>CAVQGK010000024.1:0-1653315 GCA_963712005.1 uncultured Chloroflexia bacterium | reverse complement strand
ATCTCTCAATCCAGCATCTGCTGGCGTTGGCGGCCTGGCGTCTGCGGCGTCCGGTCTGTCTGGTCTGGAGCCGCGAGGAGTCGATCATCGGCCATCACAAACGCCATCCGATCAGCATCCGCTGCCGCTGGGGCGCCAGACGGGATGGCACGATCACGGCGGTCGAGGCCGAGGTCATTGCCGATGGGGGCGCATATGCCTCCACCAGTGTTGAGGTCACTAAAGTCGCTACCCTCTTCGCGACGGGCTGCTATGAGATTCCCAACATCAGCGTGGATGGCTACGCCGTCTACACCAATAATGTGCCGTGCGGCGCGTTTCGCGGCTTTGGCGCGCCCCAGGCGCATTTCGCGGTGGAGAGCATGGTGGATCGCCTGGCGGGGGCGCTTCATCTCGATCCGGTCGAGTTGCGTCGGCGCAATATCTATCACGAGGGCAGCCTGGAGCCGACCGGGCAGCCCTTGCCCGTCGGCGTGAGCGCTGGGGCCGTACTCGAACGATGTGTCGAAGAAGCCACAGAGCGGCTGAACTATGGCGAGCCGCAACCGGCGAGCGAGGCAGCCCATCTGCGCCGGGGCATCGGCATCGCCTGTGGCTTCAAAAATGTCGGCTATTCGTTTGGCTATCCAGAGCAGTCTACCGCTACTGTGGAGCTGCACGGCGTCGCCGAGCTGGAAAGCGCCACCGTGCGTATTGGCGCCGCCGATGTGGGCCAGGGAGCGCATCTCGCCCTGCGGCAGATCGCCGCCGAGACGCTTGGCCTGCCCCTGGCCCGCGTGACGATGATCACCGACGACAGCGCTCAGGCGCCGAATGCGGGGAGCGCGTCGGCCTCACGTATGACCCTGGTCGGCGGTCAGGCTGTTTGCAAGGCCTGCCTCGTCGCGCGCGACGAGTGGATCGAGAGCGAAGCGCCGTTCGCGGTCGCCACCTACCAGTTTCGCCCGTCCGCCACGACCGGACTTGACGCAGAGACCGGCGCGGGCCGCCCGAACTACTGCTATGGCTACGCGGCGCAGGCCGTCGAGGTGGAGGTGAACACGCTGACCGGCCAGGTACGCGTGCTCTCGATCATCAGCGTGCATGACGTTGGGAAGGCCATCAATCGGCAACAGGTCGAGGGGCAGATCGAGGGCTGTCTGGCGCAGGCGCTGGGCTATGCGCTGCTGGAGAACTTCCAGGTGCGTGATGGCCACATGCTCACGTCAACCTTGAGCGCGTATCTGCTGCCAACTGTGCTCGATATGCCGCTAGACGTCACTCCGGTTATCCTTGAACTGGCGGATCCAGAGGGGCCGTATGGCGCGCGCGGTGTCGCCGAGATGGCGCTGGTTCCCTTCACCGCTGCCGTGGCCATCGCGATCCACGACGCTACTGGTGTGTGGATGAGCCAGCAGCCGATGACCCCGGAGCGCGTGCTGGCGGCGCTCGCCGAGCGAAACGATGCTGTGAGGCAACCGAGCCAGTCAGAATCAGGAGCATAATATCGTGAGCATGCTGCACATTACGGTCGGCCCATATATTTACACCGCGCGCCTCGAAGAAGAGAAAGCGCCAGAGACGTGCGCCGCGTTTCGCAAGCTCTTGCCCTACCACCAGAAGATCATTCACGCGCGCTGGAGCGGCGAGGCCTGCTGGATTCCACTGGGCGACTTCAAACTAGAGGTCGGCTATGAGAATCATACGAGCCACCCCGCGCCGGGAGAGATTCTCTTCTACCCCGGCGGCTACAGCGAAACCGAGATTCTCTTTCCCTATGGCGCATGCTGCTTCGCCAGTAAGCTCGGGCAACTCGCGGGGAATCACTTCCTCACGGTGGTCTCAGGACAGGAGCATCTGCGTGAGATGGGCGAGGCAGTCCTCTGGCATGGAACGCACGACATCGCGTTCGTGAGTAGCGAGTGAGCGGCACAGTGCGCTTCCATCGAACGGAAGCGCACTGTCTCCGCGATGCCGCAACCGATGTTATTTCCCAGGTGTGACGGGCGCCTCTAGTGGCTTGCCAGGGTGACGACGGCAACGTTGACATGATGGTAGTCATCGGTGCCGGTCCAGGTAATCAGTACCTCGCCAGTGTCGCCGCCGCCGTTGTAGGCCAGCGCGGGGCTAGATATCGCTGTCTCAGGCAGCGTCGCCGTGCTGTTGGCATCGGTCCAGGTAGGGTAATGCTGCGTATATTGCACGTGCAGGCTCCGCGTGCTGGTGTCGCCACTGCCGGTCCAGGCGAGCCAATAATTCGGCAGGCCGGGGGCATAGAAGCCGATCATGGTCGGCGCCCAGCCGCTTTGCGGAGCAAGTGGCGAGGTGCTCGCCATGGTCCAGTGAACGCGATCAGTCGTTCCGGCGCAGTAGATATGGTGATTGACCCCCGTCCAGGACAGAACCAGCGGGCTTGTACCGGCTGTGCCATCGTATGAGTGATTGGTCGCGAGATTGGGACGTGAAATGCTGCTCCAGCCCCACAGAATGTGCTTGTCAACCGTCTTGGACATGGTTTGCAGGTGCAGCACGTTGAGCGTGTGCGCGGGATCAGTTCCAGCCCAGGAGAGGTAGACGTCCGAGTTGACATCCCCGTTGATCGTCGCCAGTGCTGGAGCGGTGAAGCTCGTCTCGCCCCAGAAGGTGACCTTGCGGGTGACGGTGAAGTTTGGCGTCTTGATGAACTCAACATTGAGGCTATGGTACCTATCCGTGCCGGTCCAAGCGAGGACGATTGTGCCATACGGCTCGCCACGGCCCGAGTCGATGAACGCGATTGCCGGGCGCCAGAGCGATAATTCGGGCAGGATGTGTTTGTTGCTATAGCGTAACCCATCGCTGCTGGTCATGATATTGAGATGGTGCAGCCTATCGGTTCCCGTCCAGGCGAGCACAGTATCTGGATGATAGGTCGCCACAATGGCAGGACCATCAATGCTGGTCTCGCTCAGGATCACTTTCGGCCCTTCTTTGGGCGCGGGCAACAACGCGCCCTTTGGAGACGCCTGTACGCTATTCGTCGCGCCGACAAGGCTTACCATCGCGGTGAGCAGCACGATGAGCGTAACCGCGAATCGACGCCAGAACATACGGTTAACTCCTTGGCGGCCACACCGGACCAGCCCGGATGCGCCGCAGCGGCGATCCATGCGCTTTACAAAGGGGGAAACAGAGCCGACTCATTGCTTGTGCGGCTGACATTTCCCGTGCATGTGCGCGAGTCCTTCGCGCCAGGCCCACCATACAACGCCGACCTCCAGGTTCCATCACATTGCAACGCCCGGAACTCTCACTCGTGTCACGAGTTGGCCCTCATGCATCGCTGACGCAGCAGTGCTGGGGGACCCGCAGTGTGTCGCTGCTCTGCGCCATCAATGTAACGGCAGGCCGACCCCGTGGTCGTAGACCATTGCGCCGCCAAGATAGCCGGTGAGCGCAAGCAAAATGACCCCGATGACGCTCAGGAGAAGGTAAGCGGCCACGACACCGCGAGGAAGTGATTTCGCATAGGCGAGGGGCAGTAGCGATTGCACCCGCATCTCAGCCGCCGCCAGCAGCCGCACCCGCGGGAACAGCCTGCGAAGCCAGCCAAGCAGCCGTGGCGATTGCCAGAGCAGTCGCAGCAGCAACAAGACGCTGAAGACCACCGACGCCAGAACGGCGCACACTTTATGCAGATGTAACAGGTCGCCTGCCAGCGCGAGATTGACGTCTTTCTCGCTTAGCCAGCCAGAGGCAAGCGCCGCCAGAGCGCCGGGCGTGCCGAGCGCCAGTGTCCAGGTGGCGCCCTCGATGAGAGTGGCGCGCCGAAAGATGAGTGCCGCAAAATCGAGCGCGACGCTGCTGAGCAGCAATGCAATCGGGAAGTGCACAATGATCGGGTGCAACTCAGCAATGCGGATGGATGGCATCAGGCAAGACCTCTCACTGTGCACTCCTGGACTCGAGTGCGAATGACCCGTGTAGCTGTCGTGGTCCAGCCGCTTAGTCGCTGGCCGTAATGGCGCCGGATGCTTGATCGACATGGATTGCCACGCTGGCAAGCGGAATATCAGCGGGGCCTTGAATCACCTCAGCGCCATGCGCGGGATCGAAGGCGGCGCCGTGGCAGGGGCAGAGCAACAGTTTGCTCGATGGATCAAATTGCACCGGGCAGCCAGCATGGGTGCAGGTGGCATCATAGGCAACAAAACTACCATTTGAGAGATGCACCAGTACGCCCGGATCGCCGTTGGCAGGGACAGTGAACGTCAGCGAGCTATTGACCGGCACCTGGCTGGCGGTTGCAATGGGTGTTCCGCTTGATGCGCCAGCGGTGAGAGTTGCGGTCGCCGTCTCGCCACTTCCGGCGGTGGCTGTTGGGTTGGCTGGCGTCGATGATTGAGAGGCACTTGCGCCGCCCTTGCTGAACAGTGTGAGTGCTAGCCCTGCGCCAAGCGTCGCGGCAATGCCCGCAAGCGCTCCCTGGAGGAAGTCTTTGCGGGTCGTGACCGCGTAACGGCCATGGCGGCTACCGCGCCCACCATGCCCCTGTGCCTGCCTGTGGGCGGCAGGTGGCTCGGGAGCGCTCGGCTGCACGCCAAGTCCTATTCTCGCCCAACGCTCGAGGCGCGCGGCTGATGCGGGCGATAGACGCTCTGAGAACCAGGCTATCAACCGTGTGTCAAGTGAGAACCAGCCCCCGGCGATTGGCCCGGCGAGCAGCAGTGTCAGCCATGCGAAGAGAAACACGATATCCGAGCCGTAAAAGTAGGGATACACGCGCCAGCTTGCCGATAGATAGAAGATCAGACTGAGCAGCGCGCCGAAGAACGCCGCCGGGCGCAGCAGCAGACCCAATAGTGTGCCAAGCCCAATGGCCAGCTCGCCCCAGGCTACCAGCGAGCCGAATGCGACCGCGTGTGGCAGCGCCAATCCGAGGAGCGGCCCACGCAGGGGCGAGCTTGCGGCAAAGGCAGTGATCTGCCGCCCAATATATCCAGGCGCATTGGGGGCGAAGAATTGAGGATCCGTCAGTTTCTGGATGCCCGCATAGAGAAAGGTAATGCCCAGGAACAGCCGGAGCGGAGCCAGCATGAGCGCAGTCAGGGAAGTCGGCTTCCATGTCGTTGCGTCGCGCGTATCGTGCGGTACATGCGGCATATGCGGGCGGGGGCTGAGCGGCTCTGCCTCCGTCGTCGCGCGGGTGGCGGCAGGTTGCCGTGGCTGTTGCCGTCGTTGCTGGCGGCTGGTGGTACGCTGGTTCATAGCACGATTAGTCCTGCATGAGACTCAATGAAATACACCGTTCACAAAGCGTCGGGGTATTCTGACAATGCCGGTCATTTCTTAAAGATTCATGGATATAGGATGGGAAAACTCTCATCGAATAGTGGCCACGATGATGGGAGTGCGATGATACAATGCGCTTGGAATGAGCGTCCGCGCAACACAGGAGCTTCGGGAGTTCGGGATAGGATACACGTGATGCGTATTCTGCTGGTTGAAGATGAGATACGGTTGGCGCGGAGTTACGCGCGCAACCTCGAGGATGGCGGTCACTCGGTGACGGCGCTCCACGATGGGGACGCGGCGTATGACGCCGTTACTGATTCACCTGAGGCATTCGATGCGTTGATTGTGGATGTGCTCTTGCCAGGGCGCAACGGTATCGCACTCTGCCGCGATATGCGCCGGGCGGGGGTGAAGACGCCGATCTTGCTCTTGACGGCCCTCGATGCTACGCAGGATAAAGTGGCAGGATTGGACGCTGGCGCCGATGACTACCTGACAAAACCGTTTCCATTCGAGGAGTTGCTTGCCCGTCTGCGCGCGCTTGCCCGTCGACCACATGGCTATGATCCCGCCGGAGAAGCGTCACAGCTCATCGTGGATGATCTGGTGATTGACCTGCCGCGCCATGAGGTGTATCGCGGGTCGCGCCCGATCCCCCTCACGGCGCGAGAATTCACGCTGCTGGAATACCTGGCGCGTAATGTGAACCATGTGTTGTCTCGCGGACAGTTGATGACACATATCTGGCCTGATGGAACTGATGCCGGAAGCAACGTCCTCGACACCTATATTCACTATCTGCGCGACAAGGTCGATCTCGACGCGAAGCATAAGCTCATCCATACGGTACGCGGCGTTGGCTATACCATGCGCACGCCTGGTGAGAGGCGGTGACGAGGCATGCGCCTGCTCGCGCTGGCACGTGGCCCTTTCGCCGCGACGCGCCGTCGTTTGCTGCTCATGAATCTGCTGGTGGTCTCGGCCATGATTGGGGCGATGGCCGTGGCAGTCTACGTCTGGGAAGCACAGATCACCGACCAGCAGATTACCCAGGACGTTATGGATCGTGCCGGTCAGGATGGCGGGCGCAATGTCGCGACGCTTCGAGGGCCGCATACTGACAGCGGCCCCAATGCCCCACTTGATGGTGATCCAAGCGATGTGTATGCGCCATCCAGTCCCAATGTCTTCACGGTTCTGCTCGATGCCCAGGGTAACGTCGTCTCTGATCCGGGGAATGTGCGCGCGCTGGGACTGCCAGACATGGCGGCGGCGCGTCCGGTGCTCTCAGGACAGAAGAACAGCACTCTGGTAACCATCGGCGATGATGAGCACGCCTTCCGCCTCTATACAAGCGCCGTCAGCGATCATGGCCAGGTGATTGGCGCATTGCAGATCGGCGCCTCGCTGGCCAGTCGCTCACGCCAGCTCCATGGCCTATTGATGACATTGGTGTTGGTCGGAGTCGGGATGTTAGGGCTGACCGCTCTCGTCAGCCTGTTCCTGACGGATCGTGCCCTGTCGCCGACACGCGCGGCATATGAGCGTGAGCGCCGATTCGTCGCCGCAGCCTCGCACGAGCTTCGAACGCCCCTGGCGATTGTGCGCTCGCAGGCGGAGCTGGTGAGTCGCCACCTGCGGCGCTTGTCCGGCCCGCGGGAGGTCATGTCTGAAGCCGCCGGGCGAGAACTGGCCGACGATGTGGATGAAATCACCGATGAGGTGGACTATATGACGCGGCTCGTGCACGACTTGCTCGCGCTTGCCAGATCGGAGAGCGAGCGGGAGGATGGTCCGACGCGGGCGGTGGACCTGGAGGCGGTCGCGGAGGGCTGCGTCACCAGATTGCGCCCTCAGGCGGATGCGAACGGACTGGAGCTTTCGCTCGCGGATACCGGCCCATCGGAGCATGCCCCAGTGATGGTGCGCGCCGACGCGGATCGGCTACGGCGGCTACTGTTGATTCTGCTGGAGAACGCGCTGGCATACACCCCATCGGGAGGTAGCATTACAGTCAGTGTCGAGACACAGACAGGTCGCGCACCTGTCGTGCTGCTGAACGTTGCCGACACCGGGAAGGGGATTTCAGCCGAGGATCTCCCACATGTTTTCGAGCCATTCTACCGCGCCGATCCAGCGCGTCGGCATAGCCATCATTCCGGCTCAGGATTAGGCCTCGCGCTCGCCCGCCAAATCGCGCATTCGCTCGGCGGCGAGATGACCGTGAAGAGCGAACTGGGCATCGGCTCAACGTTCACGGTCAGACTGCCGTATAGCGCGGACGGCGACGCCTGAAGGGTGTTTTGCAGTGATGTCGTAGCCCTCAGGTTACCGTCTGTTTGGCTAACCCAATACCTCAACTTCCGGATGTAACCTCGCCTGCACGCTCGTAATTCACAATAATGATGCCACTTGGGGAGACCTGGCTCTCCGTCACCTTGAACGCCGCCGGGATGGCGCCATCGGTAAACAACCGTTTGCCACTGCCCAACGTCAGCGGATATATCTTGAGCCAGAACTCATCGACCAAGTCATGCTTCATCAGCGTCTGGAGAAGATTCGCACTGCCGTACACGTGCAAATCCGGCCCCGACTGCTGCTTGAGTTCGGCGACTTTTTCCGCAATGTCTCCGCCCAAAAATACGGAGGGCTGCCATTCGTGAGATGTCATGGTATTCGAGGCGACGTACTTGGTCGCGGTCATGACGCCGGGCCAGTCGTTCGCATGCTGAGGCCAGTATGGCGCCCAAATTTCAAAGGTTTTGCGCCCTAATAACAGATCAAACGGCATATGCATCTGCTTATCCATCACTGCTCCAAGCACATCGTCAGAGTAGGGAGCTTGCCACCCGCCATAGGCGAAGCCGCCACTGGTATCTTCGTCTGGCCCGCCTCCAGCCTGTATGACGCCATCAAGGGTGACAAATTCGAGCGCAATGACTTTTCTCATGACCGAATTCCTCCAACATCTGGCGACCTCACAAGAGGTCGTGATACTTGTGATACTACAATGGGCCTTCAGGCGCGCCCAGAGGCACGCATCGTTCTTATTCTGTGGCTCATCCCCCAAAAGGGAACGAGACAAAAGATCGCAGAGAACCGAATTCTAGCCCAGGAGGGGTTTTCAACCGGTCATTCCATTGCAAAATACGCTCTACATACAACGAGTCAGGCTCCCCAATCGCAATTGGAGAACCTGACGAACGTTTGCGTCAACCCTGTAAGCGGGCGCAAGCCCTTGATTAACGCGCTACCGCAGGCAGGGGAGTCGCCGCTGGCGTTGCTTCAACCGCCTCGACGGTCTCTTTGCCGGTCACCAGCTCAGCCACCTCGAAGATCAGCGTGCCCAGCACGATGAGCGCCGCGACGGCAAAGGCGATGCCCGCGATGAGGGCGATCTCGGCGATCACCGAGAAGGTCCACGCTTGGTTGAGCATCGAGCGCAGCGTCTCTCCCTTAAACAGCGTATCGGCAATCGCCTGATCCGCCGCCGCTACTTTCGGGTCCGTGGCCGTGCGGGCCTGCGCGCTCCAGTAGCTGTAGGGATGCCCCTGGCCAATCTCGCTCAGATGCAGACCGATGTACTTCTCCGCATAGGCGTGCGCCTGCTCACCAGTGAGCACCTGCTGGCCGGCGTACTGGCTCAGGTCTTTGGGCAGTCCCTGCGCCGCGTTCTGCGGGAAGGCGATCTGCTGGGGGGCAAGTTGGTCGTGGATCTGGGTGGTGGTGAAGCTATTGGCGAAAAAGCCCGCGCCAGAGCCAAAGGCGAGAACGAGCAGCGCCACAATCTGCAAAACAATGATGCGCCAGCGAATCGACCGAGTCATGACAAACCCTTCTTTCTCTCTCGTGGTTGCTATCGATGAGTCCGAACGTCATGCGCCTCTCGCACCGTTCTTCGTGTCTCCTCTCATCTCACATCAGCAGGATAGAAGAGCGGTATCACGCGGCTATCACGCAACCAGGCGGGTAATATCACAGGCGCATCACAGGCTCTCTAGCTACACGCGCGCTGGCGGGATGAGCTGCCAGTAGAAGGTGTTGAGCGCCGCTTTCTCCAGATGCCAGAGCCGTCGCGGCCTGGGCGGTTTGGGCGGATGCTCGTCGTCAAACCAGAGGAAGGTCGCCTGGCCGTGCCCGGTCTCCAGGAAGCAGGCCACCCGTCCGTGGTACTGCTGCTGGATCGGGCGCTGCTGCAACTCCGCGGCAATTGTCTCAGCCACGACATGGCCCTCATAGTGGGCCGCCGACCCTGACTTCGAGACCGGCAGGTCGGTCGCGTCGCCTACCGCAAACAGGTTGGCGTCTTCAAAGCCTGTGACGCGCAGCGTGTTGCGATCCGTCGCAACCCACCCGTCGCGGTCGCCAAGGCCCGAATCGACAATGACCTGCTGACCGCGATGCGGCGGCGCGAGGACCAGCAGATCGTAGGGAAGCGCTTCTCCTTCGAGCGAGGTGACGACCTTGCGCTCCGGGTCAATAGACGCGACGTTGAAGAAGGTATGCACCTGCACGCCTCGTTGCTCCAGGAGCGGCGCTACGAGGTCCGAGACCGACTCAATCGGGAACGGGCGGCCGATCGGGAAGACATAGTGGATCTCGGTCTGCTCGTGCACGCCCCAGTCGCGCAACGCCGCCACCCACAATCGCTACCTGAACCTGCATTGCCGCTCTCCTTTCGTGGATAGCTGAGTTGTCGGCTGCGCGGGCTTACGGGCTACGGCGCGCGGACATGCCTGCGCACGACGAAGTGTGTCGCCGCGTGGTCAATCTTCTCGACCGCAACCAACTCATTGCCCGATTTTTGCACCCAGAGTGGGATATCGGTGTTCGAGCCGAGATCGGTCGAGATCACCGCGATGACCTCGCCCTCATGGGCCGACTTCAATCCGCGGATCAGCTCCATCAGCGGGCCGGGGCAGTGGCTGCCACGCGCGTCGATCTCACGGTTGATCGTTATGGGGCCAACCATCGTAACCATCTCCACTTCTACAACAGGATCCCTTACGGCGTCAACGCGGTCCCGCAGCACTTGGTTGGTTGTGGTCGGAAGTGTATCAACGGACATAGCAGCCACCTCCTGTTGTGGTGAGCGTTCAGCCCTCGTAGACAATCTTGATCTCATTGGTGACGGTGGCGATTCCTGGCGCTGATAACGCCGTTCGCTCCGCCGCCAACTTCTCCGCGAAGGAGCGCACCTGGCCTTTCAGAATTGCCGTAT
The DNA here is from genome assembly GCA_963712005.1 of uncultured Chloroflexia bacterium. Taxonomy (GTDB): domain Bacteria; phylum Chloroflexota; class Ktedonobacteria; order Ktedonobacterales; family JADMIN01; genus DAHUXT01. The sequence continues at coordinate 1,642,841 of CAVQGK010000024.1, read as the reverse complement.
GCCCATGAACCTCGACCGTAAGGCGGCGAGCGTCGGTTTCGGCATTGCGCACCAACGCCTTTTTGATTTGCTGCTTGATGTCGCCCGGCGTCGCATGGACGGCAACCGCTACCCAGTTGGTCACGCCCCTGATGCCCGCCAGTCGGCGAATAGCGCGCTCCGCCGCCTCACGCTGAAACGGCCATTCGACCTCGCCTTTGAGTGTCATGTAGCCATGCGAGACCGTGACATCCAGCTTGTCGGCCTGGATGGCGGCATCCCATTTCAGGGCATAGAGCGCGGCAAGCGCCAGATCGCTGTCGGTTCGCTCGGCGCTGGTATGCGTATGCAGACGCGCCTCAATATCGTTGGCGACGGCATGCGCGCCTTTGACCCGCAACGCGGCATTCTGGGCGGCAAGCCGCACAAGGTAGTTGTCGACGAGGCCAGTCAGCGTCACAACGCCTTCCTTGACGCTCACGCCGATGTCGCTCACGTTGATGTGTTGTTCCCAGCTCAATTCGTCCAGTACATCCTGTTGGATGTCCGCATCGCTGCGGACCCTTGGCGTCAACGTGGTCATAGGGCATCCTCACTTTCATGCGCCAGAGACTGTTGCCGGGAAGCGTTATCAATGCCCTGGTAGCGTGGTCCCGGCAATCTCCACTCTAAAGGCGCCCTATCTCAAACGCGGCACAGACCTATCGGACGAAATCACTATCGCGGCACAAGCGCGGATGCTGAACAGGACAACATCCAGGCCATGCGACGAGGAATCATTGTGATTTCAGCTGCGCGACTCGTGACGAACTTGTGAATTCGCGGGAATACGATAGACGCAAGAGACGCAAGAGACGCAAGAGACGCAAGAGACGCAAGAGACGCAAGGCTGGGAAACAAGTGTGGTGGTCGCGACAGTGATGAGACATACAGGCGCATAGAATGTCTGGAGGGCATGACATGTTGCAGCGCATTCTCGTACCGCTCGACGGATCGGACCGCGCGGAGCGTGCTATGCACGTAGCCGCCCGCCTTGCACGCGGGTCGGGAAGCCGAATCCTCGCGTTGCGCGTGGTGGGGCTTCCGCCTTTCCGCCTGGCTCCCTATGGCGAGCCTGCGCAGATAGCGCTCGCGGTCATCGACGCTGCGCGAGACGAGGCCGATGACTACGTTAAACATCTGGCGCTACGCCCAGAGTTTAAGGATGTTCAGATTGAGACGCGCGTCATCGAAGGCCATGTCAGCGAGGAGATTCTGGATGTTGCGCGCGGTGAGCAGTGCGATATGATCGTCATCTGTACGCATGGCTACAGCGGGTTGAATCGCTGGCGTCTTGGGCGAGTCGCCGCCCACGTCGCTCGCCATGCGCCAGTGCCGGTGCTCGTCGTTCCGGCTCACGATGAACCAGGATCAAACCGGATAGCAGACGATCATGCGCGACTCCTGATCACGCTCGACGGCTCTGAGCTGGCGGCGGCGGCGATTGCGCCGGGGCTGGATGTCGTGCGGGCGCTGGCGGCGCCGGAGGATGTCACAGTCCATGTGCTTGAGGTCGTAGACTTCTTCGCCGCGATGATGGCCGAGACACCCCGCCAGGACGCTTCATCGCCGTCTGCCATCGGCGCGGAAGAGCAGGCGCTCCAGGCGGCTCGTGACTATCTTGACGTGGTTACTCAGCGTATCCGCGAAGAACATCCAGGCGTTACAGTCACGCCCACAGCCATGTTGGCGGCGGATATCGCGGATACCATCATCAAGGTAGCCGAAGAAAGCCCGGGCTACGATTTCATCGCGATGGCGACTCATGGGCGTGGAGGCTTGCAGCGCTGGGCGCTGGGCAGCATCACCGAGCGTGTGCTCCACGCGACGCACCTGCCACTCATCATCGCCCGGTCGGTAGGCGACGTCGCGCATGAAGGTCAGGTCGCCGAGGCGAAGGCTAACGCTGAATTGGATCGATAGGCCCGTTGGCCCGAGCAGCTTTTCGAGGCCGGATATCTACGTGTGTCCGGCCTCGATCCTGGTTTGCGCTTACGAGTTGGGAGTCAGTACGCTTGCTCCCTCTTCGGCGTCGCTAGTACGATGTCGCGGCACGATCACCACTGGAGTCGTCGCCCGGCCCATCACCTCTGCCGCGACGCTGCCGACCACTGCCCGTACCAGCCCACTCTGCCCGTGGGATCCCATGACAAGCACGCTTCCGGGGTGCGAGGCGGCCAGTTGAATCAATTGCTCGGCCACCGGGCCAACCAACTCTGCCGTCTCGACGCTCTTATTCCCTTCGTCGGCCAGCCGCTGACGTAGATCTATCAGGTAACGATGCGCCTCGGCCTCCTCGGCATACTGGGCATCGTGTCGAGCCTTCATCGCCTCAACGCCAGATCCCACGATGAAGACCGGGGCTACAATACGTGCCAGCATCAGCGGTCGCCCATAGGCCTGTGCAAGCTGTATGGCTAGCGGCAGGGCAGCCTCCGCGTTGGCCGATCCATCCACCGCCACGATGACTTTCGCCTTCGGGTCGCTCAGCAACGCGACCGGGGTTTTCTCTGGAGCCACATCTGGCAGGATGAACAGTGGAACGGTAGCGCTAGCCAGCAGTCCAGAGCTGACACGAGGATGCCACAGTGTCTGGATGAAGGCGCGATGCTCCGGCGCCAGGATGATCATCTGGGCTTTTTGCTGCTCTCCGGCCTCTGCAATCTCGGCGGAAGGATCACCATATTCCATCAGGAAGTGCGCTCCGATACCTTCAGCACGCAGTGCCCGAGTATACTCGTCGAGGCTTTGCTCGGCGGCGACGACATCCCTGGTGTCAAAGAAGATGGGTGCGACATGAATCAAAACGATCTCGGCGTTAAGCTGGCGCGCGATGTGGCGCGCCATTGCCAGCGCTTCACTATCACGCGCGTTACCTTCAAGGGGAACCAGGACTCGCTGCGACATACTTCTCACGCCTCCTTCTGCATGGCGGCTAAACCCTTGTGGCGCGCAGGGCGTTCACAATAACAAGCACATCAATGCCCTCCTGCAAGATCGCCCCAAGTGTTGGCGGGATAAGCCCGAAGGCAGCGCACACCATGGCAATCACGCTCAGCCCCATGCCGATCCAGATGCCCTGCAACGCCACGCGCATCACGCGCCGACCCAGTTTGACCGCCTGCGCAACCTGCAAAATGTCCGGCGAGAGCAGCACCGCATCGGCGATGGCGGCAGCCGCGCTAAGCCCCTGCACGCCAATAGCCATGCCAACCGAAGCGGTTGCGAGCGCTGGCGCATCATTGACGCCGTCCCCCACCATCAGGACACGATGCTTCTGTTCCTGCAATGCTCGAATGGTTTCAACTTTCTGCTCTGGCAGACAGCGGGCGACGACGTGGTCGATCTGGGCAAGCTTGCCAATCTGCTGAGCCACTACCTCACCATCACCGGTCAACAACCATGTCTCGCTGATACCTGACGCCTTCAGATCGCTGGTCAGTCTTCCCAGTTCGGGTCGCGGCACATCGGCGAAGACGAGCAACGCCGTCACGCATCCGTTCATGGCAATAAAGCTGCCGATCTGGCCCTGGGCGGTCCGTTGCTCGCGTTCCGCGATGAGTGTAGGTGGGATAAGAAGGCCGAGATGCGCCATGAATTTGCGATTCCCGACCGCGACATCAGCATGCCCCACTGGAGATGTCGCGTCGTCCGCGCCCGGAGAAGCAAGCGCTACTCTTCCCTGGATTCCCTTGCCTGGCAGCTCATCCAGGTGAGTTGCCAACTGGAGCGGCCGATTCAGCAGCCGGGCCGCCTCTACCACCGCTCGTGCGAGAATATGCGTCGAGAACTGCTCGACCGAGGCCACGAGCCACAGCAAGGTATCGTCGTCGAAGACATCGTGAGCGCTCGATGCGACCTCCAACTGTACGATATCTACGAGCTGTGGTTGGCCCAACGTGAGCGTGCCGGTCTTGTCGAAGACCGCGACATCAACACGTCCAAGCTGCTCGATAGTCGCGCCACTCTTCACGATGAGACCACGATGTGCCGCCCGGTCGATGCCCGACATAATCGCGATGGGTGTCGCCAGAATCAGCGGGCAGGGCGTCGCCACGACGAGGACCGCAAGCGCATAGAGGCTATCGCCTGAAATGAGCCAGGCAATCCCGGCCATGGCAACCGCGATCGCTGTAAAGGCAGCGCCGTAGCGATCCGCCAGCCGGTGAATGGGCGCTCGGCTCTGCTGCGCATCGGCGACCAGTTGGAGAATCCGCGCGTACTGGCTTTCGGCGCTGCGTTTCAGCGCCCGCACCTCCAGCATATGATCGAGGTTGATGCTCCCCGAAAGCACCTGAGCGCCTGGTTCCTTGCTGACGGGTAGCGGCTCGCCGGTCAGGTCGGCTTCGCTGACCCCCGAAGACCCCGCGACGACCAGGCCATCCACCGGGATGACCTCACCCGGCTTCACTACTACCACCTGCTCGCGCTCGACCGCATCCGCTGGGATATCTACGAGTGCGCTCTCGCGCCAGACATGGGCAGTCCGGGGAGCGCGTTCCGCCAGCTTTGCCAACGACTGACCCGCCCGTCTCAAGGCGAAGGCTTCGAGCGCTTCCCCGCCCGTGAGCATCAGCACGATGATCGCGCCCGCCAGATACTGTCCGAGAATCAGCGAGCCGCCAATCGCGAGTATCGCGATGACATCGACACCGACCTCACCATGCGCCAGTTGTCGAAGCGTCTCCCAGAGGAGTGGAATCCCGCCGAGCAGGATGATGGCGATCAGGCTCCATTGTGCCGCATCATGCCATCCTGCCAGCCAGGCGATGAGGCTAATCAGTAGCAGACCGAGCACAGCGAGCGGCAGCGGGTAATGGCGCGCGGCACTGCTGAGCCTCGTGACCACCTGTGACACAGGCGCCCGTGTCATGCTATCTGCCGTGGTTGTCTCTTCGCCCGGCGAAGAGAACCCTGTCGAGTTGTGTTTGCCTGGAGCTTCAATCATAATAGACCTGGATTCGTCCGACTGCATTATGTTGCTTCATGTAAGGACGCCGTACAAAACGGTCATACTCGAGTGGCAAAGGTGGGAGTAGGCCACCTTCGCGGCATGAATGCCGCGGCTAAGCATGCGGTTGTGCTAGGCGCTCTAAGGACGCCGTACCGCGTGATGTGTCTCTGGCGTACTTCCATCGTACCAGGAAGGGGTCACAATGTTCTCACAAGGAGAATCTGATATGTCACGGAACGCTTACCTGTTGCGGCCTCGGGGGTACAATGAAGAGGTGGAGACAGGTGATTCGTAGACCACCCAAGACGAAGCGCCATGGAGAGGTGTCACGCATGACGCTGTCGAGCTGTAGAGGCATAAAATATGGCTACTGATGCGGATATCGCGCGCTATAGGGCGAATCTTGTCGATGAGCGCGACAGTTCCATGCTCTACCATACACTGGCCGAGACAGAGAAAGACCCTCACCTCGCGGAGATTTATCAGCGGTTGGCAGCTATCGAGGAGAAACACGCGGCGAACTGGGAGAACCTGATCCAGCAGAGCGGGCATGCTGTGCCCATCTATCGGCCGGGCTGGCGCATCCGCACGCTTGCGTTCCTCGCGCGCCGCTTCGGTGCTTCGAGCATCCTGCCGATGGTCTCGTCGATGGAGGCCAACGCGACCCATACCTATGATCGACAGCCAGAAGCACAGGCATTGGGTATGCCTGCCGAAGAACGCTCGCACGCCCGCGTCTTTGGCTACCTGCGCGCGGCGACGCGAGGCGGCATCGCTGGTTCCACATTGGCACAGTTGGAGGGCCGCCACCGCAATACCAGCGGCGGGAACGCACTGCGCGCCGCTGTGCTTGGGGCAAGCGATGGCCTGACCTCGAATATGAGCCTCGTGATGGGAGTGGCAGGCGCTGACCTGAGCGGCCACGCGATTCTGCTGACGGGCATCGCCGGGCTGCTGGCGGGCGCTCTTTCGATGGCCATTGGTGAATGGCTCTCGGTACAGAGCGCGCGGGAGTTGTATGCCCATCAGATTGACGTCGAGCGCGCGGAGCTACAGGATGTTCCGGAGGAAGAGCGCGAAGAGCTGACCCTGATCTACCAAGCGAAGGGCCTGCAGGAATCGGAAGCGCAAATGCTGGCGGATCGGCTGCTGGCTGACAAGGACACGGCCCTGGATACCCTGGCCCGCGAAGAGCTTGGCATTGATCCGAGCGAATTGGGAGGGTCTGCCTGGCAGGCGGCCATCACCTCATTTCTGCTGTTCGCGGCTGGCGCCATCATTCCCGTTGCTCCGTTTGCCTTTGGCGGCGGCCTGACTATCGTCGCGATCAGCCTGGCGCTGAGTGCCGTTGGCCTGTTCCTAATTGGTGCGGGTATTACGCTCACGACAGGTGTGCCCCTGTTGAAAGCGGGCGGGCGACAGGTGTTGTTTGGCCTCGCGGCGGCGGCAATTACCTTCGGGCTGGGTAAATTTGTGGGCAGCCGCCTTGGCTGACCTGTATGCGTCAACAGGCGGACAGTCGGGTAGTCAATTTGGGATCGCACTAACGCTGTGGCGCCTCATCTGTCTGCACACTGCTTGCCCATGACGCATCAGCAGGTGCAGCATCCTGGCATCTCCTTGCATCGCACTCGTATGATTCCCCTGCGAGTGCAGCCCGGCCCCTTTCTGTCCTTCGGATGTATCGAGACTATCCGCCGTTCCAACCTCAAGACGCGCCAGCCACCATTACCCCGATCTGGTCTGTGATGGCGCTGTGATTTCAGCGCGCCAGCCTGTGACAGCCGCGTGACAGAGTCACGTCACACTTGCCGACAGTAGTTATTTGCGCGCGGATCCATTAGTCCAAAATGCTGGCGCAGTGCTGCGAGCAGTCTCGCGTCGGCTGATGTGATCTCGAAAGGAGATCTCTATGGCCTATCGGTTTCAGGTGAACGAGCAGCGCTGTATCAACTGTGGCATCTGTGTCGATCTCTGCCCGGTGCGCTGCCTCGATATGACCCGTCCAGGGAGCGCGGGAGAGCCAGCTGCCGCCTCGGAGTTGCACAGCCCTATCCCTGTCGACTTCAGCACCCGCGACTGGATGATGCTGGCGCCGGTTCAGGTGGATGCGTGCATTGGGTGCCAGGTGTGCGCCCAGGAATGCCCAACCAATGCTATCGAGATCGCGGGCGGGGCAGCGACGGTGGCCTATGCGCAGCGCGGCCCTGTGATGTTCGTCCCTGCGGAAGACGGCTGGCAGCCGCTAGACGCCTACACACGGGCGAGTCCCGAGGAGCCGGGTGAAGCGCCATGGGGCGAGAAGCATGACTGGCATGTCGCCGAGCGGCAGGCAACCTGGCAAAGCTGGCGCACCTGGCTGGGCGAGCGAAAAGAGGACCTGCGGGCTCCATGCCAGGTGGCGTGTCCCGTCGGGACGAACGCTGGCCTCTACGTCAGCCTGATCGCGCAGGGCCGCTACGATGAGGCGCTGCGGGTGGCCTCCGAGCCAAATCCCTTCCCGGCGATCTGTGGCCGCGTCTGCACCGCGCCGTGTGAGGCCGTCTGCCGCCGTGGCGAGTTTGATGCGCCCATCGCCATCCGCGATCTCAAGCGATTCGCCACCGACTACGGCTCCCCATGGCAGCGCACCGTCACGCCGCCGCGGCGCCAGTATGCTGAGAGGGTAGCCATTATCGGCGCGGGGCCAACGGGGTTGAGCGCGGCTTACTATCTGGCGCGTCGCGGCTATCAGGTCTCCGTCTACGACGCGATGCCCGTCGCGGGCGGCATGATGGCGATTGGCATCCCGGAATACCGGCTGCCACGGGCCGAGTTGAATCGTGATATCGACGCGATTCGCTCGCTAGGTGTGACCTTCTACCTCAACACGGCTGTCGGCCGCGATATCACGCTCGACGAGCTGCAACGGCAATACAATGCGGTCTTGATTGCCGTTGGCGCGCAACGCAGCCAGCGTCTGCGAATCCCCGGCGAGGATTTGCGTGGGGTGATTCCCGCCACGACCTTCCTCAAGCAGTACAACCTCGAGCCGGAGACGCGCATCAGCGGTGAGATCGCGGTCATCGGCGGCGGCAGCACTGCGATGGATGCGGCGCGCTCAGCGCTCCGCGCTGGCGCCAGCAAGGTACGTATCCTCTACCGGCGGACACGCGCCGCGATGCCCGCGCAGGAAGAGGAAGTCCGCGCGGCCCTGGATGAGGGCATCGAGATCCAGGAAATGGTTGCCCCGATGCATCTCTTCGGCGCTGAAGGTCGGCTTACCACTATTCACTGCCAGCGGATGCGGCAGGAAGCGGATGGTAGCGCCGACGGGCGGGGGCGTGTCGTGCCGGTCGATGGCAGTGACTTTGATCTCCCGGCTGATGTCGTGCTGGTCGCCATCGGCGAGGCGCCTGATCCCTCATTCCTGCCAGAGGGCACAAGCGTCGAGTTATCGGCCTGGGGCGGGCTGCTGGTCAACCCGGAGACACTTGCGACTGGCGCTTTGGGCGTCTTCGCGGCGGGTGACATCACCTATGGCCCCAAGACAGTCATTCATGCGGCGGCGCATGGCCGCCAGGCGGCACGCGCGATTCATGCGTACCTGCAGCATTTCTCGCCGCGCGCGGTGAGCGAGATGCCAGAGGATGAGTTTGAAACAACCTCGGAGCTGCCTCCCGATGGCTACATCACACTCGACCTCCGGCCAACCCTGCGCGCTACGATGCCACTCCGTTCTGGCCAGGCGGCTCATGACCGCCTGGTGGAATATGCTGAGGGATTCTCGGAAGAGGCCGCAAGACGCGAGGCCAGCCGCTGCCTGCGCTGCGATCTGGCGTATCGCTGCCCAACGGTCAGGCTGGTTAGCCACGTGGACAATACAGTAGCGGCCGAGCGGTAAACACCAGTGCGCCAGTCGCGGCAGCCGACGCGCACAGCGATTCAAGGCGATGGACAGTGATGGACAGTGATGGACAGTGATGGACAGTGATGGACAGTGATGGATGAGATGGAGGTTAGCACATGACACCGGATCAACTGGCTCAAGCGATCATTTCCGGCATCAACGCTGGTGGCGAGCAATTCCTGGAGGGAACTCTGGCTGCGGCGCTCCCAGTCGTCTGGTTGGCGCTGCTCGGGCTGCACCTGGGCCGCCCCTACATTCTGGACATGATCGATCGTTTCACATTGCGGCTGGGGGCGGACCTGCTCTGGCTGGTCTATGTCGCCCTGCGTGATCTCCTGATAGTTTCGGGGGTCGTCATGAGCTTCATGTTCTTCTTCCCCGATGTTGTCACCGCAGACCAACTGCCCTTGACGGGTGGGCTGGCAGCGGCAGTCCTGTTCGGGGTGCTCCTCATCAAGCTCACCGGAGACCCAGACCACGATCCACGCGCATTCCGCGTCGTAACCTGGCTGCTTGGGCTTGGCGCCCTGCTCTACTTCGTTCCCTATATCTTCGGCGTTCAGGCGGCCGGTGTGGTGACGGGGAGCTTTGCCAACATCAGCAGCTTCCTGGTCACCAGTAGTAATCCGAACTGGGCGGTGGCCATCGCCTACGTCTCGATTGCCCTGCTGGCCATCATGGGCGCGATCGCCGTTGGATATACGCTGCGTACGGGCGGACGCGCCGAGGCTGCCGACGGTGAGGAAGCCAAGACTTCACCGCAGCCGCAGCCATGACAGTGGGCACAACACGGCATATGCCATGTCTAACGCAAGACCAGCACAGCTACACGGGAATTAAGCGGAGAGACCCGAAGATAACGGAGGACACCAATGAACCCGAATGATGTCGCCAATGCAATCACTCAGGCGCTAGTACAGGGAGGATCACAGTGGTTGGTCGCCTCACTAGTTGCGTTCTTACCCGCCATGTGGACGATGGCGTTGATTCTGCACATCGGTCGCCCGTATGTCGTTCGCACGCTGCGGCGTTGCGGACTGCGGCTGGGCGCCGACGTCTGGTGGATGTCATACCTGCTGACGCGCGACGGCGTCCTGCTGGCAACCTTGGCGATGAGCCTGATCTTCTTCATGCCCGCCCTCGTCGCGAATGGCGCACTCCCGATTACCGGGCCGATCGCTACTCTCTGCCTGTTGCTGGCGCTCGCTGTGAAGCTCTCGCGTCGTGTCGACGATGACGTCGCGGCGTATCGTCTGGCAACGGTGTTTTTAGTTGTTGGGGCAACCCTGTACTATATCCCGCAGGTTTTTGCCGTGGAGGCAGCCAGTCAGGACTATCTCGCGTGGTTTGCGAACAACCTGGTCAGCAATGCGAATCCGACCCTTGCGCTCGGAATCATGTGGATCTCGATTGCAGGCGCGGTTATCGTTGCCGCCTGGATCTTCTTCCGCGCGCTGGCCTCGGTCAATCGCAAGATGTCGAGCCGCCTACCACGGACTGCCGACATCGTGCCGCCGGGACGGCATAAGGCAGCGGTATCGTAAGGGCAGGTCTGTAGCTGAAACCACGGTAGCGCCGGGGCGTCGCGCGACTTCTCCAAGTCGGGCGGCGCCTTACGGCGAGTTGCCGACTTTATGTGGAAGATCCATAATTTGCTGTGCAGCAATGCACACACGACAAATCGATGGTGACACCCAGAAAAGGTGAGGCGCGCGATGTCCGGCCAATTCTATTCCATCGCGAGCGATTTCCAACGTGGGGCCATGATCCAGGTCGCCATGCGGCGGGCTAGCGAGATTGCCAGAGAAAGCTTCTATCACGGGCTGATGGTAGGTGATCTGGGCAAGGCGGAGCTTACCTTATTCGCCGAAGACGCCTGGCAGCGATTCAGCGCGACCGTGACCTTTGATTACCCCGACTATGCGCATGATGTGTTTCTCCGCGCCTATCGTATGGCATATCAGGCCTACGTGGACGACCTGCCGCGTGGAATCGACCCTAACACATATGTCCTTGCGGAATTGCTGGAGGAAGAGATACGTCAGGCGCACAACTCTCGCTGAGTCGTGCGCCTATGGTACAGCGTTGCCCACAACGAGCGATTTCCCCTATGGCGAGGCGGGAAATACAGGCGGCTTTGTGATGTCCAGGTGGACCTCCAGCGTCCCCTGGCTATACTGCGTGGTCATGGGGAAGCCACTGTTGCGCAGCACCTCGATCATGCGCGCGTTGCTGCCCATGGTGATCGCGACGAAGGTGGTAATGCCCTTCGCGCGGGCATAGCTCGCCAGGCGATGCAGCAGTGCGGTCGCAATGCCGTGACCCTGCCAGGTGTCTGCCACGACAAAGGCCACCTCAGCCGCCGTGTCTCCAATACGGTCATAGCGGACGACGCCCAGGATTTCCTCTTCAGTCCCTGATTCCATCGTCGCCAGCAGCGCCATGCGATTCACGTAGTCAACATGCGTGAAGTGCTCGGCATCCTGAGTGGGAAGCTCGGGGAGCAGATGGAAGAAGCGAAATATGATGGCGTCGGGCGAGAGTTGGCGGTGAAACACGCGCAGGCGCTCGTCGTCATCCGGGCGGATCGCCCGAACGTGGATGACGTTGCCATCATGCAATGGTAATGGGCCTTCGAGCCGCGCCACATCGGATGGAAGTCGGAATGAACGTTTCCTCGACATGGTCTTTCGGTGTTGTCTATTTCCAACAGGCGTGTGCATATGCGAGCCTCTTACTTACATCGCGCTCAGGCATGTGACCCACTCGTCTGAGGCGCTGGCAGGTCATTATACGTCTCCGTATCAACCGCGCCGAGAGCATCTGGCGCGCGCTGTAGCTGCACGGCTGAGGCGTTCACTCGCCGCAGCGCCCGCGTTTCCCAGCGCGCGATGACCCACGCCACAAGAGCGATGAGCGCGATCCAGGCAATCGTGGCGCCAATCATCCAGAGAGCCATCAGCCAGGCCCAGTTGTTCCAGGCATTCATCGGCATTGGCATGTTAGGCATGGTAACGCTCCTTTCTGCCAACCCGGTCCAGCGATGCTGATCGTCTCTATGACCTGACCGCTCCGCGCCTTCGCTCAAGACACGTACCTGCCAGATCGACATCATGCAGATTGGCGCCCTGGAGCTGTACATCCACCATGTTGGCCCCGCCAAAATCGGCGCAACGCAGATCCGCCTCACGTAGCGCCGCACATCGCAGATTCGCCTCCCGCAGGTCGGCCTGCTCCAGGTCGGCGTGAGAGAGATCGGCGTCCGTGAGGTCAGCGCCTTCCAGATCAGCGCCGATAAGCGCAGCGTCTGGCAAGCTGGCCCCACGGAGATTCGCGCCCGCCAGGTCGGCCTCCTCCAGATTGGCCATCCGCAGGTCACACTCGACCAGCATAGCGCCTTCGAGATTGGCATTTTCCAGGTCGGCGCTTGTCAGCCGAGCATTCTGGAGGTTGGCGTGCGAGAGATCGGCGTTCTGCATATCAGCCGTGCGCAGATCGACGTCGGTGAGGTCGCTATCGCGCAGGTCCGCCCCGCGGAGATTCGCGCCATAGAGGCTCGCACCGGGAACGGCTATCCCGCGCAGATCAGCGCCAGCGAGATCCCAGTGGCGGAAGTCTCTGCGCCCATGCTCATACGCCACGCGCAGTTCTTCAGCAAAGATTGCGCTCATACCGTCACCTGCCTTTCATCCACGCGAGCGAGATCCGCTATGCTTACTGCTGGAACTGGCTCTCCGGGCGAACGACCACTACTGGCACATGCACTCGCGGCAGTACATAGCTCGTGACACTGCCGAGCAGCCAGCGATTTAAGCCGCCGCGTCCGTGGGTGGTCATGACGAGCATGTCCACAGGCTCTGTATCGTTACGGCTACGCTGATTAACCGACCCGACGATAGCGCCGGTGGCGAGCCAACGATGGCCTCGGTGCGCAGCCGAACGTTTGCCCAGGCAGGCTGTCGAGAAAGCGTGTTCTGAAGGGCATCCAGATATGCTTGATAGTGTGGCAGAACCGTGGCATTGTCCGCGACAGCCAGGAGTGTTACGCTCATACGCTCGCTCGCCGACGACTGCCCTTCCCCCTGCCCCTGCGCCAGCAATCCGGCGAGCGGGCCGAGCGCTTCTTCAGCCAGGGGGGAGCCGTCCAGCGCCACTAGGATGTGGCGTAGCGCGAAGGGATGCAGTGCCGCATCGGCCTCGGGCGGAATCACCAGCACCGGGGCCGCGCCAAAGCGAATGACTCTGTCGACGATGTTGCCCAGCCCCATGTGATCACTCTCATCATGGGCGCGCAGCGCGAGGGCGGCGAGGTCAATATCTCGGCTCTTCGCGATGGTGAGCAGACCATCGGCCACGCTGGGCGCTGTGCTATGCACGATGTCGGTCTGTGGGCAAACGGCCATCCATCCACCCCGTTCGTAGCGAAGGTAGTACACCGCCTCGGGTGCGAACGCGCGGAGGGCATCTTCACGCGAGGCGCCTTCCAGTCGAAGCAGACGCCCAATCGGCTCGGGTGGCTCGGTCGGCGTGACGTGCGCCAATAGTACCTGCGCGCCTGAGCGTCGAGCGAGCGCCGCGACATATGGGAACACGCGCTCGCCATGCAGCGTGCCATCCAGCGCCACCAGGATTCGTTGCAGTGTCTTTGGCGTCGGCAGCGGCGTTTCGCGTGGGACAGCGGAGATCATGGGAGCGACGGGAGCAACGGGAGTCGCTGGTGTCTCGGCAACCGCGCCGGATAGCGCCTGCGCTTCACGCACGCGCCGCTGCGCTTCACGAGTTACTTCCTCGGAGACCCGTCGAGCCTCCGCCTCCACTTTGCCCTGGCGATAGTGCTCGCCCGCGGTCCCCGATGACGATGGCGCACGCGCGCGCGATTCACCCTCAACCTGATAGGCAACAAATGGTGGGAGAGACTCGTCGGGGATAGGCGTTTGGCTCTCCGAAGAGAGGTCGTCATGAGGGGTATTCATGGTTGGTCTCCTCCCGTGTGTAACGCATCCTGGGCTGATCCGTAGATGGCTCCGCTGCCGTCTTCTTCCATCCATGAGCATAGGTGACGATCCTCACAATCCCGTCATGCGCCACGTTCTCTAAGTCACGATCATGTCACTGGCACGCCCAGCTGGCGGAGGCGATATATCAGCGATGTATCATAGAGAGCGCCGTACGATGCATGGGATGAATGCGATGCTGGCGAAGAACTAACAGGCAGACCGGCCAGCACCGGTATATTTTGGGATTGGAAGAGGCGATGAGGGTGAACTGGAGCACAACACAGGAGGCGGTACGCGTCGTTGAGTCGGGGCAGCGAGTCTTCGTGCAGGGGGCGTGCGCAACGCCGACGGCGCTGCTTCAGGCATTGGTCGAACGGGGCCACGAGCTCCATGACGTCGAGATCGTGCATCTGCATACCTACGGCCCAACACCGTACACGGACGAGCAGTGGGCAGGCCATTTCTCGCTGCGGGCGCTCTTCGTCGCGGAAAACACCCGCGCCGCGGTCAACGCGGGCCGGGCCAGCTATACCCCTGTCTTCCTCTCCGATGTGCCAGCGCTCTTCGCGCGGGGAAAAGAGCTTGCAATCGACGTTGCCTTCATCCAGGTCTCGCCGCCCGATGCGCATGGCTACTGCTCGCTTGGTCCATCGGTGGACGCCACCAGAGCCGCCGTCGATGCCGCTACCCACGTGGTCGCGCTCGTCAACTCGCACGTCCCCCGCACCCATGGCGACAGCTTCGTACATATCTCGCGCATCGAGCACGCAGTATCCTGGGATGGACCACTCTACGAGGTGGAGGGCAAACAACCCGACGCGGCGCAGATGCGCATCGGCCAGCATATCGCCGCACTGATCGAGGATGGCGCGACGCTCCAGCTGGGCATCGGCGCTATCCCCGATGCGGTGCTCGCGGCGCTTGCCGATCGGCGCGATTTGGGCATCCACTCGGAGATGTTCTCCGATGGTGTGCTGGATCTCGTCGAACGTGGGGTCATCACTGGGGCGCGCAAGGCGCTGGATCGGGGCAAGATCGTCGCCAGCTTTGTCGTCGGCTCGCGGCGCCTGCTCGATTTCATTGATGATAACCCGATGGTCGAGCTGCATCCTTCGGATTACACCAATAACTCGCATATCATCCGCCAGTTCGAGCACATGGTGGCCATCAACAGCGCCATTCAGGTGGACCTGACCGGCCAGGTCTGCGCGGAGTCGCTGGGCGCCAGGCTCTATAGCGGTGTCGGCGGCCAGATGGACTTCCTGCGCGGCGCGGCGCTCGCTCCCCAGGGACGCCCGATCATCGCGCTCCCCGCGACTGCCCGGGTCGCATCCTCGATGATGACCACGATGACCTCAACCCAATCAACCCAATCAACCCAATCAACCCAATCAACCCAATCAACCCAATCAACCCAATCAACCCAATCAACCCAATCAACCCAATCAACGCAGACTGCCCAGGCGTCGGCTCCCACCCTGGGCGCGCTGGAACTCGAACCGATTGATGGCCAGATCTCCCGCATCACGCCACTGTTGACGCCTGGCTCCGCCGTGACCACCTCACGAGCGCATGTCCAGTACGTCGTGACCGAATATGGCGTCGCGTCGCTGCATGGGCGTGACCTCGCCGAGCGCGCCCGAAGCCTGATCGCGATCGCCGCGCCTCCATTTCGAGAACAGCTTGAGCGCGCCGCAGTAGCCCTCCACCTTATCTGAGGGGGCGAAAAGCGCTTCGCGTACTCCGGACGTGATGGAGCTGAGATGCGAGCGGGCTGAAAGGTGACCAAATCGCGAGGCTCGTGTCATTCAATATGGATGAACGCAGTGCGGCTCAGTCTGGGTGACATAAGCAGCCGCGCTACGGAATAGAGGAGGCAAATGTATGGCCAACGTTACACGAGAGCCAATCGACGCATTCGCGCCACTGCGGCAGGCAGTAAACCGCTTTATGGAGGACGGCATGGTTGGCCCAGAGCGTGCGCTGTTCCTCTTGGGACGCACATTCCCAGTGGACGTGCTTGAGACCCCCGATGAGTATATCATCGAGGCCTCGCTGCTTGGGATTCGCCCCGATGACGTGCAGATCACGACGGCGGGCAACACCATCACTATCCGCGCAGGGCGCAAAGCACACAGGCACGATGAGAAAGACATGACGTATCTGCGTCGCGAGCGTATCGACCGCTTCCTCCCTGAAGTCGGCCGTACGATCACCCTGCCCGGACACTTCGATGCCGAGAAGGTGAAAGCAGTCTATGAGCATGGGGTACTGACGATCCACATCGCCAAAGATGAGGAGACGAAAGAGCACGCCATTCCCGTTCAGGTCAAACAACCAGCCGCCAAATGATGCATGGTCGCGTGGGCGACGAGAACGGGTCGCCCATGAGCCAATGAGGTTCGTGGAGAGGCCTTTGCCATCTGCTCGGAGGTGGCCTCTTCACGAATCCTCGTTCTTGGCCATCCCTGGGGTCTGGAGTCGTTGCGATGGCTTGTCGTTTTCAGGGCGCACCGGACCTGTGAGGCAAGTGAAGGGCGATTACCGATTACCGGAGGAGGTGGGACCGTGACAGGCTCATCCTTGGCGGAGGCCCCCTTGCAAACACGCAATCACCATAAGCGCTATCGTCAGATCGTCGATATCATCGGTCGCTATGGTCTCGGCTTCATTCTGGGTACACATGGGCCTGAAGACTTGATCCCTTTCCGTCCAGGCAAATCACCCACTAACGGCGCTCACCATCCGACCCGTCCCGAACACCTTCGGCTGGCATTGGAAGAATTGGGGCCAACATTTATCAAGCTTGGCCAGATTCTCTCCACCCGTGGCGATCTCCTGCCTGCGCCTTACCTCGATGAGCTGGCCAAGCTACAAGCATGGCGTGCTGACGCTGGAGGTTCCCAAAGCTGGCGAGACCCAGACCCGGAAGATCGATATTGTCGTCGCGGAGTAAGCATACGAGGAATGGCTGTAGCGTAGTCAGCCCGGCCATTCAAGTGTAGGGGGAAGAAACGGCGCTGGCATCATTCACGTGCCAGCGCCGCGTATTGTTTGTAGCGCTACCAGACGCCTGAAGGACGCTCACCGGCGCGCCATAGTAGCGCCTATTTGGGTTCCGGTTGCATCAAGAGCAATGGGGCCTTGCCGTCTCGCAGGACGCGATCAGTCACCCCGCCAAATGCCAAGCGCCCGATACCCGCCTCACCATGAGTTGCCATGAGCACCAGATCACACTCGCCATCCTGAGACGCCTCGACAATGCTTGCCGCAGGGTTCTTGCCGCTGCGCACCAAGATGCTGATGGTGCAGTCGCGATCTCCAAGGTGATCCACGAGGCGCTGGCGTATCGCGGTCAGATAGTCCTCGCATGCCTGGCGGCCAGCCTCGCCATCGCGCGGGTCTGCCACGCGCAGCAGCGTGATCGTGCGTAACGCTGTACCCGCGAGTTGCGGCACGAGCGAGAAGACGGGAGCCTCGGCCAGTGGCGAGCCATCGAGTGGAATGAGCGCGTGCGAGAGGTCCTGTCCGTGGGTCGGCTCTGGGAACGAGCGAACGAGCAGTACCGGCGCAATGCCACCGCGCACTATCTTGTCGGCGACACTGCCCAGGGCAAAGCGCATCAGGCCAGTGCGGCCGTGCGTCGTCATCACAATCAGCATCGTCCCATGCTCTTTGGCCATATCAAGCACGCCAGATGCCGGGTCGCCGCGATTGGTGTAGGTTTGCGTGGCGATGCCATGCTCGCGGGTCTTGGCGGCGGTGGACGCCAGGTACTTCTCAATCTCCTGCCTCCGCTCGGCATCGATGCGTGTGTATACGTCGCCTGGAATGTACGGCTCGCCACCAACATAAGGTAAAACCAACGGTGGCAGGATCGAGACGAGATCGAGCTGTGCTGAGAGTTGTCGGCATAATCCTTCCGCGACGGGAAGCGCCTTCTCGGCAAGCTCGGATCCATCCAGCGGAACAAGAATGCGCGCCTGCCCCCCATCATGCGAAGTCTCAGGTACTGGCGCATTTGTAGCCATCATCGTCACACTTTCTTGTTAGAAGCCGCTCGCCAGTGGCCCACGACCACACTGCGATGTAGCTCACTCTTTTGGCAAGCATGATACGTGCGCGTCACATCATGGTTACTTTGAATATCGCCCTCATCACAATCTGGCCACGGAGGCTGATGTCCCACGCCATTTCGCCTGTCGCAGTAGCCAGAGCTATCACATGGTGGAAGGGTGGCGGTGGCGCGCTCAGGAGGCATGGAGCGACCGCAGGTCAATCCGCTCGTCGGCCAGGTCGGCGTCCGTGACGCGAACGCGCGTGCGAATCAACTCCTGGCACGCGCGTAGCTCGGAGTCGGCCTCGACTTCTGGATCGCCGCCACGATTCAGCCCGAACACCGCCTGGATGGCACCCTGCGTCAGGTAGAAGGCCAGGAACTTCCGGCTCTCGAAGGTTCCACGCAGCACAACCTTCTCCCAGGTGCGGGCGAAGCCAACATACTCCAGGTTGTGCTCGTACTGGTCCGACCAGAAGCTATAGATATAGTCATAGGGCTGGGGATCGCCCAGCACAGCGCGCGCGACGGCGCGGCCCTGCCGTTCGGCGTGGTTGTAATGTTCCACCCGCAGCCGCCCGAAGATTGGATGCTGGATGTTGGCCACGTCGCCCGCCGCGAAGACATCGGGCACGTTCGTCCGGCACTGCGCATCGACGAGAATGCCGTTGTCGAGGGCAATCCCACTGCCCGCGAGCGCATCCACATCGGGCGCGATGCCGATGCCCACGACCACCAGATCGCAGTCCAACCGCGCGCCCGTTCCGGTCAACACCCGCTCCGCCCGGCCGTTGCCCTCGATGCCAGTCACGTGCTCGTTCGTGACCAGTTTCACGCCATGCTCGCGATGAATCGCCGCCAGCACCGCTGCGACTTCGGGGCCAAGCACTTTGACCAGCGGCGCATTTCCAGGGAGAACTGCGGTCACATCTAGGCCCAGCTGCCGGAGCGAGGCCGCTACCTCAGCGCCGATGAACCCCATCCCGACGACGACGGCTCGCGCGCCCGGCTGGGCCACCTGGCGAATCGCATCGCACTCCGCGACAGTGCGGAGCTGGTAGACACCCGGCAGGGTTGCCCCAGGCGTCTCGAAACGCTGATTCTTGCCGCCTGTACAGAGGATCAGCCGGTCATAGCGTACCGTCTCGCCTCCCGCCAGATGAAGTTGCTTGAGGTCGGTATCCAGGCGCTCCACATTGACCCCTGCGCGGAAGTCAATATCGTGCGTGCTGTACCAGTCAGATGGTCTGACATACCATGCGCTGAGATCTTCCTCACCGCGCAGATAGGTCTTCGAGAGCGGCGGTCGGCCAAAGGGGATGCCAGGCTCCCTGCCCAGCAGGACGATACGGCCACGCCATCCCTCGTCGCGCAGCGTCACTGCCGCGTTGCCCCCCGCCAGTCCTGCGCCGACGATCACGATAGTCTGCCCGCTCCCTGTGTCAGCATTCACGACGGCGCTCCTTTCGAGGAAATGAACGGTCTGGTATCCGCATTGCGCAAAACTCTCCACCATTACTCCACATTGCATGCCACGGATAAGACATAGCATAAGCAGCGCCCGCGCGCATGTTCTACTGCAAAGCAGGGTGACGCTACCAGTGCATGACCAGTCAAGTGACCTCAAATACACCAATGATTATTCGGGAAAATTGGGCGTTGACAACCTCACACTGGACGAACGCGCCACGATAGGTACATAATCCGCAGTGCAGGGTTGTGCGAAACCAGCGGATTATCGGCGGGCCGCAACCTTGAGGTCAAACAGACGTAGAGAATACCAAACGGCCTTGGATATCAATACTAAGAGGGTCGCTTGTGATTCCAATACAGAGCAGACGACGATCATGGATTGGCATGACAGTGCGACGGCTTCTTGCTGTTATAGCGCTCGGTTTTCTTGTAGTTGTTTTATCTCCGCTCGCTTCTATCTCCGCCCTTGCGCAACCAGCTGGTAAAACCATACAGGCGGCGTCCGCGCCCGCCGGGCATGTCACCATTCTCGTCCTCGATATGTCAGGCTCGATGGGGAGCAACGACCCGAACGGGCTGCGCTGCTCGGCGGCCAACGCCTACATCGATTTGAGCGGGCCGGGCGATTTCGTCGGCGTCGTCGGACTGGATAATACTGGCCCAACCGGTGGCGCGCATAACTTCCCGCTGGCGCAGGTATGGGCACAGCCGAGTGAGATGGCAACGATCGCCGCGCGAACGCAGTTGCATAGCACTATCGCCACCAAGTCACATAACTGCAAGCCCGACTCCGCCACGCCCACGTACGATGCTTTGCAGCAAGCGCTGACGATGCTCACAACATCCACTGCGCAGACGCATCTGCCCGGCTCCGTCATTTTGCTGACTGATGGTGTGCCAGCCCCGCAGCAGAACGAACAGATCAGCGCTATCCAGAGCGACCTCGTGCCGCAGTTCAAGCAACACGACTTTCCGGTGGATACGGTGGCCCTCGGCGCGGACGGCACGCTGCGGTCGTTCCTGAGCGACCTTGCCAACGCGACCGGCGGCGCGTACTACGACGATGGGCACGGCGTGGTCAGTGGCGTCTCGCCACTGAATATCGCGCCATTTTTTGTCAGCATTTTCGCCCAGCGCAATGGCCGTACGGTGACGCACGACATCCCGCCAACGGCACTTTCTGGCGGCACGGTCTCGCGCAACTTTTCCATCGGCGCTTTTGTCTCGCATTTCGATGTCGTTGCCGTCAAAGACTCGCCCGCGACGCGCGTCACACTGACCGCGCCCAACGGCCAGGTCTTGCCGCCAGCCGTCGCCGGGACGTTTATTTCCAGCGATCCACATTATGTTATCTTCAGTGTGGACCATCCACAGAGCGGCGCATGGCAGTTGAATGTGACTGGCTCCGGGCGCTTCCTGATGGATAGCCTCAAGCTCTCGACGCTTGGCCTGAGCATCCTCGCGCCCGCCTCCGACACGCCGGAGCCGCTCGGCCAGCCGCTGACGGTGAGCGCGACGCTGAACGACAACGGCACGCCGATCACTGGCAGCCGCTATAGCATGAACGGCACGATTGCCTATAGTGGCGGCGCGGGCAGCTATACCCAGGAGTTTGTGCTGGACGACCACGCCAGCCCTGGCACGTATACCGCACAGCTTACGATTCCGGCCAGCGCGCCCGCAGGCACCTATAACTTCACGATCAACGCGCGCGAGGTAAGCGATACCATCGTCAGCGCCAATCGCCTGGTACGCATCGAGCTTTTCCCATCGCCACTGCTCGTCGCCCCCTCCACCGGCAAGCTCACCACCGACACCGTCGCCACGAATGTCACTCAGTGGGATCCCGCCCTGCGCGCGATCTATGGCGTGCCGTTTGGCCTGCTGACCTGGCTCAGCGGCTGGCCGCTACAGGGGCATCCGGTGGTGGACGGCGCGCGGCTCGACGGCACAGTACAGCTTGATGGCAAACCGTATGCCAACGCTTCCGTGGGAGGTTCAGCCACCCGTGATGGCTCGAAGGCGGCGATCCCGCTGCATATCTCGACAGGCGATAACGGGAAGTTCACGGCGGCCTTTACGCCGAACGGCGACGGCCAGTACGCGCTGACGTTCAAGACGCAGGGCAGCTTCAAGGACTCGCACGGCGACCTCGGCACGACCACCCGCACAGTGGCGCTCAAGACGCAGCCCGCCTCGCTCGTGCAGGAGGCCATGGCCTGGGCGATTACGCTGCTGTATCTCGCCATTCTCGCGCTGATCGTGCTACTCATCCGCTATACCGTCTCGCAGAAGCCGTTTGGGCGGCTGGTCTCCAACGATGGCGGAGGCGGCGAGGAGTTCTCCCGCGCGCGTCGCGGCGTCTACGGCCTGCTCCATCCGGGCACAGTGCTCTCGCGGCAGATGGGGCTTGATCCGGGCCTGATTTTCCACTTCCAGCGCGGCAACCGCATCACCGTCGAGGGCAACGGTGGCGGGCGGCGGGCCTACCGACTTGCTGGCGAGCCGGTTCCCACCAGCCCCGTCTCAGCCGCGGAGTCGTTGCTGACGACGAACGAGGGGATATCCTATACGGTCAGCGCGTCCAGCAGCGATGAGTTTCTGGACGAGGAGGAGGGCGCGCGACGCGGTGGGCTGTTGCGCCGCAAATCGGCGAGTGACGACGACTATGGCGACGACGCTGGCGGGCGGCGCGGCCTGTTTGGGCGGCGCTCGCGTGGCGACGATTACGATGACGATGGCGACCGTGGCAGCCGACGCACATCGCGCCGCTCGCGGAACGACTACGACGACATGGACGACTATGGCGCTTCGCGTTCGGGCGGGAAGTCGCGTGGCCGTTCGCGGAACAATGATTTTGACGACGACTATTCATCCAGTTCGCGCTCCCGCAAGTCGCGCCGGCGTGATGATGACAACTATTGACGACCCGCTTGCGCGGTAATTACCTCGCTGGCGGGCAGTCTGGCGAGGAGTGACATATAGCAAAGTATGTAGAGACGTGATGATGAACAGGGGTGATGACATGGGCATGGGCGACACAGATACGACACTTAATGCGGTGAATATGGCGGAAGACCGACCGCGATCAGCGGCGGAGTCGCAGATAGCAGTGCCATCGCTCAATATCTTTCTGGGCAGCACCCCGGCGTATTCCGCCTTGGAGATGATGCGCCAACTGGTCTTCCTTTCGCCCTCTGACCAGCGAAAAGTGGCGCTGGTCTTCCTCGATATCGACTCGCCCCCGGCGGAGATTCAGCAGTTCCGCCAGGAGCACCTGGGCGTGCTGCGCGAGTTCGATCTACGCATCTCGGTGGCGCATGGCGTCGTCTACGCGGACCAGTTGCCGCAGCCCATCGCGACGCATACCTACGTTCCCACGAAAATCCCTGAGTCATTCGATAATGGCGCTGGTGGCATCCGCAATAACGGACATGTCGCTGCCGCAACCGACCGCGCCAAGATCGATCAGTTGCTCGAAGAGGCGCTATCCGCCGTTGGCGCGCTGCCGCCGGAGCGTGGGGCGCGGCCAGTCAGCGAGGTGCAGGTGAACATCGTCGCCTTCCTTGGAGGTGGCACCGGCAGCGGCATCCTGCCCGACATCGCCGTGATGGCCCGGCACCGCATCTTGCAGCGCAATCTCAAGCATCGGCTGAATATCTTCTGCCTGCTGCCAGAGCACGTCCGCGAGGCGACCACCAACGACGTGAGCTGGCGCAAGAGTAACGCCACCGCGACCCTGATGGAGCTGATCGCGCTCAGTCTGGTGCGCGAGAAGGCAGGTGGCGCGCGCTACACCAAATATATGGCGGAGACGCCCTATGAGGTGCGTGGCGAGACCGTTGCCAACGAGGTCTATCTCTTCGGCAAGACCTCGATGGTCTCGGCAGAGGACGCGGCGCGCATCATCGGCCTCGATCTCTATATGCGTGTCACCAACAATTCAGGCGTCGGCTTCCTCGAACGCTCCAAAGCCGTTGATCGTCGTACGCTGGGGAACTTCGACCGCCAGGGCCTGCCGACGATGTTCGGCACCACCTGCCCGCTGGAGGTAGCCTTCCCCGCCATCGAGACGGCCACGGCTTTTGCCCGGTTGACCGCCTCGAAGGTGCTGCCGCTGCTTGGCGCGCGATATGAGCGAGGCGCGCGGCCAACTGAGCGCGAGCGACCTGGACGAAGTGAAGGAGTGGGACCGCGCGTTGCAGCCAGAGGATCCGCCGCCATTCAGCGATAAGAGCTTCCAGACGGCGGGACGCGACCGGCTCGATCTGCTGGAGGCGCGACTAAGCAAGCAGACGCAGGAGGCGACTGACGAGATTGCCGAGTTGGCGGCGCAGAAGGAAGAGGAAGAGAAGAAGCGCATTTACAGCGCCGCGCTGGAGCCACTCGGCGTGCAGATTGCCCGGCTGGAGACGCGCAAGCGCATCTATAGTGCCGCGCTGGCCCGCGTGCAGGACCAGAATGTGCCCAGCAAGGGACGCCCCGACCGCCAGATCCAGCGCAAGTTGCTCCGGCCGCTGCCACTGCCCGGCGCCAAAGACCGCAACGTTGCCGCTGTTACCGATGACTTCAACCGCATCCAGCGGCGCAATGTGCGCAATGAGTATCTGACGCGCAAGAAGCGCCTGCTGACCAAGCTGCTCGAATACGTCAACGCCGAACTACAACATGTCAAGCGCTTCCAGGGGGATGTCGAGGTAGACCAGTCGGCGCGCGACCTGGAGAAGCTGGCCACCTCGTCGTCGGCCTGGCGCGGCGAGTTGGACAACACCCATATTCACCGTCGCCACGTCTTCGATCTGCCGGGCATGCCGGGCATGAATACGGGCGGGCTAGCGTCGCCGCCGGTCGAGCGGCTGTACGAGTATATGACCTCGCGCGATCTGCCTTCCTACGCGCAACGCTTCACCGAGTGGATACAGACGCGCCATGGCGCCGACGCCGCGCTGGCGACGGGCACGGGCAACGAGCTACGCGACCGGCTGGTCCAGTATTTGCGTGACGAGGTCTACCTCAAGCGGCTGGAGGAGATGAATCTCTTCGATTTGCTGGAGGTCTGCTGTGTCGAGTCGGGCGAGCGCGCGGACCATAAGATCGAGAATATCTTGCTGGCCCATCTGCAACACATCGGCGGCCTGGCCCGCGAGCTTGTGGCCTTCGAGGCGCAGCTCTGGCACGAGGGCAGCGGCATGCTCAGCACCAGCCTCTACATGGGGATGAGCTGGAAGAATGGCTCCCAGCGGCGGATTCTGGATCGCGCGCGCAGTCGGCTCGGCGCGATTGCCAAAGAAGGCGCAAGCCCGATGCTCGCCAGCGCGATTGACCCGCACCGGCTGCAATTGGCCTACGGGCAACACGCCATCAGCCTGGGCACGATTCCCGATTTCTATCAAGAAGCCAATAGCAGCATGGGCGAGTTCATGCGCCACCAGTTCTTCTGGTTTGACCCAACAGGCCAGCGCCCCTACGGCCAGAGCCGCGCGCCGGTCTTTAGCTCCGGCGAGATGGAGCGGCTGGTGATGCATGCTCAGGCGCTAGGCGATGGAAAACTCACGCTGCCAGAGCGTATCATCCGACAAGTGCAGCGCGGCGCGGGCGACGCGCCCACCTGGGCGGCGACGAGCCAGCCGGGTAGCGCCTATGCTCCAACCGCGCCAGCCGGGCCATCCAACGGGCAGTATCCACAGCAACAGCCAACGTATCCACGTGGCGGCGCTGGTGGTACGGGCGGATATGGCGGGTCGAACTTTTAGCAGTGTCGCCGACCACTGGCGCTGAAAACCGAAAATAGCTATAGGACGTATATGTGGGTGGCGTGATTCCGTCTCCCTCACATGACGAAGTAGTTTGTAGTAGCAGGTGGCGTGTTTACCTTTGGCGGCCGCGGTCCCGTCCATAAGTGGACGAGGCGGCGGTATCAAGGGCAAGCTTTGTGGTTGGGCGGGTTCGCGGCATGAATGCCGCAGCTAACCCTGCCCGATGCGCGCCTATGGCATATGCGGTGTTGTCGCCGCAGGTTTAGCGCGTCAGTGCGTGGCAAGAGCCTTCGCAAGAGAGCATAGAGCACTGGTTCGCGTTCTGGAGCCTGCGAAGGCAGGCTTCGCGGTTGCGCAGCAACCCTTAGGCGCGGCTTTAGCCGCCAGCGCCTTTCGGACAACTATAAGCAAGGAGCAGCGCGTGGCGACCTCGACGCCGATTCGCTTCCGACCAACGATCGTCCTTTGTGTGGGCGAGCGTGGCCGCGAGGTGGGCGCGCAACTCTCCATGCTGATGCCGGGGCTGGATGGCGCGCGCCAGGCAGGTATCGCGCTGCTCACGGTTGATGACGAACGTAGCGATGACGGCGCGCTGCTGGGCGCGTGGTACGATCCGGGCCTCAGCGCCGTCGCCAGCCAGCCGGGCCCCCTGCCCGACGATACGCCCATCAGCATGGACCGCCGCCCATTACCAACCCTCGTGACCGAAGGACTGCGCGGCCAACACTACGAGCACTATGCGCGCTCGATGCCAGAGTCGCAGGTGCGCCGTGGCGTGCTGGACGATGCCGTCGTGGGACATATCCGAGAGAATGGCTATAGCGTGCCCCGGGCGATGGCGGTGGTCTGGATCGCCGCCGCCGCCGACTCGCCGCTGCTGCTCGATGTCGCGCGCGATGTGCGCAGGTCGATGCGGAGCGAGAGCGTCGAGTCGTGGGTGTTGCTGGCGCTCACCAATACGTACCCACACGATCCCGCCGAGCATCTGGCGCAGGAAGAGCGCGTCGCCGATCAGCCCTGGCGCGAGCTGCTCCTGGGCGATGAGATGCCTGCTCAGCCGGGCCAGTTCAGCCCATCTAAAGGGCCGCCGCTGGCGACCTACGCCTATCTCTTCGAGACACACGACGAGAAAGGCCACTTCTGGGAAGGCCCGGATGAGGTCGCCTATGGCGCGGCGGAGGCGATCTTCGTGCTGACCGCGACCGGCATCACCACCACGCGCGAGTACGAGGAGACGCTACGGCAGGCCACGCCGAACATGGTGCGCCAGTCGTTCGAGCGGATGAGCAGTGTGGGCACGAGCCGCCTGACCTTCCCCCGCGCGCAGGCTGAGCTGTACTGCGCCAGCCGCCTCGGCGCGACCATCCTCGACGAGTGGGCGCCGGAAAAAGCCACCGATCTCTCCGACCAGGAGCAGCGCCGCGAGGCCGCCGAGGCCCGCCGCTACCTGAGCGGCATCAGCGCCGAGATGCGCGATAGCGACTCCGTGGTGGCGGCGCTCCGCCACAATGAGGGACGCCGTTCGCGCCGCCGCTCCCGCGAGCACCAGTTGCCGCCGGATGAAGCCGCCAGAACGCTCGTATTCCGCCACTTCAGCCTGGCGGTGGTGCGCCGCTATATCACCGCCCGCACCGACGAGCCGACCGCGCTCGATAACCAGCTTCCACGCGCCGAAGAGGGCTTCGCTGCCTGGCAGGAGGTCGTCAAACCGGCATGGGAGCGCTACGGTCACGAGACCGAGCGCGCGCTCTCGACGAAGGCGAACGATCAGGTGCTGGAGGGCGCCATCGGCGTCGAACGCGCCTATGCCTACATGGATGGTCTGCATCAGGCGCTGATGGCCGAGCAGGAGAGCCAGACGCTTGGCCGGGGCGCACGCAACGCGCGCTACCTCCGCTTTCTGGAGACGCTGGAAGACGAGAGCAAAGGTCCATGGGAGGCTGACATCGTCCGTCAGCCCGACGAGCCGGAGCTGACCCGCGAGGCGGCGCTGATCGAGCGGCTGACGGCGCGTTATCGCTGGATGAAGCGCCACCGGCCCGCAGTGGCTACCTTCGTCGGCGCCGGATTATTGTTCGTCCCGATGTTGGCGCTGCTTCTGGATGCTATTTTGGCGACGCCTACACGCGGCGGCATGTTCTCGCTGCCGCTGCTCGCCGTCTACTCGGTGGCGCTGGTGGCGCTTGCCTCATGGGGCTACGCCGCCTGGCGGAGACGGCAACACGAGGATGCCCTTGCCGATCTGCGCAAGGTCTACCGCACGATGTACCGTTACCGCTGCGATGAATATGAGGATGAGTTGCGAGCGGAGGCGCTGCAGGGTCTGCGCCAGCGAACCGAGCGCATTCTGGACCGGCTGGCGAACTGGGAACGCTTCATCGGCGAGGTTGCGCGCACGTTGCGCGACGAGGCCGACAGCATCGAACTGCGCCTCTTCAACGGCGCGGTCGGGCGGCGTGATATTCTGGTGGCGAATCGGCGGCGGCTAAAGCTGGATGGCTACTCGCTGCGGCGCTTCGAGGAAGACGTGAGCAAGCTGCGCCAGATTCGGCCCATCGAGGGCGCGCTGTGGCACAGCAACCAGCACGAGCTACTGCTTCAGCTACGCGCCCGTCTCCACATAAGCGCCAGCCTGGTGGATTCGCCGGTGCTGGCGCTGCTGCCGCCGATCCGTGAGTACTGCCATGAGATTGTGCGCCCCTATCTGACGGGCGATCTGGTCTATCTGAGTGGCGCGCTCGACGCCATGCCCGCCGATTCGTCGAACAGCCTCTTTGATACGCTGGTGGACCGCTCGGTGATTCTCTATCAGCCGGAGGACCAGCCACGCGCGGCCTCGGTCTTCATGGCGGCGCGCGAAGAGGATAAGCTCGCCATTCTGCGCACGAGCAAACAGCGCGGGCTGGTGACGCTTGGCCTGGAGGACCGCGAATGGCTGGCGACGCTGCGGCTGCTGCCCGGCGGCACGACACCGACATTCTGGCGTCATCGCACTGTACACACCCACCCCTCGCTGCCAACGCCTGATTGGACATCCGACTCCATCAGGGTGCAGCGCGGAAGAAGCCAGGGATAGGTGGCGCGCCGATGATGACAGATCCCTACGGCCAGACGAATCCCCGGCCAATGAACGGCGCCACGACGCCCGCGCAGATGCGACCCGTGGGCCACATCACGCCACGGATGCTGCTGGCTATCGCCGCGATCTACAATCCGGCGCTGCTCATCGGCTATCTACTCTATCTCTACGGCCCAAGCAATAGCTGTGTGCTGGGCGGTCTCTGCGGCTTCGGCGATTTCCCTGGCATCATCCAGTTTTTCCTGCTGATCGTCGGCGCTGGCGTGCTCACCGCAATCGTATTTGTGCCGCTCTGGTGGCTGCTGGATGAGGCACGACCAGCCCGCGATATCATCTCGCGCACCGCCCGCGATATGATGCGCTTCGTCACCATCCGCCCGCTGATGGCCGGTTATGGGATTGCGCTGGCGCTGCTACTCATCATTGGCCTGCTCGTCCACCGCGTCGCGCCGCCACTCTTCCTGCTGGGCCTCTGGTCGGTGATGCTCTGTTTCTGGTGCGCCGCCGGTGCGGAGTTCACACCCCCGCCACCAGCCTCATCCCAACCGCCACGCAGCCGCGTCGCCAGTGGCGGCGTACTCCCGCCTGACCCACTGCCATAGCGCCGTAATTGCGATTGCAATAGGAGCGATTGCAGACAGTAGAACTCCAATATGCTTGACTACCGAAAACAAGAACCACAAGACTGAGGTATCATACGATGAATGGTGATGCGCATCGTGACGCAGCGCTTGAATTGGAGCTTTCCATAGCTGAACCGGGTGACTTGAGCATGCTTGCCACTCGCCCTTACAATGGACGGGCGCTGATTGAGTTGTACTGGGGCGCTGCGTTCGAGTGGATAGCGTATGGCTGTCAGCGTCTGCACAGTAAGCACAAAGAGAAACACGAAGGTTTAGCGCGATTCCTACGGGATGTTGCTGAAACAGCAGTAGCCGACTGGTGGACTACGTTAGAAAGTCTACGCCAGGGTGGATTCTACGGACATCATACCGACGCCTCGTATGTCCAGAAAGCGCATGATCTCTGGCAGGAGATTCGTACATGGGCACAGAGTTGGGAGCTGATAACAATGAGGATATGGCGGTTCAGCCAGCTCCTTGTGATATAGACGCCTCGAATCTCTTGCGACGTCTGCCGTGGCTGGACTCGGGAACCGCTGAGCTACTGTCGGCCGTCGCGGCAGACCTGGCAACCATGCATCCTGAGGTCGTTGCGTTGATACTCTTTGGGTCGTTGGCACGCCATGAGGAGCGGCCATTATCGCATCATCGGCCAAGTGATGTTGACCTGCTGGTGCTGGTACATGCCGCAGCGCACGAGGACCCATTGCCGCTCGATGTGATGGTTACGCTGCACCACACCATCGGCGAGCGCGAACATATGCATCAGGTTCCAGCCCACGGGATACAGGCGATTTTGACGACGCCTGACCTTTCCGGCTGGGACGAACTCTTTGTTGCTAACGTGGCGCGGGACGGCGTGTTGCTGTGGGCGCGTGCAGAACTTCCGAAGGTCTTGGCGAGCGTCGGCAAGCGCGGAACAGTATTCGCACTTGATACATTGACCGTGTAGTGTCCAGACTACGCCCCCGCCCTTTCGCACCACGATTCGCCTAGCTGGGCGCGAGCGCGAGGACACGCAACGGGCTGCCCGAGCCACCGACAATCTTGAGCGGCGCGGCGATGACCACGGCCCCGGTGGGCGGCAACTGGTCCAGGTTGATCAGGCTCGTGATGCCGAATTTGCCCGCGCCGTGCATCGTCGTGTGGTTGGGGAAAGGCGGATCGAAGCCCCCGGCCTGCCCGGCGTCCGTCCCCACCGTCTCTACGCCGACGCCCAACACATCGCGCTCGCGGGCGAGAAACTCGGAGCACTCTTTGGAGAATGCTGGCGAATGAGCGCCATCCTCGCGCACGTTCAGAAAGTCCTCGCGGCTCGTGCGTTTGCTCCAGCCGGTGTGCAGCAGCACCCATGCCCCTGCCGGGATGCGCCCATGCTCCGCCTCCCACTGCTGGACGCGCTCTGGTGTCAGCAGGAAGTCGAGGTTTTGCTCCACGTCCGCCGTCACGTCGATGACACAGGCGGGGCCGATGAACCGGCGTGGCGGGATGGTGTCGGTGGTGTTATCAGGGAGATCCTTGCCCGTCACCCAGTGGATGGGCGCGTCGAAGTGGGTGCCGGTGTGTTCGCCCAGGTGCAGAATATTCCAGTACCAGGCAGGGCCGTGCTCGTCATACCGCGATATCTCGGTGAGGGTCAGCCCCGGCGAGGGCGCGAAGATCGGTGGCAGATCGATCACCGGCGTCTCTGGCCCAAGCGGCGTGGTGAGATCGACGACACGAATCCGCCCCACGTTGAGTTCTTCCACGAACTGGGATAATACGCTGTTCTGCTGCCCGTCCGCCATGTTCGCCTCCCTTGCTTGCCTGATTCCTCTGCGCGAATCGCAGGCTACTCCTGCCGCCGTAGCGCCTCCAGCGCGCGCTTGAACTGGAAGCGGTTTTCCAGCAGCGGCAGATCCATATGAAACGACTTCGGCCCCACCGCCTCGACCTTGGAGACGATGGTGGTAAGCTTCTCGCCCGCCAGCGCGTCCGCGACGGCCTTCTTCAGCCGTTTGGGGGTGCCTGCCTCTTCCACCTGTGGAATACCGCTGGCCCGCGCAATGCCTGCCAGATCGGTCCCCGTCGCCGTGGCAGTGGGAAATCCGCCGACCGAGAGCAGACTCTCATTGTCGAAGACGATATGCAGCAGATTGCCTGGCCGGTAGCGCGCCATCGTACTCAGCGTGCCCAGGTTCATCAGCAGCGAGCCGTCGCCGTCGAGGACGATCACCTTATGCTGTGGCAGCGAGAGCGCGATGCCCAGCCCCATCGAGGAGGCCAGCCCCATCGCATGTTCCAGATAGAAGAAGGTGGGACGGTGGCCGAGCGTGTAAAGCTCCACCGCGACCGCGCCCATGATGGTGACCACGATGCGGTCTTCCAACTCAGGATAAATCGCCTGCAAGGCGTCCGCGCGTAGCATAGCCTCCTACTCCTCCCACATCAGCTCGCGGGTCAGCAGCACCGCGACCGGCGTGAGCGCCGCATGCGCCAGCGTCTGCGCGTCCCTGAGTCGGCGCTGGATGTCACGTGGGTCCGCCAGGGTCCAGATGGGGATGCCCAGCGCCCGCAGAACCGGCTCCGTCACCATGCCGCCCTGCGTCTGCCAGGGGTCGCGTTCGCCCATGTGGCCGCGATAGCTGATGAGCATGAGCAGAGGAATTTTGTAGAGCAGAGCCAGCGAGACGATGGGGTTGATGGCCGCTAGGAAGCCGTGGTTCTGCATCAGCAGCGCCGAGCTGACGCCAGCCAGATGCGCGCCTGCGGAGACGCCAATCGCCTCCTCCTCCTTGGCAACGCGCACCAGGGTCATCTCGGGGTCTTCCTCGGCCATACGGATGAGATGAACCAGCCAGGTCTCGGGCAGAGCGGAGACCATCCTGACATCACATGCTTTGAGCGCGTCGTAGATCAATTGGGAATTGGCAACCGAAACAGGCATACGCCGCTCCCTCGCTAGCAGTCGCGCCGCCGGTTAGATCGTCCACACTATAGCATACGCGCCGGATGCGTAGCCTTGCATTGATGACAACGATGCATTTCGAGCGTTCTTACAGCGCCCGCCTTTTGTATCGCGCACTGACCAGCATCCAGTTGGAAACGACACGTTCAGGTTGACAGGGGCATTGCCCGTAACATTCTCAATGAATGAAAAGGGTATGCCATATGTGATTCTTGATCGTATTTGGTAGAGTGATTACAAAGGTTGCAGTGTAGAAGGATGTACACTATACTGCATCTATCAGTGGAGTCCACATGTCATGCATGGGAACATAATCAGTTCGCCCTTTTCGCATATTCACCATCAGGGATACACCCAGCCACACGGGCATGCTTGCGTCGAAGACGCTCGAGTTCATCTACGCAATGATGATACTAGAGCAACTTGCGAAAAGCAGCGGCAGATGGAGGCACGGAATATGCGGCATAGCGGGGCATGCGTGCCTATTCGACCGATCTGAAAGAACGCTTGGTGCGCGCGGTGGCCAATGATGGCACACGGTCTGCCCATGCGAGAAGTCGCGCGCCGCTTTGAGGTGGCGGTGACGACGGTGAAACGCGCCGTGGTGCAGCAGCGCACGACCGGCTCCCTGGAGCACCGCCTGAGTCCTGGCCGCCCGCGCGCGATCCGTCGCGAGCAGGAAGCGCTCGTGTTGGCTCGGCTGCAGACCGCACCCGATGCCACCGTGCTGGAGCACTGCGCCTGGTGGGCCGAGCACTCTGGCCAGCAGCTGAGTGAAGCCACCATGTGGCGGACCGTGCGCCGGCTCGGGTGGACGCATAAAAAAAGACACTGGCAGCCGTGCCGTGCGTGACGAGACGGCACGCGCAGCCTGGCGGGCGGCGGTCGCCTCCCTCGACCCCGCGCAGTTCGTTTTCGTCGACGAAAGTGGTACCCACACGTCCTTGATCCGGCTCTATGGCTGGGCGCCACATGACCAGCGGGCAACCGGATCGGTACCACGCAATCATGGCAAGAATACGACGTTGGTGGCGGCCCTCACGCCAGAGGGGCTGCGCGAACCGTGGCTGATTGAGGGAGCGATGAATAACACCGACCTTTGCCTGGTACATCAGCGAGCAACTGGGGCCAACGCTGCGACCGGGGCAAGTCGTCGTACTCGATAACTTGAGTGTGCACAAAGCCGCCAGCATTCGGCAAGCGCTGGCCGCGCGCGGCTGCGACTTGCTCTTTCTCCCGCCCTACTCGCCAGACTTCACCCCGATTGAGCAGGCATTCTCGAAGCTCAAGGCTATCTTGCGCGGACTGGGCGCTCGCACCCATGAGGCGTTAGGGGAGGCGGTGCGGCTGGCGCTCGACGCGATCACGCCCGCGGACGCGAGTGCCTGGTTCGCTCACGCCGGCTACGCCCTGCCTGCTCAAACACAGTGAAAGTTGCTCTAGTTCTGTCTGGGTCCTTGTCGTCTCCGAATGCGTTGGGGCCACCAGCGGAACAAGGTCGTCGAGCGAGGCGAAGTGGCGATTGGCCAGCACCGTGTTGGTGAGCGGCCAGAGATGCTCGGCGGGCTGGAGCTCGGGCGAGTAGGCGGGCAAGAACAGCAAGTGGACGTGCTCGGGGACGCGTACCTTGACGCTACGGTGCCAGCCGGCACGGTCAAGGACGAGGACGATTTCTTTGCGGGGTCCCGCAC
The DNA here is from genome assembly GCA_963712005.1 of uncultured Chloroflexia bacterium. GTDB lineage: Bacteria > Chloroflexota > Ktedonobacteria > Ktedonobacterales > JADMIN01 > DAHUXT01. The sequence goes on along the minus strand of CAVQGK010000024.1, from coordinate 1,609,357 downwards.
CGACTTGACGGGCGAATTCGGCCAACTCCACCTCAAAGAGCGCGATGCTGACCGTGGTCGCCAGATGAAACACCGTACGACCTGAGGCGGGATGGACAAAGCCCACCAGGTAGCGCCAGGCGTAACGATGTTGAACCGGAGCCACTGGCCGCTGTCCGCGTGGCGCCCACACCCGCCGCAAAATCGGTTTGAGGCCAATGCGATGTTCATCGGTTGCCCAGAGTTCGACCGCGGCCTGCGGAAAGGCGTCTGCCACGCTCCTCAGGAGGGAGCGGAGGTTTTTTTGAAGGCGGCTTGGATCTCCGGGTCCGCCTGGGTGTGGCGAGGCCGCGGCACTTGCGGACTGTACTGCAGGCGCTGCAAGTAGTCCCAGCCCCGCTGGATGGCGACAGCACGGCCCAAGCGCGTACTCATCCACGCGGCGACCGCCCGCGCCGTCCACAGATCCCCCGCCGCTCCTCCGGGCGGCGGTCCAGCGAGCGCCTGGCGCAACTCATCCTGCTGTTCCGCCGAGAGCAACCTCGGGCGTCGATACGAGCCACCCGAGGAGAAACGTTGTCGATTGCGCATTGCGTCTGGTCCGTATCGGTTGTAGCGCTGCGCGAGTTGCCCAATCCAATAGGCGGAGTAGCTTGTACTCTCGGCCACCTGACGCGCCGTCTGACCGCGTGCCAGCAACCAGAGGATCTGCCACCAACTGCGCTCGTGCGGCTCCTGGGCACGGCGATAGCGGTGCTCAAGTTGTTCCACGCTCAGATGCTGAGCCACCTTGACTTGTCTCATGCCCTCAGACTACAACATTCCCTGCGGATTCGGTATCACCCTCCTAAAAGCGAACGATGCGAAAGAGATGGGGAGGAGGCGCGAATCATGGCGATCAAAGAAGGCTGGCGCGGACGCTTCTTCGAGGACTTCACTGTTGGCGATGTCTACCAGCACCCGCTGGGGCGCACGGTCACTACAACTGACAACCTGTAGTTCACGCTGCTCACCCAGAACACCACCCCAATCCACTTCGACCATCACTACGCGGCGCAGACCGCGTTCGGGAGGCCGCTGGTGGACTCGACCTTCACGCTGGCGCTGGTGACCGGCCAGAGCGTCACCGACATCTCGCAGAACGTCTTCGCTAACCTCGGCTGGGACGACGTGCGGCTGCCACAGCCCGTCTTCGAGGGTGACACGATCTACTCGCAATCTGAGGTGCTTGCGGCGCGCGAGTCCGCCTCACGCCCGCACGTCGGTATCGTGACGGCGCGCACGACTGGCTACAACCAGGATGGCGTCGCCGTCATTATGTTCCAGCGCACGATCATGGTATACAAGCGCGGCCATGCGCCCGAAATTCCCCGGCTCGGCCCGATGGATGGCCACTGAGGAATTACCTGATTGCTTCCTAAGCGCACACCCAGGTGTACAGGCGGTGATGATCGAGGGTAGACAGACTGGCATCCGAGGCGTAGCAAACCACCAGGGCGATACCTCATACTGACGAGGAGGCAGTGACGATAGGCGAGATAGCGGCGCGAACGCGAAGCAGAGAGGTGCGAGACGATGAAGGTGAAGATGATCCTACCCGCGCTGACCGAGGCGCTCAGCCCCTACTTCCGCCCGATCAAGTATTCACTCTTCCCGCCGCTCGGCCTGGCGACGCTCGCGGGCTATCTGGACGCCGACGATGAGGTGACACTTCAAGACGAGCACGTCGAGCGGCTCGATCTGAACGACGAGCCTGACCTGGTCGTTATCCAGGTCTATATCACCTCGGCCGCCCGCGCCTATGCGCTCGCCGAACACTACCGCGCCAGGGGCGCCTACGTCGCGCTGGGTGGGCTGCACGTCACATCGCTACCGCAGGAAGCCGCGAAGCATGCGGACAGCATCTTTCTTGGCCCCGGCGAGGACACCTGGCCAACCTTCCTGGCGGACTACCGGGCGGGCCACCCGGCGCCCGTCTATACCTCGTCCGTCCGCACGCTTCAGGGAATGCCGCGCATCCGGCGCGACCTGATCAGGCGCAGCCACTACCTCGTCCCCAACTCTATCGTGGTCTCGCGCGGCTGCCCGCACGTCTGCGATTTCTGCTATAAAGAGGCCTTCTTCAAAGGGGGCAAATCGTTCTACACGCAGCAGGTGGACGACGCGCTTGGCGAGATCGCACGCCTGCCGGGGCGGCATCTCTACTTTCTCGATGACCATCTCTTTGGCAATCCACGATTCGCGACGAGCCTCTTCGAGGGGATGCGCGGGATGGGGCGGCTGTGGCAGGCGGCGGGCACGGTGCAGTCGGTGCTGCGTCCGGGACTGCTGGAGCAGGCGGCGGCGTCTGGTCTGCGCAGTCTCTTCGTCGGATTCGAGACGCTCAATCCCTCGAACTTGCGGGAGCAGCGCAAATATCAGAATCTCAATCGCGACTACTCCGCTGCCATCCGTCACCTGCACGACCTCGGTGTCATGGTCAACGCGAGCTTCGTCTTCGGCATGGATGAGGACGACGAAAGCGTCTTTGACCGGACCGTCGAGTGGGCCATTGCTCAGGGCATCGAGACGGCAACCTTCCACATCTTGACGCCCTATCCCGACACCGCGCTCTACAAACGGATGGAGGCGCAGGGACGGCTGCTCCACAGCAACTGGGATCTCTACGACACGCGCCATGTGGTCTATCGCCCGGCGAAATTGACTCCAGCGGCTCTGGAATCGGGCTACTGGCGCGCGTACCGCGACTTCTATCGCTGGGGCGCGATTGTGCGCGGGGCAGGCGCCCATGCGCGCTGGGGCGAGCGTCTGCGCCATGTCGCCTACGCTGGTGGCTGGAAGAAGTGCGAGCCGATGTGGGATCTCATCATCCGCGCCAGACGCGCATCGAGCATGCTGCCAGTCCTGGAGACGGTGCTGGCGGCCTTCGGCGCGCGACGCCCATCGCGAGCCGACCGTCCCGAACTGGAGACGCTGTCGGAGCGTTGCGATCCCTCACCTGACGTCGCCTGACCCGCCATCGGAAAGTGCGTGGGAGCTCAGATCGTCGATGGGAGACGGCGCGGGTCAGTGTCTATTCCCACTCGCGCGGGATCATCAATGCGCGCCGGGCCCGTGCGCCAACCGCGGGAAAGTCGCCACCATCGAGCATCGCCAGCACCTGCTGATACAGATTGCGCGCCGATTCCGTCTCGCCGCTTGCCGCCAACTCATCGGCCAGCGATGTGAAAGCATCGGCGACGAGTGCCGTATCACCGAGCTCGCGTGCCTGGCGTATGATGTTTTCGATCTTAGTAATGCGATTCTCATTGCTCTGGCGCAGCCGACCGTAACGAATGCGCGTCAGTTGGGTCATCAGGCGACCTATGGGATCTTGCGCTTCACGAGCGAGGCTCATCGCCATGCTCAGATGAGGCCAGGCAAGTTTGAGGATGGCGCTGCGATCCGCGTCCGCTCGAAACGCCGAGACATAGTCCATCGCGGCCTCGGCGGCCAATGCCTGCGCGCGGGCCGCTGAGATTGCGGACCCCGACTCCGTGAAGACTGTAGCAGCCGCTAGAGATGTTCGAATGGCCTCCTCGGGTCGGCCGCGCAGGCGATGGATGTGCGTCTGAATCCATTCAACCGTTGCAGCCTCGATCAGCGCGGCAGGCAGGTCGTGCGACAGCATTCGGGCGTCGTCTAGCAACTGCTCGGCTACCTCGTAATGTCCTAGATAGTACTCGAAGCCTGCCAAATTCGCGGTGAAGTGCAGCTTGAGGTCAGTCTGCGCCGGAGTGCTGGCAAGCGTGCGCTGATCCAGAAGTGACAGGCCAGTGTAAAGGTCACTGGCGGCTTCTCCAGTGCGCATCAGGGACCGGTTCAGGCCAGACCTCATGATAATGAGATCCAGCACAGCGCTGGCGTCTTCAAGAAAGTAGGCGAGATCGAGCGCTTCGTCCAGCCAGATGAGCGCTTCGGCATAGTCGTTAACCGATGCCAGATAGGACGCGATGACGTAGCAGACACGCAACCGCTGCGGAGCGCTAACTGACTTCGGAACAAATGGAAGAACCAGGGTTGCCGCCTGATTGTAATCATCCCGGGTGTTGGTGGTAAGCAGCGCGAACGCCTTGGGAAGAACATGGGCAAGCGGGGACGAATAGTCGCGTTCAGTATGCCAACTCGGATGATCTGGCGCTGGCCATGCTGGCATCAGAGGCATGCGGATACTCCTCCATCCAAACGCCAAGCGCCAACAACCTACAAACAGGAGCAATAATAACTACGACAAGTAGGCTTTAGGGTTGAATACATTGGGGAGGGACGCGCAACTATTGCCAATGGTACCATACCAGGAAGGCTCCAGTGGATAGAGCTTCCCAAGTGTTATGTCCCGCTCGATGGTAGACAGCGAACCGCCATTGGCCCGCCGGAAAGTGGAAGAGTCCTCACCCGGAGAGCGAGTGAGAACCCTTGCCGAGAGGCGGCGTTGAAGCAGCCGGTCAGGGCCGCCGCAATGGCGCGATTACGCTGGGTTAGCAGGGCAGGGAAAGGGCGCCACAGACGATATGTGGCGCTATCGCCAGCGACTGATGCGGCGTCATCGTCGTGGCCGACGCCAGAGTGCCAGCGCCATGAGCGACAGGCGCGAACCAGCCGCCAGCAAGCGCAGCCAGCAACACACCGACCAGCGCCACCACGGCCACCACAGCCACCAGTCGACGCCATGCGCCCGTGCTGTTTTTTTCAGTAGAGCGCGGCGAGCCAGTCGTCGCGGCAAACGCTTGCGCGATGGTAGGAACGGAAACTATACTGAACATGAGTGTTGTTCTCCTTTGTGAGCGATGCAAATGACACAAGGAAACGGGCTGTGTTTTTCGCGAACGCAGTTCACGAGACACTTTGCGGTCGGGGCCTGTCGCGAGCTGTGTGGAAATAGAGCGCTTCAGGCCGTACGCATTTGGCTGGTCAGCCAGCCGACCTCTGATCAGGTATTTCTCCTCCTTCCTTTACTACAATGGGATGCCATGCTCACATGGTCATGCTCACATGTTGCCCTCGCTCTGCCACTTAGGCAATCCATCAGCGATGCAGTGAGGATATGTTTAGAATAGATGGGAAAGACTGCTTTTACCACGCACAGCGGATACACAATTCGCACACAATTACCCGAACAATTAGCATATCCATTCTGGATATGAGAGCGCGAAATTCTCGCGCGGCATGTTAAGATGTCCTTGTGTAGTCGCGTACAGAGGTTGGCGAGAACGATTGGTAGATGCCTTGGCGACTGGCACGATGTCCAAAGCAGCGTAGATGCTCTCTGATATGGCTCACTCAATGCCGGGGCTGTGTACGGAGGTCATATGGCAACACCCTCACACCTCAGCTTTGCACGCCTGCTTCTGCACTATCGACTGGCTGCTGGTCTCACGCAGGAAAAATTGGCGGAGCGTGGTGGATTGACCGTAGGAGCGATACAGCTATTAGAAGCAGGAAAGCGCAAAGCCCCGCGCCTCGATACCGTCGAGATGCTGGCCGGGGCTCTCAACCTGACGGAGGATCAGCGCGCTGAATTTCAGCGTGTGGCTGAGAAACAGCGCGCCCGGAAGAAGCCGTTGGATGATGATTTCTCTCCCCCGACCGGCGATGCGAGCCAGTATCTGCCACGTGCGGCTCCCGCCGATGCCATCGCTCCCGAAGCTGTTGGGCAGGCAGCGGACGAAAGTAGCCTGCCTCCACTCCCAGAACGCTTCGTTGGACGCGACCACGAGTTAACATGGCTGACGGATCGTATGCGGCGGGGGATAACCACTGGCATCACAGCAGTGAAAGGTATCGGGGGCGTTGGCAAGACGAGCCTCGCTATCAAGGCTGTTGAAATCTTACGCGCGGAGGGCCATTTTATCGGTGGTGTTGGCTTCGTCATGTGCCAGGACAAAATCGATCCTTTCCAGGTCATCTGTGAGGCGCTACGCCAGTTTGAGCCACAGCGTCTTATTCCGGCGGACGCCTCAGACGCGCAGTTGCGCGATACCACATGCCAGTTGCTGCGCAATAAACGTGTGCTGGTCATTCTGGACAATATCGAGCCCGGGCTGAATATCGAGCGAGTAGTGGAGCCGTTCCAGGCGGCGAAGGCGACGATCCTCTTGACCGCACGCGGCTACCTGTCTATCGGTGAGTGCCTGGATCTGCAATTGATGGCGACGGATCAGGCGCGTGAGTTGTTCTGTCAGTATTTGGGTAGAGCAGCAGGCGATCTCGTCGAGGACGAGCCGGAGGCCGTGACACGCATTGTCGAGAACCTTGGCAACCATACGCTGGCGGTGAAGATCGCGGCGCACTACGCGCGTAGTACACGCCGCAGCCTCCGCGTCCTGGCCGACGAGCTCAAAACACCCCTTGAGATTGGGCAGATCAACGAGTCCATCAACAGCGTCTTTCAGCGCAGCTTTGAGGCGCTATCCCCGGAAACCCAGAAAACCTTTGCGGCACTCGGCGCATTCGCGACCGTAGAATTTAGCCGCAATGCCGCGAAGGCGTTGGCAACGGCGCTTGAACATCCTCGCCCAGGCACAGGTGTAGATACACTAATTGAGTATGGCCTGGTAGAGCCGTCAGAACTGCGCGGTCTGCTGCGTGGAAGTGATGCCGAGCGCCTGCGGCTCCATCCGCTCCTGCGCGCGTTTGCCATCGAGCAACTGGCGAAATACCCCGGTGACTTCGACGCCAATGTTCGGCAGGCTATCGCCACGTACTACGCCGACTATGCGAGTCGCCCCGAGCGAGTGGCGCTAGGGCCAGATGACAAAAACATCACGGATGCTCTGACCTATGCGCACGACCATCAACTGGATGAGTTGGTCGCGAAGACCTGTCTCGGCATGCATCTGTTCTGGCGCGATTATGGCCGGGCAAAGCAGACCGAAATGTATGTCGCCTGGGGCATCGCCGCGGCTGAACGGTATGCCGCCGCCGCGACGACCGAGGACGCCCACCGCACGTTGGCGACCCTGCGCCTGGCCCACGCGCGCTTCCTGCGGCTGACGGGCAAGCTCGACGAGGCGGAGCATTTGGCGCGGGAGGCCCTGGCAACATTCCATGACTCCGGCAACCGCTACGGCACAGGCGCCGCATACGTCGTGCTGGGCAATATCGCGCGCGATAGAGGAGATTACCAGTTGACGCGCACGGTGCTTCGCGAGGCGCTCTGTATCTTTCAGGCGGACGACGTGCGCGATATCGCTGGTGAGGGGATCGCGCTCTGCTTCCTCGGCCAGGCGTCTCAGCGACTGGGCGAGATCGAGACGTCGGATGAAGAGTTGCAGCAATCCATAAACGTGTATGAACAGATCAACGATCGGTGGGGGATTGGGCTGGCACGTCTGTTGCTTGGCAATAATTCGATACGGCGCGGTCGGTTTCAGCAAGCTATCGAACTATATCGGGATGTGCTGACATTTTACCAGTCCGTGGATTCACGCCGAAGCATTGGGGTTGCACTGAGTGCGCTGGGAAAGATTGCGATTAGCCTTGGCAATCTCGCTGAAGGCGAGGAGTATCTTCAGCAGAGCTTGAAGGCGCGGCAAGATTCACGTGACCGCCGCGGCGAGGCGGTCGATTTCACGTTTCTCGGCAGGCTGACCGCCATCCAGGAGCGTTTTGCCGATTCGTCCGCATATTTCGAGGAGGCGTCGGCAATTTGGGAGGATATCCGCGACCCGCGCGGCCAGGGTTGGTTGCGTTCCGAGCAGGCGCAAGCTGCGCTGAGCCGTAATCAGCTCGATGAAGCTGGCGCCTTGCTGGAGCGTTCGCTGGAGTTGCTCCAGCAGGTGGGTGATCAGAGGGAAATAGTGGTTACCCTGTGCGAATCGGCCAGGGTTGCATTACGGCGCGGAGATATCGAGACAGCCAACGCTCTCGTTGAGCGCGCGAGGCTCATTGCCATCGCGGGGAAAGATCGGCCCGAACAGGCGCGCATCTGGCGTGTGCGCGGGATGGTGGCGGCGGCGCGCGGTAATCTGGACCGCGCAGGCGAATGCTATCGCGCCAGTCTGGCCCTCGCGAGCGATCTGGGTATCCGCCTCGAGATGGCGCAGGCGCAAGAGTTGCTGGGACAACTGCTTGTCGAGCGAGAGGAGCCGGATGAAGGCTGCGAGATGCTTGCTCAGGCGGTCGCCAACTACTCCTATTCTGGAATCCCCGCTGCCGCGCGTGTGCGCGAAATCATGGTACAGTTGGGATGCTCGGATACGCGAGCGGGCGATGTCGAACGGCATCTCGATCAGGTAGAGCGCTACGCCAGGAGGCATCAGTGATCCAGTTCGAGTATGGAGAGATCATCTGGTTTCAGTTCGCATCACTACGCAACCTGGGTGACCTGATCACTCATGGCGTCTTTGGCCGCCTCGGTGGTGTCAGTCAGCCGCCGTTTAGCTCGCTGAACGCGGGACCCGCTACCCCAGATGACACCGCTGCCCGGACCGAGAACTATCGGCGCATCCGCGAGACTCTGCCCGGCCATCCGCTGCTCGTGGGAACAAAGCCGCTGCAAGGGACAACGGTCTACGAAGTGACCGAGCACGACGTGGAAGGTAGCGCCCCACCAGCAGTCATTCTGCCCGATGGCTGTGATGCCTTCATCACACGGACGCCGGGGATTGGTCTGTTCTGGGCGGTTGCCGACTGCTCGACCATCATGATCGTTGACCCCATCCACACAGCTATTGGCCTGACACACGCGGGTTGGCGCGGCACGCGGGGTGGCATTGTGCGCAACACACTCGACCGCATGCGCGAATGCTATGGCACACAGCCTGATCAGGTGTATGCTACGATCTCACCCACGATCAGCACGTGCTGCTACGAGGTGGACGAGCGTGTGCGTGACGAGTTCGCGCAGAATCCATTTGCCGAGCGCAACGCCCAATTCTCCACCATGATGGTTTCAGATGCAGAGGGGGCACGCGAATCACTGCGGCTGGATGTGCTCGGCTCCAACCGCTCGCAACTGCTCGATCTGGGTGTCCCCGCGGAGCGCATCGAGATAAGCGAGTTGTGCACTGGCTCGCGCACTGATCTGTTTTTCTCCTCGCGCATCGAAGGCGGGCGCACCGGGCGATTTGCTGTGGTGCTGGGCTTGCGCTGACGGCCTACGGCTCACGATTCTGGCTCGATCAGGCGCTCCGCCAGCGCCTCGCGGTGTCCCTGGGCATTCAGGTCGAAGTTTGGTGCTATGGGGGCGCCATCATCCTCGTCAACCATGAAATCACAGTCGGCGAAAGGATTACCAATCTGCGCCAGCAGGCGCGCGAGATCGCCGGGCAGGCCGTAGACATCAACTAGGTCGGAATCGATGAGCGTCGTGGCGACGATCTCGATCAACTTCCCGGCCATCTCAGCCTGATAGCCCTCCCGTACAAAGCGTTCGAGCAGCTTATCGAGGGCGCGTTCGCCCTCATAGCGCCGTCGGCGAATCTCCTCGTTGCTAAATCGCGCGCGGTAGCGGCCCCATCTGGACGGCGCCAAAGCTGACGCCAACAACAACTGATCCCGCTCATCGCCAGTCGGCAATGTTTCCAGTTCTTCCGGGATGCGCAGATAGCGATAGAAGCAGACCGCATCACCGAAATCGGCAAAGAACGTACACCATTCGCCCATCGAGACGGAGCGCGCGGATTCGAAGATGACACACGATGTCGGCGATAATTTCTCGTCCCATGGCGCCACCGTGCATTCCGGCGTCATGGTATCTTGCCAGCGCTGTTGATACTCTTGTGCTTTTCCAGTCATGACCGTACCTTTCATCGGGGAGAGTGGCGGGCAACGACGATCCTCCCGCTCTTCAAGCTGATGTTGCTGCTGTGGTGTGCTGCTGTGCTGACGCTGGCCGTCTCAGGCGCTGGCACGCGCCATCATGGTGGTCGGAGGCTCGGCATCGCGGGCGGACGCCTGTTTGCGCGCGCCCATCTGGTACTTCATCTTGCGCGCAATGGTATGCAGTCCCCGCCGGTTCCGGTAGATCGTGATAACAGCGCCACCTGGAGCGACGATCACAATCGAGCCTTCCAGCCGCGATGCCCAGCTCGTGCGGCGGTCGCATGGGGGAATATCGCGCCGACCGAGAAAATAGAACATTGCGCCCGTCTGCTGAATCATCCGGCCATACGCCAGCACATAGTCCACCGCGTCGGGCGCTACATTGCGCCGGGCGCTTCGCCTGCGCGCGTGTTGGGTAAACGAGGTGATGCTCGATCCCAGTTGCTCGTGCGAGGATGAACCTCCCTCTACCCCGTCCATTTCGTCCGCCTCATCCATCACATCCACCATACCCATCGTGCCCTACCCGCTTCCCACTCTCGCACCGGACTCTTGCTCTTGCCTTCTATGGACTAGATGCGTCATTCGCGGACAAAAGCGGAAATGGGGCATAGACACGGGCGATTTTTCACGGGAATGATGGCGCCGAGCGGCGTCAGTTGCTGGCGGCGGCGGGTATTGGGCTGAGATCGGCGCTCTCGGGGTCGGATGGGCATACGTAGCAGTAGGCGCAGGCGGCGCAACGGCGCTCCTCGGGGCGCGGCGCGAATGCCCCGGCGATGATACCCATCGCCGCCTCATCCAGTTTGTCCAGCTTCGAGCGGCTCTTTCGCGCTGGGTCAAGATAGCGCTCGGCGGCCTGGCGCGCTTCTTCGGTGACATCGTCTGGTTACGCGGGTCATAGACTGCCTGCCGACCCATTCTCCATTTCCCATTGTCCCCGTCGGACCCATCATCCAATGCCCTGCCCGCGTAGGCCAGGACGATCCGCACTGGAACGCCAGGATGCGCCTGCTGGTGCGCCAGATAGTAGAGCGGCAGGTCAGGTCGCCGTTTCATCTTCGCGCGGACGACCCGGTATGCAGCCGCACCAGCACGGTCAGCGCCGCATCGTGTCGTCGGTGGCCCGGCGTCAGTGGTGAGGTGCGCGTTCGATCTCGCGGTCAGCTGTTACCTCGACGATGCACTGCTCAGGTGGGCTCTGCAACGGCTGCGCCAGCCGCACTCGCCCGCAGGTTGTCACCTGCTCGCTGGCGAAGTGATCGCCTGCCACTCTTCGCGCAAGATGGCCTCAGCCGCCTGCCAGTAGAAGTCTTCATAGGCGTGCCCCGCCGGGCCAACCTCGTCCCAGAGCGGTTGAAGCTGCGCCTCGGCGGCTTTCCAGTCCGCGCCAGGGCGTGGCCGCCTGGATATCCCGTAACTTCTGCGCGCCCTGGCGGATGTAGCGATGGAAGCTATAGACGGCATCGCTCGCGGGATCGCGAAAACCGTGAATGCGCATGTATTTGTATTGCAGCGGACATTCCAGATACTGGTCCAGGTCATGCAGCCGGAAGACAGGCTTTTCCCGTGGCGTTTGTACGGGCGCCTGCCCTGGCACTAGCTGACGTTTCGATTGGCCTATCGATATCGTTTTCGCGCTCGTCGTCTTCGTTCGTCTCGTCGAAGGCGGCGGCGATGGCCAGCAGCCGCTCGCCCTCTTCGTCGGAGAGCAGCGGCTCGGCGGCGGCCCAGTCCGGCGCGCCATCCATCAGCGCCAGCAGCGCTGACCGCTCCGCGATTTCTCCCTGTGCCATAGCTGGTGGCGCGGCTAAAGGCGACGATATCGCGCGCGCGGGTGACTCCGACGTAGAAGAGGCAGCGTTCCTCCGCGTCGCGCTCGCCGGGCGTATCACTTTCGCGAAAACCGGACGGCGAAACCTCTTCGCGCCCGAAACCTGCCCACCGGAAACTGGCCATGCGCCAGATTGGGCAGCAGCACCACCGGAAATTCCAGCCCTTTGCTCTGGTGCAGCGTCAGGATATGGACGGTATCCTCATTCCCGGCCGGGACGGCACGACCACATCAGTCGCCCGGAGCGCGTGCAGATAGTGCAGGAAACAGGTCACTACCGGGGCTATTTCTTCAGTTGCGGTAGCGCGCCGGGCAGAAGCAGGAGCGGCGGATGGCATGACATCGGAGATGACATCGGCATTGGGCGCTGGGGTCGAGGGTATCGGGTTGCGACGAGGCGTGCCGCGCCGCGGTGGCGTACCGCGCGGCTCAAGCGGGCGCGGAACTCCGGCTCCGCCGCCCAGCGGCGTCGAAGCGCCACGCCAGCCGCACCAGTTCACCAAGCGCCGCCAGCGCCTGTTGGCCTGGCATTGCGCCGCCCGCGCTTCCATCCCCGGCAGCGCGCACTGGTCTCCGTGGCTCATCCTGCCCGTCAGCCACACGCGCCAACCGCCAGACATATCCACCTGGACGTAGCAGGAACGCCGCCAGCCTGAGGCCAACGGTCGCGCTATTCGCGTATCCCTAGTCGCTTTTCGCCGAGCGCTGACGAGTCCGGCCCGTGTCTCCGGCGAGAGCGCCGAATCTGGCCGAGCAGATGCCATCCTGAAGCGCGCCGGGAAGCGCGGGCGCTGAATCGAAAGGTACGCGCACCGTGCGGCAAGTTCACCCCCTACGGGCGGTGGGCAGCCAACGGCGACGAGCAGTGGGGCGGCGCGCAAGACTCCGCGCGCATCTGGCCCCGACGCCAGCGTGAGCAACATCAGCGCATCCTTCACCTCGGGCCGCTCGAAGAAATCGCCGAGCTGGCTGACGGGTACGTCCCGCGGGCGAGGACGGCGGCAATCTGGCGCGCCTGCTTGTGCGTGCGACAGAGGATCGCCTGATCGCTGTAGCGGTAGCCGCTGTATGGATTCGCTCGATGGCCGTCGCCAGCCCAACGCGCTCGTGCGCGGCGCTGGCGAACGTCTCCGCGTGCAGAATAGCGGGCGTTGGCCGCTGACGCTACGCACCGGCTCCAAGTCCAGCGGCTGCAGCGCCTCGCGCAGCGCGCCGGTGGATGGGACCGGAGCGGTTAAGGCCAATCGTGCCATCTGCGCCGCCATCGCGGAACCGAGCGCACGATGCTCGGCACGGCGCGATAGCAGCGTAGTAGCCGCAGCACGCGCAGATTGTGGGTAGTATTCTCGACCAGTCGCGGGCAGGTTGCCCGGCGAGGCGCCACGGAACCGATAGATCGACTGATTCTGGTCGCCCACCACCCAGAGGCCGCCGCCAGTGTCGCCCGCTATCAGCAGCAGCAATTCGGCCGCCGCGCGATTCGTATCCTGAAACTCATCCACGAGTATCTCGGGAATAGCGCCTGCGCACCTCGGCCAGAATGGCTGGAATGCGCCCGCAGCAGCTCGACCGCGCGCTGAATCAGGCCGCCAAAGTCCACCAGCCCACGCCGACGCAGCGCCCGATCCCAGACCGCATAGGCCTCGGCCCGCTCGCGCGCCCGCGCAATCTGCTCATCGGTAAATGCGCCGTCGGACGGCTGGACTTTCTGCCCATGTCCTTTCTGCGCGGTCTGCTCCCCGACATCTCGATCTCCGCCGCCTGTGCCAGGTGCGGGCGTGCGCTTCATCGCATCTACCAACGCCAGATAGTCCGCCGAGGTCAGCAGCTCGTCACGCGCGTGGGAGAAATCGTCGAGCAGTGTGCGCAGACGCCCGGTGGGGTTGCCCAGCGAGCGATAGTAATGCAGCGGCAACTCGCCGAGCAGTCCTTCCATCAGCAGATAGGCGTTGGCCTCATCGAGAATGCGGAAGTCGGCGGTTAATTCCGCCTCATCGGGCGTATGGGGTACCTGCGAAGCGTACTCGCGCAGGAGTGTGCCGGCGAAGGCGTGGATCGTCATGATGGGCATGCGCTCGCCTGGCAGCCCGCTTCGTTCCAGCCGCTCGCGCATCTCGCCTGCAGCCCGATTCGAGAACGTCAACGCCAGCGTCTGCTCGGGCGGAATGTGACGCTCTTCGACGAGATGGGCCACGCGGCCAATCGAGGGTCGCCGTCTTGCCGGTGCCTGGGCCAGCCACGACCAGCGCCGGGCCAATACGCGCGCGGCCAACCGCTGCCCGTCATCCAGCCCCGCGATCAACTCGCCGGGCGCGGCTGGGCGTCTTTGTCGCCGGGAGCTCCCCTATGCCGAGATGTCTACCTCATCCACGGGGCGCGCTGGAGCGAGCACGGCGTCGATGAGGCGGCGACGCGCCAGTAGCGGCGAGATGCCGAAATGGGCGGCCATTGCGCCGCGCCTATTGTGGGTCTGCGGTGAAGATGCGGCGCACCTCGGCGCGTGGAGCCAGCAACTCGGCGGCGAAGGCGTTGGCCTCCTGTTCGCGCCGGACCCGTGGGGAGTACTCCTCGACGACATGGTCTTCGCGGCGCAAAGCGGCGGCGTCGGTCTGCTGATCCACGGCCCGCTGGTCACATGGCGCAAAGAGGCGGATACCCTCACCGCGATGGAGGATGTAATGGCCCAGTTCGTGCGCGATGGCAAAGCGGCGCATCTCAGAGTCCAGGTCGGCGCTCAGCCAGATGGATGCCGCCGAGGCTGGGGTTCTCCCATGCCCAGAGTTGCAGCCGCGAATAGGCGCCGCCCAGCATCACATCATCGCCGGGGCAACGCTCAAGTTTGATCTCCAGGATGGCCTGCAAGCGGTCGCTGCGCACGACATCCGCGTCTGTGTCGGCGTCAGTGGTCAGTTGCGCTCGCAAGGCGGCGGCGGCTCGCTCGATGACTTCGATACGTTCTGTTGGCATGGTGCACCCTCAGCGGCTCTTTCATCGCTGCATGTGAGACATTTCACAGTGTGGATCGGGATGGGACATGCGGGCGAGGCTATGGGCCGCTCTTCGTTTCCGCGTTCACGATCTCTGCCCACTCGCGCTTGCGTTCGGGCGAGAGCGCGCTGGTCTCCACCGCGTCGAGGAAAGATTCCTGCTGCTGCGTCTGGCTGCCGCTCGGCCATATAGAATCCACCCGCCGAGGATGTGTTCCAGGTAGGCGGCAATAGCCTCGGGCGCTGTTTTCAGCACGTCGGCGAACCGCTGGATGAGCGCGCGCGGGATGGATGCGGCACGATAGCGCGCGCCTCCAGCCTTTCAGCAGCGCGCTGGTCAGGCCGACGGCCTCGGCGAGTCGGGGCGGCGTGTAGCCAGCCTGAATCCCCAACTTCACCAGACTCTCGATGGCAGCAGGCGCTGGCTGTTCTCGTCAGCGCACGTATCCGCGCCATCGCTTTTTCGGCTGCGGGCGACAATGCGGGATCGGGTGGACCCTCCAGCGATTCGGTTGCAAACCCAATCGTATGGTAGTAGACGGCAAACTCCAGCAGCTCGCCGGTATATTGCGGATACCGCCGCACGTAGTCTTCGATGTGCGGCGATTGCCCGGCTATGATAGGCGTCGATGTACTGCGCAATGATGCTGTCGATCTCGTACTGGCGCTTCCGCTGGTGGCGCGTCGCGCATCTCTTCTGATCAGACACCGTTGCCCTCCTCACCAGCGCCATATTGCTCGCCGAGTTCGCTCAGAGCTTTCTCTCAAGAGGTAACGTACCATCCGGGAAGTGATGCCTAGCTTTGCGGCCGTTTCATCCTGCGTTAGGCCCTCCCAGAACCGGTCCATGATCACTGTTCGCTGGTCTTCAGGCAACGCACGCACCTTTTCGAGCAGGTCACTGAGTTCTGCCTGCCGAAATGGCGCTTGAGCGTTCACATCTTCCAGTTGGTCGTCGAGCGGAAAGTCGTCCTCACGCTCTGACGTTGCCTGTATGCTATCCATTACATCGGTGGGAATGCGCGTCGGCCTGTCCACGCCTGGTCGTTGCCACTCCCCCGCTTTTTTCATAACATCCTGGGCAACGTGTTGCCGCAATCGCAAGAACGCTATCTCAAAGTGGGTGAGCAGGAATATCTCATCATCACCATCATCAACGTCGCTCAACTCCTGCCACAGTTTTATGAAGCACTCCTGCTCGAGATCCTCTCGAAGTTCCGGCTTCATGCCTGAGTGCGCCCTTCCAGCGACATCCCTTGACCACTGGCGCACCTGCGGTTGGACCTGCCGCCAAATTACATTCAATGCGCGATCGGCATCCTCGACTGCACCAGCGGCGTGTCGCTCGCGCAGGCAGCGCGCCAGCACCTCCAGTGGCAATTCCTGTCCGTCGGTCGGTTGCTCGATGCGCTCCCAATAGTCGCCGCTGCCGACCAGTGGGAGCGCATGGAATTCCGCTTCCAGTTGCGCGCGCCGGGACGCAAAGGGATCATCCTGACTATTTCGCACGCCTGACTCCTTCATAAGATAGTAGTCAGTCGCGTCGCCATCATTCACTGCCCTGATCGCCGTGGCAGATGCCAGAGCGTCGTCAGTCGAGCGGGCGCTCGCGATTACGCCCAGTATAGGGGATTGCGCAGCCAGCGTCAAAGCCTGAGACAAAGATATCGCGCAGGCGATGACCTGGACTCGCGGCGTTGTCCATCAGCGCACTCCTCTTCACCGACCCTAGCGTCTATCTACCCCATACGGCATGCGCGGATGGAAGCGGAAACCTCTATTTGAAAACGCCTCATTCGAAGACACCGCGCGCCACCATACGCACGTCTCCGGTGACGTAGACCGCCGCGATCTCACCACCATCCCCATCTGCGCCCTCGACCCGGACATGTAACTGGCTGGGCCGACCGAGGAAGCGCCCTTGCTCCAAGATGATTTCCTCTCCAGCCGAGGCCAACCCACGGCGGACGAGATAGGCGCCGACCGGGCCAGCCGCGCTGCCAGTGGCCACATCCTCCACGCGCCCGTCGTTATCCCAGGAGCGCCCCTCACGTGTGGGCAGATGCAGCACGTAGACAAACTTCGCGCCAAAGGAGGCGAGCAATGCCTCGAATTCAGGTCTGCACAATCGCGGCGCGCTCCAGTCCGCTGGCGAGCGGCGCCAGCAGATAAGGCAGCCCTGTGGAGACGACCTCTAGCGGCAGGCCGGGATAGAGATCGCCCTCTTCGAGATTGAGCGCGGCAAGTATCCGACCGACCATCTCCGCGTCCAGCGTCGCGCCAAATTGCGGGTGACCCTGATTCATCGTCGCCTCATACCATCCCTCGCGGCGGATAGTGCTGACCTGGACAGACCCCACTGGCAGCTCCAGCGTCCACTCGGCGCGTTCATCCGCGTCGCCGACATAGTAGAGCCGCTCGTGCAGCACGCAGGCCGCGCCCAGCACGGGATGCCCCGCGAACGGCAGCTCTTCCTCCATCGTGAAGACCCGCGCCCCGACGCGATGTGTCTCGGTGGTGGGGGCGAGGAAAATCGACTCGAACTGGCGCATTTCCAGCGTAATGCGCTGCATCATCTCAAGCGCAAGTCCGTCCGCCTCGGGAAAGACGATCAGCCCATTGCCCGCGAGCGCCTCGCGCGTGAACACATCGACGTGGCGATACTCGAGACCCTGCAACGCTGTCTCCATCACGCGCCTCGCAATCTCGTATTCGTGTACTTGTGTCGCACCTGTCCAACTGGTGTCTCCCGCTTGAGTATACGCCGCATGGAGCGACAAAGGTCGCAGTCAGCGCGACTCGTCGGGCGGTAGCGTAGAGAGAAGCAATGTCAGTGACGGATACATGCGCGAGGAGGGCAGTGATGAGCCTGCAGAGTCAGTCCGGCCAGACAACATCTGATGTTGAGGATAAAGACGGAGCCACGCCAGCGGAGGTGGAGAAGGTAATCGGCGAGATCTACGAGGCGCTGCACAACGTCTATGACCCGGAACTGGGTGTCAATATCGTCGATCTGGGGCTGGTCTACAACGTCGATCTGCGCGAAGATGGCTTCGTGACGATCACCATGACGCTGACGACGCCCGGCTGCCCGATGCACGAGTCTATCGGCGAGGGTGTGGGCGCCGCGCTCCAGCCCATCGCGGGCGTGACCGGCGGCACAATCCAGCTCGTCTGGGAGCCGCGCTGGGAGCCTGCGATGATGACTGAGGCGGGCCGCGCCGAGCTGGGCTACTGGTGATTGGGATTAGGATTGAGTTTGGGACTGGGACTGACAGGCGCTTTGTGTGGGCCGATGATGCCCACGACGTTCGCGGCGGCCAGGATTAGCCCGACGCCAAGGGCCGCCGCCGCAATCTGCATTGGCGCTACCCAGCCGAGCAACGCGGTCGCGGCGACGAGCGGCAATGCGCCGTTCACCAGCCAGAAGCTGATCGTCGCCCAACGCTGATGCACCAGGTCGCGCATCAGCGGCACCTTCTGCCGCCCGACCAGCGCACCGTAGCGAGACTGCCAGACCAGGAACGGGACGATCTTATAGAGATAACCTAGCGTACTCTGCCCCAGCCAGCCGACGAGCGCCGCCACCCCCAGCGCGGCGAAGAGGCGCGGCGATCCCCACCCGACGAGCGCGGCGACGACGCCCAGCGGGATGGCCACCGCGAGATAGCACACCGCCGCGATGCCGTGATGCTGTGTCACGTCGAGCACCCGGCGTTTGCGCTGGCGCAGCATCCGCGCGTAGTCCCAGGCGAAGAGCCAGACAGCGGCGATCAGCAGCAGTCCGCCGAGCATCGCGAGCGGCTTCCATGCAAGCGCGAAGCCCGCCGCCATCCCCACGATGCCGCCATTCAGCAACGCGAAGACGCGCCGTCCCAGCGTATCCGCATGCCCGTGGACCAGCGCAAATAACCGCACGAGCGTATAGGAGACGCCCATCAGCGTGCATGTCAGCCAGCCGACGACGCCCAGTGGTGATGTGGGTCAGCAGCAGTCGGCCTATTCCCGCGCCGAGGAACCCGAAGGCGAGATTGAGCGCCGGCGGTCAGCCCAAGGCAGACGACGAGGCAGAGATAGATCAGCGAGGCGGAGAGATAGCGCGCGGTGAGCGGGCGCGCCGATGCTGGCCTCATGTAGCCGGTGCGCAGAGATGAGCGTTGCGGCCGATGATGACGGCATAGTGCGCGACCGCCACCACCACCAGCGAGCCGCCGACGATCAGCAGCGGCTCGCGCCAGAACCAGAAGCCTGAGAGCAGCAGCGCGACCCCGACGAGATAGACGGGATACTGCCAGCGCGCGAAACCGGCCGCGCGCAGCGGGCTGGTGAGGATAACCGGAGCCAGTTGCAGCGATGCGCCCATGATTGTCATCGTCAGCCAGCCGAGTGTGGCCGATATGCACCAGCGCCAGCACATGCGGAAACCCCGGCGCGAGGATTGCCTGTGGCATCACCCACGGCAGCAGCACTCCGAACAGTGCGGCGCCCACGACGCCCGTCAGCAGAAACGGCAGCGGCAGCCAGAGCGGCACGCCCCCACGCGCCACGCCGCTCAACCCCTGGATGGCGACCGGCGGCGCCGAGGGGGATTGGCTGCGATATCTGGATGGGACGCATGCTGGGCTGCATGGTGCGTCCTTTCGGGATACTCCGCTGCAACTGTCAGATACGCGGGCGCGACCCTCACGCCCCGCCTGGCCCCCTCCCCTCGCAGGGGAGTGGCCGAGGGGTGAGGTCGTCCTATTGCTCGCGGACGAAGCGAATGATCCACTCGTCGTCCGCGACGCGCTCGGTGGCGTGCGAGAAGCCGCGCCCGCCCAGCGCCTGATAGAGTGGCACTGGCTCGAATGGCGCGATCAACACCAGCGATTTCCCCACCGGGACGCGCTCCGCCGTCTCCATGATCTGCACGAACGGCTCGCCGCCCTCCGCCAACACCGGCCGGACATCCAGTATCTTCGGCTGCATCTATTTCCATGATGCGCATCGTTGCTCATGGTATTTTCTCCTTCGCAGCCATAGGCAGATGTGCTTATCTGCTCTTCACTGATATACATGGCACTCAATTTGAATGTACGCTCGTCATGGTGGGCGAGAGACAGCGACTTAGGTCGCATCGGCCCTGCAGGCGCTGTGCCGACGCATCGGAGACGCTGAAGCGTGTATGAGCGCATAGAGCGTAGGGTATACGAAAGGAGCGAGCGATGCCAGTGGAGGTGATGAGCTGCGGAAGACATCGCTCTTTGCGCCGCTGCCCGCTGACGACATGGCGCACGTCGCGGCGGTGACGGTGGAGCGTCACTACGAGCGAGGCGATATCATCATTCTCGAAGGTGATCGCGGCGGCGCGTTGCATTTCGTGCGCAGTGGACTTGTCAAGGTCTTCAAATCGTCGCCGGAGGGCAAGGAGCAGGTGCTGCGGCTGATCGAGGCGGGCCGCACGTTCAACGATGTTCCGGCGCTGGATGGCGGGCCGAATCCCGCGAGTGTGGCGGCGCTGGAGCCAAGCATCGTCTACGCGACGGGTGGCGCGGAACTTCGGCGGCTGATCGTGGAGCGGCCAGGGGTCGCGCTTGCAACGGTGCAGGCGCTGGCGGGCGCGTTGCGTCACCTCGTCACGCTGGTCGAAGACCTCTCGTTCCGCCATGTGACGGCGCGGGTGGCCAAGATCCTGCTTGAACAAGATGCCAGCCGGCGTCCGCTGTGGTTGGCGGCGGCGACGTCGGGCAAGGCGGCGCACCGGCTGACCCAGCAGGAGATGGCGGCGATGGCGGGCACGGCGCGCGAGATGGTGGGTCGGGCGCTCAAAGAGCTGGAGGCGACCGGCGCGATCCGCATGCAGCGCGGGCGGATCACCGTCGTCAATCGCGAGCGGCTCGCAATGTTCACGTAAGCCATTCTGAGCTCACCCCCGGCCTCACCTAGAGCGCGTGCGAAAGAATCCGCGCAGCCACTTCGGAGCCGCATCGTTGGGGTCGAGGGGGCGGGTAATGTGGTCGAGGCCGGGGAAGTTCGCTTGTCACTTTTCTTATAATGATCGGCGTTGATCTTGATGTACTCCGTGCCACTGCGGCGGCACGGCGCTCTCCTCGAAGATCGCGGTGACGGGGCACGCTGGCTCGCAGGCGCCGCAGTCGATGCACTCGTCGGGGTTGATGTATAGCTGGTCATACTGCTCATAGTCGGACTCGCCCGCGGCTGGGTGGATGCAATCCACCGGGCAAACATCCACGCACGAGCCGTCTTTCACGCCGACGCAGGGCTGTGTGATCACATAGGTCATAAGGTATTCTAAGACTTTCTAGCGGCTTTCGCCGGGGCAAAAGCGATGGGAGTGGTGTGGCGACTCTCGCAAGCGCAGGGAGCAGCCGCGCTCCGGTACAGCGCAATATGGCCGTCGAAGCTGGGAGGAAGCGGCCCACGCTGTATCAGCGCGACGTGACGGAACGACCTATCGTCCACGCGCGTGTAGTCCCCGGCAGGCACGACTTCGCCTGCCTCGTAGAGTTCGGTTCCACACTCGTCACAATGCATGGCAGTCTCCCTGGTGCGCATCGTCACACCGTCAGCGGTACACCAGAATCCGCAAATATCTGAGGTATCCAAGGTATCCGTTGCATCGTAAGCATGACACCGCGCGACGCATCCGACTGTGATAAACGTCGCAATCGCGGGTTAGTGAGCGGGTCTCCCGCAGGTGGGTGGGAGTCGTTTGCCTGCCGAGTAGCGATATGCGATAGTGGATGCAGGGAAGCGGTCAACGTGAGCGTCCGCAACGCTGTGGATGGGGAGGTGTGTGTTGGAAGAGAATCGCTATTTCGCGTTGGGCCGCGACAGGCGCGATAACTTATACATACAGTGTTCTGATGAAGTGCTGACGATCCCTCTCGATGCGAACGGAGACGTCTTGCTGGCCGTCGAGCCTGCCCCGGCGTTTGGTCGCGATGTCTGGGTCTTTTCCGGGGGGACTTTCGAGCCGGGCGAACCGCACGAGACGACGGCCAACCGCGAGCTACAGGAAGAACTGGGCTTCGCGGCGGGCCGCCTCGAGTACCTGGGCCAGTTGTGGCCGTGGTCGAAATACCTGACGGTGCGTAGCGACCTCTACCTGGCGCGCGATCTTCGTCGCGAGTCGGCTCCTTGGCGACGAGGACTATGAGATTGGCATTGCGCGGGTACCACTGCCCGCCTTCGAGCAGTACATCACCTCGGGCCAGATCCAAGATGCCCGCGTCATCGCCGGTCTGTATCTCGCCCGTGCCTACCTCCAGCAGCACCCAGACTAAGCAGTGGTAGATTACTGCAACATCTATTACCATTCTGGGAGGAGACGGCGCGCCGAACCTACCATGCAGCTCTCGATTTCAAAAGCTGTTTATTGTGGACTGCGCAGCCAGTCACGATGTTCACCATCCAGTAGCGTTTCCACTTCATTAACATAGGCCGCCCAGATGGTTTGCTGGTCGGCGTCACCACCTTGATTTGCTGCCGCAAGATTTGGCGTCTTGTTTCTCAAGCCGATGAGTTCGCGAGCCATTGCGCCATAACTTTGCGCGAGATCATCGTAACGCTTGCCAGCGAGCCAGGTTGCCAGCGCGCCCGCAATAGTGGTCGCGGCAGCCAGGCCATTCGGACCAACCTGACTGAAAACGATCAAGAGCGCCGCTAGAACATACATTCCGCCACGAGCCAGTTGTAGACGGGTCGTCCACGTTTCAAAATGGATTGCCTTGCCCGCATACCATCGCTGCTGGTCATTTAAGCGGTCTTCCATGTAGGAGGCACTCTGAATGGTCGCACTTGCGAGGCGAAGGCTTTCCATTGCCTGCGTCAATTCCACTTCATCGGGCTTTGGAGGCGCAAGGCGTAGGTCATGCCCTTGCTGCTCAATCTGGCCTAGTTCTGTTTGGAACGCCTGGTGAGCCTCGTCTATCGTGAGTGGTGTCGTCGCTTTCAGGTCGGCATGCATCGCATGCATGCTATATCGCCACGCAAGTCCTTTCGTAGCCTCGGCGAGCGCGCGCTGCCCAAGCCAGCGATGGTGGTAGCGAGAACAAAAGCGCAACCCATATGCCACAATTGCGATGGCCATGAGTAGTGCTGGCAGCGCATATCTCGCCGCCGAGGTCGTCACTTCTTCAGCGGGATAAGTATGGCTGAGTATAGTTACATTTCCGGCCCGCCAACCGAAGAGATTGACAATGGTAGGCGCGATCTGTTGTCCAAATACCTGGGTTATTGCGGCAAGGGAGATGGCGATTAGTTCAACGCGGACGAAGATGAAATGCCACATCTGGCTGCGCATCGCTCCTACATCCGCTGTGTGAAAGACTTCCGGGAAGTCATCCTTGTTTCTGAGTGTTAGCGTTAACGGCGTTGACGTTGGCACAGTCGGCGCAGTCATTCGTTTCCCTCCACGATAAACACAGCTTGATTGAGGTCTAGTCTACCACTCAGTGTCTACTTTGAATACATCTTATGTTTTTGCGATAGGGCTGGCGCGAGAGCGAGAAGACTGCATCCTGTGTCTGTGAGTACAATGAGGGAGTGAACGGGCAATCTCCAACTGGAAAAGCGGTAAAGGAGGAATGACATGCCCCATGCAGGCGTCACGGTGGCGCAGAAACGGGTCTATGAGGAGCCGGAGCCTGGCGACGGCACGCGCGTGCTGGTGGACCGGCTCTGGCCGCGCGGCCTCTCGAAAGAACGGGCGCGAGTGGACCTCTGGCTGAAGGATGTCGCGCCAAGCCGAGAGCTGCGCATCTGGTTCGGACACGATCCGGCGAAGTTCGCGGAGTTTCGCCGCCGCTACGAGGTGGAGCTTGCGGCTGACCCAGGCCACGCCGCGCTGACGGAGCTACGCGCGCTGGCACGGAAGCAGCATGTCACACTGGTCTTCGCCGCGCGCGATACCGAACACTGCAACGCCGTCGTCCTGCGCGAGCTACTCGCACAAGCGAGCTGACAGCAAAACCGCGAAATGTGCGACAATCCTCTCAGGTGAAATATACCTATAGGTAGCCACAGCCGCGATATTGTGATGGAAATGTGACTTCCACATATATATCCTGCAGGTGGAGGCATCCAGCGCATTGAGCGCCAGGCCATCGGGAAGGAGCGGAGGATGAGCGCGCAGAGCATACCGCCGCATGATAAGCCCGACGATCAGGGATGGCCCGGCGAAGAGGCAGGCGCCGCGAACATCGACGAGATCTCGCCCTTCCCGGCAAGTGACGATGATGTAGGCCTGGCGCACTATGATGACACGACCCTGTCACGCTATGATGATGCGGCCCTGATACGCTATCAGGATCTCTTCGCCAACATGGCTGTCGGCGTGGTCTTCCAGGATGCGGACGGGCGCATCATCGACGCCAATCCCGCGGCGCAGCGGCTGCTCGGCCTGACGAGAGAACAACTGTTGGGGCTCTCCTCCTTTGACCCACGCTGGCGCGCTATCCAGGTGGATGGCGTCGAAGTCCCTGGAGCGATGCATCCCGCGATGGTGGCCTCACGCACTGGCCAGGCAGTGCGGAATACCATTCTGGGTGTGTTCAATCCGGGCGAGGAGCGCTACCGCTGGATGCGTGTCAACGCTATCCCGCGGCTGGCCCCTGATAGCGCGCTCCCGGCGAGGGTCTTCGTGACCTTTGACGATATCACCGAGTGGGACTATCTGGAGGAAGGCGCGCGCATCCTGATAACACGCTATCAGGCGCTCATGGAGCAGGCCGCGGATTCCGTGTTTGTGGCAGACCTTCACGGACACTATATCGAGGTCAATCCCGCCGCCTGCGCGCTGCTTGGCTATTCACGTGAAGAACTGCTCAACATGAGCATCGTGGATATCATTTTGCCTGAAGATGAGCCTGGTCTGGTTGAGTCGCGGGAAAAGATGTTGCGGGGCGAGACTCATCGAGCCGAACAGCAACTGCGCCGCAAGGATGGCTCGCTCGTGCCGGTCGAGATCAACGCGCGCATTATCTCGGATGGGCGCTGGCAGGCCATTGTCCGCGATATCACCAGACGCCGGGAGATGCAGGAAAAACTGCGCGCGCAGAGAGAGTTGCTCGAACGCACGTTTGAAGCGGTGCATGAGGGTGTCTACATCTATGACCGCACCGGCGAGTTGATACAGATGAACGCGATGGCCCGCGCCGTCGCGGGCTATGATGAGCATCCCGAGATAGAGGGGGAGACGACGCACGATCGGCTTACCCGGCTCCAGCTGCGGGATCCCGATGGGAAGCCTTTTTCAGAGGCGGACTGGCCGGTGTACCGGGTGCTGCGCGGCGAGATCGTTGCTACGACAGCGCCCATCGAGATGCTTGTCACGTCGGCGACTGGTCGCGAATTGACCTTGCAGGTCAGCGGCGCGCCGCTTCGTGATGCCGAGTGCCAGTTGATGGGCGCCGTGGTGGTCACGCGCGATGTCACGTTGCAGCGGCGGCTCGAGCAGCAGCGCATGGATATCTTCAGGGTGGTGGCGCACGACCTGGCCAACCCGCTGGCCGCCATCAAACTGTATCTGCAACTGCAGCAGCGGATGATCGAGCGCGGTCGCGCGCCCAGCACGCCGGATCCCGATGTGCTGGCGACGATGGTTCACGAAGTCGTGCGGATGGAACGCCTGCTTAGCGACATGCATGCCGTGGTTGGCCTCGAGTCGAATAAGCTGGTCCTCGACCGAAAACCGTTTGATCTGGTGACCCTCTGTCAGCAGGAAGTGCGGCCTATGCAGATGGCCGAGACGCGCGAGATCCATGTCAACCTCCCCAATGGATCGGTGACGGTGGAGGCGGATCGCGACCGTATCGGTCAGGTGCTGGCCAATCTGCTCTCGAATGCTGACAAATATTCGCCCGTCCGTCAGCCGATTACCCTCACACTCCGTATCGAGCGCGGCGCGCCCAACGCAGGTGGTTCGGATGCTGCCGATGCGGCGGCTCCCCAGCAGGCTTGTGTGCTCGTTCATGACGGGGGGCCGGGCATCCCCGAGAGCGAGCAGGAGCGCATCTGGGATCGTTTCCATCGCGTGCAGGGGGTCCAGGCTCAGACGACGAAGAGCCCCAGCCTCGGCCTGGGGCTATACATCAGCCGCCAGATTGTCGAGCAGCATGGCGGCACAATCGGGGTCGAGAGTGCGCCGGGGGCGGGCAGCACCTTCTGGTTCACACTGCCGCTGGCCCCCTCCGCCTAGCCAGCGAGCCATGTTGGATTGCTTCGCAGAGGTCTTCTATACCGAACACCCAGGTTCGATTCCCGGCGGGGCCGCCATCAACCATCGCCCGTTTATTCCTTCTCGACCACCAGCCATTCCTCGCCGTCCAGTAGTGTGATGCGGAGCGCCTTATCCCCCGAAACCGTCGTGCAGGAATAGGCGCGTGTGACATACATGCTCGTATGCCCCCAGGCTTCATGCGTATCGAGGCTGTGAATGGTCTCCTTGAAAACGGCGCGATATTCGTCTGCCGAGACTTGCCAGTAGAACACATCCTCATGCATCGCCATTCCCCAGTCCCACGCGCACAGCCATGACTTGTCTTGCTCTGATAGGAATGGGCTTTAGCCCGACGCTAGCCGTCGGGTCTTGACCCAGGCGGTGAGGCGCTGCCTGGGCTTTAGCCCGTTCTTCCTGTTCCATTGCCCTTTCCGCCCGCTTGTGCGAGAATACATCTGTAGGCATGTTGCACCTCACCAATCAAATAGTGTTTGCGGGTTCCGTGGTCCATCGTTCCCACGGGTAAAAGCACTAACGTACCTTGGACGTGGTGCGCTCCGCTTGAGCCAGAGTTTTGTTGTAGAGCCTCGCTCGCCTGGCGATGGAGTAACCGCCTCTTGGGGCCGGGCAGGCCCGTCAGGAGTTAACGCAGTGGGTTACCACATACGTTTCCTGAGAATCCGTCGGGCCTCGGCCCGTGCGGAGTGTCAAGTCGCCTTCTATCCTAACACCCCGCGTCTACTCTTCGGAAGAATGTGTTGCCATCCGACGTGCGGAGCGAATCCGACGTTCCTGAGTATTGGTGAGAAATCTGCCAGGCATCGCCGCCCATCGCATGGTATGCTGGCGGTGCGAATACATCCGCCCGCGTCCCCACATGGAGAGCATACACACGGCCAGTACGAGAGGAAAGCCCAGGTTGAGACACTGTTGAAGTGTCCCTTCCACTCCTAACCTGCTCCTCGAACTTGCGCGGGCGGATCGCTACACGTTAGCTAGCAGTGTTCAATTGTTACCGGTGACGACTGCTACATCGAACCAGGGACCGAGGGCGTGGCCAGGAAACGCCATGAAGGCCAGTTGGTGCGTTCCTGGGACGGCAAGCTCCGGGAATGTCTGCCACGAGCCGACGCAGATATCGGGCACTGCTTTGCCATCAATGAAGAGGCGTCCGCCTGATGACGCTTCGCAGCTCACCCGTAGCGGCGACAGAGTTCCACCTGGAACGGTCATCCGCAGATAGACCTCGCCGCTAGCGTTTGGTAGTGCTGGCGGCTGCGCGGCCCAGCCTGCGAGATTCTTCGATGCTTGCCAGCCAGCAGGCGGTGGCCGCTGCCCATTCCACCAACGCGCAGTGGGTGTCTGCTCAAGCGACTGGCCGAACGTGTTCCCCAGCATATAGACCAACTCTGGCCCGGCCTGGAATCGCAGCGACCCGTCCCAGGCGGGTGGAAGGCGGGTATCGCTGAGCAACGCGACCGGGCGCGCCGCCAAAGTTGGCAGCGCCGTGCCATCGGCGGCAAACGCGACCAGTCTGTCTCCGCGCAGCAGCGAAAGCAATACACCCGCGAGATAGCGTTTCTCGGCGACATAGCCCGTCGTGAACTCGCTCGTGGGGATTGGTGTCTGAGTCACCTCGCGCTGGGTAAAGTAGGGCGCCCAGCGATTCGTTGGGTCGAGATTCATCACCACCGTATTCGCGGGTGTGGAGCGCTCGATCCAGGTGAATGCCGCCGACTCGCCGGGTTCAAGGTGTCCCTGATCAGGCACAAATTGCGAGAGAATCGTGAGGCCCGCAGTGACAAGCAGCGCCAGCGCAATCGCGACACGGAGCGCACTGCGCGTCCAGGGCGAGCGTAGCCAACGCATCACGCCCGCGCCAGAAGCTCCAGCCCAGCGCCAGAGTTGGGCAAGCGGCAGGCCAGCAAATATCGCGAGAAAGTAGGTCAGATCGGTCAGAAAGCGTGTTGGGGTAAACGCCGTGTAGGGCTGGTGATAGACACGCAGGCTGTAGGCACGGTAGCCATAGTAGCCGAGCAGAAACGCGAGGAGCAGCAGGATACTCGCCACGACCGTGAATGCCAGCGCGCCCGTCCAGCGGATATGAAGCGACGACTTTACCCGCTTGCGCCCCAGAGCAGCGATGGCCACATATCCCATGCCAGCCAGCGCCAGTATCCAGAGCAGCCAGCCATTCTTATCGAAGATCAGCCCCGTGAAGTGATCGGCATAGCGTAGAACATCGGAGTTCCCTACATCGCGAGCACGCGCGAGATAGGGCACGGCATAGTAGGAGACGGTGACGAACGCGACCAGCGCGGTCAGCCCCAGGCGGCGCAGATGACGCAAAGCAAAGTGACCAGCGGGTTGGCCACGCTTGCCAGCGCCCACACGCCGAGGAAGAGTCCGTACCCAGCCAGCAGCAATACCGCAGTCAGCATCACATGATGATGGGCTAATGGAAGCGCGCCGAGCAGCAGCCCGCCGACCAGCACGCGCGCCCACTCAGCGCCGCGCGCGAAGAATACCAACAGAAACGCCAGCAGGAGGAAACAGCCAAGCGTATTCGGCAATCCTCCCCAGGCGCCGTAGTCCAGACTGCCCCAATTGCCCAGCAATGCATAGGCCGCCACCGCGCCCAGGGCGGCCCCGGCGTCTCGCCACGCCTGGCGCGCGAAGGCATAGAGCGCCAGCCCGGTCGCGAGTGGCGTCAGCAGATTGAGCAACACACCGAAGACCTGGTCGGGCGCGACGCCAGTGAGCAGGCTGATTTCGGCGATGAAGACATGCGGGCCGTAGGGATAGTTAATCGGTATCGGCTCGTAGGGCGCCCAGGTGGGCAAACGGCCCGTAGCGACGGTGGTACTGGCGAGCAGCGCGTGAAAGCTGGGATCCCATCCCTGCGGAATGGCATGTACCGCCAACGGAATCGCGGAGATTCCCGCGGATACGCCAAGAATCGTCAGCAGTAGCCAGGCATGCCGCGACTGCCACGGCAATCGTCGGAGTCGGAAAGTATGACGCCTGCGCCACGCCAACGTGCCCGCGATGAGCAGTCCGCCGCTCGTTGCGAGGATGACGGAGATCCGCGTAATGCCGGGTCCAGCGGCGAGCAACGCGCATATATGCCACTGAAACGCCAGCCCCAGCGCCAGGCCGACGGCGACCCGCATGGCATATGAGCCGGAGGGATAGCAATAGACCGCCCAGAGCACGCCGGGCGCCGTGAGAAAGATCGCCGTAAGCGCGACTCCGGGCGCTGAGAGCAACATCACTATTGGCCAAACTTTCACCACTACGAATGTCTATTCCCGAAGGCCATAGATGCTATGCCGTGAAGAGAGCGTATCTCCCATCAATAGCCTACATGGCGCAGCCGTTCGCGCGACCACCAAGCACCACCCATGCCATCGTGAACACCTCAGCATATTTGCTGTTCGAGTGTGAACTTGCTCACAGCGGCGGCATGCGCGTCAAGCGTACACTTGCTTCACATTGCCTCAGGTGGCTCCCAGACTCCCTATTGAAAGGGCGCTCATAGCATGCGAAGGTTCTTCACGCGCCTGTGTTTCGTCCTGGGCTGCCTCATGCTCAGCGCCACCATTCTATCCGGATGCGGGGCTGTAAGCGGTCCGGTGCAGGTAGGTACCCCGCCATCCGTGCTCAATCAGGTCTGTGGGACAACCCCCACTGCAACGGCTCACTCCTGGGTGGATTCCAACCGGCAGATCACGGGCACATTCAACGGTGGCCCGGTCGGCCAGATCAGCAATTTCAGCTATCCCCTCGGCCTGCCATTTGAGGATGTCATGGCCCCCACCAGGCCGGGATTCACCACCTGGGCGCCAGATGGACACCACCTTGCTACGCTGGTGGAGGTCACGAACCCGTCCGGGGTCATGTCATATCCCTTTGTCGTGGACACTAGCACCCACGTGGCCACCCAGGTGCAGCTCCCGGCGAACATGCAGATGGCGTCGCCTATCGAGATGGAGTGGGCTCGTGAGCGCAGCATGGCCTGGTCAGACAACAACGACCTCTTGATCTTCGCTGTGATGCCCGCTCCTTTAGAGATTGGAGGGACGAGCGCCTCCAATACGACGACCTATCGCTACAGCCTCACGACGCAGACACTCACTCCCTTGCCTGGTGTGACCACTGCCATTCAAGGCGTCGTGCGCTGCGACACACTGTTCTACCTTGAGCTTGCTCAGATGAAGCAGTTTCAGGCCTGTGCGCCTGGTCCAGGGAATACGATCTTCTACTGGTATCTCGGCAGCGCATCGCTGAAGCGCTATAGTATGGCTGCCCAGGCTTCCCTTGGCCAGCCCTATGACCTCGGCGAGACCGCGAGCTGTCCAGACTTCTATCATGGTGAAGTAGGTGCCATGGGCTGGGACGTCACCGCGAATGGAAAGACGCTGGCATACCAGCGGACCCTCGTCGCTGGCGGGCCACTGAACAACCCTCCTGGATACCCTGCTGTCAAAACCACATCTGAGTTTCATGTAGTCACCATCAACAATCCAGGCACGCCCACTCCGATACTCGCCGGGGCTGTCTCCAACGCCAACGCCTATCTCGCCATCGCGCCAGACCAGAAGCAGGTAGCCGTGGTAGCGAGCAACAGCCTGCTCATTGGCATACCATCCACGCCTGACCCTCTCGTCTTCACCGGCTTCCTGAGCGGAGGCGCGGCGACGAAGCACGATCCCTCAGCCGGGGGACTGCCCGCATGGTACGCGGATAGTACGGGCTTCGACACCTCGGCGCTCTGGAGCGAGACTCCCGGTGTAGACTTCCCGGAACTCCAGCAATGGCAGGTAGCGGCTCCGTCCGCCGTCGGCACGGTCACTGGTGCGCACCACCCCGCCAGCCTGCCATAGCGCCTCCATTGCCTATAAGTGGCCCGGATGGCGTAGCCGCGCCCGTATCTCCATCAGCGTTGTGCCGAGCCGGTTCAGGCCGCGGCCATCCGCGCCTCCGCCCCAGTAGTAGTCTCTCGGCGCGTTTTCGACGATTTCCTCGTCTCCCGTCGCCAGCAGTATCGTCCGTATCGCCTCGTGCGTCTCGAATTTGCGCTGGACCGCCGCCAGCATGATATCGTCCTTCACCTGCTCCCAATCGGCGCGGAGGGGAACGCTCCGCGAGCGCCCAAGCTCCGCCGCCTGCTTCGGCGTGGCCGCGCGGTGAATCCGCTCGACGTAGTCGGCAGTCGCGGTATTGGCAGTGCCCGCGAACTTCTGCGCCTGGAAGTAGTGCTCGACCGTCGGCCACCAGACATCGCCCATCGCGATGCCGTGCCGCGAGAAGTTGGAGAAACAGCCGTAGGGCTGCTCGCGTGGAGTGCAGAAATAGATCGTCATGCGGTACTTCTCCATCCGTTCACCAACGCCGTGTCTGCATGCTAAAACAGCTATTCTTCCATAGCCTGCCCAAAGATGAAGATTTTCTCATCTACTTCCTACGGTCCTCACATTTTTGCCCGGCATTCTTCATGAGAAGAGTACACCCAATTGCGTACCATCCATGGTCGTGTCTTGCCCGGTGAACCGAGTCGATACCGCCAGGGTTCATCGTCAGCCAAATCAGCCAAATTAGCCGATGGGCCAGAGGAGTTGTGCATGCGAGCGCCCAGCCTACGTATTTCAGTCGTCGCCGCGGCATTCTGTCTCATGATCGCCAGCGTGCTGCTCGCGGGATGTGGAACCGCCAGCGCGACTACATCCGTCGTCGCCAGCGCCACCCCAACCTGCCCGCCACTGGCGAACTTCAAGACGGTCACCGGGAAAATCACCTCCACGGGCAGTGGGTCCATCGCCGTGACGGATAGCCAGGGCAAGGTGACGCAGGTGCAGATCTCCTCGACGACCAGACTCACACAGATCGCGCATCCCGCCGCGACATCGCTGGCGACGGGGACGTCCGTGCTCGTCCTCACCGATACCAATGCGACCGTCGCCCAGCGCATCAACGTGCTGGGGGCGGGAGCGAATGGCTCTGGCTCCGGTGGCTTCGGCTTCGGGTCTGGCTCAGGGCGACCAACGGGCACGCCTTCCGCCTCCGCACGGGGGAATGCGCGCTGCTTCCAGCGCACTGGCCAGCGTTTCGGGCAGGGCACTCCCGGTGCTGGTAACGGCAATGGCAATGGCGCGTTTCAGGGCATTCAGGGCACGATTGATACGATCAACGGCTCCCACCTCACCTTTCACGACGTCCAGGGGCAGGAGTATTCCGTCGCCATCACCTCGACAACTGTGATTCAGCAGACCGCGCAGGCCAAGGCCAGCGATCTCAAAGTGGACATAAATGTGGCCGTGATGGGATCGGCCAGCTCCAATGGCATCGCGGCGCGTACTATCGCCATCCAGGGCTAGCAGGGATCGGCGGCTGGTCTGTAGCTCATGAATAATCTCACATATTTTTCCGATGACCATCACATCTTCCATCGGCAATATAGATGGAAGGGACCAAGTACAATGGCGTACGCAGGAAGCGCATGTAGAGCGGGATTGCGATGGATAAGTGACGAGACAGTGATGGTAAAGTGGAGGCGCGTTTTCTATGCTTGAACCATGGCAAAAGCAGGGTGTATCGTCGAATCGCGAGGATGCATTGACTGAAAACTCCTCGAACGAATCCCCCCCGCAGCCGTTGTCGCATGACGATCTCGATCTTCTCGAATTCGACGGTGAGGGGGGTGAGACGATACCGCTACCCACTCCATGGTGGCGGCATCGCTGGGTGCCTGTTGTCTCAGGGGTCATCCTTGTCGCCGTGGTAGCGAGCATCGTTGGCACACGACTGGCCAGCGCGCAGAAGGCAACTACCTACCAGTATGGTACCGTGCGGCAGGGCAATCTGGCGCTTACGGTGAGCGGCACCGGCCCGGTCTCTGCCGATCTGTATAATCTCTCGTTCGCGACCAGCGGCACAGTCTCAGCGATCGATGTCACGGTCGGGCAGACCGTTAAGGCGGGGCAGACGCTGGCCAAACTGGATCCTACGGCCCTGCAGAACGCCGTTAGCCAGGCGCAGCTTCAGGCCTATATCGCCTACGACCAGGAACAGCAGTCGCTCGACAAGTGCAACAGCAGCAGCAATCCTCCGGTAGACTGCGTGCAACTGGCCGAGAATCAGTATGCCTCCGCCGCGCAGCAGCTTGCCACCGCCAAAGCCAACCTCGCCAATGCTACGCTCAAGGCGACGCACGCGGGTGTTGTGACGGCGATCAATGGCGCGGTCGGCGAGGCCCCCGGTAGTGGCTCTAGCGGCTCCTCGACATCCTCCAGTTCGAGCAGCGGCTTCATCCAGATCGCCGACAACTCCTCCCTCCATATCACCACCAGTGTCAATGAGGCTGATATCAGCGGCATTGCCAACGGTCAGACGGCAACCTTCACCGTCACGGCCTATCCCAGCCGCATCTTCCGTGGCGCCGTCAGCTCTGTCTCGCAGGTCGGCACGTCGTCCTCCGGCGTCGTGACCTATCCGGTCACCATCACGGTCGATACCACCACGTTGCAAGGGTCGAACCTCTTCACCGGGATGACCGCCAACGTGACCATCACCCGCCAGCAGCGCATCAATGTACTGCTGCTCCCGGCCAGCGCCATCACCTTCGCGCGGGCGGCGGCCAACACTAACGCAGGTGGATTCCTGACGGTAGCGCAACTGCAGAGCGTCCGCACGCAGGGCCGCCAGATGCTGACAACCCTCGAACAGCAGAACAGTCAGGTCAGCCAGGATAGTCCGACGGTCGCCTGGGTGGTCGAGCGCAGCAATAACAAATGGGTCGTCAAACCGGTCGTGCTCGGCCTGAGCAACGGCACGGTCTATGAAGTGCTCGCGGGCCTGAACGCCAACGATTCTGTCGTCGTCGGCGAGCAGAATGGCTCCATCAACCTCAGCTCAAGCTCCAGCGCCACTGGCGGCACAGGCACTGGCCGCGGTCTAGGTGGTGGCGGCTTCGGCGGTGGTGGCTTTGGTGGCGGCTTCGGCGGCGGCGCGGGTGGTGGCACAGGTCGCGGCGGAAACGGCGGTTGATCGATGGAGAATATCTCAGCATCAGCCAGCGCGACCGCAGGGCCAGATTCACCCAACACACAGAGTCGCAACCGGTCTGTGATCGAGATCGAGAATCTGCGCAGGGTCTATCAGCTTGGCCAGACGCGCGTCCCGGCGTTGCGTGGCGTGACGCTCACCATCCCGCGCGGGCAATTCGTAGCGGTTACCGGACCGTCAGGCTCCGGCAAATCCACCCTGATGAACTTGCTTGGCCTGCTCGATACGCCCACCAGCGGGCGCTACTGGCTTAACGGGCAGGAGGTCAGCCGCCTGCCCGCCGATACCATCGCTGACCTGCGTAACCGCCATATCGGCTTTGTCTTTCAGGGCTTCAATCTGCTGGGGCGGTCGAGTGCGCTCGCCAATGTCGCGCTGCCCCTGCTCTATACTGGCATGGCCGAGGCGCAACGAGTCCATCGCGCGCGGCGCGCGCTCCAACTGGTTGGGCTGGGCGACCGGCTCGACCACAAGCCCGCGCAGCTTTCGGGCGGCCAGCAACAGCGGGTAGCGATTGCGCGCGCGCTCGTCAACGGGCCAGCGCTGCTGCTCGCCGATGAGCCGACCGGCAATCTCGATACCCATACCAGCGTCGAGATCATGGCGATCCTGCAGCGACTCAACAAGGCAGGGCTGACGGTGGCGCTGGTGACGCACGAGCCGGATATCGCCGCCTATGCCCAGCGGCAGATCGCTTTCCGCGACGGCCTGATCGCGCACGACATACCGGTGCGTGCGCCGCGCGTCGCCGCCAGCGAGCTTGCCGGCGGCCTGCCTGGAGTGACCCACGTGACTGAAGCGCCGTCGTGGCGCGAGGAGGAGTCAGTATGACCACATCAGACCTCCGCGCGCCCGCGCCACAGCAAGACAAAGCGGCGACCCAGCGCCAGCGGCAGACGCGGATGAGCAGGAATCCAGCGCATCTCCATCGCGGGCTGATGCTCAACTCCAGCATTCGTAGCGCGCTCGGTGCGCTCTGGGCCAACCGGCTGCGGTCGCTGCTCACGATTCTCGGTGTGATCGTGGGTGTCGCCGCAGTGATCTCGGTCGTCACGCTGACGCAGGGCACGAGCGCCGTGCTGAACGCGCGCGTGGCTGGCCTGGGCACGAACGTCCTGACGATTACGCCTGGCTCCTCCACCACCAGTGGTGTGCGTGGTGGTGCGGGCAGCCTCCAGTCGTTGACGCAGGCCGACGCCGATGCGCTGGCCTCACTGCCGCATGTCGCCAATGTCAGCCCGGTGATTAGCGCCAGCGCGCAAGTGATCGCAGGGGCGCAGAACTGGAATACACGCGTGCAGGGCGTCTATCCCAACATGCAGGCCATCGGCAACTGGCAGATGTCCGAAGGCTCGTGGTTCAGCAGCGGCGACGAGTCGAATAGTCAGCCGGTCGCGGTCCTCGGCCAGACGGTTATCCAGAACCTCTTCACGCCCAGCGGGACCGATGCGCTGGGGCAGACGGTGCTCATCAACGGGCAGAGCTATCAGGTGGTCGGCGTGTTGCAATCGAAGGGCGCGTCTGGCCTGGGCAACCAGGACGACGTCGTCTACATCCCATTTAGCGCGGCGCAGCAGCGGCTGAACAATTCGCAATATGTGGGGCAGATTCAGGCGCAGGTCGATTCGACCGATAACGTGGATACCGTGCAGCAGGAGATCACGACGACGCTCAGCGAGCGCCACAACATCGCCGATGGCGCGACAGCAGACTTCACTGTGCGCAGCCCGACCCAGTTCGTGCAGACGGCGCAGGCGTCCTCCCAGACGCTGGCGGTGCTGCTGATCGGCATCGCGGCGATCTCGCTGCTGGTCGGCGGCATCGGCATCATGAACATCATGCTGGTCTCGGTCACCGAGCGCACCCGCGAAATCGGCATCCGCATGGCCGTCGGCGCGCGCCGGCAGCGACATCCGCAATGCAGTTCCTGATCGAGGCGCTGACGCTGCAGCCTCGCGGGCGGCGTCATCGGCATCGCGTTTGGCCTGGCGGGCGGCCTTGCGCTGACCCACGCCTTCCAGCTGCCCTTCGTGCTGAGCCTGATCGCCATCGCGCTCGCGGTCGGCACCAGCGTGGCGGTGGGCTGTTCTTCGGCTTCTATCCCGCCGTGCGCGCCTCGCGGCTCGACCCGATCACGGCGCTCCGCACGGAATAGCGTCAGTCCGTCGCCTCTCCCTATTCACGGGCTTTACCCCTCGCCCGTGATGGGGAGGGGTCAGTTTTCAATCCAACGGGGTTTGTGGCATCCATTATGGTACTGTATGGTTATGAATGTCCTGGTGGCATGTGCCGTTCTAGCTCGTGGCACTGTGTGGCAGAAGGGGTGACCGCTTCCATGAAGCTTGATCGGCACTATATAGATCCGCGCCTGGTCGAGCTTTACGACCACGATAATCCGCGCGGCGCCGACACCGATTTCTACCTTCGTCTCGCCGCAGACCTCGATGCCTGCCGAATTCTCGACCTGGGGTGCGGGACGGGGCTTGTTGACTCGCGAGCTGGCAGCGGTCGAAGGCCGCTATGTGATTGGCGTCGATCCTGCCCCCGCAATGCTGGCAGTCGCTCGTCGACAACCGGGCGCCGAGCGGGTGATCTGGATTGAGGGGACGCCAGCGCGCTGGGGACCCCAGAAGCCGACCTGGTGGTCATGACGGGAAATGTGGCCCAGGTGTTCCTCGAAGATGTGGAGTGGGCTGCGACACTAAGCGCCATCCATGCTGCGCTGCGTCCTGGTGGCTATCTTGCCTTCGAGAGCCGCAACCCTGACGTCGCGCGCGTGGGAACGCTGGACACGCGACGCCACCTACGAGCGGATCGACTCACCTTTCGGGCCGATGGAGTGCTGGCTGGAACTGGTCCATGTGGGCAATGATCGGGTCCATTTCGCAGGCCACAACATCTTTACCGACACAGGTGAGGTCGTGGTTGCGGGTAGCGAATTACGCTTTCGCAGCCAGGCAGAGTTGACCGACTCGCTGACCAACGCCGGATTCACCGTGGAGCACGTATATGGCGACTGGGATGGCAGCCCCTTGACCAGCGCCAGCCGCGTGATGATCTTCGTTGCTTCGCGCTCCTGAGGATGGCACAATCAGGTTTATTTGGGACTGAACGCCGGTTACTTCGAGACGTTGAAGCGGAACTCGATGATGTCGCCGTCGCGGACGGTGTATTCTTTGCCCTCCAGACGGACGTGGCCATGCTCTTTCGCCGTCTTCATCGATCCGCTCATCGGCCATCAGGTCGTCGTAGTGCACCACCTCGGCGCGAATGAAGCCGCGCTCGAAGTCGGTGTGAATCTTGCCCGCGGCGGCGGGCGCCTTCATGCCCTGGGTGATCGTCCACGCGCGCACCTCGTCTTCGCCCGCCGTGAGGAATGAAATCAGATTGAGCGCGCGATAGCCCGCCTGGATCACCCGGTCGGCGCCCAGTTTCGGCAGGCCAAGCGCGGCCAGATATTCGGCGGCGTCTTCTTCGGGTAGCTCACCAAGCTCGGCCTCCAGCTTCGCGGAGACGGCGACGATCTCGGCTCCCTCGGCCCGCGCGCGGTCACGCGCGGCGGCCACGCACGCCAGTTCACCCGTCGCGGGGTCGCGTTCGCCGCCTTCCAGCAGCGCCCCCGCCTCCCCCAATACATCCTCGCCCACGTTCACCACATAGAGCCGAGGCTTCATCGTAAGCAGGAATAGCTCGCGCAGAACGTTCTCGTCCAGCGTGGAATAGCGCAGCGCGCTCGCCAGATGCCCCTCGTTCAGATGGTCGCGCAGCCGCCGGAGGAACTCCAGTTCCTCGCCAAACTTCTTATCGCCCGATTTCGCCTTGCGGCTGGTAGCGTCGATACGCCTGTCTACCGACGCCAGATCGGTGATCACCAGTTCCGACAGCAAATCATCCAGGTCACGGGTGGCGTTGACACTGCCAGCAGGATGGGGCGCCTGGGGGTTCTCGAAGCAGCGCACCACTATCGCCAGCGCGTCGGCGTTGCGAATATGCCCAAGAAATTCCGCGCTCAACGCTTCATGCTTCGCCGTCGCCGGATTCCTGGCCGATGCCTGCCACATCCACGAACTCAATCGCGGTCGGCACGACCTTGCGCGGATTGAAAATCTCCGCCAGCCGTGTCAGTCGCTCGTCTGGCACCTGAACCACCGCGCGATTCGCCTGCACGGTGCTGGTGGGATAGCCTGATATTTCCGCGCCCGCGCGTGTCAGGGCGTTGAAGAGTGTTGTCTTGCCTGAGAGGGGCAGACCAATGATGCCAACGGTAAGCGCCATGGGGCGTACTCCGATTCCACTGGATATGATAGACGGCCCCGCAGAGCAATACTCCGCCAGAGCCGTCAGAAAGTATATCACGCTTCACGCTGGGAGCGAGACCGAGGCTATCCGCCTCGCTTCGCGCCACTATCGGGAGCGCCGCCAGTGCGGGACGGCTTCGGCGCGGGAGTCTGTGGCGGCTGGGTAGTCACCGGCACGACACCGGCGCCATAATCTGGCGCGCTTGGTCGGGTAGGCGAACTCGGCGCTGTTGGCGCTGTGGTAATGGGCCAGGCTGCCCGTCAACTGGCGCCATGGCGGCGGCCCAGTTGGAGGGATTCCACAGTGGCGCCGGGATAGAATTCGCTGGCGACGGCGCATCGGCGAGATCGATATGCGCTGGGGGCATCGAGCCAGCCATTATTCGCCCCCAGCCGCCACCGCCGTGGCTGTGGCGAGGAACCTGGTGGATTGGTTGTGCGCCACGTACCCGCGCTGCCTGGATCATTACTCGCCAGCGGCGCATACTCGGAGAGGTCGTTCTCGGTATCCCGCATCGCAACCTGATGGCGTACCTCGTTGATGAGTTCATCGATCTCCGGGCGCACCTCCAGATTCGGGTGCGGCAGGCGATCCCACACACGCCAGGCGTCATCCAGCGCGCCCGCGCGATAACAGTAGAATCCCAGCAGCGAGCGCGCATCGAAGACACTCATCCGCTGCCAGAGCGAGAGGTCTTCGGCCGGGTTGGCAAGGTCAGTCTCGCGCACACTGGTCAGATCGACACAGTGATAGAGACGGCGGCCAAAGAGCTTGAAGGGATAACCATAGAAGAGGCCAATGCGGCGGGGACTATTGGGCGCGTCGGTTCGTTTGAGCGCCAGCCCCAGAAAGAAGCTCTTGGTTCTGGAGCCAAGCTGCCAGATGGCGACCAGCACCAGCAGACCGACGAAGCGCGCCAGATAGCGTTCCCATGTCAGCGGAGCGATCACACTGGCGACGCCCAGCAGGCCGAGTACCGCGCCGAGTAGCCATGCCAGATAGACCAGCCGCTCGCGGTTCCAATTGAGGAGGTCGTAGTGGTGGTGCATGGGCGTCGCGAGAAATGGCAGCGGGAACTCTGTATGCGGGAAGCCCTTCGTGTCGCCGAAACGTTCGAGGAAGAGAAAACGGCGGAAGAACTTCACCAGGATGCGCGCCGAGATCAGCGCCGACAATCCCTCCAGCACGAAGACGCCGCCGATGATGACCAGCAACAGCTTCCAGACGGCTGACGACTGCGACCAGCGCCAGCGCGCCGCCAAGCCCAAGTGAGCCGGTGTCGCCCATGATGAGCCGTGCCCGCCGCTTACGCCCAGGGACTGCGATTCCGCCAGCTCGACGGCCAGTTAAACGGCAGATAGCCAAGCGAGGCGCCCGCCACCGCCAGCGAGACGACGACCAGCGGCTAGAGATCTTTCTGATCCTGGAAGAGCAGGATCACCGCGAAGGACAGCGAGGCGCTCAGCAGCAGCCCACCACAGAGGCCATCGATGCCATCGGCGAAATCCACCGCGAGCGGAGTCGTCACGCCGACGACGAGGGTAAGTCCGATGAAGAAGATAATCCACGCGAAATGCGCATGTATCAGCACCTGACCGATCAACGGAATGTCACTATAGGGCGGATAGGGAAGGCGCGCCGAGAGGTATTTTGTGACGATCAGGCGATTGAAGGCGATGCCAATGCCCAATGAGACGATGAGGACCCCAACGAACTTCTGCACCTCGGTGATGCCGACGCCGCGATGCACTTTCTGCCAGTCATCCACGAAGCCGACGAAGCCATACCCGGTTATGCCCAGCAAGCACCAGCCCCAGCAGCAGCCACTCCGGTGTATCCAGCCCCAGCCAGAAGGCGAACCCCAGCGACGCCGCCACCGTGGCGAATACCAGCGCCGGGCCGCCGACGAGCGGCAATTCACTCGCGCTCACCCGGAACGGACTGCTTCTTGAGTTCCTTTTTATTGGGGTCGAAGCGAAAGCCGCCCGTGGATTGATCGGCCTTGAAGTTGCCTTCTTTGCGCTCACCACTACGGAACCAGGGGAACAAGGCCAATGCCACCGCGCAGAAGAGTGCGCAGATAAGCACTGCGGCGATAAACGCGCCCAGAAAAGACTCTATCATCTATCCATCACCCGCCCCGCCAGATACACTACACCAGATTTCTATGGCGCGACTCATTAGTCTTAAACGGCATATTTTCATCGGCCAGTAACGGCGCCTATGACCATCCCAGACCGTACAAAGCAAAACGGACCATCCGGCATGTAGAACGCTGCCGTGTCAGGCTATTCGTAACCCAGTTTCGCCAGCATCATCCCGCGCCACTTGCCGGTCGTCCCAGGGTAGCTTTTCGCGCCCGATCACGATGCTCTGCTCGTGTCCTTTGCCCGCCAGCAACACCGTGTCACCTTCGCGCGCCATCGCAAAGTGCCCTGGCAGATGGCCCCGCGCCGCCCGACGATACAGACATACTGCTCGCCTTCTCGCGCGCCTGCCGCATCAGCGCCCGCCGCGATCTCCGCAAGAATGGACGCCGCGTCTTCCTCACGCGGATCCTCATCGGTAATCACGGCGAAATCGGCCTCGCGCGCCGCCACTCGCGCCCATGACCGGGCGCTTCACTCGGTCGCGGTCGCCCGCCGAGCCAAAGACGACGATCAGCCGATTGCGCGTGAGCGGACGTAGCACCCGAAGCACCTTCTCCAGGCTATCGGCGGTGTGGGCATAGTCCACCACGACGGTAAATGGCTGCCCCTGATCGATGCGCTCCATCCGCCCGGACACCCCCGGAAACGTCTTGAGCGCCCGCGCGATCTGCTCCGTCGGGATGCCCTGAAGGTAGCCGACCGCCATCGCCGCCAGCGCATTCGAGACATTGTAGCGCGCCACCAGCGGCGTATCTACCTCGAAGGCAGACGCCATCGGGCAGACGGACGCGGAACTGCGAACCATCTGGCCCCAGCCGCAGCTCCTCGGCGCGGATATCGGCAGGAGCCTCGATGCCATAGCTGAGAATCGGCGCGCGGCAAAACGGCTTCAGATAATCGAACGAAGAATCGTCGGCGTTGAGCACGCAGGCTTTGGGAATCGTGAACGAGAGATCTTTGCGCAGTGTCAGGGATCAACCGCCTCCGACCAACATCGCCTTGGCGCGCCGATAGGCTTCGAGCGTGCCATGGAATTCGAGATGTTCGCTGGTGATGTTGGTGACGACGGCGATATCGTAGGCGATCTGGTGAACCCGATGGAGCGCCAGTCCGCTGGAGGTTGACTCGACGATGGCGCATTGCACCTGTTGTCGCGCATCTGCGCCAGCAGCGTCTGCACCTCAGGCGCTTCGAGGGTGGTGAAGCGGGTATTATTCGCCCAGCGCTTCTCGCCGATCTTGAAGTCTACCGTGCTCATCAGGCCCGTGCGTCGGCCAGCGGCCGCCATGAGCGCGTCGATGATATTGCTGGTGGTCGTCTTGCCATCGGTGCCGGTGACGCCGATGATCTCCATGTGTCGCGATGGCTGACCCGCCACCAGTGGCGGCGACTGTCGCCAGTTCTCGGCGCGAATCGGCGACTCGCGCGTAGGTGCGGTCGGTGGGAAAGTCAGGTGGGACGGATGTCTCGCCAACCACGAGCGTCGCGCCATGCGCCAGCGCCTCGCCAATGTAGGCATGGCCATCGGCGCGCTGGCCGCGAACGGCGACGAAACACGCGCCTGGCGTCACCACGCTCGAATCGTACGTGACGCTGGTCACCTCGCCGTCATCCGCGCCATGATGCTCCGTGACAGGCAACGCCGCGAGCAGTTCCGCGATCCGCATTCCGTGAAGTCCCTCCTGGTCATAGACCCTGATCATCAGCATCTATGCTATCACGGATCGGCGGAAACGAGGCACTATCTAAGACATACGGGATGAGTGCAGAAGTGCAGATGAACCGAACTTATTTCTGCGCCACACCATGCCGTCAACGCCTATGGCGCTTGAAACCCGAAACGAATCGAGCTAACATCCCCTGGTACGGCGCCAGCCACGCGGCGATGTCGGCAACGACGGCCGGGTCGACATGTTGCGCGCGTTCGTATTCCGCGGGCGTGGATGGGCCGGAGCCGTGGAAGAAGAGATGGTTATCGGCGTCGTAGACACGGATCATGACATCAGGACGGTGACCGATTCCCGCCTTCCAGCGAGAGAGGTCGTCCTCGGCGGTCACCTGGTAGTCGCGGCCACCCTGGATGATAAACATGGGTTTGTTCAGCGTCGCCGCAGCCGAGACTGGCTCGTAACCCCGCTGGTCGAGCCAGTACGCGCCCGATAGGCCGAACGGTAATTCGCTGGCCGGTGTCAGCGGTGACAGGTCAGCACTCTCGACCATCGCTGCCTGTCGTGTCATTGTCGCGACGGCAGCCTCTGCATCTGGGCCGGGATTCAGCGCGGCAAGGTAGCGGGCGACACGAACCGCAGCGTGCTGCATCGGTTGCGCATCACCAGCCAGAATGACCAAACCGGCAATGGACGGCTCGGCGGTAGCGACACGCGGGGCAACCTTGCCGCCCATGCTGTGACCGAGGACAAAGACTCGTCCGGGGTCCACAGCCGGTTGGCGCTGGAGCAGGTGGACGGCGGCGACGGTGTGCGGCACATACTCGTCAGTCATCGTGAAGTTGGGTGCGTTCGCCACCTGGCTTTGGTGCACGAAGGTCACTTTGTCGAAGCGTAAGACCGCCACGCCGCGACTGGCCAGTCCCCATGCAAGGTCTTTGAGCGGCCTGTTCGGCCCGTCGGTCTCGTCGCGGTCGAATGGCCCTCCTCCGCCGAGCAGGACAACGCCTGGTCGCGGGCCATGCCGTCGGGGCAGACTTAACGTACCTGGCACGGCAAGCGAGCCGGACCCGACTATGACGTCATGTTCATCGAACTTCTTCGAGTTCGCATAGGATGGCGGCGACCACGACGTGGTGATCGCGGACGCAATCCGCAGACCTTGCAGCATGCCAACATCGTCCACCGACATCACAACGGTCAGCGCCCCGTGCTCGCAGGTTACCGGGACACTCACCCGGATCAGCCCTGCCTTGATTGGCTCGCTCGTCGGCTCGCCGATGGAGGAGACTGACCCATACTTGCCGATCTCAGTCACCCAGCCGATACGCAGCGTCTCAGCGGACACCACTGCCCGCAGCGGCGGCGCGAACAGTTCTTCAATCTCGGCAAAACACCCGTTTCGCGCCAGTTCGACGACCCTGGTGGCGATGGCCGCCGCGTCAATGGCGATTTCGTGGCGGCTTTCAGGTGATAGATGGCTCATACGCGCCCCCGTTCATGCTGGCTTCTTACATTAGTCTCAATAATGAGAATGATACCACGGTAGTCTCACCTGTGAGATAATGTCGGCATGGACACAACGGACACAGTCGAACTCCTCCTCCATCCGGTGCGCCTTCGCATCGTGCACGCCATGTCAGGTGGACGAACGCTCACAACATCTGATCTGCGCGCGCGGATGCCGGATGTCTCGAAGGCCACGATGTACCGGCACGTCAGCCTGCTCGCCGATGGTGGCATCCTTGCGGTGGATGGCGAGCAGCGCGTGGGCGGCGCTGTCGAACGCAGATACCGGCTACGCGAGCCGCGTCCGGTCATCGATGCCGATACCGCCGCTGGGGCGTCGCCGGAGGACTACCGTAGCGCGTTCGCTGTGGCGATGGCTGCCTTGCTCGGCGAATTCAATGCTTATCTCGACCGGGGCCACGCCGACCCAATAGCCGACGCCGTAGGGATCCGGCAGCATTCACTATGGCTCAGCCCAAACGAGCGCGACCAACTGATCGCTGAGATGCGCGGCGCGATTGCGCCACGGCTAATCAACGAACCCGCCATAGGCCGCAGGCAGCACCTCCTCAGCCCGATCCTGTTCCCCATCGAGGATTTACCGAATAGCCTGTAAAGCCGCTGTGCCTTCAGGCCATGCAGATGCCATGCGGATGAAAGGGCTTGCGGTGGCTTCAGCCACAACTCCAGTTCGGTTGCCTCAACGTGTGGCAATATGCTATACATTGTCTATGAGGAAACGCACCACCATCTGGCTTGATGAGGTTGACCGCGCCGCACTGCGCGACGATTCGTGAGCGGTATGGCGTGGCGAGTGATAGCGACGCGCTCCGGCTAGCCGTGCGGCTCCTTGCCGAGTCAAAGCGCGTCAACGTTGAACCTGAAAGCAAGAGAAAGCCACACCAGTGAGTGACGAGAGTCTGCGCAAAGCCTACAAGTACAAACTCAAGCCGACGATGGAACAGGAGCGCCAGCTTGGGGAGGTTGTATGGTATTGCCGTATGCTCTACAACACGGCGTTGGAGCAGCGCATCTTCCTCTACCGCCAACGGGGTGTCACCTTCACCTGCTACCAGCATCACGCCGAGCTACCCGAG
This sequence comes from uncultured Chloroflexia bacterium, assembly GCA_963712005.1. GTDB lineage: Bacteria > Chloroflexota > Ktedonobacteria > Ktedonobacterales > JADMIN01 > DAHUXT01. Next base: position 1,564,746 of record CAVQGK010000024.1, on the reverse strand, counting down.
GTGAAGGCGGCATTCCCTGACTATGGGGAGATACACTCGCAGGTCTTGCAAGATGTCTTGACCCGGCTCGACAAAACCTACCAGGCGTTCTTTCGTCGGGTGAAGGAGAGCAACGCAGGACAAACGCCAGGCTTCCCCCGCTTTCAGGGATGTGAACGTTATCACAGTTTCACCTATAAGTAATTCGGCAACGGCGCGCGGCTCGATAACGGTTTTCTGATTCTCTCCAAGATTGGGCGCATCGCGGTGCGGTGTTCTCGTCCGACTGGAAGGCGTCCCCAAGACCGTCACGATCTCTCGTGAGGCCGATGGCTGGTATGTGTGCATCTCGTGCGCCGAGGTACCAATACAGCCACTAGCGCCGGTGGGGCAAGAGACAGGCATTGATCTGGGGCTTGGAGTCTTTCGCCACCCTGGCCGATGGCACTATGATCCACAATCCACGCTGCTATCGCCGGGCCGAGCGCAGACTCAAAACGGCACAGCGCAAGGTGTCGCGTCGCAAGCAGGGCAGCAAACGCCGTAAGAAAGCGGTCAAGTTGCTGGCGAAAGCGCATCTGAAAGTGAAGCGGCAACGGCAGGATTTCCAGCACAAGACGGCGCTCGCGCTCGTGCGCCAATTCGATGTGATCTATCACGAAGAGTTGCAGGTCGCCAATATGGTGAAGAACCACCATCTGGCCAAGTCCATTGCGGACGCTTGATGGAGTGGGTTCCTGAGCATCCTGAACCACAAGGCAGCATGCGCCGGTCGTTCAGTGGTGGTGGTCAACCCTGCCTATACCAGCCAGACGTGTTCTGGCTGTGGTGTGATGGTCAAGGAAGGGCTTATCCGTCCGCTGGCATAGCTGCCCAGCGTGCGGAACATCGCTCCATAGAGACCACAACGCGGCGAAGAACATAGAAAGGGCCGGGCAGGCCCTCCGGGAGAGGTGGCGTAGGCCGCCCCGCAGAACTGAGAATCCGCTACGGCTTGAGCCTATGCGGAGTGTCAACCCCAGCAAAGGCGCTCAAGAAGTAGGTCCGTCACCAGGGGCACTACGGCAGCAGCAATTCACCCTCCGCTATCAGCACCGAAGCACCACCAACGCGCACATCCTCGATTTGCTCCGCGCTGCCGGAAATGGCGATATCCAGCGTGCTTGGCCGCCCCATCTCGATGCCCTGCTCCAGTCGCGCGCGCGTCTGCCCGGTCTCGTCGGGGGACAAGCGCCCGTGGCGCAGGAGGTAGACGCCGAGCGGGCCAGCCGCCGAGCCGGTGGCCGGGTCTTCGCCGATGCCCATCGCTGGGGCGAACATGCGCCCGTGGATGTCGGCGCCGCTTTCCGTGCGGTCGAGCGTGAAGAGGAAGCAGCCGGGATGCTCGTTCGGGAGGTTCAGCGCCTCCAACAGATCGGGCGTGGAATGGGCGCGGCCAATGGCGTCGAGCGAGCGGATCGGCACGAGCACGTGGTTGACGCCAACCATTGCGCGTTCGATGGGCATCGCGTCGTCGAAATCGTCAGGCGTGAGGCCAAGCGCGCTGGCCAGCCGATTGGCGTCTCCCTGCCACGGCTCGAAGGTGGGAGTGGGCTGGTACATCCAGACGAAGACGGCGCGCTGGCCCTCATAGAGCAACTCGACCGGCACTAGCCCAATGCCAAGCTGGAGCGTGACCGGCGACTCGCCCGCGCGAATCATCCCTTCCTGCGCCAGCGCGAAGGCGGTGCCGATGACGGGGTGGCCCGCGAAGGGTAGCTCGGCGGCGGGAGTGAAGATGCGCACGCGACAGAGCGCCTTGGGGTCGCTCGGCGGCAGGATGAAGGTCGTCTCGGAGTAGTTCATCTCGCGAGCGATGGCCTGCAACTTCTCATCGCTCAGGTCGTCGCCCTCGAAGAATACGGCAAGCTGATTGCCTCCAAAGGGTTCGCGGGTGAAGACATCGAACTGCAGAAACCGAAGGCGTCGCATGCTTTTCTTCTCATTTCTTCTCGTCTGTGAGCCTGTTGAGCGTTTCGATGCGCGTATTCAGGAACGGCGCGAAATGGCCCGCGTAGCGCCGCTGCACGTCGAGCAGGCGCCAGTCGCTCCCAGTGACGGTGTGGCGGCAGAGCGGCGAACCGCACTGGCAGGGACGATCCAGCCGCCAGCCGGGGTCGCTCGTCACCAGCGCGTAGTCGAGCGTCAGCTCTTCGCCCGCCGCGATATCGCGGCGGGCGGCTATGGTCACCTCGTCGTTCATCCACAAATTAGAGTCGCACGAGTGGTTGATGGAGCCTTCTACCTGATCAGGCGTCTGAATCAGATCGACCAGATGCAGGTCTTCACCAATCTGTGACGCATTATACCGCTCAACGGTCCCACGATAGGCGGCGAATTCGGCGTCGGTCATCGGCGTGCCACCGATGATGGCGACCGTCACGCCCGCATGAATCGGCGCACGGGCATACATCCCGCCACCCTGGATGCCAAACGGGCGAATCTCCACACGAGGATCGTAGCAGCTTGTCTCGCGCCACCGCTGCCCTGACATGGTGATCTCCGTTCCCAACAGGTATTCTGTCATGAGGGCATGCCAGGCGGCAACGGACGTGTCCGGACGAGAGATAGTGGAAAGAAGAGCGCAGGCTCCCATCTCTGAGAGCCTGCTTTCACTGGAGGTTTCGGTTGAAAGTTGATTACGCCGTCATTTCGCGGACGATCTCGCTGACGCGCTTGCCGTCGGCGCGGCCCTTCGTCTCCTTCGAGGCCAGTGGCATCACCGTGCGGAACTCCTTGCCGTGCTTCGCGATCAGCCGCGAGACGACCGCGCGAATCTCGTCGTCGGTCAGCTTCGCGGGGAGATACGCCGCCAGCATCGCCGCCTCGCGCTCTTCCTTCTCAGCCAGCTCGTCGCGTTTGGCGGTTCGGAATAGCTCGGCGGACTCGTGGCGCTGCTTGATGAGCTTATCCAGGATGGCCTGGCGCTCCTGCTCGGTCAGCTCGTGGCGCGAGCCGGTGACCTCTTCATTGCGGAATGCCGCCAGCGCCATACGAATGGTATCCATCCGCACCTGATCGCGCTGCCGTGTCGCATCTTTGAGGTCATTGCGCAGCCGCTCCTCGACCGAAGCCTGCGGCGTTGCGTCGCTCATACCCGTTGCTGCCTTCCTGGAATCCACTCCACATACACCGCCATGCTACCCGATAGCGCCCACACTCACGACCACATACGCGGGACCAGCGCCAGGGGCATACCCAGCGGGCGACGGCGTCACATTAGGCGCGGTACTCGGTGTTGTCGCTGGAGCCGTGTTAGTAGGCACGGCTGGCGTGTTATCCAGTTGTGGTGTGGGCCGCGTGACCATGAATATGATAAACGCGACGCCCACGCCCAGCAGAAACATACCGGCTATAATCCCTGCGCTTCTGCCAAAGGTGAACTCGCCTTTTTCCGGCTCGGGCGCCATGGGCCTTCTGCCACCAGCGCGCGCGGCGCGCGGGTCGCGTGGATCGCGCATAGGTGGGCGGCCACCCCGTGGCTCATCACCCCAGAGGCCTCCGCCCTGTGGCGGTCGGCGAGACGCGCCGGGATAACCACCGCCACTGCCACCGGGGCCACCACGACCGCGTGAGGGCGCATCCCAATCGTCGCGCACCGGCGGGCGCCCGCCACGCATCGAGCGATCACTGCGGTCGCCGGAGCGGTCTGGCGGGCCGCCGCGGCTGCCACGTGGGTCATCCCAGCCGCCACGATTGGAGCTACCAGCGCGCCCGCCGCGGTTATACGAGCCGCCGCGTCCGCCGTTATCCTGATCATCTACGTCGCGCCGTGGATAGCGTGACCCATCGCGTGACGAACGGTCCCATCCGCTTGAACCGCCATCGCGCGAGCCCATCCGGCTCTGACGTGGATCATCATCCATACGTCTGTTTCGTGGAGACCGCCCCTGATCCCGGCGACCATCATCGTCCCAACGGCCTGTGCCCATTCCCCTCTGTCTCCCACGCTGGATGTCGCGCACGACGGCTCCTCGCCACCGCACTGATCGGCGAACACATACAACGTCCGAGGGTGATCCTCACCCTGTAGCGTACCCAGCCGAGTGTATCATATTCAGCCATTGATAGTACAACGGCGTAGTGCATCCGGGCTGCAATGCGCACAGGACGCCCGCGCCGCAACCAGCTTTGCGGGCACGATATGGGAGGAACCGCACGGCGTTGAAAGCAACTTCTCGCCGCTATTCATGGTCCGGGTCGCGCTCTGGCTCCCGCTGAGGCTCCTTTTGCGGCGTGAGTCCAGTCCCCTGGAGGCCGACCAGACCGCCGAGCAGGGTGGACCCGGACTCGTCGTGCGAGATAGGCGTCCGCTCCAGCTCCTCACGCAGCGCCGTGATCTGCGTGCCCAGCGCGTCCGGCCCCACGCCAGCGCCCGAAAGCACCAAACCGGCGAAGCCGAGCCGCGCCAGAATGGGAACGCTGTGCGTCTCCGGCGCGCCGTCCAGCGTCGCCAGCACCGGGAAGCGGAGCGACTCCACCGCGAACTTGAGCCGGGTGTAGTCCGTCACGGACATCTTCGCGATGGCGCCGGCGCTCAGGCCAACACGGAGCAGCGCCACTTGCGCTGGCGCCAGATTCTGCACGCGCAGCAGGAGAAGCGCCAAATCGTCCTGCAGCGCATCGAATGTCACCACGCGGTCGAAGTGGTCCAACTCCTCGAAAAGCATATGCGCCGACGCGCCCGCGCCGACGACCGCGAAGCTCGCGCCCGCGTCTCGAAGCTGCTTGAGCGTGCCATAGGAGCCACTCTCGCCCTCGGCCAGCCCGATGCCCAGCAGCGTCGTCCCCGCGCTGGTTGCCGCCGTGAATGCGCTCAGGTCACTCTTGGGTGTCCAGCCGGTGAAGAGCAGCGCATCGGCCCCGGCCTTCACCGCGGACTGCGCGGCGGCGGTATCCTTCGCTCCAACGCTCACCACAATCGCCGCCGGACGCGGCTTCGACGCGGCGGCCTGAGAGCGGCCAAAAAATCCAATACCCGAGCTGGAAGATTGTCTTACCTGCTGGAGTTTATCAATCAGTTTGCCCATGTTCTTTGCATTCCTTCCTGCGCGCGGCATGATCGCTTGTCACGCGCGCCGCGGAGCGCGGCTGATGGTAGGACATCTGTGGCGCACAGTGGTGTACGCCAATGTGTCACCGTCATTCTATCAGCCACGGACCCCCAACCGCTATGTGCCCGCTGGCGTTGCGGCGATTATGAGTGGCAAGGAATGCTAAGAGCGTGGATCAGGACACCTGGATCGTGAACTGTTCAGCACGCGCGATGGCCGGGCAGACCTGTGTGGGGTCGCAGAGTGGCGCGCCACTAAAGTTTAATGTGACCTTACCGGGCGCCGACGCCTTGTAGAACCACTGGCAGGTCTGCGACGCATCGTCCATGCCGCCCTGCGGCTGAATGGCCGCGAGCGCTGAGGTCGCACCAGGGGCAGGTGTGGCCCAGTGGGTCTTCGCGTCGAGCTGCACCTCGAGTATATCGCCGACGTGCGCCTGCGTCGTCTTGTAGGAGTCCTTCACCGTCAGCACAATCGTCGGCGCTGGGGCCGACGTGACCGAATCACCTGGGCACGGTTTCACGGACATCGTCCCACCATTGTTGATACCAGAAGTTGCGGTCGGCTGCGAGCCATCACCTCCTCCACCGACGTTGGTGGTGGTGACGCCGCACCCGGCCAGCGCCAGCGCGCCGAGCAGGCAGACCGCGCCCGCCACCAGCAGCAACGTCGAGCGGACATGTGGCCTTTTCACTTGTCGGGACGACGAGAACGACCGAAATAATGAGGAAGAACGACGCATTGCGCAACTCCTGATAACTCAACAGCACACTCAGGCAATCTCCGGGATGGTCGAGGCGAACAGACAATTAGACGGCGCGGATGCGCTTCTGGTTCCCACGCGCTCAAACGCGCTCAAATGCCGGGAAAGCTCGCGAAGCACTTTGTAAACGCGCCAATGGTCTCCCGCGCATACGATGTGTCATAGACAGCGAACGATACATGCTGGAACCGACCGCCGAAGATGCCATCCGGGTGGAGGTAGCTCGCGAAGACCTGCGCGACGGTCGCGGGGTCGTTCTGGAAGACGCCACACCCCCACGCCCCCAGCACCAGCGCCTCGCACTGATGGTGAGCGGCGAGGGCGAGCACCTTGCCCGCGCGCCCGGTGAGGGTCGGCACGATGCGCTCGCGATTGGCAGGCTCGTTGCGCGTGACCGCACCCGCGTTGGGCGCAGGGCTGGTGATGAAGTCCACCACATACGGTTGCGCCAGCCAATTGCCCTCGTCATCGCGCAGCACCGGGCATGCCGGGCTGTACATCATGCGGTCGGAGTAGAGGGTGGTATCCTGGGCGCGATGGAACTCGTAGAATTGCGGATACTGACGCAGGCTATAGTAGAGGCCTGAGCTACGCGCCAGACTCTCCTCCTGTGCATGTGCGCCATTCAGAAAGCCACCGCCGGGTTTGCGCGCCGAGGCAAAGTTGAGGACGCCGATGCGCTGGTACCGCTGGCTGGCAACCAGCCGCGCGCATGCCTGGAGCGTCGTCTCGTTCGCGACGGCGAAGGTCGTTGTGACGGCGCCGGGCTGGGCCACCACCTGCCCGCAGATTGCGTCCAGTTCGTCAGGCTCATAGTAGCGTGTATTGCTCACGCAGGCGGCAAGGGCGTCGCGAATGGCAACGGTCGCGCCGTCGTCGGGTGTGGTGTAGTAGCCCGCCTCCAGCGCGGCCAGCGTCCCATTGGCAATGGCTTTCGCGTCCATGTTACGTTTCTCCGCTTCCATCGGACGGGTGCAGTCGGGCAATAGCAGCTTTAATGGCTGATAGCATATGATACCAGATGAAATACGGCACATCACCGGACTCATAGACAGTGTGAAAGGATACGCGTTGATGGAACAGTACCGGCACAGGACGCTGATACCGCTCTTCGAGGAGCTGCGCGGCCCGCAAGTGGTCGTGCGCCCTTACCGGCTGGAGGATGCGGACGAGCTTTTCGCGGCTGTCGATGAGTCGCGCGAGCACCTCTGGCCCTGGCTGCCATGGGTCGTGCAGCACCAGACCGTCGAGGATACACGCGACTTCATCCTGCGTACTCAGGCGAAATGGCTGCTGCGAGAGGATGATTTGACGGTGGGCATCTTCGAGGCCAGCAGCGGACGCTATCTGGGCGGCTCAGGTCTGCATATTCGCGGCTGGGATGTGCCAGCGTTCGAGATTGGCTACTGGATTCGCGCCAGCGCCGAGGGGCACGGCTACGTCGCCGAGACGGTGCGGTTGCTGACCGACTTCGCCTTCGACTCGCTGGGCGCACAGCGTGTGATGATTCGCTGTGACGCACGCAACGTGCGAAGCGCGGCGGTGGCTGAGCGGCTGGGCTTCGTGCGCGAGGCGCTCCTGCGTAATGACACGCGCGACGCCAACGGCGAACTGCGCAGCACGCTGGTCTTCAGCCTCACTCCCAGCGATCCCCGCTGGCCGTCGTAGATAGCTGGCGGCTAAAGCCGCGCCTATGGGCTACGCCGCCAAGCCTGCCTTCGCAGGCTCCAGACCGTGAGGACGCGTACCCGTGTTCCGCAACCTGCGACGGCGAGTTTTGTGGCCGCAGGCCCATTCAGGCGCGGTTTCAACCGCTCGCGCTTCTAGATTTTGTTGATCGTTTTGCCCATGAATTTGCCAAAGAGCTTATAGGCCCACTTGCGCACGAAGTAGCGGCGGATGCGTTTCGGGTTGCCGCTGGCCAGCACCTCGGCCATGTAGACGCTGCTGTCTACCTTATGTACCGCCTTGGCCGCTTTATGCCCCTCGGCGGCGGCGTGTTTCAATTCGCGGCTCGCGCCGCTGGATTTCGTCTTGGCCATCGTTGTATTCTCCTTCGGTTGCTGGCTTTCTGGCTGGGGCTTCCCCATCCGCCACTGTCCCGTCGCTTCCCCGTGGCTTCATGGTATTGTCTCGCCCCTCGCTCGTCAAAACAGGCAGCCATTCGTACCGGCGACAGTGGGAGGATTGTCCTGTTCAACACCGATGGCCAAAAGGCGTACGTGGAGACGCCGCGCTAAGACATTGAGGTGTCAGAGGACAGGTCGGCGCGGCGCAGGCTGGTGAAGGCAAGCGCTCCCGCCAGCAGACAGAGCAGCCCCGCAAGCAGGATGAGCGCGTCGTAGGCGTCGAGCACCTGCCCCAGCAGGTCAGCGTGGAAGCTGGCAAAGACTGTGCTGGCGAGCGTCCCGAAGATGGCGATAGAGGTCACCTGCGCGACGGTCATGGCTGGCTCGATCACATTCATCACGCGCCCTACCATCTCCTTCGGCGTAACGCGCAGCACCAGCGGCATCAGCGCCACATTCAGCCCGCCGTTAGGTATGCCAACCAGGAAGGCGCAGACGAGGCCGGGGATCAGCGCGGTCTGCCGCGAGAGCGCAATCGCGGCGATCCCTACTAGGATGATAGACCCCCAGAAGATGCGCACCAGCCCAATGCGCTTCGCCAGCATGCCGCCCAGTAGCGATCCCAGCACGGCGCCCACACCAAGCAGCACCGGGAATAGCCCGATTGCCTGCTGTGAGGCGTGCAGATCCTGCGCCACAAAGAAGACAAAGAGCGCATTGATCGCACCCGACCCAAACAGCACGATCACCAGCGTGATGAGCAGCGTCCGCGTGACGAGATTGCCAAATGCGAAGCGTAATCCGGCGATGAATTCGCGGCGGACGTTGCCGCGCTCGCCCCGTTTCACACTGCGGGCTGATGGCGGCGCATGGACCGCCAGAATCGCGAGGAAGGCGAGCACAAACGAGAGCGCGTCGGCCAGGAGCGCAATCCCGATGCCGAACGGCACGAAGAGCAGCGGCGCGACGCCAAAGCCGATGATGAACGAGAGACCAGACATCGTCTCGATCAGCCCGCTCGCCTGCGGTTGGTCAGGCTCGGCGACGATATCGCCGATGAGGGCGGTGCGCGCCGCGCGGGCAAATTGCGCGAGACCGTAGACGAGGAAGATGACGACATAGAGCGCGACCAGCTTCACTTCGAGCGAGGGGTGTCCACCGGGAAGAAATGGCAGCGGCGTCAGATCGGCAAAGAGCAGCAGCGTGGCGGACAGGAACGCCTGGAGCAGAATGACCGTCAGCATCGTGCGGCGCTTATCCCAGCGGTCCACGAAGACGCCTGAGATCGGGCCGATGACGAGCGTTCCCACGGAAGAGGCGGCCAGCACACCGCTCACCGCGAGCGGCGCCCACGACTGCCCGCGACCGAGATCGAAGGCAATCCAGAGGGCGAAGGTAAAATCGAGCAGCGCATCGCCGATGAAGGAAATGGATTGCCCCGACCAGAGCAGCGCGAAGTTGCGGTTGATGAGCGGCCCGGACCCACGGGCTGGCGTCGTGCTCTCCGATGGGGTTTCTAGCGCAGACATGACACAATCCTCCCGATGATGACAGAGATAGCGTGGTGGAATAGCCGTGAAAAGGGCTATTCGGTGATGACCGCGAGTGGCAGCAGGGTCTGGCAATCGGCGTAGACGTAGAGGCGCCTTCCGTCGGCGGGGCTGAGCGCGCCAAAGCGGATTGCGCGTTGCCCGGCATAGCACATCTCCATCTCAGGAAGGATGATGATGGCGCTGGCGCCGAAGATGAAATCGCGAACCTCTGGAAGCACTCCATAGGGTGATATTGCTGAGATGCCCGAACTGATGCATCCACAACTCGATTGAAGCCAGGTCTGTACGCCATAGTGGGGGGCAACAGCGGTATCACTCATTATCCGCAATCGGGTGGACCGCTGGCATATCCAGCACTGTGTTATCCCATCGGCCGCAAGCGCATCCAGGAAATATTGCCCAATCTCCTGAACGATCTTTTTCGTGGCGGGTAAGAACGAGCGCGCCGCCGCCAGATCGACGATGCCGAGACTGTTGATCACGACCGGCTGGCATGCGGGACAGCGCAGCCGCATGTTGATGCGCCCGTCGGCCATCGGCTCGAACATGCCCAACATCCGCGCCTGGCCGCAGTAAAAGCAGGTGATCCGCGTCTCGCGCCAGTCAATGGCATCGGCGGGGAGAATCGCCAGCCCCAGCGCCAGGGCGTCGTCGCGCAGATCGTGGCTGAGGACATGCAGCAGTTGACCCCGCGCCCGGTGCAGTCGCGCCTCCAGCGCGCTCACCGAGAGACCCATGCGCGCGGCAAGCTCCCGCTGCGGCGCCTCCGCCAGATAATGCTGCTCCACCGCCGTCCGGCTCTCCGGCGAGAGATAGCCCAGCGCGCGATTGAGCAACAGCGTCATATCGTGGCGGCTCAGCTCCTCGGTGGGATCGAACGTGTCAGGGTCGGCAAGCTGTAAGGCGAGCGCGTATTCATCGTCTGGCTCGCTCTCGCCGGGGGAAAACGGCGTCTCGCGCGTCCGTAAGATGCCCTGCCTGCGCTGGTAACGCAGACAAACATTGCGGCAGATGCCATCCAGCCAGGCGACGAAGCGTGTCTCATCGCGCAGTTGCTCCAGCGATTTCCAGGCCTCCAGCAGTGTTTCCTGGATGACGTCGTCTATCGCGTCGGGCGCGACCTGCCGCGCGCGGGCGAGCCGCTGCAATCGCGGTTCGGCGCGACTGAACAGGGCTTCTATCTGGCTGGCGAGCGGCATCGGCGCGTATTCACTTCCGGTGAGTGTCTCATTATGTATCGGATTGGCTAGCATCGATTGTACCCTCCTGAGAGATAGTCGCGTGTAGCGCCATGGACCTTGCGAAATTTTTGGGCGTACTGGTGGGTGTGGTTTGACGCGCGCGGCGCAAGGCGGCTATACTTCAGGGTTGAGCATACATTTTGTAAGACATTTTGAGGACATCATCGGCGCGATCCACTTCGCCTGAGATATTCTGTTACGTCCAGGACTTCGAGAGACAATGCCAAAGCTCTATGGGTGGGTGCGCGAGGTCGTGCCGGAGAGTCCCGCCGATCTCGCGGGCATTCAGCCGGGCGATCTGTTACGGACCATCAACGACAATCCGGTGCGCGACCTGCTGGACTACCAGTTCTACGCCGCCGAGGAAGAACTGCTGCTGGGTATCGAGCGCAACGGGCGCGCGCGCACGGTGCTGGTGGCGAAGGCGCCCGACGACGAGATGGGCATCCGCTTCGGCGAGGAGCCTGCGCCCTTCATCCGCATCTGCGCCAACAAATGCGTCTTCTGTTTCATCAAGGGACTGCCCGAGCGTCACCAGCCCCAGCGTGGCCTGCCACTGGGCATGCGCGAGTCGCTCTATATCAAAGACGACGACTACCGCTACAGCTTCCTCTTCGGTAACTTCATCACACTCACAAATCTGAAGGAGGCTGACTGGCGGCGGCTGGAAGAGCAGCGGCTCAGCCCGGTCTACGTCTCGGTACATACGACGAATCCCGACCTGCGCCGGAAGATGGTGGATGGCCCGCGCTCCGGCGAGATTCTCGATCAAATACGGCGGCTGGGCGATCTCGGCATCACCTGCCATACCCAGCTCGTCCTCTGCCCCGAGATCAACGATGGCGACGAACTGGAGCGCAGCATCAGCGATCTGGCGGCGCTACGGCCCATCGTCGAATCCATCTCCGCCGTGCCGGTCGGATTGACGAAGTACAACAACATGCTCAAAACCGAGGGGCTGCCGCCGATGCGCTCCTTCCGCGTGGATGAGGCCGAAGATGTGATGGCGCGTGTCGAACGCTGGCAGCGCCAGTTCGCCGCCGAGCCGGGCGCGCGTGGAATGCCGTTCGTCTACCTCTCGGACGAGTGGTACTACGTGACGAAGCGCCCCTTCCCGCGCGCGCGCCACTATGGCAGCTACGCCCAGATCGAGAACGGCGTCGGCATGACGCGCAAGCTGCTGGACGACTGGCGCGCCGCCCGCAAGACGCTACCTGAAGCGCTACCCGCGCCCCGCCGCCTCGGCATCGTCACCAGCGCGATGGCGCGGCCTGTCATCGAGCGCATGGCGCGCGACCTGCGCCGCATCGGCAATATCGAGGTGCGGGTGATGCCCATGGAGAACCGTTTCTTCGGGCCAATCGTGACGGTGGCGGGACTGCTCTGCGGGCAGGATGTGCTCGATCAGGTGCGCGAGCAGTACGGCGACTTCACCGGCGATGATCTGCTGCTGCTGCCGCGTGTGATGCTCGACAATGCGGGCAAGCGCTTCCTCGACGATGTGACGTTGGGGGATTTTCGCGCCCAGGCGCCCGCGCCCGTCACCTTCGCCCGCACGGCGGATGAGATGGCCGGAGCGATACGGACGCTGGCGGGCCTCTCTGCCGCAATGCCCGATAGTTTGCCAGTAGGCGGTGTATGAGATATCGAAAACACTTCGCGCGGAGCTGGTTGGCGCCGCTGCTCTTGGTGGTGACGCTGGCGATGCTCGCGCTTTCCGCCTGTGGCACGCAGGGCAGCCCGCCCGCGCTGGGTAAGCCGGTGCAGGTGACACTCAGCGCCAGTGGCGCCGCCGCGAAGCTTGGCCAGGCGACGCTCACGCCAGCCTATGGCGCGCATGTCGTCGTCTATATGCACGGTGCGCTCGTGCCCTATGGTGACCCACAAACACCCGCGCAACTGCGCGAGGGCGGCTGCTACGGCAAGGTCGTCGCGCCACTGACATCGAACGCGCCAACGGGCGGCTCAGGAGCAGTAGTGCAGGGCGCCTCCGATAAGGGCGCCAATGTCGCGCTGCCCGTGGACGCGAACTGGTACGTGGTCGTGCTGCAATCAGCCGCGCCCAATGCCGCCCCCACGGCCTGTGGGCACCCGCTCAACAATCTGCGCCAGTACTTCGATCTCTACGAGCCGGATAAAGTGGATCAGGGTGTCGGCCTGGGTATCGCGCTTTTCGAGGGCATCGTCATCACGCAGGTGCATGTTGCGCTGGCCGCCCCGACGACACAGCAGCCCGCCCAGTGGAGCATCCATAGCGGCGGCTGCCAGGGCAGCACGCTCGCCAGCGGCGCGATTGCCAGCGGGGCCACGACGGGCAGCGGCATCGCGTTTGCGCCGCTCGACGCGAAGACCTGGTGGCTTGCGGTCGCGACGGATGGCGCCGCCGACCCAACCACCTGCGTGAAGGCGGGGTAGAATCTACGTAAGGGGCGCGCGATGGCCGACGACTGGCGGCTGAAGCCGTGCCTATGGGCTGCGCCACAAAGCCCGCCTGCGCAGGCTATCCAGATGCAGACGCGCCTCATGGATTACCCGAACAACATGTTAAACGACATCAGGCCACGGCTAATCCTGGCGAGCGCTTCTCTGGAGCCTGCGCAGGCAGGCTTTGCGGACACGCAAGCGTGTCCCATAAGCGCGGCTTTAGCCGCCAGCCGCATGGCTCGTCCTGACTGTTACAGATGTCATGTCGATAACAAATGCGAATGGTGGGGCTGGGATTAGCCGCGGCATTCATGCCGCGAAGCTGGATTATCACCATTCTCGCCCGCATTCGCACGGCTCATACACTGGGAGGGCACAGATGGCCTTAAATGAGATTCAGACGCCCGGACGAAAGCGCCTGCTATTGCTGATGACGCCCGCCACCTACCGCGCGGGCGCGTACTTCGACGCGGCGCAACACCTGGACACCGAAGTCATTCGCGGGCTGGACCTGCCGAAGGCGGTGGCTGAGGAGTGGGGCGTACAGCTCGCGCTCGACTTCGCCGACATCGAGACGTCCGTCGCCACGCTCAAAGCGGCGCACGCGCGTCAGCCCTTCGACGCCATCGTGCCGGTGGACGACAGCGCCACCATCCTGGCCGCGCGGGCCAATGCGGCGCTGGGACTGCCGTGGAATCCGCCTGAGGCGGCGGAGGCGGCGCGCGATAAGGGCGTGATGCGTCGGCTGATGGCGGCGGCGGGCGTGCCCTCACCCGTGTTCCGCCGCTTCCCGCTGACCACCGATCCCCACGAGATCGCGTGTCAGGTGACGTACCCCTGTGTGGTCAAGCCGCTACGGCTCTCCGGCAGCCGCGGTGTCATCCGGGCGAATACACCCGACGAACTCGTCGCCGCCGTTGCCCGGCTTGAGCGTATCCTGCTGGACGATGGAAACGCGCGTGAGACGACCGATATCCTGGTCGAGGACTTCATCCCCGGCGTGGAGGTCGCGCTGGATGGGCTGCTGCGCGAGGATGGGTTGCACGTGCTGGCGATCTTCGATAAGCCCGACCCGCTCGACGGCCCGTTCTTCGAGGAAACGATCTACACCACGCCCTCACGCCTGCCAGCCGAGTCCCAGGCCGCCATCGCCGACTGCGCCGGCCGGGCTGCCGCCGCGATTGGTCTGCGCGATGGGCCGATCCACGCCGAACTGCGCGTCAACGAGCGCGGCCCGTGGATGGTGGAGATTGCCGGGCGCTCGATTGGTGGCCTCTGCTCCACTATCCTGGAGTTTGGCGCTGGCATGTGTCTGGAAGAACTGCTGCTGCGTCACGCGCTGCGTATGGAGCTTCCCTCGCTGGAGAGCGTGGGCGTCGGCGCCGGCGTCATGATGATCCCCATCCCAAAGGGCGGAGTGCTGCGCGCGGTTCACGGCGTCGAAGAGGCTGAAGCCGTGCCCAATATCACCGGCATCGAGATCAGTATTCGCCCGCATACCGTCGTGACGCCGCTCCCAGAGGGCAGCAGCTATCTCGGCTTTATCTTCGCCCGCGCCGAAAGCCCCGCCGCCGCCGAAGAGGCGCTCCGCGCGGCCCATAGCAAGCTGCGCTTCGATATCGCGCCGCTGCTGCAAATGGCGCGCTAATCGTCGGTCGCCTCCGGGTTGCGTAGACGGTGCATGCGGTGTAGTATCATGCTATACAATATGAAGCGTTGGCGTATGCGCATCGGTAAGGAGGAGTTTGTGCCAATTGTGACCGACAGTGAGGGCATCCGCGACATCCTGACGCGCTACCGGCGGATCGCCGTCGTTGGCCTCTCCAGCGATCCTGATCGGCCCAGCCATGACGTCTCGCAGTTCATGCAGGCGCAGGGCTACGAGATATACCCGGTGAACCCGACGATTGCCGGGCAGGTGGTGCTGGGGCGCACGGTCTATGCCTCGCTGGCCGATCTACCGGTGCGTCCGGAGATCGTCAACGTCTTTCGGCGCTCAGAGTTTGTGCCCGAGGTGGCGGAGCAGGCCATCGCCGTCGGCGCTGATGTGCTCTGGACGCAGCTCTTCGTCGTGAACGATGTGGCGGCCCAGCGTGCTAGCGACGCCGGGCTGAAGGTGGTGCAGAACCGTTGCCTCAAAATCGAGTACCACAAGCACGGCATCGGGGAAATCGTCCCGCGCGCTGAGGGCGACGCATAGGTCGCAACGCTCCCAACGCGGTTTTTCGCCTCAGTACGCTGGCGGCGGGGGCGCATACGGCCCATAGGGCGCGACCGGAACGACCGGCCCACCAGCCCAGCGCTCGGCCATCGCGCCAATCAGCGGGAACTTGACCACACGCCCGCTAAACGCCGCAACCATCCCCCAGATCCACAGGACCAGATAGACCAGCGCCACCGCGCCAATGCAAAGCACGAGCAAAATCGTGCCGAATCCGGCGATGGCATTTCCGGTGGTTACATCGCTACTGGCGCTCGCAGCGCTGCCGAGGATAACCACGAAGAACGCGAGAAACCACAGCGCAAACAGAACCAGGTAGCCAATGGCCAGCAGAATAGCCTGGGCGGTGTGGAACTTGACGAAGCGATTCTGCTTCTCGATGAAGAAGAAGACGATCGCCACGATACTGAAGAGATATCCCAGCCCAGCCGAGATGTTCGGCTCGATGCCGATGCTCGATGGCCCCCACTGGCTGCCCGCGCCGGGTGGCGGTGGTGGGGGCGCATAGCCCTGTGGCTGCCCATATCCTGGTGGCGGTTGCTGCTGCCCGTACGGTGGCTGTTGCCCATATCCTGGTGGCGGTTGTTGTCCGTAGGGTTCGTAGGGTGGCTGTTGTGGAGGCGTATTCACTGTGACGTCCCTTTCTGCCCAGAGCGATCCTTTGCGAATCGTGCCCAGAGACTATTTCGCGCACTCGTTACTTAGCGCCGTCTGATTCCGCCGAACTCCCGACACACCCCTATACAGCAAACTCCCGGCCAGCGACCGGGAGCCTGCATGCTATATGCCTGCCGAGCTACAAAATGTAGCGGCTCAGATCTTCGTCTTTGATAGCTCGCCTAGCCGCTCGTCCACGAAGGCGGCGTCTACCGTCACCGTTTCGCCGGAAAGCGCGGGCGCGTTGAACGAGACGTCCTCCAGCACGCGCTCGGTGATGGTATGCAGCCGCCGCGCGCCGATGTTCTCGACGCGCTCGTTCATCGTCGTGGCGCAGCGCGCAATCTCTTCCAGGCCATCGGGTGTGAACTCCACGCTGACTCCCTCGACCCCAAGCAGCGCCTGGAACTGGCGGACCAGCGAGTTTTCGGGCTGGGTCAGAATGCGCACGTAATCATCCTGGGTGAGCGACGAAAGCTCCACGCGGAGCGGCAACCGGCCCTGCAGCTCGGGAATCAGATCGGACGGCTTCGAGTTGTGGAAGGCGCCCGCGGTGATCCAGAGCACATGGTCGGTCTTGACCGGGCCGAAACGGGTCATCACCGTCGAGCCTTCGATGATGGGCAGCAGGTCACGCTGCACTCCTTCGCCGGAGACATCCGGTCCCGTCTCGGACTTCACGCCCGCGATCTTGTCGATCTCATCGAGGAAGACGACGCCCGACTGCTCGACGCGTTTGGTGCCCTCTTCGATGACCTCATCCAGGTCCACCAGCTTGTTGGCTTCCTCCTGGGTCAGCAATCGCCGCGCATCCTTCACCGAGACCTGCCGCGAACGACGACGGCTGCTGCTCGGCATCGCGCTGAGAATCTCCTGGAAGTCGCCGCCAACCTCGTCGCCCGCGAAGCCCGCCATGAACTCGAAGACCGAGGGGAAGGCGTCCTCCGGCTCAAGCTCGATCTCGATCATTTGCTCGTCCAGCTCGTTGCGGGCCAGTCGCTCTGCCACGGACTTGCGTGTTGGTCTGCGGCGGCGCGCCGGGGCAGCGCTTGGCGTGGCGCTGTTGCTGTTCGGCGAGGCCGACGACGTGGTCAGCGCGCCGGAGGATGTGATGCTGGCGCCGCGCGAGGAGATAGGTGCTGACCGTCACATCGGCCATATCATCGACGGCCACCCTGGCCGTCAGGATATCGAGAATCTTCTTCTCCGCAGCCTGCGCCGCGCGCTCGCGCACCGCCGAGACCCGTTCCTCATGCACCAGGCCAACGGCGGTCTCCATCAGGTCGCGGATGATGGACTCGACATCGCGCCCAACATAGCCCACCTGGGTGAACTTGGTCGCCTCCACCTTGATGAACGGCGCATCAGCCATTTTGGCGAGCCGCCGGGCAATCTCCGTTTTGCCCACACCGGTCGGGCCGATCATCAGGATATTCTTGGGAGTGATTTCAGATTGCAGATCCGCAGGCAACTGGAGTCGGCGGTAGCGGTTGCGCATCGCGATGGCAACCGAACGCTTCGCCGCGTTTTGTCCCACTATGTAGCGGTCCAACTCCCGAACGATCTGCTGGGGAGTCAGGTCTTTCATCATACAATCTCCTGCCTACGAAAGGTCTCCTCGAATTCCGGCCTTGCAGACTGCCGGGGCTATCCCGACACTCTTCTTCGCCTTCTTCGCGCCATTCGCCTCGCTGGCTGCGGATTCCTCCTCATCGAGAGTGAAGAACAGAATGTGATCATTGGTATAGATGCACATCGAGGCGGCAATCGCCATCGCGGCCCTGGTGATCTCTTCGGCGCTCATCGCGGTATGCTGGAGCAGCGCGCGCGCGGCGGCCTGCGCATAGACCCCGCCAGAGCCGATTGCCGCGACCCCTTCGTCCGGCTCGATGACATCGCCGTCGCCCGTCAGTACCAGCACCTCATCGCGGCTGGCCACCAGTAGCATTGCCTCCAGCCGGCGCAGAAACTTGTCTTTGCGCCACTCTTTGGTCAGCTCGACGGCGGCGCGGCGTAGTTGCCCTGGTAGCGCTCCAGCATCGCCTCGAACTTGTCGAAGAGGCTGAGCGCATCGGCGGTGGACCCCGCGAAGCCCGCCAGCACCTTGCCACTGGCCAGGCGACGAATCTTGCGCGCGGTATGCTTCATCACCACATCGCCCACCGTCACCTGCCCATCGCCAGCCATCGCGACATCTGTGCCACGACGCACGGCCAGGATTGTCGTGGCGTGCATCTCACCCGTTACGCGCTGTGTCATGGATTTCTTGTCATTTCTATGTGTATTTCACAGGCGCTCTCGCCTCGCACATCTCTTATATACATACTACGCTGAAAACGTCGATTTGTATGCATCTTTTGCCGTGCGCCATCACGCAACGAGAGCACGCCGTGGGAAGTACCCAGGCATCATATCGTATTCAGATGGGCAGGCGAAGAACGCAAACTCAGCCTCAGGAGGCCGCTGGCTGCCGGGCGGCGCGGCTCGCGCGCGTGGTGGTTGCCCGGCTGGCGACCCGCCGTCTTGCGTGCCGTCGTCGTCTTGCGAACCGTGGTGGCTGCTTTGCGCGTTGTCGTCTTGCGCACCGTCGTCTTACGGGCGGCGGTTTCGCCTGCCGCCCGGCGCGGACGCTCCGGCGCGGGCGCGCGGTGGCCGACCACCTCTGGCGCACCCTCCGCGCCTTCCTGCGCATTGGCTACCAGCGCGCCACACTGGCCGCAGTGCGCCTCGGTTTTGCCGTTGGCCAGCGTCAGCAGCCCGCCGCATTCGGGGCAGGGCGTCGCCAGCGGGCGGTCCCAGGCGACGAAATCGCACGCTGGGTAGTTCGCGCAGCCATAAAACACCTTGCCGGTACGCTTGGCGCGCCGCTCGACGATATCGCCGCCGTCTTTCGGGCAGTGCGCGCCCGTCTTCGCCACCAGCGGCTTCTTGAAGTCGCACTCTGGATAGCCTGAGCACGAGATGAAGCGCCCAAACCGCCCGGTACGAATCAGCAGCGGCCTGCCACACTGCGGGCATGCCTCGTTCGCCTCCTCGACCGGCTTCAGCACGCGGTCCATCTCGGACTCCGCTTTTTCAAGCTGGCCGCGCAGTGCGGCGTAGAAGTCCTTGAGGAACTCGGTCCAGCCCTGTTTGCCCTCCTCGACGCCATCGAGACGACGCTCCATATCCGCCGTGAAGTTGGTATCCACGATCTCCGGGAAGTGCTTGAGCATCAGTTCGTTGACCGTTTCGCCCAGCCAGGTCGGCACGAAGCGGCGCTCCTGCTGCTCGACGTAACCGCGATCCTGAATCGTGCTGACGATGCTGACAAACGTGCTGGGGCGACCAATGCCGCGCTCCTCCAGGTCTTTGATCAGGCTGGCCTCGGTGAAGCGTGGTGGCGGCTGGGTAAAGTGCTGATCCGAGGCGTCATCTTGTGCAGGTCGAGCGCGTCGCCCTCACGCAGCGCGGGGAGCGTCGTGCCATCCTGCTCGCGCGGCCAGACCGCGTAGAAGCCCGGAAACTTGAGCGTCGTGCCGTTGGTGCGGAAGAGGAAGGTCGCTGCCGCGATATCCACCCGCAGCGTATCGAAGACCGCTGGCGCCATGAACGCCGCGACGAACCGCCGCCAGATCAGCTCGTAGAGCTTGAACTGGTCGCCCGTCAGGTAGTGCTTGACGCGGTCCGGCGTGAGCGTGACATCGGTCGGGCGGATCGCTTCGTGGGCATCCTGGACGTTGGCGTTGCTTGCCTTGGCGCGGCTGGTGCGCCCGGGGCCGATGTACTGCTGGCCAAACGTCCCGTCAATATACTGGCGGACGGCTGCCTGCGCCTCCTCGGAGATGCGGGTCGAGTCGGTGCGCATGTAAGTGATGAGACCCTGATGCCCGGCGTCGCCCAATTCGATGCCTTCATAAAGGCCCTGGGCGATGCTCATCGTCCTCTTTGGCTTGAAGCGTAACCGCACCGAGGCGTCCTGCTGGAGTGTGCTGGTGGTGTAGGGCAGGAACGGTTGGCGGCGCACATCGCGCTGGCGCACGCTCAGCACCGAGTATGCCGCGCCTTCCAGCTCGCGCAGAATGGCCTCAGCCTGCGCTTTGGACTCGATTCGGATGCGGCCCGCGCGGCCGTTCTGGTCGGTTTGGCTGTTCTGTTGCTGCTGCGATTCGTTGCCCTCGGCCTCGGCGTCGCTCTCGGCGACCTCCTTCGATCCCTGGCGGCCAAGCAGCATCGCGGTGAAGGTCTCGCGCTCCTTCGTCTTGCTCAGCGTCGCGGCAATCGTCCAGTACTCCTCCGGGACGAAGGCGCGAACCTCGGCCTCACGGTCGCAGATGATGCGGAGCGCCGCCGACTGGACCCGTCCGGCGCTGGTGCCCGACTGCACGCGCCGCCAGAGCAGCGGGCTGATCTTATAGCCCACCAGGCGGTCGAGCACTCGGCGCGCCTGTTGCGCGTTGAAGAGGTCTTCGTCGATGTCGCGGGTCTGAGCTATCGCGTCCTGCACGGCGCGGCGCGTGATCTCATTGAAAACGGCGCGGCGCGGTTTGCGCAGGCCAAGCATCTCCTTGAGCGACCAGGCGATGAACTCGCCCTCGCGGTCGGGGTCGGGCGCGAGATAGACCGTCTGCGCGGCGCGGCTGGCCTTCTTGAGCTCGGCCAGCAGATGCTCTTTCTTTTCGATGACGACGTACTTCGGCTGGAAGTCGCGCCGCGTATCGACACCCAGCCCCTTGCGCGGCAGGTCGATGATATGCCCCATCGAGGCGCGCACCTCGAAATCGTCGCCAAGAAACTTCTCTATCGTTTTTGCCTTGGCGGGTGACTCCACGATCACCAGATTCTTCGCCATGCTGATTTCCACCTTTACCGTCTATACACGTTATGCCAGTTGAAAGGATGTATCCTGTCGTACGTTGCTTTACTTGCGCGCACGCCGCAATGAACGAGGCGCGCGGGTCTATGCCATTCAAATCGTCGTGCGGATTAGTATGTCACATCGCCGCAAGAGCGTTGCTACAGCGCTTCAATGCTTCCGTTTCTTGCTCCTGCGATGAAACACTTACAAATGTACGAGATAAGGGGAGATGGCGTTAGATGTCAAGAGTCCAGTCAGAAAGTATAGCAGACTGGCACACTGGCAACGGACGCCTGGAGCGGCATTTCATCGCGGATCGAGCAGATAGTCGGCATCCTGGAAATTCGTCGAAAACTCAACGCTGATGAACCGAGGAATGCGACGCACATCGAGAACACAAGAACAAATGTACAATATATCTAGTATACCACAGGTCTTGATGAGTGGTCGAGGGGACGCTGCCACCTTGTCTCACTGAGATGGCATTGAGGCGCATATTACAAAAATTGATATTGACATTGATTTTATTTCACCAGTGTGTTATAAGATTTCAAGGTCACCGCGCAAGTTGGCTGCGTACACATCGTCGCGCCCATACAATCCAACGCCGACCAGGATGGCCCAGAGAATTTGGAAGAGGAGCATTCCCGTGTCGCTCTCGATGGATACCTCCCCAGCGCTGGCGCCCAAACGCTGGCGCTGTGGCGAATCAGTCCGACCGCACACCCGTTTCTCCCGGCCCCCAGCGCGGATTGCGCGCTGGCCCATTGCGCCTCCGCAACTTCAGGCTGCTGATCGCGGGCCAGATGGTCTCTACGATTGGCGATATGTTCTATGCGGTGGCGCTGCCGTGGTTTGTCCTCTCTAGCGGCGGCACGCCCCGCGAGCTGGGTATCGTGCTCGCCGCCTATGGTATTCCGCGCGCAGGCTTTGTCCTGCTCGGCGGCGCGCTGAGTGATCGCATGCAGCCGCGCCGCCTGATGCTGCTGGCCGATATCGCGCGCGCGCTGCTGGTGGGTGGGCTGGCGGCTATCGTGCTTCTCG
This sequence comes from uncultured Chloroflexia bacterium, assembly GCA_963712005.1. Lineage (GTDB taxonomy): Bacteria > Chloroflexota > Ktedonobacteria > Ktedonobacterales > JADMIN01 > DAHUXT01. The sequence continues at coordinate 1,542,865 of CAVQGK010000024.1, read as the reverse complement.
ACATGCATACGCTCTGGATACTCTGCGCTATCGCCGCGCCGCTGGGCGCCTTCGAGGGCCTTTTTCTGCCCGCCTCGATGGCGATGCTGCCGAGTATCATGTCGGATGATGACCTCCAGGCGGGCAACGCCATCAATATGGCGACCGTCCAGCTCTCGACGCTGGCTGGGCCAAGCGTCGGCGGCATCATCGTCGCCTCGGTCCGCTCGGGAATCGCCTTCGTCATCGACGCGGGAACCTTCGTCGTCTCCGCCATCGCGCTGGCGGCGATGCGTGGCAAACGCGCGCCGAAGGGATCAACCGCCGTCGTGGAGGCCGCGCCCGCGGAGGCTGTCACGCAAGAGATGCAAGAAGCGCCCGCCGCGGATGAGCCGAAGACGTTCTGGGCGCTGCTGCGCCAATCGCGGCTGCTTCAGACGGGGCTGGCCGTCTCGATTGTCGCAAATCTGGCCTTTGGCGGGCTGGTCGAGGTGGCGCTGCCCGACCTGGCGCATGGACCGCTCCACGCGGGCGCCACCGGCTTCGGGCTGATGCTCTCCACCTTTGGCGCGGGCGCGCTGGTGGGCACGCTGATTGGAGCCACCCTGGGCAAACTGCCCCATCGAGCGGTATTCGCGCTCCTCTGCGGCCTGGTCCAGGGAGTGCTTGTCGCCGTTACTCCGTTTACAGGTGGGCTGACGGGCGCGGCGATCACGATGGCGGCGTGGGGGCTTTTCAACTCCATGAGCAACGTGGTGCTCATCACGCTCCTGCAACAGAAGCTGCCAAAGGCGCTGATGGGGCGCATCATGGGCGCGTTTGGGTTCGCCAATTTCGGGCTGTATCCCATCTCGGTCGCGGTCGGCGGCGTGGTAGTGGACCGCCTGGGGCCGGAGATACTCTTCGTCTTTACCGGCGCATTGCTCTTCCTGGCGATTCTCTACGGCCTCTTCCAGCCTGAGCTACGCAACATGTGACGCACGGACAGGCGCGCGCTACCGCGAAACGATTATGATGCTGGGCGACGCCATGCCTCTACCGTACGCATATGGGGGCGGAGAGCGTGGCGTCGCCTGCTGCATGGACTCCCTCGTTCTTATCAGACGCGCGGATGCGAATCTCTACGCGCTCATGGCCAGTGGCCTCCCTCAACACCTCGTTATGACGGTCGCCGTCACACATGCATGACAGCGCGCGAGTAGACTGGCATCAGAAATCTCGCTTGCCAGTTTCCGTGTGCGTCGCCGATGCGCCTTTCTGCGCGACAACGTCGCATGCCGCTGGCGGCCACCTTAATAGCGTCACAACGCGACCTGAACGGACTCGCGCAATATCGAGTGTTTGTTGTATAGTGGCAGACGTGTGTGGCGCGATGGCTACCGCACCGGCTGAGGGCAGATCCCCGCTACGAGAATAGTGGTGCACCCAGTCAAAGGAGACTCGGACCATGTTCAACAGGCGTCATGCGGCGCGAGGGGCCGCTGTTCCCTTATTGGCCGCGTTGCTTGCAATGGCGCTTACATCGCTGCTGACGTTTGCCCCGGTTGCTGGCGCGCAGCCAGCGACACAGACCGCGCCCGCCGATAGCGCGAACCGCCATGGGGTGAATCTGGCAAGCCCGGCGGTGGTGCGCATTGTCTCAGAGGTGGATGGCCGGGTGGTCTGCAAGGCGTGTTACACCGATGGCTCAGATCTGACACTGCCGCTCAATGGCGGAACCTACGGCCTGGCGTTCACCGGCTCTGGCGCGTTCATCAGCAGCGATGGCTATGTGCTGACCGCCGACCATGTTGTTGACTACACTAACAACGACCAGATCATTCTCGACTTCTTCAACTCAGCGGTGGCTGAATTCGCCCAGGCCTTCAACTTCACCCAGAGCGATGCGCAGCAGTTCCTGCTCAATAAAGCCGACGCGGGTCTGATCCAGATTCCCACGCAGATTGTCTCGCAGAAGGTTTTTCTCTCCACAGCCTACACCGGAACGCTGACGAATCCCGCTGGCGTGACCAGCTATAGCATCACCCGCATCGTCGCCAACTCGCCGGTGGATAAGCAGGATGTGGCCATCGTCAAGGTTGAGGCCAAAGATATGCCTTACCTGCAACTGGCCCCAGCCAATAGCGTTCACCTGCAAGACACCATTACGGCGGTCGCCTATCCCGCCGACGCCGATACCGGCGACTTCACGGCGCTGCTCTCGCCGACGAGTGGCGGCAACGTCAATACCGCCAATTCGCTGCTGACCGCGTCGGTCAATACCGCCCAGGTGACGAGCCAGAAGACCTTCGCCGATGGCACGCCAGTCTATGAGACAAGCGGCCTGGCCAACCACGGGTCGAGCGGCGGCCCAGTCATCGATACACAGGGGCGCATCGTCGGCGTGGTAGACGCTATCGCCGTGCAGAACGGCCAGGAGGATACGCGCGTCGTCTACCTCATCCCCAGCGATGTAGCCGCGCAATATGTGCGCCAGTCGGGCGCGACGAGCGGCGGCGCGTTCATGGCCACCTGGACCAAAGCGATCACTGAATATGACGCGACGGGGCCATGCCACTTCACCAACGCGAAGCGCGACCTGACGAGCCTGAAGAGCAACTATCCCGCGTTCGGTGGAGTGAATTCCTACCTGACCGATGCGCAGAGCAAGGCGACCGCCGCCGAATGCCCTGCCCCTGGGCCGAGTGCGGGTCTGATTGTGGGCATCTGCGGAGGGCTGCTCGTGCTCCTGGCGATCCTTGGTGTGCTGGTCTTCATGCTGGTGCGCCGCAGCAGGCAGAGCCAGCCACAGCCAGCGATAGCCGCAAATTATGGCGCGACGCCAAACATGTACGGCCAGCCAACACCGCCTGGCGCCTATCCCCAGACGCCTCAGTCCGGCACGCCGTATGCGCCGACGCTCCCCGGCGGCGCGGCCCCCTACGGAGCGCCACCCGTCGCGACGTCGCAGCCACAGGCATACCCGCCACCACAGCAGCAGGTCTACGGCACGCCACCGGTTACGCCGCAGTCGCCCGCGCCATCGGCTCCCACGCCGCAGCCGCAGCCGCAGCCGCAGCCGCAGCAGCCTGCTCCACCAGCGCCCACGACCCGCTTGTGCGCCAATGGCCACGCGGTCAATGACCCCACGGCGCAATATTGTCCGGTCTGTGGCGCGCCGGTCCAGTAAGGCCGCATGCCCTCTCCCCCTAACCCCCGCCCTGTGGGCCGCTGGCGCTGCGCGTGCTCGTCGCACGCTCCGAGGCTCTCGCCTCGCGCGCCAGCCCCCTAAAAGGGAGGGGGAAACAACCGCTAAGTTGTCGCGGTCGCGTCTCCGTCAGTGGGTTGAGCAGACGGAGCAGGTGGAGCGGGCTGCTGCGCTGCTCTGTCTTCGAGCCGCGTGCCAATCATTCCCTGGGCGGCGCGACGGGCGCTTAGATCACCGCCACGTCCGCGGAGGAGATAGGCGAAGGCGACGGCCACCAATGCGCCTAGAATCGGCCCCACGACGTAGACCCAGTAGTGGTCGAAGTTGCCCAGCACCAGATCTGGCCCAAACGAACGGGCCGGATTCATCGAGGCGCCACTGATTGGGCTTGACCAGAGACCGGCGAGGATGATATAGCCGCCGACGCCGAGCGCGGCAATGGTCCCCACGTTTTGCGCCTTCGACGCCGTACCCAGAATGGTGCTGACCAGGCCGAGGGTCAGCAAGAATTCCATGATAGCGGCCTGGAGATCGCTCACACCTGGGCCTGGTTCGGTCGCGCCGAGCATGCCTATCTTGCCGAACATCGCCCAGAGCAGCAGGCAGGCGAGTGTCGCCCCAATTAGCTGGGCAATTATGTAGCCAGGCACGCGACGCCAGTTGAAATCGCCGCGCGCCGCGAACGCGATGCTGACGGCCGGGTTGAGGTGCGCGCCGGAGACCGCGCCCATGAAGAGGATGATGGCCAGTACCATCAGGCCAGGAGCCGTCACCGCGGCAGCCCGCTCGATGGCTCCATTGCTGAATGCGCCCACGACGCCACCACCTGCCCCCACGAGCACGAGAAAGAACGTCCCGAGTATCTCTGAGAACAGGCGCCGCCATTCGTGCCGGGGGTTGTCGAAATCCCGGCCCGAGGGCGACTCAAGCTCGAAAATGGCTTCGAGCGATCTTCCCTGTGTCCGTGTGGCCGCTCGTTCGACGCCACTCACCATTCCGGGCTGGCGCTCGTCAGGATTCGCCATCGCGCTCACCTCACAGTGCTCCTTGGCCTCCAGGGCCATTCAGGTGGACCAGAGCCATCCACGTTGTCGTTTAGATTTTGGGCCGCAACGATGCCCATGCATAGCATGTTTCCTGCCATGCCACGACCGTGGCCACGACCGCGACCGTTGCACGCGCCATACGCAGTATGTAGGAGCCAGACGCTTGTGGCGCCTCATCCAAATGGAGGGTCTGAAGAGAAAGCGCCGTACTCCCCCAAAGCAGCGGTGTGGACCTATCCAGGGAGCGTGCGCCCAAAAGCGGGCGGGCGCTGCTTGACGGACATGATATACTTTGTTAACACGCAACGTCGAAGCTGACGGGGAGCGCGCGGGCAGCGAGGGCTGTCTGCGCGCTTTGGTTTCAGGGTACGTGCCCCCATACCTGGCCTGACCAGGCATAGCTAGGCCTAGCCAGGCAGAGCTGGCCCACCGCGCGAGGCTGGCGCCTCAATCATCATGATACGCAGTGAGGCCGTGGCGGAGACATCTGGATGCGCACCGACGCACCGCTCGATCAGCGAGCCGAAGACAACCAACCTATGAGCGAGCCACCGACCGACGACCAGCCCATGACGGCTGTGGCGCCGAGCGTGACTGCTTTGCTTGACCTCTGCTCGCAGTATATGAACGACGACGACCTGGCGCTCATACGTGAGGCGTATCAGGTGGCGGCGGCGGCGCATGCGGGCGTCAAGCGCAGGTCAGGCGAGCCGTTCATTGAGCATACCATCGCGGTGGCCGGGATTCTCGCCGAGTTGGCGATGGACGCGCAGGGGATCGCGGCGGCGGTGCTCCACGATACCGTCGAGGATACGACGACGACGCTGGACGGCCTGCGCGAGCAGTTCGGGCCGGTGATCGCGGCGATTGTGGATGGCGTCACCAAGTTCGACGCCGTGGAGGCGCCCAAGGATAGCAAAGAAGACAGGGACGGCAAGGGAGACAAAGGCGGCGAGGCGGTTGTGCCTGCGACGCTGACGCCAGCGCCAGCGACTGACGGCGCCGTTGACCCACAGGCGGCGCGCGCGCGCAAGCTCCGGGAGCAGGCCGAGACCGTGCGCAAGCTCTTTCTGGCGATGGTGGCCGATCCGCGCATCGTCCTGCTCAAGCTGGCGGACCGGCTGCACAACATGCGCACCATGGCGGCGCAGACGCCGGTCAAGCGCGAGCAAAAGTCGCGCGAGACCATCGAGCTTTACGCGCCACTCGCCGGGCGCATCGGCGTGCACGTCTTTCAGTCCGAGCTGGAGGATCTGGCCTTCTCCTTCCTGATGCCCATGGAGTATGCACGGACTGTCAAGCGCTTGCGCGAGGAGGAGGCGAAACGGTTGCGCTGGGCGGAGCGCATGCGCGAGCGGATGGCGCACGAGCTGCTGGCGAGCGGCATCCCGGCGGCGGTGAACTGGCGCGTCAAGCGTCCCTACCGCGCGTATCTGGAGACACAGGAGACAGGCATGGATGTCGCGCAGCTCCACGATGTGTTTGCGTTCCGCATTCTGGTCAACACCTCGGAGCAGTGTTACGCGGCGCTCGGCATTATCCACCAGCTCTGGCATCCCTACCTGGAACGGATTCGTGACTACATCGCCGGACCCAAGATCAACGGTTATCGCTCCCTCCACACCGCCGTCTTCGCCCTCGATGGCCGCCTCGCCCAGATGCACATCCGCACCCACTCGATGCATATCGCCACCCAGCACGGTATCGCCACCACCTGGCTGGATCGCGCCGAGTCGGGCGAGCGGGGGCCGGTCACGTCGGCGCTCTGGCTGGCGCATCTGCCCGACTGGGTCTCGCAGTTGGGGCGCTGGCAGGACGAGCTGCGGCTGAGCGCGTCCGACTTTCTGGAGGCGCTGCGCGGCGAGGTGCTGGAGGATCAGATCTTTATCTTTACGCCCAAAGGGGATGTGCGCGAGCTTCCCCCAGGGGCGTCGGTGCTCGACCTCGCCTATCAGATTCATACCGATATCGGCAGTCACGCCGCCGGAGCGATCATCCAGCGCAACACGCGCCAGGGGGTGCTGACCTCGCGCGCTGTGGGGCTGGATTACGCGCTGAGGACGGGCGATGTCGTCCGCATTCTCACCAGCGCCGAGGCGATGCCGCGGCCCGAATGGCTCACCATCGTCGCCACGCGCACCGCCCGCGAGCGCATCAACCGCTCGCTCCGCAGCCAGCAACGCGCCAGTAGCGGGGCGCCCCCAGGCGAGCCGCCACGCCCACAGCCCTTGAAGCATCCTTCGGGGCGGCTGGCGCAGATACAGCTTGCCCGCTGCTGCTTCCCGTGCCCTGGTGATGCTATTCTCGGCGTGGCCGACCGTGGCAGCGGCGTCACTGTGCATCGCACCTGTTGCCGGACGCTGCGGATGACACTGGACCGTCGCCTCGCGCGCGGGACGACGACTGACGGGACGGTGCAGGTGCGCTGGGACCAGCTTCCGGCGATGCCGTATCGTATGGCGTTCGCCATCTACGGGCAGGATCATCAGGGATTGATGCACGAGGTTTCGGAGTGTGTGGCACAATTAGGGCTGAACGTCTATCGCAGTGTGGCTATCGCCCATCAGGATCGCTACAAGGCGGCGATTCTGCTGACGCTGGACATGCTGCCGACGACCCGGCGCGAGCAGGTGATGCGCCGACTGCGGGTGGTGCAGGGCGTCACCCAGGTGGAGCGCGACCAACGCAACGGCTGCGAGAACGTATTGCGGTAATGACGTTGAGCGCTGGCGGCTGAAGCCGCGGCTAAGGGCGTTCCGCCGCAAAGCCCGCCTGCGCGGGCTCACCAGACTCAATAGCGTCTGATCGGGGTTCTCATGCCGGAGGCTAATCCTGGAATGGGCGAATCGCTCGCCGACGAATGAGCCACTGCGCGGGCGGGATTAGCCGCGGCATTATGGTGTTTAACGTATTATTCAGGGAATCGGTGAGGAGGGTCTGCCTCTGCCTAGCCTGCGCAGGCGGGCTTTGCGGCGTAGCCCCTAGGCGCGGCTTCAGCCGCCAGCCACTAGCGCATCGATGACCTGATGAACCACTAAAACATCATCATGCCGCGAAGGTGGCCAAGCGCCTACCTTGCCCAACGACGACAATGACCTGCGATGACTCCTTAGAGATAGATAACACGCCGACATATAGATGTGGTGATTCCTATGGATACCGATGCGCTGCAATTAGCACAATCCGAGTCTTCCACTATCCCGCCGGGCCTCCTGCTCGATGCGGGCGCGGAGCGTCTGCGGCAGACCATCGTCGGCTATCTGCCACCTGAGGATGTCGCGCATATCGAGGCGGCCATCCAGATAGCGGTCCAGGCGCGCGTGGAGAGCGCCGGGGCAACCGACGAGCGGGCGACGGGCGTCCTGCGCCAGGACTTCGCCTATGTGCTGGCGGTCGCCCAGACGCTGGCCGAGGCGCTGCATATCGACGCGATTACGCTGGCGGCGGTGCTGCTCGATCAGGTGGTCGGGGCGCGGCTGGTCGATCTTGGCGAGGCGCGCGAGCGACTTGGCAGCGACTTCGGCGAACAGGTGGCGGAGACCATCGCCAGCCTGGAGCGCTTCGACGCCTTGCAGCGCCCGGCGGTGGCCCTGCGACGGAGCGCCCAGAGCAGCGCACAGAGCGGCGGCGAACCGGACGACATCCCCCGCGAGCGGCGGCGCGGACGGGCGCGCCAACGCCAGCAGGATGCCGACGCCCTGCGCAAGATGTTCGTCGCGATGGCCGAGGATCCGCGTGTCGTCGTCATCAAGATCGCCGACCACCTGCGGCAGATGCGCGAGGTGCTGGCGGCGGCGGACTACTGGCACGCCCTCGCGGCGGAGGGCAACGGGCATAACGGCGAGGCCACCCCCGCGCAAGCGGCGTCGGCGGCGCCAGCCTACTCGCTGGAAGAATGCCGCATCATGGCGCAGGAGACGCGCGAAATCTTCGCGCCGCTGGCCGGGCGTCTGGGCATGGGGCGGGTGGAGGGCGAACTGGAAGACCTGGCGTTCGCGGTGCTGGAGCCTGAGGAGTACGCCTGGTTGAGTGAGGCCGTCGCGGAAGAAACCGAGGGACGCAGCCGCTATGTGCGTCGGGTGATCGCGATGCTGCGCGAGGAGATGCAGAAGATCGGCATCTCCGCCGAGATATCGGGCCGGGTCAAGCACCTCTACAGCATCTACAAGAAGGTGCAGCGCACCGGCAGCCACGACCTCTCCTCGCTCTATGACATGCTGGCGTTCCGCATCATCGTCGGCAGCGTGGGCGAGTGCTATCTGGTGCTGGGGCATGTGCACGAGCTATGGCGACCCAAGGATGGGCGCATCAAAGACTTTATCGCCAGCCCCAAGCCCAACGGCTATCAATCGCTGCACACCACCGTCTTCTGCCTGGACGACCAGCTTGCCGAGATTCAGATTCGCACGCGCGAGATGCACGAGATGGCGGAGTATGGCGTCGCGATGCACTGGTATTACAAGGACGCTGGCGACAGCGCGAAGGCGACGGCGCGACCGCTGCAATCCTGGGTGCAACAGGTGAAGGACTGGCAGCAGGAGCTACACGCGCCTGGCTCGACAGCGACCCAGCGCGCGCTGGAGGCCGTGAAGGGCGACGTCCTGCGCGAGCAGATTTACGTATTCACGCCCGCTGGCGACGCGAGGGAGCTACCCGCTGGCTCGACGCCGCTCGACTTCGCCTTCCGCGTCCATACCGATCTGGGGTTGCATGTCGCGGGGGTGCGCATCACCTCGGATGACGGCATGGGGCGGCTGAGCAAGAAGCTGGTGCCGCTGGACTACGTGCTGAAGAACGGCGACGTGATCGAGATTCTCAAGCGCAACGACGCCCATCCCACACGCGACTGGCTCAAGATCGTGCGCACGAAGGTCGCCCGCGACCGCATCCTGAAGTATCTCAAGGGCCACGAGCGCGACATCGACCTGCAAATGGGACGCGAGCGGCTGGACCGCGAGCTGCGAGCGATGGGGCTGCGCAAGGGACTGGACGATCTGCCCGAAGATGATCTCGAATGGCTGGCCGAGGAGTTGAAGCAGCCGGATGTGGAGTCGCTGCTGGTGGCGCTGGGCGCGGAGAAGCTGCGGATGGCGCCGGTGCTGGCGAAGCTGCGCGAGCGGCTGCATCCCCCAGAGGAGGCGAAGCTGGAGCTGCCGCAGACGCTGCCGACGCGCGAGCCGGAGGTTGGCGTCAGCGTGCAGGGGATGGCTGGCATGATGACGCACCTCGCCACCTGCTGCAGTCCGCTGCCGGGCGACGACCTGTATGGATTTGTGACGCGGGGCCGTGGTGTGGTCATTCATCGCGCGGACTGCCCGAATCTGCGGGCGATGCTGGAGCGCCAGCCAGAGCGTGGCATCGCGGTGAGCTGGCCACGGCTCGACGGCGGCGAGGCATTCCGCGCGCCGATTATCGTCGAGGGCGCGGACCGCACAGGGCTGCTGCGCGATGTGACGGGCGTGATCTCGGCGGCGAAGATCAATATGCTGCGGGTGGAGGTGGTGACGCGCCACCGGCCTGAGCGCGCGGTCATCAACGCGGTGCTCGAAATCCGCCACCCCGAGGAGCTGGAGAACATCCTGCGCGAGATTCGGGGGGTGTCAGGTGTGCTCTCCGCCGAACGGCGCGAGCCTACCGCGAAGAAGCCCGCCGACGCCGCGCCAGCCGGGAAGCCAGCGAAGCCGCCAGCGCGTGGGCGCAAGGGGTAGCCCTCTCCCCCGGCCCCGGCCTTCGGCCCGCTGGCGCTGCGCGTGCTTGTCGAACGCTCCGAGGCTATCGCCTCGCGCGCCAGCCCCCTAACAGGGAGGGGGAGGCAGAGCCAGACTTCGGAGGCCAAAGTCTTCGCCTCAGTGCCCCTCCCCGCGTCGGGGAGGGGGTAGGGGGAGAGGGCTACCCCTTCTTCGCGCTCTTGCGGCCCTTCGCCGGTTGGCGCTTGCCCGTGCCGTTTGTGGCGGTGGCGGCAACGCCGTTCGTGGCGGGCGCGTAGCCGTTGCTGCCGCCGCCGGACGACTGCGCCTCTAACGCCTCCAGTCGCTCCGTCAGCTCGCGGTTGCGCTGGCGTAGCTCCTCCAGGTCTTTGCGCAGTTGGCGCGTCTCATCGCCCGCCGCGCGCCCCTGTTGCAGCGTGCGAATCGCCGTCCGCGCGTTACGGACACCGCGCTCGTCGGGGCTGCGGTCCACCAGCCGTTGCAGCGCCGGAATCGCCCGCTGGTCGCCCCAGGCCGCCAACGCCGCGATAGCCTGGAAGACCGCCAGTTCCCACGGATCGTCGAGCGCCGCGATCAGCGCATCCACCGCGCGCACCTGCGCCTCGCCCTCGATGCGCCGCGTCGTCGCGAGTATCCGCAGCCCGTTGGCCGCGAACATCCGCGCGTCCTGCGGCTTCGAGAGATCGAGCCAGCCCGTCAGCGTCTCCACACAGCGCAGATCGCCCAGCGCGCCCAGCCCGGCAAAGACGCCGCCGCGGATCGTCTCATTCCAGGAGCCGCGATCCAGCAGGGGCACCAGCCGCGTATAGGCGTCGGCGACATTGGTTTTGCCCAGCGCGGTCGCCGCCGCCGACTCCACAAAGTAGCTCGGCTCACCTTTGTCCAGCAGCGCGGTCAGCGTATCCGCCGCCCGGACCGCCAGCGCCGCCTGCTCCGGCGCGTGGAAGACGCCCAGCGCCGCCACAATCGCCCGCCGCGCCTTCGGCTCATCCGCCTGCTCCAGCGCGCCAATCAGCGTGTTGAGCGCGCGCTCGTTGCGCTGCCGCCCTATCGCCTCGGCAATCGCCCCGCGCACCGACCAGAACGACTCCTCGATCAGCCGCGTCTCCAGCGCCGCGATGCTCAGGGGATCGGCCAGCCGCCCCAGCGCCTCCGCCGCCTCGATCCGCCCCAGCACGTCGGGGTCGTGCGCCAGCTGGTAGCGCAGCATCTCTGCGGGCCGCTCGAAGTCCAGCGTCTTGATGAGCCAGCCGCCCTGATCGAAGCGCACCGAGAACGGCCGCCGTGGCAGCGGGAAATAGAACGTCTGCTCGGCAGTATCCACCTGCACCCGGAACGTCGTCAGCGTCGCCTTCGCCTTGGGATCGTCGCCGCGCGTGCCGTCTTTCTCAGGGACCATGAAGGCGATATCCACCGGCGTCGCGAAGATTGGCGTCAGCTCGGTCGCTTCCTGCGTCTGGCGAACCGTCAGCCGGGCCAGCTTATGCTCGTCATCCCAGGAGTAGCGGACGTTGAACTCAGGATGCCCCGCCTTGTAGAGCCACTGCTCGAAGAAGCGCGCCAGGCTGCGGCCGGTGGCCTCCTCGAAGGCGCGCTCCAGGTCGGCGGTGATGACTTCGCGCCACTGGTTGCGCCGGGTGTAGAGCTTGACGGCGCGCCAGAACGGCTCCTCGCCGACGACGAACCGCAGCATGTTGAGCGTCAGCGCGCCCTTCTCGTAGACATGGCGGTCGAAAAGCTCATTGCCGTTCTTGCGGTAGACGTTGAAGACGATGGGCCGCCGCCCGCGCGTGTCGGCCTCCAGATACGCCTGGAGATAGTCGCGCATCTCCGTGCGGAACTCGTCCACGCCATCCGAATGCTCGCGCCAGGTCGCCTCGTAGAAGTCCGCCGACGACTCTTTGAGCCACGTATGCGCCCAGTCGCGCACCGCCAGCATGTCGCCATGCCACTGGTGCACCAGTTCGTGGGCAACCACCGGCTCCGGCGTGTAGTCGAGGATGGCGCGCGCGTCGGGCAGCAGCCGGTAGCTGTGGGTGGTGGCGCTGGCGTTCTCCATCGCGCCGGTAAACTGCTCGGCGACGATCTGCGCGTACTTCTCGTAGGGATAGTCCACGCCGAAGCGCTCGGAGAAGTACTCGATCATCGCGGGCGTCTTATCGAACATGAAGTGGCCGTCGGCCTCGCGCCCCTTCGGCACGTAGTAGTTAACCGGAATATCGCGCCAGGAGTCCTTCAGCTCGGTGAACTCGCCCGCCACCAGGGTAATCAGGTAGGCGGGATACGGCTCCTCCATCCGCCATGACCACGTATTATGGCCATCGCTCGTCTCGCTGACGCCTTCGAGCTTGCCATTGGAGAGGACGAAGAAGCCGGTCGGCACGGTCGCGCGGAGTGATGTGGTGGCGCGGTCGTTGGGGAAGTCGTGGCAGGGGAACCAGAAGTGGTGGTATTCAGTCTCGCCCTGGGTCCACGCCTGCACCGGCAGCTCCGGGTCGCCCACCGTCGGCTTGACGAAGACCAGGCCGGTGCGCGGGTGCGCGCTGTAGCGGACCGCGACGCCGAACTCCTCGCCGTGGTGGTAGGTGCGGTTGAGGGCGATGTGCAGCTTCTCGCCCTCGCTCCAGAAGCGCAGCGGCGTCTTCTTGCCCGCCATCGTCACCGTCGTGATCTCCAGGTCGGCGGCGTCGAGGGTGATCTCGCTCACCTCCTCGAAGAGCGTCTCGAAGCTGGTCGTCACCGTGCCAGCGACACGCTCCGCGTCGAAGTCGAGCGACACGTCGAGGTCTATGTGGCGCACATCCGCCCTGCGGTCAGGCGCATAGCGCGGCGCATCACCCGGCAGCGAGAAGCTCGGCGCGCCATTGGCATTCGCTCCCATCTCGCCCATCTCGCCCATCTCGCCACTCTCCAGCCCAAGCCCGATGGCGCCGAACAGACGCCGTGTCATATTGCCGTAGCCACAGGAATACACGAGACCCTCCCTGCTTTCTGCCGACTTTCTGCCGAAAACACTGCGCTTCCATTGGACCTCTGTTTGACGGCGGTCTAACTATGAACTTTACCGCGCCCAATCGAGGCGGTCAACCGCGTCCGGCGGGATTTCTGCCTGATTTCGCAATGAGCTATGCTCACAGCATGCCTCGCGTTGATCTCCGCGGCTAGCCCGCTGCCTGTGCAATATGGCGCATTACGATATACCCGCTTGCCCTGGGTATGTTACAATGGCGGCGATAGCAATGTAGCCTGAGCAGGCCCGCCCAGCGCCGTGAGCAGGTCGCCTCATCAGCCAGCCACCCATCCTGTCTTATCTCGTCGGGTATCCGCTGGCGTTCTGGACTGTTTTTCCGAAATCATCGGCTATTATCAGCGCATGACAGGTATGACGAAAGAGGAGTAGCATGGGCCACTATAGCGCCATCACTGGCTGGGGCATGAACGTACCGGAGCGGGTGCTCACCAATGCCGACTTCGAGCGCATCGTAGATACCTCGGATGAGTGGATCACCTCGCGCACGGGCATCAAGCAGCGCCACATGGTCTCGCCGGGCGAGAAAGCATCCACCCTCTCGATTGCGGCTGCCCGCCAGGCTTTAGAGCGCGCTGGCCTCGAAGGCAAAGACCTCGACCTCATCATCGTGGCGACGGTCTGCCCGGATTACCGCTTCCCCTCGACGGCGAACCTCGTGCAGCACGCGCTCGGCGCGCAGTGTGGCGCGTTCGATATGCAGGCGGCGTGCAGCGGCTTCCTCTATGCCGTCTCGGTAGCCCACCAGTTCATCGCCAATGGCTCCGCGAAACACGCGCTGGTGATTGGTGTTGAGGTGCTCTCGCAGGTGGTGGACTTCAAGGATCGCTCGACCTGCGTGCTCTTCGGCGATGGCGCGGGGGCGATTGTGCTAAGCGCCAGCGACGAGCCGGGCGGCCTGCTCGGCTTCACCATCGGCAGCGACGGCGCGCGGCCCGAGCTGCTCTGGATTCCGACCGGCGGCTCGGCTGAGCCTGCCACCGAGGAGACGATCCGCGAGCGCCGCAACTACGTGCAGATGAACGGGTCGGAAGTCTTCAAGTTCGCGACGCGCATCATGGGCACGGCGATGGAGGAGGCGCTGGCCAACGCGGGCATGACCGCCGCAGATATGGATCTGTTCATCCCTCACCAGGCCAACCTGCGCATCATCGAGGCGGCCTCGAAACGGCTGAATCTGCCGAGCGAGAAGGTCTTCGTCAACATCGAGAAGTACGGCAACACCTCCGCCGCCGCGATACCGATCGCGCTCTGCGAAGCCATCGATCAGGGGCGTGTCTTCCCCGGCGCGCACCTGGGCATGGTGGCCTTCGGCGCGGGCCTCACCTGGGCCGCCGCCGTCGTGAAATGGACTGCACCGATACGTACCCTTGAACGGTTACGCGAGAGTTTGCCAGCAGAGGCAGAACAGGATACCGAACCAGCGCAACCAGCGCACGCTGGGCGGGCGTAACGCAACTGCTTTTGTGCGAATTGACATGCCCCCACGCCAGATACCATCTGGGCTGGGGGCTACTTTTGTCACAACAACGCGCTGAGAAGGATAAGAAGCGCACGGCGTTTCACGGGCGTGCAGGGGCCACCAGCCCTTTCCCTGCCGGTCGCCGGGAGGGATAGTGTAGGACTGGACGATTGTGCGGGGGTATCCCGCTAACTCTGCGCAGTTTGCCCCTCCCAGATTTGCCTCTCAGTGATTCTAGGTCTAAAGTCGTAGCCCACAAACCCGGAATTTAAGCGGGTTCGTGAGAGGGGTGTTTTTGGCTTTTTCGAGGCGACACTCGCGCACCTTTCGCCCACATTTGACGCATCTGGCAAACGGGCGTAGTGTAATACCAAAGAAGCGCCCGGATACCGGGGGTGTTATCCCTCAGTATCCGGGCTGTGGCGTTCTGTGCGCCGTTACGGGTGGTGCTAATGCGGTGGTTCGTGGTGCGTTGCGGGTGCTGTCGTCGCTGGTGTCGGATTGGTGCGATTGCGTACACGCGCATAGCCGCTACCAATTGACCGCCCTAGAATAACCAATCCGCCCCCAACAAGAAGCAGCAATACCACAGGCACTACCACGTCCCACCAATGAAATCCTGTAAACATCAGCGTTTCCTCTTTTGATTACAGCGCCGTGCCTACAGCGCCATGCCTGCTGACATTCTACTGCTTACGAAGTCCATTCCGTCCAGTTACACGAGGATGCGCCACTAATGTGACATTCGCGGCGCTGGTTCTCATGGAAGGTGATGGTAATACCTGGGCCATCATAGAGATGGATAATCCCCGTATACACCGCCGCACGTCGGTCAGGGCTAGTCGCTGGGTAGGTGTAGCCGTAACAGGATGTGTTGGTGTAATCAGCACTCACCGTCCAGTCCACGTAACAGACGCGACTGGTGTTGCTGGGAACGGCGCAGTCACCATACCAGTACCAGGTCGTGTTCATGACCAGCGAATACCGCAGCGGGTCTTGGACATAATCATGGTACGAGACATGTTGCGAAGCACATGAGAGGGCCATTGCCATACCAGGGGCCGCTTTTCCCTGTCTAGCAGATGCTTGCGCAGACGATGCAGACGATGCCGATGCTGGCGGCAGGTCGCTAGGGGAGTTGGCCTCCACGTCCGTCCAGTCGGTGCCATGAATCAGGTAACACAGTGACGGGTCAGAAGCCCGCGACGGCATCGCCGCCTTATACTCTGCGCAGAGGGCGTCTGACATGGGCACCAATTCCTGACTATGGTGCGTGTAGTTCGGCCCGCCCGCCGTAGGCGCAGACGCGGGTGCAGGCGCGGGCGTGGCTAGTGTCGCAGGAACGCCACTCATGACGAGTAGCAGACTCGCCGCAATCGTCGCCTTCCCTACCAGTCGTTTCCTATTGAGTCCGGTATCATCTGTAAATTAGGGGAGCGGCTGTAAGGGAAGTAGGGCAGCGCCTCTCTGGTAGACTGGTTGTTGCAAGACAGATCAGATCTCAACAGAGAGGACGCCCATGACCCAGTACCAGCTTACCCTAGACAGTGAGAGCCTGCAACGCCTGTTTACTGGTGATGGCCAGCTGGGCCGTCTGCTGGAGGCCGTCTTGAATCAGGTCCTGAACGCCCAAGTGACCGAGCAGCTTCAGGCAGCGCCCTACGAGCGGAGTGAACAGCGCCAGGGCTACCGCAACGGCTACAAACCGCGCCAGCTCATGACACGGGTCGGCGCGCTGACCTTGCTGGTTCCGCAAGTCCGCGAGGGACAGTTCTCGACCGAGCTGTTCGCACGCTATCAGCGCAGCGAACAGGCGCTGGTTCTTACGCTGATGGAAATGGTCGTCAACGGCGTCTCGACCCGCAAAGTCGCCCGCATCACCGAAGAGTTATGCGGGACGAGCTTCGCCAAATCGACCGTCTCTGATCTCTGTAAGAGCCTGGATCCGTTGGTGACGGCGTGGAATGAGCGCGACCTGAGCGGGAGTCGCTATCCGTTTGTGCTGGTCGATGCGCTGGTGGTCAAGGTGCGCGAGGCAGGGCGCGTGCGGGCGGTGAGCGCGCTGGTGGCCACGGGCGTTCATGAACAGGGGTACCGGGAGGTGTTGGGGCTGCGTGTCGGGGACAGCGAGAGCGAGCGCACCTGGCTGGAGTTCTTCACCTGGCTCAAGGGGCGGGGGCTCACCGGCGTGGATCTGGTGGTGTCTGACCACCACGGCGGACTAGTCAACGCGGTCCGTGTGCAGTTCCAGGGCGCTTCCTGGCAACGCTGCCAGACCCACCTGTCAGCCAACAGCGCCGATACTCTCCACGCCACCCCCAAAGCGCTCCAGGAGGAGGTCCATGCGCGGTTGCGGCCGATCTTCGATGCACCCGACGAAACCACCGCTCGCACGCTGCTGGCCAGTTTCGTCAGTGACTACCAGACGAAGGCTCCCGCTGCGGTAGCGACGCTGGAACGCGGCTTTGACGACGCCACTCCACCGCCGTCCTGGCACTACCTGCGTCCTACCGCAAGCGCCTGCGCACGACCAACGGCGTCGAACGCCTCAACGAGGAGATCCGTCGCCGGGAGCGGGTCATTCGCATCTTCCCCAACCGCGACTCCGTGATCCGGCTCGTCGGCGCGCTGCTCATGGAGCAGGATGAGGTCTGGACGACGGGGAAACGCTATTTCGACATGACCGCCTACTGGCTGTGGCGGGAACGGCCGCCTGCACAGCCCACACTCTTTCAGGAGACGCCGATGCTCCAACCTGCCTAAAGTCTCGGGTCTATCAGAGACCCCTATTTACAGATGACTTCGGACTTGACCGGTTACGACTCGTAGAAGAAGAAAACCGCAAGCTCAAACAGATCGTCGCCAATCTCACACTCGACAATCAAGCGCTCAAGGATATCACCGCAAAAAACTGGTAACGCCCACCGGCTCACGGGCCCGGCACCGGACCGTGGGCTACCTGCAAATCGACCTACCCGCTCTCGCAGCGGCGTGCCTGTCGTCTGCTTGGCGCCCATTGCCGCACGATGCGCTACCACTTCCACGTGCGGTCGGATGAGCTGCAGCTGCGCGAGCGTTGACGGGCCCTGGCCGCACAGCGTCCGCGGTGGGGCTATCGGCGACTCCATGTGCTGCTTGCTCCATGTGCTGCTTGCTCCATGTGCTGCTTGCTCCATGTGCTGCTTGCTCCATGTGCTGCTTGCTCCATGTGCTGCTTGCTCCATGTGCTGCTTGCTCCATGTGCTGCTCCAGCGCGAGCTCGGGGTAATCAAGCACAAACGGGTCTATCGCCTGTATCGGCTGGAACAGCTCAAGCTCCGCCAGCGGAAACGCAAGCGGGTGGCGATGAATCCACGCGCAGCGGTCATGCCGCTTTCGCGTCCGCGGGAAGCCTGGGCGATGGACTTCATGCACGACGTTTTGGTGGATGGGCGGAGGTTTCGGACCTTGAATATGCTCGATGTGGCCACCCGTGAATGCCTCGCGATTGAAGTGGATACCTCGCTACCCGGACCACGCATCCTCCGGGTGCTCGGCCAACTCATTGCCTGGTATGGCACGCCCAAACGGATTACACTCGACCACGGACCCGAATTTGCCGGCCGTGCCCTGGATGCCTGGGCCTACGCCCACCAGGTCGTCTTAGACTTTATTGAACCTGGGAAACCCACGCAGAATGGGCATCTGGAGAGCTTCAATGGCAAATTTCGGGACGAATGCCTGAACCTCCACTGGTTCACCAGCCTGTCCCATGCTCGTCAGATCATCACCGCCTGGAAGGCGGATTATAACACCCAGAGGCCGCACAGTGCCTTACATCAGCAGCCACCAGCCATTTATGCTCAAACACTGTTTGCTTGAATGTTTCTCGGAATCCCTGAGTACCCATCGGGGAGCGCGTCATGGACGACCTCACCAAAGCAACGAATGCGTCGGCGGCCACTGGAAACGGGATTGCACCGCCCGGCTCGCCTGCCTTCACCACCTCACCGCCTGGCATGACTGATTGGGACTCAACGCCTCATCAGATCGAGTTTGTGCTGCCCACGACGCTCCATGCTGGGTATTATCAGACAGACAGTGAATGCCTATACGAGCGCGACCAGGGCACCACCGGATTTGGCTTCGCCATACAGATTGTTGCCTGATGGAGTCTAGCGCTTGCCGAAGTTCCATGTTGCCTATTGCCGTCACTGTCCAAAAGTATAGGTCGAATCTGCGCCATTCATGGTAGTATTTGTGAAGTAACTATCCTTTTCACCCTATCCCATAGAGGAGAAACCATGAGCGGCCCAGGTAACTACAATCAGGCGATCATCGACCAGTATCGCGCCAACGGTGGCAAGACCAACCATCCGCTACCCTTGCTGCTGCTGATCACGAAAGGCGCGAAGAGCGGCGAGACGCGGACGAACCCCCTCGCCTATTCGCGCGATGGCGACCATTACATCGTCCTCGCCTCCAAGGGCGGCGCGCCGACCAACCCCGCCTGGTACCACAACGTGCTCGCCAACCCCATCGTTACCGTCGAGGTGGGCGACGACCGCTTCCAGGCGCGCGCCACGTTCGCCACCGGGGATGAGTACGAACGGCTCTACACCCAGCACGCCACGCAGATGCCAGGCTTCGCCGAGTATCGGACGAAGACCACGCGGCAGATTCCGGTCATCATCCTTGAGCGGATCGGCTGACCGGCAGGGACGTTGCTGCTCCAACCGGCCCAGCGGCGTCCCAGCCAGACCAACGTGAAAACGTGCGCCCCAGGCTATCGAGCGACCTTCTGCGCAATGTGTGGAAGGCAGTACACTTTCTGAACTGGTGTTTCAGCGCGGCGTATCATACCGTGGAACGTGAACGATTCAACCGTATCGCCACAGCGTGATAGAGGTGATAGAGGTGATAGAGACACAGGGAGGAAAGCAAAATGTCCTGGTTCGAGGATGGAGCATCGCGCATCTACTATGAGGAGAACGGCGCGGGCGAGCCTGTCCTGCTGCTGCCGGGATTCAGCGACCGCATCGAAGGCCACGCGGCGCTGCGGAGGGCGCTCGTTCCTGGCAATCGCGTAATCGCCGCCGAGTTGCCCGGTTCGGGGCGCTCAGAGCCGCAGCCGCGCGAGTATACCGCCAGCTATCTGGCAGATGACGCGCGCTCGTTTGCCGCCCTGCTGCGCAGTCTGAGCGCCGGGCCAACGCACCTGCTCGGCTTCAGCGACGGTGGCGAGGTTGCCCTGCTGATGGCTGAGCAATCCCCCGATCTCGTGCGCTCGGTGCTGACCTGGGGCGCCTGCGGCACGATCAGCGACCCCGACGGCCAGTTGTGCGAGGTCATGCGCACCGTCGTCGATCACCCTATCCCGCCGATGCAGGGCTATCGCGACTACCTCGTCGGCGCCTACGGTGAGGCCAATGCGCGCACTACCACACAGAATCTTGTCAAGGCTATGAACGCCATCATCGCGGCGGGTGGCGACCTCAGCGCCGAGAAGGCGGGGGATATCACCTGCCCGGTGCTGCTCATCGCTGGCGAACACGATATGTTCGTTCCCCCGGCGCTGCTCGATAAGATAGCGTCGCACTTGCGGTATGGCGAGACGATCGTGGTGGAGGGCGCCGGACACGATGTCCACAACGCCCGCCCCGAGTGGTTCACGCAAACTGTCTCCGATTGGCTGGCGAAACACTGAGGATAACCGACGCATCAACATGGCAATGCCCCCTGCTCCACTGCTGAGCGAGGGGGCATTGCCATGATCGCCACGACGAGTCGATGATGGCCTCTTGACAAAACCATATCCTCTCGTGTATGGTTAACTACATCACTAGTTAACCACTTAGGCAAAATGGAGGTGGCGCTATTGTTGGACGACAGCCGCCCGATTTTCTTGCAGATTGCCGAACGCATCGAGAACGACATCATCGAGGGTCGGCTGGCCGAGGAGGCGCAGGTTCCATCCACGAATCAGTTCGTCGCCTTCTACCAGATCAATCCCGCGACGGCGGCAAAAGGCGTGAGTCTGCTCGTGGAGCGCGGCATCCTCTATAAACGGCGCGGACTCGGCATGTATGTCGCCGAGGGCGCGCGCGCACGGCTGATGGAGGAGCGGCGGGAGCAATTTTTCACGCAGTATGTCGTGCCGCTACAGCGTGAGGCCAGGAAGCTGGGGATCACGCCAGAGCAGTTGGCAGACATGATACGGACAGGGGAGAAAGGGGAGAAAGTAGGATGAACTCCATAGTTGAGGTCGAGCAGTTGACCAAACGCTACGGGAATGTTGCGGCGGTGGACGATGTCAGCTTCGTCGTCGAGGCGGAGCACATCTATGGGCTGTTGGGGCGCAATGGCGCGGGCAAGACGACCATCATGCAACTGGTCACCGCGCAGCTTTTCCCCACCAGCGGCGACATCCGCGTCTTCGGCGAGCGCCCCTTCGAGAATAGCCGCGTACTGGGCCAGATCGCTTTTATCAAAGAGGGTCAGAAGTATCCAGTCGGCTACCGCGTGGCTGATGTGCTGGATATAGCTGCCCTGCTCTATCGTGGTTGGGATCGCGACTATGCCGCTAGTCTGGCCAACGATTTCCAGCTGCCGCTATCGCGGAAGGTCAAGGCGTTGTCGCGCGGTATGCTCTCCTCGGTGGGGATCATCGTCGGCCTCGCCAGTCGCGCCCCACTGACGATTTTCGATGAGCCATACCTTGGCCTCGACGCCGTCGCCAGAAGCCTGTTCTATAACCGCCTGATCGAGGACTTTGGCGCCCATCCGCGTACCATTGTTCTCTCGACGCATCTGATCGATGAAGTGAGCCGCATCCTGGATCACGTTCTCGTCGTGGACCGTGGCAAGGTGATTCTTGACGAGGAGACCGAGACCCTGCGTGGCCGCGCCTTCAGTGTCGCCGGTTCGGCGTCTGGGATCGAGGAATACACCGCAGGGAGGAATGTGCTCGACCGTCACCCATTGGGCGGGCTGGTCTCGGCTACAGTCCTGGGGACGATGGATACCGATGACCGGCGCCGCGCCAAATCGCTCGACCTGGAGCTCGTGCCGATCTCGCTACAGCAGTTGATCGTCCATCTGACGGGTGATAAAGCCGAACCAGCGCTTGAGGAGGCAGTGCGATGAATCGCGTCATGGCCGTTATGGCCATCCTTACCAGAGATAAAGTAGGCTTGTTTCTCCTTCCCTGGGGGATTCTTGCCGTTGCATTCGTCGTCAACACGATTATCGCCGCGCTCCTCGGCGGTAATGTGGGTATCTACACTGGGGGGGTAGCCTCCATCTACATCTACATGCTGATCGTCGGGGCACTGATAATTAAGGAGACATTTCCGTTTGCCGTCGGCTTCAGCGTGCGCAGGATTGACTATTTTCTGGGCACGATGGTGGTCGCTGTGGCGATCAGCGCGGCCTATGCGTTCCTGCTGTCGTTGCTGTCGCTCACCGAGAGCAACCTGACGAACAACTGGGGAGTTGGGCTGCATTTCTTCCACCTGCCCTATTGGAGCAGTGGCTCCCTCATTGGGCAGTTCTGGACCTATTTCGTCGTCATGCTCTTCGTCTTCGTGCTCGGCTTCGTTTCGGCCAGCCTGCATCGACGATTCGGATTCGTCGCGCTATATGCTTTCTTTGGCGTCGTCGGGGTAGTCACCAGCGCGATTGTCCTCGTCGCCACCTACCGGCAATGGTGGGGGGCGATCTTCACCTGGCTGGGTCAGTGGTCAGCCGTCCAATTCGCCTGGTGGCTGGTCCCAGTGACGCTGGTTGGCGCGCTGGCGTCGTACGCATTGCTGCGGCGAGCGTCAGCATGACAGTGCGGTGAACGTCGCATCTCGCCGACACCAATCAAACGATGCCCCCGCTCTGGCCGTGAGAGTGGGGGCATTTGTACCGCCCTCTTTAGATCTCTGTGTTAGGTAAGAGCATATCAGCGAGAATTTCGGCAATCTCTTGTAAGAAACTGTTTTGAAAGGGTAGCGGTGTGGTAGACTGGCGGCATGGAACCAACATCCCCCATCCGCACAGCCTATCCGAGCGACCTACGCGACGGCGAGTGGGCCATCCTGGAGCCGCTCGTCCCGGCGGTCAAGCCCGGCGGACGTCCCGCGCGCCACAGTCGACGCGAGATCATCAACGCCATCTTGTATGTGGTGCGCGGCGGCAACCAGTGGCGGGCCATGCCGCACGATCTGCCACCGTGGCAAACGGCCTTTTATTATTTCCGGATCTGGCGCAACGACGGGACCTGGGAACGCATCCACACGGCATTGCGCGAGCGGACCCGGCGGCATCTGGGACGCGCGGCGACGCCGAGCGCGGCGATCCTGGACAGCCAGTCGGTCAAGACCAGTCAAAGGGGGGGCCGCGCGGCTTCGACGCCCACAAGCAGGTGAAGGGACGCAAGCGGCATCTGCTGGTGGATACGCAGGGCTTCGTGCTCAAGGTGGTGGTCTCGGCCGCCGATGTGCAGGACCGCGACGGGGCGCGGCTGCTCGCCCACGCCGTGCAACTCTATGGTCCCGAGTTGCCCCGCCTGTCCCTGGTGTGGGCCGACGCGGGCTACGCCGGCCAACTCGCCGACGACCTGCGCCAGCAGATGGGCTGGACGCTGGCGGTGGTCAAGCGCTCCGACCAGCAGCCGCGCAGTGCTTTTGCTGTGCAGCCGCACCGCTGGATTGTGGAGCGCACCTTCGGCTGGTGGGGCGGGCTGCGCCGGCTCAGTAAGGACTACGAGTACCAAGTCGAGTCCAGCGAGGCGCTCATCTACGCCGGGATGAGTCACCTGATGCTCCGGCGCCGACCCGCGCCGCGGCGCGTTCCAGCCCAGCTGGATGACTTTCAAAACGGTTTCTAAGTCTTCTGGCTGGTTTTTTACGATCCATTCAGTGAGCAGGATAGTGTCCAATAGGGTGTGGGGATTTGGGGTTGGTTGACGAGACCGACCATCAGGTGCTTCTCATCGGGTAAGAACATCAACCGAACCCGAAGGAGGAGCGCCGCAATGGCCGATGAAATGAGCATGGCACTTGACGAACTGTTGCGCAAGTCCCAGATGAGCGAGGACGTCGATTTTCTGCGAGAAGGGGTGCGCACCTTGGCGCAGGCGCTGATGGAAGCGGAAGTGGCGCAGCACGTAGGAGCGAGCCGCTATGAGCGGACTCCAGCCCGAACCGGTGAGCGCAACGGCTCGCGGCAGCGCCGCTGGGATACGCGGGTCGGCAGCATCAGCTTGAGGATTCCGCGGGTGCGCGACGGCAGCTCCTTCCCCAGCCTGCTGGAGCCACGGCGGCGCGCCGAGCGGGCACTGGTGGCGGTGGTGCAGGAGGCGTACGTGCAGGGCGTCTCCACCCGGCGCGTGGAGGAGGTGGTGCAGGCGCTCGGCCTAAGTGGGATCAGCAAGAGCCAGGTGTCGCTGGTCTGTCAGGAACTCGACGCGGAGGGAGAAGCCTTCCGTACGCGGCCGCTGGGCGAAGCCGACTATCCCTACGTCTGGCTGGATGCGACCTACGTCAAAGCGCGAGCGCACGGGCGGGTCTCGGGGCAAGCGGTGGTGATTGCGCTAGGCCTCAACGCCCAGACCGGCGCTCGTGAGGTCTTGGGGCTCGATGTTGGTCCCAGTGAGGATGGCGCGTTCTGGCTGGGGTTCCTGCGTGAATTGCTAGCGCGGGGACGCGCGGGCGTCCAGCTCGGGGTGAGCGACGCGCACGAGGGGCTGAAAATGGCGCTCAGCGCGGTGCTGCACGGCGCGAGCTGGCAGCGGTGTCGCGTCCACTTCGTCAGAAATGCCCTGGCGCTCGTACCCAAGTCGGCAGCGCAACTGGTCGCGGCCACGATTCGCACGGTCTTCGCGCAGCCGGAGCCCGAGATGGCACGGGCGACCTGGCGCCAAGTCGCTGACGGCTTTCGCCTGCGTTATCCCAAGGTGGCCTTGGTGCTCGATGACGCGGAGGCCGATGTCCTGGCGTATTTGGCGTTTCCGCCTGAGCACTGGGCGAATCTGGGCGCCAGATTTGGAGCAACAATCCGCTCGAACGCTTGAACCGAGAGGTGAAGCGACGCACCGATGTGGTCGGGACTTTTCCCAATGACGCGGCGATTGTCCGGTTGGTCGGGATGATCCTGGCGGAACAGCACGACGAATGGCAGGTCGGACGGCGCTCCTTCAGCGCCGAATCGCTGGCCAAACTCTCACCACCCGCTCTCGTCGTTGTCGCTTCCCTGCCTTGATACCATGAACCTACCGAGGGGAATCACCATTTCCCACACGTCCCTGGACACATACCTGAGCAGCGGTCCATATTCGGTCTTCAAGTACTCGACGCGACATTCGGACAACTCGCTAAATAGGTCATGCAACACCTTTGCGCCATCCACATGTGAACGCCATTTCTCCGCCGAGGCATCCGCATCTGTATGTGTCCAGGGATGTGTGGGTTTTGGGTGATTCCCATCGCCACTCATCAGGGATGACGCTGGCGGCTAGCTAGCCGCCAGCGTCAACGGACTGGTAGCCTCCACCGTCGTCGGGGTTCCCGGCGCCAACTTGCCGAGCGATTCGGCGCTGAAGTAGCGCCGCCCCACCTGCCATTCGTCGTGCTGTTCGGCCAGAATCATCCCCACGAGCCGAACAATCGCCGCGTCGTTAGGAAAGATGCCGACCACATCGGTGCGTCGCTTCACCTCCCGGTTCAAGCCGCTCCAAGGGGTTGTTGCTCCAGATCTGCCGCCAGTGCTCGCTCGGGAAGGCCAGATAGGCCAGGACATCCGTCTCTGCCTCCTCCAGCAGAATGGCCAGCTTCGGATAGCGCGGGCGGAAGCCGTCGGCGACGTGGCGCCATTGCTCTCTCGCCATCGCGGGCTCGGGCTGAGCGAAGACCGTGCGAATGGTGGCCGCGACCAGTTGCGCGGCGGACTTGGGAACGAGTGCGAGGGCGTTGCGCACGAAATGCACCCGGCAGCGCTGCCAACTCGCCCCATGCAGCACGGAACCAATCGCCGTCTTGAGCCCTTCATGCGCATCGCTGACCACCAACTGCACGCCCGAGAGGCCCCGCGCCAGCAAGCCGCGCAGGAACGCCAGCCAGAAGGCGCCGTCTTCGCTGGGACCGACATCAAGGCCGAGGACTTCCCGTTGCCCAGTCGTCGCATTCAGCCCCATTGCAATCACCACGGCTTGTCCGGCGATCCGTCCCTGCGCCCGGGCTTTGACATAGGTGGCGTCGAGCCAGACGTAGGGATAACTCGCCTCATCGAGTGGGCGCGTGCGAAAGCGGTCTACTTCAGCATCTAGGTCCTGACAGAGCAGGGAGACCTGGCTCTTGCTGATCCCATTCAAGCCCAACGCCTGGGCGAGCTCGTCCACCCGCCGCGTCGAGACGCCCTGCACATAGGCTTCCTGCACGACCGCCACCAGCGCCCGCTCGGCGCGCCGCCGCGGCTCGAGCAGGCTGGGATAGTAGCTCCCGTCGCGCACCCGTGGCACGCGCAGCGTCATGCTGCCCACTCGGGTATCCCAGCGCCGCTCGCGGCTGCCGTTGCGCTCACCCTTCCGGTCGCTGGTCCGCTCATAGCGGCCCGCACCCACGTGCTGGGTCACTTCGACCTCCATCAGCGCTTGTGCTAGGACGCGCATCCCCTCACGTAAGAAGTCCACATCGTCGCTCACCTGCGCCTTGCGCAACAACTCGTCAAGTGCCATGCTGGTTTCATCGGCCATCTGGTGATCCTCCTGTTGTCGGGCTGCTTTCACTACCCGATGAGAATCACCTGCTGGCCGATCTCGTCAACCGCCAGCTATTTCCCACACACTATTGGACACTATCCCGCATCTTTGGCGAAATAGTTAGAATTGCCAGGAACTTGATTGAGCCATTGTTGCACTCTCTCCAGCGCTAGCGACACTTCGACAGGTTCTTCAAAGAAGCCCTCAATATTTGAGATAGCCGCAGCAATGGCTTGCGGATTGAGCAAATAATTCTCGTACATCCGGCGAGGGATGAATTTAGCCCGGCTTCCAGCATGCTTGATTCTTTGTTCAAAGTCATGCTGATCCCGTTCGGAACGTAACTCACGGTCAAGAATAAAGCCTATTGCAGGAGGGATTAAACTACCTCCTTGGCTGAGCTTATTGTAGATGCCTACTATGCGATTTGAGTCTTTCCCTTCGATATCACCCGTGTTGAGCAATCCTACGATTTTTGTTCCCATTAGAGGACGTTTAAGCATAGACTCGATAATAGAGGGAAAACACTGCTCCTCAGTTGGCCCTTCGACCCAAAGAATCTGATCTGCACCGAACACATCTGAAAATCGTGCGCCCACTTCTGCGAGGACAGCCCGCATTTGTTGAGCTTCCTGTACATCGAGCTGCTGTACCTCAGACTCTGCCCCCTCTTTGCGCAACAATGTCAACGTGGTTGGGTTCGTCGCTGCAATGACTTCGGGAGAATGAGTGGTGATAATGTACTGATGCTGGGGAATACTGATGCTGGGGAAAGTCTTTAAGCACATCGAAGAGCTTTCTCACTGCACCGGGATGGAGAAAACTCTGCGGCTCGTCGATGATAATGACGCGCGACTCGCGCGAAGTCAGTACGACGTAAAGCATTGCCAATGACCTGAAACCCTGTTTAGGTCCAGGGATAATAAGAGAGTTAGGTTGCTAAGGACGGGGCAAAGACAGCTGGGGCCAACTGCCCTAAGGCACTGTGCGGTCGCTCGTGATTGTACGCCTCCTTCCAGGTATGAATGATGTTTCTCGCGTGGGCCAGATTGGCGAACCAGTGGACATTGAGGCACACATGGCACTCATCGCGGAACTTCCCGTTGAAGCTCTCCAGGTACCCATTCTGGCTGGGCTTCCCCGACTCGATGAAATCCAGGGTGACGCTGTTCGCATAGGCCCAGGCATCCAGGGCCAGCCCGGCAAACTCCGGGCCGTTGTCACTCGTGATCTGTTTGGGGGCGCCATACCAGGTGACGAGCTGCTCCAGGACCCGGACCACCCGTTGCCCCGGCAAAGAGGTGTCCACCTCGATCTCGATGGCTAGACATTCGCGCGTCACGGTATCAAGCACATTGAGCGTGCGGAACCGGCGTCCATTGGCCAAGGTATCCTGCATGAAGTCCATGGCCCAGGCCTCCCCGCGCTGCCAGGGACGCGCTAGGGCCACCCGAGGGACAGCCGTCACCCGCTTGCGTTTCCGACGACGCACGGTCAGGCCCTCCAGGCGGTAGAGCCGATAAATTCGCTTCCGATTGATCACGCCCAGCTCGCGCCGCAGCAGGACATGGAGACGTCGGTATCCGTAGCGCGGATGCTGCGCTGCCAGGGTCCGCAGCCGCTCCCGTACGACTCCTTCATCGGCGCGTGGACGCCGCACGTAACGGATCATGGTGCGCTGCGCCTGCGCTACGTGGCAGGCACGCCGGGGCGCGTGGGCGTAGGTCGTTTGCAGATAGCCCACGGCAGTGCGCTGCGCCCGTGTGCCGCGGGCGTCACCAGTTTTTTGCGGTAATGTCCTTCAAGGCCCGCACATCTAACGTCAGGTCGGCCACCACCTGCTTGAGTTTCCGGTTCTCGTCTTCGAGCTGCCGCAGCCGCCGGAGTTGGCTGACTTCCAAGCCGCCGTACTGGGCTTTCCAGCGATAGTAGGTCCCGTCACTGATCCCTGCCTCACGACAGACATCAGCTAAGGACTGGCCTTGCTCGACACGCTTCAGGATCGCGATGATCTGCTCTTCACTAAATCGGCTCTTGCGCATGGGATCTGCTCCCTTCCTTCAAGGAAGATTGTCTCACATCCCATGGACCATTTCTTAGGTTTCAGGTCATATCACCTTCCCTGATATCCAAGTAAGCGATTAGCCAAAATAGCAGATAATGTCTGAGCTTCTAACAATAATAGGCCCCGACGTATTCCTGATTTACTGTATGATGTAGGAATGCCCCCTATTCTCCAGTTGAGAAAGGGGGCTTGCATTGTGCAGGTGATTACGCCAGTGCGGGAGCTTTCGCAGTGCTGGTGGCGCGCGTTCGCGCCTGCGGGTAGCGCTGCGCCAGCCCGCTCACCAGCAGCGGCAGCGCCAGCGAGGCGTCCGTGCGGACGGCGATGGCATGCCTGCCCGTAGCGAACGGCTGCGCGCCCAACGCGACGACGCCCGCCAGCGCCGGAGTCGGCAGACTCAGCAGCCCTGTGGCCGCCTGCGACTGGGCCAGCAGCGCATCGGACGCGCCCGCGCCACACTGGATGACGCCGAACGCATCGCGCGCCGCCAGCAGCCATGCCAGCGCAAGTGTATCGGCGCCAGAATCTACCGTGAAGGTCGCGCTATCGGGACGCGGGGCCAGCAGGGCCGCGCCGAACGCGCCGACGCCGAGGTCGGGCGTATAGATCGGTATTCCGGTCTGCGCCGCCGCCTGAAGCAGCCCCTTACGCGGCGCCTTCGTCGGCAGACTGGCGCCCAGCCGTTGCCACAGTGCCGAGGCGGCGATGCCCGGCTGCTGCTCCGCCAGGAAGTCGCGGAAGAACGCCAGCGCGTGCTCCCGGCCCTCGTCGGTCATCACCATCGCGCCATCGTCACCCACAAAGTGCGCGTGGCCCAGCGCTTCGTAGAGATCGGCAAGCAGGTTCTCGCTGCTGGCGATGATGCTATCCACGTAGCCATGTTCGACGGCGTAGACCAGTAGCTCGCGCATGCCCTCGGCGATCACCGGCGCGGAGAGTGTTAGCGCAATCGTCGTCTTCTCGGCGCGTACCAGCCGCTCCCACTCGGCCAGCGCCAGCCCCAGTGCGCGCGCCTGTCCGCCTGTTGCCGCCATCTTATCCAGCAGGCCGCTCATCGAGGCGGTCGGATTGACCAGCACCGGCTCGCAGGTAGGCAGCGTTGTGCCATTGGCGTCGGTCGGCGCGCGCTGGTCGCCGGTTAGCGCGACGACGGTTGCCCCGCCACGCGCGCACAGCTCGCAGGCGTCATCTGTTGTGGCGCTGCCATACGTGCCAACGTCAGGCGTCACACCGTACTGCGGCCAGAGCATCCGGCCGCCCGTGGCGTCCAGCCCGGCGTCGTCGCGGCGAGCCAGGACTGCGGCGCGCTCATCGCTCAGGGAGTCGTTGGGCGACTCGTCGGGCGTGTCATCCGGCAGGGCTGGCTCTTTGCTGATGATGCCAGCCTTCAGGCGGGCCTCGGCGGCGGCGATCAGCTCGTCGGTCGCGCCGTTCCTGCCGTGATGCGGCCCTTTGAACGAGAGGCCGCGCTGCACCAGCATCCGGTCCATCTCCTCCACGTCAAACGCGGTGCGGATATACTCGATGGCCTTCTCATGGTCGAAGTTCTTGCACGAGAAGATGTCCATCGTGAAGTAATCCAACTCGGGGAAGGTGTGGATAGCGATGTGGCTCTCGGCGATGACAACCAGGCCGGAGACGCCGGAATAGGCGGGGTCGGGCGCCTGGTACTCGAACATGTAGGGGCCGCCGATTTTGGTCATGCCGATTGCGGCGGGATAGTCATTCAGGACTTGCTCGACGAGGATGCGATCTGCGAGCTTACGGGTGTTACAACGGGAACCGTCGATAATCAGGTGGGGTCCGAACACGTAGCGAATCTCCTCTACCATGCGCTGCGCTGCGCATTCTACGCGCGGGCGGCGCTAGCTGTTTCCGCTCTGGAAGCAGCCGATGTACCAGCTAAGATAGGTGCCAACAAGCATGCCACGAGCGGGCTGCGCCGCGTGCATGTTGCCATCGGTACTCATGGAGTCCCTTTCTCTAGCAATCAAGCTCCCTGCCTGAGACAGCTTCTATCCTTGGTGTGGAATGCTGCGAAGCGCCCTGGTGAGGACGGTTCGGGAGGCGGCTCGATGTAGTCGCACGGTGGGGGCATTCTTCCCCCAGCCGTAGAAATATACGGTGGAATGGGGCAAAAAGTAAAGATTGTACAAGATGTCGGTGAGAGACGGCCTCAGAAACCCAGCTAGATAGGGGAACTGAGTGGCAACATATTTCTTCGGGTACCCTTGTCGCAGGCTGAAGCCCTGCGGCTAGTCCTGCGTGTTCGATGTTCATTCGGTGGGCGAGCGCTCGCGTTTCGGAATCAGCACTGGTCTTTACGAGCATGAAGAGAGAAAAGCCATCATGTGGCAAACACGACAGGCTTTAATCTTCTGATTCTTGCACTCACTTGATGCCGATGCGGACTCGGTAACTAAAATACCAAGGGATTGGCTTGGACCCAAGAGCCTGGAACGCCGCGCGTGTGAGGCGATCAAAACCGATTTCTTGTTCGGTGATGGTTTCCAGCTTGAACTGGTGGCTGTATCCATTCGTCAGAATCATCTCAAGAAAACGTACAGCGTCTCCTTGCTCGATATGATGCAGAAAGAGTTCGCGCGTGAAACGGAAGTGGCCGCTGTCACGCATGCGGTCGAGGTGCGCATTCTTTGGCCATTTCGGAAGGTTCTCGGTAAGACCACGCTCCTGCATAAGCTCGTCGAAGTGGTTGTCAATTTCCTGGTACACCTGCTCAAGTTCCCAGTTGAGCGCCGGTGGCCAGTCATAATCGTAGGCGGCGAAGAGCCCACCGGGCCGCAGGATACGCGCGATCTCGGCCAGCGTCGAGGTCGGTTCCATCCAGTGAAACGACTGGGCAGCAGTGACAATATCCGCACACTCATCGGGCAGGCCAGTACGATGAGCAACCCCCTGTCGATAGTTGATATGTGCTGCATAAGGATGGCCCTCGATGTTGCGTACAGCCCGGGTACGCATATCGGCATTGGGTTCGATCCCAATCACGTGCTCGGCCCGCTCGCCCCAGATCGCGGTGGATAATCCTGTCCCGCTGCCTAAATCCACTACCAGGGCGGGATGCGGCATACCAATCAACTGCGTCAGCAGATCAAGTAAAGCCGATGGTGGCGACGGACGCGCCTGATCATAGCTGTCGGCAAAGCCTGTCCAAATTTCACTGGTTTCTGCCATAGTGTTTTCTCCCGACTCGTTCTTGTTGCTCCCGCGTCAGCTTTACAGCTATCCCTTCTCCCTATTTCTCCCTATAAGGAGAGGGGTAGAGAGAGTTCTGTGCGCCCCTCACGCTTGCGCGGCGAGGAAATCGGCCAGGTCGGGCGGCAGCGGCGCATCGAAGGTCAGCCATTCGCCCGTCGTCGGGTAGACGAACTCCAGGTGGGTGGCGTGCAGAAACTGGCGCGGCGGCAGCGGAAGCTGCGCCCGCCCGTAGACGCTGTCGCCGACGACCGGATGCCCCACCGAGGCGAGATGCACGCGAATCTGGTGGGTGCGCCCGGTCTCAAGTTGCAACTCCACCAGCGAGCGCCCGCGAATCTCACGCAGCACCTTGAAGCGGGTGCGCGCCTCGCGTCCTCCGTTGACCTCGCTCACCAGCGCCATCCGCTGGCGGTGGCGAGGATCGCGGCCGATGGGCGCGTCAATCACACCCTCCGGCGCGGGCATGCGCCCCTCCACCAGCGCCAGGTAGCGCTTGACCGTGCTATGCTCCTTCATCTGCTGGGCCAGCGCGGTGTGCGTCGGCGCGTCCTTCGCGATAACTATCAGCCCGGAGGTATCCTTATCCAGCCGGTGGACGATGCCTGGGCGCGTCGCATCGCTGCCAGCCTCCAGCCCCGGCAGGTGCGCCAGCAGCGCGTTCACCAGCGTGCCCGTGGCGTGGCCCGGCGCGGGATGCACCACCAGCCCGGCGGCCTTATCCACCACCAGCAGATGCTCGTCCTCATAGACCACCCGTAGCGGGATCGCCTCGGCCTGTGGCGGAGCCTCGCCCTCGCCCCCCGCGCCGCCAGCAGCGTTGAGCGCGCCCGCGTCCACCTCGATCCGCTGCCCCACTTCGAGCAGATGGCTGACGCGGACAGACTTGCCATTGACGCGCACCGCCCCTGCCTTGATGGTTGCCTGCGCCCGCGTGCGTGATAGCTCGGGGAATAGCTGCGCCAGCGCGCGGTCCAGCCGCTCGCCGTCGAGGGTCTCGGTCACTTCGATGACCGTGGGTGCGGGCATGCGGTCGTTCGGCGGCTGCGAAGCCGACTTCTTTGTGCGGACGGCCACCTAGTCCTCCGCTGGCGTTTCCGCCGTCTCGCTGGCCGCGAGGCTTCTCCTGCTGGTAGGACGCTCGCCCTCCGCGCCCATGCGCCAGATCATCAATGCCAGCAGCACAATGCCGATGGAGATGGCGCTGTCGGCGACGTTGAAGACGGCAAAGTCGAAGTGGATGGCTGGAATCTGAAAGTGGATGAAATCGACGACGTAGCTGTGCGAGAAGCGGTCAATCAGGTTGCCGATGGCTCCGCCCAGCACCAGTCCGAATATCAGCTTGAGCGCCAGCGAGCCGGTCTCGCGCGAGCGCCAGTAGAGATAGCCGATGACGCCGATGGCGACGGCAATGAAGAGGAACATCACCGTCTGGCCTTCGAGCAGGCTGAAGGCGACGCCCTGATTCCGCAAATATTCCAGCGAGAGCATCTGGCCCAGAATAGGCACGGTGTAGCCTTCGGGCTTGGTGCTGAAATAGGAGACGACCCAGTGTTTGGTCAACTGATCGAGAATAATAATCAGCAGGCCCAAACCTACCATCGCCAGATCACGTTGTCGAGCAAGGCTCATGAATTCTCCTCACGGGGTCGTCTCGCGTTCGACGATCTCCTGACATTCCAGATCATAGAGAGCATAGGGCAACGCTTCGAGCCGCCGCTCGCCGATTGGCTTGCCGCAGCGCTGGCAGAAGCCATACGTGCCGTCATCCAGCCGCTGCAGCGCCGCCTGCACCTGCTCCAGCAGCGTCCGCGAGTTGCCGAGCACCAGATTGCTGCGTTCGGCATCGGCCATGGCATCCGCCTCCTCGGCGGAATGGCCGCGTGTGCCGCCACTATCGCTAATCGGGTCCGATGGAATGACGGCCTCATCGCCCTCGGTGCGCTGGTAGATATCGTCTTCCAGCCGCTGGCGATCCGCTTCGAGTCGCTGGCGAATCGCCGCCGCATCGTAGTGTACCATAGTCTTCCCCTGGTGAATGCGCTATCCGGGCGCGCGTGCCCGGATTCTATCCTACCGTCACCTCACTTCGCAAGAGCGAGGCCGCATCCACCGCTGGGAGCGCCTGAGTATCCTCGTTCGCCAGCTCTTCGGCGGCGACCGCCTGGTGTAGATGCTCCAACAGGAACCAGTTATAGGGATCGGGCCGACAACTGGGATGGTTCTCGCGCGCTCTGGCCAGCGCCTCCTCGGCGGAAAGCCCCTCCAGCAGCATCAGCGCGGCGCAGCAGACCGTTGAGGAGCGATTGACGCCCGCATAGCAATGCACCAGCACCCGCTGCCCCGCCCGCAGCCGCCCGACGACCCAGCGCGCCTCCGCCAGCAGGTCGCTCATGTCCATGCCGATAGACATCTCGCCTTTCCGGGCGAAGCGGTCACTCAGGTGACGACCAGTGTGCGCGACCCAGGGATTATCCAGCTCGCACAGGTTAAGCACAGCGTCAACCTCCGGGCGGACAGCGGTCTGGTGGCGCAGGCTGCCGATGAAGAGCCGGTAGCGGTAGCGGCGATTGCCCAGCGCGATGGTGATTGGGTCGCCGTTGAACCGATGCAGTATCTTGTGGCGTTCTGGCACCAGGCCCGCGGGATGCGGTGGCGTGTTGGACCAGCGTCGCAGGAACGTGGCCGGTTGCGGTTCGCCAGCGCGGTCCTCCAACTCGAAGCCGTTGGCGCGCAGCATACAATCAGCCGACTCCTGCGTAAAGATGAGGACGATCTTGCCCAGGTCTGGCCCGCTCCAGTGGAGCACGCCCATGATCGTGCGTACGCTATGCTCGGGAGGTACCCGGTCGAGTTGCTCCAAAACTGGGCTGCGCTGGACCCATTCAGCCCCGACGAAGCGGAGCGTGCGCGGATGGTATGCCCCCTCAATCCGCTCCTCTGGCCAGAGGGGCGAGCCACAGGGTTCTGGCGACTTCACCAGCCGCAGCTCCTCGAAGTCGAAGAGGATGTCGCTGGCGTTCTCGCCGCTGGCGGAGGGTTCTTCGCGAATGGCGACCAGGCGCGCGCCAAAGAGGATATCGTGATAGGGGAAGGGGTGGTTACGAACGCGGGAGGATATTTTGCCCATAGAATAATTCATCCTTTGAGGTATGGAGTGGTTTCAGCAGGCGCAATGCGAAGCGCGGGGAAATAGCAATGCTGGCAGAGCGCGCCACGCCACATCGGCGGCTTCATGACTCACCTTATGGACGCTGGCGCTCTGCCGGGGATTATCGTTTGGCCTGGCGGCGGCGGCGCAGGCGATCCGCCGAGCGCACCTGCTCATATTCCGAGTCGTGCACCGCAGTTGCGCTCTGTGCGCCGTTCTTTCCATTGGCCGCGCTGGCGTTCTTGCCGGTGTCACTGCCTTTGGCTACCGGCTTGGGCGCGGCTTTGACCGTGGACGCGGCTTTCGCGCCATTCTTGCCGCCCTTGGCGTTCGCCTGCGCCCGAATCTGCTCCTGCGTCTCGGCATAGCGACGCTGCGACCGCGTCTTGTGGGGGCCGGTAGACGCGCCAGTCACCGTCTTACTCGTCGTCGAGCCGCCAGCCTGCCGCTGGGCGCGCTGCTGTGCCTGGGCGCGTGCGCCAAAGAAATCGCGCGGGATGAGGTTGAAGCGAATCAGCAGGAACCAGAGGCCGATGACCGCGCCGCCATAGAGCAGCAGGAACGGCGTGACCCAGCCGAGCAGCGGGGTGTTGGGCGGCAGCAGATGGAGCGTTTCGAGCGGGGGCTTCTGTCCAGGTTGGGTCAGCCAGCCATCCACAATCAACAGGATATACATGATGAACTGCGACGCGATGAACCAGATCAGGATGCCGAAGAACGACTTAAAGATCGTCCCGCCAGCGCGCTGCCGTGGTTTGCCGTTCGCGCTGGGCGCGGTAGTGA
Source organism: uncultured Chloroflexia bacterium (assembly GCA_963712005.1). Classification (GTDB taxonomy): domain Bacteria; phylum Chloroflexota; class Ktedonobacteria; order Ktedonobacterales; family JADMIN01; genus DAHUXT01. The sequence continues at coordinate 1,507,518 of CAVQGK010000024.1, read as the reverse complement.
GTGGCGGGCGCAGCCGTGACAGCCAGTTGCCCTTCGGGGCGGGTGAGGTCGCCGGTGGTGTCGAGGGCTTCGGCGCAGTTGCTTTCTGCGTCCCCTTTGGTGGCGACTTTACCGCTGGTTGTGTCTGTTCTTTCGTCTGCGCCATACTAATCCTGCCTCCGCGCTGCCCGCGCCGCAATCCTGATAATGAGTTGATTACACCAAAATGCCAAACTGGCCTCGCCATGCGTGTCGCCCACCGATCAAGACGGCCCGGCAATGCACACGCACACGGCCTTCTCCCCTCAGTATACACTACGTTGGCCGCGCATTGACGCCGCAGCGATGGCCAGTTTGGCGCGGCGCCTCCCTGTGCGGCGCTCACCAGTCGTTACGCTGGCGGCGAATGGGCGGCGCGCCCGTATCTGGCGACGTTGTGCGCAACGGGTTGTGCGAGGGGTTGTGCGAGGGGTTGTGCGAGGGGTTCTGTGCGTCTGGTGATACAGCGGTGGCGGCCCCATCGTCGAGGGGCGTGGCGGCGCGGTAGGCGGGATGGGTTTGGCGGGGAGTGGCAGCGGCGCGGTCGAGATGTGGGACAGTTGCATCTGGAAGTTGCGCAGGTCGCGATGCAGCTCTCCCGCGTCGTGGTAGCGGTATTCCAGGTCACGCGCCATCGCGCGCCCGATGATCGCTTCGAGCTCCGGCGGCACTGCGGCTACCAGCCGGCTCGGCGGTTTCGCCGTTCCAGACAGAATCGCGTCACTCATCTCGGTGAGCGTCTGGCCGCGATAAGGCCGGTGACCGGTGAGCATCTCATACATCGTGATGCCGAGCGCATAGACGTCGGCGCGCCCATCTAGTGTGTGCCCCAGCAGTTGCTCCGGCGCAACGTAGTAGAGGCTGCCGACGACGGTGCCCGCCACGGTGATGCTGCGGGCGCCCTCGATGCGCGCCAGGCCGAAATCCAGCACCTTGACGCGGCAGCGCTCGTTCACCAGCAGATTATCGGGTTTGATATCGCGATGTACGAGCCGCCCCTGACGGTGGGCGTAGGCCAGCGCGTCGGCGGTCTGCATGGCAATCTCGACCACCGTTTCCAGCGGCAGCCGCTGGCGCTCCTTGAGCATCTGGCCAGCCGTCGAGCCGGGGAAATACTCCATCACGAAGTAGATATGCTCGCCCTGTCGTCCGGCGTCATAGACACGCACGATATTCGGGTGATCGAGCGACGAGACGACGCGCGCCTCGCGGATGAAGCGAGTAATGAATGAGACATCGGTGGCAAGCTCATCGAGCAGCACCTTGACCGCCACGGTGGCGCGTTTGGGGAGATAGGTTGCCCGATAGACTGCCCCCATCGAGCCTGAGCCGAGTTCGGCCTCCAGCACATAGTCGCCCAGTTGCTGACCAACGAGTGAGCGCAAAGTGATCCCCCTGACCGTGGCCGCCAGACATCGTCGTACTGGCTGTTCTGGTGACTGTGACGAGGGAATGCGGCGACAGTCACCCGCGCACGCTTGCAATGGACGAAAAGCCTATTTCCGGGCGGGCTTTGGTGGCGCGTAGCCATCGGCGCTTTCAGGCTGACCATCGGCGGGCGGCTCCTCCTGACTGGATGCGTCGGACGCGTTGGCCTGCGCATCCTCGGCGCGGAGGGCGGCGATGACCTCCGCGCTCATCTTGGCGCTCTGTGCCGCCCCCGGAAACGTGCGCTCGCGCACCTCCGCGGCGTACGCCTGCGCCGCCTCGCGCATGGCCGCGCCCAGCTCCGCGAAACGCCGGGTGTGACGCGGGGTGAAATCGGGGAAAAGCCCCATGATGTCATGCACTACCTGCACCTCGCCATCGCAATATGGGCCCGCGCCGATACCGATGGTCGGAATACTGGTGCGCTCCGATACCAGCCGCGCCAGCTCCGCCGGGACCAGTTCCAGCACAACCGCGAACGCGCCCGCCTCTTCGAGCGCCGCCACATCATCCAGCAAGAGACGCGCCGCCCGTTCGGACTTGCCCTGCACTTTGAAGCCACCAGTCAGGTTGACCGACTGGGGCGTGAGGCCAACATGGCCCATGACGGGAATGCCTGCCTCGGTCAGCGCCCGCACGCTGGTGGCTACACGACGTCCGCCCTCCAGTTTGACGGCCTGCGGCGCGGCTTCTTTCATGATGCGGATGGCTGCGCGCATCGTCTCTTCGGTCGAGACCTGGAATGAGCCGAAGGGGAGATCGCCCACGATGAGCGCATGCTCGGTCCCGCGCACGACCGCCTGGGTATGGCGAATGATGTCATCGAGCGTGACGGGGAGCGTCGTCGGATGGCCGAGCACCACCATACCCATGCTGTCGCCGACCAGCAGAATGTGCAGCCCGGCGGCATCCAGAATCTGCGCGGTGGGATAGTCGTAAGCCGTCAACATGGCGATGCGCTCACCACGTGTCTTCATCTCGCGAAGTTGATCGGGTGTGACGCGCGACATGGAAATCCCTCCAATTGTTTGCAGCCCGCCTGGTGAACGTTACTCTCTGGTAACGCCAGCGCACCCTGATTGTATCCCACAACACCCGGTTATGCGCAGGCAAATTGCTGCCGGATTCGCTTCGGCGTCTCGCTCACATTTCGCTCACATAAATCGGCGCAGGAAGCCGCCGGGTTTCAACCCATGCGGACCATGCGGAGGAATGCGCCGCCGCCCGCAGGCGGAGAATACACGTCCCATTGACGTGTACCATCAATTATGATACACCTGTTCTATGAAACAGACCTTGCTCGTCAAACTGGCTCCAACGCCTGACCAGCATGCCGCGCTTTTGCGGACGTTGGAACGGTTCAATGCCGCCTGCAACGACATCGCAGGGACCGCGTTTGCTGAGCGCTGCGCCAACAAAATCGAACTACAAAAGCTAGTCTACTATGACATCAGAGAGCGGTTTGGCTTGTCGTCGCAGATGACGATTCGCGCCATTAGCAAGGTGAGCGAGGCATACAAGCGGGATAAGACGAAGCAGCCACATTTTCGCCCGCATGGCGCGATGGTGTATGACGAGCGCATTTGCAGCTTCCCGCGCATTGATCGCGTCTCGCTCTTAACGCTGGATGGCCGGGTGGAAGTTCCGTTCCGCTTTGGCGCATATGCCGAAGGGATGTTGCGACGCACACGCGGGCAAGCTGATCTGCTCTACCGCAATGACACCTTCTTGCTGGCCATTACCGTGGATGCGCCCGAACCAACGCCAGATGATACCGCTGATTTTGTGGGAGTGGATTTGGGCATCATCCAACTGGCGACGACAAGCGACGGCGAGTTTCTGAACTATTCGGCTGGTCCCAAACACAGGCACGTCAATCAGGTACGCGCCCGCTACAGCCGCTTTCGCCAGAAGTTGCAGAAGAAAGGGACGAAGTCGGCCAAGCGCCTGTTGAAGAAGCGCAGCGGCAAGGAGAAACGCTTTGTTAAGGATGTGAACCATTGTCTCAGCAAGGCGATTGTCAGCACGGCGAAAGGCACCCAGCGCGGGATTGCCCTGGAAGATTTGCAGGGTATCCGCCAACGCGCCGGGAAAACGGTTACGAAACGCCACCGGAGAGTGCTGCACAGTTGGGGCTTCTTCCAACTCCGCGCCTTCATTGCCTACAAGGCGGCGCTCTCTGCCGTGCGCGTGGTCTACGTCAACCCGGCGTATACCAGCCAGACCTGTAGCGCCTGTGGGCATTGTGAGAAGGCGAATCGAAAGAGCCAATCCAAGTTCTTGTGCACGTCGTGCGGGTTCTCCGCCCATGCCGACGTGAACGCGGCTGTGAACATTCGTCAGAGTGCTTGCAGTCGGGCGGCTGTCATACCGCCAGACGCGGCGGCCCTCGCGGGCTAGCTGCAAGCCGTCGGGCTTTAGCCCGCGCGGTCTATGACGAAGGGCTACCCGTTGACTCATCTGGTTAGGCCATGCTAATATCCGAGTAGATAACTCAGATTTAGCCGGGCGCCTTCGTCCGAGACACAGGATGCATGGCGCTTTCTTGCGATAGAGCCGATAGAGCGGTAGACGGCGAGCCTTAGAAAAGAGTGTAGCGTGGTCACAACGTTTGTGCTATTCCTGCGCGAGGGTCTGGAAGCCGCACTGGTAATTGGCATGTTGCTGGCAGCCCTTCGCCAGATGGGACAGACGTCGCAGATGCGCGCGGTGTGGGCGGGTGCGGCGCTGGCGATCCTGGCGGCGCTCGGTGGCGGCATCATAGTCTACGCAACCATCCACGAATACGAGGACACCACCTTCGCGGCGGTCTTCGAGGCCATTACGTTTCTGCTCGCGGTGGTCCTGTTGACCTCGGTGACGTTCTGGATGCAGCGCCACAGCCGCACGTTGAAGAGCGAGATTACCGCAAAGGCAAGCGCGGCGGGGTCGGGGCTGGCGCTTGGTCTGCTCGCCTTCACCACCGTAGGCCGCGAGGCGGTTGAGACGGCGGTCTTCACGCTGGCCACCGCCTTCCAGGGCGATGCGGTGCTCGTCGTGCTCGGCGCGCTGCTGGGACTGCTGGCGGCCATCGGCCTCTGCGTGCTGATCTATCGCCTCGGTTATCGTCTCGACTTCCGCATCTTCTTCCGCGTGATGGGCATCGTGTTGATCTTCTTCGCGGCTGGCCTGCTCGGCAGCGCCGTCGGTCAGATGCAGACGCTGGGCTGGCTGCCATTCGCCACGGCGCACCTCTGGGATCTGCGGGCGTCGCTGAGCGACGAGAGCACAGTTGGCGGGCTGCTGCACGGCCTGCTGGGCTATAGCGACAACCCGACGGTGCTCCAGGCCATCGCCTACACCCTCTATCTAGTGGTCGCGGGCGGCCTCTTCTGGCGCGAGACGCGCAAACATGCGCCCATCGCGCAACCCGCTAACAGCGCGCCAACGCCCGCCCCGAACGCTGCCCAATAAGCGAATTGGTTGTATAGACGCGCAACGCCTACACCGATGCCCGGCCACCAGTAATCGTGGTCGGGCGGCTGTTTTGCTGGTTGCGTGTCTTCTGTCCGAGACGTGGAGGCTCGTGTATACTGAGAGCGAAGACCGCTGATGTTAGCGGGAATGCGCGACGGGCCAGGGAGGAGGAACATGCGCGCACTGCATACGGGCGCCCCACTCCCATCTGCGCGCACCGCTCTTGTTCGCTCAGGAATAGCGATTGAAGTGGTGACGGTCGCCTGGATGTTTCTTGAGGCGGCGGTTGCCATCGGCGCTGGTATTGTCGCCAGGAGCGTGCTGCTCACCGCGTTTGGCCTGGATAGTGTGATCGAACTGGTAACCGGAGGCGTCCTGCTGTGGCGACTGGTCACTGAGGCGCGGGGCAGCACTCTGGATCGTATCGAGCACGCGGAAAGGCGGGCCGCGTGGGTCGTGGGCGTCGCGCTGATTTTGCTGTGCGCCTATATTGTGGCGATATCGGCGCTCGGCCTGCTGCTGCACGCCCATGCTGAGTCCTCACCTATCGGGATTGGGCTGGCGGTGGTGGCTGTCGTCGGCATGCCGCTGCTGGCATGGCGCAAGCGTGTTATCGCCGCCGAACTGGGTAGCCCCGCGTTACGTGGCGATGCCGCCTGCTCCATCACCTGCGCGTACATGGCTGGCGCGTTATTCATCGGGTTGCTGCTCAATGCCGCCTTCGGGTGGTGGTGGGCGGATAGCCTCGCCGCGCTAACGCTGCTCTACTGGTTGATTCCGGAAGCGCGTGAGGCTATCGAGGGTGCGCGAGCAGGGCACGCAGCCTGTGCCTGTGGCGACGACGACTGCAAAGGGTAAGCGCTTCCCTGCGCTACTACCGCAGAATATGTCCGCCTGCTACTCCTTCACATCGCGGCGGGCGGTCAGCACAATTGCCACGATGGCGAAGACGACAGCAAAGAGCGCTGTCATCAACAGCGTGTGCCCGCCATCCACCGGCACCAACGGAGTCCTGAAGCTGAAGTTCGTTGCTGGTGATGCGCGCTCAGGCAGCATAATCGCTGGCATCGCGTTCAGGTTGAGTCCCAGGAAATTCCCTGAGAGCAAGTACCAGAAGTCGGAATTGGTCAGTCGTTGCCCCAGTATCAGAAAGATGGTCGAGAAGTTCTCGGCGGGATACCAGACCATCGCCACCGTCAGGCCGAGTACCAGTGAGCGCCCGACAACCGTCACCGCTGTCGCCATCAGAATGGTGACACCCAGGCTGAGGAGCGCCAGCAGCAGGTAGGTCCAGGCGTCGGACCAGAATGCGCTCGTGGCCGCCTTGAACAGGTCCAGATTCCCCAGGTTGATGAGCGAGAGAATTGCCGCCCAGCAACAGGTCGAGCAGCAGTGTCACGACGACGACGCTCAGCGCGATAATGCGCCAGCGCGGTCAGCTTGCCGAAGAGCAGTTGCAGCCGCCCGACGCCGCGCCCGAGCAGCACGCGGATCGTTCCGCCGGAATACTCCATGCCGATCAGCCGCGCCGTCAGGATAATCATGAACGCGCCGCCGAAGACCTTGAGTATCAGCATATCGATGCCGATATTTTATAGATCGCCCATGTGAGACTCTGCTGCATTCTCTCCTTGTAGTTGCTTGACAGTTCGATGAGATAGGGCAGGCAGATGGCGCCCAGCAGCAGCAGGCCAAGTATCCAGGTGCTGATCTGTCGCGAGACCTTGAAGAGTTCGCCGCGCACGATACCGGCAAAACTGGGCCGCGCATTGTGTAGCTGTGTCGAGGCTGGCGCTGGAACAGAAACAGCGGTGCTCATCAATCCTCCTGAACGAAAAGTTGTCCTGGTGGAGTAGGGCGACCGCTGGCCTCCCCCGAACCTCTCCCCCACAGGAACGAGGGGAACCAGAGCCGCCTTCATAGGAGCAGCCTGCCTACTCCTTCACGTCACGCCGGGCGGTCAGCACAATCGCGACGACTGCGAAGACGATGGCCCAGAGCGCCGTCACCAGCAGGGTATGCCCGCCATCCACCGGCACCAGCGGCGTCTGGAAGTTGATTTCCGCCGCCAGCGACGCCCGTGATGGCAGAATGGCCGCCGCCATCGCGTTGAGGTTCAGGCCCAGGAAATCGCCAGAGAGCAGTGTCCAGAAGTTGCTGTTCGTCAGCCGGTAGCCCAGGAAGAGGAACAGCACAGAGATGTTCTCAGCGGGATACCACAGCAACGAGATAGCAACCCCAAAGGCCAGCGAGCGCCCGACGACTGTCACCGCCGTCGCCATCAGGATGGTGACACCCAGGCTGATTAGCGCCAGTAGCAGGTAGGTTCCCGCGTCCGACCAGAAGGCGCTCGTCGCCGATTTGAAGAGATCCAGATTGCCGACCGTGGCCAGCAGCAAAATGACTGTCAACAGAAGATCGAGCAGCAGCGTCAAGACCACCATGCCCAGCGCGATAATGGTGAGCGCGGCCAGCTTGCCGAAGAGCAACTGGAGCCGCCCGACGCCGCGAGAAAGGAATACGCGAATCGTCCCACCAGAGTACTCCATGCCGATGAGGCGCGCCGTCACGACGATGATGAGGGCACCGCCAAAGACTTTCAGTATCACCATGTCCACGCCGAGGACGGAGTAGAGCGCGCTCATCGGGTCGTCGCGCACCTGGGTCTTGGTGCGACCGCTTGACAGGAGAACAAGGTAGGGCAGGAAGATGGCGCCGAGGTAGAGCACGCCAAGAATCCAGGTGCTGAGTTGGCGCGAGACTTTGAAAAGTTCACCGCGCACGATGCCGACAAAACTGGGCCGTGCGCTATGCAACCGCGTCGCGACGGGCGCGGATGGGGTAACTGTAACGGCGGTACTCATTGCGCATCTCCTGAATTGGAGTTGGTCAGACGCAGGAAGATTTGCTCCAGGTCTTGTGCCTGCGGGGCTATCGTCTCTGGCGCGAAGCCAGCGTGAATCAGGAAGAGATTGAGGTCGCGTCCGTGGCCATCTGGCGCGGCGGTAATCAGCACGCCTGCTCATCCATCCGGGCATCGTGCCCCCACGGCTGCGCGCGCACCAGCGCCAGCGCCTCGCGCGCGTGGGCTGGCTCTAGCTCACCGCGAACTCGCCATGCCCTTTGATCAACTCTTCAATTGTCGTCTCGGTCACGAGTCTTCCCTGGTCGAGAATGGCGACGCGGGTGCAAATCTGGCGCACCTCGGTCAGCACATGGCTGGAGATGAAGACTCGTCTTGCCAGCGGCGGCCAGTGTGCGCATCAAGTCGCGCATCTCGACGATGCCCGCCGGATCGAGTCCGTTGGCTGGCTCATCCAACACCAGCACGTCGGGGTCTTGCAAGAGGGCGATCGCCACGCCGAGGCGCTGCTTCATGCCCAGCGAATAGGTCTTGACCCTATCCCTATCGCGCCCCTTCAGCCGCACCAGTTCCAGCACCTCGTCGATGCGCGACTCTGGCACGCCGCCCAGCACCGAGCCGACCGCGCGCAGATTGTCGCGTCCCGGACATATAGAGGTAGAGCGCCGGAGTCTCGACCAGCGCGCCCACGCGGGGCAGAATCTCCGCGCTACTGGTGGCGACATCGTGGCCGAGCACCTCGATGCTGCCGCTGGTGGGCGTTATCAGGTGGAGCATCATGCGGATCGTGGTGGTCTTGCCCGCGCCATTCGGCCCCAGAAAGCCGAAGATGTCGCCGCGATAGACCTCAAGGTTGAGATCGTTGACGGCCAGCCGCTCGCCATATTGCTTGGTCAGGCCGTGCGTGCGGATCGCTACCTCGCCGGTCCTGGTCGCCGGCTGCTGTGTGCCGGTTGCGCTCATGGTATTGACCATGTCGTGCCTTTCCAGTGTCCTCATTCGTGTGGAATGTTTTGACAACGTTCGCGTCGTGCGAGTGTTCGTGGGTTCTTTCTCGCTCGCCTCCTATCATGTTAACGGGCACTTGTCACGACCGTATCGCGCACGTGTCGCAACTTTGTCGCAGACAACCGGTGAATGGCGAGGGGGGTGTGTGTAGGAGGGATGAATTCGGCTATATGCGGTTCCATAAGTTAGTGGGGACAGGGACGCGGGCAGTTAATGCAGACGGCAGAGGGCGGACAGACGCCCGCGCATGAAGCGCGGATACGGGCCTCCCTCTGCTCGCCCGCGAAGCCTGCCTGGGCAGGCTGGCCATACATGAGCGCTCTCTATCTGGAGGCCGCGAGGCGGCCATTGCGGCGAGCCCATAGGTGCGGCTTCAGCCGCCAGCCGTATGACGCCCGCCGCGCGGAGAGCGCCGCCAGCCAGCGATCCGCAGCAGTGGCCAAGCAGCTTGCGCGCCTCGTCTGGCGCCACGTAGCGGAAGCCGTCGATCTCGATGTCGTCCACGACTGGTGTGCCATGCAGGGATACGGCGTAGTAGAGGGTCATGTGTTGCCCCGGCGGCCACGTTTCGGCATGGACGAGCGCGCCGATGGACGCCTCGACGCCCAATTCTTCGCGCAGCTCACGCGCCAGCGCCGCCTCTGGATGCTCGCCCCGGCCAATCAAGCCGCCGGGCAGACCCCAGGGATATTTGCGATAGGTATGATGCGCCACCAGCAGCCGCCCCGCTCGTCCTGCGCCAGCGCGCAGACGCCCACCGAGACACGGTTCATCCTCACCCGCAACGCCAGCCGCTTCAGCCTGACCAGGGAGTGCCCACCCGCCAGAGGCCCACCGAGACGCACCGATTAACGGCCACCCGTCTCATCGCCGTGGCAGCGCGATCGGTATTAGTGGGTCGGCTCCGTCCGCGTCTGTTGCTGCCTGGTGATGGGTCTGCTGCAGTTGACCATGCTGGCTCCTGAATTGGGCAGCGCTTACTTCTCGTAAATAGACGTAAGACCTGCTGTACGCAGCGTGGTCACGGCGCTGTCGACCGGGCTATCGTCAAAAGTGTCGCAAGTCTGTCGCAATGTGGCGATGCGGCCATGGCGAGCGCTTCTTTTGCCCGTCGCTCATGCATATAATGTCGAAAGGTCTACGAACGAACGGGGTGTGAGGGTAGCGATCATGGCGACTATTCTGCTGGTGGAGGATGCGCGCGAGTTGGCTGCGGTGGTGGTGCGCGAGCTGGAGGCGGCGGGCTACCGCGTGCGGCACGAGGCCGACGGTCGCGCCGCGCTGGCCGCGCATGTCAGCGTCTCGCCCGATCTCGTGATCCTCGACTGGATGCTCCCCGGCATGGATGGCCTGGAGGTGCTGCGACAGATTCGCCAGATGGCGCCGACACCCGTGCTGATGCTGACGGCGCGCAGCGAGGAGACGGACCGTGTCGTCGGGCTGGAGGTTGGCGCCGACGATTACCTGACCAAGCCGTTCAGCATGCGTGAGTTGATCGCGCGGGTGCGGGCGCTGCTCCGGCGGCAGGAATTGCTGCGGCAGATGCTGGCGGCGGATCGCGATGTCGCATCCGAGACGCTGACACGCGGGGCGCTGCGGCTGGATGCCGCCTCGCACCTGGCGACGCTGGAGGGCGAGCCGCTCGATCTCAGCCCGACCGAATTCGCCCTGCTCCACCTGCTGATGCGCAGCCCCGGACGCGCCTTCAGCCGTACCTATCTGCTCGAAACGATCTGGCGCGAGTCCTACATTGGCGGCGACCGGTCGGTGGATAACGTCGTCCTGCGGCTGCGCAAGAAGCTCGGCGCGCTCGGTGAGGAGATCGAGACGGTCTGGTCCATAGGCTACCGGCTCCGGCCCGAGCAGGAAGGCGCCTTATGAGACCGATAAAATCCATGCGACCAGTGCAACAGGCCGGGCGCCAGATGGAGCAGGCGCGGCTATGGCTAGCGCAGGGTGAGGCGTGGTGGCGTGGCGAGTGGATGCGCCTGCGGCCACAGATTGCGATGGCCTGGCGCTTCATTCGGGAGCGGTGGAAGACGCTCTGGCTGCGTACGAATCCGATACAGGCCGTTGCCGAGGCGCTGATACCACAGGCGCTGGCGCTGCTCTGGTCTCTCGTCATCATGACGTCACAATTCGGAGGCGGTCTGGGGCCGGTCTATGGGCGAATCATCGTCGCCGTCTTTATCAGCGGTGTCGCCAGCCTGCTCTGGGCCGCCTTTCGGATGCGGCTGGCGGAGCGCTGGTGGCAGCGCCTCACGATCAACCTCGCCGCCGCGTTCGTACTGGCCATCGCGCCGACGATTATCCTCTCGCTGCTGGTACGTACGACACTCACAGGGGTGGCGCCCGCGCAAATCAGGGAGGTGTCCGCACGAAGCACGGCTGTCGACTTTTTGCTTTCTCGCTACTCGCTGCTCTGGATGCTCGTGATGGCCGGGGCGTTTCTCTTCGTGCGGACGGGTATCTCGCTCTTGGTCTGGTGGAATCGCCTGCGCCGCAGCAGCCTGGTCTGGTCGCTGACCAATGCGCATCTGCTGGTGGTGGTTATCGGCTCCGGCGCGCTTTTTGGGTTCATCGTGCTCACGGAAGTCTTCTTCACCCACAGTATCGAGCCACAGATTCTGCCAATCCTGGTCCTCATGAGCATTCTGACCGTGATTGCCGTGCTGGTTGTCTTACCGCCGTCGCTGCTCTTCTCGTATATCTTCGCCCGCCGCACCACCCGTCGCCTGCGCAAACTGACCACTGCCACGAACGCGCTCCGCGAGGGCGACTATAGCGTGCGCGTGCCGGTTGAGGGTGCGGACGAGGTGGCGCAGCTTCAGGCGAACTTCAACGCGATGGCGACGGACCTGGCAGCGGCGGTGCGTGATCTGGAGGCCGAGCGCGACACCGTCTCGCACCTGCTGGGTGCGCGGCGCGAGTTGGTGGCCAGCGTCTCGCACGAGCTGCGGACGCCCGTGAGCACACTGCGCGGCTATCTGGAGTCGGCGCGCGCCCGCTGGGACGAGGAGGACACGCCGCCCGCCTCGCTCCGGCACGATTTGGACATCATGGAGCATGAGACACGGCGGCTCCAGACGCTAATCGAAGACCTGTTTACGCTCTCGCGCGCCGCGGTGAGCAAGCTCGAGCTGCGTTGTGTCCCGGCGGATGTGGGCGACGAGGTGCGGCGGATCGCCGAGACGGTGCGCGCCGCTGGCGTGGCAATCGGGGCGGGTGGAGGTCGTCGCGGAGGTCGCGTCGGACTTGCCGCTGGCGCTGGTGGATAGCAATCGGCTGAATCAGGTCTTGCAGAACCTCTTGCACAATGGCGTACGCCACACGCCGCCCGGCGGCATCGTCGCCATTTCGGCGTCGGCTGATGCGGAGCGCGTGCTGCTTCAGGTGAAGGATACCGGCGAGGGCATCGCGGCGGACGATCTACCGCACATCTGGGAGCGCTTCTATCGCAGCGACCGCGCGCGGATGCAGTCGGCCAGCGGGTCGGGGCTGGGGCTGGCGCTGGTGAAGGAGCTGACGGAGGCGATGGGTGGCAGCGTCTCGGTCGTGAGCACGCTGGGCAAGGGTTCGTGCTTCACGGTCGCCGTTCCTCGCGCCACCGACCTTGCCCCTAACTCATCCGCATCGCGAAGGCGGAAGCCACCCGCACGTCCCACGCCCGCGCTTGCCAAAAAGTCGCAGGTGACGTCGGGGTAGATTTGGCGCGTATTCTAGAGATATCGCCGTGGGCAAGGTGGAGCAATCCACCTTCGCAGCATGAATGGCGAGGTAAGTGGCGCTCCAGCTTCGCGGCATGAATGCCGCGGCTAATCTTGCACGTTCGGTTTCCCCTTGAAGGTGAGCGGATTTGCTGCGGCAGCGCGTTCACCTCACCACAAGCGCCGCCATCCGATTGACGCTCTGCTACCCTTCTCCTCTACCGACAGTGTGTAGCATATTGCTGGAAGCGACCGCGCAGCGCGATGACCTCGTCGCGCAGGGGCGACGCTGGCTCGTCGTGGAGCGGGACGCGGGCGATCAGCCGCGCTACCACTGGCATCTCCGCTGGCCCCATCCCCCAGCGCGCCAGTTCCTGCGAGCCAAGGCGCAGACCGTTCTGGTCGCCAGGAACTTCAGGCAGCGGGAGGCCGATACCCGTCGCGAGAATGTTGGCAGGCTCCAGCAGCCGCGCTGCGTGCGTGCCTCCACCCCAGCGGCGGGCGTCCATGGCGACGTGGTGTGTTGCCGTATATGTTGGTGGGTGGCCCGCGACCGGGAACCCCTCGCCGGCCAACGCTACCGCCAGCGTATGCGCGATCTCCACACAGCGCGCGGCATATTCGCGCCCGTAGACCAGCACATCGTTGAGCGCAACGGCGAGGGCGGCGACGCGGCCCAGGTCGTTGTTGGCGGTCAGGCCAGGGTAGGCGATGGTGTCTAGTCGCGCCGCCAGTTCGGCATCGTCGGTGAGAATCAGGCCACCGGGAGGGCCGCCCAGCGCCTTATAGGTCGAGCCGGTCATGATATCCGCGCCCTCGCGCAGTGGCTGCTGGAACGCCTCGCCCGCGACCAGCAGCGAGAGATGAGCGGCGTCGAAGAGCAGTCGCGCGCCAACCTCCCGCGCGATGGCTGCCACTTCGCGAATTGGATAGGGCGCAAGGGCCAGGCTGCCACCCAGCACAATCAGGCGCGGCCGGGCCGCCTGTGCCGCGTCCGCAAAGGCGGCGAGGTCAATACGCCAGGTGGCGGTGGCCTCATCGGTGAGCAGCGGAATCGGACGAACATCTAGCCCGTAGAGGCCCGGCGCGGCAAAGGGCTGATGGGTGGCATGTCCGCCAGCGGCAGGCGGTAGCGAGAAGATGATATCGCCGGGGCGTGTCGTCGCCATGTAGACGGCGAGATTGGCCATCGCGCCGCTGAGCATGCGCGTCTCGGCATAACCACAGCGGAAGACCTGGCGGGCCAACTCGCTCGCCAGAACCTCAAGCTCCTCGCCCGGCGCCAGCCCCGTCTCGTATTTATCGCCCGGCAGACCCAGGCTGGGGCGCGAGCCGATGCCAGAGGCTACCAATTGGTTAGCGTAAGGACTCATGACGTTGGTGGCGGCATTGAGATTGAGGCACTCGCGATCTACCCAGCGCGCCTGTTCCGCGACGAGCGCGCCGATGTGGCGCAAGCGATCAACTGGCGCAAGGTCGGTCGAGCGCGCCGCCAACTCGCCGTACCGCTGATTGACCGTATCCGTCGCCCACGGCCCGAGTGCTGGCCTGCTCATCATCGCCCTCATTTCTCGCGTCGCTCATTCGCCTCTGCCTCCGATACTACACCACGCCGTACAGCCGGACAATCCCGTGGAAAACGACGAGAGGCGCGCTTCCTCATGAAGCACGCCCCCATACGCTCTGACCTGGACCGGTAGCTCGCCAGCTACGAAATGAAGGTGACTCCGGCTCCGACGTGGATATAGCGATAGTTGACCTTCTGCCAGCCAGCGCCACGCCAGGTGAAGTTCATCTCGGTGATGAGCACCCAGTAGTGATCGGGCGCTACCGCAACCACCTGCGCCCAGTGTCCGTCTCTGCTCGCGCCCTGAACGCCGCCATTGAAGTGGACGACCGCGCCCGGTGTTGGCGAGGACGAATTGCGATATTCGCGACCCGACAGAATGTCGGCCTGTCGCGGATGGAGCACCTCAGGCCACCAGTTGCACCAGCCGAAGCCAGGGCGAGAGACATAGTTGGCCGGGTTCACGCGGTACACGCCCGCATAGCAGCTTACCGGCACCGTCCACTGGCTGATGTGCGCCGGGAACATGTAGGAGCTGCGGCATGGCTGGCCAGCGGTGTTGCTGCCAGTAACTTTCACAGCCGATGTGCTGGGCTTGCTGGCGGCGCTGGAGGTTCCGCCGGTTGAGGCCGCGTTAGGGACCCACGAAGGGTTATCAGAAACGAGCGAGCTGCCGCTGCGATGCCAGCGTCCGGTGCAGTGGTAGGTTCCGTTTGCCCAGCCGTAGCAGAGCATGCCATTCGCGACGTAGTACCCGCGCTGATAGTGCAGACCACTCGCCGCGTCAGCCGTTGGCATCGAGCCACTGGCTCCGAGTGCCGCTACGAACGCCGCTCCCAGAAGCGCTGCTCCAAACAGCATGCGCGCGCGGGACATACGGCCAGTCAGTACAGTAGGAATATGCGCCAAGATAGTACCCCTCTCGAGACTCCCGCGGGAGTCTGTTCGCGGCTGCGTTACCGCGATTGTTAGCCCTCCTAGAAAACACGCGCGTACCTGCGCGCGGTCTTCTCAGCGACGACAGGGTCTTGCTGCCGTCAGGTGTCCATAGTCAGAGATGCGCCTTGTCGAAGGCACGAGGGAGATAATACACAAGAGCTGTCGTCAATCACAAATCCGGCTCACTGAGCAGTACTATCGGTTCTGAAGTTATGTTGGATCCTGACGATATCAGGGATTTCATCACCGCCACTCGCGTCATATTCATAGACAGTGGGGATGGGATGGAGTAGACTTGAACGGAAAAACACGCCACCCGCTGGCGCCGCGCGAGCACAACGCAGTGAAGCGGCGTCATGGGTGCGTCGTCCGTCAGTGGGCAGACTGAGAGCTTGCTGAGAGCAGGCAACAATGTTCCCGGAAACGGTGACCTGCTTGCCGCTCTGTCGTTGTAGTACTCAGGCGTGGGTTGAGAATCCCAGACGAACGCTGGGATAGTGGCACGGTCTGCGCTATCTATACCTAATCAATACCCAGCGACGTGATATTGTGAATGGGGCGGTGTGGCCTCAGATTCGGCCTGGATGATCCCGGCAGCATTGGCGGAGGAACTGAGGGAGGGGCGGACCAGATGACAACGCACCATGGATGGCAGAACAATGGGGGACACGAGCCTGAGGATCAGCGCCCGCAGTCTCCGCAGTCTCCGCAATCCCCACAGCCTCCGTATCCCTGGCAGACCGACTACAGCGCTCAGAACAATGCCTGGAATCAAGGGCAGCACAACGGCCAGAATACTAACCAGAGCAATGGTCAAAACTATGGGCAGAGCGCCTGGCCCGATGGGTCGTCTGGCGCGCCCAACCAGGCCTATACGCCACATCAGCCACCATATCAGCCACCATATCAGCCCGCGCTCGATCCTCAGGCACCGCCCGCGCCTTCCGCGTCCCCGCCAATGAATGGCGGTCAGCCGGATCTTTCCTATCCGCTGGTTGCCCCTGGCACTACCAACGGACCGTACGGCCAGGGCTATTCCGCCGCTGGGCGCGCTCCCTCGGCGCAGGCGCCCGGATCGCCAGCATCGGCGCCCATAGACGATGCCGACGATGAGGACATGGGGTTTAGCACCACTACCAGGATGGCCCGACTCTCCCGCAATCCCGAATATCGCGAGATCGAGCGGCTGTTGGCAAATCGTCGGCGCGCCCGCTCTCGTCTGAGTGAGATGATGCTCCTGGTAGACGCGGCCCTGTCGGTGCTGCTGATCCTACTGATCGAACACTTTAGCAACACCCTTGCGAATATCGTTCCGCAGATTCGCTATCTCAAGACCTCTGACGCGCTCATCTTTGCCGCAATCGTCGCAGTCGTCTGGCCTGTCGTCTTTTCGTTGCTTGGGCTGTATCGCTCCAGTTGGGTCAACAATATCTTTGCGCCGATGCGGGCTTTCATCGCGGTTGGACTTGCCGGATTGGCCGTTAGCGGCATCCTTTATTTTCTGGTGCTCGACCGCATGCGTATCTTCTGGCTGACGTTTGTCGTCGCGGATGCGGTGCTGCTGGCGCTGGCGCGTGTCGTCCTGCGGCCACTGGCGCGGTTGGGCGCGCCCCGGCGGCGGATTCTCATCATCGGCACCGGGCGTCTGGCCATCGATGCCGCGCGCGCGGTGTCGGCGCGCAGTGCCATTGGCCTCGAAATTATCGGCGTCGTCGGTCCTCGCCGGGAGTTCCATCCCGAGCCGGATATGCCGAGCCACTGGCAGGAGGCCCTCTACCACCGCTGGGTAAGCTGGCGGCTGGGCGACATGCGCGATGCGCCGCGCGTCATTCGCGAGAAGCAGGTTGATCTGGTGCTGATCGCGCTTTCCCCGCGCGAGCGCTATGATGCAAGCTGGCTCATCAGCAGCCTGGCGAACCTTCCGGTGCAACTCTACGTGCTGCCCGATGTGGTGACGGAGACCGCCAAGATCGCCGTGGACGAGATCGACGGCATCCCGGTGATCGGCCTGACGGAGTCGGCGATTTCTGGGTGGAATGCGCGCGTCAAGCGGCTGATGGACCTGGCGATCTGCATCCCACTCATTATCCTCACCACGCCGCTGATGCTCCTTATCGCGCTGATCGTCCGGCTGGATTCACCTGGCCCGGCGCTCTTCAAGCAGGAGCGGATCGGCCAGCACAATCGCCGCTTTGTCATGCTCAAGTTCCGCACGATGCGGACTGATACCGAGCAGCGCATGAAAGACGCGGCCGAGCGGACGGCCACCAAAGATCTGGTGCACAAACGCCGCGATAACCCCAACATCACCCGGTTCGGCGCTTTCCTGCGGCGCACCAGCCTTGACGAACTGCCGCAACTGCTCAACATCCTGAAGGGCGATATGTCGGTCGTCGGCCCGCGCCCCGAACTGCCCTGGATCGTAGAGCGCTATCGCGCCTGGCAGTATCGGCGGCTCCTCGTGCCACAGGGCCTGACGGGCTGGTGGCAGGTCAATGGCCGCAGCAACCGCGTGCTGCATCTGCACACCCAGGATGACATCTTCTATGTGCGCAATTATTCCCTCTGGCTCGACATCAAGATACTGCTGATGACGATCAAGATTGTGCTAACGGGTCGCGGCGCCTTCTGATTTCGGAGGCGAGCGGTTCCGCGTGTCGTGCTCCGGCGGGACGCCCCCCGCCTCTGTGTCGTATGCTGAGCGTGTGTTCACTTTCAGCTACGTCAACCGTCGAAAGGAGCTGCGCGGGTGAGTACAACCGGAGTCAAGAAGGCAGATACATCGCCATGGCCAGATGCGCATGCCCAGCGGCCACTGCCAGCAGTTACCGGTGACTTCTATGGCATCACCACCACCGTGAGCGAGGACGATAAGGCGATTCTGGCGCGGGTGCGGGCCTTCATGGAGGCCGAGGTCGCGCCGATCATCAACGACTACTGGATACGCGCCGCCTTCCCCTTCGAGCTGATCCCCAGGATGGCCGCGCTCGATATCGCGGGCATCTCCTATAATGGCTACGGCTGCGCTGGGAAGACGACGGTGCTGGATGGCCTGCTCGCCGTCGAGATGGCGCGGATAGACCCCTCGATTGCGACGTTCTTCGGTGTCCATAGCGGCCTGGCGATGGGCAGCATTTACCTCTGCGGCTCTGAAGAGCAGAAGCAGCAATGGTTGCCGGTGATGCGGCGGATGGAGAAGATCGGCGCCTTCGGTCTGACGGAGCCAGAGCGTCGGCTCAGGAGCATCGGGCGGCCTGATGACCACGGCGCGGCGCGAGGGCGACGAGTGGGTGCTCAACGGCGCAGAAGAAGTGGATCGGCAACGCCACCTTCGCCGATGTCACCATCATCTGGGCGCGCGACGAGGCCGACAATCAGGTGAAGGGCTTCCTGGTAGAGAAGGGGACGCCCGGCTTCACCGCCGAGAAGATGGAAGACAAGATGGCGCTACGGGTCGTCCAGAACGCGCTGATCACGCTCAAAGACTGCCGCGTCACGGAGACGAACCGCCTGCAAAACGCGCGCTCGTTCCGCGATACCGCCGCGGTGCTGCGGATGACGCGGGCGGGCGTCGCGTGGCAGGCGGTCGGCTGCGCGATGGGCGCCTACGAGCATGCGCTGGCCTACGCGCAGAAGCGCAAACAGTTTGGCAAACCCATCGCCAGCTTCCAGCTCGTGCAGGACTTGCTGGTGGGCATGCTGGGCAACATTACCGCGTCGCAGTGCATGGTGCTTGCGGCTCTCGCAGATGCAGGACGCCGGGGTGATGAACGATGAGCATGCCTCGCTGGCCAAGGCGTTTTGCACGAGCAAGTGTCGCGAGACGGTCGGCTTCGCGCGCGAGCTTCTTGGCGGCAACGGCATTTTGCTGGAGAATCAGGTGGGGCGCTTCGTGGCCGACGCCGAGGCGATCTACTCGTACGAGGGTACCCGCGAGATGAATACGCTGATCGTCGGGCGGGCTGTTACCGGCTTCAGCGCGTTTGTGTAGACGGCTGGCGGCTGAAGCCGCGCCTGGGGGATGCGCGTAGGCGCATCCGCAAAGCCTGCCTGCGCAGGCTCCAGAGATTACTCCACAGGCCTCTCTGGAGATCGTGCGTTCATGCGCAAGGCGTCCGAGTGAACAGGAGAGTGGCAACGTGGCACTGGAAGGGTACACTCTGGCGACCATTCACGATTTCGTGGGCAAAGAGCTTGGCGTCTCGGACTGGGTCACGGTGGACCAGCAGCGCATCAATGACTTCGCCGACTGCACGGGCGACCACCAGTGGATCCATGTGGATGTCGAGCGCGCCAAACGCGAGAGTCCGTTCGGCGGCACGATTGCTCACGGCTACCTGACCCTGTCACTGCTGCCGATGATGCAGTTCCAGGTTGGCACGCTGCCGGATGGGGTCGTGGCGGGCCTCAACTATGGCGCGGACCGCGTACGGTTCATCACGCCGGTGAAGGCGGGCGCGCGCATCCGCGACCACATCACGCTCGTCAACGTCGAGGATAAAGGCGGCGGGCGTATGCTGGTGACCTCGCGCCACACCGTCGAGATCGAGGGCGAGGAGAAGCCCGCGCTGGTCGCCGATACGCTGGCGATGCTGCTGGGACAGCCCTCATAATGGCCATGGGCAATGATCAACCAACTTCAACAGGGAAGGGAGGTGCCAGCAGGTCTTGTGTGTTTCTTGCGTGTGTTTAGATGACGCCGGGCAAAGCGCGTGACGTACGCGCAGCAAGCGCCGAGCGAAGGAGAGAAGCACATGGCAGAAAGCGTCTACAAGGTCATAACGCTCGTTGGGACAAGCACGGAGTCGTGGGAAAAGGCTGCGAACGCCGCGCTCACGATGGCGAAGCACAGTCTGCGCGATCTGCGCGTAGGCCGCGTCATCGAGCAGGACATTCACATCGAGGAAGGTCAGCCATTGACCTATCGTATCAAGCTCGAAGTCTCGTTCAAGTATGAGGGTGGCTCCTGATAGCGCCCTCAGTTCCATTACGATGTCACTGCCAGGGGACGACGCTACCACCGCACATGCGCGTAGGTGGTCGTCCCCGATTGTTGTCAGCGACGTCACTGCCCAAACTGGGTTGGCCACGATGCGACCCCGCAGTGGGCCTAAGTAGGTCGCCACTCGGGGGTGGAACGGGAGCTGCAGAAGAGCCCCCTGAGAGGAGGGCTGGAGCATGCAGATGGCGTTAAGTCGGCAGGAGTGGGACGCATTGGAGCAGGCCCAGCGCCAGGAGCGCGGAGACCGCAACTGGAGGCGGTATCAAGCGATTCGGCTGTTGGCCCAGGGGCAGAACCCGGCGGAGGTCGCCGAGGCAGTGGGCTGTCGGGTCTCCAGTGTCGACAACTGGGTGGCAGCCTGGAAGCGACGAGGCAACATCGGGCTGCATGAAGACCACCACGGGGGCCGCAGGTGGCGCTTAGGCGCCGCCGGGCAGCGCGAGCTGGAGACGCTGCGCGCGACCGATCCGCACGAACGCGGCGAACAGGCCACCGCGTGGACCGTGCCGCTGCCGCTGCTGCTGACCCATCTGAGTCAGGCGGGCTATGCGCTCAGCGAGCAGACGCTACGGCGGACCTTGCACCGGCTGGGCTGGCGCTGGAAGCGGCCGCGCGATGAACTGGGGCGACCCGATCCGGGCTATGACGCGAAAAAAAAGCGGTCGTGGAGCAAATAGCGGGTGTGGTGGCCGCGGGAGGCGAGATCTGGATGGGCGACGAGAGATGGAGACCATGCTGCGGGAGTTCCCACCGCTGGCTGCGCGCCAGTTGGGCACGGCAGGGCGAGCAGCAGCAGGTGGTGATCAGTGGCCGCAATCCCTACCGGGTCCTGCGGGGAGCACTCACTGTCGTCACGGGCCGGGTAGTCCGCGTGGTCCGGGAGCGGTGTCGTCCCGCCGCTACCCAGGCGTTCGTGGAGGAGTTGGGCCGGGTGCGACCCCAGGTGCGACCCCAGGTGCGACCCCAGGTGCGACCCCAGGTGCCCAAGCTGCTCATCTGGGACCATGCGCCCCCGCATCATCCCAAGCTCGTCCAGCAGGCGGCAGCGGAGGCGCACATCCAGATCGCCTTCTTGCTTCTTGCCCTTGCGGGCTCCCGAGCTGATGCCCTGTGAGGATCTGTGGCGCCAGCTCAAGGCGGTGGTCGCCGCCAATCGGGTCTACGCTGCTAGCACCGAACTGGTGGGGCGTGCACTCGCCTGGCTGGATGCGATTCCCCCGCAGGACTGCCTCCGCCGAACGGGCGTCACCTCCTCTAAATTCGAGTGGCTATCCACTTAGTAGCGTGAGATAGCGGAGAACGAGAACGTCCCGTGCGGCGTCGAGTGACGCCCCAGGAATGTCTGGCGAGGATCGCGGTGAGCCAGCTTCGCGGCATTCATGCCGCAGCTCATCCGACGAATCCAGTGTCCGCGCTCACGGCTCGCGGATATGTGCATCCCGAGATGAGCCGCAGGACTTCAACCTGCGGCTTACAATCATCAAGCGAATAGCGCCATGTTGTGCCATTTCCCCTTGAACTCCGGCGCGCGTTTGGCGAGGAAGGCGCTCATCCCCTCTTTGGCGTCCGCCGTCCCTGCCATCGCCGCGATAGCCTGGCTCTCGGCCATCATCTGCGTCTCCAGGCTTTCCGTCCACCCTGCGTGAATCAGTCGTTTGGTGGCGCCGAACGCCAGTGTTGGCCCCTGCGCGAGCTGGCTGGCCAGCGTGTCGGCGTGTTGCAGCGCGGCGCCATCGGGCGCGACCGCAGTGACGATACCCCAGTCGAGCGCCTCTTGCGCCGTGAGCGTGCGATTTGTCAGCGTCAGTTCGAGGGCGCGCCGCAGCCCGACCAGCCGTGAGAGTGTGTAGGTCATCGAGCCATCGGGGCAGAGGCCAATGCGCGTATAGGCGGCGGTAAAGCGCGCCGATTCGGCGGCGATCACCAGATCGCAGGCCAGCGCCACACTCATCCCGCCACCAGCCGCGCTGCCCTCCACCGCCGCGATCACCGGGGCGTTCATCCGCGCCAGGCACGAGATCGCCGCATGCAGATACGTCGTGATCGCGCGTACGTAGGTCGGCAGACGCTCGCCTTCTTCCTCTGCCACGAATTGCTTGACATCGCCACCCGCGCAGAACATCTTGCCCGCGCCCGAGAGCACCACCGCGCGCACGCCAGTCGTCTCGTCGCACTGCATCGTGACATCCAGCAGTTCTTTCGCCATCTCCAGGTTGAGCGCGTTCATGGCGCCAGGACGATTGAGCGTGATATGGGCGACATCGTCACGGATATCGAGCAGCACAGTGGCATCTGGCATAGAATCATCCGTCTTTCCGCACAGAACACCACACACTCCGCTTCCCCGTCCGCGCGAGGACTTGCGGGAGCGCAAGCGCCTCTCTAATTATGTGTCTTTAGCGCACAATGATTTAGAAAATACGAGGGCAATGCGCTGCGGAGCGCGGGCGGTTAAAACCGCGCCTGAAGGGCCTCCGGCCACGAAACCCGCCTGCGCGGGTTTGCAAGGAATGCGGTTCACCGGATGCCCCGTTGGCGCACGTCTGCAGCCTGCGTAGGCAGGCTTCGTGGATGCGCGTGAGCACTTCCCTTGGCGCGGCTTCAGCCGCCAGCCGCTGTTGCTATGGCGTACCCGGCGCCAGCGCCAATGTGGCCATCAGTTGACCCTGCTGGAACGCCGCCACCGCGCCACCAGCATCGGCGCCGCCCGTCCCCTGATACGCCGCGCCGGTCGCCGACACGAGGCCTGCTATTGCCGCGCTATCGGTCGGCGTCGTCAGCAGTGTGATGGCGGCGGTATCCGCTGTGGTCACTGATCGCGTCACGTCGGCGAGCGCGATCTGCACCTTGCTAGCGTGCTCGCGGAGCGCCTCGGTCGCGTCTGGCGTGGCGGTGGCCAGCGACGCATGATCGGCGGCGTTCTTGATGTACCCGCTGCCGACCCTCCGCTATAGTCACGCCTTGGCTGTTATGTCATTGCTTCCGGGCCCCGCCGCCTGCACCGGGCATGATCAGGCCGAATCCATCGCCAGCCTCGGTGACGCCCAGCTCGCGGCACTCCCGGCTGAGCGGCTTGATAGCGCGTGCCATGTGCGCCTTCGGCAATATCCATGATGCTTTGCGCAAGACACTGGACGAGCGCCGTCTGCCCCGCGCCCGACGCCTTATTGAGCGCAATGGCCTGGGTGTTGAGCGCCTTGGTCTGCTGTAGCGTCCCTACCAGCAGGCCGATCTTGCCCGGTGTTGTAGGGAAGCTCAGCAGCAGATGGCCGATGTGTATGAACGCCTGGGGAGGGAACTTGACCAGCAGCACGACATGGGCCCGATGGCGCGACGACATTACTCCGCTCCTGGGTGATCTCGACCATATCACCTTGTGCGAATATATTGGTGGCTGGCTTGCCACTGACACCGGGCGCAGAATAGGCCAGTTGATAGGCCTGTTGGCCCGATGTCGCCACCAGTTTGCCCAGCGCGGTGATCTGCTCGGTTTGCTGGTTGATGAGCCAGGCCTGATATTGTGAGCCTGATGGCGGCGGCGCCAGATTGCTCGCGGTCAGATGGAGCCCATCGGTGCTGCCGTTTGGTGGCGAGACGCTATCCACAAACTGGAGTGTCCCGCTGGGGTGTAGCCGCAGTCTGGTGATTATTGGCGAGAAAGAAGGCGCCAGCGCTTATGAGTGGCACCAGGACAAGCACGATCAGGAAAAACCACCAGCTACGGGCAAATGAACTGGCGCATCCCGCGCGCGGAGGGAGTCGTCGATCTCGGTGGGAGCGAATGCGATGCTGGTAGCTGGCCGAGATTGGAGCGCGGTTGCGGTAGCGCCATTGTGATCGCCAATTGCCCCGACTGCCCCGTTGGTCCTGATGGCCCCGACTGCGATGATGAGCTAGCGCCCAATGGGCCGCCTGGTGAGTCGAAGGGCACGCGCCGGGTGTTGGCTGGGGCAATGATCGGTGGTAGGCGTCGGCGAACGCGCCCGGATGCTGGATGCGCTGCGCCGGGTCCTTGGCAAGCGCGCCCGCCAGCACACGATCCAGCGCGACCGGCAATCCTCCGGCGCGCCTGCGCCAGTGACGGTGGCGGCGCGTGGAGATGTTGCTCCGCGACCGCTCTGAAGTTATCGCCGCTAAATACCGTGTGACCGGTCAGCAGCCGATAGGTGACTGCGCCGAGCGCATAGACATCGGTATAGGAGCCGATCTGGCCGCCAGTCAGTTGTTCTGGGGCGAGAGCCTCCAGGCTGCCGTAGAAGAACCCAGATTGACTTCCGGGGGTCAGCAGTTCATAGAGACGCCTGACGCCAAAGTCCGCAACGGCTATCTGCCCATCCATCTGCAAGTAGATGCAATCGAGGGAGAGGTTGCGGTGGAAGGTGGTTTGTTGGTGGGCATATTCCAGGACAGTGGCGATTTGGTCGATATAGCGACCCGCTCGTCACCACATCCAGCACACCGCTCTGCGTCAGCCGCGTGGTCAGCGAGCGCATCGACGTGTAGGGCCAGACGAAATACGGAAGTCCCTGGTGGATGCCATAACTGATCAGTGGCAACATATACGGATGCCGCAGGGTGATAATATGCCCCGCCTGGCGCTCCAGATCCGCCTGGTAGGAATACATCATGTCCGCACTCTGCGCGGGCGGTACGGTGAGTACGCGGATGAGGTAATGCGGTAGGCTGAATTCATCGAGTCAGCGGCAAATAGTGGCCCCATCGGGCTGATGCCCAGCAGCCGTGTCAGGCGATACTCCCCGATGGTAGAACCAACCCACTGCGCATAGGATGTCTGTTCTATCATCTCGTCCTATCCCGTTCTCCAGAATTTACCATTGTATGCCGAAGCATACGCCGCATCTGGTTCCTGCTTCACCGAGGTGAGTTTCACTACGGTCTTGCAACCGAGCCAGCGCTCTCCCCTCCGCAGGCGTTTAGACTGTCTGGCGAACTGCCAGCCAGGTTCGCTGATTATGCTAACTTGGCTAACTTGCTCAAATTGATGGCTGCGTTGAGATCGCGGTCAAGCGCTAGACCACATGCCGCGCAGCGATAGACCCGCTCAGCCAAGGCCAACTCCGCCTTGACGGCGCCGCACCCCGAACAGGTCTTGCTTGATGGCTCCCAGCGACTGACCACCACCACCCGACAGCCATACCACGTCGCCTTGTAGGTCAATTGCCGCCGGAACTCGCTGAACCCGACATCCGCGATAGCTTGCGCCAGATGATGGTTCTTTAGCATGCCTGCCACCTGCAGATCCTCGATCACCACGACAGACTTGGTTTTCGCCAGTCGGCTGGTGAGGTGATGCAATATGTTTGCGCGCTGGTGAGCGATGCGGCGGTGCAGCCGCGCAAGCCGAAGCGCGGCTTTCTTGCGGTTCTGGCTGCCCTTGTGCTTTCGGCTTACCGCCCGCTGCAAGTGCTTGAGTTTCTTGAGATATCGTTTGAGCGGCCTGGGGTTGGGGATGACTGTGCCATCCGAGAAGGCAGCCAGCGTCTTCACGCCCAAATCCACCCCCACGACCAGCCCATCATTCTCGGGGGCACACTGCTCCTGCTCAACTTCCACCAGCAGCGAGACATACCAGTGTCCGGCCTGTTCGCTCACCGTCGCCGAGAGGATTTTCGTGGCGGCATCCATCGGCAGATAGCCCCGCTCTTTGAGTCGCAGGCGTCCCAAGCGCGGTAGCTGGATGGCGTCGGAGAAGACAAAGATGCTGCCTGTCAGGCAGAAGCTACCTAGCCCCTGCTTGCGAGTCTTGGGCTGCGGATAGCCGATCCTGCCCTGCCATTGGCCTTGCTGTTTGAGCTTGGCGCGACGGAAGAAGTGAGCGAAAGCGGTGTCCAGATTGCGGAGCGCCTCCTGCGGCGCGCACTTGGAGACTTCATACATCCAGGTCACAGTGGTCTGCTTGAGCACGTTGAGTTCGCGATGCAACTCCATTGCGGACGGACTTGTTCCCGTCGCCCGGTAAGATTCCTGCTTGCGCTGCAACCCCCAGTTGTAGGCCCAGCGTGCTGCTCCCGCATGCTTGCGACATGCGGTAATTTGTGCATTGTTCAGATCCAGCTCGGTTTTGTAGGCACGCTGGATAATCTTCCTGGTGTTCCTGCCGTTATTCTCGTCTAAGGCGCTCGTGCTGTTCCTCCTGCTCCTGCTGCTCGGATTTATGCCCGTTATGCCGCGTCATGCGCCTTCCACTAGGTTCGGCTGACACCAAACACAAAATATCCCAAACCCCTCAAAACGCCTACTAGATGACTTCTGATTATTCCCCTCCCCGGCGGCCACCCCTACCTGATCTATCCTGCGATGATATTCAGCCTGTGGCAGCCAACTTACAGCACTGAGCATGGTCCAGACGAATGATTTGCGCTATTAAACTCGGCTACACTATAAGTTCCCCGGCTTATTACACGCAAGGAGCTAGCAATATAGATGGTGCGGGCAATCAGAGTGACACGACCACGCCCATACCCTCATGGCGCGCCCGCTGGTAGACAAGGCAGGCGGCGGCCATGTCCTCACAAGCATGTCCCATTGCTTTGTAGACGGTGATATCGTCATGTGATTTACGGCCTGGTCGGACCCTGAGTAGCAGTTCACCGATCTCGGTTCCACTCGTCGAATCGCGTCCCGCGAGTTCGCCACAGCCAACGGGCGGCGCCTCGAATGCGCGCCGTGTCTCGACGAAGAGCGCGCTCCGCTCGATCACGTCGCCACCCAGCTCGCCCCCAGGTGGCCGGTAGCCCACCGAGGTCACATGCGTGCCGGGAGAAAGCCACGCGCCGCGCAGCACCGCATCGGGAGCGTTGGTGCAGAGGCAGACGACATCGGCGTCGTGCACCGCTTCCTCAACCGTCTCAACGGCGCGCGCCCGCTCGTCGCGTCTCGGCCAGACGTTGCGCGTGGGCGAACGTCCGCGATGCGAGACGGATCTCGCGAAATTCACGGACGCGCGGAACCAGCTTCAGGTGCGCGGCGCCCTGCACGCCCGCGCCGACAATCGCCAGCGTCCGCGCATCGTCGCGCGCCAGTTCGCGGGTGGAGAGCGCCGCCGCGCCAGCGGTACGCATCGCGGTGATATACGCGCCGTCCATGATGCAGACCGGCGTTCCCGTCGCGGCATCGAAGAGGCAGATCAGCGCCTGATGGCTGGGCGCCCCGAGGGCATCGTTGCCATGGAAGACCGAGACCAGCTTCACGGTGATCTCGCGCCCTGGGCGATAGATGGGCATAGCCAGCAGAAATCCCGGATCGCCTGTGGAGACCTCGCTGCGTCCCGGCGCGATAACCTTGTCCTCGCTGAGCGCTCGGAACTCGTCGGCCAGCGCGTCCAGCAGCGCATCGGGATCGAGCAGCCGCTCCACCTCGTCCGCGCTGAGCATCAACACCTCCATGGCGCACCTCCCGACTTCCCTCTAGCATACTCCTCCTGCCAAGCCCCTTATCGCGTAGCGTCGCTACGATATCTGGCGAAACACGGTATACTGTAGATGTTTCCATGGCAACGGCTGTGCCATCCGCAAGATCCGATCAAACCGTGTGGGCAATCTCTCATCTCTACAGGAGACGTTGAGTTGGCAACATATTTGGCTCGCTACCTGCAAGGGGAGTGCATCGAGGTATGGGAAGAACTTGTCTCGTTAGGTTTTGCCGTCTATGATGGTGGCCTGGTTGCTATGGATGCGCTGGCCGTCGCACGCGAAACCATGCGCCGCGCTCGTTACAACATTGTGCTCCTTCTGCGGCGATTGTATGAGGTAGGCTATCGCTTCGGCTACTCCTGGTGCACTGCGGACGAACGAACGTTTCTGGAACGCGAACTCACACCTCCTCCCCCAATTGATGAGCCTGACCCTGATATCGCCGTGCAGCTGGATACGCTTGAGGCGACTGTTGGCCCGCTGCCGCTGTCGCTACGGGCATGGTACGAGCAGATTGGCGCGGTAAACTTCGTCGGCTCCTATCCTGTGGACGATCCAACCGATCCCGAAGGCTTCGCCCATTGGCAGCAGGTGAAAGCCGCCGATGCGCGGCTCGTGGCGCGCGACTATGGTTCCATACAAGCGGAGCGCCCATGTCACCACGATCTTGATCCGCTCTGGATCTATCCGTTCAACTATAACTGCGATTTGTTGGAAGGATCCGTTCGGCGGGAATGGATTATAGCGCCTGATGAGTACTTCAAGTTGGGCGAGCCAGGTGGCGGGTACTATTCTATACTTCTGCCCAATGAAGGCGCTGACGCGCGCGTGGATTATGAGTGGCACGATACGACGTTCGTAGCCTATCTGCGTACATGCTTCCGCTGGGGCGGCTTTCCAGGGCTAGACTGTAAGCGGAGGCGTCCAGAGCAGGAACGTGCCTTCCTGACACACGATCTCTTGCCGATTTAACGCAGTTCTCGCCACTATCAGCGTGGGGAGGCCTACTGCCAGCGGGTGATCCTGTGGTATGCCCGTGCGCGCTGTGATATCCTCGCTACATTCAACTGAACCCGGAGACAGGAGCAGGAAGCATGGCCACCGCACATCGCTCTCATACAGGCGCTCTGGCGCGGGGTGCGCTGCTTTGGCTGCTCACGCTGAGTATCGCGGGCTGTGCGATGAGCTTGGATACGACCAGCACTCCGGGCGGCGCGGCGAAGCCCCTGCCGCACTACGACCACATCGTCATCGTCGTCGAAGAGAACCATAGTTATGCCGATATAACGAGCGCCACCGACGCCCCGTATCTCGCGTCTCTCGCCAGGCAGGGCGCTGTCTTCACCGATGCGCATGCCATCACCCATCCGAGCCAGCCGAACTACCTCGCGCTCTTCGCAGGGTCCACCTTTGGCGTCGCCGACGATTCCTGCCCGCAGCAGTTGGCCGGACCGAATCTCGCCAGCGAGCTGATTGGCCACGGACTCAGCTTTACCGGCTACTCGGAGAGCATGCCAGCGCCGGGCTTCACTGGCTGCGACGACGGCACTGCCGATCAACTCTATGCCCGCAAGCATAACCCCTGGGTAGACTTCGCCAATGTGCCCACCACGAGCAATCAGCCGTTCACCAGCTTCCCGGCGGACTTCAGCCAGCTTCCGAGCGTCGCCTTCGTCGTGCCGAATCAAGTTCATGACATGCATTCAGGCACCATCGCGGACGCCGATGCCTGGCTGCGGCAGCATATGGACGACCTACGTGCAGTGGGCGCTGACTCACAATAGCCTGCTGATCGTGACGTGGGACGAGGACGATGGCTCGGACGCCAACCATATTCCAACGCTGTTCGTTGGGGCGCATGTTCAGGCAGGAGAATATGCCGAGACCATCAACCACTATGACGTTCTCCGTACCATCGAGGCGCTGGAGGGCGGGCCATTTACCAATGAAGCGGCGCATGCGACGACTATCGCCGACGTATGGCAGGGCTGACACGCCGCGTCACATAGTCCGACGATGGTGAAATGTCGAAAGGAACGCAGAGTGAGTATGCCGCCATCTGGGCAGGAGCCACCCTACAATCAGCCCCCACGTCGTACTATCCTCCAGGAGCCATGGTATACGCGCCACCCCCAGCGCCTCCGCAGAAGCGAGGCTTGCAGTGGTGGCACTGGCTGCTCATTGCGTCCGGTGGCGTGATCGCCATCTGCTGCATCCTGAGCGCGGCGCTGATCGCGTTAAGCACCATTGCCGCCAGGCGGACCACTCATTTCCCGCCCGGCGATTTGACCCCCAGCGTGTCCTCCACGGGACAGGCCACCTGCAATCTCGCGACCCACGTGTGTACTGGCGCGCCCCTGATGACCATCAACACCGCCGATACCTATTTCGCCACGATCACGACGGCAAAGGGTGATATTGTCCTCCAACTTGACGCCCAGAACGCGCCGATTGCGGCCAATAACTTCGTCTTCCTGGCGCAGTCGCATTGGTACGACGGCACATACTTCTGGCGCGTGGATACGCCGGGCAAGCCCAGCGTGATCGACCCTAATGGCGGTCCGTCGCAACTCTCTCTGGTTCAGGGTGGCTCGGGCGCGCGGGATGGCTCTGACGGGATCGATGTCCCTGGCTACACGATTCAGGATGACGACCCGCTTCCAGCGGACTACAGTGCGGGAACCATCTCGATGGCCACTGACGGAATCGCGGACAGCGCCAGCGCGCAATTCTTCATCACCACCGCCGACGAATCGCAGCTCCTCTCTAAGGCCTACATCACCTTCGGCAAGGTCATTGAGGGCATAGATGTCCTCCATCAGATCGCTGCCGATGATGTGATCGAGACGATAACCATCACTGCGCTTCTCGGGTAGCGGTCGCTACGGCTGCTCACCGTAACCATGAGGATGGCGCTGCCGCCACGACCAGGCGCTGGCGAGGATTGTGTGGATGTCGGTGTGGCGCGGTCGCCAGCCCAGCTCGGCCCTGATGCGCTCGGCACGGGCCACGCTCACGATCTGGTCCCCCGGACGGCGCGGTTCTTCGCGAACGGGGAATTCGATGCCAGACACGGCTCGCGCCGCGTCAACGATCTGGCGCACCGAGTAGCCCGTGCCAGTGCCGACGTTGAAGATACGCAGCCCCGATTGCTCGCGGCTCAGCGAGAGCAGGTGAGCCTGGGCGAGATCGGCGACATGGATGTAGTCGCGAATCGTCGTGCCATCGGGCGTGAGATAGTCCGTGCCAAAGATGCTGAAAGGCGCGTGCTGCTCAGCCGCTTGCAGCACCAGCGGGATGAGATGCGTCTCCGGGTTGTGCGCCTCGCCGTTGCGTTCGGTCGCGCCCGCGGCATTGAAGTAACGCAGCGTGGTGCAGACCAGATCGCGCGCGGGCGCAATGGTGGCTAGCATCCGTTCAGCCATCAGCTTCGATTCCGCGTAGGGATTTTCCGGGTGGGCAGGCGTCTCTTCGTCGAAAGGCGCCTCATTGGTGTTACCGTAGATGGCGCCAGTCGAGCTGAAGACCAGCCGCCGCACGCCCGCCGCGCACATCGCCTCGCAGACGCTGGCAGCGCCGCCGACGTTCGTCGCGAAGAACTGCTCGGGATACTTCACCGAGAGGCCCGCCTCGATCAACCCGGCCATGTGGATGACCGCCTCGATCCGCTCGTCCCGTAGCGTGCGCGCGACCAGTGCCGTATCGCGCACATCGCCCCGCACAACGGGGATACTGGAGGGGATCGCCGCGGCGTGCCCATTGAGCAGCAAGTCATAGATAACCGGCTCGTGGCCAGCGCTCAACAATGCTTCTGTGATGACACTGCCAACATAGCCAGCGCCGCCCGTCACCAGCACCTTCATCCGCAAGATCTACTTTCACTGTGCGTTGAGGCATTGCGCCAAGCATGCCACGGAATAGCCCCAGATTCATCCATCCCGCGCAGCATATCCCATGAAGATGTGGGAAATCACAGAATCCGTACCTGCATGCATTATTCGTCGGCATCCAACAATGCCGTATAGCGCGCGCGCAGTTCGGCCGCTGCGGCATCGGGCAGGGCATCGTTGAGCCAGAAGCCCCAGGCCATCTCACTGCTCGCCGCCAGCTTGAGTTTCTCCGGCACGGCCCCCACTGGCAGCAGCTCGATATGCAGGTGGAAACGCTCGTCCGCCAGTTGGTGGACCGCCAGCATGTAGGGCATCGGCCCGGCGAAGACCTGATTGTATACGCGAATGAGACGTGGCAGCAGCGCCGCGAGTTCCCACACCTCAGCGCCGTCGCGCGCCAGGTCGCCTATCGCGCTGACATGGCGGCGCGCGTAGACATGTAGCTCGAAGGGATAGCGTGCATAGGGCGGCACG
The DNA here is from genome assembly GCA_963712005.1 of uncultured Chloroflexia bacterium. Lineage (GTDB taxonomy): Bacteria > Chloroflexota > Ktedonobacteria > Ktedonobacterales > JADMIN01 > DAHUXT01. The sequence goes on along the minus strand of CAVQGK010000024.1, from coordinate 1,475,733 downwards.
AACGCCAGCCAGTGCTCGCCCGAAACGACAGCCCGCGCGCCATCGTCTTCCTCCGCCAGAATGCGACAGAATGGGCAGCCATCGCCAGCGGCATAGGACTGCTCGACACTCTCCATCTCGCGCGCCAGCAGCGGCGGAATCGCCGAGATGGCGTAGGTCTGGCCGTGTGGATGGCGCTGCGTCTGCCCAATCACCGCGCCGCTCGTCTCCCAGGTCATGACACAGGCGTAACGCGGCGAAAGCTCAGCATAGAGGTCCTGCCAGAGGCGAATCACCGGAACAACCTCCTCCGGGCGCAGACCGGCGAAGGTACGGTCGTGGTCGGCGCTATAGATGAGCACGAAGCACTCGCCCACAGGTGGGCGTAGCGCGGGGAAGTCGTTGGGGCGAATCCAGGCCTGCATGCCGGGCGGCACACGACCGCTGGTCAGGTCTTCGCAGAAGGGGCAGTCGCTGGTTGCCTCGCGACGATACATGCGCCCAGGCGATTGCGCGAGATATTCACGCAGCAGCGGATTCCACACCAGTCGCGTTTCTGGCTCGTCTGGCGTGTCTGACGTATCTGGATCGGGCATGTCGCCGGAGTCGCTCATCGCACGACCTCCGCTCCCGACGCTGGGGAAAACGTATACCACTCAGGCGCAGAATACCCTTGCTGAGCGAACGCCGAGGTCACACTTTCGGTCAGCGCTCGTATCTTGCCACCCTCGATAAGCGCGATGGCGCAGCCGCCGAAGCCCGCGCCAGTGAGCCGCGCCCCCAACGCGCCCGCCTGACGCGCAACCGTGACAAAGACATCCAGTGCGGGCGTTGAGACGGCGAAGTCATCGCTGAGCGACGCATGCGACGCCCACATCAGCGCGCCAAACGCCGCGAAGTCCCGCCGCCGGAGCGCATCGACTCCCGCCAGCACGCGCGCATTCTCGCCGACGACGTGGCGGGCATAGCGTAGCTCCTTGCCAGAGAGACGCGCCAGATCGTCGTTCGTGGCGTCGCGCAACTGGGCGACCCCCAGCGCCCTCGCCGCTTGCGCGCAGGTGGCCCGCCGCTCATTGTAGTCGCTGGTAGCGGCCAGTTGCCGTTTGACGCGCGTGTCACAGACGAGCAGGCTCAGGCCCGCCGCCTCCAGGTCGAGCGGCACCTGCTCCGACGCCAGCGAGCGGCAGTCGATCAGCAGCGCGCTCCCCTGCTGGCAGAGCAGCGAGGCATACTGGTCCATGATGCCGGAGTCAACTTTGACGAACTCATTTTCGGCGCGCTGGCAGAGCAGCGCCAGATCGGTATGCGCGATGTTCAGGCCGAGCAAGGCGTCGAGCGCGAGAGCCGTCGCCGCCTCGATGGCCGCCGAGGAGGAAAGCCCCGCGCCCGCTGGCACATCACCCGTGATCGTCGCCTGAAACACCGGGATATCCGCGCCAGTCTGCTCCAGCGCCCAGACGACACCATGCGGATAGTCGGCCCAGCTCCCGGCGCGCGGTCCGATGCACGGCTGCGCATCGCCGTAGTCAACGCTGTAGAGGCCGCCGTCACCGTGTCCAAGGGCAACCGCGACACGCCGCTCGATGGCGCATGGCAGCACAAAGCCGCCGTTGTAGTCAGTATGCTCGCCAAGCAGGTTGATCCGTCCCGGCGCGCTGGCCACCACCTCGGGAGGCTCGCCAAACCGGGTGCGGTATGTGTCGGCGGCGCGCTGCTCGATTGGCCGCATGCAGCTCTGTCCTTCTCTATCGCACCTGCCTCACCCTGGGCGGCACGTTGCGCAGACAGTGACCTGCTCAAGCTAACCGAGACCATTCACTATGTGCCAGAGACCTGCGTCACGACTTGTAGTGGGAGGATGAGATAAGAACACATACACCCAAGTCTCACACGGGACTCGGGGGTTGCTCCCGGAGAACAATCTCTGTTCGACTGACCTTGAAATCGTCGAACCCTCCTTGTGCGCGCCACGTCATGATATCATCAAAGACATCTTCCAGGTCGACTGAAGATTCTACGATGGAATCTATGCATCGCAGCAAGAATGTGTAAGGCCCTGTACCTGGTCTGTCAAACACGAACATGGGGCCATGTATGCCGCGCTGCCCATAGGGGAAATTGTAGACGTAGATTGAGTCATCGAATTGACAGAACGCCTGGCTCGGGTAATGTTGAAATACCCGAATGCGTAATCTAGAGGTATCAAACTTCTGACTTTTGAGGCGGCTTTGCCAGGCGTGAAGAAGCCGTGCGTTGCTTGCTAAATTCACCAGACCATCAGTCCACGCGTCGGGATTCTTGGCTGGGTCAGGTTCCTCCTTATATCGTAGCCACATTGCCACCGCCCGTGGGTCGGAAAGCACAAGTGTGACCGATCCGCCCTCTGCGAGGATCCGTTCAAACTGTGTATAGAAGTTCGGATTATCGGTGAAGCCCAGCCGCATGCTAATGATCGTGACATGGAGGCGGGATGTACCTATGTGTGGTAGCCAGTCCACCCCAACAGCCGCGCTATAGACGCGGCTGATTCCAGTGCTCATTTGGTCAAGAAGCAATTGCTGATCTTGAAACAGGTCGGAGCTCTTCACCTTGAGTTCGGCCACCTCCCTTTTGAGATCCTGCGAGGTGTCCCTGTCACGAAGCGCACTGAAGGATAGCAACCCCAGTATCAGTAGGGTAACGGAAAAGATGAGATTAGAGCTGATCTGTTGAAGCATACCAAGCACAAATGTGACGATAGACAAACCAATTGCCAGCAGCCAGTCAATATTTGTGACAATCCACTTGGTAGCAAGGACGATTCTCTTCATACGTCTGGCTCACCTTTCTGGCAGTATTCTTCCCATGGCTTGCGAGGTACACATGGCCTGAGTAGAGACATTGTCTCTAAATGCCCGACCAGTCAGCAATGTCGAAAAGGGAAGTGGATCTCAAGCAGATCCAACTCACATACGAGAGATACCGGATCGTCGGCGGTAACACGTGTAGGAGAGCAACCAAGCCTGCCAGCACCACAGCATAATCTAGCAAGCGAAAGTATTATCCATGAGACTGCACATATATGCAATACCTATGCGTCTTTACGAAGCTTTGCGAGAAGCGAAGCGATCTCGCGCGCCGCTACATGCCAATCATGACGTTGAATGGCCCTTTGACGCGCTTCACGGCCCAGTTGTTCTCTTCGGGCGTCGTTGCCCAGGAGATCGCAAATTGCTTCGGCAAGGGCCGATGGATCCTTAGGCTTCACCAGAGCGCCACATGAGACATCAATGCATTCATCGATCCCACCGACTGTGGTCGACACAACAGGTAAGCCCGCTGCCATGGCTTCGAGGATCGCTACTGGAAAGACATCGCAGACTGACGGAAGGACAAAGAGGGAGCTGTTGTTCATGGCCTCAAGCAGTCCCTGACGACTCGCGACCTGCCCGGAAAATTCTACAGATGCCGCTAACCCTAACTTCTGAGCCTCGGCCTTTAACATTTCCAACTGGGGACCATCGCCAATGACTTGTGCGCGCGCATCGGGCATGCGAGCTAAGACCTCAGGCATTGATCTGATAAGATAGGCCGCTCCCTTGTCATATTCGGGGGCCCGACAGTTTTCCCTGTTCAGCCTGCCAGCAAAGAGGATCTGCTTTGTTTTTCGACCACCGCTGGCGTCGACTTTCGGTGTGAAAAATTGGGTATCAGCGCCAAAAGGCGCCACAACCATCGGTTTGCCCTCAATAAATGCGCTTCCGTATCTATCAGTGAGGTAATGTTCGGGAAACCAGTGGCATTGAAATACCAGTCCGTCAGCTGCCGCATAGATGTCTTGCTCAGCCTTCTTGTCCGCGTTGGTGTGAGCGAAATGCATGCCAACGTGCACCAGAGGCAGGCCCGTTGCACCCGTTGCGCGAGACGCTGCCTGACCTTCATTAAAGGGCTCAAACGTCACCATGACATCAATCGCGGTATCGTGCATTGCCTGAAGTATTCCCTGATACAGACTTTCGGCGTCTCCTGCCACATTGTAGAATGTGAAGTCGTACTTTTCGTTCTCCAATGGCATCGGGCCAATCCAGATGATCCTATGGCCAGACTCCCTCCAAGCCTGCGCAAACTCGAGCGAAATAGTAGTTACGCCAGCTTGTTTTGTGTAATCAGCGTTCCAGCGCGGCAGGCAAATGGTAAGTGGATCCGGTGAGGCAGAACTCAATGAGGTTTCTCCAACTTTACTTCACGGTTGCCGAACCGTTCTCCTGCCTTTTGCGCAAGTGTACAATGGGGTGAGCGTCAACGTCAACTTCTCAAGGCCCGTCTGTTTCATCGTATCAGGATGGCGGGGCGCTGCCAGCGCTGGCCGTCGAGCGTGATATCCCACATCGGCCACTCTGGCATGGCCGTCAGCGCCTCTGGACCTCCGGCGGTCAGCAGAATCGTATCCTCAGACTTGACGCCGCGTACCGAGGGATTCCAGGCGAAGGCCTGCGACACCTCCATGGGCGTGGCGTCGTCCGGCGTCGCCAGCCGCTCGCGGGTAAGGTAGCCGATGCTGCCGCCCTGATGATGTTCCTCGATGGCTTCAGGATACCCTGCGGCGTGGTAGGCCCGCGCCGCCAACTGCCACTGCTCGGCGAGTGTGCGGCCAGCCTGGGTGCCCTGAATCATGCGCGCATCTACCGCCGCGATGGCGTGCGCCCGCGTCTCCAGATCGTCCGGCAGCGCGCCAAAGTGTACCAGCCGCGTTGTGGCGGCGACCAATCCGCGCCAGCGCAGGCACAGCACCAGCATCACGTATCGCTCGATGGCCTTCCCGGTGGGTAGAGGATGGCGATAGGCGGCGATGCGCTCGTCGCTGCCGACCAGCGTGACAACCGCGATGCCGCCACGCGCGCGCGATGCCCCATCGATCATCCCGGCTATCGCATGCTCGGTCATGCCGGGAGTTACCTGGGCGATGACCTCACGCAGCACGTCGGCAGCCAACAGGCAGGCATGCCGCAGCCGCCCGACCTCGCTGGGTTGCAGTGTCGTGCGCAGCCGCTGAATATCTGGCGCAACGGTCATGGCGTCGCGCTCGTCGTCACTGCCAACCCGCCTGCGTGCCCGCAGATCCGCGATGACCGCGCCACGCCGGTGCCACGGCTCGACGGCCAGCTCGAAGCCGAGGTCTATCAGTCCTTCTTCCGCTTCGAGCCGTGGCGCCTCGACGCCATCGGTAACGACACGGGCGCGCTCCGGCGTCACCAGCAGCGCGAGTGGGCCGCGATCCGCCGCGATGTTGATGGCGGTTTCCGCCCCAGCGATGAGCCAGGCGACGTTCGGGGTCTGCTCCAGCAGGATAGCGTCCAGTTCGCGGGACGCCATCAGGGCGCGCAGTTGCGCCAGTTTCAACTGAGCCTCGTCGCGTCGCGCTGTGCCATTCTCCATCACGCAGCTCCTGTGGAAGATGAGGGCGCCGCTGTATCGCGCCGCCGTATCGTATTGCAGGCGCAGTATAGCAGAAGTGCGTCCCTGAGAGCGCTGGTATATTTCTGGCATGTCTGGCGAACTGGCGCTATCATCCCGCGCAGGATACGTACGCGGAGTAGTTCTATCGAGCGCCACGGAGAAGGAGAAGCAAGATGGTGACGGTGGCATTGCTGGTGCGGCTGGAAGCGAAGCCGGGCAAAGAGGCTGATGTCGAGAATTTCCTCAAGGGCGGTCTGCCCATCGTGCAGGAAGAGCCTGCGACGACCGCATGGTTCGCCATTCGGATGGGGCCATCCACGTTTGGCATCTTCGACGCGTTCCCCGATGAGGCGGGACGCCAGGCGCACCTGACCGGGCGGGTCGCGGCGGCGCTGATGGCGCAGGCATCCGATCTGCTGGCCCAGCCGCCCAGCATCGAGCAGGTTGATGTGCTGGCAGCCAAGCTGCTGGGCGACTAGATTGCTTCTTGCCGCTGGATAGCAGCGCAATTCCGCTGGTATGCTTTGGCGTACCAGCGGTCGTCCCGCTGGGCTGAGTCATTCCATCGGAAGGATAGACGACTATAGCGCGCACAGCATACTATAACGGCATCGCGAAGCAGTGGCACCGTGTCGCTGGCTATCACGGCGGCGCATTCAAGCGCTACGTGCTGAACGATCTGCTGCTCGACAGGATTGGCCGTATCGAGGGGCGGGCCATTCTGGAGCTGGGCGCGGGCAACGGCTACTTTGCGCCACTCATGCTGCGGCGCTACTCCGGCCAGACGCCCGCCCGGCTCGTCATCAGCGACCAGGCGCAGGCGCTCGTCGATATCGCACGCTCCACATTTCCCATCGAGAATGCCGAGTATCTCACCCTCGACGTACAGGATGCCCTGCCATTTGCGGATGGCAGCTTCGATCTGATTCTGGCGACGATGCTCTTCAACGAGTTGCCATTGAGCGCACTCCACCATGCCGCGCAAGAATGCCACCGCGTGCTGGCGCCAGGTGGCCGACTGCTGGCGACGGTCGTGCATCCGGCGCTGGTATATGGCCTGGCGAAGCGTGGCGCGCTCACCGATTTTGGCCGTGGCCTCTTCGCGATGCCCAGCGCCGAGGGACTGCGCCTGCCGGTCGCCCGCCGCTCCGCCGAGGCGTACCAGACGACGCTGACGGAGTGCGGCTTCACCGTGACGCTGGAAGACGTGTTGCCCGATGAGAAGACTCTTCACGAGAAGCCCGGCCTGAAACTCGCGCGCGAGACGCTAATGGCGCTGATGTGTGATTGTCGCCGCATATGACCTTGCTGGTAGGGATGAGCAACAATAAACAGAGCAGCGGTCTCCAAAACCGCATGTTTCGCATATATGGCGCATACATAGTATTCCGCGTGTAGGATCCTCACCCTGATTTATCCCGGATATGCCTCGCGTGATATATAACACCTATGTTATGCTGTTGCCATGTGGAGCGTGGAAGGCACAGATGAATTTGCGTCGTGGTATAACGCGCTGACACCGGAGCAGCAAGACGTGCTCGCCGGGCGCATCGAGTTGTTGGAGTTGCACGGGCCAAATCTGAAGCGACCAACAGTTGGTGCGATACAAAGCTCGCGTCATGCTCCACAGATGAAAGAACTTCGTGTGAGCGCTGAAGGTCAGTTGCGCGTTCTGTTTGCCTTTGATCCTCGCCGCACAGCGATCTTGCTGCTTGGGGGAGGCAAAACCGGGCGGTGGGTAGAGTGGTATCGCACAGCTATTCCCCAGGCTGACCAGCTTTATGACAGGTATCTTGAGGAATTGCGTGCGGAAGGTCTGATGTAGAGATTATGTTGATACATAAAGGAGAGCAACACATGGCTGGACATCGCCCATGGAAGGAGATTCGGGGCGCGGCGGATCGTGACCCCGAGCGTCGGCGTCGGGTGGAGGCGAGTCGCCACGAGTCAGAGGACGAACAGGCTGCTTACGAGCAATCACTCGCTGAACTGCGCCGCGCCAGAGCCTTCACACAAGCCCAACTGGCCGAGGCGCTGGATGTGCCGCAATCGCAAATCTCGCGCATCGAACATCAGGCCGAACTCTACATCTCGACACTCGTCCGTTATCTCGAAGCGATGGGCGGACGCCTCGAACTGATTGGCGTGTTTGGCGATCAACGCGTTCCGCTGACTCTCGGTGATCTCACACATCCAACTGACAAAGCCGAAGACGCCGATGCAGCGGACGGTGAGCCATTGGTAACATCGTCGCCTCAGCCATAGCTACCCCTTCCTCCGCTAGAGCGCCCAGACCAGTGCGACGATTCCGACGCTGCCGAGCAAGAGCGCCACGAATGTCTACGTCTGGGCAATACCCTGAAAACGTAGAAAAGGCACATGGCCGTGGTGTACATTGAGAAGCTATCACGGTGTCGCATAGACCCGCGGCTGTGGTAACGGGTTGCCATCTTGCAGAGTCCACATGATGAGGGAGTCGATCAAGTCTCGCCCCTGCCTGACGGCTTCTTCATAGGTTGCGCCATGGGTATGTTGGCCTGGAAATTCAGGAACGGAGACAATGAAGGCATCATCGGCATCTGACCATTCGATGACCATGGAGTAGTGCGGAATCTGGCGATTCTGGTTGTTCTGGTCACTCATGGTTGCCTCCCTTGTGCATCTCGGAGTTTCTGCAATGCCTCACGCACGTCACGTTCCTGGTAGGGCTTGGCGTCGTCGCCATCGTGGCCAGATAGCGTCACGCCGCTGGTAACAGTGGGTGCGCCCAGTTGGTATGACTCCCTTTGCCTGGGCGCTCGACAAATCCCGCTTTGCGGAGATCTGCCTTCAATTGACGTATCTTTCTTGGCATGGATTCCCCTGAGCGCCCTTATTGTAAGACAGGGCAGGCCGTATCCTAAGCTGCATGTTACTCCATCTGGTCGTCCCCTGCCTCAATAAAAGCTGAGCCATCCTTCCGCCGTCGCCGGAGCGCCCATACCAGCGCCACGATGCCGACGGTGCCGAGGAGGAGCGCCACGAGCGTCCACAGGTAGGCGACGCTGAAGTCGATGCGTGTCAGGCCGAAGCCGAAGAGTGGGAACAGCACGATCATGATGGCGCTGAAGAGGCCTGTCTCCAGCGAGAGCACCGTCGCGCGCTGGGCCTCGGGGCTGCGCTCGTTCAGATACGTGCTGATGGCGGGGTAGAGCACCGAGTCGCCGACGTGTAGCAGACCCAGGTAGCCGACGAGCGCTAAAACGGATACGCGCGTCGCCAGCGCCAGCAGCCCGAGCATCTGCGCGCCGACGAAGATCGCCAGCACCCAGCGGCGCGGCAGCCAGCGCATGATTCGCGGCGCGGCGGCGGCGAACAGCGCATCCGGCACGACCGGGATCGCCAGCAACAGGCCGATGGCGGCTAGCGAGAAGCCGATGCTGTGGTAGTACAACTGTGTGTAGTAGCCGATGGTTGTCATGACGCCCGCCGTGAGCCCGGAGAATAGCAGCAGTCCCAGCAGCACCGGATCGCGCCCCACCGCGCGAAACCCCTCGCGAAGATGCGCCAGCGGATGCGGGCGGTTCGCCTTCTGGATGCGTTGCTCCGGTAGCGACAGCAAGGGGATGATCGCCAGCGCCGAAGCCAGGCTGGTAAAGATGAACGGAAGCGCCTGCCCGTAGCCGAGCAGGAAGCCACCAGCCGCCAGGCCCGCCGTTTGCGTCACCAGCATGATGACAAACATCCTGCTGAAGAGACGGCTGAAGCGCGCTGCCAGCTTTTGATCGCCGGAGCGCTCGACCATTGTCCAGAGGAGCGCGCTATCCGCGCCGCCACGGAAGGCAAACGCCACGCCCTGAATGGTGAAACTGGCGGCAATCATCGCGGGCGTGGGCGCGAGAAAGAGCAGCTCCGCCCCCACCACCAGCAGCGCTGAGATGATGAGGCTTAGCCGCCTTCCCATCAGATCGGCGAAGATGCCCGTTGGCGCCTCGGCGAGAAACTTGGCGAGATGAAAGCAGGTCTCGAAGAGGCCAATGGCGAGCGGCGAGAAGCCGTGCAGCGCGAGATAGACGACCCAGACTCCCTGGGTGAAGGTGAGACTGGTCGCGGCGGTATAGAGGCCGAACGCGATGGCCCAGCGGCGCTGAGTTGCGAGCGCGGCTATCTCGATGGCAGGCGGTTCGGCGGTAGCCGAGACAGATGGAACGGTTGGCAGGCTCATAGCGGCAATACTCTCATTTCCCGGGAAGCTGCCCCGGCGAAGATAGTCTTCGCGGGCAGCGGCATGTGCGAGGGCATGCGGGCAGGGCAATAGATACGTTGGAGAGCGTGCTTCCCGGCAGAGGAGGATGTGCTTGCTACGGTGCAAATCCGCAGGCGGAAGGGGCAAAGTGAGGAATCATCACAGGCAACGCCACTATTTCCGCGCCATGCAGCGGGCATGAATCGCGGAAAACGAGCAGTGGCGCATCGTCCTCACCTCGCCGCGTAAGCAAATGCGCCGGGCTTACGCGGCCGATCAGCTGTTTTTGGTTGGCCTGCACAGGAGGGTGAGACGCGCGACCCCATGACGGCGTCGGCGCGTCTGGCGATGATAGGTATTCACGAGCAGGATGGTATCATGTCGCAGGGGACGAGGTCAAGTCGCCGGGTATCTCGGCTATTTATGCGCATTGGGGTGTGGCGCGATTCACCAACCGAGCTGTGCTGGCAAATAGACATGTACCTGTCCAGTCTGCCACAGATGCTGAATGTAGGCATTGACACCAGTCTCCGATGACTCGCCTGGTGGCAAGCCGTTGCGAATGTGCTGTTCCACCGCTGTCATCGTCAGGACATTCCTGTAGCCTGCCAGGATGTCAGGATTGGTCAGAAACGATTGCTCGGTCAGATGATTCACGCTCAGGTACGCCTCGAAACTGACCCGCGCCTGGTCGGAGGTTGGCAACGAATGGATGAGCTGAAGTTGCTGGCGAGCCATTGCCTGTGCGCTGGCTATTGAGGCTGTCAGGCCAAGGCGCTTCCCCTCCTGCAACAGCAGGCATTCCTGAATCATCCGTGTGAGCGCGTCGTGGCGAATCTGATTGGGTGTCCGATCCAAAGACACCTGGATGTTCGGAGGCAGCGTCTGTGGCGCCTGCCGTAGCGCTTCATGCTGGTTCGCAATCGTCCCTTCGACCCGCTCCTCAAGTCCCTCTGCATAGAGAGGATCGCCATTTACTATGGCGACAACATGCGGCTCACCAGGAGGGATTGTTACGGGCAGAGTGATGTCTGGAGGAATTATTGAAGTGGTGATGGTGGCATCGCTCTTTGGTGCGCATAAATCTGCCGTCGCGCTTGTCTGCGTAACCAACTGCGCTTGATGTTGGTGGACGAAAATAGCGCCAGCGGCCAGCAACAAGACGATGACCATTCCAATGCCACCGACAAGTTGCCAGCGTCTGAACCGTGTGGATAGCATGTCCACCATCATGAAGCTCCGTGATTTCACTGCCAATCGCTTCGTTGCTTCATGATACTCCGTCTATCGCGCCATTGTACAGCGATGAGACATCTACGATGGCAATAGGCGGAGACTGTCTGGATCGGCGCCACATACGGCAATCCCCGATGGCAGCGCCGATAAGCGTTCCCACCGGGGATATGTGTTTGCCGTGCAAGGGCTGCGCCGTTACTTGACGTCGGCCTTCGCGCCAGCCTCTTCGAGCTTGGCCTTGGCGGCGGCAGCCTCGTCCTTCGAGACACCCTCTTTGACAGCCTTCGGGGCGGCCTCGACGACGTCCTTTGCCTCTTTCAGGCCCAGACCGGTCAGCTCGCGCACTGCCTTGATGACGTTGATCTTGTTCGGGCCGATCTCCGTCAGCATCACGTCGAACTCAGACTGCTCCTCGGCGGCGGGGGCAGCCTCAGCGGCTCCGGCGCCACCGGCGGCGGGCATCATGCCAGCGGCCATCACTGGCGCCGCGCTCACGCCCCACTTCTCCTGCAAGGCCTGGCTCAGCTTGACCAGATCGAGCACGCTCATGCTATCGAGCTGGTCGATAATCTTCTCCACATCAACGGCCATGGTGATTTCTTCCTTTCAGCGCGACGGCCTCGTCTCGACCTCACGCTCAATACTGTTGTTCTCGTTGTGTTTGCGGGCCTCTTCGCCCCGCGCTCAGTTGGACATACACGCGCTATGAGCTACTAGGCAGCCTGCTCGCCGCCAAGCTGGCGGACGCGGGCCTCCAGCACATTGACCAGGTCGCGCATTGGCGCGGTCAACAGGCCATAGAGCTGGTTGAGCGGCCCATGAATGGTTCCGACCACCTGGCCACGCAACTGGTCCTTACCCGGAATCTTCGCCAGATCCTCGACCTGCTTGGCCGAGATCGGCGCCAGTTCCAGAATACCTGCCTTGATCGTCACCGGTTTGCCGGTGCGCGCCGTCTTCAGGTAGTCTGTGATCGCTTTTGCTGCCGCGATCTCGTCGTCGTAGCTGAGGGCAATCGCCGTCTGGCCATGCAACAGCTCCGAGAGATCCTGATAATGCGCGCGCTCAGACGCGATACGTAGTAGTGTGTTCTTGATGACGTGCAGCTCCAGCCCCGCCGTGCGCAGCTTGCGCCGCAGCTCCGTGACCTCGGCCACCGTCAGTCCCTGCGTCGTCAGCAGGACAGCGCCACGCGCCCGCTCCAGCTTCTCCTGCATCTCGTCGATGAGGGCGCTCTTTGCTTCAGTTGGCATCGTCAGTTCCTCCCCTCCAGGGCAGGTGTCGGGGGTAAAGCCGCCAGATGTTTTCCGCATCCAGCCTGCTCGCCGCGAGTGTGGCGGAGCAGCCCCGCAAGCTACTCAGGGAACATACGCACCCATGCCATAAATTGCCCACGAAAAAGGGCCTCCAGGTCGCCGACCCGAAGGCCCAAAGCACTCTATCACCAGACACACCGCGTTGCGGCATATCGGATAAGCACAGTGGATTCTTCGCCTCGGCAGGCCTCTCGCTTAAGCGCTCGCGCGCACCTGCTATCACTGGCATGTATGCGATTGTAGAACTAACTCAGTATAGCAGCCGATTGCTGCCAACGTCAAATGACCTCGCCACTCAGGCCACGCTCGCGGATTGCTCCCATCGCAGCCCGCGCAGGCGGGCTTTGCGGCCGCAGGCCCATAGGCGCGGCTTCAGCCGCCAGTCGGGATTACGCCGTGCGCAGCGCCATCGTCGGCTGGATATCGAGCCGGACGCTGGGCGACATCGTCGAACAGAGCACGATGCTCTTGATGTACTGCCCCTTCGCCCCGGCGGGCTTCGCGCGCTGGATGGCATCGAGCGCGGCGGTCAGGTTCTGGGTCAGCTGCTCGTCGGTGAACGAGAGCTTGCCGATGGGAATGTGAATCAGGCTGGTCCGGTCCACACGGAACTCGACACGGCCTGCCTTCACCTCGCGCACCGCCCTGCCGACATCGAAGCTGACGGTGCCCGTCTTCGGGTTCGGCATCAGGCCGCGCGGCCCCAGGCGTCGGCCCAGGCCAGCAACCTTCTGCATCACATCCGGCGTCGCAATGGCGACATCGAAGCCGAGCCAGCCCTCGTTGATCTGCTTGATCATGTCGTCCAGCCCGACGAAATCGGCCCCAGCCTGCTCGGCCTCGGTGGCCTTCTCGCCCTGGGCAAAGACCAGCACCTTCACCGATTTGCCGGTGCCCGCAGGCAATCCAGCGGTGCCGCGCACCATCTGGTCGGCGTGACGCGGATCCACGCCAAGCTGCATGTGCAGCTCGACGGTCGGGTCAAAGGTGACGTAGTTCAGCTTGCGCAGCAGCGGAATCGCCTCGGCGACCTGATACAGCTTCTCTTCGTCTACCAGCTTGATCGCTTCTCGATACTTCTTACCATGTTTTGGCATGCGAATCTGCCCTCCTCGTGGCTCATGGTCCGCAGTGACTATTGGGCGGATAGAAGCCGGGGATCTCCGGCTCTGTCTCTCTAAACGTATACGACACAACGCGGGATTCGGCGCTAGCCCGGCTGGCATACCTTGAAACCCTCCCCTCGCAAGGGAGGGTGGCCGAAGGCCGGGAGAGGTCTGCGCCTCAACAACAAAGTTGGAGACTCAGGCGATGGTGATCCCCATCGAGCGCGCGGTGCCCGCGATGATGCGCTCAGCCGCCTCGATATCGTTGGCGTTGAGGTCTTTCATCTTCAGCTCGGCAATCTCGCGCAGCTGCTTCTTGGTGATCTGCCCCACCGTGGCCTTCGCCGGGGTCTGCGTGCCCTTCTCGACGCCAGCCGCCTTCTTCAGCAGGTCAGTCGCCGGGGGTGTCTTGATGATGAAGGTGAAGGAGCGGTCCTCGTAGACCGTGATTTCGGCGGGGACGATATTGCCCGCCTGATTCGCCGTGCGCTCGTTATATTCCTTCACGAAGCCCATGATGTTGATGCCGTGCTGGCCGAGCGCCGGGCCGACTGGCTGTGCGGGCGTCGCCTTGCCCGCGGGGAGTTGCAGTGTGAGCACTGCTTTGACGCGCTTGGACAATTTCTACTCCTTTGAGGTCACCGGGCGATGTGGCTCCGCGAACGAAGCCCCCAGGCCGTCGCGGCCCGCACCCTTCCTCGAACTGACGCCCGCCGGAATCCGTATGCACGGCGGCACGGCGCCTCTGTAAACACGTTGGAACTGTTGGAAACTACCGATCACATCCAGATGGAAGCATACCGCATGGATGCGACCGCCGTCACATCTTCTCGACTTCGAGGAAATCCAGTTGTACCGGCGTCTCGCGTCCGAAGAAGGAGACCAACACCGTTACCTTGTTGCGGTCCTGATTGATCTCGCTGACCGTCCCGATGAACTCGCTGAACGGCCCGCTGATGACCTTGACCGGCTGGCCGATCTTGTATTCGATCTTGGCCTTGGGCTTGGCCTCGGCGCCAGCGGCGGGCGCGCGCAGGATATAGCGCAACTCGCTCTCGGGCACCGGGACCGGCTCGGTGCCCATGCCGCCGACGAAGCCGGTGACGCCGGGCGTATTGCGCACCGCGTGCCACGTCACCTCGTCGAGCACCATGTCCACCAGGACGTAGCCCGGATAGATCTTGCGCGTGACGGTCCGGCGCTGGCCGTTCTTGATCTCGATGACCTCTTCGGTCGGCATGACCACCCGGAAGATGCGTTCCTGAAGCTGCATCGAAACGATGCGCGCCTCTATATGCGTCTTGACCTTGTTCTCGTAGCCGGAGTAGGTGTGGATTGCATACCAGTGACGCCCCTCGACCTCAGGTTCGGGCGGCGGAAGCTGTTCGCTCTCCTCCAGGGGTTCCTGATCCTGCGCGTCCATCGTGCTTTCCTCCATGGCGCGGAACACCACGCCAGTTATCACATCCGGCTTCTTTGTTATCGATGCGGCGAGACGCTATCGCGGACGCTACCCGCCCAGACCAACCACCCAGGTAAGGAGCCTGGCCAGGCCGAGATCGGCGGCGGCGAGAATCAGGGCGACGATCGCGGACATGGCGATGACGATGAGCGTCCAGTTCCATGCCTCGTTCCAGGTCGGCCACGTCACTTTGCGCAGCTCGATGTATGACTCCGCCACGAAGCGCGTCACAGGGTTGCCCAGTGTCCAGGAGGGCACCGTATAGGTGCGCAGCGCCGTCCGGTTCGTGGTGGAGGTGAGGGCTTGGTCGCTCGCGAAGGCCGTGGGCAGCGGATCCCCGGCGTCTACGGCCTCCTGCGCCTCGGCGAGCTGCTCGACCTCCTCGTCCATCAGACTCTCACCGGCGGGATCGAGCTCCTGATCGTGCAGCGCCTCATCGTCTGCCGATGGTGTGCGCACGGCACGTGCCAGGCGTCTGTCCTTATTTGTACTTGCCTTTGCCAAGGTGAGTTCTCCTGTTGCGGATCGCCGCGCGTCTGCGGGCAACGCCTATGAGTACGCTCGTCCGCTACTTCGTTTCACGATGCGCGCGATGGCACCGACAGCGTGGGCAGAACTTCCGCAGCTCCATGCGCTCCGGATCGTTCTTCTTATTCTTCGTCGTAATATAATTGCGCTCTTTGCACTCGGTACAGGCGAGTGTGACCAAAATACGGTTCTCTTTGCCTTTGGCGGCCATGCGTTCCCTATCCTCTCAGCCTTCGTTTTTCGTGGCTGCGTCGAGTCAGCGCACATCATACTATAGAATGTCGCCAATTGCGTTGTATGCCAACTGTGCCAACCATGCGCAAACGTACTGACGCAAACCACTCCAGCCTATTGTATACCATCCTCCAAATGACTGTCTAGCGCATGGACACTAAGTTGCCATACCACGCTCGCCGTTGCTCAGGAACGGAACACGCTCCTGACCGACGACTGCCGATCAGGAGCGTTGCACGTTGCAACCTGCGCGCGTGCGTTCAGAGTGAGCTTATGCGGTGACCTTGGTGACAGCGCCCGCGCCGACGGTGCGACCGCCTTCGCGAATGGCGAAGCGGCTGCCCTCCTCCAGCGCCACCGGGGCATGCAACTCCACCGTCATCGTCACATTATCCCCCGGAATCACCATCTCGACGCCCGGAGGCAGCCCAATCGCCCCGGTGACATCGGTGGTGCGGATGTAGAACTGCGGACGATAGCCATTGAAGAACGGCGTATGCCGTCCCCCCTCCTCCTTCGAGAGCACATAGACCTGCGCCTCGAACTTGGTGTGCGGCTTGATGCTGCCGGGTTTCGCCAGCACCTGCCCGCGCTCGATCTCGTTGCGCTCGACGCCGCGCAGCAGGCAGCCCACATTGTCGCCCGCCTCGCCCTGATCCATGGTCTTCTGGAACATCTCGACGCCGGTGACGGTGACCGCACGCGGCGCCTCGGTGAAGCCCACGATCTCAATCGTGTCGCCGATCTTGACGATGCCGCGCTCGATGCGCCCGGTGACGACCGTGCCGCGGCCCTTGATCGAGAAGACATCCTCGACCGGCATCAGGAACGGCTGGTCCACCGGCCGTGGTGGAGTGGGGATGTAGTCATCGACCGCATCCATCAGCGCCCAGATCGGCGCGGCGGCGGCATCCTCGCGGCTGAGATCCCCGGTCGACTCCAGCGCCTTCAACGCCGAGCCGCGCACCACCGGCACATCATCGCCGGGGAAGTTGTTCTTGCTCAAGAGCTCGCGGACCTCAAGCTCGACCAACTCCAAGAGTTCCTCATCGTCGAGCATGTCGACCTTGTTGAGGAAGACGACCATCGCCGGCACCTCGACCTGGCGCGCCAAGAGGATGTGCTCGCGCGTCTGCGGCATCGGGCCATCAGGCGCCGAGACAACCAGAATCGCGCCATCCATCTGCGCCGCGCCGGTAATCATGTTCTTGATGTAGTCGGCGTGTCCGGGACAATCGACATGGGCATAGTGGCGTTTGTCGGTCTCGTACTCGACGTGGGCGATGGCGATGGTGATGCCGCGCTCGCGCTCCTCGGGGGCTTTGTCGATCTGGTCAAAGGCGGTGTACTTGGCCTGCCCACGGCTGGCCAACACTTTGGTGATCGCCGCGGTCAGCGTCGTCTTGCCGTGGTCGATGTGCCCAATCGTCCCCACGTTCACATGCGGCTTGTTCCGCACAAACTTCTGCTTCGCCATGAAGCTGAAAACCCTCCTGTGTGCTCGTGCTCTCCGGCACACGAACCGGACGCGGCGCGTCTGACGTCATTTCCTGATCGATGCGCGCGGCCCAGTACACAATAAAACGTTCCGCCGCATCTCTGCCAGCCTGAGCCAGCAAATCAGCGGGGGAACCGTTGGAGCCCGCGATGGGATTCGAACCCATGACCCCAACCTTACCAAGATTGTGCGCTACCTCTGCGCCACGCGGGCATATGGATATGTGGTGGCGCCTTATTGAACGTCGTGAAACGTTCGTCAGGCGGTGGCCAGAGTAGGATTCGAACCTACGAAGGCGTAAGCCAACTGATTTACAGTCAGTCCCGTTTGTCCACTTCGGTATCTGGCCATGCAGAGTTGTGAATGCGCATGTGGCATGCCGCCGCAACGGATTGCGCCAACAATGCCAGGGGGTATTATCGCTGTTGTGCGCGTTGTTTGTCAAGACGCCCGCATGCATGCTTAGTATTTTGTCCGGCGCGTGGCTCACCGTCGAGCGCGAGCTGGCCGGATGGGCGCGCTGTCGTCTACCAGATGGAGCCAGGGGCTGGATTCCACTGGAATGCCTGACGCGCCTTCCAGACTGACCGGGGCGCTGTGGCGCGATTGTTGCATAGAGCCTTACCAGGACACACCGTCTGGTGAATCCGTGAGGGTCACGGAAACCAGGATGGGACAAGGATAGTGGAATGGCCTGGGTTCTTATTGTAGATGACGACGCATCGATTCGGGACTCGCTGGAGTTTGTGCTACACACTGCTGGATACGCAATCGTGGAAGTGGGAGACGGCGAGGACGCCCTGGATGTCTTGCGCGCCACGCCTTACCACGCGGTCGTTTTGCTGGACCTGCTGATGCCAGGAATGACCGGCCAGACTGTGCTTGAGATGCTGGAGCAGGATCCTCAACTGGCTCGTCGCCACGCCTGGATTGTCATGAGCGCCGACCACGAGGCGCTCCAGAGCATCTCTCAACTACAGCGCGCTGATCTAGGACTGACACTCCTCAAGAAGCCATTTGAGATAGACTACATGCTGGCAACCGTCGCCCAGCAGGCATCGCACCTGCCCCACGATGCGCCCTGAGGCGCTACAGCCGAACAACAGTGTGCGATGAGCAACTCTGCAATTCGCCGCTTGGCAGCATCCCACATTCCGCAGTTTGAGCGACAAGGTTTCCGGAGTATTGGCTTCGAACCCAGGAGAATCCTGAAATGACCAGTGATTGAGCGGTTCTCGGCAGCGCGATTCCAGATTGCTGTCCCCTCGGCCATCAAGCAAAGGAGGCATATGAGCCCGCTCCTGCCGTAATACCGCCCTGTAGGCGCATCCTCAGGATTTTCCTGCCTTGGACCGGACTGGCCTTCCATGTGTCACGAAACCCACAATTTGGGCGGCGAAACTGCGAATGTGGGCCACAGTTCCAGTCTCGGTATTCATGATGTATTGAAGAGCGCCTGCATTTATGGCATACTTCCCCAAGCGACCAAGGGGATCTCTGGTGAGAGGAGCAGGTAGATGCAAACTCAGGACGCCTCCTACGGCAATTTCAGCGAGCCGACTGCGCGCGCGAAGAGGGCACTTATGTGGTCGCGCGTCTTTCTGTATACTGGTGGCGCCATCCCGCTGGTGTTCGGCATCATCGGGCTTGTCGCTGCCATTGCCTCCCCCAGACAACCGGGGAGTAGCGATGGCAGGTCGGTAGCCTTGGCAGCCGTCCTCCTTGTGGCGTTAATCCCTATCTGCGCGTACTACTCTTGGGGTACCTACTGGGGCTGGATCACAATATGGCGGAGGTTCGTGGGCATTGACCGCGTTCTTCCCTTGATCGCGCTTTCTGTCCTTACCGCGGGCCTGCCGCTGCTAATCATATTTAGCTTGGCCGGTTGGTATGGAATCCTCGGTGGGGGCATCTATCAGTATCGTAAGGCAAAGAATGAGGTCACCACAAATGCCGATGCTGCCAACGCACTCTCCCGCGCACAGCGAGCCACCGAAGTGAATCCCAATGACGTCCAGGCCTGGCAGACTCTCGCGATTGCGTACTGGACACTTAGACGTTTCGATCCCGCTCTTTATGCCATCGAAAAGGCTATAGGGCTTGATCGGAGGAGTGCGGCGCTCTTGACGCTCAAGGGAGGCATCCTGCGGAACGCATTTACCTTCAGCAGAAACCCATCGCAGTTGGACGGTGCGCTGGCTGCATTCGATCAGGCATTGGCAATAGATCCTTCGTCTTCTGATGCTCGACAGGCCAGGAAAGAGACGCTGGATGTCCGGCACAAGGTGGGTCGATAGCTGCACAAACCCTTCAAAAAAGGCAAGCGAGCATCGGCAAATTTCCCTGAATATGCAGGCAGAGCAGACGAACTCATGTGTGCGATATGGTGGTCACTATCAGTCGACGTAAGCGGAAGTGACCTGTCGTCCCGTAGCTATTGTACGCAATTGTGTACCAGCCCCATCTGGCGCAGCAACGCAGGCAGGCGTTGTGTCCGGCGATCCGCGGCGGCACGCCATCGGGGAACTGCCACTCTTTCGACGGCACAAGCGGCTGGGTTCCACTGGAGTGCCTGTCGCTCCTTCCTCGCTAACTGAAATTGCATCGGAAAACGGTTACAGTTGACCCCGGCCCAATTCACCACTTGACAGCATGCAATCTCCTTGTATAATCGTGCTGCGCGGCGCATGGTGCGTCCGCAATCATCAAGGCTGAAGGAGAACGCATGGAGCGATCAACATCACGTAACCTGTTTCTCGCTGGTATCGTCCTTAGCATCATTGCGACAGTTCTATTCTTTGTGGGTGGCACTGCTGCCGCGGCAGCAACGACAACGAATCCTGACGGCACAGTGAGCACAACGGCTGGCGCTGGCGTTGGGATTATGCTGATCATCGCCTTTATCGTGTGGGCCGCAGCCGGAATTCTCGCCTTCATCGCATGGCTCGGCGCGCTCATCAAGACGGCGCGTCTGGGCCAGTGGCTCTGGTTCATCCTGGTGCTTCTCCTGAGCTGGACTGGCATCATGATGCTGGTCTACATCTTCGCTGGACCGACGAAGCCTGCCGATTCCGGGCAGATGGCATAACTCGCCATGGCGCATGCTCAACGGCTCCTCCGTCCGCATGGACGTGGGGAGCTTTCATTTTGCCGTATATCAGCTCACGCTGGTGGCAACCCCGTCGAACGCAGCAGTTCGGGTAGCTAGGCGCCGTGGTCGGCAATCAACGGTGGGACGCCAACAGGGAGCTGTGCCCAGAAGAAATCGAAGGCGACGCGCTCGCTGCCATCTGAGGAGAATTCCTCCCAAAGCCGCCATGTCTGCGGCGGTGTATCGTCATAGAGCAGATGGAAGAAGTAGCGGTGGTGCAGCTCATCTTTCCCAAACGGCGTCACATCGCGTAACTGCTCGCCCAGCGGCGCGACCAGCGTCAGTCCGCTCAGCCCGGTCTCCTCGAACGCCTCACGCAGCACCACGACCTCCGGCACCTCGCCCGGCTCTATCGTGCCTGCGGGAACCTGAATCCCCGCCTCGGGAAAGTCGGGATGGCTGAAGACCAGCAGCTTATCACCCCAGGTCACGTAGGCGAGCACTTTGTGTATGAGCGCTGGCATTGCCCCTCACTTTTTATGCTACTCGTGGCTCTTCGTGTCGCGTAGCCAGAGCGAGATGTGTTCTGGCTGCATCGTCTCCGTCACCACGTTCACCAGTTGCCCCGTGAGTGTCGGTAAATCGACCTGCTGACGCAAGCTGGCGCTGAACGCTTCGAGCGTCTTACGCGTATCATACTTCGCACGGTAGAATCGCCGGTCGATGAAGCGTTGGATGATCCGGCGCAGCGGCTGGAAGAACGCGGCGATCAGCAGCGTGGTGATGACGATCAGCACGGGTGAGGTTTTTCCGCTGGGAGTGCGCGCGATGGTATTCACGATGGACTGGACGCCGATCACGCCCGCGATATAGACGCCCGCCAGGATGGCGGTAAGCGAGCCATAAATCAGTGTGCGCCGGATGATGACGTCGATATCGTAGAGGCGGTAGCGCAGGATAGCGACGCCGAAGCAGACCGCCAGGATGGCGATCATCAGGAAGCTATCCGGCCCCGAGAGAAGGATGAAGAGCGAGTCTGACTGTTGCAGCGCGGGAATCCAGGCGACGGGCTGCCAGAAGAGTTGATTCACCACCAGCGTGAGCACGATTCCGGTGACGACCCATTTCGTCTGCTGGCGCTGCACCGGGGTGGAGAGGCGACGATAACGATAGATCTGGCCACCGATGATGCAGCCGTAGACGATCAAGATCACGAACAGGTCGAGGATGCCGAATGCGTCGCCAAGAGGGGTCTGGGTGAGCAATAATTCGACGAGCATGGGTATCCATAACCAGCGCGGCACGAAACGTCCGCTGGGAAAGAGGCCCATCAGCAGAAAGAGTGAGGTGAAGCTGGCTGTGCTGAATATCTGTCCCACCCCCTGCCAGCTCGCGGGAAGCCCCTGCCCAATGGGTGTAAAGACGGCGGGCATGAGGATGAGTGTCAGGGCGACGAGCAGCGCCATCCAGTCGTCGGAGCGCCGCCAGAGCAAGAGCGCCGCCACGCTCGCAACCAGCACGACGGCCAGACACGAGATGATAGCGACCGCCACGGCCAGCCCATAGGGAGTAATGCCCAGTTGCGCCAGTGGGGCAACCTGTTCCGGCGTAATCAGACATGAATTGACCGCGTCATTACAGGGAACGGACATGCGCGGCACGAAGCCAGGAAGCGCCAGCGCATAGATCGCGACGGTGAATGCCACAGCGGCAAATACCACCGCGCGCACGACCACCAGGAGCCAGCCATGCAGGCGCGTCGAGTCGTCAGATTGCGCCGCATAGACAGTATTGGGATCTGTACGGAATGCGGCCCGTCTTCTCATGGCGAGCGCCTCTCATTCTCACGCAGCCAGAGCGAGATATGTTCCGGATGCATCGTCTTGGTGACGACGGTCACCAGTTGCCCGGTTAGCGCAGATAAGTCAACTTCCTGGCGCAAGGTGGCGCTGAACGCTTCGAGCGTCTTGCGCGTATCATACTTCGCACGGTAGAAACGCCGGTCGATGAAGCGTTGAATGATCCGGCGCAACGGCTGGAAGAGCGCGGCGATCAGCAGCGTCGTGATGACGATCAGCACCGGTGATGTCTCGTTGCCTGGATGCGGCGCAATGGTGTTGACAAGCGTCTGCACGCCAATCACGCCCGCGATGTAGACGCCCGCGAGGATGAGCGTCAGCGAACCATAGACCAGTGTGCGCCGAATGATGACATCAACCTCATAGAGGCGATAGCGCAGAATAGCGAAGGCAAAGGCCACCGCGCAGAGGGCAATCAGGGTGTTAGTGATGGGGTCTAAGATCACGAAATAGAGTGACGTCGGCTGCGCCAGGTTAGGATTGAAAGCAACTGGCAGCAGCGATGCTATCTGGCCCCCGATCACCAGGGCGAGCGCGAGGATGACCCATTTCGTCTGCTGGCGTTGCAGTGGTGTGGAGACACGACGGTAGCGGTAGACCTGCGCGATGATAAGCGTTGACATCACCACGAAGAAATACAGGAAGTCGAGTGGTATATGCACAAATGAGGTCACGAGCGCAAGGATGAGCGCGGGAATCAGGAACCAGCGCAGCCAGCGCGGCACGAATCGCCCAGTCGGGAACATCGCCAGGAAGGCAAACAACAGCATCGAGTTGAGCGCGCCAAGCAGTTGCGATGGCACATCCCATACAAGATGGCTCCCCAGGAAGACATTGGTGGCGCTGCTCGCCCCCTGGGTGAACGCCTGCGCGACGATGAGCAGCACCATCCAGTTGTCCGATTTGCGCGCGAAGACGATAGCCGCGACGACGAACCATACCAGCGCCGTCAGCAGCGCAAATATGAGCTCGAAGGTGGCGTAAATTTCCAACGAGACACCGATGCCCTGTAAGGTAGCCGCCTGTGTAGAGGTCAGTTGTCCGGGCAGGCAAGTGTCGGCGGTGGCGCAGGTGGACTGAAACTGCTGATAAGTGAGCTGAAGGCCCGGGACGAATAGCACCAGCGAGAATACGGAGACGATCAGGCATCCGATGCGCGCCAGGAAGAGTCGAACACCAGTGAGCCTCAACTCAGCCTCATTGCTCACTGCGACATCGGAGGCTATGCGCGCCATCAGATCCCTCCCTATCAGGTGTAGAACTGTCCGAAGGTCGCGTCTCCTACGCCACAACCCTGCTGTGCAGTATACATGTCGCGGCGTTCCCGGAGCGTTACGACGAGCGTTACAGTCGTCACCGTCGCGGTATCGGTATGCATCTCTGGCGGCAGCCAGCTACAATTGGCAGTGGGAAGGGAGCGTTCCGCGAGGAGGCGATAGCGATGGCAGCCATGCGCAGGGTGTTGAAGGCATTGTACTGGTTCATTGCCGGGGGTCTGGTTGGTGTGGGTTGTATCGCGATCCTGAGTATTGGCATCTTCTTGATTGCTGCCAGCATTCCCCTGATAGTGATTGGCGCGGTGCGTGGCTGGCTGCGCGAGCTGTGGGCTGGTATGGTCGGCTTTGGTCTGGCGCCGATGCTGATTCTGCTGGCCGATCTCCAGAGTCATGATCAGATTGAGCCGACCTCCACAGCCGACTTCTATCAGATGCTGGCTATCGGATTCGGCGTGATTGCGGCGCTTGGGATGCTTGTGGGGGTCGCCGTGGAAACCTACGTGGTGGCTCGCCATGCGCGACAGGCACGGCTAGGGCTGGGTGGCTGACATTCGGGAGGATCCGAACGCCAACCGCCCAGCCGGAACGCACATCAGACGCCCGCGGTTGCGGCGACGATGCGCCCCGACTTAATGGCCGCCAGGAGGGCTTGATAGTCGCGCTCGGCCTGATTCGCGTAGGACTCGGAGAACATCGCGACAGCGCGATCAAAGGTGTCGCTCGCCCCCAGATAGCCCGCGATCTCAGCGGCATCGCCCGCGCGCGCATGGGCGCGCGCCAGTGCCCAGCCGCACACCTCCGACCAGAACTGCAACTGCATCGCCGTCAGATTCTCGATCTCGACCGAGCCTTTCATGTCGCGGAGCTGCCGTACATAAAAGTCGCGTTCGGGGCCGCGCAGCCAACCCAGGGTGATATCTGAGGCCGCCTGCATCAGCTCCTGACCGTTTACCACGCGCTCGCCCTGCTGCTTGAACTCGGTCTTGGGCAGGTGCCGCTCCAGCACGGACGGCGGAGCCTCCTTGACCTGGAGGAAGAGCGGATCATCGTCGTCGCGTCCGAGCAGCAGCAAGATGAAGCAGCGCGTGCCAACGCTGCCCACGCCGACGACCTTGCTCGCGAAATCGACGACACGATAGCGATGGAGCAGATTGCGTTGAGCGCCGCGCAACGTCCCCATGTACGTTTCGAACAACCCCTGCAACTGGTTCCCAATGGTTTCCGCCGTTATGCGCATGACAAGCGGGGGATCGTTGGCGATGATACGCTGCCCATTCACCTCCTCGGTCAGTTTCGAAAATGCTTGCAAGCTATTGCGCTGGCGGGTCTTGCCCAACTGCTTCTGCGCGCGCTTCTGCGCCTTCTGATCTTGAATCAGCGCGAGCAGATCGTCGGCGGTGACGTGGGTATACCACACGTCCAGATATCCCATCGTGGCAAATTGGGCCATGCGCAGCCGATACGAGCGTACGGCGGCCAGGCTGGCATCACGACACTCCACCTCGGTGAATCCGTTGCCCCGACCGGCGATATAAGCGCTCGCGGCCAGCCGTTTGACATCCCATTCCCATGGCCCTGGCAACGTCTCGTCGAAGTCGTTGATGTCGAAGAGCAGGGTGCGCTCAGGCGAGGCGTAGAGGCCGAAATTGGAGATGTGCGCGTCGCCGCATAACTGCGTCCGTATTCCGGTCATGGGCGTCCGCGCAAGGTCTTCAGCCATCACAATCGCTGACCCGCGATAGAAGGCAAACGCCGAGACGCGCATGCGGGCATGACGGATGGGGATCAGTTCTTGCTCGCGCGTCACCTCCTGCGATTCGAGCAGCGCGACGGGATCGGGGCGTTCTGGAGTCTCCGCCCAGAACGCATGGCTGCTGCGTGGCACCCTGGCGCGCAGCCCACGTCCACGCTCCATGCGCTCCTCCACAGTCATCGACTTGATATCTGCCGCCTGCTTGCGAGAATCAACCGGAACCGGTGCCGCTGGCTGGGCGGTCTCCTGCGCGGCTTCTTTGGCGGTTGCCTGCACTTTGGTAACCATGGGGGTGCTTCCTCTCCTGTTATTCGCTCTCATATCGGTGTCGGCTCCCACCGTCATGCGTCCGATAATCTCTGCGTGGAGCTGTCGTTTCGTGCCATTTGCGCCATGGGTCTCGGATTACGCGCAGCAGAGTGTGATGGGGACGCATAGCATTCAGCGTAGACGACGGGAATCCGATGCGCCCCGCATGAAAGGTGAGTCCGCCAGGGGGTATTTGGGCTGGCCGAAGGGTGGGTATTTTCCTAGCCCTGGTATGGGTATCCGTTTTCAGAGCACTTGCTTTGCGCGCCCGCTCATGAGAATCATCCGGTGATGCGCGAGACGCTGCCATCCAGGCTCACCACATAAAGTTCGCCGGAAGCATCTTCGCCAAACGATGAAATGGAGAGCGACGTGTCCAGAATCTGCTGAGCGGTGACATGGCCGTCGCGCGCATTAGCAGCCGGAAAACTCCAGATCCGGCCACTGCAATCATCGCCATAGAAGTAGGCTCCGGTCAGGTTGGGATACTTCTGGCCGCGATAGACATAGCCGCCGACGACCACGCAGTTACCACCCACGTGCGTGTAGGTCGCAACGGGAGCGGTCAGGCCGCCGGTCGAGCAGGCGTTGCCACCCGAGTAGCAACTATTGCCCTCGTAGATGGCCTAGCCGTAGTTCTGGCCGCCCTTGCTCACGGCTGGCTGATAATCGATCTCCTCGATCTCATTCTGGCCCACGTCGCCGATATAGAGGTCATGGCCGCCTCGGTCAAAGCTGAAGCGCCAGGGGTTCCGCAGCCCATACGCCCATATCTCGGGGCGCGCCCCCGCCTGGCTGGCAAACGGGTTGTCGGACGGGATGGCGTATTGTCGGCCCGCCGAGGTATGGTCCACATCGATGCGCAGGATCTTGCCCAGCAGGGTGTTCTTTCGCTGGCCGTTGGCTGAGTTGCCCGACCCGCCGTCGCCAATCCCAATATAAAGATAGCCGTCGCTGCCAAAGAGCAATAGTCCCCCATTGTGATTCGAGACCGGGTGCGCCACCGTCAGGATGATTCGCGCGCTGGCTGCATCGGCGCGATAGGGATCGCTCTGCGAGACATGATAGCGCGCGATGGTGACAGTGCCATCAGTAGCGGTATAGTCCACAAAGAAGTAGCCATTTCGCGCGTAGTCTGGGTGGAAGACGATACTCAGCAGGCCACGCTCGCCCCCAGTCGAGATCATCTGGTGGATATCCAGAAACGGCTGCGCGCGCACCGTGCCGTCCATCCCGACGACTCGCACGCGCCCCGTCTGCTCCACAACGTAGACGCGGTCGGTCTGCCCCGGCGCGTAGGTGAGGTAGACGGGGCTTTGCAGTCCCGTCGCGAAGGGCTGGAGGTGAATGGCGTCGGGGCCAAGTGGCGTGCCGGGCGTGCTCGTCGTGGCCGCGCCGCCACGGGTGGCCGTTGGGGTGGGTTTCGTTTTCGTCGTCGATGAGGCGCAGGCGGTTATCGCTATGCTCACTACGAGTCCCCAAATTGTCAGTAGCGAGACACGACGTCGCATCGGTTCACCCCTTCAAGTTCCGAATCACGTTCCCGGTGGGCGGTTACTTACTCTCGCACATAGGATGCGCGGATGATGGCATACATACGAGACGTTAGAAGCCATAGTGGCACATACGGCTGCTGCGCGGGCGCGTTCTGGGCAAAATGGCCGCACGAAGCAAAGCGGCTGTCCGGGCGTTTGCCGGAAGCCGCTTGAATTCAGGGGAATGTCTGGGAGCCGATGGTGGGACTCGAAGCCGCAACCTGCGGTTTACACATTGGTCTCGCGTTCTTGCCGAAGGGTACGAGGGTGTCCTGGCGTATCTCGGACACCTCTTGCAATGGGCACCCATGGTGCCTTCGCACCTCTTTTCAACTAGGGCCTGTTTGCACTTTTACCACCAGATCAGGATGGCGGCGATGGTGACCATCGCCAGGAAATTGACCGCGAGTTTCTCGTACCGTGTCGCCACCCGGCGGAACTGCTTGAGCCGATTGATGCAGCGCTCCACTTGGTTGCGCTCTCGATAGAGCTCCCGGTCAAAGGTGCGCTGCGGGCGCTCGTTGCGCTTGGTCGGGATGGTGATACCGATGCCATGCTGGCGCAAGTAGCGGCGGACTGTACGGCTGCTGTAGCCCTTGTCGCCGACGAGGCGCTTGGGGCGTCGGCGCGGCCGACCTCGCCCGCTCGGACGCTTGACGGCTCCCGCCTCCAGGAGCGGGATGAAGACGCTCTGCTCGTGGCGCTCACCAGCCGTCAGCAGCAGGACGAGGGGCTTGCCGCCTCGCTCGGCGCGGACGTGGAGCTTGGTGGAGAAGCCGCCTCGGCTCCGCCCGAGCGCTTGCTGGTCCTGCCCCCTTTGACGCGCCGGGCACCGGCCGCGTGTTGGTGGGCGCGGATGCTGGTCCCATCCACAAAGTGCGCCGACCAGTCGAGCCGCCCCGCCGCATCCGCCTGCTGCTGGAGCGCCGCCAACACCGTCTGCCAGACGTCTGCCCGCACCCAGCGGTAGAATTGGGAGGCCACCGTCTCCCACGGGCCGTAGCGCTCCGGCAGGTCGCGCCATTGGGCGCCGGTGGCGTGAATCCACAGCATGCCGTTGAGCAGACGGCGGCGGTTCACGGGGCTGCGGCCCGCGCTTCGGTGTCGGGAGCAGCGGCTCCAGCCGCGCCCAGTGCTCGTCGGTGAGTTCGTGTCGGTGTCTCATCCTTTCAGTCTATGACACAACTGCAAACACGCCCTAGCACAACTCCCACACGACCGCTCCGGCCTCGATCAGCCGCTCGACCGCCAGTCCGGGTCATCGGAGATTGAGCTCTGCATGCCCAGCTAGCTTCTGGCGGCCTGCACGCGGGCAGCGCCGCCGCCTGTGAGTCGAGCCGCGATGGCGACCGGGATGATCGTGACCAGGATCACGAACGACACGACGACGTTCACCTCCGGAAGGAGGACGCCATGGCGGATCTGGCCGAAGATCCAGATGGGCAAAGTGCTCTGGGCTCCGGCAGTGAAGGTGGTCACGATCACCTCGTCGAATGACAGCGCGAAGGCTAGCATGGCGCCAGCCACGATTGCAGTCGAGATCAGGGGCAGCGTGACATCGCGAAACGCCTGGAAGTCGTTGGCGCCGAGGTCCATGGCGGCCTCGATCAGCGATCCCTGCATGCGGCGAAGTCGTGCGAGCACATTGTTGTAGACAACCACCATGCAGAAGGTGGCGTGGCCAACGACTATAGTCGCGAGCGACAGCGTGATGTTGTTGAAGCTGAAGAACGTATTCAGCGCGATGCCGGTGATGATGCCCGGCAGGGCCAGGGGCAGGATGAAGAGCAGGCTTACCACCTCGCGGCCGAAGAACCGCGTACGATGGATCGCGAACGCGGCGCTCGAACCGAGGACGAGGGCGATCGCCGTCGCCAGGAGCCCGGCCTGGAGCGACACGAGCAAGGCCGATCGCACGTTCTCGTCGTTCCAGGTGGCGCTGAACCACTTAAGCGTCAGCCCGGGAATGGGCCAACTCTGGATGTTGGAGGTGTTGAACGCGTACAAGAAGATCAAGAGGATCGGGATGAACAGGAACAGCATAATGAGGACAGCCCAGAGGCGCAGGAAAATGCGAGTGCCGACGCCTTCCATCGTTTACCTCCCATCTTTTACAGTGCCTCGAAGGCGCCCAGCTTGTAGGCGATCGTCAAGTAAATGACCATGATCGCCACCGGCACCATGGTCAGCGCGGCCGCGAACGGCACATTGTTGGCGATGCCAATGTTGGCGTAGACGACGTTGCCGATGAAGTTGGAACTCGCCCCGCCGACCAGGATCGGCGTGATGAAGTCGCCGAGCGTCAGCGAGAACGTAAAGATCGATCCGGCGACCACGCCCGGCAGGGCCATCGGGAGGACCACGTCGCGCACGGCGCGCCAGCGGCGGGCGCCAAGGTCGGCCGCCGCATCGAGCAGCGACTCGGGCACCCGTTCGAGCGCGGTGTAGGTAGGAATGATCATGAAGGGCAGCCAGATGTACGAAAAGACGAGCCACATCGCAGTGTTCGTGTAGCCGATGTTCGCGGGGGGCAGGCCGATCGATTGAAGGCTCCAGTTCAGAACGCCGTCGTGGTTGAGGATCAGTATCCAGGAGTAGACGCGGGCGAGGTAGCTCGCCCACAGCGGCAGCAGCACGGCGGCGAACAGGAGGGTCTGCACGCGCCGCGAGGCCACCCGGGCCATGTAGTAGGCGAGAGGAAAGGCGAGCACCGCATCAGTGATGGTGACCAGCAATGCAATGAGGACGGTTCGGCCGATGATCGACCAGTACGTCGAGTCAGTCAGGATGATCCGGAAGTTGTCGAGGTTCCACTGCTGGACGACCTGAGTCGTGAACGGGTTGATCGTCCAGAAGGCGGTGATCAGCAGCAGCGCGAGAGACGCGAAGTAGATCACCACGAACCACGCCAGCGGCGGGGTCAGGAGGAGCACGGGGCGCAGCCACGGCAGGCGCCACAGGAAGCTAGAAAACGGGACGCCCCCGGCCCCGCCCCCCCTGGGACGGAGCCGTCGGATCGCTTCTATCGACATGCGGCTACCCCTTGATCGTTGTCCAGGCAGCGACCCATTGCGCGTATGGTACGCAGTTGTTGGTTCCGTCGTCGCAGGTCGCAAGAGGCGTCTTCCAGAAAGCGATGGTGCTGAAGTACGCGCTGCTGGTCTGGTCGGCGTGGTATTTCGCGCACGAGCCAGCTTCCATGGTATCCATCACGGCGCATGCCTTGCTGTTCACTGGCGTCTCGCCGAAGGATAGGGCCTGCTGGGCCTGCACCTGCGGGGTGCTTACCCACTTGGCCCAGAGGTAGGCGCAGTTGGGGTGAGGAGCTTTAGTCGCCAGCATCCACGTGTCGGCCCACCCCGTGGCGCCCTCCTGTGGGATGGTATCGTCCACCGGCGCCCCGGCTGCCTTGAGCGTGATCGTCTGGTACGGCCAGGACGCGCCGACGACGACGTCACCATTCTGGAACAGGGAGATCTCGTCGGTGGCGAGCGACCAATAGTGCTTGATCAGCGGCTGCTGCTGCTTGAGCAGGTTGACCGCCGCATCAAACTGCGACTGCGTCAGTTCGTAGGGGTCCTTGATGCCAAGGTTCGGTTGCGTCTTGCTGAGGTAGAGCGCTGCGTCGGCGATCTGGATCGGGTTGTCGGGCACCGTGATCTTGCCTTTGTTGGCGGAGTCATAGATGACCGACCAGCTGGTCGGCTTGTTGGGGAATGCTTTGGTGTTGTAGAGCAGCGTATTGGGCCCCCACTGGAGCGAGACGCCGTAGTGCACGCCGTTGATCGTGTTGAAAGGCGGGTTCTTGAAATACGTCTGGAAGTTCTGCCAGTCGGGGATCAGGTTGACGTTCATGGGCTTGACGTCGCCGCCGTAGATCAGGCGCAGGTCCGCGTCACCGGAAGCTGAGACCATGTCCCACTGCCCGCCGCCGCCGTTCTTCATCAGGCTGACCATCTCGTCCGACGATCCGGCAGGGTGTTGGTTGACCTTGCAGCCGGTCGCCTGGGTGAACGGGTCAACCCACGATTTGTCGGCGTAGCCATCCCACAGGATCAGATTCAGTTGACCCTCACCAGCGCCGATGGTGGTTTGCGGCTTCATGTTCGCCGTTGGCGGCTGTTGCGTCGTAGGCCCTGTACTGCCACCACTGGTACCGCATGCGGCGAGCAGCAGTAGCGACGTCGCTACCAGACCCACGAACTTCATGGATTTCATACCGCGCCTCATCGACTTCCTACCTCTCCCTTGTTGAGCACATACGTATGGTCCGCCGTCCAGGCCAGGCGGACCGGCCGGCCTCTAAACTTCTGGGCGTCGTCCTGAGCGTCCATGTTCTGACGCACCGCCACCAACTGCTCCCCGTGATCGAGGTGCACGATGTAGCGCGTCGTCATGCCCGCGTAGATGACCTGCTCGACGCGCCCCGGCTCGACGGTCATGCCGACGTCGGCCTGCTCGCCCTCCGCCAGCATGCGGATCTTCTCCGGCCGCACGACAAAGCGGACGCCGTCGCGGAGGAGGATATTGGAGATGCCGATGAAGTCGGCGACGAACTCGGTCGCGGGCCGCTCGTAGACCTCCAAGGGGGTACCGATCTGCTGTATCCGGCCGCTCGACATCACCGCAACGCGATCGCTCATGGTAAGCGCCTCCTCCTGGTCGTGGGTGACGTAGACGAAGGTGATGCCAACCTCTTTCTGGATCTGCTTCAACTCGATCTGCATCTCCTGGCGCAGCTTGAGGTCCAGCGCTCCGAGCGGTTCGTCGAGCAGTAGCACCTCGGGCTCGTTGATAACGGCGCGTGCCAACGCGACGCGCTGACGCTGCCCGCCCGAAAGCTGATTGGGGCGGCGGCCGCCCAGCCCACTGAGCCGGACCATGTCGAGCGCACGCTGGACCCGCTGGTCGCGGGTTTGCCTCGCCACGCCCTTGATGCGCAACCCGTAGCCGATGTTGTCCGCCACCGACATGTGCGGGAAGAGCGCGTAGTCCTGGAATACGGTGTTGGTCTCGCGCTGGTAGGGAGGGATAGAGGTGACGTCTCGGCCAGCCAGTTCGATGCGGCCAGAGTCCGGTCGCTCGAACCCCGCGATCAAACGCAGCAACGTGGTCTTGCCCGATCCCGAAGGTCCGACCAGGGTGAAGAACTCACCCCGGTCGACCACGAGATCGACGCCATCAACGACGACGACATGCCCGAAGTTCTTCCGAACGGCCTCGAGTTTGAGGGCTGGGCCTATCGCGGCGTCAGTCATGGGAGACCATGACGTGCTTGCTCTGCATTGCTGTCTGGTTGTTGGCTGGCATGTCAGCCATGTTTTTTCTCCCTTGCGGTGGCCGCACCAAGGTACAATCCGCCCGCGTCTCTCCAGTGAGATGACCTTTTGATGGATTGGAGGAAGTATATTGGGGAAATCAGTGAGCTAGGAATGGCCGAAGTACCACACATCTGAACCGCCCTATTGGCCAGTGTGTCTAAACCAAACGGCGCACGCGGCTGGCAGAAACTATCCGCCTGGGCGCGGTGGGGACTGACCGCGCTGGCGGTGGTGATCGTGCTGGGATGACCGCTGGAGCCAGCAGCGCGCTGTGGACCTGGTGGCCAACCGCGTAGGCCGCGCGGCGCCTAACATGCGTGTGGCGGGCACCCCCGTGGCCGGGGTCCACCTCAAGCACGATTCCGAACAAAGACGCCTCTTGTGCGTCTGCCAGTTCCGCTGTGTCCAGGTGGGCAATTCTGGTTGGCTGGTGTAGTTAGTCACTATCACTTGCTGGTGCCATGTTTAGCGGCCCTTGAGGTGCTTATCATACTCGGCATGAGCTTGCCATTTAACCAACAGCAACTGAGCTCGACTTTGTACATTATTCGTTAGTAACAGGCCGCATGAGCTAACTGCGTGAGCGTCGACCGAGGCAATAAAACCACATTGGGGTCCGAACGGGAGGTGGGAAAACCAAAATTACCCCACAGCTGCCGCCGCACCAACGCCAGAATATCGCTGAAGGTAGCAGCTGACTTCTGATACCAGCTCGCTCGCTGGACGGGAGGGTGCCGCTCGGGAGCCAGAGCAGATCCAAAGAGGGCGACCAGGCTGTAGAGCCCGAAGAGCAGCGGAGTCGTCCGCTCAATGGCCCGATCCGACCACTGCCGTTGGGTCTCGATCCCTAAGTGCGCACGACTTTCCTCAAAGGTCGCCTCTAAACTCCAGCGTTTCATGAAGTCACGCACAATCGCTTCAGCAGGCTGCGCCTGGTCGGTGGAGAATAACGCTTTGGCTGGCCGCTTTCCCGCCGGATCGCGGGTGAGGACCCACCGAATCGGCAACGGCGTCGAGCCAAACCGATACCACCAGGCGGTGCCTGTACACAGTTCCAAGGTCCGTTGCCTTTCCCCATACCAGTCCAGGGTGAGGCGCTGCCAGACTGTTTGCGAGTCATGCAGCACCTGCTCGAGTGAAGGCAGCCGCGGGCCGACGACGCGAGGGCGCCTGATAGCGTGTGGATCGCGCACTGGAGCCGGTTGATGCATCATGGAATCGAGGCGAAACGGGGCAATCAGGGTGATCTGCTGGCGCGTACAGTGCAACCCCAGCTCCAGGATGCTGTAGGCACGGTCTCCCATGAGTTTGATGGGCACTCCCGGCAGCCAGCGTCGCAGCAGGCTGACCACTTGACGGGCCCGCAGACCGTGGGTTTTGTGGCGGATCCCCAGATTCATGCTGATCTCCGGAGTGGTGGCCAGCACACACAGAAAGGGCAACGCCCACTGCTGCCTGGTCCAGGGCGCCTTCACCACCACCGCCAATACGATCCAGCGTAAGCCTGGACTACTCACTGACCGCTCGTGACTGGAGCGGGCGCTGTCGCGATAATGTCCCCGTTTGTGGATCTTGCTGCCCCAGCGGCGCTCTAACGTTTCGTCGATCACGATATCGAGCGTGCCTCCCGCTTGGCCAAAGGTCTCAACGATGAGCCGAAGCAAGTACTGGCCTGCCTGCAGTGGCGACCAGCAGGCTCGGTTGAGAGCGTGGTGAAAGTTGCTGAAGTTCGGGTCCTGCTCATGACCGGTCTGCCACAGCGCTGCGGTCACCGTGCGGCGTCCGCGCGCGCGCAGCGTTCCCCGCAAGAGCGTCAGCATCTTCTTCCACGTGGGAGCGGTAAATACACACCGAAACGGTTCGAGCATGGTTATAATGGGGTCAGAACGCGGCATGAACGGCCTCCTTGGCAGATAGAGGTTTGGCAACTGCTATCGTACCCTAGAGGAGCGTCATGCCGCGTTCTTCCCCCTAAGAATGTACAAAGTCGAGCTGAGGAATGAACTAAAGTAGACAGGAGAAGGCACGCGCGCTCATACTTCGGACATGAAAACTCCCGAAATAGAAGGGCTACGTGCCTTCCGACATCACGTGTACCGCAGCCTTGGGTGCCGGCGTGATACCCTCTTCGAACTCATCGATGCGGTCCTGACCACGCCGGTCATGGAGTTCCCCGTCCATTTGAGCCTTGCTCCTAGCTTTCAACGGCAGTGGGGCAGTGTGTACGATGCCCTTAATAACGGCACGATGAAGAGCTCCCAACTTGCTGATGTCATAGCCCAGTATCGACTGGCCACCACGACAGAGTGGTATGCCCTCGATGCGAGTGTCTGGCCACGCTGCGACGCGGAAACGAGCCCAGAGCGTGGCCACTACCACCATCACACGCGCCAGTCGCA
Source organism: uncultured Chloroflexia bacterium (assembly GCA_963712005.1). Taxonomy (GTDB): domain Bacteria; phylum Chloroflexota; class Ktedonobacteria; order Ktedonobacterales; family JADMIN01; genus DAHUXT01. Next base: position 1,441,169 of record CAVQGK010000024.1, on the reverse strand, counting down.
TGGGCAACCCATTGTCGCAGGCTGGAACTACTCCTGGCTGGTCCAAGTCCCCGAACGCTGTTCCAGTTGGACGGCTCCTCGCCAGGTGCGACGTATCCTCCCAGGAGAGAACCCGAATCACGTGGCCGCCGAGCAAATCTGCGCCGTGCTGCACCCGCGGGAATGCCCGCCTCTCTCCCCGCCAATCGTCTCCTTTGATGCAGGATACGACCCCGTTCAACTCGGTGTGGCGCTCTCGAATGAACCGGTTTGCTTACTGGTGCGCTTGCGGTCGGGCCGCTGCTTTTATGCGGCTCCCTCCCTCGCCCCCACGGGGGGACGACCACGACGGCATGGCCACAAGTTCGTGTGTGACGATCTCGCCACGTGGCCTGAACCTTCGGCGGCATGGATGCATGGATACACATGGATACACACCGAGGCTCAGTACGGGAGTGTGAGCGTGCAAGCGTGCAAGCGTGCAAGCGTGCAAGCGTGGAGTGGGTTGCATGCCATTCCGCAGCACCATGCCCAGCGCGGAACACGTCAACCCCAACCCATTGTGACGGGAACCCTTATCCGCTTGGAAGTCGAGCATTTGCCGCGCCCCACCAAAGCGCCCGTGCCCCTGTGGCTCTGGTGGTCCGGTCCGGTCGCACCAGACTTGGAAACCATTTGGCGTCTCTACATTGCCCGCTTCTCCATTGAGCACCTGTTTCGCTTTTTCAAGCAGACCCTGAAATGGACGCTCCCCAAACTGCGTGCTCCCGCTGCTGCCGACCGCTGGACCTGGCTGCTGATTCTCGCCTACACCCAATTGCGCAGAGCCCAATCGCTCGTCCAGGATATCCACTTGCCCTGGCAACCTGCGCTTCCCGTCGAGTGTCTCACTCCAGCACGAGTCCGGCGTGCCTTTTCGTCGCTGCTGCCGCATCTAGGCAGTCCGGCGTGCGTACCAAAACCCTGCGGCATTTCGCCGGGTCGTCCCAAAGGCAAGCGCTCGCCGCCTGCCACCCGTATCCCAGCAGTCAAATTGACCCCTTGAGCACCTGATTTGTCCTGCGGCCGTGCCGCTAACCGTCACTGGTCTCGAGTGACGGTCAGTCGCTGTGGGTTAAATGGCAAGATGAGGGCCAATCCAGACCCAGGTGATATCTTCGCCATCACGAACTCCAAGTGTTCGATAACCTCGCGTGATCCGCGCTGAGCAGAGATTCCGTTTTTTATTGACCTCCTTGAAGTTGAGGCCAGTTGAGAACGGGTCACGACTAAAAGTCCGATATGCCTTATAAGCTTGCTGCCGTATCTCGCGTGGTAACCGACGAAGATCGTCCCAGAAGTCCTCAGTAGTATGCGAGTTCACGACCGCTCGTCCCCGCTATCTTCCGCGCTATCCTCTGGCTCAGCATCGCCCATGTCGGCAGGCGTTGGCAGTGGGCGATGTGGTCCACGTTGGGCATCTGCGGCCAACTTATCGAAGAAGTCTTCCGCGCGGGGGTCGGCGAATTGGGCGTCCCATAGCGCCTCATCGAGTATATCTTCGATTTGCTCGGCAAGTTTTCCTGCTGGTCAGGCGCAAGTTGTGCAAGATGTTCTACGGCGGTCTGAAGACGCTCAATCAACATGTATATATCCTGGTATATATCCTGGTATATATCCTGGCCGAATGGCGCGCTATTCCTGGTTAATCATATACGCCGCCACCCATTTCTGGTGCATCTGAGCGGTCAATGTTATCTGGGAGCCGATGGTGGGACTCGAACCCGCAACCTGAGGTTTACAAAACTTGTACGGTCAGTTCATCACAGTTCGCAGGTGTCTGTGAACCCTGGAAAAATCGCTCCTCGCGTGTCGGTCGGTTCAGTCGCATTCAAGCACGGCTGTCTGGGTTGGCGTAGCGGTTGGCGTAATAGCCTCCCTGTTTATACACCATGATAGGTTGTACCATATCCGTCGATGCAGGAAACCATCAGTTCTCTTCGAGGTATTCGCCACTGTTCGCTGATATCCATGGTGCTAGAAATTAAGCGAGTGTTTGCGAATGCCATTGTTCGTCCCTCTTCGTGTGCATTCGTTTCCATTGGTGTCAAGGCTATCGTCATGACGACAGCCCTCATGATAGGTGGTGAACTAAATAGAGTCGATGTAACTTGCAAGGTCTGCGTGTTAGCAGCATTGACAACGCCGTCCACTTCTTGTATATTTGGCTTGCTTGGCAGCTTATCGCCAGATAACGAAATGTTCGCTTGCTTAATTGGGGATTCTTGAAAGGAGGTGCTTCTTAAGGAGCCAGAAAAGGCGTTAGGAAACGTAACCCAGGTGAAAGTACGGAAAGGCGGATACCTGCAATGGCGCGTATGCGTACGCTGTTTCCACCCCGAGGCCGTCTGGTTATTGTTCTAGTCGCTTTGATATGCATGTTTGGCGCAAGTTGGTTATCGTCCACCGCGCCCGTCAAAGCAATTGCCTTGTGCGCCCCGACCAATGGACCTTCGTTAACCCCACAGCTGCTTTTCACCAAGCAGACAACGCTTAATTCTCCGCAAGTGGCTCGCTTGGGTCAACGAGGCGTTAGTCCCAACTATGAAGTCACAACATTTAGAACCAGTCTGTACGGCTTACACAACGCGTGTGGCGTGGTGACAGAGATTTACGGAGTCTGCGAGACAGATCTCAGTACGCCTGGTAACATCGCGTCAATGGAATGCGAACTTCAGCAAAATTCGCACAAGGTGTGGAACTCTGGCTGGCTGAACAGGGTCGGCACGTACCTTGCTGAGGAGAGCCCAGCGTATACAGTGGGGCCCTCCGGCACAGTTTGGCGGGTTGGCATGGCTGCGGCGGTGGTCTACCCTAACATGGATGTCGCCGCGACGCCCGGATACCCTAGTCTCACCTATTGGCAATATTGGACCGTGCCTTAGGGAGCTATACCGCTCCGTCTAGCGACTGAAATGCAATAGACTCACGATTTGCGCTCTTGGGGCTATGAGGTATATGCTCTCTAATAGTCCCAAGAGTGCGCTTGGCGAGAGCGAGATTTCTATGGATGCTTTTTCAGCGGTTTCCCCCTGGATTACCACACTCCACTTCTGCCCGATGGAAAATAGATCAGGAGGAGAGCTTCTTGTGTCGGGATCCGGCGGCATGCGGGGTCCAACAAGTGAGCAGGAATGGTGGCCAGGGATAGTTGGACGACAAATAGAAAACCTGGGCAACATCCTCATTGTTGACCACTTACCCACAACTGTCCACTTGGGAATATATGTTGTCGGATACGGCGCTGGTGACGAGCTACTCCATATCAGCATTGCTACTAATGAGGACGAGTCTACACCTCTGCTGGAGCAAGAAGTGCCAGTACATTTCATTGCCGCTCCTCATGAAGAGACACCCGGTGTTGCCGCGCTACAGCTAGCAGTGAGGAACTGCCACATACAGCGTGCTGGACTCTACTGGCTGTTTGCTTCGATCGGCCAAAGTGACTCATCCCGAGTACCCCTCTATATCCAACAACGTGACGCTTGGCCAGGGTACGTCGATCGGGATACGATTCTGCGTCATCTCGGAATAATGCAGCAAGGGCAGCAAGGAAGTTGATTAAGAGTCTCCCGGAGAGGTAGTTCATAACTATCCGCCATCGTCTGCGGACGCCGAATCTTTCTGGCTTTGTTCTTGCCGCCTGTCCACCCCTATCCGTAGCAGTCTACCCTGTTGGCTGTCAAAATTTGGCGCTACCTGCTCTCGTCCTAATTCTTCAGCTAGGGAGTTCACGCGCCGAGCACAGCGAGTCTGAGCTTTTCGATGGAGTCCTTGTGTACCTGCTTGTATCGCTTATCACGAGGTCTATCGCGCACTTGAATGACCCCCAGGTTCTCTAGGTTTGCGACTGCTGATCTGACACGAGCAAGCGGGACATCCCACATTTCTGCTAATTCGGCAAGTTCGTACCACAGATTATCTTCGGGCATATGAGTCCTCCTAAAAGCCACCGGAGTTTTCAGCATCGCAATGATACCTCAATAACGAATACTAACACGAACAGAAGCCGCTTTCAACTTGCAGATGCCGACTATTGCAATCAACGCACATCGAACACTATTGATTACGCTTCAAAGTAATCTGGCATCTATCACCGCCAACAAATACGTAAAGATGACTTCCGATTGACAAAAGCACATAAAGAATGTTATTGTCGTTGATAGTTATTAACTATTGTACGGCATCACAACTCGGTGAATCAGCCGCACAACTCGGTGAATCAGCCGCATAACTCGATGATGCCAGCAGCGCACCTTGACAACCGAATAGGGCGCATCCTCACCCTCCGGGCAACACGATCACCGCGCCAAGCACCCTGGGACGCGCTCCTCCTTCTCAGCAGTGGGCTGAGAAGAAACCGCTTTACAGCATTGAAGGAGTGTATTGCCATGCAACTCAGCGGACAGATTCTCACGGGTTCGACCCACACCATCGCCACCAAGAAGGGCGATCACCTGCAAAAGACCCGACTCAAGGTGCTCGACCTGGGGCCAGAAGCCAATGGCGGCGATGTCTACTGGATCGACTTCTTGGGCGACGCGGCGCTGACCGACGACGAGCTGCGCCAAGTCGCGCGCCAGCAGGTGACCGTCGAGGTCCGGCGCATGTACGCCTCGGCGGGCAAGAACGGTGGGGCGTTCCTCAACGCCTCGGGTGGCGCGGTCATTCTCAATGGCCAGATCGTGCAGAAGACCCTACGGGCTGTCGCAGCGTAGGCCGATTGCGGGGTGAGGAATTGGGAGGGGCTGCTTCTTCACCAGCCCCTCCCGTTCTTAATCGGATAAGGATGTGGTTTCTTATGGCACGCAAACAGCATGCAGAGCATGCAGAACCGGGCTTGCTCCGAGTGCGCGTCTCGCTGGTTGATCGGATGGTGTACTTCCTGCGCTCACGCGGCGCACAGGTGGTGGTGCTCGCCCTGGTCGCTAACACGATGGTAGCCCAGTTGCTCTACAACAGCGCCGGACAACTGGTCTTGAGCAATCGCTTTCTCTTAGGCTACCTCATCTTCTCGGCGCTTTGTTCGACGGTGGCCTTTGCCCTATTTGAGATCAGCACGATCTTTCAGCTGCATGATCTGATGGCGCTCGATGCCTCCATCAAAGCCGAGATCGGTGCGGACAAGCTCATCAAGCGGGGGTACATCGTCCTGGCGATCTCTAGCTTGATTAACTTCCTCAGCGTCCTCTACTTCCTCGCGTTGGCCTGGCATACCACCAGCGGACATTCTACGGCCTTCCCGCTGGACAATCTGCCAGAACCCTGGAACTGGGGCTATTACTCCCTCCATGCCTTAGCGTACACCGCCGTCTTGTTCCTAGCGGGCATCTTCGGCGAACGGCCCAAGAGCGGCAAAGAGGTCATTCTCGCCACCCAACGCGCCTTAGAGCAGCAGGCGCTAGAGTCCTGGCAGTTGCAGAAGCAGGCGCAGATCGAGGAGCTACGCAGGCGCGGGGAACCCTTGGGCGCGATTGCAGCGGCGCTGGCATCTCCTGAGACAGCGGAACGGATCGCTGTGTTGGAAGCGGCCACGAACGGGCAAATGTCCGCGTTGGAGGCGGCACGGCTCAACATGCAGCGGGCTGGCCATGATCTCTCGCTGCTCGAAGGGCTTCGCTCGGTCGGCTCAGCTTTCAAGCAGGGCGATGCCGCCTCAGCAGTAGAAGCCGCGACGGAGTTGTTGGCCCCTTTGGCGGCCGGGCGTCGCAACTGAGGGTGGAGTTAATGCCCTCATTCGCGATGCCGCCCACACGCATGACGCCCGACGAACGGCAACGGCTGGTCGCCACCCGCGCGCAAGTCGGCTGGCCTTCCCGCTCATCGCGCCCTACTCGGCAACAACGGTCACCCTAGCCGCCAGGCGGAGCGCCGCAGGCATCGGCATGCCTAGCGCGGGTGGGATGGGGGAGAGTTTGAGAGGGGGAAGGGCGGGTCTCGCAATGCAGTTCCGTCCCTTCCCCTCTCAACTGGTCGGGAGTAGCGTATGTCACCCAGCGTCACCTATCTTTGCCGCAGGCCAGCGCGGCAAGGATGCCGCGCAACACCACTGCCTATCGTGGGCGTGAAGGAATTGAGGGTGCGGAACCAGTAACACGCACCCTCACTTTGACAAGAGAACCATCCAGCGATGTTTTCAAGGATTCGCAGACACGCATCTGAAAGGAGCATAGAGCCGTATGCCATATCACGTCGTTGGGGCAAATATCGACACCTGGATTATCAACGTCAAGGGCGAACTCTCCCGCGAACGCGCGGACGAACTCGACGGCCTGAAATGGGCCAGCCAGGAAGCCGACGAAGATTTGCTGACACCTTGGAGTTTCGCAGGCGAACCACTTTTGATCAAGGCGCATGGGAGCGGACGCCAGTGGCGCTGGATTCTGCATTGCCCCTCGCTGCATCTGGACATTGGCACAGGCAGGCTCAATCATATCATTGGCAAGGCCCGGCTCTCGTCGGCGTTTCTCTGGGAATCAGGGCCAGAAGATGCCCTCTCGGCGCTCTACGGCTTCCTGGTGGACTTCTACGGCGTGGGCTTCGAGTTGCAGGTGAGTGAGGTCCACTTGTGCGCCGATATAGCCGGCTGGGAACCCTCCCTCCAAGATGCGCCCGCCTTCATTACCAGAGGGCATCGCCGCAAGACCCACACGGAGGCTGACATACCCACCACGTCCGACCCTGATGACGCAATCGACGAAGGCGACTCGCTGGAAGTGAACTTTGACGGAAGGCGCTGCACCGGCTATGAATTCAGCAAGGGCGCGACCCACTCCTGCTGCATCTACGACAAGACGAAGGAAATCACCGTCTCGCGCAAAGCCTGGATGCACGATGTCTGGATGCGCAACGGCTGGGATGGTGAGTCCCGTATCACCCGCGTCGAGTTCCGCTACAAGCGCGAATGTCTCAAAGAATTGGGCGTTGAGGAACCCTACCAGATGCTCGACCAGCTGGCGGGCATGTGGGCGTACTCCACGATCCAGTGGCTACGCCATACCGTCCCGACTGGCGATACCAACCGAGGCCGGTGGGAATGCTCCCCCTTCTGGCAAGTGATCCAGTCCGCGGACTTCTCTGGCGATCCGGTTCCCCTGGTACGGGAGAAGAAACAGCAGCAGGATTTGCTGCTGATCTGCCAGATGCTTTCGGGTTGCTCGACGACAGCCGCTGCCTACCTCGCCGGGGAACTGCCCGAACACGACGACGGCACCCATTTCCTGATTTGGTTCATGGAGTGGCAGGAACGCTACCTCCAGGAACGCGGCAAGACCTTCGAGAAGTTGTACGCCCACAAACGCCAACGGCTGGGCGTGCTGTCGCCCGACCCGACGGCGGCGTAGATAAGGACAGGCCAACAATGGAAGAACCTCACAGTGCGCCTATCACAGACCTCTCAGCGGTGAGAATTCTGCTGACTGTCGAAGATGCTGCATTAGCCCTGAGTATGGGGCGTACCTATGTGTACAGCCTGGTTATGCAGGGGCAGATTCCGAGCATCAAGGTCGGACGTAAGCGCCGGATTCCAATTGCTGCGCTTCATGAGTACGTGGCTCGCCAGTTGGCTAGCGTATCGAAGGGAGCATAGAGACATGGCTACCAAGCGGGGCAACAGCGAGGGCAGCATTACCAAGCGCAAAAATGGTCTCTGGGAAGCGCGTATATCGCTGGAAGACGGCAGACGCAAGAGCTTCTATGCGAAGACGCGCCAGGAAGCCGCGCGCCAGTTGGCAGCGGCATTGCGTGATCGGGATGCAGGTCTTCCCATCCTTGGGAAAGGACAGACGGTCGAGAGCTACCTCACCAGTTGGCTGACTGCCACAAAGTCAAAGGTGCGCGATCAGACATGGCGCGGGTATGAGATTCGTATCCGTGTCCATGCTATCCCAAACCTTGGCTCCATTCCTTTGACGCGTCTCACAGCTCAACAGGTGCAGCTGCTCTACGCCAAGAAGCTAGAAGAAGGGCAGTCGAGCACGAGCGTTCATCACCTTCACGCGATTCTGCATCGCGCTTTTGATGCGGCGTTGCGATTGGGGCTGATTCAGCGCAATGTGTTTGACCTTGTAGAAGTCCCTCGCATGCGGCATCACGAAATGGCGACCTTGACCGAGACTCAGGCGCAGACGCTCCTGGCAACGGCCAAAGGCGACCGGCTCGAAGCGCTCTATGTCCTTGCGCTGGCTACCGGGATGCGCCAGGGTGAATTGCTGGCCTTGAAGTGGCAGGATGTTGACCTGGACGGGGTAACGCTGCAAGTTCGCGCCTCGGTGCATTACACGAAAGAGGGGTATGTCTTCGCTGAACCGAAAACCAAGTACAGTCGGCGGCGTATAGCGCTCTCTCAGATCGCCGTAGAGGCTTTGCGCGCGCATCGTACCCGACAGGTGGAGGAACGATTGCTTGTGGGTGCGGCCTGGGAGAAACTAGACCTCGTATTTCCAAATACGCTGGGACGCCCGCTTGACGGTACTAACCTCCTGCGGTACTGGTTTTATCCGCTGCTGAAACGGGCGGGCCTCCCGCGCATCCGCTTTCACGATCTCCGTCATACTGCCGCAACGCTTCTCCTGGCGCGTGGCATCAATCCCAAGGTGGTGAGTGAAATGCTCGGCCACTCGCATGTGTCGGTGACGCTCGGCATCTACAGTCACGTCATGCCCCACATGCAGCAGCAAGCCGCCGATGCGATGGATAAGGCGCTTGGGCTGCGGGGTGACATGCACGATAACGTTCACCGCGCGAAACAGTTGAGGGTGGATGAGGCAGGCGAAGGCGAATCGGTGTAGTTTGGCGTATATTGGCGTACAATCGCCCGTTGGCGTACTGGTTGGCGTACTGGCCCTCGGACACACAAAAGCGGCCTCACTGGTAAATCGGTGAAGCCGCTTGAATTCTAGGTTTCTTAGGGAGCCGATGGTGGGACTCGAACCCGCAACCTGAGGTTTACAAAACCACTGCTCTGCCAATTGAGCTACATCGGCCAGTTGAGGTATGGAGCGGCGCGCGCTCCGAGGGCAGTATAGCACCGGGCATGCGGAGCGTCAACGCGCACTGAGGAGGTGGCGCACTTCCCCGCACACTCTGGAATGCCTTGAACACTGGATGGCTTGATTCTGAGAAATTGCTGAGGCGGTGACAACTCCCCTGGCCCGGAAGGCCGGGGCTTCTCGCGACCTGGCATCCTTTCGAGATGCCCCTCTCGGCAAGGCTATCAGAGAACGGTATCCAGCCCTGAGGACCGATCATTTACGCGCTGGCGGTGCCCCCGTCATGCCGTTCGAGTGGAAAGTATAGCATAGTGGTTGCCTGACGGCAAGGGACCATTCATCCCCATACCTGAAGGCCGGGGCCCGCTGGTCTCAAAATCTGGTAGGACTGTGTGACCCCGGCCATAGCGCGATATCGGGCGGTGTGATACACTGCTGACGAGTTCCAACGGGCGCATCGTTTCAGGACACGCAGTGAGGCGGGATGAGCGGCTGCCCGGCTTGACACCGCCTGCACAGCGCGTTAGAGTAGGCTTGGCTACGAGAAATGACCATCATTGGCTATTATTCCTCAATGAAGGGCAACTCTGCCTGGCGCGCTATGGCTGCTGCTTCGATATCCATGCTGCTCACAGTGCTCGGGCGCGGCTCGGCGAAGACCGCGCAGAGACAGGCGAAGCGGGGCACGGCGGGCGAGGTCCAGACGACAGGGACACACGGCGCGTAATGGTAGAGCGCCGTGATGAGGAGTACCATGGAACCGAATGAGCTGATCGGTGATCGATACGAACTGGGCGAGCCTATCGGTCGCGGCGGTATGGCCACCATCCATCGGGCCACCGATCTGCGTATGGGCCGCGAGGTCGCCATCAAGATTCTGCGCGAGGTCTATAGCAGCGACCCCAAGTTCGTCACCCGCTTCCAGCGCGAAGCCCGCGCCGCCTCCGCCTTGCAGCACCCCAATATCGTCCAGGTCTTCGACTATGGCCAGAGCGGCGACGCCTACTACATCGTCATGGAACTCATCAATGGCGCCGACCTGCGCAAATATCTCAAGCGCGAAGGCGTGCTCACCCCCGACCGTGCCGTCGAGATCGCCCACGATGTCGCCCTGGGTCTGGGCGCCGCCCACCGCCGCACCATCGTCCACCGCGATGTCAAGCCGCAGAATATCCTCCTTAACGGCGATGGGCTGGTCAAGTTGACCGATTTCGGCATCGCCAGCGTCTATAAGGACGTTGACGCCGAACGGCTCACCACCACGGGCATGACGCTGGGCACGGTGCAGTATTACGCGCCGGAGCAGGCGCAGGGCGAGATCGTGACGCCCGCCGCCGATATTTACGCGCTCGGCATCGTGATGTATGAGATGCTCACTGGCCGGACGCCGTTCGACGGCGATACGCCCGTCGCGGTGGCGATGCGCCACATTCAGGATATCCCGGAGCCGCCTTCCCGCATCAACCAGATGATTCCGCGCGATCTGGAGCGGATCATCCTGCGCTGTCTGGAGAAGGATCCGCGCGACCGCTATCCCAACGGCGACGCGCTAGCCTATGCGCTCGATCAATTCGCGCGCGGCCCTAGCAGGCGCTTTGGCAGCAGCGGCACAGGTCGCCCGCTGGACCTGCCGGGGATCGACGCCCGCCCGCAGCCGGGACGCGGCGCGTCGCAGTTTGGCGCGTCGGCGGTGATCAGCGGGCCACGCCGGGGTCTTCCCTCGCCGGATGCGGTCGCGAACGATGGCTATGACGCGCCCACCTTCGAGGACTTTGATGGTGGCATGGGGAATGGCAATGGGCTCAGTACCACCCCCTGGGCCACCGCGCGCGGAACCGTGCCGCGCATCTCAGGCCCGCAGGGTGACTATGACGAACCCCGCAAGTCCAGGACCGGCCTGATTGCCGCCATGATTGGCGGGCTGGTGCTGTTGCTTGGCGTCGCCTGCGTGCTGGTCTTCGTCCTCTTGAACGGCGCGCTGGGCGGTGGCCAGGCCACAACGCCTCCACAGACAGTAGCGGTTCCGAACTTTGTTGGACAGCAGTATACAGCGGCGCTTTCCCTGGCGCAGTCAAACCACCTCAAGCTGCAGAAGCAGGTGGTATCGAGCAATCAACCAATAGATCAGGTGCTCACACAGGACGTCGCCTCCGGGCAAAAGGTAGCCTACGACACAACGGTCAACGTCACCGTCAGTGGCGGCACCGACACAGTCACCGTACCTGACGTGACCAATATGGCCGTTTCGGCTGCCTGTACTAAGCTTAATGACCCCACGTTACAGCTTCAATGCAACGTCAAGTCGTACCAGTCGGACCCGACGATTGCCAGTGGCAATGTCATATCGACTGACCCCGCGGCGGGTGCAACGGCGAAGCCCGGCGACACAGTCAACCTGATCGTCAGCAACGGGCCAGCGCCGACGCCGACAACACCGCCGCAGCCTACCGCGACGCCAGTGCCGACGGCGACAGCAACGGCAACGACGCCGCCCGGCCCATAGCCATCCTCCGGTGAGGGTTAGTGATATGCGAGAGCGCTCCACTGCACACTGGAGCGCTCTTCTCGTTTCCGGGGCTTTCATACCCATTAGAATATACTGGCGGCGGTGGATTTCCGCTTGTGGCGCTCCGGGCCGGATATCATGGATGAGGGTGATAACCAGAAGCGAGCTTCATACCTGTTTGTGGAGTTTCCTGGTTATCTTTCTCAGCCGTCGCCGCATTTGCGCCAAGCGAGAAGAATAGTGTGGTGGAGGTGGAGAGTGTACAAGAGCAGGTGAAGGACGGTGTGCTGCTCATGACGCCTGTGAGGACCGTTACTCGCGCGTACAAGACCGACCTAGACTTAAATAATCAGCAGGTCACCGCCTGCATACGGCACGCGGGCGCGGCACGGTATGCCTACAATTGGGGGCTGCGATGCAAGCAGGACGCGTACCGCGCCACCGGCAAGAGTCCCTCGGCCATAGAGCTCCATCGGGACCTGAACGCGCTCAAGCAAACGGACCTCGCCTGGATGTACGCGGTCTCCAAGTGCGCGCCGCAGGAAGCGCTTAGGAATCTCGACAACGCCTTTGCCCACTTCTTCCGCCGCTGCAAACTGAAGCAACAGGGCAAACTGCATGGCAAGGTCGGCTACCCACAGTTCAAGACCAGGAAGCGTGGCCTGGGCAGCTTCCGTCTCACCGGCCGCATCGAGGTCTCTCACGACGCCATCCAATTGCCGCGCTTGGGTCGCCTCCGCCTCAAAGAGCGCGGCTATCTGCTCGCGAGTGACTTGGCTGGTGGCTGCGCTGGGGTGAAGATCCTCTCGGCCACTGTCTCCGAACAGGCTGGGCACTGGTATGTCTCGGTCCAGGTGGAGCAGCACCAGGACATACCCGACTTTCCTGGGCACACCGGTCCGGCGGTGGGCGTCGACTTGGGCATCAAGGCGCTGGCTACCCTCTCGGACGGGACGATGATTCCCAACCCCAGGCCGCTCAAGCGGCGCCTGAAGCAGCTCAAACACTGCCAGCGTGCTGTCACGCGTAAGGTCAAGGGTTCCAAGAATCGCCGCAAGGCTGTCCAGCGCCTGGCACGGATGCACCGCACGATTACTCACCAGCGGGCCAACACACTGCATCAACTCACGACGAGGCTGGCGAAAACCAAGTCAGTCATCGTGATCGAAGACCTGCATGTGGTCGGCATGCTCAAGAACCACCATCTGTCACAAGCCATTAGCGATGTGGGCTTTGGCGAGTTTCGGCGGCAACTCACCTACAAAGCCGGCTGGTACGGCAGCCGGGTGGTCGTGGCGGATCGCTGGGAGCCATCCAGCAAGACCTGTTCGGCCTGTGGGTGGATAGATGCGGGCTTGACGCTGGCAGATCGGACCTTCCAGTGCCGCAACCCACAAGATACCTGTGGTCTGGTGCTCGATCGTGACTTGAACGCCGCCATCAATTTGTGTAAGCTCGCTAAACTCGCCGGGAGTTCCCCGGAGAGGTGAAATGCCTGTGGAGAGGAGAGCGCTGGCGGCGGCCGAGGGGTCGCCGTGGAACTCTCCTCGTTGAAGCAGGAACCAAACACATTCCATCTCTACGTGAGATAGAATGGTAAGTTTTGGAGAACGGTATACTCTGCAAAGCCGCTCGATGTAAACCCGACTGTGAGAATGTGAGAAACACCATGCAGGCGTTGTTTGTGCATACCGCCGATAATCATCTGGGCTACGAGCAATATGGGATGAAGGAGCGCTTCAACGACTTTTCCCGCGCCTTCTGGGCCATTGTCGATGACGCCATCGCCCGCAAGGCCGATCTCTTCGTCATCGCGGGCGACCTCTTCAATAAGCGGGCAATCGACGCGCGCACGCTGATGCACGCGCAGGACGGGCTGGAGCGACTGCGTGACGCGGGCATCCCCTGCGTGGCTATCGAGGGCAACCACGACCGCAGCTATTACCGTGACGGCGTCTCCTGGCTGGAGTTTCTCTGCTGGCAGAACCTGCTAATCCTGCTGAACCCCTACGTCCGCGATGGCGCGCCGGAGTTGAAGCCGTGGAATCAGGATGAGATGCGCGGCGCGTACATCGACCTGAAGGGCGGCAAGCTGCGCGTCTACGGCCTACCCTGGTATGGAGCGAGCACGGCGCGGGTGATGAAGAGCCTGGCCGAGCAACTGGCGGCCACGCGCGAGGCGGAGGATGCCGCAGGCGTCGAGTATCGCCTGCTGCTGCTGCATACCGGCGTCGAGGGCATGCTGCCGACACTGCATGGGCTGCCTCAGCGCAGTGATTTCGAGCCGCTACGCGGGCTGGTGGATTATATCGCCCTCGGCCACGTCCACAAGCCCTATGAGATTGACCAATGGCTGTATAATCCCGGCTCGTCTGAGACCTGGGGCGCGGAAGAAAGCGCCTGGGAGCGTGGCTACTACGTCGTGCGGATCAATACCGGCGGGCCAGATGGCGAGCCGACCCATATCGCCGAGCACATCGTCAATCCGCGCCGCCCGTTTCTGCGGCTGCCGTTCAACGTCGAGGGGCTGCGCGAACCCGCCGCGCTCTACGAGGCGTTCGAGCGCTACTGCCGGAGCAAAGTGCGCGAATACGCCGTCCCCGAGCAGCCAGCGCTGGGCTGGAGCCGGTGGTGGATGTCTCGCTCACGGGGGTGTTGAGCTTCGACGCCAGCGCGCTCGACCGCACCCAGTTGGAAGAGACGGCGCAACGGATGTTTCACCCGCTGGTGGTGCGCATCCACGACGGCACGCGCGACAGCGAGTGGGAGCTGGACGACGAGAACGGGCTGGATAGCAGCGACCGTTCCACCTGGCTCCAGCTCGAGACGCACATCTTCGAGGAGTTGTTGCAGCGTGACGCACGCTTTCAGCAGCGCGCGGGCGAGTGGGCGCGACTGGTGGCTGCGCTCAAGCAGATGGCGCTGGGCGGCGAGTCGGCGGATCAGGTCATCCAGAAGCTCCGCGACGAGCGTGCCCGACTGCTGAACGCATCACCCCCAGGCAATGGCTGACGCTTCCAGGGCAATGCGCGCAGGCCATTGACGTACACAGGCGAGATTATCTATACTGGCGCTGGCAATGCGTCAGTAATCTTGCGTAGGTCGGCGGCAATTATGCGTGCATGGAAGGATATCCTGGTGGGCAATAACGTGACCAACAACCTCATCGGCAAGCTTTTCGACATGCTGCGCGACCGCCTGATGCAGAGCCAGCGCGGGCGGTGGATTCTGGCACCCTTTCCTGGTGATGGCGCTCTTGTGTGTGCTGTTCGCGACCACAGGCCATGATACCGCCCAGAATATCGGCTTCGGCATCGGCGCTGGTCTTTTCTTGCTGCTCGCGCTGATGGTTCTGGTGGGCAATATCTTCATCGGCCGCAGCCGACGACGGCTGCATAAGGTGGTCGCCGAGAGCGAGGCGCGCGCGAAACAGTTGCTCGCCGAGGGCAAGGTATTGCCGATCCCACCGCTGCCAAAGGATCCGCCGCAGGGCGTCAGCCCCGATGAGTTGGCGCAGGTCGAGACGTACGCCAACCAACTGCGCGAGATTCCCTGGGGAGATCACGTGGAGTACCCGGACGAGCGGGTGCGCGCCACCTTCGACGCCACCATCGCGGAGGTCGATACAATTTCGGGGGACTGGCAGCGGCTACGTGGCCCGGTTCAAATCTTCGCCGCGCTGCCGCGCCCGCTCTGCTATGTTGGCGCCGCCGAGGTGATGTTCCGCCTCTCATATCTGCGCGGTACAACATTCGCGCCAGTTGGGCTGCGGCAGGGGCTGCGTTTTGCCGGTCGCGCGCAATTCCACACGCCGCTCCAGCCAGACGCGCTCATCATCCAGCTTCGGCTCCTTGTTGCGTGTCGCGCGCCGTACTGGCAGGAACTGGCAACGAAAACGCTTGCCATGATTCAGCAGGTCGCGCCGGATCATCCGAGGCTGCCTCAGGCCGAGGTGTTCTACTACCGCGTGCGTGGCGAATACGAGCAGGCGGTGGCCTGCTCCGACCGCGCGCTGGCGCTTGCGACAACCCCGGCGGAGAAAGCGTCGATCCTCTCTAGCAAGGCGCTGTTGCTTATGAATCTCGACCGCTATGATGACGCGGTGGCTACCTTCCAAAACGCCACCACGCTCAATCCTGACGACCCCTGGGTCTGGCACAATGCGTCGATTGCGCTCACCCATCTTGGCCGCTACCACGAGGCGCTGCAATGCAGCGAGCGCGCGCTCTCGATCATGGATTTCGGCTCGGCGCGGACGCAGCACGAAAAGATCATGCAAAAACTCGCCCAGCAATTGGGCGGAGGAGCAGGCTAAAGGTCATAAGCGTCTCATGAAGAGGATAGTGCGATGTTGAGTACCCTTCGTCTGATCATTGGCGCCCGCTGGGCGCGCTTCGTGCTTGCAATCGTGGCGCTGTGCTGCGCGGGAGGCGTCGTAGCCAGCGTCTACGCGACAAGTCCGGTCATGACGAGGACGGGGACTATCGCGCATCTCAGCACCATCACAGACGACTCCGGGGCGTATAAGTACGACACAGTCCAACTGGCTGGCGATAGCGCCTCGTATCAAATTAACCGCGCCCAGTTCACGCCGACCCTTAGCGCGAACCAGTTCGCTATCGGGGAACCAGTGACGATCTGGTACATTCAGTCGCCGCTCAACGATCCTTCTATCGTCGCGATTCAGATGCCCGGGGCAAGCGTCGGGCAATCGACCAAATATGTGACCGACTACTATACGCATCCCAACCAGAGCCATACGTCGAATCTGATTCTGGCGGCGGTCTTCGTACTTATCGCGCTTGGCGCCATCGCAGCGGGAATTTTCCTCCCGGCTGCATCAAAGCCCCGCAAACCACCTGTGAGTTCTAATCCCTGGTACCCATGATTCTCTACGACGAGGCTACCGCTCTGAGTACCGTGGTCAGCGCTGAATAGTCCATCGCCGCAAAGTCGGTGGTGTCCAGTTCGTAGAGTGTGCCGCCCAGTGGCAGGGGATCGATGCGCCCACGCAGCAGCAGCTCGCGGTGTTCGTCGAGGTCATTCGTCTCAACGTGACCAGGATGGCGGTCCGCTGAACGCGCCCGCTGGCAGTAGCGCGCATACAGCGTTGGGCCATCGGCGACGCAGAGAATCTGAAAGGGCATAAAAGGATACGCCTGCTGAAGCGCGTGGAAACGCTCGCCATCGCGGTCGGGGTAGAAGTTGCACTCGACGATGTAGGGCTGCCCGGCGCGCAGATGCTCGTCCAGCAGCATATAAAGAAGCGCCATCGTCGCCGTCCCCAGCCGCCGCGACCACGCGCGGTCACTCCAGCCGATGGTCTCGAAGAGCGTTTCCTTGATGGCGTCTTTGGCCAGCAGCGGCAGATGCAGATCGTCGGCGAGCCGCCGCGCCAGCGTCGTCTTGCCGGTGGCGGGCAGCCCGTTCACCACAATCACCAGCGGCAACGGGCGTTCGGTCATGTCGATGGCTCCATCTCAAGGGGTTCGCCATACAGCCATACAAATGAGCTGCTGAACGAGCAAGATACGTCAGGAAGAAACGCTAGCCGTAGGCTGAAGACCTACGGCTAATCCTGCGTCGAGCGCATCTATTTGATTGTCGAAAACGGCCTAGTGGGGCTGGATTAGCCGCGGCATTCATGCCGCTAAGCTGGATTGCCACTCACTATGCTATACCTCTTCGTCTTCTGCGGTGTCGTCCGCGTCTTCGGGTGCGACCGCCGGGGCGACCGCCGCGCGGATTTGCGCCTCAATGGCGTCGGCGACATCGGTGTTCTGGCGCAGATATTCCTTGGCGTTCTCGCGCCCCTGGCCCAGCCGGATATCGCCGACCGAGAAGAACGCGCCCGCCTTCTTGATGATGCCCATTTCCAGACCAACATCAATCAGGCCGCCCTCGCGCGAGATGCCCTCGTTGAACATGATGTCGAACTCGGCCGACGCGGAATGGCGCCGCGACCTTGTTCTTGACCACCTTCACCCGCGCCCGGCTACCCGACCACTTCAGTGCCAACCTTGATAGACTCAATACGGCGGATATCCAGCCGGACGGAGAGTAGAACTTCAGCGCGCGCCCGCCTGGGGTTGTTTCCGGGGAACCGAACATCACGCCGATCTTCTCGCGCAGTTGGTTGGTGAAGATGACAGACGGTCTTGGAGTTGTTGATGGCGCCGGTCAGCTTGCGCAGCGCCTGGCTCATCAGCCGCGCCTGCAAGCCCACATGCGAGTCGCCCATCTCACCCTCGATCTCGGCGCGTGGCACCAGCGCGGCCACCGAGTCGATCACGACCACATCCACCGCGCCGCTACGGACCAGCATCTCGACGATTTCCAGCGCCTGCTCGCCGGTGTCTGGCTGCGAAATCAACAGCTCGTCGACGTTGACGCCCAACCGCTCGGCATAGCCGGGATCGAGCGCGTGCTCGGCGTCGATGATCGCGCAGGTGCCGCCGCGCCGCTGCGCATTGGCGATGATGTGCAGGCAGAGCGTCGTCTTGCCTGAGCTTTCCGGCCCGTAGATCTCGGTGACGCGCCCACGTGGGACGCCGCCGATGCCGAGCGCCAGATCGAGCATGATCGAGCCGGTTGGGATAGATTCGATTTTGACGTGCGCCCGGTGTTCGCCGAGCTTCATGATGGCGCCTTTGCCAAAGCGGCGCTCGATCTGAGAGACCGTCAACTCCAGCGACTTCTCGCGTTCGCTGGCGCTTGCGCCGTACGCCACCGGGGTAGCGCTATTGCTGCCGCGATCTGCAGGCATGCCTTGCTCCTCTTTCATTCGCCCGGTACTAGCGACGGCGGGCGCAACCTTCTTCCACTCAGAGAAGAAGCGATTTCAGGATGTTGGGGAGAATGTGTCGCCGGATGTCTCGGATGTCTACGCCTGTCCTAAATGCTAGAACATACGTACAATTTTATGCGATTTCGGCTCCGGCGTCAATAGTCCTTTCTTTTCGGGCTATTGCTGACCGGAAGCCGCCACAACGCGGGGACTTTCGGGTTACTCTGGCGTCGGGACGCCCTCGTCGTCGCGAAAGCGCTCCAGATCGGGCGTGATGCCGAATGCCTCGCTGATCTCCTGATTATGGCTCATCTCGTGGCGCAGCAACACGCGGAGCAGCCCGCCGACGCTCGGCCCGCGCGAGGTGACGACCGACTCGTCTTTCTGCGCGTCCAGCGTGCGTGCGTGGGCAAGCTCCGGGAAGCGGCGCTCCTGCCAGTTTTCGCCGCCGGGGCCAATCGCGCTGGCCAGCACGCGGTCTGGGGAGGCCTGGAGCGCGGACATCAAATCGTCGCGGGTGATGTTGGCGTAGCGGCGCATGGCGCGGGCGTTGTAAGCATCCACATCACGCAGCGCGTCGATCAGCACGGGCGGCAGCGCGCGCAGACGGCTGATCTCGAAGACGCCGACCGCCCACTCGTCCCAGGCGAGGATATGCGCCAGCAGGTCGTGCAGCGAACGTTCACCTGGCAAGAGCGGCTCGCGCCAGCGGTCTTCCTTAATCTGGTCGGCCAGCGCCAGTGTCGTCAGCCGCTGTTCGCGCAGCGCATGCAGCGTATCATCAGTGTTCAACATCACCCTCCGCATGCTGAAAATCCAACGCGATTCGCCGAGAGGCACGAGTTGCTCCAGGCTACCTTGGGCTACAGCTCTCGCCGCCCCTCCAGCGCGCGACTCAGCGTGCCTTCGTCCGCGTACTCCAGATCGCCGCCAATCGGCAGGCCGCGCGCCAGCCGCGTCACCATGAGGTCGGGTCGCGCGATCAGCGGCGCGATGTAGGCGGCGGTATAGTCGCCCTCATAGTTGGGGTTGGTCGCCAGAATCACCTCGCTCACCGGCTCATTCTCGCCATCGGCGTTGACGTTGGCATTGGCGTTGGCGCCAGAGTGCGCCCGTGTCCGGGCTACCAGCTCGTCGATGCGCAGATCGCGCGGGCCGATGCCCTCGATGGGGGAAAGCGCGCCATGCAAGACGTGATACAGCCCCTTGAAGACGCCGGTTTTTTCGAGCGCCAGCACGTCCAGCGGCTCTTCGACGACGCAGATGATGTGGCGGTCGCGCTGGCTGTTGGCGCAGATCGGGCAAGGGTCGGTCTCCGTCAGGTTATAGCAGATAGAGCACTGGATGATGCTCTCCTTGACCTGGGTAATAGCCTCCGCCAGTCGTCGCGCCTGCTCGGCGGGACTGCGTAGAATGTAGAAGGTGAGCCGCTGCGCCGTCTTCGGGCCAATACCAGGAAGCCTGGCCAGCTCTTCGATCAGCGCCGTCACCAAGGCGGACGTTGTTTGCATCGTATGCTCTTCTGCTCGTGGTTCCCCGAAAAGACGCGCGCCGTTAGAAGCCCATGCCTGGCGGCAGTTTCATACCGCCCGTCATCGAAGACATGATCTTCTGCTGCGCGTCTACCACTTTCTCGAACGCGTCCTTACAGGCTGCCAGAATCAAATCTTCGAGCATGCCCACATCCTCAGGATCAACCACTTCCTGGCTCAGCTTGAGCGCCATCACCTCGTAGCGGCCAGTCATCGTCACCTGGACGGCATCGCCACCGGATGTGCCAACGAACTCGCTGTTTTGCAGGTCTTCCTGCATCTTCAGTAGCTTCGCCTGCATCCGCTGAAGGTCTTTCATATTGAATCCCATTGGTGGGCTCGCTCCTTTTTGTGGGACTTGCTGGCATACTGCCATGCACCGGGTATCGAGTGGGGAACCAGTGGCGCGATCTGGCGCGGTGTCATTCACCACCACCAACGCGCACGAACAGTATGCATTCTATCACTTCTTCCCGAAGCTGCCTACGCCGGTAGTGTACTGTAGCAGAAGGTGACATTCCCAGGACGATGTCAAAGTCGAGGTTGGGCAACGAGGACATCTTTTGCTGCGTATGGATCGTCTTCATTCGAGACCAAGCCGTGACAGGCATCCAGCTTTTACAGTATCATGGAGGAGTCTGACTGCTGCACTAGCCTTTATGACTTGCGCTTTCCATTCTTGGGCCAGGACTATGACCAAGCCTAAACCACCATTGAGGCGGAGTGCGATGAAGGAGTGTGCATTCTCTATGGCGAGTCAGGGAACAAGAAGGAGTAACCAAGTATGCCAAAACTTATCCAGTCTCTCCACCCCGATTGTTTCGCCGCCGAGTTCCCCGGAATTGAGCGTCCACCTCTCAAAGGCAAACCCCAGTATGCTATGGGCTCGAAAGACTTCAACTTCGAGGGCGAGCAGTATTCCGTGCTCGACTCGTTCGTTCAAGCCAACCGGAACAGCCTCCTCTCACCTGCCCGCCGCTGCTCTCTCTGTGGCAACGGCTTCCAGGTGGGTGAACGCGGTCTCACTGTCTCCTGGAAACCTCGCCCTGGATCCGTGCCGACCTCTCGCCTAATGCCGAAGATAGCTTTCACCCGCGAGGACGGCTCACTCTGCGACCCAGATGACGAGAAGAAGTAGCCCCAGTCGCTCCTGACCTATACCGCAGAAGAGATCGCAGTCGTCATCCGACCAGCCTAGCCCATTGGAGCACGAGGCACCTTTGTGACAACCCAAGAAGCCAAGTTTCTCTCCCGGAACTTGGCTGCCGCGCTAGCCTCTCTCATCAATGTGTCGAACTGCTTGCGCGTCACTTCGCTGGAGGGCTTGAAAACAGTGGCTCCTTGTCAATCGCCACTGCTATCCGCTGCCCGCTTACCACCACTTGCACGGATCAGGTGCGCGCTTGGGCGTTCCGTCTACTGTCAGGCCCGCTATGTTACATTTCGCTTGGCGCATCTGGCCTCATCACGATCTCGTTCACTAGGACACCAGATGCACTTCATTTGTCACCTTCTGACGTTGGCATTGCCCTGATGGCATTCCCGCAACACGTTGACGGTGCCGATGATTTGTGGTAGCGATTGGGATTGTAGAATGTACGCCTGCCGCCGTAGCGAAGGAGTAACACTGTGCCTGATATACCCGAGACCGATTCCGCCAACCAGTTCGCAACATCCGAGATGTTGCAATCGGCTCAAGAATCCTCTGAGCCAGCGCGGCTGCCGACGGCGCTGGTCTATGATCCGGCGATGCTCGATCACCTCGTGCCGGAGGAGTTTCCAGAGACGCCAGAGCGGCTGGAGCGCGGTATCGCCCTGATCGAGGCGCTGATCGCCGAGGAGACGCTGGCCGCCGAACGTGTGCTGCGGCTGGACGCGCGTCCAGCCAGCCGCGATGAGTTGGTCGCGGTGCATACGCCCGCCTACGTCACCAAGGTGCAACTGGCGGTCGAGCGGCTGCGCGAGCGCGAGGGAGACGGCGCTGGCCCAGTGAAGTTCGCCACCGATGTCTACATTTCGCCGGGCAGCTACACCGCCGCCACACTGGCCGCGGGCGCGCCGCTGGTGGCGCTGGATGCTATCGGCGAGGGGCGTGCGCACAACGGCTACGCGCTGGTGCGCCCCCCTGGCCACCACGCCCGGCCCGCGCAGGCGATGGGTTTCTGCCTCTTCAACAACGTGGCCGTCGCCGCCCGCTACGCGCAGCAGCGCTGGGGCTGGCAGAAGGTGTTGATTGTGGACTATGACGTGCACCATGGAAATGGCACGCAAGAAATGTTCTATGACGATCCCGATGTCGTCTACTTCTCGACCCACCAGTTCCCCTGGTACCCCGGCACGGGCGCCTCCACAGAACTGGGCGAGGGTGTGGGTAAAGGCGCGACGATCAATGTGCCGCTGCCTCCCGGCTCCGGCTGGAGCGTCTACGACCCCATCTTCCGCCAGGTGCTCTGGCCAGTCGCCGACCGCATGAAGCCCGATGTGATTCTGCTCTCGGCGGGCTTCGACGCCCACTGGATGGACCCGCTGGGCGATATGCGCCTCAGCAACGCCGATTTCTCCGACCTGACGCTCGAAGTGGCCGAGATGGCCGAGCGCTATTGCGACGGTCGGCTGGTGGTGGTACAGGAGGGCGGCTACCACCTGGACGCCGTGACGCAGTGCATGGCGACGACGCTGGTGGCGCTGACCGGCAGCGACGGCATCCTCGATTCGCTGGGGCTGGCCCCGCCGCTCGATTCGCGCTGGAACGATGAGGCCATCATCAGCGCCCTCTACCAGCTCCACGATCTGGCAGGCTATCGCCGCAAGCCGCGCCGTCAGGGCAAGCGCGTCACCCCGGAGCAGAAACCGGAATCCACACCGGGGAAGTAGGAGCACGTCAACCCGCCACGGTGGTGAGCAGTTGAATTACTGGCTTGCCATCGCTCAACTGAAGCCACGGCGTCAGGTTTCCGGTGAGCTGCACATCGGTCAGGCTAATGACACCGCCACGCAGCGCGAACGTCCGCGCGCCCTGCTGGCTGGAGCCGTTGGGCAGGACCATGCCAACGCTGGTTGATGTGCTATGGTGCACGTCGAGGGCCATGCTGTGCACATTCACGACCCAGACATCATGACCCGTGATCTCGCCATCCACGCTGGTGGCGTCCTGCGTGATGTAGAGCTGGTTGCCATTTGAAGATAGCGTCAGGAAGATCGAGCCGGTGAACCGCGTGCCGGGCAGCGAGATTGGCCCACCCAGTGGCACCTCGCCCACGAGCGTCGGCCCCTGGTCGCTGGCGTCCAGAATGTAGCACTGGGCATCGGGGCTGCCATCGACGAGGTATAGCTGTGGCGTGTCGGCACTGTTGCCGCTCAGCAGCCGCGCCAGCGAAAAATCACCGGGAAGTGCAAGCTCCTGGCTCAGTGTGCCGCTGGTCGCGCTAAAGCGGCGGATCAAGACGTAATGCTTCTGGTCGGGGCCAGTTAGCGCCAGCGTGTCGAAGAGCCACTGGCCATCGGGCGAGAGCGCCAGCGCGCCATCCAGATCTGTCGCCACCGTCATCTTGCTGATGTCGAGATAGGGAATGGCCGACGGGAACGCCGAGACCGGCAGGCTGCCAGGCGGCGGCGGGAGCGGCACGGATGTCGTATATCCAGGGTTCAGGGAGCCGCTAATCGCGCCAGTAGCCAGGTCTACCACCAGGACATCTGGGGCGTCGCTCCGTGCGGTCGGGTATATCGAGCCCGATGTATGCCACCGGTTGATCGAACGCCATCACCAGCGAGGAGCCGCTGACTCCGCTGGGCAGCGCGCGCCCATCTGGCAGCGTCAGCGGAGTAATCGCGCTGATGTCGCCGGTCGTCGCATCGAAGATGACCAGCGCCTGGCTGCCATTCTTCCCCGGCGCGGTCAGCTCCGCAACCGTTCCCCGGCTCACTTGCACCGCAACGGGCAACTGGCCCGGCTGGGCGACATGCAGCGTCCCGCCTGAGGCTGGCAGCGAATGGCGCACCGCTCCGGTGTGTTGTCTACCGCGATAATTTCAGCCACCTGCCACGTTGTGCCGCTGTATCGGTGATGGGGATGAGCTTGCTGGTCTCAGCATAGAGAATGCCATTGGGCGCTGCTGAGGGCACTTGCGTCAGTCCGTTCTGCGAGCGTGTAGTGACGCCAGCGACCGCCGGAAACAGGAACGCGACCCCCAGGAAGACACCAATGACGACAAGCCCCAGGAAACCCGTCAGGACGATGGCGCCGCCACGCCCCAACCGCGCCGTCATGCGCGCCATCTCATGCAGCGCTCGTCGCGACCGCAGGTGAACGCGCACGCTATCGCGCAGGTCCGTCATATAGGGCACCGGCTCCGAGCCGAGGGAGGATAGCAGCTCGTACGGAGACCGCAACGCCCGCGAGCGCGCGCTGCACGTCTCGCAGAAGACCAGATGCTCACGCACATGCCTGGCGATATCGGGTGGCAGCTCACCGGCAAACTCGGCGACGAGCATCTCGGGATCGAGCGGGCACTGAATGGTCTGCGTATGCATGCGCCGCGTCGTCACCCGTGCGATACGCACCGGTGGAGTCATCATCTCCGCCATCCCAGGCTCCTTACATATGCGCTATAGCGATGAACAGGCAGTCGAAGTTGCACGTCCGCGAACGGCGAGCGCCAACGACACCCCATCTATAATACCGGGTCTGTATACAGGCATTCGTCGCGATGGGGATAAAAAAGACACAGCCTCTTCCCTGATTGATGTCCTTTATATGACCGCCAGCATGGGGGAGAGGTTCCGCTATATATAGAAACGCAGACGACGGCAAAAAACCACGCTCCTGGGTGGCATTCGCCCGAATTCGCCAGCATTTGCGCGAGCGCTCAGGGGGTCTGTGGTGGCGGTGGCGTCAGTACGGGGACGCTTGGTGGCGTCTGTGCTGTAACGGGAGCGCCGCCCGCGGCGTCATCATCGCCGGTCCCCGCAGCGATCCCGGCGGAGAGAATTGGCACCATGGTCGGTTGGTCTACCCAGTCGCCCTGGGGCAGCTCGTCGCTGACTATAGCTTGCAGCGCGTCCACAATCACCGACGATGGGGGTGGAGGTGGTGGTGAGCTTGCGGGCGCTTCCACTACAGCCGATTCCGCCAGATCATACGCGCCGCTAAACGCCGCCTCTCTCGCCATCTCGCCTGGCGAATGCGATGCATCCTCCATCGGCGCCATTGGCACGGGATAGTCCTGGTCGGTCGTGTTCAAGACGTCCATCGTCTCCATCAGGTCAGCCATCGGCGCGGGCAGACTCTGGCCGTCGTCGGCGTAGGCCACCTCAGCGGGAACACCCAGGCTCGTGATGGCAGCATCGTAGCGGTGCGCGAACATCTGCAACCCCTGCACAATACGATGGCGGGCGGCGCTTGGGCCGAATACCCAGGGCCATCGCCACCTCGGTCTGGTTCAGCCCGGCGACCAGATGGAGCGCCAGACACTGCGCGTCACCGTACGGCAACTCCGCGAGGACGGCGCGTATCAGCCGGTGGCGCAACTCCTCGCGTGGGGGTTCATGGTATCGATCTCAGGATCCACCGCCGGCGGCGCTGCTTCCGTCGCTGATCCGCATTGCCGCTGTTCGCTGCGTCTGGAGCCTTCTGCGGTAGCCGCCTGCTCGTCAGTTATCCCAGATCAACTGGCGCACCTGACGCCGGGTAGACCCGGTAATCTCCGCGATCTTGTCCGAGTCCCGCACGGAAGCGATCCGTCGCCCTGCCGGGAAGGCCATCCATCAGCAGTCCGCGTGGGCCAGCGGGGCGTTCAGGCGTGTCTGGCGGTGTGCTGTTTAGGGTGGCGCAACAGTATCCAGACCCGTCTCGGTGGCGGCGCGCAACAGCCACAGGCGCAGATGCTCCCCGCCATGTGGGCCGCGCACGCGCCGCTCCATCCGCACGAAGATTTGTTCGGGCCATGGTATGCGATTGGGCAGTGTTACCGGTCAGCCGGGCCAGGTAGCGCACGACAGGCGGCTGATAGCGCGCGATCAACGCCGCCAGCGCCCATTCAGCGCCCGCGCGCGCCTGGGCGGCCAGACGTAGCTCGCGTTCCTCCTCGGCATCCATCCGAGGTGTGGGGAAGGGTGACATATCCTGCCAGACCATTCGCATCTGCCTTCCTGATTGCGCCAGTTGCCGCCAGGCCACCTGCCGCGCGACTTATGAAATGTCGGATAGCGCGTCTGACGTGCGTCACCCACAAGCCACGCACACCATCCAGCACCCAGCACCTAGTACATGACGATTTGACCCTGCGCCCCGCAACGGGCCGCTCCAAATCAGATGTCTCTTTGCGAGGCATATCGCCCGAACGCGCTCGCATGATACCAGCCCACTTGGCGGCCTGCCAGAAGCAATTGTCCGCGTTTGGAGACCCCCTCGATTGTCCCATAGCGAAGCCCGAGCGTCTATCGGTGAGATTGCCGAAGATTGCCGTGGCGCGATGCGTGGCGGCGCTCGGGCATCCTGACCGCGCACGCATCCGGCTGTGGTGCCTAGGCGTCGCGATTGCCCGGATTGATCGCGAGCATCGGCAGCGGCTTGCCAGGCGCCGCTGGCCCGCCCTGGTCGTGGATGCCGGTCTTGCGGGTGCGGCCACCGCTGACCGGGCCAAGCGCCTCATCGCCGGGATAGACCAGCTTCGCCTCGTGCTCTGGCAGCATGCTCGCCACTTCCTTGAGCACTTCGGCCAGGAACTGATCTTCTGGCACCGTACGGACAAACTGGCCCTTGCGATAAATGACGCCCTTGCCACGTCCGCCAGAGAGGCCCACATCGGCGTCGCGTGACTCGCCGGGGCCGTTGACCACGCAGCCCATCACGGCGACCTGAATCGGCGTCTGCACCTTCGCCAGCCGCTTCTCGACTTCGTTGGCGATCGTCAGCACGTCGATCTCGACGCGCCCGCACGACGGGCACGAGACGAACGTGACGCCGCGCGACCGCAGCTCCAGCGAGCGCAGAATCTCATAGGCGACCGGAATCTCTTCCTCCGGCTCGGCGGTCAGCGAGACGCGGATCGTGTCGCCGATGCCGTCGGCCAGCAGCAGCGCGAAGCCGATGGACGACTTGACCGCGCCAGTGACCAGCGTGCCCGCCTCGGTGATGCCCAGGTGCAGCGGCACATCGCAGGCGTCGGCGAACTTGCGATAGGCCGCGACGGCGGTCAGCACGTTCGAGCTTTTCAGCGAGACTTTGTAGTTGGTGTAGCCCAGATCGTCGGCCATGCCGCAGTATTCGAGCGCCTTGGCCACCATGCGGCCGGCCAGTTCCTCGCGCTCCTTGCGGCGCTCCTCCGGCGGGATCACTCTTGATGAACGTGCCATCATCCAGCCGCTGCACGCTGACCTTGCGCATCTGCGGGCCACGCTCCAGCGCGTCTATCGAGCCGGAGTTGACGCCGATGCGCATGGCGATGCCCGCCTCCTTCGCCGCCTTGACGATGGTGACGAACGACTCGTGGCCGTGGAGCAGGTTGCCGGGATTGATGCGCACGCCATCCACGCCCTGCTCGATGGACAGCATCGCCAGCTTCGGATCGTAGTGAATATCGGCGATCAGCGGGATGTGGATGCGCTTTTTGATCGCGCCGAGCGCCAGCGCGTCGGCCTCCTCCGGCACGGCCACGCGCACCAGCTCGCAGCCAACCTCTTCCAGCCGGAGGATCTGCGCGACCGAGGACTTCTACGTCGCGTGTATACATGGTGGTCATTGATTGTACGGCAATCGGCGCGTCGCCACCGATCAAGACATTTCCTACCGCGATTTGTCGCGTTTTCCGTCGCATGCGATTCTCCCAGATGCGTCTCAGCAATGATTGCCTGAATGTTTGGATATCACTTAATATTCTACCGCGCCAGTCGTCGGCGTGTGTTCCTGTTGGGGCGGCGTTGCCCGCCACATGCTATTTTACTTCCGCGAGGGCGCCTCACTGCCCGCACTCAGGTGCGAGAAGCGATGCGCCCGGAATCTTTCGGTGTTCGTTGGGGATATCAATGGTGGAAGAGATTGCCGACGTCGTTAATTGTCACCAGCAGCATCAGGAAGAGCAGCGCTCCCATGCCAATCAGGTTGACCAGTCCCTCGCGCTCCGGGCTGATGCGCTTGCCGCGCCGCAGCACCTCGATGCCGATGAAGAGCACACGCCCGCCATCGAGCGCCGGAATCGGCAGCAGGTTGACGATGGCCAGGCTGATGCTGAGCGCGCCGACAAGATA
Source organism: uncultured Chloroflexia bacterium (assembly GCA_963712005.1). Lineage (GTDB taxonomy): Bacteria > Chloroflexota > Ktedonobacteria > Ktedonobacterales > JADMIN01 > DAHUXT01. The sequence continues at coordinate 1,413,092 of CAVQGK010000024.1, read as the reverse complement.
GAACATCAGGTACCAGCCGATGACGGGAACGGTACTGGCCACCTCGCCGGTCGTGCTGACGATGCCCACCGGCCCCATCACCGCCTGACTGACCGCCAGCTTGCCGGCGATGACCTGGGAAATCCCGCTGACGGTGCCGCCGATGACATCGCCGATGTCCTGGACGCCCTTGATCGGCGCCTGCCAGATGGGGACACGCGTCACGAATGTGTGGGTGTCGTCGCTGGTGATGCCAAGATGCCCCTGATCTTTTGCTGGCTTGACGATGGCGTTGACGGTGAGCGTGACCTGCTCGCTGGAGCCAGTGTGCTGGACGATGATGGTAATCGGTGCGGTCTTGGCGTCTTTCGGTGCCGCGTTGGTAATAGTGCCCACCTCGTCCACGACATCGGAAAAGGTCTTCGTGGGATGTCCATTGATAGAGATGATGTGGTCGTGCGGCTTCATGCCCGCGACGGCGGCGGGCGAATCCTTGACGACAGTTCCCGCATAGGAGTAGAAGTTGACCTGGCCGACGACCTCGGCGGCGGTGAAGCAGAAAACGGCGAGCAAGATATTCATTGTGACGCCTGCCAGCAGGACAATTGCCCGCTTGCCGGGCGATTTCGCCGCGAAGGTGCGGTCGTCATAGTTGCCGTTCTCGTCGGTCGTCTCGCCGTTCTCACCGGGCATGCGGACGTAGCCGCCAATGGGCAGCGCGTTCAGCGAATAAGTGGTCTCGCCGCGCTTCACGCTCAAGATCCGTGGCGGAAAGCCAAGCGCGAACTCGTCCACGCGGATGCCCGCCCACTTGGCGGTGACGAAATGCCCAAACTCGTGGACGAGTATCAGGATGCCGAACACTGGAATCGCCGCCAACAGGTACCAACTCATCTATTCACCTTCCCGCCATGTGCCCAGATCGATTCATTGCTGCCGCGAGGACGCTGGCGGCTGAAGCCGCGCCTAGGGGCTACGCCGCAAAGCCCGCCTGCGCGGGCTCCCAGAGTCATCGTATCGATTAACCCAATAACACGTTCAACGCCATCGTGCCGCGGACGGCGCGCATACACCACGCTCCCCATCTCTCACAATGAACTACGCTCGTGGGATGCCATTGGTTCGCCATGTAGCCGCAGCACCTCATCCTGCGCCCAGGAACAGGCGGCCAGCACCGTCTCCAGATCGGGATTGTCCACGACGGTATGCCGCGCTAGCACATCCTCCAGGATGGCAGCGATATCCGTCAGTCGAATCTTCCCCCGCAGGAAGAGCGGAACCGCCTGCTCGTCCGCACCCACCAGCACAGCGGGAGCCGTGCCGCCGCGACGCCCCGCCTCATATGCCAGGCGCAGACAGGGGAAGCGCGCCATATCCACCGCCTCAAAGTCCAGATGACCGACGGAGGGCCAGCTCAGCGGGTGCGAGAGCGCGGTGGCCTCGCGGCTCAGCCGGGCGGGATAGCTCAGCGCGTACTGGATGGGCAGGTGCATGCTGGGCAGGCTCGCCTGCATCTTGATCGAATCATCGACGAACTCGACCATCGAATGGATGATGCTCTGCGGATGGACGACGACCTCGATCTGATCGTAAGGCATGTCATAGAGCCAGTGCGCCTCGATGACCTCCAGCCCCTTATTCGCGAGCGTCGCCGAGTCGATGGTGATCTTCTGCCCCATCTGCCACGTTGGATGAGCCAGCGCCTGCTCGACGGTGACATCGCGCATCTCCTCCAGCGTCGCCCTGCGCAGCGGCCCGCCCGACGCGGTAATCAGCAGGCGGCGCACCTCGGCTGTCCGCTCGCCGTGCAGGCACTGCCAGAGGGCGCTGTGCTCGCTATCCACCGGGAGAATCGCGACGCCAGCCTGTCGCGCCTCGGCCATGACCAGATGGCCTGCCATCACCAGCGTTTCCTTGTTGGCGAGCGCAATCGTCTTGCCCGCGCGCATCGCCGCCAGCGTGGGCCGCAGCCCGATCAGGCCGGAGGTCGCCGCGACAACGGTCCTCACCTCAGGATGCGTGGCGGCGGCAGTCAACCCTTCGATGTCGTGAAGCGCGTTGGGGAGCAACTCGGCCGCCTGCGCCTGCGTGGCGGGGTCATCACTGGTATAGGCGACGATCTCCGCCCCAAACTCGCGCGCCTGTTCGGCCAGCAGCGTGATGTTGCCACGCGCCGCCAGCGCGACCACGCGAAAGTGGTCGGGAAATGCGCGCACGACATCCAGGGTCTGCCGACCAATCGAGCCGGTGCTGCCAAGCACGGTGATGCCGAGGCGTGCATCCGTCATAGCGCTGGGCGACCTCCATTACAGTTATCGGCGGGGCGCGGAAGCGCTGGCCCATGCCGCGCCAGATTATATCACAGCGGCTCGCCACCGCCCGCGAATAATACCCAGATGACCTTGCGCGGTATGTGCGGCTTTCGTGTAGCATAGGTGTAGCAGCGAAGCGCAGCGAGACAGCCGCCAGCGAGAGGGAGAACGACCATGTCTGAGCCGACCAATGACGACGCGCCCGCGATATCCCTGCCACGGGCGATGTGGAAGGTGCTCGAACCCTACCACGCCATGATCTACTTCGCGCCCGAAGCACGGGCGGCCTATAGCGAGGCCGGGCTAAAGGGCTACTGGATGGGCTATTTCGCCTCGCGCGCGGCGGCGATGGGTCCGGTCGGGCCGGAGGTGGTCGCCGCCACGTTCTACAATTTTCACCCACGGATGGTCGCGCGGGCGATTCCCGACGCATGGCACTTCTCGCCGCCGGACCAGATTCTCGCGGCGCGGTACAGCTCCGCCGATGCCGCACTCCGCCGTCTGCTGGGCGATGCCGCCGTGGGAGCGGCCATCGAGGAGGCGGCGCAACTGGCCCATATGGCAGCCTCGGCATGTGATGTGGCGGGGCGACCGCTCTTCGCCGCCCATAGCGCCCATCCCTGGCCCGAAGCCGCCCACATGCGCCTCTGGCACGCGACGACGCTGCTGCGCGAATATCGTGGCGATGGGCATGTTGCCGCGCTGCTCGCGGGCGGGATTGACGGCTGTGAGGCCCATGTCACCCTCGTTGGGACTGGAACCGTGCCGCGTGAGGCGATCCAGCCCCACAGGGGATGGAGCGATGAGGAGTGGGAGGCGGCGGAAACGCGGCTACACGCTCGTGGCTGGCTTGACGACGCTGGTATGCTCACCCCGGCTGGTCGCGATGCCCGAGCGTGGGTAGAGGCGCGCACCGATGTCCTCGCATCTCGTCCGTGGGAGACGCTCGGCGCGGAAGGTTGCGCGCGGCTGCGCGAGCTGGCCTTCATTCTGAGCGATACCATTGTGCGTGCTGTCGGCGTCCCGATACCCAATCCGATGGGCCTACCGTGGCCCTAGCAGGGCGACCGCTAGGCTGGGCGCGGCTCTCGCCATGTATAATGGGAAGCTGAAGCGCCGGGCGGCTGGCGTATAAAAATGGCGGCGGATACGAGAAGGTGCAAAGGGTCAGCATGGGCGAGGGTGAGATTGCGAATGGTATGGGCAAGAGCGGGCTGGTCGTCGTCACGGGCGTCTTCGATCTGCTGCACATCGGGCATCTGCGCTTCCTGGAGGCGGCGCGCCATCTGGGTGACACGCTGATCGTCGGTGTCGAAGATGACGCGCGGGTGCGGCGCTGGAAGGGCGCGGACCGGCCGATTATGTCAGAGGATGACCGCTGTGACCTGCTGGCCGCGCTGCGGGTGGTGGACCGCGTCTTTCTCATCTCCGGCGAGCGGGTGGACCCCGACTACTATGTAGAATTGCTGCAACCGGTTGCGCCACGCTACCTCGCCGTCACCGCCGATGATCCGTTCCTGGCGGAGAAGCAGACGGCGATGGCGCGTGTCGGCGTTGAGGTGCGTGTCGTCACGCCGCGCATCGAGAACTACTCGACCAGCCGACTGATTCGCCTGCTTGGCCTTGCCTGAGTCGCGAGACAGCGCTAGTATAGTGGCACAGGACATCACGGCTCCCAATAGGCCGTATAACCTCAGTCCGTATGCACAGGTGATCAGTTCTGTGTGATGTCTCAGTCTCGTGTCGCAGGAGGAAGACGACTCATGTGCTTCGATGTTGATTCACAGCCACCTATCGCGTCGCTCCATGGTCTGCCAGTGCGCACCGAAGAATTGGTGCTCTCGGCTAGTGATGGTACCCGCTTCAGCGCCTTCGCCGCGCACAGCGATTCTCCCACGCCATCCAATTCCGCCATCGTCATCATGCCAGATGTACGCGGCCTGTTTTCGTTCTATCGCGAGCTTGCCAAGCGTTTCGCCGAGGCAGGAGTCGACGCCGTCGCGATTGACTACTTTGGCCGCACCGCCGGGCTGGATGCGCGCGACGACTCCTTTGACTTCATGCCGCATGTTATGCAGACCAAACCAGAAACCGTGAGCATGGATGTCGCCTCGGCGTCGCCTATCTGCGCGGCATGCCGGGGAGCGGGTCGCGGGCGATCTTTACGGTCGGCTTTTGTTTTGGCGGCCATCATTCGTTCTTGCAGGCCGCCAATCATCATGGACTGGCGGGGGTGATCGGCTTCTATGGTTCGCCGATGCCACGTCAGGGAGCTACGGTGGGGCCGATTCAGCGGATCGATGAGTTCGAATGTCCAGTGCTGGGCCTGTTTGGTGGCACGGACCAGGGCATCCCTCAAGAGTCCATTAACGCCTTCGACGAGGCGCTGACCAACGCGCACATCGAGCATGAGCTGATTGTCTATCCCAACGCGCCGCACAGCTTCTTCGACCGCAAGCAGGAGGAGTTCCAGCAGGAATCGGACGATGCGTGGCAGCGGATATTGCAGTTCATCGCCGCGCATACACCCCAGACGGGACAGGCGCCCGCCCAGGCGTGAGTGCTAGTCGGACCTTTTCTGGCGGCACCTGTCCCTGTGGGGGGAGGGGTTGGGAGAGGGGGCAGCCGACACTACAACAGTCGCTCGACCTCGATCTCCGCCGGGAACTGCATGCGGTCAGGCTCGCCCAGCCAGAAGAGCCGTTTGAGCGCCTCGCCCGCGGCAAAGAGCAGGTGCTGCTCGGTCGTCTCTCTGGTCTCCGCATAGGCCGAGGAGCCATCGTGGGTGCGCGTGCTGAGGAACCAGTCGCGCACCGGCGAGCCAATGGCGGCGCGCACCAGATAGCAACGCATCTTGATCGCGCCCTGGCTCTCGGGCAGAAAGATACGCAATTGCGGCGCGCCCGTCACCAGGTCGAGCCTATAGAAGACCCCGAAATGTTCGCGCGAGGTCTGGAAGAGTGAAAGCTCGGCCTCGCCGCGTGCCTCCTCGTCCACGGCGCCATCTCCTTCCAGCGCGAACGGCAAGATATCATCCGCCTCCTGCTCCGCGCCTGGCTGTGCGGGACGGCGAGGAGTATAGGGCACGCTGGTTGGTGGTGGCGGAGCGGGAGCCAGCTCTTCGGCGGGATCTTCCAGCACGACACCAAGCTGCGCCAACAGTTCCGCCAGTTGTTCGTCGAGTGTCATACACTGCCTCCACTGTATGGGTATGAGAACTAGGAAGTGAGAGAAGTGACAACTCCCCACGGCTACAGCCGGGGGCTTCCCAGTTCACCCGGCAGCCCATCGGCTCCCGTCCCTGAAGGCGGTGCCCCCGCCTGTAAGATATTCTTCGCAGCGTTCACATCACGATCTTCGACCAGACCACAGGAAGGGCAGAGATGCGTCCGTACACTCAGACTCTTCTGCACGTACTCTCCGCATCCGCTGCATTGCTGGGTCGTGAAGCGCGCCGGGACTCGAATCACCACGTGACCAGCTCTCTCAGCCTTATCCGTGAGAATATCGAGAAACGCACTCCAACTCGCGTCGTGAATGCTTTTCGCAAGGGAATGGTTCTGCGCCATCCCTGCGACATTGAGGTTCTCCACGCAGATACGGCTGTACCGCGTGGCGTACTGGTTGGCCGTCTTCCAATGGAAATCCCGCCGCTGGCGACGAATCTTGAGGTGCTTTACCGCCACTTCGCGGTTGGCTTTGCCCCTGCGGTGGCTCCCCTCCTTGCGGCGACAGACCGTGCGCTGCGCATGCGCCAGACGCTTCTGCCCCCGTCGGTAGTGGCGCGGATTCTCCACCATCCCGCCCTCGGAGTCAGCCAGAAATACCTTCAAGCCGACATCCAGGCCAATCGCCGGATGCGCACACTTCTCTCTGCAGAGGGCTCATGCGCCTCGCCAAAGGCATCGGCTGGAGCTGTCTCACAGACAACAAGCGCATACCAGCGGGCATCGGCACGCCAGACCAGATGCGCGGTGACGGGCGTGCCCTCCAGCGGACGATGCAGTTTGATCTTGAGCAGACGTCCCAACTTGGCAGGCACATGCATGTGCCTGCTGTCCTCATCGAGCCAGACATCGCGGTGCGTTTCGTACTGACGCAACTGAATCGAGTGCCAGCGATTGGCCGTCTTGAAGCGCGGGAAGCCGACGGGCAAGCCCAGGTCTTTCATCTGAAGATACCGTTTGAGCGCCTTGCTGAGTCGATCCGCCAGCGTTTGCACCGTGGTCGCGGGCACGAGATCGCCGCCGCGTCCCTTGAAGCGCATGTTCAAGTCGTACTTCGAGGGAAACGTGCCGTCCGCGTCATACTGCGCTTTCAGGTCCGCCAGCATCTCGTTGGAGAGGGTCCGCGATTCTCTCAAGCAGGCCAGCAACTGCTGGCGCTGGGCGCGGATGGGATACAAGCGGTACTCAAACGTTCTCATATTTCTACTCGTATCAGATTGGGGTGCGAGCGGTCACGCTGTCGCCGTGTCGCCCTATGAGCGACCCAGCTTTCACCCCATGCCCAAAGGGTTGGACACTCAACTGGTCCATTTAGTAGGGTTGTGGTGATGCATTCTCTGGCGGTTGGCTCCAGTCGGAAAAATCGCTGTGGCGGGGGCGCCGTTATGGGCCATTGGCACGGGCGATGAGTGATATACTGCACGCGAAAATGCGCCCTCAAGCGGCTTGAGTGCGGTGACACAGGAGATATGGATCGGGCATGCGAGAGATACAGCCGGATGGCGTTACTGAGATTGCCACCACGCCATCTGCGGCGCATGCTGGGTCTGACGCGCCGGAGTCCCTTGTCTTTGGCTGGCGCTGGGCAGATGCGCTGCTCGACTGGGCCTGGCGACATCCACGGCTCCCACTGGCGATTGCGCTAGTCGCGGGCGTGCTGGCGCGGCTCATCTTGGTCATTCGCTCGAACGCCCTGATCGACGGCGACGAGGCCATGGTTGGCATCCAGGCCGAGCGTATCCTGCGTGGCGACTTCCCCACCTACTTCTACGGCCAGGCCTACATGGGCAGCCTGGAAACCTACCTGATCGCCGCGCTCTTTCGCCTGTTCGGTCCCTCAGCCTGGGCCATGCGCTCCGTGCCGATCCTGCTCTCGCTGCTGCTGGTCTATCTCACCTGGCGGCTGGCCTATGCCCTGCTGCCGCGTCATGCGCGCGCCACTCCGCTGCTCGCCGGGCTGGCCGCGCTCTTTGCCGCCGTACCACCTCTCTACGATGCCGTGACCGAGCTACGCACCTGGGGTGGGCAGATCGAGGTCTACGTCATCATCCTCGCGCTGCTGCTCGCCACCGTCGAGCTGGCGCAGCGGCTCCGTGAAGGGGCAGGCGTTGCCGATCTGGCGCGGCGTTGGGCCATCTGGGGATTCCTGGCGGGACTGGGCATCTGGGTCAATCCGCTGATTATCTACGCCCTCATCACCGCCGTCCTCTGGTTGGCGTATCCCTACGCGCGGCGAGCGTTTCCCTGGCATGGTGGCGCGCCTTCGCCGCAATGACGACGCCCCTGCCGCGACATCGGCCACTAGCCAGCCAGCAGACGCGCTAACCCTGCTCGCGGTGATACCCGGCCTGCTCGTCGGCGGATTGCCAGCCTGGATCCACGCGCTGCGTCACTCTGGCGAGAACCTGCTGGTCTATCTCGTGCAGCCCTCGGTCAGTCCGGCCGTCAGCGGCGCCGCGCGGCAGGGGCGGCTCGTGCTGGCGGCGGCGATCACGACCCATTACGCGGGCTGCATCGCGCCGCAGGTCTTCAACGGTAAGATGCCCGCCGAACCAGTGCTCTACTGGCTGCCGCTGCGCCTGCTGCTGCTTGTGCCGCCATTGGTCGGCATTCTCTGCGCCATATGGCTGCTGCGCCATGGCAAAGATGGCGGAGGCTGGCAGCTCCGCGCCGGGCTGCCGCTGCTCTTCGCTGCGGTGATTACCGCCGTCTTCTGTCTGGGCACCTCGGCCTGGGCCGCCTCGAAGAACTGTGAGTACGATCTCGCCGGGCGCTACGCCGTGCCGCTGGTGCTGGTCGAGCCGTTTCTGCTGCTGGCGCTCTTCGCGCTGCCGTTCGCGTGGCCCGCGGTACGTCGGCTGTTGCGTCGTGCAGCGAGGCCGCTGAACCAGCGGATGCACGCCCGCGGCTGGCGGATCGCCCTGCTGGCGCTGCTGCTTGGCGGAGCAATCCAGTACGGCACGTATTTCGTCTCGGATATGCAGGCGGCGTTCCAGTCGCCGTTCTACCGCTTTATTCGCCAGGACCAGAGCCAGCTCGATGACTATCTCCAGACGCACGACATTCACTACGCCTGGTGCAATCACTGGCTCGGCAACATCGTCACCTTCCGTACCAATGGCCAGACGGTCTGCGCCGACTACTACGATCAGGTAGTCAAGGGCGGTATCCAGCGGCCGCCGGGCACGCTGCAAACCGTGAGCAAGGCTACGCGCCCCAGCTTCATCATCGCGCGCGTCAACCCGCATCCGATCCTGGCGCAGGAACTCGATGCCCAGGGCATCCCGTATACCATTGCGGTGCTGCCACAGGCGGGCGTCACCATTATCACCCCAGCGCGCACGGTTGACCCCGCGACAGTGATCGACGGCCTCGCTCAGGATTACGGCGCGAACCAGTGAACTCGGCTCCTGCGTGTGCGAGCAATTTGCTGGCGGATAGGCGAGCATTGCGAGTACGATAGCGCGGGGAGCCTTGTCCCGCACCGTTCATGCATGCTGGACCGGGAGAGCGAGAGAGATGATGTCGGACACGCAGCCGCACGGACGCCCAGCCCTCAAACTGACATCCAAATGGACACCAGCGTTCACTGCCGACGACATGAAGGCCTATCTGCAGGGCGCGCCGTCGTGCTCATTGGGGCCAACCCTCGCTGGAGAGCCTCCCATCGTTGAGTCGGTGGAATTCGTCACCTGTAAAGAGTTGACCGACCGCATAAAGGTGTATATCGGCCCGGACGATGATGCGCTCGTCTGCTATGTCGTGCTGCGTGGTCCGTTTCTCTTAGCGATGATGTCGCTGCCGCCCGGGGCTGTTCCCGGGCCACACTTCAGCGAGAGAGTCATAGAAATCTACGATGCGAGTACAGGTGATTTGCTCGTAAGTGGCGTTGGCTCATCCAGGCGGAGACCCGGTGACTGAGCAGCTACGCAATGAAGGATTGAGGTGGTAGACGTGCAAAACGGGCCGAGGTCGTGGGAGGAGGGCGTCCATTATAACTGGAACCGCCGCCAACTCTTCCGTCGCTAGCGTCCTCAGTACGCGGCCCATGTCTTCCAATTCAACTACCCGTGGCGACAGTCACTTCCTTTTTGAGCTTTATTCTGTAAAGACCGGCATCAATATCTCATCTACCAGCGTCTCCAGTTGGCGCGCGTCAAGCACGATCCGGTGCAGCACATATTGCATGCGAATCAGGTCGAACGGTAAGCGTAGCGCGAACTCGCTCACATCCTTGACCTTCTCACCGCGCATCCTGGCAAAGTCCAGCACCTTTCGTATCGCGAGGATGTTTCTCTTGACCGCGTTCTGGCCGATTGCCACCATCGTCGGGCTATTCTGGCTTGCCTCGAAGAGCATCGCATTCATGATTTCCGGGCCAACTTCAATGTAGAAGTGCTGATACATCGTCACCAGGTGTAGCAAATCGCCGCGCAGGCTCCCCGTATCCTCTATCATCTCAATGAAATCGCCGCCCAGCGCATGCTGCAACTTCTCCACCACGATGTCGTGGATCAGGTCGAGCGGCGTCTCCCAGCGGCGATAGAGCACGGTGCGGCTCGTCTGCGCCGCCTGTGCGACCTTCTGGAACGTCAGGTTCGTGTATCCCTCGGTCTTGATAATGTCCTCGACCGCCTGATAGATGCTCTCGGTCAGCGCGTCGCCGCGTCTGCGCGTGTCCCTGCGGGCGTCTGTGCGTTCGGCCTTCTCTGCTTTATCCGTCGTAGTGACGGTCTTGCCCACCATGCTGCGCCTCTTTTCCCATCTATACCTTACCCTCATTTTGCCACATCTTCGCCACTTTTGGGTACATCTTGCACTTTATTTTTGCGGTGACGTACAATGTGTACCGTATTAGGGTGCATGTTGTACTGTAGTGAGGCGTGAAAAACATGGCAAACACGAAAGAGCAACAAGAAAAGGCCATCCCTCGCCGCATCATCGTGCTGGCGCTGATTCTGGTGCTGGGGGCGACCCCGCCGATGCTGGACACCACCATTGTCAACATCGCCGTCAACGACCTCTCCCGTATATTCACCGTCCCCTTCGTCATGACGCAATGGGTGGTGACGGGCTATGTCCTGGCGCTGGGCATCGCCGTGCCGTTTTCCGGCTGGCTCGTCCAGAAGTTCGACGGCAAACGTATCTTTATGGGGGCGCTGGCCCTGTTCCTGGTCGGTTCGCTTCTGTCTGGCCTGTCATGGAACATCGAGAGCCTGATCGCGTTCCGTGTGGTCCAGGGCTTCGCGTCTGGCTTGCTGATTCCCACGCTGACCACGTTGCTCGTGCAGGTCGCGGGCAGCGATAAGCTTGGTCGGCTCATCTCCATCGTGAGCATCCCGATCGTGCTGGGGCCAATCCTGGGGCCGGTCATCGGTGGGTTGATCTTGCAGCGGCTGACGTGGCACTGGTTGTTCTTCGTCAACTTGCCAATCGGCGCGGTGGCGCTGGTGCTGATGCAGTGGAAGTTGCCTAAATTCGCGCCCACGAACACTGCCGCGAAGCTCGACGTGCTCGGCATCACGCTGCTGGCGCTGATCTCTGGCCTGTTCATCTACGGCGTGACCGAGATCAGGGGGACCGACGCGCAGACGCTCGGCATTGGCGCGCTCATCGCGGGCGCCGTGGCGACGCTGCTGTACCTGCTCTACGCCTGGCGCCAGGCGGGCCACGCGCTGATCCCGCTGGACCTGTTTCGCTCGCGCAATTTCAGCGCGTCGTTCGTCTCGCTCTTCCTGGCAGGCTTTGCGACCAATGGGCCGCTGCTGCTGTTCCCGATCTTTTTCCAGAACGTGCGCGGCCTGGATGCGATCACGGCGGCGCTCTGGCTGATTCCGCAGGGTGTGGGCTTGCTGCTGACGCGCTCGCTCATCGGCAGGATGACCGATAGGTTCGGCGCGCGGCTGGTGACGCTCCCAGCGATTGCGATTATCATCGTCGGCACGCTGCCCTTTGCCTTCTTCGACGCGGCGACGCCGGTCTGGCTCATCTGGCTGGTGCTGCTGGTGCGTGGCATAGGCATCGGTGGCTTCACCATCCCGGTGATGACCGATGCCTATGTGGGCATGCCGAAGCCGCGGATTCCGCAGGTCAGCATCGCCACGCGCATCATCCAGAACGTCGGCGCCGCCTTTGGCTCCGCGCTGCTGGCCACGGTTGTCACGAACGCCTTCGCCGGGCCGAGCGCCGGGCTGGCGGGCCTCACCAGCGCCTACCACGCTGGCTTCCTCGTCAGCCTCGCCTTCACGGTCATCGGTATCATCCCCGCCGCCTTCCTCACCAACAGGCTCGCAGCGTCGAAGGCTGATGCGAAGGCTGATGCGAAGGCTGATGCGAAGCCGGTTGCCACGGAAGCGGCGCCAGACGAGGAGAAGGAGGTAGCCTTCAGTGTCGAATAAGGCGAGCGCGTTCTACGTTCCCGATTCGCTCAAATATCCACTTCTCTCGCCACTCCCGGCGAGTGTGGCAGGCTACCATGTTCACCTAAGCACATGATCAAAAGAAAACCATTCATTTTCAGGAGGCGAGCAGATGCTTGACGGGATAGGGACGCGGTGTGGCCAAGAAATCCCGTGCCGCCTGGATCAACGCGTCCATCGTGCCCGCCGGGCGATTGGCGGCGACGGCCGCCTTCATCAGCCCCCAGATGCGCTCGACCGGGTTCTGCTCGTGGCCGGCATATTTGGGCAGCCACAGGGTGGTCACGCGGGGCTGGTCAGCCAGCCAGCCAGTGCGCGATGAGCCGCGCGGTGTGAATGGGAGCATTATCCAGCGCCCAATACACCTGCCCGCTCGGATAGAGCGCCAGGAGCCGCTGCAGGAAGGCCAGCAAATGCGCGGCGCGTTGTGCTCGTGATCGGTCGAGACCCAGCTGCCCCGCCGAGCATCCAAGGCGCCAAAGAAGGCGTGCCGCCGGTTGGCGCCCAGCGTGGGGATGGGGATGCGCCGCCGCGGCCCTTTCATCCCCATCGCCCGCAGCACCGGCAGCAAGTGCAGATCGGACTCGTCCACCAACAGCAACTGTCCCTGTCCCGCCTGCACCTGGGCCCACGCCGCGGCCAGCGAGTGCCGCCACTTTGCGCTCCGCCTCGGGATCGACGCGGGGCACCGGAGCCAACCGGGGACGCGCCCAGCGCCAGCCCTGCCGATGCAGCGCCCGCCGCAGACTCGCGCCCGAGAGACGTATCCCAAAGCGGCGACCCAGGAAGGCGCCGAGCAGGCCCACGCTCCAGCAGGTCTGCACCTGCCCCGAACAGGGCGGCGACTGGCTGGCCTGAGTGTCGACCACCAGGTCGGCCAGCGGATGGATACGCGCCCGACCGCTGCGGGGATCGTCGTAGAGGCCCGGGGTGCCCAGCTGCTGGTAGCGATGCAGCCAGTGGCGCACCACCTCCCGACCACAGCCGGCAATCCGGGCAATCAATCTCCGGCACGTGCTGGCCGTGGTCGTTAAGCAAGATCATGTGGGCGCGTCCAGCGACGCGTCCAGCGACGCGTCCAGCGACGCGTCCCACTGCGTGCCGGCGCAGCCCCTCCAACTCGGTACGTTGTTCGTTCGTCAGCTTCGTTCGCAACATTTCTGCACACCTCCGGCTCTCTATGGTGCCAGAAGTGTGCCTAACTTTTGGTCACATGCTTAGCGCGTGCTATACTGAAGGCGCCGCATCGTTTCATTGACACCAATGCAGGGATTTTCATGACGACGACCGTTCAGCAGCACAACAGCATGATGATGGAGATGGCCATGCGCACGCCGCGCGGGGCATCGTCCATGTTGTCTGCTCGCTGAACATCAGCGCGAGACCGGGGCCGCTCCGCGAGGGGGCGGCCCCTTTTTGTTGTCCTTTTTGATTGCATTCCCTATCGAGCGAAGAGAGCGAACGTGCCATGACGAGAGCAAACAAAGCATCAACGAAGCGACCAACGGCAAAAGCAATACCCTGGTACGTCTCCACCACCATCCCGTATGTCAACGCCAGTCCGCATATCGGCCACGCGCTGGAGTACGTGCTGACCGATGCGCTCGCCCGCTATCATCGGCGCGTCGGCGACGACGTCTTCTTCCTCACCGGCACCGACGAGAATGCGCTGACCAACGTCCAGAGCGCTGAACGGCTGGGCGTACCGGTGGCGGAACTGGTCGAGCGCAACTCGAAGCGCTTCCGCGAGCTGGCCGAGACGCTGGAGACCTCATTCGACGATTTCATACGCACCAGTGCCGATCCACGCCATATGCCAGGCGTCCATAAGTTGTGGGAGGCCTGCGCCCAGAACGGCGATATTTACCAGCGCCACTACCACGGGTTGTATTGTGTGCGCTGCGAGCTGTTCTATCGTGAGGACGAGCTGGTGGATGGCCTCTGCCCAATTCACCACATCCCGCCTGAGGAGGTTGACGAGGAGAACTATTTCTTCCGCCTCTCGCGCTATGCCGACCAGTTGGAGCAGTTGATCGTCTCGGATACGCTGCGTGTCGTGCCGGAGACGCGCAAGAACGAGGTGCTCAGCTTCATCCGGCGTGGCCTGGAGGATTTCAGCATCTCGCGTTCCCGCGAACGCGCCCACGGCTGGGGTGTTCCCGTGCCGGACGACCCCTCGCAGGTGATCTACGTCTGGTATGACGCGCTGGGCAACTACATCACGGCGCTGGGCTATGCCGACGACGGCCCGCTCTATCAGCGCTACTGGCAGGAAAATCCCCAGCGGCTGCATGTGCTGGGTAAGGATGTGATACGGTTTCATGCCATCTACTGGCCCGCGATGCTGCTCTCGGCGCGGGTTCCCCTGCCGACGACGGTGCTGGTGCATGGCTTCATCACCAGCGGCGGGCAGAAGATGAGCAAATCGCTGGGCAACGTTCTGGATCCAGCGCAGATTGCGGCGGACTACGGCGTCGAGCCGCTACGCTACTTTCTCTTGCGTGAGATCAATCCGTTCGCCGATAGCGACTTCACGCTGGACCGGTTTCTGCGCGCCTGCAATACCGACCTGGCCGACCAGCTTGGCAATCTGCTCAACCGGACGATCAACATGCTCCAGCGCTACACCGACGGCGTGATCCCCACGTCCGGCCAGCCAACCGCCGCCGAAGAGCAGCTCATCGCGCAGGCGCGGGCGCTCCCCAGCCTGGTGGATGCCGCCGTGCGCGCGTATTCCTCGAACGAGGCGCTGGCCGCCATCTGGGAGCTGGTTGCGGCAGCTAATCGCTACGTGGCCGAGGCGGAGCCGTGGTCGCTGGCGAAGGCACGCAAGGCGGGCGATGAGGAGGCAGCGCGGCGGCTGGATACCGCGCTCTACACACTCGCCGAGACGCTGCGGGTGGTGGCCCAATTGCTCGTGCCCTTCCTGCCGGAGACCGCCACGAAGATCGCCGCGCAGGTAGGCGTCGCGCTCGACGAAGGTGCGCCATGGGCCAGCGTCACCTCGTGGGGACAGCTCGCGGCGGGGACGCGCGTCCAGCCAGGGCAATTGCTCTTCCTCAAGTGGGAGGTAGACGAATCATGAGTTCATCCGGTGACAAACCGCCTGCACTGCCGGTCTGGTACGGTGTTTGCTATAGATGCGTGGTAGGCAGGCGGTGGCACCAATCTACCTGCGCCACGTAGCGAGAGGCACAATAGTCATAGGCAGGCCGCGCAATCATTGACGGCAAGGTGCTCGTGCGGTATTCTGATGGCGCAGCACGGCATTGGAAAATGGCGGAGTAATGCGCTCTGCACGGGCGACGCACGAGTGGCCCATACGAGTTGGCGTGTTGAGCGATGCACTGGCGCTGCATGGTGTCGCATGGATGAAGGAGTAGGACGTGCCGCAAGCTCCCGCAAAAAGCGCACTTGCTCCCGGAACGATCATTCGAAATAACTATCGCATCGAGGAACTGATTGGCAGTGGCGGCTACGCAAATGTCTATCGCGCTACTGAACTCACTTTCGGCTATGAGCGTGCGATCAAAGAAGTGCTCGATCCGGACCCCGGTGTTCGCATGCAGTTCCAGCTTGAAGCTCGCCTGCTGATAGACACCAAACATCCCAATATTCCGCGTGGCTACTATCTCCTCGACGATAAAGGGCGCATGTACCTCATCATGGAGTACGTGCATGGCAAAGACCTCGAAGAGATTTTGAATGACAGCCTGAAGTCGCGCAGGCAGCCACTCGAAGAAAAACAGGTGCTCCAGTGGGCAATGGCCGTCTGTGACGCACTGACCGAGATGCACTCGCTCAAGACGCCCATCATCCATCGCGACATAAAACCCGCAAATATCAAGATAACGCCGGACGGTCGCCCAGTGCTGATCGACTTCGGGCTGGCGAAGTTGCATAAACCCAGCAAAAATACTCAGGCCGCCGCCCAGGGCGTCTCGCCGGGTTTCGCGCCGCCCGAACAATACATGGCCAAGGGCAGGACCGACGCGCGAACCGATGTCTATGGCCTGGGCGCAACCATTTACGCCTGCCTGACCGGCCGCGATGCGCCCGAAGCGCCTGCTCGCCTGCTCGCCCAGACTGGGGCTACGGGCCAGGGCGCCGATCTCAAACCCATCCGGTTCTACAATCCACAGGTCAGCGAGGTGACCGAGCGCGTCGTCAAGAAGGCGCTGGAACTTTCGCCGCAACAGCGCCAGCAAACCGCCGCCGATTTACAGCACGATCTGCAGACTGCCCTCAAGGGCGGCAAAGCTGGGCCAGCGACGCTGGATATGGGGCCAGTCTGCGCGAAATGTGGCATGCAGAATCGTCCAGGCCTGCTCAATTGCGCCAATTGCGGCGCACCCCTCAATGGTGCTGGTGATTCGCTGACTCGCGGCTCAGGAAAACGCCCGAAAGTTGCGCCACCCGCAGCCTCGGGTGTACGAGGCACGGCCCAGATGCCCGCGATGCAAGCGCCGCCGCCAGTGGCGCACCCGCTGGCCGACGATCAGCGGACCAAAGGCACTCTCATCGCGGCGCAGCAGCGCAGCTCCAACAAACACGCCGCCGTCTCGCCACCCGCCGCCTCCGCCGCCTCTACCGCGCGTGGCACCGGCAAACAGCCCGCGGTATCCAATTTGCCTGCGCCATCGATGCTCAACTATCCGGGCAGTGGCGCAGCGGCAGCTACCGCCGGTAACACGGCTCTCGCGCCGCGTGTTGCCGTCACACCAGCCAGCCCGCCGAAAACGCTCAACCGTGCGACCGGCGCGCCAGCAGTGGCGGGATCATCGACTGCCGTGAAGTCATCCTGGATCAGGGTTGGCCAGACGGCTCTTGGAGGCCCCGGCAAGGTCGTGCTGGCGTTTGGGTTCGTCGAGACTCTCTGGGGGGCGCTCATCATCGCGCTGGGCGTGGTGATGGCGGTGACTAAAGGCAACAACTTCCCCATCGTCACGTTCGTCGGCGCGTGGCTCATCGTCGTGCTGCTGGCCAGCGTCATCGGTGGTCAGGCGATCAGCCGGCCGGTCTACCGCCGCAAGCGGGTGAGCGGATTCAGACGCGGTTTACAGGCCTTCGGGCTGCTCGTCTATTCAGTCGTGGTCCATGCCGTGGCGATCTGGGGCGTTACGACCTATTCCAATCTGGAGAGTGACGCCACCGTCGCCATCATCGCGTTTATCGCCTTCGGCCTGAATGTGTTGGTCATCGGCATCTTCACGATGCTCAATATGCTCAACAACTAACTCAGCTAGTCTGGCAGTGTAGAGAACCGTTGAGGGGGAGCGTCTCCCATGCCCCGGTCGAATCCGGCGCTCGCGGCACAGCAACCCAACCCGATGTTTCGCATCGGCGCGCTGGTCTATGGCCGTGACGACATCCTCCACCTGGAGTTTGGCGAGCCAGACTTCCCCACGCCAGCGCATATCGCCGCCGCCGCCGTTGCCTCCATCACGAACGAGCGCCAGGGATACGGCCCCAGCAATGGCATCGCCGAGCTACGCGCCGCCGTCGCCGCGCGTGTTCAGCGCGTCAATGGGTTCGCGCCGACCGCCGAGCAGGTGGTGATGACCGAAGGTGGCACGGGCGCCCTGATGGGTAGCCTGTTCACGCTCTGCGCGCCTGGCGATATCGTGCTGACGCCTGACCCTGGCTGGCCCGGCTACGACGCGATGCTGGCGGTCGCGGGCGTTGAGCGCGCATACTACCCGCTGCTGCCGGAGCGTGGCTGGCTGCCCGATCTCGCGGCGCTCGAAGCCGCCATCACGCCGCGGGCGCGTGTCTTGCTCATCAACTCGCCCTCGAATCCCGGCGGCGCGGTCTATCCGGCGGAGACTATCGCCGCGCTGGTGGATCTCGCTGCCCGGCACGACCTCTGGCTGCTCTCCGATGAATGCTATGACGAGCTGGTCTTCGACGCGCCCCACATCAGCCCAGCTTCGCTCGATCCCGACGGGCGCGTGCTGACGGTGGGAAGCTTCTCGAAGACGTACTCGATGACGGGCTGGCGCATCGGCTGGGTGGTCGCGCCGCCAGCGATTGCTCCCGCCCTGGGGCTGACTACCGCTGCGCAGATCAACAACCTGCCACTCTTCGTCCAGCGGGCGGCGCTCGCCGCGCTCGAAGGTCCACAGGAATGCGTCGCCGAGATGCGGGCATCGTATCAGGCGCGGCGTGACCTCGCGACGGGGCTGCTACAGGAGCGCGGGTTGCTCGCATATACCCCGGCGGGCGCGTTCTATCTGCTCGTTCCAGTGGCGCGGGCGGCGAGGTATGGCGCGGATGAGCCGTTCGATACACTGGCGTTCGCCGAGGCGCTAATCGCCGAACGGGGCATCGCGCTGGCGCCGGGTATGGCGTTCGGCAGCCGCACCGCCCGCTATGTGCGCGTCTCGCTCGCCAGCGCCCCCGACGTACTACACGCGGGCATCTCCGGCCTGCTCGACTTCGCCGCTGGATGGCGCGTGTATTCTACCGGTGCGAAACGCTAATGCGCACGCCATAGCTCAGCACGTGGGTGGGTTTGTCGGGGGCTAATAGACAAAGGTCCACATGTTATGTGCCTTGCAGACCGGGCAGATTTTCCCTCGCCGATTTGGGTTCGACCGAATGATGATGATAAGAATCAGGTAAACGATACCACCTCCGAACAGGAATAACAGTAGAAATGCAATAATCCAGTGATGGAGCATCAATAGTGGCTCTGTCTTCCACTCCGTTACCGCTCCGCAATGGAGTCATTTTGGTATGCTGTGAGTTTCGTGAAGTGGCTGCTGCATGTCACTCCCCTCAAGGGCGGCCCTATACAATGAGCAGTTGATTCGGTGAAGCGATTATAGCATAACCTACAACGACGGTAAATAGTTGTGTTCTTGACTGGTGAAGCGTCAAAAGCTATCATGGTTTACGAGCACGAGTAGTCTCCACAAAGAAGCGTTCAAACTACAGTTATTGTCTATATGGCCGAACTAGATCCAAATGGCCACTTGTGATCTATGAAGCCAGCGTTCATATGGTGTGGGGTCTTGTCTGGAGGATTCCGCGTGAGTTGCCATGAGTGACTCTGACTGGCGGTCAGGATGCGAGGTCTAGGAAAAGAAGTATTCCACTGGCAACGTATGATCCCAGGTCTTGGTGTTCATTCAACGGACATTCGGGCGGAGTTAAACAACAGATTATTGGCCAGATCTATTCCTGATCTACGATTATCCGAGATCTCCCTTGGCAGAGGCCGTGGCGCGGCCAAATATCTACTTGCCCAACGCAGTTTAGGAGGCACTGCAACGGTCTCCGCAGCTGTACGTGTAGAGGCTTATGGTACCGACCTGGCATTGGAATGTCGCTACTTCGAGTCGTCGCCCGCGCGATTGGCTGTGGCTCTAGCAGCAAAGGGGGCAAAGGGATATTTAGCGATAGGGTTCATTGGAGCTGGCATCTTAACCGCTTGGATAGGGGGAGCAGGCGTCATTTTGATATTGATCGGTTATGGATATGGAGCCGCGGAGGGCCATCTTCGGCGTTGTCAGAAAGCCAGAAGCGAGAGAGCGAGCTCTTTCGAGAGGCGGTAGAGTTGTCTCTTAATGAGGCAATCAACCAGATCGCTCCATCGAGCTTTCCGTGATGAAGCGTTGGCTGGCTCAACCCCCTTGCCTGTGCCCGCCTGGCAATGCGTCGCCCATCATCCGCCCAACTGCCTCTAGGCATGTCGCCAGGTATTCGTCGCGGGTGGGCGCGATGATCGTCTGCGCCCGCTCGATCAACATCTCCAGCGCGGCAACATCGGGATTGCTGCCCGCGTGTTTAAGCCGCGTCTGAAGGGCGTACGTCTCGGCCTGCGGGCGCACTGTCGCGGGGGCGAATGTGACCACCGATGGGAAGCGCAGCACCGCGCCGGACAGGGCATCGGCGGGCTGGCCGAAGATATCTGCCAGCACACGTGCGATGCGAGTGCAGAGCGCCTCGTCGGCACAGGCTTCCGCCAGCGATGCGCCAAGCTGAGGCGCGGCGAGATAGAGCGACTGCTCGAACGCCATCTCGACCAGATTGTGCGCCTTCCACCATCCTTGCTCTGGCCCGACGCCACAGGCGCGAGCGGCATCCCCGGCCAGTGGGATCGCCTGCTGGAAGGCATAGCCGCGCTCGGACGCCGGGCGGCCGCCATACTCCTCGTCGCTGTACCAGTCGAAGCCGTGCGGCTCCGCGCCGTGTGAGAGCGCGCCCATGACGAAGGCGCGAAACTCATCGCGCGCCGGACCAGTGGGTACAGTGTTGACGGCCTCCGCCAGCCGCGCGCCGCTCCGATGCGATTCCGTGTGTGAGAGCGGGCTGCCAAAGAGCATGTCTGGCCAGACGCATCCCAGGAAGTGGGCAGCCGTCGGCGCTGGAACCATACGCTGTATCAGCCAGGCGTGTGCGAGCGGGAACATGGACACACCCTTCGCTCAGTCGTTTGGCGGCGTTGACCCGGAGACAGGTGGGGGCGCTGGCGGCAATCCTTCTTGCTCGAAGCCCCAGTCGAGCAGCAATCGCATGTCTACCCGTCGCACCTGCCACGATGGATCGGCAAGCACGGCTCCAACGATCAGATGAGCGTGGCGGATGGCAGCGAACGCCTGGCAGAATCCTGCAGGGCCAGTATAGCCTGGCTTGACGCCAATCGCGCCGGGGTAAGGCGCGCCCGCTCCGGCCAGCAGGTCATTGCCAGTGAACAATTTATACGCTTTGTGGGTCGCCGTCTTGGGGATAACGTACCTGGTCGCGGACATGACCGTCACCAGCGTTGGGTTTTTCATCGCCACGGATGAAAGCACCGCCAGATCGCGGGCGCTGGTGTAGTGGCCCGGCGCGTCCAGTCCGTGTGGGTTGGCGAAGTGCGTGTGTGTCAGCCCCAGCTGGGCCGCCCGCGCATTCATCATCGCTACAAACTTCGCCTGGGAACCGCCGATAGCGTCGGCGATAGCTACAGCGGCATCGTTGCCAGACGGCATCACCAAGCCATAGAGCAGGTCGCGCAGGGTAAGTTTCTCGCCGGTATCGAGTCCCATGTAACTGCTGTCTGGCCCCACAAGTGCGTGCGCGTCGGCCCCAACCGTAATCATCTGGTCGAGGTTGCCATGCTCCACCGCCAGCAACGCCGTCATGACCTTGGTGCAGCTAGCCATCGGCAACTGGACGTCAGCTTCTTTGCTATACAGCACCGTGTTGGTGTTGACGTCGAAGATGTAGGCTGCCCGTGCGGTGACCTTAGGCGCGTTGGCCGAAAGCAGCTTGAGCGCGCCGCCTGCGAGGCTCGCACTGGTCGTCACGGGATGCTTCGCCGTTTTGGCGAGCGTGGACATCTGCGCCACCAGTGTGATGAATCCGCCGAGCAGCACGAGGATGGTGATGACCGCAAGGGCCGTTCCTCGCCAGGAGACCGGCGCCAATTCCTTTGGCTTATCGGTATCCCCGTACCCTGTACCTGGGCCTGAACGACGCCCTGTATCTCCGTCCTGTACTCTGCCCTCACCGCGATCCTCCGCCTGTGATTTCGTGATTCACCGTGTGCTACCTGTTGCAGGGCGTTCACGTCCCTGCGCTGTAAGTCTAGTCCGAACAGGGGCGTCGCTCAAAATGAATTGGCCCATATATCTGCGCATTCTCGCATCGCATGTACGCGACTGGCCGCAAAAGGTGGCAACCGGCAGGCGCGACAAAGGCCATCTGTGAGGTAGCGAACGCTATGCTCCCGCGCCAGGAAGAGTAGGGCCGGATTCAGAGTGGTTGAAGGAGAAGAAAGGGGGGATGCGGAGAAACGGTGCCAAGGGGCGGGATCGAACCGCCGACACCAGCATTTTCAGTGCTGTGCTCTACCTACTGAGCTACCTTGGCGTATGCCGGAATAGAACCGGCGCTGGGTAGTGTATCATTGCCCGCGCGCCGCTGTCAACCGACGCGCGCTCCCACGCATCACCTCACGCTGACTCTTCCACCTGGGCGATGCGCGACAGCCGCAACCACTCCTCCAGGCTCAGCGTCTGCGCCCGCCGCATCGGGTCGATCTCGCACTCGGCCAGCCAGCGGCTTATCGTCTCACGCGACGTGTCGAGGTGGCGCGCCAGGCTGTTGTGGATCTGCTTGCGCTTCTCGGCGAAGCCCGCATGGATCAGCGCGAAGAACTGCTCAGTGGTGGCGGCGTCCAGCAGGGGCGCGGGATGCAGGTCCACGCGTACCACCGCCGAATCAACCTGCGGCGGCGGAAAGAACGCCGTCGCGGGAACATAGGTGATGATGCGCGGCGTGCCATAGATCTGCACGCTGAGCGCCAGTAGACTCATCTCGCCGGGGCCAGCCACCAGCCGCTCGGCGACCTCGCGCTGCACCATCACCACCAGCACGCGTGGAGCGTTAGCGGATTCGAGCAGGTGGCGCAGGATGAGCGAGGTGATGTAATAGGGCAGGTTGGCGACCAGTTTATACGGCTCCGCGCCGAAGACCTCTTCCGGCTGCACCTCCAGCAGGTTGCGCGGAATGATCTCGACATTTGGCAGGTCAGCCGTCGTCTCGCGCAATATCGGCAAGATCGTGCGGTCCAGCTCGACCGCCACTACTCGTCGCGCCTGCTGCGCCAGCTCGCGCGTCAGCACACCGGGGCCAGCGCCCACCTCCAGCACGCGATCATCGGGCGTGAGGTCAGCCGCGCCGACGACCGAATTGAGCGCCTTGCGGCTGATGAGCAGGTGTTGGCCCAGTCCCTTGTTGAGGGAGATACCGTGGCGCGCCAGCAACCGCTTGAGCGTACCCAGGTCGGTCAGGTCGCCGTCAAAGGGCTGTTGTGGGCTGGTTGCGCCATCGTGGGATCCCGGCGCGAGGGCGGAGGTCTTCTCTCTATCGTCTGTCATGACCCCATCGTAGCACGTCCGGGTATCGTCTGGATATCGTTGAGCTATCGCGTTATGCTTGACAACTGAAAATGCTCACATACTCGAAGCGTCTGCTTTCCCGTTGGGATATACTCGTAATCAGCCGACCGTGCGCATGGAATCACTCACCTGATGGCTGCTAAAGGAGCGTGTCTGTGTCTCCAGCCGTTCGTTCCAGATTGCTACGGACCTTCTGTTTTGGTGTCGTGTTATTCGCTCTGGCGCTCTCTGCCTGTGACGAGCCGACGGTTCAGCGCGGCCCCACCGGCACGATCAACCTGCAAGGCGCGACGACACATGTGCAATCCGCCGCACTTGTCGAATACCCCGTGCCGGATCGTGATGGCTTCCCGTATGATATCGTCATCGGGCCAGACGGCAATTTCTGGATCACCGGCCATTTCTCGCCAGATGACACCTTCAACATCCCAACGGTCAGCCGCCTGACTATGAAAGCGGTGCTGACGCCCCATGCGATGCCCGGACCAGGGCAGATCCCCGACGCCATTGTGAATGGTCCAGATGGCAACCTCTGGTTTACCGTCCCCAGGTTCAATGTCATCGGGCGCATCACACCTGCGGGTGTCATGACTCAGTTCCCGCTGCCGTCGAATGGAGGTCCGCTTGATATCGTGCTGGGCAAGGATAACAATCTCTGGTTCACCGAGCCGGGGAGCAACGCGATTGGGCGCATCACCCCAGAGGGCAAAGTCACCGAATTTCCACTGCCCGTCGCCGCGAGTTTCCCCAATCAGATCACTGTCGGCCCCGACGGCGCAATCTGGTTTACCGAGAACTACCGCAACTTCGTCGGGCGGATCACTTCTGATGGCAAAATCACCGAGCTTGCCGTGCCGATCATCGGACGTGGACTCTATGGGATTACGGTGGGGCCAGACAAGAACCTCTGGATCACCGACATCGGCGACAACTGTATCTGGCAGATGTCAACCAAGGGCGTGACGAAACAGTTCGCGCTGCCGAATTCGCTGCCGCGCAGCCCGTATAACATCATAGTCGGGCCGGATGGCAATCTCTGGTTCACCGAGAATTCATACAATGCGATTGCCCGGATGACCTTGAGCGGCGAGCTTACCGAGTACACGTTGCCGCATCCATCGAGCGGCCCGCTGGCTCTGGTCGCCGCGAGCGACGGCAATATCTGGTTCACCGAGCTGGGCGAACATGCCATCGGGCGCATCACCCCGCCCGCATCCTGAACAATTGCGCCCGCTGGCTGCCATAATCCGCTCACTGGCGGCTATCGCGCTGATGGCAGCGCGGCGGACGGAACCGTCCCCGCACCGATGCGCGTGAGCCAGGACTCCAACTGGCTTGCGTCGGCGATCCCGCAGCGGAAGCCCACGTAGCCGTCGGGGCGCACCGCCAACACGCCATCGCCAGGTACGCTCATCAGACGATGTACCGTGACGTGTGCGCTCAGGGCGTAGCCCTTGATGTCGGAGGCGTCACGCTGCAAGAGCACGTGGACTCCAGGCTGGGCGAGCAAGGCGTGCAGCCGGACCTGCTGACCATCTACGATGACGGTCGTGTCTGGCAGGCGATGACCAGGGCGTGACCAGCCATACAGCCGGGGTGTCCCCTCGACTGAGAGCGGGCTGTCCGGGTATGCCAGGCGCAATTGCGATAACCAGCGGATGCCCTCCGCGACCAGCCGCCGTTGCTGAAGGAGTATTGGCGCCGCCGGAGCGCCAAGCGCGGCCAGCGCGCCGCGGATCAGAGCTGGGACTGGATCAGTGGAGGCTTCGAACCAAAACGCCAGATGTGTCATTGCCAGCGCCTGGCATGCCGCCGGGCGGCGCTCGCGATTGTATGAGTCGAGGAGAGCCGCCGGATCGGTCGCGGTGGGCAGAAAGGCGAGCTTCCACCCAAGGTTTATGGCATCCTGGATTCCCGTATTCATCCCTTGCCCGGTGGCTGGCGAGAAGGCGTGGGCGGCGTCTCCCGCAAGAAAGAGGCTACCACGGCTTAATTGTGCGGCGAGTCGGTGCTGCAGACGGTAGCGCGCCGACCACACGAGTTTGGTGATCTGCGTATCCAGGCCAGCGTCGTCCAGCAGCGCCTGAAGGTGAACGCGCGGGATGGGAGGACCCGGCTGTCCGAACAACGGTGGATCATCACCCGCCGGACGGGTCGCCAGCAGTCGCCAGGTGGCGCGCTCACCGAGCGCGAAGACAAAGAGTAGCCCACGCTTCCCAGCTACGACGTGAGCGACACCACGGGCGAGGTTGGCGTCGAGTTCGACGTCAGCAAGCACAATCTCCTGCCGGTACTCTCCTCCATGCCAGCGGATGCCCGCGGATCGGCGCACTAGACTGTCCGGGCCATCGCAGCCGACGACGATGTCAGACTCGACATTCTCAAGCCCGGCTGGTGACCGAACGGTTGCGCTTGCTCCGTCGTCGCGGCTGTGTACCGCGATTAACTCTGTGCCGCGTTCCACCTCGACGTCACGCTTGGCGAGCGCGTCCGCAAGCACGGTTTCCACATCCATCTGCCGCACGAGCGACAAATGCGGGAACGCCGTATCTGGCAGAGCAAACGCGGCCAGACGGGCACGAACAATATGGGACCCCAGGTGTAGATAACCCTCAGGAGCACTATCGGCGCGAGTCAGCAACGACTCTGTGACGCCAAGTGGGCGGAGCGCCTCCAGCGTGCGGGGGTGCATGATGAGCGCGCGGGAAGGGCGAAACGCCTCGCTGCGCCGCTCGACGATGCGGACGTGGGCGCCGTGATCATGTGCCTGTAGAGCCAGCGCCAGTCCAGTCGGGCCAGCGCCGACGATTAGAATCTCAGCGGCCCGGGCCGCGCGCATCATGCCACCTCCAGTGATCGCCACCACGCCGTCATAGACTCAGATGGGAGATCGGGTGTGGTGGCATAGAGATGGGGAGCGGCGATCAAGGCATCCCGGCGTACTCCAGGTAGCACTCTGTAATGGATCGAACCTGGCTCACACCCGAGCGCAAGGATGCGCCACAGCGAACGAGCGTAGTACTCGGCGCGCTCCGGGTCATCCCACTCATAGACGCCACGGTAGACACCATGTTCGTCATTGGCCATCCACAGCTTGGAGACAAAGCCAGGGAAGCCTACGAATAGGGGCGTATTGAACAGACTCTCCCAGCGGAAGAGGGCGTGTGTCAGTCGACCTCGGACTGCCCACGGCCACAACCGGAACTCGACAAGCAGAGCGCAGGGGTTCCGTGGTGTGCCGTCAACGACAGTCTCCCGATAGACGTGTGCGACTGTGCCATCGGCGAAGCGCAGCCGCTTCCCAATGTGCTGCTGTGGCAGATGGATGCTATCGCGCGCGAGCAGACGAATGGTGCTAAGCATGCAGCGGATCAGTGCTGGCGCCGCGACCCGGTATGGTAAAGGATGTTGTTCATACATCGAGATACTCCTGAAGGGATGACCGGACGCCCAAGCCGCCGTGGACAACTCTTTGGCCATCTGGCCTCTTGATGCACGCTGACAGACGGTACACTTTTCAGTGGTCTGTACCACGCTTTGAGAGTGCGTTCTGCGCATCACATAGTCGTCAACACTCTCAGAGCAGGTGTCACATCCGCGTCACAGACCACGTTCACTTACCGTTTGCGGCTAGAAATCCCCTATCTTTAGGGCTGACACAGGCTGGGGATGAATGGCCGTCCATGTGCAGTCGCGGGTCTTGCAGTATGTCGCCGTGTGCGTATCGGTGAGAAGCGCGGCTGCCTGCAACCTGAAGTGTGTCTGTGCTTGCTCGCTCAGCCCGGAATCGATTTGAGGAACCGGCGCACCTCGGCATTGAACAGGTCTGGCGCGTCAATGTTGCTCACGTGGCCGATTCCGGGCATCACCACCAGTCGCGACCCCGGAATCTGCGCGTGGAGATTCTCAGCCACGGTCAACGGTGAGCGCTTATCTGCACCGCCATGGAGCAGCAAGGTTGGCACGGCGATTTGCGGCAGCATGTCGCGTAGATCCACTCTGGCCAGCGATTTCACCATCACTCTGGCCCCAGCGGGGTGAAACTCGGACATGATCGTCGCAACCTCGTCGGCGGCGCCAGCGGGCGCGTGCGCGGTCAAAAGCTCTGGGATCCATACAGGGATCCACTCGCTCGGTGGCGTGTCAATTTCGCGCAGGGTACGCTGTATTCGTTCTTCGACCATCTCTGGTGAGAGCGAGCCAACCCACCCAGCGTAGGCCGACGCCAGCACCAGCGAGCGCGAAATCTCTGGGTGTCTGCGATAGAGATCCAGCGCGAACATCGCGCCAAGCGAGAGCCCAAGCACATGCGGGCGCTCCAGGCCGAGGGCGGCAATGAGTCCGGCAAGGGCGTCGGACCAGTCGGCCAGGGAGAACGTCCCGGGTGGGTCAGTTGACTGGCCGCAGCCCGGCGCATCCCATGCCACCACGGTGAATTCGTCGGATAGCCCATCAAGCTGCGGACGCCATGCGCGGCTGTCGTCATAGATGCCATGCAGTAAGACGAGCGGCGGCCCGGTTCCCGCCCGTTGACAGGCAATGCGAAGCCCTTCAAACTTGATCCAATCTAACCGGTCCATAGTGTCCTCCCACTTCGGCCGACCAGACTCACAGCGCTGTGCGTCATTGCGGTATCGCAGCACGCCATCGGGCGGCGTGCGATGACTGCGTCACGATGGGTGTTGCCCGCACTCTAGCACCACGTCCAGCTTTTCGCCTCAGCACAATCTCGCAGGCGCTTTTTACTGCTGCTTTGGTGTACACTAGAAACCAGCGGCTTCACCGGAATGAGCCGCACGCTGTGGCTAAGCAGAGGAGCAGGAATCGTGGATACGTTGCTTACGCGACACTGGTGGGCTGTAGGGCTGCGGGGTTGCTGGCTATCATCTTTGGCATTCTCGCGCTGGTTGTGCCAGGCATCACCCTGATCGTGCTGATTGCGTTCTTCGGCGCGTATGTGCTGATCGATGGCGTCATCGCCATTTATCTGGCGATTCGCGGGCGCGAGAACAATCGTAATTGGGGCTGGCTGCTCGTCGAGGGTGTCGCTGGCGTCCTGATCGGTATCATTACGTTTCGCTGGCCAGGCGTAACGACCTTTGTGCTGCTGGCGTTCATCGCCGCCTGGGCGATCATCACTGGCGTCATGGAAATCTTCGAGGCCATCGAGTTGCGCCGGATCATCAACAACGAATGGCTGCTGATTCTCAGCGGCGCGGCCTCGGTCTCTTTGGTTGCTGCTGCTTCTCTTCCCCGGCTGTGGAGCGGTGGCGCTGGTCTGGCTTATTGGCCTCTTTGCGCTCATCTTCGGCATCCTGCTGCTGGTGCTGGCCTGGCGGCTGAGGGGGATGGCGCAGAGTAGCCAGGCGGCGTAACGGCGCTCCAGCGGCCCTGCTTGTCACGCTTCTGAGTGCCTCTGAGTTCGCGGTAACCGCATCATCCAGCGCGAGTGTCTGCCCTTCTCCCAGGCGCACGCCAGTGTCGCCTCTCCCATCTCCGCTGGAGCCACGCGAGATCGTGCGCGCGCATCTCCCGCTCGACCGGTTCGACAGGTCCGCGCATCGCATCACGATGGCTGGTTCCAGCGGCATAGAGGCGCGCGGCCTGTCCGGTCGCCACAGGTGCGAGCCAGTGTCCCCGCGCGTTCGCCAGCCACCAGATATATTCATGGCGCGCATCTGGCCAGCGAGGTCGTCAAGCGCCTGCGCCAGATCCCGACGCGCCGCTAGCCAATCGCTGGGCTTCGAGTGCGAAGGTGGCGCGGAAATAGAGGATACGCGCCGCCATCGCTGGGTTGCCCAGGTTGCGGAACAGGCGCTCCGCCTCGTCCAGATACTCGCGCCCGGTCTCGCTATCGCCTGCGCGCCACTATGCGCGTCCCAGGGTGAAGGCGCAGGTGGCCGCGCCATAGACATCGTGCTCGCGGATGAAGAGGTGGTAGTTCGGTTCGGTAACTTCGATAGCGCGGGTAGGCTCTTCGAGCATGATGTGGGCCTCACCTGCGTTGTTCCAGGTGAGCGCCCGTGCCCAGTCCGTCTCGCCGACCTCGTAACTCAGCGCGAGAGACTCCTCATAGTAGGCCAGCGCTTCATGTGGCCTTCCCATCTCGTAGTAGAGTCCGCCAAGATTCATCAACGGAAAGATCTGATCCCTGCGATTCCCTAACTCACGGTGCAGTGCAAGAGCTTCCTCGTAGAGCGCTTTTGCGCGCTCATAGTCGTGCTCCGCAGTGATGGTGTTCGCCAGGTTCATCTGCGAGTAGGCAACCTGGCTCTTGTCATCCAGATCGCGCCACAGCGCAAGCGCCGTCTCTCCCGCATGGCGTGCGCGTTCCAGCCGGTCCAGCCGGTGGGTAATCATCAGTACGCCTGTCCACGCCTCGGCGAGTGTGGCGCGATCCTTCCGCTGTGTTGGCGTTCCAGCGCGGGTGATAAAGCGTTCGAGCCAGTCCAGACCTTCGAGATATTGGGAATGCGAGGCCCAGAAGCGGCGTAAGTGCGCCGCCATGTGCAGCCCCTGCATGGTCTCGCCCGTCTTCCCAGGCCCAGGCAAGCGCGGCGCGTATATTCTCATATTCCATCTCTAGCCGCGCCATAACCGCCTGCGGCTGGTCCACCTGGTCGGGAAACGCTCAGTTCAACCAATCCTCAGATAATAGTCGGCGTGTCGCCGTCGCGCCTCGTCCCATTCGTTCTCGGCGCGCAATTGCTCCTGAGCGTAGGCGCGCAGCGTGACCAGTTGCGAATAGCGCCGCGTGCCGCCGCTATCCAGGCTGTAGATCAGGCTCGCATTGACTAGCGTCGCGAGGCGGGCCACGAGCTGCTCGTCTGGTGTGCTGGTGACTATCTCGATGGCGTCAATGGCTGCTCCGCCCACAAACACCCCCAGCCAGCGAAAGAGGCGCTTCTCCTCATCGCTGAGCAGGTCGTAGCTCCAGGCAATGGTCGAGCGCATCATCCGCTGATGATCGGCCAGATCCTGCGCTCCCTCCGCGAGTATTCCCAGAAATGTCTGCTGGGCGAGTCGGTCATGCAACTGATGGAGTCCGAAGATCCGAGCGCGCGCCGCCGCCAGCTCGATGGCCAGCGGCAGGCCATCCAGGCGGGCGCAGATATCGGCCACGAGGCAGCCCTCTGTCAGGGTCATGATCTCGAAGTCCGGCGCAACCGCGCGGGCACGATCCAGGAAAAGTGCTACCGTCGGAACCTGGCGCAACGCATCGAGTGATTCTCGTTGCGCCGCATCGGGTAGGGGAAGCGGTGCGATGGGAAAGCACTGCTCGCCGCGCACATTCAAGGCCGAGCGGCTCGTCACCACCGCTTTGATCCGCGGGCAGGCGATGAGCAGCTCCAGCACGGCGCGCGCGGCTGGCAACACCTGCTCGAAAGTTATCCAGCACCAGCACCATCTCACGGTCGTGGAGCGCCTGGATCAGGGTTTCGTGCAGCGGCAAATTGTCGCTCTCATGTACGTCCAGCGCCTGAGCGATAGCGGGTAACACACGCTCCGGTTCGCGGATCGGGGATGAGCCCCACAAAGACGACATCTCGGCTCTGCCACTCGCGTCGCAAACGAACCGCCAGCCCCAACGCCAGCCGTGTCTTGCCCACGCCCGCCGGACCTGTCAGCGTCAGGAGCCGTGTCGTCTCGCGTCCGAGCAAATCGAGCAGCGTCACCTGTTCCTGCTCGCGCCCGATCAGCGAGGTCAATGGCACGGGGAGATCGCCAGCGTGGAAGTTGTCAGGGCGCTGTTGGGCGTCATCGGCATCCCGGTGCGAATACCCCCCTCGCGCCCTCGCGGCAAATGCTGCCGCTTCGTCAGGGGTGAGCGCCAGCGTCTCGCTGAGAAGGCTGACGGTTGCTCGCTGCGGGGCCAGCGTAATCCCGCGTTCGAGCAGGCTCACCGACGCCACGCTCAGTCCCGCGCGCTCGGCGAGCTCTTCCTGTGTGAGTCCGCTCCGACGCCGGTATCGGCGGAGCAGGCTGGCGAAATCGGGAGTATCCACCGCTGACATGGAATCACCTCCAGGTCTGCGTGCTCAGATTGGTTGCCATAGTCGCCACCATTGTAGCACCGTCGGCCAGCATTTTTCGTGATTCTGTTCACGTTGGAGGGACGGTTTTTACGAGCGGTTTTACGGGTTTTCGCTGGTTCGCGCGGCTGGGTACAGGCACACTGTATGTGCTGGGGTGGAGGGCTGGTTTCAGCGCGCAACTGATGCGTCTGGGGGCTATCGCATGATTGGCGAGTCAGATACCACGTTGACGTGGGGCGCGCAACTCGCCCGCGCCGAAGGCATCCTGGCCGAGTCCGGTTCGCCGTCGCCGCAGCAGGAGGCGGTCGAGCTGCTGGGCCATCTGCTCGGCCTGCCAGTCTCCGAGATCCACTCGCGCCCCCAGTCACCGATGCGCCAGACGGACGCGCGCCGATATCACGCCTGGGTGACACGCCGGGCGAGTGGCGTGCCGATGCCCTATGTCACCGGACATCTGGAATTCATGGGGCTGGACATCACGATTGGCTGGGATAGTCCGCTGCCATTCCCCGGCGCATCGCGATTAGTGGAGGTCGCGCTGGAGTGGGCGCGTAGCCGCGCGCCAGATCAGTTGATCGCCGCGGAGTTGCGCACCGGTTGCGGCGCTATCGCGCTGGCGCTGGCGGCGCTGGAGCCGCGCTTCATCCGCATCTACGCGGTGGATGCCTCGCCACAGATTCTGGCGGCGGCGGCGGCCAATGGCGCGCGCTATCTCCTCAACCTGGTCATCCACTGGGTGGAGGGTGAAACGCTCGACGCGCTTCTTGAGCCAACCGACCTGATCGTCTGCGGCCAGTTCGATCCGGCGTTACCGCCATTCAACGCGCAGTTGCCTGCGCGACTTCTCGCCGGGTTGCGTCCCGGCGGGGCGCTGATGTGCGTGCTCGAAGCCAGCCGGGCAGCGGAACAACTGGAGTCACTTCAACATCTCGTGCCCGAGGAGGCGCAGGTCTGGACGACACCACCATCTGACGGCGCGCTGGTAGCCGTCGCGCAGTTGCCGCGTTCGCCTTCGTACGGCGTGTGACGCGCAACATTCGAGACTGAAAGGTAGCTCTTGCCATGAAGCCTGTCAAGCCTGTGAAACGCTCTCGACTTCGCATCATCCTGGCTCTTCTCGCCTGTGCCTGTATCAGCCTCTCTGTGGCCGCGTGCAGCACTGGCGGCACATCCACCGCATCTGGCACACCTGCGAGCGGAGACGCGACCGCCACAACAGCCCAGCCGACGGCGAAGCCCGCGCTGACGGCGCTTCCAACCATCACCCAGGCGCTCTGCCAGCAACTGATGACGGTGGCAGAGGCCAATGCCATGATTCAGCCACCAGCCCCGGCAACATCAATTCTCGCGGACCATAGTGAGGATGGCGGGTCTTGCAACTATGCCGCCTCGCAGACAAGGATCCCGCTCATCATCTACTTCTTTGACTGGAAGGGGCCGGTTCCGATTCCCCAGGCTGATATAGCGGCGGCGCTAGCCCAGTCCTCCGGCGCGTCCAAAATCACGATAAACCAGGCGACGCCTGTGGATGGCATCGGCGTTCAGGCGGAGTTCGTCAGTATTACGGCGACAGACCAGGGGTTTACGGGTTCAGCGACTATTTTCTACGTGCTCGAAGGTCCATTCTTCTACGACTGCCTTACCTTTGGCCCTCTCACTGGTGGCGCGCTCGGCACACAGGATCAGCTCCAGGCGTGCGCGACACAGGTGGATAGCCGCCTGCGACAGAACTAGTCGCCGCGTGATCGAACGTGAGGCTGGCAATGCGCCAAATGATACAGTCTGCGCCACTCATTGCGTGGTGGATTTGGATCACTCGCTAATCAGGTGGAGGGGGAAGGAACAGAGATTGTCCTTCCCCCTTGTAGCGATGCGAATGCCTCGCGCTAACTAAAGAAGACGCCGTTACGCTCATGGCCAATCTGCGCCGAGACCGCCTGTTGTCCCGCCGCATCTGACGAGAACGTGAATCCAGTGGCCAGGTTTCTCCCTGCCCAGTGAATCGTGGCGTCGGTGTCGAGGAATAGCCCGGCGACGTGCAGATCGGAGTTATTGACCTGGCGGCGCTGCTTCACGTCATGCCATCGGACGGCATACGAAACGGTGGCGGGGTCGGATGCGCCGTTGTTCAGGGAATTGGGGATGCTGAAAAAGTCGCGAACATGCTGGTGTTCGCCCTCGAATGTCGCGGTTCCCTTGCCCAGATGGATTTCAACGGCATCCGACGGGATGCGCACGGTCCAGAACAGGCCATCGGGGTAGGGGAAGATCCCGGGGTTGAAGTCGTGGATCTGCGTCGAGAAGGTATTGAAGTCAAACTGACCTACATAGACATCCAGTCAGACAAAGCCGAAGGTGTCGTGATGGACCTTGCCATCGACGCCAACATACGTGCCCTGCATGAACCGCATGTCCGCGTCGAAGAGCAGACCGCCGGTTCCTGTACCCTGGATTTCGGTGGCGGCGATGAAGCCATTGAAGTCGGTGATGGTCGAAGGCTCCTCACTGCCGGGTGAGAGAACGTGAAACGGGGCTCCAGGGAAAATCGTCTCGGGTATAGGTCTTGGCGCGGCTGAACCATGTTTGGCTGAGGCCAGACCCGGCGCGAGCAACCCTGAGCCGAAGACAACCGCTGAACCAACGGCTGCCGTCCTGATGATCGTTCGCCGAGAGATGGCGCGGTCCCAGGGATGGGTGTGTCCCTCATGGAAACGTGGTCGCTGTGTGTCTTGATCCCCTGGCGTGGGGCTCGGTGATTGTGGCGGCGCGACAGGCCGATAGGCCGCCGGTGTGATATGCATCTCCTCCCCCTTGTTGCGGTGTGGCCGTGGAATGCGCACGATGACATACGACGAGATACGACGACAGGCAAAGAGCCGCGAGATCGTGTTAGCGGTGAGAATCGAAACGACATACGAGGTGGCGGATACGGGCGGAACATACAGGAGGACACACAGAGGACGCCCACAACGAACCCAATGGGTGAGCACTATACAGGGGGAATGGTCAGAGCCGAATGCTCCACCGCCTCCACAACACAACTTCCGCAACGGCAGACCAGCTCATCCAAAGGTCAATCTCATGGCAGATTGACGTAACAACCATACCATGACCGTCCCAGCAAATCAAGTCCCACGGATGACGCGCCGCCTGGGGTGAGATGCGCTTGCGTACGCCGCAGCCGCCGAGATATTGTTTGTGCTATCACTGTGGAGTGGTCGAGACGGGACGCGTCTACGCCAACAACAGGATACACGCGACGAACGATAGCTCGCGGAGGCTTAGCATGTACGTCACGCGCCGCGCCATTCGCTTTGCTACCTACCTTGCCCCCAATATGTACCCGGTCTATCAGTGCGTCGCGGACTTTGCGGGACGACAACTCGGATGTCGTACCGAGCTTGCCGTCGGCGAGTCTTTCGCTGCCTTTGCCGCTGGCGAGATTGATGTCGGCTTTATCTGCGGGCTGCCCTATGTTCAATTGACGCGGAGTAGTCCCGCGCCGGTCGAATTACTCGCCGCGCCAGTGCTTCAGGGCGAGCGCTATCGCGATCTGCCCATCTATTTCTCCGATGTGATTGTTCGGCGCGACAGCCCCTATCACGTGTTCGCGGACCTGCGCGGCTGTCGCTGGGCGTATAACGACCCAACTCACATTCTGGCTACAACATCACCCGCTATGCGCTGGTACGGCTGGGCGAGACGCGCGGCTTCTTTGGGCGCGTCATCGAGGCTGGTTTCCATCAAGAGGCTCTGCGGATGGTCGCCGATGGGCGGATGGACGCCTCGGCCATTGACTCGCAGGTGCTCGCCATCGAGTTACGCGATCATCCCGATCTCGCCGGGCGCGTGCGCATCATCGAGACGCTTGGCCCCGCAACCATTCAGCCGGTCGTCGCCGCGCGTCACGTGCCCGCCACCCTGCAAGACGACCTCCGCGCCGCGTTATGCGCTATGGGCGCCGATCCCGCTTCCCGCGACACCCTCGACCATGGCTTCGTCGCGCGTTTCGTCCCAATCGCCGACGCGGACTACGATGACATCCGCGCAATGGTGGCCGCTGCCGAGGAGGCGGGCTTCACGGAACTGCGGTGAGTTATGGCTCGTCGCCCTCTAGCCCTTCCTCGATGGCCTTGAGGTAGCGCTCGGCGGAGCGCTGGACGGCGGCGCTGGCGTCCGCGCTGACCACACGCCCGGCGAAGCCCGAATAGAGCCGGTCGAAGCGATAGGGCGCGATAGTGTCGCGGATATGGCGAACCTTCCGCGCGGGCAGCGGGATCAGGTTCGGGTAGCTGTACATGAAGCTGACCCAGGCGCGGTCGGCCACCACATAGATCGTATCGCCGGTCAGCAGCACGCCCCGCCCCTCGGCGCCTCCGGGCCAGTGCAGCACCGCGCTTCCGGGAAAGTGGCCGCCCAGGCGCGCCAGCGTGAGATCGCCCGGCAGCACATGCGTCTCGCCGGACCAGAAGGTGATGCGCGGGTCGGGCCGCATGACCCACCGGCGATCCGCCTCGTGGAGGTAGATGGCGGCGTCGAAGCGCTCGGCCCAGTCGATCATCGAGCCGTAGAGATGGGGGTGTGAGGAGGTGATGGCCGCGATGCCTCCCAGCTTCTCCACCGCTTGAACCGTCGCCTCGTCGAGATAGGAGATACAGTCCCAGAGCACGTTGCCCTGTTCGGTCTGCACCAGCAGCGCTCGCTGGCCGATGGCGAAGGACGGCTCTGTGACGATGCCCGTCAGGTGCGGCTCCTCTTGCATGAGGACATTGCGATAGCTCCCCTGCTGCATGCTGGCGAGCGTCGTCCACTGCTGGCCGTTTGCCCCGAGATACTGGCGTTGGTCCAGGCAGATCGGGCATTCGGCGGGCGGCTCCTCGCTCTCGGCATATTGTGCGCCACAGGTGACGCAGATCCAATGTTCCATGGGTCACAACTCCTTTCCTGCTGTCGTCAGGAATTGTGCCACATTCTACCGCAAACAGAGGTCCGCGCCGCTCTCATCGCCGAAGCAGTGGCCGTTTTGCAGCAGGATGACCACTTTGGTGATGTTGGAAAACTGGGTCAGCGTCTTCTCGATTTCCGCTTTGATGCGCGCATCGGCGCCAATGCCGGGCGAGGCCGTCTGGCGGCAGAACTGGAGCGTCGCGGTCCCTGCCTCTGGCGTCGCGCCACGCGTATTCAGCGTGATCTTGAAGTCAGGCCCTCCGCAACTCGACGCGCCAGTGCGCTGAAGCACCGTGGAGAGTTCGGTGAAGTAGCCTGCGGATGCCTCGGATGGCGTCGGCCCGGCGATGAGCTGCTGGATGGCGTAGGTGGCGACCCCCAGCGTTGGCGAGGTGCGATGGACCGGGAAGACCGCTGTGGAGTCATTGTACGAATCAGGGTTCTTCGAGAAGTAGACGAGCACCGGGTAGCCGGTGGCCGTGGCCGTAGACGCGGGGAGCGTCGGGGCCGCCGTCGGCTGTGACTGCGCGTGCGTCGGCGCGGGATGAAGCGCCGGGCCGGTGGTCTGGCCGCCACGCCCTGCCAGTTGCGCGAAGACCGTCGCGATCAGCGCCACGATGATCGCCGCGGCGACGAGTCCCAGGAAGCGTCCCCAGCCACTCGACGACGCGCGCCGTCTCGGTTGAGCAGCGGGCGGCTCCCGATCAGTGCCAGGGTTCGATGGGCTGCCGATGCCCATGGGCAGCGTCACATCATCCACGGAGACGGTGGGTGGCGCTCCATTGGGATGCGCCGATGCGCGCGGCCACTCGCGCCGTGTCGGGCAGGCGATTCTGCCAGGCGGCGCCATCGGCGGTCAGGCGCTCGGCAAGGACATCGAACTCCGGCGGGAACGCATCATGCGCGTTCTGCTCATCATGATGATGGTGGTGATTGTGATGGTTGAGGGAGTTTGGATCGCGCATCATGAGCGTCCCTCCATCTCAGGGCGTGTCGCGCCCGCAAGGCCCGGGGGCTGGAGCCGTTCGCGCATCTGCGCCATGGCGCGATGTAGCCGCGAACGCACGGTTCCCGATGGGATGCTCAGCATCGTCCCAATCTCGGTGGCATCCAGGCCCGCATAGAAGCGCAGCACCACGATGGCGCGCAGATCATCGGGCAGCGCGTTGATGGCGGCGCGCAGGTCCAGCGCCCCGGTGTTGTTGCTCGTTCCGGGGTCTTCCTCCAGCGTGACCAGGAGGTGCAGGTGCTGGGCGTCGGTCTCCTCGGGCAGGGAGCGCATCTGCGCCTGCTGCTGTCCTTTGAGGCCGCGCCGCCACTGGCGGCAGACGTTCAAGGTGATTTGCAGCAGCCATGCGCGCACGGCGTCGAGGTTGCGCAGCGTCGGCCACGCCTGCCACGCGCGCATGGAGGCCTCCTGCACGGCGTCTTCGGCCTCGGCTGGCCCGATGAGCGCGGCGGCAAGGCGCAACATCGCCGCCGCATGGAGCGGTACGATGGCGGCGAAGCTCCTCGCACTCTCAGCGCCGTGCATCTCTCGCGCTCCCTCTCCATCAGTTCCATGGTCAATCGCGCACGGTCACCCATCTGGAATAGGAGATACACCTGTGGGGTAAAGTGTTCATTCGCGCGCGGATTCGCCTATCCAAGCTCAACCTCAGCATACACATGCTCGTGCGCGCGGCGATAGACCTCTCTATCGTGGTGGGATAGAGTTCGAGGCACGTATGTGGGTGCGCCAGGCCGCTGGGTTTATGTGAGAGGTCAGGCGGTGGCTGCCTCGTCGAGGAAGGCGAGCACTTCGGCGGCGTGGCCCTCGGGGTGCACCTTCTCCCAGACGTGCTCGATGACGCCATCCGGGCCAATGACGAAGGTGACGCGCGAAGACGCCCAAATACGTCTTGCCATACATGCTCTTCTCGCCCCAGACGCCGTACTTCTCCGTCACCTCGCCGCCTTCGTCCGAGAGCAGCGTGAATGGCAGGCCATATTTCTCGGCGAACTTCTGGTGCGACTGGACGCTGTCGCGGCTGATGCCCAGCACCGGAACGCCACGCTGCTCCAGCGTGTGCCAGTTGTCGCGGAAGCTGCACGCCTCGGTGGTGCAGCCGGGGGTATCGTCCTTCGGATAGAAATACAGCACCACGTGATGTCCACGGAGCGCCGAGAGCGTCACCAGGCTGCCGTCACTCGCGGGCAGTGTGAAATCGGGCGCGGGCGTTCCCGCCGCTGGAATGTTATTGGTCGCGTCTGCTGACATATGAACAAGCCTCCTTGTCCTCAAGCATACCGCAGAATGCAAGGCAATTACAGCCAATCATAGCCAACCCTTTTCCTCGGCGATATGCGCCGCCTCGATGCGATTGTGCGCGTTGAGCTTCTGCATCGCCACCGAGAGATAGTTACGCACGGTGCCCTCGGAGAGATAGAGCGAGGCGGCGATCTCGGCGATGCTCGCGCCATGGGCCGCCGCCGCCAGCACGTCGCGCTCGCGGTCGGTCAGCGGGCTGACGCCATCACTCAGCGCCGAGACCGCCAGCGTCGGATCAACCACCCGCTCGCCCGCCATCGCCCGCCGGATCGCCGACGAGAGCTGCGCCGCCGGGGCGTCTTTGAGCAGGAAGCCGACGACTCCGCTCTCCATCGCGCGCCGCAGGTAGCCGGGCCGCCCGAAGGTCGTCAGTATCAGGATGCGGCAGGCTGGCAACTGCGCGTGCACCTGCGCGGCGGCGGTCAGGCCATCGCAGCCCGGCATCTCGATGTCGAGCAGCGCCACATCGGGCTGCGCGGCGAGCGCGGCGGCGACCACCTCATCGCCACGGGCAACCTCCGCCACGATCTCCATATCGGCCTCCAGCGAGAGCAGCGCCACCAGCGCGCCCCGCACCATCGCCTGATCCTCGGCCAGCAGAATGCGAATCATGGTCGCTGCCTTCTCTCGCGCCTTACATACTTCTATCGTTGCCCGTTACCAGCAGTTAACCTTATCTGGCGGCAATGCGCTAGTGATAGTTGTCATCTGTTGGGCGATAGTCGGCTGGCGGCTGAAGCCGCGCCTACGGGTCTACGCTCCGCTACGACCGCAAAGCCCGCCTTCGCGGGCTCCCAGAACCTGCACAGCACGTGTGGCGCTCAATAGCGTCTGCTCTCTGAGTCCGCGCAGGCGGACTTTGTGGCCGCAGACCCCAGAGGCGCGGATGTAACCGCTCGCGTTCCTCGTCAGCCGTCATAACTTCTCAATGCCCTGTAACGCCGCTTGACATCGTGCGGACTATATCGGCAAATGAGGACGGCCCAGGCGACGTCACTGAGCTATGGTATTGGGAGGAGAGAGACACACCATGAGCGGAGCAACAGACCCACAGGGGCAGGCGGCGACGCTGATCGCGCGGTTCGATACGGCGCGCGACGGCTTTCTCGCGGCGTTTGCCCAGGCGCCCGATGAGGCGCTGCCCTATACGCCCACTGGCGAGGAATACGCCCTGGGTATTCTGCCGCTACACCTGCAAGACTCGATGAACCACTATCTCGAAGTCTACGACCGTATGGTTGAGGCGAACTTTGGGCCAGTGGACCTGGGCGCCGACCTGGAGATGGTGGCGAACGCCGCCGAGCTACACGAGCGGCTGCTCACCACGAAGCCCACCGGCGCGGACCGGGCCGCACTGCTCGACAGCCTGAACGCTACCCATCGGCGGGTGACGGAGCGATTCCGCGCGCTCGATGACGCGACGGTGACGCGCCAGGCCGATGTCGTCTATTCGCCTGGAACCGACCCCTATCCCACCTCGGTCGCCGACATTTTCGGCTGGCTGACCGACCATTACGACGAACACATCGCGCAGACCGGGCAGCTATTGGAAAGCTGGCAGGCTGAACAGGCGCGATAGTCTCCACTGAAAGGACGAACATTGTGGCGACGGAACAGTATGATTGCCTGATTCTCGGCTCGGGACAGGCGGGCAGCCCGCTCGCCACAGCGCTGGCAAACGCTGGCCGCAGGACCGCCATCGTCGAGCGCGTGCACGTCGGCGGCACCTGCATCAACGAGGGCTGCACTCCCACCAAGACGATGGTCGCCAGCGCCCGCGTCGCCTATCTCGCCCGGCGCGGCGCGACTACGGCGTCGGTGTTGGCGACATCACGATGGATATGAAGCGCGTGCGCCAGCGCAAACGCGAGATCGTCGACAGCTTTCGCGGCGGCAGCGAGCGCCGCCTTGAGGACAAGCCGAATCTCGACCTGATCTATGGCGAGGCGCGCTTCACCGGGTCAAAGACTGTGCAAATCACGCTGCCTTCTGGCGAGGAACGCGAGCTGACGGCAGAGACGATCTTCATCAATACGGGAGAGCGGCCAGCCGACCCGAATGTGCCAGGACTCGACCCGGCGCACACCCTCAACTCCACCTCGATCATGGAACTGGACGCCGTGCCGTCGCATCTGCTGGTCATCGGCGGCGGCTACGTCGGGCTGGAGTTCGCGCAGATGTTCCGCCGCTTTGGCAGCCAGGTGACGATCATCCAGCGCGGCAGGCAGTTGTTGGGGCGTGAGGATGGCGATGTCGCCGAGGCCGTGGCACAGATTCTGGCGGAGGATGGCATCGAGATGCTGCTGAATAGCGCGCCGACTTGCAGCCACGACCACCGAAAATGGCGTGACGCTGCACGTAAAGACGCCGGACGGCGAGCGCGATCTCACTGGGTCGCATGTGCTGGCGGCGACGGGCCGCGTCCCCAACACCGAGGCGCTGA
Organism: uncultured Chloroflexia bacterium; assembly: GCA_963712005.1. GTDB lineage: Bacteria > Chloroflexota > Ktedonobacteria > Ktedonobacterales > JADMIN01 > DAHUXT01. The sequence goes on along the minus strand of CAVQGK010000024.1, from coordinate 1,372,526 downwards.
ATCTCGCGGCGGTGGGCGTGGCCACCAATGAGCGCGGCTACATTCAGGTGAACGAGCGGCTAGAGACGAATGTGCCGGGCATCTATGCGCTCGGCGACGTGAAGGGGCCACCCGCCTTCACGCACATCTCCTACGACGACTTCCGCATCATCCGCACCAATCTGCTGGAGGGCGGCAACGCCACGATTGCCGACCGGCTCGTGCCCTATACCGTCTTCATCGATCCTCAGCTTGGGCGTGTCGGTTTGGGCGAGGAGGAGGCGCGACAGCAGGGGCGCAGCATCAAGGTGGCGAAGATGCCGATGTCGTGGGTTGCGCGCGCGGACGAGGTGGATGAAACGCGCGGCTTCATGAAGGCGATAGTGGACGCTGACACACATCAAGTTCTCGGCTGCGCAATCCTGGGCATCGAGGGCGGCGAGCTAATGGCGATGGTGGAGATCGCGATGCTGGGCCACCTGCCCTACACGGTCCTGCGCGACGCGATCTTCGCGCACCCGACGCTCGCCGAGTCGCTCAACAACCTCTTCACAAACGTCGACAATTGAGGTTGGGGCATCGCGTTGTCGTTATCCTGTGACCGGCGCGTGTGGTGAGCAACGGCGGCTGTGACGCATTTGTAAGGCCCTGGGGATATGGTGACGCTGAGCGGGTCACGACAGATAGTCGGGACTAACCGCTCAGGGGAAGGAGGGTGAACACCATGTCGAAGGCCAGTATCACCAGGATGTGGATAGCGGGTCTGATCGTTCTCGTCGCCGGGCTTGCCATGGGAGGTATCAGCCTTGGCTTAATGCTCGCCAATGGCGGCACGTGGGTTCCAGCGGCCTCGGGGAGCGGCTCTGACTTCGTTCCCATCATCAACGGGTTCTTCTGGACAACCGTCGGGTTCATGATTGTGGGCTTCACGATTGCCGCTGCGGGTGGCATCGTGCAGTTGGCGGCCTGGATTGGGGCGCTCGTCAACACGTATCAGATCGCGGATAAGGCGTGGTTCATCATTTTGCTGGCTGGCGGTATCCTCGGGCTCGTCTCTGGCCTGTTCGGATTTGCCGTGATGGTGGCCTATCTGGTCGCCGGGCCAGATGGTCTGCCCACCGGTCGAATACATGCGCCAGCGCCTTATATGTCACAGATGCAACCGATGCCGGATAGGCCGGATAGACCCGCGCCGACCGCGCCCCAGCCGGTGGCGCCACAACCACCCGAATACTCGTCTGTGCGCTGATGAAGTCGCTGCCAGGCAGGAAGCGATTGCCTGGGCTGCCTATTCGCGGCGCATCACGGGGACTTGCATCCAATGACGCGCTTCTGCGTATACGCTACAGGCGGAGCGCAATCGCCTGAGCATCGGTGAGCGGACGCATGGCCGATGTGCGCGACGGTAGCAGAACCTATCGCTTCCTGAGCCTGGAGGAGACGGATGATGCACGCACATCACTGGCGGAGATGGTGGGTCGTGGCACTCGTGCCAGTTGCCCTGCCGCTGACTCTTGGGCTGGCCCAGGTTGGCGCGCCGGGTGTCTCGGCGGCAACACGCAATAGTTGCACCGGCCCGGTTGCTGGCCAGCATATCTACGACTGCACGGGCCTCCTGACACCCACCGAGATTGCCACATTGGAGGCGGACGCCGCTGCGGTTGACCGCGCAGGGGCGCCCACCATCGTCTACTTGCAGGCGCGTGATACCACGGCGGATCAGACATTGCAGGACGCCATTGACCTGATGAACCGTTGGAATGTGGAGTCACGCCCTGGGGCCAAAGACGGCTTCGTGATGTTCTTCAACCTCAAACCAGGCGACCTCCGCCACGGCACGGTGGCGCTCTACGCGGGCGAGAAGCACTATCAGCACGGAAATCTGCCGCAGGCTGAACTGGACCGGATCCGTACCGATGTTATGTCGCCGTTGCTGACGAGCGGGCAGACCGCAGCAGGGATAGCCGCTGGGCTGCAACAGGTGGCGCACGACCTGGTCTACGGCCCACCACCCCCGCCGCAGCCACAGGTGGTCTCTGCGTTCCTCGGGCGGTTGCCGTACAACATCCTGGCGCTGCTCTTCGCGAGCGCGGTCGGGCTGCTCTATACGCGCATGCGCCGCCAATCGCCATTAAGCACGGCGGGCGATGGCGTGCACATTGATCCGCTGGCGCTGGCGACTCCCGGCGACCTCTCGCCCGCGCTGGCTGGGGCACTCATCAAGGGACGGGTGAGCGATACACAAATCGAGGCGACCGTGCTGGATTTCGCCCGGCGCGGGCTGCTGACCATCGAGCCGGTGGGCGCGAAGAAGGTGCAGATGCGCCTCACAGGCGACGGCAAAGGCCTGACAGGCTTCGAGCAAAGTGTCTGGGAAAGCCTCGATGAGCAGGCCGACGAGAGCGACCACACGCTGAGCGGCGATGATATCGCCCGAGCGCGCCTGAAGTGGAGCGCGCCCAGGGATGCGCTGAGCCGCGACCTGACCGAGCGCGGCTGGTACGACCCGGGGGCGGCCTCCACGCGCCGTCGTCCGCTCTACATCGCGGGCGCGGTTGGGATGGCGCTGGCGGCGGTGTCCATCCTGCTCATCGTGCTGTCGAAGGAGGGCTGGGCCGCGGTTGGCATGGTCATCTGCCTGATAGCCAGCGTGGCCGCGTTTATCGGAGCCTACTCGGTGCCAAACACGACCGTCGAGGGTGAGATTGCCGCCGCGCCATGGCGAGGCTACCAGGCCAGCGTCTCGGATCGCGGCTATGAGCCGAATCTCGATACTGATCTACCCTACATCGTGTCAATGGGGCTGCTGGGCAAACTGTCATCACGGCTGAAGGCGGCGAGCGAGCGTGGGTTCTCTCCCGCGTGGTTCCATGCTGAGACGGAGAGCGATGGCCAGCGGGTTACGACGTACACTCCGGGCTTCTACCCCTACTGGATGGTGTTTCATTCAAGCATGTCGCCGGTCTCCAGCGGCGGCAGCGCAAGCGGCGGGTACTCGGGTGGCGGCGCGGCGGGCGGCGGAGGTGGCTCTGCCGGGAGCTTCTGAGGTCTGTGATGTATTTGTGCTCGCGCTTCCCTGACACGAGACCAATCGGTGAGGCGCACCTGCTACTAGTGACAGAGGAATATCTCTACTGGAAAGGAGCAGTGTTATGAGCACGTCCGTCATAGAATCCGTCGCTGCAATCGATCAGCGCGGGAATGGCTCAGTTACCGAACAGGCAGACATGGCCTGGAAGCCACTCTATCGCATAGCCGCCGTCGTCGCGCTGCTGTCGGTCGTGTTTATCATCGTCGCGGGTATCGTGTTAGCGGTCAACCAATCCCTGCCACTTTGACTGGCTGGTTCGACCTGTTCAATCAAAGCTGGCTCCGAGGTCTGCTTGCCGCGGACTTGATGATGCTGGCGAGCTACATGCTCCTGGGAGTGATCTACGTTGCCCTCTATGGAGCGCTCAGGCGGGTCAACCAACCGTTCATGGCGCTGGCGACGGCATTCGCGTTTGTCGGCATGGTGGCGTATATCGCGGCGAATCCGGCCTTCTCGATGCTCTCGTTGAGCCATCAATATGCCACAGCGACGACCGATGCCGAGCGAACGGCACTACTGGGCGCTGGACAGGCGATCATTGCCAACTGGACCGGCACCGCGTTCAACGTAGCGTATTTCATCGGCGCGCTGTTCGCGGTTATCGTGTCCGTCGTCATGCTCCGTAGCAAGGTATTCAGCAAAGCGACTGGCTACGCGGGCCTTGCGATGGGCGTGCTCGCGCTTGTGCCAGCGTCCGCAGGGACAGTTGGCATTGTCTTCTCGCTCCTAACGCTCGTGCCTACTATGCTCTGGTACATCCTGCTAGCCCGGCGGTTCTTCCAGCTAGGCGGCGCGGCTCGTTGAAAGTATGGTTATAGTGCGGGGTAGCGCGGCTGCTTCACTAGCTTTGTGGTAGGCCAGCCGCGCTAACACGTGTACGCCTGCCATCAATCAGGAGGTATCTCTCATGGGTTGTCTGCTTGCACTGCTTGCACGCATCGGGGTGCTCGTCGTCTGGACCCAGACGTCGCTGGTGCAAGACCGCATTCCATGACGGCTGGATTCTGCCACTACTTGGTATTATCTTCCTGCCTCTCACCACGCTCGCGTACGTGGTTGTCTACGCCTTTGGCAATGGCGTCAACGGGGCTGCCTGGCTCTGGGTGCTGCTGGGGCTGCTCTTCGACCTGGGCCTGCATGGCTCCGGAATCTACAGCAATCGCCCGCGCATCCGCCGCTACCGCTCAGCTCAAAGCGTCTGACCACCAGCGCCATGAGCCAGTTGTGACTTGGGGCTCAGTCTCTGTGACGCGCTGGTGATGCGTCCGTGCTACGTTGCCTGGTGGATGGTGGTGCGCCATGGAATCCGGCCACACCATAAGCCAGGCAAAGGAGGACGCATATGCATGCCCTGGTTGTCTACGACTCGCAATTTGGCAACACCGAACGTATCGCCGCCGCAATCGCCGATACCCTGCGCACGACCGGAGAGGTGCGGCTGGCTCATGTCGAACCAGCGCATCCATTAGATCTGGAGGGCGTGGACCTCCTGATTCTGGGCTGTCCGACGCAGGGATGGGCTCCCACCGTGGCAATGCAGGCGCTGACTGGCGGGCATTACGCCACAGGAGCTTCATGGGCGGGCCGTCGCCTGCTTCGACACGCGCTTCCAGAAGCCGCGCTGGATCACTGGGTCGGCTGCGCGCAGATTGGCGGCCAGCTTCCGACACATGGGCATCACGTTGCTGGTACCGCCGGAGAGCTTCTTCGTGGAACGTAAAGAGGGTCCGCTGCTTACCGGAGAGCTGGGTCGCGCCGCCGTCTGGGCGCGGGGTTGCTCAGCCGGATAGAGGCGCCTCGCCCAGTCATGCAGCGCTAACCAGCCGAGGTATTCGCGGGCGAAGCTCTGGCTGAGCCTTGCCTGGAGGTCGCCTCCTGCCGTATCTGGCCCGGCGACTCGACCAGCAGCCAGGCGAGCGCCGCACTCAGCAGCGCCATGCAGGCGGAGATGATCGAGAGCAGGCGGAAGGTGTTGACGAACGACTCCTGTACCGCTGTCGTCACCTGCGCGGCGGCCTGCTGATCGAGGCCGGGCGGCGGGGGCGTCTCGCCGAGCTTGTCCGCGCTGGCGGCCAGTGTGGCGCGCTGCTCTGCGGAAAGTGGTAGCGAGTTGGCCCGCGTCTGCAGCGCGCTGGAGAATGTGAAGATCGCCACCCCGCCGAGGATGGCGAGCGCCAGCACCTGCGCCGAGCGCGTGACGGCGTTGTTGACTCCCGACGCGACGCCGGAGTGTTCCGACGGGGCTGACGACATCACCGCCGTCGTCAGGGGCGCTACGGTGATGCCCATGCCGATGCCTATCACCAGGATGCCGGGAAAATAGGTCCACCAGTATGAACTGGGCCAGATGTGATGCCCGGCAGCGCCAGCAGGACGAAGCCCAGCGCGACAACACCTGGCCCCACCGTCAGCAGCAGGCGCGACCCAACGCGGTCTACCAGGCGCCCCATTATCGGCGAGAGGATGGCCAGCACGATGGAGAATGGCAGATTCGCGAGGCCCGCCAGCGCGGGATTATAGCCCTGAATCTGAATGAGGTTCAGCGGAAAGAAAAAGAATGTCCCCGAGAGCGCGCCATAGAGGAAGACGCACATCACGTTCGTGCCGGTGAAGGTGCGCGAGCGGAAGATGGAGAGTGGCATCATCGGGTGGGCGCTGCGCATCTCGACGACGACGAAGAGCGCCAGCGCGACGAGGCCCCCAAAGCAACGAGAGGACATCCAGCGGATTGACGCCCTCCGCGCCGGAGCGGTTACCCAGGCCAATCGCGCCGAAGGTGACGCCGAACAGCCCCAGCGCCACCAGCAGCGTGCCCGCCACATCGAAGCGGCCCGTCGCCGACTCATCGCGCGTCTCGGGCACATGAGTCAGGGCGAAGAGTGCGACGACCGCCAGCGGCACGTTGATGAAGAAGACGAGCCGCCAGACGCCGAGGCTGGCGAAGACGCCGCCAACGGCCGGCCCCGCCATCGTGGTGAGCGTGCTGGCGGCGGACCAGATGCCGATAGCCCAGCCGCGCCGCCGCCGCTTGAAGGTTGCCGTGATGATCGCCAGGCTTCCCGGCACCATCAGCGCTCCGCCAATCCCTTGAATGACCCGCCCGGCCAGCAGCAGCCCGATGGTCGGCGCGAAGCCACAGGCCAGCGACGCCACGGCGAAGAGCGCGATGCCCATGCTGAAGATGCGCTTCCGGCCAAAGCGATCGCCCAGCGCGCCGCCAGTGAGGATGAGCGCCGCCAGGATCAGCAGATAGGCGTTCACGATCCAGAGCAGTTGCGCGCCAGATGCGCCGAGGTCGCGCTGGAGGTCGCTCAGGACGACATTCAGCGCCGAACTATCGATAAATGCCATACTGGACGCCAGAATGGTTCCGACCAGCGTCCACATTTCGATTGACTGCGTGCGTTTCGCGTCGAGGGACATGCGTGCTCCATCCTTGCCAGAAGCTCCCGCTCAAAGCGGCCATGGACACAGCATACACCATAGAGAAATGCCCCCTCTCCCGTAGGAAAGAGGACACGGAGTGCAATCGGTGTCAGCAGTCGAATGAGCGGCTGGGCAACTGAACGATGGCGCCGACTCCGCACGAACGATGCGCATCCTTGCGCATATCAGCGGTAACCGCAGCCTAATGCAGCAGGTTGAGCGTGTTGCTGCCGTCGTCGACGAAGTAGACGCCACTACCGCCTGGAACCACGGCCAGACCGAAGAGCGTACCGGCTCCGGGCGGGCTGCCGGTGTTGTCTACCAGCTTCGCGGCCACCTGTGAGCCGAAGGGCGTCGTCTCGACCATGAAGCCGTCGTTCCCGTTCACGGTGAGGATATGGCCGTTGGGCGCCAACGTCAGGCCAAGTGGGTCGTTCAGCGCACCATTTGCCATAACGGTGATTCCTCGGCTGGCGCTGTTGCGGAAGACTGCGTTGGGGATCGCCGCAACGCGGTTTCTCAGGCTGTCAGCCACATACAGTGTGCCGTCGAACCCAAGGCCGACGCCTGTTGGGCCGATGACCAGCGCCGCTGAGTCGGTTCGCTCGGGGAAGCCGGACCCGATGACCTTCTCGGACGTGATCCGGGGTATGCTCCAATCCGCGTCACCGATCGCCAGCCCGATGCGCAGAACGGTCCCGTCGTTCACGACGTTACCGCCCGCCGCCACTGTGCCATTCAGCACGTTGGTGACGAAGAGCACTGCGCCCCCGCCAAAGTCGAGCGCGGTCATATCCCATGGGCCCTTGATCTGGCCGCCCGCGAACGTCTCGACCACATGGCCCCGGCTATTCAAGACGATCAAACAGCCAGCCTGGGCCGTCGCCGAAGTCCCGTCCGAGGTCGGCAGGCTTCCGACGATCACGAAACCGCTCGAAAGCGCGACCAGCGCCGTCGTGAGTCCGACTCCGCCGGGGCATGGTCCGGGCAGCTTGCTGGCGTCAATCTGCGCGAACTGGGTGAGATATCCGCCTGGCGTGATTTCTACAATGGTCGTGCCGGTGCCTTGCAAATTTGCGCTGTTGTTGAAGTTGCTCACCAGAATATCGCCCCGCACCAGTTTGCCAACCGTTCGCGGAACGATCACTGTGCCGTATGGGTTGATATCGCCGTTGTCAGGCACAGTTGAAGCGAGAGTGCTGACGGTGTGAAACCTTCCGATGAAGGAACCGGCGTCGGCTTGCGCTAAGGGCGCGGCCACCGCGAGCACGAACGCCACAATTCCCGTGAGCGCCGCAATCGTGGAGATGGCGACGTGCCGTCGTATCATGGTTATCCTCCTGATTTCTGGCATTCGTTGGCGCATTGTGATGCGCTGTGTTGCGCTGGTATTTGGACTGCTCATCATAGGTCGGAGCACAGGATGTGGCCGACTGTGGCCTTCACCATCCCGATCCCCGCCGGATATGGCATGGCGCTACGAGGAAATGGCTACAGGGGGTGGCTACAGGGGGTGGCTATACGACGATCAGTGGCTCGTGTCGCGTGCTGGCGGTACAGGGTATGCGAGGGAGGAGCGCCAGCATCAACGGACTATCAGAGTGTCTGCAATACACACCTGATTCGATATCGATCCCTCGAAATCGTCTCTCGTCCTACAGTTTTTTCGCGTGCATGGGAGCTTAGGCGTATCACCGGGCGCCTGCTATCGGCCCGATGACACACCCTATAGGGGTACGCAGAAGGTTACGCAATTTTGTGTATGCCAACCCAACAAAAATACCTCGCCTTTCTGGCTGAGAAACCAGGGGCGAGGTATTGCTCTGCTGTCCTCTCTCCTCGTGGGAGATGGGCCAGGGGGTGAGGATCGTCGCGCTAGTGGCCGAGCACCTGGATGAGGCTGCCCGCGCCGCCCGCCGCCTGCGCCATCAGCACGCCGATGACGATGGTCAGCGCGAAGATGCCGATGACCGCGAGCGCCATCGTCAGCGAGACCGAGCCGGGCACCGGGATGCGCTCCTTCTTCTCTGGCTCGATCACGTACATGCGCCAGACGACGTTGGCGTAGTAGACGATGGAGATCGTGCTGTTGATCGAGGCCGAGGATGACCAGGAAGGTCAGCCCGCCGCCCTGGCCCCAGGCCGTGAAGAAGATGAACAGCTTGCTCAGGAAGCCAGCCATCGGCGGGATGCCCGCCAGCGCCAGCAGACAGAACGCCATGCCCGCCGCGATCCACGGGCTGCGCCGACCAAAGCCGTCGAAGTCGCGGATGTTCTCTTTGCCCGTCGCGTCCGCCAGCGCGATGATGCCCGCGAACGCGCCGATATTGGTGACGACGTAGACGAAGAGGAAGACCAGCACCGCCGTCGTCCCCACCGCTGTCATGGATGGCGAGCGCCGCCAGCCCCAGCATGCAGATAGCCCGCCTGGCCGATGCTGCTATAGGCCATCATGCGCTTGATGTTCGTCTGCGACAGCGCGACGACGTTGCCGAGCGTCATCGTCAGCGCCGCCACAACCGCCAGCACACCCAGAGATAGACTCGCTGTCGCGCGAACAGGCCGCCGAAGACGAAGACACGCATCAGCGCCGCGAATCCCGCCGCCTTCGAGCCGACCGAGAAAAACAGCGTCGAGGGCGTTGGCGCGCCCTCGTAGATGTCCGGCGCCCACATATGGAACGGCACCGCCGAAATCTTGAAGCCGAACCCGGCGAAGATGAAGACATCCGCCGCCAGCACCATCAGGTTGCCGCTGCCCAGCGTCGTGACCGTTTCGCGATCTCAGCCAGGTCGGTCGTGCCGGTCGCGCCATAGAGCAGCGCCATGCCATAGAGCAGAATCGCCGACGACATCGCGCCGAGCAGCACATACTTGATGGCCGCCTCGGCGGAGCGTCCGTCGCTGCGCGAGAGGCCCGCGAGGATATAGAGCGGGATGCTGGTCAGTTCCAGCGCGATGTAGATGGTAATCAGCTCGCCTGTGCCGGCCATCAGCATCATGCCCGCCAGCGACATCAGGATGATGGCGTAATACTCGCCCGGCGTGGCCCGCAGGAACTTCTCGACGTACTGGAACGAGACCAGCACCACGCTGAAGCCGATCACCAGGAACAGATCAGTTGAAGAAGAGCGCGTAGGAGTCGGTGGTCAGCATGCCAAAGAAGCCGGTGGTAGGGCGCGGGCCAAACCAGTTGAACGCCAGCGAGAACGTGAGCGCCAGCGGCACGAGCAGGCCGAAGAACGCCACCGCCCAGACCAGCGTTTTGCGGCGCGTCACCAGGTCCAGGCACAGCACGAGAAACGAGAGCAGCACCACGCTCAGCTCTGGCGAGAGCAGCCATATCTGCGCCGCGTCAATATGAGATGTCATCGGAACTATCTCCTGCCTTAGAGCGTTATCGTGACCACCACGCTCTGCATCGTCGTGAGCATGTGCTGCAAGCTTGGCGAGAGCGAGATCAATGAATGGGGCGGGATAGATGCCGACGAAGAGAATCACCACCGCCAGCGAGACCAGAATCGCGCGCTTCGCGCACCGATGCGTCGGTCAGCCAGGCCCACTTGGGATTGAGCGCGCCATAGAACGAGCGCCGCAGCATCCACAGCAGGTATCCCGCCGTCAGCACCACGCCGAAGACCGCGAGTATCGTCTGCACGGGCAGCGTCGCGTATGAGCCAGTGAAGGTCAGATACTCGGCGACAAAGCCGCTCGCCGCCCGGCAGGCCCAGCGCGGGAAACAGGCGAAGGAGTAGAGCAGCATCAGCACCGGCATCACCTTGCCAATACCCCCGAATATGTCTATCTCGCGCGTATGCGCGCGCTCATAGAGCACGCCGACGCAGAAGAAGAGCATGCCGGTGATGAGTCCGTGCGCGAACATCTGGAGCGACGCGCCTGTGAGCGCCGCCTGGCGGAAGTCCAGGTTTCCGCCGCTGGTCGCCACCGCCGCCGCCGCCACGCCCAGCGAGACGTAGCCCATGTGGCTCACGCTGGAGTAGGCGATCATCCGCTTCATGTCTTTCTGGACCATCGAAGCGCCCGCGCCCCAGAGTACGCTGATCGCGCGCGATGATGCCCAGCCAGGGCGCGATAGGCTCCAGTCCCTGTGGCAAGAAGCCGAAGCCGATGCGAATCAGGCCGTACGCGCCCATCTTCAGCAGCATGCCCGCCAGCAGGACGCTCACCGCCGTCGGCGCCTCGGTGTGGGCGTCTGGCAGCCAGGTATGCACCGGCCACATCGGCATCTTCACCGCGAAGGCGACGACAGATCAGAATGAAGATCACCACCGGCAGCGAGAGCGACGCGCCAAAGAACGGAATCGTGCCCGTGATCTGCGGCCCCGCGACGGAGAGATGCTGGAAGTTGGCCGACTTGCCACCGGTCTGGAAGTAGATCAGGAAGATGCCGCCGAGGGTGAAGACCGAGCCGATGAGAGTATAGAGCAGGAACTTCCACGCGGCGTACTCGCGCCGCGCGCCGCCCCAGATGCCGATCAGCAGGAACATCGGGATCAGCTCCACCTCCCAGAAGAAGATGAAGAGGAAGAGATCGTATGAGGCGAAGACGCCCGCGACGCCGGTTTCCAGAAAGAGCAGCAGCGCCATGTAGAATCTCTGGCGCGGCTGAATATTCCACGAGCCGATCACCGCGAGGAAGGACAAAAGCGCGTTGAGGATGAGCATCAGAATGCTCAGGCCGTCGGCGCCGAGCGCGTAATCCACGCGGAAGGTGCGTGGCGCCAACTGGCAGGTTGATCCAGTCGAGATGCTCGTACCACTGCGGATGCGCCACATCGCCGAAGCTGCCGCCGAGCAGCCCGAAGTAGAGCCAGAGGCTCAGCAGGAAGACGCCCCCCGTGAAGATCGCGGCGATCCACCGCGCCGAGCGTTCTGGCGCCAGCAAGCACGATAACACCCGCGAGCAGGGGCAGGAAGACAATGGCGGTAAGCATAGCGCGTGCTTCTCCTTTCCCTCTCGCTACTTCAGCCGCGCCGACCGCGAAGAAGACGATCACCAATATCACGATGACGCCACCAAACATGGCCGCGCCATAGTTCTGCAGCAGACCCGTCTCCGATTCGCTGGAGACACGTCGCCGCTCCGCGCACGAAGCGGCGCTGCCGTTGACCAGTCCATCAATGATGTATTTGTCGAACAGCGCGCACGCCATTGCGCGAGGCCCAGCACGATGTACTTGATGATCAGCGCCGTAGAGCTCGTCGAGATAGTATTTGTGGAAGAGCACCCGGTAGACGAACGCGCCAATCGGGTTGCCGGTGAAGACGCTTCTTCGGCACGACCTCAACGCCGTACATCAGCCACGCCAGCGACGATGCCCACCACCGCGACCGCGATGCCGGTATAGGTCAGCGATCTCGCTGAAGGGACTGGCATAGGGGATCTGCTCGCCGGTCAGGTAGTCGGCGAAACCGCTGTTGATGCTCCAGAAGCCGAGCAGCACCGTCGGTACGGCCAGAATGCCAGCGGCAGCCACATCGTCCACGGCGCCTCGTGTGGGCTGCCCCTCGCCGCGATACTGCCGCTGCCGCCCCAGAAGCCCGCCGAATGCGCCGCCGCGCCCGCCGAAGGTCATGAAGTAGAGGCGGAACATATAGAAGGCGGTGAGGAAAGCGGTGAAGGCGGTCATGCCGTAGAGCCAGTAGCTGCCGTTGGCCATGCCATATTCGTAGGCCGAGGCGATGATCGGGTCTTTGCTCCAGAAGCCTGAGAACGGCGGGATGCCGGAGATCGAGAGCGTCGCGATGAGCATGGTCAGCGCCGTGATCGGCATGAAGCGCGCCAGCCCGCCCATCTGGCGCATATCCTGGATTGATGCGCCGCGAGGATGACGCAGCCGGAGCCGAGGAAGAGCAGCGCCTTGAAGAAGGCGTGCGTCACGAGGTGGAACATGCCGGTCGCGTTGGTGTCGGCGACCGCGAGGCCGACGAACATGTAGCCAAGCTGGCTGATGGTCGAGTAGGCCAGCACCTTCTTGATGTCGTTCTGCGTCAGCGCGATGGTGGCGGCGAAGAGCGCGGTGAAGCCGCCGATCTAGCCGACCACCTGCAACGCCTGCGGGCCAGCCACCTCCGCATAGATCGGGAAGAGCCGCGCCACCAGATAGACGCCCGCCGCCACCATCGTCGCCGCGTGGATCAGCGCGCTGACCGGCGTTGGGCCCGCCATCGCGTCCGGCAGCCAGACGTGCAGCGGGAACTGCGCCGACTTGCCGACCGCGCCCGCAGAAGACCAGAATCATCGCCAGCGTGAGCAGCGCGATGTTCATCGTCTTGGTCTGCCGTCTGCAACTGCGACGAAATCGAAGGTCTGTGGCGAAGAAGAGAATCAGGATGCCGATCAGGAAGCCGAAGTCGCCAAGGCGTGTCGTGACGAACGCCTTGAGCGCGGCAGGCGGCGGATAGGGCGGGGTGTCGGGGTCGCTGGGGTTGGCGGGCGGTGCGGCGTCAAACCAGAAGCCGATCAGCAGGTAGGACGAGAGGCCCACCAGCTCCCAGCCGATGAAGAGCACCAGGAAGTTGGCGCCGAGCACCAGAATCAGCATCGAGACGGTGAAGAGCGAGAGCTCATGAAGAAGCGTGAGAAGCCGGGGTCGCCTGCCATGTAGCCGATGGAGTAGAGATGCACCAGCATCGAGACGCCCGTCACCACCACCAGCATGATCGCCGTCAGCGTATCGACGCGGAAGTCAATGGCTAGTTCAGCGGGCCGAAGTTGAACCAGTTGTAAAGGTGGAGGTATCGACGGCGCTTTTGCAGCCACCGAGGAACTGGAAGAAGATGATAGCAGCGATGACGAATGCGCCGAGCCATCGCGGTAACGAGCGATGATGCTGCCTACCACGCGCCCCAGAAGGGCGTCGCCGCCGCCATGCTCGTCGTGGCCGCCATGCCCGGCCGTCGTCCGACGTGCGTGGGCGCGTCGTGGCTGGCGGTGTCGTGGCGCTCGTGGGCGTCGTGCTGCGCCATGCGCGGCCGTCGGCCGGTGCGGCCGGACGCAGGCACACGCGGGCGCGCGCGCAACATCCAGCGGGCGCGTCACCAGCAGGACGATGATGAGCGCGGCCAGTGGCAGCGCGGGAATCAACCAGGCGTACTGTACCATACTCCAGCTCCGTTGCCGTCTGCGTCGGCGTGCGATGTCGCCCGGCGCGGAGCCGGACTGCTCGCGACTACCAGCGCATCAGATTGAATCTCGCCGACGTCAATCGTGTTCCTTCGCCGATAGATGGCGATAATCATCGCCAGCGCGACCGCGGCCTCGGCGGCGGCCACAGTAATGATAAAGATGGCGAAGACCTGGCCGGTGAGGCGGTCTCCCAGCGTTCCGGTGCGTGGACTGAAGGCCGAGGCGAAGGCGACGAGCGTGATGTTGACGGCATTGAGCATGATCTCGATGCTCATCAGAATGCCGACAGCATTGCGGCGGCTCAGCGCGCCGAAGAGGCCGATGCAGAAGATGACCGCGCCCAGCACCAGCGAACTGAGTTGAGTGTCACCATCGCGCTTAGTCCTCCCGCGCCTATCACAATCGCGCCCACAATCGCTACCAGTATGACGATGGAGGCGATCTCAAAGGGCAGCACATAGCTGTAATCGAAGGGGCTATAGAGCAACTGCCCCAGCCGGGCAACCGAGCCGCCCGCCGTCGCCCGCGTTGACCATGTTGGCCGAGGCGCTTGTGCTGGCGATGGCCATCGTGCTGCTGCCCACGGCGTAGATGATGCCAACGGCCAGCGCCACGCAGATGATTCCCGCCAGCCACCATTGCCCCGCGAAGGGTTGGCGTTGGCGACATGGCGTTCTGGGTCAGCATGATGGCGAAGAGCACCAGCATCGTGACCGCGCCCGCATAGATGAGTACCTGGACGATAGCGATGAATTCGGCGTTGAGCAGACATAGATGCCGGCCGCCGCGCCGAAGAACAGCGCCAGAAACAGCGCCGCGCGCACGATATTGCGCAGCAGCACGACGGCCAGCGCCGATCCTACCATCACCACCGCGATCACGTAAAATGCCACGGTCGGCAAATCAAGCATGAAGTTGCTCCCCTATAACTGGCCGCTGGACCGCAGCATCTCATCTGAGGAAGTTTGGGGCAGACGAAGCGACTCGAAGCGAGTCACCATCTCTGATTGTATCATCCACTGTCAATTGAGGACGCACGCTGCGCCCTCGTCCTAATCCAGAAAATATCAGGATTGCCGCCCTTGGCAACCCCGGCATCCTTCGTGGATAGCCGAATTGGGATTTTTCGTGCGGAAACGTCACGGATGGTGATTCTCTATACACATCATGAGGTATTCATGTTGGCGCGGCGCCTGGCGGCTGAAGCCACGGCTAAGGGCTACGCTCCGCTGCGCCGCGAAGCCTGCTTTCGCAGGCTCCAGAGAGGGAATGTGGTCATATGCTCTGCAAGCCCGCACAGGCGGGCTTTGCCGCTGAGCGCCAGCGAGGCGCTTAGGCGCAGCTTTAGCCGCCAGCCTTGTGGGAAGAGACAGGGCCACTGTACCTTCCCTCCCAGCATGCTAGCAGCCAGCAGATTCCATGTTACATTTAGGTACGCCGCCTGAGTGGCGCGCTGCTTGCGGAACTGATCGCAGGTATCTTGGAGACCGATTCGCACTGGAGGTGCAAGACCATGGGTGTCGTGGCGCATCTTTTAGGCGGCTTGGGGCGCGCGATTTGGCGCATCTTGCTCTGGTTCCTCATTTTTGGACTTATTGGCGCGGCCATCGTCGAAGTGTTCTCAATTTTGAGACAAGGCGGCCCAACCGTCGTGACCCACGTTGTCGCCGCTGTGATCGGCCTTACCCTGGCCTATGCTGCGGGGCTGACAGTGCTGATGGTTGAGGTGATTCGGTTCCTGATTGGGGCGGTAAAGACGCGGAGAAGACCGTCGAAGGCGACTTGGGAAATCTCGGCGGCATTGTCGGCGAGGTCGGCAAGGCCATCGAGAAGCGGCTCTAGCGCCAGTGACGACGCGGAAGTGACGATTACATGGATGTGTGGAACGCAAACGCGCTAATTGGCAGACGGCTGGGGTCATCTACTCTCGAGCGCCCGCTCGGCATCGGCGGCATGGGCGCGGTCTATCTGGCTCGCCAGGAACGCCCGCGTCGCCATGTGGCGGTGAAAGTGCTGCGTCCCGGACTCGCCGCCGACGATGACGCCTGGCAGATATTCCTGGCGCGTTTCCGCCGCGAGGCCGATGCCGCGGCTGCGCTTGACCATGCCAACATCGTCCCAATCTATGAGTTTGGGGAAGAGGGTCGAGCTGGCGTATATCGTCATGCCCTACCTCTCGGATGGCTCGCTGGCGAATTTCCTCGCGCCTGACGCCCGGCTCACGGTGGCCCAGGTGGTCGATTATATAGACCAGGCTGCCGCGGCGCTGGACTACGCGCATCAGCATGGCATCGTTCACCGCGATGTCAAGCCGTCCAATCTGCTGCTGCATCCCGATGGCAGGCTGCTGTTGGGGACTTTGGTATCGCGCGCCCGCTGAATATGGCGGATCTGCCTGAGGTGTCCTCAGTCTTCGAGGGCGGCGACCTGACCGTCTCGGGCGCGGCGATGGGCACGCCGGAATACATGGCTCCTGAACAGGTGCGCGGCGAGACCGTCAGTGCGGCGACCGACACCTACGCGCTCGGCGTCGTGGCGTATGCGCTGGTGGCGGGCCACACGCCGTTCGAGGGCAACGACCTGAATGGGATTCTGGCGCGCCACCTGACCGAGACGCCGCCAGCCGTTGCGGTCGATGCGGCGCGATGTCTCGCGCGACGTGGATGAGGCGGTCTCCTGGGCGATGGCAAAAGACCCATCGCACCGGCCCGGCTCCAGTGGCGCGTTTGCCCGCGCGCTTCACGCGGCCAGCACCGGCATTCCCACCACGGGGAGTATCGTCAATGCGAGGTCGAGGCCGCAGACGCTGACTGCGGCCACATCCGCCCGCAGCTACTCCAGGATCGCCCCGCCTGTGCTTTCGGGTGGTGGGACCGATGCCGATCTCCCACAGTTCCGGGAAGGCCCAGACGCGCCCACGCTCTACGACGGCATGTATCGCGGCGGGCAGGGCGGCTTCGGCGCGCCCGCGTGGCCCTCCGCGCCACAGCCCTCGGACGATGGAGCGCCACCTATCTTGCAGCCGCGCACCCTTGGTATCCTGGCGCTGTTGGGCGCCGCAGGGGTGCTGTTGCTGACAATGGCGATTGTACTGGCAAGCGGATCGCTGTCAAATCTCATCAACAACTTCAACACCAACAACGCTGGCGACGTCGTCCCGCATGCCACCGCGACCCCATGGCCAACGGCGACCCCGCAACCGTCGCCGACGCCGGTCATCAACTGGCTGCGGGTCTCGCAGTCGAATGTCGCGTTTGACTGCAAGAAGAATGCACGCTCCATTTCCGTTGTTCTCAAAAATCTGGGAGGGGATTCTACCGGCTGGAACGCGAATGTGGATAAGCCATTTTACGCCGGACAATTCAATGTGCGACCAAGCTCTGGCGAGCTCGGCTCGGGAAGCAGCAAGACCATTACCATGACCTACTCCGGATTCGCCGGATTCAGTGGTTCTGTTACGTTCGTGCCGCTAAATGGGGACGCTGGCCAGTCGCCGACAGTGAATGTCACTGCACCAACGTGCTTCGGCGGAGGTGGCCAGGGAGCCACCGGGTCGCTCATTCCAGTGTCGCAGGTGAAGAACCTACAGAAGAGCGCCAACGCCGGGGATAAGCGCAAGCGGCATGGCTGATACCGTGCCCGAGACGTTATCGCCCTGCGCCTGGACATTGATCGTCAGTTGTAGCGATGGCTGGCCGGATTGCGTGGGGTCGAGCTGGGCGACCATGTAGCCGCCGTTCAGGGTCGAGATTTGCCCCTGGTAGAGGGGTGTCGCCGCATCGACGCCGAGTGTCACCTTGGTCGCCGTCACCTGGCCATTTCCCCCATTGCCACCAGCGCCAATCCCACTATTGTCCTGCTCTTCCCATAGCTCAATCCGTAAGACGCCCTGCTGCGCGCCGCCCAGGGTAAGATCGAGCCGAAGGATCGGTTGACCCGTGTTCGCATCGGTCTGGTGGCTCATGCTGCCCTGCAACGCGGCGGTAAACGGCTGGCTGAATGGCGCGGAGCTACTAGCTGTGGCCGTCGGCGTGGCTGTGGCGGTGGAGCTTCCCGCCGCCTGCGCAACCCCGCCCGACCCGTGGCCGTTATTCGCGATGTCGTTCCAGCCGGGGCGGAGCGGCCCCGTCGCCGTCCAGATGATGGCGACGGCAAGTGATGCGGCGGTAATCGCGGCCCAGACAGGGTGTATTCTGCCGCCGGGCGTCACCGGCTGGAGCAGCCGCACGCAGAGCAATCCACAGACCAGCACCGCCGAGACGATATAGAGTTCGATGCCCCAGAGCGTGCGCGTGTCGCTGCCGGTCGCCAGGCCGTGAACTGTCGCCAGCGCCCAGACGACGAACGAAAGCTCGTGGAGGCGCAGCCACCAGGTATAGCCAATCTCCTTCCGAATGAAGAGGCTGAGCGCGACGGCAACCGAAAGGTACATCGCGACGATGCCAAGGGCCATCCAGAGCGGGCGATAGTGGCTGGCGAAGGGTAGCAGCAACTCGTTCAGGCCAAAGCGGGTGAAGGGGTCGATCCAACTGGCGAAGATGTGGATACCGAGGAAGATGAACGAGAGATTGGTGATCCAGACGTGCAGTTCATAGGAGATGAGCCGCGGCCACCAGCGTACCTGCCAGCGCATGCTCAGCGCCAGCCCCAGCAGCACAGAGATTGTCACGAGCAGATAGGCGGTAAACCCACCAGCGCGCGCGGTATCCCAGGTAATGGACTCCCAAAGGCTCATCGCGTCTCCCCTACCATATCGTTCATCGCTTCACATGGCCAGGGGCCAGCCGTCAGGTAGTCGCCCGTCGTCGGGATGAGCAGCCCGGCCAGCCCGCTTGTTTCCAGGAATCGCGTGCCTGCTCGCGCGCCAAGCAGCAGCGTCACCTTCGCGCCCACCTCCGCCTGGCGGCAATAGGGAGCCACCACCGTCGCCGAGAGGATATCGCTCCGCGCTGGCTCGCCGGTCGCGGGATCGATCAGGTGGTGACGGGTCTCGTCACCCTGACGCCAATTGCGGCGGATGATGGTTGAGGTAGCGACGGCGCCGTTACGCAGTGGAATCGTCCAGTGGCGGTCGCGACCGGGGACGGCAATCGGCCAGTCGGGCTGGCCCGGTGGCTGGCCCGCCACTGCCAGATCGCCGCCAGCGTTCACCAGCGCTGGCGTCAGGTTCAGCGCGCGCAACTGGTCGAGCGAGGCGTCTACGGCCATGCCCTTGGCGATGCCACCAAAATCGAGGCCCGCGCCTTCGGGCAGCGTCACCCGCCGCTGCGCCTGGTCGAGCTGGATCAGTCGCCAGTCGCCGCCTGGTTGGGCAGGCATGGGTGGGCGCGCGGTCCCATGCCCAGCGCGATCAATATCCGCGAAGGTGCGGTCGTAGCCAATCCAGAGCATCTGTCGTTGCAGTGTGGGATCATAGCGGCCATCGGTGGCGCGGGCAGCCTCTAGCGCGGTAGTCAGCACATCCCAGAGGAGCGGGCTAACCTCGACGGCTGTCCCCGCCCGCGCATTCAGACGTGAAAGCTCGCTCTCCGGCAGAAAACGGCTCAGGGTGTGTTCCCATTCATCGAAGAGCGCCTGCACGATCCCGACGGCGTGCGGCCCGTGCGCGGCTGGCGCCAGCACCGTCACCGTCGTGCCCATGGCCGCGAAGACGTGGCGGCTCATACCATCGGGCGCGTGTTCGTCAGGAGCCACTGGAGGTGGAGGCGGGAGGTTGGAAGCTGCCGGTGCCGGAGCCGAAGTTATACCCCCCGTTTGGGTCGTTCTGTTGTCCGCCGTCATCTGAGCCTCGTCCGTCGCCTGGGAAGAATCGTCCATGGTCATCCTGATTCGAGGGCGTCGCCGTTGCCGCCGCGCCCGCCGCGCTCGCGGAGGTGACGCCAGTCACGTGATTGGCGGCCAGCCCGGCCAGCGCGCAAAAGGTCAGCGTCGTTCCGGCGAGCGCCAGGCGTTTCAGGGACTTCGCGCGCCGACGCGCCTGCTCTGGGGGCATCCGTTCGGGGCCACTGGTGGGCGCTTGCGATGATGTCGGTGATGTCGTCCGCTGCCAGGTCGAAGCATTATTCGGCAAGTTCTGCATCGTGGATGAACTTTCCTCCCGATTCCCCGTGTCAGGGGCTTTAAATGCTACTACCGTGCTGCGTTACACTCTTGAGGCCAGTATAGCAGAAGCGGATGAAAAATCCATGAGAATATGGGGCACACGCATTTATCATCCGGGCAGCCCTCTCCCCCACCCCCTTCCCCTAAAAGGGACGGGAGCCAGATTCTTGGGGAAGCGTTTTCACTTAACCCGGCAGGCAGATACCCGGCGCACAGAGATTGGGCAGTGCGAGGGTCGAGACGGAACCTTCGGGCAGCGAGACCACCCGGATCACCGAGTTGTTGGTGTCGGCAACGTAGAGCTTGCCACGGGCGTAGCTCAGGCCGCTCGGCTCGCGGAAGCGCGCTACCAGCGGCGGCCCGTCCTCGAAGCCAGCAGACGACTTCCCGCTGAAGCTACTCAGGTCGCGGGTCGCGGCGTCGAGTCGACGCAGCTTGTGGTTATAGGTATCGGCGACGTAGAGCGTGCCGCCAGCCGGGGCGCCAACGGGCACCCAGACGATGCCAAGCGGGTGCTGCATGCGCGCCATGTCGCCACGTCCATCGCGGTCGCCGAACTGGACGAGATCTCCCCCGGCCAGCGTGCGCACCTTCGGCTCTGGGCCAGTCATCTCAATCTCGCGCACGCAGCTAATCTCGCTATCGGCGATATACAGGTTGACGCCGTCGGTGGCGATGCCGCTTGGCTGGGCAAATGCCGCCTGCGTGACGCTGCCATCGGTGCGGTGTTCGGCGCCAGAGCCAGCGAAGACCGCGACAGTCTCGTCGGCGGGATGGTAGACCCATATCTGGTGCGGCCCGGCCATCGCGATGTAGAGACGATTCTCCAGCAGGCAAAGATCCCAGGGCGAGTTGAGCGGCGTGCTCAGCGCTGGCCCATCCTCGGTCCGCCGCAGCCCCTGCTCGCCTGTCCCCGCGATGGTCGTCACAGTCTGCGTCTCAAGGTCGATCCGTCGCAGCAGGTGATTGCCGGTGTCGGCCACAAAGAGGCAGTTGCGCGCGGCGTCGAACGCCATGCCCTGCGGGGCGCGGAAACGCGCGGTCTCGTAGTCGCCGTCGGCAGTGCCTGACTCGCCGTCGCCAATCGTCACGTAGTTGCCGCCGTCGAGATCGGTGCGGACGATGCGATGATGGCCGGTATCGGCGATGAAGAGGCTGTTGCTTGCCTCATCCGCCAGCACCTTGCCGGGATAGAGCAGCGGCGACTCCGGTGCAAACGCGCCAGATTCCGCTTCGAGCCTGACGGGCAGCGGTGTCGGGTCGAGCGCCTCGGCCTGACCAAGCAGATCGAGCGCCTGTGCGATAGCGGCGTCCAGACGGGCGCGATTGCCCTCACCTGAGACGCGCCCAAGCACATAGCCGCGCGGATCGACCAGCACCAGCGTCGGCCAGCCGCGTACGCCATACGCCTCCCAGGTGCGACGACCGCTATCCAGCATCACCGGGTGGGTAATGCCGTAACGGGCAATCGCCTGGCGCACGCTCTCAGGATCATCTTCATTCGTGAACTTCGGCGAATGAACGCCGATCACGGCCAGCGGGCGTCCGGCATATTTGGCTTCGAGATACTTCAGGTCTTCGAGGACATGCAGGCAGTTGATGCAGCAATAGGTCCAGAAGTCGAGCAAGACCAGCTTCCCGCGCACATCCGCCAGCGTCAATGGCTGGGGGGTATTAAACCAGGCCGTGCCCTGAAGCTCGGGCGCACGCACCGCTTCAAACTCCAGTCCCATTCTCAGCATCCTTTCCTAGTGCCTGCATGCCGTATTTTGCTGTCACACGGAGCAGGGTGCGCTCTCCATATTCCGCGGTGAGGTAGACCAGCGCCTCCGCTGGCAGCGCTACGCCAGGGCGGAGTCGCACGGTGACATCCGCACGCGCCAGCAGGTCGCCTAGCGGCAGCCCGCGCAGAATCTGGCGCAGTGCCTGCCATGAGAGGAGCAGCAGACCCGCGCATTCGCCGTGCGGCTCCAGGATGTCAAGTGTCTCACCCACGCCATCAATGGTGGCGCGATAGACCGCGACCGCGAGACGGTGGACACCCTCGCTGCGCTCCGGGTCGGCGGGGGCAAGCCGTTCAAGATAGAGCAGTGGCGCGGGCGCCTCTCGCGGGGGCAGCCGATCAATCGCGTGGCGCGCGCTTGGCCCATAGGTCACATCGGCAGTCAGCAGATGGAGCGGGCTGCCGAGCCAGTGTTGGCCGATGGCCGCAATTGCCGCCTCAGGCGAACGGTCCTCTGGCCAGGGGTCGCCGGGTAGCTCCAATGGAATGAAGACGCAGCCGGGATCGCGCCGCCAGCGATTCTCGCCCCCAATCACCAGCACAACCCGTCCGCGAACCGTTACCAGCGCGGCACAGAGATGCCCATGCGTCGCCTGCGCCGCCGTCTCAGTCTGCATCGTTGCCGCCTGATTTCCCAGCCTGCTGATGTTCAGCGCTTTAGCGTCATTGTACCGCGCGGAGCAAGACGCTCTGGTCGAGTCGTATCTCTCGCCAGAAATCAGAAAAAAGCGCGGAGGGTGGTCTGATGTCCACCCTCCGCATGAGCGCCCCTTTGCCCGTTGCCGACTAGACTAATACGGCTAATACGGCCTGCGCTCTGGGCGACGCTGCTTCTGGGGCTTCGACTGCTTCGTTTTCCGGCCGCCCCAGTCGTCGTCTTCCTCTTCTTCGTCGTCGAAATCGCCCTCTTCAAACTCATCGAGTGACTCCGCTTCGACTTCCTCCTCCGCAGCGGTATCCTCGAAGTTGTAGTCGCTCGTCAGCGGCACATCCAGGTCCTGGGCTTCATCTGAGGCCAAATCGACCTCCGCCTCATCGCCCAAATCGGCTGAGTTCTTCATCAGCATGTCGATATTGGCGAGGTCCGCGAGCGAACTGAGTGAACGTGGTGGCTCGGGCTTCTTGTCGACAGGCTTGCTCCTGGCGGGCTTCGCGGGGGCAGCCGGAGCGGCCGGAGCGGCAAGCTCCGTCAGATCAGCCAGCGCGGCCAGATCGTCGCCCCTATCCTCGGGCATATCCAGTGGCACATCCAGATCCAGGATATCATCGCTCAGCGCGGCTCCCGCGCTCGACCCGCCATCTTTGCCCTGCGCCACTTCAATCCAGAAGGAGGAATAGTTGCGGGGCCGCTCGGCGTCCTGGGAATTATCTCTGCGAATCATGCGTGTCTCTCTCCCGGGCATGGTTGGCGCTGAATCATCGTTCGACGGCGCGCAACCATCTGCCATTCAGGTGCTATCTCAACGATGGGTAGATGCTCTCGTACAGACAACACAGATGGACGCCAGCGAGGGCGTCTCCCGGCGATTGTATGTCGTGGGCCAGTAGTTGTCAAGTGGCGAGCGACCAGCGTTCTGGCCCATCGGCGGCGGACAGACGGTGGACGCGCCCTTCGCGCTCCAGCTTATAGAGATGCGCCAGCACCGAGTAGGCGGCGATTGGATGCAGATCGGCGCTGACATCGGCATAGATGCCGCTTACCAGCTCGTCGACAGTCTTCGGGCCTGCCGCAAGCCCGGCCAGCACCTGCCGCTCACGTTCCTCGCGATGGGCAATGTAGTAGGTGAGGACGGCCTGCGGATCGTCCAGGAATGGTCCGTGCGCGGGCAGGATGAGCCGCAGATCGAGTGTTTGCAATCGCCGCAGCGACGCCATATAGTCCAGCAGGTCGCCTTCTGGCGGCATAATGACGACAGTGCCCTCACCCGCGATCAGGTCGCCCGCGAAGAGCGTCCTGGCGTCTTCGAGCAAAAAGCAGAGGTGGTCGAAGCGGTGGCCTGGCGTATAGAGCGCGCGCAGGTTGCGCGTCCCGACCGCGATCACCGCGTCATCGGCCAGCGCGTGATCTGTCGCGGGCACGCCCTCGCGGCTCCGGGCATAGACCGGTACGTCGAGCAGTTCGCGCAGGGCGGCGGCGCCATCCGCGTGGTCAGGGTGGCCGTGTGTCACCAGAATAGCCTTCGCCTTGCCACGCTCGGCAATCGTATCGGCGATGCGGCGTAGATGCTCGGGGATATCAGGGCCGGGATCGATCACCACCACCTCGCCCGCTATCTCATCCGCGACCAGGAATGTGTTTGTCCCCGGCCCGGTCAGCAGCGAAGGGTTGGGCGCGAGAATACATGTGACGCCAACAGGCAGCACAATGGGCGCAGACATGGCGGACCACTCCTTCTTCTCACTTCGTCGCTGTTACTCTTCGGCGGGCAACAGAATGACCGGCTTGCCGTCGCGCTGGACGACGCGCGGCATGATCGTGGACGGTGCATGCCCGGCGAAACGGGCGCGGGCATCGGCGAAGCTGCCCAGGCCGTGCAGCTCGCGGAGCTGGTGAATCTGGGCGAAGACGAGTGGGAAGTCGCCGCGCTCGAAGCTCGCGCTGGCCTCTTCCGGCGTGATCCAGACGCCATCGGTCGTTTCCAGGTGGTCATACGCGGCCTCCTGGGAGGTGGGCATCTCCGCCAGGAAGAAGCGTGTGTCGAAGCGCTTGGGCATCGCCTCAGGTGTAATCCAGTGCGCCCAGGGCGTGAGCGCGTCGGTGGCGAAGGTCAGCCCCTCCTGCCTGGCCAGTGCGCTCATCGTCAACTGGCGCTGCTGAAGCGCCGTGCGGTAGCCCGCGATCCGGGCCACATTACCCTCGCCAATCGCCAGCATAGCAGTCCCACGCCGCGCCAGCAGGACGCCCGCCTCCTCGAAGCATTCGCGCATCGCCGCCACACGGAACCCGCTGCCCAGTGTGCCGCCAGCATCGTTAACAGTGTCGTCGCCCAGGGAGGCAGCACAGAGGCCGGGTGTCCGCTCCGCCTGCTGGTCGTCGTCGGTGACGGAGCCGCCGGGGAAGACGTAGACATCAGGCGCAAACTCGCTCTGGATGTGGCGCCGCACCATAAATACCTCAACCCCGCCGCCCGCATGTGGCCGCATCAGCACGCACGTCGCCGCCGGGCGTGGAGTCACTGGAGTCGTCATAGCTGCCGCAATCCCTTCTCTGCCAGCACAAACATCTCCCCTGATTTTACCGCGAATCATGCGCGGGTGCGTGGACTGTAATCTGATGTTTGGCTCGCGAGCGGCTGATGTATGACCAACCATCTCGGCAACAGAACTTCTGTGCGGCTGCTCCCTCTAGTGCAGATGCGGCCAGTTGAGGATGCGGAGTACGGTGAGGGCATCGTCGTGCATTTGGTATCCGAGACGGAACGGTGAGGCTAGCCGCAGTTGATGGAAGCCGTCGCTGTCAATGAGGCGCTCGATCACCTTCCAAAGGACGATCCGGGTGCTCCCTTCCGCACAGTCATCACCCCAGCCATCCTGAGGATAATCCTCGGCAAAGTGCAGATCCTCTAGCTCCTCGACCTTCAACATGCTGAAGGCATCGTAGGCAAAGTAGCCAGTGCTAAAGCTGTAATCGAGGACTGGCGGCTGTGTGGAGAAGTCTTTCGCGCCGTGCCAAGCAGTCGGCAGCGCCAGCATCCTAGCGCGGCGCGCGATGGCCTCCTGTTCTGTCCGCTGAGCTACATGGACGGCATTGGCGGGAGTATCAAAGGACAGGTGGAAGAACGGCAGGTTAACATCGTAAGCCAAGAAGGAGCAGACCACCCCGGAATGCTCGCTACCGAAACGCATGAGCGCCTCATGACTGAATGTGAAGAGGCGTTCTTCTATGGCCTCCCAATTCACCAGCGTCGGTTCGACTGACTTTTCTGGTTCCATTTGTCCTCACTCCACTATGCTCGACCCTCCGCACAGTCAACAGCATATGTGCGCATGCGAAGAGGCTGCGATAAACCACAAAGAGATGTTCCCAGCGAATCAGGAGGCGCCGGAAGGCGCAAAGCCATGCGAGAGTTCGCCCCAATTTTAGTAGCGCCACCGATAATACTCCAGTCGTCGCGACGACTGGGCGACCGCACTTAGGCCGCCACTTGTCTGGGCGGCGTTTCACTGGAGAATGCACATCCTGCTGCCACGACAGCGCAGTGCCTTTCGGAAGTTGCTAACATTGTACCCTCGATCTGCTACCAGATTGGCAGGCCGATGATATTGCCCCATGGGTCGGCAAACTCCACCACCCAGCTGGTGTTGATCTCGAGTGTCGGCTGTGCGAGATAGCCGCTGCGTATCCGAGTGTTGCGCCGCCTTGCCTTCGTGCGTTGTGAAATACCAGAGGCATTGCCTTTTTCGGATTGCGTGTGATGAGGCTGTGTGATGCCTTCATGTTGTTGTTGCTGTTATTGTAGTGCGCGCTCACCTGGCGATTCAGCGAGCGCGTGGCGTATACTTGGAACTACCAGACGGTAGCCTCCGCAGGCGATGAGGAGCTATGGATGCGTATTGAAGGTACGTATATCTTTCCCGCGCCCATCGAAGACGTCTTTTCCACACTGACGCACCCGGATATGCTCGGTCAGATCATTCCGGGCTGCGAGCGTTTGGTGCAGCTTGGCCCCGCCGTGGGCGAGCAGCCGCCCGTCTACGAGATCCGGCTGCGGCGCGGCCCTGGTGCGGATGTCTACACGTTCACGCTCACACTCAGCGCGGTGCAATCACCCACCCATCTGCGCGCCGATCTGGAGGGCCACGGGCCTGACGGTCCTTTCAGCGGGCATGGGCTGCTCGATCTCGTCCAGCAGGATGAGCAGACGCTGGTTGCCTCTGACTGGGAGCTAAAGTCGCCCGTGCTGGCGGGGCTGCACAGCGAGCGCAGAACCGCGTGGAACGGCTCGGCGGAACACTTCGCCGGAGCGCTTCGTGACAGCGCCATCCTCGCGCTACGTGGCGAGGCGCTCTCGCCCGCGGGCTTGCGCCACGTCACCACGCCACGCGGGCGAGTGGTCATTTTGCCCAAAGACGGCATGGCGCTTGCGCCTGAGCAGCGCCTGTGGCTGCGGCGCGCAGCATTGGTCGGTGGCGGACTGCTCGCCGGGCTGGCGGCCATTGGACTGGTTCTCGCTGTGGTGCGCCGCGTGACTGGCGTGAGTGATGGTGATGATTCCAGCGACACCTGAGTGTTTCCGTGTCAGTCTCGTTCGCTGACACATCTAGCACGACCAGAGGGGCGGTTATCCCTCAGAGGATCACGGCAACGGAAGCAACGAGTATCATCGAGCGCATCAAGCAGAAGCTCGACATCGTCGAAGAAATTGGAGCGGTTGTTTCGCTGAAGAAGTCTGGCAAGGCCTTCAAGGGTCTCTGCCCCTTCCATGGCGAGCGCACCCCGTCATTCTACGTCTTCCCCGATAAGCAGGACTGGCACTGCTTTGGCTGTGGCGAGCGCGGCGACATCATCACCTTCGTGCAGAAGCAGCAATCGCTCGACTTCCGTGAGGCGCTGGAACTCCTGGCCGAACGCGCGGGCATCCCCCTGGAGCGCGGAGGCCACCCCGAAAGCGCCGAGGAAGCCGCCGAGACCTCCGCCCGCAAACGCATGCGCGCGCTCAACGAAGCCGCCGCCATCTGGTTCCACCACCAGTTGCTCCAATCCACCAGCGCGCAATATTGCCGCTCGTATCTCGACTCGCGCGGCGTCAGCAACGATTCCATCGCGCAGTGGCGGCTTGGCTACGCGCCCGATGGCGACGCGCTGACACAGTATCTGCTGAATGTCGGCTATAGCGAGAAAGAGCTGGCCGAGGTGGGGCTGGCGCGGGAGCGCGAGGCGAGTCGGGGCGGCGGCATCTATGGCTACTTCCGCAATCGGCTGATTTTCCCCATCCGCGACGTGCGTGGTCAGACCATCGCCTTTGGCGCGCGCGCGTTGGACGGCAGTAACATCAAATACCTCAATACGCCCCAGACACTGCTCTTCGATAAAAGCGCGACCCTCTACGGCCTCGATCTTGCCCGAGACGCCATCCGCCGTGGCAATCGAATCGTGATCGTCGAGGGCTACATGGACGCTGTCGTGACGCACCAGTATGGCACGCGCAATGTCGTCGCCTGCATCGGCAGCGCCATCACCGAGAAACATATCCGCCAGATCAAGAAGCTGACCCGCCGGGTCACGCTGGCACTCGATCCCGACGCCGCGGGCGAGTCGGCCACGCTGCGGGGCATCACCGTCGCGCAACAGGCGTTCGATCGCGTCGTCGTGCCTGTGCCTGGGCCAGCGCCAGACAGCGCGCGCGCGCAGCAGGAGGGCCGGGCGACACACAATGGCAGGCGCGGCGCGCCACGCGGCATCGTCCGTTTTGAGGAACAGGTGGACGCCGAGATCACCGTCGCGAAGCTGCCGCCACACGAAGATCCCGACGAATTTGCCCGGCGCGACTCCGCTGGCTGGCAGCAGGCTATCGAGCAGTCGGTCCCGCTGATCGACTACCTCATCACCGCCCAGACCGCCGACCTCGCGCTGGATACGCCACAGGGCAAGCTGGAGGCGTCGCGGCGGTTGCTGCCGATTCTGGCGGAGGTGCGCAATCGCACGCTGGCCGGTGAATACGCGGACCGGCTGGCGGCCCACCTGCACCTGGACGTGCGTGATGTGCAACGCGACCTTGCCCAGACACGCCGACGGCTGGACCGCGAGTCACGTGGAACTGGTGGACAGGCGCGCGGCCCGTTAGATTCTGGACAAGCAGAATCAAGCGAAGCTGACGACCCCCCCTTACGAAAGTACTCCGAGGCGGAAGGGTCGCCAACTGGCCCGTTCTTCAACTATAGAGCTTCGGGCGCCGCGGGGGCGACGGGCGAGATGCTGGCGGAGCTGTCGCAGGCGGAGTACTGCATTGGGCTGCTGGCGGCGAACCCGGCGACATGGATGGACATCTTCGCGATTCTCGACGAGAGCGATTTCACCAGTGCGGATATGCGCGCGATCTATGCCATCTTCGCGATGGCGACGCGCGAGGGAAACTGGCCCCATCCGCCCAGGATGGTGCATTTATCGCGATGTTGCCTGAGGAGCTACGCCAGGTCGCCATGGGCGCAGGCACGCGCGTCTCGCTCGGTTTGCCTGATTCCGGCCCGGCGCTCACGAAAATCGCCAGCAAAGCCGCCTATCGGCTGAAGCGGATGCGGTTGAAGGCGGAGATGGCCGAGCTGGACTATCTGGTACGCGAGGCCGATGACGACGAGGCGCTACGCACGCTGATGGCGCGCAAGAAGCATCTCTTGTCACAGCGCCGGGCTATCGACTCGGCGACGGATATCTGGGGATGACAGCCGTGGCAGCCGTGGCCACAAGGCACACGGCGGTACGGTTTTTAACAATTGACAGTTACATTTGCGATGATGTTCGTTTCAGTAGAGTGACGGGATAAGCGCCGGGTGGGGAACTCTGGCGCGCATGGGACGCAACGGTCCGCGTGGCGGGCGAGCGTCCGTTATGGCGTCCTGTGTGACTGGATATGGGACGCGCATCCTTCGCTGCTGAGTGGGGACGTTCTTCAGGAGGGATTGCGGGGAAATGGCTCAGCGCAGGCGAGACGGCAAAACGAGACAGGCTGATATTCTGTCCAACGATTCGTGGTCGTCGGATACAGCGACGGCGATTTCTGAAACGGAAACGTCCTATAGCATGCCAGCTTCACGGGCATCGTCCCGGCGGGTATTGTCGGGACTGGCGCTGCTGCGTGTGGCTGACGAATCACACGACGCCTTTGTGGTTACGACCGAGAGCGACGAAAACGACGAAGAGGAGGTGTTTGGCGAGGACGACTTCGCGAGCGATGACCCGTTCATGTTCCTGTCGTCCGGGCTACTTGGCGCATCTGTCGCCGGGAAAGAGACCACGCTGGTCTCCGACGACGACGCAGTCGGCGACTTGTTCAAACTACAGGATGAAGACATGGCAATCGATCCGCTAGATCCTTCAAAGAGTTCCTGGGCAGCGGTGGAGACCGGGGAAGAAGAGGCCGGGAACACTGGCAGCCACAAGTGGGATGAGTTGCGCGAGAGCTTTGGCGCGCTGACCAGTGACCTGGAGAGTAACCTGGACGACCCGGTGCGCATGTACTTGCGCGAAATCGGGCGCGTGCCTCTCCTGTCGGCGGAAGAAGAAATGCGGCTGGCCCGGCGCATGGAGCGCGCCAAGCTGGAACGCTACGAAGCCTTATCCCGACTATCGCGTCATTTGCGCGACGGCGGGGAGGCGCAGCGCTGCTTGACCGAAGCCAACCTGCGCCTGGTCGTCAGCGTGGCGAAGAAGTATATCGGGCGCGGCATGAGCCTGCTGGATCTGATCCAGGAAGGCAACATCGGCCTGATTCGCGCCGTTGAGAAGTTCGACTACACCAAGGGCTACAAGTTCAGCACGTATGCGACGTGGTGGATCAGGCAGGCCATCACCCGCGCCATCGCCGACCAGGCCCGCACGATCCGCATTCCCGTGCATATGGTCGAGACGATCAATCGCCTGATCCGCAGCAGCCGCCGTCTGTTGCAGGAGTTGGGCCGCGAGCCGACCGCCGAGGAGATCGCCGCGCAGATGGAGATCACGGCGGAGAAGGTGCGCGAGATCATCAAAGTCAGCCAGGAACCGGTCAGCCTCGAAACGCCGATCGGCGAGGAAGAGGACAGCCACCTGGGCGACTTCATCGAGGACCACGGCGCCCTCGCGCCCGCCGAGGCGGCCAGCCACCAACTGCTCAAGGAGCAGGTGAAAGATGTTTTGGATAGTCTGACCGAGCGCGAGCGCAAAGTATTGCAATTGCGTTTCGGGCTGGACGATGGCCGCGCCGCACGCTGGAAGAGGTGGGCAAAGAGTTCCACGTCACCCGCGAGCGCATCCGCCAGATCGAGGCAAAGGCTTTCCGCAAGCTGCGCCACCCGAGCCGCAGCCGCAAGCTAAAGGACTACCTGGAATAGTTCATCGGAATTTTTGGTGGTATTTTCGAGGTCCGGTGTCGTATGGCGCCGGACCTTTTGCTTGGCAGGAAGCTGGCGACTAAAGTCGCGCCTAAGCGCCTTTGGCGGCAAAGCCTGCCTGCGCGGGCTGTAGAACACGCGTCGTGG
This sequence comes from uncultured Chloroflexia bacterium, assembly GCA_963712005.1. Lineage (GTDB taxonomy): Bacteria > Chloroflexota > Ktedonobacteria > Ktedonobacterales > JADMIN01 > DAHUXT01. The sequence goes on along the minus strand of CAVQGK010000024.1, from coordinate 1,341,822 downwards.
CCTGAAGACCACGGCTAATCCCGCAATGAGCATACCTTCTCGCCGTCAGCAGTTGTACCGAACGAGCGGGATTAGCCGCAGGGCTTTAGCCTGCGGACTGTGAACTCGACGCAATGCTCCCAGTATATAAAAATCGCCTCCTGCCAGTGAATGACAGGAGGCGTCTACTAACTTTCCCTTACGGCCCCTCCCTTTTAGGGGGAGGGGGTAGGGGGAGAGGGCTACAAACTCGCCGCGTCGAGTATCTTGGCGAGTATCAGTAATGCGGCAAAGACCCACATGATCCAGCTGACCTCGCGAATCTTGCCAGTGAGCGTCTTCAGCACGACATAGCTGACGATGCCGACGAACATGCCGTCCGCGATGGAGTAGGTCAACGGCATGAACAGCAGCGCCAGGAAGGCGGGCAGGCCATCGGTGACGCTATCGAAGCCGATCTTGACGATTGGCTCGATCATCAGGAAGCCGACGACGATCAGCGCCGGAGCTGTCGCCACCGGCGGCACCAGCCCGATGAACGGCACCAGGAAGAGTGTCAACAGGAAGAAGATCGCGACCCAGACGGAGGTGAGGCCAGTCTTGCCGCCCTCGCTCTCGCCCGCCGCGCTCTCGATGAAGGTCGCGATGGTAGCGTTGCCGGTGATTGGGCCAAACATGCCAGCGGCGGCGTCCACGATCAGCGCGCGCCCTGAATGCGGGAAGTTGCCATCCTTATCGAGGATGCCGAGCTTGGTGGCCAGGCCGCTGAAGGTGCCGAGCGAATCCATCATATCCGTGACGAGGAACGTCACGAAGAAGAGGATGATCGCGCCGGTCGCCAGATTGCCGCTAAAGAGCGAGCCGAAATCGATCAGGCCGCGCTGGCTCCAGAACTGACCCAGGTTCGGCAGCGCGAGAAAGTCGCCGATGCCGGAGGGATTCTTCGGGGCATTGGGCAGCAGTTGCCCGCGCAGTGACGTGTTGACGATTGACGCGACCCAGCAAATCGCTGTGGTCGCCAGGATGCCAATCAGCAGTGCGCCACGCACCCGCCACGCCATCAATAGCGCCGTCAGCAGCAGCCCGACGAAGGCGACGATGACGACGGGATCGTTGAGCACGCTCAGTCCCGGCAGTCCGAAGGCGTCGCCGAAGGGAACCGTCTGCCCAGCCTTGATATCGGCGAAGGCGCTGAACTTGATGATGCCCGCATTGGAGAGGCCAATGAAGGCGATGAACAGGCCGATGCCAGCGCCAGCAGCCAGCTTGATCGGCAGCGGTATCCCCTTGATGATGGACTCGCGCCACGGCCCGATAACGATCAGCAGGAAGGCGAGGCCATCCAGGAAGACGAGCGCGAGCGCCGCGCCCACCGGGAAGTGGCGTTGCCCAACGACGGTAAAGGCGAAGAGGGCGTTATAGCCGAGGCCAGGGGCCAACGCCCATGGCAGATCGGCCCAAAGCCCCATGAAGAGCGTGGGGACGACGGCGCAGAAGATCGTGCCGATGACGAGAGCGTCGAAGTTCAGTCCCGCCGCCTCCATGATGGATGCGTTGACGAAGATGATGTAGGCCATCGTGACGAAGGTCGTCAGGCCCGCGATGAACTCAATACGATGACTGCTGCCACGATGTTTGGGATTCATGATCGTGGCAAAAATACCACCGGCGCGCGAAGCTGATGCGGTTGACTCTGGCGCGACCTCAGAGGCCATGGAGAGAAACCTCCTGAAAAGGACACCAGACGACGATGCCAAATCACCAGACCTGCCCACCGGAAAAACATAGCCCGGTGGTAGGTCCTTCCTGCGCGAATGAACCTACCATCCGGGCTTTTCTTCCCCGTGGTGTAACATGCACAGTGCCGCGCGGAATATTCGCGCGGAACCGACATGCCTGCATCGCTCGGACCAGACTGCCGCCGCTCACCAATCGCGCCGCTATGATAATTCCAGATGATGGACGACGCGATACTGCGCCGATGCTGCGCGTGGAGCAGGCAGGCACGGAACCCTAGATGCACTTCATCTCGTAGTCGGGCGATTTACGGTCGCCTGGTAGATACATCCGGGCCGTATCCCCGGAACTATACGGGATGCGTCCGACATACTTCGGACGTTTCTAGTGTGACATCTCCCCCAGTTGAAACCAGGAGCTTCTGCGGGTCGAAGCCCGACGCCATGATGCCCTAGGGCGAGAGCCGAGGCTCACAAGTAGTGTAACATTGCTTGTGTACGCTGTCAATCGGTTGGTTGTCTGCGAGGATGACGAAGCCATGACGGCTGGCGGCTGAAGCCGCGCCTAAGCGTTTCGCTGTGCTCAACGGCAAAGGCCGCCTGCGCGGCCTCCCAGACGGACACCAACGAGGCATCTGTGGACATGTTTGGAGCCCGCGATGGCAGGTTTCGCGGACGCGCGTTCAGCGCGGTTTCCGCCAGCCGTTGGCGCCGGCCCTCTAGCCTAGCAAACGCTTTCCACCAGCCTGATGGAAGGAGATACGCGATGATTACCGTGGGTATTTTGACTGTGAGCACGCTGGGCGCGGCGGGCCAGCGCGAGGATACCTCTGGCGAGGCGATCCGCGAGCTCGTGACGGCGGTCCCGCTCTCCGCCGATGTGGCGGATCAGCGCATCGTCCCCGACGACCGCGCCGCCATCGAGTCGGTTCTGCGCCACTGGGCTGATGACCTCCAGCTCAACCTTGTCCTCACGACCGGCGGCACCGGCCTGAGCCCAACCGACGTCACCCCAGAGGCGACGCTCGCGGTGATCGACCGCAACTGTGCCGGGGCTGGCCGAGGCGATGCGCCAGGAAAGCTTGCGTCCAGACGCCGTTCGCCATGCTCTCGCGCGCCGTCGCGGGATGTCGCGGGGCGACGCTCATCGTCAACCTGCCCGGCAGCCCGCGGGGCGTGCGCGAATGCCTGGAGGTGATTCTGCCAGTGCTGCCCCACGCCGTTGACCTCGTCACCGGGCGCAATACATCACATGGCGGCTAGTGGCGCGTATCGTTGAGGCGTAGCCGCGCTCTCGCACGTTTAGGATATTGGGGCAAAGATATACAAGAACTGTGTGGCAGGGTACTCAACTCGCCTCCATCGGGACTCCTTGGGGTACAATGACGGCGCGGCGGGAGGTCGCGAGGCATATAGACGCGGCACAAACACAACATAAACACAGCACAAGCAAGGCAGGAGGAAGATCCGCATGTGGAACGGTGAGCAGGTGGAGGAGAAGCGACGGCGGCCAGCGGCATGGCAGATCACGGCGCTGGCGGCGGCGGGTGGCATCGGCCTCCTGGCGCTGGCCAATCGGATCGCCGAGGCGACGGCGGGCGAGCCGTATAGCGTGCTGGAAGGCGAGCACGGACGCTACACCTGGACGCGTGGCGGCATCAGCTATACCGTGCGCGGGCGCGGTGAGCCACTGGTGCTGATCCACGGCGTCTACGCGGGCGCGTCGTCGTTCGAGTATCGGCGTGTCTTCGCGCAGCTTGCTGAGCACCACCGCGTCTATGCGTTCGACCTGCTCGGCTTCGGCCTCTCGGATCGCCCGCGCATCGTCTATACGCCCGACCTCTACGTTGCCCTCATCCAGGACTTCGTGCGGCAGGTCGTTGGCGCGATGGACCATCCGGTGCAGGTGGTCGCCTCGACACTGGGCGCGGCGTTCACCGTACGTGCGGCGGCGGAGCGGCCCGACCTCTTCGACCGGCTGGCGCTGATTCAGCCGACGGGCATCCAGGATCTTGCCTCCGACCCGGAGGATAGCACCCACGTCTTCTGGCGCGCGATTCTGCGCTCGCCGCTGCTGGGCCAGTCCATGTATAACGCTGTCGCCTCACGCGCGGGCATCCGCTTCTTCCTGCGCTCGATCTACGACAATCGCGAAGAGGTCAGCGACGACCTGATCGACTATTACTACACGCTTGCGCACCAGCCCAATGCTCGCTATGCCCCCGCCAGCTTCATCTCCGGCGCGCTCGATACGCCCGTGGATGAGGAGTACATGCGACTGGCGATGCCAATTCTATTGCTCTGGGGTAAGAACGCCCGTTTGACTCCGCTGGAACACGCGCGCGCCTTCCGCCAGCTCAATCCGCGCACCGATCTGCGCGTCTTCGATTGCGGCGGGCTGCCACAGGACGAGCTGCCCGACGAGTTCGTCAACGTCGTCGGCTCGTGGCTGCGCTCCACCATCCAGCCGCGGATGAGCTAGCGCCATGACATCGCTGGGGCGACTGCGCGCCGGGATCGATCCGCTGCTGGCGGCGTGCCTGTGGGGTGGCATGTACGTCGTCAGTCGCGCCGGGTTCGGGCTGATCCCTCCGGTGACGCTGGGGGCGCTGCGGGTCGTCATCGGCGGCGCGGCGCTCACGCTGGCCCTCTGGTTGGCGGCCCGGCGCAACCAGAAACTGGCCGCCCCGATGTGGACATCAGGCGACCGTTGGCGCGCCATCGCGCTGGGAGGCATCGTCGCCGCGACCATCATCACCCAGTTCCTCGGCACCGCACTGGCCAGCGCCCACGACGGCGCCCTGCTGACGACGGTTACGCCGGTCTTCGTTGTCGTGCTGGCGTGGATGCTGCTCGGCGAGCGACCGCGCTGGCCAGTGGTGGTCGGGATGCTGCTGGCGCTGGTCGGTGTCGCCATCGTCGTCGCGGCGCAGACGGCCACGGAGAGCGGCAGTTCAGCCAACCGCGAGGCGGCGCTCTTGGGTGACGGGCTGCTGGTCCTCTCGGCGCTCTGCTGGGCGCTGTTCACGGTCGTTGGCGCGCCGCTCATCCGCAGGCATTCCGCGCTGGTCGCCGCGACCTCCGCCACGCGCTGGAGCCTGCTGTTTATGCTCCCGGCGGCGGCTATCGAGTTGGCAATACGCGATGACTGGCGCGCGCTCAGCCTCTCGCCGGGCGCGGTGGGTGCGGTGTTGTATCTTGGCCTGGGCGCGACGGCGCTGGCGTGGGTCCTCTGGTATCGAGGCATCGCCCACATGGAGGCAGGCGTTGCCTCGATCTACTTCTTCGCCCAGCCCGTCGTCGGTGGATTGCTGGCGGGCCTCTTTCTGCACGAGGCGCTATCCGGGGCGTTCTGGCTCGGCGGGCTGGTGCTGGCGGCGGGCATCCTTGTCGTCGCCTGGGCGCCGGATGAGCACACTGCGTAAAAGTGTTGAATAGCGCCATCCCAGTTGCATACGACCGAACGCTTCAGCATTAGTCAGCCCATCAGCCTGCCCCGTCTCCTGCACGCTGGCTACGATTGGTATGCTCGCGCGCCCGGCGCTTTGCCTTATGTTATACTGCGGGTACTGCATCGAAAAAGTTCCTGCAATATTGCCTGCGGCTCGCCGCACCAGACGCCGATACATCCATTGGCGCGTGCGAGGGCCGAGGCAACGAACATTGAGCGAGAGCGCGTTTTCCTTTCGTTCCTCATGTGTCGCGCTTTCGTAGGGTTAACTTTCACGGCCCTCATTCCGCTGCAGCCCGTACTGTACACGTGCGGGTCAGTTGTTGCAATGCGCCATTCCCCCAACAAAAGCCACGAAGGCAATGGCAGGAGAAAGAACATGGTCGTTACATCTACGGGAGTAGTATCCAGGAAGAATCGGGGCGAAGGCAGAGACGGCTTAGTGGGTTCACATACACCCTGTAACCTGCTTGTGCGGTTCAGAGATCCACAGACGTGGCGCCAAAAAACGCAGCAGATAAAGTGCAGCGAGAGCCAATTCAATCGTTTCAGCGTCGGGGATATGATTGGAATTCAGCGCAACAACGCCTGGTGGGCGCTGTGGGCTGGTTGGCGCATAGCTGGGTGAGTGCGAATCGTCCAACAGCTTCACGCAGACAGCAATACCAGGTAGACAACAGGGGAAATTCGCGGATCGCGCGTTTCTGACATCAGACAGGATGCATGCTAATATGACCAACAACGCTTCTGACACACGTATTCGGAAAGTCAAGGGATCTGCTACGGTTCCGGTGATATGGCATCTGCAGCGCGAGGGTGGACGGGACTTTACCATCGGCGTCTATCCAGGGATATGTGAATCCTGGAACGCGACCAAAAACCAGTGGGTGCGGATCGCAACCGGTTTTCTCGCCGAAATCAAGGAACGCATCGCTCCCCAGCCAGAAGGCGCGAAGGCTGGCCCCAAACCCTCTAACAGCACTGGCGACTATTTGCTGTATGCGACTCGCGACGAGGCCCATACGCTCGCCCTACGCCGCATCTACACGATTGTGGCAGCCAGCGACAACGCTTGAACGCCTCGGCGTGGGACGGCCACCGGCCTAAAGGTCAACATGCTTCTGTTGAATCTCCAGCAGCTTGTGGATGCCGCCCTCGGCGAGCGCCAGCAACTCGTCCAGTTGGGCGCGGGTGAACGGCTTGCCCTCCGCCGTGCCCTGCACCTCGATGAACTCGCCAGCACTCGTCATGACGACGTTGGCGTCCACCTCGGCCTTCGAGTCTTCGTCATAGGCCAGATCAAGCATCGCGCTGCCCTTGACGATGCCGACGCTGATGGCCGCGACGCCCACCCGGATCGGGTCCACCCGCAGCATCTTGCGTCCGACGAGCCGCTTCGTCGCCCGCTGTAGCGCGATCCACGCGCCGGTAATCGCGGCGGTGCGGGTGCCGCCATCCGCCTGAATCACGTCGCAGTCGAGGGTAATGGTGCGCTCGCCCAGCGCCTTCAGGTCCACCGCCGCCCGGAGCGAGCGCCCAATCAGCCGCTGAATCTCGTGCGTGCGCCCGCCGATCTTGCCCGCGACCGACTCGCGGCGTGACCGTTGCGTCCCCGCCCGTGGCAGCATCGCGTACTCGGCGGTAATCCAGCCCTGGCCGCGCCCCGTCAGCCAGGGCGGCACGCCATCTTCTATCGTCGCCACGCACAGCACGCGCGTTCTGCCGAACTCGATCAGCGCCGACCCCTCGGCGTGGCTGATGTAGTCCGGCGTCACCGTCACCGAGCGCATCTCATCGTTGGCGCGACCATCTATGCGTGTCATCGTCTTCTCCTTCGAGTTATGGAATCGTATCGCCTGTCTCGGAACGTAGCGCCACCGCGCCATCCGGCGCAACCGCACAGACCCATGTATGCGTCCGCTCGAAAAGCTGCTGCCAGGTGATCGTGAAGGTGGCGATGTAGCCGCCGGGCTGCGCGCTATCAGGTCTGACGGCGACGCTGGCGGTCCCGGGATACGGCCCCTGCCAGCCACGGTCGGCAAAGTGAATCCAGAAGTCCAGTGCGCGCGTCTCTGGGTGCGCGGGTGTGCCAGCGCCGAGCGGGAAGGTATCCGGCGCGACGAACGGCGGATCCTGGTTCGTATCTGGCAGCAGCTTCGCCAGCGCCGCACGCGCCAGAATCGCCGCCGATGGCGCGGTCAGGCCTGCGTTTCCCGCGCCGTCCCGGATAATGACTATTGCGCCGTGATCGGAGGGCAGATAGAGCAGCCCGCGCGCCTGATCCGCCGGCAGCGGCACGTATGTTGGCCAGCGCGCCACCAGTGGCAGCCTTGCCAGCGTTCGCCCGTTGCGCATATCGAGCGCGAGCGTCCGCGTGAAGCCAGCGACATACAGACGCCGCAGGGCAGGGTTCATCCCGACCGCCAGCGCGCCGTCGAGCATGGGCGCGCGTGAGAGTGTCGGCGTGGTGGTCTGTCCCCCGTGGACCTGCCAGCCACGGCCATCGCCGCCGAAGATGTCGATCGCCCCGGTCGCCACATCTACCGGCCCCAGGCGCGCGCCCACCGGCAACGCCAGCGCGCTGACCTGCCGGAGTGTCGCGGCATCCAGCGCCAGCAGTTGGGGCGCATCGCTGACCAGTCTGGGACGTATCGCGATGTAGAGCAGTCGTCGCGCCGCATCGAAGACTGGCCCATCGGGAGCGGGCATGCCGCTCGTTATGGGGAGTCCGGCTGAGTTCAGCGCGTTCCCGGTCGCCAGGTCGAGTGTCACCACCTGCCCACCGCCGACAAGATACAGGCGACCAGTCGCGGCGTCGAGCGCGCCACCACTCCAGGGGGCATCGTGCGCCAGCGCCACACAGCCAACCAGCGCGCCATTCACGGTCGAGAAGCCTGTTATCGCGCTGGACGATATGGCGTAGGCTCGCTGGCGCATCGGGTCATCCAGCAGTAACAGCGTGTCGGTCGCGGCGGAGGCGTCGCCAGTCAGCGGTGTCTGCGCGGTGGGCTGTCCGGTCGCGCCATTCAGCAGGACGAAGGCATCTGGCGCGAACAGGCTGGCACGCGCCCATGGGCGGGCAGAACGGCTCGCGCTGGCTGGCAAGCGTCGCGAGATTGCCAGTCGAGGAATCGTACGCTGTCAGGAGCGCGCCCGCCTCCGGGTGGGCAACCGCCATCACCGGAAGCGCTGGCAGGGTCGGCGCGGCGACAACCGCCTGTGCCTGACGCGCCCGTTCCACCAGCGCATGCGCGATGGCCGCCGAGCCGATAATCGTCAGCACGACCACTACGACGGCAACCGCCCACAACCGTGAGCGGCGGTGGGCGGCGAATTAGATTCAGAACCGGGCGAACTTTCTCGCATGGTAGGCGCTAGTTTGGCCGTTGAATCGTTTCGGCGTCGGGTGGATAGGGCGCGTTGACCGCGTATCCACCGGAGACGGTCGGCAGCGCTGATGGCGCGCCCGATGCGCCGTAGGTGGTTCCCATTGGCGCAAGCGAGTCATCCGCTGGCGGCGAATACGCCATCGTGGTGTCGGAAAACGCATTGGGCGCGCTGACCATACCCGCTGGCTTGGGCTTGCCTCCGCCGAAGATCCGCCGGACGCCACGGAACATCGCCTTCGCCGCTTTGAAGAAGAGGATCAGCAGCAACACCAGCGCGATGAATCCGACGATTGGCGCCAGCACCAGCAGCAGAATCACGCCGACCACCAGAACATCTTCGAGGAGACTGGCAAAAGGATTGCCAACACCAGCCGTCGTCGAGGTGACGGCGGCGCGTGTACCGGCCTTCATGAAATGCGTCGCCAGCGCCACCAGCGCGCCCACCACCGCCGCGACGATTTTGCTCTCGTCGCTCAGCGTATTGGCGCTGCCCGCCATGATCAACGCGCCTGCGGCGGGACGAATGATCGTATGCACGATGTCGCTGATGTGGTCAACGCCCGGTATTTTATCCGCCAGGAACTCCAGTACCACCAGGATTGCCAGCACCCCAAGCACAATCGGATTGCCCAGGATATGGAACTGATCCTGAACCGGCAGCAGCGCCACACCATCCGGGCCGCGAATGTCACTGGCGACACCGAGAACCAGCAGCGGCAGATAGGCGCGCAGCCCGGCAGTGGAACTAAGCCCCAACGCGGTGAGCAGCGTCGTCAGCGCAACCGGACTCAGCGGGTCGGTAAGGGGGTCGCCCGACGAAAATGGCATGGGTCATCTCCTCCTGCGCGCCGAATGACACGCCGCAAGACCATACACAGGCTCCACGGTGTTCTGCCAGCAGTGTACCATGCGGTGTATATGTCTCAATATCCCGGCGCCCGTTTGGGCAGACGGATGTGCTTGCGCTATGGATGCTTACGAATGCGCGCGGCGAAAGTTGAGGTTACCCGCTAGACCGGCAGGCGCACCAGTTCCGGGCCGAGCGCCGCCAGCGAGGGGCTGCCCACGAGCGCCATCGCCAGTTCCAGCTCGGCGTTGAGCAGTTCCAGGACGTGTGCGACGCCCTGTGCCCCGCCAGCTGCCAGCCCCCAGAGGATCGGTCGGCCCAGCAGCACCGCTCGCGCGCCCAGCGAAAGCGCCTTGAGGGCATCCGTTCCCCGGCGGATGCCGCCATCCAGGTAGACCTCGGCGCCGCCATGGGCCGCCGCGACGACTTCGGGAAGCGCCTCGATGGTCGCCATCCCACTATCAAGCTGGCGACCGCCGTGATTCGAGACGATGATGCCCCGCGCGCCGTGCTCCACTGCCAGCCTCGGCGTCCTCCGCCGTCAGGATGCCCTTGACGACGATGGGCAGCGTCGTGATCGAGCGCAGCCAGTCGAGCGCCTCCCAGGTGAGCGAGCTATCCAGCAGCGCATTCGCGTAGACTGCGAGGCCGGAAAGGCCCGGCTCCTGGCCGGGTTGTTCGCGGGCGACGCCCTCGAAATTGCCCATGTGCAGATGTGGCGGCAGGCCAAATCCATTGCGGATGTCGCGTTCGCGCCGACCCAGCCGCGCCGTATCCACCGTCAGCACCAGCGCGCGATAGCCTGCTGTCTCCGCCCGGCGCACAAGCTGCTCCGTCACCTGGCGGTCGCGATAGACATAGAGTTGGAACCAGAGCGGGCAGGTCGCCACCGTGGCAACCTCCTCCAGTGACCGGTTCGACATCGTGCTGACAACCATCAGCGCACCAGCCCCGCTCGCCCCGCGCGCCGTCTCGCACTCGCCCTCGGGATGCGCTAGCCCGTGATAGGCTGTCGGCGCGACCAGCAACGGCGTAGGCAAGGTGGTTCCCAGCGCGGTGGTCTCAAGCGCTATCCGGCTTACGTCCACCAGCACGCGCGGCCGCAGCTTGATCCGCTCGAATGCGGCGCGATTGGCACGGAGTGTCTGCTCGTCATCGCTGCCGCTTCGGTAATAGTCCCAGGTGACTGGCGCGAGCCGTTCAGCGGCCAGTTCTTCATACTCCGAGATATTGATAGGCTCCACGCCCATGCCTCCGATTCTTGCGCTCTACAGCATGCCGCCAGAGCCAATTGTATACTATTCTATAATAGAAGAGGCGCCAATCCGTTTTCTGGCGCCTCGACCGCGCACACGTCCGCTCTTGGCATGAAGTCAGGACACCATGGTAGAAAAGCATGAGCCGCCCGCGCCCAGCATGCCCGGAGAGCTGGCCATTGCCGCACGCCGTCGCCCCGGACGCCCCACGCATGGCGCGCCTATCGCCGAGGTGGAGACGCGCACGCTGATTCTGATAGCGGCACGCCGCCTCTTTTTGCAACGCGGTTACGCCGACGTGGCTGTCGGCGAGGTGGCAAGCGCGGCGGGTGTCACCAAGCCAACGCTCTACTACCACTTCGGCGACAAAGAGGGCCTCTACGTCGATGTGCTCTGCGACCTGATGCGCGAGGTTGGCGGCTATATCCGCTCGGTGACGGAGGCGGATGCGACGGCGCGGCGGCGCTTGGAAGACCTGGCTGCGGGCTACTTTCAGAATGCCGATGCGACGATGGAGCCGATGCTACACGACGCCACGGAATTGCTGGGCGAGTCCCATGGGCGGCGCGTTCACGAGACATATGCGCGCGAGATGCTGGCGCCCATCGCCCAACTGATGTGCGACGGCATGCGCCTGGGCGAGATCGCGGAGGGCAACGCCGATTTTCTCGTACGCGCCTGGTTCGGTCTGCTCGACGCCTTCACCGCGCAGGGGGGCCACACCGCGCGCACACCCGACGAGCATCGCCAGGTGGCGATCCAGGTGGCGCGCTTCTTTCTGGAGGGCGCCGCGCCGCGCTGAGCGTGCGAGATGCCATTGACTAACTCGCTCGCCTCGGACGTCTAGCGCATGAGATGGGGGTAGAATGGCCTAGTATCGTTGCTGGTTCCGCGTCGCTGTGTGAGAATAGTTTTGGGCATTTCGCACCGCAGTGGCCTGACGCTTTGCGTCGGTGCATTGGCCCGCTGTTAAGAACCCGGTGATTTCAAACCTGCCAGGATACCTATGGTCGCCTCAGCCATCCACATTCCACACGGCAACGGCGGCACGTCTCGATAGTCTCGATAAACGTCTTGAGAACGGTCGATAACCTGTCACACTGATATTGGTGTGGCGCAACATACAGAATAGCGCGTGAGAGCAGAGGGGGAACTCAATGGCGAAGGGTGAGCGGAAGCGAGGATTTGGCTCCCGTCTTTTTGGTCTGATTAATCCCATTCGTGACCCTAGCTTGCTCGTCGCCATCATTCTGACGGTGATCGAGAAAGGCAGTTCGAACGCCACGCCGACCGAATGGGCGCTGTTTGGCCTGCTGAACTGGATCGCCGTTAAGGGCGCCATCTGGCTGCTGGTGAATTTCGCCTTCTCGTTCGTCTACCTGATGCGCAAGGGACTCTGGGCTATGCGCCATCCCCGGCTGGCGTGGCGGCTGCTGGATGCGATGGGCACCGAGGAGATCATCATCGGCGGCCTGCGCCCGGATATGTTCACCGCGGAGGATGGCTCGCTGCACGAGGGCCAACTTGCCTATGGCGGCATGGGTCTGGCGGCGGGATACCCCGGTGGCTTCGGCCAGGGCGCACTTGGCCCCGGCTATGGGCAGGACAACTACGACGACTATGACGACTATGGTCGTGGTGGTGTGCCGAGCATGCGACTGGATGAGCGCTCCGAGGAGCTGCGCGACATGCTCGCCACCTACTCGCGCCTGATCGAAGACTGGATGGCCTTCACCGAGGAGAAATGGCGTGCGGTCAGCGATAGCCAGCTCGGCTGGAAGCCGCTGCGCGGACGCTGGAACGGCTGGGAGCAGATCTATAGCGATGCGTTCAACGCCGCCGGACCACGTGCCCCTGATAACACCGCACGCCGCTACGATAATTCCCAGTCGAAAGGCTCGGCGGCCAGCGCGGTCGCGTGCTTCCTGCACGACCTCGATATGCTGCGCCAGGGTTTGATTATCGTCGAGTCAGGCGAACAGCCCCAGGCGCCACGCGCGGGCGGCTTCGGCGGCGGTGGCGCGCCATCAGTCAGCTCGCGGACAGGCAAGGCGCCGATCATCCGCAACCCCATGATCGTGGATGCCGACTAGCGTCAGACCCTCTTCCCCCGGCCCTCTCCCCCTATCCCCCTCCCCTAAAAGGGAGGGGGGACCAGAGGCAGAACGCATGTCTTCTGCTAGCCCGCGAAGGCGGGGTTTGTGGCCAAAGGCCCTTAGGTGCGGCTTCAGCCGCCAGCGCTACGGCGCTACGGCGGTCTCAAGCACGTTCAAGAGTTGCTCGACGGTAAATGGCTTGGGCAGCACCCCATCTGGCTCCAGATCGCGCGCGCCTTCCAGATTGCTGATCGCCGAGACCAGAATCACTTTATGACGGCCACGCTCCGCGGGATTCGCTTGCAGCTCCGTCATCATCCCCCGGCCATCGAGCACCGGCATCAGCAAGTCAAGCAGAACCACTCGCTCGCCACCGCGCGGCAGCAGGTCTAGCGCCTCGCGCCCGTTGACTGCTGTCTCCGTCGGGTAGCCTTCCAGCGAGAGCACTTCCACCAGCATCTTGCGGATCGCTGGGTCGTCATCCACGATCAATACTGTTGGCGCGTGTGGCATGCGTCATCCTCTTTCTCTTGCTCGTGTGCTGCATATATGCTGTCATGCGGTAGGTGTACGCGTCTCTTCCGCGCTGAAACGGCGACAACATGACCTGCCCGCGTTTCAGCGCCCTGCCTCAGTATAACGCGTCAGGCAACTATCACGGCGTCTGCGGAGGTGCCGTCTCCGGCAGACAGAATTGGAAGTCTGAGCCGCGACCGATGGTGCTCTCGACCCAGATATTGCCGCCCATCGCCTCGACATACTCGCGGCAAATCCATAGCCCCAGGCCGGTCCCGCGCACAGGCGTGGTGAGCGACTGGGGGGTGCGCACAAATCGGTCGAAGATGCGATCCAACTCCTCGCTGGCAACCCCTGGACCGGAATCGATCACATGCGCCACCAGCCAGTGTTCGTGGGCGCGGGCGGTACGAGCAATGGTCTCGTTGTTGCGGGCGTCTTTGCCGTCCGCTTCCTTCCTGCCGACCAGCCTGCCCTTCTGCTGCAACCGCTCGCGCTGCTCGCGCCGCACCGCCACGCGATAGGGCGAGCCGGGCGCATACTTGCCCGCGTTCGTCAGCAGGTTCGAGATGACCATCGGCAGGCGCTCGGCATCCGCCAGCACCCACACATCCGCTGGAATATCGAGCGAGATGTGCCCCTTGAGTTCTTCGGTCAGCCCTGCGGCGGCCCGCTCCGCCATCGCACGCAGACTCACCGGCTCGATGTGCACATCCAGCTCGCGCTCCCCCAGCATACTCGCATCCGCCAGCATGCCGATCATCCCGGCCAGCTTGTCGGTGGCGAGTTGAATCTCGCTGCCAAACTGGTTCAGCTTCTCAGGTTCCAGTTTCTCGCCATGGCGCGTAATCAGGCTGATGTAGCCGTTGATCGTCGTGAGCGGTGTGCGGAACTCATGCGAGATGGTCAGGATGAAGTCATTCTTGAGCCTGTCCACCACTTCCAGCCGTTCCTTCGCCTCTTTGATGGCCTGATAGAGCCGGGCATTGCTGATGGCGGCGCCTGCCTGGCTGGCTAATCCCTGTAACAGCCCGATCTCCGTCGGCCAGAAATGGTGGCGTTGGCCCGGCGTAAAGACAAAAAGCGCGCCGAGCAGCTCATCGCTCTCCTGCGGCCCTTCGTTGCTGAACGTCCCTGATGTTCCCGGTTGTCTGCTGTCGGCGGAGCGATGCGCGATGGGCACGAGCAGTCCGCTGTAGACGTGGTTGTCCCGCAGCAGGCCGCCGATAATGCTGTCGTCTTCCCAGTCCTCGTCCAGGCGGTCCATGACGGTAAATTGCCCGCTTCTGAGGATCTGGCCGACATCGTGCCAGTTCATCGGCACCTGGGTGGGTGTCGGTGGCGGCGCTTGTGGGTCGCGCGGGAGGCTGGTGGCGCTCATCACCAGGTGCGTGCGCGCCTCATTGAGCAGGAAGACCGAGCAGATTTCGGCGCTCGCCAGATGTGACGCCTGATCGGCCAGCGCCTGGACCGTCGTCCCGAGGTCGAGGGACGCATTGATGGTCAGGGCCGCATTGTTGAGGGCGGCCATCTGGAACGCCTTCTGCAGATTGCGTGCGGCGGCATCGCTCGTCTCAAAGGCCAGGCGCGCATTATCCAGCACAACCGCTGCCGCGCGCGCGATAGACTCGAAGAGTTGCGCCTGCTCAGGGGTATACGCTTCCTGCTGTGGACTGGCGACCACCAGCGCCCCCAGGAACTTTTGCCCGCTGATGAGCGGCGCGGCCAGCAGCGAGGCCACCGGCATATCCTCGCCCCAGCCCAACTGGCTGAATTCGGGATGGGCGGCGCGTTCCTCGGCGCTGATGCTGCGCACGGTCTGGCCGCTGCCCACCGCCTGCCACCAGGCGGGCAGGGTCGTGGCGCGGCGGGCAGGCGGGGCAATCGGCGTGCCATCGCGCTCGGCGACCTCAAGCGTCGCCTCCTGCTTGTGGGCATCGTAGAGGATCAGCCCAAAGGAGGGCGCATCGATCAGATGGCGCACGAGATCGCGAATCCGCTGGTAGAGCGCGGGCAGGTCTTGCGTGTCACTCCAGAGCACCTCGAGTAACTCACTCTGGCTCTGGCCCTGGCGCGCCAGCTCGGCGATGCGCAGGTGACGGCTTACCCGGTCGGCGTGCAGGCGGAGCGCTTCGATTTCACGCCCGCTGAAGCCGTGCGACCCATCCGAATAGACGGTAATCACGCCGACGATGTCATCGTTGTCGCCGATGGGCGGAATGACGTCGAGCGCGCCAGGGCGATAGATGGGCACCCCGGCATGCCAGTGCGCGTCAGCGCCGGGAGCGCCTGTGCCGTGGGCGAGCACGCGGAACTCCTCGCCGCGTAACGCGATGACCTCGCCCCGCTGCCAGACGGCGCCTACCAGCCCCTCGCTGGGACGGTAGACACGCGCGGTGGGGACCGCCGCCAGCAAGACGGTCGGCTGGTCGCCAACCTCAGGATCGTCGTCGGCTGGCTGTGGCGCGGGCGCGCGTAATGGATCGTAGCGGGCGCTACTCAAGTTGAGCGGCTGCGATGAGCGCGCGGGGGCGCCGAATGCCGAGCCACTGCCCGATGCGCCTGGCTCGCCGCGCAGTCGTGCGCGCACAACCATCACACGGCGCATGGGATCGAGCATCGCCAGCTCGCCACCATCGGCTCCGACGAGCTTGAGCGCACCTGCCAGCGCGTCCTGATAGAGGCGCGCGATATCGATATCGCTCACCGCGTCGCCCGGACGAGCGTGCGCGCGCCCTGAGGCGTCCGGGGCATCGTCTGGTTGCGAGCCGGAGCCGATGGATGATTTGGGTGGCTGGGATGATCGAGATGGCATGCTTAACTAACTTCTCTCGCTGCGTCTCCGCGCGCCTGAATCAGCCTGAATCAGCCTGAATCAGACGGTACCCCATGGGATATGGGATGACGTGATGTGTCAGATTCAGGGAGCGCCAGAGCGAACAGGAATCGAGCCGGTGACGAAGCGCGTAACGTGGCGTGAAATGCCGGTTCAGCATATCACAGCGGTAGCGCAATGACAACATAGCAGTATGCTTGCTGTGTACAACAATTATTAGCTATTATTTATGGATAACCTCACAAACATATATTGGACTTCTGGCAATGATGCGGGTATACTCTCATCATCACCGATCTGATGAAGAGGGTTAGTCGGAGTCAGATCGTTCCCACGGGCGACGAGCTGATTTTTCGGCGTCGGTGGACACGCGGGCAGGCTGATTTCTGCCACGCAACGCCGGATGAGCAGGCTGATTTTCTGCTTGGCGGCGCTTTCACGAAGAGGCTGTTTCTCTTCGCTGCATGTGGAGGCTGTTTCTCCGCATCATACTTGATGGGGCGGCAATTCACCGCCCCTCTCGTATTTTCCGCGCATGATTTTTCCCATGTGATCGTAGAGCGCTGGCGGCTGAAGCGGCGCCTATGGGCTGCGGCCACAAAGCCCGCCTGCGCGGGCTGCCATACACGCCTCACCGATCCCCCTGCCCACGTTGTCCACTCATTAGCCGCCACAATATCCCCCATACCACCACGCGCCGCCGTCGCCTTTCCGGCCCGCTCTGTGCTACGTTCTGCACTGGAAGCTACGTTGCCTGTGAACGAAGGAGGCGCGAGATGGAGCCACTGGCGCAGATGACGTGTGTGGCCTGTCGGGCTGGCGAACCAACGGTATCCGAGGAGGATAGCCGGGAATATTTGAAGCAGATCCCCTCATGGCGCATCGTCGAGCAGGGCGGCATTCCCCGCCTGATGCGCGTCTTTACCTTTCCCGACTTTGCCAGCGCCCTGGACTTTACCAATCGCGTTGGCGCGCTGGCCGAGCAGGAGGGCCATCATCCGGCGTTGCTGACGGAGTGGGGAAAGGTCGCCGTTTCCTGGTGGACGCATGCCATCGGCGGGCTGCACCGCAACGATTTCATTCTGGCGGCGCGAACGGATGCGCTCTACTCAGCGCATGACTAGCGGACTTTGTAGAGATTAGTAGTGTAGTGAAAGGAAAGACAACCATGGCAGTCGCGGAACGCAGGGCAGAAGTCGTCTGGCAGGGAAACCTGATTCAGGGGAGCGGGACAGTGACTCCGGGTAGCGGAGCATTCGGCACGCTGCCGGTCACCTGGGCGTCGCGCACCGAAGACCCCAATGGGCGGACAAGTCCAGAGGAGCTGATCGCGTCAGCGCATGCGGCATGCTATGCGATGGCCTTCTCGAATACGCTCAACGGCGCGGGCACACCACCGGAGCAGTTGAACGTGACGGCCACCTGCGCGCTGGACCGCGTGGACGGCAAGATAAAGATCACCACCATGCGTCTCGACGTCCATGGCAAGGTGCCCGGTCTCGATCAGGCGGGATTCGTGGCTGCGGCGGCCACAGCCGAGCAGGGCTGCCCCGTCTCGAACGCGCTCCGCAACAACGTCGAAATCACCGTCAACGCCACGCTCGACCAGTAGAGCTGACCTCACCCCAGCCCCCTCTCCCACAGGAGAGGGGTTTTCTCAGCCGAACTCAGCGTCACTCGCCTGACTGTGGAATCACGACGTTGAAGGAGGAGTTGGCGATGTAGGCCGATGTGTCCTGATGAAAGACCGCCCAGCGCAGGTAGCCGCTGGAATAGAAGACGCCGAGGTTGTGGTCGTCATAGACGCCGCCCGTGCCGCCGGGATTCCAGTTCGCCGTGACAAAGACGATAGCGCCAGGTTTGTTGTTCGACGCCGAGCTACTGAACGTGGTGTAGTCGTACGTACACGGCGCGGAGCAGGTATGCGCCACGAAGCGGGTCGTGCCGTCGGCGACCGTCGCGTAGACGTTGTAGTTGGCGTTGAGCGTGTAGGGCGTCGTGTCCTGATGGTAGATCGCCCACTTGTTGGTTGGAGACCCAATATAGAAGACGCCCAGTCGGTGATTGTCATAGACGCCAGTCACGCCGCCGGGATTCCAGTTGTGGGTCACCAGGATGACGACGTTTGGGTTGCCGTTCGTGGCGGGGTTGTCGATGATGGTGTAGTCCCCCGCGCTACTGGCCGCGCTGGCGCGCCAGATGAACGTGCCCGGCTGGCTGGTCTCGCGCGCCCAGACGTTGTAGCTGGCGTTGAGGGTATGGGGCGTCTTATCATCGTGATAGATCGCCCACTTGTTAGTGGTTCCCGCGATGTAGAAGACCCCTAACGGATGGTTGTCATAGACCCCGCCAGCGCCATTCGGGTTGTAGTTCGCCGTGACGAAGAGGATCAGGCCGGGGTCGCCATTCGTGACGACGTTGTCGATGAGGGTGTAGTCGCTTGTGCTATTGCTGGCGGTCGCGCGGACGGTGAAGAAGAACGGCGGCGCCACCGCATCCGGCGTTCCGCTGCCGGAAGGTGTCGCAGTGGGTGAACTGCCACCTGTGCTGGTTGTGGCGGTGGGCGAACCGCCGCTGCCCCCGCTTGTGGTGGCGGTTGGATTCGCGCCACCGGTGAGGTCGCCCGACCCCGGCGTTGTGCTGCTCCCACAGGCAGCCAGGGCGAGCATCAACGCGAGACAAAGGATAAGGAGTCCTGTCCTGGGTCGCTTCCATGATGACAGGATGAAGTGCGTCATCAGAGGCCCTTTCACGGCGCGCGTTGCAAGACGCTTCTCCCCTCCCAGGTTCATCGCGCGGCAACGCAAAAACGACAATTCGATGACGCCATGATTGCATGCTTGTCAAGTTGCGCCCTACGGTGAGGGTCACAGAAATACTGTGTGATAACTCATATTGCCCTTTCCCGCTCCCCTAGAGCAACTTGCACTATGATTGAGCAGGTAGAGCGTAGCCAGCGTGCGCAAACCAGGCACCTGCGTCGGCGGGAGTGATCGCGTCGAGCGCTGAACGGACCGCCTCCCAGAGGGCCTCGTGCGTGCGTGCACCAAGCCCGCGCAGGATAGCTTTGAGCTTCGCGAACGCCTGCTCGATCGGGGTGAAGTCGGGGGAGTACGGCGGGAGAAAGAGCAAGTCGCAGCCGCGTGCCGCGAGGGCTTGACGGATGCTAGCGGCTTTGTGCACGCTCAAGGTATCCAGCACGGCGACCTGCCCAGGGCGCCGCGTCGGTCCCAGTTGCTCCGCGATGTACCGGGCAAAGGTCGTCGTATTCATCGCTCCCTCGATCAACCAGGGCACGCGCAGCCCCTCCGGCGTGAGCGCCGCCACCAACGTCGTATTCTTGCCGTGATTGCGTGGTACTGAACCGGTCGCCCGCTGGTCGTGAGGCGCCCAGCCATACAAGCGGGTCAGGGACGTGTGGGTGCCGCTTTCGTCGACAAAGACGAACTGGGCGGGATCGAGCTGGGCAGCTGCCTCCCGCCAGGCCGTGCGCGCTTCCTCGTCACGCACGGCACTGGCTGCCAGTGTCTTTTTTTATGCGTCCAGCCGAGGCGGCGCAAGGTCCGCCACATCGTGGCTTCGCTCAGCTGTTGGCCGGGTGTCCCCTGCTGCTCGGCCCACCAGGCACAGTGCTCCAGCACGGTGGCGTCGGGGGCGGCCTGCAGTCGGGCCAACAGGAGCGCCTCCTGCCTCCTGCGCACGACCGATCGCACGGGGGCGGCCCGGACTCGTTCGGTGCTCCAGGGAGCCGGTCGTGCGCTGTTGCACTACCGCCCGTTTCACCGTGGTGACAGCCACTTCAAAGCGGCGAGCGACTGCTCGCATGGGCAGACCGTCGGCCATCATTGGCCACCGCGCGCACCAAGCGTTCTTTCAGATCGGTCGAATAGGCACGCATGCCCATCTGGCTCGCACATTCCGTGCCTCCATCTGCCGCTGCTTTTCGCAAGTTGCTCTAAGAACGCTTAACAAAGCGGTCATGCCCGAGTGGCAAAGATGGGAGTGGGCCACCTTCGCGGCATGAATGCCGCGGCTAAGCATGCGGTTGTGCTAGGAACTCTATGAGGGAGGGGGAACCAGAGCGCAAGAAAGCGCCCCTCTCCGGCAATGGAGAGTGGCGCTGTTGTATAGCTTGCGGAAGACTATTCGCCGAGCTTGACCTCTTCGGCCATCTGCGCGCGCATCACCTTCTTGTCGAACTTGCCGACGCTGGTCTTTGGGATTGCCTCGACGAAGATCACGCGGTCAGGCAGCCACCACTTGGCGACACGCGGCTCCAGATAGCTGATGATGTCCGCCTCGGTGAGCTGACCGACTGCATCCGGCTTCGGCACGACCACCGCAATCGGGCGCTCCTGCCACTTCGGGTGCGGCAGCGCGATCACCGCCGCCTCCAGCACCTGCGGATGGCCCATGATGTCGTTTTCGAGCGTCACCGACGAGATCCACTCGCCGCCCGACTTCACGACATCTTTGGTGCGGTCGACGATCTGCATGTAGCCCTCGGCGTCCATCGTCGCCACATCGCCCGTGCGGAACCAGCCATCCATGAATTTGTCCTGGCCCATCTCGGTGTTATCAGCGTGATAGTAGCTGGCGGTGATCCATGGCCCGCGCACCTGTATCTCGCCGAAGGTTTCGCCATCTGAGGGAACGACTTCGCCCGACCCCAGATCGACGATGCGTAGCTCAACGCCGGGTACGACACGGCCCTGCTTCGCCTGATACGCAATCCGCTGATCCGCTGGCAGGTCTTCGAGTGTTGAAAGTAGCCGCGAGACGGTGCCAATTGGCGAGGTCTCGGTCATGCCCCAGGCATGCAGCACCGGGATGCCATTCGCCTCCAGCGCCTGGATCAGCGAGACCGGGCAGGCGGAGCCGCCGATGACGACGCGGTTGAGTTTGGGGAACTTGAGGTCGGGCCGCTGCGCCATCACTTGGAGCAGTCCAAGCCAGAGTGTCGGCACGCCCGCCGAGAGCGTCACGCCTTCGTCCACCATCGCCTGGGCGGTACGGTCCGGCGTCATGAAGCGCCCCGGCAGCACCAGCTTGCAGCCCACCAGCGTGCCCGCGTGCGGCAGGCCCCAGCAGTTGACGTGGAACATTGGCACCAACGGCATGGCAACGTCGCGCTCGGAGAGGGCTATCGTATCGGCCTGCGTCACGGTGAGCGCATGCAGCAGCGACGAGCGGTGGCTGTAGACGACGCCCTTCGGATTGCCAGTCGTGCCGGAGGTGTAGCACATCGCGGCGGGCGCTCGCTCGTCCACCTCCGGCCAGGTGTAGTTGGGCGAGCCGGTGGCCAATAGCTCCTCGTAGTCCAGTACCTTGGGAAGACCCTCAGCGGTGGGACTGGCCTGGCCGTTCATCACGACGACGTATTCCACCGAGGGGATTTGGCCAGCGACTCTCTCCAGAATCGGCATCAGGTCGGCGTCGACGAAGATGACGCGGTCGGCGGCGTCGTTGATGATGAACGTCAATTGATCCATCGGCAGCCGCAGGTTGAGCGTATGCAGCACCGCGCCCATGCAGGGGACGCCGAGGTATAGCTCGAAGTGGCGGGAGGTGTTCCAGGCCAGCGTGGCCACGCGGTCGCCCTGCTTGATGCCCAGCTTTTCGAGCGCGCTCGCCATCTGGCGCGACCGGTCGTAGACCTGGCCATAGGTCGTCCGGTCGTAGCCATCCGCCGTCAGGGTCACGATCTCGCGGTTGGCGAAGTAGTTCTTGGCGCGGTCGGCGGCGTATTGCAGCGTCAGCGGATAGTCCATCATCGTCGTTACAATAGACGCGCTGGCGGATGGCGCTGGCGCCGGGGCAGGAGCGGCGGGAGCCGCCACAGGCGCCGGGGCAACGGGAGCGGGTGCGGGGGCGGGATCAGCGGCGGCCACCGGCTCGGCGGCGGGTGTGGCGACGGCGGGACCAGCAGTGTTTTTGCGTTTGAACCAGGCCATAGCAGATGCCTCCTGTGTGCGTTCACCATCATCGGTGACTCAGAAATCTACGCTCGGTTCAGAGATCTCAGAGACAGCAGAGGACCGAATCTCTCGTCCAAAGCCGCTGGACGTTTGGTGGGCCACCTCCCTCATCGGTTCAAGACAACTGTTCGCGACGAGTAGCTCACTCGTCAGGTGGGTTGGCGAGTCGGGGCGCACGCGATGAACGGGCATCACGTGTCGTATTGAGTCAAGGATAACACAAGCGTGCCAGGTCTGGCTCACAGGCGCGGATCGACCGGCTCCGATTCGAGCGCCAGCACCGCGAAGACCGCCTGATGCACGCGCCAGAGCGGTTCGCGCCTGATGAAGCGCTCAAGCGACTCGACGCCTAGAGCGAACTCGCGAACGGCCAGCGCGCGTTTGGAGCGCAGCCCGCGCAGGCGCAGCCGCTCCAGGTTGGCTGGCTCGGTGTAGTCCGGCCCGTAGATGATGCGCAGGTACTCGCGGCCACGACTCTTGAGGGCGGGCTGAACCAGCCCACGCGAGCCACGCACGATGAAGTCGAGCGGCTTGACGACCATACCCTCGCTGCCCGCGTTGGTCGCCGCCTCCCACCATGCCGACGCCTCGGCGCACTCCGCCTCGTCCATCACGTTCACCGCGCGGTGATTCGTGGCGAGAAAGAGCGGGTCGGCCTCCGCCAGTTGCGCTAACTCAGTCATGTGCCAGAGGTGGTCGCGGTCGAAGTAGGCATGGCCCTCGGTGGCAAGCAGATGGAATGGCGCGAGTCGCACACCCTCCAGTCCATCCGTCTCCCAGCAGTAGCGGCGGTAGGCCTCGGCGTAGCGCGCGATATCCTCCTGGCGGGCGCGCAGCCGCTCGATCAACGCCTTCACCCCGGTGGTCTGCGCCTGCGCCGCCTCGGCTGATTCCAGCGCCATGGCGAGCGCGGCCTGCCCGGCGGCGGCGACGGGCGCGTATTGCTCGCGCAGCAGCCCCTGCGCTTTGGCGCTCCACGGCAGCAGTTCGGCGTCCAGGCAGACCCAGTCAGTCGAAAAGCGCTCCCAGAATCCGGCGGCTGTCAGCGCATCTGAGAGCCTGGTGATGAACGCCGTATCGAGCGCGTCGTCGTCGAAGAAGCGGCGGCCGGTGCGGGTGTAGCATGCGCCGGGGGTGGGGCTATCGCCGATGCCGAAACGACGCGCGGCGGATGCCAGATCGCGGCAGAGCACGACGACCGCCCGGCTGCCCATATGCTTCTCTTCGCAGACCACGCGCGGCACGCCCTGGCCACGGAAGTAGCTGAACGCCTCCGAGGGGTATTCGAGCCATTCTGGCTGGCGCGATGTCTCGCTGGGCGACATAGTCGGCGGCAGGTAGATCAGCCAGCGCGGATCGAGCGCGAACCGGCTCATCACTTCGAGCGCGGCGGCGGCCTGATTCTCCTCGACGATGACATTGCCAGCGAGGCGCGTGGAGACCAGTTGTTTGCCCACCACATCCTCGATACGTAGCAGCGTATCGGTTGCCTGGCCGATGGCGTCAGCGGCCTCGTCACTAGAGGCAGCCAGCGGGCGCGCGGGCTGAGCATACACCTCATGCGCGGCGACGCTGACTAGCTCGCGTTCTGGCCAGCGCAGCGCGGTGAGCTTCCCGCCGAAGACGCAACCGGTGTCGATGTTGATGGTGTTGTTGAGCCAGTCGGCCTCCGGCACGGGGGTATGGCCGTAGACGACGGCGGCGCGCCCACGATAGTCGGCGGCCCAGTTGTAGCGAATCGGCAGGCCGAACTCATCCGTCTCGCCAGTCGTCTCGCCAAAGAGCGCGAAGTCGCGGACACGGCCCGACGCGCGCCCCTGAAACGCCTCTTTCATGCCCGCATGCGCCACAACCAGGTCGCCGCCTGCGAGGACGTAGTGCGAGACCAACTCATCGGCGAAGGCGAGATAGTCTCTGCGCCAGGATGCCCGCTCCGCCTCGGGCAGCGCCTCGATCTGCGCGATACTCTCCGCCAGGCCGTGGCTGATCTGCATCTTCTTGTTCTTGCCCTTGAGGTAGCGCGCAAGCTTGACATCGTGGTTGCCAGGGACGCAGAGCGCCTGCCCCACCGCCACCATTCGCCGCGCCAGATTGACCGTCTCGTCAACCTTCGGGCCACGGTCTACCAGGTCGCCGACGAAGATGGCGCGCCGCCCGTCGGGGTGGCGCATGCCCGCCTCGGCGTCATCCTGGTAGCCCAGTTGAGCCAGCAGTTCTAGTAGCTCGTCGTAGCAGCCGTGAACATCGCCGATGATGTCGAATGGGCCAGCGTCGCCGCGGCGGTCGGTCCAGAGCGGCGTGCGCGAGATGGTGACGGCGTCTACCTCTTCGGGCGAGTTCAGGTAATAGACGTACCGGAAACCCTCGCGTTGCAGGCCGCGCATGCCCCGGCGCAGTTGCTGCACGTGGTTGTGGACGACTCGCGCGCCAAGCTGGCGGTCGGGGCGGGCCTTGTTGCGCTCGACGCAGATGCGCTCGTCGATGTTGAGGACGAACGCCACCGGCAGCACATCATGCTCGCGGGCGGTGCGGATGAGCGCGGCGCGGTCCTGTGGCTTGACGCTGGTGGCATCCACCACAACCAGCCGTCCCAGACCCAAACGCAGCCCGGCGATGTAGTGCAGCGCGTCGAAGGCGGCGGCGGTCACGGACTGGTCGTTCGGGTCGTCGCCGACGATGCCGCGAAAGGCGTCGGAACTCAGCACCTCGGTCGGCTTGAAGTGGCGCGCGGCGAAGGTGCTTTTGCCGGAGCCGGTCGGGCCAATCAGCGCGACAAGGCAAAGATCGGGAATCGGGCAGGCGCGCGCCGCTGGTGTTTCCTCTAGATGTTGCTCACTCATCGATGGATGTATTCCTAAATATATCCCACAAAGATTCAATATCAGGGAGTCTGTGGCGAGGACGTTGGAGGAAATTCTCTGGCAAGGATGTTTCGCAACTCGATCTCTAGTGGCCCAATATCGTGGGTTATCGTCTGCCAGACAATAGCGAGATCAACGTTGAAGTAGCCATGGATGAGGCGGTTCCGTGTGTCCGCGATTGTCCTCCATGGGATGCCTGGATGGTGCGCTCTCCAGTCCGCTGGCTACTGCGCCGCCGCTTCACCCTAAATTTCGAGATGCCGGACAACCGCATCCTGTTTTTCGAGATTCTGCGCGAATTGCGCCTCTGTCGTTCCCTGGACGTAATGCTGAATCCGAGCGATGCTATCGAGCATTTCACGCAAAAGGATGTCTGGGGCGCGCGGCGAGGCAGATGACACGATGCGATTCCTCTTTCTGCCCTTCTGGGCCTGTCTCACTCGTGGGAATAGCACAATCGCCAGTGATCATGCGGTTGGGTTGGCCCCAACCTCGTCCATTTCATTCGCGAAAAGCTGATCGTAGTGCGCGTAGACGCTGTCGTGCAGGCGTGGGTGCAGAGAAGCATAGGTGACCAGATCGACTGAGCGCCCGAGCAGATCCTCAAGCGCCAGCGCCAACTCCGAGAACCCAAAGAGCGACATAGTAGGTGGCGGTTGAATCAAGAGATCGACGTCACTATCCGGGCGGGCGTCGCCACGAACAATCGAGCCAAATAGACCCGCGCGCTGCACGCCATAGCGGCGGAGCACTGCGATGAGAGCCGACCGTTGTGTCGGCGTCAGCCGCTGCGGCGACGGGATAGCCGGGGATTCAGAGTTGTGTGATGTATTCATGTTGCCGACCTATCCCTTCTATTCGCCTGGACATGCGTTTGAGCGGTATGGCGCCGCTATCAAAGCATTCGTTCATGCAATGCACGGAGAGTATAGCATACGGCGCGGAACGCCCCAGCCTCATGCTACGTCTTCATGGTTCTCCGCCTTCACCCTCAGCGGGTCGATCAAAGATGACCAGTTGCGAGGGTGCGCCCAGGTTGGCGTCCTCTGGGCCAAGCTCGCGTTGCGCCATGCGATAGCCGTAACGTGTGGCGACGCGCTCCGCCCAGGCGCGGCACTCGGCGCGGGTCCACTCGAAGCGGTGGTCGCTGTGGCGCAGGCGTGTTTCGCCGATCACCTGCCAGTGCGCGTTATACTCGCGGTTGGGCGTGGTGACGATCACCCGGCGCGGGCGAGCATGCTGAAAGACGACGCGCTCCATCGCCGCCAGCCGTGGCGGGTCCAAATGCTCGATCACCTCTGCCAGTGAGATCACATCGAAGCCCGCCAGCCGCTGATCGCGGTAGAGCAGTGAGCCCTGTGTCACCTCGATGCGCTGGCGTTGCGCCGCGGGCAACGTATCCAGGTGCAGACGGCGACGGGCGCGGGCCAGGGCGACGGACGAAACATCCATGCCCAGGATGCGCGTCAGTGTCCGCTCTTTGAGCGCCAGCGCGAGCAGTTTGCCCTCGCCACAGCCCAGATCGGCCAGCGAGTGCGCGCCCGCCTCGCGGATGGCCGCCAGCACGGTATTCAGCCGCAGCTCGTGCAGGCCAATCTCCGGCTCGGACGGGTCTTCCACTGGCGCGTCGGCCTCTTCACCCTCACCTTCAGCATCGGACTCGTCGGCTACCGACACGTCCGCCGCGATGAGTCGGTCAATCGCCGACTGCACCAGTGGGCGCTTGTAGCGCAGATAGCGGCGCGCGATGAGGTCGCGCTCAGGGTGCGCCGCGAGCCATGCCCCGCCATGCGCCAGCAGCTTGTCGGTCTCTTCGTCGCCGACGTAGTAGTGCTTGCTGTTGTCGAGCACCGGCAGCAGCACGTAGAGATGGCTGAGAACGTCCTGTGACGGTCTGCATGCCGTCGAGTGTGACCCGATAGAGTTCGCCATACCCCAGGCGGGAAAGCGCTCATCCAGCGGCAACTGGTCGGCGGCGGCGGTGTAGCCGAGTGGCGCGAAGATGCGCTGGATCAGGTCATCCCCGCCATCGCAGGCGACCGCTGGCAGCGTGACGACCCAGCGCATTCGCTCGTCAGGCGGCCAGCGCGGCTGGGCTGGCGCTGCGTCCCGCGAGCGCGGTGCTGAAGGCGGTTCTTGAGCGCGACGCTGGTGAGGCTCGAGGCGACGTAAGGCCGGTCATTGACGTACTGGTCTAGCTGTGCGAGGGCAGCGGGACCGCGCACCAGTCCTACCGGGTCGATCTCGGTGAGCAGCGCGACGGTGACGTGATCGTCCGCGACCTCGGGATAAAAGACCCAGACCGTCCCCGCCGAGAATGGGCGCTCGAAGATCGAGGCCGGGTTCTTGCCGAGCAGATACCCGACGTCGGCGGCGTTCGGCGCGTGACAGGTAAGCGTCATCAGCATGGTATGGAACTTTCACAGATAGATGGACGCGGGCGGTTAAAACCGCGCCTGAAGGGCCTCGCTGCGCTCCGCCACAAAACCCGCCGTCGCGGGTTCAGAGCAGACGAGTCTGGTGTGCTCTGGACCTGTCGGTTGGCGTGGTTGGTCACGACCCTCTCCCCCTAACCCCTCCCTTTTAGGGGAGGGGTTAGGGGGAGAGGGGAACTAGAATCTGGCGAAGCGGTGTGCTGCGTGGTGGTGTAACACAAATTTGGGTGACTACCACACTACGTGAGACGCTGGCTCACCGCTCGTAGCAGCGTAGCACGAATGGCGTGGTTGTATAGCGCTAAGTACGGCCATACGCGGTCTTATGCGGAAACATGGGCAGGTTACTCGCCCCTGAGCGCGCCCGCCAGCATGATTTCGCCTGTCGGTCCGGGGCTGCCGCCCGCTGGCTCCGGCGTGATCGCCAGCACGTCGAAGTCGAGCGGCGCTTCGCTGGCGCGGACGATGCCGATGCCTCGGCCAGCATGGTCCACCGTGAAGACGTTGTTGGGCAGCGGCTGACCGTCACGCAGGAGCCACACCTGATAGGCGTGCTGGGCATCCAGCGGACGCAGGCCGCTCGCCAGGACGACGCCCTCATGGCGCGTGGGCGAGCCGACGAAGCGCGCGGACGCATGGCTGGCGTGCTCTGTGCCAGCGATGGGCTTGATGGTGACTTGCGGGTCGAGCAGTAGATCGCGCAGCAGCGTGTCCGCCTCGCCATCGGCAAGTTCTGGCGTCTCGCCGCCGAAAAGCGAGCGCAGCAACCGCCCCATGCGTCCGGGGCGCGTTGTCTCGGTCCGGGGCGCTGGCGCATGCTCGATGGGCTGACTTGCTGGCTGGGTCTCGTCGTGGATGCGGCTGAGGATGCGGCCACGCAGCGCGGGCGGCGGCGAGACCTGGGGGACGGCTAGCAGCAGGTTGCTGGTTACGGCACGCACGGCATCGAGCAGCGCCTGGCAGGCGTCGCATGTCTCCAGATGCCGTTCGACCTGCGCGACCTCGTCCGGCTCCAGCGCGCCCAGCGCATAAGCGTCTATGAGATTGTCCACGTGCCCGTCTTGCTCGTCCATTTGCCTATCCATCAGCCTGTCCCATCCATCCCTGCTGCTATCAATTGCTCGCGTAAACGCTGCATGCCGATGCGGATGCGGCTCTTGACCGTGCCGAGTGGATCGCCGAGCGCGGCGGCGACCTCCGCCTGGGAAAGCCCGCCAAAGAACGCCAGCTCGATAGCCTGCCGTTGTGGCGTCGGCAGTTCGGCCAGCGCCGCCCGCACCACCTCGGCCCGTTCGCGCAGATCGCTCGCCATCGCTGGATCGTCTGCGGTGTTGGGATCGGCAAGCGCGCTGGCGGCGGTCTCCCACTCCACCTCGGGTGCGACGACGGGGCGACTGCGCCTGCGCCGAATCTCGTTGAGCGCCAGATTGTGGGCAATGCGCAGCAGCCACGTGCTCACCCGGCCGCGCTCCACGTCGAAGCTGGCCGCGCTCCGCCAGAGCCGGACAAACGTCTCCTGCGTCAGCTCCTCGGCGGCACCGTTGTCGCTGACAATGCGCAGGCAGAGGGCATAGACGGGACGGCCCAGGCGGTCGTAGAGCAGCCCGAGCGCTTCTTCGTCGCCCGCCGCCACACGACGCACCAGCAGCGTCTCTTTGTTCTGTACGTGGTGCGATTGCCCAACGCGCACCCCTACCAATCATTCATACACGCCGCATGCCCAATCAGGTGAGCGGTCGCGAAACATCTGGCGCCGCCCTCCACTATACCGCATAGGAACACCTTGTAGCCGCCGAATATCGGCTACTACCATGTGATGATCCGCCAGTCATCCAATCCCCCTGGGGATGTGTAGAGAGGGGTGAATCGGCACAAATGGACCAGCGCTAGCAAGGAGAGAGCCGTGATATTTCCAGTCGCCACAAAGGCATGCATAACACAGTCACTCATACCCGCCGTCAGGCCCATCTTGCGCATGGCGTGATTCTTGGCTCCGGGCTGCTGGTGCTGGCGCTGCTGGCGTGGGTGCATCTGGGGCTGGGCGCGTTGCTCTTCCCGCCCGCGCCCGGTCCAGCGCGGCAGGTGGCGACCGCCGGAGCGTTGGGGTGACGCTGCTGGCGGATTCGGGCGAGATGCTGGTAGGAGACCACAACACCGTTTCGCTGGCGGTGAAGACGCCACGGGCAAGGCAATCACCGGAGCAGAGGTCACGGTTGCCGCCGACATGCTCACCATGCCGATGCCCGTGCCGCCTGTAGACGCCATCTGGGCGGATGGCCGCTATAGCGCGCATCCGGTCTTCAGTATGGCGGGGCCGTGGCAACTGACTGTGACGATCTCTTCGCCGGGCCAGCCGCCGGTTCACGCTACCTTCCGGGTCGGCGTCCGCTGGCACAGTTGACCTCTAGCGCGTCTTCGAGTCGCTTTCGCATGTTCCATTCGACGACGCCGGTCATCTGTGACGCCTTCGTTCGGCAGCACAGGAAACAGCGCCAGGAGAACAAAGGGGTTATCAATGATGGATATCGCCAGCTTTATGCGCGCATCTTCGGCTTCGTCGCGCTGCTCATCGGCATGCTGGGATTTGTGCCGGGCATCTCGTCAGGTGGCAGTGGTTCAGGCTACCTGCTGGGCATCTTCGCCATCAATCCGCTGCACAACGTGATTCACATCGTAACCGGGCTGGTGGCTATCTTCGCGGGCTACTACGCCAACGGCAGCTTCGCGCGGATGTATGCGCTGGTCTTCGGCGTGGTCTACGCGCTGGTGACGGTGCTCGGCTTCACGCCGCTGGTGATGGATGGCAGTCTGCTGGGGCTGATCCCCGTCAACATGGCCGACAACGTCCTCCACCTCGCGATTGCCGCCTCGGCGCTGCTGGTGTATTTCATCTCTGGCCCGCGCCCGCAGGCCGCCACCGCCTGAGGCAGCGCCATCGCGCCACCCGGCGCGCTATCCCCAACCCCTTCGCCGCACTGGTGAGGGGGTAATCCTATTTTCCCATCCAGGAAGGAGCCACTCCGGCGGCTCATCAAGTTAAGGCATCATATCCGGCCAAATCTGCAGTACAAATTTGCAGTAATTGTATTCGTCCAGCGCCTTGAGCGGATTGCGGCCTATTGCCTGACTTATTGCCTGATAGCCGCCAAGTGCATCGCACTGCCCCTTGGTGATATACATGAAACGGAGATACTGCGATGCATTCGTCCCTCGTTCTTTTAACCCTGACACCATATGACTCTGCAATCCTTCATCCCATAGCGGTAGAAATGAGGCGCCAGGAGATGGCACGAGCGCTTTTGCCGTGCCTACAGCGCCAAGTAGGCGATCAAAATCCGTGAAGATTGGAACAGACCATTGCCTCATCCTGAGGTGAAAAGCTCCAAGCGTTCGCTGTCTGAGTGCTGCGAGTGGCGAGTAGTGCAGCAGCAACACATCATTAAGGTCGTTGAAGTGTTGAGCATCGAACTTTCCATGAAGCGATAAAAGCTGCTGTTCCACGTCTGCAGAAGTACCGCAAGTGCCTCGGCCATCGCAGAGCGATGGTGTCCCTCGACATGGCGAAGTCAACCGACTCAGTTGCCGCACGATGAACAGGTCGCGCGGTTCGTTTGCCTCGAGTCATACTCCCGTGCGGCCTGGAGATCGTGTAACGATATCGATGGTGGAAGAACTGTGCATGCGACATGAATGGCGGCTTTCCAAATAGATGACAGGAACGGCAGCTTCCCTATTGCAGGCGCCGAGGTGAGGCGGCAGACGTTCTCCGCCAGCCGCTGTGAGTATCGAACGCTTGCTCCCATTCGTCCAGCCGTACGCGCTTCGAGCGCTTCAGGTAGCCCGCCTCGATATGGCGCAGTTGTACCACGGCGTCGCGGTCATAGACCACCAGCGTCACCTCCATGTTGAGGTGGAACGAGCGCATATCCAGGTTGCTCGATCCAATCACCGCGATATCGTCATCGATCGCCATGCACTTCGAATGCATCAGCACTGGCGCGCGATGCCAGTAGACTTTACGCCCGCCCTCATCAACTCCTCGTAATATGAGCGCTGCGCGTGGCTGACGAAGAACTGATCGCTCGCCTCGGAGTTGATGAGGCGACGTCAACACCGCGCAGGGCCGCGCTGGTAATGGCGACCAGTAGCGACTCATCCGGCACAAAGTAGGGGTTGGTGATCACCAGTTTGTGCCGCGCCGCATGGATCAGCGAGGTAAACAGC
This sequence comes from uncultured Chloroflexia bacterium, assembly GCA_963712005.1. Taxonomy (GTDB): domain Bacteria; phylum Chloroflexota; class Ktedonobacteria; order Ktedonobacterales; family JADMIN01; genus DAHUXT01. The sequence goes on along the minus strand of CAVQGK010000024.1, from coordinate 1,310,218 downwards.
TTCAAGTTATTCTCATCTTCGAAGCCGGAGCCGCTGGGCAGCACCTGACAGAGCGCCTCGCCCGCCAGCGGTGGATTCTCCAACATTTCGGGTTCGATCTTCCGATCCAGCAGCACACCCGACTCGGCGTACCAGTCGGTGATGAAGACCGCGTTCAACTCCACCGCGGCCGGCCCGCTCACCTGCGCCACCAGCTCGTCATAGTAGATTTTGTCCTTGCGGAAATAGTTGCGATTGATGAGATTCTGCGAGCCGGTGAAGCCTACGCGGCCATCGATCACGACGATCTTGCGGTGATTGCGCAGATCGGGCCGGGCAAATTCGCCATGCGCCGGACGGAGCGGCAACATCAGATGCCACTCGATGCCCGCCTGCGTCAGCCACTGTGGTGTTTTGCGGTAATAGCGGTATTTGCGCGAGCCAACTGTCCATGAACACACGCACGTTGACGCCGCGCTGCTGCGCCCGCTCCATCGCGGCAAACACCACCTCGGTCTCCTCGTCGACACTCAGCGCGTAATATTCTACGTGGACGAACCGCTGCGCCACGTCAATGCACTCCGCGATGCGCTGAAATATCTCGTGGTAGTCATCCAGCAGGGCGACGCTATTGCCGTCCACAGCGGGCATCCCGCCGAGTAGTCCGCCGGAGACCGGTGAATGGCGTTTGTCGCGGGGGATGGTGTCTCGAAGACTCGCTCCATGCCCGGAACTGCTTGACCTGTGTGGCAATTGCCTCGATGCGCTCGATTCATTCGTCGCTGCTGGGCACGTCGCCAGCGCGGTAGCTTCGGGCTGCCAATCAGCAGGAAGATTGAGTCGCAGTGGCGTCAGGCCCATCCTGGGTTTGCTGGGTTTCGACGGCTTCCACGGTTTCGACGGCTCCGCCCAGTTGTTCGCCTAAGCCAGTTGCTGGCGCAAGGTGCTCTGCTGCGTCCACCGGCACTACCGGCACCAGCCGCGCAATCTCTGACTGCTCGTCCTTGGTGTCCACCTCCAGCCCTGGCAGGTATTCCGCGCTGGCGATGGCATAGTCTGGATGCTGGGGGATGACACTCCCCGGCACGGCCTGACGCACGCCCTGCGGCCAGCCTAAGACCACCGTGAAGCGCCGTGGCCCCGCCTCATTCTGCCCAGTCTCGTTCATCCTCTCGGTCGGCCAGACAAAGACGCGCAGCCCCAGTCGGTGCAGCGCCTGCCGCTGCTCGCGGTAGCTCATGGCGCGTACGCGCAGCCGCCACTCGCTCGCCCAGGCGCGCACGTCCGCGTACTGCCGCTCCGCCGCGTCGTTGGCCTGCTGCTCGTGCAGCGTCGCGAGCGCCTGCTCTGCCGCCTCCAAATGGTCTACCGCCTCCTGCCATTGCAGGCGTAGCCGTGCCCGGTAGCGCTCGTTGCTCTCTTCGGTGAGCGTGCGCCGTGCCTGCGCTTCGTCGCGCGCCGCCGCACGGCGCACCGCCGTAGGCGGTCGGGCGCTTGTAGCGCTCCGTGGTCATCGGACGCCCGCACTCCAAGCAGTAGGCGTAGCCCGCGCGCAGTAGCGTGGCCTCTTGGTTCACCGCTGCCATCCGCCGCGCCGCCTCTTCCTGATTGGCCGCGAGGCGTTTCCTGGCAGTGGTCGCAAGCGCAGGCGTCACCAGCGGGGGCCAGACCTCGGTGGAGAGCAGCACCACCGCCGCGTCATCCAAGCTCCGCTTGCGCTGCGTCGTGTAGGTGCGGGGGCGACCGGTCTCCGCGTCCACCCCATGCTCGCGCGTAATCTGGTTGCGGTTGGCGACGGGCTGGCCGCTATAGGCTGGGTTCCAGATGATGGCGGCAATCGCCGCCTCGTGCCACTTGGCGCTGACCCGCAGCTTGGCTCCAGGCCGACTCGCCTCTTGCCCCGCTTGACTGCGCGTCGGGATGCCGTCCTGGGTCAGCCGCGCGCAGATGCTGCCGACCGGCTCGCCCGCCGCCACCTCGGTAAAGATGCGGACGACCACCTGCGCAAAGACCGGGTGCGGCGCGAAGCCCACCTTGTTGCCTGCTAGGTCATAGGCGTAGGTGTAGCCAAATTTCGGGTTGGGGCCAATGTGCGGCTTGCCGCTCTGGATGCGCTCACGTCGCCCGCGCGCCGTGCGCTCGCGCAGGGCGGACAGTTCCTGCGCCGCCTGCGAGAGCCGCATCACAAAAAGCATCTCATTCATGTTGGCGGCGGGACTCCCAGTGGCTAACTCCAAATCCGGCATCCGCTCAATATGGAGTGTGGCTCCTGCCTCCTGACAGGCATGGAGCAGGGTGACCCCGACGAAGATGTCACGGCCCGCGCGGTCTACATCATAGACAATCACGCGGCCTACCTTGCCTGCGGCGAGATGGTCAAGGACGGTCTGGAATCCGGGGCGATGCACCGTCTCCCCGGTGATGGTGTCCTCTTGCACGCTATAGACGCGCCAACTCCGCGCCGCCGCAAACGCCCGACAGGCGAGTTGGCTGGGCAGGCTGTAATGCGTGTCGCCCGCCTGTTGGTCAGTCGAGACGCGGAGCAGAATGTCGGCGGTGTCGAGATGCTGGTTTACCGGTCGTGCTGGCATGGTCTACTGGCCCCTTCATCATGGTGGGGCGTTGGGGGAAAATGGCGGAGGCGGGGCTGGAAATGGTACTTTCCCAGTAGGCCCGTCGTTGCTGAATCCAACGCCGTGGCTTAGATGCCTGTCGGTGTTTCCAGCACTGGCGGGCATCGCACGTTATACAGGCAGTATACCACCCCTCAGAACGGGAGACAAGGACGACAGCGACCGTGACCGCTACCGTCCCACGACAGCCTGCCAGCGGACACCGCTCTGCCAGTGGCAAGAAGTGCGAATGAAAAGTGCGAACTGACTTGCAAGAACTGCGAATGGTGGGAAACGCCACGTAATGTGTCAGGCTATGAGCACGTCAGAATGCCCAGCGCTCGTGTCCCGCCTGTTGTTCCCGAATACGCCCCCCTACTGCGGCGGCTTGCAACACGAGGTCTTGGAGTAGGGCGTGCATGGTGGCCGCTTCTGTTGCAGTAACCGTCAAATGCTCGGTGGTGAGTTGGTGGAAGACGCGGTTGGTGAGGGTGGCTGCCTGTCGTAGCGATTCCTCGGCATCTTTGTAGGTGACGGTATGGGCAGCGTAAGTATGGTTATAGTAGTTGGTGTGGTTGGCATTGATGGACATCGTGGAGTTCCTTTCGACTTGGAGACGTTCTCACCTGGTCCCAGTATATGTCAGCCTTCACGATTTGTCCATGTATATTTCGAAATATATGGACAATAAACGCATCCTGCGCCCTGCCATCCAATCTTCCTAGCGGTTTCCCGGCGGTTTCCTAGCCGCATTGCCACTGCGGTAGCCCTACCATATAAGCAGTGGGTGCGCAGGTACTCCAATTGTCCAGAGAGTCAGAGCGCATGTCATACTTTCTGTTATGCCTGAAGCATAGTTATGTCGCCTTACAAGCGCGTCACATGCTGCCAACCACACCTCTCAATGCAGTCACGACAACACGCCTTACCCCTCGTACCACCATCATCGTGAGTGACCCGGCGGAGTTGCCCCTGGCTGAAGCGTTGCAGGCGGCGCTGGCAGCGCGCAGGACGCTCCCTGGCTGTCCGTTTGGGCCGCAGGAGTAGGAATAGCTGGCTGGCGCGACTACGACTGGTAAAGCCTAGCGACCAACAATGAGGTGGTAGGCTCCCCCACTTTTGGGGGAGCCTTAAGGATGGTGAGACAACAACATGGCACGAATTCCGGCGTGGCTGTCCCGGACAGCGAATTGTGGCGGACGTAGAGGAACAGACGGGCCAGCCGTTTGACTGGAAGAAATATAGCCAACGAAGCAGCTTTAGCATTGGTGTCCCTGGATTACCAACGCAAGCAGAGATGGCCGAAGAACTAGATGTAGCACGTTTACTAGTTGTACGAGCAGCGTCCATTCTCCGTGAAGCGCCTGACATTGCCGAGCGAGTGATGGCAGGGATTTGACCGGGGCAAATGCGTGCTGGCTGGGATGCTACGGGTCAAGGTCGCGCTGTCTGCTGTGAGCAGTGGATGAAGACCAACGGGCGGGGGTTTGACTGGGAGGCGTATGCGCAGCGGGGCGTGTTTGTACGTGGCAACCAGTTAGCGGCAGCGGAATCGCGTGAACTGATTAAGTTCAGTTCGCAACGAGAACTGTCGCAACAAATTGGTGTTGTTCAGAACACCTTCAAGGATGCCATGCTCATTCTGCGCTACGCCCCGACTGCGGCGAAGAAAGTCAAGGCTGGCGGTATGAGTGAGGCAGAGTACAGAAGCGTGGACAACAAGATTCGTTACGCCGCTCGCTTACCCTTAAATAAGGGTAACCAACCGGTGTTAAAGGCTGGCAGTATGAGCGAGAAGGAGTACGCCCGCATCCATGGCCGAATATACTGGTTTGAACATGGTGATTCCGCTCGCTTACAGAATAGCCCGTAAAGCCGCTGTGCCTTCAGGCCATGCGGATGAAAGGGTTTGCGTTGGCTTGAGCCAGAAGTTCCGCCGCTTGTCGTCCTGTAGATGTTGCAGTAGATTTTCTACAGGAGAAACAACATGAGCAACCTGGACTACCAACGCGACGAACATCATGTGCATCTGATTGTCTACCACCTCATCTGGTGTCCGAAGCGTCGGAGAAAGGTGCTCGTGAATCAGATTGGCAAGCGGTGCGAAGACGTGATTCGTCAGAAGTGTGATGAGAAGGGCTGGACGATCTTGGAACTGGCGGTGCAACCTGATCACGTCCATCTCTTTGTACGGGTCTGGCCATCCGTGAGCGCCGCCGATGTTGTCAAAGAGTGCAAAGGCTTCTCCGCATTCACACTCCGTAAGGAGTTTCCTGAACTCCATCGGTTGCCCTCCTTGTGGACCCGCTCGTATTTCGCCAGCACGGCTGGCAACGTCAGTAGTGAAACCATTCAACGCTACATTGAGGCGCAAAGCCGCCAGTAGGAGTGTTCTGTGAGTGAGAGAGTGGATGCGGGGCTGCGCAAAGCCTACAAGTACAAACTCAAGCCCACTCTCGAACAGGAGCGGGAGCTTGAGGCAGTCTTGTGGCTGTGTCGCTGGCTCTATAACGCGGCGTTGGAACAGCGCATCACGCTCTACCGGCAGCGCGGTATCACGCTGGGTTGCTATCAGCAACAAGCCGAGCTGCCTGATCTCAAAGTGGCATTCCCTGAATATGCCGCTGTCCACTCACAGGTTTTGCAAGACGTCTTGACGCGCCTCGATAAGACCTATCAAGCGTTTTTTCGTCGCGTGAAGGCAGGACAAACGCCGGGGTTCCCACGCTTCCACGGGCGCGACCGTTACAACAGCTTCACCTACAAACAATTCGGCAACGGGGCGACACTCGATAACGGTTTTCTTGTCCTCTCCAAAATCGGGCGCGTAGCCGTACGGTGGAGTCGCCGGGTTGAGGGTACGCCCAAAACGGTCACGATCAGTCGGGAAGCGGACGGCTGGTATGTCTGCATCTCCTGCGCCGACGTACCCGTGCAACCATTGCCCCTCACCAGACAAGAAACCGGGATTGATCTTGGTTTGGAATCGTTTGCCACCCTGGCCGATGGGACAATGATTCATAACCCGCGCTGCTATCGCCGTGCTGAGCGCAGACTCAAGACCGCACAACGGAAAGTCGCCCGGCGCAAGAAGGGCAGCAACCGCAGGCGCAAAGCGGTGAGGTTGCTCGCCAAGACCCACCTGAAGGTGAAGCGGCAACGCGCCGATTTTCAGCATAAGACGGCGCTGAAGCTCGTTCAGCAGTACGACACGATCTATCATGAAGATTTGCAGACTGCCAACATGCTCAGGAATCACCATCTCGCCAAAAGCATTAGCGACGCCGGGTGGTCTGGATTCTTGCGCATCCTGAGCGCCAAGGCAGCATGGGCCGGGCGCACAGTCGTAGCCGTGCCGCCTGCCTACACCAGCCAGATGTGTTCTGGCTGTGGCGTCGTGGTCAAAAAAGGCTTGTCCGTTCGCTGGCATCGTTGTCCAGACTGCGGAACCAGCCTGCACCGAGACCACAACGCGGCAAAGAATATAGAGAGGGCCGGGCAGGCCCTTCGGGGAGAGGTGGCGTAGGCTGCCCCGGAGAACCGAGAATCCGCTATGGCTTTAGCCTATGTGGAGTGTCAAATAAGTTCTTATGTAACCAACCGGTGTTACCAGCGCCGGTAGACGAGCCAACCGACGAGCCAGTGCCGGAGCGCTACCCGGTGCCGGTGCTAGTGACGCCATATGACCGCTTTCCCGCTGCTGCTCTGCTCCGACTGATGTGTGCAAGAATTGCCAAAACTCGCACCTGGGTCGGACTCTTTTGAGCATTCTATACGGTACACTTCACTGGAAGAATGAAATGATGCCCCACAGCACCAACCAGTTTCCACAATTGGTTGGGGGGTCGGACTAGTTTGAGCTTTCTAGGTGGTACACTTCACTGGAAGAATGAGAAAAGAGCCTAATTCGGCTCCCGCCTGCTGACCCACCGACAACCAAATAGCCTTGTTGTTTGCCAGCGTCCAAATGGGATTGCTGGTATTTTTATTTTCCCGCCAACGGGGAATAGCCCCCAGCGCCGACGAGAGTTAGCAAACCACTACCAGTACACACCAGAGGGGAGGTGACACCACATGAAGATTCAAGAACGCGAAAGCGGCAGACTGCCGGGGTATATGACCGTGCGCGAGGCGGCAAAGGCGCTGGGTATTAGCGCCGGAGCGTTGTACAACAGACTCTACCGCACAGACCTGCCGGTGATTAAGGCGGGCCGCACCCTGCTGCTGCCCGACAGTACTGTCATGTCTTTGTATGCAATGACCAGACATTATGCGACCAGCCGCTAAGGACGAATGAGCGGATGAATGGAAGTAAACAGACAATGTTTAGCGAATTTCTCGAAGCGCGTGACCTCTGGCTCGCCGCGTTCCTGCTCGCCAATGGCTGCGAGTTTGTACGGGCGGTGCCAGTTGGGGCGCGACGGCATCACTGGTTGTTTAAGAACACCGATGACAAAGCCTATGCGCTTTTGTATGAATGGCGCGACCGCGAACACGCGGCGATGGTAGACGGCCACCGCCTCGCGGAAGCCTACAAGTTTTTGGTGAACGAGTCGCGACAGGCGACATTTGAGGAAGGCATGACCGAGTATGAGCAACAGAAATCTTGGTAAGATGGCGCAGGCACAGCCAAGGCAGCAGAGCCACGCACGGATGCGGACAGGGACACGGACAGAGGGAGTGGAACTGGTGAAATACCTGGGCATTTATGACATTGGTGAACCGCAGTGGGTGATTGACGGTATTGTACCCGACGAGGCGGTCAGTATGCTCTATGGCCCCAGCGGCAAGGGCAAGACCTTCCAGGGGCTGGACTGGGCGTTCTGCATCGCCACTGGGCGCAAGTGGCACGGCCATGCGGTGAAACAGGGCGAAGTGGTCTATGTCGCAGGCGAAGGCGTGTCTGGCTATAGCGTGCGGATGCGCGCGTGGCAAGAAAAACATGAGGTCAAGCCGGAGCAGTTAGTGCTCTGCAAAACGCCCGTCCGCTTGTGGCCTGACCCGGAGAGCGTCACCGCCTTTCTTGACGCGGTGAACACGGCGGGCATCCATCCCGCGCTGGTCGTTTTGGACACGCTGGGGAAATGTTTAGGCGGCGCGGACGAGAATAGCAACGGTGAGATGCGCACCGTACTGGACAACGCCGAGCGCATCGTGCGCGCATGGCACTGCGCTGTGCTGCTGGTACATCACACCCCCAAGCGCACCGCCAAGAATGCGAATGACATCCGCACACGCGATGTGCCGCGCGGAGCGCAGACGCTCCAAGACGGTGTAGCGATGCACGCCTACCTCGATGGTGACGGGCAGACCTACGCGACGCTCACCTGCACCAAGCAGAAAGACACCGAACCGTTCAAGCCCATCCGGCGCTCACTCTTCAAGGTGACGCTCGACAAGAAGGCGTCCTCACTCTGCTTTGCGGAGGATTACAAGACCGGGCCACTCGACACCACCAAGCGGCGCGTGTCGTGGTCAGACATTCGGGCTGTGCTGGAAGGCTCCGCTGTGCCGATGACGCCCAAAGAAATAGCGGACGCTTTGGGTTCAGACCGCAAGGCAGTGCGCAACCACCTCGTGAGTGCGCTGGAGCGCGGCGAGGTCAACCCGCCGGACAGCACGGGAGCGTATGCCTTAAATCCGCGTTATGCGCCTACAACGGCAGAGCCAGAGGATGGCGAACTTATTGCCGCATAAACGCGAATATGGCCGCAACATGGCCGAATATGGCCGCAACATGGCCGCACGAGCGGCAATATTTTCGCAGTCCCTCTCACGAACCCGCTTAAATTCAGGGTTTGCTAGCGGCAATATTGCTGACCATTATGGTTCTTCAGACATCTCCACCCCAGAGAGAGAGAGAGAAACGATGGTTGCTCACGCGCCAGTCAACCGCTCGACCTACGTCGCTGGCGACAGTATGGTGTAGCGGTCGGTTAGCAGTAAGGTGTTAGGCGCATGCCTGCGCAGAGTCGTTCTGGGACATTGCACAGCGACATGTCCCAACAGGCGACAACGACTCTCCGGGCAAGCATAGCGTGGCTTGTGCGTTGCGCCTGTCAGCGAACAGCAAAGATGGTGTTGCGGCTCCCCGCAGAACGCCCATGACGACGATGACCACGCAGAGATGGCCAGACACCCGACGCTCTACACCCAACAGGTCACGAGAGGGTACCCCCTGGTGGTGACCGGGTACAGCGTGGTCAAGGTCATGAACGCTCTGGTGAAGAGCGGTCAGACCAGCAGGGATTGCTGAGAGACAAGCGCATGAGAGAGAGAGTGGCGCTGACTCTCGGATTAGCACACGTTGTGTTGCTAATCCCCACTGCATGAACGGCTATAGCGACGAGCCGCAAGCCGTGTACTACCTTCGATGATGTGCTGCATAAGGAAAAGGACGGACAAAGGATGATTCGTGACCAGCGACGGCGCGAAGCGCTGCGTAAGCTGAGTTATAGCGACTGGTATATTGACACGCTCCACTGGAAGCAGGCCGACAAGCTGATTCGGGCCGAGGCAGAACAGCGCAAGATTGACCCCGACAGCGCGGGCAGACCCTACTGCTGCGCCTACTGCTATGGGCGGATGCGCTGCGAGCCGCCGGTCTACAGCGCAGACCTTGAGAACTGGTCGCGTGCGACCGAGGCGGATGTCTGGGGCAAGGGCGCTGAGTGCCAACGGAAGGCGCTGGCCCGCTGGTGGCGGGCAACGGTGCGCGAGACTCTGGCATAGCAGCCTGCCGCATAGAGCCTAGAAGGTTGCACGCACACAGGAGCACATCGGATGCGGTGCCGGATGCGTCGGTGCCACACAGCCATTCCGTTTCCACACTGAACGACCAGAGGCGTGGCATGATTCTCCGCCGCGTCTGAATGGCAGGCACTGGCAACACTGCCGGTAGTGCATGAGAGAACGGTGTGCTCTTTTGTACGCGTGACCACGTGACCCCTAGCGTCTTCATACTTACTCATTCCCGCGTCGCTGCCTCGCTGACGCGCGGAGCGCTGGCGAACTACTCCCATAGCGCAGTTCGTCGGCACGGCCAAGCGGGCGAATGGTTGGTCTTGCATGTCACCAGCCGTTCAACCAACTAGCCATGCTGACGCTGAGCGCCGGATTTTCGGGTGCCGTCATACCGCACCATACCGCGTGAGCGGGCAGGACATACGTGGCCGTGCTCGCCGTTGTACCGCACGCGGCTGCGGCAGGCACCAGACGCTCAGCGCCAGCGCCCCGCGCATTGTCAGCGATGCCCACCTGACCCAAAGGTAGTGACTACTATTCACTGCCCCGTTGCGGCTGGATGCCGACGAAAGGGATGGGTGCATTGTACCCACCCCTGGCGGGCCGGATGGCGAGACGTGGTTTGTCGCCAAAGATGCGTGCGACGTGCTGGAGATTGAAAACAGTCGTGACGCCATGACGCGACTTGATGGTGATGAAAAAGACACCGTAGTTTTAACCGACACTGTTGGCAGGCCACATCAAAATAGCATTATTAGCGAAGCGGGCCTCTACGACTGGATGGAGATGAAATTGCCGACATCATTTTAGCTGATGTCGCCGGAAGATATTGAGTCCGGTATTGTCTGTAAATTGAGGGGTGCCCACGCAGCGTGAGAAGCGGGGCCTCTCTGGTAGACTGATAGTGACCAAACCGTCAGTGATTCCAAGAGAGGACACCCGTAACGCTATGCCTATGACGCAGTACCAGCTTACCCTAGCCAGCGAAACCGTGCAACGGCTGTTTACCGGAGACGGCGAGCTTGGCCGCTTGCTGGAGGCGATCTTGAACCAGGTCTTGAACGCCCAGGTGGCGGAGCAGTTGCAGGCGGCGCCGTATGAGCGCAGCGAGCAGCGCCAGGGCTACCGTAATGGCTACAAACCGCGCCAGCTCACCACGCGGGTGGGCGCGCTCACGCTGCTTGTCCCGCAAGTACGGGAGGGCCAATTCTCGACAGAGTTGTTTGCGCGTTACCAGCGCAGCGAACAAGCCCTGGTCCTCACCCTCATGGAGAGGGTGGTCAACGGCGTCTCGACGCGCAAGGTGGCGCGGATCACCGAGGAGTTGTGCGGGACGAGCTTCGCCAAGTCCACGGTTTCTGATCTGTGCAAAGCGCTCGATCCGCTGGTGACGGGCTGGAATGAGCGCGATCTGAGCAGCCAGCGCTACCCGTTTGTGCTGGTGGATGCGCTCGTCGTCAAAGTGCGCGAGGGTGGACGGGTGCGCGCGGTGAGCGCACTGGTAGCGACCGGGGTCAATGAGCACGGCTACCGCGAGATTCTCGGGCTCCAGGTGGGGGACAGCGAGAGCGAGCGCGCCTGGATGGCGTTCTTCACCTGGCTCAAGGGGCGTGGCCTCTCCGGGGTGGATCTGGTCGTCTCAGATCACCACGGCGGACTGGTGAAGGCGGTGCAATACCAATTTCAAGGCGCGTCGTGGCAGCGCTGTCAGACCCACCTCTCCGCCAACAGCGCCGATACTCTCCACGCGACCCCCAACGCGCTCCAGGAGGAGGTGCATGCCCGGCTGCGCCCGATCTTCGACGCCCCCGATGAGAGCACCGCCCGAACCTTGCTGGCGCGCTTTGTTCACGACTACCAGAGCACCGCGCCCACAGCAGTTGCTACCCTGGAACGGGGCTTTGACGACGCGACCGCAGTGCTGGCGCTACCCGCGCCCTACCGCAAACGCTTGCGCACCACTAATGGCGTCGAACGGCTCAATGAAGAGCTCCGCCGCCGCGAACGCGTCATCCGCATCTTCCCCAACCGCGAGTCGGTGCTGCGCCTTGTCGGCGCGTTGCTCATGGAGCAGGACGAGGTGTGGACGACGGGCAAACGCTACTTCGAGATGACCGCCTACTGGCTGTGGCGCGAGCCTCAGCCCAAGCAGGCGCCGCTCTTTCAGGAGGTTCCTATGCCCTCTTCCGCCTGATGCGCACGGTCTACCAGACACCCTAATTTACAGACAACTTCGGACTTGACCCCTCTCGCTTGCGCGCTACAGACAAAAATGGCGAGGCACCACAGTCACATCGGCGTGGCCTCGCTATGAACAAGCATACGTCACCGCTGGCAATGTCGCAAGCATTGGCCTGCTGAGGCTGGTAGACTAGGAAACGCTTGCTAGCTCTCCTGTGCTACACAAGCATCACCCACCCTTCCCACCTATTCCTCGTCTGCGTCATCATCTTCATCCGAGCGGACACTGGGCGGTGAGTTTGCTGGCGTCGCTCGACTGTTTGCCAGCAGCGCCCGCGCTTTCTCCAGCCGTTCCAATAACTGCGGTGGCTTTGCGCCAGGGGCATGTCGCTGATGCTGAAACCGTTCCAGAGTGGCGACCTCTGCCGCACAATCCTTGCGTTCACGGTAGAGTTTCGCCAGTTCTTCGTAGTACCACGGCGCGACGCCCTCGCGTTTGGCACGGCCTTCGGCCTCAACGGCGTCTAGCATTGCGAGCAGCAACCGCGCAGCGGCATCGGTGTCGCCGCTACGCTTGAGCGCCTTCACATCTTCGACATAGGAGGTGTAGTGCCGCCCTCGGTAGTAACCGGGGCCAGTCACAGGATGCGCTTGAGCGAGTGCATCCATCTTGGCGCGGATGCGTTGAGTAATCGAGGTGTCATCCGCTTTGCGGAACCAACTCGCTAATCCCGACAGGAAATCCCCAGCGGTTTGCGAGGTAGCGCCGACCCGGCCTTATGTCAGGGGATGACTGCCTGGGCGTCCGCCCATGGGCTGGTATGTCGCTTCAATATGCGCACGCTCCGCTGGCGTGAAGGTAGACAGCCACCAGTCCGCCAAGCCGTAATAGCCGAGCAATCCCTCAACTTTCGGAGAAGGCTGCGGCTGTTGGCGAAAGCGCGAGAAGAATCCCATGTGCTGCCCCCTTCTGGTGCGAGCATTCAGTCTAGTGCCCACACTGTACGCCTCTGTGGCTGGTGCGTCAATCGGAGGGTGGCGGAGGATGGCGGAACGGTGGGGGTGTCGCTCTGCAAAGAACGAAAATGGTCACTTTTGAGGGCGCTTGAATCCTGGGCTGATGACTAAGCATAATTGCGTAGACGCGCAGAGCGGCGAATCCTGACTGGGGTAGCCGACGCACCGGGAGGGTGCATAGGCGGTATACGTCAGCGCCCTCTCAGGCCCAAACTAATGGCATTAGGTATAGGACTATACTATGCCTCAGTCGCTGTCGCTGTGAGGCCACGAAGAGGGTGTCAGGATGTGTTACACCTGCCACCCAGAACGGCAGCAAGAAGCACGAGCGTTAGCTCAACAGTGTACTCGTATGCCGTATGCGTAGGGAATGATTATAAGGCTCTAATAGAGCTTGAGACCTTGACACCTTATATTCATCCATACCCCATCGGGGAGCGGCGCTCCTCTCCTTGCGCGCCCTGGCTCTCGCTCTGGCTCTGCTGTGCTTTGCGGTCACGGTCAGACTGGCTTGCCCGGTGCGGGCATTAGACCTTGGCGCTTGCGGTTGCCTGCACCGGCATCACGCCCCCGGCGTTTCCGGTTGCGTCTGAAATACTCTTATGGAGAAACCGGAAACGTGTGCGCGCTGCCGTGAGCCGAGACGCGCCTCTCACCCCGCTCGCCCGTGTAGCTGGCTGCTCTGCCAGACGAACGGTGTCCAGTGCGCCCCTGCGCATTGCCACCTAATCTACAGGAAGATGAGCACGCCGACATACGGCAAAATGAACATCACCAGCAGCCAGGCCGTCGCCGCCGTAGGTTTGCGATTCACCGGCACGATGAAGAGCGCGACGACGGGTATCAGGTAGCCAATGACGGTGAAGATGATCTCGACGACGCTCCAGTTCAGGTTCAGATTCATGCCGCAACCCTTCTCGCACAACGGCATCTTCGCCAGCCGACCGCATGCATGTGCAGACACCATACCATGTATGTATAACTCGCCATTGGCCACAGACAGATGCTCGGCTCTTGACACGACTTTGACCACTGTGATAAAATAATGACCGGAGAGTCAAAATATTAGCAAAACGGTCAATAACGATATGACGGGTCAATGGGAAAGGAGCGGGAACATGTCAACGGCGACACCACAACGCTCGCTGAAGGAACGGCAACGTGAGGAACGCGAGCAACTGATCCTCCAGGCGGGCGAGGCGTTGATTCTGGAGAAGGGCTATAACGATACCTCGATGGATGACATCGCCGCAAAGGTGGGTGTCTCCAAGGGGACGCTTTATCTGCACTTTGCCAGCAAAGAAGACCTCTTGCTGGCCATCATGGAGACGAATCTGCGTGCGTTCGCCGAGTCCATGACCGCGATTATTAGTTCCGAGAGCACGCCGCGCGAGAAGCTCGAAGGCGTTATTCGCCTGGTCTATACTGGCTCGTCCGATGAGCGCATTCGCTTGATGGATGCGGTGCTGCGCGTGCCGGAGCTGCGGTTGCGGCTGACGGAGCAGAAGTCGGCGACCATCGCGACCTTCTGGGGTGACTTTGCCGAGCGGCTGCACGCGGTGCTCGACGAGGGCAAGGCGACAGGCGACTTCGATCCGGCGATCCCCACACCTGTGCTCCAGGCCATCTTCACCGGGCTGCTGCATCCGGTCAATTTCCGGGGTTCGTTGCTGCTGGCGGAAAATGGTATACCGCGGGACGAACTCACCACCTACGTCAGTCAATTCTTTTTCAGGGGAGCCGCGGCGCACCAGCCACGGCATGAGGAGGGGGAATAATAATGAGCACGGCTGAATCAAACGGCCGCATCAAAGAGGCGCAGACGGAAGCGCTGACAGCCACCGTCGCGGCGGATGAGGTGGCCGAGAAGCCGAAGTATTCACGCGAGGTAACGCTGCTGACGATGCTCAGCGTGCTGCTGGTGATGCTGCTGGCCTCACTCGACCAGACGATTGTTGGCACCGCGATGCCACGTATTATCGCCGAGCTGAATGGCTTCTCAGAGTACACCTGGGTGACGACGGCCTATCTGCTCACCTCGACGGTGATGGTGCCGATCTACGGCAAGCTTTCTGACCTCTACGGGCGCAAAGGTATCCTGATCTTCGCGGTGATCGTTTTCCTGGCAGGATCGTTCCTCTCAGGCGCATCGCAATCGATGACGCAGCTTATTCTCTTCCGTGGATTCCAGGGGATAGGCGCTGGCGGTCTGATGTCTATGGCAATTGCTATTATCGGCGACCTTTTCACACCACGCGAGCGCGCGAAGTGGCAGGGCGTCACGGGCGCGGTCTTCATGCTGGCGTTCATCGTCGGACCAACCGCGGGTGGCTGGATTACCGATAATCTGTCGTGGCGGTGGGTCTTCTACGTCAACATGCCAATTGGCCTGATCGCGCTTGGCGTCTTGATCTTCCTGATGCCCTCGCTCTATCGGCCAGCGCAGAATCCGAAGATAGACTTTGTCGGCGCGGCCTTGCTCATATTGGGCACGGTACCGCTGTTGCTTGGCCTGACGTGGGGCGGCTCGCAGTTCGCCTGGAACTCGCCGCAGATCATCGGCCTGCTGGGCGGCGCGGTCATCGCGCTGGTAGCCTTTATCCTGTACGAACGCCGACTGGAGGCCAATAACGGGCAGCCGATTGTCTCGCCCAGCCTCTTCAAGAACAACGTCTTCGCCGTCTCGACGATCATTGTGATGCTCGCTGGCATGGCGATGATGGGTAGCATCTACTACATTCCGCTCTTCTTGCAGGGCGTCACGGGCGTCTCGGCCACCGCAAGCGGTACGGTGCTCACGCCGATGATGATTACCGCCATCGTCGCGAGTATTGCATCGGGCCTGCTGGTCGCGCGGACGGGTCGTTACAAGATCTTCGCGCTGGCTGGCGCGGTCATCAGTGTGGTTGGCTCGTTCTTCCTGCTCCACCTGGATGTGCATTCGACCAGCACCGATGTGATTATCGCGATGCTGGTGCTCGGTCTGGGCATGGGCACGGCGATGTCACTCTACAACCTGATTGTGCAGAACGCGCTGCCAAACCGGATTGGCGAGGCGTCGGCGGGAATGACATTCTTCCGCCAGATTGGCAGCACCATTGGGCTGGCGGCGATGGGGTCGGTCTTCAACTCGACCTTCCCAACGGCCTTCCACAATGCGATACCGGCGGCGCTGAAGGCGGTTGTTCCGGCGCAGGTGATCAATGTCTTCAACAACCCACAGATCCTGCTCAGCCCGGAGGCTCTGGCGTCGCTGCATGCGCAGTTTGCCCAGGGCGGCGCGCAGGGGCTGCTGGTTCTGAACCAACTGCTCGAGGCGGTCAAGGTCGGCATTGCGAGTAGCCTGCACAGCATCTTCTTCGTCGGCCTGATTATCGCGGTGGCGAGCGTCTTCGCGGTGCTCTTCCTGAAGGAGCTGCCGCTGAGTGGCGGTGCGCGCCCTTCGGTTATGCCAGAGGGGGCTATCGAATCAGCCGAGTCTGCTGAGCCGGACGAGGAGCCTGAGCCAGCGGTTAGCCTCTAACGCCTAGTATTGACGTACCCCTTCCTGTGAGTATCTTGGGAAGGGGTACCATATTTTTCCGGGGCTGTGCATGGCCGAATGGCGCGTCATACGGTTTCCGGCGCCATGGCGCACCAGGGCAGCGGATGCATGCACGAAAACCAGCATGAGGGGTCATGACTCAGACGGCTTTGATTCCCTCAAAGCGGCGCTGAACGACTAGCTACTTGCCCCCTGCTTATCGTTTCGCATTGACAACATTTGGACCTGTTCCAGCAGTAGTTTCGCGACCAAATCGAACGGTTCCAGGCTCTGCTCCGCGCGACTGAGCACCACGGCGCCTTCACTCGCGGCGACGAGTGTCGCGGCAAATTGAGCGGCATCCTGTACGGATAGCCCCGCATGCTCCAGCATCGCCGCAAGCTCCCCGCGCCAGGAGCGAAACACCTTTCCGGCATGTTGCAAAAGCTCCTGGGAGTCGGTAGCTACCGTCACGGCCAAGACAGCGCATCCTGCTCCATAGCGGGAGCGGATCAGCACCTCACGCCAAATCCCCAGAAACACGCTGGTCAACTCTTCGGCGCTTGCTCCTTGCTTCTCATCAAGGGCGTGTAAGGCGCGTGCTCCGGCGCGGTCAACGGCAGCATTGATGAGCTGCTCTTTCCCCGCAGGGAAATGGTGATAGATCGAGCCACGTGGAGCGCCGGTCAATGCCAGCACTTCTGAAAATGACGTGGCTTGCAGCCCATGCATGGCAAGCAGGCGTATCGCCCCATCGATCATGCGCTCCCGAACATCCCCTACCACGGACTCCCCCTTGACTATGATGCTCATCATAATCTACAGTATACCGCATAGCTTCTATGAATGATGTCATACATAGAATAGTCTGAGGTCACGGAAGGAGCTTTCCAATGCCCATGATTGACGTCTACGCCGCATCTGGAACGTTTGCCGATAAGCACCGGCTCGCTATCGACCTGGCCACCGCCGTTATGGCTGTCGAAAAAGTGCCTGACATTCCGATGTTCCGTAAGAACACCGCGGCATTTGTGCATGATTTGCCCGCCGACTCGCTCGCGAACGTCAATGGCGATGCCACGTATGTGCGAGTGCAGGTGCTGACCAACGCTGGAGCGCTCGACCGTGACAAGCAATTGGCCGTGGTGAGCCAGTTGACCCAGATCATCGCTCAGGCTGCTGGAGATCCCACGATTGCCGAGCGGGTGTGGGTGCTCCTCACCGAGGCAACCGAGGGCGGTTGGGGACTACGTGGGCAAGCGCACACCAATGAAGAACTCGTTGCCGCCGCCCGCGCAGAGATCGCCTCTCTGGGCGCCCAGAAGTCAGCCGGGAGCTGAAACGCCTCACGCACAGTACAGCGGCTTCGTGCCCTTACCGGCAGGCATCAGAATGTGGCGTGCGCGCCTCAGATGTAGTACGGTCTACATCTGAGGCGCGCCTGGTCCATGCGATGTGCATGCAATTGACCCTCCCCATGGCTGAAGCCAGGGAATTCCTGGGCTGCTCACTGCTGAACCGGCAAGCCGGGCCAGTCTTATACGAGCATTGGTGGCTTGGTTGTCACCACCGCTCCACAGGCGTAAATTTCCGTAGGCCCTACGGTATGCAGGCAGTATACCACAGAAAACAAGGACTCGCTTCTCTCCCCAGGACTGCAGTCCGGGGTCTTACGCTCGGTTTGATAACTTCACGCTGCCCCACACGTCATGTGCGGAACAGCGCGAAGATCTATATCAAACGGGCGCATCTCCCGTGAGCGTTCCAGGGTGAAGTGTTATCCCTGGGTGGAGGTCGGGCGCTCGCCCAGCGTCACCGAGATGGTGAGCGTCGAATTACCGCGCGCGACCGTCAGCGAGACCTTAGCGCCCGGACCCTGATTCTGCAGCGCGGCAGAGAGATCGCTGTTATTGTTCACTGGTGTGCCGTTGACGGCGGTAATCACATCGTTCGCCTGCAAGCCAGCCTGCTGGGCAGGGCTGACACCAGCGGCGTCGTTGACGAAGCTGTGCACCAGCACGCCACTCTGCACGCTCAGCCCGAGTTGCGCCGCGAGCGCTGGGTCCACATCCTGCGCTTCGATGCCGATGAAGCCACGGCCTGTGCTCGTCACCTTGCCCTGCTCGATCAACTGCTTCGCGACGAACTGCACGCGGTTGGACGAGATCGCGAACCCGATGCTGGTCTGCGTGCCACGGCTTTCAGGGTTGATGGCGGCCAGCGTCGGGATGCCGACCAATTGGCCTTTCAGGTTGACCAGCGCGCCACCGCTATTGCCCGGATTGATCGGCGCGCTAGTCTGAATCAGGCCGGTGAGCGTGCCCGCCGGGCCGTTTGGCGCCTCGCTGGCGGTCTGGTTCAGCCGACTGACGACGCCGAACGTGACCGACTCGCCCAGATCCAGCGGGTTGCCGATGGCGACGACAAAGTCACCCACCTGTGCCTGCGAGGAATCCGCGAAGGCAATCGGTGTGAGTCCAGTGGCGTTGATCTTGATGACGGCCAGGTCATCGTCGGCTGACTCGCCGATCACCTGAGCGGTGTAGGTCGCGCCGGTCGAGAGCTGAACGCTGAAGTTGGTGAAACCCTGCACCACGTGATCATTGGTGACGATGTAGCCATCCGATGTCAGGATATTGCCCGACCCGACGGCCTCGCCGCTGGAACCAGTGCTGGTAATCTTGACTACTGACGGCGCGACGGCTTTGGCGACATTCTGCACGTCCTGTTCGAGCGTCGTCGTGCTAGACGAGACGGTGACCCTTGGCGCAGATGACGAGCCCAGCACCACGTTGCCGCTTGACGAACCCTGCGAGGCGGTTGCCCGGCCAATCGCAATGCCTCCGGCAATGCCAACCGCCAGCATCACCAGCAGCATGATCGCCGCGCCGATGGCCAGTAGTCCCCAGCGACGCGGGCGCGGCGGCGTGCCCTCGGCGAAGTTTGACGGCGGGTAGGGTGGTATACCCTGATTGTAGCCCGGGTAGCCGTTTTGATAGTTATTCTGGTAGCCCGGATAATTTGGGTAGCCCGGATAGGCTGGCTGTGACGGTTCGGTCGCCTCAGGTGACGATTCCGCCGGAAGCGGCGGTGGCGCCTGCATCGGCTGCATCGGCTGCTGCGGTTGCTGTGGATCGCCTGGATAGGGCGGAATCGTTGTGCCCTGCATGTCTAAAACTCCTCATCTATCATTGTAGCGCCAGATGGGCCAGAGAACTGGCCGCGCCGACTGCGGCGTTGGACGCTGATCCCGGTGGTCGTAGGGAGAGACGCTCCCGTTCGACGCTGACACCCCAATCATGACTGAATCCTATGGCGAGAACATTGGATTAGTATGTGAGATTTCTCAGACTCTATGCCACCCATCCCGTAGAGCTTGATCCGGTGGATGTTTGGCATGTGGCGCAAAAGAAGAGACATGCAACTAGCGCGCCACTGCATTGAGGATCGGAAGGATGCACAAGCACATCAGGTGACAAGGGTGGCTGGCGGCTGATCGCGGGCGGTTGAAACCGCGCCTGAAGGGCCTCGCTGCGCTCCGCCACAAAACCCGCCTGCGCGGGTTGCAGAGACCCACTTCGGTGCCGTCTGTCCTGTTTTGGAAAAACTGCTTCAGCCGCCAGCCGCCAGCGTCACCAACCGTCGTTATAGGTCGGGTCGTCGTGCTGTGGGCGATAGTTCTCGCGAGTGGGGTAGTCATTACGTTGGCGGTAGTCTCCCCGCTGGCCGTAGGGATCAGGCGGCCCATAGCCTCCTTGCTGGTCATACTGGTCGTAGCCGTAGCCGTCGTCGTACATCTCTGGGAGAGCGGCCGCCGCCAGCCTCCGCCGCCGAATCAGCACGTACGCGAGCGCGCCGATGCCCACCGCCAGAAGCAGGCCCAGCATGGCAAAGACGATCACCAGTATCAGCGAATCGGAGGATGTTCCCTGGCCGCCGCCTGAGCCAGTTTGCACTCCACCGGCGACTCCAGACCCGGCCACGGATGTGGCCGTCGCGCTGGCGTCCTCCGTCGAGAGCGGTGATGGGCTACCGGTGGCGCTGGTTCCCGTTCCCGTGGCGACGGCCGCTGAGGGGCAGAGGCCCGCTGGCTGGCCCACTTTGCAGGTGTTGCCGCTATAGAGGTTGGCCGTGCCAGCCAGGCCACTCCCATGTGTGTTGTCGTAGAGATCGGCGCTGCCCGATCCACTGACCTTGTTGCCGCTGACGGTATTGTTCCTGGTTGGGTAGCTGCCCGGCCCGGAGTTGAGGCAGCTCGCCGACTGGTAGGCGAACATGGCGATGCCATAGACGGCGGCGCCAGAGATCGTATTGCCCTTGATCGTATCACCCTGCTCGCCGCAGACCGCGATGCCCACGCCTGGGTAGTATGGCCACCCGCCGCTACGGACCACCGTGCTGATATGGTTGTTCTGCACCACCTGCTTGCTCTGATTGAGCGCCAGGACGATGGCCGTGCCGACGCCGCTGAAGGTGTTGCCGGAGATCGTGACGGTGTTTGGCGCCTGCTCGATGAGGATGCCGGTATCGCTATCCTGGAAGGTGTTATTGGTAAACGTGCCCGCGCCCGTCGCGATTGCCGATCCCTGGCTACCTCCGGGCACGCAGCCGGTGCAGGGCGACCCATGGAAGTGCTTGAAGGTGTTGCCCGCGACATACGTGCCGCCGAACAGGCCCGTCTGGACAGATGATCCGTTGCCGACAACAGTGTTGTTCTGGAAGTAGAACGGCGCGTCGAACGGCACAGCCATCACGGTCGCGCCGAAATAGCTGTTTTGAACGTTTACGCGCTGGCCATTGCTGCTGTTCGCGCTCGTCCCGATGGCGCTGACGATATTCACCACCGAGACACTGTTGATCGTCACGCCACCCTGATTTATCTCGAAGCCGAGACAACTGGCCGTGCACTGATAATTCTGCCCGCTGACCGTGAGGCCCGATATCGTCGTTCCGCCAGCGGCTATCGTGACCAGTGTAGCGGTGCTTCCGATCTGCACTGGGCTGGGCGGGTAGGTAATCACGGTATTTCCTGTGCCCGCGCCTGTGAGCGTCAGCGCGTGATTGATGGTAATCTGCTCGGCGAATGTGCCTGCTGGGACCGTCACCGACGCGCAGTTGGCATCGGTGGTGGCCGTGTTGATCGTCGGGTATGCGCCCGTTCCTGGCGTCACGGCGCAGGCGTCCGCCGCGCGCAGGGGAGGCGCCGCGACGACCAGCGCTGTGCCCGCTAGCAGCAGGCTACTCAGGGCCGCACCCACCAGGAAGAGGCGTGCATAACGCGCGATTGCTCCGCTCATTTGCCCTCGCATCTTCGTCCTACTCCTTCGTGACGCCCGTGACGCTCATGTCGATTCCGCCCGCGTGGCCATCGCTTTCCCGTAGCCAAAGGAACGACGAGAGGTGGCGCTATTGTGCCGGATGGCCGCCAACGGTGTCAAGCATTGCGATGGGGAAGATGGGTGATGTTATGCTGGTGGGGGAACCGCGCGGTGTGATCGAGCCTCATGGATGCGCTGACGCATCGCGTTGCCGCCAGGAGAGATTTGCGGTGTGTGGGCAGTGTCGCGCCAGCGTTTGTGAGGTCGGGGCGGCAGCTGGATGAAGGCGCGCCCCGAGCATCAACCCACAAGTAGTGACGAGCTGATGGCGTTTGCAGCCGTCAACTGGGTCGGGAGACGACAAGATTGGTATATACACAATCACCTGATTCTACACCCATAAGCCCTACTTCTCCCGAGGCAAATGTCGAATCGTCAAAGCTGCCTACCTTTGTTCCGTTGACGGAGAATTCAAAGTGCGATCCTTTGGCGCTTACCGCCAGCTTATTGGGTGTGTGCAAGCCACCCTGGATCGCGCTATTGGCTGTAAAGTCCACCAATGTGGAACAGGTGTCGTTAACACACTTGTCAAATATCCATTTGCTATTGCTGTCAATCATGAATCGGTAGAAGTTGCCCGTACTCACACGTCGGATGACGATTCCATACGCATATGTTGTCGGGCCGCTTACCTCCTGTACATTGACCTCAACGTTGACATCAGATTGGGATCCAGCGGGCGCATAACATAAATAGCCGTTCATGATATGATAGCCATCGTTTTCTAGCGCGCACTCACCTGAAACCTGGGGCCACCCCGCCGCGTCAGATGCGAAGGTGTCTTGGTAGATCACCGTCAGCGCTGGGGTTGGAGTAGCTGCGGGGGTCGCGGTACCGCTGGCGGTCGTCGCGGTTGGAGAGCCGCCTGTGTCTGGCGTCTGTCCCAGCGCCCGGATGGCGAAGATCGTGCCGCCGGTACATGCGACAAGCACTACTACGACTGCCACCACAATGCCGACGATCAGACCCGTGCGGCTTTTTTTCTGCGGCGGAGATGAGTATGGCGGCTGGCCATATCCCTGAGGTGGATAGCCCGGCGCGAGTGGGTAGCTTGGCGGCGCAGGCTGGCCGTAGGGCTGCTGGCCGTAGTAGCCACTTGGCGGGGCTGGTTGCCCATAGCCGCTTGGTGGGGCTGGTTGCCCATACGCTGGCGGGCCATAGCCACTGGGCGGAGCGGGCTGCCCATATTGTCCCTGCCCATATTGACCGTATGGAGAGGATGGATCTTGTTGCGGCGGTCCGTAGCCTGAACCCGAAGGCGGCGCGGCGTTGCCGTACCCACCGTACCCGCCATAGTTGCCGTATCCGCCATAGGTGCTGTCTGGCGGCTGGGGTGGCGCGTATGCGCCAGTTGAGCCTGGGTCATCGTTTCGGGGTGGATATCCATAGTCACCCTGCCCGTATGACCCGATAGTCGGGGTGAGCGCGTACCCACAGCGCGGGCATCGCTCCAGATTCTGCTGATCGATGGGATAGCCACACGAAGGGCAGTGCATCCTGTGTCCTCCATAGAAATACGCATCCAGTCTGGTCGCTTCACCAGGCCAGTATACGGGATGATGCGTGGCTTGGCTATATCGCGCGACTATCCACTCAACGAATGCTCCACGGTATTTTGCTTTCGCGTGGAACTGGTCAGCGCTTCCTGCGGGGGAGTGGTGGCGCATGATGGTACGGCGGTCACACAACCACCGTCCAGCCCTGTGACAGCACTGTGATAAACCATGCCGCAACGTGTGAGGCAACTGTGATATCCAACCTCTATGCTGAGAGTGAGGGCCGACGAGGCCTTCCAGGATTCTGTCATGGAGGAGGCACACGGGAGAAAGGACTCTCCATCACGGAGTCGGCGTGTAGCTGGGGTCGGGCGGTATGCCGCCGCTCGTAGCGAGAAGGAGGCACTCGATGTTCAGGCGCATTTTGGTCCCGCTGGATGGCACGAAGCGGGCGGAAGAGGCGATTCCTTTCGCGCGCGAGCTAGCCGCCTCATCATCTGAGGCGCGGATTTTCCTGCTGCACGTAGAGCCTCCGATGGCCTCTGTCATGGATGAGATCGCGATTGACAACCGCCTGGAGGCGCTTGCGGATGAGTTGCGCGCGGCGGGCGTTCGAGCGCATATCGTCACCGAGTTTGGCAAGGCCGCGCCTGCGATTGCCTCCGCCGCCGATCTGGACAAGATAGACGTTATCGTCCTCGCGCCGGAGCCACGCGGATTGCTGGAAGGGCTGCGACACCCCAGCGTGACCGCCAGCGTGCTCGCGCGGACGGCAGCGCCAGTGCTGGTTGTTCCGCCCACCGCAACAGCCGAATCGCCCCAGTTGCTCCAGTTCGGCGGCGCGCAGGTGATCGTGACGCTGGATGGCAGCGCGCTTGCCGAAAAAGCCCTGCCGACGGCGCTCCGCCTGGCCCGGCACTATGATCGCCCGCTGCTGCTGCTCCGCATCGTTCCGCCGATTCGTATTATTGCCGCTAGGCCAGAGACCTATCCGCTCGTGCGCGACAACTACGAGTCCGAGGTGCGCGAGGCCAGCGAATACCTTGCCACGCTACGAGAGCGGCTGGAGCGCACCGAGAACGTCCAGGTGCAGACGATGTTCCATCAGGGTGTTCCCGCCGAGGTGATTCTTGGGGTGGCGGAGTCGAAACCGGGAAGCATCCTGGTTATGAGCACCCATGGACGCACCGGCCTGGCACGCCTCGTGCTTGGCAGTGTAACGCTCGCCGTCGCGCGCAAGTCCAGGATTCCGCTGATGATCGTGCCGACCGCCACCGCGGAACGGGAGAAGAGCGCGCCACTGGAGGCCGGCGCAGAGGCGTAGTCATTTAGGATAGCACGGTATCACCGGGGGCTGTCTCTCTGAGGGCAACGAGCCGTAGGCTGAAGACCTACGGCTAATTCCGTATTGAGCGGATCCCATGACCGGGATGTTGTCACTAGAGCAACGGCCCTCTCTCCGGCCCCGCCCTTCGGACCGCTGGCGCTACGTGCGCTTGACGTGCATTCCGAGGCTCTCGCCTCGCGCGCCTGCCCCCTAAACGGGAGGGGAGGCAGAGCCTGATCGCGAGCGGGTATCATGCCTTCGCCGCAAACTGCTTCCTACTTGCTAGCAGCGTCGCCAGCAGCAGGATTGGATAGACCAGGTACGGCAGGTTCGTCGCCCAATAGGAGACGCCATTGGTGACGGTATTTAGCCCGGCGAAGATGTCGCCCAGGAAGAATCCGATGATCGCATAGAGAATCATCGCCCCGGTAATCAGGCCGACGGGATAGACCCAGCGGCTATTCCGGGCCAGCCCCAGGCCCGTCGCGAAGTAGAGCGGGCCAAGCAGAAAAGCGTCTTCGACAGCGCCTGCCAGAATGCCTGGATTGACGCGCTGGTAGCTGTTATCCCCGCTGAGGATGTACCAGTACCAGACCTCGCCGAGCGGGTTCGTATTCGGCCCGATGGCCACCAGATGCAGCCCAAAGAGCACGTAATAGAATTGCGGGATCGCGGTGATGACGGCCAGGATGAATGAATAGACCGCCAGGAATACCAACCAGCCTCTGCGGCCCGACCGCTGTGAGGATGGGGCTGCTGCATTGCCGCTCATATGTTCCTCCTGAAGCCGATTCAAGCTGATCCACGATAACGCCGCGAGACAAAACAACTTGCCTGCGCCTGCCACGGTAGCAAGTTGCGCGGCGCCTGTCAACGGGTAGTTGCCGATGACAGCGCGTCATGACCACGCGCAAACATTGACGTATACGTGAATGTGTTATACGATGAGACATGAATAGGTTATTTCAGATCGCGTATTTCGTACAGGCTGCGCCTGTTGGCATGTGGCGGCCCGCTATCTGCTGAGGGTATGGCCGATTGATGAATATGAATTCGAGAGAAATTGAGGCGATTGACTATGATGACTAATCAGCCTGTGCCCGTTGACGATACAACTTCAGAGCAACGTAATGACGATGGTGTGAGCTTTCTGCGTATTGAGCAGGTTGCGGCGCGCACTGGATTGACAAAACGCACGCTGCGCTATTATGAGGAAATTGGCCTTCTGCCGTCGCCGACGCGTACCGAGGGCGGCTATCGCCTCTACAGTGAGGCGGATGTGCAGCAACTCGAACGCATCAAGCGGCTGAAGGATCTGCTCGGCTTTTCGCTGGCCGAGATTCGCGAGATGGCCGACGCCGAGGAGCAGCGCCAGCACGTGCGCGAGGCGTGGCGGCAGGAGACCGATCCGCGTACCCGGCTGGAGTGGCTCGACCGGTCTGAAGAACTGACCCGGCGCCAGGTGCAGCTCGTCGAGGAGAAGTTGGCTGGATTGCAGGAGATGCAGGCCCACCTGAAGGCGCGGCTGGAGCGCTTCGAGACGCTACGCGCCGACCTCCGCGAGCAACTCGAAGAGCTTTAAGCAGGCAGATGGCTCTACGGCCCGACGCCAGCGACCACGCATGGATGTCCACCCTGTAGTACCGGATAGCTCCCCAGATACTCGCTGCTCATGTATCCTGAGATGCGCAATGGATAGGGTTTGAGAGCGGTGGAGGGCGCAGGGCATGAAGGGCGAGCGGCGGCAGCGCGATACGAGCGATACGAGCGATACGAGCGATACGACACGTCGGCAAGCAGCGACGCAGCGGGCCAAGGCAGGCGGGCCAACGCTGACGCGCCGCGAGCTGTTGGCGGTAGGCGCGGCAGCTACCGCAACGGTTGCGCTGGCGGCATGCGCGCCGGGCGTCGCGCAGAAATCTGCCGCGACATCTACCCCATTTACCCTGAAGCGCCCGGCAGTTCTCTATGCCGATGGCACTGTGCCGAAGGCCGTCGCCAACTCCGTCGCCGCGAATCTCGGCGGCCACGCGGGCATCGCCGAAACCCATCTCGCCACCAGCACAGCTACCTCGCCCGACCTCATGCTGACCTATGGCGCGTTGCCACAAGGGTATAAGGGCGCGGCGATTGGTGCCAGCCCCGCCACGGCGATTGCCCATACGCGTGTCCCCATCGATGGGGTGAGCGGCGGCCAGGCGCGCGGGCTGCTCAGCGGCTCTATGGCCAACTGGCAGGCGGCAGGTGCGCCCTACAGCCTGCCCGCCAAAGTGTTCGCCCTGAAAGGGCTGACGCCGCCGAAAGGTGTGACCATCGCAGGCAACGCAACGCTGGTGGCGACGGCTGACGATCTGGTCCAGCACGTGAAGGCGCATCCCGGCAGCATCGCGCTCGCGCCAGCCGAACTGGCTGACTGGCGGGTGAAGAACCTGGGCATCGACAACGTCTACCCCGCCCAGCAGCGTGGCAGCCAGCTTCCAGCGCCGTTCGCGCCGTTCACCTTGCAGCTTGGCGTCTCGGATGCGCTGGCGCAGCAGGGGCTGGATGCGAAGGCGTTGGCGGGCGCGCTGGCGTTCGTGCTGGCGAGCGCGACGCCGGTGATGGATATGGCGGCGGTTGGCGATATCATGCTGGGGCGCGGCGTCAACAATAAGATGGTCGCCTACAACGACTACCTCTATCCCTATCGCAAAATGAAGGCGGAGCTCGATAGCGCCGATCTGCGCGTCGCCAATCTCGAATGCATCGTCACCGATAAGGTTCCAGTTCCCACGGATCCCTTCACCTTCACCTTTGTGACGAAAGCGAAGGCGGTCGCCGGGCTGAAATACGCGAACTTCGACATGCTGACGGTGGCCAATAACCACGCCAACGGCGCCGGTCACGACTCGTTCATGGATATGCTGGGCAATCTGCGCGGCAACGGCATCGGGGCATGTGGCGGCGGCAACAATCTGGACGAGGCCTGCGCGCCCAGCATCGTGACCGCCAAAGGGGTGCGGGTCGCCATGCACGGCTACCTGATGGTGCCGCCGGGACCGCAGGGGCCATACGCCACCAGCACGTCATGGGGGCTGGCGCCGGTTGACCTGCAACGGCTGCCGCAGGATATCGCCACCGCGCGAGCGAAGGCGGATATCGTCATTCCCTACTTCCACTGGGGCATCGAATATACCAAAGACCCCATCAAGCTCCAGCAGAACGCCGCCCGCGCCGCCATCGACGCGGGAGCCGATATGGTGCTCGGCGTCCACCCGCACTGGGTGCAGGCCATTGAGGAGTACAAGGGGAAGCTCATCATCTACGCGCTCGGCAACTTCATCTTCGACCAGGACTGGTCGCGTCCCACGCTCGAAGGTTTCCTGCTGCACCTCTACTGGCGCGGGACGACGCTCGCCAGTATCCGCTGGGTACCGGTGCTCGATCAGGACCGCTGCCAGCCGCGCCCGATGACGCCCGCCGAGGCGGTGGATGTCTTCGACCGCATGTGGTCCGGCACGGATATGCTGGCGCGCGGCCAATACGGGCAGGGATGAGGCGGGCGGGTCGCAGCCTGAAGGCTGCGGCTAATTCCCCTGGTCACCGGTACCATCCCCGCCGCGCTTGGGCCGGAGCAGCGCCTCGTTGAGCGAGCCGGTGCGGTAGCCTTGCAAGTCCAGTGTGACGAAGGGATAGCCCGCGTCGCGGACGGCGGTGACGACCTGAGCGCGCATGGCAGGGTCGAGCAGGCGGGAGAAATCGTCGGGGTCGAGCTCGATACGCGCGATGGTCTCGTGGTGGCGCACCCGCACCCGGCGAAATCCTAGCGTCCGCAGCGCACGTTCGGCGCGGCCAATCTGCCGCAGCGCCTCCACCGTGACGGGCGTGCCGTAGGGGATGCGTGACGAGTAGCAGGCCTCGGCGGGTTTCTCCCAGACGGGCACATTCAGATAGTGGGCCAGCGCGCGAATCGCCGCTTTGCCCATCCTCGCCTCATCCAGTGGCGCGCGGACGCCATGCTCGCGGGCGGCGCGCTGACCCGGCCGCCAGTCGCCATGGTCGTCGCGGTTCATGCCATAGGCGATATGCGCCAGCCCCAGTCGTTCGGCTAGCGGCGCCAGATGGTCGAAGAGTTCTACCTTGCAGAAGTAGCAGCGGTCGGCGTTGTTGGCGGTATAACGCGGATCATCCAGCTCGTGCGTTTCCACGACCTCCAGCCGCGCGCCCATCCGCCGCGCCGACCGCTACCGCCTCCTCTGTTTCGGCGGGATCGTATGCGGGCGAGGCCGCCAGCGCCCCGACCGCCCGCTCGCCGAGCGTATCAGTCGCCGCTTTGAGCAGCAGCGCGCTATCTACGCCACCTGAGTACGCTACCAGCACAGATCCCATCTCCCGCAGGATAGTGGTCAGCGTCGCATAGAGTTCGCGTAGCTCAGGGCTGAGTGTCGTCGTCTCGTCAGGTGTCACGGAGAAATCCTCTGCTGGGTCGTCGAAACGCATCTCTACCTAAAATTCTAGGCAGCGAAAAACCGGCGTGTCAACCGGCTACACGTGACGAGAGGCGATGAGGGCTAGACGGTCGCGGGAATCGGCCCCAGCCCGCTGATCAGGATCGCATTAATTGCCAGGCCAAACAGGAACCAGAAGGCGAAGACGGCATAGGCGCGGCGTTCCTGCAAGACGACCTGCTCGCGCGCGTAGCCTGGTTTGGCAACCAGCGCGCCGCTGACAGGAATCGCGAACGAAGGTAGCGCGAGGAATCCCAGCAATGCGCCGTGTGGCGCGCCATGTGGCAGCGCTGCTAGTGCCAGCAGCGCTATCCCCGCCAGCAGCCAGACGACATAGATGGTACGGCCCAGGCCATCGCCCAACACGGTCACCAGCGTTTTGCGCCCGAGGAGCGCGTCCTGCTGGGCATCGCGCAGGTGCGCGCCAGCGGCGGGGAGCATCGCCAGGAAACCGAGCGCGCCAGCAAAGAGCAGATCGCGGTTGGTTGGCGTATGTCGCTGCGCCAGCATCATTCCCGCCACGATGCCCGGCCCCAGCGCCAGCCCGATGATGAAGTCGGCCAACGGGAAACGCTTGAGCGCGAAGGAGGTGGCCGAGAAGAGGAAGGCAATCGCCACGCCGGCTAGTCCCAGCAGCGCGACCGGCCAGCCGCCTGAGATGATGAGTGGAATTCCAGCGAGTACACCCACTACGATCAGCAGGATGCTCAGCCGAAGGACGTTGAGCGGATTGATCGCCGAGCGCGCCAGCAGCGCACGCGCCGTCAGGTGGTCGAGCCGCTCGGTTTCTGGCAGATGCGCGCGGCGGGCATATTCCAGATGGACATCGAGCAGGCTTGCCCCCGCCTGTATCAGTGCGAGGCTGGCGAGCCCCGCCAGCGCCGGAAGCGCCAGCAGCGTCACGCCACGGAGCCAGAGCAGCGCCAGCGCGGTGAGGGCGGGCACGAGGACGAGTAGCAGCGCGGAGGGACGGGTCAGGCGAATCCAGGTGGCCAGCCGCGAGCCAGGTGCCAGCGCCAGACCGGCCCCACTCCTGCTGTCTGGCGCGGCAGCCGCCGCCTCCGCGACATCGTTATCCGCTCGTGCATTCTGGACGAAAGGCCGCGCCACCGTCCCATCATCCATGGTGATCCTCCTGGGCAAAGTATCTGTCTCAGGTCGCGTTGGCCATGCAATCATCGTGTGATGGTGATGCTCGCTTGCTACCGTCCAGCGCCTGACGATGACCTGTACCACGATTGTACCTGATGGGCGCGCGTTGAGATAGCCCTGTGTCCGCGCCGGGAGAATCTGGTGAACTGGCGTGGATGTTATGACGTGTTACGAGGACTGGCGAACTCAGCCTAGCCGCGCAGGCTCTCGTGGACGCGATTCATGGCGGCGTTGAGGCGCTCCTGGCTGACGGCCAGTGTCAGATCGCCGCGCGTCTTCTCCAGGATGCCGCGGACGGCGTCGGTGGTTCGGCGCAGGTTGCCCGTGATGGCGTCGGGGTAGTCCAGTGTGATGAGCTGGCTGTAGATTTCATCCATGTCGGCCAGCAGCTCTTCGCAGCCTTCGAGCCGCCCCTGGCGCATGCGGTCGAGAATATAACGGCGCAGTTCGCCAACCGCCTCGCCCAGTCCATTGAGGTACGGGGCCCATTCCACGCCCAGCACGTCGGGGGTAGGGGGTGGCTGGCGCTGCATCAGCGCGCTGGTAAGGGCAGCCTCGGCATATTCCTTCTGCGCGTCGGCCACGAAGCCCGCATAGAAGATATCCTGGTGCTCGCGCAGGTCGAGCGCCATGTCGCGCAACAGGCCACCGGCCTCGGTCAGTTGCCGCGTGGATTGGTCGAATTCACCACGGTGGGCAGCGCGAATGGCATTGGCGCAGAGCCGAATCGCGGCGCGCGACTTGGGCAGGGCGCGCTCACGAGCGGCAAACTTGGTCGCAAGATACTCTTGCGCTGCTCGACCAATGGCCTGAAGATCAGACACGGTTCCTGTCCTCTTTCTGCGGACCTCTCCGCCGGGCTACCCCACCTCGTGTGTCACCAGTTAGTGTATACATCGCCGCGCCCGCTGTCAAACCACCGGAACGCCCTGCCGACGTAGATACTCGGCGTGCGCGTGGTCGGTCGCGGCGGGCTGCGCGTTGCCCAGACGCTCGTGGACACGGGCGCGCGCATCGAACGATTCCGCTGCATCCGGCTCGCGGAGTATCGCGCGGTCAAGTGCGACCAGCGCTTCACGGTAGCGTCCCATCGTGGCCAGCGCCTGACCAACGGTCAGCGGGCCGCGATAGTCCCCAGGAACGCGCAACTCCATCAGTTCGCCCAGGTTCAGCGCCTCGGCGGCATTGCCACCACGCAGAAGGATTGCGGCCTTCGAGGTCAACGCCGTGCAATCATCGGGATTGGCCGCCAGCACGCGGTCGAGGATCTCCAGCGCGCCCGCGACATCCTGCATCTCAGTGCGCCTTTGCGCATCCGCCATCGCCATCCGCGCCAGCAGCCGCCCCGCGCCGACGGAGTCCGTCTCGCCTGGCAGCGCCGCATCACAGAGCCGTAGCCGCCCAAACGGCGCATGATGGTCCGCATCGGGAAGCGCACCCAGCGGCGACGAGCCGACCCTGCTCCTCGAAGTCAATTTCCTGGCCTGCCACGAGTGTCCCCTCATGCGCCAGCAAACTAGCGACCTCGCGCAGCAGTGACCAACCTTCGTCCTCAAGGGAGTGGGGCACCGCCGCAAGGTCAAGCTCGGGCCGCCCGAACTTTTGCAGGCCGTGGGTATGCAGCCAGTGCGACTCCGCATCCCACAACTCACGGTGCATCGCCACATGCGCCAGGGGATCGTGCGGGTGGATATGGGCTATCTCCGCGCGCCCATAGCCGCGCTGCGCCGCTGGATCGATGGCTGTGCCCTGCGTCAGATCGAGCAGTATGCGCAATACGTGAGTAGCCCAGTCCAGCGCGACGATGGCCTGCTCGCGCCGGGCGAAGATGCGCACATCCAGCGCAATGGTACCCTCGCGTAACGTCTGGGTATCTTCGGCGACCAGTCCGCGCGCCAGGGCGTTGAACGCTGTTTCGCTCATCCCGCTGGTCACGGGCGCGGTATGACGTGAGACGTTGACACGCGCCCGCGCCGGGACTCCTGGCGGATCGACGTGGTAGGCGCCCAAGCGCTGACGACCGCCGCTAGCTGGCTCGTTGCGCGGCACGTACTCGGCGGCGCCCAGGCCAGCCGCGGCAAGCGCCCGCACGGTCGAGGCCTCAACTGGTGGCTCGCCATAGCGCGATACCGTCAGGAAATCTATCTTCAACTCCTCGGACATGCTACCTGCTCCCGCCGCGTCTCTTGCTTCGCATGCGCCGCACCATGTGCGCCTGCTCCCCGCCCGGCTATTGTAGCACGCGCCGCCGCCAACGTTCGCATGAGTCGCCATGTGGCGCAAGGGAACCGCGAGGCCCGCCCGACCCCGTCAGGAGTCAAATTTCCTATACTGAGCAGCCGAGAGAACCTGCCAGGCGTTTTGTAACAGCAAGAAACCTTGTACATCATTTCTCCGCGCATATGGGCAGAAACGCTGGCCCGCCAGAGATGTTGATTGCGTCCGTCTGGTAGCCAAATTGGGGTAGCTGTATCGGGCGATTGCTGAGAAGTACCATACGAGCGCTTCCAATGTGACTCCAATCGTCTTGTCAACAGCTAGAGAACGTCGAAGTGATCGGCGTGGATGTCTCGTGAATGGCTCGTGGGTTGTCGGGTGGGTGGTGAGTTGGGAAGGAGAGGGGCGAGCATATGACCAAGTTGCCCACAGATCTGCATATCACGTATCAGCTTCAGTATCGTAAATGTGGCAAACCGACCTGTGGCACATGCAAGCGTGGTCCTGGGCATGGACCATACTGGTATGCCTACTGGCGCGAGGGGAACAAGCTGCGCTCAGGCTATGTTGGCAAGACGCAGCCGGTTGGGATTGCGCAGTCGGTGGTGGCGCGGGCCGAGGCGCGGCTGATGCTGGCGCGGGTCGGCGCATAGCCCATCGCAATATTTCAGGAATGATTGCCACGGAAAAACACAGGTGCGGGCTGCCCGTTTCGCAAGGCTACCCGCACCACTTCAAGTTTCCGCGGCTACGCATGACAGACTGTACTGGCGCGCTTATTCCGTGCGCACAGAGAATTCGTCGAGCAGCCCCTGATCGACGAGC
This sequence comes from uncultured Chloroflexia bacterium, assembly GCA_963712005.1. Classification (GTDB taxonomy): domain Bacteria; phylum Chloroflexota; class Ktedonobacteria; order Ktedonobacterales; family JADMIN01; genus DAHUXT01. The sequence continues at coordinate 1,277,280 of CAVQGK010000024.1, read as the reverse complement.
CACTTGGTGAACTGCAATCGCTTGAGCGTCGAGGCGTTGATACGCTCTGAAAGCTCAACCAGCCGATTGACTTCGTCCTCAGAGAAGCCCTGCGCCTCAAGTTTACGTAGGTCATCGTCTTCCGGTTCCACGTCATCGACCGCATCGTCTGGCTCGGCGTCCACCTGAAGCTCAGGCGTCTCGTCGATCTTGTCGCGGCGCTGGCGATTCGACGCCGCACGGGTGCTATGGGTGCTTACTGGCTCATCCACGCCGTCAGATGTCTCTTCAGCCGAGACCTCCTCGCGCGAGCCTTCATGGCGCTCGGGCTCATTCGTGGGCCGGGCGCGCGCCTCTTCCTCTTCGCCGTCGTTCAAATACTGATGTGCCATATAATACCTCCGGGCGGATCGCAATCCGCGCACTGTGCTCGCTCTCGCGTCGGCGCGCGTGGAAGGCTTCGCTGCCACCCTTCATTATCTACTACGTCACACACATGTCATTTGTTCGCAAAATGTGACGTGGATGTGAGATTTCCATCGCCGTACACTCAGGTTCACAGGCATGAACTGGGCCACCACACGCGGCCATGGCGCTTGCCGAGGGGCCGCCGCTATGCTATCATCCTCCTCAGTGTGCTATCCCTGAAACTGAGCGGTACGCCGCCTGAAAGAAGCGAACGTGGAACCTGTCATTGTGTTGTATGCGAAGACTGGCTGTCACCTCTGTGACGACGCGCGAACGCATCTGGATGACCTCGCCGCCGATTTCCACTTCACGTTCGATGAGGTGGACATCCGGCGCGACCCGGTGATCTTCGAGCGCTATCGCTATCGCATCCCGGTGATTACCGTCGATGGCGTCGAGCGACTCGAAGGCCGCATCGAGGCGGATGAGATTCACGCGCTGGCCGAAGACCTTCAGCTTCGCCACAGGTGATGCCTCCACTCACTTCAACAGGATCAGGCTGGTACACTGTTGCGTCACATTACGTCACATCGTTACACAACATTATTCTCCCGGCGCGCCTGTGAAGTGGACATAGGCGGGAGTGTAGCGAATATACGAGCACTTGAGAGCTATAAGAGGGGATGAAGCGATGGCCAAGAGCCGGGACGAGATGATCGAACGGCTGCGCGGGTGGTCGGCGCGGGCGCTGCACGAGGCGCAGTACGCCGATACCCAGGAGAACGCGCTCAACTGGCAGGGCCAGGCGCAGGTGCTGGGGGGAGTCGCCAACTATCTCGCCGACCAGAGCGAGGCCGATGACTTCACGGTCTGGCGTCAGGTGGTGGGGGATCGCGCCAAGAGCCTGGCGGAGTGGATGATGCGTCAGGACGGCGCGGAGGGCGCGCTCTATGCGGGGCAGGTCGCGGGCTTCGACGTGGCGCTGACGGTGCTGAAGGATCCGGAGGCGCGCAACTGGCCGAAGTACGAGCCGCACGCGAACTGAGGGCTGGCGGGCTGGCGGCTGAAGCCGCGCCTATGGGCCTACGGCCGCAAAGCCCGCCTTCGCGGGCTGCAGAACCAACCGATTCGCACGCTGACGAAAATCTCAGTTCTTGTGGCACATTTTCAGGATAGCGTTATGTACATCGTTGTCGCGCCGCAATCGTTGAAGGGCAGCCTGGATGCGCCGGATGTCGGCGAGGCTATCGCCGCCGGGATTCGCCGCGTTTGGCCGGATGCGGATATTCGCGTCGTGCCGGTGGCCGATGGCGGCGAGGGGACGGTGCGGGCGCTGGTCGCGGCGACGGGCGGCGCGCTACATCCCGCGAGGGTGACTGGCCCGCTGGGCGAGCCGGTAGTCGCTGAGTATGGGATGCTCGGCGGCAATCGCTCAGGAACGGCGGTGATCGAGATGGCGGCGGCGTCTGGCCTGCCACTCGTCCCGCCGGATAAGCGTGATCCGTGCGTGACGACAACTCGCGGCACGGGCGAGCTGATGCGCGCGGCGCTCGACGCGGGGGCGCGGCGGCTGCTGATCGGCATCGGCGGCAGCGCGACCAACGACGGCGGCGCGGGGATGGCGCAGGCGCTCGGCGTCCGCCTGCTGGACGCGCAGGGCAACGAGCTACCCGCTGGCGGCGCGGCGCTGGCCCAACTGGCGCGGATAGACTCATCCGGCCTCGATCCCCGTGTGAAGGACGTTGAGGTACAGGTGGCGAGCGATGTCACCAATCCACTCTGCGGGCCGGAGGGCGCGTCGGCGATCTACGGACCCCAGAAGGGCGCGACGCTGGAGATGGTGGCTGAACTGGACGCCGCCCTGGCGCACTACGGCCAGCTACTCAAGCGCGATCTCGGCGCGGATGTGGCCAACGTGCCGGGCGCGGGCGCGGCGGGCGGGCTGGGCGCGGGCCTGCTGGCATTCGCCCACGCGCAACTGGCGCCCGGCGCGCAACTAGTGCTGGAGACGCTGGACTTCGCGCATATCCTCGAAGGCGCGGCGCTCGTCTGCACGGCGGAGGGCCAGCTCGATAGCCAGACGGCGTACGGCAAGGCGGTCGGCGCGGTGGCAGCGGCGGCGCGCAAGGCGGGCACGCATGTGGTGGCGCTGGCGGGCAGCGTCACCGCCGACGATGCGGCGCTAGAGAAGCTAGGGATTGATGCGGCCCTCTCCATTGTCAACGGTCCAATGACGCTCGATGAGAGCATGGCGCACACCTCACGACTGCTCGCCGACGCGGCGGCACGCGCCACCCGGCTGATCGCGCTGGGGATGGGATTAGCTAGGTAGGCTGGGCGGCGGGCGGTTGAAACCGCGCCTGAATGGCCTGCGGCCACGAAGTCCGCCTGCGCGGACTGCCCAGACTGTCACCCAACGGGGATACCCGGTGACACGCAGGTTTTGTGACGGAGCGCAAGCGAGGCCGCTCAGGCGCGGTTTCAACCGCCCGCCGCTTCAACTCGCGGCCAGCATTCCCAATGCCTCCACTATTGTCAGCGCGCCAGCACGAGCAGCCGATAGCCGCCTAGCAGGTGCACTGCCAGGTCGTGGTTCAGGGCAAACGCCACTTTGCGCGGCCACCTCAACAGCCGCCGCCCGACCTCGGTGGTTGGGCTGCTGAGCGCGTCGGCGGTGTAGACGGCGTCGAGCACCTCATAGCCAGTGTCCTGGAGCGCGCGGATGGCCGTCTCCTTGGTGAAGTAGTGCAGGTGCGCGTAGGCGTCGCGTGTGTGGAGCAGCCCATGCGGACGGATAACTGTTTGCACCGAGAGATCGAGGGGGAAGAAGAAGACCTTGTACGTCCCCCTGGCCTTCAGGCTCCGCAGGAATGCGAAGTAGTCCTCCAGGTGTTCCAGCACATCCAGCACCAGCAGCATGTCATATGAGCTGGTATCGTCTGTGCGGAAATCGCCGAGATAGACATGCAGGCGCGCATTCTCGCGCAGGCGCGCAATCTCGATGGCCTGCGGCGCGATGTCGTAGCCGGTCAGCTCACAGTCACCTGGCAGTTCCATCTGTAACTGCCGCAGCACCTCGCCCGCCCCACAACCGACCTCGCAGACCGAATGCGGCGTTAGCTCGTGGCTCTTCAGGAGGCGCGCAATCTCTTCCGCCTTGCCCGCCGATTCATCGATATGCCACGATGGCGCCATTTCCTGGTATGCACCGGACCGATAGATATCTTCGAGTGACATCGTCCCCTCCCCGACCCTTGCAAGACACCACAACCTGTCAAAGTTTCCATACGGCACGACTGCACGCAAGCGGAAAGCATGCGCTGGAACTTTGCCCAACACCTGCGCTCGCAGAGCGGTGCACATCCTTGATACTTCCGCGAGCCGCTGAACCGAACATGGGTTTCCTCGCCACCCAGATTCGGCGAGGAAATCGCCTCAATACCCACCTCGATGCCCGGGCCATCGACCACTACTGTTACGACAAAATGCGTACGCCGATGGGCACTATAACACACATCATCGCGCTGTTGCTCCAGGTGATTTGGCCGACAAATAAGATGGGAAAAGTGCCGTTAGCGCCGGGGTTTCTCTGCCAGCTGTAGTCCGCCGCCGGGGCCGGTGATGAGGCGAATCGGACGACGCGGACGCAGCCCAACCGCACGCTGCCAGTCGGCCATCTCGGCATATGACCACGTTCCGCCCGCACTTGTGAGGGCGAAGTAGAGGTCGGTCAGCGCGCCAATCTGGCCCGCCGTCTGTGGAGTTTCGGGGCGGACAACCTCGCCAATTACCAGCCGCCCGCCGGGACGGAGCGCGCGGGCGCAGCGCCGCACCAGATCGCGGTTCTGGTCTGCGGTGAAGTGGTGGACGAGGTTGGCGACCAGAATCAGGTCGTAGGTTTCAATGCCAAGGTCAGCGGTCAGCGCGTTATCGGCGCGGTGGACGACGCGGTCGCCCATGCCCTCGCGCGCCAGCAGCGGAGCGGCGGCGGCGACTGCTTCGGGCAGGTCGAGCACCGTCGCGCGTAATTCTGGATGGCGTCTGCACAGGGCGACCGAGTAATAGCCGTGGGAGCCACCGATATCGAGCATCGCGCGCGCATCGCGTGGCACAGGCAGCCGGAGCGCCACTTCAGGCGTTGCCAGCCGCGCGCCGGAGCGCATCCCACGCTGGTAAAGCTCCCATGTGTCGGGGGTCATGTGCTCGTGGATTTCGATGGGCGTTCCCGTCCTGACGAACGACTCCATCTGCGCGATGAACTGCTCGTCCATGAACTGCATCAGAATCGCGTCATGGAGCGACCACGGGCTATCTTTCAGCAGCCAGCGGCGCGCAACCGGCGACAGCGAATACAGCTCATCGCGCAGGCGCAGGTAGCCCGCCCCGACGAGCGCATCCAGCAGTTTGTGGGTGGCGGCGGGCGCGGTCTGGCACTGCTCGGCGATATCCTCCACACGGCGTGCCTGCCCGGCCATCGTCTCGAAGACGCCCAGCCGGGTCGCCACCATCACTGTGCGCGCCAGCAATAGCGCAATAATGCTATCGAGCAGCGGCGTGGGCACGAGACCCAGCGCGAAGGCGATGCGTTCCACCACGCCACGTGGAATAGCGCCCAGCCGCATAGTGTTTTCCTAATTCGTCGTCTTGTCGCGCCAACCTCGCCTGGCGGCTGAAGCCGCGCCTATGGGCTCCGCCGCAAAGGCCGCCTGCGCGGCCTCCAGAGCTAACGCTAAGTTTGCTCTGAGCCTGCGAAGGCAGGCTTCGCGGTCGAGCGTAGCGCGACCCTTAGCCGCGCGTTCACGCGCCTGGCAATTTCCTACCCCTGGGTCTTGCCCAGCGCCTGATCCTTGAGCTCACGGCGCAGGATTTTGCCGGATGCCGTCTTGGGGATGCTCTCCACAAAGATCAACTGGCGAATCGCCTTGTAGTTGGCCATGCGTTCGTTGGCGAACGCCATCAGGTCGGCATCCGAGATTGACTGGCCCTCGCGTAGCGCCACATAGGCCCGCGGAATCTCGCCCGCCTCTGGGTCAGGCATGCCAATCACCGCCGCCTCGCGCACGGCCGGATGCTCCAGCAGCACCGCCTCCAGCTCGGCGGGAGCGATGCCGAAGCCCTTGTGCTTGATCATCTCCTTGGCGCGGTCCACGATATAGACGTAGCCCTGCTCGTCGATGTAGCCGACATCGCCGGAGTGATACCAGCCGTCGCGCAAGACCCGCGCCGTCTCGGACTCCGCCTTCCAGTAGCCCTGCATGATCTGCGGGCCACGGATACATATCTCGCCAATCTCACCAACTGGTAACTCGCGCTCGCCCGTCTCCAGGTCAACCACCTTCTGCTCGGTATCGCTGACCGGCGTCCCGCCCGAGGCCAGCCGGATCAACTCTAGCTCCATAGGGCTGTGATGGGTCAGCGGCGAGGCTTCCGTCATGCCGTACGCCTGCATCACCGGGATGCCGGTCGCTTCGATCACGCGCTGAGCGGCGGCGGGCGCCATCGGCGCGGCGGCGCAGAGCATATGGCGTACATTCGGGAAGTAGTCGCGGCTCAGGTTGGGCAGGCCAGAGAGCGCCAGCAAGACCGGCGGCACGACCGGGAAGATTGTCACCGCGCGCTTCTTGATGAGCGAGAGCACCTCCGTTGGGTCGAAACGCTCGACCAGCACGAGCGCCGAGCCGGAGAAGGCCGCTTGCCCCATCAGCGCAACGCCGTACATATGGTAGAGCGGCAGGAAGACCATGAAGACATCCTGCTCGGTTACGCGCGAGGCGGAGATGAACTGGTGCACGTTGATAACCAGGTGGCGCTGCGTCAGTATCACGCCTTTGGGCAGGCCGGTCGTGCCGCTGGAATACGGCAGCGCGATCATGTCGTCGCCGCGCACCTCTACCAGCGGCGCCTGGGTCGGCGCGTTCGTCATCAGCAGCGGGCCGAACGGGATTACCTGGGGGTCGTCGGCGACCGGCTCGCTGCCCGTGACCATCACATGCTTCAGGTCGGGCGTCTGGCCGCGCGCCGCCTGCACCAACGGCAACAGCTCGCGCTGGACGAGGATAGCTTTCGCCTCGCTGTTCTGCAGTTGATAGGTGACCTCGCGCTCCTTATACGATGGGTTCATCGGGGTGATGACCAGCCCCAGCATGCTCGCCGCCATCCAGCAGATGATGAACTCGGGGCGGTTGAGCATCAGCAGGCAGACACGATCGCCCTTGCTCAGCCCCAGCGCCTGCATCCCGACAGCCGCCGAGCGCGCAAGTCCATACATTTGGCGATACGACAGCGTGACATCCCGCCAGTAAATAGCGGGACGCTCCGGCACGCGCTGAGCGGTGTGCGCGAACATCTCATGGAATGGTACGTCAGGATAAACCAGCGAGGGACAGTAGAACTCGGGAAAGCTGTACGGTGCGCTTCGCCGCACTGTGGGCGCGGCGCTGGCCAGTGTATCCGCCATCGAGATACCCCCTTGAGTCGAGGTCCACCGCGCGACAACCCTAACGGCTGCCGTTCTTGTCCCAGTGTATCATGTGCGGCGCCGCACCCGTCGGCAGCGGAGGCTCACGAGAGCGAGAGCACGCACGCCTGGTCGCGCAAGCTCCATTCCTCTTGCACCAGATAATGGTGGCCGTTGGCCAGTGTAACGTTGCCATCAGAGCCAGATAACGACCCATAGACGCGCACGCACTTGTCCGCCATCTCGCCGTCGGAGGCCGTGCCGTCGAACCAGCCTCCGAGCGTGGGGTTGCTCACCGCCTCGAACTGCTCGTGCGAGACGATGCTGATGATCGCGTCGGCGATCTGGTCGTGATTTGGTGTCTGGAACGTCGGCGTATCCAGGCAGCCGTCCACTACGGGAATGTAGGCGTAGATGAGATTGTTGTTGAAAGAATTCGAATGATACGCACAGAAGTCGGCCTCGGCGTTATGGGTAAACGTGCAGCCATCGTTGGCCGTCTGGCCCGAACACTCCTGCACGTTGAGGCCGGTAAAGACGAAGACCATGTGATCGTCGTCGGTGACCCACGCCCCGTTCTTCGCGGCCAGCACGCGGTTAATCTCGTGGACAATGTCGCCATCCAGCAAAGGATCACTCACCGTGCCCGCCTGGGGATAGGGCTGCGTATCCACGAAGCTGCCGCCCAGCGTCACCACATTGCGCACCGGCCCGCCCGGATTGTCATAGTACTGCGACAGAATGTTGTAGAACGGTGTGCCGCCGACATCCTGGAAGTATTGCTCCATCAGTTGCTCGAAGCGGCTGCTGTTGCCGTCAGGCTCAAAGGCATAACCTGTTGGCAGCCAGAAGAGAAGATACGCCGTCAGCCGGTGCATGACTGTGCCCTGATGGAACTTGAAGTTCGGACACCCTGATGTGCATGCCGCGATATCCAGCGTGGTGGCCGCGCCCGGCTTAAGTGTGGTTGTCTGAAGCGTCTGATCGGCGCCCGCGACACACCCCCAGGGATCGACCGCCAGGTTGTGGAAGACGTAGTTTCCCATGCTGTCGGTGGTGGCGCTAGCCTGCGATGATTCGTCGCTGGCAGTGAAATCCATCGCCGAGTTCCAGCACTGCACCTTCACATGTGGCAACGCCTGGTCCGTCGCGGCATCGACGACGGTCCCGCGTAGCGTGGCGGTCGCGGGCGGCAGCAGCCCACAGGTCAGCGCGCCGGTTGCGGCCTCCGTCGTACATTTAGCCGCCTGCTTCGGACCGAAGGTGAGGCTGATCGCGCCTCCTTTGGACGAGAAGCTGGCGCTCACGCTGGAGTAATTGGGCGCGGTTGCGGTGCAGCTATAGGCGCTGGATTGCGAGACCGAGAAGGAGAATGCGCCATCACCGCCGGATGATCCCGATGCGCCGTTACAGGTGATGGTGGCCCCTTGCAGCGGCACAGGGACGCTCGTGCCCGCCTGACGCGCGGCAATCTGCTCGCCGTAGACCTTGCCGCTCACCTTCACCTGCGGCCCAAAGGGCAATTGGCATCCACCAAGCGCCAGTGCCAGCGCCACCACCGCAACCAGCAGCACCGCCGACATCCGGCGACGATACGTCTTTGGCATTCCATTTCCTCTCAGCTACGATGCCATTGGGTATCATTCATAAATCCGGCCTATGCGGCAGGCGATGGTGTATAGGAGAGCACGCAGGCTTGATCGTGCAGGCTCCATTCCTCCTGCACGACGTAGCGGTGGTCGTTGGCCAGCGTGACATTGCCACCGTCGCTGCCGAGTTGGCCGTAGGTAAACACACACTTGTCGGCCATCTCGCCCTCGTAGGACGTACCGTCGTACCAGCCCTGCTTAACATCCGGGTCGCTCACCGCCTCGAACTGCTCGTGCGAGACGATGCTGATAATCGCATCGGCGGCCCGATCATGATTGGGAGAGGCGGTTGTAGGCAGATACTGGCAATCGCCAATGTCCGGGATGTAGGCATAGGTGTAGTCACCGAACAGGCTGAAGTCATGGTAAGCACAGAAGTCGCCCTCGACGTTATGCCTGAAGGTGCAGCCGTCGTCACCGGTCGAGCCAGAACATTCCTGGATGTTATAGCCTGTGAAGAGGAAGACAACCTGGTTAGGGTCACGTACCGACGGGCCGTATTTCAGATCGAGTACGCGCGTAATCTCGCCCTGGATGTCGCCGTCCAACAGGGGATGGCTGATCGTTCCCACCCTGGGATAGGGATGTGTGTCCACATAGGAGCCCTCGAAGGTCACATCGTTATGTATCGGGCCGGTGGCCGTCGCATAGTATTGCGTCAGGATGTTGTAGAACGATGTGCCTCCGACATCCTGAAAATACTGCTCCATCAGGTGTTCATATCGGCTGCTGCTACCGTTCGGCTCGAAGGTGTAGCCGTTCGGTAACCAGAAGATCAAGAACGCCTTGAGGTTGCTAACGACACTGCCCAGGTGATATCTGAAGGTGCTACAGCCGCTCACACACGCGGCGAGATCGAAGGTGATCGTAGAGCCCGGAGTTAGATTGATCGTCTGCACCGTCTGGTCGTTATAGGCCACACAGTCAATGGGCCCGGCGGGCAGGTTGCGGATCACGTAGTTGCCACGCTCATCGCTGGTGGTCGTATACAGTGGCGCCTTGTCGGAGAGCATGTCTGTCGAAGCATTCCAGCATTGCACCTCCACGTCGGTCAGCGCCGCATCGGTCGCGGCATTGGTCACGGTTCCGCGTAGCGTGGCGGTCGCGGGGGGCAGCAGCCCGCAGGTCAGCACGTTCGCCGTGGCGCCAGGGTCGCAGTCGTCCACCAGTTTCGGGCCGAAGGTGAGCGAGAAGGCGCTGATATCGCCAAACAGGTGCGCGCTGACGGTAGAGTAGTTCGGCGCAGTCGCTTTGCAGGTGTAGTAGTCGGCCTTGGGGACCGAGAAAGAGAACGCTCCCGTACTATCAGATGATGCCGAGGTATCATTGCAGGTAATGGTGGCGCGTAGGGGTATCGGCACGCTATTCCCTAGTTCCCGCGCGGCGATTTGCTCACCATAGACTGTGCCATGCATGGTCACCGTGGACTGAAACGGCGCCTGGCACCCGCTGAATGCCAGCGCCGCAATCGCAACCAGCAGCGCCAGCAGCACCCTCCGATCATGCCTGTGAGGCATTCCAATTCCTCTCATCTACCGATCATAATTCAATTCATTGCCAGCCATTGCGTCTATCGGTCCCCACAACATGGACTTAGGAAGAATGCGGCACGCCGCCGAATAGTTCTGGCGCGGGTAGCGCGTAGACGCCACGATAGCCTTCGGGTAGGAGCGCCGCGATGCGCTGGGCCATCTCATCGGCAGCGGTCCGCCAGGCGAATTTTTGCGTCGCCTGCTCGGGCCAGACGGGCTTGTACGGCTCGCCAAACGTCACAGAGACGCGCGGACGCTGCCAGAGCCGCCAGCCGCGGCCCGGCGACCAGACGACCTCAGTTCCGGTGATTGCCACAGGGACAACGGTTGCGCCAGTGTGCCAGGCGAGCCAGGCTGCCCCCGTCTTCACACGCGCCATCCCGAACGGCTCATGGGAATCGACGAACGTGCCTTCGGGGAAGACCAGCACCCACGCGCCGCTATCGAGCAAATCGCGCACGGTGCGCAATGCCTCGCGGTCGGCCTCGCCGCGTCGAATTGGCACAACCTCACCCCGACGCGCCAGCCATCCCAAAATGGGCCATTCGAACAACTCTGCCTTTGCCAGGATACGCACCTGATGGGGCAGGCGTGCGGCAATCGCGAACTGATCAGTAAGTCCGAGGTGATTACTGACAAATAAGAGGGGGCCGGACCGTGGCAAACGCTCTATACCATGAATCTCAAGCTGCATCTGGAAGGCCAGGATCAGCTTGGCAGCGGAACGCAGAATATGGTAGCCCACACCCATCACAGACTCCACCAGTTGGCGCGAATTAGCTCTGCCGTCATCCTAGCATAGAATGCACGCGCCGCATAGCGGGCGAAATAGCAGTCTACCGAAATTGTATAGAAGCATTTGTGTCGTTGCGTCGAGACACCTAGTCATATCGAACATTCGATTTGCCATCATCTTACGCAGTAGATTCTTCACATTTTGAGCATCGTTGCTGATGGGATACTTGACTAAGGGTCGTATACTTGCTTCAACAGCGCTCCACGTTAGTCACACATGGTGTATCCGGTAGTTCCTGTAACAGGAGGAGCTTCGACCATGGCTAATGCGCAAGTCGGCATTTTCTGGCATGTCATGATCAGTTCCCGCATGGCGAACTTTGAACCAGAGCGGTCGGCAGCAGAGCAAGCGATTCGGGCCGCTGGGATGATTCCGTGGATGGCCGAGAATCGTCCTCCAGAGTTCGAACATACAACATCCCCGAATGAACTCACCGAGGCGATGGCTGAACAGTGCGACCTGCTCCTGCTCGTCCTCGGACCAACCTATGGGTATCAGCCAGATGGCCAACCTGCCGGAGCAGAAAAATCAGCGACTCATTTGGAGTATGAGTGGGCGCGGACGCGAAGACCCAGTAAAATCGTGGTGTTCGTTCGCGAGGATGCGCTGGAGACCACAGATGCGCGGCAAAAGGCATTTATCGATGAGGTAAGCGCATTCTCCACGGGATATACGTTCAGGAAGTTTAGCACGCCCGACCAGCTTGAAGAGGCGGCACGCCTGGCCCTTCTCGCGCGCATTCAGCAGGAATCGCTGGAAGAAGCGCACTACCTCGAAGCGGTTCGTGACAAATACATGCGGCAGACGAATCCGCTCACTGGCGCCGAGATTGACGCAAAGACGACGGTGCTGCTGCAGGTGCGAACGGAGTTACAGGAGCAGACAAGGCGTCGTTCCTGGGAAGGGGATCTTGGCGAACGTGCGCGCAACTTTTTCAATCCGCTGGCGCGTTGGGTACGCGCTCCTGGAGGAGGACGTAACGAGCAGCCTGACGGAGCGACGATCACAGCTACCGCCGCCACCGCGCCCGAAGTCGATGGCGTCGAGAACTTCCTTGCGAAATACGGGCGGTTTGTCCTGCTCGGAGATCCAGGGGCAGGCAAATCAACGCTCCTTCGCCGGTTGACGTACACCACCGCGCAGCGCAACCTTGAATCCGTCGAGCCAACTGCTATTCGTCGCATTCCTCTTTTCGTGTCAGCGGCTGAGTTGGGCAAGGCGCTTGTCGGCGGTAGAAACGCGACGTTGGCGGATGCAATCGTCGCTGTGCAGCGTGAGCAGGCGATTGATGGCGCCGATGTCACGGTCGAAGCCGCTCTCCTGGAGAATCGCGCGCTGGTGCTGGTAGACGGACTTGACGAGGTTGCGCTGGAGAATCAGCGGACGGCGATCTTTGAGGCGTTGCGGCGTGATATCGGCGACAATTGGGCCATACTCACATCACGCCCGACCGCCTATCAGAGCAGCAGCCTGGCTGGTTGGCGCGAGTGCGAGGTGCAGCAGCTCGATGACGAATTGCAGCTACTGCTCATCAGTAGCGTGTTTCAGCAGGTGACGCGGCAGACTGGGCGAACCATTGACGTTGCCCAGGTGACATTGAAGACGGAATTGGAGAAGCGAGAGGATCTGCGTCTGTGGGCAGGTAATCCACTCCTGTTAACGCTAATCTCGGTCCAATATGCGCTCAACGGCACGCTACCCTATGAGCGAGCGGTGATCTACCGTCTGGCCCTCGACCGTCTGATTGACTCGCCCTATCGCCAGGCGCCACCGCGCCAGCAACGGATCGCGCGCGACCGACTGGAGGATATGCTGGAGCGGCTTGGCTTGGAGATGATGAAGCGCAGTCTCGTAAGCGCTGAATTGATACATTCGCCTGAGGATGAGGTAGCGCAGGATGGCAGCGGCGCACGGCGAGGCAAGGGGTCAACTGCGCCACTCAACGACATTGCGCATCTTGCCTCCCTGGGCGCCACTCCGCTCGATGAGGAATTGGTCAACGAACTGGTTGACCGCTCAGGTGTCATTCAGCGGCAGTCGGAAAACCAGTATGGCTTCATCCACCTCACCTTTCAGGAGTACTTTGCTGCTCGCGCGCTAGCGGATCCGAAGTTACCCTCGGCAGAACGACGAGACTTCGTCATTCGCAAGCGGCTGAGCGCTCGATGGGAGCAGGTGACCCGACTGCTGGTAAGTGAGCTTGATCGCCTGGAGGCTGGAAATGAGCAGGGAAGTGTCTCTGAGTCATCCACATTGGTGCGGGCATTGATAGAGGCAGACGAACGTCCGGTAAAAGGGCTGGGCGGACGCGACCCGCTGCATCTCTCGCTGGCGCGTGCCACCGCGAGCCATCATGAACGGCAACAGAAAGTCCAGACCGCGTCATTCGATGAGGAGATCAATAAGCGTTGGTACCGTACTTGGTCCGACGCGCTGAAAAGCCAACTCAATCGCTTGGGTAAGTCTAGCGCTGATCAGGGAATCATCCTCTACCCCTTACTGGGCGCTTGGATCGGCCTGGATATGCTAGCCGGAATCGCTGCTGGCGTGGCCGTTGCACACCGGATTGACAACATCTTTGGTGGTATACTAGGCGCTCTCGTTGGGATTCTTGCCGTCGTGCTGATATATGTGGTGGAAAGCACCGTGTTCTATCTCATCCAGCGACTTCTTGAAGCAAGACGTGCGGACTATCATGCGAACTCCGAGGTGGAGGAACGGGCAAGCCGTGTTGTCAGCCTTAGCTACGCGCCGATGGCGCGCCTCATTCGCCGCCCTGACAGTTCATCTAGTGGAAATGTGGTCGCCGGATTAGCGATTCTAGCTGGTTTGGCCATTTTCGTGATACTTGCCCTCGCACAGCTACTGCTGCACATATCCGCTATTGCCGACGGGGGATTCGGCAGTTGGCTCCGCGCGGCACAGCCGATCATAATCCTCGCGCTGGTAAGCGCAAGCCTTGTTACGTGGATCGGCTTCATCTGGGTGAAAGTCGCGACATTGCGCACGCAGGGGATAAGCGACCTTATCAGGCAACGCGGCGCAGAGGATGCGCCCATCCTTGTGGAGCAGCTGAAACTGGCGGCCTACCGAAGCGTCATTACGGAAACGTTGAGGCGTATGGGGCCAGCAGCGGCAATCACGCTCCCGCAATTACGCGAACTTACTCGTCAAAGCGGAAATCCAGAGTTGCAAAGCGCAGCGCTTGTGGTTATCGGAGGGTTTGGCGCCGCGGGATATCCCGCAGTCCCTGATCTGGTGGGGGCAGCCAGTAGTCCTAACATTGATGTCCAACAAGCCGCTGTTTTATCACTTGGTGAGCTTGGAAGAATCGCAGACCTTGATTCACAGGTGGTTCATCCGTTCCTGGATCAATGGGTATCCTATCTTCAATCAACTACCACTGCCACACGCGTGTACGCGCGCGATGCGTTGATTGCGCTCGGCCCGCTGGCGACATCCATAGTGCCGGAGGTGGAATCGGCCACTCAGCAACAGCCCTGGAACGATGAAGCCAAACAGACACTTCAAGCGCTCCAGGCTGAATCTTCGGTAGCAGGCGAACCCGATGCGGAAAGTGATCCTGACGCCTATGAGGCGTCGCCAGAAGCCGCGACTAAGCGACCGAGTCGCCGAGATATTCGGGCGCTTGCCAGAGCGCTCCGTTCATCAGAACATGGCCAGCGCACACAAGCCGCGAAGGCGCTCGAACTACTCCACAAGAATATGGCGCACAAGCATGTCGCGCGTACTCTCATTGCTGCCATGTGTGATCGAGACTCCGATGTCCGTGCAACAGCTCTCGCCTCATGGGCGTCCCTGGGTCTGCCAGCCGACAAGGCTCGGCCAGTTCTCATCGCAAAGGCTCGAGACCGTGCCGGTCGAGTCGGCGCGTTTCTTCTTGCAGCCTTATACATCGTGATCAGTTGGCCAGCCCTGCTTGCGCTGATTGCTGGCCAACTGATCATTAACCAGTCTACAGCATCGCTGGCGCACACTCTCAGCTTTCTGCCGAACAGCGTGACGAACCCGATTATGTCGCTAGTTGACACCTTCAAGTCGCACGCGGATTTGTCCTCCTTCCTGCTTGTCACATCGGTATATCTCCTGCTCGTCTCTGCGATAACGTACGCCCGGCTTGTCTACGCGCGCTGGCGACATACGGTACGCGACTCAGCCATGCGGGCGCTACCCGATTTTCTCATCACCATTGAAGACGCCGGATGAAGACGAGTTCGGCCTAACCACATCTTTCCCAGCCAGGAGCAGGTGCATGTCACGCTCCTGGCTACTGTCTACTGTTCAACTTGCGACCCGCGCCCCCCGGCTGCTACAGTGAAACGTGGCCCTGTGCATGCGACGACCCTGGCGAGAGCGGCATGACGCATGCGACAACCGCTTGATGCGCGGTGTCGAGCGCGCGATAGCAAGGCCACGCGCGATGTGACTACACTACAAACAGACCATTATCGAAGTCTAGCGAACCTTGGGAACGCGAGTCAGCGTGCGCGTGGAGCCGGACGGTCTGGCGCATTGCAGCGTCGCACGCCGAACATATCGTCGAGTTATGTGGAGGCAGTAGCATATGTCAGAGAGTCGCCTGCACCAGGTTTCTCAGCTCGGTCAGAGCATCTGGTACGACAACATCCAGCGGCGACTCATCACTTCGGGTGATTTACAGCGCCTGATCGATGAGGATGCGGTCGTCGGGGTTACGTCGAATCCAACGATCTTCGAGAAAGCGATAGACGGCAGCGCTGACTATGACGACCAGTTGAAAGAACTGGTGAGCCAGGGCGTCACCGATCCCAAGCAGATTTTCGACGCGCTCTCCATCCACGACATCCAGGCCGCCGCCGACCTCTTCAGACCAATTTATGACCGCACCAACGGCGGCGATGGCTACATCAGCATCGAGGTTGCCCCCAATTTCGCCAACGACACCCGCTCCACGATCAGCGAGGCGCGCCGCCTGCACAAACTGGTAGACCGCCCCAATATCATGGTCAAGATCCCGGCCACCCGCGAGGGGATGCCTGCCATCGAAGAGATGATCTATGAGGGCGTGAATATCAACATCACGCTGATCTTTGCCCTCGAAGTCTACGAGCAGGTGACTGAGGCCTACATTCGCGGGCTGGAGCATCGCCTGCGCGAGGGGCTGCCCGTCGCGGGCATCGCCTCTGTCGCCAGTTTCTTCGTCAGCCGCGTTGATACGCTGGTGGATAAGCAACTCGACGAAAAGATCGCCGCGGAGAGCGATCCCGAGCGCCAGCAGGAGCTGCGCGGCCTCCAGGGCAAGGCCGCCATCGCCAATGCGCGGCTAGCCTATCAGACATATCAGGAAATCTTCCATGGCGACCGCTTCGCCCGCCTGCGCGAAGAGGGCGCGACGCCGCAGCGCTGCCTCTGGGCCAGCACCAGCACCAAGAATCCAGCCTATCGCGACGTCCTCTACGTCGAGGAGTTGATCGGGCCGGAGACAGTGGATACGATGCCGCCGCAGACCATCGTCGCCTTCCAGGAGCACGGCGAGGCGCGGGTCACGGTCGATCAGGACTTTGCGGGCCAGACCGAGATTATGGACCGGCTGGAAGCGGCTGGCATCGACATGGCCGCCGTCACCAAACAGCTAGAGGTTGAGGGCGTCGCCTCGTTTACCGATTCGTTCAACCACCTGCTCGACGCCACCCGCGTGAAGACCGAAAAGATCCAGGCCGAGGCTGAAGTGCCCGCCGAGGCGCCTGTGGAGGCGGCATCCGCTGAGGCTGAGGCGGCGGTGCCCGTGGCCGCCACTGCCGTCGCTGACGCCGCGTCAGCCGAGACAGACGCAGTTGCCACAGATGAAGCGCGCGTGGTCGCGGCGGAGACGGCTGCGCCAGCCAGCGCGATTCCCGCTTTCGCCAGCCAGCAGGAGGCCAGCCTGGGCGACCTGCAGGCGGCGGTGGATTCGGGGCTGAATCGCGCCGACCAGGAGCAGTTTGCCCGGCGCGTCTGGGAGAAAGACCCAACGCTCTGGAAGCCCGATCCCAATGAGCAACAGGAGATTACCGACCGGCTCGGCTGGCTGACCGTTATGACGGCGATGCGCGCGGAACTCCCTCGCCTGCGGGAGCTTCACGATGAGGTACAGTCCGCTGGTTTTAGCGACGCCGTGCTGATGGGCATGGGCGGCAGCAGCCTCGCGCCGGAGGTGATGCGGGAGACGTTCGCGGCAGGCGACGCCGCTCCACGTCTGCATGTGCTCGATTCAACCGACCCCGCCACCATTCTTGATGTCGTGCAGCAGATTGACCTGCAACATACGCTGTTCATCGTCGCCTCCAAGTCGGGCGGCACCATCGAGACGCTCTCGCATTTCCGCTTCTTCCACGAGAAGGTCGCGAGCTTCGCCGGTGACGACGCGGGCGCGCACTTCATCGCGATTACCGACGCCGGGACCAAACTCGACGATCTCGCGCAGAGCCTCCATTTCCGCGCCATCTTCCGCAATCCAGCCGACATCGGTGGGCGCTATTCGGCGCTCTCCTTCTTTGGGCTGGTCCCTGCGGCGATTATCGGGGTGGATGTCGAAATGCTGCTCGACCGCGCCGACGCGATGGCCAGCGCCTGCGCCGGGGATGCCGACGCGCGCGCGAATCCGGGCGTCTGGCTGGGAACGATTCTTGGCACACTGGCCAACGGCGGCCGCAACAAAGCGACCCTGGTCGTCTCGCCGCCGATCAGCACCTTCGGCATCTGGCTGGAGCAACTGCTCGCCGAGAGCACCGGCAAAGAGGGCAAGGGCATTCTGCCGGTGGAGGGCGAGGCGCTCGGCGATCCTTCGGTCTATGGCGCTGACCGCGTCTTCGTCTACCTGCGCACCGAGACAGGCTACGATTCCGCGCAGGATGACGCTGTCAAGCAGCTTGAGACAGCGGGCCAGCCGGTCGTGCTGCTTCACCTGGCGGATACCTATGACATGGGCGCCGAGTTCTTCCGCTGGGAGTTCGCGACGGCCATCGCGGGCGCATTCCTGGGCATCAACGCCTTCGATCAGCCCAATGTGCAGGAGTCGAAGGATAATACCGACCGTATCCTCAAAGAATACGTGCAGTCGAAGATGATTCCCGCGCCACGCGCTGTCTTGCAGACGCAGTCGCGCAATGTCTCGCTGGTCGCCAGTGGCGAGATCGCGCAACGCTTGCGTGAGTCTGTCTCGCTCCAGGCGGCGATAGAGGTCATCTCACGTGAGGCGGGCGAAGGCGACTATATCGCCTTGCTGGCGTATATCGAGCGCACCCCGGAGACACACCAGGCGCTCGAAGCGATCCGGCTGCGGCTGCGTGACCTGCGCCGTGTCGCGACCACACTCGGCTATGGGCCGCGCTTCCAGCACTCGACCGGACAGGAGCATAAGGGCGGATCCAATACCGGCGTATTCTTGCAGTTCGTCGCAACCGACACTGTCGATGTGCCGATTCCTGACGAGCCGTATACGTTTAGCGTACTCAAACAGGCGCAGGCGCTCGGCGACCTCCAATCGCTGGAGGCGCATGACCGGCGTGTGATTCGCATCGACCTTGGCACAGGCATTGCCAGTGGACTGGGAGAGGTGCTCCAGGCGCTCGAAGCAGCGATGGTCGTATAGCAGTGATCGCCCTATGGTACGAGCAAGTATCCAGGGCACGTACTACTTACCGATGTAATTGAGGAGGGAAATCCGATGGAGTTGGGGATCTATGGCCTGGGCCGCATGGGCGCGAACATGACGGTGCGCCTGGTGCGCGGCGGCCACCGTGTCGTCGCGTCGAATCGCAGCCCGGACCGGTGAACGAGGCGGCGGCGGCGGGCGCCACTCCGGCGTTCACTATCGAGGAGATGGTCTCGAAACTGCAAGAGTCTCCGCGTATCGTCTGGATGATGGTGCCGTCTGGCCAGGTGACCGACGACACGTTGCATCACATCATGGGGCTGCTCAAGCCCGGCGACATTATCATCGACGGCGGCAACTCTAACTTTCACGATACGATACGGCGCGCCCAGGAGGTGACGGCGGCCGGCATGCACTACATGGACTGTGGCACCAGCGGTGGCATCTGGGGGCTGAAAGAGGGCTATAGCCTGATGGTCGGCGGCGAGAAGTCCACCTTCGATCACTGCGAGCCTATCTTCAAGACGCTGGCGCCGCCCAATGGCTACGGCTACATGGGTGCATCTGGCGCGGGCCACTTCGTCAAGATGGTGCATAACGGCATCGAGTACGGCATGCTTCAGGCGTACGGTGAGGGCTTCGAGATCATCGAGAAGTCGCAGTTCAAGCCCGACCTGCGCGAGGTGACGCGCGTCTGGCAGAACGGCAGCGTTGTTCGCTCGTGGCTGCTCGACCTGGCGGCGCTGGCCTTCGCCGACGATCCGCAGCTTGCCAACATCAGAGGGTTCGTGCAGGACTCCGGCGAGGGACGCTGGACGGTGCAGGCGGCCATCGACGAGGATGTGCCCGCGCCAGTCATCACGCTCTCGCTGCTCCAGCGCTTTGTCTCGCGACAGGAGGATTCGTTCTCGGCGAAGGTTATCGCGGCGCTCCGCAACCAGTTCGGCGGCCATGCGGTCAAGTTCGAGTCTGGCGAGCTGGGCGGCATGCGACAGGCAGCCTGACGGCCAGTAGTCTGCTCATCGCGCTCTGGGGGGCCGGAGCACGCCTCAGTGAGGGATGTGTCGCGGTGTGAGGCGTGCGCGTGGTCTGTCGAAAGCGTCGAGAGCAAAGAAAGCGATCGCGTCATGAATGAGACATCCACCTCTTCGAATCCATTACGCGCGGGTATGCGCAGCGCCCGCACGGTGCAGCCATGCGTGCTCGTCATCTTCGGCGCCACTGGCGACCTGACCCATCGCAAGCTGCTCCCGGCGCTCTACAACCTCGCCATCGAGCAGCCGCTGCCCCCACAGTTCAGCGTCGTGGGCGTGGCGCGTCGCCCCTTCAGCGATGACGAGTTCCGCCAGCAGGCGATGGATTCGATCAACCAGTTCTCGCGGCGCACGCCGGTCAATCCCGACGTCTGGGACACGTTCTCCAAAGGATTGTTCTACTGCCAGTCACAGTTCGACGACCCCGAAGGCTATCAGAAACTGAGCGAGTTGCTGGACCGGCTGGACCGCGAGCGCGGCACCGAGGGCAACCGCCTCTTCTATCTGGCGACGCCGCCAACCTTTTATTCTGTCATCGGCGATATGCTGCACAAATCGGGCGTGGCGAAACGCGGCAGGGATCAGGGATCAAACTTCTCGCGTATCATTGTTGAGAAGCCATTTGGCCATGACTACGAGTCCGCGCAGAAGCTGAATACCGAACTCAACAAAGGCTTTTCGGAATCGCAGATTTACCGCATCGATCACTATCTCGGCAAAGAGACTGTCCAGAATATCATGGTGCTGCGTTTCGGCAATGGCATCTTCGAGCCGATCTGGAATCGGCGCTACATCGACAACGTCCAAATCACCGTGGCGGAGACGCTGGGCGTGGGTGGGCGGGGCGACTACTACGAAGAGGCGGGCGCCATCCGCGATATGATTCAGAACCATATGATGCAGCTGATGACGCTGACGGCGATGGAACCGCCCGTCACATTCGGCGCAGACTCGGTGCGCGATGAGAAAGTGAAGGTGCTGCGCGCTATCCCGCCGCTGCACGACGCCGAAATCACGGTGGATACGGTGCGCGGGCAGTATGGCTCTGGCTACGTAGGCGGCGAAAAGGTGGTCGCCTACCGCCAGGAGAAAGACGTTCACCCCGACTCGCATACGGAGACGTATGTGGCGCTCAAGCTCAACATCGAGAACTGGCGCTGGGCCGGAGTCCCGTTCTATCTGCGACATGGCAAGCGGCTAACCAAGCGGCTCACCGAGATCGCCATTCAGTTCAAGCGACCGCCCTACCTGCTGTTTTCAGGGACGGGGGCGGAGGAGATTCAGGCAAACGTACTTTCGCTGCGCATACAGCCCAATGAGGGGATATCGTTGCGCTTTACGGCAAAGGTGCCGGGTCAGGAGATGCATCTGCGTGCCGTCAACATGGACTTCCTCTATGGCAGCTCGTTCGGCGTCGAGCCGCCCGAAGCCTATGAGCGTCTCTTGCTGGACTGCATGCTCGGCGATCCAACCCTCTTTACCCGGATCGATGAGACGCTGCTCGCCTGGAAGCTGGTGGATACCATCATCGCGGGCTGGAGCAAAGAGCGCACGTCGCTCACTCAATACGAGCCGGGAACCTGGGGGCCGAAAGAGGCTGACCACCTCATCGAGCGCGATGGTAGAACCTGGAGACGGTTATGAGTGAGATCAACGACCTCCTCGCGGGGAGGCGCAAAGTTGAGGTTGATCAGATTGAGAGCGCGCTGGATGGAATCTGGCGCGAGACCAACGTCAACACGCTATCCGGCGGCGGCGTGCCCGTCTCGCGCAATGCCGTGATGACGCTGGTGGCCTATACGCAAAACGAAGATGAGGCGGTACGCGCGCTCAAGACCATCGATTCGATGAGCGCGACCCATCCATCGCGCTGCATTCTGGTCACGACGCTCAATGCCCGCGAGGGCGCGCCCATCGAAGCCTACGTGGGCGGCTACCTGCGCACCGCGGGCGGCGCCAGCAGTTATGGCGAACAGATCGTGCTGGAGGCGCGTGACGGCACGGCGCGGCACATGCCCGGAGCGGTCCTGCCGCTGATTCTCTCTGGCTTGCCGTCATTTCTCTGGTGGAATGGTGAGCCACCCTGGCGCACCGAGCAGTTTGAGGCGATGGTGGATGGCTGCGACCGGATCATCGTCGATACGTCGGAGATGACCCACGGCGAGGATGGGCTGGTCGCGCTGGATGAGATCGACCGCCGCAAGGTCTCAAACTGCGCCTTTAGCGACTTCAACTGGACGCGCCAGCAACCCTGGCGTGAGCTGGTGGCGGGCTTCTTCGATGCCGACGTGCTCCGTCCCTACCTCGATGGCATCGACCGCCTGACGGTCGAATATGCCGCTGGCGGCGAGAACACGCAGCCGAATCCGGCGGCGGCCTACCTCTTTGTGGGCTGGCTGGCCTCGCGGCTCAACTGGCGCACGCAACATGGCGGCCACGGCTCCGGCATGGACGTGGAGCGGCAGCACACGCTCTATAGCGCTGACGGGCGCCCCATCGTCGTCGAGGTGACTGCGCGCTACGGGGTGCCGATCAAGAGCTGGCATGACATCGTGCCGGAGGAAGCCAGTATCGATGCCACAGCATCGGGCGTGAGGCCAGGCGCTGGGCCGGCATGTGTTGGCCCCGGCGCGCTGATGAGCGTTCACCTGCACACGCGCGCAGGTGGCAATGCAGGCACCTTCGCCGTGGCGCGCGAACGTGATATGCGCCATGCCTCGACGTTGAGCCATGTGCCAGAACAGGTCTTGCCGTCGCAGACTGTGCACCTGCCGTCGCTGGGGGAGTCGGCGCTGTTGATGGAACAGTTGCAGCAGCTATCCCACAACCCGATCTACGAGGCGGCGCTGACCTCGGCAGCGCATCTCAGTGGCCTGACGCCAGGGAGGGTGCGGTCGTGAGCGCAGCGGATCGTTCGACAGGTGGCCCGGGCAACGAGAACAACGGGCATGTTCACGTCAGCGTCTATGACGATCTGGATGCCGTGGCCCATGCGGCGGCCGACCTGCTGGTAACATTGCAGGCCGCCGACCGGCCACAGGAGCACTTCAATATCGCGCTCTCCGGTGGCTCGACGCCGCGCGCCCTCCACCGTGTGCTGGTGGCTCCGCCGTACCGCGAAGAGGTTGACTGGGGGAGCATGCAGTATTTCTGGGGCGATGAGCGCTTCGTTCCGCCCGACAACCCCGAAAGCAATTACCGCATGGCGCGCGAGACGTTGCTGGCCGAGGCGCCCGTCACCTCCGATCAGGTGCATCGCGTGCCGACCGAGCGCGGCGCCCTGGCGATGGTCGCGGAGCTGTATGAGGCCGACATCCGGCGCGAGATGAATGTCCTGCCCGGCCAGTTACCCCGCTTCGATCTGATTCTGCTCGGCATGGGGCCAGACGGCCACTGCGCGTCACTCTTCCCGCATACCGAGGCGTTGCACGTGCGCGACCGGCTAGTCACGGCGAACTTCGTGCCAAAGCTCAACGCTAATCGCATCACCCTCACCGCGCCCGTCATCAACAATGCCGCCGCTATCGTCTTTCTGGTCGCGGGGGCAGATAAAGCCGACGCGCTCGCCGCAGTGCTCGAAGGTCCACGCGACCCGGAGACCTATCCATCACAGCTGATCGCGCCCGAACACGGCGCGCTGCACTGGCTGGTAGACCGCACGGCGGCGGCCAGACTGCGACAGGCCTACTAGTTTTGTGACAGTTTATAGAGGAGCAATCCATGGCGCTCGTGGTCCCCTCGATTCTCTCCGCCGACTTCACCCGCCTGGGCGAACAGGTTGCCGCGGCCCAAGCTGGCGGGGCGGACCGGCTGCAGATTGACGTGATGGATGGCCGCTTTGTGCCCAACATCACCGTTGGCCCGCTGGTGGTCGAAGCCGTCCGTCGCGCCACCACGCTGCCGCTGGAAGCGCATCTGATGATCGTCGAGCCTGAGCGCTATGTGGCCGATTTTGCACAGGCGGGCGCCGATATCATCATCGTCCATCAGGAGGCGTCGCCGCATCTGCATCGCACCGTCGAGCAGATCAAGCAACTAGGCAAGCGCGCTGGCGTGGCGATCAATCCAGCGACGCCGCTGGCGGCGCTGCAAGAAATCCTCAACGACGTTGACCTCGTGCTCTGCATGACCGTTGACCCCGGCTTTGGCGGCCAGCAGTTCATCAGAGGCGTTTTGCCGAAGATTTCCCGGTTGCGGGCGATGATCGAGCAGCACGGCGCGCACTGCGATCTGGAGGTGGATGGCGGTATCCACGCGGAAACGGCGCCGCTGGTGGTGAAGGCTGGCGCGAATGTGCTGGTGGCAGGGTCGGCGGTCTACGGCGAGAAGGATGGCGTCGCGGCGGCCATCAACCGACTGCGCCAGGCCATCGACGCATCCGTCGAGTAGGCGCGCTGGCGTATCGCCGCGCGCGATATGGTTTACTGGCAGCTTGTGTATGAGCGGCCCTTTTGGGTACCTCGTGGCCGCTTGAATTGCCCCCTGCTCTGGCCGCGATGTACAATGCCTCAGCAAGTCATACGCCTATGCGAGATGCGTGTCGTGGAGACTCATGGCTCACTTTTTGCACGTGAGCCAAGGAGCGCGGGTGGTGTACGCGCTCGTGGTATGACTGCTACGGAGACCAGGACGGGGGACGCCGCATGCCAAAGAAGATCCTAATTGCTGACGATGAGTTGCCGGTAGCAGAGATGTTAAAGCAGGCGCTGGATGCCGAGGGGTACGAAACGTATAAGGCGACCCAGAGTCTCCGCTTTTACGACGCCGTGCGCGAACATCACCCTGACCTGATCCTGCTCGACCTGATGATGCCGTATCTGGAGGGCGATGATGAGCTAACCCTGCTCAACATGAACCCGGAGACGCGCGGCATCCCGGTCGTCATCGTGACGGCGAAGGCGGATGCGCGACAGGATCTGCCGCGTTATCGCCAGCTTGGTGTTGTAGACATTGTCATCAAGCCGTTTCAGCTCGACCGCCTGTTGCAGACCATTAAAGGCGCCATTGGCGTCGCCTGAACCCAATAGTACGATTTTACGTCGATGGAAGCCAGCAGCCCACCACGACCGGAGGAGTCCCCGTGACCGAGGCATCTGAGACGACTGCGCCCGCAACTCCCGCAACCTCTGCGCGCCGGCGGGTAGCACTGGATGCGATGGGCGGCGACCACGCACCGGCCGAGGTGGTGGCGGGGGCAATCCAGGCGGCGCGCGAGTATGGCGTCGGAGTCTTGCTTGTCGGCCCGCAGAATGCCATTCGCGCCGAGCTTGCAAAGCAGGACACCACGGGGCTTGACCTCGAAATCGTCCACACCGATGAGGTTATCGGCATGGATGAGCATCCCGCCGAGGCGGTGCGCAGCAAGAAGCGCAACTCGATCACACTCTCGCATCAGCTTGTGCGCGACGGCAAGGCGCTGGGCGCGGTTTCCGCAGGGAATAGCGGTGCGGTGATGGCCGCCGCGATCTTCACCTTCCGCCGACTGCGCGGCATCGACCGGCCCGCGTTTGGCGCGGTGGTGCCTGCGGCGGGCGGCAGCCAGACCCTCGTGCTGGATATCGGCGCGAACACCGACTGCAAGCCGCCCTATCTCTTGCAGTTCGCGCTGATGGGCGCGGTCTATATGAAGAGCGTGCTGGGACTGGGCAATCCGCGGGTTGGCCTGCTGGCGAATGGCGAAGAAGAGACCAAGGGCGACCAATTGACCCAGGAGGCGCACCAGCTTATCAAAGCGGCGGCGCCAACGGCGGGCATCAACTTCATCGGCAATGTCGAGGGGCGAGATGTCAACGCGGGCACGGTGGATGTGGTGGTCTGCGATGGCTTCGTGGGCAATGTCGTCCTCAAGCTCAGCGAGGGCCTGGCCAAGATGCTGCTTGGCGTCATCCGCGCCGAGTTGACGGCGAACGTCGTCTCCAAGGCGGGCGCGCTGCTCGCCAAACCCGCATTTGACCGCGTGCGCAAGACGATTGACTATGAGGAATACGGCGGCGTGCCGGTGCTGGGCGTGAATGGCGTCTCGGTCATCTGCCATGGCAGCTCGCACGCCAAGGCGATTAAGAATGCCATCCGGGTGGCGCTGCAGACGGCGGACGCGCGCCTGCCCGAACGTATCAGCGAGGGCATCGGCCAACTTCAGGCGCAGTTCCCCAGCGACGGCGCCGAGACGCCAGAGACCGCCTCATCGTAACCCCTAACCGCTCACCGCGAGCCTGTCTGGAGTCTGCCTTTGGATGTCATGCGTATGACCGTGATCGATTCCGCCGGAACTACCAGTTTCATCGCCCACTCGTCGGCGGCGCTCGCCCTGACTGCCCGCCTGCGCCGAGAACCCAACCACGCTCGATGACCTGCTCGCCGCCTCCCAGCGCTATGATCGTGGGCTGCGCGCGATGGTGCTGCGCGGGCTGAGCATCTTCGATGAGCACAATCTCCCCGATCAGTTGGACGCCATCCATCGCCCGATCGCGGAGTTGGCCCCGCGCGAGGTGCCGCCGTTCCGCGTCTTCGACGCAATCACGCTCGAAGCCAGTCTGCGTCCGGTGCGTGCGGGCGTCATCCTCTTCAACCTCCCGGCACGGCGCATCGTGCAGATCGAGAACACCTACGAGCCGCTGAGCCGCACCGGCGAGATCAACTTCCACAACGGCAAGTTCCTCGTATCGGTATGGGTACTCAGCTACGCCGCCACCCACGGCTGGTATCTCAGCGTGGCCTAGCGTCGCCTAGTATGGCCTAGCTTAATCTACCCAATTTCTACCCGATTTGACATGCCCCCACGCCAGATACCATCTGGGCTGGGGGCTATTTTCATGCTATTAGGCGGATTCGCGTCGCGTTACAGACTCAGCCACCAGTCCCGTGTGGTTAAACAGGTCTAAGAGGTTATTCATGACAGCTTGCCTAAACATCTGCCGCGTCTCGACCTCTGCCTCTGGATGCAACTGGTTGATTACCTCCATGCAGGCTTCGGAAAGGTGGTGCATCTTGTCAATTTCCCGGTAACTGTCATCATCTATATGGGCTTGTGCCTGTGCGCCAAGTTGCAGCCATCGCGCCTGCAATTCAATGCGACGTTCACTCATCGCAATTTCGTGTGCTTCGGTCTGCTGCTGCATCTCCAACTCAATCTGAACCTGTTGTTGCATAGCCGCGCGTCTTGCTTCTTCCAGTTCCAGTTTTGCCATGTCATAGCGGATGCGCGTCTGAGACACCGCATCAATCAGGCTGGCAAGCGCTTTGCCGACTGCTTCACTGACAACGACGACAAGGGTGAGTGGGGAGTTCGTCGTGATGCTGGCAACGGTAAGATTGGCTACACGTTCAAGGAGGTGATTGTTAGTTGTCAGGTACTCGATTAAATCTCTGCTGCTATGGAGACGGCCTTTGAGGCTAATGAGAAGCAGTTTCGTATGGAGTTGTGTTACGGCGGTGAAGATAGCCGCAACATCAGACAACAGAAGCGCTTCCTGTTCAATGCGGAGTGTAAACAGCGCTTCATAATGCATGCCACTGTTGGTGGCTTCCTGCGAAGATACGGCACCAGCGCTTCCTACGTCGCCTTCGGGTTCATTTCCCCCTAATCCACCAGCCATACGAACATCGCCCCCTTCACCGAGAATATGCCATCGCAATGCATAGCGCGCACGTCTGCTTGTCTATCAGTATATCTTGGCAACACTGGTGTTCACTTGCCGGATAGCCAAGATGGTGGTATCGGGAGCGCACTGAGAAGGATAACGAGTAGGCAGTGTTGTATTAGCCCTTCGCACCTTTCCGGGCCTGCTGCGGCATGGGATAGTTTAGGACTTGACTTTTGTGTGGGGGTAGTCAGGATACCCCTCAATACGCCACGGCCTTCTCAGCCATAGCTTCATTTAAGTGAGTGTGCAATATTTCTGGGCTAGTGACACTACGATTTCGTACTATTGAGTGAGGCACACTCCGGCGCATTTCACCCATCTTCGTCCATCTGCGTCCCTAGTCCCCCAGTTCCGATTGACGTATCAGCCAAACAGGCGTAAAGTAATGCCACTATACTGAATGCTGGCTGAACGAGTGTGAAGGGGCAGCGGTTATGCGCATGCGCACGGGGCATATTCTCACGATTCTCACCATATTGACGATGCTAACACTGCTAGGTAGCCTGTGCGCCTGTGCTGCTGACACTGGGACTGGGACGCAATCTTCACTAACGCCAGCGGCCACCGCACCCGTGAGGACACCAACGCCCTCGAAGCCCACTATCCGCAGAGTGCTGTGACGCTGGGCGGCAGTGTGGTGTCGTTCGATAAGAAGTTCGGGGCCAACAACTGCTGTTATCGGAACGGCTGGCAGTATCAGGGGCCGTTCGGCCAGCAGATGTGGACAGGCATTGACACGGGAAGTCATGACAGCAACGTAGACGAGGGTTCCACCGAGAGGGTGATTGAGATTGAGAACTATGGCCCGGTTATGTCCTACCTGAATATCTCTCTGGCGCAGGCCAAATCACTCTGTGGCAGCTTTCTGCCCTCCGATGCGAGGTTGCAGCACACCGGCATCGCATCGCTGGGCGGCATTGCGGACGGTATCGAACTCCGCTATACCAGTACACTGCTAGCCAACACCTTGCCTGCCAGCGATTTCACCGATACGAACGGGAAGGCCACACCGCCGGGTACCTTCTTCGTGTACTACCACAACCCCGGCGGCACGGTGGACGACTGTACCCTCACCACGGATGAAAGCCTGCTGCTGATTTAATCCTAATTGCTGTTGTCTCGAAGTAGCCTCGCAGAGTAGCACGCGGGGTATATCCTTCGGTGGACACGAATACGATTGTGGTATGGATAGCAATCACCTTTGTCGGTGGTGTCGCCAGCGGCCTTGCACTGGCCGCTATTTTTGGCACATGGCGCTATCTCGGTTCGATTGTCAACGATATTCGTCGGACATTGGCCGCCCTACGGGAAGGCAATTACAAGGAAGCGGACACGTACGACAAACGTGCCGCATTGAAGTTGCTGGGATGCTTTGGGATTGGGTTATTACTTGAAATTGTGCTGCTTATCGGTGTAGTCATTGCTGTACTTGTTATTGTAGCCACCCTTCCCAAGCACTGAGACTGCCTATCAAAAGAAATGGGCCGGAGTACCCCCAGGACGGCGGACGCAGCGAAAGGAAAAGCCCACGCCCGCCGCCTGGAAGTATCCGGTGAGGGAATGGACTCGCCAGCTAGGAGGGGCTGCGAGTCCTGTCTGCTATCTCCCTCTCTGCTTACTCCAACACCGCCGTGCCACGCGGCATGCGCCCGCCGCCCCGCGCCTCAATCAGCGCATCCAGCTTCTTCTGCGCCGCCTCGCGTACCAGCGCCTCCTTGTAGTCGCGTTCGTCACGGGCTAGCATCATCTCGCGGCACGCCACATCCTCTTGCGCCAGTTGTTCGGGCGTCTTGGCGAGATATGCCTGCGCCTCACGCTGCCACACGGTGTACAGGCTGGGCTGATGCACCGATTGCCCGGTCAGCCAGCCGCAGGCGAGGTTGGGAATGCCCGCGTGGGGCAGCACCCAGCCAAACTCGCCCAAGTCCATGCGGCCCATCAGGGTGATTTTGAGGCGAATCATCTCATTCACCGTGAAGTGCGTGACCGCTTCATCTTGCAGCAGGCGTAGGTCGTCAGAGAGTGCCTTTGCCTGTGCCAAGACGCCCGCAAGCTGTTGGGCCTTGGCCTGCGTCTCCGCCCGCAAGGTATCGCGTAGCTGCGCCAGGGCCGCATTCTTGGCCTCAATAATGGCGGCAGGCAGAATGTCAGACACCAGTCGTTCGGCTTCTTCACACTCGATACTCGCTTTGGCGTGGCGCTTACGGGCGTCATCCAGCGCGTTGCGTGCTATCTCTAGCATGCGGGCGTCTATCCGCCCGGCTAGATGTCTTGATTCTGAGTTATCGAAAGCACGCTGTGCATCGTGGAGTAAGTGTTTGCTTTCATCGAGAACATCACGTAGATGTATCAGTCGTTCCCGCTGCCCCGCCAGTTCCTTGTCAAGCTGGGCGGTGTGCGTGGTATCTAGCTTGACCGTGCTGCTGAGGGCGGCAATCCCGCCCCCGTTGTTGCTACTCACGTTCTTCTTTCTCATGATTCCTGTCCTTCCTTCCGTAGCCGTTCCTCAATCACGGCACGGAGGGTGTATTCCTCGCCGGGATTGAGTGGCCCCACGGTGAAGCCGGGTGGCACCTCATCCTTGCGGTAGACCAGTTGGCATTTGGCGGACGGCACCACTGGGGTCATGTGCTGGCCGTACAGGCGCAGCAGATAGCCGCCTGTGAACGCCGCAATCACGCGGTAGGTCTGCGACTGGTGGAGTACGATGTCGTCACGTTCCAGGGTGAGGGCTGTTTGTGCGTCCATGCTTATGCCGCCCTCTCCTGTGTCCCGTATGTCCCTTGTGTCCCATACGATGTGGCGCGTGCTTCGAGGTTCATCGGGAAGGTCACGGCGCTGCCCTCCGCCAGCTTTATCTCATAGATATGCCGCACCTTGCCCTGCCATTCATACTTCACGGGCCGATAGCCGATGCTGAAGGAGAGGTAGCCATTGGTGAGGCCATCGAAGGCTTGCCGTCCGCGTTCTATCGCCAGATTGAGGCGGGCCTGAATCATGAGGCCGTGGGCATCCCCTCTCTTACCATGCGCTACTCCATGCCTATACCTACTGTCAAGCATTCTGCTACGCAGTAGCGATATAAGAGGAAGGGGGAAGGGGTAAGAGGGAAGATAGGGGTACCCGTATACCCCGTATAAGCACACCGATGAGGTTGAGGCCAGCAGCCCAGAGAATAAGCACGCCGACAGGCGGTGAGGTAACGCTTTGCGTATCTCATCAATTACCTCATGCACAGCATGTGCGGTACAGGGTAAAGAAATCGTGATACCAGCACAGTCTGCCACGGTGTATACTGTTGCCATAACGTGCGACGCCTGCCAGTGCTAGTAACACCGACAGGCATCTAAGCCAACGGCGCTGGGATTAGCAGCGACGGGCCTGTGGTCTATGCTACCACATCCCCTCCCAACGCCCCTATCGAGTAGAGGGCAACCGCATGACAGCTACAACATCCGCATCGCAACCAGCCACCGCTACACCACACGCTGCGCGTACCGCCTGGGTCTATATCCGCGAGTCCGATGAAGCCTCCGCGTCCGGGCATGGCCCAGACACGCAGCTACGTTTGTGTCAGGAATTGGCCGCTGAGAAGGGCATCGCCATCGCGCAGGTGGCGATAGAGATTAAGTCCGCCGTCAACATGAGTATGAAGAAGCGCCCCATCTGGCGGCACGTCCAGCGCGCGGCGCTGCGGCAGCAGTTCGATGCCCTCGTGGTGTGGGAATACAGCCGCATTGCCCGCAATACCGCCGATTGGCTGCATTTCATCAATCAGGCGTTGAATGCCGGGGTGGAGGTGTATAGCACCGATGCGCAAGAGAAGCAGATAGACTGGCATACGCCGATGGGCCGCGCCATGCTGGGGTTTATCGGCGGCTTGAATGAGATGGAACGGGAGAAAACCCGCAAGCGCACGATGCAGGGCAACCAGACGCGCGTGTTGAAAGGGATGCCGCTGGTCGGCACGCGCCCGCCGTATGGCTACCGCTGGATTGAGGAAGCGTCCACTACCACCCTCACCGGGGCGGTGCGGGTGCGCAAGGTGCGTCTCGCGCTGGATGACGCAGACTCCCAACATCCCGATGCGGTGACAGCGGCGCGTATGCGCGCCATCTGGGACTATCTGGATACCCCTGACCCGCTGCGGAACGAAGGGACGTGCGCCGACTGGCTAAACTATGTCATGCGCTGGCCGACGCCCACCGCCAAGGCGGGCCGCTTGTGGCACCGCAAGACGATTCGCAAGCTGCTGGACAATGGCTATTACTGGGGGGAGGGCAGCGCCTTCAATACCGTGATGACACCAGTGCGCGTGGCGGATAGCGAGACGGGGGAGTATGAGACAGAGATGCGCCAGCGTCCGCGCCCCCACGCCGAACGGGTAGCCCTCAGCACGGAGAATGTGCCGCCTCTCATTCGCCCGGTACAGGCGATGCGAGTGCGCGCCTACTGCGCAGAGAAGCGGGCAGCGGGCAACCGCACGCGCCACTACGCGGCGATGCGCCAGGACGGCCAGCCCTCCGGGCGTCCGGCGCGGCACTGGAACCATGATGACTTTCTTCTCACCGATGGCCTGCTGCGATGTGGGGTGTGTGGGCATAAGCTGTACGCCACCGTCAAACAGGGCCGCGCCAGCTACCGCTGTATGACTGGGATGCAGCGCCCCAAAGGCACCACCGGCAGCACCGGGCGGCACCAACTCAGCGTCAGTGGTGACATGGCCGATGCGTTTGCCGTGGCGCAGACGATGCAGCTACTCTATACCCCCAGTGCGGCGGACGCCGCCTTTGCGCGGCTGGCAGCGGCAACCAGTGAGACAGACGCCGAACTCGCCAGTGCTGAGGCGGCGCTAGCGCACACCCGCGCGGCGATTGCGGCCCAGAAGAAACTGGCGACGGTGCTGAGTGAGGATGAGGCGGCTGAGTTTGCGCAAGTGTTCCGGTCACTGCGTACGCAGGAAGGGGAACAGGCGGCGAAGCTGGCGGCGCTGGCGGCGCGCGGGCAGCATGTCCAGTCCCTCGCGCAGACGTTGGCGGCGGCGGTGCAAGCGGCACGGGCAGAAACGGCCCGACTGGCTACCGCCGCAGAAAGATTAGCAGCGGGGGATGTCGCGGGCGCGCTACGCGCGCTGCCGACAGAGACACTGGTTGGCCTGAGTGAGAACCCGAATGCGTCCGGCCTGTTGACGGTTGAGGCCGCGCGTAGTGTGGCCCATTTCGAGACAGCGAGGAAACGCGAACAGCGCACCGTCTTGCGGGCGCTAGGGGCGCATGTCACGTTGCTGCCGGACAAAGACGGGCTAGGCACCGTCATGACGGCGCGCGGGCCGCGACGGCGCTATACGCCTGCCGGGGAACGCCTGCGCTATGACTTACCCTTGCCTACTGAGACATCTGAGACATCTGGTGAGGCCGGGGATGCCGGGGATGCAGGCGGGCTAGGAGATGGGCATGGGCATGGGGCGGGTGCTATCGATACCGATACCGATACCGATAGCGGCAACTTCCACAACGGCAAGTTCCTCAGCATCCGCCTGCTCCCCTACGAACTTCCCCCCACCTGGAGCATCGTGCCGTAAGCAGCGAGGTGTATAGTATGGTTGGGAGCCAGGGATCAGTTTGAGGAGCATAAAGACATGGTAGATGAACTTCGGCAGGCTCTTGATATGCTTGGGCAGCTCCCTGATGAGGAGCAGCGCAAGATCGCCCAGATTGTGCTCGAAGAGATCGAACAACGCGAATGGGACAAGCTGGTCAGTTCGCCCCGCTCAAAAGCATTCTTGAAGCGCTTGATCGCGGAAGCAAAGGCTGGCGAGATTGAAGATGGCGGACTGGAACTGCCGTGAAGTCACGCCGCTCGAAGCAATTTCGCGCCGCTTTGGAAGCTCTGTCGCCAGCGATTCAGAAGCAGGCGGCAGATGCATACCAGCGATGGCAGCAAAATCCATCACATCCAGGGCTACATTTCAAGCCGATTGACCCGTCAGATCCTGATATATTCTCCATTCGTATCGGTAGGGGATACCGCGCTATTTGCGAGCGTCAACCCGATGGCACGTACCTCTGGGTATGGATTGGGACGCACGAGGATTACAACAAGATCGTCTGAATGGAAAAGCGAATCCCCTAGCCGCCAGCGCAGTGAGGGGATTCATGATTTCTGATAGCTTGCGAACCGCTAGAAGACGATTGCCTCGTGATCGACGTGTTGCGTGGGAAGCAGCGTCAGATGCGGGGTGACGGAGACGCGGCGCATTTCCGCCTTCTCGGCGCGCTGGCGTGCGGCCAGTGCCCGGCGCGCCCGCACTACACCGATGCCCGCCTCGGCAAGCACCTGCACTAGCTGCTCATGCTCGTTCCGCGCGGCGTCCTCATCGGCGCTACGCACTTCGCAGAGCGCCTGACGCACCATCACCAGATAGCCATGCTGCACTGGATACGCGCCCGTCACGAAGCCTTTGCCGCCCGGACGCATGTGGGTCGCCACCGCGAAATCATGCCCCTCGGCCGTGATGACACGATGTCGCATTAGCTCATCGCGATACGGCATACAACTACGGACGCTGCCCGCCGGAGGCTGCGTCATATACATCGCCGACTGGTGTGAGACGGTCTGCTCACCTTCCGCCTGTGCCACGCTTGCCATGGTCGTTGCCACCCTTCTCGCTTTTGCGTCGTCTCTTCGCCTGCATTTCGCCAAGGGTTCGCGTACTGGCACGGTCTGCACAGATAGGTACGATGGCTGCCTGACGCCGATATCTATACGCGCGTCAGCAACGGCCTGAGATAAGAACGGTCCAACAGGCTCAATAAGCCGCTGGAAATGCCGCATCATAAAATAAATAACCGCGAGCGCTGGGGAGAATCGCACTCTGTGCATCATGCCTTCATCTATTAAAGCGATTGAAAAAGAGAAAAGTCGCTCATCCGGTACTTCAGTGCATACAAGACGACCGTCGCAGCCTTAACATACGCTGAGAGTTACGCCCACAATGCCTATGCCGTCTTGTGCGCCAACTGGCGCTGCGCCTATAATGCGCGTGCGATGGATGCGCGGGCGGCGATGGCAGACTCCTGAAATGGCAGGGAGCAGTGATGAACCAGCAGCAACCTTCGGGTCAAGCGGATGGCCAACAGGCGCAACGCCTGCTCGTGGTCGACGATGAGATGGCGATTACCAACGTCATTCGCCTCGGCATGGAGCATGCGGGATTCCTGGTCACCTGCGCCACCGAGGGCTATCAGGCGCTGGATATGGCGCAGCGACTCCGGCCCGATCTCGTCATCCTCGATGTAATGCTGCCCGACCTCGATGGCTTCGAGGTGTGCCGCAGGTTGCGGGAGAATCAGGCGACCAGCAACATCCCTATTCTGATGCTGACCGCGAAGGACGATGTCAAGGACCGCGTGCAGGGGCTGGAAATCGGCGCCGACGACTACGTCACCAAGCCTTTCAATCTGCAAGAGCTGGTGGCGCGCGTGCGGGCGCTGCTCCGTCGCCAGCAGCGTGTCGTCGACGCGGGCGGGCCGGGTGGTCGCGTGCTCACGATTAACGACCTCACGCTGGACGAGGCCGCGCACGAGGTGAAGCGCGGCGGACGGATCATCGAGTTGACGGCGACTGAGTTCAACCTGCTCCATCTCTTTATGAACCACCCGCGCCAGGTGCTTGACCGCCAGACCATCCTCAACCGCATCTGGGGCTATGACTTCATGGGTGAGACCAACATCATCGAGGTCTACGTCCGCTACCTGCGCGAGAAGATCGAAGACGAACCGAGCGCGCCGCGCTTCATCCAGACGGTGCGCGGCATCGGCTACGTGCTGAAGGGGTAACGGCAGACCATGTCACTCCAGCCGCGCTCAGCCGCGCAGACATCCGAGCAGCCAGGGCCGCCGCGCCCGCGCCGATCAGGCTGGTTTCACAGCCTGCGCTGGCGGCTCATCCTCGTCTACGCCGGACTGCTCGCCGTGATTCTGCTGGGCCTGGGGCTGGTGCTGAATCTGGTCATTGGCCGCGTGCTCTATTCCAATGAGCTGACCGCATTCCAGACCGAGGCGCGCGCGGTCGTCGGCACGAGCCAGCAGGCGTGGGATACCCTCGTTCGCGGGCAGCCCGCCGACCAGTGCGCCAATGCCGTCAGCTATCAGGAGGGCTTTCAGCAGGCGATAGCCGATCCGCTGCTACGTTTCCCCGGCATCGAAAACGTCTATCTGCTCGATAAGAAGGGCATTGTGGTCGCCTCATCGGATGGTAGCGGTGTGGGCGCGCTTGGTCCCAACGTGACGCGTCTCCGTAGCGCCCAGTTGATCGCGCGTGTCCGGTCAGCGCAGAACACTGGCACCGGCTATCTCGCCGACGTCGCTTATACCGCACAGAGCGAACAGTTGGGCGTTGACCTGCTGGCGGTGCGCTATCCTACCACATCATTCTGCAGTGATTCGCGCGGGACGGATGTCGGCATCGTCGAGGTCATCACGTCGTTCCCCCGGTCGCGCACGGTGCTCGCCATCGTGCGGCTGCTGCTGCTGGGGACGTTCATCGCGGCGCTGCTGGTGGGCATTCTCATCGGCAGCCCGCTGATTGGACGGCTGTTGCGGCCGCTCACCAGGATTTCGCGCGCGTCGCGGCGTATCGCCAGTGGCGATCTCAGCTATCGCGTCGGCTTGCCTGAACGCACCGACGAAATCGGCCAGCTCGCCAACTCGTTCGATGAGATGGCCGAGCGTATCGAGCAGGCGTTTACCGCGCAGCAGGCGTCCGAGGAGCGCATGCGCATGTTTATCGCCGACGCCTCGCACGAACTGCGCACACCCCTGACCGCCATTCGTGGCTACCTCGATCTGCTGAACATGGGCGCGATTGACGATCCGGCGACGGCGCGCTCCTCGCTCCAGGCGGCGCGCAACGAGGCCGACCGCATGTCGCGGCTGCTCAACGATTTGCTGACGCTGGCGCGGCTGGATATTGGTCGGCCAGTACAGCGGGAGCCGGTGGATATCGTCGCGCTGGCGGGCGAGGCGGTGGACCAGGCGCGCATTCTGGCGGGCGAGCGTTCGGTCACGCTCCAGACGGATGGGCATGGCCCACTGATGGTTCAGGGCGATCATGACCGGCTCAAGCAGGTCTTGCTGGCGCTGCTGGATAACGCGCTGAAATACGGACGGCCTGCGCCGGAGGGCTGGGTGCATGTTCGGGTGGGGCGTAACACCGACGAGGCGTTCATCGCCATCGAGGACAACGGGCGGGGCATCGCGCCGGAAGACCTGGCGCATATCTTCGACCGCTTCTATCGCGGCGAGCGCGCCGAACGCAAGCGGCGGGTGGTCGCGGCACGCGCGGCACAGCAGCAATCCGCCGACTTCGGCGCCACCATTCCGCCCGCGCCCGACCAGAACACGCCCGCCGTCGCGTCGAGCGGGTCCGGGCTGGGGCTGGCGATTGCCCGCGCCATCGTGCGCGCGCATGGCGGCGAGATTCGCGCGCAGAGCCAGCCGAACGTCGGCACGGTCTTCACGATCCGCCTGCCGCTGATGGCGTGAGGTGGCGGACCTCACCCCCAGCCCCTCTCCTTCTAGGAGAGGGGAGCCAGAGGCGCATCTTTCGTACGAGCTACGGGCGTTCGCTCACTGGCGCGAAGGTCAGCCCGTGGGGGCCGACATATTCGGACTGCGGACGGATCAGGCGATTGCCCACCATCTGCTCCAGCACGTGCGCCGTCCATCCGGCGACGCGGCTGATGGCGAAGGTGGAGGGGAAGAGGTCGCGGTCCAGTCCCACCGAGCTGAGGACGGCGGCGGAGTAGAACTCGACGTTGGTATAGAGCTTCTGGTCCGACTTGCGGCGGTGCAGTTCGGCGAGCGCGTACTGCTCGGTGCCGTGGGCCAGCGCGAAGAACTCCGGCGTGGAGGATTGGCGCGCCATCACACGCAGAATCTCGGCGCGCGGGTCGGTCGTCTTGTAGACACGGTGGCCGAAGCCCATCAACTTATGATGGCCGTCGAGCGCCTGATCGATCCACGGCTTGATGTTGTCCGCCGTGCCAATCGCGTCGAGCATATCCATCACCAGCGCGGGCGCGCCGCCATGCAGCGGCCCCTTGAGCGCGCCGATGCCGCCGACGATGGCCGAGCAGATATCCGACTCGGTCGAGGCGATGACGCGCGCGGTGAAGGTCGAGGCGTTCATGCTGTGGTCGGCCAGCAAGACCAGATAGGTGTCGAGGCTCTTGACGTGATTCTCTGGTGGAATCTCGCCAGTCAGCATATAGAGGTAGTTCGCGGCGTGGCCAAGGTCGGCGCGGGGCGCGATAGGCTCTTTGCCCTTGCGCAGCCGGTCGAAGGCGGCGACAATCGTGGGGAAGCGCGCGGCGAGGGCGAGCGCCTGCTCGAAGGTGGCCGTTCCGCTGATCGGCAGCGCGGCGCCAGTTGCCGAGGCGCCGGTGCGCAGGTTGTCCATGGGATCGGTGGAGGCGGGCATCGCCTTGATGGTCGCCAGCACAGCCTCGGGGAGCGCGCGCTGGGCGCTCATCGTCGCGCGCAAGGCATCCAGCTCGACCTGATTCGGCAGGTGGCCCTTCCAGAGCAGGAAACAAACCTCTTCAAAGGTCGCCTTGCCCGCGAGCTGACCGATCTCATAGCCGCGATAGACGAGGCGCCCTTCGTTGCCGAAGACGTGGCTGATGGCGGTTGAGGCGACCACCACGCCATCGAGACCCTTGGGCGCGGCGCTGGAGTTGGACGTGGTTACAGCGGACATCATTGTCTCCTTTAGCTCCTGGAAAGCCACTGAGAAAGCCAGGCTACTACTGAACGCCGGAAGCGACCTCGCTCCCGACACGGTTGGCGCACCCGGCGCCGGTTGCGCGTGTCTCGCGCGTCTACGGCTCCTATGCTACGTTATAGTTGATTTGTATTGATTTGTCCAGCCTGTTTTTCGCCAATTTACTCGACATAAGTCTAGGGCGCGGCCCGTGGCAGAGTGCCTGCGCAATGTGCTATGCTGTGCTATCATGGCTGGCGCTCAGAGGGCTGCGCCGCTGGATCGCACGGCTCATACCGGGCAGGCGGCTCGCGCCATCGGCGTTTTGTCGTGGAGGTTGGCTCTGCGCTGATCTCTACCTGGCGACCTCGGTCGCTCGTATCAGGGAGCTTCACATGGCATCTCGATTTGATCCCTACGCTCTCCGCTGGCAGGCAGGTGTAGGCCCAATCGCCACCCCAAACGATCTGCTGGTTCCAAACGTCATCGAGCAGACACCTCGCGGTGAGCGAGGCATGGATATCTACTCGCGTCTCTTGAAGGAACGCATTATCTTTATCGGTACGCCGATTGACGACCACGTAGCAAATCTGGTGGTGGCGCAGCTGCTCTTCCTCTCTAGTGAAGACGCCACCAAAGATATCAGCATCTATATCAACAGCCCTGGTGGCAGCATCTACGCCGGGCTGGCAATCTACGACACCTTCCAGCACCTCAAGTGCGATGTCTCGACCGTCTGCATGGGCATGGCGATGAGCATGGGCGCGGTCCTGCTGGCGGCGGGCGCCAAGGGCAAGCGGTTCGCGCTACCCAACTCCACCATCCTGATCCATCAGCCGCTGGGCGGCGCCGAGGGGCAGGCGACGGATATCGAGATCACCGCACGCGAGATCATCCGCCTGCGTGACGCGCTCTACAACATTCTGGTCAAGCATACCGGCCAGTCGATGGAGCGCATCAAGCAGGACTCTGACCGCAATTTCTACATGAAGGCCGAAGACGCCCTCAAGTATGGCATTGTGGACGAGATTCTGACTCCGAGCGAGACCGCGGCGCTCACCAGCTAGTGGTGGTCCAGACAGCCCTGGGGTAAGTTCAGCGCTTGCTCCGGGGCTGTTGCCTTATATGGGCGTCGCACTTGTCGAGGTGATCGAGGCGTTGGCGCAATCACCATCTATCGCTCTCGCGACGAGGGAGACTGCTGTGGCGACAAACAGTCCGCGTGTCAGCCTGCGCATGCGCGTCCTCCGCGAAATCTTCGGCCTGCTCTATCACAACCGCTATCTCTACTGGTTCGCCAGCACCGTGCCCTTCGCCGGACAGTGGCGGGTCTGGCAGCGGCTGGCGTTGCCGCACATCCGTGGCGCGCGTGTGCTGGAGATTGGCTGCGGGCCGGGCAAGCTGCTGGCTGATATGGTGCGCGCGGGCTACACCTGCGCCGCAGTGGACCGCTCGCCGCAGATGGTGACAGCCGCCAGAGACGAACTGAAGCGCCAGGGTCTGCCCCAGGCGCCCATCTCGCAGGGCGACGTGGCGCACCTGCCATATCTGGGCGAGAGCTTCGATACCGTCGTCAGCACCTTTCCCACCGACTACATCTACGAACCAGCCTCGCTACGTGAGGTCGCGCGGGTGCTGCGTCCCGGTGGGCGGCTGGTGGTGGTGATGGGCGCGGGCCTGCTGCCGACGCGCGTGGTGCTGCTGCCGCTGGTTGGGCTGGCCCGGCTCGTCTACGGGCCGTCGGCTCCATCCTCGAGACGTGGCTGCGCGGGCGCCGCACAGACAACCCGGCTGCCGCTCGACGCCGCGGGTCTGGTGGGCAAACCCCAGTGCGTGCGCGGACCGTTCTGGGAAGCTTATCTCGTCGTCGCGGAGAAGCCAGGCACGCTTGCCCAGCCGTAATTTGCCTCAAAGCGCGATCCAGCGCGGCATAGCCGCGCGCCGTGGTCTTCAGGCCACGGCTAATCCCGGAGCCACCATCTCGGCCTACTGGGCACAAGGGGACTGTGCGACTGGTCGGTTGGGATGAGTCACAGGCCGCACGCACCCTGCTCACTTTGCCTCAGAGCGCGATCCAGTAGATTGAAACGACTTCCCCCGAGCCGAGCCTGGCGCCGGTGCGCTTCAGCACGCCGCCGTTTTTCTCGATGACATGCTGCGACGCTATGTTCTCGTCTCTCACCGGGAGCATCACCCGCTCCAGGCCAAGGGCGCGCGCCTTCTGGAGCACGAGCGCCAGCATGCGTGTCGCGTAGCCTTTGCCGCGCTGGCGCGGACGGACGTTGTAACCGATGTGGCCGTTGTGCTGCTCGAAGGGCGGCGTCAGGTGCGGGCGGAAGCGAATCTCACCCAGCGCGCGCCCTTCACGGTCAATCAATACATA
Source organism: uncultured Chloroflexia bacterium (assembly GCA_963712005.1). Classification (GTDB taxonomy): domain Bacteria; phylum Chloroflexota; class Ktedonobacteria; order Ktedonobacterales; family JADMIN01; genus DAHUXT01. The sequence goes on along the minus strand of CAVQGK010000024.1, from coordinate 1,237,002 downwards.
GGTCGTCTGCGGCGCGATATCCGGCGGCAGGCCGATGCCCAGCGATTCGTTGCGCAGGTCGTCTACGAAGGCGGCGAAGTCGCGGCGGGCCAGTTCAACATCGTTCCAGCCATAACCCTCGCCCGCCGCCTCGAATTCGTCCACCATAACGAGATACGCCGCCGCCAGTTCAGGCGTGATCTCGCTCAGGGCTGTCCCTGCCAGTGTGTCTGCCGAATCCTGATGCTGGGCATCGTCGCCTCGCATGCTGTCTTCCTCTGGCTAACCCTCACCAATGGCGCTCACATGGCGCTCCCTGCCATGCAGTGTAGTTGGATGATTGCATCTACGGATACGGGAAATCTGCTCGAACGGTATGAGACTCAGGCGGCGGGCGCGGTCGGTGTGGCGGGCGCGGTGATGTAGCGCGGGTGGCGTAGCTCGGTCAGTAGCTCGTCGATCTCGTTCCACATGCGGCTTGGGCGCGCGCCCGGCACAGGGGCAGCGGCGGGTGTCGTCGGCGGTGGGCCATCGTTGCGCAGGCGGCGCATCAGCCACTCGCGGGCAGCCTCGGCCCAGATGTCATCCTCGCTGCGGCCCATCACGCGCGCCATCTCGGACATCTCGGCGCGTAGCTCGCTCGTGACGCCCAGGCGCGTCGCAACGAGCTTGTCGCTGTTGCCACGCTCGGCGGTTATCGGCGTCACATTGTCGGCCTCTGGGGACGCCCAACGCCAGCGGGCATCCGCAGTGGCGGTTCCCAGCGAGCGCGCGGGCTGCGTCGGTTGGTGCGAGCGATGCGTCTGCCTCCAGATGTTGGCGTCGTCGGTGGGGCTGTAGAGTAGCGCGTGCCAGCTCATCTGCTTTCTCCTCATCTGGCGGTCGCTGGCGGTCGCTGCGTATGATTGCACGGTTTCGCCGGACTCTGGCGTGGTGTGCGCAAGCCTGCGGGCAACTGTCGGCGGCTGCATAGAACTTTTGTTCTAATTATAGTTAGAACATTGCGCGTTGTCCAGTGCTTTTGTGGTCTCTCAGGAGGAAATGGCTATCGCTGTCGCCAGATGTCCTGGGTGGGATGTTGACTCGCGTTAGAACATTGTGCGCTTGGGGTGCATGCCGCAGGCTGAAGACCTGCGGCTAATCCTGGTTTGCGACCTATTTGCATCTGGGGGAAAGCATTTCAAGCGCGGATTAGTTGCCCGCGTATCGCGCCGCGATGTCCGCCAGAGTCCGCGTGTGCTCGGCTGCAATCTCGTCCACGCGCTACTGGTATTGCACCTGTACTGCACTTATTAACCGCTGTTGCTCAGATTCAAACTGTGACAGATCGCCAACAAGTCGGAATCCATCACCTAGAGCAACTTTCAGGTAGTTGGAGCAGGCAGTGCGTAGCCAACGTGGGCGAACCACGCGATCGCATCAGCGGGCGTGATCGCCTCGACTGCCGCTCCCATGGCCTCCCAGAGCGCCTCCGTGGCGCGGGCGCCGAGCCGTCTCAGGACGGCTTTGATCTTGGAAAACGCCTGTTCGATCGGCGTGAAGTCGGGCGAATAGGGCGGCAGGAAGAGCAGCGTGCAGTGATGGGCTTCAATGGCCTGGCGAATGCGCGCGCCTTGTGCACGCTCAAGGTATCCAACACGACCACCTGTCCCGGCCGCAGCGTCGGCGCCAACTGCTCCGTGATGTACCAGGCGAACGTCACCGTATCCATGGCTCCTTCAATCAGCCAGGGCTGGTGCACGCCGTCGGGGGCGAGCGCCGCCACCAACGTGCGTATTCTTCCCGTGGTTGCGTGGCGCCGATCCGGTGGCGCGCTGGTCATGTTGTGGGGCGCCCAGCCGTAGAGCCGGGTCAAGGCGATAGTGCTGCCGCTTTCGTCGACAAAGACCACTGCTGTGGGTCGAGTTGGGCGACGGCCTTGCGCCGCGGTGCGCCCGGCGGTGCGTGCTTCCTCGTCGCGCACGCAGGCTGCCAGTGTCTTTTTTTATGCGTCCAGCCGAGGCGGCGCAAGGTCGCCACCTCATCCACATGGTGGCTTCGCTCAGCTGCTGGCCAGACTGCTCCGCCCACCAGGCACAGTGCTCCAAGACGGTGGCATCGGCGGCTGCCTCCAGCCGCGCCCGCAACGCCGCCTCCTGCTCAGATCCAGGGCCAATGCGCCGCGGGCAACCGGGAATGGGCTTGCGCTCCAGCGAGCCGGTCTCCCGCTCCTGCACCACGGCGCGTTTGACCGTATTCACGGCCACTCCAAAGCGGCGAGCGGCTTCTCGCATGGGCTGACCGTGGGCACCATTGGCCACCGCTCGCACCAGTCGTTCTTTCAGGTCGCTCGCATACGCTCGCATACGCTCGCATACGCTCGCATACCAACGGCTACTGCAGATCCTATGCCTGCCTTCGCCTCTTGCAAGTTGCTGTAAGAGCTTCGAACGCATAAGAGCCACAATCTTAACAGTCATAAATACAATAGCAACAGCATTGAAGACCAAAACTAACAAGGGCCAAATCCCTCCGGAACCAGTGACAAAACTAATCACTTGTTGTGTAGTTAGCACCACGAGCAATAAATCGGTAATAATGCCAGCCCCGACAAGAAGGGTACTAAAAGAGTTATTTCGGTCGGCTGCCGCCTTTGCCTTCGATTGTGCCTCCGAGATCATGGCATCGCGTTTGGCGGCGGCCCGCTGCTCCCGTCTCTCCTTTGCCTCATCTGCCAGCCGTCGTTCCTTGGCTTCGTCATAGGACATCGGAATAGTCAGATCGAGCGCGGGCGCGACACCTGCCGGGTTGCGGAAGAATGGCGCATTCTGCTCCGCCCAGATATCCGCCAATAGGTCGTGTGCTCTCTCTGTATCACCGCCAGCTACGAAGTGCTTCACATTCTCATAGGGATCGAGCCAGGCACGGTTCTGCTTGGCAATAGGAAGGTATTCCTGCGCCCAGGCGAACGGTCGCCTAGCGCGATCAATCCCTCCAGTGCTCCCGCCTCAGCGCCATACTGGCCGTTTTTGCGCCCTGCCTCAGCCTGTTCCTGTAGCCGCTGCGCACGTTGGGGGTAGAGTCGTTGGTTCAGCCGCTCCAGTTCAAGCCGCGCTCGTCCCCCGCATAATTTGGCTCACGGTCAAGGAGGCGCTGATAAAGTATCGCCGCGCGCTCAGGGTCGGTGGACTCCCGATCATGCGCCTGATTGTAAAGAGTCTTTGGGTCAACATGTGGGTTGAAGGTCGGATCCTGCCAACCATTAATCAACTCTTTCAATGCTGTCGTATAGGGACGAACCACAAAGTCAACATACTGTGTTTCACCAAGTTCTGGGGGTAGCGGAACCGAAATCGGCTTGTAGAGAACAGGCACGATCCGCTTATGCAATTGATGAGCGTTTTGATATTCGTACTTCACATATTTGGAATCTAGGGAGTCTGGTGAGACAACAACGATCATCATTTCGAACTGTTGGATGGCATCGTTAATCTGTTGTCGCCAATCAAACATGCCTTCCAACTGTCGCCGATCTACCCAGGCTACGAGGCCACGCGCCCGAAGATCCGCTTCCAAGCGATCCACAAACTCGCTGCCTATGCGGGAGTAGCTTATAAACGCCGACACCTCATCTGCCACGGCGCAACTCCTCCATACAGCGCACACACCACATGCATATAAATCGGGTAAGCTCGTGTGCCTGCCGCCATTATACACAGTGTGACTGGTTGTGAGAAGGAGAAAACGGGCGGCGGTCATGTCACTGGGTGCGCTTGCCCGTGCGGGTGGCGCCGATGGCGGCGGTGGTGACCAGCCCGAGCGCGATGATGGCGCGCGGCTCCAGGGCTTCGCGCAGCACGAGCCAGCCCACCAGCGCGGCGATGGCGGGTTCCAGGCTCATGAAGACACCGAAGGCGCTGGGTGAGATGCGGCGTAGCGCGGCCATCTCCAACGAGTAGGGGACGACTGAGGAGAGCAGCGCGACGGCCGCCCCCAGCAGCAACAAACGCGGATCGAGTAACGCGCTTCCCGCGTCGGCAATGCCCACGGGCAGCAGCGCCACCGCGCCAACGGTCATGGCGAGCGAGAGGCCGGTCCCGCCGGGGAATGCCCGCCCAACCCGCGCGGTCAGGAGGATGTAGACGGCCCAGCACGCGCCCGCGACGAGCGCAAGCAGCAGCCCCAGTAGATCGAGCGGAACCGCCCCAAGCACGCTGAGCGGCGCCAGCAGGAGGATGCCGCCGAGCGCCAGCACGGCCCAGAGCACATCGAGCGCACGGCGCGATCCGGCGACCGCGACGCTGAGCGGCCCGATGAACTCGACGGTCACGGCGATGCCGAGGGGGATGCGGGTGAGCGCGGAGTAAAACGTGAAGTTCATCAGCGCGAGGATGAGTCCGAAGAGCACGACCGCCGCGTAGTCCGCCCGGCGCGCGCCCGCGAGGATGCTGGTGTGCCGCCAGGGACGCCAGAGCGCCAGCAACATTAGCGCAGCGAACCCGACGCGCAAAAAGACGACGCCCGCTGGCCCCAGCGAGCTGAAGAGGCCTATCGCCAGCGCCGCGCCCAACTGGACGGTAAGCATGCCAATAATTAACAGGCTTGACGGTGGCAGCGACCCTGACAGGCCAGCAGCAAGGCGGAGTAGATTGCCAGAGCCGCCAGCGCCGCGCGAACGAGCGGTCATGCCGCCCTTGATGAACAACATATATAGAGACCTCTTCGAGCCAGAAAATGTGAGGCAGACGCTCAGACACATTTGTCTATTTAAACACAATTCTCGCATAGTCCGTTGCATGATTTTGCCGCGACGGAGGCGCGAGGAACGCTCATGGTAGGATAGAGGAGGACCGTTCACCACTAGCCAGCGAGGCCTTGAGGAAGGGAGCGCCATGATGAGTACTGATCGACTTGGCTCTGTTGAAAGTGTACCCGAACCATCATGGAGAATTACTCATCATGACCGACCGCGAACTGCTCCGCCTCCATATCGAGGCCGTCTGGGACATCAGCATCCCGCCGCTTGATGGCGCAAGCGTTGAACTAACCGACACCACGCCGCTTCCGCCGTGGTCGCTCTATCTGGCAGACCTGGCGGATCGGCAACAAATCACAATCTGGCGCCCTGGTGTCGCGCTCAATGAGAGGGCCTATTTTCTTCACCGGGCGCGCAATGCTGGCCCTGCGTTCGATCCCGCCGTTGGCATGCGCCGCGAGATTGTACTGCGGTTCCGTGATACGCCGACTTTAGCAGCCCAGCCAATCGCCCGCCTCCTCACCGCCAAAGATACAACGCTTCTGGAAGCCTTTGAGGCTGGCAGCGCCTCCTATTACCTGAATCCCTCATGCGCGCCCTGCATCGGCGTGGTTGTCGAGGGCCGGCTGGTCAGCGTGGCGCACAACTCGCGTCGGACAGTCGCGGCGTGCGAGTTGGGTATCAACACCGTCACCGAGGCGCGTCGCCAGGGCTATGCCACCGCGGCGACGTTCGCATGGACTCGCGCAGTCCAGCAAGAGGGGCTGACGCCGATCTACAGCGCTTTCGCCTATAACACCGCATCGCCGCGGTTGGCGGCGGCAGCGGGATACGTGCGGGTGAGCGCAAGTGTCTACGGGCCGGTCAGCGACGCCCACGGATAACGCGCAAAACCTGACAGGCAGCGGGTTTGCTGGCATCGAATGTGCTGGATGAAAGCAGACGCCGCGGCGAATGACCGCGCGCCAGAGCGCCTCGAAGGTGTCGGTGAGGAGGGTTCGCGGGTATGCAGACTGCACAAGAACTGCTTGAGAGAATGGCCAGCTTCGATCCCGGCGATGCGCTGGTATTGAGCGTTTATCTTGATATGCGTCCTCATGCGATGGGAGAAAGCCCGGCCCTGCGCCATGCTCAGGTTATCCTGAAAGACCGGCTGCGCACCATCGAGAAGACGCTCCTGCCGCGCGGGCCAGCGTTGGACGACTTCCGGGCCGATGCGGCGCGCGTCCAGCGCTTTTTCGACGAACACACCGAGCCATATCTCGAAGGGCTGGCTATCTTTGCCTGCAACCGCTATCAACTCTTCGAGACGCTTGAGACCGGCGTCCCGTTCGATGATCTCGTCGCGCTGGAGCCGCTGCCCGATCTCTTTCAGCTTGCGCGCCTGATCGATGAGCACGAGACCAGCGTGGTCGCCCTTGTGGATACGAACACCGCGCGTCTGTTCGTGACCCGCCGGGGCTTCCTCCACGAGGTGTCTGGCCCAACGGACGACAAATTCTACTCCCGCCAGCGCAACACCGGCGGACTCAATCACAAGAACTATCAGCGGCGAGTGCAGAACCGCCGTATCGATTTCGCGCGCGATATGGCCACGGCCATCGAGGAGCTGGTGGCGCATGAAGGGGCCACGCGCGTCATCCTGGCGGGCGATGCCGTCGCCATCCCGCTGCTGCACCAGGCGCTCTCGCCGCAATTGGAGCCGCTCATCTCCGAGCAGGTCTTGAGCCTGGATATTCGCGCCCGGCGTGATGAAGTGCACGGCGAGATCACCCCGCTGCTCGCGCAGATCGAGGAAGATGAGTCCCATGGCGTGGCCGACCGCCTCCTCGAGGAGGTGCAGCGGCAGGGGCTTGGCGTCGTTGGCCCACAGGAGACGCGAGACGCGCTGACGCACGGCCAGGCGGATACGCTGGTGCTGGCGGCAGAGACATCCATGGATGCGCAGGAACGGAACGAGCTGGTTCACCTGGCGACCCAGACGGGCGCCGATGTGGAGACGGTTCAGGGGCACGAGACACTGATCAGACGCGGGGGGCGTCGGCGCGCTCCTCCGCTACCAGGTCTCCTGGGCGCCATAAGAGGACGATACAGGCCATCCAAGCGGACCTCTCCCCCTGCCCCCTCCCCTAGAGGCTGTTATGAACTTGAGGTGGAGGGGTGGTAGCATGCAGCATGAGTACTGCACGAAAACCCTACCCTTCCGATGTGAGCGACGACGAATGGGCCTTCGCGGCTCCCTATTTGAGCCTACAGAGCGACCAGGCATTGCAACGCAAGGACGAACTGCGCGAGGTCTACAATGGGCTGCGGTGGCTGGTGCGCACGGGAGCGCAGTGGCGCATGCCGCCCCATGATTTCCCGCGGTGGGAAGCGGTCTACCAACAGACTCAGCGCTGGCTGCGAGCGGGCTGCTTTGAAGCGATGGCCCAGGACCTGTGCCTGCTCTTGCGCGTGGCGGCAGGGCGTAAAGGCCAGCCCTCGGCGGTGATCCTGGATGCGCGCACGGTCCAGTCGACCCCCGAGAGCGGCGCGCATGCCGGCTACGACGGGCACAAACGCCGCAACGGGGCCAAGGTCCATGTGGCGGTGGATACCTTGGGCCATCTGTTGGCGACAGAGGTGACGCCGGCGAGTGAGCAGGAGCGGGCACAAGGAGCGGACCTGGCCGAGCAGGTGCAGACGGTGACCGGCGACACGGTCGCGTTGGCCTACGTCGATCAGGGCTACACCGGGACGGAGCCCGCCGAGGCCGCCGCCGCACACGGCATCCAGCTGCAGGTGGTGAAGCTGCCCGAGGCTCTGGGTCCGCGAGAAGGGTTCGTGTTGTTGCCGAAACGCTGGGTGGTAGAACGCTCGTTTGCTTGGTTGGCCCGCTTCCGGCGGCTCGCCCGTGACTATGAGCGGCTGCCCCAGACCGTGGCGGGCCTGACCTTTCTGGCCGTTACCTGCTTGATGCTGTCTCAGTTGATCCATTGGCCCTTCAGTTCATGACAGGCTCTAGGAGGGGAGGGGCCGCATGGGACCAGCGCCGCATAAGAGCAAGGATTAGTCGTAGGCGAGGGTTTCTCCAAACGCCCTCAGAGTATGGCCTTGGTTAGCCTATGTCTGTCTCCCCTCTCCTCGCAGGAGAAGGGCTGGGGTGAGGTCCGCCGCCAATGGGAGCGAGGCGGGCACGTGTTTGCGCCAGACGGCAGCCCGCCGCGCCCAAAAGCAGCGCCAGCAATACCAGAACTATCTCCCCGACCCGCTTCAGCCGCCGCATACGCTATCCCTCCCCGGCGCGACCATCGTTCGACGGCAACACGCCACACTATACCGGCTGATCGCTCAAAGCAGCGAGGAAACTCAGCAAATTCTCAGCGATGACGCGAGGTGTGCCATCCTGCCTGTTGCTTGACAGGTATGGGGGCCAGTGATACACTCTATAGGCTGTACGCGAGTACACCTTCTCGTGCGTGATCCCGCAAAACAAGACCGCTCCGGGGTACCACTGCGCGCCGCGCATGTGGTCTTCTTCGTTCTTAAATGAGGAGCAGATGCGGGGAACGCCTCTGTGAGACCGACACGGTAAATTGCGGATACCGCAGGAATGCAGGAGAGACCCAGACCATGTATGCAGTGATCGAGACAGGGGGCAAGCAGTACCGCGTCACCCCTGGCCAGACGGTTGAGGTGGAGCTTTTGCCCGCCGAGCCAGGCAGTGAGGTGGCGCTGGAGCGTGTGCTGCTCGTCTCTACCGACGACAAGACGCTCGTTGGCTCGCCCACTGTTGCAAACGCGCGTGTGATGACCACGGTCGTCCGCGAGGGGCGCGGTGAGAAGATCATCGTCTTCAAGTACAAGTCTAAGAAGCGCTATCGCCGGACGCAGGGTCACCGCCAGGATTATATGTATCTGCTGGTGACCGACATTCAGGCGGATGGCAAAAGCCTCGTCTCCGAAGAGGATCGCCAGCGCTACGAAGCGTCGGCAAGCCGCCAAGCGAATCGCTACGAGGCCCGCTTGTTGAGCGCGTACGAGGCGCTGGGCGTGACTGAGGCCGAGGAGTCCGCGCCCGAGGCATAGAGGTAAGGGCGCTTCCATGACGAGGCGCTGGTGAAGAACGGGATAGAACAACATGGCTCATAAAAAGGGTGTTGGTAGTTCGCGTAACGGCCGCGATAGCAAACCGAAGATGCTCGGCGTGAAGCGCTTCGATGGTCAGTTCGTGCATTCAGGCTCGGTGCTCGTGCGCCAGATGGGCACGCGCTTCAACCCTGGCCGCAATGTCGGTCTGGGCCGCGATTTCACGCTGTTCGCCATGGTTGACGGCACGGTGAAGTTCGAGTGGGAGAGCCGGACCAAGAAGCGCGTGAGCGTCTACCCGGTCGCCGCCGAGCAGCCGACTGTCGAGGCAACCGCCACCGCCTGATCGGTCTGATTCGGCGCTGGCCCCGGCTCGATATTCTCATGAGGCAGATGCACCGCGTGTGTGTGTCTGCCTCGCGTTGTGTCTATTACACCCAGCGCCAAATGCCATAGTCCGCATAGATCGCACAGAGAGCGCAACACAGTCCGTCCTTCCTCGTAGATACGGCAGACTATCCAGTGCGGTCGTACTGCATTGCATCACCCGATTACGCATGCTATAGTGGCCCGCAACGGCCCGAGAGCAAGCGTTACAGGCTCAGAATGTGTTATCCTTTCCGGGATAGATACCTTATATCTACTGTTTCCCTAAATCGGCTGGGAGGGGGTCCGCATGGCCCTGCGTCTCATCGCCGCTTCCAAGACGGATGTCGGCAAGCAACGCGAGCAGAATGAAGACAATCTGTATTCGCAAATCATCGAGGATGATCGGCATGCGTCTGGCCTCTTCATCGTCGCCGATGGCATGGGCGGATACCACGCTGGCGAGGTGGCCAGCAAAATCGCCGTCGAGACCGTGAGCGATATACTCAAGTCCGCTGTTGGGACCAACCAGCTCACAGCCAACCATGCCGCTCAACCGGACACGCGGGCGCGATAAAGGGGCGAAAGTGACCCGCAAACTCCCGGCAGTGGAGGGCGGCGAGGGCGAGAGTAAAGCGGCCAGCGAGGTCAGCGAGGCGGAGACTGTGACTGTGCCCGCGGCCCAGCCGACTAAAGCGCTGACCGAATCCATGGCGCTCGAACACTACTCCGACCTGTTGCGCAACGCCATCGAGCAGAGCAGCGAGCGGATCGTCGAATACGGCGACGAACACAAAGAGGCGCGCGGCCTCGGGTCCACCATCACCGCCGCGCTAGTCGTCGAGGGCCAGGCGTTCATCGCGAACGTGGGCGACAGCCGCACCTATCTGCTGCGCGACGGCAAGCTTACTCGCATCACTTCTGATCATTCGCTGGTCGAGCGGCTGGTGCAGGCGGGCCAGATTGACCGGGAAGACGTCTACGACCATCCCAGCCGCAACCTGATTTACCGTTCGCTGGGCGCGGGCCGGGCGGAGGTTGACGTCGATATCTTCACGGAACGGCTCCAGCCGGGCGACGCGCTGCTGTTGTGCAGCGATGGCCTGTGGGAGATGGTGCGCGATACACAACTGACTAATATCCTCACCGAGGTTGATGATCTCAACGAGACGGTTAACCTCCTGATTCAGCGCGCGAACGAAAACGGCGGCGAAGACAATATCACCGCTGTGCTTGTCCGCGGGGTCGCCGGGTAGGAGCCATCGCCATGCCCCTCGCGTCTGGGACCGTTCTGGCTGGGCGCTACCGGCTGCTTGCTCGTCTGGGTGAAGGCGGAATGGGTAGCGTCTACAAAGTGGAGGACGCTACCCAACCGGGTCGATTCCTCGCGCTCAAAGAGCTGCTCGACGACGCCACGCTGCCGCTGGAGGAGCGCGCTGCCGCCGTCAAGCGCTTCGACGACGAGATCGCGCTGCTGCGCCGGTTGCACCACCCGCGCATACCCTCCTTCGAGGGGCATTTTCTCGAACGTGGCCAGCACTACTTCCTCATGGAGTTGATCGCTGGCGTCACGCTCGAAGACCTCCAGACGCAGCGGCACAGCCCACTGCCGGAATATGACGTGCTCTCGTGGATGTGCGATGTCTGCGATGTGCTGAGCTATCTGCACGTGCAACATCCGCCGATCATCGTGCGCGACCTCAAGCCCGGCAACATCATGGTCACGTCCGGCGGTGACGTGTTTCTCATCGACTTTGGCATCGCGCGGACGTATAAGGCAGGCAAACAGAGCAACACCGAAAACCTCGGCACCGCCATCTACGCCTCACCGGAGCATCACGGCCACGGCCAGACCGACGCCCGCTCGGATATCTACAGCCTGGGCGCGACGATGTATCACCTGCTGACCAATGTCGAGCCAGCGCCGATGGAGACGCCGCTCCCCGGTTCGTTGCGCCGCCACGCGCCTGGTGTGAGTGAGGCCACCGAGCGCCTGATTATCCGCGCGATGGAGCTTGATCCCGCGCGCCGCTTCCCCGACGTGGAGGCGATGCGCCAAGCGATGCGACAGGCGATGATGGCGCTGCCGCCCGCCGCCCAGTCCAGCCGAACGCGCATCACACTTCCCGGCGCAACGGCCTCCGCGCCTTCGCTCCCGCGATCTGCCGCGCCAAGCTACTCGACCAGCGCGCATGCGTCCCCACCCGCGCGGGCATCGTCGGTTGCCGCGCAACCGGCCGCCGCGCCCGCGTCGCGTCCAGCCGCCAGCGCTGGCGTCCGGGTCGGCGGGCTGATTTGCCCGCGATGTGGGTTTGTGAACCGCTCCAACGCGAAGTTCTGCGCGCGCGATGGCGCGCCACTGCGTCCAGGGATCGCGCCGCGCCGCCGTGCCGGAACGCCCGCCGCCGCTCCGGTCACAACGATTGTCCCCGCCAGCACCGCCGAACTACACGCCCAGCGCGCCACCGAATCGTTTGGCGCCGGACGTTTCCAGCAGGCGATTCGTCAGGCGGAGGAGGCCATCGCCCAGGGGCGCGGCACGTATGACCTTTACCTGCTGCTGGGACGCGCCCGACGCTCGCTCAACCGGCATCTCGAAGCGGCGCGCGCCTTCGAGCAGGCAGCGCGTCTGCAACCGTCGGCTGAGGCGCTGACGCTTGAAGGGATGTCGTGGCGTGATGCGGGCGACCTCACCGCCGCGCAGATTGCGCTGACGAAGGCGCGCGTGCTCGATCCCCGTAACGCCGATATTCCCAGTCAACTGGGACTGATCTTGCTGCAACAGGGCATGTTCTCGCAGGCTGAAGGCGAACTGACCGCCGCGCTGGAAGTCCAGCAGAACTGGATTCCGGCGCTCATCGGCATGGGGCAGCTACACGAGGCGCGCAAAGAGTGGCCAGAGGCCATCGCGTCGTTCCGCCAGGCCACCGCCGTCGCGCCAGACGACGCGACGGCTCACCTGGAGTTGGGGCGCGCGCTGCTGGCGACGCACAAACCCGCCGACGCGGTGCGCGAGCTGGAACAGGCGACGCGCCTCGCGCCACAATCGGCGGAGGCGTTGACCGCGCTGGGTGTGGCGCTTTCAGCCACCGGCAAGCGCAATAAGGCGCGTGATGCGTTGCGGAAGGCGCTGACGATAGACCCTACCAGCCGCGACGCCCGCGAGATGCTCGATCACATGTGACCGCGTGTAGTGCAATAGCGAGGAGCGTTTTCCGTCAGTTACCCCACGGCTGAAACCGGGAGTTTGCCCACAGCGGAGTGATACACTACGCGCCTGGGCTTGGGGGCCAACTGACTTGTGGCCCACCGTTCCGAAAAACGGCAAAGCAATTCACGGGGTTTACCCTAAGCTCCCGATGCGTGGTGAAGCCGTTTCACTGGCTAGGTCAGAGTGCCTTACGCATAGTTGCAGTGTACTACAGAAAGGGGATGGCGCTTCCACCTCATGACTGAGAAGTAGGGGGTTCACGCGCCGAATATTTGATGGAGTGCATACAGTGCGGTGCCGAGTTGCGTCCACAGGCGCGCTTTTGCAATGTCTGTGGCGCCGAACAGTCGGCCTCGACCGCTGACGCCGAGACCGACGGCCAGGCCGTTGACAGCAGCGGTAAGCAGAAGCGTCCGCCACGGATACCGCGCCACCGCGACGATGACGATGAGACCGACGGCGCAGACAGTGGCGCGGACGAGCGCGCCGAGACGCAGCCGGAGTCAGCCGCACACATGGAGCCGGTCAGTGCGGAGGTGGCCACAGCCGTCGCCGAACACCCGGAGCCAGAGCCAGCCTCGGAGCCGGAGCCAGAGCTAGAGCCAGCGGCTGCTGACATTGCCCCAGTGGAGGAGCCTGCGGAGGATGACGGCGAGGCGACGTTGCCTGAGACGCCCACACCGCTCTCGGTCGCCGATATGCCCACTCAGGAGCATCCCGCGCTGCCGCAGATGGCGCCGGTAGCGCCCATCTCATCGCTGGCGGCGGCGCCACAGGCCGAGCCGCTGAACGAGCCGCTGCCACCCTATGATCTGGATGAGGCGCCAGAACATCCGGCGCAGCCCGCGATGCCGACGCCCACCGATGGCCTGCCGTGGCCGCTGCCTCCCTCCATCATCGTTGGGGGGCGCTACCGCGTCGAAGAGCTGGTGCGCTCGTCACAGGGCGAGCACGGGCCGGAGAACGTCTATCGCGCGCGCGACCTCCAGGCGTATGAGGAGTGCTGGTCGTGCGGCGCGGAGCATGATAACGCGACCGCGCTCGATCCCTACTGCGATCAGTGCGGGGCCGATATGCTCTCGCGTGAGTTCGTGCTCGTCGAGCGGCTCACCAGCGACGCCGGACCAGTAGAAGCAACGGATGCCGAGACGGAGGCGGGAACGCGCGTCTTCACCCAGGGGCTGCGCACGTATGAGGTCGCGCCCAAACCCATCAGCGCCATTCATTTCCCCAGCGGCGTCCGCGTGAGCGCGTATGTGACCGCCGATCACGGGCAGACACGCCAGGGCGAGGCGAATGAGGATAGCACAGCGCTACTCGTCTTCGACACGGTCTATAACTCGCGGCACGACCCGCGCGCGCTGGGGATCGTCGCCGATGGCCTGGGAGGACACGATAGCGGGCAGGAGGCCAGCAAACTCGTCGTGCAGACGATGCTGGAGGTGCTCGCGCCCGCTCTTATGCCAGGAGCGACCGCCGACGAACAAGGTGAGGCGAAGGACGACGCGGATGCGCCCGCATTCGACGGCGAGAAGCTGCTGCGGGAGGCCGCACGCGCCGCCAACGTCGCGCTCTGCGCCGCCAATGACGCGCAGCAGGCCGATATGGGATCCACACTGGTCGCCGCGCTCATCGCGGGTGATTCCGCCTGGATTGCGAACATGGGCGACAGCCGCGGCTACGTCTACGATGACCATGGACTGCGACGCGTGACGAAAGACCATTCACTGGTCGAGCAGTTGATCGATGCGGGCATGATTCCGCCTGAAGAGCGCTACGAGCATCCGCAGCGCAACCAGATATTGAAGAGCCTCGGCGCTGACCCACGGCTGGACGCCGATATCTTTCCGCAGGAGCTGCGGCCGGGTGTGCGCATCCTGCTCTGCTCGGATGGCGTCTGGGAGATGGTGCGCGACGACGAATTGGCACGCATTCTGCGCGAAACCGTCAGCACATCTGAGGCCTGCGAGCGTATCGTGCGCGCGGCGAACGAGAATGGCGGCGAAGACAACATCAGCGTCGTCCTGCTCGACGTCAGCGCTTGAGCCACAACATGTCAGCCAGGGCCGTTCGCAACCCTCGCATAGAGCCTTGCGTACACGTTATCGGTACGCAGTTTTGCGGGTAAAGGCGAACCGTCAAATAGGGAGATATGTGCTCGCGCATGGCCACCACCTGGCAACGCCGCGCGGTGGCGAGTGCGATGGCGGCGTGAGGAAAGGGAACGGCGAAAGAAGATGGCCGGCGAAGTAACTCTGGACTGTCAGGTAGGACGCGAGCGCATGACCGTGACTGGCGGCAGCCAGCTTGCCTATGTGCTGGTGGAGGCGCGCCCAACCGCGACAGCCACCCAGACGCGCATGCCGCTCAATTTCGCGCTTGTGCTGGATCACTCCGGCTCGATGAAAGGCGCGAAGCTGCGGGCGGTCAAGGATGCGGTGAAGCTGGTAGTGGACCATATGCTGCCCACCGATATCGTCTCGGTGGTGATTTTCGACGACAACGTGCACGTGGTGGTGCCAGCGCAGCCCGCGAGTGACAAAGAGCATATCAAGGGCATGATCGAAGGCATCCGCGACGGCGGCGGCACGGCGATGTCGCTCGGCATGAACATCGGCCTGATGGAGCTGAAAAAGTTCGCCTCGCCGCAGACCGTCAACCGGATGATCCTGCTGACTGATGGCGTCACGTATGGCGACACCGACCGCTGCCGCCGCATCGCCGACGACGCGGGCGCGGCAGGCGTGGGCATCTACCCGCTGGGCATCGGCGCCGACTGGGACGAAGACCTGTTGGACAATATTGGCCAGCGGAGCAGCGGGATGCCCGCCGAGTTCATCCGCCGACCGGATGACGCGCTGGCCATCTTCGAGCAGCAACTGGCGAACGCGGCGGCGGTCTCCGTGCGCAACGCCCAGGTGACACTGCGCCTCTCGTCCGGTGTCTCTCCCAAGCGCGCGGTGAAGGTCTTGCCGCTGATCTCGGAACTGAGCCAGGAGCGCCTGTCGGACCGCGAGGCGGTCATCGCGGTCGGCGATATCGAGCGCACAGCGCCTCAGGCGGTGCTCTTCGAGCTGCTGGTTGAGAACCGGCCCGTTGGCACCTTCCGCATCGCGCAGGCGGAGCTTTCGTACGATGTGCCGGGCGGTGGGACGGAGAAGGTGCGCGCCGACGCGGTCGTGACGTTCACGAACGATCCTGTGCCGCCGGAAGAGGCCAATCCGGTCGTGATGAACTATGCCGAGAAGTCGAACGCGCACCGGCTGGTGACGAAGGTGCTCGATGAGTACAAGAAGACGGGCAAGGTCACGACACGGCTGAATCCCAGCGTCACCCGCATGCTCGATCCCGAGACGCAACGCGCGCTCGACCAGCTTGCCGCGGGCGGCCCGGTCTCGAAAGAGGAAGTCAAGAACATCGGCAATAAGACGCGCAAACTGACGCAGATGCTGGACTAACCCATTGGAGCATGCCGCCGACGCAGGCTGCTCGTACGTTGGGGCATGTGGTATGCTGACCAGAGAGGTCGCGTGCGCGCTGACACGAACCAGATGAAGAGGAGTGTATAATGACCGTTCGTTGCTCACAGGGACACGACAACCCGGATGGATCCCTTTTCTGCGATGAATGTGGCGAGCGGCTGGATCCCCAGTCTGCTGTTAGCTCCGCGGCTCCCGCGCCTGTCGCGGCTCCCGTTGCCACAGCCGTCTCGGCGCCTCCCGCTGCGCCCGCCACCGCGCCCAAGCTCGTTGTCGAGGCGGATGGGGGTACATTCGACCTCGCTGGCAAGAGCGAGATTCTGATTGGACGTGAAGACCCGATCAGCAACATCTATCCCGATGTTGACCTGACGCCCCACGGCGGCGAAGAGGGTGGCGTCTCGCGGCTGCACGCCAAGATTTTCTTGCAGGGCAGCCAGTATATGGTCGAGGACGAGAACAGCACCAACTTCACTTTCGTGAACAAGCAGAAGCTGGCGCCCAAGACGCCGACGCCGATCAACAACGGCGACGAGCTTCGCCTGGGCCGCGTCGTCATGAAGTTCCAGACTGCGTAGGCGGACCTCACCCCTCACCCCCTCTCCTGTGGGAGAGAGGGCTTTTGTATGCGTGTTGGTGGCTGGCGGCAAGAGGCGCGGGCGGTTGAAACCGCGCCTCTATGGCCTACGCTACGTTGCGGGCCACGAAGTCCGCCTACGCGGACTCCCCCAGACCCTCTCTTGCCTGAATCGGTGCTCGCGGGATGGATCTATTCAAGTCGTGGTGGGCAACCGCACTTGTCGTCACAGGCTCAACGCTCAACGCTCCACTCTCTAACCCGCGCAGGCGGGTTTTGTGGCCGCAGCGTAGCGTAGGCCATTGAGGCGCGGTTTCAACCGCCTGCGCCCATCATCGGCGCCTCAACCCACCACGGACCAATGCTCATCGCTCTCACAGACTGCCCGCGTAGACCATCAGGCCGCCGTCTACGAAGAGCGTTGTACCGGTGATGTAGCTCGCCTGATCGGAGGCCAGCCAGGCGACGGCGTTGGCGATATCGTCAGGCTGGCCGATGCGGTCGAGCGGGATCTCGGCCAGCAGCGCCTGCACCTTCACCGGGTCGGCAAGCGTCGCCGCGTTGATTGGCGTGGCCACCGCGCCGGGGCCGATGTTGACAATGCGGATGCCGTGGGAGGAAAGCTCGTTCGCCAGCGTGCGCGTGAGCATGCGCAGGCCGCCCTTGGCCGCGCAATAGATGGCATTGCCAACCATCGGTAAGTCTTCATGCACTGAGCTGACGTTGACGATGCAGCCTGCGCCGCCCTGCGCAACCATCTGGCGCGCGGCAGCCTGCGCCGCGAAGTACGGCCCCTTGAGGTCCACCGCGATCTGCTGGTCGAAGGCGGATTCGGTGGTTTCCAGGAACGCCATCCGCTGCTCGATGCCCGCGTTATTCACCAGCAGGTCGAGCCGCCCGAAGCGGGCGACGGTCTGAGCCACCAGATTAGCGATATCGGCCACGCGCGAGACATCCGCCTGGACCACCAGCGCCTGACCGCCCTGGCCGGTGATCTCCTGGGCGATGGTGTTGGCGGCGTCGCTATGGGTATGGTAGTCGAGGGTGACGGCGTAGCCATCGCGCGCCAACCGACGCACGACCGCCGCGCCAATGCCCAGCGAGCCACCCGTCACGATGGCGACCTTCTGCTGACTCATGCAAACTTCTCCTTGCGCCACTTGCTGCCCGGCGATTTCACGAGGCCCATCACGGCCCTCTCTTGTTGTACAACCAATGTGGCGGTTCTTGCACAATCTATGCGGACAATCAGTGCGCCTGTCCGTGAGTACAGGTTGTGCCTGGCCTATTGTGCGTGGTGCGCAATAGCATGCGCGCATACAATGACTGATGACGGAGTAGAATTCGCTACGTCCAGAGATCCCTGGACAGGAGATACACGATGAACGCAACACCCACTCGCAGCATTCTTATCACCGGCGCCTCGCGTGGGCTGGGGCTTGCCCTGGCGCGCCAGCTTGCCAGCGACGGCTGGACGCTGCTGATCGACGCGCGTGGCACCGAGGCGCTGGAGGCCGCCCGCGCTGAACTTGCAACGCAGACGCAGGTCGTCGCCATCGCCGGGGACGTCACTGATCCGGCGCACCGGGCCGCGCTGGCCGACGCCGCGGAGCAACTCGGCGGGCTGAACGCGCTGGTCAACAACGCCAGCAGCCTCGGCCCAAGCCCTCAGCCGGAACTGCTGGACTACCCGCTGGATGTGCTGGAGCAGGTCTATCGCACCAACGTGATCGCGCCACTGGCGCTGACCCAGGCGCTGCGGCAAAAGCTCAAGCCTGGCGCGCGCATCCTGAATATCACCAGCGACGCGGGCGTCGAACAGTATACAGGCTGGGGCGGCTATGGATCGAGCAAGGCCGCGCTGGAGCAGCTCTCGAACATCCTGGCCGCTGAGAACGAGGCATGGCGCGTCTACTGGGTCGATCCGGGCGATATGCGAACACAGATGCATCAGGAAGCGTTTCCGGGCGAGGACATCAGCGACCGGCCGCTGCCTGAGACGAGCGTGCCTGGACTGCTCGTGCTGCTGACCGGCGACCTGTCTTCCGGGCGCTATGCCGCGCGCACGCTGGGCTGAGACGCACTGCGCAGTGAAGATTACGAGAAGATTGCTATGACGACGAAACATCTGACATTGATTGGGTCATCGCGCGATGAGACAAACGGGCCGCGAGACCTCGTGTTCGACGGTATCGAGCCGCTCGACTTCACGCTGCCTCCAGAGTTGGAGGCGCACGAGCCAGCGGAGGCGCGCCGGCTGGGACGCGATGGCGTGCGGCTGATGGTCTCGCGCGGGGCGGAGCCGCTCGTCAGCCACCACCGTTTTGCCGCGATTGTGGACGCGCTCGAACCCGGTGATCTGCTGGTCATCAACACCAGCGGCACCCTCAACGCCGCGCTTGAAGCCACCCGAAGTGACGAGACTCCGCTGGAGGTCCACCTCTCGACGCATCTGCCCGGCGACATCTGGACGCTGGAGCTGCGGCAGCCTGGCCCAAACGGCACGCTGCCCTTCCGCGAGGCGCGCGCGGGCGAGGTGATCAGTCTGCCCGCAGGCGGGACGGCGACGCTGCTTGCGCCCTATGCTACCGACCGCGCAGTGCTCCCGGCAGACGATGGCGTGCGGCTCTGGCTGGCGACGCTGGCGTTGCCCTGCCCGCTGCATCCGTACCTCGCACAATATGGCTTCCCCATCCGCTACAGCTATGTGTCGCGGCGCTGGCCCGGCGAATATTACCAGACGGTCTATGCGACGGAGATGGGCAGCGCGGAGATGCCCTCGGCGGGCCGCGCGTTCACCCCGGAACTGATGACGCGGCTGATTGCGCGCGGCGTCCAGATCGCACCGCTGTTGCTGCATACCGGCGTCTCCAGCCTCGAAGACCACGAACCGCCATACGAGGAATACTACCGGGTGCCGTTGGCGACAGCGCATGCGGTCAACGCGGTCCATGCCGCCCACCGGTGGGTAGTGGCCGCCGGCACAACTGTGGTGCGCGCGCTCGAAACGGTCACCGATGAGGAGGGCGCGACTCATCCCGGCGAGGGATGGACGCCGCTGGTCATTACGCCGACACGCGGCGTGCGTGCGGTGCAGGGGCTGCTCACCGGACTCCACGAGCCGCGCGCCAGCCACCTCGCCATGCTCGAAGCCATCGCTGGTCGGGCGCACGTGAGCGCGGCCTATGAGGAGGCGCTACGCCAGAAGTATCTCTGGCACGAGTTCGGCGATCTGCACCTGCTGCTGCCGTAAGGTTATCGCCCTCCTACTGCCGCACACGCCCCGCTGGCGCCATATACTGCGCCAGCGACGCCAGTCAGTGATTCCACTGGGTACTCCGCTATGCAGATTGGCGGTTCTCCGCTATACTGAACGGCACACGCGAACGACTGAATACCTCATATCGCGTCGTTGCCGCCGTAGGGGGTTGCCGCCATGTTACGTCGCCCGACCCTGTGCCTCGCGCTCGCTCTAGCGCTTGTACTCGCCCTGGCGCTCGCTGGCTGTGCCGACTCATCACTCGCCGCCTCGGGCAACATTCCGACCGTCGATCCCTTTGCTACCACGTCCGCCAGCGCCTCGTCGCCTACCACAGCAAGCAGTTCCTCGCAGCCCACTGCCACACCAAGCGCCCAAAACTGCGGCGATGCATGGAGCGGCGTAACGGGCCTCATGCGCGCGGGCGACCTGCTGTTTACGCCAACTATCCCTACTATCGACGCGATTCTCGACCCTCTGCCTGCTGGCGTACCGCTCCAGCCGCTGAAATTGCCGCAACAGAACGCAACGGGTCAGTATGCGGGATGGCCCACTGACACGATAGGCACGAATTCGATTCTCGTCTCAGTCTGCAACGCCTCGCGCACAACCGCACACACGATACTGGGCGCGCGGGTGAAGCTGGCCAACTTCGTGGCATACGCCAGCCAGCTCAATGCGTGGGACTTCTGCGCTGGCTTCTATGCGCGCCCAGCGGGCGTTACGTCGAACAATTGCGACCGTGGCAGCGCCCCAATTGACGAGCAGTTGCAGGCGGGCTTTGCGTCTACGGCGCAGCCGGGGGCTGTGGTCGCCTCCACGCAGCCGGGAGGATCGGGCGGAACTTTTGGCCCGCTGCCCGCGGTTCTCCCGCCCGGCAGCGCCATGTACCTCAATGTCACCATCACCGCACCCACCGCGCCGGGAACCTACACCTTCGCCGTCAGCCTTACCGTGGATGGCGGATCGCTTCCGTACACCAGCAACACGTCCCTGCTGCTCGCGCCGATAGCGCACCAATGGAATGGACAGGCCTGCACGACTGCGGGCATGCTTGCGCAGATTCCGCCCGCAACGAATCCGCCAACGGGGTACATTTGCCTCGCATCGTGAACGCCGACCTGCCTGCCTGTGAAGGAAAACGACATACGCCCCTGCTGTTCTGGCGTCTTGGCTCAGAATGCGGGGGCGCTGGTTGATAAGGAAGCCTACTCCTCCTCGGAGGGCGCTTCCTCGTCCTCGGCTGGCGTTTCCTCGGCGGCGGGCGCCTCTTGCTCCGCCGTGGCAGACTCCTGGGCGGCGACGAGTGCCACCTTCACCTTTGGCTCAACCTTCGGCGCGATGCGCACCGGCACCTCGAACGTGCCCAGCGTGCGAAGCGGCTCGCGCAGTTGAATCGTGCGGCGATCCACGGTCAGGTGCTCTTGCTCTTCGAGCGCGTTGGCGATATCCTGGCTAGTCACCGAGCCATAGAGGCGGTCGCCCCGCCCGACGCGCACCGCAAACGTCAGCGTCACCTCCGCCAGCTTCGTCGCCAGCGATTCGTGCTCCTGGCGCTGCTTCTCTGTGCGCCGCTGAGCCGATACCACGCGCTGCTGGAGATTCGCCAGCTCGCCGGGCGTCGCCGCCGTCACCATGTGGTGTGGCAGCAGGTAGTTGCGCGCGTAGCCGTTGGCAACTTCCTTCACATCACCCGGCTTGCCCAGTCCGGGGACTTCCTGTAGCAAAATAACCTTCATTGTCGGTGATCGCTCCCTTATCGCCCTGGTCGCGCGTGCCAGTTCAGGTAACTTCAGGTGAGATGGCATGGGTCTGCGCGCGAGGTCGCGGGCATACCCCACGAGTATACACCGCCGAGGCCGCCGGGGCAAGCATTCCGCCAGACTGATGTGCGACTACATGTGCGATTCAGGGTAGCATCACGACGCGATGAATCGAGTACAGGGTGGCCATACGCACGCCTGTTATTTGTAGCATCGCGGCCATTGGGATAGGCGCAAACGCTCTCTATACTTCTCGCAACCTGCGCGAGCTTCTCATCTCATCAAGTATCGTTTCGCGCGGGGCGCATCGGTCGCAGCGACGCGGCCACGCTCAACGAGGGGGGATTGTAATGTCTAGTCCACAGGGGTCAAACGCAGCGACGGCTACGGACCAGCAGCGGCAGGACTCAGAACAGCTCCAGCAGTTAGGCTATCACCAGGAACTGCACCGCACGATGAGCTTGTTCTCCAACTTCGCCGTCACGTTCTCGTTCATCTCCGTTACTACGGGCATCTTCGCGCTCTTCGCGGTTGGTCTGGGAACCGGTGGCCCGGCGTTCATCTGGAGCTGACCCATCGTCTTCTTCGGGCAGCTACTCGTCGGCCTTGTCTTCTGCGAGCTTGGCTCGCGCTTTCCCGTCGCCGGTTCGGTCTACTCCTGGTCAAAGAAAGTTGCCAATCGCGATGTCGCCTGGATGGGCGGCTGGGTGTATCTCGTCGCGCTCATCGCCACAATCGCCTCGGTGGACTTTGCGGTTCCACCCGTGATTGCCAGCCTGTTTGGCCTGGATGCGAAGAACACCACCGTTCTCATCATCATTGCGTTGGTCGTGCTGGCGCTCACGACGGTTATCAACATCATTGGCACGCGGCTGATTGCCATCATCAACAACATCGGCGTCGTCGCCGAGTTCCTGGGTATGCTGGTGCTTGGCTGCACCCTGCTCTTTGCCCATAGCAACCACCCAATCTCTTTCCTGAGCAACACAGGTGGCACTGAGGTCAATGGCTCGTACCTTGGCACCTTCTTCGCCGCCATGCTCATGTCGCTCTTCGTCGTCTACGGCTTCGACACCGCTGGCACCCTCGCCGAAGAGACGCATAACCCCAGCCGGGCGGTACCCCGCGCGTTGCTGCTGGCACTGCTCGGCTCATTCGTGATTGGCGGTCTCTTCCTGGTCGGCGCGATTCTCGCTATTCCAGCGGATGGCCTCTCCAAGTTCATGGCCGACCCAAGTTCGCTCGAATCCATCATCTCAGATGCCATTCCAGGTCTCTCGAACGTCTTCTTCGTCATCGTCGCCACCGCAATCACCGTCTGCGGCCTCTCGGTGCAGGCGAACGCGGCGCGCTTGCTCTTCTCAATGGCGCGTGACAAAGAAGTGCCGGGCAGCAAGCTCTTCGGCACAGTCCATCGCTCGCTGGGGACGCCAGTAGCCGCGATTCTGTTCACAGCGATCTTTTCCGCTGTGCTGATTTTCGCCACCCAGGTGGAGGCTGTCCTCGTCGCGGTCACCGTCGTTCTGATCTACCTGGCGTACCTGATCTGTACAGCCGCCACCCTCGTCGCACGGCTACGTGGCAGATTCATCGCCAACGGACCGTTCAGCCTGGTCGGCTTGGGCATGATCGTCAACATCCTGGCCGTCGTCTGGGGCGCCACAATGATCACCATCCTGAGCTGGTATCGTCCCGTCGAGAGCGCCGCTGCCTACCTGAATCTGGCGATCTATATCTTCATCCCGCTGATTCTGGTGGTCGGCGGACTCTACTACTTCCTGGTGCAGAAACCGATGACAAAACGCGCGCAACAGCAGGGGAAGCCAGGGGCCTAGCCGCTACAGAGACATAGGAAAACACAGCACGGGCAGGGATTCGCTCCCTGCCCGCATTCTCATTTTCAGGCCCTCAGAGAGAGCTATCGCTGGCGCACCCGCCCGCGTAGCTCGCGTCCCAGCGTGAGCGCCAGGCCGCCGACGATGCAGCCGACGAAAACCACCGCCACCAAGGGGTTAGGCGCGGCCAGCGCATGGACCAGCAACAAACCGAGCACGAAGGCGACCGCTGTGGCGATCAGCAGAATCGCGTCGCCCGCGAAGAAGTTGTATGTCGCTTTGAGCGCACGCAGAATCGCATTCACGAGAGCACCTCCCCGGCTGCCGATTCCGGCGCGGCGACCTCGGCGGTTTTCGCTGGCGCGTACTGGCGCAGCCAGAGAATCAGCAGGCCCGTGACGGCGAGATAGAAGACGACCAGAATCGGCAGAAAGAGGTCCTCATGCCACCACGCGATGCCGATGCCCTCGCCGCCCCAGAAGGTGCCGAAGCTGGTGAGCATGATGCCCACGATAAACTTGAGTGTATTCTCGGGCACGCGCTGCAATGGCGCGCGCGCCAGCGCCCCCACCAGCACGACCAGCACACCCGCGGCCAGCGCGCCCCAGATGGCCGAGCCGATGCTATCGGCTGCCGAGCCAAAGGTGATGACGATGAACGCGACCTCCAGCCCCTCCAGCAGCACGCTCTTGAACGAGGTCACGACGCCAAAGGGATCGATCCGCTGCTGGTGACGCTCGCCACGGGCGCGCATCTCCGCCAGTTGCTCCTCATAGATCGCCTCTTCGTCGTGCATCGCCTTGAGTCCCGCGTAGCGCAGAATGGCTTTCTTCAGCCACTTCAGGCCAAAGAGCACCAGCAGCACGCCCACGGCGAACCGCAGGGCTTCGAGCGGCACGTAGCGCACGAGCGCCGTCCCAAAAATACCGACGAGCGTCGTCAGCGCCAGGGCCGCCGCCGCCGCACCCGCGAACGCGCTACGCCAGTTGATGGTGATGCCCACCACCAGCACGATAGTAAATGCCTCGACGAATTCGACGGCGGACGCCAGAAACGCCGCCACCAACACTGCCCACTGTGTGCCCATATCGCTCCTTGAGACGATAACCGCTCATCGCGCCAAAATATGCCGTTTTGCGTATTTTAACACCCGCATCCTAACGGATACATCGCAGCACGATGCGGCCCGGCGAAATCTGCTGTAAGATATATATCACACACTGGTGATAGCCATCTGAGGGAGCGATTTGCACAAAGCGAGCACTCGCGAGTACGATGCACGCACGGCGCTCGTCCCGTTCGTCAGGTGTTGCCAGACGTGATGATCGGCGAAATGGACTTCATAGCGCCGCAGTCACCCAGTCAGGAGAACGCTGGTGGAAACACGTACCGATCCACGCCTCGCCGCACCGCGCGCGGTTGATCTGCGCCGCGGACGCATTCTCGACGTCGAGATACTGGCGAGCGTCACCTACGATTTTCTCCTCAGTCTGCATGTCGCGCTCGCCTCAGCCGAGCATGACTACGCCGACTATGATGTGGGCCGCGAGTGGATCGAGTCAGCGCGCAAACGCTGCAACGAAGCTAATCCTGAAGCGCTGACGGTGCTGGGGCGCTACCTGGGCGATGGTCGGCCAGGATCGTTGCATGCCACGCTCATCTCGCTGGTCTGGCGCTGCCCAGAGCCGCGCGAGCCACTGGAGTTCCTCTCCTGGCTACGCGAGCTGCCCTCGGCGAAACTGACCGAGGTGCTGCTGGACCAGGAAGGGCTTGGGCCGGACTGGGCGGAGCTGCTCGCCGCGACGCTTGAGGAGTTGGCGGCGTCCACCGTTGCCGGGGCGGCCTATAAGCGGCTGCTGGCGCGCTACCCCGAAGATATGCGCCCGACTGTCGGCGCCGTTCTCGGTGATCTGGAGGGGGCGCGCGACACGCTGCTCTCGGCCCTGCGTGTCTGGTACGATGCGGTGTTCGCCGCCGAACAGGAACGCATTTTGCCGCTGCTGCGTCAGGAGGCGGAAGCCCTGGAGCGGCGACGCGCCGAGATGCCGCCCGAGGGTTTCATCGAACAGGCGATGCGTGGCGTGCAGTGGCAAAGCGCGGCTGGCCTGCGACGCATCGTCTTTTCCCCCAGCTTTTTCTGTCGTCCCGCCGTGCTCTATCACGTCTGGCATGGCACGCTGACATTCTGCGCTCCACTGATCTACGCCTCTCCCGATGCCCACCGGGGCGATCCGCGCGCGCCTGACGAAGAGACGCTGCGCTTCTTCCTTGCTCTGGGTGACCCCTCACGGCTGCGCATTCTGCGGCTGCTGGCCGAGCGCCAGATGTATCTGACTGAACTGGCCGACCGGATGGACCTGACCAAAGCTACAACCAAACACCACATGGTGAAGCTACGCGACGCCGGGCTGGTGACGCTCTATGATCGCGAACGTATGACCTTCTACGAACTGAGGCCGGATGTCGCGCGTCATGCCCGACAATTGCTGAGCAACTACCTGGGGCAGCCAGGGGAGTAGCCGCGCGGTGGGGGAATATTCCGCCATCTCATAGTCCATGAGCACTAGCATATTTCTCCCACTGGGCGCCTTACCATACACGGGGTGTCGCGCCGCTTGCCGCCTGCGCTGAGGGCTACTTGCTGGCGTGCATCTGCTGTAACAATGGAAGTATGCTGTGGTATGCATCATCCTTCGCATCCACGGCATGGGGTGCGCGGAGACACGAGGAAGGCGTCAGGCAACGGGCCGTGGATCTGGCACACATGTGGCTCACGCCGTTCTGGGACAGTGGCTTGAGGGTATCTCTATGACCAAATCATCGGACGACAGCGGTAAAATAACGGTCGAGCTTCCCGCGGTGACGCTGGAAGGGACTCCAGCGGTCGCGAACGTGGTGGCTGAGCCAGTGGCAGACGACATCGCAGACGAAATGGGAGAAGCCACGGATGACGCGCGCGCGGACACGCGATCTGGCGCCTGCCTTCCTGGAGGAGTTTGGGGAGGCTCAGCAACCGAACGAGTACGCGAGCGCCGATGCCGGAGACAGCCTTGAGGCGGAGACCGGGCCATCGGCTGAGTTGAGCGCGCCGATAGCCGCCGCCCATGTTGCTCATGCCGATGTGGCGGATACGCCCGACACGCCCGATGCGCCGCCTGAGCCAGAGCGTCCGCGCCACCATACGCTGACCTCCATCACGCGCGCGCGTGGCGGCACGAACCCGCACGGCGCGCCATTGCCACCTCCACCGCCTCCCCCAGAGCCGGAACCGCCCGCCTTCGCCGACGATGAGGTTCTCGACGAGACCGATTACGCTTCGAGAGATGAGGAAGAGTGGTCTATCGCCGAGCAGCCCACGGTCGCCCTCGCGCCGGGAACCGTTCTGAGCGCCCGCCCGCACTTCCTCGACACCGATGAGCGCGCCGTCTGGCCGCCGCTTCCGGCGTCGGCGGAGTCCATTCCCGGGACGCTCCCGGAGGCCGCCGCCAGCCTGCATCGCCGCGCCATTCCACGCCCCGACCGGACTGGCTTGAACCGCTACTCCTCGCCCAATGGGCGGCCCATGCCCGGGGAGCCACCCACGGGCTTCCCACGCACAGCGTTGCCTGATCCTCGTATGCAGCGCCTCCAGGAACTTCATCGTCGGCGCGATGCCAAAGAGCATGGCGAGGACGATCCCATCGCGGACAAGCAAGTCACCGAGCGCGTGCGGCAGTGGTGGGGTGATCTGCGTCCCGGCCTGCGCGATGCGCTGGAGTATCAGCACGAAGCCCGCGCCAGCGGTGTCCACCCGATTCCGGCGTATGAAGCAGCGCCTTCGTCACGCCTGGGCGATGTCTTCGGGCGGCTGACCGCTTCGGCGCGTGGTCTGACCGAGCGCGCGCGGCCCGCGTTCGAGCGGCTCCACAATCAGGCCGAGCATGCCGCGCAGGCCATCGTCGGGCGCTTCGAGCCAGATGCTGCGCGCCAGCAGGCGCCATTTCTGGGGCCGGGACGTGTCGCGGTCTTCTTCCGTTCGGGTGTCTCGGTTGGGCAGGCACAACGGCTGCTCTCCTCCAATGAGGCGCGTCCGCTGCGCATTATCCCGCGCAAGCATGGCTTCCTCGCCTATGTGCTGCCCGGCACGGAAGAAATGGTGAGCAATCGCCTGCGGATTCATCCCTACGTGCGCGATGTGATCTTCATGTCCATCAACGAGTATGGCGATCCCGACGAACAGGACCGCGATGACGATGAATAGGTAGCGCCGACCCTCCGCGGATGTGAGAATGACCTGGCCTGATGCCGTAGTGCAAGCAGACAACTGATACATTGCGCTTCGGACGAGGGCCAGCCAATGAGAATCTATGCCTTCGAGAATTTTCCCTGGCTCCCCTGGGCAGAAATCGCGGTCATGCTGCTCATGATACTGCTGATTGTGCTGGCAATCCGGGCCAGGCGACAGCTGTGGAAGATCCTGCTGACGCTCTGCGTGCCCGTGCTCGTGATCATTTCGTGCGCGGGTGGCGCCGTCGCAATTTTTATAGTCCACCACTGGTGAATGTATCCGCGCCAGTGACCGATTCGCTATCGCTGGCGTATGTGCGGCAGTATACCTACGGCTCCGCCTCAGCGCTTATCTCCCCCAACGCGCGCACGGGCGCGGCGCGCTGGCAACACCAAATGGACATAGGTCAGCAGATAATGTCGGCGGCGGACGAACATACCATCTATCTCGCGTCGAGCCTGGCCGTGACTGCGATACGCGCAAGCGACGGCCAGGAACTCTGGCGCACGCCGCTCACCAATTCGCTGGAGCCACAAATACCCCTGAGGTTTCTTGCTCCACCAATCATGTCAGATGGGATGCTCTTTCTCAGCGCCAGTACTACAAACTCAGATAATGCTCCTTGGGTTCTGG
Source organism: uncultured Chloroflexia bacterium (assembly GCA_963712005.1). GTDB lineage: Bacteria > Chloroflexota > Ktedonobacteria > Ktedonobacterales > JADMIN01 > DAHUXT01. The sequence continues at coordinate 1,208,830 of CAVQGK010000024.1, read as the reverse complement.
TTTTCGCGCTGCGTGCCGATACGGGCGCGCTCGCATGGAGTCTCCCATTACAGCAACGTGCAAGAGGCGAAGGCAGGCATAGGATCTGCAGTAGCCGTTGGTATGCGAGCGTATGCGAGCGTATGCGAGCGTATGCGAGCGACCTGAAAGAACGACTGGTGCGAGCGGTGGCCAATGGTGGCCCACGGTCAGCCCATGCGAGAAGCCGCGCGCCGCTTTGGAGTGGCCGTGAATACGGTCAAACGCGCCGTGGTGCAGGAGCGGGAGACCGGCTCGCTGGAGCGCAAGCCCATTCCCGGTTGCCCGCGGCGCATTGGCCCTGGATCTGAGCAGGAGGCGGCGTTGCGGGCGCGGCTGGAGGCGGCCGCCGATGCCACCGTCTTGGAGCACTGTGCCTGGTGGGCGGAGCAGTCTGGCCAGCAGCTGAGCGAAGCCACCATGTGGGATGAGGTGGCGGACCTTGCGCCGCCTCGGCTGGACGCATAAAAAAAGACACTGGCAGCCGTGCCGTGCGCGACGAGGAAGCACGCACCGCCGGGCGCACCGCCGGGCGCAAGGCCGTCGCCCAGCTCGACCCACAGCAGTTCGTCGTTGGCGACGAAAGTGGGACGAATATCGCCTTGACCCGGCTCTATGGCTGGGCGCCGCACAACATGACCAGCGCGCCACCGGCTCGGCGCCGCGCAACCACGGGAAGAATACGCCGCTGGTGGCGGCGCTCGCCCCCGACGGCGTGCACCAGCCCTGGCTGATTGAAGGAGCCATGGATACGGTGACGTTCGCCTGGTACATCACGGAGCAGTTGGCGCCAACGCTCCAGCCGGGCCAGATGGTCGTGTTGGATACCTTGAGCGTGCACAACGCGGAGCGCATTCGCCAGGCCCTGCAAGCCCGTCACTGCCACCTCCTCTTCCTGCCGCCCTTATACGGTAAAGTCTAACCACGCCTCTCGGAGCATCGCATTCAGGAGAGGGGCGGAAAATACTCATGGGGATGCTGGGGAAAGGCTTTGCCGCCCTTGCGGTGCGACCGCTTCGAGTAGATAGTCCTTCCCCAGCTCTTCGCGTCTTGGATGGCACCGACGATAGAGGGTTGTGCTGCGAGCACCGGCGTATAAGGCCACGATCATTCAGGACCCCAGCTTTATCCCCATGGACTGTATTGGTATGGTCGGTAGGTTGTGCGCATGAGGAGGGAAGCAATCGTGTGGTATGTTGGCATCGATTGGGCAGATGATCATCATGACGCCGCCGTGGTAGACGAGACCGGTCACCAAGTGGCAAAACTGCGCGTGGCGCACTCGGCAGAGGGATTGCACGAACTGATTGCCTTCCTGCTGGACCTCGCAGCGCGCCTGAGTGCCCCAGGGAGCGTGCCGGATCTCGAGCAGATTGCCTGTGTCGTTGAGACCAACCACGGCTTGCTGATCACTGCGCTGTTAGAGGCTGGGGTGCCAGTCTATCCAGTGAATCCGAAAACCTTGGAGCGGCGGCGTGCCCCGGCTGGAGCCAAAACCGATGCCCTCGATGCGTATCTGCTGGCCAAGAAGGGACGTAGTGATCTCGCCGATCTGCGTCGCCTGGCGCCCGATAGCCCGCTGGTGCACGAGTTGAAAGTACTGACCCGTGACCAAGATGGCTTGGTCCAGAGCCAGACGCGCCTGGTGAATCAGCTCACCTCCTGCCTCAAGGCCTATTACCCCGTGGCCCTGACCCTGTTTGCCATGCTGCAGCAACCCACGACGCTGGCCTTCCTGCGTAGCTATCCGACGCTCGAAGCGGCCCAAGCAGCCTCGGTAGCGGAGTTGCGGGTCTTCCTGCAGACGCAACCGCATTATCCGGGACCGGCCAAAGCGGCCCAACGCCTGTGGGACCAGCTCCACGCGACGCCGCAACTTCACGCGGACCCCGTCACCACACGCACGAAGGCCCGCCTGATGCTCGCCTTGGTGAGTCAACTCAGCCCGCTCATTGCTGCGCTGAGCGCTTACGACCAGGAGATTGACCGCCTGTTTCTGACCCATCCTGATAGTCAGGTCTTTCGCAGCCTGCCCGGAACGGGCAAACGCCTGGCGCCGCGCTTGCTCGCCGGATGGGGTGACGACCGAGGACGCTTCGGGAGTGCCGCGAGTGTGCAAGCGCTCGCGGGAACCGCGCCAATTCCCTACGCGAGCGGCAAGTTTGCCCGAGCGCGTCGGCGCGTGGCGTGCGTCAAATCCCTGCGCAACACGCTCTACCAGTTTGCCTGGCAGTCCACGGCACAGGAGCCCTGGGCGCTGGCCTATTATCGTCGCAAGCGTGCCGAGGGTAAAAGCCATAGCGTGGCGCTGCGCGCCTTGGCGAATCTCTGGGTCCGAATCATTTATGCGCTGTGGCACAAGCAGATCTGCTACGATGCATCGATCTTCCTCGCCGCCCAGCAAGCTCATGCGCGACCGGCGGCATGAGCTTGCTGCCAAGCCGCCTTGACATAGAGGGTCTATTCGCCTGATTTCACCCCGAGTGAACAGGCGTTTTCCAAGATCAAAGCCCTCCTGAGACGGCTCGGCGCCCGCACCACGGAGGCGCTCTGGGAGGCAGCGAGTTTGGCGGTCGAGGCGATCACGCCCGCTGATGCGATCGCGTGGTTCGCCCACGTTGGCTACGCACTGCCTGCTCCAACTACCTGAAAGTTGCTCTAGGCGGCCCGGTGGCCGTCGGGCAGGGATTGGTGTTTGTCGGCGTGCCCTTTGGCAGCATCTCGGCGTTCCATGAGAGTGACGGCACACTCGTCTGGAGGAAGCGCGTTGTGCCTGACGGAGAGTATGTGCAGGGCATGCCAACATATGGCGACGGAATGGTGTTTTCCATTCTTATCCATAGCATTGTGGCGTTGAACGCGCGTGATGGCTCGTCGGCATGGTTGCAACCGCTGGCGAATCAGTGGCCTGAGGATCCAGTGAGTATTGGGGCGAACAGTGTGTATTATCGGACTTTCGAGATGGTCGCCACCGTGGGCGAAACCGACTATCTCAACAGCCTCAATGCCCAAACAGGGAACCTGCAATGGAGGTATAAGGTTGTCAATGCCTCAGGATCCACAGCCGTCGAAGCTGGCACGCTGGTCTACTATGCCAGCGATAGGTATCTCGATGCAGTGCGCGTAAGCGACGGGCGTCGTGTTTGGCGGCATAGCTCGAATGCCAACGTCGGGTTCGGCACGCCAGTGATTGCGAATGATGTCCTGTTTGTAGCCTCCCATGTGGTCTATCCCCACATCATCACGGTATGCCCGCCTGACTGCGAGCCACCCTCAGCGGTGAACGCGCTCAACGCTTCGACGGGCGCGGTGTACTGGCGTATCAGCGTGCCATTGCTGTTCTCCAGAGAGCCGGTCATGGTATTGGATACCTCGACATGAAATCCCGACGCACGGTGTTGATAGAACTCACGCTCTATTGCGCATTGCGATGGCGGCGCTCTGCTCGCTGTGGATCATGTTGCCTCGCGTTGCGCAGCAGCCAGTCGCGCGCGAGTGAGGCGGAGGCGGTGCGGGTGAGCAGCGCGAAGACCAGGCCAATCACGAAGGCTGGCACAAGCCCAATCGCCGTGAACTGGTCCAGTGCGAGGTAGCAGACGACGCCCGCCAGCACGCCGAAGACGGTCGCGCCGAGCCGTATGGCGATCTCTGTGCGCTGTAGCTGGCGCTGTTGTTGCGTTGGTGTGTTGGAATTGCGCTGTGCCATAACTCAGGAGTCCTGCTCACTCGTCGGCGACTGATTGGCGGATGGCGCTTCAGATCCAGACGTTTCCTCAGGCTCGCCATAGGCTACGAGCAACTGGGAGACGCGCCCGGCGATCTCGTGCCAGATGTAGTGCTGATATTCTAACATCGTCGCCTGCCGCTCGTCATAGGCGCGCGATCCGGCGTCACGTCGCGCATTCGCCAGAAAGCGCTGCGCCAGGTCGTAGGCGTGTCTTCCGCGCTCCTGAAGGTACGCCTGCAACGTCTCCAGGTCGCTGAGCAATCCCTCTAGCCGCTCCGCGCGCTCAGACTCCTTCGGTTTCTTCCTGGGCTTTTGCGTACTCATATTGAGCGTCCATCTAAAATCAACTACCCGAGTTGGGATCATGGAGAGGTAGATACCCTGCGGCAGATCGCCTGGTCGCTCGCTTAGATGCTGGGCCGACCAATCCCCACTTCTTAGCCTGCTGCATAAGAAAATTGTATGTCGCCCCATTGATGCCCTGCAAGCGCGACTCACAACCTCGATTGGCAGATCACGCTGGAAGGCATGAGAATATACGGTAAGCGGAAGCCTTATCCAGACAGGAGATGCCCAGGTATATACGCCCCCATACCTGGGCATTCAGTCAAATACTGCCCGCTTGCATATGGGTGGCCAGGTCTGAGTCACAACGCTCAGGCTGCCGACTCTGTGGCTTAGCCGAATGTGAATGCACATGCCTCCACACCTGCATCGAGGAACTCGATCTCGAACTGTCGGTCCTCGATAGGCTTCGATTGTCTGATGAGCTGATAGAGTCGCTGATCGGCAACCGTGCCGTTGCCCTGCTCGTCAACGTTAAGCCCATGTGCGGCGCCCGGCGGCGTTCCATCGACGAGCACGCGAAATCGCACGGATGTCCCACTACCGCCGGCCCCATGACGAGATGCAGGTCGCGAGCGTGGAAGCGGTACGCGATCCGCCCGTTGGCTGCGTTTAGCACGGCGGCGTGTGCCCCACCGTCCAATCACCGGAAAGGGCCCAATGATTGTGCCGCAACTGCTCAGGGACCTCATAGATCGCGGCGGTCGCCCGCTGCCACATCCACCGGGAGAGGCGAAGTCGCTCGGTGCGCTCATGGCCGAGATAGGTTTCGGGAGTCTGCAGTCACCCCAATCGGCGGCAGCTTCAACGCCCTGGGCATCGACCGACACCGAGACCGTCGCCGATGTCGTTGCCGATCCCGCCTCGGCTAGCAAGCGTTGAATGATGTCTCCGACTGTTCGTAGTCGCCCTCACCGAAGTGATGATCTCGGATCTGCCCCTCAACATCGACAAGATAGAGCGCCGGCCAATAGTGGTTGCTGAAGGCCAGTCCACACCGCGTAGTCGTTATCGACCGCGATCGGATACTCGATCCGCATGTCCTTCACGGCTCGGCGCACGTTCTCGATGTCGTGCTCAAACGGGAACTCGGGCGTATGCACGCCGATCACCACCAGGCCCTGATCCTCGTATTTCTCGGCCCACGCGCGAACATAGGGCAGGGTGCGGAGCCAATTGATGCAGGTATAGGTCCAGAAGTCGACAAGGACGACTTTTCCACGCAGGCCAGCCGCCGTCAATGGTTCCGAGTTGAGCCACGCGGTTGCGCCACCAAGTGAGGCCAATTCTCCCGCGGCTGTCGCGCTCGTTCGGCCGAACTGTGCATTTGCGGGGTCGAACAAACCGAAGTCGGCGACGAGAGTGATGGGCACGCTGCCAGAAGCAGGATGCAGACGATAGTTCATCTGGTCTGACATAGAAGGCTCCCTTCGATGTGGAGATGTACTGCCTGGGCAGGCTGCACGAGAAGGCCCATTGGGCCAACACTCACGTTCAAATGCTCTCGCGCTGGCGTCGGGCCGTAGGGCAATGTCTTAGTCACGCTGGAATGGCCCGCAGCGTTTTCATCCCTTGCATGTCGATGCAATACTGGCCCCCTGGACCACCGCGACGTGCGACCCGCAGTTCGGCCCGCCCGCACGCTGGACAACGCAGGACGATGCCCATTTCGCCGCCATACAGCAAGAGAGCGCCAAGCGGCGCGGTCCGCCCACATCCGGCGCAGGTACAATGCGCCGAGGTCACCTCAAAGGTGAAGATCTCCTCCAGTATGTCCGCAGCAGCGTTGCCGTCGAGCCGGAGAGACTCATCGCTCACCTCGCTCGTGTCTGTCAATTCGTTTGCGTCGCTCATGTGTCACCTCCGGTTGGTCCGAAGCGCTCGGTCTTGATGCGCTCGGGTGTGTAGCCGAGTCCGACGCACACCGTCGCGACCGACTCAACCAATGGAGTCGGGCCGCATATGAATATCAGCGGATGCTCCTCGGGCGCCCACGTCACCTCTTCGAGCATTGCGCGATCAATACGCCGACTGTATCCCTGCCAGCCGGGTGGCTGGGAGCGGGTGAGTGTGTAATTCACCATCAGATCTCCATCCGTGACGGCGCTGCGATCCAACTCTTCCCGAAAAATGATCTCGTCGTAGGTGCGCGACGAGTAGAGGAGGCAGACCGCGCCGGGCTTTGCGCGGCGGCGCGCTGACGGATCATCGCCATCAACGGGGCGACTCCCGAGCCGCCCGCTACCAGCAGCAGCGGACCGCCCTCCTCAGGGCGCCAGGTGAACCAGCCGCCGATTGGGCCGCGCACCTCTAATTCGTCGCCGGGATGTAGCACGTCCGTCAGATAAGGGGACACCTCACCGTCGTCGAGCCGCTCAATTGTCAGCGTGACGTGCGGCTCGGCGGGCGCGGACGAGATGGAGTAGCTGCGCTCAGTCTGATAGCCATCCTCTGCAGTGAGCCGCACGTCGAGGTGCTGGCCAGCACGATGCCCGACCCAACCAGGCACGTCGAGTACAAGGCTCTTGACATGCGGGGTCTCGTCAATAAGTCGCAGCACGGTGGCGCGTCGCCATGCCAATCTCGCCGGTATGCCCGCCATAGCTGTCTCCTACGCTCATTGGACGAGACGCTTGCTAGTCGCCCGCGTAGCGCTCTTCCTTCCAGGGATCGCCATAGTTGTTGTAGCCCAACGACTCCCAGAAACCAGGCTCGTCCTCGGCCAGGAGTTGTATGCCGCGCACCCACTTGGCGCTCTTCCAGAAGTAGAGATGCGGTACGAGCAGCCGCGCCGGGCCGCCGTGTTCGGGTGCGAGGGGCGCTCCGTCGTACTCGTACGCGATCCACGCTTTGCCGCCGGTCACGTCCGCGAGCGGCAGATTGGTCGTGTAGTCGCCGTCGCAGAAGGCCAGGATGTATTGGGCGCTGGTGGTGACGCCCTGTAGCAATGTGTCGAGGGAGACGCCTGTCCACATCGTGTCGAGCTTGCTCCACTTCGTCACGCAGTGGATGTCTTTGGTGACAGTCTCGCGCGGCAGTTGCTGGAAATCGTCCCAGGTCCAGTGCCTGGGCTGGTCTATCTCGCCGACGATTGTGAAGTCCCAGTGTTCCAGCGACGTGCGCGGTGTGGGACCAGCCGAGAGGACCGGGAAGCTATTGACGAGGTATTGGCCCGGCGGCAGACGTTGCGCCGCCTCCGATCGCTGTCGGCGTCCCTGAAAGCCACGGCTTACGAACGGTGTACTCATAACAGCCTCCCATTGGCGCGTTGTACGGCCAAGCATGGGCCGAACCCGGATTATTGGACGCTATGCTCAAGGCGCTGGCCTGGATCTCGCCTCAGGACTACGCCTGGCCCCTGGCGGCATGGCGCGAATGCCTCTTCCACTAGCGCAGTGACCGGAAGCTCGCGCGGATCTCTTCCGTGAATGCCTGCGGCTGCTCCCATGCCGCGAAGTGGCCGCCTTTGGGGAGCCGGTTGTAGTGAATCAGTTTGGGATAGGCTTTTTCTGCCCAGCTGCGCGGGGCAGCATAGATTTCGTCAGGGAAGACGCTCACGGCGACCGGTATCTTGACACCGCGCACGTCGAAGAAGCCTCCTCCCGTCGACGTCTGGGTGGTGTCCCAGTAGAGGCGAGCCGAGGAAATCGCCGTATTTGTCAGCCAGTAGAGCGTCACATTGTCGAGGACGTCGTCGCGCGTCAGCCCCTCCGTCTTGCCGTCGAAGACGCGAGCGATAAGCTCCTGACTACGTGCGTCATGGTCGAGCATCCAGGCGGCAAGCCCGACGGGTGAATCCGCAATGCCGTAGAGCGTCTGTGGACGATTGGACATCTCGTTGGCGTAGCCCAGACCCTTCTTGTAGAAGTAATCGAGCTGCTCCCACGCGTTCTGCTCATCAGCCGAGAGTTTGGTTGGCGGTTCCTGGTTGAACGCGAGCGCTTTGCTCATATCTGCTGGCACCGTGGCTGGCATGTTGGTGTGGATGCCGAGCAACTCGGGAGGCGCTTGCAGAGCCATCACCTCCGAGACGGCATTCCCCCAATCGCCGCCCTGCGCCACAAAGCGCGTGTAGCCGAGGCGCTTTATCAGTTCTGTCCACGCGCGGGCGATACGGGCTGGATCCCACCCAGGTGACGTCGACTTGGCCGAGAAGCCGTAGCCCGGCAGCGAGGGAATCACCAGATGGAAAGCGTCTGATGTGCTCGCGCCATGCGCTGTGGGGTTGGTTAGTGGCTCGATGATCTTGAGTTGCTCAATGACCGAGCCGGGCCAGCCATGGGTGACGATGAGTGGCAACGCGGTGTCATGCTTCGAGCGGACGTGGATGAAATGGATGTCGAGTCCGTCGATTTCGGTGACGAACTGCGGCAAGGCATGCAGTTGCGCCTCAACCTTGCGCCAATCGTAGTCCGTGGCCCAGTAGCGCGCGAGCTGTCGCATCGTCGCGAGCGGCACGCCCTGGGACGAGTCGGCGACAGTCTCCTTGTCGGGCCAGATGGTTGCTGCCACACGGCGGCGCAGGTTTGCGAGCGCGTCGTCCGAAGCGGTGAAGCTGAATGTGCGGATGTCGGGATGGGTCGTCATACCGGGTGGTGGGGTCATACTGGGTTCTGGGGTCATGCCGGATTGGCTCATCACGATCTCCTTACTACGACCGAGCGAGGGACACGTTCAAGGTGCGCCTCGCCACTGTTCTCTTTGCGACCCCTGCATGGGGACTCAGCGAGTGTAGTATGGAGGTGGACTGTGCGCCCCGTCATCAGGGAGAGTTGCGGGGGTGAGTCTTCCCTGGCAATGCATTTTCGCCCACTTAGTGCGGAGCGTGCGCCTGTATGCTCCTAGGCTCCAGTTCCATGGAGCGCTGCTCGTAGGCCATGGCGGCCTCGCTCCTGTAAGGTACGCCTGCAACGTCTCCAGATCGGAGAGCAATCCCTCCAGGCGCTGTGCGATCTCAGCTTTCGTCTGGGATTTTCTATTCAGTATCGTGCGTCGTCATGTCAGGTACGCGCGTGTTTTCAGCTATCGGATTCAGATTAGGATGCGTCTGCCGCTGACGTGCCCGGCGGTGTGATGGGCACTTTCAGCGCGTCGTTGAAACGGTTGAAATAGTTGAACAGGCCAATCACGGCGGCCATCTCGATGATTTCGCCCTCGTCGAAATGCTCGCGCAGGTCTGCCCAGACCTCTTCGTCCACTCCACGCGCGTCGGTCGTCATGCGCTCCGCCAGTGAGAGCGCCGCACGCTCGGCGGGGGTGAACATCTCGGCGTGCTCGTCGATGTGATACATCGCGTCGAGCAACTCCTCGGATACGCCCTGCTGCTTTGCCAAAGCAGTATGAGATGACATTCAATAGGCGCAGTCGTTGATCTGCGAGACGCGCACCGCCAGCATCTCTTTCAGGCGTTTCTCAACCGTGCCGGTGTTGAAGATGGCCTGAAGATGAGCTTCGGCGGTTGCGGCAATCTCCGGGCGATGCGCCATCGTGCGAAACATGTTCGGGATGTTGCCGCGGTCGCGTTGATAGCGGGCGAATATCGCCCGCATCTCGGGATCGACATCGTCTGAGTCCAGCGGCCTAATGCGGGGCATGCTACTATCCTCTCAGGGTATATCTCGGTATCTCGGCCATACCTGGCCGGAGTAGAGTAACGCTCACTCGCCAGCGCCAGGTATGTTAGGCTATGCTATAGCTGCAATTATAGACGAGAACGAGCGGTTACAACTCTCCCGGATAAATCCGGGAGCTTCTAGGCTCCGGCTAGGCCGAAGTCAGAGACTGTTGTCCCAGTCTCAAAATGTTCAGACTCGCGTTGTAGTCGCGGTTCAAGACGATCCCACAACACGGGCAGGTATAGGTACGGTTCGCGAGGTCGGAGAGGGAGAGCGTTTGCCGATGGCCACACGACGAGCAATCCTGACTGGTATACGCAGGGTTCACAGCGACATACTGCCGACCGGCCCATGCTGCCTTGTAGACGATGAGGGCTGTGAACTGACTCCACGCCGCGTCATGAATGCTTTTCGCGAGACAATGGGTGTGCGTCATCCGATTGACCGACAAATCCTCGACTGCAATGAGATCAAAACCGTTGACAATGCGACGGCTATGCTGGTGGGTGAAATCGCTCCGTCGCCACCGCGTGCGCTCATGGACACGGGCTACCACACGACGTCGCTTTGTGCGTTCAGGCGTGCCCTTCTCTTCTTTCGAGAGACGACGCTGCACTCTGGCCAGCGCATGCTCCTCAGCACGGAAGAAGCGCGGGTTAGCGATCTCTTGCCCGTCGCTGCGGGTGGCAAACGTCTTCAAGCCGACATCAATACCCACCTGCTGGCTCGTCTCCGGCAACGGCGCTGGCTCGGCACACTCACACGAGAAGCAGACGTACCACTTCCCAGTGCTACTGCGGCTGATGGTGGCCGTATTGAGCACGCCTTCCAGTGGGCGGTGCAAGATGATTTTCACCAGCCCGACGCCGTGCAGTCGGAGACGACGCGCCTCAGCATCAGATTCCCCATCCAGCTTGCAGCCGACCGAGACCTGCGGATAGGTGATGCTGTCATAGCGTCCTGTGCCCCGAAAGCGCGGATAGCCGGGCTTCTCGTTCGTGCCTCCAGTGCGCACGCGGCGAAAGAAGGCTTGAAAGGCGAGATCAATGCGTACCGCGACGTTCTGCAAGACCTGCGACTGCACCGTTGCCACCAGAGGGCGAGCGGCTTTGAGCAGGGGCAACATCGCCTGCTGGTCATAGGGGCGTAGCGACTCCTGTCGTTGCTCCCACGCATCACGCCGGGCAGCCAGCAGGTCATTGTAGAGCCGGCGACACTCCTCAAGCTGTTGCTCCAAGAGGCGTTGCTGTTGCTTATTCGGGTACAGGCGATATTTGAACATCTTACGCATACGTCTAGTATGCACTTAAAGCATACGAGTTGTCAAGAAGGAACGGCCACATCGGCCATTCATCCCCCGCTTGAAAGCAGGGGCTTTCTGGCCGATTTCCTGTAAAAGCCCAGGAGGTTTCAGTGGACGAGGAGACCCAACAGGCGGATCCGGTGCGCTGGGGAGTGATGAGCACCGCCAAAATCGGCGTACGTGCGGTCATCCCGGCGATTGCGGCGGCAAGCAATGCCCGGCTGGTGGCGATTGCCAGCCGCAATACGGCACGCGCACAGGCCATCGCGGCCAACTATCCCGGCATGCGCGCGCTGATGAGCTATGAGGCGCTGCTTGGCGACGACGACGTCGAGGCGGTCTATATCCCACTGCCGAACAGCCTGCATGTCGAGTGGGCAATCCGCGCGCTGGCGGCGGGCAAACATGTCCTCTGTGAGAAGCCGCTCGGCATCACCGCCGACGAGGTGCGGCGTATCCGCATAGCGAGCGCCCAGGCCAACCGCTGGGTGATGGAGGCATTTATGTATCGCTTCCACCCGCATATCCGCTGGGCGCTGGAGCAGATAGCATCAGGGCGTATTGGCGCGGCGCGGATGGTGCGCTCGTCGTTTGTCTTCGACCTGCATAGTCGGCCCGGCGATATTCGGCTCCAGGGCGCGCTTGGTGGCGGCTCAATGATGGATGTCGGCTGCTACCCGCTCAACCTGTGCCGCGCCATCTTCGGTGGCTCGCCGCGTGAGATTGCCGCGCATGTTGTTGTGCCGCCGGGCAGCGAGTGGAGACGACAATTGGCGCCGTGCTGGACTTCGGCGGGGGCCGCATGGGCGTGATCGACTCGAGCTTCTCGCTGCCACGCGCGTTCTTTGCTGAGGTCGTCGGGGAACGCGGGCGCATCGTCCTGCCCGCTCCATATACGCCCGGCCACGCCGAGACGGTGGTGCGCATCGAAATCTGGGATGAGACGCTCGAACGCCACTTCGGTGGTATCGACCATTATATGCTGGAGGTCGAGGGCTTCAGTCGCGGTATTCGCCACGGCATCGCGCCGTTCATCTCGCTGGACGATAGCCTGGAGCAGGCGGAATCCATCGAACGCATCTACGCCGCCGCGGGATATACGCCGCCGTGGCTCGCCGCGCCGACGTCAGTGAACACAGCGGCCGCCACGGTGGTCCTGTCACGTTTGACCAGCCCGGCGCAGGCTGGTATACTCCGACTTCGGCAGGTACGGCAGTCATTAGCCGCAGCAGCAAAGTCACCGTGGCAGGGGATTCGCCCGCATGGCGGCAATCTTCCGGTCGCCGTGCCCTCATGCCGCGAGTGTGGCATCCAATCGGTGGCGCGCTGCCCGTCGTGTCGTCGCCCGCTCTGTCTGGATCATTTTCCTCGCGAGGAACATGAGCCTTGCGCGACACATCCTGCGCGATGCGGCGGCTCGCTTCACCTGCTATATCTGTAGCGCGCCCGCGCTGCCACAACAGTGGTCTCCACCAGTTTCGCGCATTATATTGACCCGCATAACTGCGCGGGCTGTGGCCGCTATGTCTGCGACGAGCGCCATACCCGCATTCGCATCGAGGGAGTCGAGCTGGCGCATGATGGCATGCGCTCGCAACGCTACCATGTCACCCGGCGCTATTGCAGCGTCTGCGCGCCACTTCCGCCACATCGGCGGGCTGCCGGGCGCGGTGCGCTGGCTCGTCGGTGTGGGTGGCGTCGCCGTCGCGGGTATGCTCGCCTATGTCGAGCTGATTGCCGCATTAGCCGCATGTATCAGATTGTAACAGGAGTAGCCGCGTGAGCACTCGCAGAGCAGCAACTACCTTCAGCCATTCGGGCAATCTCGATGCCGTCCTTGGGCGCTATCGGCCGCTCTTGGGCGAGGCGCTGCTTCAGGCCATCACGGTACCTGCGGCGCGAGCACGCCATCCGCCCGCCACCAGCCATGAGATGCTCGACGAGTTCTATGGCCAGATCGAATACCATCACGGCTGGCGTGCGCCCGACCTTCAACCGACACGTGGCATCCTGGCAAGCTGATCCGCCCGACATTGCTGCTGCTCGCGCATGCGAACTGGCGGCGGGGCACGCGGACAGCGTGTGCAACATGACGGCGGGCAGCAGGAGGCGGTGCAGCGGGCGATCCCGGCGGCGATGGCGGTGGAGCTGGTGCATAACTTCTCGCTGGTGCACGATGACATCGAGGATGGCGACGAAGAACGCCACCATCAGCCAACGCTCTGGAGGCTCTGGGGCGTTCCGCAGGCGATCAACACGGGCGACGGCATCTTCGCGCTGGCGCGTCTGCAACTGAGCCACCTGCGCGCGTGTGGCGTCGCCGGCGGAGACGATCATCCAGCTATCGGCGCGGCTCGACGCTACCTGCATCGAGCTCTGCGAGGGGCAGTACCTCGACATGCGCTTCGAGGGCAGGCAGGATGTCACGGTGGCGATGTACCTCGATATGATCGGGCGCAAGACGGCGGCGCTGATGGACTGCGCCGCGCGGATGGGCAGCCTGATCGGCGCGCCAGAGAACACAGGCGCTCAGCGCGCAGTTGGGCGCCTTTGGGCGGGCGCTCGGCATCGGCTTCCAATTACGTGACGACATGCTGGGCATCTGGTCGGCGCAGGCGCTGGGCAAGACCGAGGCGGGCGACCTGCGACATAAGAAGATGAGCCTTCCGGTCATCTCCGCGCTGGAGCACGCCACGACAGCGGACCAACGCACGCTCGCCGAATCTACGGTCAGCCGGGGCCAGCTAGGAGGCACAGATTGCGCACATGCTGGCCATCCTCGAACGGCAGCGGTGCGCGCGAACGCACACGGACGATGCTCCGGGAACAATGCGACCAGGCCCGCGAGCTCCTCAATGGCGCCTGCGCCACCACCACAGCCTCCGATGCCTGCGCGGCGCTGGGCGTCATCCTCGATTTCGTTGCCGCCGAAGGCATCTAGCCGAATCGTAACAGGCTGGCGCACATTTCTACGCATGAGCTAAAATCGGGGCCGTTGAGCAGCTTCTACCTATCTTGAGGAGACCCGCCTGAATGAGTCAGATTATGCAGACCTTTTGGTTGGCCACCGTGTTGCCCGACATCGTATTCCCGCTTCTTATAGCACTCGTCGCCATCCTTGGCATCGCGCGCTGGCCTCGCACACTTCTGGTGTTGGCGCTGGTTGCGCTGGTTCTCCGATTTCTGGGCATTTTGATGACCCACTTCCTATTAGGGGGGCATGGAACGTGTCCTCCCCCTCCAGGTCAGCGAGTTCTTGCTCGTGATTGGTAGCCCCGTCATCAACCTGAGCATCAGCGTCGCCTCAGTGGGCGTGTTTCTCGCACTGATCCTGGCGGCGTGGGCACGCAGCTGGGGCTGGTTTACGGCGATACTACTAACCGCCATCCTCAGCGAGCTCGCAGCGAATTTTGCGTTTTCTGTGTACGGGCTGCTGGTCTTTACCGGTACGCCTCCAGCCTATCAAACCTATCTTGAGCCGTCATACATCATCATCACGAATGCGATGGCAGCGCTCAACATCCTCGCGATCTTGCTCTACGCGCTTCTTGGCCAGCGGCAAACGGCAGTCGCGCCTGACGCCGGATAGCACGCCGCTCCTTGCGCGCTTCTGTTATCCTTGTGTGGCAACCGCACGACAATGGCGACCTACTGGGATGCGCCAGGAGGAGTGCGATTGAACCAATAAGGAGACAGGCCAGATGGACCAAAATCAGGAGTATTTGCTTTTTACTCTGCTGCCAGCCGTATTGACTTTGCTGCTGATAGGTCTGGCCGCTGGCCTGGGGAGTGGCCGCTGGCGTTGGACACTCCTCGTCTACGCATTGATAGCTCTGGCGCTGTATCTCTTCAGCGCTGTTGCATTCTACATCGTGAACGTGGCGATGTTCAACGTGCGTTTGGGGCTGCCTGACGCCAGTACAACGGAGACCATCACCAACTTGCAGCAATATTCGCTGCTCACGGCTGTCTGCAGCGTCAGGTTCGGGATTGTCAGCGCCTTCCTTGCCCTTGTCCTTGCGAGGCGGGCGCGCCATTGGTCCTGGTTTACTATCATCCTGCTTACGGCGGTCGTGAGCGCGATCGCGGTTCAATTCGCACTGGATCTCAGAGGGATTGGCATCTTCATCACAGATGGCAGGCGAACGCTCGAAATTTTCAGTAGTCCGCTCTATACCATCGTCGTCAACGCGCTCGCGATGCTGACGCTGATCGCACAGATAATCTATGCAACACTTGTCGCCCGAACGACGACAGCCGCTGCGCCCAAAGCGCAGGCCGCCAGCATGTCGGACGATGTGACGCTGCCCTGAGCGCCCCCCGCATTCCGTCCTGCCGCCGTGCTACAATCCTTTTTGTTGGTTGGAATGGCGGCAGAGAGGAGCAGGCGTCATGGGGCGGTCAGACCGGCGAGGTCCGCAGCAGCGAGCACAAAAGCAATCGGGAGGCGCGCGAGGGCGCGCCGAGCTGCCGCTGCTTACGGATGAGCAACAAGAAGCCCTGAGCGACCTTACCGCCCGCACGACTGGGCTGGCGGGCGAGTTACGCGCCGCGCAAAGTGGCGGACGCGATGCGCTGATCACCACGCTGGCTCCCCTCGACCAGCAGGACGAGCCAGTGATGCTGACCTACGCGGCGCAGTTAGGCTCGCTACGCGGCGTGGTTGGCCGCGACGCTGCCGACGTGGCCCAGGCGCTGGGCGAGCTTGATATTCGCCGCGAGGTGGCGCGTGAGGCCCGGCGTTCGCGGCTGCGACTGCGCTCGGCTGGCTTTCCCTCGTCGCTGACGATTCCCTCCGGGCCACCATCGATTATCGCAACCGATGGCTTCGGCCTGATGCCCACGCCCATTACCGCCATCTCGCGGCTGACACGCTGGCGCAAGCAACTGGTTGAGGCGCTGGCCACCCGCTCCCGTGAGAGCGGCGAGGTGGCGCTGGTACTCGGCTGGCAGGAGGGCATGGACCCCGACAACGTCCGCGGCTATTCGCTCGCGCTCGACTTCTGGCGCAGCGGCGTGAGCGGCTACAGTGTCTCGGAGCCGATGAGCCGCAAACGCTTTCAACGCGAGATCGCTGAATCGCTCCAGATGGATGGCCAGCATGTGCCCACAGTCAGGCTTACCTGGGCGGGCGCTCGGCGACTGCTGCGGGAGGCGCTGGAGGCCAATGCCTGGCGCGGCATCGAGCCTGATGAGAATTTCAGTCTCATCGCGCGCTGGTCGAAGAACGCCTGCTGGCCGAGCCGGATGAGAACGACGACGAGACGCGCGCCGCCATCGCCGAGGAGGAGGCGCGTTTCGCGCGTGAGGGCGACCGCCCCTTCATTCGGACGGACATGGAGCCCGAGGAGACGCTGGCCAACTGGCTGGGCGCGTGGTGCTTCGGCGACTACGGGCTGACATGGGATCTTGTTGAGCAACGACAATCCACTGCGCAGAGGCTCGACGCGCGAAGACTACGTTGCCCTGCGCCGCCAGTGGGCTGGCGAGGCTGACCCCGGCGCGCTCCGCCTGACCCTCATCCGCGACCAGCCGCAACGCGCCAGCGCCCTCTGGGTTCCGGGAGCCGCAGGCCGTCTGGCGGGCAGCGCCGCCAAAGAGCTTGAGGCGTTCTGGTCGGTCGTGCTGCATGAGACCGCGCTGGCGGGCCAGATCGACGAGGTGCCAATGGCCACGCTCACGAGCCAGGAGACAGGCCGCCACTGGTACTGGACGGCATATACCATCGCCCGCGACACGGCGTCTGGCCTCTGGACGATTAGCAAGATGCGGGATGAGGGCGCGGCGAGCCAGGCGCTCACGGTGGATGAGCTGCAGAAGCGCATCAAGGAGACGCGCGAGAGCGCCGAACAGACGGCGCAGAGCGTCCCGAGAATCCCCGTGACCCACGGACGATGGAGGTGGTTCGGGCCGTCACCGGGTCGCTGGCGACGGTGCTGCACTACGACGACGCGCTTATCGTCAAGTTGCCACTGGACGAGTCAGCCTACCGGGGCGCGATAGACGACGCGCGCACGATGAATAACCACGAACGCGCCGCCGCGCTGCTGGAACGGATGCTCGGACGCTTCCCCAATCAGGTGCGCACGCGCTTCGAACTGGGCGTCGAGCAGTATCTGACCGCCGACCAGTATGCCAACCAGGGCGAGCAGGAGGCCGCCGCCAGCTGGCTGGACCGCGCCATCGCCACCATGACCGCCGTGGCCGAGCAGGAGCGCACCGCCGAACACTTGCAAGGGTTGGCCGAGTTGCTGGCGCAGCGCGGAGAGGCAGATGAGGCGGAGAAGTATTTGCGCGAGGCGCTGACACTCGATGCCACGCGCGCATCCATCCACGCCGACCTCGCCTCGGTGCTGATGTCGCGGGTCTCGGAGGAGCACGCCGACGAGCCGGAGAAGGCCTTCGAGGGCACTCCGTCTCCGGTCGTCCGGGAATCGCTGGGGGAACTGCGCGAGGCGGCCCGGCTGGATAGCGCGCTGCCCGGCATCTTTACGCGCATGGGCGCCATCTACGAGATGCTGGGACAGCCTGAAGACGCTCGCCTCTCCTACGAGGAGGGCATCCAGCGCAACGCCGAGGATGCGACGGCCCATTACGCGCTTGGCTCGCTGCTGCTGAGCCGCAAAGACGACGACGCGGCGCTGCCACACCTGGAGGCGGCGGTGCGGATCGAGCCGCTGGCGGTGACGTTCCGTCTCGGGCTTGCCACGGGCCTCGTCGCGGTGGGGCGCGCCCGCGACGCCAATCGCGAGCTTGACCTGATCGACCGCCTGCAGCCAGACCTGCCGCAGGTACGCGAATTGCGGGCGATTCTGGCCCGCCACCAACACAAGAAATAGAGCCTGCTCATTGGAGGATGCACGCATGGGTATGCTTGGCTACGCGGCGATGTTCGAGCAGTTTACGCCGACGGATCTACTACGCTGGTCGCGCCAGGCCGAGGATGCTGGCTTTGGCGGCATCATGGCCTCCGACCACTTTCATCCCTGGACGCCGCAGCAGGGGCAGGCGGCGTTCGTCTGGGCGTGGCTGGGAGCGCTGGGCGCGCAGACCAGTCGCGTCGCCTTTGGCACCGGAGTCACCGCGCCGGGGCCACGGTACCATCCGGCGATTCTGGCGCAGGCCGCCGCCACGCTCGAAGCAATGTATCCCGGCCGCTTCTACCTTGGCATGGGCGCGGGCGAGGCGCTCAACGAGCATATTACCGGCGACTACTGGCCCGAGGCGCCCATACGGCTGCAACGGCTGGAAGAGGGCGTCGAGATCATCCGCAAGCTGATGACGGGGAAAGTCACCAAGTATCAGGGGACGCATTTCCGGCTGGAGAGCGCGAAGCTGTATACCCTCCCGACGACACCGCCGCCCATCTACATCGCCTCCTCTGGCCCGGTCAATAGCGAGCGCACCGGGCGCATCGCTGATGGCTACATCACCGTTGGCGCGTCGGACGAGAAGATTCGCACACTGCTGGCGCGGTTCGAGAAGGGTGCGCGCGAGGCAGGCAAAGACCCGGCGACAATGCCGCGTATCATCCAGCTACACCTTTCGTGGGCCGAGAGTCGCGAGGCCGCCGTGGAGCAGGCGGCGCGTGAGTGGCCTAACGGGGGCATGGCCTTCCCTAAGGCCGATATCCGCAATCCAGAGGACTTCGCCGCCATGGCGCAGATCGTCCGGCCAGAGAACTTCGAGGGGCGCGTCTTCATGTCGGCGGACCTGGATGCCCATACGGCGCACCTGCAACACTACATCGACCTGGGCTTCGATCAGGTCTATGTCCACAATGTCGGGCGGAACCAGCAGGCGTTCATCGATGCGTTCGGGCGGAGCGTGCTGCCGCGCCTGCGCTGGCCGGAGCGCGCCGCATGACGGTGCGCGCGCATCTGACCGAGGCCGAGGAGGCGTTCGTCGCAATGCAGCGGGTGGCGCGACTGGCTACCAGCGACGCCGAGGGGCATCCGCATGTCGTGCCGGTCTGCTACACCTGGGATGGCGCCCGCTTTGTCACCCCGCTGGACGAGAAGCCGAAGCGCGTCGGCGACCATGCTCTGCGCCGCGTACGCAACATCGAGGCGCGCCATGAGGCGGCGCTCGTGATCGACCGCTACGACGACGACTGGTCGCGGCTGGGCTACCTGCTGGCGCGGGGGCGGGCCGACCTACTGCCTCCCGATGCGCCCGATCACGCGAATCTTGCTGGCGCTGCTGCGGGCGCGCTACCCGCAATATCAGGCGATGGCGCTGGAGCAGCGGCCGCTGCTGAGCATCATCCCTGACCAGGTCACCGTTGGGGGCCAGCCTTCGAGCAACTCCAATCTTGTCGTTGACGCCGTCAGGACGCGGGATCGACGTTCTGCCGCTGGCGCGTGGGCGGCGGTCGGTGCGGGCGTTTCAGCAGCGAGCGGTGCCTCGCGCGGCGCTGGAGGCGATGATCGAGGCGGCGCGCTGGGCGCCATCACCCCACGGACGACAGCCGTGGCGCTTCGTCGTGCTCACCCGTGACGAACCGAAGGCGGCGCTGGCGGCGGCGATGGGCGCGGACTGGCAGCGCACACTGGAGATGGACGGCCAGGAACGCGCGACGATTCAGCTGCGGCTGGAGAAATCGCACGAGCGCATCCGCACCGCGCCCGCGCTGATTCTGGCATGCCTCTATCTCGCCGATCTCGACCGATATCCCGACGCCGACCGCCAGCACGCCGAAGAAATCATGGCCATTCAGAGTCTGGGCGCGGCGATCCAGAATATGCTGCTCGCGGCCTATGCGCAAGGGCTGGATACCGGTTGGATGTGCGCGCCGCTCTTTACGCCAGAGAGGGTGCGCGCCGCGCTGGGGCTGGATGAAGACTCTACAGCCGCATGCGCTGATTCCGGTCGGCTACGAGGAGCATCCGCCGAAACGCCGTCCGCATCGGCCCATCGATGAGCTAATCGTCCGCTTCGAGTGAGCGCTATTGGACAGCACAAAGCAGGCGATGGGGTGGAGCTATGCCGCTTGACACCATAGGCGGCGGTAGAGTACTATGAACGATGTCACCGGGCAGATTGCGCCACGGTGATCCACGCCAAAGTGGTGGAATCGGTAGACACGCAACGTTCAGGGCGTTGTGCGCTTATGCGCGTGGGGGTTCGAGTCCCCCCTTTGGCACCAAACGGAAGGGTCGCATAGTAGGTCTAGTGCGGCGGTTTGCTAAACCGCTGTCGGGGTCAACCCGACCGTGGGTTCGAATCCCACCCCTTCCGCCATTTAAGCGGCATCAGACCAACCGAGCCTGATGCCGCTTCTGTGTGTTTTGGCCACTTTGATGCCAACTCTGATGCCAACTGGGCAGCAGGGGCCGCCGAGGGCCTTCCTCTAGCAGGAAACCTGCTCAACCAACCAGCACGCCGCTGCCTCACTCACTCAGTAGCGTAGGAACCCTCTTCACCTTCTTGGAGGTCTTGCAGATATGCATCCATCGCCTTGGCGGCGTAAGCGCGCATCCCGGGCGTCACATGTTGATAGATACGCGTGGTAATGCTGGGGTTCGCATGGCCAAGCACTTCGCTCGCCACCTTGTCGGGGACGCCACTCGACATCATAGCGGTTGCTGCCGTGTGACGCAGGTCATGGAAGCGCACGCGGGGAAGGCCAGCCCGCATGAGGACTGCAGCGAAGGCGCGCCGGGTGAGATTGCGCCCGTCGAGTGGATGGCCCTGTGCAGTGCAGAAGACAAGGTCGTGCTCCTGCCATATACCACCAGCAACAAGGCGCTCCTCTACCTGTTGCACCCGATGACGTCGTAGCGCCTCGGCGGCCATATGTGTGAGCGGCAGCAGGCGCCGGGACTTCTCAGTCTTGGGCGGATCGAAGCTGTATGACCCACCAGGGAGGTAGCGAAGCGTCGCAGCGATCTGGACGGCCCCACGCTCCAGATTCACGTCGCGCCAGCGCAGCGCCAACAACTCGCCCTGACGCATACCGGTTGTGACCGCCAGGACAAAGAGCGCCTCTAGCCGGTCACCGTGGGCTGCCTGCAGGAACCGGTGCACCTGCGGCCGGTCCAGCACATGCATCTCGTGCTCGGCCATTCTTGGTGCATCCACCAGATCCGCCACGTTACGCCCCACCAGGCCCAGGCGTTCGGCTTGGCTGAGTGCGCGGTGTAGTACGGCGTGTAGGTGATGCACAGTTGTGACAGACAACCCCTGTTCGAGCTTGATACTGTAGAGCCGCTGCACCTGCTGCGCTGTGAGTTTTGCCAACGCAATCTTTCCCAGCACTGGAGTGGCGTGCTGGGTCATCAATTCAGCGTACCGCTTCCAAGTGCGTGGGCGGATGGTGGTTCTGACGGTGTCCAGCCAGACTGCTAAATATTGCCCCACTGTCTGCTTTTCAGCAACCAGTGGCAGCCCACTGTCCCGGTCGCGCAGTGCCGTGTGCAGCTTCGCCGCCGCTTCGGCTCGCGTCGCGCCGTAGTAGGCTTTGTGCTTGCCCCCTTCCAGGGTCACACGCGCCTGCCAGCGCCCATCACTGAGCTGCGTAATACTGCCCTCGTTGTTGCCACGCTTGCCAGTTCTGCGCGTGGATCGCGTGGATGGGGGTATGATCATATTTCGGGCTCCTCGGTACCTTGTACGCTCTGTCTGTTCTGCTGATGGATATACACCGCGACTGCGTGGACAATCTCCGCATTCAGCGAACGGTGGTTATCCTTGGCCAGGTGCCGCATCACTGCCAGGTCGTCTACGGGAAACCGCACTGTCAGCGGCGCCATCAGTGGCAGTTGCGGCTCCCGTGTCTTCCGCATCTTCATGGTTAGATTATGTAACTGAAATTAATGTTATGTCAACTCTTGTTGGGCGACCGTCGCACGCTGCGGTAACGTGGCCAGTACATGCTGCGGCATTCGTGGGGAGGTGTTGCATGGTTGCACGTGTTTCAGGGGGGTAAAGACGCGCTTCCCTTCCCCACCTGCAAAGTTCCTACCCCGGCTACACCACCTGGGTCGGCGCGGGCGTGGTCATATGGTTCAAGACCGTGCTGGGATGGAAAGGGATGATCACATCACCCAGTTGTGCGACGGGCCCAGTGTGCCGTTATGTACGGCGGACATGGGGGATTAGAGATGCATGGGAGAGCATGTGCTTCCCTGCGAAGAACGACGCAATCGTGCAACACTTACCCACAAACCCAGTAAAAATCGGGTCCCCAAGCGTTGCACTGCTTGCTGCAACATTCGGCAACGCCTGCAACAGCTCCCCAAGGAATGGGATAGGATTGCGCCCAGAGGGGCGCGTGACTGCGCGACACGCCAATGCTTGCCTCCGAGGGTGGGTCGCTGCTGCGCGGGCTGGCGGGGTTCCCCAACGCTTTCTGAGCCTTCAGGCGCGTTCCTTTCTCAGCGCCGACTGCTCAGTTCACGGGCACCTGGACGCCTCCAGGAGAGGGAATACCCGGGCTTGATGATCGCCAGGCGGCGGGCTATACTACGCCCACGGCGAGCGCAGATCGGACAACGCAAGCTGGGCGCATCCCGTTACCCGTCGTTACCCTGAGGCGCCGCATCACCTTTTTGCCACATGCCCCATATGTCCCTGTCCAACGATTGAGGCGCATCGTATCTGGTCTGGACGCGGGTAGCGGCCTGCACCCGCTCGGGTGGCATCTGCGGCACAGACCCAGCTCCCTCGCGACGAGGCGCAGTCGTGGTTGAGAGATGACCTGAAGTGGCGTTGTCCCTTACCTGGCTGAGCTCATTGGGCTGCTGGGGAGAAAGTGAGACGCTGATGGCAGCGTGGATGCTCTATGGGGCCAACGGCTACACGGGTGAGCTCGTTGCGCGCGAAGCGCAGAAGCGTGGGATGTCACCGATTCTCGCCGGACGGAATGCGCAGGCCGTCAACAAGCTTGGCCAGGCACTCGGCTGCGCGACGCGGATCTTCGGCT
This sequence comes from uncultured Chloroflexia bacterium, assembly GCA_963712005.1. Classification (GTDB taxonomy): domain Bacteria; phylum Chloroflexota; class Ktedonobacteria; order Ktedonobacterales; family JADMIN01; genus DAHUXT01. Next base: position 1,185,896 of record CAVQGK010000024.1, on the reverse strand, counting down.
TGACCGACCCTGCGACGATCCAGCAGCACCTGACGGGGGTTCGGCTGGTCTTGCTCTGCGCCGGGCCATTCTCGGCCACCAGCCACGCCATGCTCGAGGCGTGCAAGCGGACGACGACCCACTATCTCGATATCACGGGCGAGATCGCGGTCTTTGAGTCCATTTTTCGCCAGGCGCCAGCCCTGGCGCAGGCAGGCGTTATCGCCATACCGGGGGTCGGTTTCGATGTCGTCCCAACCGACTGCCTCGCGGCGTTGCTCAAACGGCAGGTTCCTGACGCGACGCACCTGCGCCTGCTCTTTGCTTCGAAGAAGGGCCGCTTGAGTCGCGGAACCATGCTGACATCCATCGAGGGCATCGGCGAACCCACCAAGATTCGCAAGGACGGCCAGATTATCGGGGTGGCTCCCTCGCTGGTCATGCTCCCCTTTGGGGATCAGGGGGATGAGGGAGATCAGCCGGCGCCAGCGCTGCGCATTTCCTGGGGCGATGTCAGCACGGCCTATTACTCGACGGGCATCCCGACCATTGAAACCTATATTGGCGCCCCTGCAGTCATCAAGCCGCTTCAGTGGATGACGCGGTTAGAACGTGTGCTCAGGTGGAAACCGATGCAGGCAGTGCTCAAAGAGGTCTCTGGCCGCACATTGAGGGGGCCAACCGAAGCCCAGCGCGCCGCCGACGAGACGATTGTGTGGGGCGAGGTACGCAATGGCGCCGGGCGCAAGGTAGCCATGAAGCTGCGCACACCCAACGCCTACACCCTCACCGTCGATTCGGCGGTGACCGCAGCGGCCCGCCTGTTAGGGGACGATCTTGCGCCTGGCGCCTACACACCGTCGCTGGCCTTTGGACCTGACTATGTGTTGGGCCTGCGTGGGGTCGAGGGCCCATTGGCGGCTACGGTGAGCGCCAATGACGCCTAAGAACAATGGTCATGCCCGGTTGCGTCTGTCGATCTAGCTCCGCGCCAGGCAGCGCGGCTTACAGCGCGGCCAGCCTACCGACGCTCATCCCTCACGGCGCCCAAGAAACCGTTACCAAGGGAGCGCTCGTCTGCCGGCAAGCGCAGAGTCCAACGAGAGGAACGCCTGATAGATATGGGTAGTCGTTCATACTGGGCGGTGAACTGGCGGCTTGTGGCGACGGCTTGGCGTACCGTACCGGCCGAATGACCGCAATGTAGAGGAGTTGGCGAGGAGTAGGGCCTATGCGGATTGGACTCGTGGCGTGTGGCAAAACGAAGCGCGATCGTGCGGCTCCTGCGCGTGAGCTCTACACCTCGACGCTCTTCCACAAGGCGTCGGCGTACGCCGCCGAGACCTACGACCGCTGGTACATCCTCAGCGCCAAGCATCACCTGCTCGAGCCGGAGCAGCTGATCGCGCCCTACGATCTGAGCTTGAAGGGGCTGCGCATCGACCAGCGCATGGCGTGGGCACTGGAGGTCTGCGACCAGCTCCGCAAGCGGTATCCGCCGAACCAAGCGGTGAGACCCGAGTTCTATCTGCACGCCGGAGCCGACTACCGCGAGTTCCTCGCCGACTGCCTGCGCTCGAACGGCTATGTGGCGCACGCGCCACTGACGGGTCTTAGCATCGGCCCGCAGTTGCACTGGTACTTGGTGCGCGGGTACTGACATCTCCGTGGGCGTGTCTACATTCGGCGTGCAGTTTTGGTTGGATCGCCGGGGCGGCTGCATGGGGTCTGAGGACACGACTGGGAGGGGAGTGAGTCACCCCAGGCGTCGAGACAGCGGTGGGGCAAGCTGTGGGCAAGTCGCCCGGGCAATTGTGATGGCAGGGGAGGGTCAACCGTGGAGCCTGCTTGGGCGGATCTCCTCGATCCGCGACGGCTGTGGTCGCAGGCCGAGATACTGGCCAGGCCGAGCCCCGTGCCGCGAGCACCCGGGGTCTACGCCTGGTACTTCCGGGAGATCCCCGATGGCGTGCCATACCAGGACTGCATTGCCCACCAGGGGCTGACTCTTCTCTACATCGGCATCGTGCCTACCCGTCCGTTCGTCAATGGCAAGCCGGCGAGCACGCGAACCCTTGCCGATCGGCTCCGCGACCACGTGCAGGGGCCATCGGAAGGGTCTACCTTGCGGTTGTCGCTCGGCTGCCTGCTCGGCGCTGGCCTCGGACTCGAGCTGCGGCGCGTGGGCAGCGGGCGCAGGATGACGTTCGGTACGGGCGAGCGCGCGTTGTCGGAATGGATGGCGCGCAATGCCCTGGTCACCTGGACCATCCACGCGCAGCCATGGGAGGTCGAGGAGCGACTCATCCACGCCGTATCGCTCCCGCTCAATCTGCAGCATAGTCGCCAGCATCCGTTCCACGACGCGCTCTCAGCCTGCCGAGCGGCGGCGAAGGCGCGAGCGCGTGCCCTGCCGATCCTTTCGAGCTGACGATGACTTGGCTGCAGCCACGTTCGTTGGCTCACCGTCCGCTACCAGTGCGGTCTTGATCTTTAATAGAGGTTCCTTGCGCTTGGCTATGCGCTGCTGTGCTGGCAAGCGCTCTACCGCTGACAGTTTTGTTAGGCGCTCTTAGCTTACATTTTAACCAATAGCAAGGGGTCAGCTAACGTCGAGTGGACAGAAAGAGACCCGTGAGCCCATCCTTCTGGACATGAACACACCAGAAAGGGAAGCGCTCCGAGCCTTCCGTCACCAAGTGTACACGCTGTTCGGGTGTCGGCGCGACGCGCTGTTCGAGACACTCGACGCGGTGCTATCGGCACCGACCCTGGAAACGCCCGCGCACCTGAGCCTGGCGCCTACCTGCCAACGTAGATGGGGTAGTCTCTATGACGCGCTCAACGCTGGAACCATGGACCTGACACACCTCGAACGACTGATAGCTTCTTACACGCTGGAAGCGCGGACGACCTGGTTTGCCGTCGACGCCAGTGTCTGGCCGCGTTGCGATGCCGAAACCAGCCCAGATCGGGGTTACTACCATCACCCGTACCGCCATTCCCACGGCCAGCCCATTGTCGCTGGCTGGAACTACTCCTGGCTGGCGCAAGTTCCTCTCCGCTGCTCCAGTTGGACCGCGCCCCTGCGCGTGCGACGCATCATCCCAGGAGAGAACGTCAACGTCGTGGCCGCTGAGCAGATCCGCTCCTGGCTGGAACAACTGGAACAGATGACTCCGCCAGCCAGCGCGCCGATCTTCACCTTCGACGCCGGCTATGATCCCGTTCAACTCAGTCTCGCCTTGGATGATCTACCCCTCTGCCTGCTGGTGCGCTTGCGCGCGGGCCGCTGCTTCTACGCCGACCCGACCTCCCAGCCCGAGACCGGACGCCCGCGGCGCCATGGCGCGAAGTTCGTTTGCGACGATCCAATGACCTGGCCAGCCCCTAGCTGCGCGTGGACAACGACTGATCCGCAGCATGGGGTGGTCTGTCTCCAGGCGTGGAGTGGCCTGCACGCCGCACCACAAAACCACGCCACCCGTGGCACACGGCGCCCACGCCCGCTGGTGCGCGGAACCCTCATTCGTCTGGAAGTCGCGCGCCTGCCGCGTCCGACCAAACGAGCGCAACCACTCTGGTTCTGGTGGGACGGGCCGAACCCGCCCGATTTGGCGGACGTCTGGCGGGCCTATCTCGCGCGCTTCTCACCTACGACGCCGAGCGACGGCTTACCGCCTGGCAGAACGCGCCGAGTAGCCCCACGAGTCAGGCGTGGATGCTGTATGACGGCGAGGGCCACCGCGTCGAGCAGTATGTGAGTGGCGGCAGTGGCAACCACACCTACTATCTGCCGGGCAATGTGGAGGAGGTGACGCCAGCGGCAGCCTCGTCAAGTATTACGCGGCGGGTGGGTTGTCGCTCGGTGAAAACACGGCGACCACCGCCAGTGGCATCAGCTACCTGGCGGATGATGGGCTGGGTAGCGTCACTGAGGCGCTCAACCAAACGGGCACGGCGACTGGCAGCGTCCTCTACGGGCCCTATGGCGGCGTGCGCTACACCAACGGGACGATGCCGACCAGCAAGGGCTTCACTGGGCAGTATAGCGACGCCAGCACGGGGCTGGACTACTACGGCGCCCGTTACTACGATCCAGCGCTGGGGCAATTCATCAGCGCCGATACAGTAGCCGATGGGACGAACGGGCTCAACCGCTATGGGTACGTCAAGGGCAATCCAGAGACGGCCACTGACCCCACAGGGCACAGGCTCTGGACAGGTGGTGGAGACGGCTCTATTCCCGCACCCAATGATGCCGGATGGCGGAACAACCAGGATATCATTGAAGAGTACGCGCATCGAGGCAGACCCCCGTGGCCTCATGTGACAACGCTCATAGATCCCAGCAGACGCCGGAATCCAAATGCTGATCAAAGACGCGCATATCCGATGGAAGCTGCGGATGCCGAGATACTCGCAAATTACTTCGGACTGGATGTCATTTATCGCGATCCTGGCACAGATTATGTTATAGGAGTCGATACCTGGAAGTTTACACCTGCCTGGACACCCGAATACGGATCCACAAAGTCAGGTACACTCATAGGGGGGACAACGGCAGACAACTACTATCCAAAAGCTGACACAAACAGAGGCACTGTGATCTCACACATACGAGATAAATCCACGCAAGCAGCGATTGTTGTAGTAGACATAAGTGACAACGGGTACCTGCAAGGCCTAAAGGCTGGCGGTACGTTGGATCAATTCGGGCAACTAATGACCACAGGCCAAAGTCGTGGTGGAGGCGGCGCAAACCGTGTTATCTTCATAGACAGCGGATATGTAGTGAGTGATGTATCATACACGTGGTCAGTTGGCGCTGTGTGGGGGCCTTTGTCTGCGAAACAGGCGGGGGCAACACCAGGGTATTACGATAGCACTCCCGATCCGTAGCCGATGGGTGGTTGTCTTTTTAGACATGCCGGGGAGAAGTCGCCTCCTTAGCACCAATCTGTAAGGGGAACCGCGACCAGCGCCAGGACGAGTTTAGAACGAAAGTGGTATGGGCCACAGCGATGCTTGTATTGAACACTCTGTATTGGTTGTCCGAGGTGAGGCCATGACTTCCCGACATGATGACCGCAACGAGTCTTGGAATGCGTCACGTTCACGAGCGTTCGCTGCGTATCCGGGATATGTGAACTACGGTTATTTCCAGCATCCTGAAAATGTACCACTCTTCCAGCTAAGAATGGATACGTGGTACTTTAGCGAGTTGGAGGATATGGGGCGAATCCGGCTTGGAGACGGGCCTATTGCACGTGAAGACGGTGTCGCGGAAACCCTGGCCGCACACATGACTGGCTTTCGCGAGTCATTCGACGGCGTCTTTCGGCTTGACCCGCAAGACACATATTTTGGCGTTCGGCTTGATAGCGAACGGCTCGCCGAACAGCTCGATAACTTGCTTCCTGAGAAGCATACTATTCGTGGCATAATCGCACATTTCGACATTTGGGCTGCACTTCGAGACGAAGGGGGAGAAGTGCTTCACCAATGGATTCCTGGCGTCGGCAATCTCTGGTTATCAACACAGAGACATGGGCCAACGCGACCGAGCAACGAGTACCCAGATACTACCAGGTCGTGGTCCGCCCATGTCATGCTAGGAATCGGTTCCTTATTTCGTTCTGATAGCCAGCAGACGCTCATGCACGCACGTGACCTATGGAAGTGGTTGCGCCAGCGATATCCTGATTTAACTTGCTTTACAGATGCGCCTGAGAGCAAAGGACTGGACGCCGAGGATATAGTCATTACTCTCGCTGATTCCCCACCGGGAACCCCAAGTGACAATCGCGAACTTTCAGCGCTCAATCTTCCACAACTGCAGGCAGCGGTTGCACACTGGGAGCGGGTCACTAGACATCCATTTGAGTGGGCCGAACCGTTCAAACAGCTTGGGTGATTGAGCATTCGTCAGCGCAGGCAAGGCTTCCAATGAGAATGCGGAAGATACCGTCATCCGTAACCTCCTTGCGCGGGGAGTAGTCCCACCGGCGCGCTGCTCACCTACGACGCCGAACGACGGCTCACCGCCTGCCAGAATGCGCCGACCAGCCCCACCAGCCAGGCATTGTTCCTGTACGACGGTGAAGGGCGCCGCGTCGAGCAATACACCAGCGGCGGCAGCGGCAACCACACGTATTACCTCCCCGGTAATGTAGAAGAGGTGACGCCGAGCAATACACTGGTGAAATACTTCGGTGCTGGTGGACTCACGCTCGGTGAAAGCACGACCACCAGCGCCAGCGAGGCGCTCGGTTAAGTCGGAAACGCAATGTGCAGCATTCTCTATGGGCTGTATAGTGGTGTGCTCTACATTGGCTGGGCACTGCCCACCAGCAAGGGCTTCACTAGGTTATGTGACGATGCCAATTGATGCCAACGGTGATGCCAACCCAGTGAGAAACTCTGAGATCGTGTGAGACACGTAGACGTGCCAACCCGCATGAATCCAGATGAGAGAGACGCGAGGAGGCAGTGTGAGACGACATGTTACGGTTTGCTAAACCGCTGTCGGGGTCAACCCGACCGTGGGTTCGAATCCCACCCCTTCCGCCAAGTTTCATCCTTAAGAACCCGCTTGTTCAGCGGGTTTTACTTTGCCCGCTCCCCTATCTCTGTGGCGTCGTCCTGCTCCTCCTTTCCCCCATACGTAGGCGTTTTGTGATGGAACCGCCGCACTAGCACGCCCTATTTTGCGGGTTTCCAGTGCGCTTTTCCTATCTCTCAGCAGGCACTTTGCTTACCCTGTCTGCTCCCCCTGAGGCAGTCGCCGCGAGTGGATTTTGAGCTTGCGGATCGGCGAGAACTCATCATGATCCTGGCGCGCCACGCTAAGTGGCAGTGTCTTGATGTACTGCTCAGTGACGCTGGTCTTGCTATGACCCAACTCTCGTGAAAGCTTTTCCAGGGTTCCGCCCTGCTCCAGGTACATGGTGCTGAAGGTGTGGCGGAATGTGTGCGGAGAACAACGTACCCCGTCAATCCCTGCCGCTTCGCGCAAACGATAGATGATCGCCTCGACGCCGCGTTGGCTCATTGGCCTGCCATAACGCCCCACGAACAAATGCTTATCGTTGGGGTTCGAGGGATGCCGGTGGAGCCGGGTGTATTTCCAGAGCAGCTTAGCGACCTGTGGGCTGACGCCGACTTCGCGCTCACGCTTGCCCTTGCCGAGTACCTTAATATGGCTCTTGCCCTGGCTGTTGACCTGATAGAAGTTGTCGAGAGTCAGGCCAGTCAGCTCACTGAGACGGACCCCAGTATCAGCCATCAAAGCGACCATCGTGTAATCGCGGAAGCCGAGCGGGGTACGCTTGTCACAAACAGTCAGCATAGCTTCAAGGTGCTCGACCGAGAACGCCTTGATAAGGTACTTGCCAACCTTTGGCATGGCGAGCCGGGCTGATGGGTCTTTGTCCACCAATTCTTCCTGATAGATCCAGCGGCAGAATGTCTTGACAACTTGGGCGTAGCCATGAACCGTCAAGTCGGAGATTTTACTGCCATCCTCCTTTGCTGGCTTATAGGGGTTTGCGACATCAACGGGGGTATCCTTGATCGCCACAATGAACGCGCGGAGATGACCAACGGTAATCCGCTCAATTTCGTTCACACCCTGCGTTTCCATCCACCGTTTCCAGCGCCCCAGCTTCTGCTTGTACCAGCGCATCGTGTCATCGGAGCACTGAGGCCGACGGTCAAGGAGAAACCCCTCGATCGCGTCTTGAATCTTCATCAGCCTTCCATCGCTTCCTATGGCTCTCGCAACTACAGTGACTGTCTCTATAGTCAATATAACCCAGTAAACACATATTGTCAACAATGTCTAGATTATCTCATAAAGTCACTACTATCTAGACATTATCGACTTGATGTAAAGCCTGAACAATGGTATTATTCTTGACGAAGTGGTTGTCGCAGATTAGCGCTCGATATGATGGAAGAGATAACGCCAATGGCAGAGGATAAATGGTTAACTCAGAAAGAAATAGCAGAGATGCTCGACGTTCCTCTGTCTAAGCTCTACCCACGAGTTAGCGCCCTCAGAAAGGCAGGCGTGATCGAGACACGTCCTGACCCCGATGACGACCGGCTCATCCTGATTAGCCGGGATAGCTTGGAGGTCATTCGACGGGCAGTAGGCAGAGACACCAGCAACTAAGATATTGATTTTGACGCGCGTTATTGGGGGCATATCGTCTGATATGCTCTTTTCTATTTCCTGTAGTGCTAGATAATGACCATCGCGAGTTTGTTCCATCACTGCATGGTATCGTCTTTTAACCATGCAGCGAAAACTGCTCACAGGCTCTACTACCGCGGATGTCGCCTGTAAGCAGTCGACGAATCTACCCGTGTGAGTCAAACGCAAACTGCACGGTCACATATTCGCTGACGAAGCGCTGCTTACGCTGCCTTGCTCATCGCGCCAGCCAACAGCGGCGAAGATGAGTGCTCCGAGCGCCCCAAGCGCAAGAACCTCAACAAACCATTCCCAGCGCCTATTCTTGGCAGCCTGCATCAAGCTAAGAATCCAGGCAACAGTGCCGGCGATAGCACCGAGCGCAAAGAGCGTCATGAGTGCGGTGAAGACGCCACTACTCAGATTGAGTCTGGCTCCAGAGGCGATGCCAACCACGGTGATAACGAGCGCAAGAGCCAGGACAGATAGTGAGGAGACGATCAGCAGCATACGTCTATTCACGGGGATACTCCTTCGAGGACGTGGGGTGATTGTGACATCATTGCGGGACGGGCGCGTTACTTGGCCATCCGTCCCGCGTCTACAGCGGACACGCTACAAGCCTGCGCTAAGAGACTACGCCCGCGAGCGATATCCGCTGTTCTCGCATCAGCCAGATATACCCGTCCTCCAAGGTTGGCTCGCTGGGGGTGGCCGGCAAGCCAATTTGTGGTGCCCCAACAACGCGGTACTGAATCTCACTTCCCATGTGGAGTGTGGAAACGACCGTAAGATCTCCCTCTGGCTTGGTTCCAGTAAGTGTCAGCGTCCAGACATGACCTTGCGCCTCCTGAATTAACTCGTCAGTTGTGCCCTGGAAGGCGACCCGACCATGTGTCATCACCGCGAGTCGCTGACACATCTGGGCGACATCTTCGACGATGTGGGTGGAGAGCAGCACAGTACGGTCGCCTGCCAAGTCGGCGAGAAGATTCCGGAAGTGAATACGTTCCTCGGGATCCAGGCCAGCAGTCGGCTCGTCCACGATCAACAGTTGCGGATCATTGAGCAGTGCCTGCGCGATGCCGACGCGTCGCTTCATGCCGCCTGAGAAGCCTTTCAACTTTCGGTTGGCGACATCGGCGAGTCCGACGGTCTCCAGGAGTTCGGCGACGCGACGCTTGCGCACGCCGGACTGCTCTACTCCTTTCAAGATAGCGATGTAGTCGAGAAATTCGCAGGCGCTTAGGTCAGGATAGACACCCAACTCTTGCGGCAGATAGCCGAGCACACGCTTGACGGCGGCTCGTCCCCGCTCCGTAGTGCCGTCGTACGCGCCAATGCGCACACTTCCGCTGCTGGGGTGGAGGATACCAGCGAGGATGCGCATAAGTGTCGTCTTGCCCGCACCGTTCGGGCCGAGCAAGCCAAACATTCCAGTGCTGATACTCAGGTCGACGCCATTGAGCGCGTGGACCTTGCCATCGTACACCTTCGTGAGGTGCTGTATCGCGATGTCCATATTCAGTCTCTCCCTTTCTGCGGAGGTCACTCGCATTCGACGCGTGTGGTTAGCTGCTTGCCTGGCACCAGCGCAGGTAGGTCCAGGCGCCATAAATCGCCGCCGCGCCCAGGCCTATGAGCAGGGCGATGCTCGCATAGGCACCTGCCACCGTGGCGTTCGATAATGGCAACAGCCACTTGAAGTTGAAGAGGCCCTCCTGCGCCCAGGCCCCCGTCGCGTTGAGCCAGGTGAAGGTCAGGCTGGGCAACCCGAACTTCGGACTCATCAGGTTCGCGGCGAACCAATAGCCGATGAAGAGGAATTGGTACACGGGCACCTTCATAGTGACAGGAATCGCGATCGAGAAGCCGGCGACGAATACGACTGCTGGGACGATGATCGCGACGAAGGCCGCAGCGGCCAACGGAAGGACCCCAGGTGCCGACGCCTGGGCCACGATATAGAGAATGGCGGCGAAATAGAAGATCGCAACCGGCGCGAGCGTCGCGAGCATGCAGCCGATGAACTTCCCGAAGAGGCGCGCACCGAGCGAACCCTGCGCGGTGTTGAGGAGTTCATCGACATAGAGTTGCCGATCTCGTGCCAACCGATCCGCCAGGACGAGCCCAACTCCGACTGGCAGCAATGCGGCAACGAATTGCGCCCATTGCAGCACCGCATTTGACGGTACGGCTGGAAACCAGACCAGCGGTCCGTTCTCGCCTTGATGCTGATAGCACCCGTGGAGATCACAGTTGGAAAAGAGCAGCCAGAGCGGCACGATGAGGGCGCTGAGCAGACCGAGCACGAACCAGACAGATCGCCTGCGGATCTGCATGCCGAATTCGTAGCGCAGCGCCCCCGTAAGCGTTGAGCCTGGAGTGCCAAATCGTTCGTCCCTCATGCTGATACATCCTCCCCGCGAAAGCGCCATTCACTGTTGTGTAGATACATCCAACTCACAACCAGACCAGCGATGGCGGTCGCGATCAGTTCGACCCGGTTCACCTGCCAGTAGGAGGCAGTCGGCGTATAGAGCGTGGCGAAGAGAAACCACGGCCGTGTCCACTCAAAGGTGGCAAAGTAGCCATGAAAGGCGAGCTGAACGACCCAGACGACTCCCAGGATGGCGACTGCGGTGGCCCGGCTGCGCAAGAAGAGCGCGAGCGTGGCGCCAACAGCGGAGAGCCAGAGTGTCGGAGCAAGCCAGAGTAGGATGGCGTCCAGGCCAATCTTTGTCAGCGCTGATGGGAACGAGAGAGCGATCACCGCCGTGGCAGCGGACTCAGTCGCGATGACCCAGGCCAGGACGAGCGCAACTCGGCGCGCGACGGTGTTGCAATAAGGAGTCGGTAGGCTCAACTGCACCTCTATGGCGTTATCATTGGCCGCTATGTTCGTCAGCACGATGCCAGCGGCGAGCGGCAGAAACGCCTCAAGTGTCGCGACCACAAGGGCGTTTACGAAGCCAACGTTCACCGCGCGTAGGCGCAAGAGCGCAGCAAAGCCAATCAGGCTGACCGCAGTGAGCGCAGGTACGAGGAACGCGGTCACGCCGAGAATACGTGCCTCACCAAAAAGGCAGGCAAGCGGAGGTAGGCGCGCAGGCAGAGTCTGCGATCGTGACGAAATACCCGAGATCGTAGCGCTGAGGTCGTCTATGGCGGGTCGATTGTGCTCCATCATGCTACTGATCCTTCGCCGTGTTGATCTCGGTCGGAAGCATGATCGCCGCGATGGCTAGCAAGGCGATAGCGCACAATACGAGCGCTGGACTGATGCGCCATAGGACGGGCAGTGACGCGCCTATTCCGTTCGCAGTCTGAAGCGGCGCCTGTGCAAGTCCCAGCATGCGTAGGCACCAAATCGCCCCAATCACGACCACACCGACAAAGCCGCCGAATCGCACGGTCAGTGCGAGTCCTAGACTGGCCAGCAACAGCATCGGGCCGAACCAGAATGAGGTGAGGAGCGCAAAATCAATATGGCGCGCCATTGCGAGAAATAGGGACCCGCCCAGCGCCAGCGCCGTATTGTAGCCGAACACGAGTAGAAAGCGACAGAACAGCGTCATTCGCGGTGAAGTCGGCGTCGCTAGCACGATCTCCAGTCCTGGGTCGGCGTTTTGATTGCCAAGAAACGCGACACCCGCAGCTGCCACCGGCGCAAGCAGCAATCCCAGAAATGATGGCGGGAACGCGCCACCACGCCAGAGCGAGGCGATCAGGACCGCGATGAATACTGTCCCAGCTGAGGCGACCCAGATGCCCTTCGGTATCAAAGGTACCTGGGCGCGTGTCAGCCGCCACAGTAGCCGAGCTTGACGTTCAACCGCGCTTGCTATCAGCGCCGCACGAGGCGCTGGCGCATCGATCTCACTCCAGACGCGGTCGAGCAATGCAAACGAGGGAACCGGAACTGCCTGAAGTTGGCGTTGAGCGCCCTCAACCACTGCCGTTGCAAGTGCATAGTCATCGCGGCACATCGCACAGTCAGCGAGATGTGCCTGCACGCGTAAATGCTCGTCAGCCGCAAGCCTATTGTGTACGTAGGCCGAGAGGAGATCCGCGACATGCCCATCAGTCACATGATCTCGCGCCGCCCGGTCAGCGCTCATTCGCCCACCTCTCTCTCAGTTGCTAACAGGGCGCGCACGGCGCGTTTCGCAGCGTTCAGGCGGCTCCTCACAGTGCCAAGGGGAATCTGTTGCACCGACGCGATGTCCAGATAGGAGAAGTCATACTTGTACCGCAACAACAGGACCTCTCGATACATAGGCGTCACTCGCTCAAGCGCGGCGATTAACTCTTCCCGATCTGCCTGCGCAAACAGCGCTGCCTCCGGCTCGGGATCCTGTGCGGGAAGCGCCTCCAGTTCGTCGGCACCGGTGGCGAGCGCCTTGTGGCGGCGCAACGTCTTCCACGCCTGTCTGCGGGCGATACCCCACAACCACACCTGCCCACGCGCTGTGCCCTGATAGCTGTGAGCATTCTTCCAGACAGCCAGGAAGGTATCTTGCAGAATCTCCTCCGCGAGGCTGTAGTCCGACGTGAATCCAAGGAGGTAATGCATGAGCTGTGCTCTGCGGCGCTCGTAGAGATCAGTCAACCCATGCCGATCCTCCCGCGCAACACGTGCGATCAAATCTGCGTCCAAGTCATGGCTGTCATGTTCGCACTGTCGCGTCGTTTGACACGCATCGTCTGGATCGGGCACACGCAGCGTCCCCACAAGCATATTGGATGATCACTTTCCCGGTGGCATTCGTGTCCATGTCCTTCAATGAGTACCCACTTCGGGCTAAAAGGTTCGCCTTGCGTAAGAAGCTATACGTTGCTCTGGGACGCAGAAGAAGTGACTGACAGGAGAGCGCACCTGACGCGCCGCTACGCCGCTGGCTCCGACGATGGCCCGTAGGGATATCCAATTTTGTAGATTTTGGCGAAGTGGTCACTCAACGTCTGCAATACTCCGCCCTTGCGCTCAGCCTCCTGTTCCAACTCGTCCAGGTGTTGGGTGACAAGGTCGCCGACAGAGTACGCTGGCTTGAACTCCAGCGGCAGCACCCCCTTCGCCGAGAACACGCCGAGCAGCATCTGCACCCGATGCTCGAGCTGACTCAGCCGCCCGAAGCGCTCGCCCATGCCGCGCTCGACCCAGCGTGGGACATATCCCTGGCGTTCCTGATAGCGCTGGCACTTGGCCGTGATGCGTGCGACTTCCTTCTCCGCTACCTTCTCGAACCATGTCTGCAGCGTCAGCAGAGCAGCGCTGGTCGGCGAGGCGTCCTCGACTTCCAGCGACTTCACCACCCCCAGCGCTAAGCGGCGCAGGATACGATTCTTCCCACTGTAGCGCGACCCACGCACCAATGCGCGTTCATTTGGTGTGAGTGCGGGCTGCTGGACCACCGAGGCGAACTGCAGCTGCAACTGCGTCCAGGTCGGATGCAGCGGCCAGCGCGAGCGATTGGCCGAGCCGTTATCCTCCACCAGCCGCAGCCAATGTTGGGTGAGAAAGAGCACGAGTTCATTCATGCGCGCGAAGAAGCGCGGCAACGTCCCGATATGCTGCAGTTCTTCCGCCGCCAGCTCCGCCTCGATCTCCGCCTCATCATCGTCTTCTTCGGGTAGCGCATACAGCTTGAACCCCTTGACTCCCTCACGTCGCAACTGGAACTCCAGCCGCCACACGTCCTGGTCTGGATCATAGCACTCACCGTTCTTGGCGAGCAGCAGCGTGGCATAGCTGTCGTTGGCTTTCTCCTTCGTCTCTAGGGTCTTGTTGTAGAGCCTGGCTTGCACATGCCCTTTGCCAAAGGCATAGCCAGTGGGTCGCGTTCCTTGGAAGTAGAGTGCGCCCTTCGTCTTCCCTGGACGGATGAAGCATCGCAGCTCCTCGGAGACATTGTTCAAACTCGGCGCATAGCCACCCTGATAGTCGACATGCACATCCGCGCGTGAGAGCTTCGCCGCCTCAAAGGAGAGTGCGTCATGCACCACCTTGGCGGGTTGATCGGCGTACAGCTTCTCACGTACCCAGGCGAGCGCTGCACGGCACGCGGGGCCGACCACTGGGCTTGGCGGGTGGCAGGAGCGCAGCCAGCACACGCCACTCCGCATCCGTGAGATCGCCGAGATCGCTCGGGTACATGTGAAGTGCCATACCAGGGATGCCCTCCGAAATGTGCGTGAGACACTCATTTCGGGTAGGGTATTTCCTGGAGGGCTCTTGGGGGCTTCATCTCCTTCTCGTACAGTTTCTAGTATTACAGTTGCAGCTACGTAGATGTGGTGGCAAGGCGGCGTCGGGAGTGACATCGCCTCGCCCGGGCCTGGTGTCGCCGTCGCCAGTTGGACCATGCCAGCGTCTGCGCGATCGCGGCAGATGAGACGGTCTGGCCCAGCGCCCAGAGCACATGACGGATCTCGGGAACGGTCAGCGGCAAGAACTCGACGCGCAAATCGATCGGGCGCTGATACGTCCCCTTTTTGCGCTCCCCGTCGCAGGCGCATGCTGTGCTCGTAGAACCACGAGGTAGGCCAGCGCGAACATCGCCAGGGTCATATGGCGATACCAGCCGTCCCAACGCCGCACCTCATACTGGTCGAGTCCGACCTCGCCCTTGGCCAGTGCAAAGCTTTGTTCGATCCGCCACCGTTGCCCCGCCACCCGGACCAGCGTCCGCAGCGAGGTCCCCGTCGGCGCGAAGACGACGTAGTAAGCTACCTCGGCTGGATCGCTGCAACTGCGGCGCACCAGCACCCAATGCGCCCAGCGCCGTTCCTCGACACGCAGTTGCAGCCGCGCCAGCCGACACCGGGCCCAATCGTAGCGGCGCGGTCCCTTGGCGCCATCCCCAGCCGAGAGGCGCTGCCACTGGTCAGCGGGGATCTGGGCCGCGATGGTGTCGGCGCGTGGTTGCCCCCAGCGTCCATCCAGCACCGCCCATAACGGCTCGTCACTCTTGACCGCCAAGACGAAGGGCTGCTGTTGCTGCTCCAAGCAGACCCGCAGTCGCCGGTCGCCACCATAGATACTGTCGCCGGTCCCCGGTCACCCCCGCCGCGGGAACCCCCGCCTCCCGTGCCCGTGCGCGCATCCGCCGGGCCAGCTCTGGCGTGGTGGCGAACGTCACCGCTTCCGGCACGCCTGCCTCCCGGCGGCGTGCGGCGTCACTAGCCCACTCGCTGGGGAGAGAGAGGTCCCGGTCGAGCGGCACATGTCCAGCGGGCGCGGCATAGGTCAGGAACACGCCGATCTGGCAGTTCTCAATGCGGCCAGCGGTTCCGCTCGCTGTACTGGCGCTTGACCCCCACCGACTTGGGTCCTTGTTTGAGAAAGCCGGTCTCGTCAATCACCAGCACGGCATGCGGGTTCTCCAGGTGTTCCAGCACATACCCGCGCAAGTCATCTCGCACCGCCTCCGCATCCCACTTGGCGCCCGCTAGCAGCCGCTGCATCCCGTAGGGATGTGCCTCACCGGCATGTTCGCCCAGTTGCCAGCCATTCTTGCGCTCGACTGGACGCAGCAGTCCCTCCAGATAGCGCCCCATTCGCTGGCGTTGTTCCGACCGAGCGAAGCGCGGCCCAATCCGCCGCTGCACCTCATCCAAGCCCGCCACCCAGGTGGCAACCTCCATTTGCGTCACACCCTGCTCGCCCATGACCTGACTCCTTTCGGCTTCAGGTCAACTCACGTCATATCGTCCAATTAATTGCCACTGTAATACTAGAGGGTGTGTGAGATGGGTTTATGACCGCGTCAGGCGAGTAAGCAGCAAGCGGATCCCGGCCAGGTAGATCAGGGCCTCACTGGTGGCCGGTCGCCGCTCGTAATCCTTACTCATCCGGCGCGAGCGAGCCAGCCAGGCGATGGAGCGCTCGACCACCCAGCGGCGCGGGAGGACGTAGAAGCCTGGCCGATAGCCCAACGACTCCAGCACTCCTGGCGCATAGCGGTGGAGCTGACGCCACCAGGGATAGACCACCTCCAAGTCAATGCCGAGTTGCTCACGGCTCCACTCCCCCAGCGCATCCGTATAGCCTTGGTCCGCCCAGATATGGCGGAGCCGCGGAAACGCGGTTCCGAGCGCGCCCAAGACGAGCTTGGCACCGAGCCGATCATGCAGATTAGCGGGGTGGACCACCACCTTGAGCAAGAGCCCTTCGGTGTCGACGAGCAGGTGGCGCTTGCGCCCCGTGATCTTTTTGGCGCCATCAAAGCCATGGGGCCACCTTGTTCGGTGGTTTTGACGGACTGACTGTCAATGATGGCGGCGCTCGGCGTCGGATCCCGCCCCGCGTGTTGCCGCGCCAGTTCGCGCAGGGGTGTGTGGATGTGCTCCCGCGTGCCATTGAGGCGCCAGCGCCGCAGATAGTAATAGACGGTGGGCCACGGGCCATACTCGCGTGGCAGATACCGCCATGCACAGCCACTGCGCAGGACGTAAAAGATGCCGTTGAGGATACGACCGATCTCCACTGAGCGTGGCCGACCACCGGGTTTGGCGGCGGGAATTAAGGGAGACAATAGTGTCCATTCGTCGTCGCTGAGGTCGCTGGGATACACTTGAGATGCCACGATGAGATGCCTTTCGCAACAAGTCTGAGAACCTTATTGCGGATAGGTTATCTCGTCGTGGCCTCCCCTTTGTATACACCCTCTACTACAATGATGGATGAAACCTCTGTACCACGGTTACCCTTTCAAAAGCACGTTGCCTCATACGTTGTTGCCTGAGATTGCTTTCATGCCTCGGCTGCGATGAGCAATCTCAATTGCCTACCGCAGGCGCGCACGACGAAAGAATGTGCTCGCAGTGTTACTGCACATGGGCTTCGGGGCTAGTGCGGGGCCCCTCCTTGGATAGTGTCCAATAGAGTGTGGGGAATAGCAGCCGGTTGACGAGATCGGCCATCAGGTGATTCTCATCGGGTAGTACATAAAAGCCCGAGTGAGGAGGATCAACCAATGGCCGATGGACCTAGCATGGCACTTGAGGAGTTGTTGCGCAAGGCGCAATTGAGTGACGATGTGGATTTCCTGCGGGAGGGGAGTACAGGCGTTGGCACAGGCGCTCATGGAGGCCGAAGTGACGCAGCATGTGGGCGCGGGACGCTACGAGCGCACGGCGGAGCGGACGGGCGAGCGCAACGGCCACCGCGAGCGGCGGTGGGACACGCGGGTGGGCAGTATCCACTTACGCGTGCCGCGGGTGCGTGACGGCAGCTATTTCCCGAGCCTGCTGGAGCCGCGACGTCGGGCGGAGCGAGCGCTGGTGGCGGTGGTGCAGGAGGCGTACGTGCAGGGCGTCTCGACGCGGCGGGTGGATGACCTTGGTGCAGGCGCTGGGCTTGCAAGGGATCAGCAAGAGCCAGGTCTCGCTGATCTGCGCAGACCTCGATACGGAGGTCGAGCGCTTCCGCAGCCGCCCGTTGGGCGAGGGACGCCTATCCGTACATCTGGTTGGATGCGACCTTCATCAAGGCGCGGCATGAACGGACGGGTGGTCAGGCGCAGGCGGTGGTCATCGCGATTGGGCTCAATGCGGCGACCGGGCAACGCGAGGTGTTGGGGCTCGATGTCGGCCCCAGCGAGGACGGCGCCTTCTGGCTGGCCTTCCTGCGCGGCCTGGTAGCGCGCGGACTGACGGGGTGCTGGGGTGCAGCTCGTGGTCAGCGATGCCCATGAGGGGCTGAAGGCGGCGATTGCGCGCCGTGCTGCATGGGGCGAGCTGGCAACGCTGTCGCGTCCACTTCGTGCGTAACGCCCTGGCGCTGGTGCCCAAGTCGGCGGCCCAACAGCTCGTCGCCGCCACCATCCGCACCGTCTTCGCCCAGCCCGAAGCGGCAGATGGCACGCGCAGACCTGGCGCCAGGTCGCCGACGGCTTCCGCCTGCGCTATCCCAAGCTGGCCGCGCTGCTGGATGAGGCCGAGGCGGATGTGCTGGCCTATCTCGCGTTTCCGGCGGAGCATTGGCGAATCTGGCGCCAGATTTGGAGCAACAATCCGCTGGAGCGGCTGAATCGGGAGGTGAAGCGGCGCACCGATGTCGTCGGCATCTTCCCCAACGAGGCGGCCATCGTGCGCCTGGTGGGGATGGTTCTCGCCGAGCAGCATGACGAGTGGCAAGTCGGCCGCCGCTACTTCAGCGCCGAATCGCTCGCCAAGTTGGCTCCGGGAAGTCCGCTAACCGTTGAGGCAGCAAATTCGCTAACGCTGGCGTCTAGCTAGACGCCAGCGTTAGCGAAGTAAGTGGCGATGGGAATCACCCAAAACCCACACAGCTCTGGGCTCTCCCGCAGATTTGGTGAAGCCCGCTTGGTGAACGCGAGACTGCATCTGGTGGGAGTGGCAAACCTCAGCAGTAACGCTTGCTTTTGAGACGCGTCGGGATGAGCGCTGCTGTTCTACCAAGCAGCCATCACCAAAAGTGCGGGAGAGCCCAGCTCTGGACATATACCCTCCTTGGCTTCGTCTACCGCCGACTACCAGTGGTGACTAACCACGTGGAACTTGGGATCGCCTTTGGCGGCCTCATCTGGCTTGTGAGCTATGTGGGTTGGGTGCCCACGCTAGGGATGATGCCACCGATACACCGGGACCGGCCAGACCACCACCCAGCTATCATGGCGCTGGCGCACTGAGTGTATGGTGCCACGCGTGGGGCCGTTATCGCGTTTGTGGGGCGATCGATAAGATAGCTCTAACCCACACACTCGCGCCTTTGCTGCCAAAATGTGGCAGCTTGCGCCTGCTCAGGGGCATACATCTTGCGTTATCTAAATTACACAAGGTGCATGTGCGCCGTGACCAGTGGGCTCATAACTGTCATGTGGGAGACCAGTGGGTATTGGTGTACATCCCTTAGCAGGATCTGCAGAATACATGCAGAGCGAGTCAACGTGAAGGAAAGCAATGAGGCATTGACCCTCGTTGTGAAAGGAGTATCGAGTTTGACTAGTGGAAATCCCGATAACACCGCCAAGAATTCGCCAACTCTGGCGCAGAGACGGACCAGGTGAAACAATCGGCTGGAGAAGTCGCCGACCAGGCAAAACAAGCGGTAGGGCAGGTAAAGGATCAGGCAAAACAGACTGCGCAGAGCCAGTTGGCAATGCGCAAAGATCAGACCGCGCAGGGGCTCACCGTCGCCTCATCCGCTATACATGATCTGGCGAATTCTCTGCGTCAGAACGACCAGACGTCTTCCTATGCCCAATACGTGGATCAGGCAGCTGACCGGATGCAGCGCATCGGGAGTTACCTGGGGGGACGCGACATCGGTCAGATCGCCGAGGAAGCAGAAGATTGGGCACGCCGTGAGCCTGTGTTGGCGCTGGGAGGCGCATTTGTTCTTGGCGTGCTTGCTGCGCGATTCATCAAGAGTAGCCGCGCGCACAGAGCCATGGGAGGCACGAACAGCGGCTACGATCAGTACAACCGAGACGGCTATACCCGCAACTCCGGCAACTCGTTTCATCTGGAGCAGAGGCGTGTGTACGATGACGATCCGGAGCGGGTGGTTAGAACCCCTCCCGCGGGCAGGAGCGCTCAAGCTCCAGAACGTATGGGCATTAGCGGCATAGACAGTATAGACAGTGAGGAGGCGCAGCATTAGTGATTTTCGAGCAGGTAATGATGTACTGCGCACAGATGAAATTCAGAACACACTTGGTGAACTTCCCCAGAGGGAGGATACACGCATGGAAGCACGACAAGGATCGTCAGATTCGTCGCTCGGCGACCTGTTTGGTGCGCTTGCCCAGGATACAAGCACGCTGATACGCCAGGAGATACAGCTTGCCTCGAGGGAAATGACCGAGAAGGCAACGAATGTCGGGAAGAACCTGGGGCTGCTCGTGGCGGGAGGATTCGTTGCCTTCGCCGCCTTTCTCTTCCTGCTGGGCGCATTAACCTACGGCTTGATTAGCCTATTTTCGCTGCCGTGGTGGTTGAGTTTCCTGATTGTTGGCGTGCTTGCGGCGCTAGCTGCCTTTATCCTCGTACAACGCGGGATCGAGGCGCTCAAGCGCACAACGCTTACACCACAGCAAACCGTTGATACACTCAAGGAGGATGTCGCATGGGCCAAAGATCAGACGAACTAACGGGCGCGTCGGGCGGGTATGACGAAAATAATCCTCTCTACGCCCATGGCCAGCGCGTGCCAGCCTCCGATGATGCGATCATCGATAACGAGGTGCGCATACGGACGCGGCAAAGTATGTCCAGCGATACCGCCGATAACGCTGCTGAGGATGCTGCCGATAACGCTGCTGACAGCGTGAGCGCTCAGGTTGGCGTGGAGGCTAAAAAAATGGAGACGGCCGAGAGTACAGAGGATGGTGATCCTGCAGAGAGTACAGAGGATTGTGATCCTGCAGAGATACGAGAGGATATCGAAGACACCCGCGCAAGGATGAGTACGACCATCGACGCAATCCAGGAGAAACTCAGTCCCCACAACTTAATGGAGCAGGCGAAAGAGACGGCTCGGGACGCGACCATTGGAAGGGTGCAAGATATGGCAAGCAATGCAGCAGATACTGCGCGAGAAACGGGTTCCACGCTGATGGATACGATGCGGCAAAATCCTGTGCCGGTCGCTCTGGCCGGGATTGGCCTTGGCTGGCTCTTTCTGAGCGCGCGCCGCACATCATCACGTCGCCAACAGGATCGTGCGTACGGGTATCGCGGATACGATGATCGTGGCAGCTCTAGTGGGCCAATGAGGGCCTATCAGCAGTCCCACCAATCACAACAATCACCTCAAGGCAAGAGCCGAATGGGCCAGATGGCCAATCAGGTTCAGGACACCGCTGGTAATGTCGCTGGTAACGTCGGTGATAAGGTTCAGGATGCCGCCAGCACCGTTGCGGATAAAGCCGGGGATCTGGCTGATCGTGCCCAATTGCAAGCGCAACAGACGCGTGGTTGGCTCGAACAGACCTGGAATGACAGTCCCCTCGTGATGAGTGGCGCAGCATTGGCGCTCGGCGCTATAGTCGGCCTCTCGATCCCCGAGACGCCGATGGAAGATCAACTGATGGGTGAAACGCGAGACACTCTGGTGCAGAACGCTCAAGGTGTCGCGCAGGATACGGTTGAGAAGGCGCGCCAAGCGGCGACCAAAGCGACCGATCAAATGGCGAACCAGCAGCCAAAGGGCGGCAAGGGCGGCAATGGCGGCAACCAGCCGGGAAGAAAACCATAACTTCCGTTCACCAGTGTGTAAGGCAGGCGCGCTCTCTTCTGGTCGCCTTATTTACACCCTGTGCCATCTACCTGCAACGTTCGAGCAGCGTTCGAGAGTTCGGGCGTTGCAGGTTCATATTTGAGGGCTTCCATCGCCCTGTATGAGGTAGCACGTCATGCGCAGCTGCGATGGGCAGTCTGCAGATAAAGAGCTATTCGCTTCGTGAAGCGGGCGTGAGGCAAACACACAGGCGCGAAACAGGTAGACCGTGGAGAGAGAATGCGGAAAGAGTCCCAGGAGGCTACGGCATGCGCATATTTCTAGATACAGCAAACATTGAAGAGATTCGTGAGGCGGCTCGCTGGGGGATTCTTAGCGGAGTGACGACGAACCCCACCCTGATGAGCAAGCGTCTCGGTAAGAGCCACGAGGCGGTGATTCGTGAGATCGCTGCCCTGGTTGATGGGCCGATTAGCGCCGAGACGGTGAGTCTGGATACAGATGGCATGGTCAACGAGGGGCGGCGATTTGCCCAGTGGCATCCCAACGTGGTCGTGAAAGTGCCCTCGACGCCGAACGGCTGGGCAGCGGTCAAGACGCTGAAGACAGAGGGAATCCGCACCAACGTGACGTTGTGTTTCTCGGCGAATCAAGCGCTCTATGCTGCTCTGGCAGGGGCATATATCATCAGTCCCTTCCTTGGGCGCCTGGATGACATCTCGGAGGATGGCATGCAAGTAGTGCGCGACACCGTCGAGATCTACCACAAGCACAACCTGCCGACCCTGGTGCTAGCGGCCAGTATCCGCCATCCACTACACATCATTCAGGCTGCCAAAGCGGGCGCGGATATCGCCACGGCGCCATATGAGGTGCTGTTGAAGTCTACTAAGCATCCGCTGACCGATAGGGGCATCGAAGACTTCTTGAAAGACTGGGAGACATTCCTGAAAGAGCCAGCGCAGACGCAGAAACAATGACACCGGCGCTTTTCTTATCGGTCTCAATAGCCCATAGGCTTTGTGGGCGGCCACGAGAGAGACGCTCCTGCCAACAATTGTTTCTCTGCCTGCGGGGCATGCATCTCTGCAATAAGCGTTCGTTAAGATGATATTCCGGTAAACCTCAAAGATCACCCGATGCCACTGGACGGGGTAGCAGCGCCTGCACCCACCCCTCTTGCCTTGATGCTCCGATCTTATACACTTTGTTGTATACATAGTTGTATACATAGACGTGCGCTGCGCGTCTTGCGGCCCAAGGACACCGCGAGCGAGGAGTACTTCCCATGACCACCAACATCAACCAGGCTCACCACACTCCCCAGCAGGCCGCGATCGCTGGCCCCCAGGGGCGGCGGCTCGCGCCCCCGGTCGAGTGGAGTTCCCTGAGTGGAGGCGAGCACGTAGTGCAGTTCTACGAGGCGGATAGCTTCCTCCTCGATGCGCTCGCGGCCTACGTACTGACCGGACTGGACGCTGGGGACGTCTGCCTCGTGGTCGCGACCGGCGCCCACCGCGCTGGTCTCGAAGATCGGTTGAAAACTGCGGGGGTGGATATGGGCGCCGCGCGCCGGAATGGCGCCTACCTCTGCCTGGATGCTGGCGAAACTCTCGCCAAGCTCCTTCTCGATGGCTGGCCGGATCCCCAGCGCTTCGCTCAGGTCATGGGGCGCCAGGTTCTGCGCGCGCTGCGCCGCAAGCGCCATGTCCGCGTCTTTGGCGAGATGGTCGCCCTACTCTGGGCTGAGGGTAACCGCGCGGCTGCCATCCGCCTCGGGGAACTCTGGAACGAGTTGCAGCGTAGCGCGCCTGCGCCCTTTACGCTCTTCTGCGGCTATGCCCTGCTCGGCTTTGCGGGGGAAGCGAACATGGAATCGTTCGCGGCCGTCTGTCAGCAGCACTCCCAGGTGCTCCCCAGCGAAAGCTACGCGGCCCTGGCCGACCCCGCCGAGCGGCTGCGCACCATCGCGCTCTTGCAGCAGCAAGTCCTCTCCCTCGCCGGCGAAGTGGCCGAACGCCGACGGGCCGAGGAGGCCCAGTTGCATCTGGCCGCCATCGTCTCCTCATCGGACGATGCCATTTTGAGTAAGGACCTCGATGGCATCATCACCAGTTGGAATGCCGGAGCAGAACGCATGTACGGCTATTGTGCCCAGGACATCGTCGGCCAGCCGGTCTCACTGCTCTTCCCATTCGATCGCCAGGAAGAATTCACCCAGATCATGGAACGCATTCGACATGGCGAGCGCGTTGACCATTTCGAGACACTGCGCGTCTGCAAAGATGGGAGCCTGTTGCCCGTCTCGGTAACGGTGTCTCCTATCATTGACCACACCGGCGCCATCATCGGCGCCTCGGCGATTGCCCGCGACATCAGCAAGCGCAGAGCGCTCGAACACCAACGCGAAGCATTCATCAGTCTGGTCACGCATGAGCTCAAATCCCCGCTGACGAGCGTGCAGGTCAGTCTCCAGCTCGCCCAGCGGCGGCTGACGCGCCTGCTGGGCCAGGCGGACCAACTCGACGAAGCACAGTTACGCACCCTGGAAGACGTGCTGACTATGCTCGGGCGCACGCAACATCCGTTGCGGCTGCAGCAACGGCTGATCAATGACCTGCTGGATCTTGCCCACCTCCAAGAAGACCACATCGAGCTGGACCTGGCGGTCTGTGATCTGGTGGAGGTGGTCACTGAGACCATCCAAGATCACCAGGCGGCGTATCCTGGCCGCCCAATCACGCTGGAGTTGCCCGCACAGGACTCCATTCTGGTGACCGCCGATCGCGATCGCCTCCAGCAGGTGCTCAGTAATTACCTCACCAATGCGCTCAAGTTCTCACCGGATGCTGCACCTGTCCGTGTCGGCATCGCGCTGGAGGACGAGGCCGCGCGAGTCTGGGTCACGGACCAGGGACCGGGGCTGGCGGCGGACCAGCAAAAGCATATCTGGCAGCAGTTTTACCAGGCGCCCGACACCGCTGTGCAGAGTAGTGGGTGGAAGGTGGGCCTGGGGCTAGGTCTCTACATTTCCCGGCAATTGATCCGCCGCCAGCAGGGGGAGGTGGGCGTCGAGAGCCGCCCAGGACAGGGAGCGACCTTCTGGTTCTCGCTGCCGCGATGCGCTCCCTCGACATCGTAGAACTAGTCGCTACCAACTAGGGAGCGCATCGCGGCAGCGGCGGGGAAGAGGCGACCGCGCTTACCCAGCAGGAAAATGAGGAGGCGCCAGCCGATCGTCGAGACAAGATCCAGCGTGTGTGGTCCTCCACGCTGATTCGTTTCGGTTGCATTGGTGCGAGGTGAGGAGAGTGCAAGCGCTCCCTTTGGCAGGACATACGCGGAAGCGGCGAGTTTCCCCGCCGCATGTTGCAAGTCGCGGTAAGGGCGCTGATCTAATACCAACGCCGGAACGCGTCAAACCGACAGCCCAAACCCGGCTATTTTGACAGCAGATTTGACAGCAGGAGACTCAGACGTGCTCAGACGGGTTGAGATGAGAAGTAGCTAGAATTCCGAGTTTGTGTGAATAGGCGAGACAGCGTGAGACGGGGAAAAACGGGGAGAAGAGATTTGCTAAACCGCTGTCGGGGTCAACCCGACCGTGGGTTCGAATCCCACCCCTTCCGCCAAGAAGCCCTAATTCATGCGGCTTGAGGCCCAGGCAGCATATCGCGATGGCCCGGGCCTTTTCGTGCCTCCGAAGCGGTTTGACGCCAATTGTAACGCCAGTTGACTCCAAACGGTGGTCACGGCAACTTAAGGCCGAAGGCTGCCGCTAACAACTTCGTGTGCTCGTCGTAGTGTGCGTAGGTGTTGCCCGCGATAAGCTCCAGAAGGGTACCGCCGTACGGACTCGCCTCATTCAGCCGCGTGGCAGACATAGCCTCCAACGCCTGTACCAACTCGGCGTAGGAGGCACGGAAGGCGGCGAGTACGTCGCCAAGCGGGCGCGCGTGATTGCGCGCGAAAAGCACCGCGTTGGCGCGGTCGGTGCTCCATGCTTCGTCGGGAAGAATGTCCTCGTCTGGCTCGCCACGTAGCGCGTGCAGCGGAACTTGTTCCCACCAGGTGATGTGGCCGAGCGTCGCCTTAGCCGACCCCTCGCCAACCGTGCCCTCGGCCTCCATTTGCTCGGGTGACAGGGCAGCGAGAGCCTGCTCCAGGCGCGCATGTGCCATTCGGATGCGGTCGAGCAGCTCAGCCTTATCAGCCTCAGATTCATCGCCTGTCACTCAGCCTGCTCCTCTCTGGATGAATAACTCTCATTGAATGGCGCCACATCAATGATACCAAACCGGGTCCGAGATGGGGATCACCCGGTTCACGCAGATTCAGAAGGCCATGTATACTGGTGAGAGTCGTTCGTCTGTACCCTGACACAACAGCGTCTTCACAAATAAGTAGCGCGTGATTGAGGCGAGAGACATGTGGGCACTCGATCAGTGCAATATCGTAGACGCCGACGACCAGAAGGAGCCAGCGGGTGCGTGACCGTGACCACCAGAGACCAACGTCGGTCGCCGAGCGGCTGCGCGAGCAGTTTGCCCCGGCGTACCTGACGTTGACTAGCATCATCCAGGGAGTCGCCCTCTCGACCCTCGTGATCCGGGTCGAAGGTATGTCGGAGCACTTCACTCTGGCGAACTGGCTGCTGGCCACCGCAACGCTGCTGGCATTCCTGCTGGTGTGGCACGAGTATTTGATGCAGGCGCTGGCCTACGTCTGGATGCCGACGCTGGTGGACTCGGCTGTGCCTTTCGCCATCCTGGTAACGGAGCTGTTTCTGGCGCACTTCGTCTATGGCAACGAGCGCGTCTGGTTCCTCATCGCCGGTCTGGCCTTCGTCCTCGGCATCGTCGCGTGGGGTACAACGCACGCCCACACGCAGGAGAATGCGGATGTGCTTAAGGCGGTACGAGGCGTATCACCGATGCGTGTGCTGCCCTCGGTTGTCTCCATCGCGCTGTTTCTGGGGATTTGGGCGCTCTACGATGTGCTCGATCTCGGACAGGCACCCGGCTTCGTCGCGGCGATAGCGGTGCTGGTGATCGTGGGCGTGCTCGCGACGACTGTTCCCTACTGGAATCGCGTGCTCGCCTATGCCCGCCGCGAGGACGCTTCCGAGGATGCGCCCAACGACGAAGAGCGAGTGTAATTTCTGTGGTCTGGCCGACAGCCACATCTGGCACATCGCCTGGTTGCATATATGCGGCGCTACCCTTAGAGCCAGCAAGAAAGCCTGTCGTAACGCGCGTGCGAATGTCTCTCGAACGATACCTGCCTTCCTGCATCCTCCGCATGTGAACGGAAGCATCCATGAAAGGATGAAACTGGTATGGCGCCGAGATACACATTGCAGTCACGAGCGGCAGCGCCAACTGACATCCATCGCACGGTACCTGGAGTTCTTGCCTTCCTCGGCCTGCTTGTCTGTCTGTGCTGCGGCGTTGGCTGCGCCGCCGTACCCACTCCTGCCACCAGCGCGCGAGCGACGCCAGCAGTATCGGCGCATGCGACCACCACATTGTCATCCGGTGGCATCGTGCTACAGGATAGCGGGCGTGGCAGTAAATCCACGGCCCGATTCACGGTACACGGCGTCTTGCAACTCTCCTGGACATGCCAGCAGCCTGGCACTATCCTGCATATCCAGGTGTCGAATCTGGCGACCGGCGAGCCTGATACGAGCTTTCAGCACATCATGTACACCTGCCCAAACAGTGGCGGCAGTGACAGCATTCTTTATCATGGCAGCGGGACGTTCTACCTTGCCGTGGCAGGTAACCTCGACTGGACGCTCACGATAACCGATATCCCCGGATAGCTTGCCCTGTGGTAGAATCTGGCCATCTCGTATGCCCGCCGGAAGCCCAGGCGGGAAGATGCCCCATTTGTTGCCACACCGCATGAGGTTGCCGAGTTTTTGTCTGTTCCCTCACAGGGTAGAACAGGACAACAGTGCGATGAGTCTCACCAGCCGCATCATTGGTCAGATCATGAAGCTGCCGCCCGCGGAAACGCACAAATACACCACCACGCGCGATGTGGCCGTCCCTATGCCCGATGGGGTCACACTGCTGGCGGACCACTACGCGCCACACTCCATGCGGACGACCTATCCCACGCTGCTCATCCGCACCCCTTATGGACGGCGCGGCTTCTTCGCCGCCGTCTTCGCGCTACCGTTCGTCGAACGTGGCTATCAGGTCTTCGTCCAGAGCTGCCGTGGCACGGCGGGTTCCGGCGGCGACTTCATCTATGCCCGCAACGAGCGCGCGGACGGCCTCGCCACGATTGAGTGGATCAAGCGGCAGGATTGGTTTTCTGGTCAACTCGCGATGGTTGGCGGCAGCTATCTCGGCATTGTCCAGTGGGCCGTTGCCGCCGACGCGAACGATGATATTCAGGCAATGGTACCATCTATCACTACCTCCGACTTCAATCTGTTCCGATATCAGAGCGGTTCCGTAACCCTCGAAAACATGCTCGGCTGGTCCACGATGATGACGCAGACCGCCGCCACTGGCATGCGCCTCGGCGATATGCTCGCCTCACGGCGGCGCGAGCGCGATCTGGAAAAGGCCTACCTCCACCTCCCACTCAACGAGGCTGACCGTCTCGTCGTTCACCAGCCATCGCTCTCGTTCCAGGACGCTATCACCCACGCGCCCGACGACGACTACTGGCGTCCGGTTGACTTCAGCGACCGCGTTGCCGAGGTCAGCGTGCCAATATGTTTGCAGGCAGGGTGGTACGACCTCTTCCTCGACTGGCAGCTTAAGGATTATCAGGCGTTGCGGGCAGCGGGTCGCCAGCCGTATCTGCTCATTGGCCCGTGGTTTCATGGACAGTTTGCCAGTGTGGCGCCGACAACGCGCGACGCGCTCGCCTGGCTCAACGCCCATGTGAAGGGCGAGAAAAGCGCACTTCGCGCCCAGCCCGTGCGCCTGTTCGTGATGGGATCGAACACCTGGCGCGACTTTGCCGACTGGCCACCCCCGGCGCACCAGCAGCGCTGGCATCTCCAGCCGAACGGCGCGCTGGCGACAACCACTCCCCCTGCCACCGCGCCAGACCGCTACCGCTACGATCCCGCCGACCCGACGCCAGCCGTGGGCGGCAACTCGCTTGGCGCGCCAAAACGCATGGGGCCGCAGGACAATCGCGCGCTGGAGGCGCGTCGCGATGTGCTGGTCTACACCAGCGATCCGTTGGAGCGCGAGATGGAGGTCATCGGGCCGGTGACCGCGGACCTCTATGTGCGCTCCAGCCTGGAGTATACAGACTTTTTTGCCCGGCTCTGCGTCGTCAAGCAATCGGGTAAATCGGTCAATCTCTGTGATGGCATCTTACGTCTCACGCCGGAGAGTGATGCGCCAGCGAACGATGGGGTGCGCCACATTCACATCGCGCTCTGGCCAACCGCATACCACTTCAGCAAAGGGCAGCGGCTGCGCGTCCAGGTGTCCAGCGGGGCGCACCCACGCTTTGCGCGCAACCCTGGCAGCGGCGAGCCAGTAGCCACGGCAACCAAGCTGTTTGTCGCCGATCAGTCGGTGTATCATGACCCAGACCATCCCTCGGCGATTCTGCTGCCGGTGCTTGAAAGTTGACGATAACTCGGAATTGCCGGGGATTCACCGCGGTACCAACGGGGATACAGATAGATTAGCCAGCCCAAACATCATCGAGTTTTTCGCGACTATTGACTCACTCATAAATTCTGATAGAATAGATGCATGTCTAGCGGCAGGTACGTCGCGACTGGAGGCGGCGTATGAGCCTGCCTGCTTTTGGGTGGGAAGAAGGCAGACTTTGAATATCTCGGTCGAAGCGGAGACGCGGATCGCGTTTCGTGACTGGCTGCGCGGCAAGCTCAAAGCCCTTGAATTCTACAACCGGCGTGGCGATCATTATCTGATACGTGAGTTCCATAAGTATTGCGAAGATGCCGGATATCCGATTGATGAGGCGTCACTTGGGCGCTATCTGCGCGATGAGAACCCGGTCATCCCGACTCCCGACCGGTGCCGGGCGCTTGCCGGAGTTTTCAAGATGCCGGCCATCGACGTCATGATCGCCGCTGGTCTGGTCAAGCCGGGCGATATGGAAGCGGTTGGCTAACATACCACTGCAACCTGGCCAGTTTCACAACATGGCGCCAATCTATTGATAAGCAATCAAATATGAAATCCTGAGGCGCCAGAAGAGGGCGTCGGCGCCGTTGCTGACGTCCTCTTCTGGTCTCCGGCTGGTGTGTATTCCACCTATTTTTGATACTCGAGCAGCTCGATCAGGCCGCCCATCTCGCTGCCGGTCTGGCCGGGGTTCATCAGGTGGCTGAGGATGTGGCAGTGCAATGGATAGATGCTGCCAGGAGCCGCCCAGGCATAGAATGTGACATCGTACGTCTCTCCAGGGGCCACTGACAGCGTATCTTTCGTGTAGGGCGCGGGCAGCAGGTGTCCGTCGCTTGCCACCACCTGGAAGCTGTGGCCGTGCAGGTGCATCGGATGGATCATCGAGGTATCAGCGCCAATCATCCGCAGATGGACCGTCTGGCCGTGCTTCACCACCAGTGGCGGCGTATCCGGGAAGCTCTTGCCGTTGATGACGTAGTAGCCGCCCAACATGCCAATGAACATCGTCTGATCAACATCGGCGCGCTCCGCCTGCATCATCGGCTGGTACTGTGGGCTGCCAGGCCGGGGAGCGATGATAAACGCGCCGTACATGCCCCCGCCGACCTGCTTGATATCGTCATAGTGACTGTGATACCAGTGCGTCCCAGCATCCTGGTCCTGTAAGGTGAAGTCGTACGTGTAGGACTGGCCCGGCTCTATCGGCTTCATCCCAATGGGTGGCACGCCATCGTTATCGGTCGGCACCTCAAGCCCGTGCCAGTGGATCGCGGTCGCCTCAGGGAGATGATTGACTATCGTAACACGCACATGGTCGCCTGCCGTGGCCTGAAGCATCGGGCCTGGCACCGTGCCGTCCAGGGTCCAGGCAAGCACCTTGTGGCCCTTGACTGGCTGCCACATCACCTGCTGTGCGGTCAGTGTGAAATGCTTTGCGCCATCCTTATCCATCACATATTTCGCTGGCTGGTTGCCATGTTGCTGTGTGGCGTCAGGGACATTCGCCGTCGTCTGCTGGCTGCCCATGCCAGACATCCCATCGCTCGCATTGTTTGTTGTGCTGCTGCTGGCGCTGGGTGAGGAACTGGTCCGATTGTTCAGCGCGGCGCCCACTCCAAGGCTTCCCAATATCAGCACGGCGACGACCGCAATCATCAGGAGTCCACTGGGCGAGAGGAGATGGCTACGAGTCGCGGAGGGATGTTCGATCTGCCAGGCGCGCCGTCGCTGAGAGGCGATCCACTGCTTTTGGAGCCAGTCGGGCCACTCCTCCACATGTGACGATGTCTGGCTCGCGGGTGCCTCGGCTTCTCCGGTCTTCAGGTCACTTTCGAGCTGGTCAAGCTCCTCCTTGGTCGGTGGCCATGTCCGAATGAATTGGGATGCCTCTGGCGATGCATCTTGCGATGTCCCCGCGTCTGCGGTGTCCTCGGCGAGCGATTTCTGATCGATAGTCATAATTCCACATTCCTCCCACGGACTGCGCTATGCTCACGGCCCATCGCGCGAACATCCGCGATGATCCAGTCGCAAGCGCATGTGCTGAACTGCCTCACATCGTAGAGGAGGAAAATCTCACTGAAATCTCAGCGTGTGGCCGCTTTCTCTCAGATGGGTCGCAGCAGGCGGATGGCGCTGGGAGCGCGCCTGACACCTGGCGGCTCAATCCCGGAAAAGAAGGGCGCTCGAACCAATATGGCCGGTGACGCGCCTGTGAGATCAGGCAACCAACCGTGACGCATCCGTGATGCGCGAGACACATAATCGTCACAGTGATCGTTCGCCCGCGTATTGTCCGCTATCAGATGGACGGCGCGGTGATAGGCGAGAGGATGATGGCGATGATGTTCCATCGTGACGCGCGCTGGGTGGCAGCAGCCTTGCAGGCTGTTATCGCGTGGGAGTGGCTCGTCTCCGGCGTCAACAAGGTGCTGGCAGGTAATTTCCCCCAGGGGCTGGCCGATACATTAGATGAAGGCATCCATAATAACCCCAACGGCTGGTACGTCTCGATCCTCCAGGGCGTTGTCTTGCCGCATAGTGTCGCCTTCGGCTATTTGATCGAGGCGGCGGAATTCTTCATCGGTATAGCCCTCTTCATCGGAGTTATCGTGCTCATTGGCCCAGTGCGCCGCCGTGGCACGCCGGAGTATCGGCTCGCGGTTGGTGAAGTGGCGGGGGCGATGCTTGCCGCGCTGCTCTGCGCGTTCCTCTGCGTCAACTTCCACTTCTTCATGGGCGATGGCATCTTCCCCTGGTTCAATCCCGCCAATGCCTTCGATGAGGGCATCACCCTCGACACCCTGATGCCACCTGTCGCGGTGCTGCTCTTCCTCGTCAATGCGCGGCTGTTCGTCGTGATGACGGAAATGCCCGTTGGCGAGTACCTCCGGCGCGGGGTTCGGCGTCTGCAATCGCTCGTCGATCATGGGCAAAACAAGCAGCGAGCTACCGCAGG
The DNA here is from genome assembly GCA_963712005.1 of uncultured Chloroflexia bacterium. GTDB lineage: Bacteria > Chloroflexota > Ktedonobacteria > Ktedonobacterales > JADMIN01 > DAHUXT01. Next base: position 1,153,908 of record CAVQGK010000024.1, on the reverse strand, counting down.
CGTTGCTGACGGCGCTTCACCCACGATCTGACGCTACGGACTGACGCTACGGAATCTCATGCATTTCGCGCTTGGTATGCTATACTTTGACGACACAACGCGGAATTTTCGGGATGAGCCTATCACGGGAAGCATCCATTCATGTCCCAATCAAACAGCCGTCGCCCGGCCGAGAAGCCCAGGCAACCTGGGCGGCTTCGGTCCGACCGCGCGCATGAGGATGCAGCCAGCGCCCTCGTGTCTGATGGAGCGCCAACTCCTCCCACTGACGATCAGTTCCTGGTTCGCGAGCTGCACCTGAGCCAGGCGCTCATCAAGGCTGCCATTGCGCATCTGGACCTCGATTCACTTCTCCCCGCCCTGCTTGACCCTATCAAGAATCTCATGGGCGTGGACAATGTGGCAATCCTTCTCGTCTCCCCAGACGGACAGCATCTTCACCTGCACGCGGCGCACGGACTCGAAGAAGAGGTGGTCGGAAAGGTCAGTGTTCCCATTGGGCAGGGCTTCGCCGGTCGGATCGCGGCCTCACGTTATTTGCTTTTTGTCCCCAATCTCGCCGAATTCGATGCCGTTAATCCGCTGCTGGGCGAGCGCATACTCTCGGCGGTCGGCGTGCCACTGCTGGCTGGCGAGCGCCTTCTTGGTGTATTGCATATCGGGACCGGTGAGCGGCATCTCTTTACGGACCAGGAAATTGCGCTGCTTCAGCACGTGGCTGAGCATGTCGCGCTCGCCGTTGACCGGGCATTGCTCTACCGCGGAGAGCGCGAGAGTTGGTCGCAACACGAGCACCAGACAGAGCGCACACGTCAAGCGCTCGATACCATGCTCGAGTTGGCGGGAGCAATGGTAAGTACTCCGGTGGTGGCCGCCGATCTCGCGGATGACGTTGAGGACTCTGAGGAGTCCGAAGACTCCGAAGACTCCGAGAATGCCCTCATCGATGCGCAGCAACAGGACGATGAGCCAATCCATCAGTTAGCCTCGCTCTGCGGCCAGATCCTTGGATGCGAGCGTATCGCCATCATCGGCATAGACCCGGAGACTGGCTTCCTCAGGCCTATCGCGGTGTCTGGGAGCTCGCCCCGAATGGAGCGTCGGTTTCGCGCCAGCTTCGGCCACCTGGACCTCGCGGGCCGCTTCGGCGCTGAGGTCGAGACCAAGCTTGCGGAAGGCGAGTCGGTGCTTTTCGATGTGCGGAGCGTTGGCCCCGATCATCCGGCCGCACTCCTTTCGCAACGCTACTTTCTGATGTCGCCCATGCTTGCCTCAGGGACGCTTACTGGCTACATCGGCGCTAACTTTGGCGAGAGTGCGGATGATTATACCCCGGAGAATCGAGCGCTCACTCATGCCGCCGCCCAATTGATAGGGGTGGCCATGGAGCGTCAACGACTCTTTCGCGAACGGGCCGAGGCCCGCGCCGAAGCGCTCTCCGCCGAGCGCGCCAAACGCCAGATGGATGACTTTCTCTCTATTGCCGGGCATGAGTTGCGGACTCCTATCACGAGCGCAAAACTCAACGTGAATTTCGTCATGCAACTGCTCGACCGCTTCCTGGAGGCCGAGGGAGCAGCGCCTCCAGATGCGGAGGAAATGACGGTAGCGCCAGACGCTAACCAGAGCCTGAAGCGCGCGCGCAACCTGCTGGAGCGAACCAACCGGCAGTTCAAGCGGCAGGAACGCCTGATCAATGACCTACTAGATCTCTCCCGGGTTGACGTTGGTAAGCTGGATTTCCGCTTCGAGACATGCGACTTCGTAGAACTTGCGCGCGACAGCATAGGTGAGCAGCAGGCGACGAATCCCGGGCGTTCCATTCTCTTTGCGGCGCCCGACCAACCGCTGCCTGTCTGGGCGGACGCGGATCGGCTGGTACAGGTGGCGGACAATCTGCTCGCGAATGCCATCAAGTATTCGGAGCCTGATACGTCAGTCGCCGTGCGTGTGCGCACGGAGGGGGACTTCGCGCGTTATGAGGTGAAGGATGAAGGCCCTGGACTGTCCGCGGAAGACCAGGAACGCATCTGGCAGCGCTATTATCGTGTCAACGGCATTATGCACCAGACCGGATCAGGGCCAGGGCTGGGTCTGGGGCTGTTTATTTGCAAGACCATTGTCGAGCGCCACGGCGGCGAAATCGGGGTCGAGAGTGAGCCTGGCAAAGGCTCTACTTTCTGGTTCAAAATTCGGCTCTCCGACCCATCATCCTCACCTGATCAGCCGTGACTCCGCGATACGTTCCTTCATTCTACGGACGGAGCAGGTGGGAAAACGCATCCGAGCCCGCACGATGCAAGCCCGGACGTTTCCGTGTTCAGCCTGTTGATGGAGAGCGCCACAGTTGCCGAGCTGTTCACGCGCTGTTCACGCCCTGGCCGCGCGCGAGGCCGGGCGATCCAGGAACGCCAGGACAGCGGCGACAATGAAGAACGGGCTGACGAGGAGCGCTGCCCAGTGGAGTATGAAGAACAGCGCGATGGCGACCACCAGCATGATCACCGCTGAAACTATCGCGGTGAACGGCGCCAGCAGCGCGCCAATCAGGCCCAGCATTAACACCAGGAACCCAATGACGCCATGGGATTGGCGGACATCGGCGCCCATCATGTCGCCGATGAAATGGAACGTCGAATAGGCAAAGTTGACGATCAACCCGATGACAACTCCAACGAGTCCGATAATCAGAGCCACGGTTCGCAATGCGAATCTCATCCGAATCCACCCCTCTGTACTCTCGGCGTCATCTGATTCCGCCGCCAGTCGTGCCAGATAGCATGCCTCACGCTCGCCATAGCGAAACTCATGAGACGTACGACGTACACAGACGCACTCCAGCAACGTCGCTACTATGCCCCAGCATACTCTGTGCCAGCCCGTGAGGGGTTTCGGTTATCACCGATTCCCGCAATCAAATACCGCGCACGCCCAGCCAGGTCCTCGTCCCAAAACCTTTGTCCCAGAACAGTCGGGACAAACATCGGGACAGTTGCCCCATGACAGCGGGACATGGAGACGGGTAGGCTTGAGGTCATACAGCGATTACGCGCGTCCAACTATGCTTTGCATCCATATCTGCGGGAGCTAATCCAATGTCTCAGACAGTCTTGCTTGCGATTACCGACCACGGCGTCGCCCGTGCTGTTACGCAGCAGACGGTCGGAGCATGGTCCGTCGAGGCAAGTCTCGCCGACCAGGATATCCGCTGTCTGGCGGCTGATCCCGCGCGCCCCAACGTTGTGTATGCGGGCGCCCAGGGCGCTGGCGTGCTGCGCTCGGACGATGGTGGACAGACGTGGCAGTCGTCGGGGCTGGCTGGGAGCATCGTCAAGTCGCTTGCCGTCAGCCACGCCGTGCCGGGAACCGTCTACGCGGGAACGAAACCCGCGCTCATCTATGTCTCGCGTGATGGCGGTGCGCGCTGGGACGAGCTCACGAGCTTCCGGCGCATTCGCTCGCGCTGGCTCTGGTTCTCGCCCGCCGAGAAGCCGTTCTCCGCCTATGTACAGGCGCTGGCCCTCTCGCCACACGACCCAAATATCGTCATCGCGGGCATCGAATTTGGCGCGGTGGTGCGGAGCGCGGACGGCGGGAAGACATGGAGCGGACATCGTCGCGGCGCGCTCCGTGACTGCCACTCGCTGGCATACCATCCATTTCACGATGGCTGGGTCTACGAAGGCGGCGGCACCGGCGCGGGAGTAGCGGTCAGCCGCGATGCTGGCACGCGCTGGGAGCAGCCCCGCGCGGGGCTAGACAGACACTATGGCTGGGCCGTTGCGGCAGACTGTGATCATCCCGAGGTCTGGTATGCCTCGCTCTCGCCTGGCCCGATGAAGGCGCACAGCGCGGCCAACGCCCAGGCGGCTATCTTCCGCTCAACCGGCGGCGCGGACTGGCAGCGACTTTCCGGTGGGCTGCTTCAGCCGCTAAACGCCATGCCCTACGCGCTATTGACCGATCCCGCTGTATCTGGCCGTGTTTACGCGGGCCTGCGCAATGGCGAGGTCTGGCATAGCACGGACTACGGCGACACATGGCGACGGCTCGCATTCCAGTTCCCGGCGGTGTTTGGCATGGCGCTCCTGACGTTGTGATAGCATCGCGCCGCCTGCACGAGGTTGCGGATGCGAACGGAGAGGATGGGAAGACAATGGTCGCCATCAACGCAACACGCGGCCTGCGTTACGCCGGATGGTCGGCTTACGTGAGCGCGGGCCTTTCGATCATCGGAGCCATAGCGCTGATCCTGTTCTATGCGCTGGAGGCGCCCCGCTCGATAGCAACGGGCAGCGACTCCCAACAGGTCTTCGGCCCGCTCAGCGACTACGCTGGCCTGTTCCAGTTTCTCACCATGCTGCCATTGGCTTCCGCGCTTCACCAGTTTGCGCCAGCCCGCAACCAGCGGCTGAGTCAGGTAGCAGAGATTCTCGGCATCGCGGGACTTCTCACGGCGGTGCTAGCACAGCTACTTCTGGTGGCGCACATCATCAGCTTCGCGGTGAACCTGCCCATCGTCCTGGTAGGAATGATACTCATCGGCGTGTGGTTGGTGGTGGCGAACCATCTGGGACGCGCGAGCGGCGCGCTCTCACGGCGATTGTCGTTGCTGGGCGAGTTCACAGGGGCAATGTTCGCGGCGCTGGGTGGTCTGACGCTCCTGTTTACGCTGGCCAACGCAATCAATCCAACGGCTATAGCGAATGTCGGGACATTTCTCCTGAACAATCCAGTGCTTATCGGGGCGATCATCGTTGTGTTTACCCCGGCGTTACTCGCATATCTCATCGGAGTGCCAGTCTGGCTCATCGGAGTGGGCCGCAGGTTGCTCGCCAACTCAGCCTTCGCACCAGCGCAATACGCCAAACAGTAGTGCTCCGGTAGGCAGCGTACCGCGTCGCACGCGGAATCGCGCAACGAAACGAAAGGAGCAATCACCATGGAGAGCCTGGCGCAGACTACATTCACCGCACCAGAGGCGCGGTCGCAACGCAGACGCGGCGTCGGCTGGTCCGCCATTGCGAGCGGCGTGGCGCTGATTATCGTCGGCGAAGCGCCATACTTCCCCTCGTCGTTCGGTCTGGTGCTTCTTGGCGCTTCCCTGGTCCTCTTCCTTGGCATGATCCCCATTGCCATCTGGATCAACAGTGGTGTCGTCGTGCGTGATACCGGTTCAGGCGCGACACTCTCGCGAATGGCGGTGGTGGTTGGCATCGTTGGGATCGTTGGGATCGTTGTCTCCGCCGTCGTCGCAATCCTCCTGTTGCCACGGTGGATTCCAGCGGTGCAGGCGCAGATTGTCTCGACATCTACGCTGGGAGTGATTGGCATCTGGCTGCTTCTGGCGAACCTACTTGCGCTACGCCTACGGCTCTTCAATCGTGTCCTTGCGGCGCTCGGCATGTTGGCTGGGCTGGGGATGTTGCTGAGCGCAGTCGTGATGTGGGTGGAGCTAAGCGCGGGCAATCTGGGCGGCGCGGTTGCAACGCTGGAAAACCTCCGCATGCTTGGAGGCTACCTTGGCGAGGCGCTCTATATCATCTGGGCGCTCTGGCTCGGCATCTGGCTGCTGGTACGCAGGCGATAACCACTCGCGCCGCCCATCCTGGGCAGGCGTGTGTATCTGAAGGGAAACGACGCTATGAAGATCCGCAGTCTATCCTTGCCATCTTTGCTAATTTCGCTTTCGCCTTTGCTCATCGTGCTGGTACTGATGCTGGGGCTTGCCGCCTGCGGACAAAGCTCGACGGCCCCGAATGAGGTGAGTATGTCCGCGGGAGATTTTAGCACCACCAGCATGACCATCAAAGCGGGACAGGCCGTACATTTCACCGACCCGGCAGGTGTAGGCGGGCCACACACCATCTGTCTGGGCGCGAATGGCGCATGTGATACATCGGCGCAAGGCCCGCTGGTGCTTACAGGCGATGGCTTTACCATGAACCCCGGCGATGCCGCCAAAGATGTGACGTTCGATACTCCCGGAACCTACAAGATTACGTGCAGTATTCACCCCGCGATGAACCTGACGATCATCGTGCAGTGAGCCAACGCCGAGCCAGTCTTACACAGTCGTTGGTAGTGTGAGTGTCCCCACCACCAACGCTCCACAGGCGTAGATTTCCGCTGCGGTATGGGAATAGTATAGCGAACATGCGAGTGCCTGTTAATGGGAGTGAGCGGTGTTTCATCTCTTCCCTGAAGGGAGGAGTCTTCACGCTGAAGATGCTATGATTGGGAGACACAATACGCCATGTCTCGCGCCTGTCTTCCCGCCAGCGCATCGCGGGGAGGGAGTGGACCATGCGCCAGCCAGACCGCGCCCGCGTTGCCGTTTTACTCGCCGCCGCTGCCATGGTAGCGTTGGGAGTGGCTTTCCTCTGGCTGCATTTCGACTCACCATCCGATGGCGCGCGTATCGACCCCAACCGGCAGCCCTGGCGACCGAATGGCGTTATGGTGACGTCCCTTCGCCCCCAGCCAGATAGCCTGCGTTCTGGCGATGTCGTCGTGGCAATTGATGGCAAGAGCCTGGAATCCTGGGCACAGGCGCTCGCGAACCCCGCGACTCCGCGGCCCCAGTGGCAGATTGGTCAGGTCGTCACCTATTCCATCATCCGCGACGGCGCCACGATGGATGTTCCGGTCACGCTTGGCGCTTACCTGCTCGACGGCGTCTGGCAGGAGGGTTGGAGCACCATCGTCTTCGCGCTGGTCTTCGCAGGTATCGCGCTGTATATTGTTCTGCGCCGACCAGGCGAGGCTGCTCCGCTCGTACTGTTTGTGGCGGCGTCGGGCATTCTCAGCGCGACGACATGGACATTCGGCTTGCAGCTCAGCGACCTGACGGGCGGGATCGGATTCTGGCTCTACAAGGCGACAACCTCCGTCGCATTTCTGCTCTTCTATATCGCAATGCTACACTTCGTTCTCATTTTCCCGAAACGCTATTCGTTCATGGCGCGGCATCGGTGGTGGATATGGGCGCTCTACCTGACGCCGTTCGTCCTCGACGCGATCTATCTATCAACCACCTATCTCACGTCATCGAATATCCTGCTCTGGCTGGGCCAGGCAAATGCGGTGGAGAACCTCATGGTCGTGCTGCTGGTGGTCGCCATCACCATCGCAATCATCTGGGGCTACCGGAGCAACCGAGACGCGGAGACGCGGCGCAAAATCCGCTGGGTGGTCTTTGGTGGGCTGGTTAGCGGCGTGGCTGGGCTGCTGCTGTGGGAAATTCCTGGGGTTGTGCTGGGCCATCCATTGATTAGCACCAATGCGCTGGGGTTGCTTGCGCTGCCGCTGCCCATAGCGATAGCCATCGCCATCCTCCACGACCATCTCTTCGATATCGACACAATCCTCAACCGCACGCTGGTCTATGGCGGCCTCACTGGCCTCATCGCTGGCATCTACATTCTGATTGTTGGGGCGCTCGGCGCGCTCTTTCAATTACAGGGCAGCCTGCTGATCTCGTTGGTGGCGGCTGGCGTCGTCGCCGTGCTGTTTCAGCCCTTGCGGCTCTGGCTCCAGCGCCTCGTTGACCGCATGATGTTTGGCGAGCGCGACAATCCCTATGCCGTCTTGTCGCGGCTGGGCCGACGGCTGGAGACCGCGCTTGCGCCAGAGTCGGCGCTGCCAACTATCGTCGAGACGGTGGCGCATGCGCTGAAGCTCCCCTCGGCTGCCATAGCCATCAAAGACGGCGAGCAGTTCGCGTCGAGCGTCGAGTATGGTGTGCCGGTCGGCGTGCCAGTCGTCTTCCCGCTGGTCTACCAGAGCGAAACGGTTGGGCAACTGCGTGTCTCGCCACGCGCCCCCGCCGAACCGTTCACCGAGGCCGACAAGCATCTGCTGGAAGATATCGCCCATCAGACGGGCATCGCCGTGCATGCCACACGCCTGACCGCCGACCTGCAGCAATCGCGCGCACGGCTGGTCACGGCGCGTGAGGAGGAACGCCGACGGCTGCGACGCGACCTGCACGACGGCGTCGGCCCCACACTGGCCGGTATGACGCTCAAGGTCGGGGCCATCCGCAATGTGTTGACCAGCAATCCCTCGGTCGCCGACCAGATGCTCGGCGAGCTTGGCCGGGAGATCGAGGTCGCCATGGCTGATATTCGCCGACTGGTCTACGCGCTGCGCCCCCCAGCGCTGGATGAGCTTGGTCTGGTTGCGGCGTTGCGTGCTCATGTCATGCAGTACCAGTTGCCAGAGATAGGCAAAGACGGCCCTGGCAAAGAGACACAATTGACGGTAACGATAGATGCGCCTCCCAGCCTGCCACCACTGCCCGCGGCCATCGAGGTGGCTGCCTATCGCATTGCCTGTGAGGCGCTGGCCAATGTAGCCCGACACGCGGTGGCTCATAGTTGTCACATCATCCTGGCGCTGGGCCATGATGCGCTGTATGTGGAGATCTCCGACGACGGCACTGGACTGGCCAGCGAGCGGCAGGTGGGCGTCGGGTTGGTCTCGATGCGCGAGCGGGCGGAGGAGCTTGGCGGCACATGCGCTATCCTGTCAGGCTCTGGTCATGGCACGCGCATCGTGACACTGCTACCACTCGCGAAGGAGTGACACCTGTGGAGACCCGACACGAGGACGAGGAAACGCTGCGTGTCCTCATCGCCGACGATCACCCGATATTCCGCGATGGGATACGGGCGCTGCTGGCCTCGGTCCCTGACTTCGAGGTTACGGGCGAGGCCGCGACGGGGGAAGAGGCTATCGCGGCGGCGGCGGCATCGCAGCCAGATGTGGTGCTTATGGACCTTCAGATGCCGGGAATTGGCGGGGTCGAAGCCACACGGCAGATTCTTTTCGCCAGTCCCCACATCCGCGTGCTGATCGTCACCATGTTCGAAGATGACTATTCGGTCTTCACGGCGATGCGTGCGGGCGCTAGAGGCTACATCATCAAAGGAGCCAACTCCAGCGACATGCTGCGGGCGATCCGCGCGGTGGGCAGCGGCGAGGCGATCTTTAGTCCGGCCATCGCCGCGCGGCTGATGAGTTTCTTCGCCGCGCCCAGGCCCGCCATCCCGGCGCAGACGTTCCCCGAGCTGAGCGTCCGCGAGCGCGAGATACTCGATCTCATCGCGCAGGGCGCCAGCAACGCGGATATCGCTCACAGGCTGGTGCTCAGTCCCAAAACCGTGCGCAACCACGTCTCCAATATCTTTAGTAAGCTCCAGGTGGCCGACCGGGCGCAGGCTATCATCCGTGGGCGCGAGGCGGGCCTGGGGTAACGAATCGCGAACCGGCGCAATGATGCCAGAGACAAACAAGAGCTCTCACTTACGTCATTGCAAGGAGGGCTACATGTTCATCATCTCCGTGTTTGGGCTACCGCCGCCACTTCGTTTTCTGTAACTCCCTGTGGAGGCACTCACGGTTGCGATACGCCGTAATGACGGTATTGTCGCGGCTGACCAGAATCGTTGTTCCCTCCAGTTGGGAAACCCGGCTGATCCGTTGATCCGAATAGGGGATATCACGTCTACGGAGGTGGTAGATTCGGACGCCTGCCACGCGCAATCTATGGCCATGTTGGAGAACGTACTCCAGATCCTCAACGCTGAGGTTGCGCCGCGCGATGCGTTCTCGCGCGTGTTGCGAGAGGGAAAGTAGATCGGATTTTGTAGGAGAGGGTTGATGGAAAATGTTCAAGATCACCTCACTCTGCTATGAGCCAACTACACTCATTCAGGCACAGCCGAGACTCTTTCAGTTGTTAAGACACTCCCGATGGCTCGGCAGTGACGGAGCTTTCAGTGTATCATAGCCTGCCTGGCGCAGTCAAGCGATTCGTGCTGCAAGCAAGATGTTCGGCTAGCTCAACATCACACATACAGGCCGACAAAAATGGCCCTCGTTTCCAAAGATGGAGACGAGGGCCAGTGCGTGCACAATCACGGCGTGGCTCAGTTGAAGGCGCTCAGCCCGGTGATCGCCTGGCCGATGATGAGCGTGTGAATCTCGTCGGTGCCTTCGTAGGTGAAGACTGATTCGAGATTGTTCATGTGGCGGCTGACCGGATATTCCAGTGTGATGCCACTCGCGCCGAGCACCCCGCGTGCCTCACGCGCCGTCTTGAGCGCCTCGCGGCAGTTGTTGCGCTTGGCGATAGAGACCTGCACGGGATGCGCCTGCCCCTGATCCTTGAGCCGCCCAACTTGCAATGCCAGCAACTGCGCCTTGATGAGTTCCGTCGCCATCGCGGCCAGCTTGGCCTGGATGAGCTGGAAGCCACCGATGGGGCGGTCGAATGCCTCGCGCGACTTGGCATATTCCACCGCCGACTCGAAGCAGGCACGTGCCGCGCCATTCACACCCCAGGCGATGCCGAAGCGCGCCTCGTCCAGACACGAGAGCGGGCCGCGTAAGCCCTTGACATTGGGCAGCATATTCTCGGCGGGAATGCGGCACTCCTCGAAGTGTAGTTCAGAGGTGACACTGGCACGCAGCGAGAGCTTGTGATGAATATCGCTGGTGGTGAAGCCTGGCGTGTCTCGCTCGACGATGAAGCCGCGAATCTCGCCATCCAGTTTGGCCCAGACGACGGCCAGATCGGCGAAGCCGCCGTTGGTGATCCACATCTTGGTACCGTTGAGGATATACGAGTCGCCGTCCTTGCGCGCGGTGGTGCGCATGCCCGACGGATTGCTGCCAAAGTCCGGCTCGGTCAGGCCAAAGCAGCCAATCAACTCGCCCTTCGCCATCTTCGGCAGATATTTCTGGCGCTGCTCCTCCGAGCCGAATGCGTGAATCGGGAACATTGCCAGCGACCCCTGCACCGAGACAAACGAGCGCAGGCCGCTATCGCCCGCCTCGAGCTCCTGGCAGGCCAGCCCGTAGCTGACGGCGCTCAGCCCGGCGCATCCGTAGCCGTCCAGGTGCATGCCCAGCAGGCCTAGTTGCGCGACCTCTGGGATCAGATCACGCGGAAATGTTCCCGCCTCGAAGTGTTCGCCGATGGTCGGCAGCACGCGCTCGCGGACGAACTCGCGGACGGTGTCGCGCACCATGCGCTCCTCCTCCGTCAGCAGCGCGTCGATATTATAGAGATCGGTAAAGGGCGGCAGCGTCGGCCTATGCTTCTTCGCCTTCCCGCCCTGCGCCGCGCGCTCAGCCACTGTATCTGCCATAGATCATGCCCCCTGTCTCAACCTGTTCCGTTGCTTCTCTGCCAATCGTCTAGAGAATGATTGCGCAGATGATCAAATCTATCCTGTAGTGTCCCGTGTTAGGATATCACCGAGCGATGGGGCGCGGCTACTCCGAACAGGCGCACGCGCGATGGGCGGGCGCGGCGACAAGCGGGTAGGGGCGTTGACCTTTGCGCGGATGGCTGATTATACTGCCAAGAAGTGGCTTCAATCCGGCGATATTCTGAATCTCAGCGAACGTCCACAGCGTATGGAGAGATGGGAGCGGCGATGGGCGACGATAACAGGCCGATGGACGCCACTCCCGATACGCAACCCACACCTTCAGGCTCAGGCCGCAAGGGACGCTCCCGCAAGGCAGACGAGAACGCGCCGCGAGGTCGAACCCCGCGCGGCACGGCTGCTCCTGCTGGCTCTGTTGAGGTAAGTGCGCCAGCTTCCCCTCCGCTAGCTCCCCCTGTCGCCGCGACTCCGCGAACACCAACCCATCGCACCGCCGCACGTGCACGCCGCGGTGGCCTGCGAGGTCGCGGGCGCGAACCAGGGGTGCTGCGGCTGGCCGAGCGTGCCCGCCTGATTGCCGAACATGGCGGCGTCCATCTGCTGGCTGATCCGTTGGCGGCGCTGCTTCCAGCGGCGCGTAACGCCCTCTTCAACGCCGCGCTCGATGATGCGATTCATGCCGTCGCGGAGGAACTTGCCTCGACATTAGCGCCCGCTGTCCTGCAAATCTGGATCGCCGAGGCTGCGCCCTGGTCGCCGGGCCATGAGCGCGTTGGCGGACTGGAACTGGAGCCATCGCTCCGGCTGCGGGCCACGGCGCGGGCCGCCGTGCGAGGCGTGACCGAGAGTGGCATCGCGGCGCTTGTGGCGGAATCGAACACGCCGGGTGTGCTTTCTGAGCCGGATATCAGCGTTGGGAGCAGTAGCAGCATGAGCGGCATGAATGGCATGCCGCGCTGGCCGGGACATCCCGATCCCCTGCTGGATGCCGTCGCCGCCTCACGTCTGCCCATCGTCCACTACCACGCGCTGGACCATGAGCACGCCGTTGCCTGGCGCGCCCTAATGCCGAGCGCGTTCTGCTCCATCCCCGGCGCGACGTTGCCGCCGACGCCTGTTGGCACGCTGGCGGCCTATCCTCTGAAGGCGCGGGGGCAGTTCGTTGGCGTGCTGGCGCTGGCGACTGGCACTCATTTGGTGGCGCGTCAACTCGCCGCTCTCGAAGAACTCGCCGACCTGATCGCGCAGTCCGCCGACCGCGACCGCCTGCTCGCCTACTCACGCAGCCAGGAGGCGCTCTCACAGACCGTCGTGCGCTATGCGCCGGTCGCCATGGCGGTGCTCACCGGGCGCGAGCATCGGGTGGCGCTGGCGAATCCCACCTTCGCCGTGTTGCTCGGGCTGGACGCCGGGATGACGCTCACGAACTCCAAACTCCGCGAACTCGTTCCCGATAGCGTCGAAACGTTGTCGGCGGGCCTGGGGCTGGATGCCGTCTATGCCAGCGGCGAATCGCAGGCGATGATCGAGTTGCCAATCGCGCTTGGCGGCGATATCACCTACTGGAACGTCACCACATCGCCGCTGCCTGGCGTCTCGGCGCGTTCAGGCGGTGTCTTGCTGGCGGCGGTGGATGTCACCCGCCAGGTGATCGCCCGCCAGCGCGCGCTGGACTCGGCGGAGGAGGCTCAGGTGCGCATCGGTCAGATGATGACGCTGCACGCCACGTCGCTGGCAGTCTCAGGCCAGCTTGGCGCCGACCCACGCGAGCTCCTTGCCGATATCCTGCGGCGGTCGGTGCTGTTGCTCAATGGCCGCGCGGGCACGGTCTACGTCCGCGATGTGCGCCGCAACGAGCTTGAGGTGATCGTCCACCAGGGGCTGCGCGGCGACTACACCGGCCAGCGCATCCGTATCGGCGAGGGCATCGCCGGACAGGTGGCGCGCACCGGCCAGGGGACCATCGTGGACGACTACCGTGTCTATCCTTACCGCGCCTCGATCTATGGCGACGAAGATTTCCGCGCGGTCATTGCCGTGCCGCTGATTGCCCACGGCCAGATTGTCGGCGTGCTGGATGTGCTCGACGACGCCGAGCGCCGCGCCTTCACCGATGACGATCTGTGGCTGCTGGACCTCTTTGCCGCGCAGGCGTCACAGACCATCGAGAATGCGCGCACCTACGTGGAACTGGAGCATGCCTTCCGCAAGCAGCGCGATCTCGACCGCATGAAAGACGATTTTATCGCCACCGCCTCGCACGAGCTACGCACCCCGCTCACCGGCGTGCAGGGGTTCCTCGACCTGCTGCTGGACTATTCCGGTTCGCGCGATGACGCGATGGCGCTGGACTTTCTCAGTAAGGCGGCGACCTCAGCCGAGGAGTTGGCGGCAATTGCCGAACGGCTGCTCCAGACGGCGCGCCTGGATACCGGGCAGATGGAGCTGCATACCAACCCCGTCCGGCTCGCCCCGGTCGTCGATGAGGTGTTGCGGTTCTTCCGCGAGCTGAGAGCAGGCGCAGGGTGGCAGCCACGAGTTGCTGGCTGAAATCCCGCCGCACGTCTACATCCAGGCAGATCTGGGCCGGATCAAAGAAGTGCTCGACAACCTGGTGGGCAATGCGATCAAATACAGCCCACATGGCGGACGCATCCTCGTGCGGTGCGCGCCAGCCCGCTTCGAGGCGGCGACCAGCAGTGTACCCCAGCGGGTCCATCGAGGAGCGGCCGACGATGGTGCTGCCATTCTCCAACCACGACCCGTCATCCAGCTACGAAGACCCAGATGACGATCCGATAGCGCCCGCCCCGGCGGTAGTTGCCGCGACGACCCAGCGCCCCTACACGTCATCACCGTCAGCGACGAGGGCATGGGCATTCCCGCCGACGAACGCGGCCACCTCTTTGGGCGCTTCACGCGGCTGGAATCCGCGAAGGCGAGCCAGATTCGTGGCACCGGCCTGGGACTCTACATCTGCCGCCAGATCGTGCGCGCGATGGGCGGCGATGTTTGGCTACAGGCCAGCGTGCCGGGACATGGCAGCGTCTTCGCGTTCACGCTGCCGGAGGGCATGATTCCCTCGGGGGATACCGCGCCTCTTCCGGCGATCTCCGGCCAGTCCGCGCAATCGTCAGCAGCGCCACCGATGAACGCTCCGAGCTACATCACCGCTGCAACGGCTGCGGCAGCGCATGGAGCGTCTGTTTGCCGTCTGTGAGATACCCCTCGATGTGGCGGGCGCGTCGCAGCGCTGGGAGCTGGCCATGCCCGCCGATCCCGCTGCGCCGCTCGACCAGCTGGCGGCCCAGTTGCTTACCACTCGTGGCGTCCTGCCTGGCCAACGCGGCGAGCCTGGCGCGATGTCGGCGGACGCTGAGGACGCGGCATCCGTCGCGCGGCGTAGCGCCAGCAGCGGCGGACTGCTGCCGTACTGGGCGCTCGTCTGGCCCAGCGGGCTGGCGCTGGCCGAGACGCTCCTGGCGCACCCCGAGGCGCTATGCGAGAAACGCACGCTGGAACTGGGGTGCGGCCTGGGCACGACAGCCATTGCGGCGCTTGCGACCGGCGCCTCGCTCTGGGTGGCCGACTGTTTTGCCGAAACGCTGCTCTTCTGCCGCTACAACTCCCTGCACAATGCCGGGCGGCTGCCCCAGACGCTGCTGCTCAACTGGCGGACGCCCGCTGGCAGGGCGGCATGTGTGGCGCGCGCGCCGTATGATGCATTGTTGGCCGCCGATATCCTCTACGAGCAGGACGATCTGGAGCCATTGCTCGATCTCGTCCCACGGCTGCTCACCCCCGGCGGCGCGTTCTGGTTGGCCGAGCCGGGGCGGCTTGTCTCGCGCGCGTTCGTTGAGGCGACGGCTGCGCGGGGCTGGCGCGACGAAGCCACGGCCTATGAGCGCATCTGGCCGACGGAAGAGAAGCCCGTTCGCGTCGTCGTCCACCGCTATCAGTTGCCGGGATAGTCGCGGCAGCGCGAGGTGCGAACAATCTCCGCCTGGACGGCTGCCAGCCCATTGCGCTGGATGTCATCGAGCAGAGAGATATGCGCGGCGAAGATCCGTGCGTCGCGCCTGGCGCCTCGCTGGATCGCCAGAGTGACCTCCTGTTCCAGCGCTTCGCGAATGAATGACAGTTGCGCCAGTCGCCGCTGCGCCACCTCGCTCTTTTTCAGCCAAGTGTCTGCCAGCAGCAACTGGAATAGCCCCTGAACTTCGTGACTATACGTCATGCACGTTCCCTCCACGATACCCTATCCGAGGCGATAACTCCTTTGTCTCCGTTGTCTAGTGTTTGGTATTTGTTGCCCGATATCTGTGCTATCGCGGGCATAATCCATGCGTGAGCCAACCGCTTGCAAGAGTGCCAGAATCAGCATCAGCGCACAAGACGCTTGGAAAGATGGTCATCCACGCTGCCTGGCTTTAATGGTGTCAACGCACAGAAACGCATGGAGTCACGCATTGTTTTCGCGCGACAGATGTTTCATAATCTGAAGACAGGTTCGTGAGCTATGATGAGGGGGGAACCAGGGTGCCGCTGTACGAATATTACTGCTCCGATTGCCAGAGCAAATTCGAGTTGCTGGTCAGTTACGATGCGTCAGAGGCGGACGACATCGTCTGCGCGCGCTGCCATGGTGGGCGCGTACGCAAGCTGCTCTCAGTGTTTGCGCGGCCTCGCGCCGTTGCTGCGGGCGATGCCTTCAGCGCCTATGGTGATGATGACTACGGCGATTCAGAGAGCGACTTTGGCGGAGGCTGTGCCTGTGGTGGGGGCGGCTGCGGCTGCCACGACTGACCACCCCCTGAGACGCCATCCAAATCAGCGTTTGAGAGACCGGCGCGCATCGGCCAGGATGCGCGCCACCGTTTTGTTGTGCGCCGCCTCCTCGGGCGTCAGGTCGGCGCTCCGCACGGGAATGACGTGCTCGAACTCCTGGAGGCGTTGAGCCAGCGCCAGCCGTCCGCTCTTGCCCGCGCGCACGTGATAGTCCTCGACCACCGCGCCAACCCGCTCGGCGTCGTGCGTCTGCGCGGCCTCGGCGATGGCATCGGCATAGAGCGCCGCGCGCATGTCGTAGAAGCCCGCGCGCCCAGGCGCATCGGCCAAAGCGTCGCCTACCTGCTCGGCCAGCTTGATCGCCTCCGCGAACCGCTCGCCCGCCTCCACGCTTCCCTGCTCGACCAGCGCATTCGCCAGCCCACGCAGGGCGTCGGACTGCCCCAGCGGGTCGTCGCACCCCTGATAGAGCCGCAACGCCTCGGCGAAGGCCTGCCGCGCGGCCTCGGTATCGCCAAGCTGGCGGCGCGCCTCGCCCAGTCCCATGTGGACCAGCGCCTGCGCCTCGGGTTCGTCGGCCACGCGGAAGCGAAACAGCATCTCCTGGTGGCCATTGGCAGCCTCGGCGTAAAGTTCGCGCCGTAGCAGCACGCGCGCCAGCCCCACCTGCGCCAGCCCCTCCGCCACCTGCGCCTCGTGCGCTTTCGCCAGCCCCAGCGCCAGATTGAACGCCGTGACGGCAGCCTGCACGTTATCGGCGGCCAGTTCCACCTCGCCTGTCACCAGCGCCGCTTCGACCCGCCAGATCTCGTCGGATTCCAGTTGGGCGTGCGCGGTGGCCTGCTCGGCGAAGGCGCGCGCCTCGGCCAGTTGGCCGCGTGTGAGTGCTACCATGCACGCGACACAGAACGCCCCCGCCTCTGGGCCAACTTCGCGCGCGGACGTATCGGACTGGTGGGCGAGCGCGAGCGCCCGCTCCGCCAGCTGCTGCGCCTCGTCGAGCTTTCCCTGCGTCAGCGCCAGGTGCGCGCGTTCATCGAGCGCCAGGGACGCCAGGGCGACGCGATGCGCCTCTTCCAGGCGGCGGGCCGACTCACTCAGCAGGGGCGCGGCGGTGGCTGAAAGGCCGCGATGGCGCGCGATCTGGCCCAACCCCAGCGATGCACGCGCCTCAAGGACAACATGGCCGGTCTCGCGGGCGAGGTCACGCGCCTCGGTAAAGAGGTCTTCTGCCTTGCGCGGCGTCCCTTTGCGGCGGTGCGCCTCGGCCACGCCAAGTGTCGCGCGCGCGTAGGGAAGCTGCGCCTTCAGCGTTCGTAGGGCGCGGATCGCGCGGTCGAAGACGGCGATGGACTGCGCGAGCTGACCGCGCAAGAGATTGACTTCGCCGAGCAGCCGATTGGCCTCCGCCTGCCCCAGTGAGCTGCCCGCGACGCGATAATCTTCCTCCGCGCGCAGACCACTCGCCAGCGCCTGATCGAGCCGGTTGCGATGAAGCGATACCTCGCCCAGGCCGAGAATGCCGTCGGCCACGCCGAGCGGATACTCTATCGGCTCGGAGAGGGCTATCGCCTCGCCAAAGTCGTTATCCGCCTCATCCAGGTCGGCGATCTCCAGCGCCAGCCGTCCCTCGCCGACGTACGTATCGACCTCGCCGAACTGGTCGCGCAATTGGCGATAGAGTTCGCGCGCGCGCCGAAACGCCTCGCGCGCCTCCTCATAGTGCGACTGGCTGGTGAGCATATCGCCCTGCCCACGGGCCGCGTCGGCTTCGATGAGCGTATCGGGAGCCTGCGTCGCCAGGGTACGCGCGGTGGTGTAATATTCAGCCGCCTTCTCATCGCGTCCGCGCAGCCGTTCGACATGCCCCAGCGCCAGCGATGCGCTGGCCTGTCCGCTGGCGTTCTCGGTTTTCTCGAAGAGGCGCAGCGCGAGATAATAGTGCTGCCAGGCGCTGTCCAGCCGCCCGCGCTGGCGGTCGATGTGTCCCAGCGCCAGCGATGCGCTGGCCTCGCGCGCGGGAAGGTTGGCCTCGCGGTAGAGCTCGATGGCCTGCGTGTAGCTATTCGCCGACTGGTCGATGGCTCCGTGCTGGCGTTGCGCCTCGGCCAGCGCCATGCGGCTGTCGGCGAGATGCTCCTGGTCATCAAGCTGGCGGAAGATCGACTCAGCCTCCACCAGTGCATCAACCGCGCGCTCCAGCCGTCCCTCGGCCAGGGCCGTCTGGCCGGTGTGCAGTCGTGCGAGGCCTTGCTCGCGCGCCGAATGCTGTGATGTTGTCATGTGTGACGCTCACCTCTCAGCCATCTATGCCTGTATGTGTATGTGTATGTGTATGGTATGTATGTGTATGCGTACGCGCAAACCCGTCCGCGCCGCTCCGCGCTCTTTTCTGAGAACTCCTAATACACTGTAGCCCACTACGCTCGAAACAGGCAACGACGAGCAAGAGGGGCGGTGCCGGCAGCGGCACGCCAACCAGCGCAGTCGTGCAATTTGTGCGCCACTGGTTGACGAGGAACGGGCATGTAGGCGACAATGCAGCGGCCTGACCGCGGGTCTCGCTGCCACGTGCGCAGCCGCCGCCAGGTCATTTGTTGGTGATGTTTGTCGCTATGAGGAAGTATGCCATGTCTTCAGCCTTCTGGCTCGAATTGAGTGTGCGCGCCGCCCCAGAAGCCGTCGAGGCGGTCAGTGAGTTGATGAGCCGCTATGTTAGTGGTGGCGTCGCCATCGACCAGCCATATAAGTTGCTCGATGATGGGCAGGTGCACGTTCCGATTTCTGGCGCCCATGTTACTGTCCGCGCGTATGTGCCCGACGATGCCGATGGCGCGGAGTCGAAGAAGCGCATCGAAGAAGGCGTCTGGCATCTCGGACAGGTGCTCTCCGGCAGCATCGGCGAATTAGAATCGCGCCGTATCGCCGAGGAAGACTGGGCGAATGCCTGGAAGGAGTACTACCATGTTCTCCATCTGGGTCGGCGCACGGTCATCAAGCCATCCTGGCGCGAGTACGCGCCGCGTGAGAACGAGGTGGTCGTCGAGCTTGATCCTGGCATGGCCTTCGGGACGGGACTTCACCCCACGACGCGCAACTGCGTGATCGCGCTCGAAGAGAGCGTTCAGGCGGGTAATGCCGTGCTAGATGTCGGCACGGGGTCGGGCATTCTGGCGACCGCCGCGATCAAGCTGGGCGCGGCGCGCGTGCTGGCGCTGGATGTCAGCGGGGTCGCGGTGGAGGCGGCGCGCGAAAACGCGGCGATCAACGGCGTTTCCGATGTCATGGAGGTGCGCCTGGGTACGCTGGAGGGCGCGGATGGCGAGCCATTTATGCCATTGCCCGAGGGGCTTGACACACTTGGCGAGGAAATCGGCGTCTTTGATGTAGTGGTCGCCAATATCATTGCCCGCGTCATCGCCCAGCTCGCGCCATCGTTGGTGCGCGCGGTCCGCCCCGGCGGCACGTTGATCGCCAGCGGCATCATCGCCGAGCGCCGCGCCGAGGCCGAGGAGCCGCTCCGGGCGGCTGGCCTGCGCGATATTCGCGAGATGGTCGAGGGCGACTGGGTCACGCTGGTCGGTACCCGTCCGGCGGATGCGGGAGCAGGCGAAGAGTAGGAGCGTCAGGATGCCAGCGGGGCGCTTTGTGCTGCTGGACGTTGCGCTCGCGGAGCACACCGAGATGGAGTTGCCACCGGATGTGGCCCATCAGGTGCGCGACGTGTTGCGCGCGATACCAGGCGCGAAGATTCAGTTGCTCGACGGGCGCGGAGGTGTCTACCCCGCCGAGGCGCTGACGCTGGAGCGGCGGCGTGTCGTGGTCCGCCTGGGTACTAAACGTACAGAGCAGGCTGAGTTTCCCTGCCGGGTGGTACTCTGCCAGGGGATGCTCAAACCGACGCAGTTCGAGTGGATCTTGCAGAAGGCGACCGAGCTGGGCGTCGCGGCCATCCAGCCGCTGCTCACGGAGCGCGCGGTGGCGGCGGCTGAGATAACTGGTGAGGCGCGGCAGCGGCGCTGGCAGCGTATTCTGGCGGAGGCGGTAGAGCAGTGCGGTGGCGACCGGCTGCCCGCTCTGGGCGCTCCACGCCCGCTGATGCACGCGCTGGCGCAGATGCCACCACGGAGTATCGCGCTGTTTCCGTGGGAAGAAGCTGAGACGGCTCCGCTGCGTGCGACGCTGTCGGAGGCAATTGCCGTGGCGGGAGGACTATCATCCGTCGCAGAGGTACACCTGTTTATCGGGCCAGCGGGCGGCTTCTCAGCGGGTGAGGCAGCGCTGGCAAAACGCCATGGCGCGCTGCTCGTGACGCTGGGAACACGCATCTTGCGAGCCGAGACGGCAGCGCTGGTGGCGGCCACGCTCACACTGGACACACTGGGCGCGCTCGATGGCGCGCCGTCGCGTAACGGCGTTGAACACCTGCGCTGATCACAAAGGACTGTCTGGCCTGCCACGAGGGCGAATGTGGCATTGCGAGGGGAGGAGTCACTATGGCTCTGCGCAACGATCTTCCGGTCAACACGTTTTCGCTGGTCGCCTGCGATCCCCATACCGGCGACGTGGGGGTTGCCGTTGCCTCGAAGTTCCTGGCGGTAGGCGCGGTGGTCCCCTGGGCGCGGGCAGGCGTCGGCGCCGTCGCGGCGCAGGCCTGGGCGAATACCAGCTATGGTCCAAGCGGACTCGACCTGCTGGCCGCTGGCAAATCGCCGAAAGAGGCGCTCGATGCCCTGATCCAGGCCGATAGCCAGGCTGAGCATCGCCAGGCGGGCATTGTGGATGCTCAGGGCCATTCCGCCACCTGGACTGGCCATGAATGCCACTCGTGGGCGGGCGGTATCGCTGGCCCAAACTTCGCGGCGCAGGGCAATATCCTGGTGGGCGAGGCGACCATCAGCGCAATGGCTGAGACCTTCCAGCACGCCAAAGGCTCGCTCTGGCGGCGGATGCTCGCCGGGCTAGCCGCAGGCCAACGGGCGGGTGGCGATAGCCGTGGCCAGCAGGCGGCGGCGCTGTTGGTGGTGCGCGAAAACGGCGGCTATGGCGGCTTCAACGACCGGATGATCGATCTCCGCGTGGACGACGCGGTCCATCCAGTTGACGAGCTAGCGCATCTGCTCGATATCCATGAGTTGCTCTTCCTCAAGCCGCTTCCCGAAGATATGCTCCCCATCGACCCCGCGCTCGCCACAGAGCTTCAGCGGCTGCTCACCATCACCGGCGACTACGAGGGCGCGCATACCGGCGCCTGGGGCAGCGAGACATACGACGCGCTGGAGCAGTTCGGCAGCCGCGAGAATCTGGAAGAGCGGCTGCTGCATAACCCCGCCGACGCGCGCATTGACCGTAAGGTGCTCGACTATCTGCGCGAGCAGGCCCAGCAACAGACGTCGCGCTAGACACAAGCTCGCCGCGAACTCATCAGGCAGGTAGCGCCGTATGGTACGATGCTCTGTGGTTGCTGTGCTGCGGGTCTTTCGCTCGCAACTCACAAATACAGGGATAGCGTTGTTCGCCCGCCGCCATTGCCGATGCCATGACATCCGTAGCCAGATTGCTCGAAATCAGGATTTGCACACTCATGAATCAGCCCCCAGACCATTGCGCCACGGGCCAGCCTGAATCCGCCTTTTCCTTTAAGATTACCGCCCGCTGCGCCCAGACCGCCGCACGCGCGGGCATCGTCCATACGCCGCACGGCGATATCCCCACGCCGGTCTTCATGCCCGTTGGCACGCATGCTACCGTCAAGGCGGTTGGGCCAGATGACCTTGAGTCCATCGGCGCGAGCATCATCCTCTCCAACACCTACCACCTGCTGCTCCGCCCCGGGCCGGAACTGGTGGCGCGCTTCGGCGGCCTGCACGGCTTCATGCAATGGCCGCATCCGATTCTGACCGATAGCGGCGGCTTTCAGGTCTTTAGCCTGGGCAAGCTGCGCGAATTGAGCGACGATGGCGTGCGCTTCCGCTCACATCTCGACGGCGCGGAGGTGACGCTGACGCCCGAGCGGGTGATGGAGATCGAGGCGCTGCTGGGCGCCGACATCATCCTGCCGCTGGACGAATGCCCACCGTATGACGCCTCGCCCGAGGAGACGCGCCGCGCCACCGAGCGCACGCACCACTGGGCCGAGCGCGCGCTGGCCGCCAGAGTGCGACCCGACCAGGCGCTGTTTGGCATCCCCCAGGGTGGCATGGACGCCGAATTGCGCGCTGAGAGCGCCCAGTTCATTGGCTCGCTGCCCTTCGACGGCATCTCGATTGGCGGCCTCTCTGTCGGGGAGCCGAAGGCGCTGATGTGGCGGATGCTCGAAGCCGCCGTCCCGGAGCTGCCCGATGGCAAGCCGCGTCACCTGCTGGGCGTTGGCTCGCCCGACGACCTGCTCGAAGGCGTCGCGCGTGGCGTTGACATGTTCGACTGCGTGCTTCCCACACGCACCGCCCGCACAGGAGGACTCTACACGCCGACCGGGCGCGTCAATCTGCGGGGGGCGCGCTTTCGCGAAGAGACCGGGCCGGTTGACCCCACCTGTGACTGCTACACCTGCCGGACGTTCAGCGCGGGCTATCTGCATCACCTCATCCGCGCCGAGGACGACGACAGCCGTGGCGAGCTGCTCTACTACCGGCTCGCCAGCATCCACAATCTGCGCTTCCTCATTCGGCTGATGGAGGGCGCGCGCCAGGCGCTGCTCGAAGGGACGTTCCCGGCGTATCGCGCGCGATTCCAGGCGACATTCGTGCCGCCAGATGAGTCGGTGGCGGCGGAGCAACGCGCTAAACGCCCGCGCCCGGAGGGGTAGAGCTAGCCCCGGCCCTCTCCCCCAGCCCCTCCCCTAAAAGGGAGGAGAGCCAGAGGCAGAGCCAGAACCAGACATGCCGCATGGCAACGTCGGCCTGGGGCTACCATGCCGCAGGTCTTCAGCCTGCGGCTAATCCTGGGGCAAACGGACGCGCGGCGGGGCGGCCTTATGCCGCCTTCTCCTCCGAGACGTGGCTGAGCCGGGCGAACCCCGCGCGACGGTACAAGGCTCGCAGTGGCGCGGGCGCCCACCAGTTAAAGTGACCCATGAGTCGCATCACCGCTGGCACGATCAGCACCCGCACGATGGTGGCATCGAGGGCGACCGCAATCGCCAGGCCGATACCGATCGACTTGATGAGGACAACCTCGGCAAGCCCGAAGGCGAGGAAGACCGCCACCATGATGGCAGCGGCCCCAGTGATCAGGCGACCGCTACGCTCCAGCCCCTCCGCGATTGCGTGCCGGTTGTCTCCTGTCCGTAGATACTCCTCCTGGATGCGGCTGATGAGCAGCACCTCATAGTCCATCGACATCCCGAAGACAATCGCGAACAGGATCACCGGGACACTCGGGTCAATCGACTGAGCGGTGAAGCCAAGTTGTTGGCTCAGGTGTCCGTCCTGGAAGATCCAGACCAGCGCCCCGAACGATGCGGCAATCGAGAGCAGGTTCAGCACCACGGCTTTCAGCGGCAGCACCAGCGAGCCGGTGAGCAGGAAGAGGACCAGGTAGGTGACCAGGATGACGAAGCCGACCGCCAGCGGCGTCGTGTCGATGATGTAGTTGATGATGTCCACATCGAAGGCTGTGTCGCCCGTCACGAGGAGGTGGCCGCCGTTGCCAATCGGTTCGGCGCGGATCTCGCGCAGGATCGTGCGCGCGCCATCGCTCGACGCTGGCTGATTGCTGGCTACGCTAAGTAACGCGATGTGCGCGCCTGTCTGTGGCGGGTCAACACGGAGCACCCCTGGAATCTGCGCTATCCGCCGACTCAGATCGGCCTGGTCCGATACACGTTGGGTGGTCGTGGGGTTGCCGCTGCCGTAGTCCACCACCACGTCGAAGACGGTCTGGTCCTGCCCAGGAAAACTCTTGATGAGCGTGTCGAAGCCCTGGCGCGACTCAAGCCGTGGCGGAAGCTGGTCGACACTCGCATTGGCGAGCCGCAGGTGCAGGAACGGCGTTCCGGCGAGCACCAGGAAGCCCAGAGCTGGCACGAGCACGAAGACCGGGCGGCGCATCACCCAGGTGGCCATCCGGTGCCAGGCGCCGCGTCCAGACTTCGGCCGCCGCCCCACAAACGGAATCGAGAGACGGTTGACGTTCGGACCCAGGATGGCAAGGAGGGCAGGCAGGAAAGTCAGGCCGTAGAACACGGCGACTGCCACGACAATCGCGCCCGCGGCGCCCAACGACGCCAGGAATGTGCCCTGATAAAAGAGCATGGCCGACAGCCCGACCGCGACCGCAAGCCCGGAGAACGTGATGGCCCGTCCGGCTGTGGCCATCGTCGTGGCCAGGGCATCAGGACGGCTCTTCCCTGTGGCTAGCTCGTCGCGGAAGCGGGTGACGATGAAGAGCGAGTAGTCGATGGCGACCGCCAGCCCGATCAACGTCACGATGTTCAGGGCATATTGCGAGACATCGGTGAAGCGGCTGAGCAGGAATGTTCCGGCGAGGCCGCCCGCGATGGTGACGATGCCGATGCCAAGCGGGAGGCCCGCCGCCACCACCGTTCCGAAGATGAGGAGCAGCAGGAGCAGCGTCAGCGGCAACGTGACCGTCTCGGCCCGCGAGAGGTCGCTCTCGAGTGTAGCGCTGAAGTCGCGGTTGATCGGCACATTCCCAGTGCCAACCACCGTCAGCCCGCTGGGATGGACCTCCGCCCGTAGCGCGGTGTAGTCGGCGCGCGCCTGCTCGCCCTCGCTCTTGATATTGACCTGGACGAGCGCCTTGTGGCCATCTTTTGAGATGAATGCGTTGGCAGTCGAGGCATCGAGCGTGTAGGGCGAGATGATGTTCGTCACGCGCGAATCGTGCTGGATCGGCGCAAGCGCATTCTCGAGTTCCGAACGGAAGTCTGGGTCGGTGACGAGCCGGTCCGTGCTGCTGAAGATCAGCAGAAAGGTCGAACCACCCGCTTTGCCCGTGCTCAATTGATTGTTGATCAGTGTATTGGCACGTTCAGCTTCGAGTGTGCCGCTGGTAGAGTTGCCAGTGCCCAGCGAGCCGCCGCTCATCAAGCCATAGACGGATACGCCGAGCAGGACGACGGATATGATCAGCGTGGCCCAGCGCCACCGATAGACGAAACGACCCCATCGCGCAAACATTGCTTTGCTCCTTTATCCTCGCTCCTCTTCTAACACATCTGTTCGCGGTGCGTTACAGTTTTGGGAGCTGCGAAGCAATCCTAACAGGCGCCTGTGTCGTCAATTTGTCGAAACTAACGCGGTTTTGTCACGAGAGTGTGTTCGGGCTACTGGCTACTGGGGCGAAGGGGGAATCAGAGCGTTCGTGTGCGGCGGGTGATGTAAGTCGCCGCCTGATGGCCACACGGCGGGCGGTTAAAACCGCGCCTGTATGGCCTCGCTCCGCTCCGCCACAAAACCCGCCGTCGCGGGTTGCAGAGACCTGCGCACGACCGGGCATTTCGTGCGGGACGGTCTGGATCTGGGGAGTCCGCGACGGCGGACTTCGTGGCCGCAGGCCCTTCAGGCGCGGTTTTAACCGCCCGCGCACCTCGCCCGTGTATCCAAAGTATCGCTAACCTACGACGCGTTCGCCGTGAACGTCAGCGCGAGCTTCACACTATCGCCGACGCCCGTGACTGACGGCACATCGGGAATCGAGATGCCGAAGTCGCTGTACTTCACGGTGGCGGAGGCCGTGCCGGTGATCTGCTTGTCGCTCACCACTTTCACCGTCGCGTCGAAGGTCACAGTCTTCGTCACCTGGTGGATTGTCAGGTCGCCGGTAATCTTGAAGGAGACCTGCTGCCCTACCGCGATGCTCTCTGGCAGGCCGGTAATGGACTTGGCGACGAAGGTGGCGTACTGGTTGGCGGCTGTATCGGTCTGCAGAATCCGGCCCTGTAGTGTGCGATTGCGCAGGTCGTTATCGGTGACCAGCGTGCTCACATCGATCTTGATCTCGCCGAGCTGGCTCTTCGATTGGTCCTGCGCGTTGATGAGAATCTGGCCCGCGACCTTATCGGTCTCGCCGACGACGGTATTCGGATTGCCGAAGAGCACCTCGTCGATGGTAAACGTGGCCTTCGACGACGAGCCATCGATGGTGAAGATCGTTGCGCCATCGGTCGGCGCGAGCGTCGGCACAGTGACCGTCCCGTTGGCGGCGCCTGTCTTCGCGCCACCCGCGCCGAAGATGTAGATCGACGCGACGATGGCGACGACGATCACCATCGCCGCGATGGCGGCAAGGCCTACGGCGATGGTACGCGGGCGCATCAGGGTTTCTCGCATGGTCTATCTCTCCCCAATATCTCAAACATCTCTGTGGAATCGGTGTGTGGATCTTGTACAAACACGTAGGGAGAGCTTGCCACAACTTCATTGGAGACAAATTGGAAGCGTTGACGTGTCCGAAATGACACCGAGGGTGTAGATGTGGCGCAGGTTTTCGCGGCTGTGTCCTACGACCGCACAAAATTGGCGGCGCTATGTTACACTAGGTGCGGCGGATATGTGTCTGCCGTGTTATTGGCGCGGATGAATAGCGCATGGGCTGGGACGCAGGAGGGGTTCCAGTTGACGAGGTGGAGGCCGTTCGGATCAGTCAGCGGGGAGCCTCCAGGGTGGGCGACACCACCACCCTAACAAAGAGCGCGGGGAAATCCGGCGGGCGACTGCCGGGATAAGACGCGGTCAGTGGCGGTTTGCGGAAGGACTATGCCCTCCATGTGCGGCATCGTTGGCTACACAGGAACTAAAAGCGCAACCCCTATTCTGTTGGAAGGTCTTCGTCGGTTAGAGTATCGTGGCTACGATTCGGCGGGCATCGCTGTGCTCTCCGAGACCGGCGAGCTCAACGTTCACAAAGCGGCCGGGAAGCTCGA
Organism: uncultured Chloroflexia bacterium; assembly: GCA_963712005.1. Classification (GTDB taxonomy): domain Bacteria; phylum Chloroflexota; class Ktedonobacteria; order Ktedonobacterales; family JADMIN01; genus DAHUXT01. Next base: position 1,127,049 of record CAVQGK010000024.1, on the reverse strand, counting down.
AAATCTGCGGAGCGCCGTCGCGACCATTGAGCCTGCTGGCTCGGTTGGCATCGGACATACCCGCTGGGCAACCCACGGACGCCCCAACGACGACAACGCCCACCCCCATAGCGATTGCAGCGGCGAGGTGACGGTGGTGCATAACGGCATCATCGAGAACTACGCCGAGCTACGCGACGAGCTGATCGCGCGCGGCCATGTCTTCCGCTCGGAGACCGATACGGAGGTATTGGCTCACCTGCTCGAAGAACTGCTGCCAACGGCAAGCTCGCTTGGCGAGGCGGTGCGCAATACCCTGGCGCGCATCACCGGCTCGTACGCTATCGCGGTAGTCTCGCGGCGCTTCCCGGGACACATCGCGGGCGCGCGCCTGAATGGGCCGCTGATCGTCGGGCTGGGCGAGGATGAAAACTTCCTCGCCTCGGACATCCCCGCGATTCTGCGCCACACGCGCGAGATCATCGTGCTGGAAGAGGGCGAGGTCGCCGATGTCGGCCAGCATGAGGTGGTCATCACCAGCCTGGCGGGCGAGCGCATCACTCGCGCGCCGATGCACGTTGACTGGGATCCTGAGTCGGCGGAGAAGGGCGGCCATCGCTTCTTCTACGTCAAGGAAATCGTGGAACAGCCGCAATCGCTGCGGCGCGCGCTGCTTGGGCGCGTGCTGGATGACGGCGGCAAGCTGAATCTGAAGCTGGATTCGCTGGAGCATCTGGCGGCCTCGGGCGCGCTGGACACTATCCGGCGTATCACGCTGCTGGGCTGCGGGAGCTCGGTGCATGCGGCGCTGCTGGCGAAGTACGCTATCGAGCGCTGGGCGCGCGTGCCGGTCGAGGTCTGCGTCGCCTCGGAGTATCGCTACGCCGACCCGATTGTCGGGCCGGATACGCTGGTGATCGCGGTGGCGCAGTCGGGCGAGACGGCGGATACGCTGGCGGCGACCCGGCTGGCGCGGGAGCATGGCGCGCCCATCGTGGCCGTCACCAATGTCGTCGGCAGCGCGATTACCCGTGTCGCGGATGCGGTGCTCTACCTACAGGCGGGGCCGGAGATCAGCGTCACGGCGACCAAGACGTTCGTGACGACGACGACCGTGCTCTACATGGCGGGCCTCTGGCTGGGGCGGCACTTCGGCGCGCTGCACGAGGTCGAGCTACTGGCCGAGCTGGCGGCGCTGGCGACGATCCCCGACCAAATGGAAGAGGTCATCGCGCGCTACGTGCTGCCGGATGGCGCCGAGGGGCCGCTGGAGGCGATTGCGGCGCGGCTGGCGGCGAGCGAGAGCGCCCTCTTCATCGGTCGCGGGCCGGCCTGTGTCGTGGCGCTGGAAGGCGCGCTCAAGCTGAAAGAGCTCTCGTATGTGCATGCCGAGGCCTACGCGGCGGGCGAGTTGAAGCACGGTCCCATTGCGCTGCTCGATCCACAGACGCCGCTGGTGGCGATTGCGACGGCGGGCCGCACGTATGAGAAGGTGATCTCGAATGTCGAGGAGGTGCTGGCGCGTGGCGCGCCAGTTATCGCCGTGGCCAGTGATGGGGACCGGGAAATCAGCCGCCATGCCAACGATGTCATGACGGTCCCGGTCGCCCCTGAGACGTTCGAGCCGCTGCTGGCGATTATCCCGCTCCAGGTGCTGGCGTACCACGTCGCCACCCGCCGTGGCTGCGACATCGACCAGCCACGCAACCTGGCGAAGTCCGTCACTGTCGAGTAGCGTTTGCCTCCATGGCAACCAATAACCCCTCCTCACATCGGGGAGGGGTTTTCCGTGGTCCCTGTCTTGTTGCTAAGAGCCGTCAGTCGTATTGTCAGGCGTTTCGTTGTGATGCTTCGGTTGAGGCGCTGTCCATCCATACCGGAGCGCAGCTATCCGCAGCACGAAGACGACAACGACCGCGATGCCAGCCGCGAGCGACCCAATGAGCGCCAGATGCAGATACTGAACGGCTACTACAATCGCCGCGCCAAGCACTGCGGGTATGACATACAGCTCACTATGCGCTTGCAGTACTGTAGGTTTGTCGCCAGCAAGCATATCGCGCATGATGCCGCCGCCGACCGCAGTGAGCGCGCCGAGTGCGGTGGCTTCTACGGGTCCCATTCCGAAGGTGAGAGCCTTGGTCGCGCCCACGACGCAGAATACCGCCAGACCAGCGGCATCGAAGATGAGCATCCCGTGTTGGATCTCGTTCCTGTATCGGTGGATGAAGACTTCTCGGATCTTCGTCACAGAACGATGCGCAAAGCCGCGCCGACTCTGACTCTGAATCTGGCCTTGCTGGTCCTGGCTATGGATGATGTATCGATACACCACGAAGAGGAGAGCCACGGCAACGATCGGTAACAGGAAGGAGATGTGATCGGTAAAGGCAGCGGGAGGGACTGCGCCAAGAATGAGGTCACGCACGACACCGCCACCAATCGCGGTGATCTCGGCAAGTACGATCATACCGACGATATCGTAATCTTTGTGGATGGCAAGCAAGGCGCCAGAAACCGCAAAGACGAATGTGCCGATAAGGTTGAGCGCCTCGGTGAATGTTGGATTGAAGACGACTGCCTGCATCCTCATCAACCTGCCTGATTCATGTGTCCACGCGCATGGTGTTGTCTGCGGCAATGATGGGCAACTGGCAGTGAGACTCCGCCGCATCATGCTCACTGTAATCTGTACTATACGCTATTGTCTGTCGGGTCGAGCACCACTTTGATGTAGCCATCAGCGCGCTGTTCGAACCGGCGGAAGGCATCGGGCGCCTCCGCGAGCGGCAATCGATGTGAGACGATGATGCTCGGTTTCACTCGCCCGGCAATGATCAAGTCGCGCAGCGCCGCATTATAGCGCTCGTCGTGATCGCGACCCATGCCTAGGATGATGTCTTTACGGAACAACTCTCCCCAGGGAACCGCCAGATCACCCCGCGCCTCCAACTCGCCATTCGGGTGGGCGTCGTGTGGTAAAAAGACACCCGCGATACCGAGTCGCCCGGTGGGATTGACCAGGCGCGCCAGGGCGTGAATCACAACCGCTGGGTTCTCTCGCTCTGGATGCGAGAAGTCGTGAGCCTGGAAGCCGACAGCGTCTATGCCGCAATCCACACCATTCATGGCCTCCTCGCTGCGCCAGGTCGCGCCGCCACGCGCGCGGGTACGGCCCTGTTGTTCAAGTATGTGCTCCACCGGGTCGCCTCGCCCAAAGTCGATAGGGATCGCGCCAATCTCACCTGCTTTCTCCAGCCGCGCGGGGATGTTGTCTACCACGTAGACCACACTTGCCCCACGCAGGTGGAGCGCCGAATAGGCGGCCAACAGGCCGATAGCGCCAGCGCCGAAGATCGCGACACTGTTGCCGGACGACACCTGGGCCAGTGCGGTAGCGTGATAGCCGGTGGGGAAGGCGTCGGCGAGCAGCACGAAATCGTGTTCCCAGTCGTCGCCCGGTTCACCAGGCAGGCGAAGGCAGTTCGCATCGGCGAAGGGAATACGTACCAGTTCGGCCTGCGTCCCGCGATAGGATCCCATGCCGGGATAGCCGTAGGCGGCGCCAAAGTTGCCGGGATGTGTCGTCAGACAGGCATCGGTGTAGCCGCGCACGCAGTTGGCGCAGAAGCCGCAGCAGATGTGCGTCGGTACAGTGACGCGGTCGCCCACCTTGATGGAGACGACGGCGGCCCCGACTTCCTCGACGCTGCCCAGCGGTTCGTGGCCGATGACCATTCCAGACACGTCGCCCATGCGCCCTTCATAGATATGCAGGTCAGTTCCGCAGATGGCTGAGGAGGTCACGCGTAATAGCGCATCCGTTGACGCCTCGATCCGCGCATCCTCGACCATCCCGACGGCAACTTCAGCCTGACCACGAACCACGATAGCCTTCATGGATTTGCCTCCTCCCGTATCTCGTCCGGGAATATCAAAATGCTCGCGCCATCCTGACATGTATGATATGTGTTCAGCAGAGGCGCGACAGCCATTAGGACGAGAGCCAGGACTGTGCGGCGCTCACCAACGCTTCCACACCAGTCTCCAGGGTCGGGTGGATGACGGGCGCAAATCGCGGATTGTGATTCGTTGGGATCTCGTTGAGGCGATTGTCCGCCTTCGCTTTGGCATAGAGCGCGGCATCCGTCCCTCCGACGAACCAGAACACCGATGGGACGTGCCATTCGGATCCAAACAGTCCGAAGTCCTCGCTCGCGGATGTCGGCTCAGTTTCCAGGATACGGTTCTCTGGAAAGTGCTGGCGGAATGCGGCAACAACGCGTTTGGTCGCCTCTGGATCATTTGTCACGAGCGAATAGCGATCCAGTGGCGTAAACTTCGGAGCCTTTGGGGCGCCAGACGCAGTCGCTTCAGCCTTGACGATCCGCCGGATGGCATCGAGCACACGCGCGCGGACACCCTCGTCGAATGTGCGCACGTTCAATTTGAGAATGGCTTCATCGGGGATGACATTCTCTTTCGTCCCTGCCTGTAGCGATCCCACGGTGACCACGGCGGACTCGGTCGGCGCGATCTCGCGTGAGACGATGGTTTGCAGACGCAGCACCGTCGCGGCGCCCATCACCACCGGATCAATGCTGGATTGCGGCATCGAGCCGTGAGCGCCGCGCCCGAACAGGTGAATCTCCATGCTGTCGCCCGCGGAGGTGGCAACACCCTCTCGCCAGTTGAGCGTGCCAGCGGGCATAGCCATGACATGTTGGCCGAGGATGACGGATGGTTTGGGGAAGCGCTTGAACAGCCCATCATCAATCATCGCCTGGGCGCCCGGCTGCGGTCTCCTCCGCAGGCTGGAAGACCGCCATCAATGTCCCATGCCACGCGTCGCGCGTCTTGGCGAAGAGCGTGGCCGCGCCCACCAGCCAGGTGACATGCATATCATGGCCGCATGCGTGCGCCACCGGCACGGTCTTGCCTTCGGAGTCCTTCACTGTAACTTTGCTGGCATAGGGCAGGCCGGTTGCCTCTTTTACTGGCAGCGCATCCATATCAGCGCGCAACATCACTACCGGCTCATTGCCGTTGCGCAGCAGGCCGACGACTCCAGTTTTGCCGACGCCAGTAGTTACGTCAAAGCCAGCGGCGCGTAGTCGTTCCGCCGCAAGGTTCGCCGTCCTGGTCTCTTGCATCGACAATTCGGGATGCGCGTGAATGCCTTTGTAGAGCGTCTCTAAATCTGGTAGCATGCCGTCAATAGGCGCCAGTATCGCCTCCAAACGCCCTGTGTGCTTCGTGACCATGATCGACTCCCTCGCTCGTCCATCTGCCGATCGCCATAGGAAGAACGGCGCACTTGCTGCCGTACCAGCGCGTTTCTGGCAAGCGTCCACCGAGAGGGTGAAGAAGGCATACATTGTCCGGATTCGCACCTGGAGCATGGCGGGATCCTCCATCCGCCTGAGCTGTGCTTATGCTTTCTTACGGGCATGAGATAGTCGCATGCGTCTTCATCGCGTCTCCGGACCGCAAACGTGGCTTCGGCATGGCACACGTAAGGAGAGCAAGATGTGTACCATTTCTCGTGGGCGCTCTCAGTAGTTGGGACTGCCGTGTCTGATGCCCGAGTTACCAACTGGCGATCGATCATCCCGCTCCAGGTGCTGGCGTACCACGTCGCCACCCGCCGCGGCTGCGACATCGACCAGCCCCGCAACCTCGCGAAATCGGTGACGGTGGAGTAGAGGCCGTGGGGGGGCCACCGCCCTCTCCCCCTAGCCCCCTCCCCTAAAAGGGAGGGGGAACCAGAACGAGAACAAGTGGCGACCTGAGCCGCACTGGTGGGACGCCGCTTGCCCCCTCCTCGCGCCGGGGAAGGGCTGGGGGGAGAGGGCGGTGGCGCAACAACAATGGCGACGGTCAAGCGGCAGGAGCTTTGCGAATTTGCTGATAATGATAAACAGGTAGTGGTAGGCATACACTGAAGTATTGATGATGTGCCAATACAATCCAGATTCATCGCTTCACTTGTAACACTACGAACTCCAGGAGAAGTAACGTGTGGCGACGCTCCATTTAATGGTTGGGACTTCCTTGTTCGGGAAAAACAACGCTTGCGCAAAAACTTGAGCATGAACAATCGGCCCTTCGACTGACAACTGATGAATGGCATATACGGCTATTTGGGCAAGATGCTGAGGAGCCGGAACATGATGCCAGACACAGTCTCATTGAGATGATGCTTTGGAAGGTCGCCAGTAGAGCGCTTGAATTGGGAACGAACGTCATCCTCGATTTCGGTTTTTGGGCGCGAGAGGAACGCGAAGACTATCGGTCTCGCGCGAAGGAGCTTGGGGCCAGCAGTGAAGTCCACTTTCTTGATGTGCCGACAGATGAGTTGATGCACCGGCTTATGGTAAGAAATTCGCAGCCGTCGCAAACAAGTTTCTATATTCCTGAAGCGATGATGAAGCCATGGATTGTGTTCTTTCAAAGCCCAACGCCCGACGAACTTGAGCGGCGAGAGTAGCGGCAAGGAGATCACACTGAAATGACCAGTGGCAACCTGGGAGGATCGTACCGTTCTTGAGCATCCTGTGATATTGAGCAAGAACGATGGACTTGCGCAAGTACGGCGATTTTGGCGTCGCCATCTGCTCCCATCCATATGCGGCTATCCCCAGTCCCGCCCAAAGTCGTGGTAGAGTCGCATCAGTTATGCCCTACCTGGGATATGGGCATAACTGAGTCCGTAGGGCAGAACTGATGCCATTGGGGATACTTGTACGCCACTATCCCGTCACACGCCGACAGAGACAGGTGGGAGCGTCGGCTCATCGTCCACGAGCGCGGGGTCGGGCGCGGTAGGGAGCGACCGCAGGCGTGGCAGCGGCGTCGCCAGCAGCACCACCAGCAGGATCGCGACGAAGCCGCCCGCCGCCAGCCAGAGCGTCGCACGCAGGCTGAGGATAGCGGTCAGCCCGCTGGCCAGCAGGAAGCCCAGCGCGCCCAGGCCATACGAGACGAACCGCAGACTCGCGCCGACACGGCCCAGCAGGCGCAGCGGCGTCACCGCCTGGCGATAGCTGAGCACCAGCACGCTCCAGAGGCCGAGACCCGTCCGCACGAGGAAGTACGCCAGCGTGAAGAGGGCGACCTCCACGGCCACCGGGCCAGCAGCCAGCGGAAGCAGCAGCCAGGGTACCGTTCCGAAGGTGAAGGCGATGCCGAGCACCGGGCCAAAACGCCCGCGCTGGCCCAGCTGTGTGGAGATCGACGCGCCGATCAACCCACCGATGGCGCCCACGGCGTAGATCGCGCCCAGCGTCCCCGCGCCAAGATGCAGCTCGCGCACCGCGTAGAGCACGAAGACCGTATCGGCGACGCCGAAGAGCATATTCCACAGCCCGCTCATCACCATGATTGCGCGCAGGTTTAGGTTGCGCCAGACGACACCAATGCCGAGGCTGATGTCGCGCAGCAGCCGCCCACGCTGGCCCGGCTGGATGCGTGGCCTTGGCTCCGGCGCGCGAATCGCCAGCAGCGTGATCGTCGCGACGAGGTAGGAGATCGCGTCGGCCAGCAACGCCACCGGCGCGCTCAATAGCTGCACCAGCAGGCCGCCGAGGCCCGGCCCCGCCACCTCCGCCGCCGAGGCGCTCGTCGCTACCTTGCCGTTCGCCTCCACGAATTCATCCGAGGTGATGAGCGTCGGCACATAGGCCAGCCAGGTGACGTCGAAGAGCACGGTGAAGATGCCGACCGCGAAGGCAATCACCGCCAGCAGCCAGAGCTGCAGCAGGCCGAAGATCGCGAGCAGCGGGACCAGCACGATCAGCAGGGCGCGCGCGGCGTTCGCCAGTATCATGACTGGCCTGCGCTGTCGCCGGTCCACCCACGCCCCGAAGAGCAACGTGAAGAGCAGATACGGAAGCTGCTCAATGAAGCGGATGAATCCCAGCTGGGATGCGGTGGCGTTGAGCGTCAGCACGGCGGTCAGCGGCAGCGCCAGCAGCGTCACCTGCGTGCCGAAGAGCGAGACGGTCTCGCCCGACCAGAAAAGCATGAAGGCGCGATGCTTCCAGAGCCGCCCGCGCGATGGTGTCTCGTACCGTTACCGACATGTCAGCGTGCCTTTCGTATCGTTGCTGTTGTCGTCGTTGTCATGGGCCACCGCCCTCTCCCCCTGGCCCCCTCCCCTAAAAGGGTGGGGGAAGCAGAGCCAGACCCAGAGCGCGCGCTCCGAACTCGTCGGTTCGCACGCCAGCCCCCTGCGAGGAGAGTGTGACAGAGTAGGCAGTCTCCCCCCACCCCTCCCTTTTAGGGGAGGGGTGGGGGGAGAGGGCAGTCGCCCATGCCAAATGTCACATTTATCGCGGCCCTGGCCGTGTTATAGTCAAAGTATACGGGGCTAAATGCGCCAGCTATATGTCATATTTTGGATGGACTTCGATGGATATGGAGGCACGCGATGAAAGAGCTCGACCGCATCCTCGGCATTCTGCTCGCGCTCCAGAGTCAGCGGCGGATTTCCGCGCGGCAACTGGCTGAGCGCTTCGGCGTCTCCACCCGGACGGTCTATCGCGATCTGCAGACGATGAGCCTGCTGGGCATCCCCATCTACGCCGAGCGCGGGCGCAACGGCGGCATCCGACTGCTCGAAGGCTACTTCCTGCCGCCGCTGATGTTTACCCGCTCGGAGGCCATCGCGCTGCTGCTGGGCATCATCAGCCTGCGGACATTGCGCGCCGTGCCGTTCGAGGCGGATGTGGAGACCGCGACGCAGAAGCTGCTGGCGGCGGTCCCGGAACACCTGCGCGCGACGCTGGCGCGGCTGGAGCAGATCATCGGCGCGGAGATGCCGCCCGCCGACATCTTTCACGCCGAGCCGGATGAGCCAGCCACCACCAGCGATCCCCGGAGCGACGGCGCGACCGTGACGCGCTTCTTGCAGGCTATTCTCGACGGCGACGCCGTGCATCTGGCGTATAAGTCGCCATATCGAGACGCGCCGTTGACGATGGACGCGGAGCCTCTGGGCATCTTCTGGGACCGTGGCCGCTGGTATCTGGCGACGAGCGATACGGAGCATGGCGAGCGCGAGCGTCTCTGGCGCGCCGACCGCGTGACCGGCATCAGCCCGCATGGTCAGGTGGGCGAGCGACGCTCCGACTTCGATATCGGCGAGCTGCTGGGGCATGCCTGGTTGCGTGCCGCGATGGCCACCTGGCGCGCGCGCGCTCCCGTACGGCTGCGCGTCACCGGGGAGCAGGCACAGCGCCTGCAACGGGACTGGTATTACCGCTTCGCCCACTATGAGCCAGACGGCGCGGGCAACATCCTGATGACGCTTGGCGAGCAGGATCCCGAGCTGGTGCTCGCGCTGGTGCGCTGGCTGGGTCCGGGCGCGGAGCTACTCGCCCCGGCGGCGTGGCGCGATGCCCTGCGCGAACAGCTCGCCGCGATGCTGCATGACCTGGCACGATACGACACGCGACGCTTAGCAGCTTCTGACGGCGCGTGGTACACAAGAGAGAGTTCGGGCTGAAAGCCACAGACAGTAACCGCGCAGGTGAAAGCCTGGTAGCCATCTCTAGGTTCTGCTTGACTGACAAGGGTTCTATGTAATAGAATTAGAGCATGCGTACGTTCGAGTATCGTCTGTATCCGAACCGCGTGCAGCGCCAGCAATTGACGGCCTGCCTCAGTGAATCGCGGCTCCTCTATAACGAGATGCTGGCGGCCCTTAAAGCCCAGTATGAGACCGATGGCACATTCCCCTCGAAGTATGACCTAAATATGCGCTTCAAGGGGCGTGGCGGTGATGCTGTGCCTGCCACGACAGTCCAAATGTTGTCGGATCGCCTCAGCAAGGCGCTCAAGCGCTACCTCCAATTGAAAGATCTTGGGGTGCCGGTCGGTTTCCCCCGCTTCAAAGCACCCAATCGCTGGCATAGCATTGCGCTGCGCCAGTATGCCGTAAGCCGTGACGTCTGGCTGGATGACGACGGAAAACATCTGCATGTGCCCGCCAAATTAGGGCGTTTGCTCAAAATCAAGTTGCATCGTCCGCTGGAAGGGATGCCTGTCGCTGCCCACCTGGTGTTGCGAGCAGACAGACATTGGTATGCCCTCATTGTGTGTGAGCCGGAACCGCACAATGCTTTTGCAGCAACACATCCGGCTTCGGACACTCGATCGGCTACTCAGGCACAGATGGTACACTCCGTATGCGAACATCCCCCTATAGGGTTGGATGTGGGATTGAAGGTCTTTCTGGCAGACTCTAATGGAGGCATGGTCGAGAGCCCGCGCCACTATCGCCTTGGGCAGAAACGTCTAGCTCATGCGCAACGCACGGTTTGTCGCCGCAAGCAGGGCAGTCACCGCCGCCACAAAGCGAACAGAGAAGTGGCATTGAGGCACCTGAAAATCAGCCGTCAGCGGCGCGACTTCCACTTCAAGACGGCCAAACAATATACGGAGCAGTATAGCCGTCTCTGCGTGGAAGATCTCAACATCACTGGGATGGCGCGCAACCACCATCTGGCCAAGAGCATTCACGACGCCAGTTGGAGCGCGTTCCTCGATATACTTGAAGATAAGGCTGAGAGAGCTGGTCATCAAGTCATCCGAGTGCCCGCGCGCTTCACAACTCAACGTTGCAGTCGCTGTGGAGAGTACGTTCAGAAAAGCTTGAGCGTGCGGACTCATATTTGCCCAATATGTGGCTATGTGGAAGACCGCGACGTGAATGCTGCCAAGAATATCTTGCGGACTGGATTACAGGCGAGCGTACAGGCGGGGGCACCGCCTTCAGGGACGGGAGCCGATGGGCTGTCGGATGAACTGAGAAGCTCCGCCCGTTAGGGTTGGAGAGTTGTCACAAGATGGCCCCTCGCACGGCGACGTGCGGCCCGAGCGTACAGGGGATGCAGCGTAATCGAGGCACAACTCATGGATAGCTGGGATACCTTCTTCGGCCCGAACGCGGGCTATGCGCAGGAACTGTACGAGCGCTACCTGCAAGACCCCGCAGCGGTAGACGCGGCGACTCGCGCCTTCTTCGACCGGGTATCCCCACCTCCGCCGTCCTCTCCCCTTGCCCCTCCCCTTAAGAGCGAGGGGAGCAAGACAGGCATCACCGACGACGAGATTCGGCTGGCCGTCGGCACGGCGAAGCTGGCGCGGATGATCCGCACCTATGGCCACCTCGCGGCGCACCTCGATCCGCTGGAGACGCCGCCGTTAAGCAATCCGGCGCTCGCACCTTCCGCGCACGGGCTGACCGAGGAGGATCTGGCGAACCTTCCAGCGAGCATCATCTGGCCCGGCGGCGATACCCATGGCGCGCGCAACGCCCGCGAGGCCATCGCCACATTGCGCGCGCTCTACAGCGGCACGCTCGGCTACGAGTTCGCCCACATCCAGGATGAGGACGAGCGCGCCTGGCTGCACGAGAGCGTCGAGTCCGGCGTCTTCCGCCAGCCGCGCACCGCCGAGGAACGGCGCGAGTTGCTGCGGCGGCTCTCCGAGGTCGAGACATTCGAGCGCTTCCTGCACAGCACGTTCACCGGGCAGAAGCGCTTCTCCATCGAGGGAACCGATATGCTCGTTCCGATGCTGGACGAGCTTATCCACGACGCGGCAGAGGTGCGGACGCGCGAGGTGCTGATCGGCATGGCGCATCGCGGGCGGCTCAATGTGCTGGCCCATGTGCTCGGCAAGCCCTACGCGCGCATCTTCTCCGAGTTCCATACCGCCCCGGATAAGGAGATGGTCCCCTCCGAAGGCTCGGCGGGCATCAACTACGGCTGGACGGGCGATGTGAAGTATCACCTGGGCGCGCGCAAGACGGTGCGCGAGAGCGATCTGGCGCAGGTGGCGCTGACGCTGGCCCACAATCCCAGCCATCTGGAGTTCGTCAACCCAGTGGTGCAGGGCTTCGGCGCGGGCGGCGCAGGAGCAGCGTGACGAACGAGGCGCGCCACAACAGGACATCGACAAGGCGCTCTGCATCACGATTCACGGCGACGCCGCCTTCCCCGGCGAGGGCGTGGTGGCGGAGACGCTCAATCTCTCGCGGCTGCCCGGCTACCAGACTGGCGGAACCATCCGCATCATCGCCAACAACCAGATCGGCTTCACCACGGCAGCCGACCAGAGCCGCTCCACCCTCTACGCCAGCGACCTCGCCAAGGGCTTCGAGATCCCCATCGTCCACGTCAACGCCGACGACCCCGAGGCGTGCCTGAGCGCGGCGGCGCTGGCCCACGCCTATCGCCAGCGCTTCCACAAGGATTTCCTGATCGACCTCGTCGGCTATCGGCGCTGGGGACACAACGAGGGCGACGAGCCGGCATTCACCCAGCCGCTGCTCTACGCCCGGATCACCGAGCATCCAACCGTGCGCGCGCTCTACGCCGAGACACTGGAGGCAGACGGTATCGTCTCGCCCGATGACGCCGAGGCGATGCAGCGCGAGTTGCGGGACCGGCTGAAGCAGGCGTATGATGAGCTGATGGCGGGCCACATTACCGAGGAGCAGGCCGCGCTGGAGGAGTCGCCCGCGCTGGCGAGCGTAGACACTGCCGTTCCAGCGGATGAGCTACGGGCGTTGAATGAGGCGCTGCTGGCGCGCCCGGCGGATTTCACGCCGAATACCAAGTTGGAGCGGCTGCTGACGCGGCGGCGCGAGAGCATCGAGAAGCCCGGCGGGATCGATTGGGGCTTCGCCGAGACGCTGGCCTTCGCGGCGATTCTGGCCGATGGCACGCCGATCCGTCTGACCGGGCAGGATAGCGAGCGCGGCACCTTCAGCCAGCGCCACGACGTGCTTCACGACGCGACGACGGGCGTTGCCTATATCCCGCTCCAGGCGCTGCCGCAGGCGCGGGCATCCTTCGCCATCTACAACAGTCCGCTCTCCGAGGCGTCGGTGCTCGGCTTCGAGTACGGCTACAGCGTCCACGCGCCCAATACGCTCGTGCTGTGGGAGGCGCAGTTTGGCGACTTCGCCAACGCCGGGCAGGTGCTGATTGACCAGTTCATCGCGGCGGCGCGGGCCAAGTGGCGCCAGTTGCCGGGGCTTGTGCTGCTGCTGCCACACGGCTACGAAGGCCAAGGGCCAGAGCATTCGAGCGGGCGGCTGGAGCGCTACCTGCAACTCGCCGCCGAGGATAACCTGCGCGTGGCGAACTGCACGACAGCGGCCCAATACTTCCACCTGCTGCGGGCACAGGCGAGTCTGCTCGCCACCGCGCCACGCCCACTGATTGTGATGACGCCGAAGAGCCTGCTGCGGCATCCCTGCGCCGGATCGAGCCTGAGCGACCTGACCGAAGGCACATTCCGGCCCGTGCTGGATGACTTCAAGGGCGAGCCAGAGGCGGTGCGGCGGCTCATCCTCTGTAGCGGCAAGGTGGCGGTGGACCTGGAGGCGGCGCTGGACGCGCAGCCAGCATCGCGCGAGTGGATCGCGGTGGCGCGGGTGGAGCAGCTCTATCCGTACCAGGAGGAGGCGATTGCGGCGACGTTCCGGCGTTACCAGCATCTGGCCGAGGTCGTCTGGCTTCAGGAGGAGCCGCGCAACATGGGCGCGTGGAGCTACATCGCGCCACGGCTGACACCACAGTTGCCGGACGGCGTGGCGTTGCGCTACGTCGGTCGCCCAGAGCGGGCGAGCACAGCGGAGGGTCTGCCCAACGCGCACGCGGCGGAGCAGGCACGGATTATCGGCGAGGCGCTTGGCGGCGAGCGGCCAGCTGGGATGGAAGTACGCGAGGGACAATATGCCGACTGAGATAACGGTTCCACAATTGGGCGAGTCCATCGTCGAGGCGACGGTTGGGCAGTGGCGCAAACAGGAGGGTGACGCGGTCACTGCGGGCGAGCCGCTGGTCGAGCTGGAGACGGACAAGGTCAACGTCGAGGTGAGCGCATCGGGTGATGGCATCCTAAGCAGCATCGTCAGGCACGAGGGCGAGACGGTCGGCGTGGGCGAGGTGCTGGCGCAGATAAGCGCGGCGCAAGAGCAGGCACAACCAGCGCGCAAGGCAGTGGCCTCCGCGAAGGCAGCGACCCAGGCCACGCCCGCCGCCAGCAACGGCTCGACGGCCACTGGTTCCCCTCTCCCTGCGGGGGAGGGGTTAGGGGAGGGGGCCGCCGCAACCGAGGCGGTTGACGGCTCCCGCGCGACTCCGCTGGCGCGCCGCATCGCCGCCGAGCGACACATCGACCTCCAGGAGATCAGCGGGACGGGCAGCGGCGGCAAGATCACCCAGGAGGACGTCGAGGCGTACGTAGCTGGGCACGAGTCATCCACTCCAGCGTTGCCTATCGCGCCGCCATCCGTGCCACGGCCCGCGCCACTTGCGCCGCCAGCGCCACAGCTAGCCCCCATGCCGGTGACGGTCGAGTCGCGCCGTGAGGAGCGGGTGCGGATGTCGCGGCGTCGCCAGACCATCGCCAAACGGCTGGTGGAGGCGCAGCACAACGCCGCGATGCTGACCACCTTCAACGAGATCGACATGTCGGCGGTGATGGAGGTGCGCAAGCGGCGGCGCGATGCCTTCAAGGAGCGGTACAACGTCAGCCTGGGCTACATGTCGTTCTTCACCAGGGCCATCGTCGGCGCGCTCAAGGCGTTTCCCCGGCTGAACGCCGAGGTTCAGGGCGACGAGATGCTGCTCAAGCGCTACTACGACATCGGCATCGCCGTCGGCGTGGAGGAGGGGCTGGTCGTGCCGGTGCTACGCGACGCCGACCGGATGTCGTTCGCCGAGATCGAGCAGCAGATCGCCGTCTACGCGGAGAAGGCGCGCAAGAACCAGCTCACCCTGGACGAGATTCGCGGCGGGACGTTCACCGTCTCCAACGGCGGCATCTTCGGCTCGCTGCTCTCGACGCCGATCCTCAACGGGCCGCAGGTGGGCATCCTCGGCATGCACAAGATTCAGGAGCGGCCCATCGCGGTCAACGGCCAGGTAGTCATCCACCCGATGATGTATGTCGCGCTCTCCTACGACCATCGCATCGTGGACGGCAACGAGGCGGTACGCTTCCTGGTGCGCATCAAAGAGCTGGTGGAAGACCCGGAATCGCTGCTACTCGAAGGCTAGTCCGTTGCGGCGGGAAGCATTCACCTGGCGCGGTTCGACACGCCGTTGCCAGCAGGCAGGCAATCTCGCCATGCCGCATCGCCATCGTCAACAGCAGCGCGCTGAGCAGTCGCGCTGACAGTGCGTCGTGCGGCGGATCAAGCGCGCCACCAGCCAGGGCGACAAGGCAGGTGTCGGTCATCGTATGAACCGCCTGGGCATAGGCGCGCAGCGCGGCCACGTCGGCGAGTCGGACCCGGCGGGTCCACGCGCGCCAATCAATCGGCCCGTCAAGCGGCGGCAGCTCGCTGAGACCAGTGCGGCCAGCCCAGTTCGTGAGCACAAGCGGCGGCCCGACAGCCAGCGCGCTATGGACGCTCACATCTTCGCAGAGCGCGATCTGTGCGTAGCAAGCTCCCGCACGGGCGACGACATCTTGGGAACCTCCCCTGGAATGTTCAGCGCTTATCTCGTCGCCAGCCATATCGAGAAGCCGATGCATGAGCCTGAACTGCCAGCGCAGCAGGCCGCGTGAGAATTGCATCGTGCTGGTGTCAGGCGCGCTCATGTAGTACTCGTGCCGGTTCAGGCGGCAGCGCCTCTGGGAATCCGAACGCGACGACGAATCGTGGGTCGCGGAACGCCGTGATCGCCGCAACCGCGCCATCCTGAAGGGTCAGTACCTGGAGCGTATGGGCGCGCCATTCGTCTCCCTCGGCGTCGCGACGATAGACCGCGAAGGCCGGTTGCCCATTCGCCGCGGTAGGCAGCAGGAGCGAGGTAGAAGGGCAATCGCTGCCTGCCCGTGACCTCCAGACCCACGTCAGCAGCTTGCCGATGGCCTCCCGCCCACGATACCAGTGCGGCCATGGCGGCATGCTGATGGTCGCGTCGTCACGCAGCAGCGCGACAAAACCATCGAGATCGGCATCCTCCCAGGCGCGGACGTAGCGGTCGAGCAGCGTCCGCTGCTGATCGTCTGGCATTGGCAGGGATGGCGCTGTGTTGGGCTGGCCTGTCGGGAACTGCTTCCCCAGTGTCGTTCGGGCGCGTTGGAGCGCGCTATTGGCCGATGTGACCGACGTATCGAGCAAAACGGCCGTCTCGGCGGCAGACCAGCCGAGCACGTCGCGCAGCAGCAGCACAACCCGCTGCCTCGGCGGGAGTAGTTGGATTGCCGCGATAAAGGCGAGCTGTACGGACTCGCGCAGCTCATAACGCGCATCCGGGCCTGGCGACGTATCGGCGATACCCTCCAGCGCGGTATCTGGATACGGTTCGAGCCAGGGAGACTCAGTCGTTGGGGCGGCCCCTGGCATCTCTTCGGCTGGCGCCCCCTGCGCCTCGGGCAGCGCCCGGCGTATGTTTGCCCGTTTGGCGAGCGCGCTGAGGCAGGCATTGGTCGCGATGCGATAGAGCCAGTTGCGCAGGGACGTTCGTCCCTCGAAATGGCTGAGGCCGCGCCAGGCGCGCAGATACGTCTCTTGAACGAGATCCTCCGCATCCTGAAACGACCCGAGCATCCGATAGCAATGAAGCTGGATCTCGCGGCGATAGGGATCAGTAAGCCGCTGGAAGGCGTCCTGATCACCCACCCCCGCGAGGTTCAGCGCATCCGACTGGTGAGGCAGAGCGGCAGATTCGCGCACTAGAACTCCTGCTTTCTGGTCGTGAGAGTATGTCATGCACAATATAGACTTCCGACCTGCCCCAAATTCATCGGTCACGCACAGATCATGCGTGAATGTGTAGTTTCATCCTATCACTCTGAATCAGTGGTATCGGAATCCGCCGTTACGAAGCGATAGGATCCGACAAGCGATGCGCCGCTCGACTGCGGCTGTTTGACACAGCGCTCAGCAATCTCCCGCTGGAATTCCGCAAAGGCGCTCAGTTGGAGGAGCGGATTGACCTCGCCTTCGGAGATTGATAGGTGAATGAAGGTCACACCATCCGCCAGCCGAAAAGTCGCGTAGTGCAGGTCGCCAGGGTCTTCCCTGGCAAGTTGGGCATATACCTGCTCCACAAGTCGCTGATTCTCGTCGGCGGCGTCTGGGCGCGTTTGATACTGTACGACAACGGTTCTGCTCATGGCGATCACGTTTCCTTTCAATCAATTCACGGCCTCACACGTCTGGCCAGAAGTGGGCCAGACTCAACACTCAATGTCTGCTCGAACTAGCGCTCACAGCGTCAGGCAGCGGGACAGGCTGGAGAGACGGCTGCGCGGGCGACTGTTTGCGCTCTTCCGCAGTGACGGGCCTTCTGGGCAGCAGCAGCCCGGCCATAACGCCCAGGAGAGAAAGCGCGGCAGCGGCGGCCATCGCTGGCGAGAATCCCGCGTTGAACGTCTGGGCAGCGTGGAAGCTTCCGGCTCCCGCGAAGACTGCGGCAAGGGTCGCCACCCCGAATGCCGCCCCAAGCTGGCGCAGCATATTGAATGTCCCAGACGCCTTACCAATGGCGGTCGGCGCGACCGAGCTGATCACCACGCTCTGGCTCGTGGGGATCACCGCGGCGCCAAATCCGGCGATGAGCAGCGGCGCGATAAGCTCAGCGTAGGTGACGCCGGGCCTGGCAATCAGGCCAATCCAGACCATCGCGGCGGCTTGCAGAAGCATCGCGCTGACCATGATCGTCCGCTCGCCGAGACGGTTGATCAATATGCCGGAGATTGGAGCAACCGTGAACAGGATCACCGTTTCGGGAAGCATCCGCACCCCGGCGCCAAGAGGGCTATACCCCAGCCCCGTCTGAAGAAACTGGGCCAGGAAGAACGTGGAGCCATAGAGCGACGCAAAGAAGAAGAAACCGGCGGCATTGCCCGCCGCGAAGGAGCGAGAGCGGAAGAACCGCATCGGCAGCATCGGCACACGGACACGCAATTCCCACAGAACGAAGGCCACCGCCAGCAGCAGCCCAGCCGTCAGTGATGCGACGATCTCGAAACTCCCCCAGCCAGCGCTGTTCCCGCGTATCAATCCCCAGACGAGTCCCAGCGCGGCGCCCGTCATGAGCAGAAGGCCAGCCACGTCGAGTGTCGTACGTGGCCCATAACTCTCCTTCACGCGGCTGAGCACGAGCGGAATGACGAGCAGGCCAATGGGCACATTGAGCCAGAAGATCCACTGCCAGGAGATGCCCTGAATGATGGCGCCGCCAACGACTGGCCCGGCGAGGACGGCAAGCCCGGCGGTGCCACTGAACGCGCCGAGCGCACGGCCTCGCTGCTCAGGCGGGAAGGCCGCACTGAGCAACGTCAACGCCAGCGGCATCACCAGCGCGGCGCCGCATCCCTGGATGGCGCGAGCGGCGATCAGCCAGCCAACGCCAGGCGAGAGCGCGCATGCCGCCGAGGCGAGGATAAATAGCGCCAGGCCAGCGACGAACGTCCTCCGCCGCCCAAAGCGGTCGCCCAACTCCGCCGCTGGCATGAGCAAGACCGCGAAACTGAGGGTGTAGGTGTTGACGGTCCACTCCAATTCCTCGATAGAAGCGCCCAGGCGCAGGCGGATCGTACTCAATGCGGTGGCGACGACCAGCGCATCTAACGCGACCATGAACGCCCCAACCGAGCACAGTACCAGAGTCCACATCTGTTTCGACTTCATGCTATCCGTCCTGTTGATCGTCATATCTTCTCCCGCTGATAAATCATGGTCATGATGGTTGCCACAGTAACCGGCACAGGACACGCGCCTTGTGATTGGCGCACCCATAATGACCGCGAATCACCCCGAAACTCATCGGTGTATGCGGTGGGACATGCTTTCCCCGTCTCGTTGCGGCGTTGCCTTGACAAAACTAATCTAATTAGTTTATAGTCTACATATGTTAGCTAACAAGTTTCGAGAGACGAGGAGATAGCAGTATGGCGCACAGAGTGGGGCTGGACCGCGCGGCCGTCGTCGAGGCGGCCACGAAGCTGGTGGACGAAGAAGGCGTCGAGCAGCTCTCGCTAGGGCGGCTGGCCGAGCGGCTGGGCATCCGCACGCCCTCGCTCTACAATCACGTCGCCGGGCTGCCCGGTCTTCGCCACGAACTGGCGCTCTATTGCGCGCGTGAGCTACGCGACGATCTCACCCAGGCCACCATCGGCAGGTCGCGCGCCGAAGCGATTCTCGCGCTGGCCGACGCCTATCGCGCCTACGCCAGACAATATCCCAACCGCTACCGCTTCACGCTGCAAGCGCCTGCCGCCGATGACCCGCAGCTGGCGGCGATTGCCGCGGAAATCCTCGGCGTCATCTACGCAGTGCTCCGCCCGTATAACCTCGGCGAGCAGAATATGATTCACGCCATTCGCAGCCTGCGGAGCATCGTCCAGGGGTTCGTCTCGCTGGAGGTCGCCGGGGGCTTCGCGATGCCTGTGGATCTCGATGATAGCTTTCACTGGCTCGTCCATCTGTTTATTGCCGGGATAGAGCCAGCGGCTCGTGAAGAAGGAAGATAGCGATGATACTCACGGCGTTGAAAGGCGTCAACCTTGGGCTGGCGTTTTTGCTGGAACTGGGCGTGCTGGCGGCCCTGGGCTACTGGGGATTCACCGTTGGGCCAAACACCTTCCTGAAGTTCATTCTTGGCCTGGGAATGCCAGCGCTGGCAGTCGTCGTATGGGCGATCTTCGGCGCGCCTAAGTCCTCGACACAGTTGCAGGGAGCCGCCTATCTCGTGTTACAGGCGGTCTTTTTCGGCGGTGGCGCGCTGGCGCTCGTCGCCGTGGGTCAGCGAGGATGGGGTATCGCCTTCGCGCTGATTGCGCTGGTGAACAGCACAGCGGCAGCGATCTGGCGCCAGTAGCAGTAGTCAGTAACAAGGAATTTCCAAGGAGAAAAACGATGAACACACTACAATCCCACGAATCCATTCACGCAAGTTCTGAGACCGCGCGCATGCTGCGCAAGCCCGAGGCGGCGCGGATGCGTCTCGGAGCGATATCGCTCGTGGTCGCTGGCATCCTGTTTGTGTTGTATCCCGCGATCCGGCCATTCTCCGATGAGACATCGTTGTCTGGGGCCACGGCGTTTGCTTCCCAGGAATGGCTCCTGGCGCACATCATGGGCATGTTTGGCTTCACGTTGATAGGACTGGGAATGCTCGGCCTCTATTTCGCCCTGCGCGAAACACGAGTGGAGCGGCTTACGTTTGGCTCCCTTGTCGTCGGCTGGCTGGGGATCAGCCTGACGCTGCCATATTACGGCGGCGAGGCATTCGGACTGCACGCAATTGGGCAGGAAGCCCTCAAGCAGCACAGTGCGGCGCTGGTCAGTCTGGCTGACGTTGTGCGTGGCGGGCCACAAGAGGTGATGTTTGGGGTGGGACTCCTGCTGCTTGGCGTCAGCGCCGTTATGGTCGCCATCGCCATCTGGCGGTCGGGTGTGCTGCCACGATGGAGCGGTATACCATTTGCGCTGGCATTTGCGCTGTATATTCCACAGTTCTTTGGCAACCAGCCGATCCGCGTGGCTCACGGTTTGCTCGTTGCCATTGGGTGCCTGTGGATTGCGGTCGGCATGTGGCGGCGGAGCAGCGCGCAGGCATTGCCCAGGTAGCCTGGCGCTCGCGCTCATTGTCGGGTTGCTGCTGACGCTGCCCTACTGGTACACACCCGTCTTCGCCATCAACATCTATTGACATGCGCGCCAGCTTACGCGCCGCCGGGCAGATCAGCGTCAACGTCGGCCAGGGGAGACCTGCCGGGAAGTGACGCGCCGTGGATCACGTGCGGCTCGTAGAGCGGAATCATGCCGAAGTGCGCCTTCAGCGCCAGAATGCGCCGCACCGACTGGTCAATCCGGTCTGTTGTGATCTGGCCCGCCTTCATCGCGTTCTTGATCGCCTGGATCATCCCGCGCATCGAATAGGTGTCGTACGCGCCCTCCAGCAGGTCGTCACCCGCCTCTATCGAGAGGACCGCCGCCTGTGGCAGCGTGTAGCGGACGGCGATACCCTGCATGTAGAGGCTGTCAGTCATCACTACACCCTGGTAGCCGAGCTTGTCGCGCAGTGTGCCCTGTACCACCTTGGGTGAGAGCGTCGCCGGGAGCGTGGGATCAATCGCGGGAACGATGACGTGCGTCACCATAATCATGCCGGGGTCGTCGCCGAGCAGCCCCTTGAACGCGGCAAACTCCGTGGAGTTCAACTGGCTCATGGTGCGGTCCATCGTCGGCAGAGTCTTATGCGGGTCGAGGGTGATGCTGCCGATGCCCGGCCAGTGTTTGAGGCAGCCGATGACGCCGTTATCCTGAAGGCCGTTGAGGAATTCGCCCGCGTAGCGGTCAACCGTGGTAGGGTCGTTGCCAAAGAGGCGGTCCCACTCGATGGCGGCTGGCGTGGTGCGCACGTCTACCACTGGCGCAAGATTGGTGTTGATGCCGAGCGCCAGCATCTCTTTGGCCGCGGCGACGCCCTCGTTATAGGCGAACTGCGGATTACCGGTTGCGGCCATATTCTGCGCGGAGGGGATCGGCGGCGCCAGATTGTTGTTGCCGAGGCGGTCTACCCCGCCGCCCTCTTCATCCATCGTCACGAGCATGGGAATCGCGGCGTGCGCCTGGATGGTCGCCAGCATGTCGTGAAGCTGCTGCCAGTCGGTGATGTTCTGCTGATAGACAATCATCGCGCCCGCGTGCATGCCAACGACCATGTTGTCGACATCTTGCGAGTAGGTCTTGTACGTCGACTCGATCAGAAACAACTGGCCGAGCTTCTCATCCAGCGTCATGCCGCTCAGGGTGTGTTCGACCGTCTGGCGAATCAACTGTTCGCGCAGAGCAGCCCCTGAGAATCCCCCGCTTGTCGCCGCCAGCGTGGGTGATGGCAGGACGGCCTTGACGCCATTGAGGTCGCTCGGCGCCTGGCCACCCGAAAGCCCGCTGCAGCCTGCCAGCAGCAACAGGCTCATCAACACGATCCAGAGTGACGTGCGCGGGAAAGTCCGTCGCGCAGGCATACACCATCTCCCTATTTTCTGGCGCCGCTCACGATTCTCACGCTATTATGAAGCGTTCTGCCTGGCAAGCACCACTGCGCAACCAGACAGGCTATAGCCAACATCTTCTACCTTCTATGACGAGCTGGGACACGCAAGATGCGAATTGTCTCCAGAATGGCGCTGCCAGGTGACGCGCGGGCAGATATACGGTATAGTGGTGGCGCTCTTTTTATGTCGTATTGCGGGCTAAGAGGTCTGGCGTGACTGATTCGGAAATGGCGGGCGAATCGCGCAATGCGGTCATTCGTGCGAATCCACGGCTTGATGTCGTAGACCGCGAATTGGACCAAACTGAAACTGCATCTAGATTTCCCTGGCTCCGTTCGCTCTGGCGCATCCTGGCGTCGCCGTATCGCGAGCTGCCGCCCATGCCGCGCGGACGCTGGCCACGCATCGCGCTGGCGCTGGTGACGATCATCGCGCTCGCCTTCGTCGTCTACTACACCGCTTATACGTGGTCGCTGCTCGATACCTTCCGGTCGAATGCGGAAGATATGGGCATCATGGACCAGGCGCTCTGGAACACACTGCACGGAGCCATCCTCCACCAGACGATCTGCAACAGCATCAGCGACACCAACTGCCTCGGCGATGTCTCGCGCTTTGCCATTCACTTCGAGCCGATCATGCTGCCGCTCTCGCTGCTCTACGTATTTGCTCCAACGCCCAAAGCGCTGATGCTGCTCCAGACGCTCGTCGTGGCCAGCGGCGTCTTTCCCGTCTTCTGGATCGCCTGTCGTCGCCTGAGCAGTCCGCTGGCTGGCCTGATCTTCGCCATTGCCTATCTGCTGTATCCCCAGTTGCAGAGCGCCATCCTCTTCGATTTTCACGCCGTGACGCTGACGATGGCCTTCCTCGTCATCGCCATCTATTTCATGCTGACCAGAAATAACATTGGGCTGCTGATCGCCTGCGTGCTTGCGCTCTCCACCAAAGAAGAGGTTCCGCTCGATATTGTGATGATTGGCCTCGCCATCCTGCTCTTTCAGCGGCGCTGGAAGCTCGGCGCGGGCGTTATCGGCCTCTCGCTCGCCTGGCTTGCGATGGCGATCATCGTGATGCACATCGCCAGCCCGGTAGGACATTCGCCGACCGCCGCGCGCTACGGTTATCTGGGGGACAGTCCGATTCAGGCGGGTATCTACCTCGTTACGCATCCGATTCAGGTGCTGCGCGAAGCGATATTCGACGACGCCGGCATCTCGTACCTGAGCATCTTGCTGGGGGCTTTCTCGTTCCTCGGCTTCGTCAGCCCGTTCACGCTGATCCTCTGCCTGCCCGCGCTCTCGATCAACCTCCTCAGCAGTGACGCCAACATGCGCCAGGGGCTGCACCAGTACAGCGCCGAAATCGTGCCCATCATGGTCTTTTCGGCGATCTCCGGCATCGCGGTCTTGCTCGAACTCGTGGCGCTGGGTCAGCGAAAACGCATGCTGGCGACCGACGCATTCAGTAATCTGAGGAAACGAGTCGGCTACGGCTTCGCGCGCCTGGGCCTGAAAACGCCGACCGTATCGCGGGTCGCGCTGGTCGCCCTGCTGGCGATAGCGTTCGCCGGATGTCTGGTGCAGCAGCGGACGATGAACCTGGGGAATCCGCCAACGTTCCTGGCGCTGGCCTGGCCGACCGCGACCCCACATAGCGACCTGGCCAACACGGTCGTGGCGATGATTCCTGCGGACGCCAGCGTCTCGGCGCAGAATACGCTGGTGCCGCACCTGAGCCATCGGCGCTATATCTATCAGTATCCCTATGGCGCTGAGCAATCGGACTACGTCGTCCTCGACACGGCGGGCTTCATCTACCCCTTCACCGACCAGAGCGCCTATGACCAGAGCGTGCGCGACCTCCAGAGCAGCGGCCATTTCCGCACTGTCTTCGCGCGGGACGGCTATCTCGTGCTGCAACGCGCCACACCAGGGCCATAGCGTTGGTATTTGGCGGCCAGGGGCGACCCCCTCCCGGCCTTCGGCCACCCTCCCCCCTCGCGGGGAGAGGGATGAGGCGACCAGTGCGGCGGATGGCGGCGGATGGCGGCGGATGGCTCTGGTCCTCCTCTCCCTTTAGGGAGAGGGGTTAGGGGAGGGGGCCGTCGCCCCATAAAAACAAGCGCGACACCGATACTCTCGGCATCGCGCTTGAGTGGGGGGGGCGCAATCTCAGGACTGGTTGAGCACTGGCAGCTTCGAGACGCTCCAGCGATTATTCGCGCTGCCCGTCTGGAACTGCACCATCGAGATGGCATCCGTCGGGCAGCGGACGATGCAGAGGCCGCAGCGGATGCACTTCTCCTCGTCGATAATCATGTCAGCGCCACCCTCCCAGCTGGTTCCGGCGAGCTGGTGGAGCGGGTCGCCCTTGACGACGCGGGTCAACCCCTGCATGCTGATGCAGTCGTAGGGGCAGATGTCCACGCAGCCGCTGCACAGAATGCAGATGGATGGGTCGATCATGATGTTGAGCTGGCACTGCAAGCAGCGCCGCGCCTGGGTAATCGCTTCCTCCGGGCTATAGCCGGTCTCCGCCTCCGCCGTGATGCTGAAGCGCTTCTGCAGCGGCAGCGCCGGAATCGTCTGATAGGGGATGGATTCGTAGTCGTCCACCATGCCCCGGCGGAAGTCTGGCAGTTCGATCTCGGTAATCGCCTCGTCGAGCACATCCTCACCGCCGAGATAGCGGTTGATCGAGGATGCGGCGTCGCGGCCATCGGCGATGGCGGAGATCAGGTTGCGCGAGCCTTCGGTGAAGTCGCCGCCCGCGAAGAGGCCGGGCTTGCTCGTCATCCAGGTGTCGCGGTCGATCAGCGGGATGCCCCAGCGATTGACCTCCAGCCCAAGCTCCTGGGCGGGAATCCACGAGGTATCGGCATACTGGCCGAACGCCGAGATGACCGTGTCCACATCCAGCACGAACTCCGACCCTTGCACGGGGACCGCTTTGCGGCGTCCGCTGGGGTCGGGATCGCCCAGCCGGTTGCGGATCATCTTCAGGCCGTTGACGTGCTCGCCGTCCTCGCTGAGCACCTCAATCGGCGAGCAGAGATAGATGAACTCGACGTGTTCCAGCGTCGCCTCGTCCACCTCGTACTCGTCCGAAGGCATCTCTTCCTTCGAGCGGCGATAGAGCACGTAGACCTTTTCAGCGCCGAAGCGCATGGACGACCGGCAGCAGTCCATCGCGGTAAAGCCACCGCCAAGGACGGCGACACGCTTGCCAACGAAGACCGGCTCGCCAAAGTTGACCTTTTCGAGGAAAGGCAGCCCTGGTACCACGCCGAAAAGCTCGCCGCCGGGCACATCCTTGTTGTACGGGTCGGTCAGCGGATTCGAGAGCATACAGCCCGCCCCGATGTAGACGGCGTCGTACTGCTCCATCAGGTCGGTGAGCTGGATGTCTTTGCCGATGGTGGTGTTGAGCTTGACCTCGACGCCGAGCGCGTCGAGGTACTCGTCGCACTCTTCCTTCGTCACCTCACGCGGCAGACGCCAGACGGGAATGCCGCCGACCATCATGCCGCCGGGCGCGGGATACATATCGTAGATCGTGACGGGATATCCCATCTCCGCCAGTTCGCGCGCCGCAGCGATGCCCGCCGAGCCAGCGCCGATGACCGCGACCTTTTTGTCTTTGGTCACCTGTGGCCGCGCGGGCAGATGGCGATACTCGCGGTGATCGTGAGAGGCGCGCTTGAGCCAGCAGATGGAGACGGGCTTACCATCGATTTTATTGCGGCGGCAGACCGGCTCGCATGGTCGCGCGCAGGTGCGGCCGAGGACACCGGGAACGACGTTCGAGCGGCGGTTGAGCACGTACGCCTCGTCGAAGCGGCCCTGCGAGATCAGGCCGATGTAGTTCGAAACATCGGTGCGCGCTGGGCAGCCAACCTGGCACGGAATATTCGTTTTGTACCAGTCAGGATTCACTTCCTCGGACTGATACAACGAGTCGAGAGTTGCATCAGGGTCAATCATAGCGTAACCCTTTCACACTGTTGCCATGTTTGCGACGCAAGCCGTGTCCACCCGGAGTCTGCGGCTCCGTCGGGCATACTCATAATAAGTATAACATTGCTGCTCTATCTCGTGCTATTTCCCAGTTCGAGCATCGAAACAGCGCCAATCGACCCTTCCGTCTCTTATGAGAAGCAACAACAGGCAGCCTTGTACGCACCGCTGGTCTCTGATACAGTGGCCGACGAGCAAGGGCGAATTTCAGGCGATAACGAGGGGGGCATAGCAGCGTGGGGCAGAACGATCATGGGGGCGATTCGCCAGATGCGGGCAATACGAACAGTCCACAATTACCTTCACAGCAGTTTGTGGGGAATAGTCAGCCAAACTATCCATCACAGCTGATCGGTTCTCTGAAGCCAATGAAAGCGCCTCCACTGCAACTGCAGCCGCCAAAGAACTCGTGGAGGTCCTGGCTCATTGGCTGTAGCATCGCGGCGAGTGTGGTGATCTGTCTATGTACTTTCATGAGCTTTGCGCTCTTTCGAGTTGTGTTCGATCCTATCGGTCGAGAAGTAGATGCGAGAACTTCTATCGAGAACTTCTGCCTGGAGTTGCGGCAACAGGAGTATGTACCCGCCTACAACCACCTCTCAACGGCGGCGAAGGGCCGCATTGGCGCGGTGGATCAGTTTACGAACCAATTGGCCACCCTGGACAGCAGTCGGGGCATCGTCACTTCCTGTGGTATCGACCTGGATACGCTACGCGCCGCAGCCGCGCATAGTAATGGCGAGCCGATGGACGTTTACGTCTACGTGTTACGCGGGAACAGCACAAGTAATGACCCGAATCAGGGGGGTGATTCCGTGAGGATCACGCTGGTCTTCGAGAACGACTCCTGGAAGGTGGACGACACCAATCCAACAGGCATTTTGTTCTGAAAACAGTCTACTGTTTTAACTCATCGCGAAGCGTGAATAGGCCTCTTGACATGACGCACGGGCAAGTTGTGGAGTAATCCACTTCTTTTGCGAGGCGGCGTCTGGTAATGTTGCGCTTGAGAATGGCCGACTATGCCGCGAGTGCGCGTGCCATCGTGTGACTCAGTCCGTCGAGTATTAGCAGAGGGGACGATACCACCATGAGCCAGAACTACCCTGGCGGCGATCCTTCGTATCCGGGTGATCCGAATAACCCGCAGACGTTTCCACAACAACCGGGGCAGCCACAGCAGCCGCAATATCCCCCGCAGCCGACGCAGCCCGGCTACGGTCAGCCTCCCGCGTATGGTCAGCCGCCAATGCAGCCTGGCTACGGCCAGGAGCAACAGCCGCCGCCTTATCAGCCGCCGGTCTACAATCAGGCAGCGCAGCCGCAATATCCGCAACAGCAACCGCCACAATACCCACAGCAGCAGCCGAAGAAGTCGAACCGCGGCTGGATCATCGGGTGCAGCATCGCGGCGGTAGTTGTCGTGTTGATCTGTAGTGGCATCGGCGTCGCCCTGTATATCGGCGCGCAGACGGCGGGCAATGCGCTCAAGAACGGTGGAAACGCGATCACAGCGGCAGCGCAAGTGGCGCTCTTCTGCACCGATTTCCAGACGCAGGACTATGGCTCCGCCTATCAATTGCTCTCGTCGGGGGCGCAGGGGCGCGAGAGCCAATCGCAATTCACGACACATCAGGCGGCGCTCGATACCAGCGATGGCATGGTTGCGACGTGCACGATCGATCCTAATCACGCCTTGCCAAGCATCAGCAGCGATAATAAGACTGCGACGGCTCAGGTGCAGGTGGCGCGCGGCGACAACGCGAACCTGACCACTGGCACGGTCAAGCTGGCCTACGAAAACGGTCAGTGGAAAATCGATAGCGCCGACTCGTCGCTGAAACTGTTCTAGATCTCATCGCGGTCGTTTTTCGTCACAGCGCTGGCTCCCTTCATGTGTATGGATGAGGGGAGCCTTTTCCGTCACCAACGACGTCCGAAGGAAACATGAAGCGAACAGGCTACTCCATCTCTGCGCGCTTGACCACAACGGAGCGGCGGCACTAGAATGGATGGGCTGGCGCAGGACGCAGACTCAGATCCCCGACATCATCCAGCCGATATCAGGAGGAAATCACGGTGCGAGTGCATAGCATGCGCGTAGAGAACTACGGTCCCTTCGCCCGGCTGGAAGAAATCACCTTTAGCTCCCTCTCCACCATCATCGGTCGCAATGACGCGGGCAAATCACACACCCTCAAGGCGCTACAACTCTTCTTCGGCAAAAACAAGCTCGAGGCGGGCGATGTCTACGATAGCGCCGAGAACAGCGATCAGGTCGTCATCGAGGTCTCGCTGACGGCGCTGCCCGAGACGCTCGACTACGAAGGCGGCGCGATCCACCTGGCGGACGAGCGCCTGCTGGACGCCGACGGTCGGCTGCGCGTGCGCAAGACGTTTCCCTGCGCTGGCCCATACGATCGCCCGACGCTCGCGCTGATCGTGCAGGACTTCGCCGACGAGCGCTTCAGCGGCCTGCTCGCGCTGAAAGACCGCGAGCTGAACGACCGCTGTGTCACCTGGGACGTGCCGCTGGCCGAAGGCAAACGCAAGCGCACCCCAAGCGAGAAGCGCGCCGCCCTGCGCGCCGTCGCCCAGGAGCAGCAGACGCCGCTGGCCGAGTGTGTGCTGCCGCTCAGTGCGCGCGACGACCTCTGGAAGAGCATCGAGGCGCAGTTGCCGCGCTACGAGCTCTTCGAGACCGATACGCGGCTCGGTGTGGGCGAGACGACGTTTCAGGCGCAGTTCCGGCCCATCGTCCGCGCCGCCACCGAGGAGGCGACGGTGGTCGCCGCCCGCGACGCCTTCACCGAGTCGATCAATCGCGCGCTACAGAGCGAGGTGGACGCGATCTTCGAGCGGCTGCGTCGCCATACCACGGCGTTCTCCGGGCTGGCGGTCCGGCCCGCCTTCTCGTGGGAGAAGGCCGTCTCGTTCGAGATTCTCGGCACCGACGAGCACGGCATCCAGCGGTCGCTCGACCAGCGCGGCAGCGGCATGCGTCGCCTGCTGATGGTGGCGTTCTTCCAGTATATCGCCGAAAAGTCGCTCGGCCACGACCACAATGTCATCTACGCAGTGGAGGAGCCGGAGAACTGCCTGCATCCGGGCTTACAGCGCGAGCTGGTGACCTCGTTTCGCGCGCTGGCGGACGAAGGCTCGCAGGTGATTCTTACCTCGCACTCGCCCGTTTTCGCGGGCGCCTCGCCGCTCTCTGACCTCGTGCTGATCGAGCGCATGGGCGGCGTGGCACGGGCCACCCAGGGGCCGGACCCCGCCGATGTCGCCGAGGAGCTGGGCATCGAGCCCGCCGACCAGATTACCGGCTATAGTGCTTGTGTCTTCGTCGAGGGGCGCGACGACGTCTTCTTCTGGCGGACGCTGGCGCGGACGCTCAAGCAGAGCGGCCAAATCCGCGCCGACTTCGACGACCTGCGCATCGGCCTGATGCCCTCCGGCGGCCACAACCTGAAACACTGGATTACCTTACGCGCGATGGGGCGGATGAACCGGCGCTTCGCGATGATTGTCGATAGCGACCGCTTCAGCGCTGCGCACGACGTGCTGCCCGAAAAGCTCCAGTGGAAGCGCGAATGTGAGGAGCAGGGCGGAGCCTGCTACATCCTGCGCAAACGCGAGATCGAGAACTACCTGCATCGCGATGCGCTCGCCCGCGCCGGGCATAGCGTTGTCATCTACGACGACTACTCTGATATGAAGCAGCTCTATGGCCGCCGCGTCGTCGAGACGATCACACAGATGACCGGCGACGAGATTCTGGCGATGGACTGCTACGACGAGGGTGGATGCGAGCGCCACGAGTTATACGACATCGTCGAGGCGCTGCTGTCTCTGGCCGATACGCCCACCACGACGAGCCATCGGGCGCATGCCTCGCATACCACTCATGCCGCGAACACTGAGCGAGCAGCGGGTCGATAACTTCTCCTTTCGGATGAACGCCTGGAGGTCGAATAGCGAACGAGGGAGGTCAGTATGCGTAAGGCGCAGATATTTGGCGCGCTGACGATAGCGGGCATCGCGCTGTATCTGGCGCTGGATATTCTCGCGCAACTGCTGCCGCCGCACTATAGTCCCTTGCGTCAGGCGAAGAGCGATCTCGCGGTCGGCCCCTATGGCTATGTGATGACGATCAACTTCGTCGTGCGCGGATGCCTTTCGCTCGCGCTGGTTGCAGGGCTGGTGCGGGGCGTCACGGCGCGGGCGCGTTCGACGGTCGGTATCGTACTCATCGGCATCTGGGCTGTCGGCGCTTTTCTACTCGCGCTCTTCCCAACGGATGTGAATTCGCGGCTCACGAACCACGGATTCATTCATCTCGTAGTGGCGCTGGTGGCGTTCTGCGCCGTCGCGGTGGGCGAGCTGCTAGTGTCATTGCGCATTGGCACTGATGCGCGCTGGACCAGCCTTCGGCCATATCTGCTCATCTGTTCCATCGCGACGCTCGTGGCGCTGCTGGCGCAACTGCTGGGAGTTCGCGCTAGTGAGGCGTTGGGCATCGGCGGGCTGGTTGAGCGCGTATTTCTCGGGCTGGCGCTGCTATGGATGTTGCTCGTGGCTATTCGTCTCGTCCAACTGGGAGGTAGCAAGGCTTAGCGGGCGAAGAGCCAGGGAAGCGCCAGCCCGGCCACCGCTGCCCAGACCACATAGGCTATCGCGCCCCAGGCAAAGACCGACTGGACGGCCACCGTCCAGTTCTCGCGCTTGGCGCGGATTTGCCCGACGAGCAGCGCGATCAGCAGGGCGATGTTGATGACATTCCAGCCGATGATCGTCGTCCGGTTCATGGTCAGCCCATCGAACGTCGCGGTTCGGTAGACCGTCGCGGCGAGGGCGTAGAGGCTGACGAGCGCGGTCATAGCGGCCACCGCAACAATCACCCATCGTAGCAGCGACTGCATCTGCGGCGAGAGGTCGTCACTGTTGACGGGTGTGCTGCTGATCAGCACCGCGATGACACCGAAGAGCATCACGTTATAGATAATCAGCGTTGTGCGGTTCTCGAATGGCGCGCCGAAGTTGAAGGGTATCACAACAACATAGATCACCAGGACAATCAGGCTCAGCGCCAGCAAGACGCGCATCAACACGTTGAGTAATCGCCCGAATCCGCGGCCAAACTCCTGCTGGTCGGGCGAGTGCGCGGGATCGTAGACGGTCGCGATGGCAATAAGTGTCACCAGCCCGGCAATCAGTCCGACGACCAGCCGGATGATGATATCGGAGACTTGAACGTCGAGTACCTCGAATAGCCCGATTGCGACGACAGCGAAGATGCCTCCGGCGATGCCAAAGACACCGCCCGTCCCGATTGCTTCGAGCGACTTGGTGATAAAGCCGAACCGTGCGCGCGAGCTGGAGCGCCAGCCAAGCGCCGCCAGACCAATCGCGCCCCAGGCCAGCAGCGGCAGGTGCAACAAGACCAGTGCCCCCTGCGAGCTTGAGGTGGACTCTGGCAGCAGGAAGATATAGGCAACCATCGCGCCGAGCGCCACGCCAGCCAGCGCCTGTGCCAGCGAGCGACGGCCACCCGTGGCGAGGAAGACGACGATGGCAAGCGCCACCAGCGGCGCGGCAAGATAAGTCAGCAGTGGCGCGTTGGTCCGAAATGAGGTTGCATCCGAGAATGCCCATAACGCCAGCCCCAGCACAACGCCAATGGGAACGGCCAACGTTGAGATGCCCGCGAAGCGACGGGAGAGACCCGCCGCATCCGGCTGATGCAGCCGATAATACCACGCGCCGTAGAGCAGATTCTCCGGTGACTCCTGGTGTGCGGCGGCTATTGCGCCACGAAAGGCAGCGGCAGCTCCGCCGCGCCGCGCCGCCTGATACAGCCGCTCCAGCGCCTCCGGGTTTGCGCCCGCGCCACGGATTAGCGCGAGGTAGTCAGTCCCAGCAACCGGTAGACCATGACCTGGGTTGAGCGAGTCCGCGGATGTCATCTGCGCCTTCTTTCGCAGCGCGCCCATATCACAGCCGTCCGACCGGCGCGAATACGTAGCCGCGCGCTCCCACAATTGTATCAGGCCGGTACCTGATTCTCAGCGCACACGAATCCGTTAGCCAGCGTCACTGGGTGCTTTGCTCGTCAACCAGACTTCCGTACTTCTGCATCAGGTGGTCAATGTAGTCACTGTAGGCATCGGCGAGAGCGGGATTGGTCAGCATCAGCAGGTTTTCGGCGTTCTGCTCGGCGCTATGCGAGAAGTTGTACGAGCCGGTGATGACGGTATCGTCCACCACCAGCACCTTGTTGTGCATGAAATCATGCCGACTCTCCGGACTATACGGCGTGGAGTTCTTGCCCACCAGCCGCGCCGCCTCGACGATTTCCTGCACCGCGCCAATCTTCCAGTGGTTGTGTGGCACATCCTCCCACTGCTGGAGCACGCTGAGCATCTGCGCGCGGTCATAGATCCCGCTCACGGGCGCCTGTCCGGTGCGCAAGAGATCGCTCAACGCGGCGATCAGCGCGCTGGAGTTGAGCAGCATACTGCATATCCGCACGCGGCGTCTGGCCCGCGCCACCAGTTGGCCGATGTCGAAGTCGATGACCAGGCCACGCCCCGGCGAGAACAACACCTGCGTGCTGACGTCTTCGCCCTGGTAGCTGGCGCTGGTGTGCTGCGTATCGAACGCGCCGGTATCTTCGATAGTCCCCTTCGCCCAGAGATCGGCGAAGTCCCGGGCGTAGCTCGCGGCCATCTGCGCGTCGGGAATCGTCAGGATGTTATTCTCCTGAAGCGTCCAGGAGTCATCGGTGAAATTGGTCGAGCCGGTCCAGACGGCAGCACTGGGAGCGCCCGCATCGCATACGATGTACTTGTTGTGCATCAGCTTCAAGCCGCCGATACGCCGCCAGGGATAGCCGAGCGACTGTACGAAACCGCCAGTGCCGGGCAGCGCGGGATCCATGCCCGCGACCAGATTCGGCGTCTCGGGCTTGTCGGCGTCATAGGCGATGCGGATGGTCACGCCCGCCGCCGCCGCATCGGCAAACGCGCTGGCGACGATCTGACGTAGCGGCTCGCTCAGGCGGAAGTCGTAGATGGCGATATCCAGCGAGCGCCGCGCCCCACGGATGAAGCTCGCCAGCAGCGTGGCGATGTCATGAGGTTGCTGCTCTTCCTCCGCGAGGAACTGTACCGAAAGATCAGACTCAGATGATGTGTCAGGCTGCGTCACTGCGTCCTCCGAATGCTGAATGGCTCCATGCGGCGCGGAGCGAGAGAGCCGTGTTTGCTTTGCGCCAAGTGTAACACGAACCGGGAGATTCAGGACTGATTTTGCAGGTGGCCATGGGTTGGCGCCGCCACCCAAAAGCTGCTCACGTCCCATGCGATACAATGTGGCAATGCAGACTCTTGCAGTCACTCGTCGCATCATTCCCAGGAGACGAGCCGTGCCGACGACTATCACGACATCCGCATTCAGCCAGAGGTCAGCGCTCATCGGGCGGCAGCGCGAGATGGCGCGCCTTCAGCAGCGCTTCGCGGACGCCATCGCGGGGCAGATGACCGTCGCGCTGGTCAGCGGCGAGCCGGGCATCGGTAAGACGCGGCTGCTCGACGAGATGGCCGCGCAGGCGCATGTCGATGGCGCGTGGGTGCTCCATGGGGCGGCGACGGAGGCCGAGGGGATGCCGCCCTATCTGCCCTTCCTGGAGGCGCTCGGCCAGCATATTCGCGCCGCGTCTGCCGACGAGTTGCGCGCGCAGACTGGCGCGAACGCATCCATTCTCGCGTCGCTTTTGCCAGAGTTGTACGCGCGCCTTGGCGAGCTACCCCAGACCAGCACGTTGCCGGCGGAGCAGTCGCGCCTCCGCCTCTATGAAGCCATCGGCGCGTTGCTGGCGGCCATCGCAGACGAACAGCCGCTTCTCTTACGGCTCGACGATCTGCACTGGGCAGACCCGGCTACCCTCGACCTGCTCTGCTACATCGCGGCGCACCAACGCGAGGGCCATATGCTGATCCTCGGCGCCTATCGCGAGGGCGAGGCTGCCCACGAACTGGCATTCGAGCGAACCATCGCGACGCTGCATCGTCTGCGCGCCTTGAGCGTTCTCCCGCTCGCGGCGCTCCCTCCGGCCGATGTCTCGCGGCTTGCCCAGAGCTATCTGGGCGGCTCACTTGAACCATCGGCAAGCAGGATGCTATCGCGCCAGGGCGAGGGCAGTCCGTTCTTCGTCGAGGAACTGTTGCGCAGTTGGGTTGAGACGGGAGCGCTGGCGCAGACTGGACCGATGGGCGAGGGTGAAGTTCATTGGCGTGTTACGCCCGCTGCCGCCGAAGACGAGATACCCGCAAGCATCCTGACACTGGTGCGCCAGCGTCTCATTCGGCTGCCAGTCGATACCGTCGATCTGCTCCGCGCCGCATCGATCATCGGGCGTGTCTTCGAGAGCGCGCTGCTGGCGGAGATTACCGCCAGCGAGCCAGAGTCGGTCGAGGAGCGGCTGCTGTTGGCGGTCCGCGCCCAACTCATTCGCCCAATACGTCCAGGTGCGTTCGCCTTCGCCCACGACCGGGTGCGTGAATGTCTCTATAGCGATGTCACTGCGGCGCGACGAACGCGGCTCCATACGCATCTGGGCCGTTTGCTCGAAGCGAGCGCCGATCCATCCGATGCCCGTCGTGTTGCCGATCTGGCGTTCCACTTCACTCGGAGCGGCGACCGTGAGCAGGGCGTGCGTTATGCGCGGCAGGCAGCCGAATCGGCCATGGCAGCCTACGCCTTCGAGGAGGCGACCACCCACTATCGCGACGCGCTGGAATTGCTGGACGGCACGGATGAACGACGCCCGCTCATGCTGCTGGCGCTGGGCGACGCCGCGATTCTTGCTGGCTCCGAGCGTTAGGCCATGGCAGCCTATGCGCTGGCGCGGACATCGCTGCAAGCGTCGGGCAATGCTGCCGCGGCGGCGCGGGCGTCACACGGGTTGGGGCGCGCGGCCTGGCGGCTGGAAGACCTCTCCGCAGCACAGGCAGCCTTCGAGGCGACACTGGCGCTCCTGGGTGATGGCGTGACCAGCGAGCGGGTGCACGCGCTGGTGGACCTGGGCACGCTGCTCGGTGTCACCATGCACCGCTACGATGAAGGGCTGACCTATGGGCGTGAAGCGCTCGCTCTCGCCCGGCAACTCCAGGATGAGCGGCTGATCGCTCCGGCGGCCCGAACCGTCGGCAATATGCTGGTGCGCGCGAATGACCTGGAGCAGGGCATTCCGCTGCTGGAGGATGCGCTTGCCCAGGCCGAAAATACATACGATCCAGTTGAGGCCGCCGAATGTAGCGCCTGTCTGGTGATGGCGTATTTGTGGGCCGGGAACATAGAGGCCATGCAGACCGCAAACGAGCAACGGGCACTGTTCGCCCAGCAGTGCCAGGACCCGCACCAGCTTCGTCATGCCCATACGATGGTTGCTCTACTAGAAGCCTATGAAGGGCGGATTTCAGAGGCGGAGGAGATACTGCGGGAGGCGGAACAGACCATCGTACGCCTGTCTGATCCAGAACCATTGGCTTTTCTACAAATGATGCAGGGGCTTGCCGCCTATCACGTAGGCGACTACACCAGCGCGGAGAATTTATTCGAGAGGGCGTGTCGAATCTTCCGTTCGATTGGTCCCGGCGCGCTGGTTTGGTATCTCGGCTGGCCCGCCCTTGCCCATGCCGTCCGAGGCGATGAAGCTGCCGCACGCGCATGTATCGCTGAGGCGGAGGCGCTCGTCGCCGCTGCCCCGCCCGCCAGCATCTCCGTCATGGAGGCGCTTGCACCAATGGCTCAGGCGGCGCTGGTGCTCGGCGACCATGACCTGGCTGCGCGCATCTATCCGCAGCTCCTGGCATTTCGCGCGCGACATGGTGATTTTCTCCCAGAGCGCCTGCTTGGCGAGCTGGCAACACTACAACGCGACTGGCTCCTCGCCGATGCGCACCTGGCCGCCGCTGAGACGATGACCCGCGCCAGCAACGGCTCGCCCATGCATGCCCGTGGGTCGGAGCTTGCTCGAATACTCGTCGCCAGGGCCAATCTGGAACTGGCCTGGCATGGACGATCCGCGCACAGACATGTCCGCGAACTGCTCCAGGAGGCGCTTGACCTGATGGAGCAGCTGGGGATGGAGGGCGAGGCGCGGACGATTTACGAGCGGTTGAATGCCGTGCCAAAGACAGTGGCTGTCAAGGTGTCGTTCCCTGACCATCTCACGCGCCGCGAGGTTGAGGTGTTG
The DNA here is from genome assembly GCA_963712005.1 of uncultured Chloroflexia bacterium. Taxonomy (GTDB): domain Bacteria; phylum Chloroflexota; class Ktedonobacteria; order Ktedonobacterales; family JADMIN01; genus DAHUXT01. The sequence continues at coordinate 1,090,752 of CAVQGK010000024.1, read as the reverse complement.
CGTCTCATCGCCACGGGCGAGGACAACCAGAGCATCGCGGCACTGCTGGTGTTGAGCGTGCGCACGGTGGAGCGCCATATCTCGAATATCTACGCCAAAATTGGGGCGGAGGGCGCGGCAAGTCGGGCGATGGCGACTGCGTATGCATTGCGCCACAATTTGATCTAACACGTCGCCCAGTCGGCACACCCCATATCACCGTCAGAACCTACGTGTCGTCGCACGCCAGTAATACGTGTGCGCACCCATGCGCCTGGCCTTCCACGACGCTACACTGATGCACGTGAGCCGTTGGCGTGGATTGTCGACTGGTGACCACCATCAACAGAAGGGACACGAATATGAGCGCGCAGGATACCCAGCAAACGACGACAACTTTTCACACAGGTGAGTTGACCGAAGCGCAGGCTGTGGAACGCGATGCCTTCGTCGGCAGAATCTTCGCATCATCTCTTGGCGGGCTGGAGATGCTGACGATCGCGCTGGGAAACCGCCTCGGGCTGTATCAGGCGCTGTGGGAACACGGCCCCGCAACCTCGAAGGAACTGGCGGCGCACACCGGCGCCAGCGAACGCTACATCCGCGAATGGCTGGAGCAGCAGTCCGCCGCCGGTATCATGGCGGTGGATGACGCGAGCGCGGGCGCGCTAACCCGCCGCTACAGCCTCCCGGTCGAACACGCTGAAGCGCTGCTCGATGAGACGAGCCTCAACTACCTCGCGCCACTAGCGAACATGTCTTATGGTCTGGGCGCCCAACTGCCTGCGGTCGCCGAAGCGTTTCAACATGGCGGCGGCGTTCCCTGGTCCGACTATGGCGAGGAGGGACGCGCTGGGCAGGCGGCAATCAACCGACCCGCCTTCGACCATCTCCTGGGTCAGGACTGGCTGCCGTCGATAGCCGATGTCCACGCGCGATTGGAGGCTGACCCGCCCGCGCGAGTGGCCGGCATCGCCTGTGGCTATGGCTGGTCGAGCGTCGGTATCGCCCGCGCCTATCCCAACGTGCGCGTCGATGGATTCGACAGTGATGAGCCTTCCATCGTCGCCGCGCGCGCCATCGCCGAGCGGAATGGCCTGGCCGACCGCCTGACCTTCACGACTCACGACGCGGCTGACCCCGCGCTGGCCGGACGCTACGACCTGGTGACCATCTTCGAGGCGCTGCATGACATGGCTCACCCCGTTGAGGCGCTACGCACCGTCCGTCGCCTGGTTGCCGAAGGGGGGGCAGTCATCGTCATGGATGAGCGCGTCGGCGAGTCGTTCACCGCGCCCACTGACGAGGTAGAGCGCTTCATGTACACATGCAGCGTGCTCCTCTGCCTGCCCGCTGGCATGGCCGAACAGCTATCGGCGGGGACCGGCACCGTCATGCGCCCGGATACGGTGCGCCGCTACGCCAGCGAGGCGGGTTTCCGCGAGGTGGAGATTCTGCCCATCGAGCACCCGTTCTTCCGCTTCTATCGCCTCTACGCCTGATTGTATTGCTACCAACCTGCCCGGAAAGTGCCATCCGACGTGCTTTCTGGGTAGGCATTTGTATCACGATGAGCCGAATTGACGATGCAGCGTCCGCGCGTATGTGGCTATATGGTGATGGCTTCACCAGGTATGCGTCAGAGCATTAGATGCTCGCGAAATTTGCGAGATTCGGGGGGCGACAATGTCACTGCCATCACAGCGCATCACACGCATCGCAGGCACGCTTCAGTCGGTGTACACATTCTTCACCCAGTCCACCTGGTCGCGCCACAGGGAAGACGTCAACATCTGCGACTTCACCGTGGGCAATCCGCACGAGATGCCGCTCGAAGCATTCTCCGCCGCGCTCGGACGCTGGAGTGTCCCGCGGAATGACCAGTGGTATGCCTACCAGGACAATTCACCCGCCGCTCGCGCGGTGGTCGCCGCGTCACTGCGGAAGCAGCGCGGACTGCCGTTTGAAGATGATGATATCTTTCTGACGAACGGCGCGTTTGCGGGCATCGCGGCAGTGCTCGGCCTGGTGACCGATCCGGGCGATGAGGTGGTTTTCCTCAGCCCACCCTGGTTCTTCTATGAAGCGCTCATCACGGCGGCCGGTGGCGTTCCGGTGCGCGTCCAAGTGGACCAGGCGACATTCGATCTCGATCTCGACGCACTGGCAGCGGCCATCACCAACCGGACGCGCGCGATCATCGTCAACTCGCCCAACAACCCCACCGGCAGGATCTACCCGCCCGCGATGCTGACCGCCCTGAGCCAGCTCCTCACCGAAGCCAGCGAGCGCAATGGGCGAGCGATCTACCTGCTTTCCGACGAGGCGTATTCCCGCATTCTCTACGATGGCAACGACTATCACAGCCCGTCGGCCTACTATCCCAACACGTTCGTCATCTACACCTATGGCAAGACGCTGCTGACGCCGGGACAGCGCATAGGCTACATCGCGCTGACGCCAACCATGCCCGACCGCGATGACATTCGTAGCGGCCTGTTCGTCGCGCAGTTGATGACGGGCTATGCGTTCCCCAACGCACTGCTCCAGCACGCGCTGCCCGACCTGGAACAGCTTTCGATTGACATTCCACACCTCCAGCGCAAGCGCGATACGATGGTGGCGGCTCTGCGCGAGATGGGCTACAGCGTCCACGTGCCTGAGGGCACCTTCTATCTGCTGCCGCATTCGCCGCTAGCCGACGATCTCGCCTTCATCGAGTTGCTCGCCAAACACGATATTTTCTGCCTGCCAGGCACGGTGGTGGAGATGCCAGGCTACTTCCGCATCTCCCTGACGGCCAACGATGACATGATTACACGCGCGCTACCTGGATTCGCCGCCGCACTGCGGGAGGCCCAAAGCCTGGCTGGCCGGTAATAGGTGAAGGCTCACTTTATTGCTCGGTTCCAGCCATCGGGCGTGTCGCCTTCTGCAGCTTCTCTTCCGGGGTCGGGCGCTCATGGCCGGTGCGCTCCAGCCGTTGCCGCGCCTGCGTGAGAATGCCAGACTCGACGATCTCCATCACCTCGTCCAGGTCATCGGTGATGGTCCAGATTGTCAGGTCGTGGGCGGCGACGGTGTGCAGACCTTCGAGCATGACCGTATGCATCCAGTCCGCGAGCGGCTCCCAGAAACTCCTGCCGAAGAGAATGATGGGGACGCTATTATCCAGCTTCCCCGTCTGTACCAGCGTGATAAGCTCGAAGAATTCGTCAAGTGTGCCAAAGCCGCCGGGGAAGAAGATATAGGCCTCGGCGGAGAAGTCCAGCATGACTTTGCGGCTGAAGAAGTAGTGAAAGCTGATCGAGCGACGGACATACGGATTGATGCGCTGTTCGTGGGGAAGCTCAATGTTGATGCCCACCGAATTGCCGCCCGCGTCCAACGCGCCGTGGTTGCCCGCCTGCATGACGCCGGGACCACCGCCCGTCACGACGGTGTAGTTTTGCTGAGCCAGACGCCGCCCCAGTTCGTAGGCCGTCTGACAATACGGGCTGTTCTGCGACATCCGCGCCGAACCGAAGATGGTAACGCTATGCTCGATGTTGCCCAAAAACGTAAAGCCACTGACGAATTCGCTCATGATGCGAAAAATACGCCAGCTTGATGTTGTATCGAAGTCGGAATGATTTCCGCCTGCTGGATCTGATGAACGTGCCATAACTAGTCTTACCTCTCTATAGAATCTCCCGATGCTGGCGTCGCGGGTGGGGTCTCTTCTCTACGTGGAGCGGCGCCCGTGCGTTGCGCGCTTCGTGGCCGTGGCCGTAGCAGGCGGTCCGCCACCCAGGGAAACATTCGCTCGGCCCAGATCGCCGGACGATAATAGCGCGGTACCACTACCTCCCGGCGTGGATGCACAATCAGGCCCGCAATGGCGCGCGCCACAATATCTGGACCGGGCAATCCTCGTCGCGTGCCATCAGTCATATTGGAGCGTATGAACCCTGGCGAGACAACCGAGACCGAGACGCCGCTGCCCCCGAGTTGGCGTCGCAGCGAGAGCGAGAAGCCGCGAACAGCGTATTTTGTCGCGGAATAGATTGGATCGACGGCGACGTGCCCCGCCACCGAAGCGACCGTGATGATCGCGCCGTGACGGCGTTCGAGCATCTCTGGCAGCACGGTGTGGGTCAGCAGCACGACGCCGCGCAGGTTCGTATCCAGCATCTGCTCGATATCCTCGGACGACATCCTGGCAAACGAACGGATCGAGCCGATGCCCGCGTTGTTGACGAGAATATCGATTCGCCCATACGCTGCGGTGGCGCGCGCTACCAGCGCATCGATCTGGGCCGGATCGGTGACATCGGTGGGAATGGTGATTGCCTCACCACCCGACTGCCTGATCGCCTGTGCCTCGGCGTCCAGCAGGTCGGTTCGACGCGCCGCCAGCACGAGACGCGCGCCCCGCCGCGCCAGCTCGCGGGCAGTGGCCGCGCCGATGCCCGAACTGGATCCGGTCACCAGCGCTATCTGACCGGCCAGCGGTTTCTTCTTCTCCATACGTTCATCTCTCCCCACAAGACCGTACGCTCAGGTATCGCCTCAGACGGTGTGAAACGAGCATAGCACGGCAACCGAGCGCGCACGGCGCACCGAGTCCAGCCAGCGCCAGAACCGACCGGAGGAAACGTGACCGCCTGCGCGCGCGGCGCGTCGTAACTGGCGTCGGGTAGCTTCGTGCGCTCTTATCTGGCGCTCATGAAACGTGAACCTGTGAATAAGGCACGGCGTCTGCGAAGTGGACGCGGAATGTACAGGGCGCGCACAACTTTCGATACAACGAAGCGTATGTTCTAATGATGAGAGGCGAGACCGGCGCGCACCTCCCTTGGTCAAGGAAATGTGGAGGAAGAGAACGATGGGAAAACTAACCTGGTTCACTGCTGGGGTCATTGCCGGGCTGAGTGCGGCGGCCATCGGACAGGAGCTTGCCCGTCACCCGAAAGAGCGCACGTGGAAAGGAAAAGTCGCGGGCGTCCCCTATAACTTCCACGTGGCTGAGTGGGGCGAGGTTGCCAGGGGGTATTGGAACCCTGAGAACGACACGGTGATTTCGTCGCGTGGCATCGGCCTCGGCTGGGGCGTCAACTTCGCCGCCGTCACGCAGAAGGCGCAGGGGCTGGTCGAAAACGTTCAGCATATGGTGCAACAGACAGGTGATTCGGCGGCAAAATCGAATCACCATCAACAGATAACGGAGCCGGTTGAGCAGTAGCGCAGGGGCTGGTCGTGTTCGACGAGGCTCAATCTTCCCTCGTGCCGAGACGACCAGCAGGATGCGCTTAGCACGGCTCCTCACGTCTGGAGGCGGTTGGCATGCTTGCCACTGACCCATTATCCCTCGTGTTTATTGGCTGCGCGGTGTTCTCAGGCGCATTCCTGGTGATCTCGACACTCCTGGGCGCTGGCGAGAGCCATTTCGGTCACCTTGGTGGGCATACCGGTGATACCAGTGGCCATGATCTCCATGTTGGCCACGCGGGCCACGCAGCCGATGGCGGCCATGCGATGCACGGCGCGCACGCCCATGCGGACAGCGGTCACGCGGATAGCAGTTCCGCGCAGGTGGTCGCCACACCGTCAGTATGGGCCTCGATTGAAAATACGCTGCTTGGCGCCCTCAACCTCTACGGGCTGCTGATGTTCCTGCTCATCTTCGGGCTGGTGGGCTATGTGGCCCATGCAGTGCTCGGCTGGGGTGTCCTGTTCGTCATTTTGGTACCACTGCTCTTCGGCGTGGCATGCGCCATCGGGGTGACGACGCTGCTCCATATCGTCTTCGCCACCGGCAAAGATACCGAGTTGACTGCAACAGACGCGCGGCTGGAGGGACGCCTGGGGTCCGTGACGATGGCCATTCGCGCGGGCGGCGTCGGCGAGATCGTCTTCACCCGTAAAGCCGGGGGGCGACAGAGTGTCGGCGCGCGTAGCGCTGGCGGCGAGGCGATTCCGGCGGGATCGGAGATCGTCATTCTGGACTACCAGGACGGTATCGCCAGCGTGCAGTCATGGGACAATTTCATGGCTGCCGTGCGCGCTGGTGACCTGCCGGAACTCGCGCCGATAGAGGCAAAACAACCGCAGCTGCCGACGCCCGATCAGCCCAAAGAGGGGTGATATCCGCGCTCAATGCATCACTATTCGCATGAATACTCGCATGGCCGTAATTCGGATGATGGGGAGGGACTGAAATGGGTCCGTTGATCACAGTGGTCCTGGTAGTTATCCTGATAGTAGTAGCCGTACTGCTCGTCCTCAACCTGTATGGGCGCATGTTCCGCAAGGTCGGACCGAACCAGGCGCTGATTGTCTATGGCGCGGGTGGCCAGCGCATTCTCACGGGTGGTGGCAGGCTGGTCATTCCGCTGGTGCAGGAATCGAAGCTCTTCTCGCTGGAGTTGATGTCATTCGACGTCGCGCCACAGCAGAACCTCTACACTAATCAGGGCGTCTCGGTCAAAGTGGAGGCGGTCACGCAGCTTAAGGTGCGTTCGGACCAAGAGAGCATTCTCACTGCCGCCGAGCAGTTCCTGAGCAAGACGCCACAGGAGCGCGAGGGGATGATTCGGCTGGTGATGGAAGGTCACCTGCGCGGCATCGTCGGCCTGCTGACCGTCGAGCAGATCGTCAAAGAGCCGGAGATGGTGAGCGAGAAGATGCGCACGACCAGCTCCGCTGACCTGGCCAAGATGGGCCTGGAGGTCGTCTCGTTCACGATCAAAGAAGTGCGCGACGAGAACGACTACATCTCCAACATGGGCCGACCAGAGATCGAGCGTATCAAGAAAGAGGCGAATATCGCCGCCGCGCTGGCCGCGCGCGATACGCAGATTCAGCAGGCGTCGGCCAGCCGCGAATCGGCGGTTGCCAAGTCGAGCGCCGACCAGGCGCGAGTCGAGGCGGAGGCGGCTTCGCAGACGAAACAGGCGGAGTTCCAGCGCGATCTGGCCGTCAAGCGTGCCGAATATGACGCCGAGGTGAAGAAGCAAGAGATGATTGCTTCAAAAGCCAGCGATTTGCAGGCGCAGATCGTCCAGCAGCAGATCGTGGCCGAGGCGGCAAAGGCGCAGGAGATCGACCGCACCGCCCAGATCAGGGTGCAGGAGGCCGAGGCGCGCCGCCGCCAGATGGAACTTGAGGCGACGGTCATCAAGGTTGCCGAGGCGGACAAACAGCGCGTCACCCAGGTGGCGGAGGCCGAGAAGCAGCGGATGACGCTGGAGGCCGATGGGCGCGCGACAGCGCTACGGGCCCAGGCGTCGGCTGAGGCCGAGGCGGCGAAGGTACGCGGCGCAGCAGATGCTGAGGCGGCGCGGCTACGTGGTATGGCCGAGGCGGACGTCATCCGGGCGAAGGGCGAGGCTGAAGCTGAGGCGATGCGCGTAAAGGCAGCCGCCTATAATGAATACAATCAGGCCGCCGTGCTCGACAAAATTATCACCAATCTTCCCGAAGTGGTGCGTGCGATTGCCGAGCCGCTGGCGAAGGTGGACAAGATCAGCATCGTCTCAACCGGCGGCGCGAACGGCGGCAACCTTGGAGCCAGCCGCGTAACTGGCGACGTGGTGAATATGCTGGCCCAGATGCCGGTAATTCTGGAGGCGCTCACGGGCGTTAAGATGAGCGACCTGATGGCGCGCGTGCCGGGCCTGCGCACAGTGGAAGGCACGACCGGCGATGGCTCGCCAGACGGCGTGGCGGGCGCGAACGGAACGAACGGCGCAAATGGCGCCAGCGAGACACCAGCGGCGCCGACGGTCCAGCGGGTGAAGGTGCCCGCGCCCGATGCGGACGAGACGCCAGCCCCAAGCGTTCCGGTCAGCTCGGATCGTCCTTCCACCAATAACTCGGCCAGCGGCGCAACCGGCGACCCAACAACCGGACCGCGCAAGCAACCGATGCGCTAGGCATTAAGCGCTCACGACCAGGCGTCAATCAGGGCTATCTCCCCAGAGAGGTGGCCCTGATTTCGTGTTTCCGACTTGACAAGTCGCCTGGTACCCGCTATCGTGGATGAGGTTGGTTTCGCATTACGGTTTGCAGGCCGCCTTTCATCTTCCATGCGCTGTGATACGGCGCGGACTCGGCGCGGGCAAAGGAGAGAACGCGGCTCGCCAATACGAATGTCGGAAGGGTACTCATGACACCCAGGCAGCGGATTGCTATCCGGTTAGCTTTCGCCCTCATAGCCATCTCCGGTGGATTGCTGGCTCTCGCACTCACGCATACCAACACCGAAGCCAGCTGCTCTACCTGCACCGGCACGTACTACGGCGCCAATGAAACCCTGATGAACAAAGCCATTGGCGGCACCATTTGGCCGCAGACGCTCAGCAATGCCTGCGCGGTGGCAGATGTCGTCGGGTTGGTCAACTATGATTATCTGAAGGCGGGCAAGTCCCTCAAATTCCCGAATAGCGCCTATCAGACTTCTGTGGAGCAGTACAACCAGACAGGTGGCAGCAGCCAGTGGGGCTACGCGACGCCAACCAACCAGGTGGCCGGAAAAACGAACATCGCTCGTGATTTTGGGAATGATCCGCGCTCTGCCGCCAATGATGTACAGCACTATGACGTCAGCGGTAGCGGCGCAGTCCATAATTATATCTATCGCTGGCAATTTGCCCACCGGATCCAGCCTTCCTATTCGCAGCAGGTGCAAGAGGCGACGACGCTTCTCGTGCGCGGATTGGAGAACCGACAGCAACCGGCCATCGTGTTTGTCAACGGCGGCTTGCATTCTGTACTGGTGACGGGCGCATGGTCGTCGAACAACCCTGATACACACTTCCCGGCAAATATTCAGGGACTGGTCTACCGTGACTCAGAGGGAAATTCATCGACCAGCAGGCAGGAGATCCCAATCAGCACCTGGATTGGCGGCCATTACGCCAACCAGTTCGGTGTCTACTCGCTCTGGTCGCTTTATTATGGCGACAGCTCCAAAATCGGCGATATGTGGAACAGCTTGGACCCGGAGCCGATGGTTGGCCCATACAAGCCATCGGCCCGATTTCCGCATCACTGGTATCTGGGCTTCTCCTGGATACAGCATGACAGCACCACCGCCTACAACGCGGATTGGGCATTCAATGCGTTAACCGGTCGTGTCATGCTGACTCCATAAAGCAACCATAGTGTCATTCGCCAGCAGGTGTGAGGTAGTAGAGAGTGGGCCAGAGCAGGACGCCAGCGCGGCGGCGGGGACGCAGAAGAAGCAGGGTCGAGCGAGTCGCGAAAGCGCTGCTCGGCAACCTTGTCTATGTCGTTCTCGGCGGCGCGGTGCTCCTCTTCGTAGCGATCCTGGTCGCCGCCGCGCAGCACCTCCCATCGAGCGTGGCGAGCGACACCAACGCGACGACGAACTATAGTTCAGGCTGGATTCCGCTATCGTCGAACTCATCAAGCGCAATCATCGTCGCGGCCCGCAAAAGCATGCTCTTCAACGTGAATCGCAAAGGCAATGGCGACTACCTGAAAGACCTCTCACACCTGGAGACTCCGATTCTCGTGCGCGCGTTACAGGCGCCGGGAAGTATCGTGATGCCCGACTACTACATCATCCCCATTGACAATGCGGCGGGGCAAGTGGTCGGCGCGGCCCAGCTCGAATTGAACGCCTCGCACACGTCCGTGCAGGTCACGTCAATCGCCACGTATACGAGTCCGCACCCGCATGGCCAGATCTCTCTCGTCGCCAAATCGGCGGCGCTGACAGACCTCTCCAACCAGCGTCGGGTTGCGCTTCGTAGTGGCGCGCAGCCGCAGCTCGTCTACATCCCCATCGATGCCTCCGCGCTGGAGACGGGGCAGGTGATCTGGAACGGTGGCGGCACATCGCCCACCGATCCCGTCTGGCTGATTCCGGGCGCGGATGGCCTGAATCACATCGTCGGAGCCGACGGCCACGCTTACGATTTGAGCAGTGTGCCGGTCATGAAGCAGCCGTAAGCAGCTACTCCTTGCCCGCGCCGACAATCGCCTCTGCCTCGATCTCCACTAACAGCGCCGGATCGATCAGCCGGCTCACCTCGATCATCGTCGCCGCCGGGCGAATCTCGCGGAAGAACTCGCCGTGCGCTCTGCCGATGGCCTCCCAGTCGGCGATGTTGGTCACATAGATGCGCGTGCGCACGACATCGCGCATGCTCGCGCCCAACTCGGCCAGAGCCGCCTCGATGATGCGCAGCGCCTGGGTAGCCTGGGCCGCGGCGTCACCCGGCCCGACCACGGCGCCACTGACGTCAACCCCGGTGGTCCCGGCGACATGAATCACCTGACCAACCCGCACCGCGCGAGAGTACCCGACGATCTCTTCCCAGGGTCGCCCCGAACCAATGTTTTGTCGTGGCATAACGCCGATGTCCCTTTCTGACTGATATTCGCTTCCGCTCACGTTTCATCCTATCATCTATCGTCATCTGACGTGCCTATCGCTAGCCCCTGTAGTACTGCTAAAAATCAGGCTTGAGAGCCTCAGAAGCAGCCTTTCTCTCGCGTTGTGAGGCAATCAGGCAGGAATTTGCTCGAAAAATCGCCTGAAAGGCTTGTATCCACGAAATCATCATGGTATACTTGCGCGCGAAAGCATCCTGTATGTCTTTCGCGCGCGGTCGTTTTCCGCGCGTGCGTCAGCGAACGCTAGCGATGGCCTGGCATACATCGGCCTCTTTTCGGGACGATACCCGCGGCTTCTCTACAGCGTTTCCCCAGTTTTGGGTCTGCCCCATTGATATGGGGCCGTGTTGGTCCGGGCGCTAGAGGCGTGGCCGGACCGGAAAGAGGGTTAGAATTTTGGCCACCGATCAGACACTCCGATGCCGCGACTGCGGTCATGACTTCGTGTTCACGGCGGGCGAGCAGGAGTTTTATGCCAGCAAAGGGCTGACACACACTCCCGCGCGTTGCCCGGAGTGCCGCACGGCGCGTAAATCGTCCATGTCCGGCGGATATGGCGGCGAGCGCGCCCCACGTCAGATGTACACTGCCGTCTGCTCAAATTGCGGCGGCGAGGCGCGCGTGCCCTTCCAGCCGCGTGGCGACAAGCCAGTCTATTGCAGCGATTGTTACGCCCAGATGGGCGGAGGCGCCCGTGGAGGCGCGCGCAGTGGTGGCGGCTACAGCACCGGCTGGTAGTTCGTCGCACCACTCGCACAATGCTGGAGGCGCTCGATTCTCAGATCGAGCGCCTTTTCGTTCTCGCGGAGTGTCTTCATCAGACATGCCCTGACCATTGGATATTTCATGCTCTCTTCAGCGATCCCTTTCCCCGAACGCTATCGGCAGGTCGTCGTAGACGTGGATGGCACGCTGCTCGATACGCAGCATCAGCTCCCACAGCGTGTCGTCGCCGCAATCCGCGCAACGCAGCAGCACGGTCTCGCCGTCGCGCTGGCCACCGGCAAGATGCTCCGCTCGGTCCGCTCACTCATCGAGGCAATGGACCTGCGCGGGCCGCAGATTACGCTCAACGGCGCGGCGCTCGTGCTTGCCGAGACTGGCGAGCCTTTGGTCTACCGTCCTCTTCGCCAGGACGACCGACATCTCGCGATTGAGCTGACGCGCGCATCGGCCCCAGACGTGCTTATCACCCACTTCTTGCTGGATACCATCATGGTCGATCAGCCGGAGCATCCACTGCTGCCGGTCTTGCTCTCCTACGGTGAGAAGCAGATAACGCCAGTTCCCTCGCTGCTGGCGGACGACCTGCCGCCCGCCGCCAAGATTCTGCTCGCGGGGACGCACGAGCAGCTACGTGACCTGCGACGAGTCGTCACCCCAGTGTTGGAGCCGCGCCTCGTCGTCACCACCACCGCGCCGGATTTTCTCGAATTCTTCGACCCGGCGGCAGGCAAAGGCAACGGACTGGCGGCGCTGCTCGATGCCTTGAAGCTGCCGCATGAAGCCGTCATTGCCATCGGCGATGGCGAGAACGATCTGCCGCTGTTCGCGCAGGCGGAACTGTCCGTCGCGATGGGCAACGCCAGCCCCGCCGTACAGCAGGCGGCTGACCTGGTGATCGGCAGCAACGATGCGGCAGGTGTCGCCGACTTTCTGGATGCGCTACGGCAGGCACGTATGGCGCGCGCGGGCGGCTGACAGGATCGCCGCAGTAGCCAGCATAGTCAATCCGCGACGGGAACCGATGGCGCGACGCCAGACGCATCGGCTGGCTCAACCCGTGACGTGCGGCCCTCCCATTTGAATGGCCAGCCAGGGAGCAGCGCCCCCAGCGCCATCGCCAGCAGGGCGAAGTAGAAGGTCAGCTTGTAGGCATTTTCGTAGCCCTTGATACTCTGCTGGCAGGCCTCCTGGAGCAGAGCCGCCAACTGTTGCGGCGGTGGCCCCCCGCTCGGAGTGCCAGTTGTCGGGAGCGAGGCGGGCAGCGGCTGGCAGAGCGCGATGGGCGTTGAGCCGGAGCTTCGTGGCTGATCGAGGACGGTATTCTGATATTGCCTGATCTGGGATGACAGCGCGGTCGCCAGGATCGTCGCCAGCACCGCGACGCCGATGGACTGCACCACCTGTCGCGTCGCGTTCGAGAGCGAGGATGCCCGCGAATACTCACGCTCTCGTCACGACCGAGAGCGCCGCGACGACTGTCGTCTGTACCGTCAGCCCGAGGGCGACGCCGCGAATCGCCAGCAGCGCGAGAATCCAGCCGATGGGGGTATCCGCCGTGAGCCGCGAGAACTGCCAGGTGTTGAGCGCTAACAGGCCAAAGCCGACGACCATTAGCGGGCGCGCGCCGACTTTGTCGTAGAGCTTGCCAGCCAGCGGCACGACGACACCGGAAGAGAGTGCCAGCGGCAGCAGGATCACGCCGGTTTCGAGCGCGCTCTTGCCGCGCAGGGTCTGCAGATAGAGCGGCAGCAGGAACTCTGCTCCGAAGAGCGCCACCACCGAGACGTAGCCGACGACGGTCGCGTTTAAGAAGACGGGGCGCTTGAAGAGCCGCAGGTCGAGCAGTGGATCGCGCGCGACGAACAGCTCGATGAGGGAGAAGATCAGCAGCCCCACGCCGCCGATGGCGAAGAATGCCAGCACTTTGGTCGATGTCCAGCCATCATTGGCGGCGATTGAGGTGGCGTAGAGGACGGAGCCGAAGCCAATCGTCGAGAAGATCAGGCCAAGCCAGTCAAAGACGGGGACGCGCTCGCTCCGCTGCTCACGCAGAATCCGCGACGCCAGGACGACGCCGAGCAGTCCAATCGGCACATTGATAAAGAAGATGAAGCGCCACAGGTCCTGGTCCACCAGCCAGCCGCCCAGAATCGGCCCCAGCGCGGGCGCGACCACCAGGGCAATCCCGAAGATGCCGTAGGCCAGCCCCTGTTCCTCGGTCTTGAACGCGCCGAAGAGCAGCGCTGTGCCTAGGGGCAGGCTGATGCCGCCCCCGATGCCCTGCACCGCGCGCGCCGCAATCAGAATCAGGATGTTTGAGGTCGGCGCGAACCCACAGGCGAGCGAGCCAAGCACGAAGAGGACCAGACCCAGCACGTAGATGCGCTTGAGGCCGAAGCGGTCGCCCAGAAATCCGGCAAGAGGCGTGCTGATACCCAGCGCCATGGTATAGAGGCTGATGATCCATTGCGTGTCGCTCAGGCTGGTGTGGTATTCCTCGCGAATGGTCGCCAGCGCGACATTGACAACGGTCGAGTCGAGAATGACCATGAAGATGCCGAAGATAACCGAGATCAGGACACCCCATTTGTAGTCAAGCCGTCGCATAGCAGATGGTTCCTCCCCTCAGCGGAATAAGCTGTATGTGGTTTGGCAATAATATACCGTTTGGTATACAAAATTGACAAGGGCCGCTGACAGGCAAATCGCTTGTCGCAGGCGGCGTGCTTCAGTCGCCAGAGGACGGAGGGGTTGCAATGGGGAGCGTCGGGCGGCGCGCATGCCACGAGGTCACCCGCTGGTAGGCGTGGCCGAGCCGGAGAAGGGACGCCTCGCCGAAGCGTGAGCCGACGATCTGCAAGCCTATGGGCAGCCCAGCGCTGGTGAAGCCGCAGGGCAGCGAGAGGGCAGGCTGGCCGCTCATATTGAACGGGAAGGTGCAGCGGAGATTGCCCTCCGGCACGATCTCGCCCCCGGCGCGCAGCGGCGTATCCGATTCGTCAGCGAGCGGCGCGGGCAGCGCCATCGTCGGGGTGAGCAAGACGTCCACCTGTTCCATCAGCGCCAGCATTTCCGTGGTGAAGGCGCGGCGCGCCTGCTGAGCATGGATGTAGTCTTTCGCGGAAATCTCCGCGCCTGCCTCGATATTCGCCCGCACCGTCGGCGCGTAGCGGTCGGCGCGTGTGGTGAGCCAGCCCATGTCGCTGTGCCAGGTGTAGGCCTCGGGCCGCTGGACGCCGCGATAGACGCCGAAGAAGTCGTCCAGCGCCGCGGGCATCGCCAGCTCGACGACAGTCGCTCCCAGCGAGACGAAGACCGCTATGGCGGCGCGCACGGCCGCCTCGACCTCTGGATCGATGGGGCTGAAGAAATAGCTTGTGGGCACGCCGATCGCGCGCCACGGACGGCCACCTCGGGCGTTCGCGGATTGCTGAGCGCGGCGGTATAGTTAAGCAGCGGTACATCGACGCTATCGGGATCGCTGGGATCGTAGCCCGCCAGCACGTCCAGCAGCAGCGCGCAGTCGGCCACCGTGCGCGCCATCGGCCCAACGACATCGAGCGACCAGCTTAGCGGCACGATGCCCGTCCGGCTGACGAGGCCATAGGTCGGCTTGAGGCCAGTGACTCCACAGCACGCGGCGGGGATGCGGATTGAGCCACCAGTGTCGGTGCCGAGCGCGCCGGGGCAGTCGCCCACCGCCAGCGCCGCCGCCGAGCCGCCGCTGCTGCCGCCAGGAATATGCGCCGTATTCCAGGGGTTGCGCGTCGGCGGAGTGTAGGTGCCGAAGGCGAACTCATGGGTATTGGTCTTGCAGAGGGCAATAGCGCCCGCCTGTGCGAGCCGGGTGACGACGGCGGCATCCCGGTCGGGAATCCAGTCGTCCAACACGCGCGAGCCTGCGGTGGTCAGCACGCCACGTGTCTCGATCAGATCTTTGAAGGCGATGGGCAATCCATGAAGCGGGCCAATCCGCGCCTTCGCCTGTATGGCGACATCGGCTTCACGCGCCTGTGCGAGCGCTGTCTCGCCCATCACCGTCACGCAGGCGTCGAGCGCCGGTTCGGTCTCAGCGATGCGTCGCAGGCAAGCGGTCACCAGCTCCTCGCTGGTCAGCGCACCTGTACGGATTGCGTCGCGTGCCTCGGTCAGCGTCATAGTCTCTGGGGATGCTGGGTGTTCGGGCGTGTGTGACTGGCTTGGCATATCTATTCATTCCCATCACTGCTTACAAACGGCTCTCTTAGCAGTATAGCCGATGGGCCAACTGGTACCTTGCGCCTCTTCCGCTTGACAGCAGTGAGCGGCGCGTATACTTGTTCGCAGTTCCTGGCCGCTATCTGAGCCTGTCCGTTCATTCCAGGGAGCAAGGATGCCACAAATCTTCGCCGCCGCATTTCCTTCGCCATCCTCATCGTCGGCGGACCGGCGCGCGCGTGCGTTGAAGGTCCACGGACGCCGGGTGCTGCTGGCCATCCTCATCCTGCTGGCGATCCTGCTTGCGCTGGCGTTCCTGCCCGACTACGCACAGGCGGCTGGCCTCTGACCCCATCCTGAACGCAACCGCCAACCAGTGGTGTTTACGCGCCCGCCAGTCGCACACGATACAATCCTGGCGGCGTATCTCCCGTTGCGCCTTCCCAAAAGCGCGAGACATAGAGATACATCGCACCGTCTCGATTTGTCGCTGCCTGCCCCTGCCAGCATAAACCGCAACCCTCATTGGTGGTCACATTCAAGGGCGATGACTTACAGGATCCCAGAGCTAGAGCCAGAACTTCGATACTGGCGCGGATAATGAATCATTCTCCGGTGGCAGCCCTGTCTGTGGGTCGGCTCCCCAGACCGCCAGCCGCCCATCTGGCAGCGTGCCGAGCGCTTGCAGGATGCCTGCCCGTCGCTCGCTCACGCGAGCGACGGGCAGCGGGGGCAGGAGCTTCCAGGTGTGACCGTCGGCGCTCATCACAATACGCTCGCGATTGAGTGATGAAGGGATTTGCTCATTTTCGAGCGCGTAGAACGGGCGATTCGCAGTTGGCCAGTCATTCCCTTGCGGCGGCGCTGTGAACAGAAACGTTCCCACGCCATTGGGTAGCGTGCTCGTCTGACGCCAGGTGTTGCCCGCATTGGTCGAGGTCCAGAATCCCACTCCTGTCGCTCCCGGTTGCGCCTGCACTTCCACCATGGTCATGGCCAATGTATCGCCAGGACCAATCGCTGGCATGAAGAAGAGCGCGTTGTCGCCCAGCCCACGATCCGCCCGCACCCAACTGGTTCCGTCGTCATCGCTGCGGTCGAGGATGCTTGCCTGTGGCGCCTGTTCAGGTGGCTCATAGCTATGTTCAGGTGGCTCATAGCTATAGAGCACATAGAGGTGACGTCGTGTCACATGGAGTTCGCACCACCCTAAATCGACATTTGTGGGCGCAATCGAGATGTGTGGCAGCAACTTCTGCCATATCACGCCGCTATCGCCACTGAGGTAGAAGCTATCGCCCGCGCAGAATCGCCCACCCTGCGCCGACCGCTGGATCTGGTGCGTGACGCGCTGTGGATCGTCGGGAGCGATGGAGAAAGAACATTGATCTTGCGGGCCGAGCGTGAGGGGGTAGCGCCTCCAGTGCGCGCCAGCGTCGGTGGAGCGCGAGAACGCCATCGGTTGCGCGCTACACGCAAAGAGCAGCGCAGCGTCCGTTGGCGCGGCGGCGAACCCGCGTATATCGGCAGCAGCCGCTGGAAGCGCCACCTGCTCCCATGCGCTCGCGGGCAGGCGTTGCGGCGCGTGGAAACTCACCCTCGACGATGGCGCCAGCGCCGACGGTCTGGGCGCCTCGCACGCCGCGCAGCCCAGCGCCACGATGAGCAGCACAGCCACATAGCCAGCCCCGCGCGCTGACAACCATACAGGTCTCGCTCGCCACCGTCTATACAAGAGAAATCCGCCCTTCCCGCCATCGGACAGGAGGCGACGAGAATGCCGCCCGTTCGCCGTTGTGCCAAGTATATGCGGCAGGGCGGGCAGGCGCATCGGGTAAACACCGTACTCTCTTGACACTCCGCCGGGATAAACCCCCACGGATGCTCGGTTCTCCCCCGCAGGCTACCCCACGAGTCCCCGAAGGGCCTGCCCGGCCCATTGAATGTTCTTCGCCGCGTTCTCATCGCGGTCGAGAACAAGCCCACAGGTTGTGCAGACATGGGTACGCGCGCTCAACGATTTGGGAACGCGCTCCCCACAGCCAGAGCAGTCCTGCGAGGTATAGGCGGGTGGCACGGCTACGACTCGACGCCCAGCCCATGCTGCCTTGGCTTCGAGGATGGTACGGAACTGGCCCCAACTGGCATCAGAGATGCTCTTGGCCAAATGGCGGTTTCGTACCATGTTGGCGACCCGCAGGTCTTCCAGATAGATGGTGTCGTAGGTTCTGAGCAGGCTCAACGCGATCTTGTGTTGGAAGTCGGTGCGCTGGCGTTTCACATGCTGATGCGCCTTGCCGAGCCAGCTCACCGCTTTACCGCGCCGCTTGCTACCCTTTTTGCGTTTGGAGACACGGCGCTGTGCTTTCGCCAACTGCTTCTCACCGCGCCGATGCAAGCGGGGATTCTCCACCATCTGCCCATCCGCCGTGATGAGAAACACCTTCAGCCCGATATCAATGCCCGTCTCTTTGCCGGTGGATGGCAAGGGCTGCGCTGGAACCTCGGCGCACGAGAAACAGACATGCCAGCCATCGGCTTCTCGCGAGATGGTGACCGTCTTCGGCGTGCCTTCCAAAGGGCGACTCCAACGCACCACGATCCGCCCAATTTTGGACAGCACGAGAAAACCGTTATCGAGCCGCGCGCCGTTGCCGTACTGCTTGTAGGTGAAGGAGTGGTAGCGATTGCAGCCTTGGAAGCGCGGAAACCCGGGTGTCTGGCTTACGGTGCTGCGGGTGCTGCGCCGGAAGAAGTCCTGATAGGTCTTGTCCAGCCGCGCCAACACGTCTTGCAAGACATGACTCTGGATGGTGGCATACTCCGGGAACGCGGCGCGAATGTCCTTCAGTTCGGCTTCTTGCTCGAAGCGCGAGACGGAGAAGTGGCAGCGTTGCCAGGCAGTGATGCGCTGCTCCAGCGCCGTGTTATAGAGATACCGACAAGCCGCGAGCACACGCGCAAGTTCCCGCTCTTGTTCAGGCGTGGAGTTGAGCTTGTATTTGTAGGTCTTACGCAGACTCTCAGACGGCTCAGGCACGCCTACTTCCCTCGATATTTTTCGATGTACTCACGCAGTGCGCGCACGATCTCACCATTAAGCGAGCGATCATGCTCTTTGGCGAGTTGACGTAGTACCGCGATCACGTCCGCCGGGAACCGGATAGTGATGCGCGTTTCCTTCTCTTGGGTATCCATATCACCAATATAGCACGGATTTAGTGACACAGCAAGCGGATAGGACTTTGGACTTAAGCCCGGAAAACGCCTAACCACCCGGGGTGAAACTCAGTGGATTGCGGCGGTCCACGGCCCAATACTGCCAGTGGCAAACACCGTAGTGCGCGCGGTCGGTGGGGGGCCATGACAATGGGGAACGCTACTGCGCGATGGCGGGCGGCGCTATCGCGGAGGGCGGGGAGGTGTGCCAACGCCAGCACTCAGCGCCCGAGCGCCTATCGAGCGCGTAGAGTACTCCCCACGCCCGTTTATCGCTACGCACCAGATAGACTGCGCCACCGAGGACGACCGGTTGATCAAACGAGACGCCGGGCTATTCTCCAGAGGCTGGCGCCAGAGGAAAGTACCATCCTCGCTGCGCAGCGCATAAGCTCCATCGGTAGCGATGTAGAGGACGTCATCGGCAATGGTGGCAAAGTATTGTCCAGGGGCGGCGAACTGATGTTGCCAGCGCAGCCTGCCGCTTTTCGCCTCCAGGGCATAGAGGGATCGATCCCCTGAATTGACATAGATGCTCTCGTGATCGACCAGCGCGCCAATATAGCGGCCCATACGATAGCGCCAGACCTCCGCGCCGGTCGTAGCATCCAGGGCAAAGAAATAGCCTGGTTCCGGGTAACCGCTGCCCCCGCTGGCGCCCGCATAGAGGAGACGGCCCGAGACGGCAGGCGGCCCGCTCAAATACTTCGGTTCCTCCGGTTGATAGCGCCAGCGGATCTGCCCATCCTGAGCGTTGATCGCATAGATCCCCCACTGGGTTGTGGCGTAGATCGTCTCGTCCACGAGCGCATGGAGAGCAAGCGCTCCCTCCTCCAGTGTATCAATAGCTGTCCGCCAGAGCGCGCTGCCATCCCGCACGTTCAGGGCAAACGTCCCGCTATACACGTTGCTATCGCTCACCAGCGGAACTGCCTAATCCATGAAATGGCCGCCGGAGACACCCGCGTCGGTTGCGGTATGCCAGCGCAGCACACCGTCGTCGGTATTGAACGCGCAGGTATACTCATACCCGCCAAGGCCGTAAATACAGCCGTAGACAACGCCATTGACCACTCGCGGCGTGGCGAACACCAGCTTTGGCGGTGGCGGAACACTCACCATAGGAGGATATATCACCTCCCTGAGACTCACCAGCTTCACCCGCTGACACCAGCGCGCCGTGCCGTCCGCAGCATTGAGGGCACAGAGGCAATCTCCCGTGGAAAGGTAGAGGGATTGGTTCTCTCGTACCGGAGCAACCGTCGTCACGACGGCATCCGGTGACGGATCCTGACATCGATTCAGCATCACCTCATACGTAGAAGGCGTTTGATTCTGGGAATTCAGCCGCATAGCTGTCACCTTCCCTTCCGCAACGTTGCGGGTATCACATGTTCGTTTGCCGCACGTCCCATCAACTTTCGTGAATCAGATTTTAGCTCTCGCGTGAGTCTAGCAGCGCCTCGGCGCGCAGTAAATCGTCGGGGGTGGTGATTTTGAGGTTGGTGGGCGGACCAAACACCACCTGCGCCTGCCCACCCGCGCGCTCGAACGATGCCGCCGTATCGCTTCCCTCGAAGCCGTCGGCGCGGGCGGCGTCATAGGCGGCCAGCAGTCGGCGCGCGTCGAACGCTTGGGGGGTCTGCGCCAGCGCCAGCTCATCGGGTGGCCATGCCCGCGTTATGTTGCCTTCATCATCCAATTGGAAAAGCGTCTCATCTGGGGCAGCGGCAAGCAGCGCGCCGCCTGTCGTCGTGGTCGCCTTGATGAGCACGGCAATCTCTTCAGGGGTGATGAGCGGGCGCGCGCCATCGTGGATCAACAGCAGCGCGATCTCGCCCGCCTCGATGCGACGCCGCAGCCACGCCAGCGCCCGCTCCTCCGACTGGTGTCGTGTCGCCCCGCCAGGGATCACCGCAGCGACCTTCGCGAGACCATACTCGGTGACCATCTCACGACACATCGCTACTTCATCCGGGTGCGCCACCAACAGTGTCTCGATAACTTGCGGCGTCTGCTCGAAGGCGGCGAGCGCGTGGACGAGAATCGGTTTGCCCTGTAGCGTCAGCAGCACCTTGTTACGTCCAGCGCCCATGCGCGTCCCCTGCCCCGCGCCCAACACCACCGCGACAACCGCGCCTCCACCTTCAGCCATCGCTACGACTCCTCCGGCTGGAGCAGCCCCACACGCAGCGCATAGCGCACGAGGTCCGAGCGATGGCGCAGGTTCAGCTTGCGCATGACGCGGGTGCGATAGGTCTCAACGGTCTTGGCGCTGAGCGCGAGTTGGTCGCCAATCTCCTGGCCGCTGTATCCCTGCGCTGTCAGCGAGAGCACCTCGCGCTCGCGATCGCTCAGGCCATCAGGGTGATTTTCGTCGGCGGTCTCCTCCAGCGCGCGTTTCTGCTCACGATAGCGCGAGAGCAGCAGCGCCGTCGCCGAGGGATAGAGGAAGATGTCGCCAGCCGCGACGGTTCGGATTGCGGTGAAGAGATCGGTATCCACACCTTGCTTCAGCACATAGCCGTAGCCGCCGGATTCGAGCACCTGAAACAGATATTCGTTCTCGGCGTGCATCGTCAACACCAGCACCTTGCCAGGCACATGGTCCGCCTGCATGCGCCGCAGCGCCTCCAGCCCGTCCACATCCGGCATGCTGATATCGAGCAGGATGATATCCGGGCGCAACTCATTGGCGCGGGCGATAGCCTCGGCCCCATTGCCCGCCTCGCCGACAACCCGCACGTCTGGCTGGCTTTCCAGCAATGCGCGCAGTCCCGCGCGGAAGATCGGATGGTCGTCCACCAGCAGAATGCGAATCGGCGTAGCAGCAGCCTGGCGGTCCTCCGGTTGACTCGGCGCTATACTCCATGTTCATCCGTCTCCGCTGACTCCGCATCCAGCGGCACCCGTAACGTCACCGAAGCGCCGCGTCCGGGCGCCGATTGCAGCGAGAGTGAGCCTCCGGCCAGACGGGCGCGCTCCTCCATGCCGAAGAGGCCAACTCCCGCGCCGCCCAGCGGCTGGCGATGCCGTCCGGCAAACGTCTCCGGGGTGAAGCCGCGGCCATCGTCGCGAATTGTCGCTACCAGCCAGTCACCCTCACGCCGCACGACGACGTTGATATCCTGCGCGCCCGCATGTTTCGCTGTATTGGTGAGCGCTTCTTGCACCACGCGATAGACCGCCAGCGTGCGCTCGCGCGCCAGTGTGATTGGCTCGCGCGGCAATTCTACGGTCACGTGCAGCCCGGTGCTCTCGGTGAAGGTGGCAACGAGCGAGCGGAGCGCCGGGATCAGGCCAAGCTGGTCAATCGTCGGCGGCCTCAGATTGAGCGCGAGACGACGCACCTGGTCGATGGCGCTGGCAATCAGCCCCCGTAGCTCTTCGATTTGCGGCTGTATCGCCTCAGCGCCCGGCAGCGATTCCAGCAGCTTCAGGCGGATCAGCAGCAGCGTCAGCACCTGGCCAGTATCGTCATGCAGCTCGCGGGCGATGCGCTGGCGCTCGTCCTCCTGCGCGCGAATCAGCGCGCCCGAGAGGTTGCGCACCTGATTTTCATAGCTTTGCACGTTATCGAGCATCACGTTGAGCGTAGCGGCGATGCGCGCAATCTCGACATCGGCCAGCGGCGTCGGCTGCGCTCGCACCGAGAGGTCGCCCTCACCGACCCGTCGCACAACATCCTGCAAGCGATTGAGCGGGCCAAGGGCGGCGCGCAACACCAGCGCGTTGAGCAGAATCGAGAGCGCCAGCCCGGCGGCGAGAAATGTCACCGTCAGCGGCAGATAGACGCCAGCCTCGCCCGGCGAGCGTAACGTGGCGACACGCAGCGTAATCGCTGTGCCCGCTAGCGCGCCCAGCACGATGAGCGCCGAGTTGGCAATCAGTACTTTATAGAAAAGGGATATGCCGAAGAGCCGCTGTGCCAGTTGCGCCAGTTGCGCCAATCGCGTCACCGGGCGCTGCGGTTCCTGGGCGGCGGGCGCATCCTTCGAGGTCGCGCCATCGGTGTCCGCCGCCTCTGGCGAGTCTTCTTCGGTTGCCCGTCCGAGGTGAAGTGTCATGCTGCCATCCTGATCGAGTCTGTCGCGAGAAAATCCTCACACCTATTGTACGTTGCCGCGCCGCCGAAAGTCATGGCTCGCCGCGACGTAGAGGCGACTCAGAGGCTGCTCAGAGGCAGTTCAAGCGGGGCGGGACATCGCGAGAAACTCGCATCGTCTGCCCTTGAAACGACGGGTAAATGTATCGAGGGGGTGGAATCCGGCGTGCTCATAGACGCGTCTGGCACGCACGTTGAAGGTGGCGACATCCAGCGTGAAGCGCGTCGGCGCGTAGCGGTCGCGGGCGAAATCCAGGCCTGCCTCGACGAATGACAACCCCAGCCCCCTGCCGGTCAGATTGGGCCGCATCGCCAGCCCAATTTCGATGACGCCACCGCGCCGGATGAAGGTGAAGACGCCGATCCGCTCATTGACTCCGTCGATATCGCCGAAGACGACGAACGCCTCCAGGCCAAGCATACCAATGGCCCGCGAAACAGCGCCAGCGAGAGCATCGGCAGGATGTCCTGATCGTAAAATGCATAGACACCATCGTAATGCCAGCGGCTGATAGCGCGCGCGTCACTCCAGCGCAGCGACTCGAATCGGTATGGTGTGGGTGGCACTGACGGCACGGATGGCATGGTCTCAACCCCGCGGACTGGATAGTTATATGGCGTTGTATGGAATGGCGTGCGGCATTGCCGCCCCTCAGTGTACCGAAACGGATGGCGCGGCGGCAAGGGATCGCAGCCAGTGGCGCGTCTGGCGCGTGGAACGCAGGCGGATAAGACGCAGTTGGTCAAAGTCAGGCTGCTCGAATTGCTGGCGATAGCGCCGCCGGTTCTTGCCCCAGGTCGTCAGCGACCACAGGATGATCGAGTCGCGCGAGAAGACGCTGCGCAGGCGTTCGCGATTGCCGTTCCAGAGTTCGGTGCGCGCGATGAGGCGACGCGCGGTGCGGCTGGTGATGCGGCTGAGGACGAGCGGGAGCGAATAATCGAGCCAGATGAGCGTATCCGCCCGCGCCCAGGTGACGTCACGAAGTGCGCTGTAATTGCCATCCACGATCCAGGCATCACCCGATAACGCTTCGGCGACGCGCGGCAGCAGGAGAGCTGTTTCGGTTGATGTCCAGCCGGGCTGCCAGTGGAGTGCATCCAGCTCAACATGCGGGATGTTTAGCCGCTCGGCAAGCTGGCGGGCGAGCGTCGTCTTGCCGGAGCCGCTCGTACCGATGATGCAGATGCGACGCATGTCGTTCCTCCAGAGACCTCACCCCCGGCCCCTCTCATCGTAGGAGAGGGGAGTCAGATACGTATGTCTCGATGCACTATCAGCGATAGCGCGCCATCAGGTATTCGTCGTGCAGCTCGCCTTCGGAGATGACGCTCATCTTGCGCAGCCCCTCGACGACGAAGCCGTGCCGCTCGTACAGCGCTTTGGCGCGGGCGTTCTCGGCGAAGACGGTCAGCTCGACGCGGCGGAGCATCAGCCAGTTATCGGCGACTTCGAGCAGCGCTTCGAGCAGGCGCGCGCCAATGCCCTGGCCTTGAGACTCGCGGGCGACGAAGAGAAAGATGTCGCCGCTATGGCGCAGCCGTCCGCTGCCGACGTGCAGCCCCGCCAGGCCGACCACCTCACCCTCGACCTCGGCGACGAACCAGTGGTCGTCACGGGTCAGTCCCCTGAGCGTCTCGATCCGCTGCTGGATGCGGTCGCTCGGCAACGCCAGGATGGTCTCGATGACTCCCTGCTGGCGGGCAATGCGCCAGACTGCGGGGGCATCGTCCTCGTGGACAGGCCGTACGATCACCGCAGGTAACTCGGCCATGATTGACTCCTTCCGCGCATAAACCAGCAGTTTACTATAGTTCGCGCGGGACGACAGCGTCAAGGCATTGGCAGCGCCATCTCCAGGACGATATCAACCAAAAGGCGTACCGTTGCCTTGCGACGTGGTACAATGCGGGCGAAAAGTTCTCCTGGCGCTCGCTGTACTCCACTCGACGATGCCGTCGGACAGTGCTGTGCATTGCCGCATGCGCATGGGTGTTCGCTTGCCAGCGCGGATGAAATGAACAGGATTTCCGGAGGGTAAGGTATGAACAGAAATCAGGCGCTGGATAACCTGTGGCTGGCACGCGCGTTGTATGACCTCGGCGCTGTCTCGTTCGGCGATTTCACCCTGGGCGACAGCACCACCAATTCACCCGTCTTCATCAATCCCAAGTTGCTGATTAGCAATCCCATGGCGCTGCGAGTCGCGGTCAAGCTGATGCACCAGGAGGTCACACTGGCGCAGTCGTTGCGGCGCGCGCGGGTGCACCCCTACGATGTCGTCGCCGGTGTGCCGGTCGGGGGTTTGCTGCTCGCGACGGCGTTCTCGCTGGAATCATCGGTTCCGCTAATTTATCCCCGCCTCAAGCCCGAAGGCACCGGCCCGCGCGGCATCGAGGGCCGCTTCCAGTCAGGCATGCGCGCGCTGGTGATTGACGATTTGATCACCGGTGGCAGAAACGTTCTGGAGATCGTCTCATTCCTTCAAGAACACGATATCGTCGTCCACGATGCGCTGGTGCTGATCGACCGCGATATGGGCGCTCATGCGCGATTGAAGGGGCAGGGCATTAACCTCATCAGCATCCTCAAGCTGGACGTGATGATGAAATTCTACTCCTCACAGGGGCTGATCGACCCGGACGACTACCAGCGCTACCTCGACTACGCGAAACGCAACTCCCCAGCGCACATACACGCCGCCTACCCAGTCGATACCGCTGAAACCACCGAATAGCGCACGAGACGATGCCCCTCTCCGATGTTGGAGAGGGGCTATTTGTGTGTTCGCAACTGCTCTCACTGCGGTGTATTGGGGTCGCTGGGACGCGGCTGATTCGCCTGAGGCAGCGGCGTGGTTGGTGGCTGCGGCTGCCCAAACGGCTCGGAGATCGGCGGTGGCGGCGTACCCGTAGTCGGCGCTGGCGCTGGTATCGCCGAAGGATTGCCGTTGGGCGCGATGCGTTTCGCTGTCAGCGAGAGCAACTCACGCAGCGGCTCGATCAGGTCAATTGGCAGCGGGAATATGATTGTTGAATTCTTCTCCACTGCGATCTCGGTCAGCGTTTGCAGATACCGCAGTTGGAGCGCCGCTGGCTCCGTCGAGATCAGATGAGCCGCGTCGGCAAGTGTCTGCGCTGCCTGATATTCGCCCTGCGCCAGCAGCACCTTGGCCCGCTTCTCGCGCTCGGCCTCCGCCTGTTTCGCCATCGCGCGCTGCATCGTCTGTGGCAGCTCGACATCTTTCAACTCGACGGTGGTCACTTTGATGCCCCAGCGCTCGGTATGCTCGTCGATGATCTGCTGCACCGCGCGATTGATTTGCTCGCGGTTCGCCAGCAGTTGATCCAGTTCTGACTGGCCCATCACGTTACGCAGCGTCGTCTGGGCAATCTGCACCGTCGCGCGATAGTAGTCTAGCACGTTATTGACGGCGTCATTGGGATTGACCACATAGAAGTAGACGACCGCGCTCACCCGCACCGTCACATTATCGCGCGTGACACCCTCTTGCGGCGGCAGGTCGATGGTGACGATACGCAGGTCGATCTTGCGCATCGTGCTGATGAACGGCGGCACCCAGAAGACACCTGGCCCCTTCGCGCCGCGCAGGCGTCCGAGCACAAAGATGACGCCGCGCTCGTACTGATTCACCACGCGCAGCCCTGCCAGAAGGAACAGCAGGAGCAGAACCACTATGATAGCGCCCGCTACACTCAATGTAACTGGATCCACCTCATCCCCTCGTTTCTGTCAACACGTCCGCCTCAACTGCCATTACTTATGACGACGCGACACTCCCACCTCATCCGCAGTTGGCTCAACCAGGACTTTCAGACCCTCCACGCGCACCACCCGTACCGACGCGCCTGTCTCGATGGGTGGCGCATCAGACTGCGCCAGGCGGGCGCTCCAATCCTCCCCCATCACGCGCACACGGCCATCAGGCGCCAGCGACGTCAGCACCGTCGCCTGCTGACCGACCAGTCCCGCGCTGCCAGTGCGCACCGGCCAGCGCTGCGAGCGAATCACGAATTGCAGCACGATGAGCGCGATCAGACCGACGCCAATCACCACCCCACCGATGATGACTGGACTGAGTGGCTGTGAGTTCCGATCCACACCCGTGTCAAAGAAGATAAACGAGCCGAGCGCCAGGCTGACCAACGCCCCCACCGAGAGGACGCCATGTGTCGGCACGCGCACATCAATCGCCAGCAGCACAATCGCCAGCAGCATCAGAGCCAGCCCCGCCCAGTTGGGGTTCAGCGTCCCCGCGCCCAGCAGGAAGAGCACCAGCGCAATCGCGCCGATGGTTCCGGGCACGATGGCTCCAGGGTGCGCCAGTTCGAGATAGATGCAGACCGCCGCGACGATGAACACCAGGAAGAGCACGGTTGGATCGAGGAAAAATCCGATCACCTGATCGGCGAACGTTGGCTCCAGCACCGTCACCGGCAACTCCGCGACCTGAAGCAGGATCGTCTTGCCGTTGAACATCACCACTGAGGTGTTGTCCAGTTGGCTGAGCAGGTCGTCGCGCGAGGTGGCGCGCAGGTTGATCATGCCGTTGTCGAGCGCCTCCTGGTCGGTGAAAGAGGCGGCGTTGGTCACCGTCTGCTCCGCTGGGGTTACGGTGCGGTGATAGGCCTTCTGCACCGAACGCACCATCGCCAGCAGGTCATTCTTGACCTTGGCATCCAATGTTGAAGGCAGGTTATCGCCAGAGCTATCCACCGGGCTGGCCGCGCCAATACGAGTGCCGGGCGCCATCGCGACAATCGGCGCGGAGTAGGCGATCAGCGCGCCCGCCGAGGCCGCCCGCCCGCCCGCCGGGGTGACGTAGACGGCGATAGGCACTGAACTGGCGAGGATCGCCTGCGAGATGGCCTTCATCGAGTCGAGATCGCCGCCGGGCGTATCCATCTCGATGATGAGCAGCGCCGAACCATCGTCATGCGCCGTCTGTATCGCGCCAGTCAGGAAGCGCGCCGATGCGGTGTCCACCTCCTGACCGAAGGAGACCACATCAACATGCGGCCCTTTGGCGAGCGCTGTGGGCGCGCCACCAAGTAGCGCTACCGCCATCGCTACGGCACAGACGCCAATCAGCGCCAGGGACAGCGCGATACCGCCTACGGTCCATCCACTTCGCGCTGGGAAGGATGCCACGCGCATAGTAAGCCTCCTTACCTGAAACCAGCCGCTCGACCATCGTCGCCACATTCCACAATCACGGCTCTGCCAATGACGCCAGCCTGACTATAGTCCCGCCGTTAGATGCCGTCAAGCGACGAAGCATTCGGCTTGTCACTGCCCGTGCCATGACCATTTTCACGCCAATTGTTGCCAGGTTCATATTTCGGCGCGAGCCACTTCCTTTATGCTGAATCCAGTAATCAGCAATGATACCCATCGTCATCGCTCGGAGCAACCAGCGTCATAAGAAAGGACGCGCCTGAGATGCGTAAATTACCGGTCGCGTGTTTAGCATGCGTAGTAGTGGCTCTGCTCGTTGGCTGCGCCCAGCCGTCAAGTGGGCAGACTGCCCCAACCGCGTCGGTCGCGCCTACCGCGACGGCTCAGCCCACAGCGATTGCCACGCATGGCGCGATCACCTCCGGGCACCCATGTGAGACCGACTCCACTGGTCAGGTCAGTTACGTGCAGATTGGCGACCTGAAGGTGAGCCAGGTGCATTTCTCCCTCGCCTATCCATCGTTGCAGCTCCCATCGAACCTGGATGGGTCAAAGCCCTATAAACTGCCCGCCAATGCCTATGATCCACCTAATCCACCGGTCAATCCCAATGTCGGCTCTGGCGCTGGTTACGGGTTCACCGTCTGCAACACATCCAGCGCGGCCAGCCATGTCATTGCCGGGGTTACCGCCAGTATTTCGGCGTTCCAGTCGTATGTCGGTCAGCTCAACGTGTGGCAATTTTGTGACACTGTCTATGCTCGCCCCGATGGCCCGGGTGGCGGAGGCTGTGGCGGCGCAAACATTGTCGATGAATCGCTCCAAGCGACCTTTGCGGCGTATGCGACCACGGGCGCGCAGGTCACGGCGACGCTGGTTGGCACGGGTGATACGAGCGATGGTGGCGGCGGTTCGAATACCACCGCGCCGCTGCCGATCAGCCTTGGCCCCGGGCAGATGCTCGTCTTCACCTTGGGTATTACGCCACCGATCGCCGCGGGCACGTATTCCTTCGCCTTCGGCCTGAACTATGATGCGGTAACCGCCGCGCCGATCTCGACGATGCAGCCGACACTCTTCGATACGCTGGCCGACAAATGGAACGGGCAGAATTGCACCTTGCCCACGCTGTTGAGCCAGATCCCGACAACGGTCACCAACCCTCCCACCAACTACGTTTGCGCGTAGGGGCATGGCTGACTCAGTGAATACCATCAGCATCCGGCGCACCGGCATCGCTGGTAGACTGCTCTGCGCTCAAGCGTTTGTAGCGGTTGAAATCGGCGATGATCCGCTCGGCGATGGCGTGACTCTGATGAAAAACTGGGCGAATCTGGACGGTGTAGGGCTTCCTCGACCCGACTCCGCTATTCGTGAGCGTGACGCCGCTGAAGGGGTCGGCTGCCGTGATCGTCACCGTGCTCAGGGAGTCGTAGGGATGCTCTGAGAGGCGCGCGGAGTTGAAGAAGGTGATGTAGCCTTCCGGCAGAGCAATGATGGTGTCTGGATAGCGTAACCGGCGGCGCATAAAGAGCAGGTTCGGCACGCCGATTCAAAACAGGAGCACGCTGGCGATGAAGAGGGGATAGAGATCGTGAATCGCCAACGCGAGCAGGAGGGCGCCCGCCGCTACCGCGAGTAGAATGATCGTCGCATAGATAAAGTGCGCTGGCAGACTCGCCCGGTAGACCGTGGCATCGGGCGGAGTTATCCCACGAAGCACTTGCGCCATCACCAGCGTTGAGCTTCGCGGCAGACGTCCGCCGGGCAGCGCGCCGAATGACGCCGCCGGATGCGCGCCCGCGTGATCGAGCGCCCCGGCCAGGCCCAGGACGCCGAGCAAGAGGTTCTCGCGAAGGTCGCTATGCGGGCACTGGCGTAGCTCTGGCGGAGGCTGGCGGGCCGAGCGAATCGTGGCAACGAGTACTGGCTTGCCAGCTTTCAGGGCGTGCTGATATTCGTTCCTGACGGCTGCCGACCGGCGCGCGTCTGGCGAGAGCGCGACGATCACCGCGGCGCATTGGTCTATCGCCTGGCCCACCTGCGCCGACCACGCCTGACCGGCTCGCAAACTGCTGCGGTCCACCCAGACATTGTATCCCGCCTGCTGCAAGCTCAACTCAAGCCGATCGATGATGCTGGCGTCCTTACGCGAGTAGCTGATAAAGAGCAGCGGCGCCGCCGCGACTGTGGGCGTCAGATTCGATTCTTTCGACAGAAAGCGCGCGACGTAGGCCTGATATTGCGCGAGCGCCTGCTGCCCGAGGATGCCCTCGCCCGGAAACTTGCTCAGCGTCATCTCCACGAATGGACGTCCGTTTCTGGGGTCTACCTTCAGATGGATGTCACTCGTGCGCGCCTGCGCAATCGGGACATCGGTGGTCGCGTCGCGGAACGCCGCCGAGACCGCGCTGCCGGTTTTAGTCGTCACGACAAAGCCATCCGGCGTCAATATCACCATTGGACTGTTCTTGAGCGCGCGGAGTCCGGCGGGGCTGTACTTGATATAGAGCTGATAGATGATGTACAGCGCGGGCACGACGACGAGCAGATTTCGGCCCGTGGCAAAGTACGTCAGAATGGTCAGCACGGTGGTTATGGCTGCCCCATAGATGGTCCAGCGCGAGAGCCGCCGCCCGGCCTGAACTGGCAGTCGGCTGACATACCATGCCGGTGGCGTAAGGCCGGAATGCGCGCGAGCCAGCGCAACCTCGGCATCGAGATCAGGAGGCGTTGCAATCGGGTAGCGAGCGATGCCCAGCGTATCGAGGGCGATCAGCAGCGCCGCCCAGCCCTCCTGCTCGCCCGCCGAAAAGTCAATCGCCTGGAAATGGCTCAGTTCCGCGGGTAAATCGTTGGCCGTCGAGGCAATCACTGGCATGACCTGCTGATTATGGGCGAGCGCATACTGGTAGTCCGCCGTGACCTCGGCGGAGCGTATGCTGGCGCGTGAAACGACGACGAGGACGACCTGGCACGCGGCGATGTCTCGCTGCCGTTCATCACGCGGCGCTGGGCCGCCTAACTCACCCCCTTCGTAGACCGCCAATCCCCGTGATCGCAGGCGTTCGCGCAAGCCATCGGCCAATGGGCGGTCCCGGTCCGTGGCGCTCAGATAGAGTCGTGGTGGACTGTTCAGCATCGGTGGCATCCTCCTGATGCGGTCAAGCGCGGACACGAGCGCGCCCATGCGTCGACGGGAGTCCTCTAGCATACGTGTCCCAGATTACGCATTGCCGCAAGATCTTGGCAACGGCCCTGCGATTCTTCACTATTGTACCCGAAAGCTACCGGGCGGGATGGATGTCGCTGACCTCCAGGCCTCGAAGTCCGTCAGCCAGAGATTTGACCGCACCCGTAACACCTGGCCGCTCTCGTGATACAGTGCTGCGATAACACATTGCAGTGATCAGACATCCATTACCAGCCAAACGATTCGCACTTCAATAGATAGGGGCATTGGCGATCCATGCCGAACATCTCAGTCATTCTGATCCTTTTGTTGGCGGTCGCCGCGCTGGCAATCGTCGCACGGCGCTTTGGCCAGCCATACCCCATCATGCTTGTCCTTGGGGGACTGCTGCTTGGATTCGTACCCGGTCTTCCACGGATCGAGCTGGCGCCCGACCTCGTCTTTCTGATATTCCTTCCGCCGTTGCTCTATTCCGATGCCTGGACAACCTCCTGGCGTGACTTCAGCGCCGACCTGCGCAATATTGGCGTGCTCGCCATTGGGCTTGTCATCGCCACCACCGTCATCGTCGCCGTCGTGGCGCATGCCATCATTCCCGGATTTCCCTGGGCGGTCGCGTTTGTGCTTGGCGCGGTTGTCTCGCCTACCGATGCGGTCGCCTCCAGCGCCATCGCGCAACGGGTACGCCTGCCACGACGTGTCATCACCATCGTAGACGGTGAGAGCCTGGTCAACGATGCGACTGGCCTCGTCACCCTACGTTTCGCGGTGGCGGCTGTCGTCACCGGCACGTTCTCGCTCGCCCAGGCCGGACTTGAATTTGTCGTAGTGTGCGTTGGCGGCGTCGCGATTGGACTGGCCGTGGGGTGGCTTATTACCAAACTCGAAAGCTTCCTTGATGACACGCCGGTCGAGATCACATTCTCATTCCTGGCTCCGTTCGCGGCCTATATTCCAGCGGAGGCGCTCGGAGTGTCAGGTGTGCTCGCCGTGGTGGCCGCTGGACTCTATGCGGGCCGACAAAGCTCGCGCGTCTTCTCTCCCGCCAGCCGCCTGCAAGCGGAGGTTGTCTGGTCAACGATCACCTTCCTGATGAACGGATTACTGTTCATCCTCGTCGGACTGCAACTGCGCTCGCTGCTCGATCTCATCCCTGACGGCTCGCTGGGAACGCTTCTGGGCTATGGCGCGCTTGTCAGCCTCACAGTCATCGTTGTGCGTCTGATCTGGGTCTTCCCCGGCGCCTATCTGCCGCGACTCCTCTTTCCCAGCATCCGCAAGCACGATCCCTATCCGTCGTGGCGCAGGCTAGTCCTCATCGGCTGGATGGGCATGCGCGGCGCGATCTCTCTCGCTGCCGCGCTCTCGCTTCCAGTCGTACTGGAGTCCGGCGACCCTTTCACCCAGCGGCCACTCGTCGTCTTTCTGACGTTCTGCGTCATCCTGGCGACGTTGGTACTTCAAGGATTAACTCTCCCGTCAGTTGCCCGCTGGCTGGGTATCGGCGAAGACGATAGCGCTGGCCGCGAAGAGCAATTGGCGCGGTTCGAGACCGCGCGTGCGGCCATTACGCGCATTGACGAGCTGGAGAATGAGGATTGGGCTGAAGCTGAGTCGGTCGCGTATATGCGCTCGCTACATGAGCATCGCGGCCATCAGTACGACGGTGACGGCGATCAGGATGAGGCTGAGCGTGACCGAGCCACGGACGAAGCATTGCGACGGCTCAAACGCGAGGTGCTGGAGGCGGAACGATCCGCGCTCATTCGCCTGCGCGACACCGGAGATATTGGCGACGAAGTATTGCGACGCATCCAGCGCGAGCTTGATCTACAAGACACCTGGCTTGGAACCTGAACATGCGATGTCGCCACATCACAGTGTACACAACTCCACGATACTGTTCAGTATGTCAACGAACAAAGTATGCTTACATGCGGACGGCGTAGGCAGGGCCGCGTCGCCCGCTGTATACTGAGAGAGCATGAACTTTCCGCAACGGCGTGGCCTGGGGAGACCACTGCTCACTGGCGAGTGGGGCTGAGGCAGCGCTTGAATAGTCCGAGGAGGACGAGGTGGCTACAGGACAAACAGAGTTCGACGTGCTGGTGATCGGCGCGGGCGTCGGCGGCTATCCAGCGGCGATTCGCGCGGCGCAACTGGGCGCGCGCGTGGGCATCGTCGAGAAACAGTACATCGGCGGTACCTGCCTCAACGTTGGCTGCATCCCATCGAAGGCGCTGCTACACGTCGCCCATCTCTATGCGGCATTCGATGAGATGGGTCAGATGGGCATCGAGGCGAGCAAACCCAGCATCGATATGGGTGTTGCGGTGGCCTATAAGGATAAGGTAGTCAAGCAGCTCACAGGCGGCGTCGGCCAGCTGCTCAAGGCCAACGGCGTCAGCATCTTCGAGGGGACAGCCGAGATGCAGTCGCCGACGCAGGTGCGCGTCACCCTCAAGGATGGCTCGACCCAGGATCTGCGCACCAGCAAGCTGATTCTGGCCAACGGCTCGAAGGCTGCCCGCCCGCCGTTCCCCGGCATCGATGGGCGCAACGTTATCTTCAGTGATGATGCGCTCAGCCTCTCGGCGGTGCCATCCAGCCTGGTCTGTATCGGCGGCGGTGTCATCGCGGTCGAGTTGGCGTGCATGCTCAACGCATTTGGCACGGAGGTGACCATCGTCGAGATGCTGCCCGCGATCATCGCCAACGAGGACGAGGAGACCAGAAACGCGCTGGCTCGGTCGCTGACAAAGCGCGGCGTGAAGATTGTCACAGGCGCGAAGGTCGAGTCTATCGAGGACGCGGACGGCAAGAAGCGCGTCACGGCGACGACCAGCGACGGCAGCAAGCAGACGTTCGATGGCGAGTATGTGCTGGTGGCAGTCGGGCGCCAGGCGAATCCGGTCGGGCTGGATGCGCTGGTGAAGGCGGGCCTGAAGATGGAGCGCGGCTGTGTCGTCGCCAACGAGAAGATGGAGGCGAATCTACCCGGCGTCTATGCCATCGGCGACCTGGTCGGGCGGACCTGGCTGGCGCACGTGGCGGAGACCGAGGGCGAGGTCGCGGGGGAGAACGCCACTGGCCACGAGGCGCAGATGGACTACAATGTCATCCCCCGCCCAATCTTCACCTTCCCGGAAATCGCCTCGGTCGGCTTGTCGGAGCAGCAGGCGCGCGAACAAAATGCCAACATCAAGGTCGGCAAGTTCCCGTGGGTGGCGAATGGCAAGGCGCTGGCATCGAACGATGCTGAGGGGTTCACCAAGGTCATCGTCGGCGAGTATGGCGAGATTCTGGGCGCGACCATCTTCGGGCCGGACGCCACCAATCTGATTACTGAGTACTCGCTGGCGATGCGCGCTGAGCTGACGGTCGATGAGATTATGGCGACCGTCCATCCGCATCCGACCTACAGCGAGGCGCTCCGAGAGGCAGTGCTCGCCGCCGAGGGCCGCCCAATCCATATCTACCAGCGCCCTGCCGCAGCAGCGCGGCGGTAAGCGCTGGCGACTCTCTGTCGATATGCGGTGTACCAAAATAATGAGGACCGTCCCGACGTTTCAAGGTCAGGGCGGTCCTCAGGCTCAATAGCCCACGCGAGTGCGCTGCCTGCTAGCCATCGAGGTCATAATCGCGCCGATGATGAAGCCAGCCGCCAGCCCGCCCAGGTGGTCCCAGAGGCCAATTTGGGGATCGCCAAAGCTGATGAACAGGTTAATCGCCAGCCAGAAGACCCATTGCCCGATCATCCCGTTCACCGCCGGTCCCAGCGAGCTGCGGCGCATCAGAAGGAACGCGCCAAACGCGCCGAAGATGCCGAAGATGGCGCCCGACGCGCCGAGACCGACGCTCGTTGGAGCAATGAATGCCTGTGCCAGGCCAGCGATGATCCCCGACGCGAAGTAGATGAAGGCGAAACGTCCGCTGCCGAAGACCCGCTCCACCACCACGCCCACGAAGAGCAGCGAGAGCATATTCGCGGCGATGTGAATCAGACTGGCATGCAAAAACATCGACGTGAAGATACGGTAGATCTGGATCGGGTCTTGCTGAATCTGCAGTCCCTGCGCCATACCAAAGCTGTAGATGGGGTTGCCCGCCTTGGCAAACAACTGATTGCTGGTATAGACGTATATCCCGCCGGTGGTGTCGTTGATGTTGCCACCGAACGCGAGACCCACGACGAAGACTGCAATGTTGATGGCCATGAGCGAATAGGTGACAATCGGCACGCCACGGAAGGCGAAGCGGGCGCGCACCATCTGGCGCTCGCGCGTTGATCGCTGATCCCATGTGCGCGGGCCGGGTGTGGTCGGAATCTTTGGCGCGAAATCCGCCCCAGCGGCAACGGTCGGTAGCGTCTCAGTAGGTTTGGGAACATTGGCGAACAGGTGATCGAGGTCGCGCGTGCCCCAGGTGCGTCCAGCGCGGGCCTCCGCCAGCGCGCCGTCGTAGCGTTGCCCCAGCCGCCGCAACACGTATGCGCGCAACGCATGGGCGTAGCCACGGGCGGGGTCCAGCTCAATGGAGTGCTCGACTTCTTGCAGCGCGATGTCGAACTGCTGATTCAGTACCGCTAGCAACGCACGGGATAGTGCCGCCTCGGTGCCCTGTGGCGCGAGTTGCTGCACCTGTGCGCAGGCCCGCTGCATCGTCGGGAAGTCGCCCAGCGCCAGACTGGCCTCGGCCAGCCCCAGATGGCCAGCGGGATTATTCGGCTCCGCGCGCACGACCCCGGCGAACACCTCCGCCGCCTCGCGCACATCGCCCTGTTTCAGCAGCGTATCGCCGCGCTCAATCTGCGACGACTGGGCGCTCGTCTGTTGCTGTTGCTCCATCATCTACTCCGTATCTGTGCGCCGCAACGTTCCAGGGAATATGCGGCGCGGTATCTTCCGCGTTACGGTGGTGGCGCTGTCTCACATGATGCCGTGCACCTTGTCAGACACTCCTGCCACTGTAGCATATACGCACGAGAGCCGCGCGATGTCGTAGTTTGCTGATGGGCGAGTGCGGGTGCGGGTATTAGCCAATCACCACCGCCAGCAGCGTAAACACGAACACCGAGACGGCGATATAGCCGTTCATGTTGAAGAAGGCGACATCGAGCTGCGAGAAGTCGTCCGGCTTCACCAGTCGGTGCTCCCAGATGAGCAGCCACGCCGCCAGCCCTACTCCAATCCAGACCGGCCACGCCAGGTGCAGGATGCCGCCCACCGCCGCCACCAGGCCCACCGATGCGCCGTGCGCCATCTCTGAGATTTGCAGCGCCCGCGCCGGACCAAAACGCGCCGGGATCGAGTGGAGGCTGTGTGTGCGGTCGAATTCAATATCCTGGCAGGCGTAGATGAGATCGAAGCCACCGACCCAGAACGTCACGGCAAGCCCCAGGAGCGCGGGCGGCAGCAGATTCGCCACGCTGATGGTCGGGCTGACCGCCAGCCAGCCGCCCACTGGCGCAATGCCATCGGTCAGGCCGAGGGCGAGGTGACAGAGCCAGGTGAAGCGCTTGGTATACGAATAGCCGACCACGAAGAGCAACGCGACTGGCGTGAGCTTGAAGCAGAGCGGGTTGAGCTGCCACGCCGAGAATGCCAGCACGGCGGCGGAGATGACCGAGACAATCACCATCTCGCCGGGCCGCAGCAGCTTCTTCGGCAGGGCGCGGTTGGCCGTGCGTGGGTTGAGCGCATCCGCGCGGGCGTCAATCAGGCGGTTGAGCGTCATGGCGAGGGTCCGCGCGCCCGCCATCGCCAGCGTGATCCAGATCAGCTTATCGAGTCCGGGCCAGCCGTGATTCGCGCGCGACGCCAGCACCATGCCCAGATAGGCGAACGGCAACGCGAAGATCGTATGCTCGAACTTGATGGCATCCAGGAATATACGCACTTTGCGCATCAATCCTGATGTTGCGCTTTGTCTCTGCTGCGCCTCAGCCTGCATCACACCTCTCGCCCTCTCCAACTCGCTGCCGTGAGCGCGACAAATGTGCGCCATCCCAGCAAATTATACGGCCTGGCGGCGACGCGCTACCAACGAGATCGCGGCTTCTCCGCGCCCCGACAATCCTATCAACAGCGCGCGCCAGGGAGCCTCGGCGTATAATGCGCCAACATGATGCTGCGCTATCCGCGATATCTATGAAACATCCATCATACGAACGCGCTCCAACGTGATCAGAGATGCTATTCTACGCGGAAATCAGAGAAATCAGGCGCGCGATTCAGCGCAAGGCTTTATCGGTTCTATCGCGACCAAATGCCCTGTTAATCAGACCACGGAGGCCCATCAGTGACGGAGACACCAGTGCTCGCCAGTAACTACACCTTTGACCCCTTTGCCCGCCACAAGTTTTATCATGATGTCAATCAGTCGCTCGTTCACCGGGCGATTTCGCGGCTAGACGCCACACATCCTGCGGGCGAACCAGTGCGTGTCGTCGAGCTGGCCTCGGGAACGGGCGCGGTCACCGAGCTGATTCTGGACGAACTGGAGCGCCTGGGACGTCCGGGCACGGTCATTGGCGTCGAGCCTTCGCCGGAGGCTATCGAGATTGCCACCGACCGCCTCGCCTCACGTGGTGCGACGTTTGTGCAGGGCGACGCCGATAATCTGGTGACGGTCGCGCCCAATGCCGACGCGGTCTTCTTCTGCAACGCCATTCACCTGGTGCCTGATAAGCGCGAGGTGGCCGCGAAGATTGCCAGTGCGCTCGCGCCTAATGGCTTCTTCGCCTGCAATAGCTCGTTTTATCAGGGCGCCTATGCCCCCGGCAGCGAGCGCTTCTATCATCTCTGGACCCGCCGCGCGCTCGGCTGGCTGCGCAAGAACCATCCCGGCGTCCGCACCGCGCGCTCCGAGAAGGCGACGGCGATGCAGTGGCTCACCCCCGACGAGTATGCCCAGGCGTTCGAGGCCAATGGGCTGCACGTGGTGGATCGTGCCGAAGAGACGGCGCTGATGCCGCTACGCGCGTGGCAGGATATTGGCCGCTACTGGCTCTTCATCGAGGGCGCGCTCCCCGGCGTGCCGATCCCCATCGGCGCCGATGCGCTCGAATACGCCGCTGCCGAGGCGATGGCCGAGCTGAACCTCACCGAAGTGCCACGCATC
Source organism: uncultured Chloroflexia bacterium (assembly GCA_963712005.1). Classification (GTDB taxonomy): domain Bacteria; phylum Chloroflexota; class Ktedonobacteria; order Ktedonobacterales; family JADMIN01; genus DAHUXT01. Next base: position 1,052,604 of record CAVQGK010000024.1, on the reverse strand, counting down.
TGGCTGCAGCTTGTCGCTCAGCATAACGCGCACTGATTCCCGCCGCGACCGCTATTGACGGGCAATGGCGCGCGACGTACAATACCAATCGACAATACTGCACAGAATGAAGTATTGTATACTGTGAAGTGTCCAATGCTGAGACTGGCATGGGACATGTCACAGTGAAATCACACTCGAACGGACGCGCGAGACGCCACGCGGTCGGCGCGCGGCGAAAAGGAGCGAGCTTCGATGGCTGATATGTCTGAAACCACAACCGCCCTGGTAACGCTGACGCCTGACGCAGCGGTGAAGGTGCGCGAGTTGCTTGAGGCTGAGGGTAATCCTGAGTTGGGACTCCGCCTGTTTGTCGCGGGCGGCGGCTGTTCGGGTATGCAATATGGCATGACGCTGGACGAGTTCCAGGAAGGCGATGAGGTGCTCGAGGTTGAGGGCGTGAAGATGCTGCTCGACGAGATGAGCGCCGCCTACGTCTCTGGCAGCATCGTCGATTATGTTGACAGCCTGATGGGCGCTGGCTTCACGGTGAACAACCCGAACGCCGTCTCCACCTGCGGCTGCGGTCACAGCTTCCGCACGGCGGGCGATACGGGCGATGCGCGCTCCTGCGGCTGCGGTCACTAGTTCGCCGGGCCTCTCGCTAATTTTTGGAGGCGGCGATGGAGCAAGACTTTCTGAACCTGCCCGCCGATCTCTTGCCCGCTGACCCGGCTGATCGCAGCGTCTATCGCGAGGCGTATCAGGCGGGCTACACGCGGACGCTCCGCGAGCTTGACTGGGCGCGGGCGCAGGGGTGGCATCCAACGGAGCGCCAGCTTGTGCGCGCGCTGATGCAGGCGATGCGTGTCTTTAGCGCCGTGCGGAGCGGCAAGCCTATCGGCGGGCGACACCCCGCCTGGCTGCGTGGACGCGCCGACGCGCTACGTTCGCTCTTGCATGATGGCGTCGGTTTCGATGTCTCCGACTCATCGGACGAGTGAGCACTAGTAGATCAGCGCCGGATACTTCCTCATTCAGAGTGGTATCCGGCGTTTTTCGTATACCGGCATCGGCTGGCGGCTAAAGCCGCGCCTATGGGCCTCACTGCGTTCGGCCACAAAGCCCGCCTGCGCGGGCTGCAGAGTGTAAAACGACGTTCTTTCGCCTACCTGATATGCGCGGGTGAACCTGGAATAAGCCTGCCCGTGCAGGCTTTGCCGCCGCAGGCGCTTAGGCGTGACTTCAGCCGCCAGCCGTCGTGGCCGTATCAAGGCGTGTAGTTCATAAACAGGGGTTCTCTGAAATATGGCACGCAGCAGCACAAAATCAAGCTGGCGAAGCGCCACAAAGACGAAGAAGCCTGCTCTTCCGGCAACAGTGGAGGCGCGGCTGACGGAGACACTCATCGCGCTCGCGGGCGTCCCCAGTGTCTCGGGCCAGGAGGAGGATGTGCGCGTGTGGATTGCCAGGAAGCTGAAGGCGCAGGGCCTGACGCCTATTAGCGACGGCGCGGGCAACCTGATCGCTCGCGTCCCCGCGCAGCCAGCCACATGCGACGCCGAGCCGCCGATTCTGCTCAACGCCCACATGGATCGCGTGCCGCCGGGGCTGGCACATCGGCCTATCCTGGCTGACGGTATCCTGCGGAGCGACGGCGCGACCAACCTTGGCGCGGACGATAGCGCGGGCATCGCCATCATCCTGCACACGCTCGACGAGTTACGCGCGCGCCGCCTCGATCATCCACCGCTGCTGCTGCTCTTCACCGTCGGCGAGGAGGTCGGCCTGATCGGCGCGAAGGCTTTTGACCCGGCTCCGTGGGGCGCGCGAGAAGGTATCGTCTTCGACAATGCGGGCGAGGCGGGCGTCGTCGTTACCCATGCCGCCACCTATGTCGCGTTCGACGTATTGCTGCGTGGTAGCGGCAGCCATCCCGGTAAGCGCCTGGAGGGGACGGCCAGCGCCATCGAGATCTTCCACCGGGCAGCGTATCCCGTCGGCGTGCTGGATGGCGATACCAGTCGCGTCTCCATTGGTCGCATCGAGGGTGGCAGCGCCCGCAACGCCGTCCCGCGCGAGCTACGGGCGCTGGGCGAGGCGCGCACGCTGCTCGAAGGCGCGGACCGCGCGCGGCTGCTGGCGGAGGTCGAGGCGGCGTTTACCATTGCGGCGCAATCGCTCGGCGGCGAGGCGACCGTCACCTTCGATCCCCACTGCGACGGCTACACCGTGGATGAGAGCGAGCCGCTGCTGCGCGCCTGGATGCGGACGCAGGCCGCGCTTGGCATCACTCCCCGCACGATGACTACGTTCATTGGCAGCGACGCCAGCGCCTTGCGGGCGCATTCCCGCGTCTTCACCGTCTCTACCGGCGCGATGGATGAGCATACCACCGAGGAGTGGATCGCGGTGGCGCCGCTGGCCACAGTGGTCGAGACTGCGGTGGCGCTTTTGAGCGGCTATTCAGCAGAGGAGTGAAGGCAGCATAGCAAGAGACCCTCTCCAGGACGGGGAGGGTCAGCTTCAATCATACGTGGTCGTGGTGGGACATGTATCTCTAGCCGCACCCACGACCACTCAAGAAAATCAGCGATCAGGAGGTGGGGTTGGGGTTGTCGCCTCCACCGCCAAACATGCCCCCGATGGCCTGCCCAGCCTGGCCCATCATGCCGCCAGAACTGCTCTGCCCCTGTCCGCCCAAGACGTTATCGAGCTGCGAGGCAACCGGTCCCGGGAGTTTGTTCTTGAGGTAACCGATCACAGTCTGGACCGCCTGATTGGCCTGGTCCTGGCTGATACCGGTCTTCTGCACCACCTGATTCACCAGTTCATCCACGTCGCTCTCTCCTTTCCGCGGATAAGCAGTCATCCGCATCTGAGGCAAGGGTGCGCTGTTTTGCGCACCACCCGTCATACACCACAATTCGAGGAGCGCTGCAAGAGTGTAAGCACAATTGAGGGCATAGTACCCTGCCACGGTGGAGGTGTCCTCCTCCCTCCAGGCATAGGAAGCCCTGATCGACCCCCTCCTTCTTTCGCAGAATCAGATCCCGTGGATATCCTCAGACGGCCGTTGGATCGCGTGGATGCAAGACAGCGCGACACACATCTGGCTGGAGCCGGAATCGAAGGCTCAGCAGGATCAGTACAGTCAGCAGGATCAGTACAGTCAGCAGGATCAGTACAGTCAGCACAGTCGGTACAGCCTGAACCACCTGATATCTACCCCAACCTTCAACGTGATTGACACGACCATGCTACCGATGCCGTCTGGCTCGTAGTGAAACGAGTGATGGAAGAAGTGGAACGAGGGTGAAATGGAGTAAGACAGTGGCGCGGGCTGTTGCATTCCTTATGAGTCGACGCCACTGCCCGCGGTTGGCCGCTGTGAAACGCCGGGGATTAGGGTTGCGCGGCGAAGGTGGACGCCTCGTGAATCCACCCATCCACCTGCTCCAGAGTTGGGGCGTGGTGAGTGATCTTCTTGGCGTCATTCGTTTCCTTGAGTTTGGCGTACAAATTGTCGGCCTTGCGATGCTGAAGCTCCTTACTGGAGTCCACACCACACTCTTCGAGCAGATTCGCCATTTCCGCGCCGACGCCCTTGAGGCGCATCAGGTCGGCGCGGTTGATCCACTCGGTCAACTGGCTGCCTTCGACGCCGACTTTCTTCGCCAGCGTGGAGCGCTCCTGCTGGGTTGTCGTTGCTTTCAACAAATCGTCTGTTGTGTGAATGCCCTCGGCCTCGAGTTTCTGCGCAAGGGTAGAGTCTAGTCCCTTGATCGCGCCAATCTTGTCAGACATTCCGCACTCTCCTTCAGGAGCCGTACGACCTCTCCCGGCCACCATGAGCGCGGAGAAGCGCACGGCAACGGCATAGAAACAGCGGTCAGGAGTTGCTGCCACCCATCATGTTGCCCAGACCTCCGAGCGCCTGACCCGCCTGCCCGGCGATATCACCAGGGTTGGCCCGCCCGCTCATGATGCCATCGAGTTGGGAGGCAATTGGTCCAGGGAGTTTGTCCTTCAAGAAGCCGATGACGGTCTGGACCGCCTGATTGGCCTGATCCTGGCTGATACCGGTCTTCTGCACCACCTGATTCACCAGTTCATCCACGCTCAATCGCTCCTTTCCGCAGAGTCGAGAGGCTCCACCTAATAAGCAAGGGCACGCCGATTTAGGCGCTACTCCTTATACATCACATATCACAGTGCGATGCAAACGGACGGACGGCAATTGCCGCTCTATTGCTGAGGTTCATGTGCTCCGCGTTTTTCACGCAGATATCTCGCTTGCAATTGAATTTTCGTTCGATTACCATATGCGGGTGCCTTGTAAAGAACATGATTGGTATTGTGTCAAAGAGAGGCATGTCGCGTCACGTCACTAGCAGACCCACTTGCAGGAGGGGAATCTGTGGCCAGCCGAGAGTTTACCGTCGCCGATGAGTACGTCTACAATCGCGCTGGGGCGGTGCGCTGGGTCACCTCCCATGCGCTCCGCTACAAGCGATTTCTGCTTGCGGCGGTGGCCTCGATGACCATCTCGAATTATCATGCTAGCGGCGGTCCCACGGCTGACGGGTACCGCCTTCAATGTCGTCTTACAGCCACATCCAGATCAGTCGCAGCTGGCGCTGGTGGCGCTGGTGATCCTCGCGTGCGTGCTGGTGGGAGGCGTCTTCGACATGACGGCGCGCTTCAGCTCGGAGATTCTGGCGCAGCGGTTGGAGCGCGACTCGCGCGACGAGCTCTATCTGAGCCTGCTGGGCAAGAGCCAGACCTTCCACAATCGCCAGCAGGTGGGCGACATCATGGCGCGCGCCACCAACGATGTGCGCCAGCTCAACCCGATGATCAATCCTGGCATCGACCTGATCTTCGACTCGCTGCTCAACCTCGTCGTTCCCGATGGTCTTCATCGCGTTTCTCTCGCCGCAGCTGCTGCTCGCGCCGCTGCTCTTCACCGTCGGCTTCTTCTTCGCCATCCGCGACTACACCCGGCGGCTCAATCCCGTCTCGAACGCGATGCGGCAGCAGTTCGGCACGATGAACGCCGGGCTGGAGGAGACGATCACCGGCATCGAGGTGGTCAAGTCCACCGCGCAGGAGCCGCAGGAGCGCGCCAAGTTTGGCCGCCAGCGCGCGCGGCTACCGCGACTACTTCGTCCGCAACGGGCAGATTCAGGCGTGGTACCTGCCGCCGCTGATCCTCGTCTTCGCGCTGGTGACTTGCCTTCCTGCACGGCGTCTTCCTGCTGACGCACGGCCAGTTGACGCTCGGCGGGTCTGGTCGCCTACCTGGGGCTGATGGGCATGCTGCGTGGGCCAGCCTACCTCTCGATCTTCACCTTCTCGCTCGTCCAGCTTGGCATCGCGGGCGCCAACCGCATTCTGGCGCTGATGCGTGAGGAGACCGAACTGGACGAGAACGAGGCGGGCCACCGCGGCGAGGTGCGCGGCGAGATCGTCTTCGACCATGTCAGCTTCAGCTATGGCGAGACGCCCGATCCTGCGCGACATCTCTTTCCGCGCCGCGCCCGGCGAGACCATCGCCATCGTCGGCCAGACCGGCTCCGGCAAGAGCACGCTGACGCGACTGGTCAACCGCACCTACGACGTGACCGGCGGGCGCATCCTGATCGATGGCGTGGACGTGCGCGACTGGAATCTGGATGCCCTGCGCTCGCAGATATCGTCCATCGAGCAGGATGTCTTTCTCTTCTCGCGCAGCATCGCCGAGAATATCGGCTTCAGCATGGGCCAGCGGGCCGCACGCGCCGAGATCGAGCGCGCCGCGCGAGGACGCCCAGGCCGACGGCTTTATGCACGCACTGCCCGATGGCTACGAGACGGTGATTGGCGAGCGCGGCGTGACGCTTTCCGGTGGCCAGCGCCAGCGGCTGGCGATTGCGCGCGCGCTGCTGACCGACCCGCGCATCCTGATGCTCGACGACTCGACCAGCGCGATCGATAGCGCCACCGAGGATGAGATTCAGAAGGCGATCCGGCGGCTGCTCGAAGGGCGCACGACGCTGCTGATTACCCATCGGCTCTCGCAGATTCGCTGGGCCGACCGGATTCTGGTGCTGCGCAAGGGCGAGCTGGTGGACAGTGGGCACGCACGAGGAGCTGCTGGGCCGCTGCGACCTCTACCGCCGCATCTTCGCCCGCTATGATAGCGCGCTGCCGGCGGCAAGTGTATAAACGCGAGGCGGACGCGAGAAGACGCGCGCCGTGGCCTGAAGACCCACGGCTAATGCGAGGCGAGGCGATCTTCGCTGGCGAGGAGTAACGGTACGGGCAGGATTAGCCGCGGCTTCATGCCGCGAGCCTTGATTGGCAACGTCTCGCCATCATCGACAATAGACAACAGCACACCACACGGAGAATCACGATATGGGCTTCATCATGGATGGGCTGGACGCCGAGGCCTACGACCGAACCTATTCGGATCGCAAGCTGATCGCGCGCATCGTCAGCTACTTCCGTCCTCGCGCGCGCATGATGCTGCTGGTGACGGCGATGATCGTGCTGGGATCGCTGGCCGATACCGTCTTGCCGCTCTTGCTGGCGCATGGCGTCGATATCCTGACACAATCGCACACCACTGCAACGATTGCCGGACTGATGGCGGCGATCCTGATCGCGGGCATCCTCTCGTGGTGTTTCAGCTTCGTACGCCAGTGGTATACCGCGCAGGCTGTCGGCGATGTCGTGCTGCAACTGCGGCTGGACGCCTTCTCCGCTGTGCTGGCGCGCGACATGTCGTTCTATGATGAGAACCCGTCGGGCAAGATCGTTAGCCGCGTCACCTCCGACACCGAAGACTTCTCGACCGTGGTGACGCTGGTGCTGAATCTCTTGAGCCAGGCGCTGCTGGTCGTCCTGATCGCTGTCGTGCTCTTCATCATCAACCCGGTGCTGGCCTTGCTGGCGCTGGGCATCACGCCGTTCATCGTCGTGGTGGCGCTCGCCTTCCGCCGTATCGCGCGGACGACCGTGCGCAACTCGCAGCGGGCGCGGGCGCGCGTCAACAACACGATTCAGGAGACGATCAGCGGCATCGCCATCGCCAAGAACTTCCGCCAGGAGCAGACGATCTACGGCGAGTTTGGCGAGGTCAACCGGCAGGCGTATCAGGTCAACTGGCGCACCGGCTTCGTCTTCAACGGCGTCTTCCCGATTCTCAACACCGTCGCGGGGCTGGGAACCGTCGTCATCATCTGGTTCGGCGGATTGAATGTGTTGCACGGGGATGTCTCGGCGGGAACGTGGTATCTCTTCGTGCAGAGCATCGCCATCTTCTGGTTCCCGCTGACCAGCATCGCCTCGTTCTGGAGCCAGTTCCAGCAGGGGCTATCGGCCAGCGAGCGGGTATTCGCGCTGATCGACGCCGAGCCGCGTGTGGAGCAGACCGACGCGCAACCCGTGCCGTCGCTCGAAGGGCGGATCGAGTTCCGCGACTTCTACTTCGGCTACAATGCCGAGCATACGGTCCTGCCGGGGCTGAACCTGACGATCCGCGCCGGGCAGACGGTCGCGGTGGTGGGGCATACCGGCGCGGGCAAGTCGAGCCTGGCGCGGCTGGTGGCGCGGTTCTACGAGTTCCAGGGCGGCGAGTTGCTGATTGATGGGCGCGACATCCGCAGCTTCGACCTGCGCGACTATCGGCGACACCTGGGCATCGTGCCGCAGACGCCATTCCTCTTCGACGGTACTGTGGCCGAGAACATCCGCTATGCCCGCCCCGAAGCGACGGACGACGAGGTGGCGACGGTGGCGCGGCAGATTGGCGGCGGCGACTGGCTCGACGGCCTCGCGCAAGGGCTGGAGACGCCAGTGGGCGAGATGGGGCGCGGCCTCTCGATGGGCCAGCGGCAGTTGGTCGCGCTGGCGCGTGTGCTCTTGCAGAGATCCGGCGATACTGGTGCTGGATGAGGCGACCGCGAGCGTGGACCCGCTGACCGAGGCGCAGATTCAGGAGGGGCTGGAGACGGTGCTGGAGCATCGGACGGCGATTGTCATCGCGCACCGGCTCTCGACGATCCGCGACGCCGACCGCATCCTGGTGCTGGATCGCGGGCGCATCATGGAGGAAGGTACGCACGACGAGCTACTGCGGCGCGGCGGCTCCTACGCCAATCTCTACAACACCTACTTCCGCCATCAGAGCGCGGACTACGTCCCCGGCAGCGGCTATGTAGCGGTGGCCGAAGCAGCAGACTAAGGGCGAGCGCGCGGGGCGAAGGCATATCGGCCAGGGTTTAAGTTTCAAATTCTAGGCAACCTATTATTGTTTTCGAGTGGAGGTCGCCTTGGGTTTCTTGCGCCTACCACTGGATCGGCTCCTCGCAGGGAGATTCAGAGCTTGTTGAAGTCGGGGCAGGATTTGTTCGCTAGCTCGCTTCCTTCCAAGCGGAGTGATAACAAGCATTCCTGTTTCGTGAGTTCGGATTTGTCTTGACTCGCGCAATCGCCGGATGGCGATGTTGACTGCCTGGGAGGATTTCGGTTGTAGTGCGCCCCAAATCTTGGACAGAGAGGCTAATCAAGTATGATGTGTCCAAGAGGAGGGTACGCCCATGCGTCAACGCCGTCAATTCAGCGCCGAGTTCAAGGCGCGAGTCGTACTCGAAGTGCTCAGTGGCCAGAAGCGCGCGGCCGAGGTCTGTCGCGAGCACCAACTCAAGCCCGACCTGCTCAGCCGTTGGAAGGCCGACTTCGTGACGCAAGCAGCCACGGTGTTTCAAGGCGACGAGCGGACACAGCGGGCCGAGCAGCGCATTGCCGAGTTAGAGCGGTTGGTCGGGCGTCTGACGCTGGAACTGGACGTGGCAAAAAAAGCGGTGCTGCTCTCAGCGGGGAGCAGCGGCGCCAGGTGAGCGAACAATTGTCCACCCAGTACCCGCAGTACCCCCTGGCAACGGTGTGTCGCGTGCTGGATCTGCCGCGCAGCAGTGTCTACGCGCCGGCGTATCCATCTCCCACCGCTGAGGAGCAGGAGGCGCGAGCGCACATTGAGCGGATTGCGGGCGCGTGGCCGACCTATGGCTATCGGCGCGTGAGCGCGCAACTGCGCCGGGAAGGCATCTGCATGAACGGCAAGCGGGTGCGCCGCCTCATGCGCGAACTCGGTCTGGCGGGCCACGCGTCGCAACCGCGCTGCCGCACGACCAACAGCGACCATCCCTATCCGCGCTATCCCAATCTGGTCGCCGAACTCGCCATCACACAGCCCGATGCGGTCTGGGTGGCCGACATCACATACGTGCGGTTGCAACGCGAGTTCGTCTACTCTATCTGGCGGTGCTCATGGATGTCTACACCCGCGCCATTCGCGGCTGGGAGTTGAGCCGCCGTCTGGACCAGGCGCTCACGCTCGCGGCCCTGGACCGGGCCGTCGCTGCGGGACATCAGCCGGGCATCCATCACTCCGACCAGGGCGTACAGTATGCCGCGACCGCCTACGTGGCGCGCTTGGAGCGGCTAGGCGCGCAAATCAGCATGGCGGAGCAGGGCGAGCCGCGGCAGAATGGCTATGCCGAGCGGCTCATGCGCACGATCAAAGAGGAGGAGGTGGCCTTGACCGAGTACCGCGACTTCGCCGACGCCTACGCGCAGATCGGGCGCTTTCTCGACGAGGTCTACCAGCGCAAACGCATCCATTCAGCGCTGGACTATCTGACCCCTGCAGAGTTCGAGGCGGCTTATCATGCTCGCCTGCTCTCGCCAGTCGTTGTCCCCTAAAAGAGGGCTTGGAAGTGTCCAGGTTTAGGGGCGCAGTTCAGGTATTGCCTCCCTTAACTGGTCTGCGGAAAGACTTCCTCCTGTTGCATACTGTAAAAGGACCAGAACCTCCTCGGGTGCGCTCAGATTCGTGCTTTGAACAAGCGGCTTGCCATTAAGCTCATGGATGAGAGGATGTTCTATTTGAACGATGTCCTCTATTAGCTTTACAACCTCTTCGCGATTGAGACCTTGTGCTAATCGCAGGAATTCACCTAGCATCCACTTTACGGTGAAAATAACCAACGTAGTGTCCATCAGGTTCGCGGTGTATTGAGTCCGGTATTGTCTGTAAATTGAGGGGTGCCCACGCAGCGTGAGAAGCGGGGCCTCTCTGGTAGACTGATAGTGACCAAACCGTCAGTGATTCCAAGAGAGGACACCCGTAACGCTATGCCTATGACGCAGTACCAGCTTACCCTAGCCAGCGAAACCGTGCAACGGCTGTTTACCGGAGACGGCGAGCTTGGCCGCTTGCTGGAGGCGATCTTGAACCAGGTCTTGAACGCCCAGGTGGCGGAGCAGTTGCAGGCGGCGCCGTATGAGCGCAGCGAGCAGCGCCAGGGCTACCGTAATGGCTACAAACCGCGCCAGCTCACCACGCGGGTGGGCGCGCTCACGCTGCTTGTCCCGCAAGTACGGGAGGGTCAATTCTCGACAGAGTTGTTTGCGCGTTACCAGCGCAGCGAACAAGCCCTGGTCCTCACCCTCATGGAGAGGGTGGTCAACGGCGTCTCGACGCGCAAGGTGGCGCGGATCACCGAGGAGTTGTGCGGGACGAGCTTCGCCAAGTCCACGGTTTCTGATCTGTGCAAAGCGCTCGATCCGCTGGTGACGGGCTGGAATGAGCGCGATCTGAGCAGCCAGCGCTACCCGTTTGTGCTGGTGGATGCGCTCGTCGTCAAAGTGCGCGAGGGTGGACGGGTGCGCGCGGTGAGCGCACTGGTAGCGACCGGGGTCAATGAGCACGGCTACCGCGAGATTCTCGGGCTCCAGGTGGGGGACAGCGAGAGCGAGCGCGCCTGGATGGCGTTCTTCACCTGGCTCAAGGGGCGTGGCCTCTCCGGGGTGGATCTGGTCGTCTCAGATCACCACGGCGGACTGGTGAAGGCGGTGCAATACCAATTTCAAGGCGCGTCGTGGCAGCGCTGTCAGACCCACCTCTCCGCCAACAGCGCCGATACTCTCCACGCGACCCCCAACGCGCTCCAGGAGGAGGTGCATGCCCGGCTGCGCCCGATCTTCGACGCCCCCGATGAGAGCACCGCCCGAACCTTGCTGGCGCGCTTTGTTCACGACTACCAGAGCACCGCGCCCACAGCAGTTGCTACCCTGGAACGGGGCTTTGACGACGCGACCGCAGTGCTGGCGCTACCCGCGCCCTACCGCAAACGCTTGCGCACCACTAATGGCGTCGAACGGCTCAATGAAGAGCTCCGCCGCCGCGAACGCGTCATCCGCATCTTCCCCAACCGCGAGTCGGTGCTGCGCCTTGTCGGCGCGTTGCTCATGGAGCAGGACGAGGTGTGGACGACGGGCAAACGCTACTTCGAGATGACCGCCTACTGGCTGTGGCGCGAGCCTCAGCCCAAGCAGGCGCCGCTCTTTCAGGAGGTTCCTATGCCCTCTTCCGCCTGATGCGCACGGTCTACCAGACACCCTAATTTACAGACAACTTCGGACTTGACCCTATCACGCAATGATTTCGTGTTCTCTACCCATGAAGTGATTTCGTCGGAATCTGTGTTGCGTTCACTCGACTTTGTAGATGTCTTTCTTGCTCGCGAACCTCTTGGGCGTCCTTCTACTCCTGGGTAGTAGCCATCAGGGATCTCGGGCTTCAGGGCATCGGCAATGAACTGCTTTGCTTGGTCACGTCCACCAGCGGTAAGTCGAAAGCAATCATTGTCCGTTTGCCGAAAGTCGGTATGGTCTTTGAGATAGGTTGCTGTATTTGAATCTCGTACGTTTGCATCATCCAATACGGCATATACGTCTGAACGTGCAACCTTTTCATCGCCCAACAACGCTCGGGCGTAGAGATATAGAACCACAAGACGTTCTACATAGCTCTACTTTGCAGATCCTGCCTTTAGCTTAATTTCATCCAACACGGGCTTGCCGTCTAAAGTAGTGAAGATACGCCATATTCCGTTCTCGCTGGAGTCAACGGGCGTAGTTTTCTGCAAGGGGGGATGAGAATCGGCGGAGGATTGCTCTGCTTGTGCTTCATGTGCGGGTGCAGCGATTGACTGTGTAGGACTCTCTACAACCATCTGCATTCCGCTTCGGGCCACGGTGTAGTCGCCTTGGATGCCCTGATCTGCAAAGTGATTGCGTCCCAAACGAGCCAATAGGTCATTTACATGTTCAACCGCATTGTCACTACAAAGCAGGTCGACATCATATGTGTTGGGTGTAGACCGTATCCTGAGGCGATTGTATCCGCTTGGTATGGACGAACCATCAAAATCACCTTGCCCAGCTTGTGACTGTACAAGCACTGGCTCACCACATTCGTAGCATGCTTTTGCATCCATGATTATCGGGGTTCCACACATTTTGCACCGCAGTTGGCCACCGCATATATGGCAGAACTTAGCTACTTCGGAGACAATTGTCTGGCAGTATGGGCAACTAGCTTCGCTCATTGCATGACCCTCCCGTTTGTTGAAGATATGTTTGGCACGCACTCATGTCAGACTCATGTAGAGCGTTTGCGGATGCATATATTCACTCACTCGTCCCTGGAATCGTATTAGGAGATTTATAGGTAACGCCCCTGGTACAGATGCAGACTAAAGACAGAGGGCCGCTGAGATTCCGTCTTGATTAGCGGGTATGGGTTCGTTCGCTTCATGCATCCGACTCATCGTCCACATAGACCGCGCGGTGGCTGAGGGACGGCGGTGTGTCGATAGTGTACATGAACGTGATGGGATCGTGTGGGCGCAGGCGCTGGCCGAACTCGATGCCGAGGAGTTCGGTACACCTGTCTTGCAGCGCACGGTAGATGGCGCCGTCATTCAGCGTTCGTATGTTGGCTAGCTTGCCGGTGGTATTCGCCAGCAGCGCCGCGATGGTGTCGTCGCTCAGCGCAAACTGCGACCACCAGAAACGCGAGAGATCGAACGGTAGCAGGCGATTGTTGCTGTCTGTCACGAGGATGCTGACCGACTCCCCATAGGTTGATCGGTCGAGCTGGACAGACTCTAGCGAGATGGTAATCTGATGGGGCGGGATGCCATGTGGGTCGCGCGCCTCCAGGCCGTAGAGTGCGCTGACGTAGTCGCGAGCGCCTTCCCAACGCACCAGGTCCTCCAGTTCCTGGCTAAGCTGAATGATCTCGTCACGTGATAGTTGGCGGTAAGGCATGCCGCGCACCTCAGTTTCACCAATCTGCATCGGATGGATGTTTCTCGCTCGGCAACAGTATAGGCGCGGCATCCACGAAGCGCAATAACCGGACGCTTGTGGTAAAATGCCCGCATTCACCGCGAATAAGAAAGCGCGAGGCCGTCGTGTGATGCTAATGGAGGGGGATTTTGTATGCTCTGGCGGCAGGGTGATGTGCTGATCGAAACCATTACCGAGATTCCCTCTGAGGCGCATCGACGCACTGGACCCCCTATCCTGGTCACTGGCGAGGCAACGGGACATGCGCATCGTGTCGAAGATGCCGACGCAGCCGAGATCTGGGAGCTTGGCAGCATGCTCTATCTCAGGGTACTTGTTGAGACCCGCATCATTCATGATGAGCACGGACCAATCAGTCTCCCCGTCGGCCTATATCTCGTCTGGCAGCAGCGCGAGTATACCCCTGAGGATATCCGAATACTGCGCGATTGAGGCTAACCTGTGGACGAGTGGAACTGGCCGATGACGCCGGAGCAGGCCCAGGCGGCGATTCTTGCCGGGAACGCTCCTCGCGGAATACGCGTGGAAGGCAATCTTGCCTTCTGGTCGTCGTCGGACCTCACGCACCTGCCCGATGACATCCATGTGGATCGGCTGACGCTCGGCGGTGTGGGCAATCTACGCGCGCTGCCCAGGAGACTGCGGTGCGATGAGCTGATTATTACGGACAGCGGACTGACCTGGCTGCCCGACGATCTCCAGGTGCGCACGAGACTCTCCCTAACACGCTGTCCCTACATCAGGACGCTGCCACATGAGTTGAAGACGCGCCATCTGGAGTTGAGCGCCTGCGACGGCATCAAGTATCTGCCGTCTGGCATCAAGGTAGCCGAATCCCTGGTGATCGACCGCTGTCCCCAACTCGATGCGCTTCCCGCGAAGTTGCGCCTGCGACGCCTGGAAGTCTCTGAGTGCGAGGGCATCCGAAGCATCCCGTCCGATATTCAAGTGACCAGGAGTCTGACGGTGCGACGGTGCGTGAACCTGGAGTTCGTGCCCGCTCTTACCGTTGAGTCGCTTGACCTCTCCGACTGTGCGTCCTTGAGCGAGCTGCCCGAGGGACTGCGCGTGTGCAACCTGAACGTCGCCAATTGCAGAAGGCTCACCGGCTGGCCAGTCGGTGGCATTGCCGGGCTGCGGCGGCTCAACATGGGAGGGTGCAGCCAGCTTTCCTCACTCCCATCGGGAGTACGGCAGTACGATGCACTCGATCTGCGCGATTGCCTCTCGCTCCAGACGATTCCCGAGCGGCTGCGTGTCGCCGAGTCGCTCGATATTGGCGGGTTGCCCTGGCGCGCGCTGCCGTTGTCCGGTCGCGGCTTTCAGCTTCGCTGGCGTGGAGTTGCGATCAGCGGGCGGGCGCTTTTCCATCCGGAGACGCTGACGGCGGCTGAGGTGCTTGACGAGCCGAACGCGGAGCTGCGGCGCGTGATGCTTGAACGAATGGATTTCGCTCGGTTTGTCCGCGAGGCAAATGCGTTGATTCGGCATGAGGACGTCGATCCCGGCGGACCGCGCCAACTACTGGAGGTGCGCCTGAGTGGCGACGAGCCGCTGGTCTGTCTCGCGGTCTGCGATCCCTCGACGGGGCGGCGATACGTCATTCGCGTGCCTCCCTGGATGCGCACCTGCCACCAGGCCGCGGCATGGATCGCGGGTTTCAACGACCCCAACGATTACCAGCCAGTACAAGAGGCATGAGCCGATGAGCGTCTGCCGCCTACGGAACCCTTACTTTCGCAACCAAAGCGCGGACTACTTCTCCGGTAGCAGCTATGTGGCGGTGGCCGAGAGCGAGTGCGCAGGGTGAGGGATGGCGAGCGAGCCGCGGCAATGGACTCGCTCGCTGCGTGCCTTCTTGGTTTATCCGACGCGCGCCAGCTCTCCCTCTTCCTCCCGCGTGTCAGACTGAGGCGTCGTTGCGGGGGCAGACGCTTCTTGTGCTGACTTCACGGCCCGGCGCGCCAGGAGGGTTGGCGGGATGCGGTAGACCTCGCGCGCCAGGTGCAGGCGCTCCAGCGTCCAGATGAGGTAGCCGGAGAGATCGAACTGCCACCAGCGCAGACCATGGAACGCCGAACGCGGGAAGGCGTGGTGATTGTTGTGCCAGCCCTCGCCAAACGCCAGCAGGCCGACGACCCACTCATTGCGGCTGCGGTCCGTCGTCTCGAATGCGCGCTTGCCAAAGGTGTGGCAGACCGAGTTGACGCTCCAGGTGACGTGATGCGTCAGGAACATGCGCACCAGGCCACCCCACAGCAGGCCGCTCAACGCCAGTGGCCACCCACCCAGGAGCCAGCCGACAGCAAACGGGATCGCCAGCGATAGCACCGCCCAGAGCAGGAAAGTCTTGCTGACGAAGGTCACGATGCGGTCACTCACGAGGTGGCGACAGTACACCTTAGGGTCTGCGTCACTGTCGCGGAAGATCCAGCCGAGGTGCGCGTGGAAGAAGCCTTCGACGGGGCTGTGTGGGTCGCCCTCGCGGTCGGCGCGCGCGTGGTGTTTGGTGTGGGTCGCCGCCCAATCGAGGGCTGGACCCTCAAAGGCCATCGAGCCAAGGATCAGCAGCAGCAACTTGACCGCTGGATGCGCGCGGAAGCTTCTGTGAGTCAGCATCCGATGGTAGCCCACGGTGACGCCGAACGCGACGAGCGCGTACATCACCGCGAGCAAAATCAGGTCCGACAGGTGGACGGCCCGCTGCCAGAGCAGCCCAATCGCGAGAACCGTGGCCAGTAAGGGGATGAGCACGACGAGGAGGACGGTAATTTTGTAAATGACCCTGTAGACAGGATGCAACGGCGCGTACGCCGGGTTGGATGCCACGCGATCTCCTAGTGTTGGTTGTGGTGGTTCTCACCGTGATTGGGGGGGAACAATGATGAGAGCACATTTCCTTCGCCATTGTTTCGTATATTGTTTCGCGGGTTACGGCGCTCCGCTCTTATAGTAGGCCTGAATAGCAGGCATCACGGTTCTCTGGCTGCTGATAGGAGCCACAGCGCGGGCAACAAGATGGGTCAAAAGCCGAGCGTTCGGGCTTGCGTCACGATACAGGCTTCATCGTGCTTGCCGCTGTATCCGTATTCTCCTCCACGCTTGAGCGTGCAATAGGGGCAGGACTCGATCATAGTGGCCATATCTCGGCACATGCGCGCCTCGGCCACCCTCAGCAGGATCGGGCGCATGGCCGCGATCTCGGCTTCTAGCGTCTCTATGCGCAGGCGGAGCATTTCGACGGTTTCGGAGGTTTCAATAGGCTCAGCCTGTGGCGTGTCTGGCATGGTATTCTCCTGCTTCCATAGTTGCGAAGCGCGTAGATTTGAGCATTGGCAGAGATAGTTGCGAAAGTCACGCGAAAGTCACGCGAATGTGGGGGTGGCGAGCGCGATGTACCTCTCGGCTAACTGCCGGGCAACATCCTCTTGCGTGGTGTCGGCTAGAGCGCTATTGCCCCTGGCATTTTGAAAGCTATCGGGTGTATGCCTCCCGCCAGCCCGCAGTTCGGCAGAGAGTCCGTTTCCACCCGCCCAGACGGTGTAATCGAATTCTTCCCTGCCCGCGTATTCAGCGACAATGCGCATGTTTGAGTCGCCCAGGCGTAACCGTATGTGACGCCCATGATCCTTCAAGATACTCCCGAACTCCTCGAATGCCGGAACGACCACTGTGGCCATGAACTCCTCTATTGCGGTTGCCCCGTCGGACGCCTGCGCGTGATCGTGACCGGGCTGCTGTTGCGCTTCCTGCTGCTCGCGACGCTGGAAGTATGCGTCGAGTTCCGCTTTCCAATCTTTCACCAGATGCCTCCAAAGTGCTGTCGATAACGGTACAGGCCGCTAGCTGCTAGTCATCCTCTGCGAAGCCAGCCTCGATCCGCTTGAGCAGGATATCCATCGCGTGGATTGTCGCTTCCAGTTGATTGCGCGCCTCGGCAAAGGGAGCAATGTGCGGGTCTCGCAACATCCGCCGCAGTGCGTCGCGTCGCTGCTAGGGCGAGCGCCTGCCATCCTTACGACGCACCGATCTCACCGCATGCGTCAGGACAGGCCGCTAAAGGGGAGGCGAAGACATCAGCCGTGGGACTGGTTTTCTGCTGCAGCGTGTACACAACGTGTACGTCTCGGTGCGTATCGGCAGCCGAACTGTCGCGCTCATTCCAGGAGGGCGTTGTTCGTCGCGCAGCGTGATCGAGACGTGATGAATATGGGCGGGGCAGCAGGGATGACCGCAGTGCATACAGTGCGCGGTTGTCATCTGCCCGCAGCCCTTGACATGGCAACACCCATCATTCTGGTCGCGTTACCATCGTCGCCTCCCATTCACCTCTGGCGAGATCACGGACATTGTGGGCCGATATACGCACCTGTTCGACAGGGTATTGCCTGTGTGACGCGTTCCTGGCCGACGATTCGGCGGATGGCTAAGAGGATTCTGATGGGCTTGGCTTATGCCGCTACGCCGATGCTTGTACCCAACGCTCGTAAAAAAACTGGCCAGGGTATGTATGCCCTGGCCAGAGTCATCCAACTGAGGCTGGCTTCAGCGCGCCAGCTACCAGTCGCGCGAGCGGCTGCGGCCATAGCGATCCTGACGCCCGTCATAGTCGCTAGAGCTACCGCCGTAGGAATCGCGACGGGGGCCGCCTCGCCCGCCACCAGCGGGCCGCTCCTGACGCGGCTGCGCCTCGCTCACGCGAAGTGTCCGGTTGTCGAGGGTCGTCCCGTTGAGGGATGCGATGGCGGTATGCGCGGCGTCTTCGGCCATCTCGACGAAGCCAAAGCCCTTGCTCTGGCCGCTGTCGCGGTCCATCACGACCGTGGCCTCACTGACATCGCCATAGGCGCTAAAAATCTGAGCAAGCTGCTCATTACCAACGGTGTAGGGCAGGTTGCCCACGTAAATTCGGGTGGCCATGTGGCCCCTCCTTCAAGCATATCAATCAAGCATATCGATGTTCATCTCCGCGACGATCCGCGGAGCCATCTGTGCCGACCCACTCCAGGCGTCGGTTCCAAACCCCACGACAAGTCAATCCATGCGGCGTACGCAGACTCAGTGGAGTTCTATGCTGAGGAGGGTAAATCTCGATCAGATAGAGACCATCAAGACGAAATGCATCAACGGTGCGGAAGAAGTGGTGCAGAGATGCATCATGCGGTCGCGATCAACTACGCGCGAAGTATAGCACATGGGGCAGGGTGATGGCCTTCTCCGCCACCAGAGCGCGGACTACATCCCCGGCAGCGGCTACGTCGCGGTGGCAGAGAGCGAGCGCGCGGGATGAGCAACCTGAATCGTCCATCGCACTTCACTCACTGCAATCGCCGTCCCCTCCGAGCAAATCAGGCAGACGTGGTAACCACCTGCGTATTCGTTCACGAGGAGGAGATGAAACCATGCAGTGTCCTTCGTGCGGCCTTATGGTCGAACAGCCGAATACCGATCGGTGCCCCAGATGTGGGTACCAGCTTACGAACGCATCTGGACAGCCTGGGCAGGGCGGCGCATTCACCGCGGGCTATGGTAGCAACACGCCGACGTCTGGGTACGGCGCGCCGCAGAATCCCTATGGCCCAGGCTCATATGCCCCGCCGAGTGGCTACGAGCAGCAGCCCGGACAACCGGGACAGTACGCGCCCCCAACCTATCCGCCGACGCAGGGTAATCCGCTCTATGGCTATCCGCAGCAGCAGCCCCCGCCGAAAAAGAGCCGAACCGGGCTGATTGTTGGTATCGTCGTGGCAGTGGTTGTCGTCCTGGCGGCGTGTACCGGCATCTCGGTCTTTGCCATCAACTCACTGGGCCAGACTAACACCTCGACAGGGACGCCGGGCGCATCTGCCACATCCACTCCGGCAGAGACGGTGCTCTACCAGAACACCTTCAAGTCTACCGCCGACGACTGGACCCAGGATAATAACTGCCAGTCGAAAACCGACGGCTACCAAATTGCCGATGGCTTCATCTGCTATGCGCCGATTGGGGCTCAATCCGACGTGAACGTTTCGGTGGATGTACAGCAGGTGAGTGGTCCAACGACAACCGGCTACGGGCTTGTCTTCAGGCGTGCCAGCGTCGGGAACTACTACCGCTTCCTGATCGACAGCAATGGCAAGTGGTTCTTCGATAAGTGTGTGAATAGCACCTGCACGACGCTCACGGACTTCACCGCCAATGCGGCGATCAAAGGCGGGCTCAATACGAAGAACACGCTGAAGGTCGAGGCAAAGGGATCGCACTTCGATCTCTTCGTCAATGGGACGCAGGTGGGGTCGCAGGACGATACGACCTTTACGTCTGGCGAGATTGGAATTGAAGGCGGCGACTCGCTCGATTGCGTCTTCACGAATTTGCTGATCGCTCGTCCGAATTGATCTCACGTCCCATGACGACACACGGCTGCTGCCCCGGCGCGAAAACAAGGCCGGGGTGGAGATAACGCCAGCCATTGCGCTCGTAGAGTCGGCGCGCGCCCGCGTTCGCTACCTCAGTGGAGACGCGCGCGCGCGGGCAGGGCCGGCTGGTGAGTAGCTTCTTCAAGAGCGCCGCACTCGGAGCCAGCGGTCAGTTCTCCCGACCCGCCCAGCGCAGGACACGCAAGGCGCGCAGCGTGATCCATTGGCTTGGCTCGCCTTTGGCCGTACCCGGCTCGGCGTCCAATTCATCGGGATACACGTTCTCCCGCACCCAGCGGCCATCCGCGGCACACTTGGAGGCGACGAGGTCGAGCGCCTCGGCCAGACGCGGGGCTGGGGTCACATTCGCGCTCCGCAGGTACTCTAGCCCGCGCAACACGTCGTAGTGATAGCCGGTGGGGAACGAGAAGCGGCTCCAGGCGGGGTCAGTCACGTCGCCATTGGACAGGCGGCGCAGCATACGGCGCTCTAGAAGGTACTCCTGCCCCCGCTCCCGAGCCGCCGTCACTACTGGCGAGCCACCTGTGGCCCGTTCGTGCTCTAAAAGCCCCTCGAGGACGCAGATCGTGGTGTGGAAGGATCCTCGCGCCGAGCCGCTTTCCTGTTCGCAGTTCCACCCGCCATCGGCCATCTGCTCGCCCAGGAGCCGGTCAACGACGCCCTGCACATCCTCGCCGAAGTACGAGCCAACCGCCACGACCCGTCCATTGACGCACGGCTCGACCTCGCCAGCAAACAGTGGCTTGCCGTGCCAGGCGGCATCCTGAGGCAGCACACCCTGCCAGGTCACGTTGTCACGGACACGGGCGACCGCGCGCCGAGCCTCGACGCTCGTCGGGTCCAGCCCCATGTCACGCAACAACAGCAGCGCCCGCAGTGTTACCCACTCGGGGTTGGATGTGTCGACGCCCCAGTACCCATCGGCGCCCTGGCCACTCAGCAACTGGTGGCCCCAGCCCTCCGTTGCGATCTTTGCGCGCTCGGCTGCGACCTCGTCGGGTGAGGCATCGGTCAGGTCGTGCATCACCTGCCAACGGATCGAAGGGTCAGAATCAAGCAGCCACTGTATGACCGAGATCTGAGGCTCCGAGGCATGCCGATGCTGTTTGGATGGATTGGTCGCCATCTGCTGGTCCTCCATACTTGAGTTGAGAGACACTGTTGGTGGTCCAACTGGTATGATACTCACTTCTTCTCAGCCATAGTAATCTGGCATCCGCCCTAGTCCCATCAATAGGGCTTGAATTCACCTTTCTATAACTTCCCTGGCGAACTCGGAATTTCCTCTTTGTCATGTGCGAAATCACCGCTCGTTTCCGCGGTGGCGAGCAACACAGGGAATAGGTAGCAGATGGCCTTACCCATCATCAACCTGGCTAATCCCTTGTGGTGAACTTCCCAATGTGGTATGCTAACTGTCAGGGCGGGGCACGCTGGCGGATGCGCTGACGCACCCCGCCCAATGCTTTTTGTGAGGATGATATCCCATGGAATTGACCTGGCTGGGGCATTCATGCTTCCGCCTGCGAGGAAAAGACGCAACGCTCGTTACCGACCCGCCCGCGCCTACAACGGGTTACTCCATCGGCCGCCCCTCCGCCGACATCATCACCATCAGTCACGACCATCCCGGGCATAGCTATGTCAAGGCGGTGAGTGGCGATGTGAAGAAAGTCGTCACGGGGCCAGGCGAGTAT
This sequence comes from uncultured Chloroflexia bacterium, assembly GCA_963712005.1. GTDB lineage: Bacteria > Chloroflexota > Ktedonobacteria > Ktedonobacterales > JADMIN01 > DAHUXT01. The sequence goes on along the minus strand of CAVQGK010000024.1, from coordinate 1,031,297 downwards.
GAGATCCAGCAGATTCTCATCACTGGTGTGGCGACCTGGCATGATCAGGAGCGCGGCAAGGTCCATGGGCGCAACACCGCCTACCTTATCACGATGGACGACGTTCACATCTGCCACCTGGGCGATCTGGGCGATAAGCTGGATGACCGTGCGCAGGAGGCGCTTAACGGCGCTGACGTCGTGCTGGTGCCGGTGGGCGGCGGATACGCGCTGAACGCTGAGAAGGCAGCCGAGGTCATCACGCAGCTCGAGGCACGGCTGATTATCCCAATGCATTACGCGACGCCCGCCTATAAGTCAAACGGCGCGGCGCTCGATCCGGTTGACAAGTTCTTACGCGAAATGGGGGTGGAAGCGGTCGAACCGCTTCCCAAACTTGTCATCACGCCTGCGAGTCTCCCGGCAGAACCGCAGGTGGTTGTTCTGAACTACCGGGGAGGTTAACTGAAGATGAGGGGCCAGCTCCACAAAACGGGGGTGCTGGCCCCTCTCTCTATGTGGCGATTGCTGTTTTCCGGCGCGCAATTGCCCGAAGTAGCCTATGTCGAATGTGCGATGAACAGGCGCCGGACGGATTCTTATTGTGCAGCGTGAGTAGCCTTTTTCCAATCGTCATCGCGAATCTCGTGAGTCGGGAGAGTCGTGTGAGCGCGCACCGAGAGCAGCGCGCAAGGGAGCAGAGTGGCATGCCAAAGTTTCTATTTGTCACGGGTGGGGTCGTCTCGTCGGTTGGTAAGGGCATCACCGTTGCATCGCTGGGTCGTCTCTTCAAGAGCCGTGGGTTGTCGGTCGCCATCATGAAGCTGGATCCGTACATCAACGTGGATCCCGGCACCATGTCGCCCTACCAGCATGGCGAGGTCTTCGTCACCGATGATGGCGCGGAGACGGACCTCGATCTGGGTCACTACGAGCGCTTCACCGATGAGCCAGCCAGCCAGGCCAGCAATGTCACGACGGGCCAGGTTTACAACGCGGTCATCGGCAAAGAGCGCGCCGGAGGCTATCTCGGCGGCACCATTCAGGTCGTTCCCCACATCACCAACGAAATCAAGCAGCGCATCCACACACTGGCAGAGCAGACCAGTGCTGATGTGGTGATTGTGGAGGTCGGCGGTACGGTAGGCGATATCGAGGGCGAGCCGTTCCTCGAAGCGATCCGCCAGATGCGCAACGATGTGGGCCGTGACGACGCGCTCTACCTGCATGTCACGCTGCTGCCGTTCATCGGCGCGACACATGAGCTGAAGACCAAGCCGACGCAGCACAGCGTCAAGGAGCTGTTGCGCGCGGGCATCCAGCCCGACGTCATCCTCTGCCGGTCAGACTTTCCGGTCGCCGATGAGATACGCGACAAGATTGCGCTCTTCTGCAATATCGAGCGCCGCGCGGTCATCCCCGTCGAGACGGCCAGCAGCATCTACGAGGTGCCGCTGATGCTCGAAGATCTGGGGCTGGGCGATTTCCTGGTCGAGAAGATGGCGCTGAAGCAGACGCAGCCGACGGATTTGCGCGAATGGCGCAGCCTGGTCGCGCGCATTGGGGCGGAGAAGCCGACGGTGCGCATCGCGCTGGTTGGTAAATATGTGGCGCTGCACGACGCCTATCTCTCGGTGGCGGAATCGCTGACACACGCGGGCTGGGCGCAGGGGGTAGACGTACAGATTGATTGGGTGGATTCGGAGAAGCTCGATCAAGAGTGGGAGAAACACGAGGAGCGGCTGGCGCAGGCGGCGGGCATCATCGTGCCGGGCGGCTTCGGCCACCGTGGCATCGAGGGCAAGATCAAAGCCGTCGAATACGCGCGGACGCGCGGTATTCCCTACTTCGGGCTGTGCCTGGGATTGCAGGTCGCGGTCATCGAGTTCGCGCGCAGCGTGCTTGGCCTGGATGCGGCGAATAGCGCCGAGTTCGATCCCGAGTCGCCTGACAAGGTAATCGATCTGATGCCCAATCAGCGCCAGATTTCTGATAAGGGCGGCACGATGCGGCTGGGCCAGTGGGTCTGCTGCCTGACGCCGGGAAGCAAAGCCGAGGCGGCCTATGGCGAGCCGATCATCTTCGAGCGCCACCGCCACCGCTATGAGTTCAACAACTCGTATCGCCGCCGTGTCGAGGCGAAGGGCATGCTGGTGAGCGGCCGTTCCGCCGATAACAAGCTGGTGGAGATCATCGAACTGAAAGATCATCCGTGGTTCCTGGCGACCCAGTTCCACCCAGAATTCAAGAGCCGCCCGACCCGTCCGCATCCGTTGTTCTTCGCGTTTGTCGGTGCGGCGAAGCAGCAGGCGGGCATCGTCGCTGAGGTCAATGGCCACAGCACGAAGCAGACGGCGCACGCGGTACGTCAGGGCGCGCTGGAGCAGTAGAGCAAGATATTCAAGCAATCCACACCGCCTGGAGGTCGGCTCCGGGCGGTGCTTGTGTCATGCTGTAGCGTTCGTGTACATCAATTATCGGGGGCGAAGTGAGCACTCCCGGATCATGGGCGGGCGAGGCCAACATTTTGGCCGGTGGTGTAGGCGCGCACGCGGTCGCTGTAGAGGCGCAGCATCTGGCTGACGCGCGCGTTGATCGTTCCCTCCAGGTAGCGATTATCGCGGTCGGGCCTGCCAGCCGGGATGCCGGTGAGCAACTCGATCCCTTCGTCCACCGAGCTGATGGCGTAGATATGGAACCTTCCCGTCCTGACCGCCTCCACAATCTCCTCGCGTAACATCAGATTGCGAATGTTGGCCCGTGGGATCAGCACTCCCTGATGGCCATCCAGCCCGCGCAACTCACAGAGCCGGAAGAACGACTCGACCTTAGCCGTCACCGCGCCGACCGCCTGAATCTCGCCGCGCTGATTGACCGAGCCAGTAACGGCAAGCGACTGGCGGATTGGTACGCCGGAGAGGCTGGAGAGCAGGGTGTAGAGTTCCGCCGAGGAGGCGCTATCCCCATCGATTGGCTCGTAGTTCTGCTCGAAGCAGATGCTCGCCGAGAGGCTCAGCGGGAAATCCTGGGCGAATCGTCCGGCGAGGAAACCGCTGAGGATGAGCACACCTTTGCTATGGCTTGGCCCGCTCATCGCCGTCTCGCGTTCGATGTCGGTGACGCCCGCGACACCCGGTGAGGTGCGCGCGGTGATACGCATCGGCACGCCGTAGAAGTGGTCGGTGGAGATACGTACCGAGAGGCCGTTGACCTGCCCCGCCACCTCGCCCGATGTCTCGATGACAAGTTGCCCCTCGTCGATCAACTCGTTGTACTTGTCTTCAGAGAGGCTCGCCCGTCGCTCGCGCGCGGCAATCGCACGGCTAACATGCGCCGCGGATGTTGTCTCGCCTTTCTCCTTCTTCGCCCAGTAGCATGCCTCCAGCGTGAGATCGCGCAGGCTGCCAAACTCGGTGGAGAGGCGTTCCTGGTCCTCTGCCCAGCGGCTCCCTTCCTCGATCAGCCTGGCTACCGCGTCCGCTGCCAACGGCGGGCCGCCATTGCTGCGCACGACGTTGCCACTGAAGCGGGCATACGCCTTTTCGGCGTCCGGCGTCCGTTGCATCTCGTCGGCGAAGTCCGCCCGCACCTTGAAGAGCAGCCGGAACTCCGGATCCTGCTCCATGAACATACGATAGGTGGAAAGGTCGCCAATCAGGATGGCCTTCACGTTCGCGGGAATCGGCTCTGGCCGGAGGGTCGCGCCGGGGGGTGCGCCCTGTGGCTCGCCGCCGCTATCCATGCCAATCATGCCGAAGCGCAGCACCCGTCTGAGCGTATCCCAGGCGTGCGAGGCGATCAGGTCGTGCGCCTGCACAATCAGAAAGCCGCCGTTCGCTCGATGGAGCGCGCCCGCGCGAATCATCAGGTGGTCGGTGAATGGCAGGCCGCGTTTGGTGCCCGATTCGATGCGGCCGAGCAAATTGGTGCGCGTCGGGTTCATCTCGATCACAATCGGCGCGGTGTCGTCGGGCTTATGCGAGACCAGCACGTTGACGCGATACCGGCGGAGGAGTGTGGGCAGGCTCACACGGCCCTCGCTGCTGTCCATGCCCTGGTCATCCTCGTCGTCATTCTCCGCGTCGCTGGCAGAACCGCCATCGTCGCCCTCACCGCGCAGCACATCGACATGCGTGACCATGTCGCCCGCCAGTTGCCGCAGGAAGTCCACCGCGTCGGCGGAGATAGTGTACTGCTCCACCAATGCCTCGACGCCGCGAGTAAGTACCTCCTCGGCGGTCGTGATGTTCAGCGCGCGGATTCGAGCGGCCATCTCATCTTCAAGAGCGGTGATCTCTGGCAGGCCGCGCTTGAGCAGCGTCTCCGCCTGTTCGTGTTTCGCGCGCAATCGATTACGCTCCGCCGTTGGCAGCGCGTCAATTTCCTCACGCGAGAAGATCAGTGGCTCATCCTCGGTGTCGGGCGCATCGTTGCTTCCAGGACCGGATCGTGGCGCATCCTGTGGGCCGCCGGGTGGGCGAAGGGGCAGAATCGCGATGCCCAGCTCGGTCGTGCGGACCAGGAAACCGAGCGCCAGCATCTGTTCGCGTAGCGCATTCCAGAGAGCGGTGTGCTGTGGCTCGACATCGCTCAGCAGTTCCTTACGTTTGGCGGCGTAGGCATCGCTGGAAAATGCCTGCCGCAACTCCCGCCGCGCGGCCTGGACAAAGGTGGCGACATCATGCGCGAACGCGCGCCCCATGCCTGGCGGCAGCGCGACGGCATGCGGCTCCTCGGGCTGGTCGAAATGGTAGACGTAGCACCAGTCTTTCGCGGCGGCCCGACTCTTCGCAATCGTTTCGACCGCAGTGGCCACGGCCACACGCCGCCCCGTGCCCGGATCGCCATTGACGAACAAGTTGTATCGGCTGTCGGTCATCTCCAGCGCGAAGTCTATCGACTCCTGCGCGCGCTCCTGGCCGACCATGCCCCCAGGAGCGGGTAGATCCGCCGTGGTTGCTAAGCCGAGACTCGCCGGATCGGTTTGCCTTCGTAGCGCTGCGGGCGCTAATTCCAGTGTCTGACGTCCATCATCCATGATCGCTCCTCAAACGCGCTCCATAGTCCCACCGGGAAAATAACGTGTCCGTTGTGGGATGATTGCAGTGATAGCTGTGGTAGCAAGTGATAGCAGTGTAGCATGCGAAGTGACCATTGCACAGGCTTTACAGCGGGTCCGCCGCGTGATATGCTGAATGTCGTACGAATAGTTATGGCGTAGAGCGGGACGAGTAGCAGGCGTCTTCCGACAGCGACAGATGGCCACCGACTGAGAACCATCTCCGGCAACGATGACTGTGAATACCACCCGTTAGCCCGACACCGACCCACCTTCACTTGTGGCAGGCTGTCGCGGAGGGCATCCGTTATCGGCCAGCAATGAAGCACGCGGCAAGCGAGTGATTGCTTTTGCCGTGTGAAATGTGGGTGGAACCACGGAAGGCATGTCGCCCTTTCGTCCCAGGCGGGATGAAGGGGTTTTTTTGTGGCCTTTTGCGGTGCAGGGTCGCGGTGTCATGTGTGTGACTCGCTGACCATCCACCGCACGAGTACGAATCAGAGAAGACGAGAACCATGCGCGCTGTATGCCATCTAGCTCAAAAGGTGATCGGGATCCGTCGGCAACCAGCCGACGGTGTGACCATGTCTATCTCAGGTCGCGCGGCGTCTGGCCGTGGCGACACCACCAGCCATGTCACAACGATTCCGACGCTGAGGAGGTCTTACGATGATGGTGTACAGATTCTGCGTGTCGTCAGACGCGCACAAAGATGACTTATACGCCGATTTCGAGAACAGTCTGAACTATGCCGCATACCTGCGAGAACGCGATCCCGAGGCGGCGGCGCTATTAGTCGATAGGATGCTGCCCGCGATGGTGGATGAGTGGTATGCGCAGCGTGGCGAGTATCCACCTGCGTGCGGCCAATTGCTTCACGATCTGGCAGCGCGCGCGCCGGATATCGCCGAATTGCTGCGCCAGGCGTCTCACATGCCAGATGTCCGCGCGCGGCTCCGGGCAGCGCAACGGTTGCTCGCCAGGCTGCGAGGAGAGGTTGAGGCGGCGGGATGATGATGTAGGGCAGGTTCGCGGCGTGAATGCCGCGGCTAATCCTGGTCGTATGGCAGATAACAACGACAACACACGAGTACACATCTGAAAGGAACGACAATATGTCCGTTGAACAGGAGCTTGAGGCGGCGGGCGCATATTCGCCGATACAGCGGATGCGCCATAGCGCGGCGCATGTGATGGCGGAGGCAGTGCAGGAGCTATTTCCGGGCGCGCGCTTCGCCATTGGCCCGGCCATCGAGGATGGCTTCTACTACGATATGGAGCTGCCGCGCCCGCTGACGCCCGAGGATCTCCCCGCCATCGAGGAGCGCATGCGCGCCAGCATCGCGGCGAACCATCCCTTCGTGCACAGCCAGTGGCCACGCAAGAAGGCGCTGAAATACTTCCGGAGCACGATCAACCCTACAAAATCGAGTTTATCGAGAACCTGCCAGGCGAGAGGTCGGCATCGAGGAGCAGGGGCCATTCCTGGATCTTGTGTCGGGGTCAGCATGTGGCGAACACGGGCGAGATTGGCCCATTCAAGCTGATGCGCGTGGCGGGCGCGTACTGGCGCGGCGACGAGAAACGCCCGATGCTCCAGCGTATCTACGGCACGGCATGGTTCACGCAGGAAGACCTGGAAGCCTATCTCGAACGGCTCGAAGAGGCGAAGCGGCGCGACCATCGCAAGCTCGGCAAAGACCTCGAACTCTTCATGATTAGCGAGGATATCGGCGCGGGGTTGCCGCTCTGGCTGCCGCGTGGCGCGACGGTGCGCCGTCTGCTGGAGGAATATATCCTCGACCTGGAGCGCAGGCAGGGCTACCAGCACGTCTACACGCCGAATCTGGCCAAGCTCGACCTGTATAAGACGTCGGGCCACTGGGAGCATTACCACGAGTCGATGTATCCGCCGATGGAGATGGAGAGCGGCGAGGAGCTGGTGCTTGCGCCCGATGAATTGCCCGCACCACATCCAGATTTATCGCCATAAGATGCGCTCATACCGCGATCTGCCAGTCCGCATTGCCGAGCTTGGCACGATGTATCGGCTGGAGCGATCAGGCGAGCTATCGGGCCTCTCGCGCGTGCGGGCGATGACGCTCAACGATGCGCATATCTTCTGCACGCCAGAGCAGATGTCTGCCAGAGTTCAAGCGGGCGGTGCGGCTCATCGAACAGATCTATCGCGACATGGGCTTCGAGCAGTACTAGCTACCGGCTCTCGCTGCGTGACCCCAACGATAAAGAGAAGTTCGTCGACAACGACCGGATGTGGAAGCAGTCCGAGGGCGCGCTGCGCCAGGCGCTCAAAGAGCTGGAGGTCGAGTATTACGAGAGCATTGGCGACGCGGCCTTCTACGGCCCCAAGCTGGATGTGCAGGTGGCGAATGTGCTCGGCAAGGATGAGACGATCTCGACGGTGCAGATCGACTTCACGCTGCCGGAGCGCTTCAACCTGGAGTACATCGGCGAGGATGGCCAGCCACACCAGCCGGTGATGATCCATCGCGGCAGCATCTCGACGCTGGAGCGCTTCATGGCGTTCCTGATCGAGAACTACGCGGGCGCGTTCCCGCTCTGGCTCGCGCCGGTGCAGGCGGTGGTGATTCCCATCTCGGATGAGAAGCATGGCGAGTACGCTGAGCAGGTGGCGGAGCGGCTGCGCGAGGCGGGTCTGCGCGCGGAGGTGGATGCGCGCCACGAGCGTATGAACGCCAAAGTGCGCGACGCCCAGTTGCAGAAGATTCCATACATGCTGGTGGTGGGCGACAAAGAGGCGGCGGCGGATGCGGTCGCGGTGCGCCTGCGCTCGAACGAGAATCTCGGCGCCGTCCCAATAGCCGACTTTATCCAACAGGCGAAGCAGATCGTGGCTGACCGCAGCCAGGAACTCTGGTCCGCGGCACAATCGGCAGAGTAATGTCGGTATCAGGCTATCTGTCCTCTCTATGGGACGGGTGGCCTGATATTGCGCGGAGCAGCCGCCTGATAGAGTGTCTCGCGCAACCATTGTGGAATCCTCCAACGTCTCAAATGAGAGTTCAGCCTGCCCAGTGGGGCTGGAAGACTCTCCACGGCTCATTTTCCAGCGCATAGCAGGGCGTTGCTGGTGGCAAATGTCGGCGTCGTGGTGTATCGTGAGAGAATACGCCGCTCCCCACATTGCGCACTTCTACGCCGCGCAATGGCTCGACGAAGCTCAAGCGGCGCGATTGGAGTTCAACGATGACAACCGCAGATGGGGTGTCGATGGACATCGACGCCGATATGCCAGCCAAAACAAGAGGCAAAGCACGCGCCCGCGCGACCGAGCATGCGGGCGCAGCCACAGCGCGCAATCCCGGCATGCCGCTGGACCTGGACTGCGTCGCCGCTGTACAGGTCAATCGCAGCGCCGTCGAACGCCGCGCCGCCACGCTCGCCACGCGGCGCACGGTGAAAAAAGAATGGCAGGCGGCATGGCTGCTGCGCGCCATCACCTGCATCGACCTGACCACGCTCTCCGGCGACGATACGCCCGGCAACGTGCGCCGCCTCTGCGCCAAGGCGCGCCAGCCGTTGCGCTCCGACCTGCTGGAGGCGCTCGATGCGGCTCGCTGCATCTGATACTCGGCGCCGTCTGCGTCTATCATAACCTCGTGCCTGTCGCCGTCGAAGCGCTGCCGGGACCGATATCCCCGTCGCCGCCGTCTCCACTGGCTTTCCCGCGGGGCAGAATCCGTTCCCGCTCAAGCTTGAGGAGATTCGCGCCTCGGTGGAGGCGGGCGCGCGTGAGATCGATATCGTCATCTCGCGCGCCCACGTGCTGACCGGCAACTGGCGGGCGCTCTACGACGAGGTGTGCGCCTTCCGCGAGGCCTGTGGCGACGCCCACATGAAGACGATCCTGGCGGCGGGCGAGCTGGGAACGCTGCGCAATGTGGCGCGCGCCAGCCGGGTCTGCATGATGGCGGGAGCCGACTTCATCAAGACCTCCACCGGCAAAGAGGCGGTCAACGCGACGCTGCCAGACAGCCTCGTCATGGTGCGCGCGATTCGCGAGTATGAGGAGGCAACTGGCTATCAGCGTCGGATTCAAGCCGGCTGGCGGCATCCGCACGGCCAAGCAATCGCTCGACTGGCTGATCCTGATGAAAGAAGAGTTGGGCGACGACTGGCTGCAACGCGGACCTCTTCCGCATCGGCGCGAGCAGCCTGCTCAATGATATCGAGCGTCAGCTATCGAATACTTCGTCACCGGTCGCTACTCGGCCGGCTATCATCACCCGATGGCTTGAGGCAAGAAGGAGAGTAGCGAGATGGCAGACACGAAGGCCAGCGTTGCCGATATTTTCGAGTCGATGAGCTATGGCCCCGCGCCCGAGTCCGATGCGCCCGCGCGGGTCTGGCTCGCGGCCCACGCGCCGCATCTGCGCCTCTTCATCGGCGGGGAGTGGCGCGAGCCTAGCGGCGGCGAGTACTTCCCGACGGTCAACCCGGCGACGGCAACCCCGCTGATCGACGTCGCCCAGGGAACAGGTAAAGATGTGGATGCGGCCGTGCGCGCCGCCCGTGAGGCTTTCCCCGCGTGGAGCGGCCTCTCTGGCCACGCCCGCGCGCGCTACCTCTATGCCCTCGCCCGCCAGATTCAGAAACACTCGCGCCTGCTCGCCGTGCTGGAGACCATGGACAACGGCAAGCCCATCCGCGAGACGCGCGACCTGGATATCCCGCTCGTCGCGCGACACTTCTATCACCATGCTGGCTGGGCGCAGTTGCTTGCCAGTGAGTTGCCCGAGATAGGGCCAGTTGGCGTCGTTGGCCAGATCATCCCCTGGAACTTTCCGCTGCTGATGCTCGCCTGGAAGATCGCGCCCGCGCTGGCCGCTGGCAACACCGTCGTGCTCAAGCCCGCCGAGTTCACGCCAATTACCGCGATTGTCTTCGCCGAGCTGTGCCAGTCCGTCGGGCTGCCAGAAGGCGTCGTCAACATCGTCACTGGCGATGGCCGCACTGGCGAGGCGCTGGTGAAGCACCCTGGCGTCAACAAGATCGCCTTCACTGGCTCGACCGAGGTTGGTCGTATTATCCGCCGCGCCACGGCTGGCAGCGGCAAGCGCCTCTCGCTGGAGTTGGGCGGCAAGTCTCCCTTCGTCGTCTTCGACGACGCCGATCTCGATTCGGTGGTCGAGGGCGTGGTGGATGCCATCTGGTTCAATCAGGGGCAGGTCTGCTGTGCCGGGTCGCGTCTGCTTGTGCAGGAGAGCGTCGCCGACCGACTGCTCGCCAGGCTGCGCGTGCGCATGGAGAAGCTGCGCGTCGGCGACCCGCTGGATAAGGCGGTCGATATCGGCGCCATCATCGCGCCGGTGCAGTTGGAGAAGATCACGCGATTGGTTCAGCAGGGCGTGGACGAGGGCGCGGACATGTGGCAGCCTTCGTGGTCCTGTCCGATCGACGGCTACTTCTTCCCGCCGACGCTCTTCACCGAGGTCTCGCCGTCCTCGACCGTCGCGCAGGTGGAGATTTTCGGCCCGGTGCTGGTCGCGATGACCTTCCGCACGCCCGCCGAGGCAGTGGCGCTGGCCAACAACACCAACTACGGCCTCGCCGCCAGCGTCTGGAGCGAGAACATCAATCTTGCGCTCTCGATTGCCGCGCCAGATTCAGGCTGGAACCGTCTGGATCAACTGCACCAATGTCTTTGACGCCGCCTCCGGCTTCGGTGGCTACCGCGAGAGCGGCTATGGCCGCGAGGGCGGCCGCGAGGGCCTCTACGAATATCTCAAACCGCCATGGGAAGCCGCAGCGGATGACGCCGAGGTGCACGCCGTGAAGGGCAACGGCAGCGGTCGCTCGCGCCGCCACGCCACTCTCGCCAACGAGGCAGCGCCCGCCACCAACGGGGCGCATGCTGAGCCAACGGTCACACGGACAGCAGCAACGGCAGCGGTGGATTCGCGGCCACGGGCTTCGGTACGCCATCCATCGACCGGACGCCGAAGCTCTTCATCGGCGGCAAGCAGACGCGCCCAGACTCCGGCTACAGCCGTGAGATTATCGGCCCGCGCAGCGAGGCGATGGGAGAAGTGGGCGAGGGCAACCGCAAAGATATCCGCAACGCCGTCGAGGCTGCTCATAGCCGCGTCCGGTTGGGCCGCCGCACTGACGCACAACCGCGCGCAGATCCTCTATTACATTGCCGAGAACCTGGCGATCCGCGCCGGGGAATTCGCTGAACGTATCGTGGCGATGACCGGGCTCGCGGCGAGGACGCGAGTGAGGTGGAGGTGTCCATCGAGCGGCTGTTCAGCTACGGCGCCTGGGCCGACAAATACGACGGCGCAGTACACCGCCCGCCCCTGCGCGGCGTGACGCTGGCAATGAAAGAGCCTATCGGCGCGATCGGCGCTCGCCTGCCCCGACGAGTGCCCGCTGCTGGGCTTCATCTCGCTCGTGGCTCCTGCCATCGCGATGGGCAACACGGTGATCGCGATTCCCTCGCGAGCGCCACCGCTGAGCGCGACCGACTTCTACTCAGGTCCTCGAGACCTCCGACGTGCCGGCTGGCGTCGTGAACATCGTCACCGGCGACCGACGACTCGCTGGCGAAGGTGCTGGCCGATCACGATGATGTCGATGCCATTTGGTACTTCGGCTCCGCGGAGGGCGCGCGCGCCGTGGAGTTTGCCTCCGCGGGCAATATGAAGCGCACCTGGGTCTCATAGGCAGCTCCCGCGACTGGCTGGACGCAGCACAGGGCGAAGGACACGAGTTCCTGCGCGAAGCCACCCAAGTGAAGAACATCTGGATACCCAGCGGGGAGTAGCCAGGAGGCGACCGGACCATGTTCTCCCAATCCGCGCAAATCTATGATGCTGTCTATAGCGCGAAAGACTACGCGGACGAGGCTCGCCGATTAAAAGTCTTCATTGCGGAGCATAAGCGCTCAGCGGGCAATACGCTGCTCGATATCGCCTGTGGAACCGGCGGTCATGTCCCGTACCTGCGCGACGAGTTTGCCTATGAAGGCGTGGATCTTGATCCACAGATGCTGGCTATCGCCCGCGAGCGTAATCCTGGAATCGTCTTTCACCAGGGTGATATGTGCGATTTCGATCTGGGTCGCCAGTTCGATGTGGTCACCTGTCTCTTCAGCTCGATTGGCTATGCGGGAGTTGTGGAGAAACTGGAACAGGCAATTGCCACAATGGCGCGCCATCTGCTGCCCGGCGGTGTTCTCCTGGTCGGGCCGTTCTTCTCGCCAGAGGCATGGCATGTCAGGCAACCGCACGCCATGTTTAGTAGATCAGCCAAATCTCAAGATCGTGCGGATGAATGTCAGCGGGCGGCGCGACAACATCGCCCTGCTCGACTTCCACGTATTTGGTTGCCACGCCTGAAGGTATCGAGCATTTCACGGAGCATCACGAACTAGGCCACTTCACCGATACGGAGTACCGTCACGCATTCACCCGTGCTGGGCTTGATGTAGCTCATGACGCCGAAGGGCTGATTGGTCGCGGCCTGTACATAGGCACGCACCCGCTTGCCTGATCGCTTGTACCTCGCTACTATCACTGGTTGGATACCTGAATGATGGGCAGCAGCGAGCGGTCGATCTCGCCCAGTCGTTCGGGGCGAAGCGCGACGACCTCGGCATGCAGGCGGCGCGCGTCCGCGATGAGTTGCGCGACCTCCACCCGGCGGCAGCGTGGCGCGAATGGCTCCAGATAGTCTGCCCCTGAGGCAAGCTTGAGCAGCGCGCCGCGATGGTTGCCACGCAGTAGGTGGTAGCAGCCGACGCCAACCTGCAAGATGCCCTTCGCCAGCACGCGGATCGTCCCCGGCTCGCGGTTCCAGAGCGCTTCGAGCGTCTCGTGGCATTCGAAATACTCGCGTTGGTTGAACTGTTCGATGCCACGCAGCAGTTCAGGCGGGGGCGGATCAGAGCAGCGTGCGATCAGGTCGGCGTCGCGTGGTGGGGGGGTGCGCGCGTTATTGGGGCGCTTGGCCTGCGGCTCGCCAGATGATGTATCACTCATGGCCAAAGGATTCCCTGATGCCAGGAACAGCAGAGGGCGACTGTCGCCAGCCGCCCCCAGTTGATGAGATTTGACGCCGCTGCCATCACGACGCGCCCTGATCGAGCTCCTTGTGCCGCAGCCGTCGGCTCAAGATTGCCAGCAGCTTGATGGCAATCTCTGGCTGTTCGCGCAATGCTGCCCGAAAGTCCCAGACGGGGATGGCAATGGCCTGTGATGGCTCAAGGGCAACGGCGGTCGCCGTGCGTGGCAGATCGTCGAGCAGCGACATCTCGCCGAGCACCGCGCCGCGCTCGAAGGTGCCCAGGTCGCGGACATTGCCATCGGGCGCCTGTTGCGTGATTTGCACCTTGCCGCTGGTAATGATAAACAGACCGATGCCTGTCTCGCCCTGACGCAATAGCGTGGCTCCCGTCGGGTAGTCACGTTCACGGCAGTTGACGGAGAGCACCTGAAGCTCATGCTTTGTCAGATCGTGAAAGAGTGGTACCTGGGCAAGTATGTCTTCATACATCTGCGCTGGCTGCCTTTCTCCGAACGTACCGCCGCCTGCGGGCCGCGCCCAACGAAAGCCGCGTGCGACCGCAAGGGCCGAAGTCATTGTACCGTACAGGATACATGACGTCTATCGTGGTCTGGATATTACCCGCGCGAACCCGCCGAAAGTCGTCAGCTAACGCCTGCCGCCATCGTCGCCATCCGGGCCGTATGGGTCACGCCGCCAGTTATTATTGAACTGCGAATGGCCGCCGCCGCGTGACATACCGCGAGATTGCGGTCCGCGCTGTGGGGGCTGGTTATCGCCAAACTGCATCCGACCCATCGGCGGGCCAGGCGGCAGTTGGTTCTGGCCGGGCTGTGGCATCGCTGGCATAGGTGGCATGCGCCAGTCCTGTCCGCCGCCGTTCGTCGGCGGCATCATCTGGCCCTCGTTGCCACCACCGTAGCCGCCGTTGTTGTAGCCGTCATATTCGCCGTAGCCACCACCGTAGCCACCGCCATATCCAGCGTTGCCTCCGTTGCCACCATAGCCGCCGTAGCCATTACCCACACCAGCGCCTGCCATGCCGCGCCGGTCCGTATTTGGACCCATTGGCATCCCGCCTGGGGGCATCATACCGGGCTGGCCCATTGGGCGAATCGAACGCATGCCCTGCGGGCTCATCGTGCCATTCGGCATCATGCCGCCGTCCATGCCATTCATGCCGCCCATGCCCATACCAGCGCCGACCATGGCCCCGTCGTCGTGACCGGAGGTGGTTAACTTGCGCGGAGCGCGGCGCGAGCCGACGAGCTGTTGTAGCTGGCGCACGATCAGTTCGAGGCGCTCAGCGCTTTCGGCGGTCTGTTGTGAGTTGCCCGCGACCTGCTCGGCGATCTCGATAACTGCCTGCATCGCGCCGCCCATCCGGTCGTACTGTGCCGACTGCTGGCGACTCGACTGGCTGATATCGCGCACCGAACGTGTCATATAGGCGATGAGCGACTCAAACTGCCCTGGCGGCATCTCGCCACGGCGCTGGATGACCTGATTACCCATCTGGGCAAGCTGATCGGAGCGCCGCGAAATATCCTGCGCTGCCTCGGTGAAGTTCTGCAGTGCCTTGTTGATAGCGTTGACCGCCCAGACCTGCTGCGCCGCGCCATCCGCCTGCTGTGTGGCGATGCTGCCGATGCGCTCAGACGCATGGCTGACCGATGCCGCCGCGCGTTGCAACGTATTGACGATCACTCCGGCAAGCAGCAGTGCCAGAATGACACCGGCAATCATGATGATGATGCCCAGCAGCAGCAACTCGACGGTCGTGCTGCGCTCAAAGGCGGTCACGGTGTCGAGTGGAACAGCGGTTGAGATGACGCCAATAAGCTGGCCCTGCGGGTTCAGCATCGGGCTGTAGTCGGCATAATACTGCTGGCCGTTGATATCGTCGATGCCGAGCCACTCACTCGGGTTGGACTGGAGCTTCATATGGCCGCCGACGCTTGTTGGCAACTGGACGCTGGTATCGCGTGGAGCCGATACGTCGCCGGACGAGCCGGGCTTGGGCAGCGTTGTCGAGACACGCACACATGGGGTGAAATCGCCCTTGGCGTTGGAGCACTGATAGACCGAGACAGTGCCACCAATCAGCTGCTTCACGCTATCAACGAAGTCGGTGTCGTCGTTGAGCGCGTATCTGCCGAAGTTTGCGTCCGTGGGGCCTCCGAAGCTCTTCCCTGCTGAAGTTGGGGAGTCCACCACCAGATGATTGTCTGCGGATATTGAATAATTCTCGCCGTACTGGGTCTGTAACACAAGTACGGCGATCTTCATATTATCCTGCTCCTGGCTCTGCGCCTGTTGCAGGGCATAATTCCGAATGGCATTATCCGCGATGAAAAGCGTTGCCGCTGTACTCAAAACGGCGCTCAACAGCACAATCAGCGTCAATTGAGCGCGAATACCGAGTCGCGACCGTCTTTGAAGCATTGCCCTTTAACCCTCCTGCACCCGGCTGGGTCCGGTGTCGCCACATCCCTCGCCACCTGTCACACAGACCATGCCTCTCATGCACTCTCTACTGCGAGATAACGGATAGATATACGCATATGGCTTCACTGTCTGCAAAAATCCTACCATTTGTCTGGTTTGCGCGTCTTGCTGATTAGCCCATGAATACCTCATCTCGTCCCAATTTCGTCCCATCGTCAGCGACGAAATTGAATCAATCCCAGGAGCGCCAGATGTTGCAGCACCGCATAAATCTCGCGTTCGCTGCGATGTGTCAGCCGTACAAGATCCAGCATACTGCGCTGCCCATTGATCAGCAGCAGGATCATGCGTTCACGGCGGTCAAGTGGAAGCTGCTCGATAGGCTCGGCGATGCCGGTCTGGTATGGAATCGATTCGAGCAGATCTGGACGAAATCCATTTGATCCAGGCAGGCTCGACGCCGTGGGCGTTGGCGGCGTCTGCCGGTAATAGGGATCGTTGGGGTTGAGCGCGCCTCCACCGGGATAGCCGGTATTGGGGGGCTGTTGCGGATAACCGGTATTGGGCGCTTGCTGCCTGGGATAACCGGTATTGGGCGCTTGCTGCGGATAACCGGTATTGGGCGCTTGCTGCGGATAGCCGGAGCCGTATGGCGGGTACGGTGATGGTGGACCTGGATTTTGCGGGTATTGTAGGGGAGCTGACGGTGCATAGTTTGGGCTGGAAGGATAGCCGCCGTACGATGGCCACGAGCCAGTGCCCGAAGGCAGTGGTGTCGTCCCATATTGTGCGCCATCGCTCGACGAGTAATAGCCATCGGGTTCGGCGCCATCTGAGGCGATCTCGTCGAACGAATACATGCACTCGCCCCATCCCATCAAGGCGTTCAGCGCATTTTCACCGACCATCTGCCCATATAACACTGAGGCCGCCTGGCCATTTACGAAGCGAATCTGGCCCATCTGCCGAGCGGAGTCTTGCCCGCGAATCGCGCGAAGAATGCCACTCTGGCGGGAAAGCGTGATCATCTGGATAATGTTGCTCAAGCGCATCGTGGGTACAAAACGTGCTGCCATTCTCCATGCTCCTTATACCGCGATGATACTTTCGTCATCAGGAAGAGCATCGTAAGCGGCAAGGGCTGCCGCCCCGGCTCATCCACTAGCGGCAACAGGAGCGCGTAGCATCGTTGCTGACACTGCTCCCGCAGCACATATCCCATCACTCTACTCGATCCACACCACCTCAGACGACAATGGCAGAGTCTTTGCTTTCCGTCAGGTTCTAGATGTTCTGCACTATCCGCGATTGTTGGATGCTATTCGTTGGATCCAAAACAGGCCACTTTATTGGCACGTATCGTGGCTAGGATGTCGCAGGCTCCCCATTCGCAACGACCGGCGTTGTCCCGGGAGGAGCATCGAGCGCCTATTCATCGGTCGCCTCAAGCTCTGCCAGCCGCTGGCGCAGTTGTTCCGCCAGATCATGATATTCTACCGCGCGTTGATCATCCCACTTCGGCATCTTCGCGTCGTGTGCGCCACTCACAACCGCGCGATCAATCAGCCCGGCATAAAATTCATATGCCTGGATCTGCAGTTTGATGAGTTCGCGTTCGTTCAATGGTTCTGACATCTCACATCCCCTACCAGACCAGCCACTTCCCCTGCTCGTACTGTGTATCGAGGTAACAGTATACTCCCTAATCTCGCATAGCGTAACACAGCCCTTGCAATGGGTCAAGAATCCCGCGCTGGATGCACTACGGCATCACGCTGGCGTCATCGTAGCCCCATGTGTAGGCCGTGTCACGCATGGAGCGCCATGCATGCTTTCCTATGTTGTATTCCACCCTGATAGAATGCGCCCGCGCGCGGGCGCATTCGCTATCTCCGCACGTACCGAGGAGGCGCTTTCGTTTATGCCTTCCCCCGGCGGGCAGCGACGATTTGCGCCAGGATCGCCAGCGCAATCTCTTCGGGCGTGCGCGCGCCGATGTTGATGCCGATGGGGCCGTGGATGCGCCCGATCTGCTCGTCGGTCACGCCCGCCTCGCGCAGCCGACGGTCGCGGCGCTCGCGGGTGCCACGGCTGCCAATCGCGCCGACATAGCTGGCGGGCGAGTTCAGCGCCGCCTTGAGCGCGGGCACATCGAACTTGTCGTCGTGGGTCAGCACTGCAACCGCCGTCGCGCTCGATATTGGCAGGTGCGCCATCGCCTCGTCGGGCCATTCCAGCAGCAAATCGTCGGCCTCGGGAATGCGCTCGCGGGTGGCAAACGCCTCGCGCGGGTCAATCACCGTCACGCGATAGTCCAGCGTCTTCGCCAGGCGCGTCAGCGGGATCGTAATGTGGCCCGCGCCGACGATGACCAGCGTCGGTTCAGGCGGGTAGACCGCGAAGAAGACCTGGGCGGCTTTCTCGGCAATCTCCACCGTCGCCATTGCCGACTCACCCTCGCGCAGCAGGTCGCGTGCTCTGGCCGCCACGGCGTCGTCAAGGGCTGGATCGCCAGAGCTGCCCACCAGCTCTCCCTGCTCCGGGATCAGCATGCTCGCGCCTGGCGTTGCGCCGCCTTCCTCCGGCGCGCTGATGACGACAGCGCGGACGATGGGCTGCTGCGCCTTGAGCGCCGCCGCTAGTGGTTCGAGGTTGGCGAGACGTTCGACGAAGACCTCGATCTGGCCGCCACAGGAGAGGCCGATCTGCTCGACATTCTGCTCCTCGGTGATGCCGTAGGAGAGAAGCTTTGGCTGGCCGGTGCGGAGCGTTTTGAGACCCACCTCGATCACCGCGGGCTCCACGCATCCGCCGCTGACCGAGCCCGCGATATCGCCCGCCGCTGTAAGCGCCAGGGTAGCGCCGACGCCGCGTGGCGCCGAACCGACAATCGATATCACACTGGCAATGGCAATCGACTTGCCCTCATGATGCCAGCGCTCAAGCTCAGGCAATACATCGCGCATCGTCGCCCTCTCTTTCTCCCTGTGTGCGAAACGCGCCTAACGGTCGCGATCTATCGTCGCCTGCTCCACTCCGTCATCTTCGCTATTTCTCGCATCAGCGGTATTCGTCTGTGCGGCTCCGCGCTGATAGGCTGCGCGCAGTTCGCTCATCATCTCTTCGCGGCGGGTATACAGCTCGCGACGGGGTCGTGGCTTGGCCCTGCTGACGGCGTAGGCGGCAATCAGCGGGAATGCGACGGTCGTATCGGCATAGACGACCACCGACTCATCCAGTTGCTCAGGCTTGATCTTACCCCACGAGACCGCCTCGGATGGCGTCGCGCCGGATAGCCCGCCCCAGTGTGGCGCATCCTGCGTAATCTGGATGAAGTAGTCGTGGCCGCCCTTGTTGATGCCCAGCACCTCCCACAGCTGCGGCTGCGTCTGGAGGTAGAAGTTTTTGGGCGAGCCGCCGCCAAGGATGATGACGCCGTTGCGTGTCGCTGCCTGAACGATGGCGGTAGTCTCGTGGACATCGTAGAGCGGGTCGATGGTCAGCGCATTGCCGTCCAGCTGGTGCCGGGCGAGATTCATGCCGATGGAAGAGTCGCCCGGTGACGAGGTGTAGATGGGCACATTCCATTTGGCCGCCATCGCCAGCACCGAGTGTTCAGGGTCGACGCCGATCTCCAGCAGCCGCTGCCCGATCAGGTGATGCAACTCGGCGGTGGACATGGGCCGCTGCGGGAAGGTCTTAAAGATTTCGCGCAGAAAGCGGTCGGTATCCAGCAGCACCTCATCGAGAAAGAGCACATCGTAGATGCGGATGACGCCCGCCTCGTGCAGATCCGGGTCGCTCAGTTTGAAGCTACCCCGATGGAGCGCGTAGTTGAGCGCGTGGTGGATGTCGTGATAGAGATTCGCGCCCGTGCTAACCATGAAGTCAATCGCGCCCCGCTCCATCAGGGTGATGATGCTGCCGCCGACCCCGGCGGGCGTCATCGCGCCCGCGATGGTGAGGCAGATCGTGACATCCTGCTCCGGGTCGAGCATGCGCCGAGCATAGAGGCGCGCGGCCTCGTTGATACGCCCGGCGTTATAGGCCTGAAACGAGCTATCCAGCAGATCGGCGACGGACATATCAGGCGTGAGCCGATGGGGCACGATCCGCTCGCCGGTCAGGTACTCATCGGCGGTCGCGCCATCTGCTCGTCCTCGTCCTCGTGGCCGTCGTGGCCATCGTGGCCGTCTGACGCTGGTCCGTCATGCATGCGATGGGGCACGGAATCCTCTCTCTCGCTTCACCTGGCTCGTGGAAGCGCGGGTGGCATACGCCGCGCTCGATACTTGAGTATATCACTGCTGCCTGGATGTGAGGCGTGAGAGGATTGAGAGGGTATTGTATTTTAGAGGTCATCCTGGGTAAGCGGCGGGGTGGCCTCCGCCTGCGCACGACGCCAGGGCCACTCGCCATTGATCTCGACTTCCAGCGACCAGCTCAGAAAAGTCCGTACGAGCACGATGAGGCCGAGCACGCCGATGCTCTGAAATGTTGGCTCTATCGTCACCGTGCGGATGATATCAGCCGCGATGAACAGTTCCAGTCCGATGAGGATCGCACGACCCAGCCCCTGCCGCAGGTTTCGGTACGCCCGGCTCTGCTCGCCGATGTGTGGGATGACACGACGCAGATAGTTGGCAAGCGCGGCGACTGTGCCAATCAGGAGTGCGGCGATTCCACCGATATCGAAGATTCGAGCGAGTCAAGCTCGATGAAGCAAGTGACCTCGCAAGATTCATACCCGTTAGCTCCGCTATGAGCATGCCGGGCATAGCCGTTCGATGGATGCACGCTGGTCATCCAGGATGCGCCCAGTGCTATTTGCTGACCTGACGCTCAAAAGCGCTCGGATCTCGTGGCGAATGCCGTCGTTTCAAATGCGACCGACTCGTCTTCGTCCTATCAACACCTGGCGTCGTGGCCATCGCGATCTCATGTGATCATCGGCGCGCGGCAGCGAGACTGGGGGCCGTACTGGGGTTTGCCAAAGGCCTTGCGTATCGCAATGACATAGTCTGGCGGCTCGACTGACCCATGGATCACGCTCCAGAGCGCGGTATCGGCTATAGGCGGCGCTGGCGTCGAGCCAATGCGGTGGGACGGCGACGAGACGGAGGCGCGGCGTGCTATGAGCGCTGAGTGGCCTGTCTGTGCGTGGGCCGCCTGGAACGATGTTCGGGCGCGGTGTCGCCCCAGTCCTCAAGCGTCGTGGCGGTCTGGAATCCAGCCGCGACCGCATGAGCGCGGAGCCAGGCGTCGCCGCCGATGATGACGGCCACTTTACCAAGCAGGTGACAGCGGGCAGAGAGCGCGTCGAGCATGCTCGTCTCGTGCAGGCAGGTAGGCTCGTTGACTGGAAACACCAGTGCCACCCGTCGCCCCTTCACCAGCGCCAGCGCCGCAGAGATTGTCGCATATGTGGATTTCGGTTTCAGCCGCACGATATCGTCCATCTCTGACCACCTCATCGCGATCCCAGGCACTGGAAGCGCCATCTGCGCGTCACATCCCAGTCACACCTGCCTGACAGTACTACGACGCTCAGCATCCGTTGTTCATTACAGACGAAACGAAAGTACCAGCCTGTACATGGTACCTCATTACGCATGAGACTGATGCCAGTTCTTCCGGAAGAAGAAAGCCACGACCATAGGGATAAACCCCCATGATCGTGGCATTGGTTGCGCTGAACCTGAATACTCGGGCCGGATCGTGCTAGGCGATGAGCGAGCGCTGCCTCGGCGATGGTTGCCCGCAGGTTGCCCGTATCGTTGCTGCCGCCCTGGGCAGAGTTAGGGCGTCCGCCGCCCCGGCCGCCCAGTCGCTCGGCTACCGCCGCGGCGATCTTGCCCGCGTTCAGGCCGCGCTTCGTCAGTGCGTCGTCTATCGTCACGATGAACTGGGCCTGGCCGTCGTTCTCCGTCGCCAGCAGAATCACGCCCGAACCGAGGCGGCTGCGAATGCCGTCGCTCATCTCGCCGAGTGTCTTGACGTCCGGCGCTGAAACGAGCGCCGCCACCAGCCGTACGCCGTTCACCTCGGTCGAAGTCTCCGCCAGGCGCGCGGCTTCCTCGCGGGCCTGATTGCGCTGCACGGTGGCCAGTGACCGGCGCGCCTCGTTCAACTCCTCCTGAAGCTGGCGGACGCGGTCCGCGAGGGCGTCGGGTGTCGTCTGGAGCCGACCAGCCAGTCCGCTGACGAGGTCGTTCCTGCGATGCACGAACATCTCGGCCCCCGTCCCCGTCAGCGCCTCGACGCGGCGGATACCGGCGGCTGTTCCCGCCTCCTGCGTCGTCAGATAGAGGCCGATCTGGCCCGTCGCCGCGACGTGGGTACCGCCGCACAGCTCTTTGCTCGCCCCCATCGTCACCACGCGGACCGTATCGCCGTACTTCTCGCTGAAAAGCGCCATCGCGCCGGTCGCCAGCGCCTCCTGGTACGGCATGATCTCGGTGCGGACGAGATGGTTGGCCAGCACGGCCGAATTGACCTGCTGGTCGATCTCGCGGAGCTCCTCGGCGGTCATCGGGCGCGTCATGTTGAAATCGAACCGGAGACGATCCGGCGCGACGAGGCTTCCCTGCTGGTGCACCTGTTTGCCCAGAATATCTTTGAGGGCGAGGTGCAGCAGATGGGTCGCGCTGTGATTCCGCATAATCGCCTGTCGGCGCATCGCGTCTACCTCGGCGCGGACCTCCGACCCCACGCGCAGATGGCCCTCGATCATCGTCCCGTAGTGGACGATCAGTCCTGGGACGGGACGCTGGGTGTCGCTCACCTGGAAAATCCCGGTCTGGCTGCCGATCATGCCGTGGTCGCCCATCTGGCCGCCCGCCTCGGCGTAGAACGGCGTCTCCTCCAGCACGAGCGCGGCTGCCTGTGGAGCGCTCACCTCGTCCGCTGACTTGCCGTTTATCAGCATGGCGACGATCTGGCTGCTCCCCAGTTCCCCTTCGTATCCGGTGAAGCGGGTCGTCGGAAGCCCGTTGCTTACCTTCGCCCATGCTTCTTCCTCCTGTTCGCGGACAAAGATATGTCCGCTCTTTGCTTGTTGTTCTTGCTGGCGCAGCATCGCGCCATCGTAGCCAGCGCGATCCACCGTCATGCCGCGCTCACGCGCCAGCTCAGCGGTCAGTTCCACCGGGAAGCCATGTGTATCGTAGAGCTTGAAGGCAAGCTCGCCGGGCACCTCGTGCTTGCCCGCCTTTTCCAGCGCATCCAGCTCGCGTGTAAGCATCTGCATGCCCAGCGTGAGCGTCTGATTGAAGCGGCGCTCTTCGGTGCTGATGATATCCACAATCTGATCGCGCCGCGCTGCCAGTTCCTCATAGTGGCCCTTCATCGGGCCAATGACGGTATCGGCGGCCTCGGCGAGGAAAAGCCCTTCCAGTCCGAGCATCCTGCCGTAACGCACCGCGCGCCGCAGCACCCGGCGGAAGATATAGCCGCGTCCGGTATTGCTCGGCAGCACACCATCGCCCGCCAGGAAGACGAGCGCCCGCCCGTGGTCGGCGATCACCCGCAGCGCCCGGTCATGTTCAGCGTTCTCGCCATAACTGGTGTGCGCGAGGGCGGCGAACTTGTCGATGATAGGACGGAAGAGATCGGTTTCAAAGACCGAATTCTTCCCTTGCAGGACCATCGTCAGTCGTTCGAGGCCCATGCCAGTATCGATATTGGGTTGTTTGAGCAGCGTGCGCTTGCCGTCGGTATCCTGGTAATACTGCATGAAGACCAGGTTCCAGACCTCCAGATAGCGCTCGCAGCGGTCGCAACCCGGCGCGCAGTCCGGCTCGCCACAACCAAGCTCGACGCCGCGATCATAGTAAATCTCGGAGTCCGGTCCGCAGGGCCCAGTGGCTCCCGGTGGCCCCCACCAGTTGTCGCCCAGCCGGGTGATACCGTCGGCGGGGATGCCCGCGACCTCCTGCCAGTAGCCCGGCGCTTCATCATCGTCGGGGTGAACCGTCGGGAAGAGGCGCGCGGGGGGCAGCTTATAGACCTGCGTCAGCAGCTCCCAGGCGTAGGCAATCGCCTCGCGCTTGAAATACGCACCGACCGCGAAATTGCCGAGCATCTCGAAGAAGGTCAGGTGCGACGCATCGCCCACCTCGTCGATATCGGTCGTGCGGAAACACTTCTGCACGGAGGTCAGCCGGGTGCTGGGTGGCGTC
This sequence comes from uncultured Chloroflexia bacterium, assembly GCA_963712005.1. Classification (GTDB taxonomy): domain Bacteria; phylum Chloroflexota; class Ktedonobacteria; order Ktedonobacterales; family JADMIN01; genus DAHUXT01. The sequence continues at coordinate 1,007,579 of CAVQGK010000024.1, read as the reverse complement.
ACCCGCCCCAGAAAATACGGGATCATCTGCTGCATGCCTGCCGTCGTCAGCAGCACCGTTGGATCATCCGACGGCGGGATCAGCGATGAGCTGGGCATGCGGAGGTGATCGCGCTCCTCGAAGAAACGCAGAAAGCTGGCGCGAATATCCTGGCTGGTAGTCGGTGGCTCGCCCTTGCGCGCGGAGTTGCCCGGCTGGCGAGACTGGGTGGCTGATTTGACGCTTGATGATGAATTCTGTGATCGCTTCGCAGGCATGTCTTCTTCGCCCTCATGAAACACACTATATGATGGTGAATATCGCTATTGTACGTTTATGCGCGTGTACGTGCGCAACCGGCATCCAGGCGCGCACGGCGGGACATGACGAGACGTGAAACGACGAGTGATTGGAGAGTGCCGAGACGGTGGAGATGCCAAGCTCCCAGCGGGATGTCCTCACATAGAAAGCGCTAGATGCGCGGACCTCGGCATGAGGGCAAAGCGCCAGCCAATCGGCGGGGCCTCCTCGCCTGTTCGTCCGCACGATGCACCCGGCCATTATACACCCTGCGTGAAGCCATCGCAATGCGCGCTATCTGTGGGGCCGGAGGCATAAAAATCGGGCTCCGTTCTTGACGGAACCCCGATGTATGCTTCGGATATCCTCATCCGAAGTCTGGCTGGCGTAATTTGGAGACTATCAGACTCGCGCGCCTGCCAATACGCGCTGGTGGCGCTCCAGGAAGCCTTTGAGTGTCCCCTCGTCGGCGGAGCGAGCCAGCTCGTAGTTGGGGGTCACATCGCCAGCATCCTGCCAGTCAAGTAATGCCGAGACATCGCTCAGCGGTAAATCATAGTGCGCGCTTCCGGTCTCCCCGGTAAGCTCCACCAGCAGCCCGGTCTCGGTCTCACGTACCGCGAATGAGCGTGCCTCGGCGGCATCGAGCACGCGGCCAACCGCGCGCAGAATCGTCTCATAGCTTTCTTGGCGCATCGTGGGGTCGCACCTCCTCGTCATCGAACTCCCTGGTTATTATGAACAACAATGTCCATAAACCATCACATACCAGAGGTTGTTATATGGTGTTGTGCCACACAAGAGGATACCATTTTGACACCCCAAAATCAAGAATCTCGCTACACAATCTGGTCTCAAAATCCCATTTGATGAGGCTGTTTGCGCGGCGCTGCCGGGCATGATCTGGTCGGCGGCGAGCAGCCCTTGCAGTCGGTAAAAAGTGTGTGTTATACTGCGGTCGGTACGTCGAACCTGTGCAATGGCACGGGGCGTGCGGTATCATTTGATGAATGTCATCTCGGGGTGTAGCGCAGTCGGCTAGCGCGCAGCGTTCGGGACGCTGAGGTCGGAGGTTCAAGTCCTCTCACCCCGACCAACCCGCATCACGGATGGATATACTGGCGAGCCAGTCTTATCCAGCCCACGCGGCGACGGATTCGAGGAGCACGTCCATGTCGGCGAGGTCAGCGTATACAGGCAACCATATCGCTTGTATCGCTCCTTCGACGTGGGGCGTGCTTTTTGTGTTGTCCGATTCGGACAACATGTATCCCAGTTGCAACACTCGCGTTGAGCGAGTGAGTGGGCGTCATAGACGGCGGAGATAATCTGTTCCCCCGGTTGAAGAAGCAACCGGTCCAGCGCGACTCCGCCTGCTGCGCAGTGTATCTGTCTGTGTGGGTGGAAAGGAAGGGAGTCGCCGATGCCGGTGCTGGTACTGAACGCATCGCTTCAGCCACTCTCCGTGATTCCGGAGCGACGACTGATTGTGCTGCTCTCCAAGCAAAAAGTGGCCTTCGTTGATGAGCATGCGCGCGAGATTATACTGGAGGCCATCGAGGCTCGCCGTGTGCTGACCGACGAGCCGGTCATCGTGCAGTTGCTGGCCAATGTCCGCGTACCCCGGATGATGTTGCGCCCAACCCGCGCCAACATCCTCCTGCGTGACGAGGAGACCTGCCAGTACTGCGGCAAGCACATGCGCGAGTTGACGCTCGACCACGTCCTGCCGCGCTCGCGTGGGGGCCAGAGCAGCTGGGAGAATTTGGTCGCCTGCTGCCGCGCCTGTAACGGACGCAAGGGCAACCGCCTGCCGAAAGAGGTCGGGCATGCATCTGATCCGTCAGCCACGCGCGCTGGATCACGAGTACGCGACGTTCTTCCTGCTACGCTACCCGCGCCTGCGCGAGGCGTACGAGACCTTCCTGAGTTCCGCTCAGGCCAGCGCCTGAGGTAAACCTCCGGGCTGTCGCTCTCCCAGACGAGGAGAGAGGCAGCCCATGCTGGTGTGAGCTGCCGCCAGGATTGCTCTTCGCTCTCCACTGTTTCGCTACTTCTGCGTCGTACAAACATCCCTGCGTAATACCCAAGATGGACGATTTAGGCTAAAATGAATGGCAGAGTCAGACCTGAGCAGGGATATCCTGATGGTGCCTGATTTTGGCGCGGCGGCAAGAATAGTAGGTCGGCGCGCAGTCTAGCTGGGGCGGCCGGTCAGCGCCGAGCGGCTCACCAGCGCGAACTTCATGCGTGGCCAACGAGGGACGCACATGGAAAGCCGAGAAGCTAGTGACCGACACCGTACATAAATTTCTCTGTGTCTATGGACACTTTTATCAGCCGCCCCGCGAGGATCCCTTCACGGGACTTATCCCTAACGAGTTTGGAGCGGCGCCGTTTGAGAATTTCAACGAGAAGATTACCGATGAATGCTACAGGCCCAACGCGGAGGCGGGCAACCTCGCCCTGATAAGCTTTGACCTTGGCCCGACACTCGCCGCCTGGCTCGAACAGCGCCACCCCGACGTGTATCAGGCGTTCATCGCCGCCGACCGCGAGCACCGCGCGCGCTATGGCGTCGGCAATGCGCTGGCTCAGGCCTATAATCACGCGATTCTGCCGCTGGCCACCAGCCGCGACAAGCGCGTCCAGATCCGCTGGGGTCTGGATGACTTCGCCCGTCGTTTTGGGCATCGCGCCGAGGGCATGTGGCTGGCGGAGACCGCCGTCGATCAGGAAACGCTCTCGATTCTCGCGGAGGAGGGCGTGCGCTACACTGTGCTGGCGCCCTGGCAGGCCGCGGAGCCCGTCACGCCTGGCGAGCCGTATCTCGTCGCGCTGCCGGGCGGGCGCAGCATTACCGTCTTCTTCTATCATGGCGCGCTCAGCGCCGCCGTCTCGTTCGAGGATGATGTGACGAGCAATGCCGATGTCTTCGCGGCGACGCATCTGCGCCAGCAGGTGAACGAGGCCAGGGCCGAGCGTGGCGAGGACCAGCTAGTCGTGATAGCCACTGATGGTGAGTTGTATGGCCATCACAAGCCGCTACGCGACTTTCTTCCTGAAGCATCTTCTGCATCGCAGCGCGCCCGCGCAGGGCTCCGAGGTGACGACGCTCGCGCGCTACTTGAAGACACACCCGCCACAACGCACAGTAAACCTGCGGATGCCGAGCGCCTGGAGCTGCGCGCATGGCGTGGCGCGCTGGGATACCGGTTGCGACTGCACCGAGGGCGATTCGTCGTGGAAGCATACCCTGCGCGAGGCTTTCAACCATCTGGCGGTGCGGCTTGATGCGGTCTATGCCGAGGCCACCGCGACAACACTCCGCGATCCGTGGGCCGCGCGTGAGACGTGGTTGGCGGTGCGTAGCGGATGGGTGAGTAGCCGGTCATTCTGGACACGCTACGGCATCCATGGGCATCGGCCACTCAGAAAAACTCGCGCCGAGGCGATCCGGCAACTGCTCGAAGCGCAGTATTACGGCCAGGCCATGTTTACGAGCTGCGGCTTCTTCTTCGAGGATCTGGACCGCATCGAGCCGCGAAACGACATCGCCTTTGCCCGGCGAGCCATCAGTCTGGCCTGGCAGGCAACGCGCATCGACCTGCAGGCCGAATTTCTGGCGGATCTGTGCGCGGCGCGCAGCTGGCGAAGCTGGACGCACGGGCGCCGACATCTATCGCGATCTGCCAGTCGTCCCAGAAAGCGCGCTACCGCCGCTGGCAGTACCCACGGCATCCAGCGAGACTGGCGGCGTAGATCGCACTGACCTGCCATTTCCCTCGCATAGTGCCCGCCCACCGAGTAGCTATCCGCATGAGCTAGCATGAAACTTGCTATAGGGGTGGCATGCGCGGCTATCCGCGCCGCTATAATCAGCGCGATGGCGCCTCGCGACATCACGAACACCCAGGGATATACTTGTGCCCTGTGGAACGTACATGGAGTATTTGCATGTCCATTCTACAGCCGCGTGAAGACCGCTTCTATGCGCTCATCGAGGCCGTCTGCCGCGAATGCGACGAAGGGCGCTGAGATGCTTGTAGCCATGCTGAATGACTATACAGACATCACCGCGAAAGCTCAGGCCATCAAAGAAGTCGAACATGCTGGCGATGAGTTAACACATGAGACCTATGAGCAACTGAATCGCATTTTCGTGACACCCATTGACCGAGAGGATATCGCCGCCATCAGTTCCGCGCTGGACGATGTGCTTGATCTGGTGGAAGCCGCCGCCGACGATTTCGTGTTGTGTAGCATCGAAGAGCCACTTCCGCCCGCGATGGAGATGGCGCAGTTATCGTGCAGGGATGCCTGGAGATTCAGGAAGCTGTTGCCCTCTGCGTCGACTCAATAAGGATCGCGCAGTGTTCCGTAATCGGTTGAACGAAATCAACCGCCTGGAACACCAGGGCGATGAGGTCTATCGCAATGCCATCCAATCACTCTTTCGCCAGTCAGACCCGGTGCGTGATTCTCAAGTGGAAGCAGGTCTACGACCACCTGGAAAAGGCCATCGATAGCTGCGAAGACGTTGCTGATGTACTCCACGGAGTGCTGCTGAAATATGCCTGATCTCATCCATCTGCCTGTGCTGGCTGCCGCTCAGCGCCACTGGGGGGCGAGCAACGTCAGTCTCATCTTTTTGATTCTCACGATTCTCGTTGCCGTGGCGTTTGATTTTACGAATGGTTTCACGATACTGCGAACGCCATTGCCACCAGTGTTTCTACCCGTGTTCTTTCGCCGCGTGTTGCCATCATCATGGCGGCTTTCTCAATTTTTTGGGGGCGTTCATCAGCACCCAGGTCGCCAAGACCATCGGCACCGATGTGGCGCAGCCTTCCGCGCTGACGCCGATTGCGGTGATGGCGGCGCTGCTGGCGGCTATCGGCTGGAATCTGCTGACGTGGTATGTTGGGCTGCCAAGCAGTTCGTCGCACGCGCTGATTGGCGGTTTGATCGGCGCTGCAGTCGTCGCCTCGCCGCTGCATTTTGGCGCGCTCAAAGCTCGACGGCATCCTGAAGATCGTGCTCTCGCTCATCCTCTCGCCAGCGATTGGTCTGGTCATCGCCTATGCGCTCGGCATCGCGCTGCTCTGGATTTTTCATAGATCTCACCACATCACGTCACCAGTATCTCGCGCTGGTTGCAGCGGGTTTCGGCGGCGTTCGTCGCCTTCAGCCATGGCTCCAACGACGCGCAGAAGACGATGGGTGTCATCACCGCCGCTCTCATCAGCTACGAAGCCGCGACCACCGCCACCGCTCAATCATTTGCGGTGCCGACATGGGTCATCGCGCTGAGCGCGACGGCGATGGCGCCTGGGAACCAGCTTCGGCGGCTGGCGCATCATCCGCACGATGGGCATGCGCATCGTGAAGTTGCGTCCGGTGGATGGCTTCGCGGCGAGACGGCCGCCGCCTCGGTCATCATCGCCGCCAGCCATGTCGGCCTGCCGGTCAGCACGACGCACGTGATCGCTGGCTCGGTGATGGGGGTGGGCGCGCGCCAGCGGCTCTCGGCGGTGCGCTGGGGGGTCGCGGGCAACATGGTGATCGCCTGGATTCTGACCGGGCCGATCACCGCGATCATCGCGGCGATGATCTTCTTTTGCTTCGTTCTGCCGAGAGATGGTCGGAGCTTTCAGCAGGCCTGCGCGACTGCAGGTCTGGCGCCTGCAGAATGGCCTCTCTGCGCGTCTCGCCACCATGTCCGCCTCGAGCGGACTTCCAGAAACGTCCCGCGAATAGGTGCGCGGTAGGCAATACGTGCCCAATCTGCGCCGCTACTTCGCTAACCGCAGGCTAGTAGGCGGGTCTGGCGGTGAGGCTGGCGCAGTGGGGAGCCGGATGCGTGTCAGTTCCCCTCACCTCATGGGAGAGGGGAACAGAGAATTGAGGTCAGTCTTCTCAATGCCCGGCGGCGAGTTCCTGGCGGAGAGGTTGCTGACCACGTCGAGCGCCGCTTCGAGGATATCCAGCCCCTCGGCCAGCTCCTCGTCGGTCGTGACCAGCGGCATCAGCAGGCGGATAACGTTGTCGTAGAGTCCCGCCTTGATGAGGATCAGCCCGCGTTCGCGCGCCTCCACCAGTATCCGCGCGGCCGCGCCGGTCGCCGGGGTGCGCTGCGTCGGTCGGTCACCAACTCGATGGCCACCATCGCGCCCAGCCCACGCGCGTCGCCCACCAGCGGGAAGCGTTCGCGCCAGCCCTTCATGCGTCCCATCGCCTGCTCGCCCAGCACGCGCCCGCGATCCGCCAGCCCCTCGCGCTCGAAGATATCGAGCACAGCCAGCGCGGCGGCGCACGCCACGGGATTGCCGCCGTAGGTGCCACCCAGGCCACCGGGCAGCGGCGCGTCCATGTAGCGTAGTCGCGTCCGACGACGGCGGCCAGCGGCAGCCCACCCGCCAGCGACTTCGCCAGCAGCATCAGGTCAGGCTCGACGCCGAAATGCTCGATGGCGAACATCTTGCCGGTACGCCCGAAGCCGCTCTGCACCTCGTCGATGATGAGCAGGATGCCATGCCGCGTGCAAATCTCACGCAAGCTCTGGCAGGAAATGCGCAGGCGGCACGACGAAGCCACCCTCGCCCTGCACCGGCTCGACGATGATCGCCGCCACCTGTTCGGCGGCGATGCGCGTCAGGAAGGCCTGCTCGAGCGCATCGCGCCACTCGTGACAGTCCGCGCCATCCGTGCCGCTGTGCTGCGGGCAGCGATAGACGTAGGGATACGGCAGCGTGTGGATGTTGGGCGCGAACGGGCCGAAATCCTGGCGATAGGGCCGCACCTTGCCGGTGAGCGCGAGCGCGAGATTGGTGCGCCCATGGAAGCTATTCTCGAACGAGATGACGCCTGATCGTCCCGTCGCGGCGCGCGCGATCTTGATCGCGTTCTCCACCGCCTCGGCGCCGCTATTGACCAGCAGCGTCTTCTTGGCGAAGTTGCCGGGCGTGATCTCAGTGAGACGGCGCGCTAGCTCCACATAGGGCGGCGGCGTCAGCACATGGGCGCAGGTGTGGGTGTAGAGCGCGGCCTGCTCCTGGATGGCGGCGACCACCTCAGGATGGCTGTGGCCGACGTTCATCACGCCGATGCCGCCCGCGAAGTCGAGATAGGTGTTGCCATCCACGTCGGTGATGCGTCGCGCCGGAGCCGCTGGCCGGATAGACGGGATGGTAGGCGAAGACGCCACGCGGCAGATAGCGCTCGCGTTCGGCCTGTAGCTCTTGTGAGCGTGGGCCGGGAATCGCGGTGGCCTGGCTGACGGCCTGGTTGGCTGTATGACTGGCAGAACCCGATGCTCTGCGGGGTCTGGTCGTGGTTGTCTGCTGTGCCATTGAGAACCCTCCTTCTCTTCGTCTGCACTGTTCGCACTATATGTCTAGCCGCTCCCTCGCCGTACACGGCCAACGCGACTAATTCTCCCCGCATCTCCTTGGCCACGCTGTCGAATGGGCGCGATTGCGCACCTGCTCGTTTGGTGCTAGCATGGCAGCGTCGTTTGATATGAGACAAGGATATGAGAATAGATGCATTCGAAAGATCGCCATTGGCCCATTACATTTTGGTTACTGGTCTTCGAGGTATCGCTGGTTCCTCGATTCTTTGTCGTTGGGTATATCTTACCGGGCGAAACCCCTCAACAAATGCTCAGCATGGTGGACTGGGCTTCATCAGACACATGCGGCAACGTCTTCATTGTCCTTGCGGTCGCTGGCTTGTTACTCACACTTACGCGCTATGGATTCCAGATGCGGCGCCGTGAACGTATCAGGAAGCAGGCACTCGCTGGCGACGATGATGCGATGCCAATAGCCAGTTCAACGCTCGATCTATCCCAGGACGTTATCGCTGAGGCTAGGGAGCGTGAACCGCTGACTTTGCGATGGACCAATGGCAACGTTGTCACCGCGTCGCAGAAAGGATTGCGCTGGGAGCGTCCCAGGAAACGCGATGTTCTCTTGCCATGGAGTGAAGCACGCCTGCTGGAACTCTGGGAATCGCAAAGCCCTGCTCCGCGCAAGAAGGATGTCATCTTTGAATATGGCTACTGCCTCTATGCCAGCCGCAACAAATATATCGAATGGACCGACGCCCCAGAGAGTCAGGTTGCTGGCGAGCCTCTTTCCTGGGACCAGAAGGTAGCGTTGCAGGAAGAACTGCTTGCCGTCGTTGCTGCGCGCACAAATTTGCCCCTGCGGGTCGTCCCGCAACGGCACAGCGAGCGGGATCAACAGAGGCCAATGACCTTTCGCCAGAAGATATCGATAGTTGGTCTTGGAGTTCGCTCTCTTCATCGCGGCCTTCCCGCTTGGCGCGGGTATTCTGGCGCTGGTTGCGCCGCTAACGCACTCGTTCGCGCTCAACCTCTATGCGGCGATTGTCTATGGTGGCATCGGGCTGGTATTGCTCGGGGTGATCGTGAAGGGGCTTTTTGACCTCAACCGTCAGCGCACACCGGACCCAATCCCTCACCCATACGTGGCTTTACCATACGTACCGAGTGCGGCGCTCGATGCTGGTGTAGCCATTCGATTTGGAGAGCGCCTGCGAGACCGCGTTATCTGGTTTTTGGTGCTGGTAACCAGTCTGGTGAGCAATGGCTACCTTGTGTTCCGCGCCATACAGGATTTTTCAATCGGCGACCTGAGAACTGGCACGCTAGCCGATGCCCACGAGATTGCGGTCTTGGATTGCTTGGGATCTGTGCGTTCATTCGGTTCATGTTCGCTGGCGTGGCGGCGTTCAGCCGCCCAACCGTTCTGGTGGCCGACGACGAAGGGCTTCACCAGGGTAAAGGCAAGAAGCGAGAGTCCATCGCGTGGAAGATGTCGCCATGCTGTTTACGAAAATATCGCAGTACAAACGAGCTAACATCGCTCAGTGTGCTTGAGTCGCCACCGGAGAGCAAGACAATCTCATGGCGCGCGGACGCCCGCTGGGTACGCCGCCCGGATGGCGCTTCACCCGCCGATGCGGGCGCGCAGTTCGCCGCCATCGTAGCGCAACGGGCGGGCGTGCAGCCGAGTCACCCGGTGGGAGTAACGGCGTATCCTTCGCTGTGCATATACTGGCTAGCGCAACCGATCCTACCTCGAAAACCCCTATACATCACCGCGCATACAATGCCAGCAGCGAATGGAGCGGATAGCATGGACTCAACTATGATGTCGTGATCGTCGGCGCGCGGGTGGCCGGAGCCAGCCTCGCGCTGCAACTGGGACAACGTGGCCATCGCGTCCTGATGATCGACCGCGACACCTTCCCCAGCGATACGCTCTCCACGCACTTTGTTGGCGGATTCGGCATGCTCGCGCTCCAGCGGCTGGGGGCGCTGCCAGACCTGGAGGCGGCTGGCTTCCGCCGCATTACCCGGCGCGCACGTGGATCGAAGATTGCCTGTTTGAGGGGCCAGCGGGGACAGAAGGCGCGTATGCGCTTGCGCCACGGCGCGACGCGCTCGACGCCATACTCATTCAGCACGCGACCGAGCGCGGCGGCGTGGAGTTCCATGAGCGCACCACACGCGGAGAGGCTCTCGAGGAAGATGGGCAGCGTCGTCGGCGTCGTCACCCGCACGGCGGACGGCGAGCAGCAGGAGGTACGCGCGCGGGTGGTCGTGGGCGCGGACGGAAATTTTCGAAGGTGGCCGACTGGGTCAACGCCGAACGATACGATGCCGTACCAGCGCTACGTCCCGTCTACTATGGCTACTACCACGGCGTGACCCCGCTGACCGAGTCCGCCGTCGAGACTCTTCTTTGCACACAACCATATCGGCTTCGTCTTTCCCGATGCGCACGACGAAGACTGTCTGGTGCTCGAAATCCAGCCCGAGGACTTCGAGACATTTCGGGCGACCCACGCAGCCACGTTTGAAGAACATTTTCGCGCGCTGCCTGGTATGGCGGCGCGGATGGAGAGGGCCAGCCTCGAAGGCAAGCTCCTGGGCGCGCGTGGCGTCGAAAACTACCTGCGCAAGCCCTATGGCCCTGGCTGGGCGCTTACTGGCGACGCCGGTTACCTGAAAGACCCCAGCACTGGCCAGGGTATCGGCGATGCGCTCACGCAGTCCATCATGCTGGCTGACGCGCTCGATGCGGCGCTACGGGGAGCCGACTGGGACGCAACCCTCGCCGCGTTCCAACGTCAGCGCGACGAAACCTTCCTGCCGATGTATCGCTGGACGTTGCATGCGACCCAACTCCGTGACGTAGCCCCTGAATCCATCGCGTGGCTCCGCGCATCGCTCGCTAACCCACACTACGCGCGGCAACTGATGTACTGGCTGCCGACGCTACTTTCCGGTGGGCTGCCGCCGCACCTCCAGCCGATGATGAATGCGATGGGCAGGTCCTTTGACGCGCATTTGTTGACAGAGCCAGAGGATCTCGCCGCGAATACACGAGAGGAATGACACATGCCAGAAGTTACCGCCAATGGCCTACGCTTCTATGTCGTGGACGAAGGAGCGGGTACGCCGGTCGTGCTGCTCCATGGCTTCCCCGATACATCGCATCTGTGGCGTCACCAGATTGCCGCGCTGGTCGGCGCTGGCTACCGGGCTATCGCGCCGGATTTGCGCGGGCGTGGCAGGAGCGAGCGGCCAGAGAACGTCGAGGGCTATCGGCTGACCAATATCGTCGGCGATGTCGCGGCCATCATGGATGCGATTGGCGTCGAGCGCGCGCATGTCATCGGGCACGACTGGGGCGCTGCCACCGCCTGGCTCTTCGCGACGCTGAAGCCGCAGCAGGTGGACCGGCTGATCGTCGCCTCGGTTGGGCATCCCTCAACGCGCGGCAGGCCGAGCCTCGAAGAATTGCAGAAGGGGTGGTATCGCCTGCTCTTTCTCTTTCCAGGGATCGAGTCAGCTCTGCGGGAGGACGACTGGTATCTGATGCGCACGATGCTACAGGGCGGTGGCGACCTGGAGCAGTATCTCGCGGACCTCGCCGAGCCGGGTGCGCTGACGGCGGCGCTCAACTGGTATCGTGCGAACATGGCGCCAGAGCGGCTCAACGCCCCGCCTGCCCAACTCCCGCCGATTCAGGCGCCGACGATGGGCATTTTCAGCACGGGTGACCTCTATCTCACCGAGGAGGCGATGGTGCGCTCCGCCGAGTTTGTGCGGGGGCCGTGGCGCTACGAGCGCATCGCAGGTGTCAGCCACTGGATCCCCAGCGACGCGCCGGAGCAGTTTAACCGCCTGATGCTGGACTTCCTGCGGGCGTAGCCGCTGTGGCCGGGTAGGGCTAGCTCAGTAGGTCATCCGCTGCTTGCGGGAGAAACGGCGACTGTGCTATACTCCCCGGCGGAAGGGTGTCCGAGTGGTTTAAGGTGCCGCTCTCGAAAAGCGGTGAGCCCCAAAAGGGCTCCGTGGGTTCGAATCCCACCCCTTCCGCCTCGTGTGTCTGGAGGAGTCCCATAGAGGCCTAGTGGGCGCGACTGGAAATCGCGTGTGCCGAAAGGCACCGTGGGTTCGAATCCCACCTCCTCCGCCATCCGTATCGCCAGTCTCGCCATCTACTCCCGTGCGGTTGCCATCCGATCCAGTGATGCGCAGCCGCTCTCTTGTTTCCGCGTCTGACACCGCGCTCTGAAGGGAGCAGGTCCATGGACAAAGCGCCTCATGACCGTGGCATTATCGCTGGCATGATGATCTTCGCCGCCGTCCTCATTCTCGCCTACTGGGTCATCTGGTTCTTCGTTGACCGTGACTTGCTGGCCTCGCTGCACACAGACTATTACTACCGCTTCGAGAACGCTTTCCCGCTGGCCGATGTCTGGCTGGGGCTGCTGCTGATCCTGGCGACGGTGGGGCTGCTGCTGCGCCGTCCGTGGGGACTGCTCGTGGGGCTGCTTGGCGGCGGCGCGGGCATCTACCTCGGTTGTCTCGACGTGCTCTTCGATCTCGAAAACGGCGTCTACCATGTTTCGGCGGGCGGCGATGCCAGCGGGGCGGTCATCGAGATCGTCATCAACGTGCTACCCTTCACGTCGGATTGGGTACCGTCCCACAGGATCAAGTCGCCCAACGCGACCGTCAGCCGCTCCTGATAGGGCATGTGGTACCCGCGCTCGGCGCGCTCGGCGGCGGTACGTGGGGGACGCACCCGCACCCGCACATCGAGACGCCGCAGCAAGCGCCGCAGTTCCTGCGGCGGCATGAAATAGCGCAACAAGTAGTACGCAAGGTCAGCCTGCTGCATGGGGACATGATGAAACCATTCGGCATACACCGCCGCATCCAGGTCGTCGCCCGTCGCCCGCGCACGTTCGCTGCCTTCAAGGGCCATTTCCGCGACCTGTTCTGGCGCCCCGCCCGTCATGGCGACAAAGTCGGCCCACGAGATGCTCCCCACATCGTAGACCCACCCGTCATGCTCCACACGCGCAAGCATGCGTCCTTCGCGTAGCGCCACCAACATCTCCACCCCGGCTTCCGCGCGTGCCCGCTGGGGGGTCATCGCGTCGGCGCGCGCGGCGAGCTTCGCGCGCTCAGCGTCTACTGCTGTGAGCTTCGCGCGGTATTCGGCCACCGTCTCCGCGTCTTTCGTATCGTCCAAGAGATTCAGGATTTTGACGTAGCGTGCGCGATCCGCGTCGAGATCACCGAGCCGTTCGCGCGTGGCGTCGAGATGGCTCTCGACAATGGCAAGATCGGTTTCTGCTCGCGCCAGCCGTTCGCTGGCGGCGTTGGCCAGCGCCACCGTCCGTTCGGGGTCAACCAGCGCCGCAGCGACCGTGCGCAGCACGAGATCGTCTACCATCGGCGCATGGATGGAATGCACCGGACAGTCGTGTTCGGGGTTGTGTAGCCACGCGCTGCACATGTAGTAGCCCACCACGCCTTTCGCCAGCGAGCGGCGATGGCGAGCCATCGGGAAGCCACAGCGCGCACAGACAATCAGCCCATGATGGAGCAGGGTGAAGCCATCGGGCAGTGGCTCACGCGGTGTGCCCCCGCTGGGGTCTGTGCGGTTGGCGTCGAGCGTCTCGTCGCGTCGCGGCGCACACGGGCGCGCTGCTCGAAGATTTCGCCTGTCTCGTCATCGGTGACTTGCTGCCACTCGGACTTCCAGCGAAGCAGCCGTCCGCGTCCCGCGTAGATGGGGTTGCGGAGCTTTTGGGTGATGGTCTGCCCGCTCCACTTGTAGCCTTCACGAGTGGTAATGCCACGCGCGGTGGCGCGCTCATCCGACACCAGTGTCTCGGCGATCCAGAGCAACAAGTCGGCTTCGTCGTCGCGGCGCGCCCAGGTCTGGTAGGGCCGCTCGCCTACAAACTGGTAGCCATAGGCGGGGCCACCACGCCCACTGCTGGGGACGCCACGCGCCGCCCGGTGCATGCGCCCGCGCATCGTGCGCGCGAAAATCTTGTCACGCTCGATCTCGCCAAACGCTTGCAGCATTGCGCCATATGGCTTCGCCATTGGCGTCTCATCTAGCTTGCCATCCGCTCCCAAGGACGCGAAGCGGTATTCGCAACCAAAGCGGCGGGCGTGATAGAGCGCGGCGTAGCGCCGTTCTTCGGTGCGCGCCAGTCGCTCAAAGTCGTTCACGACCACGACATCTATCGCGCGCTCGGCGATCAAGGCTTCAACTTCGGCCAGTGCGGCGCGGCGCACATTGCGAAAGCCGGACTTCTTTTCGCTGAACGGCTCGGCGACCAGCGTCCAGCCTTTGCGCGCAAGGAACTCACGACAGGCGGCGATCTGGCTCTTGATGGGGCTGTCTTTGCCCCCTTCGTCAGAGAGCCGCGCCAAAATGACCGCGCGCACCGTGGCGGGGTCGCGGTCGTCAAGCGGAATGTGCGGGGTGTGGTTGGCCTTGCTGCTGGTCATCGGTTACTCCCTTCGGAAAGCACACAGTGTCTGCCATCAGTGTATCACAGCCAAGCGTAGAAATAAAGCGAAATGATGGGATAATCGTAGTAGAATACAGGGGTAAAAATGGATAGCTGGGCTGGTGTAGAATGGAGTACAGAACGATGCGACAGAATCAGCAGCGCAGGAGATATCGCGAGATGACAGCACCGGGCAGCACAAGTAATAGTGAGCCGCCAGAGTTTTTGACGGTCGCCGAAGCGGCGGTGATTTTGCGTATGCCAGAAGCCACTGTCCGCCGCATGCTCAAGTCGGGCCGATTGCCGGGTATCTACGGCGGCACGCGCGGCGGCTGGCGCATCCGGCGCGTTGATCTGCTGTCGTGGCATACGAACGCGCCGAAACCAAAGACTGGCGACGATGCCCACTGACGATCCTAAGCCACGCTGGTCGCTTGTTTTGCTGCATCCTGGCACGGCGCCGCTCTCCGACGAAGAAGCCGAGCGGGTTGCCGCGGCGATCCGCGCCTTAGCCGAGCAGTCTGACCCCACCACGACCCCCGCCCCTGACGACGACGAGACGCCGAACGACTGACGGCGCCACCCCCAACACACCGCTTGTCTGCCTACCTATGACTCCATCACCGTTTCTTAGTTTTACAGTTGCAGTTGCAGGTCATGAGCGTGCCAGGTGACGCTGGTAGTGGCAACGCCTGGCCTGCGCCTGGTGGCGTCGTCGCCACGTCGACCGGCTGCTGATACGGCCCCCTTTTGCGACCGCGGTCGCCGTCTCACGGGGTGGCACAGGCTCCTGCTGTGCCTGTAACCGCGCACGCAGCACGGCGAGGTAGGCCAGCGCGAACATCGCTAGCGTCATGTGGCGGTACCAGCCCGCCCAACGTCGCACTTCGTAGTGATCGAGCCCCACCTCACCCTTGGCCAGTGCGAAGCTCTGCTCGATGCGCCAGCGCTGTCCCGCCACCCGTATCAGCGCCTGAAGGGTGGTTCCGGTCGGTGCAAACACGACATAGTAGGCGAGCTCAGTTGGATCGCTGCGACTGCGACGCACGAGCAACCAGTGCTCCCAGCTTCGTTCCTCGGCGGTGAGTTGGAGCCGCGCCAGTGGTACCCGCGCCCAGTCGTACCAGCGAGGCCCCTTCGCTCCTGCGCCTGCTGAAAGCCGTTGCCACGCCTCAGCAGGAATATGCTCAGCAATGACGTCGGCGCGTGTCTGGCCCCACTGCTTGTCGAGTACTGCCCACAACGGCTCGTCTTTGGCGACCGCCAACACAAACGGCTGCTCCTGCTGCTCCAGCCAGACCCGGAGCCGCCGGTCGCCACCGTAGAGGCTATCGCCCGTCACCCAGGCGGCGGGTATGTCTGCTTCCCGCGTCCGCTCCAGCATCTGTCGCGCCAGTTCGGGTTTGGTGGCAAACGTCACCGCCTCCGGCACGCCCGCCTCCTGACGGCGCTCAGCATCGTCCGCCCACTCGCGTGGCAAGGAGAGTTCACGGTCGAGCAAGACATGTCCCTCTGGCGCGGCGTAGGTCAGAAAGACGCCGATCTGACAGTTCTCGATCCGCCCCGCCGTCCCGCTGTACTGCCACTTGACGCCCACGGACTTCGTTCCCTGTTTGAGAAAGCCCGTCTCATCAATCACCAGCACCGCGCGTGGGTCGCCCAGATACTCCACCACATACGCGCGCAGATCGTCGCGTACCGCGTCGGCATCCCACTTCGCCCCAGCCAACAAGCGCTGCATGCCATACGGGCGCGCCTCACCCGCGTGTTCGGCCAACTGCCAGCTGTTCTTGCGCTCGACCGGACTGAGCAACCCATCGAGATAGCGCCGTACTCGTTGGCGTTGCTCTGAGCGGGCGAAGCGTAGCCCAATGCGCTGCTGCACCTCCATCACCCCCGCGCTCCAGGACGCGCTCTCCTCCGCACTCAGTTCCCGCGTCTCCGCTGTCTCCCATGTCTCCCATGTCTCCATGCCCTGACTCCTTTCGGCTTCAGGTCATTGGGGACACATCGTGCCGCTATCTGCAACTGTAAAACTACTGCGTCGTTCCGCAAAGGCGATAGACAAAGCAGCGCCGCAACGGGCGGTGCGGCGGGGGTGGACGGCCCCAGACCCAGACCCAGGGTGTGGCATGGCGATTGCGTTGGGCCGTGGCGATGCGGGTGACGTAGGCGATCTCGTGGTGGTCGGCGAGCGACTGGCCGGCGAACGCTTTGCGGCGGAAGATGCGCCACCACCCCTCGATGAGGTTGAGCCAGGCAGCGCCGACCGGAATGACGGCGTGCTGGATCCGCGGGGCTGGATCCGCGGGGCTGGATCCGCGGATGCGCTGCCAACCACTCGCGGATCGGGCCACTGCTGTGGCTGGCCAGATTGTCAGCGACCAGATACAGGTCGCCGTGGGGATAGGCACGATCGAGCGCCTGGAGCAGGTCAAGATAGCCGCTGGTATTGCGTGACGAGGCGGTTTGGGTCAATGTCTGCCCATCCCGGACGCAGAGCGCCCCATAGACCCAGACTTTATCCGATTTATCCGACCCGCGCTCGTAGTCCAAGGGCACTTTGATGCGGTGGCCATCGACCGACCAGCCAGGAACGGGCGGGAAATTGCGCGGGGTTACCGGTCCGAGTTCATCGACGCAGAGGACCGTCGCCTCAGGCGGCGGCGCGGTGGAGCGCGTGACGATCCGCGCCCTTTTGGGGCAAAATCGGGGTCCTTGCTCTTCGCCCAGAGGCGGGTGCGCCGCCAGCGCATCCCCTCCTGGCGGAAGATGCGCCGCACCTGACTGCGCGCCACCTGGATGCCTCGCTCGTGTGCGGCGCATCTTCCGTCAGCGTGTCCAGCGTCCACTCGCTCTCCGCCTCGGGATCAGGCGTGGCCAGTTCCCCCGTCAATTCGTAGGTCGGTTTGCCGGGTGGCGGGAGCTTGACCAGGGCCAGGATGGCGCTGCGCTCGAACTCAGTCAACCGGGGTTTGCGGCCGGAGCCGGGCAACATGCCGAGGCCATCGAGCCCATGGTCGTTGAAGGCATGCAGCCGGTGGCGTATCGTCTCGGGGTGACACCCTAACTCCGCAGCAATCTGATGGGTGGGCAATCCGCCCCAACTGCACACGATGATCTTGGCGTGGAAAATCCAGTCGGCGGGGGCATGCACGCTGTGCGCCAGTTTGCGCACCTGGCCCTCTTCCATTCCATCAACCCGTGGGCGCGCCGCAAGCTGTTTCGGCATGGGACACCTCCTTGGCACCCTATGCCCGCACTTTTCTTGCCGTTATTGCGGAACAACTCACTTAAGGCGCAACACTTCCCGTTGTGTGGTTGCTATTCCGTCGCGATGCTATATTTAGATCGCGACGGAACGGCTGAATGAGACACCAAGGGAGTGTGTTATGAGCAACGCAGCGGAAGTGACGACGTACCTTGAGCACGTTGAACAAGCCTATCGCGCTGGCAATGCGACGGAACACACCTACCGCCCCTACTTGAAGGAACTTTTCGAACGTCTCGTCCCTACGATTACCGCGGTCAACGAGCCGAAGCGCATCTCCTGTGGTGCTCCAGACTATGCCATCACCCGTGTGGAGTCTTCTGGCCCGCGCACCATCGGCTACGTCGAAGCCAAGGATATTGGCGTCCCACTGGATGAAATACTGCGGACAGACCAACTGCGTCGCTATTTGGGTGCGCTAGATAACTTGGTGTTGACAGACTATCTGGAGTTCCGCTGGTTCGTCCGCCCTGAAGGCCAGACGGAAGTGCGCTCAGCGGCGCGTATCGCGACGGTTGGACACAATCGTCGGCTGGAGCGCGACCCAGCGGGCTTGGCGCGGGTCGCAGATATGCTGGTGGCTATGGTGGACGTGAAGCCCCCCGAAATCACCAGCCCGAAAGAGTTGGCCCAGCGCATGGCGCGCATGACCCATATGATTCGTAACGTCGCGCTTGGCACGCTGCGCAGCACCGATGTGGAAGCCAAAGCCGCTCGCGATGCGCTGGAAGAATTACGCGCTGCCTTCAAGAAGGAACTGATTCCAGAATTGACCGACGACGCATTTGCCGACATGTTCGCGCAGACCCTTGCCTACGGACTCTTCGCAGCGCGTTGTAATCACAACGGCCCGCAACCTTTCAACCGTCGCATAGCTGCGCTCGAAATACCGCGCGCCAATCCCTTCCTGCGTCGCCTGTTTAGCACCATCGAAAGCCCAGACCTGGACGATGCACCCCATATTGGCTTCGTGGATGATCTGGCGAGCCTGCTCGCGGACGCGAATATGGACACCATCCTACGTGACTTCGGCACGCGCACGCGCACCCAAGACCCGATTATCCATTTCTACGAAACATTCCTGGCTGCCTACGACCCCAAACTGCGCGAATTGCGTGGCGTCTACTATACCCCTGAGCCAGTCGTCACATATATCGTGCGCTCAGTGGACACGCTACTCAAGCGCGACTTCGCGTTGCCTGATGGCCTTGCCAGCGACCGCATGTCCACCGACCCCACCCGTGACCGCCTGCCGCTCACGATTCTCGATCCGGCCTGCGGCACTGGCACCTTTCTGTACGCGACCGTCAACCATATCCGCGACCGCTTCCGCGACCGCGGCGACGCCGGGGCATGGCCGAGTTACGTGCGTGAGCGACTGTTGCCCCGTATGTTTGGCTTCGAGTTGTTAATGGCTCCCTATGCGGTATCGCACCTGAAACTAGGGATGCAATTGGCGGCGCTTGATCTGCCTGTAGCAGAACGCGAGCGCTGGGCCGTCCGCACCACTGGGGATGAGCGAATCGGCGTCTATCTGGCCAACACGCTTGAAGCCGCCATCCAACACACGGAGCATCTGTTCCGTGGCCAGTTCATTTCTGACGAAGCCAACGCTGCCGCCCGCGTCAAGCGCGAAGCTCCGGTGATGGTGGTGATGGGGAACCCGCCCTATTCCGGACACTCTGCCAATAACAGTCCGTGGGTCGCGTCACTGTTGCGCGGTGAAGATCGCACCGACAATCAGGGCGAGACGCTGCTGGATAGCGGCAAAGGCGTGCCCACTGCCAATTACTTCATGGTGGATGGCGCGCCGCTGGGCGAGCGTAACCCGAAGTGGCTCAATGACGACTATGTGAAGTTCATCCGCTTTGGACAGTGGCGCATCGAGCGCACTGGCTACGGCGTGCTCGCATTCGTCACGAACCACGGCTATTTGGATAATCCGACCTTCCGGGGCATGCGCCAGAGCCTGATGAGCGCCTTCGATGACATCTACGTGCTGAACCTGCACGGCAACAGCAAGAAGAAAGAGCGCACGCCCAGCGGCGGCAAAGATGAAAATGTCTTCGATATCCAGCAGGGCGTTGCCATTGGGCTGTTCATCCGGCGGCCTAGCCACATGACGGGCGAGCGCCGCGCCCGTGTCTTCCACGCCGACTTGTGGGGTGAGCGGGCGGGCAAATACGACTGGCTGACAGAGCATGACATCGCCAACACGCAGTGGACCGAAGTCACACCACAGTCACCGTTCTACCTGTTCGGTCCAAGGGATTCCCGCTATGAAGCGGAATATGCTTCTGCCTGGAGCATTAGTGATATGTTGCCGGTAAATGGCTGGGGAGTTGCGACAAGGAAGGACTATCTACTCGTTGACTTTTCCAACCAAGTTCTGAGTCAACGGTTCAAAGACATTGTCAACTTGGATGCCCAAGCTGCGATTGATAAATATGGCATTCAAGCGTCTCCCCACTGGGATTTCGCAGCAGCAAAACGCTTACTGTCAGCTGATGTAGCGGCCCATGTGCGCTCCGTACTCTTTCGGCCTTTCGACACGCGATACGTATATTACGAACGTCCCATGATTGAGCGTGGCGACCACAGGTACGAGTTGATGCGTCATATGTTCGAGAAGAACTTATGCCTTATCACCGTCCGTCGCACGGAAGTTGATGCTGAGCCGGGCCACTTCTTCTGTAGCAACGACATTTCCGTTTTGCATTCTACTTCGTCAAAGGAAGGGAATTTCGTCTTTCCGCTGTACATTTACCCAGACCCGGCAAAGCCCAACCTATGGGACGCAGGCCAACCATCCAGCGCGCCCGGTGAGCGGCACACCAACCTAGCACCAGGGTTTGTCGCGGAACTTGCTGGGCGGCTGGGGCTGCGCTGGATTCCAGACGGGAAGGGCGACCGGGTAACGACCGTGGGGCCGGAAGATGTTTTTAGCTACACCTATGCCATCTTCTATGCGCCATCGTACCGCGAACGCTATGTCGATTTCCTGAAGAGCGACTTTCCGCGCGTGCCGCTTACCCACAATCTGGTCCTGTTCCGCACGCTGGTAGGATTGGGCGACCGCTTGGTGAAGTTGCATCTGCTCGAAACGAAAGCTGAGTGTCCATTGCCAGTGTACCCAGTGCAGGGGAATGATCGCGTAGATGCGGTGCAGTACGTCGAGCCGGACGTGGCACGGAGTCTACATGGCCGCGTCTATATCAACCACGATCAGTATTTCGACGGCATCGCGCCAGATGTTTGGGAGTTTCACATTGGCGGCTATCAGGTGGCCGAAAAGTGGCTGAAAGACCGCAAGGGTCGCACGTTAGACTATAACGACATAGAGCATTACTAGCGCACAATCGCCGCTCTCACCGATACCGCAAGCCTTATGGAGCAGATCGACGATGTTATCGAAGAGCACGGTGGCTGGCCGCTAGGCGCTGCGGAGTAGGCATAGATCGGCACGGTCAGCCGCACGGTCAAGGGTCGCCACGCCTGATGATTTCCTGATCGCAGCGTTTACGCCGCAGTGTTGCTATCCAAACCGACCGCTGCGCTACCGCTGCGATCATGCGACGAGCCTTCCCCAGAATCCAGGGAAGGCTCGGTAGGTCGTGCTGCGGGTGCTGCGGGTGCTTCGGGGCGCAGCGCAGCGGTCGCAGCGCATCAGGCGACGTGCGGTGCCCAGATTGGTCGTATCCAATCTGTCATCAATGTGCTTGCCGATACCTTCGGCGCTGTCGTGACCATCTATATCTGGCGGCATCGCAACTGGTATCTGCGTACCAAGGGCGTCTAGGTACAGCGGGTGACGTGACGGTGCGGCGCTCACTGGCGAACTCAAGGTGATAGCAGTGGGTCTGGCCTAAACTCGCGTAGATGAGTTTCGTGGCCGCAGGCCATTCAGGTAGGATAGAATACGCTTGATGCCTCTTGCGTGTTCTGAACGGAAAATCGGTGGCCTTTTGTGATGAAACGGCTAACTGTCGTGTCTCAATTGTGAGGGGTGCATCATAGACTTGCCCCAAAGAGGGCATGGACATTGCTGTCATCAAATGTACGAAGCGGAGTCGCAGAAAGAGACCGATTCAATGGTGCAGTAAACTGCCTCAAGGAGGATTGCTATGAACGCACGCTCGGCCGATTTCCCCACTCAGCGCGACCTGTCTCAGCCAGCGACGCAATCCCCGGTAGCGGCGACTGAAACGACACCAACGAAGTCAAATCTGGCCCTGCTCTTCCGAGCCCGTACGGATCGCTATCGCGACATGACGCGCTGGCGGCAGCGGTTTGGGCAGCAGTGGCGCAGCACGACCTATCGCGAGAACCAGCGGCTGGTGAACCGCCTCATGTGTAGCCTCGATGCGCTTGGCGCGCGCTCTGGGGAGGCGATCGGCATCCTGAGCGGAACAAGGTGGGAGTGGCTTGTCGCAGACTGGGCCATCATAGGGCTGGGAGCCTTCACCGCCTCACTCTATCCAACACTCGTGCCTGACACCATTCTATTCATCTTGCACAATTCAGAGGCACGCTACCTCTTCATCGACAATGCTCAGCAGTATGAGAAGGTCCATAGCATACGGACGCAACTGCCACAACTCGAAAAGATCATCATCTTCGAGGAGGATGCACGCGTGCTGTCCGATCCTATGGTGATCTCGTTCTCAGCGCTGCTGGCGCTGAGTGACCGTATCGACAAGGAGGCGGATGAATTCGCGGCGGACCGGGCACGCGAGATCCAGCCCGATGATTGCGCGGGGCTGGTCTATACCTCGGGAACAACAGGCAAGCCAAAAGGTGTGGTGTTCACGCACCGCATGCTCCTGGATGAACTGGCTGGCGCGCATACCAAGCTCACGACCGTGCATGCCGGTAACAGAGATGTACTGTGGTTGCCGCTCGCGCACGGAATGGGACGTCTGGAGCACATATTCACGCTGGAGTATGGCGGGGAAACGATCATCGTTCCTTCGGTGCTGCAGCTCATGCGCGATCTGAGTGAGGTCCAGCCCGATGTGATGCTGGCTGTCCCACGGCTATACGAGAAGGCTCATGCGAGTATAATTGCGCGCGTCACCGCCCTACCCGCTCCACAGCGCTTGCTGTTCGACTGGGCGATTAAGGTGGGACAGCGGGCGGTGCCGCTGCGTCAGGCGCGGCGTCCTTTGCCGCTCAGCCTGCGTCTGCAACTCGCTGTCGCCGACCGATTTGTCTTCCGCCGTCTGCGAACGGCCTTCGGCGGACGACTGCAGTTTGCTCTTTGCGGGAGTGCGCCGATCGACCCTTCTGTCGTGACGTTCTTCCATGCCATAGGCATACCCTTGCTTGAGGCGTGGGGGCTGACCGAGACCACCGCGGCACTGACCATCAACAAGGTTGACGGGTTCCGCGTTGGGACGGTAGGGACAGTTTATCCAGGGCATGAGCTTCGCATCGCGCCAGACGGCGAAATCCTGGCACGGGGGCCATGCGTCTTCTCACGGTACTATAACGATCCCGAGGCGACGGCCGAATCACTCGACTCAGATGGTTGGTTGCATACCGGCGACATCGGCGTACTCGATCAAGACGGCTTCCTGACGATCATAGACCGCAAGAAGGATTTGATCGTCACAACCGGCGGAGACAAGATCGCGCCACAGCATGTGGAGGCACTGCTCAATACAATTCCGGTGGTGGCCCAGGCCTGTGTCTCTGGCGACCGTAAACCGTACGCAGTGGCCCTGCTTACGCTGGATTGGGGTGCTCTGCGCACGTGGGCGGGCGGGCATGGGCTAGATGCGTCCGATATTCACAAGGTTGCGCTGTCGCCAGACTTGCGCGCGTATCTGGATGAGCAGGTGACCCAGGTGAATGCCAGGCTTCAACTCTTTGAGCGGGTGCGATCCTACAGCATCCTCATCGATGACTTTACTCAGGAGAATAACCTGCTGACGCCGACACAGAAGATCCGACGTAGAGAGATCGTCGAGCGCTATCGCACGCAGATCGAGCATCTTTACGAGGCCACAGCACCTGGCGAGCGTCCTGCAACGAGAAGTGGACAACGTACAGAACACTAGCCAGAAAGCCCGTGCATTCATGCGGGGGTAGGTGACAAACGGAGAGACCTTATGCCAGTACACTCCCACAACAGAGATCCTGCCACGTCCCCTGGCGCTAACCAGATTTGCCAGATTGCGACTCTGACCGCCGGGTGTACGATGATTGTCGCCAGCAATCGCGGTCCGGTTGAATTCTACCATGTAGCAAACGGACGTCTCTCACCCAAGCGTGGCGTAGGGGCGTGGTCTAGGCACTGGCTGCGTTTGCACGTGATGTGCCGCTGAAGTGGGTCGCGACGATGGTGACGGCTCCGGACCGGGAAGCGCGCTCAAGATGTGCTGGCGTCCGCAGGCACACCGCTGTCGGCGGTTTCGCGGCGAGGCAGCCTTCGGCAAAGATACGCTGGTGCGTCAGACCTTCTACGGCTTGCGCGTGCACGTCCGGCTGGAGTGGCCGGGTGTTATCACCCGCTTCTGTGTGGCAGCGGCGAATATCCATGATCTTGCCGCGCTTCCCGCGTTGGCCGAGCAGACTAGGGGAACACTGGTGGGGGACCGGAACTACAGGTCGCCCACCACGACGGCCGAGTGGCAGCGACACGGCGTCGAGTTGCTGGCGCCGTACCGCACCGCCAAGCGTGATCCCCATCCGCGCTGGAGTGCGCGGTTGAGTCGCGTCCGCTATCGCATCGATACCGTCTTCGGCCAACTGGTCGATCGCTGCAACATTAAGCGGCTCTGGGCACGTGATCTGTGGCATCTCTCCAACCGATTGTTGCGCAAAGTGCTGATGCATACCTTGGCCGTTCTCTTCAACGTTGAACGTGGCAACCCTCCCTTGCAACTCGCGTGGGTGGTCGCCTCCTGAAAACCCGCACATCGGGTTAGTTAGCTACCGGTATGCCACTCCGGCGTATCCTATGCTACAATGCCGGCACAGCGACACCCCGGTGAACAGGAAGGAGGCACCCAGACATGGCACAAGGCACCTGGAACCTCACGCTTACCCTGCTCCCCGGTATCTACGCTGTCTGCCGCCTCAAACCCAATGCCCCCATCCCGGACTGGGTGCGGTTCGACCCCTCCGCCGGTAGTCTCCTCTCCATTACCCGCACCGCCGACGAGCTCTCCCTCGTCTGCCCACAAGCTGCCGTCCCCACCGATGCCACTGATGCCACCGCCGACCGCGACTGGAACTGCCTGCGGGTCGAAGGCCCCTTCGACCTCACCGCCGACGTCGGCGTCATCGCGGCCCTGTCCACCCCGCTGGCCGCTGCCGGGATCGGCATCTTCGCCGTCTCCACCTACGACACCGACCACCTCCTCGTTCACGCCGCCCACCTCGACCGCGCCGTTGCCGCCCTCACCGCCGCCGGCCACACCATTCGCCGCTAGAGCCTCGGCTCGGCTCGTGCCCCTCCCTTCTTTTCCCGGTTCCCAAACGGTCTCTCAGTACTGCAGCGACGTGTATGCGCACAAGGCCCATGAAATCACGCTTGGAAGCGAGCGTGATCTGGGCAGGATGGCAACCTCCCCCGCGCAAAGTGATTGGTCTCAGACGCTCGATCTACGCACGAACTGTCACTGTAGTAATCATTAAGTGTTTGGGAATACCTGAAGGCGGCGTAATGCTCAACGCTCTGCGGCGTGCGTACGGCGTTTCATTATGGTGATGAGTTTCCGGAACACGCTCTCCAGCTTGATCGCCTTGCGCGGGACGCCATATACTTGGTCGAAAGAGCCACCGCAACCTCAGCGACGCATGATCGCGCAAGGCTTACGAAAGGCGAAGGACCATGGATGAGCCTGCCAACTGGCCCCCGCAACCGACCAGTTCACTTGAACAGTTTGAGCGCTTGGTTGGTGATTGGACGATGGTGGGAACCCATCCCGCGTTCCCAGCCGAAGCACATGGGCACTCCTCTTTCGCATGGCTGCAGGGAGGTGCCCTCTTGGTCTGGCGTTTTGAGTGGGACAGTCCGGGCCCTCCAAGCGCGCTCAGTGTCATTGGCCATGATGACGCGCATGCAGGTGAGCCGTGCTCCGTGCTCTATGCTGATGTCCGGGGTGTGGCACGGATCTATCAGATGCGATTGGAAGGTGATGTGTGGACCATGTGGAGAGATTCGCCAGGCTTCTCACAACGTATGACGGGCAGATTCAGCGCTGAAGGCAACACCATCACCGTTCACGGCGAGTTGTCACGCGATGGGGCAACGTGGGAGCAAGATCTGGATGTGACATATACCAGAGAGCCCTGAAATACACATGCTCCCTTGCTTTCCAAGGTGTTGGTCGTGGGCCACATCCAGGGCTCCCGGGCGCGTAGGCGATGAGAGCACCGCTCATCGAACGTGCCAGAATGTTTTTGCCCCGTTCCCTGATATTCAAATCAACTCCCGCCACGCTGCTGTGTTGCGTCCGGGCCGTTATCTGAGTGCGTGACACGCTCACGTTTTGCCCAAGGCGCAAGGCGCACCTGCCCGTCCGGACAAGCCATGCCCGAGGGATACAGTGTGCGCACGTGCCCGAGTTCCCAAACGCTTGATTACGGCGTCATACAAAACACAGCCACCTAGCTAGTGGCCATGGAAAGGGCGACTGATGGCAAGATGGTTCGTTCAGCGCCTTCTCCGGTGGTCATCTCTCCTTGAAGCTTCATCACCATTGTGCTATTCCTGCTGTTAGGGAACTGTTCGAAGTATCCCTAACACCTGCAACCTCTCCATAGGAGTGCCACCTCATGCAGCAACGCTCACCAACCACCGGAGCGGTTCGGAATGGATGCCTGGTGTACGAGCAGCAGGGTCGACCGGTGGTCGTGCTGGTGGATACTCCTTCCTGGTATACCTGGCTCGAAACAGCGACGAGCTTCACATTTACCGGCGAGGAGGGAACCTTTACCGCGCACAAAGCGCCTGCTGGCAATCGGCGTGGCGGGTGGTACTGGCGCGCCTATCGTCGCAAGCGAGGACGACTCTCCCGTTGTTACCTGGGCGTCTCCACCAATGTCA
Source organism: uncultured Chloroflexia bacterium (assembly GCA_963712005.1). Taxonomy (GTDB): domain Bacteria; phylum Chloroflexota; class Ktedonobacteria; order Ktedonobacterales; family JADMIN01; genus DAHUXT01. The sequence continues at coordinate 981,108 of CAVQGK010000024.1, read as the reverse complement.
CATTGTCGAAACTGCATGAGGCGGCCCGTCGGCTGGCGGCAGACGCCAAGAGCGCAGAAAGTGGGCAAGTAGGTGAGGAGGCGTCGCCTGTATTGCATGGCTCCATGCCGTTGCAGGGCGTGACGTCGAGGATGATCCTCCAGACCAACATTACGCCTCCGCGTCTGCCGGCGCCGCATGTGTCACGCCCACGCCTGCTCGCGCTCCTGGAACAGGGCATGCGAGGACCATTGACCCTGGTCTCGGCTCCTGCTGGCTCCGGCAAGACCACCTTGCTGGCCGAGTGGGCCGCCATGACCACACGGCCAGTGGCATGGCTCTCCTGCGAAGAGGCGGACAACGACCCCGCGCGGTTGCTCGCCGCGCTCAGCGCCGCTCTGGCGCGCCTCGATGAGCGCCTAGGCGGCGCGGTAGAGACCGAGCGGCCCTGGCATCCCCACGAACACGAACGGGCCATGACTCACCTCCTCAACGATCTTGAGCGCCTGCTTCCAGACGAAACGGTCTTGATCCTGGATGACGTCCACCACCTCACCACCGAGGCGAGCCAGGCCTTGCTGCTGTTCCTGCTGAACCATCTACCCGCGCGTCTCCATGTGCTGATCGGAACACGAGGGGATCTGCCGGGGCTTGCGCGCTGGCGAGCGCGCAATCAGGTTACTGAACTGCACAGCCAGGAACTCGTGTTTGAGTCAGCCGAAGTCGAGGCGTTTGTGCACGCGATGGGACTCTCGCTCGACTCCGAGGCGATCCGTCTGCTGGAAGAGCGTACCGAGGGCTGGATTGCTGGGATCCAATTGGTGACACTGGCCCTGCGCGCGCGCGCCGATGCCACACGCGTCCTCCGGACAACAGAGAGAACCCATCGCTTCCTCCTGGACTACGTGCGTGAAGAAGTCCTGATGCCGCAACCACCTGAGCTGCAGCGCTTTTTGCTCCGGACCAGCGTCCTGGAGCGGCTCTCTGGACCGCTCTGCGAGAGCGTGACTGGCGAGTCTGCTGGCCAGCGGACGCTCGCGTCTCTGCTCCAGGGCAATCTCTTTGTCAGCGCGCTTGATGACACCGAGACCTGGTTTCGCTACCATCCACTCTTCGCCGAAGCGCTGCGCACCCTCCTCCAGCAGCAGGAGCCAGCGCTCCTGCCGGAACTGTATCGTCGGGCTGGGCGCTGGTATGAACAGCACGGGTGGGGAGAGGACGCCTGTGAATACGCCTTGCTTTCTGGTGACCTGCCCCACGCCGCCAGTCTCTTGGAGGAGTTGGTTCCGGCCCTGGTGGAGCACGGGAAGCTCGTGCGCCTCTCCCGCTGGCTGGATCGGCTCCCGCCGGACTGCATCGCGGCCTCAGTGCCTCTCTCGCTCGCCTTGATCTGGACCCAGCCCGTGCGCACGTCGGAGTCGGCTGACCCAGAGCGGGTGATTAGACACCTCATGGGGCTCGTGGAGGCGCATGCGCAGGACGACCCCGAGTCACAGGCAGCACTGCAGCGGGAGCTGGCGCTGCACCAGGCAGCGCTGGCGCTGGCCCAAGGCGATATCCCGCAGGCGCTCGCGCGCGCTGCGGAGGCGACGCGTTCGCTCACGGGGCCCGAGACAGCCTGGAGTCGTTTCACCATGTGGCGGCAGCAGGTGCTGCTGGGCGCTGCCTATCGCGCGCGTGGGGATCTGCAGGCCTCGGAGCAGATGTGGCGGAACGCCGTTCCTGCTGGCGAAGCGCTCCCCAATCTCGTAGCCCTCTCAGGCCTCGACGATTTGTACGAGGAGCAGGGCCGATTGCGCGAACTGGGACTGCTCTATGAGGACGTGTTCCGCTCCTGCCGTGAGCATCATGATCCACCACTCACATTGCTTGCATGGGCGCACTGGCGCTATGGGGTCCTGTTGTGCGAGTGGAATCGCCTGCAAGAAGCGGCGTCCTCCGCGCAGCAGCTCCTCGCGTTGGTCCCACTCCTGGATCGTGCCCGTCCCACCCCTGAACTCGTTCTGTTCGGACTCGGGATCCAGGCGCGCGTGGCGCTGGCACAAGGCAACGGCGAGTGGGCCAGACACCTGTTAGAACGCGAGGAGTTTGACGTGGCGCGGTTACCCATCCCGCAGGCGGCGAAAGACGTGCTGATCCTGTATCCGGTACGCTTTGCCCTCGCCTTTGGCCAGCTCGAGCCAGCCTTGCGCTGGGCCTCGTCATGCGGATTGCGCTACGATGACCCGCTCACGACCCCGCTGGCGAAAAAGTACTACGTGCGCTATGTCACATTGGCGCGTGTGTTGCTCGCGCGTGGGCGAGGCCACCGGAACTCCTCGTCGCTCGCCCACGCGCGGATGCTGTTGGATCGTTTGCTAGAGACTACCATTGGGGCAGGCGCGAAGGGCCGACGCATCGAGGCGCAGATGCTGCTCGCGCTGGCGCTATATGCCCAGGGCAAGACCAAGCAGGCCCTTTCCACGCTGGGACCCATCCTCGCTCAGGCCGAACCAGAAGGCTATCTGCGCCTCTTTGCCGATGAAGGCGAGGTGATGGCGCGCCTGCTCGCGCTCATTACCCCGTTTACCACCGCCTCGCCTGACTATCTTCAGCGCATCCAGACAGCGACTGCCTCCGCGTGGCATACTCAGCCCGATGCTTCGACGCAAACAGCGCCACGCTCGATGCCCTTTGAGCCGCTGAGCGCGCGGGAGCATGATGTGCTGCAACTCGTGGCCGAAGGGCTCTCCAACCAGCAGATCGCTGAGCGCCTGATCCTCAGCCTGCACACTGTCAAACTGCACGTCAGGCACCTCATGGCGAAACTCAACGCAGCGAATCGCACTCAGGCCGTGGCCCGTGCCCGTGCCTTCCATCTCCTCGCTCGTGAAGAGGGCAGGACGCTCTCCGAATAACTCTTTCGAGGGAAGGCAGCCGTGCTTTATTGCTGTAGGCTGCTCAGTAGAAGAGGAAACGAAGAGAAAATAACGATGTGAGGGTGAGTCCAAATCCTCGAAACAACCGCTTTCCGCCTCTTCTTCGGTGTCGGCACAGGCGCACACGGGAACGTGCATGCGGGGAGTGCAGAGAGTACCTATGAACGCGATCGAAACGAACCACCTGACCCGTACCTTCGGCAGCCTGGTGGCGGTGGACGACTTGACGTTGGCCATTCCAGAGGGAACCGTCTTTGGGTTCCTGGGGCCCAATGGGGCGGGCAAAACGACCACCGTGCGGATGCTCTCGGCCTTGATTGCCCCCACGCGTGGGAGCGCTGTGGTGGCGGGTTATCGGCTGGGCGCGGACAATGAGGCGATTCGGCAAGCTATTGGGATCCTCACAGAGACCCCGGGCTTGTATGACCGCCTTAGTGCCTGGCATAATCTGCTGTTCTTTGCGGAGATGTACGACCTCCCAGCCCAGCGCGCCGCCTCCCAAGTTGAACGCTATCTGCGTCTGCTCGATCTCTGGGAGCGGCGCGGCGACAAGGTGGGGGGCTTCTCGAAAGGCATGCGGCAGAAGCTGGCGATTGCCCGCGCCCTGCTGCACGAACCCAAGGTGATCTTCCTCGATGAGCCAACGGTGGACTTGATCCTGAGGCCGCGCGGATGGTGCGCGAGTTCATCAAGGAGCTGCGAGCCGAAGGACGGACCATCTTTCTCACGACCCACAACCTGCCCGAGGCCGACGAGCTCTGCGATCTGATCGGGGTCTTTCGCACGCGGCTGCTGCGTCTGGGCGCCCCGGCAAGTTTGCGCGCTGGCATGTTTGGCATGGGGACTCAGGTGCGCGTCGTGGGAGATGCCGCGCACTGGATCGAGACCGCCCGTGCTCTGCCCTTCGTCCAGGATGCGACGGCCTCCGAGAACACGCTCTCCGTCAGTCTCGCTGATCCCGATGAGCTGAATCCCGCGCTCGTGCGGGCGCTCGTACAGGCGGGCGCAGACATCCGCGCCGTGGAACCGACCTCCCATTCCCTAGAGGAGGTGTACCTGGACCTGGTGGAGCAGGCGCGAGAAGCGGTGCCTGTTAGCCACTGAGCGCGAAGAAAGGGTATGGCCTCGTATGCGCAAAGTCGTAGTGATCCTGCGGAAAGAGTTCCTCGACATGCTCCAGCAGCGGACCCTGCTGTTCACGATTCTCCTGCCGCCGCTGCTGTTTGTGTTGATTCCCCTCTTCTACTTGCAGCTAGGCGGCAACAGCTCGCGAGCCAGTGCGCTGAAGCTACCCTCCCTCCAGGGGTTGACCGTGCACGAGTACACACAGGCGCTGATTGGAACGATGTTCTCGAACATCTATATCCTGCTGGCGATGATCGTGCCCAGTACGATTGCCGCCTACAGCATCATTGGCGAGAAGAGTAGCCACACGCTAGAGCCGCTGCTGGCGACACCCGTGCGCCGGTGGCAGTTGCTGGCGGGCAAGATTCTGGCGGCGTTGCTGCCGGCGGTGCTGCTCACGTGGATGAGCGGTGGTCTGTTCATCGCGGAACTCGCTATCTTCACGGATGCGAATGTCGTCTCCCACGTGGTCACCGGGGGCTGGCTCATTCTCTTTCTCGCCGGCGCGCCGCTCTTAGGGCTGATCGCAGTGGCCGTCATGACCGCCATTTCGTCGCGGGTCACCGATACGCGCACGGCGCAACAGCTTTCGATCTGGGCCGTGGTGCCTATCATCGGGATCGTCCTGGGCGAGCTCTCCGGCCAGTTTGAGCTAACCGTGCTGGTGGCGGTCGTTGCCAGTCTGATCCTGATCCCGGTCGCCATCCTCTTGACTTGGGCGCGCCCAACTTTTTCAGCGCGAAGCCATCCTGACACGCTGGAAGTAGGAGTATGGCCGTCAGCAGCCATCGGCACGGCACGAGTAGGAGGTGAGCTCTATGGGTGTCTTCTCGCGCGTCTGGCCAGTCCTCCGCAAGTTGACCGTCGTCTTGGACGTGGTGGGGGGAGTGATCGTGGGGGCAGTGCTGGCGCTCGTCACGGCGCTGCTCCTGATCACTGCGCAGTTCCATGCCATGCAAACGACGGTCAAGGGCTGGAGTGTCACCATGACCTGTGGCCAGGCCAGCAACGGCATCCTGGTGCGCGCCGCCTGCGCCCAGCACCTCCCCGCCGTCAACCTGCCGGAAGAGGCGGTGTACTACACGACGACGGTAGATGGCGCGGGGCAGACGCTCACGGGAGCGCATGACTACATCCTCCACTTCCCGCCGGGCGGGCTCCCGCCCAACAATGCCTTCTGGTCGCTTACCATGACCATTGCGCCAGGCAACCTGGTGGCCAATCCCATCAACCGCTACAGCCTCGGCGACCGGTCGAGGCTAGTGCCCAACGCCGACGGCTCGATTGATATCTACATCCAGCACACCGCTCCGGCGGGCCACGAGGCGAACTGGCTTCCAGCACCGAGCGGGGACTTCATGCTGTACCTGCGAGCCTATCAGCCTGGCGCGGCTATCCTGAATGGCACGTACCACGTGCCGCCGGTCGTGGAGGTGCCCTGATGTCGAAGGCGAACAGCGACAACAACGACATGTCCAGCCAAGAGCGCGCAGCGGCGTCCACTTCCTCCGCTTCGTCGCCGCCTGCCACCTCCTCGCCGTCTGCGGCTGCCGTGCCGACCCGAGCCCGCAGCCAGTGGAAGGCGCACCTACTTACCTTCGCCGCGACCGTTCTGGTGGTCTGGGGCGTCGGCGCCTTCGCCATCTGCTACCTCTATCCGCGCCTCACCTACTACGGGTTGGAGAACGCCGTCGTCAGCCACGGCCTCGGCGGGCAGGGTTCCCCAGGCATTCCCCTCAATACGCTCTATACGCAGCCGACTCTCGCCACTTCCTCGGCGTCCAACACCTTGCTGAGCACCGGGAACCGCGACACGCTCTACACCGTCGGCTGGCTCGATCTGAGCCAGGGGCCGCAGATACTGCATGTGCCGGATATGGCGGGCCGCTACTATGCCGTCCAGTTCACTGATCCCTGGGGAACGGTCTTCGCCTATGTGGGCCGACGCACCACCGGGACCGAGGCGGGCGACTATCTCATCAGTGGGCCAGGCTGGCACGGCACGGTGCCGGCTGAGATAACGAAGCAGATCGTCGCGCCGAATAACTCGGTGGCGCTGATTGGGCGCACGCTCGTCTACAGTGACAGCGACCTTGCCACCGCCTATGGGCTGGCGAAGCAGATCCAGGTCACCCCTCTGAGCGAGTGGCATCCCGGCCAGTTACCCAGCCACTAGCATGTCATTGACGCCAGTGGCATGGTGTCTCTCGCTGAGGCGGTAAGAGGAGGTGTCTGACGAACCGAACTGGATGGTGCTGCCGGATACACTGCGGTGGGAGTGAAAGTGAAGCTCCTGAAGGAGGGTAACTATTTGATTGGACATGGTGAGTTGACGGAGGAGCATGACATGTGACTGCTCCCCAGCCCCCAGCTGCCCACTCTGCGGGCGCTGAGACATCTTGAGGCCTCCTCCTGTGTGTCGGGCTGGCGAACGGCTTGAGCAAGCATTGAGCAAGCAGATTGACGGGCGTGTGCTATGGGCTGTAAGCGCGGCACGTTGAACGTCGATAGCGCGCCTCCGTGTGGGCGGGAGCGCAGGTGCAGTAAGGAGCAATCCCTATGAAACGGCCGGTTGGCGTCACCATCATCGCGGTTATTGCTATTGTCTATGGCGTATTTAGTCTACTCCTAGCGCTCCTGGCGCTGCTAGGAGAAGCTCTTTTAGCCTCCGGTGTGGGGCATGTGCAGTATGAGCCTGGGACCCTTGCCTACGCGACGATCACGGATGCCGCCCTTGGCATCCTGTACCTCGTCTTCGGTATTGGGGTCTTCGCACTGAAGCGCTGGGCATGGACCACGGGCGTCGTCGCGCTTGTGCTGGATGTGGTCAGGCAGATCATTGGGGTCGTCATCCACGGATTCAGTGCCAGCAACGCTGTTGGCTTCATTATCACCATCGTGGTTGCCCTCGTGGTGCTTTGGTATCTCTTCCGCCCGAACGTGCGCGCCGCCTTCGGCTTCGGGAGGGAGAGGGCTGCGTAGCGCCCTCCTAGTGGCTGTGGCTGCGTACCACCCGAGCGCCGCGGCGGCATCTGGCAGCAGATGCTACACGTTCACCCCAGGCAACGGGTTCGCTTTCACGCACGTGTCGCGGTAGTACTTCGAGCGTGTTGTGGAACGCAGGCCTACAGGTGACAGTCTCCGTTTGTAGACATGAGTACGACATATCCCTGCGATCTCACGGATGCGGAGTGGGCGTGCATGCGACGGTATCTTCACTCGTTGCCGAGCCGGAGCAGGCCCGTACCCACCACTGCGCTCCTCCTCGACGTTAGCTTCTATCTCTTGCGCACGGGCTGCCCCTGGTGCTACCTGCCGTCGAACTTCCTGCCAAGGTCTGACTGTCTGCTACCATTGCCGACGTTTGCGCCTCACTCAAAGGCATATGGCGCCTGCTCTATCGTGCGGTGCACCGCGCCGAACGTGAGCCAGGCAAGCGCGGCTTCAGCCTGCAGCCGCGCAGTTAGGTCGTTGAGAGGAGCTTCGCGTGGTTGCTTCGCAATCGGCGGCTGGCCAAGGATTATGAGCGCAACTAGCAGACCACCGAAACACTTATGGAGGTTGCCGTGAGCCGGTTGGCGCTCCGCCGACTCGCGGCCCGTATGATGATGGGGAGAAACCGGTCGACCGGAGATGGGGCCCTTAGCACCAGGGCGGCGAGACCTGACGGCGCACGTCCCGCCGCTCGCCATACTTCGTCGCGCCGACCTCGCTCCCGCATCAAATCTCGCTCCCGCATCAAATCTCGCTCCCGCATCAAATCTCGCTCCCGCATCAAATCTCGCTCCCGCATCAAATCTCGCTCCCGCATCAAATCTCGCTCCCGCATCAAGTGGCAGCCGTTGGGTGTGGGCGGGCGAAGCCTCTCCCGTTTCTGCCTAACAGGCTCTGCGGGAGAGCCCCCTTCCTTGAGGGAATGCCCCGCCATCTGCCTCTACCTAGTTGCCGGTTGTTTGCTTGCACTTTTCGCCAGACCCGCTGGCTCACGATCGTGTTCTTGGAGCCAGTCGTCCCAGGTCACCGTGCCGGTCGCCTGCTCTGGGCAGGTATTGCCGCCCTGGCGCAGGGCACGTGCCATCTTGCCCGGTAGCCTGAGGGGAATGATCGTCCGGTGCATCCCCCGCTGGCTGAGCCAGATCCGCGCCAGCTCGCCAGAGGTGTAGACCCGGGGGCCGCCCATATCCGGTACGCGCCCGGATGGACCCGCCTGGACGATCGCACAGAGGCGCTCGGCCACGTCCTCCTCGTCCACGGGCTGGAGCGGCAAGTCCGTCGGTAGGAGCGTCACCAGGGGGAGCTTGGTCGTCATCCGCAGCAAGAGATCGATGCCGTAATCCAGCTGGGTCGCCCGCAGGATGGACCAGGGGATGCCACTGTGCGCAATGAGGTCTTCGCTGGCGAGCTTGGCTTTGCCGCCCGTCCAGGGGACCCGATCAATCCCCACCACCGAAATGAAAACAACATGCGCGACCTGCGCCGCGCGGGCTGCCTCCAGCAGGCGGCGCGTGCCTTCAAAATCGACCTGCCAGTTGCCCTTGCCCGCGAGATGGACCACCACATCCATGCCCGCGACGGCCTCCGCCACGCTCGCGCCAGTCACCAGATCTGCCTGTACCCACTCGGTACCCGGCCACTCTTCGCCCGGGCTGGTCCGCCGACTCATCCCTCGCACGGGATAGCCTGCCGCACTTAAGTGCTGCACCACCAGACGGCCCAGATGGCCCGCGCCGCCGGTCACCAAAATTCGTTGCATCGTCTCGCCTCTCTGTCATGTCATCTCGTGTCATGTCATTTCGTGTCTTGCTGCTCTCGCTGTTGCCTGCCTCGCTCCGAGTCGCGCATAGGAGACGAAAGGGCACCACCAGAATGTGACACTCCCCCTGGTGGTGCGCAGTCCTGTGGTGCACAGACCGGCTCGTAGCCTACAATGCGGTATAATCCGCTCAGAGACAAGGAGCCGGGTGAGCAACGGAGGCACGCCATGCGAACGGAAACCCAGGCAGATGCGTTCGAGCACTATCGCGTGCTGCTCTTCTCCGTTGCGTATCGGATGACGGGCAGCGCCAGTGACGCCGAGGATCTGGTGCAGGAGACCTTTCTGCGGTACCAGGCGAGGGCCGGTCAGGAAATCGGATCCTTGAAGGCGTATCTGACCACGATTGTTACCCGTCTGGCGCTGGATCATCTGAAGTCGGCCCGCCTCGCCCACGAACAGTATGTGGGAACTTGGCTACCTGAACCGATCCTCACCGCGGAGGACGACTGGTTCGCCCCTGGCAGATCTGGAGCACCAGGAAGCGCTTTCGTTTGCCTTTTTACGCCTGCTAGAGACGCTAAGCCCGCCAGAGCGCGCCGTTTTTCTCTTGCGTGAAGTCTTTGAGTACCCGTTTAGCGAAATCGGCAGTATGCTGGAGAAAAGCCCAGCCACGTGCCGCCAGATCTTCCATCGAGCCAGGCAGGCTCTGGAGGACAAGCGCATGCGTTTTGAGCCGGAACCCCAGCGCCAGCGCCAGCTGCTGCTTAGTTTTCTTTCCGCCAGCCAGTCCGGAGACATGGCGGCGCTCACCAGCATACTCGCGCAGGATGCTGTCTCCTGGTCGGATGGAGGCGGCAAAGTGCAGACGAACCTCCAGCCGATTCACGGCCAGCGCGCCGTGGCGCGTTTCTGGCTGAGTGTGCTGCCCAAAACGCCGCGACCACTGACCTTTACCTTGGCCGACATCAATGGAAGCCCAGCCCTCGTATTTTGGGACGCGGACCAGGTGGTCGGCATCCTCAGCCTGACCCTGAGCGTTACGGGGATTCAGGAGATCTATGCGCTGCTGAACCCGGCGAAACTGGTCTATCTGCGCACGCAACTGTCCGGACGTGGGACTGCCGCAGAAGCTTCCAAAATGACCGGTCCTGTACCAGATCAACACTGAGCAACCAGGCGCAGCAGAAGCAGCAGGGTGTGTGCACCCGGTCCAGAGAGCGTGAACGATCGCGCTCTTTCGGCAAATGGGGCAGGCGGCACATGTGCGCTGTGCTGCCTGCGTGCAACTGACGGTAGTGGCCTTCCCGGCCGAGGTGCCTAGTCGGATCAAGTACGGACCCCGCCTGCGCGCGTTGGTAGTCTATCTAGTCAAGCAGCAACTCGTGCCGTATGCCCGTGTGCGCGACCTCGTGGCCGATATGTTTGGCCAGTCTCTTTCGGTCGTGACCCTGGTGAGCATCGTCCAGCCGTGTGCCCAGGCGCTCGCTCCCGTTGAGGGGGCGCTCAAAACGCAGGCCCAGGCTACGCCGGTGCTCCACAATGATGAGATGGGCGTACGGGTAGCCGGTCTGCTGCAATGGGTGCATGTCAGCAGCACCGCCACCCTGGCCCACTATGGGGCGCATGCCAAACGCAGCAGCGAGGCCACCCCGGCGCTGGGTGAGAGCCGAGCGCGCCAAAGGCGCTATAAGGTACCAAAGGAGGTACACCGGTGCGCAGGCTAGCGCGCCAGCCGGATCAGGTGAGACCACGTGTGATCACGTGTGATGGTGCTGTGAGATCCACCTGCGCCTCTGTGAGGCTGGCGTGACACCTCACGGGTATGCTTTGAGCGTTCCAGAGAACGACCCGACGCGAGCAGCGCCGCTGATGTAAATGGGTCCTTCAGGACCAAGTATCGTTCCTTGGCGAGAAGGTTATCAGTAGCTCTCAACGTGTACATGCGAAGAGACCATGCTAAGACCAAGCGGTGAATAAAGAGAGGCAGCGTACCTCAACACCGCAAGGAAAAGAGCGCTCATCCTCCCACAACGAGGATGGGCGTTTTTGTGTCTCTGGGGTATCTAGTGTCTCTGGCCAGGAGGACGGGCCGAGCCACGGTGTATGGACTGACGGATGTTGACGTGTGTATAGGGGGTAAAAGTGAACTCGGCCCTCTGACATGCCAACGAGCAGCTGCGGCACAGACAGCACATCCTGCAGGCTTGCGTTACGACGTGCCGACCGACACGTCCATCCCACTCACATGCCACAATGCCGCAGCACCCTGCAATCCTTGGGCTACACATTTGCGCACACCGGCAGATACAACTACAACCCGCCCAGCGACTTTTGCTCCTATTTCAACTGCATCGCGAGTTTCTGGGATAACACCATCGGATATGTAGACGAATGTTCGGACAGAACATATAGCCACAGTGGCGGTGAACGTGGCGCATGTTCACGCCACGGTGGGGAACTGCGCCTGTTGTTTGCGCCCAAGCGGGGGCGACGGGAGTGAGCAGCCGCAGCGACCGCAGCGTTGTTGGCACGCGTTCCCGCACCGCAGCGTTGTTGGCACGCGTTCCCGCACCGCAGCGGTCGCAGTGGTTGGATGGCTAGGCCACATGCGGTGCCCAGGTCGGCTGTACCCAATCTGACGCGAACGTGCTTACCGTTACCTTCGGCGCTGTCGTGACCATCTATATCTGGCGGCATCGCGCCTGGTATCTGAAGCCTAGCCTGTGACCACAATCGTGCCCTTCATGTAGGGATGGACGGTGCAGTGGTAGGTGTAGGTTCCGGGCTGGGTAAAGGTGAAGTCGAACGTCCCTCCTGAGGGGCTGATGATGCTAGATGCCAGGGTCGTTCCGCTGTCACTCGTGACCGTATGCGGCGCGTCCGATGCATTGGACCACTCGACTTTCGTTCCTTTCGCGACGGTAAGCGTGGCAGGCGCGAACCCATACTTGTCGTTCGTTTCGGAAATTTTCACCTGGGCCACATTAGCATTGGATGATGTCGTTCCAGCGGAGGCCGCGGTGGGTGTGGGCGCTGCTGTGTTCGTGTTGGTGCTGCTGCTCGTGCTCGTGCTCGTGCCGCATCCCGCGAGCACGAGCAGCAGGACACCAGCCAGCAGGATACCGAACCACCATGGGGCGCCGCGCGCCTTTGTGAGAGTCAGGTTGTTCATCGGTTTCCTTCTTTTGCTCAACGAGTCCTTCATCCGTCAGCACCCCTGGACGCAAAGCTGCCGGCACGCTCCCAGACGCTCATCGGCAGGATGTCTTCGCGCCAGCGAGTACTGCGGGATAGTACGGAGTGCTGTTACGTCAACTAGCTATTGCCGCGCCGGGCTATAGCAGCCTTGCCGCCATATATACCTCGTCGTCGCTTCGAGCATGGCGGTAGCCTGCGAGTGCTGGCGCCGCCAGTTGGTATCTGTGCGGCGCGAAAGGCGTATAATTGCGGCAAGCAGTAGACGTCGTTTCAGCGGATAGGAGCGTTGCCGATGGATCTTGGGCTTTCAGGGCGTGTCGCTCTGGTGACGGCGGCCAGTCGCGGGCTGGGGCTGGCCAGCGCCAAAGCGCTCGTGGCGGATGGCGCATCATTGCTCATCTGCGCGCGCGGCCCGCTCCGGCTGGACGAGGCGGCGCGCGAGATACGTTCGGCCACCAGCGGCGCGCGGGTCGAGACGATGACACTGGATGTCTCGGCGTCCGACGCCGCGGCGCAGTTGGTAGGGCAGGTGCGCGACAAGTTTGGGCGGCTGGATGTGCTGGTCAACAACGCGGGTGGCCCGCCGCCGGGCAGCTTTGCCAGCGTGGGCGACGCCGACTGGGAGAAGGCATTTCAGATCACACTGATGAGCGTCGTCCGGCTAGTGCGAGAGGCGTTGCCACTGCTCCAGGCCAGCGGCCAGGGGCGCATAGTCAATCTGGTGAGCACGAGCGTCAAACAGCCAATCGATGGCCTGATCCTCTCGAATGCGCTGCGCGCGGCGGTGATTGGCATGGCCAAGACGCTCTCCAAAGAGATTGGCGGATCGGGGATCACCATCAATAACGTGCTACCGGGCATCATCTTGACGGACCGCCAGCGCGAGCTGCGTGGCGCGGACGCCGCCCGGCGCGGCATCAGCTTCGAGCAAGCCATCGAAGAGGCTGGCCGTGGTGTGCCGCTGGGGCGCATTGGGCAGCCGGAAGAGGTCGGCGCGCTGGTCGCGTTCCTGGCGTCGAAGCAGGCGTCCTACATCACCGGGACGAGTATCCAGGTGGACGGCGGCATGATCGCGGGGATGATGTAGCGCTTCCCTCTACATCAGGACCAATCTCGGCCTTGAAAGGCCGGAGTAGGAGAGCAGAGGGCGTAAACGCCCGCCAGAGACGGCCATTTATGGCCCTTTTCTGCCTTACTCCGGCCATTTATGGCCGAGATCATCACTAGCCTATGCGTGCTGAGATTCTTTTCCTTGTTGTGCGCGTCGATCACCTGCTGCTGGAGGTTGGCGGGCATCTCCTCGTAGCCGGATAGCTCCATCGTGAAGCTGCCGCGCCCCTGCGTCATCGAGCGCAGGTCGGTGGCGTAGTGGAGCATCTCCGCCAGCGGCGCCTGAGCTGTGATGCGCTGTAGGCCCTCGTCGGCTGGCTCCATCCCCATGATGCGCCCGCGCTTGGTGTTCAGGTCGGCACTGATATCGCCCATGTTCGCGTCTGGCACGGTGATAGTGACATTCATGATTGGTTCGAGCAGGGTTGGGCCTGCCAGCGCCACCGCCTCCTTCATGCCGAGGTGCGCCGCGGTCTCAAACGCCTGCGATGACGAGTCTACCGGGTGGTATTTGCCATCCACCAGCGCCACCCGGATATGTACCATCGGATAGCCCGCGATGAAGCCCAGCCGCACCGACTCGGCGACACCCTTCTCGACGCCCGGCACATACTCCCTCGGCACCACGCCGCCGACGATCTTATTCTCGAAGACGTACTGCTGCTCGCCATCGGTCAGCGGCTCGATCTCCAGCCAGACGTCGGCGAACTGGCCATGGCCGCCGGTCTGCTTCTTGTGGCGGCCCTCGGCGCGCGCCTTCTTGCGAATTGCCTCGCGGTAGGGCACGCGGCGGTCGCGCTTGAGCACCTCAACGCCGTAGCGCCGCTGCATGCGCTCGGTGGCGATCTCCAGGTGCGACTCGCCCATGCCGGAAAGCAGCATCTCCGCCGTCTCCTGGTCGCGGTCGACGTGGAGCGTCCGGTCTTCTTCGAGCATGCGATTGAGCGCGGTGCCCAGCTTATCGAGGTCGCTCTGTGTCTTCGGGTGGACCGCGGCGGTGTAGACAGGCCGCGGGAAGTTGATCGGCGGCAGCGGCTCCGTATCCTTCGCGCCGAGCGTATCACCCGTATGCGTCTTGTTCAGCCGTACTACCGTGGCGATATCGCCAACTGAGGCCTCTGTCATCGTCTCCTGCAATTTGCCGCGCAGGCAGAGGAGTTGCCCCAGCCGTTCGTCGGTGCTGGTGTTGACGTTGTAGAGATGGCTGTCGGGCTTGATCGTGCCCTGGTAGACGCGGAAGATCGAATGGGTGCCCTTCTGCGGATCGACAATCGTCTTGAAGACGAAGGCGACCGGCGCGGCACTTGCATCCGCTGATGCGCGATCCGCCGCTGAGGGCAGATACTCGGTCATCGCGTCGAGCAAGGTCTGAATACCGATATTCTTGGCGGCGGAGCCTGCCAGCACCGGTACAACCTGCCCGGAGGCGACGCCAGCTTTGATGGCGCGGCGTAGCTCTTCGTCGCTCACCTCTTCGCCTTCGAGATACTTCGCCATGAGATCGTCGTCGCTCTCGACCGCCATCTCGACCAGTTGCTCTCGATAGCGCTGTACGGCGTCGGCCATCTCGCCGGGCACGTCGCCAGCGGTGGCTTTGTCGCCAGAGAAGCTGTAGGCCTTATTGGCGACGAGATCGATCACGCCAGAGAAGCTGGCCTGCTCGCCGATGGGGATGGTCAGCGGCACAATGCGCGTGCCGAAATGCGAGCGCAGCGATTCCAGCGCGCGGTCGTAGCTGGTATTTTCGCGGTCGAGCTTGTTGACGAAGACCATGCGCGGCAGGTCGTGCTTATTGGCCTGACGCCAGAGCAGCTCGGTGCCGACCTCGACGCCCTTCTCGGCGGAGACCACCACCAGCGCCGCATCGGCCACCCGTAGCGCCGCCATCACCTCGCCCACGAAGTCCGCGAAACCGGGCGTATCGAGCAGATTGATTTTCCCACCCTGCCACTCGACGGGTACCACGGTGAGGTTGATGGACTGGTTGTGTTTGATCTCATCGGGGTCGTAGTCGGAGATGGAGGAGCCGTCGTCCACCCTGCCAATACGGTTGACCGCGCCCGTATCATAGAGCGCGGCGTCCATTAACGAGGTCTTTCCCGACCCACCATGCGCGATCACTGCGACGTTGCGAATCTGTTGCGCGCGATAGACGTTCATAGGGGGTACTGTCCTTTCTTCGCTTGCGAACAGGATCGGCGAGTCTGCCCCATTGCGCCCCGCCGATTCACCCATCGAATGCAGGTCTGGAATGGAGCGGCGCTAGCGTGTGACCCGCGCGTGCGACTCCAGACCCTGTGAGATCAAAACGCCTGGGAGTGGGAATGAGGTCGCCAGAGCAACGGCGCGCGCTCTCGTCTGCTGGACCGCGGCAGGGTCGTCGCGCTTCTCGATGGCGTCCGCGATCAGACCGGCTACCTCACGCATCTCGCTCGTACCGAAGCCGCGTGTCGTGACGGCAGGCGTGCCGAGCCGAACGCCACTGGTGCGTACGGGCGGCTCTGGGTCGAAAGGGATGCCGTTCTTGTTGACGGTGATGTTGACTGCCTGAAGGGCATCCTCAGCGTCTTTGCCAGTCACGTGCAGCGGGCGCACATCCACCAGCATCAGGTGATTGTCCGTGCCACCCGATACCAGCCGCAGCCCGTGATCTTGAAGCGATGTGGCCAGCGCCTGAGCGTTGTCGATCACTTGCTGCTGATACGTCGTGAAGGCCGGGTCAAGCGCCTCTTTGAAGGCGACCGCCTTTGCCGCGATGATGTGCATCAGCGGGCCGCCCTGTGTGCCAGGGAAGACGGCTTTGTCAATCTTTGCGCCCCATTCGGCGGTCGAGAGGATCAGCGCGCCGCGCGGGCCGCGCAGCGTCTTGTGCGTCGTCGTCGTGACCACATGGCAATGCGGGACCGGGTTGGGGTAGAGGCCCGCCGCCACCAGCCCCGCCACATGCGCGATATCGGCCATCAGCAGCGCGCCGACGCTATCGGCAATCTGGCGGAAGCGCGCGAAGTCCAGTTGCGCGAATAGGCGGAGAAGCCCGCGACGACCAGCTTGGGTCTGTGTTCCTGGGCCAGCCTCTCCAGCTCGTCGTAGTCAATCGTCTCGGTTTCCGGGCTGACGCCGTAGGGCACGAAGTTATAAAACTTGCCGGAGAAATTCACCTTCGAGCCGTGGGTCAGGTGGCCGCCCTGCTTGAGGTCCATGCCCAGCACGGTGTCGCCAAGCTGGATGAGCGCGAGATACGCGGCAGCATTGGCCTGCGCGCCGGAGTGTGGCTGAACATTGGCATGCTCCGCGCCGAAGAGCTGCTTTGGCGCGCTCGATGGCCAGCCGCTCCGCCTCGTCCACGACCTCGCAACCGCCATAGTAGCGCTTGCCGGGCAGCCCCTCGGCGTATTTGTTCGTCATGACGCACGACATCGTCTCTGCGACGGCGGCGCTGACGTAGTTCTCGGAGGCAATCAACTCGATGCCAGTGAACTGGCGTTGCTCTTCGCGACGGATCAAATCGGCAATGTCGGGATCGGTCGCTTCGAGGTCGTGCATGTCCATATCACAAGCTCCCGTTTCAGATCGCTCAGATGCCGGGCGTCCGCGGGGAAAACCGGCGGGCGGTGAGGGTGCGCGGTCAGCCGCGCTCGTGTGTGCTGTAGTATATCATTCCCGCCCACCGGAGAGGACATCAGTCTGGCAGAGTGTTCAGCGCCGAGAAGAGGAAAACGAAATAGAGAATATAGAGCGCGATAAAGAGGATGGTGAGGCCAATCGAGATGAAGCCGGTGACGATGCCCGCGATGGCGAATCCGCGCCCCTCAACCGTCCCCTGGGACTTCTTGACCTCGTTCAGGCCGATGAAGCCAAAGATAATCGCCAGAATCGCCAGGACGCTCTGGAAAGTGGCAATCGAGACAGCGCCGCAAATCATGCTGACGAGCGCCCATGTGCCCAGGCGCGGGGCTGGTGGCGCGTACATCCACGGATAGTAATAGCCCGGGGCGGCGTCTGGATACGGGTACGGCTCTGGATATGGATATGGCGCGGTCGCAACGGGAGTTGGGTTGGGCGTCGTTTCAGAGGCCATAAGGTTCTCCTGGTAAGGACAACTCGCGGACGCCAGTTTCCCAATACGTTGGTCAGGCGTCCGCGGAGGCAGTTTGTCTCTCCCTCAGTTTACCCCTGCGGTCCAAACATTGATGCGCCAGCGCCTACAATGAATATCAGGGCGAAGAAGATAATCGCCAGCGCCACCAGGCCCAGCGCGATGTAGCCCAGAATCAGGCCTGCCTGAGCAATGCCGCGCCCTTGCAGCGCGCCATTCGAGCGATCAATCTCGCGGAGCGCAAGATGCCCAAAGATGATGCCGAGGAGTGGCCCAAAGCCGAAGACGCCAATGTACCCCAGCAGCGAGCAGATCAGGCTGGCGATGGCATAGCCACTCGTTGCGGGCGCCATCGGTCCCTGGTAGTAGTTGGCTGACGGCTGGCTATACGGCTGATAGGACGGCTGCTGATAGGTTTGATTCTGGTACGGCTGCTGCGGAGGATAGGGCGGCTGGCCCTGCCATCCATAGCCATCGGCTCGTCCCTCCGCTGGCGGTGGGTCGAGCGGCGGGGGCGGCGCCGAGTATGCTGATGTTTCGGGGTCGTTATAGGACACGGATTATCCCTCCCTCCGGTCTTCCCCACGAACGCGCACAGGACGCGCGAAGAACGAGCACGAGCATTCGTTCACACCTTTTGTACGGATGCAGGCATATCGGGTTGTTTGTGGTTGCCGATTTGCCGCTATGTGATATTCACCGTTGCGCTGACCTGTGAGACCTCCTGACGTCTGATAGTCGCTTGAGATGCGAATTCATGGGAGTTTGGCAGGCATTTGAGTGATGTAGCTCACAGAATGGCGCGACAGTAGGGCGAATGTCTTGCATTTATTCTCGTAACCGTGTATCCTTGCGTCGGTATTTCCACCTTGCCGTCTCAGAGTAAATACTGGGATGGCGACAAGTCATTTCTGCCCAGTGCGGCGACGCGGGGGCGCGTCGAATACGCGCGCGACGGCAGATATGCCAATGTGCTGTGTGGCGCAGGTATCCCGAGGAGGCCCACGAACCATGTTCCAGGACAAGACCCTACAGTGTCGAGAGTGCGGGCAGGATTTCATCTTTACGGCGGGCGAGCAGGAGTTCTATCAGCAGAAAGGACTGCTCAACGAGCCAGGCCGCTGCCCGGATTGTCGGCAGCGCCGCAAGCAGGCAATATCTGCAAGTCGTGGAAATGGTGGGCCTCGCGAAATGCATACCATTGTCTGCGCCGAGTGTGGCAAAGAGGATCAAGTGCCATTCTTGCCGCGCAATGATAAGCCTGTCTATTGCAGCGACTGCTTCGAGCGAGTGCGCATCCAGCACTAGCGATGCGGCTTGCGGGACGGGAGAGCGTGTCCGTCGAGACGCAGGATAGCGTCATCGGTCATGGCGCGCGCCTCTCCTGTCTCGTGCTTTTGTCTTGCTATTACATAAGGTGTGTGAACTCGCCTGGTTCGCGGTGACTTTGCGGTGATTTTAGCCCCTTGTGCTTGCCTGCCGTGGTACAATCCTGATTCGTGAAACGTCTGTTTTACCCAGAATCTCAGACGACGTTTGCTATCAGCGCGCGCCTGAGGTCGTCCCCTGCGCCCGCCAGCGGTCCTGAGGATGTCACGATACTGCTGGTCGAGAGCGCGAGCGATATCGCCGCAAGGATATCGTATGGCGCACAAAGGAATTATGCTCGATGCGTTCAGCCGTTCCCCATCGGCCAGACCGAGATCACGCTGACTCGGCGACGCTCCGTCGATCGCTGATTGCTCTCTTCACCCTCACCTTCCTTGCCATTGCCACTATAGCGCCTGCCGCCGCGAAAGATCGCCCGCCGGGTGGTGTCCTGACCAATCCAGTGGTGCGCGCCATCGATGTGTCATCGCCCGCGGTCGTGCGCATCGCTACGCTCTACAGCGCTCATCTCACGCTCTCGGCCTGTGGCCTGACGAATACATTTCCAGCGTCCGGCGGATATACCGTCGGCGGGCTGGGGTCGGGGGCCTTCGTGAGCGCTCATGGTGATATTCTCACCGCCGATCATGTGGTCGATATCGACCGTCAGAGTCTCGACGGCGAGATGTTCGGCGTACGGCAGGTGGACACGGATGTTGCGGCATTTCTCAACGCAGCCTGCCATCCATCAGTGCCGGTGACCGCGGACGACGTCGCCAACGGCATCGTCCAGTTCAATGGCTTCCCCTTCAGCACCAGCTATTCGCAGCCGCAGGTGCTGGTCTGGCGCTCGGAGAGCTACCTTGGCGCTATCAGTGGCGCTTCATCGGGCGCGACCTCCTCGCTGCTTGCGGGGTTGATGAAGGCACCATATAAAGAGGCGCACGTTCTGCAAACTAGCTCCTTTGACAACGACGATCTCGCGCTGATTCATATCGACCTGGCGGACACCCCAAGCATACAGCTCGACTCAGCGCGTCAGCTTGCCGTCGAAGATGCGTTGGCGGTCATTGGGTTCCCAGGGAATGGCGATGTCAACGGCGATCCGACGAATCTGCTGACCCCTTCGGTCAACAATGTCAATGTCAGTGCGCTCAAGCACAACGACAACGGCTCCCAGCTCATCCAGGTCGGCGGCAATGTGGAGCACGGCGATAGCGGCGGCCCGGCGCTAGATGTCGATGGGCGCATCGTCGGTATCGTCAGCTTTGGCGGCGCTGATACGCAGGGCATCACCGCGTTTCTGCGCTCGAGCGATAACGCCATGTCACTGCTGAGCACCGCGCACGTTGACATCACACCGGGTGTCTTTCAGGCGCTCTGGCAACAGGCATTCGCGGACTATGCCGCGACCACGCCTGGTCACTGGCATACCGCGGCACGTGAGATGGACGCCCTGAGCGCGAAATACCCCGATTTTCACGGGCTTGATTCCTACCGCGCCTATGCGGATAACGCTGCCATTGGCGAGTCGTCTTCTTTCTCGTTCTCGCTTGCTCGGTTGCCGCTGCCATTGCCGGTGATCGCGGCGATAGGCGCTGGCCTCGTCCTGCTTGCGCTCCTGCTCATCCTGCTCGTGATACGCGGTCGAAGCCGCAGGCGCAAGCGCGCGCAGACGGCTCCCGCCCCGCTTTCTGTTTGGTCGAACGCAGGGTTCCCCCAGGGCTACCCCGGCGCTGCCGCCTCGCCATACGCGCCAACGGCGTATAACAGTCCCGCGCAGCCGACTCGCCCGGCCAATGGGCAGTGGCCCTATGCACAATCCCAACAGCAGCCACAACAGCCCTATCCACAGGGCGAGCGCTCCGCGCAGCCGCAATCCTATTCCGGCTACGCGCCGTATGGCGCCACGCCCCAGGGTGGCCGGTCACGTCCTGTCTCGGGGCCAGCGCCATCCGCCCCCGGCGCGTATGATGGCCCGCGATCCGGGTCGTGGCAGGATGGCAGCGCCAGCGCACGTTGCGTCAACGGACACCCGATGGAGGCGAACGCGGTGCGGTGCGCGGTCTGTGGCGCCGAGCGCGAGCAGTCTGGCACAATGGCGCAGCGCGATGCCAGCAGTGTGCCGCCCTGGGCGCAGAATCGCTAAGGAAGCGGCTCTTGTGACTCCGCGCGCCGTCTCACTACAATCCTCAGTGGTGAGCGGCTGAGTCACAGGGAGAGCGCCGATGAGACGCGCGAGATGCGCAAGGATGCTACAGTGGGCAGGGATCGCGGCGTTGCTGCTGGCGGTGTCTGTGCTGGCGGCCTGTGGCGAGGCAAGCGGCGCGCAACGTGCGACTGCCACTGTCACTGTCACGCCGACGGCCACGCCATCGATGGTCTACGTCGCGATGGGCGCGTCGGATGCGGTTGGCGTCGGCGCCAGCGACCCCAATACGACGGCGTATGTACCACGGCTGATTGCGCGCCTGCCTGCCCGCGCCTTCGCGCTGAATCTGGGCGTCAGTGGCTATACCGTCAAGCAGGCGTTGGCCGAGGAACTGCCCCAGGCGCTCGCGGCGCATCCGACGCTGGTGACGGTCTGGCTCGTCGGCAACGACTTTCGCCAGTGCACACCACTGGCAGACTACCAGCGCGATCTCGACTCCCTGCTTGGCCAGCTTCAGTCACAGACGCACGCGCAGGTGTTTGTCGCCAACGCGCCTGATATGAGCCTGCTCCCGGCGATTCGCGATGGCTCCCCCGGACTCGGCGCGTGCCTCCTTGGGCTGCAACCGGCGCAAATTCGCACTGTCGTCGCCCAGTGGAATACGGTAATTGACGCTATAGTGGCGAAGCATCATCAGGTGCTGGTAGACCTCTTCCATTCGGGCCTGGCGGCGCACCCCGACTATATCGCCAGTGATGGCTTCCACCCCTCAGACAGTGGCTATCGCGTGCTGGCCGACCTCTTCTGGACGCAGATTACCGCGCATCACGCCGTTCCCGGCACATAGGCCTGGCATACGTCATAGCCCGTACGCGGTCAGTTTGCCGTTTTCGTCGGGAATGTAGACGCGCCCATTGACGACAATTGGGCTTTCCCAGTGGATGCCGCCGATGCTGCCACCAGCACTGTTGGCGGCGCTTGACCAGAGGCGTTGTCCGGTATGGGGATCGAACGCGGCGACGGCGCCGTTGGTCGCCGCGAAAAGCACTCCGCCCGCCAGCACAGGGGTCGTGAAGTTCGTCCCGTTGCGCCACACCGCATGCAGCGTGAGACGCCCAGCGCTGTCGCTCGTCACCTGATAGGTCGCCATGCCGCACGTTCCGGCGAGGGTGACCCAGACGGTATCGCCCTCCTTCCAGCTTACCGGATGCGTGAAGAGTTGGCAGCCTGGCCAGTCGAGCAGCGCCAGCTCGCCGCCGAGATGGCCTGGTCCGCCCTGCCCGCTCATATTGTCGCGATTGATCAGCCGCAGTTTCTGGTCTTTGCCGCCCTGAATCAACACGTGAGGCGTGCGGCTATTGGGAATATCTGGCAGGATGCCCGCCGTTGTGCTGCCCAGGTCGGCGTCGGTCTCGTTGAGCGTCTGCTGGTTCGTCGGCGTATAGCTGTCGAGCACATGCAGGCCATCGGCGCTGAGCTTGATGACGCTGTCGCCCCAGTCGGTGCGACCATTGAAGTCGCCATTGCCCGTGGTGACGTAGATATCGCCGGTTCCCGGCTCGATGACGGCTCCGCCACGCGCCCAGATGCCCGACTGGTTGGCTGCGCATCCGCCCTCGTTCAGCACATGCGGCTTATCGGAGCAGAGGCTATTGAAGACCTGTTCCGCGCCGGTATCCAGCCGCGCGCCGACGACGTGGCCCTGATACGGCGGCGCGTCGCCGGGGTAGCCCGCGGTGGTCACATAGACGCGACCGTTGCCGATATTGAGCGGCGACGACTCCTTCTCGGTGTTCGGCATCGTCGTGATGCGAATCGGCCAGCCGCCGCTGGTGACTTCAGCGCCGGTGACTGCGTTGAACTTGCGCAGCGTGCCGTCCAGCCCGTAGCTGTAGACGTAGGCGCGCGAGGGGTCAATCGCGGGCGAGGAGGTGGTATAGCGCACGCCCTTGTTCTGGACGCTCCAGAGGATCTGCCCATTGGCCGCGTTCACGGCGATGAGATGCCCGTCGCGTGTGGTGACGTAGAGCACGTCAGCCGTTGAGCCGTCGGCGAGCTTCAGCCCATGGAGGTAGACAGGGGAGCCATCCGCTACATCGTGCAGGGTGGCGCTCCAGAGGCGATGTAGCCCTCCGACGGTCCGCGAATTGAGCGCTGCTTCATGCGAATTGACGCTGCTACGCGCGCTGTCGAAGCCGAAGACGGGCCAGTCAACGTTGGCGCCGCCAGCGTCGGCGGTTGGGGAGCTTGTGGAGAGGGTAGGCGTTTTCGCGGTTGTCGTGGAAGATGTGGCGCATCCTGGCAGCAGTATCACCAGAAACGTGAGGGCGACTATTCCTGTGTGAAAGCGTTTCAACCCCCGTCTCCTCTCGCCACATGGTTGAGCCTGCCGGTCAGTCTCATGCCCCGGTCGGCAACTGCGCCAGGTGCACGGCGCGCTCGAACTCTTGCAGGCGGCGCATCTGGCGGTGATTTGGGGCGGCCTGCCAGCGTTTGCGCTGTACCAGGTCTATGGCGTTGTGGGCGCTCATGCCGCCCGCCACCAGCGCCGCCGCCGTCAGCAGGACGCTCCGTCCCACTCCATGCTCGCAGTGTACGAGCACGCGCTCACCTGCCGCGATCTGCTGATTGATCCAGCGAGAGCCTTCCTGGAGCTGCGCGATGGTGAGGGGCGTGGTATCTGGCGTGGGCAGATAGAGCAGCTTGATGCCCTCGCGACCCAGCGCATCAGCATCGTCTTTGTGCTCGGAGCGTGTATCCACCACACGGGTGATGCCCGTGCGCGCCAGTCGTGGGATGTCGGCGGGGAGGATGCGTCCGCCGACGGCGAGGTGCGGGGTAATCCAGCTCATGTTCAGCTGGTCGGGCAGCGGGATGCCGATGCGGGAGGCGAAGGCGGCGCGGCGCGAATCCTCAGGGAATAAGCGGACGGCGATGCGCGTCCAGAAACGATACAGCAGGCGAATCGAGCCAGTGAGCAGCCAGCGCAGAAAGCCCTTACGCAGCATGCTTTTGCCGCTCAGCACCGGCGGAACCGCAGGCTCGTCGTCGGTTGCGTCGGTTGCGTCGGTTGCGTCGGTTGCGTCTCTCCGTCGCCGTATCGTCCATCTGCGGGCCGTTCGCGTTGGTAGCCATCGATTATTCTCCCTGAGAAATGGGGACGTGCGTTATTCCAGTCGCCGTCTCTACAGGCGACGCGCTGTGTCTGTACTTTTCGACGCCATCGGTTCGCAGAACCCGTTCCAGTGCGACAATGGCGCATTCGATCTGGCTGTCGTCCGGCTCGCGAGTCGTCAGCCCCTGGAGCGCGAGACTCGGCGTCATCAGCCAGCGAACGATGCGAAAGCGATAATAGGCGGCGCCCAGGCGCAGCAGCTCATAGGAAATCGCCGCGATGACCGGCACCAGCAGGATGCGCGAGAGAATACGCCAGACCAAAGGGGGATTACCCAGAAGCGCGAAGACGAGGATCGAGACAACCACGACGATCAACAGGAACCCGGTGCCGCAGCGAATATGCACGCGCGAGGCCGCCCGCACGTGCGCGACATCGAGCGGGTTGCCCGCCTCCATCGCGTTGATGGATTTGTGCTCTGCGCCATGATAGCCGAAGACGCGTTGAATGTCCGGCAGCCGCCCAATCAGCCACAAGTAGCCGATGAGCAGGCCGAGCCGGATCGCGCCCTCCAGCACAAGGCCGGACCAGTCATTCGGCAGCCAGCGATTGACGAGGCCAACCACGCCCAGCGGCAGCAGAAAGAAGAGCGCGAGCGCGAAGGCCAGCGAGAACACGAGGGTCACGATCAGCCGCGCATCAGCGCCCTGGAGCGCGCCATTCGTCTCGGCGACCGTGCCAGGCGCGGCGGTTGGCAATGGTTTGCTCTCGGCGTGGCTGCTCTTTTCGTCTAAGCTGGCGGTTGCGGTCTCATCGGCAGGCATGGCGACCGACGACGCAAAGAGCATCATCCGCGTACCCAGCACGAGCATATCCCAGAGCAGCAGCACGCCGCGCACGAATGGCCATGTCGCCACTTTCGCCCCATAGACGCGCTTCGGAAGCATCTCCTCGTGCAGCAGAATACCGCCGGTTGGCTGGCGCACGGCCACCGCAGCCGAACGCCGCCCGCGCATCATCACGCCCTCGATGACGGCCTGGCCGCCATAATAAAACTTCGCCACGCGCTCTTCTCCCTGCCTGTCTCGCGTCGTCTTGCGTAAGTGCCCGCTTTTGCCATCGTTGCATGCCCGCGCGCCGCATGTCACGCACGCGGTGGGGCTGAACTCTGGCCCACCCATTGTAGCGCATCCATACGATTGTGCGCGCCCAGTTTGGCGGGAGGGAGCAGATATGGAGGTACAAAACAGGCGCGAACCAGATTGGCCCGCGCCTGACACGATGTATAGATCACCGAGGAATGTGAGAGGACTATGCCTCTTCCTCGTTGAGATTGAAGCGCCTGCGGAAACGCTCGACACGACCAGCGGTATCGAGAATGCGCTGCTGGCCTGTGTAGAATGGATGGCACTTCGAGCACACATCCACCTTGAGGACTGACTTTGTGCTGCCAACGGTAAATGTGTTGCCACAGGCGCACGTCACAGTCGCCTCGACGTATTCGGGATGGATTCCGGCTTTCATGGGTTCTCCTGGGCGCTCGTCGCCCCACTGTTCGTCGCTGCTATTGTCAGGCCCCGATTGGGCCGGGCGCTTCAGCGGCTACCTCATATTGTATCACATCGCGCGCGCATTCACAAGCAGCCTGCGAGCACGTTCAGTTTGCCCAAAGGTAAAAGCTGGAATTCGATTCCACAGGCTTAACCGCTCGGCTGCCGGGGTCAAAGGCGGATGGCGTCGGTCTGTCGGTATTCGTCAGGATCAGCGCCTGATTACCTCCACCTCAGCCTATGAATGCGCCATTGGCGGCGTTCGTGATGGTGCAGGTCCGGGTGGGCTAGCTGGTGCCGTGGCCCGTTGCGCTGGATGGGTCCGTCGCGCCCTGTTGTGCCTGGACACGCGCCAGCAGATCGTCGCGCGCCTCCCAGAGCGATGGGAAGAGCAGGTCGCCCAGCGTGCGCACCAGCATCTCCATCGGCGTTCCACCGGTACCAGTCGCCTGGAGACCGAGGTTGCGCTGCGCCAGCTTGAGGTGCGCCGCGCGGAATACGTGGAATACCTCGTCGAAGTCGGTCAACTGCTCGGCGCAGTCGTAGAGGGCTGGCTGCGTCTGTGGGGCGGCATAGAGGTCCACCAGCGTGGTCTGCTCGCGCGCAATCGCTCCCTCGAAGGTGTCCCACAGGTCGGGGGCGGCGCGTAGAATCGCGCGGAAGCCGGGGGAATCAGCGCCGCTACCGTCGCCTAGCCCGGTGCGAATCACCAGAAAATCGGCGGGCGATACAAACTCGAGCTGGCGCATCGCCTGCATGATAACGCCCTGCGCCGAGACCGCGCGCCGAATCGCCCGCGCCGCCTCGCCGTAGCCGTAGCCGCCGCTCCCCAACTGCTGGGTGGCGAGGCGTAGCTGTTGCACCGTCATCTTCCACCACAGCTCGAACGTCTGATGCACGATCTGGAAGGTCAGTTCATCGGGGTGAAGCCGCTCGTCCTCGGGTCGCTGCAAGCCGAGCAATTCATCGGTGCGCAGGTAGCGCTCGTACAT
Organism: uncultured Chloroflexia bacterium; assembly: GCA_963712005.1. Taxonomy (GTDB): domain Bacteria; phylum Chloroflexota; class Ktedonobacteria; order Ktedonobacterales; family JADMIN01; genus DAHUXT01. Next base: position 954,749 of record CAVQGK010000024.1, on the reverse strand, counting down.
CGTCTCTCTGCGCTGCCGGGAAGTGTGGGGAGTATGGGTTGTGCTGCTCATGCGGGAATCGCCTCCATCGCCATTGATGCGGTTCTTTTCGAGATGCTCACAACATAGGGCGTCTCAGAAGCAGTGTAACACAGGGAGATAGCGCGAGGGGCGTGCAATGCCTCACAAGACGCGGTAGCCTGCCAGGCTACCGCGTCTTGTGAGGCATTGCACGTGCGCCAGAGATTAGTCGGCGACGGCAACCTCGGCCGGGGCAATCACCTGGGCGTCAATCGCGATGGTGATCTTGTCGCTGACCAGCCAGCCGCCGGACTCCAGGGCGACGTTCCACTCCAGCCCGAACTCTTTGCGGCTGAAGGAGGTCGTGGCGGTGAAGCCATAGCGATCCTTGCCCTGCATATCCTTGACCTTGCCCTCGACGGTCACATCGAGTGTGACGGGCTTCGTGATGCCGCGAACTGTCAGGTCGCCCGTGACACGCAGACGGTCCGCGCCGACTGGCTCAACCGTGGTGCTATGGAACGTAGCCGTCGGATAGTGCTCGACATCGAAGAAATCGGCGGAGCGAAGGTGATTGTCGCGACCCTCGGCGCCGGTCGTCAGGCTGGCGAGGTCAATCGTGACATCTACGCGGGAGTCCGCAGGATTGGTCTCGTCGAGGTGGGCGTCGCCGCTGAAGCTGGTAAAGCGGCCCTTGACGTTCGTGACCATCATATGCTTGGCGGTAAACTCAATTGAAGAATGGGTGGTGTCAATATCCCATGCCATGGTGTGAAACCCTTTCGTACTCGTTGGTGCTGGCGGCGCGTGCCTGCCGCTATGATCTATCGTGCCAGGCTGCGTTTGACGGCCGATTCCTAAACTGAATCGCCTGGCAATCCATCACTACCAATATGGAAGTAACTTCTAAAATGATAGTAACACGTCTGGCAATGATTGTCAAGTCCTAAACAGTTTATGACTAAAGGTTTGTTCACCGGGTGCTGGGGTATGCATCACGAGTCATAGGGTTGAGGCGGGGTCGATGTCGATTGCCCAGCCGTGCGGCAGATCCTCATGCGCCAGCGCGTGTAGCAGCGGGCGTAGCTCCGGCCCGCGGACGATCACTTGCCAGCGATACGCGCCGCGCAGCCGCTCCAGAAATGCGGGCGCCGGGCCGACGATATCTGACTGCGGCAGGTCAAGCTCGCATATCAGGGATTCCAGGCGGCCAGCGAGAGCCGTCGCCTCCACCTGGGCGGTGTAGCGGTCGCGGTGGGTGAAAGTGCATTTCATGAAGCGGCGGAAGGGCGGATAGCCGTAGCGCCGGCGAGCCGCAACCTCCGCGCTGACAAATTCGGCGTAGTCGTGGCGGGCGGCGGATTGGATGCAGAAATGGTCGGGGTTGAACGTCTGAATCAGCGCGCGCCCGGCCTGAGCGCCACGTCCCGCGCGGCCCGCCACCTGTGTCAGCAACTGGAAGGTACGCTCGGAGGCGCGGAAGTCTGGCAGGAAGAGCGCGATATCGGCGGAGACGACGCCCACCAGCGTCACCGCCGGGAGGTCCAGCCCCTTGGCGATCATCTGCGTGCCCACCAGCACATCGGCACGGCGCTCGGAAAAGGCGCGCAATAGCTCCTCGTGCGTCTGGCGGGTTTTGGCGGTGTCGCGGTCCCAGCGCAACACCCGCGCCGCCGGAAATCGCCGCTTGACGGCGCCTTCGACGCGCTCAGTCCCCAGCCCGAAGAAGCGGATACTGGTGCTGTGGCAGATGGGGCAGACGTGCGGCACGCTGGCCTTGCGCCCGCAATAGTGGCAGATGACGGCGCGCTCGCTGGCGTGCAGCGTCATCGAGATGTCGCAGTGGGTGCAGCGGACGACGTAGCCACATTCGCGGCAGACGATCATGCTGGCCATGCCGCGCCGGTTGAGGAAGAGGATCGCCTGCTCGCCGCGTTCGAGCGTTTCGTGCAGCGCTGTTACCAGCGGATCGCTGAGGATGCTGGTGTTGCCCTCGCGTAGCTCCGCGCGTAGATCGACCAGCGTGACCGGCGGCAACCCCATTGGCGGCGCGTCTGAATCCCCGGCGGGCGCGCGCTCGTGCAGCTCCACCAGCGTATACTCGCCCGTTTGCGCATGCCAGTAGGACTCGACTGACGGTGTGGCGCTGCCCAGCACGACGGTTGCCCCGGTCAGCGCGCCCAGCCGGATGGAGACGTCGCGCGCGTGGTACGTTGGGCGGCGGTCCTGCTTGTAGGCGCCTTCGTGCTCCTCATCGACAACAATCAGCCCCAGGCGTGTTATTGGAGCGAAGAGGGCGGAACGCGAGCCAAGCACGACATCCACCTCGCCCGCGTGGATGCGCCGCCACTCGTCCAGCCGCTCGGCATCGCTCAGGCCGCTATGCAGCAGCGCGACCCTGTCGGGAAAACGCCCGGCGTAGCGCTCCATCGCCTGTGGCGTAAGCGCGATTTCGGGGACGAGCACAATGCCGCGCTCCCCACGCGCCAGTGTCTCGGCTAGCGCCTGCAAATAGATCTCGGTCTTGCCGCTGCCGGTGATGCCATGGAGCAGAAAGACCTGGCTTGCGCCCGGCGTGCGTGTTGCGGTGATGGTGGCTAGCGCGCGCGCCTGCGCCGACGTCAGCGGGAGTGGCGTGGTCTGGGCGATAGTACGCCCAGCCAGCGGATCGTGGCGCACCGTCACCTCGTCGATTGCGATCAGCCCGGCCGTCTGTAACTCGCGCAGGGCGGCGACGGTGGCGCGGGTCAGCCGTTGCAGTTCTTCCAGCCGCCAGGGCGCATCTATGCCTGGGCGCGAGAGGACGTCGAGCACGGCAAGCTGTCGCAACAGCCGCTCACTCTCCCGCTCCTCACTGCGCGCGCGTTGCGCGGTGGCCCGTCCGCGTTGTGGATATGCGTCTGTGCGTTGATCCAGTGCGGCACGAGCGGTCTGTTGCCATTCGGCAAGCTGTTCCGCTGTTCCTGCCAGCCGGACGTGCCGCTCGCGTCGTTTCTCACGGTGAGCCGCGGGGATTTCGGTTATTATCGAGGCATGGCCAGACGTCACTAGTGCGGAGATGGCGGCGCGCGCCCGTTGCGGCCCCAGCGCCTCGCGAATCTGCATCCGGTCGAGTCGCCCGCGCTCGCGGAGCATTCCCAACATCATCGCGGCGTCTGATGTGAGGTTTGATGCGGCATTGGGCGCTGATTCAGCAGGCAGCAATACCTCACGCATGCTGCTCAATAGACCCGGCGGCAGCATCAGGCGCGCAGCGTCGGCCAGCGGCGTGGCGTAGTAGTCGGCGATCCACTCGGCCAGCGCGCGGTGCGCCTCCGAGATAACCGGTTCAGGTAACAGCAGGCGGATGATCGAGCGCAGACGCGCGTGTTCCTGCCGGGACGATTCCATGTCGGACTCGGTCAACTCATCGCTGGCGTCGAGCGCCCAGACGATCCCGGCAGTGATGCGCTCGCCAAACGGGATGGCCACCAGATGGCCAACGGCGATGGTGGATGTCAGCGCGTCGGGGACGTGGTAGCTGTAGAGGCGTTCGGCTGCGAGCCGCCTCATTACCGCCCGTGGCGTCAGAGTCAGAATCTCCGCCCGCATGCACGCCGCGCTCCCTCCCGCCTCACCCTGAACAACAGCGACTCACGGTATTATCGCACGCTATTGCGTCTCCTCTTCAAACCTGGGAGGGGAGAACTGCTTGAGCCCCTCTCCCAGTGGGGAGGGGTTGGGGAGGGGGCTGCGGTTCAGTCGGCGACAAGGTCTATAGGCTCGTCCGTGGGCAGAACGTAGGCGGCGGGTTTCGCTGCTGGCTCGGCCGGTTTTGGCGCATGTCTCGTGCGCAGTCTGCCAAGCCAAGCCAGCAGCGAGCGCGGGCTGGCGGACCGAAGAGGGAAGAGGATCGCCGGGTGCGCGTATGCCAGGATATCGGTGATCGAGCGAGGCGCTGCCCGGTAGCCCGCGCGCCAGGACGATAGCTCCGCGCCGCAGATGACGAAGAGCGAGTATGCATAGAAGAAGATAAGGACGACAAAGACGAATCCCGCCACGGTGCCGAAATGCTGCGGCTGCAGCACCTCGCGTGTATAAACTGGGAAGATGAGGATGTATCCCTGTGCCAGCACAGCGCCAAGCAACGCGCCGAGCCACGTGTGACGCATCGAGACGCCACCGGGTGTCACGACGCTGTAGATCGTGAGCAGGAGCAAGAAGTTCAACGCGAGGCTGGTAAAGAGCGCAATGGCCGCGATCAACGGTTCGTTGGCTAGACGTGAATGTGGGATGACACTATGGCCCAGCCCGACGTTGACAATTGGTGTAAAGGTCGCCGAGAGGATCATCGTGGGCAATGCCGCCGCGAAGAGCAGCAGCATCAGCAGGGCGACGCGATTTTGGTCGAGGAAGCGGCGCTGCTGGCGGCGGAAGATGACACAGAGGCAGGTCTCGATGACGACGAAGAAGCGGGTGCCATACCAGAGTGTGATCGGCAGTCCCAGCACGACGAGAATAAATGGCGCGTGTTCGATGGTATCGGCAAATGAGGAAACCGCAGCGGCGGTCACGCGGTCTGGCAGCAGCCGCACAATGGCAGTTATGGCTTCCTGTTCGGTGCTATCGCTGGTGATCCGCAGAAAGATGCTTATCAGCACCAGCTCGAGGCCAAGGACGGAGAACAGCCCCATGATGCAGGTGTAGGCCAGCAGGCGCGCCAGATTCCAGCCCCAGTCCCGGTCGAATTTCTGCCAGATCGCTTTGAGCACAGCGGTACCAGTCCTTTCGCCGCTGAGATGCTCGCAATCGGGGCAAATCCGTCATGTGAGTATACTCATCGCGTTTCCAAGAGCATATGCCTCAACGTATTTTCTGTCGAGAGTTCGTCGCGATTCTGTGAAAACTCTCAGAATATCCCAAGGTACCATGAAGCGAGCCGGCGGTTGAATTGGAGCACGCGCATGAGGCTGTTTCCGCTGCCAGAGGTAGTAGAGGCGCTCCTGCCCCAACTGGGTGTGGATGCCACCGATATCACGCGCGTCGAGACGATGGCGGGTGGACTCTCTGGCGGGCGAGTCTATCGCCTCTGGCTGCGGAATCCTGACGGCGGCCAGGAGCGGACGCGCGTGTTGAAATATACCGGGCCGCTGGAGGGCTGGCTGGGCGCTGTATCGGGCGATACGCTGATCCGTGAGGCGCAGCTTGCCGCGTCTGGGCTGCTGGCCGACCTGCCGCGTGATATTGCCACGCCGACGCTCGCGGTCGCGTTTCGCGGGCCACGAGATCAGCCTGAAGGCGCGGCGCTGCTGATGCGCGACGAGCAGCGCCATCTGCTGCGCAACCCATATCGAACGCCGCCCGGAACGATTCCCGCCGATGCGCTGGCGATTATCGACCGGCTGGCGCGGATGCACGCACGCTTTTGGAGCGATCCCCGACTGGATGACCCCAGGCTAGGGCTGATGTCGCCGGAAAATGCGCTGCTGGTGACGGGGCCACTGGGAGTTGCGACGAGGCTGGAAGCTGGCGATGCGCTCGCCTACCTGCCGGTCTCCGCCGAGAGCTGGCAGACATTCTTCGAGCTGGCTGGAGAGGTCGCTACCCGGCGCTTCCAGGCGATCATGAACGAGCCGGAACGCATCATGCGCGCCCTCAGTGCGCTACCTCGGGCGCTAGTACACGGCGATGTCTGGGGGCCAAATCTCGGCTGGCTGCCTGGGGGGGGCGCAAATCGCAAGAAGCTGCTACTGCTCGATTGGGCGCTGGCGCTGGCTGGCCCTGCAACCTACGATCCGCTCTGGCTTGCCAGCACATGGCTTGCCGTTGACCCGGCGCGCGTGCTGGCGGCCTATTGCGCCCGGCTGACACGCGCGCTACGGATACGTGGACAACGGCTCGACGGCGCGACGTGGCTGGCCCTGGCGGACGCGGGCTACCTGCGGACGCTGCTGACGTGTGGCGAGGCGATGGCACGCACGGCGATTATGGCTCCGGCTGTTGTGGCGCGGCAGTTGGCGCTGGCGCGGCTCCGCTGGTGGATTGCGCGTGCGCTGCGGGCGGCGGATCGGCTGGAGCGAAACGCTTAGAGCTTAGCGGGAGGTGCCAAGCGTTTCATGCACGTGGCCTACTCCTGGGCGGGGGTATTGTAGCGCGCTTCCCACTCTTCCTGTCGTCCCAACGGGGTCATGTCGAGGAAGTTGTAATTCCCGAGCAGGATATCAACGCCTCGTCCCGTCGTCGAGTACGAGTGCAGGATCTGCTTACCGTCGCGCAGGAACACGCTTAGCCCGGGTTTCTCGCCGTTCTCATCGGTGGCGTCGAAGTCATAGTTGAAGTCGCTGCCGTTCGAGGAGAACCATGGCACGGTCCAGCCCATACGGGCCTTGTATTCCTCAAGCTTCGCTAGCGGGGCGCGCGAGACGAGAACCAGCGTGGTGTTGCTGGTATGCAGACCGGACAGGCGGCTGGGAATGTTGTTCGTGAAGTTCGTGCAGCCCTCGCAGCCGTTATCCCAACTCGGATCAAACATGAAGTGGTAGACGATCAACTGACTGCGGCCGTCAAAGAGATCGAGCAGGCTCACCTTGCCATCAGAGCCGTCGAAGCTGTACTCCTTGTCAATTCTAACCATCGGCAATCGGCGGCGTTCGGCATTGAGCCTGTCTCGCGCGTGGGTAGCTTCCTTTTCTTTGAGGAGCAGTTCGTTGCGCGCGACAAGCCACTCGTCGCGTGAGACAATGCGCGGAGGGTTCATCCAAGTCTCCTTTGGGTTGATGAAACGGAACACACTTCGCGTAGAGCGTTCGTGCCATGGGCACGCCATGAAGTGTATCAGCGGAAATCAGAGGTCGGCTTCTTCTATCTTGCTACATTGCTGCCGGTGCGCGTTCGAGTTCACATCGCCAGCGCGCAGCGAATTTCCTGCACCACTGTCTCGTCCGTCTCGTCGGCCAGAGCGCCTTCCAGGGCGGTGCGCGCATCTGGCCCGCCGATGCGTCCGAGCGCCCAGGCGGCGTGGCCGCGCACCAGTGGTTCCGCATCGTGTAGGGCGTCGGTGAGCGCAGGAATCGCGACTGGATCGCCGATATTGCCGAGCGCCACACAGACGTTACGCAGCAAGCCGCGCCGCTTCGCCCGCTTGATTGGACTGTGGCGGAAGCGTTCGCGGAAGCCTTCGTCATCCAGCTTGAGTAGCGGACTCAGCGCTGGGCTGGAACCCGTGGCAGGCCGTGGCTGGAACGTCGGGCGCTCGCCGGGAACTCCGAACTGACCGCGCTGGCGCAGCCGCTTCTCCACCACCAGATTCACCGGGCAGACTTGCTGGCAGATGTCGCAGCCGAAGATGTGCGCGCCAATCAGCGGACGCAGCTCCATCGGGATGCTGCCACGTAGCTCGATGGTCAGATACGAGATGCAGCGGCGATTGTCTAGTACGTAGGGCGCGACGAAGGCGTTGGTCGGGCAGGCGTGCAGGCAGACCTCGCACTGGCCGCAGTTGGCCGACAGCGGCTCATCCGGCGCTAGCTCCAGGCTGGTGACGACTTCCGCCAGAAAGAGCCACGATCCCCAGCCTTTGGTCAGGATATTGGTGTTCTTGCCATACCAGCCCAGCCCCGACCGCTGCGCGATGGCGCGGTCCACCATCCGCCCGGTATCCACGAAGACGATGGTCTTCTCATGCTCTGGCGGCGCGTTCTCGCGGATGAAGGCGGCAAGCGCATCCAGTCGCGCGCGAATGACCTCGTGGTAGTCGTCACCCCAGGCGTAGCATGAGAGCCGACCATGTGGATCGCCTGGCGTTGTCTCGTCGCGGGGCGCGTCGGTGAGATAAAATGTTCCCAGCGCGATCACTGATTGCGCCGTGGGCAGCAACGCGCGCGGGTTGGCCGCGACCTCGGCGCGGTCAGCGGTGAACCAGTCGAGGCCGCCCATCAGCCCCTGGCTGATTCGCTCCTTCAGCGCTGCCTCAGCGCCGGGCATCGGGTCGGCGGTGGTGACGCGCACCAGATCGAAGCCCAACGAGAGCGCGTATTCGCGGATGCGTTCGGTCAGATTGTTGGATTCGGTTGAAGCGGGAGTGGCATGAGCCATGCAGGCGTCTCCGTCTGAGAATTAGTCCAGACAGTGCAGTATATGCCAGATGTGCCATATGGGTAACAGGTTGCATTGTCGCGGCTCACTCACTATACTGGCGGGCACGAGGACAGGATGATGGCGACCAGGATGACATCAGTGTCGAATCACCTGGGAAGGGAATGTGTATGAGCGATGCGAAGAGTCGGCCCGATCTGAGTGGCATCCTGGAGCAGCGCCGCCGCGAACTCAGCGACCGTCCTGATGTCAGCGCGCGTATGCGCAGGCTCTCCGCCTCGAATTCGCGGAATCCCGCTCCCTGCTTCGCCACGGAAGCGTCCCACGCTGCTTCGGATGATCCTGGCGGGACTTGCGGTGGCGTTGCTGCTGGCGTGCGCCATCTCCGCGGCGGTCGCGGTCGCCAGTGGTGTCTGGTTCCGCAACCAGTTGAGCGATCCCAGCCAGACGGCGCTCGACTTCTACAGCGCGCTGCACCAGCAGGACTATGCCCGCGCCTATGGCTTCTTCTCCGACGGCGCCAGGACCAGCCTCTCACAAAGCGCATTCGCGGCCCAATTCAGCGCCTATGATTCGATAAGTGGTATCGTGGAGTCGTACACCACCGAGGGCAACGCCACGGTTCAAGGCTCGACCGCCGTGGTGACGGTGGATGTTGTGCGCCGAGGAAATACCTCGCAGGCGCAGGTGCAGACCATCCATCTGGTCAATCAAAACGGAAGCTGGAAGATTGATCGCATCGAGCTAGGGAAGACGATACCAGCCCCAAATTCCTCACAATAGCCCGCGCGGCAGCAACCTGGGGGACGACGCAGAGGGAGGCCAGCACATGGCGGATCGCATTCTTATCGTCTCCGGGGACATTTCTCTCCTCGACGTCGATGCTATCGTCAACGCGGCCAACAGCTCGCTGCTCGGCGGCGGTGGCGTCGATGGCGCGGTTCACCGCGCGGCTGGCCCGCAACTGGTGGAGGAATGCAGAACGCTCGGCGGCTGCCACACTGGTGAGGCCAAGATCACACGTGGCTACCGGTTGCCCGCGCGTCACGTGATTCACACCGTTGGTCCTGTCTGGCGCGGGGGCGACAATGATGAAGATGGGCTGCTGGCAAGCTGCTATCGCAACAGCCTGGCGCTGGCGCGCCAACATAGCCTCCGCACCATTGCGTTTCCCGCAATTAGTACCGGCGCATTCGGCTTTTCTGGCAAGCGTGCCGCACGTATCGCCGTCGCCGAGGTGATGGGCGCGCTGGCGCAATCCGACCTGCCAGAGCAGGTGACGTTCGTCTGCCACGACCCGGAGACGCACTCATATTACGAAGCCGCCATCGCTACTCCCGGCGCATAGCGCTTCTGGCTCCTTCTGGCTCCCCTCCCTCTTTAGGGGGCTGACGCGCGAGGCGACAGCCTCGGAGCATGCGTCAAGCATGCGTAGCGGCAGCGGCCCGCAGGGCGGGGCTGGGGGTGAGGGCGTCAATTGGTGAACGCGAACGATTTGAGCATCGGCTCGAAGATCCCCGTATCATCCTGCGTGAAGGTTGTCGTGCGGCTCACCAGCACAATCACGTAGGCGCGCCCCTGATGGTGGCAAGCCAGAATGACCATGTGCAGTGTCACGCCCTTATCGGTCACGTCATACTCGCGCCGCTGCCACTGCTCGCCGCCGATGGTCTGGGTTCTGGCCGCCGAGGTGCTTTCCGTAAAGGTGATGTTCTGCTGTTGCGCGGCGGCGACCTCGCCCTGGATGATGTTGACATCACTGAGCGCGCACGCCGCCTGGGCCTGTTCGATGCTCACCAGTGATGACGAATTCGGCAGCGTATAGACATCGATATAGTCGTAGCCGCTGGCCGCCTTCTGCTCTGGCTCGACGGTCCACGTTTCGGGATAGTTCACCCCATAGCGCGAGCGTGAGCTGGCAAACTGCTTGAGGTGCGCTCCGGGTGTTGGCACAGCGCCGTTTGTCGCCGGGCCGGACGCTGTACAGAGCGTCGAAGATGCTGTTCCACCCGAAGGATTGAGCCGATTCAGCACCCGTGGCGCAAGCACGATAGCTCCCGCGACTACAGCCGTGAGAAGCACCAGCAGCACCACGATGGTGGTGACGATGCGGCGTGAGGACGACTTGCCTTTGTCAGACTCGTCCGCTGAGCGGAGGCCAGGAATCCTGACACTGCTGAGCGTCTCGCCCCAGCGCTGTTGCAGCGCGCGGGCGCGCGAGCCAACCTGCTGATACCACGATGAGTCGTCGTCCGGCGGCATCCGTCGGCCGTAGTCCTGGCGTGGCCCGCGCTGGCGCTGCGCATCGTACTCATCGCTATACCCACCACCATAGAACCCACTACCGCCGTAGTCCTCATCGGAAGGCTGGCCGCGTGAAGCGGATGGGCGATTGTAGCGATTGTCGGCGGAGGAAGGCTGCGAGCGGCGGGAACGCCCCAGCTCCTCATGTCCCTCGTACGCATCTGGCGGGTAGCCCTGACCCTGGCGCTGGTCGTAATAGCCGCTTTCGTCGCGGCGACCGCGCGCGGGGTCGGTCGGTGGGCGACGAGGTCGGCCGTCTCCCATATCGGGCGGCGCCTGCTGCTGCCAGTCATCACGCGACGGATTCCGACTGCGGGAGTCTGGACCGCGCTGCGGGCTTGACCGCAAGTTGCGGGGCGCGCGTGGATCGTTGAGCGGATCATCCATTGGATCGGGCTGCTGCGCGCCATATTCGCTGCTGGCATAGTCGTCGTCGTAACCATCAGGTTCCTGGCGTCCGCGCGGCCTGCTGCGTTGATCGCGGCGCATGTCAGAACGCGATTCGTCCCAGGCGTCGTCGGAACGACCGCGCGAGCCTCGTCGCTCGTCACGCCGGTCATCCTGGCCGTAACCAGGGCCATAGCCGCTCTCGTCCAGCGCGTCAGCATCCCAGTCATCGTCGCGCGGCCTCCGTGGCGCATTGCGCGATGACGGGTAGCGCTGCTGGGAAGAACGGGGCGACCGACCTGCTGGTGGGGTTGTCAGCCGGGCGCCACAGTAGCCGCATGTGCGTTCCCCCGGCTGGACTTCCGTGCCACACTGCCAGCACTGCATACCTGATCCCCTCCGCGAACTCTCTATAGAATGGCCATCCATGCCGAAAAATCCTCTGGCGGCGGTAGGTCACGCGCCGGGCGACCAGTCGTGACAGCGCCTCAGTATAGCATACCAATCTCGCTGCCCAAGCGCCTGCTCGCCAATTGGTTTAGCCCAGATCCCACGTGACATGCGCCGAGTGCGTCGGACGATTGCTCGTTTGTCGTAATCGCTCTGCAAACCTATGACGTGCCAACCCTTCAAAGATATCTTCAACTGGCCAGAGTGTATAGGACGAAATTCACATTTAACTCACATCTCGGCCCAACTCCATCGCCTGCCTCGTCACAGAGGTTGCGGCTGGCTCGTCCCTGAATACGGTGAGTCCGGGCGCGTTGTTCGCCCGGATGGGCTATGGTATAATCGAAGATGGCGCGGTACGATCCTCACTGATTGGCCACGTCACCGTAATTGCCCGGCTTCCCAACAACCGTGCGGGCAATGTACCGGCTGCGCCTCAGTCGCGTCAGTGGCATCAGGCGCACGAGTGGCACGATACTCCACATTACTCCAGGAGGTACGTGTGGTCTCGACAGGATATCTTTTCGCCGCCCTGTTCTTTCTTGGCGGATGCGCGTTTGTCCTTGGCGGACTGGTGACCTTCGATATCGTCAACCGGGTGCTAACGAAGCGCCCACATCGCGCGCCAAGCAAGTGGGATACGTACGAATCTGGCGAGACGCCGCTTGGCTCGGCGTGGGTCCAGTTCCCGCTTGCCTTCTATATTTTCGCCATGCTCTTTGTCGCGTTCGATGTCGATATCGTATTTATTCTCGCCTGGGCGGTGATCTTTCAGCAGCTATCCTGGTTCGGATTTGTGGAGATTGCCTTCTTTATCGCCGTGCTGGCGCTGGGTCTGGTCTACGCCTGGCGGAAAGGGGTTATCCGTTGGATATAGCGCCTCGCGCAGCGGGAGCCGCGGAAGCGCCATCGCTGCTTGCCTATGATCGCGACCATATCAACGAGCTGCTCAACGCGCTCGCGCAACTCGACGAACAGATCGGCCAGCCAGTCCCCAAGCGTCGGCTGAATGGCAGTATCGTGGGGATCGAGATCGCGCCGGAGCGGGTGGTTGAGACAGGCCGCTTCCTGCATGATACGCTCGGCTTCGAGCTACTTTCGTGTATTTCCGGTGTGGACATGATCGAGCATCTGGAATCCATCTATGAGTTGCGCTCGATCAGCCGTAACTGGCTAGTGCAGATGCGCGTGAAGACGCCATCCGACGACCCGCAAATACAATCGCTCGTCAGCGTCTACTCATCCGCGAACTGGCTCGAGCGGGAGACATACGACCTGTTCGGCATTCGCTTTGTCGGGCATCCTGACCTGAGGCGCATGCTGCTCGAAGACGACTTCGAGGGGCATCCGCTACTCAAGAGCTTCAGGACGACTCCCTCGGTGGTGCATGATCGCGCGACGACGCAGGTGGATGCGATTCGTGCGGTCTCTGGCGAGCAACAGCGCAAGCAGGAGCGCGTTGTCCTCAAGCGGCTGGGCCAGGGGCAGCAGGAGCGTATTCACCCCGGCATGACGACCTTCGGCAATGAGGCGGTTTTCCTCGAAACGGGCCAAGGTGTAGGCTCCGACGCCAACGCGATGCATGGCTACACCATCGACGAACAATACCTCGATCCCGCAGCGAAGCCGCAGGAGGAATAACGCATGGCCACCGATACGCACACAGGCACGGCTGGCTACTTTGAGGACGCCAGCGGGCTGCGTAGCGAGGAAATGATTCTCAACATGGGGCCGCAGCACCCCTCGACCAGCGGCGTCTTGCGTCTCGTGCTGACGCTGGATGGCGAGACCGTCATTCAGTGTACGCCGGTTATCGGCTACCTGCATCGCGGCATGGAGAAGATTTTCGAGAACCGTCCCTACATCCATGGCGCGCGCTACATCGACAATGCCGACTATCTCAACCCGATGATTAACGAGACGGCCTATGTCGGCGCCATCGAAGCGATTATGGGCATCGAGCCGCCGCGCCGCGCGCAATACATCCGCCTGCTGGTCAGCGAGATGGCCCGCATCGCCAGCCACCTGGTTGCGATTGGCACCTATGGCCTCGATCTGGGCGCGTTCACGCCGATTCTCTGGTGCTTCCGCGACCGTGAGGGGCTGATGGACATGTTCGAGTCCCTGAGCGGTCACCGCTTTACCCACAATTACATGCGGCCCGGTGGTGTGGTGCATGACTTCCCGCGTGGCTGGATGCAGCAGTGTGAGGCCTGGTTGGATCGCTTCGAGAAGGTCAGTCTTCCCGAGTTACACGAGCTACTGACCGGCAACGAGATTTTTGATGCGCGCACCCAGGGCGTCGGCTATATCGACCCGCAGCAGGGCGTCTCATTTGGGGTGACTGGCCCCAATCTGCGCGCCTCTGGCGTCGTCTTCGATCTGCGCGTCGCGCGGCCCTATGGCGCGTACCGTGAAGTCGCCGTCCGACCACAGGTGCGCCAGGAGGGAGACTGCTTCGCCCGGTACATGGTGCGCATGCAGGAGATGGCCGAGAGTGTACGCCTGTGCCGGATCGCGCTGGAAAAGATGCCGGGTGGCTCGATCTCGCAGCGTGTGCCACTGGCGCTCCGGCCCCCGCGTGGCGAGGCGTACTACGCCGTCGAGACTGGCCGTGGCGAGCTGGGCATCTACATGATTAGCGACGGTTCGGAATATCCCTGGCGCGCCAAGATTCGCTCGCCTTCATTCACGAACCTGCAAATCCTGCCGGAGTTGCTGCGCGGCAATAAGATTGGTGATGTCATCGCCATTCTGGGCAGCATTGATATTGACCTCGGCGACGTGGATCGCTGATACGACTGATTCGGAGGGCGTATGAACGACGTCGTACAGAACATCATCCACTTCGTCGTCACCTTTCTCTTCTCGCTCATCTTCGTGATGGCGGTGGCGACCATCATGGTCTACTGGGAGCGCAAACTTATGGCGCTCATGCAGGACCGTGTCGGGCCGCTCCATTACGGGCCACAGGGCACGCTCCAGACCATCTTTGATGTGGTGAAGCTCATGTTCAAAGAGGACGTCAGGCCGGGCAAGACGGACTTCGTTGTCTTTCGCCTCGCGCCGATGGTCTTCTTTGCTCCGGTGATTACCGCGTTCGTAGTGCTGCCATTCTCGCCGTATCTCACGGCTGGCGCGCTTGCCACTGGTCTCATCTACTATGTCGCGCTCAGTTCGATTGACGTAATCGGCGTCTTCATGGCAGGCTGGGGCTCGAACAACAAATACGCGCTGATTGGCGGTCTGCGGTCGGCGGCGCAGATGATTTCGTATGAGCTGCCGCTGGTGCTCTCCATTGTGCCTGTGGTCATGCTGACGAGCGTTCTCACACCCGCATGTAGCGGCCCCTCGCCCGACCTCAACGTCTGTGGCGTTGGCTCGATCTCCTTCACGCAGATCATCGCGGCGCAGATGCGACCCGAATCCCCCTGGCTCTGGTTCGTCCTGCTCCAGCCGCTGGGGCTGCTCATCTACTACACATGCGGGCTGGCCGAGACAAACCGCTCGCCATTCGATCTGCCCGAGGCGGAGTCCGAACTGGTCGCGGGCTATCTCACGGAGTATAGCGGCCTGCGCTGGGCGATGTTCTTCCTCGGCGAGTATGGCAATATGGCCATCGTTTCGGCGGTGGCGACCGCGCTCTTCCTTGGCGGATGGTCGGGTCCGGGCGCGGCGGTTGCCTTCTGGACGGGCCTGTTTGGCAGCTTCTGGGGGCAGGTGGTCTTCAACATCATCTGTGTCTTCTGGTTCGTCTTCAAGATGGGCGCGTTGCTAACGCTGTTCGTCTGGATTCGCGCGACGCTGCCGCGCCTCCGCGCCGACCAGTTGATGCGATTCGCCTGGCTCTTCCTGATTCCGCTGACGCTCTTCAACATCCTGCTGACGGGCGCGCTACTGCTGCTGCCAGTGGGTGATGTCGCGCGTATTGCCATCTCGGCCGTCGCCAACTGGCTGCTGATGTTCATCTTCATCTTCACCTTCCGCCGCGTGACCGGTGTGAATCCGCTGGGGCGACTTCCCAGTTGGCTGCGTGGACGCACGCCTACGGCCCGTGCCAATCGCCCGGCGACTGCGGAGGCAAAAGCGAAGGGCGTCCTGGCAGAGACGCATCGCTAATGGCACGGGCTGGTCGGCCGGATGGCCGGATGATTGCCAGCCGGACGGATATGGCATATACTGAACGAGTATGTTTGCAACTGGCGATGACCAGGAGGAGTAGGCGGGAACGCGCCACAAGAGACGGGAAGCCACTGGCTGAAAGCTTCCCCTGGCTGCCGCCCGCGCGAAGTGACCTGCGAGTCGGTGTGGTGAACGGTTCCAGGCGAATCCGAGCCGCACATGGGATGCGCCCATTATCGCGCGATTGAGGCGAGCCTGCCTCTGCATCGTAGCAGGTGGCAGCTCGCGAACAAGGGTGGTACCACGAGTCTTCTCGTCCTTTTCAGGGAGAAGGCTCGTTTTGTTTTCCAATGCTGCGTCGCGAGGCGGATGAAAGGATAGAAACATGACGGTGGACAAAACGGAGTCGCGGCGGCTCGATCAGATTCCGAAGGCGTACGAGCCACAGACGGTCGAGCAACGGCTCTACCGCTGGTGGGAAGAGAACGGCTACTTCAAGCCGCGCGAAAACAAGGCCGAACCCTGGCGCAGGCCGTTCGTCATCAGCATGCCGCCGCCCAACGTGACCGGCGCGCTGCATCTTGGCCACGCCATCACGGCGACGCTAGAAGATATCATGATCCGCTATCATCGGATGCTGGGCGACCCAACGCTCTGGGTGCCCGGCGAGGATCACGCGGGCATCGCCACGCAGGCCGTCGTCGAGCGGCAGGTCGCGCGCGAAGGCTCTGACCGTCATACGCTGGGCCGCGAGCGCTTTGTCGAGCGGGTCTGGGAGTGGGTGGGCCAGTACAAACACCGCATCCAGGACCAGCATCGCCGCCTGGGCGCTTCGTGCGACTGGGAGCGCGAGCGCTTCACGCTGGACGAGGGGCTGAGCCGCGCCGTCCGCGAGGTCTTCGTCCGCCTCTATGAAGAAGGGCTGATCTATCGCGGCGAACGTATCATCAACTGGTGTCCCAAGGATACCAGCTCGATCTCGGACCTGGAGGTTGAGGTCGAGGATACGCCCGGCGCGCTCTACTATGTCCGCTATCCACTGGAGCCGCTGCCCGGCGAGGAAAAGAACAAGACGCGCTACATTACTGTCGCCACGACCCGGCCCTGAGACGATTTTGGGCGATACCGGCGTCGCGGTCAATCCCGCCGACGAGCGCTACCGCGACCTGGTGGGCCGCTTCGTCATGCTGCCCATCATGAATCGGCGCATCCCCATCGTCGCCGATAACGCTGTCGATAAGGACTTTGGAACGGGTGCGGTCAAGATGACCCCGGCGCACGACCCGACCGACTTCGAGATTGGCAACCGGCACGGGCTGGAGCGGATTCAGGTCATCGGCTTCGACGCGAAGATGACCGACGCCGCAGGTGAGTTCGCGGGGATGGATCGCTTTGAGGCGCGCGAGGGTGTCGTCGAGGCGTTGCGCAAGCTGGGGCTGCTGGAGAAGGCTGAGCCATATACGATTCCGCTGGGCCACTGTTCGCGCTGTGGCACGGTGATCGAGCCGCTGATCTCGATGCAATGGTGGGTGAAGATGACGCCACTGGCGACGGGGGCGCTCGGCGCGCTCAAGTACGGGCAGTTGCGCATCGTGCCGGAGCGCTTCAACAAGACGTATATCGACTGGCTGGAGAACATCCGCGACTGGAATATCTCGCGCCAGCTCTGGTGGGGCCACCGAATCCCCGCGTGGTATTGCCAGGACTGCGGCGAGATCATCGTCGCGCGCGAGGCTCCCGACTGCCTGCCCAAACTGCGGCGGCATGCGGCTGGAGCAGGATCCCGACGTGCTGGATACCTGGTTCAGCTCGTGGCTCTGGCCGTTCAGCACGCTTGGCTGGCCGGATGATACGCCTGACCTGCGCACGCTACTATCCCACCAGCGTTCTCGAAACTGGCTACGACATCCTCTTCTTCTGGGTGGCGCGGATGGTCATGTCGGGTATCCACTTCCTCGGCGTCGTGCCGTTCCACACGATCTATCTGCATGGCCTGGTGCGCGACGAGCAGGGCCGCAAGATGAGCAAGTCGCTCGGCAATGTCATCGACCCTATCGAGGTCATGGACGAGTATGGCACCGACGCGCTGCGCTTCACGCTGGCCACCAGCAGCACGCCGGGCAACGATATGAAGCTGTCGCCGCAACGTATCGTCGGCAACCGCAACTTCGCCAACAAGATCTGGAACGCCGCGCGCTTTGTCATCGGGCAGACGGAGTCGCTCGGCGGCGGCATCCCGGCGCTGGAGACGGTGCAGCCGAAGTCGCTGGCCGACCGCTGGATCGTCAGCCGTGCGCAGCGCCTGACCACCGAGGTTACGCGGCTGATGGAGGACTATCAGTTTGGCGAGGCGGGCCGCCAGATCTATGACTTCATCTGGTCGGAGTACTGCGACTGGTATCTGGAGATCGCCAAGGTTCAGCTGCGCGACGAGGCGCAGGCGCCAGCGGACGGCGCTGATTCTGCGAGCGGCGCTGGACCGGGCGCTGCGGCTGCTGCATCCGTTCATGCCGTTCGTCACCGAGGAGGTCTGGCAGCACCTCTACGCCGATATTCCCGAAAACGAGCGCCCGCCGTCCGCGCTGATTGTGGCGCCATGGCCAGCGGCGGAGCGTCTCCGCCACGCGCCAGCAGGACAATCGGGCGGAGGCTGATATGGCGCTGATTCAGGAGATCGTGATCGCCATCCGCAACGCGCGCAACGAGGCGGAGGTCGAGGCAAAGCGGTATATCAAGGTGATTCTGGCGGGCGGCGACAAAACGACCCTACTGCGCCAGCAGGTGGCGCTGATCGAGCAGCTGGCTCGCACCGAGCCGCCACGCATCGAACGCAGGCTCGCGGCGAAGCCGGAACAGGCGATGGCGCTGGTAGCGGGCGGCGTCGAAATCTATTTGCCGCTGGCGGGGCTGCTCGATCTCGCGAAAGAGGCGGAGCGGCTGGATGGCGAAATTGTGAAGGCGGAGGCGGCGGTCGAGCGCTCAAAGAAGATGCTTGAGAATCCCAACTTCGTCGCGCGGGCAAAGCCAGAGATCGTCCAGCGCGAACGCGATGCGCTGGCCATGGCGGAGGATACGCTGGCCCGGCTGCGCGCGCGGCGTCGCGAGTTGGCGGGTTAGCGCTCTCACTCTTGCTTTGTATCCAGACCGACATCAGACCAGGCGGGTTGCGTGTGTCATGCGCGGGGATGTCGCCATGGTGACATTCTCCGCGGGCCCGTGCGCGCGGATGGCAGCGGCATTGCAGGCAGGCGACATGGGAGAGATGGGCTAGCGTCTCAGCGCCAGGTTGTACGATAGCCCATCATCAGGATGATATGGATGGTCGTGGGTTCGTGGGTTCGTGGCAGCGAGGAGTCGAAGGCCGATGGATCGAAAGGTGCCCAGGCGGCGTATGACATGGTTTGGGAAGGAGCATCCCAATACCGTTGGCGCATTCTGGCAGCGGACGCCTGAGAGCGGCAAAGAGCCAGATGCCTCCATGGCTTCGCCGACTCACGGGCAGGCGGAGCCGAAAGCGAAGGGTTCACGTTGGCCAATATTGCCGAAATGGCCACCCTTGCGCGATGGTCAGGCAGGAGCAGTCCGTGATGATGCGTCGGTTGCTCCGGACGAGACGCAGCAGACCGAGCCGCTGGTGGCTTCCCCCTGGGAGCAGCATGCCTCCAACCAGGCCGAGCATGCGCCCCCGCCGAAAACGCCCTGGCGGTTCTGGTTAGCCTCACGCCGTCAGCAGGTGGGACTGGCAGCGATTCTGGGTAGCGTCGTCTTGACCGCGCTGCTCAGCCTTATCGTGCTCCGCGCGATTCTTCCCTCACAGACGCCGCAAATCGGCCAGGGGACGCCGACCGCCGCGCGCGCGGTGAACGGTGTGGCGTCGCCCACCGCAACTGCTCCAACACCGGCCCCATCTCCCACGGCGGCGCTCGCGCGCAACACTCCAGCGCCATCGTTCACGGTTGCGTTTACCTGCGCCAGCGGGGCCATCGGCGGGCGAGGGATGGTGTGTGTGCATACGAAGCCTGACGCCATGGTTAGCCTGACCGTCCGCTACTGTGACGGCAGCTACGCAGAGGGGAAGGGTCTGCACGGCAGCGCGCACGCTGACGGCAGCGGCAACTATACATGGCGATGGAACGTGAGCGCCTCGTGCGCGGGGACAGCCACCGCGACGGTGACGGCCAAATCGTCGGGGCAAACTGTCATTAAGAGCACGACATTCATCGTTACCCGCTAAGAACGATCGAATGTTTTGTTGTACTGCTGCTTCAACTACATGTGTGGGATTGTGTGCAACAAAGAGACCCCCCAGCAGCGTTGCTGAGGGGTCGGGCCGTACCGTGTTGGAAGGTTTGTCGCGCCAATCAGGCTGCGCCAGGTTAGCTGAGCGCCGCGACGAAGGCAGGCGCATCAGGAGTGCCAACGCCTGTCACATCATCCCAGCCTGTGCCAACAGCCAGTGAACTATCCTGGTTGAACGTTGGTTGGAAGAAGCTGCCACTATAGCGGCTGCCGTAGTAGAGCGAGAACGAACTCGCATTCGACACATCGTGCACCGCGCCTGCGGGCAGGTTATAGAGGTACTGAGATGCCAGGCCAGCGGGCCCCATGCCATGGGCGGCGCGCTGCTGATCCACCAGAGCCATGATGCCCGCGAACAACGGAGAAGCCAGGCTGGTGCCGCCATATGGCTCGGCTTCAGGCGCAGTGTCGCCCGCGGAGAGATCGGTGATCCACACATTCATGCCAGTGTATGGGTCGGCCAGCATCGAAATATCGGGAACTGCGCGGTGCGTTCCAACAGTGCCGAAGCCCGCGGCTGTCGCGCTACCGATCTTGGACGACTGCCACGACTGGCCCGCGAAGTTGTAGCTCAGGCCACCACCAGCGCCGCCATCGAAACCATAATCCAGCGCTCCTGCCGGGTCGTAGTTGTCGCACTCACGCAGGCCCGTTGTGCTGTTGACGGTGTAGTGCGCGCACGAGTACAGGCGCTGCAGATTCGTGCCCCAGCCCGTCTCGGAGTTGTAGCTGTTGTCGCTGTTGAGGAAGAGGCTCGTGCCACCGACCGCGTTCACCCACGGCGAGCTGGCGGGGTAGTCAACACTCTTCACACCGGTGTTGGCAAGCTCGTCGCCATTGTCGCCGGAGGAGAAGTTGAGGCCGATACCCTCCGCCGCCGCCTGCATGAAGATGCGCTCGTCGCGGCTGGCGCGGCCCGGTGACATCAGGTCAGTGGAGAGGCCCCAGCTATTCGTGACGATATTGGCGAGATGGTGGACGACGACCCAGTTGACCGCCTCATCGAGATCGGCGTAGTTATTTGGCGCGGCCACTAGCACGATTTTCGCGCCGGGCGCCATCGCATGCACCGCCTCGACATCAAGGGTTACCTCGGCCTGCCAGCCGAGCGGATCTTGTGCTTTGCTCTCTGGCTTATTGACTGTGCCATTCGGCCCGACGATCTCGAAGTTCTGGCCTGTCACCAATGGTGGAAGACCAGCAACCTGCGAGAACTTATTGGCATCCTGCAGGATCGTTGGGCTGCCGTAGGCGTCTACGATTGCGACCGTCTGCCCACTACCATCGATGCCCTGCGAGACGAGCGAATCAACTCCGTAAGCCTTCTGAAGCTGGTCGCCGTTGTAGCCACAGGGAACGAAGCCTGTGTAGGTCGTAGGCGTCCCCTGGACGTTGATCGTGTTGGACGTGCTGGAGTTGCCGCAGAGCACCTGATAGATGACGGCATTGTTCGGGCTGACGCCATCCCCGGCATGGCTGGCTGGGCGCAGGTTGGCGGGCTGGAAGTAGCTCGCGTCGTCCAGACCAGTGACGTTGGCAATGTTACCGCCTGCTGTATCATCAGCGCTGGGATCTGCCGCGTTGGACCGGTAGGTCTTGCCCTGATAGCGATAGTTGTTGATCTGGACGTGGAAAGCCTTCTCCGCCTGAGCTACCGTGCCCGACACCTTGATATAGAAGTTGTTCTCTGCCGTATCAAGGATGGTAAATCCATGCGAGGTCAGGAAATTGGAGACAGACTTCACCTGCTGGGCGGTCGGTGAATAGCTCGCGTTGAACTGGCTCTGACTTAACCACTTGTGATAATTCGCGTTGCCTGGGGCAATGAGGTCGTTGATTTGCTTCTGAAGCTGGGTCTCGTTATGCAGCTTTAGCCAGACGGTCAGGTCAATGGTCTGGGTTGTGTCGGTAGCGCCCAGATTTTGCGCTTTGCTGACCCAGCCGGGAGTATTTCCGCTGATTGCGGACGAGTTTTGGCTACTCGCGCTTGCGAAGGCGAAACGAGCGCTTGCCCCTGCCACGATGGCAAGGGTCGCCACAAGCCCGATGATGATTGCGAGTTTCCGGGATCGTTTCACGTCGTTTGCTGCGCCACTCACACAGCCACGTTGCCTGCGAGGGCGCAACTCCTTTCTGCTGAACGTACAGTGGACATGTCAGGTACGACTTGCGCAACAGGGATAACGCGACGTAAATCCACAACGTTAGGAACGCTATACCAAATGGGCTATGTGGCTCGGTGATATACACGGATAGATGCTCTTGCGGCCTGCGTAAATTGGCTGTGTATCAAGGCACAGTTATAGGCGCGTCATACCAGCGACGAATTCAGGAGTCCTTCCTGATATGGCTGAAAATCCGCCAATTGTAGATATCATGAATACTGCGCGTGATTGCACTGAAGGTCACGAGCACCGATCACTGCCTATAGCCACCGGTATAGTCGCGCACTTGCCATAATTCACACGCAAATTCGCACGCATTTCCGGTTTTCGCGCGCAGCGGAGAATAACGTTGTTAGCGGACGGAGTGGCTTCCGGTTCGACGCTAGACACCATACAGTACTGGGCATCATCCCCCTTATTGCGGAGGTTCAGGCGCAATGATATAATGAGCGATGTGGCTTTGCGAGCCAGCGGTGTTGTCATGCCAGCGCGCATACATCGCCACACTATAGACGCCGGTCTGTCCGTTGCGTCTGAACCCAATATCCTGCCCCGTTTTACCACCGCGCGTCTCATGCGGGCGCGGCGTGCAGCGAACGGGAGCAAACCCACAGGAGAGGAGACCGCATGGCGCGGGATCGTGACTACGAACTGGGTATCATTATCAACCCGGATGTAGGTGAAGAACAGGCGCGGGCAATCGTCGAGCGTATCAGCCAGTCCATCGTCAACAATGGCGGACAGGTGGTTCGGGTGAATGCCTGGGGGCGGCGACGCCTGATGTATCCCATCCAGCATCACCGTGATGGCCTGTACTTTTTCTTCGACCTCATTATGCCGACGGCGGCGGTGGTTGAGATTGAACGCGGACTACGTGTGAATGAAGATGTCATTCGCCATCTGATGAAGGTGCGGGATCCCAAGGTCGTGGCGCAACAGCGCCAGCGCGCGATTGAAGACGACCGCGCCGCCGAAGAGGCTCGCGCCCGTGCCGCCGCGGCAGCCGCGGCTGCCGCGGCCCAGCCAGCCATCGAGACGCCGGTCGCGGCAGAGCCAGAGATAGAAGCGCCAGTGGCCGTCGAGGCCGAGGCTGATACTGATACTGATACCGATACGGATGTTCCCACTGAGGCCGGAGTAGCGGCCGAGGCCAGCGAACCAGAAGCCACCGCCGACGCATCAGAGTCGGATGCATCATAGCCGCGAGTGATCGGTTCCCAATCGAGGGGACCGCAGAGGGCGGCTAGATTTCTGAAGGGAACGGCTGTCATGCTGAACAAAATCATGCTCATCGGCAATTTGGGACGCGACCCGGAGCTGAGCTACACGCCCAGCGGCAAAGCCATCGCGAAGTTTTCGCTAGCTGTAAGCCGCCGTCGTCGTGATGAGAGCGGCGAACAGCGCGAGGAAACCCAGTGGTTCAACATTGTTGCCTGGGAGCGGCTGGCGGAGACCTGCAACAACTTTCTGCATAAGGGATCGAAGGTATATCTCGAGGGGCGTATGACCTCTCGCAAGTATACCGATAAAGACGGCATCGAGCGCACAGTCTGGGATGTCATAGCGTCTGAGATGGAGATGCTCACTCCTAAGGGTGGGGACAACTCCGGCGGTGGCTCCGGCTACGGCGATGAGATGGGCGCCGACGACGTTCCCTTCTAAACGCGATAGTCCATTGAGTGAGATTTGGAACCGCGCAGGCTCGCCCCGCGTTGAAATGTTGATGAATGCGGCGCGCGGGCATGGTGGGTTACCTCACCACACTGCGCACTCCGCCATTGCGGGCGGAGCAATGATGTACGTGCCGGTTCGTCCTGTTATTGCGCCTATGCGCCAGGCGGACCGGCAATCCCATACGTTACAAGGAGCACATACGCATGCAACCCAGGAGAGATGGCGCACCACAGGACGGCCCCGCACGCGCGGAGCGACCGGAGCGCCCCGACCGACCAGAACGCTCAGATCGACCAGATCGACCAGATCGACCAGACCGCTTTGAGCGTCCCGGTGGCCCGCGTGGCGGTGGTCGCGGTCGCGATTTCCGCTCGCGTCGGAAGGTCTGCGCCTTCTGCGTCGATCACGTTCGAGAAATTGACTACAAGGATGTTGGGCGCCTGCGCCGCTACATCTCGGAGCGCGCTAAAATCGAGCCGCGCCGCAAGACAGGCACCTGCGCCAAGCATCAGCGTCGGCTGACCGTGGCGCTGAAGAATGCGCGACAGATGGCGCTTTTGCCCTATACCGCTGCACAAATTCGCGGCTCTTGATGGTACACTGGTGGAAACGCGCGCCGAGGGGAGGGAAGGCCCATCGGCGGGCGGCCAGTCAACCCATTGAGCACCACAGGTGGAGAAACCGAACGCGCCTATGAGTAATGAGACTCTGCAGAAACCGCCACGGCAAAACGCCCGTTCACGCGCCTCGAACCGCAACACACAGTTCAAGCGGCAGACAGCGCGCCTGGAAGGCCGACGTGACGGCAAACCCTTACTGTTCGGCTGGGGAGGCCATCTCACCAAAGCCCAAAAATCGCGCTACCAGACCGTGGCGGCGTTTTCATTCCTTGGAGTTGTCATCGGCGCGGTAATTCTTGCGGTGGTGCTTGGCATCCTCAATCAAAATGTCTTCATTCCCAACAAAACGTTTCTCACCGTCAACGGTGTGACGTATACGCAGGATCAGTATCGTAAGACCCTCGCGTATGAAGCGCAGACGGTCTGGAACAAGCTGCAGATCGAGATTCACCAGATGAACGATCTCCAGACCAAGGTTCAGCAGGGCAATGCGGCGGCCTCGACGCAGAACCAGATCCTCATCTCCCAGATTCAGACCGATGAGTCAACCTATCAGCAGGCGCAGATTACCGCTGCGACGGCAACGCTGATGACCGAAGAAGAGCTTATCAAAGAAGGCGCGCGTCGGTTCGAGCAGCAGGATCACATTTCTGCCTCCACGTTTACGCCGACGAAGGCCGACATTGATAAAGCGGTGGACATGTTCAAGAAGTCCTTCCCCGCGAACGAAAAGTACAGCGACTTCCTGGCGAAGAATGGCCTGACCGAGACGGATATCCGCAATTTCGCCCAGATTCAGCTTCGGCGTGACAAGATGGAGACGTATCTCCAGAGCCTGCTCAAATCACCGACGCGCCAGGTGCATCTGCGTCACATCGAGGTGAACACCCAGGCGGATGCGAAAAGCGTGCTTACGCAGTTGCAGAAGACCGGCGACTGGAACGGGCTGGCGAAGAAGTATTCGCTAGATGTCGATAGCAAGGATAAGGGCGGCGATATCGGCTGGGTAGCCCCCGGCACGGGCGACGCCGGAATCGAGCTCTGGTGGACGGCGTCTGACCGCAAAGTCAACGACATCAGCGGACCGGTTCACGATGCCAGCGGCACCTGGGATATCGTGCAGGTGCTTGGCTTCGACAATAGCCGCGTGGTCGACGCGACGGCGTTGAGCGACGCCAAGTCGAACATCCTCTCACACTGGCTTGGTGGCGAGAAGGTGCTTCCCACCTACACAATTGGCGCGCCAGACAACGACATGCTGACCGCGGATCGCAATATGCCGAAGCTCCCGGACTTGAATGCGACGCTACCCAACGTCAGCAGCCAACAGCCCGTGACGCAGCCAGTGAATCCGTAAGCGTTGGCCGGATAGATAACGCGCACTCTTCGGCATGTCGGCTCGCTGCTGGCATGCCGTTGATGTTTGTGGCGGCGAGCGTGGAGGCAGTGTATGGGCAGGCAGACCGGGAAGAAACGAGACGATGTTGGGATAGCGGGCGGCGGCAGCATGCCTGACACGCTGGCTGATGAACTGGAGTCGATCTCGCTCTATCTCCATGTGCCGTTCTGCCACGCCAAGTGCCACTATTGTGACTTCAACTCCTATGCTGGTATGCTTGGTCAGCGAGAGGCCTACGTGGACGCGCTGGCGCGAGAAATCCGCCTGGCTGGGCTGCGCGCGCGACGGGCGGATGGCACGCCGCGCCGTTGCCGCACCATCTTCTTCGGCGGTGGAACGCCCAGTCTGCTGACCGCTGCTCAGGTGGAGGGGTTATTACGAGAGGCGGGGAATGCGTTTGCAGTAGATGCCGACGCTGAGATTACGCTGGAGGCCAACCCTGGCACGCTGGAATACGGGCGGCTCGATGCCCTGCGGGCGACCGGGGTGAATCGGCTGAGCATGGGCGCGCAGAGCTTCGACGCGGGCCTGCTCCGCTGGATGGGGCGTATTCATTCCCCCGAAGAGATCGAGACGGCGTTCGCGGCGGCGCGTCGAGCCGGGTTTACCAGCATCAACCTCGATTTCATCTTCGCGCTGCCCAACCAGTCGCTTGCCACCTGGGCCGATACATTGGAGCGCGCGCTGGCGCTTGGCCCGGAGCATCTCTCGCTCTACTCGCTGATCGTCGAGGAGGGTACGCCGCTCTTTAGCTGGGTGCGCGACGGGCGAGTGATCCCAGCGGATGATGACACCGCCGCCGACATGTACGAGCACGCCGTGGAGCGGCTCGCTCGCGCGGGATACGGACAGTATGAAATCTCGAACTGGGCGCTTCCGGGCCACGAATGTCGCCACAATCTGACCTATTGGCGCAATCTGCCGTATATAGGACTGGGAGCGGGCGCGCATTCCTGCTTCGCGGGCCATCGCTTTGCCGAGGCGAAGCCCATCGCTGGCTATATCGCCAGGGTGCGCGCCAGTGTACCCGCGAACGAGGCGGGTGAGGCGGGTAAGGTAACGACAGTTTTGCCAGCGGGCGCTATCGTCGAGGATGAGGATGTCTCACCAGCCATGGCTATGGCAGAGACGGCGATGCTGGGGCTGCGGCTCAATGCGGGCGTATCACGCTCAGAGTTCGCCGCGCGCTATGGTTGCGACTTCGAGCAGGTCTTCGACGAGCGCCTGGCTGATATTCGCGGCCTGGGGCTGATCGATACGGTTGGCGACCGCATCCGGTTGACGGAGCACGGGCGGCTGCTGGGCAACGAGGTCTTCGCGCGGCTGCTGCCAGACGAACCAGCGGCGATAGCTGGCTAGGATAGATTCACAAGATGGGCCGTACGCATGAATGAGAGAACTGATGATGGGGCAGGAACCGTAGCGGGTTGGGCAGATGACGCAGTTGGCGCGTTCGCGCCATTATTGCAGGCGCGATTGCAGTCCCGGCCGCAACTGGATGCCGCCGATTTAAGCGTGCTTGGTGATAGTCGGGGCCACCGGCTCCAGGCACAGTTGTTATTCAACCGTGGGATAGCAGTGGACGCTATGCGCGATTTTCTGCGCGGCGACTGGCGGGCCGACACGGCGCTGGCGAAGCTGCCCGTCTTTCAGGCGGCGGTGGCGCGGCTGCGGCGGGCGGTGGACGAGCGGGAGCCGATCACCGTCTTCGGCGACTATGACTGCGATGGCATCACCTCCTGCGCGATCCTGGTGCGCGCGCTGCGAGCGGCTGGCGCGGTGGCGGATAGCAAGATTCCCAGCCGCGACGACGACGGGCGCGGCCTGAATCCCGATGTAGTGCGCGAGTTGCATGAGCGCGGTACCCGGCTGATTGTCACCACGGACTGTGGCACGGCCAACGTGGCCGAGGTGGAGCAGGCGCGCGCGCTGGGCATGGATGTGCTGGTGACGGATCATCATCCGCCGCACGGCGAGAATGTCGCGAGCCTGGAAGGCATGATCGTCGTCAATCCGCTGGTCGAGCCCAATCCCGCCTTCGATCCGAATCTCTGTGGCGCAGGGGTGGCGTTTCGCATGGCCGAGGCATTGCTGCGGTCGCTCCCAGATTTCCCGGCCGAGAAGACACTTGAGGAGGTACTCGATCTCGCCGCCGTTGGGACGGTCTCCGATGTGGTGCCGCTCTCGCCGCCCAACTGGGCGCTGGCGCACGCCGGACTCGAACGACTCCGTTCCGCGGCCCGGCCCGGTCTGCGCGCGCTAATGGAGAGCGCTTGGTTATTTCCGGCCAATATCACCGACCGCGATATCTCGTTTGCGATTGCTCCCCGGCTGAATGCGGCGCCACGTCTGGGCAAGCCGGAGCTTGCGCTCGAACTGTTGCTGGCGGATTCTATGGAGCAGGCGCGCGCGCTGGCAGCGGAGATCGAGGCGCTCAACACGCGACGCCAGAGCGACCTGGATGTGATGATGACTGGGGCGCGCGAACAGGCAGTCGATCAGGCTGCGGAAGGGATGAGTGTCCTGCTGGTGACCGGTGAGGGCTGGTCGTTCGGGTTGATTGGGCTGGTGGCGGGTCGGCTGGCGGAGGAGTTCCATCGCCCGGCCTTCGCGCTCAGTCACCGTAGTGGCGAGTATCGAGCGTCCGGGCGAGGGCCAGATGGCGTAGACCTGGGGCAGGCGCTGGCGCAGAAGGCGACACTCTTCCGGCGGTTCGGCGGCCACGCGCGCGCTGCGGGGTTTACCGTCCTGGATGCCGATTTCGCTGAGTTGCGCCAGTATCTGCTCGAATATCCCTGGTCGTTTGGTCTTGATGGCGAGGCATCGCATGTAGCGAACCCGGAGTTTGCGCCAGTGCTTGAGCCTGATTGCGCGCTTCCTCTCGGCCTGGCGAACAGCGAGCGCTATCTGGCGGTTCATGCGCTAGAGCCATACGGCCCGTCCTTCCCAGAGCCGGTCTTTCTGGCGCAGAACCTCGCTATCACACGCTGCTGGCGCTCCGGCCCTGAGGGACGCACCCTGCGGTTGAAGCTTCGTGACGAGCATGGCGACGAGCGTGTGGTGCTCTGGTCGCGCGCGGGCGAGCGGTTCGACGCGATTCAGCCGCTGCTCCCACGACTTCCCCGTTGCGACGTCGCGTATACCCTGTCGGCGTTCACGCGCCGTGATGGGCAGGTCGATCTGTTAGTGCGTCTAGTGGCGGTGGCCCCTGTCAGCGAACCCGCTGTGTAGCATAGAACGAGGCCGCTGGCTCAACGCCAACGACCTCAGAATCACTCCAAGAAGGCTGCGCCAGGGCGCTTGTAGTTTACTGAATGCCAGCCAGTTTTGGCTCACTGGTGGTCGCCGGACCTACCACCTCGACGGTCTCTTTGCCGGTCACCAGCTCAGCCACCTCGAAGATCAGCGTGCCCAGCACGATGAGCGCCGCGACGGCAAAGGCGATGCCCGCGATGAGGGCGATCTCGGCGATCACCGAGAAGGTCCACGCCTGGTTGAGCATCGAGCGCAGCGTCTCCCCCTTAAACAGCGTATCGGCAATCGCCTGATCCGCCGCCGCTACT
The DNA here is from genome assembly GCA_963712005.1 of uncultured Chloroflexia bacterium. Classification (GTDB taxonomy): domain Bacteria; phylum Chloroflexota; class Ktedonobacteria; order Ktedonobacterales; family JADMIN01; genus DAHUXT01. Next base: position 925,693 of record CAVQGK010000024.1, on the reverse strand, counting down.
TTCGGGTCCGTGGCCGTGCGGGCCTGCGCGCTCCAGTAGCTGTAGGGATGCCCCTGGCCAATCTCGCTCAGGTGCAGACCGATGTACTTCTCCGCATAGGCGTGCGCCTGCTCACCGGTGAGCACCTGCTGGCCGGCGTACTGGCTCAGGTCTTTGGGCAGTCCCTGCGCCGCGTTCTGCGGGAAGGCGATCTGCTGGGGGGCAAGTTGGTCGTGGATCTGGGTGGTGGTGAAGCTATTGGCGAAAAAGCCCGCGCCAGAGCCAAAGGCGAGGACGAGCAGCGCCACAATCTGCAAAACAATGATGCGCCAGCGAATCGACTGTGTCATCTGAATCTCCCCTCTCTCACAATGATGACCGATTACCTGCTGTCGAGCCTTACGCCTTCCGGTGTCCGGCTCGCTGTTACCTCTTACACCAGGAAGGATACAGGCGACACATCACGGCGCTATCACGGAGCTATCACGGAGCTATCACAGCCATGTCACAGCGAAGCGATTACACGAGCATGCTATGCTGTCAGTGCTTGGCTACCAATATATGTGCGCCAGCGGAGGGGAGGAGTTGAATGTTCCGCATGCGTGACTTTGCCGGGTATATAGGGTTTCCTATTCCTCATCCCCAGGATGCCCGCGTGCTTGCGGCGCTCAATGACCGCAAGATGCGCGATCGGATGGGACCAGGTGATGTGGGAATACTGGCTCTATTTTGCCATCGCAAAGCGGTTGAAGCTGTGCGTACCGATAATGTTGGCACATTGAAGGAGGGTATCCTCGGAATCGCTGTGGCAAGCGAACTGAACGGTGATTATCGCGAAGTATGCATGGGGCTTGCAGTCCTTTTTTATTGCGCCCGCCTCTTGCGCGTGACTGACAAGGTGTTGATTGACTGGGCGGTCTCTTCTGGCTTCGCACAAAAAGCGGTGGATACCTTACGGGCGTTTTCGCAGCGAACAGAACGGGACAGATCTCTCTCCGCGTTTAATCTAAGGGTGATCGGCGCGGGACACAATTTCAATGTAAGATAGGTGTTTTCCGGTTGCTGATTTCAGATTTCTTCTAGCGTACCACTTCCAATGTTCAGATTGCATTTGTAGAGTGGCAAAGAATCCGCCCCTCCACCCAAATACTGGATGAAGGGGCGAATAACGCTAAAGTAGCTTGAGATTACGCGGCCTGGATGGGTGACGGAGAGGTCACGGCCACAACTCGTGGCTCGCCCTCGGCGCGCACCTGCACAGCTCCCTCGACGACCGAGAGGTGAGCCGTCTGGCCTGGCTGCACCGTCCCGGCGAGGATGGCGTCGGCAAGCGTGTCGTCCACACACGTCTGGATTGCCCGGCGCAGTGGCCGCGCGCCAAACTCTGGGTCGTAGCCCTCGGCCATCAGGAAGTCGCGCAGGTCGTCGCCAAACGCCAGCGCAATCTCCTGCTCTGCCAGCCGCGCGCTCACCTTCGCCAGCAGCAGGTCAACGATCTGCCGCAGGTCGTCGCGGGTCAGCGACTCGAAGACCACGATCTGGTCGATACGGTTCAGGAACTCTGGCCGGAACGCCATGCGCAGACCCTGTATCGCACGCGCCCGTCGCTGGGCCTCTTCGCTGTCCTCGGCGGTGGTGGCATCACCCCACTTCGGCAGCGCGAAGCCGATATTGTGGCGCTTGATGTCTGGCGTGGCCACGTTGCTGGTCATGATGACGACCGTGTTCTTGAAGTCCACCGTGCGCCCCTGACCATCCGTCATGTGACCGTCGTCCAGAATCTGCAACAGTGCGTTGAAGACCTCAGGGTGCGCCTTCTCGATCTCGTCGAAGAGGATCACACTGTACGGGCGACGCCGCACCTGCTCGGTCAACTGGCCGCCCTCGTCATGTCCGACGTAACCCGGAGGGCTACCGAATAGCCGCGAGACGGTATGCGACTCCATATACTCCGACATATCGAGCCGGATGATATTCTCCTCGCTGCCAAACATCGTCGCGGCGAGCGCCCTGGCCAGTTCCGTCTTACCGACTCCGGTCGGCCCCATGAAGAGGAACGACCCAATCGGCCGCTGCGGATCCTTCAGGCCCGCCCGCGAGCGCCGGATGGCCCGCGAGACCGCGCCGATGGCCTCTTTCTGGCCGATCACGCGCTGGCTCAGATCGCCTTCCAGGTGGCGCAGGTTTTCGCGCTCCGTCTCCAGCATCTGAGTGACCGGCACGCTGGTCCAGCCTTCGACAACCTTTGCAATATCGGCAGGTGTGACGACCATCGTCGGGATGTCGCCCGCCTTGCCCTGTGCCTCGTCAAGCTGCTTCTGCGCCTTCAACTCGTTCTGGCGCAGCTTTGCCGCCTTCTCGTAGTCCTCGGCGAGGGCAGCCGCCTCTTTCTGCGCGGCAATGCTGGCAAGCTCGCGCTCCAGCACGCTGATCATATCAGGGCCAATCAGCCCACTCTCGATGGCCTCCAGCCGTAGCGCGGAAGCCGCCTCGTCCATCACGTCGATGGCCTTATCTGGCAGGAAGCGGTCATTGATGTAGCGGTCGGAGAGCTTCACCGCCGCCTCGATGGCCTCATCCGAGATGCGGACACTGTGGTGCAGCTCGTAGTTCTCGCGCACCTTGTGCAGCATGGCGATGGCTTCCTCGGCGGATGGCTCATTCACCAGCACCGGCTGGAAGCGGCGCTCCAACGCGGCATCCTTCTCAATGTGCTTGCGATACTCGTCCAGGGTCGTCGCGCCAATCGCGCGCAGCTCGCCACGCGCCAGCGCTGGCTTCATCAGATCGGCCGCGCCAACCGCTCCCTCGGCGTTACCCGCGCCGACAACCGTATGCAGCTCATCGATGAATAGAATGACGTCAGGCTCCTGGCGGACCTCTTCGAGAATTTGCTTGATGCGCTCCTCGAACTGGCCGCGGAACATCGCGCCAGCGACCACGCCGCCCATGCTCATCGCGACGATACGCGCGTTGCGCAGGGTTGCGGGCACATTGCCCTCGGCGATGCGGCGGGCGATGCCCTCGACGATGGCGGTCTTGCCAACGCCCGGCTCGCCAATCAGCACCGGATTGTTCTTCTGGCGGCGGCCCAGCACCGTCAGCACGCGGCGAATCTCGCGGTCACGCCCCGCGGCGGGATCGAGCTTGCCGTCACGCGCCTCGGCGGTCAGGTCGCGCCCGAACTGGTCGAGGGTTGGCGTCTTGCTGTGCTTGTCGGGCTGTTTCTGCTGGCGCTGTGCCTGGTTCGCGCCGCTCTGTGGCAGGAAGCCCATTGGCGGCTGGCCGCTATTCTGCCCCATCATTCGGTTGAAGAATGAGCCGAACAGGTCGCTCTGCGCGCCGTCGCCAGGCGTATTCGACAGGTCGCCACCGAGCATCTCTTCGGCGCACTGCTGGCAGAAGTAGTGCTGCTCACGGCGGCCATTGGCTATAGAATCCAGGCGGACACGAGCGTCATTCACCTGGCAGCGTTCGCACTTTTGCATCTGAGTACATATCCTTCATGTTGGTATTTGGTCGAAGTGGAGTGTGGTACTCCGGACATCCCGCCGCCGACTATTCCTCGGTTGACTGGATGTCTTCGCATCCCTCGGGAAGCGGCTGCGCCTTACGCGGACGACCGCGTGGCCGTCGCGGGCTTAGTGTTGCCTCGTAGCGCCGGATAACCTCCTCGGCGGTCAATTCATCCCCCGCCACGACGAGATAGGCTCTCGTCCACAAGGTTGGAATGCGTGTCAGTTCGGGGAACTCATCCCGGAGTGCCCGGGAGGTAAGCGCCTTGATCTGACAGACGATGCGGTGTGGCGCAAGCGTAGGCGGCGCGGCTGCCGCCAGATACACACGATCTGGCATGATAATCAGCGTGCGTGTCTCGAAGGACAGCACCTCCGCCTTCTCCTCAACGAGCGCTTGCAGGCGACTCGCAATGTCACCGACGAGACAGGCTTTCGAGCGCATTGGCCCCCACACAAAGTGGTAGGTGATGTACCACGGCTCGTCTGAATTCTGTATATCCATGCCTCGTACCTACATAATTATATCGCGCCAGTGCCATGATGTCCAGAGAAGCGATCATCAAATTTGTAGATTGGCGAAACTTGTCTACAGGTTTATTATAGCGCATCCCGTGCGAGACCGCCAGTCGATTTCCCTGGCGCGGTTGGAATGATCGAAATTCGCGACATGAATGTCGCGGCTAATTCTGGCCCCGGCGCATCAGCCAGCAAGCCAGCTCCTCGCTCGCGCCTCACTCATATATACGCGCGGGGCCGTTCAGGGTTTATGTGCCCTCTTGACAGGCTAGGGCCTTACCACTATTATTTGATTGATTGAGCAATTAACTAATTTGTGAGGATACATCGATGGCTCGGCCCGCAACCAACCACGAAGCTCGCAAAGCCGCGATTCTCGATGCCGCGCTGGACTGCTTTACCAGATACGGCTATGATGGCGCGACCAACAAGCTCATTGCCGAGGCCGCCGGAATGAAGAGCGCCGGGATCATCTACCATTATTTCCCCAGTAAAGAAGACCTCTTTCAAGCGTGCCTGGAGCGGGTGAGCGCCTTCGACACCATGCGCGATACCGTCGCCGCCAATCTGGATGATCCGCCAGACCTGTTTCTGCGCAAGGTTGGCCGAACTTACCTGACCATGATGCGCGAGGACCAGCGGTTGCTCAGGCTTTTCCTGCTTGTATTTTCCTCAGTTCATAGCCATCCTGAGCTGCCTCCGCTGGCGCTACGGCGTGTTGTACCGGCGTTCATTCAGCCGCTGTTTGCCTACCTGCAGAGTCAGGTGGAGTTGGGCGTGCTGCGTCCGCTACCGCCGATCAGCGCCGGACTGCAATTCTTTGGCCCGCTGGTGATTCGGGCCATCACGAATCATCTGTCGCCATCGGCTCTGCCTTTGCCTCAGATCGACGACGAGGCTTTTGTGGATAACCTGGTTCAGACGTTTCTCGATGGCGCTCGCGTCCGTGGTGACGCCATGACACCGGAGGGAGGACATTCGCACTAGACGCTCACTCTGCCGCTCTCCGGTCCGACGTCGGACCTGGTTGGCTCACTCTGGGAGGAAACCATGTCATCCGCGCCATCGCTATCATCCGACCCCATCATCGTCAGCGATGTGGTCAAACGCTTCAGCGACGTGACCGCGCTCGACCACGTGACACTTTCCGTCGCGCGGGGCGAGACCTTTGGCCTGATTGGCCCGAACGGCTCCGGGAAGACGACACTGATCCGCCTGTTGCTCGGCCTGGGTCGACCAACCGATGGGCGCATTGCCGTGCTGGGCCATACGATGCCCAATCGCCAGGTCGCGCCGCACATCGGCTACATGACGCAATCCAGCGCGCTCTATAACGAGCTGAGCATCCGGGAGAATCTGGCATTCTTCGGCACGCTCTACGGGCTGCGTGGCAAGCGGCTGAAAGACCGCCTCGCCGCCACGCTGGAACTGGTCGATCTGGTCGAGCGCGCCGACTCGCCGATCCAGACGCTCTCCGGCGGCATGCGCCAGCGCGTTTCGCTTGGCTGCGCGCTGATCCACGAGCCGGAGTTGATCTTCCTCGACGAGCCGACGGTGGGCATCGACCCTGAACTGCGCGTCGCATTCTGGAACTACTTCGCCCAGCTCAACCAGCGCGGGGTCACGCTGATCGTCTCGACCCACAACCTGGATGAGGCGATTCGCTGCCACCGGCTGGGCCTGCTCCGCTTCGGCAAGCTGCTTGCCGCTGACACACCAGCATCCATTCGGCGGCAGTCCGGCAAAGACGACTTCGAGCAGGCGTTCCTCTACTTCGCCCAGCGGGCCGAACATGCGGAACAGGCAGTGCAAGCAGAGGGGGAGGCGTAGCCATGTCGTTCATCCGTGTGATGTCCCTCGCCGGACGCATCGTCAGGCAATTCGTGCGCGACCGGCGGACGCTGGCGCTGCTGTTTCTCGCGCCGCTGCTCGTCATGACGCTGCTGCAAATCGTGCTCAACTCCAGCAATTCCAGCGTGACCCTCGCGATTGTGCCGCCGCCGGGTCCACTCGGCGCGACGGTAGCGAGCAATATTAAGTCACCCGATTCGATCTCGATCAAGACTATCACTGCCGATCAGGCGGAGCCGGGGCTGAAGAACGGCGACTACGACGGCGTGCTCATCTTCCCGAGTGACTTTCTGGCGCAGGTACAGCAGGGGCAGCGCCCTGAGCTAGAGCTGCGGCTGGAAGGGTCGAATCCCACGGTCGCCAAACAGTTGAGCGGCATCGTCACGCTACTGGTCAATTCGCTAACTACCACGCAACCGTCCGCCCAACAGGCTGCGCTGACGCCGACGCTGACGATGACCTATCTCTATGGTGGCCCACAGTTTACGCAGACCGACGCCTTCGCGCCGTTGCTGATCGGCGTCTTCTCGTTCTTCTTCGTCTTCCTGCTGACCTCCGTCGCCTTCCTGCGCGAGCGCTCGCAGGGGACCATCGAGCGGCTGCTGGTGGCCCCGCTGACCCGCACCGAGTTGGTGCTGGGCTACGTCTTCGGCTTCACGCTCTTCGCGCTGGCGCAGTCGGCCGTCATCCTGCTCTATGTGATCTTCGTGCTGCGCGTCCATTACGCGGGCAATCCGTTCGTCATCTTCCTGGTGACGGCGCTCCTGACTATCGGCGGCGTGAATCTGGGCATCTTTATCTCGGCCTTCGCGCGCAACGAGCTGCAGATTGTGCAGTTCATCCCGCTGGTGATCGTGCCGCAGATCCTGCTAGGCGGACTCTTCTTCCCGGTGAAGACATTGCCAGTTGTGCTCTACCAGCTAGCCCATGCGATGCCGCTGACCTACGCCAACTTTGCCCTGCAGGACGTGATGCTCAAGGGGTTTGGGGCGAGCGATATTGTCGGCGATCTCATCTTCCTCGTCGGCTTTGCGTTGGTGATGGTCATGCTAGCGGCATTCTCGCTCCGTCAGGAGAAAGTGTGATCGCGCCGGTTTTGAAATAGCCTCTTGCGTGCGCGCAAGGCATGCTGGTAGCGTTTGGTGTGCTGGCAGACATGACGCGCGAACGATGGGAGGCGCCGAGATGCGACACCGATATTCCGTAGCCGTGCCGTGGGCGGGGGGGCGGCTGCGTGCATCTGCCCTGCTGCTTGGCGCGCTCCTGCTGACCGTGGCTGCCTGCGCAACCTCAACGGCAGCGAAGAACAATGCTCAGGTGGCAACGCCGACGGTGGTGGCGAGTGGTCCGCTGGCGAGCGTCGTTGCACCAGTGGCGCGTCCGCTGGCTCAGCGAATCGTCACCGAGTATGATACCGGCGCACAGCAGGCGAAGGTCACGCTGACGGTTGGCGCGGCGCCCGATGTCGCCACGGCACAGGCGCGGGTCATGACGCTCAGCTTCCAGGTGCAGAGGGCGATCTGGGTGAGTAATCCGGCGCTGCACGAGGTGAATGTCATCGTACTCGGCCCTATTCGCGATGACTACGCCAACATCATTGACGATGCCTACGGCGTCTCTGATGTGCTCGCCCCCACCGCTGCGAAGCTCTCGTGGAGCGCCCTCACCCCAGAGAGCGCCTGGAGCCGCTACGACAGCACCTGGCTGCGCGCCAGCTATAAGCCGAACTGGCTCTACGGCAAGAATAACTGAGGCGCGCCCAATGCATCAGCGGCGTCTGCCGAGTCGCTCGCGCACGATACCGCTGAGCAGGCGCAATTCTTCGAGGTCGAGCAGCCGTGCCAGCGCGAAGTAGACGGCCACGCCTGCGCCGCCCGCCACCAGCAGCGTAATTGCTGTGGCGAGTGTACCTGTGCTAGCAAGTGCGGGGATGAGTCGGGGCAGCAGCGCGAGTAGGCCGAAGCTCACGATAGCCATTGCCAGCGCCGCCAGCGCGATACGGCCCGCGCCGTCCAGCAGTTCGCGCATGCCCAAATCGCCGATGGCCAGCGTCAGCAATACAAAGAGAATGAGCGCGTTTCCCACGTTGAGGGCGGTATTGGCGAAGGCGATGGCGGGCATGCCGATAGTCGGGCCAAACGGCACGGCAATGGTGAGATAGAAGAGAATCGCGACGGAGCCGGTTACCGCTGGCGTCAGCGTGTTCTTGCGGGCGTAAAATGCCGCGATGAGTAGCTGACCGAGCGCGAGGAAGGGAAGCTGGTAGCTGTAGTTGAGCAGCGCCAGCGCGTTACGATACGAACAGCCGTTGGCCGCCTGGCAGGTTCCGTGCTGGAAGAGTAGCTCGACGATGGGGTCGCGCAGGACGATCAGCCCCACCATCGCCGGGACCATCAGCAGCAGCCCCAGCCGGAACCCCAGGACCAGGATACGCTTGAACTCAGGCGTATCCGCGCGATTGGCCGCGGCGGTCAGTGCGGGCAGCACGGCGAAGGTGAGCGCGGCAGCCACCAGCCCGGTCGGAAACTGAATCAGCGTCGTGGCGCTTTGCAGTGCGGTCGCGTTGGCCAGCGGATTGCCGGGCGTGCGGCCAATCAGATACAGATCAATGTTTTGCTGGACAAACGCGATCAGCAGAAAGCCCACGATGGGCGCATAGAGGCGCAGCGCCTGGCGCACCGCCGGATGGCGCAGATCGAGGACAGGTCGCCAGCCCACACCGGTCTTGCGCAGCCCTGGCAGCAGAAATAGAAACTCGCCGAGCGCGCCCACCACCGCCCCAATGGCCAGCCCACGCGCGCCGAGCAGATGTGCCTGTTCCACGGCTGGTGAGCCGCTGTTCTGAAAAAGCTCGCTGAGCGGCAGGTGGAGCTGCACAGCGACGATCAGCAGCCCAATCATGCCGCCGACGACGATGCCGACGTGAAAGATGCCGGTAGCAAATGCCGGGAGAATGACCTCTTTGAGGGCGTAGAGCAGCGCCGAGGTGACGGCGTAGAGTCCCAGCCCAAAAAGCGCGAAGGCGGTGATGCGCACCAGCTCGATGGCAAGCGCTTCGCTGGTGGGATCGACGAGATTGGGATCGATCCAGAACGGGACGAGCGATGGCGCGGCCAGCAACAGGAATAGCGCGGCGATGGCCAGTGCGATGATGACCATATTGGCGATGGTGCTGTAGGCACGGCGCAATTGCTCGCGGTGAGTGGGATCGTCGTAATCTACAAAGGTGGGGATCAATGCGCCACTGACCGAGCCCGCTACGACGAGATCGCTCACCTGCTGGATGGGCCGGAGCGCGATGATGAATGCGCCGCTGGCCGCGCCATAGAAGAGCACATTGAGCGTCTCGATACGTACGAGGCCCAGCACGCTGCTGAGCAGTTGCCCGACCATGATGATCGCCGCCGCCGCGATGATGCGCCCGCGCGTGCCGCTGATGGCGATAGGGCTGGCCGGGGGTGAGGTCAGCGCATTGGCGATGGCCGTCTCGTCGTCGGCGATGTTCGTGGGTAGGGGCGCGTCATCATGGTCGGGCATCGGCGTCAGGCCCATAACGTGCGACGATGAGGTCGATCAAATCGCTGGTGGAGTGGCCCGGCAGATAGGCCAGCAGCGCCAGCGAGCCACCATAGTCGGCGACGGTGCGCGCCTCAGGCAACCGCTCTCCCAGGCCAGCGTCATCATCGAGCGCGCGGCGTAACCCCTCCGCGTCGAGCAGCGTATCTTGCTGGCGGTTCGCGCTTTCGGCGTAGTCCGCGCCCTTGACGTAGACCTCAGGCCGGAGCAGCGCCAGCGTCGCCTCGGCAGTCAGCTCGCCGAAGATCGTCACGTAGTCTACGCAATCGAGCGCCGCCAGCAATTCGGCGCGCTCGGATTCGGGAACCAGCGGTCGTTGCGGCCCCTTCAAGAGACGGGTGGACTCGTCGCTGTTGACGCCGACCACCAGCAGATTGCCGAGATTGCGCGCCTGCCGAAGATAGCGCAAGTGGCCCAGGTGCAGCAGATCGAAGACGCCGTTGGTGAAGACGATACGCTGTCCCTGCGCGCGTTGGGACACCAGCAGCGCATGCAGTTGCTCGCGTGGGACGACCATGCCCACCTTATGCCTCCACCTGAGCGCGCACCGCTGCCATCAGTTCCTCTGGCGTATTGGTAGCGTTGCCCAGCCGCTGAATCACCAGCCCCGCCGCGATATTCGCAAGCGTCGCCGCCTCGGTCTGCGTCCCGCCCGCGGTCAGCGCCAGCGTAAACGTGGCCGCGACGGTATCGCCCGCGCCGGTAGGGTCGGCAACCTCGCCGAGATAGAAGGCGGGCAGATGCAGCGGCGGCTGGTGGCGCTCGAAGAGGCTCATTCCCTCGCTGCCACGGGTAATCAGCAAGCCTTGCGCGTTGGTGCGGTCCAGCAGCTCGCGCCCGGCGGCCTCCAGACTCTCGCGGTCGTGGATGCGCCGTCCCAGCGTCGCCTCGGCCTCCGGCTGATTGGGGGTCAGCGCGGTCACTCCCTGAAAGCGGTCGAGGTCGCCATGCGCATCCACAATAACAATCTTGCCAGCGTCACGCGCAAGGGGGATCGCGGTCTGGATGATTTCGGGGCTGATGACGCCCGTCTCATAGTCCGAGAGAATCAGCGCGTCCACGCTCGGGATGGTGGCGCGCAGGTAGCTGAACATCTCTTCCTTGCAGACATCGCTCAAACCCGAGTCGTCGATGACATCTACGCGCACGATTTGCTGACGCACCAGCTGGCTGTCGCCCGCGAAGATGCGCGACTTGGTGGTGGTTGGGCGTCCCTCCTCGCTGAAGACGCCATCCAGCGCGATGTCATACTCCGCGAGCCGTCGCCGCAACCGCTTGCCCGATGTGTCATCGCCGATCACGCCGCAGATGAAGACCTCCGCGCCGAGCGTGCGTGCGTTGACGCCGGGATTGGTCGCGCCGCCGGGAACGGTGTAGTGTTCGCGCTGGCCGAGGATAAGCACTGGCGCCTCGCGCGAGACGCGGAGTGGCGCGCCAATGATATATTCGTCCGCCACCAGATCACCCACCACCAGGATGCGTTTTCCGGCAAAAGCGCCCACCAGGCATAACAGGTGGTCGCGATCCAATCCGTTCTTCACTGTCGTGAACAGCCCTTTCGCCACATCGTGTGTCGTCCGCCGACACTGCCCACACTGCCGACACTATAGCATGCCCGTCACGCCGGGCGCATGCACCTGAGTGCTGTATATGACGGTGTATGACCTGGGTCTGGTGGAACACACACCGGTTCCGAAGCAAGTGAACGGGCTTGGCGCGGATTATGCAATTAGGCGCAAGTCATAGCAAGATGGAATGCCTGAGGCAGAAAGTCGGGTGATGTAGCCTTGCGATGATTGAATTGCTGTGTTACGCTTGTGAACCTAGGCGGTTATAGTACGTATATAGTGTACAGGGTGTGGAAGCAGTCGGAGCGTGTGGTCATCCATGAGGGAAACGGCCAGCCCGACACTCTCAGCGAAGAGCGCTTCCACGATGTTCGGCGAACTAGGCGCAGTGGCCAGGCTCGCCAGGCTTTCCAACAGAACAGGGTACTCGTAGACACACCGGATTTCAGAGGGGCCGCTCACTGCGTTGATGTTGGTTTTGATCGTGCATCCTTAAGATCGGCTTTTCTGTAGGTCACCTGGAGACTCCGCCTGAGAGCGGAGAAACGTCCGCTCGCCTGTATGAAACGGCATAGCCACGCCAGCGAGCCCACGTGCTCTTCACCACTTCCGAGCGCTGCGTGTCCGGGCATCTTTGCGGCGACTGATAACGGCAAGGATGCGTCAGGCGTGCGTGTTCGGGCGAGGCAACGACTCCCGCAAGGGGGAGCACGCGATCATCCTGCGCTCGCCGAAGAGCAGCCATCAGATTTCTCCGCGCATGAGCGTCGCATAGTGAAATTATTGCGACGCGCGCCCACCGAATTCATGGCGTATATGGAATAATCCGCACGCGGCTCTCTCCGAGTCTCTCGTGGAACGATAACGGTACCGCCTGTCACCTCTGGAAAGTACTCATCGGTTGCTGTTAGGCCGATGCGCTAGCTGTCGCCGTTCCGAAAATGTCCGACAGCAGTGGATGTGTGAAGAACAGTCTTATGTCATGAGCAGAAAGCCTGCGCATACCTGTTATCAGGCGAAACGCGCGTTATCGGCAACGACGAGCCGGGCTGCCCATCCTGCGCATGACGCTACCTGAATCACCAGCAGGCGGTTGACCGCTAACGTGCCGTTCCAGAACATATGCGGCCAGAAACGAGGGGTAAGGCATGGACCTTGTCAAACGACTGGAAGAGTACCGCGAACGCGAACGCTCATTGTCGTGGGAGGGAACCTTCGCGCAGTACTTCGAGATTGCAACGCGCCAACCATCGGTGGCGCAGCTCTCGCATGAGCGAATCTATTCAATGATTATGGCCGATGGCGCCGAGTCCAATCGCCTCGGCGAGGCACAGTATAAGTTCTTCGATCAGGAAATCTTTGGCATCGAAAAGTCGCTGCAACAGATCGTGGAATATTTCCGCTCGGCGGCGCAGCGGCTCGAGGTGCGCAAGCGCATCCTGCTGCTGATGGGCCCGGTCGGCGGCGGTAAGTCTACCATCGTCAGCCTGCTCAAGCGCGGGCTGGAAGAGTATACGCGCACCGAAGCAGGGGCGGTCTACGCTATCAAAGGCTGCCCGATGCACGAAGAGCCGCTCCATCTGATCCCGCAGGAGCTCCGCGCTGACGTCGAGAAAGAATTTGGCATCTACATCGAAGGCGAGCTCTGCCCGGAATGCCGCTGGATGCTCGAAAGCACGTACGACAGCAAAATCGAGTCGGTGCCTGTGGTGCGCCTTCCTTTCAGCGAGAAGCACCGCACCGGCATTGGCACTTTCACGCCGTCAGACCCGAAGAGCCAGGATATCTCCGAGCTAGTAGGCGGTATTGACCTTTCGACTATCGGCGAGTTCGGGACCGAGTCCGATCCGCGCGCCTACCGCTTTGATGGCGAGCTTAACGTCGCCAACCGCGGCATGATGGAATTCATCGAAATGCTCAAAGTAGATGAGAAGTTCCTGTATGTCCTGCTGACGCTCTCGCAGGAGCAGAACATCAAGACCGGCCGCTTCTCGATGATCTATGCCGACGAGGTTATCGTTTCGCACACCAACGAGACGGAGTACCGTGCGTTCGTCGGCAATCAAGAAGTCCGAAGCGTTGCAGGACCGCATCATTCTGGTACGGGTGCCCTATAACCTGCGCGTGTCCGACGAGGTGAAGATCTACGAGAAGCTGCTTGGGCAGAGCGCGCTCAAGGATGTGCACATCGCGCCACATACCCTGCGCGTGGCGAGCATGTTCGCCATTCTCTCCCGGCTGGAGCCATCGAAGAAAGCGGGCATGAGCCTGATGAAGAAGCTCAAGCTCTACGATGGCGAAGACCAGGAAGAGTTCAAGCAGAAAGATGTCCGCGAGCTTCAGGAGGAGGCCGAGCGCGAAGGCATGGAGGGCATCTCGCCCCGCTACGTCATCAACCGGCTTTCCAACGCGCTCGTGAAGGATGGCGTCACCTGCATCAACGCGATTGACGCGCTGCGGGCGCTTGCGCGATGGGCTCGATCAGCACACCAGCATTTCACGCGAACAGCGCGAGCAGTACCTCAACTTCATCAGCGAGGCGCGCAAAGAGTACGACGAGATGGCCAAGAAGGAAGTGCAGCGAGCATTTGTCTACTCCTTCGAGGAGTCGGCGCGCACCCTGCTCAACAACTACCTGGATAACGTCGAGGCGTACTGTAATCGGACCAAGCTGCGCGATCCGATCACCGATGAGGATATCGAGCCAGACGAGCAGCTGATGCGCTCGATTGAAGAGCAGATCGGCATCACCGAGAACGCGAAGAAGACTTTCCGCGAGGAAATTCTGATTCGCATCTCGTCGCTGGCGCGGCGCGGCCAAACGTTCGACTACAACAGCCACGAGCGGCTGAAGGAGGCTATCGAAAAGAAGCTCTTCGCCGACCTGAGGGACGTGGTCAAGATCACGACATCATCGCGAACGCCCGACCCCGAACAGCTCAAGAAGTCGAATGAGGTGGTCAACCGGTTGATCGCCGACTTTGGCTACTGCACTGTCTGCGCGAACGAGCTGCTGAAGTATGTCGGCTCGCTGCTGAACCGCTAGTCCCACGGCCCGGAAGTGTCGTTGCGCATCGCAGCGATTTCCTCCGGGCTGCCACCCCGGCCCTGGCGATCTGGCAGTCGGTATAGTATGTCTGGCCGACTCACAGCGTGCTACCCGGGTGGAATCGCGGGAGAAATGGGCAAATGGGCATGAAGAACTATACATCCAGCATCTCGCGGCATGACTGGTCGCTGCACCGCAAGGGCGCGATCGACCAGGAGCGCCACAAACAGAAGATTCGCGAGGCGATCAAGAAGAACCTCGCCGACATCGTGAGCGAAGAAGCCATCATCCTCTCTGATGGCAAGAAGATCGTGCGCGTGCCGATTCGCTCGCTGGAAGAGTACCGCTTTCGCTACGATCCCGGTCGCGAGCAGCATAGCGGGCAGGGCAACGGCAAGAGCAAGGTTGGCGATGTCGTGGCGGCTGACCCACAGCGCGGGCGCGGCAAGCGTGGCGATGCTGGAGACGAGCCGGGCGTCGACTACTACGAGGCGGACGTCACAGTGGACGAGCTGGCCGCGCTGATCTTCGAAGACCTGGGGCTGCCCTTCCTCGAAGAGAAGAAGCTGGCGGAGATGGAGACCGAGGCCGTCCGCTTCACCGACGTGCGCAAGGTTGGGCCGCTGGCCAATCTCGACAAGCGCCGCACGATCATGGAGAACATCAAGCGTAACGCGTCCAAGGGTGACGCGCATTTCAAGGACATCAAGAACGAGGATCTGCGCTTCAAGGTCTGGGAGCCGACGATCAAGTATCAGTCGAACGCCGTCGTGATCGCCATGATGGACGTCTCCGGGTCGATGGGCGAGTTCGAGAAGTACATCGCGCGCAGCTTCTACTTCTGGATGGTGCGCTTCCTGCGGACCAAGTACAACAACGTGCATATCGTCTTCATCAGCCACCACACCGAGGCTCAGGAGGTGACCGAGGAAGAGTTTTTCACCCACGGCGAGAGTGGCGGCACGCAGGTCTCCTCAGCCTATGAGTTGGCGCTGCAGATAATTGGCGAACGCTACAATCCTGGCGACTGGAATATCTATCCGTTCCACTTTTCCGATGGCGATAATCTGCCCTGGGATAATGAGCGTTGCGTCCAGTTGGTCCAGCAACTGATGGGCATCTGCAATATCTTCGGCTATGGCGAGATTCGTGAGGGACACTATCGCTCGCCCAGCACGCTGATGTCGGCCTATAGCAAGATTCAGGAAGAGAAGTTCATCGCGGTGACGATCTCCGATAAGTCGGAGGTCTATCCGGCGCTGCGCCACTTCTTCGCCACCCGCGATCCGGCGACGGCGCTGCCCTGACGCGCACGCCTGGTTTTCTGGCGCACGTCGCCGTGAAAGGAAGGCATATGGATGCCTGATGCCATCACCAACGATGAGTATGTCGCCCAATTGGGAGACGCCATCGAGAAGATATGGGACATTGCGCTCCGCATGGGGTTGGATCCCTACCCGGTCAACTTCGAGCTGGTACCGGCCACCATCATGTACGAGTTCGGCTCGTACGGGCTGCCCGGACGGTTCAGCCACTGGTCGCGCGGCAAAGCGTACTATCGCATGAAGACCGACTATGACTATGGTCTGAGCAAGATTTACGAGCTGGTCGTCAATACCAATCCATCCTACGCCTTTCTGATGGAGCAGAATGACCTGTTGCAGAACAAAGTGGTGGTGGCGCATGTGCTCGGCCATACCGATATGTTCAAGCACAATACGTACTTCAACCGAACGCCGCCCAACATGATCGATAAGGTCAGCGTGAATGCCGACCGCATCCGTAAGTACGAATATGAGCATGGGGCGATTCAGGTCGAGCGATTCCTCGATGCGGTTCTGGCCATCGAGGAGCACATCGACCCGAACTTCCGCATTCGCCATCTCAACGACGAGGAAGCCGAAGAGCGGCAGCGCAAGGGCAAGACTCCGCGTACGACCGAGTTCGACGACCTGTGGACTATGGAGGAGCGCGCCGCCTCCCGCAGGCGTAGCGAGGACGACGCCAGATTCCGCGCGAAGACGCGGCGCTTCCCGGCGGAGCCGCAGAAGGACATCCTGCTCTTCCTGGCGGAGCATGCGCCCGACCTTGAGCCGTGGCAGCGCGACATCTTGCTCATCGTTCGTGAAGAGATGCAGTATTTCGTCCCGCAGATGCAAACGAAGGTCACGAACGAGGGGTGGGCGTGTTTAGTGCCTGCTAGCTTAGTGTTCACCGATCGTGGATTGATGCGCTACGATGCCTTGCACGACCTGCTGGCGAAGGGTGAAACTCTTGGCGTGGTGAGCGGAGGCGGTGCCGTAGATCGCGTCACTGACCGCCATGTACGTCGCACCGCACCAACGATCCGCCTCCGCACCAAACGTGGGCTGGTACTTGAAGGTGCCGAAGAGCATAAGTTGAGCATCGGTGCGGATCAGTGGATTGCGCTGAAAGATATCCAGGTGGGACAGCGCATCCCACTCAGCATTGGCGATAACACTTGGGCGCAGGAGTATGTGCCGGTCGAACTATCCGCCCAGCCTTACATCTCCGGCATCAGGGCGGTTGCCAAGGCTGCAGGAGTTAATGGCCGAAGCGTCTACCGCTGGCTGAGCGGTGAGCGCACTGAGGAGGCCGCCAGCATCGCGGTAGCCGTCAACGATATCGGCTATGACACAGACTATCACCAGACGCGGGCGATTCTTGGCCATAAACTAGCGGTGAGCATACCTGCCTCCATCAATGAGTTATTCGGCGAATTCCTGGGTTACCTCATTGGGGATGGGAACATCCATCTCACTAAGGCAGCCATCGGGTTCACCTCAGGTGATCGCGAACTCGCTGACCGTTACGCAGCATTGGTGAAAGAGTTATTCGATCTGGAGCCGAAGGTATTCTGGGACAACAAGACTATCAGCGGCAAAGGTGGGCGATGGCGTGTCGTCGTCTATTCCACCACCATTCTCGAAGTTCTGCATGGTATCGGGGTCGACTTGGGTGCAATGGCTCGAGAGAAACGCATTCCTGACGCTATTTTGCGTTCGCCCAAGAGCGTCATCTCTGCATTTCTACGCGCGTACTTCGACTGCGATGGTTGTGCCTCGACGCAGAACGGTGTTATTCTTTCGACCTTTAGTGAAGAGATAGCTCAGACCCTGCAAGTACTCCTCCTCAATTACGGAATTCTGTCACGCCGACATGGCCACAATATTGGGCTGAGAGGAAAGTCAGCAGTGGTGTACGAGCGCGAGATCGGCTTTGGGCTCGAGCGCAAGCAGGAGAATCTCCGCACGTATCTTGCATGGCATTTGTCGTTCCTGGCCGAAGACCCGACCGACCGCGTCGTTGCCATCGAGCATGGCGTCGCCGATGTCTACGATATTACGGTGGACGAGACCCATCGCTACGTCGCCAACGGCATGGTCCATCACAACAGTTATTGGCATGCCCACATCATGCGCGAGGTTGATCTGACCGACGCCGAGTATGCGGCATTCGCCCAGATGCACGCGGGCGTGCTGGCGCCGAATCGCATGCGCATCAACCCGTACCATGTCGGCTATCACATTCTCGAAGATATCGAGCGCCGCTGGGACAACCCAACCGAGGAGGAGCAGGCGAAGCTGGGCCGTGTGCCCGGACAGGGGCGCGCCAAGATCTTCGAGGTACGCGAGACCGAAAGCGACGTCTCGCTGCTCCGCAATTACCTCACCGAAGAGTTGGTGAAAGATCTTGATCTCTACCTCTATCGCAAAGAGGGCGACCAGTGGGTGATTGTTGAGAAGAACTGGGAGAGGGTGCGCGACGGTATCATCGGGAGCATGACGAACTTCGGCTATCCGTATCTGACCGTCAACGACGCCGACTTCAACCGCAACACCGAACTATTGCTGCGCCACCAGGTCGAAGGCAGTCGCGAGATGGATATCCCCTATGCCGAGAAGACGCTGGAATACGTCTATCGGATCTGGGGGCGCCCGGTGCATCTGGAAACCATTTCCGACGAGCGGCCGGTGCGGATGACCTACAATGGCGAGAAGCATACCCAAGCGCTGCTCGACGACGATTGATGGCAGAGCCGTTCACTATCCCTTGAACCGATAGCCGACGCCGCGCACCGTCAGAATAAGCTGGGGGTTGGCAGGGTCAACCTCCAGCTTCTCGCGCAACCAGCGCACATAGACATCCACCGTCCGGTTGTCGCCGTCGTATTCGTAGCCCCAGACATGCTCCAAGAGCCGGTCGCGCGTTAAAACCGTGCCGCGATTGCGCACCATGTACGTGAGCAGATCGAAGAGGCGCGCCGGTAGCTCGACAGGCTGATCGCTCCGAAAGACCTCGCGCCGATCCTCGTCGATGCGGATCTCACCCGCCGTCATGATATGCGAGCCGGGCTGGTCCGGCTCAGGGTCGTCGTGTTGCCCGCTGAGGGGAAGTTCTCCGCGGCGCAGCAGCGCCCGCACGCGCGCCCGCAGCTCATTCCAGCTAAATGGCTTGGTCACGTAGTCGTCGGCGCCCATCTCCAGCCCGACGACGATATCGCTCTCCTCGCCACGCGCGGTCAACATCAGAATCGGCACGCTCGCCGTCTCCGGGCGGCCGCGCAGTTGGCGGCAGACATCCAGCCCATCGAGGCGCGGCAGCATCAGGTCCAGCAACACCAGCGAGGGCGGCTGCTGGCGGGCCACTTCCAGCGCGGTCACACCATCCGGCGCCGAGAGCACCAGATAGCCCTCGCGACGGAGGTTATACACAATTGTCTCCCGCAGTGCGGCATCATCCTCTACCACAAGCAGCGTGCGTTGGCTCACGGTGGTGTCCCCCTGGTCTGGACTCGCTAGTTAAGTTCCTCGATAAGCCCCGACACCATGTAGATAACATCTTCGCAAATATTGGTAACGCGGTCGCCGATGCGCTCCAGATCGTGTGCGATGAACAGCAGACTGGTGGCCAAAGGTACGGATGTCGAATCGCGAGTCATCAGGTTCAACACCTCGTTGAAGATCAGCCGATACTGCTGGTCTATCTCATCGTCCTTCACGCAAATCTCGCGCGCCTGCTGCACATTGACATCTACAAACGCCTCAATGCAGGCGCGCACCTGCTGGCGAACTAGTTTGGCCAGCTCGCTCAGCTCATACGCGATGGGCGACGGTTCGTAGTCACGGACCCGCACTGCCTGTTTCGCGATGCCCACCGCGTGATCGCCCATGCGCTCGAGCTCATTGATGACCAGTTGAACGGTGATCAACTCGCGCAGATCGCGCGCAACCGGCGCCTGAAGCGCGATCACATTGGTACAGCGGCTGCGGATGCTGCGCTGCATCTCGTTGACCTCGCCATCGCTGGCAATGACGACGCCAGCCAGGTCGGCGTCGCGTTGGGTCAGCGCCTGCATCGCGCGTGCAATCGCGCTCTCCACTAACGTTGCCATTGTAATCACAGATTCTTCGATTTCGCGCAGTTCCTGATGAAATGTGTCTCTTGGCATAATAACCAGCAATCCCTTTCACACGTGTGCGACAGTCATCGCTACTCGTGTCTCTCAATCACATCACCCAAAGCGACCAGTGATGAAATCCTCCGTCTGTCGTTTCTGCGGGCGTGAGAATAGCTGCCCGGTCGGCGCATATTCCATCATATTGCCCGTGAGGAAGAAGCCGGTATATTGCGAAACGCGCGCCGCCTGTTGCAGGTTGTGCGTGACGATGACGATAGTGTAGTGTTGGCGAAGCTGCCCGATCAGCTCCTCGATCTTGAGCGTCGCGATGGGGTCGAGCGCCGAGCACGGCTCATCCATCAAAATCACTTCGGGTTCCACCGCCAGCGCCCGCGCGATGCAGAGACGCTGCTGCTGGCCACCGGACAGGCTGAGCGCGCTCTGGTTGAGCCGGTCCTTAACCTCATCCCACAAAGCCGCGCCGCGCAGGCTCCGCTCCACAACCTCCTTTACCTCGTTGTGCCTGTGCCCCCCTTGGACTCGCAATCCATAAGCGACATTCTCAAATATGGATTTCGGGAAGGGGTTGGGGCGCTGAAAGACCATGCCCACCCGCTGACGCAGATGCACCACATCAGCGTCTGGCGCATAGATGTTCTCACCGTCTAGCAGGATCGTGCCCGTTATCCGGGCGGAAGGCGTCAGATCGTGCATGCGGTTGAGCGCCCGTAAGAAGGTAGATTTGCCGCAGCCAGACGGTCCCATTAGCGCCGTCACCTGGCCCTCAGGAATGTCTACGGAAATGTCTTTGATCGCATGCGTCTGGCCATAGTAAATGTTCAAATCATTGATACGAATCTTGACAGGATCGGTGAGTTTGGCTATGGCGGGCTCGTCACTAGCAGACGTACTATTCCCGTTCGCTGCCCCTTCCGAGTTGTCTGATGTATCTGCTGGTCGAAGCTCCATCACCTGATTCTGCCTCTCAGTTACTACATATTGCAAAGTAGTTGGGTTCATCCGAATCGTCCTGTCACATAGTCCTCGGTTTCTTTGCGCTCTGGTTGAGAGAAAATGGCTGCGGTAGCGCCAATCTCGATGAGACGCCCCTGGAGAAAGAACGCTGTCCGATCAGCGACACGGGCAGCTTGTTGCATGTTGTGTGTCACCACTACGATGGTGTATTGCTGCTTGAGCCGATGCATGAGATCTTCGATTTGTTGTGTTGCGATGGGATCGAGCGCGGATGCGGGCTCATCCATCAGCAGAACATGCGGCTCGACCGCCAGCGCTCGCGCGACACAGAGCCGCTGTTGTTGCCCACCGGAAAGCTGCGCGGCTGAGGTATGTAAGCGATCTTTTACCTCATCCCAAATCGCCGCATGTCGAAGGCTCCGTTCCACAATTTCGCCTACTTCCCGCCTGGGAGCCAGTCCGTTGAGTCGAACACCAACCGCCACATTCTCGAAAATGCTGCGAGTAGGAAGCACGTTCGGCTGTTGAAAGACCATGCCAATCTGACGGCGTACGTAGATCGGGCGAATGGTTCGATCATAGATATTTGTGCCTTCGACAAGCACGGTTCCGGCTATTCGGGTTCCTGGCACCTCCTCGTGCATGCGGTTGAGGCAGCGTACAAATGTGGATTTACCGCATCCCGAGGGGCCGATCAGGGCCGTGACCGAATGAGGCTGTATTGTTAGACTAATATCATGCAACGCCTGAGTTCTTCCGTACCATGCGTTTAGTTGTTTTACCTCAACCGTCATTGATCATGTCTCTCCTGTCACTGGTATCCGGTAGGAAAACCCGATTCACGATTAACGGCGAGTCTTGAAGCCGCCAGTTGCCCAACGCACCGCCAGTGACGTGATGATGACCAACATCATCAGCACAAATGACCCTGCATATGCCTGGCTGATCTGTACATCGTAGGGGCTGCGAGTGTAGTAAAAAACCTGTAGTGGTAGTGTCGCCATTGGCCGAAAAATATCCACATTGAAGAACTGGCTTCCAAACGCCGTCATCAGGAGAGGCGCAGTCTCTCCCGCAACACGCGCAATGGCCAGCATAATACCTGTGATGATTCCACTGATGGCGGCAGGCACGACAACCCGGAAGATCGTGCGTGATTCCGTTGCGCCAAGCGCTATCGAGGCTTCACGCAACTCTTTCGGTACCAATCGAAGCACTTCTTCGGTTGTGCGTGCGACGGTTGGAATCATGATGATTGCCAGCGCCAAGCCGCCTGACAGTCCCGAAAATGAGTGCGACGGCACCACAATCAACACCCAGATGAATAACCCGAAAATGATGGTCGGGAGGCCGGTTAGCATATCCACCAGAAATCGTACTACAGTTGCCAGCCGGCCCCGACCGAATTCCGCAAGATAGATGCCCGTAAACAGTCCCAGCGGAATCCCGAATAGCGAAGCTAAGCCGACAACGAGCAGAGAGCCAACAATTGCAGGCTGCACGCCACCTCCCGACTCACCGAGGGGAGCCGGAGGCTGGGTGAAGAACGCAATGTTGAGGAAACGAAGACCTTGTCGGGCAACGAAGACGATGAAATATGTCAGGAAGACAATAGTGGCGACAGCGAATACTGTCACGAGTACCGCCGCTATGAAAGCAGTTATCCGGCGTCGAAAGTGTAATGAGCCTTTGGGTGGCGAAAACAAGCCAGATCGTTGCGCCTCGTTTTGCACGGTTATACTCATTTCGAGACTCCCACGGTGCGGAATCGCCCCAACCGCGTGACTAGCACACGCGCCAGGATATTCGTGATCAAGGTAATAATCAGAAGAAGCAGCCCAGCCTCCAGCACAGCCGAGACGAAAATTCCAGGTGTTGCTTCACCAAACTGATTGGCGATGACGCTGGCAAGCGTATATCCCGTGTTGAATAAACTGAGGCTGGGCGGCGATGCCTGGTTCCCGATAACGCTCGTTACTACGATGGTCTCACCCAAGGCGCGCCCCAATCCCAAGAGCGCCGCTCCAGCGATGCCAACTCGCGAAAACGGGAGAACAGCGTAGCGGATAACTTCCCATCGCGTCGCGCCGAGCGCTAACAGCGCTTCCCGCTGTGACGTTGGAACATTAAGCATCACCTCGCGCGAAATTGCTGTAATGATGGGAATGATCATCACAGTAAGGAGCATGCCTGCCGCGAGCAACCCTAAGCCGTGCGGTGTCCCCTGAAAAAATGGGAGAAAGCCGAAGTGCTGCTGTAACCAGGGTTCTCCTTTGAGTTGGAGCCACGGAACCATGACCAGAAATCCCCATAGCCCAAGCACCACGCTCGGTATCGCTGCCAGCAAATCTAGCAAAAAGGCGAATGGCGCTCGTATGCGCCGTGGGCAATAGTCCACCAGAAAGATAGCTGTACCTACGCCAATCGGTAGTCCAAAGAGCAGCGCGAAGAATGACGTGACAAAGGTGCCAAAGATAGCGGGCGCTACACCATACCTGTTGTGAACGGGATCAAAGGCGTCGTAGGTAAGATAACTCAATCCATTGGTCGTGATTGATTGCCATGAACTACTTACTAGCACCCAGGTTAAGCCAAGGACAATTAGGATGACCACGGATACAAAAAATATCAAGGCCCCGCGAAATATGAGGTTGCCCGGTCGTCGTGCCTCGATGCGCAATCGTGTTCTCGCCTGTGTGACCCATTCTCGCGCGCGTGCTCGGATGTCAGTCGTAGATGCTTCCACGGGTATCTGCACGTTGTATCACCACCCTTGCTATCGGTTGCGCAGCTTTGTCTCTATTCGTCGCAACTATCAGGAACCCCGTGAACATATTGTGGCAGCCCTCCAGAGTATCGAGCCTGACGAGACCCGTTGGAGGACTGCCCAATTTCTAGAGGATAGCGGGCGATTTACCGCTATAGCCTCTTCACCAAAGTTAAACTACCCTTTGTAGCAGGCGCTGCTGCCACATGTCATGGACTTGATCTGAGCCTCATCCTTCTGGACGATGTTGGCAGGCAACGCGACGTAGCTAAGAGCCGCTGCATATTGCTGTCCGTCGTGCGTCATCCACCACAAGGTGTTTGCGAGTGCGTGGCCTTTGTCAGCATCGTTCTGCTTCTGGTAGACAATCACCCAGGAGTAGCCGCTGATCGGATACGAACCAGCCCCTGGAGCATTTACGATGTAGAAGCGGAGGTCGGCGGGAATATCCGTGAAATTCGCAGCCGCTGTCTTGGTGCTGTCAAGTGATGGGGCAACGAAATCGCCATTCATGTTTTGCACCTGGGCATATTGAATGGTGTTCGTCAGCACGTACGCTAGTTCGTTGTAGCCGATCGACCCGGCTGTGTTTTTGACCGCCGAGGCGACACCCGCGTTACCACTCGCGCCGACGCCTGTTGGCCAGTTCAGGGTGTTGCCAGAGCCAACTTTGGTTGACCAGTCAGGGCTGACGGCTGCGAGATAGTGGCTGAAGATACCTGTCGTGCCGCTGCCATCGGAACGGTGAACAACCGTAATTGCCACGTGCGGCAACGTCGTACCGGAGTTCAGCTGGGCAATCGAGGGATCGTCCCAAAACTTGACATTGCCCAGGAAGATGTTTGCGATGACCGGCCCAGTGAGCTTGAGATGCGTCGATGCGTCGACCTGTGACAGGTTGTAAGAAATGGCAACTGCGCCAATCGTCACTGGAATGTGAATGATCGCGCCGTTCGTGCTCTTTGCGAGATCGGAATCTTTCATTGGCGCATCGGTCGCGCCGAAGTCAACCGTCTGCTGAAGCAGCTGGGTGATGCCCGCGCCGCTACCAACCGCTTGATAGTTCACCTGAACCTTACAATCGATTCCAGCATAGACAGTGAACTGCTTCGAGAAAAGCGGCGCGTCAAATGTCGAGCCAGCGCCAGACAGCGATGTGGTTGACGGACATGCGGTGCCAGAAGCTGTTGGCGTTGATGAAGTGCCACAGGCTGCAACAGCAAGACTAGCCACAATCATGGCGCCTAGAGCCACCTTCGATCCAAGAGAACGAATCGCAGAGATGCGATCGAACATGATTCCTCCTCAAATCCCTCAACTGTTAAGAGCGTCGTTCGATAGCGAGTGGGTGTGGAGCGAGCATGCTTCGTCCAGTTCCTCAACTCGTCCATAAAGAACTTAGGATGTGTCTGTTAATAGCCCTTTGAACTTCTGTTAAAATTATGTTAAATCCGAAGTGACGCTATTGGGGTCCATCGTCTGTTAGATAGTGATGAGGGTGTGACGAGCAATTGCCTGGCAGCGCCGTGATTTTGCCACGATTTTGTGACAATGGCGCGCGTCTTTCATCATACTTCTGGCACGTTTGCTTTCTATACTCCTTGGGAACGCTGAGCGGCGACGCGATGATCAGCCTCTCTCACGGCATTCGAGAAGGAGTATCAAGATCATGGCAATGCATGCGATCATGCAGAATCCTGTGGCGGCTGGGGAATCATCGAAATCACGGACGGAGCCACACCAGAGCGTGGCTCAAATTCCGCAGTATAGCTTGCGCAAAATTCTCCTGGTGTGGGCAGCGGCGGCGCTCCCGATGGGGCTGCTGGGATGGGTGGTGGCTCCGGCTCTGGCCCACAACCCGCAGAGTCCAGGCTTCGAACGGCAGGCGGTGCTTACGATTGGATTGGTATGGCAATTCCTCCTGGTTATGCTGCTGCTTTACCAGGAAGCAGGTAACCTGCGCTGGTCAACCATCCGACAGCGCCTCTGGCTCCAGACACCACGCTCGCCACGCATGGGAAAACCGCGTGGGCGCCTCTGGTGGTGGGTAATCCCCTTCATTCTACTGACAGCGCTTTTCGACTTGCAGTTCAAGGGAATCGTAGATCATCTGTGGGTTTCGGTGTTTCCGATGTTGGCGGAGCCACGCGGTTTCGATCTGGGTTCCGCGCTCGCTACCCCTGCAGCCAAAGCCCAGTTAGCAGGAGCATGGAATGTCTGGGGACTGTTTGTCGTTTCGGCCCTGTTCAATTCGTTTGTTGGGGAAGAACTGCTCTTTCGTGGGTTATTGTTGCCCCGGATGGCGGGAGTCTTTGGGAAACAAGATTGGGTGATGAATGGACTCTTGTTTGGGCTCTATCATCTGCACCAACCGTGGGGTATTCTCAGTAGTGCAATAGTTGGGATCGTTGCTATGCGCTACCGAGCCGCACTTTCCGCAGCGCGTGGTTTGGAATCATTGCCCATTCAGGGCAAAGTCTCTTCCTGGCGATTCTCATCCTGGGGCTGGTGTTGCGATTGGCGTAGAGTGGGCGAGACGTCCCGGCTGGGGTCTCAATAGTCGGGGCAGGACTGAACGTACTTTTGGCCTTCGGGTCTACCTAGTGTGGTTCCTTGACACTGACTTCGCGTGGGTAAGGCATAAGGCATGCGGGGCTGAGCACTCTCAGCCCCGCATGTTGCCCCGTTCATCGAATCTGGCTCATGTCCCTGGCAAGTGCTAGGGCTCTACTGGCTTGAGTGGGCGAGACCGGCTAACACGCAAATCAGGATTCGACGCCTTCAGGTTGGCCTGTCGCATAGCAATGCCATACAGGTTCTCGATGTTCGCCCATCGCCCTGACTCAGTCAGGGAAACTGGCACGTTGACGCTGTTGGAGGACGCGACACCAGCGAAATGGGTGAACCTTTTCAGCCTCTGGAACTCCTCAGTGGCAATTGTTTCCACCATATGCAACACGTTGGGGTCGCCGTGCTGCTCCGCACAATACATTGCGGCTTCGAGAGCGTGGTATGCCGCTTCAGGATAGCCATCGTCGAATAGCGCACGGTTGATTGTGAGCAATTCCATGCAGCGAGCAGTGAGATCTTCGGCGCGTTCCATTGCAGCACCCTCGATGCTTTCTTGGGAATACCCGTTGAATTGGCAGCACATTCACTGGAGAATGTTGCGCATCCTTCCCTACGCAATAGTACGTATGCGCCTTCGCCTGTGTCAATGGCGCCACTGGATTATCAGAAGAAGCTGCGTGAAGACCCCTTGATTTACCTGTGGGGATGAAACGCTGCGCGCCGCCAGGCGCCGATAACCGCACAGCGATAGCCAATAACCGTCCAGACAGTACCATTAGTCCAACCGCCCATTGGCTGCTTACGCCATCTTGATAGCGCCTTCCGCAACCTCTTTGAGAGACGCGCCAGATATCCTACCTAATAAGAGAAAGCGTGGGCGACAGGCTGCAACGTATGCGAACAGCGCCTTTCGGTGGGAGGCCAAGAGCCGCACTCTGATATTGGCCAAGATGGACACACCGCTGAACATCCGCTGGTCGCGGTCCTTCACTGGTGCCCCACCTCCGTCACCATCAGCAAAGATACGGCAGGGCGCTATTTCGTCTCTTTCTTGCTCGAAGAGGATATCCAGACGCTTCCAGTGGTGAACTTAATGGTGGGGGTAGATGTCGGCCTGAAAGATGTGGCGGTGTTCAGCACGGGCGAGAAGATCGCCAACCCTCGACATCTGCACAAGAGCGGGCACCGCCTTGCACATGCGCAACGCAGTCTGGCGCGTAAGAAGCTCGTTTCCAAGAATCGAGAGAAGGCACGCTGGAAGGTGGCCCGCATCCATGCGAATATTGCCGACCAACTGAGGTGGACCCCAATGTCAAGACAGTAAAGTGACCGCCAGTAAGATAGCATCTCCTCCTTCTTGGTTCGGCTACCTCCCGATTGAGCAGCCGCTCGGATCGTACTGTGAGCCAGGTGTCGTGACTGTACGGCCGGACGCGGCGCCCTGTCGTACCGCGACACCTTGGCCTCCCTCTTCGCTTTGGCGGCATCGGGCTCGGCATATTAGGCACATCGCCAGACCGGATCAGACTGGGATTGCCTCCACGATACTTTGTCCGGTGCTCGTGGGGATGGCGCGCACCAGTTTGAGCCCCGCAGCATGGAAGAGTTCCGTGTATTGCGCCGCCGTCCGTTCGCGCCCGTTCAAGAGCTCCCGGACCACCTGGGCTTTGAAGGTTGGCGTGTACCGCTTCCGCATCATGTTCTGTAGTCTATCTTATTTCGGGCTGCTTCGCTGTCCAAAATCGTGGGTCCACTATAAACGTTCTGATGGCCTGCACAAACTGACGACACGCGTGATTCGCGAGAACCAAGTGGTCTGCGTGGAGTCGTTGGCCGTCAAGAACATGGTGCGCAATCATTCCCTCGCCAAGAACATCAGTGATGCGGGCTGGGGTGAGTTGGTCCGCCAATTGGAATACAAGGCGGCGTGGTACGGTCGCACTCTGGTCAAGATTGACCGCTGGAATCCCAGTTCGCAGCGGTGCCATGTTTGTGGGTTCATTAACACGGCGTTGACCCTGGATGTGCGAGCATGGACATGCCCGAAGCCGGAGTGCGGCACACATCATGACCGGGACGTCAACGCCGCGAAGAACATTCTTGCCGTGGGGCTCACGGTGAACGCCTGTGGAGAGACGGTAAGACCGGGAAGGGCCATGCCCGACTCGGCACTTCCGCTGAAGCAGGAATCCCCCGGCTTTAGCCATGGGGAGTTATCAATGGAGTACTCAAATATAAGCCCGACCTCGACATGTATCGTCTCAAGAAATGTCCTGTCTGCCTGATACGCTCTTCAGGTTCATACGGGCGGATCAAGGAGGAAACCCATTCCGCTCCGGTAAAATTCTGATGGAACTTCTGTTAAGGTTCTGTTAAATAGTGGCTGAGGGCTTTCATATACCATGTCTGGATGCGATACACTACGACCGGTGGGGCGTGCCAGGGCGTGGCGTATCGCGGATGTCGTGCAGAACAGGAATCGGTAGCATGGGCGCAAGCGGTGAGATTCTGTCGCTCTTAGAAGCGTTCCTCGCGGGCATGATTGTCGTCGGCGCGGTCGCGTGGCTTCAGCGGCGGATCGATGAGCGTAAACGGCAGGCCGCGGAGGAGCGGCGCTACATTGCGGAGCGGCAACTGGAGAGCCGCCTGCATGAGATCGCGCGTCTGCACGACATGACCGGTGTGCTGCTCGAAGCCTATCCACGCCCGGTGCTCGTCACCGATCAGGATCGCGTCGTCTTGTTCGCCAATAGCGCCGCGCTGGGACTCATCCAGCTCTCACGCGAGCAGGTGATTGGCCGCGCCGCCGCCAGCGTCATCCAGGACTACGAGACGATGCGCGTGCTCCTCGAAGCGGGACAGAGCCAGTCGCCCGTCGAGACGACCTTCCGCCGTGCCACCACGGGCCAGACCTGGCGCGTCTCGGTGACGCCCATCACAACGCCTCGCCAGCTAGCCCCAGGCATGCCCGATCTCGATCCCGCGCCCGACGTGCAGCGCATGATCGTCGTCATCGAAGACTTGACCGAGCTGCGACGGCTGGAGATCATGCGCCGCGATTTCGTGGCGCACGTCTCGCATGAGCTGCGCACTCCGCTGGCGGCCGTCAAGCTGCTGGCCGACACGCTGGCCGAGGCTGTGGAAGGCGATCCGGTGGCGGCGCGTGGCTTCGCGCGGCGCATCAGTGGCGAGATCGATCATCTAACGCAGATGGTGGCCGAGTTGCTGGAACTCTCACGTATCGAGTCGGGCAAGATCAAGTTGCGGGCGGAAGCAGTGGAGATTGCCGGATTGATCGAGGCGAGCATCGATCGGATGAGCCCGCTTGCCGAGGAGCGTAATATCCACCTTCATGCGGCGGTCCCAGATGGGCTGCCCGATGCCTGGGCCGATGCGAGCCGCGCGGGCGAGGTGCTGATCAACCTGATTCACAATGGCATCAAATACACGCCGCCGGGTGGCTCAGTCACGATCTCGGCGGAGGTGATAGAAACAATCATGGCGGGCGAGCCACTCACCTCTGGTGAGAAAGCGCAGACCCCGGCCGACACCGATCCCCTGCCCATGCTGGTGGTTCACGTCGCTGATACTGGCGTCGGCATCCATGAGGACGATCTGCCACGGGTCTTCGAGCGCTTCTTCAAGGTCGACCGCGCCCGCACGCGCGAGATGGATGAGGCGACGTTGCCGGAGGCTCGCGCCGCTGCGGGCACAGGCCTGGGCCTCGCCATCGCACGGCACCTGGTGGAGTTGCACGGCGGGCGCGTCTGGGCGGAGAGCCGTGTGGGCCGGGGCAGCGTCTTCTCCTTCAGTCTGCCACTCGCCAGCATATCGGCGGAAACGCCTGCCGTCGAGCCACCTGCCCCCGATGTCAGCGCGCCCGCGCACCCGTAACACGCTCGCTATGAATCGACACGCCAATGGACAAGTGAACCTGGCGCCAGTTCACCGATCCCCACAGGCACTTCTGTATGGACATCCCAGCTTTCTGGCAGTGAACCAGTCTGAAAGCGCCTTGCGGCAGGTGAAGCGCGCATGATATCCTGCATTTTAAGCGGGTTCGCCAATGGCGGCGATTATCCCGACTGGCAAGGTAAACGGTATGATGACGGTGCGCCAGGCGCTGGCAATGGAAGTCTTCGCGGGAAGCCGCGTCGTCGCGGGAAAGGATGGCCTCGACCGCGAGATACGCTGGGCGCATCCTGTCGATATTCCCCACGCCAGCGAGTGGGTGCGCGGCGGCGAGTTGCTGCTCACGACGTTCTACGGCCTGCGCGATGACCCAGAGGCGCAGATTCACCTCTGCGCCGAGCTTGCCGAAAAAG
This sequence comes from uncultured Chloroflexia bacterium, assembly GCA_963712005.1. GTDB lineage: Bacteria > Chloroflexota > Ktedonobacteria > Ktedonobacterales > JADMIN01 > DAHUXT01. The sequence goes on along the minus strand of CAVQGK010000024.1, from coordinate 895,576 downwards.
GACTGGCGGGCATGGTGGTCGCCATCGGCGGCTATCTGGATGCCGTGCCGGACGCTATTCGCAGCGCCGCCGACGCCGCGCGCTTCCCCATCATCGAGATGCCCTGGGATGTCCCGTTCGAGGATGTCGTCCGCGCCATCTCTGAGCAGATCATCAACGAGCAGTATCAGCTCTACAAGCAATCGCTCTCCATCCATGGCTCGCTGACGCGCCTGGTGCTGGATGGCGGCTCGTTGCAGGATGTCGCCCAGGAGCTTTGCAAGCTGCTGCAACGCCCCGTCGAGATCGACGATCTCTCGTTCTCCGTGCTGGCCGCCGCAGGCTCCGAGACAGAGATCGACGACAGCCGCCGGACCGCTCTGCGTGAAGGGCGTAGCGCGCCGATGCTGCTGGAACATCTACGGCGCTCGGGCGTGCTCTCGCGGATGCGAACCAGCTTTGAGCCAGAGCGCATTGACCCGGACGAGAGCACCAGCGCGTATGGGATGACGATGGCGCGCATCCTGGCGCCGATTGTCGTCGCGCGCAAAATATATGGCTACGTCTGGATTATCGCGGGCAGGCGTGAGCTGGAGCCGCTCGATTTTCACGCGATTGAGCATGCCGCCACCGTTGCCGCGCTGATCCTCTTCCGCGACCAGACGGGCCGCCAGGCTGAAGAACGCGCCGAGAGTCGTATCCTCAGCCGATTGCTGGCCGAAGACGCACGACTCGATAATACCCTGCGCGAGGAGGCGGCCCGTTTCCGTCTGCGGCTGGAGGCGCCTCACGCCATCATCGTGATCGACGCGGGGAGCAACGAGGTACGCGCCGTCGAGCTGGCCGCGCGTAACGCCGTCCGCCGTGCCGGGCTGGCTGCGGCCATGGGCGAGCGTGCCGGGCGGGTCGTCGTGCTGGTCGAAGGCTCGCGGTCGGAGGCCATCGTCGAGCTGTGCCAGCGCATCATCACCGAGGCGCAGCCGCTCGAAGACACCATAAGCATTGGCGCCAGCCCGCTCCATGAAGACGCCGCGACGCTCCCGCGCGCCTATGAGCATGCCCTGGAGGCGCTGGCGTTGCTTCCGGCGCTTGGCGATGACCGCAAGGTCGCCCAGTTCGATGAGCTTGGCATCCTCCACTGGCTGCACGCCGTGCCGCAGGATCTGCTGGCGGAGAATGCGTTTGCTCGCAGCATTCAGCGGCTGGCGGAGCATGACCGCGCACGGGGCGCCGAGCTACTACATACACTGGAAGTCTTTCTGGAGTGCGACGGTAACAGTGTGCGCGCGGCGGAAAGGCTGATTGTCCACCGCCACACGCTCAAGTACCGCTTGCAGCGTATCGAAGAGTTGTGCGAGGTGGACCTGAGCGACCCGCTCTGCAAACTCAACCTGCGGGCGGCGCTGCTCTCGCGCCGTATGCGCAACGCTCATGGCGGCGAGTAGGGTGATCCAGAGCGTACCCATCCGCGTGATGGTTCGCTCCGTTCGCCACAATGGCCAAAGAAACTCGGCCAACGTCCAGATGGCTGGCCCTTGAGCCTGATTCGGCTGGCCCATATACTGCCCACAATCGAGGATGCGCGGCTAACCAGACATCGCTGTCGGAGGCGGGCATCCCCACACGAGGAGGTACGGAATGGCGCTCAAAACGCTGACGACTGATCGGCTGCTGATTGATGGGGAGAGTGTCGCGACCGCCAGGACACGGACGCTGGTGAATCCCGCCACGGGCGCGCCCGCTGATGTTGTGCCGGAGGGCAGCGTCGAAGACGTGCAGCGCGCGGTGGAGGCGGCGAAGGCGGCGTTCGACGATGGGCGCTGGTCGGGCATCGGGCCGAGTGCCCGTGCCGCTGTGCTGTACAAGCTGGCCGACCTGATCGAAGAGCACCTGGACGAGTTGGCCGCGCTGGAGTCTCGCAATGTCGGCAAGCCGATCAAGCTGGCGCATGATAGCGACCTGCTGTTCGCGGTGGATTGCCTGCGCTTCTTTGCTGGCGCGGCGCGCAACCTGGATGGGCGCGCGTCAAGTGAATATGTGCCGGGCTACACCAGCATGATTCGCCGCGAGCCGATTGGCGTGGTGGGCCAGCTTGCGCCGTGGAACTATCCGCTGATGATGGCAATCTGGAAGATTGGCCCCTGCGCTGGCCGCTGGCAATACCGTCGTGCTGAAGCCCGCGCCCGAGACGCCGCTCACCTCGCTGGTGCTGGGGCAGCTGGCGATGGAGGCCGGGATGCCCGCGGGCGTGCTGAATGTGGTGACTGGCGGCGACGACGTTGGCGTCGCGCTGGTGGCGCATCCCGACGTCCGGCTGATCTCGCTGACCGGCGCGAGCGAGACGGGCAAGGCGGTCATGCGCGCGGCATCCGATACCCTCAAGCGGGTGCATATGGAGCTTGGCGGCAAGGCGCCGTTCATCGTCTTCGACGACGCCGACCTTGAGGCTGCCGCGCAAGGCGCGATTGTCGGCGGCTTCGTCAATACCGGCCAGGACTGCACAGCGGCCACACGTATCTACGTCCAGCGCGGCTCATTCAACGCTTTCGTGAAGCGCTATATCGAACTGGTGGGCGAGGTGCGCGTCGGCGATCCGTCGTCGCAATCAACCGACATGGGGCCGCTGGTCTCTGAGGCGCAGTTGCAGCGAGTCGAGGCGTTGGTGGCGACCGCGAAGGGGACGGCGCGTTTCCTGGCGGGCGGCGCGCGCGCCAGCGTGCCTGGGATGGAGCATGGCTTCTTCTTCCAGCCGACGGTCATTACCGATGTGTCTGACGATGCGCAGGTGGTTACCGACGAAATCTTTGGGCCGGTAACAGTGGTGCTGCCATTTGACGACGAGGCCGAGGCCATCGGTCGGGCGAACGCGGTACGCTATGCGCTCGCAGGCTCGGTCTGGACGGGCAACGTGCAGCGGGCGATGCGGGTGAGCGGCGCGCTGGAGTTTGGCACCGTCTGGGTCAACGATCACCTGCCGCTGACAGCGGAGATGCCGCATGGCGGCTTCAAGCAGAGCGGCTTTGGCAAAGATATGTCCATCTACGCGCTGGACGACTACACCCAGATCAAGCATGTAATGCTCGATACGTCGGGCGATCAGCGCAAGGGCTGGCACTACACCATCTTTGGCGACGCGGAGTAGAGCGAACGTTGTTAGATGCCCTCTCCTTCTTCGGCCGCTCCTTCTTCCCCACTGAGGGGTGGAGGAGTGGCCATATTTTTGGTCGCTTCCACGCCCACGAGATGACCCCCTCCATTGGTGGGTATTCGTTGCATGTATTGTCAGGTACTTTGATAGGGAAGAGGCGCATCGTGTATAGGCTGTAATGAAGGTTTTTGGGGAGCGAGGTGAGCGTACATGGGAATCTACAGCCCTGTAGGCACAGGCATGTTTGCATCCCCCCACCAGTCGAGTGAGCGTCTGGTGCTGTTCACACTTCTTCGTTGGTACGAAAGGATTGCCCTGCTCATTCTGGCCGCCATCATGTTTCTGGTAATCTGGCCAGTCATTCGGGCGCCTGGTGCGTACGATCAATGGCTCTTGCTTCTTGCCTTCCCAGTTATTGTCGTTGCCTATGTTTGCTTCATCGTGGTGGCGAACCAGGCGCGCTCGCTATTGCAGATCGCTCATGATGCGACACGTGGGTATCGGCCTCTTCATCGGCTGGTTCACCGGGCAATCAGACTGAGATATCGCCTGCACAAGGCGCGCACGGTGCGCCGATTACCTTCTTTTATCGGAAGGGGAGTGCAGGCGACTATCCTCATTGTCTTCGTGGTAGCCTTCATGGCGGTTACCAGACAAGCCTACGTCTACCGTGGGCTGCCGATTGACGAAGGCTCCCTCTGGCTGCTCTACGTCTTGCCGATCCAGCATGTGGCGCGAGCGGGCAGTATGCGCTTGCTGGCGGCGGTTTGCGCGATGATCGTCGTTTCTGTATTTGTGGTTTCGCGTCTATTTAACGTGCCGCTGCTCTTCGATGCCGACCGCCTGTTACTCTTGAAAGCCTTTTGGCTTCTGCTCATCTGTCTAGTGCCCATGCTCCTCATGATCTACTTTCGCGACCGCGAGGCGGGTTTCCTCAAGATGCGCCTGCTCGCGAATCAGTTGGCAAGCATTCATATGACGCTTGATCATGGTTTGGCGAACGCCATTGCCAGCACCATCGCCGACGATCTGGGTTATCCGTATGTCAATATCTTCGTGGTCAAGACCTCGCCCACGACCAATCGCATCGAGGGGTTACGTCTCATCGGCGCGGCAAACGAGGCGGGTAGAAAACTGGTTGACGAAGGGTTCGTGCTAGACGGACCAAATGGCATCACCGGCTTCGCCGCTCTTCAGCGGAGTTACTGCCTCGTCAATGACGTACGTCGTGATACTCGTAAGCGTTTTATCAGCCACCCTGCGTTCGCGGGAACGCGCTCGGAGTTTGCCCTGCCGATCTTGCTCGGTGAGACGATGCTCGGCGTCCTGGATATCCAGAGCACTCATGCGTATGTCTTTAGCCAGGACGACGTGCAACTGCTTGAAGCGTTGACGACTCATCTGGCGATGGTATTTAGTTCGGCTCAGAATCTGCTCCGGGTCACTGGGTTATACGCCGCCTCACAGACAGCGACACGGAGGTTGGTGACATATCACGAGGCGAGCCTGGCGCTGCGCGAGATTTGCAAGAGTGCGCGCAATGTGCTTCAGGCCGATTCCGTCGTGCTCTATACCCGCGACCCGTTCAGCGGACAGATTGATGGCCCTTATACAGCCGGTATCGATGACTCCATGGCAAGCCCTGGGCGTGTAGTGCAGACCAACAAGCGGTCGAGGGTACATCAAATCTTGCGTTCGCGCGACGTGCGCTTCTTCGAGAAGAGCGACCACCAGGATTATCGCGCCCAGGGTAGCCGATTCAGAAATGGCCCGTTTTTCTTCGAGCGGATGGCGATTCAGTCCACCGTCGCCATACCTATATCTGGGTCCGATGAGCATCCAGAATCACAGTTGGGCGTCATCTTCGTTAACTATCGCTCGCAACGTTCCCGTGGGACTTTCACCGATGATGACATCGAGTGGTGCGAGTCGCTGGCTGATATTGCGTCGCTGGTGCTACAAAATGCCGCGCTCTTCCAGCAGGTCATCCTTGAGGAGCGCATCAGCATGGGGCGAGATATCCACGACGGCCTGGGTCAGTATGCCAGTTTCACACGGATGCTGCTCGAACAGGCGATGAGTGAATATGATGCTCACGGCACGTTGACCGATGCCGAGCACAAGAAACTGCTTTACGCCCGGCAGGTCAGCCAGTTGCTGCAGCAAGAGGTGAACAGTCTGCTCAATCTCTGGTATAAGCCGTCGGGAGGAAGCAGCCTCTTTGAGTGGGCGCACGCATACGCCGAGTTGCTGGGTCGGATCAAGATGGAGTGTACCCTGACGACGTCGGGCGATGACAGCGTGATTCCTGTCGAGATGAAGCATGATGTTGAAGTTATCATCCGAGAGGCCATTCGTAACGCCGATCGGCACGGAGAAGCGCACAAGGCATGTATCGAGTTGCGGATTGATCAGCGTGCGCTTGTTCTGCGTATTGTAGACGATGGGGTCGGTTTCAACTGGGACGGCGTCCGGGCGAGTGGCGGCCTCGCAAATATCGAGTACCGGGCGAAGCGCTGGGGTGGCAAAATGCACGTGCGGTCTCGCACACAAGGTGTCAATGGCACCTATCTGTTCGTACGTTTCCAGCTCGATAGGTTGGGAGATGCGCCACTCCGGACGCGCCGGCATGCCTTGCTGGATGGAGTCACGCAATCGAGTCGGAACTTCTAAGCGGCGGACCTTGAAACAAGAGGGTTGTACAGCCCTCTCTCCTGTCCTTTTCCTAGATTGGGGATAGAGGTCGTCCACGGCGCCTGGAGTGAGGTCCAGCTAGATGGCGAGTAGCGTCGCTGGCTATTTACCGGGAAGGTCAGGCGGTATCTTACAATGAATAAAGGTATAGAGCAGCGGTACTCTGTGGTGATTGTAGATGATGATCGGTTCGCGCGCGAGGCGCTCGGTTTGCTCTTTACCGATCCCGCTCTACACGTGGCCGGTTCGTTCGGCGCAATTAAGGAGGCACTGACGTTCATAGAAATGCAGGCGCCCATGTCGCGGTGGTGGATATCCACATTGACGCGAATATTCAAGAGCGGCTCTCGTTCATCCACGCCGTGCGCCGCGCCAGCTCGGCGACCGCCTGCCTGGTCCTTAGCGCCGTAGATGCGGATGAAGAGCTGCGCTATGAGACGATTGAGGCGGGTGCTGACGGGTGGTACAAGCTGAGTGGCGTCTCCGGGGCGTCGCTGCTCGAAATCGTGAAACGTCTGGCGCAGGGACAAAGCGACCTGAGCTGGGGATTAGCATTGAAGCTGCTCGAGCAACTCGTGGCCGCTGAAAGCGACCAGGCTTCGTATCGCGTTCCCCCTGTTCCTGAGCTGACGCCAGTGGAGCGCGACGTGCTCACGCGGAGAGCGCAAGGGGAAGATCAGCAGCACATCGCGGACGATCTCAAAGTCTCCACCGCGCACCTGGGCCGACACTTCCGCAATATCCTGCGGAAGTTCTTCCTTCCCGAAGCCTACTAGCCGGGTCTACTGGCTTGGCACAACGCCTTGTCGATATGAGGCGGCGTCCTGTTGGTGTTGTTCGGACAACGACTGGAGAGGTGATAGCCATGAGTAATACCCCAAGCCAGGATATTCGCATCGTTGTAGTGGACGACGATCCCATCGTGTGCCGAGGTCTAGAGTTGATGCTCACAACGTCATCAATGAAGGTCATTAAGACATGTCAGGACATTCAGGACGGCGTTGCCGCTATCGTGAAGCATGCGCCCGAGGTGGCTGTAGTGGACCTACATTGGCTTGGCGATGATCGGGCCGGACTCAAAATACTCAAGCAAGTTCACGAGTCAGGCGTGAAAACATCCTGTTTACTACTTACCTTCGTCCGTATTTTGCCTGGCATGGTCATCCGGGAGGCGTTCGACTTTGGCGCAAAAGGCTTCTATCGCAAGAGCTACATGAAAGGTAACAACCTTCAAGACGTGATACAGACGATTGCCAGTGGCACAACATCCATTGAGCCGGAACTGGTCAACAATCTGTTGACTGATATTGGCGTCAATGACGTTACCCATGAAGATATGGTTCAGACGCTGCCGAGGCTATCTCCCCGCGAACGAGAGGTTATGGCGCTCTTGAATCATGGTCTGTCAGTCAAAGAAGTGGCGAGAGGTCTGGGCATCAAATCGAATACTGTGAAATACTATCTTCAGACCGCTCGCGACAAGTTTGATGGTAAGATGAACAGCTATCAGTTGGCTTTGTTCGCTGGGTTGCAGGGTTGGCTCCGAGACGATACACCAAAAGTAGGGGTCTAACGTCGGCAAATTGCGCCCGTTGTCCCCCCGAACGAGTATAGCGCGCCCCCTTGTTTAGAAGTACGCTTTAAGCAGCGAAGTAGGACTGGACTACTTCGCTGCTGCAGAATTGCTAGCCGTACGTCGGGTGGCAACGATGCGTTTCCAAACAGGAGGTATAGCCGATGTCCAACACTGTAAAACACGACCTCCTCAACAATGTGCCCGTTGTCGGCAGTGTAAGCGCGGCGGTTGACCTAATGATGCAGAGTGTCCGCCGCCTGTTCGGCCACTCACAGGGCCAAGCCATTGCCGAGGCAATCCGCGACGGCCTGCACGAATACGTCAAGGTTGCCGATAAGTTTGGAGTAGCGCGGCTGATCGAAGCACAGGTCAAATTCCTCGAAGCTGCCGCCCGGTTCGAAGAGGCACGCGCGGCGGCCAGACGAGCCGACGCTGATTACCTGCGGGCTGAGGCATTACACGAATTTGTAACGCACGTGACCCACGGCGCAGATGGCGCGCTAACTCCCTCGGATGCGGCCGCGTTCCAGACGCAGGCGTTGCAAGATATCCTGCTTATGCTTCAAGAATTTGCCGGTAATCACATCGCTGATTTTGATGCGATTATCGCGCAGCCGCTGCTCCAACTGCTTCCAACCATGACAGAAGGCCGTGCTTCCGCTCTACCACGGCCAGAAATGGACGTGCCAGGTGAATAAACGAACGCGGACCATGCTCAAGCATGCCACCAAAGCTTCCAGACACGCAAAACACTTGCGTTCATCGTTGAACAAGATGTTGCACCATCACCCCGAGGCGGCGTCGGTATATGAGATGGTCCAGGATGCGCGCTCGCTAGAGGTACGACTGGATAATATCATGTGTATCGTCGAAGAGATCATACACCGCGATCCGGCGACATACGCTGCCTTGCTCCTGGCTCCAGAGGAAGTGCCATTGAAGATTGGGGCGACCTCGCCAGCAGATGACGAGTTGAGCGCGACGTACCGTCTGCCGCGATCTGGCCACCCGCCCTACCGGACGTGAGCCGAGTCTCGATAGATCCCACTACATACAACGTACGATAGGTATTCGAGCCATCTTCGGTTTGCTGGTTGGCTGTTCTCCGAAACGTTTGGGGAGCAGCCAGTCGTTATGTGTCGTCCGGCTAGTTATCCGGAAGCGAAGACGAGACGCTCGATGCCAGGTACGTGGTTGACCCGAATATGGCTTTTATTCGGATGGTCACGCGATAGCCGTTCTGGAGGCCGGAGAGCTGCGCGGCAGCTCCACTGTATGTCGTAGTCCCATCGACTTGAATGGTGTAGGGCACGCCATTTCGACTCATCACGAAACTACCTGGGCCAGGTGCGCCCACTACAGTGCCGCGGAGAGTACTGCCAACGCCAAGCGGGGTGGCTGTTGGCCTGGGAGCGGTCGTCGCCGTGGGTTGCGGCGTGGCGGTTGCCTCAGGCGTAGCGGTTGCCTCAGGGATCTCCGTACTCTCTGCGGTCGCCGTCGCTGATGAGCCACCGTTCGCAAGTGCGCCGTCTAATAATGATGAGTTAAGCGCGAGGGTGCTAGCGCCAACGACCGCGGCTATGCAACCGATAACGATTGCTCCGATAAGTGCGAGGACTACCCGACTGCGAAACCACGCGCCCATTTCGTCTTGACCCTCCCGATGATGATCGCTGAATCACCCAACGATCAAGGCTTATTATGCCCTAACTGCCGCTCTGACGCAGCACTTTGTTTTCAGATGTGACAAATGGGTGTTGCCCGTAATGAAAGTCGCGGCGCTGGCGACTTCGTTATGACACTGTTCACCCGATGCCAGTAGCGCTAGCCAATAAGTCCTGAAAGGCTATGCGATACTGTCATCTCCTTGCAGCCTTGTAGTGAGGACAAGGATGACAAGCCAACCGGATAAAGTATGCGCAAAGGCGCTGCATCGTGCTGATGTGAGACACAGAGCAGGGCAACGGCTCAGCGGCGTGATGCCCCATGCATAGGCCATTTGGTGGGGCGAGATAGTGTGGAGCGAGGGAGTGCAGGCGTATGAGGCGACTCACGAGTGCTTTTTCACGGTCATCACAAGTTATGATGCCGCGAACACCCCAGGACAACAATTTGCGATCACCGCAAGACAACATGACGCGCGCCTTGCCGCTGGCCGCGCCAACCAATATGCTGCCGGTCCAGGTGATCGAGCGCCGGGTTATCGCGCCTGATGTGGTATCGGTTCAGATCGTGCTGCCAGGGACGAGTCAGGCGCCCGCGCCCTATCTTTCCGGCCAGTTTGTCACCCTGGCGCTGCCCACCCCTCGCGAGACAATCTATCGCTCGTATTCGCTCTGCGGCGATGGCGATCCCTCGCGCCCATGGGAATTGACTATCAAGCGCATGCAGATGGGCGCCGTTTCCAGCTACTTCTACCAGTCGGTGCAGCAGGGCACGCTCCTTTATGCCAGCCTGCCTCGCGGAACCTTTACCCTGCCTGGCCGTCTCAGTCCGGAGATGGCGTTCGTTTTTGTCGCGACTGGCAGCGGCATCACGCCGATTATGGGCATGTTGCGCTCTATCCAACGCATGCCCGCGCAAGAGCGCCCACTGGTGCAGCTCCACTATGCGTCGCGCACCCCAGACGACATCATCTATGGCGATGAGTTGGACACGATGGACCCCGATCGCATCTGGCTGCGGCAACTCCATTATGTCTCGTCAGAGGGTTATCGCATGACCGTTGACGACATCCTCGATTATGCCGGGCCTGCCACGGTGCGCGCCCACTGGTATATGTGCGGCGCTGATAATCTCAAGCGCGAATTGCAGACCGAACTGGAGGCGATGGGCGTCCCGGTGCGGCAGATTCACACAGAGGTTTTTGGCTCGCAGCATGGCCCAGCATATCGGATTGGCCAGGCGGCGGTCTCTACCGAGCCCACGGACCTGTTCATCGCGGATACTGGCGATGCGCTCAATGTCGAGCCGGGGGAGACTCTACTCGCGGCACTGGAGCGCAACGGCTATCGCCCCGAATTCAGCTGCCGTGCGGGTATCTGCGGGTCGTGTAAGCTGCGCATGCTCGAAGGCGAGGTGGATCAGCCAGGCGAGATCCTCTCGCCAGCCGAGAAAGCCAACGGCTTTGTCCTTAGCTGCATCGCGCATCCCAAAGGCCAGGTGACGCTTGCCTCTGGTGGTCGCGCTCCGGCTGGGACGGTGCGCCGCAAGCTGACTGGCATCGGCGGTGGCGGTGGGCGCTCGCGTAGCACGGTCACGGGCGTGCGGGCAGCAGCGCTGGTTGGGATGAGCGCCCTGGCTATTGGCTCCTGGTCGCTGACGAACCATCAGCCGGGCAGTTGGACTGCAGCCGCCGCGGCAGCCAATTCACAGCCGACAGCGCCAGCCGATACCAGCCCCGGCGCGGTTTCAACCACTGCGGGGGGGCAACGCCCACCGCCGTTGGAAACGGTGGCGGCACTGGCGCGAGCACGCCCACCACAGGCATTGGTGGCAGTGGCGCAGCGCCAACGGCCACCACGCGTCCGAGTGGCGGAGGATCAGGCGGCTCATCGCCGACCGCGACGCCGAAGCCCGCTCCAACGGCGACACCAGCACCGAAACCCACGCCGACCTGCACCTCGACGCCGTCGAAGCCATGCTAGTGAGCAACAGCGTGCAAGCGACTAATCAGTGGGTAACAGTTGAGCAGCGTCGGCGCATCATGGCAACGCCGATGAGTATCCATATCGCTCTCCCGCCCGATGAGGCGGGGACGGCGAATGCCGCGATAATGCGTGGAGTGGCGTGGCTCGAAGCGCTGAGCGACCGGCTGACCCGTTTCTCGCAGGAAAGCGAGCTGGCGCGGCTCAACGCATCGGCAGGCGCGTGGTGCGCGGTCTCGGGCACGCTCTTCGCCGTCGCCGCCGAGGGTGTCGCGGCGGCGCGGGCTACGGATGGCCTGTTCGACCCTGCCCTGTTGCCGCTGCTCGAAGCCATCGGCTACGACCGGGATTATAGCGAGATTAAGCATCGCGAGACTACTGAGACAAGGAGACAGGCGAGGCCGGAGGCGAGTCGTTTGTTGCGGGAAGCTGGCGCGGCATCGAACTGGATGCCCGTCGGCTGCGCATCTTGTTGCCAGCGGGTACGAGACTCGATCTCGGTGGCATCGCCAAGGGCTGGGCGGCCGACGCCGTACTGGCACGTTACTTCAAGCAGTACGACAATGTGCTGATCAATGCGGGGGGAGATATGCGCGCGCAGGGTGGACCTAAGCCAGGTGAGCCATGGCCCATCGGCATCGGCAATCCACTGGCTCCGCCCGAGGATGAGACGACTGGCGAATCGTCTGAACATGCCGCGGTTTTGACGATGAGGCGCGGCGGAATCGCGACATCTGGGGCGGGCTGGCGCTGGTGGTATCAGGGTGGCGAGCGCCAGCATCACTTGCTCGATCCGCGCACTGGCCGCCCGATGGACCTATGGATCGATGATAGTGACAATGAGCGTGCGAATCCATCAGGTCTGATCGCGTCAGCCACCGCGCTTGCGCCCTCAGCGGCCAGTGCGGAGGTGGCGGCGAAAGTCGCGCTCCTGCGTGGCTATCCCGATGCGCTCGAACAGGTTGAGCGGTCCTGGGATGCGAGCCGCGCCGCGAACGCTGTTCCCTATGGAGATGGGGCGGTGGCATTGCTTCTGATTCTTGGTGATGGCGCGGTCGTTTGTTCGGCAAATATACACGAGTTTCTCAGTCACATTGGAGGCGGTGGAGAGCTATGGCTGGACTGACCGTTCTTGCCTGGACGAGCATCGCGTCGCATCTGCCTTCACTGGCGAGCGCCGCCGCGACAAGCCCGACCCTATGGTATCTGACACGCACGACCGCGGTTGCGGCCTATGTCGCGCTGACACTGTCGGTGATACTCGGACTGTTGCGCACTATCGCGCGATCATCCGCCGAGCATCTCTCCTGGGTCGTGGATGAGCTGCATTCCTTTGTCGCCACACTGGCAGGGGCGTTTGTTGTCGGCCATTTGCTCACGATTAAACTGGATACGTTCGTGGTGTTCTCGCTACGTGATCTGCTCGTGCCGGGGCAAGGCCCCTATAAGCCAATTGCCGTCAATATTGGCATCTTCGCGCTCTATGTGATGGCGCTCGCGTTGCTCAGCTCGTGGGTTCGGCGATTTATCCCCTATCGCTATTGGCGTGCCATTCACTATCTCAGTTTCCTCGCCTTCGCGCTGGTAACAATCCATGGTTGGCTGGCTGGCAGCGATACCAACGAGCCCTGGCTCCGCGCGCTCTATGTTGGCAGCGCGGCGGCAGTCACTTTCCTGACGGTGATGCGTCTGTTCGCGCGTCCGAAGGTCGCGAAACAACCCGCTGAACGCGCACGTCCAGATTTTTGTGAGTGGTGACTTGCCGATTTACAGCGCGGCGATCAGTGTGGCCAAATCGTGGCGATAGGGCGCGCCACTGATGCGCTCCCACAGGGGCGTGAAATGCTGGAGGAGCGAGGTCTGCTGCGTTTCCTGGGCGGCGCGGAATCCTTTCATGAGCGCATCATCAGGATGATCATTGCGCAATTGATCGAGATATGCGATGGCAAAGACGCTATCCTGCAGGTCGCCCAGATGCGTCTGCGCCTCTTTGAGTGTCGCTAGGAGCGACTGGGCGCAGGGATCATTGACACCCGAGAAAAGCTCCAGGGCATAGCGCAACTGCTTGCAGGCAATGCGTAGAGGATGTAGTTGGCTTGCCCCTGTCGCGCCATCGACCTCGGCTTCAAAGCGCAAAATGGCCTCGTAGCGACTCCAGAGCGCGCTGCCCGCGACGTGGCGTACCAACATCTGTTGTGCATTCTGGTTGTTGGCGACCAGCCGCTTTGCGATATTACCCGGATCGTCTAACATCCGCTGTGTTCTGGGGCGCCGTAGTATCTTGCGCAGGTGTTTGAGCGCCTTTTCGCGTCGCTGAAGGATGTCATCGCGCAGCGAGCTATGCGCCTCGTCGGTCTCGTTCGTCTCTTCGAGCGTCTGCTCATACTCTGCCAGATGTTCCAGCAAGATATCGAGGTCACGTACCCCACCCAGGCGCTCGGCCAGTGGCTGAAGCTGCTTGCGCAAACGTTCAATGCGCTTGCGCCGAAACGCTGGCGTCGTCTCCAGCACGTGCGCCATCGTGCGCAGCCGCCGGTGGCGACCCGCATCTGATGGATATCCTCGACATCGCTGTGTTCGCAGACCGGCTCGACGAAATCGCTGATCCGCGTGAGTTGCGTAGCCAGGCTTCCAGCCCGACCCGCGCGAGCGGCTCTCTGCCTAACGATATCGTTGGAGAGGGCATCACGCCATTCTGGTGGCGCTTTGGTTGCCGCGTACCTGTCTTCATTTCCACGGTGAGCCCCTTTCACCACTGCTATCATGCGAAGGGAGATCCACAAGGGGAGAAAGTGATTCTTCGTGGCGAGGCATCGCGCTACGCCAAAGATCATGGCGCTTCATTGTACGCTATATAGCGGCGTAACTGCTACAATAGACCGGAGAATTCGCATCATCTGATTGCGCCACCTCGCAAACTGGCGTATACTGGTGCGCCAGAAACCCGGAGGTGAACGTCATGGCACAGGTCGCCCTGTACTATGTTTGGGCCGCCACGCATCGAGATCGGTCAAAGAGCCAGCAACGATAGATACGCGCAAGGCGCTGGCGCTGTTTGTCTACCTTGCGGTCACGCGAAGGCCGCATACGCGTGATGCTATTGCCGGGCTGCTCTGGCCAGAATACGACCAGGCCCACGCGCGCGCGACGCTCCGGCGTACGCTCTCGCCGCTTCATCGGCTGTTGGGTGAGGGCTATCTCAGCATCGAGCGCGAGATGCTGGCCCTTCAGCCAGACGCCACGCTCTGGTCAGATGTTGATGAATTCGAGGCTCTGCTGGCTCGCTGCCAGACGCATGGCCATGATGAGAGCGTCGCCTGCGCCGAATGCCTCCCATTGCTCAACCAGGCGGCTGATCTCTACGCTGATAGCTTCCTGGCGGGTTCGCGCTGCGTGATAGCCCAGCGTTCGATGACTGGCAATGGGCGCAGGGCGAGCGACTGCGGCGCAATCTGGCGAGCGCGCTAGAACGTCTCGCGCTTGGCTACAGCGCCAGCGGCGCATATCGATGCGGCGCTACTTGGCGCCCGTCGCTGGCTCTCGCTGGACCGCCTGCACGAACCTGCGCATCCGTTTGCTGATGTCATCTACGCGTGGGCCGGGCAGCGTTCGGCGGCGTTCAACAGTACCGTGGCTGTGTGCAGGCGCTGGACGAGGAATTGGGCGTCGCGCCGCTCGAAGTCACAACCGAACTCTATGAGTCTCTGCGCGCCAAACATTGCCGCGCATTGCCTGCGCTGGCCAACGGCAACAGCCACAAACCCGCCGTGCCGCGCCAGCGATTGTCTCACAGCCTCTGCCGCCAACCGCTCCATCCCTCCTCCTCGCTGCCAGAGCGCAGCCATGTGCCCTTTGTTGGACGCGAGGCTGAGCTGCGACGCCTGCTCGACGCGTGGCATCAGATGACGAGGGTGGGCGTGTGATGATCGTGGCCGGAGAGGCTGGCATCGGCAAGACACGACTCGCGCAGGAGTTTCTCAGTCAGGCGCGCGCTGAGAGACGCGGGGGTGATGGTGGCGCGCTGTTTCGAGGGTGAGAGCCATCTGGCGTATGGGCCGCTCGCGATGGCGCTACGCAGCACGCTCCCGCCTGGCGGCGCTGGCTGGCCTGCCCGTCTGGAGGCGCCATGGGCGGCGGAAATCGCTCGGCTGCTGCCGGAACTACCGACTTCGCATGGCCAAGGTGAATACCTTCCGCCGATTGAAGGCCCCGGCGCGCAGACCCGCTTCTATGAAGCTCTACGGCACGCGCTCATCGCTGCCTGCGCCAATACCGGTCGGGGAATCTTCGTGCTGGATGACGCCCAGTGGGCTGATGGCGCGACGCTGACGTTCCTGGCCTATCTGGCGCGGCGGATCACCGACCAGCCGCTGAGTATTCTGCTTCTCTATCGCACGGGCGAGACTGGCGAGCAGCCTGAACTGGAGCATCTGCTCGGCGTTGCCCGCAAGACAGCGCACGTCATCGTCGAGCCTCGGCGGCTGCGCCCCCAGGATGTGCATGCGCTGGTGACGGCCCAACTGCCTCATGAGCAGGCATCCAGTGACGTTGCCACACGGCTCTATCATGAAACCGAAGGGCTGCCGTTCTTCCTGGTCGAATATCTTGCGGCTATCAGCAGCGGAATGCTTGTTGCGGAGAGCCATCCGTGGTCCCTGCCGGGCGGGGTGCGCGAGCTGTTGCGCTCGCATCTGAGCGCCGCCAGCGAGACGGGCTGGCAGGTGATGAGCGCCGCAGCGGTGCTGGGGCGTTCGGTGCCGTACGAGCTGCTGCGCGAGGTGAGCGGGAGAAGCGATGACGAGACGGTTGCGTCGCTCGAAGAGTTGACCGGACGCGGGCTACTGCGCGAGGCAACCGCCGAGACCGCGAAGGCAACGACGCCGGTCTATGATTTCTCGCATGAGAAGCTGCGCGCGCTGGTCTACGACGAGATAAGTCTCGCACGACGACGGCTGCTGCATCGCCGCGCCGCCGAATTTCTCAGCACGCGCCTCGCAAGTCGGCGAGATAGCGCAGTGCAGGCCAGCCAGGTTGCTCGCCACTACCTGCTCGCGGGTAATGATGCAGAGGCGGCACATTACTATCGCGTCGCGGGGAACGAGGCCCGCGATCTCTACGCCAACGCCGATGCTCTGGAGCATCTGCGGACCGCGCTGGCGCTGGGACACCCTGATGTGGTGGCGCTCCACTGTGATATTGGCGACCTGGAGACGCTGCTTGGCGAGTACTCAGCCGCGCTTGCCAGCTACGAGAAGGCTGCGGCGCTCTGCACATCTGACGAGATGCCGCTCATCGAGCACCGGCTGGGGAACGTGTATGCGCGTCGTGGCGAGTGGCGTTCCGCCGCATCGCACTACGAAGAGGCGGATGCGGCCAGCGCTGAGGCTGAGATGGATTCGGCATGGCAATCGTTGCTCTCCGCTGACTGGAGTCTGGCGGCGTTGCGCATGGGCGAGGCCGCACGGGCGCGGGCGCTCGCGGCACAGGCGCTAGAGCTGGCGGAAGAATCTAGCGATCTGCATGCGGTGGCACAGGCCCACAACATCCTTGGCATCCTGATGTCCGAGGACGTTGCCGAGGCGCGCGCTCATCTGGAACAGAGTCTGGCGGCGGCCACGCAGCTCAATGCGCCGATGCTCCGTGTGGCCGCCCTCAACAACCTGGCGCATCTCTGGCAGAAGAGCGGCAATCTCGATGATGCGATTGCATGCGCTCAGGCGGCGCTCGATCTGTGCGTGACACTGGGAGACCGCCACCACGAAGCGGCTCTGCACAACCATCTCGCCGACCTGTTGCACGCGGCGGACCGCTCGGCGGAGGCGACGGCGCATGTGCGTCAGGCGGTGCTGATCTACGCGGAGATCGGCGTCGAGGCGGGGGCGGTGCAGCCAGAAATCTGGAAGCTCTCCGAGTGGTGAGGGCTTAGCGTTCCTCTCAAAACACGTTCCTAGCTGCGGCATTCATGCCGCGAAGCTGGCCTACTCCCATCATTGCCCTTGGGGCCTGGCGTTTGTGTTAGGTGTTCTTAGCCAGCTTTGTAGCCGAAGCGGCGGAGCAACGCCTTGCGCTCGGCGATATCAGCCTCTGTCTCAATGCCCTTTGCCGCGATGCCGTCGATGACGCCAAGAATGCCGCGCCCCTGCTCAGTCTCCGCGACGATGACCTGAATGGGGTTGGCGGTGGCGCAGTAGATGTGGCAGACCTCTTGTACCGCGCGCACCGCCGGGAGCACGTTGATGGGGAAGGCGTTGCGCAGCAGAATGAGGAAGGCATGACCAGCGCCCAGGGTGAGCATGGTGGTACGCGCAAGCTCGGTCAGCTCGTCGTCGGTGCCGCTCCACCGCACCAGCGCTGGCCCGGACGCCTCATTGAACGCCAGCCCAAACTTGATGCCTGGCACAGCGCCCACCAAGGCCTCATGTACGTCCTCGACCGTCTTGATGAAGTGGCTCTGGCCAAGGATCAGATTCACATCTTCCGGCTTCTGAATGTCCACCACGACCGTTTCCATATCGGCCTCCTGATGCTGAGTTTCTAGCGAGAGCGCCATCGTGCGGACATCATACCACCGCGCTATTTGGCATCCTTTTGCTGATGATCGTTCGCATGCTCAACAGCGTGAATGATCTCGGGGATATGAGTCATGCGCCAGATGAGCGCGATGGCGCTGCCAACCGCGCCCGCCAGGACAACGATCAGGATGATGAGGGTAAAGTCCGCGGTGGTAGGCAATCGGTGGCTGAGCAGAAAGACGGTCGCCGTTGCGAGTATTCCGGCAACCAGGGCGGTCAGCAGACACCCTTTCGCCACGCTGAAAAATACGCTCTCGAAGTATCGTCCAATTCGGCCCATGCTGCCCTCCTGAATACGCGGTCGTCGTCTGTACGCTACTGGTGTTCTGCCGCGTATTGTCGCGGTCAGATATAAATCACTGGTCGCATCTTAGGCGTGTGGTCGCCTGTTGTCAACGCGCAATCCTCTTACCTGTATCGTATCTGTATCGCTTGGCGCGGCTTTCGGGTTATGATAGATGGGCGGTGACGCCATCACTATTCACCAATGTTTAGAACTCTCGCCAGGGCAGGAGGATTTTTATGCCAGAGACACCATCCATTTCGTCAGCGGGGCAGCCTATCAATCGCTCCGGCGCGGAGCGGCTCGGCGCGCAGGTGTATGCGCTTGTGCGTGCATGCCCGCCTGGCCGCGTGACCACCTACGGCTGGATCGGCGCCGCCATGGGCTATCCACGCGGCGCGCGCATGGTCGGCTGGTTTATGAATAAGAACGCCACGATGGGAAAACGTGCCCGCGCAGCGTGTCATCAACAGCAAGGGCGAGCTTTCGGGCAGCTGGGCTTTCGGGCAGCGCGGACACATGCGCGAGCTGCTGGAGCAGGAGGGCATCGTCTTTAGCCCTGAGGGTCGGGTGGACCTCAAGCGCTTCGGCTGGGATCCCTCGCGTGACCTCAGCGCTGACGAGCGAGCCGATATCCTGGCCGCCGCCGACAACGCGCCCGCTGATGTTGACGACGAGCTTTTGCGCCTGCTGATGGATGATCCCGCCTCGCCCTTCCGCATCCAGCCGACGCGTCGCTAAGCGTAGAACTGTGAGCAGCCGCCGATACAGTCCGTAGTACTCGACAGAACCGTACAGTTCGATTGGTTCTGGCAACCGGATGTCTATCTGGGAGCCAGGGAGAGACCTATGTCGAGGTATCTGTCGGGGCCAGCGCCTGTGGTAACCGCGTACCTGTCCGCATTTACTGCGGCCCTCGGCGTCTTTATGGTGCTTAGCCGGTACGCGCAAGGGCCTTACCGCACTGGGTTGGACCTTTACTCGCTTTGGCTCGCGCTTTGGCTGGCATTATCAACGCCCTTCACGCTGCTTGCCCTCGTTTTTGCCCTTCTCTTGGCGCTCATGCGGCGGCGCTGGATATGGACTGGCGCATTCTTCGCGGTACTGGCGCTGGGCTGTCTCGGGCTGATCGAGTCTACGTCGGATGTGGCGCAGACTGCCGTAAGCCTCGTCGTTGGCAATGGGGGCATGGGTCTCTGGCAATTGGTCGTCGAATTTCCCCTGCTTGTGCTTGTTTCTCTGTTCGCCCTGATTTCGGTGCTGGTGGAGTCACGTCGCTCCCGGTAGTTGATATGTTGACGTCCAGACCCATTGTCTCATTCGTCTCGTAGCGCCGTGACGACACTGAGTACGGTCGGCCAGACACTGGAGGTGGGGTCGATCAACTCGAAGTGGCCGACGTCGGGCAGGGTGAGCAGCGTGGCCGAGTCGCCTTTGGCGGTGGCGCGACGCACGTAGCGCTCGCTCACTTCGAGCGGCAGGTCGGTATCTTCCGTGCCGTGCAGAAGAAACTGCCGGATGCCCAGAGGCAGCAGATCGTAGGGTGAGCCAGCGGCGTAGCGTTCGGGGTAGTCGGCAGGCGAGCCGCCCATCAGCAGTCCCGTCGCGTTATCGCTTAGCCCGAGCGCCCAGGTGTGACGCAGGTCCACGGCCCCAGCGAGCGAAATCGCGCCGGAGAGGGCAGCGGGTCCGGCGTGAATATCGGGCTGTCCTGGAAGACTCTGTGGCGGCCAGCCAGCCAGAACGCCAGATGCCCTCCGGCAGAGTGGCCGAGCGAGAGCACATGATCCAGCGCGAGGTTGTATTGCGGCGCGAGGACACGCAGGAAGTCCGCCGCGGCAGCCACGTCCAGGAACGTGCCGGGCCAGCCGCCGCCCGACTCGCCCGTGCGGCGATACTCGATATTCCAGGTGGCGAAGCCCGCCCCGGTCAGCGCGGAGCAGGCGTGGCCAAAGTGGTTCAGATCGTAGCGGGCGCGCCAGTAGCCACCATGAATGCCAATCACGACGGGATGCGGCCCCTCGCCAGCGGGCATGCGCAAGTCACCGAAGTGTTGCGGTTCCGGGCCATAGGCAATGCGTTGGCCCATATCGGGCAGCTCGCGCTCAAGAATGCCCCCGCTCACAGCGCCTCCAGGATGTCACTGCACCCGGTTGCTATAGCACACGTTCAGGCGGCTGGATCGCTCGGCGCCACATGCAGCGTCCGCTCGCGCTCGTAGATGACCATGCCTGGCCCGCCGCCCTTCATGTGACGAACGTAGCGTTGCTCTGTGTAATCCACCGGCACGCTCCCCGCCAACCGCGACTGGCTATAGTACGCCGCCAGCGCCGCCGCCTCGCGCAGTGTCGCCTCGGCGACTGGCCTGCCGCCGTTGCGAATGATGACATGCGCGCCGGGCACGCCGCGCGCATGGAGCCAGGTGTCGTTCGCGCTCGCCTGATGGAAGGTGACTTCCTCATTCTGGCGGCTGTTCTTGCCGACCAGCAGCGCCATGCCATCGGACGACTCGCGCCGTAGCGGTGTCCCGCCTTCGGGTCGGCGAGGCTGTTGCGCCGGCTTGCCAACCTTATTCCCTTTGCCGCCTTTCGCCCACTTTGGTTGCTTGGGCGTCTTCGCGGGCTTTTGCGCGCGTTTCTCCGCCGCGCCGCGCAGGTAGCCAGCCTCCACCACCTCGGCGCGCACCAGCGCAATCTCGGCGGGCGTCTCGGCCAGCGCCAGATCGGTCAACAACTGGTCTACGCGCGCCATTTCCACGTGGTTCGCCTCGATTTGCGGTGGAATGAGCGCCCTTGCCCGTTGGAGCTTGTGGTAGCGCGCGTAGCGCCGGTTGGCGTTCTCGACGGCGGTGAAGCGTGGATCGAGCGTGAGAATGCGGCTGGTCCCCTCGCCGAAAGGATTTTCCAGCGTCACGCTGGCCTGGCCGCGCGCTATCTCCGCCTGGAAAGCGAGCAGCAGGTCGGCCTCTTCACGGAGCGTCTGCGCCTCATCAATCGCCGCAAGCTCGCCACGGAGCGCCTCATCCTTGCGGGTGCAGCGGTCGTGGATCGTCTGTAGTCGGTGGCGCAGGTCGCGTTTGGCGCTCTCCAGGGCGAGGCGCCACTCGGCGTCATGGTAGAACGTAGCCAGCATCTCGTTGACGCTGGCGCACGCGCGCAAAGATGCGTCGCCAAACTGGCGTGGCAGGTAGACCGCGAACGCTGTTGGTGTCTCGCTGGATGCATCGCCGTAGACGAGCGTCGGCTCCCAGGTGGCTGACTCAGGGAGTTCGGCCAGCGTCCGCGCCTCGGTGGCGATTTGCTCCCAGGGCAGGTCGGCGGCCAGCGGCTCATCGGGCGAAGCCAGCGCGCGCGCGGCAATCTCGTGACCCAGTTCGCGGCTGAATCCCTCGATCTGCGCTGCCAGCAGACCGGCGACCGTGGGCGTCTCTCGCCTGCGACGACGGCCCTTACTCCGTGTGGCTTTGGGTTCTTCGGGAGTTTGTTCGCCCTGGACTTCTTCCAGCATCGCCAGCGCCGCGACAGATAAATCGCTCGCGGAGACGGTTTCGCCGCGCAGTCGAGGTAGGGTCTCGCCGCGGATGGTGCGAGTCTGTGGCGGAGGATAGCGATAGGGTACATGCGGAACGATGGCGCGATACGGATTGACCTCCGCGCTGACCAGGTGAAGCGCGCCCAGGATGACGCCATCATTGCCGCGCAGGATCACGTTGCTGAGGCGACCCATGATTTCGGCAATCAGCCAGATGGTGGCAACGCCTTCCGCCGCCGAGGGGCCACGGCCAAAGCCGATCTCGACGATACGCTCCCAGCGCGGCTGGCGCATGGCGACGATACGCGCGCCCTCCAGGTGTTTGCGCAGCAGCATGACGAAGGCAGGCGGCTCGGTAACGAGTTTGCGCGGCTTCTGGTCGATGAGATGGATGCGCGCAAGCTGCGGATGGGCGGTGGCAAGGAGCCAGCGATTGCGCCCGCCGCCATAGCATTGGAGCGCGATGGCATGCGGCGTCGGCTGAATGACATCGTCAATGCGCGCGCCATACAGCTCCGCGCGCAGTTCATCAGCCAGCGCCGCCAGGGTCAACGCATCCACCGTAGGCATGGTATCATCTTCCTTACAAGATAGTGTATCGTCGCCACCTTTCTGCCCCGCGTCCCGATCCCGGCGAAGCAGGCGCGGCGGAAAGCGCCTCGGCGGCGACTCAGTATAGCACGCACCGAACTGGCGGTGGAGCGCAAAAATATGTCAGATCGAGATAGCGGGCCGAATCTCTCGTCGCCTGGTACGCCGCGGATCGGATCGGATGGAGCGATGATGACGCCTCCGGGCGCACTGGCGCCCTTGCTGGTTGTCTTTTCAGGCCCTTCAGGAGTGGGCAAGACCACCGTCACCAATGAACTGGTGCGGCTGGGGTGGAGCGGTCATATCGTTGTCACCGCGACGACGCGCCGCCCACGGCCCGGCGAAGCCGATGGCGTGGACTACCACTTCCGTAGCCAGCATGAGTTTCAGCGGATGCTGGAGCAGGGAGAACTGCTGGAACATGCGGAGGTGCATGGCAACTGGTATGGCGTCCCGGCGACACCCGTGCGCGAGAAGTTGGCGCAGGGCATTGATGTGCTGCTGACGATTGATACCCAAGGGGCACGGACAATTCGGGCACGCACGCAGGGCGCAATCTTCGTCTTCCTGGCGCCACGCTCGCTGGATGAACTGGTGGAGCGCCTGAACGTGCGCGGCACCGACACTCCTGAGCAGCGTACATTGCGGATGTTGAATGCCGAGCGCGAGATGGCGGAGCTGGAGAAGTACGACTACGTCATTGTCAACCAGCAAGATCATCTGGCCGAGTCAATCGAAGAGTTACGCGCGATTCTGCGTGCCGAGCACTGCCGCGTACATCCACACCGGCCTATAGTCTAGCTCTCGGACTGGCATGGAGCAGTTCATCGCGTTCGCAAAGTCCGGCGCTCGATGGTGCGCGTCGGTGGCGATAGAGAAACACATGGGAGGACACAGCGTGACGAGTGACAGATTCCAGCGTGCGGGAACACGCGAGCGCAATCTTGGCCTGGAGCTGGTGCGTGTCACCGAGGCGGCGGCGTTTGCGGCCTCGGCATATCTGGGCCGCGGCGACAAGGAAGCGGTGGATCAGGCAGCGGTAGACGCCATGCGCAGCGCCATCGAGGGCGTGGATATGCACGGTGTCGTGGTGATAGGCGAGGGCGAGAAAGACGAAGCGCCGATGCTCTATGTCGGCGAGGAAGTCGGCAATGGCCTGCCGCCGGAGGTGGACGTTGCCGTGGACCCGGTAGACGGCACGCGCCTGACCGCGCTGGGACTGCCCGGCGCGATAGCGGTGGTGGCGACGGCGAAGCGCGGCACGATGTTCCAGGCGCCTCCCGGCGTCTACTACATGGAGAAGCTGGCGGTCGGGCGTGACGCTGCCCACGTCATCGACCTGGAAGCGCCGATTAGTGAGAATCTGAATCGTATCGCCACCGCGCGTGGCGTGCCAGTGAACGACGTGACGGTGACGGTGCTCGACCGTCCGCGCCACGGCGATATCATCCAGGCGATTCGCGAGGTGGGTGCGCGGGTGAAGCTCATCCCTGATGGCGATGTGGCGGCGGCGCTCCAGGCGGCGATGGAGGAGTATAACGCGGCGGATGTCTATATGGGCATTGGCGGCGCGCCTGAGGCGGTGCTGGCGGCGGCGGCGATCAAATGCGTTGGCGGGCAGATGCTCTGCCGTATCTGGCCGCGTACCGAGGACGAGTGCAACAAGTTGAAGGCCGATGGCGTGGACCTGACACGCATCTACACGGTCAACGAACTGATTACCTCGGATGACGTCTCGTTTGCCGCGACGGGCATCACCACTGGCGACCTGCTGCGTGGCGTCGAGGTGGGCCACCACAACGCGCGCACCCATTCGGTGATGATGCGCGCCCGCACCGGCACGATCCGCTACATCACGGCGATGCACCGCTGGAATCGGGGATAAGCGACCTCTCCCTCTATCCCGTCTCCGTGTCGGGGAGGGGATAGAGGCAAAATGGCCCGACCACTCCGATTACCAGCCGTTGTGGTGCATCAGCGATTGGGTCGGGCGTCGTGTCCGTCGTTTCGCGGAGGATGTGATCGCGAGCGGGTCGGTTGCCGCGGGATAGCCGAGGGCGATGACCCCGATGGGCTTGAATGCCTCCGGGACGCCGAATCGTTCGAGCAGCGCCTTCTCGCCTGACGAGATGCCAAAGAACCAGGCGGCAAGCCCCTCATCAATCGCCGCGAGCAGCACCAGCATAGACGCCATGCCCGCGTCGATATCCCAATACGGCACGGGCCAGTTGTCCGCGTCTTCCAGCCCGAAGCCAGCTTTATCTGGCTGCGAGTAGCGGTCGAGATACGCCTTGCGATTCGAGAGCGGCAGGGTGAGCACTGGCGGGAGCGTCGAGCGCATCTCATCGGGGATGGGATCTTTCGGGTCGTCGGTGAGCGTCCAGAAGTCCGCTAATGCCTCAGGGCTGTCGAGCACGAGATACTCATTACCCTGGGTGAAGCCAGCCGATGGCGCGTAGCGCACCGTGGCGAGTATGCGGTCGAGCGTCTCGCCAGGGACGGGTCGTTGCTCATAGGCGCGCACGGACCTGCGGTGTTTGAGAATCTCGCGAAACTCCATGCCTGTACCTCTCTGATCCACTACTTTTCCTGCTCGCCGCCGATGATGCCTGAGAATGTCGTTACCTCCAGGCCAGATGCGCGCAGCTGGGCGATATAGGGATTGATGCCGACATTATCGCCCGCGATATGGCCCATCACCAGGATATTGCCCCGCACGCCTTCGCTGGCCAGCCGCTGGGCGTCTTCCAGTGGGAAGTGGATGCAGCAGATAGTGTCGACGCCGTGCGTCAGGTAGGCGCGGGCGACGGAATAGCCACCATTGGTATAGGCGCCATGCGAGACGATGACTTTCCCGGCGGGGGTGTCCCAGCTACCGAGCGGGTTCTGCATCTCTGTCCGCGCCGCAGCGAATTCACGCAATTGCATCAGCGCGTCCCGAACGTCGGCAACGGTCGAATCAGGCTTCCGCGCACGCTGCTCGTCCACGGTGCGCTGCATGATGCGCCTGCCGACCTCGTCCAGCGGCGAGTGAATGTTGAGGAAGGGTATCTCCAACAGTCGCGCCACCGAGGCGGCGTGATCGTAGTTCTCGCGCTGTGACGCCGCCTTGAAGCCCTCGATGCGCGCCGCGACCGCCGCTTCGGCCACATCTTGCGGAACGCCATTGGCCACCATCTGGCCGACATGCAGATGATAGACATCCCAGAACGGGCCAGCGTAGCCCGCGGGATGGTGTGCGATGACCGCGTGATAGCCAAGCTGGCGCGCCATGAAAAGCTCCGCCGCGCCGACGTCGATGCCCATCAGGACGTGCCCGATGCGCGTGCCGGGGTAGTAGATTGCGCAGTCGCCGGGAGTGGTGTCTATGTCCCAGCCCGCCAGCTCAAGGGCAGCCTGCATCAGGCGTTCGGTGGTCACCGCTGCCATCGCTATCCCCCGCTCACTTCGCCGTCACGCCAGTTCGATTTCAAGCCCACGCTCAGGAACGACGAAGCCCATACTCAGGTAGAGCGACCGTCCCATGCTGGAGCTGCTGAGCAAGAGCTTGCCGATATGTAGCTCGCGCGCCTGCGCCACCAGCATCTCCATCAGCGTGCGCGCCAGCCCCAACCGCCGGTAGTCGGGATGGGTGTAGACGCTGGAGACGTAGCCACGGCGGCGATGAAGGTCTTCTATGTTTGGCGCCATCGGCCACCAGATGAGTACGGTGCAGGCGACTGGCTGCCCATCCGCCTCGGCCAGCCACGCCTGGTAGCGCCCCTGCGCCAGTTCATCGCGTACCGACTCACGGAACGCCGCGATGTACTCCTCGCGAGTGACATTGCCCTCTTGATACTCGGTTGACATCTGCCAGCGAAGCTCCGCCAGCGCCTCGATATCCTCTACCGTCGCCGCGCGGCAACGGATCTCGCCTTTTCCGTCTGCCATGAATCTCTATCCTATGATGAATGCCCAGTGCGCGGGACTAGATGGCCTCGCGCTCATCCGCAACCGAGGGGAGCGGCGGCACAGCAAGCTCCCGCCGAGATAGCCTCTCCTCAAACCATAGCACAGGTTCAGGATTTTTCGAGGGCGTATCGTTGTCGCAGCGGAAGAACTGAACAAAGAGCAGCCAGTTGTCGCCTAGACGGTTGAGCAGCGTATCCAGCCGCGCCTGCACCTGCTGGGCGTCGTGTGTGTAGTGCCAGCGGTTCCAGAGGTGGATGCCCTCGTCGTGTAGGTCGATGATGGTGAGCACGCGCTCATCGGAGATATAGGCTTCGGCGAATCGGCGCGCGCGGGCCGCGTGATGATTCTCGCCGACACGTGGCAGTTCTGGGTCCACGCGAAACTTGAGGCTGTCATGGGTCAGCGTAATCAGCCGCAGATCGCGGCGGTCGTCGGGCGAGAGGGCGTATCGATCGACGTTTGCCAGCACGTCGGCGATGTGATACACCACTTTACCCTCGCCATGGCCGGGACGCGGCCATCCCCAGGCGATGCCCCGCTGCCAGATGGGATCGGCGGCGATGGCACGTTCGAGCGGTGTTTCAAGTGTAAATGGTAGTGATACAGATTGGTTGGATTGCATGGTCAAAACAGCGACCTTTGATTTCTGAACGGGCGGGAAGCATCCTGCTATGGATTACTTCTGGCCCAGGATAAGCGAACGTCCCGTCATGCCCGGAGGCTGCGGAATCTGGAGCAATTGCAGCATCGTCGGCGCGATGTCCGCCAGGATGCCATCGTGTCGCAGCACAGCGCCGGGCCACTGCGGCACGACAAAGTAGAACGGCACCGGATTGGTGGTGTGCGCGGTCAGCGGTTTGCCAGTATCATATTCGATAAGCTGCTCGGCGTTGCCGTGGTCGGCGGTAATCAGCGCCGCGCCGCCCTGGGCAACTGTCGCATCCACCACGCGCCCCACGCCCGCATCCACCGCCTCGACCGCTTTAATCGTGGCGTCCAGCGAGCCAGTATGGCCGACCATATCGGCGTTGGCGTAGTTCATGATGATGACATCGTAGACGCCGCTCTGGATGCGCCGCACTGCTTCATCGGTGAGCTCGGACGCGCTCATCTCCGGCTTGAGGTCGTAGGTGGCTACCTTCGGCGATGGTACCAGCAGGCGGTCCTCACCGGGGTAGGGCGTCTCACGTCCGCCATTGAAGAAGAAGGTGACATGGGCGTATTTCTCGGTCTCGGCGGTATGAAACTGCTTCAGCCCGCGATCCGAGAGAATCTTGGCGAGCGGCTCGTCCACATTGTCCGCCGGGAAGGCAACATCCACCGGCAGCCCGGCCTCATACTCGGTCATCGTGACGAAGACCAGCCCATCCAGGCGCGGGCCGCGCTCGAACTTGCCTGTGGCCTGCGGTGGCAGTTCCGGCAGTACGAATGCCTTGGTCAGCTCGCGGCCACGGTCGGAGCGAAAGTTGAAGTAGACAACAGCGTCGCCATCCTCCACCAGCGCGACGGGGTGATCGTCCTCTATCAGCACAACCGGCTCGATGAATTCATCGGTGACCTTGCGCTCGTACGAGTCGCTGATTGCCTTCACGGGGTCAGTTGCCCGCGTGCCCTCGCCGCGTGTCATCGCCCAGTAGACGCGGGCGATACGATCCCAGCGGTTGTCACGGTCCATCGCGTAGTAGCGCCCGGAGACAGTGGCTACCTTCGCCGGATGGTCGCCGCCAATTTCCGCGGCTCTGGCAACCAGGTCTTTCAGGTATTCTTCCGCGCCAAACGGCGAGGTATCGCGCCCATCGGTGAAGGCATGGATGTAGACGCGCTCGACGTTGTGGCTGGCGGCAAGCTGGAGGCAGGCCTCCAGGTGTCCCTGATAGGCATGTACCCCACCTGGGCCGATCAATCCACAGAAGTGCAGTTTGGTGTTATTGTGCTTGACGTGCGCGATGGCCTTGAGCAGCGCCGGATTCTCGAAGAAGGAGCCGTCGTGGATGGCGGCGCTAACCCGTGTGAACTCCTGCAAGACGCGCTTGCCCGCGCCAATGTTGAGGTGGCCCACCTCGGAGTTGCCCATCTGCCCTTCCGGTAGCCCTACCGCCGGACCAGACGTCGCCACCTGCGTATGTGGCCACTGGCGTGCGATGGCGTCGAGATGCGGCTTCTGGGCGAGTGCGATGGCGTTGGCGTCTTTGCGGGGATTGATGCCGTAGCCATCCATGACAATCAGCACCAGCGGACGCGGCACGACGTGGGACGTTGGACTGGCCACTCCTCTGCTCCTTGCATTACTGTTCTGTATGTCAAGCTAAGTGATGTCAAGCTAAGTGATGTCAAGCTAAGTGATGTCAAGCTATGTGCGCTCGCGAGATATCATTCGCGGAACCGCAAAAACACCGTCCCTGTAGTATAGCATAGGGGCAGGGCAGCAGCGGGCGCGGGGCCACGGACCGCTCTGGCTCCCCTCTCCTCCGAAGAGAGGGGTTGGGGGGTGAGGTCTTCCCTGGCAGCGGACCTCTCCCGGCTTTCGGCCACCCTCCCCTAGAAGGGGAGGGCATAGGCGACCATTCCGCCGGTTGGCGACGCGCATACGCCCCTCTCCTACGAGGAGAGGGGCCGGGGGTGAGGTTCCCCACCACAAGTCGTACTGGTACCGGTTCTTTCGGGCGCCTATGCTATAATGCGCATCGGTCACCTCATCTTTGGATGTTTCGGAGGGCTGGCCGCGCAAGATGAGTTTATGGAGGCAGCGAGCATGACGCAAGATGTGCGGTCAGGCAATCGGCAGCCGGGGTCAGAGTCGCCAAGTGTGCTTCGTCCCGGCATACAGGTGGCTGAGAATCACTCACGGCTTCTGCGCGAGGCGATTGAAACCATCCTCCTGACGCTACTGGTCTTCGCGGTCGTCAAAGTCACTGTTCAGCCCTACCATATTGAAGGCCCCAGCATGGAGCCTGGACTATACACGAACGAATTTGTCCTGGTCAATCAACTGGCATATCGCTTTGGCAGCCCGTCACGTGGTGATGTCATCGTCTTCCACCCGCCAAATGATCCCGGCGAGCAGTATATCAAGCGGGTCATTGCGGTCCCAGGTGATACCATCTCCGTTACCGCCACGAATGTATGCGTTGATAATGTCAAACTAAACGAGCCGTATATCTATCCGCTTGCGCCGGGCGAGTTTGGCAGTCCCAGCATTCTCAGCGACGTCACGCTCAAACCGGGACAGTATTTCGTGCTCGGCGATCACCGGGATAACAGTACTGATTCGCGTGTCTTTGGGCCGGTACCAGCGCAAAATATCATTGGCAAAGCTGAATTCATCTTCTGGCCGTTCGGCAGCATCCATATGATTGATAGCTACCACAGCGTCTTCCAGAACGTGCATCCCTCGGCGCAGGCGCAGTCCAACACATGCGGGTGAAGCTGAACGCAAAGTTTGATGAATGCTGTATGGCCCCAGGATCTATAGACCTTAAGAAGTGAGTGGAGAGCGGAATGGCACGACAGTCTCCGGCGCGGCCAGTGAACCGGGCCGTCTCGATGCAGCGCGCCCACCTGGCCCGCGAGCTAGTCGAGACGCTGTTGCTGGTCGGGCTGATCTTCGTGATCGTGCATTTTACGATTCAGTCGTTTAGTGTGGGCGATACTTCGATGGGCACGGCGCTGCTGCCGAATCAGACGGTCCTCATCAATAAGCAAGCCTATCTCTTTGGCGGCCCAGGCCGCGGTGATGTCGTGGTACTGACCACCGACCCCTCCGATCCAAACGCCACGTTCGCGCGGCGGGTTGTTGGCCTCCCAGGGGATACGGTTTCCGTCTCGGCAACCTCGATCATCGTCAACGGCGTTGCCCTCAATGAGCCATTCATTCAGGTGCCGCCGGGTTCCGCGCAGAACAGCACACTCCGCGCGCCGACCAAACTTGGCCCGAATCAGTATTTCGTCCTGGCGGATAGCCGACTGGGAAACGACCGGTTTGACTCGCGGGGATTTGGCCCCATATCCAGGAGCAACATCATCGGCCGGGCCGTGATGGTCTTCTGGCCGCTGAGCCAGTTCCACTGGATTGATACCCACTCCGACGACTATTCTAATATCAAGAACCCTTAGCGCGGGAAGGCGCGGCCTATGACACCTCTCTTCACCATCGCCGAATGGACGCTTCTTGGCGTTCTGGTGCTGCTGGGTGGGCTGCTCCTCTTCACCTATGTCCTGGCGCGACAACTGCTCCGGCCCGAGCGCCGGGCGATGATGATTACCCCAGCGGATGTCGGCTTGCAGATGAGCGCCGTGCGGATCCCCAGTCCACGCGGAATGCTGGCAGGCTGGTATCTGCCCTCGCGGAACGACTGCACGCTGATCTGCTGCCATGGCATCAACGACAATTCTGGCCAGTGGGTCGCGCCAGTGGCAAAGTTGCACGCGCGAGGCTATGGCGCATTGCTCTTCGATTTTTCTGGCCACGGCCAGAGCGAGGGCAACCAGGTGACGTATGGCATTCGCGAGCGCCAGGATGTGACGGCGGCCATCGAGTACTTGCGCCAGCGCGGCGATGTGAACATGGAGCGGCTGGCCATCCTGGGCAACTCGCTTGGCGCAATAACCGCTGTGATGGCGGCGGCGGAACATCCTGAGCTGGGCGTGGTGGTCCTCGAAAGCGGCTTCTCCGACCTCCATCATGATATCGCCAGGATCTTTGCCCGCTACACCGGCCTGCCCGCATTCCCCTTCGTGCGCCTAGTGATCTTATGGGGCCAGCGCATCGCTCATGTCCGGCTCTCCGAGGTTCGCCCGGCGCAAATCATCGGCAGCCTTGCTCCGCGCCCGGTGCTCATCATCTCTGACCTGCGCGACGCCCTGGCAGATGAGCCGTATGATGGCGAATACCTCTATCGGGCCGCTGGCAGCCCCAAGGAACTGTGGCAGGTCGCCGAAGCCACCCATGTCAATGCATTTGGCGTTGATCCAGCGGCCTGGAGCGACCGGGTGGGCAACTTCCTGGACAGATACCTTGCCGCGCCCGCTACATCAGCCCAATCTGCCGCCTCTCTCGAAAGTTCTGGCGGCCAGCCGCTCTAAACACGTTTTGCCATCTCATGCGCCTTCCACGCGCCAGGCGGTATACTCATGTACTGGCCAAACGAGGAGGGAATAGCCATGCCTGAATTGCCCGAAGTCGAGTATGTTGCCCGGCAGTTGCGCGAGGCGTTAGTCGGGTCGCGGATCACCCGGACCGAGGTGTTGTGGCCGCGCGCCGTCAGCAGGCTGACCCCAGAGGAAATGATTGCGCGGCTAACTGGCAGGCGCGTGCTCGCGGTGGGGAGACGCGCGAAATATCTCGTGCTGACGCTCGATAGCGGCGAGTCGGTCGTGATTCACCGTCGCATGTCGGGCAATCTGCGGCTGGCGCGTGCCGACGAGGATGCCCCCTATACGCGCGTGGCGTTTCTGCTGAGCAACGGCCGCCGACTGCTTTTCACCGATCCACGCAAGTTCGGGCGCGTTACCGTGGTAGCCCCTGATGAGCTGCCCGCGTTCTTCAGTCGGCTTGGCCCGGAGCCACTCGATGCTGATTTCACGCCTGATGTGCTGGCGGAGCGGCTGGGCAAGAGTAGCCGCGCCATTAAGGTGGCGCTGCTCGATCAGTCGGTGGTGGCGGGTCTGGGCAACATCTACGCCGACGAGGCGCTCTTTCGCGCGAGGATTCATCCATTGCGCCCTGCGGCATCACTGACTCCTGACGAAATCACTGCACTGCACGCGGGGATTCAGGAGGCGCTGCGGACGGGCATCGAGCATGGCGGGACGACATTTGGGCGACATCGCGGCCTCTATGACGAGCCTGGCAGCAACCTGGAGCATGTGCAGGTCTACCACCGCACCGGACAACCATGCCTACGCTGTGGCACGCCTATCGAGCGCATCCGCATCGCTCAGCGAAGCGCGCACTTTTGCCCGGAATGTCAGCCCGCCCCCGAGGCAGCCGCCGCGGCGGTATGACACCATAGCGGCGGCTCTGTGCTGATCTTTACGGCCCAGTCCCGACCGTTGGTGTGCCATTATTCTGGCGGTGTGGTCGGCGTCGGAGCGGTATTCACCCCTGGCGTAAAGAACGTCTGCGCGGGCGGCGAGCCGGGATAGTTCGTCGTGACATTCACTTGCACAGGCTGGCCCGGGTTCGGGTCATTGTAGCTGAAGGTCGCGGTCGCATAGCCGTCGGCGCCAGTGCTTTTGGTAAAATTCTGATTGATTGGGCTGCCAACGCTGATATTGACCTGAACGCCCGCTGGCGGCGGATGGCTTGGCCCCTGCATCGACGGGTCCTGTATCCGGCAGACGACGTAGATGGTGATAGTGTCGTTCAGATTCGGGGAGAAGTTCGAAGGCCATGCGCCAACGGTAAACCCCGGAAACTTGGGCGTCGGCGTTAGATTGGAGGTATTGGGTGTCGGAATGAGGATGGTATTGCTCCCAGTTGAATTCGCGGAGCTGGGCGTCTGGCAGGCAACCAGAGAGACCGCGATAATGCCAAGGGCAATCATCAGCAGCGCAAATCGTTTTGCCTGAACAGGCATGATCCTTCCCTCACTTCTATCCCAATGATGTAGTATGCGCATACGTCGCAGACAGACAGAGGCAATGCCAGAATATTCTTCCAATGCAATGAGCATAGCGCGAACACGGATTGGCCGGCCCGAGACAGTATAGCAGCCCGTGAAAACGAGAGGCAAGACGCGAGCCAATCGGGCTAGAGGCCCGACCGTAAAGCAGCACTCATAGCATTGTGTATGTTTTCACTTCTTCTTCATTCTGAAGAGATTCCAATCGAGCGCTCTTGCCGTTCGATGTACTTGCGTGCTATATGTTATGTCATAGTGCGCCTGGCAGGTGTAGTCAGCGGATGTTGAGGAGTCCATGGGTCAGTCAGGATCTGGAGGGGGCGCGCAGGATGGCGAGTCGAGCGAGCATGTGGATGCTATTGATGCCCGACCCGATTTCGACCGCGAAACGCGCAAAGGGATTCCAGAAATTGTGCTGGCTGGGGTGAAAACCGACGAGCAGGCGCTCTCCATTGTGCGGGCGTTTGTCTCAACAAATGGCCGAGCGGTGGTGACACGCCTGCGAGCGGGGACACTGGCTCTTCTTCAAGCTGAATTCCCTGGGCATGTGGATGCGCGACCGGTTGCCCGCGCGGCCGCGATCCATGCGCCTGATTACATACGCCCACAGACTGGGGGGCATGTTGGCATCCTGACCGCAGGCACCAGTGATATTCCCGTTGCCGAAGAAGCACGGCTGGTGGCCGAAGAGATGGGATGCCAGGTGTCAACGCTTTTTGATGTGGGCGTGGCGGGATTACACCGCCTGCTTTCGCCGCTGCGCGAGCTACTGGCCAGCGATGTCGCGGTGCTGGTGGTATGCGCGGGGATGGATGGCGCACTGCCGAGTGTCGTCTCGGGGCTTTCGCCAGTGCCAGTGATTGGTGTTCCCACCTCCATTGGCTATGGCGCGGGCGGGAAGGGACGCGCTGCGTTGCTGGCGATGCTGCAAACGTGTGCGCCGGGGCTGACTGTTGTCAACATCGACAACGGCGCCGGAGCCGGGGCCACCGCCGCTCTCATCGCCAATCGTCTTGCATCTGCCCGACAGGCTGCTCTCCGCGATGTCTCAGAACGTCCGGGGAGGAGCGACGCATAAGTGTCGATATGAATCGTCGGGTGGGGCTTTGCCGGTTGAAAGCATCACAGCTTCTCCCCGTATGGCGCGTAGTATACGCGGGCTGGTCTGAATCCTGCATGTGGGCAGGGTTACTTGCCGCCGACCGCTGATCTCTCTCATGATCGGGAGGGCAGGCAGGTTGTGGCAATGAGTCGTTTTCCAGAGCGCAACAACTGTTGAGAAGCAAAGAGGTGCACAACTATGGCAGCCAGCAAGCGAGGACCAGAACCCGGTTCCGACAAGGCGAAACACGGTGGCCAAGCGGTTCGTGAGAAATATGGCCCCGAGTTCTACTCCCGTATTGGCAAAAAAGGCGGCGAGGCCGTCAAGCAGAAGCTCGGCTCAACCTTCTATGCCGAGATAGGCAAGAAGGGCGGCGAGTCCACCAAGCGGCAACAGGGCGCCGAGTTCTACTCCCGCATCGGCAAGAAGGGCGGCGAGCGTGGCCGCGGCACCCCCAAACAGCAGCGTAGCCACTAAGACATATCTTGCCCTATGAACGCAGAACATCGCTTCAAGCAGACGACGTCGGTTCGCACTGGCGTCGTCGCTTGCTGTGTTCGCGTTGTGCTCACATACCTTGCTCACTTTCCCCGATAGGCAGACAGCGCAAAATAGCGTATCGTCGCTGTGCGATTTGTTGGAAATCCTCCTCCGAAAAACTCCTTCTTTACGGCTGGCCTGTTTCCTGTACAATGGGTGCTACATCGACACGGCGTCGATGTCGCTGGTTCGCATACGTTTGCCAGACCAGCCCGTCCCTCTCTCATCGGAGCGCAACGGAGCGCTTCGCCTCAATGCATGAGTTCTTGGAGGTCTACCGCATGTTTGGACATCGCAGCGCGCATTACTTCCTGTGGTTCATTTTCTTCGGTCTCATTGCGGGTGTGGCAAGCTACGTCAACACCCAACAGGTCAGCTCGGAATCCATCTGGCTCTTCGTCAGTGGTCTGCTTGGCATTCTGGTGACGCAGAAGTGGCTCAACGATGGCAAGTTCGCCCAGATGTACGATTTCATCATCGGCGTGATTTTCACGCTGGTGGGCCTCGTGGGCGTTCTGGATGCCTTCAAGATTCACCTGCTCAGCGGCGTTTCGGCCCCCGCCAATCTGGTGACGAGCACCAGTATCCTTGGTCTGGCCACGACACCGCTGTTGATTGCGCTCGTCCACATGGTACTGGGACTTCAGTCACTCAACCATGGATTGCACGCTGGCAAGAAGTAGTCGCCTCTTTTCAGAAAACCCTCTCTGGTCGATTCTGCTCGCCAGGGAGGGTTTTTCTGGTTATCGAATATTCTAGCAAACGCGTGATTTAGCTGTGTGCATCTGGCTCTGATGGCGTCGTTCCAGCCGCGACGGGCTGCGCATCGAGCGCGCGCGCCAGAATCTCCGCGATATCTTCGACGCCGAAGTGGTCCTGCGCCTCGACCGCTTTGATGCCATCTTCAAACATTGTGATGCAGAACGGGCAGGCCGCCGCCAGCGCCTCCGCGCCGGTATCGAGCGCCTCCTGCACGCGCGTGTTGTTGATGCGCTTGCCGATCTTCTCCTCCATCCAGACACGTCCGCCGCCGCCGCCACAGCAGAACGACCGGTTGCGGTTGCGCTGCATCTCGGTGACGCCGTTGCTGCTAATCACGTTGAGCACCCGGCGCGGCTCGTCGTAGATATCATTCCAGCGGCCAATGAAGCACGGATCGTGGTAGGTGAGCTTGCGCAGATCGAAGCCCACTGGCAGTATGAGCTGGCCGCTGCTGATGAGCCGGTCGATAAACTCCGTGTGGTGGATGACCTCGAAGTTGCCGCCAAGCTGCGGGTACTCATTCTTGATCGTGTTGAAGCAGTGCGGGCAGGTCGCCACCACTGTCTTGATGTCGTAGGCGCGCCCCGGCGGGACACCGACACCGCTATAGGGAGTATGGCCGTTTGCCGACCCGACTGAGCCGTTGGAGCCGTTCTGGCCGTTCGCGCTGGCGGTGGCTTCTTTGCCGAAGCCATAGCCGTTGAGCACTTCGATGTTCTGCTGCGCCAGCATCTGCCAGAGATACTCGTTGCCGATGCGCCGCGCCGGGTCGCCCGTGCAGCTTTCCTCCGGGCCGAGGATGCCAAATCTGACGTTGGCGTGCTGCATCACTTTCGCGAAGGCGGTGGCTACCTTCTGGTTGCGCTGGTCAAACGACCCCATGCAGCCAACCCAGTAGAGCACATCCACCTCGGGGTCTTCGGCAAGTGTGGGCACGTTGAGCGCCTTCGCCCAGTCGGCGCGGGTATCGTTCGAGATTTCCCATGGATTGGCGTTGCGCTCCAGGTTATTGAAGAGCGGCGTCACCTCCTGCGGGAAGCTGCTCTCCTCCATCACTAGGAAGCGGCGCATATCGTCGATCTTCTGCACGTGCTCGATGGAGACCGGGCAGATTTCGACGCACGCGCCACAGTTGGTGCAGGCCCAGAGCGACTCTTCGGCGATCAGCCCGCCGACCATCGGCTCGGCCTTGGCGCGTTCCTCGGCGGCCTCCGCGCTGACGAGCATCATGCCGCCAGCGGCGAACACCTCCTCTTTGACCGCCAGGATGATCTCCTTCGGCCAGAGCGGTTTATCGGTGGCGAGCGCGGGGCAGACGCTATTGCAGCGTCCGCACTCGGTGCAGGCATAGCCGTCGAGCAACTGCTTCCAGGTAAACTGGTTGATCTTGTGAACGCCGTAGTCTTCGCGCTCCTCGATGTTTGGGATTATCTGGAGCGCGCCCTTCGGTTGGTAGCTCTTGAAGAAGACGTTGAACGGCGTCGCCAGCAGGTGCAGGTGCTTCGAGTTCGGGATGTAGATCAGGAAGCTGAGCACCACCAGCACGTTTGCCCACCACGCCACGCTCATCAGCGCGGTGGCGGCGCCCAGTGACATGCCGCTCCAGGCCTGGCCGACGAGTGCGCCGAAGGGCGTCCAGACCTCGCCGCCGGTGGCGATATAGGCGAAGACCTCGAAGAAGAAGAGCGAGACTAGCACCAGCATAATTAGGCCGAGGATGATGAAGGCATCGGCCGGGCTGTGCGACTGGCTCTGCAACTGTTTCGGGCGCAAGACAAGCCGTCGGAAGGCGAAGATGAGGAGTGCGAGGAAGGCGGCGAAGATGAAGAAATCCAGCACGGCGGCAACGATACGGCTGCCGATGATGGGCAACTCAAAATGAAATCCCATCGCCCAGAGGTTGAGCGCGTCGAGCTGGATAATGATGAAGCCCCAGAACGTGAAGAAGTGGGCGATACCCGGCAGCGGATCGCGCAAGACGCCGCGCTGGCCGAGCACCATCAGCGTGAAGAATTTGACGCGGTCCCCCAGGTGGTCGAAGCGGTTCTCCGGCTGGCCAAGCATCAGCAGATTGACCAGCTTGCGAATACGGAGCAGGAAAGCCACCCAGGCGGCCACCAGCACCACACCAAAGATGACCGGGCCGATGAGGTTGTCGCCCGTCGGCCAGATTGCGGGTTGACCCATGGCAGTCGCTCCTTTGCCAGAATTGGGATAAACAGTGGCGAACGGGCGCCATTCGTCTAAACCACGCATACCGCAGGCTGAAGCCCTGCGGCTAATCCCGGTTGTACAGTAACATCGCGCATCGGCACAGGGACACGCCCGACGCAGGATTAGCCGTGGCGCTTTAGGCCACGGCTCGCCCACCTTGAAATGTCGTGAGACGCCAGCTTGCCACGCTGTCGCGAGTTCGCTAGCTACCCTTGCGCGCTTTGACGAGCGCCGTCAACTGTGGCACGACGACGTTCAGATCGCCGACGATGCCCAGGTCGCAGAACGAGAAGATCGGCGCGTCTTTGTCTTTGTTGATGGCGATAATCAGGCCCGATGTGCCCATGCCCGCCTTATGCTGCACCGCGCCTGAGATGCCGCAGGCGATGTAGACCGTCGGCTTGACCGTCTTGCCGGTCTGCCCCACCTGATGCGCGTATGGCACCCAGCCAGCGTCCACTGCCGCGCGCGATGCGCCCAGGCCAGCGCCCAGCGCCGTCGCCAGCTCTTCAATCTGCGCGAAGCCTTGCGGGCCGCCGAGGCCGCGTCCGCCGGAGACGATGATCTGCGCCTCTTCGAGCCTGGCACGGCTGGCCGCTGGCATCCAGATATCGTGGCCATCCGGCGCTTTGCCCAGGTGACCAGCTTCTGCCGCGCCTTCCGTGCCGAAAGGACCAGAGACCTTCGCGCCGTTGGAGGGCGCTGCGGGCGCGGGCACATTCTCGATACTGGCCGTTCCGCCGACGCGATTGGTTGGGAAGGCATTCGGGCGCGCGCCGAGCAGCCGCGTCCCCTCGCCCTGGAACGCCATCTTGACGGCCTGCGATCCACCGAAGGCGGGGACGGTCATCATGACCTCGCCGTTCTCGATAGCGACATCGCCAACATTATATTCGATGCCCAGGCCAAGCCGCGCCGCCAGTCGCGCCGCGACATCACGCCCGTAATTGGTGCCGCCAAAGAGCACCAGCCGCGGCTGATGCTGCTGGATCAGCGCAGCCAGCGCCTCGACGTGCGGCTGCGTCAGGTATTCGTCATAGACGTTGCCCTCGGAGGCGTAGACAGTCTGCACGCCACATGCGCCCAGGTCTGTTGCGGCGGCCTGTGTATTCGTGCCCAGGGCGACGGCCGCGGACGATCCACCTAGCGTGCCTGCCAGTTCGGCGGCCTTGCTCGCCAGTTGGAGCGAGATGCTCGCCAGCTTGCCACCATTGATTTCCGCCAATGCCCAAACGTCGTTAGCCATTTTTAGAGCACCTTCTGTTCCGCGAGGAAGGCTACGACACGCTCGGCGGCGCCCTCGTTGCCCATGTAGATCTCGCCCTTACGCTGCGTCGCGATCTTCTCCGCGCTGAGCGCCTTTTCACCAGACGCGCCCATGCCGACCTTGCTGGCATCGATGCCCAGGTCTGCCAGGCTCATCGTGTCGATGGGCTTCTTCTTCGACTGCATGATGCCCTTCATCGAAGGGTAGCGCGGCTCATTGATGGATTTCATGACGCTGACCAGCGCGGGCGTCTGGGCCTCGACGACGTTATAGCCAACCTCCGCCGCGCGCTCGATCTTTGTCGTTACGCCGTCAACATCCAGTTTGGTGGCGAACGAGAGCAGTGGCAGCCCCAGGAACTCGGCGACAACGCTGGGCACGATACCGCCGTATGAGTCGGCGGCGGCGCTGCCAAAGAGCGCCAGGTCGAAGCCGATGTTTTGCAGCGCGGCTGCCAGCACGCGCGCGGTGGCCACGGCATCCGATCCAGCCAGCGCCGTATCGGTCACCAGCACGCCACGGTCCACGCCCATCGCCAGCGCTTTGCGGATCGTGTCTGTGGCTGTTGCTGGTCCCATGCAGAGCACGATGGTCTCGCCACCGTGCTTCTCCTGCTGGCGCAAACCCTCCTCGATGGTGTATTCATCGAACGGGTTGATGATAGCGTCCTTTGGTTCCCGCTCCAGTCGCATATCGGCGCCGAAGCGTTTCTCAGCCGTGGTTGACGGCGTCTCCTTCATGCACATAACAATCTTCACCGGGTCGTACCTCCAGATACCGCTAGCGGCCTGCGCGGGAGTATCAGCGGCCAGCACGCAGTCGCGGGTCACCGTAATCGTCAGGTGTTAGCTGGGCCGCTCTCGCGGCGATGAGTCGAGCGGTGGGTCGCCGACGGGCTGGAATCGTTCGGCAGGTATGAAGGCCGATGGCATGAGCGCCGAAAGCACGCGAGACGAACGCCCTTGTCCGCTCAAGACAAATCATACGAATTGTAGCTGGGCCGGGAATGGCCTGTCAATGTGTAGCTAGCTGACGTGCCGGGCCGCGAAATCGCTCAGCGGCTTCTGTTTCCCTGTCGTGGGCGCGCTCGCGCCGGTTGCTGAAGGCGCTGTAGCTCTGCGTCGCGGCTGTGGCGTCCCATGTGCTGTCCCATTGGACAGGGTTTCGGGGCGCGACAGGTGGTACGATATTCTTCATACACTGAAGAGAAGCGTGATACTACTGGGTACAACGCATTGTGATCGTTTCGTGAGGTTGGGGGAGCACATGGGGAGCGTGCGCGCCTGGATTGTGGCGCGGAGGCAGACGTTGCCGCACTATTCGCGCAACGTCAATCTGATCCTCCTCTATACGCTGGGCAAGGGCTTCCAGATTTATATTGGCCAGGTCACCACCAACCTCTACGTCTACAGCCTCGGCTACCACGAGGACTTCATCGGGTTGGTCGCCGCGATGCCCGCGATTGCGGCGCTCTTCGCGGGGATTCCTCTTGGATTACTCGCCGACCGTATCGGACGCAAGCCGCTGCTGCTGGTTAGCGGCCTCTTGAATCCGCTTGCTCTGGCTGCGATTGGCCTCAGCACATCGGCGCCCTCACTGCTGATTTTCAGTTTCTTGAATGGCGTGTTCGGCTCTGCCTATTGGGTGACTATTCTGCCAATTCTCACCGAAAGCACGAGCGAAGATGAGCATGTTGGCGTGCTGGCGGTCAACAGTTTTTTGCTGCTCGGCGTTGGCGCGATTGGCAGCCTAATCGGCGGCCTTGTCCCGGAATTGGTCTCGGCCGTCATCCATCAGCCCGCGCTCTCGCCGATTCCGTTGCGTATCGGTATGCTGGTAGCGGCCACCGTCACATTCCTGCCGGTCCTTCCGCTCTTCACGCTCGACGCCTTGCCGTCGCCACGAACGCGAACAGAGGCGGTTCCTGCTCCCGCTCCGGTTCCAGAGACGACGGCTGCCCATGCGGAGCCTGTGCTGCAACCCGCACCCGCGCCACAGCGGATGGAGCGGAAGGCGCTGTTTGTGCTGTTCGTGAAGCTCTTGCTACCCGACATGCTGGCGACGACGGGGGAGGGCACGGTCGTCGGTTTGCTCCAGCTCTACTTCGTGATCAAGTTCCATATGCAGCCCGGTTCGCTAGGCGCGCTTTTCACACTGGCGGGCCTGATCGGCGGGGCGACCGCGCTCAACGCGCCGCGCATCGTGCGCCGCTGGGGCAAGCTCCGCACGGCGACGACGATGCAGTATCTGAGCGCGCCCGCGATGCTGATTACCGGGATTGCGCCGGTGCTGCCGCTGGCCGCCGCCGGGGAGTTCTCGCGCATCGTGCTGCGTGGCCTCTTCGATCCCACATACGCTTCATTTACGATGGATCAGGTATCGTCACGTTATCGCGCGACGCTCAGTGGCTTTTACAGTGTCACCTGGAGTCTCGGTTTCGCCATCGGCCCGACGCTGGCTGGCTGGCTGTATCAGCATGTCGGCACGTTGCCCGTGTTTATCGTCGGCGCTATCTGTCTGGCAAGTGCGGCGACGCTGCTGCGGCTCTTCTTCGGCAGGGCCTCACGTCCAACCGCGCCGCGTGGTGAGACGGGAGATGTCCTGGCGATAGAGGATGCGCCTGCAAGCAGCGCGCCCACCCCCGCGCATTGAGCGTGCTGTGCTAGAATGCGTGCGGGCAAGTGCTGACAGCGCTATGGCAGCGCGGCGGATTCGAGGAGGAAGCGGCGATGACATCATCCTCGGTGGATGCAGGTGGGGTGACTGCACCGATAGAGGTGGTCTTTCTCCTCGATTGCGATAACACCTTGCTCGATAACGATGCTGTCAAGACCGATATGGATGCCCAACTGCGCGAGCTGCTCGGCGTCCCGATGGCCGAAACATTCTGGCGCGAATACGAAGAGGTGCGGCGGCTGACCGGCACGGTGGACCTGCCGCTCACTTTCGAGCGTGTCGAAGAGCGTCATCCCGATCCCGCCAGTGCGGCGCTCCTGCGCTCCATCATCATGGACTATCCGTTCGCCAGCCGTGTCTTCCCCGAAACCATGGCGACTATTGCCTATCTCAAGACCATTGGCCTGCCGACCATTGTCTCAGATGGTGACAGCGTCTACCAGCCGCACAAGATTGAGCACAGCGGGCTGGCGGCGGCGGTCAACTGGCAGGCGGTTATCTACGTCCACAAGGAAGACCACATCGACGAGATCATGGCTCGCTGGCCCGCGCCGTTCTACGTGGTGGTGGATGATAAGGGGCGCATTCTCAGCGCGCTCAAGAGCCTCATGCCCAACCGATTTGTGACGGTGCATGTGGCGCAGGGTCACTATGCTCAGGTAGCGCCACCTGAAACGCCACCGCCCGATATCAGCATCGCGTCCGTCGGCGAGTTGCGCGGCTTCACCCTTGCCGATTTGCGTGCCCACCTGCGTCCGCGCTAGCGCGTGACGGTTGCCCGCGCTACTTTGAACGAGTGGGGCGAGTTTTGCGGCGTGTCCATCCTGCCTTTGTAGTGGCGCTCGGTCCAGTCGGTCAGTTGACGAACCGATTCGGCGAAGGCGTCGTCGGGCGCGGGCCAGGTACGCGACCACGTCCGGCTGGCGATGTATCGGAGCGCCGAACGTGGCGTCTGCTCCACCTCCCACGTAGTTAGCGTCTCGACAGTGACAGTTAGCCCGCGCCGCGTCAGCTCATCCACAATTGCCTGGAACCCCAGCGCGCCGACGGTGATGGGTGGATGCCCCAGTCGCGCGATGATGTCGCGCCACTGATCCTGGATGACCGCATGGGGATAACCGCCACCGTGCACATCCTGACCGATGAGCAGCGCGCCACCAGAGCGAATCACCCGAAGCGCCTCGTCCAGCGCCTTGCGCCATTCGGGCACGAGGTGCAGCACATGCACGCCCACCGCCGCGTC
The DNA here is from genome assembly GCA_963712005.1 of uncultured Chloroflexia bacterium. Classification (GTDB taxonomy): domain Bacteria; phylum Chloroflexota; class Ktedonobacteria; order Ktedonobacterales; family JADMIN01; genus DAHUXT01. The sequence goes on along the minus strand of CAVQGK010000024.1, from coordinate 853,177 downwards.
GAAGCTGCCGTCGGCGAAGGGCAGCGCCGTCATATCCGCCATTTCCAGCGTCAGACTGCCCCACGAGCGTTCCGGCTCCGCCGCCTGTTGTTGCGCCAGTTTTGCGCGCAGGCGCTCGACCATGAGCGGCGAGATGTCCACTCCGGTGATGTTCACCCCATTGCGCAGCAAAGGCAGGGCGATGCGCCCGGTGCCGATGCCGATCTCCAGCAGGCTGCTACCGGCGGCCACCGGCCCCACACGCATCAATCCCGTGGCAATCTCCTCCGCCACCTCGGCGGAATATCCGCGCGTATCATCATAACGGTCGGCGACGGGATCGAATGAAATAGAGCCGGACATAGCGCCACCCTTCACTGTTCTCAGAAAAAACAAACCCACATCATCTGCGCGCGGGGTCGTCAGCACTCCTCGGTGAGCGGCAGACCGCGCTGCTTGGAGAAGCGCACCGAGGAGATGGTGTAGCCACGGCTGCGATAGAGCTGGAGCGCCGCCTCGTTGTCGGGTGAGGTGGTCAGCTCGACATTGGCGAAAGCGTGCTCTTCGAGAAAATAGTGTTCCGCCGCATCGAGCAGGTGCATGGCGACGCCGCGACGGCGCGAGGCAGGATGCACGAGCAACTCATGGATATACCCGACCAGCTCTTCGCGCTCCGGCTGCACCTGGGCAGTGGCCAGCAACAGCCCAACCAGCATCTCCTCCTCGCCTGCGCCTTCGACGGCTACCCAGAGCAGCCCCTGGCCCGTCTTCAGCAGTGCCAGGCTTGCCCGGCCACGCGCGGTTGTGGAGGGAATCGATGTGCGTGCCGCCATCCGGTCGGCATCGTTTGCCAGGCGGACACTGATGGGCCGCTCGCTCACGGTGGTCACGCTGCATTACCCTTTCTACCTCGAAGATGGTTCCGCGCGCCGCACAGCCAGCAGCGTCTTTCTTTCAGTATATCAAACGTTGTGCCCGACCTTGACGCGCTGCTTTATCGTGGCTACGCTGTGTGCAACGTGGCAGACTGGTCAGCGAAAGGGACATCATGTGAACGCGGATGAGACAGCAAGCTCTGCGGATACGCCCGCGGCGAGCGACACGACTGCGCCGTTGCGTATTGGCATTGTGGCCGATGCGCCAACGTTTCCGGGCAAGTGGGACGCCATCAGAGAGAGCGTCCACATGGCTGATAGCCTGGGCTATGATTCTGTCTGGCTGGGCGAAGCCTGGGGTTACGAACTCTTTACCTCGCTGGCCGATCTGCTGCGCGTGACGACGCGGATGAAGCTGGGCGCGGGCATCGCCAATATCTTCTCACGTTCGCCTGCCGTCATCGCCGCCACCGCCGCGACACTGGATGAGCGGTCAGGCGGACGAATGGTGCTTGGTCTCGGCTCATCCGGGCCACAGGTGGTCGAGCACTGGCATGGTGTGCCATTCTCACAGCCCCTCCAGCGGACCCGCGAATACGTTCAGATTATCGACGCGATTCTGCGCCGCGAACCACTTAACTTCAAGGGCGAGATTTTCTCGCTGGAACGTAGCTTTACCATTCGCTTTACGCCGCTTCGCGACCATATCCCAATCTACCTCGCCTCACTTGGCCCGAAGAATATTCAGTTGGCTGGAGAGGTGGCCGATGGCATTCTGCCGGTCTACTGGCCCGCGCGCGACTATCCTGATCTGCGGGCGCAGCTCGATGGCGGATCGGAGCAAGCGGGACGGTCAGCAGGCTCGGTGAGCATCGCGCCGTATCTCACAGTGGCGATTGTGCTCGATGAGGCTGAGCGTCAGGCTGTGCGCATGCGAGCCGCCGGACCAGTTGCCTTCTATGTCGGACGTATGGGTACGTTCTACGCGGAGATGCTCAGTCGCCACGGATTCAGCGAGGATGTGGCCGCGATTATCAAAGGCTGGGAAAGTGGGCACAAGGGCGCGATTGCCGCGGTGAGCGACCGACTGCTCGAAGCCACGGCGATTGTCGGCACGCCAGATGAGGTGGTGGCGCGGCTGCGTGCGTGGCAGACGCTGGGCATGAATGAGCCGCTCATCAGCATGCCGGATGGCACGCCAGACCAGGTGGCGGCCCGGCTGGAGGCGCTTGCCCGCGCGGCTGGCCTGCACTGACGGCGACCGTTGCTCCTTGACGAAGCGCCCGCATGTATGCTAAGGTGAATGCACATCGGGGCGTAGCGCAGCCTGGTAGCGCACCACAATGGGGTTGTGGGGGTCGGAGGTTCAAATCCTCTCGCCCCGACCGATCACAGCGGCTTCCTAGTTCATTCTGGGGGCCGCTGTTCGCGTTCACACAGAAGGATTCCGCTCCGTTGCCCGGCACTTGCCTGGTCGAGGCCGAGCCGACGAATGCCGGTCTGAATCTGGCAGGTGGTGAACCATGACGGTGCGTCTGGCAGCTATTCAGGCATCGGTCGCGACAACCTGGACGTTTGTCCAATCGTCTCCAGCGCCCCCCTCGATGGCGGCAGGCATCTACACAGCAGCGCTGTACAGTCTGCACGCATTGCTCCAGGCCGATGACGAGCAGATGCAAGGCTGGTGGCGGGCGGCGCTTTTGCTGAGCGACGAGAGCCGAGGCATGCTGCTCGATACACTCGGCGCTTCATCGCTGGCGCAGGGCGAGCTGCGCCTCGCCGCGTTACGCGATCTGCCCGAGATCACCATGCTTGGCAGCCTCGACGACATTCACACCGCTATCAGAGGCGCGATTGGTATTGGCGCGCCCCGCTACAACGCGGGCGACATTATCGGCTGCTGCACCGTCTACTGGGCGACGATGGTGACGCTGGTTGCCGCCCCCGTGTTTCGCGGATTTCCGGGCTATGCGAAGGCGATGGCGCCGCTGCGCGAGATCGTCGAACAGACGCCGCCACCACTGCCTATCATCGGACAGGGCATTGACGAATTTGCGTGGCAACTCCGCCACGCGCTGGATGCTGTGCTGGCGATCAAAGGTTAGCACAGACAGACCATCAGGCCCTTTGGATGCGGCCGATGGATCTCGATCATTCCCCAGACGCTTACACCTTCGACAGATATTCGCATGAGAACCGATCATACGGCGAGGATAAGGAGCGAGAGCGATGACACAACAACGGTCGGATGGGACGATAGACTGGCGCGAGTGGCTGAGGCGCTGGGATCGCCAGCAGACACGCTACCTGCCTTTCCGCGAGGAACGCTTCAACGCGATGTTTGACGCGCTGGAGGCGCTGCTGCCACCAGAGTTTGTCGCGCTCGATCTGGGGTGTGGGCTTGGCTCGCTCAGTCAGCGCCTCCTGGAGCGGTTTCCAAAGGCGCGCGCCATTGCGGTAGACCAGGATCCCTTGTTACTTGCGATCGGTCAGGGCGCGATTGGCGACGTTGGCGGGCGGCTGCGGTGGATAGATGCAAACCTGCGCGAGCCATCCTGGCGCGAGCGCATCGGCGTGGAGTCGGTTGATGTGGCGCTGAGCACGACGGCGTTGCACTGGCTGCCTCCCGATCAACTCGTTCGCCTGTACACCGAGCTGGGGGCGCTGATTCGTCCCGATGGCCTCTTTCTCAACGGTGACCATATGGCCTACGCGCCTGGTATGGAGCCGTTCGCGCGGGTGCGAAATCTGGTCAGCGAGCGCGAGGAAGAGGCCGCCGAAAAGGATGGCGCCGAGAGTTGGCGCGGGTGGTGGGATGCTGTCACACGCGAGCCAGCGCTCGCCGAGCTTGTCGCTGAGCGCGAGCAACGCCTGCCCGAGAGCGCTCATGGCGACTTTGAGTTGACCTACGACCTGCACGCCGCCGCGCTCGGTAACGCGGGCTTTCGCTCTGTCGGCGTGCTCTGGCAGCGCCTCGACAACCACGTTCTGCTCGCCGTGCGGTAAGAATGGCGGCCACACGTTCGCCGAAGCGGAAGCAGAGACAATGTTGGAAAGCGCGCTATTGCGGAAGTGCCAGGCCAATCAGCTTGTAGACCAGTTTGGCCGCGACGACCGGGCTGACATGACTTTCCACCAGCGGCGACAACTCCACGACATCGAAGCCGATGATCGCCCGTTGCGCCGCGACCGCACTGAGCAGGTCCATGACCTCGTACCAGCCAAGCCCTCCTGGCTCCGGCGTTCCCGTGCCAGGCACGAGCGATGGGTCGAAGGCGTCGATATCAAAGGTGAGATAGACCTCATTGCCCAGCGATGCAACCACCTCGTCGATCCAGCCGCGGTCGCCGCGAAAGCGCCGGGCGGCGATGTCGCTGGCCAGCCAGAGCGGCAATTGGCGCTCCTCGATGAGTTGCATCTCTGGCTCGCTGATGCTGCGCATGCCCACCTGCGCGGTGCGCTCGCAGACATCCAGCACGCGGCGCATGATGGTGGCGCTGCTGAGAGGATTATCCTCATAGGAGTCGCGCAGATCGGTATGGGCGTCGATTTGGAGCACAGTCATCCCAGGATACCGGGCGGCAAAGGCGCGTATCACGCCGATAGAGATGGAGTGATCACCGCCGAGTGTAGCCACGAATTTGCCGCGATCCAGCAGTTGGCCCGTTACCTGTTCGATGCGGTTGGTCATTGCCGCCGCATTGCCCATGATCGGCTCAATCGCGCGCAGCGTATGGATGCCTACCGAGCAGGGACTGCGCCGTAGCTCTGTGTCGTACAGCTCCAGGTTGCGCGAGGCGTCGATGATTGCCCGGGGGCCTTCGCGCGTGCCTGGCCGATAGCAGGTGGTCGCATCGAAGGGTACAGGAACAATCACAACTCGTGCGGTCTCGAAGTCGGTTAGCTCATCGTCGAGATGCATGAATCCGCGGCTGGGCGCCAGGACATCGTCTAGTTCGGGCAACTCGCTCATGGTAAATCTCCTCGATCTCTTCCCAATAGGATGCAGGTGACGCAGACCGGCTGCAAAGGAGCGGTTTGTTGAGGAGTGCGGCAGTGACACCTCATAGTCAACACCACTGTATCATTGGCAAATCACTGCTAGTATACGCCAGTTGACCGCAAACTCATGCGGCGGGCATGAAACTTGCTGTGCTATATAGTGTGGCGTAATTCCGTGGACTTAACGCTCACTTGCGGAATCACTCCATTGGGGGATACAATGAGGATGTTGGTGAACTGACACGGCTCCCCCCGGTGGCTTTCAGGCAGAGATGGTTCCTCCGCATTGAGTGCCGGAGCGTCCGTAGAACGGCGCCACGAGCGAGTTGGTAGAAGAGTTTGTTTTTGAGAAAGCTGGCCTCCCCGGCCAGGCATGAGGACTGAAGGAGCCTAGTGGCCACCAGGATTTACGTAGGCAATTTGCCCTACACGACGGACAATCAGCAGCTTGCGCAGCTTTTCGGCGCGTTTGGAGAGGTTTTGGACGCCGCGGTCATCATGGATCGCGCCACCGGTCAGAGCAAGGGTTTCGGATTTGTCGAGATGGCCGACGATGCGCAGGCGCAGAGCGCCATTCAGGCGCTCAACGGCACAATGGTCGGTAACCGGACGATTCGTGTGAACGAGGCTCAGCCGCGCGCTGAACGCGGTGGTGGCGGTGGCTACGGCGGTGGCGGCTATGGCGGCGGTGGCGGCGGCTATGGCGGCGGTGGCGGTGGCTATGGCGGCGGTGGCAGCTACGGCGGCGGTCGTAGTGATCGCGGCGGCGGTCGCGGCGGTCGTGGCGGTGGCGGCTATGGTGGCGGTTATGACGCCAGTGGCCGTGGACGTAGCGATCGCTGGTAGTAAACGCCAGCTCAATGCGGTCTGTCGCCTGTTTCTATAGGCGCGGATCGCACGTAAGCCGGGTTCTCCTCAACAGGAGAATCCGGCTTTGTGCTATCTATAGCCCGCCTGTTCTTCTCAACTATTTCACCGGCGCGTTCTTCTGCGAGATTACAGGTCGGCGGAAGCGAGCCATGTGTGTCCCTGCTCGATGCGAAGCCGACCGGAGAGCAGCCATTCGAGCGCCAGCGGCAACAGACGATGTTCCTCGGCCAGGATGCGTGCCGAGAGGCTCTCGACGGTATCGTCGTCCAGCACGGGCACGACGGCCTGCGCGACAATTGGCCCGGCGTCTACGTCGGCGGTGACGATATGCACCGTGCAGCCGCTCACCTTGACCCCTGCCGCCAGTGCGTCCGCCTGCGGCTTCGGCGCCATTCCTCCCGCGAAGGCGGGCAGCAGCGATGGATGGACATTGAGGATGCGGTCAGGATATGCTTTGACTACACTGGCATCCAAAATCGGCTTGTAGCCGGCCAGCGCAACAGCCCGCACTTGCGCTTCCTGAAGCGCCGCGATGATCGCGGCTCCGGCTTCTTCGCGCGACGCGAACGATTTTGGCGCGATAACGCGCGTCTCCGCCCCATGTTCGCGGGCGATGTCGAGGGCGGGCGCGTCTGCCCGGCTGGAAATGGCCAGCGCCACACGCGCGTGCAACTCATCCCGCGCTATCGCGCCAAAAATTGCCGCCAGGTTGCTGCCACGCCCAGACACCAGCACCGCGAGCGCTGGAAGAGCCGACGTTTCTTCGCTCATGAAATCCCCTCAACCACTACACGAACGCCGGTATCGGGTGTGGTTGTCACATCGCCGACGCGCCGCCCGCCAGCGCTTGCCGTCTGTGCCAGCACGTGCGCTTCATGGTCAGGGCGACAGAAGATCAGAAAGCCAAGACCGAGGTTGAAGACGCGCTGCATCTCGTTCCACGCGACATTCCCCTGGCGCTGGATCAGCCGGAAGATCGGCAGGACATCCCAGGTCGAGGCATCGAGGTGAACAGTCAGCCCCTCTGGCACGACGCGCGGCAGATTATCAGTAAGCCCGCCGCCAGTGATATGCGCCATCCCCGTCACTAGCTGCTCGTTGACCAGCGGCAACATCTCTTGGAGGTAAGAGCGATGCGGCTGGAGCAGCTCATCGCCGAGCGTGCGACCCAGCTCAGGGACGGCGCGTTCAGGTCAGCGTCGGCAAAGACGGCGCGGGCGAGTGAGTAGCCGTTGGTATGCAGGCCAAACGAGGGTAGCCCAATGACTATGTCGCCCGCCTGGATGTTCTCGCCGCCTACCAGACGGTCGCGCTCGGCTAGACCGACGATGCATCCGGCGAGGTCATATTCTCCTGCTGCGTAGAAGCCGGGCATTGCGGCTGTCTCGCCGCCGATGAGCGCGCAGCCCGCCTCACGGCACGCCGCCGCGACCCCACCGACGACTGCCGCTGCCTGATCGGCATCCATCGTGCCAAGCGCGAGGTAGTCGAGGAAGAAGAGCGGGCGCGCGCCACAGACGAGGATATCGTTCACACAATGGTTGACCAGATCGGCGCCAACCGACCCATGGCGATTGAGAGCGAATGCAATCTTGAGCTTGGTGCCGACGCCATCGATGGATGAGACGAGCACCGGTTCGCGCATTCCGTCCGTATCCAGCGCGAAGAGGCCGCCGAATCCGCCCATCGCGCCCAGCACCTGTGGGCCGTGGGTGCTGCGAATGGCAGCGCGCATCGCCTGCTTCGCAGCATCGGCGGCATCGAGATTCACGCCCGCTCTGGCGTATGCCTCAGCCGACTGTGTCATACAGCATTCTCCTCGTGGGTGCAGGCATCATAGGCAGGTTGAAAGGATGTGATTTCCCTCTCGGCCATAAATGGCCGGAGTAGGAGGAGACAGGCCATTTATGGCCCTGCTGGGCTTTTAAGCCCTTTCTGCGCATTTGCTCCGGCCTTTCAAGGCCGAGACTGTGGCTATCGCGCATCCAGCAGTCGCAAAAGCTCGTCGGCGCTAGCGCGGACAGTATGGCGGACGCGCCCAAGGCTGGCCGCGCTCTCTGCCAGGGTCACGACGGCGGCATAGTCGCCTAGTGGCTCAACGGTGACAAGCGCGTGGTCATACTCGCAGATTGTGCCAACGGTCAGGCTCTGGCCAAGTTCGCGTCCCAGCGCCTCCGCTGTGCCCAGCACACTGGCGCCCAGCGCGCCCAGCGCCTCCAGGAAGCGCGGATCGCCGCGTCCGGCCAGCTCGATGGGCAAGCCCTCGCGCCCGACCAGTACCGTGGCCTGGACCCCCGGCACCGTCAGCACTCGCCCCAGCACATCGCGCAGGCTTGCCATCCGCAGCCCTCCACTCAATACAAACGTCATCAATGCCGATTCAACGCCGTAGTTACAATAGTCGCGTTACGCGGGTTGCGCGTCGCCGCTCACTCGATGGGTTCCAGCGCGAATTTGTCCGCGCTCATCCATATTCACAGGCACTGGATAATTCCCTGTGAAGCAGCCCATGCAGAACGTCGAGCGCGGCAGATCAATCGCCGCGACCAGCCCGTCCAGGCTGAGATAGTGCAGACTGTCGGCTCCTACCTCGCGGGCGATGTCCGCCGCGTCATCCAGGCGCGCGGCAATCAACTCGGAGCGGCGGGCGACATCCAGCCCAAGGTAGCACGGGAAGCGGAATGGCGGCGATGTGACCCCGAGATGCACCTCGACCGCTCCGCTGTCGCGCAGCAACCGGACCAGTTGCCGGGTAGTTGTGCCGCGCACGATGCTATCGTCGATCACCACCACGCGCTTGTCTTTGAGCACCGCGCCCAGCGCATTGTACTTCATCTTCACGCCCAACTGGCGCAGATTCTGATCAGGCTGAATGAACGTCCGGCCAATGTAGCGATTCTTGATGAGGCCATCGGCAAAGGGCATCTTACGCGCGGCGGCGTAACCGGCGGCGGCGGGTGAGGCTGAGTCCGGCACCGGAATCACGATATCCGCCTCGACAGGAAATTCCTGTGCCAGCTGCTCGCCCATCCGCTGCCGCGCCAGATAGAGCGAGCGATTGTTAATCGTGCTATCGGGCCGGGCAAAATAGATGTACTCGAAGAGACACGCCGCCATGCCTTCAGAGGCCTGACCCTCGAACGCCTGCATGCCCTCAGGGCCATCGCCGCTAATCACGATGACCTCGCCCGGCTCTACATCGCGAATAGACTCGCCGCCAACGGTCTCGATGGCGCACGTCTCCGACGCGATCATCCAGTGATTGTGGAGACGGCCAATGGAGAGCGGGCGCACGCCGTGCGGATCGCGGATGCCGATCACCTCATCTGGCGTGAGTAATGCCAGACTATACGCGCCTTCCAGTTGTGGCATCACGGCGCGAATCTTTTCGAGATAGGCCTGCCCCGGGCGCACGGGCGATCAGCATGGCGATCAGTTCGGTATCGCTGCTCGAGTGTGGCTTCTCGCCCTCGGCCAGCAGCCGCGCCCGCAGCGTCAGAGTGTTGGTGAGATTGCCGTTGTGCGCGAGGGCGAACTCGCCGAGATCGCTCACCATGTAGATGGGCTGGGCGTTCTCGATGCGGGTGCTGCCAGTGGTGGAGTAGCGTGTATGCCCGATGGCGACATGGCCGGTCAGATTCGCGATGGTCTCCTCTTTGAACACCTGGCTGACGAGGCCCATCTCGACGTGGCGGTGGAGCTGCGCGCCATCGCTGGTGAAGATACCGGCGCTTTCCTGCCCGCGATGTTGCAGGGCGAACAGGGCAAAGTAGGTGAGCCGGGCGACATCCTCGCCTGGCGCATAGATGCCGAAGACACCACACGCCTCATGGGGGCGGTCTGGCTCGTCATTCAGCCGCGCGTTCAAGGTATCGTTGTCAGTCAAAGCGCTATCCATGCTATTTGTGCTATCCGTGTCGTCAGTCAGCATGTCGTCAGCCACCACAAACTCTGTGCCGGGCTGGCTACCCAGATTGGGTCGCCCGCTGGCCGCGCGGGTGTGCATGCGCATACCTCTCTTCTGGTTGTCCACTGGCTATAAATCCATCGCTACCAGATGACAGAACCACCACAATTTTACCGCATGCTGCCGGACTTCTCCAAACCCGATAGTCCTGTGCAGCACTGGCAGATTTCTCCCAGAAGAAATGATGCTTGCGGCGCGAGGTGTCAGGGGCGTACACTAAACAGTGCCATGTCTATAGCCGTAATTACTGATCTCACGAAATCCTATGGCGCCGAGCTGATCGTGCAAGGCGTCTCTTTCCGCGTGGATGCGCGTGACCGCATTGGCCTCGTCGGACCCAACGGCGCGGGCAAGTCAACTCTGCTCAATCTGCTGGCGGGACGGCTGGAGCCAGATGGCTGGCGAGATTGCCTATGCGCAGGGCACTATCGTTGGCTATCTGCCACAGGTGGCGGAGTTCGAAGCCGCACCATACCCTGTACGAAGAGATGCTGGCATCGTTGGAGCATATCCACCCTTGGGAGCGCGAGATGGCCGACCTCGCGGCCAGCATGGGCGATCCCGCTGTGCTTGCCGATGGTGACAGGTATAACGCCATCCTCGAACGTTATGCCGACTTGCAAGCGCGCTTCGAGCATGCGGGTGGCTATACGCTGGAGCAGCGCGTCCGGCAGGTGCTGGATGGCCTCGGCTTCAGCCGCGAGCAGCAATCCGCGCCCGCCGCGCACCTGAGCGGTGGCCAGCAGACACGCGCTGCCCTTGGTAAGCTGCTGCTTCAGGAGCCGGAACTGTTGCTGCTGGATGAGCCAACCAATCACCTCGATCTGGCGGCGCTGGAATGGCTCGAAGGCTACCTCAACGCCTGGCAGGGCTCGGTGATCGTTGTCTCGCATGACCGCTATTTCCTGGATCGCGTGACCGAGCGCACCATCGAGGTGGACCGTCATCGGGCGGACGTCTATCCCGGCAACTATACGAAATTCGTCCAGTTGCGCGCCGAAAAGCTGGAACGCTGGGCCAAAGATTACGAGGAGCAGCAGGAGCACATCGCGCGGACCGAGGAATTCGTCCGTCGCTATAAGGCGGGCCAGCGCAGTAAAGAGGCGCGTGGCCGCCAGAAGATGCTCGACAAGCTCGAACGCATCGAGCGGCCGCCAGTTGCGGGCAAGCTCAAGTTCCAGATGGGCGCGCAGATCGAGTCAGGCCAGATCGTGCTGACGACCGACAAGCTGGTGGTGGGCTTCCCAGCCAGCGCGCGGGGCGCTGATGTGCGGGTGCAGGTCGACTGATATGCAGGTTGAGCGAGGCGAGCGCATCGGCCTGATTGGCCCCAATGGCGGCGGCAAAACGACGCTGTTGCGCACGCTGATTGGCCAGATCGAGCCACTGGACGGGCGCGCCATCCTTGGCCACAACGTGCAGATTGGCTACTATGCGCAGACGCACGATACCCTTAATCCACGGGCGGCCCTGCTCGACGAGATTCGCAACGCCAGCCATCTGAGCGAGGAGGGCGCGCGCAGCTATCTGGGACGCTTTCTCTTCAGCGGGGATGATGTCTTCAAGCCGGTCGGCGCGTTGAGCGGCGGCGAGCGTAGCCGTCTGGCGCTGGCGAAACTAACGCTGCAAGGGGCGAATTTCCTGGTGCTGGATGAGCCGACCAACCATCTCGATCTGCCTGCGCGCCAGGTGCTCGAAGAGGTGCTGGCGACGTATGACGGGCACGCTGATCTTTGTCTCGCACGACCGCTACTTTCGTGGACGCGCTGGCGACGACGGTCTGGATGCTCGAAGATAGCGTGATTACTCCTATGTCGGTAACTACAGCGCCTGGCGCACGCGCAAGACGCTGGCGCAAAACGCCGCCGCAATCCAGGCCACGCGCGAGACGGCCTCCGCACGGCGCGTAGCCAGCGTGGCGGTGGGGTTGCCGTAGGCCCAGGGACGGACGGTCGATCAGGTGGAGATGGAGATTAGCGCGCAAGAGGCTATGCTGGCGCAGTTGGAGCAGGCGCTCGCGGAGGCCAGCAGCGCCGCCGATGTCACGCGTATCAATGAGCTGGCGGCGGAGTATGAGACCGCGCGCGAACGACTCGACGCGCTCTACCAGCAGTGGCAGGAGCTGGCGAGCTAAGCGCTGGCGGCTGAAGCCGCGCCTACGGGCTGCGCCGCAAAGGCCGCCTGCGCGGCCCCCCAGACGCGGGACACATGATGCAGCGAGTACCCAAAAAACGAGTAAAACGAAATCGTAGCCCGCACTATCCTGCTCCGGCCATTTATGGCCGAGATTGTACCCTACCATGTGGGCTAAGGTTCGTAAGGAGCGTCTATATGACAGGCGAGAACACAGCTATCACGATACGCGACGCGGTGCCTGGGGATGCGTCCGCGATAGACGCCGTGCTGCGTGCGCTTGGCTGGTTCACCCACCTCGACGACATCCCATCGGACGAGTCGCAGGCACGCGTCGCGCGAGTCATCGCCGAAAAGTGTACTCCCGGAGGTGATAATACGCTGCTTGTGGCTAAGTCCGACGCGCAAAGAATCGTCGGCTACCTCTTCGTCCACTGGCTGCCCAATCTGATCTTTGGCGGCGAAGGCTACGTCTCTGAGCTATTCATCCTGCCCGACGCGCGCGGGCACGGTTTCGGCGGGGCTTTGCTGGAGGAAGCCAAACGGCGCGGCGTTGCCCTTGGCTACCAACGTCTCACCCTCTTTAACCGCCGCGAGCGCGAGTCATTCCAGCGCGGATTCTACCCCAAGCATGGCTGGGTCGAGCGCGACGACACGGCGCTATTTATGTTCAACCTCGAAGAAGAGTAGTAGCCTACAGCTGACCGTCGTGCCAGCGGGGTGACCCGCCCAGCGCGATACCAGTCATCAGGATACGCGGGTTGGGCATATCAGCCTCCTCACCCTCACATAAATCGGCGCAGGAAGCCGCCGGGTTTCAACCCATGCGGACCAGGCGGAGGAATGCGCCGCCGCCCGCAGGCGGAGAATACACGTCCCATTGACGTGTACCATCAATTATGATACACCTGTTCTATGAAACAGACCTTGCTCGTCAAACTGGCTCCAACGCCTGACCAGCATGCCGCGCTTTTGCGGACGTTGGAACGGTTCAATGCCGCCTGCAACGACATCGCAGGGACCGCGTTTGCTGAGCGCTGCGCCAACAAAATCGAACTACAAAAGCTAGTCTACTATGACATCAGAGAGCGGTTTGGCTTGTCGTCGCAGATGACGATTCGCGCCATTAGCAAGGTGAGCGAGGCATACAAGCGGGATAAGACGAAGCAGCCACATTTTCGCCCGCATGGCGCGATGGTGTATGACGAGCGCATTTGCAGCTTCCCGCGCATTGATCGCGTCTCGCTCTTAACGCTGGATGGCCGGGTGGAAGTTCCGTTCCGCTTTGGCGCATATGCCGAAGGGATGTTGCGACGCACACGCGGGCAAGCTGATCTGCTCTACCGCAATGACACCTTCTTGCTGGCCATTACCGTGGATGCGCCCGAACCAACGCCAGATGATACCGCTGATTTTGTGGGAGTGGATTTGGGCATCATCCAACTGGCGACGACAAGCGACGGCGAGTTTCTGAACTATTCGGCTGGTCCCAAACACAGGCACGTCAATCAGGTACGCGCCCGCTACAGCCGCTTTCGCCAGAAGTTGCAGAAGAAAGGGACGAAGTCGGCCAAGCGCCTGTTGAAGAAGCGCAGCGGCAAGGAGAAACGCTTTGTTAAGGATGTGAACCATTGTCTCAGCAAGGCGATTGTCAGCACGGCGAAAGGCACCCAGCGCGGGATTGCCCTGGAAGATTTGCAGGGTATCCGCCAACGCGCCGGGAAAACGGTTACGAAACGCCACCGGAGAGTGCTGCACAGTTGGGGCTTCTTCCAACTCCGCGCCTTCATTGCCTACAAGGCGGCGCTCTCTGCCGTGCGCGTGGTCTACGTCAACCCGGCGTATACCAGCCAGACCTGTAGCGCCTGTGGGCATTGTGAGAAGGCGAATCGAAAGAGCCAATCCAAGTTCTTGTGCACGTCGTGCGGGTTCTCCGCCCATGCCGACGTGAACGCGGCTGTGAACATTCGTCAGAGTGCTTGCAGTCGGGCGGCTGTCATACCGCCAGACGCGGCGGCCCTCGCGGGCTAGCTGCAAGCCGTCGGGCTTTAGCCCGCGCGGTCTATGACTACTGCTCAAGCACAGACAGGATGTTGCCAGCCGGATCTTTGAACCAGGCAATCTTTGGCCCACCATCGCGGGCAATCCCCTTCTCATCTGTCATCAGGCCGGGCAGGTTGTACTTTTCGAATTGCACGCCGCGTGCGGTCAAATCGTCCACCGCTTGTTCAATGTTAGTGACCGGGAAGTTCAGGATGGTGAAGGTAGCTGGCACATGGCTATCCTTGGGATAGACGAGAATGGTCGTGCCGCCAGCGATGTGCAGTTGCAGCAGGCCATTCGCCTCGGCAACGTCCAGCCCAAGTGTCTGTCCGTAGTACTCCTTCGCTTTTTCGAGGTCATCGACTGAAAAGCCGGGAAAACGCCCTGGTATCTTTGAACACTGGTTTGCTCTCTTCCTTTGGTGTTGTCAGTGCATGTGACTCGTAGCTTCGCGGCTCGAACTGTAGCCGCAAACAATGTACCAGGGAATGGGGAACAATGCTTCTCGCATCTTGCTCTTTCATGTCATGAGAACCTGGAATTGTCCAGCCAGCAGTCTTACTGGCTGTAAGCGTTCCCGAATCCCCATATATCTGGTATTCTGGAGCCGCGTAGCGTTTGGCTGCGCGGTTTATTGCGCCTCTGCTGAGAGGAATCATCTATGCCGTATTATCTGGGGCTAACTGGCAATATCGCCTGCGGCAAGTCCACCGTGGGCCAGATGTTGCAGGCGCTCGGCGTGTATCGTTACATCGACGCCGACGCCATCGTACACGACCTGTATCTGCCGGGGCAGCCGCTCGTTGCCCAACTGGCGCAGGAGTTCGGGTCGGAGATTCTGGAAGCGAGCGGCGGAGTTGACCGTAAGGCGCTTGGCGAACTGGTCTTCAATGATCCTGAGAAGCTGCGGCGGCTGGAAGCGCTCGTCCATCCCGCCGTGCAGGAGGCCATCATCGGCCAGATACGACTGATACCCGACGGTCAGGTTGGTGTGCTGGACGCCATCAAGCTGATTGAGTCGGGGTATGCCTCGCTCTGCCATGGCATCTGGATCGTCCGCTGCTCGCCCGAAACCCAACTGCGGCGACTGGTTGAGCAGCGCGGAATGAGCGAGGACTGAGGCGCGCTCGCGGTCTGGCGGCGCAGCCACCCCTGGAGCCGAAGCTCGCGCATGGCGACCGAAATCATCGACAATGACGGCACCATCGAAGACCTGCAACGACAGGTGACGGCGGCATGGGAGCGCTTCCAGGCGTCACTGCCACCTCGTGATGCGGATTTCAACGAAGGAGGCCAATCACGTCGTGAACGGTACCGCGTTATCTATCCGCCATACCAAGATCGTCTGTACGCTTGGCCCGGCGACCTCCACCGAGGAGCGTGTCGAGGCGCTGATGCACGCCGGGATGGATGTGGCCCGTATCAATTTCTCCGCATGGCACGCATGACCAGCATGCCGCGACGATTGCGCGGGTACGTGCAGTGGCGGCGTCGGCTGAATCGTCCGGTCGCCATCCTGCAAGATTTGCAGGGGCCGAAGATTCGTACCGGCGCGCTGGAGGGCGGCATGCCGATATTTCTGACCGATGGCCATCGTTTTGTCTGACAACACGTCCCGTCAGCGGCACGGGCAAAATGGTCTCCACCACCTACGCCGACCTGCCAAAAGATGTCAAGCGCGGTGATACCATCCTGCTCTCGGATGGCGCCATTGAGCTGCGTGTCACCGGGGTGGTCAGGCAGGATGTCATCACCGAGGTCATCCATGGCGGCTCGCTCGCCGAGCATCAGGGCATCAATCTGCCCGGCGTCGCGGTCAGCGCGCCCGCCCTCACTGAGAAGGATCGCGCCGACCTGGTCTTTCGGCGTCGAGCAGGGCGTCGACTATATCGCCCTGAGCTTTGTCCGGCGGCCCGAAGATGTCGAGCGAGGCGAAGGCGCTGGTTGAAGAGACGCTGCGCAACCTGCCCGCAACCGTGCGCGCCCTCGCCACGCGAACTGCACCCCTCCGCCTATGCCGCCGAGCGCGCCATCCCGGTCATCGCCAAGCTGGAGAAGCCGGAGGCGATTGAGGCGCTCGATGCGATTCTTAAAGTTGGCGGATGGCGTGATGGTCGCGCGCGGCGATCTGGGCGTCGAATTGCCGCTGGAGCAGGTGCCGTGATCCAGAAGGATGTCATCGCCAAAGCTAACGCGCGCGGGCTGCCTGTCATCACCGCCACGCAGATGCTCGAATCGATGATCGAGCATGCGCGCCCGACCCGCGCCGAGGCCAGCGACGTCGCCAACGCCATTCTCGACGGCACCGACGCCGTGATGCTGAGCGCCGAAACCGCAGTCGGTAAGTATCCGGTCGAGGCGGTGCAGGTGATGGCGCGTATCGCCTGCGAATCGGAGCCGTACTGCAAGCCACGGCCCATTCGCGCATCACAACGAGCCACGTACCCACGCGCACGCGGTCGCCAGCGCGGCGCATATCCTGGCGCGTGAGGCGGGGGCGCACTCATCGCGGCGTTTACGCGCACTGGCACGTCGGCGCACTTATCTCGAAAGAGCGCCCGGTGGTGCCGGTCGTCGCCTATACGCCGTTCGAGCAGGTCTATCGGCGGCTGGCGCTGTGGTGGGGCGTGATGCCGCGCCGGAGCGAACTGCTCGGCACGACCGAGCAACTGATCTCCTGGGTGGATGAACAGCTCCAGGAGGAGGGGCTGGTGCATCGAGGGCGACGAAGCGGTGATTATGGGCGGCATGCCCGTCGCGGGCAGCGCTCGCACCAACTTCGTCAAACTCCAGCACATCGGCGACGGAGTGAAGTAGCTCCGACTATTCCGCAGGCGTCGCAACGTTGCGCGACCGGCGGAAACGCGCCCAGAGCCAGGGCGCCGCGACAACACCGAGGATGCCAACCCACAACGCCGTGGGAGTCCCAAAGAGCCTTCCCAGCAGAATGTCCCAATCCATCCCCCCGCCAGTGAAAGCACGACTCCAATCGCCAGCGTAGCCAGCCAGCCAATTGCCCTGCCCACACCCCGCGCCGAAAAGCCGAGCCGTGCGCCCAGCGCCAGCAGGCCGAAGACGACGCCGAGAATATCCAGAATAGCGAGAGTTGCAGCATAGCGCCAGACCCCTCCGCACGGAGCTAAACCGGCTAAATGGACGGCTCGAGCAACGAATAGACCACGCGATACAGTCGGAGTCCGTCGCCGATGAGCGGCCCCAGCCCCAGCCCAGACTTCACCTCAACATGCTGGAAAATGCTAAACTCGACGAACTGATGCGGCTTGCCGAGTTGTCCAGCGCCGCGTTGAAGTCGCGCGACTCGGTGAATGGGACGAAAATATCGCTGCGGTCGTGGAGCAGATAGATCGGAGCGGTGATGTCCTGCACAACGCTGCTGGGCGAGAGCGCTGACAGCAGCGTGTGCATCTCAGGCGAGAGCGCGGCGACATTCGCCGTCCGCCTGGTCTGGCTGGTCGCCCGCCAGCAGATGATACGCGGCCTGAGCCGGCGGCGAAAGCTGGGCAAGTTGATCGGCGCTGAGCGGGCTTACCCCGTTGACGAACGCCGACGTCAAAGTATCCGCCTCTTGCGCGGGCAGCGTGGTGGCCATGGTGTTCGCCAGCACCAGCAGCGGCACAGCGATCTGGATTCCACGGCTGCGTCTTGCCATCGGCGACCAACGCGCGGCGACCAACATCCGCCAGCAGCGACTCGGCGTCGAAGTATGCCGCCGAAGAAGGTGAGGAATGCGATATGGCCCTGCATCTGTGG
Source organism: uncultured Chloroflexia bacterium (assembly GCA_963712005.1). Taxonomy (GTDB): domain Bacteria; phylum Chloroflexota; class Ktedonobacteria; order Ktedonobacterales; family JADMIN01; genus DAHUXT01. The sequence continues at coordinate 835,537 of CAVQGK010000024.1, read as the reverse complement.
CTCGGCGGCGGCCAGGCTAGCCAGCGCGCCGCCCGCGCTGAATCCGACGATGCCGACACGATCCGCGCCGACGCCTGGCCAGACGTTGCAGTCGCAGAACCGCCTGGGCCACGGCGTCCGCATCTTTTGGCAAGAGCTCGTAGTCGATCAGCGTATCGTGTCGTCATCAGCATGGCGACGATCCCGACGCGCGCCATCGCCTCGACGAGATTGACCAGTTGTGGTTCGTGGCGGTTGTCGCCCACGCCGGGAATAATGACAACACCCTCGCGCACGCCTGGAATCGGCGGGGTGGGCGCGGCAGGCTCATAGACATCCAGGTCGACCGGTCCGCCCTTGAAGGAACCGTGACGCGAGGTGTGGCGGACATCGTCGCCATTGAATGTCAGGATCAGTCGGCTGCGAGGCGGAGATCAGCGCGGGCAGCAGCATCGCTGCCCGTAGCGCGCCACGCCCCTGCGGGATCATCGTAGTCATTGCGCCAGGAGGAAGGCGACCACCAGCACGATGCGCGCCAGCCAGCTTCCCACGGTTCCCAGACGTTGTAGCAGGGATGGTGAGTCTGCGTTTTGGCGAGGCTCAAGCGTCTGGGTATCGCCTGGACTTTCGATGGCGGGTTCGCGGGACATTACAGACCATCCCCTTATGATGTCGTGTCTCGTGCTTCTTGTGCGGATTGTACTGCATAATGCGCGCCGAGTACGTACTGCGCGCGACTAGAATAACACACTGGCAAGCAACGCGAACAGGCGCTGACTCGTCTTCAGGAGTAGATTCGGTGGATTCCCAGGCGCGCATGGCTAGATTTGCTATACTGACGGGATGGGTTGTGGAGATGTGTGCAAGTGGCATGGGAGCGGTCTATGACTGGCCTGGCGATTGGTGAGATGTCTGGTAGCGTCGCGGCGATCTTCTGGAGTATGGGCGCAGCGCAAATGGAGCTGTCCCCAACGGATCTTGGTCTGCGCGCGGGACTGACACTCATCATCCTGCTGGCCGCATTACTGCTCGGCCCGCGCATCTCCCGAAGCGTCAGCCGCGTCCCCGCGCTGATCGAGACGGCGCGCGTGCGACGGGCGACCCGGAACGGCGCGCCTGCTCCCGATGCCGCGAACGGAGCACAGAGCGCCGCCGCACCCGAAAGCGTTGAAATGGCGGATCGGCCAACCGGAATGAGCCGCTGGCTGGGTGGTTTCGTGCTCGTCTGCCTCTGGATTTTCGCACTCTATCTAATCGCCGTCATCTGGCTCGTAGATACACCGGTCATAGCCCCCAATAGCAAAACGCTGCTCCAGGTTATCCATGACTTCGTGGTGAATCTCGGCTTCACCATGCTGATTACCGTTCTGACGCTCGTAGTGGCGCGCGCGCTGCAGAAGAGCCTCATGGGCAGCCTGCGGCGTGGGCATGTCAATAGCAATCTGGTGGTGCTGGTGGGCCGCACCGTCTTTATTGCCACCGTGGTCGTCGGCATCATCCTTGTGCTGGGCGTCTGGGGACTGGGCATCGCGCTTCCGGTGACGATCATCGGCGCGATGACGGTAGCCCTGACCCTGGCGCTGCAAGATATCCTCAAGAATGTGGTATCGGGGGTGTATCTGCTGGTGGAGCGCCCCTTCGTGATTGGCGACCAGATTACCATCGCAAGCTACACGGGCGTCGTCGAAAATATTTACATTCGCGTCACTGCGCTACGGACGAGCGGCGGCGAGCGGGTGCTGGTGCCGAATGGTCTGCTGTTTAGCTCGCCGGTGGTCAACAACTCGTTCTCGCAGCGGCGCCGGGTGGGCCTGGTCGTGACGGTGCCCGACAACGGGCCTGATGCGACCGCCGCGGCGCAACAGCAGGTGCTGCTCGCGCTGGAAGACGTCGAGACGGCTCTGCGCACCCCGGCGCCAGAGGTAGCGCTCTCGAAGGTGAGCGGCGGTAAGGTGGATCTGCGCGCAGTATTCTGGCTGCCCGTCACCCGTAACGAGGAGAATGGCGACACGCTCTCCAACGCGATGAGCCACGTGCGCACGCGCCTGCCAGATGCGGAAGTCGCTCCACTCGACTCCACCCTTGCCGACTGACTGCCCTGAACCACCTGGACTAATAGTGCCTGATTCGCCACATCCACCATCGGAAGCGTTACTGTTATAGCGTATAGCGCAGTGGGCATTGAGTGGGCGTCAGGCCATGTCAGCGGGAGCGCGCCGATGAACCAGAGCAACAGCAGCCGCCCTGCGACTCGTGATGGTCGTCGCACTCGGCGGTCTGTCCCACAAAAGCGCGTGCATGCGGGGCCGAGGTATGGTATTCTAGGCGGGACGTTTGACCCGCCGCACCTGGGGCACCTTGTTGTTGCGCAGGAGGTGTATGCTCGCATGGGGCTAGACCGTGTCTGGTTCGTGCCAGCGGGTCAGCCTCCCCACAAGGCGCAACGGACCATCTCGCCCGCCGCCGACCGGCTTGCCATGGTCAAACGAGCAATCGCGGCGGATGACCGGTTCGCGGTCTCAACCATCGAACTGGAGCGCTCGGGGCCATCGTACACTGTGGATACGCTGCGCGAGCTGCGAGCGCTCTGGGGTGATGATGCCTGGATGGTGTTGATTCTGGGGTGGGATATGCTGGAATATCTGCCCAAGTGGCACGACGCCGAAGGAGTCATCGCACGCGCCGATCAGATTGCTGCCGTGCATCGCCCCGGTTTCGTGGCAGACGACAGCGACATAGCGCGGCTGGAAGCGCAGTTTCCGGGGCTACGCGCGAAACTGGCGCTGCTGCCCGGGCCGCAGCTTGCCATCTCGGGAACAGAGTTACGCGCGCGCGTGGCACAATTGTTGCCCGTGCGTTATCTGACCCCTGACGCGGTCGCATCGTATGTTGAGATGCAGTTGTTGTATCGCGCGGTAGGCCAGACGGAGGGGGCAGAATCATGAAATACGCTGATCTCGGTCTCAATGACCGGGTGCGGCTGCGCAAGCCCCATCCCTGTGGCAGCACCGACTGGCGAGTGGTTCGCCTCGGCGCTGATATTGGCCTGAAGTGCGAAGGGTGCGGTCGGCGTGTGCTGTTGCCACGAAGCGAGGTCGAACGCCGCATCAAACAAGTCTTGAGCCGGGGCGCTGACAACACTGTCTCCGTTATAGTGAGCAAAGGAAACGATGACGAACGCGCGACGCCGCAATGACGGGCTGGAGGAGCACGATCCCAATAGTACGGCGCCCAGCGTCGCACAAGCGGCCGCATACGCTCAACCTGCGCCCCGCCGTACCGGGCCGCTCCAGGGCCTAACCGATCCTTCACTCAAGGCGGTAGGCACTCAGCACCGGGGATTTCGCACGCTCATCCACAACCATTATTTTATGCGGCTGTGGCTGGCGCAACTGATCTCGCAGACGATCATGAACGCCGCCAATTATGCGTTGATTATCGTTACGCAGCAAACCGGTTCGGGGAGCTTCACTGCGGCGGCTGGCGCTATCGTTGCTTTCAGCCTGCCCGCACTGCTTTTTGGCGCGCCTGCTGGCGTTTTGGTAGATCGCTTCGACCGCAGGCTGGTGCTCTGGGTCAGTAACTTGCTTCGCGCCGTCGCTTCAATCGGCTTCGTCTTTGTCCTCATGATCGACTCAACGCCCTTGTTACCAGTCTATATCCTGGCATTCTTTATGGCGCTGGTAGGCCAGTTCTTTGCTCCGGCGGAAGGCGCGGCTATCCCGCTACTCGTACGGCGTGAAGAGATGATCCACGCGCTCTCGCTCTTCAACATCACGTTCACGCTGGCCCAGGCGGCAGGCCTCATCATTCTTGGTCCGCTGATGCTGGCGCTGGTCCCACAAATCAGCCTTGACCTGGGGACGCACGGTATCGAGTTCACCTCACGCGAGACGCTTTTCATTGTCATCGCGCTGCTCTATCTCGTCTGTGTCGGCCTGATTCTCTCGCTTCCCAAAGCGCGTATGAAGGTGTCGCAGCAGTCGCATAACCAGCAGGACGTGCTGTTTGCGCCGAAAGATATGAGCCAGATTCGGCGCGTCTACATCAGCATATTGCAGACCGGCAACTTCATTCGCAAAGATCGCCGTCTGCTGATATCCGTTGGCCAGCTTGCCCTGGGCGGCTCCGTCGTGGCAGTGATCGCGATGATCGCGCCAGGCTTCGTCCACGAGTTCTTTAACAAGCCCGCGGAACTGGCCGCGATTGTCTTCGTGCCCGCCGGGGCTGGGCTCGTGCTTGGCTCCGCTATTACGCCGAATGTTGCTAAGCGATTCGGCTACACACGCACCATCACGACCGGCGTATTTATGGTAGCTGGTAGTGCGGCGTTGCTGGCGGCTGTACACGCGATAGCGCCTCATCTGTACGGCTCAGAATACGTTCTACGATGCCCCATTGTATTTGGTTGTCATGATGCTGCTGACCTTCATCATCGGCATTGGGCTGGACTTTATCAACGTTCCGGCGCAGACCACGCTGCAGGACCGCTCACCGAACTGGATCAAAGGGCGCGTGCTGGCGGTGCAGGGCATGATTCTCAACGCGGTTACGATTCCATTCGTACTCGTTATGGGTCGAGTCGCCGACGGGTATGGGCTATCGCCCGCGATACTGGTTCTGGCTGGTATAATAGCGATTGGCGGACTTTTGAGTGTTTATATTGGTGGTCGGCCAGACGCTGGCGAACGCCAGCCTGCATCATAATGTGTATCTGGCAGGTGGCGTGATTGACCTATGCAAAGGCAGTTTCGCGACACGTATGGCAACGTGGGCAAGATCTTAAGGCAGGTATCGTGTGGCATCATGGCGGGGAGATGACACTGGTCATAATTTCAGCGCATTCAATATCGGCAACACTATTGATCGCGCAGGCGCGGTAGCTGTTCCGCGAAAGGCGCGCGAAAGCACCCCTCGCCGGGTTGTCCGGCGTATCGGCGTTCCCGAGCCTCGGCATATTCTGGTCTCGCTGCTGAGTCCTATCGGCGATACGCTGCTCGCTACTCCAGCGCTGGCGGCGCTCCGTCGGCGCTACCCGGACGCCTCGCTCACCGTCATCGTCTCGGCCAGCAACGCCGGAATCCTCGAAGGCAATCCTGACGTGACCGAACGTATCCTTGTGCCGCATCCGGGCAAGGGCGCTCCGCTGGTCCGATTTGCTCAGGCGATACGCGCGATCAACCGCACGCGCGACAAGTATGATCTGGTGGTGAGCCTCTCGGCGGCCAGCACATTCGTCACCTTCGTCTCAGGGCTAACGGCCAATCAATACAAGTTACACAGCCCGCCGATGTGGTGGCTGGTAGGTGGCCACTCCGCCGAGTATCGCGCCCGCCACACGATTGACCAGTATCTGCTGACCATTGCGCCGCTCGTCGAGTCCGCCGCTGCAGCGACGACGACCGCGTGCCACGGCTCTACCTGACGTTCCAAGATCGCTCGGCGGCCCGCAGGCTCTTGCGCACGCATGGGCTGGCCCCGACCAAATTGCTGATTGCGATGCATGTCGGCGGCGACGGCTTCAACGGGCGGAAGCGCTGGGCGCCCAAACGCTTCGCCGATGTGGCCAATGCGCTGATCGAGCGGTTTGACGCCCATGTATTGCTGATTGGCGGCAACGTAGATATGCCGCTGGCCGAGCGGACCGCCGCGCTGATACCGCATGGCGCGACGGTGCTGGCAGGCTCGACGCCGCTCAAAGTCACCGCCGCGCTGATCGAGGAGGCGACGCTCTTCATTGGCAACGATTCCGCGCCGCTGCATATGGCCGCCGCAGTCGGGACGCCCTCGGTGGGCATCTTTGGCCCGTCCGACTGGAACGAGTTTCACCCCGTCGGCAAGACCGGCTACCAGCATCGCGTCGTCCACTCGAATCTGGCGTGCAGCCCATGTTTCCGCTTCCTGGGCAATGACGCGCCATGGGTTCCCAACACCTGCTATTCACGCGCCTGCCTCAAGGCCATCACGCCGCAGCACGTGATGGACGCAGCGACCGAGCTGCTGGCGAAGCAAGATGCGTCGCCCGATGTGCGCATTTAGCGAAACATGTCGGTGGTGGGGTCCATGAGAAGTTCGCGGGCGGAACCCTGCTGGCGCTTGTCGAAGTTGTAGCCGCGAATCAGCGCCATGGGGCAGCGGCTCACCTTGCCCATCACCAGCTCGGCGGCGGAGGCCAGCTCATCAGCAACCGCCAGCACGCTCACCTGCATCGTCCGCCCGAAGTCGTCGGCCTGTCCGCGATAATCCACCAGTGGAGCAATCCCCGCGACGCCGATGGCGACGTTGACGATGCCGTTACGCCAGGGCCGCCCGAATGAATCGGCGATAATCACCGCGACATACGCGCCAGTGGCTTCCTTGAGAATGCGATGAATGGTCAGCGCCGTGGCGTCAGGGTCCAACGGCAGCAGGCAGACCATCTCATCTCCCGGTACATTCGAGGCATCGACGCCGGAATTGGCGCAGACGAACCCGTGGCGCGTCTGGGTAATGAGAACGCCGCGATCCATCCGCACGATGCGCGCGCTCTCGCGCAAGACCACCTCGATATGGCGCGGATCTTTCCCCAGGCGGCGGCCCACTCGCGGGCGAAAATCGGATGGCTCGACGGTGCGTAAGTCCACCAGCCTGCCCTCGGCCTTCGCCACGATCTTGTGCGTCACCACCAGCACATCGCCATCGTGGAAGGTTTCACCCTCGTCGCGCATGGCATCGCGCGCAAGCTGGGCGAGGTCCATGCCCGGCGTCGACCTCTGGCAGCGCGGTCAGCCCGATCAGGCGCATCTCTGGCGTTGTCGTGACGCTTCTCCGATGCCTCGCGCTGTCCACGGATGAGGATACGTAGCCGACGGACGCCACAAGCCACGTGCGAACAATTCACCAGGTCGTCTGGCGTATCCACGTCGAATGCTACCCCTGGAATGCTCGCAATGCGCGGCTCGATACCTGCCGCGCGGGCCAGCGCGATATGCTGGACCAGGCTTGCTTCGCCAAAAGCGAAGGGAATCGCAGTTGGCGGACGCAACAGCAGTATATTGGTACCTTTTCCCGCGCGATCTGGGCGCTATGGTCACCGATGGCACGGTAGGTCTGTCATCTGCTCGCTCTCCATACGCCGCCATCGCCAGGACGTCGTCGCGAGTGAGGAGCGGCAAGTCGCCAAGTACAACCATTAGCGCCTCCGCATGTTGGCTGAACGCCCATTGCCTGCCCAATTCGAGCGCATCGTTCAGCCCTGACCCTACCTGACGTACTGGCTGCGCGCCACTCTGCGCCGCCCAACATAATATCTCGTCGTCGGGGCTAACGACGCCGATATCGGCGATGTGCGCCTGGTGAAGGCGCTCAGGACACGCCTCGCCAGCCAGCGCGAGAGCGCCGCTCGGCCCGCGGCATCCAGTACACTCGAAAGACGTGTCTTCACCTGCGCGCGACTGTTCAGCGGAACGATGGCCGCCAGCTTCATAATGACTTCTCCGGCGTAGCAATCCTGCTGGGCAAATCGCAACGTCTCTTGCGCGAGCCGCAGGCGATCTTCTCCGTATCCGCATGATCGTATCGGTTACGATGGACGCGCAGATGCAGCTCGTCGCGAGATGCGTTCGGCCAGCGCGGCATCCTCCGGTCGATGACCATGCCATCCAGCAAATCGGCGTAGAGTCGGGCGACGCCCAACGCCGACACCTCGTCGCCCAGCCCGGCCAGCATACGGTCCGCTGGCCCACGCAATGCCTTCCGCCGATGATCGGGCTGATGGCGACACGCGGCGCGCGCGCTGCTTGCACCAGATCGCGCATGCCAGGCATCGCCAGAATCGGGCCGATGCTGACGAGGGATTGGAGGGGCAGAAGACTATGCCTCCGCCTGGCGATGGCGGCGCGCACCATGCTCGAGGTTCGCGCCGTCTTCTATCCCGTCGAAACGGATACCCAGCACGTCATCGCTGTGATGCCGCCGGACGAAGTAATCCTGAAACGCGAGTTCGCCATCAGGTGTTCGCACGCGCGTTGCGACAGGTGCATCGCACATGGGCAGCAGCCGCGCACGTACTCCAAGCGTCGGCGCGAGCGCAGCGGCCACCTGGTCGGCGTCTTGCCCTCGCGCAGCCAGCGCGTGCGCTGGATATGGGTCGCGAAATCGTGGTCGCCCAGGAGAAACCACGTATCCTCGCCATAGCGACGCAGCATCTCCAGCGTTGCGAATGTATCGCCTGCGATGCCCCAGCCAGTATCCGGGTTGGCGAGGCCCGCGAGCGTATAGAGCACGGTGTCGGCATCGGGAGAGATGCGCAGGCCGTAGAGATCGAAGTCGTCGCCGGTATTTACGACGATGGTCAATTCATCGGGCGCGACTGATCGATAGAGCCCGTCGGCCACTTTTGCTCCGCCAACGCCGCCTGCCAGGGCCACGATCATATGCGATCTCCCTTCCATGTGAACCGAGCAACCAGCCTCTCCAGCCATTATCGCGTACTGCAAAGGCCTACGCCAGTTCGTGGGCGATGACTTTGTTAACCTTCAGGTGGATGGTGATCGCGCTGCTGTTGCGAAAACTTCTTTCCGCCTGTCGATTGCCGCTCTCCTCGCCATCATAGCGGATGGCAAGTCGGCGGATGTCCGCCTGGGCGATCGCCCTGGTCATCGTCGATCTCGACAGATTCCTTCCAGGGTGACGTAGCTATAGGTATCCGGCACGCACAGCGATGCGCGCCCGTCACGGCGCAGATTAGCTATCTTTCACGCGCCCGGCCCGTGTTTATCAAAATATTGTCGCCATCCAGGTCGTACCACACGACCGTCTGCTGTGCGTGCCATCGGCGTTGATGGTGGCCAGCACGCCAAAGCGCACTCGCTCAGGAACGCTCGGACATTATCCTGTAATTGCATTCACTCATTACTCCTTGTATATATCACATGCCATGCCGCGGCAGCGCGGCACGGGCTTATGCTATCGTCCCGCAACCGGAAGCTCCAGAACGGCGGGAATCACCTCTTTCGCCAGCACAGTCGAAGGCGTCAGGTTCGCTGACATTGGGCATATTGAAGATGGTCTGATCGAAGCCAAGTTGGCGAGCCATTGGAAGTGAGCAATCGCCTCGGCGGGTGTCTTCGTGCCATTCCCGCCGCTCCGTGTGATGTGTAGCGTGCCGAGCGACGTCTTCTCGATCTGCTCGTAGGGTCGCCCCAGCGTTGCGCAATGCTCCCGCAGCACGTCCATTTTGTGTTCGAGGACGCCTGGCTGGGGCACGGCGAAGAGATTGCAGGCATCGGCATATTGCGCGACGAATCGTAGCGTCTTCTGCTCGCCCATGCCGCCGATCAGGATTGGCGGATGTGGCTGCTGCAGGGCATTGGGCACGTTCAGCGTAAGCTCCAGGTGGGCATGCTTGCCTTCGTATGGTTTCGCCTCACCCGACCACATCTGCAGCGCGATCTGTAGCAGTTCTTCCAGCCGCTCGAACCGCTCTTTCACTGGCGGAAACGGAATTCCCAGCCCGCGATGCTCCTCCTCGTTCCAGCCCGCGCCGACGCCAAAGTAGGCCCGTCCGCCTGAGAGAACATCGAGTGTCGTCGCCGTCTTGACCAGCATGCCAGGATAGCGATACGTGACGCCTGTGACCATCGTGCCCAGGCGGATGCGCTCTGTTTTGCCCGCGGCAAACGCGAGTGCGCTCCATCTCTCCATCATCTCTTCCTCTTTCGGGCCAACCCCGCGAATCTGGAAGAAATGGTCCATCACCCACAGGCTATAAAATCCGGCGTCTTCGGCTCGTTGTGCGATGTCGCCAAAGGTGCGCCCCATCTGCTCGGGGCCGCCGGGCCAGGTAAATCGTGGTACCTGCAAACCTACGCGCATGTAGCCTCCCTGTACGCAAAAACTCGTTAAACGCCACGCATGAGTAGCGCAGCCAGTACTACAAAAAATATAGCGCGTCATGGCAAGCCACCCACTAGCCATTTGAGTAGTCTCATACGGCTAACAGTCAGGGCGAACGCCAGTCTGGCGCGTTGGTTCGTCATGGTACAATGGGGAGCGTCTCAGCCGAAGTGGTATCGGCAGGCTGTCAGGAGTGGGAATGGCGCACATCATCGAGGGGCGGCTGGCATACGCCGAAGATTTGACCCGTGTTTTCCGTCAGGTAGTCGGCGCGGTATTGCTCTCCTGGCAGCGAGTCCTCCGTGCGGGGGTAATAACCACCGCCATCGCTGGTCTCTGGTTGAGATCGTCGCCTGCGTCATGACATCTTCTTTTCCGCCGCCCGCCGTGACTCATCTGGTCGCTGTGGCGCTGGCGGTTGCCGTAGGCTATGGCGTCGCGCTCACCATGCTGATGGGCATGCTGCTGCGTGGTGGCGTCCGATTCGTCCGGCAACTGGAGGGCGAGGTCGAGATGGGCGCCCGCGCCGCCAGCGTCTTTGCCCGGCGAGAGGCACGTGGCTTGGGCGCGACGATCAGGCGTATCGCCGAGAGCGGTACGCCTGCCTTCGATCCGGCGACAGGGAGAAGGTTGAGCGGCAGGCCCATCGTGAAACCACGGACGTCATACGGTCCAGCGGCATCGGCGGCTGTGGCGGTGGTTGGGCTTGACGTTGCCCGCGCCGCTGTGCGCACATCGCCGCCTGTGTCCACAGCGGCGGCTGCGCTGCCATATAACGCCCAGCCCGACACCCGCCGCGACCCGGACGACGCGATCATTCGCTCGCCTGCCTCCGCGCTCCCCTCGCTGCCCGTTCTCGCTTCGCACCTGCCGCGGATCGAGTGGTCATATGACGAGAAATTGCCGCTTGTGACGCGAGCGCCATCAGTGGCCTCCGCACCTCATGAAGATGATGATGTGCCGTCTGTTCCCGTTCTCGCTACAGCATTACCCCCTGACGATGCGGCGTCGGCGCCAGACTTCCCAGAAGCGCCAGAAGCCATCGAATCCCCGGCGACACCGGAAACTCCAGGTGGTGAGGGAACAGCGCCCACGCTCGATGTGCCCGGGCTTATCCCGCGTGGGTATCGCGCCGACAACTCAACTCGCCCATTGCCCGCGATCACCCGCCCACTATCGGCGACGATGCGGCCACTGTCCCCGCCTGATGGCGCGCGCGCGCCGGGTGGAGTTCGCTCTGGCGGCTTGTGGGAGCGTGTCAGCCAGGCGTTGGTTGGCCAGCCCGCGCCGCCCGAAAACGACGCTCGCCAGGATGAGCCACCGATCGTTGGTGAAGTCATGCCTGAAGATGCCTGGCTAAACGGGTAGCGGACGCTATTTTTTTCAGGCTTTGTGAAGCTCGGCATATTCTTATGCTGGTTTCAGGATACGTTCACGTTCTCCTTATGTCCGCCGAATACACTTCGTCGTACAAGAACATGAACAGGGGGCTGTGCGAGGATGCGCAGCAGACGGGTGGTGTGCCAATGGCGTCACGCCAGCAGTTCCCGTTGACAGGATGAAGCGGGAGGGAGTTTCGCCATGGATTACGTAAAATTCTCCGAGACAAGTGGTCTGCCGACAGTAGAGCTAGATGCCTCTGAGGAGAGCATCGCGATGCTGCGACGAGTGCGGCCAATTCGCATTGGCGCCTACACCGTGGATGTGACGACCAATGTGATTCGCTGGCGGGGCGAGACGCTTCGACTGAGCCTAGGACAACCGGCAAACGCTGCACGTGCTGCTTCAGCATGCGGGCCAGATTCTGAGCTCTGAGCGGTTGGCAGCGCTGTTACAGATTGCGTCCGACAAGGTCGATGCCCAGATTCATTCGCTGCGTACTGCGCTCGAAGCCGCGGGCGTCACCTGGCTGCCACGCCGCGCCGAAGGCTGCGGATATATTCTCTGGCGCTAGCGGACGCGGTACGGTCTCGATGAACTGGCGCGCTGATTGACATGTGCGTCCGTAGGCGGGATGTGACGTATTCCCTCGTTGGGATTGCGTAACATCCCGCTTTTGTTTTTCCTCACTACACCTCTTGCCTCCCTCCTGTCCTAACCAGATCGGCTATATGCCTCGCCTCCACAGCGCCTCCCCTCGTGCCTGGATCATTCGCAGGCGTCATGCTGGTACTGCCCGGAAGCGGCGCGACTCTCGTGTATTTCAGTCGCCCCAGGGAGTGTTGGGTAGGTCACTTGCATGCCGTAGTAAAATTTGAGACACTAGTGACTGACCTATAGCTGGCGGGCATTTCCCGCAGTTGCAATCATGTGTGGACGAGAAGAGGAGTGGAGAGTGGAACAGCGAATGATGAAGCTGCTGGGAACGGCTGCCAAGCATACCCTGGAAGCGTTGCGACGCGCACTATTTGCGGTATTTATCACAGGGTTACTCGTGGCGCTGATTACGGCGGTCGCGACCGAGCTTGTCGGCTTCCTTTTGACCAAGCAGATCAGCGGCCCGACTCACCTGGCGGCGGCGGCGCTAGCGCTGGCATTTGGCTACGCGATTGCGGTGACGGTCTTCCTGGGGGAGATTCTACGCGCCATCGTCAAGATCATCGAGATGATCGTCGAAGAGTCTGAGAAGCTGGCCGCCGCGGCCATCAAGGAAGCGGAAGTGCTGGCGCATAAGGCAGAAGGCGAAGCGGCGCATCTTGGGCATGCCGCTCTTGGTGACGCTGGCGCACTGGGCCGCGGGCTGGAGCACGTTGTCGGTGGCGCAGCGGGCGCGATTGGCGGCGTGGCCTCGGGCGCTGCGCACGAAGTTGGCCATCTCGAGCAAGGCATCGCCAGCCATATCCCTGGGCATCACCATGCCGAGGGCAGCGCTCCTAACGCATAATCTCGACAGCGCCAATCTGGCGCGTAGCAGTGAACGGGCTGGTGGTCGCGCCTGGTTGCGCGGGCCATTGGTCCGTTTCGTTTGCGGTCCATTATGCGTCGGTGTTAGGCTGGCTCAGGCATTCAGCACCCAGCGGCGAACACAGCGGGTTACTCGATAATTGGGTAAGGATAGCGAGGCTGTGCGCCGGGTTAGTTCCCTGGAGCAGGCGATGCATCGGCGGTATATATGGCTGGCAGTGGCGCTTGCCGTGCTCATCGTGAGCGCCACCGGATACATTCTGGCCGGGAACTATTTGTACGCGCAATACCAGACGAGCTTATCCAGCTATACGACCTCGTGTGACGCCTTGATTTCGTGGAATCCCCCGACGCGACTCTATACTGGCCTCTATGTAAACGCGCCTTCTCTGGCCACGGTCCAGTACCGCAGCCCAATACGGCAGACGCTACGCATCTCGCTCAGCATTCCCCAATTCACACAGGAGCAGAGCGTCCAGGTGACGGCGACCGCGAGCTTCCAGCAGCACACCTTCAAGCCTCCAATACTCAGTCCGACAGCGACGACGCTCGATGCGCTGGTAGGGCCGGGACACGCCGCCGCCCAGCTGCATTTGCGGGTGCAATCGCTGAACAAAGTGCTCTGTGATACCAATGTGCCCGTGACGCTGTACTCGCGTCAGATCATGCTCTGGAATGATCCGTCTGGTGTCGATAACTCCGCGTATTTGGCTGGGTGGGTGACTCCAAACGATCCAGTCATTACAAACTTGATCGGGCGCGCCTCGGATCGACTGGCCGCCTCCCCCGCCAGCTATCCCTCCACCAGGCAAATGCGAGGCTACGCCGGGGGCGCAACGGTAGACGATGTGCGCGGCCAGGTCAACGCCCTCTTCGACACCCTGCAAATCTACTACCATGTTCACTACGCCAGCGACAATGCTCTCTATAACACGGACGCTACCCAGCGTATCCAGTTGCCTGCCGATATCCTCAAGCAGAGCGCGCCTACCGGGATGTGTGTCGAGACGACGGCCATTCTCGCCTCGGCAGTAGAGCATCTGGGAATGCGTCCATATATCATCATCGTGCCAGGACATGCGTTCCTCGGCGTCTCGCTTGGCGTGGACCAAGGCGCACCTATTGAATACTGGGAGACATCCGACCTCAACGGCGCCACGGGGAGTCAGGCTAATGTAGATGGCCAGGGCGAGTATCTTACCTATCAGCAGCGCGGTCAGAATCCGCATGTTATAGACATTCAGTATGAGCGCCAACACGATATCAAACCGATCGAATAGTCAATGGACGGACGGCGAGGAATGGACGGAAGCGCGTTTCCAACATGGATGGGTGTGGGAGGCTATGTCGGCCTCTCCTGCGCCATGGCGTCTGCGGCTGCTCTCGCCGTCTGGGCGATTGTGTATCACCGTGGCACCCCACGCCAGTCTGTTATGGCCATCCTGATTTGCCTGCTCTGCGCGGTATTGATGATCCTTCCGCTCTGGTGGGAGCAATCGCGCTTCCAGTTCTTTGGCAGCAGCCTCGGCGGCATTGAGGTGGCGCTGGTGCTGACATGGATCTCCCTCTTCGGCTGGACCCTCCCGCTGGGCATGCTGGCGAGCTTTGTCGCATTGTCCGAGCCAAATAAACCCATCGAGCGAGCTGGCCCGCGGCGAAGCCCGCTGCTTGCCGCCACTCTTCGGCTGGCGCTGGCCGATCCGGCGCGCTACGTCTCCGTCAGACACCATGACGAACCCTGGGCGCAGCTGGTCGCGCTCGACGATGCGTCTTCCAGGGGCGTGCGTACGCTGCTCTTGCGCAAACAGTTGACGCTAATTGGACGTGAAGCAGATAACGACATCATCCTGGATGATGAGCGTATCTCACGAAATCATGCCGAGATTCGTATGGATCATGGCGTGGCTGTGCTGCTGGACTATGGCAGCATGAATGGCACCCTGATCAATCGGCAGATGGTCATCCAGCCGGTACCGCTCAAGCCCGACGACATCGTGGATCTGGGCGCCCGCAGCTATCGGTTTTCGCTGATCGAGGGGCCATTCGTCACCTATGAGGTAGAAACCACCAAGATGCCCGGAACTGGCGGAATGAATCGCAAGCAGACATTGCCGCCACTTGGCCCACCGACGTTCGTAGCCATCAATGGCGAGCTGACAGGCGCTCGCTGGGAGCTGCTGGAACCGGTCATCACGATTGGGCGCGATGCATCGTGCCAGATTCGCTTGCCAGATTCGACTGTCTCGCGCCGCCACGCCCAGGTTGTCCGACAGACCGATGGCTACTATGCCAGTGACGTGGAAAGTAACAACGGCACGACGGTGAACGGCGAAGACCTCAGTAAGCCGCATCGCCTACAGCATGGTGACTTGCTTCACCTGGGGAAAGTCGCGCTGCGCTTTGTTTCATCGATACCACCGCAGGATACGCCGGATGTGCCGCCTCCACCGCCCCCCAACCGTTCGAGACCGCCCTCTGGCGGAAAGTCGACCAGCCGGACCACGATTCCCTTCTCACGCGGGGCGGTGCTCCGTCCGATAGATGATGAGCAGCAACCACACGGCTAGCGGAGCCGATGCGGCCCGCGCGTTTTCGACCAACCGCCGCCAAGCGCTGGCCTGACGGATGTCGGAGCGGCTGGCGCCTGATGCCATGCGTCTGTCCCTGGTAATACCGGGGCGACGGGCGCGCCAGCCGCAGGCCGCGTGGAAGCTGCCTCCTCTGGCGCTGTAGGGGCTGCTGTGCCTGCTGGCGCTGGTGCGGCGGGTTGAGACGCTGGTTTAGCCGCTGCTGTGCGTGTGAGCGCGGAAGCGGGAACTGTGGATGCGGCAGGCGACGCTGACCCCGCGTGAGCCGACGACGCCTGCCTGCCCAGCGTTATCGCGCGCGCAGCATCGCGACGGGCATCGGCGAGTTGTGTTTCGTGCGTAGCTGCCAGCATCTTCTGTCCGCTGACCAGCAAGACTCCCGACCCGATAAGGAACAGATAGAGGCCGCCCTGCGGCGAGAGCAGCAGGTTGGATGGATCGCTGCCGAAGGATTGCGCGAAGATCTGCGTGAGTGGCGCGAGCAGCAGCCAGACCGATCCGGCGATGCCCGCGCAGAAAGCCCCGATAATGAGCGGGAGAGCCGACCAGATTGGATGCTGGCGGAGAGAGACAGTGAAGACAGGCAGAATCGCCGCCGCCAGCAGGGCCACCACGACGATGACCGGAGCGCCAAGGTTGGCCGGCGTGACATTTTGTCCGTTGACGCTGACCCAGGGTAATAGCAGATCAGCCGCCATACCCAGCGAGATGCCCAGGACGAAGCGTCCCGGCAAATCGCGAGGCAGACCGGTCGCCGACACATCGCCGACATATTTGACTGCGGATGTGTTGTGAGACGAGGGAGGAGGCGTCGCCCGCGTTCCAGCCGCGAAGGCGTGTGAGCTTGCCTGTGCGGGCTGTGGCTCAGCCATCGAGCGCTCGCGGTCGCCGTAGACATGTCCGCAGGCCGGACAGACTCGTGACCGGATAGCCATCTCCGTGCCGCATTCGAGGCAGAACATGCGCGCTCCTCCCACGAGTCACTTCTCGCGCCGCGCGACCTCAGCGACCCCCACAGCATCAACCCTGGCGAGATAGCGAGGACTGACTACGAATCGTCCTCGTCTACCTCATCCATCTCGGCATCTTCGGCGGCGTGCAACTCCGCCGCGCGTTGCATCGCCTCTTCGGCCTCGGTCTGGCGGCCAGCGGCGACCAGTGTCTGCGCAAGGGTCTCGTACGCGACCGCCATCTCTGGATCGAGCGAGACGGCCGTTTCCGCCATCTCGACCGCGTCGTTGGTTCGGCCCGCCGCGAGGTAGGTATCGGCGAGATCGTTGCAGATGGTCGGGTTGAGCGGGTCGGCTATGCGCGCCTGCTCATACGACGAGATTGCCTCATCGTGACGACCGAGCGCATCATAGGCCGATGCCTGCTCGTAGAGCGCCTCCGGGTCGTCGGGGAAGCGCTGCAAGTACTGGTCGGCAACCGTGAGCGCCTCGTCATAGCGTCCGGCGAGATTGAGCGATGAGGCCAGCCCGGAATAGGCGTCGGCCAGCGCCTCCTCGTCATCCTCGTCCTCGGCGTCGCTATGTTCCTTGACCAGCCCTCTGAAAGCCTCAATCGCTTCGTCGTAGCGTTCGGCGTCGCGCAGCGCCTCGGCCAGGCTGAATCGCAGCCCACTTGATTCGGGGGTGAGGTCGGAAGCCTTACGATACGCTTCGATGGCCTCGTCCGAAAGTCCCTGCTCCTCGCGCCACGCGCCCAGATGTTCCCAGGCCTCGGCGTCGTCAGGAGCAAGCTGGACGACATGCTGCCACGCCTCAGCGGCCTCATCTACTCGCGCCAGCGCCTCATAGGTCATCGCTTGCGTGCGGTAGGTGTCGGGGCTTTCCGGCTCCAGCGCCACCATCTGATTCGCCAGCGTCAGCGCGTCCTGCTCGCGGTGCGCCTCTAGATACGACTGCACCAGCGTGGCGTAGCGGTCCAGGTCGCGTGGGTCTTCGTCCAGGCGCTTCTCCAGCGTCGCGATGTGCTCGGACTGCTCGCGCTGGCGCTCGCGCACATCCAGCAGGTTATCCGCCGCCAGTGTGTTCTCCGGCTCCAGAATCTGCGCCTGGCGATAGGCAAGGATCGCATCGTCGAAAAAGCCGAGCTGGCGATACGCGTCGCCGACGTTGATGAACAACTCGGCGTTGCCTGTGTCCAGCTCCAGCGCCCGCTGGAAGACCTCCAGCGCCTCTTCCTGCAGGCCAAGCTCGCCGTAGAGATTGCCCAGATTGATATACGCCTCCATCAGCGAGGGATCCAGCCGGATCGCGCGCATGTAGGATGCAATGGCGCCCTCCACGTCGCCGAGGTGTTGGCGGGCGAGCGCCAGGTTATAGCGCGCGCGCGCATCCCCCGGCGCGGTTGCCACGGCTTGTGCGAATGCTTCTTCGGCGGCCTCATAATCGCCAGCGGCTGCCGCCTCATTGCCCTGGCGCAGGAACGCCTGCCCGGCTCCGTCGGCGCTGTTGCCGTTCGAGCCAGATGCGCCCCTGTTCTGAGCATCGTATGGCATAGTAGGTTTCTCCGGTCACTGTTCGCAGCGACAATTTAGAGCGCCGCAAGTGAGGCGTCTAGTTTTTCCATCGCCTCGTCAACATCACTGCGCTCGATAATCAGCGGCGGGACAAAGCGGATGGTGGATGGCCCTGCATTCGTAACCAGCAGGCCCCGTTCCATCGCCTGGTCCATGATATCCTGTGCCTTCGGATCAGCCAGATCGAAGGCGCGCATCAGCCCAAGACCGCGCTGGCCAGTAATGATGCTGCTGTGGCGGCTGCGCAGTTCCTGTAACCGACCTTCGAGGTATTCGCCGAGGTCATCGGCATGCTCCACCAGATGCTCGTCGACGATGGTGCGGACGGTGGCGACGCCAGCGGCGCAGGCGATCAGGTTACCGCCAAAAGTCGTGCCGTGATCGCCCGGCTCGAAGATGTCGGCGCGCGGCGCGGCGAGCATCGCGCCAATCGGTACGCCGCCTGCCAGCCCCTTCGCCATCGTCGTGATGTCGGGGCGGACGTCCATGTTCTCCCAGCTAAAGAACTTGCCCGTGCGGCCCATGCCTGCCTGCACCTCATCAATGATGAGGATGAGGTTCTGCTCATCGCACCACGCGCGCAGCCCCTGAAGATAATCGATTGAGGCGGGATAGATGCCACCCTCGCCCTGTACCGCCTCGATGAGGATGGCGCACGTGTTCTCGTCGGTTGCCGCTTTGACGGCATCGAGGTCGTTGAACGGCACCTGCTTGAAGCCATCGGGAAGCGGCTGCCAGGTATCCTGATACTTCTTCTGGCCGGTGGCGGCGGTGGTGGCCAGAGTGCGTCCGTGGAACGAGCGCTCCATGCTGATGATGCCGAACGCGCCGTTGCGGTTCACCCGCCCGTGTTTGCGGGCCAGCTTGATGGCGCCCTCGTTGGCCTCAGCGCCGCTATTGGAGAAGAACGAGCGCATGCCGCCGCTGAGGTTATAGAGCTGCTCGGCCAGCTCCACCTGGCGCTCGTTGATGTAGAGGTTCGAGACATGGATGAGCTTGGTCGCCTGCTCCTGAATCGCGCGCACCACATTCGGATGCACATGGCCCAGGACATTGGTGGCGATGCCCGCAACCAGATCGAGATATTCCGTGCCGTTCGCATCCCAGACACGTGCGCCCTGGCCACGTTCCATCACCAGATTGCGCTTGAAAGTGTGCTGGTAATACTTGTTTTCGAGGGCTACCCAGTCGCGCTTTTCTGGCTGCTGCCCTGCGGTCGTCTCGCCGGAGGGTGTCGTCGTGGTCATGCGATTACTCCTTGTGACTTTGGGATGGCGCACCATTGCGCTATCGCGTGCTAGCGGGTATATTCGGCGTTCTCTTCGATGTAGCCGTGGGTCAGGTCGCAGCCCCAGGCCACCGCCGACGCATCGCCGAGATGCAGGTCAACGTCCACTGCGACCTCTGGCTGGCCCATCGCCTGTCTCGCCGCCGCCTGATCGTATTCGGTCGCCACGCCGTCGTGAACCACCAGAATTCCGCCGAGCGAGATATCCAGCTTATTGTGGTCGAGGTCGGCGCCGCTCTTGCCCAGCGCCGCGATCACCCGGCCCCAGTTGGGATCGCTGCCCGCGATGGCGCACTGCCAGATGGGCGAATTGGTGATGGCGCGGGCGGCTTTGCGGGCATCGGCGCGGGTGGGCGCGTTGCGCACCGTCACCGTCTGGAAGCGCGATGCCCCTTCGCCATCGCGGGGAATCTCGCGCGCGAGGTAGCGCGTCACGTGGCGGAGAGCCGCCTCGAAGAGCGCCGCGTCGGGCGAGGATGCGTTCAGCGGTGTGTTGCCCGCGACTCCGCTGGCGAAGAGCAGCACCGTGTCGTTGGTGGACATATCGCCATCCACGCAGACCATGTTGAACGAGTCGTCCACGGCGGCGCTCAACATCTGCTGCAAAAAGGCTGGCTCGGCGGCTGCGTCAGTGGTGATATAGCAGAGCATCGTCGCCATGTTGGGGTAGATCATGCCCGCGCCCTTGGTCGAGCCGCCGAGGCGTACGGTCTTGCCCTCCACAGTGAACTCAACGGCAATTGTCTTGGTGCGCGTATCGGTGGTGATGATGCCCTGAGCAAAGTCGGCACCGCCATCAGGATGGACCTCGATCTGTGCGACGCCTTTTTC
Organism: uncultured Chloroflexia bacterium; assembly: GCA_963712005.1. Taxonomy (GTDB): domain Bacteria; phylum Chloroflexota; class Ktedonobacteria; order Ktedonobacterales; family JADMIN01; genus DAHUXT01. The sequence goes on along the minus strand of CAVQGK010000024.1, from coordinate 815,547 downwards.
GACCTTCTCGATGGGCAGCCGTCGCCCGATGATGCCGGTGGAGGAAACGAGTACGAGCGACGGTTCGATACCGAGCTTCTGCGCGGTCACGTCAGCCATGCGGCGGGCGTCGAGCATCCCCTGCTCACCGTTGGAGCAGTTGGCGTTGCCGCTGTTGACGACGACCGCCTGGGCATGCCCACCTGTCAATGCCAGCTTCTCGCGGTCCAGCAGGACGGTATGCGAAGCAGTCTTGCTGGTGGTGAAGGTGCCAGCGGCGGCGCACGGCCCATCGGCGACGAGCAACGCCAGGTCCGGGAGGCCCGCGTCCGACTTGATGCCACAGGCGGTGTTTCCGGCGCGGAAACCTTGCGCGGCGGTGACGCCGCCATCCACCAGGCGCAGGCCCGCAGCCAGGTCGCGCGTCATCAGCTCAGGATAATCTGTCACGTTTCAGGCTCCTCGACGAGCAGGTGTACTTCAGCAGCGGTGCGTTCGCACGGCTGTCACGACAGGTGATACGATGGTTTGCGCTGGTCGCCCGCTCCGATACGTGATGAGACGCGGGTAATACACAGGCTACGCTATTGTACATCGCGGGCGGTGCCGTCGCAAGCGGGCGCTAAGTGTGCTGGGCCGCGAAGGATGTGCAGGCTGGCGCCAAGTGTGTATACTCATGCTGGCGACCAGAGTAGATGGATGGCCCAGAAGCAGGAGCAAGCGATGACTCAGGAGACGGTAGCTGACATGACTGCACCCCAGGGTGCGATCTGGCAGGCATGGCTCGACGCTTTCATCCATCCGAAATTCGAGACATACGCGCGCTGGTATCCGCGAATGGGGCAGAGGTGGCGCGGTATCTCGCTAGTCACTTCAGTACTTCTTATCATCATGACTGGCATTGTCTATCTTGGTTTACATGCATTCGTCGCCCCGCGTAGCGTGGAGATGATGTCGTTCACAACGTATTATGCCTATTTTCACTCGTCCGATGGTATCAGACGAGCCGTTTTTAACACGGCAAGCTCAGTGGCTCTGATCTTTGCCATTCCCGCCCTCGTCACCCTCATCAGCCCGCGCAGTCTTGGCCCCTATCGAATTCGCTTCAAACGCGTAAATCGCCCCTGGATGCAGGTGCAGCCAGTAATATGTATGCTGCTGTTGTGTAGCGCGCTCACCGATTTTGCCTTTGGCTTCTTCCTGCAAACATCGGGTATCCTTGATTTTGTCGAGTTCATGCTAGTTACTTGGCTTACCTTGTATACTTGGACCCTCACCTATGAGTCGCTCGCCGCTGGCAGCAGTCGTACCAAATTTCAGGCTGGGTTGGTGGCAGCTATCCCCGGTCTACTCGTCTATTTTCTACCCGGTTTGTTTGGCCATCCATTGTGGTAAATTCCCCCAGGTGTGAATTGCCTATCAAGGGGGGGAGGCGAAGTGGCGACGACTCGCTTGTTTGTGAGCCATAGCACCTAGGATAACGCCTGGTGCCGCGAGTTGGTGGCGGCGCTCAAGGCGGCGGGCTATGATGCTTGATAGGCGAGCAATAGCTGGCTGACGCCAGCAGCGTTCAGTCGAAAAATATGCCGCTGACTACCGCATTGGAATTCAGATTGGTCACGGTGAAGCGGACATGGCCGCGCACCAGCCAGACCAGATACTTCCCGTTACGGAACTGATCGTTGGTGTTCGTGTCGCCTCTGGCCTGCCCAACTGTGCGTGAATCGAGCAGCTTGCCAGTAATAGCATTCACTGCATCGATTCGTTCCACACGCCCACCCCCATAGCCATCCCAGTCCAGCAGGTAGAACGCCAGTCGATGTGTTGCGCCATCGGTCACCCCGATGTCGATCGTGAACGTCGGTCCGACGTTCGTGAACCAGCACGCCGCGATGCGGCCAGATCCTCCCGCGCCGGGGGGCTTCTGGATCGCGCGTGGATCGGTTGTCCCGTCGGCCCAGGTATAGATGCTTGCTGATGTGATCGTCACAATCAGGTAGCCGGGGATCTTACTATATGGGGAATCTGTTGGGCGATTGACGTCGTATGGCGCCAGCATATAGCCTTGGCCGCCATATTTGCCAATCCAGCTTCCACCAGTCGTGGTGTCCACCTTTACAAAAGCCGCCTGTACGGCAGGCGGTGGCGCCGGAGTGACCGTGGGAACAGACGTTGATGTAGGTGAAGGAACAGGAGTGAGTGTGGGAGTGGGCGAGGGTAGAATCGTCGCCGTCGGGTGAGCCGTTGGCCCGAAACCGAAGACCGGCAGTTCCATCTGGCGGGCGACGCCATAGGATGCCGCACCGCAAAGGCTCACCACCAGCACACCGACCGCAATCGCTACGAACAGCGCCCGCCTCGTCAGTGGCATGCGGCGGGTTCCGTGTCGTCTGCTGCCAGGCACGGCTCCAGGCGCGAGCCAGGCAGCGGGAGTGACGTGCGAATTGTCCTGGGACGGCGGCTCCGTTGGCAGGTCATCCGCATGCTCTGGACGACCGCGGAAGGGAATGCCCCTGATGGCATTCTCGCGCGTCGTGCGTCGCAGCCCCGGCAGTCCGGTAAGCAGGCTCGTACCCTTCGGGAAAACGGCCCGCCGCGCGGCGAATCCGAAGCTGCTTGCGTCGGGATAACGCACCGCCGGATCGGAGGCGAGCGCGATCATCACGACATCCTCAAGCTCCTCACTGATGCCCGGAGCGAGTGACGAGGGAGGTGTAATCTTGCCCGTCAGAGAAAGCGCCGCCACCTGGTATGGTGTCTCGGCCTCGTGTGGTGGGTGTCCGGTGAGCAGTTCATACAGCACAGCTCCCAGTGCGTAGATGTCAGCGCGCTCGTCTATGGACTCGCCACGCAGTTGCTCGGGCGCCATATATTCCGGAGTGCCGACCGGCAGACCCGTCGCCGAGAGTGTCTGCGCCATGCGGCCCGTGCGCGACATCGTCAGAGGTCGGGCGATGCCAAAATCGGTCAGTAACGCCTCGCCCTTATCGTTGAGCAGGATGTTTTCCGGCTTGACATCGCGATGGATGAGGCCCGCCGCGTGCGCTACCGAGAGCGCCGAGGCAATCTGCACGATGAGCCGCACCGCGTCCTTTGGCGCAAACATGCCTTCCCGTTCTAGCCGGTCGCGCAGTGACTCCTTGAGGAGAGGCATCACATGATATAGGAGTGGGCCTTCCTCGCCAAAGTGGTAGACCGGAACGATATGGGGATGATTAAGCGCCGCGACACGCTGTGCCTCCGTGCGGAAACGCTGCACGTAGTTCGGGTCGCTCGCCAGCGAGGCGGGCAACACCTTGACCGCGACTGCCCGCTTGAGCTTCACGTCGAAGCCACGATAGACCTCCGCCATGCCGCCCGCGCCGACTAATCCTTGCAGCTGGAAGTCGCCAAGTTGTTTGCCGGTCAGGCTTCCTCCACCTGCTGATGTCACATCATCCTCCTGCCCTGGCGTCCTCCGATGTCCCGGCCGCGCGATGCCTGTGGCGTATTTCAATGGCCGTACGGTGCGCACACAGGATACTGCAATGCGCGAGATACCGCAACGACCACGGCACAGAACGGTCAGATACAGTGCTCGTGTGGATGCTCCCCTGCCCATATGTCGGCCTGGGCATCACGTGTATACTGTTGCTGAATCAGCGGGCATGGTTGCGTCCGCGTGCGAGGGAGGGAGAGGCGACATGGCGAGTACGCGCCTGTTTGTAAGCCATAGCACTCAAGACAATGACTGGTGCCGCGAGTTGGTGGCGGCGCTCAAGGCCGCGGGCTACGACATCTGGTACGACGAACAGGGGCTGACCGGCGGCGCCGTCTGGATCGAGACGTTGCAGCGCGAGGTGCAGTCACGGGATGTCTTCGTCTTTGTGCTGACGCCAGACTCGTGGGCGTCGTCCTGGTGTCAGGAGGAGCTGCGGCTGGCGCTTTCCACCCAGCGGACCATTCTGCCAGTGATGCTCAAGCAGACGCCGGTGGAAGGCTTTTTGCTGACACGCCAGTGGGTGAACGCCAGCGATGTGGATGCCGCAACCGGCGTGCAGCGCGTGCTGGCGGCGCTGGGGTCGCCTGTCGTCTTCCCAGCGGCTCCCGCGCCCAAGCAGATTACGTCCGCGCCCCAGATCGTGCCGCCTGCGCTGCAGCAGAGGGGCTTCGTGGGCCGGATCGTCGATGGCGCCGAGGTGATAACGCCGCCAATGCGTATGGTGCCCGCTGGCCCATTCCTGATGGGTACCGATCCGCGCCGGGAGCCGGAGGCTGCCGAGCGCGAGGAGTTTCAGCGACAGGTGGAGGTCGCCGCCTTCTATATCGGCGCATTTCCGGTGACGGTGGCCGAATACGCCTGCATCCTCAAAGCCCAGACCATGCGACCACCTGAGGCGTGGTCCACGCAGCGCGCGCGGCCCGACCATCCGGTCACACATATCTCGTGGAAGGCAGCCCTCGCCTACGTCGCGTGGCTGGCGCAGGTCACAGGCGAGCCGTGGCGGCTGCCAACCGAGGAGGAGTGGGAGAAGGCCGCTCGTGGGACCGACGGCCGCATCTATCCCTGGGGCGACGCCTGGGACCGCTCGCGGGCAAACACCGACGAAAGCGGGCCAGGTGATACGACGCCGGTCGGCTCATATCCCGCCGGAGCCAGCCCGTATGGTGTGCTGGATATGGCGGGCAACGTCAACGAGTGGTGCGGCATCCCACCAGATTCGCCGCTTTTCCGACCTGGCGCGTGGTCTGGGGAGCAGCGCAAGAGTGTCGGCTACCTCGCGGGCGGCGCCTGGGATGAAAATCCGTCGCATACGCGCGCAGCCTATCGCAGCCAGCTTTTCATGGGCGAGCAGACCGACGACACCGGCTTCCGCCTCGTCTGGCAGCCACCCAGCGCATAGCGCCGCCATGGAATGCGCGGGCGGTGGAAACCGCGCCTGAATGGTCTTGTCTGCGCGGATTTATCCGCCAGCCTCTGGTTGCGTTATACTTTGGGCATGGCGTCTCCACTGCGGCGGGCGCTGGTATTCTGTGACATATAGGGCAGCAAAGGAGCATCACCCACCATGCCTCAGCAGTATATTCTCGTCGAGCGCGAAGAGCCGATTGCCACCGCTATCATCAACCGACCTGAAAAGCTGAATGCGCTGAACTGGGATCTCGTCACTGAGCTTGCCGATGAACTGGAGCAGCTTGACCGCGATGACGCCATTGGCTGTATCGTGTTGACCGGCGCGGGCGACCGTGCCTTCGCCGCCGGGGCCGATATCGCCGAGATGTCCGATGCTAGCACGATGCGTATGGCGACCGGGCCCTTTGAGAGTTGGGATCGCATCCGCCGCATCCACAAGCCGATCATCGCGGCGGTGGGCGGCTTCGCGCTGGGCGGCGGCAACGAGCTGGCGATGCATGCGGACATTATCATTGCCAGCGAGAAGGCGAAATTTGGCCAGCCGGAAATACTGCTGGGTATCATGCCGGGCGCGGGCGGCACACAGCGGCTGGCGCATACGGTGGGCAAATATAAAGCGATGGAGATGTGCCTGACCGGCGACCAGTTCACCGCGCAGGATATGCTCGCCGCTGGGCTGGTGAACAAGGTTGTGCCGGAGGGGCAGCATCTCGAAGAGGCGAAGGAGATGGCGCGCAAGATCGCCAGCCGCGGCCCGCTGGCGGCGCGGATGACCAAAGAGGCGATCCTGATGGCCTTCGAGACCCCGTTGCAGGTTGGCCTGCTCTACGAGAAGCGTCTCTTTGCCATGCTTTTCTCCACGGAAGACCAGAAGGAAGGCATGCGCGCCTTCATGGAGAAGCGCAAGGCCGAGTTCAAGGGGCGGTAGGGTCATTCTCGGCCATAGTGGTGTTTAACAACTAAATCAGCGCTGGCGGCTGAAGCCGTGCCTATGGGCTGCGCCACAAAGCCCGCCTGCGCGGGCTCCCTGCCCCCTGGCGTAGTGAATATCCGAAATAAGGGGAAAGCGAGAAATGCAATGGAAGACGCCGTCATCCTCAGCGCGGTTCGCACGCCGATTGGACGCTATGCGGGCGTCCTCAAAGATGTGCGCCCCGACGACCTGGGCGCGCTCGTGCTGACCGAGGCGATCAGGCGCGCGGGCGTCGCCGCCGAGGCGATTGAAGATGTGGTGATGGGCTGCGCCAACCAGGCGGGAGAAGATAACCGCAACGTCGCGCGCATGTCCCTGCTGCTGGCCGGGCTGCCCACATCGGTCGCCGGGCAGACGGTGAACCGGCTCTGCGGCTCCGGCTTGCAGGCGATCAACACCGCCGCCCATGCCATCCAGGCGAGCGAGGGTGAGGTCTGGCTTGCTGGCGGCGTTGAAAGCATGACACGCGCGCCGTTCGTGCTGGGCAAGGCGGAGTCGGCGTTTGCGCGCGGCGAGATGAAGCTGCAGGATACGACGCTTGGCTGGCGCTTCATCAATCCAAAGCTTTCGGAGCTGCATCATCCTTATAGCATGGGCGAGACCGCCGAAAACGTCGCGGAGAAGTACCATGTCTCGCGCGCCGACCAGGATGCCTTCGCGGCGGAGAGCCACCGCCGAGCCATCGCCGCGATTGACGCGGGACGCTTCCGCGACGAGATTGTGCCGGTTGAGGTTCCGGCGGGCAAGGGCAAAACCGAGGTGATATCAACTGACGAGCAGCCTCGGAGAGATACCACGGCCGAGAAGCTGGCGGCGCTCAAGGCGGTCTTCCGCAAGGATGGCAGCGTCACGGCGGGTAATGCGTCCAGCATCAATGATGGCGCGGCGGCGCTGGTGGTCGCGTCGCGGCGCTGGGCCGAGGCGCAGGGTATTCGACCTAGGGCGCGCATTGTCAGTTGTGCCGTTGCCGGGGTTGATCCCGCTTACATGGGCCTTGGGCCGATTCCCGCCAGCCGCAAGGCGCTCGAACGGGCAGGCCTGTTGGCTGGCGATCTCGATCTGGTTGAGCTGAACGAGGCATTTGCCTCCCAGTCCCTTCAGTGCATCCGCGAGTTGGGGCTGGATACCGCGGCGGTCAACGTCAATGGTGGAGCAATTGCGCTGGGTCACCCACTCGGCTGCTCCGGCGCGCGGCTGATGACGACGCTGCTCTACGAGTTGGAGCGGCGCGGCGGACATTACGGGCTGGCGACGATGTGCATCGGCGTTGGCCAGGGCATCGCCACGGTCATCGAGCGAATCTAGTCGTTGGCGGCGTATATGTTGGATATCTGCGCGTGACTCCGGCTGTGCTAGACTTCGGAAAACCGCGCAAGCGAGTTGGGAGGGAGAGATGGCAGCGGAAGAAATCCGGCGGGTCGAGATCGAATATCCCGCAGAGATACTTGATGAAATGAGCAGCGAGCAGGTGCAGCGGTTGGCTCGCGAAGCCTTCTACGTGCGGTTGTACCAGGAAGGCAAAATCTCGTCCGGGCGCGCGGGTGCTTTGCTTGGCATATCTCGAACCGATTTTCTTGACCTGCTCGGCAAGTACGGCGTGTCATATTTCGATGACGACACCGATCTTGCCGAGGATTTACGCAACGTACAGCAGGCGCAATCTTGAATGGCGCAGTCATTAGACGCCTTGCTACCAGGCCCCGTTGTCTCGAATACAACGCCGTTGATCAGCCTCGGCGAAATAGATCTGCTGGATGCTGTGCAGGCACTCTATGGCGATCTGTGGATTCCGGAGGCTGTCTTCAGCGAATATCAAGCTGGAATATCCGCGCACCCAAATCGGCCCGCGTTGGATGGGTTGCCATGGATTACAGTTCACCACGCTCCGCCTGACCCGGCAGTTCCGGTTACACTCGATCCCGGTGAAGCGGAAGCAATTGCCCTTGCGCGAGCCAGCGGAGCACGATTAGTCCTGATTGATGAGCAACGCGGCCGGGCAGCGGCCAAACGACTTGGCCTTGCAGTGGCTGGCTCTATTGCGGTGTTGCTAGGAGCGAAGGCACAAGCCATTATTCCACTTTTACGCCCGTATTTGGATCAGATGTTTGCGCAAGGGAGACCGATAGGTCCACGGCTCTATCGTCAGGCGCTTGTGCTGGCTGGTGAAGAAGATACAGCGGTATAGATGACGCAGCGGACACCACCGTTTGGCAACGATGTGCATTATTACCATTTTTCACCTTTGCAGCATGTGCTGCCATATCTTGCCTCTTAGGGTATCATCGTCTCAGCATGCTCTCTTCGTGCCCTCGCCCGTTGATGTCTGCGATTGCTATGAGGTCACTGATCGATGTCATCTATCCGCCTGGCAGAGCTACACGCCTTCATCGTCCATTTTTCGATTGCCCTGCTGATAACGAGCGTCGCGCTCGATTTCGCCGCTATTATCTTTCGGCGCGCCAGCCTGGTCGAAGGCGCGACCTGGGCGCTCATGCTTGGCGCGCCAATGACCGCCATAGCCATGCTCTCTGGATGGCTCAGCGAGCATAATACACCCATCAGTGCGGCGGGATACGACTTCCTGCGTCTGCACAAGATGACCGCCTTGCTGGCGACCATGGTCTTCCTGGCACTGTTTCTGGCGCGATTTGTGTGGCTAATGTCGCGGCTGGTCGCGTGGCTGCGGCTGGCCTTTCCCAAGTCGGTCAGGCTTGCCAATGCCCAGGACTGGCTGGGCGAGAAGTTGCCGCAGGCATATGTCACGCCCCTGCCGCGTGGCGCAATCGTCGCCTACCTGTTGCTTGCGCTCATTGGGGTCGGTCTGCTCATCGCGACGGGGTATCTCGGCGAGGCGCTGGTCTATCGTTATGGCATTGGTGTCTTTGGGTCGGGCGCGGCGCTGCCCTGACTGCCACAGTCCTGAACATGTGGACTACTCTGGTCTCACGTCAGTGTGTGGTCGAGCTGTCGTAGCGATGCCAACAGTGACGCCTGCCGCGCGTGAGGCAGTTCTTTAAAGATACTCTCAATCATGCGTTCCTGAGCGGGCAGCGCCTCCGCGCGAATCTCCTTGCCCTTCTCCGTCAGATACAGGTGGTTGGCGCGCCCCTCCTGCTGGCGAATCAGCAGGCCGCGCTCCTCCATGCGGTCGAGTAGCTGGCAGACGTTGCCTTTCGTCACGAGCAGTCGGTCGGCAAGCTGCTGCTGCGTCAATCCCTCGGCGTTGCCCACCTGCGCCAGCACATCGAACTGCGCCACCGAAAGATCCCACTGGCGCATCAGATCAACCGTGGCTCGATCAACCTTCTGGAACACACGCGCCAGGCGCAACCACGCTGGAATGGCAATTGATCGACCGCTCATATTTCCTACCTTTTTCGCGATGCTTTATAGTTCTTTGATCGCCCACACCTGGAACATGAATACACTGTATCATTCCCATACAGTTTATCGCTAAACGATATTATACGTCAAGCGGCATGGCGCTGATATTGACAGACGTTGAGCCGTGTGCATACAGTATACGGCGGCCCGCTGAATGGCATGATGGGAGTAGTTGGCCGTGTTGCATAGCGTGCGTCATTGCATGTAAGATAGAATATCCGCCAAACGTCATAAATCGCGGGAGCGGAAGGGATGCGCGCTTACGCCTGGCAGTGCAATATCCTTCCGTTCCTTCTTTTGTGCCATTGTGGGGCAATGGGCGCGCACCCGACACCTGATATCAGCGCGCCTCTCGCACCGGCAATAAGAGGTCATTCGCTATGACATTACGCAAAATTCTTACGATGGACTATCCCGTCTTACGCGCGAAAGCCAAGAAGGTGTCGCGCTTCGATCCCTGGCTCGAACGGCTGGTACAGGATATGTGGGAAACGATGCACGATGCGCCTGGTGTTGGGCTGGCCGCGCCCCAGATTGGCGAATCGGTGCGCGTGTTGGTCGCGGAGTACACCGAAGAGTCGCGCAATGAGCATCATAAAGTTGCGCTGATCAATCCAGAGATCCTTAAAGCAAGTGATGAAGAGGAGCTGGGCACGGAGGGTTGTCTGAGCATTCCCGGCTACGTCGGCGATAATGTGCCACGAGCGCTGGCGGTCACCGTCAAAGCGCGTGACCCGAAGGGCAAAGAGATCCGCGTCAAAGCCGATGGGTGGTGGGCGCGCATCCTGCAACACGAGATAGACCACCTGAATGGCGTCCTCTACATTGATTTGATCGACCCGAAAGATGTGCGCGAAGTCACCGAAGATGAAGTCATCGACGAGGGCGAGGTACTTGAGCGAATGCCATCTGGCAAGGGCGGCAAGGTCGAGAAACACGGACGAAACGACACTAAAGACGCCAATGGAGGCGCCGCGGTTGGCGGCGACGCAGGCAAAGCGGCGGGAGGCTCCAGATGAGTAGCGCCGTGGGCAAGTACCATATCTGGACCGTCGGCTGCCAGATGAACATGGCCGATACCCAGCGAGTCTCTGGCATCCTCGAAAATCTTGGCTGGGAAGAGGCGCCAACGATGGACGGCGCGAATCTGGTGGTGCTCAACACGTGCAGCGTGCGCGAGCAGCCGGAGAAGCGCGCGCACGGCCAGCTCTCCCTGCTGAAGCATGCCAAGCGCCAGCGCGCCGACTTGCTGGTGGCGATGATGGGCTGTATGGTGGGCAACTCGCGCCAGGTCGAAGACATGAAGCAGCGCTACCCCGTCGTGGATCTCTTCTTCAAGGTCGAGCAGGCTGAAATCCTGCCGCATTTTCTGGAAGAGCGCTGGACGCCGCTAGCGGGCGAGGGTTGTGTAGATGTGGCTGATATGGGCGCGCCAAGAACCATTGGTGTCTCAGGGCCGCTGCCGATGCTCCAGATGGAGCAGGGACTGCCCGACGCCCCGATGGAGATTCCGGTCGCTGATGGGCACGGTTCAAGCGTGGCGGGCGCCATGGCTAGCAACTTCCGTCCCGGTGCGCGTGAGCTGCACTATCCCACGGCTGGCGAGACCGGCGTGAAGACGCGCACCCCAACGGCATGGCTTCCGGTGATCCTGGGGTGCAACAAGGTGTGCTCGTACTGCATCGTGCCCTCGCGTCGCGGTCGCGAACGCAGTCGTCCAGTGGCTGAGTTGCTCGACGAGGCGCGCACGCTGGCCGAAGCAGGCGCGCGCGAGTTGACGTTGCTTGGGCAGACTGTGGAGGCCTACGGGCTGGACCTGCCAGGCGAGGGCGATCTGGGCGACCTGATGGAGCGGCTGAGCGAGATTGAAACACTGCAACGAATTCGCTTCATGACCTCTTATCCGCCCCATATGACGGACAAGATGATTCACCAGATGGCGGCTTTGCCCAAGGTCTGCGAGCACGTCAATATTCCGGTGCAACATGGTGACGACGGGATGCTGACGCGCATGCGCCGGGGCTATACGCTGGGGGAGTATCGTACGCTGATTGGCAAGCTGCGCGCGTGGTGGCCGGGCGTCTCGCTCTCTACCGATATCATTGTTGGCTTCTGCGGCGAGACCGATGAGGAGTTCCAGCACACCCTCGATCTGCTTGAAGAGGTTCGCTTTGATGTGGTGCATGTGGCGATGTATTCGCCGCGCCCCGGCACGCTCTCCTTCAAATGGGAGGACGATGTGCCGCTGGAGGTGAAGACGCGCGCGACTGCACGCCATCGAGGCGATGCAGGAACGGATCGCGCTGGAATCGAACGCGCCGCATGTTGGCATGATGAAGAGGTATTGATCGAATCGCATCAGGTGGCTGGTGGCCAGCATCAGTGGCGTGGCCGGACGCGGACGAATAAGCTTGTTTTCTTGCCCGCCAGCAGGCCCGGCGCGCATCGCGGATGATGGCCAGGCGTCCACGCAGGCGCCGATGTGCAGCCAGGTGACCTGGCGATTGTCCGTATTGATCGCGCAACGGCATGGTCATTGCAAGGGCATCGCGCGATGCAGTAGAATACCGCGTTGATATCGCATGTAACGAGGAGACCGCGCGAGAGTCCCTTGGGCGTTCGGATCGCCTCGCAGGAGGTAATGGAGTCGATGAGTCAAGCCGCGTACCAGCCGGAGGAGCGGGAGCGCAGGCGCCGTCAGCTGACTGACCAGGCCGTTCAGATGGCGCGCGACAGCCGCTGGGAAGAGGCCGTCGCCACCAATCGCGAGCTGCTGACTGTCCTTCCGCACGATTCGAGCGCCTTGAATCGTCTGGGCAAGGCGCTCAGCGAGCTGGGCCAGTATAGCGAAGCCAAGCGCGCGTACACAGAGGCCCTTGAGCAGGATCCCAGCAACAACATCGCGCGGAAGAACCTGGAGCGCATTTCATCGCTCAGCGATGAAGAGCCGTCCGACGGACGCCATTCCGTCGAGCGGATTGACCCGCGCATCTTCATCGAAGAGACGGGCAAGACTGGCTTTACGGTGCTGGTGGATCTGGCGCCGCGTGAGGTCATTGCGCGCTTCTCGGCCGGTGACCAGGTCTACCTCGTGCCAGAGGGCAATATCGTTTATGTAACCAACGCCGCCGATGAGCGGCTTGGGCGCATCGAGCCGCGTCTGGCAAACCGGCTCATCAAATTTATGCAGGGTGGCAACAAGTACGCTGCGGGCATAGCGGACCTTAGCGAGGCTGAGATTCGTTTGATCATCCGGGAGACTTTCCAGCATCCGAGTCAGTTCGGAAAGGTGAGCTTCCCGGCGCATGGCGCGGGCGAGACGATTCGGGCATATACCAAAGATTCCATGGTACGTCGTGATGTCGATGACGACGAAGACTTTAGCGACGACAACGACTATGGCGACGATGGCGATGAGGAAGACTCCGATGACTCTGGTGAAGTGGAGTTCGAGGAGCCTGAGTTTAGCTCACACGACGAGGAGCGGTAGCGCCACGCATCACCGCGAGGCGCCTTGGAATTGCATGTGGTCCGAAGAAAGGGAAACAATTACTTGAATAAGACCAAGCGAGTAGCCTGGCACAAACATCTGAAGAAGGCAAAGAAGCACCACGAAAAAGTGCGCGCGCAGGCGGCGCAGACCACCAGCCAGCGCCAGACCACTCCGCGCCGATAATCCTATGACAGCGATTGCGCCATCCACACGGTTGCGGACTGGTGGGTGGCGCATCGTCGTTTTCCGCAGCCAGTTTGAGAAGGCGAGCGTGCGCTCATGAATCGTCGTGAACCTGTCACCGTGCGTGAGACCTTGAATCTCTTGCGGCGCTGGCGGGCGCAGGTCATCGCGGGAGAACGCGGCCTGGGGCGGACCGTCACCTGGGCCAGCATCATGCGCGCGCGGACTCCGGCGTTCGAGGGCTTCCAGGGCGGTGAGCTCGCGCTGCTCTCGCTGACAACGCTCCATTCGCTACGCTCGCAGTTGGTCGCGCCATCGCTGCCCGAAGTCGTGGATGAGGTCATCGCGATGGGCGCGTCGGCTATCGCCGTCTCGGGGCTGGAAGATCAGGCGCTCTCAAGCGCGGAAGACTCCGAGGAGCGCGACGCGGCGTGCCAACGGGCCGAACGTATGGGCATTCCCTTGATAGCGCTTCCCACTGGGGTGTCGCTGGCGGCCATCGAGCGCGAGGTGATTACCCGTGTCGTGGCGCAACGCGATACGCCGCAGTCCCCGGCAGACACATTCGCCGCGGTTGCCGGATGGCGTGCGAGTCTGCGCGACGAAGCGCTGGACGCCTTGCTGACCGGCACATATGCGGGCGAGGCGTCGATGCTGTCACGGGCGAGTCAGCTGGGCCACGATCTGCGGCTGCCCCATCTAGTCCTCTGGGTAATGTTCGCGCCGTTTGTCGGCGAGGCAGATGTCTCGAACGGTGGCATCCCGCTCATCGCGCGGGCCGCCGAAGCGCTTGGCGGCGCGCTCAGCGCGTGGACACGGGTGCGGGCGGGCGAGATTGTCGCGCTGGTATCGGCGCCCACTGGCGGAGCGTCGGAGCGCACGGACCTGGCGGAACAGGGCGAGGCGGCATTGCGGCGGATTCTTGGCGAGGGTGGCACTTCGGACTCGCCGACGTGGTGGGCGGGCATGGGCGAGGTAGCGCGCTCGCCCCTGGAGGTGCGTCGTTCGGCCGCCGAGGCGCAGGATACCGCGCGCCTGGGTTTGCTGGTGGTCGGATCAGGACATATCGCACGCTCAGCCGACCTGGGGGTGTATCGGCTGCTGCTGGCCCTGCATAAGAGCGGCGACCTCCAGCCATTTGTCGAGCGCGAGTTGGCGCCGCTACGCAATACTGCCCGGAAAGAGGATCACCTGCTGGAGACGGTCGAGGTGTATCTAGCCTGTAACGGCAACCTCTCGGAGGCGGCGCGCCGACTGCATCTTCATCGTAATTCGCTGCTGTATCGGCTCCATCATATCCGCGACCTGCTCGGCCACGACCTCGATAACCCCGAGCTGCGCCTGGCGTTGCAGTTGGCGCTCAAAGGGCGACGCGTGCTCGATCAGTAGCAGGGCCCCTGAAACCCTATACGGGTTCAGGGTTTCTCGGTCTCAGCAGGTGATTCGTCGAGGTTACGTTCGAGCGCCTCAGCCTGGGCCACCAGTGCGGCGATCGCTGGCGTCCACTCGCCCGTGCGTACCCGCTCGGCCAGGCGCGCCAGCAGCTGCGCGGCGCGTTCCTTCTGGGTATTCATCGCATCGAGCCGGGCAAACAGCCGCCCTGCGCCATCTCCAGCCTGGAAGCCAGCCCGCGCTAGCAGTGAATCGGTTCCTCTGGGCTTTTGCCGCGAGGTGCGCGGCGGGATTGAGTCTGGCATACTTCTCTTCCTGTGTCAGCCATAAGTCAACTTTGTATGTTGAGGGCTCGGCGTGGCTCTGGCAGATACGATTCCGCAGTGGCCCGATTTTCGGGAATTCGTTCCAGATCCGGGCAATTGTGCTAGACTGTGTACGATTATCGCGCCAGTCTCGCACGAATTGAGCAGACGCAGGCGAAGGACCAGCATTCGTATCGCACGAAGTTCACTAGCGTCCTGTGTCGAGCAGCGAAGTGCGATAGTTGCACTGATTGCTCTATTCGATAGTTCCTGGCTATCTGGCGACCCCGCTTGAACGCCTGTTCATGCAGGCATTGTAGAGGGCAAATACCGGCGGCGTCAAGCTTTCTGGCAAGATGGGGAGCGAGGAATACTCGCGGGAGGACTGCGCAGCATGCGCGGGAGTCATCAGGCATCGGTTGTGACGAATCCATCAAAGACGATGGATGCCCCATCGGAACACGCCAGCGCATTGCTACAGCAGCTCAGCAGGTTGTTGTGGGTCGCTGGCATGGCGCTCTGGCGTCTCAGCATACCGGCCCTCCTGTTCTTTGCCGCGTTGGCGCCGCGTTGGTCACTGGCGCATACGCTTGATCTCGTCACCGACGAGAGCACGTACATCCGCATTGGGCGACTAGACTATACCCTGCTCATTACCGGCAATCTGACTGATCCAAAATGGACGACCAACTACGAGGCGCCCTCGCTCCCCAAGCTGCTCATGGGCTTTGGCTTCTTTGGGCGCAGCAACACCGATCCCCTGGCGACTGGCTGATTGGCGCGCGCATTCCTGGCGTTCTGCTTGGTTCGCTCTTCGTCGTCCTCATCTATTGGCTGGCGCGGCCTATCTTCGGCAAATTACCGGCGCTCTTTGGCGCGCTGGCGCTGGCGCTCAGTCCGTGGGTGGCCTATTTCGCCGCCATCGCCTATCTCGATAGCTATCTGCTCGGCTTTGTGACGCTGGCTATTCTGCTCACATGGTACGCAGTGCGACATCCGTGGCTCTTCCTGGCGGTAGGAGTGTTGCTGGGTTTGAGTTTCGACTCAAAGTATACCGGCTCATTTGCCCTGCTTCCCATCGCCGCGTACATCGCATACTACTACCTGTTCCGCGTCCATCAACGTCCCCCGAAGCGCCTGCTCCTGTTGCCGCTCATGTTGCTGATTGCTATCTATATCGCCGATCCTGCCATCTGGGTATCCCCGATCGATCGTCTGTGGAGTGGCATCATCTTCCAGTGGGACCATGCGGCGCGCGGACACTCGGTGTTTCTCAACGGCCGGGTGTGGGACCATGTGCCGCCTGGCGAGGTGGTCTTCATCCTTGTCGCCAAAATGAGTCTGTTTATCTGTATCCCAGCGCTATTGGCGCTGCCATGGGCGCTTGTTCGCATCATTCGCGCGAAAGGCAATCCAGGTGGTCGCGATGAGCGCGCGGCGTTCGTCTTCTTCTGGCTCTTCGGAATGCTGCTCCCGTTCGGGCTGCTCAACATTGTCGTGGGCACCCATTATATGCTCCCGCTGGCGCCCGCAATGACCTTGATTGGCGCATGGGCGCTGATCGGCATGTGTCGCTGGATTGGGCCGCGACTGGTCACCTGGGGAGAACTCGCGCTGGCAACCCTTCGCAGTCGGATGCGAACAGGCGCTCGGTCCCCGAAAATCACCGTGCCTGGCTGGCTCACTTCGTTACGCGACTATCTGGCACAGCGGCAGCCGAGGCAACTCGCGGCGAGGATGCTGGTCGTCGTAGCATGCATCGCGATGGTTGTTCCAACCCTCTCAGGCCTCCTGACAGTTTCGCAGGCCGAAGGCTATACCAGTGAGTGGCTCAACGGCGAGAACAGTTCCTTGCAGGTCGCGTATCCGGCTTATGCCGATGGCACGCAGTGGGTCACGGATCATACTAAAGGGTGGGTGACAGTGACGCTAATCGGCACTCCCGGCTCGCTCGACTACTGGATGCAGATGCGCCAGTATCTCTACCCCGAACGCATCCGCCTCACGCCGTCCAGTGTCGTTATGGGACAGGCGTATGTGCCGCCAAGCGTTCCCAAGGGGCGGCCGCTCTACCTCATCTGGCCAGCTCATCTGATACAGCGCGAGTTCCCGACGCTGCCGCACTGGCAGAGCAAAGTCGTCGCGACCATCAAGGGCGGCGCCACGATCTACTGCTACATCATCCGCGTCCAGTAACCGCGCGGTTTCCTCCTGTTGCCAACAGTGGCATAATAGGTTCTCTTACTCTCGCATTGGCGGAAGGGAGAACCGCATGGCTGGCAGACGCGAGCCTCCTTCGGACTCAGATGGCAACGAAGCAGAGACGGCGGGCGATTCCGAGCGCCAGATGGACGAACTCCATGTCCAGGTCAGCGATCTGCGACGGTCGCCCTATGAGAGCGCGGCGCATGTGCCATGGCGGCAGCAGCGAGTGCAGCTTCCTCGCCCGGTGGTGGATGTCGCCCTCGCGGTCACGCTTGTTGCGTTGCTGCTGGTGGCGACGCCGATTGGCTCCGCTCTCGTCGCGTTCGCCGCTCATCCAAGACCCGCGTCATCCATCAATGGCATCGGTTCCCCTACCGCGATGCCAGCCAGGTTAGCGCCTCTGCCTTATCCCACGCCGACGCTCGCTGTCCCCGTCATCGGCACTGTCGCCGCCACCTGCGCGCCAGAAACGCCGCTGGTGGACTTCAGTTCAGGCGAAACCGTGGCTGGGGCTGGTGGACCAGATGTCTGGTTCACCGCCACCAGCGAGAAACCCGGCTATATACAGCTTCCACAGAGCAATTACACGCTGGCCGGGTGGCCCGTCCCGGTGACGGTCTTCATCAGGCACGGCTTTGCCCAGACCATTACCCTCACCGGTCATGACCTGACGACGGGCTACAGCCTCTGGTTGTCTCCCGACGCGAATAATCCTGGCTCAACCACGGAGGCGGCCCCGCTCGCCACGATTGACCCCGCGCACGGCCTGGCCCACACCAGGGACGCTTCCTGGGATATCTGGTCCGGTGTGCTGTATCTTCCCGGCGCCGGCTGCTACATCGTCCAGGCCAACTGGCCAGGCAACGGCTGGTTCATCGACTTTGCCGCTGGCCGCTGACCTGGTTCACGCCGAGTTTTCTACGACAAGAACTCGAACGATTGCAGGATCTGCTGGAAGCTTGGATCAATTGCCGGGAAGGCATCCACCGGTGCCAGCTCGAGCACGTAGACGGTGTTGCCGCCATGCATGGTTGCGAGCGCTACCGCGTGCATCGGCGTGAGCTTCCCGTTCTGCTCAACTGAAACATCGCCCGACTCTTGCGTCCAGGTCTGCCCCGCGATGAAGGCTGTCGTCGGCCCGCTGCGATTGGCGATGCCTGTCTTCTGCGCCAACACCGCCAGCGCGCTATCGGCCACCTGCTGCGCCGAATCGCTGGTCGAGGCGTATGTGCCAACATTGAAGTTTGCGCCAGTGGTGGGATTCGAGAAGATGACGAGGCGCGGTGACTGATTGTTCTGAATGTCCGTCAGCCAGCCCCTTGGATAGCCGACGCTGAACACGTTGCCACTATCGGTGAAGACGATGAGGTTGCTCGGCGGGGTGGCTGTCGGCTCAGCCGTCGCGGTGGGCGAGGCCGTCGCGCTGGGTGAGGCGCTGAAGAACGGCAGACGTCCATTTGCTAGCAACACACCAGCGCCACCAATGAGAAGCAATAAGACAATCAGCGCCAGGATGGCAATGAGACCGGATGGGGCTCGCCCGCGGGTTGCGGCGGCTGGCGTGTCGGGAGTCGCGCTCGTTCCAGCTGCGGGAGCGTCGAAGGGAAGCGCTGGCTGAGTCTGAGACTCGGTGGATGGCATGGCCTGAGCGGGTACAGTCTGGGTGCGCGCTGGCGCTGGTGGCACGGGAAAGTCCGCCGTCACTTCAGTGGCAGTCTTCGTGACGTTGGTTGTATCGCCGTCTTCGAGAATGTTGCCGGGCTGGGTGACATTGGTCGTCACATCGGCGATGTCTCGCGCTGCCGACTCGACGGGTGGGATACTCGGACGTGTCGCCGAGTCATCTTCTGCAGCCGACGCCAGCGCGGGCGCGACGAGCGGCGCGCCACAGCTTGGGCACGCCATCGTCGATCCAGGCGCGAGCGGCGTTCGTCGCCCGCAGAGAGGGCACACAATTTCCTGCATAGAACTGCTCCAGAGGAAGAGAGCCGGAGAGGCGCGCCAGTCTGCCCGCACGGATGTGTGTGAAGCAAAGCGACCTGTTCATACATCCGCAGCAATGGGATGACTGGCGCGTACTCCGACAGAGGGTCGCGAAGCGCTATTTCGTGTTCTTCGGCCCAATCAGAGCGTAGAGCAGTGGGCCGATCCAGAAGGGCAGTAGAATGATCAGAACAACCAGCCATCCCCAGCGCCGTTCTTGAATCGAATCGAGCAGCGCGACAATCCAGGCAATCGCATAGATGATAGCGGCAACCACATATGCCAGAATAACCAGCCCGATGTTACTGGCCATGCCAAAGAAATTGCCCTGCCCTATCAGCACGCCGATTACGGTCAGCGCGATGGAGATGATCGTCAGCAGCAGGACGGTCCACTTGCTCAAAAAGGTTACTTTCATACCATGATGCCCTTTCACGTGGTCGTGGGGTATGCAAAACGCTCCCCATACTTTAACGGACAAAGCTGACACTTTGCGTTACATGCACAGAGAGCGTGCCATAATTGTGAGCAAGTAGCAACCCCCCAAAGCGCGTGAGAGGACTACGCAGATTCTGGTACGGTGGCGGGCCATGCGCGTGGGTTCGCTGAAATGGGCTGATGCGATGTTATCAAACCTTCGGCGTGAAGACCCCTGCCTTCAGGCATGGCCAGGTAAGGGATGAAACGCCGTCTTACCCTTGGTACCAGTACCAGGGCCATTTCCGTTGTACAGAGACCCTGCGAGAAGGTAAGGAGATGAATCAGAAACGCGCCTATCGCTATCGCTGCTATCCCACGGCCACGCAAGCTGCTGTGCTGGCGCGGACGTTTGGCTGCGCGCGGTTTGTCTACAACTGGGCGCTCAGATTGCGCACGGACGCCTACTACGAACGCCAGCAGCATCTGAGCTACGTCGATCTCTCGGCATTGCTGACCACGCTGAAGCGGCAAGGCGAAACGGCGTGGCTCAATGAGGTGTCCAGCGTGCCCCTTCAGCAGGCGCTCAGGCACCTGGAAACTGCCTTGCGCAACTTCTTCGCCGGACGCGCCAAGTACCCGACCTTCCACAAAAAGCACCGAGCGCAATCCGCCACCTACGCCAGTACCGCCTTCCGTTGGGACGCCGCGCACCAAACGCTGACGCTGGCCAAGATGGAGACGCCACTCCACATTCATTGGTCGCGTCCCTTGCCCGAAGGCGCTGCGCCGACCAGCCTCACCCTCAGCCGTGATACCGCCGGACGCTATTTCGTGAGCATCCTGCTTGAGGAAGAGATTGCGCTGCTGCCTCCTTCGAGCGGACAAGTGGGTATTGACCTAGGGCTGCACGATGTGGTCGTGCTCGATAGTGGCGAGAAGGGGGGGCAACCCGCGCTACTTTGCCCAAGATGAAAAGAAGCTGGCGACAGCCCAGCGGCGCTTGAGCAAGAAGCAACGCGGCTCCAAGAACCGCGACAAAGCCCGCCGTACAGTCGCCCGCATCCATGCCCGCATCCATGCCCGCATTGCGGATCGTCGCACCGACTTCCTCCACAAACTCTCGACCCGGCTGATCCGTGAGAACCAAACGATCTGCATCGAGAGTCTGGCGGTGAAGGCGATGGCGAAGCATCCGACGTTAGCGAAGGCGATTCGTGATTTTGGCTGGGGGGAGTTCGTGCGCCAACTGGAGTACAAAGCCAGCTGGTACGGGCGCACCCTGATCAAGATTGACCGCTGGTATCCCAGTAGTAAGCGGTGTCATGTGTGCGGGCATATCCTTGACTCCTTGGCGCTTGCTGTACGCCACTGGACGTGTCCCACCTGTGAGGTCGTCCATGATCGCGATGTCAATGCCGCGCAGAACATTCTGGCCGTGGGGCTCACGGTCTCAGCCTCTGGAGAGACGGTAAGACCAGCAAAGGCTTGGGTTCGCCCAGCCCGCGAAGGCGCGGCTCGGTGAAGGAGGAATCCCCCGGCTTCAGCCGTGGGGAGGGTCAATGTCGCAGCCACCGCTCGCCATAGGCGCGTAGCGCCGCGACCACCGTCACTGCGTCGCGCCCTTTTGGCGTCAGCGTGTATTCGACACGAGGCGGAATCTCGGCGTAGATGTGGCGAGTGACCAGACCTTCGTTCATCATTTTGTGCAACCGGTCGGTGAGCACGCGCGGGCTGATGCCGGTGGACGCCTGGAGGGCAGTGAAGCGCCGTGACTCATCCGCGAGATCGCGTACCAGCAACAGCGTCCAGGCGTCGCCAAGCACCGCGACCGCCGCCGCGACCCCACAGAATGAGTCGCCGCCCGGTTTTGCCGCTCCGCCCTCGGTCTGTTGCGCCTCAGGGGCGAGCGGTTCTTCCTGGAAGGTGTATTGATCAGACATCATGGTATCCCTTCATCTTTAGCCCGTTTATCCTGGTTTCTGGTTACACTGTGGTTCTTCTCTCACGTTGATTGAAATCTGGACTCTGCGCAATGCTCTTGACATGAATTCCTGGCTATGCTATACATTATATAGTTACTGTTGACACAATAGCAATAGCAAAACCCCTCACTTTCGCCTGGAGGCATTGATATGACACAGGAAACACATCAGCAGGATACATCAGCGTACTCGGCGACGATTGATCCCGGCACACAGGTTGGGCTCGTCGCGTTGACGGTGGCCGACCTCGAACGGTCGCTCACGTTCTATACGGACATCTTTGGCTTTACGCTGCTCGACCGCAAAGCAGGTGAGGCGACGCTGGGCACGCCGTCGGCGCCGCTGCTGCTGCTACGCGAGGAGGCTGGCGCGCGACCCTGGCCGCACGGTCAGTATGCCTACACGGGCCTCTATCACTTCGCAGTCCTCGTGCCGACACGGCGAGACCTGGGACGCTGGCTGCGCCACTGGTTGCAGTTAGGATTGCCGCTGCCGGGGCAAGGCGACCATCTGGTCAGTGAGGCCCTCTATATTTCCGATCCCGATGGCAACGGCATCGAGATTTACCGCGACCGCCCGCGCAGTGAGTGGAACTGGGATGGGGGACAGGTGCGTATGGCGGCTGACCCGGTGGACATTCGCGGCGTGCTGGGCGAGGCTGAGAAGGACGACGAGCCGTGGGCGGGATTCCCGGATGGCACGCGCGTCGGCCACATCCATCTGCAGATTGGCGATGTGCCTCGGGCGAAGGTGTTTTATCACGACGTGCTGGGATTCGACATCGTGGCGACGATGCCGAGCGCGCTCTTTGTCTCAGCGGGTGGCTATCACCACCACATCGGCATGAACATCTGGCACAGCCGCAACGCGCCGCCCGCGCCCGCCGGAACCGCCGGACTGCGCTTCTTTACGCTGGAGATTCCCAGCAAGGAGGCCCGCGCCGCCATCGTAGCCCGCCTCGATGCGGCTGGCATCCCCAGCACACAGACGCCCGACGCGGTGATCGTGCAGGATCCGTGGCAGAATACGCTGGTGCTTCAGATTGGCCCAGCGGGCAACGCCGCCACCGCCGAAAACCTGGCGGCAGCCGCGCAGAAGTAAGTAGGCCTACATGAGTCATCCCGAATTTTGGGATAGATGGGATAGATGAGGACAGCGAAACCTCCTGAGCTACCATCGAGATGAAGAAGACCGATGGAGTCCAGGAGGTTGCTGCTATGGATGATGTCGTACTCGACCAGGGAATGCAAGCGTCCCCGCTGGTCGCAACGACCTTGGCACGCGATCTTGCCGTCTTCCTGGCCCCGCTCTGCTCTTAGCGTGGCTGGATAGGCGCATGGACAAGCGGTTGGTGCGCACGGTGCTCAGTGGCATTGTGGCGCTGCTCGCGTGGCGTAAGCGCGCCCATGGGCTGCTGTTGAGCGAGGTAGGGGCGTATGTACTCGATCCGGCCCATGCCCCCGCTGGCGCCAAACGGCTCTCCACCTTGCTCCGTTCCCCCCACTGGAGCGCGGAGGACCTGACGGCGTATGTGTGGCGCCAGGCTGACGTGCGGCTGCAGGCGTTGGCGACTGTGGGCGAGGAGGCGCAGGTCATCTGGGACCAGCGTGTGGTCGAGAAGCCCGAAAGCCTCGCCGCACCTGATCTGGGGGCAGTGCGCGCGAGCAAAGCCCGGCGTCTCACTCGTATCAAGCCGGGCTTCTACCATCCCCCCAGCCGTCCGATTTTTGTGCCGGGTTGGCAGTGGTTGGGGCTGCTCCTGCTCGGGCAGAGCGGCGCGAGTGGACCGCCAACGGTGGCTCATATGCGCTGGTGGAGTGGTGGAGCACTCGCGGCCCGCACGCGAGTGACCGCCGGACCGAGGAATACGCGCTCTTGCGCCACGGTGCGCGGCGGTGGGGGCGGTGGGGGCAGCGGGTCTGCCCTGTCTGGGATCCTAGGATCCTGGGATCGCGGCTGCGCCGGCCCGCCCTGGCTGCAAGGCGTCCTGGAGCGCCAACTGCGCTTTGTGCTGCGCTGGCCCGGGCGCGCCAAACGCTTGGGGCCGCGCACCGGCTGGCAACCCGCCAAAGCCTGGGAACTGGCCCGTGGTCAGCGCAGCTGGGAGCACCGCAGCTGGGAGCACCGCAGCTGGGAGCACCGCCTGCTCTGGGATGCGCGCCACCACTGTCCGCGCCACCACTGTCCGCGCCACCACTGTCCGCGCCGCACCGGCGTGCTGGCGCTACCGGTCTGGTTGCCCGATGACCGCACCCATCTTCGCCCCTCTGGCTGGTCGTCGCTCGCCGGGGAAGTGGCCAGGAACCGTGGTATCTCTTGACCAGCGCGCCGATCCAGATGCCCGAGGACGCGTGGCGCGTCGTCTACGCCTACGCCCGCCGGGGGCAGATCGAGATGAGTTGGCGCTATGGCAAGAGCGAACTGGCGCTGGAGAGTCCGCGCTTGGGGAGTTGGGAGCGCCGCCAAAAACTCCTCTTCCTCGTCACGCTGGCCGATGCCTTCCTACGGTCCTTCCTACGGTCCTTCCTACGGTCCTTCCTACGGTCCTTGCTGGTGGCCGCCCCCGTCCCGCTCCGTCACTGGCTCTTACGCTACTGGTGTCACCGGACAGGCAAGCGGAGCCGAGATGCCTCGACTCCGCTCTACCGCTTGCGCTCGGCGCTCAGCCGTCTCTGGCTTGCCTACCTACCCACCTCCGAGGTCCTCCACGAAAATTCGGGATGACTCATGTTTCTATAGAATCGAAGGCACGTGTCAGACGCGCATTCTGCGCCAGCGTCCGCTACGGAAGCGCCAGTACGAGAGGCCCGCCTGCGTCCAGAAGTCTAGGCCCATTGCCAGGCGTGCGCCGGGCAGCCCCCAGAGTGGTATCATCAACGCGGCCACCGGCAGGCGCAGTCCCCATGTGCCAGCGGCGCGCACCAGCACCGGGAAGCGAGTATCGCCCGCGCCACGCAACGCGCCATTGAAGACGAAGCTGCACGCCGAGGCAGGCATCAAGAGCAGCGAGAGCCGCATGGCAATGTCGCCCGCGTTCAGCACCGGCGGGTCAGCCACGAATACCCCGAGTAGCATGCGCGGTATCAGCGCCTCGAAGACGCCGACGACGACCATCACCAACACAGCAGGTCGCAGTGACGCCCAGACCGAGCGCTCGGCAAGATCGGTATCGTGCGCGCCGAGCGCCTGCCCCACCAGCGCCGTCGCCGCGACCGAGAAGCCGAAGCCGGGCAGCGTGCCGATGCTATCCACGGTATTGATCGTCACATTGGCGGCATAGGTGATCGGTCCGAGGCCGATCACGACACGATTGAAGGTCAGCACACCGAGTTGAAAGACCACTAGCTCCGCCGCCGACGGTATTCCAACCCGCAGCACACGCCCCATGATGCCGAAATTAGGACGCAGGGCGGCGCGGGTGAGCAGTGGCGCGCGTGGATGCTTGCGCGTCATCAAATAGGCCGCGAGGATGCAGCCAAGTGTCCACCCTGTAGCCGCGCCGATGGCTGAGCCAACCACGCCAATCGGCGGAATGCCCAGCGCAGGGACGCCGTTCATCAGCGTCCACGAGGCGACGATATTCGCGCCGTTGACGACCAGCATTACCATCAATGGACGCCGCGCGTCGCCGGAGCCGCGCATCGCCGCGTTCATGGCGGAGGCCGCGCCCGCGGCGGGCATCGTCAGGCTGTAGACGCGAATATATTGGGCTGCCAGGTCCGCCTCGATACCTGAGACGCCGAGCAGCGCGATGATGCCATGCGCCAGAGGAATGGCTAGGCCGATCATGGCCAGGCCGATGATTGCGCCCAGCCAGATACCCTGGCCGACGGTGCGTGAGGCGAGGCGGCCATCGCGCGCGCCCGTGGCCCGCGCCACCAGCGCCGTCACACCGATGTTGACGCCGAAAAAGACGGTGAGCACGATCCAGGCTGCCGTGCTGGCGATACCCACCGCGGCCACCGCCGTCGCGCGCCCATAGCCGAGCGCCTGTATCGCGTGGTCGGAGAGGTGACCTGAGAGAAAGGTGTCGGAGACGCCGACGCCGAGCGAGAGCAGCTGCTCGCCGATGGAGGGCAACGCCAGCCCCCAGACACGCCGTTTCAGCTCAGCATCGTTCTTGTCAGCCGCCTTGATTGACTTCGCTGGCGTGACGATGACGAGCGCGTCGGGCGATGTGGGTATGTCTGTTGCGGTGTCCTCGGCAGCGATGATGCGCGTGCTAACCGCGCGACGCCGGATGATGCTGTGCTTGAACGGGCGCGACCGTGGATGCTTTGGCAGGCTGCGCGCTAGCCGGACGCTGGCGGTAGCCTTCGATGTGGACGGTTGCTTTGAGATGACCCCAGACGATGAAAACGTGGTTCCGCGGATGAATGAGAGCAGGGGACGACTTCGATTTGGCAGACGCATGAATGAGAACTCCAGAGATGAAGGCACAGACTTCTTGTTAGATATATATCTCACATCACTCAGCAATACAAGCGGCTGTGAGTACTATCTTACTCAATGTGACGTGCCCCACACTCTGTAGTAACCGTCCACGTCTGCCCATCCTATTCTAGCCCACTGCTCAGCTAGCCTGGACTACTCGATGTGTGATGTCTATCAACCATTGCGTGGATTACCTGCGCTCAACACACCCCGCCATAATGCCAGGCTGGACGAGGGACTGGATATTCAGTGCCAATCCACCGTGATATACTTTGGTAAAGGAGCAGGCTGATATGTCAATTATGCGACGGCTGGAAGTGGTTAGCGGCGCGGGCGTCGCTGTCCTGGGTGCGGCTGGCGTCATCGCCTCATTGGCGCTGCCGACCGCTATGCAGCGTGGGACGGCGCTCGACGCGCGAGGAAATGTCCTCTCAGTTCAGACGACACAAACGGGCTTCTTACAGCAGGTAGGGAAGCCATTGGGCGTAGCTGTTCTCACCATGCTCGGTGTCTTCGCGCTCGGCATTGCCACCGTCAGCCTGGCGCGGGGAGGTCCCCTCTCGCTGGCGACGTTGATCTTCCTGTGGGTGCTCGCTGGCCTGCTGACCTACGCGGCTTTGGCCGCTACGGTTGCGTTGGGGCCGAACTTCTGGCCGAGCGCCGCACTTGGCATTGTCTGCGCTGTCCTGGCCACCGCGCAGTTCTTCTGGCAACCAGGACAGCGAGCCAGACGCTAACATCTCATTCGAGCGCTGCGAGAGATAGTGGGGAGTCGCTGCCCTCGGCGAACAGCTTACCGTAGCTCTCGTAACGTTCGACATCGAGCGTGCCATCCGCTAGCGCCGCGCGAATGGCGCAGTCAGGCTCGTGTAGATGGGTGCAGTCGGAGAGGCGGCACTGCCCCAGATAGGGCGCGAACTCTCGGAAGCAGGTGTCGAGTTGGCGCAAGGAGGCCGCGCCCAAGGCCAGCGCGCGAATGCCAGCGGTATCGGCGATATAGCCACCGCGGGCCGTCCAGCGGCACGAGGCGCGTGCCCGTCGTAGTATGTCGGCCCTTATGGGTTGTCTCGCCTATCGTGCTTACCCGTAGAGCCAGCCCTGGCTGTACGGCGTTTAGCAGGCTTGATTTTCCCACGCCTGACGGCCCGACGAACGCCGAAGTGTGCTCCTGGCCAGGCGTCCGCGTAGCTCACTGATGCCCGCGCCAGTGGCCGCGCTCGTCATCACCGACGGGATAGCCCATCGCGCGATAGACCTCCATCGCTCGATCAGCCAGTCTTTCGGCTGCTGGTCCACTTTGTTCAGACAGATCAACGCGATGATGCTCTGTGACTCGGCGAGCACGAGCAGGCGGTCCAGCAGGCGCAGGTGTGGCGCAGGCTCGCGCGCGGCAAAGACGACGATGAGTTGATCCAGCCCCGCGATGGTTGTCAACGGGAGATTGCCCGCGCCCGCGTTTGGGTCGCGGCGGGTGAACGCACCGCCTGCCCGCGCGACGATCTGCTCGATCACACCAGCTGTCGCCACCGGTTGGCAAGACCCGTACGCGGTCGCCGATTGCCACGGGATCGTGATCGCGCACGGTGACGCGCTTTGCCTGGCGGCCCGCGCCACCTCTCGACCCATATTCCATCTCTTTGCGCAGGCTTGCCCGCGGATGGTGCAGCGTAGGACGCCACCCGGCGTCTCGACACGTGTAAAGACCGCGGCTGCCATCCACAATCAGGCCCTCGGCCAGTTGGTCCGCCGTAGGGGTATTGGCTGCGCCAGGCGCCTCTTCGGGCTGGCGCGAAGATGGTGTTTTGAAGACAAGTCGGTTGTTCTCCTGGCGCTGAGTAATTTCCGGCACGCGCTGGGCCGGAATGCGACCATGTGGCATTGGGACGTGGATGTTGGCGACGAGCGATGCCCGCCGGTATGCGTATTCGGGGTCAGCGCCAGGGCCGCCGCGCAGCTCTTCAGCGTGCGGCGACGATTCTCGGCTCGGGGAGGGTGAGGTGGTGGCGCAGACCATGACGCGCAGGTGCGGACATGCTCATAAAGTCACCCTCCTTCCAGCGCCATGACGAAGAGGAGTGTCATGGCTAAACAGTTTGGAGCAAGCTGACAACTAGCGGTTGTCTGCCTCGCCGCACGCTATTGTACGCGATCACTCTGGCATGACGCAAGCGGCGCGGCGCTATATAATGCAGCGGAGTCCGAAAATGCGCCGATAGATGCGGATGAGGTGTGCTATGGCCAGACGAGAACGCCCCGAGTGGGATGACTACTACATTAACATCGCGTGGGTGGTGGCGAGCCGCTCTAGTTGTATCCGTCGCAGCGTGGGCGCGCTGATCGTCATCGAGAAGCGCATTATCAGCACGGGATATAACGGCACCCCGTTTGGCGTCAAGAATTGCGATGAGGGGGGCTGCCCGCGCTGCGCCTCCAATGCGCCGAGCGGCGCCGGGCTGGAGTATTGCCTCTGCGTGCACGGCGAGCAGAACGCCATCGCTCTGGCAGCGCGCCAGGGCACCGCGACCGAGCATGCCAGCCTCTTTGTGACCACACGCCCCTGCTTTAACTGTCTCAAAGAATCCGTGCAGGCGGGCATCCGGGAAGTCGTCTACGACCAGCCGTATGACTACGACGACGAGTTGGAGGAAGCGTATCAGTTGCTATTGGCGCAATCGGGCCTGGTGATGCGCCGCCACCCGTATAGTGCGACTCATCCGGCGCCGCCAATCGCCGGGCAAGCCAGTGTGGATATCGGCCCGGACTTGCCCAGCGCGGGATAGAGCGCTGGGCGTCATGCGCCGTCGTTCGCGTAATGGTGATGCGGTCACATTTTGCCGATGCGGTTCGTCATCCAGGTAGGGTGCTCACGACACCGTCGAAACACTGTCGAAACGCAGAAGGGAAAAACAACCATGTCATTTCAAGTGACCACCATCATGCTCGGAGTCGAGGATCTCGCCCGTTCCAAACAGTTCTACGCGGAGGGTCTGGGCTGCACGCTCGAGCAGGACTATCCTCATTTCGTCAAGCTCTCGCTGGGTGACGGCTCTTCGTCGATGGCGCTCTACCAGCGGGAGGCCGCAGCCCAGGATGCGGGCGTCTCCGCCGAAGGTTCCGGCTTCCGGAGTGTCTCTTTCCACTGCATCGTCGCCTCGCCTGAGGCGGTGGACGAGGTCATGGGCAAAGCATTGGCAGCTGGAGGGGGCGTCGTGAAGGAAGCCGCCGCCACGAATTGGGGCTACTTCGGCTACTTTAGCGACCCAGACGGTTTCCTCTGGAAGGTGGCATCGGGCTCGTAGGCCGCATCCGCGGAAAGCCCCATCAGGTACGCTAGATCAACAAGCCTCCCGGTACGCGAGCGCGCCCCGCCAAGCGCGCAATCGTGCCAGGAGGCTCATAATTTCAGTGTGGTTATCGCATTTGCCCGAATGCGGTGCGTCAACAGTTAGAGAACTGGCACTGCATACCCTTGACGAGCTAATTAAAATAGTCTATAAACTAATTATATTAGTAATTGGCGTAGAGAGTCGGAGGTGTATTCGATGGCGATCTCGATAACGACCCATGGCCCCTTTCTGACGCAGATAGAGAAGTCAACGATCCTATTTCCGATCAACTGCTACCTGGTGCGCGAGGATGACGGCCTGACACTGGTAGACACCAACTGGACGAAGACAGCGGATGCCATACTGGCTGCGGCTAAGCAACTTGGCGCGCCGATCCGGCGGATTGCGCTGACGCATGTGCACGGCGACCACGTCGGCTCCCTTGATCCGCTCCATCAGGCGCTTCCTGATGCCGAAGTGCTGGTGGGCGCGCGTGAGGCGCGATTGCTGGCGCGCGACTTCAGCCTCGACGCGGATGAAGCTCAGACGAAGCCACGCGGCGACTATCCAGCCATCACGACGCGGCAGACGGCCGTGCTCCAGCCCGGCGACACGGTGGAATCGCTACGGGTGATCGCCGCTCCGGGTCATACACCTGGACACATCGCGTTTCTCGATACCCGGGATGGCACATTGATCGCTGGCGACGCGCTCTTCACCTTCACCGGCATTGGCGTCTCAGGGATGTTCAGGATGCGATTCCCGTTCTCCTCGATGGCGACGTGGGACAAGGCGACCTCGCTCCGCACCGCTCGCGCACTCACCGAGCTACAGCCAACCCGGTTGGCCGTGGGTCACGGGCCAGTGCTCGAAGCGCCAGGTGCGGCGATGAAGCAGGCGATAGACGCAGCGGCCCAGCGGTTTTACACAAAAGGCGCGCAGGCTTCCTGAGAACAAGCCAATCCCCGTGCCGCTCACACGGAAGTCACTCGCTCGCAGTGGGCTACGCATTCGATATGCGTCGTGAAGGGGAACATATCAACCGGCTGTACGGATACCAGCCGGTAGCCGTTGTCGCAGATGATGCGCAGATCGCGGGCAAGTGTCGAAGGATCGCAGGAGACATAGACGAAGGTTCGCGGCGCAAGCCGCTGTATCTCACTCAGCGCGCCTGGCAGACATCCGGTGCGTGGCGGGTCAACCAGCACGACGTCCGCGCGATCACGTGGGGAGCGCATGGCGCCCAGGACGCGCTCCAGTACCCCTTCGGTTGCGATGACGTTGCTGGTGTGATTCAGGGTTGCGCTGGCACGCGCGTCGGCAACCGCGCCTGGATGTGACTCTATCGCATGAACGCGGGCAACGTCATCCGCGAGAATCAGCGAGAACAATCCAACGCCACTGTAGCCGTCCAGTAAGTGATCCGCGGGCAACAGGCGCGCCGCAGCACGCGCCTCGCGCACGAGAACTGGTGTCTGCGCGGCGTTGACCTGAAAGAACGAACCCGCCGAGACACGGTAGTTCTTGTTCAGTACACGCTCAAAGATGAAGTCAGAGCCAGCGGTAATGCGGCCATGCCCACCTGGAACCCCAAGAATGACGACCCCTGCCAGTCCGGGTATCTCGCTATGTATCGTGTTTGCGAGCACGGCCATCTCGTCGCCGTTGGCGAGTCCGCCCGCGGCGTGCGCCTCGATGGTCAGCAGACCGTAACCCTTCACAACGGTCTCGGTCGGGGCTTCATCCGGCGGGTTTGCGGCGACCCGTATGGTGAATCGCTCGGTAAATCCGGCAGCTTCGGCGCCCCAGCGCGCGCGCATCCACTCGCGAATAGCGACATAGAGGGTATCCAACTTCGGATGGACAATGGGGCATGCGGGCATATCCAGCACGTCGTGGCTACCGGCGCGACGGAAGCCAATCGTGCCGTCCGCGCCAATGGCGAACTGGGCGACCGTGCGATAGCGCCAGAGGTCGCTGCCTTCAGGCATACCGATGGTAGGCAGCACAGGCGGTTCAGTAAAATGCCCAATACGCTGGAGCAACTGCTCGACGATATGCGTCTTCCAGGCGACCTGGGCAGGATAGGCGATGTGTTGCCACTGGAATCCGCCTGACTCGGTGAGGTCGGGATAGCGTGGCGCGACACGGTCTGGCGACGCTTCCAGCACCTCGACCAGCTCCGCCCGCGCGGAGGACTTGCTTTCACTCACCACACGGATGCGGACACGCTCGCCAGCGATTCCGCCGGGCACGAATATCGCGCGCCCGTTATAGCGGCCTACCGCATCTCCCCTGTAGGCGAGATCGGTCAAGTCTATTTCCAGCAGCGCATCGCCTGTCACTGTGTCCGACATAACCGCAGGCCCTTCTCCGCTTAATCGACATGGGTAATCTTTACAGGTGACGAGATGTTCTGCGGTATTGTAGCATAGATAAAGTCAAAGACAATCAGAGGGATAGAGATTACAGGTATAGGCGAATCTAAACCAGGGCGCGCCGCCGCGTCGGGGACGGATGGCGCATCGTCACAATCGAGAGGAGCACGGCGCCCAGACCCGCGCAACTCACCAGCACGCGAATGATCCCGCCGATGACCGGCGCGGTGCTGGCAATGGCCAGCAGCGAAACCCCCAAAACGGTCGCCAGGATAAAGGGCAGGCGTCTGTGGCTCGCCGCGCCGGGAACTAGCGCACTGCCAATCCAGAGGCCGAGCGACGCGGTGCCAAAGATCGAGCCTCCCCACAGCACCACGCCTATCGCCAGCGCCAGCGGGATACCTAGGCAGCTCAGCACCAGCACCAGCGCGGCGACGACGCCAATCGCGTATGCCAGCAAGCCGACAAACAGGCTACCAAGGGGCTGGTGTCGGGCCATAAGCCGCACGCGTGTCAGTTGCGACGGCAGGAAGAGCGAGATGATCAGCCCTGAGAATGCCCAGAAAATGACATCGGTCCAGTCGAGGCGGACGGGAATGATGCTGGTGACATTGGGCAGCGTGAATTGATCAGTCGTCATGCCAGGATCGATCCGGCCATCGACCTCAACACCAGGCGCGCGGCTCACAGAGCCACCAAATGTCTGCACATCGCCAGCGATATGCGCGCCTGGCAGGAGTGTCACGTTTCCACCGAGCGCTAGCACGCGGCCATCCACCTCGCCCGAGACGACAATACTCCCACCAACCGCCACGACATCGTTGCTTACACGGCCAAGCACGGTAATATTGCCGCCGTAGTCCATGACGTGGCCGCAATACCACTGTTGTGTATCAACGACCACATCCTTGCCAAAGATATCGTGATCATCTGGCGTGCAGCTCTCACGCTGAACGTGATGCCATGCGGGGGCGGTTCCGTTGAGGGGTCCAGACGAAAGCGCAAGCCAGTCGGGCTGTTCGCTGGGCGCGCCGTTCAGCCAGGTTTGCCAGGGCAGCGCAAAAGCAGCGGCGAAGAGTGCGACGCCACCAAGAAGCGCGGCGAGGAGGATCGCATGGCGTGTATGCGACGATGAATGTGGGGCGCGCATGGGGGTGTCAGGCTTCCTGTGGGTCGCGCCCGAACTGGCGAGTCAGTTGCGCCCAGGAAAGCAGCAGACATCCCAGCAAAGCCCCCAGGACAGCGGGAACTACCCAGGGCGTTGCGGTAGCGCGGCCAATCAGTTGGCCGATCATTCGTCCAAACGCCAACAGACCAATCGCTACCGAGATGAGCGCGTCGAGAATCGCGACTGCCAGCGTGGGGTTAATGAGGGTGACGACCACCCCTGTTCCCAGCATGAGGAGCAGCGCCATACTCAACGTCGCGCCGAGAATGCGCAGAGAACGTAGCCACCCGACTCGTGGAACTGGACCCGCGACAAGTTGCTGTTGCGGCGCGGGCGCCGTCGCGATGCGCGTTAGCACCTTCGCGGTAAATTCGCTGGGCGCGCTGGCCATCGTGACGGGCATGCGTAGCCGAATCTGACGGTCGAGCGCATCCTCGGCGGGTTCGACCGCGATGCTGGCCTGTCGTGTACCCGCGGGCAATGCTGGGCGGCGGCGTAACGCCACACGCGCGAGGATGAAGGCGAATAGCGCGGCGAAGGCGGCGATACTAGTGCGCCGCCAGCCCGACGTCGCCTGCCGCGATCTTTCCATGCTCTCGCTCATCTGTTTCCTCGCTGGCGAGGGTCATGTCCAGCCCCTGTGCCTTCATTGTGCGCGCGACCAACTCGCGGGCGCGGTGGAGACGGGCTTTCACCAGGGCCGGAGTCAGATCCAGGGTCTGGGCAATTTCCTCATAGGAGAAGTCATGCCAGTAGCGCAGAAGCAGAACCGCGCGATATTTGACCGGCAGCGTATTGAGGATGCGCTGCATGTCGTCAGCGGTCTCGTGGCGCAGAGCGGACTGCTCTGGCCCTGGGCCGACATCGGCGATCCATTCCAGGAAAGGCACGTTCTCCAGGGGCAATGCGAGAAAACGTCGACGACGAAGCTGGTCAATCGAAAGGTGCGACGCAATGGAGAGCAGCCATGTGCTGAACCGATGCGTGTCTTTGTAGGTATGTAGCTGGGTGTAGGCGCGGACAAAAGCTTCCTGGGCAACGTCCTCCGCCTCGGTGGGATTACCGAGCATGCGGTAGGCGACATTGAACACAGGATCCTTGTACTTCTCAACAAGCGACGAGAATGCCTCCTGATCACCAGAAAGCGTTCTGCGCACGAGAGTGGTGTCCTCGATCATATCGGTTGTCCGCGACGAAGGGATACTCTGTGTATTCTCTCCCTGCGAACTTCCAGACATCGCGCGACCCAGCGCTTTACCAGCAGCCAGGGTAGTACTTTGGATATCCACCCCGGGCCTCCTTCGTTTGGCCGTGTGCCATATCTATCTCGTTGGCGATTTTCCCCGACCATCTCGGTGATACATTCGCCACATCGAGCTGTCTCATTGCAACACGCCGACATGAACCTGGTTGACTATGCCTCTCTGAAGCTGAGTTTCCCGGAATGTCTACGCGGAAATCGCCTCAGGGTTGCAAACTTGCCATTCATATCTGCGTTGTTAATATTGTATCCCATAACCCTGGGCCGCTGTAGTGTCCAAGGTTATAACCTGTCTAAGACTTAGGATGTACGATATATCGTTTGTACGCAATGACGTGTTCCACATCTTGACGCGAACCTGGTGCGGCATCCTCATAGAGCGGGGCAGACTGTCACCTGAATAGCTGGACTGAGTAACCGTGAACGCACAAATAATCCCCTCCTCCGTGTGACTGCCACATGGAGGAGGGGAAGATATTGAGGGCTACGTGCGCGCTAGCGTCCGCTCATACCCTGGGCAAAGCGTTTGGCGATCTCGTCCCAGTTGACGACATTCCACCAGGCCGCCAGATACTCTGGGCGCCGGTTCTGATACTTCAGATAGTAGGCGTGCTCCCAGACATCGTTGCCCATCACCGGGTGGAGGCCGTCGATGAGTGGGCTGTCCTGGTTAGCCGTCGAGGTGACCGCGAGCTTGCCATCCGTGCCGATGACCAGCCACGCCCAGCCGGAGCCGAAGCGCTTGGCGCCAGCGTCATTGAACGCTGCCTTGAACTGATCGAATGAGCCAAACGCCGAAGAGATGGCGCTGGCGAGGTCGCCGGTTGGCTCGCCGCCGCCATTGGGCTTCATGATCTGCCAGAACATGCTGTGGTTGATGTGGCCGCCGCCGTTGTTGCGGACGGTCGTGCGAATGTTGTCGGGGACACTATTCAGGCTGCGGATCAGCTCATCGATGCCCATGTTATCGAACTGGCTCTGCCCCTGAAGCGCCGCGTTCAGGTTGTTGACGTATGCCTGGTGGTGTTTGTCATGATGCAGATGCATCGTTTCTTCGTCGATATACGGTTCCAGCGCGTTGTAGTCATACGGTAGTGATGGAAGTTCGTACGCCATTGTTTCGGAATCCTCCTTACGCTCTGCGAATCGGTAAAACTGGGTGAGAGAGACACCCATGCTGTCTGCCGCAAAACCTGTGCCTGATTGGCACGTGTCACCGCTCGTCAGTCTAGCACATGGTATAGCCTGGTGGCGGGTTTGACAGCGGCGGAAGGTGTCCCCCTGTCTCAATGTCACATCGTAGCGCTCGCGTGGCGCGAGCGGCAAGCGGCGCATGTATAGCTGTCCCTATGTCCAGGGCGGCTAGACAGTGGCAGGTGTCAGATTTCTGCTTGAGTGAACGGGACAACCCTTGCGTGTAAGTGCTCCAGTATGTTACCTTATGCGCGGCGCCAGTTGAGCGCACCAATGAACCAATGAACCGATGATCGACAGCACGAAGGACAGGAGGACGCAGCATGCGACAGAAGCTACTCGGCATTGCGCCGTTTACCCAAGCGCTGTATCCCCGTGCCTGCCAACAAGCGTACACTCATTCTCGCCGTCGGAGGATGGATTGAGACGTACTCGATCAGAGAGCAGGCGCGGGTGTCCGATTGATGACATCCGCGCTATTTTTATGCGCGCTATTCGAGATTCGTCTCGATGCTGAAGAGGCTTGTAATGATAACCGGCAAGATACTCAAAACCTACGGCTGGCCCGAAGGCAAGATCATCGGGCTGGCAAAATCGGCCGCGGAAGACCTGGCGAAGACCGGCCTCGAACAGGACGCCATCCTCGTCTGGCTGGACGGCGTACGCGAGGAGCCGGGCAAATATCTGGCTGACCCGACATTCGCGGCGCTGGCACGCGAGTGTCTGCGCCGCTCCAAGCGGCCATACGATGAGGCGGAAGATATTGTCCGAGACCAGCCCGCGAGCTTTGCGGTCTGGGGCGAGCGCCTGATCGAGGGTCAGGCGGTTGCCCAGATGGAAAATGCGATGCGGCTGCCCGTCGCGATTCAGGGCGCGCTCATGCCTGACGCGCATGTGGGCTATGGCCTGCCCATCGGCGGCGTGCTGGCGGCGGATGACGCGGTCATTCCGTACGCGGTTGGCGTCGATATTGGCTGTCGCATGCGGCTCTCGATCTACGACATCTCGCCGATCGTGCTTGGCCAGCGGCGCGCCGAGTTTCGTAACGCCCTGCTGGATCGCACGCGCTTCGGATTGCGCGAGGGTTGGGAGCTGCGCGACCGTCCCGATCATCCCGTGCTGGACGACCCGGCATGGTTGGCGACGCGGCTGCTCAAGTCGCTCAAGATCAAGGCTCAGCAGCAGTTGGGCACATCTGGCAGCGGCAACCATTTCGTCGAGTGGGGCGCGTTCCGCCTCTATGCCGACGACGAACAGCTTGGCCTGAATGCGGGCGAATACCTGGCGCTGCTCTCACACAGTGGTTCGCGGGGCGTTGGCTTCAAGATTGCCAACACCTATACCGAGCTGGCGTCGCGGGAGCATCCACGCCTGGATGCCTCGCTGCGCCATCTGGCATGGCTCTCGCTTTCCAGCGAGGCGGGCCAGGAATACTGGCTCTCGATGGAGTTGGCGGGACGCTTCGCCTCGGCGAATCACGCCGTCATCCACCAGCGCGTGGCGGTGGCGATGAAGTTGAGGTCGGCGGCTGTCGTAGAAAACTTCCACAATTTTGCCTGGTTGGAGGAGTTGCCTGATGGTTCGCGTGCGGTTGTACATCGCAAGGGGGCGACTCCCGCGGGTGATGGTGTGATGGGCATCATTCCCGGCTCGATGGGTGACGCGGGCTACGTCGTGCGTGGGCGCGGGTCGGAGGTAGCGCTCAACTCGGCGTCGCATGGCGCGGGCCGCCGCATGAGCCGCCGGGCCGCCTTCGAGTCAATTACCAGGACAACGCGGGATGCCTATCTGCGCGAGCGAGGCGTAACGCTACTTGGCGGCAATGTGGACGAGGCGCCCCAGGCATACAAGGATATCGAGACGGTCGTCGCCGCACAGAGTGACCTGATCGATGTGCTGGGCAAGTTTACCCCGCGAATGGTGCGTATGGCCGACGAGGCGGGCGAGTTTTAAGTAGACCGTCCGCCTCCCGCTGCGCGCATCATGATGAACCAATAGGCGTCTTATAGTCTCCTGGAGATGGCTACCATGCGGATACGCCCACTCGATACGTCGCGCGATTTTCTAGCGCTGGCGGCGTTATTGGTTGTGCGCGATCCAGAGCCGCCAACGCCTGAGCTGCTTCAGGAGTGGGAGGGCAACGCGCCCACGGGACTGATGCGGCAGCGGCTCGCCGCCTTCGATGAGCTAGACGAGGCAGACACGGCGGCGATGGTGGGATTCAGCGATGCCGCGAGCTGGCCGTGGGAGCCGCCGCACCAATTCTGGATATCGACGGTCGTCGCGCCGGACCATCGGCGGCAGGGCCTGGGGACGCAATTGGCCGAGGCCGCGCTTGCCTTCGCCAGAGAACAGGGGGCGACACGGCTGGTAGCCGAGGTGCGCGACAACTCTGCCGAGGGTCTGCGCTTCGCCGAGCGCTATAGCTTTCGCCGGGATCGCCACATCTTCGAGTCGCGACTCCATCTGGCCGACTTCGATGAGCAGCGGTTCGCGGGCGCGGTGAAGCGTGCGGAAACGGAAGGGATTCGCTTCTTCTCTCTGGCTGACCTTGGCGATACCGACAAGGCGCGGCGCAAACTGTACGACCTCAACGCCGCATTGGCGCGCGATACTCCTGGACATGATGGTGACTTTATGCCGTTCGAGCAGTTCCAGAAGACAGTCTGCGGCGCATCATGGTATCGTCCCGATGGGCAGATCGTCGCTGCGACAGGCGATACCTGGGTTGGCATGGCGGCGGTCGGCTATTTCGCGAACACGAACTCGATGTATAACATGTTCACCGGGGTTGATCCCGCCTGGCGCGGCAAGGGAATCGCCCAAGCGCTCAAGCTGCTGGCTA
Source organism: uncultured Chloroflexia bacterium (assembly GCA_963712005.1). Taxonomy (GTDB): domain Bacteria; phylum Chloroflexota; class Ktedonobacteria; order Ktedonobacterales; family JADMIN01; genus DAHUXT01. The sequence continues at coordinate 777,748 of CAVQGK010000024.1, read as the reverse complement.
TCACATGCGCGCGCCGCTATGACGCCGAGTACATCAGCACCAACAACGACTCGGAAAACGCGCCGATGCTGGCGATCAACCGCGCGCTCGGTTACCTGCCGGAGCCGGGCTACTACCGGATGATCCGCGAGCCAGCTTTTGGGTAATTACAGTGGTAGGTATGTGAAGAGGTCGCGCCATTCCTCATGACTGCTGCACGACCATACTTCATAGAGTTCCTGAATTGCTATGCCGATAGCGAGTTCCTGTGCCATTAGCATGACTCCGGGACTATGTTCGCCTTCTGCTAAACCGGCGAGGGAAGTCGCGAAATGGTCTGGCATCGTGTTGATGTCGTGAGTGAGGAGAATCCTATCGAGTTGTCGCGCCTCAGAAAGTAGTTCAGGGTCAGGCGTAGTTTGGAAACCAGCGCTTTGGGCTGTTTTGAGATCGACAGTGGGAGCGATACGCTGTAGTCCCACCATGATGCGAGCATTAAAGTTCACGTCGGTGAGGAATCGTGGTTTCTGGTCGTGTGCGTCATCAGCTACACTCATGAGCGATAGTCTGTTTCCCGAAATCGGGCAGTTCGCTCACGCATCTCAGCATAGAACTCAGGCCTTTGCGCCTCACTTTCGGCCTTCTTGCGCCGAAAGAGGTCGTCTTGCTCGCGAAAATATGCATCTAATTGATCACGGTTTTCCATGTAGTAGAGGATAGTTCCATAAACATCACGCAGCGAGAGCGGCGTAAAACTCGCCTGTATCTCCTCCGGGGAGAAACCTTGACGCCATAGCGAAACCACACTGTAAACCGAAACGCCACTCTCGCCGACGTACCAGCCGCCATCTCGCCTACGCACATATTCGACTGCTTGCATTGCTCTGCCTCGATGTTCCACTGAAGCGCGCGCAACTCTGGTTCCAACTCACTCACGGGCATTGTATCATGTGCAAGGAGCCTTCTTGAGATCTATCTGAGACACACCAGGAAGAGTATGAATGATGTCACATGACCTTGGAAATGACCCTGGAAATCTCGCCAACACGCGCGCCTCCTATGACCGCGTGGCTGGGGAATATGCGGCGCGCATCGCCGGGGAGTTGGCGGGCAAGCCGCTGGACCGCGCGTTGCTGGCGTGCTTTGCCGAGCAGGTTGGCGAGCTCGGCATCATCGCGGATATCGGCTGTGGCCCTGGGCATGTCGCCGCCTATTTGCATGGATTGGGCGCGCAGGTCATTGGCGTTGACCTTTCGCCAGAGATGGTGGCAATTGCCCAACAACGCTTGCCAGAGATTTCCTTCCAGCAGGGTTCGATGCTCGCGCTGGCGACGCCCGATGAGTCGTGGGGCGGTATCGTGGCGATGTACTCGGTCATTCATCTGCCACCGGAGGCGAGGCCACAAGCGCTCGCGGAATTCCACCGAGTGCTGCGTACCGGCGGCCTGCTCCTGCTGGCGTTTCATATGGGCGATGAACAGCGTCATATGGACGAGTGGTGGGGGCAGGAGGTCTCGCTGGATACCTGGTTCCTCCAGCCGCGCGAGATTGAATCGTTACTACGAGACGCCGGATTCACGGTCGAGATGTCGCTGGTGCGGCAGCCATACGGGCAGGATGTCGAGCATCAGAGCCAGCGGGCGTACATCTTCGCACGCAAACCGACGGAGTGATCTTTGGCCTCTGTACCCGTGCAACGCGACCTATCCCGCACTCGGTGCTACCTGGTCGCTCGAAACAACAGTGATCGTGGCGGGCAATGCCCCCAATTTGAGATTGGCAGCCAACTGTTGCGCGTCAGACTCGGTCATACCGGAAATCTGGCAATTACCATCAATCTCGATCTGTATAGTCGCCGATTCTACGACGACATCATCGACCGTAATGGTGAGATAGTCGCCGATGTGCGACGCAGTATAAGAAGCGAATTGTTGCCTGGCTGATCCCGCAAACGCAAATTGCACAACCCACTGGCCACTCTGGTTATCAGGTTGTGCGGCAACCTGATTGTGGTCGATCTGGTCACCGGTGAATGCGACATGATATTGTCCCGGCGCACAGGAATTGGCGCAGGTCTTGCCCGCTGTGTTTGCACCGACTGGCAGGAAGTCCGATCCTGTGTCGAGAATCGCGACCATGCCGCTGCTGGTCAGCAGCGATGTGATGTCCGCGATCTGCGTACTGCCCGTGATGCCGGGCAATTCGACGATGATGTCTGTCGAGCCGTCGGCACGCACAACTGGATCGTGAACGTCGGACCTCCCCGAAAGTCTCCGGGTAAGAACGCCAATTGCCGCATCGCGCTGTTTGGCCAGATCGCAGGTAGGCGCGGTGGGAAGACACGCCGCGCGCAAGGTGAGCCGGACACCACCATCTTGCGCGAGCGAGTGCTGAGGCGTGACAGACTGCCGGACACCAATAGGCGAACAAGCTGTAAGCAGCAGCGCGACAAACAATACAAGGAAGCGACCGTTCCAGTGCTTCAGCGCCGTTATCAACCTCTTGCTCCCCTTTAACTCGGTGATATGTGGGTGATGCAGCCGACACAGGGTAGGTCAGATAAACACTCGCATGCGTGCGCTCGCATGTACAGTCTGAATGTGGCGCGGAAGTTATCCTGGATTTGCTTCACGGGCGCAGCCGCCCAGGGCAATCCCTGAACGGCCACGCACACGGTGTCTCGTGAACGTCGATCACGAAGGTTACGGTAGGCTCACGGGCATGTCGCCAGGTGAAATCGCCGTAGAGCCGGTAGCATGCGCGCCAGCCCCCAGTGGGAATTGGCCAATAGTATCTGACGCATCGATGTACTGCAATTTGCTGGCGTAGAACGCCTGGCTATCCGCACGCCATGCGGGGCGGGAGAAACCGTTCGGCGAGTCATAGAAGCGGGTGGCTCCGCCGTTCATCGGGCCCGACGCCACGTTGGGAGCTGGATCGGCGCTGGTGACAGCAACCTGCGCGCCGTCGGGCGAGATCGCGAGGTAGGCCGGGTCGTTCGATGTGAGGGTCGGCAAGATACTCACCGCGCTGCTGCCATCTGCGTTGGCGGCGTACCAGTGCGATGATTGGGTCATACCGCTGCCACCACCAGTAACGGTTGATGCAAGCGATTGATAGGCGATATGGGCGCCATCGGCTGATACATCCCAGCCGCCGTAGAAAACCTCGCCCTCAGCGCCTCCCCAGGTTCCGACTGTCCCAATGGTGATGGGTGCGCCAATGGCGGTGTGCGAGGTCAGATCAACGCGGTGAATCAGCTCGGGAACGACCGGGCTGGCAGGAACACTGATGCCGGTGTACGTCATGTAGAAGAGCGTCGAGCAGCGCACGACCCCTTCGACGGCGCCATCCGTGCCTGAAAGCGGGGTAAGGGTATTTGTCGTCAGGTCGTAGCTTTGCGCTGGAGAACTGGCCCCGGCAAAGACGATCAGCGTATGGTCATCCGCCCAGGCAAAGAGGCGCTGTGGCTGATCTGACTGCGCGTTCGTGATGGGATGCGCAAGCGGAACCCTGGTCACCGCGTGGGTCGTGGTATCGACAATGTAGGGGTTGAACTCGACCGAAAAGGGAACGTACTGTGTGATCGCTACGGCGAGGTGATGCGCGTCGGGCGCCACGGCGATGAGCGTTGGCGTCGGCGCATTGCCGACCGCGTTCTCATCTTGAATCCCCAACGGATAGACAAAGTTGCTGAGAGTCGCCGTCGCGGCGCTGGCGGGAATGCGACCAACAACCTGTTTCGCCTGCACCCAGACCAGCGCGCTTCCGGTCGCCACGGTTGCGCAGGGGATCGGTGTCGCGGTAGGGACCGCAGCGCTGCCAGGTGAGGTTGTCGCACCGATGCTGCACGCGAATAACGGGAGCGCACAGCACCCTAACAGTATGACCGATCGGATGAGACCATGCTTGTGCCTTCTCAAGACATTCTCCTCTCGCCGCGGCCTGTGTATCGCTAATCCAGACGGCAGGCCCGGCGCACTACTCTCGTTCACGCGAAAACCACGTTGGAACACAGATGCCGCGTGGTAGGAATGATGTGCAAGTCCAGAAAAGATGCTGACAAGGCTCTAAGCAAGCACGGCACTGTGACAGCGAGTATAGGGGTTCAGGCAACCGAAATCAAGTGACTCGCGACACAAAGTGAATGTGGCGACACATGGGGAGCGCATATCTGACCGCACAGAAATGCCGTGATGGTATGTGGAGGTGGATAAGGAGCGAGAGGAGCGCAATGGCGATGGGCTAGCCGTTCGAGGATGTGCGGTGTTCGCGCCAGTCGCCACCAACACATTGGGTCGAGCCTGAAGCAATTGCCCGACCCAACGTGTCAGCCTTCAAGGCATCATGGCGACATCAGCGCGACAAGTGTCACGGGTGACTCTGCGCGGTGGCGCCTGTTGGCGTAGCGCCATTGGAAGAATTCGCGGCATTGGCAGCGCTGCCAGAGCTGGCCTCGGCGGTGGCATCGACAGCGTGCTGCGCGGTGTTTGTATGCTCGATGAACGGCCTGAGCAGGTTGGTAAACTCAGCAGGCACCACCAGCTTGGTGGAGGGCGAAGCGCCGAGTGCCTTGAGCGCATCCAGGTATTGCAGACTCATCGTCTGATTGTCGAGATGGTCCGCGACCGAAGATATCTGCGCCAGTGCCTGCGAATACCCTTCGGCGCGCAGGATGGCCGCCTGGCGCGCGCCCTCGGCTTCGAGAATCGCGGCCTGCTTCTGGCCATCGGCGACCCGCACCGCGGCGTCGCGCTTGCCATCGGCTTCGAGGATGATGGCGCGGCGGCTGCGCTCGGCGGACATCTGCCGGGTCATCGCTTCCTGAATCTCGTGCGGCGGGCTTATTTCGCGAATCTCCACGGCCGTGACCTTGATGCCCCAGCGTTCGGTAACTTCGTCGAGCTTGCCGCGCAGGGTGGCATTGATATCCTCGCGGCGGGAAAGCACCGAGTCGAGCAGCATATCTCCGACAACCGCGCGCAACGTGGTAATTGCGATGCCGCGCGAGGCGTTTTCATACTGCTGCACGTTGATGACGCTCGATGCGGGGTCCACGATCTTGGAGTAAATCAGAAAATCGATGGACAGCGTGGCATTATCCTGGGTGATGCAGGCCTGCGGCGTGACGTCGAAGACACGCTCGCGCAGATCAGTGCGAATGCCCTTGTCGACGACCGGAATGAGCAGCACGAGGCCAGGACCGCGCACGCCCACCAGACGGCCAAGTCGCAGCACAACCAGACGCTGATACTCCGGCACGACGCGAATTGCCATCCCAATAAGAACGACGCCCAGGAGAATGACGAGCACGGCGATCACAAAAGCTATTGCCGACATGGTGACGCCTCCTCTACGAAAACATGAGACTCACGAGCTATATGTGTGACGCTCAGAGCAGTGAATCATCTGGCAGCCTCCATTCATAGGGTCGGTGCACGCGGAGCGTTATTCCTTCCACCGCGAGCACCTCCACCGTCTCGCCTGCCTGAATCGGCCCGACCTCCGCGACGGCGCTCCACTCTTCGCCGTTGACACGGACAGTCCCGCGCAGCGCCAGGTCGGTGGTCGCCACACCTTCTTTCCCGAGCAACGCCTCGGTCCCACTCCTGCTCGGAAGATGACGGGTACGCAGCACGGCGCGCACAACGACGAGGATATAGCTACTCACCGCAAGCGTGCCGAGGCCAATGAGCCAGGGACTGATGGACCTGTCAGGTGCTTCGGGCGCTGCGCTCGCGAACGGAGTGAAAAGAAGCAGCGATCCTGCGACAAAGGCGATGACACCGCCCAGCGCGATCAGGCCAAACTGTGGCGAATGCGCCTCGGCGACGAAGAGGCCGGCGGCGAGGACAAGGAGCGCCACGCCAAACCAGTTGACGCCCAGCATGCTGAAGCCCAGCACCGCCAACACCAGCGCGATCCCGCCGATAATGCCAGGAAAGAGGGTACCTGGATGGTGGAACTCGCCGACAAGCCCGACGATTCCCAGAATGAAGAGGAGGTATGCCACATTGGGATCCGCCAGCACCGAAAGAAACGGCCCTGGCATCGAGAGAAACGTCATCGGCATCGACATCGCTCGCCTCGCAATCCAGCGCTCACCGTCGCGTGGCTGGTATGTTCGTTGGCTAGTGAGGCATCTATGAGCCAACGAGCAACAACCAGCGTCCTGCCTGACTGTCACCTGCCGGAACGAATACTTTCATACTCTCCTTTATGTTAATACGAGCGCTGTAACAGTACGTTGCAGGAGCGGCGCAGGCGTCAGCAGCAAGCCTTATATGAAAGGGTGATCTGGCGTATGTTACCTACTTCATATCACTGGACGACGTGGGCAAATTCACCGCTGCTTAATACTTATAGAAATGCTGGCGAGCCTCCTGCTCGGGCGGCATGTCGGCGAAGTGCTGGCATTCCAGGCGCTTGACAGCGAGGTAGGCGGTCATCTCAGTTTGGCCGAGGGCATCGCCCAGCACAGCGTCTTGCTCCAGCGCATCCAGCGCCTCATCGAGGGAGGTTGGCAATCGGCTGATATGACGCCGCTGGCGTTCTTCGTCGCTCAGGTTGGCTGGGTCAACATCTACGGGATCGCCTGGGTGCAACTGGCGGCGGATGCCATCCAGCCCAACCGCGACCAGCGCGCCAAGCGCCAGATACGGATTGCCGCTGTGATCGGCCGGTTTTAGCTCGAAGTTGGTCGATTCCGCTTCTCGTCCCCAGAAGGGCGATGGGATGCGAATTGCGCCCTCCCGATTGTCGAAGCCATAGGCGGTATAGGCGGAGCTCCAGAAATGCGGCAGCAGCCGACGATACGAATTAGGGCTGGCGCAGGTGAGCGCAAGCAGCGCTGGCAGGTGGTCGAGCACTCCCCCGATGAAATAGTATCCTAGCTGGCTGATCTGGCCCTGCCCTTGAGGATCATGTAACAGGTTTTGCCCCGCATTGGCCGTGCCTGGGAGTCCCCACAGACTGAAATGGATGTGCGCGCCGCTGCCAGCCTGGTCGAGAAACGGCTTTGCGGCGAACGAGGCCAGCACACCGTGGCGCTGGGCAACGCCACGAACGGTCTCGCGCACGAGCAGCACGTTATCCGCCGCGCGCAGGGCATCGCCATGGTGGATCGAGAGTTCCTGCTGTCCCGGACCTAGCTCTGGCATGAACTGCTCGACCTCAACGCCTTCCTGTTCCAGCGCCGCCAGGATATCATCGATAATGAGCGCTGACGAGTCGAAACCAATGCTGCTGTAGCAAAGGCTTCGGTCATAGGGAGCGTAACTGCCGTCCTCAGCTTGATGCGCCAGGTAAAACTCGTGCTCCACGCCGGCCTGTATGGCAATGCCCAGGTCTGCCGCCGCCGCGATCATGCGCTTGAGAAAGGCGCGCGGACAGGCGCTCCACGGCTGGCGGTCTTGCTGCGAATAAAGGTCGCAGAGCATCATACCGGTGTTGGGCGCAAAGGGCAGCACGACGAAGGTGTCTGAGTCTGGCACGAGACGAAACTCGCCAACTGGCCCCATGCCGTCAACCGCCGCCAGCGCGTCGATACCCGCGAATGCCTGCATGGCGAGCGACTGGCCGATTCCTTCGGCCATGCGGTCTTTCAGCCCGCTGATATGGGTGGCTTTGCCGCGAATGATGCCGCCGTTATCGCAGTACATGAAGCGCACCAGCCGCAGATGCGCCTCTTCGGCGCGTTGGAGAACAGTTTCGCTGTCCATGGCTTTCCTCCGGGCTTTGACAGATGCATGCGAGGCTACTGCCTGCTGACGTATGATGGCCGTTGGATGTATCGAAGAGACGGTACATCTGCGAACAGATTGACTACAGTGTACGACTGTTACAGCTTCGAACGCTACGAGCGGCGTCGGCAAAATTGGCTGTCAAGCCGATGGAGTGCGATGAGACGCAGGCAAGAGGGACAGAAATGACGGAGGCGCTAGACCTGACTGATATTCCGGTCATAGACGAACACTGCCACGGACTCTATCGGACACAGCAACCGTCTGATGTCATGGCCTGGCGTCGCCACTTCACGGAGTCCGCGGACGAAAGCATCTGGCAGGAGCATGTGCCCTCCACGCTCTTCTACCACCGGCTGATCCGCGAGTTGGCGCTGTTCTTCGACTGCGAGGCCACGGAGTCAGCGATCCTGGACGCGCGCAATCGATATCAATCCGACGACCTCATCCGTACGTTTCTCCATGCTGGTAACGTCGAAACATTGCTCATAGACCAGGGATATCCAGCGGCTCATCTGCTCATGCCAGACGCGGATGTCGCGGCGCTCGCGGGCTGTCGGGTGGGTGCGTTTCTCCGACTTGAAAATCTGATGCAGGCGTTGATCGCGGAGCACGATACCTTGGATGCTGTCACCGAAGCGTTGCGCGCCGCGCTTGCTGATGTGCGCGCGCAGGGCTACGTTGGCCTCAAGAGTATCGTCGCCTATCGCACCGGGCTGGATATCCGCTGGTGGGAGACATCCGAGGCGCTGGAATCATTCGCGCAGGCACGCAAAGAAGTGGCCGATCAAGGGCATCTACGCTTGCAACACAAACCCCTGCTGGATACGCTGCTGCACGTGGCATTCACGGAGGCCGCGCGACAAGAGTTACCAGTCCAGTTCCACACCGGCTACGGCGATACCGACGCCGACATGCTGCTGGCGAACCCGCTGCATCTGCGCGCCGTGCTGGAGCATCGGCCCTATCGCGGCATGCGCGTGGTGCTGCTACACGAATGCTACCCATACACGCGCCAGGGCGGCTATCTCGCGGCGGTCTACGAACACGTCTACCTTGACCTGTCTTATGGCATTCCATTCCTCAGCTACGGCGAGATGCTCTCATGTACCCGGGCGGCGTTGGGTGTCGCGTCCACCTCGAAGCTGCTCTATAGCTCCGACGCCGTTGGGATTCCCGAGCTTCACTGGATCAGCGCGCGCGACGGCCGCCGCATTCTCGGCCAGGCACTGGGCGAATCGGTGGCATACGGCGAGCTAACCGTCGCAGAGGCCGAGACCGCCGCCAGAGCGATTCTCCATGACAATGCAGTACGTCTCTATCGGCTAACGCACTAAGCCACTCGAAATCATGGGCGGTCGAATATCTCATGGCCGCCGATACGCCGCCAACGGATAGGCTTCTCTCCGGGCCGTTGTTCTGGGCCGTAATCGAAGGTGGCTCGCCCATCCTCCCCTTCCCACGTCATCTCGAAGATGTTGGGACTATTCTGCATGGGCTTGATACGCAAACTACCACGAAACGAGCCGCGTCGCAGATCGATGACAAATTGCTTTACGGCCAGACGGAAGGCTTTCTTCTGCGCCTCGGTCAGCTTTCCGTAGTCGCGGTGAAAGTCTGGCAGTAGCTCACTCGTCGACATGGGCTGCCGTTTCGAGCTTTGCCAAGTCAGCCAACTCCTCGTCGTCGGCTCCGAGAGCGCGTAAAAGGTCGTCATCGGTGTAGTAAACAGTGCCCTGGATCACTGTAAGCGCATTGACCATTCTCTCAAGAAGCTGCTCAGGTGTCTCCTGGTCCCGCGCGGCGACCTGGCGCAATGTTTCATATTGTTCGTCAGTAAGTTCGATGATATGGCTCATGTGCTGCCTCTCAAGTGGGAATGCACGACATGACTTGCGCTATTCCAGCGTATCACACGGTGAAATAGACATCACGTGCAACCGACGATAATAGCTGCGTCGCTTACAGCTTGGGGATGAGGGGACCGAACTGGTCCGCGGTGGGTTCCGCTCAGCAGAACCACGGTTCGCTCAGGTGGGGGACAGGTCGCCGCGACCGTCGCAATGTGCCAGTGGCGTCAGAGATGCCAGCGCCCACTAGTGCTGGTTCCCGCGCGTCCAGCCGCTCCGATGCCAGGCGACGGATGGCGGCGAACGTCACCGCGATTGGTTCGCGCTGGTTGGCGGCGCGCTCGACCAACGCCTGCACCTCGCGCTGTAATGCATCCATACGTGGGTCGGGATGCTGCCAGGTGTAACTGAGCGCCTCTTCATCCAGTGGACCGAGCCAATCTCGCCCATCGGGGTCATCCAGCAGGGCGGAGCTGGGCGGCACGAGCAGGCGGATAGCATACTGGATCGGGTCAACATGCTCCACCAGCCCGTGTTCGGCGATGAAGTCCAGCACATCGAGGTAGTCACTGGCGGTTGTCCATGGGGTGAAGGCGACGAAGGTGGGGCGCATGGGGATGCCCGCGTCGTCCAGGATATCCAGCGCCTCGGCCACGTCGGCGCGGCTGTGGCCCTTCATCAGGTGGCGTAGTACCCCCTCGCTCAGCGACTCGACCGCTGAGACGACGAAGGCGCAGCCGAGCGCGGCCAGCTCAGGGAAAACCTCACGGCGCTCGAGAATATGCTCGACTTTGATTGTCGCGTCGAAGGTCACATGTGGAAATTCGGCGTGCATCGTGCGGACGATCTCCAGCGAGTGACGTGGGCCGTTGAGGAAGTCGGGATCGCCGAAGGTGATATGCCCGACGCCAGCGCGCACCTGGGCGCGGATATCCTCCAGCACGAGCGGGCGCGGAATCGCGAAGAAGCGTCCGCCGTAGACCGGTGTGATCGGGCAGTGGGCGCAGGTGTGCAGGCAGCCGCGCGTCGCCTCGACATAGCCCGCCGGAACCATCTCGTCGCCGCGCACCAGATAGGCATAGGACTGCGGCGCGGGCAGCGAACGACGTTCCGGCGCGACATACTCCAGCCGCCGCAAAACCGGCGACGCATCGTGGTCGCGGGTGCGCACACCAGGAATCGCTTCGGGCGCGCTGCCGTTGGAAGTCTCTAGAGACTCGGCCAGCGCCAGCAGCGCCTCCTCATACTCGCCGCCGATGATCGAGTCAGCAACGTCACGCAGCAGATATTCGGCATTGAGGGTGGCGTAGAGGCCGTAGAAGCAGATGTGGGCGGTGGGATTGAGCGAACGAACACGCGCGGCGACGTGTGTGCCAAGCCGTAGCGCGGTATGCATCGGCGCGGAGATGGCGACCAGTTGGGCTGCCGCGATGGCGTTATCGGATAGCTCGGTGACGGAGGTATCGACCGCAACCGGCATGAACCCCGCTCGGCGCAGAACCGCCAGAGGCGAGGCAAGGCTGAGCGGCTGGTGGCCTAACTCGTAGCACGCCACCAACAGGATTGCGCCCGCTGCTCTCATTTCTTCGCAGGCGCGGCAGGTGCGCCGCCCTTGCCCTTTGCGCCGCCAGCCCCTTCAGGAACCCAGCCCTCAGGCATCGCCGCATCCTCGCCGAAGAAGAACTTTTCCATCTCCTGGCGGAGAATCTGGCGAGCGTCGGGGTCGGCTAGATTCAGCCCATAATGGTTGATGAGCAGGCGAGAATGTTCCTGCCACATCTCCCAGGCCTCCTGAGAGACGTTGTCATAGATGCGCTGGCCAAGCTCGCCGGGGACAGGTGGTTTCTCCAGCCCTGGCAGCTCCCGGCCCAGTTTGACACAATGTACCATCCGCGCCATGTTGCTATCTCCTGTCCGGTCGCCCTCGGCGTGCGCGATTTCCGCATATGTCGTACTAAGAGCATACTACATCTGTGCGAGGCGTGGCGAGACAATTGCATCTTGCGCTGACATGCTCAATACTCTGGCGGGAAGCTGTGATGAAAGGCGAGCATATGCTGGAGACGACAGCCTCGCACCACCGGCAGATACGCGTGCGGATCGCGGTCAGCCTGATAGCGCTGGCCGTGTGCGCAGTCACGCTCATCACATGGGCGATGGGGGCAGTCTCGATGCTGCGTGTAGGCGGGCGCTATGACTTCTCGACCTACTACGCCGCCGCCTGGGCGCTCCGGCACGTTGTCCACGCCAACATCTACGACGCAAATGTGCTGGCGCGGGCGGGAGCGGCCGCTCACACCTTCGTCAGTCCGCCGCTACCCTATACCTATCCGCCACTGTTCGCCATCCTGCTGAGCCCCTTCACTGTGCTGCCGTTCAAGACTGTGGCGGCGCTCTGGCTGGCGCTGAATTGTGCGCTCTGGCTGGCGGTCGCAGTGGTGCTGGCGCGCGAAATTGCGCTACTGCTGAGCGGCCGTATCCATCTGGACACTGGCCAGAAGCGAACGCTCACGAACACGCTCGCCAATCCCGTTCCCTTCGTGGCGCTCGCGCTTGCGCTTCTGCTTTGCCTGCCCAGCGAGCCAGCGATACAGACCGCGTTGACGGGGCAGTTAAACCTGCTGGTATTACTGCCGCTGGCGCTCGTGCCCGAACTGGAGCGGCGCGGACATTTCCGCTCGGTTGGCATGCTGATCGCCATCGCCGCAATGCTCAAGTTTACGCCCGCCATCCTGCTGCTCTACTTTGCGCTGCGGCGACGCTGGCAGGCGGTCTTTGCCGGGCTGGCTGGACTTGCCGGACTCGTGTTGCTGTGCGTCGTCGTGGTTGGCCCGGGTGTGGCGCTGGCGTCGGTCGGGCAGGCGCTGCACGTGGGCGCATCGGACGCGAGCCTTGGGCATAACGAGGCGTTGCTGGGGGCGCTTGTAGGCACGCTTTCTATCACATTCCCCGGCGCGCAATCGCTCTTTCGCGCGCTGGAGTATGTGGTATTGCTTGCGTTTGGGCTGGCCGTTGGATCCGTTCTCTGGCGGCGCTGGCGTCCAGTGGGTGTCGCGGTGGCCGATCACGAGAAGGATGCAGCGGGTTATGGCATGGCGCTCTGCGTGATGGTCATCCTCTGGCCAACCGTCTGGGTGCATCACTACGTCTGGGCGCTGCCCGCCGCTGCCGTCGCGTTGGCGCTGGCCGTGCTATGGATCCCTAGGCATCGGGGTTTCTGGCGGATCGCGTTACCGCTCTTCGCGGCGCTCTGCTGCTCTATGCTTATCGTTGCGCTGCCCTATCAATGGGATACAACGGCCTCGCCCGCCGTGACGACCTATCTGGGACTGCCGCTCCGACCGCTCCTGCTTAGTCTGCGCGCGCTCGGCACGCTGGGAATACTTGGCCTGCTCTGCTACTGCTATTCGGCGCCGTCGGCTATCGACGCCACAAGCAGCCCCGTGCCGCGTGATATGCTGGAGAGGCCGGGCGGCAGCGGGGGATGAAGCCCCGGCGAGTCCGGCACGTATGGATAAGATGGATTGGCTGAAGGCTAGAAGAGGCACGATGACGAGCAATGGCACGGCGATTCTCGGCGGCGGCGCGCTGGGGCTGACGCTGGCGTGGCGGCTGGCGAGCGCGGGCGAGCGCGTGGTGGTCTATGAGCGCGAACCAGTGGCTGGCGGTCTGGCGGCGGGGTTCCGCGTCGGCGATTCGCAGGGCGGTCCGTGGCTGGAAAAATTCTACCATCACCTCTTTCGCACGGACCGCGATGCCATTGCCCTCATAGGCGAACTTGGGTTGGCGGAGAAGCTCTACTGGGGCCATCCCAACACCAGCTCACTGATCGACGGCAAGCCCTGGCGGCTGGATGGGGCGCTGCCAGTTCTGCAATTCTCGCCACTGCCAGTTGCTGACCGCCTGCGGCTCGGGGCCGTTGCCGCGCTGATGAAGGCGCTGCCCACCGCGGATCCGCTAGAAGGCGTCACCGCGTCGTCGTGGCTACGGCGCTGGCTTGGCCCGCGCGCCTATTCGCTCGCCTTCGAGCCGCTCTTTCGTGGCAAGTTCGGCTCTTATGCCGACGAGATCGCGATGCCCTGGTTCTGGGCGCGCATTCATTGCCGCACCGCTGCGCTGGGCTATCTGCGCGGTGGCTTTCAGCAGGTCTATGAGGCGCTGGTCGCGGGCATCCAGACGCGCGGCGGCGAGGTGCGGCTCGGCGTGACGGTAGATTCCGCACGCCCGACCAACAGCGGGGACTGGCTGGTGACGACGGCTGCGGGCGAGGAGCGTTTCGCGCGGGTCGTCTCGACGCTGCCGACGCGGGTGACCTTCCGTGTCGTGCCCGATCTGCCCGCCGACTTCCGCGCGCGCTACGACTGGGGGCTGGCCTATGGCGCGCACTGCCTGATTCTGGCGCTGGATCGCCAACTGATGAAGGATGTCTACTGGCTGAGTATCGCCGATGAGGGCTATCCGTTCCTGGCGGCGGTCGAGCACACCAACTATATCTCGGCGGATGAGTATGGCGGGAAGCATCTGCTCTACCTCGGCAACTACCTGCCAATGGACCATCCACTGATGCGCGCAACGCCAGAAGAGGCGCTGGATCAGTTCGCGCCCTATCTCCAGCGGCTCAATCCGGCGTTCTCGCGCGACTGGATCACCAATGTATGGGGATTCGCCGCGCCCTTCGCACAGCCCATCGTCACCCGCGACTATCGCGCGCACATCCCGCCGCACGAGACGCCGTTGCCTGGCCTCTACCTTGCCAACATGTTCCAGGTCTACCCGCAGGACCGCGGCCAGAACTACAGCATCAGGCTGGCGAATGGACTCGCGAAGCGGCTGGCGCTCAGCGAGTAGAAGGTTGCGCCAAACCCAATCGTCGCATACAATGCGCGTTGGAGGTGAACCGATGGAATACACACGCTAACCGGCGGTTGATGAGCAATCCATACGCGGCGACATAATCTGCCCGCGTGCCTTGTTGATTATTCTCGACCTCATCTCATCCCCTGACCGGTTACTCTGCCTGAGACCTGTTTTGCCGGGTTGTCTGGGCAGCGCGTGTGCTTCCTTGCCGGTCACGAACTCCCTACTTCAGCGCGATTTCTTCCGGCCCCTGACGCAGACGCACATCCCACCCAGGACACCCCGTTCCGTCAGCGTGGCGAAGGGGGATCACCTCATATGTTGTTGACCGTTCGCAATATCTCCAAAACCTATGGCGCTGTTACCGTGCTCGATCGTGTCACGTTCGCGCTTGAATCCGGCGAGCACGTAGGGCTTGTCGGCGCGAATGGCGCAGGCAAATCCACGTTGATGCGTATCATCACGGGCGAGGAAACAGCCGATAGCGGAGAGATCCAGCGCGCCACCTCGGCGGAGATGGGCTATCTGTCGCAGACGCTGCCCAATATCGCTGGCCACACGGTTGACGGGCTGCTGGCCGCTGCGCTGGGCGGGCTGCGCTCCATCGAGGCGCGCATGCGCGCGCTGGAAGTGGCGATGGCAGGCGCCAGCGGTGACGCGCTCGACGGACTCCTGGCGGAGTACGGGCAGCTCGCCAGCCAGTTTCAGGATCGCGGCGGTTACGAGATGGAGGCGCGCATGGACGCTATCCTCGCGGGTCTGCGCCTCAACTACCTGCCGCGCTCGCGCGATCTGGGGACGCTCTCTGGTGGCGAGCGGGCGCGGGTTGGGCTGGCGCTGCTCTTGCTCCGCGCGCCGGATGTGCTGCTGCTGGATGAGCCGACGAGCCATCTCGACGCCGCCAGCCTGGCCTGGCTCGAAGACTATCTTGCCGCGTATGCGGGCGCGGCGCTGATGGTCTCGCATGACCGACAGTTTCTCAATCGCAGCGTCAACCGCATCTTCGAGATCGATGAGTACACTCATAAGCTCAAGCGCTATGAGGGCGATTACGATGCCTACCAGCAGGCCAATGCGGCCGAGCGCGAAGCCTGGGAAGAGTCGTTCGCGCGCCAGCAGGAGGAGATGAAAGACCTGCGCAAACGCATCCGCGAGTCGGCGCGGCAGGTGGCCCACAATCGCAAGCCAAAAGACAACGATAAGCTGGCGTATAAGGGCAAGGGCGAGTGGGTGGCGGATGCCGTCTCGCGCAACGTACGCGCCGCTGAAGAGCAATTGCGTCGCATCGAGGCTGACCCGATTCCCAAGCCGCCCCGCTTGATGCGCTTCCAGCCGAAGTTTCTCGCCGAGGCATTGCGCGTGAATGCTATTGTACGGATGGAGCACGTCAGCAAGCGCTATGGCGACCGCCAGGTCTTGCACGATGTTAGCCTGACGGTGTTGCCCGAGTCGCGGATTGCGCTGGTTGGGCCGAATGGCGCGGGTAAGACGACGCTGCTGCGCATCCTGTTAGGGCTGGAGTCACCCGACGAGGGAAGCGTGCGGTTGGCTCCGGGCGCGCGTATCGGCTATCTGCCGCAGGAGCCAGCGGTCGGCAGCGGCGAGCGCACGGTCTTCGAGGCGTACCGCGAGGGTCTGGAAGGCTACGAGTCAAATCTCGTCGCTGGAATTCTTGGTAATGGCCTCTTTCACCTGGAAGACCTGGCGAAAACCGTTGCGCAACTCAGCCCTGGCCAAAAGCGCAAGGTCGAGCTGGCGCGGCTACTGGCGCTCGGCCCGAACGTCTTGCTCCTGGATGAGCCGTCGAACTATGTGAGCCTGGATGTTTTGGAGGCGTTCGAGGCGGCGGTGCTGGCCTTCGCTGGTCCTGTCCTGCTGATTACGCACGACCGCTGGCTGCTGAACCGCTTCGACGGCGCGCGCTGGGAGCTTGCCGATGGCAGTCTGCTTGAGGACGCGGTCTCGCCGACGATAACGGAAACCATACCAGCGCCATAGTACTGTCTGGTACCATGCTAAGTCAGGAGTAGTCGAGGAATGTCGGATGAGGCGGCCAGCAGGCCGGGCGAAATTAACATTGAGGCGTTCCAGCGTGTGGATATTCGGGTCGGGCGCGTGGAGGCGGCGGAGCCGTTGAAAGGCGCGCGCAAGCCCGCCTATGCGCTACGCATAGACTTTGGCCCGGAAATTGGCGTGCGCCAGTCGAGCGCGCAGATCACCGAGCACTACCGGCCGGAGGGGTTGATCGGGCAACTGGTGCTGGCGGTCGTCAACTTTCCGCCGCGTCGGATTGCGGGCTTTCGCTCCGAGGTGCTGACGCTGGGCCTCGCCGATGATGCGGGCGCGGTGGTATTGATTGCCCCGCGTTCAGATGTGCCACTGGGGGCCCGGCTCTTCTAGCTCGAAAACGTGCCAGGGATACCAACCAAATACGCTGCTTCGGTTACTCGCCATCGCTGCGGAGCGTCTCACTAATTGTAAGCACAACAGCGCGCGGCGGCAGGAATCGTATTCCCCGGCTCTCTCGACTCGTCGCCCGTGCATAATCAAGCACTCTCACGCAATCCCATGAACACCACATGCGGCCTTCGCGAAGGTCATAAGGATGTGGAACTCGCAGCGTTAACATGGCGCCAATCAACCGAGGCATTTGCCTCTTCTCCTCGAGATCTACAGAAAAGCGGGTACTTGCGCACAATTTATGGCGTTCCCTTGCCGTGGAAGGCAACTTCATTCGTCTTCTATGATGTATGCGATGAAAGCGGCGCAGAGTCGCTCTCTTTGAGGGGAAGAGTTCTATGGGGCAGGGTGCAGTTTCACACCAGTCCAGGCGTCCTTTGGGCCGGATGCAGATCGTTCACCTGGCGGCGTCGGTATTCTTACTGGCCATTATCTTTGTCATGAACGCATGCGGATCGAATGCTCCTATAGCACTTACTGAGAAAGCCATTCTTGCTCAAGCCGATCAGCGCGGCCCTACATCCACGAACTCGACCCTTCTCATACCGCGACACTATGATCGCCAGCGCGTACAGACGATTGCCGAATATGCCGATCAGATCATCAGTAAGATGTCGCTCGATGAGGAGCTGGGCCAGCTTTTCGTTGCCGAGTATGTCGGCACTGACTTCAACGCGAACAATGCGGCGATGATCGAGCAGATGCACGCAGGCGGCATTATCCTCTACGCCTTCAGTATGCACGACGCCAAGCAGACTCAGGCGTTGATCGCGGCCTCCCAGGCGCATGTCAAAATCCCCCTGCTGGTGACGGTGGATGAAGAGGGCGGCTGCGTTGACCGGCTGACACAAATCTACGGCCCCCATCCGGGCGCGCCGCAGATTGGCGCCACTGGCTCGACGACCTACGCCTATCAGCAGGGCGCCAAGATGGCGCAGGATATGACGGCCCTCGGCTTCAATGTTGACCTTGCTCCCGATGTGGATGTGAAGCTGGTCAATGGCCGGGATCTGCTGTGCCGCACCTATGGCTCGACAGCCGACTCCGTCACCAAAATGGCGGGCGCATACCTCGACGGCTTGCAGGATAACGGCGTGGTGGGCACGTTGAAGCACTTCCCTGGACTGGGTGACGCTCTGGAAGACGCGCACCTGAGCCTGCCAGTTATCAACCGCACGCGCGATCAGATCGAATCGGTGGAGCTGGCGCCCTACCGCGCAATGATCGATGCCGGGAAGGTTCAGATGGTGATGACCACCGACCTGCTGATGCCCGCCCTGGATCCGGTGCTGCCTGCGGAGTTGTCTCCGAACATCATCACGGGTGTCTTGCGCAATGAGCTTGGCTTTAATGGTGTCGTGATGACCGATGCGCTTTACATGGATGGCATCTCGAACAAATGGAGTATGCCACAGGCTGGCGTCATGGCAGTTGAGGCTGGCTGCGATATGTTGCTTGGTCCCTGGAATGCCTCGCAGATGCGGGCGATGATCTCGGCGCTCAAGAGTGCGCTCAACAACGGCAGCCTCACCAAGGCGCGCATCGATCAGTCGGTCGAGCGGATTCTGTTGCTGAAGATGCGCATGGGTCTCATCTCGCTCCCGGCGAATAGCCAGTCGCTGCTGCAGAGCGTGCCGCCACTCGGCTCGATGACGCTTCAGTTCAACGATGCGCCGGTCGCCGATATGCCCGGTCGCTGACGGTGCTTGCACCCGCCCGCATCCCCTCCACAGCATCGTGGAGGGGATGAGACGTGCGTCGATGGCCGGGTGCGGCATCATTCCCCGACCAATTGCTCGTTCGCGCCGAATCGAGTGGTCGCGCTGACCCGGCTGATGGTCTGATGGCGCTCCATCGCCGCCTCGAAGCCGGACCAGTCAACGGCTATGCCGCGTTCGGCGAGAATTTCCGCCGCCAGGTCCGCCGGGAAGCCACGCTCCGCATGCAGCCGGAACAGCTGCTCTCCCGAGATGATGCCTCCCGCATCGGGCTTCATCCGATCCAGCAGGCGCAGCCCAGTGGTCAACACATGCTGGAAACGGCGCTCTTCGTCGGTCAGCAACGTTGCAATGTATGGCGCGCGCTGGCGCTCGTCAGGCGAGAACAAGTCCTCACCGCGCTCGATTATTGGTGATACCAACTCGCCGAGGAATGGCCGCTCTAATCCAAGAATGCGCCCCTGCCGAGCCGCCCGGCGAATCAGCCGCCGGATGACGTAGCCACGACCATCCGGTCGGGGAAGGACGTCCGCGAGGCTGATGTAGAGCGCCGACCGTACCGCGTCGACAATCACTCGGCGCGCGCGCTGCCGCTCTGGCGTATCGTCCTCGGCTGGCGCGAGGTCCGCCAGACGCTGGTGCGCGCCCGCGAACAGGTCAGTCTCGAAGAGTGTCATCTTGTGCTGGAGCACCGCCGCGATGCGCTCCAACCCCATGCCGGTATCCACGCTACGCAGCGGCAGGGGCGCGTAGCTCCCATCGGGCAGCCACTCGTATTCGATGAAGACGAGGTTCCAGAACTCCAGGAAGCGCTCGCACGAGCAGCCCGGACGGCAGGTTGGCAGACCACAGCCCACCGCCTCGCCGCGATCCAAGAACATTTCTGTATCTGGACCGCAGGGTCCAGGGCCGTACATGGTCCAGAAGTTGTCGACGGGACCCAGTGGCACAATGCGCTCCTCCGGCTGACCAACCCGCCGCCATTCCGCGACCGTCTCCTCGTCTGGTGGCAGGCCTGAGGCTGGTTCCCCGCCAAAGACCGTCACCCAGACGTTCGAGCGATCAACGCCGAGCAGGTTCATCAGCTCGTCCGCAAAGCCAATCGCCTCCCGTTTGCCGTAATCGCCGATGGACCAGTTGCCGAGCATGTTGAAGCTGCTGAGCGTGCGTCCATTGGTTCCGAGGGCTTCCATGTCGTCCGTGCGCAGGCAGCGCTGGATCGCCGTCAGGCGTGGCGCGGGCGGTGGTGTCTGGCCGCGCAGCCATGGTAGCAGCGGCTGCATCCCCGCGATCACGAACAGGGTGCTTTCCGACGCGGTGAGTGGCTCGCCCGCGATCGCCAGGTGACCGCGCTCGCGGAAATACGCGAGATAGCGCCGGGTGATTTCCGGCGATGAGAGTCCCGGCTTACTGAAATCGTTCATGCGACTGCTCTCCTTCCCTGGGGCCAACCCAGGCGATGAAAATGGGCAGAGTTCGTCGTCCGGCGGGAAACGCCGGACTGGCTGCCAACAGGAAAGGCGCAGTGTGCGAGGCTGGGGCGCTCGCTGCCAGATATTGCTTATGCGGCCAGAGATAAAAAAACACCCGCCGCGAGCGCCTTGCTCGGGGCGGGAGCGAAAAAGTCGGTTCCCGTGGTACCACCCTGCTTGAGAACTACGGTGCGTGCGCATGGCTAGCGCGCAACTGTTGCTCTCCACTCTTTCCGGGCACGGAGCGGATGGCTCGATGCCCTGCTCTTAGGTAACGGGGAGCTACCGGCGGGTGCTACTGGCCACGGTGGGCGTTCGTCCCGCGTCGCGGCCGGGCGGCGATTGCACCGCTAGGCCTGAGGGTGGCTTCTCCGCGCGCCAGCCTGCCGGGCTTACACCTACCCCGGCTCGCTGTCTCGCCGTAGCACGGATACTCGTCCCTCACGACGAACTCTTTTTAATTGGTACCATCAGTCTACGCGGTGTCCGCTGCTGATGTCAACCGGTGTCGGCATGGTCACGGGTGCAGGAACAGTGCGACGACTGCCAGCAGCAGCCAGAGCGCCACCAGTTGCACGCCTTCCAGCATCGTCGATTCACCGTCGCGACTGAGCAGCATGAAGGCAAAGGTCGAAGCGCCAAAGACGATGACGTTCAGTGGCGTGAAGACGAGGCCGAGCGGATGGCCGGTCAGCCAGCCGACCAGGACGAGAATCGGCACCACCAGTAGAATCATCTGGATCGATGCGCCCGCCGTGATGGCCATCGTGATGTCCATCTTCTTGCGGCGCGCCATCCCCACCGATCCGTAAAGCTCCACGACGCCTGCCAGCACTGGAATCAGAATCAGGCCGAGGAAGAACTCGTAATCGTGCAGCGCGGCGTTGGTCTCGACCATCTCTTTGACCGAATCGGCGAAATGCTCCGACATGACGACCACGCCCGCGGCCGCCACACCAAGAATGAGCACCGCAAGCAGTCCGCGCGCGATTTTGTGCTCGCCCAGGAATCGCTGTTCCCCCGACTCTTCGCGCGCCGCGCGCTTTTCTGCTGCCAACTGAGCCCGCGCCGAGAGTTTGCTTTCAGCGCTGGCGCGTTCTGTTTCAAACAGCGCCTGCGTGTCAGGCGCCACCAGAATCGATGAGTCCCCAGCGGCTGCGTCCTCGGCGGCAGCGGTCTTCCCGCGCGCGCCTGCCATGTTGTAGCCGGTGCGCGGCCTGAAGACGACAAAGACGAGGTACGCCACATAGCTCACCAGCAGCACGACGGCAATGCAGACGGCGAATGGCACATGGCCAAAGACCAGCAGATCCCCGCCTGCCGATTCCCCACCAGCGGCGCCCTCCGCGCCTGCGCTGGCGCTTCGGATGACCGCGGCCAGCGTCGGCAGTGAGAGTCCGATAACGGCCAGGGCAAACACGGTCGAGTATTCGCCAGCGGCCTCCGGGCTGAAATGCATCTTGCCATTGCGCCAACAGCCGAGCAGGGTGGCGATGCCGAGGAATAGCAGCGCATTGCGCACGATAACGCCCGCCACCGAGCTAAGCACGATCTCGGAGCCGCCCGAGCCCGCGAACGATGTGAGCACCGAGAGCGCCAGCGCAAGCTCGGCCACGTTACTGGCAGTGGTGTGGAGCAGGCCGCCGAGGAACTCGCCCAGCAATTCGGCCAGTTCTTCGACGGCGCTTTCGAGAAAGCCCGCCAGCGGAATCAACGAGAGCGCGGCAATTACAAAAATCACGCCGCCGACGAGCAGAACGCGCTGCTGTTCTTCCAGCCCCGCCAGCGCCTCATGTAGCAGGTGCTCCTCAATCCATGCGCTGAAGATGACTAGCGGGATGAATAACAGGAAAATGTTGACTTTGCGCTTCCAGACAGACCTCTCCAAGACCGCTCTCCCCCCGATATAGATACCCTCATGGGCGCTGTATGCGCGCAGGCATTGTCCCGCTGGTTGCTCATGTTGTCAATACGCCGTGCTGCGTATTCTGGAGTACCTCAGCCTTCAACATTGCGCATACTCAACTGGACGCGCCCGCGCCCAATATCCACTGCGAGCACGCGCACCTGCACGACCTGCCCAACCTGTACTACGGTCAGAGGATCGCGGACAAAGCGGTCGGCCATCTCCGAGACATGCACGAGGCCATCCTGCTTGACGCCAATATCCACAAACGCGCCGAAGTCGACGACATTGCGCACCGTGCCTTGCAGCACCATCCCCTCTTTCAGGTCTTCCAGCTTCAGCACGTCCTGGCGCAGAATCGGTTTCGGCAGGCTATCGCGCGGGTCGAGTCCCGGCTTTTCCAGGTTTTCTAGGATGTCGGCCAGCGTTGGGACGCCGACGTTGACCTCGCCTGCCAGCGCTGCGATGGCCGCCTGCGCGCCCGCGCCTCGCGAGTTCATGCCGATCAGCATCCGCCACGCGCGCACCCGGCCGACTGGCGCGCTCAGTGGTCGATCCCGGCAGCGTCTTCAGCACTGCGCGCGTGGCGTCGTAGCTCTCGGGGTGAATAAAGGTGTTGTCGAGCGGCTCCTTGCCCCCAGGTACCTTCAGGAAGCCTGCCGCCTGGACGAAGGTGGCGGGACCGAGGCCAGAGACCTTGAGCAGTTGCTGGCGGCTGGCAAATGAGCCGTGTTCGGCGCGCCAGGCGACGATGTTGTCGGCGATGCGTGTCGTGATGCCAGAGACGTGGCGCAGCAGTTGCGAGGAGGCGGAGTTGAGATCCACACCGGCGAAGTTCACGCAGGAGTCCACGATACGGTCCAGGGCGGTCGCCAGCGCGCGCTGATCCACATCATGCTGATACAGGCCAACGCCAATCGCCTTGGGATCGATCTTCACCAGCTCGGCCAGTGGGTCTTGCAGCCGCCGCGCAATCGAGATGGTACCGCGTTCGGTGGCG
Source organism: uncultured Chloroflexia bacterium (assembly GCA_963712005.1). GTDB lineage: Bacteria > Chloroflexota > Ktedonobacteria > Ktedonobacterales > JADMIN01 > DAHUXT01. The sequence continues at coordinate 754,764 of CAVQGK010000024.1, read as the reverse complement.
TCTTTCGTGGGAAACTCCTGCCGGGCCACCTCGGATGCCGAATAGACCGATGCGCCCGCCTCGTTGACCATGACATAGCCCAGCGAGCCAGTGGGCGTGCCCAGCTTCTCCAGCTCAGCAATCACCTCGGCGGCGAGCTGCTCGGTCTCGCGCGAGGCGGTGCCGTTGCCAATGGCAATCACGCCGACGCGATGGGTGGCGATCAGCGCCTTGAGGATCGCCTTCGCCTCGCTCCAGCGCTCCTGGGGCGCGTGGGGATAGATGGTGGTGGAGTCGATGGGCTTGCCGGTTTCGTCTACCACGGCCACCTTACAGCCGGTGCGGAAACCAGGGTCGAGGCCGAGCACACGCTCGCCACGGAGCGGCGGCTGCAAGAGCAAGTTACGCAGATTGGTCGCGAAAACGCCGATGGCGTGTTCTTCGGCCTGGCGCGTCAACTCGGCGCGCACCTCACGTTCGAGCGCGGGCGCGAGCAGGCGGCGGTAGCCGTCACTGATGGCGGTCTCCAACTCTTCGGCGAAGGGCGAGCGCCGGTCGGGCTGGTAGTGGTTGTGAATCAGTGGCTCGGCGCGCTCGAATGGCACATCCACCGAGACGCGCAGCACATCTTCACGCTCGGCGCGATTGAGCGCGAGAATGCGGTGCGGGACCAAACGCGGAACCGGCTCGTGAAACTCGTAGTACATGCGGTAGACGCCGCGCGGGTCTTTCTCCGCCGCTTTCTCCGCATCCACGGTGAGTTTCGCCCCCAGCGCACCCTCTTTGAAGAACTGTGTCGCGCACCTCGCCGCGTACCGTCGCATCCTCCATGATCGTCTCGGCGCAGATATCGCGCGCCCCAGCCAGGGCTGACGCGACATCATCCACCCCTTTCTCGGCATCCACGAACGGCTCTGCCGCGGCGATGCGCGCCTGCTCTGCCGGGCCGGGAATGCGCTCCTGCCGCAGAATCAGGTCGGCGAGCGGCTGCAATCCGCGCTCGCGTGCCATGCTGGCGCGCGTCTTTCGCTTCTGGCGATATGGCAAATAGAGGTCTTCCACGGCTTGCAGCGTGGCGGCGGCGATGGTGGCGTCGGCCAACTCGCGGGTGAGCTTCCCCTGCTCGGCGATGAGGCGCAGCACATCGTGTTTGCGCGCATGGAGCGCACGCAACGCAGCGGCGCGGTCGCCGATGGCCTGAATCTGCACCTCGTCGAGATTGCCCGTCGCTTCCTTGCGGTAGCGCGCAATGAATGGGACGGTGTTGCCGTCGTCGAGCAGGGTGAGAGTCGCGAGTGTCTGCGTCGGCCTCAGTTTCAGTTCAACGGCGACGACGCGCGCCACCTCGGTAGACTCTAGTGTCTCGGGAAACTGGAGCTCGTCAAGCGAGAGAAAATCGCCGGAAGCGGCGGTCGTGTCAGACACAGAGTACGCTCCTCTATCGTGTATCGTGATGACAACTCATGTGCAACCGATGTCGAACATACTTTACGGCGACCCCATCCGGCCAGGCGGATGCTGCCGGGCGGCGCAACGGCCAGTATATCCTATGGCGGGTCCCGTTGGCTTGCAAACAGCGCCCGAATGGGCCATACTGGGGCGCGGGAGTCCAATTTTTCCGGGATACATCAACGCGAGGCCAGCTATGCCCGACACAGACAAAACATCTGATGACTCGGTGGAGCAGCCCAGCCTGTTCTTCCCCGACGCCGCCGCGTCGGTGGCCAGCCCGAAGCCAGAGCCTGTGGTGGTCGTTCCCACGCTCTCCGCAACATCGGTGTTGGGCGCGTGCGCGTTGCCGTATCAGGAGTATCTGCGCCGCACTGACCACTCGGTGTATACGATCACCTGCTTTCTCTCGGATTTGCGCCTGTTGACTGAGTTTCTGGGGCGCGAGACACCATTGCGCACGATCACGCAGGAGTCGCTGGCGGGCTGGCTCGGCCATTTGCGCTGGGATCGCGCTACACAACCGGCGCCGAAGACGATGGCGCGGCGCGCGACCTTCCTGAAGAATTTTTTCGGCTGGCTGGCGAAGGAGCAGGTGCTCGCGGATGACCCTTCGCAGCGTATCGTGCTGACTCGTCCAGCGCCGCCGCTTCCAGAACTGCTCTTCGAGGATGAGATAGCCCGGCTGGAGCAGGCCGCCGAGGCGGACCCGCGCTGTCAGTTGCTGGTGATGACGCTGCTGGCGACTGGGCTGAAGAAAGAGGAGTTGATGGCGGTCGCATTGCGCCATGTGGACCTCTCGGACCCGGAGGAACCCGCGCTCGAAGTGCATTTCCCTGGCCAGGCGAAGCGGCGGCGCGAGCGGCGTATGGCCCTGCCAGCGGAGTGGACGGATGTCTTTGAGCGCTATGTTGAGCGTTACCAGCCACGCGAGCGCCTCTTCGAGTGTACGGATCGCAACATGAACTATGTGCTCGCCGCCGCCGTCAAGCGCGCCAACCTCGATAAGCGCGTGACCCTGCAACTGCTGCGCGATATCTTCGCGGTGCGCCAGTTGCGCGCGGGTGTTTCGATGGATGAGCTGCGTGAAAAGCTGGGCTTATCGGAAGAAGCCTGGTATGAGATTGCCGAGAAGTATCGCAAGCTTGCGTTCCCGGCCTAGGAGGACTAGCAGATGCCACTCTCGCCTTCCCCGTTGCTCCCCGGCACGTCGCCGCTCCCAGCGCCGGGACGCCGGCCGCCAGGACGACGGGCGCTGAGCATGGGCGCTGTAGTGGCTATCCCGCTACTGGTGGTACTGCTGGCAGGCGGCCAGTTTGTTCTGCCGCACATCCTGTTTCTGGCGCCGGGGATGCTGGCGCAGACGGGCAACTCACCGAACGGGCAGGCGAGCAACAGCGCGCCCTTTCAGGGTTTTACCATGATGTGGACGCGCCGCCAGTCGGGAGGTGGCTACGACACGTCGGCTTCGCTGGATAATATGACGTTCGAGGCGAAGACCTACCACATGAACAGTGTCATTATCCCAGTAGTGGCCGATATGCCAGTCCGTAGCGGGAGCGCGATTGCGTGGCACCCGAAGGACACGGGCGATAAGGATACCTTTGACGACAGCATCTATCTCCGCGCGATCAGTGATGCGAAGAAGGCGGGTCTGACGCCTATTCTGGAGCTTCAGGTCCGTCAGCAGGACCAGTTGAGTGGCGTCAACGAGACGAGCCAGCTGGTTGGGGTGGCATGGTCAAATCTGACCTCGAACTTCAGCATCTATGGCGAGAAGGATCCAATCGGGGTGCTGGAGCACAAGTGGTTCGATAACTATACCCAGTTTGCGGTGCATTTCGCGCAGCTCTCCGAACAGAACCATCTGCCGTACTTCATCATCGGCGACCAACTGACCAACACCGCGGAGGATACCGCGCGCACCACGGCCAAGGCTGACCCCAAAGGTATCGACACTGGCGTGCCGGGCGAGTCGTTTCCCAATTGTTCGGGTCGGCGCGACTGCGGCTGGCGGCACGTGATCCATGCGCTGCGTTCGCCCACCTATGCGCCCTTCACCAACCATCAGCAGACGCTGACGGGCGGTGGGTACACAGGCAAGTTGATCTATGCCGCATCGTGGGGCGGAGCCTCTGAAGGCGCCACGAGCAGCGAGTTTGACAATATCACCTGGTGGGATGCGGTGGATTATATCGGCGTTGACGCCTACTTCCCGCTGACGCAGAATGCCGACGTCGGCGTGCCTGACCTGGTGAACGCGTGGCACGGCAAGGGGCTTGATCTTCAGGGCAATGGCGATATCTACGGCAAGCTGGAAAAACTCGCTTCGACGTTCAGCCGCCCGATTCTCTTCACCGGGGCGGGCTACGTCAGCGCGGCGGGCGCAAACGGCGACCCACTCGGCGCGTCACCGGATAGCCCTGACCAGAATGAACAGTTGAACGACTTCCAGGCGCTGTTCCAGGTCTTCTCCGCCGCGCCTTTCTGGCAGGGTGTCATGTGGTATTCCGACCAACCGCTCGCCGCACGAAGCGCCCGGAGCGACTGGGCGTCGAGTAGCTATTGGGGCGGCGATACGCTGAAGGATAGCAAGCTAGCGGGGCAGTGGCTGGCCCAGTATTATACCGCAAGCCCGCTCAACACCTAGCGACATCGGGTGGCGCTAGCCTTGCGTGCCGAAGCGTCTGGTTGCCTCGCGCTGCCAGGCGTCCGCCAGCGCCTTGAGCTCAATCGGAAGACCGGCGACCATCAGCAAGACGATATCGGCCTCCGCGGCCAACCGCGTGTTGACGCGCCCGAGGCAGTCGCGATAGATGCGCCCCAATGGGTAGGGCGGCACGATCCCCATGCCCACCTCATTGGAGATGAGGATAAGTGTGGACGAGTGCGCGCGCCATGCCTCCAGCAGGTCGCCGATGGCGCGGTCCACCAGTGCCTCAACTGCCTCTGTCACGCCATTCGCAAAGCTCGTCTCGTCGAAGCTGTCGTGGACATCCGCGTTGGCGAGCAGGAGATTGGCGACGAGCAGGGTCACGCAGTCGAGGAGCGCCACGGACGCGGGACTAGCGTGTAGAGCGTTGGCGGGGTTTTGTGGCTCCTCTACGGTGAGCCAGTGCGCCGGGCGGCTCGCCTGATGTCGCGCGATACGCTGGCGCATCTCGTCGTCGCTGACGGTCGCGGTGGCGATATACAGCACGGGCGCCTCCCCTGCCAGTTGCGTTGCCAGTGTCTCACCATAGGCGCTTTTGCCGCTCCGCGCGCCGCCGAGAAGCAGTATCAGACGTGGCTCGGTTATGGGCGTCATGGTGTCACCCATTCCCATTGCCATTTGTCGCTAGCGCCCGCGCTATCCCGTTATGGAGTGTCGCGGCGTCAGTCTCGCCGGTCCAGATTGCGCGCACGATGCCGCGTCCGTCGATTAGCACTAGCGAAGGGTAGTAGGCGATCCCGTAGCGCGCGGCAACCTGGCCATTGGTATCGAGCAGCACCGGATCGGTGATGCCGAGGCGCTGCATCATCAGGTCGGGCAGGTTTGACAGTTCAGATGGCGAATCGATATACACGGTTTGCAGCCCTGGGAATCCGGCGGTGACGGCGTGAGTGGACTGCATCTGCAGCAAGCAGTGCGTGCAGAGTGTGTAGAAGAAGACCAGCAACGTCGGCTTTCCGTTAGCAGGCGCGAAGGTGGCTGGCGCTGACAGCTTGATGCCAGCCCGCTCGGCGGGCAACGTGAACGTCGTAGCTGGTTGATTGATGTGCCTTTGCGTGGCTGTCGCCGACGGCGCGGTGGCACGGAAGGCGACCACCAGCACGACGGCCAGCAGCGCCGACGCCAGCATCCCGTAGCGTAACGCCTGGGAAGCGGTGGGGAACGATCTAGGCATATGCGCCCTGAATGATTCGATCATACTGCCCTGTGAATCGAGTCTCGCCGCATGTGAGTGTTTCCTGGCTCAGCAGTGAGCACAGGCTGAACAGCTTTCGTCCTGGCTTTACGCCAGACATGATTTTACCACGCCGTGATGGCAGGCCGAGAGACGGTAGCACCGTTGCTGGCGTGGCCCAATGGTTCCAGCATGATAGTACGATGAGAGAGGCTGTGCTATACTTGGCTCTCGAAGCAGCCGCATGGTAAGTTTCGGGCGAATTCTGGCGGAGTGGCGTGGCCGAGAGGAGCAGGCGCGATGCGGGGTCGCAGTGAGCGGTATCAGCAATGGGATGATGATGAAGGTTACACCGGCAACGGCGAGTCCTATGGATATGGCGAGCAGGGCTATGCGAATGCCGACTATGGCCAGTATGGCGACTATGACGGCTATGATGATGACGATATGTATGCGCAGGATGATGGACGCGGTCTGGTGCTCCAGCGAGAGCAGTCGCTGGTCGGCGTATCCAGCACTGTGACATCGCATGGCGTGCCGCTGCTCTCCTATACCCGTACGATGAATCGCTTTTACTCCAGCCGGAAGCAGAAACTGAGTCTCTATCGCTTCAAATGCGAGGTCTGTGGCGAGCGGATTCGCGGCTGGGCATGGCAGACGCCAACTGGCAATCGCACCCACGATGGCTGCTATGAGCGCCTCGCCTGGATGTGGACAAATCTCTATGCTCAACAACAGCGCGCTGCCAATGAAGGCCGACTCGACTAATTAACGCTTCCCGCCAGAAATTCGCGATTTCTGACTCCCTGTCCGCGCAGGCCAGCAGTATACCTCTACACCGCGCACTGGGCGCGTGATACACTGGATGGTACACTGTGGCCAAATGCCCCAATTGTGTGCGCGGGCACGGGGTCTTTCTGTGCGCCTGGGCGAGTCCAAATTGTAGACGATGTGAGAGACGAGGCACGAGAAATAGATGTTCAATAAGGTGCTGATCGCCAATCGTGGCGAGATTGCGTTGCGGGTGATTCGTGCCTGTCGCGAGTTGGGAGTGAGCACGGTCATCGCTTACTCCGAGGCGGACCAGGACTCCCTGCCGGTTCGTCTGGCCGATGAACGCATCTGTATTGGTCCTGGCCCCAGCAGCAAGAGCTACCTGCACATCCCCAACCTCATCAGCGCCGCCATGCTTACTGGCTCCGAAGCGATTCACCCCGGCTATGGCTTTCTCTCTGAAAACCCCAGTTTCGCCGAGATTTGCGCGGACTGCGGCATCGTCTTCATTGGGCCGCCGCCCGCCGCGATGGTGCAGATGGGCGATAAAGTGCAGGCGCGCGATGCGATGATGCGCGGCGGCCTGCCGATGCTACCGGGCACGGATGTGCTGCGTTCAGTGGGCGAGGGCGTCGCGGCGGCCGCGCGGATTGGCTTCCCCCTGATGCTGAAGGCGGCGGCGGGCGGCGGCGGACGTGGCATCCGGCTGGTGCGGCGTCCCGAGGAGTTCGACCACGTCTTCACTACGGCGCAGAGCGAGGTGCGCGAGGCCTTCCACGACGATGGCCTCTATCTCGAAAAGTATCTGGGACGAGCAAAGCACGTCGAGGTGCAGGTGCTCTGTGACAACTACGGCAACGGCGTCTATCTGGGTGAGCGCAACTGTTCGGTGCAGCGTCGCCATCAGAAGTTGATCGAGGAGTCGCCCAGCCCTGGCCTGCCAGAGGCGCTCCGGCGTGAGATGGGCCAGCGAGGCATCGCGGCGGCGTTGGCCATCGGCTATCGCGGGGTCGGCACGCTCGAATTCCTGGTCGATGAAGACAACAACTACTATTTCATGGAGATGAATACGCGCCTCCAGGTCGAGCATCCCGTGACGGAGTGGGTGACGGGCATCGATCTCGTGCAGGCGCAGTTGCGGGTGGCGGCAGGTGAGCCGCTCTGGTTTAGCCAGGAAGATGTGGTTCTTCGTGGGCACTCCATTGAGTTCCGCATCACCGCCGAAGACCCGTCCTATGACTTCCGCCCGCAGACCGGCACCATCGAGAAATATCTGCCGCCGAGTGGCCCCGGCACGCGCGTGGACTCGCATCTGTTCGTTGGCTACGACGTGCCGCCGCACTATGACTCGCTACTGTCGAAGCTGATCGTCTGGGCGCCGTCCCGTCTGGAGGCCATCGCGCGCGGCAAACGGGCCTTGGGTGAGTACGAGATCGAGGGGGTTCCGACGACGATTCCCTTCCATCTCAAGCTCCTGGAACACGACACCTTCGTGCGCGGGGAAGTGTATACCAACTTCCTGGCCGATCATGGCGAAGAATTTGGCATCAAGGGTTGAGAAAAGGTCGGAGCGTATGGGGCACGGCAATCCCCCGAACGCTTGAAGCAATTTGGTACAATAGCGTATGCCATAGCGTGCCACAGGCGCGATGGCCAGACAATCTAACAACCGGCCAGCTCTGTCTCTGGGTAGAGCGCGAACGGACTTGCTGAGAGGTAGCAATCATATGACCAGGCGCGTCGTAGTGACCGGCATCGGGATCGTTTCGCCCGTTGGCAACGATACCCCGTCTACCTGGAAGGCGCTATGTGAGGGGCAGTCGGGCGGTGGTCCGATTACCGTCTTCGATGCCAGCGATCAGGAGACCCGTATCGCCTGTGAAGTGAAGGGGTTCGACCCGTCACAGTATATGGATCGCAAGGAGGTTCGGCGCAACGACCGCTTTGTGCATTATGCGATGGGCGCGAGCACGCAGGCGCTGGCGGACGCCGAGTTCACGATCAATGACGAGAACGCTGAAGATGTCGGCGTCATCATCGGCTCAGGTATTGGTGGCCTGGCAACGTGCCATGACCAATTCAAGGTGCTCTTCGACCGCGGACCTGACCGGGTCAGTCCATTCTTCATCACCATGTTTATCACTGACATCGCGGCCGGGTTTATCTCGATGCAAACTGGCGCGAAGGGACCGAACTTCGCCACGGTCTCGGCCTGCGCCACCAGCGCCAATGCGATTGGCGAGGCGGCGGAGATTATCCGGCGCGGTGATGCGGTGGCAATGATCGCGGGCGGCAGCGAGTGTGGCATTACCCCGATGGGTATCGCGTCGTTCGCCAGCATGCATGCCCTCTCGCGCAGCAACGATGACCCAGTTCATGCCAGCCGCCCGTTCGACGCAACGCGCAATGGCTTTGTCATGGGCGAAGGGGCGGGCGTGCTGATCCTGGAAGACGAGGAGTACGCCCGCAAGCGTGGCGCGCGCATCTATGCGGAGATCGTCGGCTATGCCAGCACCGCCGACGCGTACCACATCACCGAGCCAGCTCCTGGCGGCGAGGGCCTCGTGCGCGCCATTCGCAAGGCGCTGAAGAAGGGCGGTATCGCTCCCGATCAGGTGGACTACGTCAACGCGCATGGCACGGCGACAGTCTACAATGACCGTAACGAGACGCAGGCGATCAAGACGGTCTTCGGCGATCACGCGCGCAAGCTGGAGATCAGTTCGACGAAGTCCATGATCGGCCACACACTCGGCGCTGCTGGCGGAATCGAGGCGGCGGTGACGGCGCTCTCGCTGCATACCGGCATAATCACGCCGACCATCAACCTTGAGCATCCCGACCCAGAATGCGACCTGGACTACGTGCCGAACGAGGCGCGAACAACGAATCCGCAGATTGCCATCTCTAACTCGATGGGCTTTGGCGGACACAACGCGGTGCTGGTCATGCGTCGCTACGAAGCTTAGTGATAAATAACGATCATCCTGATGTTGCCGGATGCGGTTGGAATAGAGGAGGCGACCTACGGAACGTCAATCGCTTGTCAGCCGGGTAAAAGCGCTGGCCGAGGCGCTCGAAGGCACCGACGTCAGTGAGCTTGACCTCACTGAGGACGGCGTGCGCATTGCGCTACGGCGTCGCCTTGATGCGCCTGTCGTTGTTCCGGCGACACAGGTTGTCTCCGCGACACGCGCGCCGCGCCCGCTACGCGCTGAGCCAGTCGCGTCCGCAATGGCGCCCAACCCGGCCGATGTCGGCGTCGCGATCGTCGCGCCACTCACTGGAGTGTTCTATACCGCGTCGTCGCCCAGCGCCGAGCCGTTTGCCGAAGTCGGAAAGATGGTGCAGGCGGGGCAGATCGTGTGCATCGTCGAGGCGATGAAGGTCTTCAACGAGATCAAAAGCGAGGTGTCGGGCATCATCGCCTCGATTCCGGCGCAAAATGGCCAGCTCGTCCAGAGGGGCGACGCGCTCGTGCGGGTCAAGCCGCTCTAAGTACCCGGAATGTTGCCCTCATGACGACTCCATCGAACGACGCACGCCGCGCCAACGCCACACGATGCGCCAGCAGTGGCCAGTGGCTGCGGCGTTTCTGGCGATGCGTTGCGCACCTTGGAAGGCCAGCGGCGTCTCGCATGGGCGCTGGTGCTGTTGCTCGTCGTTGTCGATAGTATCCTTGTCTGCCAGCATAGCATCGCACGCTACCAGACCTACCATGCCGACGCCTTTGACCTCGGCAACATGAATCAGGCCGTCTGGAATACCCTGCACGGCAACCCCTTCCGCTTCACCAATCGTGGGCTAGACTGGTTCGGGCCACCGACGCGCCTTGGCATCCATGTCGAGCCTATCCTGGTGCTGATCGCGCCATTCTATCTCATCCATGATGGGCCCGAGACGCTGATCGTGATCCAGAACGTGGCGATGGCGCTCGGCGCGATTCCGCTCTTTCATGCTCAGCCTGCGCCGCCTGCCGGGTCTGCCGCTACTCGGTGTCGCCTTTGCCGCCTCGTATCTGCTCGCGCCGGAGTTTCTTGGCGCGGCGCTCTGGGACTTCCATAGCGTGGCGCTGGCGACCCCGTTGCTCATCCTCGCGATCTGGGCGCTCGACGCCGGACGCTATCGCATCTTCGTGGTGGCCGCGATTCTGGCCGCGCTCACCAAAGAGGATGTGGCGCTCTCGCTGGCGCTGCTGGGCGTGCTCATCATCTTCTGGTATAAACGTCCCCGACTTGGTCTGGCCGTGACGCTGCTCTCGATTGCGTATGCCGCGTTGTGCTTTGCGTGTCATCCTGCCACATTTCAACGGCGGCATGTCTGGCGGCAACAACTTCTGGTATCGCTATAGCTGGCTCGGTGGCTCAGCGGGCGCGGCGCTGAAGAACATCCTCGCGAATCCATATCTGCCGCTGACCATCCTCGATGCCGACCGATTTGGCTATCTGGCGATGCTGCTGCGTACTGGGGGTGGGCTGGGCATCTTCATGCCCGCGCTCTGGCTCTGCGCGTTGCCTGAGTTGGCGGTCAATATTCTCAGCGCGCATGTGGAGCAGTACAGCGGCTTCTTTCAGTATAATGCGGTGATTCTGGCGTATGTCATGCCCGCCTCGATCTACGGCGTTGCGGCATTGCTGGCGGCGCGACAACGGGTCGAGCGCGGCGAACCGACTCCTCGACCTGAGTGCACAACTGAGACGACGCTCCGGGCGCGTATCACCGCACTGGCGCGGCTGGTGGTCTGGGGCTGGCGCAGGCTACTGGAGCATATCCCCGTCCCCTCGCGTTGGATTCTGCGCGCTGGTGGTTCTCTGGCTGCTGGTGACTGGTTGGTGGAATCTCACCACGACGGCAGGCGGTATGATCGGGTCATTCTGGCACGCTGGCGATACACCGATTCCCCATCAGAACGAGGTCAACACTCTGCTGGACCGCGTGCCACAGTCGGCCACGGTCGCGGCCACCGACTCGCTGAATCCTCGCCTGAGCAGCCGCTATACCATCTATCTGATGCCCGACCCGCAGTCGTACCTTGCCGAGTATGTAGCCGTGGATATTCCCGACGCCATCTCCGTCTCGCGCGCGGACGACGAGCATATGCTGGGAATCATGTTGCAGTCAGGCCACTACCAAGTCGTTGGGCGCGCGGGCGACGTCACGCTGCTACGGCGTGTGGGGACGCCGGTCGCTCCCACCGGGTGAAGGTGTGTACCCCCGTTCTAAATGATGAGTGGGTTGGTGAGTGCGCTATGCCGGGACTGAGCAGCCTGCTGGACATGATTTTCCCACCGCGCTGTGTCGTCTGTCAGCGTGTGGGGGTGGCGGTCTGCGCCAGTTGCCTGAGTAGCATGCAGCCGCCCGCTGCGCCAATGTATGCCCGCTGTGGCCAGACAATCCACGTGACGACCGATTCCGCCTCAAGTCTCTGCCTGGATTGCGCCAATGGTCATGGCCCGAAGTATCTCGACGGAGTCCGGGTGGCCGTCACCTATGCGGGCGCGGTTCGCCCCGCTATCCTGGCGCTCAAGTTCCGCGGTCAGCGGCGTGTGGCTGAACGTCTCGCGCCGCTCATGGCAGCGCCCTTTCAAGCCGATGTTCATACCGCCGATATGATCATTCCAGTCCCTCTGCACACCAGCCGACGGCGTGAGCGAGGCTACAATCAGGCGGAACTGCTGGCGCGCGCCCTCGCGGCGTCACAGGGGGTTGACCGTTCGTACCGATCTGTTGGTACGCGCGCGTGCAACCGGGGCGCAGACCCCTCTCTCGCGAGCGGAGCGTCTGCTGAACGTGGCTGGCGCCTTTGCCCTCTCCTACCCCACTGCCGCAAAGAGCGTCGCCGGGCGGCGGATTGTGCTGGTGGATGATGTGACGACGACCGGCAGTACGCTCGACGCCGCTGCCGAGCCATTACGCGACGCCGGAGCAGCATCGGTCTGGGGGCTGGCCTTTGCGCGACCCGTCGCGGGCGGATCTGACGCGGGCGACACGCCGTGAGATGGGCTGGCTGAAGCGGATATTGCGTGTATATCCTGTAGAGCAAGTGGAGCAGGTCCGCGCCTTTGCCTGAGCGGCGGCGGCGGATCTGGCTGCTGGTGAGAGGAGCAGGCGATGGCGCTGGCGGAGGAGCAGATCGAACAACTGGTGCTCTTGTTGATTGTCTCGCTGGTCGTAGCGTTGGTTGCCCGGCAGTTCCGCTTTCCCTATACGCTCGCGCTGGTGCTGGTGGGTCTGGCGCTCGGTCGGATTCCCATCGTCTCCGGCATTCACCTCAATCCCGATGTGGTCCTCTTTATCTTCATCCCGGTGCTGCTCTTTGAAGGCTCATGGAATGTCAGTGTTACGGTGCTGCTGAAGAACTGGCTGCCGGTGTCTATTGCTGGCTGTGCCTGGCCTGCTGATCTCATTGGCGGTGGCCGCGTCGGCCCTCCATTTCGGCGCTGGCCTGACCTGGCTTGAAGCGCTGCTGCTCGGCGCGATCATCTCGCCTACCGATCCGGTGGCGGTCGTCAGCCTTTTCCGCCGGTTGGGAATAGGCGAGCGGATGCGTACCATCATCGAGGGCGAGAGTCTCTTCAACGACGGTATTGGCGCTGCCGCCTATACGATTGTCCTTGGCCTATTGCTCGATCGAGGAGGGCAAGTCGGCGCAGACGCATCGCCGGGTGGCAGGTGGGCGTTGAGACGGTCTGGCTCATTCATTGGTGGGCCGACTGACTTGGGCTGACCTTTGGCTTTCCCATCTCACGGCTGCTCAGGCATTTCGACGATCACCTGATCGAGATGACCATCACCTTTAGCGCCGCATATGGTGTCTATCTGGTGGGCGACCTGCTCCGCACGTCGGGCCTGCTGGCGGTCGTGATGACTGGCCTCACACTTGGCAGTTATGGGCGTCAACGCAGCATGTCAGAACGCACCCGCGATGTGGTGGACGATATATGGGAGTTCATTAGTTACATTGCCAACTCGCTGCTCTTTCTGTTGCTGGGCATCCAAATTAGCAACTCGCATCTCGGCGCGGTCTTTGGGCCGTTGCTCTGGGCAATCGTCGGTGTTGTTGTCGGGCGGGCGCTGATGATTTTTCTGCTGCTGACGCTTCAGAACGGCATTGCCCACTGGTATGCGCACCGTCGGCGGAACGCGCAGAAGAGTCTGCGTAGCTCGCATCATGCCGGTGCCGCGTAGCTGGCGACCGATCATCTTGCTCTCCGGGCCTACGGGGCGCGCTCTCGCTGGCGCTGGTGCTCAGCCTGCCGCAAGGGATACCTAATGGCAGCCTGTTCGAATTCGTCACCTATGGCGTCGTGCTGATAACGCTCCTCGGGCAGGGGATCACCATGCGGGCGATATTGCCGCGCTGGTCGCGTCGGCATGAGCCGGTCGATTCGACGTCGGCTGAGTCGTTGCCGCAGGGTTGACGGGCTGATTTCGGCAGCGGGCGGATGCTATGGTATCGTACAATCATGACGAGAAAGCCCCGGCGTATTCTTTCGCCGGCAGAAAGGATGCACTGGGTGAACACTTCAGAGTCGACTAGCACGACGGGCAGCGAGTTGGCCTCGAACTACTTCATGCACGTCTTTCCGAATGGCCTGCGTATGGTCGGGCAGCGCATGCCAAGCCTGGCCTCCGTCACATTCGGCATTCAGCTCGATGCGGGCATACGCGACGAGCCAGACGACCGGCTCGGCCTGACCTACCTGCTCTCTGAGATGATGTTCCAGGGAACGGAGCATCGCTCGGTACGCCGACTCACGGAAGAGTTCGAAGCGCTCGGCGCGCGTAAAGGTGGAGAGTCGGCCATCGAATTCGCTCGCTACTCGGCGCAGATTGTCGGCAACCGGCTCGATACCGCCCTCGATCTTTTTGCCGATGTGCTGCTCCATCCCGCGCTGCCCGAAGAGGAGCTGACGCAGATGCGCGCGGTGCAGTTGCAGGAGATTCGCCGCCGCGACGATGAGCCGATGCGCCGTATCTTCGATCTGGCCCGCGAACACTACTATACAAACTCACCGCTCGCCCGGCGCGCTCTTGGCACGCAGATGAGCGTCGAGGCGATTACCCGCGATGACCTGCATGCGTTCTGGCAGGCGCGCTACCATCCAGCCGGTACGGTGCTCTCGATTGCGGGCGACTTCGACTGGGATGCCGCGGTGGCGCGCGTCGGCGAATTATTTGGCAGCTGGAGCGGCGCCGCGCCCGCCTCGGCGACCGCCCTGCCACACCCAGCCTCCTCCGTCTTTGTCGAGCCGCAGGAGGGCAACCAGCAGCATATCGCGATGGTATTCCCCTTCCCGGCCTATGGCGATCCCGACTATTACGCCGCCTCGGTCGTCACCGAGATTTTCGGCGGCGGCATGACCTCGCGGCTCTTCCGCGAGGTGCGCGAGAAGCGTGGGCTGGTCTATTCAGTGGCGGCGATGTTTGCGCCCAACGGCGCATCTGGCGCGGGTTTCCTCTACGCTGGGACGACACCAGAGAAGGCGCCAGAGACCGTCAAGGTTATGCTGGATGAGCTGAAGCTCCTGCGCGAGAAGGGCGTGACCGACGACGAATTGGAGCGCGCTCGAGTGCAGCTCAAGAGCGAGCTGGTGATGCGCGGGGAAAGCTCGGCAGCGCGGATGGGAGCACTGCTGCGGTCGTGGTGGTTCGAGGGGAAGCTGACGACGATTCAGGAGTTGAAGGAAGCGGTTGATAGCGTCAGCCGCGAGCAGATCATGCGCCTGCTCGAACGCTTCCCGCTGACGGATCCGCTGGTACAGGTGGCCATCGGCCCGCGCCCGGCGGAGGATCTCTTCCCCAGCGCGTGATGTGCTGTAAATCAGGAGTGGGCGCCCATAGTTCACTATGGGCGCCCACTCCATCCAACGTCATCCAGCGAGAACCGATCCTACTTCGCGGTTGAGCGCTTCAGGATCTGTGGCGCGGGATGTTTAGGGTGTGGATTCGTGCGCGCGGGAACCTGTGGCGTCGCGAATTTAGGCCGCGCGGTGAGCGGATGTTTTCGCGCGGGTATCTGCGGCGCTGGCGCCAGCGTCTTTGGCGCTGGACGTGGTGGGCGCTGTGGCGTTGCCGGGTTCGAGCTATCTCGTAGCATCGGATTTCTCCTCAGGTAGTTCGCGAATTCCCTGGTGATAGCGAGATTGAATGGGCAACCAGGGCATACGGACCTCTGCCCATTCAATCCCCATCTCAGTGCTTACATGACGTAGCCGCTGGCGTCGAAGATCACATGGGTCGAGGTATTGGCGGGCATATCGACCTTGATGCTGATCTGTCCGCTGGTGTTGAGTCCAACCGTCACACCGTTGGCAACGACCTGGCCGCTGGCAAAGTTGATCGAGCTGGTGCCAGGCAGGGGCGCGCCGGCAGGATAGAGACGCAGATCGCCACCACCATTGGGCTGTACCACGGTGACGTTGCCCACCACGCCAGTCGCGCCTTTGGGCACGCTAATTCCACCAACATCCACGCCAGTCACCTGAAGGACATTCACCGAGCCCGCAGGAAGCTTCCCAATCGATAGGCGTGTATCGAGCAGGCGAATGGGCGCGGACAGCAGATTGACCATACCACCCCTGCCAGCAGCGGCAGCGGCTACTTTCAGCCACGTGCCGGGTGTGCCACCCGCGATGCAGATGAACAGGTTGCCACCCGCATCATGAATCTGCTCGCCAGCGAGGTACGTTCCAGTGGTGGGTGCGCCAACGTCAAGCTGGATATTTGAGGCGATGCGGCCAGAACCGTTTGCCACCAAGTCAATGCCAGTCTGGCTGACTCCCTGGACCCCGACACCTGCATCAGTAAAACCCCACACACCCCAGCAGGCGGCGCTCCCTTTTGCGACTCCGTAGACTCCAGTCCCGTTGGCGCCAGCGTTACCTGCAACGCCAGCGGCGCCTGCGCCATCGGCTGCTATGCCACCGACACCTGCGGAGCCAGCGGTGTTGAAGTTTCCCGCGTTGCCGTTGATCGCAAGACCGTTGTCGCCGATGGACCCCTTGAACGCGGTTGGCTTCGTCTCGCTGCCATCATAGCTAAGCGCGGTAATGTGTTCGGCGGTGTTACTCGCGTTGCCCAGCACCAGATTGGCGCCATCGGCTGCACGAGCCGTCGGCATGCTCAGCGACGCGCCCCCAGCGGCGGCCAGGGCGGCTGCGGCGCCGACCCCGCCCCACTTGAGCAGCGTCCGTCGACTCGTCAAATGCGCCGAGGACTCTTGCTGTTCAGTGGCGCTGACTATGTCGTCTTCGTAAATAGCAGGGGTGACCGCCCGGAGCGACGCAAACTCGGCCGCCAACTCCGCGCGAAACGTCTCGATATCGTCTTGCTGACGCCGACGTAGCGCACGTATCTCGTGCCGAAGTGACATGAGATGGCTGTGGACAGGTACGTCGGCGGCTTTCTCCGTCAGAACGGGAACAATCGGCGCGGTAGACAATGACTCGTTGTTATGAGCAGACATGCGATATCTCACCTTCTTGCCTGATACTCCTCAATATCCAGCGACGATGTGGCGGCTACATGATATAGCCGCTGGCATCGAAGAGGACATTGATCGCGGTATCGGCGGGCATATCGACCTTGAAGTTCATCTGCCCATTGGTGTCAAGGCCAACGATCACGCCGTTGGCGATGATCTGGCCACTGGCGAAGTTGATCGAACTGGTGCCAGGCAGGGGCGCGCTGGCTGGGTAGAGGCGCAGGTCGCCGCCCCCAGTAGGTTGTACCACGGTGACGTTACCCACCACGCCTATCGCGCCGTTGGGCACCTGGATTCTGCCAATTGAGACGCCCGTCACCTGAAGTGTATGCACCGAGCCAGAGGTCCAGGGGCTCTTGGGGTGATGCCCGTGCGGGTATCGAGCAGGCGAATTGGGGCAGACAACAAACTGATGATCCCAGTGTTGCCCGAACTCACTGTGAGCACCTTGTGCCATGTGCCCGGCGCACCAGAGACAACGCAGATGTAGAGGTCGCCATTGTTATCGCGAATCTGCTCGCCGATGACGTAAGAGCCAATGGTAGGCGCGCCGACGAAGCCAGACAGATTCTGGAGTAGTCGTCCAGTGCCAAGTGCGGCGAAATCGATACCTGTACCACTCATGGCAACGACGCCGAAGCCCGCGTCCGTTGAACCCATGACTCCAACGGAGGTTGCGCTGCCAACAGCGATGCCATGTCACGCCGACGGCATCAACGCCGGCAGGCCAACGACACCGTATGCGCCAACTCCAGTGCCCGCAGTGCCGTATACGCCATAGGCGTTGTTCCCCGACGGGGCGTTACCCGCCTGACCGGAAATGCCTGTGCTGTCATCGTTGGCGATAGTCACTTGAAGGCGGTTGGCTACGTTTCGCAGCCATTATAGGTGAGTTCAGTCAGATGTTCGGCCGTGTTGGTCGCGTTGCCCAATGTGAGAAACGCGCCATCGGCGGCATGGGCCGTCGGCGTGGTGAGGGCGCGCCTCCGGTGGCGGCCAGGGCGGCTGCTGCGCCGACCCCGCCCCACTTGAGTAGCGTCCGCCGACTCGTCGTGCCATTGGCTTGACGCGTGGGAAGACTCGTCTTGCTCTTCAACAGTATCGCCGGATGACACTGGCGCATGTGAAAGCATTCCTGCTGGGAGAGGTCACTACTGGCTGGGGTTGCGTCCCCGTCAGGGCTGCGCGTAGCATCACAATCTGTGCTGCCATTTCCTCGCGTAGCGCTGACAATTCCTGCTCGTGAGCGGTGCGCAACGCTGCCAGCTCCTGTTGGAGCGCGATAGCCTCACTCTCGTGCGATGTTGGAAACGCGTGCTCGTGCGAAGGGGAATCGACCGGGGAAAGATGCGCTGGGGAAGGACCGTCTTGGCGCGGCGTTGTCATGCATCCTCCTGCTTTCAAGCTACCTGTGCGGCTAACTGTCGCCAATCCAGGGCGTACCGGCACTGCAGTGAAATGTCCTTGCATAACACTATGTGCTGTGAGTTGCCGGCCATGCACGCGGGGAATCGCATAGCTGAGCTATGATGTATAGACGCGCGAACAGCCTGGAAGTATCGCAACATGCCAGTTTTTCAAATTTCCGCAAGCGAGACGAGCGACCTTTGATGCGTGCAACCGGACTATTCGTGCCAAAAGACACCGTGCCCCGGCGTTGCGGGCAGGCCGCGAAGAACGGCGGTGGTTTGGCCGTCTGTGATATACTGAGGTGTACCGATGCGCCATTACATAGCGCTATTTGATGACGAACAACACAATTCCCCGTTGAGGAGTACCAAAAACCATGGCGAAGAAGGGCGAGCTTTCCAAGACGGCGCGCGCCTCGCTGGCGCAGCGCGATGACAAAGACTTTCTGACCAGCCGTGTCTGTGAGAGATGTGGCGAGCCAATTATGCTCAAGGATCTCCAGGCTGTGAAAGTCTTCGGTCAGGGCATGCAGTATTACCATAAGGATCACTTCAAGCTGGCTTAGGCCTCTGCTTATATCTGGCTGCCGTCAGGCGGCGATGCCCCGGAAGGATCCTTCCGGGGCCTTTTTGCTTTTCCATGCATGGATGATGCGCATCTAACACGTCATCAGCCAGCATCTGCCCAAAACATTGACGTTAACGTCAATCAAAGGATACAATGAAGGTATCATCCTTATCTTCATTTCAGGTTATTCTCAGTTTGTGAGGCGGTTTCGTGGTTCGCGTAAAACAAATCTTCCTTCCTTCGCGAGTACCGTCATTGCGCGCGGATGCCTCAAGCCCGGCCCGCGACGGCGCGGCGCGAAGCGGCATCTTCTCGGCTTTGCGCTACTCGCAATTATCGGCTCTTCTGGTTCGGTCAACTCATTTCCGTCACTGGCACCTTCATGCAGGGCACCGCGCAGCAGTGGCTCGTGCTGACTCTCAGTCTGATCCCCTGGCGCTCGGCATCGTCGGCGCGCTGCAGTTTGGTCCGTTGCTGGTGTTGGGGCCATTCGGCGGCGCTATCGCCGATCGCTGGCCGCGGCGTAATGTGCTGATCGGCACGCAGGTCGCTTCGGGCGTGCTCGCGCTCGTCCTCTGGGCGCTGACGGCGACAGGTGCCGTGCAATTGTGGCAGGTCTTCGTTCTGGCGGCATTGCTCGGCCTGGTGAACGCGGTCGATATGCCAACGCGCCAGGCCTTCGTCAGCGAGATGGTGCCAGCCGATGATCTGCTCAATGCTGTCTCGCTCAACTCGGCGCAGTTCAACGCTTCACGCATTGTAGGGCCGGGTCTCGCGGGCGGCCTGATCGCCCTGCTGGGGGGGACGTCGGCGCTCTTCCTCTTCAACGCGGTCGAGCTATATTGCGGTGATCGTGGCCTGCTCGATGATGCGCGTCGCGGATCTGGCGCCGTGCCACATTCCGAGCCACAGCACGGTCTGGCGCGGCTGCGGGCGATGGGCGACGGGATCCGCTTCGTGCTGGAGCGTCCCAAATTGCGCGTCACCTTCCTGATGATCGCGGTTATCGGGACGCATGGGTTTCAACTTCAATGTGCTGTTACCGCTGGAGGCGACCGTGATCTTGCAGTCGGACGCGGTGGTCTTTGGGCTGCTCAGTTCCGCCCTGGGCGCTGGCGCGCTCATTGGCGCGCTGATGCTGGCGCGGCGCAGCGGCGTTCCGACGAATCGGATGCTGGTGGGTATGGCCGTTGCCTTCGGGCTGCTGGAGGCGGCGATGGCGCTGACGCGCTCGGTACCGGTCGCGATGATCCTGATCGCGGCGACTGGCTTCGCCATGAGTTCATTCTCGGCCTCGGCGAATACACGTACGCAGCTTTCTAGCCCGCCAGAGATGCGTGGGCGCGTGATGAGTGTCTATACGATGGTCTTTGTTGGCACAACGCCGATTGGCAATCTGATTGTCAGCAGTGTGGCGAGCGCGGCGAGGTGTTCCGGCGGCGTTTGTCATCGCTGGCCTGCCATGTCTAGCGGTGGCGTTGCTGGCCGCGTGGCTCTGGCGGCGACAGGATGCCCATAAAACGGCGGCAGCGCTCTCGCGAGATCCATCGCATAGTGTAGAACTGGCGGACTAATCCACAGGTGACGATGGCATGCAGAACCATATGCGCATAGTCTGGATACCAGAGGACGAGCCGGGCATCGAGGATGTGCGGATCACGCGCGACCCGACGGGTGGAGTTGGGTTCAGCGGCGCCGTTGTTCGCCTCTGGGAAGGGCAGCCGCTGCGCGTCACTTACTCTCTGGTCTGCGATGCTGAGTGGCGTGCGCGTAAGCTTCAGATGACCAGCGAGAGCGAAGCAGTGGGTGAGCGCGCTATTCGGCTGTATGCCGATGGCGTGGGCAACTGGCGCGATGACAAGGATCAGCCGATTGCGGCGCTCCTGGGCTGTATCGATGTCGATATCATGCTGACGCCGCTCACCAATACGCTGCCCATACGGCGGCTTCAGCTTGCGCCTGGAGAATCGCGTGAGATCAACGTCGTCTACTTCGCTGCGCCCGATTTGAGTATCAGGCCATTCCGGCAGCGCTATACCCGGCTGGACGATGTAGACGGTGGCCAACGCTATCGCTACGAGAGCCTGGATAGCGGCTTCACGGCGGTACTGCCGGTCGATGACGATGGCTTCGTCGTCGATTATCCCGGCATCTGGCGGCGTGTCTGGCCCACTGCCTGATGCTTCACACTGCGCGAATATCGCCCGCCGACTTTTGAAATAGCCTCTAAATTGATGGCGGCCAGGCGCGTCGAAGTCCTCATACGGGAGCGTTTTCCCCTGTCGATCTGGCACAACGTGTATGAGGATTCCATGCTATTCAATTACCTCGTTCAGACAGCTTCGCGAGGACGCACTCGTCTGACCGCTCTTGCAGTCGTCTCCTGTGCAGTGATAGCCCTCGCTGGCTGCGCTACATCCACCGCGCGACAGTCCGCCTCGGCCCCCGCTCCCACAGCGACCATCTCCGCGACGCCCACGCCCCTCGCAACGCCGCTGGTGGTCTTTAAGGCGGATTGGTCGCATGGCGCGGGCGCCTGGAAGTTGCCGCCTCACTGGTCGATTCAAGACGGCGCGCTAGTCACCGATGGCCAGACACAGGAGAATCTGCCGGTGCCGTATACCGTAACGGCGAAGAACTACCGGATTCTGATGACGGCGCGCATGGTGGATGTGACCTTCAAGACGACCAGTTGCAACAACTACTTCGGCCTCCTTGCTCAGGATACCGCTGGTTCCCGGTTGTTTGCGGCAGAGGCAGCCTGCTTCGGCCCGCTACCTTACCATGGGCAGTCGCAACTGCTTGGGGCGGACGGTACTGATCGCGTCTGGGAACTGATCATTGGCAGCAATGTGCGCACCTACCGATTGGATGTTTATGGCAACCGGGCCGTCTACTTTCCCGGTGGCGCTGGCTCTATCGGAGGTATCACCAATCCTGAGCTCAACTCGCCTGCCCAACTTTTCATCGAGGCGTCCCAGGTAAAACTGGTGATCACCAGCTTCGTCATCATGACCATCTGAGCGCGCGACGTCACCATGCCTCACCACGCCTCGAAGAGACCGGCGTTGGCGGTGAGCCGCACCTCGCCATACTCATCGCGCGCGCGCTGGACAAGCGGCCCGGCGTCACGGTGGATATGCTCGTGCAGTTCGGTGGCAGACTGAGGTGTCATTGAGATGATGTAGGCAATCAGTGGCTCGGCCTCGGTCACGACCAGCGTGTTGTCAAAGCGATGGAGCGTCACATTGCCAAACTGCGCCGCGAGCAGTTCTGCGCCATTGTCGAGATTGAAACTGAGATGCGGCGGCCTGCGGCGAGGCAGAAACCGTTCCAGTTCCCGCATGTAATCGCCAGCGAGTGTTGAGGCATAAAAGCGCCCGCCAGCCTTCAAGACACGGCGAATCTCTGCCAGCGCGGCGGGGATATCGGGCGCGTGATAGAGCATGTGGTTGGCGATCACCATATCGAAGCTTTCGTCGGGATAGGGAATCGCCTGCACATCGGCCACGGCGAAGGTGAACGCATGGGGCACATGTGCCATATTTTGCCGGGCCTCTGCCAGCATCCCTTCGGAAAAGTCGGTGAGCGTGATATCCCAATCTGCGGGGATGCACTCGCGATTCGAGAGCCAGAGCCACCCCGGCCCGCAGCCCAGTTCGAGCACAGCGCTGCTCGCGGGCGTCTGAAATCGGTCGAAAAGCCAGGAAAACCAGCGTGTCGGATTCGTGCTGAAACGTGCATGGAGCGTAGCACGTGCGGTCAGGCGTGATGCGTCATGATACTGCTGTGTCAGCAGTATGTTGGGATCCTGTGCCATAGTATCCAGAGTCCTTCTGATGTCAGGTTGCTCAAGGTGTCAGGCCAGCCATAGTATGACACCATACGGCCAGTGCGTCCAGGCAGATATCTCCAACAATCGTGCGACATGTTATACTGGCAGGGAAGCTCTTTCTAGGTCGTATGTTCAAGCATGTGGGAGGCGTGTATGAGCGGAACCGACGAGCCACGCCAGCAGGCATCGCTCTTTGGCGAGGTGACACCCGCGCCGCAAGTCAGGCAGTTGCGCAAGCCCACCATCCCACAAAGCGCGCTCGACGCGCCTGAGGCGACCAATCTCCCACCAAACGCGCGCCCGCTCGCCGCGCGGATGCGCCCGCAGACGCTGGATGAGATTCTGGGGCAGGAGCACCTCCTGGCGGAAGGACGCGCCTTGCGTCGCAGCATCGAACGCGACCAGACGCCCTCGATGATCTTCTGGGGGCCACCAGGCAGCGGCAAGACGACGCTCGCCAGCGTGATTGCGCACACGACGCAGGCGCGCTTCGTGGCGCTGAGCGCGGTGACGGCGGGCGTTGCCGATCTGCGGCGGGTGGTGGATGACGCGGCGAAGCTGCTGCGCGCGACGGGTCGGCGGACCATTCTTTTCATTGACGAGATTCACCGCTTCTCCAAGTCGCAGCAAGACGCCATTCTACCGCATGTCGAGCGTGGAACCGTCACGCTGATTGGCGCGACAACCGAGAACCCATCCTTCGAGGTGAACGCGGCGCTGCTCTCGCGCTCGCGCGTCTTCACCCTGCGTGCGCTGAGTGACGACGATATTCGGACGCTGCTCAATCGAGCGTTGCACGATGCCGGGCGAGGGCTTGGCGCGCAGCCCATCGCGATGGACGATAACGCGCTCAACGCGCTGGCGACCTACGCCAATGGTGACGCGCGCACTGCCCTCAACGCTTTGGAACTGGCGGCGGGTGTCGCCTCAGAAACGGACGATGGCACGCGCCACATCACTCTGGCAACCGTCGAGGATGCGTTGCAGCATCGCGCGCTACTCTATGACAAAGCGGGCGAAGAGCACTATAATCTCATCTCGGCGCTGCACAAGTCATTGCGTGGCTCGGATCCCGACGCTGCGCTCTACTGGCTTGGGCGCATGCTGGAGGCGGGCGAAGACCCGCTCTATGTCGTGCGGCGGCTGATCCGCTTCGCCAGTGAAGATGTGGGCATGGCTGACCCACAGGCGCTCGTGGTATGTGTCGCAGCGCAGCAAGCTGTCCACTTCATTGGTATGCCGGAGGGCGCGCTGGCGCTGGCCCAGGCGGTCGTTCATCTGGCGACCGCCCCCAAGAGCAACGCGCTCTACACCGCCTATGATGCGGTGCGGGAGGACGTGCGCGCGACCCGTAATGATCCGGTGCCGCTGCACCTGCGCAACGCGCCGACGGACCTGATGAAACAGCTCGACTACGGCAAAGGCTACGAGTACGCGCACGATACTTACGCGGGCCAGCCCGACCCCGATGATCCGTCGCGTCCACCACCCGCGCGCCCGCAGGACTATCTGCCGGAGCAGATGCGTGACCGCGAGTATTACAAGCCGACGGCTCAGGGCGGCGAAGCCTCGATTCAGGCATGGCTCAGGCGTCGGCGCGGTAACGCCACGTAGAAAGCGCTAGTGCAGGAGCAGGCAGTTGAACGCCAGGAAGAATCGCGAGATCGTCATCGTAGACTACCGCCCGGAGTGGCCAGAGGAGTTCGCACAAATCGCGACCAGCCTCGGAGGCGCACTTGGCGATTTGGCGCTGCGTCTCGACCACATCGGTTCCACCTCTGTGCCAGGACTCTCGGCGAAGGATATCATCGATGTGCAGATCACCGTGGCTGAGCTGGATGCATTGGCGCTCGATCCGGCAATTGCGCGAATTGGCTGTACGCGTGCCACGGAGATCGACCGCGACCATGTGCCGCCAACTTCGACAGACGGCGATCACAACTGGCGGAAGCTGATGTATCGGCCGCCCGCCGACATGCGTCCAACACACATCCATGTGCGCCGGGCTGGCAACGCCAACGGGCGCTATCCGCTGCTCTTCCGCGATTACCTGCGGACGCATTTACTGGCGGCGGAGGCCTATGCTCAGGTGAAGGTAGCGCTGGCACGGAATGACTCGTACGACTGGGATCTGTACTACGAGGTAAAGGATCCTGTCTGTGACATTATCATGGCGGCCGCAGAGGACTGGGCCGTGCAATCAGGTTGGCGCATTGAACACTATGCCTGAAGGTGCGCCAGCGATCCGATGTGACGGAGCGCGCTATGCCGACGGTTCAGGTCAACGACATCCAGATGTATTACGAGCTACGCGGCGAAGGTCAGCTGTTAGTGTTGATTCTTGGCCTGGCGATCGACGTTTCCGAGGTTGAGCAGATCATCCGCTGGTTTGCCGAGCGATATCGCGTGTTGGCATTCGATAACCGTGGCGCGGGTCGTACCGATAAGCCTGATATCCCCTATACCATCGAGATGATGGCGAGCGATACCATTGGACTGATGGATGCCGTGGGCATCGCGCGCAAATGTCCTCGGTATCTCGATGGGCGGACGCATCGCGCTGGCGTTGACGCTGGCGCACCCGGAACGAGTTGAGAAGCTGGCGCTCGTCTCCACGTCCGCGCGGGTACATCCACGCGGCTGGCGTTTCCGGGTTCTCGGCCTTTTGTCCAGCGTGCCGATGTTCCAGGGTAAAAATCCGCAGCCACGCTATGCCTTCGTGCGCCAGCGAGACGCATCCACCTCGTTCAACTGCACCGCCAGGCTGGCTGAAATACAGGCGCCTACGCTCACTATGCATGGAAGACGCGACAACACCGCCCCATTCGCGCTGGCCGAGGAGATGCAGCGCGGCATCCGCAGCTCGAAGTTGCTCCCATTTGCGAGTGGCCATCTCTTCTTTCTGTTGCGCGAGCGCCAGCGCTTCCTCGATGCCACCGCCGACTTTCTGGGACACTGAAATAATGGCCTCTTGTCGTGCTAGCCCTATTCCACTGGCGCCTTTCGCGAACGCGCAAACAACAGCGCAGGGCTTGCTATGAATACCCAGATGAAGAAGAGCGGCGGCGCCACGAAGACACTCACGATGGAGGGCGAGAAAAATCCATCCTGGGCAAACGCACCAGCGGCAACGAGGTGCGCGGCCACGACGACGAAGCCCAGCCAGCCAATCCAGCGAGCCAGCGCACCGGTCCGCAGGATCAGCACGGAGAACGCGCTGACCGAGACGACTGTTGGGAATGCAGAGAGTGTCGCGGCTAGCAACGCCATGTCGCTCAACAACGTGGCGGTAGTGTGTTCGAGGGTGGCGGACCGGTAGCCAAGCTCCAGCACAAAGATAAGCCCACCCAGTACAATCGCCCAGACTATATACCCCGCGCCAAGCGCTAGCGTCGAAAAGACTTCAGATGCCCTGGTGTCGTGGCGCAGGTAGCTCCACAATCCAGTCAGAAAGACGAGGTTGAACGCGACTGTCGCGCCCCACACATAGACAAACATTAGCAACTGGGTCTGGTGGCCTGCCGCATAGGATGCGAAGGTACGCCCCGACGCATTGATGGATGGCAAGTCGGCGATCAGCGCGTCGCCCAATGCGTACAGGATGACGCTCGCGATGCCAGCAAGCGCGGTGAAGCGTTTTACCGATGAGTCCGACATGAATCTTCTCACGTACACGAGGGGCGTCCATCCCAGTGACACATGCCCAATTCTAGGGCAGCAGACGTCTAAGCGAACCTGCTCTCCGCAAGTTCGCCATCGTAGCGACTACAGTAACATTGCTCTCCCGCATGCGCAAAACTATGGTCTGCCCGGCGCCGGAATCAAACCCAATTGAAGCATCATGGGAAGATCCTCACGCACTGCCCAGTGTTCGGCAAGCTTGCCATCCGCGACCCTGAACCAGTGGGTCTGCCATCCGGAGAAATGTCTGCCGGTCGGCGGAATCGTGCCGTTGAAGGGGCCAAGATTCGTCCCCTCTGAGAAGACACGGCATGAGACCAGGTCTCCTTCGGCGATGGCCATTTCAACCCTCATCCGCATATCCGGAAACTGCGTGTGCAGCCACTCGGCCGCGCTCTGGGCATGCTGCGGCCCCTGCACGCTGCCTGGCTCCGACTGGCCAAACGGCGCGACGGCGTGCTCGATATATTGTTCCGCCATAATCTCACTGCATGTGGCGTAGTTCTGCTGTGAAAGGATCTCTTCAAAGAATCGCTGAGCCAGGATCTTGTTCGCGTTTGGCATGACGATCTCCTCCCGATGCTCATCAAATGAACATCGTATGCTTGTTGAGACTCTTCCGGTCAGGATGTTGGCTCACTCAGCGTCAAGCTGGTGCTGAATCTCGGTGAGGTAGTCTGCGGCGGCTCCCCGGTGCATCGGCCCGCGGTGATAGAGGAAGCGCCACGTGCCACTCAGGTGGTAGCCGTTTTCCACTGCCCAGCGCTGGAGCATGAGGTATTTCTCGTTGAGCGAATCGTAGTCGCCCTGATGCATGTACACGGCGGCGGTCTCCATAGCGGGTAGCTCGCGCAGGGTCAGCGTTCCGGCGTCTCCGAGTGAGACGGACGGCGTATGGGTGGGACTGACCGGCGCCACCATCTCGGTGTCGAGATAGTCTCCACGAAACTCCTCTTCATAGAATATGGAAGTCGGCACGCCGCCGGTCCATGCGATGGTTCTCTGCCTGATGCCCTCTTCGATGCCGCGGGCGATGACCTCGCGCTCCTGCCGCGACTGAAACGTTCGCCGCAACGTTAGCGCGAAAAACGGCTCGATGCGTTTGACGACGATGTCTAGCGTCGATGCGATACCCTCCTGTTCAATCTGCCGCAGACGAAACTCCACCTGCGCCAGCCGCGCCTGCTCCTCACGAACCCGCTGGCGCAACTCAGCCTGTTTCAGTCGATACATGCCCCGTATCTGATCGGCTGATAGCTCTTCAGAGAGCAGTTGGGCGATCTCATCCAGCGAGAGACCCAACTCTTTCAGTGCCATGATGGTGTGCAGCCGCGGAAGCTGGTCGAGCGTGTAATAGCGGTAGTTGGTGAAAGGGTCTGTCTGCGATGGTTTGAGCAGCCCAACCTCATCATAGTGGTGCAGGGTTTTGACCGTTACCTGGCTCATACGTGAAAATTCGCCGACTTTGAGCATCGCCACCTCCCGCGCCCACCTGTGGGGCTGCCGTCATGCATAAGTTTGCACCCTCCGGTTAGCGGAGGGTCAAGAGGGTATGTAGAGATTGGGTGAAAGTCAGGCGAAAGTCAGAAAAGAAGCGACGCCGAGCGCGGCGTAGCCCCGACTATTTGGTCGTATCGATGACGATTTTGCCAAAGACCTCGCGCTTCTCGATCAGGCGTTGCGCCTCGGCAACTGATTCCAGTGGCAGTGTCCGGGCGATAACTGGATGAAGCTGGCCATTCGCCACCAGCCGCAGCACCGTGGCGAGATCGGTGCGCGTGCCACCGTATGAGCCAATCAACTTCAGCTCCTTGGCGAAGAGGTTCCAGATGTTGGTCGTGCCCTCGTTGCCGGTCGTCGCGCCACAGGTAACCAGCCGACCCTCGCGCGCCAGGCAGGTCGATGCTCGCGGCCCATGTCGCCGCGCCGATATGCTCCACGAGTACCGAGACGCCACGTTTGCCCGTCAGCTTGCGCACCTCCTGCGCGAAGTCTAGCTCGTTGTAGTTGATGACATTGTCAGCTCCGAGACGTTGCGCGTGCTCCATCTTCTCGCGGCTACCAACCGTCGCGATGACCCGCGCGCCCGCCAGCTTCGCGATCTGAATCGCCGCACTGCCCACGCCACTGCCGCCCGCCTGCACCAGCACTGTCTCGCCCGGCTGGACCTTTGCCCGCTCGATGAGCATGCGCCACGCGGTAATCATCGCCAGCCCCACAGCTGCGGCTTCCTGCGCATTCACGCCATCTGGCAGTGGGACGAGGCTCGACGCGGGCACGACGACGTATTCGGCGAACGCGCCCTGGCTTGCCAGCCCAAGGATGTCGCCGCGAATGCACATCGTCTCCTCGCCCGCGAGGCAAAACTCGCACTGCCCGCAGAAGAGATAGGGTGCGACGGCGGCGAGTCTTCCCACGGGCACTGGCTCCATCGCGATGCCCGGCCCGTACCCGACGACCTCGCCCGCCGCCTCCGAGCCGGAGGTATGGGGCAACTTGACGGGTGTTCGGCCCGTGCGCGCGTAGATATCCAGCCGATTGACGCCGCAGGCCAGCACGCGCACCAGCGCCTGCCCGTTCCCTGGCTGCGGGCGCGGCACATCGCCAAAGCGCAGCACGTCTGTGCCGCCAGTTTCCTCGAAGTAAACGGCCTTCATGGTATCGGCAGCGCCGTCAGTTGTCATGGGTTTATCGTCCCTTTCTGGTACCATCGGGGCTTGAGGCAGATGTAGTACCCATTGGTGTCCATACAAGAGTATAACGCGAGTGCCGTCGTCTTCATGTGTGCGGCACGCTGCTTGCCCATTTGACGAGTGAGAATCGCGCGGCGATAATAGGCGGGCGAGAGGTAGCTCGTTACGCAAGAGGTGTAACGGGTCATATAGCGAAGGGAGCGCGGCTCATGATACGACAATTGCGCGGAACCGGATGGCGCGGACTGCACTGGAGCGCTATGCTGGGGCTTGCTATACTGATGACGACTTTCGTGCTGGTGGGCTGCAATGGGCCGTCGGCTGCCGAACTCGACGGTGTTGCTCGCGGCGGCGCAGAAGAACTTCAACGACGCCAAGACGTTTCACTTCACGCTGAAAGCCGACCATCTTGGCCCCAAGCCAGCGGGTGATCCTGGGCTGAGCAGTCTCTCGGCTGCCGAAGGAGACGTGCAGCGACCCGACCGGCTCAGCACCAACGGAACGGTTGATCTGGGTGGGCTAACCGTCTCCACACAGCTGGTGATCGTTGGCGATAAGGCATGGTATCAAAATCCGTTGACAGGCTCGTTCGACGAGGATGACTCGTACGCGAGTTTTGTGACGCTGTTTGATCCGACAAAAGGGATTGGCGTGGCTCTGGGCGCGTTGCGCAATCCCTCATCGCCGAGTGATGGTAGCGCCAACGGCACGCCCTGCTGGAAGATCAGCGGCGATGTGGATACCGCCGCGCTGAGCGCGCTCCTCGGGGATTCTGCAGGATCGGCCAAGGCGCCTCGCGCCACGGTCTGCATCGGTAAGAGCGATAACAAGCTGTATTCCATCGTGCTCACCGGACAGGCAATCGCGGGTGACACCGACCAGACAACGCGCACTATCTATATCTCGAAGTATGATGTGCCCGTAAATATTCAGCCGCCAGCCTAGGCGAGCGAAGATGTGGCGCGCAGCGAGAGGAGTGGCGTGAGTGGCGGACGTAGTCGGAAACACTGATGTAGCGGGCGCTGACGATCCGCTCAAACAGCGCGATGGCAGCCTTTCGAGGCTTGGCTATCTGGCGCTCGGCGTCGTCTGCGTCGCGGTGTTTCTGACCGCGCTCGATCAAACGGTGGTGGTGACCGCACTTCCCGCGATGAGTGGCGACGTTGCGGTGTCATCTTCACAACCTGACCGCATTGCATGGATCGTCAGCGGCTATCTGCTCGGCTACGTTATCGCAATGCCATTGATGGGCCGCATCAGTGATATATTTGGACGTCGGCGTGTCTTCGTGATCTGTCTGGTAATCTTTGGCCTGGGTTCACTGGCTTGTGCGCTCGCGCCCCAGCTTGGCAGCTCGATTGCGCCCGACACCACGACCCTCGGCGGCGCGATGCTCACCCCCCTCTATAACGCGGTGCAGGCGATAGTCACTCCGTTGGGGCAACTGGGAATAGATACCTCAGCGCCGGGCCTCGACATTCTGGTTGCGGCGCGCTTCATCCAGGCGGTTGGCGGCGGCGCGCTTGTGCCGGTGGCGATGGCAGTCGCGGGCGATCTCTTCGGCGGCACGCGGCGCGGGCTGGCGCTGGGGCTAGTCGGCGCGGTGACGGAGGCGGGCGGTGTGCTCGGCCCGGTCTGGGGCGCATTCGTTGCGACGACCTGGGGCTGGACGTGGATCTTCTGGCTCAACCTGCCGCTGGTGGTGGTGTTGCTGGTCGTCGGCTCGCTCTGCCTGCCGCGGGCGCGTGGCGCGCGCGAACCGGTGGATGTCCTGGGAGCGCTGGTCTTCGGCGCGTCGTTGACGTGCCTCACCGTGGGACTCGGTCAGCAGAGTGAGGGCACAGGTGTGCTCGACCCGTCGGCGCATAGCACGTTCAACCCGCTCTTTCTGGGCGCAGCAGCGGTGCTATTCGCCGCATTTGTCGTGCTGGAATTGGTCATTCAGTGGCCCTTGGTAGACCTGCGACTCTTCCGGAGTCTTGCATTTAGCGCGGCGGCGGTGCTTAGCCTGATCATTGGCGTGGCGCTGATAATATCATTGGTCGAGATACCACTCTTTCTTTTTACGCTTCAGGGTACAACGGCGATTGCTGCTGGACTGGCGCTCCTTCGGTTGACTGCGCTGGTGCCGGTAGGCGCGTTTGTTGGCGGTTGGCTCTCTGGCCGCATCGGTTGCCCGCCTACCGCCGCAATCGGGACGCTACTGACGGCGGCGGGTCTCTATCAGATGAGCCTCTGGCAGATCAATGTGAGCGAGCTTCAGGTAACGGCGGCGACGGTGACGGCGGGCCTTGGCTTGGGGCTGGTGATCGCGCCGATCAGCACCAGCGCGCTCAACGCCAGCCCAGCGAGCCAGGCAGGCGCTGCGTCATCGGTGGTGACAGCGCTACGCATGACCGGGATGGCCGTCGGCCTGGCTGCGATGGTTGCCTGGGGATTGGGTCATCTGCGGGCGTTGCTGGCCCAGCAGCCGTTGCCAGGGACGCCTGGCGGCCCGACCATCAGCGTCTATCTGGCTATCGTTGCCCACGCGCTACATCAGGTGTATAGTGACATGTTCCTGGTGACGGCTGTACTGGCGCTTATCGGTGTGATCCCCGCGCTGCTGCTCTGGCGGCGAGGCAAAGGCGCGGCGGAGGATGCGCCCGTCTACGAAAGCTACGTCGCGCCGCTGGGATAATTGCGCTGGAGTGGACTACGACATGTCTGTGAATGCAGAAGCGCTCAATTCGTAGCTATACTCGTCGCTGGTGGCGCCCTTGAAGAAGTCCGCGCCGGGCGTCGTGGCGATGCGCGCAAAGCCGAGCGACTCGACGAGGCAAATTGAGGCGATGTTGCGCGTATCTATCTCGGCGGCGACCCTGTTCACACGATAATCCTCGAATAAATGGGTGAGCACGCGCGCGCAGCCCTCCCGCGCGTAGCCCTGCCGCCAGAATGCCGGAAAGATCATATACGCCAGCAAAGCAGTGTGGTCCGCATGCACAGTCGCCTGGACCGTGCCGACGTAAGCCTCGCTTTCGCGCTGACGGAGCACCCAGTTCAGCCAGTCTTCCTGTCCATCCGGCGAGCGACGGCTGGCGAGGGCTGTATGGCGTATTTTGAGCGCATCCAGCGAGGATGGTGGATCTTGAGGGATGTATGGGTACAGGTCAGGAGCCTGGAGCGCCTCGAATAGTGCTGCGGCATGGTCGGCGACGAGCGGCTCCAGGAGCAGTCGTGGAGTCTCAAGCGGGCGCTCCGGGTCTATCTGCGGCACACTACCTCCTTCGTCTCGTAGAGACTCCTGGCATACGCAGTCATCCGCGCGCAGAAAAGATAGTGAAGCCCGCTGAAGAGTTCCCCACAGCGGGCTTTGTGGTTGTGAATGCGCGAATGGTCAGGAGACGCTCGCGGCGTAGATGCTGACGTGGGTGAAGAGCGCCTCACCACTCGATGAGGTCGTCAGCGCGACCGTCGGGCTGGAGCTGATGTCGGCGCTTACCTGGTCCACGAATTGCCCATTCGCGTAGAATGCGACAGTATTCTGCTCAGCGTTATAGAGCGCCGCGATCTCATTGGAAACGAAGGCGTCGGCATGCCAGGCGACAGTCGAGCCAGAGACAACGACTGGGCTAGGGGCAGGGTCCGTAGTATCCCCGGATGGAGAAGGGGTGCATGAGTCCCGGCAAATCTCGTAGTCGCCCTGCTGCGTGATGATGAAGAGCACAGAGTTGTCCAGCAGAATCCCGGCGTCCTCCGATGCTGGTACCTCGGCCGCAGGCGCGAGCTGCGTATCGATAAGCACCCCGCCATTAAGGGTGACGCCATTCCCCGGCTGGAATGCGCAGGTCCCTTCGCTGGCGATTTGCAGACCACGCGAGGGGAAACTGCATCCAGGATAGGTGGTGGCGTTATTCCATACGCTAGTTGAGTTGCCGGGATTCGCGCTATAGACCTGTTGCCAGCCCGCGGGGACTTGTAGCTTCGGCGCGCTCGTCAGTTGCGGCGCAAAGACCGCCAGCACGATGGCCGCGAGGGTCAGCGCCGAGGCGACAATGCCAAAGATGAGGCCAAATCGCGACGGATGCGCTGGTTGGGCGGGCGGCGCGGAATCATGGAAGGTTGGCGGCACGGCCGTCGGGGTAGTCGTCGTCATCGCGCGCCTCCTGCCACGGGCTGTGGCTCGCTTCCCGCTGGTAGTGGCGCGGCGCTGGCGGGCACGGATGCCGTTCCTGATGGTTTATTCAAGTCGCGACGCAGACGCCCAGTCATATAGATCAGTACTCCCAGAATGACGGCATAGTAGAACAGGAAGAGGATCATGCCGCCATCGAGCGGCAACCGACCCACGTAGAGGGTCTTGTTCATCAGATCGCCGACCGGACCCGGCAGAAGCCCGAGCAGGTTACTGCCGTTGAAAATGCCATGTTGCAGCACAGCGTACGCCAGTCCCCCGAAACCCTTGAGCCAGCGTCGAGGCACGCCCTTGCCGTTGATGAGGTAGTACCAGCCAAGCGCGGCCATCGCGGCGCCAACGCCGTGGAGCAGTCCGGCGCCGATGCGCTGGATCGAGATGGAGACCCAATCGGCTTGGCCCATGCCAATGTAGCCGATAGTCTCGACCATATCGAAGCCAATGCCTGCTGCCAGCCCCAGTAGGAATGCCTCTGCGGGCGAGCGCAGGCGACGCGCGATGATGACCACACCCAGCGGCTTCAGCCCCTCCTCCACCAGCGGCGCTACCACCGAGAGGATCAGGAGTATGAAGAATACATCGGCTGCATCCCTGGGCGCGGTGGTGGTGATGTCCGAGATTCCGGGCGACAGGTTTTGCCGGGCAATGGTGAAGCCCAGCGCGATGAGGACCGACGCGATACCCTCGAAGATGAGAGCGAAGAGGGGCGCCATGGTTGCGCCGAAGAAGAGCGAGAGCCAGAGGTGGCGGCGTGTCGTGGCCGCGCCGAGCCGTTGCACACCGAGCGCCAGAATGGTCAGCGCGGGCAGGAAGCCCGAGAGCAGCGCCAGTGGCAGGACGGCGAACGCTAGCCCCGGTGACATATAGGAGTGCCAGAGGACCACCGCCGCGCCGAGTGAGATAATCGTCAGCGCCAGCATCGTCAGCGCCGACGGCAGGCTTGGGGGCGGGGACGTACGCTTCATTGCGCGCGAAAGGCCATAGACAATGGCCAGAATGCCGCCGAGAATTGGTCCCAATGTGAAGCCCGCGAACGTGGTCAGGATGGCGAGGTTATCGCCGGAACCACTCGCCGTGGCCAAGACCGCGACCAGCAGGAGCAACAGACCGCCGACAATCGAAAGAATGCCAAGTGAAAAGACAATCCAGGCCACGACCAGCGCATATGTTTCGCCTGGCGGGCGCCGCCGCGCAACGGGGACTGGATAGGGATACGCCCAGTACGGCTGAGGATAAGAATAGCCTGGATATGGCTGCCCCTGAGCGTAGACCGGCTGCCCTGGTACAGGCGCATGCGGCGGCTGACCTGCGGGTTGAGCCGACGGATAGGGGTACGGGTACTGCGCCGGAGCACGATATGCTGTGGTCCCCGGTTGGGCAGGTGGATAGCCCTGACCATACGCTGGATGGGGCGGATATGGCGCATAGGGCGCATAGGGTGGGTAGGGCGGATACGGCGCCGGAGGTCTGGCGCCACCCGGGGCCGCCCCGGTAAACGGCTGATACGGGCCATACGGCGTCTGGCCAGCGGAAGGTTGACCCGATGTGGGAGCAACTGGTTGTGTCGGCGGTGGAGGAACAACCTGTGCCGTTGGTGGCGCGGCTGGCGTCGGCGCACTCGCCTGCACCGTTGGAGCCGGACTGCCCGGCTGTTCAGAGGGGCGGTTCAGTTGTGCCCCGCAGACCGGACACCTTGGATCATCCGGGCGCGTGGCGGAGCCGCAGTGCGGGCAGATTGTTCCATCCAAGACGCTAACATCCTCTCCAGATGCAGTCACTCAGTGCGGCAGCATGCTATGGGATATTCTGTCTGCCGCGCGGCCCTTAGTATACCAGAAAGCGCGCTAGCGGATACATCGGCTGGGAATTCATGCCGAGGTTTGTCCATTAGTTGATACGCACATCGCTACAGTTCGGTTTGGAGAGTGTACGCCGCGTATATTGTGGGGCGTAGCGATCAACTGGCGTATTGTGGCAGCACCGCGCCGGGACCGAGAATCCCTTCGAGTTGCTGGTGAAGTTCCGGGCAGTAGCGAATGCCCGTGTGACCGGGTGGCATGGTGAGCCGCGCCTCCCATTTGCCGTTGCGCACGACGAACTCATAGCGATCGTGGCCGGGGAAATCGTTGAGCGCGGTGAGCACGTCTTGTAGATGGGCCACGTCGAGGGCGCTGTTTTTCTGGCGTTTCAGCGAGATGCGCACCAGGTACTCTTTGCGCTCTACCTCGTCAGGCATCATCGCGAACTCTTCGACGCCCTCGCAGATGATCTCGGCGTCTTCATCGCGCAACCGCACCGTCCCCGTCACCAGCACGACCGCGTCCTCGCGCCAAATCTCGCTGGTGGCCGCATACGTCTTGGGAAAGACAGTCACCGGGACGGTCCCCTGCAAATCTTCGAGCTGGACGAAGATCATCGCGTCACCGCGCTTGGTAAGACTGCGCCGAATGGCAGTGATGCGACCGCCGAGAGTGATCGTCTGGCCCGCCCACTCGTCGTTCAGATGGGCGGTGTAGGTGGTGACGCGCCGCTTGAGCGCCGCGGCGATGTGGGAAAGTGGGTGCGCGGAGAGGTAGAGGTTCAGCAGCTCCTTTTCCCACGCCAGGAGTTGCTCCTGTGGGTGGTCGGGCACATCCGGCAGTGTAAAGTCGTCGTGGTCGTCGGTCGTGAGTCCGCCAAACAGGCTGTTCTGGCCGATCTCGCGCATCTTGCGCTGCTGCTGGCCATAGGAAAGCGCGCGGTCCAGCGCCGCAAGCAGCTGGCTGCGTCGGCCCAGGCTATCGAACGCGCCCGCTTTGATCAAACATTCGACAGCGCCACGGGTCACGCTCTTGCTATCAGTGCGGGCGAAGACGTCGGCCAGCGAGCGGAATGGGCCTCCCTCGCGCCGCGCGTCGAGCAGCGAGTCGATAGGACGTGACCCGACGTTCTTGATCGCCAGCAAGCCGAATCGTACCGCCCACTGCGGCTCGCCGGTCTCCGCGTCAGGCTCCATCGCCTCGACGGTGAAGCCGCTCTCGCTCAAGTTGATATCCGGCGGACGGACCTCGACGCCCATCCGGCGACACTCGTCGACGGCAGCCACGACTTTCTTCGCGTCGCCCGACTCGGTGGTGAGCGTCGCCGCCATGAATTCCGCCGTGTAGTTCGCCTTGAGATAGGCCGTCTGATACGCCACGAAGCCGTACGCCGCCGCGTGACTGTTATGCGAGACGATGCGGTTGGCGATATAGTTCAGCGGCCCATTGGGCGCCATCTCCACGTCATAGGTCATCGCCTCGCCGCATGGGGTAATCGAGATGATGGCGTCGCCATTGGCCGCGTGAGCGACGCCGAGGTGTCGCAGGACGACAGGCTTGAAGTCTTCGGGCGTCACCACGACGTAGGGCAGGTCGCCATACTTCTTGGCGAAGTAGGCGGCGTCTCGGTCCATGCCGTCCATTTCCCAGTAGATGCCGTTGAAATAGAAATCGCAGATGCGCCCGTTGCCGAGTACCTTATGCATCTCGAACACAATGCCCTGCTCGATGAGCCACTCGCACATATCGCGCTCTGGCTGGCTGGCGCACCACATGCCATTCGAGGCGATAGAGCAGCGGCCGTAGCCGGGGCCGGTGTTGTAGCAGGCGCGGCTGCTGGCGATGGATTTGGCGATCAGGCGCTCTTTCCACCCCGCATCGTTGGCAAACAGCCACTTGACACGCTCGTGCATCGCCGCGACGCCGACGCGCGAGATATGCGGATACATCTCGTCCATTCGCCGCATGTGCTGGCGCTGCGACTCTGGATCGCGCGCAGCCTGGTAGGCCTTCACGCGCTGGCTGACGCGAGTGCGCTGGGCTGGGGTGCGATTGAGTCGCGCCATCATCGTACGTCGTGTGGCGCGCTGGCGTTCGGTGACTCGACGTGGCGCGGTAATCAGTTCCGTGCCGATATGCATCTCGCCCGCGGGTAGGTAGCCCTCCGTCGTCAGCAGCCGATGTTCTGCCGTGACCTTGATGGACTTACCAGAGGCGGTGCGGATGTGTAGCAGCGGTTTACGCCCCGTCTGGACGATATGCGCCACTTTGTGTGGGCGAATCTGGCCGTCGGGCCACATCGCCATGATCTCGGCGGGAGGGGTTCGGTACGCCGTCGAGAGCGTCATGCGCCCTCCGTCGGGTAGCTGTATCTCGGTCGAGCCGTGGGCGCACTTGTTGAATCCGTAGCCAGCGAAGGGTTCGATGAAGTCGAAGATCTGCTCGGCGACGTTTTCTTTGATGCCGTTCTTGGCGCATCCCTTGATGAACTTGTCGCGGTATTTCTTCAGTTCTTCAGGGATCTTCTTCGACATCGCCTTGCGGAACTTGTCCACTTCCCCCCAGGAAAAATCCGCCAACTGAACGGCGATCAGCAGCACCTGGTCCTGGTAGACGATGACGCCGTAGGATTCGCGCAGCAGCGGCTCCAACAAGGGATGGAGATATTTAACCTGAATCTCGCCATGCTTCGACTTGATGAACGTCGGAATCGAATCCATTGGGCCAGGGCGGTAGAGCGCCACCATCGCCGTAACATCCTCGATGCAGGTCGGCTTCAGTTCCTGGATGTAGCGCCGCATCGCGCCCGATTCGAGCTGGAAGACGCCGGTTGTCTCGCCCTGCGCCAGCAGCTCATAGGTGCGCTGATTATCAGTAGGCAGACGGTCGAGGTCGATCTCGATGCCGCGCGTCTGCTGGATGAATTTCTGCGAGTTCATCAGGATGGTCAGGTTGGAGAGGCCGAGAAAGTCGAACTTGAGCAGTCCAAGCTCTTCGAGGTGCGCCTGCTCGTACTGCGAGACTAGCCAGGGATTCGCCTCCTTGTAGTCGCGCAGTTGCAGTGGCACCACCGTCTCCAGCGGATCGCGCGAGATGACGACGCCTGCCGCGTGGATGCCGGTGCTGCGGACCGTGCCTTCGAGGTCGCGCGCCGTATCTACCAGTGTCCGAATTTGTGAGTTCGTCTCGTAGGTCTGGCGCAGTTCCGCGACATCTTTGAGCGCGCTGTTGATCGTCACCTTGGGACCGGTGGGGATCAGCCGCGCCACACGGTCGGCCTCGTTCTGCATACCCATCACGCGGCCCACGTCGCGCACGGCTGCCTTGGCGGCCATCGTGTTGAACGTGACGATCTGGGCGACCTTGTCCCAGCCGTACTTATCGGCGACGTAGCGGATGACTTCCTCACGGCGGTCGTCGGGGAAATCCATATCGATATCGGGCATGCTCATGCGTTCGGGGTTGAGGAACCGCTCGAAGAGCAGATCGTAGCGTAACGGGTCCACGTTGGTGATGCCGAGCGCATAGGCGACGAGACTGCCCGCCGCCGAGCCGCGCGCGACGCAGCGCATGCCACGGCTGCGGCCAAAGTTGACGTAGTCCCAGACGATCAGGAAATAAGAGACGAAGCCCTTCTCGCGGATGACGCTGAACTCGTAGTCGAGCTTCTGCTGGACCGCCTCGCTCATCTCGCCATAGCGCTCTTTAACGCCTTCCAGGCAGAGGTGGTAAAGGTACTCGTCGGGTGTGGCGTATCCGGCGGGAATATGGTAAATCGGCAGCAGATTCGCGCCAAACTCGATCTCGACGTTACACATTTCCGCGACGCGCATCGTATTCGATAGCGCCTCCGGCAACTCGGGGAACATCCGCGCCATCTCGTCCGGCGTCTTGAGGTAGTAGTGCTGGCTATCGAACTTCATTCGCTTCGGCTCGTCCAATGTCTTGCCAGTCTGGACGCAGAGCAGCACATCCTGAGCCTGGGCATCATCGGCGGCGACGTAGTGCAGGTCGTTGGTGGCTAGCAGCGGCGCCCCAGTCTCGCGTGCCAGGTTATAGAGCATCGGGTTGAGCTTGTTTTGCGGTGAATCGGGCGCGGCGTGGTCCTGCACCTCGATGTAGAAGTTGTCTGGCCCAAAGACATCCTGATACCAGCGGGCCGCAGCCCGCGCGCCGTTGAGGTCGTCGCGCAGCAGCAGTTCGGGAATCTCGCCGGAGAGGCAGCCAGAGGTGACAATCAGCCCCTCGGCGTGCGCGGCCAGCATCTTCTTATCGATGCGCGGGCGCGCTTGGTAGCCTTTAGTGTGGGCAAGCGTCGTCAGTTGGAGCAGGTTGTGATAGCCGATCCGATTTTTCGCCAGCAGCAGCAGGTGGTTGTACTCATAGCGCCCCGTCTTCTCCTCGAGCGAGGGGACTAGGTAACCCTCGACGCCAATGATAGGCTTGATATCCGCCGCTTTGCACGCTTTGTAGAACTCGATGGAGCCATACATGCCGCCGTGGTCGGTGAGCGCCAGCGCATCCATGCCGCCCGCTTTGGTCGCTTCGATCAGCCGCTTGATGCGCGACTGGCCGTCGAGCAGGCTGTATTCGGAATGGACGTGCAGGTGGGTGAAGTCGGCCACGGAAAATCACCATCCCTCGCGGTATCGCGTGTCTACCGTGTTCTATGTTGGGGCTTGTGCGTCGCGAGGACGACGGCGCGCGAGCCGGGGTATCGGGTTGCAGCGGTTGAGATGAGAGCGTCGTTAGCTAGTACATATGTACAGACGAAGCGGGACGCTCCAAGGCAA
The DNA here is from genome assembly GCA_963712005.1 of uncultured Chloroflexia bacterium. GTDB lineage: Bacteria > Chloroflexota > Ktedonobacteria > Ktedonobacterales > JADMIN01 > DAHUXT01. Next base: position 715,234 of record CAVQGK010000024.1, on the reverse strand, counting down.
CCTGCCCCTTGCTATCCCGCACCCTCAACGGTAGCACACGCCTGCCTGTCTCGCCAGTTGCCCGCCAGATGGGCCAGCCCGGAAGTGAACCGTAAAATGCCCTCGTTCCGACGACCCGGCCAGTAGAAAGGACTGGACATCACCGGTAGAATGGAGAAGCAATCTTTCGTGGGAGATGATGCGTATTCTGGCGTGTTGATAGGGTAGGGGCAATGGAATGGACCAGGCGAATGTAGCGGCCGGAGTAGATATCGAACCGCCCCAGCCGAAGCGCTGCCCACTCTGCGGCGCGACGGTACCTCCCGATCCACTAGGATTTTATCAGTGCTCGTGTGGCTGGGGTGGGCCAGGCGATCCGCTGGAACATGATCGCGGCCTGTCAAAACTATTTGCGAAAATGGATCGCGAGATGGCTGATGGGCAGGCACAGCGCGACCTGCAGCGCCTGGCGATGTATGGTGACTCGGCCAACTCGCTTAATATCGGTTACGTGTTGCTCCTCGTGTTTGTGGCGACTGCTGTGTATGTGGTCGTAGGGGCTATCTTCGTGGGCTGTGTATGGATGATAATCGCTGGGATACTCGATCAGGCCTGGACGATGATATTAGTCGGCGGCATTTTCCTGGCGCTGATTCTGACAGGCATCTGGCCACATCGGCGTGGCAAAAGCATCCGCATCACGCGTGAAGGCTTCCCCACGTTGATGGCAGCCTTGGACGAGGTCGGCCAGCGAGTCGGAACGCGCATTCCCAAGCGGGTCATGCTGACTCCCCGTACAGAGTTTGCAATTGGGCGGCGACTTTCTGGGAGTGATGTGCTGTATATCGGCGCGGCGACTTTGCCACTCCTCAGCGATGTGGGAATGAAGTCGATTCTGGCGCATGAATTAGCGCATGCCAGGCACGGTGATACTGTGCTGCACCGCTACAGCGGCCAGGCCGAATATTTGCTGCACGAGATTGTCTATGGCATTCTGGAGGGTGTATTGGGGCAAGATCGCGGTGGCTCTATTTCCAGCGTCTTCGGCGTTTTCCTGAGCTGGACGCTCCTGCTGCCCTTCCGGCTGTTGTGGTTTGTCTACCATTTATTGCGGATGCATGAGAGCCGTGCCAATGAATTTGCCGCCGACCGCGCCGCGATTCACGCCTATGGGCCGCAGGCATTCATCGATGCCCTAACCGGCGTGCTGGTGGCTCAGCGGACCTTCTATCGCAATAGTAGGTCACTGGTTGCTGAGATGCAGCGGAACAATAGCGGCAGCTTCTACGCCGAGATGCGTCGCCATTTCGGCGCGCTGCCGCCGCATATCATTTCCCAACTGCGGGTTGACTTAGCGAAGGGCTTCCGCTCGCTGGCCAACGACCATCCGACGACGCCTGACCGCCTGCGCGCCGCCCATGCGACGTTTAGCGCGCTGCCACCCTCGCCCGCGCCGACGGTGCCCGCCTATATGCTGCTTGCCCCCGCAGGCGAGACCAGCCCGGATTCAGTGGAGATCGAGCTTACGAAAATGCTCTTTGCACCGAAGACAAAGTAGCGGGCAGCGCCTCTATCTAGCCTGTTGGTGCATGATTAGTATGCAGACGATCGTATGCCGTGAGTTCATCGAGAACCCCCTGGCGTTTGGTCAACAGTCGCCATAGAGATGTCCGTGCGCGGGTAAGCTCTGCCATGTTTGCATGAGCGCGTGCCTGAATGACTACATCTTCCTGCTCGGTAATCAACGCTTCCAGCTTCGCGAGATAGTGGCGATACTGGCTGCACGCCTCATCCGAGGTGATGGGCTGCTGGCGGTAATCGTTGTGGAGGACAGATTCCATAGTGACCCTCACTTCCCTCTCCAGTGATGATTTCAAAACTCTCATAGCTTGACAGGTTTGTGCAACATGGTTATACTGCAGCGGCGAAGGAAAGGAGGTGGTGAGTGCTTAAATAGGATTCCCTCTACCATAAGCAGACACAAGTTCCCAATTCGCACATTGGATATGCGGTCGCATGTCAACGCGCATTGAGACAAGCCAGGATGATTCTTCATCCTTCGGCACACACAAGAATTGAGAGGGACATTCGGTGCATTGGAAGATTACCCCCTCCCGCGAAATTCTGCCTGCTTGTAGCGGCTACCCTCATGGTGGCGATTTGCTCATCGCCAATTGTATCGGCATCACCCGTCCAGCCAGATAGTGCGGATCCTCTCGTTGACGTAGTGGTAGATGCAACTCCTCCCAACTGTGCGTTAGAACTTACGCGCAACGCCGCATCAAGCTCATCCGATACAACGCGCATACCTTGTGCTCCGTATACACTCGCCAAGTCGGTAACTATGACGCGCACCGAAGCTGTCATGAAGGGACTTCAATACGTTCTTCGATCGGATCAGAGCGCATCTGCTAGCGTGTGGCAGCAAGAAACGGATGCACTATCCCAGATTGCTTCAAACAATCGTTCCGCGCACGCTTCACAGGTTCAGCCCTTATCGTGCAGTTGGGGGGGATCGTGGTCACAACTTGAAGGCTGGCCCACGATCAATTCGGACAATCTGGACCTTAGCATAAGCTGGTACACGACCACCGATTGTACGGGTGTCTACTTGCAGACAGCAGTAGTAAGGGAAATCACAGCAGTCAATGCATTGTATCTGGCAGAACAATCCTACTCAGCCTCCTGCTGTCCATATCCAACCTGGATTACCAATATGTTTGTTGGCACCAATACGTTGGTTCACCACCTACCCGGTAATACGTTGAAGTATGGAAACGGCGGCGATTTCGAGGATGCGTTTTCCAATTCTTCTTGGGGCGGTATCTATTGGTGGTATGATCTTGGCCCTCTCTATTAGAGGTAGTTCTTACGACCCACCCGGACTGCCCTAAAATTGGAGTGTCCAAGCATTGTGCAGGTTCGCCGCCGGAAGCGCTCTGTTGAATGCGGATTCAGGTTGCAAGAGCAAATCTACCTGACAGTGTATTCATGGTAAGCATATCGTCGGCGAGCCTGCCGAGAGAGTCAACAACAATTTAGGAAGGATGCAGAAAATGAAATACCGGCGCATAGAACTCATAGCTGGTCTCTTATCGGGTGTGCTCGGTGTCGCTGGTCTGGCGCTTGTCCTCTTTGGACCAGTGTACGAATATACAGCATATATGAGCAACGGTGTTGTACATGGCTCAGAAGGATTGCTCGTAACACCACACGGTTTTCTGCTGCTTCCGCCTCCAACCGTTTATATTATGCCGATCATTGTAGCGCTTGTACCGCCGCTCGTACTGCTGATCGGCGCGATGCTCCATAGCAGCCAGGGCGAATCGCGCGTTGGACTTGTCCTACTGGTTGGGGCGACAGTGGCGTTGTTGCTTGCGGTCATTTTTAACCCGATACAACTGCTGCAATTCTTCATGTTGCCTTCTCTGCTGCTGGCGCTCGTTGCCTGCGCCATTGCAGTACGCATGGGACGTAGCGTCAGCCCGGCTGCCGCTGGCCAGGAGCATAGCTAGTGGTCGGGCAGCGCCTCTGGCCTGATGCGCCCGGCGGCCAGTGCGGCCAGCACTGCATTGGCATCGGCTTGTTCAGTGGAAGTGAGCGCGCCCAAAGGTATGCAGTCCATCGCGGCGAGCTTGCCTGGCTCCAGCGTGCCTAGCTCATCCGCCAGGCCGAGCGCATCAGCGCCACCGAGCGTTGCTAGCCGCAGCAATTCCGCTGGTGTGGGGGTCTCGCCCGCCGCTGAATGCATCTCATGCGACGCGATGGCGTCATCCCAGACCGTGAGCGAGGGACTGCTGGCAAGGCTGTCCGTCCCGAGCGCCAGACGGACGCCCGCCGAGCGATACAACTCATAAGGCATGCGCCCGCACTGGAGGCGAGTATTGCTCCGTGGGCAATGCGCCACCGCCGCGTCTGCTTGGACAATGCGCGCCACATCATCCGCGTCCAGGTGGACGCCATGCGCCAGCAGCGGTCGCGCCGCAAGCACGCCCAATTGGTCGAGATACGCGACCGGCGAGACGCCCGGCGCGTGCGCGGGGTGAACGGGCCAGCCCGCACCCGCATAGAGCAGGTCGGCTATTGGACCAGTCGCGTCGCGCAGGAACTGGGACTCGGCGGGCGACTCGGCGGTGTGGATCGAGAGCGGCACATCTTCGGCGCGGCCCCATGCAGCGGCGGCGCGCAACAGTTCGGCGGAGGTGGTGTACGGCGTATGTGGCGCGAGGCCGAAGCGGATGCGGTCCTGCGGATACTCGAGACGCCAGCGCTCGATTTGCCGCTGCCCCTTGCGCAAAAGCTCGTCGGCGCGTGCCGAGTCAGGGCTGAGCAACTCAAAGTAGACAACACCGTAGAGGCCGCTCTCGATCAGCGGGCGCACGCTCTGCCCGAACGTACATATCTCGCCAACGGCGACCGTGCCTCCTGCCTTAAGCATCTCGATTCCCGCAAAAGCCGCCTGCTCGAAGTCCTCAGGCGTGCGCGTCCGGCTATAGCGCACCAGAGGACCAATCCATTCGATCAGCGGCAGATTCTCGGGGACGTGCCCCGCGTGGTGGGTTAGTTCCAGGTGGGTGTGGGCGTTGACCAGCCCCGGCAGCAGCGCCCGCTGGCCCAGGTCCACCAGACGCGCGCCGGAATAACGCTCGCGCAGGTCGGCAGCCGTCCCGATGGCGACGATGCGCCCCCCTTCAACGGCCACTGCGCCATCGGAAATCGGATCAGCGCTCACAGGGAAAACATGGCGGGCGGTGTAGAGGGTCGTGGCGCCATTAGGCATAGCCGGTCACCGGTCTTGCTCAGGGAGTGTCAGTCCGGGCCGTTCGTCGTCCCAGGCCATCGAACTGATTTTCCAGCCGGTGGACGTCGCGATGAACTGGATGGAGATGGCGCCGCGACCCTCGATCATCGCGCCCGCGCTGAGGCCGTGTTTCTCATACACGCTAAAGCGATGGGCAACGTTACCGAATATTTCTGTAATCTCCGCCGTTTCCGATTCTCGGAGACTTTTGAGTTCGCCAGAGTCAATCGTGTGCTGGCGTGGCTCGATGAACTGGCGGACGGTATAGATCTCTGGCGAGGATGAGCTGTTCTTGATGATCTGTCCGCTCTCGATAAAGATGTCGTACAGATTTGCGTACGGAGGAGTCTCACCGTCCTCGAATGAGACGGCCCGATAGAACGCCGCCGTCAAGGTATCTATCTCGGCCTTGCTGCCTGATTCGTTGTCGTCAGTTTTCATGGTGTAACCCTTATTGCAAGCGGCGCTGTTCTCACTGCCGTCTCAGTGGTGGTCGCTCAGACTGTCCGTGCGACACGCTACTCGAACTGTTGCAGTATCTCGTAGCGGCTGTTGCGGACGGCGGGGCGGAAGCCAGCCTTGCGAATCTGCGCCTGAATCTGCTCGACCGTCATGCAGGTGCCGACATCGGCTCCAGCGGCGCTGACGACGTTCTCCTCCATCATCGTGCTGCCGAAGTCGTTCGCGCCACAGTGCAGCGCCTCGCGCGCCAGGTCAGCGCCCTGTGAGGGCCACGACGCGCTGATATTCTCGAAGTTGTCCAGCATGATGCGGGCGAACGTCACCATCCGCAGGTATTCGTCGCCAGTGGAGCGTGTGCCGCCCATGGCGGTATGCTCCGGCTGGTAGCTCCAGACGATGAAGCTGGTGAAGCCGTTGCCGTTGTAGGCGTGGCTCTCGTCCTGCAAATCGCGCAGGCGCGTCAGATGCAGCGCGCGCTCCTCGATCTCCTCGTCGAAGCCAAAGACCATCGTCGCCGAGGTGGTCATTCCCTCACGCTGGGCCAGCCGCTCCGCCTCGATCCAGCTTTCCCACGTCCCCTTGTGCGGCGCGATACGGTTGCGCGTCCGGTTATCCAGAATCTCCGCGCCACCGCCAGGCAGGCCGTCCATCCCCGCCTCGTGCAAGCGGTGCAGCACCTCATCCAGCGGCATCTTCATGATGCGTGCGATGTTCCAGACCTCGACTGGTGAGAAGCCATCAATCTGAATCTCCGGGAAATGCTCTTTGAGATAGCGCAGCAGTCCTTCGTAGTAGTCGATCTTGAGGTAGGGATTGACGCCGCCCTGCAAGAGCACGCGCGAGCCGCCCCAGGCGCGTAACTCCGCCATCTTTTCGCCGATCTGCTCGTTGGTCAAAAGGTACGCCTCGGAGCTGGCGGGCTTGCGGTAGAAGGCGCAGAAGCCGCAGTCCACGATGCAGACGTTGGTGTAGTTGATGTTACGGTCCACCAGATAGGTGACGATACCCTCTGGATGCCTGCGCTGGCGGATGGCGTCGGCGGCGTGTTTCAGCTCGTCGGCCGTGGCCGTCTGATAGAGCAGTATACCCTCTTCGAGGCTGATGCGGCCACCGTTGATGGCGCGTTCCAGCAGTTCACCTGGAGTTGTCGTAATTGTTTGCATGATGGATAACCTCACTTCAGCGGTGGCCAATTACGCTGGCGCGGTGACCTCTTCGAGCACGTCCATAAATGGGCTGACCGAGAAGACGGCTTTGCCTGGTCCGGCCTCACCGTAGCCCGGCGGTGGCGCGAGGCGGTGGCGCTGCATCGTCTCGCGGTAGACCTCTAGCAGCCGCAGGTGGTACTCCAGCGGCGCGCCCTCCGGGTTGGCGTCGCCCAGCGGCGTCATCGGCTCAGGGCACCACGTCGTGAACCGCGGCGTAATACCTTTCGACATGAAGAACTCCAGCCCCTCGGCGGTTGAGCGAATCGCGTCCTCCACCTCAGTATAGCCGTAGGGGCGCGCCATCTCGACGCCCGCGACGAAGTTCGGGATGACATGCGCCGGGCCGAAGACTTCGCCTGCGTCCACGATGCGGCGAATCCACTCGTCGCGGCCAATGTAGCGTGTCTTACCGGGACAGATCTTCGGGAAGAGGTCCGGGTCCCACACCTCATAGTTGGGGTGATAAATCTGCGCGCCTGCCTCCTTCAGCCGCCGGACGTCGGCGATGGGCCACGCCTGCGTCACCACCTTGCTGATCCAGCGGCCAGGAAAGCGGCTCTCGATAGCCTCGACGTACTGAGCGTAGAACTCGACCTCGTTCTTGCCCTGCAAGGTGGAGGTCACACTGCCGCCTGTGATGGTGTACGCCTGGCTCTCACTGCCGCTGGCGTCGATGGCTTCGAGCGCGGCGATGATGTCCGCCACCGACTTGACGCCGGTATAGGGGCGGCCCTCCTGGATTTGCTGGCGGTAGTTGTTGTTGATGTCGCAGAACTGGCACTCTTCTTTCGCGCCAAAATACTGGCAGACGCGGAAGACGGTCAGATAGAGCAGATAGCCCCACTCGATGGTGGGCGCAATCTCAGCGACGGGGCGGTCATCTGGCAGCTTCGCCCGGTAGTAGGGCGGCAGATCGTGCAGCCCAACCTCGGCGACTGGCTCACCGTCGATATGCAGCCAGAGCGCGCCGTCATGCGGCGCGACATGGTACGGTGAGGCGGGATTCAGCCGGGTGGAGACGATGGTGCGGCGCAGGTTCCAGCGCCCGCCGGTCAGTGCGATCTCCTCGGGCGCGTGCCACTTCTGCGTCTCGTCGAGCTGCTTCTGGCGCACCATGTCGAACGAGAAGATGAAGTAGGACTTGGGCTGATGCTCACGCGCCGCATGCTCGCCATCCCCAGCGGGGCGAATGAGCGCGCCCTCATCGAATGAGATGCCTGTACGCAGCAGATCGGCCTTCAGCACTGCCTCGCGTGGCAGCGTCTCGTGGCGGGCGAATTGCCCTTCCAGCATATCCAGTTGTCGCATCGCTCTTGCCTTCTATCTGTACGCGGGCGGTTAAAACGCGCCTGAATGGCCTGCGGCCACAAAGTCCGCCTACGCGGACTCTCTAGATGCGCCGATAAATCGGACATCAGACCAGCGGAAATCGGGTACGGCCAGTTCCAGGAAGCGGCTTAGGCCATCCAGATCGCCCGGCCCCAGGTCGTAATCCAGTAGCCGCAGGTAGCGCGCGCAGACTGCAATTGGCAGGTCGAGCCGCGCCGCCGCCTCGCGCGCCAGCCGGTCTAAATCGGCGATACCGCGCGCTCTGGAGTCGTGGAGCAGCGGCGCCACCTCGCTGGCAGTGATAGCCTCGGTTCGCTCCGCGCGCGCCGCCCAGACGGAGAAACAGAACGGCAGCCCTGTCCACGCCTGCCACTCGGTCGCCAGATCGAAGACGTGCGGCTGGCCCCGGCCCGCGATGGCGCGGCGCAGGTGGCCCTCGCGCAGGGCGATATCGCCGATCAGCAACGCGGCGTCGTGCTCGGCAAGCATCGTGTCGAGATCGGGCGGCTGCGTCACATAGTGCGGCTGGATGCCGTAGCGCCGCTCTGAGAGCAATTTGACCAGCGCCACCGAGGTTGCCGAGTGGTCGGTCAGGGCGATGCTGCGGCCATCGAGCGCGCGCCAGTCGTCGTGCCACGAGAAGAGCAGCACACTCTCCACCGCGCCGTGCGCCGCGACCGAGAGATGCGGGATCAGCAGCCACTCGCGCGCATGATCGCCAAAGGCAACGCTCGAAACGTTCGAGATGTCTATCGCGCCCGTCAGCAGCGCCTGATTCATCTGCGCGGGCGTTCCTGCCACCGTCTCGATACCGGGAAGCCCATCACTCGCCATCTGGCCCAGCAGCCAGTCGTAGACCGGCACGCAGTTGAGGTAGTCGATCACGCCCAGGCGCACGGGCAGCGTCTGGCGCGCATTCGTGGGCGCGGCGGTTACCACTTCATGCGTCATGGCGCGTGCTCCTCTCCGCGGCGGGTAGCTCAACGCCAACGGAGCGCAGCAGCAGTGTCCGCAACGTGGGTAGGGTATCTTCGAGCCGCGCTGGTTCGCCCATCGCCAGCCAGCGCACGACGATCTCGTTGATCGCGCCGAACCATGCCCACGAGATGAGTGTCGTGTCCTGCGGCGCAATCGCGCCCGCCGCGACGGCACGGTCGAGGTGCGTCTGAATCATGCTCGCGAAGCGGCCACGGGTGTGCATCAGCTTCTCATCGAAGCCGTGGCCGAGGCCTACCGCCTCGATCAGCAGAATTTTGCTAAGCTGGCGATGGCGTCCAAACGTTTCGAGGACGGTGCGCAACGCCGCGTCCAGTTGGGCAACGGGATCGGTCTCTCCGGCGATTGCGCGATCGATGGCAGTGGTGAGCCTCGGCACAAGCTTATCCACCAGCGCAAGGAAGATGGCCTGTTTATTGAGGAAGTGGAAGTAGAAACCGCCCTTGGAGCTATCCGATGCGCGGATGATGTCATCCACCACCGTGCCGTGATAGCCCTTCTCGGCGAAGACCTGTTCCGCCGCGTCGAGCAGGCGCTGACGGGTCGCGTCTTTGTCGCGAGTGGCGTGTGTGCCTGCCGCGCGTGCCTGCCCACTTGTGGGGGTCTCGTGTTCGTTCATAACGCATCTCCGTCGGCGCGCGGATTACGTACCGACGTGCCGGTCTGTTAGCATCCACCCATGATTGTAGGAGGCGGTGTGGAGCGATGTCAAGCGATAGAGAGCGTGGAAGCGGAGTGGCTGACGAGACGGATGTGATGAAGAGAATCTGGCCGAGATGGGGGGCAGGTGGAAAACGCGCAGAACCAGAGAGGGCAGCGTTCAACCAGTGAGGCTGCCATTTCTGGTTCCGGTGCGCAAGCTCGCGCGTGGCTGCTGGTGTGGTCTTGCCGCACTTGCTGCCCTGGTGGCATTAGTGCCAGATCGAGCGTGGAAAGTGATTCGCCGTGTGAAGGTAGCCTTCCTCATCCGCCTCGATCAGCAGCTTATGCATGAGCACGACATCCGCCTCTGGTAGCCCGCCACTGGCAGGTTGCACACAGAGCCGTTCGCTCACACGTTCATGTTCGAGCACCAGCACCTGGCCCGGCCCGCGTGGAATGCGGTAGATTCTGCCTGGATGCAATGCGCTACCGAGATCCAGGTATCCTGAGTCGCAGAGTTGGTGATACTGAACTGGTGTGAGCTGATCGTGCAACAGCATTTCCGCCGTGCGCTCAGCGGGCACGGGCCACCACTTCTGCATGCGCAGCCAGGGCCACATGCGCGCGCTGAGCGTGGGCCACGACCAGAGCATCAGCACAAACTTACCCACCAGAATCAGAATAATGGTGGTTACCGCGACCGCGCCAAGTGTGTCACTGAGCGAGTTCATAACGTCAGCCGCCGACGACCCGCGGAATCATGACGATTTCCTGAGCCTCGGGGTCAAATCGGTCAATTCGCTCGGCTGGCTTGCCTGGCGCCACCTTGACGGCCGTTGCGCCTTTTTCGCGCTGCTCGGCGAAGATGCGCTCGGCCTCCTTAACGGCGGCGACAGCCTCGGGATCTCCGACCTCTACCGCGTTTCGCTCCCATGTGTACCGATCATCTCCACGGTGTGAGAGCACTCGTAACACTCCCATGACACATACCTCCTCATTGCTCTAGCAAAGGCAAAGCGCCTGAGCTATTCCATACTGAGTGGCTGGTCCGGTGGCGGGCCATCTGATAATTCCGTGGTCAAGCAGAGTCTGGGCCGAATCCAGCCCAACTACCTACGATGGCCGTGTGTACGGATGATGTGAAATGATAACGCTTCAACATAACGCGATAACAGAACGCGCTGCGCTGCGATCCTTGCGAATCCTCACAATTCGAGTATGGCACGTCAGATGCCATTGTGCAAGGCCCAGCAATAACTCGCGCCTCGCTCGCGCGCATGACGCCGACGCAGAAGGGCCGGCGTGGGAGTTCCACCAGACGAGTGCGTTACCCCCGTCTCATGGGTCTCTATTGGGCCTTACGTTCGCAGGATACGTACCACAAACCGTGGGATTGCTCTGCAAGGTCGCAAAGTGGCTATTTGCCGCGCGCGGGCATCCCGCGGCGGGCCATCGCATGCAGGTCACGCTCGAATCCGCGCACCGCCAGCCACTCGCGGGTCATGCCGGTGACGACGACCGGGCGCTGCCGCATCTCCGCGATGGTGGCCGCTCCGGTCAGTTGCATGGCCACGCGCAACTCCGCCAGGAACTGATCCAGGAACGCGCGCACAGCTTCCAATCCCTCGCTCGCCGCCTTCAGAAATGGGAAGCCCATGCCGATGAGCGTGGCCCCGAGCGCCAACGCTCGTGCGGCGTCCAGCCCGGAGCGCACGCCGCCAGTCGATATCACTGGCAGGCCGGGCGCGCCAAGGTGCGTCTCAACGACGGCAATGGGTGTGGCGATGCCCCAGGCGCGGAAGAGCTGGCCGATACGGGCCGTCGTGTCATCACCGCGCGACTGCGCGCGAACGCTCTCCATCGCCGCCATGCTGCTGCCACCAGCGCCACCGACGTCAATTGCCGCGACGCCCGCCGCCTTGAGAGTGTGGGCCTGCTCGTAGCTGATACCCGCGCCCGTCTCTTTGGCGATGACTGGAACGCCAATCTCGACCGCGATCTGGCGCAGGGCTTCGAGACTGCCCCGCGCGCGACGGTCGCCCTCGGGTTGCGCCGCTTCTTGCAGATAGTTCAGGTGAATAGCAAGGGCGCGCGCGCCGATCATCTCGACGGCACGGCGAGCGTCGGTCACCGTGAAGGCGGGATGTCGCTTCTGCTCGATCAGTTGCGGCGCGCCAACGTTGGCAATCAGAAAGGCGTTGGGTGCGGCGGCTTGAACGACCGCATAGGTCGCGGCAAGCTCAGGCGTCACCAGCGCCGCCCGCTGGCTGCCAACGCCCATTGCCAGGCCATATTTGCCCGCGATGGTCGCCAGTCGTTCGTTGATGGTGGCGACATCGGGATGGCCGCCGGTGAGCGATGAGATGAAGATGGGGTAGCGCAAGCGACTTCCCAGAAAATCGACAGAAGTGTCGATGTCGTCCAGGTCAACCTCGGGCAGCGCGCGATGCATCAGCCGGATGTCAGCCCACGTGGCCTGCTGGGGCGCGGCGATGTCGTTTTCGAGCGCTATGGTGACATGTTCGATTTTCCGTTGCTTCACCTCGTCTGACATAAGGCGCTCGGTCGCTCCGATTTCATCCTTCTTCGGGCCACATGTTAGCCGCCATTAGTATCGCGCGTCGCGCCAGTTCGCGCGCTAGCGAGACTTTGTAGCGGTTGTGCGCCAGTGGGGACGCGCCCGTGAATGGCCAGTTCCGCCGCCTGAGCGGCCAGCGCTGGAGTGAGCGGCTGACCTTCGAGCAGCGCCTCGGCTGCCGTGACCCGCCACGGGACGTTGGCGACGCCACCGAGCACCAGCCGTGCGTGGGTGACTTTGCCGCCATCCAGCGTCAATTGCGCCGCCGCGCTGACCAGCGCAAACGCCCATGCGCGCCGATCCATCGCTTTGAGATAGACGCCCGCGAGCGTGCTCGGATTGCGCCGGGATGCGAATCTCGGTGAGCAATTCACTCGGGACGCAGGTGATACTCGACGCGCTCGTCAGGTGTGGGCGGCGCCAGCAACTCGGCCACGGGCAGCGTGCGCTGCGCCCGATGCGCTCGCCAAGGTGACGGTGGCGTCGAGTGCGATCAGCGCCGGAGCCAGGTCGGAGGGTGCGACGAGACGCACGGCCCCTGCTCGAAGATGGCGGCATACTTATTCTCGCCGTTGCGCGCATGAAGCACGTCTCGCCGCCCTTGAGCCAGCAATCGAAGGGACCGCGAAAATACCAGCAGCGGGTGCGTTGCAGCAGGTTGCCGCCTACCGTCGCCATCGCGCGGAGCTGTGGCGTGGCGGCGTCGGCGCACCGCCTGCGCCAGGATCGGCAGCCGCTCGGCCAGCTCGGTGTTGCGCTCGATCTCGGCCAGGGTGGTCAGCGCGCCGATGCGCACGGCGCCGTCAGCCTCGAACGACGAGATGACGTAGCGCGCGCGCGGGCTTGATGTCGATCAGCCGGTCCGGCTGTCACCAGGTTGTCTTTGAGCAGTGGCAGGAGATCGGTGCCTCCAGCGATCAGGCGCGTGTTGTTCGCTTCACTATCCGGCGAGCGCGGGATGGCCTCGCCGCTGGCGTGAACAGTGAGATGCTCGAATGGCCGCATGCGCTACACTCCTTGCCAGTCGTCGGACAGCATATCCAGCACGCGATCAGGCGTCAGCGGCAGCCGTGTGACTGGCGCGCCCCAGCGCGTGGCCGACGGCGTTGGCGATGGCGCCAGGCGTCGGGATGATCGGCGGCTCGCCCGCACCCAGCACGCCCAGCGTATTGGCGACGGCGAGCGGCTGGTCGAGTAGCACAATATCGATCTCTGGGATGTCGCGGATGGTGGGTACTTTGTAGTCACCCAGGTTTGGATTCATCACCATGCCGAGCCGTTCATCCACGATGCGCTGCTCGATGAGCGCGAAGCCCATGCCCTGGATGACGCCGCCCTCGATCTGGCTGCTGAAGGTCAGCGGATTGATGATGCGCCCGCAGTCGTGCACCGCGACGATGCGCAGCACGCGTACCGCGCCCGTGCCGATATCCACCTCGACCTCGGCAAACTGCGCGCCGAATGTGCGCACAGTCACATCTTCGGCGTTGGGGCCGCGCATGCCTTTCGCCGTGATCTCGTGGCCGTCCAGTTGTTCGAGAAATGTGCTGACGCTGCCCATCTCGCTGCCAGTCTCGCGATTGAAGACCGTCGCGTTGCGGATTTCGAGCGCGTCCGCTGGCGCCTCGGCCAGATGGCCGATGATCTCCATCATCTCTTTGCGCGCCTCGGTCGCGGCCATACGGACGGCGGGGCCAACCGAGGCGAGCGTCATGCTGCCGCCGCTGGCGGGCGAGAAGACGCCGTACGCCGTCTCGCCCAGTTCCACCCGCACGCGGTCGAGCGGATAGCCCAGCTCCTCGGCGGCGATCTGCGCCAGCACGGTGCGGGTGCCGGTGCCGATGTCCTGCGTCCCGGTGATGATGACGGCGGTGCCATCTGGCAGACAGCTTGGCGATCGCCTGCGCTGGCGGGCCACCGTCGCCGCCCCAGAATTGGCTGGCCATGCCGATGCCACGCCGCAGGTGGCCATCGCGGCCAACGGGGAAGCGCCGCTCGTCTGCGTTGCGCGTCGCCCAGCCGATGCGTTCCGCGCCGATGCGGTAGCACTCGTGCAGCAGTTTGCGCGCGTAGGGTCGGTCGAGCAATTGATAGCGCTCGCGCGAAGTTCTTGCGTCGCAGTTCCAGCGGGTCCATGCCCAGTTTCGCGGCGAGGGCGTCCATCGCGACCTCAAGCCCGGCCATGCCCTCCACGACGCCGGGCGCGCGGAACGACGGCGAGCGAGCCGAGATTGGTGCGGGCGGGGCGGTCGGTGGTGCGAACATTGGCGCACTGGTAGAGCTCCTTCGCGGGCAGCGTCACCGGGGAGGCCCAGCCGCCGTTCGCGCCGACGTTATGCAGCACATCCACGTCGAGCGCGGTCAGCGTGCCATCCTCCGCCGCGCCGAGCCGGTAGGTCTGGATGCTTGGGGGGCGATTGCCTGCGTCAAGGTTCTCCTCGGTGCGGTCGAGCAGGTATTTGACTGGTAGCCCAAGCTGCCGTGAGGCATAGGCGGCCAGCAGGCCCGTCCGGTGCGCGCCAAACTTGCTGCCAAAGCCGCCACCCATGAACCGGGTGATGACCTGGACGGCGGTGAGCGGCAGTCCCAACGCTTAGGCGACCTGCTGGCGCGAGCCATAGACATCCTGCGTGGAGAGCCAGACGGTCAGGCGCGAGCCATCCCATGACGCGACGCCGCCATGCGTCTCCAAAGAGTTGTGCAGCGCGGCGGACGTCTCAAGCCGGGTCTCCACAGTGACGGCGGTTGTGGCGAGTGCGGCGTCGACATCGCCCCGCTGATAGACGGCGGGGAACTCGTCCGAGATGGTGTTCGAAGGGCGCGCCGTGTTGACCTGCGGGGCACCGTGAGCCAGCGCGGCTTCGGGGGTGGCGACGAATGGCAGCGGCTCATACGTCACGTCAATCGTGCGAACGGCCTCGCGCGCCTGCTCTGGCGTCTCGGCGACGACCAGCGCCACCAGGTCGCCGTGATAGAGCATCTCTGCGCCAAAGATGGGCAGCCCGGAGGCCGGATTGGTGAAGTCGCCCGAATTGCGGTAGGAGAAGATGGCGCGGACGCCAGGCATCGCCTCGGCGCGTGTGGTGTCCAGCCCGCTAATGCGCGCGTGCGGGCGGCTTGAGCGCAGGCCAACCGCGTTCAGCAGGCTAGGTAGCGCAACGTCGATACTGTATTCGGCGGCCCCGGTGACACGCTCGCGGGCGTCTACACGTGGGGTAGGCTTGCCGACGATCTGAAGCTGCGCCTCTGGTCCCCAGACAGGCGGTTCGTCGCCCTCCAGCACGACGCGCTTCTCTTCGACCTGTCCCTCGAATTCGAGATGCGTGGTGACAATGCGAATTGGCATGCTGTTTTCCCTCGATAGCTGTACGTCTCGGCCTTGAAAGGCCGGAGTAGGGACGGCAGAGGGCATAAATGCCCGTCAGGGCTTCACCCTGCTCGCCCGAAAGGGCGAGACGGCCATTCATGGCCCGACCTTGCCTTACTCCGGCCATTTATGGCCGAGATATGTATCCTCGCTGCACTGCAAAACCACATGCCGTCGTTACGATGGGCGGCCCGCCAGCGCGCGTGCGGCGGCCAGAATCTTGGGGTACGCGCCGCAGCGGCAGAGATTCCCGGACATTGCGCGCTCGATCTCCTCATCGGATGGCTGCGCGTTGCGGAGCAGGAGCGCCTTGAGCGCGAGCACCTGACCCGGCGTGCAGAAGCCGCATTGCAGCGCGTCGTGCTCGATGAACGCCTGCTGCACGGGGTCGAGCGCGTCGTCGTGGGTCAGCCCCTCGATGGTCGTGATGGCGCGTCCCTGGCACTCGATGGCGAGCAGCAGACAACTGTAGACAGCCTCGCCATCCAGCAGGACGGTGCACGCGCCACACTGGCCCATGTTGCAGCCTGGCTTGGCGCCTGTCAGGTGCAGGTCTTCGCGCAGGGCGTCCAGCAGCGTGCGGCGCGGCTCTACACTCAGCGCGCAGACTCGTCCGTTGATGGTCAACTCTATTGGTGTTCGCGACGTGGCGGAAGGTGATGGCGAAGAATGTGAAGAAGGCGAGGTCATCGAAGTCATCGAATGCCAGCCTGCCTTTCGTGGATGAAACTGGATGA
This sequence comes from uncultured Chloroflexia bacterium, assembly GCA_963712005.1. Classification (GTDB taxonomy): domain Bacteria; phylum Chloroflexota; class Ktedonobacteria; order Ktedonobacterales; family JADMIN01; genus DAHUXT01. Next base: position 699,135 of record CAVQGK010000024.1, on the reverse strand, counting down.
ATCGCGAGGACATCGGCGTTCGTCGCCTGCGTTACGCGTGTTGGTACATGTTCACTCGCGCGATGCTTCAGGGAATGTAGCACAGGGCGGCGGTGTTCCGCAAACAGCCTATTCTCCCACACGCTTGACGTTCCCAGACGCGCGCCGGTATAGTGCCAGCGCGGCTGCCTGACCGTGAGGCACAGCGGGGCATGGATGCCGCATGCGCGAGATGATGCCGAGAAGATGCGAGGAGTGGACGTGCGGGAGTTTAATCGCCGAGAGATGGCCGCCGCGAAGAGTCGCCGCGCAACCCCAGCGGAGCTGCGCGAGGCGCGCGAACGGCTGAAGGAAATTGACGCGGAACTTCAGCAGATGGAGCTGCTTCCCGAGACGAAGAATGGCGAGGAACGCGAGCAGCGCTATGAGCGCGTCTTGCGGTTGCGCGCCATGCGGGATGACTTCGCGCGCAAAGTTCCGCCGCTGAAGGCGAATCATCCCAATGGCATCCTGCTCTCGCTCTTCATGATTGTCGCCTCGGTACTCGTTTGCGGCGTCTGCGGTGGCGGCTCGTTCTATCTGCTGCGCTATATCACCCAGAAGCCAGACCCCACCGCGACCAGCGGCGGCTTCTGGGATGACATGAAGACGCAAGATTACATCGACCTTCACGAGAACCTGCTCTATCCCACCTTGCGAGTGCAGCGCGCCACCGAGGTGTTCGTCACCGACGCTAAATCCGCCGACGATATCTATGGCAAGGTGAGCGATGCGCAGCTCATTGGCGTGCCCGACAACGCGAGTCAGTCGAACGACGTGAAGGTGACCTACACGGTGACGCGCGGCTCGAAGGTACGCTACAACGTGACGCTCGAATTGCAGTTCATTTCGACGTCCAATTCCTGGGGGATCAGCGATTTCGGCGATACCTTTGCGCCAACCGGTCCGGGCGTGCCGAACATCCAGCCGACGCCGACGATCAACCCAGACGTGACGCCATCGCCCACACCAGTTTCCAGCATCGGCGGGGGACCGCTCGTCTGGGCGGGGCGGCCCCCTCCCGGCCTTCGGCCACCCTCCCCCTTGCAGGAAGAGGGATGAGGCGACCAAAGCGGCGACTGGCAACGGTTCTGCCTCTGGTTCGGTTCCTCCCTCTCCCGTTAGGGGGAGGGGTCAGGGGGAGGGGGCGCGCATTCGGATTACAGCAGGCGGGCCATTCGCTCAGCCCAGACCATCATCGGTTCCCAGCCAGCGCCGTGCATCTTGTACGACCACCAGGCAGAAAGCACTGCCTGCGCCATACTCCATGCCAGGATACGCTGGCGTTCGAAACCCAGCGCTTCAGCCAGGATGGTTGCGCGCCGAAGCAGTAACTGCTGGGGTGTGGCCACGAAAACATCCCAGGTGCCGGGTTGCGCATCAACGATCCCACCTCGTAGGCGGGTTCGCCCGCGACGCCTTTGGGGTCGAGCGCCAGCCAGGGCGCCCGCTCGGCTGAGAGAATGTTCTGGTGGTGCAGGTCGCCGTGGAGCAGCACAGGCGGAGCAGACGACGCCAGCAGGTCGTCGAATAGGCGCTCGGCCTGCTCAACAAGACGTGTCTCGAATGGACCAGTGGCCCCGTCGAACCTGGCGCGCAGTTGCGCGAAACCCTTCCCCCAGTCCGCGACGGTTGGAAACTGATGGTCGGCTGGCAGAGGTCGCCAGAGTGCAGACATCACCTGCGCGGCAATGCTGGTCGCCTCGTCATCATCGGCAACATCAGTCAGCGGCCGCCCAGGTTGTAGCCGCTCGATCAGCATCACGCCCCGTTCCATGTCAGCTCGCAAGAGTTCGACGATGCCATGACCGCCGAAAAACCGCAACGCGTTCTCTTCATGTTGGCGCTCCTCGTTGGGCACGCCAGCCTTGAGCACGGCGTGTTGGCCACCGGCAAGGATAACCGGTGCGACGTAGTTGTAGTTGAGTGGCGTGAAATGCGGCTCTAACGTTAGACGCCATTGCCGGGCGCAGTCATCTAGCAGCACGGGAAGGTTTGCCAGCCACTCAGCGCCATCCTCGCCGAAGACATCGATGATGGCCCTGGTGAAGTCGTTGGGAAGACTGAGCTTGGGCATAGTGCTATCCCTCCAACATCCGTCCCTCGGCCTACTTCGCGTCTGGCGCTATCCCTGCGCTGACGCCGTTCCACGCGCCAGCGACTCGGCATATTGCAGCTCGTAGAGTCGCTTGTAGTAGCCATTGCGCGCCAGCAGCGACTCGTGCGTGCCCTCCTCGACGATGCGCCCTTTGTGCAGCACGATGATGCGGTCCACGTTGCGGATGGTGGAGAGGCGGTGCGCGATGATGACCGATGTGCGTCCGCGCATCAGCTTCTCCAGCGCGTCCTGAATCAGCGCCTCGGTCTCGGTATCCACGCTGCTGGTCGCCTCGTCCAGAATCAGCAGAATCTCAGGATTGAACGCGATGGCGCGCGCGAAGGCGAGGAGCTGGCGCTGCCCCGCCGAGAAACCTGCCCCACGCTCCAGCACCGGCTCGTCGTATTGCTGCGGCAGCCGCTCGATGAACTTGGCCGCGTTGACGAAACGCGCCGCCTCGCGGATGCGCTCGTCGCTGATGCCCTGCTCGTGCAGGCGGATATTGCTGGCGACGGTGCCTGAGAAGATGAACGGGTCTTGCAGCACCGCCCCGACGTGTCGCCGCAGGTCGGCCTGCGCCAGATCGCTGCACGTTGTGGCCGTCCACCAGCACCTCGCCCCGCTGCACGTCATAAAAGCGCGAGATGAGGCTGATCAGCGAGGTCTTGCCCGCACCGGTCGCGCCGACGAAGGCGACGCTCTCGCCGGAGAGAATCTTGAACGAGATGCCCTTGAGCACCCATTCGCCGGGATTGTAGGCGAACCAGACGTCGCGGAACTCCACCTCGCCGCGCACGTGTTCAAGCGGCAGCGGCTTCTTGGGATCCTGCACCGTTACCGGCTCGTCGAGCACGCGGAAGATGCGCTCGGAGCTGGCCATGGCCGACTGGAGTACGGTGTATTTATCCGCCATGTCGCGTAGTGGCAGGAAGAAGCGGTCAACGTATTGCAGGAACGCGACGAGCGCGCCGAGCGAGAGCGCGCCCGCCAGCACCTGCCCGCCGCCGACACGGACGATGAGCGCGGTAGCTATCGAGGCGAAGAGGCCAACGACGGGAAAGAAGAGCGCGAAATAGAAGAGCGAGCGCAGGGACGCACGGCGATAGTCCAGGTTGAGCGTGTCGAAGTACTGGAAATTGCGCTTCTCGCGATTGAAGAGCTGGACAATCTGTGTGCCGGAGATATTCTCGGCGATGTTGGCGTTGATGCGCGCCAGCCGTACCCGGATCGCGCGGAAGTTGTCGCGCATGGCCCGCTGGAAGTACGCTGTCACCAGCAGCAGCGGCGGGATGACGACAAAGACGACCAGCGCCAGCAGCCAGTTCTCGAAGAGCAGGATGATGACGATGCCCACCAGCGAGAAGACGTCGCCGATGAGCGAGATGGCCCCAGAGGTGAAGAGATCGTTGAGGGCGTCCACATCGTTGGTGATGCGTGTCATCAGGCGGCCCACGGGATTGTGGTCGAAGAACGTGAGCGACAGGTTTTGCAGGTGCTCGAACATATTCGAGCGCATATCGTACATAATCCGCTGGCCGACGATGCTCAGCAGGAGGTTCTGGTAGTAGCGCAGGCCAAACCCGGCGACCAGCACGAACAGATAGATCAGGCTCATGACGAAGACGCCATTGGCGCGGTCGGTGAGCGATAGCCCGGTATTCTGCGTCGGCACGATGAAGCGGTCGATGGCGACCTGCGTGACAATTGGCGCGAGCAGATCGACTCCCGATGCCAGCAGGATGAGCGCCAGGGTGAAGAGGAAAGTGAACCGGTACGGGTGGACGAACGCCCAGAGCCGCCGGACCAGCCGGGCATCATATGCCTTACCGAGGATCTCATCCTCCTGAAAGAATGCCTGAGCCATCTATCCCCTCTTCAATCCCCGCCAGCCTGCTGGGCCGCGCTGTTATCGGGGATATCGACCATTGCTTCCTCATCTTCGCCGTTGAGGCCAGGCCCATCGCCGTCGCCCTCGTCCAGTTCCTCGCCCAGTAACTGCTGCCGATACATGTCGGCATAGAGGCCGTCCAGAGCGAGCAGTTGCTCATGGGAGCCGCGTTCAACGATCCGCCCGTCGTCCAGCACGATAATCTGATCGAGATCTTTGACTGTTGAGATACGATGCGCGATAACCACCGACGTCCGCCCCTCCATCACCTTGCGTAATCCTCGGAGGATCGACGCCTCGGTGTTGGTATCTACGCTCGACATCGCGTCATCCAGAATCAGGATGAGCGGATTCTTGGCGACGGCGCGGGCGATGCCGGTGCGCTGTTTCTGGCCGCCGGAGAGCGTGACGCCACGCTCTCCCAGCAGCGTCTGCGTCCCCTGCGGGAAGTCCATGACATCCTTGCCCAATTGTGAGATATCAAGGGCATATTCCAGCTGCTGCTCGTCCAGTTCTTCGAGGCCGAAGCCGACGTTCTCCTTGATGGAGAGCGAGAAGAGGAAGTTATCCTGCGGCACGTAGCCAATCGCCGTGCGCAGCTTCACTAGTGGGATAGAGCGAATATCCTCGCCGTCGATCAGGATCGCGCCACCAGAGACATCGAAGACGCGGGCCAGGCCATTGACCAGGCTTGATTTCCCGGCGCCGGTTGGCCCGACGATGCCAAGCGAGGAGCCAGCGGGTACATGCAGGTTGATATCGTGCAGCACCTCGACATCCTGATAGGCCAGTGCGACGTGACGGAACTCGATCTCGCCGTGCGTGGGCGCCGCATCGGGATCGGTCGCCTCGGTGTCTCGGATAACAGGGACGGCGGTGCGCACCTCCTGGATGCGGGCTGTTGAGGCGGCGCCCTGCTGTAGCAGGTTGACTGTCCAGCCAAGTGCGATCATTGGCCAGGCGAGCGCGGCAAGGTACGTGTTGAAGCGCACCAGCGTGCCCAGCGTGATGCGCCCTTCGATCACATCGATGCCGCCGCGCCAGAGCAGAATGGCGACCGCCAACCCGGAGAGGAAGTACATCGCGGGCCAGAGCAGCGAGTCGATCCGCGCGAAGCTGATGCTGCGGCGGACATACTCCTCGTTGATCGTGTTGAACACCGCCAACTCGTGTGGCTCCTGCGCGTAGGCCTTCACGACGCGGATACCCGAGAAGTTTTCCTGCGCCCGCGCCGAGACCTCGCCGAACTGGTCCTGCACCTGGCGGAAGCGGACGCGGATGACGCGCCCGACGACGAAGAAGAAGGTCGAGAGCAGCGGCATGACGGTCAGTGAGTAGAGTGTGAGCTGCCCATCGATGCTGAACATGGCAATGGCGGTCACCGTGAGCGCGACCGTAGTGTTGCAGAGGTTGCTGATGCCGGGGCCGAGCATCATACGCACGGCGCTGAGGTCGTTGGTGGCGCGGGCCACCAGGTCGCCGATCTTGCGCTGCTGGAAGTAGGCGAGATCGAGCCGCTGAAAGTGCTCGAAGAGGTCGCCGCGCATCTCATACTCGATGTGGCGCGAGACGCTGTTGATGACGTACCGGCTGGCGAACTGGAAGACTCCGGCGATGATGCCAATGCCGATGATGAGTAGCGCGTAGCGTGTGAGAGCCGCGGCGTCCTCGTGCTGACTCAGGCTGTCGATGGCCTGTTGCAGCAGCAGCGGCGGCAGCAGAATGATCAGATTGGCGATGATGATAAGTACGCCACCCGCCAGGAGCACGTACTTGTGACGGAGGAGGTAGACCGAGACGGCACGCAGAGTTGACATACTCTCAGCGTAACACAAAACACCGGGCGGCGAAAAGCTATGGTAGAGATGGGTGTGATAGCCATCTAACTCATGCGAGCGGCCACTGTGCCGGGCCGGAACGGCGCTAGTAGGCATTCGGTGGCAGCTTATTCGCGCAACGGTTAGACCGAAATTTCCCCCAGAAATCTCATCAACTCGGGGGACTGGAGATCGCCATCAACAGATGATGCTCGCTGGTGCTGAGGCCAGTAACGGTGGAACCCGGCGGCAGGAGGTTGGCCATCGTCTGGGCCAGTTTCGTGTTGATCGGCTGTTCGAGTGCCGTCGTGATAGCGGCTGGCAGCGGCAGCCCGCCGACCTGGACGCGGATAAAGTGGATAGTTGGCTGCCCCGACGCCAATCGAATCTGTGCCGTAGCGGCAAGCGGGGCGTTTATGGGAAACTGGCCAGTGGTTGTCGCCGAAATCTTTATCTGGTCGCCTGGCAGAATCTCAGCCTGAATGTTACTCAGGTGAATGGGGAGTGTGCTGCCGCTCATCGCGCCGCTCAGTAACTGGGTAAGATAGACATCATCCAGCGAGATACCAAGCTCGCCACCTGGCACAGACGAGACAGGCGACGCGACCTGCGGGCGTGGGGCCAGCGCAAACAGGCCAAGCAGCGTCGCCAGCGCGCCGATCACCAGTCCGATCACCAGCCCACCACAGCCCCAGATCTTTAGGCGTGACGCCAGCGTCCGCGAGTCTCTGCCTGTTCGCCGCTGGTAGTAATTCATGCTCGACCCAATTCTACCGGTGCGAGAAGGAAACATGGCTATCCCTGGCACATGCCGCAATTCCGCGGCCACGCGCCGAGCCGCCGCAGGGACCGGAGACACCGGAGTTGCACTGTGCAATGTGCACAATGATTAGGGCGATACTTCTGGCGCATCGTCGTTTCGCTCTCGGTGCCCGTAGAGCTATACTGACTACAGCGAGAATGATTTGTGCAGTGTGCGCAATGTAGGCGCCCTGGAGCGCGTAGAATCACGATTCACGTTGTACCGCTATGGCAGAGAGCACGCGGAGAACAAGATGACGAGAACACCGGAAGATGTGCTGAGGATGGCCCACGAGCATGGGGCCCGCATGATTGACTTGAAGTTCACCGATGTCCCTGGCACGTGGCAGCATTTCACTGTCCCCACCCGTGCGATTAATGCCTCCTCCTTTGACGAGGGCATTGGATTCGACGGATCAAGCATCCGGGGTTTCCAGGAGATCAATGAGAGCGATATGCTCCTCCTCCCCGACCCCACCACCGCTATCATGGACCCCTTCACCGCTGAGCCAACCCTGAGCCTGGTCTGCGACGTGACCCAGCCGGGGGCGACACGCGAGCCGTATTCCCGCGATCCCCGCTACATCGCGCGTAAAGCGGAAGAGTATCTGAAGTCATCTGGTATCGCGGATACCGCCTATTTTGGCCCCGAGGCTGAGTTCTTCATCTTCGACGACGTGAAGTACCGCTCGACGCAGAACGAGCAATGGGCCGTAGTGGATAGCGATGAGGCCCACTGGAACTCTGGCCGCAATGGCACGGCGAACCTCGGCCATCGCAATCGCCCTAAGGAAGGTTACTTCCCGGTCGCGCCGAACGATACGCTGCAAGACCTGCGCACCGCGATGGTGCTGCTGATGGAAGACTGCGGCATTGATGTCGAGGCGCAGCATCACGAGGTCGCCGCCGGTGGCCAATGCGAGATTGACATGCGTTTCGACTCGCTGCTGACGATGGCCGACCGGGTTATGCTCTATAAGTACATCGTCAAGAATGTGGCGCGGCGCGCGGGTAAGTCGGCAACATTCATGCCGAAGCCGATCTTCGGCGATAACGGCTCCGGGATGCACGTGCACATGAGCCTGTGGAAGGACGAGCGGCCGCTCTTCGCAGATGCCGAGGGCTACGCGGGCATCTCTGAGATGGCGCGGATGTTCATCGGTGGGCTGCTGACCCATGCCCCGGCGGTACTGGCGCTGGCGGCGCCCAGCACAAACAGCTACCGTCGCCTGGTGCCGGGCTATGAAGCGCCCGTCAACCTGGTCTACTCGCAACGCAATCGCTCGGCGGCGGTGCGCATCCCGATGTATTCGGATAGCCCGAAGGCGAAACGCGTCGAGTTCCGGCCTCCAGACCCAACCTGCAACCCCTACCTGACCTTCTCTGCCCTGCTAATGGCGGGCCTGGATGGCATCAAGCGCGGTATTCTGCCCGAAGAGAACGGCCTCGGCCCGGTTGACCGCAACATCTATGAGATGTGCGCCGAAGAGAAGCAGGACATCAAGTCGGTGCCCGGCTCGCTGGACGACGCGCTGGACGCCCTGGAGCGCGACCACGAGTTCCTGCTGGCGGGCGATGTCTTCACGACCGACCTGATCGGCAAGTACGTCTCCCTCAAGCGCGAGCAGGCCGCCGAGGTGCGCCTGCGCCCGTCGCCGCTGGAGTTCGCGCTCTACTACGACGCCTAGCCAGCTCGGGAAAATTCCACTCATTCGCAGCACCCCGATATCGGTGAGCAATCGCCGGTTCGGGGCGCCTATGTATGCCCGCAAAGTGTATTTGCGGAGCGAAGGGATCTCCATATGATGGACATCGACCGGCCAACAGCGGCAATCATCACGTCTGAACGGCCTGACACCGATGATGTTATTCTCCTCATCACCGAGCTTGAAGCACAGCTAGATCCACTCTATCCGCGCGAGAGCCGCCACGGGTTGAGTGTCGAGCAGTTGCTGGCGCAGGATGTGGCGTTCTTCCTGCTGCGCGCGAATGGCGAGCCAGTCGGTTGTGGAGGCGTCAAGCTGTTTGGCGACGACTACGGCGAGGTCAAGCGGATGTATGTACGGCCACAGTTTCGCGGATCAGGCTTCGCCAGGATGATGCTGCTCCATCTTGAGGACTATGCGCGCACCGAGGGCGTTTGCGTCCTTCGGCTAGAAACCGGTATCCACCAGCACGCAGCTATTGGGTTGTACGAGCGGATGGGCTTCCACCGAATCGCGCCATTCGGCGACTATACCGATGACCCGCTCAGTGTATATTTTGAGAAGCGCCCCGCGTAAGGCTACCAGGCTTGCTCCCATCGTGAATTGCCGGAAACGCGAAGCCTGTGCGGAATTCGGTATCTATGACATCCATCAACACCCATACACCTCCACTGCGCCTGACCATCGAGCTGGTGCCGGAGCCGTGCTGGTATGCCAACCTGCGCGATGTGCTGCCGCGCCCAACGTGGGACAAGCTTCGGCGCGAGGTGTATCGGCTATCCGGCCATCGCTGCGGCATCTGTGGCGCGGGCGGTATGCTGCACTGCCACGAGGCCTGGCGTTACGATGACGCGGCGCACATCCAGCATCTCGATGGATTCCGCGCGCTCTGCATCCTTTGCCACCATGTCAAGCACATCGGGTTGGCTGGGAAGCTGGCGAGCGAGGGCAAGCTCGACTACGAGGCGGTCGTCGCCCACTTCACGCGCGTCAACGGCTGTAGCCGCGCCGACTTCCAGCAGCACTATGAGGCAGCCTTCGCCCAATGGCGGGAACGCTCGCGCTACGAGTGGCAGACCGACCTGGGCGACTATACGCCGCCAACTGGCCCCGATACTGCGGGGTAGTTACGCAATGGGTCTGGGAATGCTACAATGCGAGCATGGAGACAAAGTGTGTGCAGCGTGTGGTGCTGATAGGCCCGACGGGAAGCGGGAAGTCCGCAACTGGCCGACTTCTCGCGATGCTCCTTCATTGGCAATTTATCGACCTTGACGAAGAAATCGCCCGCATCTCCGGCATGGCTGTGCCGGAGATTTTTGCGCGTGAGGGGGAACGCGGCTTCCGCGACCGCGAGTCGGCGGCGCTGAAAGCAGTGGTCGCGCGGCGGTGCGTGGTGATCGCGACGGGCGCAGGTGTCGTCGAGCGCGCGGCGAATCGGGCGCTGCTCCATAGGTATAGCCGTGTGGTTGCCTTGCTTGCCTCGGCGGAGACCATCTGGCGCCGCCTGCTGGAGCACGCCGCCTCTCCCGTGGAGTTAGGTCGCCAGCGACCCATGCTGGCGGGCAGCGATCCGTTGCAGCGGCTGGGTAGCCTCTATAGGCGCCGCGCGCCGCTCTATGCCGAGGCCGATGAGACGCTGGTGGTCGAGACGCTGACGCCCGCCGACGCCGCGGTGCGCATCGCGGCGAGTCTGGTGGGGCGCGGGCTGCTGCCCGGCGAGGGCGCGGAAAGCACTCGTCTGCATGTCGGGACACAGCAGGGGGCGGGATACGATATTGTAGTGGGCTGGTCGGCCGTCACGTCGCTGGCGAAGCGCCTGTCGGCGTTGCGGCTGCCCAAGCGCGTCCATGTCATCAGCGATGACGCCGTTGGTTCGCTCTATGAGCCGCCGCTGCTGACGGCATTGCAGGATGCGGGATTCGCGCCGCTCGTTTGTCGCGTGCCGGTGGGCGAAGGCAGCAAGTCTGCCGCACAGCTTGGTGCGATCTACGACTGGCTGGCGGCACGGCGCGCCGAACGGTCGGAGGCGATTCTCGCCCTTGGCGGTGGCGTTGTCGGTGATCTGGCGGGCTATGCCGCGGCGACCTGGCTGCGTGGCGTACCGCTCGTCCAGATTCCCACCTCGCTGCTGGCGCAGGTGGATGCTTCCATCGGGGGGAAGGTGGCGATCAATCACCCGCAGGGGAAGAACCTGGTCGGCGCGTTCTATCCGCCACGACTGGTATTGAGCGATCCCGCGATGCTGATGACGCTGCCCGAACGTCAGTATATCGAGGGGCTGGCGGAGGTCGTCAAGCATGGGGTTGCGTTCGACGCCGCATATTTCGACGAGATCGAGCGGACGGCGACCGGCCTGCTGCGGCGAGAGCCAGTGGCGCTGACGCGCGCAATCGCTGGCTCGGCGGCCATCAAGGCGGCAGTTGTGCAGGAAGATGAGCGCGAGGGCGAGCACGACCGCCGTATCTTGCTGAACTACGGGCATACCATCGGCCACGCGCTCGAAGCGGTGGCGGGCTATGGTACCTGGCTACACGGCGAGGCCGTCTCCGTGGGGATGTGCGCCGCGGCACGGCTTGGCGCGAGGCTAGGTGTGACCCCAGTGGAGGTTGTGGAGCGGCAGGAGCAACTGCTAACCACCCTGGGGCTGCCCACCCTCCTGGAGGGCGTCTCCGCCACGGCGCTGATGGGCGCGATTTTCTGGGATAAGAAGGTGCGTGCGGGCGGGGTGCGCTGGGTCTTGCCCACGGCGCTGGGGCATTCCGCCGTGGTGAGCGATGTGCCGCTGGACGAGGTGCGGGCGGCGTTGCTGGCGGTGGGCGCCGAGGCGCATTGAAGATGGGTAGTCTGGAGCGATGGGGATGAGTCACGGCGAGACGAAAGCGCGGCTGCTACGTATACTGGTGCTGCATGGGCCGAATCTCAATACGCTGGGGAAGCGCGAGCCAGAGATCTATGGGTCGATGACGCTCGACGAGATCAACATGCGGATCCACGAGCGGGCAACCGAGCTTGGCTGCGAGGCGCACACCTTCCAGTCGAACCATGAGGGCGCGCTGATCGATTTTCTCCAGGCGGAGGCGGCCAACGCGCAGGGGATCGTCATCAACCCTGGCGGGTTGACGCATACGAGCGTCTCGCTGCGAGATGCGCTGGCGGGGACTGGTCTGCCGGTGGTCGAGGTGCATCTCTCGAATATCTATGCGCGCGAGCCATTTCGTCATACCTCGCTGCTGGCGCCGGTCTGCAAGGGACAGATTACGGGGCTGGGTTGGCGCGGCTATCTTTACGCGCTCGATGCGCTCGTATCGCTCGTGACTGGGTGACTGGGCGGCTGGCGGCAATCCGGTGATAGAATAGTGTGGCACAATTCCGTGTGCGGGCGATGGAACGGTCGCATTGATCGTGCGGCCCGCATACTCGATACAGAAGAGCGACGCCGCCTCGATGCGCGTCGAAGACGACCGACAGGGTCGACTCCAGGAGGATACAAGCAGATTCTATGATTTCGACAGGGGATTTGAAAAAAGGAATATCGCTGGAGCTGGACGGTCAGCTCTTTACAATCGTCGATTGGCAGCACATCAAGATGGGGCGCGGCGGCGCGATTGTGCGGATCAAGCTGCGCAACCTGCGGACCGGCGCGAACTTCGAGCGCACCTATGACGCGGGTGAGCGTTTCCAGCGGGCATTCCTCGAACACCGGCCTGTACAGTACTCGTACAATGACGGTGATACGTACTATTTCATGGACAACGAGACCTTCGAGACGATACCATTGACGGGCGAGCAGCTTGGCGACGCCAAGAACTACCTGCTCGATGGTATGCAGATCGAGATTGTGACCTACAACGACGAGGCGCTCAGCGTTGACTTGCCGCCATCGGTTGACCTGGAAGTAACTTACACCGAACCGGGATTCAAGGGCGATACCGCTACCGGAGGCACCAAGCCAGCCACCGTTGAGACGGGGCTGATCGTTCAGGTGCCGCTCTTCGTTACGACGGGCGATAAGATTCGCGTCAAAACGGATACCGGCGGCTACGTCGAGCGGGTCAATTCATAAAAGAGAACTTTGGCTCGTGCGCTCCGGGGTTGTCGGAGCTTGCGGGAGGAGGCGCAGTCACCATGGTACGCGAACGCGCGGATCGCAACGGCGGATCGGCCCCGGTACCGACACCCACCAGTCTCAGTGTCGCCGAGTTGCGTCAGCTTATCACGCTGATGGAGAAGAGCGATATCGAAGAGATTACCATCGAGCACGAAGCTGATGGACTGCATCTCACACTCCGCAAGCCCGCGCCGGTGGAGCTGGATCCGTCCGTGCTGCTGGGCGCTGGCGAACTGCTGGAGAGCGCGGCGCTAGCTGTCGCTGACTCTGGGGCCGAGGCTGAGAACGAAGCGGCGAACGCTCTCGATATCCGCTCGACGCTGGTCGGTTTTTATCGCGCGGTTGCCAAACGAGGCTTGAAGCCCCTCGCACCAGGTGATAGCGTCAAAGAGGGGCAAATCATCGGGGCCGTCGAGGCGCTCAACGTGCTGAACGAGGTCGAATCGCCCGCAGCCGGACGCGTCCGCAAGATTCTGGTGGACGACGGCCAACCGGTCCAATATGGCCAGGTGCTGATGATGGTTGAGCCACTCAAGGCCTGATTTCTCCCGGCGGTCCGTACGGCGCACACTGGCGTTGGCGGGGGATGTGGCAGACTGACTTCGCGGCATGCATGCCGTGGCTAATCGCGCCCCTCAATCGTCACTTCGACACGCGCGTTTCTAGCTCCCCTCCCCTGCGTCGGGGAGGGCTGTGGGAGAGGTCCGGCGGCACATGCGCATTGTCGGCGTGAGTGAACTGACCAACTACCTCAAGAGCCTGCTCGAAGAAGACTACTATCTGCAGGACACCTGGGTGCGCGGCGAGATTACCAACTATGTGCAGTCCGGCGCCGGGCACCGGTACTTCTCGATCAAGGATGAACGCGCCTCGCTGCGTTGCGTGCTCTTTCGTGGTAACGGCTTTAGCGCGCCGCCACTGCGCAACGGGATGGCGGTCTTCGTCCACGGGCGTCTCAGCGTCTATGAAGCGCGGGGCGATGTCCAGTTTTATGTGGATGCCGTGGAAGATGCTGGTATCGGTGAATTGCATCTGCGCTTCGAGGCGATGAAGGCGCGGCTGGAGGCCGAGGGACTCTTCGCGGCGGAACGCAAACGTGACCTGCCGCGTTCGCCTGCGGTCATTGGTGTCGTGACATCGTCTTCGGCAGCCGCCCTGCGCGACATTGTACGGACGCTGCGGTTGCGCTGTCCGCTGGTGCGGGTGGTGGTTGCACCGACGCTGGTACAGGGCGATGGTGCGGCGGAACAGGTCGCTTCGGCAATCGCGCTCTTGAATGAGTATGCGCGGGCGGAGGTCATCATCGTCGCACGTGGCGGCGGCTCGCTCGAAGAGCTATGGGCCTTCAACGAGGAGGTCGTCGCGCGGGCCATCGTGGCATCGGCAGTTCCGGTGGTGACTGGCATCGGCCACGAGACGGATTTCACCATCGCCGATTTCGTCGCCGACCTGCGCGCCTCGACTCCCACTGCCGCCGCCACCGCCGCCGTGCCGGACCTGCGGACCTGGCGAGAGTCGCTCTTCCGGCAGCGCGAGCGGCTCGACCAGGCGGTCGGCGTCTACCTGTATACTCAGCGGGCGACGCTTGGCATTCGCCAGCACGCGCTGGATCGCGCCAGCCCATTGGGGCGGATTGTGCAGGCGCGCCAGCGAGTTGACGAGGCGCGCGAGCGGTTGCGCGTCCAGATGCAGGCTCAACTCGACCTCCGTCGCGAGCAACTGCGCGGGCGGGCACAGCAGCTTCATGCGCTCAGCCCGCTGCGGACGCTGAGCCGGGGCTTTGCTGTGGTGCGGCGCACAGACGATGATACATTGGTGACGAGCGTCGGGCAGGTCACGCCGGGCGATGTGCTGCGAGTGCGCGTGGCCGACGGGACGTTCGACGCCGTGGCTGGCGAGCAGTCGGCGTCATCTGAGGTGGAGAGGAAGTAGCGTTATGCAGCGTGAGCGACGTGGGCGTCGCGCAAACGGATCAGATCCATCACTTTCGGCGGGATCGGCGGACATCGCGCTCGATGGGCTGGCCGATTATGACAAAGCCATGGCCGAGATCGATGACATCATCGCGCAGTTGGAAGATGGCCAGCATTCGCTCGACGAAGAGATGCGGCTGTACGAGCGCGCGATGCGGCTGGCGCACGCCTGTGATCAACTGCTGCAGAACGCTGAGCTGCGGGTGGAGAAGCTACGTGCCGATCTCACCGTAGGGCAGGCCTCCTTTACGCTGGAAGAGTTCGAGATCGACGACGCGTAACCGGGGAATAACGACGAGGAGCGACATGCATTCGCCACTTTCCGATTTGCTGGGAAATCGTGTGTTATGGGCCGCTGTGGCGGGTTGGCTGGTGGCGCAGGGCATCAAAGTGCTGCTGGCGTTGATCGCGACCCATAAGTTCGAGCCGAGTTATCTCTTTGCCTCCGGCGGGATGCCCAGTTCGCATTCGGCGCTGGTGATGGCGCTGGCGACCGGGGTGGCGCGTGTGGATGGCCTGGGGTCGGTCTACTTTGCGCTGGCGGCAGTCTTCGCCGGGGTGGTGATGTACGACGCGGCGGGCGTGCGGCGCGCCGTCAGCAAACAGGCGCGCATCCTCAACCTGATGATGGAAGACTTCTTTCACGAGCGCGGACTCGATGTGCATCGTCTCGGCGAGTTGATAGGCCATACGCCAGTAGAGGTCTTTGTCGGCGCTGCGCTGGGCATTCTCCTCGGCGTCCTGTTCACGGCATAGCGCTCTCCGCCACGACCTGAGAAACCCTTCTTCCCATCTTGCAGGCAAGGTCACACTCTATGTGGTACCTTGCTGAAGGGTTGACGTCATCCACATTCCTCGGGGGTTGCGGGGTGCGCAAGAAGTCGAAGATTGTGCCAGATGCCAAGCAGCGGTCGCGCACCGACGACAAGTATAGCGACATGTTTGATGCGGACGATTCCCGCGCGTCGCAATCGAGCGAATGGCTCAATCATTCTACTAGCAGTAACACCAAAGATATCTTCGGCGATGGCAAGCGCAGCCGAAAGCGGCGCGCGATGCGGCTGATTGGGAGCGGTATGGCGATGGGCGGCAAAGGATTGGTCAAGGCGGGCAAGTTCGGCTATCGCCAGATGCACCCGATGCGCGCGCGTGACTGGGTCACGTTGGGCGCGGTCGCGGCGGTATTTGTCGCGCTGGGCGTCTACGCGACGTTCGAGCGCGGCGCTGGCCTGCCGCAGTCGCAACTGGGCTGCCGCTGGCACACTGTGGACGTTGGTGACTCGCTGATTTCGCTCGCGCGCGTTGATGGGGTGAGCGTCGAAGATATCGCGCGGGCGAACGGCATTTATGATGTCAAGGACCCACCGATAGGGATGCAACTCTGTATACCGTCGAAGTCGAATGTCGCGCAGGCCGCAAGTAGCACGCCGTTTGCCTCGGCAACCGATGGCCCGGTGATCCAGGGGGAGGCGGCGTATGTGCGCTTCGCGCTCCCCTACGCGCAACAGGCGCACGAGGCGACGGGCTGGCCCACCAGCATGATTCTGGCGCAGTGGGGGCTGGAACAGGGGTGGCAGGCGCCCACCTTTACTGGTTATAACTTTGGCAACTGCGGCGGGCTGACTGATGAGCCGTTCGTTCCGGGCACGTCGGCCCCCGGCTCTCCCTCCACCTTCGCCTATGCCGATTCGCCAGAGGATGGCCTGCGTTTCTACATCCACGTTGCTGGATTGAGCTTCTACGACAAGATCGCGTCCGCCGCCAAACAGGGTGGCCCAGAGGCGGCGGCGAAAGCGCTCGGTGCGTCTCCCTGGGACGCGGGCCACTACACCAGCAATAACGATCCCGGCTCCTCGCTTATTGCGCTAATGCAGCAGTACAACCTTACACAGTACGATTGAGCGATGGTGGGCGGTTGAAGCCGCCCACCATCGAGTCAGTTACTGCGTGGGTTGCCAGACACTTCTCTGCTCACCATGCTACGAGCGCCTCGGGCTCCCCTCCCCGCGCCGTGGAGGGGCTGGGGGAGAGGTCTCCCTCTACCTCCACGGCTTGCCTAGCGTCGCGTGGCCGCCGAGGAAGGGACGTAGCGCTTCTGGGACGGCAATCGTGCCGTCCGCCTGCTGGTGGTTCTCCAGCAGCGTGATGATCGTCCGCGTCGAGGCAAGCGCCGTGTTATTCAGCGTGTGGACGTGGCGCACCGTCCCCTCGCCATCGCGATAGCGGATATCGGCGCGGCGGGCCTGGTAGTCGTGGAAGTACGAATCCGAGTGCGTCTCGCGATAGCGATCTTCCGAGGGAATCCAGCACTCGATGTCGTAGCCTTTCACCTTCGCGTCGCCCAGGTCGCCTGTGCAGATGTTCAGCACGCGGTAGGGTAGCTCCAGCGCGCGCACGATCTCCTCGGCGTTCTCCAGCAGCGACTCGTGCCACTTCACCGACTCCTCATGGTCCGCCTTGCAGATGATGTACTGCTCCACCTTCTCGAACTGGTGGACGCGCAGTATCCCGCGTGTATCCTTGCCGTAGGTGCCTGCCTCGCGCCGGTAGCAGGGCGAGTAGCCAACGTACAGCACCGGCAAATCCTCCTCGCGCAGAATCTCGCCGGTATGCATGCCGGTAATCGAGACCTCGGCGGTGCCGACGAGATAGAGGTCGTCAGCTTCCAGCGCATACGTCTGTTCGCGTCCGCGCGGGAACTGGCTGTTGCCGATGAAGCAGTATTCCTTCGCCATCGCCGGGACGAGCAGCGGCGTGAAGCCCTTGCGTACAATACGGCTGAGCGCGAACTGCATCAACGCCAGGTCCAGCAGCACCGCCTCACCCTTAAGGATGTAGCTACGCGAGCCAGCGATCTTCGCCGCCCGTTCCAGGTCCAGCCAGTCCTGCCCGCGCATTAGCGCCACGTGATCGAGCGGCTCGAAGTCGAACGTCCGCGGCACGCCTACCCGCTTCACCTCGACGTTGTCTTCCTCGCCCGCTCCCTCGGGCACGCTGGCGTCGGGAATATTCGGCACAAGCAGCCAGAGCTCGCGCAATTGCGCGTCCAGTTCGCGCTCGCGTGGCTCAAGCTCTTTCAGCGTCGCGGCGACGGCCCGCCCCTGCTGGATGAATCCCTCGCGCGCCTCTTTGTCGCTTCCCGCCTGCTGGATCGCCTTCGAGAGGCGATTCTGCTCGGCGCGCTGTTCCTCGGCCTGGCGGCGGACGGTGCGCAGCTCGCTATCGATGGCCAGCAGCGCATCCACGTCCACGGCGGTCTTGCGTCGCCGCGCGACCTCTTTGATCAGATCGGGATGCTCACGAATGAATGCCAGGTCTAACATGTTCTTACTCCTCCTGCTATCAGGAAAATATGAAACGCCGCCCATCTCAAAGGACGAGCGGCGTATCGTGGTGCCACCTTTGTTCGTCGCCGGGCGCGCGCAACTTGGCGCATGGCTCCAGACGACCTCTATGACCGCTAACGCTGGTCCGCGTCCTGCCTTCTGCCGCGTCAAACACGGTTTTCGGGAGGAGGCTTGCGAGGGGATTTCTGTCAGCCGGGCGCCGCGTCGCATCATCCCGCGGCTTGCTGCTAGCCCGGCGCTGGCGTACTTATCTCGCGCTGCGCCTGTCTTCTGTTGTGTCTTCATGGTATCCACTCTCTGCGAGCATGTCAAGCCAGACGCCTGACAGATTGGGGTATAATGCATACTGGATGTTTGCGCATGAGGTGAGACGGCTGGCGGCTGAAGCCGCGCCTAAATGACCTCGCTTGCGCTCGGCCACAAAGCCTGCCTACGCAGGCTCCAGAAGGCGCGCTGGGCGCTATCATGGGGAAAACCGCCCTCGCGGATTTCGTGGCTGAGCTGAGTAGAGGCCATTCAGGCGAGGGTTGAACCGCCCGCGCCTACGTCCCCACCGCGAAACTATCAGAAATCTTGCTGGCAGGTATTCTGCCGTTCACATACTATTGAGGCCATGCACGAGAAAAGTCTGACAACACTCGAATATCCCAAAATACTGGAGCAACTGACCCGCGAGGCGGGCTTTTCTGCCAGTAAAGAACTGGCGCGCACGCTCGCGCCCAGCGACGACCGCAACGAGGTGCGCCGCCGTCTTGCCTTCACCTCAGAGGCGCGGCTGTTGCTGGAGCAACGGCCCGATACGGGCGTCCGTGGCGCGAAAGAGGTGCGTCCGCACGTGCGGGCGGCCGAGCGCGGTGTCATGCTCACCCCGCATGAGCTTGTCGAGATTCTGGCGACGCTGCGCGCCTCCGAATACGTCTCGCGGCTGGTGCGCAAGGTCAGCGAGCACTTCCCGCTGCTCTGGTCGCTGGCAGTGGACCTCCCAGTCCGTCCCGGTTTGGAGGCGCGCATTGGCGAGAGCATCGACGAAGATGGCGATATTCTCGACTCCGCCTCGCCCGCTCTGCGCCGTATCCGCGCCGAGCTACGCGCCGCCCAGCAGCGCCTGCAAGACCGCCTGGGGACGCTGGTAAACGAATATCGTAGCGCACTGCAAGAGCCGATCATCACCACCCGCTCCGACCGCTACGTCCTGCCGGTCCGTGCCGAGGCGCGCGGCCAGGTGAAGGGAATTGTCCACGACCAGTCGGGCAGCGGCGCGACTGTCTTTATCGAGCCAGCTGTCGTCGTGGAGATGAACAACCGCTTGCGCGAGCTACATCTGGAGGAGCAGCGCGAGATCGAGCGTATCCTGCAGGAGCTTTCGGAGGCGGTTGCTAGCGACGGCCCCTACATCACCCTCGCCGTCGAGCTGCTTGCGCAGATCGACCTGCATCTGGCCAAGGCGCGCTATGCCGGGCTACTAAGTGCCAGCGCGCCCAGTGTCAATAACGATGGGCGGCTGGTGCTGCGGCAGGCGCGTCACCCAATGCTGCGCGGCAATGTCGTCCCGATCGATTTCTGGCTCGGACGCGACCGCGACGACGCCGAGATGCGAATGGTGGTCATCACCGGCCCAAATACCGGTGGCAAGACGGTGGCGCTCAAAACGGTTGGCCTGCTCAGTCTGATGGCGCAGGCCGGGATGCATATTCCCTGTGAGGATGGCTCCGAGATTCCAGTTTACGGTGATATCTACGCTGACATTGGCGACGAGCAGAGCATCGAGCAGAGCCTGAGCACCTTCTCGTCGCATCTGACGCGCATCGTCGAGATTTTGCGACTGGCGACGGATGATTCACTGGTGCTGCTGGATGAGCTGGGCGCGGGGACTGATCCGAGTGAAGGTTCGGCGCTGGCCCGCGCTATTCTGGCGCACCTGCTGGCGCAACGTGTGAATACCGTCGCGACAACACACTACTCCGAGCTGAAGGTCTTTGCACACGAGCAGCCGGGCGTGGCCAACGCCTCCGTGGAGTTCGATGTCGAGACGCTTTCGCCCACCTACCGGCTGAGCATTGGCCTGCCGGGCCGCAGCAACGCGCTGGCTATCGCCACCCGCCTGGGGCTGCCGGAGGATATCATCGAAAACGCCCGCGAATATGTCGGTACCGCTGGAGTTGAGATGGAAGGGCTGCTCGCGAATCTTCAGGCCGAGCGGACCGCCGCCGCCGATGAGCGCTATCGCCTGACCATGGAGCGGGTCGAGGCGGAATACCAGCGCACTCAAGCCGAGACGCTGCGGACGGAGATCGAGGAGGAGCGTGTTCGCGTGCTGAACGAGGCGCGGGCGCAGGCGCGGCGAGAGGTGGAGGAGACGCGGGCGGAGCTGGCGCGGGTGAAGACGCAGATGCGCCGCAAGCTGAACGAGGAACAGTTGGGCAACTTACGCGAGCGCACGCGCAGACTGGAAGAGCGCATGGCCGTCGAGGGGCCAAAGATGTATCGGCCGCATCGCACTGCCGCGGCAACTGAGGGTGCTCCTGTTGTCGGCCCGTTGGAGATCGGCGATACCGTGCTCGTCCGCTCGATGGGCCAGCGTGGTGAGTTGGTCTCGCTGGCGAATGGTCGCGGTGAGGTTGAGGTGCAACTTGGCGCAATGAAGCTACGGGTGCCGGAGGGCCAGGTAGAGCGCCTCAGTCGGCGGCAGGCGCGCGTAGCGGAGACCCGGTCAATCGTGCTCCCCTTACGCGAGCCAACCCTCGCGCCGGAGTTACAACTCGATTTACGCGGCTGGCGGGTCGAGGATGCGCTCGAAGAAGTGGATCGCTATCTCAACAACGCCGCGCTCGCCGGGATGCCGTTCGTCCGCATCCTCCACGGCAAAGGCACTGGGGCGCTCCGGCAGGCGATCCGCCAGCAGCTTTCCCATCATCCTCTGGTGAAGTCTCAGGCCTCCGCTGACGCCAAGGACGGCGGCGACGGTATCACCGTCGTGACACTGGCGGGATAGCGCCAGCGGACTTCGCTATCCTACCCGTTCGCTGTAGCTATTACTCTTTGGCCAGCTACGCGGACGAATTGCGCTCATGAAATGGTCAGAGGCAGGTCGCGCGCAACGGCGGTGGTTCCGTTTATGTTCAGCGTGACCAGCACATCGTAAGAGCCTGGGCTGAAGACATGCGAGGTAACGAAGAATTTCCACGACGACGGCGAGATATTGATGTTGTAGGCCAGTGTATAGACAACCTGACCGTTCTGCCTGAACGCGATGGACATTGGCGCCGAGCCCGCGCGTCCCGACGTGCAGAGGTTGACGTAGATGTTCTGGCCAGGGCTGAACGCATTCCGACTGTTACCGTTGGAACAGTTGCCATCCGAGAAGGTGGAGAGAATGACGTTACGGAAGGATGCGGCGGCCTGCTGGTTGAGCACCTGCTGCTGAGTCTGTGTTGCCGTCGGCTGCGGGCCAGCCGTGTTGGTTGGCGCGGGCGTCGCCGTAGGCTGGAGCGTGCTGGTAGGAGCGGCAGTAGGCTGAGGACTGCCACCCAGCGCGAGGCCAAAGCGCGGCGCATTGAGCGCAAGGCCGCCAAACAGGGCCAGGATGACCACAGCGGCGATGAGGACCGCCAGCCGAGCGCGGAACCTGCGCGGCGGTGGTTGGGTTGTCGGGATGCGATTCTCGCCATTCGGCCTCGCGCCTTGGGCGCCGGGGCGGCTATTCGGCGCGCGCGGTGGCGCTTCCGTAGTCACTGTGTGCAAGAAGCCTGGTGGCGCTCCCCGCCCCGCCGACGGACCGAGCGAGAGCGGGATTGGTCCGCGAGTGAGGCTAGAGATCTCCATCGCGGCAGCCGCCTGCGAACCTGCCTCGTCTTGTCCAAGTGGCACGCCAAGTTCAGTGATGGAGGGAGCCCGACGCACCCGCACGAATGGCGGCAAGGTCTTGCGCGCGCGGCTCGGTGGGCCTGTCTTATGCCCACGCGCGAGCGGCGCCGTCTTGCGAACGCGGCCGGGCCCAAGTCCTCGATGCGTGCGATGGAACGGCGGCATGGTCTTTCGGGAGCTGATCGCGGGCAGCGGGGTCGTCGTCTCTTCGTAGATGTCTTCCCGGACATGTGCGACTATTGGCGGATTTTCGATGGTGTCGCGGTCGGCCATGTCATCCCTATGGCGCTGGCGTGGCGCGGGCAGCGGGCGCGTCGGGGTCAGCCCACGAGAGTGCGCGATCACGATGGGGCCGTTTTCTGGCTGCTGAGCAGAGATATCGGGCATCTCGCCCGCGAAGGGGCGCAGCGCGCGCGCGAACGATTCGGCGCTTCCGTAGCGCTCGTCTGGCCGCTTGGCCAGCGCAATCTCTAGGATGTGCACCAGTTCCGCCGGGACGCCTGGATTGAATCCGCGGATATAGGCCGGGCGGGAATGCACGTGCTGGAAGAGTACGGAGACCGGCGTCGAGCCCAGAAATGGTGGTCGGCCAGCCAGCGTCTCATAGAGCACGCATCCCAGCGCATAGATATCGGCGCGCTCGTCGATCTCGCGCCCCTCGGACTGCTCCGGCGACATGTATTCCGGTGTGCCTATCGTCGTGCCCGATTTGGTTAGGCCGCGCGCGCCCTGAATCTTGGCGATGCCGAAGTCCGTCAGCAGCAGATGGTTGCTGCCGGGATACTCCAGCAGCATATTGGACGGCTTGACATCACGGTGAATGATGCCCTTGGTGTGCGCGTGGTGCAGGGCATAGGCAATCTGGACCATGTAGGCGACGGCCTCGGGCACCGGCAGAGGGCCGTTCAATTTGCGCCGAAGCGTGCCACCAGTGACACACTGCATTACGAGATAGACGAACTCGTCGTTCTCGCCCGCGCCATAAACGCCGACAATATTGGGGTGATGGAGCTGCCGGACGGCCTCCACCTCGCGTACGAATCGGTTGAGAAAGAGCGCGCGGTCCTCGGCGTCATTCGGAATGACCTTGATCGCGACATCGCGGTTGGCATCGGTGTCGTACGCATGGTAGACCCGCGACGAGCCACCACGCCCCAGTTCGTCCAGTATGTCGTACTGGTCGAGCCGCATGCCAATCAGGTCATTCCAGCCCATTGTTCTCGTCGCTCCCGTTGCCGATATCGTCAGTCAGCCCATTTATTCAAGATATTCTAATGTGAATACCGTACGGCATTACGCGGCGAAGCGCCTGCGGACCTGCCAGCGAGTATTGTAGCCTACCAGATAGCGAGTTGCTAGTGAACTGGCGCACTCTGCGCAGTTTCTCGCAATTGATGGGCCATGAGGGCTATAGCAAAGGGTCATGTTATGCCTCACCTTTCGTGGTAGATTGCTCTCGCCTGCATTTCCGCGCGCATCGAGGCGGGACACGCGGAAAGAAGCCTGGGCACTCCGCGCACCTGGGCATTACGCATCGTCGCGCGCCCAGCCGCGTGCCCGTTCGACGGCGCGCTGCCAACCGCGATAGAGTCGCGCGCGAGTATCGGCGACCATCGTCGGCGCGAACTCACGATCCATCGCCCAGTTGCGGCTGATGTCGTCAAGACCGCCCCAGAAGCCGACGGCCAACCCGGCCAGATAGGCCGCGCCTAGCGCTGTCGTCTCCGCGACCACCGGCCGCTGCACCGGCACGTCGAGCATATCCGCCTGGAACTGCAACAGCCAGTTGTTGGCGACCATGCCGCCATCCACGCGCAACTCTCGCAACGTGATGCCCGAGTCCGTCTCCATTGCCTGGGCAACGTCGCGCGTCTGGTAGGCCGCCGCCTCCAGGGCCGCCCGCACGATCTCGGCGCGCCCCGTACCGCGCGTCAGGCCGACGATTGCGCCGCGCGCGTAGGGGTCCCAGTATGGCGCGCCCAGACCCACAAAGGCGGGCACGAGATAGACGTTGCCCGTATCGTGAATCGAGGAAGCCAGCGCCTCGGTCTCTCCTGCCTGTGTGATGATGCCCAGCCCATCGCGCAGCCACTGGACTGCCGCGCCTGAGATGAAGATGCTGCCCTCCAGGCAGTAGGTGATCTTGTGGCCAAGCCCCCAGCCAATCGTCGTGAGCAGCCCGCTCTGCGACGAGACAGGTGAATCCCCAGTATTGAGCAGGAGAAAGCCGCCAGTGCCATAGGTGTTCTTGGCCATGCCAGGTGCAAAGCAGGCCTGCCCGAAGGTCGCCGCCTGCTGGTCGCCCGCGTCCCCCGCCAACGGAATCGCCACGCCGAAGAGGTGTTCGTCGGTTGTGCCATAGACCTCGCTGCTGGGCCGAACGTCGGGCAGCAGCGCGCGTGGAATGCGTAGGCGCGCCAGAATCTCATCGTCCCATGCGAGCGTATGGATGTTGAAGAGCATGGTACGCGAGGCGTTGGAATAGTCGGTCGCGTGGACCCCGCCAGCCGTTAGCCGCCAGAGCAGCCAGCAATCGACCGTGCCGAAGAGAATCTCGCCGCGTTCGACACGCTCGCGCAGTCCCGGCAAGTTATCGAGCATCCAGGCGATTTTCGTGCCCGAGAAGTAGGCGTCGATGACCAGGCCTGTTTTCGCGCGGATAGGCGCTTCCCAGCCCTCGGCGCGGAGCGCATCGCAGAGTGCTGCGGTGCGGCGATCCTGCCAGACGATCGCGTTCATCACCGGTCTGCCAGTCGTCTTGTCCCAGAGGATGGTGGTCTCGCGCTGGTTGGTGATGCCGATTGCGGCGATCTGCTCTGGAGGCACGCCCGACTTTTGCAATACGCTTCCGCGCGCAAGTGATCTGCGATCCCCAGATTGCTTCGGGGTCATGCTCCACCCAGCCGGGCTGCGGATAGAGTTGCAGGATATTCCTGCTGGCGACGCTGCGGCGCGGCCCGACATGATCGAAAAGAATGGCGCGCGAACTGGTGGTGCCCTGGTCGAGCGCTAACACGTATTGTGGTGAATCAGCCATAGGTGATGCATCCTCTCTGGACAACACGCGCATCGAGCGATTTCAAGCCTACAGTCGCATGATCAATGCTAGCATCCAGCAGGATTAGGCGCAAACGTGGGATCCAGGGTGGAGATGTTCAAGGCGATTTCTCGCTGAAATTGAGGGGGGCAGACCGCCACCTCCTATGGCGCCCTGCCCCCACATGTTGGTTCAGCCAGAACGGCTGCATCCTTGCGGTACTGCGTTCATCGCACTTCCTGACAGCATCCCGTCTGCCGACAATGGTAAGTATAGCCAGGGTGAACGGAAAATGCCCCCTGGAAAACCCTAGTATTTTGGACGAATATTGATGAAACTGTGAACTGGGTCACATTCTGGTCGGTCGCCGGGGCATCTGTCTTCCTATAGCCAGAGACTACGCGATTTCGCGATTCGAGGAAAGTCGAGCGGGAGGTGCAGAGCGAGAGCCATGGACAAACAAGGCAGGTGGTCATACTCAGGTAGCCGCGCATGAAAGACTTGACCTGATCGTGGATACGACATGGGGTCGATGCACGCCGGGGCATCCATGCCAGCATGGGTATGAGCGGGTATGAGTGGGTATGAGTGGGTATGAGCGGGTATGAGTGGGTATGAGAAGGTGGGAGCGATGGAGTTCAGATACCGGCAAAGGGCGCTGGCATATCATCCATCATGAAGGCGTGGGCCATGGTTACTGAGTTTCGCGCGTAGCCGACGCGACCATGGCTGTCCAGCACGATCAGCCCGCCCTCGCCAGACGTACGCTCGCCCAGGAGCCGGATTGCCGCGGTGGCCGCGCCCTGCGCGGAAAGCCCGGCTGCGAGATAATCGGCGACGCGCTTTGCCAGCAACAGTCGGATAAAGTCCTCGCCATCGCCAGTGCAGGAAATGCCACCGATGCCGCCCTCAGCATAGTAGCCGCACCCGGGCAAAGGTGTATCGCCCACGCGCCCGAGATGCTTGCCCGCACGTCCACCTGTCGAGGCCGATGCGGCAATGTTGCCGTCGCCATCCACCGCGACCGCGCCGACGGTGCCGTGCTTCACGTCGTCGGCGTGTACCGGCTTGGCGTTGGCGTTAGCATTGTGCCCGTTGGCGGCGGCGCGTGTCTTCGTACCGGCAGGAGTCTTACCACAAGCGTGTCCAGCTCGGTTCCGGCATGCGTGCCATCGCCGGGACGATAGCCCTGTTGCCAGCGCGCGTACTGGTAGGGCGTCATCAAATCTCCTGGATCGCAGAGCGAAAAGCCCGCTTCACAGGCGAACTCTTCGGCTCCAGCGCCGACCAGCAGGACATGCGGACTGGCAAGCACAGCGCGCGCAACCTGTATCGGATTCTTGATATGCTCGACACCCGCGACCGCGCCGACGTTGAGTGTTGTGCCATCCATGACACCACAATCCAGTTGAACGCGACCATCACTGGTTAGCACTGCGCCTGTGCCCGCGTTGAATCCCGGATCATCTTCGAGCGTGGTGATCGCCGCCTCAATAGCATCGAGCGCCGAGCCGCCATCGGCCAGAATTCGCCAGCCAGCTTCTGCCGCGGCACGACAACCCTCGCGAGCCGCCTCGTATCGATCTGGCGGAATGAGTCCCGCGCCGCCGTGAACAATGATTGCTCGTCCCATCGAACCATCACCTCGTTCGTCGATTACACGTATGCGTACACCAGCATTTATCGATATGGTTCACCGATTTTAACACGATGACGGCCTGGCGAATAGTCGCCTAGACCGATGTGTTGGCGCAGTGCTACTCCGTGCTGGCAGCCGCGGAACTGATAGGGGCGATCTCAGACGACGCCGCACCGCTTGTATGCGACTCTGGTGGATTGTATTGCGGCAGTTTCATCTCTGCGCGCAGGCGGCGAATGGCCTGGTACACCTGCGGCGCATCCATCTGGAGGTCGCTGGCGATCTGTTTGTGCACCCCAACCGGCGGCACCGGCAGCAGCGGCAGATAACGCTCGCGGATGCGTTCCAGAGCCTCGTCGCTGCCCTTGTAGGCCTGCAACTCCCACCAGCTGGGCAGTTGCCGCCTGGCGCGCAGTTCCCTGACCACCTGCTTCACGACTGGCTTGGGCGCCTTCAGCTCGATCAGCGATCTGTGTACGAATGCCGTCGAACTCCACCGGCTGCGAAAGCTCCAGATAGCGTTGCTCGATGGTCGCGCGCATCTCATCGGTCAGCTGGTATGGAGGGATGCAGGGCGTGGCTGGCGGACGCGTTTCTGGATGGAGCGGATGGCTTCTTTGTGGTTGCTGCGGTGGTGTGGGCTTCGCAGCAGGAGGCGTCTTGGCCAGCGGTGGGGCTACCTGGCGTGGCTGTTGGCGCCTGCGGTGAAGACGGTGGCGCGTGTGGCGCATGCCGCTCGGCATTACGGGCCTGTACGCCATAGCCCCCAACCTCCGGGGGCGGGGTTGTCGCGACAATAGTGATACCAGATGTCTGCGTGCCCGCTGTGGGATGGTTCGATGAGCTACTGGCGCCATATCCGGTGGATGACCTGACCAACTGCGGCGCGGACTTTTTGGCCGCGCGATCTTGAGCCAGACACTCGGCGCAGAACACCTGTTTTTTGTTGGTCTGTTTGAATCGCTTGCCGCAGCGCGCACATTTCATTTTCTCGGGCATGCCGCACCGTCCCTTGTTGTCGCAAAGCCATTATACAGAACCCCCTGAGCAGACGCCGCATGTTGGCGGCAGGGGCACGTATTCAGTATAGGTTCACGACCGATAGAGCGTCAACGCGCGGGTGTATTCTCCAGGCGCGCTTGTTCATCTGCTTTGAGAGTGGGTCGTATTTCACACGCGCCATGAGCGCATTTCAGGGCTTGTATGCCTCGCATGCGAGTAGTACACTCGGTGCGCGCACAGACTGGATTCCGTTGCCAGCACGCTTCGCGCCGGTTGTCGAGTCGGGATATTTCATAATGTGGCAAACGACCACTTCCATGCTGGTTTATAGTTCGCTTGTGTCTGCTAAAATGGGTATGATGTCGTGCAGGGCGTTCAAGGGCGTTCATCGGTGAGGGGGTGAGACACGTGGAGCAATTCATCCAGCATATTCTCCAGGTGATGGGCACTGTGCCTGCGGCTGCGGTGTATGGCATCATCGCTGTCTGGGTTGGCCTGGAAAGTTCTGGCATTGGCCTGCCAATTGAGCCGCTGATGCTGTTCGCTGGCTCACTGACCACCCAGGCGCAGTCAGACGTCAATCTCATCCTGGCTATCGTCGCGGCCTCGGCTGGTTGCCTGATCTTCTCGTCGGTGGCCTACGTTATTGGTGATCGTCTTGGCACGCCGGCCATTGCTCGCGTCGGGCGCTATGTGGGGTTGACACAGGCGCGCGCCGACCACATCGAACTCTGGCTGCAACATCGCGGGGCGTTCGGCGTCTTCATCGCGCGTGAGACGCCGATAGTGCGCACGTATGGTTCGTTCATCATGGGGGCCGCCAAAATCGATCTGCCAACATTCGTGCTGGGAACCGCCGTTGGCTCGCTGCTGTACTGTGGCGTTGTTACCGTGATTGGCGCGGCGCTCGGCAAGAACTACGCCAGCGCCATCGAGTTCTTCCAGCAATTTGGCGTCATCGGCTTCATTGTGGCGGTTGTCATCTTGCTCGCGATTCTGGTCATCCATCATTTCTGGGGGCGGCTGACGCTACACCGTATTGCGCTCCACTTCCATCGTCACCACGCGCATCCACAAGCCCCCATCGCGTCGGAGGAAGACATGGCTCTCCCAGACGCCCGCATAGGCGGTTGCAGCATAGCTGCGATATGTGCCCGTCGACCAGATGCTTTGGGCACGTGGCATCTATCCGTGCTGATGTCGTGTGATATAGTGCCATCGATTTGGGAGCGCGTGGGCAGTTACGTTTTCTTGACGGTGTGAAACATTGCGGCTACCCGCATTATTCCAGGCCTTGTGATGCTTTCTGACGAGCGAGGCAATTACATGACGGGCAAGTGGGCAGGCGAGTGAGGCCAATGAAACGCCGGTGGATGAATCCGAAGATGTGCGCACGGTAGATGTGCTGGTGGTTGGCGGCGGCCCAGCCGGATTGAGCGCGGCAGAGGCGGCGGCAAAGGCAGGCGCGAAGGTCGCGGTGCTCGAGCGGCAGAAGGAAATCGGCTACCCGGTTCATACCAGCGGCGGAAGCTGGATCGCCGACATGAAGGCGCTCGGTATCCCCTCCGAACTCTATCATCCCATTAAGCATGTGACCTTTCTCTCGCCCAACCGCGAGGCGCGCTTCGAGTATGACGACCCGGTGTGCTGTGTGCTCGATGTACGCGCTGTCTACCAGCATCTTGCGCAGCCGCGCTATCCAGGCGGGGGCGACGTTGCATCCCAACTCGCCGGTCGAGGGGCCGATTGTTGAGGATGGGCGTGTTGTCGGCGTCGTCGCGAAGGACCACCGCAATCGGGTTGGCCAGTGGCGCGCACCAGTTGTCATCGACGCCAGTGGCTTTTCGAGTACACGTCGTGACGAAGAGCGGGTTTGCGCCAGGGATTCAAGCGCTACGGATATGGCGCCGAATACGACCTCGTCGCGCCAAATTACAACCCTGATACGCTGTATCTGATCATGGGGAGCCAGGTAGCGCCCGCTGGCTACGCATGGGCCTTCCCTCGCGGCAAAGGACGTGTGCGGTTGGGCGTCGGCGTGATTCGCCCCGATGTGGATGAAGACGCTCGCGAGTATCTGGATACGTTTGTTCGGCGGCTGCCCGCGCTTGCGCCCGACTTTGCGGGATCGAGTCCTGTCGAATATCACACGGGCCTCTTTCCGTCTGAAGGTGTGGTCGAGCGCATTTCGTCACCGATGGCCTGATCGCCACTGGCGACTCTGCGGGCCACGGATCAACGCTGGTAGGCGAGGGCATTCGCTTCGCAATCTACAGTGGCCAGATGGCTGGCACAGTAGCTGCGGAGTCCACCCGTTCGGCGACAGCAGCGCCCAATTTCTGAGCCGCTATGATCGCCAGTGGCGTGCGCGATTTGGCCGTGAGATGGACATCTCGCTATATCGTGAATCAACGGATCGCGCGCTGGAGCGACGCCAGATGGGATGAAGGCATGGATCTGCTACGCCGGTTCTACGCCAGCCCAGGCGGCGGATTTGCTGCGGGGCGATTACAGCGTTGGCCTGTTTCTTGGCGTGCTCAGGAGAAATCCTGGCCTCTTGCGTACTGGGTCGCGCAAGTTCTTCGACCTTGCCATGCAACGCCTGGGTCGTCAGACGCCGGTAACAGAGGCCGAGGTTGCCAGCGCTGGCCAGCCGGAAGCGTAGACGTGCTTGACGTTTTCCTGCGCGAGAGCATAGACTTCTGGCAGAATACATCCGCGACGACCGGGACCAGTAGGTGGTGACCACCCCATTGTGCAGCGAGCTGGGAGAGTGAAAGCCGGTGTGGGGCTCACGCCAAACCCATCCCGCGAGCAATAGCTGAGCCTCGGTGAAATAGAGGGTAAGGCTATCGGCCATCCACCGTTATCATAGGGTAGCCTTCCGCAAGGATTATTTCCGGCGCGGCAGGCAGTGAGGGACGTTCACTGTCGCTTAGTACTGACGGCTGATAGCGTCCGAAGGCAGGTGGTATCGCGGGAAATATGCCCGCCCTCCCAGGAATCAGATCCGGAGGGTGGGCTTTTTGCTGTGTTGTTTTGGCGTTTAGGAGTCGATGTGAGTTTTGTGCCTGGCGCGAGTCGCCGCCAGAGGAAAGGCATCACCGTGGCAGATACTACTGGCAAAAAGAGCAAAGCGCAGACTGATGCGAAGAGTGTGAAAGCGGAGAAGCTGGTCGAGGATCTTGCCGACCGCGACGATTTCTCGCAATGGTATCAGGATCTCGTCTACAAGACCGAGCTGGCCGATGAGTCGCCGGTGCGCGGCTGCATGGTCATTCGCCCGTACGGCTACGCCCTGTGGGAGAATATGGTGCGGCGGCTGGATGACCGCATCAAGGCGACCGGCCACGAAAACGCCTACTTTCCGCTGTTCATCCCCAAGAGCTTCATCGAGCGCGAGGCTGAGCACGTGGAGGGTTTCGCGCCTGAGGTAGCGTGGGTGACGCGCGCGGGCAAAGAAGAGCTGGCCGAGCCGCTGGTTGTGCGACCAACCTCTGAAACAGTGATTGGCTACATGTATGCCCAATGGGTGCAGAGCTACCGCGATCTACCGCTGCTCTATAACCAGTGGTGCAACGTGGTGCGCTGGGAAAAGCGCACGCGGCCCTTCCTGCGGACGACCGAATTTCTCTGGCAGGAGGGCCATACCGTTCATCGGACGGAGGATGAGGCGCAGGCCGAGACGATGCTGATTCTGCGGCAGGTCTATCAGGATTTTCTGGAGAAGGAGCTGGCGATTCCGGTGATCGCGGGCCTCAAGAGCGAGAGCGAGCGCTTCGCGGGCGCGTTGCGCACCTACTCGCTGGAGGCGATGATGGGCGATGGCAAGGCGCTTCAGTCGGCGACCTCGCACAATCTGGGTCAGAACTTCGCGCGCAGCTTCGATATCAAGTTCCAGGACGCCGATGGCGAGGTGAAGGTTGCCTGGACGACGAGCTGGGGCGCGAGCACCCGTATGGTCGGCGGAGTCATCATGGTGCACGGCGATGCATCAGGTCTACGGATGCCACCGCGGGTAGCTCCAACTCAGGCAGTGATCGTGCCCATCTGGCGCAAAGATGAGGAGCGCGAGGCCGTGGCAGCGTTGGTGAGCGAGGTCGAGCAGTCGCTACGCGCGGTGGGGGTGCGTGTCAAAGCGGACTGGCGTGAGGAGCGGCCCGGCTTCAAGTATAGCCACTGGGAACTGCGGGGCGTGCCGATACGTATAGAGATTGGCCCGCGTGACGCACAGAGCGGTCAGGTGGTGCTCGTGCCGCGGACCGACCGGACTGACAAGCGCACTGTTGCACGCGAGTCCGTCGCCGAGCACGTTATGACGCTGCTTGACGAAATTCAACAGGCGCTCTATGACCAGGCGTTGGCCTTCCGCAAAAGTCGCACCTACTCGGTGAAAGACTACGAGG
The DNA here is from genome assembly GCA_963712005.1 of uncultured Chloroflexia bacterium. Lineage (GTDB taxonomy): Bacteria > Chloroflexota > Ktedonobacteria > Ktedonobacterales > JADMIN01 > DAHUXT01. The sequence goes on along the minus strand of CAVQGK010000024.1, from coordinate 667,428 downwards.
AGTTCCAGGCGCTCATGGCTGACCGCGAACGTCTCGGATTCATCGAGGGTTGGTGGTGTGGCGACGCCGAGTGCGAGGCGCAAATCAAAGCCGAAACTCAGGCGACGATACGCTGCCTGCCGCTGGAACAGCCCGATGGCAGTGGTGTCTGTATCCATTGCGGGCGCCCATCGGCGGCGTGGGCGGTCTTTGCCAAGGCGTATTGATTGGCAGCTACTTGTGCGATGCCTGGCGCGTTGTGCCTGTGCAACCTCTCCACTTGCCTAGTCTTTAACAAGGATCTTGCGGGTGGAGAGGGAGTTTTGTCCTATCACGTGGTGATACTCTGGGCATTGAGTATGCAATAGCACTGTCTCAGTCATTGAGATTCGTCCCGGGATTGCCCTTGTATGGCCGACCTTGTAGTGCTGTGCAAAGGGTAAACGGGTAAAAACTGGCACATGAGATGCTCTTCCATGTATAATTTGCTGGCGCCAAATGCCAATGTGAACAATGGTTATCAGTGGCAGGGCGCATGAAGGACACACGCCGGACATCTCGCGGAGAAGAAGGGAATATGAGACTGCTGATTCTTGGCTGCGGGCGCGTGGGGGCGACCCTGGCCAATATCATGATCAAAGATGGTCACGAGGTCACCGTTATAGACCTCAACAGCGAGGCGTTTGAACGCCTGGGATCGAACTTTGGTGGGGCGACCATCGTCGGCGACGGCACAGATGAAGATGTGCTCATGCGCGCGGGCATCGAAGACACCGACGCATTCGCGGCGGTGACAAACGGCGACAACCGCAATATACTGGCTGCCCAGATTGCGAAACATACCTTCGGCGTTCAAAAAGTGATTTGCCGGATTTATGACCCAATCCGGCAGGAAACGTACAACGCGCTCGGGCTGGAGAGTATCTCTCCGACGGTAGTTGGCGCGAAGCTCATCAAGACTGCGCTCATCAATGATGCGCCCCACACCAAATCGGCTGTACAATCCATTGCCGAAGGCCGAGCCGTTCCACATGCCACCGTGCCTGAGAAGCCGCTGACGACGCCCGCGGCCACTGGGGAGAAGCACTAGACCTATGTATATCGTTATCGGCGGTGGTGGGCAGGTTGGCTATTATCTGGCGAAAGGGCTTATCGAGCAGGGCCATGAAGTGGTGTTGCTGGAGAAAGATAGCGGGCGTGTCGAGCGCCTGGCTGAAGAGTTGAGCAATTCCATCGTACGCGGTGACGCATGTGAGGCACGGACGCTGGCCGAGGTCGGCACGTCGCGCGCGAATCTGGTCATCGCGGTGACGGGCGATGACGAGGATAACCTGGTGATTTGCCAGGTCGCCAAGGCGCGTTTCCATGTGGCCACCACCATCGCGCGTGTAAACAATCCCCGTAACGAAGGGCTTTTCCGCAAGCTTGGCATTGATGTCATCGTCAGCCCAACGCAGTCAATTCTGCATATGATTGAGGCGCAACTCCCGCATCATACGTTGGTGCCGCTCATGACGTTGACGAATGCAGGCCTGGGATTGGTGGAGTTGACGGTGCCCCCTACCTCGCCCGCCGCGGGCAAGACAGTGCGCTCGATGACCCTGCCCAATTCGGTCAATCTGGCGCTGATCGTGCGGGGCGACACCAACCTGACTCCGACAGGTGACACCGTGATTCTGCCGGAGGATCACATCTTCGCACTGGTCACGTCGGAAGGCGAGCTCTCGCTACGGGAGCGGCTGCTGAATGAGGGCGCCACGCGTTAGATAACGCGACGCGCTCGCGTGGTTAACATCCTCCCCATTCCCTATGAAGACTGGGGAGGATGGTTGTTTTCCGCCCCCTCCATCGCTCACAGCAGGTGAAGACGCTCGAATGCGGTATCTATGTGCTCCAGATAGGCCCTGGGGTCGGCAATCGCATCAAGTTCGTCCGCCGTGATGTGGGCCATAACTTCAGGGTCGGCTTCGAGCATCGCGAGCAGACCCTGTCCCTGGTCTTCATTGCGCCAGACTTTCTGCGCATTGCGCTGCACCAGTTTATAGGCCTCCTGGCGGTCCATCCCGTTGTCTACCAGCGCCAGCAGGACACGCGACGAGTAGATGAGTCCGCGCGTCATCTCCAGGTTGGCGCGCATACGCTCCTCATCCACCTCCAACCCCTGCATGACTGAGTTGAAGAGCCAGAGCATGTAGTGGAGTAACCCCGTGCTATCTGGCAGGATAATACGTTCGGCGGAGGAGTGACTGATATCACGCTCGTGCCAGAGGGCGACGTTTTCCATCGCGGTGACGGCGTGCCCGCGCAGTACCCGCGCCAGCCCACAGATGCGCTCGCACTTCTCCGGGTTGCGCTTGTGCGGCATGGCGGATGAGCCCTGTTGCTGCGCGCCAAATGGCTCGAACGCTTCGCCCAGCTCGGTGCGTTGCAGATGGCGAATCTCCTGCGCCATCTTGTCTAGCGAGGAGCCGATAAGCGCGAGCGCGCTGACGAATTCGGCGTGGCGGTCGCGCTGGATGATCTGGGTGGAGACTGGCGCTGGTTGGAGTCCCAGTTCGGTGCAGACGTATTCTTCGATGCTCGGCGGTACCGTGGCATGGGTGCCAACAGCGCCAGAGATTGCGCCGACGGCGATAGTATCTACCGCGTGGTCCAGTCGCGCCCGGCAGCGGCGTAGCTCGTCCACCCACATCGCCAGCTTGAACCCGAAGGTGGTTGGCTCGGCGTGGATGCCGTGGGTGCGCCCCACCATGAGGGTGGTGCGGTAACGGAGCGCGGCCTGTGTGGTCGTTTCGGTCAGCGCGTCGAGCTGCTCGCGCAGGAGCGCGCCCGCTTGTACCAGTTGCACCGCCACGGCGGTGTCCAGCATATCGGATGAGGTGAGTCCGAGGTGTAGCAGGCGGCCTTCTGGTCCCAGGCGCTCCTGGACGGACCTCAGAAATGAGATCACATCGTGGTGAATCTCTTCCTCAAGCTCGCGGGCGCGCGCTAGATCATAGGTAGCCTCGCGCAACTTCGCCATATCTTCGGCAGAGATGACGCCCTCACGCGCCCACCCTTCGCAGACCAGCAATTCGACCCGCAGCCACGTGTCGAGCTTATTTTCATCCGACCAGACCCGCGCCATCTCAGGCCGGGTGTAGCGTTCGATCATGCCCTCTCCTTAGCGGACGCCCTGTCACGCCTGTGCGTCTATGCGGTGCGGTCGGCATGGCGCCGCTCGCGTGGTTTCTCTCTTAATCGTACCGCATCGCGCCGCGTTCCTGCTGTTGGAGAGGTAGCCGACGCAGTCGTCTCAGTTGAGGTCATAGTCCAGGACGAGCGTATGGCCGCCATCGGCGTCGATGATGATGTTGCCCTGGCCGCCGATGCCCTGTAGCTCGCCCGTTCCGGAGTCGCGCATAATCGTCAGGCTCAACGACTGCCCATCGCTCGACATACTGGCATCGTGGACGAGCACGAAACTTCCCGACGTCTCGTGTAGACGGCCCACAATCCGTTCGAGTCCGACATAGACTGCGGAGCCACCCGGCGCGCCAGCCATCAACAGCTCTGCTGTGCTCTGGCCCTCCAGATCGCCCTGAAAGGTCTTGGCCACATGGGTGCGGGTCAGCTTGACGCCATCCGTATCGTCGTATTCCACCGCCTCCCAGGCGGTGATCTCAAAGGTGCAGGTCGCGCGGATCGTCATAGTTGTGGATCCTCTACGTTCATATTATCGGGCACTCCACGAATGATTGGCTCAAGCTGATTTAGCCAGCCGTCGGCGTGGAGTGGCGGACTTCGGCGCAACAGGCGTCGGCCTGGCGACGGTGACAGATTTCTCCACCGTCGGTTTCCGTGTCGCCTTCGGCTTGGCCGGAGCCGCGGGTGTGATTGTAGCACGTGCCGCCTGCTTTTCCAGAGAACGGACGGTTCGGGTGCGCTCATTCGCCACCGGTCTGGCTGGTCGTGCAGTTTTCTCTGTCACCCTGCCTGTGGCCTTCGTGCTTCCAGTGGCGGCTGGTTTTGCGCGCTGCTCGGCCTGGACAGGCTTGGCGGCCTTGATGGCCTTGGCAGGCTGAGTAGGCTTGGCAGCGGGTGGTCTTGACGATCTGGTTGCTTGTTTGGCTGCACTCGGATCCGCTCGCCTGGCGGGTGGCATGGATGACTGCGCCGCTTTGGTAGCTTCGGCGACTCTCGCGGCTTTGTTCGGCATGGCTGGCTTGGTCGGCTTGGACAAATTTCCCGCCTCAAGTTGATGTGGCTTTGCGGTCCTCGCTACCTTCTCGAATTTCTTGCCAGGGGATATTGCTGGTTTTGCCGTTGCCCTGGCGCGCGTTGCCTTAGCTGGCGCGGTATCCCAAAGTGTCGCCTGCTTCGCCTCGACACGTTGCACCTGCTTCGCCGCCGCTGACCGCTTTGCTGACCGCTTTGCTGACCACTTTACCGTAGACGCAGCGGGATGAGCGGCACTCACTGGCTCGGCAACCTTCTCTGCCGCCACGGCCTTCGCCGCCCTGGCGACTTTCGGCTTTATCGCAGGGGCTGTCGTGACGTCGCGTTTCACCGGCGCTGTGGCTTTTGCAGTTCTGGCGCGTATCGTAGCCAGGGCCACGGGCGGAGTGGCAGGCGCTGCTGTTTTCGGCGGCGTCTTCGCTGGTCGTGGGTGTTTCATTTGTCGAGCGCGTCGTGGCGTCTCGTCACTCTCCGCAAGCAGCGGATTAGGGATGGCAATATCGTCTTCACCCATGCCCAGGAGAAAGGTGTTTGGATGGAGGCGCTCGTCGGGTTCCAGCCGCAATTTGCGGGGAAGCTCGATGACTGGAGTGCGTGCGCGCTTCCGAGGGCTTGTAGATGCCTCGGTGAGCGCCTTCAGTTGTTGGGGCGGCAGCTGGCATACCGTCGGCGCGAATCCGATACGATCTCTGTACCGCTCGGTGGCCTCGATGATCTTTGCAGCCAGCGGACGCTTGGCGTCGTCATCGTACCAGAGTAATCCTGCCATGACCATAGGATGAACCTTCTTGCTCAGAACTTTTGTTCTATTTCAGTATATAGTGAGACTCTGGGGGTGTCAAATTCAATGTCTGGTGTCTTCACATTCTTTGCGGTGGGGGCGTATCTGGTAGTTCAACGGGTAGCGCGGACGTCTGGCGCACGAAAAAGCTGGCTGAAATCGTCCAGCCAGCTTAGAGAATCGGCGGTCAATCCAGGTGCATCACAGGTGTCAATGGATGTCTTTGACCTTGTAGACGACCGTTCCGCCAGGGGTGGTGACCTCGACTTTATCACCGATGGTATGGCCCATGAGCGCGCGTCCCACTGGCGACTGATCGGAGAGCTTTCCGGTCGTCGAATTGGCCTCGGCGCTGCTCACCAGCGTGAAGGTGCGGCTCGCGCCACGATCGGTCTCGACATCGATAGTTGCGCCCAGTCGTACGGTGCGCTTGCCACCAGTGTGCTGTGGCGTTTCGAGAATGACCGCGTGTTCCAGCAGGTGCTGAAGCTCCTGAATCTCACCTTCGACCATTGCCTGGAGATTCTTCGCGTCTTCATACGCGCTGCTTTCCGAGATATCACCAGCTTCCTTGGCCTCGTGAATATAGTCGGCAACTTGCTGGCGACGCTCGGTGATGAGATAGGTGAGGCGAGCCTGATTCTCGTCGTAGCCCTCACGTGTCAAAGGAATGCGCTCTGGGTCGGCGGCGCGTCCCCCATGACCATTGTTTGACGTATTTGTCGCCATAGTCCATACTCCTTGCTTCCCCGTACAGATTGGTGGCTGGCGTGCGTCATACCGCTCGCAAACCACTCCAGCCGCAAGGCCGCACTGTGGAGATATGCCGGTTGCTCCGGCTTGCAGCATAAAAAAAACAGGCGGGGTCCAAAAGGCCCGCCACAAACTCATCTTGCCAGAAGATGCCTGCAAGTATATGCGTGGATCAGTGAAAATGTCAAGATAGATAGAGCAAGCGAATGGCAGGGAAATGCGGGATCGCCCTGATAGCACATGGGCGCGGGCACATCGGTGATGCGCGAGATTGCGCGATGCGCCGCTTGCGCCACCTATCCATGGGCTGGTACGATAGGCCGGACGTAAGAAGACTGGCATCAGGAGAAAACAGGTGGAAAATCAGGGGCCATTTGTTACGATTCCGCTGCGGAACGGCGCACTGGCGGCAGTGGGACACGATGGCGTGCGCGTAGGCGAACGGACCTTTGCGCTGGCCGATATTCAGGATGCGCGCCAGGTTGCGCCTGACCCTGTGACCATTGCGCTGCGCGTGGCAAACGAGCGCCATGGCGTCGAAATTCAGCCCGCGCGGGCAGCCGATGGCGCGTTACTGCTGGAAGCCTTGTTCCGGCTGCGGCCAGAGTTGCGGCCAGCAGGCTTTGAGCCGCCCGCCACTCTTCCCGCAGGCTTCCCACCGCTGCCACAATCCACACAGCAGCCGACCGCCTCCGCCACATGGGGAGCGCACCCAAGCTGGCCACCACATCCTGGCATGTACCCGCCGCCACCTCAACCTGCGCTGCCGCCATCAACGCCTACGTATGCGTCTCCACGCTATCCACCAGTCAGCGTCGCTGGTGGTCGCCTGGCGCCGTATCCACGTGGCGTCGGCGAAGTGATTGGGGCAACGTTCGCATTATTCGCGTCGCACTGGCGAAGCTGGCTGCTGCTGGGGTTGGTCGCCCTCTTCGTGCCCCAGATGGTAAATGGTGCGGTGGATGCGGCGTTCCACGTGATTGGCGGCAACAATCTCTGGGCTGGCTTGTCGCTGGCGTCACAGGGCGCGGGGAGTGGAGGTCTCGGTCTAGGCAGCACAACCCTGCCCCAGGGTCGCGACCTGCTGCTAAGCTCTCTCGATGTGCTGCTTACAGCGATTGTAAGCGCCCTGATTAGTGGATGGTCTGCCGCCGTCTTCGGACATGCGGGCCGCGATGCGCTGTTCGGGCGCACCCCGACGATTGGCGCGTCTCTCCGCAGTGGGCTAAAGCGGGCTTTCGCGGCGATGGGCGCCAGCATTTTTAGTGGCGCGATTGTGCTGCTTATCTTGCTGCCGGTGCTCGTGCTCTACGGCATCTTACTCACCCAGTTTGGCGATGCGTTGAAGGATCCGACCACTCTCGATTCGTCGTCACCAGCCGGCGCCGCATTCACGTTGCTGGGGTGCCTGACCTTGCTCCTCATGGTACCCTGTATCATCTTAGCGGTCTACGTTTATGTGCGGCTCATTCTGTCTCCCTATGTCGCCGCGACGGAGGCGCTTGGGCCAATTGCGGCGATACGTCGAAGCTGGAGTCTGACACGCAGGCAGTGGGTGCGTGTCTTCTGGCCATTATTCGTGATATCAGTGCTCGTGGCTATCATTTCTTTCCCGTTCAGTTTCGTGGAGTATGCGTCATATGGTGTCGCGGCGCTGATTGTGAACCCGCTGATTTCGGCGTTGACAGCGCCGCTCGTCGCGCTTGCGGCGGTCTCCGTGCTCTACGATTTGCGGCTGCGGCGTGAGGGCTATGCGCCGCTTGCGAGCGAGAGTGTTGGCGAGGAGCCAGAGCCGACATCGGTGTAGCGGAACGTTCACTGCGGGACAACCGCTTGACACGTCCTGAACACGCTGACAGGACCGTTGTCCCTGCTCATTACTCCCAGCGTCTGTGCTCGTTATGAAAGTTAGAGAATCCTCACTGGCGTGCCGCCATGGCGCGTCGGTCACCTCCCAGGTGGACGAGGAAAACGGGAGCGGCCAGCGATAAGTCCCACGATATCCCACGGCGTTGCTTCCCGAAATGCCAGGAACAATGGTGGGGCCGAAGATGCGCGTAAGCGTATCGGTCCCGGCTTGAAAGTGAGGATGTGACAGCGCGTGCCGACGGGCTGTCATGATGGCAGGCATGGCAAAGAACACACCAGGACAACCTCATCCACCATCCATTGACGATTTGCCGCTGATTCACGCCAGTTCCCAGGTAGAACAGTGGCTTGGACACTATTGGGAAAAGCTCAAGATACCCACCAGCCAGCTGCGTTATCTTGCCATCACGATGGATCGGCAGGAGTTCGCGGAATGGACGGGGCGCAGGCTTCAGTCCATTGCGCTTGGCTGTTACTGTTACCTGCCAGTTGGCAATTTCGCTGGCGTCGCCACGGAGCATAGCGCCTCACCTGATATTGTCGAGGTTGCCACCGAAGAGCGGACGGCCTCACGAGCGCCATCGCTACAGCCGACATTGCCTGGCTTCGATGCGTTTTTCGAGCCGCTTATGGATCACTATACTCTTGATGCTTCGTCTCACGCGCTGGACGGCGACTTTCGCCATCTTATCTTCATCGAGCCGGGAATGCTCGAGCGTGGCATCGAGGTGACGGTTGCCCACGAGCTGATTCACCTCTCAGATCGTGTCAAGGGGCGACCGCGCAAGCATCAGTGCCACGGCAGCGACTCCATCTCGTTCGATGAAGCGATGATTACGGGGCGCGACGCCGAGACACTGCGGCGGGAGCTGGCAGAAGAGACGCGGCGGCGTGAAGATGCGTTACGGCGTGTTCGTCCCTACAAATACTTCTACTACTGCCCCCGGTGCCTTCGCAACTATCCCCGCGTGCGGCGCTATGCGCGGCCGGTTTCCTGCGGCCATTGCTTTCGCCAGTACAATCCGGACTTTGTGTTGCGATTGCGCCTCTCGCCAGATGGCCCGGATGTCAATCCAGGGTATGAGACGCCGCACGACGCGCGAGGCGAATCTGGCGATTCTATCACTGCCTAGAGCATGTCATCTGGAACTGGCCGGGGCGCTTGACGCGGCAGGACAGCCTGGCTATACTGCGGCTGAAAAATGCTGTCCGCCTGTGACCAGAGGGAACCACGATGACGACACCTCCCAACTTCGACCCAGTCACGCACAAGGAATCGACCCGCCAGCAGTGGGAGCGTGTTGTTAGAGCACGAACACTTACGTTGAAGCAGCAGCAGTCATGTCCGCTGGAGGCCGCGGAATCTGCATCCAGTCGAGCAGGTCGTAGAGGGTCGTCGCGACGAGGCAATCCATCTGCGCGGGATCATGCACGCGACGGCGGTCGAGCAAAATGGGTGTGATCCCAACGGAACGCGCGCCCAGCACATCGAGCACGTAGGAATCGCCGATGTGGAGGGCGTAGTCGGGAATGGCGTCGGCACGCTCGAGCGCCGTCTGGAATAGCTGCGGATCGGGTTTCGCGCGGCGAGCCTGCGCCGAGATGACCGCGAAATCAAAGAAGGCTATCAGGTCATGGTGGCGCAGAATCAGGCTCAGGCTCAAACCCCAGTCGGAGATGACGCCAAGGGTCAGGTCGCGCTCGTGTAGCGCATGCAGGCAAGGCAGCACATCGGGATAGAGCGCATAGTTTCCCGCCTCGTCGAAGGCGCGGACCGTCTCCTGGACGCACGCTTCCAGCTGTTCTGGCCGGTCGGTGAGGCAGGGACGGAGCATTTCGGTGAAATAGCTCGTCCAGGTTTCATTGATGGCGGTCTCGTCGCCCCATGTCCAGGGCTTTGCCTGCGACATACTGCGCAGATGCTCCTCGGAGCGCTTCTGCTGCTGACGCAGGCAGTTCACGTCAACGGGCACACCCAGGCGTTGCGTGGCATCCAGAGCAATCTGCGTTATCGATGGATGAGGCGCGAGCAGCGTGAAGCCAACATCGAAGAAGATGGCTCGTACAGCCTGTGGATTGGGAAGCCCCAGCGGTGCTGGCATGAAGTACTCTCCTGGTATGCGCGACGGTTCTAACGCCTATGCCCCGGCTTGTTACCCGGCATAGACATCTTCGGCGGCGGCAACGCCCGCGCCAGCGGTTAGCGTGTGGCCGAAGCGCGGGAGCAGGCGCTCGAACGCGCTGAGCACGCGCAGGATGTTGCGCCTCTCAGCATTGTAGCCCATGATGCCGACGCGCCATACCTTGCTGGCATAGTCACCCAGTCCGCCGCCGATCTCGATGCCGTCCTCTGCCAGCAGCGCTTTGCGCAGACCAACCACATCACCCACGCCGTCTGGAACACGCAATGCCGCCACCATTGGCAACTGATGCTCCGGCTCGGCCAAAGGGATCATCCCAATCGCCGCGGCCCCCGCCCGGAGCGCCTTGCCGTTCAGCGCGTGGCGAGAGTAGCGGGCATCCATCCCCACGGCCAGGGTCAGCCGCAGGGCGGTGTGGAGCGCGTAGACGAGCGAGACGTTCGACGTGTGATGGTAGGCATGCGGCGGGTTCCAGTAGCGCTGGAGCGCCAGCAGGTCCAGGTACCAGCTTTGTACCGGCTGTTTGCGAGCCTCGATGGCCTGGACAGCACGTGCGCTAAGTGTAATGGGCGCAAGTCCGGGCAGCGCGCCAAGACACTTCTGGGTGCAGCTATAGACGGCGTCGAGTCCAAGTTCATCCACAGGGATGGGCATCCCGCCGAGCGCCGTGACCGCGTCCACGACGAGTAAAGCGCCAATCTCGTGGGCGAGGTTAGCTATTTCCTCCAACGGTTGCTTGACGCCGGTCGAGGTCTCCGCCAGCACGATGGCGATGGCCTTCACCTGCCCCAGCTCGTGCGCCGCCGACCGGAGGGCATCCGCCGAAATCGGCGAGCCCCATTCACCTGCCACAGTGGTGACGTTGGCGCCGCACCGCGCCCCGACCTCCGCCATCTTCGCGCCAAAGAAGCCTGCCGCACCGACCAGCAGCGTATCGCCTGGCTCCAGCAGATTGCAGAGCGACGCCTCCATCCCGGAGAAGCCAGTGCCGGGGATGGCAAGGGTCAGGGCGTTGCTCGTGCCAAAGACCTGCCGCAGCATGTCGGACGTCTCGCCCAGTATCGCCAGATAGGTCGGATCGAGGTGCCCGAGCACCGGAGCAGCCGCGGCCCGCAGCACAGCAGGATGCGGGTTGCTTGGCCCCGGTCCCATCAACAGCCGCTCTGGCGGCTCAACGGGGGCGTACGTAGCGGATGCGCTTGCGGTCGCTGTTGTTGACGATGCTACGGTCATCTGTGCTGCTCCTTTGCGGTCCAGTCTGATGCGACGTCGGCCTACTTGTGGTTGTTATTATCGGAGTCGTCGTTCATATCGGCCAGCTTTTGCGCCTGATCGGAGGCAATCAGCGCATCGATAAGCGGGTCGAGATCACCACCCAGGATGCGCGGCAGATTGTGAAGCGATATGTTGATACGGTGATCGGTGATACGGTCTTGTGGGAAATTATAGGTGCGGATCTTCTCACTGCGGTCGCCCGTCTGCACCTGCGAGCGGCGGGCCGCGCCCAGTTCGGCGTCGCGCTTCTGCTGTTCGAGATCCCACAGGCGCGAACGTAGCACGCCCAGCGCCTTCGCCTTGTTCTTGAGCTGTGACTTCTCATCCTGGCAGGTGACCACCAGCCCGGTCGGCAGATGGGTGATGCGCACGGCGGAGTCGGTTGTGTTGACACTCTGGCCGCCGTGTCCAGTGGAGCGGTAGACATCCACGCGGATATCCTCGGGACGAATATCGACCTCGATTTCTTCGGCCTCCGGCAACACAATCACCTTCGCCGTGGAGGTGTGGATACGCCCCTGGGACTCGGTGGCAGGTACGCGCTGGACGCGATGGGTTCCGCCCTCGTATTTCATGCGGGCAAAGGCGCCTTTACCGCGTACCTCGAAGACGACCTCTTTGTAGCCGCCAATGCCGCTCTCTTTCTCGTCCATCACTTCGATAGTCCAGCGTTCGAGCGTCGGCATAGCGCAGATACATGCGGAAAGGTCCGCTGCGAACAGACCGGCTTCGTCGCCGCCTGCCCCCGCCTGGACCGTGACAATGGCGTTGCGGTCATCCATGATGTCGCGCGGAAGCAACGCGACCTGCACCTCGGTCGTCAGTTCCGCCTCGCGGGCGTGCAACTCTTCAATCTTCTTCGTAGGCAAGCGCGCGCATCTCCTCGTCGAGTCCGTCGCCCAGCATCGCCTCGGTGTCGCTTAGTTGCGCGCGCACCTCCTGCAAGGCGCGATACTTCTCCACTACGTCGGTGATGCTCGCGTATTCGCGCCCATAGCGCTGCAGAGACGCGGGATCGCTGGCCGTTTCAGGGTCGGCCATGATTTCTGAAGTTCTTCGTAGCGCTCTTCGAGCGTCGGAAAGTTTGCGGTCAAGGCTGGCCGTAGTTGTCGTATTCATCGGATATGTGCTCCTATGCACACTGTAGCGTGTTGTCGTCGCGTCGTAAAACAGAACAAAAAATCGTGAGCGGCATCGCCCCGTGGCTGACCGATGTGCCGGGGGCAGACAGACGCCCCATCCGGCGCCTCCCAGATATGCTGGGCAGGGGGATGGGGCGCTCTCGATGAGACGCTAATGCTCGTGGTTGGTCTCACTGCTGAGGCGACGCGACCGCTCCTCGGCGAACGCCTGGAGCAGCCCAAGCAGCAACGTGCCGAGCATTGTCGCGATCAATATGATCTCCATTGTGCTCAGGCGAATACGCCCCTGCTTATCCATGCTCAGCATCCTCTCGTGCGCGGCGCATCAGCTTTCGGCCGCTAGCAATCATTACCCGATATTATACAACGTGGAGTCGCCCGCACGCTGGATGTGCTTCATGCCTGTCAGGCGAAATGGGTTTGAGTTGGCGATAGGTGTTTTGCAGATAGTCGGGCATCACTTTGGTCTCCGCCAGCACGGGCATGAAGTTGGTATCGCCGTTCCAACGCGGCACCACATGGAAGTGAACATGGTCGGCGATTCCCGCGCCCGCCACTGTTCCCTGGTTGATACCCATGTTGAATCCGTCTGGATGCATCGCGGCGCGCAGCGCTGCCAGCGACTTCTGCGCGGTGAGCATGATCTCGGTCAGTGTCTCGGCATCGAGATGCTCGATATCAGGGACGTGAGCATATGGCGCGATCATCAGGTGGCCGTTGTTGTAGGGGAAACAGGTTCATGAGCACGAAGCAGCGCTCGCCGCGATAGAGCACGAGTTTCTCCTCATCGTGTTCCTGGCCCTGCGCTGGCTTGACACAGAAGACACAGCCCTGATCCTTCTCGGCATTCGCGTCAATATAGGCCATCCGCCAGGGCGCCCACAGGTGTTCCATCTATCCGTGCCTCCGCATGTATTCAGCACTTGGCCACGCCCGGGACGCTCAACGTCCACCCAGTGAAAACGGACCCAGGAAACCAATGAGAAAGAAAATGATGAACAGCACTGTGCTCACAACCAGCACAGCCCCCAAGCCGACGCTGCGGGCGCTATCGCTCTCACCTTTGTGATAGCCTGACCGTGGACCTCTCGCTGCCTCATGATACAACGGCGGATTGGGCCAGGGTCGCGCGGGCAGACGCAGGCGTGGCGCTACGGCGAGATCGGCCTCTCTGGCGGCGCGTGTGATGGCTCCGTCCGAGGGATCAGGCTCGCCGAGCGGACTGAAGCTCGATCCAACCTCATGACTGCTCTGCCCAATTGCTTGCGGCGCAGGCACTCCCGCGACGGTCTGCTCGCTCGACCAGCGCGCCTGTTCAGCAGCAATCGCATAGGCCACCCGAAGCGCCTCTGGCATATCGGTTGAAAGTGGGCGCCTGGTTTCCACCAACTGCTCGCTGATCTCTTCGAGGGCGTCGGCGAGAGCGGCCGCGTCGGTAATGGCGTCACTGGCGCCGGGGGTGATACAGCGGGTGACGAGACGTGTTAATTCCTGGGGCACATCGGCGCGAATCTGCCGCGCGCCATGCTCTGTCCCAGCCAGTTCCGCGCTGCTGAGCAACTGACGGAGCAGCAATCCTAGCGCCAGCACATCGCTATACGGCGTGCCCTCGGTGAGCAGCGGTTGCATCTCATCGCCGCCCTCCGCCAGAAAGTAATCGAGATTCGGTGGAAGCCCAAAGTTGTTCACACGGATCGTCGCCTGGCGGTCGACCAGGATTGCCGTTGGCGCCAGGTCACCATGCACAATGTCGCGGTGGTGCGCGTAGGCAAGCGTATGCGCGAGCTGGAGCGCGAGATTGACGGCGCGCTCGCTTGGCACGCCCTGACGCAGGTAGCGCGAGAGCGGCTGCCCGCGAATAGCCTCCTGAACAAGCAATAGCCAGCCATCTTCGTAAATCGCATCGTAGAAAGCGACGAGCTGCGGGGTGCGTCAATGCGCTGGTGGCGCGCATCGCCGCACTATAGACCTCAATCGTATTCGGCGGAATCGCTTTGACCATCACCTGACGGCGCAGCGTCAGGTCGTCACCACGGACGATCCGGCAGAGCGCGCCGGGCGCCATCTCGTCAGATAAGGCATATCGCCGCGCAAGTTGCCGCCCGCTTAATTGCATGTCTGGCTCTGCCGCGATTTTGCCTGCCATAGCTTCCCGCCCTTCCATATGGCTGCCCTGCTCAGCCACTCCGCCTCTGTGCATTCCCTGCGCCGTACTGCATTATGGCATCTCTACGGCGACCAGCCACATTTGTGCGCCGAATAGGACTCTCCCGACCCAGGCGATGATGCCGTCACCTAAAGTGCCGCCGATGAGATGGTAGTAGACATGAGCCAATGAGCGCCGCGCGCGGCGCCATGTGCGCCGGGTAATATCGTCTGGCACAGACCGCCACGAACCACAGAGCATCGCCAGCCGCTCGCGCAGTGGCTGGCAGAAACCCTCACCAGCCTCGGCCGGTGGGCCGCCCAGAATGATAACATCTGGGTCGAGTGCCGCGACAAGATTGGCCAGCGCCACCGCCAGCGCATCCCAGGCATTTTCGAGCACTATGCGCGCCGCGTTATCGCCCTCGTTCGGCTAATTGCACCACCTGGCGCACAGTCATAGCCTCCGCCCGGCCACCAGAGACGCGCAGCATCGCGGCCGTACTCTCGTCCGACCCGGACGCCACCCCAATAGTCGCGCGCACGATGGATTGCGCGGAGGCTATAGGGTCGAGGTGGCCGCTCTGGCCGCAGGCACATCGTGGGCCATCCGGGCTGGACCAGCCAGTGAGCCAGCATCCCGGCGCGACCGCTGGCTCCGGCGAAGACTGAGCCTTCTTCGATCAGCGCGCTGGCAATCGTCCTGCCGCTGTGGATGTACAGCGCCACTCGATGGTGCTGGCCAGCGCCCGAACTCGCCTCCGCAAGTCCGGCAGCCGCCACTGCGGACATCAGAAAGACGGGCATTCTGCCAGTGGTCCACCAGGAGGTCCGCCAGCGGAAATTCGTCCCATCCATCCGTATGCGGCATACTGAGTATTACGCCGCGCGCGGGGTCAACATCACCCCCCACCGCCACGCCTATCGCGTCAGGGTGCGGAGCGGTGTCGTCACGAATCAACTCGGTGATCAGGTCGTTGAGGGCATCAACCGCTTCGTCGGGGGTAGGAGCCGCGCTGAGGCGACGGCGACGGATCGCACCGCTCGTGGAGGCCTGCGCCACGTTCAGTCGCATGCCGCCATCGGCAATCTCGATGCCGATGGCGTTGTCGAATCGTGCGGTGTTGTGTGGTGACGGATATGCCATGAGATGAGCCTCCAGATAGGACGCTCGCGATTGGTCCGGCGTCGCGCTCCAGTGAGAACTCTCGCCTTAGCTCCCTATGGTATGTATATGCTGGTATGGCGACGTCTCAGGGAACGCGAACACTCGCAAGCATACCATAGACGGATGGGAGGAAGTCCGTGGCAGATGCAGATACGCCGTCGCCTGATCGATTACCGGAGGATGTCGATGCGGCTCTTGCCTCATGCGGAATCGAGGTGCGCGATGAGGTGGGTCTGCGGCTGGCGTTGGAAGAGCATCTGGAAGGATACACACTCTATCGCCTCACTCCCGCAGCTGCCCGTCGCTGGAAGTGCCGGTATCGGATCATGTTCGAGGCGACGTATTTCGATTGTCAGACCGTCGCAGAGGCCTATGCCCGCGCGCTCCTGGCCTCGCTATCCACTTCTCCATAAGCGCCACGGCGCGTGCCATTGTAGGTATCGGCACGCTTCCAGGCTGCTGTTCCTCTCCGGCATATGTGTCATAATTGGAGATGCCCCTCGACGGATAACTATCCGCGAGTGGGGTTGATGAAGACGTTGCGAACCGCTGTCATATCGGCGCTCCATTCAGTGTGCCGATAACATCAGGAGGGTGACCATGCAGGAAGACGAAATTGGCCTGCGTAAGGCGCTTGGTCAGGCCAACTATGTGCAGTGCTCGCGCTGTGGCGCACTCATCACCGCGCGCGAAGCCACCGACGCGCCCGCGGATGCGCTCGATGTGGTTGCCGAGTATTATGTGCTCTGCCCAACATGTCGAGATGAACTTGCCGCTGGAGAACAAGATTTACCGCTCGTTCCTGAGTAGTTGGCAGGCATATACATAGTGATATCGGGCCGAGGTGGCTAGGACGCCATGCATATGCCTATACTTTAAAGATACCGGCCGATGTTGCGATGCCAGCGCGTCGGCCGGAGATGTCTTGAGGAGCGATTACAATGCGTCTGCGGTTACACTCCGTTATCTACCATTCTGGCAGCGCCGCGCCCAGCCTGGAGCAACATTACCGCACGCTGCGTGGGGCAATGTTTCATCTGGGCCAGCAATATCCCTATTTGCAGCCGGGCGCCGTCTGGCGGCCCGCGATGGATATTCACGAGACGCCCAGCGCGGTATTGGTCAAGATCGAACTGGGCGGAATGGATGAGGAGAGCATCGAGATCACGCTTTACCCAAACGCCATCGTCGTGACGGGGCAGCGAGTAGATGATAGCGACTACGACG
This sequence comes from uncultured Chloroflexia bacterium, assembly GCA_963712005.1. Lineage (GTDB taxonomy): Bacteria > Chloroflexota > Ktedonobacteria > Ktedonobacterales > JADMIN01 > DAHUXT01. The sequence continues at coordinate 650,730 of CAVQGK010000024.1, read as the reverse complement.
AGGAGACGTATTATCACGAGGCGCAGATTCGCTATGGTCCATTTCGTGCTGATGCCTATTTATCGACACCAATACAGGCTGAAATGGCCAGCGCGGTCTACAAGAACGGCTTCCTGCGCATCACCTTGCCACGGCAAACGGCGCCTGAGGAATCAGGGAAAAAATTCGACGGTGAAACTGGCGAAGCGGATACCGAAGCGGATACCGAAGCGGATACCACTGAGCAAGGGCTTTCCGGTTGGTCCCCAGCCAGCCACTCGAGTGTATGTGAACCAGCCACTGGCAGGCTGACGTATTCCTATTCCAAGGAGACATCGCATGCGTGATGATTTACCCCCGGATAGGCCGCCACAGGACGACAACGAGCCGCGCAACGAGCGCCCGAACGATCCCTGGGCTGATAGGCTGCCAGCGGATTCCGTACCAGATGAGACCTTCGGTGAGTTGCCAGATACGCCCACAATACCACTGCCGCGGGTCATGTCCGAGTTCGCGTCTGATCCAGATGGCGCCGATAGCTCTAGCGATGGCTCTGAAGGCACTGATGATGAGGCGGTCACCGTGCCCGATAGTGATACCAGCGCTGTATCTGCCGATGAGCATCAGCCCGATGTTGAACACGAGCCGGTCGTGGAAGTCGTTGATACGGGCCTCGGTGAACCCGACGGTGAGTTGGCCGATGATGAGTCTGCCGAGAGCAACGCGGATGAGGACGAGAGCGAAGAAGAAGCGCACCGCGAGCCAGCGCTTGAGCTTCCCGACGAGTTGCCGATTCTCCCGCTCAAAGATACCGTCGTCTATCCATTCGCGATGATCCCGCTTGGGGTGGGGAAAGAGCGTTCGATTCGCCTTATTGACGACGTTATGCGCGGGTCGCGAATTGTGGGTCTGGTGGCGCAGAAAGACGACTCCGTCGAGGACGCGGGGCCGGATGACTGCTATCGCGTCGGCACCGTCGCGCGCATTGCTCGCCTGCTACGGATGCCCGAAGGCACGCTGCAAATCTTTGTACAGGGGCTTGAGCGCATCGCGATTGACGATTTCGTGGCGGAAGAGCCGTATTTGAGGGCGAAGGTCCATCTTTTGCCAGAAGCGTCTGAGGAGGGCGTTGAGATCGAGGCGCTCCAGCGCAACGCCAGCGATATGTTCCAGCGGCTCGTCAACCTGGTGCAATATCTGCCCGATCAGCTGGCTCTGGCTGCGCTTAATGTCGAAGAGCCGCGCCAGATTGTCTATCTGATAGCCAGCAGCGCCCAGATGGACCTGGAGCTACGTCAGCAGCTGCTCGAGCTCGATTCGGTGCGTGAGAAGCTGCTCAAGGTCAATCGCTTCCTCACGCACGAACTGGAAGTGCTGGAGCTTGGACGGAAGATTCAGAGCCAGGCGCAGGAGGAGATGGGCAAGGCGCAACAGGAATACTTCCTGCGCGAGCAGATGAAGGCTATCCAGAAGGAATTGGGTGAGGAGAGCGAAGAGGCTGCCACCGTCAATGAGCTGCGCGACAAAATCGAGCAGGCGCATATGCCTGAGGAAGCCTATAAAGAGGCCCAGCGCGAGCTATCGCGGCTCGAAAAGTTACCCGCCGCCTCGCCGGAATACTCTGTCATTCGTACCTATCTCGACCTCATCATCTCGCTGCCCTGGAGCAAGAGCACGGGCAAGAGTATTGATGTGCCGCATGCGCGTGAGGTGCTGGACGAGGATCACTATGACCTCGAGAAGATCAAGGCGCGCATCCTCGAATATCTGGCGGTGCGTCATCTGAAGGAGGTGCGCCGCGCCGAGGCAGAGGCGGAGGCCGCCGCCTCGGGCACGCCTGTAGATGCCAGCGCCAGCACACCCGCTGCCAGCCGCGAGCCGATCCTGTGCTTTGTCGGGCCGCCAGGGGTTGGCAAGACCTCGCTGGGCCATTCGATTGCGCGCGCGCTGGGCCGTGAATTCGTGCGCATGTCGCTGGGCGGCGTCCACGACGAAGCGGAGATTCGTGGCCACCGTCGCACCTACATCGGCGCTATGCCAGGGCGCATCTTGCAGTCGATTCGGCGTGCGGGGACGAATGACCCCGTCTTCATGCTGGATGAGGTCGATAAGGTCGCCTCCGACTGGCGCGGCGATCCATCTTCGGCCTTGCTGGAGGTGCTCGATCCCGAACAAAACTTCTCTTTCCGCGATAACTATCTCGATTTGGCGTTCGACCTCTCGAAGGTGATGTTCATCGCGACAGCCAACTCGCTCGACCCGATTCCCGCGCCACTGCGCGACCGCATGGAGATTCTGGATCTGAGTGGCTACACCGAGGCGGAGAAGCTCCATATCGCCCGGCGCTTCCTGATGCCCAAGCAGATCATAGCCAACGGCCTGAAGGCTGATGAGTTGAGCATTCCCGACGAGACGGTGACGGCTATTATCCGTGGCTACACTCGCGAGGCGGGCGTGCGCAACCTGGAGCGTGAGCTTGGCTCCGTCTGCCGCAAGGTGGCGCGCCAGATTGCTGAAGGGCAACCCGGCCCGATCGCGGTTTCGCCTGAGAGCCTGCGCGAGCTGCTGGGCCGTCCGCGCTTCTTCGAGGAGACAGCGGAACGACTGGATCGCCCTGGTGTTGTGACGGGTCTCGTCTGGACACCTGTCGGCGGCGATATTATCTTCATCGAAGCGGCGATGATGCCCAGCCGCGAAAATACGCTGACGCTCACAGGCCAACTTGGCGACGTGATGAAGGAGTCGGCGATGGCGGCGCTCACATATGTGCGCTCGAATGCGGAGTCACTCGGCATCGACTCGACGGCCTTCGAGAATCGCGCGTTCCACATCCATGTCCCGGAGGGTGCGATCCCCAAAGATGGCCCTTCGGCGGGAGTGACAATGATGACCGCGATTGTCTCGCTGGTGACGGGTCGCCGGGCGCGTTCGGATGTGGCGATGACGGGCGAGATTAGCTTGCGCGGCAAAGTGCTGCCGATTGGCGGGCTAAAAGAAAAAGTGCTGGCGGCGCATCGCGCGGGTATCCGGTCGGTGATTTTCCCGCACCGGAACGAGTATGATCTCGAAGAGCTGCCGCAGGAGTTGCGCGACGAGATGCATTTCTACCCAGTCGATGATGCCCGCGAGGTACTGACCATTGCGCTCGAGAGCGGCCGGTCGCGTGGAGGAAAGCCCGCGGCGCCAGAACAGCGCGGCCAGCAGGAGCCGCATGATCAGAATACGCCGGGGCTGGTCGCTACCCCAGGGCTGAGCGAGACAAACTAGTATCGTTCGATGAAGGGAACGGATGAATACGCGATGACGATGAGTGACACGCCGGGCAACCTGCCTGGCATCATGGGCATTTTTGCGCATCCAGACGACGAGTCGTTTGGGATGGCGGGTACGCTGGCACGGGCGACAATGCACGGGCATCCGGCGGCGATTGTCTGCGCCACCCGCGGCGAGGTTGGCGAAATCGCCGATCCCGCGCTGGCGACGCCCGAAAATCTCGGCCAGGTGCGCGAAGGTGAGCTACGGGCAGCCTGTGCCGCCGTCGGTGTGCACGATGTCTCGTTTCTCGATTACATAGACGGGCAGCTTGCCAATGCCGATGAGCAGGAAGCGGTTGGGCGTATCGTCTCGCATATTCGCCGCTTCCGTCCGGCGGTCGTCGCAACGTTTGCGGCGAACGGCGGCTATGGGCATCCCGATCACATGGCGATTCACCGCTACACGCTGGCCGCGATTGCCGCCGCCGCCGATCCGGCGCGCTACCCGAAGCAGATCGCAGCCGGACTTGCGCCGCATCGTGTTCGCAAGGTCTATTTCACCGCGTTCCCGCGCGAGCGCATGTTGGCGCTGGCCGAGGAGGCCCGCAAACAAGGCCAGGACTTCGTTCCAGGCGGCGACGCGGGCACGATTCCGCTGGAGGAGATGGGAACGCCCGAAGCGGAGATTACAACGGTGGTGACCCTCAATGACGCCGAGTTTGCCGCCAAGCTTCAATCAATGCGGGCGCACGCGACCCAGATGCCGTCCGATAGCCCGTTCGCGCAGGCGACCCCAGAGCAGATGCGCGAATTCATGGGCAGTGAAACCTCTGTGCTGGTCCCGCCTCCAGTCTCTGACCGTGCCTACCCCACGCCGGAGAACGACATTTTCGCTGGATTGTAGTTAGCGAACCTTGTCTCGCCCGCCTGAAACGTAGTGTCAATGCCAGTATGTCCCATATTGGGGCATGCTGGCATATTTTGTGCTGCCCACATGCTCTAGCGGATGTGCTCGGTAAGCATACGACATGTCTCGTATCGAGAAGCGGCGATTGTCGACGCTGACAGCCGATGTGGCAGGAGAAGGAGGCTCGGCAAAATGTCTATGGAACGTTGGGAGCCATTGCGCGACATGATGAGCCTGCGCGATGCGATGGAACGGCTGATTCAGGAGAGTTTCTTGCGGCCTGCGGGATCTATCCTTCCGGCGATGCGTGGAGCGATGCCGCTGGATGTGATCGAGCGCGGTGATGCGTTCGAGATACGGGCCTCGCTGCCAGGCATCAAACCCGAGGACGTGCAAATCACTGTACAGGGCGATGTGCTGACTATCCGTGGCGCGACGGCCAGCGAGCAGGAGCGCAAAGACGACGGCGACAACGAGAACTGGATTCTGCGCGAGCGGCGTTCTGGCTCGTTCTATCGCTCGGTGACGCTTCCCGCTCCACTTGACGCTGATCGCGCGACCGCTCGTTTCGAGCAAGGTGTGTTAGTGCTGGATATTCCCAAGGCAGAGACGGCGAAGGCGAGGCAAATCCCGGTGAGCGGCGCGTCGAAAGGCGAGCAGCGCTCCGCGATATCAGACGAACTGAGCGGGCCAACCCACGAGGAGTCGCAGCAGCATGCCGACGATGTGGTGACAAGATCCTCGATGGAGTCCTTCCCGGCCAGCGACCCACCTTCCTGGACGCCTGAACGCACCTGATCGGCATGGGTAAAGAACGCGACCCCCTCACCAACAGCAGCGAGGGGGTCGCATGGTGATTACTGGTTAGGCGCGGCGGGTTTCTCCCGCTGCCTGGCTGGCTTTTTGCTAGGAGGCGGCGTCGGCTCGGGTGGAAGTGAATCGAGATAGGCTTCGAGTGCTGGGCGATCCTCCGCCGGGATGGCCATCTCGAACTCTCGCTCCAGCCGCCCCTGGTGGAGCGCTGGCTCCCAGCACGATCGCCGAGCGCAGAGATACGCGCCCCGCCCCGACTTCTTGCCGGTGGGGTCGAGCTCGATATGGCCAGTGGGGGTGCGCACGACGCGGATCAACTCGCGCTTCGGGCGCACCTGGCGGCAGACGATACATGTGCGCTGCGGCACGTGGCGCGGACGCTGTGGCTGTTTGGGCTTCTTCGTCGGCGGTTGCGATGCGGGCATGTCTCTCACCCTCCTCACGGTTAAACCTCAAACGAGGCAGCCGCCGCTGACTCATTGCTGGGCGTGGGCTGCCCCTCGGGCCGCACGATATCGATCCGCCATCCAGTCAACCGCGCCGCCAGCCGGGCGTTCTGTCCCCGATTGCCAATCGCCAGCGAAAGCTGCCGCTCCGGCACGATTACCAGCGCGGTGTGGTCCGACTCGCGCAGCTCCACCGAGATTGGCTTCACCGGGCTGAGCGCGTTCGCCACGAACTTCGCTGGATCGGGATCCCAGAGGATGATGTCGATCTTCTCGCCGTTTAGCTCGTTGATGACATTGTTGATCCGGGTGCCGCGCACGCCAACGCACGCGCCGATGGGATCGATTCCTTCCTGACGCGCCCAGACGGCGACCTTTGAGCGACTGCCTGGCTCGCGCGCGATAGCCTTAATCTCTACCTGTCCATCGTAGATTTCGGGCACCTCCAGCTCGAAGAGGCGCTTGATGATATTGCGGTGCGTGCGCGACGCCAATGCCTGCACGCCACGTCCTCCTCCGCGCTTCAACTCGTAGAGATAGACGCGCACCCGCTGCCCGACGCGCATGCGCTCGCCGGGTATTTGCTCTTTGGCCTCGAGCAATCCCTCAATCTTGTTCAGGTCCAGCACGTACGCGCCGCCCTCATCGCGTCGCAGGACGGTGCCGATTACCAGGTCGTCAAGCTGGTCCTGATAGGACTCGAACAGAAACTCCTGCTCGGCCTCGCGAATGCGCTGCAGGATAATCTGCTTGGCGGCCTGTGCTGGTATCTTGTTGAATATTTCGGGAGCCTCAACGTCCACCTGCTGGCCAAGCGCGGCATGCGGGTCACCCTGCTGCGCCTCGGCGAGCGACACTTCGTGCATGGAATCCTGCACCTGCGCCACGACACGCTTCGATGCCCAGCTTTTCACGTCGCCGCTGCCTTCGACCTCGATGCGAATATTCTCACCACTACCCGTGCTCTTGCGATAAGCGGCCAGCAGCGCGTTGGCGACCGCGGCCATCACCTTATCCTGCGGAAGACCTTTTTCATGAATCAATTGTGCGATTGCTGCTTGAAATTCGGTTCGCATAGTTTTCTCCTTCCCACGCGCTGGTAGCGGTTGCACATGACCGCGTCCTGGCATGAAACACGACGAAGGCGTGAGATCATCCCACGCCTCCCCGACCTATTGTCGGATGCCACCCCGCGCTACGCGGCGCGCTCCGAGTTGTGCCGACCCTGGAATCTGCCCACATAAGACAAAAAAGTGGGACAGATAACCCACTTTTCGCCACAAGCATATTTCCGGGACGGTCTCGGCTCACTCGCAGTATACCATGTAATGCCCTGTGTAGCAAGGCGCGAAAGCATATCAGGTCGATTGCTCGTGTCGCGGTTTGACGCTCGATTGCGCCCGCACGTATAATGCGTGAGTGTCCCTTTATTTCTGGATTCGTGGCGCATCATACCAGCGCGTAAACACTTGGTTGGTGTTGTGCTTGCGACACAAGGCGATAGACAGGCGAATCAGTCACTGAGTCACAGAGACGCAAAGGAGCGTGCTATATGGCCATCCAACTGGCATCAGAAGAGAAGATGCTCATCGATATGGTGCGCGATCTGGCGCGCGAGAAGGTCGCTCCCCGCGCGGCTGAGATCGACGCGGCTGGCGAGTTTCCGTGGGATATGAAGGAATTGCTCGCGCAGCAGGATATTTTCGCGATGCCGTTCCCTGAAGAGTATGGCGGGCTGGGATCGAGCGAGCTCAGTATTCTGATGGTGATCGAGGAGCTGGCCAAAGCGTGCGCCACCACCTCGCTGCTGCTCTGCGTCCAGCAGCTTGGCTCGTTGCCCATTCTGCTGGCGGGTACCGAGGAGCAGAAGCAACGCTTCATCCCAAAGCTGGCGAGTGGCGAATGGCTGGCGGCCTATGCGCTGACTGAGCCTGGCTCTGGTTCCGATGCGGGCGCGATGCGCACGCGCGCCGAGAAGCGTGGCGATACGTATGTGCTCAACGGGTTGAAGCACTTCATCACCAACGCAGGTGTCGCGCATATCAACACAGTCTTCGCCGTGACCAGCGATGAGGGTACGCGCGGCATCAGCGCCTTTGTGGTCGAAGGTGACCGTCCTGGCTTCCACATGGGCAAGGTCGAGAATAAGATGGGCATTCGCGGGTCGCAGACCGGCGAGCTGGTCTTCGAGGACTGTGAGATTCCGGCGGACAATCTGCTTGGCAAAGAGGGTGAAGGGTTCAAGATCGCGCTGGCGACGCTGGATCGCACACGCCCCGGCATCGCGGCGCAGGCGCTAGGCATCGCTCAGGGGGCGCTTGATTTCGCGGTGGAATACGCGAAGCAGCGCGTGCAGTTTGACAAGCCGATCTGGGACAACCAGGCGATCCAGTTTATGCTGGCCGATATGGATATCCAGGTGGAGGCGGCGCGCCAGCTCATCTACCATGTCGGCGAGTTGATGGATGTGGGGACGCCGCGCTTCAGTCGCGAGTCGGCCATCGCCAAGACGTTCGCCTCCGATGCGGCGATCTCGGTTACCAACGACGCCATCCAGGTGCTCGGCGGTTATGGGTATATGAAAGAGTTCCCAGTCGAGCGGATGATGCGTGACGCCAAGATCACGCAAATCTACGAGGGGACCAACCAGATTCAGCGCATGGTCATTGCGCGGGCATTGGCGCAGGCGTCGAAGTAGTGGCTGGGCAGCAGCTAACACGACCGATGAGAGGATTGCACGAAGGATGAGTAGTACGGGAGCGAGTAGTGGGGCCACGCTGATTGGGATTCCGCTACGCAGTGGCGGCGCCGTGAGTGTCTGGCCGGACCGGTTGGAGGCGGCAGGCGCCTCCTATCCGCTGGCGGAAATCACCTGGGCCGGGCTGGTCAATGATCCAGCATCACCGCCGGGGGCGCAACCTCTGCCCGCCATGGCCTGGCGTATGGTAAACGGGCAGTATGTCTCGGCGACGCCCGCCGATCCGCCGCATGCATGGCAGATCCTGGAGGCGCTGTATGCGCAACGTCCCGACCTGCGCACGCCGCTGCCGCCGCCCGCTCCCTCGGCTGCTCAGCCTGGCGGTTGGGGACCACCGCCCCCGCAGTATGGCTATCAGTCAGCCTACGCTGGTCCAGGATATGCGCTGCCGCAGGCGAACGACAATCAGACGGTGATGGCCGGACTCGCTCATCTGAGCATCTTCTTCGGCGCGCTGATCGTGCCGCTGATTCTCTGGCTGGTGAACCGGGGTAAAGCGCCCTATGCGGCGCAGCAGTCGAAGCAGGCGTTCTTCTTCCATCTCGCGCTCTTCGTGGTCGAGATGGTGATTCTTATCCCTGGCTACATCATCATTTTCACGAGCATGTTTGCCTTCACCCCCAGTGGAAACGCGCCATATCCTTCGATGGCAGGATTTTTTGGTGGTTTCTTCATCGTATGGGGAGCTCTAATTGCCATTCAGATCGTCGCCATAGTCTTTGGCATCATCGGTGCGGTGAAGGCTTTCAAGGGTGAGCCGTTCCACTATCCGCTGATGGGCCGCATCTAGCCTTTCAGCGGCCAGGAACGTGACAGGTAAGCGACTGAACAGCACAACATACCAGAGGTTTGTCATGGCAGATCGTACGAACAATAGCATACCCGTACGCACGCGCTACGCGCCGAGTCCTACGGGATTTCCCCATATTGGCAACTACCGCACGGCGCTCTTCGAGTGGCTGGCGGCGCGACACACCGGCGGCAAGTTTGTGCTGCGGGTGGAGGATACCGACCGCAAGCGACTGGTCCCCGGCTCGATAGAGGCCATTCAGGAGGGGCTGAAGTGGCTTGGGCTGGAGTGGGATGAGGGGCCGGATGTCGGCGGCCCCTACGGCCCCTACACGCAGTCGGAGCGGCTCGATCTCTATCGTGAGAATGGCGAGCAGCTCATACAGCAGGGCGACGCCTACCGCTGCTACTGCACCGAGGAGCGGCTGGCGCAGATGCGCGCGGACCAGGAAGCGCGCCATCAGCCAACCGGCTATGATCGCCGCTGTCGCTACCTGACGCCGGAGCAGCGCGCCGCCAACGAGGCGGAGGGGCTGCCATCGGTGGTTCGGTTCGCCGCGCCCATCGAGGGAACGACCACCTACCACGATTTTCTGCGCGGTGACATCACATTCGATAACAGCACGATTGATGACATGATCCTGCTGAAGTCGGATGGCTATCCCACCTATAACTTCGCCAACATCATTGACGATCACCTGATGGATATCACCCATGTGATTCGCGGCGAGGAGTATATCTCCAGCGCGCCACGCTATGCCCAGGTCTATCGCGCGTTTGGCTGGGAGGAGCCGACAGTGATCCACGTGCCGCTGGTACTGGGTCCTGATCGCTCGAAGCTGGCTAAGCGGCATGGCGCCGTGCCTCTTCTGGACTATCGCGACAAGGGCTATCTGCCGGAGGCGATCTGTAACTTCCTGCTGTTGCTTGGCTGGTCGTATGACGATAAGAAAGAGTTCTTCACCCGCGAAGAGATGATCGAGGCGTTCGATGACCGACGCATCGGCACCTCGCCTGCCATCTTCGATGTGACCCGGCTCGACTGGTTCAATGGCCACTATATCCGTGCGCTCGCGCCGGAGCGGCTGACCGAGCTGGCGCTGCCGTTCCTGCTCCAGGGACTGCCAGAAGATGTCGCCGCGACGGTCGATCCTGCCTATGCTGCGTCAGGTCTTTGTGCTTGACCAGGAACGCTTCAAGACGCTGGCCGATGTGCCGCTGCTAACGTCGTTCTTCTTTATCGAGCAGCCAGAGTATGATGTGCCGCTGCTCTTGAGCAAAGGGATGGATGGCGAGCGGGCGAGGCAGGCGCTGGATGCGGTAATCGCGGCGCTGAGCGAGCAGTCGGAGTGGACGCCTGAGGCGCTGCTGCGGACGCTGGATGCGACGGTCGAGCGGCTGGGGTTCATCCGGACCAAGGCCGATGGCAGCCCGATTCCCGACCGCGGGCCAGTCTTTATGCTGGTGCGTGTCGGGGTGAGCGGGCGCAAAGAGACGCCTGGGCTTACCGAGATGATGACGGTGTTGGATGCGAGCGGGTCTTGCGGCGCTTGCAAGTTGCGATGGAGAAGCTACGCGCGCTGGGGGAGATAGACTACATACGTGATCGTAGCTCTAGGAATGAACTCGTGCTGTTGAGAGGGGGAACGAGATGGCGCTCCTGGTTGATAGCGCGCGGCTCGACGATGTGGCGCAGGTCTGCCGAGATTTTCCAGTGGCTGGCGTCACGACCAACCCGACGATTCTGCTGGCGGCCATCGAGCGGGGCCAGAAGCTCTCGCTCGACGAACTTGCCCGCGAGTTGCTCACCCTTTGCCCTGGCCCGGTCTTTCTGCAACCAGTCGCCGAGGGCGCTGATGAACTGGTGGCGGCGGGGCGCGAATGCCTGGCGATTGACCCGGCGCGTATCGTCCTCAAGCTGCCGATGACAGCCGATGGCCTGCATGCGGGCAAGCTGCTGGGGAACGAAGGCGCTCGGATCGCCTTTACCGCCGTCTACACTTTGCCCCAGGCGTACCAGGGGTTGCTGGCGGGCGCAGAATGGATCATCCCGTATTTTGGTCGACTACGACGGGCGGGGCTGGATGCCTGCGCCCGCATTGGCGAGATGGCGCGACTTTTACGCGCGCAACGCACCGAGACGCGGTTACTGGTCGCCAGCCTGAAGTCGCCGGATGATGTGATCGAGGCGACTCTCGCGGGCGCGCACGATATTACCGCTCAGCCAGACGTCATTCGCGCGATGGTCCACAGCCCACTTACCAGTGATGCGCTGGCCGGTTTTGCCAATGACTGGCGGCTTGTCCAGCAGGCGCTCGAGCAGGGATGATTCTGTCTCGGCCAGGTGGGGCCATCCGCCGCGAAACGGCGCCTTACGGCTGCTGAGTCGGCGGCTGGCCCGTGGCTGCGGGTGGCGCCGGAGCAACGGCAGGCGCCACTGCCGGAGCTATCGCGGGCGCTGGACGTTTTGCGGCGCGGGCGCGTCTCCAGCGTCGCACCAGCGGGAAGACCACCACCACTGGGATGAGATAGATCGCAAAGGTTGCCAGCCAGATAAACGCGGAGACAAGCCCCTGACCGAACCCAAGCGCGGCGGTCAAGGCATCATGGAATGTCTGCCCAGGATTCCATGGCGCGTCTGCGCGTAACCCGCGAGATAGGAGAAGACCTGCGGATAGGCGGTTGCCGCCACCGAGAATGTCATCGTGATTTGATAGCGGTTGGTGGCCTGTTCCTCATAGGTGACGCCCGCTGAGGAGGAATGAGGGTCCGTTGCCGCGATCCACTGCTGAAGATCGGTCGCAATCGCGCGGGTATCGGAAAAGGTCATCGAGACAGAAAGCGCTTTGATAAGATATTGAGGACCAGAAGTGCTCGACTGCCTGGTTCCCGCCGTCGCCGCTGGTCCATAGACCGACTGATCCGTCGATGAGTTTGACGGCGCCCCGATATTGTGCGCCGCACTTGGAGCGTTGCTGGCCGCAGACGATCCACATCCCGCCATCACGGTGAGTACGACGAGCGCCAACGCTACACCTGTCGCCATACCCCATCGAGTCCATCGCCGCTTGCTCGTGATTGTCCCTCCCAGTGACACGTAGAAGCGTGCCAGTCAACCGTTCCTTTGGCCTTACTACGTCGCCAGCTTGCCGGATATCACGCGCGCAGGCAGGGGTCCACCATGGGCGATAGCAGGTCAATGCGTGGCGTTATGCTCAGCAATGAAGAAACAGACGGCGAAGCTCAATGGATTGTTCCATTGCTTCTTCGTGGGGACAGCGGATTGCGGGAGGTCAGATGCCGAGGTGGCTGCGATGGTAGAGCAGGTAGAGCAGGAACGCCTGGCGGTAGTCTTCCATGGCGACGTTCGAGGAGCGCGTCACACGGTCGGTAAGCGCGAGGATTCCCTCGGCGATGCGCAGATCGGCCTCATCTACGAAACCTGACTGGCGCAAAGCATCCAGCACGGCTGACGGGTCGGACCCGTTATAAGATAGCCCGTAGCTTTCCGCTGCCCGCCGTACATATGCTTCCAGTTGGTAGCGTAACTGCCAGAAGACCATCTGGTCGGCATGCGTCGAAGGATTCGCTGTCTGCCCATTGCTATGTGGCTGCGGCTGAGACTGTGGTTGCGGTGGCCTCGGTGGGGGAGCCAAAACCGGCGGAGAATTTGGCGCGGATTGCCACGGCGTCGCACCAGACGTCGCACCAGACGTCGCACCAGGCGTCGCACCAGACGTCGCACCAGACGTCGCACCAGACGTCGCACCAGACGTCGCACCAGACGTCGCACCAGACGTCGCACCAGACGTCGCACCAGACGTGCACCAGGGCGAGGCATGACGGGATGGCTTTGTGGGTGGCTTTGCGCGGCTGGGTGGAATGGCTCTGGACGCGAGGATACCGCCGGAGTGACGGTGGTATCAGGCTGCATATCCTGAAGGTAATCGCCGTAAAGTTCGTAGAGGTCGTCCGGCAGCTCTCGTGGGGCTACAGAGCCGTTCCTGGGCGGAATAGACGCGGCTGGCATTGGGCCGGTGGGCTGGTCGGTCGGTCTGCGCGATCCACTGACTGGTGACGGGGGAGCGGGCTGCGTTCCCGTCGCATTAATGCCCATCGCACCGAACGCGGCGGCAAAGCCGGTGGCGGAGACAGGCACCGTCAGATCGTTCGCGGTCGCCGAATTGAGCCACTGATCGTTGCCGGAAGAGGGGCGCGCTGCTGGACTTGCGGGAGCAGGAGGACGGCGCGCAACGTCGGCTGGCTCGGCCTGTGGCACAAAGCCGCTGTTGCTGTAATCGTCTATGCGCGAGCGGATGATGGCCGCCTCCAGAATCCTGGTGGTGCGCTCGTACTCTTCCTGGGAGATCTTGCGCGCCCGCTCGCGTCCTTCTATCCATGACTGCTTGCGCGGCGGAGCGCCAAAGTTGGGAGCCTTGCCATCCAGCGAGGCCAGCAGCCCACGATGCACATCAGCCGCCAGCCGGGGGGCACGCGCGCGTAACGCAGGAAGATATCGGGCATAGCGCGCCCCTTTGAACGCCGGGTTCACGTCCAGATAGCGCAGAATCAGACCTTCGAGAAATCGGCGAACCTCGTTGGACGACACATCAATCGCATCGAGCGCCGAATAATTGACAGATTGGACAAAGTGGCCGACAGCCTCCAGGCCGTTCCGATCCAGTGGCCGCACGCGGTCGGTTCCCAGGCGTGGATCGAAAAACGGTGGGCTGGCGAAGTGCGTACCGAGGGTCTCGACCAGCGCCTGGCGCATGCGCTCAAGCTGGCGCGTATCAAGTGTTCCGAACGTGCCCCTCATTGCTGCTCCCCCGCTACTGCCCGGCGCACATCCCTCCACCTGAGTGGAGGGTGGCATCTGCGCCCGCTCCTGAGTCCCAATCCAGTCTATCACGCCGGGCCGGTTGCGCAAAGCTACCCCACCTGCCGTGCTATACCGTGCTATACTGGCGTGCGCCCTGTTGACTGGCGCCCCGGCCTGGATCGAACTGTATCGAGAGTTGGCGGACGCCCATGCGGATCGCGATTGACTATACGCCTGCTATCGCCCAAAGCGCTGGCATCGGACGCTACACCCGTAGCCTGGTGGAGGCGTTGGCGCGGCTGGATAGTGGCGATGAGTATCTGTTGCTGTCCGCTGACGCGCCAACCGTGGCGCGGCCCTTCCCTGTTGCTGACGCCATCCAGCCCCACATCATTCGACTCGCCGGTCGGCCAATTGGCAACCGCCCCCTGACCATCCTCTGGCATCGTCTGCGTCTTCCATTGCCAGTCGAGGTGGTGGCGGGGCGGGCAGATGTATTCCACGGGCTGGATTTCGCGCTTCCGCCAGCGCTCCGTGTGCCGCGAGTCGTGACGATCTACGACCTCGCCTTCCTGACGCACCCACAGTACGCGACGCCAGGTCTTGTCCGCTATCTCTCGGCGGTTGTGCCGCGCTCCCTCCAGCGGGCGGATGCCATCATCGCTATTTCAGAACATACCGCCGCCGACATTACGGCACGGTATGGAATAGCGCGAGACCGCATCATCGTCATCACGCCGGGTGTTGATACGTCGTTTGCGCCAATCACCAACCGGCAGACACTTGCAACCATCGACGCCCGCTATCGGTTAGAGCATCCGCTGGCGCTGGCTGTCGGCACCATTGAGCCGCGCAAGCGCTACGATCATCTTGTCGCCGCCTTCGCTCGGGTGCGGCAGCAGCCGGGCGGGCCGCGCATGCTGGCGGTTGCCGGGCGTCGTGGCTGGCTGTACGAGAGTGTCTTTCAGGCTGTAGAGGAGTATCGCGTCGCCGATGCGGTGCGCTTTCTCGATCACGTGCCGGAAGATGATCTCGCGGCCCTCTACTCGACGGCGGATGTGCTGGCAATGCCTTCGGCCTATGAGGGCTTTGGCATGCCGGTGATCGAGGCGATGGCGTGTGGCGCACCGGTCGTCTGTAGCGACGGCGGAGCGCTGCCCGAGGCGGCTGGCGACGCCGCGCTCATCGTGCCGGTGGATGATATCACGTCACTGGCGAATGCGCTGGTGGCCGTCACGAGCGAGACGACACGTCAGGAAGCGATGCGGGCGAGGGGTCTGGCGCGCGCGGCGGAGTTCACGTGGGAGCGAGTGGCCCGGCAACACCTGGAGGTGTATCATCGGATAGGGAGAAATGGAAAGCATGGACACGATGAGCAATAGCACGACCACGTTCACGTTACGGGCGCTGCCGCCATTCGATCTGGCGTTAACTGTCGCAGTCACCCGGCGACGCCCAACCAATCTGGTCGATACGTGGTCGGATGGCGTCTATCGTCGTGTGCTGCGCGTCGGCGGTCGCGAACACCTGATCGCTGTCCGCCAGACCGATCCCGCAGGGGTTGAAGTATCCGTGCTGGATGGGCCGCTCACCCCGGCCGAACGTGACATGCTGTCGCTGCTGCTGGATCGTATGCTGGGGCTGTCTCGCGATCTGACACCCGTGGTCGCCACTTTCTCTCGTTACGAGCCGTTGGCGAATCTGCTCACCCAACTGGTGGGAATGAAGCCGCCACGCTATCCCGACCTCTGGACGACGCTGGTAGGGGTTGTGCCTTACCAGCAGGTCAGTTTGGAGGCGGGGCAGGCCATCTCCAACCGGATGATTGTTGATATTGGTCCGCGCGCTGTATACAACGATGCCGTTTACCATAACTATCCCACAGCGGATCAATTCTTGCAGGCGAGCGATGAGCAGACGCGCGCCTGGGGGCTGAGCGTCGCCAAAGTCAGGACGCTTCGTAGCGGCGCGGAGGCGGTTCTCAGCGACTCTATTCGCGAGGATGAACTGGTGGGCCTGGACGACGACTCGGCGATTGCCCGGCTGACGCAGTTACATGGCATTGGGCGGTGGAGCGCGCAGGTGATTCTGCTTCGTGGGTTGGGTCGCCTCTCGGCCTTCCCACTGGGCGACTCTGGCGCGCAACGTGCCTTCAAAGCGATCTTCGGCTGGGAGGCGGGAGAGATTGATGAGCGCCGCACAGAGTTGCTGGCGGCGCTCGGTGAATGGCGGGGTTATCTCTACTTTGTCTTACTCGGCACCCGCCTGCTCGATACCGGGCAGGTCGAGCGAGGAGGCGCATTGGAGGTCTAAGATGTCAACTCCCGAAGGGCCGAACGATGCAACGGCGGTCGTCACTTGCTTCGTGATGCGCGCGGATCATGGACACGATGAGATTCTTCTGGCGCAGCGCAGTCAGCGCGTGCGCACCTATCGCGGCGCCTGGGCAGGCATCAGCGGTTACGTCGAGCCAGGTGTCACACCGTTGGAGCAGGCGTATACCGAGCTTCAGGAGGAGGCTGGGTTGGGGCGTGAGGACGTGGATCTGCTGTTGACGGGCGAGCCAATAGCCTTCCGTGATGACATGCTGGCGCAGAGTTGGGTCGTTCACCCGTTCCTGTTCCGTTTGCTGCATCCCGAACACCTGAGAAGCGACTGGGAAGCGACGCAGTTCAAGTGGTACGAGCCGCCAGAGGTTGAGGCGCTGGCGACCGTTCCGCGTCTGGCGGAGGCGCTCGCGCACGTTTATCCGCCCGAGTCACCCGATGTCGAGTCACAGTAGGCGGAGCCGTATATGGATGTGCGAGGGCAGCGTGACGACCAGTTACTCGAGCAACTCAAGCAAGCAATGAAGACAGGGGCATACCCGACACGCGAATATTCGTGGCGGGCGCCTGTCGTCGCGTCGCCTGCATCCCACGCTGAAATCGCAGAGGCCGAGGCGCGCCTGGGCTTTGCGCTGTCGCCGTTTCTGCGACGGCTCTACTGTGAGGTTGGCAATGGCGGGTTTGGGCCTGGCTATGGACTCTTCCCGCTGGATACGGGCAATTCCGACATGGATTCTATTGTCACCGCATACACTGCCATGCGAGCGATGACGCAGCGGGAGATCGACGAGAACTGGGCAGATGAGGATGATAAACCTTCACTCTGGCCCGCGCGCGTACTCATGGTCTGTGACTGGGGCTGCAATATCTATTCGCTTGTGAACTGCGCCTCGTCTGACCTTCAGGTGTTGCGGATGGATAGCAACGAAAGCTTCAGCGAGTGGGCCGTTGAGTCGCCTTCTATACAGGTGTGGTTAGCAACATGGTTGGCTGGCGAGCCGCTGTTTCACCTGCATTGGGAACGAGTAGAGAAGGTAGCCACTGCTCACCTGTCGAGGTCCGCTGAATAGCTGCTGTTGAGATGATACCTGTTTCCAAAGCGGGGATAGCAAGCGCATGGACGAGAGCGAAAAGGTCGATTTGCCTGCCGATATCGAAGCATCTATCCAGGCGATCCGCGACGACCGTGAACATGGAGCGAGCTGGCTGGCGAGGGCGGCGGCTGGTGTACTCCTGCGGCTCGCTGAGCCACGCGATGACGTGTCCGCCGATAGCTGGGACATTGTAGTGAAGACAGCGGCCCAGGCGTTGGTTGCGGCACGGCCAAGCATGGCGGCGGTTGCCAATGCAGCGGCGCGTATTTGGAGCGCGGGCTGGTCGGCCACCTCCACGGATGCCCGGAAACTGCAACGCGACACAGCGGAGCGTCTCGCCACACAGGATGCGCAGACGCAGCATGCCCTGCAAATGCATGCGGAGAAATTGTTCCACGGCGACGTATATACTATGAGTCGCTCTGGCACCGTCGAGGATGTGCTGCGCGACCTGGGCCAGCGCCGTATCATCGGGCGGGTGCTGATTGCCGCATCGCTCCCCGGTGGCGAGGGTGTTGCTATGGGGCGGGCGCTCGCTGAGAGCGGGCTTGACGTGACACTTGTCGCGGACGCGGCGTGCGGCCACTTCATCGGCGAGGCGACCTGCGTGGTGTTAGGCGCTGATAGTCTGCGCGCCGATGGCAGTCTGGTCAACAAGATTGGCTCGTATCCGCTGGCGCTGGTGGCGCGTGAAGCTGGCAAGCCGGTCTATGTGCTCTGCGAGACGCACAAGATCGCCGCGCCAGATTTTCCGCTGGCGCTGGAAGAGATGGATCCGGCGGAGCTGCTGCCCGATCCAGTCGCTGGCTTCCACGCGCGCAATCCTTATTTCGATGTCACTCCCGCGGCGCTGATAACGGGATACGTTACCGAGCAGGGCGTGCTGGATCGCGTGACGGTTGCGCGCTATGCACATGCGGCGGGTGTGGCGCTGGCGCAATTGCGAGCCGAGTGATGCGCGCGATATTGAGCGGCAACAGTGACATATATCGCGCCGCTAGCCCAATTTTCCGATATACTCCAGTAAACAGCTGGAATTGAGGTATCCTGAGAACCACCTGGCTGATCGAGTTGATATGAGCAATGGTGTCGAAGGGAGCTGTGTGTGTCGTCTGATTATCCGGGATCTCGCTATTCACCCCGCCAGCCGAATGAACCACAACAGGGGGCTGGATGGCAATCGGATTATCCCGGAAACCGTGGCTATTCTGACATGCCATCTCCAGTGTCGTCGCCACGCCCGCGACAATCCGATGGCTACACGCCGAATCGAGCTTCGAGACCTGAGGCGCCTACGGCGAAGCGGCCCCGCTGGCTGATTCCGGTATTGGTTGCCGCGCTGGTGCTGGTCGTCTTCGGCGTGGTTGGCGGTGTCGTCTATGCTGTCGGGCAGAATGCGCTGCAGGAGCCGCTGAGCACGACGAGCACATTCTGCAATGATCTCAAGGCGCAGAAGTACTCCGATGCCTATGCGCTGCTTTCGGCGGGGTATCAGAAGGCGGTATCGAGCACAGATTTTACCCAGATCGGCCAGCTCCACGATCAGCTGGATGGCAAGGTGCATGCATGCGGCCTCGCCGGTATCCAGAGCGGTGGTGGCTTCAATCTCAACCTCAATCCACAGACGGCGTCATTCAACGCCCAGATCACCCGCCACCACAGCTACACCGGCGCAATCAGTCTGGTGAAGCAGAACGGGAGCTGGAAGATCGATGCGGTGGACGAGTCGTTGCAAGGGTCGGACGTTGGGGCGCTGACGACGGGGTCGCAGTTCTGTCAGGCGCTGGCCGCCCAGAACTACCAGGCCGTCTATGCGATGTTCACCCCTGCCTACCAGCAACAGATTGGGACGGTTGATAAATACGTCAACGGCTTGAAGCAGGTCTTTGGTGGAGGCCAGTTCCAGATTACCGGCTGCCAGCCGCAGATCAACACCTACACGGTCACGGCACAGGGCGATGACGCATCCGTCTCGGGCGCGTTCGATATTAAGGTGACTACTGACGCAGGCGCGCTGACGGTGCAGGTGCCATTCAAGATTGCCTTCGCGAAGATATCGGGGACGTGGAAAATCAGTGACCTGGAAGTCGTTCAAAGTCAGGGGTAGCTGTCGGAGAAGTATCGCGTTGCGTTTGACGTGAACTGGCTCTTATGCTACGATTTTGAGTAAGGCAAGGCGAGCATGTCAGCGCTCTTCTGGCACATGTATTTCGGTGTGTGCGGAGGCCCATGCTGACGGTTCCTAGTGGAAGCGAGGGTGCGCCCGATGATCGTGCGACGCTTCATGAACCGGCTGCGATTGACAGTTATTGCTTCGCTGAGAGGCGCGCGTCAGCGATCGGCGGAGCCGTCCGCGCGCGAACCGATGCTCGTAGGGTCAGCCACACCACATTCCGCCACCGGACAGGCCACGCTCGGCCTCTCGCTCAGCAGTTGGCTGGATAACGGACGTCGCCTGCGACCTCGACTGCGCGTGGCCGCCTCGTGACATTGGCGCAAGCCCAACGCGACCCCAGCGTCATAAGCCAACGCCAGTCGCATCGCCTGCGTCCGCCGAGATTCCAGCGCCTCGCATCGCGCTGACGCCAATTGCCCCGGAGTCAACTGAGTCGCCGGCGCCAGTGCCCGCCGTACCCGCCGCACATGCTCTCGAAGAGCAGGGTGACGACCTGACTGATCTGGAACGCCTCGATACTCAGACACGGCGCCTGATGCTGCTCCGCCATCTCGTGCGGAAGCGGGTCTTCAATGAGGGGTTCGTCGGCGACGATATTCCGCGGCAGTACCGCAAGAGTCTTGGCCTTGAGGCTCCGCCTCCGCAAGAATAAGCGCCCAGGCCGTTGCGGTGCTGGCCGACTGATGTATTGATCGTTGTCCCTCATACAAGGATAGCCCATGTCCGTTGAGCCAGGCGCCGCCTCGGGGCCGCAGCCGCGCCGACGCAGTGGGCTGCGACCGCGAGCGTACCCTGACCCACTCTACGGCGAGGTGCGACTCGCCGGCTGGATTTCGCCGCTGCTTGATACGCCGCCATTCCGCAGATTGTCTGGCGTCTCGCTCTCGGATGTGCCCGGCGAGATGCTCTTTCGACACCCTTTCTCGTCCCGGCTGGACCATTCACGTGGCGTCTATGCGCTGGCTCGTGGCTCGCGCCCTCGCGACCGCGCTCTGCATGTGGCGGCGCTGGCTCACGACCTGGGACACGGACCGTTTTCGCATCTGACCGAGCCACTGATGATCGAAACGCTTGGTATGAATCACGAGCAGCGATCTACGCGGCTGCTCGATCAGGTCCGCGCGTCGCTTTCACCCGCCGCCACTCGACAGCTCGCCTGGCTCGACTGGGATGAGGTGGCCGCATTGATGCTCGGCGAAACCTCCGATGGTCGCGGCGCTCTGCTCAACGGCCAGATGGATTACGACAATCTTGATAACGTCGCGCGCTTCCTCCTGGCGGGAGGCCTGGGCAGATCCAGCTATGATGCGCGTCAGGTGGCGCGCGCGTTGCGGCTCTCCGTGCCCCCATCTGGCATGCCTCGTGTGGTCCTGCTTCCAGATGGCGCTGAAGGCGCGCGAGCATGGCTCTCCGACCGGATTTCGGTCTATGCGTATCTGCATCAGGGGCATCGCAATCTCTCGATGCATGCCATGCTGCGCAAGGCTGTCGATCTCGCCGCACAGGCGGATGCGCTGCCTGCTGACTTTTTCGATATGACTGATAGCGCGGCGCTGACGTATCTTGGTCGGCGCGAGCGGAGCGGGCAGGCGCTTCTGGTGGAGCAGGTGATGCGTGATAGCCTGTTTGCGTGCGTCTGGGAGGCAGAGATACCCCAGGATGACAGCGAGATCGTACAGCTTATCGGGAGCAGCCGCCGCGACAGGAATGCGATAGAGGAGACGCTGGCGGCCGAGGCGGGCCTTGCGCCGCATGAGGTCATCGTCGAGGCTGTAAAAACGTCTGCGCAGCGCGCACTGCCGCCCCTGCTGGCATCAAATGGTGGCGAGACGGCAGCGCAGGAGTCACAGGTGGATGAGGCGCCTACATCTTCCACCTGTTTGTCACCCCAAGCGCTGGTCGTGACTATCAGCGGCGGCTGCGGATGGCCGCTGAGCGGCGCCTGGGCGCGCTGGGTGTTCTTTCACATCCATTGCCCACCACACTACACGAATGAGCCAATTGGCTACTGTGGTGGCATCGGTGGCGTGAACGGTGGCGCTGGCTCGTGCGCGAGTCGATCAGCCACTGCCCGTACCTGCTCAGCAGCCACTGGCGGAACGTAACGCCCACCAAGCGGCGTGGGATGGACGCCTGGCCCGTGATAGTCGGTGCCACCAGTGGCGACCAGACCATACTGTTCAGCAAGCGCCAGCAGGTGTTCTACCGTCGGCTCGTCGTAGTCGCCGTAGTAGCATTCGAGGCCGAGCAGGCCCGCCTCCATCAGGCGCGGCAGAAGATCGTCCTCCAGCCCGTAGAGGCGCATTGGATGCGCCAGCACCGGCACGCCACGTACGCTCCGCAGCATACGTACCGCATCCTCGGGCGCCATCTTGAAGCGTGGCACGTAGGCCGGGCGGCCCGGACTGATGTAGCGGTTGAAGGCGTCCGAGATGCTCTCCGCGTATCCCTTCTCCATCAGCGCCAATGCGACATGCGGGCGGCCAACGGTGCCGTGGGCAAGCTCGCGCACGCGCTCCCAGGTGATGTCGTAGCCCTGTTCGCGCAGCAGCGCCACCATCCGCTCGCCGCGTTGTACACGCGCGTCCCGAAGAAAGCGTAGAAACGCCTGAAGGTCTGGATTGGCCGTATCGAGGTAGTAGCCAAGGACATGAGCCTCGCCGCGCCCCTGCGGCAGATAGGTGTTGATCTCGATGCCGGGGATGACCGTGACGCCGAGCGTTGCACCCGCCGCCTGCGCCTCGGCCAGCCCATCCGTCGTGTCGTGATCGGTGAGCGCAATCGTCGTCAGCCCGGCCTGATGGGCCAACGCTACCAGTTCCGCTGGCGCGTATAGCCCATCAGAGGCGGTCGAGTGGGTATGGAGATCGAGCATTGTGGCGACGACACTCATTTGGCGTAGTCCACCACGCGCGTCTCCCGCACAACACAGACTTTAATCTGGCCGGGATAATCCATGCTTTCCTCGATTCGACGCGCCACATCCCGCGCCAGTTGCGACGCAGCGACCTCATCCACTTCCTCTGGCTTGACGATGATGCGCACCTCGCGCCCGGCCTGGACGGCGAACGACTTCTCGACGCCCCGGAACGAGTTCGCGATGCTTTCGAGCATCTCCAGCCGTTTGATGTAGAGGTCGATGGTCTCGCGGCGCGCGCCTGGCCTCGCGGCGGAGATGGCGTCCGCTGCCTGGACGATGGCCGCCTCCAGCGATTGTGGCTCCATGTCGGTGGCGTGGTGCGCGACGATGGCATGGACGACCTTTGGCCCGCGATTGAAGCGCCGGGCGATCTCGCCGCTGATCAGGTGATGCGGCCCCTCCACCTCCTGATCGATGACCTTGCCCAGATCGTGAAGCAGCCCCGCCACTTTGCAGACGCCGACATCAGCGCCTAATTCAGCGGCGATGGTTGCCGCCAGCACCGAGACCTCGATGGAGTGGTTGAGGACGTTCTGACCGTAGCTGGTGCGGAAGTGCATGCGTCCAATCAGCTTGACCAGATCGAGCGGCAGATTGGAGACGTTGGCTTCAAGGCAGGCGCGTTCGCCTTCCTCCAGGATAACCTGATCGATCTCCTGACGCGCCTTGATGACCATTTCCTCGATGCGTGCGGGATGGATGCGGCCATCCAGAATCAGCTTGGTGAGCGCCACGCGCGCAATCTCGCGCCGCACGGGATCGAACCCCGTCAATATGACGGCCTCAGGCGTGTCGTCGATGACGATATCCACACCAGTTGCGCTTTCCAATGCGCGGATGTTGCGGCCCTCACGTCCGATAATACGGCCCTTCATGTCGTCGTTGGGCAGAGGCACGACGGAGACGGTGATATCGGAGACCTGGTCCGAGGCGCACCGCTGCACGGCGAGGGTGATGATCTCACGCGCGCGGACTTCTGCCTCATCGCGAGCGCGCATCTCGATCTCGCGGGCGCGGATGGATGCCTCACGGCGGGCGGATTCTTCGATGGAGGAAATCAGTTCGGCGCGCGCTTCATCCACGGACATGCGCGCCACTCGTTGCAAGTCGGCGGTTCGCTGGTCGCGCAGGGCATCCACCCCCGCAAGCCGCTCTTCCAGCTCTTGATTCCGCTGTGCCAGGCGTCTTTCCTGGCGCTCCAGATTATCTACTTTTCGGTCGAGGGTCTCCTCCTTCTGCTGAAGCCGTTGCTCCTGCCGCTTGATTTCCTGTCGGCGTTCGCGTGCTTCGGTTTCGATGGACGTCCGCACTTTGGCGGTCTCGTCTCGTGCATCCAATAAGGCCAGGCGCTGTTTTTCCTGCATGTTGAGCAGGCGCGCCTCAGCCTGCTCTTTCAGACCGCTCATCTCTTGCTCGTGGTGCAGTCGGCTCTGCTGGCGGCCATAGAGAAAACCGCCAACGGCTCCGATGACCAGTGCCACGACAAGGATGGCAAAGTCAATGAAGCTCAGATTCACGTATGGGTACCTCCGTGAGGCAATTGTAGAGGTGCGTTGTAGCGCGAAGATGGCACACAGTTGGAAGTGTGTGCGCCAGCGCCGATATCTACCGGAACGCAGTGGCGCGCTACATGGTAGTCACGTCAATATACTAACGGAAAGCCGGAGCTGTCAAGCGGCCAGCGTGCTTTGCATGTGCATTAGCAGGCTCTCTGCGCCTCCACATAGCGCATGGTATACTGGCTGCGGCCAGTGTGTCACAGACTCTTCGGATACTTAGAGCTGGTCACCCTTGAGAGGACAGTGTACGTATGTCAGAGCCGATACCGCCATCATCTTCATTCACGCCAGCTTCCGCCGCGTCCCCTGATGCCGAGCAGACCGAGTGGCTGAAGCGGTACATTCGCGACATCCCTGATTATCCGCAACCCGGTATCTTGTTCCGCGACATTACCCCGCTGCTTCAGGATGCGCGGGCGCTCCAATTCTCTATCGATAAGCTGGCGGAGCGCTATCGTGGCGCGGGCATTGATGCGGTGGTTGGTATCGAGTCACGTGGCTTCATCTTTGGCACGCCGCTGGCTTATTTGCTGGACGTGGGGTTTGTGCCGGTGCGCAAGAAAGGTAAGCTGCCCGCCGATACCATATCAATCCAGTATGACCTGGAATATGGCACGAACGTACTGGAGATTCATACCGACGGTCTGCACTCCGGCCAGCGCGTCTTGATAGTCGATGACCTGTTGGCTACTGGCGGCACCACCGAGGGCACGGTCCGGTTGGTGGAAAGCCTGGGCGCGCGTGTCGTCTCACTGGCGTTTCTTATCGAGCTCTCGGCGTTGCAGGGACGATCACGCCTGCCAGGACACGATGTCTTTGCCCTGCTCAGCTATTAGGCGCGATCATCATGGCAATTGTACTGCATGCGGCGCGTGCGACCCGCGACTGGCTGCCAGCGGGGGTCCACCGTGGGGATCGCATGTATCACCTGTTGTCGGATATTCCCGGCCCTGAGGGCGCACGCGAATTGCGGGCGTTCGCCGTGCCGCTCGGGTTCCGCGAGCGTTGGGTGCAGTATCCAGGCAGCTATCGTGAGCATTTCGATGTCACCGTGCTTGATGCGCAGATCATTCTCGCGCGTGGTGACGTGCGGCTGCTCACCAACCACGAACTGGGCGCGCTCCTTGCGGCCAAGCGCGCCTTTCTCGATGCGTCGTGAATTGTGAGGACACACGAGCTTACAGCTTTCCCCGCTCTTCCGAACTTCCGGTCCTTGCCAGCGCCGCGACCCGGTCCGAGAAGTGGCAGGCGGCAAAGTGACCACGGCCTGTCTTGTCTTCAAGTGGCGGCTCGACCTCGCGACAGATATCCTGGGCGATGGGGCAGCGCGTATGGAAGCGACAGCCCTTGGGGATGTTAATCGGGCTGGGCAGGTCGCCTTTGAGGATGATGCGTTTGCGCTGGCGCTCGACGCGCGGATCGGGGATTGGTACAGCCGAGAGCAGTGCCATCGTGTACGGGTGAAGCGGGTTGACGAAGAGGTCCGACCGATCGGAGACCTCCATCAACTTTCCCAGATACATGACGGCGATACGGGTGGCGACATGGCGCACCACACTCATGTCGTGGGTGATGAACAGGTAGGTGAGTCCCATCTCGCGCTGGAGACGTTGCATCAGATTAATCACCTGCGCGCGGATCGAGACATCGAGGGCGCTGACCGGTTCATCGGCGACGATGAACTGTGGCTCGATGCTGATAGCGCGGGCAATCGCGATGCGCTGACGCTGGCCGCCACTGAACTCATGGGGATAGCGATCCACGAACTGCGGATTCAAGCCGACTTTCTGCAACAGTTCCTCGGTGCGCGCACGGATATTTGAACGTGTGCCGGTCTTGTAAATCACCATCGGTTCGCTAATCAACGCACCAACGGTCATGCGTGGATCGAGCGATGCGTATGGATCTTGAAAGATCATCTGCACCTGCTGGCGGATTGTGCGCAACGCTGTGCCGTTCGCAGCGCCCAAATCGTCACCAGCGAGGACCATATGGCCGCTGGTTGGCTGATAGAGACGCACCAGGCAGCGTCCGATGGTTGATTTGCCTGACCCACTCTCACCCACTAGGCCAAGTGTCTCGCCGCGCTTAATGGTGAATGAGACACCATCCACGGCCCGTATGGCGCCAACCTGACGCTGAAAGATGATTCCCTGCGTGATCGGGAAGTGCATCACCAGTTCATCAACCTTCAATATGTCACCAGCCGGGGGTGTCGCTGGTGCTGTTGGGTTCGTCGCGGCGGAAGTTTCCATCAATTACCTCGTTCCTCGCCACTGGCGCCCTATTCCGCAGAGCCTTGTGTCTCGCCGATGAAACTGCCACCTACCGAACGCAATGGGATATACCCTCGCAGCTTGGCCCGCTCAATCTCCGCGGGCGCCGTCACGTCTACCCAGCAAACTGCTTTGTGCTCTCGACCCACGGTGACGTCTGGCGGGAATGTCTTGCATTTGTCGATAGCGAAGGGACAACGCGGCTGGAATGGGCAGCCTGCTGGTGGGTTGAGCATATCTGGTGGGGCGCCTGGAATGGTCTGTAGCTCGTTGACGCCAACATCATCAAGTCGGGGTACCGAGGCGAGGAGTCCGAGTGTATAGGGATGGCGGGGATTCGCAAAGAGTTCATCAGTTGGCGCGCGCTCGACGATGTGGCCAGCGTACATCACCAGAATGCGGTCCGCGATACCAGCGACCACACCCAGGTCGTGTGTGATGAGTATTACCGAGGTATGTAATTCCTTACGAAGTTGGCCAATCAAGTCCAGAATCTGCGCCTGGACCGTCACATCAAGCGCTGTCGTTGGTTCGTCGGCAATGAGCAGTTTAGGATTCGCCGCGATGGCAATGGCGATCATGACGCGCTGCCGCATGCCACCACTGAACTCGTGCGGATAGCCACGAATGCGCCGCTCAGGATCGGGTATGCCGACCGCCCGCAATAATTCGATAGCCCGGCGGTAGGCCACTTCGCCTTTCAGTCCCAGATGGAGATTGATAGGCTCGAGCAACTGCTGGCTAATACGCATTACGGGATTGAGGCTGGAGATCGGATCCTGGAAGATCATGGATATTTTGCTGCCGCGGATCTTGCGTAACTCGCGCTCATCCAGCTCGGTGAGATCTTTATCCTCAAACAGCACTTCACCCTCGACGATTTCGGCAGGCGGGGTGGGTAGCAGGCGCAGGATCGAGAGCGACGTGACACTTTTTCCTGAGCCGCTCTCGCCAACGATGCCAATCGTTTCGCCCGCGTCTAGGTCGAAGCTCACACCATTCACTGCTTTAATCGTGCCGTCTCGCGTGCGGAACTGGGTTTTAAGGCCCTTCACTTCAAGAATTGGAGCCAATGAGCCTCTCCTCTCGCAACCGTACGTGCCTCTATCGAAGTCGAAGACGATGCCAAAACGAATGCGTCAGTGTTGTGTTAGCGCTGTGTCAAGTGTGGATCGAGCGCGTCACGCAGGCCATCGCCGATCAGGTTGAAACAGAGCACTGTAATGAGAATCGCGAAGCCCGGAAGGTAGAGCATCCGCGGCGCCGCATTGAAGAACGTCTGAGATTGCCCCAGCAACACTCCCCAACTCGACTGCGGTGGCGTCAGCCCGAAGCCGAAGAAGCTGAGGACCGATTCATTGATGATGTTGAGGCCAACCAGGAGTGTCGCGTTGACGATGATGGGCCCAGCAGCGTTCGGCAGGATATGGCGCAGAATCAGTCGCAGATCACCCGCTCCGAGCGTACGTGTCGCCATCAGAAACTCCTGGTGTTTGAGCGCCAGAAACTCTCCTCGTACAATACGGGCGGTGGCGGGCCATGCCAGGATCGCAATGATCAATACGACCGTGCTAACCGAGCCGTTGGAGAAGATAATCGAAAGCACAAACAGCAGGAGCAGGTACGGCAGCGCCAGCATCGCATCAACGACACGCATCAGGACGTTGTCAACCCAGCCACCGTAATACCCCGCGAGGGCTCCAAGCGTGGCGCCGATGCCCATTGCCACGAACATTGACGAGAATCCGACCAGGAGCGACACCTGGGCGCCAAAGAGCATTCGCGCAAAGAAATCGCGGCCTAGCTCATCCGTTCCCATAGGATGCGCCCATGATGGGCCAGCCAGAAGATCGGACGGCTTTGGGTGGGGTGGAATCGTGTTTGCGGGGTCATATGTGGCCGTTTGGTGCGTGATGACTGGAGCAAAAATCGCCATCAGGATGATAATTGATAGGACGATTGCTCCTGCGACAGCGGCGCGGTTACGCACAAAGCGATCGAAGATGATGCGCAATTGGCCGCGACGCTTGCGTACCAGATCCGGCGTCAACTCGATGGCGGCGATCCCCGATTGCTGGGAAGCATCTGGTTGCTGGAGGATTTCCACGGCGCTACTTCCTTTCGATCACGATCACGAGTAGCGGATGCGAGGATCCACAACACCGTAAAGAATGTCCGCAATCAAGTTGAACATGATGACGAAGAACGCCGCGAGCAGCAACATGGCCATGAGTATCGGGTAATCACGGTCATTCAACGCGTCGTAGAAGAGATACCCAATGCCAGGCCACGCAAACACGGTCTCGGTGATGACTGCGCCGCTGGCGATACCGCCAAAGTCAATGGCCACCACAGTGATAAAGGGGATCAACGCATTGCGCAGCGCGTGACGAAAGAAGACCACCCTCGGACTGAGCCCTTTGGCGCGCGCGGTGCGGACGTAATCTTGTTTTACCGTATCCAACATGCTCGAGCGCAGGTAGCGACTCCAGCCAGCAATAAACAAAATGGAAAGGACAATGGCAGGTAAGATCAAGTGTACCGCGTAGTCTTGGATATGGTCGAAAGCGCTGAACCCATTCGTGACTGGCGAACTCTGACCAAACACCGGAAGGACACGCAGTTGGACTCCGAAGATGGTCTGCAGAATCAGTGCGAACCAGAACACTGGCAGCGAGATTCCCAGGTACGAGAGAATCGTCAGCGTGTAGTCGGTAAGGGAGTATTGGCGAACGGCGGCGACCACGCCAAAGATGATTGAGACGACGAGCGCAAAACTGAGTGACGCGACGAACAATTCCAGCGTTGCTGGGAATCGAGCGAAGATATCGCTCGCGACCGACTGGTTATCAGTGAAAGATGTACCGAAATCGCCATGTAAAGCGCTCTTGAGCCAATTCCAATATTGGATAGGGAGCGGCTGATCTAGTCCAAGGTTATGGATGATCGCCTTGCGCGCGGCCTCTGTTTGGTGAGGTGAGAGAAAGACGCGGTCAGGCCCGCCAGGGATGGCGTGAATGAGCGCGAATAACCCAATCGACAGCAAGAAGAGGATGAATACGGCCTGGATCAGGCGGCGAATGACATAGCGCCTCATGGTGGCTCCTCCTGGATCGCTATGGGTAGTTCGCTACATTAGACCACAAATCACACTGCAACGCACCCGGAGTCTATCGGCCTGGCGCAGAATTTCTAACGTGCGTTGTTGCAGAGACGGCGCCAAAAGCAGAAATTTACGAAGACCCGCTGAACTCGGCGAAATCGCGGCTGCTGATGAAGGTGGCGGGTATAGCACAGCGACTCCAGTGAAGGAATCGCTGTGCTGTGGTTGGGTTGCTGGCTATCGTGACACCAGGAATTCCCTAGCTCAGATACCAGTCCCAGATGTTCCATGTCTCAGACGGCCCAATGCTGTCTGGCTTGTAGTTGTGCAGTGTCGCCTTGTACTCGGACAGATCCAGTGGTGAGTACAGGTAGAAGGTCGGGATGTCCTTCAGAATCTGCGCGTGAATCTCATGGAAGAGCTGTGTGCGTTGCGTCTGGTCAACGGCCTGCAACTGCTGAGCTTCCCACTGATCCACCTGCGGATTGTTGTAGTACGTGAGGTTCTGACCGCCCTGCGACGGAACCTGCGTCGAGGTCCAGATCAGGTGCGTGTCTGGATCAACACCCAGGGAGTTCTCGAACTCGGCGATATCCCACTGGTCGTTGGCCTTATCGTACTTGTGATCGGATGGGAAGAGGATCGGGCCAAAGAAGTCAGACGACGGGAAGTTGACGACGTCGATCTTGACACCGATGTTCTTCCAGGCTGCCTGCGCCAACTGCTCGGAGTCGAGG
This sequence comes from uncultured Chloroflexia bacterium, assembly GCA_963712005.1. Lineage (GTDB taxonomy): Bacteria > Chloroflexota > Ktedonobacteria > Ktedonobacterales > JADMIN01 > DAHUXT01. The sequence goes on along the minus strand of CAVQGK010000024.1, from coordinate 620,770 downwards.
CGATACTGGCGGCCAGCGGTGGTGGAGATGCGCAGCTCGAGCTTCTTGCCGCCCTTGGTGTAGTAGCCATCGCTACCCATGGTGTAGCCATCGCTCTCAAGGAGAGTCTTGGCTGCGGCAGGATCGACCTTAGCAGCGCCATCCGGGCCATACGGGCAGTAGCCATCGGCACTGATCAGGTTTGGCTCGTGGGCGAAGGTGCCGGTATCATCATCGCAGGTTGGGACAGCGTTGCCCTTCTGGATGGTCGTGATCTCCTGCTTGACATCGAAGCTCAGCGCCAGCGCCTGGCGAACCTTGGGGTCAGCCAGCGTCGTGTTGCTCAGGTTGAAGTACCATGCCTCGTAGTTTGGCGACTGCTTCGGCGTGAAGAGGTTATAGCCGGAGATGCTCTTCAGCGTGTCGACATCGGTCACCGGCAGGAAGTAGGCGGTGTCGATCTGTCCGGCCTGGAGCGCTTTGACCTGCGTCTCGGCGTCGGGGAAGAACTTGAACGTGACCTGATCCAGATAAGGTTTGCCAGCCTGGAAGTAGTTTTGATTCCGCTTGACGGTGATGTGGTCGCCTTTGACGTGGTCAGCGTCAGCGACCGTGAATGGGCCGCTGGTCACCGTAGGTGTAAAGACCTTGGCGATGTCACCGGAGCGGTATTCTGATAGATGTGCTGCGGCAGCGGGGTGAAGATCGAGCGGGTCGGTCAAGGCCAAAGTCAGGAAGGCGACATTGATCTTGTTGAGATGGATGACCACCGTGCTGGCATCGGGCGTGTCAACGCTGGCAATATCTTTCGCCGGGAAGCCCTGCTTATCACCGTAGGCGGGATCCGAATAGGTTTTGATTGCGAAGGCGACGTCAGCGGAGGTGAGCGGCTGGCCGTCCGACCACTTCAGATTTGGACGAAGATGAAGATTGAAGGTCTCCGTGCTACCAGTGACGACAATGCCACCGTTGCTGGCGCTAGGGACTTGTGTGAGCAGCCCAGGAGAAACTTGGAACTGATCTGTTGGTATAGACCAACGATGCCCAGATTGCCGCATCAACAAGGTCCGCGAATGTCTCGGTTGACTGTGCAGGCATGATGCTATTTGCTTCTTCCTGCACACCATCGATAATTGTTCCGCCCTGTTTCGGGCCACTGTTGTGGTTGTACTGGCAGTCGGTCCACAGGCTGATAGCGCCGTCACCATCAGCAAGAGTCCAACCGCCAGGGGATACCAGAGTTTGCGCTGTCTGAGCATTCTGGCGAGCCTCCTACGAATCCACACTGGCCGACGCTACGCATGTTGTGCTACGAACGTCAGCACGCCCTGAGTCTGCTACTCGTTTCAGCAGACTTGCCAATATTACGCATTCGTCTGTGACCAATCTCACACAAGACGCACGATTCGCGTCGCAGTTGCCTCCGTATTAGCTGATTACACTCTGGCCAAATGGGGAGTCCACATGCGCAGTCTTCCTGCTCAGCGAATGCGAATGTTGCCAATATCTCAGCCAGTGTAGGCCACTGGGATGGTTCGTCGGCGAGCCATGCATCCAGGCACTAACTGTAGCGGTCGACCGCTACCAGCACCGCGGGCTGATGCGTGAAGGATTCTGTGCGCCAACGTAGCGCGAAAGCGTCTCATGGTGCGGATCGGAGAGGAGCGCGCCGGGCAGGTTCAGTTCCGCCTGGAGCGCGCGCAGCGTCGCGAGGTCATCGGGGAAGATGAGCAGCGGCTGCACGTCGAGGTACGCGAGGTCGTCACGGGCAGACGCCAACTCGAATAGCCATTGGCGGCAATCAGGACATGTCGCGCTCGCTATGCAGCAGCGCGATCAGTAGCGGACGGCGCTGCTTGAACGCCTTGAGGCGCATGATATTCCCGGCAGTATCAGGAAGCGCGAATCCCAGGCATAGTCTCACCTAGGATGAATCAACAGCGCCGTTTGATGTCAGCGGATGTGGACATAAGCATGATCCTTTGCATATGGAAACCCTCCCCGTGTGAGGAGGAGGCCGCAGGTCATTGTGGGCGTAAACAAACGGCCCATATCATGGCGGACTGTGTGCTATGCGTTGCGCGCCCAGAACTCCATCAGATCGCTCTTGGAGACGACGCCGCTCAGCCCATTGGCCCCGGTCACGGCGATGGCGCGTCTGGCCGCCGGCGAAGAGTGTGTAGGCTTCGCGCACGGTGGCGTCTCGGACATCGCGGGCAACGGCGAATCCTGCCAATCGCCGACGACGCTGCTCCTCCAGTCGTTCGCCAGACGCCAGCCGCTGTAAGAGGGATGTCTCGGTCAGCGACCCGACGACTGCGCCGTCTTCGATCACGGGAAGCTGCGAGATGCCATATCGATGGAAGTCGCTCGATAGCCGTTGTAACCGGATCGCTAGGGGCGACACCGATCACCGGCGGAAGCGCTGGCTCTGACTGACGGCGGAATGCCAGCACATCGGCGAGGGTCGGCTGTGCGGGCGACTTCGAGGAAGCCATTCTCGCGCAGCCATGTCTCGTTATATTGCTTCGAGAGATAGCCGCGACCGGTGTCTGGCAGCAGCACAACAATCGATATCATCTGGCCCGCATTCCTTCGCATACTCCAGCGCGGCGGCGACCGCCGTGCCCGCCGACCACCGCAAAGCATTCCCTCCTCATGCGCCAGGCGCCGCGCAAGCTGGAACGAGGTGCGGTCATCCACGCGAATGACTCTATCCACCACTGACTCATCCCAGTTGGCCGGATAGGCGTCCTGGCCGATGCCCTCGACCTTGTAGGGGCGGATTTCATCATGCGAGTAGATGGAGCCTGCCGGATCAGCGCCGATGATCTGTATCTTCGGGTCGCGCTCCTTGAGGTAGCGCGCCGTGCCGATGATGGTGCCAGCGGTGCCGACGCCCGCGACGAAAGCGGTCACCTTGCCATCGGTGTCGTCCCATATCTCTGGGCCGGTGGTGCGATAGTGCGAGAGCGGATTGGCGGGGTTGGAGTATTGGTCAGGGTTACATGCGCCCGGAATCTCACGGGCGAGCCGCGCCGCGACATTGCGGTAGCTCTCCGGCGAGTCGGAGGGCACGCTGTTGGGGCAGATCACCACCTCGGCGCCCAGCGCGCGCAGCAGGCTGCGTTTTTCTTCCGCGACTTTATCGGTCATCACGCAGATGAGATGGTAGCCCTTGATCGCGGCGGCCAGCGCCAGGCCGGTGCCAGTGTTGCCGCTGGTTGGCTCGATGATAGTGCCGCCGGGTTTAAGCTTGCCCGATTGCTCGCATGCCTCCACCAGCGAGAGGCCGATGCGGTCTTTGACACTGCCGCCGGGATTGAAGAACTCGACCTTTGCCAGTACCGTCGCCGGTAGATCCTGCGTGACACGGTTCAAGCGGATCAGCGGCGTATGGCCGATGGTTTCGAGAATGTTCTGGTAGTAGCGCATAGTTCCTCATGGCGGCGCATTCCGCCCTGCGACTTTCGTCGCGCAATGGCCCTGCGGGATTTTCCCCAGGATGGCGATGAACATCGGTGTTCGTGGCGCGCTTCGTTGTCGCGCCATCGCAGTGCCATAGTATATCGAAAGCAGCGATTGAGCGCCAGCGCTGCGGAGGGTCGAGTCTGGCACGGTCACTGGGGCTAGCGGTAGCTGTGGCAGCGTCTGCGTTGCGAACATTATAATCCACGATGGCGCGACATAACGCGCGTCGCTGGCTGATCGGCGGAATACACGAGGAAACAGGTGCTCGATGCGTGCTGCGATAAAATGGGGCGTTGTTGTCGGCATTGCCTCGTATCTGTTGCTGGGTCTGGGTTTGACGCTGCTTGGCGTAGCGGTGTTTGGCACGGCCCCGCCTCGCTCGATACGCCCGGGCAAGCTGACGCTGGGCTGTGGGAGTATTTTTCTGCTGCTGTTCGCTGTTTCCGCAGCAGGATTCTTTACCGGGCGCGAAACCTTGAATGCCGGGATGGGCGCGCTCGCGGGCATGGTCACCTTCGCCATCTATGGTGTGCTGATCACCATTTATGCGCCGGGCGCTCTCCCAATATGCATCACCCAGGATACCAGCAGGTCCGGGTGGTTTTGTGCTGCAGGCGATGGCGCATCTTTGTTACCGTGACGATCCCGCTGGGAATCGCCGCCCTGATGGGCTGGCTTGGTGGGCGGCCAGGGGCGATGCGTGGGCGCAAACCGCCCGACACCATCCGACATGCTACCGCTGAGACACCGGCGCGCCGGTCAGCGAAGGCTAGCGATTGCCGCCGTCAATCTGGCGTGATGAGGCGCTGGCAGGCTCGATCGGTATCGAGCAACCCCGCCGCAATGGAGAACTCGGCAATCGTCCAGGTGCGCTCCGCTACGGCGTATGTACCTCGTCCTTGGCAGGGAAGACCGCCGCCAGACTGGGTCGGTCGAACCATCGGCGCGTTCGCCGATATCAGGATCGCCTGTTACCTGCGAAAGGGTGAATGTCGCCCCGCAGTCCAGTTTCTACCAGGCCACGCACCAGTTGAAGCCCAAGTCCCTCCGTGCGCCCGTTGTACCCTCAGGGCAGCCCCGCGCCATCATCCGCGACCCGCATGACCAGCCGATCATTCTCGCGCAAGGCGCTCATGCGAATCTCGCCGCGTTCGCTCCCCTCAAAGCCATGTTCGATGGCGTTGGCGATGAGTTCATTGAGGACGATTGCCAGCGTCGTCGCCTCCTCGGTCGGCAGATGATAGGGAACCGTGCCGACGTGAAAGCGGATAGTCATATGTGGCGGGACGAGATTGGCCTGCACAATCATGGCAATCTTGCGGGCAATCTCATCGATACGCGCGACACCCAACTGATTCGTCGAGAGCAGCTCGTGGGTCGCGGCGATGCCCTGAATGCGTTCGACGCTTTCGAGCAGTACCTGTTGCACTTCGGGATTCTGGGTGCGTCGCCTGCCGCATATTGAGGATGCTGGATATTTGCGTCAGGTTGTTCTTCACACGATGATGCATCTCGCTCAACAGCGTTTCTTTGATGCGCAGCCCTTCGCGCGTCTGCTCGAAAAGTCGGGCGTTTTCCATGGCGATAGCCGCGACATTGGCGAAGGTCGTGACAAGCTGCAGCTGATGATCATTGAGCATGTAGCGCTGGCTGCTGAAGATGCAGAGCGAGCCGACCGGCCCCTGGCGCGCGGTCAGCGGTACACAGAGCACGGCATGCTGGTCTTCGATTGCTTCGGGGTGGCCATAGAGGAAGCAACCCTCATCGGTGCGCATACAATCGAGCTTCAGGCTCGATGCCCCCGTCTGGACGACTCGCCCAACACAGCATTGCCCGACAGGCACTTCGGCGCGCGCCGTCTCCCAATGATCGAAACCGTGGGTTGCAACGGTCGAAAGCTTCTTGTTGGCGTGGTCAAGCTCAAAGAGGACTGAGCGATCAGCGCCACTGAGCTGGACCGCCTGGGCAACGATGGTATGGAGCACGTTCTCGAAGACAAGTGTCGAGGCGACCAGCGTAGAGACACGGTAGAGCATGTTCAACTGGTGCACCCGCCGCCGAAGCTCCTCATCGGTCTGCGCGTAGATGCGACCGTTTTCGATGCTCATCGCGATTTGCCCGGCGACGATCTCCAGAAAGCTCAACTCGTCGTCGGTGAACAGGTGCGGCTCGCGCGTTTGCACGCTGATGACGCCCTGCAACTTTTCGGCGGTAAAGAAGATGATGGGAACAGAGAGAAGTCCCGCGTAGGGCGTCTCATATGCCTGGGCCTCTGCGGCAAAGCGGTCATCGGTGAGCGCGTCGCGTACCAGCAGTGGATGCCCATGCTCGGCGACGTAGCCGGTGTATCCCGTGCCAAGCGCGAGTGCGTGCTGGCTGACATTGCGCGGGCCGTTGGTTGCCCGTAACGCCAACTCGCGGGTCACCTCATCGAAGAGATAGATCGAGCAGAGGTCGGCATCCATCTCCTCGGCGACCGCGAGTGCCGTCGTCGCAAGCGTTTGATCGAGATCGAGCGTGGAGTTCGCGGCGGAGTTGATGCGCTGCAGCGCCTGCATGCGAGTCATACCCCGGCGCGCGCGCTCCGCCTCATTGTCTGACAGCTCATTTTGCGCGTCTCGCCACCCGCGGCTGATGGCAACGGTAGCCTGTGTGGTGATCTCAAACAACGAACGCAGCGCCTGCGCATACGTTGCCGGGCTGGTCGAAAACTGCTCGGCAAGTACATCCGCAAGTGCGCAGCTCCACACGCGAATGCCCTGGAGGCGCATTTCCAGCCGCCCGCCCTGATGCGCAAGCGCACGGCCCGATGCCTCAAAGCGCTGAATGGAGATGTCGGACGGAAGCCCGGCCAGAGACTCGATGAGCAGGTTTGCGTCGCTGCCATCGTCCGGCTCGCCCTCCAGACCCGATGCCTTGCCCAGTTGTTGACGCAGTGTCTGCACATGACGCCGTAAAAGTTCGACAACGTCGTTTTCATCATCCGTCATAGGAAAATTCCTGTTAATTTGCGGTATTCAGCGCGCTTGGGTCTATGTTGACGCCAGAGCATCAAAACAGATGTTTCAATCTGGCATTCTACGGGCCACCGGTTGCTATGTCAAGCGAGCGGCGGTAGCCTGTGTGCCTCCGCTGGGAAAGTGCGCCCATGAGGATTGTCTACAGAGAGCGGCTGGCGTACAATTGAGCGGCTACTAGGGGGCTATCCTGAGAAGGGAACACCATGACGAAGCCTGGTGGGTGGGAGCAGCGTCTGTATATGGGCCTACGCTTGCCCGGTATAGATGAGCCGCAACTGGCGTTGGCCAGGGCGCTGGGCGAGGTTGGCGTTGAGACCGAGTTCTCCTCTTGCTGACAGGCGCGGAGGCATCGCTTGCTGGCGCGACGCGCACCGAGGCGGACCGGTTTCTACGGCAGCTAGAGGATTCATGCAGGCGCATCTGTGCGGTGGCGGCCTCGCTTGAAGTCGCGACACAGGGCTATTTGAATGCGCTTGAAGCACGCTACCCCCAGGCGCAACCGGCCGACGCACTGGCAGAGCCGTGGTGGCCGACGTTCTCCGGGTTTGCGCTCACTGGCGAACCGCTAGAGCTACGCTTGCGCCGCTGTGGCTATAGCTATCGTCACGCGATAGAGGCGCGGTTGGGCGTTTCTATCGAGGCCATCGCTGAACAGCTGGCGCTGACACTGCACGCGCTCTACACTCTGCCGCCTGCGGGCGTCTTGCCGATTGCGACGCTCTATCAGGGGCTGTACGAATTGTCCTCGGCTCTTCAGGGGCACATTGTTCCTCATCATATCACTGAGTCAGCCAGTGAGTCGCCTGGGTTGATGATGGGGATCAGTTTGTTGCGCCTGCTGGATACTCGGGAAGATCACTCGATTCGAGCGGATATCGCATGGGTGCAGGCGCAGCTTGCCCAGGCACGAGAGACACTGGCACGCCTGGGCGTGAAGCGCAATCCCCTGGCTGCTCTCGCGCGTCTGGGAGCCAGACAGCCGCAGATGGTGACGCCTGATACGGCGGCGTGGGTGGCACGAACCATCCGCGACTGGGAAGACGCCCTGACGCAGTTAACTGCCCTCGCGCGCGAGGAGCAGACCGTCCGCCGATAGAGGCGGTGTCATTGAGTCTGGCTATCAGCCATCTGTCGAATCACTGTCTTGCGGGGTCTTACGGACGAGATCGGTCCCCGTCCAGATCCACTCTTCGTCATCAGCAGGAACGTCCGCTGACACTGCATCATCTGCTTCCACTGGCGGCTCTAGTGGTGGAACCTCAACAGGACGCTGACGCCATGGGGATGATTGTTCAGGGGATGGCTGCCTCCTGGACGCTGACGCATCGCGTGCCTGCCCGTCCACGGCATTGCCACTTGCTGAGCCTGACAGCGGTGTCTGGTGTCCATAGGGAAGCTGGCGCCGCACATAATGCGCGACGCGCACATCGTCGAATTGCTGGTAGCGCACATAGTCGGGCGGAACGTACTTTGACACCTTCTTGGCAATTTCGGCCTCGACGATGATTTCGTCCGGGCGAATGATGCGCCAGATGTCGATCACCTGGCCCGCGCCGCCCAGACGATAGATGAATGAGGCCTTTAGCCCTGCACGCTTCGCCCTGTTGGACGCAAAGGTCAACGTGCGCTGGGCCTCAGCATCGGTCAGGAATGGATCGGCGAATTGCATGAAGCGCGGCGATTGGGTAGGCTTGCGCGAGAGGTAGAGAAAGACCATCTGGTGGTTATGAGAGAATTCGATGGTCGCCTCAATTACCTGATGGTTGTATTCACTGGCTGATGAGAGCACGATCAGCAGCGATTTGGACATTCGCTGGAGTATTTGCATAGGAGCGACCGGCGCCTGCCCCTGCTGAACCAGTCGCTGGTGATACAGAAGTGCCGCACCTACGCCCAGGAGCGTGAACCCCCCGCCAAAGATGGTGGCAAGCGGCTTGGTGAACAGGTTGGTAAACCAGGCAAGGATGACGAGAAAAGTCGTCACGATACCAAGGAAGTATTTCAACGTTGGCCAGGAACCTCTGGCGCGTGTGGCCCATGGACTGATGCGCCGCCGGGTTTGAGCGCCTGCAGCACGCAGTTGTGCGAACACCCTCAGATATATCCGCGCGCCAGCCACGCTGCTAAGTCGTGCGTGCCATGGTACGCCTGTGGGTGCGACTTCGCTCATGCCAGCGGAGCGCTCGGAAGCTTCCACTGCACCAATATGAGCGGTGCCATGCCGTTCACGGTAGCGAATCACATCCATCGCCAGGCAGGTCAGTGAAAACGCTCCCAGCAAGCCAAACGCATACATGTCGCCAAGGATGTCAATTTGGCCACGGACACCAATCAAGACAACTGCTGGGATAAGTGTCGCCAACAGAATGGCGTTGTGCGGCGTGCCGCGCCATGCGTTAGTCGCCGTGATGAATTTTGGCAGATAGCCCATGCGTGAGAGCGCCATGAAGACATGATAGGCGCCGATAATGGCAGTATTGCAGGCGAAGACGAGCAGCGCGGAGGCGGCAATGGCGGTCGCTACGAGTAGCGCAAGACCGCCATAGGTGCCGCCCAGATCTGAGATAAAGGTGTCAGGTGTCGGCACAACGTTGAGGTGAATTGTAGTGGTAGCGAGCAGATCGGGTGAATTTAGAAGCACGGTTGAGAAGATTGTGAGCAGCGGACTGGTGATCCCGACAGTCAGCGTAACCAGAATTAGTGCCGTCGTCACCGTTTTTCGTCGCGGTAGTTTCATCACAGGCGAAAGCTGTGAGATGCTCTCCAGCCCCGAAAATGCCAAGAAAGCCCCGGCAAATCCGGTCAGCAGCGCAACTCCACCAAGCTGACCAGTGAACATCTTCTCAAAGACTTTCCCTATGGTCGGCATCGGCACATTGATGAACACGACGAGCAGAATAATCACATCGCTGACGAATGCGGCCAGGGCAATGGCTGCGCTTACTGACGCCGACTCTTTGATACCCCAGAAATTGAGCAAGCCAAGCAGAATAACAACCACCACGGTGATGGGCAGTACATAATTCCCGATGCTTTTGAAGATAGTCGAGAAATAGAGAAGGCCGGAGAGTGAACTGATGGCTGAAGTCAGGAAATAGTCTACCAGGATAAACATACCACCCACTGCGCCAACCCAGGGGGCAAGCCCATTAGCTGAGACGGTGACGACGCCGCCACCTTCGGGAAACCTTACACTCACCTCGGCATATTTGAGCACGAGCAGGACAAATGCGATCAACGTCATTAGTACGAAGAGACCTGCCTGCCACTGCACCTGTCGCCACAGGATGCCTGGCACGTAGTACACCGAGGTACCGATATCGGCGAAGACAACAGCCCAGCAGAGGAAAGCGCCGAGTCGATGGCTGCCGCGTTGTTCAGCGGATGGTTGTGGTGCGGTCGGATTCGCCGTGTTGGTCACTCCATGCTCCAAGGCAAGATGACTCTGCGCGCGTGCGCATTTCTCGCCACGAAGGAGATCCAGTCCGTTTCTATTTAATCTACTCTACCATTGTCTCGTCGCGTCTGTCACCTGTTTAAGTGAGGCCTGGTCATAAAACAGAGCCGCCTCGGAGGTGAAGCCGAAGCGGCGCGTCTCGTACGATGAAGGTGTCGAGTCCCATCTATACGGAGACAACTTCATGGTATCGCAAACGCCGCTCTTGCTGTTACTGCTGGCCTTGATGGATAAGGCGCCGCTGGCCCGGTCGGCTCTTCGCCGGGGACGGCCCTGTCAGTAGTCGGAACGGATGTTCTTGAAAGCCTTGATTGTTATGGTGGTGCGTCACCTGCCAACGGTTCATGCCTTGGTCGCCGTCCTCGATCAGCCCGAGATGGCGGCGGTCCGCGCCGCCCTGTGCGAGCACGCCCATCTGCCGACACGGCGCGCCTGCGAGCGGCGGCTCAAGGCGCTGGCGAACCGCTTGCCGGAGCAAATCGCGCTCATTGGCGAGGAGTTGCTGGGCTTGCTGAACCCCTGGGCGGAGGGCGGACGAGCCGCCGCAATCGAGAGCACTGTATTGCCTGCACGCGGAGGCGTCTGGCATAAGAAGCATCGCGAGGCGGGTGTAGTACTGCATACTAGCATCGAGACGGAGGCCCATTGGACCAAGTCTGGCTGGCATGGCTGGGTCTACGGCTGGAAGCTGCATCTCGTCGTGACGGTCGGGGATGTCTGGCTGCCTTTGGCGGCGCCGCTCACACCCGCCAACCGGGCGGACAATGAGGAGGCGCCGATCGTGCTCGATGCGGTGCGGCAGGAGAACCTGTTCATCCTGGGCGACACGACCTATAACGATCCGGCGCTGTACGCGCGCTGTGCCCAGCAGCACCGGACGCTGATCGCGACCCGGCGCGGGAAGTACCCGCCTACTGACGACGGGGTGGAGGTGCGACGGGTGTTTCACCAAGTACGCTCTCAGGCCATTGAAGACTTCAACGGGCAGTTCAAGGCCATCTTTGACTGCTCGCGCTCCGTTCCCACCAAGGGCTTGCTCGCTACCCAGCGCTACGTCTTGGGCGCGGTACTGGTCTACCAACTCGCCATCTGGCACCGCTTCCGCTCTGGTGGGCGCTTACGCGCCGATCTCAAACCGTTACTTCAAGCCGCCTGACCATTTATGACCAAGCCTCGTTTAATTAGACCAGGATTGTGCGCTGATTAAGCGCCAATCTGAGCGACACATACATGACAGATGGCATACGAGCGAAGTCAGCGAGAGACAGCTAAGGCTTCTTCTCCGAGAGCCGTAACAGAAAGCCAATAATGATGAAGTTGGCGACGACCGAACTACCACCATACGCCACAAATGGGAGCGGGACACCGGTCAGTGGCATCAGTTTGAGATTGCCGGTCAAAATGACGAGCGTTTGCAGCGCGAAGACGGAGGTCAGCCCAACCGCCATCAATTGGTTGAATGAGTCGCGGGAGCGCAAGGCGACGAACATGCCGCGGAAGACGAGCAGCATGAACAACCCTAACAATGCGAGCAAGCCCGCGAAGCCGAACTCCTCGCCAAATGCCGCCGCGATGTAATCCGTGTTGGAGGCGGGAATGAACGTTGGGTGGCCCAGACCTAGCCCCGACCCAAAAACGCCTCCCGACCCAAACGCGATCAGCCCCTGCACGATTTGGTAGCCGCTATTCGTTGCAACATTTGGATCGAATGCATTGGAGACAATGTTCAGGCGTACTCGCGCGTAGCTAAAGACCGAGAAGGCGATCACCGCGCCGACTGTAAAGAGCGCCAGGCCGCCAAACACATAGACTTTGCGGCTGGTCGCGGCGTAGGTCATCGAGAGCACCATGCCAAAGATCAAGAGCGCCAGACCAAGCTCGCGGATGCCGACCGCAATGATCAGCGCCAGCCCAAGCATGAAGAGCAGCGGTCCCAACTGCTTCAACGGTGGTAGCTTGATGGCCCCAATGGGGATCGAGCCAGCGGTGAGCATTTCCTGGTTCTCGCTGAGATAGCCAGCAAAGAAGACAACCAGGCATATTTTCACAAGCTCAGATGGCTGGAATGACAACCCACCAGCGCCGATGGTGAGGACGTCGCGGCTTGGCGCGTTCGTGTTGAAGTTGCGAATGGCGTTCACCAGGGTAACGCCGACGAGGGCCAGGCCTACCACCGCCCAGGTGTACTTGTAATTGCGCACCCAGCGGAGGTCGCGGGTCAGGATGACGGTTCCAACACAAAAGCCCAGACCCAGGATCACCCAGGCGAGTTGCTTGGCGCCGAGCGAGAGCACATCGAATCCCGGAGATGATCCGATGCGTATCGCCATGATGACGCCAATGCTGGCCAGCATCCCAGCGATTGGAAGCAATGTCTGGTCGGAATCGGGCGCGAAGAGATTGAGCAGGACGTGCGTCACAGCCAGGGCGAACAGGAGGCCGATGGCTGGCCCAAGCGTATCCAATGGATGGAGGATATTTTGTGTGAGCGGTGTCGAAGCTTTTTGGGCCAGCTGTAGCTCAATCAGCGCCACTGCCATAAATGCCGCTGGAAATAGCAGCAGACCCATCTCGGTCCAGCGATAACGGCGACGATAGATCATCGGTTCACTCTCCTGAGGCTGGTCCGGCTAAATGGCGAACTTGAAACGTACATCGCCAACCTGAAGGATGGTTCCGGGCGTCACCGCGACAGGCTCGCTAATGCGGTTCTGGTCCACCAGGGTGCCATTGCGGCTGTTCATATCTTCGACCCAGAGCGAGCGATCTCTGAAGAGGATGCGGGTGTGCTCGGTGGAAACGAAGGTGCTGTCTAGCACGATGGTGTTGGTGGGCGAGCGACCAATCGTGGTGATTGGTTCAACATCCAGTCGCGCGCCGGGACGCAGCGCGGTCGAGCCACTGTCGATGACGACGAGATGGCCCACGATGTCTTTGCCGCGCGTCACTGCCGCGGGCGCGCGCTCCACCAGTTTCATCTCCCGGCGCGCCACCGCGACAACCCGCAGGATGACCAGATAAAGAATGGCAACCAGTGCGATGCGCAGAATGAGCAAAACGGTATAAGTGTCCAACCGACGCTACCTCCGCTGGAAGACAAACTCGTGGCTACCCACGGTGATCAAATCGTTGTTGCGCAAGGGTACAGGCTGGCGGGTTGGCACCCCATTGATCTTGACTCCGTTTGTCGAGCTGAGATCATACAGCACAAACTGCCCACGCTCATAGCGAATCTCCGCGTGGTGACGTGAGACGCGTTTATCGTTGACGATGATTTCGTTAGAAAGATGTCTCCCAATATGAATAGGAGAGGTCAGCAGGCGCATGGGCTGGCCACGAGTAGGACGAAATAGCGTCAGCCATGCCGGTGGCAACGCGACGTCCGCCTGGTTGTTCGCCTGCTCGCGGGCAATTTCGTCGTTGAGTTGCTGGATCTCACCCGGCGCTATAGAGCGCGTCTCATCCATGCTGGCGACACCAGACGGCGGCACCTCCTCTTCATCGAGGAGGAATGATGCCACCCGCATTTGCCCGGTGATGACGTGGGGATCCTCGTGGAACCGGATGACCGGGTTGCGCTCCAGCCAATAGCTTCGCTCGCGCGCCATCTGCACCAGCTGATTGGACAACTCTTGAGCAAGCCTGGTGTCCCGCCCGTAAACACCGTAGTCTTTGATGCTCAGATAAATGTCATAGAGCGTCGGCGCCTCGCGCCCGTTGGGGCTGCCGCGCAGGTGACTTTCCATCGCGCGCTCGACCTGGGGACCAAATTCGTCGCGCTGAAGCGAAGTCCGAATCAAGCGGCCAAACGTCCCCTCAACCAGACCGCGCATGGCAGATTCGAACTTACCGACAATGCCCATATTATGAGTCCTCTCCCATCACGGATGGGCATCACCCTGATGCATGAGTTGGGGTCGAAGTGGACCCTCGTCACTCTCCGCCGCCTGATGAACATTCCCAAGATGCAGACGCGCCTGCGCGACGTCCTCCGTCATCTGGCGAATCAGCGCCTCGACGCTGTCAAAGCGTTCCTCTGATCGCAGCCACTCGACAAACGCCGTCTCGATGCGCACTCCATAGAGATCCATACTCAGATCGAGCAGATGCACCTCAACCAGGCGCGCATTGTGATCGCCAAAGGTTGGGCGAACGCCAACACTTGCCACTGCCGGACGCGATGCGCAAGGGTCGCCGGGCAGCCCCACACGGACGGCGTAGATGCCGTTGGCGGGCAAGAGCTTATTCGCGTCGACACGCAGATTGGCCGTCGGGAAACCGAGCAGCCGCCCACGCCGATCTCCACCGACTACCTCCGCCGAAAGCGTGTACTCATTCGTCAGTTGCCGCGCTGCCTCCGCCACACGTCCCTCGGAGAGCGCGTCGCGAATCTGCGCGCCCGATGGTTCGGCGGATGCCTCAGTTGGGAGGGCGGTAACGGCCACTCCCTGCTGGCGGGCTACCTCGGCAAGTTGCAAACCACAGAGCGCTTCGTCTGCCGATGGGTCTATCACCATGCCGCTCACATCCCAACCGTTCGTAATACGTTCGGCCAGTGACACGGGTGACCACGGTTGCGCGGCGTCTGCCGCAAGTACCACTCGCCGCACGTCGGGCGCTATCCGCGCCAACAAGGCAAGCCGCTCATCAAGTGTCGTCAGCAGGCCATCGCGTGCAGGGTCATTCGTCGCGCCTGGCTCATCCATCGTTGACGGCCAGGGGAGCAGGGCGACCGGCGCCACACCAAGCTGCCTCGCAACCATGATTGTCTCGGCCAGTAAACGCTGGTGTCGAACGTGAACGCCGTCAAACCCGCTAACGGCCACGACCGCCGACTGCCGATGCTCTGGCAGAGTGAAAACATACTGCACGCCGAAAGACCTCTACTTCCTCCCAGGATTCCGACCATATACTACCACAGCGGCTCCGTCGCATTAGCCACTGGCTGACGATTCTGCCAGAGACGCTATGCTGGAAGAAGCTGGCGATAAAGTAACTCATCACCTCTCATCTGTAACTACGCATAGAGTGCGGCGAAATGTTCCTCACGGCCTATGAGATAGCTCACACCTACGCACTATGGCTGAGTCGCACACCGCATGTCTGGCGCGGGCAGGTCGCTTGCGGATACAGGAAGTTCGGCTCATACTGAGGGGTAATACCCATATACCGTGAACATTCGGGTACACTGGTACTGATGGTAGCTGAAATGCGCCGCGCCTCTTTATTTACGAACAGGGTGAAATATCATGGATGCCAGGCAGCCGGGTGCGAGGTCCGAGCCATCCTATGTGGAGCGCCTGCGCCATCAGGGCCTGCGGGTGACGCCACAACGACTGATCGTGCTCGAAGCCCTGGCCGCGCATACCGGTCATATTACCGCCGATGAGATTTTGCAATGGGCTGCGGCGCGCTATCCGGCGATCAACCTTGCGACAGTCTATCGTACGCTCGACCTGCTCATCTCAATTGGAGTGGTGGCACAGACGGACTTTGGCAGTGGTGTGAGCTTCTTCGAGCTCGTCGGCGACGTTCCCCATCATCATCTCGTCTGCGAGCACTGCCATGCCGTGCTAGAGGTTAATGATGTTGCGCTCCAACCTGTCCATGAGAGCATTTTGCGCGACTACGGCTTCCTCACTAATGCGCGCCACCTCGCGCTTTTCGGCACCTGCCGCGAATGCCAGGCCGCGCTGGCAAAAGAGAATCGCTGAGCGCCCCGCAACCGATTTTCTCCTGACATTGAGAAGGTATAACCGACTCGCTCTGGCTGCGTTATCTGCGAACATATGCAGATGCGAAGAATTGCAACAAGCTGCGGTCTACTGCTATCGTCTTTCCAGACAGTCGGCACGCGTTCTATTGGCGGCGTGAGGAGTTATGAAGGAGGCGACGATGTTCTCAGGGCTGTGGCGCGTGCTTCGCACAGGTGATTCAGGTTTGCGGACGCGCATCTTCGCCATCTACGCGGTGTTGATCGCGGTAAACGTCGTCGCATGGGTGCTGGCGGTGCTGGCATCGGTGAGGCTCAATGACCCCCGGTTCATTACGCTTGGGTTTGTGGCCTATGGTCTGGGACTGCGGCACGCCGTTGACGCCGACCACATCTCGGCGATTGACAACGTTACCCGCAAACTGATGCAGGATGGCAAGCGTCCAGTCGCGGTCGGAACATTCTTCTCGCTTGGCCATTCGACCATCGTGATTCTGCTGAGCCTGCTACTGGCCGCCGCCTCGCTCTTCGTACAAAAGGAGATGCCAACCTTCCAGGCTGTCGGCGGACTGATCGGGACGAGCGTCTCGGCTGTCTTCCTCTTCCTGATCGCCGCGCTCAATATCGTCATCCTCATCGATATCTTCAAGACCTTTCGCAACGTCACCCGTGGCGGCGAGTATAACGAGCAGAAGATCGAGGACTTTCTGGCGCAGCGCGGTCTGCTGGGGCGGTTCTTCCGTCCGCTGTTTCGCTTCGTCCGTGATAGCTGGATGATGTATCCAGTTGGCTTCTTATTTGGATTGGGCTTCGATACCGCAAGCGAGGTGGGGTTGCTGGCGCTCTCGGCCATCTCGGCGCAGCAGGGCGTCCCGTTCCTCTTCATCATGGTCTTCCCGCTGCTCTTCACTGCGGGCATGACGCTGGCCGATACGACAGACGGTGTGCTGATGCTCGGCGCGTACGGCTGGGCGTTCGTGAAGCCGGTGCGCAAGCTGTACTATAACCTGAACATCACGCTGATTTCGGTGCTGGTGGCGGTCGCCGTCGGAGCCATCGAGGCGTTACAGGTGGTCTCAGGCGAGCTGAACCTCGGCGGCCCCTTCTGGAACTTCGTCAACAATACCCTCGACCTGGGAAACGTCGGCTTCTTCATCGTCGCGATTCTGCTGGTAAGCTGGCTCGTCTCCACCCTCATTTATCGGGTGAAGAAGTATGAGGATATCGAGTTAACACCAGCTAAAACGTGAGGATATCCTTGCGGCGACGCAGCAACAACAGCGCGAACTGATACATCACGAACAGCTCGATGCCGAACGGCAGGTAGCCGGAGTAGCCGATCACTGGCATCTCGAAGAGATGGGGAATATGCCAGCTCTCGACGAGTGGGATCGTGTAGATCCACTTCGGCAACGCCTGCGAGTTCCACATCTCCCAGAAGAAGCCACAGCAGAGCGCCGCGAGTGGCATGAGCACGAAGAAGCGCCAGTCGCCCGCGAGCAGGTGGCCCAGCGCTGACTTTGTGCGCATGAGATTATTGATTGGGTCGAGCAAAAAAGCCACGCCCAGCCATATCAATCCGAAGGCGTAGTACGGAGACAGGACTGGCAGGGTGAAGCAGACAACGCCAACCAGCATCAACAGAATCGCCGTCGATAGTCTGACCTTCGGCCCAGGGTCATTCGGCGCTAGGCGCGGGCGCAGCGCCTTGAAACTGGCCAGTATTCCGGCGATTTCGAGTACGGCAGGCAGCACGGTACTGAAGCATATCGACGAGTAGATGTGATACTCCAGCCAGCCATTGAGTGCGTTTGTGTCAATCGGATGGTCGAAGAGATAGACCCAGTTCTGTACCGGCAGATTGAGGATCTCGAATAGCCACCAAAATGGAATCGAGAGCAGAAACAGCAGGACGAAGCCGCGCCAGTCACAGGTCAACAGCGACGAGCCAGTGCGAGCGACATTGACGCCATCCAGCACGAGAATGAATCCCAGCCAGATGGGAAAGAATGTGTACGCCCACAAATGGATGTGCGCGTCGAGGTAGGTGTGGCCGTTGACTGTCAGCCCGTTCCATTCACCGATACGCGCCCATGACATCACCCATGCGGTCACGTTGAGCGCCAGGCCAGCCCAGGCATACCAGGGGATGCGCGCGAGGAATGGCTTGCTGGAGCGTGAAGAGTTGCCAGGCTCGCTATTCCGAAGTTCCGGAATTTCCTCTAGCGGGGTTTGAGCTGGAGCCAGGGGTTGCGTTGCCGTCATGCTATGAGCCTCCTCCACCACACGCGCACATGGTCAACTCAGGGAGCATCGCCACACTCTGTCCCTGAAAAGAATAACACAGCAGGCGCGGCGAAGGCAGGTTCCAGCCGCTGAATCGGGCCATTTGAGGACTGAGTAGGCAAAATTGCCGGTTGGCGCAGCAGCCTGTCACCGGTGGCCCAGACGCGAGGACGCGCGACATGAGAGACCGGTGGCGAGACTATCCAGGCAGAACAAGGACATCGATGCCGGTGTCGCCGGTAAGCGTAACAGAGGTATCCTCACCCAAACATGCGAATCGTATGTGGGCATGCCGGTTGCCCAGCCGCAGCCCGCGCAACTCCAGATGATCCAGCCAGGCGGGGAGCATCGGCTGGCGAAGCATCAGGCGATTCTTTTCGGCCTCCGGCTCGAAGCCAAGGATGCTGCCTAGCAGCAGGAAGGGCGAGCCAGCCGCCCAGGATTGTGGCGAGCAGGCGACGGGATATCGTGTTGGGCCGAAGCCATGCCTTCGCGTGAAGCCGCAGAATAGTTCCGGCAGGCGGGCGCCTTCATAATAGAGGCTTGCCCCATACAGATGCCCAAGAAGGTCACCCGCCTCTTTCTTGCGCCCTATGCGTGCGAATCCCGCACCTACGATCGCGGTATCGTGGGGCCAGACGGAGCCATTGTGGTAGCTCATGGGGTTGTAGCGCTGCTCTCGTCCTGAAAGTGTGCGGATGCCCCATTTGGTACACATATCCTCGGCGAGGAGGCGATTCACGACTGTCTGGCCCCACTCGTCTGGCACGATGCCGCTCCAGAGGCAGTGGCCCGCATTCGAGGCGACGACATTGCACGGTTTCTTCTGGCCATCCAGCGCGAGGTAGAACGTGTTCTCGTCCTCCCACCAGAAGTCGCGCAGAAAGTTCGCCTGAAGCGTCTGGGCAGTATCGCGCCAGCGCTCTTGCTCCTTACGCAGGGAGAGCCGGCCAGCCATGTAGCTCATAGCACGGTACGCGGCGTAGGCGTAGCCCTGCACTTCACACAGCGCGATGGGTGGTTCGCTGAGCCGTCCGTCGTGATACGAGATGCTATCCCATGAGTCCTTCCAGCCCTGGTTGATCAGGCCTTTCTCCGAAGTCTTCACATATTCGAGGAATGTGTCGCCGTCGCGGTCGCCGTACCGACGCATCCACTGCGCCGCGGCCTCGGCGCTGGCCCAGTTTGCTTTGAGAAACTCTATGTCGTTGGTCCAGCGGATGTAGGCCTCGAACAAGATGAGGAACAGCGGCGTCGCGTCGATAGTGCCGTAGTATGGAATGAAGGGAATCTCGCGACAATTGGCCATCTCGCCACGCCGATACTCATGCAAGATGCGCCCCGGTTCTTCCTCGGTGAAGGCGTCTTCCTTCTGGCCCTGGTGCGCAATCAGGAATGCCAGCGTGCCGCGCGCCACCTCGGGAAACCATGGCAGGAACTCCAGGCTGGTGATGAGCGAGTCGCGCCCGAATGGGCAGACGTACCACGGTATACCGCCGAAGGGAAACAGGCCCTCAGGTGTTGGAGAGCACATCATAATCAGGTCATGCATGCCGCGGGTCAGCACGCGGTTGAAGAAGACATTATCGCTTTGCACGACCGGCAATTCCGTATGTGAGACGGACACCTCCCAGGTGTTCTCAGCGGTTTCTGTGTGCGCTGCGTCGGTATGCAACACCTGTTCGCTGACGTTGACGACTACCTGTAGCTGGACCGTCTCGCCCGGCACGAGGCGCAGTCGCCAGAATACCCCGTCGTTGACGATATGATCGGCAGGCGGGTCGAGCAGGACGCGCGTCTTGCGCTCTATGCCGTCGAGGCCCTCATAACGAAAGACCACCTCGTCGTTTTCTATATGCGGTGGCTGCAAGTGCCCTCGGCTGGGGCGTTCCATGCCGCGCACCTCGAAGATGTCGAAAAAGTCGGCGCCTGTCTTCAGACCGAGCCGCACCTCCACTGGCGAGGAGTCGAAGCTGGTCAGCAGGAACGTCTGGATGAGTTGATGGCTGTGCAGGTCAATCTGGCGGCGCAGATGAATCAAGCCCTGATACATCCCCTGCTCTCTGGCCAGCGGCAGGAAGGGGTTTGTCAGGTCGATCTGGCAGGCGCCCTCTTCATCGGAGATCGAGTGCGAGAGCGTGACCATCGGCAGTCCATCCACGAACAGGTCGCAGGTGCGCAGAAAGCGCGTCCCATGCCAGAAGAGACCGGTCTCCTGTTCGGATTCAGGCATATCGCCGCGCGCATCCGTCACCATGAAGGCGTCACCCTGTTTGAGGGCTATCTTCTCGACGGTCGTGCTGGCCGCACCCCGCATGACATAAGGGTCGGTGATCTCCCCTGAAGCGGTGGTCAGGCCGTGGTCAAGGGCTTTCAGCGTTGCGTCGGAGGCGCTTTGCGTCGGATCAGCCATGATGTGCGCGTACTCTGAATCTAGATGCTGGATCAGCGAATGAGCGTGTGAAGTGTCCAACTGACCCATACATAGTCCAATGTCATCACCGGGATGTCAAACTCATGCTGCGCTCATCCCGGCTGCCGACGCTACCAGCGCTGTGGAGGAAGTCCCTGCTCGACGCAGTAGTAGAGTGTCTGGTACGGCGCGCGGAAGTCGGTGACGTCGCCCACCAGCGCTTCTGGCTCTGTGTGGTCCACCAGCACACGCGCGATAAAATCGGCGATCTGCTCCATCTCCTGCTCACGCATGCCGAGTCTGCTCACCTCGATGGTCCCCATGCGCAGGCCGCCAGGACGATCCCAGTCGGACGGCTGGTCACTGGGAATCAGGTTTTTGTTGGTGATGATATTTGCCCGCGCCAGCCGATGCGCAACCTCCAGTCCGCCGCCAAACTGGCGAACATCCGCGATAGCCTGGTGTGTCTGCGTAAAGCCCTTATGGCCGCCGAGCATTGGTATCCCTTTGCGTTGAAGGGCAGCGGCGAGCGCCTGGGCGTTGCGCACGATCTGCGCCATGTACGCCTGCCCATAGGCGAGCATGTCTACGGCGGACGCCGCCAGCGCGGCGACGCGATTCACCTGGTGCGTGGCCGCCATGACGGGGAAGATTGCGGTCGTCAGTGGCCGGGTCAGCCGCGCTTCGTCCCAGACGATTACGCCGCTCTGTGGCCCGCTGAATGTCTTGCCCGCGGAGCCTGTCAAGACTACCGCGCCCTCACGGAGCGGATCCTGGAACTGCCCACCAGCAATCAGTCCAAGCTGATGGGCGCCGTCGAAGAAGATATCGCCACCCCACTCGGCGACGATCTCGTGCATCTCGCGGAGGGGGAATGGGAAGAGCGTCATCGAGAGGCCCAGCGTGACCAGCTTGGGGTGAATGGTGGTGGCAATGGCGCGGAATCTGTCCAGATCAACGGTCAGCTCTACTGGATCGAAGGGGATGTCAACGATGTGGAGTCCGCGAACGCCCGCGGGGCCGTCCTGGCGATTGCTTGAGTGGCCGCCGAATGGTTGCGCGACGGTCATGATGGTGTCGCCAGGCTGGGTCATGCTGGCGTAAACCACCATGTTGCCGATCATGCTCGCGACCAGACGATGGTCAGCGTACCGTGCGCGGAAGACCTGTTTGAGCAGTTCGATACAGAGCGACTCGATCTCGTCAATGTATTTGGTTCCGGCGAACCAGCGGTTGACGCTGCCGACGTGGCCCTCGGCGGCGCGTGTTCCCACCTCCGCCGAGAGCAGGGCGCGTACGGTAGGCGTGGTGGGCGCTTCGGGCGCGAGCAGGTTGATGCACTGCCTTCCCCGCCACTCTTCGTTGCGGGCCACGGCCTGAAGAATGGTTTCCTGCATCTCAGCGGGGGACGCGCACGCGTCGAGCAGCGCGCGTGCCTGCGCCAGCACCTGCGGATCGTGTACCTCGGTAATTTCAGTGACGTCAGGTGTGGCAGGCGCTATCGCTTGCATGGTGTAGCCTCCTGTGAGCATCTCCCTACTCACCAACATTCGGTAGGATGTCCAAAAAGAAGATCAGGGTGAGGCGAAGTTCCCCACCCTGACCTGTGCGCTCATCGCGCGCTACACCTTCCGCCCTCAGGAATGCAGCCCGGTGTCCAGCGTCCCCTGGAGCATCGAGTTGTTCCAGAGGAGGGTGATCGACATTGCGTCGAGATGTGAGAACAGTCCCGATGCCGTGGAATCAGCCGTGTGCGTCAGCGACTCCAACGCCGCCGCGCTCACATAGCCCGTCACCGCCGCGCCTGACGGGGCTGCCTTGAGCATCTTCTGGAAGGTCGCGTTGCTCGTCAGATTCGCGACGGTGCCCTGCGCCACCTGAGCGACCAGCGTTGCCGAGTTGGTATCAGGCGCGATGACCAGCGTGTTGTTTGTGGTGAACGCGACAGCAACGACATGCACGCTTGCCGTCACCGGGGTACCGTCCGCCGTTGGCTGGCCAGTGTCAGTAGACGCATCACTCAGCGTCGTCGCCGACAGGCCCGCAACGGTGGTTGGTGTGGCTGTCCAGTTGTGCGCCGCAGCGATCTTGCCAATCAACTGCGTCGCGGCGGCGTCATCGCTGACATGGATGTAGAAGACAGGTTGTGCGTTCCCGCTCGTCTTCAACGCGGCCATACCCACTGGCTGCTGCGCCAGCGGATCGCTCGCCGCGACACCCAGCGCGGACTGAAGCGGGTCGGCTCCCGTTGTGGCGACGCCAACCTGACTGACAACCGCCTGGATGAGCTTGCCAAGATTGCCCGCGCCCGCATAGGCTACCGCATCAGAAGGCACAAGCTTGGCGAAGCCCGTCGTGTCACCCGAGAGATTGGGAATATTTGGATTGCGTACCGCGTTGAAGGTGATCTGGCTTCGCTGTCCGGTCTCGCTCCAGGCGAGATAGCCGCCCGCGGCTGGGTAGCTCTCGATGAACGGGACGCTGACGCTGGCGAGCCCGTTCGGCGCCTTGACGGGGATCAGCGAGTCGAGCGCCTGGCGGAGATTCACATAGTACGTGCCGAAGTGATTGGTCGGCAGATTGCTAATCGCGTCCTTAAACGCCTGCTGGTCGTTGAGCGAGTCGCTGCCGCCATTGATGCGGTCGATTACGGCGTGCGCCGCATCGGTATTGCTGGCGATAAGTAGCCAGCCGCTACCACTGCCGTACAGGCCAGATGATGAGCCGGAGCCAGTGGCGTAGAGGGTGAATCCGTTATAGCTCGACTGCTGGAGCGTTGTGCCTTGCTGCTTCTCGTGCGCGTTGAGTTTGCCGATGGCGGCTTTCGCGGCGTTGTCATCGCGCGACTGAACGAGCGCCACGACTCCCATCGCCGTTGCAGGGTTGGCGGTTGCCTGCTGTGAATTGCCCAGTGGGAAGACGCCGATGGCAACATCCGGCCCGGCCCATGGGACTACGTCTTTTTGCCAGTCAAGCCCGGTGGCCTTCTGTAGCGCTGTGGCCTGGGAGCCGACCGTGTCGGCGGGATTGATGTTGAAGTTGTTGTTAGCGGCAGCCGCCAGGTCCGCCGAGGCAAACACCACGGTGGACGACGGGAAATATCGCGCCAGTTGGTTGTCGGTGCGCGAGGCGAAGGCGGCATACGCCCAGTAGGCGCCGGACAAAACTAGCCCGACGACCACGACAGCGGAGATTGCCGTCAGGATGTTGCGGCCCTTGTGCGAGCGGATCGGCTTCTCCGGGGCGAGCGCAGGCCCGGTTGCCAGGGCGGCGATTCCACCGCTCGATGTCGGCTGGTCGTACCAGGCGGGCAACGGTGGGGGCAGAGTCGCATCAGCGGTCTGGATCGGCGTCGTCGCGTAGGTGGCGTCCGACGCCGCGACCGGCGATGCCCCACTGCTCTCGCCCGCGCCAATCAAAGCCGGATTCGGTCGGCCACACGTGGGGCAATAGACTGCCTGTGCATCAAGACTGTGACCGCATCCAGCGCATTGTCTGGTATCCATAGTCTGCGTGCCTCCTACCACTCGCGATCGATGTCTGCTGGATATTGCTCTGTGCTACCGTGGAAAATGACGGACTGGCATGTACCTGGTGTTTCTGGCTCGCTTCAGAATAGGCGGTTGCCGCCTTAATGAATACTATACGCCGCTCGCGCTCGAATTGTGTCGCAGGATTGTCGCGGTTTTTCGATACGCCGCCTACTCCTCACGCTATGTAGTACGTTCACGGCGCCACGAAGTTCCCTTGCGCCGACGCGCCGGATCGAAAATAGGCCAGGATGGCGTCTTGCAGTTCGTTCTGGTGGGCGTTGAAGAAATGATCGGCCTGAGGGACGATGGCGAGCGACTTGGGTTCCGGGAGCGCGTCATACCAGGGCAAAAGGCTGCTCTGCGGCCCGTATTGGTCGAGTTCGCCCTGCACAATCAATTTGGGCTTGCGGCACTCGGCGAGCGCATCGGTTGTCAGCAGAGAGGTGGGGATGCCAACGCCGATGATCTGGCGCACGCGGCTATCGGCGCAGCCGATGGGCAGGCCAATCCACGAGCCGAAGGAGAAGCCCGCAAGGCACATTGGCACGCCAGGGAAACGGAGCGCGATCTCGTCGAGCGCTGCCCAGACATCGTCGCGTTCGCCATTGCCCTCGTCATAGACGCCAGTGCTGCGGCCTACACCGCGAAAGTTGAAACGCAGTGCCGGAATCCCCAGATCGCCGAGCGCCTGCGCAACGCGAAAGACGACCTTGTTGTGCATCGTCCCGCCGTGAGCCGGGTGTGGGTGACAGACGACCGCCACCATTGCTGGCTGCGCCGCTTCGTTATCGGGCAGACGCAGTAACCCTTCCAGCATGCCGTGTGACACGGGAATATCGACCGACAAGAGCCGCGCCATATTGAATCTCCTGCTTGTGCTTGCCTGTTGACACCTAGATTGTAGCGCCTTGAGTGCCCCGCTTGGCATGGCGAGCTTTGGGAAATATATGGGCTGGTGTGCTATACTACAGGGCGATAACATCATGAAGGCTCTGGCTTCGTCATATCGTTGGCGATGCCCGCCTGTGAATTTGTCTGGAGCGATTGGCAGCATGACGCCCGAATCCTATGCGCGTCGAACATCCTCATATGCTGGTCTACGGGAAGCCAGGAGGCTTCCCGGTGCATCGTGTCCTCTCTGCCGCGACTTTACGGCGCTCTGTATCTAGGCTTGCTGGTTGAGAGACGCTACCCATGTGGCATTCCCTGGCAGGCAGCAATACGAGCCACCAACTCCGTGCGATACCCACCTCCATTGGCAACGCTAGAGCAAGATCATCGGCTTCTGGCCGGAGATGGGGCGCCAACGCGCGATGACACAAGCAGGAACGAAAGCAGGAAGTGAGAATATACGATGCACATCTTCAATACTGAATCCGGGCGCAAAGAACCATTCGAGCCGCTGACCTTGCCGGTGCGGATGTACGTCTGCGGCCTGACGCCCAAGAATGAGCCGCACCTTGGCCATGCGCGCCTCTTCATCGTCAACGACATGGTACGGCGCTACCTGGCGTATCGTGGCTACCCGGTGCGGTATATCCAGAACTTCACCGACATCGACGACAAGACCATCGCGGCTGGCTTGCGCGAGGGTATCTCGCCGTTCGTGGCCGCCCAGCGCTACATGGACGCCTACTTCGAGGATATGGATGCGCTCAACGTGGAGCGGGCCGACGAGTTCACCTACGTCACCAAATACATCCCGCAGATCATCGAGATGGTGCAGGGGTTGATTGACCGCGGGCACGCCTATGAGATCGACGGTGACGTCTACTTCTCGGTGCCAAGCTTCCCGAGCTACGGACGCCTCTCAGGTCGCAATGCCGAGGCGATGCTGGCGGGCGCGCGCATCGAGCCGGACGAGCGCAAACACGACCCGCGCGACTTCGCCCTCTGGAAGGCCGCCAAACCTGGCGAGCCATGGTGGGAGAGTCCGTGGGGCAAGGGACGGCCCGGCTGGCACATCGAGTGCTCGACGATGGCGCGCGAGGCCCTCGGCGACCAGATAGACATTCATGGCGGCGGCACCGATCTCATCTTCCCGCATCACGAGAACGAGATTGCCCAGAGCGAGAGCTTCACTGGCGTTGAGCCATTCGTGCGCTACTGGGTGCATACCGGTATGCTCACAATGCTCGGCGAAGAGGGCAAGGAAGAAAAGATCGCCCATTCGGGGCGTTTCGTTACGATCCGTTCAACGCTGGCAGGGGGCGAGATTCGGCCGCCCGCGCTGCGCACCTATCTGCTCGGCACGCACTACCACGCCAATTTGATGTTCTCAGAGGAGCAGCTTCGCGGCACGATTGGCCGCTGGCGGCGCTGGGTGGAGGCGCGCAACACCGCCCTGCGCCTGAAGGCATGGGCGGCAGAGCACCAGCCAGCAGGCGTGGCGCATGTTCCGGGGATGGCGGAGAGCGGCGTACTTGGCGCGGCGCAAGATGCCCACGACGCATTTGTCGCGGCGATGGACGACGATTTCAACACTTCACTGGCGCTCAGCGTGATCGACGAGTTGGCGCACCGCACCAATGACTACGCCCACAGCCTCGGCGGCGAAGAGGCGCCAGCGGGAGCTGTGGAGGCGCTTGGCGCGGCTGCCGCGATGCTTGAGGAACTGACCGGTGTGCTGGGCATCTCGCTCGAAGACGTCGCGCCGGAAAATGCCCTGGATGACGATGCGCGTGCGCAGATTGAGACGCTGGTAGCGGAACGCACCGCCGCGCGCGCGCGTAAAGACTGGGGAGAGGCGGACCGCATTCGTCATGCGCTCGAGGATAACTGGAACGTCGTCGTGAAAGATACGCCGCAGGGGCCGACGTGGTCAGTGCGTGAGTCATAATGCAGAGGCCACAAAGCGCGTAGAAATAGAAAGTGAAGAGATGCCATGGCGGATTATGTATGGGGGCGCTATCCCGTGCTGGAGGCGCTTCGCTCGCGCCGCCGTGTGCATCGGGTGCTGGTGGCGCAGGGGCCACGCGACCCAGCGCTAACGCAGATTCAGGACCAGGCGCGTCGCGTCGGCGTCATAGTAGAGACGGTCTCGCGGCGACGGCTGGATGAGCTGAGCAAAGGCGCGAACCATCAGGGCGTGCTGGCGATGACGGCTCCGCGCGAATATGCCGAGCTGGACGACATCCTGGCGCGGGCGAAGGATCTTGGCGAGGAGCCGCTAGTGGTCGTGCTCGATGCGATTCAGGATGTGCAGAATCTCGGCTCGCTGATTCGCACCGCCGAAGCGGTCGGTGCGCATGGCGTGGTGATCCCTGAGCATCGCGCGGCGGGGCTAACGCCAGCGGTGGACAAGACCTCGGCGGGCGCGGTCGAGTTTCTGCCCGTGGCGCGTGTCACCAATCTGACGCGGACGCTGGATGACCTCAAGCGGCAGGGACTCTGGTGTATCGGGCTGGATGGCGACGCCGAAATCACCTACGACCAGGCGAACCTCAAAGGGCCAGTCGCGCTGGTGGTTGGCAACGAGGGCAAGGGCATCAGTCGGCTGGCCCGGCAACACTGCGACCAGCTCATCAAGCTGCCAATGCGTGGGCATATTGGCTCGCTGAATGCGGCGGTGGCTGGCTCGGTGGCGCTTTACGAGATCATGCGCCAGCGTGGCTGGAATAAGCTTGGGGAAACGCAGGGTAGCACGCCTACGATTACAGAGTCCGAGTGATACCATGATGCAGCCGCTCACCATTCTGATCGATGGCTATAACGTCTCGCGCAATATGCCAGGGTCGAGGCTGGAGGACGGTGTCGCGCTGGCTACGGCCCGCGAGAATCTGCTGGGAATGGTGCGGCAGCGATTTCGTGGCACACCGCACCATGTGGTAGTGATCTTCGACGGCAATGGCGAGCGCGAGGTCTGTGAGTCAATCAAAGGACTGCATAGTGGCAGGTGCATCTTCACACAGCGCGGCACGTCTGCGGATGCGGTGATCGTGCGGCTAACCGCCGAGGCCGATGACGAAGGCCGCCGGGCGGTCGTCTGCACCAACGACCTTGAGGTACGCCAGAATACCACGCTCCACGGAGCAACGCATGCCTCGGTTGCCGAGATGACCCAGACGCTCAACGCGCCCGACAAGTACACCGCGAAGCATCTGCGGCATGTTGGCCATATGCGCCGGGAATGGGAGGGCGATGGGGACGGCGAATCTCGAACACATCCACGCAAAGGCAATCCCCGGCACGCACCGAAAAAGCAGCGAGGCCGGGGAGAGCGCTCGTGGTGACCTACAACCTTATTCGACGCCGATATCCCACGCCTGTTCCAGATCTTCGCGCGAGTACGCCTTGAAAGCCATCATCGTCTGCGTGCGAGTGATGCCGCTGATGGCGATCATGCGGCTGGTGACGACATCGGCCAGGTCTTCGTACTTCGCCAGATGGAGCACCGCTACCAGATCATACTCCCCTGTCACCGAGTAGACCTCGCTGACTCCTGGAATCGTGAGCAGTTGTTGCGCGGTGCTATTGACCGCGCTCCGCTCGACATTCATCAGCACAAGCGCCGTAACCATCGTGTGCTCCTTGTGCGTGTGCGGTCACTGCCGCGATCTTCGCGCTAGACGGCCTGCGCGGCCTTCTCGCGCAGCTCTCGCCGCAGTACTTTGCCCGATATGTTCTTCGGCAGGGCATCGGTGAAGACGACCTTACGCGGACACTTGAAGACCGCCAACTGCTCGCGACAATAGTCGATGATCTCCTGCTCGGTCGCCGATTCCCCCTGCTTGAGGACAATGAACGCCATCACCGATTCGCCCTGATAGGGGTCGGGGTATTGCACGACCGCCGCATCCGCCACCGCCGGGTGCTTGAAGAGCGTCTCCTCGACCTCACGTGGATAGACGTTGAAGCCGGAAACATTGATCATATCTTTGACGCGATCCACGATGGTGACGTAACCGTCATCATCCATCGTGCCGAGGTCGCCGGTATGCAACCAGCCGCCACGCAATGTCTCGGCCGTCGCCTGGGGCTGTTTCCAATAGCCTTTCATGACGTTCGGTCCGCGAATGATGATTTCTCCCATCTCGCCGTACGGCAGCTCGTTGTCAGACGCATCGACGATCCTGATCTCACAACCGGGGATTGCCGGTCCCACCGTTCCGGGCTTGATAACCGGCCCGGCGGCGTTCGTGGCGGCCACTGGCGAACACTCGGTCAGACCGTAACCCTCGGTGATGGGCACGCCCGCCAGTCCCTCGAAGAGTTGCATGATGCGCACGGGCAGCGCCGCGGCGCCGGATCCAATGTAGCGAACGCTCGAGAAATCGTAGTCCTTGAGGGTGGGCACCTGCGCCCAGCCGACAAACATCGGCGGCGCGCCGTAGAGGACGGTGCAGTGGTACTTCTGTAGCTCGTCCAGGCTGCCTGTGAGATCGAATCGCTCGATCAGTAAGACGCTTGCTCCCTCTTTAATCGTCAGGTTCATGGCGACGTTCATAGCGTAGATGTGGAAGAGCGGGAGCGCGAGCCAGACGATATCGTCCGGCCGCGTCGCGATTGTCTGGATAGCGCTGCACTGTTCCAGGTTGGAGTAGAGGTTGCGGTGGGTCAGCATCGCGCCCTTGGGATGGCCAGTGGTGCCAGAGGTGTAGCAGATGACGGCGACATCCTCATCCTGCACGGCAACTTGAGGCGCGGTCGTCGAGGCGCTGCCGAAGGCATCGCGCCAGAGCGTTGCTCCGGGCATCGGTTCGGGCGCGGCGACGATCACATGGCGCAGTTCGGGCGCATTCTGCGCGGCAGCCAGGGCAACTGGCGCGAACGGCACGAACGTCAAGATGGCTTTCGCCCCGCTGTCCTTGAGGATGTATTCCACCTCTCCCGCTTTATAGAGCACGTTCAACGGCACGACCGACGCCCCTGCCTTCAGGATGCCGAAGTAGGCCTCCATAAAGATCGGCAGGTTGTGAATGTAGAGCGCGACGCGGTCTCCTGGCTCGACGCCAAGCTGCATCAGACCATTTGCCACCTGGTTAGAGCGCTCGTCGAACTCGCGATACGACGTACGTTGATCGTGGAAGATTATCGCGGTCTTATCGGGATTCTTCGCGGCTGTCTGCGCAAGCATCTGGCCCAGGTCCATGGTGCGCTCCTGTCTTTGCTGAAGCTGAAAGAGAACCACAGTCAACAGTCGTGGGAACTTCAGGACGCTATGTCACGGATGGAAAGACTCTGCTGATGGAAACGGATTGCGTTACATCGTAATCCCCGCCGGGCCGCCATTGACGTAGATAATCTGACCGTTGACGTAGCTGGCGTCCTTCGATGCGAGGAAGGCGATGACCGACGCAACCTCGCTGGGCTGGCCGATGCGGCGAAGCGCAATGCGCGTCATAGCGGCTGCCTGGGCCTGCTCCGGCGTCAGTCCCAGACGCTCGGCGGTGGCGCGTGTCATGTCGGTGTCGATAAAGCCAGGCGCCACGGCATTCGCGGTAATCCCAAATGGTCCAAGCTCGATGGCGAGCGTGCGCGTCAACCCCTGGATACCTGCCTTCGCCGCTGAATAATTGACCTGGCCGCGATTGCCCAGCGCCGAGACGGATGAGAGGCTGATGATGCGACCGTGCTTCTGCTCGACCATCGGCTTCTGGGCGGCGCGCGCGCAGAGGAAAGCCCCGCGCAGATGGACGTTAATCACCGCTTCCCAGTCATCCTCGCCCATCTTGAAGAGCAGGTTATCACGAGTGATGCCCGCATTGTTGACGAGAATATCCAGCCGCCCGAAACGCTCCAGCGTGCGGTCTACCACCTGCTGCACCTGCGCGCTCTCCGCGACATTACAGGCGATGGCCAGAACATGCTCGCCGGAAGGATCGATCTGCTGCGCGGTTGCCTGCGCCTGCGACTCGTCAAGATCGGCTAGCGCCACCGCGGCGCCATCGGCGGCCAGCCGTGTGGCCGTTGCCGCGCCGATGCCTCGTGCCGCGCCGGTTACAAGCGCCACTTGTCCGTCGAGCCTGCCTGCCATGTGCTGCCTCCTCATGCGGTGACGGCGCGAATCCTCGCGCCACGGTCGGTAGGTTGGGAAATGATCGAAGAATCCAGCGTGCGTTGTATGTTCAGCATAAAGACATGAGCTAATGCCTGTCAAGCAACACACGGCTGTCTCAGCAGAAATACCGCGTCCGACGCCATCTTGATGATAGCGCGATGAAGGGGCGTAGACAATCGGGCCAAATGAGGCGTTTCGCTTGCGACCTGGCAGGCGTGTCGTGTACTATTTCCTGCACTGCCAGGCGACTACTCGTCGGGAAGTCGCGCGCTGCCCACAGGCGGCGTCAGCGCTACTTACGCACGGCAGTGGCTGCAATTATAGGCCTGTAATGCGCCCTCCCACGCGGGACGAGACAAGGATATCCGGTGAACACGGCACATGTGTGGCGCGCGGCGCTCGAACGCCTGCGACGCGAACTTTCACGCGCACAGTACGACACCTGGCTGCGCGGCACGCAGCTGGCCCTCACGGATGACGGCGTCTGCATTTTGCGCGTGCGCACAACATTTGCCAAAGACATGCTCGAAACACGCTATCGCGAGCGCATCGGGGCGGCAATCGCCGAGATAACTGGCGAGCCGTGTCGGCTAGAGATCGCCGTGGATGGCGAATCCGCCGAGGACGAGGCCCCGCGCCATGCCCCGGCTCGTCGTGCGCATTCCCACGCGGAATCGAGCCAGTACGACCGGCCACAACTGTTTGCTGCGCAGGATGAATCGCTGCCACCGGTCTCGCGCAATCCTGAAACCCCATCGCCGCGGCAGAGCCTGCCATCCACGGCCTCCTCGACCCGGAGCGAGCGTATTCGCGCGGCGCTTGACCGCAACCGTGCCAGCGGCAATGGAAACGGTAGCGGCAACAACCAACGAAGCTCGATCGGCGACCGCGATTCCCGCATTGTTTCCGGCAAGAGCCCGCATGACGAGCGCTGGACCGATGGCACCGCCGCAATTGACCCCGCGCAGACTGCCAGCGCCCGAAAGGCGCTGAACGGACAGTTCACGACAGCGCCGACCACGGCAGACGGCGAGACGCAACGTCGCGCTACTCCCGATTCCCTAGCGGAGTTCCAATCCGTCATTGCGGGAGGACAGAGCATGTTTATTCCACCACCGCGTCTGAATGCCCGGTATACCTTCGCGACCTTCATTGTGGGGAGCGCCAACCAGCTTGCCCACGCGGCATCGCTGGCAGTCGCCGAAGCGCCGGGCCAGGCGTACAATCCGCTCTTTCTCTACGGCGGCGTGGGCCTCGGCAAGACCCATCTGCTCCATGCGATTGGGCATGTCGCGGTGGAGCGGAACATGTCTGTCCTGTACGTCTCATCGGAAACGTTCACCAATGACATCGTGAACGCCATTCGCTACCGGACCACCGAGGAGTTCCGCGCGAAATATCGGTCGGCGGATTTATTGCTCGTGGACGACATCCAGTTCATTGCGGGCAAAGACTCGACCGAAGAGGAATTCTTCCATACCTTCAACAGCCTCTATGAGAGCAACCGGCAGATCGTCATCTGTAGCGACCGCCCGCCCAAGGCCATCGTCAGTCTGGAAGAGCGGCTGCGTTCGCGCTTTGAATGGGGACTGATTGCTGACATCCAGCCGCCCGACCTGGAGACGCGCGTGGCGATTCTGAGCGCCAAGGCTGATATGATGCACCGCCTGGTGCCTGACGACGTTATTCAGTTCCTCGCCACCCGCGTCCATAGCAATATCCGCGAGTTGGAGGGCAGCCTGAATCGCCTTCTCGCCTTCTCGCAGCTTCAAGGCATGCCGCTGACGATCGATACGGCAAAGGCGGCGCTTGCCAGCCTGGCCACTGACGGCCGCCAGCGCCGGGTCAGCGTCGCCGACGTGCTGGAGGCCGTGGCCGAGCACTACCGCATTTCGCCCGATGACCTGCGTGGCAAGCAGCGCGACAAACACATTGTTGTCCCGCGCCAGGTCGCGATGTATCTGATGCGCCAGGAGACCGAAGCCTCGCTGATGGAGATTGGCCAGGCGCTCGGCGGTCGCGATCACAGCACGGTGCTGCATGGCTGCGAAAAAATCAACCGTGAGGTCAACGAGAACTCGGCGCTGCGCAAGGAGGTGCTGGCAATTCGTCAGCAGCTTGTGAGCTAGCGATGATGCTACTGGCTCCAGCGTTGTAGCATAGGCGTCCGGTAGATCTCAACGTCCAGAGTCTGTGACGATGGCATGCGGTCTGCTGGTGCTGGAATAGACGTGTGCCGTCAGTCTGCGGCGAGGAATCCTCGCTTGTTAGCGCTGCTCTAGAAAGTACAAGTACCCGCATGCCCGACTACCGGACGTATCTGCTTGACCTTGATGGTGTTGTCTATCGCGGCAATGAACTGCTCCCAGGCGCGCGCGAGCTTGTCGAGTGGATCGATGCGACGGGGCGCAAAGCGCTCTACCTCTCCAACAACTCCTTCGCCACCCCAGAGGAGGTCGCCGCCAAACTGGCGCGACTGGGCATGCCAAGGCCGGAGGGTCGCGTCTTTACCGCCGGACAGGCCGCTGTGCAGGCAATCGCCGCGCGCTTCCCTGGTGGGCGTGTCTATATGCTGACGGTGCCCTCGCTCGATGCGCTGGCCATTCGCGCTGGGCTGCGCTCTGTCTGGCGCGACGAAATAGACGAAATAGATGAAGACATCCCCGATGCGGTGATGGTAGGACTAGACCGCTCGGTTACCTACGAGCGGCTGAAGCGTGGGCTACGCGCGATTCTCGCGGGCGCGGCGTTTGTCGGGGTGAATCGCGACCCACGTCTTCCTGTGGAAGATGGCTTCGAGCCAGGAACCGGATCGCTGGTGGCGGCGCTCGAATATGCCAGCGGCAGGCGGGCCGAGACGATTGGGAAGCCCGCGCCGGGGATTGTGCTGGAGGCGATGCGGCTGCTCGACGCCGAGCCAGACACGACGCTCATGATCGGCGATGGGCTGGACCTCGATATCGTCGCGGGGCACGCGGCCCAGGTGACGACCGCGCTCGTGTTGACCGGGCTGACCAGCCGTGAGGAGGCGGTGGCGTCCAGTGGCGAGCGCCGACCTGACATGGTTTTCCCCAACTTGCCAACGCTCCTGCACGCGGCGCAAGCTGGCAGGCTATCTGCTGCCTAACCTCGCTTGTTTCCAAGAAAACCAAGTCCTATCAATGCTTGTCAACATGTTAGCAGCTATGTTAAACTATCTCGCAGACTGCGGTCCGCGCCCTGGGGCTTGTTGGTATAGGTAATAATCCTCGCAAGCTCCTGGGCTTGACCGGAGAAGATGTCATACTCCTGGGGTCATGTGCTCTTGCACATGCGCGTCTGAGACAACCTGCTTCAAACGTGGGCGGCTTTCCGCGTTGCTCTGGATGCCCAGGCGCGCGCCTCCGTAGGCCCGCCGACATATGGTTCGTTGCTTTCGATCTGACAAACGCTCTCCGCGGAGCGGCGTCCGATTTCAAGCGCGCGACGTGTGTGCGGCCCTGCTTAAACGCAGCGCAGCCTTGTCTAAGCAGTGATACGGTTCATAGGGAGGACAGAGGCACTCGTAGTGTTGTACACAAAATCAGCACCCTTCTTACTGCGGTGAGACGCCTCAAGGATGTCCTGCCCTTCTCCGCCGCGTAGCTCCATAGCATGCTTGTGTGACTCCCTGTGTAGAACCCTCGTCGTATTGATGAGGTACTCGCAGGGAGTGCCTTGTTTTCAGGGATGCGACCCGCTAGATAGGAACCCCGCGCCGATGGTGCCGCATCAGCATGTCCAGACGTTCTGCGCATTGGTGGAGGTGAGTCGCCTTCTGTTCCTGGCAGTCCAGAGTCAGATGACGCGACTCGGTGAGGGGGACTACGAACCCAGCCCCGAAGTGTCTGTGTTGTATCGGCTGTATGAGTTAATCCGGGTAGGGGTGTGTGAGGAGACTCGCACGCTCACAAGCACGCAAATGCCCGCCCTGTCTCCGTTGCTCAACCAGTTGCCTCCCATGTGGAAGCGCCGTATGGTTGATGCAATCGTTGGAGAACCGAGCGGGCAGTGTTACCACGGACGAATCACGATGCCGCCAGCGGCGAGGATTACGCCTTTACCGTTGGAGGCAAGGCGTGGACAGCAGCCTCGACGTATGCGCTGAGGGATTCCGGGGTTGTCTTGATGCCGAGGTCTTTGAGCATGGCAGACGCCAGCTTCAGGGCACGGCTTTTTTGTCTTCGCTGGAACCTGGAGCAGCCTTGTAGAGTTGCTCGACGGCGGTCACGACGATTCCTGCGACCTCTTGCGCCTGCGCGTGCTTATTCGCGACATCTTGGGTATACTCACCAGCGGAAGTACATTGTTCAACACTGTTGTAGGAGAAAACACAAATGGCACGAGTAGCAGCGTATGTGCGTCGGTCGAAGCCAGGACAGGACGACCTGAACTACGGCTTAAAGAGTCAGCGTGAGGAGATCACTGCCTGGGTTGAGCGTCTTGGGCACACTCTTGTCAAGACGTATTCCGACCCAGGCGGTCAGTCGTATACCCTGAATCGCCCAGTACTCCAGGAAATGCTTGAGGACGCACGCAAGGGTATGTTCGAGATCGTGGCCGTCTGGAAGTTCGACCGACTCTCACGCGATCAGGAGCAGTTCTCGGTCATCACGTTCCTCCTGAAAGAGTGCGAGGTTGAGGTCATTTCGGTCACTGAGCCTATCCCCGATGGCCCAGCAGGCACTCTCCTGCGTAGCACCTACGGCTTTGTCTCGGCCACGGAGCTTGAGTCAATCCGGGAACGCACCTACACTGGCAAACGCAAGCGTGTTCGTGCGGGCAAGCTCTACAATGCGGCATTCCCCAAGTACGGCTACAACTTCGCCGACGAGAAGAAAGAGAAGTACGTCATTGACGAGACGACAGCAGCAGTCGTGCGGCGTATCTTCGCGATGTATGTCTCGAACCACTCCATTCGCGCCATCGCTGCGGCCCTGACTACGGACGGGATACCCTCACCCTTTGCCCGTAGGCAGGCAATGGGATACGCCACACGCTACCAGACAAGCATCTGGCAACCGTCGAGTGTCTTCCACATCCTCTTGGACGAGGCATACACCGGGAAGTTGATCGGGTTCAAGCGCAAGAAGGTCATCAAGAAACGGGTTGACCCAGTCACAGGCGAGACGACCAAGTTCAAGACCTGGGTTGAGCGTGACTCGAATGACCCGGAGCGCGTGGAGTATCCGCCCGATGTCTGTCCGCGCATCATCCCGGATGACCTATTCCAGCAGGCTCAAGAGGTGGCAAGGCTGGGCAAAGAGCGGGCATCCCGGAACACGAAGCGCCCGAATGAGATACTGCTGCGCGGGGGGATCGGTTTCTGCGCCCATTGCAAGCGCCGCATAGGCTATTTCTGGCACGAGAAGTCCAATCGCTACTACTATAAGTGTGCCAATGTTCGTGACCCTGTAAGCCCATGCCCGTCTCCATTTAAGTACACCATTTCCGCGACACGTATAGACAACGCGGCCTGGGAATGGTTTATTATGAAAGTCTCGCAACCTGAAACCCTTAGAGCAGCCTACGAGAACTACCAGCAGAAGTTCGCGAAGATGCGTCAAGCCGAGGTGGCCCACCTCGAAGCGATGAAATCTCTCCTCGCGGAAGCTGAGAACTCGGAGCAGGAATACTTACTGGCTCTTGGTCATGCTGGTTCTGAGGCCATTCGACTTAAGCTCCTCGGACTTGCGGAAGAAGCGCATGCACTCGCCGAATCTCGACAGAAGGAGGTCAGGGAACTTGAGCAATCACTCAGCCACAGCAGCAATACAACGGCAATGATGCAAGCCATCGAGACGATGACCCCGGATGTAGTGCGAAGACTGCAAGCGGTGACAGACACCGAAGATAAGCGGGCAGCACTCTATCTGTTCCAGGTACGAGCCTGGATATGGGGGAAGCAGTACGACCCGGAGGTCGAGTTCACATGGTTAGGAGAGGATTTTGAGTACACAAGCACTCGTGGATAACAATACCTTGTGGTGGCTGGCGGTCCCGATCGTGACGAGTCTCGTCGCGATTGTGTTCGCCGCCTATCTGGCGCGCTGGGTGCTGGCCAAGGATACCGGCACTGAGAAAATGCGCGAAGTCTCCGACGCTATCTTTGACGGCGCGCAGGCGTTTTTGAGCCGCCAGTACCGCACCATCGCTACGCTTGCCGTCGTCGCGGCTGTGGTCATCGGCGTTCTCCTCGCGTTTCTGGCTGGCCTGAGCGGCGGCGATGTCGGCGGTTTGAGCGCGGGTGAGTTCGCGATACGCGCCGCCATCTCATTCCTCTTTGGCGCGCTGTGTTCTGGTGTCGCGGGCTACATCGGCATGAATGTCGCCGTGCGCTCGAATATTCGCGTAGCCAGCGCGGCGCAACGCGGTGTTGGCGATGCTCTGCTGGTCTCTTTCCGTGGTGGCGCGGTGACGGGCTTCCTGGTGATTGCGCTCAGCCTGCTCGGTGTGACGCTCGTCTACATCGTCTTTGGCGCGCTGCTTCCCGTAGCGCCCGGAGTCAATCCGGCGATTTCGACGACCACCAGCATTGTCGGCTTCGGTTTCGGCGCCAGCTTTGTCGCGCTCTTCGCGCAACTTGGCGGCGGCATCTATACCAAAGCGGCAGATGTGGGCGCTGACCTTGTCGGCAAGGTCGAGGCGGGCATTCCTGAAGATGATCCCCGCAATCCCGCCGTAATCGCCGATCTCGTCGGTGACAATGTGGGCGACTGCGCGGGCCGTGGCGCTGACATTTTCGAGTCCACCGCCGCCGAGAACATCGGCGCGATGATCCTCGGCGCATCAGTTGCACTGTTTCTAGCCCATAATGTCGCGCAGAATGCGAATCCTGCCTGGGTCATCTTCCCGCTTGTGGTCGTCGGCCTGGGCATCATCTGCTCGCTGCTCGGCACGTTGGTTGTGCGCAAGAGCCAGGCGATGGAGCCAGCCAACGCTGGCGGTCGTGATCCAGGTGATATCGCGATGGGGAAGATGAATCAGGGCTACTACGTGACCTCGGTTCTCTCCGCGATAAGTATCTTCGCAGCCGCGGCTCTGCTACTCGGCAGCGCGACGGATCACTGGTGGGTGCTGGGCCTCTGTGGATTGGTCGGCATTCTGACCAGCTTTGCCTTTGTGTTTATCACCCAGTACTACACGGCTGGCAGCTTCCGGCCCGTACGCGAGATCGCTGAAGCCAGCAAGACTGGCCCGGCGACGAATATCATCGCGGGTCTTGCGGTGGGCTTCGAAAATACGGGCCTGTTTGTGCTGGTCATCTGCGGCGCCATCGGCCTCGCCTATTTCCTCGGCTCACTGATTCCAGGTATGGGGTATGTCGCGAGCAATCTCATCAGTATCGGCGGTATCTATGGCACCGCCGTGGCGACGATGGGCATGCTGATGAGTGCGGGCTTTGTGCTGGCGATGGACTCTTTCGGCCCGATTACCGACAATGCGGGTGGTATTGTTGAGATGAGCGGCGCGCCCGACTCGGTGCGCACCATCACTGACGCGCTTGACGGCGTCGGCAATACGACCAAGGCGCTGACCAAGGGCTACGGCATCGGCTCGGCAGCATTGGCGGCGTTCCTGCTTTTTAGCGCCTACCTCGACATCTTGAATCAAAACCACGTGGCGGGCGCGTATCTCGTCAATCTGGCGAATCCGCCTGTCTTCATCGCGGCGTTGATTGGCGCGATGTTGATCTTCCTGTTCAGCTCGCTGGCCATTCGCGCGGTTGGTCGCGCGGCGCAGGGTATGATCGAGGAGGTGCGGCGTCAGTTCCGCGCCGACCCAGGTATCATGGCAGGTACCTCGAAGCCTGACTATGCGCGATGCGTCTCGATCAGCACCGGCGCCGCTCTGCGTCAGATGGTGCTGCCTGGTATTCTCGCGGTGGGCACGCCGATCCTGGTGGGCATCATCCTCGGACCGCTTCCCGCCGCTGGCCTGTTGATGGTCGGTACAGTTGCTGGCATCATGATGGCGCTGGTGATGAACAACGGCGGCGGCGCCTGGGATAACGCCAAGAAGTACATCGAGGCTGGCAACCTCAAAGACGATAAGGGCAATGTGCTCGGCAAGCGTTCGCCAGCGCACGAGGCGGCGGTGGTCGGCGACACGGTGGGCGATCCCTTCAAGGATACCGCTGGCCCGTCGCTGCACATCGTCATCAAGCTGCTGAGCACGATTACGCTGGTGCTGGCGCCGCTCTTCATCGCTCTGCACAAGTAGCGGTACCGGGCGGTTTCAGCGCGAAACTGACTGCGGCTGGCTCTGGCGCTTGTGCTGGCTGTGGTCCTCGGCGTGCGTACGCTACTGCCTGCTTTCCACCCTGGCGGCACATCAGCCGCTCCGTGTCACGCCGCACCATGCATCGGCGAAAGTTGCGCCCTGGGGTCAGGTGTGCGCGACGTTCGGCTTTTTGTCGAGCCGGATGCGGGAGTGAAGCCAATAACTAGCGCCATCGCGGCGCTTGAAGACGCGAGGCGTCGCGGCGTAAGCGTGCGGCTGATACTGCCAGGGACAGCGGATATCGCGGCGGCGGACGTCGCGTGGCTGAAGGCTGGCGGCGTGCAGTTAGTCTACGTGTCCGCGCCGTTCATACATGCGAAGGTGATCGTCGCCGATGGTCGTCTGGCCTTCGTCGGCTCAGAAAACTTCTCGTCCACCTCGCTCGATGAGAACCGTGAGGTTGGGCTGTTGCTCTCCGACACGACAGCGCTGGCGATGATCACGACCACGTTCAAGCGCGACTGGGCAGTTGGCCAGCCAGCGTGAAATTTCAAAGGAGAAATGGATAATGGTGACGGAGATAGCGCGTTTTCGGGCGCAGCCAGGCAAGGCGGAAGAGTTGGCGAACGGATTGATAGAGGGCGCGGCAGTCATCAAGACCGCCGAGGGCTGCCAGTCCATCAAAGTCAGCCGCTGCATCGAGGACGACCAGCTCTTCATCTTTCAGATCGAGTGGGTCTCACTCGAGTACCATGTTGACGTTTTCCGTAAAAGCGCGCTCTTCGCCCAGTATCGCAGCCACATCACTGGCCTGTTCGTCGAGCCGGTGGATGTGAACCACTTCGAGGCAATCTAGCAGGAAGTTGGCGCAAGTAAGGAGAAGGTCTGTGTCTACCAATTCATCCAGCTTGCGGACAGCCGATGCGCTGCTTGCCCAACTGGAATGTACGCATATCATCACCATGAACAACCCGAACCAGAATCTGCATCTCGAACGGCTAGCCAACGGGTTGCGGTTTACCGCTGGTTCGCCAGGGGACGTACGACACGTCTTCCGCGAATTTGCGAGCCTTACCAGCATGACGTCAGTTCGGGATAAGCTAGGCGGTCGGCAAGGCTATCACCGCGTGATCGAGATGGAGTGACGGCGTCTTGGGTTGGTGACAGTAGGCGACGAGCCCAGCCAGGAGGTGGACGACGAAATTGAATGGGCGGCGATGGCGGGAGTGCTCGATCTGGCAGATGTTCTTCAGCTGATCATTCACGCTCTGGATAATCGCCCGTTTGCGCAGCAAGAGCGTGTCGGTGGCGGCCAGCACCTGCTCCCGCATGTTCTTGCGGAGCTTGGTGATGAGGGCAATACCCTGGGTCGTGAACAGCTGCTCAGCGAGCGCCTGGGAGATGTAGCCCCGATCCCCGAAGAGCCGGCCAAAGAGGCGACGCACCAGACGCGGGACGGGGCGGCGGTCATCAACGTTGCCCGGCGTGAGACAGCATGCCAGCAACTCGCCGCGGTCATTGACCACCAGGTGCAGCTTGAACCCGTAGTACCAGCCGACCGAAGTCTTGCCCCGACGCGCATCGACAGCAAAGACGCGATGTTGGGCGATGCGGGCGTTCTTGCAGACCGATAGCGCGGTCGAGTCGATGAAGCTGATGCCCGTGCACGCGCCTAGCTGGGTGTGCAGATAGACGGCCAAGGGCACGAGCATGCGCGGCATCAGCGCGACGAAGCGGGTGTAGCTGAGCAGGTGCGGGAACTCGGCGCGCAACCGGGGTTGGACGTGCTGCGTGTAGAAGCCTTTGAAGGTGCGATATGCGATAGCCCGAGTGCTGGAAGAGGATGTGGATGGTCATGATCTCGCTGGGGCTCAACCGCGTCGCGCGACGACGGCGACGCGTTCCCGCCGCCAGTTGCTCGCGCTCCCAGAGTGGCTCGAATTGCTGCCAGAACGTGTCCACCCAACAGAACAGGTCGAGTATACTCATGCACAATGCCTCCAGACTGGGACTGACGGGTTGTTGAGAACCGCATCATATCCCCGCTGAAGGCATTTCGTTTATCCCGTACTGACGTCAGCATGTATGAGTATTGGGATGGTATGCCATCTGTGGTCCCTGACCTGCGAGGCGCTATCTGGCAGGATATTACCGACTACCCAGTATTCTCCGGCGATGTGCTCTACCTGTCGCTCGCTGGCCCGATTGAACTAGTTATCCCGACGAACAGCGAAAAAGTCACCGCGCATGGGTCGCATGTCATCTATGGTCCAGCGGATATCTTGGCCACCGCGCAGCAATCGTATCAACGCGATTGCTGGATGGTTGGTAATAGAGCATCCCGCGTGTACATTTCGAGGCGGTGTCCGCAGCTTACTTCGCCCTACCCACAACGCGCTGGATCGGTTGCGGCTGAAATATGAGAACTATCGCCTCCGTCGCGTCGAGGCGCCGCCACAGGTCCGTCCGGGAGTTACCGTTGTATATGGCAAGCCCCCACTGGCTGGCGTTCTGTGGGCCAATCAGTGATCGCGAATTAACTGACGCCAACACTCTGGCGCTGAAACTCGGGTATTGTGTCAGGCCCGGCCTCCCCTGTTCCTACAAGCAGAACTGTGCAAAATACAAGCAAAATATTGCAGTCGGGATATCCCAAACTATGCGGTGGGATGACATGCAATCATCTCACCGCAACAGGCAAAACATTGCAGTTTGTCGAAAGCTCAGGCAAAACATTGCAGTTTGTTCATACAGAGTCCGGTGGACGATTTGGGTGCCTCTGGCATCCGCCGTTGCAGCGGAGACATACGCACCATGCCACGCTCAACAGATATATTTTACGCTGCTGCGTCGAGACGCCGAGACGAACCGCCCACTGAACACTCAACGCCGGTAAACGTTGTTGACGGTTCTGTCACCGTCGCTTACAGAGATCCTATCGCACCGGCCAATTTGCCTCAGTTGTCCGAATTCCCAGGGTCCCGAGAGTTCACAGCGCCAAAAGAGTGGTCAACAGCTCACGTGGCATGCGCGGATGCAGAGCGCTTGTATCGATAGAACGTCGTCCGGGCAATGCCTAAGGTCTGACAAATCTCCGTGATACTCCGCTGCGGATCGGTGGCGAGTTGCTGGGCGAGCGCCAGTTTCTTCGGATCATACCGGATGGTGCCGCGTGGGCGTCCACCTCGCCGTCCCCGGGCGCGCGCTGCCGCCAACCCTGCCTGTGTCCGTTCGACAATGAGCGCGCGCTCAAACTGCGTTAGCGCCCCAAAGACATGAAAGATCAGCATGCCGCCTGGCGTCGTCGTATCGATCTGCTCGGTCAGGCTCTTGAAGCCGACGCCGCGTTGTTCCAACGTCTGCACGGTGTCGATCAAATGCTTGAGCGACCGCCCGAGGCGATCCAAGCGCCAGACAACCAGCGTATCACTGGCGCGCAGGTGGGACAGTGCGGCGTCCAGCCCTGGGCGGCGTTCGCCTGTACCGCTCAGTGTGTCAGTGAAGACCTGGGTACAACCCGCAGCGGTGAGTGCGACACGCTGCAGCTCGAGTGTCTGGTCGAGCGTCGAGACCCGGGCGTAGCCGATTAGCATGATGTCCTCTCTTGTCTGGTCACGCAGGCTGGTCACGCAGGCTGGTCACGCAGGCTGGTCACGCAGGCTGGTCACGCAGGCTGGTCACGCAGGCTGGTCACGCAGGCTGGTCACGCAGGCTGGTCACGCAGGCGAAGCAAGTCAACGGAGCAGTCGCGCCAGCATACCACTCAAGACCATCTGCCCCAAGGAGCCTGTGCCAGAAACCCTGAATGACGGAGTACATGGCACACAGATTTGTGGAACGGATTTCTGGCACAGCCTAACAGCGAACTGCACGGCGGTCAAGTGTGAGCGTTCAGAATGTCCCACAAAACCACCGAGACTGTTGAAAAACACCTTTCAACATCGTTAAGCTGCTAGCGCTGCTAGGAAAGATGCTCATGGCGCGGCGAGGTCGCAGGGGCACCCGACGGCACCTCCATTCGCCGTAGTCGCAAGGACATGGTTGAGGGCCGATAAACATGCGACTGCAGCTGCTGCTGCCCCGTCCGGGAACAGTCGCCGACCCCAGCCGCGCTGCTGGAGCAGCCGCTTGAGGTTCTGCCCAGTAGCTATCAGCAACGCCTCCGTATTGACCCGCCCCAAGCCGCGCAAGCGAAACCGCCGCATGCCACGCCACTGCTTGCCTTCGGCGAAAAGCGGTTCGACCCACACCTGGCGCTTGCGCATCGCCTTGGCGTAGGGCTCGCCCTGGTAGTAGGCGCGGACCCGGTCGAGATAGGCCTCGGCGACATGGCGGTGCACAATGCGGCCATGGACGCTGGGCGTACAC
This sequence comes from uncultured Chloroflexia bacterium, assembly GCA_963712005.1. Classification (GTDB taxonomy): domain Bacteria; phylum Chloroflexota; class Ktedonobacteria; order Ktedonobacterales; family JADMIN01; genus DAHUXT01. The sequence goes on along the minus strand of CAVQGK010000024.1, from coordinate 577,289 downwards.
TGGGCTTTCACCGGGCAGGCGTTGCACGTGGCGGGGACCGCGCGATACTCTACTTTCTCGGCGCTCAGTTCGCGCCGGTAGGGACGTAACAGCTGGCCTTGCGGGCACACATAGACATCGCGCTCAGCATCGTAGGTGAAGCGCTGGGGGCCGTAGTAGGCGGTCTTGTGCTCCCAATCAGGCAGCGGCATATAGGCGTGAATGCCCTCTCGTTCGAGCGCCGTGATATTCTCCAGGGTGCCATAGGTCGTGTCTCCGGTAGCTTGGTGCGGCCGCAGGTGGAACCGAAACCGGACGTGCCAGGCGAGGTCGAGCAGCGGTTGGTTCTCCATGACCTCGCCGGGCGCAACCAGTACGCCCAAGATGATGCGGCGTGTGCCGCCGTCGACCACGTAGTGGGTCTGGTACCCGAGGTGCGTACCCCCGCCTTTAAGTCGCAGGGGCGTGGCGTCAGGGTCGGTCGTGCTGATGCGGAAGTCAGCGGTACGCTGGTAGTAATTATTGGGGCTGCGGACGTCCCGCTGCGGCTTGCCTTCCGCTGCGATCCAATCATGCCGAGCCTCATTGGCTTCGACCAACGCCTCCCGCTCGTCATCGCGCAGCATAACCGACAGCGGTATAGGCAGGTCTGACGTCGGCGCGCCTGCGGTGGCCACATCCAGCTGCCCTTTGAATTCCACCTGGATGATACTCCTGTGGTCCTGCTGCAGCGCCAATTTAGGCTTGCCCTGGAGGTCTTGCGCAGTAGGCTCGGAAGCTGGCTCGGGTGTTGGTTCGGCCGTGGTCCCGTCGGAGAAGAGCGCACCCAGGTGAGCGTGGATCGCGGCTCGAGCCTCGACGGCAAAGCGGGGCGCCAGCGAATCGAGGGAGGCGTCCGCCAATACCTACGTTGCATCAACATAGAGCTCGTGGCCCCAGACCAACCCCGCCTGCTGGCACTGCTCCACAACCCGCTCAAAGAACTGGCGGAAGACCTCCAACCCATAGCGCTCGCGGATGCGGGTGAGGCTCGAATGGGCGGGCAACGGCTCATCGAGATTGAAGCCCAGATACCACCGAATGCTCAATCGGTCAGCAGCCAGCCGCATGAGCTGACGTTCGGAGTGGATGCCCTCGAAGAACATGACAAGCTGAAGGCGAAAGAAGACGACAGGATCAATGGATGGGCGGCCGACGCCTTCCGCATAGCAGCCGCGCACCAGCTCACGTACGAAAGAGAGATCCAACACGCGGTCCAGGTGGCGGTAGAAGTGGTCGGCCGGGACCAACTCCTCCAGGGTCAGCGCCGAGATCGGCGTTGGTATCCGGTCTTTCCTGCCCATCATGGTAGTACCCCCCTTGCCCCTGCCCTTGCCGTCGCCCCTTTCGGCTGTTGGTGCTGTTTGCTGTTGGCCAGAAGCCGGTCAGCCACCTCTCTTCCCGCTTTATAATAGGTGGCAAATGGCGTCAACAACGAGGTCGAGAAGATGACAGACGCTGGAGCGTGCGCGCTGCTGGTGCGTGGTGCGTGCTGGAGCCCCTTACCGACGCCAGTGTGCGCACGAGTTGTGTGCTACGCCAGGCGGCAGAGGAGACGAGGCCATGGCGGACCGAATCGAAAAACCAGACGTTGTGCGCCTGGTCGCCCAGCGGACCCATCGGGCGGACACTGTGGTCGAGGAGATCCTCGACGCTGCCCTAGAGCAACTTGCGAGAAGCAGAGGCAGGCATGAGTTGTGCAGAGACCCCAGGTATGCGTGCCTATTCGATCGACCTGAAAGAACGCTTGGTGCGAGCGGTGGCTGCGGGTCAGCCCATGCGAGAAGCCGCTCGCCGCTTTGATGTCGCCGTCACCACGGTGAAACGTGCCGTGGTGCAGGCGCGCGAGACCGGCTCGCTGGAACGCAAGCCCATTCCTGGCTGTCCACGCCGGATTGGTCCCGAGCGGGAGGCGGCGTTGCGCGCGCGGCTGGAGGCGGCCCCCGATGCCACCGTGTTGGAGCACTGTGCTTGGTGGGCAGGACAGTATGGCCAGCAGCTCAGCGAAGCGACGATGTGGCGGGCCATCCGGCGCCTCGGCTGGACGCATAAAAAAAAGTCCTGGCAGCCAGCGAGCGTGACGAGGAGGCGCGCCACGCCTGGCGCAAGGCCGTCGCCCAACTCGACCCGGAGCGGCTCGTCTTTGTCGACGAGAGCGGGACGAACATCGCCCTGACCCGGTTGTATGGCTGGGCGCCGCATGACCAACGCGCCACCGGATCGGTGCCGCGCAACCACGGCACGAACACGACGCTGGTGGCAGCCCTCGCCCCCGATGGTCTGCACGAGCCCTGGATGATCGAGGGGGCCATGGATACGGCGACGTTCGTGTGGTACATCACCGAGCAACTGGCACCGACGCTGCGGCCGGGGCAGATCGTCGTGCTCGATAATTTGAGCGTCCACAAAGCCGCCAGTATTCGCCAGGCCATTGAAGCGCGCCAGTGCCAGCTGCTCTTCCTGCCCCCGTACTCGCCCGACTTCACGCCGATTGAGCAGGCCTTCTCCAAGCTCAAAGCCACCCTGCGCCGGCTCGGCGCCCGCACCCATGAGGCCCTGTCGGAGGCTATGCGGGTGGCGGTAGACGCGATCACCCGGGAGGATGCGATTGCCTGGTTCGTCCATGTCGGCTACGCCCTGCCTGCTCACGCTACCTGAAAGTTGCTCTAGAGGAGATCTATACGGCCTTCATGCGCGGGGAGTCCGTCTCCCTGCGCAATTTCGGCTCATTCTATGTCCGTCCGGAGCGGGAGCAGTGGGTGTTCCGCTTCAATCCTGCGCAACGGCTGCGGAAGCTCTTCGGCTGGAGCTCAACCTACCGCGGCGTTGTCTAGTGGGCTGGAAGTTGGCTCGAGCGAAGGAATCGGCGGAAACACGGTTGGTGCACGAGGCCGAGAAGAGGCAAAAGGAGGCCCACATCTTGGGGCACAAGGGGCACGCAGGAGGATGAAAGGAGCATGCAGATATGGCAGATGTGGCGGAACCAGTCGAGCGGGCCTATCCCCATATCGCCCGTTGGGTCAAGACCGACGGCTGGATCGAGATTGGTTCTGACGATTATCGCTCCTCTTTCGTTCGTGCCCTCGATGAAGGCGGCATGGTCTGGGAGGGGGCTGCGTCCTATCCGAGCCTCGACGCCGCCTTGCGCGCGTTAGACACGGCGCTGGACGATTGGCTGCATGAGCAGGAGGGCGAGGTGTAAGCAGGGTAAGTAGTCTGCGACCTTCCGCCACGGCCATCCGTCAATGGGAAGCCCGCCGGTCGACGGCTGTCAATCACGTCGAGCGTTAATAGTCTACCTCTAGGCCGCCATGCTCAACCCAATAGCGATAGTCATCCAGCACGATCGCGTTGGGGCTCGCTGCCTCAGCCGTCGCATCGGCCCAAACCTGCTCGGCCACCACGCGCCGTGTTTTCCCGCCTCGCCGTCGCACCTGGAGCAGGACCCCGCGCCGGTCATTCAGGTCAGCCGCTGCCTCGACGGTCACCGGCTCACTGAACCCTGGCTCATCTGGATCGCGCCATGTCGCGGCGAACGGCAATCGCAACGCGTCAGAGAGGTAGACCTCAAACGCACTGAGTTCCTCCTCTCGCCCATAGCAGTCGACCGTCACCTCGGCCAGACGCGTCGCCTGATCCGAAATCTCTGGGATGTCCGCGATATCTCTCATAGCAAGCCTCTCCTGGCTGAGCTGGCGCAGCGCCTCCAGCAACTTTGTCTGTACCCAGGTCTGCAAGCAGGGCGTCAAGAACAGAGCGTATGTGGCTGACTTCTCCATCCTACAATGATCGCTCTCGGTCTAACAACTTTAAGCAAGTTGCCAGCAGTATGGAGCTTTTTCAACACGCTCGACCGTTTGTGGGACAGGACGTTGACGAACATTGTGTCACTTGACGTGGTGCTACCTGGACAGAACGAGACAGCCTCCTCAACCCAGGTTGAGGAGGCTGTCCAAGATACGACGTGAGCGAATACGAACCCTTCGTCTAACGCGCTTAATGCGCTTCAACAGGCACATACATCGCCGCTGGCGTTGCTTCAACCGCCTCGACGGTCTCTTTGCCGGTCACCAGCTCAGCCACCTCGAAGATCAGCGTGCCCAGCACGATGAGCGCCGCGACGGCAAAGGCGATGCCCGCGATGAGGGCGATCTCGGCGATCACCGAGAAGGTCCACGCCTGGTTGAGCATCGAGCGCAGCGTCTCCCCCTTAAACAGCGTATCGGCAATCGCCTGATCCGCCGCCGCTACTTTCGGGTCCGTGGCCGTGCGGGCCTGCGCGCTCCAATAGCTGTAGGGATGCCCCTGGCCAATCTCACTCAGGTGCAGACCGATGTACTTCTCGGCATAGGCGTGCGCCTGCTCACCGGTGAGCACCTGCTGGCCGGCGTACTGGCTCAGGTCTTTGGGCAGTCCCTGCGCCGCGTTCTGCGGGAAGGCGATCTGCTGGGGGGCAAGTTGGTCGTGGATCTGGGTGGTGGTGAAGCTATTGGCGAAAAAGCCCGCGCCAGAGCCAAAGGCGAGAACGAGCAGCGCCACAATCTGCAAAACAATGATGCGCCAGCGAATCGACCGAGTCATGACAAACCCTTCTTTCTCTCTCGTGGTTGCTATCGATGAGTCCGAACGTCATGCGCCTCTCGCACCGTTCTTCGTGTCTCCTCTCATCTCACATCAGCAGGATAGAAGAGCGGTATCACGCGGCTATCACGCAACCAGGCGGGTAATATCACAGGCGCATCACAGGCTCTCTAGCTACACGCGCGCTGGCGGGATGAGCTGCCAGTAGAAGGTGTTGAGCGCCGCTTTCTCCAGATGCCAGAGCCGTCGCGGCCTGGGCGGTTTGGGCGGATGCTCGTCGTCAAACCAGAGGAAGGTCGCCTGGCCGTGCCCGGTCTCCAGGAAGCAGGCCACCCGTCCGTGGTACTGCTGCTGGATCGGGCGCTGCTGCAACTCCGCGGCAATTGTCTCAGCCACGACATGGCCCTCATAGTGGGCCGCCGACCCTGACTTCGAGACCGGCAGGTCGGTCGCGTCGCCTACCGCAAACAGGTTGGCGTCTTCAAAGCCTGTGACGCGCAGCGTGTTGCGATCCGTCGCAACCCACCCGTCGCGGTCGCCAAGGCCCGAATCGACAATGACCTGCTGACCGCGATGCGGCGGCGCGAGGACCAGCAGATCGTAGGGAAGCGCTTCTCCTTCGAGCGAGGTGACGACCTTGCGCTCCGGGTCAATAGACGCGACGTTGAAGAAGGTATGCACCTGCACGCCTCGTTGCTCCAGGAGCGGCGCTACGAGGTCCGAGACCGACTCAATCGGGAACGGGCGGCCGATCGGGAAGACATAGTGGATCTCGGTCTGCTCGTGCACGCCCCAGTCGCGCAACGCCGCTTCGAGCAGGAAGGTGAATTCCAGCGGCGCGGGTGGGCAGCGATACGGTACACTGGCGACTCCGGTGACGATACGCCCACCCGAGAACTGGGCCAGTTTCTCGGCCAGTCGCAGGCTAGCCGCCTCGCTATAGAAGTGGTCAGCGCCTTCGGCAAAGCCGGGCACATCCTCGGGCGCGTTGCGCGCTCCCGTCGCCAGCACCAGGTAATCATAGGGATGCATCAGATCGTCGGCGGTGAGAAGCAGTTTGGCGGCGGGAATAATGCGTTGCACATTGCCCGCGTCGCCGCTTAGCAGAGCAACATCCTCCTGTAGCAGGCGCGCTTTCCGGGCGGACGAGTTTGCGTGGGTCTTGCCGGGCGAAGGGAACGTAGAGCCAGCCCGGCTGATAGGTATGCGTTCCCTCGGCATCATAGACGGTGATGTGAACTGTGTGGCGTGCGTCGCCATGCAACAGGTGGCGCAGGCGATTGGCAATCAGCGTGCCGCCAACGCCGCCACCCACAATCGCTACCTGAACCTGCATTGCCGCTCTCCTTTCGTGGATAGCTGAGTTGTCGGCTGCGCGGGCTTACGGGCTACGGCGCGCGGACATGCCTGCGCACGACGAAGCATGTCGCCGCGTGGTCAATCTTCTCGACCGCAACCAACTCATTGCCCGATTTTTGCACCCAGAGTGGGATATCGGTGTTCGAGCCGAGATCGGTCGAGATCACCGCGATGACCTCGCCCTCATGGGCCGACTTCAATCCGCGGATCAGCTCCATCAGCGGGCCGGGGCAGTGGCTGCCACGCGCGTCGATCTCACGGTTGATCGTTATGGGGCCAACCATCGTAACCATCTCCACTTCTACAACAGGATCCCTTACGGCGTCAACGCGGTCCCGCAGCACTTGGTTGGTTGTGGTCGGAAGTGTATCAACGGACATAGCAGCCACCTCCTGTTGTGGTGAGCGTTCAGCCCTCGTAGACAATCTTGATCTCATTGGTGACGGTAGCGATTCCTGGCGCTGATAACGCCGTTCGCTCCGCCGCCAACTTCTCCGCGAAGGAGCGCACCTGGCCTTTCAGAATTGCCGTATGCCCATGAACCTCGACCGTAAGGCGGCGAGCGTCGGTTTCGGCATTGCGCACCAACGCCTTTTTGATTTGCTGCTTGATGTCGCCCGGCGTCGCATGGACGGCAACCGTTACCCAGTTGGTCACGCCCCTGATGCCCGCCAGTCGGCGAATAGCGCGCTCCGCCGCCTCACGCTGAAACGGCCATTCGACCTCGCCTTTGAGTGTCATGTAGCCATGCGAGACCGTGACATCCAGCTTGTCGGCCTGGATGGCGGCATCCCATTTCAGGGCATAGAGCGCGGCAAGCGCCAGATCGCTGTCGGTTCGCTCGGCGCTGGTATGCGTATGCAGACGCGCCTCAATATCGTTGGCGACGGCATGCGCGCCTTTGACCCGCAACGCGGCATTCTGGGCGGCAAGCCGCACAAGGTAGTTGTCGACGAGGCCAGTCAGCGTCACAACGCCTTCCTTGACGCTCACGCCGATGTCGCTCACGTTGATGTGTTGTTCCCAGCTCAATTCGTCCAGTACATCCTGTTGGATGTCCGCATCGCTGCGGACCCTTGGCGTCAACGTGGTCATAGGGCATCCTCACTTTCATGCGCCAGAGACTGTTGCCGGGAAGCGTTATCAATGCCCTGGTAGCGTGGTCCCGGCAATCTCCACTCTAAAGGCGCCCTATCTCAAACGCGGCACAGACCTGCCGGACGAAATCACTATCGCGGCACAACCGCGGCTGAGCACCCGGCGATCGCCTACGAGGGGGCTGCTGAGTTACCAGATGAGATATCGGGGCATTGTTGTGATTTCAGCTACGCGACTCGTGATGGATCTGTGAAACCAGTGCCATACGATGGACGTGAGGCAGGGAACTCGCGATGACGAGGAGTGGAATGCGAACGGCTTTCCGGGTCTCGTGTTCCGATGTCATAGGTCAGGGAGGCAAATGATGGCAATCAAACTCAAATCGCCTGGACCTGAGCTATCCAGGCAATTAGCTGCGAAGCATCAGCCAACCCATAAGCCAGTTCGTGTCACACTCGTCGTCCTTGCGGCGATTGTGGCGCTCACTGCGATTCAGGGAGCGATCTTCGTCGTGCCAGCCATGCCAACATCAGTACTGCACCAGGGGATGATCACGCCATTCTCAGACTTCACGATCCCGGCGCTCGCGCTGGCTATTGTATGCGGCGGAGGCGCATTGGTCGCCTTGATCGCGGTTGTGCTACGGCCCCGGCTCGGTGGTCTGCTCTCGATAGTCGCCGGGACTTTCATGGTCAGCTTCGAGTTGGTTGAGATCATGGTGGTAGGGTTTACACCAGTCCAGACTCCCTCGCAGCCACAGGCATGGCTCCAGGTCTTCTATCTCGCCATCGGTGCGCTCATGGCGGTGTTCGGCTGGCGCTTATGGCAGGCAGAGCAGGTTGAGACTCAAATATCCGGGTAGTACGTAGACAAAGCAACTGCAAGGAGACTCACATGGCTACCTTGATTACCTACGCGAGCAAACATGGGGCAACGCAGGGCATTGCCGAGCGCATCGCCCAGAAGTACATGGTCCTCGGAAGAGCCGTAGAAATCCAGCCGATCAGCGCGGATGTTAGCCCCGAAGGCTACGAAGCGATCGTGATCGGAAGCGCCGTCTATTACGGCTCCTGGCTTAGGGAGGCGATTGATTACGTGCGACGTCATCGAGAAGCGCTGGCCGACCGCCAGGTATGGCTGTTCAGTGATGGCCCTCTGGGGTCCGAGGCAAACGAAGGAACAAGTCAACCCAGGGAAATGGCTGAGTTCCAGGAGTCCATCCATCTGTGCGCACATCGCGTCTTCGTTGGATCGCTTGACCGCGGCAAGCTCTCTTTCCCGGAGCGAATGGTGACCAAAGCAGTACACGCACCCGAAGGCGATTTCCGCGACTGGACGGCGATTGACGCCTGGGCCACGAGTATTGCTCACCAACAACCACCGACCAAAACAGCGCCTATCCCGTAAGTCTGCTGATACATACACTCCATGCGCCACCATTGCACATAGAATGTCTGGAGGGCATGACATGTTGCAGCGCATTCTCGTACCGCTCGACGGATCGGACCGCGCGGAGCGTGCTATGCACGTAGCCGCCCGCCTTGCACGCGGGTCGGGAAGCCGAATCCTCGCGTTGCGCGTGGTGGGGCTTCCGCCTTTCCGCCTGGCTCCCTATGGCGAGCCTGCGCAGATAGCGCTCGCGGTCATCGGCGCTGCGCGAGACGAGGCCGATGACTACGTTAAACATCTGGCGCTACGCCCAGAGTTTAAGGATGTTCAGATTGAGACGCGCGTCATCGAAGGCCATGTCAGCGAGGAGATTCTGGATGTTGCGCGCGGTGAGCAGTGCGATATGATCGTCATCTGTACGCATGGCTACAGCGGGTTGAATCGCTGGCGTCTTGGGCGAGTCGCCGCCCACGTCGCTCGCCATGCGCCAGTGCCGGTGCTCGTCGTTCCGGCTCACGATGAACCAGGATCAAACCGGATAGCAGACGATCATGCGCGACTCCTGATCACGCTCGACGGCTCTGAGCTGGCGGCGGCGGCGATTGCGCCGGGGCTGGATGTCGTGCGGGCGCTGGCGGCGCCGGAGGATGTCACAGTCCATGTGCTCGAGGTCGTAGACTTCTTCGCCGCGATGATGGCCGAGACACCCCGCCAGGACGCTTCATCGCCGCCTGCCATCGGCGCGGAAGAGCAGGCGCTCCAGGCGGCTCGTGACTATCTTGACGTGGTTACTCAGCGTATCCGCGAAGAACATCCAGGCGTTACAGTCACGCCCACAGCCATGTTGGCAGCGGATATCGCGGATACCATCATCAAGGTAGCCGAAGAAAGCCCGGGCTACGATTTCATCGCGATGGCGACTCATGGGCGTGGAGGCTTGCAGCGCTGGGCGCTGGGCAGTATCACCGAGCATGTGCTCCACGCGACGCACCTGCCACTCATCATCGCCCGGTCGGTAGGCGACGTCGCGCATGAAGGTCAGGTCGCCGAGGCCAGGGCTGAAGCTGACTTGCACCGATAGGTCTGTTGAAAGTCTGTTGGCTTGAGCAACCCGTTTTGAGGCTGGCGCATCTGAGTATGTTCGGCCTCATGTATAAGTTGCACGTACAAGCTGCACGTACAGGTTTCGGTCTGGCACGCCTGCTCCTTTTTCGGCGTCGCTTGGCATCTTCAAGTCGGGCGGCGCCTTACGCCTTATGCAAGATTATCTATGGGGATATGGCAGAGAAGTGCATCTGAAATATGCACATGACAGACACGCACGCACTTACGCACGAAGCGCTCGATCACTCGATTGTGACGTGTCTGCGAGATAACGACTTTGAGTGAGAACCTGTTGTGACCGAGCGGGTACCACAATGACTATTGAACATTTCGGTTCTCAGTCGACTGCATCACCTTCGCATTTCCACTCAATCATTTGGTAGACCGATTTCAGAACATATGGCTTCGCGCCTGGAGGGAGGAACATATGGTATGCCCAGGAGATACAGGTTGGGTGACGATCATGGTTGATGCACCTAGCGACCCTGAAGGGTCATTCGACGACCGATACCAAGCCACTCCGCTTGACAGCGAGATTTTGGCCATTATCAGCCATGAGCTGCGCACGCCACTGGCAGCCATCAAAGGTTATGCTTCAACACTAAAGCGGCATAGTCAACGGCTTGGGCGCAGTGAACGCGAGGAATTCCTCCAGGCCATTGATGACGCGAGTAGTCGGCTGGATGTGCTGATTACGCGCTTATTGGATTGGTCGCAGCTAGAATCTGGAACCCTGCAGTTCCACCTGGTTCCAGTAGATATGAGACATTTGGTGATAGGGGCCATTGTAACTGCCGAACAAGGCTTGTTACCGCAGCCGGCGGAGGCTGGCAAACATTATTTTGTTCCGCCAGCTGAAGAGGAACTGCCTCCGGTAATGGCCGATCTGCGCTTGCAACGAGAGGCATTGGACATCGTTCTGGAGAATGCAGTGAAATTCTCGCCGGAAGGTGGTGTCATCACGGTAACTCTTCATGTCGACGGAGATATGCTTGTCACCAGGGTGCAAGACAGTGGCATCGGTATCCCGGCTGAACATCTCCAGCGTATCCTCGAGGGCTTTCACCAGGTAAATACACTTCCAACACGAAGCCTAGCAGGGATGGGCCTCGGACTCGGCATCGCTAAGCGCATTGTGGAGCGCCAGGATGGTACGATGTGGGCGGAGAGCGAACCAGGCACGGGAAGCACGTTTTCGTTGGCGCTACCCTTGGCTACGTCGGAATCCTGAGTATCCTGTTATTCTCGGGCGTTGTCGGTTGCGAATTCTCAGGCGAAAGGATACCATCACATGCCTGCCAAGAAACCGCATATCCTCACTGCCGATGACGATCCGCAGATCCTGCGCTTAGTGTCCCGCAATCTTGAGCTGGACGGCTATGAGGTCGTCACCGCCACTGATGGCGCGCAGGCGCTCGAACGCTTCGAGACGCAGCGCTTTGACCTCGGCATCCTCGATGTCATGATGCCCCAGCTCGATGGCTTCACCATGCTCGCACGCGTCCGCGAGTTCTCAAGCGTCCCCATCATCATGGTCACCGCCCGCGGCCAGGACCAGGATAAGATCCATGGGCTGGATCTCGGCGCTGATGACTATCTGGCGAAGCCATTCAGTGTCGAGGTACTGCTGGCGCGAGTGCGCTCGGTCCTCCGCCGCTCACAGTTTAGCGCCACCAGCCCGGACGGGCAGAACGTGTCTCCATCTCCAGTTGTCTCCTTTGGCGAGCTAGCAATCGATTTCGCCCAGCACCGCGTCACCGTCGGCGGGCAGGAGGTCGAGCTGACACCGATTGAGTATCGGCTACTGGCTTATCTTGCCCAGAACGTCGGGCGTTTCATCACACAGGATCTCCTCCTTGAGCATATCTGGGGCGAGGAATATGTGGGGGAGAGCCATCTGCTCCAGGTGAATATGAACCGCTTGCGTCACAAGATCGAAGACGATCCCGCTCGTCCGCGCTATCTCCAGACCAAGACTGGAGTTGGCTATCGACTCGTTGCTCAGCCAACCACGGCATGATACCTGCGTCGCAGCGTAAGGCAACCAGCACGCTGCACCGCAAACTCGTTACCAGCAAGCAATGGATCAGGGGTCAAGCAGGATGAGGAAATGGCGCAGCAGATAAAAGACGGCAAGCGGACCGCGGCAGGGAGTGTGAAACACATTCTGACCATCAACTGTGGTTCGTCAAGTCTGAAATTTGCGCTCTACCGTGCTCCTGGCTCTCGCACCGGCAGGGCACGTGAGGATCTACACTATCGTGGCGCGGTGGAGCGAATCGGCGCGGATAACGGGCTCTTCCACGTCACCGATGGCCATGATCAGCCAGTTGCCACTCAGTCAGTTGTCGCGCACGATCACTCCGACGCGCTCGATGTTGCTCTCGAGTGGTTGGAACGGCATATGGATGGCCAGGCACTGGATGCCGTCGGACACCGCATCGTGCATGGAGGGTCGACCTATAGCTATCCTGTCCTCATCACGCCGGAGGTCATTGAGACCCTGCGCCGGATCGCACCACTGGCGCCCTTGCATCTGCCGGAGGAGATCGCCGCCGTCGAGACGATTGGCGCACGTCACCCGTCGTTGCCGCAGGTCGCCTGTTTCGATACGGCCTTTCACCGCACCATGCCTCGGGTCGCCCAGATCTTCGGACTGCCGCGCAATCTGTTGGACGATGGCGTCCTGCGCTACGGCTTTCATGGTCTGTCGTATGAATATATCGTCAGCGAGCTTGATCGCGAAGCCGTCCAAGAGGGCAAGTCGTTCGCAGAATATATCGGGCAGCGAATCGTGATCGCACACCTGGGCAACGGCGCCAGCATGGTGGCGGTCCGCGATGGGCGCAGCATTGATACGACGATGGGGCTGACGCCCATCGGCGGCCTGCTAATGAGTACCCGCAGTGGCGATCTCGACCCAGGTGTGCTGCTCTATCTGCTCGACTTGTACCAGATGACTTCCACCGAGATCCGAACACAGGTCGAGCAGGTGGGCGGCTTGCTTGGCGTCTCTGGTACTAGTTCTGATATGCGTGAGTTGCTCGCCCACGCGGCGCACGATAGCCGGGCTGAGGAGGCTGTAGCGCTCTTCTGCTATAGCGCAACCAAGCATCTCGGCGGGCTGGTCAGCGTGTTGGGCGGCATAGATAGCCTGGTGTTTACCGGTGGGATTGGCGAGCACGCCGCCGAGGTGCGGCAGCGAATCTGCAGCGAATGCGCCTTTCTGGGGATCCAGCTTGACGCCGCCCGCAACGCTGCCGATGCGCTCACTATATCAATGGAGAATGGCTCGGTCACCGTCCGAGTCATGCACACCAACGAGGAACTGATGATCGCACGGCATACCATCGATACGCTCCAGATGATATGAGCGACTACCAACGCCTGGGTGCGAGAGTCCCTGCGCTGGCAGGAGGCTGCAGCGATGCGGCAAGCGATGAGGCAGAGGAGGACAAGCGTGGCTTCTCGCCAAGAGTACGTCTTTGATGCACATGTTTCGAGCGCTGTGCCAGCAGGTTCCCGGCAGCGCCAGCGCCGTTCTGTAGATGGACGTGCCAACACCCGCGGATCAGGTCCGCTCGCGCCCGAGCAACTGGAGCGCATGCAGCGTTACTGGCAGGCGGCGAACTACTTGACCATAGGGCAGATCTACCTGCAAGCGAACCCGCTGCTGCGCGAGCCACTGCGTCCGGAACACATTAAGCCGCGGCTGCTCGGCCACTGGGGCACCTCGCCCGGACTCAACTTCATCTATCTGCATCTCAACCGGCTCATCACCGAGCGCGACGCCAATATCATCTTCCTGGCAGGGCCCGGCCATGGCGGACCGGCACTCGTTGCCAACGTCTATCTCGAAGGCACCTATTCTGAGATCTACCCACATGTCTCACGCGATGTTGAAGGTCTGCAGCGTCTCTTTCGCCAGTTCTCGACGCCTGGCGGGATCCCGAGTCATGTCAGCGTCCAGACCCCTGGCTCCATTCACGAGGGCGGCGAGCTGGGCTATGTGCTGACACATGCCTTTGGCGCTGCCTTCGATAACCCCGACCTGATTGCGGTGGCGGTAGTGGGCGACGGCGAGGCCGAGACCGGTCCGCTCGCTGGCTCGTGGAAGGGCACGAGCTTCCTCAATCCCAACCGCGATGGCGCTGTCTTGCCGATCCTGCATCTCAATGGCTACAAAATCAGTGGCCCAACCGTGCTCGGGCGGGCGAGCGACGACGCGATTCGCGCGCTGCTCGAAGGCAATGGTTACGAGGCGCATTTCGTCGAGGGTGACGAACCCGTGGACATGCACCAACGGTTCGCGGCGACGCTTGATGCGTGCTATGAGCGGATCCGTGCCATTCAGCGTGAGGCGCGAGCGGGCGCGACGAACGGCGATGCCGCCAGCGGAGGCGGAGGGCTATCCAGCAATGGGTGGCGCATGGCCACGGCAATCGCATCTGGTGCACTGATTCGCTGGCCCGCCATCGTCATGCGCACGCCCAAAGGCTGGACTGGCCCAAAAGTAGTTGACGGCAAGCCTGTGGAGGGCACCTTCCGCGCGCATCAGATACCACTTGCCCAGGTGCAATCCGATCCAGAACACCTGGCGCGACTGGAGGAGTGGATGCGCAGTTATGAGCCTGAGCGGCTCTTCGACGAAAACGGCGCCTTACTGCCCGAGTTGGCGACGCTTCCGCCCACAAGCGAGCACCGCATCGGCGCCAATCCCCACGCCAATGGCGGCTCGCTGACGCGCGATCTGTCGCTACGGCCCTACCGGGACTATGCGGTATCCGTGCTGGAGCATGGCACCGTCTCCTACGAAAACACGCGCCCGCTGGGCACCTGGCTGCGTGACATCTTCGTCGACAACGCGCAGGAGGCCAATTTTCGGCTCTTCTGTCCCGATGAGACCAACTCGAACCGCCTGGACGATGTCTTTGCGGTCGAGAACCGCTGCTTCGTCGGCAGGACGCTGGCAATCGACGACCATATCTCACCTGACGGCCGAGTAATGGAGGTACTGAGCGAGCACCTGTGTGAGGGCTGGCTGGAAGGATATACCTTGACTGGACGCCACGGCCTCTACGTCAGCTACGAAGCGTTCGCGATGGTCTCTGCCTCGATGACCGTGCAGCACACGAAGTGGCTAGAGGAGAGTCTCCGCCTGCCCTGGCGGGCACCGGTGCCGTCGCTGAATGTGCTGCTGACCTCGACCTGCTGGCGCAACGACCATAACGGCTTCAGCCACCAGGGGCCGGGACTCATCGACGTCATCCTCTCCAAACGCGGCAGCGTCGCCCGCATCTACCTGCCGCCGGATGCTAACTGTCTGCTCTCGGTCGCTGATCACTGTCTGCGCAGCCGCAGCTACGTCAACCTGATCGTCATTGACAAGCAGCCGCATCTGCAGTATCTGACGATGGAGGAGGCGATGGAACACTGTGCGCTTGGAGCCTCCAGCTGGCGCTGGGCCGGAACGGAACGGGATACGACGGGTATTGCGGATAGAGCGGATGGAGCAGCAGACGAGGCAGATGTCGTGCTGGCGTGCGCAGGTGACGTACCAACCCTCGAGACACTCGCTGCGGCGGAATGGCTCCGGGAGCACTTACCCCAGCTTAAGACGCGCGTCGTCAACGTCGTGGATTTGATGACACTCTTCCCTCCCGACGAGCACCCGCATGGCATGAGCGAGCAGCGGTTTGTCGACCTGTTTACTGAGGACAAGCCGGTGATCTTCGCGTTTCACGGCTACCAGCGCGCTGTCCATCAGCTGTTGCATGGACGCACCAATGCCGAGCGCTTCCATGTGCGCGGCTTTACCGAGCAGGGGACGACGACCACACCATTCGATATGGTGGTTCTCAACGGGATGAGTCGCTACCATCTGGCGATGGAAGCGATCCGGCGGGCGAGTGCACTCGTGCCGCAGGCGAAGCAGCTTGTGACTGAACTGGAGCGATTGATCGCTCAGGCGGTGCAGTACTCACAGGAGTATTTGCAAGATCTTCCGGCTATCAGCAGTTGGCATTGGCACAACCTTGACTGCCAGAATAGCCAGGGCAGCCAGAGCATCGACAAGGACAGCTAACAGCGCAAATGGCCGATGGAAGCGATCCGTCAGTTAATGCTCAAAAGAGCTGAGGTGTGCGTATGAACGGTAAGTTCTATTCTGTAGCCAGCGATTTCCAGCGCGGGGCCATGATTCAGGTCGCCATCGAGCGGGGTGGCGAGATTGCCAGGGAAAGTTTCTATCATGGGCTCATGGTCAGTGATCTTGGCGAGGCGGAGTTGGCACTATTTGCCGACGATGCCTGGGAACGGTTCAGCAAGACGGTGACGTTCGATTATCCAGACTATGCGCATGACTTGTTTCTCCAGGCCTATCGCCTGGCGTACCAGGCCTATGCGGACGATCTGCCGCGGGGGATTCATCCTAACACCTATGTCCTTGCAGAATTGCTGGAGGAAGAGATACGCCAGGCACATGCCCATCGCTGAGTCGTGCGCCTGTGGCAGAGATTTTCCCAAGAATAAGCACTTCCCCTACAATGAACCAGGAAATACAGGCGACTTCGTGATGTCCAGTTGGACTTCCAGCGTTCCCTGGCTGTACCGCACGGTCAAGGGGAAGCCACTATTGCGTAACACCTCGATCATGCGCGCATTGCTGCCCATGGTGATCGCCACAAAGGTCGATATGCCCTTCGTGCGGGCGTAGGCTGCCAGGCGATGCAGTAGCGCGGTCGCGATTCCGTGTCCCTGCCAGGGGTCTGCCACGACAAAGGCCACCTCCGCTGTCGAGTCTCCAATACGGTCATAGCGGACAACACCAATAATATCCTCCGTCGCCTTTGTGCCTGTCGTCGCGAGGAGCGCCATGCGATTCACGTAATCAACATGCGTGAAGTGTTCGGCATCACGAATGGGAAGCTCCGGCAGCATATGGAAGAAACGAAATATGATGGCGTCAGGCGAGAGTTGGCGGTGAAACGCGCGGAGGCGCTCGTCATCGTTTGGCCGGATCGCCCGCATATGAATGACGCTGCCATCATGTAGTTGCAGCTGGCCCTCGAGCCGCGCGACATCGCGTGGAAGTCGGAATGAATGCTTCCTCGACATGCTCTGTCGGTACATATTTAACGTGTTCATGTGGGAGCGTCTCCTCCCAACGCTATACCCAACGTACCACAACCGGAGCAGGGATCATCGCCAGCATCTCGGTTGTGCCGCGCTCAGGCAGGTGATCCGCTCGCCTGAGGCTCTGATACGTCATCACACCTTTCCGTAGCTACCTTGCCATGAGCATCAAAAGCATCCTGCGCGCTGCAGCGCCCTGTTCCCCAGCGTGCGATCAACTCGGGCCACGACACCGATCAGCGTGATCCAGATCATCGTGGCGCCAGACATCCAAAGAGCCTTCTGACAGACCCGGCCATTCCAGGCATTCATCCACATGGGCATGATAGCATGTGAGATCCCTTTCTGGCGCACCTGCCCTGCAACTGTCATGAGTTGACAGCGCTGAGTCTTCGCTCGAGACATGTCCCTGCCAGATCAACGTCGTGCAGATTCGCGCCGTGGAGCTGGACGTCCGTCATATTGGCTCCGCCAAAATCGGCACACCGCAAGTCCGCTTCGCGCAGGGCTGCGTTCAGGAGGTTCGCCTCACGCAAGTCGGCCTGCTCCAGGTCAGCGCATGAAAGATCGGCGTCCGTGAGGTCAGCTCCTTCCAGATCAGCACCAATAAGAGCAGCGGCTGGTAAGCTAGCCCCACGGAGATTCGCGCCAGTCAGATCTGCTTCTTCCAGATTGGCTGTCCGCAGATCACTCTCGACCATGATAGCGCCTTCGAGACTGGCATTTTCGAGATCCGCGCCTGCCAGCCGGGCATTCTGGAGGTTGGCGCGAGAAAGATCCGCCGCCTGAAGACAAGCATCGATAAGCGTTGCATCGGTCAAGATCGCTCGTGCCAGCACGACACGCTGCAAGCCGGCCTCGCTGAGATCAGCACCGCTCAGGTTCGCATCGGAGAGATGTGCGTCGGCAAGCCTGGCGCGGACCAATAGCGCATTGGTGATCTGTGCCTGCTGCAAATCGGCCGTGCGCAGATCCACGTCGCTGAGGTCGCTATCGCGCAGGTCCGCCCCGCGTAGATTCGCGCCATAGAGGCTCGCGCCGGGAACGGCTATCCCGCGCAGATCAGCTCCGGCGAGATCCCAGTGGCGGAAGTCTCTGCGCCCATGTTCATACGCCACCCGTAATTCCTCGGCATAGATTGCGCTCATATCATCAACCACCTTTCATCCGCGTGAGCGAGACCTCGTTGTGCTTACCGTGCGCTCTGGCCATCCGGGCGAACGACCAGTACTGGCACATGAACCCGTGGCAGTACATAGCTCGTGACGCTGCCAAGTAGCCAGCGATTCAGGCCGCCGCGTCCGTGGCTGGTCATGACGAGCATATCCACAGGCTCTGTATCGTCGCGGGTATCGCTCCGGTTACCCCGATCAACCGCACCAACGATAGCGCCGGGCGCGGAGCCAACGATGGCGTCAGCGTATATCCGAACGTTTGCCCAGGTAGGCTGCCGCGACAGTGCATTCTGAAGGGCATCCAGATATGCTTGATAGTGTGGCAGAACCGTGGCATTGTCCGCGACAGCCAGGAGTGTTACGCTCATACGCTCGCTCGCCGACGACTGCCCTTCCCCCTGCCCCTGCGTCAGCAATCCGGCGAGCAGGCCAAGCGCCTCTTCAGCCAGTGGCGAGCCATCGAGTGGCACCAGGATGTGACGCATCGCGAAGGGAGTTACACATATGTCTGCCTGAGGCGGAATCACCACCATAGAGGCCGCGCCAAAGCGCATGACTCTGTCGACGATATTGCCCAGCCCCATATGATCACTCTCATCATGGGCGCGCAGCGCGAGGGCGACGAGGTCAATATCTCGGCTCTTCGCGATGCTGAGCAGCCCATCGGCCACGCTGGGCGCTGTGGTATGCACGATATCAGTCTGCGGGGTAATGGTCATCCACCCACCCCGTACGTACCGGAGGTAGTAAAGCGCCTCGGGTGCGAACTCGCGGAGGGCATCTTCACGCGAGGCGCCTTCCAGTCGAAGCAGACGCCCAAGACGCGCCGGTGGCTCGGTCGGCGTGATGTGCGCCAGCAGCACCTGCGCGCCTGAGCGTCGAGCGAGCGCCGCGACATATGGGAACACGCGCTCGCCATACAGCGTGCCATCCAGCGCCACCAGGATTCGTTGCAGTGTCTTGGGGGTCGGCAAAGGCGTCTCGCCTGGGGCAACAGGCAACATGGTAGCGGAAGGAGTCGCTGAAATCTCGGCATGGACGCTCGCGTTTGCGCCAGATAGCGCCTGCGCTTCACGCACGCGCCGCTGCGCTTCACGAGTCACCTCGTCGGAAACCCGGCGAGCCTCTGCCTCCACTTTGCCCTGGCGATAGTGCTCGCCCGCGGTCCCCGATGACGATGGCGCATGCGCGCGCGATTCCTCCTCGGCCTGGTAGGCAACAAATGGTGGGAGAGACCCCTCTGATAGAGGAGTTTGCTCCTGTTCGGTCTTATCCTCATGAGTGGTATCCATATTTGGTCTCCTCCCGCGTTCAACGCGCCTCGGGCTTGCCCGGGAATTGCTTTAGTTCTATCCTCGTACATCCATGAGCATAGGAGACGATCCTCACAATTCTGTCATGGGTCACGTGCCCAAAGTCACAATCGCATCACTGCCAATGCCCCTGCTGGCGGACGCGATGTATCATAGAGGGCGCCGGGCGCGCTCGCGGTGCCGTGCGAATCAATGGGCTATTGGCAGACAACTGAGTGGCCAACACACCGATATCGGAATATGAAGAATGAAAGAGGCGACGAGGGTGAACTGGAGCACAACACAGGAGGCGGTACGCGTCGTTGAGTCGGGGCAGCGAGTCTTCGTGCAGGGGGCGTGCGCAACGCCGACGGCGCTGCTTCAGGCATTGGTCGAACGGGGCCACGAGCTCCATGACGTCGAGATCGTGCATCTGCATACCTACGGCCCAACACCGTACACGGACGAGCAGTGGGCAGGCCATTTCTCGCTGCGGGCGCTCTTCGTCGCGGAAAACACCCGCGCCGCGGTCAACGCGGGCCGGGCCAGCTATACCCCTGTCTTCCTCTCCGATGTGCCAGCGCTCTTCGCGCGGGGAAAAGAGCTTGCAATCGACGTTGCCTTCATCCAGGTCTCGCCGCCCGATGCGCATGGCTACTGCTCGCTTGGTCCATCGGTGGACGCCACCAGAGCCGCCGTCGATGCCGCTACCCACGTGGTCGCGCTCGTCAACTCGCACGTCCCCCGCACCCATGGCGACAGCTTCGTGCATATCTCGCGCATCGAGCACGCAGTATCCTGGGATGGACCACTCTACGAGGTGGAGGGCAAACAACCCGACGCGGCGCAGATGCGCATCGGCCAGCATATTGCCGCACTGATCGAGGATGGCGCGACGCTCCAGCTGGGCATCGGCGCTATCCCCGATGCGGTGCTCGCGGCGCTTGCCGATCGGCGCGATTTGGGCATCCACTCGGAGATGTTCTCCGATGGTGTGCTGGATCTCGTCGAACGTGGGGTCATCACTGGGGCGCGCAAGGCGCTGGATCGGGGCAAGATCGTCGCCAGCTTTGTCGTCGGCTCGCGGCGCCTGCTCGATTTCATTGATGATAACCCGATGGTCGAGCTGCATCCTTCGGATTACACCAATAACTCGCATATCATCCGCCAGTTCGAGCACATGGTGGCCATCAACAGCGCCATTCAGGTGGACCTGACCGGCCAGGTCTGCGCGGAGTCGCTGGGCGCCAGGCTCTATAGCGGTGTCGGCGGCCAGATGGACTTCCTGCGCGGCGCGGCGCTCGCTCCCCAGGGACGCCCGATCATCGCGCTCCCCGCGACTGCCCGGGTCGCATCCTCGATGATGACCACGATGACCTCAACCCAATCAACCCAATCAACCCAATCAACCCAATCAACCCAATCAACCCAATCAACGCAGACTGCCCAGGCGTCGGCTCCCACCCTGGGCGCGCTGGAACTCGAACCGATTGATGGCCAGATCTCCCGCATCACGCCACTGTTGACGCCTGGCTCCGCCGTGACCACCTCACGAGCGCATGTCCAGTACGTCGTGACCGAATATGGCGTCGCGTCGCTGCATGGGCGTGACCTCGCCGAGCGCGCCCGAAGCCTGATCGCGATCGCCGCGCCTCCATTTCGAGAACAGCTTGAGCGCGCCGCAGTAGCCCTCCACCTTATCAAACCTTCGGCGTGAAGACTCCTGCCTTCAGGCATGGGGATGAAACGCCGTCTTGTCCCATTGGCACCAGCACCAGCACCAGCACCAGCACCAGGGCCATTTCCGTTTTTACAGCTACCGTGCGAGAAAGTAAGGAGATGAGCCAGAAACGCGCCTATCGCTATCGCTGCTACCCGACGCCCACGCAAGCCGCAATGCTGGCGCGGACGTTTGGCTGTGCGCGTTTCGTCTACAACTGGGCCTAACGCCTGCGCACGGACGCCTACTACGAACGCCAGGAGCGTCTGAGCTACGTCGATCTCTCGGCGGCGCTCGCCACTCTGAAGCAGCAACCAGCAAAGGTGTGGCTGCATGAGGTGCCAGCGTT
This sequence comes from uncultured Chloroflexia bacterium, assembly GCA_963712005.1. Taxonomy (GTDB): domain Bacteria; phylum Chloroflexota; class Ktedonobacteria; order Ktedonobacterales; family JADMIN01; genus DAHUXT01. The sequence continues at coordinate 556,070 of CAVQGK010000024.1, read as the reverse complement.
CCCCTTCAGCAGGCGCTACGCCATCTGGAAGCCGCATTCCGTACCTTCTTCGCCGGACGCGCGAGGTACCCGACCTTCCACAAAAAACATGTGACGCAATCCGCCACCTACGCCAGTAGCGCCTTCCGGTGGGAGGCGACGCAGCGCACGCTGACGCTGGCTAAGATGGACACTTCCTTGCACATCCATTGGTCGCGTCCACTGCCAGATGGAGCAACGCTGACCACCCTCAGCCTTGATACCGCCGGACGCTATTTCGTGAGCATCCTGCTGGAAGAAGACATCGCGCCGCTGCCCGTCACGTCTGGACAGGTAGGTATTGACCTGGGGCTGCATGATGTGGTCGTGCTCAATATTGGCAAGAAGATTGGCAATCCGCGCTTCTTTGCCCAAGATGCAAAAAAGTTGGCCACCGCCCAACGACGCATGGCGAAGAAGCAACGCGGCTCGAAAAACCGTGACAAAGCGCGCCGTGCAGTCGCCCGCATCCATGCCCGTATTCATGCCCGCATTGCTGATCGTCGCCGTGATTTCACCCACAAGCTCTCGACCTGCCTGATTCGTGAAAACCAAACGATCTGCATCGAGAGTCTGGCAGTGAAAGCGCTGGCGAAGCATCCGACGCTGGCGAAGGCCATTCATGATGTTGGTTGGGGGGAGTTCGTGCGCCAGTTGGAGTACAAAGCCGTCTGGTATGGTCGGACCCTGGTCACGATAGACCGCTGGTATCCCAGTAGCAAGCGGTGTCATGTGTGCGGGCATATCCTTGACTCCTTGGCGCTTGCTGTACGCCAGTGGACCTGTCCTGCGTGCGGGACAGCCCATCACCGCGACGTCAATGCCGCACGTAACATTCTGGCCGTGGGGCTCACGGTGGCAGCCTCTGGAGAGACGATAAGACCAGCAAGGGCTTCGGTTCGTCCAGCCCGCGAAGGCGCGTCTCGGTGAAGGAGGAATCCCCCGGCTTCAGCCATGGGGAGGGTCAACTAAGGGAATCTGAATAGCGCTTCGAGCGTTTGTTAACCCAAGATATTTGCCCGCATGCCTTGTGACCGAATTGTGACAAACCACACATCATCAGTGACCGATGTGAGACAGCATGGAGATACCATCCCCACGTATTTAGCCAGACACATGCACTTGAGGAGGTGACTTATGCGGGCTTTTGTCATGAAATCACTCGGCAATGTAGGCTTTGCGGAGAAGCCGATCCCTGCGGCTGGGCCGAACGACGCCATCATCAAGACGACCAGGGCGCTGATCTGTACGTCAGACGCACACACGGTGCATGGCGCGATTGGGCCGCGCGAGAACCTGACCTTGGGACACGAGGCCGTCGGTGTGGTATACGCGGTAGGCAGTGAGGTGAAGCGATTCCAGCCCGGCGATCGCGTCGTCGTCGGCGCCATTACGCCCGATTGGGGTGATCCCGCTTCACAGGCCGGTCATTCCTCGCAATCGGGACAGCCGCTTGGGGGCTGGAAGTTCTCCAATAGCAAAGATGGTGTCTTTGCTGAGTACTTCCATGTCAATGAGGCCGACGCCAATATGGCGCACATTCCTGCCGCTGTATCTGATGACCTGGCTGTCTATTGCTGCGACATGCTCTCGACGGGCTTTGTGGGCGCTGAAAATGCCCAAATCCCACTTGGCGGTACGGTCGCCATCTTTGCGCAGGGCCCGGTCGGACTGATGGCAACAGTAGGCGCACGCCTGCGTGGAGCCGGCCTGGTCATCGCGGTCGACTCGGTACCTGCCCGCCAGGAGCTTGCGCGCTTCTATGGCGCGGATATCATTGTGGACAATAGCAAAGTCGACGTGGTTGAGAAGATCCTTTCGTTGACAGGAGGTGTCGGCGTGGATTCAGCCATCGAAGCGCTTGGAGCGGACATCACCTTCCAAAACGCTATCTCCGTAACGAAGCCAGGTGGCACGATCTCGAATATCGGCTATCATGGCGAAGGCGAGTTCGTCCACATTCCGCGGATCGCGTGGGGCGTGGGCATGGCCGAAAAGACCATCACGACCGCGCTCTGTCCAGGAGGCAGGCTGCGCATGGAGCGGCTGCTCCAGCTCCTGGAGATGAAGCGAGTCGATCCTACGAAGATGACGACCCACACCTTTCCCTTCGACCAACTCGAAACTGCATTCGACATTATGGAGAAGAAGAAAGACGGCGTCATCAAGCCGCTCATCACCTTCTGATGGAGTGAGAGGCTGGGAGTGCCGCACACTCCCACTGAGCGGCCACGCTATGAGCGGCCACATCTCTTGAAATCACACGGGCTATTCCAGCGTCATCGAGATGCCGGGATAGCCCGCCCATTGAGACATTGGCCAGCGCGCGTCAGAGCGCATGTAGGCGGGAGTAGCGAGCATGCGAGACGCGCTGCACAATCATCAGCATGCCAAAGTTCCGGCACCAGGCCCACAGTCGCTTCAGAGTAACAATATTGCTGCGGTCTTTGAAAAGCTGCAAGCGACCGCCCGTGGGTTAAGCGCGCAGGAGGCACAGCGCCGCCTTGCCCTGTATGGCCCCAATGCGCCTGCTCCTGCACGGCGATTCGCCGCGATACGGCAATTCCTGAGTTTTCTCGTGAATCCGCTGGTGATAATTCTCCTGATCGCCAGCGTAATCTCCGCCATACTTGGTGAGCAGCTTAACGCCGCCATTATTGCGGTACTGGTACTCCTGAGCGTTGTCATCAACTTTGTCCAGGCGTACCGCTCAGAGCAAGCAGCAGATCAGCTACGCGCACAGGTGACGCCAACTGCGACAGTCCTGCGCGATGGCGAGTGGACCCAGCTACAGCGTCACAATCTCGTACCTGGCGACATCATCCAACTCTCCGCAGGTGATCTCGTCCCCGCCGATGCGCGATTGGTTCAGGCGCGCGACCTGCACGTTCAACAATCCGCGCTGACCGGCGAGTCGCTGCCGGTGGAGAAGGACGCAACCGACGCTTCGGCGCCGGCGCAGACGCCCGCCGAGGCGCCATACATGGTACTCCAGGGCACATCGGTAGTCAGCGGCACAGCAACGGCAGTGGTGACGGCCACAGGGCGGGCGACTGCTTTTGGCGATATCGTTTTGCGACTCGCTGCCAAACCACCGGAGATGGAGTTTGACCGCGGGATTCGACGCTTTAGCTTCCTGATCATGCGCACTGTCATCTTTCTCGTCTTGTTTGTGCTGGTCGTCAACCTGGCATTTCACCGCCCCGCACTCGATTCGCTTCTTTTTGCAGTGGCCCTCGCCGTTGGCTTGACGCCAGAGTTCCTTCCGATGATTACGACGGTGACGCTTGGGCAGGGTGCGTTGCGCATGGCGAGACATAAGGTCATCGTCAAGCATCTTCCAGCCATCCAGAACTTCGGAAGTATGGACATTCTCTGCAGCGACAAGACCGGAACGCTGACTACTGGTGAGATGGTACTCGATCAATGGGTCAATCCGCTTGGCGACGCTTCCGAGCGCGTGTTGCTGCTCGCACAACTGAACAGCCGCTATGACACAGGAATTGCGAGCCCACTCGATGTCGCGATCCTGCGCCATCCCCAGCCGAACGCCAAAGACTACCGCAAGCTGGATGAGATCCCCTTTGACTTTGAGCGACGCCGGCTATCGATCGTCGTGCAAATTGGGGATGATCGCCTGCTCATTACCAAAGGTGCGCCAGAAAGCGTACTGGAAGTGTGCGTCTGCTATGAGGTAGGCGAGACTGAGCAACCACTTGGCGCTGACGCGCGAAGGAAGTGTGAAACCACTTACCAGGACCTCAGCGCACAGGGGTACCGCACTCTGGCTGTTGCGTATCGCCGTGTCCCTGCACAACACCAATATCAACTCACCGACGAGGTGGAGATGACTCTTGCAGGCTACGTTGCCTTCATTGACCCACCAGTTGCGGGCGCGCATGAAGTGTTGGAGGCGCTACGTCGCGATGGTATCGAGGTAAAGATCCTTACTGGCGATAATGATCTCGTGGCCGCGCACATCTGTGGGCAGGTCGGACTCGATGCGAGTCGAATCGTCCTTGGAGATGATCTCGATCATATGAGTGATACCGCCTTACAGCATGTTGCCGAGCAAACGCACCGTATTCGCCCGAGTCTCACCTGCCCAGAAGAATCGGATTATCCTGGCGCTAAAAGCGCGCAAGCATGTCGTTGGCTTTCTGGGAGACGGCATCAATGATGCGCCGTCGCTCCATGTCGCCGATGTAGGGATTTCGGTGGCAAGCGCTGTCGATGTCGCCAAAGATGCCGCCGACATCATTCTCATGGAACGCAGTCTCCAGGTCTTGCAGCAAGGAGTGCTCGAAGGCCGCAAAGCGTTTGGCAATGTCATGAAATATCTGCTGATGGGAACCAGCTCGAACTTCGGCAATATGTTCAGCATGGCGGGAGCAGCGCTCTTCTTGCCCTTCCTGCCGATGCTGCCGACGCAGATCCTGCTCAACAACTTTCTCTATGACCTCTCCCAGGTCACGATTCCGACCGATAACGTCGATGCCACCTATATCGAGAAACCGCACCGATGGAACATCGGCTTGATCCGCAACTTCATGATCTTCATCGGGCCGATCAGTTCCATCTTCGATTTTCTGACCTTCTGGATCATGCTCGCGGTTTTCCACGCCTCCGAGGCGTTGTTCCATACCGGCTGGTTTGTGGAGTCGCTGGCCACGCAGACGCTCGTCCTCTTCATCATTCGCACCGGAGGCAATCCGCTGCACAGCAGACCAAGCCGCCCACTGACAGTTACCACGCTACTCATCGTGCTGCTTGGCATGCTGCTACCTTTTTCACCACTTGCGCCTGCACTGGGATTTACACCTTTGCCGCCTCTTTACTTCCTCTTCCTGATACTCGCCATCGCTATTTATCTGCTGCTCGTCGAGATCGCCAAGCGCTGGCTGATGCGGCGCTTCCATGAATAACGCCTTTGAATAACGCTTTCGACACGAAGTGTGCATGCTCTCGCGTCGAACGGAGAGAGCCAGCCGATGTCCATTGACACTCCCCTGGCTGAAGCCGGGGGATTCTCGGTTCTCTGCCGCAGCCTACGCCACGGCTCCCCGAAGGCTTTGCCCAAGCCTTTCTAGCCTTTCTATATTCTTCGCCGCATTATGATCGCGATGCAGGCTGGCTCCGCACGCTGGGCACGCATGCCAGCGGACGGATAAGCCCTTCTTGACCACGACGCCGCAGCCAGAACACGTCTGACTGGTATAGGCAGAGTTGACTGCCACCACTGAACGACCGGCGCATGCTGCCTTGTGGTTCAGGATGCTCACGAACCCACTCCATCCGGCGTCCGCGATAGACTTGGCCAGATGGTGATTCTTGAGCATGTTGCCACCCTGCAACTCTTCGTGATAGATCGTGTCGTACTGCTGCACTAACGCCAGTGCTGTCTTATGCTGGAAGTCCTGCCGCTGGCGTTTCACCTTTTGATGCGCTTTCGCCAGCAACTTGACCGCTTTACGGCGGCGATGGCTGCCTTTCTTGCGGCGGGAAACTCTGCGCTGTGCGGTTTTCAGGGGCGCCGTTCGGCACGGCGATAGCAGTGGGGGGTATGAATCATCGTGCCATCGGCAAGCGTGGCAAACGACTCTAGCCCTAGATCCATCCCGGTCTCTTGCCCCGTTGGCTCTAGCAGTTGCAACCGTCCATCAGCGCAGGAGATGCAGACATACCAGCCGTCCGCTTCGTGGGAAATAGTGACCGTCTTTGGCATACCCTCCATCGGGCCAGCCACCCATCGGGCCACCCATCGGGCCACCCATCGGGCCACCCATCGGGCCACCCATCGGGCCACCAGGGCGACTCCAACGCACCGCCACGCACCGCCACGCGCCCGATTTTGGAGAGGACCAGAAAGCCGTTATCGTGAGACATATCCAGCGCCGCGCCGTTGCCGAACTGCTTGTCGGTGAAGGAGTTGGAGCGATTCGCTCCTTGGAAACGCGGATAGCCCGGCGTCTCTCCATTCTTGATACGCCGGAAGAATGCCTGAAAGGCGCGGGCAAGGCGGGTGAGCACGTCCTGCAACCCCTGCAACCCCTGCAACCCCTGCGAATGGACATCTCGATATTCGGGCCGGACTGCTTTGATGTCCGGCAGTGGGGCGCTCTGGCCCGCGAAGGTGACGCTCACCGCACACGTCCGCCAGGCTTCCTGACGTTCTTCGCGGCCCGCATTGTAGCGTTCACGGCAGCGGCGCACGACAAACCCCATCGCCCGCTCCTGTTCAGGTGTGGGCTTGAGTTTGTACTTGTAGGTCTTGCGTACCCCGTCTACCGTCTGCTCGTCCATAGAGAGCCATTCTGCCCGATAGGCACGAAATCGGCAGGGCGGGAGGGCCATTCATCCCCTGGCTAAAGCCGAGCGGCTTTCTGGCCCATCCTCTGTAAGAGTCTGTAGGCATAACAGCAGGCTCATGAGCGAAGGCAATGTCATCTGAGCGCTCCTATGAGTGAGGTGAAGCCCTGACGCGAGGCTAGCTTGCAGGAGGCATTGTCCGGCATTGTCCAATGTCACTGCGAACGTCCAAAGCCATGATCGCGCTGGAGCAGTTGCTGGCGCTTTGAGCGAACACCTACAAGCGTGATGGAGCTGAGATGCGAGCGTATTGAAAGGTGACTGAATTGCGAGGCACCTGTCATTCAATATGGATGGAGGGAGTGAGGCTCGGTCAGGTTGACACAAGCAGCCGCGCTCCGGAATAGAGGAGGTATCAGTATGGCTAGCATCACACGTGAGCCAATCGACGCGTTCGCGCCACTGCGACAGGCTGTAAACCGTTTCATGGAGGACGGCATGGGGGGGCCAGAGCGTGCGCTGTTCCTCTTGGGACGGACATTCCCGGTGGACGTGCTTGAGACCCCCGATGAGTATATCATCGAGGCATCGCTATTGGGTATTCGCCCCGACGACGTGCAGATCACGACGGCGGCCAACACCATCACCATCCGCGCTGGGCGCAAGGCGCGCAGACACGATGAGAAAGACATGACGTATCTGCGTCGCGAGCGTATCGACCGCGTCTTCCCTGAAGTCGGCCGTACGATCACCCTGCCTGGACACTTCGATGCCGAGAAGGTGAAAGCAGTCTACGAGCATGGGGTGCTGACGATCCACATCGCCAAAGATGAGGGGACGAAAGAGCACATCATTCCCGTTCAGGTAAAACAGACTGTTGTGGCCAAATAGCGTGGAGGCGTGGGCGATGAGGTAGAGTCGCTCGAGCCTCAAAGCGATTCGTGGAGAGGTCTTTATCGTCGTCTCAGCGGCGACCTCTTCACGAATCGTCGTTCTTCTATACTCTGGCTCTGGTGCCGCCGTGATCACCTATCGCGCGCAAGATGCGCGGGCCTGTGAGGTAGGTAATGAGCGAATACAAGAGGAGGCGAGATAATGACACGCTCATCCGTGGCGGGAGCACCCCTGCAGACGCGCAATCACCACCAACGCTACCGGCAAATTGTCGATATTATTGGTCGTCATGGTCTTGGCTTCGTCCTGGGTGCACATGGGCATGAAGACTTGATCCCCTTTCGCCAGGCCACATCATCCGCTAACGGCGCCCACCACACAACCCGACCCGAACACCTCCGGCAGGCGCTTGAAGAACTGGGGCCAACATTTATCAAACTTGGCCAGATTCTCTCCACCCGTGGCGACCTCCTGCCTGCGCCTTACCTGGATGAACTGACCAAGTTACAGGATGGCGTGCCTCCCATGACGTCAGCGGCGGTACGCAAGACCATTGAGGAGGAATTGGGGCTCCCTCTCGAAGAGGCGTTCGCAAGCTTTGAGATTGAGCCACTGGCGTCGGCTTCTATTGGACAGGCACACATCGCGACGCTGCATGATGGCGCCGAGGTGGTAGTGAAACTGCGCCGCCCCGGCGTCGTCGAGCAGGTGGAAGAGGACCTGCAAATCCTGATGGACCTGGCGACAGTCGCTGAGCGTCGGTGGCCCGTAGCTCGGAACTACGATCTGCTGGCCATAGCCCAGGAGTTCGCACAAACGCTGCGGCAGGAACTCGACTATCTACACGAGGGACACAACGTGGAGCGTTTCGCCGCCAATTTCGCCGAGGATCCATCGGTCCACATCCCATGCATCTATTGGAAGACGACTACTGCTCGGATACTGACCCTGGAACGCATCCAGGGTGCGAAGATCAGCGATGTTGAGACGATTGAAATATTCGGATTGGATCGCCTCGAAGTGGCTCATCACGCAACCCAGACATTGCTCACGATGATCCTGGAGCACGGCTTCTTCCATGCGGACCCGCATCCTGGCAACATCTTTGTGGAGTCAGATGGTCGTATTGCCCTGATTGACTTCGGAATGACGGGCGAACTGGACAGCGCGACACAGAGCGTCCTACTGCGCCTCCTGCTCGCCATTGCGCGCCGCGACGCTGGGCAACTGGCGGATGTGGTACTCGAGCTCGGACATACCCGAGTTCACGTCGATCGAAACGGCCTGCGGCGCGACATGCAGCACATGCTCGACCGCTACTGCGACCGATCGCTTGGTGATGTCAAGCTCAGCGCTATGCTCAGCGAGTTGCTAACTATTCTGCGCTGGCATCACCTGCGGCTCCCTCCTGATCTGGCGCTGCTGGTCAAGGCGCTGGGTATGAGCGAGGGGCTGGGGGTGCGTCTCGATCCTTCCTTTAACCTGATGGATGTCTACATCCCTTACACCGAGGAGCTTCTGCGACGCCGTTTCTCCCTACGGCAATGGTCAGGGCAGATGATGCTGGCTGGTATAGACGCCATTGAGATGGCACTGGCGCTGCCACAGCAATTACGTCATGTCCTCGGTGACATCGAGCGGGGTGGCTTCGAGATCAATATTCAACCGCAGAGCTTCGAGCCATTTCTGGACCGCATGGAGCAACTGACTAACAGGCTGACGCTGGGGATTCTCGCAGCGGCTTTCACGATTGGGATGGCGTTGCTCGTCTCCGTCTATCATCCCACAGGCTGGGATGGCACGATTGAACTTCTGTTTCTGCTGGTGCTCATTTTGTCAGGTGTCTTTGGCACATACATTCTGTTGCTCATCCTACGCTCACGACAAAGGCGGCCCCATTGAGTCGTTCGCACAGACGAGCGCTGTTCCTCGCTGTGATATCAGTGTGTGATGCCCCCATCCCGTTGTGCTCAACTCGTGATAGCCATCAAGTACACCATATACAGAGTCGTCCAGAGCATATCAGGCAGATATGAGAGTAGAAGAGGATGGTGCACGATGGGTATTCCAATTCTAATTGTCAACAGCGACCCAGCCGCTCGGAAAAGCTACGACAACCGCTGGAATCAGCGGGCTACCAGATTCTGGAAGTCGAAAATGCGGAAGATGGTCTTGCATTACTGCGCACGAGCGAAGATGACATGGTTACCCTTTTCAATGTGGCGCTGTTCAATAACATCATCAGTGGCACCGACGGCATCGCATTTCTCGGCGCCGCCAGGTACGACGCACGCCGCGGCCGAAAGCATGCCTTCGTCGTTGTCACGCCAACGCCAGACCAAGTCAAGGCAGCGTTTGGGCGCCTGCTGGCTCATCTGTCCATTCCTGTTCTTGCCGAGCCTTTCAGCGCCGATGATTTACTCAATGCGATCGACCAGGCGACGCGCTTACAGTTCATTGCGGTTTAAGGGGCGAAGTGAGGGTGGTCTGGTATCAAGCCTGGCATACAGTTGACACTCCCGACGGCCGAAGCCGGGGGATTCTCGGTTCTCCGGGGTGGCCTACGCCACCTCTCCCCGACGGGCCTGCCCGGCCCGTTCTATATTCTTCGCGGCATTGTGGTCCCGATGCAGGCTTGTACCACGGTCTGGGCAGGAATGCCAGCGGACAGACAAGCCTTTGGCGACAATGATGCCACAGCCAGAACACGTCTGACAGGTATAGGCAGGCGGCACGGCTACTATTGTACGCCCGGCCCATGCTGCCTTGGCGTTCAGGATGCTCAAGAATCCAAACCACCCAGCATCCTGGATGCTTTTCGCGAGGTGGTGATTCTTGAGCATGTTGGCCGTCTGCAAATCTTCGTGATAGATCGTGTCGTAGTCACGCACCAAATGGAGTGCCGCCTTGTGCTGGAAGTCCTGGCGCTGCCGCTTCACCTTTTGATGCATTTTGGCGAGCTGCTTCACGGCCTTCCTGCGACGATTACTTCCCTTCTTGCGACGCGAGACACGGCGTTGGGCTGTTTTGAGATGCCGTTCCGCCTTACGGTAACAACGGGGGTTGGGGATCATCGTGCCATCGGCAAGCGTCGCAAACGATTCCAGCCCAAGGTCTAACCCGGTCTCGCGTCCAGTCGGTTCCAACGCCTGCACAGGCACGTCCACACAGGAGATGCACACATACCAGCCATCGGCCTCGCGGCTGATTGTGGCCGTCTTGGGCGTCCCTTCGATGGGACGGCTCCAGCGCACAGCGACGCGCCCAATCTTGCTGAACACCAGGAAACCGTTATCCAGGGCGGCCCCGTTGCCAAATTGGGGATAGGTGAGGCTGTTGTAGCGGTTACGGCCGCGGAAGCGGGGATAGCCTGGTGTCTCGCTTGCCTTCACACGACGGAAGAAGGCTTGGAAGGCGCGGTCTACACGCCGCACCACGTCCTGCAAGACCTGGCTGTGGACTTCGCCATATTCGGGCATCTCTGCCTTGATGCCGGGAAGTTCCGCCTTCTGCTCGTAGTAGCCAACCGAGACGCCGCACTTCTGCCAGGCTTCCCGTCGTTCGCCAAGAGCGGCATTGTAGACATGGTGGCAGCGCATAAGGGCGCGATCAAGCACCCACTCCTGCCCTGAGGTGGGCCTGAGTTTGTATTTGAAGGTCTTGCGTGTCGCCTGCATGCTCCGCTGTTCCAGTTCCATACCGACATATTCTACCTGTGTGGCAAGAAGACGACAGACCTGGTACTTCTGTCGTCTGCGGGCGACCGGGCTTTCATCACTATGCCTGAAGGCAGGGGCTTTCGCCGACTTTTGCTAAGCCGCTCCCAGCATATCTTAGGTGGAAGCGGCTTCGAAGCATGCATACTACCGTCAGTGTGGAGACGCTGAGAACGAGCCGAGCACCTTCAAGTAGTTGGCACGCTCGAACGCCGCAGGTTCGGCTACCGCGCGCTGGCTCATACAGCCTCGTAACTGGATAATTGACTCGTACTCGTGGTCCACCATCCATTCCTGCAACTCCGCGAGCATACCGCTCGCGCGTTTGACGCCGTGAGCAAGCAACTCGGACGCCGTCATGGCCACACTCGCGCCCGCCATCATCGCTTTGACGATATCCTGCCCGGTATGCACGCCTCCAGTCAGTGCGAAGTCCGCCTCGATGCGCCCGTAGAGCAGCGCAATCCAGCGCAGGCGCAGACGCAACTCATTGGACGTGCTCAGTTGGAGATTGGGTATGACATCTAATGTGTCGAGATCGAAGTCAGGCTGGTAGAAACGATTGAAGAGCACCAGCCCATCGGCGCCAGCCTCGACTAGTCGCCGCGCGAAATTGGGCAGCGCCGTAAAATATGGGCTGAGCTTTACGGCAATAGGAATGCTGATCTCCGCCTGCACATCGCGCACAAGATTGAGATAACTGGTCTCCAGTTCGCTTGCCGTGAGATCCGTGGCGGCGGGAAGATAGTAGATATTCAGCTCAAGGGCATCCGCCCCAGCCTCCTCGATGCGATGCGCATACTCTATCCACCCGCCCGATGAAACACCGTTCAGGCTGCCGATAACCGGGATAGAGACTGCCGCCTTCAGTCGCGCGAGGTGCTCTAGGTACCGCTCGGGGCCGACGCTGTATGTGTCGAGGTCGGGGAAGTAGCTCAAACTCTCGGCGTAACTATGCGTTCCAAGCTCTAGATAGTGGTCGAGCTCTAGGCTCTCGTGCGTGATCTCCTCCTCGAAGAGCGAGTACGTCACGAGAGCCGCGACACCTGCCTCTTCAAGCCGCCGCACCGTGTCCAGGTTCCGTGACAGTGGCGACGCTGAAGCCACGAGCGGATTCTTCAGGACAAGGCCCAGATATGTCGTCGTTAAATCAGGCATCGTCTTCCTCCTATACGCTGATGGCGTTCAGCCGCTGCGATTCCCACGAGTACGTGTCGCTTACGAGTGGCTCATCGTTGCACTGCTCACTTCTTCCTCCAACACGGTAGCCATGTCGTGATAGCGCTGCCAGTGCGTCTGAACATCTCGTTGCGCCTCATGCATCAACGCCGCAGCCCGCACTGGATCGCTTTGCGTCAGCATGCGATAGCGTGTCTCGTTGTAGGCATACTGCTCCAGCGGAATAGAGGGGGCTTTGGAATCAAGAGTCAGCGGGTTTTTGCCCTCATCGCACGAGCGCTGGGTTGTAACGGAAGAGCGGCCAATAGCCGCTCTGCACGGCCAGCCGCTGCTGGTCAAGCCCCTTGCGCATGTCGATGCCGTGTGCGATGCAGTGGCTGTAGGCGATGATGAGCGAGGGGCCATCATACGCCTCAGCGTCGAGGAATGCGCGCAACGTCTGCTGATCGCTCGCGCCCATCGCCACTCGCGCGACATAGACGTTGCCATACGCCATCGCCAGCATGCCCAGGTCTTTCTTGGGCGTCGACTTGCCCCGTGCGGCGAACTTCGCGACCGCCGCCCGTGGTGTGGACTTCGAGGCCTGGCCGCCGGTGTTCGAGTAGACCTCGGTATCCAGCACGAGGATATTGACATTGCGCTCCGACGCCAGCACATGATCCAGCCCGCCGAAACCAATATCATAGGCCCAGCCGTCACCGCCGACGATCCAGACGCTACGCTTCAGGAGCGTGTCGGCCACACTCACCAGCTGGCGCGCCTTCGCCGCGATCTCTGGTTCTGCCTCGTCCTCCAGCCGCAGCAGCGTCGCCTTCAGGCGGCCGATACGCTCGCGCTGCGCCAGGATCGCTACTTCTCCGGATCGACTGGCGTTCAGGATATCGGATGCCAGTTCTTGCCCGATATGCGCCGCCAGCGCTGTTACCAACTCGCGCGCATACTCCTCCTGCTTGTCGAGCGTCACACGCATGCCCAGCCCAAACTCGGCGTTGTCTTCGAAGAGCGAATTGGACCATGCAGGACCTCGCCCCTCGGTGTTGCAACTCCAGGGCGTCGTCGGCAGGTTGCCGCCATAGATCGACGAACATCCGGTCGCGTTGGCGACGAGAGCGCGGTCGCCAAAAAGCTGGGTTAACAGCTTGAGGTACGGTGTCTCGCCGCAGCCTGAGCACGCTCCAGAAAACTCGAAGAGTGGCTGTAGGAGTTGTGTATCTTTGACCGCCGCCGTATTCAGCTTCGTGCGATCGATCTCTGGCAGCGTCAAGAAGAAATCCCAGTTGGCGCGCTCGCGCTCGCGGATCGGCGGCTGTGGGGCCATGTTGATCGCTTTGCGTCCTACCTGGCTCTTATCCTTCGCTGGGCAGACCTCGACACAGAGGCCGCACGAGGTGCAGTCCTCAGGGGAGACTTGCAGCGTGTATTTCATCCCAGGAAACTCTTTGAAGCGCGCGTCTACCGCCACAAAAGAGTCTGGCGCGCCGTCAAGAGCGGAGGCGTCGTATACCTTTTCGCGAATAACCGCATGCGGGCAGACAAAAGCGCATTTACCACACTGGATGCACAGATCAGACTCCCAGACTGGTATCTCGTCGGCGATGTTGCGCTTCTCCCAGCGAGCCGTGCCAGATGGATACGTGCCGTCGGCGGGCAGCGCGCTCACCGGCAGGCTATCACCCTCGCCGACCATCATCGGACCCAGCACGTCGCGTACAAACGCAGGCGCCTCCGCTGGGACGGTTGGGCGCCGTATTAACATCGGCAGTGGCACACCAACCATCGTCCGCGGCTTGGCTGCGCTATTCGCTGATGACATCTCCTGACGCACGCTTGCCCGCCCCGCCGCGACATTGACCTCATAGAGGTGAGCGAGTGTCTGGTCAACCGCCTGGAAGTTACGCTGCACCACCGCCTCGCCGCGCTTGCCGTAGGTTTTCTTGATACTTTGCTTGATCGCGGCAATCGCTGTCTCACGTGGCAGCACGCCGCTGATGGCAAAGAAGCAGGTCTGCATGATGGTATTGACACGCCCGCCCATGCCTGTCTCGCGCGCGACACGGTCCGCATCGATGACGTAGAACCGCAGCTTCTTCTCACTGATCGTTCGCTGTACCTCGACGGGCAGATGAGACCACACCTCGTCCGGACCAAAGGCGCAATTCAGCAGGAAAATGGCGCCACTTTTCGCCGTTTGAGGACATCCAACCGCTCCAGGAAGGAAAACTGATGGCAGGCAACGAAGTTAGCCTGGTCAATTAGATATGCGGCCTGAATCGGATGAGGGCCAAAGCGCAGATGCGAGATCGTCACCGAGCCAGACTTCTTCGAGTCATAGACGAAATAGCCTTGGGCGTAGTTCTCGCTGTCCTCGCCGATAATCTTGATCGAGTTCTTGTTTGCGCCAACCGTGCCGTCGGAGCCAAGCCCCCAGAAGACGCAGCGAACGGTTTCGTCGTCCTCAATGGAGAATGCCGGATCATACGTCAGGCTGGTATGTGTCACATCATCGTTGATGCCAATTGTGAAGTGGTTTTTTGGCTCCGGCTTGTCCAGTTCATCATAGATGGATCGCACCATCGCGGGCGTGAATTCCTTCGACGACAACCCGTAGCGCCCACTGACGACACGTGGGACATCCTTGTAGTTTGCGAAACTTTGAGCGTGCGCCTCCACGAGCGCTGCGACGGCATCGAGATAGAGCGGCTCGCCCGCGCTGCCCGGCTCTTTCGTGCGATCGAGCACGGCAATAGACCGCACGGTAGACGGCAACGCCTGGATGAAATGTTTGATCGAGAACGGGCGATACAGGTGGACTGTGACAACGCCCACCTTCTCGCCGCTCTCGGTAAGGTAGCGAGCGGTGGAGCGCGCGGTCTCGGCTCCCGACCCCATGATGACGATGACACGCTCGGCGTCGGGCGCACCCGCATACTCGAAGAGGCGATACTGCCGACCGGTGAGCCTTGCTAGCGTATCCATCGCGCCCTGCACGATTTCCGGGCATGCCAGGTAGTAGGGGTTGACGGTCTCACGCGCCTGGAAGTAGACGTCAGGATTCTGCGCTGTGCCGCGAATGGAGGGGTGATTAGGCGAGAGCGAGCGCGCTCGATGCGCCCGCACGAGGTCATCATCGATCATCGCACGTAGATCGTCGTCGGTGAGCAGTTCGATCTTATTGATTTCATGCGAGGTGCGGAAGCCATCGAAGAAGTGAATGAACGGGACACGCGCCTCCAATGTCGCCGCGTGCGCCACCGCCGCCAGATCATGCGCCTCCTGCACGCAGCTCGACGAGAGCATCGCCAGCCCGGTTGCGCGCGCTGCCATCACGTCCGAATGATCGCCGAAGATCGAGAGCCCCTGCGTTGCCAGCGAGCGTGCCGCCACATGAAAAACCGCGGGCGTCAATTCTCCTGCGATCTTGTACATGTTGGGGATCATAAGCAGCAGTCCCTGCGAGGCGGTAAAGGTCGTTGCCAGGGCACCGGTCTGTAGCGCGCCGTGAATCGCGCCAGCTGCTCCACCTTCCGACTGCATCTCAATGACGAGCGGTACCGTGTCCCAGAGGTTTGGGCGTCCAGCTGCCGACCATGCGTCCGCTAACTCACCCATGGGAGTAGAGGGGGTAATTGGATATATTGCGATGATCTCGCTGAGCCGGTGCGCCACGCTGGCCGCTGCCTCATTCCCGTCAATCGTCATCCACGTGTGTGGCATGGTCGACCTCCTCGCCAGTACGAGCCGTTAGGCATTCTTACGGTTGCTGCTCTGCCTCACAGCATGAACCAGCAATCTCACAGCCTCGTCACTGGTCATCACACCAATGCTCACATTGCTGTCACAAGGCGCTCATTACAGACTTGCAATTTTCGTTATACTTTGCGACAAGCGGGCGCATTGTGCTTCGCTCGTGATATTCCAAGTACTCGCTCGGTATCCGTTTGTGATGTTGTCGTGGTATAGCAAGGGCAGTATTATCACGGTTGTATTACAGGTATCCTGCAGGTTGTGCTCGACGTGGAGGGCGAGGTGGTTCCTATGCTTGAGGATGAAACACGTATGAGATGGCATACGGTCGCTCCGGGTCCAGAGGGCGACACTATCATCGAGACAGCCCTCACTGGCGAACGAGTGCTGGAAAATCCGTTGCTCAACAAAGGCAGCGCCTTTACCGAGGCCGAACGCCGCGAGCTTGGCCTACTTGGTCTGGTGCCACCGCATGTCGCGACTATGGAACAGCAGCTTGCTCGCACCTACGAGAATTATCGGCGCAAGGGGAGCGACCTTGAGCGCTACATCTTCCTCGCATCCCTGCAAGACCGCAACGAGATACTCTTCTACCGTCTTCTCCGGGAACATATTCGCGAGATGAGCCCGATTGTGTACACACCGGAGGTGGGTGAAGCCTGCGAAAACTACAGCCATATCTATCGCAGGGCGCGCGGCCTGTATATTTCCTACCCACAGCGGGACGATATCGAGACGATATTGCGCAATGCTAGTCACCGCCACATTCGCGTCATCGTCGTGACCGATGGCGAGCGCATTCTTGGTCTGGGCGACCTCGGCCTCGGCGGCATGGGCATACCTGTCGGCAAGTTGGCGCTCTATACGCTCTGCGCGGGCATCCATCCCGCGACGACACTGCCTGTCGTGCTGGATACGGGCACGAATAATCCCATGTTGCTAGATGACCCCCTCTATCTTGGCTGGCGCCACGAGCGGGTGCGTGGCGCCGAGTACGACGCCTTCATTGACGCGTTCGTCCAGGCTGTTCGGCACGCTTTTCCGGATGCGGTGCTGCAATGGGAGGACTTCGCCAAAGACAATGCCCGGCGGCTGCTGGATCGCTATCACAAGGATGTGCGCTCGTTCAACGATGACATCCAGGGAACGGGCGCAGTGACCCTGGCCGGCCTGCTTGCCGCGATGGATGTCGTCGGATCAACTCTGCTGGACCAGCGCATCGTGGTACTTGGCGCTGGCTCCGCCGCGACGGGCATCTGTGAGCAGGTTGTATCAGCGATGGTGGAGGAAGGGATCTCTCAGCGTGATGCCCGATCTGCGATCTGGCTGATAGATAGCCACGGATTGGTACATGACGGCCGCAACGCTGTCGATGCATCCAAAGGCATGTACGCTCAACCATATGAGCGCATATCTGGCTGGGAGGTAGCTACACCGGGCCAGTTCACTCTGGAGGATGTCGTCAGAGCGGTGCATCCGACGGTACTCATCGGTACAGCAGCGCTACCCGGCGCCTTCAGCGAGACTATTGTGCGCGAGATGGCTCGCTACACCCAGCGGCCCATCATCTTCCCTCTCTCCAATCCCACCACAAAGAGCGAAGCGACACCTGCCGATCTGATCGCGTGGACCGAAGGGCAGGCACTCGTGGCGACTGGCAGCCCATTCGCGGATGTTGCCTATGCCGGACGCACCTTCCAGATTGGACAGTGCAACAACATGTTCATCTTTCCAGGGGTAGGTTTGGGCATTATCGCCTCAGGCGCCCGACTGGTAACGAATAGCATGTTCATTGCGGCGGCGCGCGCGCTCAGCGCGTGCTCTCCCGCGCGCAGTGCTCTAGGTCAGGCGCTCTATCCGCCACTCGAAGAGGTGCGCACCGTGTCACAGCATGTCGCTCTGGCTGTTGCGGCTGCGGCGGTAGATGAAGGGCTTGCGGAGCCACTTGCGCCTCCCGATCTCGATGCGAGCATACGCGAGACGATGTGGGAGCCGCGCTATGCGACCGTGCGCTTTGCAAGCCGACAATAGACAACACGCACGGCGAAGATTGTGAGTCACTGTTGATGAATTCTCCCACCATTGTGAATGAGTTGTGAGATGCGCGTGCCAGAGTGACGCTTGTGCGCAGCATACGGCGGCGCTACTACCAGCGTTTCAGAGTTCCTGATATGAAGGAGGGTTGAAAATGTCAATGGTGCGCTACAGTCCGTTCGATTCGATGTGGCCTCTGGCCATGCAGGACGCGATGGACCGCCTGCTGGACGAGAGCTTCTCCCCAGCCTGGAGGACGGATCCCTTCGGGGCTGGCCGCCGGTTCCCAGTCGACGTCTACGAGGACCAGTTGAACTATGTCATCGAGGCGACGCTGCCTGGTGTGAGGCCCGAAGCTCTCAAGGTGACCGCGACAGGTAGCACAATTACCATTCGCGCCACAACCGGATATGACGAGAAGGATGAGAAGCAAGCGAAAGAGGCCAGGGCAACCGATAGCAAGAAGCCAGATGCCTATGTGCGGCGCGAGCGCTACACCGGTGAGATGATGCGCGTCATCGATCTGCCGGAGCCAATCAACTCCGAGAAGATCAAGGCAACCTACAAACATGGCGTACTGACGCTGGACGTCCCCAAAGTAGGGGAAAGCCAGACCAGGAAGATCGATATTGCTGTCAAGGAATAGCCGTGGCGAAGTCAGCCCAGCCCTTCGAGTGTGAATAACCATACGACGCTGGCATCATTCAAGTGCCAGCGCCGCGTATTGTTTGCAGAGCTCCCGGACGCCCGGTGCACATCCATTGCCGGCGTTAAGATACCCTCGACTCCCACCGGTGCGCACCGATGCGACGCAACAGCGCTTATTTTTGCCCCGAATGCGCCAGGAGCAACGGCATTGTGCCGTCCCGTAGGACGCGATCAGTCACCCCGCCGAACGCCAGGCGCCCGACACCCGTCTCACCATGCGTTGCCATCAGCACCAGATCACACTCGCCATCCTGAGATGTTTCGACGATGCTGTCCGCGGGATTCTTGCCGCTGCGCACTAATACGCTAATCGCACACTCACGGTCTCCTAGGCGATCCACGAGGCGCTGGCGTATCGCGGTGAGATAGTCCTCACATACTTGGCGGCCATCCTCACCATCGCGCGGGTCAGCCACACGCAGCAACGTGATCGTGCGTAATACTGCGCCCGCGAGCTGCGGCACGAGTGAGAAGACAGGCGCCTCAGCCAGCGGCGAGCCATCGAGCGGGATGAGCGCGTGCGAGAAATCCTGGCCATGAATCGTCTCAGGGAACGAGCGCATGAGCAGCACTGGCGCGACACCGCCGCGCACCAGCCGATCAGCGACACTGCCGAGAGCAAAGCGGGCAAGGCCAGTGCGCCCGTGCGTCGTCATCACGATGAGCATGGTTCCAAGCTCTTGTGCTGTGTCGAGCACGCCCGATGCCGGATCGCCCCGCCTGAGATGGGTTTGGCTAGTTACGCCATGCTCCCGCATCTTCGCGGCTGTGGCTGCGAGGTACATCTCAACGTCCTGCGTTCGCTCTGTATCGATCCGCATGTACACTTCGCCTGGAACGTACATTCCGCTTCCAACGTACGGTAATACGGTCGGTTGCAGGACCGAGACGAGATCGAGATGCGCCGAGAGTTGTCGGCACAAACCTTCCGCGACGGGAAGCGCCTTCGCCGCAAGCTCAGATCCATCCAGTGGAACCAGAATACGCACCGGCCTGCCGCTATCCATCGCCTCTGGTACTGGCGCATTGGTAGACATCATCTTCACACTTTCTCGATTTGAGCTATTCGCCTTTGCGCGATGTGATATGCGCGCATGCGCGTCTCGCCGATCTCGTCTACACACACTGGGTTGGATCGATGCGCACACTGTCTATGCCACGTCTATACCATCACTCGCTCATCATGAAACAGCCGCAACCACTCACGGTCGCATGCATGGCCCACTGCCACACACCGTGACAAAGATCACCTTGTTGCCAAGTATCACACCCAGGTATCACATCACGGTTACTTTGGTTGTCACCCTCATCACAATCTGGTCACGGAGAGCGGTATCCGAGGTCATTTTGAAGTTGACCCGCTTTGGTGGGTCATCCGAGAAGTTGGTGACCGGAGCGTAGCCCAGCCCTAATCAGCAGTACGCTAACAGCCGGCGTAGAGGACACGTGGCCGCAAGAGGTCGAAGTTGGCCCTCCCGTACATACTGCGCGTGAGCAGCTTCAGTTTCGTGATAAAGCCTTCCGTTTGTCCCTGACTGTGTGGGGAAGAGCCAGAGCGGCGACCACCGCCGCCTGGTCCTGCCTGAGTTTGGTGGCAAAGGCTCTAAGTTCAGGGATCCCACTCTCTCGGGCAAGTCCCAGCCACTGCGTGAGTTGCTCAGCAGCCTGAGCAGGGTCGGGCGGACTGCGTAGCAGCGCCGCAAAGGAGGCGAAGAGTTCGAGTGCGGTGTGCAGCTGGGGATGCAGGCTCCCGATGTGGCGTAGCGCTTCCTCTTCCGTGGGGGTCCGCTTCTCCGGGCGGGCGGCCACGAGCCCAGCGGCTTGCCTGGGCGTCATCCCCAGTGATGCTAAGGGCAAGGCCACACCCTGGCGCACCCTGGCGCTCCCTGGCGCTCCCTGGCGCTCCCTGGCGCTCCCTGGCGCTCCTGGTGCTTCAGATAGCCCGTCAGCCGGGCCACCGTGCGATACGAACCGGCAAACCCTTGGGCCACGATCTCGCGCCATAACTTGCGGGCATTGTGGCAGCCAGCCGCCCATTGCTGCAGCACGTATGCTTGGTAGGGTAGAAAGGTACAGGTACTGCTCTGGCGTCGAGTGAAGCGCCGCTGGGGTGGCGTCGTGCAGAGGCGGTACTTGGCCACCGTGTGCCGATTCAATCCCAGCATCCAGGCAATCGCCATCGTACTCATCCCGTGGTCGGCGCGGTGGTGGATGGCGTAGCAACGCTCCTCCATGGCAGCGCGGTCACGCGCCTGGGAGGCTTCCCGATCCAGACGCCAGTGGGTCACGCGCCTGGGAGGCTTCCCGATCCAGACGCCAGTGGGTCACTGACTCCTGCTGTCCCTCGTGTCGTCGCGGCGCGGTGACCTGCCGCAGCAATCGGCCGTGCCGCCGAAAGAGGCGAAAGAGGCGAAAGAGGCGAAAGAGGCGAAAGAGCAAAGAGGCGAAAGAGGCGAAAGAGGCGAAAGAGGCGAAAGGGCGCCTCGCGCAAGGTGTGGAGCAGGTGAAAGCGGTCTGCGACCTGCACCGCCTGAGGAGCCGCACGCTGGGCAGCGTGCGCGTATGCACTGCTGCGATCCCGGCTAATGACCTGCGCCCCGGGATGAGCGAGCAGCCAGGAGACGAACTGGTCGCCACTGCGGTCGGGCAGGATATCGACAACGTCGTGCCGCTCCAGATCGACGAGGATGCTACCATAGGTCCGGCCCCTGCGAAAGGCAAAATCGTCCACACTGAGGATGCGGGCGACGGGGGGTGCAGCGAGTTGGAAGGAACGAATGTGCGCCAGCACCGTATCGCCACAGAGCGGGATGCCCAACTGGCGCAGCAGGCGCGCTCCCGGTTCACCACCGACGGCGAAGGCCACCTGCCGCAACCAGTCTCGCAAGCGTTCGGTTCGATGCGCATGCGGGCGTACAATTCCGGGGAGCCGTTCGGTGAAACTGCGGCGTGGGCAGTCCGGTGTGTCACACAAGAAGCGGCGAGACCAGAGCAGCAGACGGGTCGGTATGCCGGCCCAGGGCAGATCGGCCACGATCCGTCGATAGCGGGAATGGATGCGTGCTGACCGACTACCGCACTGCGGGCAGCATGCCGTGTCGCTCCAGGTCCGCAGGTGCAGCGTAATGCCTGCGGAGTCGGCGCTCACGGAGAGCAGGTGCAGCCGGCTCGGATCCAGCACGAAGGGTTGAGCAGGCATAGTGGACCTCCTGATTGGTCCACCAGGCCACATTCACTCAGGCTCCTGCTTCACCAACTTCTCGGATGAGCCACCAAATCGGGGCAACCCCAGTCACGAATACATCACACATTACATAACAAAGCGGAGGGCAGCGTAATCTACCTGAATTCTGCGTTGGCGGATAGCAGCGGAAAAGCACACGAGTTGGCACGGCCACCTCAACCGAGTAACCTGATTTGATTTACGACTGGGCCGCCTCACATTCAAGCTGAATCGGCAACATATCGAGGTTGTTTTGTAGCGCGAGCAGAGGCAAATGACAGCAGATTTGCAGGCAACTCGCGACGTGTGAATCGATAGCCTGGAATATATGTCAGCCACTGTTAGTGCTGAAGCTTTCCAGGCGCACGTCTCCCGGTGGCTGCTATTTGTATCGTATCCTCCTGAGTCCGCTTGTGTCCTCAGCGCCGATTATCTTATGCTGCAAGCTTGGCTCGTTTCTTGGCTGCCCGCCGTTCTACTCTGGCTTGCCAGTTTCGTGTATCCCGCTCTGCGAAGCGAACCGCATAGAGGTAGTGTATGGCCAACCCCGCGCCCCATACGCAAAGGGGTACGACGAACCAGAGGATCCCTGGCGACAACATGAGATTGATGAGCGGCAACAGGCTGTTGACTAGCACATACAGTGTGACGTTCACAACAAAGCCAGCGCGTCTGTCCCGTGCTCGTAATTCAGCCTCAGCTTGCTCGTAATCGGTCAGTGTAATAGCGTCAATCATCACGATCGCCTCCTTTCTCGTTCCGGTCTATCTCAAGGTTCGGGTCGTGCAGAGACACCTCATGGTTCAGGCAGAGATGGAGGTAAAGGCTTCCCAGATCTGTCCGCGCTGCCGTGCAGGATACCGGGGTTCAAGCGGGCGACTCTGGGATTCCCGGCTGAGCCATCTCCTATGTCCCAGTGGGAATGGCGGCGTAGAGCAGCGGTCAACTGCACCATCCTCCGCCGCACGTATATACCGACAACGGTACACCACACCCGCAGGCAGCTAACTTTTTGCCACCTGCTCCTGCTCCTGCTCCTTGTGTTGTTGTGGCGTCGGCCGTGCTTTGGCCTCGTATGTGGACTCCTGCCAGCACTCGATCCTACGCCTGACCTCGCGCGACGTCGCGGAAGCATGCCGTTGACATTCCGCCTCCCAGGCCGCAAATGCCTCATCCTCCGCGTCGTCCGCGAAGTCCGCTCCAGCGGCCTGACGCACGGCATCCAGGTCGGGCCAATCGGCCGGTACGAACGGCGGCAGATAGTCGTTGTGGGGAGGAGTGACGTAGGCAGCGTCAACCACATGCAGTACCTCAGCCGGGTCGGCGCCGGCAGCGGCAACCGCGCGCGCCGCGAGATGCATGTGCTCACCAAGTGCAAGCCGCATCGCTTCCAGCCGTTTCAGTACGTTCACATAATCCCCCAGTGCCAGCGCTTGTTCTGCCTCCACAAGTGCATGGCTCAACAAAAGTAACTGCTCACTTATTGCGATGGTATACGCTTCCTGTTTCTCGCCTGATGCATGCTCAGCGGCTTCTGTTGCCGATAGATGTTGAGACATATGGTCGCCTCCTGGATGAGATACTTGAAGAACTTGCGTCGATACGAACCTGACGTCGCACTACTGCCTGAGCGTCCAGCTAGAGTGCTCTTCTTAATAGAGAAGTCTGATGACAGGCACAAAAGCATCACGCCTACCGTTCCAGTCTCACAAAAACATCACGCTTTGCCACTTCGCCCGCTCGTTTGTGCGTGCGGATGTCGGCTATGCAGGCACACAGTATCGCTGTGAATGGTAGAGCACTTCTCGCGTAATGGGTTTGTCGAGCAGGCATACCGGCATAGCGCACGTGGAGCATGGGAATGAATCCGTGCATAACTGGGCGGGGATATCTGGCACGTAACTGGTCTTCTCCGCTAAGCCGATGAGCCGTCCAGCCGTTGGACGGTGTGGCGGAACATTTGGTTGCTGGCGCCCTCGCCATACTGAACATGTGTCGATGCCACGATATCCTCCCACTCTCTCGATGCGGGATCACATTTGGGCATTTGTCGTTCACGGTAGTCGCCTCGAAAAGACTGTCGGCGCCGGCAATGTGAATACGAAATCCTGGCAGAGGTTTGGTAATCATGTTCTACGAGCGGCCAGGGGTACCACCATCCGGCGCCACTTTCCAGCCGACCATAATGTGAGCCACCTGTGAGACTGCGATGGGGGCATACGTGACGGTTCCGTGAGCGCTGTGGAGATAGCTGTATGTGGGCGTTACTGGACAGGATTGCGATCGCGGAAAAGGATGGCTTGAGATGGGAATGTACTACCTCCTCCATGAAAGCCTGGGTAGGCGCGGTCACAGGCCTGGATTGCCGCCAGACGCCGAAAAGGCAAAACATGGCGGCCAGGCCGTACGCGACAAGTACGGACGTGAATACTACCAGGAGCTTGGGCGCAAAGGAGGCGTGAGCGTCCGCCAGAAGCACGGCGCGGCGCACTTTGCACGCATCGGCCGGAAGGGCGGAGAGCAAACGAAGGCGCGCTATGGCGCTGAACACTACACGCGCATCGGCAAACGTGGCGGCGAGGCGTGCGCTCATAAAAGGACAGAGCGTAAGCAGTGATGCGCTCGTTGTATCTCGTAGTATAGGGCATGTGAGCTGTGCGATGTACGCGCGGGATGAGCGAGGCCGCGGTCTGCGGCGCGTATGGACGCTAAGAGGTGAGAACCGTGACATCGGTGTGACATCGCTGTGCCATGCTGCAACAAGGCGCGGATGTACTACAGAGCAGAGCGTCCAGTCATAGACACACCTGCACGATAGGGACAGGCGATGCGGGTGATCAGGATCCCAAGACAACACAGGATCTGGAAGTGAGGAGGGATCGTACCATGAACCCAAATCCGCAGCAGACGACTAGCGACTCGGCATCCACACCGGTCGAGAGCTACCAACTCACCGGTGAAGATGTCATCAGCCGGATCAGGCAGATCGTGCATGAGGGGAATGTCAGACGTGTGCTCATCAAGAATGCCGAGGGGCACGTCATCGTGGAATTTCCACTCACCATCGGCGTCGTCGGCGCTGCGCTCGTCCCGATGTGGGCGGCTCTGGGCGCCATAGTCGCGCTGGTAAGCGATTGCACAATCGAAATTGAGAGGAATGACGAACCCAATAGAATGACGAACACGAATAGTTAGTAGGAGGAAGCACCATGTCAACCTCGCAAACAGTCCCAGAGGGAATCAACACCGCAATTAGACCTGATGCGCCCATTGAGGTGCCGTATCCAGAGGAAGGTGATTTACACCTCCGCATCGCTGAAGGCGCATGCCGCCTCAATGTTGCGCCCGGAGGCGGCGAGATGTGGATCTGCGGGACACGCCGTGACCCGTCCGGCTTGCGTCCACTCCGGATCATCCAGGAAGGCGGAACAGTTAGCTTGACGGAGGAGCCGAGCGTGTCGAGCGTGTGGGAGTGGCTTCGCACGGGCCATGGCATCGCCGACGTTCCTGTCGTGGACCTTAGCCTGGGCAAAGCCAAACCCTTCCGGCTGACTATCGAGGTCGGCGCAAGCGAGAACAAGCTTGACTTGGGTGGCGTGCCCATCAGGCGGTTAGTGCTTAAGCATGGCGCGGGCAAGACCGAGCTCGACTTCTCCGCGCCCAAGATATGGACGATGACCCTGATGGAGATTAGCGCAGGGGCAGGCAGTACCGATCTGAGACACCTGGCAAACGCGGGAGCAGCCGAGATGCTGATCGAAGGCGGTATGGGCGCCTTCACCCTCGACTTCGGTGGCGTCTTGCGGCAGGACGCGCACGCGCGCATCAATGCGGCCCTCTCGTCGGTGACAATTGTTGTACCAGCGGACACCGCCGCCAAGGTCTCTGCCGAGACGCCGCTAGGGCACGTCGAGATTGGCGAGGGGCTCGCTGCGAAGGACGGCGCCTTCTGGACCCCCGCGGCGCTTGCGGGCCGAACGCCAACGCTAACGATTTCCGCAAGTGTAGCGCTTGGTTTGCTGACGCTACGCACTTCATGAGAGCGTGAGCGCCAAGCCTGCATGCTTACACCTGACGTCGCTCACGTACGTGCTCGCGGCGCGCCGCAAGCACGTCTTGGCTCATCCTGGTTGCTGCTTGCGTGAACGAGAGCCAGGAGCTGCCAGAACGAGTACACTGAGTTGACACTCCGAATCGGTTCAAGCCTTAGCGGATTTTCAGGCAACGGGACCGCGTATGGCAACGCACCCGACTGGCCGCTGATAGGCCCACCCGGCCCCAAAAGGCGTGGCAAACGCCCTGGGGAAGTCTGACCGCTAAGTGACCACGCAAGCACCCCAACGCACCGGGATCACTGGTTGGCACCGACGTGCAAAGGACGTTCGTGCTCTTCTCCACGGGAACGATTGCGCGTGGACCCCGCAAAGACGATTCACGGTGGTGAAGGGGCAAGATGCCTAGTGCGGTCTGCTCGCACAAGCGAGCGATACCGACACTCGCGTCCTCGCAACGAGCTTCTGGCTTAAGCCACCACAAGCCCTTTCCCCTTGCATCCGCATGGCCTAAAGGCCAGGCCCAGCGGCTTTACGGGCTGTTCATGTTAAGTTAACGTGAATTCGATACCGTTGGCGAACTGAGGATTGCGGTGCAGGAGCAGAATAGGAGTAGCAAGGAGAGACGCCTAAAAGCAAAGGAGAGATGAACCATGAGTTTGCCGCGAGACGGACTGCGTCCTGTTCCAGAGGAAACCGCCCGGGTGGCTCATGCCGCATTCCCGGACGGCACCATCTACTTATGGCTCCGCGATGAATTGGGCGCCCTCTTTGACGATGCGTTGTTCACTGCGGTCTATGCCCGCGAAGGACAACCAGCGCTCCACCCCTGGCGTCTGGCCCTGGCGTCTGGCCCTGGCGTCTGGCCCTGGCGTCTGGCCCTGGCGTCTGGCCCTGGCGTCTGGCCCTGGCGTCTGGCCCTGGTCAGCATTATGCAGTTCATGGAAAATCTGAGTGATCGCCAGGCGGCGCAGGCTGTGCGAGCGCGCATTGACTGGATGGAAATATGCGCTGGGTCTGGAGTTGAGCGACGAAGGCTTTGATTTCTCAGCGCTGAGTGAGTTTCGCGCGCGCCTCGTTCACGGCAATCTCGAACAAACCCTGCTGAATACCTTGCTCACACGCTGTCAGGAACGGGGCTGGCTCAAAGCGCGCGGGCGCCAACGCACCGACTCGACGCATATCCTGGGCGCAGTCAAAGCGCTCAACCAGTTGGAACTGGTGGGTGAAACGCTGCGGCATGCGCTCAATGTCCTCGCCACGGTCGCCCCCGAGTGGCTCAAGCCGCTGGTTCCACCCGAATGGTTTGAGCGCTATGCGGAGCGCATTGAGGACTATCGCCTCCCGAAGGACAAGGCCGAGCGAGCAGCGTTGAGCGCGACGATTGGCGAGGATGGCTATTCCTTGCTCGCCAGCATTGACCAAGCCGTTACGCAGCCGGAGTGGGCCTGGCTCAAGGAACTGCCTGCTGTCCGCATCCTGGAACAGATCTGGGCGCAGCAGTATCGCCAGGTCAACGGCCACGCCCAGCGCCTGACGCCCAAGGAGATGCCGCCAGTCGGTGAGTGGTATCGTTCACCCTACGACACCGGAGTGCGCTATGGGCGCAAACGGGAGTTCGACGGGATCGGCTATAAAGTCCATCTGACGGAGTGTTGCGACGACGACCTGCCCCATCTCATTACGCAGGTCGAAACCACGCCTGCGACCCAGCAGGATCACCATGCGTTACAGACCATCCAAGCCGCCCTGGCGGAGAACGAATTGCTGCCGCAGCACACTTGGTTGACGCGGGCTACATCAGCGCCAAGCGCATCCTGGAGAGTCGGGATCACTCCGGGATAGATCTGGTCGGGCCAGTGCATGTGGATCCCAGTTGGCAAGCGCATACCCCTGACGCTTTCGACGTGGCGCAGTTTCAGGTAGACTGGGAGCGCCATGTCGTGACCTGTCCACAAGGCGAGCAGAGTAGCTCCTCGCATCTGGGCAAGGACGCGAAAGGTGAATCGGTCGTCCAAATCTGGTTTGCCCAGCCCACCTGTCAGGCGTGTCCGCTCCGCCAGCGCTGCACGAGGGCGCCAGACGACTGGGCGCAGCATGACCTTACGCTTGCCGCCCGAACGGCATGCGATGCTGCAAGCAGCACGAGTGCGCCAGCAGACACCCGAATTCCATGACGTGTATCGCGCACGGTGCGGCGTGGAAGGGGCTTTCTCGCAAACGACACGCAACAGCGGCATGCGGCGCGCGCGGTATATCGGGCAGCGCAAGACGCATCTCCAGCACCTGTTCACCGCCCTGGCAACCAATATCGTCCGTCTCGTCTGCTGGCTTGACGGCACACCGTTTGCCAAGACGCGCATCTCTCGCTTTGCCGCACTCGCTGCGTAGTTCCGCGTTCGCCAACAGTATCGAACTCACGTTAATTAGTGGAGAACGGCCGCTGCGTGCTGGGAACCAGCGACATAAAGTTGCGCCAAAATGGGCAGAGACCGTTATCGCCTTATGTCTTATGCTTCATTAGGAACCACGATCCGTCCGAGCATCCTTGCAGACCACCGAGCCACTTCTTGAATCCGAGGACCGAGCAGGAATTTGGGTGAGATTCTACACTAGCAACCTTCCGTCACCAGATCTATTCAAGCATCGCGGAGAAGTCAGCGTTTATGGTTCGTGAAGGTGACATAACGCATGCGGCTCGACCTGAGTCTGGATGTGTGGGTGTGAATACAGCGCCGGGTGATCGAGGCGGACTGGCCAACCACATGTGGGGGAAAATTGGAACGCCCACGTAACGCCTAGCAAAATTGTCCGTGGCGTCGTTGAGCGTCTTGCCTTGCAATGGAGGATGAACTGCTTCTCGCACCTTGCGACATGAACCTGCAAGTCATCTCATAAATAGGTGACACGTTGCGTCCTTAAAGGATGATGCAGCATTGACCCTCCCCATGGATGAAGTCGGGGGATTCCTGGGCTGCTCCGTGCTGAACCGGCACGCCGGACCAGTCTGACACGAGCATTGGTGGCTTGGGTGCTTGCCGTACCACCGCTGCACCGGCGTCGATTCCCGGAGGCGCTACGGTAGAAAACAAGAATACCACAGCAAACAAGGACTCGCTGCTCTCCCCAAGACGCACGTCCGAGGTCTTCCGCTCGTCGTGATAATGGACATGCTAGACGAACATTGGGCAGTGTTGGAGCCACTGATCGGCGAGCGAGATTCCGAACCGGCGGACGCGGAAGACCCTGGCGCAGCCAAGGGGAGATTCTGAACCGAGTCTTGGGGAGCTGTTTTCCGCCCGCTGACTCCCTAAGTACTGTATACTTAGTCACCCGGCTACATACGAGATCTACATTCGTCGGTGGCTCAGACAGAGCCGTCCTGCCAGGGACAAGCGGAGATAGGCGTGGGGGAGGCTAGCTATGCAGAATATACAGGAAGTGTCAGCGCGAGACGCAGCCCCGAAGTCGCACAAGCGTGGTCGCCTGGATGTGGGTGCGATCACAAACTTCTTCAGTGATCCATACAATCCCCACCAGTGGTGGCGGCGTCTCTATGCCGAGTTGGTGGGCACCTTCCTGTTGACGCTGGTGGCGGCAGGCGCTGATGTCATCGGCGCGGCGACCGGGCGACCTGCCGACAGCCTGGCGCGCTACGTTGCGCCAGCGCTGCTGGTGATGGCGATGATCTACACGATTGGTAACGTCTCGGGCGCCCATCTGAACCCGGTGGTTACGCTGGCCTTCTCGCTGCGGAGCGACTTTCCGTGGAGGCGGGTGCTGGGCTATTGGGGCGCCCAAATGACTGGCTCAGTGCTAGCGGCGCTCTTCCTGCTGGTCGTCTTCGGTGACAAGGCGCACCTGGGCGCGACAATTCCGAACCCCCGGACGGGGGATGGCGCGGCGCTGGTGACCGAAATCGTGCTGTCAGCGCTCTTGGTGACGGTGATCCTGGGTACCGCGCACAACGAGCGGTTGGTGGGACACAACGCCGCCTTCGCGGTGGCTGGAACGATCGCGTTGGCGGGCCTGTTCGCGGGACCTGTCAGCGGAGCCTCGATGAATCCCGCGCGCTCGTTTGGTCCGGCGCTGTTGGGGGGAGCGCTGGGGAGCTATTGGATCTACCTGGTAGGCCCAATTATCGGTGGGCTCCTCGCTGCGGGGATGGCGTGGATTCTGCGTGGCGGCCACAGTCCCGCGGCCGTGGCGGCAGCGACCGGGGACGAGTCCAACTCAGTCGATGCGACATACAGCGGCACGAATAGCGCCGAGAGCCGAGAGCGCCAGCGGACAGAGCAGCGTGCGAGCCAGACTGAGAGAACAAGCAACGAGGATGGAGGACGGACAACGATGACTTCGTGAGGGAGTTGTCCTCTGATTGCCAATTCTTTAGAGATCCTGGACTCATTGCATATGTGGCATGGAGTCCTTGCTGGTCTAACTCCTGCCTGAGTCTGCATTGCGCGACTGGTACAGACTCCGTAAGATGATGAGACTGACGCCGATGAGGCCAAGTGCCGCGAACGAGATCACCTTCACGAGGTTATTGGCTGATGCCCAGCTCGCGCCAAACGCCACGCCGAGGGCGAGCATGATTGCCACATCCACCGCCTCTCCAGCGACTGCATAGGCGAAGAACGCTGGGAACGGAAAGCGCCGCACACCCGCCAGGAGGTTGACAACACCGCTAAAGGCGCCAACGAGCCAGCGACTCAGAAATATCGCCCAGCCGCCGTAGCGCGCGAAATACTTCCGGCCACGCTCAAGCGTGCTGGGGGAAATGAAGCGTCGGCCAATACGTGAGCGGTTGAGCCACGCCGCTGCTTCGGTTCCCAGGGTTCGTCCAACAAGATAGCCAACGCTATCGCCACAGCCAGCAGCGCTAACAGCGACAAGGGCTACGACGACGACATTCAGGTCACCGTGTCCCGCCAGTGCGCCCGCCGCCAGCAACAACGGGTCAGTTGGCAGCGGTATGCCAATGCCACCAAGGAATATGATGATCCACAGAGCAATGTATCCATGAACCCGGATATCGGACAGCAGGGAAGACAACATAACGATACGCCTAGGGTTTCCCACGGGATGGCGTCGAAACAGCGGGAATCGCTTCCTGACTGGGGAGTTGCGGCGCCGGATTCCGCCTCACGGACGCTTTCGCCTGTTTGAGCAGCTGGTTGAGTGCTGTGAGGGTTTCCTTCGCGTCACCAAACACCATCATCGTCTTCTGCTCGTAGAACAGCTCGTTGTCCTCACCAGCAAACCCTGGCAGCAGGCTGCGTTTGAGCACCATGACGGTGCGCGCCTGATCGGCGTTGAGAATTGGCATGCCATAAAGGGGGCTGTCACGCTTGTCGCGCGCGGCAGGGTTAACGACATCATTGGCCCCCACAATGAGGGAAACATCAGTGGTTTGGAAGTCGTCGTTAATCTGATCTGGCTCACACAGGAGATCGTACGGGACATTCGCCTCCGCCAGTAGAACGTTCATATGTCCCGGCATGCGGCCGGCCACCGGATGGATCGCGAATCGCACCTGTGCGCCGCGCTGGATCAGCAGTGTCGCCAACTCTGCCACCGCATGCTGCGCCTGGGCGACGGCCATACCATAGCCGGGCACGATAATGACGGATTGCGCCTGTTCCAGGATGAACGCGGCGTCCTCAGGGGTGTAGCGGATCACCGTGCGCTCCGCGCCTGTCGCTTGTTGCTGTGGCTTGGGCGCACCGACGGCTCCGAATAAGACGTTAACAAACGAACGATTCATGGCCCGACTCATCATCATCGAGAGGAAGAAGCCCGACGCGCCATCGAGGGCGCCAGCGACGATCAGCACGTTGTTACCGATGACGAATCCGGTGGCCGCTGAGGCGAGGCCGGCATATGAGTTGAGCAGCGCCAGCACGACAGGCATGTCAGCCCCGCCGATAGGGAGCACGAGGAGTACACCAATGAGCAATCCAGCAACGATCATGGCGAAGAAGAGCGGTCCTGCCGCCGGATGGAAGACGAGGTAGCCGAACATACCGAGCGCGACGACCAGTAGTCCGATGGTCAAGATGTTTTGGAAGCGAAATGTCACCGGGGCGCCGGGGAGCAACTCCTGAAGCTTGCTGAACGCCATCAGGCTCCCGGTGACAGTGAGGGCTCCGAGAAGCACCTCGAAGCCAAGGGCGGTCATCTCAATGCCCGCAATGCGAGGGGCATGTTCGGAATAGGTGACGATACCCACCAGGGTTGCCGCCAGCGCGCCGAAAGAATGCGAGATGGCAATTCGCTGGGGCATGGCGGTCATTGGCATAAAGATCGCCATCGCAGCGCCAATCGCCGAACCGATGACAACACCGACCAGAATCCATTGAAATTGGACGATATCCCCGTGTAACAGCGTGCCGATGACGGCCAGCAGCATGCCCGCTTCCGCAAGCACCAGCCCTCGGCGTGCGGTGGCTGGCGCGTTCAATCCTTTGAGGCCTAGGATGAATAGGACGGCAGCGGACAGGTAACAGCCATCGAGCAGATAGGTATTCATGGCTGTTTTGCGCCTCCCGCCCGCTGGCGCTGACTCTTGGGAGCTTCCCGGTGGAACATTCGGAGCATACGGTCGGTAATCATGAAGCCGCCGACGACGTTGATGGTGGCGGCGGTCACGGCGATCACGCCTAAAACCGTGGCGACCACGCCGGCGTTGCTCCCGGCGGCTACGAGTGAGCCCACGAGCGAGATACCCGAGATGGCGTTGGTCGCCGACATCAACGGGGTATGCAGCAGCGGTGGGACGTGGCGAATCACTTCATAGCCGACAAAACCGGCGAGCACCAGGATATAGAGTGATTCGATGGAAATAGTGGTCATGACGGAACCCCCTCCGAAGGAGCCAGCAGAACGGCTTCTTCGTGCATCGCGGCGCGAATGGTCGGATTGACAATCGCGCCATCGCGCGTGATGCAGGCTCCCGCTATAATCTCGTCACTGGGTCCTGGACCTGTTTGGGCGTCTGAGGAACGCGGATATAAGTAGCGGAAGAAGTTCACGACATTGCCAGCGTACAGGCGACTTGCATCGGTCGGAACGAGCGCTGGCAAGTTGGTGGTCCCAATAATGAGAACGCCGCCGCGTTCGACCTCTTGTCCTAGTTGAGTTGCTTCGCAATTGCCCCCCTGCTCGGCGGCGAGGTCAACCAGCGTCGAGCCGGGGCGTATTTGTCGCACCATGTCGGACGTAATTAAGATCGGAGCGCGTTTGCCAAAGACTTGCGCTGAGCAGATAATGATGTCGGCGCTGGACAAGTTGGCGGCGATGGTCTCACGCTCGCGGGCGAGAAACGCTTCTGACTGTTCACGGGCGTACCCGCCTGCGGTTTCCACATCAGCGGGAAGGTCCATTGCCAGGAACACCGCACCCAGGCTCTCGACCTGTTCGCGCACCGGTGGGCGTGGGTCGAACGCCTTGACACGCGCGCCGAGGCGCTTGGCGGTCGCTATTGCCTGCAAACCAGCCACGCCAACACCAAGGATAAGGACATTTGCAGGAGCCACTGTGCCAGCCGCCGTCATGAGCAACGGCATCATCTTGTCCAGGCGGTCCGCTGCCAAGAGCACCGCCTTATACCCCGCTACAGTCGCCATCGCGGTTAACGCGTCCATGCTCTGGGCGCGGGAGAGGCGTGGCAGATATTCCAGCGCGTAACTCGTGATCCGCCGCCGCGCTAGCGTCTGCATTACGTCAAGATGCGTGAGCGGGGCGAGCAAGCCAATGAGGGACGCTCCGTCCGCTAACAGCTCAGCTTCATGGCGCTGCAGTGATGTGTTAAAGCCAGGCGCCTGTACTTTGAAGATTACGTCGGCCCGGGCATAGAGCGCCTGAGGTTCGCTGACAACCGTTGCTCCAACTGAGCTGTATGAGCCATCCGGGAAGCGCGCTGAAACGCCCGCTCCGCTCTCGACGATCACCTCATGTCCATCGCGAGTGAGCAAGGGGACAAGGTGCGGCGTCAGGGCAATGCGGGTTTCGCCCACCTGTATCTCGCGCGGCACTCCTATTCGCACTGAGACACCCCTTTACTGATACGCGGTTATTGCAGTCTATGGACATCGATTGTGGCATACACTTATACTGATACTCTGACGGCGCCACGAACACATCACAGGCACGGCATAAAGATCACAGCGACGTCACATGTCACGTCCTGCCGGCGACGAGACATGGCAGAGAGCTATATTGCTATCGAGGCTATCCGGGCTATCCAAGGGCAAGGTGCTGAGTGCGGCTACCATGAGCGTTCCTCCCAGCTGAAGCCCCCGTCCCTGTAGGGCCGGGGATGCAAGCCGGTTGGCTTTGTCGGTCCACCTAATTACCAGCGTCGCCACTTCTGCGCCTGCCAGACAGAATAATGGTGAATGGACACAGTGGAGCAGTGCACCAGCGGTAGTGTCCGCGAGACCTTCAAGTGCAAGCTGGCGCTGACACCTGAGCAGGAGCGGGCATTGGAGATCGTCTTGCGGCGCTGCCGTGACCTCTGTAACACGGCCTTGGAAGAACGGCAGACCGCCTGAGAACGCCGCCGCATCTCGGTCGGCTCGGTCGGTTACTACCAGCAGAAGGCGGAATTACCGGAGCTCAAAGTGGACTTCCCTGAATAAGGCGACGTACATTCCCAGGTCCTGCAGGATGTCCTCTTGCGGCTGGAGCGGACCTTTCAAGCCTACTTCCAGCGGCTCAAACATGGCGAGCAACCGGGGCTATCCTCGCTTCCAGGGGCGCAACCGCTACCACAGTTTGCCCTATCCCCAATACAGCAACGGGTGGTGTTGGAGGCTGGCATCCTCAGTCTCTCCAAGATTGGACGTATCCCCATTCGGGTGCATCGGCCCCTGTTCGGCGCACCCAAGACGGTCATCATCGCGCGGGAAGTGGATGGTTAGTATGCCTGATTCTCCTGTGCTGAGGCGCCCATTGAGTCGTTGCCCGTGACCGGGGAAGAGACCGGCATTGATGTCGGGCTGAAGGTCTTCCTCGTCACGGCGGACGGGGAGATCGTCGAGAACCCGCGCCACTACAGGCTACCAATCATGTTGATGGTGTGGCGCACACTGTCAATACGATGGTGGCGTATATGGGACCAACGCCTTTCAACGATGCTATTGCTCCAGAGAAGTGGGAGAGAGCCGTTGGCCAAATTGGACAAGACGGCTGGGAGATGATAAGCAGCGCGGCTACTCGCACCATAGACGATACTGGACAAAGGGGTACGCTGACTCTCTATTTTAAGCCTCGTCATTCGGGTCAAGTTTCGCAGCCATTTTGGGGAAGATGTTATTAGGCACATATATGGCACATATATGGCACATGGGCAGGATATCGTCGCCTTGATGAAAGAAATCGAGGTGATGCCTGAGTTTCAGCTATACGCACATATTCGCGATCTTGGGATGTGCAGGTTCACAGTCCTCGGCAATTACACTGACTTAGAGCCGGACATCAACGTCTTATGTGGACAATCGACGCCGACGCAGATATTTGCTGTCCGCAACCCTGATCGCCCGGAAGCGGTTATCTTCCATATTGCCCGGCAACTCCACAACTTTCTGGCCGCATCTTCCTCGCTCATCGACCACACCCGCAACCTCTACAACGAGCTCAATGTCGGGAAGGGCAAGAAGCCGTTCCCCGAGTACCAGGCTAGGGTGGATCGGGACTTCGCAACCGATCCACTTGCTCAATTCGTAAACGGGCTGCGCAAGTATTGCCAGCATTGCAGGATGCCAGCTATTGTCCTGGCCACTGTTTACCCGACTATGCAAGAGCCACCTCAGCGCGCCATCATGCTACAAAAGCCGCAACTGCTAGAGTTTGACGGCTGGAATGCCCCTGCTAAACGCTATCTGGAGCAAATGCCAGATCGAGTTGAGTTGTTGACAGTCGCTATAGCCTATCGTGAGAAGGTCGAAGCATTTCACAACCAGTTTGGCGAACGCGAGCGGGCACTCCTCGCACCGGAGATTCAACGTTCCGGCAGAAAGAGCAGCGGCGTGTCACAATGACAATAGAAGATGTGATTTCTGCCTATACAGGACTGGGTAGCCCGCTCACCAAAGAAGACTGCTTTCTCAGCCTGCTCATCTCGCAAGACTACGCCGAGTTGGAGCAGCCCCTTCCCGACTCCCGTAAGCGTGCTGACAAAATCATTGAGATCATCGAACGCCAGGTTTCGATC
This sequence comes from uncultured Chloroflexia bacterium, assembly GCA_963712005.1. Classification (GTDB taxonomy): domain Bacteria; phylum Chloroflexota; class Ktedonobacteria; order Ktedonobacterales; family JADMIN01; genus DAHUXT01. Next base: position 519,977 of record CAVQGK010000024.1, on the reverse strand, counting down.
TCAGAAGACATGAAGAGCAAGATCATCGCGTTGTTTCAGCCTGCTCCGTGAACGGCACTCCGAATATTTGTATGCTACACCGCCGAGCAGACAGCTTTCTCTCCACCCCGACACGAGCGCGGTATGGCAAAGCCCAAAATATTCGTCAGTCACCAGTCATTGGAGATTGGTCAGGCCGCCGTGCCTTCCCCTGGCACCGAGCGGCCTGAATAACCCTATTACACCCGGTATAGGGCTACGGAGCACTACTCACACCAGGTGACCGGAACAAGGCTCCAGGCTTCCAGGGCATCCCCAACAGGGGCAGCAACCAGCGATCCAGGCCGATGAGGCCTGCGACCCTCCAGGCGAAGCACAAGAATAGCGCGAACGTTCCCAAGATGGGATTGATACTGACCGTGCCAGCCAGCAAGTAGTTCAGGTTCATCAGCACGCCAAATCCGGCAGCAATGCCGGTCAGCGCGCCCAGCAGTATCCCCAGACCGACAGCCAGTTCGCCCCAGGTCACCAGGAACGAGAAGAATCCAACGTTTGGCAGCACGAAGTCATGCAAGAAGTTGCCGTACCAGCCCTGTACCGACGGATGAGCGCCCCCAGTCTTCGCGATAGCTCCGGTGACGAAGCCCTTCAGCGCGACGCCGCTCGATCCCCAGGTCGGGTCCTGCACTTTCTCCCATCCAGCAAGGAACCACTGTGCCCCAACATTCATACGAACAACGAACCACAACGCTGCTGAGCCAGCCGAGGCAAGGAAGAACCGAGCAATGGCAGGCTCCGGAAACTGTTCCTGGGGCGTCGTAGCCACCAACGACGGGCGCTCCTGGAAATAGCGGACGAACGCGAGAATGAGCGCGAGGATAAACAGCACCAGCAGCGCCTGTCCCCAGTAGTCATCAGCAGTGTTCTTCACCAGATTCCAGACCAGATGAAAGATTGTCCACACTCCAGCGACGGCACAAATGGTGAGGGTTCCAAGTCGAAAGAGGGTGTCCTGTTGACGTGGCATCGGTTTCCTCCGTGCGAACCGGCATCACCGACTGATTCTCATGAACCAGTTCAGGCTGCACTCGCAGTATACGCCGACTGCCTCACAAGCACAATTCAACGACGGTCCTAAGTTTTACAGTTGCGGTTAGGTCAGGCGCAGGCAAGATGTCGTTGATAGTGACAACGCCGCGCTCGCGCTTCATGGCGCCGTCGCCACTGTGACCAAGCGAGAACGTAGGATGCTTGGTCAGCCGACACGGCTTGTCCCAACGGCCAGAGCACATGGCGAATCTCGGGGACCATCAGTGGCAAGAGCTCGACGGTCAAATCGGGCGGTTGCTGGTGTGGAGGACGCCTCTCGGGAGGTCGGGAGCCAGGACAGAACCAAAGAGCGTTACATGGCTACGAGGCTGTAGGGCCCGAAGAGGAGCGGAGTCGTCCGCTCACTGGTCAATGCCGATCCGTCCCCGGGCGTGGGGTCTCAACGCCGAGATGAGCGTGGGTGGCCACGCGACTTGACGGGTGGGATCATCGGTGCGAGCAGCGCCCATTCCTCATCGTTGAGATCGCTCGGGCACACTGGAATTGCCATGCCGAGGATGCCCTCCGAGATCTGCGTCAGACTCATGTTTCGGATAGGGTAGCTTCGGGCGGCTTTTGTTCGCTTAGCCCCTTTTCAAACACTTAATTGAGGCTTGGTCATAAATGGTCAGGCGGCTTGAAGTAACGGTTTGAGATCGGCGCGTAAGCGCCCACCAGAGCGGAAGCGGTGCCAGATGGCGAGTTGGTAGACCAGTACCGCGCCCAAGACGTAGCGCTGGGTAGCGAGCAAGCCCTTGGTGGGAACGGAGCGCGAGCAGTCAAAGATGGCCTTGAACTGCCCGTTGAAGTCTTCAATGGCCTGAGAGCGTACTGGGTGAAACACCCGTCGCACCTCCACTCCGTCGTCAGTAGGCGGGTACTTCCCGCGCCGGGTCGCGATCAGCGTCCGGTGCTGCTGGGCACAGCGCGCGTACAGCGCCGGATCGTTATAGGTCGTGTCGCCCAGGATGAACAGGTTCTCCTGCCGCACCGCATCGAGCACGATCGGCGCCTCCTCATTGTCCGCCCGGTTGGCGGGTGTGAGCGGCGCCGCCAAAGGCAGCCAGACATCCCCGACCGTCACGACGAGATGCAGCTTCCAGCCGTAGACCCAGCCATGCCAGCCAGACTTGGTCCAATGGGCCTCCGTCTCGATGCTAGTATGCAGTACTACACCCGCCTCGCGATGCTTCTTATGCCAGACGCCTCCGCGTGCAGGCAATACAGTGCTCTCGATTGCGGCGGCTCGTCCGCCCTCCGCCCAGGGGTTCAGCAAGCCCAGCAACTCCTCGCCAATGAGCGCGATTTGCTCCGGCAAGCGGTTCGCCAGCGCCTTGAGCCGCCGCTCGCAGGTGCGCCGTGTCGGCAGATGGGCGTGCTCGCACAGGGCGGCGCGGACCGCCGCCATCTCGGGCTGATCGAGGACGGCGACCAAGGCATGAACCGTTGGCAGGTGACGCACCACCATAACAATCAAGGCTTTCAAGAACATCCGTTCCGACTACTGACAGGGCCGTCCCCGGCGAAGAGCCGACCGGGCCAGCGGCGCCTTATCCATCAAGGCCAGCAGTAACAGCAAGAGCGGCGTTTGCGATACCATGAAGTTGTCTCCGTATAGATGGGACTCGACACCTTCATCGTACGAGACGCGCCGCTTCGGCTTCACCTCCGAGGCGGCTCTGTTTTATGACCAGGCCTCACTAAATTACCACCCGTCAACCCGTCACCACCCGTCAGTCCATACCCCGTGGCCCGGCCTCCTTGACAGACACTCCAGGCCGAACACGCCAGAGACACAAAAACGCCCATCCCCTTTGAGGGAGGATGAGCGTTCTTTTCCTCGCGGTGTCGAGGTGCGCTGCCTCTTTTGTTCACCGCTTGGGCTTAGCATGGTCTCTTCGCATGTACACGTTGAGAGCTACTGATGACCTTCTCGCCAAGGAACGATACTTGGTCCTGAAGGACCCATTTCCATCAGCGGCGCTGCTCGCGTCGGGTCGTTCTCTGGAACACTCAGAGCATACCCCGGACATGTCACGACCGCATCACAGATGCGCGGGTGGATCTCACAGAACCATCACAGCACCATCACACGTGATCCCACGGGATCACGTTGGCGCGTCAGCCTGCGCACCGGGGTCCTTCCTGTGGTGCCTTTAGGGCGCTCGGCGCTCACACCGCGCTAGGGTGGCCAGGGCGCTTCCTCTGCCATAACGGCGAGCACGAGCAGCATGACGGCGATCTCAACCACGTCATCGCTGAACACCGCCAGGCGCTCTGTTCAGATCTTCCGGTGCTTCCGGTGCTGCCAGCGCCTCCCGGGGGAGTCGTCTCCGCATACGTGTCGCCATGACCGCATCGCCCCAAGGCTGTGGCCGCGGTGAACGCAGCAGGTGGGTAGACGTGTGCCTGCCCAGGCAGAGTTGCGCCACCTGTCGCGTGTTGGGCAGTTTATGCAAAGATCAGTAGCTGGGCAGCGAGCGTTCTGCGAGCAGTGCGTAGCAGATCTCGTGACTCGGGGGTTGACGGGTTGACTACACTAAATGCCAATAGTTGGGTTCATGTCCAAAAGAGGTGGCGCAGAAGCCCACGTCAGGTAATAGAAAGATGGCAGTTATAGCGTCGCCCCTGCGTCTCAAGCAGGTCTCTTGCTGTGTTCTGAACAGGTATACTGCCTGTCAGAGAAAGGAGACACGATGAGTCCATCACCTGTGCTGTCTCTTCCCATAGACGACGAGACACAACTCCGCTTACTTGAAGAACAGTGTGCCGAAGAGTATTTTGCCCTGATCGAACGCAATCGAACCTACCTCCAAGAATGGATGTCTTGGGCAGCGTACGAAGGCTCGCTCGACGAGACCAAAGCCTACATGAAGCAGACACTGCACCAATTTGCCAATAATGAAGGGTTACAGACCGGCATCTGGTATCAAAATCGGCTGGTGGGTGTTATTGGCTATCCCCGTCTCGACTGGGCCAATCGGCGAGTGGAAATTGGCTACTGGATCGACGCCTCGATGCAAGGCAAAGGACTCGTCACGAAAGTCTGTCGGGCGTTAGTGAGGTACGCCTTTGACCACTACCACCTGAATAAAGTGGAAATTCACTGCGCTACCGGCAATACGCGCAGCCGAGCGATCCCCGAGCGATTGGGGTTCACGCATGAGGGCATTCTGCGACAAGCCGAGCGGTTTCCTGACCACTACAACGATCTGGTGGTCTATGGCATGCTTGCCAGTGAATGGGGTAAGCGCTCTCATGAAGAGCAGATCTTGCCGGAATGAGGTAGCCCACTCAGGCGAGGTGATAGAGGACTCTCCTGCGAAGGAGGTCAAAATTCGCCCGCCCATAGGTCTGGCGCTTGAGCATTTTCAGTCGATTGACCTGGCCCTCTACCTGCCCACTATTCCACGCGTAGACAAACGCCGCCTCAACCGCCGAGCGATCTCGCAGCAGTCCGCGGGCAAAACCCCGGACTTTGGGCACCGTGCTCCGCAGAGCCTGCGGGAGCCACTCGCGAAAGCCGGCCAGATCACGGGTCCGCAGCAGGTGGCGAAAGTGTCCGATGCTATCCTGGGCCTGCTGGATGGTCGGCGACATGTCCCGCAGGCGAGCGACATAGGCCTCCTCCCAAGCATTCTTTTCACGTCGCTGGGTGACCGTGTGGTCATTCAGCAACAGCCACAAGGTCTGACGGGGGAGAAGAAGCGCTTTGGCTGGTCGTCGCTAGAAGCAGCGCCGGCACCTCCCTCTGGCTGTCCTGGCCGCAGTCGCCAGCGGGCAAGTCGTTGCCGGACCAGAGCGCCACTGCCAGGAAAGCCTTGCTCTCGAATCTCAGCGTACAGCTGGGCGCTGTTGTGTTCGCCCTGCGCCCACCGCTCCCGCAGGTAGAGGTCAAATGGGTCCAGGATGCTTGGACGTCGAGGTTGGTGTCGTCGCTCGGGGAGTGAGTCCGCTCGGGCGAGCCGGGTCACCGTCTCCCGGCTCAGGCCAACACACCTGGCGATGGCTCGATAGCTATATCCTTGGGCTTGCAGGACCTGTACTTCCTCGTAGCGCGTCCGCTTTCGTGCCAGACGGGCCTCCTGTTCGCGCTGCACCCGCGTGCGGCAGGGCTGTTGAGGAGGGATGACGCCAGTATTATCGACCGTTGGAGCAGTGTCGGCATGCTGTTCTCGCGTGCGAGGTTTTGCATCCGTGGCGGCAAGCCGCAAGAACCGATGCTGGCGAACAAGCACCTGTTCAAGCGCATCTGTCGCATTCCGCACGAGGTGAAACCGGTCAGCTACTTGTACAGTCGCAGGCGCTCCCTGGCGCACGCCGTCTGCATAGGCTCCTGCCCGATCACGACTGACAACCTCAATGCCGGGGTGCTCGACCAACCACTGCGCCAGCGTCGGGGCACTGCGGTCGGGTAAGAGATCGACGAGATCGTGCCGCTCCAGGTCGGTGAGGATAGTTCCATAGGTCCGGCCACGTCGGAAACTCCAGTCATCCACGCCGAGCACTCGAGTGCTCGGTGCGGTAGGGAGCACTGCCTGACGCACCAATCGCAGTAAGCTATTGCGACTGATTCCTCGATTGCCCACCCCGAGCTCCTGGAGCAGGCGGTGACCGGCTTGGCCACCGAGCACGAAGCCGACGCGTTCGAGCTGGCGACGCAGCAGTGGTGTGCGTCGTTGATAGACGGGAGCCACGGTGGGCAAGCGCTCGCGAAAGGTGCGGCGACGACAGGCCGCCGTGCGACAGCAAAAACGCCGTGCTCTGAGGCGTAAGCGGACGGCAAAAGTGGCCACTGGAACATCACTCAGGGTCCGCATGAAGTGGCTATGCACCCAGTGGGAGCGAGCGTGACAGTCAGGGCACCGAGCCATGCTGTGGGTGGAGGAGAGCACCAGCGTGATCTGTTGGTCTCCCATCTCGATAGTGTCGAGGTGGAGAGTTGCCAGATGGGGAAACACCGTGGCTAAGAAGGTGGTGAGACGCAACCAAAACTCCAGGGGAATGAGATGCGACGAAAGTGCTTCAACTGTCGTTGTTCTATCATCTTACCCCGTCGTTCTGCACCACCGGATGTGGACAAGAACAAATAGTGGCTCTTGTCCAAAAGAGGTGCCACAGTCAGGCAGAGTTGTTGTAGAGAACACGGCGACGCAACAAGTCGAAATCCGCGCGTCCATAAGTCTGGCGCTTGAGCATCTTGATCCGGTTGACCTGCCCTTCGACCTGCCCCTGACTGTGTGGACAGGTCAATGCAGCGGCAACAGCGCCATAGTCCCGGCGGATGCCTCTGACAAAGCTGACCAGTTCGGGAATATGACTGCGGGCGGCGTCCGCCAGCCAGGTGTCGAGATCGGCGCGCGCCCGAGTGCGGATGAGTTGGCCAAAGGTCTCGGCGAGGCGGTGAGCTGTGGCAATCGTCGCGCTCTCCTGGCAGAGCGCCTCACGGTAGGTCCGCGCACGCTCGTCGAGATCCTCGAGCGGGCACAGCAGGATCCATCGGGTCTGGTGGGGCGAAAAGCGTCGTCGACAGGGTAGGGCCACTGGCACAGCTGTGGTGTCGTCCTCGCCGCGACGACGGCGTCCCGGGCGGCGCGGTCCGGTACGCCAGGCGCGCACATATTGGCGGAGGGTGGAGGCGGCGCCCGTGAAGCCTTGTGCCTGGAGCTCCAGCAACAATGCTGCGCTATTGTGCTCACCTTCGTCCCAGCGCTGTCGCAGGAAGGTCGCGTAGGCATCGCAGGCCTGCGGTCGGCGTTGGCGCTGAGCGCAGGAGCGATACTGACCCGCGCGCAGATAGCTGCGGACGGTCTCCCGGCTGACCCCAGCGCGTCGCGCCACCTCGCGCAGCGAATAGCCATCTGCCGCCAGCGCGACCACGCGTTCATAGCGAGCTTGCCGGCGGGCATTTACCGCAGCGCGGTCGCACTCCACACGGGTCGGCGGAGCCGCTGGTGTCATGGCCTGTTCGGCCTGTTCGGCCTGTTCGGCCTGTTCGGCCTGTTCGGCCTGTTCGGCCTGTTCGGCCTGTTCGGCCTGTTCGGCCTGTTCGGCCTGTTCGGCCTGTTCGGCCTGGGCGGCAATCGGCTCAGCTGGAGGCGCGCTGAGGGTCTCAGCCACCGTATCGGCGACGCGCGTGAGCACGCGATGTTCGCGCGTCAACAGCCGCAGACAGCGCCTGCCCCAGATTCTGCAGGAGGTGAAAACGGTCAGCTACCTGCAGCGCCTGCGGCGCACCCTGGCGGACGCCGTCGGCAAAGGCTCCACCACGATCACGACTGACCACCTCCAGCTGTTGGCCACCATGCGCTCGCAACCACTGGGCAAACGTCGCCGCCTCGCGGTTGGGTAGCAGATCAATGACGCGGTGGTGTTCGAGGTCCACCAGCAGCGCTCCATAGCGTATCCCACGCCGGAACGCGAAGTCGTCCACACCCAAGACGCGCAGTGCTGGAGCGCTCGCACAGGCGCTGGGAAGCGCCGCACGGCGAATGAGGCGCAACAGCGTATTGCGACTGGTTCCGGTGGCTCCCAGGTGAAGCCATCGTGCGAGTCGGTGTCCCGCTTGTCCGCCCAGCGCGAAGCTCACCGCTTCGAGTTGGCGCTGCAAGGCAGGTGTTCGTCGCTGGTAAGGTGGCGCGAGGTCGGGCAGCCGCTCGCGGAAGGTCTGACGCGGACAGGACGGATGGAGACAGCGGAAGCGCCGCGCGTGCAGACGTACACAGACGGGAACCGCACCGAGTGGGAGATCGGCAAGCACACGGGTGAAGCGACTATGCGCGCGACGCGACCGTCGCTGACAATCAGGGCAACGCGCGGTCTGGCGTGTCGAGGACAGGTCGATGGTGGTCTGCTGCTCGGCGATGGTGAGCGCGTCGAGATGCAGCGTGGCCCACTGCGGGAAGACGCTGATAAGAAAGGAGGCAAGGCGCATCGGTGCAGCTCCAACACTTGCGAGAGACGGTCATGCTGGCAAACGCCGCTGATGTTTTACCATCTCGCGCCGCGTGGCTGTGGCACCTCTTTTGGACAAGAGCCATTATTATCCCGGCGTGTACACCGAGCGAAAGAGCGGCTGCGACACAAGCGCACGGTCATCCAAGCATGCTTCACACAGGCGGGCTACCATGTTTAGCCCTTCATGCAAAGGTCAGTAGGTACACTCGTGCGGTGCTAGACTGGTTCGCCATCCAAATGCGCCCGATTCCACGCACCGATATCTGGAGAGCGATGGCCTGCTGATGGCGGGCGAGTTCTTCTTCAGCAAAAGCGCTTACGAATGCGTTCAACGCTTCTTCGCCCTGGAGGGCCACCGCCTGCTGCCAGAACTCGATGGCGCTCTGGTGCTGGGATTGGACGCTGCCTCCCCAGTTCTGCCCTTGGAGCTCAAGCTCACCCAAGGTGTGGGCGATTTGTTGGTGCATTGCCTGGACCATCTGGAACAGTAGACGAGCATGAAAGGGGGTGTCTAGCAGGCACTTGCCAATCACGTTGCCAAGATCGACAAGGTCAGTCGCGACTTCGGCGCGGCTGCAAAGTCTGTCCAAGGAAATCGCTTCCGAGAGCAGTATGTTTGCTACCCCTCGACGAGAAGTGGTGCAAGGTCTACAAGGCAGGCGCGCCACGCGGTCTCTCCACACGGAAGGAGATGCAGTCGATCTAGAGCGTGTTATGAACCGAATGAGTGAGCGTGTACCATGTTTATATGAATATACGACAAAGCCTATCCGAGCGATGTGAGTGACGAAGAATGGGCCTTCGTCGCCCCGTATCTGATCTTGCTGCCCTTGGACGCCGAGCAGCGCAAGCACGATTTGCGCGAGGTCTTCAACGCCGTTGCGCTGGTTGGTGCGCGCGGGAGCGCCCTGGCGCTATCTGCCCAACGATTTCCCGCGCTTGGGAAGCCGTCTATCAGCAAACCCAGCGCTGGATCAACGCGGGCTCGTTCGAAGCCATCGTCCATGACCTGCGGGTCTTGTTGCGCCTGGCCCAGGGGCGCAACGCCCAAGCCCTCGGCGGCGATCTTCGACGGCCGGACCGTGCAGTCGACCCCCGAGAGCGGAGCCCGCGCGGGCTACGACGGCCACAAGCGCAAGAGGGTCGAAGGTCCACGCCGCCGTCGATACCTTGGGTCACCTCCTGGCCTTGCACGTTACGCCCGGCCAACGAGCAGGAACGGGCCCAGGTGGATACCCGGCGACCACCATCCAGGAGGTGACCGGCCAGAACGTGGAAGATTGCCTTCGTCGATCAAGGCTACACCGGCGACGAGCCCGCGGGGGCGGCGCAGGAACACGGCATCCAGCCTGGTAGTCGTCAAGCTTCCCGAGGCGAAGAAAGGCTTCGTCCTCCTCCCGAAACGCTGGGTGGTCGAGCGCAGTTTCGCCTGGGCGGCGCGTTTCCGCCGCCTGGCCAAGGACTATGAACGCCTGCAGACAACCCTGGTCGGGATGCATTTCATCGCCTTCGCTTGTCTGTTGCTGCCGCGCCTACTTTCTCATCAGGGTTCATAACACGCTCTACAGCAACTTGCGAGAAGCAGTGGCAGGCACGAGTTCTGCAGGGATCCCAGGTATGCGTGCCTATTCGACCGACCTGAAAGAACGCTTGGTACGAGCGGTGGCTGAAGGTCAGCCCATGCGAGAAGCCGCTCGCCGCTTTGGTGTCGCGTGAATACGGTCAAACGCGCCGTGGTGCAACAGCGTGAGATGGGTTCGCTCGCGCGCAAGCCCATTCCCGGCTATCCGCGCCGCATTGGCCCTGGATCGAGCAGGAGGCGGCGTTGCGAGCGCGGCTGGAGGCGGCCCCCGATGCCACGGTCCTGGAGCACTGCGCCTGGTGGGCGGAGCACTCCGGCCAACAACTCAGCGAAGCGACGATGTGGGGGTGTGGCGAGCTATCCGTCGACTGGGCTGGACCCATAAAAAAAAGTCCTGGCAGCCAGCGAGCGCGACGAGGAGGCGCGTACCGCCTGGCGCGAAGCGGTTGCCCAACTCGACCCGGAACAACTCGTCTTTGTCGACGAAAGCGGCGCCAACATCTCTTTGACCCGGTTGTATGGCTGGGCGCCGCATGACCGGCGCGCCACGGATCCGTGCCGCGCAACCACGGCAAGAATACGACGCTGGTCGCCGCGCTCGCCCCCGACGGCGTGCACGAGCCGTGGCTGATTGAAGGAGCCATAGATACATCGACGTTCGAGTGGTACATCATCGAGCAGCTGGCGCCCACGCTGCGGCCCGGGCAGGTGGTGGTGCTCGATAATCTGAGCGTGCACAAGGCTGCCAGCATTCGCCACGCTCTTGAAGCTCGCCACTGCCAGCTCCTCTTCCTGCCCCCGTACTCACCCGACTTTACGCCAATCGAGCAGGCGTTTTCCAAGATCAAGGCCGTCCTGCGTCGGCTCGGCGCCCGCACCAAGGAAGCGCTCTGGGAGGCGATGCGAGTGGCAGTTGAGGCGACCACCCAAGAGGATGCGGCCGCGTGGTTCGCCCATGCCGGCTACGCTCTGCCCGCCCAACCTACCTGAAAGTTGCTCTAGTGGCGAGGACGGGCAGTCTCGTTAGCTTCATATGGCCCGTCAGTTTGGCAGTATGTTCCTGGGTCTAGTGCCCGTGTGTTACTCAATGCGCCCATCAAGGGGCGGGGGAACGAACGAGAGGACTGCAGCGACTGCGGCTAGGAGCTCCTGCACCGCAAATGGCATGAGGAGGCAGGCGCTCGCTCCCACGCGCTGCGCGCCTGCCCGCAAGGTCGCTTCATCACGCATCACCAGAAGGATGATCGGTAAAGAGGAGATGGACGCAGTCGCGCGGACGCTTTGGCAGATGGTAATGCCACCTACCTTCGGAAGGTGGGCATCCAGCACGGCTGCCACACAGGGTTGACCGAGCGTTGCCTCCCAGGCTTGTTCCCCGTCGTCGAACAGATGCGGTGCGTATCCCTCCAACCGGAGAGCCATTACGATCACGCGTCCGATGGCCGGATCGCGCGTCGCGACCACAATCGTGGGCAGCGATGCAGACGCCGAGGTGAATGAGACCGGTGAGCGCGGTGAGCCTGATGAAAACATGCAGCGCGCTCCTTCCTTGGGGCGATCTCCCAAGCTAAGACATCGAATCTATATTGTGGGGCGGCATGACTATGTCTATCGCCAAGACGCTCTTGCGGCCTTCTTAGGGTAACGATGAGGGCATTGAGGGTGGATCCATCGTGTCAGATCATCGTACACCGTGCTCATCACAGGGCAATCACTGCAAGCCCCACGATCGGTCACAGGGAGAACACAAACCTGGTACAAGCGGCCACTGTGTGACTCTGGCCTGGTATGGTGCGATAGTGTCCAGGCAGCGTTCAGCCATGGATCTGTCTCTATCGGTCAGGGGCTATGAGGCTCGGTCACCATGCACCATGCAATGGCGCCCATCCCAACACCACAGGCGGCTGATCCTGCACGGTCATCGCTGCTTGCGGTCACACGCGAGGCGGGTGAAGCGGATACCAGGCGGGAAACTATGATGCCCGCCTGGCATGCGGGGTACTTAGCGCAGTTTTGTGTTGTGTTGTGTCGTTCGGAATGAACTCAGGAACTCGGCCATGCCCCCTGAAGCCATTCGTCAGTTGTTCATGGGTTGAGGAGTCGTCCTCGTCGGTGTCGTTCTCACTTTACTTCTCCCGGAGGCTCTGGCTCGCATGGTAGGTAGTTGGGACCCCCCCATTCACGACATCGTGGGGTGCGTCGAGGGGAATGGTAGAATAGGTGGGGAGAGTCGGGAGGATAGGAAGGGTGAAAGAGAAGGTGGCGCCTTCCCCTTCCGCCGACTCGAGCCAGATGTGACCCCCGTGGTGTTCCACCAATTCACGGCAGACATAGAGGCCCAACCCTGTGCCAGTAATGTGATGGCCGTGGACGTTGCTCGCCCGTGCAAAGCGTTGGAAGAGTTGCGCCTGTTGATCGGCGGGGATGCCGATACCGTGGTCGCGAATGCGCACCTCCACCAGCCTCGCCTCGTGGTCCGCTCGCACTGTGACCGTGATCGGCCCGCCCTCCGGGCTGTACTTGATGGCATTGCTCAGCAGGTTCCCGAGCACCTGCTCCAGGCGCGCGTCATCTGCCTCCACGAGCAGCACTGGTTCATCGGACGCCAGCCCCTCCACCTCGAGCGTCAGCGTATGCTGCGTCGTCAGCCGGAGACGGGCGAGGCAGCGACGCACCATTGCCACCAACTCCATTGGGACCAGGTGGAGCTCCAAGCGACCCGCCTGGATGCGGGTAGCGTCGAGGAGGTCGCCGACAAGGTTATTCAAGCGCTTGGCCGCCGTCTCGATTTCGTCAATCGCCTCGCGCTGCCAGTCGACCAGATCCGCTCCACGCCCCAGCCGCGTTTGCACATCGAGCATGCTGGCGAAGCCCTGGATGGCGGTCAGGGGAGTGCGCAGCTCGTGGGCGGCGACAATGATGAACTCGTCTTTGAGTTGCTCGGCAACCTGGAGCATGCTGATATCCTGCAAGAGCACCAACGCGGCCCGCTCAGGGTCAGCAGCCTGCAATCTTGCTCGCGCGGAGGTTGTCGTAGCGTGTGTCGCTTGGGCTTGCTCTTCGTGCTCATCCCCCCACTCGCTCCCCCATGCACGCACTCCTTCATCCCCCAGCAGCGCCGCATCGAAGGCCACCGCGCTCAGGAGAATTGGCACGCGGGTACCATCCACGCGGCGGATGACTTCGCGCTGTTGCAGCGCTGGCGCACCACCACGCACGATCTGCTGGGTGACCAACTTCTCGAGAGCCAATGGCTGGCCGGTCTCGGCGAAATAGCCGACACCTGAGGTGCGGAGGAACTCCGTCATGGGTTGCCCCGCGGGCCAGGTGGCGCCCCAGACCTTTGTTGCCGCGTGGTTGGCCATGACCAGTCGTGCCTCCGGTCCTCGCACCAGGTAGGCCGCGCCGGGCAACTCGCTCAACACGGTTTGCAGGAGGGTTTGCCGCTGCTCGGCAGCCATGTGCTCGGCCACTTCAAGGCGCTTTCGGGCGGTGATATCCCGGTTGATCTCGAGAATGGCAGTCGCCTTCCCGTGTGCATCCCGAACCGCCACTTGTCGGCTCTCGACGTGTACCAAGCCTCCGTCCGATCGGGTATGCTCGAGCTCCCCTTCCCAACGGCCCTCGCGCGCAAGCGTCGCCTCTACTTCGGCCAGGCTCGTCGGGAAGTGCGTCTGGAACAGGGTATGAGAGACCTGCCCCACTGCCTCCGCTGCCGTCCAGCCATAGAGCTCTTCGGCGCCGTGATTCCAGGCCATAATGTGACTCGAAGGGTCCAGCACGAGAATAGCATCGTGGGCGGCGTCGATGAGTGCAGCCTGCATGACCAGGCGTTCGGCCTGCTCCTTGTGCTCATGTTCCAGGCGTGTCCGCTCGGTGATATCACGAATGATGGCGATGATGAGGAGGTCATCTTCCTTTTCACCGCGTCGCAACGGGCTCAAGCTCACCTCAACGGGGAAGGCGCTGCCATCTTGGCGCTGGCCGAAGAGCTCCAGGCCGGCACCCATCGGTCGGGTATGCGGCGCGGCCATATACTGTGCCCGATGCTGTTTATGGATGGGGTGGAGATGGCCAGGCAGCAACATCTCGACTGGTCGCCCGAGCAGCAGAGATCGGGCGTAGCCGAAAAGCATCTCGACTTGGTGGTTCACGAGCAGAATATGTCCGGACGTGTCGGCGACGATGATGGCATCCGGAGCCAGTTCGAGGAAGGCTTGCGGGAGTATCCCCTCGGTCAGAGGGTTGCTGGAGCCTTCCCGACGCGATGGTGCATTCAGACGACTAGTCCGCTTCTTTGTCCCCACGGGAGGCTTCTTGGTGGTCATGATGGCCCTCCTCTGCTGAGGGCGTCTGACCAACAGCGCTCCCCCCCGCTGCTCGCGCTCTACGCTCTTGTCCGTTGCACCGTGCACGACACACGAGAGAGCTCTCGTAGATCTAGGAGAAACTCGCCGCACGCATCTATGCAGTCACGCTGGTTATTCCTCCGTAGCGTGCTGCGCTCTCGTCCCCAGTCGGCATGACACTCGGCATCCCCAAACGATTTCCGCGATCATCCGCTGATCGTTCACCCGCTGAAACGTAGACCGCTTGTCACACGCGATATCAGCCACGACGGCTCCGCAGGAGGACAGCAAGGGTAGGCAAAGGCAAACCTATGGAGATCGTCTCCGTTGGCTGACGATGGTGCGATAAGACAACAGAAGACAACAGCCGTTATGCACTACAATGATATGCTGCATCTGTCGCACACATTCGTGCAGATGTCAACCGCACAGCGATCGTCTTCGCTCTCTTCATCGCCCCACCGCGAAGTGCTACAGGCATATCCTCAATGGCCCGTGGTCAAGATCAGGAGTCGATAGGAAATGGACGTCTGCCTGCTTGCCGCAATCATCTCGAAGTGTGCCAGATGTCGAGTGTTGTGGGACCATACTAAGTCGGTAACCAATTGAACTTGGACGAGGTGACGCCTGCTCGCCGTAACCGATCAGCCGGAGGGATAGCGTCCAACCACGCCAGGGCCCGCTCGGCTAACTCCGTGATATCAGCATACGCCCGGTTGGCGGCGACCACCGCCTTGAGTTGGCGCCAGAGATCTTCACACGGCATGAGTTCGGGGGCACGAAACGGCAAGAACGCGAGCCGGATGTGCGCCGCCTCAGCGGCGTGGCGCACCACCTTGGGGTGATGCGGGGGCGCATTGTCCCACACCACCAGTTTGGGAATGTGGGGACGCACTGTGCCCAGCTGCTCAATAAACGCTTGGACGTCGGCTGTCCGCCCGTGTGCGCGGATGAGCCGCACCAGCTGGCCACTCACGATGTTGAGCGCGCCCAGCAGCAGACGATGGGGATTGCGCCCGCTGACCACCACCTTCGCCTGTTCGCCGCGTCGGGTCCAACAGGCGCGCAGGGGCGGAAACTCGCGTAACATGGTCTCATCAGCCATCCACACCTCGCCTCCCTCGGCGAGCACTTGGCTCATTTGCGCCACAACCGCGTTTTTTTTACCTCATAGGCGGGATCGGGCCGCCCCAGTTCGTAGCGGGGCCGTTTCCAGCGCCATCCCAACCGATGCAGCGTCCGCCGCAGCGTATGCTCACTCACTGCATACCCCCTGCGACTCAGATGGGTCAGGAGCAGGGGAACCGTCCAATTCGTCGCCTGTTCGCCCAACTCGTGCGGATCGATGGCCAGAAGCCTCTCGAGCTGGACGATCCCTGAGCCATCTACCCGCCGCTGCCGTCCGCCGTGGCGCGGTTCAGCCAGTCCCTGACTCCCCCGGCTCTTCCATGCCGCGAGCCAGTTGTACACACTTGATCGCCGGCACCCCAGCACGGCGGCGACCTCGTCCGGCGTCTGTCCCTGCGCCACTAAGCGGATGGCTTGGTAGCGCCGCCAGTGGCGCACGCGCCGTTCGTTGCGCTGCGCCCGCTCCAAGTCGTCCCACTCTGTCGCACTCATCTGCAACTGCATCGCCTGTCCCTCCTCTACAGGCCTTCGCTGCAGGATCTGGTCCATGCGGTTCTGGCTACCTACTTAGACAGCGTCAAGGACGTCCGAAAGCCAAGACACAAATGCACCGGCGGAGAGTGATTCTGCCTGACCGGCGCGCCACGATGAATGCTCTTCACACTGGAGCGGCCTCCTGGGTCTCGGATCCACCAGGAGATCAAGTGACAACTCCCCACGGCTACAGCCGGGGGCTTCTCAGTTCACCCGGCAGCCCATCGGCCCCCGTCCCTGAAGGCGGTGCCCCCGCCTGTAGAATGTTCTTCGCGGCATTTAGGTCGCGATCTTCAACGAGACCACAGGAAGGACAGATGCGCGTACGCACACTCAGACTCTTCTGAACGTACTCCCCGCATCTGCTACAGTTCTGTGTGGTATAGCGCGCGGGGACTCGGATCACCACATGACCGGCTCTTTCAGCCTTCTCCGTGAGGATGTCGAGATACGCGCTCCAACTCGCGTCGTGGATGCTTTTGGCCAGGGAATGATTCTTCACCATTCCAGTGATATTCAAGTCTTCAATGCAGATACGGCTGCACTGCTCGGCATATTGTTTGGCCGTCTTGAAGTGAAAGTCGCGTCGCTGGCGACTGATCTTCAGATGCTTCAGCGCAACGTCTCGGTTCGCTTTGCGGCGACGATGGCTACCCTTCTTACGACGGCAGGCAGTGCGCTGCGCGTGGGCCAGACGTTTCTGGCCACGCCAATAGTGCCGTGGGTTTTCTACCATACCGCCCTCGGCGTCAGCCAAAAAGACCTTCAAGCCCACGTCCAGGCCAATCGCCGGATGTTCACACGCGCTCTGCTCAGGATGCACGACGCCCTGTTCGTCTTGCGGTGTCGTCACACAGACAATCAGCGCATACCAGTGGTTGTCGGCGCGCAAGACCAGATGCGCAGTAACAAGGGTTCCCACCAATGGGCGATGCAACCTGATTTTCAAGAGTTTGCCTAGCTTGGCAGGCGCGTGCAGATGCGTGCCGTCAGCATCCAGCCACACATCGCGGGTGGGTGCGTACTGGCGCAATTGTATCGAGTGCCAGCGACTGGGTGTCTTAAAGCGCGGGAAACCCGCTGTCAAACCAAGGTCTTTCATTTGGAGATAGCGTTTGAGTGCTTTACTGAGGCGGGCGGCCAACGTCTGCACGGTGGTCGCAGGCACAGACTCGCCGCCACGTCCCTTGAAGTGTGCCGTCAGGTCATACTTCGAGGGAAACGTGCCATCCGTCTCATATTGCGCTTTCAGCGCCGCCAACATCTCATTGTAAATGGCCCGCGATTCAATCAGGCAAGCCATCAATTGCTGGCGCTGTGCGCGATTTGGATACAGGCGATACTCAAACGTTCTCATGTCCTAACTACACCTTATAGGATAAGAGAAAATCAAGCGATGGGTACTGTTGTCGCCTGACGGCGACCGGTCTTTCATCCCCATAGCTGAAGCAAGGGGCACTCAGCCCGATTCTCAGGTAGTGCGCCTTGTTGCTCGTTTCAGAGTTGTGAAGCAGCATGCCTAGCATAAGACAGCGGCTTCTTCGCACTATTTGCGCAATGGGGGATGTGGGAATTCGACTGTGACACCTCTGTGTGATACCTCCTTTCGTCCGAGACCCCGCTGTGATTGTCGACGGGTTTACTACAGGTGGACACGAAACCACCCCGCCCAGGTGGGGTGGAACGGGCGCGTGAGCAATGCATGAGCAATGAAAGAACGAGGTAATCCATGTTCACAGCGGCACGTCTGGAAGACTCGCGGCGAGCGGCGCTCATCACACGGCTCAAGTCCATCGAGGGCCAGGCACGTGGCCTTCAGCGCATGCTCGAAAATGAGCGGGATTGCCAGGAGATCATGGATCAGTTCGCCGCCCTGCGTGCTGCCTCGCACGCCGTGACGATGCAGGCGCTTGAGTGCTTCGCGCTCCATGGTGTAGAGGAGTCAACCGATCACCCAGAACAAATTGTCGTTGATCTTGTCGGTGCCTTCTCGAAGTTGATGCGCTAAGGCGCGCCTGCGCGGATGCGCACAGTGGAGCGAGCACGACGCCCGAACCATGACAGAAAGTATAGGAGGATAGTATGACTATCGAATCCATTGGCCACGACCAGATCACACTGACATTCGACATGGAGCGGCGCGTCCAGGAGCGCGTGGATGAACTGGTGCAAGAGCGCTTGCATCGTCTGGTGGCGGAGAGTGTCACAGAGCAGGTCGCCGCGGCCATGAAGAAAGATCCCGCCAAGAACAAGGTGGCAATCATCGCCTCCAAAGGCACGCTCGATATGGCGTATCCGCCGCTCATCCTGGCCTCCGCCGCTGCCGCGATGGGCGAAGACGTGGAGATCTTCTTCACCTTCTACGGCCTGAATATCGTTAAGAAGGGCGGCGCGAAGCACCTGAAGGTCGCGCCAATCGCCAACCCGGCCATGCCCGTCCCCATGCCGAATATTATCGGCATGCTGCCGGGGATGACGCCGTTGGCGACTTGGATGATGAAGAGCCAGTTCTTTGGCAAGCACAACGTTGTCCCCATCGAGCAACTCCTCCAGGAGTGCGTCGATCTGGGTGTCAAGCTGATCGCCTGCCAGATGACCATGGATGTGTTCGGCATGAAAGCCGAGGATTTGATCGAGGGCGTTGAGGTGGGTGGCGCCGCCACCTTCATTAACTTCGCCAACGATGCGCATACAACCCTCTTTATTTGAGCGGATCTGAGGGAAGTCGCAGCCGCAGTGGCTCAGTCAGGTGCTGAGAGTTCGTGCGGTTATGGTTCACGAGGAGCAACAAAATGACCACCACCTATCGGGTAGATACATTCGTTGACGCGAAAGGGCAATCGTGCCCGATGCCGGTGCTGATGCTCGCCAAAGCCTTCAGGGATCTCGCCTCCGGACAAATCCTGGCCATCAGCGCGACGGATCCCGGCTCGAAAGCCGACATGTCGGCCTGGGCCAACAAAACGGGCAACACCATGCTCGACATGGTCGAGGAACGCGGCGTGTTCACTTTCTATCTCAAGAAAGCATGATCCTGATACTAGGGGGTCATGGAGGTTCGACCGGCATCACCAGGCATTACCACTGTTCCCCCATGACCCCTTCACCCGACGCGAGTTCGGACGATATCGAATGAGACCGGAGCAAAACGATGTACGGACAGTTCCCGCTCGACGTGCCAGGCCACCCAGATCCGCTGCCAGTCCCGGCTGGATCGATGACGCCTGCGACAGCGAATCGCCTCGCGATTGTGCTGTTTTCGGGCACGATAGACAAGCTGATGTCCGCCTCCATTATGGCCACCGGCGCTGCGGCGATGGGGATGGATGTTGAGATATTCCTGACCAACTGGGGTGCCTTGGCCTTCCGCAAGGACGACTTCAAGACGAACAAGCGTGTGAGCGCCGACTTCGCGGATTACCAGAGCACGCTACTCGAACAAATGGCGGCCAAGCACGTCACCTCCTGGATGGAAAATCTGGAAGGCGCGAAGGAGATTGGCAACGTCCATATCGCCGCGTGCAGCCACACCATGACGCTCTTCGATCTGCAACTGGCAGACCTTGAGCCGATCGTGGACGAAGTAACCGGCGTGGCAGCCTTCATTGAGGGTGCGCGTGATAGCGCAATGACCCTCTATATCTAAGGATGCTCTGAGGATGCATAGGCGCAGACGCCTCATCAACAAGGGAGATGATTCATATGATTAGCCCAGTACTCATTAACCGCGAGATCGACGCGCGCGGCAGCCACTGCCCTGGCCCGTTGATGGAACTGATTCGGGGACTGAAATCGGCCCATGAGGGCGAGGTCATTGCGGTGATTTCGACCGATCTCGGCTCGAATACTGATATCCCGCTCTGGGTGCAGAAATCGGGCAACGAACTGGTTGCGGTCGAGAAGATTGACCACGAGGCAACACGCTTTATCGTGCGCAAGCACGTGCGCGAGCATCCAGCGAGCAGGGCGTAGCTCGTCATCGGTTGCGGAATGATACCGATCAACCGGGAAAGGGGAGCGGCTATGGCCGTTCAAGTAGCGATTGTTGGCGGTGGGGTCGGCGGCACGCTGATTGCCAATCGCCTGCACCATCTGTTGCACGGCGATAGCCGCCGCGAGACCCATATCACCGTCTATGATGCCGAGGGAATCCACACGTACCAGCCGGGCTGGCTCTATGTGCCCTTTGCGCAACAGGACCCGCAGAAGCTCACACGTCCGGAAAGACGCCTATTACAGCAGGACATTGCGCTGCTGAGCGGCGACGCCGGACGTGTGCAGCGCATCGTTCCCGCCGAGAAGCAGCTTGTCACCGCTGACGGCGAGGCGCATCCCTATGACTATCTGGTGCTGGCGACCGGCTCACACAATGCGCCAGAGGATGTGCCCGGCTTTGCTGAAGGCGCCGACCATTTCTATAGTGAAAGCGCTAGTCTGCAACTGGGTGAGAAGATGGCGCACTTTACCGGAGGCCGTATCGTCACCGGTGTTGCTAGTGTTCCCTATCGCTGCCCACCCGCGCCGCTGGAATATACCTTCTTGCTCGAAGCCTGGCTGCGCGAACGCGGTTTGCGCGAGCAGACCGAGATCCACTATGTCTTCCCGATCGGTCGCCCCTTCCCGATCCAGTCAGTCTCGGACTTCGTTGCGCCCGTCTTAGAGCAACGAGGCATTGAGGTGCACACGTTCTTCAACGCCGAATCCATTGATCCAGAGCGGAAGGTCGTCAGCTCACTCGAAGGCGAAGACCTCGCCTACGATCTGCTGGTGCTGGCGCCGCCCCATCGTGGCCAGCGGGTGATTGTTGATTCGGGCCTGGGTGACCGGGATGGCTGGATTCCAACCGACCGCAACTCACTGCGCGTCAAAGGGTACGAAGACGCCAACCTCTTCGCGGTAGGAGATGCGACCGATCTGCCCGTCTCGAAGTCTGGATCAGCGGCACACTACGAAGGGCATGTTGTCGCTGAGACAATTGCTGCGGAGCTACAACATCGACCGATTCAACAGCAATATCATGGGCGCGTGGCCTGCTTCCTGGAGACCGGGCATGGGCAGGCGACCTTCCTCTGGTTTGACTATGAGCATCCGCCCAAACCGCCCAAACCACGTCGATTGTGGCATCTCGAAAAGGCAGCGCTCAATACCTTCTACTGGCAACTCATTCCGCCAGCACGGGTGTAGTGGATACTGAAAGAGGTGATTCACATGGGATTCGTATCGTTCATGGCCAGCTCGGCTGGCCGCATCGCGCGGGGGCTCGCAGGGCTTGTCGTGATTGTAGTAGGTCTCGTCGTGACGTTTGGTGTGGGTAATACAGTGCTCGGCATCGTGCTAGTGGCGTTTGGGCTCGTGCCGTTGCTGGCTGGTGCTTTTGACTTCTGCGTGTTTGCGCCATTATTCGGCGCACCGCTGAGCGGCCCAGAGATTCGCGCACACCAGCACGTCAGATAAAGTTCGGAAGCGGCAATGGCACTGTGGTACACCATGTACCTGAGTGTCACTGTAAACCTGTGCTGGCGTACCATAGGCCAAGGATTGGTGTGGCCGCTCGTCATGGTAGAAGCGGCAGT
This sequence comes from uncultured Chloroflexia bacterium, assembly GCA_963712005.1. Taxonomy (GTDB): domain Bacteria; phylum Chloroflexota; class Ktedonobacteria; order Ktedonobacterales; family JADMIN01; genus DAHUXT01. The sequence continues at coordinate 498,786 of CAVQGK010000024.1, read as the reverse complement.
TGAAGGACTGCGTGAGTCCACTCCTAGCTTCTACGACGGTCGTGTAATCGTGTAATCGTGTAATCGGGTAAGTACACCTCCTCATACTTGACAGACCGCCAGAGTCGTTCCACGAAGACATCGTCCAGAGCGCGTCCACGTCCATCCCAACTGCCCCGAGTCCCAGCGGTTTCGAGGCGACGGGTGAACGCATGGCTGGTACAATGTGCTCCCTGGTCCGTGTTGAAGAGCTGCGGCGTGGACTCCTGGATGGAGCGCGTGCTCCAATGCGTCAAGGCAGAACGCTCCATCCAACGTGTTCGACCACGCCCAGGAACTCCCAGGCCAGCACCTAGCGACTGTACCCGTCCAGAATCGCCACGAGAGAGAGAAAGCCGCGCCGCATCTGGATGTAGGTACTAGCGGTACTTCACACATGATTGGCGTGCGTAATGGGCACATCCCGTAACAGTAACAGTAACCGCTAGGGATAGCGCTGCACGGTGGCGCCAGGAACACTGGAGCACTGAGTCGTGGTTTAGAGCAACTTTCATAGTGCTTGAGCAGGCAGGACGTAACCGACGTGAGCGAACCAGGCGCGCGTATCAGCCGGGGTGATCGCGTTAAGCGCCGCCCGCACCGCCTCCCAGAGCGCCTCCGTGGTGCGAGCGCCGAGCCGGCGCAGGAGGGCTTTGAGCTTGGAGAACGCCTGCTCACTCGGCGTGAAGTCGGGCGAGTACGGTGGCAGGAAGAGCAGTTCGCAGCCGCGCGCCGTGAGGGCCTGACGGATGCTGGCGGCCTTATGGACGCTCAGATTGTCGAGCACACCCATCACCACCACCTGTCCGGGTCGCAACGTCGGCCCGCGTTCCTCGGCGATGTACCACACAAAGGCCGGCGTATGCATCGCTCCCTCAATGAGCCAGGGCATGCGCAGCCCCTCAGGGGTCAAGGCCGCCACCAAGGTGGTGTTCTTGCCGAGATTGCGCGGCACCGAGCCGGTCGCCCGCTGGTCATGCAGCGCCCAGCCGTAGAGGCGGGGCAACGAGGTATGGGCGCCGCTTTCGTCGACGAAGACGAACTGGGCTGGATCGAGCCGGGCGACCGCCTCCCGCCAGGCGGTGCGCGCTTGCTCGTCACGCACGGCACGGCTGCCAGGGACTTTTTTTATGCGTCCAGCCCAGGCGACGCAGGGCGCGCCACACCATCCCACATCGTCGCCTCGCTGAGCTGCTGCCCATGGCGCTCGGCCCACCAGGCGCAGTGCTCCAGCACCGTGGCATCGGGTGCGGCCTGTAGCCGGGCCAACACGATTGCCTCCTGCTCACGACGGATCGCGCGCGGGCGGCCCGGACTTGGTCGGTGCGCCAGGGAGCCCGTCTCGCGCTGCTGCACCACGGCACCACGGCCCGTTTCACGGTTGTCACCGCCACCTCAAAACGGCGCGCGGCTTCTCGCATGGGCAGACCGTGTGCCATCATTGGCCACCGCGCGCACCAGGCGTTCTTTCAGATCGGTCGAATAGGCACGCATGTGCTGCTGCCTCGCACATTCCGTGCCCGTGTCTGCCTCTGCTTTTCGCAAGGTGCTCTAGGCACGGCGCGAGGCTTGCTCAATACCTGACCGTCGTATTCCAGTGCGCCCCGTAGCATCATCCACGCCTCCGGCCGTTTCACGGCGCCGTCGGGGTCGTGGGTGAAAATGAACACGCGCTGACTTACGTCGCCGAACTGGTCAAGTTGCTCGCGAAGGGTCTGCTTAGACGAGACACCGGTCGTTCTGCATGACCAGACGCGTTCGCCACTGCGCCCCAACCCAGCGTGGTCGAGCGTCGCGACTACGAGTATGTCCGTGAGGGGACCGCCGATCTGTTCGTCATGGTCGAGCCGTTGGCCGACTGGCGCCACGTCGCCGTGACCGCGCGGCGCACCCGCCGCGACTTTGCCGAGTGTCTGCGCTATCTGGTCGAGGAGTGCTATCTCACCGCCGAGTATGTGCGGCTGGTGGTCGACAACCTGAACACGCATGTCCCTGCCGCCCTCTACGAGACATTCCCGCCGCAGCGAGCGCGGGCGATTCTCGAACGGGTGGAGTTTCACTACACGCCCAAGCACGGCAGTTGGCTGAACATGGCCGAGATCGAGATCAGCGTCTTCGAGCGCGGCTGTCTTTCGTGTCCAGTGGGCGACCGCTTGACTTTGCTCCAGCGTGTGACCGCCTTGGAAACCACACGCAACGCGGCCCACGCCACTATTCGCTGGCAGTTCACCTCCCAGCAGGCGCGGGTAACGCTCGCAGCGCTCTATCCAATCGCTGAAAGCACAGGGCGCTGAGTACGTTGTGCCCTATGTCCTGGCGGAACTCCGAGGAACGAAGGCACTGCCGACCGCCAGCAGAGAAGGCTGTCAGCTGGAAAGGCGGCGGGCGAAGCGGCGCTTCCGCCCGCGCGAAGCGCTGGCCAGCTACTCCACAATCTCGGAGGCAAACTGGCGCATGATTGTGCTCTGTGCTTCTCCTGAGGTCCCATGCAAGGCGGCGATCAATTCACGCAGCCGCGGTGGCATGATGATGAGATACCGTGTTGGACCGGCGGCCTCATAATACGTGTGCGCAACTCCCGCCGGGACAAAGACGGTCGTCCCAGCGGGGGCCTCAATCGTCCGGTCGCTGAACCGGAACGTCAACGTTCCCTCCAAGACGTGCCACGCCTCGTCTTCGGCATGATGGATGTGGAGGGCGTCCGGGCCACTGCCGCTCCATTCGTGAATATCAAAGGACTGGCCAGTTGCTGCAATGGGAGACTGGTTCGCGGTTCGCGCTGGCCAAGCGGGAACGATGATGGGTTGGGGCATGGTACAGGTGTCCCTTTCCTGGATCTCTACCTCGTGGGAGCACTGCTCCATCACACTCATGTTTGCCTGCTATTCTACGCCACTATGCTGGCCCTCGTACAGGAGGACTCACCCGACTTTGATGGTGCGACCGTCGAGTGATGAGGAGGTTGGGTCAGCCTGGGAGAAGAAGGTGGCATGAGCTGCTCCTTGTGTCCTTATCATGCTATTCCCTTCGGCAACTTCCACCTGGACTGAGTACTAGCTTGATGTAACGAGTTCGAGTTCTCGGCTTGGCATATCTGCCACGTCATGCCTAGTAGTATGCTCGACGCCTTCCAAAAGTCCGCTTAGTACACTGTTGGCACGGGTATTTTTGCTGTCCAGCGCCGAGCCGCCAGATGCTGGCGCTGCCGCACGTCGACTCACGGTGGTTATTGCTGTCTCTGCTACTCCGGCAGTGCTTGCCTGGATGGTCCCTACATTCGCAGCGATGCGTTCAAACGACCTATCCATACTGTGGGCCAGTTCACCAAACGCCACGATCAGCGCCGCTGCGCAGCCGATGGCAACCGCGAGTGCAGTGGCGATCAGATCTGCCGTGCCGGTAGACCATGCGCCAGTCACAATTGCGGCGATAAGCTCGGCGGTGGCGGCCACGATCGCCGCCGCGATGACTCCGGCGAGCACGATATGGCTGAAGGCCCTACGCAGTGGATGATGGTAGCTCAGGCTCGGTGCCTGTAGCCCACTACCACTGCCATTGTGTGCAGTGTTCGTCTTCATAATGGTGTTCCCTTTCACGTGTGGTATCAGTCTGCATGTTACGGTTGGCTTGGACCCCCACCTTCCGGCGCCTTATGCGCGACGAGCTCTGGGGGCAACGGTGCGAGCGCAGACGATGGCGTGCCACGTTGCTCACGCGGATGGAGCAGCGTGCGCACCTCCTCGGTGACCAGGTAGGCGCCGAGCGCGACGCTCGCCGCCGTCTTGAGCCGGAACGTCATCCTACGTTGGTCGGCATCGGGACCAATGAAGGCAAATTCAAACTGTGCGTCGATCGGGGTGCTCAGGGCCGTAATGAGGCGCTCAGCGACCTGTTGCATAGCATGCTCGATGCCGGAGAGATCGCCGACGCTCACGGCGTGCTCAAAGCGTACCAAGTCATCCGGCGCGAAGTAGAGACAGGCATCCCACGCGTAGGTCATGAAGTAGTTGGGGTCGTCAACACTGGCGAGTCGTCGGGCCGATGCCAGCGCCCATTCGACGTACCAGGGCTGTATGCCGCCTTTGATGCCGTAAAGAAATGCCATCGTCATGTTATGCAGGGTAGCAAGCTCGGACTCTGAGAGCGAGTTGAGATCGGCCACCTGTTGCAGGTGCTCCACGAATCCACCAACAACCGGCAGCGTCTTCACCGTCCTGGGCACGAGCCTGAGAGTGTTCTCGGCCAACAATGCAATTTCAGCCTTGTGAACCTCGGCGTGAGCAGGTGGCGTCGTGGCGAGACTCGGCTGGTCCTCGTGATAGTACGTGCGCCTAAACTGGAGATAGGCTGCGGCCACTGCATCATACAGGCTTGCAGCAATAGTACTTGACTGTGCAGCTAACTGGTCACGGTTGACCAGGGTCCCGACCGGAAGTTCTAGGTTTGATGTGCTCATGTGACTTGCCTCCTCACTGCATGTACGGTCTAGGTTGAGTGTGACAGCGAGCAGTCACAACGACATCTCAAGCCGCCAGTCAGTGCTCACAACGAGCACACGGCCTCTGTTATGATGGGCAGGAGATATTTGCTGGTTTTGTGACTGTGAGCGAAGGAAAGAACAAGTCTCTGCTACGGTTGCGAGCAACATACATGAGTCATCCCGAATTTTCGTGGAGGACCTCGGAGGTGGGTAGGTAGGCAAGCCAGAGACGGCTGAGCGCCGAGCGCAAGCGGTAGAGCGGAGTCGAGGCATCTCGGCTCCGCTTGCCTGTCCGGTGACACCAGTAGCGTAAGAGCCAGTGACGGAGCGGGACGGGGGCGGCCACCAGCAAGGACCGTAGGAAGGACCGTAGGAAGGACCGTAGGAAGGACCGTAGGAAGGCATCGGCCAGCGTGACGAGGAAGAGGAGTTTTTGGCGGCGCTCCCAACTCCCCAAGCGCGGACTCTCCAGCGCCAGTTCGCTCTTGCCATAGCGCCAACTCATCTCGATCTGCCCCCGGCGGGCGTAGGCGTAGACGACGCGCCACGCGTCCTCGGGCATCTGGATCGGCGCGCTGGTCAAGAGATACCACGGTTCCTGGCCACTTCCCCGGCGAGCGACGACCAGCCAGAGGGGCGAAGATGGGTGCGGTCGTCGGGCAACCAGACCGGTAGCGCCAGCACGCCGGTGCGGCGCGGACAGTGGTGGCGCGGACAGTGGTGGCGCGGACAGTGGTGGCGCGGACAGTGGTGGCGCGCATCCCAGAGCAGGCGGTGCTCCCAGCTGCGTGCTCCTAGCTGCGGTGCTCCCAACTGCGCTGACCACGGGCCAGTTCCCAGGCTTTGGCGGGTTGCCAGCCGGTGCGCGGCCCCAAGCGTTTGGAGCGCCCGGGCCAGCGCAGCACAAAGCGCAGTTGGCGCTCCAGGACGCCTTGCAGCCAGGGCGGGCCGGCGCAGCCGCGATCCCAGGATCCTAGGATCCCAGACAGGGCAGACCCGCTGCCCCCACCGCCCCCACCGCCGCGCACCGTGGCGCAAGAGCGCGTATTCCTCGGTCCGGCGGTCACTCGCGTGCGGGCCGCGAGTGCTCCACCACTCCACCAGCGCATATGAGCCACCGTTGGCGGTCCACTCGCGCCGCTCTGCCCGAGCAGGAGCAGCCCCAACCACTGCCAACCCGGCACAAAAATCGGACGGCTGGGGGGATGGTAGAAGCCCGGCTTGATACGAGTGAGACGCCGGGCTTTGCTCGCGCGCACTGCCCCCCAGATCAGGTGCGGCGAGGCTTTCGGGCTTCTCGACCACACGCTGGTCCCAGATGACCTGCGCCTCCTCGCCCACAGTCGCCAACGCCTGCAGCCGCACGTCAGCCTGGCGCCACACATACGCCGTCAGGTCCTCCGCGCTCCAGTGGGGGGAACGGAGCAAGGTGGAGAGCCGTTTGGCGCCAGCGGGGGCATGGGCCGGATCGAGTACATACGCCCCTACCTCGCTCAACAGCAGCCCATGGGCGCGCTTACGCCACGCGAGCAGCGCCACAATGCCACTGAGCACCGTGCGCACCAACCGCTTGTCCATGCGCCTATCCAGCCACGCTAAGAGCAGAGCGGGGCCAGGAAGACGGCAAGATCGCGTGCCAAGGTCGTTGCGACCAGCGGGGACGCTTGCATTCCCTGGTCGAGTACGACATCATCCATAGCAGCAACCTCCTGGACTCCATCGGTCTTCTTCATCTCGATGGTAGCTCAGGAGGTTTCGCTGTCCTCATCTATCCCATCTATCCCAAAATTCGGGATGACTCATGTGTAGGAACATCCCCCATCTACAGCGGGATATTCCCATGCTTCTTGGGTGGGTTCGTGTCGCGCTTGTTCTTGAGCATATCGAGCGCAATGATGATCTTCTCGCGCGTGTGGCGCGGCTCGATCACCTCATCCACGTAGCCACGGGCGGCGGCGATGTACGGATTTGCGAACTTCTCCTGGTACTCGGCGACCAATTCCTTGCGTCTGGCCTCAGGGTCGGCGGCCTGGGCTATCTCATCCTTGAAGATGATGTTGACCGCGCCATCCACTCCCATGACCGCGATTTCAGCGGTTGGCCAGGCATAGTTGATGTCGCCGCGCACATGCTTGCTGCTCATCACGTCGTAGGCGCCGCCATAGGCTTTGCGCGTAATGACTGTCACTTTCGGCGCGGTTGCCTCGCAGTAGGCGAAGAGCAGCTTTGCCCCATGACGAATGATGCCGCCGTGTTCCTGCTTGATGCCCGGCAGGAAGCCGGGTACATCCTCGAAGGTGACGATGGGGATGTTGAAGCAATCGCAGAAGCGGACGAACCGCGCCCCCTTATCTGACGAGTCGATGTCTAGCACGCCAGCCAGCACGGAAGGCTGCTGCGCGACGATGCCGACCGGGCGGCCGTTCATACGCGCGAAGCCGACAATGATGTTGCGTGCCCACTGCGCGTGAACCTCGAAGAAGCTGCCCCGGTCCACCACCGCCTCGATCACCAGCTCCATGTCATACGGCTTGTTGGGATTGTCAGGGATGATCTCATCCAGCGATTCTTCGGCGCGCGTAATGCCGTCGGTGGTCGTCTCGATGGGAGGGTCATCCACATTGTTGGCAGGCAGGTAGCCCATCAGCAGACGTATCTGGCGCAGGCACTCGACCTCGGTTGGCACAGAGAAGTGCGAGACGCCGCTGGTAGCGCTGTGGATCGTCGCGCCGCCCAGTTCATCGAAGGTCACGTCTTCATGTGTCACCGTCTTGACGACGTTCGGCCCGGTGACGAACATGTGGCTCGTCCCCTCGACCATGAAGATGAAATCGGTGATGGCGGGCGAATAGACCGCGCCGCCCGCGCACGGCCCCATGATCGCCGAGATTTGCGGGATGACACCGCTGGCGAGCGTGTTGCGCAGGAAGATATCCGCGTACGCTCCCAGGCTAACCACGCCCTCCTGGATGCGCGCGCCGCCGGAGTCATTCAGGCCAATGACGGGCGCGCCATTCTTCACCGCCAGATCCATGATCTTGCAGATTTTCTCGGCGTGCGCCTCTGAGAGCGAGCCGCCGAAGACCGTAAAGTCCTGGGAAAAGACGTAGACCAGCCGCCCGTCGATTTTGCCGTAGCCCGTCACAACGCCGTCGCCGAGGAACTTCTGGTCGGCCAGGCCGAAGTCGCTTGTCCGATGGGTAGCGAACATATCGGTCTCCTGGAAGGTGCTGGGGTCGAGCAACAGATCGAGTCGTTCGCGTGCGGTCAGCTTGCCTTTGCGGTGCTGCATAGCGATGCGCTCCTCGCCGCCGCCTAGCCTGGCCCGCTCTTTCAGCGCGCGAAGCTCTTCCAACTTCTGTTTGGTCGTCTTCATGGATTATTGCGACTCCTCGATCAGGGTGGATAACGTCGAAACGAACTACCGGATGCTAGTGCGCCTCAGTTGGCTTGTCGTCTGGCGTCTCCGCCCGTTGGACAAACTCCAACAGCACGCCGCCCGTCCCTTTGGGGTGTAGGAAGATGCCCCGCCCCTCCGCAGTCCGCCGCGGCGTCTCGTCGAGCACCTGCGCTCCAGCGGCGCGAAGCTCCTCCAACGCGCGGTCTATATCTGGCACTTCCAGGCAGATGTGATGCAGTCCACCACCGCGTTGCTCCAGGAAGCGGGCGACACTGCCTTCGGGATTCACCGGCTCGAGCAGTTCGATCTCGCTTCCATTCGCGCCGCCAAGCGGAAGAAATGCTATACGTACACCTTCCTGAGGGAAGTCGAGCATGTGTGACGGCGCGATACCGAGAATATCACGGTAAAAGCGGAGTGTGGTATCGAGGTCGCGTACGACCAGGGCGACGTGATCAATGCGCTTCACGCCCTCTGAGAGCATCAGTGGGTTTACCTTTCACAACAGGTTTGACCTGTATCTTAGAGTATTCTATCGGGTTGTGGAACATCTCATGCGGAGAGTTTCCTCAGCGCCTCCACGCTGGCATAAGTGACATGTGCTGAGATGATACATCACAAACAGCCTGACGTGCGCCTTTTCTCGCAGAGCGCATCCAGCATCCAGAGAGGCATGTGAGACATCTATAATTAGTTGGGCGCCGCAAGCAGGCCGTAGAGAGGAGAAGCGAGATGACAGCGCGTATTCGTGTGGGCACGGCAAGCTGGACCGACCATGAGCCGTTCTATCCGCCGGAATACAATAAGGCTGATCGAAAGGCGTACCGCATCAACTACTATGCCCGATTCTTCTCGCTGGTTGAGGTTGATTCGACGTTTTACCGGCTGCAGCCCACGCGAAACTTTACGATGTGGGCCGACCGCACGCCTGATGACTTCGTCTTCAACGTCAAGGCCTATGGCGAGCTGACCTGGCATCACCGCGACGACGCGAAAGAGATCATCACCCCCGCCGCGGAGACGTTCGCGCAGTTCAGCGAGATGATCGAGCCGTTGCGCAAGGCCAGCAAGCTCGGCGCGCTGCTCTTCCAGTTCCCGCCGTGGTTCACGTTCGGGCCAGAACAGTTGGAATACCTGGGCACAGTGCGTGAGATGCTGCTGGATGAGACTATCGCGGTCGAGTTTCGTCACCGCTCGTGGGTCGAGGGGGCCAATGCGCAGGAGACGAAGGCGGCTCTTACTGATGCGCGCCTGGCATTCGTGGCCGTGGATGAGCCACAGGTTGGCAGCGGATCGATGCCACCTATTGTGATGCTGACCGATCCGCACTTCTCGATGGTGCGGTTTCACGGACGGAATCGGGCGATGTGGTATGGCAAGAATCTGAAGAGCAGCCGAGATCGCTTCGACTATCTGTACACTCGCGAGGAGCTAACGCCCTGGGCCGAGCGCATTCAGCGCATTGCCGAGGCGCTGCAAGGTAGCGAGGTCCATGTCATCACCAACAACAACGCCTCGACAAAAGTATACCCTGCTTCGCGGGACGAACTCTTTGCCCAAAGCGGTGACCATCCCGCCAATTTGCCCGGTGTCTACTGGCCCGCCCAGCCACAAAGCGAGGCAGTGCTAAATGCGTTGATGCTGCAAAACCTCTTAGGCCAGCCTGTCGGTCAAGACAACCCGCTGCCCGATACCATTGACCACGATTTTCTGGCGCGTGCGCTGTCAGCCAGCACGTCAGAGAGTGCGTCAGAGAGTGCGCCCGACTCCTCTGTGTAACACGTATGGTGCCGATACTCCGTGCCCCCACGCCAGATACCATCTGGGCTGGGGGCTATTTTTGTCAAAATAACGCATTGAGAAGGCAAAGGGCTATATCATCGTATAGTGCATGCCGCAGCTTTCCTGGCCTGCTGGGGCGTAGTCAGTTTAGCGCTGTCACCATTTCGCGGGGTAGTCCTGACACCTGCACCAAAATCGAGGCTGCCAGATTTGCCTCTCGGCGCGTCTAGGACTAAAGTCGTAGACTCCAAAGCCTGAATTTAAGGGGGTTTGTGAGAGTGGTATTTTTGGCTTTTGCGAGGCGCAGGGGCGCGCGGGTTTGAACGACGCGCCCCGTAGCGGCGCGCCGCCACGCTCCACCGCCGAGAACAAGGCGCGGGTGGTGGCAACGGCGCGCACCAGCGCCCGAGTGAGGTGGGCTTGCCGTATAGCCGGTGGACGTTCGAGCGGCTCGCCACCGACGGCTCGCCACCTACCTGCAGGACGCAGAGGGCCTCCCGTTGAAGAGGACGCGCATCTTCGAGATCCTGCGTGAGGAGGGCTGAGGAGGGCTGAGGAGGGCTTGCGTTGGCGCCAGCAGGAGACGAGGAGACACCTGGTGTGGGGAGCGACTCGCTCCCGAGTGCGCGCACAAAAGGGGAAGCACAAAAGGGGAAGAGTGAGGCGCTCCGCGCCGACCCACCAGCCCATCGTGTCATCTTGACCGGGGAGGAGATAGGGCCGGTCGCTGCCAGTCGCTGCCAGTCGCTGCCAAGAGCTCCCCGGTCCGGAAGCCGTTGACGTGCACGTGCACGTGCACGTCAACGGCGCGTCCTGCCCAGCGCGCGATGCAAGAGATCGACGACGGGCGCCGCGCCACGGGCTACGTCTTGGGGGCCCGCTGGGAAACAGCAGGCGATTGCTGGACCCCGTGCTATGCGCGCCGGATCAACACCCCTTTTAGTGATTTTCTGAGTGGGAGCGATGAGCAGATCCCAGCCGGCAAGCAGCGCATCTATGCCATCCTCGACCACCTGGACATGCATCACTGCCACGATCTGCTCTTGTTTCAGATCCATCATCCGCGCTGGGAGTTTGTCTACCAACCCAAATACGCGGCCTATCTCAACCTCATTGAGCCGTGGTGGAAAGTCTTACGCTCACTGGCGCTCAAGGGCCGACGCTTTGAGACCTGGGAGGAGATCGTGACTGCTATCGAGGCTGCCACTGCCTATTGGCAGGCGCATAAACATCCCTTCGTTTGGGGGCAGCGGCGTCGCCACCGTCCCCTTCTCTCCAAGCGTTCGGTGAGCTTCACCACCAAAGTGCTCCGTATTTAGCGAATGTACCACTGAGCTAGACTTTATCCAAACAGAGAAGAATAGACAGGTGGGATACACTCGGATTGCTTCTACCCCAAAGGAGGTGATCCGTGCTGCTCCCACCCGCCGACATTGTCGCACTCTTGAGCCAGTTTGCGCCGCTGTTCTCCCGCCGCGTGTGGCGCCATGTCCCTCTGTTGGTCGTCGGGGCCATTCTGGCACCCGGTCGTCGTATGGTGAGCACCGTGCTGCGTACGGTAGGCTTGAGTCAGGATCGGACTTTCCAGACGTATCATCGCGTGCTGAACCGAGCTAATTGGTCGAGTCTGGAAGCCAGCCGCATTCTGTTGCGGTTGCTCGTTTCCACGTTCGCTCCCAACGGACCAGTGGTGCTGGGCATGGACGAGACGATTGAACGGCGGCGCGAGGACGCGGCGCCAAGATCGCCGCGGCCGGTATTTATCGCGATCCGGTACGCTCCAGCCACAGCCATTTCGTCAAAGTCAACGGCTTACGCTGGGTGTGTGTCCTGGTCTCATGCTGCTGGTCCCGATTCCCTGGGCTGGTCGTGTCTGGGCACTGCCGTTCCTGAGCGCGCTTGCTCCCTCGGAACGCTACGCCCAGCAGCATCGTCGGCGCCACAAGCCGGTCACGCTCTGGGCCCGCCGGCTGATTCGCGTGGTCCATCGCTGGCTCCCGGACCGCTCGCTGGTCGTCGTCGGCGACCGGGGCTCCGCTGCCCTCGACCTGCTCGCCGCCCTGCGGCCCGCCGCGACCGTCATTACCCGCTTACGCCTCGATGCACGTCTGGTCGCTCCAGCGCCGCCTCGTCTCCCACGCCAGAACGGGCGTCCCCGCATCGTGGGGCCTCGCTTGCCGACCCTGGACCAGGTACGCGCCAATCCAGCGACGGTCTGGACGTCCGTCACACTTGCCCGCTGGTACAGCGACCGCGACCGCGACCGCCGCCTCGAGTAAGTCTCAGGAGATGCCCTTTGGTACCACACGGGGTTTGTCCCTGTGCCCATCCGTTGGGGACTCATTCGTGACCCCCTGAGCAAGTTCGCCACGCAAGCGCTGCTCTGCACCGACCAGGAGGCCGATCCCGTTCAGGTCCTGCTCGGGTTTGCCCGGCGCTGGCAGATGGAAGTCACCTTCCATGAGGTACGCGAGCATCTGGGCGTCGAAACACAGCGCCAGTGGTCGGAGCGGGCCATTGCGCGTACAACCCCTACCCTGATGGGGCTGTTCTCGCTGGTCACGCTTCTGGCTCATGAGCGGTACCGCCAGCAGTCTACCGATCCGGCACCGCTGCGCGTTGCTGCCTGGTATACGAAAACCGCTCCGACCTTCACCGATGCACTAGCGCTGGTTCGTCGCCATCTGTGGACGCAGACCACTTTTCCCACATCCCTCTGGAAATCGGACAGCGAAAAAGTCCCACGGGCTCTGCTCATGCACCTGGCAGACCTGCTTTGCTATGCGGCTTAATGGATAAAGCCTAGCTTAGTACTAGCACGACAACGAGACTTTGGTATGGCATTTGCAGCGACTTTTCCTTCCGAGGGAGATGGAATGGAGGTGGCACAGCACCAGGAGGTCACTGATGCGCACAGCAGACGGCGAGATCGAGGGTGATCTGACGAGCGCGGAGCCCGCCGTCGTCACCCTAACAGCCGCGGACCTCACGGATGTGGGTGAGGAGCTGGCCACGTATCACGCGCGCTTCGCCCCGCTGTTTGCCCGGCGGGAGCAGCGGGCGTGGGCGGAGGTGTATCTGCGTGGCCTGCTCATCGCCGACGTCCCGCGCAAGAACGGCGAGGCGATGGCGCTGCGATTGCTCGGCGCGGGGCCGCAGGCGGCGCGTCAGGTGCGGGCCCTCCAGCAGTTCATCGGCCAGGGCGCCTGCGATGACGCGGCGATCTTGGCCGAACACCAGCGCTTGGTCGCCGAAACCCTCGGTGAGGCAGACGGCGTCCTGATCCTATCCTGGATGGCAGCGACGTGCCCAAGCGCGGTGTCCACTCAGCTGGTGTCCACTCAGCTGGTGTCCACTCAGCTGGTGTCCACTCAGCTGGTGTCCACTCAGCTGGTGTCCACTCAGCTGGTGTGGCGGCGCAGTGGTGCGGGGCCACCGGCAAGACCGACAACTGCCAAGCTGGCGTCTTCCTCGGCTTTGCCAGCCGCGCCGGCTACACGCTGCTGGAGCGGCGGCTCTACCTGCTCTACCTGCTCTACCTGCTCTACCTGCTCTACCTGCTCTACCTGCTCTACCTGCTCTACCTGCTCTACCTGCTCTACCTGCTCTACCTGCCCGAGCCCTGGTTCGACGAGGAGCACGCGCCGCTCTGGCGCGCCTGTCGCATTCCCGCTGGAGTGGACTTCCAGACCAAGGCGGAACTGGCCGCTGAGATGGTCGAGCAGGCGCAACAGCGTGGGGACCTGGCAGCGACGTGGCTGGTCTGCGACGAATGGTTTGGACGCAATCAGGCCCTCCTGGACCGCGTGGACGCCGCCGGACTGTGGTATCTGGCGGAGGTCCCGCGCAACACGCAGGTCTGGCCGCTGCGCGAGCCGACGGATGGCCGCCGCATCCGGGCGCGCCCACGGGCCTGGCTCCCGCCCCGCGTCGCGTCGCGTCGCGTCGCGTCGCGTCGGGCAAGGGGCGCAAAGGGACACACGAACGCCTGCACCCGGACAGCCCGCCCGCCGTGCCGGTGGAGATCATGGCCGTGCCGCCGGTAGCGCCGTCGCTGGCGGCGCTACCGGCTGCTGGAGGGGCGCAAAGGGCCGATCGTCGCCGAGTTCGTCGCGCTGCGGGCGCTCGCCAGTCGCAGCGGCTATCGCGAAGGCGTCCCAGGCCCGGAAGTCTGGGTGCTGATCCGGCGCCCGCTCCCCCTGCCGGGGCAGACCGAACCGCCCGAGCTGAAGTACTATCTGAGCAATGCGCCGGCGGACACGCCGCTGGCCGAGCTGATTCGCGTCTGTGGCATGCGCTGGCCGATTGAATGCTGTTTCGAGGAGGGCAAAGGGCAGGTGGGGATGGACCACTACGAACTGCGCTTTTGGCGGGGGTGGTATCACCCCATGACACTGGTGATCTTGGCGCATCACTTTCTGGTGCGCCTGCGCCTGCGCCAGCGCCAGCGCCTCATGGGCTGTGACGCTGCCCTTTCTGCTTCCTCCGCCGCCCCCGCGCCCGCCATTCCCGGCGGCCCACCGGAGGGAGAGAGGGGGCCTGCACCGCGGGCAGCAGCTGACACACTGCCTGAAGACGTACCCTGGCCCCCCCTGGCCCCCCCTGGCCCTCCTGGCCCCCCCTGCCCTCCTGCCCCTCAGTTTGGCGGACGTGCGCTTCTTGCTCCAAGCTGCGCTTCCGCAGCCCGTGCTGGATGTGCCGGCCGCCTTGGCATGGCTCGCCTACCAGCACCAGCGCGAGGTCGCCGCCTACCGCTCCCACCGCAAGCGCCTCCTGGCGCACCTCCACCACCTCCCTCGACCCGGCTAGTACCGTCAAAGTCTCGTTGTCGTGCTAGTATTAGGCTTGGACGCAGCGCTCATATGACAGCAACTATGGGTGACGGTTTCGGACATAGGCCCCTCTGCGCTCCTGTGTGAAGAGCCTGCGACCCTCTTCAACCGAAGGTAAACGCATACGCCTTTGCGCCCGCGTCGAGAAACGCGATCTCGTAGAGACGATCCATGATTGACTCTGACTGACGGATAAGTTGATAGAGTCGTTGTTGGTTCAGCGTGCCAATGCCCTCGGCGTCCAGGTCACCGCCATAGGCATCACCTGGCGCTGCTCCATCGAGAGACACGCGGAAGCGCACTGGCGTCTCGCTCGTAGGTGGCCCCATCACCAGATGCAGATCGCGGGCGCGGAAGCGGATTGCGATGCGGGCATTGGGCGTGTTCGATGTGGCATGCTGGACCTCCACCGTCCAGTCGCCAGCGAAGGCTCACTCATTACGCCGTAGGTGCGCGGGTACTGTGTAGACTTGACGTTCGCCCGGATTCAGCCCTTCGGAGGAGGCAAAGTTCTCGGCGCGGGCAGTGCCGACATAGGTCTCTCCTGACCCCAACTGTCTCCAACCAGCCGCGACTTCCAAGCCACGAGCGTCGGGGGAAGCCAAGTCTGGGCTGACGTGCGTAGTGCGGGACGACGAACACGACTCGCGTCCGCCGTCCCGCCTTCCAACTAGCGCAGGGAACGGAACGCTGCGCGGAGTTCTTCACTGAACACCTGCGGCTCTTCCCAGGCGGCGAAGTGGCCACCCTTGTTGGCTTTGTTGTAATAGATGAGGGTGGGGTAGCCCTGCTCGACCCAACTGCGTGGCGCCCGGAAGATCTCGTCGGGGAACGTGCTGAACCCGACCGGAATCGTGACTTGTGGAGGAGCCTTGCCAGCTGCAGCCGCAAGCGCTTGGGCGCGGCCGCTCTCCCAGTACGACCGGGCCGCCGAGGCCCCGGTGCCCGTCAGCCAGTACAACGTGATGTTGTCGAGGATGTGATCTCGGGTGAGATTGCCCGTCGGCTGCCCATCGACAAAGGCGTGAGCTATCTTGTAGTAGCTGTCCGTGTCGTGGTCAAGCATCCAGGCCGCCAGGGCGACGGGCGAATCCAGCAGGGCGTAGCCAATCGTCTGCGGTCGTGTGGCCTGCTCCAGGAAGTAGCCAAAGCCGCTCGCGCGGAATGTGGCGAGCGCCGCGATTGCGGCGCGTTCCTCCTCAGTCTCCGACGGGTGCTCGCCGCCTGCCAGCCCAGTCACGAGCAAATTGGTATGAATGCTGGCCAACCCCTCGGGCGCCTGGCGGCCCAGCGCGTCGGTGATAGACGCGCCCACATCACCGCCCTGGGCAACGTAGCGGGTGTAGCCGAGCCGGTGCATTAACTCCGCCCAGGCGTGCGCGGTGCGGCCGGGGTCCCAGCCAATCTCATTCGGCTCGCCGGAGAAGCCGTAGCCCGGGATCGACGGCAGCACAAGGTCAAACGCGTCCTCGGCGCGTCCACCATATGCCGTCGGGTCGGTGAGCGGGCCGACAGTCTCGAGCAGCTCAATGACCGAGCCCGGCCAGCCGTGCGTCATGATGAGCGGCAATGCGTTAGGCTCTTTGGAGCGTACATGGATGAAATGGATGTCGACCCCGTCGATCTCGGTGGTGAACTGCGGGAGCGCGTTCAGTCTCGCCTCGGCCTTGCGCCAGTCGTAGTCGCTCGCCCAGTAGCGGGCGAGCTCCTGAATTGTAGCCAGCTGCACGCCCTGCGACCGATCTGTGACCAGCTCCTTGTGGGGGCGGCGGTTCGCGGCGATGCGGCGGCGCAGGTCGGCGAGCACCTCCTCTGCAATGGTAATGCGGAAGGGGTGGACATCGGGATGGGTCATGGTGGCTTGGATGTCGGGTGGTGGGGTCATTCCGGGTTCTGGGGTCATTCCGGATTGGGTCATCGTGATCTCCTCCTGGTCTCCTAGCTCCGACCTGATACGGCAGCACATTTGTACTGCTCTTTGGCGGTGCAAGCAACGCGGTCGAGCGACACTTCAGGTATGCCTTGTAGGCGGCCTCCGAGATGGGCCATCTGTGGGCATGACACGGTTACAGTACTCGCACGTGGTTGTACTAAATCTACTGTGCCCACGCTACCAATGCGTGGATGACGGATCAGGTGGTTGACGGCGTTTTCCAGGCGCGAGAGGGGAGGTCGGCTGGTCAAGTCGCCTTCCGATGCCGGGGCACACCCGCACTCTAGCTTGAGAAGCGCAACAGGCCGGTGCGTAGTGTGCCGGCATCGTCCTGACCCTCGTAGCCACTCTCGATCGCAATGTGGTACACGCGCCGGCGTACTCACGTCTCACGGCTGTGGCGCACCAGTCGCCATCGCCACTCCGGCACCTGGGCCGCCAAGGAGGCGCACATGTCCAACGCCGTCTCCGCTTGCTGCACCCAGGCCAAGTCGCCATCCAAGATCTGCCGTCCAGCGTCATACTGGATGCTCTGCACCAACTTACCTCCACTGGCACCGCTCGCCGATGACGCTGGGTGGAGCTGGCGAGACTGAGACACGAGGCGGGTCCTTGTAAACACGTACCTGCGTGTGGGCGAATCGCTTTACGCATACCACAGAAGTGTCTCTACGCTGTCGGTCCCGATGTATGGCCCGGGTTAAGGCAGCTCCACGATGATGTTGTCGGTAACGTCCGTGACCCCGGCGGCGCGCCAGGCGATATCCTCTGCCATGTCTCGCTTGGACCAGGTCTCGACTGTGCCCGAGAGCGTCACATTACCGCCCTTGGCGGCATTCACCGTGACTTTGTCGTCGAACAGTTCGGCGTTGCGCGCGAAGGCGCGTCGGATGCTGTCCGAAATGTCCGACGCCAAGACGGCCGGCTGGTGGACAGCAATATGATTGTCGATTCCCGTGACGCCACGAATGGACGCCGCATCTTCTTCGGCATCCGCACGCTGGTAATACCAGTCCACGTCTCCAGTGAGCGTGGCGATGCCGTTGCTCACCGAGACGCACAAGCGCGAATCGGGTACAGCAACATCGAGCGCCAGCGAATTGCGCAGGTCGGTCGAATGTCGCTATCTGGACGGATGCCCAGGGCGGCAGGATTGAAGGCGAGGTTGTTGGTCACCGACTTGACGCCCCGCCCTCGGTACGCGGCGTCCGCGGCCTCAAACTTGTCTGCGTATGTCGCCGTCGTGCCGGACAGGGTGACGTTGCCATTGTCGACTTTGACATTGAGCTCTGCGACGCCCACGTCAGGATCCTAGAGCAACTCGTCCAGGACATCGCGGGTCACTTCAGCGTCGCTCTTGCGTGCCATTGCCACTTAACTCCTTTCTGCTCCTTCTTCAGAGGCAGTCTGTGGTGCAGTGAAGTTCGAGGGCTGACTCCTCACTGTCAGCCATGCACCGGATAGATGCAGGCAGCACTATCTGTGCCAAATCTGTCGCATACGCAAGCGATGGTTGTCGTCGATGCACGTGAATGGTTCTCACCTGCTCACACCTGCTCACACCTGCTCACACCTGCTCAACCCGATGGATATTCACCCATTCACACGGCGACGACGCCAAGTGGCCTATGGATTGCAGCCGTGCGTGCGTAGTGGGACTGGATTTGAACGGCCCAGTGAGTAGTGGCGGCCTCTGGTCCACAATCTATGCCTATTTCCGTCGGTGGCGTCCGAGCGGGGCGTGGGAGCAGCTCCATACGACGCTGCGCGAGCGGGTGCGTCAGCAGAGCGGACGGCAGCCGACGCCGAGCGCCGCCGTTCTGGATAGTCAATCGGTCAAGACGACCGAACGTGGCGGTCCTCATGGGTACGATGGAGCCAAGAAACTCTCGGGCCGCAAACGCCATCTGCTCGTGGATACCCTGGGCTTGGTGCTTGGCGCGGTGGTCCATCCCGCCAATATCCAAGATCGTGCCAGTACGCCCTGGCTGCTCCAGCAGCTCCAGCCTGCGCTGCCGCGCCTGGAACGGATCTGGGCCGATAGCGCCTATGTGGGGCCGCTGCACACCTGGGTCTGGGAGACCTTCGGCTGGCGCATGACGATTGTGGTGCATCCGGGGGGACGCGGCCAGTGGCTGCGGGCCGACCAACCACCGCCGCTTCGGCTGCGGGGCTTTCATCTCCTCCCGCGCCGCTGGGTGGTGGAAAGGACCCAGCCATACTACCTACAGTCCGCTCGTGACGTCCAAAGGTGCAACTCCCATGATAGGAATAGGAGTCGCTGGACTGCTCAACCTGCTGGAGGTGGTGAGCCGACTGCAGAGCGCCCAGCAGGATTGTGCGTGTGCTCCACAGGAAGCTGGTGTGCCATGTCTATCGTCTCCGCCCCATCTGCGCAGCAGCCCAGCGCTCCCCCCCGCCCACGAAGGCGCCACGGCGCAGTCGGTGGGACCAGTTGCCCGCGGCCAACCGGCAGCGACTCCTCCATCTGCTAAGTCGCCTCGTCGAACGGCAGTTGCCTCAGCAGGCGCCACTGCTGGCCCTGCTGGCCCTTCTGGGCGCCGGTACCGCCGGCAGCGAGGAGGCCATGCATGACCTCCCCCACTAGATCGACGCGGATTCATGAGCGCCTGAGTGTGGGCCCGAGCCGCAAGATGGCGTCCTGGCGCCGGGAGCGCCTGGCCGTGGTCTATGTGCGCCAGTCGACCGCACAACAGGTGCTGGTGCATACGGAGTATACGGAGTATACGGAGTCCAGCCGGGTATAATACGGCTTGGCGAGTCGAGCCGTATTGTACCCGGCTGGACGAGCGACCGGATTGTCGTGATTGACGACGATTTGGGCAAGTCGGGCGCCACGACGGTGGGACGCGTCGGCTTTGAGCGGCTGGTGACCGAAGTGAGTCTGGGGCATGTCGGGCTCAGTCTGGGGCTGGAGATGTCGCGTCTGGCCCGCTCGCATGTCGACTGGCATCGGCTGCTGGAAGTCTGTGCCCTCTGTGGGACACTCATTGCCGAGCTGGATGGGCTCTACGCTCCGGCGCCGTATAATGACCGCTTATTGCTGGGACTCAAAGGCGCCATGAGTGAAGCGGAGCTGCATCTGCTCAAACAGCGACTGTATCAGGGCTGCTTGCTTGAGTAAAGCGCGGCGGGGCGCCCGAGGCGCCCTCACCTTTGCTTTGCGCTGCCCATTGGCTACGTGTGGGATACCACCGGGGCCATCCCGTTTGCCCCCGACGAACAGGTCCAGGCGGTGGTGCGGCTCAGTTTCTCTCAGTTTCTCTCAGTTTCTCTCAGTTTCTCTCAGTTCGAGGAGGTGGGGACGCTGGGCGGCTTGCTACGCTCCCTGGCACGCCATGATATCCGGCTGGGCGTGCGGGTGCGGGAAGGACCAGGCAAAGGGCAGTTGGTCTGGCGACGAGCGAATCGCGCCCCGCTGCAGACCCTCTTGAAGCATCCCCTCTACGCCGGCGCCTACGTCTACGGCCGCCGGCAGATGGATCGTCGCCGCTCCCAGTCCGAGCAGCCTCAGAGCAGCCTCAGAGCAGCCTCAGAGCAGCCTCAGAGCAGCCTCAGAGCAGCCTCAGAGCAGCCTCAGAGCAGCCTCAGAGCAGCCTCAGAGCAGCCTCAGAGTGGCCGGGTGGTCATGGCCCGCTCCGACTGGCACCGCTCCGACTGGCACCGCTCCGACTGGCACCGCTCCGACTGGCATCGCTCCGACTGGCATGCGCTGCTGCCCGACCGCTGTCCCGCCTACCTGTCCTGGGAGCAGTACGAGCAGAATTTGGCGCGGCTGGCGGCAAACCGCAACCAGGCGTCTGCGCTCGGTGCGGTCCGTAAAGGCGAGGCTCTCTTGGCGGGCCTGGTGATCTGCAGCCGATGTGGCGTGCGGATGGGGGTCCATTACCAGCACGCCATGGCATGGGCGGCCAACACCCTTCACCTACGACTGCGTCGCCGGGAACAACAGCTACGGCGAACCACGCTGTCAACGCTGTCAACGCTGTCAGCATATAGCTGGCCCGTGCCTGGACGACTTTGTCACCGCCCAGGCGCTCTCTGCGCTCGCGCCTGCCTCCTTGGAGTTATCCCTCGCGGCCGCTGAGCAGGTGGAACACGAACGAGCGACCCTCACCCAGCTGTGGGAGCAGCGCCGCGAGCGAGCCACCTTTGAGGTCGAGCGCGCCGCGAGCGAGCCACCTTTGAGGTCGAGCGCGCCGCGAGCGAGCCACCTTTGAGGTCGAGCGCGCCGCCAGACAATATCACGCGGTGGAACCAGAGAACCGCCTCGTGGCGCGGACACTGGAGCGGACCTGGGAGGAGAAGCTGCAGGCGCAGCAGACACGCGAGGAGGAGGCGTATGTATCACCGCTTCCTCCAGCAGCAACCACGCCTCCTCGCCAGCCAGGAACGCGTGGCGATACGCCAGCTCGCCGCCGATATTCCGGCGCTGTGGAACGCTCCCCCGACCACCGCTGCGGACCGGAAAGAGATTCTGCGGCAAGGGGGGGAACGCGTCGAGGTCGAGGCGCAGGGCAGACCGAGCAGGTCCGGATCCGGATGACCTGGGATGACCTGGGATGACCTGGGATGACCTGGGATGACCTGGGCCGGAGGGCGCAGACCGAGCACGGGCTGGTGCGTCCCATTGCCCGCTACCAAGACCGCAGTGATTACGCGCGCCTGTCTGCTCGCGTGCAGGAACTGACCCACGCCGGCTGGTCTGTGGACGCCATTGCCTCCCGGCTCGACGGTGACGGGTATCCTCCCTTGCGTCCCTTGCGCGGCTCGCGAGGCTGGAGTCGGGCGAGTGTGCAGACGCTGCGCCGCCAACTCAGTCTGGGCACGACGCGCCAGCGCGGGCAATCGCGTGCGCCGCTCGGCCCGCATGAATGGTGGGCACGCGAGTTGGCCCAGCGCTTAGCGATAGCGCACAACAGCCTCATCGACTGGATAGAGCATGGCCTGATAGAGCATGGCCTGATAGAGCATGGCCTGATAGAGCATGGCCTGATAGAGCATGGCCTGATAGAGCATGGCCTGGTGCGGGCGCGCAAGGAGCACGGTGGGTGGCAGCGTTGGATTGTCTGGGCCGATGCGGCCGAGCCGGAACGCTTGCGGGCGTATCGCGACCGCGACATCGCTGACGACTATCGCCGTCGCTGGACGGCTGCGTATACTGGAACCAACCACTCGAAAGGATCGACACCGTGACCAGCACAAATCGTCCAAGAGGTAGTAAGGCTGGGTCGTTGAGCGCACCTTCGCCTGGATCGGGCGCAACCGCCGGATGAGCAAGGATGACGAGTTCCTCCCCACCACGAGTGAGACGTGGGTCTACCTGAGCATGCTGCGTCTCATGCTTAAACGCTTAGCTCATGAACAGGTGCAGCCCGTCTTCCGTTATCGCCGTGTGGCGTAAACCCTAACATGAACCCGGAAAGGAAGCCTTTGTGTACAGCCTTTAGGGAGAATTCGCAACCTCACGCAGTCGGAAGCCCTGGCGGCAACTCTGTGAACTCCATGCCAAACTGCTGGGCCACTCCTCATGTACCAGAACTGGCGAGTGCTGCCGTATCAGTCCCTGCCAGTCAAGACGCTGAGTGCTTCTTGTGTTCCGGCGCAAAGACCTGCAATAGGCGGCCAATCGCGACGAGTGTTCGTCGCAAAAGCTTGGTCTTTGTCCGCGGCGCTGCATCCGGGTATGCACCTGCGGCCTCATCTTTGGTATCTTGTTGTCGTTGCCGTGGCGTCGTGGTCGACCATGCTGGGATGGAATACGGTAAATAATCCCCTGGTCGCCATGGTTTCTCGCGCGGACTCATGATGGTGTTTGTTTTGCTCATACCAGGTGTTTGCTTTCCTCCGCACACGATGGCGGCAGTCGCCAATAGGTCTCATCGCCGTTTCTCTGCCGTGTACCGCGATCGTGACGTTCTCAGTGTGCCTCATCGCTCGACGTGAAACCAGCAACAATGCACACATCCAGGCACACATTGCGGTGCACATTCAGATGCGCATCCATGCTATGATCTGTTCGTGGAGTTGCGTTTGCGTCCGGTCGGAAGGCTTCGCCACGCTCACACGTCAGGCTCATCAGGGCTCGCTGGATCTCTGAACTTCCGGGAGGGAGATCATCGAAAACGAACACTCCTCGGCCCCATTCGGCGAACTGCTCAGGCGCTTTCGCAAAGCCGCCGGTCTTACCCAGGAAGAACTCGCCGAGCGGGCCAAGTTGAGTCGGAACGCAATCAACGCTCTGGAGCGGGGCGCGCGCCGGTCGCCGCGCAAAGATACCGTAACGCTGCTGTCCGCCGCTCTCACACTCTCAGACGAAGACCAATCCGCGTTGCTGGCTGCAGTACACCGGCGCCGATTGGGCACAGCCTATCCAGCATCGACCGCTGCAGCATCATCCCCAGTTCCCATCGAATCGGTAGCGCACACGCATCCACAGGCGCCGAGTCCTACATCCGCAACGAGCCTTCCCTATCCGCCTACTCCCTTGATCGGTCGTGAGCGGGAAGTCGAGCAGGTCCTAGCGCTCCTAGGCCGCGAAGATATCCATCTGCTGACTCTGACCGGTATGGGAGGTGTGGGCAAGACACGTCTCGCACTGGCTGTGGCAGCAATGTGTCGCGATAGTGGCATGTTTGCTGACGGCGCGGTGTTTGTGCCGCTGGCGTCACTCAGCGAACCTTCACTGCTCATGGAGACCCTCGCGCACGCGGTGGACGCGCCGATGGAGGGTGGTTGGGGAGCGAGGGAGGCGCTCGCAATCCATTTGCGCGATCGACATCTCTTGCTCGTCCTCGATAATTTCGAGCACTTACTGGCCGCCGCGACAGATCTTGTCGCACTGCTCGCGGCATGCCCATGGCTGAGTCTGCTGGTGACTAGCCGCATTATCCTACATGTGCGTGGCGAGCAGGTGCTGATGGTGGCGCCACTGTCTCTCTTAGACGCCGCGACGCAGCCCTCGTTAGAGGCGCTTAGCGCATCCCCCGCGATTGCGCTGTTTGTCGCGCGTGCGCAGGCCATGCAGCCCGACTTCGCCCTCACAGCCGAGAATGAGGCCGATGTTGCGGCGATCTGTCGCCAGTTGGATGGCCTGCCGTTGGCCCTGGAATTGGCCGCTGTGCGCATTCGCTTGCTGCCTCCACACGCGCTCCTGGCACGACTGGAGCGGAGGATGCCCACGCTGGTGGACGGCGCACGTGACCTGCCCGAACGCCAGCGTACGCTGCGCGCTACCCTGGCATGGAGCTATGATCTGCTTCCAGCCACCGAGCAGGGCGTGTTCCGCCGCTTCAGCGTCTTTGCCGGTGGAGCTATGCTTGACGCCATTGGGGCGGTCTGCTGCCGGGATGGCGAGGGGGATATAGTGGGGTCCCTGGCGGCCCTAATAGATCACAGCCTGCTGCGGCAGCAGGAGGGCGGCGGGGGGGACCCGCGCATCGACATGCTGGAGACCATCCGCGAGTACGCGCTGGAGTTGCTTGCGACTAGCGACGAGAGGGACGCGACCGAGTTGGCGCACACACAGCACTACCTGGCGCTCGCCGAGGTGGGTGAGCTCGCGCTGCGCGGACCGGAGCAGGTCCAGTGGATGAGGCGATTGGAGGCGGAAATCTATAACCTGCGCGCGGCCCTGCGCTGGGCGCAGGCTCACGACGGCCAGAACGTGGGGCTGCGCCTGGCTGGCGTCTTGTGGTTCTTCTGGTTTCTCTCAGGCCGCGTGAGTGAGGGACGAGGCTGGGTGCACACATTGCTGGCAAGCCCAGACGCCGAAGCGGCTCCGGCTGTGCGGGCAAAGGCGATCGTTGGAGCGAGCTGGTTGGCCCGCTGTGAGGGCAAGTTCGATGAGGCCACTGCCCTTGCCGACGCAGCTCTCGTGCTCTACGAGCGTCTTGGCGATCGGAGCGGCCAGGCGGCCGCACTGACGACGCTTGTCTGTGTGGCACTAGATCAGGGCGATGCCGCCAGGGCGCGGCCACTCGCCCTGGAGAGTCTGGCTTTGCGACGCGACCTGGGCGATCGCTGGGAGATCTGTCTGTCGCTGAATAACCTGGGTTACCTCGTGGCGGTGGAGGGCGACTATGCCCAGGCGGCAGCGTATTTCGAGGAATGCTTGAGCCTGTCGCGGGAGATCGGTGACACACGCGGCATAGCGCTCTCCCTCAACAACCTCGGCGACATCGTCTACATGCAGGGCGACGCGACGCGCGCGCGCGCGTTGCTAATGGAGGCCCTGACCCTGAGCCGGCAAATAGGGTGGACCGAAGGAACCGTCGAAAGCGTCGAAGGGATCGCCAAGGCAGTGGCCAAGCAGGGACAGCCGCGGCAGGCGGCGCGCTTGCTGGCCGCGGCGGCGGCTCTGCGCCGCGCCACGCAGTTCGCGTTACGGCCCGCTGTGCAGACCGCCTACAGTGACGACGTTGCTGCCGTCCGCGAGGTCCTGGGCACTGAGGTGTTCGAAGTGGCCTGGGCAGAAGGCGCCGCACTCTCGCCGGAGCAGGCTATCGCCGCTGCCCTAGCTCCCTTCTGATGCACGAACCAGAATGCTTGTGTCTCGTGCTCGGTCCAGATCCTCTACGGTCGACGCAGGCGCATATGGAACCATGTCGCATGTGTGCGGCGGAATACGAGTCAAAGATTTCGCTATGTCGCTTGCCAGGTACTCCTTGTTGTCTTCCGTGTTGTTTTCTTTGCGCTGGTCCATATCCCGGTAGTATCGTGCCCGTATCGCGGACCCCACCGTGGATGCTGCCTCCTGCTTCGCTGGCGGAGAGTTCTTACTACTTGCCCGTAATGGATGGCGTGCCCAGATACGTGTAGCCTTGGCGATGAGCAGATAGTAGATGGCCAAGATACCACTATAGACAAGGACAGCCGTGTTCAGGAGGAGCGCAGGCAAATGTGCACTGTCGATGGAGCCTAGCCGGACAGCAAATGGGACGATAAGTACGAGATCGTAGGCTAGGAATCCCCAGAGTTGCGCAAAGGCATTTTGCCAAACCGGAAAAGCAAGACTGTAGAGGAAGTAGCTGGCTGAACCAAAGAAGCTACAGCCGACGAGCGCCACGGCCACTGGGCTCAAAGGCATGGGAAAAGACGTTTGGCATCCGCAGCAGCACCGCACCACCTACAAGCGTGAGCAGCAAGACGAAGGCGACGAAGGAGACGTACGCTGGCCGGTTAAGCCGTCGTAGATCCCAGGTGGAGAAGCGCCGGAACCATAGCGCCAGACCAGCAGAGGCAACGGCAGCGACCGCACACACGAGCGCCGCAGCAGTGAGGTGCGGATCTGCGCTGCGGCGGGAGAGCACGAACAATGAGGTTGCCAGGCCGCTATAGGTGACCATCAGGTCAATCGCCCCAGCAACAGCGGCCTTGAGTGCGCCCGATATGCCGATGCATAGGAGAGAGGCGCCGATAGCTGCCATGTAGGCGCCGAGATAAAGATCTATCTGCGACGCATCGCCTAGTGGCCAGATTGCCGTAAAGGGCCAGAGATGCATGCTGAGTCCGACGGCCTCAACGAGCGAGAGCACGCCGACAACGGCGAGTGCGCCGCGCAGTATTCTAGTGTACTTCATGGCGCGTATAACGCTTCCTTCCTGGAATCATGCGGGCATCCATACAAGCGTAAACGGTGGCTTGCGGGCGCCGTCTGCGGAGATTGTGAAACGCGCGGAACTGTCCGAGCCGGTCTGGCGCATACGTTCGGGGGGGACTTGTCACCGGCCTATCGCCGCGCGCATAGGTGATCGCCTCACGCCACAGTAGGTGAAAGATGTACAGGGAGCCAAAGAGCGACGCCGTGGTGAGGCATGCTAGTCCGAGAGCGACGCTGCCGCCTAGCCCAGGCGCCCCTGCAGCCGAGTCAAGACCAGTCGTGGCGCACGTCCACGCCAAGGCCAACGCAAGGGCACTGCCGACGAGCAAGTAGCAGGCGTACATGCGAATATGACCATGGAGCCGATCGAGCAGCTCGAAATTCTCGCGTTCGTGGCTCGAACGCCACCAGATGTGCCACGTCCCTACGGCGCCCGTAATGCCGATCAACGCCAGGGCGAATAGCCAGGTGCTTTGACTCATCGTGATTGCCTGATTGAGGTAAAGCTCAAGCGCACCGACGACGAAAGGCACGGCTCCATCGCGCACATCTGGAATCCAGATCCAGAGCGCGCTCTGCACGTTGAACACGTTCCAAACGATGATGAGCACGCCGAAAGTATTTAGGGTGAGCGCCCACTGGACGAGGGTGAAGCGCTGGTGTCCCGACGCGACTACCGACGCGAGATCGCCCAAGGCCACGCCCTGGATCATGCTTAGGACCGTGAGATAAGTGGGGCCGTACGACTGTTTCAGTCGTCGCCGTATGATCTCGTGGCGTGGTGGCTTTACCTCCGCCAGCTCCTGATCGTCTGTGCTCTTCGCAAGTAACTTCGATCTGGAATGTGCTGTTTCGTTTGCCAAGTCTCGTTTCAACCTTCCTAGCTTGTGTGTCTCATAGCATGACCGGGAAGATGCCATCTGTGGCGCGCACAACGCAATAGGAGCCACTGAAGGCCTACCTAGAGTACAGGTCGGGCAGCACACACGGTGCGGCGACCAGGTTATAAGCCAATGGCGTGACACTACCCGATTCGGTCGCAACTCACCTGCGCAGCATGTCTCCGGCACGCGGGCATTAACCGTCATTAAGTATCGTGTGAATAAGCAGCGCAGGCCAGCCACAATGCACACAAGCGGTGCACACAAGCGGTGCACACAAGCGCAGTGGGCAAGCCGTTTTTCCCCTTGCATGGAACGCCTCAGTGCATGATCAGGCCGAGTTGTCGGGAATGGTACGGTGAGGCTCATGGGAGTGGTCGAAATAGAGACAGACGCGGCGGGAAAAGAGCGGCGCAACATGGCTCAAGCGGGCGACAATGTCGGCAGGTGGGAGCAGCATGGATCATCTCCTTTGGGGTAGAAGCAATCCGAGTGTATCCCACCTGTCTATCCTTCTCTGTTTGGATAAAGTGTGGCTAAGCTCAGCAGTGGAATAAACCGCCGCACGTGTGGAGGGCATATTCACCAACGGGCACGTGTGGTCCACCTGCGGGTGCAGCGCGAGGTAGACGTGTCCAACCTGGGTGACCTACTGCTCTACAGCCTCGATGATTTGGAGGCGATCGCCGCGGACAAAGGCGGTATCCACCAATTGCTCGATGAGAAGTGGCGTCAGGTTTACCGGGCCAATGCATCTAGAGGGCTCTTCACCTGTGGCGATAGTAGCCGTGCACATGTGGCCTAATGTCTTGCTTGCTTCCTACGAATGCTAAATGCAGACACGGCAACCTGGGCTGCGAGTTTCGCCAAGTATTAGAGGGCTGTCTAACGCATCACGAGTCGCGCCTGCTGATCGTCACAGGTCGCGCGTTTGCTGCCGCTGTTTGCATGTCGGTGGGGGTCGTGTCGGCCGCCCGGGAACGGATTCTGGCGGTCGGATAGAGACCTCTCCCGATGGCGACGAGGAGACTGGCCAAACGGACCCGCCACGCGGGGCGAGACGGCCGTGCTGGCGGCAGATACACCGCGTGTGCGTCTCCTCAGGGCATCGTGCCGTCGCTGTGTGGGATGGCTACCGCTCGCACTCGGCGTGGCGTAGTCCCGAACCAAAGAGACGCCGTGATGCTGTGATGCTGTGATGCTGTGATGCTGTGATGCTGTGATGCACATGATCAGAGGTAGCACTAGGAGGTTCGTCATGAAGCCACTCTCAGAGCAACTGGCAGACTTGTCCGCCCGCGCGAAGAAGGCGGAGGATGATGCGGCGGCGGCGCGCAAAGAGGCGCGTGACAAAGTCCAGAAGCGCGTGGACAAGCTCGAAGCGGATGCCCAAACGCGCGCAGCCCAGGTGAACGCGACCGCGACCCTGGCCAAGGACACGGTGGAACGGCAATGGGCCGACTTGCAGGCGACGACGAGGCAACGGACCGCCAAATTCAAGGCGGATATCAATGCAAAGAAGGCGGAGATGGATGCGAAGCGCGCGGAACACAAGGCGGAGGATGCCGAGGACAACGCGTCGTGGGCTATTGCGTACGCGTATGATGCGGTTGACTACGCCGAAGCGGCAGTGCTGGACGCAGTCATCGCCCGTTCGGATGCCGACGCCCTGGCATAACCCGCGTGACCGAGCGGCGCGGTCAGCATACGTCGATCGACGGGACGCAGGCCGACGCTGGGCGGAATGCAAGCATAATGCAAGGCCCCTACCTCTTCGTTGGTGAAGATGCGGATGCGCTTCTTCTCAACACTGGGTACATATAAGCACTCACTGCCAAGCCGTGGTATGGCACAAAATGTGATCCGGTCAAATGCGGCCGGCAATAAGGCTGATGGCCAGCGCTACGATCGTAGTGTTGTAGACGAACGAGAGGAGCGCGTGGACCAATACCACACGGCGCATGCGCCGTGTGGTGACGGCCGTGTCCGACGTCTGGAAGGCCATGCCAATCGTGAACGCAAAGTAGGCAAAATCCAGGTCGTCGGGTGGCGTCCCCGCAAATGCTAATCCGCCCGCTTCGATTCCTGCCTGGGTGGTTGCGTGGGTAGTCGCCTGGTTCTCGGCGCCATCAGAGTCGACATAGAAATACAGGTGTGCGTAGCGCATCGTGTACGCAGTATGGAGCAGCAGCCAGGAAGAGGCGATCGCGACAATCCCGAGTACGAGGTCCAACGCGGTCTGTATTGTCGAGGTACCAGGGGCTTCGGGCCGTAACAGCCAGACTGCGGCGACGAGGCCAGCAATACTAACCAGCAGCCTGATGAGGCCGAAGGTTGTACGGCCGGGAAAGTCCACGGCCGCCCGCTGGCGAGTCTGTTCAGAACTGGAGGTAAGGAAGATGAGCCAAGGATGGACGAGCGAGCAGATCATCGTAATATCCAACGCCGCGCCCAGCCGCACACTCCATCCCTGGCCCAACGGGTTGATGAGGGCGAGGAGCAGGCCGAGGACAGCCCCGATCGTCAGACCGAGCGCAGGCTCGAGATGAGCCATCATTGGTAGTTGACGGGGCGGGGGCGGCGCCGCCCCTGCCCCCCGCGCTAGGGGCTCGCTCACATCGCTGCCTCCTCCGTTGTTTCACGTCCCTCGCGTGCGGAATTGCGCCTCGCCGCTGCAGAGAGTGATAGCACGAATCTGATAGCGTGCATAGTGTTACTCTGCGCTGGTCAGCGGATTGATACGGTTTGCGTCGTCGCGCTAGGAATGACTTGCTCGCGAATAGGGCTGCCAGGCTTGGGAATCACATAGTGTACAATGGCAGTCATTAGCATGGCAGTCATTAGCATGGCAGTCATTAGCATGGCAGTCATTAGCATGGCAGTCATTAGCATGGCAGTCATTAGCATGAAATGGAGGTGACTCGCGAGAACATTGAGGTTGTGCGCTTGGCTGCGCGCATTGGAAAGGCGGACAACGTCGCTCAGCGGCACGAGTGATTCGGCTCTAGAAGTAGCCCAAGCTACGAAGAGCTGGATGTTACGGCACGCTTACCCTACGACGAAGAAACCTTGCGGTAAACCGCACATGCGCTGCGGTCAGTTGGCAACAAGGCAGTGAAGGGCGAGGGAAATCCGCGAGAAACGCGCTATACCTCTCGCTCCCATCAGGGTGACGGTGCGGTGTCGCGCGGAGAAAGTAATATCCGCTAGCCCACGCCGAAACAAGAACAGGGAGAACTAGCATGGATTCCAAGCTCACATCGCGAATCTGGTGGTCGCTTGTCCTACGCGGTGTGCTGGCCATCCTCTTTGGGATCGTCGCCTTCTTCTACACTGGACAGACGTTGCTGGCGCTCATCTATGTCTTCGGGGTCTTTGCGGTGCTCTCGGGCATTGCCGCGCTCACAATGGCCGTGCGCGCGGGCGAGGCGCATCAACGATGGGGATGGCTCGCCGTCAGTGGGATTCTCGGTGTGCTCGTTGGCGTTGTGGCCTTCGTGTGGCCGGGACTCACCGCACTGTCCTTCGTATTCTTAGTCGCGGCATGGGCCATCTTGGCGGGCGTGGCTGAGATTGCCTTCGCGCTGGCCATGCCTGGAACTTTGGCGCATCCGTGGCTCGCTGGTCTCTCGGGCCTGCTCTCGGTGCTCTTCGGCATCCTTTTGGCGGTGTGGCCTCGGTCAGGGGTGGTCACCCTAACCTGGCTGATCGGCATCTATGCCATCGCCTACGGCGCGTCGTTGCTCTACTATGCGTTCGTGTTGCAGGGCTTGCGTAGCGCGGTGGGGTCGCTTGGGAACCTCGGTCGGCGATCGGCGACCGGTGGTGCGCAAGGCTAACGCTGACTTAGTCGCTGGTTGGTTAGGTTTGGGTGTGAATTGTGCGACGCTTGGCGGGAGGGAGCAGATTTGCGGGCTTGCAGGCGAGACCCCACCGAGGGGATGGAGCGATGCCATGGCGACCAAGCGCAAGCCGACCGCACCCACCACGGAGGCGATTGACCAGTTTTGTGCCGTGTTTGACGACCTGTTCGCGCGCTAGGAGGAGCGCACGGCCCTGCGGCAGTATCTCATCGGCCTGCTCTTGCCGCGCGAGCATAACAAGACGCTCGTCGAACTGGGGACGATCGTGCCTGCAGCGAATCGACAGGCCCTGCACCACTTCATGCACGACGCGCCCTGGGACGCGGAAGCGCTCAAGACGCGGAAGCGCTCAAGACGCGGAAGCGCTCAAGACGCGGAAGCGCTCAAGACGCGGAAGCGCTCAAGACGCGGAAGCGCTCAATCGGCGGCGACTGGAGCGCTGGCAAGCGCACCCGTATCTGGGACCGCATGCGGGCGGGGCGCTCATCGTGGATGAGACGGGCGATCCCAAGCGGGGCCACCGCATCGAGCTGGCGGCCCAACAGTATTTGGGCAAGCTGGGGCACGTTGCCAATGGGGTGGTGGCAGTGACGAGCCATTGGGCGGACGGCAGTCGGCATGTGCCGCTCGGGGTCAAACCGTATCGTCCGGCCATTCGACTGCCCAAAGGCAGGAAAGATCCCGACTTTCACACCAAACCGGCCCTGGCGTGGCAACTCATCGAGGAGGCGCGTGCCGCCGGGATCCCGTTTCGTCTCGTCGTCGCTGACTCGATTTACGGCGAGAATGCCGACCTGGAAGCCAAGCTGTTTGCGGCCCAGATCCCCTCCATCATGGGACTCAAGCCGTCCCACGGCACCTGGCAATTCGTCGACGATCCGGACCACCCGCCCGCCTTCACCCCAGCCGAAGCCGCCGCGCGGCGGCCCCTAGACGCCTGGCAACGCACGATGCGCTTCGATAGCCACGGCAAGGAACTCGTCCGCTACATCGCAGAACTGGAGGTGGGGACGACGTACGGGCCGACCAGAGGCGTCCGCCTCATCGCTGCCACCCTTGATCCCAAGCGCCTCAAGCCCGAGTCCACTTGGTATCTAGCGACCACATTCCCCCTCGCCCAGCTCAGTGCCGAACAGGTCTACGAGCTGTACCGCTTGCGGGATTGGATCGAGCACTCCTACAAACCCGCCAAACATGAGTTGGGCTGGGCCGATTACCAGCTGCGGCCTGAACACGCGATTGTGCGCTATTGGCAACTGGTGATGCTCGCCTACACCTTCAGCCTCTTGGTTGGCGCGCCGCCACTCTCTCAGCAGGAGATGGCGGCTGGGGGAAAAGCGGAACCAGTGAGCGACACCGCGTCCGTGGAGCCGGGCGCGAGCGTCGCCGCGGGAAGTCGTGTGGTCTGGAATCAGGCGTGACGGCGGGTCCGGGCATGGCTGTGTCCGTGGGCTCGGCTCCAGCGCTATTGGGCACGCTGGGCGAGCGCCGCTCCCTGCCACTTGACGCCCCCACTGCCCCAACCTGACCAACCAGCGCTAGTACCCTACATTGCGGGTGGTTCGAGTGGAGTATGAACACAAGTGTTCTGGGATTCAAGCCGCTTGAAGCATGTTCCAGGATGCCCTTGTAGTTCTCTCGCTATGGCTGCTTACTGGCGGAGAGTGGCCCATCACTGTCATATTGTCATGCTGCCGTACGACGCCATCACAGCAGCGCTGGCAGGACAATTGCGAAGTCATGGTTGGGTAACCTGGAATATTATGTCACTTCGTGGTATGCTATAAGACTCAGCACTGCACGGATACGGCTTTTCGGAGGGATTACCCAAGGTGTTCGCAGGATGAAGCGCCCGCGCCACAGTCGTAGGCGCAGGCACGCCACAGAAATGGCGCTGGCACGAACATCTGCTGTGAAAGGAAGTCAAGGTTGTCCAATGATACCCATATTAGCGCCTACATAGGCGCAGAGGAATCGCTACGACAGGCCATTGCCCTCGTCAACTATGTGTTCCGCCATCTCACCGCAGGGGATTTGCGCCTAACCGCAGGGGAGGCGGACAACATGCACGCCCACCTGCAAGAACTGGTGTTGCAGGCGGCGGCAGTAGGGGGCTGTATTCGGCAACAACAGGCAGGACATTCGCCTTCACACTCGCGTTTCTGACATGTACCCGCTATGTAGTATTGCCGTACTGACGCCTCGCGGTTATCCACACCCGATGTGGGTATCTCATGCCCTGATCCGCCCCACGCTTTTGGTCCAACCATACTGTTAGCAAGTTTCTTCTCTTGCTTGGTTTTGTTGGTAGGCTGTTTTATAGGCAGCCGGCGTTTGGTTGTCCAGAGGGGTGTGTGGGCGCACTTCATTGTAGTCAGTCCGCCACGCCTCGATGATCTGGCATGCCTCCTCCAGTGAGGCGAACCAGTGTTGATCCAAGCACTCTGCGCGGAAGCGCCCGTTAAACGCTTCGATGTAGGGATTATCGGTCGGCGTGCCGGGCCGACTGAAGACGAGCTTGATCTCGTGGCGATGTGCCCAGTCGTCGAGGGCCTTCGACGTGAACTCGGGACCGTTGTCCACCTCAATGCTCTTGGGCAGTCCCCAGATGGCTTCCAAGCGGTTCAACATGGCCACCACCCGTGTGCCCGAGAAGGAGCGATCGACCACGATCGCGGGACTCGCACGACTCATGTTCTCGACTAATGTTAAGACGCGAAAGCGGCGTCCGTCGTACAAGCTGTCGCTCATGAAATCCATGCTCCACTGCTCATTAGGTGTTTGCGGCGGCGCAGGAAGCGCTCGTGGCACACTGATCCGCTTTTTGCGGACTTTGAGCCGCAGCGAGAGCCCGTTCAGTCGATAGAGCCGATAGACCCGCTTCACGTTGACTTGCCAGCCTTCCCATCGCAGCTACGTGTGCACTCGGCGGTAGCCGTAGCGCACGCGCACTTTGGCGATCTCACGGATGCGTTGCCGCAATGGCGACTGGTCTTGGGCATGGCTGCGATAACGAGAGCGCGTCCGCTGCATCCCGACGACCCGGCAGCCGTTGCCCGCTTTCAACAGCAGTCACGGGAACATCAGCCGGGGCGTGAAGATGCACTGCTGGCAGGGGGCTACGTCCGCTGTGGTTTCTGCGGGCACCCGATGGCGGTGCGGCGGGTGGAAGCGCTCACGCACAACGGGCAGAGTGACTGCTTCTGCACCCATGTGCCAGCCCGCGCCTGGGCAAGCGCAGGCGGTTGCCCGGTCAAGAGTAACCATGTCGCGGTTGCCAAACTTGACCGGTTGGTGTGGCAGCACCTCTTGGCCGGATTGAAACATCCCGATGTGTTGGCGGCGTTTCTCACCGAGGCCAGCAAGACGGTGGGCGAGACGGAAGCCCAGACAGGGCGTATTGCTGAGACGACGCAGGCCCGCCTCACCCGGCTGGAACAGGAAATGGCGGCGCTGGTGCAGCAGACGCTTGACCCCAACCTGCATGCGGTGGCCCGTGGGTATCTGACGGAACGATTGAACTCGCTGGGCGATGAACTGGCTGAGGCCAAAGCGCATCCGGCTGAGAAAGAAGCCCGGCTGGTGAATCAGCAGCAGGTGGAGGCACGTATCGCTGAGGTGAAATACACCGTGAAGCGCATGGCGCGATACCTCGAACAACTGACCTTTGCCCAGAAACGCAACCTGCTGTTTGCGTTAGAGGTGCAGGTCTACGTCTTTCGTGGGCGTGACCCGAAGAACACGACCGACCCGCTACGCGCAGGACGGCGCTACGTGCCGCGCACCGATTTCACGGGCCACAATCTGGGGGCGCGGCTGGGCACCGACTGGCTGCCGATACCCCGGCTAGAAAGCGCACCCGATGACGGGTGCGAATGGTATACAACTGTCATTACCAACAACAACGCCTCGAACTACAGCATCGCCAACGCCTTTGACATGCAGGAACTGCTGGGGCTGACGGTCGCGGGAGGCAAGACAATTCCTGAGCCAATCGCAGAGACCTTGGCCGCACGCGCGGCAGCGGATGGTGCATCTGACGACGAGGAGTAGCTCTTTGCTGTCGTTGCGCTACTGGCTGGTAATGTTATCCATCAGCCAGGTGGTCCCGTCAAACTGGCTGAGCGCAATCGAGTAGACGACGGGACTGCCAGGAGCGTTGGCGCGCACGGCCCGCACTAAAGCAGTGGCATGACTCGATCCGTCGTTATCCACCGAGAGTATGTGGATCGAGATGACCTTGCCATAGCGCGAGTCATCCGCACGCAGATTCTGCGTGAACACGTCTTGCGACGACGTGTCGTTGTGGCTGGCCGAGACAAATTGCCAGGCGCGCGAGAAGTCGTCCTGCTGGAGCGCGTTGAAATAGCCAGTGATCGTTGCCTGTGGCGTCGAGCGGTCAGGCGGGGTCAGCCGTGGCACCACCATGAATGTGGCGATACCCACCGCTACCAGGATGAACACCAACGAGATGCCAATCAGCAGCGGTCCGCGACCAGAAACCCCACGGTGTGGCCCTGAGGTCACATGTTTGCGTCCGGTCACCGACTCACGTATGCGCTCGTGCTCCGCCGCCGTGGCGCTGGGCGAACTTTGAAGCGCTGGCTTGCTTACGCGGCTCGCGGATGCCATGACTGAGGGCTGGGACGGCGGTAGGGGCGGCAGCGAGAGGTCGATCTGGCCCATGTTGTTCATGCCACCAGCGCTTCCCATGTCGTTCGCCGATGGATGGGAACCAGTAAATGAGGGGTAGCGCGATGGTGGTGGCGACGGCGTGCGCGGCGGCGCATTCGATGGCGCGCGCGGGCTGTACTCTGGGTTGCCAACAGGCATCGAGCGTGCGTAAGGCTGAGGCGCGACTCCGCCCCCTCGTAACGGCGCGGATGGCATGGAGCTTGGTGGCGGTGACATAGGCGCGTATGGCGCATCCCACCCCGGCACATAGGATGGCGCGGACGGAGCGGACGGACCCTGGCCGCGTGGCATCCCGGAAATTGGCGGCTGGAAGCTCATTGGCGCGCCAGAGAGCGCTGCGGCAAACTCGGCTATCGATTGAAAGCGTTCCGCAGGGCGCATAGCCATGGCGCGACAAATTGCGGCGTCGGTCTGCTGACTGATTGCCCGGTTATAGAACGCCGGATGGATGAGGTCAGGATCCTGCGTCACACGATCAATCGCAGAGACAGGCACCTGCATTGTCAGCAAATGATACAAGGTAGCGCCCAGCGCGTAGACGTCTGACCACGGGCCGCTCTTGCCCGCTACGGTATATTGTTCGGGTGGCGCGTATCCCTCAGTGCCTGCCTTGCGCACGAATGTCGCGGTGCGGCCCGCGCCGGGAAGATGCTCCTTGGCAATGCCAAGATCAACCAGTACGGGATGTCCGGCTGGGGTGACGATGATGTTGGCAGGCTTCACATCACGGTGGAGGATCGAGGGTCTGCGGGTGTGCAGATAGTTCAGCGCGTCGCAGATCGGGAGAATCCAGGCGATCACCTGCTCTTCTGAGAGGGGACGCCCGCCCTGATTGTACAGCTTCTGCTCAAGATTCTCGCCATCGACGAAGTCCATCACGAGATAGAGGCGAGAGCGCCACTCGAAGTATTCACGTACCTTGGGGATATGGTTATGGTCGAGAGCCTGAAGCCATTGCGCCTCATGCTCGAACTGGCGGCGAGCGGAGCGTGATTGGTCGGCCATCTCCTTGAGGGCATAGATGTTTTGTTTGCCAAAGAGGATATCCAGCACACTATAGACCGTGCCCAGCCCACCTCGTCCGACGACGGCATTGACCCGATAACGCTCATGGACAACGGAGCCCAGTGGCAATGGGTTCAGCGCATTGTGGTCCATGCAGCCCGCCTCCCTCAACCCCCACACAGGCTCCGTTGCCTCTGACCCTCAAATCATGTACGGTCATTGTGCTGCGTCGTCATAGTATGGCGCCAGTATATCGGCCTGAGCTTCTTTCCGTCAATGTTTGCGCCGTCCGGGCTAGCGAGGTGTGACCGAGCTAACAAAAGCAGGCGAGGGAAACGGTTTCCTTCGCTTGCTTTTGAGTAGCTGAATGCGCTTTGGCTAGCCTTCGTCGGGAGTCTGCGTCAGGCTGGCGATGTGGGCGGCGTGGGCCTCGCGCGTGACATACGGCCAGTGTTGTGTCTGGTCGCCCGAATCGTAGTTGTCGCGCAGGCCTGGCGTGGCAAGGTCCCAGTCGGGTCGGCAGGCGCGTGTCACCTCACGCAAATCCTGCCATAAATCCTCGGTTGATGGGCGACCCCAGAACCAGTAGCCGTTGTAGATTTTGTGGATGATGAGACCCGGCGCCAGGACAAGAGTGTGCGGAATCATCGGGTTATGGTAGGGATCGGTGTATTCCTGAATGTCGAGATCCTTCTGCACCTTGCGCCCAGAGTCAGAAAGAAACGTCCATTGCGCACCGACGGCGTCGCGGAACTCATTGGTTTCGAGCAAATTGTCGGTCGAGATGGTGACAATCTTCGTGTAGGCGACGGCAATCTTGGGATAGAAGCGCGCTAGTTCCAGATGCTGCTGGTGATCCTTAGGACAGTAGTGGCCGCGTGAGAGGATGAGGATCATCGGGTCGTTGCCCTGCAACTCGCTGAGTTTGCGGCGTTTGCGCGTGTGGTCGGTCAGCTCATAGTCGGGAAACTGCGCGCCAGGAACGATGTCGGATCGCATGAGAAATCTCCTTCATTGATTCGGACAATGCTTATTCACCTGCCAATACTACAGAAAATATAGCGTGGAGAGTCGCCAGTTGTGAAGGAGCAGACCGCCGCGCGTGTTATAATGCGTGCAATGCCCGCCGGGTCTGCGCCCGCGAACGAGCGGAGGTGTGCGTGGAGCGTCGGCAGACTGATGAAAGCCCGAAAACAAAGGAGTTTACGGGTGCGTGTGATCTTCAGCGTCCTCGCAAGCTGGCGGCCACCGCGCGCCGCGATGCGCCACCATCGGGACCAACCTGCCGCATTGGTTCGGCAACTGTCTCCCGCCCGGCTGCGTGAGCGCGCTGGCGAGCGCTGGTGTGGTTGTCTGCGCCTGCCCCTCTGTCTCGCCGACTCGACCTTCGTGGTCGATAATATCCGCTGCCAGCATTCACCACCTGCCCTGCCTCAGCGATAGCATCCGCACGCTCACACTCTGAGTACGTAACCAATCATCAGTTCCGGCCCTAGAGAGGCCAATTCGGAGGTGTACATCGTATGGCTGAGCAGGATTTCATGCCCATCAAGGGATGGGACCACATCGAGTTCTACGTTGGCAATGCGCGGCAGGCAGCCGTTTTCTACCAGAAGACATTTGGCTTCACGACGGTAGCCTATTCTGGTCTGGAGACCGGGGTGCGTGACCGCGCCAGTTACGTCCTGGAGCAGGGCAAGATTCGCCTGGTGCTGACGACGGCTTTGGAGCCGGAAAGCCCGATTGCGCAGCATGTCCTGTTGCACGGCGATGGCGTCAAGGATGTTGCGCTCACGGTTCCCGATGCCGAGAAGGCATATAGGGAGGCGCTGGCTCGTGGCGCGCGTAGCGCCATTGAGCCGTCAGTGACGAAGGACGACTATGGTCAGGTGAAGCGCGCCGCCATCTATACCTATGGCGAGACGCTCCACAGCTTCATCGAGCGTGAGGACTACGCGGGCGTCTTTCTCCCTGGCTACCGTCCTGTCGAGGCGGCTGATGGGCAGAAGGCGCGGGGCATCGGTCTGGCGGCGATAGACCACGTCGTCGGCAATGTCGAGCTGGGCAAGATGAATGACTGGGTCAAGTTCTACGAGGATGTCCTCGGCTTCAAACAGATGATCCACTTCACCGATGAGGCGATCAGCACAGAATATTCGGCGCTGATGTCGAAGGTGATGGAGGGCGGCCATGGCAAGATCAAGTTCCCGATCAACGAGCCGGCCGTCGGCAAGAAGAAGTCGCAGATCGACGAATATCTCGAATACTATCGCAGCCCCGGCGTCCAGCACGTTGCCATGATAACCGGCGATATCCTCACGACGGTGCGTTGCCTGCGCGATCAGGGCGTCGAGTTCATCAAGGGTGTGCCCAGCTACTACGATGAGCTGGAGGGGCGCGTCGGCAAGATTGACGAGCCAATCGAGGAGCTGGCGAAGCTCGGCATTCTGGTAGACCGCGACGACGATGGCTATCTGTTGCAAATCTTCACACGCAACGTGCAGGATCGTCCGACCGTCTTCTTTGAGATCATTCAGCGCAAGGGCGCCCGTGGCTTTGGCGAGGGCAACTTCAAGGCGCTCTTTGAAGCCATCGAGCGCGAACAGGCGCAGCGCGGCAATCTCTAGGCGAAAGCGAGTCTCTTCCATGCCGTTCTATTTCGCGATGGGGACGATTCCCCACAAGCGACACACACAGTTTCGCAAGCCCGATGGCGGCCTCTATTCCGAGGAGTTGTTTGGCGAGGAGGGATTCAGCGGCGTCGAATCGCTGCTCTATCACCAGCATCCGCCGACGCGGGTGAGCAAGATCGCCCGCCACGGCAGCGTCTGTCGCGACGAGTGGCAGCAGGAGCAGCATCGACACCATCACCTCAAGACCGCCGATGCCCCACAGGGTGGCGATCCCGTCGAGGGGCGTCATCTGCTGATGTACAACAACGATTGTGTCATCTCCGTGGCGCGGCCGACCGAGCCGATGAGCTACTTCTATCGCAACGCTCAGGGCGATGAGTTGCTCTTTATCCACGAGGGCAGCGGGACGTTGGAGACGACGTTTGGCACGCTGCCCTATAGCGAAGGCGACTATCTCGTCATTCCGCGTGGCACGACATGGCGGGCTCAGGCGGACGATGGCGAGCAGCGTATGCTGGTCGTCGAGGCGTATGGCGGGGCGATTCAGCCGCCGAAGCGCTACCGCAACCAGTTTGGCCAGTTGCTCGAACACTCGCCCTACTGCGAGCGCGACCTGCGCCCGCCATCTGAGTTGCCGATGCACGAGGAGCGCGGCGAGTTCGACGTGCGGGTACGTGTCAACGACGAGGAGATGACCTACACCTACGACTTCCACCCGCTGGATGTCGTCGGCTGGGATGGCTTCCTCTATCCCTACGCTTTCAGCATCCACGATTTCGAGCCGATCACCGGGCGTGTTCATCAGCCGCCGCCGGTCCACCAGACGTTCGAGGGGCCAAACTTCGTCGTCTGCTCGTTCTGCCCGCGGAAGCTAGACTACCATCCCGAGGCGGTGCCGGTGCCCTACAATCACAGCAACATTGACTCTGATGAGATGATCTACTACGTCAGCGGCAATTTTGGCAGCCGCAAGGGCATCGAAATCAGCTCGATTACGCTGCATCCGCGCGGGATTCCTCACGGGCCGCACCCCGGCACCGTGGAGAACAGCCTTGGCGCCGAGCGGACCGAGGAGTTGGCGGTGATGGTAGACACGTTCCACCCGCTCAAGCTGGGAACCGCCGCCGCAACGATGGACGATCCGCAATATCCGTTTAGCTGGCTGGAATAGCGCCTGTTGGCCTGCGGACCCCAGCCCTCTCCCCCATCCCCTCCCCTAAAGAGGGAGGGGAGCCAGAGGCAGAAACGGCGCCCGTCTGCACAGCCGTCGAGGCATCGTTTCTCCTCCTTCAACGAGGAGTGAAGGTCAGGTCTCCGGTCCAGTTTTCGGGAGGTTTCACATGCCACGTATCGTCAAGTTTTTTGAGACCACTCTGCGTGATGGCGAGCAGACGCCCGGCATCAACTACTTTGCCGAGGAGAAGCTGGAGATCGCGCGTGCGCTCGCCGACATGGGGTTCGATACGCTCGATTGTGGCTTCGCCATCTCCGGCGAGCCGGAGTTCGAGGCGATCAGGCTGATCGCGCGCAACGTCCCCAACGCCGAGATTTGCTCGATTGCGCGCTCATTTCCTGATGACATCGACCGCGCGTGGGAGGCCGTCAAAGACGCCGAGCATAGCTCGATCCACCCGTTCATCAGCACATCGCCGCTCCATCGTGAGGTGAAGCTTGGCAAGTCGCGGGCGGAGGTGTTGGAGCTGGCACGGACGGCGGTGGCCCGTGGGCGGCAGTATACGCCAAACGTCGACTTCGCGCTCGAAGACACGACGCGCACCGAGCATGACTTCATCCTCGAAGTGATCGAGGCGGTCATGAAGGAGGGTGTGCGCTACGTCGCGCTCTGCGATACGGTGGGCTTCGCGCTGCCGTGGGAGTTCGGCGAGCTGGTGGACGATGTGCGCCGCGAGTTCCCCGATGTGCGCATCTCGGCGCACTGCCACGACGACCTGGGGCTGGCCGTTGCCAACGCGCTCACGGCGCTGATGCACGGCGCGGAGCGGGTGGATACCTGCTTCAACGGACTGGGTGAGCGCGCGGGTAACGCGGCGACCGAAGAGGTTGTGATGGCGATTCGCACGCGCCGCCAGAATCTCGATCTCGATGTGAAGGTTGACACCACGAAGATTGTCCCGACAAGCCGCTTGGTCGCCCGGCTCTCCGGCATGCAGCCACAGTGGACGAAGGCCATTGTCGGGGCGAACGCCTTTGCGCATGGCGGCGGCATTCACCAGGATGGCGTGCTCAAAGACACGCGCACCTATGAGATCATGCGCCCGGAGGATATTGGACTGCCCGCGTCCGAACGACGCATGTTCGTCGGCAAGCTTTCGGGTCGCGCCGCGCTCAACGCGCAGTTGAAAGAGCTGGGCTATGAACTGACGCCAGACCAGCTTGCGCGCGCGTTCGTGCTAGTGAAGCATGTGTTGGGCAAGAAGCGCATTCTCGAAGAGATGGACCTGCGCCAATGCGCCGAAGCGGCCATCTCGCCGGTCAGCGACGAGATGATCAAGGCAAGTGGTCTCGTCGAAGAAGAGGCCGATTAAGCCAGGCCGCGACCGTAGCGAGGAGAGGGTATCCGTACCATGACATTGGGGAAGTCGGTGGCGTCGCAGTGGCTCTCTCGATTCGCGCGAATGGCGATGCTGGCGTCATGGGCGCTGTGTCTGGCGTTCGTCTGTCTGATCTGGCAGGCGGGTATTGTGCGCGCCGATGGCAGTGTTACCTATGAACAGCGCAACTATGCGGTGAGGATTCAGCGCGATGGCACGCTCCAGATCACTGAACACTGGCAGGTACATTTCAGCGGCGGACCGTTTCATCATGCGTTCCTGGCGCTCTATCTGGCGAAACCGTCTGGGATCACCTTCGGCCGGGTGACCGGCGATGGCGTGACGAACCAGCAGGTCAGCGAAACGACCGACGCGAGTGGGAATCCGATGCTGCAAATTGCCTGGGACTACCCGACGACGAACGATGCGACGCGTACGTTCGATATTCCCCATACAATTCAGGGCGCGCTGGGCATAGGGCCGTCGCAGGCGTGGCTTGATTGGCACTTCCTCGACGGCGGCAGCGAGACGAGCTTCCCGGTTACCACCGCCGAGGTGCGGGTGACCTTGCCAGCGGCGACCGACGCGCAGCAGTTGACCGTCAACACGTCCGACAGCGATGGCGCGCTACAGACGGCGACACCAGATGCGCAAACTGTTGTCGTAACGGGCGGGCAGATCACTTCCAATGTTCCCATGGAGATCGAAGTGGCGTTCCCGCGCGAGCAGATTGATGCCAACGTGACGCGCCAGCCTTGGCAAACGACAGATACGCCACCAGCGCTTCCGACAGCGCTCGGCGTCGGCCAACCGGTGAGCAACCCTGGCTCGTATGATCCTGGCTCGTATAATCCCGGTACAGAGAGTTTTGGAACCTCGTCCGTGGGTTCGTTCAATCCGCTGGATATCTTCGGACCGCTGCTGACGGTCTGTTTCCTGCCGCTGGGGTTGGTTGTGCTCTCGGCGCTGGGTATCGGGCGCAAAGGCGGTGGCTGGGGCTATCGAAACGGCAATCGCTTTTGGAATAATACCGGCGGTCCATGGTATCGTGGCCCTTGGACCAATGGTGGTGGGCCGTGGATGGGAGGTGGAGGCTTCGGGGGAGGTGGGTCTGGCGGCGGCGGCGGCTCTTCCAGCTTCAGTTGAGAATAATGCATGCACACGGTGGGCGAGACGGTCTTTCTAGATGTGAGGGTATCCGATATGGCAAAAGCGCTGCACACGCGCCCGCAGTCTCAGGAGAACGGCGATAACCCTATTGCCGCGCTGCTCGATGCCGATGGCGTGTTGACGGCTGAAGGCGAGCGCATTGCTGGTGTTAGCGATGAGCAGCTTCGCGAACTCTATCGCATGATGGTCATCTCTCGCCGTCTCGACCAGGAAGGCCTGAACCTTCAGCGGCAGGGCGAGCTTGGCCTGTGGGGGCCGTACGTTGGCCACGAGGCGGCGCAGGTGGGCGCGGCGCTGGCGATGGAGGCCACCGACTGGATATTCCCCTATTACCGCGATTTTGCGATGGCAATCTGTCGCAACATCGATCCAGGAGCTATCCTCACCATCTTCCGTGGGCTCACGCATGGCGCGTGGAACCCCTACGAGTATCGCTTCGCGCCGTTCATCATCCCGGTGGGGACGCAGGTGCCTCACGCAGTCGGGTTCGCCGTTGGCTGCAAGTTCGACCACGAAGAGACTGCGGTGCTGGTTGGCTTTGGTGAAGGGGCAACATCTACTGGCGACTGGCATGAGGCGATGAACTTCGCGGGCGTTTTTCAGGCTCCGGTCGTCTTCCTCTGCGAGAACAACCAGTGGGCTATCTCGGTGCCGCTGAATGAGCAGGTATCGGGCCGTGTCGTTGACCGTGCGGCGGGTTATGGCTTCCCTGGTGTGCGGATCGACGGTACCGACGTGCTCACCGTTTACGCGGTGGTGAAGGCCGCCGCGAAGCATGCGCGCGAGGGGAGTGGCCCGTTCCTGGTCGAGTCAGTCTCGTATCGCATGCAGCCGCATACGACCTCGGACGACCCCACCCGCTACCGCACCGATGCTGACCTGGAGCCGTGGCGCGAAAAGGACAAAGACCCCATCGAGCGTTGCGCCACGCGGCTGCGTCAGCGTAACGCCTTCGACGAGAGCTTTGAGGCGGCGGTGACTCAGGAGGCCGAGGAGCGCGCCGCCGCCATGCGCCAGACCGTGTTGACGGCGCAGCCCGCTCACCCTGAAAGCGTCTTCAATCTGGTATTTGCCAACCCGCCCGCAGCTCTGCTACGCGAGCGCGACGAGTTTACCGCGTCGCTGGAACAGGGAGGCGCTGAATGACCGGCATCACCATGGGAAAGGCGCTCAATCTGGCGCTGCGCGACGCGCTCGAACGTGACGATCACGTTGTCATGTTCGGCGAGGATGTCGGCAAGCTCGGCGGCGTCTTTCGTGTCAGCGACGGCCTGCAGGACGAGTTTGGCAGAGAGCGTGTCTTCAACACGCCGCTGGCGGAGGCGACGATTGCCGCGCTGGCGCTTGGGCTGGCGATGAAGGGGTTTCGCCCGGTCGCCGAAATGCAGTTCGACGCCTTCTCGTATCCCTCGTTCCAGCAGGTGACGAGCAACATCGCCAAATATCACACCCGTACGAGC
This sequence comes from uncultured Chloroflexia bacterium, assembly GCA_963712005.1. Classification (GTDB taxonomy): domain Bacteria; phylum Chloroflexota; class Ktedonobacteria; order Ktedonobacterales; family JADMIN01; genus DAHUXT01. Next base: position 454,460 of record CAVQGK010000024.1, on the reverse strand, counting down.
GGCGCGGTCAACATGCAACTGGTGATCCGCATTCCGTATGGCGGCAACATCGGCGCTATCGAGCAGCATTCTGAAAGCCCGGAGACCTACTATGTGCATACCGCTGGCCTCAAGGTGGTGACGCCCTCGACACCAGAGGATGCGTACCGTCTGCTGACGGCGGCGATTCAAGACCCCGACCCGGTGATCTTTCTGGAGCCAAAGGCGCGCTATTGGATGCGCCAGGATGTTGATCTGCCCGCGGAGCCGCTGCCGCTGGATCGCGCGAGTGTGGTGCGCGAGGGGCGCGACGTGACGCTGATCGCGTATGGGCCAACTGTGCAGACGGCGCTGGCGGCGGCGGAACAGGGCGAGGCCGAGGGTGTCTCGCTGGAGGTCGTTGACCTGCGCAGCCTCGCGCCACTGGACATGGATACGTTGCGTACGTCGGTTCGCAAGACGCGCCGCGCGGTGGTGGTGCATGAAGCGCCTGTCTTCATGGGGCTGGGCGCTGAGATCGTGGCGCAGTTGATGCACGATCTCTTCGACGTTTTGGAGGCGCCCATCGAGCGGGTGGGCAACGCGACGATTCCGTATCCGCCGTCGCGCTTCGAGAAGCTCTTCCTGCCCGACGCCGACCGCATTCTCGAAGCCGTTGACCGGACGCGAGAATATTAACGAGCGCGTCACGTGAGCAATGAAAAGGTATAGATACCTATGAGTCAGTTTCTGCTTCCCGATCTCGGGGAGGGCCTGGAAGAGGCGCAATTGGTGCAATGGCTGGTACAGGTGGGTGATACTGTTCGCCTCAATGACGCCATTTGCCAGGTCGAGACCGCCAAGGCGCTCGTAGATATTCCGTCACCCTACGCGGGGACGGTGCGAATCCTCCATGCCCAGCCCGGCGTTACTGTGCTGGTTGGCGCGCCGCTGATAACCATCGATGAGGTGGCTGCTGGCGCACAGTCCACTGCTGCGGATGACGACCATCCGGCGGTGTTGGTGGGCTACGGCTCTGCTGGCCCAACGGCGACGTTCTCGCGGCGTCGGCGTGGTGCGGTTCCCAATGCCTCCGCGCCGGTCGTTGAGCCGGAGATCAAGGCCAGCCCGCTGGTGCGCAAGATTGCCCAGGAGCGCGGCATCGACCTCGCCGCTATCAAGGGAACCGGCCCTGGTGGGCGCATCCGCACCGAAGACCTCGATGTCGCCGCGGCGCCTGCCACCAGTCCAGTGGCGAACGCGCCGGTTGTGGCCGACGACGAGGAGCGCATCAGCACCGTCGGGCTGCGCAAGGCGATTGCCGCCAAGATGATGAAGTCGGCGACGACGATCCCGCACTTTGTCGAATATAGCCTCTTCGATGCTACCGCAGTGAGCGCGCTGCGCGACCGCATGCGTGGCGAGGGTGGTGCGTTCGCTGGTCAGCGGCTCACCTTTCTGCCGTTCTTCGTGCGGGCTATCGTCGCCTCGGTGCAGCAGTATCCCATCATGAACTCGCGCTGGGACGAGGCAGGCAACGCAATTGTGGTCAAGCGCAGCATTTCCGTGGGCATCGCCACCGATACCGAGCGCGGGCTGATCGTGCCAGTCATCCATAACGCGCACGCGATGAGTTTTACCGAGATTGCCGCCGAGATCGAGCGGCTGGTGCCATTGGCGCGCGCAGGCAAGCTGGATGCGCGTGCGATGACTGGCGGCACCATCACCATCACCAATGTCGGCGCGGCTGGTCCGGTGGATACTGGCGCGCCGCTCATCAACGCGCCCGAGGCGTGCGTGGTGGGCTTCGGTGCGATTAAGATGCGGCCAACGATCGTCGGCGAACAGGTGCTGGCGCGTCCTGGCGCGTGGATTTCTATCGCCTGCGATCACCGCATTGTGGATGGAGCGACGGCGGCGCAGTTCATGGGCGCGCTCGTCTCGGCACTGGAGAGCCCGGAGGCGCTGGTGTGGTAGCTCTATCCTTCGAGGAGGCCGCGTCGCATTGCGTATTTCACCAGTTCGGCGCGGCTATGCAGGTTGAGCTTGTCCATCACATGGGTGCGGTGGGTATCGACCGTCTTGGGGCTGATAAAGAGCCGCTCGCCAATCTGGTTGTTGGTATAGCCCTCGGCCACCAGCTTGAGGATTTCGCGCTCCCGCTCGGTCAGGCCGCTGTAGCTATCGTGCTCCTCGCCCGCGCGCACCCGCTGCATATAGTCGCCAACCATCATCGCCTGGGCGGGTGGTGAGAGGTAGAATCGGCCCACGTAAACCGAGCGAATCGCCGAGATCAACTCGGTGTCGGCAGCCTCTTTGAGGATGTAGCCCGATGCTCCTGCCCGCAGAACCTGGAAGAGATATTCCTCGTTCTCGTGCATCGTCAGCACCAGGACGCGCGTCTCTGGCAGCAGCTTCTTCACCTGGCGCGTCGCCTCGATGCCATTCAGCTCAGGCATCGTGATATCCATCAGAATGACGTCGGGTTGCAGGCGCTGCGCCTCGGCAATCGCCTGGCGTCCATCGCTCGCCTCGCCGACGATCTCGATGTCAGGCTGCACGCTCAGCATCATCTTCAGGCCTGCCCGCAGGATGGTATGGTCGTCGGCTAGCAGCACGCGAATTGGCCCAGAATTTATCGTGTCTGGGGTCGTGTCCTCGGTCTCAATCGCTCCCGGTATTAGATTTGCACTATCAGCATTCATTCGCTTCTGCTCACCTATCATCCTGATATCTGCATTCCACTTCCCAATTATCCAGCGACCTGGCTTTCCGGGTGGGTCGGCAATGTGGACTCCACTGGATGTAGCGCGCGCTTCACCGGAATGCACACACTTATCGTCGTGCCGTGCTCGTGCTGCGACTGGATATCCACCGATCCGTTGAGCAGCGATGCTCTCTCCATCATACCGCCCAGGCCAAGCCCCCGATCCTGCCATGGCGTGCGCAGGACGGCTGGCGCGTCGAAACCGCAGCCGTCATCGGCGATGCGCACGTTGATCGTGGCGGATCCTTCGGTCAGCGTCACCCAGGCTTTATGGGCGTGAGCATGCTTTGCGGTATTGGTTAGCGACTCCTGGATGATACGGTAGATTGCTGTCTCCATCTCGGCGGGCAATCTTTCCTTCAAGCCAGACGCCGAAAAATCAACATCGATGCCGCACTTCTGCTGATATTCCTTGAGATACCAGCGTAGCGCGGGCAGCAGCCCCAGGTCGTCCAGAGCGCTCGGTCGCAGATCGATGCTTAGGTTACGGACCGCGCGCAACGTCTGGTGCGCCAGCGCGCGAGTGTCGGCGATGCGTATCCGCGCCGTCTCTGATCCCACCGATTCTTCGAGCATGGCCAGGCTGATGAGCAGCGAGGTCAGCACCTGACTCGTCTCGTCGTGCAGCTCGCGGGCAATGCGTTTGCGCTCCTGCTCCTGCGCGTGCAAAATCTGGATGGCGCGCGATTTGGAAAGCTCGTCGATGGCCGCCAGCATTGTATTGAACGTTTTCGCTAGCGCGTCGGCGTCGGGATCGAAGCCGTTAACAGGCGCTTTGGAGGTCATGTCACCCGCCTGCGCCTGTTGCATCGTCTCGCGCAGCCGGGTTAGCGGACTCAGGGCGTACTTGAGGAGCGCATAGTTGATAACGACGCTGATAATCAGGCCGGTCAGCACAAAGCCAACCAGCACGACCAGGCTATTGGTGTCCTTGAGCCGGGTGGCAAGGTAGGTTCCGAGGGTCGCACCAAGCAGGATGACCAGACTATTCGCGAACAGCACCTTGTAGAGCAGTGGCAGCGCGAGTAGCTTATTCAGTCGCGCCGTCAGCCTCTCCGAAAGCGTCCCATGTGATTGTTCCGAGCTGACCATGACCCCGCTCACTACTGTGCCTGCCGCATTATGTGACTATTCTCATTGTACGCTGGCAGGTATCCCCTGTCAAAAGCGCGTGAGGGCGGCGTGAGGTCACGCTATCAGCCCTCGCCACCCAGGAGAACGCGGCGCAGCTCGTCGGGGAGTGGGGTGGCGCGCTCAGTCGCGGGATCTATGGAGACGATGGTCATACGGCCAGTGGCAAGCGTTGGGGCATCGGAAGCTGCCGCATTGGGAGGATACGCCGCGAAGGCAACCGTCCATGAGGTAGTACCCACCCGCTCGACCCGCGCTGTGACATCGATCTCGTCGTCATAGCGGATCGCGCCCTGGAAGTCGCATTCGAGATGCACGCGCGGGAAAGCGTACGACTGGAGCGAGGTGGCATATTCAAAGCCAAGCGAACGCATTAGCTCATGCTCGGCGATCTCCATGTAGCGAAACATAGCGGTGAAATGAATGCGCATGCTGCTATCAACATCGACGAACGGCACGCGGACATGAATGGTGACGCTGGGCATAGTTGGCATAGGTGATCCTACTTCTCCAATCTATTATTGCTGGTTTTGCGCTTCACTGGTGGGCAAAGTAGCTGCCTCTGGACGACGTGGCGGGCGTCTGCGGCCACGCGCATGTCGCCGTTGCTCCTCAGAGGCCTTCAGTCGCGGCACGACCGACTGCACATAGACAAACGAGATGGCAAAGACAATGGCGGTGATGAGCAGAGGCAGCGGCGTGGGCGAGACGGCAGCGGCAATGCCAAGCAGGGTGAAGATGACAATGGTGAGCAACGGAATCGTCCATCCGAAGGGAATGCGGAACGACCGCTCGCTACCAGGCTGGCGGCGGCGAAGCTGGATGACGCAGAGGCCCGCAGCGGCGTAGATCAGCGCCTCGAGTACGGCACCGATGAGTATCAGGATGTTGAACTCTCTGGTGATATCGATGATGATCGCGACCACTGCTGATGAACCTGCCAGAATCAGCACCGTCACCCACGGCACGGCGCGCGCGAGACTGAGACGAGCGAAGATCGGTGGCAGCGTCGCCTCGCGGGCAGCAGCGTAGAGGAAGCGCGACGCGGTGGCAAAGCCGCCGTTGAAGGTCATCACACCCGTGAAAAGCGTGGCGATGAGCATCCAGATGACGCCAGCCTGGCCTAGCGTGGCTTTTCCCAGTAGCATCTGCGGCACTGGGCTGTCCTTGAGCGCGTCGATGCCAACCAGATTGGTGGCGGCTGCGGTGAAGAGCGCGTATGAGACGAAGAGTAGCCCCAGCGCGATGAACATGCCGCGCGGAATGAGGCGCGTATCGGTCATCTCCTCGGAGAGCGGCGTGACCCACTCGAAGGCGGAGAAGACGAAGACGCCGACCGCGACGGCGTTGAGCAGATTGCCTGGATTGCCGAGGCCCGCCAGCGGCTGATGCACTGTGAAACCGTGACGTGAGAGCGCGAGGATCGAGATGATCGCCAGCGAGACGAGCAGCCCGTAGGTCGTGATGTCTTGCAGCAGCCCCGCAATGCGGATGCCAAACAGGTTCGCGCCAGCGGCCAGCGCCAGTATCAGCAGTATCCAGAGAATCGCGGGTGTCTGGGGGAAGACGTAGCTGACGGCGCTGCCGACGACGTAGCTATCGGCGGCGATAACCGCGACAATGGTGAGCACATAGGCGAACGAGATGGTGAGCGAGGTCTTCTCGTTGAAGGCGGCGCGCAGATACTGGCGAATGGCCGCCGCCGAGGGATAGAGCGCGTTCAGTTCGGAGAAACAGAGCGCCGCCAGCAGGGCCAGCACACCCGCGATTAGCAGCGCAATCCACGCGGAGTCGCCCGCCATGTAGCTGGTAACCTGAATGCACGCCAGCAGACTGATGGCGGCGTACGCCAGGCCGGTGCTGGTCGAGACAATGGTGCGAAAATGCAGGACGCGGCGAAGGGTAGGCGCGGAAGCTGAGGCTGATGCGCTCATAGACAACATTTCTCCTGGACAGGTGTGATGAGGGCAGTATTGTCCAAATGCTAGCACGGCTGTCCAGAGTGAGTAGGTTGCGGCGATGGCGACATGTGCCCGCGAAAACGTGCCGCAGCTATTCCCGATCGTTCGATATGCTTTGGATGGCGAGCGGGAGTTTAACCATGGACCAGCGAGACTCAAGGGCCAATTACTCCCTCATGTTCGCGGGCACCGAGGCAGTGGGATGAGATTGATGGCAAGTGTCTTCAGCGTTTGCTCACTGGCTCCGGACCATGGCTTAATCCAATCGAAGGACTCTGGCTGGCCGTGAGGGCGCATCTCGTATCCGCCGGACGCGACCATAGTTATGCGCACCGAGAGCGATTCAAGCTGCCAGAGCAAACCAATGCCCTCTACAGGATGGGATCTGCCCGTGGGCGACCCGAAATGGAAGAGCGTGGCACTTGTGCCCTTCACGGTGATAGGCACTTGGCTTGTGAGCTGAAGCTCCTGCCCCTTGGCGAACATATTTGTCAGTGGTTCGAGGCGTTGCGTCGTCTCGTCAAGCGCGATGATGTTCTCCATCGCTTCGGCATTGTACGGACGCGGAACCATGTGCCCGTACGCGCCGTGAAACAGCGGAGCCGGGCCGTCTTTCCACGCCGGGCCGAATCCAACATCCATGCTCCAAGTGGACTCAGCAGGGATATCGGACAACACGTAGGGAGTGAATCCGAGGAGTTCGGATATATTCCCCGCCAAGCCACCTCCACCCGTCCACTCGGTCACTTGCGACGAAATGGCCTCCAGGCACTGAGGAATCACCATCCGATCGCGGATGCCACGCACCGTGGTTGGAGGTGCGGCATTGGAGGCGCGGCCCGCCAAAGTCAACAGTTCCAATAGCGCCAGTAGTACAACGGCATGACTCAGCATACGCGCCAATACTGGTGAGTTTGATCGCATGATGCCCCATCCGCCTTCGTAGATCCTGACGGTCGTTGTATCTGCGGCGCATCGGGTTATTGTGGCAAATACTTCTCCAGCAGCAGTGCGTTGCGCTCGCGGGCGCTGGCGGGGATGGCCGCTCGGTCAGTGAGGATGGCGTTCGCCAGGGCGCTGGCGCAGTCGCAGGGCGAGGCCGAGCGGTCGGCAGGAAGCCTGCCTGCCAGCTCACGGATGATACGCTGGGCGTTGGCGACGTTCTTCTGCAGATTGGCGACTACCATCTCCACCGTCACTGTCTCTTCGCTCTCGCGCCAGACATCGTAATCGGTGACGCAGGCAATCGTCGCGTAGCATAGCTCGGCCTCGCGCGCCAGCTTGGCTTCGGGCAGCACTGTCATGCCAATGAGATCACAGCCAAGCTGGCGATAGATATGCGACTCCGCTTTGGTCGAGAAGAGCGGCCCCTCGATGCAGACAAGTGTGCCGCCGCGGTGACTGGTTACATCGTTCATGCCCGACATCGTCTCCCAGAGCAGACCACTCAGGTGTGGACAGTACGGGTCGGCGAACGAGGCGTGGACGACGACGCCGTCCTCGAAGAATGAGCCGGGCCGCAGTCTGGTGCGGTCGAAAATCTGGTCTGGTAGCACCAGGTGCAGTGGCGCGTAGTCCTCGCGCAGGCTGCCGACGGCGCTCACCGAGAACACCCACTGCACGCCCAGTCGCTTCAGCGCCCAGATATTGGCGCGCGACGGTACCTCGGTCGGGTTCAGACGATGGCCGCGCCCGTGGCGGGGCAGAAACGCCAGTGAGACATCGCCCAGGCGTCCCACGGTGATGGCGTCGCTGGGCGCGCCAAACGGCGTCTCGACGCGCACCTCCTGCACATCTGCCAGCCCATCCATCTGGTAGAGGCCGCTCCCGCCGATGACTCCAATCGCCGCCTGTGGCAAATCAGCCATCCTGCCCTCCATGATATATGCCCATTCTATCGCTCATTCCAACCGTACGTGCTGGAGTCATCATCCACTGCGGATGTGACGACGAAGCGTATAGGCACCGTCTGGTCGCCTCCGTTGGTGCGAATCGCCACATGGCAGACGTACTGGTCCTCTTTCAGACCGGTCGTATCGATTGTGATGCTCAGGCTGCTAGTGTCGCCCGCGATCTTTTTCGGCGCGATGCGCAGGCAGGCGGCATTGGATTCAACCTGGCCACTCAACGCGCCCTCGCCACGATTGGCGACCTCCAACGGAAATGTCGCCGAGCCGCCAGCCGCGATGTACCCGGCGTCGAGCCGTAGCGGTCGTACCGAGAGCCGAGGGGGAATGGTCGCTTTGGGCAGGCTGCCGTTACGGGTATTGCTGCCCCCACTGCCCTTCGCACGGCTCGCTGGCGCGCCTGTAGGCTGGCGCGGACGCTTTGGCAGCGTGTCGGGTATCGGCGCTGGGATGGGATGCCGCCCGCTGGATGATCCTGCGCCCGAACGACCAGCCCAGATGATCACCTCCAGCGCCTCGCCCATCTTTTCCGACGAGACGAAACGATCGGCTGATCCCAGACTCATCGCCTGCTGAATGACGCGCTCGACCGACTCAGGTATCGCGGCCACATGCGCACGCAGAGCTGTGAGCGGCTGGCCATTCATCCGTTGTGGCGCCGATTCGGGCACACGCCCCGTCATCAGATGGTAGAGTGTTGCGCCGAGCGCGTACAGGTCGGAACGCGGCTCGGAGCGCCCGGCGTACTGTTCTGGCGGCGCGTAGCCGTCGGTCCCGAGTTGTGTTGTATCGCGCGAGCGGGCGGAGTAGAACCAGCGCGCAATGCCGAAGTCAATGAGCTTGATTTGGCCGTCGGGAGTGAGCATGATGTTGGGCGGCTTGAGGTCGCGATAGACGATGGGTGGCTGCTGTTGGTGCAGATAGGCCAGCACATCGCAGAGAGTCAGACCCCATTCGACGGCGCGCCTCCACTCGATGGGGTGCTGCAGCGCCATCATCTCGTCTTCGAGGGTGTATCCGGGCACGTACTCCATCACGAGGTAGTGGTGACCGTCCTCGACGAAGATGTCGCGGACACGCGCCAGCGAGGGATGGTTGAGCGCCGCGAGCATGCGCTCCTCGCGCATAAAGCTGTTGATGGCGGTATCGCGTTCTTCAGTGGTCTGTTGCGTCTCGCGCATCTCTTTCAGCGCGACAAAGATGCCGTCGTCCAGTGTATCGCGTGCGAGATAGACGGCGCTATGGCCGCCCTGAGCGAGCTTATGATCGATGAAGTAACGTTGGCGTAGCATCGCTCCGGGAGGAATCTGGCCGGGCCTGTGAAGGGCTGTCTGGCGTCCTTGAATACTGACCCCACAGCCTGGACAAAAGAGCGCATCAGGTGGGAGGCGATGACCACACCGTGCGCAGGAAACGTCGGACTCCATGCCAGCTCCTGCCGGGTCGGAGAATGCCGGATATGCCGGTGTTCTCAGCTTGGCGAACGTAGGTGGTGTGCGGTCGCCTGATTCCGCCGGAAGCATTGTAGCATACTGCGGACGTCCCTTGGTAGCGATTGCCGACTGGCTGTGCGAGGACCGCTTTCAAGCAGGAGCATGCTAATAGCGACTGCCTTGTTTCGCTTGCTGTTGATCCTGTACATGTGCTACACTTGATCAGATTGCAGGGTAATGCTGGGAAAGCAGCCTGTCCACACGATAGATTCATTGTGGCGCGCGCTCTTGATGAGTGATGAAGCCCTGGATTATTGTGGATGAGTGGTGGGCAGCGCTTAGTACTGGAGGTTTTGGGTTTTTGGCTATCAACAGGGACTTTCGGGGAGACAACCGCGCACGGGAGACACGTGTCAATGAGCGAATTCGTGCGCGCGAGGTGCGGCTGATTGACGAAGATGGCCAGATGATCGGCGTCATGACATCTGGGCAGGCGTTATCCATGGCGCGTGAGCGCGGACTGGATCTGGTTGAGGTGTCTCCGATGGCGACGCCGCCAGTCTGCAAGCTGTTGGATTACGGGCGGTTCAAGTATGAGCAGTCGAAGAAAGAGAACGAGGCCCGCAAACACCAGAAGGTCTCAGAACTCAAGGAAATCCGTCTGAGTCCGAGAACGGACGATCATGATCTTTTCGTCAAAGTGCGCAAGATCGAAGAGTTTCTCAGCGAGGGCGACAAGGTCAAGGTCGGAGTCCGGTTCCGCGGACGCGAGTTGGCTCATCCCGAACTTGGCCGTCAACTCCTGGATAAAATCGTCGCTGGCCTGAAGAGCATCGCCGTAGTCGAACGCCCGCCGCTCATGGAGGGCAAGATCATGTCGTTGATCGTGGCCCGCGCGCCCGGGTGGGAGCCACCGAAGAAGGTCGCCCCTGTTGCGAGGTCACGCAAGAATAGCCATGGTCCCGCGACGGAAGAGAATGCCGCAGGCGATGCGGGTGATGCATCCGCTGACACCGAGCCGTCATCGCCTCCCACGCCGGTCCCTGTGGAAGACCAGGAAAACCAGGCCGAACTCTAGTCGCCCGGCGCCCTGTCACCGAATTTATGGAATCCCGGCAAAACGGCCATGCAACACATTGTTGTATGGCCGTCGTCGTTGTCTCAGGTCGATTTCAGCCTGCGTGTTTGAAGCCCGCCGCCAGCATGGTCAGCGGCTCCGCGCGTCGCAGCACCGTCGCATTTTCCACCTGGGCCAGCAGCAGTGTCGAGTCGCCCGCGAGCATTTCATTCCGCACCCGACATTCGACGTATGCCAGCCCCGCCGATAGCACCGGGCAGCCGGTCTCGTCCGCACCAAACGTGAGGTTCTCTAACTTCTCGGGATGTTTGTCGAAAGACTTTCCCAGCAGCCCGGCGAGGTCGCGCTGATCGGATGCGTAAACGTTGACTGCGAAGAGACCGGTCCGGCGAATGATGGGCAGCGAGACTGAGTCGTTCTCGATTGAAAGAACCACCAGTGGTGGATCGAATGATACCTGCGAGACCCAGTTCGCGGTAAATGCGTTGCGCTGCTGCTCATCGCCTGTGGTGATGGCATACAGACCATACGTGAAGAGGCGCAGCGCCTCTTTTTTTGTGGCTTCATCCATTAATTCCTCACCCCTTTGCTCCAAATGACACCTCAACGATCACCGCGCACGACCCATGCCCACCATACGCCATGGCTCAGCAGACGGCCTGTTGCGCGCGAATCCGTGCGGTATGCTCCCTTGACCATGTTGGTCTGTACGTGTCATACTATATCCTAGCAGGTTAGTCAGGATTAACAAAGTATGCGGCTCTCTTGCGGCGTAAATCTGGCGTCGGCGGGTTCAGCTCTAATCCACTGACTGCTAGATGATGTGGATGAGTCGAGACAGATCAGAGACGCCAGTGCCTGTGGTCAAGTGGAGGCAGAATAGTGACAACTGAAACAACAGTCGGCAGCGACCTCGAACAATATAAGTGGGGCTTTAGCAAGCCTGAAAACTATGTCTTCAAGTCTCGTAAGGGCCTCTCGCACGAGATTGTCGAAGAGATCAGCCAGCTCAAGGGCGAGCCGCAGTGGATGCGCGACTTCCGCCATAAGAGTCTCGATCACTTCCTGAAGCGCCCAATGCCCACCTGGGGCGGTGACCTCAGCAACATTGACTTCGACGATATCTACTACTACATCAAGCCCACAGAGAAGGCTGGCGCGACCTGGGACGACCTGCCCGAAGAGATCAAGGACACGTTCGACAAACTGGGCATCCCCGAGGCCGAGCGGAAGTACCTTGCGGGCGTTGGCGCGCAGTACGAATCTGAGGTCATCTACCACAAGGTTCGTGAAGACCTCGAAAAACAGGGTGTCATCTTCGTTGACCCGAACACTGGCCTTCGCGAGCACGAAGACCTCTTCCGCAAGTACTTTGCGACGGTGATCCCGCCGAATGACAACAAGTTCGCCGCGCTCAACAGCGCCGTCTGGAGCGGCGGCAGCTTCATCTACATCCCGAAGGGCGTCCGCGTCGAGATTCCGCTTCAGGCGTATTTCCGCATCAATGCCCGCAACATGGGGCAGTTCGAGCGGACACTCATCATCGCCGACGAAGACAGCTACGTGCATTATGTCGAGGGCTGCACAGCGCCTACTTACACCTCGGATAGCCTGCATAGCGCCGTGGTCGAGATCATCGTCCACAAGAACGCGCGCGTGCGCTACACCACCATCCAGAACTGGTCGAAGAACGTCTATAATCTCGTCACCAAGCGTGCCGTGGCCCACGAGGGCGCGACAATGGAATGGGTGGACGGGAACTTAGGGTCAAAATTGACGATGAAGTACCCGGCGGTGTGGCTGATGGGCCAGCACGCGCGCGGCGAGGTGCTCTCGGTGGCGTTCGCCAGCGATGGGCAGCACCAGGACGCCGGCGGCAAGGTCGTTCATATCGCTCCGAACACCTCATCGCAGATCGTCTCGAAGTCGATCTCGAAGGGCAGTGGCCGCTCCAGCTACCGCGGCTTGCTCAAGGTGCAGAAGGGCGCCACGAACGTCAAGTCCAATGTCCGCTGTGACGCGCTGCTACTGGACGAGGCCAGCCGGACCGACACCTATCCCTACATCGAAATTGAGGAAGAGGATGTCGAGGTCGGGCATGAGGCGACCGTCTCGAAGGTGGGCGAAGAGCAACTCTTCTATCTGATGAGCCGCGGACTCTCTGAGAGCGAGGCTTACACCATGATCGTGAGCGGCTTCATCGAGCCAATCGCCAAAGAGCTGCCGCTGGAATACGCCGTTGAACTGAATCGACTGATCCAGCTCGAAATGTCTGGCTCGGTCGGATAAGCCGTGCCTCTGAACCATGCTGGCTGTGGGTGGTGAACGTGCTGCCAGCAGGGCTGAGATTCGGCAGCCTCCGTCGGGAGAGACGTACGACCAAACGAGTGAGACACGTTCGTAGGGTTCGAGATTGTTTCGGGCGGGGCGGCTCTGGCTGCTCCGCCTTCATTTTTCTGCGTGCAATGGTGTGTGCAAAGGGGATAGTGTCATGACTGCACCTGTGGCCAGACGCGGCTTCAGTGAAGAGGCGATCCATGCGCTGAACGAGCGACGGGGCGAACCGGCATGGATGCAGGAACGCCGGTTGGACGCCTGGAAGATCTACGAGAGTCTGCCGATGCCCACTCGCCAGGACGAAGAGTGGCGGCGGACTGACCTGCGTGCGCTCAAGCTCGATGATATCGCGCCGTTCGCCGAAGAATCGGGAACCACGACCAGTCTGCTGCCACCGTCCGAGCGGGAGGAATCGTTCGCGGGGGTACTGGGACTTCGTGATAGCGAGCAGGTTGAGCATTCACTCCGTGACGACCTGGGCAGTCAGGGAGTTATCTTCACCGACCTGCGGACCGCTATCCGCGAGCATGGCGACCTGGTGCGCAAGCACTTCATGACGCGCTGCGTGCCGCCGAGCGATAGCAAGTTCGCCGCATTGCATGGCGCATTCTGGCAGAACGGCGTATTCCTCTACGTGCCCAGGGGCGTCGTCATCGCCGAGCCATTCCGCGTCATCATCTCCGCCGCGCTGCGTCACTCGGCCAGCCTGACGCATACCCTGGTGGTGCTGGATGAGGGCGCGCAGGCGACGCTCGTCGAAGACGCCGTCTCGGATGAGATAACCGAGCAAGGATTGAGCAGCCGGGTCGTCGAGCTCATTCTCGAGCGTGCGGCAGTGCTGCACTATGTTGGCACGCAGCGTTTGGGGCGCGCGGTCTACGATTTTCATACCGAACGCGTGCTGCTTGGGCGGGACACCACGGCAACGTTGCAGACCATCGAGCTGGGCAGCCGACTGACCAAGGGGCGTGTCGAAGCGATTCTGGGCGGCGATGGCGCCAGCGTCAAGCTCCTCGGGCTGTACGTCGCCGATGGCAAGCAGCATATGGACCGCTATACGCTACAGGATCATCGCGCCGCGAGTGGCACCAGTGATTTGCTCTTCAAGGGCGTCGTCACCGACGAGGCGCGTTCCGTCTTCTCCGGGCTTATTCGCGTGACCCCAGAGGGCAAAGGGACAGCGGCATATCAGCAGAATCGCAATCTGCTGCTTAGTCGCACGGCACGGGCCGACTCGATCCCAAATCTGGAGATCGGCGCAAACGACATCATTGGCTGCACCCATGGCGCAACGGTCGGCAAGGTGGATGAGGAGCAGCTCTTCTACCTGATGTGCCGCGGCCTCAGCCGGGTGGAAGCGACGCGGCTAATCGTCGAGGGTTTCGTAGACCCACTGGTGGCTATGGTACCCGTGGCGGGGCTGCGTGATGCGCTTCGGCGCGAGATTGCCGCGCGTGTTGGCGAGGCCGAGACGGCGCGGGCGTCCTAACAGCAGCGCTTTGCAATGCCCTGAGACATGTTGCGCCTGATGATGTGACTGATCATTGTGTGAGGAGAGGAATGCCATGGCAATCGTCGAGGTTGGTCCGGAGAGCGATATTCAGCCGGGTCAGTCGGCGTGCGTCGTAGTTGACGATATACCCATCGCGATATTCAACGTGAACGGTGAATATTACGCCATCGGCGATACCTGTACCCACGAGGATTTCTCGCTCTCAGAGGGAGAAGTCTTCGACGATGCGACTGTTGAATGCGCGCTGCATGGCTCACGGTTCGATCTGCGTACCGGCGAAGCGCTTTCGCTGCCAGCCACTGGGTCGGCGGGCAGTTATCAGGTCTGGGTCGAAGACGGCGTCATCAAGCTGGAGGTGCCATAGCGGCACGTGAAGCAACAAGGCTATAGTGGGGGTAGGCAACAGGCGCATCTGGAAATGTCCAGGCGCGCCTGTTGCCTACCCCCACTGTGCGTGGCACTGGACTATGCGGGGACAAAGACCGTGTCAGCGGTGAGATTCTCATCTCCAACTGTCGCGCTGGCCGTCACAAAAATTGGTGTCCCCCTGATCCCACCGAAATTCACGGTGAAGATGGCTAATCCATAGCCGTCGGTATTGGTTGGCCCCAGTTGAACTACCGAGCCGCCAGGCATCTGCACCGCAAGGGTCACCGGAACCTGTGGGATTGGAGCGACGTCCTCGGTCAGGCGGACAAAGACCTTGACCGATCCACCACCAGGCGCATTATTGGACATCCATGCGCCAATCTGATATTTAGGCGCCTCCGGGGTTGGTGCGATTCCTTCTGCGCCAGGCTGGACGACCACACCATTGCTATAGCTGCTGGTGGTCGGCACCTGGGCGGGGATAGTCAGATGGTCCGTTGCGCGATTCAGGTACGAGGCCGCCACGGCTGCGCCGAGTGCGGCTACTAACAGCATCATCACGAGCGAGAGCAGCACCAGCGCGGTCTTGCGAAACTGCTTCCACCCGTCGCGATTCCGCTCACGCAGTGCGAACGCCTCGTCTTGTGTGAACATCCGGCCCGTGATGCTGCCGGACCTGTCGATGAGTTCCGGATCCACGTCGAACGCAAAGTCAGACGAGTCGTCGTCCAGGGTAGTGTCCCCATCGCTGTCCTCGTCACTGTCCTCGTCACTGTCCTCGTCACTGTCCTCGTCGGCTGGCCAGCGATAGTCAGGTTCATCGAAGTCGCGCACATCGCGCTCATCGCTGCGCAGAAATGGTTGCGTAATGGGCTGTGCGCTCAGGACGGGCACAATGACTGGCTGGTCATCCAACAGAGGCACGGACACATCTGCATTTGCATCTGGTGGCTCAGTCCCCGCTGGATAGAAAACTGTCCGCGTGCGAACAGCGTCTGTCGTCGCCGTAGGGATCGCCGCGAGCACGGCTGCCTCGTAGGCGAACGCTGTCTCAGTTGGGTGCGCTGTCCGCCGGGTCGCTGGCGTCGCGTCGGGTGATGGTGTGCTCTCGTATCTCCCGGTGGATGGTATGTCCTCATCGCGTCGTGGATTCTCGCTGTCCATGCTTCCTCCAGAGCAAATATCCGGCAGCGGCGCATGACGACTGCTCGCTATCGTGGCGAAAGGGCGCAAAAATGAGCATTAGCCAGAGGCATCGCCGGGTATCATGCGATGAAATCTATCAGAGAATTACCAGCCAGGCAATACCCACCTGCCACTCCGAAATGCTCATCAACTATGACGAGTGACTACTCATCACGGATACGGCGGAGCCATTGTTCCGCGCCTTCGATTGCCTGCTCGCCAGTTGGCAGCTCACCATCCCTTGGGATTTTATGAATCCCTGAGGCATCGAACGGAATTACTGGTTCGTCGGGCTGCTCAGGTGGCGTGCCTCGCTCTTCGAGATCGTGGACGTAGGCCGACGCGGTCGGATCCTCCGCGACCAGCGATGAGACCCGCTGGGTAAATCGCTGTGCCGCCCGCGACAATTCCTTGAGCTGAAGCTGAAATCCTTTCAAAAGATCGAGTTTGCGAAGGAGCGCCTCGGAGACGGGAAGGTTCGGAGTGGCCGAGACATAGTGTGGCGCGGTTCCCCAGAGGCTGATGGTGGGTATCGCCTGAGTACGCGCCATATCCTGCAATACGGCGACTATCCCCGAGGGACCAGAATACCTGGTACGCTCGATACCACATTGCTCCATACGCTTGAGGTAATCGTCGGTGGTGGCGGCGCCCCAATCTGCACTGGCGCGGTATGTGGCACCTCCGCAACCAGCGCGCCCAGTATGATGATATCCTCGACGTGGCAGAGCCGCACGACATCCAGCACTTCGCGCGCGAATGTGCGCCAGCGTAGGTGTGGCTCATCGCCAAGTAGCAGGATAACATCCCCGGCGGATTGATTGGACTGATCCGTTTCAGGCGAATCTGCCTCAGCCTGGACCTTCGTCTGAGCGATATAGAAGCGGTTCGCGGGCCACGAGACGCGACGTAACATCCCGCGATTGACGCGAATGGTTGGGCGTGTCTGAGTGAAATCGAAGAACTCCTCGCCATCGATTTCGGCAAACGAGTTGGCGTCCCATTGGTTGACGAGGAACTTAATCGCCCAGGTGGCCGCGTCCGCCGCGTCGTTCCACCCATTGAAAGCAGCGATGAGTGTCGCGCGTTCTGTGGCTGGAAGTTCCGAGACTCGCACATGCTCCATCGTCATCGCCTCCTGTATTCATGTGGAGCGCGCATTCCCCCGGTACGCTAAACCAATGGAAGAACAGACCCTGGCTCCTTTAGGTGAGTTTGGGCGCGTTTGGGGACAGTATATCACTCCAGAGCCAGTTCAACGCTTTCTCCGCGATTCGTAACCCCCGGATGAGGCGGGGCTGGTTACAGTCACGTTATATCCGCGATTTCTTGGAGTAGCCCCCGTTTTGACTTTCTGGTCGGCAACGTTGGCGCCATTGCCATTCCGTTTGCCGTTAGCGTGACCATTGGATGTACCGTTCGATCTGGCGTTGGCGTTGGCGCTGCCGCTTGTCTTGCTGTTTGCCTGGCGGCCACGCTTACCATTCTGGTTGCCTGTGGCGCTGCCCGGAGCGTGTGGGGAACTATGCCCATTGGTGCGGCGTGGATGGGGTCTCTCAACGAGAAGTCCCGCGGTCTCGGCATCCTCGATAGTGTAGCGGTAGCCTTGCTCCGTCAGGAAAAGCTGGCGGTTAGCGGAAAACTCCTGGTCACGGGTATCACGGGTGACGATGGTGTAAAAGTGCGCCGGGCGGCCATCAGATTTGGGGCGCAGTATTCGACCCAATCGCTGCGCCTCTTCCTGTCGCGAGCCGAACGTACCCGACACCTGAATAGCGACGTTGGCGTCTGGCAAGTCAATGGCGAAGTTGGCGACCTTGCTCACAACCAGACGCTTCAGCACGCCCTGGCGGAACTGGTCGTACAATTTCTCACGCTGGGTATTGGTAGTGCGCCCAGTAAGCAGGGGCGCATCGAGCATTTCCGCCAGATATTTGAGCTGATCGAGGTACTGGCCGATGACCAGCACCTGGTCTTCCGCATGGCGTCGAATCAATTCATCGACGACACGCATCTTGACCGGATTCTCGGCTGCCATGCGATATTTTTCGCGCTCCTCCGAGACCGCGTAGATCAGACGCTCTTCCGGCTCAAGCGCGACGCGAATTTCATAGCATTCAGCCGTTGCGATCCATCCCTGACGCTCGAGTTCGCGCCAGGGCACGTCGAAGCGCTTCGGGCCGATCAAGCCAAAGACATCCGCCTCGCGTTCATCCTCGCGCACCAGTGTCGCCGTGAGTCCCAGACGGCGGCGCGCCTGAATTTCGGCGGTGATGCGGAATATCGGCGCGGGCAGCAGATGCACCTCATCGTAGATAATGAGGCCCCAGTCATGTTCAGTCATCAAGCCAAAATGCGGGAAGTCGCCATCTTCACTTGGGCGATAGGTCAGCATCTGGTAGGTTGTCACCGTGACAGGTCGAATGTCTTTGCGCTCGCCAGTGTACTCACCAACCTGATCGGCGGTAAGGGTCGTCTTATCGAGCAGTTCGCTAATCCACTGGCGCACTGCAACTGTGTTAGGGGTGAGAATGAGTGTTGACCGCTGCACCGCTGCCATGGCGCCTATGCCGACGACTGTCTTGCCCGCACCACAGGGCAGCACGACCACGCCACTCCCCCCGCTCACACCACCGCCCGCGTGAAAGGCCGCGACAGCGTCTTCCTGATAGGGGCGCAGCTGAAACGGCTCGCCCGAGCGGGCAATCTCACGCCTGGCAAACGTCAAACCCTCGCCATCGGTATACCCCGCCAGATCCTCCGCGGGAAAGCCAATGGCGACCAGCGCCTGCTTGATATGGCCGCGCCGCGCCGGGTCTACGATCAGCGTGTTGGCATCGCGCTGCTCCACAACGAACGACTGCATCCGTTTTTGTCGCGAGACCTCAGTAATGAGTGCGACATCCTCGGAGACAAGCGCCAGTTGCCGCCCATCCCGTAGGAGTTTCAATCGCCCGTACCGGCCGATGTAATCGCGAATGTCGGTGACGATGTTTGGCGGCAGGTCGTATTTTGTAAACTGATCGAGTAAGGTCAGCACACGCGCGGCATCTAGCCCTGATGCTGCGGCATTCCAGAGCGAGAGCGGCGTGAGCCGATACGTGTGGATGTGTTCTGGAGATTTCTCCAGTTCCGCAAATTGCGCCAGCGCGTCGCGGGCCTCAGCATAGAGGGGATGGTCCACCTCCAGCAAGATAGTGCGGTCGCTCTGCACGATCATTGGATTCGTCGTCTGTATCGGCACGGTGGTATTCGCCCCACTGCTAGTTACTAGAAGTCATCGGTTCGATGTGAGATGTTAGATTGTTAGACGCCGGGCGACTCTGCCCAGCGCTGAATGTACTGCACGACAACGCTCGACGCGACGGCTTCATACCCGCGCATCAGGTGGCGCGCTCCCGATATCACCCGCAGGTTGCGCGCGCCTGGCAACGCAGCGATCCAGGGTTCGAGCTTATGACGAGGCGACACCTCGTCGTACTCACCGGTGAGAAATAGTCGGGGGCGCTCAAAACGCCCCAATTCAGGAGTCAGCCGGAAGAC
Organism: uncultured Chloroflexia bacterium; assembly: GCA_963712005.1. Classification (GTDB taxonomy): domain Bacteria; phylum Chloroflexota; class Ktedonobacteria; order Ktedonobacterales; family JADMIN01; genus DAHUXT01. Next base: position 435,278 of record CAVQGK010000024.1, on the reverse strand, counting down.
CGGCGGGCTGATAGCAACTACCGTCTTGACTCGTGGGTCATGGGCCGCATAGGCAAGCGCAACGTATGCGCCGAACGCATGGCCGATCAGGCATAGCTTCTCGGGATTAGCATCCGTCTGCGACCGAGCGGCTTCAATCGCTCCCGCGACATCGAGCGGCTCCAAACGTCCATCTGTCTGCTCTCCTTCGCTGGCGCCGACGCCGCGAAAGTTAAAGCGTAACACGATCACCCCCGCTGTCGCAAGCGTGGTAGCAAGCTGGCGCAGCAGCGGGTCATCCATCGAGCTGCTCGCCGGTTGTGGGTGGCACAACACAGCCACTGCGTAGCCATGCTCAGGCGGTGGCATGGCTGGTTGCGCCAGGGCGCCTTCGAGCACCACTGGAGGTCGCCCTGCCGAGGGAAACCGTACCTGACGCTCGATGAAGTCTGCCATTGGTCCTTCTATCCTCCATCCGCGTCGCATGTGACGTGCACAGCACTCACGAGCGCACAAGCGCACGCTGGCGCGCTGTGAAACGCACATCGAGAGGCGTATCCTGGTCACTATATCCTGTGTAGGCAGCAGGCGTCAATCAGAGGGTCAGCATACGGGCGAGCGTCCATTTCGCGATTCACCGCGCCCGCCAGGCAATTTTTACACAGCGAGAAGGCAATAGCGTTCGTTACACGTAGGGGATCCAGGCGGGGTCTTCGCTGCGCAGCGATTCATTCTCGGATTCATTGTCTATGCCATCAGGATGGCGGAGGCGGGTTAATCGATCGACCTCGTTGCGGCGGTAGAGGCGCATACGTTTGATTCCCTGACGATAGCTGCGGAGCAGACCCCGGCTTACATACGCATAGAGCGTCGCCGGTTTTACGCCCAGCAGAGCGCATGTCTCCTGTGCCGTCAGAAACTCTTCGCCATCCATCACAATCATGTCGGCCTCCTGCTGAGGAAGAAGTTGGGTCTTCTCCTTCGCGCCGCGCGTGTTGCTTCGTCTGGAGGCCAGTATACGGTGGATATTAGCTCCTGGTCAATAGAGACCAGGCGAGCGTTTCCGCTTTCGCGGTATTCTGTGTATGCCCGATTCGTGGTACATCAGCAGCGCTATAGTTGGGTCCAGCGGTGGGAATACATGATCCAGAGCAGGATGATAACCTCCAGATAGAGGTTAGCTCGCTCCAATCGACGTCGACCACGTCTGAGCCGTCGGCTCAATCAGCCACTGCCCAGCCGCTTTTCGCGCCGAGACGGTCGCGTCTGGCGCAGCGGCGGCGCGGGATCATCGTCACGGTACTGCTGGCAGTGACGCTGGTGGCTCTGACGCTGACGATTGCTCCGACACGCGAGGCGCTATTTGGCGCGGTGCTTGGTCCGACGCCGACAGCGACCGTGCCTGTGCGTGCTGGCGAGGACAATCTCTACATCACGCTTGCTCCGCAATGGGGTGCCGTGACGCTCGATGGCAGATTGCTCTCACGTCTGCCTATACAGGGCATTGATCAGCCCTTCCATCTGGCGCGGGGCGTTCACGTAATACGCTGGCGCTTCCCACCAATCATCGATATCTCTTGCAAGCTGACCGTGCCCACAGCGTTAGGCGACACCTGCCCGCTACAGGTGGGAATTATGCCTGGTAAGAAGGACGTCGCCAGTGTCGTAGCGCTGCAATTATCGCTGGCCAATCTTCCGCCAGCTTACCGCGCATCGTTAGCCGCAGCCATCCAGGCGGCGCTGGATGCTCAGCAGTCGAGCGAGATTGTGCGCGCGGGCGAGCGCTATGTCAATCTCGCTCAATTGGGCACTCCCGTTGTGGCGACTCAACCGCTGCGAGCGACGCTGAGCTTTGTCTCCGATGCTGAGAATCCGCAGGCGCAATGCGCAGCGATCGATTCTGGGCCGGGAGCGAACTGCACGATGAACGGCGACTGTCGTGAGATATGCACCGCGCCCTGGCAGTCTCCACCTACAGGCTGGGGTGGTGCATGGCAGGTGTACACCGTAGCCCACGAGGAATGGAGCTACACTACACTTGAGGGCCATGTCGTCGCAGCCAACCAACCAGATATTGGTGGAGAGCTACAGTTTTTGAGCGGTAGCTCGTTTCCTGTGCCGCTGACGATCACCTGGGATAGCTCGAACTGGAACGTGGCCGCGAACATTGGCGTTGGCGGTCCCATTAGTCCCCTGCCTTACCTAACATGTGCCTCCGCCTGGGCCACGGTACAATTCGACTTCCTGTCGCCGCCTACATCCGGTGGATGGAGCGTGGCGACCTCGTATTATGTTCCTGGCGATCCGCCTTCGACGGGTTGTTTGCTTGCGGTGACAGCGCCAGGGCAGGCGCCAATACTCCTGCTGCATCGTTTTGGTGTGCTGCTGGCAGGTAACGCAGCAACTCCGTGTGTCCTGGAGCGATGCCTGCCTGTGCCTGACGCCTACGAGCAGGCGCTGGTGGGGCAGCTCGCCAGGAGGCTGCCTGAAACAGCAGGGACGGGCCAGTAATGGACGAGGCGATGAATTGGTCGGCGATGCTGGACGCGCTGGCGAGTGTATTGGCCGAGACAGGTGGCGCAGGGTGGCTGGTCGGCGGCTGCCTGCGCGATGCGCTGCTGGGTATACCTGTCCGCGATGTAGATATCGCGATGATCGGGGAGACTCTGCCAGTGGCTAAACGGCTGGCGTATCGGTCGCGGCTGGCGGTGGCGCTGCTGGGTCACGGGACCATCAGGCTTGTACCGCGTCACAATCCCGAAAATTACCTCGACCTGACCCAACTCCAAGGCGGGGACATCCTGGCTGATCTTGCTCGCCGCGACTTCACCGTGAACGCGATGGCGCTTCCGCTCGATGCGCGTGCGGGGTGGCTGGCGCTCGTACGCGGGCACGACGTCGGCATGCCCAGCCTGATCGATCCCTTCGAAGGCCGCCGCGACCTGCATATGAGGCGACTTGTTGCGGTTGGCTCAGAGACGTTTCGCGACGACCCTGGGCGTATCGTGCGGGCGGCGCGTCTGCGGGCGCGATTCGGTCTGCTCGCGGATGCAGAGACGACGCGATGGGCGCAAGAAGCTATTCCTCTCCTGCACGCGCTCTCGTCGGACCGTCAGCGCGAAGAGATGTCGTTGTTACTTGCACTGCCGCAAGCTACTGATGGCGTTGCACTCCTGGCCGAGTTAGGCGCGCTACCCGTGCTCTATCCGGGACTCAGCGGCGATATTACCGCCCATGCGCTGGCAACCCTGCGCGTGCTTGACCGGTTGACGGGTATCCATGGCGATAGCGCGAACTTTCCGGCGCTCAAGACATGGTGCCAGAGCGATACCCGCAGAGTCTCGCTGCGTCTCACTGGCGTGGTCCACGCACGCACCGAGCATGATGGCGAGTCATCCGCACCAACACTAGTGCGGCAGACGAAGGCTGTACTGGATACAGACGGTGATGTCGAGCGACTCCATGCCGCGCGTATGTTGTTCGTGAAGTCAGGCAAAGATGAGGAAGCGGTGACCGATGCTTTGCTGGTCGCGGCGGCGTGTGCGATGACCGGCGATGATCAGCGGCGAGGCATAGAGATGGCGGTGCGGGCCAATGCGCTGGTAGATATGTACATCCATCGGCGCGAACTAGTCATACCACCGCCTCTGCTGAGCGGCAAAGACCTGATGCTAGCACTTGGAATCCCCAGCGGCCCGATGCTCGGTCGGATAATGCGCGCGATACGCCTGGCGCAACTGGCGGACGAGGTGAGCAACCGCGAGGAGGCGCTGGCGCTGGCCCGACACTTCCAGCAAGCCCATCCCACGGATTTTCCGACTGAATCCAAATAGGATCTCTTGCCGATTAGCGGCGGTTAGACGCTACCTCGCGATTTGTACCACAACGTGTACTCGCTGACGGTCTGAAATCCCATGCGCTGATAGATTGGTTGACCTAATTCGCTTGCCTCCAGTACCGCTGGGAGGTGAGGCGCCGCAGCCAGCGCCGTACGGGTCAATGCGTCGCCATACCCCTTGCCGCGTCGAACAGGCAGAGTCGCAACGGCATAGATGCCCATCTCGCGCTCGCCGATGCAGGCCATTGCGCATGAGACTGGCTGGTCGCCCTCATAGCCAACGAAGAAGCGCATTGCCCCTCCGAGGGCAGGCGTATCGGTGACGCGGTCGTCGGGAAACGTCAGCTCGGGGATGGGATAGCCGTGGATCATCACGTTGTCCAAGTCTCGCGGGTCTGACTCTGTGCTTGCCTCCACGATGCGAAGCCCGGTTGGAGCAGCGGCAGGAACAGGGGAGGGCAGGCGCACCATGAGCGGTGTCTGGCCCGCCGGATGCATGCCATATGGCGTCAGGTCAGGCGTGGGCCACGCGCTCCAGAGCATCCATGATCCGCCGACATCGGCAGCGTAGAACTGGTCGAGGCGCGTGACCACGTCGGCAGCCTCCTGCTCTGCAAGGGGCTGTAGCAGTGTCGCGCTATTGGGATACGCGGCTGGCAACTTCGAATCCGCCGCCCAGACGCCATCCCAGCGTACCCACGGTTTGCCCACCGAGCGAGGGAAATACTCGAATTGCTGGGCGAGATTACTGGCGCTGATCGTCCGCCAGGTGTCTATCTCGCTCAAATGAGGGATGGGAGATGTGTTGGGTGTCATGGATGACTCTCCTCCGCCAGTGTGGCATAGGCGCGGACCGGAAATGTACCCATCCCCTTAACCTTCACCGGTACCGCCGTGAAGCGAAATCCCTCGGTCGGTAGCTGCTCCAGTCCACAGAGATGCTCCACGATAGGGATTTCCGCGCCCAGCAGAATCGAGTGCGCGGGACGGCGCAGATCGGCGGTATCGTCGATGTTATACGAGTCAATGCCGACGAGGACGACGCCCGCGTCTCGGAGATGGCTGGCCGCGTCTTCGGTCAGGAATGGATGTCCCTCGAAGTACTGATCGGTGCGCCAATGGCGAGCCCATCCGGTATGGACCAGCACCGCTTTCCCGCGCACATCTATCGCGCCAAACGCTGTGTGGCTGATCGCGCGCTCCGTGCTACCGGTGACCCGAACGAGCACAGCTTCTAGGTTGGCGAGCCTTGCCAGATCGAGTTCGGAGAGGTCATGGCCATCGGCGTAGCGGTGGAAAGGGCTATCGAGATACGTGCCGGTATTGGCGACAAGCTCGATCTTGCCAATCTGGAACTCGACGCCCTCAGCATAGCTGACGTGCGACTGCTCGCGGCTGAGATAGTCGCAGATGATGGGCGCGGGCAACCCTTTGTACGTAATCATGCCGTTCTCAACGGTGTGACTCAGGTCAATATGGTTCTGGCTGGTCAGCGCCGCCCCAGAAGCCGCAGCCAGTGTGCGTTTGTGCGGCTCGACAATGATGCGCTTGTTGCTAATGCGAACGTTTTGCACCATAAGCAGGCGCAGGTCACGAATCAGGTAGTCGGCAAGCTCGTCGTCCGCGATGTCATCGCCGGGAATGTCCAGACGGAAGCCCTCGCCGTGCAGGCCGCCGCCATTGGAGAATGTCACCGCGAAGTCGAACTCGACTCGTCTCTCGCTCTGCTGGTCGTTCGCCATGTTGCCCTCTATTTCCGCTATGTGGTGTAACGTTAGATGACAGCTGTTGCCGATACCAGTATTGACAGGCAATGACAGACGAATGTTACCCTTCACGCGCAGAAAACAGCTACAGTGGCGCGTTCGACATAGAGATGGAAGGCTAGACAATGGCAGATGAGTCTTCAGCCGCGCCGGAGCGCGTGACGACTGAGGAAGAACTGCGCGCGGTCACCATTGGCGCGCTCCAGCCACACAATGGCGCGGTGCTGATTGTTGACTATGATCCCGAATGGCCCCGCCAGTTTGCCGTGGAGGCGGCAAAAATACAGGCGGCGCTCGGCACACGAGCGCTTATGCTCCAGCATGTCGGCTCTACCTCGGTACCCGGACTTGTGGCAAAGCCTATACTCGATATCTTGCTGGTGGTGGCGGATTCCGCCGACGAGTCGTCGTACATCCCTGATCTGGAGCAAACTGGATATGTGCTGCGCATGCGCGAGCCGGAGTGGTTCCAGCACCGTGTCCTCAAGGGTGTTGAGCCTGCCGTCAACCTGCACGTGTTTTCACCCGGCTGCCCGGAGACCGAGCGTATGTTGCTGATGCGCGACTGGCTCCGCACGCACGATGACGACCGCGCGTTGTACGAGACGACCAAGCGCGAGCTGGCGCAACGCACCTGGAAATACGTGCAGAACTATGCCGATGCCAAGACTGCGGTTGTCGAGGCGATTCTGGCACGTGCCCGTTCCAATACCACGTTGGCTCAGCCGTAACGCCGGATCCCCACTACATCTCAGGAGACGGGAGGCGCTTCTAGCTGGCTGGCGCTGGCGGTCGACGGTGCGCTTTTGGGTGAGCGTCGGAGGCGCAGGCGCATTCTTCCCAGGAAGGACTGCTGGAAGCGGTGGTCTCGTGCCTGACTGATGACATCGCGCAGTTGGTCGAGGTGGCTGGCATCGTGTTTGAGGCCGCTCAGAAACCGTGTCACTGGCCCCAGTTCCCTGACTCCTGGACGTGGAGCATAAGTATTCGACAGGTGTGGAGCGTCGGGCCATATGTTGAGGCTGGCCAGTCGCATGCGGCGGCTTTCTTCCAGGCGCGTCCGACACTGGGCAATCGTCGTGACGGTGCTCCACGGCACCTCACTGCGGGATCGACCATGATACTCCACGCCACGAGCCAGTTCCGCCGCCAGCATCGCCGATTCTTCGGATGAGGCCGTCATGTGCACGATGATATGGCCCAGCGTCCATGCGATGCCTTCTTCCTCAGTCGTCGCCGCAGCCGGATCATTCGCCTTGGGGTCAACTGGCACGAAGGTGACATCCGCGTCCATGCACCGCCGCAGCATCTGCTTGACATCGTCGATCAACGTATTGGTCAGGCGCAGGAGATCAGCTTTGGCGACGGCATCTTCATTCTCAGGCAACTGAAACGTCATATACCCCTTCTTCATGCTTGCTCATCGTTTGCGGCACGTGCGCGGCTACCGCATTGCAATCCGTCCGCGCTCATTGTACAGGCGGCGTCTACTGAGCGGTTGCCATTTGTCACGAAATCCACGATACTATATGGGAAGTGACCTCATTTTCTGAAGTATAGCAGAGTTTGCGGTTGACGCAACAGCGTGAGTTCCAGGGAAGGATAGCGGTTTATGGCCTCTATGGCAGCGAACGTGGCGATTGCCTGGCTCATCCTCCGTCTCGTTGGCGGACTGATTCTTGCCGCGCACGGTGTGCAGAAGCTCTTTGGCTGGTTCGGTGGCCCGGGTAGGGCCAAATGGGAACAGGGATTGCAGGCCCAGGGATTCCGGCCAGCGCGATTCTGGGCGTACCTGAATATCGTGGGTGAGGTTGGTGGAGGGCTATCGCTGATATTCGGATTTTTGACGCCGCTCGGCGCAGCGGGCGGATTTGGCGCGATGGTTATGGCGATGGGCAAGGCCCATTGGAAGAACGGGTTCTTCAATAGCAAACGCGGGATCGAGTTCACGTTGGCTGTCATGGCGATTGCGACCGCCACCGGTCTGGCGGGGCCAGGCACAATCTCGCTCGATCAGCTCTTTGGCATTAGCCTGCCCTATCCTGTCTTGTTCATCATCCTGGCGCTCGTAGCGCTGCTGGTGGACATCGTCGGGCTGGTAATGACCCGCCCTCGCCCTGCCGCATCTGCCGGGGCGTCGTCGGGCGCGCCCTCTTAGAGTCTTTACCAGCGCCGCGCGTTTGTCTGGCTTGCCGCGTGTGCCTGCGTACGGTATACTGGTGCAGAGATTCGGCGCATTGCCGTGTGGCGGCGTCGAGTCTGTTGGAGGGATGGCAGAGCGGTCGAATGCGGTGGTCTTGAAAATCACTAGGCGGCAACGCCTCCTGGGTTCGAATCCCAGTCCTCCGCCCATCATGCTGATAGCACGAGATACCAAGATTGTTCGTTTCATGCCGAAGGGCTAGGAAGAAAACGAACATACATGGGTTATTTTCCTTCTATTTCATCAGGCAACCGTGCATGCTTACTCCAGTTACCCGGTGGGCAGGCAAATACAAGATCTTCGGGGTTATCACTTCCGCCACGTGACAATGGGATGACATGGTCGAAGTGTCCATTTTGTATGGATGCTAGGCGCTGGTTGCAGTGGAAACACACGCCGTTCTGCTTTTCGAAGATCGCGACGAGATCTGCATATGTGTGGCCACCTAGAGCTTTGTGTTTACGCGCCCTATATCTATGACGATATCTAACCTGGATTTCCGGGTGAAGGCGCTGATATTCATGAATCTCCGCGATGCGTTTATCTCGATTCCGGGCATAGTATTGCGCATTGTAGCTTACACGCTCCGCTTTCCGTGACTCTACCCACTTTGCGCGGCAACTCTTGCATCGCGACGCCCTGCCATCTCCATGGCCTCTATCAACATGAAATGCATTTAGAGGTAATTCTCGTTGGCAACCACTGCATCGTTTGCCGTTCTGCATCGATATATCCCCTCACAATCAGTTGGTAGCTGCACACAAAATATAGCATACGGACAGCATCAACTCAACAGTTTTCGGTGTTCGTGACTTGGTCTGAGGGTTGATGAAATCTGTGCTGATTCGAGGAACGGTGGATGTGACACTGGACAAACTTTACCCACTACGATACAGTCCGCATAGGACGCTGAATGACATTCTCCTCGCTGGCGTGTGTTACGATGCGTGTTAGAGAGACGAGGAGGCGCTCGGCTGTGGCAATCTCCATCACGGTCAATGGGAAGCAGCACGAGGTGGCGGCGACGCCAGATACGCCGCTGCTCTACGTGCTACGTAACGAGCTGGGGCTGAACGCGCCGCTCTTTGGCTGCGGACTGGAGCAGTGCGGCGCGTGCAAAGTGCTGCGCGGGGCTGAAGCCGTGATGACCTGCATGCTTCCTGTGGGCGAAGCGGATGGCGCGCGCATTACGACGCTGGAAGGGTTGGCCGAGGATGGCGAGCTTCACCCTGTCCAGCAGGCGCTTCTCGACGAACAGGCCGCGCAGTGTGGCTACTGTAGCAGTGGCATGATTATGACTATTGCTGCGCTACTCTGGGCGACGCCACACCCCACTGATGAGCAGATTCGCTCGGCACTGGATGGTAATCTTTGCCGCTGTGGCTCGCACGCGCGCATTCTGCGGGCGGTCAGGCGAGCCGAGGCGCTGATGTGGGGAGATGGCAACTGATGGCCAACATACCGCCAGTCAATCCCAACAATACCCCTTCGGCAGATCAGCACGCGCCTGGTACGGGCGCGCGTTCCTTCTTCGGCGCGGCATCTCGGCATCTCGACGACTGGTTGGCTTTCGAGCCGGATGGCACAGTCATTGTCTACACCGGCAAAGTGGAGCTGGGAACAGGGGTGCGCACCGCGCTGGCGCAGATCGTCGCCGAAGAATTGGATGTCTCAATAGAGCGCATACGTATGGTGATGGGGGACACGGCACGAACGCCAAACGAAGGCTATACCGCGGGCAGCATGACCGTGAAATCTAGCGGAATGACCCTGCGACGGGCGGCGGCGACCGCGCGCCAACTCTTGCTGGAGATGGCGGCGGCTGAACTGGGCGCATCTCCAGATGAATTGACGATCCACGATGGGGTGATAACACCACGGGACGCAGCGGGACCACGAGTGACCTTCGCTGGACTCATGGCGGGCGGACGTTTTGATCGCCCGATCTCGGAGACTGCGCCGCTCAAACAACCACAGGAATATCGGATTGTCGGTACCTCCGCGTCTCGGCTCGACCTGCCTGCCAGATTCATGGGCCAACCCTCGTTCGTCCACGATCTGCGACTGCCTGGCATGCTGCATGCGCGCGTTGTGCGCCCATCCGCTGTCGGCGCGAAGCTCATCAGCCTCGATGACGCATCTGTGCAGGGCGCGCGCGTTGTGCGACTAGGCGACTTCGTGGCAGTCGTGTCCGCGCGTGAGGAGGTGGCGATTCGTGCGGCGCGCAGCGTGCGGTTGGGCTGGGGCGTCTCGCCTGACCTGCCCGCGATGGAGTCGTTGCACGAGTCCTTACGCCATGAGCAGGCTACCGTGCGCGTCGCTGCGGCTAGCGGCGATGCCGAGGCGGCGATCCAGTCGGCGGCAACGCAATTCAGCGCCACCTATACCATGCCTTTTCAGGCACACGCCTCAGTCGGCCCATCGTGCGCGGTGGCGGACTTTGATGGCGAGAGCATGACCGCCTGGTGCGCATCGCAGGGCGTCCATCCACTACGCGCGGCGCTGGCCGGTCTCTTGGGGCTGCCTGAGGAGCGCGTGCGCGTCATCTACATGGAGGGATCAGGGAGCTACGGGCACAATGGGTCCGATGACGTTGCGGCGGATGCGGCGGTTCTGGCTCACGAGTTGCGGCAGCCTGTGCGCGTGCAGTGGTCGCGCGCGGACGAGTTTGCCGGAGAACCAAAGACGCCCGCGATGGTGATCGACCTGCGTGGCGGGCTGGACGAGAAGGGCGCCATCAGTGGCTGGACATTTGAGGGGTGGTCGCCCTCACATGGCAATCGCCCGCGCCAGGCTGGCGACTTTCTCGTCGGGCGACAGATGGGCGCGGCGGAGCCTCAGGCAAGAGCTTTCGCCGTTGGCGGCGACCGCAATGCGCCAACTGACTACACGATACACGACCACAACATGACGATTCACTGGCTGGCGCGCGAGCCGCTCCGTTTTTCGTCGATGCGCAGCCTCGGTGCGTTTGCCAACACCTTCGCCAATGAGTCGTTTATGGATGAGCTGGCGGCGGCGGCAGGCGTTGACCCACTGGCATTCCGCCTGCGCTACCTGGATGATCCACGCGCGCGAGCGGTACTTGAGACGGCGGCGCGGCGCGCGGGCTGGGGCGAGCCGCTGCCCGCTGGCGAGGGGCGCGGCGTGGCATTCGCGCGCTATGAGAACACCGAAGCCTACGTCGCCACCGTCGCCGAGGTCGCGGTAGATGTGGCGACCGGCGCGGTTCGCGTACAGCGGGTGGTTGTGGCGCACGACTGCGGCCAGATTATCAACCCAGACGGGGTGCGTAACCAGATCGAAGGCAATGTGATTCAGTCACTGAGCCGCGCGCTGAAGGAAGAAGTGCAGTTCACCCCTGCGGGCATCGCCAGCCTGGACTGGGAGAGCTATCCTATCCTGACGTTCTCCGAGGTTCCAGAGATCATCATCGAATTGATCGACCAGCCTGGTCAGCCACCGGTTGGTGCGGGTGAACCGGCAACCGTCACGACTGCGCCAGCCGTTGCCAACGCCATTTACGCGGCATGTGGCGTGCGCGTGCGTTCCATCCCGCTCACATCGGCGCGCGTGAAGGCTGCCCTGGATTCGCTGGCGCTCAGGTAGCCCAACATATCGCCTATCGCCCCTATCGTGGGCTTCATTGTAATGAGGAGCAGTCATGTCGAGGTGTTCGCTAGTCACGGGTGGCGCTGGGTTCATCGGGTCACATATCGCACAGGCGCTCCTGGCGCGTGGAGAGCGGGTACGCATCTTCGACAATCTCTCAACCGGGCGAACGAGCAATCTTGACGCGCTGCATGGCGAGGTGGAAGTGGTTCGGGCGGACCTGCGCGATGTCGAGGCAGTGCGCGCCGCCATGGAAGATGTGGACGTGGTATTTCACCAGGCGGCGATAGCGTCGGTCCCAGAGTCACTTGCCGATCCGGTCACGACGCTCGAAGTTAATATCGTCGGGACACAGAACGTCTTGCTGGCGGCGCGGGACCGTGGCGTGCGGCGGGTTGTCTTTGCCAGCTCATGTGCGTTGTACGGTAAGCGCCCGGAACTGCCGTCCCATGAAGCGCTTCTTCCCAATCCACTCACGCCCTACGCGGTGCATAAGCTCACTGGCGAGGGATTATGCAGTGTCTCCACGCGCTCGTTTGGTCTGGAGACTGTCGCTTTGCGCTATTTCAACGTCTTTGGGCCGCGGCAGGATCCCGCGTCAGATTACGCTGCCGCTATCCCGAAGTTGACGCGGGCGCTGGCGCAAGGCGTCGCTCCGGTAGTCTTTGGCGATGGCGAACAGACGCGGGACTTCATCTTTGTAGGGAATGTCGCGCAGGCAAATCTCCTGGCGGCAGAGGCGCCAGCCGCAGTGGGCCAGGTGATCAATATTGGCAGCGGCGAATCTATCTCGATCAATGGCATGTTGCGCGTAGCTGCCGACCTGCTCGGCGTATCTCTTCATTCCGAATACCGAGAAGCACGTGCGGGTGATGTGCGTCACAGTCGCGCGGATATCTCACGGGCGAGGACATTGCTTGGGTACGAGCCGAGCGTAGGATTTCGCGATGGGCTGGCGCGCACTATCGAGAGTCTGGTAGCGCAGGGCTGAGCTTGCCGAGCCAGGAGTCTGGTTGGTTTCATGGAGTGACTAGCGGCAAAGTCGTGGCTGCCTGCTCGGCCTGCTGCTGCGCGCCCTGAAGCGTGAAGCGGAAGGTTGAGCCTTCGCCGGGTTTGCCGCTGCTGTCCACCCAGATACGCCCACCCATAGCCTCCACCAGCACGCGGCAGAGATACAGGCCAACGCCCGTCCCGCGAACCGGTCCGGCGATGTCGCGTTCGAGCCGGACGAAGCGCTGAAACAGCTTTGAGGTGTCCCGTGAGGGTATACCCAGGCCATAGTCGCGCACGCTCACCTCAACATTCGGCAGTGATAAGCCGCCGGATGAAGCGTTGGAAGTAGCCGATGCCACGGACTTGCGCGCGCGCCCTTTTGAGGCAAGCGCCCGTGCAGAAATGACAATGGGAGTGGATGCGTCTGAATACTTGAGCGCATTGGTCAGCAGATTGATCAGCACCTGGCGCACTCGATCTTCATCAGCCATCACCCAAAGGTCATCTGGAATTTCGATGTTGATCGTCCGTGATTGCGAGGCGATATCTTCCAGCCCTGGCTCCCCGACGAGCCGTGGATCGAACGTCTCAACCACCGAGCGTACGGCGCGCTCCAGGGCTACCGGTTGCGCGTTGACCTGCGGCGCGCCGCTCTGAATCGCGCCTGTATCCAGCACAGTGGCAAGCAGGCGCAGAACAGCTTTCCCCGATGTGAGGGCGCGCGTCAGCAGCCGGTCTCGCTGTTCGGTGGTTGCCTTGTCGCCAAGCAGGTTCAAGATCTCGATATTGTTGTACCAGGTCATGATGGGGGTGCGCAGTTCGTGATTGGCGGCGATGAGGAACTGGTCCTTGAGCGCCGTCAGCTCGCGCTCGCGTTCGATGGCGCGGCGGGCCCCAGCGATATTGGCGCGTGCCGTGCGCGCATACATCCAGCCCAGTACTGCGGCAAGCGCCTGATTAGCTATGAGCAGCACCAGCGCCCCCAGACGAAAGGTTAAGGGGTCGCCGCTGATGTGACCCAGGTCAGCCGCCGTGGGCGAAAGCAGAAGACCTGAAACGGTGGCTCCGATGAGCACCACCGCCGCCACCCAGATAACCCACATCGGCAGCACCAGACCGGCTATCAACGCCACCACGGCAAGCAACGCATAGAGCAGCAGGCTGCGTATATCCAGGCCTTGTGGGTTGAAGAGCGTAAATGAGAGTCCCAGCATGAGGCTGCCGAAGACAAAGAAGATGCCCGCCGACGTCGCTCCCCAAGCGACGCTGACAATCAGGCAAAGACACGTGAGCACAAGTTCGCTGAGCAGAGTGCTGAAAAACACGATGTCGGTGTTGGTAATCAGCGCTACTGGGATAACGAGCAGACAGAGTCCCGCGATGATGCTATACAAAATAAGCTGGAGCAGTCCCGCACGCCTCCGGGACTCCAGCTGGTCGAGCGGGAGCGCGAGGAGATCGGCGGGTAGTGGCAGGAACGGTTCGGTGAAGACGGCGCGCAGGAATGCCATGCGGCGACGTACATGCACGCGGCGTCCCAGGCTGGTAATGGAGTGCTCTGGCAAATCGGGCGTGTCCATGACGTTTCTCTTTCATGCATTCGTGAAGCGTTATCGCATATGATCCAGCGGGCAGGTGAGCCACCGGCCGCAAGCGTCTGTGGCGCGCGTCATGGTCTGGCTCAGTTCGGCCCAAGAACCTGTCTGAAATGGCTCAGTCGTTGGACGTGAAAGCGCAATTGGTCGGCAGTGATGGGCTTGATCAGATAGTCGTCAGCGCCAGACTCAAAGGCGGCGACCTTATCATTGACGCTCGTTCGGAGCGTGAGAACCAGCAGGAGTGTATGTCGAAGGGATGGTGTCGCATGCAGTTGGGTGAGAATCGGCCAGCCTGACGATTCCTGCCGATCGAAGTCGTACAGCAGGATATCTGGACGCCGGGCCTCACTCGCGGCGAGGGCGGCCTCGCATGAAAGAGCCACCACGACCGATGCCATTGACCCAAGAACCGCTGCCATGCTTTCGCCCATCCGCAGGTCATCAGAAAGAACGAGGACCGAAAATGCACGGCGTGCGCGCGATAGGAAAGGCAGCAGCCGGGCCAGGCCTGTGGCGCGATTTTCCAGATTCGACATTCGACCTCTCACTTCGCCTATGATTCTTCAGCAAGAAGACGCATTTGTTCTGCTCGTTGCTCCGTGGTGCGGTTAATCGCGGTATCAATCGCCGCCATCAGTTGAGTGATCTCGACAGGCTTGAGCAGGTAGACATCAGCGCCCGAAAGGAACCCAGCAAGCTGTTCGTGGTCCTGCACAAGCGCGCTTAAGATAATGATGGGAATCTCGGCTGTTTCTGGGTCCCCGCGCATCGCCCGGACAAACTGGTATCCATTCAGGCGCGGCATGCGCACATCCACAACAACGCAGTCAGGGAGAGACTCATAAAAGCTGTGGAGACCTTCAGCCCCATCTGAGGCAATGATGACCTCATAGTCGCCCACGAGTTCAAGTCCGTCGGCGAGCGTCGCCACGACGGCTGGGTCATCATCGATGACTAGCACTTTGCGTTGCTCGGAGTGTGGAAATGTCATATGTCTTCGCGCCTCACTCCATGCTCTATCATACCTGCGGTTGCGTGCGTTCGAGATCACTGGGCAGTGGAACCTTGCTGGCGGACAGTGGCATTATTATAGCATCTTCGTATAGTAACTTCGGCGTGAAGTTCCCTGCCTTTAGGCATGGGCAGAAAAGGAGATGAAACGCCGTCAAGGCCAATCAAGCCGTCAAAAACGGCCATCTCCTGCCATCTCCTGCCATCTCCTGCCATCTCCTGCCATCTGCGCTCAGACGATCCCCGAGCGCGGATGTATCTGCGTGTTTCTCGCTTGCGGATGGCCACAGGGTATGCTACCCTCCTCCCATGCAGCAGAAGCAGCCACAGTTACGCGCCTATCGCTATCGATGCTATCCCACGCCCACGCAAGCCGCTGTGCTGGCACGGACGTTTGGCTGCACCCGCTACGTCTACAACTGGTCGCTCTACCTGCGCACCGAGGCGTAGCAGGAGCGGCAGGAACACCTCAGCTATCAGGACTCCTCGGCGGCGCTGACGACCCTGAAACAGCAGCCGGAGACCGCTTGGCTCAGCGAGGTGTCAAGTGTGCCGTTACAGCAATCCTTGCGTCATCTGGAGACCGCCTTGCGCAACTTCTTCGCCCACCGCGCCAAGTATCCGCGCTTTCAAGCAGAAACGAGGGACAACAGTCCGCCACCTACGTCAGCGGCGCCTTTCGCTACGATGCGGCGACCCGTACTCTGACGCTGGCCAAGCTAGAGGAGCCACTCGCCATCCGCTGGTCAAGGCCCCTGCCCGATGGCGCGATGCCCACAACGGTGACGGTGAGCCGAGATATGGCGGGCCGCTATTTTGCCTCCTTGCTCGTCGAGGAGGAGATTGCTCCGCTGCCAGAGACCAGTGAACAGGTGGGGATTGACCTGGGGCTGCATGATGTGGTGGTGATGGACAGTGGCGAGAAAGTGGGCAATCCGCGCTTCTTCCTGCTGGAAGAAGCCTGGCTGGCCACCGCGCAACGGCGGCTGGCCAAAAAGCAACGCGGCTCCCGCAATTGCGAGAAAGCTGCGGCGGAAAATCGCCCGCATCCAGCCTCACATCGCTGACCGCCGCACCGACTTCCTGCACCAACTCTCGACCCGGCATTATTCGTGAGAACCAAACGATCTGCCTAGAGAGTCTGCGCGTGAAGGCGATGGTCAAGCATCCGACCTTGGCAAAAGCTATCCATGATGTGGGCTGGGGGGAGTTCCTCCATCTCTTGACCTACAAAGCGGCATGGTATGGGCGAACGCTGGTCAGCATTGACCGCTGGGAACCGAGCAGCAAGCGCTGTTCGGCCTGTGGGCAGGTGCTAGACGCACTTCCACTGGAGGTACGGGCGTGGACGTGTCCCAACCCGGTGTGTGGCGTCTCCATGACCGGGACGTGAATGCCGCGACGCAACATTTTGGCCGTGGGGCTCACGGTGACAGCCTGTGGAGAGACGGTAAGACCAGGAAGGGCCTGGGTTCGTCTAGCCTGACCAGGCGCGGCTCGGTGAAGCAGGAATCCCCCGCCGTCAGGCCTTGGGAGGCGTCAAAGCAGGGCTGGCAATATATCGTGCAGCGACTCAATGGCGCATAAGTAGACAGTGTGGCGGGAGTGATTGGCAACCATATGCCACGCGGAATAGCAGGCGTGCTGATAATAGCAAAACACGGCAGCAACAGGCTTGCTGTCACTGCCGTGTCCGTTGGAGTATGATCTCGCCAGTTGCCTCTTCCTTCTTCTTACTGGGCGAGTTACTGGGCGAGCGCGTCCAGCACCTGCTCCTGAACTGCGAACTGGCTGTTATGGGATGTAACACAAATCCTGAAAGTTATCCGCTTCTTCCGGGCTGCGTAGCCAGGAAGTCTCGTATTGCGATCACTGTGACTCCCTGTGTATACGTCTCGTCCGGACTGATGAGCTATTCACAGGGAGTAGCTTTATGTCCTCCGATGCGACAGCTAAGCACATGATCAAAAGAAAGCCATTCATTTTCAGGAGGCGAGCAGATGCTTGACGGGATAGGGACGCAGTGTGGCCAAGAAATCCCGTGCCGCCTGGAGCAACGCGTCCATCGTGCCCGCCGGGCGATTGGCGGCGACGGCCGTCTTCATCAGCCCCCAACTGCGCTCGACCGGGATTGTGCTCGTGGCCGGCATATTTGGGCAGCCACAGTGCGGTCAGGCGGGGCTGGTCGGCCAGCCAGCCAGTGCGCGATGAGCCGCGCGGGGTGAATGGGAGCATTATCCAGCGCCCAATACACCTGCCCGCTCGGATAGAGCGCCAGGAGCCGCTGCAGGAAGGCCAGCAAATGTGCGGCGCGTTTGTGCTCGTGATCGGTCGAGACCCAGCTGCCCCGCCGAGCATCCAAGGCGCCAAAGAAGGCGTGCCGCCGGTTGGTACCTGGCGTGGGGATGGGGAGGCGCCGCGGCGGCCCTTTCATCCCCATCGCCCGCAGCACCGGCAGCAAGTGCAGATCGGATTCGTCCACCAACAGCAACTGTCCCTGTCCCGCCTGCACCTGGATCCCGGCGGCAGCGAGTGCCGCCACTTTGCGCTCCGCCTCGGGATCGACGCGGGGCGCCGGAGCCAACCGGGGACGCGCCCAGCGCCAGCCCTGCCGATGTAGACTCCGTCGCAGGCTCGCGCCCGACAGCGGTATCCCAAAGCGGCGACCCAGAACGGCGCCGAGCAGGCCCACGCTCCAGCAGGTCTGCACCTGCCCCGAACAGGGCGGCGACTGGCTGGCCTGAGTGTCGACCACCAGGTCGGCCAGCGGATGGATACGCGCCCGACCGCTGCGGGGATCGTCGTAGAGGCCCGGGGTGCCCAGCTGCTGGTAGCGATGCAGCCAGTGGCGCACCACCTCCCGACCACAGCCGGCAATCTGGGCAATCAATCTCCGGCACGTGGTAGCCGTGGTCGTTAAGCAAGATCATGTGGGCGCGTCCAGCGACGCGTCCAGCGACGCGTCCAGCGACGCGTCCAGCGACGCGTCCCACTGCGTGCCGGCGCAGCCCCTCCAACTCGGTACGTTGTTCGTTCGTCAGCTTCGTTCGCAACATTTCTGCACACCTCCGGCTCTCTATGATGCCAGAAGTGTGCCTAACTTTTGGTCACATGCTTAGAACAGGAACCCCGCGCCGATGGTGCCGCATCAGCATGTCCAGACGTTCTGCGCATTGGTGGAGGTGAGTCGCCTTCTGTTCCTGGCAGTCCAGAGTCAGATGACGCGACTCGGTGAGGGGGACTACGAACCCAGCCCCGAAGTGTCTGTGTTGTATCGGCTGTATGAGTTAATCCGGGTAGGGGTGTGTGAGGAGACTCGCACGCTCACAAGCACGCAAATGCCCGCCCTGTCTCCGTTGCTCAACCAGTTGCCTCCCATGTGGAAGCGCCGTATGGTTGATGCAATCGTTGGAGAACAGAGCAGGCAGTGTTACCACGGACGAATCACGATGCCGCCAGCGGCAAGGATTACGCCTTTACCGTTGGAGGCAAGGCGTGGACAGCAGCCTCGACGTATGCGCTGAGGGATTCCGGGGTTGTCTTGATGCCGAGGTCTTTGAGCATGGCAGACGCCAGCTTCAGGGCTTCGGCTTTTTTGTCGTCATTTGTCCCAGGCATGCTCTTGTAGGTCTGCTCGACGGCGGTCACGACGATTCCTGCGACCTGTTGCATTTGCGCCTGCTTGTTCGCTGGCAGCTTCGCAGCAAGGTATCGAAAGAGGGTCAATGCCATCGAGACAAGGAACGGCATCAGGGCGACGACCAGCGCATTGATCTGGTCTTGGCTCATTAGCTTGCCATTTAACCCACAGCGACTGACCGTCACTCGAGACCAGTGACGGTTAGCGGCACGGCCGCAGGACAAATCAGGTGCTCAAGGGGTCAATTTGACTGCTGGGATACGGGTGGCAGGCGGCGAGCGCTTGCCTTTGGGACGACCCGGCGAAATGCCGCAGGGTTTTGGTACGCACGCCGGACTGCCTAGATGCGGCAGCAGCGACGAAAAGGCACGCCGGACTCGTGCTGGAGTGAGACGCTCGACGGGAAGCGCAGGTTGCCAGGGCAAGTGGATATCCTGGACGAGCGATTGGGCTCTGCGCAATTGGGTGTAGGCGAGAATCAGCAGCCAGGTCCAGCGGTCGGCAGCAGCGGGAGCACGCAGTTTGGGGAGCGTCCATTTCAGGGTCTGCTTGAAAAAGCGAAACAGGTGCTCAATGGAGAAGCGGGCAATGTAGAGACGCCAAATGGTTTCCAAGTCTGGTGCGACCGGACCGGACCACCAGAGCCACAGGGGCACGGGCGCTTTGGTGGGGCGCGGCAAATGCTCGACTTCCAAGCGGATAAGGGTTCCCGTCACAATGGGTTGGGGTTGACGTGTTCCGCGCTGGGCATGGTGCTGCGGAATGGCATGCAACCCACTCCACGCTTGCACGCTTGCACGCTTGCACGCTTGCACGCTCACACTCCCGTACTGAGCCTCGGTGTGTATCCATGTGTATCCATGCATCCATGCCGCCGAAGGTTCAGGCCACGTGGCGAGATCGTCACACACGAACTTGTGGCCATGCCGTCGTGGTCGTCCCCCCGTGGGGGCGAGGGAGGGAGCCGCATAAAAGCAGCGGCCCGACCGCAAGCGCACCAGTAAGCAAACCGGTTCATTCGAGAGCGCCACACCGAGTTGAACGGGGTCGTATCCTGCATCAAAGGAGACGATTGGCGGGGAGAGAGGCGGGCATTCCCGTGGGTGCAGCACGGCGCAGATTTGCTCGGCGGCCACGTGATTCGGGTTCTCTCCTGGGAGGATACGTCGCACCTGGCGAGGAGCCGTCCAACTGGAACAGCGTTCGGGGACTTGGACCAGCCAGGAGTAGTTCCAGCCTGCGACAATGGGTTGCCCATGCGACTGGCGCGTGTGATGGTGGTAGTAGCCACGCTCTGGCTCGTTTCCGCGTCGCAGCGTGGCCAGACACTCGCATCGAGGGCATACCACTCTGTCGTGGTGGCCAGTCGATACTGGGCTATGACATCAGCAAGTTGGGAGCTCTTCATCGTGCCGTTATTAAGGGCATCGTACACACTGCCCCACTGCCGTTGAAAGCTAGGAGCAAGGCTCAAATGGACGGGGAACTCCATGACCGGCGTGGTCAGGACCGCATCGATGAGTTCGAAGAGGGTATCGCGCCGGCACCCAAGGCTGCGGTACACGTGATGTCGGAAGGCACGTAGCCCTTCTATTTCGGGAGTTTTCATGTCCGAAGTATGAGCGCGCGTGCCTTCTCCTGTCTACTTTAGTTCATTCCTCAGTTGCTGTGGGTTAAATGGCAAGCTAAGTCCACACCAGCCACATTGACATGGATAGAACCGTCGCTTGCATCGTTGGGGTGGTAGAGCAACTGGAAGACCTTGTTGCTGCCGTTCGCCTGTACCGACAAGTCCTGGGTGAAGTCGTCGCTGACCTGCTTGCCGCCGTAGAAGTAGACCCGGTTGACCGTGGCGTCGTCGTCGAGTGTGAACGATGTCAAGAAACCGGATCATGTCCAAATACGGTGGTGCCTAGCGGCAGTGGCAAAGCGTGCGTTCTGGTGGATGTGCCACGTGCTTGGAGGCACACCGAGCGACACTTGCCACCTCGTCAGGTGCAGGTAGGCACTGGTGGTCAGGTGTGTCGTGGTCGGCGCGGCGGCTTAGAGCTGGTGGCCCGCTTCGTCAGTGACGCGGACGACGCGGATGGCGTAGGTTTGGCGAGCCTCCTGGCCGACCGAGGTGTAGGCGCGCTAGCCAGGGACTGCGCGGCGAGGGCCGGGGCTGCCTGGCGCAGCATGACCGTTGTGATCCACTCCGCTGCGCCAGGCGTCTCCACCCAGGGTTCGGCTGCCTCGGCGACATACAGCATCGCCTCCCGCTCGTCACCCATCCCGTAGGCGGCAGGCAACTCCCTGGGGTACGCGGTGATCCCCAGCAGATAGAGGGGCACGTACGGATTGATCTGGAGCGCGCGCTTGAGCGCGGCGTCGGCCCGACGACCGGCGCCCTGCCGACGGAAGGCCAGCAGGGCCTGCGTGTAGCCCCAGTGCGCGCTCCACTCGTCAGGATACTGCCCGAGTAACTGCTCCAGGGCTTCTTCAGCCGCTGCATCGTCGACCGCCAGCAGCCAACTCGCCAGCACGTAACGGATTCCCTGGTTATCGCCCGGGTTGAGGTGGAGCAGCGCCTGCGCGTGCTCAATAGCCGCCGCCTGCTCCTCCAGGTGCCAGAGGACATGCGCGAGTCCCTCACGCGCCCGCATGTAGGGACGCGACTCTACCAAGCCCCAGAAGTGTCCCGACTCCTCCCTAAATGTCTCTTCACCCAGCGCCCGCTCACCGGCGGCGATGCCCTGCTCATAGAGGTGACGCGCCTCCTGGGGATCGGTTGCCGCTTCGGCCAGGAGCACGTAGGCGTCGGCGCAATCCGCCGAGATGGTCAGGGCTTGACGCGCCAATGCCGTGCGCCGTGCAGCAGGCGCCTGGAGCGCTTGGTAGATCACTTCCTGGGCTTCCTCCAGCGCTGTGCTCGGCTCGGTCCGCGGGAGATGCCCACCGCCACGCTCCAGCAACTGCTGCAAGAAGGCATTGGCTTCCTCAATGGAGGCAAAGTCCTGCTGAGAGAGCAGGCGGCTCATTGCCGAGAGTTCCTGCTCCAGCAGGCGGCGGTCAGCAACGAGGTCAGGCAACTCTGCCCGGACAGCGTCATCTGTGCTCTTGTCGCGTCTCCTCCGGCCCGTCTGGCCCGTCTGGCCCGTCTGGCCCGTCTGGCCCGTCCTGGCCCGTCTGGCCCGAGGTTCCCTTGCGCGTCGTCATATGGAACTCCTCTGCTTGCCGGCATACCGAAGGACTCGGCCACGCTCACCACTGTCGGAGTAGTCATCCGCCAGAAGTGGGCCACACGGCCGCGAGTCCGCTGCCACGTGCAGTATATAACCTCTAACCCATCTCCTGAGCCTCGCACCCCACGTCATCCGTGTGACGGATGCGTTCCAGTGAAAGCTTGCTGCCCCATGGGGCCACTCTTCGGCGGCTAGGCGGCATGGTAGAGCACTCGGCGGCGAAGAAGCGCGAAACTGGCGCGCCCGAACATCTGGCGTTTCAGCATTTTCAGCCGATTCATACGGCGCTGTATCATACCGTTGTAGAAAGATGACCACGGCCAGTAGCAGATCGGTGGCCACTGCGTACCGTCCACCGCGGCGAGCCAAGGAACTCGTCAAACTACAACAGTATGCCGCAACCTGGTATCACGTGTCCCTCGACCTGGCCATTATTCCACGCGTAGACAAATGCGGCCTCAACGGCCAACCGATCCCGCTGTAACCCACGCGCAAACCCACGCGCTTCCGGTACCAGGCTCCGTCTGGCTTGTGGCAACCACGCGCGAAAGCCGGTCAGATCTCGTGTTCGCAGCAGCTGTCGGAACTGCACGACGAGGTCCTGGGTCTGCTGGATGGTGGGCGATAGTTCCCGCAGGCGAGCGACATAGGCTCCTTCTTGTGCCGCCTTGTCACTCTGCTGAGTGGTCGTCGGGTCAGCTCGTAACAGCCACAAGGTCTCACGCGGCGAGAACAGGCGCTTTGACCATCCGTCGCTGGCGCTCCCGTCTACCGCGTCATGTGTCGTCTGTGTTTGTCCCGGGCGCAAGCGCCAGCGAGCGAGTCGTTGGCGGACGAGGACGGGACGGGACTGCCCGTAAAGCCCTGTTCTCGGATCTCCGTGTACAGCTCGGCACTATTGTGTTCGCCCTGCGCCCACCGCTCGCGCAGGTAGGGCTCAAAGGGATCCATGATGCTCGGTCGGCGCATCTGGCGCCGCCGCCCTGGTGGCGCATCTGCTCGGGCCAGCTGGGTCACGGTTTCCCGGCTCAGGCCAACGCGCTTGGCAATAGCCCGGTAGCTGTATCCTTGGGTTTGGAGCGCTTGGACCTGTTCGTAGCGTGTCCGCCGACGCTCCCAGCGGGCCTGCTGTTCACGTTGCATCCGTGTCTGCGGAGTCGGAAGAGACGGCGAGCCATACGAGCCATACCTCATACCCGTTGACTGAGTGCTCCCGGTGTCGTGCTCGTTCGCAGTCGGTATCTGGTCTCGAGCGGCCAGCCGGAGAAACCGATGGTGGCGGATCAGCACCTGCTCAAGGACGTCGGTCGCATTCTTGACCAGGTGGAACCGGTCAGCCACTTGCACGGCATGAGGCGCACCCCGACGCACCCCGTCCGCATACGCTCCGGCCCGGTCGCGGCTGACCACTGCGACGCCGGGATGATTGACCAGCCACTCGGCCAGTGTCTGAGCGCTCCGGTCGGGCAGCAGATCCACCACCTGGTGGCGCTCCAGGTCCGACAGGATCGTTCCGTACGTCTGGCCGCGTCGGTAACTCCAATCATCGACACCCAGCACCTGTGGAGTCGGGAGAGTAGGCAGCATCGCCTGTCGCACCACGCGCAGCACACTATTGCGACTCACTCCTCGGTGACCCATCCCGAGCTGTTGGAGCAGGCGTTGCCCGGCTTGGCCACCGAGCGCAAAGCCGACCCGTTCTAGCAGGCGGCGCAACAGCGGAGTCCGCCGCTGATAGACCGGCGCGGCGGTCGGCAGCCGTTCGCGAAACGTCTGGCGGCGACAGGCGGCGTTACGACAGTAAAAACGCCGCGCGGTGATCCGAAGGCGGACGGCATGGAAAGCAACCGGGATATCGCTCACCGTTCGTGTATACCGACTATGCGCCCAGTGGGAGCGGCTACGGCAGTCCGGGCATTGCGCCGTGCTGCGACGAGACGAGAGCACCAGCGTGATCTGTTGCTCGTTAACTTCGAGAGCATCGAGGTGGAATGCGGCTATGTGGGGGAATGCGGCCGCCAAGAAGCGGGTGAGTTGCAATGGAAAACTCCGAGAGCTTGGGATGGCATGATAGGGCGACTACTTACTACCCGTGTTGTATCACTACTCCCGACTCTCAGCACCACCGCATTTGGACATGATCCGCTATTAGAGTATCGTTCACAGTCGAGCTTGTGGTTGTTGAGGTCGTAGCCGAACCGGGCCACGAAATCCGGTTCATCCGAGAGGCTAAAGGGTGCGGTGGACACATCGCTTGGAGACTTGTACTGGAGCTTCTTGTCCGGTGTGACCCATATCGCGTAGCCTGTCACCTTGGCGACGCCTTGCAGCGCTTCCATGACCGACTTGGCCCGGATGTACCGCTTGTCGAAGCTGTATGTCCCGGTCAGGGGAATGTCAGTCAGGTCAATGTCTTGAGCGTAGTTGGTGCAGATGTAGCGGATGATGTCTATATCGGTGTCGCCGATGAAGACCTCGTTGACCTCGGTACGGTCGAGAGCCTGGAAGTAGTCAATGCAGTCGAGGACGGTGTGTACCTCGGTGGTGGTGCTGGCATCATCCAGACCAGAGACATAGCCTCCGAATATCCGGGTGCCTGTCGCGTCCGTTATCGTAAGCTCGCCGAGCCGCACCAGCTTGGGGCTGACTCCAATCGCGCCGTAGTGGGCCGAGATGCGGGATGCGTCCAGGAGCGAAGCGTAGAACAGCGTCTCGTCTATGGCCATCCCTTGAGCCATCTTGCCGTTGCTGGTAGCTCCCAGGTAGCCGTGACCGCTTGGGGCGACTACCGTGACCGTGGCTACGGCTGCGAACGAGAAGAAGACCGGCTCCATCCTGGCGTCCATCCAGGCCACGATCACCCGTCTGGCGCGTGGCGAGTCGGCTGCGCCCCAGGTTGTCCCTCCCCCTCCACTACCGCGTGGCCGAACGGCTCCCCTGCTTGAGCAGTGCCGTCTGGAGTGGCGTCGTGGGATGAAAGCGGACGAGCTGGCCCATCGCGTCGGCTGCTCTCCCAAGACCGCCCGCCGTCACATTGCTACCCTCCAGGCAGAGTTGGACGAAGACGCCCCCTTTGCCTTATCCCGAAAGCGTGCATAGCACGTAGAGAGAGCTAGGTATGTCTACTGAGTTGATGCACCGTGCTATTGCTTTCTGGCTTTTCTCCCAAAAGCGGATGACACTTCAGGACTGGGTTGCTACCATTCTATCCATAGAAGGAGGCAACACAAATGCCACGAGTCGCGGAGTACCTGAGACGGTCAATGCCGGGAGAGGAAAGCAAGAACTACTCGATGGCGGTGCAGCATGACGACATCGCAGCCTGGGCAGAGCGGGAAGGCCATACGATTGTGCAGTCCTACTCTGACCCTGGCGCGAAGTCGTACACCCTAGCTCGTCCCATCTTTCAGCAGTTGCTTGCCGATGCTCGTGCTGGACAGTTCGACATCGTTGCGGTCGGTCGGTTTGATCGCTTCTCCCGCATCCAAGAGCAAGCAGCCGTCGCTACGTACCAACTCAAGCAGTGTGGTGTGAAGGTCATCTCTGTCACCCAGCCTGTCCCCGATGGCGCGGTCGGCACGATGATGACCAACATGTACCACTTCGCCTCGGAGCTTGAACTGGAGAACATCCGGGCAAGGCTCTGGACTGGCAAGCGCAAGCGGGTTCGCTCCGGCATGCTGCCACCGCTCCCCTATCCGAAATACGGCTACCAGTTCGCGGGCGAGAAGAAGGAACGCTATGTTCCCCATCCCGTCAATGCTGATCTGGTACGCCGTATTTTTGCGTTATATGGGTCAGGACAGACGCTACGCTCTATCGCGCAGACCTTCACCAAGGAGGGCATTCCCACTCCGTCTCAAGCCGTTGTCGCCGATGGCTACGCCTATGCTGGTCGCCAGCTTGGAACCTACTGGCACCCGATCACTGTCCGCAAGATTCTAATGGACAGCGCCTACGTCGGTCGCATGGTGGGCTTTAAGACGACGTATGTTGAGACGACGCGCAAGATGCCAATCACAGGTGAGGTAGTTCCGGTCGTGCGCAAGGTGGTGCGCGACGAGGGCGACCCTGAGCGTGTCCCCTATGGGCCGGATGTCTGCCCTGCTCTTGTCACCGAGGAAGTCTTCGCCATCGCACAGCAACTCCTCAAGACCAATCAAGCAGCAGCAGCCAAGCATCTCCGGCATCCAGAGAAAGCGCTTCTCCGGCATGGGCTGGCCAAGTGCGGCTACTGCGGACGGTTCCTGACGACAGGCTGGAGCCAGGAGCAGAACCAGAATCGCTATCGGTGCAGCATGAAGTGGCGCGAGGCCCACACCTGCCTTGCTCCGACCAAGTTCTCGATCACGAGCAAGACCCTTGATGACGCCTGCTGGGAGTGGTTCGTCAGGCAGCTTAGTCACCCGGAACGCATGCAGCAGATATACCGGGAGTGGTCTGACCATTCGAGCAGCGAGTACGAGGCAGAGAGCAGCCAGCTTGAGGCCACGCGGACAGCCATCGCTGACGCCAAGAAGGAGGAGAACAGCTACCTGGACAGCCTGGGCAGAGCAGCCGAGGACTACCGAGACACCCTTCTGGCCCGCGCACAGGAAGCCCACCAGCGTTGGCAGGCGTTGCAGAAAGACCTCGGCGTGCTTGAGGGCATGGTTGAGAACCGCGAGTCACATGCTGCGCTCCTCAAGTCGTTCGCGGACTCCTCGGCAGAGGCTCTGTCCAGAATGCAAACGGCCACCTTCGAGGAGAAGCGCCTCACCCTGCGGGTGTACGACGTGATGGCAATCCTCTACGAAAGTGGCCACAAACCGCGCTATCGGTTCACTTGGCTAGGTGGCATTGACCCGGAGCCTGCCATCTCTGACAATGAATCGAAATCTACCGACCCTGACCCCAATATAGCGCCCTCCAACTTGGACGATTGTGTTAGTCCCCAGTTGTAGAGCTTGGCGTAGAAGCCGCCCTGCGCCAGCAGCTCTTCGTGCGTGCCCTGTTCGATGATGCGCCCGTGGTTCATCACCAGAATCAGGTCCGCGTCGCGAATCGTCGAGAGTCGGTGGGCGATGACGAAGCTCGTACGACCCTTCATCAGTTCGCGCATCGCCTTCTGGATGAGGATCTCGGTGCGCGTATCTACGCTGCTGGTCGCCTCGTCCAGAATCAGCACCTCCGGGTCGGCCAGGAAGGCGCGGGCGATGGTCAGGAGCTGCTTCTGGCCTTGCGACAGGTTGGTCGCCTCCTGATTGAGCGCCGTATCGTAGCTCTCCGGTAGCGTGCGGATGAAGTGGTCGGCCTGCGACGCGACCGCCGCCTGCACGATCTCGGCCTCGGTGGCGTTCTCTCGCCCGTAGGCGATGTTCTCGCGGATGGTTCCGTTGAAGAGCCAGGTATCCTGAAGCACCATGCCAAACATGCGGCGCAGGTCACCGCGACGCATCTGCGCGGATGTCCATGCCGTCCACCAGGATCTGTCCGCTGTCGAGGTCGTAGAAGCGCATCAGCAGGTTGACCAGGGTGGTCTTGCCAGCGCCGGTTGGCCCGACGATGGCGATCGTCTGTCCTGGCTTGACGTCGATGTTCATATCCTCGATCAGTGGCACATCGGCGCTATAGCCGAACTTGACGTGGACGAACTGCACCGCGCCCTGCGGCTCCAGCAATCTCCGCGGCTGGCATCGGGTCGGGTATCTCTTCAGGCTCGTCGAGCAGCTCGAAGACGCGCTCGGCAGACGCGATAGTCAACTGAATCGAGTTGGTGATCGCGGCAAGCTGGGTGATCGGCTGCGTGAACTGCCGGGAATACTGAATGAACGCCTGGATGTCGCCGACTGCGATCGCGCCGCGCGTGACCATGATGCCACCGATGACGGCGACGAAGACGTAGCCAATGTTGCCGATGGTCATCATCAGCGGCATAATCATGCCCGAGACGAACTGCGCTCGCCAGCCAGCCTCGTAGAGCTTGTCGTTGAGCTCGTTGAACGTGGCAATCGACTTGCTCTCGCCGCCGAATGCCTTGACGATCTTGTGGCCGTTATACATCTCCTCGACGTGGCCATTGAACTCGCCCAAGCGCCCGTTGCTGACGCGCGAAGTAAGTCTGGGAGCGCTTCGCGATGAGCGTGGTGACGACGATGCTCAGCGGCAGGGTGAGCACCACCACGAGAGTCAGCAGCGGACTGATCGTCAGCATCATCACGATGACGCCCACGACCGTCACGACGGAGGTGATGAGTTGCGTGAGGTTCTGTTGCAAGCGTGGTGCTGATGTTGTCCATGTCGTTGACGGCGCGGCTGAGAATCTCGCCGTGCGTCCGCGAGTCGTAGTACTTGAGCGGCAGGTGCGCAAGTTTCTCGTCGACCTGCCTGCGCATCGGATAGACCGTCTTCTGCGCCACGCCAGCCATGATGTACTGCTGGATGTAGCCGAAGATCGAGCTGATGCAGATACAGCCCGGCCAGGATCAGCAGGATACGGTCGATGTAAGCGAAAGTCGATCGTGGCGCCGGGAACATGCTGGAGTTTCAGCACGATACCCGTCGAAGAGCTTCGTGATCGCCAGGCCAAGGATCTTCGGGCCAACGATGTTGAAGATGGTGCTGAGTATCGCCGCGACCAGCACCGCGATCAGGTAATACTTCTGCGGTCCAAAGTAGCGCCAGCAGGCGGAAGAGCGTCCCACGGAAATCCTTGGCCTTCTGCACCGGCATGCCGAAGCCGCCACCGCGCCGGGCCGAACATCATGGCCCCTGGCCGTCGTCTGGCGGTAGACGGTGATGCGCTTCGATTCTGGCTCATGCGACTTCCTCCGCAGAGAGCTGCGACAGGACGATTTCGCGGTAGACCTCGCTTCGCTCCATCAGTCGCGATGCGTGCCGATATCCACCATGCGCCCCTCGTCCAGGACGAGGATCTGGTCGGCGTCCATGATCGTGCCGACACGCTGGGCGACGATCAGCACTGTGGCGTTCGTCGTTTCGTGTCGCAACGCCGCGCGCAGTCTGGCGTCCGTGGCATAATCGAGCGCGGAGAAGCTGTCGTCGAAGATGTAGATTTCAGGCTCCCGTACCAGCGCGCGGGCAATCGAGAGGCGCTGCTTCTGGCCGCCAGAGAGATTCGTGCCACCCTGTGCGATCTGCCGATTCAAAGCCGTCGCTGAGCTGCTCTACGAATTCCGTTGCCTGGGCGACCTCAGCCGCGTGGTGCACCTCCTCATCGGAGGCGTTCTCGTTGCCGTAGCGGATATTCTCGGCGACGGTGCCCGAAAAGATCACCGCCGTCTGAGGCACGAGCCCGATCTTGGCGCGCAGCTCTTCCTGCGAAATCTCGCGCACGTCGACGTCGTCAACCAGCACCCGTCCGCTATCCACATCGTAGAAGCGCGGGATCAGCGAGATAAGTGTCGATTTACCGGCGCCTGTACCACCGATGATGGCGGTCACCTGGCCTGGCTGCGCGCGGAATGAGATGTGCGAAAGCGCTGGCTCTTCCGCGCCGGGATAGCTGAACGTCACGTCCTCGAACTCCACGTAGCCCGATGCCTCCGAAGCGTTCTGCGTATCTGGGGCGTCTGTGATCTCCGGCGGCAATGTCCAGCACCTCGTTGATGCGAGTGGCCGAGGCGGCGGCGCGTGGCAGCATGATGAACATGCGCTGAGAGCATCAGCATGGCGAAGAGGATCTGCATCGCATACTGCATGAAGGCGATTAACGCGCCCACCTGCATCTCGCCGTTGTCGATGCGGATGCTGCCAAACCAGACGATAGCGACGGTTGAGATATTAAGCACGAGCATCATCAGCGGCCAGAGCACGGCGACGATGCGGTTGACGGTGATGGCGGCGTTCGTCAGGTCGCGGTTGGCGACATCGAACCGCTGCTCTTCGTAGGCGTTGCGGTCGAAGGCGCGGATGACGCGCGTGCCGGTCAGCCCCTCATCGAGGATGAGGTTGAGGCGGTCGAGCTTCTTCTGCATTGACTGTGAAGAGCGGAATCGCCCGGCTAATGATCAGGAAGATCGCGATCACCAGGACGGGGACCGCCACCACCAGAATCCAGGCCAGCGTCCGATCCTGCGGAGAGCGCCATGATGATGCCGCCAATGGCCATCATCGGCGCGGTCACCATCATCGTCAGCATAATGACGAGCACCTGCTGCACCTGATTGGTATCGTTCGTTGTGCGGGTAATGAGCGAGGCGGTGCTGACGGTATCGAACTCGTGCAGCGAGAATTTCTCCACATGGGTGAAAAGGTTCCGGCGGACGATGCGCCCGAAGCCTACAGCTACCCGCGCCGCGAAGAAAGCGCCGAAGATAGCGCAGATCGTTCCGCCGAGCGTTATCAGCAGCATCAGGCCGCCGGCACGCAGGATGTAGTCGTTGTCGCCTGTGACGATGCCCTTATCGACGATGTTCGCCATCAATGTGGGCAGATACAGGTTTGCCAGCGATTGCAGGAAGGCCAGCGACAACACCAGCGCGATCAACGCGCGGAAGGGCTTGAGAAATCGGAAAAGCCGAATCATATGAACTCCACTCCACTCCACCTTTGAGGTCGCGAAGAGCCTGCATCGTGAAGGCAGGCCAGGGGTAATGGGTTGTGGCGAGAGGATGACACCACTCGTCTGAATCGTGACAAAATAAGATATATCGTATTGTATCGTATTGTATCTTATTTTGTCAATCGCCACCGTACGCTATGCTTCACCCTGCGACGGAGGCGCGCACATACGGTCGGGTGAGACGCCTTTCAGGAAATAGCGGCTCAGGTAGTTAACAATGACGGGCATTGGTATCGACTCCTGTTCAAACATGTGCTTGGTGAATGGCGAGAGCAGGTTGACCAGCAGGTTCACCATCAACTGTGTGGGCATCTCTGGGTCGAAGTCGCCACTGCGCTTGCCCTCTTCCAAAAGCGCTGAAAGGCGCTGCACCGTTGGCTTCCACAGATCCCCCATGGTCGTTCGCTTTTCGGCGGCTTTACTGAAGAAGGTGGGGCTATGCATGATGGCGTTGAACACCTGGAACGAGGGCTGCGGCGTACTGCCATAAGAGCGTTCGATGATCGCACGCACTTTCTCGCGCGGCGACCCTTTCTCGGCGATAAGCGCGTCCAGGCGCTCGACGGATGTTTCTATCCCACGCTGGAGCAGCGCGAGAACGAGATCCTCTTTGCTGGGAAAGTGCAAGTAGATTGCCGCGCGTGAGATGCCGATCCGGCTGGCTACCTCTTCCATCGACATGGCGTCGTAGCTCTTCTCGATGAGCACCTCGCCGGTTGCCTGTAATATGAGCCGCTCGCGCTCCTGGCGCTGGCGTTCCTTCAAGGACGATGTTTGCGTTGTCATCGTCACGATCTCCCATTCATTCGGTGATTATAGACATGTATGTCAAACCATGGCAATAGTGTCACAAAATGGCAAGTGCGTCAAGTCAGATTTCCGCACGATACTTTTCGGCATAGCACATTCGTCGAATGGAGCAGGTTTCGACCGCGAGAAAGAGGGTGGCCTATTGCGCGGCGTTCTCAGTTGATTTGTTGCCCAGTACGTTGGCCAGAATGTCAGGACGGTCGGTCATCAGGCCATCCACTCCTAACGCCAGCAGCGCCTCCATTTGGCCACGATCATCCACCGTCCAGACGTGGACATCCACGCCGAGGCGGTGCGCGGCCTCGACCGTTGTGCGCGAGACGATCCGCACCGCGCCGTAGGTGTCGGGCACCTGGAGCGCGTCATAGGCGGGGCGCAGCCACCAGTGGTCGTATGCGAGAGGGCGGCGAGCACGAAACCGCGCACCTCGCGTGGGCTGGCCGAGGTGGCGACGTGCCCGCCTGTCAGCCGGCGGAAGCGGACGAGCGCGGCATGCGTGAAACAGCCCGCGCAGATGCGGTCCTTCCGCCGCGAACTCCTGGATCAGCGCCCAGAGGCGCGCTTCGCGGTCAGGCGTGCTTTCCTTCAGGTCGATGTTGATACGGGTATCAGGAAACCGCTCGAAGACCTGGCGCAGTGTCGGTATCGTGATGTCCTGTCCGCGGTAGGGGAAAGTCGCGCCGCCATCGGGAGTGAAGCGGTAGCCAGCGTCGATGGCGCGCAACTCATCCAGCGAATGACTGGCGACAGGACCACTGCCGCTGGTGGTGCGGTCCAGCGTCGGATCGTGGATCACCACCAGCTCACCGTCACGAGTCTGCTGGATGTCCAATTCGAGCGCATCGGCGCCAAACGACATGCCGTGCTCGAATGCGGGCATGGTGTTTTCCGGGCGCAGCAGCGAGCCGCCACGGTGCGCGAAAAAGAGCGGCGCAGCGTGTTGCATGAACGGGCGGCGGACCGACGGTTGGCGGGCGCTAGACATGGCGTGGTGTCTCCTGCGAATCATCATGTTGCCGTGGGGAGCAAGCTCCACCGCTATTGTACAGCCGGTCCGCCTATGAGAACAGGTGCTGCCGGAGGCTGACGTTGCCCGAAACGTTACGGCGCGACGACGGGCGAGGCGTAGATCAGGCCGCCATCGTCATCGTTCTGCGCGAGCGCTCCATCGCTGGCGCGAAGTGCATAGACGCTGCCTTTCTCGGTGGTCACGTAGACGGCGCCGTCGGCAACCGCGGGTGCCACTACTGGTTCAATGGGCTTCTCCTCATCATACAGAGGAGATCTCGCTGTACTGTTTTTTTACACTGCTTGCTGTGGAGAGGGGATGACTATGACGCCTGGCGAGGCTACACGTCTGGGGCATAGATTCCCAATGTGCTACGATTGCTGATGCCTTCTCGTCTGCATAGATAAGTCTCCGTAAGTGGATGGGTATACTTGTCTGGGTGGCGACACGAGAGCCGTCGTATCGTGTAGATTGATGAGTGATGGCGCGGGTTGC
This sequence comes from uncultured Chloroflexia bacterium, assembly GCA_963712005.1. Taxonomy (GTDB): domain Bacteria; phylum Chloroflexota; class Ktedonobacteria; order Ktedonobacterales; family JADMIN01; genus DAHUXT01. The sequence goes on along the minus strand of CAVQGK010000024.1, from coordinate 402,537 downwards.
GCAGATGAATAGGGCATAGTGGGAGGACGGCGATACGCGCATGCAGCTCGATCATCAGCAACGCTATCCTCGACAGCCACAACCCGAGCAGTCGGCATCGCCCATTCCACAGCCGCCCGCGCTGGCGCCCGGAACATCGCTGGCGCAGGGGCGATATCTGATTCAGGGATACATTGGTGGTGGTGGATTCGGCCACATCTATCGCGCCCAGGATACGATGCTGCACCATTATCGCGCGCTGAAAGAGGCGTTTAGCAGCGATCTGCACGCGCGCCGCCAGTTTCGACTCGAAGCGGAGTTCCTGCTCAATGTACGGCATCCGAACCTGGTCTCCGCCTACGCGGTCTTTGAGGAGAACAACCGTCTCTATTTGGTCATGGACTACATCGACGGACAAACGCTCGAAGATATCGCGATCAACCACATTCGCAAAACAGGTCGCCCACTCGGCGAGACGCAGGTGCTTGACTGGATCATCCCTATCTGCGACTCCGCTGTCGCCCTGCATCAGCAACCGGTGCCAATCATTCACCGTGATATCAAGCCCGCCAACATCAAATTGAGCATCAGCACCGGTGAGCCAGTGTTGATGGACCTGGGGCTGGCAAAGCTGTACGCGCGTGGGACGCAGACCATTGGCGCGGCGCTCGCCTTCACTCCTGGGTATGCGCCCCCAGAGCAATACCAGGCAGTTGGCGCCACAGACCAGCGCACGGATGTCTATGGGCTGGGCGCAACGCTCTACTATCTGCTGACCGGCTACCAACCAACCGAGGCTCCGGCGCGGTTGAGCGCCCATGCGTTACGCGCTCCGCTGGTTCTCAATCCCATGCTGAGCAAGCGCACAAACGATGTGGTGCTGCGCGCCATGGAGCTTGACCCGGCTGCTCGCCAGCAGACAGCGCGGGAGTTGTCGGATGAGTTGACCGAGGCGCGGCGTGCACTGACGCCTCGCGGCGCACTATCAGGGACGCCTATTCGCCGTCATACAAAAATGCCAGTGCAGACGCAGACCGAGAGCAGTGGGTGGCTCTGCGTGCTGTGTGGCGCGCGCAATCGAACCGATGCGCGGTTCTGCCAGCGGTGTGGTCAGCCGGCCGAGGAGCAGGGTGCGGTCGCGCGTGACTCTGACCTGCCCGACTTCGCTCCAGAGGACAGCACACCAACGACGCCCGCGCCGCATCGAGTTGTTCTGGCGCCGCCACAGCAGCAGCAGATGCGACCGCAGCTACAATTACCGCCTCAGCCGCAGCGTCCACCTGATGTTGAGGCGCCGCATGATCTGCCATTTTCGCTCTCTGCATCGAGCGGGCTGCCGCCAGTCTCGCCGACGCCGGTGCGGATGCCCTGGAGCAGGAGTCTGACCGTTCCGGCGAGTCAGCATGAGGCATGGGTCAGCATCTTCGCGTTTCTGGCGATTGTCTGCGCGGCGATGAGTCTGATGACGCTCTTTGCGCGTCCGATGCTGCTCTTTGCGATTCCTGCCATCATCCTCGGCTACTGGAGCATGCGCCAGCGGCAGATACAGTCAGAATTTCGCTGGTTGGGGATTGGCGCTTTCATCATTGGGGCACTCTGGCTGGTGTTCTGGATCGTACTGTTGCTGACGGGCCACCGCTAAAGGCGTGTCGCACATCGCGTCGCCGAGCCGCGTGTGTCTCCATGTGTCACCTGCAAAATTGGCTGAATCTCCAACGAAGCTGCTCGATGTGGTGGTACAGTCCTATGGTGATTTGTGGCTGTCGCTGACTTGAGACCGCCTACAGCATGACATCCGATATCCCGCATACGAGCATGAACTGCTTGGCGGAGGTTCGAGATAGCACTTGATTTGAGTGAAGGTTTGAAGAACGATGAGTCATCAACGTAACCGGCAACACGGGCGCGAACAACGACAACCGCGCCATCCGCTACGCATCGTGCCACTCGGCGGACTGGGTGAGATTGGCAAGAATATGATGGCCGTGGAGTACGGCGAGGACATCATTATCATTGACGCGGGGCTGATGTTCCCTGATGAGGAGATGCTTGGCGTCGATCTCGTCATTCCCGACACCAGCTATCTTGAACGATAAACTGGAGCGTATTCGGGGCATCTTCATTACCCATGGCCATGAGGATCACATTGGCGGGCTGCCCTATGTGCTGCCGCGGCTCAACTTCCCGCCGGTCTACTCGCTGAAGCTGACCATCGGCCTGATCACCGTCAAGTTGCGCGAGCATCGCCAGCTCGACCTCGCGACGCTGAATGTCGTCGATCCGACAACATCAGTGCAGGCGGGTCAGTTCACCGTGAGCTTCGTACGGGTCAACCACAGTATCCCCGATGCCGTCGCCGTTGTGGTGCGCACGCCAGTGGGCATACTTGTCCATACAGGCGATTACAAGTTCGACTACACGCCGGTCGAGCAGCCGCCTGCCGATATCGCGGGCCTGGCGCGACTCGGCGAAGAGGGCGTGCTCGTGCTCTGTGGCGATTCGACTCGTGTCGAGTCGTCTGGCTTCACGCCATCTGAGCGCGTGTTGAACACGACATTCGATGAGGTCTTCGCTCACGCATCGGGTCGCATCTTGATTGCCACCTTCGCCTCGCTGATTTCGCGGGTACAGCAGGCGGTGAATGCGGCGGAGCATCACGGGCGCAAAGTCGCGCTGGTGGGCCGCTCGATGGTCAACAATGTGCAGATGGCGATAGAGCTAGGGTATCTGCGCGTGCCTGCGGGCATGCTGATCCGTGCGGAGGATATTGGCCATGTTCCCGCCAACGAACTGGCGATCATCTGCACCGGCAGCCAGGGCGAGCCTACCTCGGCGCTGACCCGCATCGCCAATGGCGATCATCGGCTGGTACAGATTCAGCCGGGCGACACCGTCGTCCTCAGCTCTACGCCTATCGTCGGCAATGAGCGCGCCGTCTCGCGCAACATCGATAACCTTATCAAGCTGGGCGCTGACGTGCTCTATCAGGGTAAGCTTCAGGTGCACGTCTCGGGGCATGGCAGCCGTGAGGAAGTGAAGCTGATGCTAGCGCTGCTGCGACCGCGCTATGTGATGCCGGTTCATGGCGAGTATCGGATGCTGGCGGAGCATGCCAGGGTCGCGGTGGAGATGGGAGTCGCGCCTGAGAATGTCGTGGTGGCTGAGGATGGAGACGTGGTTGAGATTTCGCCCGACAGCGGCATCGAGATTGTCGATCATGTGCCGTGCGGCAATGTCTACGTGGATGGCCTGGGGGTTGGCGATATCGGCCAGGTGGTGTTGCGCGACCGTCGGCTCCTCTCCAGCGATGGCGTCCTCGTCGTGGTGGTCACGGTGGATAGCGATACCGGCGAGCTTGCGGCTGGGCCAGATATCATCTCGCGTGGCTTTGTCTACGAACGCGAGTCGGAGGGAATTATCGAGGGCGCGCGCTCGGTCGTGGAGCGGGCCATTACGCGTCATACGCAGCAGCGCGGCCACGTGGTGGACTGGAACTTCATCAAGAACAAGATCCGCGACTCGGTTAGCGAATATGTCTATCAGCAGATCAAGCGCCGCCCGATGATTCTGCCGGTCGTGGTTGAGGTCTAGCGAGCTGGGCGTGTGGAGAATGTTGTCTGGCCAGCGAGCACGTTTCCTTGCTGGCCGGTATGCTCAGCGGTGAGAGCGCGGGATAGTTCTCCTACGTTAGTAGCTTCTTGATATGGGATACTGGTACAAACTGTGGCCCACCGCCCGCATTGGGATTGAAGACGCTGCCGCAGTGCTTACAGTAATACAACTGGTCCCACTTGTCTTTTGCCTTTTGCCAGCGGCGAAACTGGTTGGCGGTCACGCGATGCCAGATGAGAATCCAGACGAAAATCGCGCCGCTCCCGATACCAAAAACGAGAAACGCGGGGGGCGTTGGGGTGTCGCCAGGTGGCAGCACCGCGATGCCAGCGGTGAGGAGGGCGAACTCCGCGAGGCTGGCAAGAGACAAGTACCCGAGCGCCACCATCCATGCAATGAGTTTCCAGCCCCACTTGTCGGTGTACTCCGGCTCGGCTGGAGCCGCGAGCTGTTTGCTCAACGAGCTCATCACGTTATAGTTTCCCGGTTCGAGGCCCTCGATAGTCCCACTACTGACGACGATGCTCACCTTTTGGACATCTTCAGGCTGCGGACAGACGGGGTTCGGACATCGGATTCGCTCGTTCATCCTGCTCTCCTGCGCTCTGCTCGCTATTATGGACCAAAAATCTGGCCAGTGTGGGCATATGGTGGGCAACGTCAGTATGTATGAGTGGGTTTGCGCACAGGCTGGCGTTATCTCCTCAAGCACGTCGCCGTTAGCCTGACGCTATTCTACACCACAGCAACCCTCCCGTTCTCACGAGAGTATGAGGTGCCTTGTCGGCTTAGGTTCTAGTGCGCGAATACCCTACTCACCCCATATGAGGACATGAAGCAGAAGAACGCTCGGTACGTACATGCCTCCTAAGCTAGCGACCTAGTGCATGTAGAACACTTACGGGCGAACTGAGCAACGATAACAACCACCCGACGATGATAGAGATGAAAGATGTGCTGATCGTAAGCCAGAGATTCTGCCTTGATGAACTGTCGTCTCTTTGCTTAATTGCCATAAAGTGCGCTGTGTTCTCAGCATGCTGCTTGGTAAGCATCTCCTTGACCTGCTCAAGTACCGCCATTTCTGCGCGAATGCGGTATCTGCGTAGATCAGGGTCATCATCTTCAAGTGACTCATAATAAGACTCATTATCAGAATCAGAGGAGGCCTCCGAGAGGCGTAGCCCTGGTTCATGGTTTGCTGCCCATTCTTCGGCTTCCGCTGCTTCATCTGCATCCAGCTTTATGAGTTCATTGCGTCGAGCTTCCAAAATACTGTCAACAATGAGCAGGGAATTATCCATCAAGCGCAACTCCTCATCCGTAAGCAAGGGAACAATGCGGTGGTACTTACAGTCTATCTGTCCGGTACGTGGCTGTAAACCAGTATGCCTGCTTAGCCCGAATAGTCCATACATCCCGCTCGGTTATCTTACCCACTTCAATCTCAATCGGGTTCTCTGCGTTCTCCGGCATGCTGGACACTCTGCCCTTGTTTCCCGTAGTGGGAGGTGATATACTGGTGGGGTGCTGATCTACAAGCAGCACAATTCGGGAAAGTAGAGTCTCGTAGGGCAGTTCCCGCAAGCAAATATTATTCGTCGATTGGTTGCCGCAAACCCTGAACTTTTCGGGAAAACCAGCCCCTGTCGTCTAGCGGCCTAGGACATCACCCTTTCAAGGTGGAGATCACGGGTTCGAATCCCGTCAGGGGTACCAGCTTTCCAGCGGTTTCCGAGCAACCTCTCACCGCTCGGAAACCCCAGTGACAACAATCCTCACAACAACTACACCTCCTTTGGCGCCTCTCAATTGGCCCGAAACGTGGCATCGACCCATCGTATACCGTTTCGAGACATGTGGTGCTCATCTATCTTCGGCCAGGAGACCCCTGCCTTGCAGGCAGGGGGAGGAATGGCCGTCTCCTTTCGTCTGAGACAAATTGCCGTTTCTGCGTGCCGGGGTGGGAATGAGTCCGTAGGCGCCTTGACAACAGAAGAGTGTTTGCGGGTTCCAGGCTCAATCGTTCGCCCGGGTAAAAGCACTCGCGTGTCCCGTCAAGTGGTCGCCTTTCTCGTGTTGCCAGGATATCAGGATGCGATAACCACGCGCCCGAACTACAACAGACTGAGACCGTACCGCAGGGCCTGCGGGAACGTAACGCCTCTGGAGTGGCTGTAAGACTCACTGTGAAGCACGTCACGTCGAAGGAGGAATCCCCTGGGTTTACCCACGGGGAGGGTCAACGTATGTTGCACGAGGCGATCGTCTGCCACGTCAACTGGCAGACGATCGCTAGTGAAGAGTGAAGATGGATAGAGCGTTTCACGCTTGCCAGGGCTGGGCGGCGCGAAGAAGTAGAGTTTGTCCTCTATGAGCGCAAAGCCAGTGGCACGGTGAACGAGAATGTGCTCCCTTTGCCTGGTGTGCTCTCTACATCGACGCTACCGCCGTGGCGAGTCACGATCTCGCGGCAGATGTAGAGCCCCAGGCCCAGGCTACTCCCCATGCCTGGTCGGGGCTGGCACCCGCGACGCGGTGAAACCTTTCCCAGATGTGCTCCTGCTCGTACAGGGGGATACCCGGCCCCTCGTCTTGAACGAGGACACGAGCTGCTTGCCAGTTAGCAGGAGCATCATTGGCTGGCGCGCCAGACTCGATGCGCAACGTGAGGGTGACGGGCCGCTCAATTGGCGAGTATTTGTCGGCATTGATGAGCAGATTGGCGAGCACTTGGCCGATCCGGTCACGATCCGCCTCCACCATAACGGGCTCCTCCGGCAGGTGGACACGCAGTTCACGCGTCTCCGAGAGCTGCAGCGACCTTACTTCTTGCTGACAGAGGATCACTAGGTCAACGGGCGCACGGTCAAGAGGCAGCTCGTTGGCCTCAAGGCCCACGACCACCCGCATATCGCCAAGCAGGCGTTCCATCCGCGTGACCTCACCAGCTAAGGTCTCCAGCAGCTCGGCATCGGGAATGCGTGGCGTCTGACCACGCGCCAGACGGCGCTGTTGCATCTGCACGTACATCTTGAGCGTGACGAGCGGGTTGGCCAGGTCATGGGCAACCACGTTCAAGATATCGGTGCGCTGCTGCTCCAGGCGCCGCAGCTCGGTGACATCCCGGGTTGCGGTCACCCCGCCCACGATCCGGCCCTGCTCATCGAGGAGGGGGGAGCCGCTGACACTCACCCAGAGCTCGCGTCCATCCAGCGTCCGCAAGCGCATCTCCATGGCTTGCGCGCCGACCAGCGTCTCCCCGCGCAGCACGCGAGCGATCGGCCATGCCTCCTGGGTCAGTGGTCTGCCCTGCGTGTCAGAGATGGCAAATCGGCGTGCCCGCTCTTTTGGGCGAATATAGTTTGCCCGTCCAGTGGCCTCATAGCCGAGGAGGCGTTTCTGCGCCGTATTCATCCGGATCGTTCGCCCCTGGCTGTCAAAGAGCATGACCGCATCGGCATCGGTCTCGAAGACGCGCTCGATCTCCTGCGCCCGCGCCGCCAGATCGCGCTCCAATCGCCGCCGCTCGGTGATGTCGCGCGTGACCGTGACCGCACCGACGATCTGCCCGTCCGCGTCCCGTACGGGTGCCCCAGTGATCTGCCGGATCGATTCGCGCCTCGTGGCCGTCGTGACCATCAGCTCGACAGGGGCAGCAGGAGAAATGGTCTCACCGCGTAAGGCCCGCACGATGGGCCATTCCTCACGAGGGAGCAGGCGCCCCGAAGCATCGCGTGGCCGCAGGCGGGAGAGCCGCTCGTGGGCCGACTCCCGCGCCAGCTCGGGGGCGATGTCGTATCCAGCGAGGGAGCGTGCTGCCGCGTTCATCTGCAGCAACGCGCCTGAGCGGTCGTAAATATACACACCCTCCTGTATCGCTTCAAACGTACGCGTGAGCTCTTCGGTTCGCTCGCGCAGCTCCTGCTCTAGCCGCTTGCGCTCGCTGATGTCACGGGCGATGGCCTGCCAGCGGCCATCCGGCATCATGCGTGTACTCACCTCGACCGGCACCACTACCTCATCCTTGCGGCGCAGGTGCCATTCACCTCGATGCGTCCCGCCCCGCAGCAGTTCCTCGCGCACGGCTACTAGGTGCGGAACCTCCTCGGGCAGAATGAGATCCACTATGCGCTTGCTTAACAGCTCCTCTCTTGGATAGCCCAAGAGGGTGCAGGCAGCCGTGTTAACCTCGATGTAGTGTCCCTCCAGATCGGCCACGAACACGGCATCCACCGCTTGCTCCATGAGTGCCTGATAGCGCGCTTCTTGGATAGATGCCGTGTGTTCCATGTTGTCCCAGCCAGCAATATGAGTGATATCACTGAAGGTCACAATGACTTCCGCAGGGCGCTCGCTCCCTGCGAGCACCTGAGGAATGGCATTGACACGCAGCCAACGATAGCGCTCTTCGACTGGATCGTACATTCCCAAGATCTCCTCTGTCACGGGCCTGCCAGTCCGCAACGCGACCAAGGCGGGATGCTGGTCGTTTCGTATCTCGGTGCCATCCAAGTGGATCACTCGCCGACGGGAATAGAAGGAGGTGTTTCCCTGCAACTGGTCCAGCGTCAGACCGAGTAACCGCAAGGCAGCGGGATTGGCATCGATGATACGACCGGCAGCATCCTGAAAGACGACGCCTTCAGCCATGTGCGAGAAGAGGCGCTGATAACGCCCAAGCGCTATGGCATCAGCAGACATGGGCGTGGCGACGTCGATCCCCAAGTCTGGTATCGCACGCAGCGTATCGCCTGAATATTCCTCGTTCGGCAGCAAGCGTGCCCCCTTACGAACTTTGGCTAACTCCGGGGATAGTTCGGCCCCGACGTATACCGCGCGTACAAGCAGCAAGGGGAATGCTCATATGTCCCGTCCACTCCAACCGAGGATAGATCCTACGGAAGGTGTAGCAACGTACCTAGCGTACTTGTGACTCGTGAAAGACAATCAAGAAGCAAGCAAAAAGCAATCGTGCGTTTATGATGGCTCCCGATACTTCTACGCGGCCTCATCTGCACCACTTAAAACATACGATCTGTGTCCGACAATCGGCCATCAAGTCATGGAGAGAGTTAACAGGCGGCCGGTGACGCGGCGCCACTAGTGACGTAATACCACATATTCGATTATGTCGACTAGTCGCACAATATTGCGATCACCTCGTCTAATCGTCGGGGGTAAACAGGACATCTCATGAAAAATGAGGTGCGGTGTGCGGCACGTCCATATGCGTGCCGCATCAGAAATCGGCCGTCGCTTGTGTCTTGCTGGGCGAAGCAGATCGAGCGCAAAGCAGATGCTGCTTGGTATCTTTGCTGTGCGGCGGGGGGATGCCACTAGAATTGAAATCGCTCAACATCGTGACGGACCTCCTGGAGCAGCACATCCTCGACCTAGAAAGAGAGGGCAGGTCCTGCTCGACCATTTCGCCGCAGTGTATACTAAGCGGAAGGTGAGGCGAGCGGATGTGCTATCGGTAAAGCTTCAACTCGGGACCGTACCTCCCCGGTCGAAACGTTTGCTATTCTGCTATGAGGTCTTCCTCCTCGTCTCCTAACAATCGGTTCATCGCGTCAGCCGCATCCCGCTGCATCATTGGCAGCACATGGCTGTAAATGGTGAGCGTAATCGTCACCGAGGTATGCCCCAACATCTCACTTACGATCTTGGGATGGACACTTGCCAGGAGTAGAAGTGTTGCTGCTGTGTGCCGCATGTCGTAGGGACGAATATAGGGTACCCCTGCCGCATGGACCAGTTTGACAAATGAGCGGCGGCGAAAGTTGCTCTTGCGGATTCCTCCGCCGGTTGAGGTGCAGAACACCAGGTCATTGTCGCGCCAATTCGGTCCGGCTTTTGACCGTTCCTCACGTTGCCGTATCGCATGCTGTCTGAGCGCTTCGGTTGCGCGGGCCGAAAGATGAATCTGTCGGCGTCCGGCGTCGGTCTTGACCTCTTCGATTGACATCACGCGATCGCGCCAGTGCAGGGTGTGTTGCACGCGGACCGCCCCTTCGCCCGATGGAGGTAGCGTCAGATCGCGCCACCGGAGTGCGAAGAGCTCACCTTCACGTAAACCCGTCGAGAGAGCGACCACGTACAGCGCATACAAAAGGTCGGAACGGGCAACATCAAGGAATCGCCGTGCTTGCTCCGGATCCCAGCACCGCATCTCGATACGCTTGTCCCTTGGCTTCTTCACCAGAAGCCCTACATTGCGCGGAATCAGTCCCAAGCGCACAGCCTCGTTGAGGGCATTCCGAACCACCGAATAGATGTAGCGGACGGTGCTGATTGCCAATCCATCGCTCAGCCGAACCGAGAGAAGTCGCTGGACGTGCTCATCTGTGAGCTTCGAGAGTTGTATCTTCCCAATAGTCGGGATGATGTATTTCCGCACATACCACGCGTAGTTCTCGTGAGCTCCAGGCCGAAGGCTTGGCTTGCGCATTTCAAGCCAGCTTTCCAGACAGTCACCAACGGTACGGCGCTCGGTGCTGACTTGCAGTCCGGCATCGCGATCATGCCGGAAGGATGCGATCTTACGCGCCACCTCTTGCTGGGTTTTCCCGTAGCACCACTTCCGCTGCCCGTCAGGCAAGCTGATGGCGGCAGCCCAACGCCCATCGCTACGCTTAACAATTGTGCCTTCGCCGTTACTTCGCTTTCCCATCCTGTGTAGACTCCTGTGACCGCTGGTTAGGCGCTACGGGGCATCTGCGCATAGCGTTCAAGAGTTGCGATAGCAATTCGGCGGGCCCGACCGATGGTGAAGGAGTCGATCTCACCGCGCATAACAAGCTTGTACAGGGTCGCCCGGCCCACGCCGAGCATGCGTGCGCCCTCTTCCACAGTGACAGCCAGCCGAATGAGCGGAACCTGGCTATCATCAGCATTCAGAAGCGGTTGATTGATCATGCTGAACGCTCCATTTTCTCTATGCTGCCGTCGTATGAGGCGCAACGACGCCGAGCCGTTGGCGTTTGTGGCTGTACAGTTTCTCGAAGGTCTTGCCGCGCTCCTGGAGGTAGCGTTCCTGCCACTCCATGAACCAGATCAGAAAGTGCGTCCCGTCATCGTGTTCGGGCAGTTGTCCGACGAGGTAGGCCGCTGCAGTGGTCGAGCAGCCCGAGAGCATCTGACAGTTCAGCTCCAGGTCTTGCTGGCGTTTCTTCTCCCGCACCAGCGGGACCGGGTCCCCTGAGAAGTCAGCTGCCTGGATGACCTGCCAGAAGGGCGAGAGTTGCCAGCGGCCGCGGTTCGTGTCATGGGTGGGGATGGCATGGCGCAGCCACTGCATGGTCGAATAGGCCCACATGCCCGCCAACTGATCGAGCATCTCATACGGCTCCTCGACGCCCAGCTCTTTGAGGCATTCGCGCTTATAGCGAAACTCCACCCGTGTCACGCGTGAGACGCCGTCCCAACCGTTCCTGCGCCAGACCTCCTGCATCCACACTTTACGTGAGACGGTAATCTCTTTGGTCTTGTCGTAGATGCAGCAGGAGTGGACCGCACCTTTGCTGAACTCGTAGCCCGTGCAGCGCCGCCCGTCAAAGTTCACTATTCTACGGCTTCATCGGCTTCGTCTAAGTAGGTAGCCAGAACCGCATGGACCAGATCCTGCAGCGAAGGCCTGTAGAGGAGGGACAGGCGATGCAGTTGCAGATGAGTGCGACAGAGTGGGACGACTTGGAGCGGGCGCAGCGCAACGAACGGCGCGTGCGCCACTGGCGGCGCTACCAAGCCATCCGCTTAGTGGCGCAGGGACAGACGCCGGACGAGGTCGCCGCCGTGCTGGGGTGCCGGCGATCAAGTGTGTACAACTGGCTCGCGGCATGGAAGAGCCGGGGGAGTCAGGGACTGGCTGAACCGCGCCACGGCGGACGGCAGCGGCGGGTAGATGGCTCAGGGATCGTCCAGCTCGAGAGGCTTCTGGCCATCGATCCGCACGAGTTGGGCGAACAGGCGACGAATTGGACGGTTCCCCTGCTCCTGACCCATCTGAGTCGCAGGGGGTATGCAGTGAGTGAGCATACGCTGCGGCGGACGCTGCATCGGTTGGGATGGCGCTGGAAACGGCCCCGCTACGAACTGGGGCGGCCCGATCCCGCCTATGAGGTAAAAAAAACGCGGTTGTGGCGCAAATGAGCCAAGTGCTCGCCGAGGGAGGCGAGGTGTGGATGGCCGATGAGACCATGTTACGCGAGTTTCCGCCCCTGCGCGCCTGTTGGACCCGACGCGGCGAACAGGCGAAGGTGGTGGTCAGCGGGCGCAATCCCCATCGTCTGCTGCTGGGCGCGCTCAACATCGTGAGTGGCCAGCTGGTGCGGCTCATCCGCGCACACGGGCGGACAGCCGACGTCCAAGCGTTTATTGAGCAGCTGGGCACAGTGCGTCCCCACATTCCCAAACTGGTGGTGTGGGACAATGCGCCCCCGCATCACCCCAAGGTGGTGCGCCACGCCGCTGAGGCGGCGCACATCCGGCTCGCGTTCTTGCCGTTTCGTGCCCCCGAACTCATGCCGTGTGAAGATCTCTGGCGCCAACTCAAGGCGGTGGTCGCCGCCAACCGGGCGTATGCTGATATCACGGAGTTAGCCGAGCGGGCCCTGGCGTGGTTGGACGCTATCCCTCCGGCTGATCGGTTACGGCGAGCAGGCGTCACCTCGTCCAAGTTCAATTGGTTACCGACTTAGATCGCAGTGAACCATCCGAGGAGCGCAAAGCTGAGCTACGCGCCGCCTATCAGGAAGGGACTGAAGCACCCTACCAGGGTGTAGAAATTCGCACGCTCGGTGAGTTGTTGTGGATCTACAGCGAACGCAACTGGTCAGGAGAACTTCTCCTCCCAGATGGAATGACTCGCCCGATCTTGACCGGGGCCGACCTCAGCGGGGCGACGCTGACCGGGGCCGACCTCTACCAGGCGACGCTGACCAGGGCTACACTCTTCCAGGCGACGCTCGAAGATGCGAACTTAAGGGACGCGAACTTGAGCGGGGAGAACCTTGTTCGGACGCTGTTCAATAATAAGACGACCCTCGACGGGATCATCCTGAAGGAGCCGCCCACCCTCCTCGGTACGCGCTGGAACGGTGCACCCCTCGATGGGATCGACTGGAATCAGGTGCTGCCCGCGCGGCTGGGCGACGAGGCGGTGTTACGCGAGGCAAAGAATCGCGGGGAACGGGTGCAAGTCTATCGCAATGTGGTGCGCGCCTACCATGGGCTGGTCGTGGCGCTGGAAGACCAAGGGCTGGTCGAACCAGCGCGGCGCTTCCGCCAGCGCGAGCGGACGCTGCAGCGGCGGACGTTGCGGGCGACTCCGCGCACCTGGGCGCCTATCTCTTTTACTCGCTGCTCAACCTCATCTCTGGCCAGGGCGAGGAGCCGCAACGCATCTTCGTTGCCTATGCAATCATCATCAGTACCTTCATGGCAGCCTATTGGGCCGTCTCGCAGCAGTTCGCCACCAAGACGCAGCCTGCCTTACACTGGTACGAAGCGCTGGTGCTCAGCCTCAGTTCGTTTCATGGGCGCGGTTTCTTCCCGTCGCAGATCGGCCTGGGCGATCCCCTGGCTATCGTTGCAGCGTTCGAGGCGGTGATCGGCCTCTTCATCGAATTGATTCTCATCGCTACTTTTAGCAACCGCTTCCTCAATAAGTAGTGCTTCCGTCTGACAACAATGTTGACACTGGTGGCGAAGTCAGAGGGAACAGGCAGCAAGGGCCACAGAGAGGGTAGGCTGAGGCAAGAGACAGCGTGAACGCGCTTGCCTATAAGGAGCTTGCCTCATGTCGCTCACCATCATGCCCATTCCTGCCGTCCCCGACCAGACCGCTCGCATCGCGCACGCCGCGTTTCCCGATGGGACCCTGCTCGTCCAGATCCGTGATACCCTGGGAACCCTGTATACTGATGAGGATTTTGCTGACCTGTTCCCCTCCCACGGCCAGCCGGCGGAAGCGCCCTGGCGCTTGGCGCTAGTAAGCGTGCTGCAGTTTGCCGAAGGTTTGACCGATCGGCAGGCCGCCGATGCGGTACGCAGTCGCCTGGATTGGAAGTATGCCTTGAGCTTGGAGTTGACCGATCCCGGCTTCGACCACACGGTCGTGAGCGAGTTCCGCACCCGGCTGATCCAGGGTGGAGCGGAGCAGCGTCTGCTCGATGTGGTGCTGGAGCAGGCGCAGACACACGGCTGGCTCAAGGAGCGGGGCCGTCAGCGAACGGACTCCACGCATGTGCTGGCCGCCAGCCGGATGTTAGGCCGGCTCGAAGTGGTGGGGGAAAGGCTGCGGCACGCGCTCAATGTGCTGGGGGAGGTGGCTCCCGACTGGCTTCGGGCTCAGCATCTACCTGCCGAATGGGGTGAGCGCTATGGGCGTCGCATCGAGGAATACCGCCTGCCCAAGGGGGCTGCCGAGCGCGAGGCGTATGCCAACGAGGTCGGCGCCGATGGATGGTGGATCCTGGAGACGCTAGAGCAGGCAAGCATACCGACCTGGCTGCGGGAACTGCCGGCGGTGGTGACGCTGCGCCAGGTCTGGGCGCAACAGTATCATCCCCGGCATCCGACCGACCCCGAAACCAACCCGGCCGAAGACAGCCGGAAGGGAGAGGGGAAGGGGCGGCCCGGAACCTGGCGGCAGAAAGAGGCGTTACCGCCTTCGAGCCAGATCCAGAACTCCCCCGATGACCCCGAGGCACGCTACGGCAAGAAGCGTGCGATCAGTTGGGTAGGGTACAAAGCCCATCTGACGGAGACCTGTGACCTCGAGCTGCCCCACCTGGTCATCCAGGCCACGACGACCGTCGGGTCTGCCTCCGACGAGGCGACCCTGACCCCGATTCATGAGGGACTTGCCCGTGCTCAGCGGCTCCCCCAGACCCATTTGGTCGACGCTGGCTACGTCGATGCGGACGGCTTGGCGGCAGCCCAGAGCCGCTTCCAGGTGGACCTGGTCGGCCCGACCCGCGGCAACTTTCGCTGGCAAGCACGGGACCCGCAGGGCTTCGACGGCCACCAGTTCCAGGTCGATTGGGACGCCCACCGAGCCATCTGCCCCCAGGGACACGCCAGCGTCCACTGGCGACCCAGCTATGACCGACGACCGGGGCGGGAGCATGAGATGATTACTGTCAAATTCGCGCTCGCCGATTGCCGGCCCTGTCCCTGTCGCACCTCGTGTACGCGGGCGGCGCCCCGCACGCTGACCTTGCATCCCCGCGACGAGGAACTGGCCTTGCGGGCGGCCCGGCGCCGCGAACAGACCCCGGAGTTTGTGGCAGCCGATGCCCAGCGGGCCGGCGTGGAGGCCACCCATGCCCAAGCGCTCCGGGCCTGCGGCTTGCGCCGGTCCCGCTACACGGGGCTGGCGAAGACGCACCTGCAGCAGCTGCTGACGGCGACCGCTCTCAATGTCCTGCGCCTGGGCGCCTGGCTCACCGGCACGCCGTTCGCTCTCACCCGGCAATCGGCGTTCTCGCGCTTTATGGCCCAAGCAGCCTAGCAACCTGGCGTAATGACTTCGCCACCAGTGTCAATATTGACACCAACCACGGTAGATGCCAGCGAACTATGACGAACGGAAACCCGCTGAATTTGGGGATTTGTGAGACGAGCATAGACGCAGAAATACGGCGCTGAACTGCCCGGCTCACACTTTCAAGGTGGAGATCACGGGTTCGAATCCCGTCAGGGGTACCACAAAATATGCCCTTTGCCCATAGCTGGCGAGGGCAATTTTCATGGCTGCTTTACCAACGCTCGCGGTGGACCATCTCATCGAGCGGGTTGCGACCTCCCTGTTTTGGTGGCGCGCTCAGCACGGTCGCGTCGGCGGGGTAGCCGAACGAGAGCGCTACGTCGCAGCGGTAGCCAGCGGGAACGCCGAGAATCGCCTGCGCCTGATCGGGATGGTAGATCGTGGCGATGACCGAGCCAATGCCAAGCTCCCAGGCCGCAAGCTGCATGTAGGCCGCCGCCTGGCCAACGTCGAACATGAGCCATTCGCGCCGCTCTGGATCGTCCGGCGTGACGATGACCACACCCAGCGCCGCGCCAGCCAGATGGCCCGCGAAGTCGCCCGTCCCCGCGAGTTGCGTAAGGATATCCCTTTCGGTTACGGCGACGAACTGCCAGGGCTGGGTGTTCTTGGAGCTTTGCGCGCGCCGCCCTGCATTGAGAATTGATCGAACCGCATCATCCGGTAGCGTATCAGATGTGAACCGGCGCACGGAACGCTTGAGGCGGATGGCATCGAGCACGTTCATGGCATGACCTCCTGCTTGTCATATGTAACCACTTGGAGATGTGGAGTTGTGTGATGAGGCTGTTTCAATCGCTGAGCCTGTACGGAGTGTAGCGCGTGAGTGTCATATCCGGCACTGCTACCTTTCTCATCTTCTGTATCGCAATACGCTATAGTGGAATAAAGACTACTATCTCCCTTCACATATCGCAGGAGCATGCATCAGATGGGCATTCTTACTGGCATTCGTGTTGCCGATTTCACCCGCATCGTCTCTGGCCCGTACGCCACGATGTTGCTGGGCGACCTTGGAGCCGATGTCTTCAAGGTCGAACGGCCGGGCACAGGCGACGATACTCGTGGCTGGGGGCCACCATTTATTGGCGGCGAGAGCACCTATTTCTTCTCGGTCAATCGCAATAAAAAGAGCGTCGTCATCGACTTGCAGACATCTGAGGGCCGCGAACTGGCGCGCAGGCTCTGCCTGAACTGCGATGTCGTCGTCGAAAACTTTCGCGTCGGCTACATGGACCGCGTCGGGCTGGGATACGAAGCCTTACGCGCCGAGCGGCCAGATATCATCTATTGCAGTATCTCCGGCTTTGGGCAGACTGGCCCCTATCGCGACCGGGCGGGGTATGACGTGCCGATTCAGGCGATGGGCGGGTTGATGAGTATCACGGGCGAATCGGACCGGCCCCCGGTGAAGACTGGCGTCGCGCTGGTGGATGTGATCGCGGCGCAGTATGCCTTCTCCGGCGTGCTGGCGGCGCTGTATCATCGCGAGCGGACCGGCGAGGGGCAGCGCATCGACGTCTCGTTGCTCAGCGCGGAGCTGGCGGCGCTCATCAACGTGGCGAGCGCGTATCTGGTGGCTGGTGAGATGCCGGTGCGGCGCGGCAACGCCCACGCTTCGATTGTGCCGTATCAGGTCTTCGGCGCGAGCGACGGCTACGTGATGATCGGCGCTGCCAACGACAAGCTCTTCGCCGCGTTCTGCATTGAGGCCGGACGGCCTGAGTGGGTCAGCGATCCGCGCTTCAGGACGAATGTTGATCGCGTCCACAACCGTGGGGCACTCGTCCCGCTGATCGACGAGTTGGTGCGCTCCGATACAGTTGCCAGCTGGGTCGAGCGGCTTCAGCAGGCTGGCGTCGCGGTTGCCCCGGTCAACGACCTGGCCCAGGCGTTCGCCGATCCGCAGGTGGTGGCGTCAGGTCAGGTGGTGACGGTGGCGCATCCGGTGATGGAGCATTTACCGCTGGTTGGGCCAGCCGCCATCTTCAGCCAGACTCCAGCCGAGGTACGCCTGCCTCCGCCATTATTGGGGCAGCATACCGCCGAGGTTCTGGGCACCCTCGAAATTCGGGACGAATCCGATGGCTAGGCTGCTCTGGAACTCATGGCTGGGCTGCGGCGTATAGTGCAGTGCAATGCTATAGATGCCAGATTCCGCTGCCTGATTCCACGAAGTAGAGAACCGCAGATAACCCCATTCGGTCGCGCACTGCTGGCCGAGACAGCCCAGGGAGGAACGTTCGATGAAAGTTGATCTGGAAAGCGCGATTACCGAGGTTACGGTCTATCCGCAGGGCGGGCAGGTGACGCGCCAGGGTGTGGCGACGGTGGACACGGCGGGCGAGCACGCGCTCAGCTTTGTTGGGCTACCGATTGCGCTGGATACCGGCTCATTTCGCGCGACCGGGACCGGGCCAGCGGGAACACGGATTCTGAGCGTCGAGAGCACGCAGGAGTATCACGAGACCGCGCCGGAGGAGTCGCTGACGCGACTGCGCGACGAGATCGAGCAGTTGGAGCGGGCGATTCACCTGATGGATGAGCGCGACAAGCTGATGGCGCAGCAGGAGCAATGGCTGGCCAGCCTGGGTGAGCAATCGGCGCGCAGTCTGGCGTGGGGGATTGGCGCGTGGGACCGCCAAGCCGAGCGATGCCAGTGGACTATTGGCCTTCACTGATGAGGAGGCGCAACGGCTGGCTGCCGCCCGGCAGGAGATTCAGCGCCAGCGCACGGAGTCGCAGCGCACGCTGGATGCCCGGCGGCGCGAGCTTGCCCGCTTGACCGGCGCATTCCAGCCCGACCGGCTGACGGCGATAGTTCGCATCGAGACGGCCGAGGCGGGCGAGGTGACGGTGAATCTCTCATACCTCGTCTATGGCGCTGCCTGGCATCCGCGCTACGACGCACGAGTGGATGGCGACGCGGCGCGCGTGCAACTGACGCAGCAGGGGCTGGTGACGCAGAACACCGGCGAGGATTGGCGGCAGGTGGCGCTCGCGCTCTCGACGGCGCGCCCGTCGGCCACGGTACGGCTGCCCGACGAGCCTGATCCCTGGTATCTCGACGTCTACCAGCCGCCGTCGCCGTCGCAGCCGAAGATGCGGAAGCGGCGCGCGAGGGGGCCGATGGCATTCGGAGCCGCGGCGGCGGATGGCGCGATGCCGATGGCGCAGTCAATAGCGGTGGCTGAGGAGTATCAACCGCGTGAGATGGTGCTGGCGACAGCGAATGTCGAGCAGTCGGGCGCGGCGCAGGTCTTCCATATCGGCGGTCGCTCGGATGTTCCCTCGGATGGCTCGCCGCACACGCTGGGCATCGGCGCGTATGATCTGCCGTGTCGGCTGGAGTATATCGCCGAGCCGGTGGTCTCGGAAGGGGCTCATCTGCGGGCGCTGCCGAAGAATACGACCGGGACGGTGCTGCTGCCGGGGGAGATGTATGTCTTCCACGCTGGGCGCGGCGGGCGACGAGTATGTCGGCGCGACGCAGCTTGAGCTGACGGCGCAAGACGCCGAGCTGACGCTCTACCTGGGCATCGATGACAACATCACCGTCAAGCGGGAGATGATCGAGCGCGACACCGACAAGGGCAACATCTTGCAGACCGGCATCCGGCGCGTGACGCTGGGCTATCGCGTGACGCTGGCGAATCGCACCGCCGCGCCGCAGACCGTGATTCTGAAGGATCGCATGCCGGTGCCGCGCCACGAGCGCATCAAGATCAAGCCGCTGGACTTTCGCCCGCAGCCGTCCTCGAAAACGAAGCTGGAGCAGCTGACCTGGGAAATGCAGCTTACGCCTGGCGAGGAACGCAAGATCGAGTGGCGCTTCACCATCGAGGCGCCCGCCGACCTCAACGTGACGAATATGCCGTAGGAGATCCTCTCCCTCAGAATGAGGTTCTATTCAGCCAGGAAGCGCTCCAGCCGGGCGTGGATGCCTGTTGGCGTCATGTCGAGCGCCTCGCTGTGCTGCCCCGATGTGCCATAGCTGGTGAGTAGCTCGTGCGGGAACTGCCCACAGGCAATGGGGCGAAGGAGATTCTATACGTCTGGCCAGCCTGTGCAATGCCTGCTACTATCCTTTGTGAAGTGGTAACCTGAGAGCGATGGCTTCTCAGGTCGCATGGTGGATTTGGGATATTTTGCATTCAGGCATAATCAGGAGGGTCTGCGCGCATGGCAATACATTTTGGCGTCTTCGTGCCACAGGGCTGGCGCAGGGATCTGGTGGAGATTGCCGACCCCATCGAGCAGTATGAGGCGATGACGCGCGTGGCAAAGGCTGCCGATGCGATCCCTGCCATCGACTCGATCTGGGTCTACGATCACTTCCACACGGTGCCCACACCGACGCTGGAGACGACCTTCGAGTGCTGGAGCATCACTGCGGCGCTCTCACGCGACACCAGCCGGGTCAACATCGGCCAGATGGTGACCTGCAACGGCTACCGCAACCCGGCGCTCCTGGCGAAGATGGCGTCCACGGTGGATGTGCTGAGCCACGGACGGCTCTACTGCGGGCTGGGCGCGGGCTGGTACGAGCACGAGTGGCGGGCGTACGGCTTCGGCTTCCCCGAGACGCGCACGCGCATGCGCATGTTCCGCGAGGCGTGCGAAATCATCACGAAGATGTGGACCGAGGATTATCCCACGTTCAGCGGCGAACACTACGCCATCGACAAGCCGATCAACGAACCCAAGGGCGTGCGGAAGCCGCACCCGTCGTTCTGGATCGGGGGCAGTGGCGAGCAGGTGACACTCAAACTGGTCGCTCGCTTCGCTGACGCCTGTAACTTCGCGGGCGACTCCGAGGCGCTACGCCGCAAGTACGATATCCTGCGCGGCCACTGCGAGACGGTAAGCCGGGACTTCGAGAGCATCACCCGGTCATCCAACCGCATGCTCTTCCCACTCAAACCCGGCGAGGATCCGCGGCAAGCAACCGAGAAGGCGCGGGAGGCCGTTGGCGCAACCTATGAGGAGTATCTGAACACGGTCGAGGTCGGCACGCCGGAGCAGCTCGTCGAGCGGCTTCAGCCAATCGTGGACGCGGGCGTGAACTACCTGATCGCATACATCCCGGATGTCGCCTACGACCATGACCGCCTGAGTCTCTACGCCGAGGAAATCATTCCGCATATCAGGTAATCGGGCAGTTCAAACGATCTCGCCGCCATCCACGACGAGGCAGTGGCCCGTGACAAAGCTCGCGGCGTCGGAGCAGAGCCAGAGCACCGCGCCTGCGACGTCGTTCGGGCTGCCGAGCCGATTCAGCGGGTTGGCGGCGGCGATACGCGCGTTGTTTGTGGGATCGTCGCCCTCGCGGTCGAGATACATCTGTGTCTTGATCGCGCCGGGGCAGACCGCATTCACGCGGATGCCCGCCTGCCCGTATTCTAGCGCGGCGGCGCGGGTCAAGCCGACGATGCCGTGCTTGCTGGCTACGTAGGCGGGCGTATTTCGTGAGCCTCTTAGCCCGACGATGGAGGCGTTGTTGACTATCCGCCCGCCGCCACTGGCCAGCATCCGCGGAATCTCCGACTTCATGCAGAGCCAGACGCCTTTCAGGTTGACCGCCAGCACGCGCTCCCACTCCTCCTCGCTGCACTCCACCAGCGGCCCATGCTCGATGTTGATGCCCGCATTGTTGAAGGCGCAGTCCAGCCGACCCCACGTTGCCATCGTTGCCACAGTCATCGCCTCGACCTGATCCGACTGCGAAACATCCACGGCAGCGGATTGCGCCTCGCCGCCCGCCTCGCGAATCATCGTTGACGTTGCCTCAGCCGATGTTCCGTGGATATCCGCGACCATTACCCGCGCCCCCTCACGTGCGAAGGCAAGCGACGCCGCCCGTCCCATCCCCGACCCGCCGCCAGTGACCAACACCACCTTGCCCGCAAACGAACCTGTCATGATGTAGCCCCCACCGTATACCCAGACGTGCGACATTCGCCACAGCATAGCACGACCAGCCGTTCAATCGGGCTGCTGTAGCGTGCCGGCTATGTTATACTGGCGCTGCCGGAGACGGCGGCAGGCTGTGTGCGCTAGAAGCGGGATGAGGTCGATTATGAGCGACGACTGGCGGAATACACTGCCAACGCTGCGTGAGGAGACGCGCGCGGCCCAAGGGCGGGCACTGGAGTTGCTCGCAAGCGCGGTCGTCATCTCGACGTTGCTCAGCCTGGCGATCAATCTCGGCTCATCGCTGATCGCTAACACGTTGCCGACGCCTGTGCAGATCGCCCTGATTGTCGTCGCCGCCTCGCTGGGGCTGCTGGCCATCATCATTCTTCTGCCGCGCATCTCCACCACGGTCAAAGAGTTTGAGGAAGATATCGAGATCCTTGTGCCCCTGATGGTCTCGCCGAATGACATCAGCGTGCTACGCGTGCGCTACTACGACGATGTGACCGAACTGGCGCACGCCGCCATCACCCGGATGCCCGCCGAGCGGCGCAAAGAGATCGCGCAGATGCTCCAAACGCAACATGGCGACGCCGATAGCGCCGAGCGCGCCAAACTGACTGCCTTCTTGCTCGACCTGACCCAATTCCTGATGGCGGGGCGGCTCGTTCGTGAGTCGCGCAGCCTGCTTGGGCCGCACGCCGCCTATCATAAGTTGCGCTCGGTCGCCCGTCAGCAGTCGGCGGTGACGACGGTCGAGTGGCAGAGCCTCGCGGCGCAGGCCGAGACGAACTTCTTCCTTCACCAGCGCACGCAAGGCATCCCCGAAAAAGTCTTGTTGCCGGATGGTGTCTCGCTGATGCTGCCCGAGGTGGCGCCCGCCGCGCTTGGCAAGGTGCATCGGCAGCGCGCCGAGACGCCAGGCATCGCCTATGTTCCGCTGCTGGAGGCCCGCTCGCGCCGCGATGTCGCCCTGCGCGTCAGCGCGATGGTTGGATTCAGTGAACATGGTCTGCCCACGCTGGGCGGGCCAGAGAAGGGCTTTACCGCGCGCTGTGTGATGCGCAACGGCCGTGATGAGCGTATCCGTGGGCTGGCGAAGGCGGAGGAGCACGCCGCAAGTGAGGTGGCGACACATCGCCGTGGCAAGAAGACAGACAAGTCAGAGGCAACGGACGCCGCCGACACCACGGCTGCCTATGCGACTGCCTTCGCCAAGGTTTACGATGCCAGCACCAGGCCGCACCTCATACGGATCTTCGTCCGCTTCGACGGCATCTTCCGCATCCGCCTGCTGCTGAGCGACAAGCGCCAGCGCGGGCGCTACGCCTGGGGCGCGGCCCTCTCGCGACTGCTGGCCGAGTCCGACATCGAGGTCTTCCTGGCGACGCTGCGCGAGAATGGGCAGAAGACGCCGCGCCGTACATTCTAATGTGAGTGGGGCGGACGCGTGAGCCGAGGCACGAGGCGAGAAGACCACGGCGAGCGCACGGAGCGGCAGCCCAAAAGGCGAGGTAGGGGGAGAGGGCATCCATGACACGCACATTTCTGGCGCTGGAACTGCCCGATGCGGTCAGGGACACCCTGCGGCGGCGCGTCGAGAGGCTGGCGCGCATCATCCCCGAAGTGCGCTGGGCGGACCCGGCAAGCCTCCATGTGACGCTGGCGTTTCTCGGTGAACTGGATGACGCGCAGCTAGAGGCGGCGACTCAGGCGGCGCTCACTGTTGCGAGCCTCCACGCGCCATTCTCGCTGCGGCTGGCGGGCCTGGGCACGTTTGGCTCCGCGCGCTCACCACGGGTCATCTGGGTGGGCCTGGCGGGCGAGAATGCGCGACTGCTGGCAGTGCAGGCCGCTGTGGCCAATGATCTCGCGGCGCGTGGCTTCCCCCGCGAGGAGCGCCCTTTCTCGCCACACCTGACGCTGGCGCGCATCAAGAAGCCGCTTACCGACGACGCGCTCGCGACATTGGCGCACGTGCAGCACGAGTCGCCTCCCGACGCTACCTGGCGGGCTGACGCGATTTCGGTGATGAAGAGCGAGCTAGTGCGCCCGGCTGCCCGCTATACTGCTCTCTCCCGCTGGCCGCTCGCCCAGCCCTGATATGTCGTGAAGATACGCCCCTCGCGGCTCTTCCCGCTATGGGTGGTAGAATGTGCCGGACGCGACTGATGCTTGCCTCTGATGCTTGCCTCTGATGCTTGCCTCTGATGCTTGCCTCGCGTCCCTGACTATCGTTGCGGACGCAGCGAAGGAGATAGATCGAGATGGCCGGAGAGAACAGCTTTGACGTGGTCTCTCAATACGACGAACAGGAACTGGCGAACGCGCTCGATCAGACACGCCGCGAGATCACCACGCGCTTTGACCTCAAGGACACCCGCACCGAGATGACGTACGACGCCAAGAAAAACACGCTTACTATCCTTACCGATAGCGAGTTCACACTCAAGAACGTGCGCGACGTGCTAGAGTCGAAGATCGTTCGCCGCGGGCTTTCGATCAAGATTCTGAAGCCCGGATCTATCGAGCAGGCGGGCGGCAACCGCGTCCGCCAGGTGATCGAGTTGCAAAGTGGCATCTCACAGGATCTCGCCAAAGAGATCACCAAGCTGATACGTGATAACTTCCCCAAGGTAAAGGGCCAGATTCAGGGCGACGCAGTGCGCGTCGTCGGCAAAAACCGCGACGACCTCCAGGCAGTCATCGCCGCCTTGAAGGCGAAAGACTATCCTGTGCCGCTCCAGTTCAATAACTATCGCGGCTAACGCCTCTGCGCGCGGGCTGGCCACACGTGATGCCGGTACGATAGTACCATACGGCGTCAGGCCGCTCGCGCGCCTTATTTTCCCGGATGCCATTATCTATGCCCGTCTGTCTGGACATTCCATGAATTAGCCGCTGCTGAGCCATGTTATACTGAGCGCCGGGCGACGTATGCTTCAGGTGTCTCCTGTATGGCCTCAGGTCTCCGGCGCTGAAGCTCCCACGAGGTACAGCCGCTTTCTATCGCCCATTATTCCTGAAATCACTGCATTGCAATGCTCAATGGCGTATGCTGAAACGTAGCTGAATTCGTGCAGTCCGCAGACGCGCGCAACGCGCTTTCTGCCCATCCATTGCCAGACATCATCCAGTGCGTGATGTCGGTAGGGCGGGAGGCCGTCAGATGGGAAGTTGGAGTATGGGCAGAAGAGGCTCTTCTGGCGATTGGGGCGGATATGTCGGGTTCGCGCTCGGGGCGTGGCAGACCAATGGATGATGGTCGGCGGTCTGGCGGGCGCGCGCGCGTGAGTGGCCCACAAGTTGGAGCCGCGCTGCGTGAGGCGCAACAGCTCCAGCAGGAAGGGAATCTGGAAGACGCCGTTCTTGTCTGCGAGGATCTGCTAGACGCGGGTGTAGACCGTTCTGATGTGCATTACTTTCTAGGCTGGCTCTATCAGGAATCGGACCGCTGGGATGAAGCCGCCGCGCAATTCGAGATGCTGCTGGATGACCCGGACTATGCGCTCTCATGCTTCTATGCGCTCGGCCAATGTTTCCGCGCGATGGGCAATCTGGAAGAGGCCGCCCGCTACTTTGACTCAGCGGTAGACCGCGTGAACCTCGACGCGCTGTCGCTGGAAGAGGTGGACCAGCTACTGCAGCTTTGCCAGGAGGCCGCCGAGGCGCACCGCGATATGAGCGACCTCGAAGGCGCTTAGACCGTCTTCTCGGCGCTGCTGGGTTTCCTGCGCAGCCAGGGATGGCAACCCCAGGTAACGAAGTCGAGCGGATGATGCACGAAGTCCTGGGGACAACGCCACAGCCGCAGCGACGACGGCGTCAGCACGGCTGGCAGTGGTACACCGGGCAAGATTCCGCAGCGCGGCCGGCGGGCGCGCAGCGCGGTATTCCCGAATCACCACTGGATGACTTCCCGATGCCCGACGGCATGTCCGCTGGCCCAGCGCAGGTTCCTCAGGCGCCGACTTCGCGTCTTCGCAGGTTGGCGGGATGGCGGCGTCAAGGGCGTGGCATGGGCACGCTGATGGGGGGAACCCAACGTCTATAGCGGAGCACCCGCCTGCAATGGCGATCATCTGGCGCAGTTGATCAATTCGTTGGGTATGGCGGGGAGCGGGCGGGCGAGCCTGATGAGCCTGCCTGAACCTTTGCGCTCGCAGGTCTCGCAGGCGGTGCGCAGTATCGAGAATTATGTCGCCCATGGCCTGCTCACCGCCGCCATCGAAGAATGTATGGCGGTCATGGAGCTTGCGCCGCAATATCTTGATGTGCATCTGTTGCTCGGCGAGATATATGTGCGCCAGGGCAAGTCCGAGCAGGCCGTCGCCAAATATGCGGTGCTGGTCGAGACGTATCTGGCGCAATGGCCGCATCGACGACGCCATCGCGACTTTCCGGCGCATCTTGCAGCTTGAGCCGACCAACCTGACCTATCGCGTCAAGTCTGATCGAATTGCTCACCCGCCAGGGACGCGCCGACGAAGCGCTGGTTGAGCGGATTGCCGCTGCCGACGCCTATCAGCGCATGGGTTATGCCGACCGCGCCATTGGCGAGTATGAGCAGGCGCTTATGGCGCAGCCGAACAATGCCCAGGTGCGGCTGAGCTATGGGCAGGCGCTGATGAAGGCTGGACGTGTCGCGCAGGCCGTCGGCGAGATTCAGCGAGTGCTCCAGGTGGATCCCGCCAATGTGCGCGCGCTTGCGACCTGGCAGATGGCGCTGGCGACGGGTCTCATCGCTTCGCCATCCATGAGCGCGCCCGGCACGATGAACGCCAGCCGCGCCTCCGCGATGGAGGTGCTGCGCGGGGTTGCTGGTGGCGTTGCGCGCAGAGCATTTCTCCAGTTACAGCGATATCGCCCGTGACTATCTTCAGGCGTCCGACCTCAGCCCGACGAATCCCGATCTGCGGTATGCGCTGGGACAGGTTCATCTGGTCACGGGTCGCCACCAGGAGGCGATGACATGCTTCCAGCAGGTGGCCGCCGCACCGGGCATGGAGGTGCTGGCGCACTTTGGCGCGGCGCAGGCGTTGATATGGTAGGCGATTCGCAGAGCGCGGCGGGCGCTGTGCGCGAACTCGAAGAGGCTTCGGCGCTGGCGCGACGCATGACCGCCTGATCCCGCCGTCTGGATGGCGCGCCCGCGGCTGGATGGCGAAGAGAACTCAACCCTGAGATGGAGGTTGCGCTGCTGCTTTCACGCGCCTATCAACTCTCAGGCCAGTCGCACAGGGCGCCGCGATGATGGATTCGGTGCAGCGGCAACGCGCCGTCAATGACGAGGTGTATCAGGCGCTGGCGCAAATCTCCGCGCGCCAGGGTGATCCGCAGGGGCAGTTGCAGGAGTATGCGACGCTCGCCCGTCACTATCGCACCAATCGTCAGCACGAGAATGCGGTGGCGGTGTTGCGCGAGATGACGCGAGTCGCACCCGAAGACCCCGCCGTGCATAGCGAGATAGCGGAGATTCAGATCGTACGCGGTATGCTGGACGAAGGGCTGTCGGAGTATCGCCAGCTCGGCGACATCCATGTGCGCCATGGCCACTTGCGCGAGGCGGCTACGGTCTATCAGAAGATGTCTGAGGTTGCCTGGGGCGTGGGCAATCAGGCCGATGGGTTGATGCATCTGCGCCAGGCGATACAATATGCCACCGACGACATGCAACTGCGCCAGCAATATGTACAGTATTGCCTGGAAATGAAGAACGTGCCAGATGCCATCGAGCAGCAGGTGGTGGTTGCCCGCTACTACTTTGCCAGCCGCCAGACCAAAGAGGCTGTCGCTGCGTTGCAGCAGCTCATCGCGATGGATAAGGCCAACTTATGAGGCATATGACCTGCTTGGCCAGACCTACTATTCCGTTGGCGAATACGAGCAGGCGGCTCGTGTCTATCGCAATCTGGCCAAGGTAGACCCTTCGAATCAGATGGCGCGGGCGCGCTTGCAGGAACTTCAGGCGGTCCGTTCCCAGATGGGCTGACGGCTCTACGGTGCGATACAATGCACGTATGAGTTGCATTGGCACCGCGGGACACGTGGATCATGGCAAATCCACGCTTGTCACCGCACTCACGGGTATTGACCCCGACCGCCTCGTCGAAGAAAAGAGCGCGGGGAATGACGATTGACCTCGGTTTCGCCTGGGTAACACTCCCCAGTGGGCGTGAAGCGAGCATCGTGGACGTGCCCGGCCATGAAAGCTTCATCCGCAACATGCTAGCGGGCGTTGGTGGCATCGATGTGGCGCTGCTGGTCATCGCGGCGGATGAAGGTGTCATGCCGCAGACGGACGAGCATCTCGCCATCCTCGATATGTTGCGCGTGCGCTCCGGCGTCGTCGCCCTGACGAAGTGCGATCTGGTGGATGAAGAATGGCTGGCTCTTGTCCACGAAGATATTGCCGAGCGGCTTGCTCCCACGACGCTTGGGGACAGCCCGATTATCCCCTGCTCCTCTGTCACCAGACAGGGCCTCCCCGAACTACTTGCCGCACTGGATCAAGCTGTGGATGATGCCCCCATTCGCCGCGACCTGGGGCGTCCGCGTCTGCCGTTGATCGTGTCTTTAGCATGACGGGTTTCGGGACCGTCGTGACGGGCACGCTGCAAGAGGGCGCATCTGCGTGTCGGCCAGGAGATAGAGGCGCAGCCGCGTGGACTTCGCGCGCGAATTCGTGGACTGCAGGCCCATCGTCTCCCGATTGGCGAGGGATATCCCGGCGGCAGGCTGGCGATGAACCTGGCGGGGTCGCGCGAAGTGATCTTCGACGCGGCGATGTGGTGACCTTGCCTGGGATGTTCCAGCCGCCGACTGCTCTCGATGTGCGGCTGGACGTGCTGGCCATCGGCGCCTCGCGCTTTGGCTCAGAACGCCGATGTCGAGCTTTATCTTGGGTCGGCAGAGGTTCCGGCGCGTGTGGCACTGCTGCGCAGAGATGAACTCGAGCCTGGCGCGACCGGCTGGGCGCAGATAGGCTGGCGCAACCACTTGTGGCGGCGCGCGGAGACCGTTTCATCATGCGTGTCCCCTCGCCGAGCCTCACTATTGGCGGGGGGGTTGTGGTCGATCCCTTACCCGCGTGCGCCACCGACGGCATGACGCCGCGTACTGGCGTGGCTGGCGACGCTTGCGGATGGCGCGCCTGAGGATATCGTGCTGGCGATGTTGCGCGGACAGCCAGATTTGCACAGGCAGAGCGCGCGGGCAGCCCGAATCGGTGGGGAACTATGGCAGTGCGCGAGCTAGGGGAACTGGCGCGGTTGGTGAGTATGCCAATCGTCGACGCAGAGGCGGCGCTCAGGCTCTGGTGGAGAGTGGGCATGTTGTATCGCAGCGGGCTCATTCTACTTGCCGCAGACCAGTGGCGGCGGTTGGCCAGCGACGCGCTCCAACTTGTCAGTGGACTTTCATCGGCCAGTATCCGCTGCGGCTGGAATGCCGCGTGAAGAGTGGCGCTCTCGGCTACGACTGAAGCGCGCGAGGTGATGGAGATATTGACGCGCCTCGCCGACAGTGGCGATCTTGTCGAGGCGCATAGTGGCCGCGGCGCCTTCGTATGTGTGCCTGGACATGCTCCCAGCCTGACAGCCGAACAGCAGCAGGCTGTGGATATGATGCTCAGCGCGATTTCGCAAGGAGCCATTCGCCCCGCCGACGCGGCCACGAGGTCGAAGAACGCGTTGGGTTCGGAGGTGACGGCGTGGTTGATCGAGCAGGGCGCGCTTGTGCGGCTGAACGATGTGGTGCTGCTGGAGCGTGTCGCGTATGTCGAGTCGCTTCAGCGCGTGGTGGCGTATCTGAGAGTCGCACGAGACGCTGACGGTGGCCGACGCCCGTGATCTGCTGGGCACGTCGCGCAAATATATGCTCGCGCTCTTCGAGCATACCGACGAACGTCGCTATACTGTGCGTCGCGGCGATGATCGTACCCTTGGGCCACAGGCGACTGAAGTGGATTCGCTAGCCCGGCCGCGAGGAATGAAGAGCGAGCGCAATTATTGACACAAGCGGCGCGGCTGTGGTATAGTCCGGTCGTGCCGTGCCAATCGCTTGATTGGTGCGCGTGGACCCGTAGTGTAGCGGCCTAACACGCCGGCCTGTCACGCCGGAGACCGCGGGTTCGAATCCCGTCGGGTCCGCTAGTAACGGGGAGTGTGACACCCTAGCACTCTCAATGCATCGCTAGGCGTCACCTCCTTGTTGTTTGTCTTCTCGAAGCCCATCCCGTCTGGGGTGGGCTTCTGCTATACGCCAGATCGCCATCCGCGAAACGTTGAAGTGCGCGGCGACCTGGCGCATGGACTTGCCCTCGGCCAATAACTGCCGCGCTGCCTCACGTTCGCTGGCGCTGAGCTTGCGCTGATCGGGCTGCAAGGTCATCTCCGAGCGCTCCAGCTTGGGCGGGATGAACTCAGTCCGGAGGCGTAACTCGTCGCCGTGGCGTTCCCACTGCGCGGAGAGGCCGAGTGCGAGGACATGCAGCATATCAGGCCGGGGCACCAGCCCCACGATAGCCCGCCGCTCCAGGTCGTAGAGCAGCCCGCCCAATTGGAGCAGCACCCAGACAATATCGCGTCGTTCCTCAGGCAGGGCTTCATCCCAATAGCTAGCCATGTCAGCAAGCGTCTCACCTGCGACTATCGCCGCCTGGGTGCATTCGTCCGCGGTGCGTATCGTGGGTGACGGTAGCGTCTGCAACTCCGCTCGGATGCGGTCCACCTGCGCATCCAGCTCGCGCTCTGGCAGGTAGCCCTTGGCGAAAGCCTGCACGAGCCGCTTTTGTTCAGCCTCCAGTTCGGCGCGGCGCTGCTGTATCTGATCGCTGCTGGCATCGTAACTGGCCTCTTCGCACCGCTGGGCGACCGCTTCACGCCAGCTTGCAGGTAGGTGAACCCCGGCCAGCAGTTGGCCGAATTGCGTCACGACGACGGAGCCGCGCACGTGCAGCGAGCCAAACGCGGAGCAGGGCAGCTTACGGATACGGCTGGTGTCGCGGTAGTACGTCTTGTGGTCGTAGGAGTCGGCGCGGAGCGCCCGGCGACAACTGGCACAGACGATAATGCGGCTGAACTCATGCGCCCGCCGCTGCGCTTCACGCTGTGGCCGCCGATACTGGCCCGCTTTGACCTCGATGATGCGCTGCCAGAGATCATACGGCCAGGCTGCCTGGTGGCGTCCCTCGACCAGTTCACCGGATGGCGTCTCGATGGTGCCATGCCCACATCCCGGAGCGTACTCACGCGGGAACCACATGCGGCGAATCGCGGCGACAGTATCCTTGGTAAGCGCTCGCTGACCAAAGCGCGGCGTTGCGGAAACATGCCCGTCAAGGTCATCGGCGATGGCCGCATCAGACCACCCTTGCGCCGCCAGTTCGCCGAGGCGCACCAGCGCCGGGAAGTTGTCTGGGTCAATGCGTACTGGCGTGCGCGGCGGCTTCCAGGTGGAGGGCGCGCCGTCTGGCGCTTTGGGATAGGCAGGCGGCAGATAGCCGAATGGTGTCTGGCCGTTGTGATAGCCGTCGCGGGCGCGATCTTCTTTCGCGTCGATGACGCGCTTGGAGAGTTGCCGCACATACGCCGCGTTCATCTGCGTATCGACGGCGAAGGCCACGTCGAAGCCGTCCTGCTGGACTTTGTCGATATCCCACAGCCCGTCCGAGGTCGCCCACCAGACACGCTTGCGGCGCAACTGCGAGAGCGAGGTAAAGGCGACGGCGGCGTTACGCGCCCAGCGGTTGTTCATGTAGCAGACAACGACCTGGAAGTCGCCGCCCCCGTCGGACAGCAGTTGCGCGAAGATGGGCCGCTGTTCGATGTCTTCGTACTTGGCGCTCCGTTCGGGTTCCTCGTACCACCGAAAAATAGTCCATCCTTTGCGGTCGCAGTATTCTTGAATCCGGCGCTTCTGCGTTACGATGCTGATCGGGTCTTGCAGTTCACTGCTATAGTGCGCATAGCCCGCGACCAGTGCACCGGGTTCAGGTTCGCCGATGACCTGGTATACCCGATGAGCGTGGTATTTTCTCCTGGGCATTAGCTGGCCTCCCGCAATCGCTCGGCGCGGAGGCGTGCCTGGCGCCGCAGTTCGATACGCGCCAGCACATCCACCAGGCGCGCGACATCGGGAGGCAATGCCGCGACCGTCGCCACTGTCGCCACTGCGAGCGGCGTTGTGGGTGAAGGAGGCTTCTCTACACCTCTTCCTGCTTGTGAGCCGTTCATGGAATCGTCCTTCATGAACGCCACCAGACCGCAGCTGCGGTACCGCCCGCTCCATTGCATTTCCGGGGAGCATGAGGTATCATCGAGGCGTCTTTGGCTTCGATGCTGCAATCTGGTAGCACGAACCACCAAAAGGGGCTTGTCCGCTGCAACGGGCAGGCCCTTTTGTCGTCTGCCATCCACATAGGATGTCAGGCGCTCCAGCGTCATGAGGGGAAGCAGCAGGCTACTACTTCCCCATCCATCCATTTGTGATCGCGCGTGAGCCACCAGTTTGGCGCTCACATTCCCCTGGACAGCAGTTCGCCTCGATAGCGCTTCCTCAGCCAGGCCTCAGTTTTCGGTTGTCAATGAGTGATACAAGCGGGGCTGAGGCACACCGCAGGCTAGAGAGACGCGCTAAGAAGAACGGAGTGGCTGTTTGCCTACCTCACAACAGTAACACGATGATTTTGTCATGTCAATACTGTTTAAGTCTTTTTCTAACTAATCGTGTCTATGTCAATCTATCTTTCATTGCCTCTTGAAACCGGAAGCTGTTTGACCTATACTGAAAGCAAAAACACAACGCAGAGAAAAAGAGGATTGACATGCCCGAAGAGCAAGAATATTACACCCAGGAAGAGCTACAGAGCTTATTTGGGGTCACATACTACAAAATCAAAGAAGCAATGGACAGGCTTACAGCGTCTGGCGAGATCGAAGTTGAGACAAAGGCCCTGGATCGGCGCAAGAAGTATGTCCACAAGAAATATGTCCCGAAATTCCGCGAGTACTTTGGCCTTTAGTTTGGTGTGCACTGGTATTGGTGAATGGCTGGAGTAAATACTGATACCAAGGAGACACGGTTACAAGACAGCCGGTGTAATTATGGAAGAACTTGGAGCCAACGAGGAGCGGGCACGGGCGCATGTCGTGCTGCTGAAGACCACATATCTTCCTCTCATTCGACCCGCGATGGCGGTACTACAGCCACGAAGTTGTTGCTCGTGTGAAGGAAGCTGTATCTCAATCTTAAACACAGAAAGCCCGCAGGCTTGTTACAGCGGGTCTCTTATTCCGTCTCGTATGCGCTCAGTTGGTTGTTGTCGATAAATGGAGATCAAGAGCAATGAAGGTCACCCAGCACGCGGTAAGGACATATGCCTCGCATGCGTATAATGACCCATCCTTCGTGAATAAGGCGCTTGGTTCGCCTATTATCATAGAGCCTATAAACTTGGACGACAGCGGAGTTCCCGCGCGGATTGAAGTATGGCTGGGTGAAGTGCCTCAGTGGCTAGGTGAGGCGCAGAAAAACCGGCAAGATTCCAAGGAGGGTACGCCCATGCGTCAACGCCGTCAATTCAGCGCCGAGTTCAAGGCGCGAGTCGTACTCGAAGTGCTCAGTGGCCAGAAGCGCGCGGCCGAGGTCTGTCGCGAGCACCAACTCAAGCCCGACCTGCTCAGCCGTTGGAAGGCCGACTTCGTGACGTAAGCAGCCACGGTGTTTCAAGGCGACGAGCGGACACAGCGGGCCGAGCAGCGCATTGCCGAGTTAGAGCGGTTGGTCGGGCGTCTGACGCTGGAACTGGACGTGGCAAAAAAAGCGGTGCTGCTCTCAGCCGGGAGCAGCGGCGCCAGGTGAGCGAACAATTGTCCACCCAGTACCCGCAGTACCCCCTGGCAACGGTGTGTCGCGTGCTGGATCTGCCGCGCAGCAGTGTCTACGCGCCGGCGTATCCATCTCCCACCGCTGAGGAGCAGGAGGCGCGAGCGCACATTGAGCGGATTGCGGGCGCGTGGCCGACCTATGGCTATCGGCGCGTGAGCGCGCAACTGCGCCGGGAAGGCATCTGCATGAACGGCAAGCGGGTGCGCCGCCTCATGCGCGAACTCGGTCTGGCGGGCCACGCGTCGCGACGGCGCTGCCGCACGACCAACAGCGACCATCCCTATCCGCGCTATCCCAATCTGGTCGCCGAACTCGCCATCACACAGCCCGATGCGGTCTGGGTGGCCGACATCACATACGTGCGGTTGCAACGCGAGCTCTACGTCTATCTGGCGGTGCTCATGGATGTCTACACCCGCGCCATTCGCGGCTGGGGGTTGAGCCGCCGTCTGGACCAGGCGCTCACGCTCGCGGCCCTGGACCGGGCCGTCGCTGCGGGACATCAGCCGGGCATCCATCACTCCGACCAGGGCGTACAGTATGCCGCGACCGCCTACGTGGCGCGCTTGGAGCGGCTAGGCGCGCAAATCAGCATGGCGGAGCAGGGCGAGCCGCGGCAGAATGGCTATGCCGAGCGGCTCATGCGCACGATCAAAGAGGAGGAGGTGGCCTTGACCGAGTACCGCGACTTCGCCGACGCCTACGCGCAGATCGGGCGCTTTCTCGACGAGGTCTACCAGCGCAAACGCATCCATTCAGCGCTGGACTATCTGACCCCTGCAGAGTTCGTTACACTATTGGGCAGGTAATTCTCGATAAGTTGTTTAGGGGTAAGATTGGGAGTGATCCAGATACAGATATCGCTGACGCATTGGCGGTCATCCAGCCAGTGGTTCACAGTGATGAATGGTGTGTATCAGTAATAGTATCTCAGGATATAGACATATCAGACGACGACATTAGTGACAATACCTTTGTTTGGGTGGCAGACAAAGATTATTTCAAACGAACAGAGAACTTTCAAAAAACTGCCGCACCTCATATAGATCGTTTAATGTTTCTGATTTCTACCTCGATAACAACAAGCGCTTTTGAGCGCAATCTTATTTCCGATCATGTGTACCTCACTGCTCCTGAAAGAAAGCCATTTGGTATCCCCTTGCCGAGACTCACGCTAAATGGACGTGTTACCATACAATCAAGCACCCTCGACATTGGGTCAATTATCAACCGTCTCCAACGTGGTAGTGTGTTGCCCTCTAGTCATATTCCCTGGGTAGCAACAGTTTCGCCCTGGTGGTTTGCAGGGCTTCAGGAAACAGATGGCTGGAAGTCATTTGTTCAACTTTTTACGGGCCTCGAGCTTCTCCACAATGGGTTAGTGAGACGATATTATCCACAGGTCATGGGCATGAATCGTGTACGATTGAGTGATATGGCCACACGGAGGGACACACCGATCTTGGCAGCGTTGCTAAATAGAAAGAAAACACAATACTGCTCTCGACGTGAATTGGAAGCACGAGGCGAATTTGCAGTGATGGCGCTCGCCCTTTGCCCAGGTACCGCAGATGCTGACTTCTCGACTTTTGACGTTATCAAGGGCCTTCGTAATGACGTGGCGCACGGTAAGAAAACTATAGACTCTGTAACGTTCCCTTTGCCTGCGCTAAGAGAGTTGATGTGCCGGTATCTTGATGCTGCTATTCAAGACGAAATAAATAAATCGAGCATTCCGTAAGACACGCTTGCCAATGGCCGACAGGGTAGATATTCACCCTATCGGCGGGAAACAATTTTGTAACTGTGCGATTATGCTGCGTGCATCTCTCCTTTGGTGAAGAGCCCACGCGGTGCATTTGCCTGGTAGACCTTGTGCCACTTCTCATCCAGCAGCGCACGGATGCCCACCTTCTGAGTAGCGATTTCGTCCAACTCTTCCAGGCTATAGAGCAACAAATCCCCTCAGTCTGAGACATCCGCCTCACGTTGCACCAGCAGATGGGCAATGCCCGCGCTAGTGAAGACGCCGAGCGCCATATGAAAAAGCTACTGACCCTTTTCAACTAAGGTAAGAGCGTCGAGACGAGCGCGCAGCCTCTGGCGCACGTCTGGCACAAACCGCGTTGGACCTCGTACTCGGGATCGTCGCAATCGCTTCCTCCTGGCTGCTTCTGCATACCGCGTACACGATGCGCTTCGCGCACCTGTATTACTATGCCAACCATACTGATACTGCTGACTCCGATCTCGCCGACACCCAGGCGCGCCACCTGACGACCTGGATTTTGCCTACTTTGCGTTTACGATTGGCATGGCCTTCCAGACATCGGACACAGGCGTCACCACACGGCGCATGCGCCGTGTGGTCTTGGTCCACGCACTGCTCTCGTTCGTCTACAACACCACGATCGTGGCGCTGGCAATCAGCCTGATCGCTGGACGCCTCTAAGTCGCCTTTCACTTTCATCAGATCACGCCTAGTGCCGTACCACTACCACTGCTTGGTACTGAGCGCGTATATCAGCCCAAGTGCCCAAGGCTGAGAAGAAGCACATCCGCGTCTTCACCAACGAAGAGGTACAGGCCCAGGCCTTGCACGATGCCCCGATGGCATGCATCCCGACATGCGACGTGACGTAGGCTGATCGCGCCGCTAGATCACATGGGTCACCTGAGTTACGGATTACGCCAGGGCGTCGGCATCCGAACGGGCGGTGATTGCGTCCAGCACCGCTGCCTCAGCGTTGTCAACCGCATCATACGCGAACGCAATCGCCCACGTCGCGTTGTTCTCGGCATCCTCCGCCTTAAGTTCTGCGCGCTTCGCATCCATCTCCGCCTTCTTCGCATTGATGTCCGCCTTGAGTTTGGCGTTCCGTTGCCTCATCGTCGCCTGCAAGTCGGCCCATTGCCCTTCCACCGTGTCCTTCGCCTGGCTCGCGGTCGCTTTCAACTCGGCGGTGCGTGTTTTGGCATCTGCTTCGATCGTGTCAACGCGCTGCTGAATTTTGTCACGCGCCTCGTGGCGCGCTGCCGCCGCATCATCCTCCGCCTTCTTCGCGCGAGCGGACAAGTCCGCCAGTTGCTCAGAGAGGGGCTTCATGACTGTCCTCCTGATGTGTTGTTGTAGCTCGTGAATGCAATACCGCTACAAAACTGTTTTAGGAACGCATCGGTCGACTCCGCATCGTTTGCCGCGGCAAGCCAAGTATAGTGCCGTTACGACTGTGCTGCATCAGACTTCTGGTTGGCTCAGAAGAGGGGTTAGGGCCCTCGTCCTGAGGTGAGGATCACCAGCACCACCGTACGTGCTCATGCCAGAGACCGCCACGACTGTCTGGGTCATTCATCTCGGACACCCTTCTCGCGCCACGCACATCTCACCCGTGGTGAACAACCCGCGTGGAGCATTGGCTTGATAGACCTTGCGCCACTTCTCATCGAGCAGTTGAAGGATACCATCCTTCTTGGGACGAAAACTCTTCCTATTTACCGCATGCAGCGCTACTGAGACTGACATAGTAGGCCCAGGCGAAGGGGTCAGCTGGCACCTGCTGCACGCCGCCCTTCTTGTCTTATAGCGGCCTCCACAGCAGAGATGTGCTACACTGCACGAGATGAATAGAAGGGGAGGTGTAGCGATGAGCCAGGCCGTTATGCTGCCTGATGACCTCTACCGGGCGCTGGCCGCATACGCCGCACAGCGGCGACAGACGCCCGAGGAGGCGCTTGCAGCGCTCGTTCGTAGTCTCAGTCTCTCTGTAGGCGAACACCCGTCTGCTGACAGCACGAACGGCACAGAGTCAACTCGAAACGGCTCCGAAACCACCTCTACAGGATTCGATGACCCTTGGCAAGGGTTCTACGGAGCCTTTGAGTCCACACATACCGATCTCGCCGAGCGCCACGACTATTATATCGGTCAAGAAACGCTCAA
Source organism: uncultured Chloroflexia bacterium (assembly GCA_963712005.1). Lineage (GTDB taxonomy): Bacteria > Chloroflexota > Ktedonobacteria > Ktedonobacterales > JADMIN01 > DAHUXT01. Next base: position 365,647 of record CAVQGK010000024.1, on the reverse strand, counting down.
CCCGCATGACGATGAGGGAGACGAGGACACGCATGCTCCCCAGCCGTAATGCGGTCTTTGTTGATACCTCTGGCTGGGTCGAACCTGTCCTACGTTCTGGCCCCAACCATGACGCCATGATGCAGTATGCGCAAGCGCTCCATGCCGACCAGCGTCCACTGGTGACGACTGACGATGTGCTCAACGAAGTTGTAGCGCTGCTCACCACCGATTCGCGCGGGATGCCACGCCCTCAGCTCATCCAGTTCGTCAACCAGATGCGAGCCAACGCAGGATTGCGCATCGTACATGTGGATGAGGCGATCTGGCAGGAAGCCTGGACGATGCTTGAACGCATGAGTGATAAAACGTGGTCGCTGGTCGATGCCATAAGTTTTGTGGTAATGCGCCGCCTTGGGGTTACCGAAGCCTTCACAAGCGATCACCACTTTACCCAGGCAGGATTTATTCGCGTTCCACAGCCCTAACGCTTGAACGGCTCTTATGCAGCCGCGCCGAAACGCACCTTGTACACCTTGGCGAAGTGGTCGGCCAGCACCTGCTGGATACCGCCTTTCGCATCCGCTTCCTGCTCCAGGTCATCCAGGTGCTGCACCAGCAAATCGCCGACACTATACGCTGGTTTGAATTCCAGCGGCAGCACGCCGTGAGCAGCGAAGATACCGAGGAGCATTCGTACCCGATGCTCAATCTGCTCCACCCGCCGGAAGCCCTCATCCATCCCATGCATGACCCAGCGCGGTATCGCCTTGCCACGCGCGGCATAGCGTTCGCACTTGGCGGTGATGCTGACGTGCTCCCCTGGCTATGTCCAGGGATAATGAGAAATAACGTTAGATTGCTATTGCCTGAGCAAAGAGTGCTGGAGGCTGCTGGTGCAAGGCACTGTGGGGCCGCTGGGTATTGTAATCCTCCCTCCATGCGTCAATGATCTGCCGGGCTTGAGCGAGACCGAGGAACCAGTGGAGGTTCAAGCACTCGTCGCGGAACTTGCCATTGAAACTCTCCAAGTGGCCATTCTGTGAGGGTTTGCCCGGATCAATAAAGTCTAAGGTGACCTGCTGGGCGTAGGCCCAGGCGTCGAGTGCATGGCCGGTAAACTCGGGTCCATTATCGAGGGTGATCTGCTTGGGCGCACCATAGCGAGCGACGAGCTGCTCCAGCACGCGAACGACGCGTTGGCCTGGCAAGGAGGTGTCGACCTCAATAGCCAGGCACTCGCGGGTCACCGTATCCAACACGTTCAGCGTACGGAAGCGCCGTCCATCGGCGAGCACATCCTGCATGAAATCCATTGCCCAAGCCTCTCCTCGTCGCCACGGACCTCGTGAGGCACCGCGAGCAACTGGAGCTCGCGTCACGCGTTTGCGGGGTCGCCGTCGGATCGCGAGCCCGTCCAAGCGATAGAGTCGATACACCCGTTTCCGATTGATGACACCGTGTTCTCCGAACTCCCGCTGCAAGAGCACATGCAAGCGGCGGTAGCCCCAGCGCGGGCGCTGGCCGGCGAAGACGCGCAGACGTTCACGGAGCTGCGGCTCGTCAGGACGCAGGCGCCGCCGATACCGCATGGTGGTCCGGTGTGCCTGCACTAAACGGCACGCGCGCCGTTCAGACAGCGGATATGTCGCGCGCAAGTAGCCCACGGCCTCGCGCCGTGCCGTGGGCGTTACCAGTTTTTTGCGGTGATGTCCTTGAGTGCCCGGTTGTCCAAGCTGAGATCGGCGACGAGCTGCTTGAGTTTGCGGTTCTCGTCTTCTAACTGACGTAGTCGCCGGAGCTGGCTGACCTCGAGTCCGCCATATTGGGCCTTCCAGCGATAGTACGTCGCGTCGCTGATCCCCTCCTCGCGACAGACATCGGCCAGTGACTGCCCCAGTTCGACGCGTTTGAGAATCTTAATGATCTGCTCTTCTGAGAACCGGCTTTTGCGCATGTGATCCGCTCCCTTCTCTGAGAGATTGTCTCACATCCGCTGGACATCATCTTGGGAGGCACGTCAATGCGTGCCACCTCCTGCTCGGCGATCCGCTCCACCCAGCGCTGGAGGGCAAGCAGCGCCGCGCTGACCGGGGAGGCGTCTTCCAATTCCAGCGAACTGACCACCCCTACCTGCAAACGCCGCAGAATACGCGCCTTGCCATTGTAGCGGGAGCCGCGTACCAGTGTGCGCTGGTCATCGTCCAGGGGTTGCGCCTGGTCGTGGGCTAGTCGGGCGAATTCGGCTCGGAGAGTTGCCCAGGTGGGATGGAGCGGCCAGCGCGAGCGGTTCGCCGTACCGTTGTCCTCGACGAACCTCAGCCAGTGGAGCGTCAGGTAGCTGAACACCTCTTCCATGCGGGCAAAGAAGCGCGGTAACGTGCCGATGTGCTCCAATTCCTCGGCGGCAATTTCCGCCTCGATGGCGGCTTCATCGTCATCTACTTCCGGCGCGGCGTAGAGCTTAAAGCCCTTGGCCCCGTCGCGCTTCATCTCAAACTCAAGCCGCCAGACTTCCTGGGCGGGGTCGTAGGCGTCGCCACTATCGCCGTTGCGGGCAGCCAGGAGCGCGGCGTAGGCATCGTTGGCGCGTTCCTTTGTCTCGATGATCTTGTTGTAGAGGCGAGCCTGAACGTCTCCTTTGCCAAAGGTGTAGCCAGTCGGCGTCTGTCCCGCGCCATAGAAGCCCCACTTGGTCTTGCCCGGACGGATGAAGCGGCGTAACTCATCCGAGGCGGAATCCAGGCGCGGGGTATAGCCACCCTGCCAGTCAATGTGCAGATCGGCTCGTGAGAGCTTAGCCGAGGCAAAGGAGACGAGGCGGGCGACGCTTTCGGCGTCTTGGTCGCTGAGTAGCTTTTCTCGCAGCCACGCAATCGCGGCTTCACACGCACCAGCTGGCCCCTTCTCATGCGTGTGCAGAAACAACGAGCGCATCTCAACATACAATCCTGGCCGGTTGGGGATGCCGTCGCCCAGTACCTTGACGGTGAAATCTTCCGTCTCAATCAGGATGCTATAGCCGCCACGCGCTCCATTGGGCAGGACCCGCGCACCGAGCCAGTCAGGACAATGCACCTGGTTCTCAGCGGCGGCAATCTGCGCATGTTGCTTTTCGGCGTCGAGAGTGGCGCGCATGTCTGCGCTGATAGCAATCTCGAACGAGAAGTACAGTGTGTCTGGCCCCGCCAGTAGTACACGAACAGGTGTCTGTTCATTGATGGTGGCTGACGTACCCATTTTGAAGCCTCGATTCTCTCATGTATTTTGAGAGGGCCGTGTTACCCCGTTCGGCCCTCTGGCCGGGGCGGCGTCCTGCCGCCCCGGCCAACTTCTTCTGTGTGATATGCCTGCTGATGAGCGCTGCTGCACAAGAGGAGGAGCCAGACGCCGCCTTATGCCCGCCTGCTGCACCTGCGCGTGTAGTCATATGCTGCCCGTGCTGCTGCGCACGTTCCCCCTGGCTCTCCGTGACCCTACCGCAGTCCTCTTCCCCATCAAGGCCAAGCCCTGCGGGTGCCGCTCCCGTTGGTCGCGGCAGCCTTGACGGGTCCCCTTCGGCCTGCGGTGTGCTGGGCCACGAGCCTGGGGGAACTCGACCGCGCCCACCAGGAGGCCCACACTGCTGCACCTGCGCTATGGATTCTGCAAGCGCCACGAGACCACTAGAGACCACCAGAGCCTACGAGGGGCGACGTTTGCGAAAGGAACGGACACCAAGTGCGGCCAACTGGGCGTCGCGCGCGGCGTAGTCGTCGGCTGACCAAGTACGCCCCTGTACGACAGGCGCGTCACTCGTCAGTGTTACTACCAGCTGCGCTTGCGGAGCCGACTGTACTACTAGCGCTACCGACGAGGACCGAACGCCAAAGGGCTGGTCCCATTGGCCGCTACCTCCTCTCCATCCTCGTCACTCCCTGCCATATCCGCCAGCAATGCCCCGCCGACTGAGCGCAGGCCATCGAGCAGCCCCATGTCATGCCCGGCGCGCTGGACGTTGAGCCGCGCCGCCTCCAACGCCGACATCTGCCCGGTCGTCGCCGCTTCGAGGACGGCGATACGTTCCGCCGTCTCAGGAGACGCAAGGGCAGCTGCGACTGCGCCAAGTGGCAGCCCGCGCCGCATCATGTCCTCGATCTGCGCCTCTTTCTGCATCCGCCAGCGTTCCAATGCTTGTTGCTCCAGCGCGCGTTGCGTCGCCAGAATGACCTCTTTGCCGCTCTTGGGCCGCTCGCCGAAGATCCCAGCCAGGAACAACACAGCGGTGTAGGCGCTGGCATGCAGCGCGTAATAGCCCCAGTTCCAGGGTTCCGGCAGGTTATCGAGAGGGAAGGCGCTGGCATGCCCGCTGGTGGTATGCCATGCCAACGCCAGGAAGTAGAGGACAGAGAGGAAGTTAATCACTGACGACACCGCCAGCACGACGTAGCCGCGCTTGATGAGCTTGTCGGCCCCGATTTCTGCCTTGATGGAGACATCCAGCGCCATCAGGTCATGCAACTGGAAGATCGTCGAGACCTCAAAGAGCGCAAAGGCGAGGGTCGAACACACCGCCGAGATGAGCAGATAGCCGAGCAGCACTCCACCCCCCACGACGAGCTGCCCCGCGGAGTTGTAGAGGAGCTGCGCCACCATCGTGTTGGCCACCAGTGCCAGCACCACCACCTTGGACGCCCGTGAGCGCAGGAAGTATTCTAAGCGGTCCACCAGTGAGATATGCCCCTGCGCCCGGCGAGAATCCGTGTCCTGTGCATTGCGTAATTGTCCCATGAGTAAGCGATTCCTTCATGTGTTTGTGTGGAGCGGGAGCGCATTGTCGAGAAGCCCATGACGATGCGCTCCCGCTGGCTATCCTAAAACTAGGCGGACTTGGTGACCTGCTCAGCCTTGGCGTCATTCTCGGCTTTCTTCACGGCCTGACGCTGCGCCCGGCGCTGTTTCGCCTGGAGCTTCTGCGCCTTGCGCGCCTCCTGCAACTGCTTGCGCTCCTCAGTGGTGGCCTCACGGACCGCGACCGCCTGAAAGACGACCAACGCACCGACCGCTTTTCACCTGCTCGCGCATTACTGCGCTCGAAGGCGAGGGCGCGCATGCCGTCGGCGGAGACGACCAGCCACGACTCGTCCAACTCCCAGGTGCTCAGCTGATCGGTAGTTGGGGCCTTGTCCAGAGGGATCTCACAAAGCACCCGATCGCGCATGCTCGGCACGACCAACGACAACTGGACCTTGGTGACGACCTCGCCGGTGGACTGCACGGTGTAACTGGACTCGTTGACCTCTTCACACTTGGCGGTAATCTCGAAGTACGACATGGAACGGATCTTCCTTTCTTGTAGTCAGTAACTACACACAAACACTCATGCTCACGCGGTTTGCCTCAGGCTCTCCTGGCTCGATTGGCACGACTGGCTCGATTGGCACGACTGGCTCGATTGGCACGACTGGCTCGATTGGCACGACTGGCTCGATTGGCACGACTGGCTCGACTGGCACGACTGGCACGACTGGCACGACTGGCAAGATTCGCAGGAATGCATGCAATGTGGCGGCGCTCGCGCCCAGTGCCAGGCGTGTACTATACTGCTGTTGAGTGTGATGAATGTGAGGAGAGCTCGCTCGAAGCGCTTAGAAACGCCATTGAGGTCGCTCGGTACTCTCCTCCAGACACACCAGGAGGGAATAGCATGATATCTGACCGCCTGCGGGCCGCGGTCGATCGCGCTGCGCAGTTGCCCGTGGAGACGCAAGATGCGCTCGCCATGGCCCTTGAGCAGGCGCTCGAACGGACCCAGGTCGAGGAACAGCGGGTGCCCCCACCACTCGCGCCTGAAGTGCGCGAGGCCTTCGAGCGCGCACTCAGAGAGAATGCCGCGACGCTTGCATATCTCCAGGATCGATAGGGTGCCTGATCAGTCTCCGGATCAGTCCGCTGGGGGCTCGGTGCGCTACTTGACCGCCGACGAGATCTGGGCGATGAACATTGGCATCCTGCAGCGCGAGGGCAGTCAGTCGATTCTGCGCGATCGTGGCGCGTTGCAAGCCGCCGCTACGCGACCGCAGACCGCTGCGTTCTATGAGGGTGCTGATTTGGTCGCGCAGGCAGCGGCCCTCATAACCGGCATTGCGCTGAACCACCCCTTCCTGGACGGCAACAAGCGCACCGCGGCGATCGCGGGCTATACGTTCCTCGACCTCAACGGCTGGCGTCTTGCCTACGAGGGGGACGAATACGGCCGCCAACTGGAGGCATACGTGCTCGCCAACGACCGTGACGCGGCGCTGCCGGCATTGGCAGCGTGGCTCCGCAACCACCTGGACCCACGCTAAGTCATGGCATTTGGAATGTGGCCGAGTGCGGTAGGCCGATTGTCTCGCCATATCCGTACTATCCCTTCAGTTCGAGCTCATCGGAGCTCACCGGAGCAAGCGCTCGGGGCGAGCGTCCCGTTGCACTGCATCCTTCGCGGGCACGAAAAAGCGCCCCGGTTGACAGGTCAACACGAGGGCGCTAGAATTCAGGCAGCAAGGCTACCTGGCGGGAATGTCACACAGCCCGTTTGTCACCAATCAGAGTCCCGTCGGGTCCGCCGAAACAACACCCCCATAACAGACTCGATGCGTCCGCGTTGGGTCTGTTTTTTTATGGGGTTTCCCCCGCTTCGCTGGCCTCACCTCCTGTGCTCTTCTCAGCTTGCATCAAGCGCCAGATCGCGCCGTAGGAGACGTCAAAGATACGCCCCACCGCACGAAGCGTCTTGCCGGACCGCACCAGCGCGATTGCCTCGGCGGCTTGCGCGGCGTTCAGCTTGCGCTCTGTGAGTGGGGGACGATTGACCGGAGGGCGATCCCGCTTCGGCGGAAGATACGAGTCGCAGAGCCAGAGGACATCGCCGCGCTGTTCCCAGCGTTCGGCATCCAGCCCCACCGCAAGCACTGGCAGGACATCGGCGCGTGGATAGACACCTACGATAGCCCACCGCTCCAGATCGTAGAGCAGCCCCTCGGCATTCAGCAGTGCCCAGAGAATATCGCGCCGCTCTTCGGCGGTCGCCTCAGCCCAATAGGCAGACATATCGGTGAGCGTTTCTCCGGCCGAGATTGCCGATTCAATGCACTCGTCAACATTGCGCCGGGCTGGGACAGGCAGTGCGAACAGTTCCCCGCGTACCCGTTCCATCTGGGTATCTAAGCACATGATCAAAAGAAAGCCATTCATTTTCAGGAGGCGAGTAGGTGTTTGACAGGATAGGGACGCAGTGTGGCCAAGAAATCCCGTGCCGCCTGGAGCAACGCGTCCATCGTGCCCGCCGGGCGATTGGCGGCGACGGCCGTCTTCATCAGTCCCCAGATGCGCTCGACCGGGTTCTGCTCGTGGGCGGCATACTTGGGCAGCCACAGTGCGGTCACGCGCGGGTGGTCGGCCAGCCAGTGCGCGATGAGCCGTGCGGTGTGGATCGGAGCACTGTCCAGCGCCACATACAGCGGCCCCTGCGGATAGAGCGCCAGGAGCCGCTGCAGGAAGGCCAGCAAATGTGCGGCCCGTTTGCGCTCGTGATCGGTCGAGATCCAGTTGCCGCTCAGCGCGTCCCCACGCCGGGCGCCAAAGAAGGCGTGCCGCCGGTTGGCGCCCGGCGTGGGGATGGGGATGCGCCGACGCGGCCCCTTCATCCCCATCGCCCGCAGCACCGGCAGCAGATGCAGATCGGACTCGTCCACAAACAGCAACTGGCCCTGTCCCGCCTACACCTGGATCCCGGCGGCAGCGAGTGCCGCCACTTTGCGCTCCGCCTCGGGATCGACGCGGGGCGCCGGCGCCAGCCGCGGACGTGCCCAGCGCCAGCCCTGCCGATGCAGACTCCGCCGCAGGCTCGCGCCCGACAGCGGTATCCCAAAGCGGCGACCCAGGAAGGCGCCGAGCAGGCCCACGCTCCAGCAGGTCTGCACGTGCCCCGAACAGGGCGGCGACTGGCTGGCTTGGGTGTCCACCACCAGGTCCGCCCAGGGATGCGTGCGCGGCCGACCGCTCCGCGGCTCATCGTACAAGCCCGGGCTACCCAACTGCTGGTAGCGATGCAGCCAGTGGCGCGCCACATCTCGTCCACAGCCGGCAATCCGGGCAATCTCCGGCACGTGGTAGCCCTGGTCATTGAGCAAGACCATCTGGGCGCGCCCGGCCACGCGTCCCACCGCGTGCCGGCGCAGCCCCTCCAACTCGGTGCGCTGTTCGGTACTCAATGTCGTTCGCAACATCTCTGCTCACCTCCGGCTCTCTATGGTGCCAGAAGTGTGCCTAACTTTTGATCACATGCTTAGATCATCCTCAGCGAGATAGCCTTTGGCAAACGCCGTCACGAGCCGTTTCTGTTCGGCTTCGAGTTCAGCGCGCCGCTGCCGTATCTGCTCCTGGTCGTCGCGCTGGTTTGCCTGGCTGCAATGGTCGGCAATGGCATCGCGCCAGGCGTCTGGCAGACGCACGCTGGCTAGCAGTTCGCCAAACTGGTGAGTTATAACAGTATTTTTGACCGAGAGATACCCAAACGCCGCACAGGGCAACTTGCGTATGGCACTGGTATCGCGGTAATATACCTTGCCGCCGGGATAATTCTGGACGCGAAGCGGACGACGGCAACTGGCGCACACCACAATGCGGCTAAACTCGTGTGCGTTGCGCTGCGCCTCGCGCCGAGGCCGACGGAACTGCGCCTCTTTCGTCTGAATCATGCGTTGCCACAGATCGTACGGCCAGGCGGCAGGGTGGCGGCCCTCGATCAATTCACCTGATGGCGTCTCGATGGTGCCATGCCCACTGCCCGGCGCGAACTCACGCGGGAACCAGGAACGGCGAATCGCCGCGATGGTATCCTTGGTCAGTGCGCGCGTCCCGAAACGCGGCGTCTGCGAGACATAGGTACTCAACTCGTCGGCGATGGCAGGGTCAGACCACCCACGCGCCACCAGTTCCCCGATCTGCACGAGGGCAGGGAAGTTGATAGGGTCCATACGCACCGGCATGCGCGGCGGCTTCCAGGTGGATGGGGCACCGTCCGGCGCTTTCGGATACTCCGGCGACAGATAGCCAAAGGGGACATTGCCATTATGGTAGCCGTCGCGGGCGCGATCTTCTTTACCATCAATCGTGCGCTTGGAGAGATCGCGCGAGTAGGCAGCGTTATTCTGGGTGTCAACAGCAAATACGACATCGAAACCGCTCTGCTGCACCTTGTCAATGTCCCACATGCCATCAGCCGTTGCCCACCACACCCGCTTGCGCCGCAACTGGGAAAGCGAAATGTACGCTACTGGAACATTGCGCGCCCAGCGATTATTCATGTAACAGACGACGACTTGGAACTCCCGGCCCGCATCCATAAGAAGCTCTGCGAAGACTGGGCGCTCTTCGATTTCTTCATACTTGGCGCTGCGCTGTGGCTCCTCGTACCAGCGGACGATGACCCAGCCCTTGCGGTCGCAGTACTCTTGAATTCGGCGTTTCTGCGTCACAATGCTGACAGGGTCTTGCAATTCACTGCTATAGCGCGCATAGCCCGCGACCAACGCGCCTGGGCCAGGCTCGCCGATGATCTGATAGACGCGGCTGTTATGCCGTTTCTGTCTGCCAATTAGCTGGCCTCCCGTAGCCGTTCAGCGCGGAGGCGCGCCTGGCGGCGCAGTTCGATACGCGCCAACACTTCCACCAGGCGCACGACATCGGGAGGCAATGCTGCGACCGTCGCCACTGTCGCCACCGCGAGCGGCGCTGTGGGTGAAGGAGGCTCCTCTACCCTTCTTCCTGCTTGTGAGCCGTTCACGGAATCATCCTTCATGAACGCTACCCGATCGCAGCCGATACCGCCCATCGTCACCATTGCGTTTCCTGGGACTGTGCGGTATCATCGAACCGTCTCACGGGTGTGTGATTCGGCGACATCATTTCTTCGTCCGCTTGTTAGCTGTGAACGTGCGACGACGCAGCGTGAGCCGGTCAACGAAGGTGATCTCTTTGACTGGGTCAAAGGCCTCGGCGACGTCATCCCACAGCGGTGTCTGATCGAGGAGTTCGGCGCAGCGCTGCATCGGCGTTGTGCCGAGTGAGCCGTGCACACGACGGTAGTTGTAGTCCAGGAGCCAAACACCCAGATCATCCGCCAAGCTGGGACTGTCCATAGTTGTGGTGGCGTAGAACTCGGTCAGCATTGTTTGTTGGACACGCTCCACCTTGCCGTTGAGATGGGGCGTGCGGGGCGGGATCGGCCGATGCTTGATGCGCAGCGCGAAGAGCTCGTCACGCACCTTGTAGGCCATGAACTCGGTCCCATTGTCGGTCTGCAGGCGCTGGATCTGGATGGGGAACGGGATGCGGTCGAAGATCAGTTCGAAGACGTCAAGGGTGTTGGCTGCGGTGCGGCGGGAATACAGCGCGGCCACCAGATAACGCGTGCAATCATCGATAAAGGTGTACGGATAGAGGCCAGTCGCCAGCTTCATCGTGTCCATCTGCACCCGTTCGCCTGGCAAACTGGCATTATAGCGGAGTGGCGCTTGTGGGCGCTTCGGACGGCGCAGTGGTGCGACTTCATGGCGCTTGAGGACGGTATGGATGGCTGCCAGTCCAACGCGATACTGATGTTGTCGGCGCAGCTCCTGCTGGATCCGCCTGGATACGCCGTGCGCCGAAATTGCGTTCCCGGCGGAGCGCGAGGATCCAGGCCTCTTCCTGTTCGAAGACCTTGCGCTGTGGGCTGGTCTTGGGGCGGCGGCTCTGGGACACCAGACCTGCCTCGCCTTGCTCCTCGTAGCGCCGCACCCACTTGCGCAAGGTTGGGCCAGAGATCCCACACCGACGGCACACCAAGCCAACGTCATGGGTCTCCTCGTACACCCGAATCCATGTTAGCCGACGCTTTGCTTCCTTCTGCATGGAAGCATACTAGCATAGAAATGATGTCGCCGAATCACACACAGACGCAGAATGGGCCTGCGTCCAACGCCATCTCCCACCGCTGTCGACACAAGGCAGGCCGCGTACCCATCCTCTACGCCGCATCCTTGACGCCATCTTCTATGTTGTGCGTACCGGCTGTGCGTGGCGATACTTGCCGAGCAACTTTCCTCCCTGGCAAACGGTGTTCTATCATTTCCGTCGTTTCCGCCTCACTGGCAGGTGGCATCTGCTCTACACGGCGCTGCATCACGCCGAACGGGAGCGAGCGGGCCGCCACCCTGATTTCAGCGCGGCCATCATGGACAGTTAAAGTGTGAAAACGGTCGAGGAATCGGCTGGCATCCGCGGCTACGATGCCCACAACTGTGTCAAAGGCCGCACGCGACATCGCTTGGTGGATACCTTGGGCTTGCCCTTCTCCTTCTACGTCACGTCCGCCAATGTGCATGATACCGTTGGCGCACGTTGCCTTCTGGCAGGTCTGGCCGCCTTTGTGCCACGGTGCCACGCCTCAAGAAAATCTGGGCTGACCAGGCGTACCAAGGACACGAATTGGCCGAGTGGTGCAAGATGACTGGCGGCTGGGAGCTCGAAGTGGTCAAGCGCACGCCAGGGGTGCGCGGCTGGGGCGGCGAGCCCAGCAGATGGATCATTGTACGAACGTTTACTTGGCTGTCCCGAAATCGACGGATGAGTAGGGATTACGAGCGGAAAGTGCAAACCAGCGAAGCGCTCATTGAAGTAGTGATAATTCGACTCTTGGTGACTCGCCTTGGACGGCGACGGCAGGGGTCATGACCTACCAAACACCCTCGAGATTTGCGCGCTCTACGCCGATGAGGTATCTCGCTTGCTACTTGGACCGACGTCACTTACCGAGGAATACCTGGTCCTAACACTGCGAAATAGATGACGAAGGCAACAGCGCCAGCGATGAGCCAGCCTGCTTGTCGCGTCACGACGCGTGGCAGTATCGGCGTGTCTGCGCGCGGAGGGAGGCGACCCGCGACATACCCCGTCCAGAAGAGGCATATTGTCCCCCCAAAGGTCGCCGCTGCCGCTGAAATTAACACGAGAATTGCCCCGTCGGGATTGAAGATGCCAGCCAAGGTATTCGCCGTACTCCCAACGAGGTAGCTGGTCAGCACTAGCTGCATGGCGCGGCCAAAGCGTTCGGTGACATCTTGCCCCAGGAATTCATCCAGTTGACGCGCGCCAATGAAGATCGCGGCGAGAGTGATGCTCGCGCCGATGATGGTCAGCACAATGCGCCAGAAGAGCTCGGGACGCAGCCCCTGGACAAAGCCATTCCAGTCACCAAACGAGGTGAAGGAGAGTACCAGCAAATAGCCAGCGGGAATGAGGACATTGATAAAGTAGAGGAGCCAGAGAAAGTAGCGCCAGTTTCCACTCGCTGATGGGGTGCGACGATAGATGACATACACTACCCCGGCTACGATGAATTGGGCGGCGCACCCTGCTGCATCGACGAAACGGGCGCCCCACGGCGTGAGATGCGACAGATCTGAGACGAGATCCAGGCTGGTGACATGCTTGATTGGGGCGTTGACGATCAGCGAGGCCAGACCATGCCCCAGGGCCTCATGGGTGAAGGCGGAGATCAGGTACGCGACGATGGCCATCGCTCCAATGGTGAAGAGATCGTTCGTGGATGCGACGCTTCCGGTCGCTCTCCCAGCGGCAGACGATGAAGTAGTCATCACAATTTCTTGCGCCTTTCACCGTACACGACACTATGGCCGCAGTATAGCAGTGGGGTATCAGTGAAGCAACCTCGCGGTTGCGCTCCTGCGGGGTCTTTTTCTCCTAGCTGGCATCAGGTAGACGTGAGGGCATGAACACGACCGAGGAGCGCTGCGAATCGCCAGAAAGATTGCTATGGGCGGCGCTCGAGGCGCTTGTCGTCGCGGTCTACAGCAAAGGGTCCGGTACGGCTCCGACCGCAGAGGAACGTCTCGCTGGCGCGTGGCGCGTGAGTCTTGCTTGGGTAAGACATCTCGCCATATTTAGCCATTGCCAAACACGCGCTCAGGCTAGGCCGGAGATTTCGTGCTCGTGTACGACCATCAATGCTGATTCCTCACCTCCACGTTGGGAGACTTCTATGGTGTAGATGTGGTCGCCCGTGCTGCCGTTCCAGGCGCGTGCATAGACGACTCCGTGAAATTTCCCATCAGTTGACCACTCGTCTGTCTGGACGGCCACGTGGTCACCGAGATTGTAGCGCGGCACCAGGGGGTATTGTGACATGGCGCGTCTCTTTCTATCTATTTGTCTATCTCTATATGAGACAGCTATTGTACCACTTATGCCGCCTCTCGCGTTGGTGGAGGTGCGGCCGCTTCGGCCGCCATCATCGCTTGAAACTGCTGAGTGCTTGCCTGGCTAATGCCTGCGGCAGTCTGTTACGCCTCCACTCATGGCCGGCCCGCCCATGCCGAGCGCGGCTTATCCTGGACACTCAGGTTACATGCCCAACCTGATGTCCTCCCTGGCGGCGGCGCGGTTGTCTCGATTGCCGCCTGTTTCATCCGCAGGTAGGTACCCCCGGCTGTTGTGACGGCGTTCCTAGGCCTGTTGGGCCACGGTCAAGTGGCGTCTCTGGCGCGGCTTTAGTAGAAGTAGCAGAGAAAGTCACCGGCCACATTGGTAGGTCACCCTGCAGATGATACAAGTGAGGTCACTGAGGGGATCTTCGACGAAGATGGACGATGCTGATTCTTCTTCGTCTGCGACGAAATGCGAATATTGATTACAGCGTTTCTGGTCTTCTTCATGTTGTCATGGCATCAGGCCAGAGCTGCGGTAACCTTAAAACGGGATAAGATACCGCGATATCGTGCTATTCGGGTGTTAACTTAACAGCCCCAGAATGCTTCATGGCGTCGTCTGCGCGATTTGCATAGTCGCCCTATAAAAGTCTTGCACATTGTGGACGGCGTCGTTGAGTTACACAATGTACAAATAGCGGAAGCGACGGAGGGCCGCATCTCGCGTGGCTGCTGATACGGCGCTACCCGTCGCTGGGGCCCATTGCCCCAGGAGCCGTAGCAGTGCGCATGCTGCGCGCGACTTGCATAGCAGGCGAGACCCGATACACCTCGCTCGCCAACCCCAGGCGTTCGAACAGCCGGATGGTGTAGCCCGCCAGGTCGAATTGCCACCACCGTAGCCCATGGAAGGCCGAACGCGGGAACGCGTGGTGATTGTTGTGCCAGCCCTCGCCAAAAGCGAGCAAGCCGACGACCCATTCGTTTCGGCTGGCATCCCTGGTATCGAACGCACGTTTGCCGAAGGTATGGCAGACTGAGTTGACGCTCCAGGTGACATGATGCGTCAGGAACTGCCGCACCAGGCCGCCCCACAAGAGGCCCGTCAATGCTCCAACCCATCCCCCCAGGGCGCCGCCTACGGCGAATGGGATCGCCATGGCCACCACCACCCAGAGCAGATGGGTACGGCTGACGAACACGACCAGACGATCCTGCAGCAGATGCCGACAGTACTTGCGAGGGTCGGCGTCGGCCTTGGCGAAGACCCAGCCGAGATGGGCGTGGAAGAAGCCGTCGAGCGGGCTATGGGGGTCGCCAGGGCGATCAGCCAGCGCATGATGCTTGGTATGCGTTGCCGTCCACTGGATGGCGCCCCCCTCCAGGGCCATTGAGCCGAGGATGAGCAAGACGACCTTGATGGCGGGGTGGGGCACGAAGCTACGGTGGGTGAGCATGCGATGATAACCCACCGTCACCCCAATGGCGACAAAGACATACATGGTTGCGAGCAGCGCGAGGTCCGACCAATGGACCGCCCGCTGCCAGAGGAGCACGATGGCCAGGGCAGTCGCGACGAGTGGCACCACCACCACAAGCAGCACAACGGTTTTATAGAGAAGGTGGATAATAGTGTTTCGCATGGAATGTTTGCCTTCCTGTCCTCTCTCTCGGAGGTGGTCATGAGATCTCATAACCGATCATGCTTCTGGGCATTCGCTGCCGCACGTAGTTCGGTCATCAACGTATCGATATCGAACGGTTTGAGCAGAACCCGGATGTTGTTCGCGGCCAGCCTCAGCGTTGGCTCATGGGCCGCCAGATAGGCGCGGGAGAGCCCCGTGCAGATGACCACGGGCGGGCATGTCCAGATGAGGAATGGCTACCGCTGCACCGAGTACCTCTGTGCCTACGTGTCCAGCGCCTAGCAGCATGTCGATGAGCAACACATCGAAGGCGTGCAGGTGGCCCTTATCCGATAGAGCTGTTAGAGCTGTGCTTGCCTGTAAGCGTTCCAAACATGTGGCAACGTCGTGAACGATTTCCACCGCGAAGCCTTCGTCGAGACTCAAGACCAGCGGGAGCGACTCCGCCATATCGGGATGATCCTCCAGGATGAGGACGCGGATCGGGAGTCCCTTGCCAGCCGGAAGGAGCTCAGGAGCATGATGCACAGCAGTTTGAGTTTGTTTGCCAGTTTGCGCCTCTGTATGTCCTGGCAGATCCATGGCATGCATCGCTGTACTCTCGTACCCTCTCACCGCTCCATGCTGGCTTTCCTCATCCCGCGTCTTGTGGCACAGCGCATCTGCCGCGACAGATTGGAGCAGGGCCGGAGCCTTCCTGAGACGCTTGCCTACAATCAAGATACCCCTGCGCTGACCCACATTCGAGCGTAACCTGGACGAAAAGCTGGACAATCTCGGCGGAATATGCGGTATATCAACTGGTATGTGACGCGCGAGGTGTGGCTGCTGCACCTCCCGAGTCAACCGGTAGAGCACGAGTAGGTTTTGCCAGGCCACGATATATCCGCGCATTGTGGCGGCAGGAGGTCCACTATGAGTACGCGGGGTGAGGGGCAGGAGACCCGGAGCGCATCGCATTCCTACCATATTGGTGACGTCGCCGCTCTCACCGGTCTGACGGCGGATGCCTTACGGGCCTGGGAACGCGTTGGCCTGCTGACTCCCCGCCGCTCGTCGGGTGGCGTGCGCCGGTATACCGAAGATGACATTGCACGGGTGCGCCTGATTGCTCGCACACTCCAGAGCAGCGGCTTCTCTCGACGCGCCATTGTGGCCCTGCTGGAGTCAGGTGACCTTCGGCCCGACGCGGCGGACTATGCGCCCGGTCCCGCGCGCACGCGACGTCGGTCTGGTATCACCAGTGATGTCGCGCGGGCGAGCGGAACCAGTGCCCGAGACAAGGACAATACGCGCAACGAACGTCGTACACTGGATGCTGTCGCACGTGTCGGCGATGCGTTGGCGTCCGGTCGCGCCTTGGCCGAGGTGCTGGACGTCATCTGCCGCGAGACCTGCACCGCTTTTGGTGTTGCGGATACGGTTCTCTGGTTGGTCGATCCCCCTTCGCGCCCATCCGATCCTTGGGGAGCAGATGAGAAGCGCAGGGAACGTGCCGGCGGTCGTCCGCGCACTCTCGTTGTTGCGGCGGCCTATGGTCCTCACGCGTCTGAAGCAATGCATACAGACGCTCCACTCTCAGTGCCGCTCGATGACCCACATATCCCGGCGGTCCGAGCATTTCAAACGGGCAGAGGCCTGATCATCAACACGATGGAGGCTCCGTTGGCTACCCCGAGAGACCTGCGTGATGTCCTGCGGGGAGCGGCGCTACTGGTGATCCCGCTCCTCGCGACTCGTGGCGCGCCGCTGGGGGCGCTCGTGCTGCGGGAAGCGCAAGACCCAGACCGGTTCGATACTGACGACTTGGAGCATGTCCGACTCTTTGCAGTCCAGGCGGCGCTTGCCGTCGAGACGGCACGTCTCCACGAGGAGATTCTGGTGGCCCGGACAGACGCGGATGCCCATCGCGCCCGCTGGCAAGCGACAGTGGATGACCTGCCCGCTCTCGTCTGTACCTGCGACCCCACTCTTGGGATTACCTACGTTAGTCCCACCAGCGCTCGGGTGCTGGGATGGCCGAGCGCTGGTGAACACCTTGCCCAGCCACCAGAGCCATGGGTCGCCCGCGATGGGTTTTTCTGGGACAGGCGCCCTACTTCCCTTCCCACCGACGAACTGCCTTTGCCGCGTGCGCTCCGCGAGAACCGAGCTGTCAATGATATTACGGTCATGCATCGTTGTCCAGATGGGAATGAGCGCGTGATTGCCTGGGACGCCGCGCCTATGGCTACTGGTGAGGGTACTCTTCTGGGTGCGGTGGCGTTCGGTCGGGACGTCACTGAAGAGCACCGCCAGCGGGAACGCGAGGCCAGCCTCGCCGCCGTGACACGTGCGGCGGCGGGCGCTCCCGATCCGGGTGGTGACATAGGTCGGGCCTCACGCGTGCTGACAGCGCTCGTCGAGCATGCTCGCACGCCGGTAACCGCCGCGTGCCTGTATCTGTTGGATACAGAGGCGGACACGTTACGACGAGTCGCGGCCTTCGGGACCGAGGTCAGTGGTACGCACGCCCCCGCCATCCCCCTTACGAGGCAGCATCCGTGGTGGGATTTGCTGATCGCGGGTCCAGCTTATTCCTCATATGACCGGGCCCAGCCGCGTTGGCTCCGGGCCATCGACCCAACGGTCTGGAAGGCAACCAGCATCCGTGCATGGGCGACGGTACCGCTTCGCGCCGACGACACGCTTGTGGGGGTTCTCTCCATCGGGCTACGTGTCCCGCATGTGTGGAACATCGCCGAACGGGCGTGGATCGAGGCCTGTGCGGGCGCGGTCACGATGGGGATCGAGAACGATCGATTATTCGCCGCCGAACGGCGGAAGGCCCAGGAGTTAGAGGCAGCGCTCGCTGGCATGACTCTCTCCCCTCCGATAAGCGGCACGACCGATAAGCGGCACGACCTATGAATGGGCCTTCCTAAATATGGGCTTGTGCTCAACTCAACTCAGCGCGTCTTCTGGTCTCATTGGCGAGGTTAGAATGTGTCGACGTGGCCGGTGGGGTCTGGTGGCAGGGCCGCGGCGCTGAGATCGCCATGCGCGTCTTGCGCTCCCTCAAGCAGCGGCAGCCGCACCGCGAAGGTCGCTCCTTGCCCTTCTGTGGATACGACGCTCACGTCGCCATCATGCGCGGTCACTAGCTCCCTGGTAATGAACAGGCCAAGCCCGAGGCCTCCGTGCGCCGTCGTGTGCGCAGACTGGAAGTAGCGGGTGAAGACCTGCGGCAACTCCGCCGCCGAGATGCCTGGACCGTAATCCTGCACTTGCAGGATCGCCTCGGCGTGGCCCGTGCCTGACATCGCTTCCGCGCGCCTGAGACGTACGTCAATGCGTTGTGTATCAGGGGCAAATTTGATCGCGTTGGTCAGCAGATTGAGAACGACCTGCTCGAGCCGTGGCGCATCGGCCATCACCACGAGCGGCTCTGTCCCGCAGTCAAGGTTAATTGCCTGACCCTGCACGTCAAGCCGCACGGCCTCAACGGCCTCAGACACGAGTGCTACGAAGTCAACCGGAGCTAATTGCAAACGGAGCTTGTCTTGCTGCACACGACTCGCGTCCAACAAGTCATTCACAAGTACGCGTAGCTGCTGCGCCTGGCGTAGCGCCAAACGGAGCGTTCTCTGAGTATCAGCGTCGGTCATGTCAGACAGTGATCGCCTGGCAAGCACCTGGAGAGCCATCAGAAGCGCGGTCAACGGTGAGCGCAATTCGTGGCTGGCCAGCGCGAGGAACTCCTCCTGCAACAGCCGCAAACGACGCTCGGTAATGTCGCGGATGGAAACGACTCCTCCCTCAATGCCCCTAAGGCGGACCGGTTGTCCGGTCGCCTCGAACCAGCGGTGTATCCCATCAGCAGCCGTCAGCATAAACGCGAGGGTGAAGGGGGAGCCTGCGGCAGCCTGATGTTGCGGCTGCATGTCTGCGGGAAGAGGTTGGCCCTGCGCATCTTCCGCTACCAGTTCCCCGTTCCCGCCGAACATCTGTGTGTACGCCGCATTCGTCAGTATGCGTATCCCATGCGCGTCGACGACGAGCAGAGCATCGCCCATACTCAAGAGGATTGCCTCAAGCTGCGCCCGCGCGGCCTCGCTGGCCTGATGCTGCGCCTCCAGCTTCGCCGCCGATTGCTGCAACTCACGACTGCGTGCCGCGAGATCATCATTGGCCGTGTGCAGTTCCTCAACGGTGGCCTCCATCTCTTCGTTGACAGTGACAAGCTCTTCGTTCGTCGCCTGTAACTCCTCGTTGAGGGTCTTGATCTCCTCTGCGTTCGCCTCCGCCTCCTCACGGCCGACTAACAAATCCTCGTTGGCGCCTCGCAGCTCCAGATTGGCCTCGACAAGCTCCTGGCTGTCATGTAGGAGTCGGCGATTGACGGCGGAGATTTCCTCCACCCTTGCTCTGAGCTGCGCATTCTCCTCGACAATGGCCAGATAGGCGCGTTCACGCTCGTCCGGCTCGTCTGCCTTCGCGATCGGGCCGACCGCCTGGTGGCGGGCATTCGCCTCGGCCGCTGCCGCTGCTGCCTCCTGCTCCTGGATCTGGCGAGTCGCGTCGCTCACCAAGATCAGCACGCGCTCCGTGTGCGGCTTCACCCCGTGCGGGTCCGCACTTGGCACTCCTGCCATATCGCTATTGTTATTGCCTGTATGAGGGTAACAGGCGATCTGGAGGCGCCGCTGCTCTCCCAACGCCGTCTCGACTGTCACAACTGTGACATTGGTGTCGCTCTCATCATGCCGAGAAGATGGGCGTTGGAACGCCGCGTCGATGGCCGCTCGTAGGCTGGTGGCTGGGACGGTTTCTACCAGGTGGATCAAGTCTTTGCCTATCGCCGCCGTGTAAATGCCGAGCAGGCGAATAGCCTCCGGATTAATAATCTGGATGTCATACTGTTGATCCACGACCACCACGCCGACAGCAGATTCCAGAATCAGGTTGCCCAGGCGCTCGCCGATGGAGCGGAACATTGATGCACCGTTGCTGATGCTGTGCCCCACGGTCGGCTCGACGGTGACGTGAGGCACGAGCCGGTGCGCCTGGTACGTCTGGTGCGTCCGCGGGTGCTGGTCGCCCAAAGTGCGTCGCGCAATTGGGGGCAGCACACGGTCACCCTGTCGGCGATAGAGCTTGAGATGCTCGTGGGCAGGCGCGAAATATGCCTCCAAGGGTCTGACGGTTTCAGCTTTGCCAAGCGCCAGATAGCCTCCATCGCGCAGCGCGAAGGCAAAGAGCTGGAGTGCGCGTTGCTGAAGCTCTGGCGTGAAATAGATCAGCACATTGCGGCAGAGTACCAGATCAATGTGGGGAAAGGGTGCCCGTTGTCCGAGGTCGTGTTGGCCGAAGATGACGAGGCTTCGGAGACGCGGCGTGACCTCATAGCCGCTGTCGAGCCGGGTAAAATAGCGCAAACGTAACTCATCGGGAACGTCGGTAAGCGCTACGGCAGGATAGACACCCCGTCGTGCGAACGCCACAGCCTCCTCGTCCAGGTCCGTCGCGAAAACATGGACTGAGATTTGCGTCAGTCGCTCTCCCAGCGCCTCGGCCACCAGGATAGCCAGCGAGTAGGCCTCTTCGCCTGTCGCGCAGCCAGCCGACCAGATGCGCAACTCGTTGTCCACCGTCTCTGTCCGTTTATCGGCGATGATCTCAGGCAGAACCTTATCGCGCAGCGCCGCGAAGAGCTTGGGATCGCGGAAGAACTCTGTCACATGAATCAAAAAGCTCGCGATCAGGCGGGAGTATTCTTCGGGGTGGCGCGTAAGGTAGCGCAGATAGTCGGGTAGGGTAGGCGTGCCTGTGGCCACCATGCGCCGTTGGAGGCGACGCAGAATTGTCGGGCGTTTGTACTGGCTGAAATCGATGCCGTTTCGCTCGCGCACCTGTGTGAGGAGAGCCTCGAGCGACTCCTCGCTATCAGGCTGTGTGGGAAGATATGTACCCGACAGGAGATCGCGGAGCAGTGGTCCGATCCGCTCGATGTCGGCCACCAGGTCCACTGTCGTCGCGGCCAATGACTCAGGCATTCCCGGATAGGCGGCGGTCGCTGGGTTCTCGATGACGACCATGCCGCCTGCCGCCTTCACCGCGTGTGCCCCTGTTGCGCCGTCTGAGCCTGTTCCGGTCAAGATCACGGCAATCAGTCGCTCACCATAGGCACGCGCCGCAGTGGCGAGTAGCCGATCGACCGAGGGCATGGGGCGCCTTCCGATGTCGGCGCGTAGGCGCACCTCATGATCGTTGATCTCTACATCCCGGTCGGCCGGTATCACGTATATGGTTCCAGGCCGCAGTTGCTCAGCGTCTAGGACGGTACGCACTGGCAACTGGGTGCGGCGTGTAAGAATCTCGCCCAGGTGACTGGGATAGCGGGGGTCGAGATGCTGGGCGAGCACCAGCGGAGCAGGGAAGGTAGCGGGCAGAGTGGCGACCAGCGTCGAGAGAGCCTCGATCCCACCTGCGGACGATCCAACTACTACGAGGCCAGGGAGTGTAGCCGCATTGTGCGTCTTGGCCATAGGGCTCGTCCTTCCGTGACAGCTTGGGCGACCCGATTGGCTCGGCGCATTGCTCTTGCCTTCGAGGCAACAGTCTCCGTGTCACTATCAAGTTGAAGCCAGTATCGTTATACCATACCTCATCACTGCTCTAACATCCGCAAGTATCCCGTCGCGAAGGCCTTCCGGGAGGCCAAAGTCACACGGACCTAAGAGGCCGCGCCGCCGATGCGGACGACTGTCGTTCGCCATGAGATTCCCAAATGCCCGAAAGCGTGGTGAGTTGAAGGGCGTTAGCGTGTAATGCTGCTATTCCTGGCAGGATCATTCTCTTCGAGGCTGTCAATGGCAGCTTCTTTCTCGCGCTTAGCTGCGCTGATCTGCATGCGGGTAAACTCTTTCCCGAGAAGCGCGATATCTTCATCACTCAAGTTCTCCAGGTCTACCAGAGCTCGTGCGCGCCCCCACGACGCCACTAAGCAACTCGTCGAGCTTGAGTTGAATCGTCACGGCGTCCCGGTTCTGTGTGGTCTGGATGAGGAAGACCATCAAGAAGGTGATAATCGTTGTACTGGTATTGATGACCAACTGCCATGTATCGGAAAAGTTGAACAACGGCCCGGACACTCCCCATGCTAGAATAACGAGAACCGCGAGCAGGAATGCCCAAGGCGAGCCGGTGGTCAAGTCCGAAGTTGGGCTCTCCCGCAGATTTGCCTCCTCCCTCCCCCCTCCTTCTCCTTCCCCTTCTCCTTTGCCCGCTTCCTATGTTGCGGTGCGTTTTCTCCAGACCGCATAGCGCGAGCGGCGCGTCCAAAAGCCCGAACGCCTTGCGAGATCGTGGCTTCAATCCCCAGCGAAGCGCATAGTGCGTGGAGAACGCTCTGGTAGCTTGGCGTCGACGGGCCGACTGCAAGGCTTCGTACTGCTGCTGCGGCCGTATGGTGAGCAAGCGACGTGGAGCACGCGAGCGTGAAAATGTGCAACGGGGTAACAATGGGCACACTTGGCAATCTTTCGCCGAAAACGCACCTTGATTACCTCTCGTTTGTGGTTATCACGTGTGGGCGTCCAACTGACTCGTCTGCCCTTGCGGACAGGTCGCCTGTTTGCGTTCCCAATTGATCAGAAACTGGCTCGCGTCAATCCCACCCTCGGTGGCGGCTTGCCATTTGGCATCGGGATGGGTGGGGCTCACCACGTCGATCCCAAAGCGTTGCTGGCTGGAGGCCAATACCTCCGCGTTGACATAGCCTGTGTCCATGAACTGCTGACTGGGCAGCAGCCGAGCGCGTTCGAGATCGGCTTGAATGCATTCGGTCATACCCACATCACTCGCGGGAGCAGGGGTCGTGGCCACATGGATGATCAGGTGTGGTTGGTCTGGTTCACAGGTTTCGGTGACATGGACCTTATAGCCGGTCCACTGCGTGCTATATTTCTGCCGTAGCGCGCTTGCGGATCATAAGGGGAACTGATAAAGAGGCTCGCTGGCGGAATGTCGCCGGGGTCGCGCCAATGCAGTTGACCCTCCTCGTAGCGATAGTTTTGGATCCAGACGCGCCGGAGGATCTCGACCGCCGGGATCTCGCGCAGAAATGCCGGCGCCGCTGGGGCAAGAGGTCCGTCAGCAGAGCCCGCCCATCCTGCCCGATGGTTTCCGCGAGCGCTCTACGGCTGGCTGCGTCTTTGGGAACACCCTCCTTCGATGCGGTGCCCATAGCGGTAGAGCCAGTCCTCCTACTATGCGCCAGAGCCAGTCGCCCGCAACGAGTGCGAGACTGTGAGGCAAACCGCAGGGTTTCTCCACGCACATGAGTCGGTTGATGCGCGTACTTTGCCAGGAGTGCGTGGAATCGGTCCGTGCCGCTGCGTTCGGTGAGCCACCCTGCCCTTTGACAGTCCAGCAAGTATCCAGCAAATCTGTCGCTTCACCTTACCAACGCGCTCGAAAATCAAGAGACTGTAAAATCAAACCATCCTCCAGTGCAACCAGCAGTACTCCAATCAAGCGCCGCGCACAGCATCTGCTGCTTCATCGGTAACTCTCTAGAAATGCACGTAATCAAGCCATCACCACGGCTCTGCTGCCCATTAAACAAAGCAAAGATATCTATAATCACCCAGCGCTCGCGCAGTGAATACTCTCCTAACCCACGCACCAGCGTTCTCCATCAAAATCATTCCCAATCACTTCTCTCCTATTCGCTCCTCCCATCTTCACCTACGTGAAGCCCGCTTGGTGAACGCGAGACTGCATCTGGTGGGAGTGGCAAACCTCAGCAGTAACGCTTGCTTTTGAGACGCGTCGGGATGAGCGCTGCTGTTCTACCAAGCAGCCATCACCAAAAGTGCGGGAGAGCCCGATACCGGACTCAACTGAGCCGGTGATGGTGGCGATGATAGCGGCGAACCGGCGAAAGATGTGCTTCATCAGAAAGACCTCTTCGTTTTCCTCTGGGGCCGCATGGCAAATTGCGACCTCAGCAATAGTCATGGATCACCCTAGAGATGATACTGATGAGGTCGCCAGGGGATCTTCAACGAATGCGGCCGTCCAGCGACCAATCGCCACACGCTGGACAACCACGCGCAGCTGCTCATCCTGCTTCTGCGTCGGCCAGTACACATCGAAGTGATAGACGGCCTCGTCGCCCATTCCAGCAGTGAATAGCAGTCGTACCCACGCATCTGGATCGTCACGATACGCGCGAATCAGGTCAGTCGCCTGGCGCGAGGCTCGTTCCCGCTGTTCCTCCTGGGCCTGCGCACGTTCTTCCCTGCTCATGATTCCTCCTTATGCTTCAGCATTCCTGTGTCGTCCATGGTGTTTCGTGACTGCCTACTCATGGCGGTGGCCCAACTTGTAACCAGATCTTCAGAAGCCGGGGACGAACCCCTTCGTGAGGGATGTTTCGGCGGCTCGCTCAACTTTTTGCTTATGCCGCAACTCGAAAGCACGCAGGTGACCATAGTTCAGGATAGCGCGGTCTCCCGGCGGCCCGTCTTGAATACCATACACGATGGCGCATGACTGGCTGCCATCGGCGAGGATGATCCACTCCGTCCAGGCGTGGTCCGCGAGCAGCCGCGGTGACTCCTGCTGAATATCAGCGAGGAGGGCGGCTGGC
The DNA here is from genome assembly GCA_963712005.1 of uncultured Chloroflexia bacterium. Lineage (GTDB taxonomy): Bacteria > Chloroflexota > Ktedonobacteria > Ktedonobacterales > JADMIN01 > DAHUXT01. Next base: position 341,150 of record CAVQGK010000024.1, on the reverse strand, counting down.
TCCCACTCAGATTTTTGGTCGATGCCCGATCGCTCGGCGCTACGGATCACGTACCCTGGCCCTTTCGCGATGACTTCCAGCAAGCAATCTTGTACGTTCGTCATATTGTCATGCCCTCTCTCAATGGGTCTCTCTAGAAGAGTTTCTTCATCCGAACTCATGCGTGCAGTTATCTGCGTGCCCACTGGCGTCTACTAACCGCGTCCCCAGTTCTTGGTCTTATCCTGACGAAATGAACAGGTCAATTGCTGAGGCAGTCACGCGCCCATTCCTTCGTCGTTCACCAGAAGCGCGTCACTGTATGGCATTGGACAGCTTTAGAGGTAGCGAGCCAGACACGCACCACGTCCACTGCTTATTGCGTGGCTGCATGTGCCGGCCATTCATTGGTCGGCGCCTGGTATGTGATCACTAGGTGCTCTTGACGCCACCCAAAGAAGCCAAGGACACGCCTGACGTAGTTGTGGTGCGCCAAGCCGGCCGTATTCACAACGGTGTAGCCTGCGCGAGTGTAGAGCTCCTGGGCGTTGTGGTGGAACGCACGGGCTGATGTATACTCGCGCACGATCACCAGTGGCGGATGTTCGGACGTGGTGGGGATGGTGAATGGGGTAGGTTGTACTTGCATGATAGTAAGCCTCTTTCGCTCGTGTTACGCTTGTGAAACGCCCCTGCCGAAATTGGCGTGGGTCGCGTGCCCTGAACCTTGCAGGGCTGCTCATTGGCGAAGAAGGCTCGCTAGGCGTTCCTCGTGGAGGTGTGAGAGTGCACTAAAGCTGTCAGCGCGACCGCAAGGTGACGACGGGGAGAAGGGAGTGAAGGATGGCGCGAATTAGGCTGAGCTTGATGACGCAGGCCTTTAGGACTGTTCTTCATCCTCCTGCCAGGCCAGACTCCGACAAATTACCGGGTGTCTGGCAGATACATTGCGCCCTACAGTGTGTTCGCCGATGCACAGCGTCAAAGGGCTGTCGCTCGACGTACGCTTTCTACGCTTCGGTATGCCTGAAACGGCGAGTGGTGATGAGATGTACGAGCACGACCAGCAAGATCGCTCCGATGATCGCGACGATAAGCTCGCCCATCAGCCCAAACTGGGTGAGATTGAACAGGGCGAAAAAGCCGATGACAAAGTTGGCGACAATTGCTCCGATTACGCCAATCAGCAAGTCGCCCATAATGCCGAAGCCCCCGCCACGCATGGCGCGGCCCGCGAGACCAGCGGCGATGGCGCCCACAATGATCTGCAACGCCAGATCGCTAAAGGTCACGGTAAATGCTCCGAGTACCATTGGACACGCTCCTTGTTCTGCCAGGCGCCGCAGCGGGCGACACCCAAATCCATTCGGATTCACTCAGATTCACATGAATCGGAGTCTCACGATGTAGCCGAGAGGTTGCGGGTCGCATCCGGCGAGCAGCGTTTCGTGGCCACACATTATTGACTTATGTTCAACAAACGGAGTGTATCACGCACTTGAACAAAAGTCAATAATATATTGAACGAGAGTCAATTATGTGGTAGCGTGTCCAACAAAGTGCATTTACGAGAGCAAATTCGCGAGAGAGCAATTGTTAGGACTACCCATGCAACACGATGAACAAGGGAGAGCTACTCCGATGGCCGCCGGAGAAGTGTCTGCGCAGCAGGCGAGGCAGGAGAAACGGGTGCGGCTATCGCGAGAGGCGCGCATCCAGCATATTCTCGCAGTGAGCCAGCGACTCTTTTCTACCCACGCCTATGATGCGATTGCCATCGAGGATATCGCCGCCGAGGTCGGGATGTCTAAGGGGTTGCTCTACCACTATTTCGCGAGCAAACGCGACCTCTACCTGGCGACCCTGCGCCACGTATCGCTCAGATGATGCAGTTCACGGAAATTCGCTCCGATCTGCATAGCGGCCTCTCCGAGACGTTATCCATGTTCGAGCAATATCCCGGCCTGGCAAAGATGGTATTGCGTGCGGGAATCGGGTCGGATGATGAGGTGGATGTCCTTCTGGCCACATACCGCCAGCAGCAATTAGACCGCGTCTACCATGGACTTGGCTTCACAGACTCCCATCCTTTGGTTTTGCTCGGCCTACAGGGCTGGTTGAGTTTACTTGAAGAGGTCTGTATGCAGTGGGTCTTGCGGCCAGATGTGACCCGAGAGCAGGTCGTCCTTCTCCTCGAACAGAGCTTGCAAGCTATACTCACGTCGGCGGCATCCGCCGTACCCGCAGCTGAGGGGGGACGCCTGGGGCTGGATGGACAGATAGCAGGTACGCAGCCGCCCATAACAGCGGCGGATGGGCAGTAAGCGGCTACCAGTCATGCGAGCAGCAGCTTGATGACCCAGGCGCGTCGGTCAGTTTTGGCGACGGCGATGCTCCAGTGACACCAGTGACATCGGCAGTGGCCAGTGACCAGACGCCATTGTCAGCAAGTTGTGCCTGCTGCCGGGAACGGGCCTTTGGGGCATTGGCGAGCTCCCGAAGATATCAATGATGCCAGAATCCTACGCGTGCTCACGGCGCAGACGCGTTCACCTGACGTTGCGCCAGCAGTTGCAGCCAGATGCGCGGGACCGCTGTGACGTCGAGCTCCCGCGCCGCTTCCGCAGCTGCCCAGGCAAGCGCCTCCGCGCCGAGTGGAATGGGAATGCCAGGCAATGCCCCGGCGATGAAGAGCCGGTAGCGCCCGATATCCTGTACTGCCGCCAGAGGCATTAGTACCGCTCCAGGGTGCGCTCGACGATCTGTAATCCCTGGGCCTCCAGGAGGTAACGTACTCGTCGGCTGACAGCCAGGCGAGGGCCGCGACCTGGCCCCGATGGGTTGGGTGGAGGTCGGGGTGGTACTGCCGGAGCCAGCCAAATGCCCGGCGGATCCACCGATGGGCGAAGCGCTCACTTTCGGGGGTCTGGGCGCCTGTAAAGAAGGTACTATTACAGGCGAAGAACCCATCTGGGGCAAGCACGGACGTAATCTTCCTGACCACATCAGGCTTATCTGGAATGAGATGGAGCGCATTGCATAAGAAGACTGCATCGGCATCTGTTACGACGCGTGCCAACTGATCCGCGTCGCCTTGCACGAACTGCACGGCGCGGTCGCGCAGGCGCTCGCGAGCGATCTCTAACGCCACAGTGGCCGGTTCGATGCCAATTACAGTCGCGGCCCGCCCGAACTGCTCCAACTCGTCCAAGATGAGCTGCGTCACCGCTCCGGTGCCCGAGGCCAGGTCTACGACGCATACGGGCTTGCCCTTTGGCCGCGCAGCATCCAATCGAGCGATGGCGCGCTGGACCAGCGAGTGGTTAATCCTGGCATAGAATGGGTGTTGCGCAAAGGGATCAAAGCTATACATGTCAGTGCCCGGCGGCGTCTCACCTGGTTGCGTCTTACCCGTTAGCGTTCTCCCACAGAGGTATCTCCCATCCCGACTGGCAAGCCGCGCTACCATCGGCAGGTTCGGTTGGTGCAAAGCACCTCTATGATGTACCTCAAAAGCGGGCATACTTGCAACCACCTCCCGCACCGCCAGCAGCTCCTACTCGGGAAGCGATTGACTCAGTTCTCTCAAGTGCAGTCGTGGGCAGAGAGTAGAGTGTCCCGACTATACCACGAAGATCTACACGCATCCGCCTCAGTCGCTTGCCTGCCAGGTCATCCCATCAGTGGTCGACTGTATCAAGATAGGTCGATGTATCCGGGCCAGCTGCAATGCATTCCGACGCCTATACGTTCTAGTTAGGATTGAATTTACATGCCGCAAGTCTACGTGTGTTTTCCATTTATTGTGCTATACTGTGAATTGGTTTTAGGGATCAGCGCTGGAATATTGTGTCAAGACCTACATGGAGGTTCCCACAAATCTAGCGCATTGCCTGGTCGTGTGTTTGGAGGGCGCTCCATTTTTGGAACGCTGCAAGCAAGATACGCTGTCCCCCTTCGGGGCCGATCACGCCGGTTCTTGAATCAAGGAAGAAAGGCCCAACAATAGTGTTGCAATTCCAAAAGAGTATGACCATTCACGCACCATTGCAGCAAGTCTTCGACTATGTTGCCAACTGGTCCAACCTGGCAAGTATGTGTCCAGGGACGGGCTCTCCCGCACTTTTGGTGATGGCTGCTTGGTAGAACAGCAGCGCTCATCCCGACGCGTCTCAAAAGCAAGCGTTACTGCTGAGGTTTGCCACTCCCACCAGATGCAGTCTCGCGTTCACCAAGCGGGCTTCACCAAATCTGCGGGAGAGCCCAGGGACGTGTGGGAAATGGTGATTCCCCTCGGTAGGTTCATGGTATCAAGGCAGGGAAGCGACAACGACGAGAGCGGGTGGTGAGAGTTTGGCCAGCGATTCGGCGCTGAAGGAGCGCCGTCCGACCTGCCATTCGTCGTGCTGTTCCGCCAGGATCATCCCGACCAACCGGACAATCGCCGCGTCATTGGGAAAAATCCCGACCACATCGGTGCGTCGCTTCACCTCTCGGTTCAAGCGTTCGAGCGGATTGTTGCTCCAAATCTGGCGCCCAGATTCGCCCAGTGCTCAGGCGGAAACGCCAAATACGCCAGGACATCGGCCTCCGCGTCATCGAGCACCAAGGCCACCTTGGGATAACGCAGGCGAAAGCCGTCAGCGACTTGGCGCCAGGTCGCCCGTGCCATCTCGGGCTCCGGCTGCGCGAAGACCGTGCGAATCGTGGCCGCGACCAGTTGCGCTGCCGACTTGGGTACGAGCGCCAGGGCATTTCTGACGAAGTGGACGCGACACCGCTGCCAGCTCGCGCCGTGCAGCACCGCGCTGAGCGCCATTTTCAGCCCCTCGTGCGCGTCGCTCACCCCGAGCTGGACGCCCGCGCGTCCCCGCGCTAGCAATTCACGCAGGAACCCCAGCCAGAACGCGCCATCCTCACTGGGACCAACATCGAGCCCCAAGACCTCACGAGCGCCGGTCTGGGCGTTGAGGCCTAGCGCAATCACCACCGCTTGCCCCGAGACCCGCCCGTGCGCTCGCGCTTTGACGTAGGTCGCATCCAGCCAGACGTAGGGATAGTCGGCTTCGCCCAGCGGCCGCGTACGGAAGGCTTCTCCCTCCGCGTCGAGTTCCTGACAGACCAGCGACACCTGGCTCTTGCTGATCCCACTTAGGCCGAGCGCCTGCACCACCTCCTCCACGCGCCGGGTGGAGACGCCCTGCACGTACGCCTCCTGCACCACCGCCACCAGTGCCCGCTCGGCGCGCCGCCGTGGCTCCAGCAGGCTGGGGAAGGAGCTGCCGTCGCGCACCCGCGGAATCCTCAAGCTGATGCTGCCGACCCGCGTATCCCAGCGGCGCTGCCGTGAGCCATTGCGCTCACCGGTTCGGGCTGGAGTCCGCTCATAGCGGCTCGCTCCTACGTGCTGCGCCACTTCCGCTTCCATCAGCGCCTGCGCCAAGGTGCGCACCCCTTCTCGCAGAAAATCGACGTCCTCGCTCATCTGGGACTTGCGCAACAGTTCGTCAAGTGCCATGCTCATTTCATCGGCCATTGCGGCGCTCCTCCTTCGGGTTCGGTTGATGTTCTTACCCGATGAGAAGCACTGATGGTCGGTCTCGTCAACCAACCTCAAATCCCCACACCCTATTGGACACTATCCCTGGCAACGATCTGGCCGAGCTTGATCGAAATCAAGGATCTAACGCGTCCGCCTAGTGGCGGCGGCACTTTCAAGTATGCCTACAAGATGGCTGGCCTGCACCTGGAAGGTAAGGGTGAAGATACCGAGTACGTGGCCAAAGAGCGCATTGTGACTCGGATGACCGGCGATCTGGAGGGCACGATCATCTTTCGCTTCGAGCCGGCAGGCGCTACCACGAAGGTGCAGTTCGCATTTGAATACACGGCGCCTGCTGCGTTGCTGCGCAAGGTTGGTGAGCCCTTCGTCACCAAGTTGAACGAGCACGAGGCTGCACTGGTGTTGCAGAACCTCCAGACGTACTTCGAGGTCGCTGCCATCGCCCCGACAATCCGCTAGGGGATGGCCCGTCAGGCATGCTGATTGGCCACTGTGCTTGACGACCCGCGGATATCCAGGCGGCCCATTCCTCAGGGATGGGTCGCTTTCTCGTCTATTGCTTTTCTCCCACTAACATCAACAGATGCGCATTGCCCGCGCGAGTTCATACCAAATCTGTTTTGGGATGTCGTCGTTTGAACGACTGCTTGCAGCATCCGCAAACATCAATAACCCCGGCAGCTTACGTATTCAACGACATCGGGCTCAGCGGCTCGCTTGTGAGTTTATTCGATATCTAGAAATAGTGGATTTTTGACTTTATTTCTGATATACTCTGTGCAGCCCCCAACAACATCGCTCCCCTACGCGCTTACCATCCATCGTGACGATGTCACGCCCCGCTACTCTCTCTCTGGGATGAACGAGGTCCCACCTGGAGCGCCGTGTGATGTATGGGTCGACACCGATGGACGCGATCATGTGATCACCCCATCTCACCGAGCAGCCATCTGCAGGTGGCTACGTTACTGAAGCTCTCAACTCTACATTCTATGCAATTGCTCAAAAGGAGAACATTTTATGTTCGAGCAGAACAAAGCGATCTTTCGCGCTATCCCTGAAAAAGTAGTTAATACTGGCAACCTCGATGCTGCCGACCACTATTTCGCTCAAGACTTTGTTGACCACACGACTCCTGCCGGTTTGCCTAATGGGCTGGCCGGATTCAAGGCATACATCACAAGGTTGCGCAGCGCTTTCCCAGACCTGCATTTCACTGTAGAAGACGTGGTGGCGGAAGGGGAGACAGTGGTCGTACGAGCAACGGCACGCGGGACGATGACAGGGGATTTCCTGGAGATGAAGGCAACCGGCAAGACGGCGACCTGGACGGAGATTCATATCGGTCGCCTGGCAGACGGCAAAGTGGTGGAGCACTGGGCCACGATTGACCAACTGGGGATGCTGCAACAGTTGGGGCTCGCTGCCACACCAGAACAGCAAGCAGTCGCCCTTGGTGAGGTTAAATAGCGATCACCGCCGCGTTTGGAGGCAACGACGCCTCCAAACGAGACATGCTCCTCCGCACTGCAGGGCCGTTTGAGGCTTGAAGTGCGGAGGAGCGCCTGTTATCTGAGTACCAGTATCAGCTAGACTTTATCCATTTGGCACTCGAAGGAGATATGCGGTAGGCTCGAGATCACCTGGAGGAGGTGACCGATGCCGACAATGCCGAATATGCCTGACGAGTTTACCGCACTGCTTCTATCGTTTGCTCCACTAGTTTCAACGCGTGTCTGGCGGCACGTCCCAGTCCTGGTGATGGGAGCGATCCTCGTGCCAGGGCAGCGTATGATCTCCTCCATTCTGCGGATCATGGGCCTTGCGCATGTGCGGTCCTTCCAGACGTATCACCGGGTCTTGAACCGTGGCGTGTGGTCGAGCCTGGGCGCCAGTCGCATCCTCTTCGGGCTGCTCATCGCGTCGCTTGCGCCTGAGGGCCCGCTCGTGGTCGGGATCGATGAAACGATTGAGCGCCGTCGTGGGCGGAAGATCGCTGCTGCCGGGATTTACCGTGATCCGGTACGCTCCAGTCATAGCCACTTCGTCAAAGTGCGCGGGCTGCGCTGGATGAGTATGATGCTTTTGGCGCCGATTCCCTGGGCTGGTCGCGTATGGGCGCTTCCCTTTCTCACCGTGCTGGCACCCTCTGAACGTTCAGCCACGCGCCTGCGGCGGCGCTTCAAGCCGCTGACGAGTTGGGCGCGCCAGAAGATGATCCTGCAAGCGCATCGTTGGGCGCCTGAGCGCCCCCTCGTCGTCGTGGGCGATCGTACCTATGCCGCCCTGGAACTCCTTGACGCCGTTCGCCGACAGGTAACGCTGGTGACCCGGCTGCGCCTGGATGCACGACTCTTCGCTCCTCCACCACAACGACTTCCCCCACCAGCAGGGACGTCCACGCCTGGTAGGCGAACGGCTTTCCTCCCTGACTGCGCAGGCAGCGGATCCAGCGGCCATCTGGACACCGCTGACGCTTGCGCGCTGGTATGGCGAGCGGAATCGCTCACTCGAGTTCCTGTCGCAGACCGCCGTCTGGTATTCGACGGGTCTCCCTCCAGCGCCCATTCGCTGGGTCATCCTCCGTGATCCGTGGGGAAAGTTCCCGACGCAAGCCCTTCTGTGCACTGATCTCACCGCCGACCCCGCTCAGATCGTTTCCTGGTTCGTACTCCGCTGGCAAGTGGAGGTCACGTTCCATGAGACCCTCTATGTCAATAGGTTTCCACGACGGTGTGGAAAGGTGCAGCGGTCATGCCGCGGAACTGGCATGACCGCGTTGGGCCGTCAAGAAGATCTCCGCGCGGTAGGGGGTCTGGGTGAGCCACATCGCGTGGATAATGCGTACCCAGCAATTGGCTAAGGCGCGAAGCGCCATGCTATGGGTTTTGCCTTCGCTGCGCTTGCGCCGGTAATAGGTGGTCGCCCAGGGTTCGGCGACGGTGGACTGCCAGGCAAACTGGTACAGGGCGTTACGCAGTGCCTTGACACAGGCATGCCGGCGGCGGGCACGGGCAAACTTGCCACTCGCATACGCCACCGGAGATGTTCCTGCCAACGCTTGTACACTCGCTGCGCTCGCAAAGCGTTTGCGGTCGTCGCCCCATCCCACCAGCAGGCGTGGCGCCAATCGCTGCCCAGCGCGCGGCAGGCTAGAGAAGAGGGGACTGTCAGGGTGACGCACAAAGAGGCGGGTAATTTCCTCGTCGTAGGCCTGCACCTGCTCATGCAGCGGTGCGAGCTGACTCAGGAGCGCCAGGAGCAAGCGGGTTTTGGTTCGGATCGTCACCGCATCCGCCTGCAGCTGCGGCGCCTGGACACAGCTCCAGATCTTCTGGGCCGTGGCGCGTGCGCTGCGGTGATGATAACGGCGCAACAAGAGCGCCAGGTCCTCCACCGATGCGCCGCGCGCTGCTTCAAGGGTCGGATAGGTTTGCAGGAACGCGATGGTGAGCGGTTGCTGCACCTTGGAGAACAGCTCCAAGGCAACCGGATAGTACGCTTTGAGACACGCAGTCAACTGGTTGACCAGGCGCGTCTGGCTAACAATCAGCCCTTCTTGGTCACGACACAGCGCCTTGAGCTCCTGCAGCAGCGGATTCTCAGGAGCCAAGCGACGCAGTTCGGGGAGGTCGCTGCGCCCGGTCTTGGCCAAGAGATAGGCGTCGATCGCGTCCGTCTTGGCCCCAGACGGCTTGCGGCGGCGTTCCACCGTCTTGGGGTTGACGGGATAGACGGCCAGCCCTGCCTCCAAGCGTGCGGTCGTGAGCAGTCCATGCGGCGTCTCCAGGATACAGGCAAGCTCGTGCGGTGTGGGCGCAGCGGCGAGGGTCTGCCGCAAGAAGGTCACCAACTGCGCCAGCCCCTCAGCGGTGTGCACGATGCGACAGGACGCCACTCGGTGTCCCTGCTCGTCAATGACTACTGCGTCATGATGGTCGTCTGCCCAGTCAATCCCGGCGTACCACATCTCCTCATCCTTTCTCACTTTGACGCACACGCAGACACGCAGAGATCCCAGGCGCACAGCAGCCTTATACAGCAGTGCTCACAGCACGACCCTCTATCAGGGGTAGCGCCCAGGGAGGGACTGAGGCAGGACGCTCTCATGCAAACGGTCGAACCGTGGGGTGCGGAAAGCCTTCCCCCAGCCCATCTCAGCTGGCAAGCATTTCACTCGCCGCTCTCAGTGTAGGGTATAAGGTGCGGACGCATCTCGGGGTGGAAACACAGCGGCAATGGTCTGCTCGGGCCATTGCGCGCACCACTCCCACGCTGCTCGGCCTCTTTTCTCTGGTGACCATGGCGGCTCATGCGCAGATGAGCCGGACGGACTCGTTCGTACGCCAGGCCGCGTGGTACTCCAAGCAGGAGCCGACCTTTATTGATGCGTTGGCGCTGGTTCGTCGCCACCTGTGGGCACCGACGCTTTTGCAGACATCCCACCTGACCTGGTACTGGACCCCACGAAAATTCCGCGCACACTCGTCGAATACCTCAGAAACCGTTTTGAAAGTCATCCAGCCGGGCTGGAACGCGCCGCGGCGCGGGTCAGGCGCCGGAGCATCAGGTGACTCATCCCGGCGTAGATGAGCGCCTCGCTGGACTCGACTTGGTACTCGTAGTCCTTACTGAGCCGGCGCAGCCCGCCCCACCAGCCGAAGGTGCGCTCCACAATCCAGCGGTGCGGCTGCACAGCAAAAGCACTGCGCGGCTGCTGGTCGGAGCGCTTGACCACCGCCAGCGTCCAGCCCATCTGCTGGCGCAGGTCGTCGGCGAGTTGGCCGGCGTAGCCCGCGTCGGCCCACACCAGGGACAGGCGGGGCAACTCGGGACCATAGAGTTGCACGGCGTGGGCGAGCAGCCGCGCCCCGTCGCGGTCCTGCACATCGGCGGCCGAGACCACCACCTTGAGCACGAAGCCCTGCGTATCCACCAGCAGATGCCGCTTGCGTCCCTTCACCTGCTTGTGGGCGTCGAAGCCGCGCGGGCCCCCCTTTGACTGGTCTTGACCGACTGGCTGTCCAGGATCGCCGCGCTCGGCGTCGCCGCGCGTCCCAGATGCCGCCGGGTCCGCTCGCGCAATGCCGTGTGGATGCGTTCCCAGGTCCCGTCGTTGCGCCAGATCCGGAAATAATAAAAGGCCGTTTGCCACGGTGGCAGATCGTGCGGCATGGCCCGCCACTGGTTGCCGCCGCGCACCACATACAAGATGGCGTTGATGATCTCGCGTCGACTGTGGCGCGCGGGACGTCCGCCGGGCTTGACCGCCGGGACGAGCGGCTCCAGGATGGCCCACTCGCCGTCGCGCAGGTCGCTCGGATAGGCTGTGCGGATGGGGGATGTTGGTTCCATGCCGCCAGTCTACCACACCGCTACCCTTTCAAAACAGTTTCTCAGTGAACTGCTCTGCTATGCGGCCTAGTTTGGATAAAGTCTAGATGAGAGACGACGAATTCAACAAGTGGCTCAATCAACGCTCGCCCAGCGGAGGGAAGCCCAAGATCAGGATATTGCACACCACGCGACCGGCGGACAGTATGAACCCAGCGTGGAGTGGCGCGTCAGGTCCAGAGGAGTATGAATTACTGGGGCATGACGATCTAGGTCTGATCGTCGTACGCCTTGGCGATCCGGACGACCAGAGCATATTTTACCCATCGGCCTCCATCTTCAGGATGGAATAACAGGCGCAACTGAATGCTCGCAAACACAACAATAGCCCCAGTCATCGCCGTATGCGCCGAGGGATGGCGAAGGCACGACGATGCCGGGGGCAACTGATAATCATGTTGCTGACGTCTGAGCAGCGCGGCATCATACCTGTGCCTTATAGTGACCCTGCTTGTACAGCCCACCTCGTGGTCAGAGATTCGCCAGCATGGGCTGTTGAATCTCCTCGCCCGCGCGGCGCTTAAAGTAGAGTATGGTGGTTCCGCCGACCTCGTCACCGTCCACATTGTAGGTAGCGGTGCTACTTACCATCTCCCAGCCATCTTCGCCGAGTTGACCCACCGCTTGCCTCCACGCCATCGGGTCGAACGCCTCCGTGAAGGAATGCGTGCCATAGTATACCAGCGCCGTTGTTTCTTGATGCCCGCCCCCCATCGTGTTGCTGGTGCGATGTTCCAGGCTGCAATGCTCCCATCGAACGTCTCTACCATCCGCCATATATGTCCTCCTCAATCGCCACGGACCTGGTCACTATGCCGCGGATCATTGTCCATCTTTCGGGTGGTCACACTGCGCTGTGGTGTGCACCTGTGTCTAGCGCTGCTCAAAGAGGAAACGCTGCTGCCATACGTCATCACCTGTGTTCCGCGCATACGCGGTCGCAGAATATATATAAGCCTCGCCACAACCGAGCCGCCGCAACTCCTGTTTGCAATCCCACTCGGCTCCTGATGGTCCGCCACTCTCACTACCACTGTAGAGAAGGATGTGGATATAGCGGCTCACGACTGCCCGAACCTCCCGCGTTGCTGTTGCGGGATCAAAAATCGTGTCATCCAAAATCTGCGTTCCCTTCTTGCATGGTGGCTGAGGTAATGAGCACGCGTCTCATCCCGGCTTGCTGTCTTTCTCGGCAAAACGCTGCCCGGAAGTTACCTGGTGGAGTGACCATAGTGAGTGTTACGCGCGGTGGAGAGGGTGATTCGTCCTTGGCACGTAGCCCGGCTAGCCACACACCGTCTGGATAACTGGGCGCAATCAGTTTATCGCCTCGGTTGCCGACCGAATCTCCTCCATCCACGTGTCATGCACAAGTTGACAGACCCACACCCAGTCTTGACGCGCCTGATCATCCAGATGCGGCCACGCAGCCACCGCGTCGCCCGTGGAGGCGCCGAAGAGCGCGCGTGCTGGTTGCTCGCGAATCTCGGCCCAGGCCGCTTCAGCCGCCGTGGCATTGCGCTCCGCGAACTCATCGAGCACCGATTGCCAAAGGAGATCGCGCCATCGGCTTATCCGTTGGCGTGCCTGTCGTATCTCCTCAGCGTTCGCCATGATACCATCCTCCAACTAGCGACCTATCGACCTATCCACCAACTCATGTATGAGTGGCTGCTACCAATTCACTCACTCGCTGGCGCGCTTCCGTCGGGTGGACGACGCTGCTTGGCGTGCTCGCCCCGCTGGGCAACAAGGTCCTCAAGTTCTCGTGTTCTCGCCTGGAGATCGTCGTTGGTCGTGCGCAACTCCTCAAGCGTTGCCTCCATTTCCTCGTTGAGCGTCTCGAGCTCTTCGTTGGTGGCTTGCAACTCCTCGTTGAGCGTTTTCACTTCTTCGGCCGAGGCCCGCGCCTCTTCCTCGCGTAACCGCAACTCGTCGTTCTCATAGCGCAGCTCTTGGTTGGCGTCACGCAACTCCTGGATTGATGTAGTTAGTTCACGCACCAGGGTGAGGGCATTCTCAAGTTCTCGCTCGCGAGGGTCTTCACGCGCCGCGTGTTCCGATGCCAACGTCAGTCCCCTGCGCTTGCGACCTCGCCGCAGGGGCCGCTCTGGGAGTGTGTCCATCGTCCTCTGCTCTTCAGCAGAGCGCTGTTCCCGCTGCGTATCCGTGGTATCCGAGATCATAAGGATCACAGCGTCCACGTCGCCAGGGACTTTGTCGCGCGCCGTCTTCGGTCGGTGCGGAATGCAGACCACCTCGAGCGAGCGCAACTCTCCAGGTGTAAGCTCAAGGGTGACGGCTGGGGCACGTCCTTGGGAGGGTGGCGCATGAAACGCTGCGTCAATAGCTGCGCGGAAGGGTTTCGTCGGTACTCGACTAGCTAGATGGAGCAGATCCCTCCCTATCGCCATGCGGCTGATCTCGAGTAGCGTGTAGGCGGCGTCATTGATCGCCTGCACGTCATAGTTCCTGTCGATGACCACGACGCCAAGAGGTATGTCAAGGATCTGTTCGCCAAGCACTGCGTGCGCAGCCCTAGATTGCCCACCGCTCGCTGTTCCCCGCGCCATTGCGGACTCCCGCTCTGATTCGGGCAGCGCGAGCCAAGCTGGCAGCGTCGCCATGGGCAGCAGCGAGAGTTCGCGCATGATTGGGGGGGCTGGTTTGGACACACTCAGCTTATCAGGGGGCACCACAATGCGGCCGCCCTGGCGGCGAAAGACCTTGAGATGAGGTTGGGCTGGAACGAAGTAGTCCGGCAATGGCTTCGTCGTTTCGGCCATCCCCAACACGAGATAGCCCCCGTCATGCAGTGAGAAGGCAAAGAGCTGGAGGCTACGCCTCTGGAGCTCCGGTGTGAAATAGATTAAGACATTGCGGCACACTACCAGGTCGATATGCGGAAACGGAGCACGCTGCCCGAGATCGTGTTCCCCGAAGATAACCATGCCACGTACCCGTTGAGAGACAGCCCATCCGTTGTTGACGGGCGCGAAGTAGCGGTCCCTGTAGACTTTGGGGACTGTGGCGAGTGCGGCAGCTGAATACACCCCGCGACGAGCAAATGCTATAGCATCTGCGTCGGCATCGGTGGCGAAAATCTGCACGGTGAAGTCGTCCAATTCATCGCCCAAGTGCTCGGCGATGAGAATGGCCAACGAATAGGCTTCCTCGCCGCTGGCGCACCCAGCTGACCAGATGCGGATTCGCTTACGTTGCTTCCGCGCCCGGGAAACGATCTCAGCCATGACCTCTTCGCGCAGGAAGTCAAAGAGTGCTCGATCGCGAAAGAACCCAGTGACCTTAATCAAGAAGCTGGCAGAGAGCTGGGTGTATTCCTCGGGGTGGTGATGCAGGTACGCAACGTACGCAGGCAGAGTCGCTGTACCAGTTGCTGTCATCCGCCTTTGGAGGCGCCTGAGGATCGTTGGCTGTTTATACTGGGAGAAATCGATCCCGCTGTAGGCGCGTGTCTCCGCAAGTAGCGTCGGTAAGATGTCATCGGGCGCGGAGAGCACATGTGCGCCAGTTAGCAGGTCGTACAGCATCGGTCCGATCCGCGCCAAATCCAGGCTCATGTCTACGCTTGATCGCGCCACAGAGGCAGGCATGGCAGGATAACTGGCTGTATCCGGATTCTCAATGATCACCGTTCCGCCAGCGGCTTTTACCGCTTGCGCTCCAGCAGTGCCATCAGAGCCAGTTCCAGTGAGAATTACGGCAATCAACCGCTCGCCATAGGTTTGAGCGGCGCTCGCAAGCAGCAAATCAATGGATGGCTTGGGGAGACCAGTTGACTGCGTCTGCAAGACGACCGCGTGATCGGTGATCTCCACGTCGCGATCCGCCGGGACAACATAAACCATCCCCGCCGCCAGGGCTTGCGGTGCGCCTTCGTCCACAATGCTCACTGGCAGTGCGCTCTGACGTGCGAGGATGTCGGCAAGATGACTGGGACGGTCGGGGCCGAGGTGTTGCGCGAGCACTATTGGGGAGGGGAAATCGGGCGGCAGCGTGGATACGAGCAGCGAGAGCGCCTCGATGCCACCCGCCGAGGAACCTACGACGACGAGGTCAAAGAGCGTTTGACCCCCTGACATAAGCCTACCCTTCCAAAGCGTCATCTTTGTTCGGCACACGTAACTCGGTTCACGCGCCAGGCCTGTGGAATTCGCTCAGTTCCACGTCACGCTGGTCGGCATTTCATGGTCATCGTAGTGGAGCAGGATATCCAGCGACAACACCGACGGAGCAGCCAAATTCAACGCCGCTCGCCAGGGTAATCGGAAGGTGCGGCCTTGCAGCGTGACCATCACGCGTTCAATACGCGACGGATGCGAGAAACGCCCCCAGAAATTAGGGACGAAGCAGTGTACGGCCCGCTCGGTTGGGCTTACCTCGGTCTCGGTCATCTCCATACTATCGACCGCGCGATCTTTCCACAGGTAGTTGCTGTCGCGGTACGTCACCGCGATCTGGTAGTCGCCCGATGTGAACATGATGGTCTCCTTCGCCGGTAGGGGCCGTTCCTCGCGTATCGCCGTGGCGAGCTGCACATTTGCAGGCAGGCACAATAGAAGGAGAGGTGGGGCATTGCAACGCGCACTTCAACGACCGGCGCCTTGTTAGGAGGCGTTCACTTCCGATGATGTACGCCTGCGGTGAAGGAGGCGCTGCCGACGGGATCTGATCTCTCGTAGCCGTCCTGAGTCCATCATGAACTCTAGCGTGAGCAATCCTTTGCACCTCGGAGTATAGCATATCCGCAGCCTGGCTGCACGCCTTGCCTCTCACTGCGCTTTACACGTTCCTGACGGCGCGCAACAGCCGAATCGTCGTAGAATCGACCTGCCATCGAAAGAAGTTGTTCCGGGTTCGCACGCGCGAGCGGCTGAACAAGGTGGCGAAATCTGTCGGTTCATCCGCGTGCCATCCGTCTCGCGCGGCATCGTGCAGATATGTCTCAATGATCGGTTGTGCCCGTGGCGCCGCCGCGCCGACATAATCGGGAGTGCGCCAATGGCGAATGGAGATGGCCAGTGGGATCACCAGATAGCGGCCCTCCCAGTCCATCATGCCTCGTGACATGGTCGTCCCTCCTGTCAGCGCATGGCTGTTTGCCTGTACGGCGCCAACAGGACGAGGTAGCGCTGGTATAAATCGTCCCTCGCCTGGACGATCCACTATCTGGTATCTGGCTTACCATCTGGCTCACAAGTACTTCTCGAGAAACAGCAGCAGTTCATCTTCCGAATGAACCGAGGCCGACAGCGTCTCGCGGCCGTCGGAGTCGGTAACAATCACAGTTCCTAGCTCGTCGCTTTGGTCTTTGCCTCGGTAGAGACGACCACGTTCCCTGCCGAGTTCGAAGGTCGCCATTGGGATTTGTTGCCGCTGATCCCAGCCTGGAGTGAGTTGCAGAGCCTCACGCATCGCTGGTGAGAGGGCAGTCTCTGTCCACGCCTGGAAGTTCTCCGCTGAGCGTCTGTCTTCGGCTTCCTGACGCTCCCGCGCGCGCTGGCGCACCTCCTCAGCCATCTGCTTCAGCCTCTCGACATCTGCCACTGCTGCCACCCTCCATACGCCCAAGTTAGATTGGATATGTTGCCCAAAGATCAGCCGCCACGGTCGCAGCTCCTGGCCCGGATGCGGTGATCAAAGTTGCCCTGTCAGTGCCGGTTCGGCAGGGCGCAGGAGCACGATGGGTATCTCGCGGGCAGTGTTCCGCTGGTAACGGCCGTATTGCTTGTCCTCGGTCGCCAGACGCACACGGAGCTGCGCACGCTCGGAGAACGTGGCTGTCGAAGCCATCATCTGCCGGAGATTCTCTTCGATCTGCACGCCCACCAGTGGGCGTGCGCGCATGTTGCGATACCAGGTGGGATGCAGGTCACTCCCGTAGTTCGACGCTATGACCACAAGATCCGGACCATCCTCGAAATAGCCCATAGCGACCGTCTGGGGTTCACCCGAATCGATTCCGGTGGTCGTGAGTAGGAGGATGCGGGCAGATTTGACATGTTTGCGAATGCGGCGCTGCATCCAACGATAGGCTGCCGCAGGGAAATAGCTAAGCGAGCGCGCACTGCCAGAGTCCGACTCCATGGAGGAGATATCCATGCATGTTCCTTGGTAAGAGGGTCCCACTCACGAGCACGAGCGGAGACTGCTCCTTCTTCACTGTACCACAGACGCTGTACTTTCACACGATTCAAGCAAAAGCTGATCAAAGGGTGGTATACTCATTACGTATGGATTGCGTACGCAAAGTACGATAACGCGATGATGTGAGCACCAGGTGCCAGTTCCATCTGAAGCCCATGTGGCCGCTGAACGGCGGCTGTGGCGATGTGATGGTACATCGGCGCCATGGTGACGATACAAACAGGCCCTCTATTCCTGAATATCCTCTCCCACCTGCGCTCGTGTCCCACCCTCCAAAGGGGGTAGAAAGATGACACGATGATGGCGCAGGTGTTTTACGTAGATGGGGTCGGTGACACGTGGACGCGGACGGCGCCGCGCTCAAAGCCACTGGCTACAGCATCATAATCATCGCTGGCTCTGTGAAGGGCGCCACATCTACGTCTCATGACAGCCTCTGTACGCCCCACAAACCCTACTAACCAGCAACTGAGCAGTCAACCACATTCAGAGATGCTAATGGAGTAACTCGTGGGCATTGCTTTAGGCACGTTGAAACAATCAAACAGTCGAGAGAACAGTGACCAGAGCGGCTGCCGTCCAGAGGGCGAAGAGTCGGGAAGATAAGGCAATGACAACCAGACAAGATCAACAAGTCGAGGCGATATGGCTCGGAACCACACATGCCATGCATGCCTGCGCCATGATGCACGCCAAGGGCATGATGGATGGACGTATAGCAGCATCGGCGCACGCACCTGAATTTCTGAGCACTTGCGCCGTGCTACAGGAAGCATGGAAGGCCTCTGACATGCCGCAAAAGTTGTTGCATCCTGCTCAGCAGGACGAGTATTTCGTGGGTTGGATGCAGGGCTACGGGCAACGCGCGGACGAGGCCTCCGCCGAGACCCCAGACATGCTAGACACGTGGGAAGATGATGGCGGAGCATCGACTGCATCGTGGTTCGATGTTAATAGGAGAGGTGGCGCAGGATGCGAAATGTGAGACAGCAAGCAATGACGTCGTCTGCGGAAGCGTGGAAGTTTCGCCTCGGCGCAGACATCTGGGCCAGTGACGGCACGGCCGGCAAACTAGTAGCGGTAGCGGTCGTGGCTGATAAGCAGGGACAGACTCTCACGTATCTTGGCATTCGCGTGCGCCTGTTCAGCCGCCACCACTATTTCGTTCCAGTGGAGGTCATTACTGGCGCCGACGCCGAGAGGGTCATTTTGAATATCGCACTCGCCGAGATAGAAAAGTGGCTCTCGATGCCTTCAGATAGCGGCATCGTGCTCTCCAGCTCTACTCGGATGAACACCATCGACGCTCGTGACGTGCGCGAAAGGGGTGATGTGGCCGGAAAACAGCTGGGGCGCCTCGTTCAGATAACGGTTGATTCCGTGACACACGCGTTACGTAGCCTTGTCGTGGATCGCGGATGGCGGGGGGAAGTACTGGTACCAGCGCGCGCGGTGACCAGTATCGCCGCCGAGCAAGTCACGGCGCGCCTGGGCATATCGCCGGATCGCCTGTTGCCCTATCGCCCCGATGAGCAGTTGCGCCAGGACATCTACGACCGGTTGTTCGATCATGCGCCCTTGCGCCTCGACCTCGCGGCGATCGAGATCCGCCCGCTCGACGGGGTCGTCCAGTTGCGAGGGCACGTCTCTAATGACCTTTTGCGGCGCATGGCCGAGGATCAGATCCAAGGCATCACAGGAATGTCGGAGCTACACAACGACCTCGTGGCAGACAATGACCTTGCTGCAAGGGTCTCGATGGCCCTCGCGCTCGACTCGCGAACGGCCGGGCAACACATCGGCTTCTACCCACGCCTCGGCTTCTACCCACGCCTCGGCGAGATACGTCTGCGCGGAAGTGTCGGGACGCGCGCCGCCTACGAGGGAGCGAGCAACGTTGTCAAGGCCGTTCCAGCCGTGACGCGGATCGTGAACGAACTGCGCATCGATCCTGATGCCAATGAGATTCCAGTGCTGGCTGGCGTCACCAATCGCGAGGATATGGTCCCTGGTGGCCGGTAGCCGACCCTGTTGTGTTGCCCGCTAGCCCGGATCTGCCTCCGTCTTCTCTGCCGCCGACGCTGCTGGGTGACCATGCTGGCGTAGCCAGGTAAGCAATGTGCGCACGCT
Source organism: uncultured Chloroflexia bacterium (assembly GCA_963712005.1). Classification (GTDB taxonomy): domain Bacteria; phylum Chloroflexota; class Ktedonobacteria; order Ktedonobacterales; family JADMIN01; genus DAHUXT01. The sequence continues at coordinate 321,916 of CAVQGK010000024.1, read as the reverse complement.
TGCGGTCGCCAGCGCAATGGAGGTGTCGGCTGCCCCGTAATACATAAACAGGGTGTCACCGTCCTCAGCGATCGTGTACCCACACGGGAAGACAACGTTGTCGACATCTCCGGCGCGCTCATAGGGAGCTTCTGGCCCGAAGACCCATTCGTCTCCCCGGAGCAAACAGCGTTCCGGCTGTTGGAGATCGAAGAGGGCCAAGCCGAGTCGATAGAGTGCCCCTGACGCAGTGACGTGCACCCCATGATAGATCATGAGCCAGCCGTCAGACGTCTCGATCAACGGACAGGAGAGGCCGACTTTGTTGGCGTCCCACCACGCCCCCTCGCGCGCTGCCAATATGCGCCGATGATCGCTCCAGTGCTCCAGATCCGATGAATACGACAGCCAGATATGCGCACCGTCCGGTCCCATGGGCCGATGGATCAGCGCCCAACGGTTCCCAAGACGATAGGGCATGAGAGCTGCATCTTTGTCTTCGGGCGGCATGACGGCCCCAAGCCGTTCGAACTCAGCGAAATCGGTGGTCCTGGCCAATGAGACCTCCGGACCAGCACGTGAATACGCGGTATAGGCGATGTAGTACGCCTGGTGTTCGGGTACATAAGTAATGCGTGCGTCCTCAATGCCCCAGAGTTCCTCAGGATGGCCGGAGGGATCCGGCTGCAATGTTGGCTGTGGATCAATCTGCCAGCCATTGATGCCGTTACGAGAGCGTGCGGCGCAGAAGTGCGAGAACCCACGACGATCTTCCACGCGGCAGAGCAGAAGCGTTGAGCCATCTGAGAGGCGGGCTACCCCTGGATTGAATGCTGTGTTGATGGGGTACGGCCAGTCCGATGGTCGCAGAATGGGGTTGCGTAGATGCCGGTGGAAGAGGACTTCGTGCAACGGGTTCTCAAAAGGCATTGATAAACTCCAGCGGCATTGTAGTCCTGTGAGGACACAGTCCCTCCACGTCGGGCGGGGTGCGGTCATGCATGAGCGGACACTCCGTTCGCCAGCATGAGTCGCTCGGCCTCGCGGGCGGTTTCCTCCGCGAGGAGCTCGGCCTCCGTCGCGCGTAGCTCCAGGAGCGCAAGTAAGAACGCCAGGGCCGATTCGGCGCCCTGATTCTGGTTGACCCAATCAGGCTGGAGGCCGTCGTAGCATGCCCCAGTTGCTGGATCGACGAGCGAGACGCCGAGATCATTGCGTCCGAGGAACCAATCGAAGACAACTTGGGCCTGTACGTGCCAGTGTATGTCTTCCGTCTGTCGGAAGGCAGTGAGGCAGGCAGCGATTGTCGCGTAGGCTTCAATGGGTTGTTGATCAAAGCGCGCACGCTCTTCGCCACGCCGGTAAAAGCCGTGGCAACCGATGGGTATGAAGTGCCCCTCTTCGCCAAACTGAAGTTCCATCAGCCACGCCAGCGCAGTGACACCTGCCTCAGTATAGGCGGCATTGTTCATGTCAGCGCCAGCGAGCAGCAATGCACGGGGCAGTGTGGCATTATCGTAGGTCAGAATGTCCTCGAACCAGGGCCAGTCCTGCGCACTGTTCACATTGAATGCTTGCATCAGCCGGTCAGCGAGATCGTCGCGTACACGTTGTACGCCGCGATCACTGGTGAAGCGTTTGAGGTATTCGTGGATGCCGAGCAATGCGAACGACCAGGCACGCGGAGACGTGAACTCGGTGACGGCGGGAAGCGCGCGATTGAAGAGTAAGCTTGCTAGACCCACATGTCCTTCGTCGATCGAGCGCCCAATCACCATACCAAGTGCCCACAAAGTTCGCCCGTGGCTGTCCTCCGAACCGACATCCTCCAACCAGCGGCGATCGAAGGACAGCAGGTTGCGAAAGCGGCCAGCGTCTTCGTTGAACGCGTGCGCAGTGAATGCCAGATAGCGTCCTGCCAGCGCAGCAATCTCTTCAGGTGAACCCAGCCCCAGTTCCTCCAGCAGGACCGTGGCAATCAGCCCACGGGCATTATCGTCGATGGAATATCCTTCTCCAGTAGTTGGGACAGAGAAGGTGGCATGCTGGAGAAGACCTGTGTCGTCAGTCATTCGTCGGAGATGACTCAAGCTAAGCGGAGGAAGGGAATGCGCGCGCAACAGGCGCCGCGAGATGCTCCCGGCTTGAGGCACAAGGAGGCGTTGCTCGCGTACCTGGTCGAAGAGTGACATGTAGCATCGAGCGACCTGCGACCAGGTCATCTCGCGGCCAAGTTCATACCCGCGCTTGCGCATGGCATGACGCTCAGCGTCATGATCGAGCAGCCAGATGACTTGCTCCGCAATCGCGGCGGAGTCGCGGAAAGGCACGACAACGCCTCGCCCCTCGCCGAGCAATTCTTCGGCGTGCCAGTAGGGCGTGGAAATGACGGCCTTGCCCGTGCCGACAGCATAGGCGAGTGTGCCAGAGACGATTTGCTCGCGGTTTAGGTAGGGTGTGACATAGATATCGGTCGCGCCGATGAACTCCACTAATTTCTCGAGCCGAACAAACTGGTTGTAGAAGACGACCGCGTGCTCGACACCGTGCTCCCGAGCAAGCCGCTGGAGCATCAGACGATAGGCTTCGCCTTCTCGCCGCCTGACGTGCGGGTGTGTTGCGCCGAGGACAAAGTAGAGGGCGTCGGGATAGCGCTTCAGAATGTTTGGCATGGCGGCGATGACATGTTCAATGCCTTTATTCGGTGAGAGCAGCCCGAAGGTCAAAAGCACCACCTTCCCTGCGGCATCAAACTCGTCCTTGTAGAAGTTGGGATCAACGAAGGGAACATCGGGGATGCCGTGGGGGATGTAGCTGACCTTCTCGCGCGGTACCAGATAAAGGTCGTGCAGCACGTCGAGGGCATGGTGACTCATGACCACCAGGCGATCAGAGAGACGCGCAATCTCGTCTAGCACCTTGCGCTGGTTGCGATCGGGCTCATCGAGAACCGTATGAAGTACGGTGACAATCGGCATGCGTAGTTCGCGCAGTAATTCTAGTATATAGCTGCCAGAGGGTCCGCCGAAAATGCCATATTCGTGCTGGAGCACAACCAGATCCACGCGATTGATGTTCAGGTAGTCCGCGGCCTGACGGTACGACTCGATGTCGCGCTCAGCGATCTCAAACTCCACACGAGCGGGATAGGGATAGCCTTCGCTTGTATCGTTTACCGGAATGGCGCAGATCGCAGCGTCCGGGTATTGGGCGCTGAGCGCCTCGCAGAAGTCGGTGGTGAACGTGGCCACCCCACATTGGCGCGGCATATAAGTGCCGATCACCGCAATCTTGCCGATTTGGAACTTCTGCACTCGATTCATCCTTTTCTTGTATAGCCACACAACGTCATGCATAGCCCATACACAGCCACGGCAATGCCGCGACCAAGCAATTGCTCAGTGCACGGGAAGGACTGGAGTCATGGCCTGTGACATAGCATCGGGCGCTGAGCTTATGGACGCCAATCAAATACGTGTAGCAGGCTGCCTAAGCCGCAGCTACATCTTAGACTTGCTGTCATGTGCTGCAAAGCGACGTGGGTCATGTCGCTTGTGAAAGACGGCACTGGTTCAGTGGGGAGGAGGGCAGGTTTGTGAGAGCTACGCCAGCGCCAACACCGAAGAGATGCAAACATGATGAACAGACAGAAGGAGCATACCACATTCATGTCCCTATGCGGAGCGATGGTGGCAAGTCTCGGGAGGACGATTTGAATAGCGCTGTACGCTATGCTGGCGTTGACAAAATCAATTGCCCACCGCCGAAGGGCAGACCGCGCGCAGGTTATATCCGATGGCATGTCTCCAGCTCCTGGAACAACGTGCCGCAAGCAGACTGGACCTTCATGATTGATGGCTATCCTGTCATCAAGAAGTCGCTCGACTGTCGGCACACCGGGACGCCGAGGCGCACGCTTCGCAGCGCGGGAGTGAGGCACTTCAGCGAATTGATCCAGTGCATTGTAACAATCCCGAAGCTTGACCCAGTACATGATGCCAACTATCAGGCCAACAAAGCCAGCGCTCTCAAGTCTCTGGTATGATTGTTGGCGACCTGTCTGATAGCACCGAAGAAGACGGTAGCGCAGACAACCGATCGGTCCGTAAAGAGGCTAACGGTGAGGCGACATTTTGTTGTCAGCTACCACCCGCCGGATTGTTTCGTGGGAGACGCCATATTCTTTCGCCAGCGCATGCAGACTTTCGCGGCCAACACGTTCGAGAATGTCATGCTTTTGCTGAGGAGACAGTCGACATGTCCTCTTTTTCTAAGGCAAATAGATGAAGTGTGTATGGACCTCTGGTGAGCAGGCACCGTGAGAGGAAAGTGGCTAGGGAGTGCCAAGGGCGGCTTGTCGTGCCCGCAACTGCTTGGCAAGCCTGTGTTGTACTCGCGTATTCTATCCCCGTCGGGTCCGCCAGTACAATTTTTGCATAACAATCCTGCTCGCTAGTGGTAGTCGAGCGGGAATAATCCAGTAAGTTCGGGTCGCGGCTTCTCTGCCGCGACCCGTTCATCGTTCAATGAGGATTTCCTTGACATTTCAAGGTGACTCAAGATCATGCATCAGCAGTGCATCGACCACTGAACGATGCTCCTGTCGACTTTGGGATGTTCGATACAGCCATTGAGTGTGTTTTTCCGTAGAGTACAGGGTTTGGCTATCCCCATCACGGTCATAGATAAAGCAGAGTCATGTCTAGCGTTATAATAGCTGTCCGCAATTACAGAGCCCCATTTGCTTGTCCGATCCCCGTTACTTTCTCCCCTGGGCAAGCCACCGTGAAAATCCCAATAAGTCGGAGTGCTCAACATTAGACTGCTTGTTTTTGCCGACCTGCTGCGGTGCGAGTGACGGTACTTGGCTCAGTGTCGCCGCTTTCTCAGGATTCGTAACGGCCCATAAGAAGTAATCCTGAATGAGTTGAGATAACTCGGCGAGCACTTCTTCGTGGATCATGACTTGCCTCCCAACATACTCTTCTCAATCAGGAATCAAACGGTATGTTTCGATCTTGGATATTGTCGCACGCTTGGGTATCGGGAGACTGTAGCATTCCCGTCATATGGCAAGATACCCGCTGTCGCACGGATTCGCGCCGAGCGCGTACTTTGGATTTCGGGTCATGTTGATAGAGAGGTGCAATGAGCTTCTTCACAAGGGCCGACGCAAGTGCAGCGGCCCGCGTGGTAGCGATAACTGCAAGAGGGAAGCGGCCCGACAATTCCAGACCCTCAGCGGTGAAGGTATCGGCGCCTCTATAGTGTACTTGCGTATACCAGATAACCCCGTCAGGTTTGCCGAATTATCCCTGAAGGCACCGGCTTGGCGCATCCACATCAAGTCGGTACTGCTCATTGGATGAGCATCTCGAATGGGTTATCGTGGCCGATCCTTCAGCATGGCTTCGACTTCAAGCCGAGTGGGAAGCGACGGAGCCGCTCCCGGGCGTGTTGCGGTCAGCGCGCCTGCTGCCAGCGCGAACGCCATCGCCTCGTCGGTGGGCGCTTCTACAGCTACCTTGCTGGCAAACGCTCCACAGAACGCATCACCCGCGGCAGTGGCATCCACCGCGTGGACAGGGTATGCGGGCCATTCACGGTGAGTTAACTCCATCATCAGGTCGGCATCAGCGCCAATTCGCGCGCTGTACGTGGCGCCCAACGCTCCCAGTGTGATAACTACCTGCCCCGGACCACGCTTCAAGAGCGCTTGCGCCGCGATTGCCGCGGACGCGAAACCATCGACGTTCATCTCAGTAAGCAGGCTCGCCTCGATCTCGTTGACGATGAGAACGTCAGACAACTGAAAGAGGTGATCGTCGAGCGCTCCCTGTGGAACCGGAGCAAGATTCAGCATGGTAGTCATGTGCAGGTCGCGCGCACGTTGAAGGCCCTGCACGACGCCGCCAGTGTCGGTCTCACATTGTGCCAGAAAGACGTTCGGGCGCGCTTCAGAAGGAGTTGCGGCGATCTGGTCAAAGGCAGTGTTGACCATGACCGCGTCCAGCGCCATATTGGCCTGCCGGATGCTGCCGATCATATTTTGTCCGTCGGCGCTTCCCACAAGGACGCAGCAAACGCCCGTCCCAAACTGTGCCTGCCTTGTGACGAGCGAGCTCTCCACGCCATCGGCAACAAGAGTCGCGAGCAGAAGGTCGCCGAGATGATCCTGACCGATGCATCCAATCAAGCGGGTATCATCACCGAGTCTGCGCGCCGCGATGGCCTGGTTGAGTCCCTTGCCTCCAGCGAAAATATGAAAAGTCTCGCCGAGGACCGTTTCACCAGGAACCGGAAGATGGGGGATATGTGCAACGTGATCGACGTTGAGACTCCCTTGCACGAGGACACTAACCATATCCCCTCCCTACCTGCGCTGTATTCGCGGCCCGAATGCGCCAGGAGTCGTCGGGCGCCGCGTTGCATGGCTATGCCACCAGACGCCCGACGACCTATCGTAGCGATTGTCACTCGCTTTGTCTATCACTCGCCGACGGCGGGCAGGCCAGATGTCTGTACGAGTGTGTTGAACGCGGCTACATCGCCATCGAGTAGCTCTTGCAGTTGGCGCCGCACGGTGTCTCCCTGTTCGCTAAGCGCCGCGAAGACCTCGATAGCGCCCTGCGTTGGGGCATCGTCCGATTCGTCCACCATCTCACTCAATGTGGCAAGTTTCTCTTTGATGCGCGCCGGGCCCGGCTGAGGTTTGTCGGGATCGGAATTGATCATTTCCCCCTCAAGCGCGGTGAACTTCTCCTTGAGCGGACCAGCAGCGTCGACAATGCTCTCATGGCCCGTGCCGACTTTCGCGCGTTCTTCCCATGATACGACCTGCTTCCGCAGCCGCCGGATTTGATTAATGGTGCGATGTGTCTCATCTATCTGGTCGCGGATCTTGCATTTGAGGTCGAATTGCGCCCGAAGCTCCTCCGCCGTCACGGCGAGGCGAGGGTCCGGCAGCACGGAGAAGCGCTGCGTGACGGTGATATCGCCGACGGTAAGCCGCGCCTCATACTCGCCTGGCGCCGCGCGTGCCGCCAGCCCCTCGAGCGCGATGTGTGCCTCCTCTTTCTCTTTCTGAACCTGCTTCTCGGCCTTGTCATCTTCCAGAGCGGTTGGCGGCTCGTAATGGAGGTCCCAGACGATCCGGCTCGCGCCCGGTTCGGTGGAAGGCTTCGCGCCGACCTCGGCTGTATTCGCGAATGTGCGGACGGTGTTGCCCTCGGCGTCGAGGATCGTCAGAGTCACATCGCCGTCTGGCTTCTCGGCAAGTGTGTAATGAAGGATGACCCCAGCGGGTGGATTCTGGCCGCCATCGAGCAGCTTGCGCGTCTGCACGCCCGTCGCATCTTCGGCGTGGCGGAAGGCGACCGTAACGGGGCCAGCCATGAGGTAATCTACGTAGCCTGGCGTGCCTTCCGCTTCGGTGTATTCATAGATGCGATAGCGTGGTGTGTCGCGCGGCTTATAGAGCGCAATCGGTGTGTCGCCGTCTGCCATCTGGTGCAGTGGCGTAATATCGTCGAGAATCCAGAACGAGCGGCCATGGGTGGCGACGATGAGGTCGGTACCCTTCACAATCACGTCGTGGATTGGTGTCACCGGGAGATTGCTCTGGAACGGTTGCCAGTTCATGCCGTCGTCAAACGAGATATACAGGCCGGTCTCCGTGCCGCAATAGAGCAGGCCGCGCCGGTTGGGATCCTCGCGGATGACGCGCGTCAGGGCGCCTTCGGGCAAATTGCCCGTGATCTTCGTCCATGTCGCGCCGTAGTCGCTGGTCTTGAAGAGATAGGGTGCAGTGTTATCGACTTTGTAACATGTCGCGGCGAGATATGCCGTCGCGGGATCGTGCGGCGACGGCTCGATGATGGAGACGAGCGCCCACTCTGGCAGTTCGGGCGGCGTGATGTTCTGCCAGGAGGCTCCGCTGTCGCGTGAGATGTGGACCAGTCCGTCGTCCGAGCCAACCCAGAAGACGCCGCGCTCATGAGGCGATTCGCGGAAGGCAAAGATAGTGCAGTAGATTTCCGCGCCGCTGTTGTCGTACGTGATTGGCCCGCCAGATGGCCCCTGGCGATCCGGGTCGTTGCGCGTGAGGTCAGGGCTGATAACTTCCCAGGTCGTGCCCTCGTCGGTTGAGCGATGGACATGGTTCGAGCAGATGTAGACCACGTCGGCGTCGTGTGACGAAACCTCAACGGGGAAGGTCCACTGGAAGCGATATTTCAGGGTGCTCGCGCCGACACCGCCCACGCTGGCGCTGTGTACTTCCGGCCAGACGGTGACATTACGCTTCTGCCCTGTATCGGGATTCCAGGCGATCAGCCGACCGTGCCCCGGCCCCGTACCGATGCCACCACCGAAGACTGTATGCGGCGGTTTGCGGCTGATAGCGATATAGCCGCTCTCGCCGCCACCCGGCTCGACGTAGTCCTTCCACGTGATTGCGCCCTCGAAATCGATGCTTGGCAGACGCATCGCCCAGTTGTCCTGCTGCGAGCCGTAGACGTTATAGGGCACGTGGTCGTCGGCGACAACATGGTAGAACTGCGCGGTAGGCTGGTTGAGGATAGAGGACCATGTACGTCCGCCATCGAATGTGACACATGCGCCACCGTCGTTGCTCTCGATCATGCGATTCGGGTCGCGCGGGTCAATCCAGAGGTCGTGGTTGTCGCCGTGTGGTGTAGGCACTCCGACGAAGCTCTTGCCCCCGTCGGTCGATTTCCAGCAGCGCAGGTTGAGTATCCAGACCGTGTCGGGGTCGCGCGGGTCAGCGTAGATGTGCATGTAGTACCACGGCCGCTTGCGCAGGTCCATCTTGTCGTTCACCCGCTCCCAGGTTCCGCCCCAATCCTCAGAGCGGTAGAGTCCGCCAGCGTCTTTGCCGTCCTTGTCCGCCGCCTCGACTATGGACCAGACGCGGCCAGGCCGCGCGGGCGAGGCCGCCACACCCAGCTTGCCGTAGATGCCACTCGATGGCAGCCCTTTCGCGCGCGAGATGTCCTCCCAGGTGTCGCCGCCGTCCGTCGAGCGCCACAGGCCGGACTCTTCGCCCCCGCTGACCAGGGCGTGGGGGTAGCGCCGCGTTTGCCAGATGGTCGCGTAGATGATGTCCGGCTGGTTCGGGTCTATCGCGAGGTCAACTGAACCGGCGTTCTCGCTCTTGAAGAGCACTTTCTGCCAGGAGGCTCCGCCATCGCGCGTGCGAAAGACGCCGCGCTCCGCATTGGGCCCCCAGGCATGGCCCAGCGCCGCCACGTATGCGATCTCTGGATTGGTCGGATGGACGACGATGTCGCCGATGTGGCGCGAATCCGCCAGGCCGACGTTGCGCCACGACGAACCGCCGTCGTTGGACTTGTAGACGCCGTCACCGTTCGAGACATTGCCGCGGATTGTCGCCTCGCCAGTGCCCACGTAGATGATGCCAGGCGACGATGGCGCTACGGCTATCGCTCCCACTGCGGATGTCGTGAAAAATCCGTCGGAGACATTTTCCCAGAGAGCGCCGCCGCTAGTGGTTTTCCACACGCCTCCCGCGCATCCGCCGAAATAGAACGTGCCAGGCTCGGTGGGGTGTCCGGCGACGGCGACCACCCGACCGCCGCGATGTGGTCCAATACAGCGCCATGAGAGCGAACGAAAGCGCTTGTCGTCCATGCTGCTGTCCTCGATTCCTCTGAGCGTGTTCGATGCCCGTCAACACGGTATGATGGCATTCTGACGCTGAAAGCGACCAGTGTCAAGATGCTATACGCCTCCACAAGAGATTAGCCCTGATTTTGCAGTGATTGGCCAATTTAGGGACGAACTACACAACTACATGAAATGGGGGGTTACAGTACGCCCTTGTGTGCTCATTTCGGACACATCGAACGAAGTCCTCTCGAAGGAGGTTGACGAGCAAGAGCTTTTCGGTGCACCATACTTCACGCAGCTTGGCTGGGCCTGAGAGATCTATCATTGATTGGTCTGTGAATCAGAGAATACAGAGATTTCATGGCGAAAAGAGGATACGATGCAGCGGCGCGATCTGGTTGAGGGTTGGTCATTCAAACAGCGCGATCCAGCGATAACCTTGGATGAGGATTGCGCGGCGGCGGAGGGTTGGCTTCCCGCGTCTGTTCCCGGTGTCGTGCAGGCCGATTTGCTGGCTCTGGGCCGCATCCCCGACCCTTTTCAATCGCTCAATGAGGCGGCCGTGCAATGGGTGGGTGAGTCGGATTGGGTATATCGTTGTCGCTTCTCCTGGTCGCCGAACGATTCGGCGCAGGGCGAGACGACGCTGTGTTTTGGTGGGCTAGATACCTGTGCGACTGTCTGGCTCAACGGACGCCAGATTCTGGCCAGCGATAACATGTTTGTTGCCCATCGCATTTCCGTCCAGGACAATTTGCTGCCAGGCGAGAATGAATTGCTTATCGTCTTTGAATCGGCGCTCCGCATCGGCAAAGCGCGTGAGGCTGAGATGGGCGAGATGCCCGTCTGGAATGGCGATTCGAGCCGTGTTTACGTCCGCAAGGCTCAGTATCATTATGGATGGGATTGGGGTCCGTGCCTCCTCACGGTCGGCCCATGGCAACCCATCTGGCTGGAAGTCGCCGCGACGCGCGTCGCGGAGTTGCACTGCCCCATCGAGTTGAGCGAAGACCTTCAGCATGCGCGTTTTCTTGCGCGTGTTACTGTCGAGCAGCAGGAAAATCCGCCCCTCGCTCAGCTACAACTTGCCCTCTACGATCCGGCTGGCCAGCTTGTTGGCGCACGCACCTTCTCGCCGCTAGCGGAGACCCTTGAGCATACGTTCGACATAGAGCAGGCGGTGCTCTGGTGGCCGCATGGCTACGGCGCGCAATCGCGTTACCGTCTCGTCGCTACGTTGCGCGAGGGGGACGCTGTATTAGGGATGAAGGAGCACTGGCTCGGCGTGCGGCGTGTGCGGCTTCTGCAAGAAGCGGTTGCGGATGAGGCCGGTAAGAGTTTTCACTTTGAAGTGAACAATGTCCCAATATTTTGTGGCGGGGCCAACTGGATTCCGGCGGATATGATGCTGCCGCGTGTGAGTTCCGATCGTTATCGCGCCTATCTGCAACTGGCTGCCGACGCGCAAATGCACATGATTCGCGTGTGGGGTGGTGGCATCTATGAGGCAGACATTTTCTATGACCTCTGCGATGAGCTTGGGCTGCTGGTCTGGCAGGACTTTCTCTTTGCCTGCGGGATCTATCCGGCGTATGAAGCATTCCTGGAAAGCGTGCGAGTCGAGGCTGAAGCCGCCATTCGACGCCTGCGCCATCATCCCTGCCTGGCATTGTGGTGCGGGAATAACGAAGACTACGACATTGCCCGCTCGCAGAATCGCCCCATCGCCGGGCCAGTAACTGATGCTTTCCCTGGGCGCGTCATCTATGAGCAGCTCTTACCAGAGTTGTGCGCGCGGCTCGATCCCGGCAGAACGTACTGGCCCGGAAGCCCTTATGGCGGCGATCCTGACAATAACAACGGCGCGCTGGAAGGGGACCGGCACGTTTGGACTATCTGGCATCAAACCATGTTGCCGTATCAGGATTATCCGCAAAACGGTGGGCGGTTTGTCAGCGAATTTGGCATGGTTGCGCTGCCATCGGCGACATCACTTGCCACGATGGCGGACCCATCGGAGCGCTATCCAGGAAGCCGAACACTTGACTATCATTTCAAGGCGGAAGGCGGCGTGCGGCGACTGACTGTGTATCTGAGTGAGAACGTTCGCGTACCGGCGGACATCGACCAGTACCGCTACGCAACGCAAGTCATGCAGGCCGAGGCGCTTACTGCGGCGGTGCGCGGATGGCGGCGCCAGTACCAGGGACCTGGGCATTTTGGGTGCGGTGGGGCGCTGGTCTGGCAGCTCAACGATTGCTGGCCAAGCATCAGCTGGTCAATCATTGATGACGCCTTGCACCCCAAGCTCGCCTACTACGCGATGCGTCGCGCGCTCGTCCCGATTGCGCTGGAGTTGGCATATGAATCCGAGGCAGCCAGCGCGCTCTGGGCAGGGAATAGCACCAGCGAGCTGATTCGCGGCGTTGTACAGGTCCGTCGCTGGTCGCTTTCGGGGCAGATTGAGGACGAAGAGGAGCTTGCGGTCACGCTCACTCCGCACCAGACCACGCCGCTTGGGAGCGTTAACCTCGCCGTCGATGCCACACATGTCTTGCAGGCGCTTCTGCTCTCCGATGGTGTTGTGCGCGCGACCGCCTCGCTCTGGCCGGAGCCACTCAGGTATCTGACACTCGCCGATCCCGAACTGGCTATCGAACGTCTCCCTGCGGGAGGGCTTTCAGTCGGCGCGAAGACCCCCGCGAAGAGCGTCTGGCTCGAAGCTGTGGAGCATATTGCCTGGAGTGATAACGGGTTCGATCTCTTTCCCGGCGAGCCGACCATCCTGAGAGCTCAAGGTCTCAGCAGCGCACCGCTCAGCGTACGGTCACTGTTCGATCTCCAGTAGACCGCCAACGTCCAACGTGTTAGTCTCAAATACGTCACACTTTCTCGCTCCTGGCACGTCGGGCGGGCGGCATTTCTTTCTCCTACGGTGCGAACGTGGACTAGGAATCGCGGTCGTGCAGCGCCGTCGTGGCGAAAAGCGCCCAATTCAAGGCCGTGGAAGCAATTCCTGAGTAACCCCTTGACAACCTGCCCCTCTATCAGTACACTGCTTTGTAACCGGTCACGTAAGCGTTACTAATACCGTTTACAGATACCGCTTACAGTGACCGTTCGGACGCCCGAAGCGTCGTTCCCACCCGTGAGGACCATGATGGCAGACAAGGTTACCATCCAGGATATTGCCCGCCTTGCGGGCGTGTCGAAGGCGACGGTATCACGTGTCATCAACCAAAAGCCGGATGTCGATGCGATGACTCGCAAACGGATCCTGCGCATCATGGAAGAGCAAGACTTCGTTCCCAATGCTGCTGCCGCTGTGCTGGCAGGTGGACGCACGCATTTGCTCGGAGTGCTCATTCCCTCACTGACGTGGCCCTTGATGCCCCAACTGATGCTGGGGATTGGCGACTTCGCGGAACAGACCACCTACGATTTGGTCCTCTACACCATGGGCCAGAGGCTGATCATCGCGTGGTCCTGGACCGCATAGTGAGCTCCAAGATGACGGCTGGCATGCTGGCGATTTTCCCTGGCAATGCGAAAGAACACCTGATCGAATATCACGAGCAGGGTTTCCCCATCGTGATCATCGACGATCAAAGCCCAGTCTCATCCCTTCCCTGGGTTGGCACCGACCATCGCGCGGGCGCCAGGCAGGTCGTCAAGCACTTGATCGAGGTTGGCCATCGAGATGTCGCCTATATCTCTGGACCCAAGAGCTTCAAAGTGTCCCAGGATCGCCAGCTAGGCTATCTCGATGCCCTCCAGGAGGCTGGTATCGAAGCGCGCCCAGAGTTCGTGCTGGAAGGCGATTTCAAGCCGCCGACTGGCCTTGCGTGCGGGCACAGGCTGCTTGAAATGACACCACGGCCAACCGCCATTTTCGCCGGCAATGATGAGATGGCCTACGGGGTGATGGAGGCCGCCGAAGACCTGGGACTGCGCATACCAGACGATCTCGCGCTTGCGGGATTCGATGACATCTCTCCTTCAGCGCACATGCGCCCGCCGCTCACGACCGTATGCCAGCCCTTCTATGAGATGGGACAACAGGCCATCTCCTTGCTGCTGTCCTTGTTGGAAGCGTCGAGAAACCGTATTCCGCCGTCATTTCACTCTCTGCGTCCATTTACCGCGGATCTACCGCTTCGAGCGCCAGATCCCATCCGCATCCAGTTGCCATCGACCCTTATCGTCCGAGCTTCCAGTACTTCCGTTAAGAATCCGTCATCCGAGCTTGCTGGATAAACCCGTGACGAATTATCAAGAAGGAGGTTTGCGCGCGCTTATTCCGCTTGGTTGCGTAACCGGTTACGCAAGTGCCAGAATCAGAGTTGATCGATAAGAGTCCAATTTAGGAGGATTCTCACCGATGGTATCTCCGCATCGTCGCATCATGGCCGTGCTTTTGGCCGGTGTCGTGCTGTTTACAATGGTGCTCTCAGCCTGCGGCGGGAGCAGTAACAGCCAGGGCGGCCCATCAGGCACACTCACTATCGTTCCGTCGCCCAAGGGCAACTTCACCGCGAACTTCAATCCCCTGTTGACTGGTGCGACCAATGATTCCTCGTTTGGCATGATCTACGAGCCGCTTATGGCGCAGAATCGCTTCGACGGAACCGCGCCACAGCCGTGGCTGGCGACATCGGCGACGTGGAATAGTGATTTCACCCAGATCACCTTCAAGCTTCGCACCGACGTGCAGTGGAGCGATGGCGTCAAGTTCACCGCTTCTGATGTTGCTTACACGTTCAACCTGCAGAAACAGTATCCCGCTCTGGATACCGCCGGCTTCTGGACGAAGAATGCCACCACAGGCAAAACACTGTTTAACTCGGTGACCGCGCCTGACGACAGCACCGTCGTCATGACGTTCAACCAGAACGCCTCTGTCTACGAGTGGTTCTTCGCCGCGCAGACACCGATTGTGGCGCAGCACACCTTCAGCAAGCTGTCGGATCCTGGCAAAGACCTGAATTCGCAGCCCGTGGGCACCGGCCCGTATGTGCTGTCGAACTTCTCGCCGTCACTGATTACCCTGACGGCGAATCCCAAGTACTGGCAGAAGGGTCTGCCCAAGATCAAGACGCTGAAATACCCGGCTCTTGATTCGAATACCAGCGCCGAGGTGGTTCTCAACAACAGCCAGATCGACTGGGCGGGCGTTGCCTATCCGAATATCAAGCAGTGGGCGTCGGCAAATTCCAACAATCACTACTTCTATGCGCCGACGAATGTTGTCGAACTGTATCTCAACCTGCAGAAGGCGCCCTTCAACGATCTAGCCTTCCGCAAGGCGATGAGCGCCGCGATTGATCGTGACAGCATTGTCAACCAGGGTTCGTGGGGTCTGGGTTCGCCAGCCAGTCCAACAGGCGTTCTGGTTCCCGCTAACCAGAAGTTCATCGCCTCACAGTTCGCGGATCTGAAGTTCGGCTCGGACGCGGCTCCTTCGGGCAACGTCTCCGCCGCGCAGAAGATTCTCGATGACGCTGGCTACCAGAAGAATTCCTCCGGGAAGTATCTGGGCAAAGATGGCAAGCCCATCACGTTCAGCGTGAACGTCGTCTCTGGATGGACGGACTGGGATCAAATCGTGGCCATTATCGTTCAGAACCTCAACCAGGTGGGGCTGACGGTCACGGCCAATCAGACGCAGTTCGCCGACTATTACAGCGGCCTGCAAACGGGTAAGTATGACACGGCGATCAGCTGGACCAACCAGGGACCAAGCCCGTACTATCCGTTGTATGCGCTGCTGGATAGCGTCAACTCCGCTGCTGCTGGCCAGCAGGCGAACCCCACGAACTGGGAGCGCTTCACGGATTCCGGTGTTGATACCGGTCTGCAGCAGTTCACGACAGCCACGAGCGATGCCGATAAGGTTTCCGCGCTGACGCCTGTCGAGCAGGCAATGGTCACGCAGTTGCCGGTCATCGTCCTCTACGAGAACTTCGCCGCGTACGAGTATCGCACGACGAACTTTACCGGTTGGCCGACAGCGGACAACTACTTCGATGCGGGTAGCCCATACCAGCATCCTGAGGATGCCCGCGTAGTACTCCATCTGACACCATCTCACTAGTGGAGTAGTGGAGTCGCTGGAGATTGGGGCGGCAGATAGCCAATCTGGTTATCTGCCACTCCTCCACCGCAATACTCCGTATCATACCCACATGCCCACCCGCCCATGCATCCTGGCTGGTCATCCACACTACACTTGCTGCCGAAGGTGGAGTTCCTTTAAGGGCCTCAACACGACGCCTTGAATGGGGAATAGCACAATGGCGTACTTCCTTCGCCGACTTGGGTTCTACCTTGTCGCGCTCTGGGTCGCGGTTACCATGAATTTCCTGCTGCCTCGCATGATGCCAGGAGACCCCATCGACGCGATCATCGCGCGCAGTCAGGGGCGCCTTCCGCCAGCAGCGGTCAACGCGCTCAGGGCGCAACTTGGCCTCAGTCATGACCCGCTCTGGCAGCAATATTTCACCTATCTTGGCAACCTCTTGCACGGGAACCTTGGCGTTTCGTTTGACTATTACCCTGCCACTGTCACCAGCATGTTGGGCGATAGCATCTTCTGGACGATCAATTTGCTTGGCGTCGCGCTGCTCATCAGCGCTGGCCTGGGTACGTTCCTCGGAGTCGTCGCCGCGTGGCGTCGTGGCTCGTTCGTTGATCGCTTCATTCCACCAGTCCTGGTCTTTATCCAGTCAATCCCAGCGTTTTGGGTAGGGCTACTGCTTATCTACTTCATTGGCCTGAAGCTGCAATGGTTTCCCGTCTTTGGCGCGATCAGCATCGACACCGATCCCAATGACAAGAACATCAACTACTATCTGGACGTCATCTCGCACGCTATCCTGCCCTCGCTGACACTTGTGCTCGTCTCCATCGGCGGCTGGATGGTGGGGATGCGCAACGCTATGCTTAATACGCTGGCCGAAGACCACGTCGTGATGGCAGAGGCCAAAGGACTCCCGCAACGTCGCATCATGTTCACATACGCCGCCCGCAACGCCATATTGCCGCAGGTCGCCAGTTTTGCGAATGCGCTGGGATTTATTATCGGCGGTCAGTTCCTGATCGAGTATGTCTTCTCGTACCCTGGGCTGGGCTTCCTCAGTATCCAGGCCGTCTTCAATGAGGACTATCCACTAATCGAAGGAATCTTCCTCTTTATCGCGGTCGCCGTCCTGGTTGCCAATTTCCTCGCCGATGTCGCCTACGCTATACTGGACCCTCGCGTGCGGGATGAAAGGAGATAGCGGCGATGACGGTACTCGATTCGGTTGAGATTCAGCCCACCAATTCTTCCGATATGCATCCCAAAAAGAAATCCGGATTCTTGGGGCTCTCGCTGCCTCGATCCGGGGCGATGCGTCTGGGCTTTGGGATTCTGGCATTCTTCATCGTGGTTGCGCTCATCGGGCCGCTCCTTCTGCCCGGTGATCCGAATACATCCACGCCATTTGGCAATCTCCCGCCCTCGCCACAGCATTGGTTAGGGACGACAACCATCGGGCAGGATATCTTTCGCCAGCTTGTCGACGGCACGCGCTTGTCGCTGCTGATCGGATTCACCTGTGGACTATTGACGACACTCGTCGCGATCGTCATTGGCGTAACTGGCGGATACTTCGGCGGCTGGATCGATGAGTTACTCTCGATGATCTCGAACGTGTTTCTGGTCATTCCTCAGCTCCCGCTGATTATCGTGCTGGCTGCGCTCGTCCCAAGTGGCCGCGGCCCGGGCACGGTGATCGTCGTGATCACGATTACCGGGTGGGCCTGGGGCGCGCGGGTGATGCGCTCAATAACGCTTACCTTGCGGCAGCGTGACTATGTGCAGGCGGCGCGTGTCGGCGGCGAACGCACGTATCGCCTGATCTTTTTTGAGATTGTGCCGAATATGGGCGCGATCATTGCCACGAACTTTATCTTCGCCACCATCTCCGCGATTCTCACGGAGGCGACACTGGAGTTTCTGGGCCTCAGCAATCTCAACCAGGTGAGTTGGGGAACGATGCTGTACTGGGCACAAAATAACGATGCGTTGCTAGGTGGCTACTGGTCGTGGTATGTGCCACCAGGTATCTGCATTGCGCTGCTCTGCACCTCCCTGGCGCTCATTAACTATGGCATTGATTCCATTGTCAATCCTCGCCTGCGGTCCATCCAGACAGAAAAGCCAGCGGGTCTCTCGGGGCTGGTTTCACGGTTCCCCCTGCTCTTCCCGAAGAAATACGCGCGAAGGATGGTACAACAGCATGGCGAGTGAGAACATTCTCGAAGTTCGCAACCTGAGCGTTGATTACGCCTCTGACACAGGCACCGTCCACGCGGTCGATAATGTCTCGTTCGTCATCAAACGCGGCGAGATATTCGGGCTGGCGGGCGAGAGCGGTAGCGGCAAATCGACGCTTGCCTTTGCGCTCGCGCGTCTGCTCAAGTTTCCGGCGAAGATCACGCAGGGCGAGATCGTCTTCAACTTTCAGGCTGACCGGCAGACTCCACAAGAAGAGGAGATGTTTGGCGACAGCGTTGATATCCTGGAGTTATTGCCCGAAGAATTGCGTCAGTTCAGGTGGAGAAAGCTCTCAATTGTCTTTCAGAGCGCCATGAACGCGTTGAATCCAGTGCTGACTATCGAGACGCAGGTGACCGACGTCATCAAGGCTCACGATCCCTCGCTGGATGCCCGCCAGCGCCGCGAACGCGCAGTCGAGCTGATTCGTCTGGTCGGTATCTCAGCGGATCGTCTGAAGAGCTATCCTCATCAACTAAGTGGAGGGATGCGCCAGCGCGCGATTATCGCAATTGCGCTCGCGTTGAATCCTGACTTGATTATCAT
This sequence comes from uncultured Chloroflexia bacterium, assembly GCA_963712005.1. Lineage (GTDB taxonomy): Bacteria > Chloroflexota > Ktedonobacteria > Ktedonobacterales > JADMIN01 > DAHUXT01. The sequence goes on along the minus strand of CAVQGK010000024.1, from coordinate 303,420 downwards.
GGATGAACCTACCACCGCGCTGGATGTCGTGGTACAGCGCGAAATCCTCAATGAAATCAAGGCATTGCAGGAGAAGTTTGGCTTCTCGGTGATCTTCATCACGCACGATCTCTCCCTGCTGCTGGAAATCAGCAACCACGTGGCAATCATGTATGCCGGGCGTCTGGTGGAGTTGTCCGGTCAGGAGGGGCTGATCGTCCATCCCTATCATCCTTACTCGTACGGCCTAATCCATTCCTTCCCCGAACTTCAGGGCGAGAAGAAGCATATGCTCGGCATCCCTGGCCATCCGCCTGACTTACGCGCCCTGCCGACTGGCTGTTCGTTCGCGCCCCGTTGCGCCTTCGCATTTGACGCATGCCGCAAGGTCATGCCCCCGTTGCGCGCACCCGGCGATGCTGGACCAGCGCATGTGGTAGCCTGCCATCTCTACGATCCAGTTTATAACCCCAATCGTCCTCCGATCACGGTGGACCCTTCGCTGGCGGCTGAAACACCGCGCGGCCAACTGGCATCCTCCACAGGAGGCTCACAATGACTGCAACGCCAAGCTCTCCTGGTATCGATGACCGCCTCCAACCTATTCTCGAGGCGACTGCGCTGCGAAAGACATTTTCAGTGTCAAGTCGCGCGGTGTTAGGCCGTTCCGGCACGGTCAAAGCGGTCGAGCCGCTGGATATTGCTCTCTACCCCGGCAAGGCGGTTGCGCTGGTAGGTGAAAGCGGCAGTGGGAAGACAACCGTGGCGCGTGTCCTGGCGGGCATGTATCCAGCAACTGGGGGGACGGTTAAATTCCGTGGCAAGGTGATCGACCTGAGTCGGTCGGTGCCAAAATCGCATCATCGCGAAGTCCAACTAGTATTTCAGGATCCATTCGGCTCGCTCAATCCTGTACATGATGTGCGCTATCACCTTGCGCGGCCACTCCGCATCTTCGGACATATCCATACGAAGGAGCAGGAGAGGCAGCAGATTCTCGATCTCCTGCGCCGTGTCAATCTGACCCCTGCCGAGCAGTTTATCGAGAAATTCCCGCATGAATTGAGCGGGGGCCAGCGTCAGCGAATCGCGATTGCCCGTGCGCTGGCGGTGCGCCCAAGTGTGTTACTTGCCGATGAGCCGGTCTCTATGCTGGATGTTTCGATCCGGCTCGATATGCTGAATCTACTGGAAGGTTTCAAAGATGAGCTGGGGCTGGCCCTTCTGTTCATCACTCATGACATCGCGAGCGCGCGCTACTTCGCCGATGAGATCCTCGTGATGTATGCTGGCCAATTGGTCGAGGGAGGTACGACAGAGTCCATTATCAAGACACCAAAACATCCATACACACAGCTTCTCCTTTCCGCGGCGCCCGACCCATCGCGTATCGTCTCCCAGGGCAAAAAGGGAATCGTCGAATTGCCGGCTCGGGGCGAGCCGCCAAGCCTGATCGATCCGCCAACGGGTTGCCGCTTCCACCCTCGTTGCCCGCACGCTATGCCAGTGTGCCGTGAGCGCTTTCCCGCGCGCACCGATCTGGGCGGTGGACACTTCACCCACTGCTTCCTGTATGGAGAAGCTAGCGGCATCCCGCAAACATCCTCACAAAATTAAGAAGTATTTGCAGGAGACACGTTCATGACGTTGAGCGACACGACCCAGGTGCGTGGCGATATAGACCCATCGCTCGTAGCCAACTTCCCCCCCAATTTTCAATGGGGTGTAGCGACCTCTTCCTATCAAATTGAGGGCGCTGCTGATGAGGACGGTCGCAGCCCATCTATCTGGGATATTTTTGCCACAAAGCCCGGCGCAGTCTATCAGGGGCAGAACGGCGACGTGGCCGCGGACCATTATCACCGTATGCGCGAAGATGTCGCACTCATGGCGCAACTTGGGATTCGCTCGTACCGCTTCTCCATTGCGTGGCCGCGCGTTATCCCTGCTGGAGTCGGGGCCATCAATCCCCCTGGCCTGGCATTTTATAGCCAATTGGTCGACGCATTGCTCGAGCACGGCATCGTGCCTATGGCGACGCTCTATCATTGGGATCTACCCCAGGTTCTGCAGGAGCAAGGCGGGTGGCTGAGCCGGAACACTGCCTTTGCCTTTGCCGATTACGCCGAAGCCGTTGTAGGACACCTGGGTGATCGGGTGAAGCATTGGATCACCATCAACGAGCCATTCTGCATCGCCTATATCGGGCATGCGGATGGTAAACATGCGCCAGGCATGCATGATCCGCAGGCGGCAGTCATCGCGGCGCATCATGTATTGCTTGGGCATGGACTTGCTGTCCCGCGCATTCGGGCGCTCGTGCCTGATGCTCAGGTTGGCATTACCCTCGACTTCTCCCCCGTTTATGCCGCCGACGATCTGCCTGAAACCCAGCAAGCCGCAGCGGCGATGGACAACTTTAAAAATCGCTGGTTCGCCGAACCCGTCTACCACGGCAAATATCCTGACACGTTCTTCGCGGAACAGCGTGTCGCGTCGCCTCCCATCCAGGAGGGCGATATGGAGCTTATTTCCGCGCCAATTGATTTCCTGGGCGTCAACTACTATTCCCGTCAAGTGATTGGCGGCGACCCGGACAACCCTGGATCAACCCGGACGGTCTATCCGGTGCCAGGGAGTTCATATACTGTGATGAACTGGGAGGTGTTCCCGCAGGGGCTAAGCGATCTCCTGTTGCGCCTTCATCGCGACTATGCGCCAACTGCGCTCTTCATCACCGAGAATGGGGCAGCCTATCACGATGAATGGGATGGCGGTGACCGCGTCAGCGATCCCGAGCGCAGAGCATATCTTGTAGCACACATCGAGGCCGTCGCTCAGGTTATCGATCAAGGTGCGCCTGTACAGGGCTATTTCGTCTGGTCGTTTATGGATAATTTTGAGTGGGGTGAGGGATACTCCAAGCGATTCGGCGTGGTTTACATTGACTATCCCACTCAGCGCCGCATTGTCAAAGACAGCGGTCACTGGTATCGCGATCTCCTGGCCCGCGTGCCTGGTTCGCCAGACAGATAAAAGCGTCGGCGTCTGAGAGTAAGTAGTAATAGCCCGAGTCGTCGTTGCCTGCTAGCTCTTGAATGATGCGTTGGCTCGGCGATGTTCAGCCTGCTTTCCGTGCCACACGGAAGAACGGTTTTCCGAAGAGGCGGTGAGGAGGGATCTCATGCGATACGTCATTGGGGTTGATGGTGGTGGCACCAAAACCACAGCGGCGGTAGTAGGGGACGATCTGCGCGTACTGGGAGCAGGAGTCTCCGGCCCATCGAATCATCGCTCCACAGATATAGAGTCCAGCAGCCAGAACATCGTGGACGCGGTGACGCAGGCGCTGTGCGCGGCGAACATCCCGCTTGAGCGTATAGATGCGGTGTGCATGTGCCTTGCCGGATTCGATACAGAACTTGACCTGCCAGTGCCGCAGCGCGCAATCGCGCTGCTGAGGTACTGTGGCGCGGTCATTCTTGAGAATGACGTCGTAGGGGCCTGGGCCTGCGCTACGGATGGTGGACCGGGCATTGTCGCCATCGCGGGAACAGGCGCTACCGCGCTTGGCATGAATGCCGACGGAGCATTCTGGCGAGTCGATGGATGGGACTACATCCTCGGCGACGCAGGCAGCGGCTATCGTATTGGCCTCGCCGCCATCCACGAGGCAATGAAGATGCTGGATGGTCGTCGCCAACCGACACGTCTGCTCGACCAGCTCGCTGGATTCTATCGTGTGGATGGAGCGCTGGCGATGCGTCGGCTGGCGGACAGCGGCGCTCTGGGCAAGTTCCGCGTCGCTGCATTCTCGCGCTGTGTTGCCGAGGCGGCGGACGAAGGCGATCAGGTGGCGCAGGATATTCTGCGGCAGGCAGCGAGCGATATCGCCAACGATATCGAGGCGATAGTCACTCAGCTTGCCATGGAGAAGGATACCTTCCCGATAGGCATCGTCGGCAGCGTCTTCAAGTCCACGACCTGGATTCTTGACCCGTTGCGCACAGCCATCACGTGTATCGCTCCACAGGCAAGGCTGGAAACGCCACGACATTCGCCAGAAGTTGGCGCAGCAATCGTCGCGCAAAATCGTCTCTCCGACGGAGACTTCAGTTCATGGACGCTCGGCGATGGAACTCGCTCCATTCGTCGCAGTATCGAAATCAGCCACCTCGCCAAGATCTAGCCTCGAGCGGCGCAATGCTATTCCCATTGGTGTGTACCGATTCGTCGTAGCCAGCGCCGCACGGATTACGCGAATCTGGCATTGCTAAGGAAGCAGCATCGATTGGTACAGCTTTTGCGACCTCTGCACGTAGTGTACATAAGCCACAAGGGAGGCGATAATTATGCGCTTCCGTGATCGCAGGGATGCCGGGCAGGCTTTGGCAGCTAGCCTGACAGCATACGCCTACCGGCCAGACATTATCGTGCTTGCCCTACCGCGCGGCGGCGTGCCGGTGGGTTATGAGGTAGCCAGTGCGTTGCGCGTGCCATTCGATGTCTTTCTCGTGCGCAAGCTAGGCGTGCCCGGAAATGAAGAACTGGCGATGGGCGCGATTGCCAGTGGTGGCGTCCGCGTCATCAATCGCGATGTCGTCGAAGGATCAGCCATCTCGCCCGCGACGATTGACGCTGTGGCGGCGGCGGAAGCGAGGGAACTGGAGCGCCGCGAACGTGAATACCGCGACGACCGCCCAGCGCCGATCATCACGGATCAGGTGGTTATTCTGGTGGATGACGGGTTGGCGACAGGAGCCACGATGCGCGCGGGCCTCATTGCCTTGCGCCTGAAGCAGCCGCTGCGCCTGGTGGCTGCCGTCCCGGTTGCTCCGACGTTAACCTGCCAGGAGCTACGTTCTATCGCGGACGAGGTGGTCTGCATCGCGACACCTGAACCATTCTATGGAGTCGGCATCTGGTACGACGATTTCACCCCAACATCGGACGCCGAAGTACGCGAACTGTTGCGCCTGGCAGGCGAGCGCGACCACGCGCCGTACACAGAACACGGCAACCCGGCTGATGTTCAAGATGTGTAATGAAGTCGCCGCATGTGGTATGTAGCATGCGGCTTTCAGCGATTGGCGTGGCCATCACGGCGGGCATGGGCAGAAATGATACCCATCGCCATCCAGAGCAGCGCGCCGATGAAGAGAGTGGGTGCAGCCTGATGCAGTGGTGTGTGGGTGGGAAGTGTCACACCGATCCACGCGACCAGCGAGATCACTGGAGCGGCCAGAATACCACCAATAATGGCAATGTTCGAGAGCACAGTCAACACCCAGTGGCGGTATGCGGGATTGGCCAGCAGGCTTATTATCACCATAAGCAGGATCAGCAATGCGGCCCAGATGCGCCAGGTGAGAATAGACTGAATGTGACCCTTATGTGCGGCCTTCCTGGCCAAGATTCGTGCTTTGCGCTGCCAGTGCCGTAGCTTCGTCTCTGGGCGCTGGTCGGTGTGCTGCCAGATCGTCATGATATGAACGCCGTGCCTCCTCATCCTCCGGTATACCCGCCGGAGTTGTACACCTCCCGTGTACGCTATGCTCTGAGTTGTTAGTGAGAGAAACGTGCGGTTTTTTTTGCCCCAGGTCCGGCGCCCTTGCCGTGCCCCGCCAGTGCTTGCCGCTCGCTTGTTCTTATCTCTGTCTCATATTTGGAAACGACATATGCCACCTAGTGTAACACATCGCGCTCGCTTTAGCATGCCACTCAGCGTGCTTCGCCAGCAGCCACGACATCCCAAAAATACTGGCATTCAGACGAGATCGGGCAGCGGAAACAGGCCGGATTGCGGGCATAGCATCTTTGTCTCCCATGCCGGATGAGATCGATGTGCATGGTATAGCGCCATTCGGACGGTATCAGCTCTTGTAGTGTCTCATGCGCGCTTTCTGCGGACGCCTGTGGGCCGATGAGTCCTAGCCGTTTCGTCACTCGCCAGACATGGGTATCCACCGGAAAAGCTGGCTTGCCCAGTGAAATAGCAGAACGCATGCCGCAGTTTTCGGCCCACGCCTGGCAGCCCGCGCAGCCACCTCAGCGCGTCGTCTAACGACGTTGTTTCGAGCGCATCGAGCGTCAGTGGCGCACCGTCCAGCCGCTCCGTCAAAATGCGAAGAATCTGCTGGATGCGTTCTGCCTTCTGCTGCGCCAGCCCGCCAGAACGAACCGCCTCGATCACGTCGTCTGTTGGGGCATCACGCACATGCTTCCCAGGAAGGAAATGCGGCGCGTAACTGGCGATAGGCGCGTTCGGAGTTGATGTCGGATGTGTGTTGGGAGAGGATCGTTGCGACCAGTTCGCCGAGCGGATCCCCATCTGGCTCCCATGGCGGTATGCCATAGGTCGGCGACCAGTTTCTCGTAGATGCGTGCAATCTTCGCCGCGAGATCGCCAATCCATATGGGTTCGTGTCTCGCCACCTGCGCCGACTCCTCTCAGTCATCCAATCCACCACCATCATCGAACCACGCTCGCTCTCTCTGCTAAGAATGGTACAATACCGCGCGGGCATCCTTCATCAGACAGGATGACTCATGGCGGATGATATAACACTGTCGGCGTTTCTGGAATCGCTTGGTTCGAGTACGCCTGCGCCGGGGCGGAGGCGCGGCGAGTGCGCTGGTGGGCGCGCTGGCGGCTGCGCTGGCGGAGATGGTGGCGCAACTGACGGCGGGCCGCCCGAAATATGCGACGGTTGATGAGCGTGTCCGTGTGATCATCGAGCGACCTGCGTGCGGCGCGTGCCCGACTTGTCCAGCTTATGGAGGATGACGAGCGCGCGTTTCAGGCTGTCTCTGCCGCGTACAAATTGCCGAAGGCCGACGACGCGAGCGCGCATCGCGAGAGGAGGCAATTCAGCGCGCGTTGGGCGCGGCCATGCAGCCGCCGCTGGCGGTGATGTCCACGAGTCTGCGCGTGCTGGCGCTGGCGGAGGAAATAGCGCGTATCGGCAATGGTACGGTCGTGAGTGACGCGGGCTGTGCCACTATCATCGGTGAGGCTGCGGTACGTTCGGCGGCGCTCAACGTGCTGGCGAATATTGTGTTATTGCATGACCAGGCTGCCGCAGCGGAAGGCGCGCCAGCAGGTCGCCGACCTTGAGGTGCGCGCGCTGGGCCTCTCCAGCGGACGATGGGACGGTTCGTCAGCGGATGGGGCTTGAGCCATGACGGCGCGTATCCTGGATGGCAGACGCATTGCCCGAGCCGTGCTCGATGAACTGGTGGCGATGGCAGCCAGCGATGAGGCGCGCTATGGGATGCCCGCCGGGCTGGCTATTGTGCGTGTTGGCCAGGATCCGTCATCGCAGGTGTATACGCGGGCTTTGCTGCGCGCTTCCGAACAGGTTGGCGTGCGCGCGACGATGTTGTCTCTCCCTGAGGAGATTGACGCATCGGGCCTGCGCGCGTGTATCGAGGTACTAAATGCTGATACCAGCATTCATGGCATCCTGATGCAGTTGCCTCTACCGAAGCATCTTTCGCAGCGGCTTGTCGCCGAGATAATCGATCCGCGCAAAGATGTTGACGGCATCAGCACTCGGAGCGCGGGCAACCTCTTTCTGCGCCTGCCGACCTTTGTTCCCTCAACATGCGCTGCGGTGCTCGAAATGCTCGACCGCTGCGAGATACGCCTGCGTGGCGAGCGGGTTGTCGTTGTCGGCGCGAGCAATGTCGTTGGCAAGCCGCTGGCGTTTTTGCTGCTGCACCTTGACGCCACGGTGACGGTATGCCATATCTATACGCGCAATCTCAGCGAGCAGACACGCCAGGCTTCGGTAGTCATCGTGGCAGCGGGCAAACCAGGGCTGCTGACGGCGGAGATGGTGCGGCCAGGCGCGACGGTGATCGACGTGGGCATCAATGTCCAGCCGGATGGCTCGCTTATCGGCGACGTGGATGCCAAGAGTGTCATGGCGGTCGCGGGTGCGCTAAGCCCCGTGCCGGGCGGCGTTGGCCAGTTGACGAATCTGATGCTGCTCAAGCAGACGTTGCTGGCTCGCCAGCGTCTCTTCGGCGGCGAGCCAGAGCCATGACGTTTAGCGCTCCTTAAGACTTGCCTGCAATCGCGTTCATCACGTTTGTGATGGTCTTCTCGCGGGCGAATCCCCAGTTGAGCAGCGCGGTGGCGTCGTAGAAGCGCTGCTCGCCGCTTTGATCCTGTTCGCCGAGCAGCACGCCGATGAGGGTGCTTCCGTTCCGGGTTGCAGCAAAGACCAGACAGTAGCCAGCATTGCCAGTGTGCCCAGTCTTGACGCCTATTGTGCCCTGGTAATCAAGCGGAGGCGTCAGCAGCTCGTTGGTGGTATGCCAGGTGTATTGTCCGTGGAGAGGTGTGCTCACCACATAGGTCGGCGTTTTGACAATCTGGGCGAACAGCGGGAAATTATGTATCGCGATGCGGGCAATGCGCGCCAGGTCACCAACGGTTGTGTAGTGGCCCGTGGCGTCGAGACCGTGGACATTGGTGTAATGTGTGTGGTCGAGGCCGAGCAGCGCCGCCTCCATATTCATCATGCCCACGAAATTGGCCTCAGATCCCGCGACGCCATCGGCGATGGCCACGGCTGCGTCATCCCCAGATGGCAGCAATAGCGCGTAGAGCAGGTCTTTCAGCGTCAGCACATCTCCTCGCGTCAGGTTTGCGACGCTGTTCCCGTTGCTCTGCTCATTGATTGCGTCCTGGCCGATGGTGATCTTCAGGTCGGGCTTGCCAAACGTTATCGCCACGATAGCCGTCATGATCTTGGTGGTGCTGGCCATTGGAACTTCGTCGAGCGCGTTGTTGGAATAGAATACCTCACCGGTCACAGGATCCATCAGATAGGCCGAGGAGGCATATATCCTGGGGGCATCGGCGGGTACGAGCTGGCCGTACGGAGAAAACGCTGAGACTGCGCCATGCCCAGTGTTAAGCGGTGACGAGAGGGTATGGAGAGGCGCGGCGGCTTGTTGAATATGGGTAGTGGCAGTGTGAGCGCTTCGACCGACTGCCTGGCCTTTCGGCAGCGCCACCAGCCCGGCGACCAACGCGACCGCCAGGAGGAGCAGCATGCCCCATTTATATGCCTGCCGCGAATGCTGTGCGTTGGCCTCAGCCATGCCTGCGTCCTCCACTCGTCCAAACGTTTCTGTGGTGCGCCGTGATATCCTCAGTATATGGTATCACGGGCGCTCCGCCGAGATGCACAGCATCGGCACATGCATGACCAGTTCGCCGCCATTTGCCTGGGTCCGCACGCGCAGGCGCCGTTCCACCTCATTGAAGACGAGTCGACGGATGGTCATGTCGGGGATGATGTCGCGCCAGGCGCCGAGATAGAGGGTCTGCACCAGTGGCGATGTCAGGAACGCATGCGGGTCGGGGAAGCGCAGCGCAAAGTTGTCGGTCACAGTACGGCGGATGATGAACCCTGACCCCTCGACCAGCCGCTGGACCGCGTTGATCGTCGGCCTGGCGGCGACCTGCGCCCCAAGAGTCTGCATGTAGTCCTGCAACTTGAGGTCGCGCAGTGTGAGATGATAGGTATCGAGGAACTCGCGTAGCGCTGACTGCAATGGTGTCGTCACGACGAGCTGGCCGCCCGCCCGCAGGAGCCGCCACATCGCTCCGAGCGCCGCCCGCGGATCGTCGAAGCTGCTGAGCGCCAGGTTGCAGGTGATCGTATCGAAGCTGCCCTCAGGAAGCGCCGTCTCGCAGATGTCTTCAGCCAGGAAGGTCACGTTGCGTAGCCATTCCTCGCTGGCCTTGCGGCGCGCCAGCAGAATCGCCTCTTCCCAGATATCTATACCGGCAAGATCACAATCCTGGCCGAGAAATCGAGCAAGCTCCAGCGCCGGGTAGCCGGTGCCACAGCCGACATCGAGCACCTGCCAGCCACTGTCGCGCGGCATCGTCAGAAAGATGCTGAGCAGCAACCGCCCGAATGGGGTAGACCACTGCGGTACGAACAGCGCGTCGTATAGCTCGACGAATCCCGGCTCGTGAATGTCGTAGTTGACGGTGAGATAGTCTACTTTTTCGGCGCGCGCGCTCAGCGCCAGGCCAGCCGGGCCGAGAGCATCGAGTCCACTCGCGGGACGCCGTGGTGTGATGATTCCGGGAAGGTCGATGTTGGCTGGAACAGGCGGAAGCGGCAGGTTCGAGATGGCTGGCATTTGCTGCGTGTAGCCACGACGCGCCCGACCGGGATCCCAATCATCCCAGTCACTTGCATCGTTCGCGCCTGACGACCCAAACGGGGGGAAGCGCGGATCGTAGCCAGACATCTCCTGCCTCGAGTTCCCTGTGCAACGTCTACCTGAGTTAGTAGTATACGCCACGTTCTCTATACCCAGGCAATCTTGCGGCGCTATTTCTTTGGCGTACCAGTTGGCGCGGCCGTCGGCGCGGTGGTTCCTGCTGGGCCAGGCGTTGGCGTGCCGTAGCCGAGCGGCAGAACCGCGAAACTGATCGTCGCCATGAGCGCTGGATCGGTGGCGTCATTGCCGGTATCGTTCGCGGGCCGGTCCCAATAGACTTTCACCATGCCTTTGCCGGGCGAGGGGTATTGCAGCGAGAAACATGCGCCCGCGTTATTGTCCCCCAGTGTCAGCGTTGTCTTATCTATCGAGGGCGGGTTGACATCGGTTCCATTCGCGAACCAGCGGACGCTGATCGTATGCCCCTTCGATGGCTGTGTTAGCGTGATGAAGACCCAGACCGAGTCATTGGCATGGAAGTACGATGAGGGGTCAACCGGATTGCAGTTGCCCTGGCGATGGAGCGCGGTGACCACTTGCGAGAGCTTCGCCGCCTTGGAGGCTGAGCCGAGGGTCGCGACCGGTGTCACAGGGATGCCGCTGAGATCGACTGCCGGCTGCGTTGTGACAATCTTGATGGGTTTGCCCCAGAGCGCCTCGATCCTGTCCCTGCCCAGGATGCCCGCCGCCGCGCACGATGCGATGCAGAGAAGCATAACGCTGAGCACGCCGCTGATGACGCGCCAGGAGCTGAGCCGCTTCTTGCGTTTCTCGCTCGTCGCCGGGATGAATGCCGGGCGGCGAATGCCAAGCATCCGCTCTTCTTCGTCGGTCTGTGGAAAGCCAGGAAGGGCTGGCAGGCCTGCGCTGCTGTCCATCGGCGCCATCATCTCATTGCGTGCTGGAACCAGCGCTCGGTCGAGGTCGATCTCATCGTAGCCGTCGGCTGGGCGGCGATTTCGGCGGTTAGAGCGCGCTGCAGGCGGCTCGTCATAGCCATCATCCTGCCAGTTGTCGCCACTCCCACCCCAACGCCCGCCTGAGCGTCCGCGCCGACCGGATGTGTCCGAGCGCCAGGAGTTGCTGGAGCCACCAGAGCCGCCACGCGGTCGGCGACCGCTGTCGCCAGCGCCGCCGTGACCCTTCCAGTCGCGCATGGAGGAATATGTGCCCGGCGGTGGCGCGCCGCACTCAGGACAGAGTCCCGACCGTGGGCGTTCCGATCCGCACTGATCACACAACATATGTATTCCCTCCTGCCGCAGCTAGTCATCCAGGTGATTGAGGCGCTCTTGTCCCTCAGAGCGAAGATCCAGTGTGAAGATCGCGTCGAATGGGAGTCAGCGCGCCCACACCATACATGCCGAGGACGCGGCGGGTCAAGAAAACACGGCTTTCATAGGAGCAATGGGGGAAGTCGGGTGATAGTTGCAGAGCAGGCAGCCATATGCTATACCCATTGTCCAGTTGGAGTAGGCATGGTACCATTTTAATCCAGAGTATGAGGCTCAGACCCTGTAAGAAAGCGACCGGCGCTATGGACACTACACCAGCCAACTGGCACGATCAACAGGCGATAGAGCGGTTGGCCCAGCATATCCCTTTCGAGACGGATCCGCGCACCAAAGCCGAGTGCATCGAGATGCTGCGCGAGATTGTGCTGCGCGCGGGTCGCCATATTGACCGCGAATTGTTCGGCTTCGAGGCGCGCCAGGAGCTACAACGGCTTGGACTCTGGGAGCGGCTGGGCAACGCCACCGCTCCGTAAGCGTCCTTCCCCGTGAAACCTCATCCGCCGAGATGCCAGCCGCTCGCGTCGCCGCTCAGACTGATGACGCCTGCCTCGCTGGTGCGATAGATCAGCGCCCCAGCGCATTTGCCGCGTCGGCGTCGGAGGTCCAGTTCTCGCCGTGGACGCGCTCGCGCGCTGTCGCGGAATCAGGGGCGACCGGAGCGTCGCAGATGACCACCAGTCGCGGATGCGCCTTGAAGAGCACGTCACCCAGCGCACCGCTCACGTCCAGCGCCTCGCCAGGGACCAGCGCCAGTTCCACGACATCGGCGCTGAGGGACTGCCCTGAACCCGCCAGCGCGTCGAGCGCATAGGCGTCTGCCGCTCCCAGCAAGAGCGTGCGCAGGCCGGACGTATCTAGTCGGAGAATGAGGTCGTTGCTGGCAGTGGTGACGCCCTGCTGTGATGGATAGAGATCCTGAGGTGGCGCCAGCACCGTCATCGTTGTGGACTCATCCAGTTGCAGCACATCGCCCTGACGTACTTGCGTGTAGGCCGCGCCCGCATGGGTCATCGCGTCGCGCCAGGCGAGATACTCGCGTGTGGGATGCAGCGCGCCCGCGTCCACCGCGCGGGTGATAGTGAAATGCGTGGCCGCGGCTTCCAAACCGCGCATCGCGCCAGCGCGGTGATCGGTCACTACCGCCAGATCGAGCGTGTGTTGCCAGAAGGGGAGGCGTCCGGCCAGTGCGCCTTCGAGTGCGGGGCCGTCGGGGCCGCCATCCAGCAGAGCCGTTGTCCCTGATGGCAGGCGCAGCAGCGTTGCCGCGCCTCCCGGACCGACGTCGAGGAAGTCGAGACGCGCCGCTCCTCCAGAGGCCAGCGCGGGCGCGGCCGCTCCGCCAGCGCCAAGCAGCGCGACCACCAGCAGCGCGACGACTGCGCTCCGGCTGATGCGGCTATGCGTCCGCTGGGTGTTCAGCGAGGAGGTCCAGCGATGCAGCAGCGGCGCCAGTCGCCATCCACCGACGGCCAGCAGCAGGTAATATCCCCAGGCTACGACGAGTGGCAGCCCGACAACAGCCAGCGCCGCACCTGGCAGGGATGCGCACAGCGCGATGGCAGCGTTGATATACCAGAGCAGTGGCCAGACAACCCAGCTCAACGCCAGCGCCACGCCGCCGAACAATGGGACGCCGAGCGCGCCGAAAAAGGCCAGTAACCCTCCCAAAACGAGCAACGGAGCGAGCAGCGGAACCGTCAGCAGATTGGCGATGGGAGCGATCAGCGACACCTCGCCGAAGGTGAGCGCCAGGACGGGGAGCGTGGCGATCTGCGCCGCCATGGTAACCGCCAGCGATTCCGCGATGCCAGCGCCTATGCCGTGGCCCAGTTTGCCCAGGCCGAGCATGAGCATCTGTTGCAGCGGCGGCGTCAGCAGCGGAATGCCGAGGGTTGCGAGTGTGGTGAGCTGGAAGCCCGCGTCGAAGATCAGCAGCGGCTCGACAGCGGTCATGAGAAGCACGGCTAAGGCCAGCGCGGTGAAGACGTTATAGCGGCGTCCCAGCGCCCCTGAGTACGAGCAGGGCGCCCATGACGGCGGCGCGGACAAGCCGCAGGCCCTCCGCCGCCAATTGCGGCATAGAGCGCAACCGCCGCCAGTGATCCTCCCAGCCGCGGCCATGGACCCAGCGGGCGTAACCCTCGGCGGGCGATTTCGGCAAGCATGGCCACTTTGAGTCCGGCGGGCACGACCAGATGAATCGTGCCGGTGGCGGTAATGAGCGTCAGGCGCGAGCGCAGCACAGGCGTTTTGAAGCCAAGCAGAATGCCGATGAGTAACGCTGCTTCTGGCTCTGGTAGCGTCCGCTGGATAGATTCGGCCAGGCGAAGGCGTAGATCGGAGAGCGTTGCCAGCAATGGATTGCCGCCGCCGCGCGCCAGGATGCTCGCCTGCGCGCCACGCATCTCGGCGAGAACGCCCGTTGGCGCGCCAGTCTGAGTAGGGTTTAGCGTGCCACTCGGGCTCAGCGTATCACCGTAGTCTGGCGCGAACCAGTCATCAGCCCCATACACTGTCACGTCGGCACGGCCTACCGCTGGCTGCCATGTTGCGCCGCCATCCAGGCTGGCCGCGCTGACATCCACCAGCAGGTAGCGATAGCCGCCGCGAATGTCTGGTTCGGCGGCTACCTCGCCACGCAATCGCAGCGGCGTTTTCAGTGGGAGACTGCTGATGGCATGCGGATCGCTGGCGGGATCCGCCCAGGCTGCCCGCACCGCGCCGAAGGTCAGCGCGACGAGCAGAATAGCGAGTATCAGCACAAGGCGTCCGCCAGCGCCTCCAGACGCCGATCTCTGCCGGATGAGGACGATCAGCATAATGAGGGCAGGAACGCCAGCGGCCAGCCAGACCCACGGCAGCAAGAGTGACAGCGGCCCCACAGAACGCAGCGCGATTCCGGCGATCCATACCAGCGTCACCGCGACCAACACGTACCCGCCAAACAGGGGCCGCGAGATGGCGGGCGCTTTCGGTGGCATAGATGGCGTGGCCATGCGGACTCGCTTTCAATGCGAAAGGAACGGTGGGGTGATCCGTAGCCGGAGTGTAGCAGAGCAGCGGAACTATGTATAGTGGCCTTGACCACATGAATGCAGATGATTGCATGCTGATGGGGAGCGCGCATGCCTGGATTTACGCCGTACCAATCGCGCTAGCCACACTGGGTGAACCGCATCGGATAGCGGTGCAGGCGTTCAATACCAGTGCGAGTGACACGCACAAGTTCGCCCACCTGTATTCCCATACGCTCGTCTGGTGAGATCACATTCGGCTGGATGACGACCGTCATATTTTCGGCGAAGACAAATCCCGGATTGCGCGTGCCGCCGGTCTGCCTGGTACGTACCAGCGGAGCAAAGTAGCCTCCGCCGAAGCCATGCAGCAGGTCGTCGCAGATCGTATACCCCGCAGCAGAGATCTTTTCTGCTGCATCAAGGACATCCTCAACCAAAGCGCCGTGCCGAACGACTGATGCGATATGCTCGAAGACATGCACAGCAAGATCGTACATGCGCTGGTAGTTCCCGGTCGGCGGCTCGCCGACGCTGAATGGGCGCAGTATTTGACCCGGGTATCCATTGTACTGTGCGCTGATTTCGGTGATGAGCACATCGCCCGCCTGCAAGACGCGATCAGACTGAAACTGCGCTGGGACGCAGAGATGTGGGTCGTGCATGGAGGTGGTAGCCATGTAGTGGATATGCGTCTGCCCGCCAAGTGGCACATATGCGCCCTCGACGGTGGCGGCCAATTCATATTCAGTGATGCCCGGACGCACCTCCCGCTCAAGCGCTTCCATCGCCAGGTCACTAAGCTCTGCGCCGCGCCGAAGAAAAGTAAACTCTTCTTCGCTCTTGATGAGGCGCAGGCCTTGGAACGGTGTCGTGGCATCAGAGAACTCCGCACGCGGTAGTCCTGTGCAGAGTGCGAGATGCTGCTGCCAGGGAAGCACACCAACCAACCCGATCCGCCCGGTGTTGAAACTGCGGTTGCTCAGGTGCTCCACGAGGGTAGATACACTCTGTGCGCCTGCCCACCGCACATCGGCAACGCGAGCACGACGACGCGCATAGGGGACATGATTGAAATAGTTGACAAATAACGTCGGTTCGTCCTCGGCAGGCACAACGAGATAGGCTTCGCGTGCCGTGCGAAAGTCTGTGAGGTACTGCACTTCAGAGAAACTGCCGACCGTACCATAGACGACGAGCGCGTTCAGCCCGTGCTCGACCATCATGCCACGGACGACCTTGTACCGGCGCGCAAACTCACCGTCTGAGAATCGCGGGTACATATTGTTGGGATAATTACTCATTGGCCCTGCGACTCTTCTTAAGATGATGGCCCCACTATGCGGCACGGAGTTCCGGGATGCCTGCCGAATGCATGAAGAACTAGCTGGCGTGCGTATCTTCCAGTGAACCTCCCAGGTAGAGGGCGCTGATTTCGGGATTGTTGAGGATGTCCTGCGCGGGGCCAGTCAGTCGCACTTTTCCGCTTTCCATCACCACACCATGTGTGGCGACACCCAGACCGCTACGGACATTTTGCTCGACCAGCAGAATAGTACGGCCAGACTCGTTCATGTGTTTGACCGTATTGAACATTTCTTTGGCTGTTTTGGGATCCAGACTCATCGAAGGCTCATCAAGCATCACGAGAGCAGGGTCCAGCATAAGCGAGCGGGCAAACTCTACCTGCCGCTGCTGGCCACCGGAGAGACTGCCTGCCTTTTCAGAGGCTCGCTCTCGCACAATTGGAAAGAGCGCCTCAACCTCGCCGAGTCGTCGCCGAACAAGACTGGAGTCGTTGAGCATGTAGGCCCCCAGCTCGACATTCTCGCGTACCGTCAAACCTGGGAACAGGCTGTGCGCCTGGGGTACGAGAGCAAGCCCGCGCGCCAGAATCTGTTGCGGACGTAGCCCGCCGATAGATCGGTCGTCAAAGACGATGTTGCCCTGGCGCGGCTTCAGCAAACCGCTGATGGTCGCCATCACCGTCGACTTACCCGCGCCGTTTGGCCCGACAATACAGGTGATTGAGCCTTGCTCGACGGTGAGGGAAACGCCCCGAAGGACGTCGCCTCCGCCGTAGCCAGCGTAGACGGAATCGAGCCGCAGTAGCATGTTCTCAGTCTCCTAGGTAAGCCTCGAGCACAGCCGGATTTCCGCGTACCTGATCGGGGGCGCCCTCGGTGAGCAGGGAACCGCGATGCATGACGGCGACCTTGTCGCACAGGCTCATCACAAATTGCATATTGTGCTCGACGATAAGGAAGGTGATGCCGCGCTGGTTCAGCGTCTTGATACGGTTGGTGAGTTGAGCCGCCAGGGTTGGATTCACGCCACCAGCAGGCTCGTCGAGCAGGACCACCTGGGGTTCGGCGATCAGAATCATGGCGAATTCGAGCAGCTTCTTCTGGCCGTACGACAGGTTTTCTGCGGGCGCATCGGTGAGGTGGGAAATACTCACGAAATCTAATAGCTCTTGCGCGTGCGCTCGCTCGTCTGGCGCGGTCCACCGACGGAGCAGAGAGCGGATGCCGCGCCGCTGCACGGCGATGTGCATGTTCTCCATGACGGTCAGACGTGGGAAGATCCGAACGAGCTGAAACGTCCGCCCCAATCCAAGACCGAAGATTGTGCTTGGGGAGGCGTTGGTCACGTCAGTTCCCCTGAGCGTGACGGTACCGGCATCAGGCCGTTCATAGCCAGTAATCACGTTGAAAAGCGTCGTCTTGCCCGATCCGTTTGGGCCAATCAACCCGGTGATCGAGCCTTGTTCGACGGTCAGCGAGCAATCGTCGAGCGCGCGAATGCCACCGAATGCTTTCGAGATGCCATGGATTTCGAGGAGACTCATTGACCAGACCTCACCCTTTCTCCACAACAATTGGCTGGCGTTCCGGCGCTACGGGAGTGCCACCTTTGCCCCTGCGCACGCGCCATGCCGTCCAGAGTCTGGCGAGTGAGGGGACAATGCCCTGAGGCATCAGGAGGATGACAATCAGAAACAGTGCGCCAAGGAAAATCTGATATACCCCGGTGGGTGCGTAGATGTCGAAATATTGCTGCGCTGTCTCCAGGATTATTGCGCCAACAATTGGCCCAGAAAGGGTGCCAACTCCTCCCAGGAACGCCATTAGGACGATGGTGATCGTCAACGCAGGGTCGAAGACGTATTGAGGGTAGATCGAGCCGATGAAATACGCGTATAAAGCGCCAACCATACCAACAAAGAACGCCGAGATCACGAACGCAATCAGCTTGCTCGCACCAGTACGCACTCCCAGACCTTCGGCGCGGTCTTCGTCGTCGCGGATGGCGAGCAACCAGAGGCCATACCGCGAGCTGCGGATATACAACGATGTCAGAAGCGCGAGTACCAGAATCGCAAGTTGAATATAGTAGAACGGTAGGAGAAACCAGTCAACGTCAAAGCCAGGAACTGGCAAGAAGAGTCCAATCGATCCGTTGGTGATGCCGCGCAGGTTAAATGCCAGCAGTTGGAAGATAAACACAGTGATGAGCGTGATAACCACGAAGGCATGACCGCGCGTGCGCAGACAGACCCACCCTATCGGTATGGCGGCGAGCGCGGCGACCACACCCGCGACCGGAACCAGCAGGAACAGGGAGAATCCTCCCTCCAGACCCTTATCCACGGAGATAAGCGATATAGCATAGGCGCCGAAGCCAAAGAAGGTCGAGTGACCAAGCGAGTTGTAGCCGGTGTACCCCGCGAATATGTTCCACGCCGTTGCCATTGCCGCATACATCAGAGTAAGAACGGCAATATTATCCAGGGCAGGATTGGGAAATACGACCGGAAATAGTATCGCTGCGACAAGCAGGAGAAGCGGCCAGGTAAGCTTGACCATCCGCACGTTCAGGGATCGCTTCATCAAATTCTTCGGCGCGGAGACCTTTGCCTTCAGCCACGCTACAGGCAGGAGGAGGAAGCGCCGTCTCCTTTCCATTTCTGCTCGTCTACGTGAGAATAAATACCTGTCACGCGGAGTAACCGCGAGCGTCGTGCTTAGGATGGTGACATCGAGCGGCAAGTTCCTGACTTCGGTGAGGAGCTAGGAGTATAGTGAGTGCCGCTTGCACGTAGACGGGCCGGACCGCCCCACTCGGGTTGTCAACCGGCCTCCCGATGCGAACCGGGTAGGGATGTGCGGGCAGCAGCACTCCTGATGGCGCCATGGTGATCCTCCATAGGTGCAAGCCCCTAGCTTGAGCCATGGGGTAGTTGACGTCCGGGAACTCCTCAGCTATTGCTTGCGTGTGGCGACGCGGCCAAAAAGCCCCTGTGGGCGGAACAACAGCAACAGGACAAGCGCAACGAAGAATACCGCGCTTGACCATACCGGTGACCATACGACGGCAGTCACATCGGAGCAGACGAGCATAATGATTGCTCCAATAAGGGCGCCCTGTACGCTCCCCAGGCCGCCCAGGATGATGATGGCAAAGAGGCGGGTAATGAGGTCGTACCAACTGTTGTTATTGAATGGAGTTGTTGCGCCATAGGCCATGCCACCGGCGGCGGTGAGCGCTACGCCGATTGCAAAGGTAATCGCTGATACCCGCTCAACATTGATGCCGATGAGCTGGGCGGCGGTGCGATTCTGCATGAGCGCGCGCACGCTGCGGCCATACTTGGTTCGGTATAGCAGCACGAAGAGCGCAGCGATGAGAACCACTGCCAGGATGAATGCAAAGACATAGATGTACGGCACGTAGGCATTGCCAAGCTGGAATCCGTGAGTGATATACCAGGCCTGGAGTCCCTGCTCTGTGGTGCCAAATGCCAACCCCAGCACGCCTTCGATGATCAGCCCGATGCCAAAAGTCACCAGGATGGACAATTGGGTGCGCTCTCGCTTGAGGGGGCGGATGAAGGCCAGCTCGACGGCGAGCCCGACCAGAAATAGCACGGGCATCGTGATGAGCAATCCAAGGAAAAGATCAATGTGCAAGGCTCCCTGTAGCACAAAGCTCAGGTAGGCGGCGAGTATCACGTATCCTGCCTGTGCGACATCGATAATGTCGAGTACCCCAAAGATCAGGCTTAGCCCTGTGGCCATCAATGCATAGACAGTGCCCGTCAGGATCCCGTCCAGCACCGCGCCGAATATCTCCGCAGGGTTTACGTTGAAGGGCACGTCCATACCTCCTGGGGTAGTGGGGCCACAATCCGATTGATTGAGCGCTGTCTGGCTGGGACTGACCTGCGGAGCCCGCTACGTCCGAGCGAACCCCGCAGGGAAGTGTGGATGACTTCGCACGAATGCGTCAGTAGTTCTTGGTCAATGGTCTGCTAGCGAATGTGGGAGCAAGTTGCGAAGGAATCGAAGCGCTCCCACCGCAAGGCTATCACCCCGCCCAGTTCGGCTTCGGGTATTCCATTGTGCCGGTCGCTACCGACGACGGATAGACGCAGATGACCGAACCCTTCTGCCATTGGAAGACATACGCTGGAAGGTTGGCATTCTCGCCCACGCTGTTAAACTTGACTGGACCCTGTACGCTATCAAAACTTCCCGTGTTGATCGTCTGGATCAACTTGGCATTGTCGGTGCACTTACATTGCGTCACTGCCTGCTGCAGCACCTCACCGACCGAGTACGCTTCGGCGGTATCGGCGGCAATCGCGTCGGCGGTGCCACCGTTCTTGGCAATGTACGCCTGTACAAATTGCTTGTTGGCCGAGTTGTTGAGACCTGGCCACCAGCTGTTCGGGAACAGGATGCCCTCGGTATTGGCCGCGCCAACGCCCTGCGAGAAGGCTGCCCCGGTATCTGGCCCGCTGGTGAAGATGATCGCTTTGGGATTGTAATGTTGCTGAGCAAATGCTTTGACGTAGGCCTCTGCATCCGCGGTTTGTGTACCTGCGATGACGACATCGGCGTGCTTGTTGATCATCGCGGTTGCCATGGGCGAATAATCTGTTGTTTCCGCGGGATATACCTGGTAATAGGCTGTGGAGAATCCAGCGGCTTCGAGGGCAGTCTTCGCCTTATCTACCTGCGGCTCGGTGAATGGATCATCGGACGTCACATAGGCGATGGATTTGGGCTGCTGGTCAGCGGGAAGCGACTGGAGCATTTGCGAAAAGGCCACGAGAAGGTTTTCAATCGGCGCTGATACGTCGTAAAGGCCCTTAATACCACGGTTGAAGACCGAAGGAGCGCCGCCAGAGCCTTCGACCATCGCATACCCATAACGTGCCGTGACAACGGAAGCCGGCTTGGTCAGGAGGCTTGAGTATGGCCCAACAACCAGATCAACTTTGTCTACTGTGATGAGTTTCTGGTAGTTCGTAGTCACCTGATCAGGAGTACTGTTGTCGTTGACGATGTCAAGCTGTACCTGCCGACCCAACAGACCACCGCTCTTGTTGACCTGCTCAGCCCACAGCTCATATCCCTGCTGCGTAGCCTTGCCATCATCTGAGAAGTCGCCTGAGGTCGAGATGGAGACGCCGATCTTGATGGGAGTCTTGTTCCCGGTTTGCGTGCTCGACGTTCCACACGCGGTGATAGCCATGAGCGCTGCCAGCGCTATTACAACAGCAGATGTGAACTTGGGTATCCTGTGAAAATGCCATCCGGTCATTTTTGTTCCCCCTCGTAGCACTGAGGTCTTCGCAGGCGCCTGGCGTTCCTCGTATAGATGTGGTTCGCTGGGAATAGTACCGGTCGTGAGTGCCTTACCAGGACGAGTTGTTCCAATCGTCTCATTGCTCCCTCGCCGAGTTCTTCATGGTCTGCATTGCAACCATCACGAGGGTTTCTTGCCACCTCCTCACCGAATGAGCAAGCCAAACAGGCGTTGGACAAACGATTGCCTGAGACTTTAGCATCTCCCCGCTGCTTTGTCAATCCTGTGTCATAAATCGCAGTGCGAGCATCTGCGCGTCCCACTTTGTGGCGCCTGTTGCGTGCTTGCTCGCGCCCCGATACACCCAGTAGTGGAGTGAACTGATGAGCCAGTCACTCTGGTTGGATCACCGTATTCCACTCGCATCCCAGGTCCGTGAGCAACACTTGCGCAGCATTGCGACCGGGCGCGCCGGTCACCGATCCGCCAGGATGGGTGGTTGCGCCGGTCTGATAGAGGCCAGGAATCGGCATACGGTATTGGGCGTAACCAGGCACAGGTCGAAGTGCGCCTGACTGTGACGGCCCCATATCGCCGCCGTGACAACTGCCATGCCAGTTGTGCGCATTGTAGCGTTCGAGGTCGAGTGGGCTGCGGATATCCGTCGCCAGGATTTTGTCATCGGTTAGGTTGGGCGCGTACCGTCGCAAGTCATCAAGGTTCTCGCGAGCCACCTCCGCCTTGATCTCATCCCATCTTTCTGGACCCTCGCTCAGGTCATATGGCTGCTGGCTGATGACCTTGACCATATGCTTCCCTGCGGGCGCGCGTGAGGGATCCCCGATCGACGGGGTCAGCACCAGCAACGGTGGGTGATCATCATTCAGCCGACCCTCGCGGAAGCGCTCTTCGGTGCGGAGCTGGCGCTCCGATGTCTGGGCGACGCCCGCCGCGACTGTCGCGAGTGGGCCTCCCGCTGTGGCGAATAGCGGTGGTTCGGTTGTCGCATAGTGTGCGACAAACATGGTTCGGCCACCCTTGTATGTTTCCACGCCGTAGAGAAAGGCATCGCCCCAGGCATCGGCGGGCGCCATATCCACCAACTGCTTGATGTGGACCGACGAGACAACAGCCCGGCGCGCGCGAAATTGTTCGCCTGTAGCCGTCTCGACCCCCACACAGCGCCCGCCCTCGACGATCAGGTGCACCACCTGTTGATTGGTGAGGAGCGTGCCGCCGTGCGCCTCGATGTAGCGGCCCAGAATCTGGGGCAGGACGCCCGACCCGCCCCTAGGAATGGCCCAACCATTACGCTGACGGCCAGCGGCAAATGAATAGGCCAGCGTCCCCGTGCCTGGGCGTTCCGCTGGTTGCAAGGTGCCTTCGGCGAACCAGACCATCATGGACTTGACATGCCAGTCGTCAAATGTGGCGTTGATAATGTCCCAGGCAGAGAGCGCCTGACGTCGTAGCCAGATAGCGCCATTCCGATGCTCGGCGACTGATGACTCCGCGCCAGCGGGAGCGTAGCGCATACGACCAAATACCGGCGCGATCTCACGCCACTCAACCATCATCTTGCGATAGGCGTCTGCGTCATGTCGCGAGAATCTGGCAATCTCTTCACAGGTACGGTCAATCTCGGTCCATTGGGTGATGGAGGCGCCGTCGGGGAAGACAATGTGGCAGGCAGGATCGCTCGTGATGTATTCCAGGCCATACTCGGCCAGCGGCAATTCCTGACTGCGCCAGATGGGACTCTCCATGAAGATCGCGTGTGAGGTCGAGCAGGTATCATGGAGAAAGCCAGGAAGCGTCAACTCCTCGGTGGCTGTATCGCCGCCGATGCGCGGACGCGCTTCGAGTACCAAGCAAGTCAGACCCGCCTTGGCCAGATAGGCCGCGGTAACCAAGCTGTTGTGACCGGCGCCCGCAATGACGACATCAAACTGGTCCGTCATGTCTCCCTCCTACGCATGAACCAACCCATAATCAGGTAACAACTGTGCATCGAATGAGACGCTAAAGACCGTTAGTGCATTGATCGCGGCGCTAGGCGAGGTGCCGGGCCAACCAGTCTGCCATCAGGGACCGCGATGCGAAGACACGGTCTGTGCAGCCGTGATTGCCGCCCTCGAACGCGGCCAGTTCCGAGCTTGGTATTTCGGCGTGGATGCGCTCCGCGTCGCTGAAGAGAACAATTGTATCGCGGGTGCCATGCACAATGAGCAGCGGACAGCGCACATGTTCGGTGACGCCGACGAGGGACATAGCGCGCGCGCGTAGCCGCCCCTCAGCCTCGTCCGCCGCGCCCGACCGCCTGGTAAAGGTGGCGCGTGTCATTGGTGGGCGATCATCCCAATGCTCAGCCATCGAGTAGATTCCCGCCAGGTCTACCGCTGCCTTGATGCCAGGGACGTACGCCGCTGTTCGTATTGAGTAGTAGCCGCCGAGACTGACGCCAAAGACACCGACGCGATGCTGATCGAGATCGTCGCGTGTTGTGATCCAGTCCATCACTGCCTGGGAGGCACGCTCGTAGGCTGGTTCGATGTGCAGCAGTTCCTCGGTCTCGCCTTGCCCAGGGCCGTCTACCGCCAGTGTCGCCAGCCCGCGCCGTAAGAACACATGGGCGGTCGTCTGGATTTCTTCTTTGGTTGAGTCGAGGCCAGGGAGCATGATGACCACCGGTGGCCGCTCTACTCCCGCTGGCAGGCGAAGTAACGCGGCCATGCGAACGGCGCCGTAGGGAATCTCGACGCGCGTCGCGGGCGGCTCCAGCGCCCACATCCCTTTCTGGTAGTCTTCTGTCAGCCGCTGCTGGGCCGTTCGTGCGAGGTCGGGATCCTCCATGAAGACGAACTTGCCAAAGTGCCAGCACAATGCGGCGCGACGCCATGCCTCGGCAGCTGTCAAGGCGAACCCATGGGATTCGGCGGTCTGGGCCAGCTCTTCATAGCCGCGTGCCGTCGTCGCCCACTCTGTCAGCCATTGGCTCCAGGTCTGGATACGCGCCAGAGTGGCGTTGAAGTCGCTCAGGTCCACACCGTTCGCGACAAATCGCGGCGCCCAATGGCTGACGGCGATGCGAACGCGATCATCTTGCTGGGGATAGCTCGTACCCTCATGTGTGTTAGATTCCATAGAGCCTGTAGAGTCAGTCGTGGCCATGATTCCTCCCTGCATGCCAATGTCGCGGTCGTATAGCGCGATGCACTCACGTGACATCCTGAACCCCCATCGACTTGTGCCCGCCTGTACAGTCCCACCTCCGTAGACAATCGTTTGTTCGTGATGAACAATCGATTGCACGACACTGTAGCACTCCCCCCAGGGCATGTCAATGCGCCGCTCAGTTGACGTGGGGGATGCCAGGTGGCTCGTCGCGCAATTGCCCGCATGCGGTCCGTGCCGGGATCGCCGTCTGGTGGTATTCTTGGTGTGGGAACCAGAGGGCGATGCCGCTACATTCATACCGTTACGACATCTTGGGTGGCAGCCCAACGATAATTGACATGCCCCGTATTTGATGCTACTGTTGTCGGAACAACCGTTTGTTCAGTATAAGGGAGGACCGTACCGGTGGACGAGCGAGATGGCAAAAACGCCCGCAAGGCCTCCTGAAATGACCTTGAAAGACCTCGCCAGATTGGCTGGAGTTCATCCCTCGACGGTTGCGCGGGTGCTTAACGATGATCCGCAGCAGCGGGTGAGTGAGGAGGTGCGCACGCGCATTCTGGCGCTGGCCCGCGAGCAGGGCTATCAGCCGAATCATCTGGCGCGCTCCCTGCGGACAAAGCACAGTTTTGTCGTCGGCACAGTGATCCCTGACATTGCCAACCCGTTCTTTGCCATGCTGTTTCGGGGCATCGAGGATGCGATGGCGGCCAGGGGATACAGCGTGATTATGGCCAACACGGATGATGAACTGGTGCGCGAGGAAAACAGCATTGCCATGCTGCGCGGGCGACAGGTGGATGGATTACTTATCGCGACAGCGCGCCGAGAGGATCCCACCATTAACGCGCTGATAGAGGGCGGCTTCCCCTTCGTGATGGTCAATCGTCACACGGACCCGCTTTCTGGAAACACCGTCGTGCCCGATGACTATGCCGGGGCGACCGCCGCGGTGGAGCATCTCATCGACCTGGGCCACCGCCGTATCGCGCATATTGCTGGTTCGGATGAGATGTCTACCGGCCACACGCGCGCGCGGGGGTATGTAGAAACGATGCAGCGACGACGCCTGCCTGTTGATCCGGATCTTATCGTACGCGGGAGCTTCCGCGAGCCGGGTGGCTATGCGGCTACGCGGCAGCTGCTCACGTTGGCTCAGCCGCCAACAGCTATTTTCGCTGTTAACGACCTGGCGGCGGTCGGAGCCTTGCGCGCGATAGAAGAGGCTGGCCTTCAGACGCCACGCGATATCTCGATTGTCGGTTTCAACGATATCTCAACCGTTCTCGGCGCAATGCGTCTGCTGACGACGGTTCATCTGCCGTTACACGAAATGGGAAGGGCGGCAGCAGAGCGCCTTCTCGCGCAGATTACCAGTGGAGATGCGGCTCTAGAACCACTTGTCATGCCTGTCGAGTTGGTCATTCGCCAGAGCACTGGTCCTGCTCCGATGTGAAGAAGGCGCTACGTAGTGGGCGCAGATGGCGATGCGTCCCATGAGTCGCAATGATGGCCCGTGCCAACGCAAGGGTCGAGTGAGCGCGAACTGGAAGGCGTGACGATGGCGGGCGGCGCTGTCGCTCACATAATCAGTTGGAGGTCTGTATATGGCTCGTGTCGCTCTTGGCTTCATCGGTCTGGGTGCGATGGGTGGCCGCGTCACGAAGCGGCTCCTGGACGCCGGATACGAGGTCGTTGGCTTCAACCGCACGTCGGCCAAAGCGCAGTGGCTGCTGGCTGCCGGGATGCGCTGGGCCAACTCGCCCCGCGAGGTGGCGGATTCGGTTGATGTTATCTTCACCATGGTCACCAATACCGACGCGCTTGAGACGGTTGTGCAGGGGCCAAATGGCGTGTTGGCAGGGTTGCGGCCAGGCCAGGTCTACATCGACATGAGCACAGTTAGTCCGGCGAAGTCGCGCGAACTGGCGGGCCAGGTGGCGGCGCGAGGCGCGCGCATGCTCGATACGCCTGTGTCGGGCAGCCCGATTACCCTGGAGCAGGGCCAGTTGTCGATGATGGTTGGCGGCGACCGAGAGACCTTCGAGCGCGTCAGGCCCATTCTGGAGGCGATTGCTCCTACCGTTAACTACGTCGGCCCTAATGGTCAGGCTGTTTTGATGAAGATCGCCGTGAACCTCAATTTGCAAGTGCAAATCATGGCGTTCTCCGAGGCGCTGCTCCTCGCGGAAAAAGGCGGTATTCCCCGCGCGACGGCATTGAAAGTGCTGCTTGACAGCGTGATCGCCTCGCCGTCGCTCAAGTACCGCACCCCATTTATCCTCAATGAGCCAGATGAAGCCTGGTTTAATGTCAATATGATGCAGAAGGATATGCTGCTGGCTCTGGATATGGGGAGACAATTTGATGTCCCGCTGCCAACCGTCGCCGTGAGCAACGAGTTTCTGACGGCCGCGCGCGCAATGGGGTTGGCCGAGCACGATTTCTTCATCGTCTACAAGGTGCTCGCAAAGATGGCTGGCGTCGAGCCGTAGCGGCAAGTCGGAACGAGAGCAGCGTCGTGGATCAGAGAGCATCGGCCAATAGACTGCGCATCAACTCGTTCAGAGGCCCGCAGAATCTGCCGCTGTACGTCGCCATACATGAGGGCTATTTCGCAGACTGCGGACTCGTCATCGACCTGACGTTTACCGCCGGTTCTGCCGCTCAGCTTGCCGGTCTGGCGCGAGGTGAGTATGACCTCATCCAGACGGCCCCAGACAATGTGATCAATTACGCGACGCGGCCCGCCGCCTTTGATGTGGATCCGGCAACTGCTCCGGAGATCGCGATGGCGCTGGGGGGCAGCGTTGGCACGCTGAGTGTCTACGCCCGGACCGGTGTGACAAGCATCGACGATCTGCGTGGTACGACTCTTGGCGTTGACAATCCCTCCTCCGGCTTTGCCCTGGTGCTGCGTGACCTGCTTCAGCGGCGGGGGTTGCTGCTGGACCGTGACTATAAATTCGCCATGGCTGGCGCGACACATGCCCGGTGCGACGCGCTGTTGGCGGGGTCCATCGCGGCCACGGTTCTCTATGCGCCATTCGATTTGCGCGCCGCCGACCATGGCTGCGCCCGGCTGGCGTCGTCTTCGTCGGCGTATGTGGCCTATGCGTCTGGCTCGACCGCTGGTGTGCGCCAATGGATGAACGCGCACTCAGCGATGGTGACGCAGTATATAGCTGCCATCCTGCAAGCCCTTCGCTGGCTGCATGATCCCGCGCATGCCGAGGCGGTGCAGGCACTCATGGGCACCGAGCCATCGATTGGCATTGCGCCCGATCTGGTGGCGCGGACGTATGCGTCGTATGTCTCTCCCGCAACCGGCCACGGAATCGACGTCGCGCTCGACGAGGACGGTCTGCGCCAGGTGATTGCGCTCCGCCGGACGTATGGCCCCGCCGACATACGACTGGGACAGCCGGAAGCGTACTGTGATGCGCAGTGGTATCAGGCGGCGCGAGCGAGCCCGG
The DNA here is from genome assembly GCA_963712005.1 of uncultured Chloroflexia bacterium. Taxonomy (GTDB): domain Bacteria; phylum Chloroflexota; class Ktedonobacteria; order Ktedonobacterales; family JADMIN01; genus DAHUXT01. The sequence goes on along the minus strand of CAVQGK010000024.1, from coordinate 275,625 downwards.
CACCCGGCGTGTAGCGAGAATCGCGCTGCTTGTCGGTTTTGGATGGGCCTGTGAGCCTGCTGCTTGACAACGTTCTGCGTTGCGGTATGATTGTCATACCAGTTGGGACGATGTGACGAGGCTGGCGATGTGGCTGGCGGTGAGGAAGGCATGTACGACCGGATCGAGCGCAGCAGGGTATTCGAGCAGATCGCGGCTCAAATCGAGCGGCGCATTCTCTCGGGTGAGCTGCGCCATGGTGACTATCTCGGCTCGGAACGCGAGTTGGGAGAGCAGTTCGGCGCAAGCCGCACCGCCGTGCGCGAGGCCTTGAAGACGCTCGCACAGCGTGGTCTGGTTGATATGCGACCCGGTCGTGGAACGATGGTTATAGACGGTACATCGCAGGCCGTGCGACACTCACTCCACCTGATGATGCGCATTGGCAACCGACACGTCCCGGAGCATCTGACCGAGGTGCGCGAGATCCTCGAGCCGGAGATGGCGGCGCTGGCGGCGGAGCGGGCGGAGGACGAGCATATCGCCGCGATGCGCACGGCGTACGAGACGATGGAGCATGCCCTCGACGATGCCGACGCCTTCATTGCCGCCGACAACGACTTTCATCGCGCGGTGGCGCGCGGCTCCGGCAATCCCTTGATATTGGCGCTGATGGACTCGATTGTCGATCTGCTCAGCGATCAGCGCAAAATGATCTTCGCCGTCGCCGGCGGGCCTGAGCGCGGGCAACAGCATCACCGGCGCGTGATGGACGCAATCATTGCGAAAGATGCCGAGGCTGCTCGGAACACCATGCGTGAGCATCTGAAGCAGGTGCGTGCTGATACCCGGCAAGCACTTCTCGGCGACACACCTGGCAACCCAGCAAAGCGTGTGACCCTCCCATAGTGAGCGCGTGCTCTGGAAAGTCGAGGAGAGTCTGTATGTCACAGGCGAAAACGGCGCGACAGGCGCAGAATGCCAGTCACAGCCAGTCGGCTGCCACTGAGGGCGATCTCTGGCCTGGTATGTACCGGCAAATGGTTACGATTCGCCTCTTCGAGGAACAGGTCAACGACCTCTATAAGACCGCGCGCATGCCAGGCCTCGCGCATCTCTACTCTGGCGAGGAGGCCGTCGCAGTGGGCGTCTGCGCGGCGTTGCGACGCGATGACTACATCACCAGTACGCACCGTGGCCACGGCCACTGTCTGGCGAAAGGCGCCTCCGTTGACCGCATGTTCGCCGAGTTGCTCGGCAAGGAGGCGGGGTACTGCAAAGGCAAGGGCGGCTCGATGCACATTGCCGACCAGGATACCGGCAACCTGGGAGCCAATGCCATTGTCGGCGGCAGCGCGGGCATCGCGACGGGGGCGGCGTTCTCCAGCAAGATGCGCGGCGCGGACCAGGTTGCCGTCTGCTTCTTTGGCGATGGCGCGCTGGGCCAGGGCATCGTGTATGAAGTCATGAACATGGCCTCGCTGTGGAAATTGCCCGTCATCTACGTGTGCGAGAACAACCTGTATAACGAGTACACCCATTACAGCGAGACCACCGCTGGCGGGCTGACCGCGCGACCCCGGGCGTTTGGCATTCCCGCCGAAGAGGTTGATGGCCAGGATGTGCGCGCCGTCTATGCCGCCACCAGTGGCATGGTCGAGCGCGCGCGCGGCGGCGAGGGGCCGTCATTCCTCCTTTGTAACACCTATCGCTACTACGGCCACCATGTTGGCGATATCCAGCGCGCGTACTACCGCTCTAAGGAGGAGGAGGAGCACTGGAAGACACAGCGCGACCCGATCACGCTGCTCGGCCAATGGCTGACGGAGCAGGGCATTGCCGACGCCGATGCGCTTGACCGGATGACGCGGGAGGCGCGCGCCGAAATCGGGGCGGCGGTGGATTTCGCGCTCAGCGCGCCTTTCCCAGATGCCAGCGAGGTGGGTCAAGATGTCTACGCCTAGCACAACGCTTAATCAGACAGGCTCCGGCGCGGTCCGCGAGCTGACGCTGGCGCAGGCGATTCGCGAGGCGCTTGCCGAGGAGCTGCGCCGCGACGCAACTGTGTACGTTATGGGCGAGGATGTCGCGGAGGCTGGCACGCCGTTCAAGGTGCTTTCCGGGCTGGTGGAGGAGTTCGGCCCGCAGCGGATCATCGACTCGCCGATCTCGGAGGTTGGTATCACAGGTATTGGCGTTGGCGCGGCGATGACGGGTATGCGGCCCGTCGTAGATATTATGTTCGGCGACTTCATCGGACTGATTATGGACCAGCTTGCCAACCAGGCGGCCAAGGTGCGCTATATGTCCGGCGGCAAGCTCAAAGTGCCGCTCGTCGTGCGCACGACACTTGGGGCCACCCGCCGTAGTGCCGCGCAGCACAGCCAGAGCCTGCATGCCTGGGTCAGCCACATTCCCGGCCTCAAGGTGGCCCTCCCTTCTACGCCGTACGACGCCAAGGGGCTGCTCAAGACAGCCATCCGCGACGACAATCCGGTGGTGATCTTTGAGGACAAGATGATGTACACGCTCAAAGGTTCTGTGCCTGAGGAGGAGTACACCATCCCCTTTGGCGTCGCCGACATCAAGCGAATTGGGACGGATATCACCCTTGTCGCGACGAGCAGCATGGTGCAGGTGGCCCTCGCCGCCGCCGATACGCTGGACCAGCTTGGCATCAGCGCCGAGGTGATTGACCCGCGTACGATGGTTCCCCTGGACAGCGATGCGCTGGTCGCGTCGGCCAGGAAGACGAGCCGCGCCATCGTCATCGACGAGGGCTACCAGAGCTATGGGGTGACCGCCGAGATGGCTGCGGTGATCGCCGATGGCGCGTTCTACGACCTCGACGCCCCGGTGAAACGGCTGGGGGCGATGGATGTTCCTATCCCGTTCTCTCCTGTGTTGGAGGACCAGACGGTCCCAACCCCCAGCGTGGTCATCGAGCTGGCGAAGACGCTCTGTGGCCGCGTGCAATCGCCGCTGGTAGTTCGCCTGAAGCATCTAGAGCCAGGTCAAAGGAGCATCTAGAGCCAGGTCAAAGGAGCAGGATGATGGCACTCAAGACATACGGCATGATGGGTGTGGACTGGGAGGAGCGCGTCGACTTCGAGCGGCTGCGCACGCAGCGCCTCGCCCGCATCAAGCGGCTCCTCAAAGAATCGGAAATGGGCGCGTTGCTCTGCTTCGACATGAACAACGTCCGCTATATCACCGCGACCCACATCGGCACGTGGGCCATGGACAAGCTCGCGCGCTTTACGCTGCTGGCGCGCGACGACGAGCCGATTCTCTGGGACTTTGGCTCGGCGGCGCGACACCACAAGCTCTACTGTCCCTGGCTGGGCGAGGAACGCTCGCGGGCTGGCATCTCGACACAGCGCGGCGCGATGCTGCCCGCCGCCGGGCGCGCCGAAGAGGTGGCTCGCAAGATTCGCGTGGAGCTGGAGGAGCGCGGGCTGCTCGGCGCGCCGCTCGGCGTGGACGCCATCGAGCTTCCCGTTCTCTTCGCGCTCCAGGCCGAGGGCATCACCGTAGTGGACGGCCAGCAGTTGATGCAGCATGCGCGCCTCATCAAGACTGCGGACGAGATCACGCTGCTCAACACCGCCTGTATGATGGTAGATGCCGCCTACGACGACCTGTATCGGTTTATGAAACCGGGCGTGCGCGAGAATGAGTGCGTGGGGCTGGTCAGCAAGTCGCTCTACGACATGGGGTCGGAGCATGTCGAGGGGGTGAACGCGATCTCGGGCGAGCGCTGCAGCCCGCACCCGCACGTCTTCAGCGATCGCGCGCTGCGTCCGGGCGACCCGGCGTACTTCGACATCCTGCACAGCTACAACGGCTATCGCACCTGTTACTATCGCACCTTCGCGATTGGCAGCGCCTCGCAGGCGATGGTGGACGCGTACAAGAAGTGCCGTGAGATTCTGGATGCTGCGATAAACCTCATCAAGCCAGGGGTGACGACGGCGGATGTGGTGAAGCTGTGGCCGAAGGCACGAGGAATTCGGTTTCCCTGACGAGGAGGCCGCCTTCGCGCTGCAATATGGCCACGGCGTCGGCCTCTCGATCTGGGAGAAACCGATCTTCAGCCGCCTGGTTTCGCTCGACCATCCCGGAGGTGATCGAAGAGGGGATGGTCTTCGCGCTGGAGACCTTCTGGCCTGCCTCCGATGGCTGGACCGCTGCCCGCATCGAAGAGCAACTGGTGGTGACCAGCGACGGCTGCGAGGTCATCACGCGCTTCCCTGCCGAGGAGCTGTTGGTGGCGGGCACCCATTACTACACGGTCAACGGGCAGCTGGCAACGAAGCGCGAGGTGCAGTCGCATCTGAATGTGAAGGCGGATGGCCACCGGCGCGGCGCGATGGCGCACAGCGCGGCGGAGCGGCCTTAGCGAAAGTTCAAGGGGTTCAGGCGCATGGCGACAGATGTCATCTTGCCCGCGCTGGGGATGGCCCAGGACACCGGCAAAATCGTCGAGTGGCTCAAATCCGAGGGCGAGGCCGTGACCGCTGGCGAGCCGCTGGTGGTGATCGAGACGGATAAGGCGGCGGTGGACCTGGAGGCGCCCGCGACGGGCATTCTGTCACGAGTGGCGGCGCAGGCGGGCGACGAGGTGCCGGTGGCGCAGGTGATCGCAGTTATCCTCTCACCGGAGGAGGTCGCCATCTCCCCACTTCCCTCCCCTCTTCCCTCCCCTCTTCCCTCCCCTGAAGGGGGAGGGGGACCAGAGGCAGAAGCAGAGGCAGAAGCAGAGGCAGAAGCAGAAGCAGAGCAAGCCAGAAGTAACGCCGAGCAGCGTCGTAGTGGCCAGCCCGGCTGGGATACCGAGTGCGAATGGGCGTCGCCAGGCCTCCCCGAAGGCGCGGCGTATGGCGGCGGCGCATGACGTTGATCTGGTGGCGGTGCGTGGGAGCGGACCGGGCGGCGCTGTGCTGGCCGCGGATGTGCTGGCCGCCGAAAGCGCTGGGTTGCTAATGGCGTCTGTGCCTGTGGCTGGGGCTGGGGCGGCGGACGAGCAATCCATGAGCACGGTCTGGCGGCTGATGGCGGAACGCACGACGCAGAGCTGGGTGACCACGCCCCACTTCTTTCTGGTGCGCGAGCTGGATGCCACGGCATTCAAGCAGTGGTTTGCCAGGGCGGAGAGGCGCGCGACCGAGAAGCTGACCTATACCGATTTACTGGTCAAGGTGGTGGCGACGGCGCTGCGGCTGCACCCGCGCCTCAACGCATCCTGGCAGCATGGCTCCATCGTCGCGCATGACGCGGTAAATATCGCGCTGGCGGTCGCGACGGCGGATGGCTTGATTGCGCCGGTCATCCCACATGCCGACGACCTGAGCCTGAGCGGCATTGCCCGTCACCGGGCGGAGATGGTCGCGCGGGCGCAGGCGGGTAAGACACGCCCCGACGACCTGCGGGACGGCACATTCACGATCAGCAACCTGGGCATGTACGGGATCGACGCCTTCACGGCGATTATCAATAGCCCGCAGGCGGCCATTCTGGCGGTGGGAGCGCTGGTCGACCGGGTGATTCCGGTGGATGGCCAGCCAGCGGTGCGCCCGACGATCACGCTCAGTCTCTCGTGCGATCATCGTGTGGTGGATGGCGCGCGGGGCGCGCGGTTCCTCGCCACGGTGGCGGATTTGGTTGCTGACCCATCGGGTCTGTAGCCTCGTCGAATGTTGTGGATGCGACGCTTGTGACGACGCTCTACTAGGTATGTCACTGGCGTGAAGGGAGAACGGACGTGGGCGGACTGTCGCACAGTGCGTTTCGTCGAGCCTTTGGTGTCGTTATCCTCGTCTGTATGGCCGTGATGACAGTAACGGCCTGCGGTATTGCCCCGGCGCAGACGACTACCGTTGGACCCGTCAAAATCGGCATCTCACTTTCGCTCACCGGTGACTTCGCGACGGATGGTAAGGCGTTTCAACAGGGTTACCAACTCTGGGCCAACAGTGTCAATGCCAGCGGTGGTCTGCTCGGGCGCAAGGTCACGCTCGATATTCTGGATGACGCCAGCAGCGACACGAAGGTCGTCACGAACTATCAGCAACTCATCACTGTTGGCCATTGCGACTTGCTGTTTGGGCCGTTCTCAAGCAAACTGACCAAACCTGCCGCGATGACCGCGAATCAGTATGGCTATGCGCTCGTCGAAGGCGCAGGCGGCGGCCCTTCTGTCTTTACGCAGGGACTCAATAACGTCTTCGATGTCTCGTTGCCCGTTGCGAACAATCTGATCAGCTTCACACAACTGGTGCTCTCGTTGCCTCCAAGTAAGCGTCCGCAGACGGCTGCATATGCCACCGAGGATGATCCGTTCACGCAGCCGCAGATTGACCTCGCCCGGCATCTGCTCGAACTTTCTGGCATCCAGACGGCATCGTATACGGTGTACTCGTCTGATGCCACGAACTTCGCGCCGATTGCCCAGAAGCTCGTGAATGCCAAGGCCGATATTGTCGTGTTGGGGACGTTACTGGAGGACTTCAAGGCGTTCGCGCTCGCGTTTAAGCAGCAGAACTATAATCCGAAGGCAATTGTGGCCACGGCTGGTCCCGATCAGGGCAATGACTTTCTGAATGCTATCGGTGGGGCACGCTCGGCGGAAGGCATCATGGTCCCGAATGGCTGGTATCCACAGCAGACGACACCAGGGAACCAAGCGATGGTGCGGGCATATCTGAAGGCGTATGGGGGTGATGTGAGCGCGATAAGCTCGGATGTTCCCGAAGCGTATTCAGTGGGCCAGGTAGTTCAGCAGGCAATCGCAAAGATTAAGTCGCTTGACCAGACCAGGCTGATCGCGGAGCTGCATAAGGATACGTTCACTACCGTGCAGGGACCGGTGAAATTCGACAGCACCGGGCAGAATATTGTCATCGAAACCTTCCTGTTCCAATGGCAAGGCGGACAACTGGTCCCCATTTTCCCGCTCTCGTCCGGTTCCAATTTCAAGTCTCCCGAATATCCACGGCCAGACTGGCCGTAAGTGTCTGAGTCGCTCCTGTCATGTCGTGTCAGCAGGCGGGGTTAGTGTGTGTGCCGCGCTCGTGCTGATCGCGGGGCAGGAGCGGCTCTTGCTCCTTCTCAGCCTTGGTCCTCCTATGCCTCCTATGCCTCGGTTTGCGCTAGCGTCTGCACGCTGAGGTCCACGCCGGGGCGCAACTCGCGGGCGAAGGTGGCGATGCGCATGGTGGGATGCATGCCCGCACGCTCATAGAGGCGGGTCGCGCCGGTCAGGCTCTGCGCGTCTACGCCAAGGCCGACGCTAGTGACGCCGCGCAGGTAGAACTCGCCGAATGCCTGATAGAGCAGCGCTAGCCCCAGCCCGCGCCGCCGCCATGGCCGACGTACCGCCAGCGTGCCGACCCAGCCACCGGCGGGCCGCAGCCAGCAGGTGCAGACTCCGGCGAACTGGTCGCCAGCCATACTATCTACCGCCAGGAACCAGAGCGATGGGTCGAAGGTGGGGCGCTTCAGGCGGGCGAGCCACTCATCATAGTCGTGGGGCGTGTGGCCCCAGTGGTCCTGAAACGCCTCCTCGATGGTGTCGAAGACGGCGCGCTCGTCCGCCCCAGGGATGAAGGTGCGCATGGTGATGCCTGTGGGCCACTCCGGCGCGGGCGGCGGCGCGTCCATACCAGCCATCTCAGCCAGCTCGATGCCCATGCGCCAGTGGGTGCGGGCGAGGCTGAAGCCGTGCGCTTCGAGCAGGGCATGGGCGGCGGTATCCTCGATCAGGACGCTATTGTAGAGCACGACGCGCGCACCCTCGGGCTGCTGCGCGATCTGCATGGCGGCGCGCGCCTGCCCCACCGCGAGGATGGCCGCGCCGATGCCCTTGCCGCGATGGTCGGGGTGGGTGTAGCCGTCGATCTGGAGCTGGCCATAGCCCATGTTAGTCTCGGTCCCATAGCCCGCCATCCTGCCGTCTGGCGCGATGAAGACCCAGGCGTCGGTCGCCGAGTTCAGGTGGCTCCAGTCGTCGCGGATGTCGTCAGGCTCATAGTCGTCTGAATGGCCGAGGAAGGAGGTGTCGAAGGCACTCATGACGGCGATGATGCCGGGGATGTCGTCCTCAGTCGGCGCGCGAAAGCTATAGCCCGGCGCAAGCGTAGTAGCGGGCGTGGTCATAGGTGTGCTCCTGCTCACTTGTCTGGTCGTACTCGTCCTGGTTGAGCGTACCGCATGAGGCTGGCCCGCAGCTGTCAGTTTTCTACGTGAAGGTTTGTAGTGGCCAGTTGGGCGTATGCGCAACAGATGCGCTCCCTGCTTGCGACAGCATCGCCGCCGCTGTACAATGCGGACAAGACGCGCTGGCCCACGATGGGCCGCGCCAAACACGAGGGATATCCACTATGGCCGTTCTCCCCAATGAGCGCCGCCCCGACTGGCTGCGGGTCCGCCTGCCCGTCGGCGACAACTATAATGACCTCAAGAACCTGATGCGCAGCAAATCGCTGCACACCGTCTGCGAAGAGGCGCGCTGCCCCAACATGGGCGAGTGCTGGGCCAACCGCACCGCCACCTTCATGATCCTCGGCAGCGTCTGCACCCGGAGCTGCGGCTTCTGCGCCGTCGCCACCGGGCGGCCGATGACGCTCGACTGGGAGGAGCCGCGCCGCGTGGCCGAAGCGGTGACGCAGATGAACCTCAACCATGTCGTCGTCACCTCCGTCAACCGCGACGAGCTGCACGACGGCGGCGCCACCCTCTTCGCCGCCACCATCCGCTGGATTCGCCGGATGAACCCCGAATGCGCCGTCGAGGTGCTGACGCCCGACTTCAAAGGCTCGCGCGATGCCCTCAAGGTCGTGATGGACGCCAGGCCCGACGTCTTCAACCACAACGTCGAGACCGTTCCGCGGCTCTATCGCCGGGTGCGCCCGCAGGCGGTCTACGAGCGCTCGCTGGAGGTGCTGGCCTGGGCGAAGGAGATGCAGCCAGGGAAGCCGACCAAGACCGGCTTCATGCTCGGCCTGGGCGAGACGCACGACGAGATCGTCGAGCTGCTGCGCGATATCCGCGCGCACAACATCGATATCGTCACCATCGGCCAGTATCTGCGTCCCTCGCCGCAGCACCTGCCCATCGAGCGCTACGTCCCGCCGGACGAGTTCCGCGAATACGCGCGCATAGGCCGCGAGATGGGCTTCCGCAACGTCTATAGCGGGCCGCTGGTGCGTAGCTCATACCACGCCTGGGATCAGGTCAAGCAGCTCGCCGAGGCCGACGGGCAGGTAGAGGGATAATAAACGCCCGGAACGCCTCATCGAACCATCCGCTCATGGTTCGATGAGAACGTCCGGGCGTCCCAGGAGAGCGTGCATGCGATTGGGAAACCTCACTGCTCTGCTGTACTCTACCAAAGCGCGGCGCAGACCTCCGCAGAGAGAGTCGCGCCCAGCGCAGAAGCAGCGCAGAACCCGCGCACGTTTCGTCACCTCGCAATCGCGCTGACGCCAGATACTGCCGGAAGGAGCGCCCTGTGGCCACGTTCGACCCGCGCTACACAGACGAGCTACCGAAGATCGCCGATCTCGTCATCATCGGCGGCGGCATCATCGGCGCGGCCACCGCCTACTTTGCGGTACGGGCCGGGTTGCGCCCCATTGTGCTCGAAAAGCAGGCGATGCCAGGTACTCTTACGACGCCTAAGGCTACCGGAGCTTTTCGCGCGCAGTTCGACAATCCCGAAGAGATGGCGCTGGTCCGTGAGGGCATCGACTTCTACGTCAACTTTGCTGAGCGCACCGGGCTGGATGGCTACGACCTCGGCATCCATCAGCAGGGCTATCTCTGGCTCGCCACAACGCCGGAGACGCTGCGACGCCAGCGCGAACTGGTAGACGAGCAGCGCGGCTGGGGGCTGGATGATGTCGAGCTGCTGGATGGCGATGAGGTGCGGCGGCGCTTCCCCTACGTGAGCGAGGACGTGCTGGGTGCGCGCTATCGTGCGGGCGACGGCTGGCTGGATGTGCGCAGGCTGCTGATGGGCTACGTTCGCGCCAGTCAGGCGCCCATCGTGCTGGAAACGACCGTCACCGGCATCGAGGTCACGGGCGGACGTGTGCAGGGTGTGCGGACGAGCCGGGGCACGGTCGCCACCGAGCGCGTGGTGGTCGCGGCGGGGCCGTTCTCGGCGGAGGTCGGGCGGCTGGCGGATCTCGACCTGCCCATCACCTGCGTCCGGCGGCAGCGGCTGATTCTGCCCGAGACCCCCGAAGTGCCGCAAGATGCGCCGATGACCATCGACGAGGAGACGGGCGCGCACTGGCGTCCCTGGCACTCTGGCGCGCACCTGATGTGGACGACGCCCACCGAGCCAGCCACCGCACCAATGGAAGACGTGCCAACCAGCCTCGCCTTCGCCTATGGGCTGCTCCACCCTGCCAGCGACCACGCCGTCGCGCGCATCAGCCCGTTCTGGCGCGATGTCTGGCAGCGCAACACGTCGCACTGGCTGCTCGTCGCCGGCCAATATTCCTACACGCCCGACCATCGCCCGCTGCTCGGCGCGACCCCGATAGACGGCCTCTTCGTCAACTGTGGCTATAGCGGCCACGGCATCATGGGCAGCGCGGGCGGAAGCCGCCTGGCGGTTGACGTTCTCACCGGTGCAATCGCCAGCGCCGACAACCCCTTCCGGCTGGATCGCCCCTTCGCCGAGCGCGCTCTGGACGTGTTGTAGCCATCACACCCCCACCCCTCTCCACAGGGGAGATCTGATGGTCTGGGTCCCCCCTCCCCTTTAGGGGGAGGGGGTTGGGGGGAGAGGGCCGCCCTACGAGCACGCGGGCAGGAACTGGTTGGTAAACGCCGCGCCATAGTCAGGCGGTGTGGTGATCGGGTTGCCGTTGGCGTCCTGGATCGCGTGATGGTTGAACATGAAGCGCGGATAGTTCGTCCACGAGGCCAGTGACTGCGTGCCCCAGCACTTCTCGCCCGGCGCATAGAGCGGGCTGAGATATGCCTGGCTCTTATAGACCAGCTGCTGGTCGTCGAAGCTGCCCTTTGGCGCGCCGTCAATCAGCAGCTTCGCCGCGTCGTCGGGATGCTGAATCGCGTATTCGTAGCCCTCGGCGGTGGCCTTCATAAAGCGCTTAATGACGTCGGGATGCTGCTGGATAAGCTGCTGGTTCGTGATGACCACTGGCGACGAGTAGTCGGGGATGCAGTAGTCCGGCAGCGGGAAGGCGTTGAGTGCGACACCCTGCTCCTGCGCCTCGATGCCCTCCCAGCCCATATAGACCCAGGCGAAATCGAACTGGCCGCTCTTGAGCGCCGCGATGGGGTCGAGCTGGGTCGTGACGTTCTGGAAGTTGGTGCTGGGCGCGCCCGCGCAATTGAGCATCTGGGAGATGACCGGCTGCTCGTATGCCCCGCCGAAGCCCGCGTAGCGCTTGCCCGCCAGCTTCGCGACGCTATCCAGCCCGGAACTTTTGAGCGTGATGAGCGCTGAAGTGTTGTGCTCGATGATCGCGCCCACCGAGACGATAGGCACATCCTGCGCGCGGAACGTCGTCACCGACTCGGGGAAGCTGATGCCGAACTCCGCCTTGCCCGCGCCGACAAGCTGTTCGGGATAGACGCTGCTCGAATACGGCGTCAGCAAAAGATCGATGCCATTCTGCCGGTAATAGCCCTTCTGCATCGCCACATAGATGCCAGTGTGGTTGGTGTTCGGCGTCCAGTCGAGGGCAAGCGAGACCTTGGCCACCGGCCCGTCATACGACGACGTGGTGGTCTGCCCAATGCAGCCTGCCAGCAGCGGCAGCGTCCCCAGCAGTAGCAGCGCCAGCATGCGTGCGGGAACATACTTGATATGTCGCAATGGTGCGAATGATGCCATGAATGATGAACTCCTTCGATGGCCAGCCAACCCGGCCCAAAATCTCAACATCTCATCCCTCGCGGCGGCGTTGCAGGTAATACCACGGCAGCGCCAGCCGCTCGATGAATGCCACCGAGGCGAAGAGCGCGATGCTCAGCAGCGCGGTGACGACGATAGCCGCCAGCACCCCCGCGGTCGCGAACGAGTGCTGCTTAAGCTGCATGTAGAATCCCAGGCCAGCGCTCGCCCCGACGTACTCGCCGAAGATCGCGCCGATGACGCTATAAGCGATGGCGATGCGCACGCCCGAGAAGAGCGACGGCAGCGCGCCCGGCAGCCGCACCGACCAGAAGATGCGTATCGGTCCCGCGCCGAACGCGCGGAACAGCCGAATAAGCTCGGGGTCGGCGGAGCGCAGCCCATCCGCCAGCGCCACCACAATGGGGAAGAAGCAGACCAGCAGCACGACGATAGACTTCGAGACCAGCCCGAAGCCAAACCAGAGCACCAGCAGCGGCGCCAGTGTGATGATCGGGATCGTCTGCGACGCCACCAGCAACGGATAGATCGCCCGCCGCAGCCACGGCGAGAAGTCGATCAATGTGCCGAAGGCGACGCCCGCCGCCAGCGCCAGCGCGAAGCCAATCAGCGTCTCTTGCAGCGTCACCAGCATGTGCTGCCAGAGGATATCCCGTTGGCCCACCAGCACACCCCAGACGGCGAGCGGCGTCGGCAGAATCTGCGCGTCGATGTCCGGCTGGCTGGCGTACCACTGCCAGAGCAGCCCGAGCGCCGCCAGCAGCACGAGCGCGGGAAGCGTGTCTGCCACGGTGAGACGCGAGACACGCACCCAGCGAGCGAAGGGCCACGTCGAGAGAACGGGAGTTGCCCCAGTGTGCGCGCAACGCTGGATGGGGCGCGCTCAGTAGCATCCTGGGAGTCGTGCAGCGTCTTCATGCTGCGCCTCCCGTCACTGTACTCGTTTCGGTGTCGAGCAGCGAGGCCAGCAGCTCTCCTTTAATCGAAACGATCTCGGGGCGGGCGAGCATCTCCAGTCGTCGAGGGCGCTCCAGCGGCACAGCGCGCTCCAGACGGACGGTTCCCGGGCGCGGCGAGAGCACGTAGATACGGTCGGCCAGCAGCAGCGCCTCATCGAGGTCGTGGGTAACGAGCAGGCATGTCGCGCCCAGGCGCTCCCAGAGGTCGGCAAGCCAGCGCTGCAAGCCGGTGCGGGTGAGGGCGTCCAGCGCGCCAAACGGCTCATCCAGCAGCAGCAGGTCGTGGGCCGCCAGCGACGGTGCGGGCGAAGGCGACCCGCTGGCGCATCCCGCCGCTGAGCGTCGCGGGCCAGGCGCGCTCGAATCCCGCCAGCCCAAACTCGGCGAAGAGGGCGCGAGCGCGAGTCGTCGCCTCCATCCGCGCTACCCCCTGCGCCTGGAGTCCGGCTATCGCGTTGCCGAGCGCTGTGCGCCAGGGTAGTAGCAGATCGCGCTGCGGCATGTAGCCCGCCCGCCCCAGCAGCCGCGCCTGTGTGTCGCCACGCAGGGCGACCGCGCCGGAGGTCGGCGTCTCCAGCCCGGCGAAGATCGAGAGCAGCGTCGTCTTACCTGAGCCACTTGGCCCCACCAGCGCGACGAACTCGCCCTCATCCACATGCAGCGAGACATGCTGGAGGGCGAGAACATCCGCGCCGCCGACGCGGTAGCGCATCGTAACCTCGCGCGCCTCCAACAGTGGTGTTCCCATCACTTGCCCTCTACTAATTGCCTCCACCCCCATCTCACTCCCCTCCCTTTTAGGGGAGGGGCCGGGGGAGAGGGCTGTTGGCCACAGACCAGTAGAAAGTTGGGGCGGCGCGCATAAAAAAGAGGACGCCGACCTATTATGCCAGCGTCCCCAATCGTGCGAAGCGTTTATTCGCTCCCTGCGCTGGCATTACCCAGATCAGGTTCCGTCGGTCGGTGGCGGATTGTGCCACCCTCTCAGCCTGGCGCCCCAAGCTCCCGTTGCGGTCATTCAGTATTCGGTTGTCACTTAGAGATGTACCATGTTTACCCAAATGCGTCAAGCCAACGCGCTGTTACTAGAACACACATTCTAGGTTATCCACCATCCCTGTGGATATGGGCGCTCAATTGTGGAAATCGTGTTCTAACTGAATCAAACCGCCCGGTACTGCTGTTTCCAGAGCAGAGGGTCTGCGAAAGAATAGTGGGCTGTCTCAACATCACACGTGGGCCGTGCTACAATAGGCGAGCGCTCCACCGCCTACGCTTTCTGGCAAAGAGGAGTTGCCATGCCCTCACCCGCTCGCCGCCAGTACCTCGAGATCAAGGCGCAGCACCAGGATGCCTTGCTTGCCTACAACATTGGGGACTTCTACGAATTCTTCGACGAAGACGCGCGCACCGTCGCCCGCGAGTTGCAGATCGTCCTGACCGCGCGCAGCTACGGGCCGGGTGACGCTGTGCCGCTGGCGGGTGTGCCCACGCATGCGCTGGAGACGTATCTGGCGCGGCTGGTGGCGCGTGGCTATAAGGTGGCCGTCTGCGATCAGGTCAGTCCGCCGGGCAAGGGGCTGGTCAAGCGCGAGGTGACGCGCATCCTGACGCCGGGGACAGTGGTCGAGCCGAATATGGTGCCCGTCCGGCGCGATAATTACCTCGTCGCGCTGGCGATCGGCGCGCGTGGAGGCGCAGGCCTGGCGGTTGTCGAGGCGAGTACTGGCGCGTTCGCCTGCGTCGAATGGGAGGCGTCGCGGCTGCCCGCCGCATTACATGCCGAACTGGACCGGCTCGCGCCCGCTGAGGTGCTGCTTGCCGAGCGGGTCCACGCGCATCCTGAGCATTTGCTGGGCGAGGACGACTGGCAGGCGCACTGGACGCTCACGCCCTGTAGCGATAGCTGGTTCGAGGAGGATGGCGCGCGCCGCCGAATGCTCCGTCACTTTGGCGCTGCCACGCTCGTCGCCTATGGCTGCGAACATCTGCCGCTGGCCACCAGCGCAGCAGGAGCGATTCTGGCCTATCTCGAACGAATGAATCCGACGCTGCTGCCGCTGCTGACCGACCTCACGACGTATGACACCGCCGGTTTCGTGGAGATCGACGGCAGGACGTGGCGGGCGCTGGAGGTCATCGAGCCAGCCCGAGCAATGCGCATCAGGACAGGCAGGGAAACGCCATCGACCCTGCTGGCGACGCTTGATGCTACGCGGACGGCGATGGGCGCGCGACTGTTGCGCCGCTCTCTCTTGCAGCCACTCCGTAACCGCGCGACGCTCGAAGCGAGGCTCGATGCCGTCGCCGAACTGCATACCGCGACCGCTATGCGCCAGCAACTTGCCGCCGCGCTCGATGGTCTGGGCGATCTGGAACGGCTGATTGCCCGTATCGTCCACGGTTCGTCGGTGCCGCGCGAGGTATTTGGCCTGGAAAGCGCCCTCGCCCGCGTCCCTGTAGTCGCCACCACGCTGCGCGATACGAACGCTTCCGCGCTGGTGCGCCTGCGCGACGATCTGGATGCCTGTCCGCGCGTGCGTGAGTTGATCGTGCGGGCGCTGGCAGAGCCGGGCATGGGGACTGGCCGCCTCATACGCGCGGGCTACAACGCTGAGTTGGATACGCTGGCCCAGACGGCCGCCCAGGCGCGCCAGTGGATCGCCACGCTGGAGGCCGACGAGCGTGAACGGACGGGCATCAAGTCGCTCAAGGTTGGTTACAACAAAGTGTTTGGTTACTACATCGAGGTCACGACACCCAACCTGAGCCGCGTGCCCGACGACTATCAGCGACGGCAGACGATTTCTACGGGCGAGCGCTACGTCACGCCTGAACTGAAGGCGCATGAGGCGCAGGTGCTGCACGCCAGCGAACAGATTGAGGCGCTAGAGCGTGCGCTCTATGCGGAGGTGTTGCGGTCACTGGCTGGTTCGGCGACACCGATGCGCCGGACCGCGGCGGCGCTGGCGCAGGTGGATATGTTGGTGGCGCTGGCTGAGGTAGCGCTATCTCGGAACTTTGTGCGTCCCGAACTCGCTGACGATGCCTGCCTGGAAATCGTCGCGGGTCGGCATCCAGTCGTCGAGATGGCGACCGAGAGCGGCGAATTCATCGCCAACGATACCCACCTCCGCGCGGGTGATAGTGATACCGGCGAGCGAGCGAGCGATGATGCGCCCACGATCATGCTGCTGACTGGGCCGAATATGGCAGGCAAATCCACCTATCTGCGGCAGGTTGCCCTTATCACGCTGCTGGCGCAGATTGGCTCATTCGTCCCGGCGGAGGCGGCGCGTATTGGGCTGGTGGACCGCATCTTCACCCGTGTGGGCGCGGAAGACGATCTCGCGCGTGGCCTGAGCACGTTCATGCTCGAAATGGTCGAGACCGCCTACATTCTGCGGCACGCCACAGCCCGCAGCCTGGTGATTCTGGACGAGGTGGGCCGCGGCACCAGCACCGCCGATGGGCTATCCATCGCCCGCGCCGTCGTCGAATATCTGCATGACCACGTTGGCGCGCAGCACGCTCTTCGCCACCCACTACCACGAGCTGGCCGATCTCGCGGAGACGTTGCCCCGCGTCGGCGTCTTTCGCATGGCGGTCGCCGAACGTGAAGATGGCGCGATCTTCCTGCATCGGGTCGTGGAGGGCGCCAGCACCGAGAGCTATGGCGTCCAGGTGGCGCGTATGGCTGGTCTGCCAGCGCCCGTCACCGAGCGCGCGTCGGCCTTGCTGCTGCGGCATGCCAGTAGTCAACGCCGGGTCGCGGAGATGCCAGCCGCATACGTGGCCTCCACTGCCGATGTCGATGGGGAAGAGAATGCGTTGATGCGGCGTGAAGAGCGCGAGTTGGCACTCGATCTGGCCGCCGCTAACATCGCCGCGATGACGCCGATAGAAGCGATCAATGCGCTCTTTGCCTTGCAGCAACGGGCGCTGGCGCTACTGCGCGCAGCAGGCGAAGGGGTGTAAGACGCCATGCCGGAACGGATTGCGCCACTGGCGCGTGAGGTGATCGAGCGCATCGCGGCGGGCGAGGTGATCGAGCGGCCCGCCTCGGTCGTGCGCGAGTTGATCGACAACGCGCTGGATGCTCATGCTACGATGATCCGCATCGAGCTACAGGATGGCGGCCTGCGACTGATGCGCGTCGCGGACGATGGCGAAGGCATTCTGGCGGATGACCTGCCCCTGACCGTGACGCCGCACGCCACCAGCAAAGTGCGCAGTCTGTCTGACCTGGAGCACGTCGCCACGCTTGGCTTCCGTGGGGAGGCGTTTGCCAGCATCGCTGCCGTCGCCGAGGTGGAGATTGCCAGCGCCGCTGACGAGAGCGGCGTCGCACGTACCCTGCGCGCTGGCCCAGAGATGCCTGCTGTGCTGGCAGAGACGCCGCGGAATCGTGGCACGACGGTGTCCGTACGCGCGCTGTTCGCGACGGTTCCGGCGCGGCGGGCCTTGTTGCGTAGCTCGCGGGTCGAGGCAGGACGGTCGCTGGCGGTCGTGCGCGCATACGCATTGGCGCACCCGACGGTACACTTCACGCTGGTGAGCGATGGCACCGTGATGCTTCACACGACCGGGAATGATCGCATTGAAGCTATCGCGGCGATCTATGGTAGCGATGCGGCGCGGGCGCTGTTGCCGTTCGGTCCTGCACAGGCGGGCGAGGCCACGTGCTCCGGGGTAGCCGCCTCGCGTGCGTTTCATAGCAGTAGTCGCGATCATGTCCTGCTGGTCGTCAATGGACGCCCAGTGGCAAATCGCGCGCTGCTGTCTGCACTTGAGGTTGGCTATCGCCCGCTTTTGCGTAAAGGGCGCCATCCGCTGCTGATTGCCGAGATAGCGGCGCCGCTGAATCAGGTGGACGCGAATATCCATCCGTCAAAGACGGAGGTGTTGCTCCGGCACGAGCAGGCACTAGCGGCGACGCTCCGCGAGGCAGTCCACACGACAATGGGACAGTCGCCACTCACCGTGCTGGAGAGCGCTGGCGACCTCGCCACCGGCCAGTTTTCACGTCCGCTGCAATTGCGCTTCCCGCAACGACGTACCCGCCGGGCGACACGCCTGGCCGAGAGACCTCGATTTTACGATGCCAGCCCTGAAGAGACTGCACTCGACGCGGAGGCGGGTGAGTGGGAGCCGCTGGCTCAGTTCGACGATACGCTGATCCTGGCGCGCACAGCGAACGGACAGCTGCTGCTGGTTGATCAGCACCGCGCACACGAACGCATCCTCTACGAGCGTCTGCTGCTGCGCCGCAAAGCCCTGGCCAGAGGCGCTGAAACTGACCAGTCCGGGCAGTTGCTCTTGCAGCCACTGCTGGTGGTGCTTTCGCCGCTCCAGGCGCGCCAGCTTGAACCGCGCCTGGATGAATTGCGTATGCTGGGCCTGGACTGCCAGCCGTTCGACGACAGCGTATTTCTCGTGCGCGCCGTACCCCAGCTGCCAGGCATGGCGCACGATGTCGCCGGGGTGGCCGCCGCGCTGACCGAAGAGGCGGCGACCGATAGCGACGACTGGCTGGATGTGGTGTGTATCTCGCTGGCGTGCCGGAGCGCAATCCGACGCGGGCAGCCCCTCACGCACGAGGAACAGCGGGCGCTGCTGGCCGATCTACGTTCGGTGATGGTGGTGGCGTCGTGCCCACATGGCAGCCCGCTGTTGCTGCGCTACAGCCGCTCCGGGCTGGCGCGCGCGTTTGAGTGGTAGACGCTCGCCTCAGATAGCAAGCTCAGAGCCACTGGCGAGCGGAGGAAGCCGGTCGGCAAATGGGCCAGCGTGTAGCCGGGCGCTGGCGAGGTAGCGCTCGACCTGACGCGCCTCTTCCTGAGCATCCCAGCCGAGCGTTGGCCCGATGAGATGCGCGACCGCTGCCGCGATCCCCGTCCCACGCAGGCGGTCTTCGAGCGCAATGTGCGTGCGCCGTTGCAGCACATCTTCTAGCGTCAACGCCATCTCCTCACGGCAGACGTAGAGCGCTTCGGCGCGAATATACGGCAGGTCGGACAGTAGCCGCTTGGCCAGACTGCCATCCTGCTCGATAAGCGTCAGGACGGCAAGTGCATCGGCACCATATGCGCCGCCAAGATGGGCGATGATATCGTCGGCAAGCCCAAGCGCCCGCCCACGCGTGCGAACGAGTTGCCTCGCCTCGGCCCAGCCGCCGGAGCCGCGCAAAGTGAGCTTGCGCGTCGGATGACTCAACGCGCGTTTTTCGCGCCGGTCGATCAGGTCTATGACATCCTGCGCCATGCGGCGGTAGGTGGTCATCTTGCCGCCAGAGACCGATATCAGTCCGGCGTCGCTCTCCACCACTTCGTGCGAGCGCGAGAGTCGCGCCAGCCTGCTGTTGCCGCGACGGACATGGAGCAAGGGACGATTGCCCGCGAAACTGGTGAGGATATCGTCGCACGTCAGCTTCCGACGCAGATACCGATTGAGATGATAGAGCAGGTAATTTACATCCTCTTCGGTTGCCACGGGTCGTTCGATGTCGCGGACGGGCGTATCGGTGGTGCCCACCAGCGCGCGCGACTGCCACGGCACGATGAAGATGATGCGCCCGTCCTCGGTTTCCGGCAGTACAATCGCCTCTTCGTCAATCCCCAGCGTCGCGCGGTCGAAGACGAGGTGAACGCCCTTGCTCGGCGCGATGTGCAACCCCGGCGCCTCCCCTGCCAGGCGCTCGGTCTGCTCGGCCCAGACTCCGGTCGCGTTGACGACGTGGCGCGCCAGAATCAGCCGCTCGTCCGTGTTTGGCGCGTGCGTGTCGCGCACCCAGGCTCCAGTGATGCGTTCGCCTTCATGCTCAAAGCGCGTCGCCTCGGCGTAGTTGGCAATCTGCGCGCCATGCGCCACCGCCGTCCGCAGCACTGCTATGGTGAGACGGGTGTCGTCGGTGCGCGCGTCATAGTAGATATATCCAGTCTTGATGCCCTTAGGAATCAGCGACGCGGCGCGCTCGATGGTCTGCTCGCGCGAGAGACGGCGATGCTCGCCGACGTTCTCTTTCCCGGCAAGGACATCGTAGACCCAGAGGCCCGCGTCGAGAATGAACCCCAGTCCCAGGCCGAATGGAGGCGCGACAGGCAGGCCGACCGGGCGGCGCGAGGTGTCATAGAGGGGCAGGATGAATGCGAGCGGCTGCACGAGATGCGGCGCGTTGCGCAGGAGCCGTCCGCGCTCGATCAACGCCTCGCGGACCAGCGCGATATCGAACTCCGGCAGGTAGCGGATGCCGCCATGCACCAGCTTGGTAGACCAGCTACTCGTCCCACTGGCGAAGTCGCCGCGCTCGACCAGCCCGACGCGATAGCCACGCGCCGCCGCGTCCAGCGCGACGCCCGCGCCGGTAATGCCGCCGCCGACCACCAGCACGTCCAGCGGCTCCGTCACCATGGCCTGGAGTGTCGCCTGCCGCCCCGTCTTCGCCTGTTCGTCCATTGCTCGCTCCTGCCTATCCAGCGCCCCCTCTCGCCCAATCTTCATCTACATAATCTATCACAGGCAGGCAGACACACCTCAACGTTGCTGGGGAACACCAGAGGCTCTGGACCGCTGGATCGCTGCGAGATGGTATACTGCACCGACCGCAACATCGAGGGATGTCATGAAAGATGGGTTATCGTATCAGCATTGAGGAGGCCATGCTGGAGACAACGCAGCAGACAGAAATACATCTCCAAGGTGGCCCACGATATGTCACCGCTCGCTACCGTGTACGGGTCGAGTCGTTGCTCCCCGATGGTCTGGCGCATGGTGTTATCGTGGAAGTGATCGAGCCGCCAGATGAGGCTGATTTCGCCGCGGTGCACGGCCCCGGGCGCGCCATCGAGGCTCCGACCGAGCTGACCTTCATCGGCGGCCTGCCCGGCGAGACGGCGGATGTCGAGGCGCGGTGGAGTCCACCGCGTCCGGGACGCAAGAGGGCGAAGCGCGTTCCTCCACCGCAGGTACGTCTGCTTGGCGTCGTCTCGTCCGCGCCAGAGCGCGCTACGCCGGGCTGCCCGGTCTTTGGCGAGTGTGGTGGCTGCCAGCTTCAGCACATGGACTATGAAGCGCAATTGATCTGGAAGCGCGAGCGGGTTGTCGCCGCGCTGCAAGAGGCAGGATTCAGCGATCCGCCAGTTGAGCCTGCTATCGGCTGCGACTCGCCCTGGGGCTATCGCAATCACATGCGCTTCTCAGTGAACTGGGAGGGGCAGCCAGGCCTGACCGCACGCGGCAGCCACCGGATACTCCCGCTTACCGCCTGTCCGCTCGCGCATCCTCGCATCAATAGCGCGTTGGCGGCCCTGGCGGCGGAACGGCTGGCGCGCCCGCAGGTGGTAATTCGCTATGGTGTGGCGACGGGGCAGATGCTCATTCAGCCTCACCCTGCTGTGGACGCGCTGAATCGCCTGCATGATGCGGGCCTGGAACTGCGCGACGAGACTATCGAAGAGGAGATGGGTGGCGCGCGCTTTCGCATCCGTCCCAGCTCGTTCTTCCAGACGAATACCGAGCAGGCGAACCGCATGGCCGCACTCGTGCTCGACCACATGCCTTCCGGGCCGGATGTGACGCTGGTGGACGCCTACTGTGGCGTCGGCGTCTTCGCCCGGCTGCTTGCGGACCGCGCCGGAACCGTCCTGGCCATCGAGGAGTCGGCCAGCGCAATCCGTGACGCCCGCTGGAATCTGCGCAATGCGCCCAATGTCGAGATTATCCAGGCGAAGGTAGAAGACGTGTTGCCGGGTATGTCGCGTCGGCTGGATGGGCTGGTCATCGACCCACCACGCGCTGGCTGCCAGCGTCCCGTCCTGGATGCGCTGATCGCTCGCCGGGTGCCGCGCGTTGTCTATGTCTCGTGTAATCCAGATACACTTGCGCGCGACCTTGCCACACTATGTCTGAAATCCGACGCCTATTCGCTTGTCTCGGTGCAGCCGCTCGATATGTTCCCTCAAACGGCGCACATTGAGACTATCGCCGTGCTGGAGGCTCGTTGATGACCTGTCCGCCGCTCTATCTCGCCTCGTCCTCGCCGCGTCGTAGCGAGCTGCTCAGTCGTGCCGGGATCACCTTCGAGCGTTTGCTCGCGCCGATTGACGAGGATGCGCTCTCCGCGAGTTTTAGCGGGCCATTGGAGCGGCTTGGCGAATATCTTGCCCGCGAAAAAGCGCTGGCAGCGCTACGGATGCTGGCCAACTCGGGGCGGCGGGGCAGAGTGCTCGCCTCGGATACGACAGTGCTGCTCGATGGCGGCTCGCTGGCGAAGCCGCATGACCTGGCAGAGGCAGAGACAATGCTACGGATGCTTCGCGGACGTGAGCACATCGTGGCGACGGGCGTTGCACTGGCAGGTGATGATCCCGAGAGTCTCGTCTCGGCAACCTCCGCAACGCGCGTGCTGATGCGCAACTTCGGCGATGATGAGATTGCCGCCTATGTGGCGACCGGTGATCCGCTGGATAAGGCAGGCGCGTATTCGATTCAGCATCCCAGACTTCTCGCCGGTAGAGCGAATTATGGGCTGCCATCTCGGCGTGATCGGGCTGCCCGTCTGCCTGGTCGGTGCGCTGCTTGGCCAGTGGCCATCGGACGCGCCTGAGTGCGAGACATCTCCAGGCATCTCGCCGCTATGTTCCTGGTCGGCCACATGCTCAGCGCCACTGCCAGCGGCGGCATCCATTCGGCGCATGGCCATCACGCCCGTCGTGCCCAAGACGCTGAAGAAAGCCATTGATGCGCCATGAGCGGGCAGCCTGTGCGCGGGCGCTACGCTCCGTCGCCGACGGGCGTGCTGCATCTGGGTAACCTGCGAACCGCGCTGCTCGCCTGGCTATTTGCCCGTGCCGCTGGTGGACGCTTTGTCTGCGGGTCGAAGACCTGGATCTACCACGTTCCCGCCCATGGCGCGGCCCAGGCGATGCTGGCCGATCTGCGGTGGCTTGGCCTTGACTGGGATGAGGGTCCGGATGTCGGTGGGCTGCTGGGGCCTTATGTTCAGAGTATGCGTCAGGCTCTTTATGATGAGGCAATTGCCCGGCTGCGGAATAGAGGATTAATCTATCCATGCTACTGCACGCGCGCCGAGCTGGCGCAGATTGCGAGCGCGCCGCAGGGCGATGAAGTTCCGCGCTATCCGGGCATCTGCCGCCGTCTCACCGTGAGGGAACGCGCGACCCGCGAGGCGTCAGGTCGGCGGCCAGCGCTGCGATTCATCGCTCCTGAAGAGCCGATCCAGTTCGATGACCTGCTCTGCGGAACAGTCTCTGAGTCGGTTGCCGCAACGGTTGGGGATTTCATCGTGCGTAGAAGCGATGGTATTGTATCGTACCAACTGGCGGTCGTCGTCGACGACTCGCTGATGGGGATCACCCAGGTGGTGCGTGGCGCCGATCTGCTGGCCTCCACCGCACGCCAGCTTGCGCTCTATGCGGCGCTAGGATACCCTCCCCCGCTGGAGTACGCGCACGTTCCGCTGATGACGGATGATGAAGGGGTACGATTAGCCAAACGCGATGCCGCCGCTGGTGTTGATACATTGCGGGCGGCAGGATATGCGCCGGGTCAGGTGCTGGCATCGCTCGCCGCGAGTTGTGGCCTGCATCCTGCAGAGACCTCCACGACACCCGCGAAACTGTTGGCTGCGTTTGATCCCCTACGGCTCAGTGGGAACCAGCTGTCTACACAACTTCATGAGCAAGCGCGAGAGATGCCCTAGAACGAGTATTGTCTTACTTTCGATCTGTCATGTTCATTGTGACTGATGTGCCTGTTAACATTCTGAAAGGAAGCTGCTTGTGGATCCATCGCTCGATGAACAACCCACCGTGACTGACGAAGAGGGAGCATTTATCCGCTTCCTCGACATTGCCGGTCATGACCTGCGGAATCCAATCGCGGTGCTTAAGAGCCAGATCCAACTCATGCAGCGGCGTCTGACTCGCGAAGACGACCGCGCCCAGGATCTGCGCGACCTTGGGCGTATGGCGTTTCAGATCGAGCGTTTGATTGTCCGGCTTGATACCTATCTGGAGGCAGCGCGCATTGCACAGGGTCAGTTCATTCTCCAATGGGATGGAACCGAGACTGATGTGGGCGCGTTGGCTCAGCGACTCACGTCGATCTATGGGTTTGCGAGCCGCGCTCATAGCGTTGTGTTTGAGTTGCCCGATGTGCCAGTGGTTGCCCCATGGGATTCGCCACGAGTGGAGTTGGCGCTCGGGATCTTGCTGACCAACGCGCTCAAGTATAGCCTCAAAGGGCGAATTCAGGTACAAGTGGCGTGCGAGCCGCCGGTTGTGCGCATGAGCGTGACAGATTCAGGCATCGGGGTTCCAGCAGGCGAAGAAGATGCCATCTTTGAGGCGTATACCCATGGCTCGAACGTTGAGAATCCAGGAGTGGGCCTGGGATTATATGTTGCGCGCGCAATCGTGTGCAGTCATGGTGGCGAGATCGGTGTCACTTCACCAGCGGGCGAAGGCGCAACATTCTGGTTTACGTTGCCGCTGGCTGGCCTCACATAGTCCGGGTTCGCATCCTGAGCCGCTCAGTTGCTATTTGAGTGGAGGAAGGCTAAATAGTGCGTCGGGCGCGTCAGGTGGCACGATCACCGTCAGCGCGAGCGGTGCGATACTGAACGACATGGGCAGCTTGCCTATCAGTTCACCATCTACCTGTACGGGCAGCGGCGCATCAGCCTCAACTCGAATAGTGCGCGCCCGTTCGTACCGTACACGCGGGCCACGACGTGGACGTCGTAGAAACGCATTGCGCAGGATGCCCATCCGGTAGAGCAGACCACCGCCGCCAACGGTGACAATGTCCAGCATGCCATCGTCTGCGACGGCATGGCGGGTGAAGGTCAGCGCGCCGCCATAGAGGCGAGTATTGCCAACCACGAGCATGAGCGACGAGATTTCTCGTCGTTTGCCATCATGCTTGATACGCACCAGCACTGGCTTATGCGTGACCCCCAGTATCCCCACTGTGGTCAGGTAGTCCAACATCTTCAGCCCGATGCGTTTGAGCACACTGCGTTCCACCCGTTGCGCGACCTCCGCGTCGAAGCCAACCCCGGCCATCATCAAAAAGTAGCGGTTGCCCGCGCGTCCAAGATCTACCCGCCGCCGCACGCCATAGAGCAGTACTCGCGCCGCGTCGGGCAGGCTGAGGGGAATGCGTGTCTCGCGCGCCCAGACATTTACGGTGCCAAGCGGCAGAATACCGAGCGCCGTTGAGTGGCCAGCCAGTTCCTGGATGATCTCGTTGATCGTGCCATCACCGCCAGCTGCGATCACCATCTCCATGCCGGTCCGTACAGCTTCGCGAGCCAGCAAGGAAGCATGGCCAGGGCGTTCGGTGAGACAGACCTCGACCGGTAGTCCGGCATCGGTGAGCGCCGCGGCCACCTGATTGAGTTGGTTGAGCGACAGCGGCATCCGTAGCGTGCCTGAGCGGGGGTTTGCGATAATGCGCCCGCGTGGGCGAGTGCTATCGCCTTCCTCTTCAGGTGTGTCATGTTTTCGTCGCGTGGGAGCGGGTAGAACGTAGTATGCGAGGCGGGCAACCGCGCTCATGCGTCGCAGCGTGGTGGGAGTGGTCAGCGCCAGCGGTCGGCGTAACCGTTCGCGCCACTCGATGGCATGCAGCCCAACCACACTCACGTTGGTAAGGGCACGGATACGCGGTGAACCCCAGAAGGAGCGCCACCCTTCGGTGACGGAACGCCAGAACGCATGCCAGCTTTTCGTGGGGAGGGATGGGGAGGATGAGACCCGAGGGCTACCATCCATGACGCATCCTCCTGCCTGCCGAGACTGTCGAATGGGGCGCGCCAGCGTCCGCGTAGCGGCGGTCTGGTTGGTGGGAGACATAATGCGCCGCTATGTATAGTATTACGAGGCGGAGGCTCCAAAAGTTGCCATTAGCTGATGCGTGGGATGCGCGCGAGTAACTCTGAGGTTACTTCATATGCGATGGTGCCCAGTTTGCGAGCGACTTCATTGGCGGTCAGCTCATCCTCTCCCTGGCGTCCGATGAGCACAACTTCGTCCCCCTGCCGCACGCCGGGGATGTGAGTGACATCGATCATGCACTGGTCCATGCAGACCCGGCCTACCAGAGGCGCGCGCGCGCCGCGGACAAGTACCTCGCCCCAATTCGCGGGGGCGCGACGGAATCCATCGGCATAGCCCACTGGCACCACGGCGATGCGAGTCGGCGCCGTGGTGATGTATGTTGCGCCGTAGCTAACCCCTTCGCCCGCGGGGATATCTTTCACCTGCGCAACCTGCGTCTTGAACGCCAGCGCGGGGTGGAATCCTTCGGGTAGGCGCACCTCGTCGGAGGGTGAGAGTCCGTAGATGGCGATTCCAGGGCGCACCATGTCATAGCGCGACTGAGGCAGCGAGAGCGCCGCCGCGCTGTTGGCCGCGTGAACAATCGGCGGACGCAGCCCGCGCGCATCAAGCGCAGCCAGCACCCGCTCGAAACGGTCGAACTGGCGCAGGGCATATGTCTGATCGTCAGCGTCGGCGGTAGCAAAGTGCGTGAATATGCCCTCGAAGATGAGTCCCGGTAGCGAGCGGACCTCATCACAGAAGCGGACGATGCGCTCAACATCTTCCGCGCGTAGACCGAGGCGCGCCATGCCAGTGTCTACCTTGACGTGGACGGGTATCTGCCCATGCAGATCGGTGGCGGCCTGTGAGAGGGCGCGTGCCAGGTCGAGGTCATACAACGTCGCCCGCAGATTCATGCGAACCGCTTCACGTGCCTGCCAGGGGGCGATGTAGCCGAAGACGAGGATGGGTACATCGATACCAGCGCGCCGGAGAGGTTCCGCCTCGCTAACGGTCGCAACGCCCAGCCACTCCGCCCCATTGCGCGCGACCGTTCGAGCGACCCGCAATGCGCCATGGCCGTAGGCGTCAGCCTTCAGGCTGACCAGCAGCCGCACATCCGGTCCCACCAGTTCCTTGAAGAGCTGGGTATTGCGTCCAATCGCGCTCAGATCGATCTCCAGCCATGTTGGGCGATCCGGTCGCATCACGACGATCCGCCGCCAGGCCTGTGTCTGGCGATCCAGCACATCCTCGGCGCGGCGCGGGTCGGCGAGTAACAGCGCGGTGACCTGTTCCATGCGCATCTCTTCCGACCCTTTGATGTAGACAAGCGGCGCGGTTTTGCTGGATTTACTGATTTGGTTAGCGAAGGCTAGTACGGCGGCAGCGCAATCTTCGGGCGCATGGGCGACCGTAACATGGCGGGCGTCCATCCCGCCTTTCAGCGCTGAGGCGGCAATGCGCTCCGCCCGCAGACCCTGGGTGACGAGGTAGTCGGCGTGTTGAGCGGCAATGACGCCGAGTTGATCGTGCTCCTGCTGTTCGCTGGCGCCCAACCGCAGGATATCGCCCAGCACCGCAATCGTCGGCGTGTGTTCGTGCTGTTGATGTCCCAGCGCGGCGAGCGTCGCTAGGCCAGCCGTGGCGCTCTCGGGCGTGGCATTGTGCGAGTCGTCGAGGATGCGCAGCCCGTGCGTTCCGGGCAGCAGCCGCATTCGTCCCGGTAATGATTCTAGTAGCGAGAGTGTTGCCAGCGCCTGCTCGCGTGGGATACCGAGCGCATGCGCGACGGTGAGCGCCGCCAGCACAATCGTGGCCCAGGCGTCGCCATGCAGGCGCGAAAAGACCTGAGTCGTGCGGCCGCTGACTAGCTCATCGGTGGACTCGACCATCAGGCCGTCGCCGTCATGCGCTGCGAGCGGTCGGAGGCGCAGAGGGACTGGCCGCTCCGTCGTGGGGTTGTTGCCGAAGAAGAGCGTCGCGGCGGCAGTGCGAGTGGCCATGGCGCATACTCGTGGATCGTCGGCGTTGAGCACGGCCAACCCATCGGCTGGAAGCGCGGCAGGGAGTTCTGCCAGTTCCTCGGCAAGCCCTGCAATGGAACCAAAATATTGGAGATGGGATGCGCCAACGTTGGTGACGACGCCGATGCGTGGGCGTGTAAGCTCGCAGAGATGGCGGATTTCGCCGGGGTGATCGGCGCCCATCTCCAGCACGGCATAACGATGCGAAGGCTCCAGGCGACCGAGGGAAAGCGGCAGTCCGAGGGCGTCGTTATAGTTGCGCCAAGAGCGGAATGTTGGCGCCTGGGTGCCAAGCACGTCGGCAATCGCCTCTTTGCAGGTGGTCTTGCCGGTTGCGCCGGTGACGGCGATAACCTCGGGATGCCAGCGGGCCAGAATGTGTTGGGCGTACTGGCGGAGCGCCAAGCGAGTATCGGATACGACGAGCAAGGTCGCGCCAGTCGCGGTCAGATCAGCCATTACGTCGGGCCGGGTTTCGCGCAAGGTATCCAGCCAGCCACGCTCCAGCAGCGCCGCGGCGGCTCCACGTTCCAGCGCATCGGTGGCGAAGTCGTGTCCATCACTGTGCATCCCGTGGACCGCGACGAAACAATCACCGGGCGCTACAGCACGAGAGTCATGGGCGAATCCCTCAAAGATGGTTTGGGCGCCAACCTGTAGCATCTCTGCGTTAGTTGCGAGTATCAGGTCATCGAGGGGAATCATGCGCGGCTCTCGTCGTCCTCGTCGGTGGGTGGGGTTCCGGCGGGGTCACCGATGACGACCAGGAGGTCGCCCTGGTTCACCGCCTGCCCTTTGCTTACACGCAGACTCTTGACGACGCCCGCCCGCGGCGCGGGTAGATCGTTCTCCATTTTCATCGCTTCGAGCACGACCACGGCCTGTCCGCGCTGGATCTCGGTTCCCTCCTCTGCCAGCACGCTGGAGACGAGTCCCGGCATCGGGGCGCGAATATTCGCATCGCCCGAAGCGTGCGCTCCGCCTGCCAGCGAGGCGAGCGCGCGTGCTCGCTCGTCGGCGAGACGTACCCGGTACATCTGTCCACGGACATACACCTCATAGACGCGCGATGTGCCATCTTCTTCGTCGGCGGTCACTGGTTGCACAAAGACGTCGAACGATTGAGCGCCCAGGAGCAGACTATAGTGGCCAGCCTGGTCTGGGTCATCCTTCGCGGCGGAGAGCGCCGCGCCCCCTACTGGCCGCCAATCAACCGTCAGGCGATTGTCGCCAAGTGTCACCTCACGCTGATGGCCGTCTTCCTGTACGCCAATCGTGATGGCCCGTTCGCCAACCGTGGCGACGTAACGCATGCTGAATCTCCCGTCTGCTCCACCCAATCATCAAAGGATGCTGGCGCTTCCCATGCGCAGTACGCGCTTCATCAAGATGTGTAGTGGATGGTAACCGTGCCCTTGCCACCATCGCTGTCTACAGAAATAGTATAGTCCGCGAAAAAGGCGGAGCAGGTGATGGTGAACGGAACGGTGACGTTGCCTCCAGGATCGATAGAGCCACTCGACTTGCCAAGGGTAATAGCCGTCGCTTTCGATGTCGTGACCGTGAACGACAGCGGTGTATCGCCGCTGTTATCGAGCTTGAAGGACTGTGCGCTATTACATTGCCAACCGTGAACGGTCATCGCCGTCGTCGCAACGTCCAGTTTCGGACCAGCGGCAATGCTGGCTGTGACAGGGATGTGGATGGTCGTCTCCGTCGTAGTGACGGTAACCAGCGCGGAATAATTCCCTGGCGTCACGTCAGCGGGTGTGGCAGCCACACCGAGTGTCATCGTACCGCCAGCGGGGAGCGTACCGCTTTTGGGTGAGATGCTGAGCCAGGCGACACTTGCCGTAGCATGCCATACTGCCGGATCGGTGCCGCTGTTGTTGACCTGAACATTCAGATTGGTGCTGCTGCCAGAGACGGCTTGAACGGTCAGTGTGTTGGGGGTTGCATGAAGGATATTGGCATTGGGAATCGGCCCCAGGAAGGTCAGGTTCTTATGCAGGAAGCGATTTGCCTGCACACAGACCGTGCCTGGGCAGATCGTCGGCTTTGCCAGCACCACTCCCACGCCACCCACTAACGCCAGCACGATTACCGCAAGCAAAACAAGACTTGGCCACAGGCGTCTGCGCGGCTCTCGTGCTTTATATGGGACGCGCGAGTCTGGTTGTGCGGGCATCCGGCTGGCTGTGTAAGCCGGATAGTATTCCGATGCAATCGATGGCATGGGCTGTTCGCGTTGCCCACTCGGTCTGGCAGCTGGTGGTTCCTCATAGCGGCGGCCATTGCTGACGCCTGGCTCGCGTCGACCCGCTGGCCGCGCCCCCGGACCGTTTGGCGCGTAGGATTGGCCGACGCTGCTATAGGCAAAACTTTCTGGCGCGTAGCTTTCTGAGGCATAGCTATCCGGGGCGTTGCGGCGTGCCTGTGACGGCCTGCGTGGGCCAAGGTCTGACCGACGAGGTAGCATCTCACCAGTCAACAAGTCCTCCCACTCGGGCGGCAGTTCACCCTGCAAGGCGGGATTGGTCAGTCGCGGCAAGCCCAACTCTGTTGCCGAGAAGCCGCCCCGATATCGCAACGCCTCACTATGTGGGCCGCTCTGCCCCCAGTCAGCGCGCGACATGTCATAGCCGCTATCAATCCGCGCGAGCCGTTGGTCGGTATAATCCGAAGGGAAATCACTAAAATCAGCTCTGCTCGGACCGCCCTGGCTGGGCGCATTGTGTCCAAGGCGCCAGTCATCGTCACGCGCGGCCTGGCGGCGTGGCGGGCCATCAGGCTGCGGAAAATCATCCCCGTATCCGCGTGATGCGCCGTTTTCCGCTGGCCATGCGTCGTGTCTCCATTCGGGATCATCGCCAATCGGCGGCATCAGCGGCGCGCTGGCGCCCCCTGCGGCAGCGTTTGGCGGCGGCAATTGCGGTTGCGGGAGCAGTGGGCGAGCCACGGGCTGCGCAGGAACGCGCTCGGTATACTGAATACCGTCGGCTGCGGGCCATCCCTGTGACATGGGCGCTCCAGCCTGTTGGGCGCCGTTACCATTCATTGGTGGGAAGGGCGGCTGAGGCGGCTGCATGCCTGGCATGGGTGCGCTACCGGGCGCCGGTAATGCGCCGAACCCGGCGGCTGGGCCGATTGGGCCGGGCGCGCCCCATGAGTTGGGAACGCTGGGCTGAACAACCGCTTGTGGCATGCCAGCGGCTTGCGCATATTGCCCCGGCGCCGGAAGCGCGGGCGGCATCTGCATGGCTGGCATGGCTGGCATGGCTGGCATGGCTGGCTGCTGCTTCAACGTCGCGTCAATCGCCTCGGCCAGCGCCATGGCCGAAGGGAATCGCTCGCCGGGATTTTTCGACATCGCCTGCTGGATGATCGGGTCGAGCGCCTGAACACCTGGTGGTAGGGACGGGTCAACCTGCCCAAGACGCGGCGGGGGATAGCGCATATGGGCGTCGCGCAGGTCGGCTGGCTTGGAGCCACTGAATGGTGGGCGTCCGGTGAGAGTGGCGAAAAGAATCGCGCCCAGGCTATAGATATCGCTCTGCTGCGAGAACTGACCCGAAAATGACTCCGGCGCGAGATATTCGACAACGTCAACGCCCGAACCGGAGTGATTCATATCGAGTTGACGGATATCCCACAGCATTCCAAAGTCGCCGAGGAGAACATGCCGGCCTTCGAAGAGGAAGACATTGCTGGGCTTAAGGTTGCCGTGAACCAGGCCGAGGCTATGTGCATACGACAGCGCACTCCCCAGCTGATGAAAAAAGGGAGCGACGTCACTGACGCCGAGACGCCCGCCACGCGCGATCCAGTCGCGCAAGGTGCCGTCTGCCACCCACGGTGCTGCCAGATAGAGATAACCATTCTCCTCGCCACTGGCGACGACGGGCAAGATATGTGGGTGGCTGGCCAATCGCGCCGCGGTCTGGATAATGTGCTGGAAGTTGGGGAGGAAGCTCGGATAGCGCGCAAATTCAGGGTAGATGACTTTGATGACGACTTCGCGACCATTCGCGGCGAGGGGTCGCGCACGATACACTTCCGCAATGCCAGCGCTCGCAATTTGCTCGGTTAGCTGGTAGCCGCCCAACGTCCGGCCCTGCAGCCCTGCCATAGCCTTCTCCTCACCACACAGCACATCCGCCTGCGCACTTCAAACGAGTCCAGCGAAATTTCCCTGGGCTAGTATATCATGACTCCCACCAGCGCAAAGCCCCAATGGCCCAAGATTGCCCGTATCTCCTATGGGTACACAGGCCCATTGCCATTATGCGCACGACACAGGCAGATGGCAGGAAGCAAGGAGCGCGTACCTGGCTATGAGAGAACGGCGACTCAGCCGCCAAATGGGCCGATGTGGTGGTCCATCGCGTATTTGTAGGTAGTGTTCGCGACCCAGGCCTGGCAGCCGCCGTCACCGCTGCGCTCTTTGTTCACCGTGATGACAAGCTTTGCCGCGCCCCCACCATTGGGATACTGGTCATCTGGCGCCAGCGAGATCCACCACGACTGTGGGCTACCCTCTTCGAGCTGAGCCGTGCCTGACTTGCCGCCCTCTTGTGTTGAGGAGAACTTCAGTGCCGGGCCGCCGTGTGGATCGGGGTACGTATTGCCGGTACCATGGTCAACCACGGCCCACATTGCCTTGCGAATGCCAGCGGCGGCCGTCGGAGAGATGACCTGCTGACTTGAGGTATCTGCCCCGAGTAGGACGTGCGGCGAGACAATCACTCCGTCGGCGGCGACGCTGCTGGTCAGCTCAGCCATCGTCAGCGGTGAGATCAGTAACTGGCCCTGACCGAATCCACTCTCTGCCAGCAGATTGACGTTGAAGTCTTGGGGTTGTCCATTGCTGCCAATCGCGTTAAAGGCGCTGCTCTGCTTGTAGGGCGCGTCAAATGGGATAGCATCCACATGCGTTCCGGGTGTTGCGATGCCATAGCGTCGAATGTAATCCAGCCACTTGTCCGCGCCGGTCGCGACAGCCAGACGAGCGAAGATAACGTTATCGCTATACGCATACCCATCTATCAGCGGCATTGGGAAGGAGGCGACATTGTTGCCACTCTGCCAGGCGCCCGCATAGTAGTCATCCCAGCGAATCGGCTCGCCGTTGATGACGTAGTTGAGCGCCTCATCTTTGGTATACATGTCGTCGAGCGAGGCCGTGCCAGAGTCAAGCGCGGCCAGCAGCGTCAGCGTCTTGAAGGTTGACCCAGGCGCGTAGAGACCTTGCGCTGCCCGATTGATGAGCGGCAGCCCGGTATCGGCCTGTAGCTGCTGGAAGTAGCCGGGTTTGTCAATCTGGTTTGGGTCATATGATGGCTTGCTGACCATTGCCAGAATCTCGCCGGTATGTGGATCCTCAACGATCATGCTGCCGGGGGGGTGCGAGCCCGCGGCCTGGCAGAGGCCGTTCAACCCGGAGAGATACTCGCTGTCGTAGGCGTTGCTTGCCTCGACTTGAAGATTGATGTCAATAGTCAGGCGAATGTCCTGGCCATGCCGCGGGCGATGGAGCAATTTATCGGTGACATCGCTGGGCGTTACGCCGTGCTGGATGCCTGCCAGCGCGTCGTTGAAGGCGCTCTCGACGCCAGCGGTGCCGTATTGTGCGCTGTAGTATCCAAGCAGCGGCGCAAGTCCTGAGGTGGCGACGCGCGGGTCATACTCGCGGCGGTAGCCACAGTTCGCCTTCGGGTCTGAGACGGTCCATGCCAGTTTTACGCCGTTGCGATCATAGATCGTGCCGCGTAGTGGCGCATCAAAGGGCGGACAGTCGCGATGGTCATATGTGCCATGCGCGAGCACTGGCCCATTGAAGAATGCCTGATTGAAGATCTGAACATACGCGGCGACACCGCTGACGATGAGAAAGAGGATGAGAAAAGTTGTGAACAGGCGGCGAATCGAACCAGGCGTCAATGTATTCATCAGGTGGCAAGCTCCGCTCGCGTGTCTGACAGCTATCGTTCCGACACTTAGATGTTACAGCCATGCGCTGGGTTGCGCGGTCTGAGTGTAGCACCCGACGTTGGCAGCGTCAAAGCCACTAGTTCACAAATTGCGCTCAACTATACGGGTTCGATGGATTTTCTGAAGCCCATGTTGCTGGTGTAGCAGGCAATGCTCGCTTCCGGCCAGTCGTCGCCATGTTTGCGCATCGCAGACCTGTTTCAGTTGGTTAAACAGCGCCAGCCACTCTCCAAGAGATATCGATGTCGGTTTCACGTCAAGATGGAGTCCAAGTTCTCGCTCCATGAACCGCCGCTGTTGCCTGGTAAAGAGGTCGTTGAGAGGAGAGGCGTGATATGGCTGCCAGTGGGTGAATATGTAGATGACAAAGTCGCGAAAGAGCTGGCGATCAGCGCGCGATACCAGCGGTGGGCCGCGCTTGCGCATCCGGAGCATCACGACGTCAACGCGCGGCGCGGGCACGAAGTCAGCACGTCGGAAACGATGCACAATCTCTAACTCGAACCATGGTTTGAGCAACATCGAGCGGAGCGATTCGCGCGGATGTCCCAGGTACATGTGCGCCGCCTCGTGCTGCATCGTCAGGTACGCCTCATCAACCGGGTGCTCGTACGAGGTGAGCCTGGCAACGACTGCCGAGGTGATATTGAACGGGATGTTCGCGAACACCTTGTAGGGATTATCAGGGATTGGGTAGCGCAGGAAATCGCCATGATGAATGGTCACATTCGGAAATTCGCGAAAAGCACGCTGGAGTAGATGGGCCAGCCGCGCATCTTTTTCGATGGCGACGACCTCGCGGTACCGTTGGGCGAGTTGCCTCGTGATGAGGCCATCACCTGGGCCAATTTCATAGACCGCGCCATCTCCGCCGAGATCAAATCGGTCGAGGAGAGAGGCGATCAGTTGGGAACTCCTCAGAAAATTTTGGGAGAGCAGGGCGCGTTCGCGGGGCCAGGATGACATGGCGCGTTCCTTTCAAGATGCTGACTGGCAGCAGGCACAAAAAAGCCGCAGAGCCAGATGGCTCATGCGACTGAGTGCGAAGCCCGATCTTGAAAAGACGGCGGAGCAGGTAGCGCGCCATATTCATGCGCTATGGCATGAAACACACGCGTCCGAGCTGAAGTCCCGAAAGGGCTTCGCTTAGAGCTGCCGGATTCGTGTCATGGTGTGGAATCCCTGGAAGTTGTATGCACCGTACATCATGGAAACAGTATAGAATGGGAGGCCGGTGTTGTCCAGCGGTCTGCTCGCCAACGGTGCGGGTGGCTCTTGCATCCATTCGGCGACTGTGGTACTATTGAGGGGCTGGTGGCGCATACTACCGGCATGACGGGCCTGTGGCGCAGCTGGGAGCGCGTCTGCATGGCATGCAGAAGGTCAGGGGTTCGAATCCCCTCAGGTCCACCCAATCAATCTCACGACCCACCAGGGGTATCTCAACAGGAACGCAACGATGCGCTGGCCTTTCACCCACTACGGGCGGAAGGCCATTTCTTTTGGCTGTTATTGGGTACTCACTCATCATTGATTTTGAGATTTTGCGCGGGAGGTTTGAGTTTCGTATGGCTCGCTCGAAATATTCGCCTGGGGACATCGAACGGAAGTGGCAGGAGCGGTGGGCCGCCGACGACATCTATACGGCCAGGGACGACGATCCCCGACCGAAATATTACAACCTGGTGATGTTTCCCTATCCGTCGGGCGACCTGCATATTGGGCACTGGTATAACTACACTGGCGCCGATATCTACGGGCGATTCATGCGGATGCGCGGCTTTAATGTCATGCAGCCGATAGGCTTCGACGCCTTTGGTCTGCCCGCTGAAAACGCCGCCATCAAAAACAACATCCAGCCGCGCACCTGGACGCTAGAGAATATAGCCCGTATGCGCGAGCAACTGCGGACGCTGGGCGCTGGCTGGGACTGGTCGCGAGAGGTGGTCACCTGCCTGCCCGACTACTACACATGGACGCAGTGGGTCTTCCTGCAATTCTATAAGCATGGGTTGGCCTATCGCACCAAAGCCCCCGCGAACTGGTGTCCGACCTGCAACACGACGCTGGCCAACGAGCAGGTCGTCAACGGCGAGTGCGAGCGCTGCCATTCGATGGTGGAGCGGCGCGAGATCGACCAGTGGCTGCTGCGTATCACCAAATATGCCGACGAATTGCTGCGCTACGACGGCATGGACTGGCCAGAAAAGACGCGGCTCATGCAGACCAACTGGATTGGCCGGAGCGAGGGCGCAGAGGTACGCTTCATCGCCGAGATGGCAGCAGGCAAGGGCAAGGACGGCGAACTCATCGAGATTCCGGTGTTTACCACGCGGCCTGATACGATCTACGGCGTCACCTTCTTCGTCCTGGCTCCTGAGCATCCGCTCGTCGAGCAGCTGACCGCGCCGAGAGCAGCGCAAGGCCGTCGAGGCGTATCTGGAGCAGGTTCGCCATGAGACGGAGATTGAACGCCTGAGCACCGATGACGCGCGCCCAAAGACCGGCGTGCCGCTGGGTACCTCGTGACCAATCCTGTCAGTGGCGAACAGGTACCCATCTGGATCGCCGACTACGTGCTCATGGGATATGGCACTGGCGCGGTGATGGGCGTACCCGCGCACGACCAGCGCGATTTCGAGTTTGCGCGCAACTTCGATCTACCGTGCGAGTCGTTTATCAGGAT
Source organism: uncultured Chloroflexia bacterium (assembly GCA_963712005.1). Taxonomy (GTDB): domain Bacteria; phylum Chloroflexota; class Ktedonobacteria; order Ktedonobacterales; family JADMIN01; genus DAHUXT01. The sequence goes on along the minus strand of CAVQGK010000024.1, from coordinate 239,242 downwards.
GTGGATGGCTCGCTGGATGGCGCGACGATGACCGAGGCGGTGGCGCATGTTGGCCATGTCGTCAACTCCGGCCCGTTCGATGGGCTGCCCGATAGCCCCGAGACGATTCGCAAGTTCATCGCGCATATTGAAGAGATCGGCGCGGGCAAGGCGACGGTCAACTATCGCCTGCGCGACTGGCTCATCAGCCGCCAGCGTTATTGGGGCGCGCCGATTCCCATCGTTTACTGCGAGGACCATGGCGCGGTTGCGATACCGGAGGACCAGTTGCCGGTGGTGCTGCCCGATGAGGTGCAATTCAAGCCGACGGGTGAGTCGCCATTGCGCTATGTGCCGGAGTTCCTGAATACGACGTGCCCGACGTGTGGAAAGCCCGCCACACGCGAGACCGACACGATGGATACGTTCATCTGTTCGTCGTGGTACTTCCTGCGCTATACCGATCCTGACGATGCGATGCATCCCTGGACGGCGGAGTCTACGGCGACGTGGATGCCAGTCGATATGTACATCGGTGGGCCAGAACATGCCACGATGCATCTGCTCTATGCGCGCTTTTTCGTTAAGGCGCTGCGCGATATGGGGTTGCTGACCTGCGACGAGCCGTTCACTCGCCTCTACCATCAGGGCATGGTGCTTGGGCCAGATGGCCAGAAGATGTCGAAGTCGCGCGGCAATGTCATCGCGCCCGATGATGTCGTTGGCCGCTATGGCGCCGATGCGGTGCGCTGCTACCTGATGTTCATGGGACCGTTCGATCAAGGTGGCCCATGGAACAACCAGAGCATCGAGGGCGTCGCGCGCTTCCTCAATCGTGTCTGGGCGCTGGTGACCGAGACGATTGAAGCACAGGCGGGCGAGTCTAAAGCGTCGGAGCAAGGAGGCGCCACTGATCGATTGCGCCACAAGGCGATTGCCCGCGTGACCGCCGACTTCGGTGAACTGCGCTTCAATACGGCGCTGGCCGGGCTGATGGAGTACGTCAACGCCCTGAATCACCTGCGCGACGAGGATGTGGCAGTCGTGCGCGATGAACGCTTCCTGGCGGCGGTCGATGAACTGCTGGTGCTGCTAGCGCCGATGACTCCTCATTTGACCGAGGAGTTGTGGCATCAGCGTGGCAACGGAGAGAGCATCCATCTGCAATCCTGGCCAGAATACGATCCAGCGATGACGATAGACGACATTGTGACGCTGGTGGTGCAGGTGAACGGCAAGGTGCGCGACAAGATGGAGGTCGCGTCTGGCCTCAACGACGAGCAGGCGCGCGAACTGGTGCTGGCCAGTCCGAAGGTGCAGTCCGCGCTGGAAGGCCGAGCGCCGAAGAAGTTTATCTATGTGCGCGACCGCAACCTGGCGAACGTCGTGGGATAGCGGTGCGGGAGGATATGGGCTCTAGCGAAATTAGTATGAGTCACATGCCATTAAGCTGGCCGTGCCAGAGAATCTGGCACCCGGCTACTTCGTCTCACTGGGGCATACAGTCGAAAGCGATAGGTCTGCCACATGCGCCACATGCGCCACATGCGCATGATCACTGCGATCGTCCACGTCATTAGTTGATCAGCTGCAGACGCGATGTAGACTGCGCAAGCATTTCATCGGCCGTCGCTTGCTGGCAAACGCACACTAATGAGGCAAGGTCTGCATGGATTGGCTGGCCTCATCGCGACGTTTGTCTTTTCTTATAGTACCTGGTCGACGCTGAACTCTGGAAATGTATTTGATTGGGTGCGTTCCTGCATCGTAGACTCGAACATACCGAGGAGTCAATGGGTCTTCCACTGGCTCCTCGGCGGCGTCAGCAACAACTGTACAATTGCTGGCAAACCAGGCAACGAGACTGTGTCACCATACAGTCCATCTATTTTCCTACCTCATGCAGGTAGTGCCAAATCCAAGGTACATAGTCCAGTGCCAGGTTGACCCAGCGTGGACTAGATCGGTGTCTATGTCGACACACTGGTATGCCCCCACGTTTTGGTTGTAACCCACGCTAGTGTCAGCAGCATGAGTACCCCACGATGGCGTTTCTGGGAACGACGAGCCGGGGATCGGCGCAATGGAGTGGTTATCGTGGTGATAGTAAAAGCCGCCGCATTGCGGGCCAGACGCGATACCCAAGTTCATAGACGTGTTCTTAAGGGAAACCGAGGAGTCATTTCGCCTCCACGTGGACTTGTACCATGGACTGACAACCGAGTAGCAGTTATCGCCGTGGTCCGTATAATGGTTGTATGCCATAGTCAACGTAACACACCAGGAAACGGATCCATCACAATCGTCGTTAGAGGACCCGCTATAAGGAGTAATCGCGCTAGAGGGAGAGACTGCGCTGTTAGGCGCGCCAATAGAGGTAGCGGACGACAAACCCGTGAACGCCTGTGTTGGTATACCTGACGAAAACGTTCGTAACAGGTACTGCTGGTTCCCAATTGTGACAGTGGAATCATGCTCGTACACCGATAATGTGATGACTTGGCCCGTATGTGGATTCCGAATCTGACTGCCTGCGTGCAGACTTGCGACCTGCACCCCAACCGCATTGTCTCGCACGGTTGCATGCTCTGACCCAACACTGTGGAACGATCCTCCCGCCAGCATTGTCAGCGCTGTACCTAGAGTTACCAGCATCGTTACTGCTCGAGATATCACGTCCTTCTCCTCCACATGCTGAAAAACAGTCCGTACAAAAAGCTGTATGAGCAATATATCAAGATTGCTATTTTGTGTCAATATATTCAATGAATGTTTCGCAAAAGAGCAAAGCAGACACAGAATGCATATATGCTATCGGTCTAGCCGCCTTTGCCTTGTTACAATGCATCTCATAAATAGGTGATAGGTAGTATCCTCAAGGAAGATGCAGCCATGGACATGACCTACGAACGATGGCAGTGCGTCGAGCCACTGATCGGCGAGCGGCCTCGACGCCCCGACGGACGTGGACGCCTCTGGCGCAGCAGTTGCGAGGTACTCAACGGCATTTTGTGGATCCTGCGGACCAGTGCCCAGTGGGCGGATCTGCCCAAGCTGTATCCATCCACCGTACCAAACCTGCCATCGCCGCCTCCAGCGCTGCGTCCGCGACGGTATGAATCTGCCACAGGTACCTCAGCCTGTGGCAGATTCATCACCATAATTTATCGTTTTGTCATGGTACTCTGATCCAGTATGTGCTGGGGCGGACATTTGAATTCTATGTCTCTTTGATCTGGCCTAGGAAGGTGCGCAGGCGGTCGTTCTTCGGCACGCCGAATAGCTCGGTGGGCGCCCCTTCCTCCTGGATGATGCCGCCATCCATGAAGATCACGCGGTCGGCCACGTCGTGGGCGAAACCCATCTCATGCGTGACGACGACCATCGTCATTCCTTCCTCGGCAAGCTGGCGCATCACCTTGAGCACCTCACCCACCAGCTCCGGGTCGAGCGCTGAGGTCGCCTCGTCGAAGAGCATCAATTTGGGGTCCATTGCCAGCGCGCGCGCAATCGCCACACGCTGCTGCTGTCCGCCGGAGAGCCGCGCTGGATATGCGTCAGCTTTCTCGCCAAGGCCGACCTTCGCCAGCAGTTGATGTGCGCGCGCCTCGGCCTGCTCTTTTGGGATGCCTTTGACCTGAACTGGCGCCTCGATGATGTTTTGCAGCGCAGTCAGATGCGGGAAGAGATTGAAGCGCTGGAAGACCATTCCAATCTCGGCACGGATGCGCGCGATGTTGCGCTCGCTATCCTCCACAAGCTTGCCGTCAGGCGCCTCGCGATAGCCGATCAGCTCGCCATCGACATAGATGCGCCCACGATTGATCTTTTCGAGATGGTTGATGCAGCGTAGGAATGTCGTCTTGCCCGAGCCGCTTGGCCCGATGACGACTACGACCTCGCCGCGCTGCACCCGCATATTGACGCCGCGCAGCACCTCATTATTGTGAAAGTATTTGTGAACGTCCAGGGCATCCACCATTGGTCGAGTCCCGTTTGCGTGTGCGCTAGCCCCGCTCAGCATTGCCATGTGTCTTCTCCTTCTGTAAACGCCGTGTTGCTGGAGATGGAGCACGATCCGCTAGTGCTCAGCCGGAATCGCTGGCCCTACACCGCTGGCACGCTGGCCAAATCCGAATGCCCGCTGCCACCAGTTTGCCTGTTTTGCTCCTGGCTCGATGTTCGAGGCGTTAAGCCTGCGCTCAATGATGCTCTGGATAATGCCCCAAACGGTGGTGAGCAGAAGATACCAGACCGCTGCCGCGACAAGCAGCTCAAGGTTGCCGAAGATGGGATCGCCAATCGTACGTGCGGTTCCGTACAACTCGTCCAGCGAGATGAATGCCGCTACCGATGTGTTCTTGAGCATGTTATTGAATTCGTTCCCTAAGGGAGGAATGATGACCCGGAACGCCTGGGGCAAGATTATACGACGCATCGCTAACGCATAGGTCATTCCAAGCGACTTAGCAGCCTCGATCTGGCCAGTGTCTACGGAATCGATACCGGCACGGACGATCTCGGACATATAAGCACCTTCGTTGAGTGAAAGTGCCAGCAATGCCGCCAGAAACGAGTCGAGAAAGATCGGTCCGGTGCCATGGGTAAAGCCGATCTGCGAGAAGATATCAATCGACCGCAACGAGTTCGCTATACGAAGGTATGGAAATAAGTAATAGAAGAAGAAAACCTGAACAAGCAGTGGTGTCCCACGCAAAACCCAGATGTAGCCATCCGCGATGATGCGCAAAGCGCGCCAGCGGCTGCGGCGCATGAAGAACAGGAGGAGGCCAATCAGCGTGCCAAGAAACTGGGAGATGGCGGCAAGAATGATGGTCAGGATTGTTCCTTGAATAAAGGCTGCTGAAAGGATGTATTTCCAGATATAGGCCCATGTAAATGAGCCGTTCAATGTGACGATGTTTTGCAACCACTGGAGAATGCCCATTGTGTGCCTTCCTCGCTCTGAAGCAGTACCTGGCTTTCCTGCCATGCGGGAGGAAATAGATCATACCTCCAACCTGCAATAGCGGGACTCGGCATGGCGCGCAAACCGGCGAAAATGAACGGTCGAGGCATTATACCCCGACCGCTCTCAACTTCGTGCTATGCCATATTGACTGCGAAGGGTTAGGAGAGTGGCGGATAGGCCAGCTTCTGCACACCCCAGGTGGTCAGAATCTTGAGATAGGTGCCATTCGGAGCGCATCGCTGTCGAGCGCATTGGTGATGGCGGTTTCGAGCGCCGAATTGTCTTTGCGCATTACGAGGCCTTCTGGCGACGGCGAGACAGTGATACCACCCGACTCAAGCTTGCCAGAGTTCTGTCGAGGCATAGTAATCGGTGACCGGCTGGTCTTGATAGCTCGCCGCTGCGCTCCCATTGATAACCTGAAGGACGACGTCGTTCTGCGAGGCGAAGTGGACCTCTTTGATCTTGTTGTCTTTGCAGACAGGGCCCTGTCCGGACGTGCCAGGGCCGTTGCCGTTGGCGTCGTCGATTTCATCTTTCTCGACGGTGCCGTCCTGAACAGCCACTATCTTGCCACACATAGTGTCGATCGAGGTGATATTCGACGGGTTGCTAGTTGGAACCAGGATCGATTCACCAGCGGTGAAGTAGGGGATCATATCTACCTTCTGCTGGCGATCAGAGTTAATCGTGAACGACGAGATGGACATGTCGTAGCGCTGCTGGCCAAGTGTGGGCCAGAAATATCGGGAATAATCGCGGAGAAATCCGCCTTGATGATATTCGGCGTAAGGCAGAGGCTCTTGGCAAACGCGCGAGCCAGATCCATGTCGTAGCCTATGTAATTGCTCGGGTTGTTGGGATCGGCGAACTCTGCCGGAGCGTATGTGGTATCGCTGGCGATGGTTAATTTGCCAGGGTTCACCAGGTGCCAGCTTGCGACGGTAGAGGATGACGGACAGTTTGCATTATTGCCGCCAGTTCGTTGGGCGTTGTCGTGGTTCCGCAGGCCGAGAGCAAGAGCGAAAGCCCCATTGCGGCTCCGATCGCTCCAACAGTCATAACCCGCCGCATTTTGGGCGGGGTGCGCAGTGACGCGGGTATCATCCAGTTTCTCCTTGCTACAACATCACCATACGCCTGAGAGGATGCACGGTAAAGCTCTTGTGTGTAATCGAGTGTACCATTCCCAGGCAAGACCTCTGGTGCGCTGTCGCAGACTTATTGCACAGGGCAACAGCTATAGATAAAGTACGTCTTCCTCGCGGCGTAATCTTACAGAAATCCGGCCATGCGAAGGGGTGAAACGCCCTGTGTGGCGAAACCGGAGATGTATAGGGCGCGTCAACGGCAGTTACGGGGAGAAGGGCGAACAGCGCATAACGGGATAGTGCGGGACGAAAAAATGCGGGGAGAGAAGCCCACCTGCTCTCTCTCCCCGCAATTGCATGCGATTGGGAAACCACATACCTGATTAGACGTAGTGAGTTGATGTAAATTGTCGATTGGCTTTCGCCGCCTGGTACTTTTGCGCCGACCTTAAAAATGGAGTTCGGGGCCATGCTGGCGCAACCAGGCGCGATGTTCGCGATAGTCTGGACACTGCTCAGCCACCAGCGCCCAGAAGCGCGGTGAATGGTTACCCTCTTTGAATGCGCCAATTCATGAATGACGATGTAATCCAGCACGGCAAGTGGCGCCAGGAGTAGCCGCCAGTTGAAGTTGAGGTTGCCCTGGCGCGAGCAACTGCCCCACCGGCTCTTCTGATCCCGGATGGCGATGCGGCCGAAGCTGGTAGCCGAATTCCGCATTCCAGTACGCCACCCGTTCGGCGAAGACATGTCGCGCCTGACGTCGGTACCAGCGTCTCGATGGCCGCTCTGCACTGCGTCGGGGGAATCGGTGAGGCTAGATAGAGCCGCAGTGTCGCCTTCTCCCATTATGGTGGTCTTGCGTCTGCCTGGATGACGTGGTTTCGAGCTCCAGGCGCAGGTTGCCACCCGCAAAGGGAGGAGCGCGCCCGACTGAAGCGGTGTCTCGACGACCGAGAGAGGTGGCTGCGCATAGCGCACCAGCATTTTGGTGATCCAGTCGGTCTTCTCGCGCATGACTGCCTCGATGCGCGCAACGCTGATGCCAGGCGGCGTCGTGACCTCCAGCCCGTTGCCGGGGCGTACCTCAAAACGAAGGCGTCGGGCGCGCCGACTGACACGATGGCGATAGGTGATCGTGGTATCGCCGAGGCTGATAGCGCGCTGACGCACAGTCGCGGCCTTCGCTACAGAGCGTGCCATGCCTGGTCGTTGGGAACTGGTAGGGCCTGAGAATCTGATAAGTGTGTGGAAGACGTAGCCGACGAGGTGGCCGATGCGTGCTCCGGCATGCCCAATCCTCTCTTTCCAGCTAGCAGGTGGGAGATCATCGCGCACTCTATGCAGACGAGCACGTGCAATCATTTTGGTGGGACTATCGTAGCGGGATGTCAATCGCCAGGCGAGAGAGACAGTACCAACAGCCCCTAGCCAATGGTCATGGGCTGATTGTCATAGGAGTGATTTGGGGTGCGGAAATTGCCCGGTAAGCCGCTTGACTTGCACCCTGCGTTGTGATATGCTCTCTTTTGCGTCTGGCGCATGCGCGCTAGAGCGGTGGTTGCCACCATAATGTACCTGAACAACTGAAGAGTGAGAAGCAGCAGTATGCGCTAGTTGTTCACAGTGCCGGGAATTTTCTAGCATTGTGACGATGCGGGTAGCATACGTCAATGTTCTTTGAGTCGTGCAAACGGCGCATATACCGGTAGGGTACGTGAGTCAGCGAAAGACAACGGAGGCCTGCGTGGGTTCACGGGGGTGTCTGTTGTGCAATAGCGCAAGCGGACTGATACTTGGATGGCGAGTTTGATCCTGGCTCAGGACAAACGCTGGCGGCGTGCGTAACACATGCAAGTCGAACGGCCTGAGTCTCTTCGGCGACTGTAGGTAGTGGCGGACGGGTGAGTAACACGTGGATAACCTGCCCCGGTGTGGGGGATAGCCGTCAGAAATGAGGGTTAATACCGCATACGATCGTAATTGTGGGAGACTCTCGATGTCAAGGAAGCTTTCAGGGAGATCTGAAGGCGCAGTGGGAGGGGTCCGCGGCCGATTAGCTAGTTGGTGGGGTAAGAGCGCACCAAGGCGACGATCGGTAGCTGGTCTGAGAGGATGGTCAGCCACACTGGGATTGAGAACGGCCCAGACTCCTACGGGGGGCAGCAGTGAGGGATCTTCGGCAATGGGGGCAACCCTGACCGAGCAACGCCGCGTGCGGGACGACGCTTTTCGGAGTGTAAACCGCTTTTCTGGGGGACGAGGAGTACGGACGGTACCCCAGGAAGAAGTCTCGGCTAACTACGTGCCAGCAGCCGCGGTAATACGTAGGAGACGAGCGTTGTCCGGAGTTACTGGGCGTAAAGGGTGCGCAGGTGGCCGCGCGCGTGGGGGGTGAAATCGCCTGGCTTAACTGGGCGGGGGCCTTCCAGACGGCGTGGCTTGAGCAGCGGAGGGGGGCGTGGAATTCCGGGTGGAGCGGTGAAATGCGTAGAGATCCGGAGGAACACCGACGGCGCAGGCAGCGCCCTGGTCGCTTGCTGACACTGAGGCACGAAAGCTGGGGGAGCAAACAGGATTAGATACCCTGGTAGTCCCAGCCGTAAACGATGTCCACCAGGTGCTGGGCGGATCGACCCGTTCAGTGCCGCAGCTTACGTGATGAGTGGACCGCCTGGGGAGTACGGCCGCAAGGTTGAAACTCAAAGGAATTGACGGGGGCCCGCACAAGCAGCGGAGTGTGTGGTTTAATTCGATGCGACGCGAAGAACCTTACCTGGGCTTGACATGCGGATGCACCAGGGGTAACGCCCTGTCTCGCTTCGGCGGCGATCCGCACAGGTGCTGCATGGCTGTCGTCAGCTCGTGCCGTGAGGTGTTGGGTTAAGTCCCCTAACGAGCGCAACCCTCGGGGTCCGTTGTAGTTTTCGGGCCCGACTGCCGCGCGCAACGCGGAGGAAGGTGGGGATGACGTCAAGTCAGCACGGCCCTGACGTCCAGGGCGACACACACACTACAATGGCCGGGACAACGGGTCGCGCTTGCCCGCGAGGGTTGGCCAATCCCTAAAACCCGGTCTCAGTTCGGATGGCAGGCTGCAACTCGCCTGCTTGAAGCTGGAGTTGCTAGTAACCGCGGGTCAGCATACCGCGGTGAATACGTTCCCGGGCCTTGTACACACCGCCCGTCACACCACGAAAGCCGGCGACACCTGAAGCCGTCGGGCGAACTAGTCTCGCGAGAGACTGGAGGCAGACGTCGAGGGTGGGGTTGGTGATTGGGGTGAAGTCGTAACAAGGTAGCCGTACCGGAAGGTGCGGCTGGATCACCTCCTTTCTAGGGAGTATCCAGGTTGAGGCGTTCTCTTCGGAGGCATTCCTTGACCTCACTTCCAGGTCGAGATGCATGGTTACCATTTCTGTGGTACTATGCATCGCAGAGACATGTCTATTCGCATCTTTTCGTATGCATAGCGCAGGTTGCTTCTCACTCTTCGGTTGTCGCAGGGACGTCGTTCAGCGGTCTAACCGTCTGCGGGCCTGTAGCTCAGCTGGTTAGAGCGCAGTCCTGATAAGACTGAGGTCCTCCGTTCGAGCCGGAGCAGGCCCACCCGCACATCGAGAAGTATGGTTCGCGATTTGGTCGCTTTGCCTTCTGGGGGCGTAGCTCAGTTGGGAGAGCATCTGGTTTGCATCCAGAGGGTCAGGGGTTCGAGTCCCCTCGTCTCCACCAGATTGCTCAGGTTGACCAGGCAACGCCTCCCATCGTAACCAGAGATCGAATGTGCGATTCTCTCGCGAGTTGTGAGACGCGGGGGGATTGGTGACTATAGCGGAGGGGACACACCCGTTCCCATCCCGAACACGGTCGTTAAGCCCTCCAGCCCCCACGATACTGCAGGGGCAGCCCTGTGGGACAATAGGACGTTGCCACTCCCCCCGCGCACCACAACTCACTCTGCCCTCGGCCCGGAGCCGTCTCGCTTCGGGCCTTTTGCTATGATCTGACAGGCGCTTGTCTGCCTGTTTAAGTAGATCGCAATGATGTGCTTTCCATTGGCTATGAGCGAGGATTAAACGATGCATGGCAAACGTATCGTGCTGGGGGTCTGTGGCGGAATCGCCGCCTACAAAGCAGCTGATCTCACCAGCAAGCTGCAACAGGCTGGCGCATTGGTCGATGTCGTGCTGACCGAACATGCCACAGCGTTCGTGCAGCCGCTGACCTTCTCCTCGTTGAGTCACCGCTCCGTCTACACCAATCTGTGGGAGCCGACGGGCGAGGCAGCCGCACAGCATATCGCGCTTGGACAGCAGGCCAACCTGCTGGTGATCGCGCCCGCGACCGCCAATACCATTGCCCGGCTTGCGCACGGCCTGGCCGATGATATGCTGACCACCGTGGCGCTGGCAACCACGTCTCCCCTGCTGATCGTGCCTGCGATGGAACATCACATGTATTACCATCCCGCGACGCAGGCTAACCTCCATTTGCTGGAGCAGCGCGGCGCAACTATCCTGCCGCCGGAAGAGGGCCACCTGGCCTCAGGCGCGGTCGGCATGGGGCGCTTTCCCGACACGCCGACAATTCTCGCCGCCATTCACCGCTTGTTAGGGCGAGCGGGTGATCTCGCGGGTCGGCGAGTTGTCGTCACAGCTGGCGGGACGCGGGAGCCAATTGATCCAGTGCGGTTCGTCGGCAATCGCTCCAGCGGACTGATGGGCTTCGCACTGGCGGAGGCGGCGCGCGACCGTGGCGCTACGGTGACACTCATTGCGGGCGCGTACAGCGCTACGCCGCCCGCCGGAATACCCGTGACGTATGTTGAGTCTACACAGGAGATCCTCGACGCCGTAGTGACTGCGTGCGCCGATGCCGACGCGCTCATTATGGCTGCCGCGGTGGCGGATTACTCGGTAGCTACACCAGCCGCGCAGAAGATCAAGAAAGGGTCAGCGGCGGAAAACGCCGATGGCTCGTTGACCCTGCATCTCGTTCCTAATCCTGATATTCTCAAAGAGTTGGCGAAACTGCCCGCGATGCGTTCGCTGGTGCGGGTCGGCTTTGCCGCCGAAACCGAACGATGTCGCCGCGAATGCCGCCAGGAAGCTTGCCGCAAAGGATCTGGATATCCTCGCCGCCAACGATGTCGCCCGAAGCGATATCGGATTCCAGGCGCCGGACAACGAGGTAACTCTTTACCATCGTGACGGCTACGTCGAGGAGCTACCTCTTCAGACAAAGCGCGCCGTCGCCGACGCAATCTGGGATCGCGTGGCTCCACTGATATATGCGCGTGCCACGACCGCTAGCGATTCACACAATTGATGGCGCGCGGCATAATCGGAGAAGATATCGCTGCGCGCCGGTCCCATTGCCGTTGTCGCGTCGCAGGGCTGGTGCTACACTGCCAGTGCTTTTCAGTCTAATGTGGCCCACCAGTGCGATTCCCCAGTGGGCCTTCCGCGAGTGGAGGAGAACGATGCAGGAGGCGTCACTGCAGAACCGCGCTCGGCGTCGCCTGCGTCCCGTTTTTGCCGCGATCCGGCCGTCCTCATCCAGTGAGGCTGAGGCGACTACTGTTGCCGCAGCCCGTCAGACGCGAACCATATCAGACCGCGCCTGGGACTGGCTCGCACGCCGCGATCCATTCTTCTGGGCGATGGTTGCTGTCGCGCTCGTTGCGCTGGCGCTTCGGCTCTATGGCATCAACTGGGACGCAAATAATCATCTCCATCCTGATGAGCGTGAAATCGTCTTCAAGTCGATGTGCCTCTCATTTCCCGGCACGCCCCGTATTGGCAATTGCGATCCAGCCTATACTGGGCCGGGCTGGCTTCTTTCACCAAGTTCGCCTCTCAACCCGCACTTCTTCGCCTATGGTTCATTCCCGCTGTATCTCCTGGCTGCGGTTGCACATGGGCTGGCCTGGATCACCCACCTTACCGGAGGGCGTTTTCTTGCCGCCGGATGGAGGTACCTGGGACGATTTCAATCACTTTACGCTTGTAGGTCGGGCAATTTCGGCGATCTTCGATGCTGGCACCGTTCTGTTGGCGGGCCTGATTACCCGTCGGCTGGCGGGCCGCTGGGCAGCGCTGCTTGCTGCGGCGTTTGTCGCGACAATCCCCTTCGAGGTGCAGGTCGCGCACTTCTACGCTGTAGATACGCTGATGATGTTCTTCGTGATGTTGACACTCTACGGGTGCATTCTGCTCGTGCAGGGAGCGGGCGCACCTGCCCGCACGAAATCGCCTCGCGGCGGGCCAGTGGTGGGCATGGCGGCTGGGCGTGTTGATCGGCGTCGCGTATGCGCTGGCGATTGCCACAAAGGTGAGCGCATTGCCGTTGGCGGTACCGATTCTCGTGGCGCTGGCGCTTTGCTGGTGGCGACGGGGGCTGGATTCGGCGCTCCTCGCGATGATGGGCGTCGTCTCGACTGGCCTCATCGTGTTTGTACTTGTTAGCCCCTATACTTTCCTCGACTGGAAGGAATTTCAGCAGCAGGTCACCGAGCAGACGATGCTCTCGCAGGGACAGTTGGATTATCCCTACGTGCGCCAGTTCGCTGATGCGACCAATTACATCTATCCGTTGCGACAGTTGTTGCTGTATGACATGGGTTTGCCGCTCGGGTTGCTTGGCCTCGGAGGCTTTGTGTGGGCCGCGAGCAAGCTCTGGCGCACGTTAAACACCGACTGGCTGATTCTGGTATCATGGCTGGCCATCTACTTTGGCATCGTTGGCGGCGCATACATGAAGTTCACCCGCTATATGCTCCCTGTCTTCGCCGGGCTGGCGATCTGCGGCGCTGCGGCGCTTGCCGCGTTGAGTGCGTGGGGGCTGCGCCGGCTACGAGCCACTAATGAGAATCACGCGGAAGGGCAACCACGTCGCTGGTGGCGTCGCGATCCGTTCGCGCTGCCGCTGGCACGCTGGGCAACAACGCTCTGGGGTGTCCGCTGGTGGCGTGGGGTCTGTCTGGCCATCGGGCTGGGCGTGTTGCTGGCCTCCAGCTTCGCCACACTGGCCCTGCTCAATATCTTTAGCGAGCCAAATACCCGTGTGCAGGCCTCCATCTGGATCTACGATCACGTGCCCGCTGGCTCGACATTAACCAACGAGGTTTGGGACGATCCGCTGCCTATCGGAGCGCCGCCAGCGCGTATCGATGCGCAGGGATTGAATATACCGCCAGTGGCGCGATCATCAACCCATCGGAATATCAGCAGGTTGGCCTGAATCTGTATGACGATGATACCGCGCAGAAAGCTGACCAATTGGCGCAGAGCCTCGCCAGCGCCAATGTCGTCGTCATCAGTAGCCAGCGCCTCGTTAAGTCCATCCCCAAACTGCCCGACCGCTATCCCATGACCATCCGCTACTATGACCTGCTTTTCGCCGGAAAACTTGGCTTCAAACTGGCGGCGCACTTCGAGAACCACCCCAATCTCCTGGGCATTACGCTGGACGACAGTGGTGCGGACGAAAGTTTCTCGGTCTACGACCATCCGCCCGTCTGGATCTTCACGCGCGAGGGCGCTGGTCTGACGCAGGCGCAGCTAACTCAGGAACTGACGAGTGGCCTCTTCTTGCCAGCTGCCTCGCATCGCTCTGGAAGCCAAAAATCGCTGCTGCTCTCACCACAGAATGCCGCGGCGGATAACCAGTCGCAGCCCCTCGGCGTGCAGTTCCCTGCCAATAGCTTCGCCAATTCGATACCAGTGCTCTGGTGGCTACTGATCGTCGAACTCCTGGGCATCGTGAGTTTCCCGCTGGCATTCAGCGCATTTCCAGGTTTACGCGACCGTGGCTGGGGTTTGAGCAAGCTGCTTGGATTGCTCATCCTCGCCTGGGCCATCTGGCTGCCATCCAGCCTGCATCTGCTTCCATTTGATCGCTGGGCGGTTGTCTTGATGTTCGGCGTGCTGACGGCATTCGGTGCTCTTGTCGCCTGGCTGCGACGCGATGCCATCTGGGCATTTGTCCGGGCGCGCTGGCGGCTGCTCGTCATTGGCGAGGCATTTTTTGTGGCGGCGTTCCTCTTCTTCGTCTGGATTCGCGCGCTCGACCCTGATCTCTGGCATATCTATCGCGGCGGCGAAAAGCCGATGGAGCTTGCCTTCCTGAATGGCATCCTACGCAGTCGCTACATGCCGCCGCTCGATCCGTGGTTCAGTGGTGGCTATATCAATTACTACTATTACGGCCAATACCTGATTGCCGTTCTCATCAAGCTGACGGGTATCGCGCCGACGACTGCCTTCAATTTGGCAATTCCGCTACTCTTTGGCCTGACATGCTCGGCCGCCTATTCCGTTGTTGCGGGGATGACTGGCCGCTGGTGGGCAGGCATTATGGGAGGGCTTGGCTTGGCTGTCGTGGGCAACCTGGATGGCCTGTTGCAATTGGCTGGCCAGGTTCAGGCATCGATTGCAGGGCAGATTCCGCCTGCCTTCGACTACTGGCGTAGCAGTCGAGTCATCCCGTTCACGATCAACGAGTTCCCCTTCTGGAGCTTCCTCTATGCCGATCTCCATGCTCATCTGATTGATCTGCCCATCGTCGTGTTGATAGTCGCCGCCTGTGGCTCGCTGCTGCGTGGCGCGAGCATCTTCGGGCAGCACTGGCGGTCGGTAGTTCCGACGCTGGCGGTCGTGGCCCTGGCGCTCGGCGCGGCATGGTGCACGAACACGTGGGACTTGCCAACGTACGGATTGCTAGTCGCGCTTGTCCTGATATTGCGGCTATTTCCAAATGGTGGGGTGGGCTTCTGGCGGACGCTGAAAAATCTCTCGTGGTCTGCCATCCGCAATGTGGCGCTGGCTCTGGTGCTGACATTTACGGGCGCCTATGCGCTCTACCTGCCGTTTCACGCGAATTTCCAGAACTTCGTCAGCGGGACGGGGCCGGTCACCACGCCGACGAATCCCCCCCAGTTTGTGACGCTGTTTGGTATCTGGCTTTTCCTGGTGGCGAGCTTCCTATTCCTCGAACTGTGGGATCGCGTCGAGCGTACTTTTGGTGGCGAGGATCGTTCTGGTCAGGCACAGCGGCTCGTCTTGCTCACACTTGTGAGTATCGCTGCTCTGTTGCTGGCATTCGCCATCAGCCTCAAGGTACTGCTGCTCCTACTGCTCGGCATCGGCGCGTATCTCGCGTTGGGTGGCCGTCACTCAGCGGTCAAACGGTTGACCTATCTGGTGATTTTGCTTGGCCTGGCGGTCGCCTTTGGCGTCGAGGTCATCTACGTTCGCGACTTCCTGGATAACTCCGACTGGGAGCGGATGAACACGGTCTTCAAGTTCTACTATCAGGTATGGACCCTGCTCTCGCTCGGAGGAATACTTGCGCTAACCCAGATGCTCGGACGCATCTTTCCGATGCTTTCCGTCGAGGCGACGCGACAAGAGAGTGACAGCGAGTCAGATCAGGCGTTGGTAGATGAACCATCAGGCGAGGTTGTACCTTCGTATTCGCTTGGCGTGGCGTGGGCAGGTGTTTTGCGCAGCGGCATGCGGATCGTATGGGTAGTGGCATTTGCCGGACTGCTTTTTGGGTCATCGGTCTTTCTGGTCGAGGGGACAAAAGCGCGGGTGAGCGATCCCGCCGTCTGGGCCGCAGTTCAGCCACCGCCGGGTGGAGTCCAGCCACGGGGCCTCTCGCTTGATGGTATGGCCTATATGCGCGGCTGGTATCCTGGTGACTACGCGGCAATCAACTGGCTCAATGACCATATCGCGGGCGCGCCAACCATCGTGGAGGCGAGCAATGGTCCGTATGCGTGGTATAGCCGGGTCTCGATTTACACCGGTCTGCCCGATGTGCTGGGCTGGAGCAGTCACGAGTCGCAGCAACGCTACGGCGATCAAGTCTACGCTCGTCAGTCGGATGTGCAGACATTCTATGGTACCGAAGATCCCGCCACCGCAGTGAACTTCCTGCGGCAATATGGCGTCAAGTATGTATACATCGGAGACCTCGAGCGCACCTGCTATATGACTAACGACCAGGGAGGCTGTGTGCCAATGTCTGGCGCGGCGCTCGATAAATTCACAACGTTGGCGCATGCGGGCGTGCTGCGTGCGGTGTATCAAAACAGTGACGTGGTGATATATCAGGTGGTTGGCTAATGGGCGAGACGTTTCTCTGGTGGCTGGCAATCGAAGTAAGCGGTTTCGCTGGGCTGCCCATGACTGCGCTGGTCTTCGCCAACTTGCCTGACCGTGGCTGGACGCTGGCCAAACCCTTCAGTCTCCTTATGCTTGGTTGGCTGATCTGGTTTCCCCTTACCCTGATTTCGGCGCTGCCATTCAATCGTGTCTGGATCGTGCTCACGCTGCTCCTCTATCTCGCGGGGAATGTTGCGCTGGTGTGGCGGGTGGCGCGCGTCAGAAAGGCGCTCGCGGCGCTAGTGGTACGCCAGCGCGGGTATCTCATTGCTTCCGAGATACTCTTTCTCGTGGCGTTCGCTGGGATGGTCTGGGAGCGCTCCTTCACTCCTGCCGTGGTGGATACCGAAAAATTCATGGATGTCGCGTTTCTCTCGTCTATCTGGCGTGCGCCTCATCTGCCACCACCTGACCCATGGCTCAGTGGTCAGCCTATCAACTACTACTACTTTGGCCACTATCTGATAGCGCTGCTGGCGAAGCTGCTGGGCACAGCGCCAGGCACCGCCTTCAACCTCGGCGTTGGTCTCATCTTTGCGCTCACGGCGGTAGCGGTTTTCGGTGTCGCCGCCAACCTCTTCGCGGTAGTATCCCCCGCCAGGCGCGGATTCTGGCGCGGACTGGTCGGATTGACCTCAGCGGTCTTTGTGCTGCTTCTCGGCAACCTGAACGGGGCGCAAGTCTGGTGGCAGAACGCGCAGGATTTGGCGCGACAGCTGCCAGCGCTCTACAGCAGCCCATGGGCATGGTTACTCCATCGCGACGTCTGGACGCGCTATGACTGGTGGTCGCCATCGCGGGTTATCACCAACACGATCAACGAGTTTCCAGCGTTCAGCTTTGTACTTGCTGATCTGCATGCGCATGTGCTGGCGCTTCCCTTTGCGGCTGTGGCCATTGGCCTGGCTTTTAACGTGCTGCTCGCGCGCAGGTCCGGCATTCATGCCCTGGGCGATGGGCGGCTGAGCCTGCTTGTGCTTCTGGCTTATGGCGTGGCAATAGGTGGGCTCTATGCTATCAATGGCTGGGACTTGCCAACCTATCTGGGTCTGGCATTGCTGGCGCTGGCGATCCAACAGTGGCTGGCGCATGAGCGGCGGTTCAGCAAATCGCTCTTCATCGATTTTCTGACAGTCGCATTGTTGCTTGCTGTGCTATGTTTTGTCGCGTATTTGCCATTCTATCGCGATTATTCCTCGCCGGGAGAAGGCATAGGGCTGGTTCCGTCCACTGCGCGCACTCCAGTCGGCTCCGAAGTGGCAATCTTCGGTCTGCCGCTTTTCATGGTGCTCTCGCTGGCGACGGTGCGGTTGGTGAAACGCTGGCCCGCGCCGGGCGCGCAGATCGCTATAGCCGCGACTGTAGTGCTGGTTTTAGGTTCGCTGCTAGTACCCAATGCGACGCTCTGGACGTTGCTCTGGGAGTTGCTGGTGGTGGCTGTCTGCGCGTATCTGGCGGCTGGTATGCTGGGGCTGCGGTTCGGCTATAGTCCACCTGCGGATGCGCTCCATCCTCATGAAGATGCGCGCCGGAACGAGCGTTTGCGCGCCGGAGCATGGATCTGGTGCCTGGTCGGGACGGCGGTCGCGCTGGTAGCTGCCTGCGAGTTGGTCTTTCTCCGCGACGTGTTCGCTGGTGCGGAACAAGGCGCGC
Source organism: uncultured Chloroflexia bacterium (assembly GCA_963712005.1). Lineage (GTDB taxonomy): Bacteria > Chloroflexota > Ktedonobacteria > Ktedonobacterales > JADMIN01 > DAHUXT01. The sequence continues at coordinate 221,375 of CAVQGK010000024.1, read as the reverse complement.
TTGGCGTGGGATTCCGCATGAATACCGTATTCAAGCTGTATTACCAGGCGTGGTTGCTGCTGGGTATCGTCGCGGGGCCAGCGCTCTGGTGGTTGTTCGCTGCCGCGTATCGCTGGTTGCGCACATTGCTAGTTGCGCATGATCGGGCTGAGCCACAACCAGCTCTGGTCGGCGTGGCGGCAGGCGCGCGGATGCTCCGCAATGAGGCTGGTTTGCCGACAACTCTTGCCACGAGCGATACAAATACGCGGCTCTCAGCAGTTGTCCCACCAGGAGATTCATCGCCGACGGGAACCAATGCAACTGAGCAGCCGTCCATACAGAGTGGGCGTAGACGCACTGGGCCAGATGCGTTGCGCGCGCTCGGCGTGGGTGGTATCGTACTCTGGATACTCGCGTGCGCGGCGCTGATTGGCGCGGCGGCAATCTATCCCGTCATGGCGACCTCGGCCCGGACAGCCAATTTCACCCTGTCACGTTCGCTTGATGGCACAGCGTATATGAGCACTGATCCTGTGAATCAGGGTGATGCGCAGGCCATTGCGTGGCTCAATGCACACGTGACGGGTGACGCGGTGATCGTCGAGGGCGCGCTGTACGACGAGTACACGCACAATGGTCGTGTCTCGGCCTTTACGGGGCTGCCAACGCTGATGGGCTGGGGAGGCCACGAATTACAGTGGCGGTACAACTGGCTGGAGCAGCCTGGGCGCGGCGACACCATCGGGCAGCGGTTAAATGCTGTGGCGAAGATCTATACGGATACCAGCGAACAGCAGGTATTGGATTTGCTGCATCAATACTCGGTGCGCTATGTCTACGTTGGCGCTGCGGAACGCCAGTTATATCCGACGGCTGACCTGGGGCGTTTCGCGACATTTCTCCGTACGGTCTATCATTCCGCCGATGTGACCATCTACGCGGTTCCATAAAGTCAGGAGCGAGTCTATGGCTCGAAAGAATAACAGGGCTGAGGACGGTGCACCGCGTCGCGTGAGTGCTGCAAATAGCTATCGGCCAGCGCAGTCGATGGCCGAGGTGGGCTCGGTTGATGCCGCGCTCCCACTCACAAACGCCGAGATCGGCGCTCCTGAAGAAGATGTCGTACAAGGCGATGGTGTGCCGGTCGTGACGACCATCTATGATCACACGCCTCTCCGCGAGCGGCTTGAATACCGGGCGCGCCAGACCTGGGACTACATCCGATCTATGCGGCTGGAGCAGTGGCTCTGGATCGGCGTGATTCTGCTGGCGACGATTTTACGTTTCTGGGATTTGGGCGGAAAGCCGCTTCATCACGACGAGAGCATGCATGCGTTCTTCTCGCTGACATTCGCGCGTAACCCGTCCAGTTACGAGTATGATCCACTGCTACACGGGCCGTTCCAGTTCCATGCCGAAGGCTTCATCTTCATGGTGATTCTGGCGGCTGAGCGCATTTTTGGCGTCGGTGGCGCTGCTGGGAATCCGTGGATCAACGATGCGACTGCCCGCATATTGCCAGCGCTCTTTGGCGTCGGAATTGTCGTGCTTCCACTTGGCCTGCGAGGCCAGCTTGGTCGCTTTGGCGCGCTGGTGGCGGCGCTGTTGCTGGCGGTCTCGCCGACTTTCGTTTACTTCTCTCGCTTCCTGCGCGAAGATATCTATTTCAACTTCTTCATGTTCGCGATGGTGGTCTGTGCCGTGCAGTATGCCCACAAGCGCACCATACGGTGGATAGTTGGCCTTTTTCTCTCGGCGGTCTTAGCGTATGCCACGTTTGAAGGCATCTACCTGACCATGGTTATCTTCGCCTCGTTCCTGGTGCTGCTCGTGCTCTGGGAAATTGCCTATAGCGTGGCGCGACGCCTGCCCAGGGAGTTGACCCGGCGCGAACGCCTGTTCTTCGGCCGAGCGGGGCTGCTGCTGGTAGCAGGCGGCATTGGCGGCATTCTGGCCTATATTGGCCTGCACATCATGAATAGCCTGAACGCTTATATCACCAAGAATACCTCTCAGGCAGATGTCCAGGTTCTCCAACTGGAAAATACGACGGTGCTTATCCTGCTGTATCTGAGCATCATCGTCGCCATTACAGTTATTGGCGTCTTGCTCTGGCAAATCTCACGTGACGACAGCCATGTCAGCTTTGACGGTGAGCCATATGACGAAGCCGACGAAGAAGACGTACAAGGCAAGTCGTTTGCCAACCGGCTTGAGGCTGTCTTTACCGCGCCCGGACGGCGGATCGCGGCTATTCGCGAGCGTATCGACCCTGATGAAAAGCCCTTCCTGCATATGTTGCTTGGGATCAGTTGGGTGCACTGGTTCGTCGGGATTGTCGCGGCATGGGTCGTTTTTGCCGCTCTTTACTGGGTATTGCCACCCGGACCTCAGGGCAATCTGACATGGGGGCAGGGCTTCCAGATTGGTATCGGCAGAGGCGTCTGGCAGGGCCTCTATTACTGGCTGCAACAGCAACAGGTTGCCCGAGGCGGACAGCCGTTTTATTACTATATTCTGCTGCTGCCACTCTACGAGCAGCTTGCCATCGTCTTTGGCATTGGCGGCGCGGTCTATTCGCTATTCCGCCCGACCCGTTTCCGTCTCTTCCTGGTCTGGTGGTTTGTCGTCTCGATGGGCTGTATTCCTGGGCAGGGGAGAAGATGCCGTGGCTCTCGATACATATCCTGCTGCCGTTGATGTTGCTGGCGGCGATTATGATCGAACGGCTGATTGAGGCGTGTATCGATCTCGTGTGGGATGTGCGTCTGCAGGGAGCGCGCGCGCTGCTGCTGCGCCCGGCCGAGCAGGTGCAACCGGCGGCGGTAGCAAGCTTCAAAGCAAACGATCCAGTCGGCTCGATCTCCGCGCAGACCCGAGACTTCGAGTCCACTGCGGACAGTGAAGACGATATCGTCACAGAACCATTGCAACGTAACCCATGGAATCCGCCCGCCTTCTTACTTGCAGTCCAGCGATTCCTGACTCCAGTTGGACGCAGGATTCGGCGTGTGAATCGTGCGGTTGCCTGGCGCTCCATCGGCACAATCGCAGCGGCTGCGCTGGCGCTGGCGCTCTTCATTCCGATGATTCACAGCATGGTCGAGCTTGCCTACGTGGAGCCAGCGAATGGACCGCAAGAGATGATGGTCTACGTGCAGACCACGCCTGATGTCACTGCGGCGATGGCGAAGATCAATACGGCGGACCAGAAGCTCCACGCTGGCGATCACCAGCTCCAAATATGGGTCGGACAGGGCGAAGAGTGGCCAATGTACTGGTATCTACGCGACTACTATCTGGACCCTCATCCAGGGACATATGTCACCTTTGATCCAGCCAGCCTTACCGACAAGTTCGCGCAGGGCGTGCCTGCTCCTGACGTGCTCATTCTCCTGCCCTCCGATGCGGCCACGTTTATGGCGGCGCATCCTGGCTACCACGCGAAGCAGTACAAGCTGCGCTCGTGGTGGGATGAGTCGTATAAGCTGCCGCTGTGCAGCGCGACGGTCAAATCGAGTTGCACCACGTCCGCGGATTGGGGAACGGGTGTCGGGCCGGGCAACTACCTGAGCTACGGTAGCCAGCCACCCGCCAACGCGAAGTTTGATCTGGGGCGGACCGCGAATCGGCTCTGGAACTGGCTCTGGAACCGCCAGCCACTCGGTGATGTCAATGGCTCTTACGATTTTACGCTGGTCGTTCGCGATGGACTTCCCATTCAGCCCTAGCAGATGTGTGGCGCTGGGCGGAGAGGTGGCATACCGATGAACCAGCAGATGCAGTCTGAGCAGGCGCCGCTGGATATGCTGGAGGCGCGCATCGGCACATCCTTCGGCGATCGTGGGGTGCTGGTCCGCGCACTGACCCACCATTCGATCTGTCCGCAGACGGCGCAACGCGACGCCTATGACACGCTAGAGTTTCTTGGCGATGCGCTCATCAGCGCCTATGTCGTGGAGCACCTCTTTCATACCTATCCCGATGCGACCGAAGGAGAGTTGACCGCGCTGAAGTCGGAGGTGGTCAGTCGGCGGGTGTTCGCGCAAATTGGGCTAGGTCTTGGCCTGATGGAATTCATTCGCGCTGATCCAGCCAGCCTGCGCACCTTCAATGATCGTTCGCGCGAGTCGCTGTGCGCCGACGTGCTGGAGGCGCTGGTTGGCGCAATCCATCTTGATGCCGGACGGGCGGCGGGCGAAGCGTTCGTGAGCCGATTTATTCTGCCGGTCATTCCAGAGGTGCGAGCAACCCTGAGCGAACGCAACCCGAAGGGTGCGCTCCAACAACACGTCTTACGCCAGACTGGCCAGCTCCCGCACTATGAGGTTCTGGAGGAGCGTGGCGAAAGCAATGACCGCAGCTATCTTGTCGGCGTCTACGCGGGAGACAGCCTGCTTGGGCGTGGTGAGGGCAGCAGCATCAAAGCGGCGGGTCGTGAGGCGGCTCGTGCGGCGCTTGCGGGCGAATATCCCGACAGCGACGGGCCAGTCATAGAATGAGCATGGCATCGCCAAAGCTGTAGAACCGATACCGTTGGGCAACAGCCTCCTCATAGGCTCGCAGCACCAGTTCGCGACCCGCGAACGCGCTTATCAGCACCAGGAGCGTCGAGCGTGGCAGGTGGAAATTGGTAATCATGACATCCACCGCGCGGAACTCCGAGCCGGGACGGAGAAACAGCGACGTGCGCCCGCGATAGGGTACCACCAAAGCAACGGGATCAGCCAATTCACTGTGCGCTCGCTGCTCGGCAGTTAGCGCGGCCACGCTCTCCAGCACGCGCACGGATGTCGTCCCGACGGCGACGATTCGCCCTCCAGCAGCTCGTGTTGCGTTGATTTTCTCGGCCGCTTCGGCATCTAGCTCGATCTCTTCTGAGTGCATCACATGCTCTTCGAGGTTATCTTCGTCGATGGGGCGAAAGGTGTCGAGGCCGATGTGCAGCGTGACCGTTGCCAGGCCAATGCCGCGCGCGATGAGTGATGCGAGCAGTTCTGGTGTGAAGTGCAATCCCGCTGTCGGCGCAGCGGCGGATCCAGGCAGGCGGGCGTAGACGGTCTGGTAGCGTTCGCTGTCAGCGAGCGGCGCATGGATGTAGGGCGGTAATGGCACCGTGCCGACGCGCGCGATGGCGTCGGCGACCGTGCCCTCGCGAGCAGCCAGATGGACGATGCGTCCCCCAGACGGCGTACGGTCGAGAATCTCAGCGGTGAGTAGTCCATCGCCGAAGAGCACAAGCTGGCCAGCGCGCAACCGTCGCCCCGGACGTACCAGCGCCTCCCAATAGTTCGCTCCCACATCGTTGCGAATTGCCAGCAGCAGGATTTCTGCCCGCCCACCACTATCCTGCTTCACGCCCAGCAGGCGTGCGGGCAGCACACGGCTCTGATTGGCGACCAGCAGATCGCCCTCATATACATAGTCCCCGATATCGCGGAAATGCCGGTGTTCGATCCGCCCGTCGCCGCGATGTAATACGAGCAGACGCGAGCTATCACGCGGTTCGATGGGCGTTTGAGCGATTAATTCCGGGGGCAGGTCGTAGGTGAAGTCGGCGATATTCATGGTTCACATTATATCCCGGTGCGGCGGATATGGCGCTACCGAGCTGGCCTGGGCGCAGTCTTCGTGGGAGGTGGAAGCCGCCTCTTATCTGCTGCTGGCCCGACTGAACGGTGGGCAAGTCTTCCGATAAATGGATAGGTATACTTTTTGCCGAACAGGGAAGCAATCGCCCCGACAATTGAAGACGAAAAGAAGAATACCGTCGCGCCAACTGGGATAAGAAACAATCCAATCACCGAGCCAACCATGCTCCCGCCCGCGATCTGCCCCGGCAAGCCTTTCGAGTCGGATCCGCCAACAGAGAGAACTGTCGTCAGTAAGAGCAGCCCGATAGCTAGAAAGACAATGATATGCCCTAACGTCTGCCAGAGGACGGCCTGCCGCGCCTGCATTGCCACATAGCGCGACCGCCGCCGCTGAGTGAACCAGATCACTGACGCGAGCAGCATTCCTGGTAAACTGAAGAGAGTCAGTAGATGGGCGGTGGCGGCGAGGATGCGTTCTACGAAAGTTGGACGAATGGGATAGCGCACCTCGGACCAGTGTGTTGGCCCGTCGTTCGTAAATATTTGCGCCGATCCTTTCACGTACTGCTGCGCGAAAATCTGGATGCGGAAAGCGTGATGCACAGCTTACGCCAGAAGGGGACAGGCGGTCAAGAGATAGTTTGACATGCACTGGCGTGCATGTTCGCCATCGTTCTAGAATCGCCCGCGCATGTGTGCTATATTCAGGTATCGTGCGGTATAAAGTACCGTTCTGGCACGGGCAATGGGTCAGAATATGGTATGGTGTGGCGATGTGTCGGCGGCCAAATGGGCAAATGGGCAGCGCTGGCGCGGTTGTGACGCCTGTCTGCCCAACATATTCACTACTCATGAATGAGAGGGCCGCAAGTGGACGACCTTCACCCAGATAGCGATGACGCCAACGTCGTGAAGATCCCCAGTGACAACAGCGATGACACAGCGCATGAGCTGGATTCCGAGGTAACTGAGGATGCAGCCTCGGCTTCTGAGGCCGCAAGCAAGGAAGGCGTCGTGTCTGACAACGCGGCCACCGATCAGTCGGAGGACAACAAGGGCAGAGACGCCGCATCGTCGCCAGAGGCTGGTGAAGATGTATCAATGACGCAGCAGCCACCGACAGATGAGGCGCACTCCGCCGATGGAGCCGGTGCGGCAGGTGCAGCAGAAGCGACAGACGCGGCAGAAGCAGTGGATGCTGAATCAGATGATACGATTCCGTTGCCCGCAATCGAAATCGCACCGAAACAGAACGCGCCAGACTTTTCGACGATTCGCGAACTTGGCCGAGATGCCTGGGGCCGCATCCTGCTGGCGTGGCGTGGCGACTCGCAGGTAGCGTCTGGCCAGGAGCCACCGGTCGTGCTGTTGGAGCGGACTGCACTCGATGTCGAGACTGCCAGACGCATGACCGACTATCACCTCTACCACGCGCGTCTTCTGGCGCCCCGAGCGGTCGTTCAGCGTGAAGGCGATACCCACTGGCTGGTCGTGGAAGCGCCCGCCAGCTATGAAGCGCCCTTTGCGGCGGTTGGCGATGGGGGGCGGTTGGAGGTGCGGAGTGCGCTCAAGGCAGGAGTGGGTCTTGCCAACGCGCTCTCGTACCTTCACACCAATGGCGTCGCGCATGAGAATGTCGGGCCGATGGCGATCTTGGTTCATGATGGTCGCGCCTACCTCAGCGGCGTCGAACGGTGCACGCTCGTCGAAACAGCCGACGCAACGGGAGTGGCGCGCTTCACAGACGACGTTAACGCGTTGGGTCGGGCGCTCGCGCAGCTCGCGGGGCTGCCTGAGGAGGCTCCCGACGACGAGACCGCCCCTGCGCAGGCGCTTCGGGCTATCGTGGCTCGTGCGGATGCTGCTGGCTACGCAACTGCGGAAGAGCTGGCGCAGGAATGTGGGTCTGCGCTCCAGGAACCAGCCCTGGCGTTGCCAGAAGCGGATGAGTCGGCAACGTATGCGCTGGAGTTTCATTGCGGAACGGCTACCACCGTTGGGTTGCTCCGCACACAGAACCAGGATGCTCTCAGTTGCACGGTTCTGGAGATACGTGACGATATTGGCAGGGATCAGCCACTTGGTATCTTCCTCGTTGCGGATGGCATGGGAGGCGAGGCTGCCGGAGAAATTGCCAGCCGCATCGGCGCGCGTGTCTCGACGGCTGAGTTGATGCGGCAGTTGCTTGCGCCGACGGTCGCTATGCCTGCGCTCGATCCATTCTCTCCCGAATTTACCACGGGCGCGACGAGCGTCGCGACGCTTGCCCAGGCGCTTGCTGTAGCGGTTGACGCTGCCAATCGTCAGGTGCGGGCGTTGGCTGCTACGCTGCAAGAATCTACCGGGACGACGCTGACAGCGGTTGTCGCGGCGGGACGCCGGGCTGTTCTCGCCCACCTGGGAGATAGCCGCGCCTATCTGCTCCGCGCCGGCACGCTCGTGCAGTTAACCAAGGATCACTCGCTGCTGGCACGGCTTACGGAGCTCGATCATCCACTGCTCAACGATCCATCGTTCGGCATGCCACGCAATTACCTCTATCGCTCACTGGGCCAAGAGGATGAAGCGCCGCCCGATATGATGGAGTTTCCCATTGCTCCAGGCGACCGTCTGATGATATGCAGTGATGGTCTGTGGGACGAACTGGACGACGCGACAATTCAGCGTTGCATCGCCAGCACCGACGACCCCGCCGAATGCGCCAACCATCTGGTGCGTCTGGCCAATGCGTCTGGTGGACACGATAACAGCACAGCCGTCGTCGTCTTCGTAGAGGCCATGCGTGATGACCCTGCCACCGAATTTACGCCCGAACAGATCGACGCGATATTACGCGCGTCGGGTGCTTTAGACGAGGAAGGCGAGGGCGAGGGTGAAGACGAAGGCAACGGAAGCTAAAGGAGCGCGCTGGTGAGCATGCACCTGGCCGCGTACAATTTTTCGGGCAGGGTGGCGCTGGTTACGGGCGCTACCGGTGGTCTCGGCCCTGCGGTGGTCCGTGCGTTCATCGAGGCTGGAGCAGTGGTCTTTGGCGTCAGCTCGCGCATGGACGAGGAGCGAGAGGGAGCCATTCGCTCGCTCCTTGACAGCGACGGCAACGATAGGTTGAGCCTGGTGGCGTTGGATGCTACCGACGAGGCGAGCGTAGCGCAGGAGATCTCCGACGCATTGTCAGCGCAGGGTCACCTTGATATCCTTGTCAATGGCATTGGCGGTTATCATGGAGGTGAGCCAGTCACACTGATGCCATTAGAAACCTGGGAACAAATGCTTGCCCTGAACCTGCGACCAACATTCCTCTTTTCCAAATATGCCGCTCGCGCCATGGCTGACCAGAACTGGGGACGAATCATCAACCTCTCGTCGCGGGCGGCGCGCACTGGTCGCAAGAACGCAGCCGCCTATGCCACCGCGAAGAACGCTGTCATCACCCTGACGGAGGCGCAGGCCGAAGAACTTCGCGATGCTGGGGTGACGGTCAACGCGATTCTGCCTAGCATAATCGACACGGCGCCAATCGTGCGGCGATGCCCAAGGCAGACACCAGTCGCTGGCCCACGGCGGTGCAGGTTGCCAGGGTGGTGCTCTTCCTCGCCTCAGACGACGCTGGATTGATCAGTGGCGCATCTATCCCCGTCTATGGGCGCGCATGACGAGGCTCCTTGCCCAGTGTCATTCACCGATGGTGATTTCATTGTGAACCGCGAAGACGCCGGGAACATGCCAGACATCCTGCTCGGCGGAGGCGCGATGACGCGGTGATGGGCAGCACTCCTCGCAGGGTTACGTCACCATCATGCACGTGCACCTGCACTTGTGGTGGCACGGAGCAATCGCTGGATTGTGTCCAGAATATCCCAGATAGCGGCGGCCAGCGCCCCATCAGAGCGTAGGATCAGGCCCGCGGCAACCTGTTCGGCGCTGGCGTCCAGCATGAGCCGCGAGCTGCCGCTGCCGAAGGGAAAACCGCTACTTTCGTGGGTTGCGGAAACAACCCAGGCTGGCGGGAGCATAAGCTTGCTGGCCGCCGACCTCCACCAGCTTGAACAGCGGATCAGCCGGGTTATCCACGTCGGCGAGCACATTATTGCGGATGCGCACGACGATATGCTGGGCCAGGCCAGCGCGAGGTATCGAGTGCGAAGCCCTCCAGTCTTCCCGCGAAGCCATCGTGGCAGTAGACTCGGATACCTCCGCGCAACTCCACGCTCTCAGGCGTAGGCGTTGGCGGTTGATCTGCGTTCAGCGGGATAGTACGCACCTGTCGTTGCCATGGCGCATCGCTGGATCGGATACGCAGCCAGATTTCGCCTGACGAGGGCCGCAATAAGGCGGCGACGACACGCCCAGTCGGCCCACCTGGCCCACCACGGTAGCGAGCAGGAACCGACGGCACGTTCTCACCACGAATCTTCTGGCCGAAACGGAAAATTTGGCGTACCGTACCAGTTCTCGCCATCCATATCGCCCGAATCGCCACGCGCCTTCACCTGTTCCACGAATCGCCACGCCGACCTCCACTGCCTGATGTTAGGAGTTCGTCGTCTGTTTCTAGCGACACCAACCGCCCTGCACATAGTCATTCCAGCATATCATAATCAACCACTTCGGGCTGCAAGGCCCGTTACGTCAAAACGGTTGGGGACAAGCGGCCGCCACATCATGAGATTGTCGCGACCAAAGTTCTGCGCGATCTGCGCAAGGTGTCGTGCGAGAGTGTAGCGTATCTGGCAGAGCAGGAGTAAAATAGAGGTGATGCCCGCGCGGATAACGATGCGAGCGGATTGCGCGGCAGTGTGCCATACGACTTCAGCCTTGCGCCGCTGCTTATTCAGGAGGAAGATGTGACTACAGAGGTATTTTGCTCAGCTCATTGCCGTGGTCTTGGCGCTTCCTGGTGGGCTGTTCGTTGCCGGGCTGTCGAGCATGGCGCGGGCGAAATGGGCGGCGCTCTTCGGAGGACTGGTTGGTGGGGTTGTGGTCGCGGCTGGCCATTCTCTTCTGTGTCAATACAGCGAATGTGAGCATCGACGGGCTATCGTATTTCTTTGGCGTCTTCTTCGCTGCCTCCGTTGGCGTCGTGCTGGGAGCGTTGGTGGTGAATTTCCTTGTGGGTCTGGTCAGCCGCAGTAGTAGCGAGTCGGCCATCGAGCGCTAATCATCCTGACTTTCGCCATCGGCGATTGATAACGAAGCCCCTGATGCCAGTGTCGGCCAGGGGCTTCTTGCATTCGCGATGTGGCGCGTGTGTTGTTAGCTCGCCTCATCTTCTGACGGAACCAATTGGAGACCGAGAATCCCTCCCAGGTCCTTGAGCGTTTGCAATTCCGCCGCAGTTGTTCCACTTGCTAGTTCATCGAGAATGCGGAGCGCGGCGGGCGTATCCAGGTCGTGGCGGAGCGCTTCGATAAACCGTTGACGCGCAGAGTCCGCTGAGCCATTATTGCCACCTGTGGCGTGCGCGCTGCTCTCCATCCGGGCTACCGCATCGGCGTATCGTGCTGGCGCGGGCGGCCGCTCTGGCGCCATATCGTCGTCGGTATACTGCCATGGCTCGCGGTAGTGGTGCGAGAGCAGCAGCACCCGTACAGCGTCAGCCGTATAGGTTTGAGCAGATTCCGCACAAGCACCAGGTTGCCGAGCGATTTGCTCATCTTCTCTTCGCCGAGGTAGACCATCCCACAGTGCATCCAGATCTGCACGAACGGCTGTCGCCCGCTGGCGTTCTCGCTCTGTGCAATCTCGCAGGTGTGGTGCGGGAAGATCAGGTCAGCGCCGCCGCCATGAATATCGATTCGGTTGCCAAGATGGCTCATCGCCATCGCGCTGCATTCGATATGCCAGCCCGGCCTTCCCAGTCCCCACGGACTCTCCCATGAAGGTTCGCCATCCTGGCTGGCCTGCCACAGCACGAAATCCAGCGGGTCATTCTTGCGGGGATCGTCCGGTGTGTTGCCGCGCTCGTTCGCCGTCGCAAGCCATGTGGGGTACCCATCGTAGCCGCCAGCCTCGGCCAGCGCCCCAAAGGTCGGATCACTGGCGACGGGAAATACACCCAGCCATCGCGCACATAGGCGTAACCGCGCTCGATCAGCTTGCTCGGTCGACACTAACCATGCGCGGGATTTCGTCCGTCGCGCGCACATAGCTGGTGGGCGGCTAGATGTTCAGTGCGCGTAAGATCCGCTAGGTAGCGGATGGTTTCGCGGCGTCCTAGCTCGTCCCACGGCATATTTTGTTCACGTGCCTTGCGGAAAATGTCGTCATCAATGTCCGTGACGTTTTGCACATAGTTGACTGCCTGACCCTGCGACCGCAAGGAAGCGGATGAGGGTATCGTAATAGACATTGATAGCAGCGTGTCCGAGATGTGTGGTGTCGTAAGGTGTCACACCGCAGACATAGAGGGTCACCTCGTTCCCCAGCGGATGCAGCGTTCGATGCGCTGGGTGAGGGTATTGAAGAGTTCCATGTAGATCGTCAGACTCCCGTCTCTTAGTGTCGGTTCAGATCGGCAGGTCAGGCATATCATCAGGCAGGCGAAATAGTGCGGATGCGTTGCGGGTAGTCAATGTCGGCGATTTCCTCCTCGGAGACGCCACGCACCTGGGCCAGTGTGTGCGCCACCAGCGCGACATGCTGTGGCTCATTGCGCTTGCCACGCAGCGGCTGTGGTGAGAGATACGGGCTATCGGTCTCGACCAGAATGCGATCAGCAGGCGCCCATGCCGGCGACATCGCGAACTCCTCGTTGCGTGGATACGTCAGCGGACCGGCGAACGACAGATAGAACCCCAGATTCGAGCGCGTCCGTTCGCCATCGCGCGGTCGCCGATGAAGCAATGGAGGACGCCCCGCACATCAGTGGCATATGCGTGGAGCAATGAGATCATCTCCTCGTGCGACTCGCGATTATGCAGAATGACAGGCAAATCCAGCTCGCGCGCAAGGCGCAATTTGGGCCACCAGCGCATCGCGTTGTACATCTCGTGGTGAAAGGTTGCGATAAAAGTCCAGGCCGATCTCGCCAATGGCGACGATGCCGGGCTGGTGCGCCAGCGTCCGCTGCTCGGCAAGCGCTTCGGATGTCAGGGTGCTGGCATCGTGGGGATGCGTGCCGACGGCCGCGAAAATGCGCCCAGCATGATGTTGGGCAAGATCAATCGCTGCCTTGCTCGTTTCAACGTCGATGCCGGGCACGATCAACCGCCCTATACCACTGGAAAAAGCGGCGGCAATCACGGTATCGCGGTCGGCGGCAAACTGCCGCATCTGCACGTGACAATGGGTATCTATCAGCACAAACAGCGGCCCTCATCCTCACTCCAAGGAGTGTGATCCGCGTGATCCTGTAAAGTCGTCTGAGCCACGTAGCGGCCACACAAAGTATAGGAGTCGCGCATTCTATGTGTCAAATACTGTGAATTCTGAAGTAATGGCGCGCACCCGCTAGGTTACGGCGAGCTCAAGCGCCAGCCGATACATTTCGCGTCGTGGCAGGCCCAGCTCGCGCGCCGCAATCGCCGCCGCGTCGCGGGTGCTACTTCCCGCGGCAAGTAGCACCCGCAGCCGGTCGCGTGCGCGGACGGCCAGCATTTCTGGCGCTTCCTCAATCTGTGATTGAGACGCTTGAGAGGCGCCCGCGATTACCAGAGTGAACTCTCCACGCGGCTCATCCTGGCCACGATAACGGGCTTGCAGCACGGAGAGCGTGCTGCGTAGCCATTGCTCGTGGATCTTGGTCAACTCGCGAGCGAGGCAAGCGTCACGATCACCCAGCACGGCGAGCAGATCCTCCAGGCAGGCGCGTAGCCGGTGGGGCGCTTCATAGATGACCAGCGTGCGCGGCTCCTGGCTGACGCTCAGCAGGAGCACCCGGCGCTCCTGGGATCGGCGCGGAAGGAAACCGAGAAAGGTGAACTCGCTGGCTGACAGGCCAGAAGCAATAAGTGCGGTGATGACGGCGGATGGGCCGGGTATCGGCACAACTGGATAGCCTGCTGTCAGTGTGGCCCGTATCAGCTCCGCGCCAGGGTCTGAGATGACGGGCGTGCCAGCGTCGGAGACGAGTGCGACATCGCCCTCGGCCAGCGCAGCCAGCACCGTGGAAATGCCCGCTTGTCCACTATGCTCATGGTAACTCATGGTTGGTGTGGCAATCGCGAAGTGGTTGAGCAGCTTGCGCGTGTGGCGGGTATCCTCGGCGGCGATCACGCGCGCCTCACGCAGAATACGCAGGGCGCGAAAGGTGATATCTTCCAGGTTGCCCAGGGGTGTGGCGACCAGATACAGCGTGCCCACAGTGAAATCGTCCCTCAGCTCGGCCACAGATCGGTGTCGAGCAAAATAGTGAATGGGCCATCGTTCACCAGCTCAACCTGCATATCGGCCCCGAATCGTCCGCCCTGCACCGGCACACCGCGCGCGCGCAGCGCCTCCATCACCCGTTCGACCAGAGGCGCGGCGAGGTCAGGCGCCGCGGCGGTTGTAAAGCCGGGTCGCCTGCCGCGTCGTAAATCGGCAAACAGGGTGAATTGTGAGACGACGAGCGCCCCGCCGCCGATATCCACAAGCGAGCGGTTAGTCTTCCCTTCCTCGTCGGCGAAGATTCGCAGCCCAGCGATTTTATCGGCAAGCAGCATAGCCTGCGCTTCGGTGTCGTCCGGGCCGACGCCGACCAGCACAACCAGCCCTGGTTGGGGTTCGAGCACACCGACGGTTTCCCCTTCGACGATGACATGGCCGCGAGTGGCCCGCTGTATGACGGCGCGCATAGGGTCAGTGGTCCGATGACGTGCCGCCCGCTGGCGCGGTCTCGGCCTTGGCGGATGCCCCCGACTCAGTCGCGGTTTCTGTCTTGGTTACTGGTTTCTCGGCGCCATTCGAGGAGGCCGCGCTGGCATGGCCGTTCTCCTCGGCTGAAGGGGCGACATCTGTTGCGGAAGATGTGCCGCGGCTGTCAGTCTTATAGAAGCCTGCGCCTTTGAAGACGATCCCTGCGGGGAAAAGCACACGATGGACTTGGCCGGAGCAATTGGGGCAGGTGGTCAGGGGCGCATCAGCAAAATGCTGGAAGATGTCAAAACGATGACCACACGATTCACAAAGATACTGGTAAGTGGGCATATCAGCGCGCACTCCTTAGGATTTGATACAGTAGTTAGAACTCGACAGATACTTGTTCAGGAAGTGGTGTGATCGTGCATCATACCTGATACTTCCCACAACATAGTATAGCACGCCGCCGATGTTGTTACGTCACCTTTCTGGCTATCACATGACCAGCAGCACCTGGCCAATTGTTCATACGTCGTGTCAACGGGCTAACGGTGCTGGCGCTTGCTTCATCGCGGTTGTGTAGCGGATAATAGACTATGAGCATCCCGTTGCATTGGCGTTGCGCCGATCATGCGTTACTTTGCCGCGTTAAGGCCAAGCCCGAACAGATGGAGCCTGCCTGCCATGTCTTCCGGTCTTCAGAAGTCTGCATCTCAGCCGACTCTCACCGCGGGCGATCAACCGGGCCGCGAGATGATAGCCATTCTCGATTTCGGTTCGCAGTATAGCCGGTTGATTGCCCGCCGTGTCCGCGAGTGCCGCGTCTATTGCGAGTTGCTGCCCGCAACTGCGACTCTGGCCGACCTCCAGCAGCTCGGTGCGAAAGGCGTGATACTCTCTGGTGGGCCAGATAGCGTCTACGATGAGAACGCGCGTCATGTTGACCAGGATATTCTCGGCAGTGGAATGCCTGTACTGGGCATCTGTTACGGCATGCAACTGCTGGCCCATCAGCTTGGCGGGAAGGTTGAACCGCATACCGGGCGGCGAGAATATGGCCCGGCGGAGATTCACCTGCTTCCGCGGGACAGCGACGCGCCACAGGATGTCGGCGCGCTTTTTACCGGCGTCCTGACAGATGAGCAGACAAGCATCCCTGTCTGGATGAGCCATGGCGACAGTGTGGGCGAGGTTCCCCCAGGTTTCGCGCCGGTCGCGCGGTCGAGTTCGGGGACGCTTGCGGCGATGGCCGATGGGGATGGTCACATTGGTATCCAGTTCCATCCCGAGGTGCGTCACACTCCGCAGGGTGGCGAACTGCTCCAAAACTTCCTCTTCAATGTCTGCGGCTGCTCCCCCAACTGGACACCGGGCGCATTCATCGATGAGGCGGTTGGGCGCATCCGCGAGCAGGTAGGCGACGATGGGCGCGTCATCTGTGGCCTGTCGGGCGGCGTGGACTCAGCGGTGGCGGCGCTCCTGGTCCATCGCGCGATTGGCGACCGCCTGACCTGTATCTTTGTCGATACCGGCTGTATGCGTGCGGGCGAGCCTGAGCAAGTTGTCGCGACGTTTCAGACGCATCTTGGCATCCCGTTGGTGTCTGTGGACGCGAGCGAGCGGTTCCTCGCGCGGCTGGCGAGCGTGACCGACCCAGAGCAGAAGCGCAAGATTATTGGTGAAGAGTTCGTGAGGGTCTTCGAGGCGGAACAACTGAAGCTGCGTGAGGATGGCGACTATCGCTTTCTCGCGCAGGGAACGCTCTACCCCGACGTGATCGAAAGCACGAGCGCCGCCGATGCCGCCGCCGCCCAGCGAATCAAGACGCATCACAATGTCGGCGGATTGCCCGAGGAGATGCGGTTCTCGCTGGTCGAGCCACTACGCTATCTCTTCAAGGATGAGGTGCGTGAGGTCGGGCGAGAGTTGGGGCTTCCAGAGGACTGGGTCTGGCGTCACCCGTTCCCCGGCCCCGGCCTGGCCGTCCGCGTGATTGGCGAGGTGACATCCGAGCGGCTGAGTACGCTGCGTCACGCCGATACGATTTTCATCGAGGAGATTCGGCTGGCGGGGTTGTATCGGCAGATTGGCCAGGCATTTGCCGTGCTGACGCCAGTGCAGAGTGTCGGCGTCATGGGGGATTTCCGCACCTACTCCAGCATGGTTGCTCTGCGCGCCGTCACCACCGACGATTTCATGACGGCTGACTGGGCGCGCATTCCGCACGAAGTCCTGGCGCGCGTCGCCAACCGCATCGTCAATGAGGTATCTGGCGTTAATCGAGTTGTCTATGATATTACCAGCAAACCGCCCGCGACTATCGAGTGGGAGTGATGGCAACGCATCACCCGCGCGATTTTCGGTGGTTTTAGAAAGGCACGTATGGTGCACGCATGGTGACAGGCGACGACGAACAAAATAAACCAGATGGTGATGCTGGTTGGGACAGCTTCGACTGGGAGACAGTGAGCGACGGAACGGTTCACAGTGGCCATGGCGATCCAGGTGAGATGCCTGACACGGACGAGGACGAGGCTTCAAGTCACGGCGAGTGGGTCTCGCAGGGCGGCGTTCTGCACTGGGAGGAGCCGGAAGGAACACCAGACGATATTGCCAGCGACCTCCGGCGTGAGGCGCAGTCGCCATGGGCGTCCGAGACGCTCTCCCTGCCCCTGGGCGCGCCGGATGCCCTGCGTGTGCGTGGCGTGCGGGCATGGCTTGCGCGTCAGCGGATGCTGGAGAATGAAGCGATGGGTATGCTATTACTTGAGCGACGGCAGCAATCGGCGCGCGAGGACAATGACACAGCCCAGCGACGAACGCAGGCAGCGGGTGATATCCATCCTCTCGATATAGCTTTGGCCGAGCATCAGGCGGCGCAGGCCGAGTATGAATCGTTGCTGGCAGCGCTGGATGAGGTTGGCATGCACAACGGGCCGAGTAGAGTGCTGGTGGAGTATCACTTCTTGCTGGGCGACCGTATTGCGACATTGGCCACAGTGCCCGAAGCGCCCGATGATTTCGCCGAGACGCAACTATTCACCACCATCGAGCGTGCTCAAGCATCTATACCCGTGACACCGATCTCGCGCGCGGAGTGGGACGGGCGCGCAGGCGCGGTTCTCCAAGCACGCCGTCGCGTCGAGCGAATGACAGCCCCCGAAGAAGAGGAATAGCTATGGATCGCGACAGGGAGGCAGCGCTATGTTTCAACTGGTCCTGATGGTTGCAACGCCGCCTGCGCCGGCATCCTCACCGATGCAACTGCTTCCCTTGCTGTTGATTATCCCGGTGATCATATTCTGGATCTGGATGTTCCGGGATATGCTGAAGAACGGCAATCTGTCCGACACCGCGAAATCTACCTGGACGGTGGCTTTCATCTTCCTCAATGCCTTCGCCGCCGTATTCTATTACGTCTATGAATATAGAAGCAGGCGATGATAGCAGTGAGTGCGTGCTAACTCTCTAGCTGACTATGCTGTACCAGAGATCTGTCCTTGCAGGGGACTCGAATCCCCGCGTTTGTACGAGCTTCATCCCCTCATGCGCCAGCGGCTCGAAAAAGCGAAGACCGTCACCTAGCACAACAGGGACGATGCCAATGTGGATTTCGTCAACCAGCCCCGCCCGCAGACATTGCTGAGCGGTACTCGCGCCGCCGACCACCGTGACTTGTTTGCCATCGGCAGCAGCTTTCGCTTGCGCAATCGCGCTTTCGATACCATCGGTGACGAAGGTGACCGTTAACCGGTCGTTCTGGCCTATAGCCGCCTGCTCAGGAAGATGATGCGTCAGAACAAAGATTGGCGTCTGATATTCGTAACCGGTGAAATCGCCCGCTGCCATATCATAAGCGTGTCGGCCCATCACCACTGCGCCTGTCGCCCGTATCTCTTCATGCAACATCTCTGTGTTATGCAACGCTTCAAAGTCTGGATACAGACGGCTCACATCACCATTCCGGTCACTCATAAAGCCATCCAGCGAGATGGTCGCGCCAACTATCACGTTTCCCATAGCGCCTCCAGCACGTGACTGAACATCTCCTAGCTCCAAGCTTACGTGTCTCCGAAGGACTTCGCTTCTCCCATCTTGCTGAGATTTCGGAGAGGCTCTGGCTCACAACACCATTCGCTTCGTTCAGCGCAGTGGCAAAATGTTAGCTCGTCTAGTATTCCCGCACGGCTTCCTCGAACTGATCCACTTCACGCCGGATCGTATCCAGGCTGGCGCGCCAGAAGTCCGGAGTACGTGTATCTATTCCGAAGCGCGCTGCCAGGGTTGCCGCATCGGCCAGCCCGGTTGAGGCGAGCAGGTCGTCGTATTGGGCGCGGAATGCCTCTGGGTCGGTGCGATAACGGGCATACAATCCCAGCCCAAAGAGCAGGCCGAACATGTATGGGAAGTTGTAGAACGAGCGCCCGGTGCTGTAGTAGTGGGGTTTCATTGCCCACATGTAGGGGTGCAACTGATTCGGGTCGAGGGCGTCGCCGTACGTCTCGCGCTGCGCCTGAAGCATCATGTCGTTCAGCTCGTCAACCGAGAGTTCACGTTTGCGCCGCGTCTCGAAGATGCCCTGCTCCAGGAGGAAGCGGCTGGTGATATCAACCACCACCTGACACGACCCAACCAGCGACGCCTCCAGGATCTCGATACGTTCCTGGGCATTTGCGTTTTTCAGGGCTGCCTCGCGTACGATGGTCTCGCAGAATATGCTGGCCGTCTCCGCCAGCGTCATCGGCGTATTTCGCTGGAGCATCGTGCGCTGTGCCAGGTTCATGTTGTGGTAGCCGTGGCCAAGTTCATGGGCGAGCGTGCTCATGCCGTCGTAGGTCGGCTTGAAATTCGCGAAAACACGCGATTCGTCGCCTCGCAATGGCATGCAGAACGCGCCATCACGCTTGCCGGGACGCGGCTCCGCATCGATCCAGCGTGCGCGGAAGGCGCGAGCGGCGTAGTCGCTGAGACGCTGCGAGTAGCTGCCGAACTGCGCGACGATGAACTGCTCCGACGCCTCAAAGCTCCAGACGCGGTCGGAGGAGCCGACAGGAGCGAGCAAGTCATACCACGCCAGGACTGGTAGCCCCAGCGCGCGTGCCTTGGCGCGCAGATAGCGGCGGAAGTCGGGAAACGACTCGCGGGCGGCGGTAAACATCGCGTCGAGTGTCTGGCCGTCAATGCTCGCCTCGAAGACTGCCTCATCCAATGGCGTGGCCCAGCCGCGACGGGAGCTGAGCGTGTTGACCTCGCCCTTGATGCTGTTCATCGCCGCGGCCAGGGGGACGGCGACCTGCTCCCACGCTGCTAGCTCCGCTTTGTAGGTGCGGTGGCGTGTCTCTCGACTCGCATCGGCGGCCATGTTGCGGATGACGCTCATTGGCAGAGATTCAATCCTGCCATCAACTTCTATCGGCACGCTCAATTGCGAGGTGACGTTGCCATGCAGCTTGGCCCAGGCACTGCCCCCGGTGATATTCAGCTCGGCGGCCAGCGCCTCCTCGCCGGGCGACATCAAGTGTTCCGCCTCGGTCTTTGCCTGGCGCAGCGCATAGGCATGGTCGGCGGCAATGGCGGAACGGTCGATGAGTCCTTCGACGTCCAGCGAGCCGATCCAGGCAGTGAAGCGGGTACCAAGCTGATAGAGCTTGACACTGTGCGATTGCAACTCACTGTAAGTCGCCTGAGCCAGATTATCGCGTGAGTCGGTTGAGACGAAGGCATGGATATACGCGCTGAGTGTGCGATATGCCGCCAGCACGGCGTTGTAGCGCTCGATGACGCGCTCGAACGCGCGCACGGTAGCGTCGTCCAGTGGCTGTAGCTCATGCTTGCCAACGTGCTCCTGGTCGAAGAGTGCGCCAGATTCCGTGATATCATCGCTGACGGCCTGGAATCCCGTGGCAAATTCAGGGGAATCCAGCGACGGATAGACGACCGTCATATCCCAGTGCGGAAGATTGGTGGATGTTGCCACACATCTGCTCCTTTGAGTGTGTTTTGGTATTACTCCATATCGGGCGGGTTCTGCCCCGCAATTGTAGCATCTTCGTCTGTAGCGTCTTCGTCAGCGTGGTGATGGATGTGGCAAAAGATGAGGTATCTTGCCAGCAGTGGTTGATTCCAGTTACAATTGCGGCGCAATGAAAGATACCGATACCAAAACGATCACACGGCGCTTACATCGCAAACGGAGCATCGCCGCCAGTGCGGTGGCGCTAATCGTAATCCTTGCCGTGACACTCCTTGCGGGTTGTAGCCCGCAAAACGGCAGCGAGACGATTGCTTTTCTGCGTGGCAAGACGCTCTGGGCGATCAATCCAGACGGGTCTGGGCTTCGGCAGTTAGCTCAAGGGAATATCGTCAGCGTCTCCTGGTCGCCTGACCATCACCAGTACGTCATGCGAACCACGCAGACGTACGCGCCACCAAAGCCGCAGAGTCTGCCGGGTGCGCCCGATGCGCCCGGCGAGATTTCTGTGGGCAGCGTGAGCGGTGGTAGTACAGTTCAGATCACACCCAACCTGGCGGGGTTGTCGCGCAGTGACGCCTGGTGGAATGCCAACGGCAACCGGCTGCTTTACCGCGAATCTCTCGCTGGTGCAGCGCTGGTAGGGGCAACGTATGTCGTCTCGCAGGCCGATCAGCCTGTGGGCATCGCGCGCAAGTCCGTCGCCCAAAACGCGGGACTGCCAGTACTCTCACCCGATGGCAGTCGCCTGGCGTCTCTTGATAGCAATGGCAATATTTATCTTGGCGCTCCCGGCACATCTGGCCGTGTCATAGCGATGGGCGCGCTGCTGACGATGCCCAATAGCAATCGCCCAGCCAGGTTGCTCTGGCAACCACAGCACGATGCGCTACTGTATCTGGCGTCTGGCGCTCAATCAAAAGCAGCGATTGAACTGTTGCCCCTGGATGGGAAGCCACACTCACTTGGCGAGGTGAGCGGCCTGCTCGATATCTCATTTTCACCCGATGGCTCGCTGCTGCTGCTGCGGACGACGCAGGGATTCGAGGTCTGGAACGTCGCACAGCCAGGAAAAGCGGTGTTCTCGTGGACCGAGGCTGATCCTGCCGCCCTGCCGTGGTGGTCGCCTGCCGGTGGACGCATTCTGGTGCAGGACGCCAGTGGCTGGCAGTTGGTTGATATTGCGCGGCACAGCATAAGCACGCTCGTTATGTTTCCGGGAGCAACGACAATCGATCTTGCGGGCGCGAGCAGCTGGCATCCCGCCACGGGAAGCCCGTGGGACGCGACGGGCAACCGCTTCGTCTTTATCAGCAGTGACAACACGCTCTGGAAGGGCAAGGCGCTGCCTGCCCCACACGCTAGCACGACTGGCCTATACGTGGCCGATCTCGCGAGTAGCCAGGCGCCGACGCTGATCGACAGCGGCGCGGATCGCTCGCCCACCTGGAGCTATCTCGATCCTTCGACGGCATTGCTGGTGATGGCATGAAAGCGCATGTATGCGGGAGGTAAATCATGTCTGGGACGCGGGATGCCGATGAGAACGAGCAGGATGAACTAGAAGGCGATGACTTCGATCCTGGCGAATACAACACGCTGGTCGAATTGGAGCGGCTGGAGAGTCTGGAAGAAGAGATGCAGGAGTTGGGCGTCGCATCACTCGACGACATCCGCCGCCGAATAGAGGATCTAAACGCCCGACTGGACGAGGAACGCAAAGGCTGAATAGGAGCACCGAAGCCCCGCCTATCAAGGCATCAACTTCGCTACGAGTTGCGCACGGCTATCGCCTCGATCTCCACCTGCGCGCCTTTCGGTAGCTCCGCGACGGCGACGGTTGAGCGCGCGGGCGGCTCGTCGCCAAAGTACGTCGCATAGACCTCATTCATCGCCGTGAAATTGCTCATACTCGTCAGGAATACGGTCGTCTTGACGACATTGCTCAGCGAACTGCCCGCTGCCTCCAGGACCGCCGTCAGATTCTGCAGCACACGATGCGTCTGTGCCTGTACGTCGCCCTCGACCAGCTGGCCAGAGGAGGGATCGAGCGCGATCTGGCCTGAGGCGAAGACCATCCCATCGAGGGCAATGGCCTGGCTGTAGGGGCCGAGCGCTGCTGGGGCGGACGTCGTAGAAACCTTCGTGCGAGTCACAGTGTATTTCCTTTCACGAGTACCATCTGCAAACATTCAACGGGAAGCCCTGTTGATTATAGCGCTGTCGTCCCGTATGTGGACCATGTTACGGTTTCCTGTGATAGAGTGACCGCGATAGCAGATGGAATGCATACACGGGAACGGAGCAGCGCGATGGAGCCGGATTTGCTGGAATGGTTTGCCACCGAGGGGCTGGTGCGCTATTCCGCAAGCGCGAGTGATGATAGTGACGAGAGCGAAGCCATCGAAGTGGCTCATCCGCCGCTCGTTGCGCTTGGGCCGCGCGATGATGACTTTGTGCTGCCACCGCACCCAGACGCACTGCGCTACGCTGGCAAGCGGCTCCATGAGATGCGGTTGCAGGATTATAACGAGTTTCTCTTCCGCTGGTTCGAAGTGGCGTTGCGGGCCGGGGATGTTCGTTGCGCGTACTGCGGACGGGTCTTGCGTGACGCACCCGACCTGCCGCCTACGGATACCTGGGACGCGATTTTTGTCGAGAAAGACCTTGTTGCGTGGATGCTGGTACATTTTGACTGTAAGCGTTGGCTTGCCAAAAAGCTGACTGGCGTCCAACCGTTCGATCTGACACCGCGGAAGACACCTTGCTATACGCTCTCCACATCGGCAACGCGCCTTTAGGCGTGCCGCGAGCAGTCAGGGAGTTGCAGGATCATGTCACAACAATCAGACGAGACATCGGAGGGGACAACAGGTGGGACGGTGACACCAGGGGGAATCCGCCGCGCGCAGCCAGACAAGGCCGAAGTCGCCGCGGTGCTCGATGAGATCGGCACGCTGCTGGAGCTGGATGGCGACAACCCGTTCGAGGCGCGCGCCTACCAGAACGCCGCACGCGCGCTCAACAATGCCGAGGGCGATATCACCGAGATGGTGCAGAGCGGCGCCGTGGCAAAACTCCCTGGCATGGGCAAGACGCTGGTTGCGCGTATCACCGAATATGTCACCACGGGCAAGCTCGCTCTCTACGATGATCTGCTCGAACGCGTGCCTGTTGGGCTTCGCCAGATGACGCGGATTCCCGGACTTGGCCCGAAGCGCATACGCCAGATCTACGTATCGCTTGGTATCAGCACGCTGGACGATTTGAAGGCCGCCGCCGAGGCGGGCACGATTGCGACGCTTCCGGGCTTTGGCGCGAAGAGTCAGGAGAATATTCTCAAGGGGCTGGAGTTCCTGGCAAGCCATCAGGATCGCACGCTGTATCCCGTCGCCCAGGCACAGGCGGAGACAATTGCCGCGATCCTGCGCAAGTTACCGCAGATCGTGCGCATGGAGATTGCAGGGAGCATTCGTCGGCGCAAGGAGGTCGTGGGAGACATTGATATCGTTGGCAGCGTCGCCCGGCTCGAAGACCGCAAACCCGTAATGGACACGCTGCTAGCGCATCCGCTGGTGGCGTCGGTCACGGGAAGCGGCGAGACCAAGACGAGCGTTGTGCTGCGCTCGGGCATCGCACTCGATCTGCGGCTGGTCGGCGATGGCGAGTTTCCCTACCTTCTTCACCACTTTACCGGCTCAAAGGAACACAATGTCGCGCTCCGTGGCCGCGCCCACGCCCAGGGTATCAAGATCAACGAGTATGGCATCTTCCGCGATGACCAGTTGATTCCATGCGCGAATGAGCACGAGTTCTATGCGGCCTTTGGGATGGCGTACATCGAGCCGGAAATGCGCGAAGAGCGGGGCGAGATCGAGGCGGCGCTCGAAGACCGGCTGCCACATCTCGTGGAAGAATCCGACCTGCGGGGCATTCTGCATGTGCATAGCACCTGGAGCGATGGCAAGGCATCCATTCGCGAGATGGCCGAGGCGACGATTGCGCTGGGCAAAGAGTACCTGGGCATGTGCGACCATAGCAAGTATGCAGCCTATGCCGGTGGACTTGACGCCGACGCGGTACGGCGCCAGCAGGCGGAGATCGATACACTCAACCAGGAGTTCTCGGGGCGGCTGCGCATTCTCAAAGGCACTGAATGCGATATCCTGCGCGACGGCACGCTGGACTACGACGGCGAGACCCTGGCCACCTTCGATTTCGTCGTCGCCTCGGTTCACAGCAACTTCAAC
The DNA here is from genome assembly GCA_963712005.1 of uncultured Chloroflexia bacterium. Classification (GTDB taxonomy): domain Bacteria; phylum Chloroflexota; class Ktedonobacteria; order Ktedonobacterales; family JADMIN01; genus DAHUXT01. The sequence goes on along the minus strand of CAVQGK010000024.1, from coordinate 196,800 downwards.
CTCTCGCCTGAGGACCAGACCCAGCGGCTGATTCGCGCGATGGAGAATCCGTATTGCTCGATTCTCGGACACCCGACGGGCCGGATTCTGCTCCGTCGCGACGGCTATGCGCCCGACCTGGAGCGTGTTATCGCGCGTGCGGGTGAGTTGGGCGTGGCCATCGAGTTGAACGCGGACCCCAATCGCTTTGATCTCGACTGGCGCTGGCATCGTTTCGCTACCGAGCGCGGCGTGTGCATCCCCATCTGCCCCGATGCGCATACTCCCGATGGCCTGAAGAACATCTACTATGGCATAGGGATCGCGCGGAAGGGCTGGCTGACCGCGAGCGACGTGCTCAATACTTTGGCAGCCGACGAACTCCTGGCCTTTTTTGCCGAGCAGCGGCGGCGTAAAGGCGCCTGAGCTCGTCGCGAAATACATTTGCCTCCAAACGACGTCGTGAAGTTGATTATGAAGGGACTATGCATGGACCCGCGAATCGCACGTTGGGCAAAAACACTGGTTGGCTATTGTCTCGAAGTGAAACCTGGAGAGATTGTGGTGATTGCCGCGACTTCGGCTGCCGAGCCGCTCATCGCGGAGGTCTACCGTGAGGTCTTGCGAGCGGGCGGCCACCCAGTAGCCGCGATTCGCCTCCCGCAACTCACCGAAATACTACTGCGCGACGGCAACGACGACCAGTTGTCATGGATCAACCCCGCCGAACGTGTGATGACAGAACAGGCGGACTGCTTTCTCCAGCATCTCCAGCGAGACGAACACCCGCCAGCTTGCCGGAGTTGACCCAGCGCGCCAGTCGCTGTTTGGCCGCGCTCAGCGCGAGCTCTTCCGTCTGCGCCAGAATCGTCCCAACGAGGCGCGCTGGTGCCTGACGCTCTATCCGACCGACGCCTACGCGCAGGATGCCGATATGTCGCTGGCGGACTTCACGGAGTTCGTCTATGAGGCATGCTTCCTGAACAGTGACGATCCCGCCGCGCGCTGGAAGGAGCTTGGAGCGCGCCAGCAGTTCTATGTGGACTGGCTGGCCGACAAGCAGAACGTCCATGTCATCGGGCCAGATACCGATCTTCGCCTCTCGATTGCCGGGCGCACCTTCCGCAATAGCGATGGCAAGCGCAACTTCCCCAGTGGGGAGTTCTTCACCGGGCCGGTTGAAGATTCGGCGGAGGGACATATCCGCTACACGGTACCGAGCAACGTCAACGGGCGTGGTGTCCAGGATATCCGCCTCCGCTTCGAGGCGGGGCGTGTGGTTGAGGCAACTGCGGCACAGGGTCAGGCGTTTCTCGATCAAATGCTTGAGATGGATGAGGGCGCGCGCTATCTGGGCGAGTTCGCCTTCGGCAATAACTTCGGCATCCAGCATCCAACCCGCAATATCCTCTTCGATGAGAAGATTGGCGGCACGGTGCACCTGGCGCTCGGCAACAGCTACCCGGAGACGGGCGGGAAAAACGTCTCTGGACTGCACTGGGATATGATCTGCGATCTCCGGCCGGCGGCGGGTGGGGGCGAGGTCTACGTTGACGACATGCTTGTGCTGAAGGATGGCAAGCTCGTGCTTCAGCCGGATTAGCGTCCTGGCTACAACGCGCCAGCCGCCCGCATAATATCGCCGATGACGGCGCCAGCGGTGACGGCGACGCCCGCGCCTGGGCCAGCAATGACCAGTGGATGCTCCTGATAGCGCACGGTGCGCAACACGAAGACGTTCTCAGGGCCATGCCCTAGCGCGAGCGGACTGTCCTGGTCTACCTCGCGCAGACTGGCGCGCAGGCGGCCGCGGGCATCCATGGTACCAACATAGCGGAGGACGTAGCCTGAAGCGCGCGCGGTGGTGACTCGGTCGCGCAGGTGCTCGCGCCAGGATGGCAGCGCCGCCAGAAATGCCTCGCGCGTCAGGGACGCTGCCCCTGAGGGTATGAGGCTTTCGACCTCGATATCGGCTAACTCCGCTGGATACCCGGCGAGACGAGCGAGAATCAACAGTTTGCGCGCGACATCGTAGCCGGAGAGGTCTACCCGCGGGTCTGGCTCGCAGTAGCCCGCTGCGATGGCGTTTCCGAGCGCTTCGGCGAAGGTGGCGCCTGGGACATGTCGGAGCAGACCTGTCCGAGCGAGCCGCTGGCCACCGCGTGTAGCTCGATGACGGTGTCGCCGCTGGCCTTTGCCGCGTCCACTGCGCCTATGATTGGCAAACCCGCGCCAACGGTTGCGCTAAGGCGGAGCGATCCGTGTAAACTGTCACCCTGGAGCGCGCGAAACTGGGCATATGGCCAGGTCAACGGATCTTTGTTGCAGAGCACGACATGCGCGCCAGCCGCTCGCGCCGCCAGCAGCAGTTCGGTCGTGACGTGGCCCACCGCGCAGTCCACCACGATGACGCGGCAGGGTCGCCCCCAGCCTGGATTGCCTGATCCAGCCCGTTCTGCCAGTCTCCTGCGCGCTGAACGTTCGGCAGCGTACCAGAGATTGTCACCTCTATGCGCCTCCCCGACGCTGGCGAGCAGTCGGCTGGAAGCACGCGTCGGCTGGGGCTCTGGGACGACGAAGCCGTTGGAGTCGGCAAGCGCGTAGTACTGGATGCGCAGCCCGTATCGCTCCCGCCAGTTGCGAGCGAGCCGCTGTACCTGGGAGACGACGGCTGTTCCCGACCTGCCCCACGCCAAGTTGTATCAGCAGCATGTTGGATGGCTCGTTTGATTCTGGCTCAAAAGGCATCGGGTCGCCCAACCTTTCTCTGCGTTCCCGCCAGCGCAAGTGTTGCGAGTAACTCTGCCAGGATGTTGTAGCGAACGAGGTGAGGGTATACGATACCCAATGTCAGTACCCGGCGGTCAGGGTCAAGGCGCTACGCAGGTATAGCGGGATGCCGCGCTGTGCTAGAGGGGGCAGTGTCGCGGGATGAAGCACGCGCGCGCCACTGGCGGCGATGGTGGCCGCTTCGTCATAGGTGAGCGCTGCGAGCAGCCGCGCGCCAGCTATGATGCGCGGATCAGCCTGATAGACGCCCGCGACATCGCTGTACATATAGACGGCACTGGCATCCAGCGCCGCGGCGATGACCGCAGCCGAGTGATCCGAGCCGTTGCGACCTAGCGTCGTGTACTGCGCCGTCTTGCGCAGCGCCAGGTATCCTGGCAGCACGGGTGTCTTGCCGCATCGTAGCAGATTCTGATGGGATCGCGAAGCCAGGCGATGTCGCCGCAACCGAGGCTATCCAGCGCGGAGAACCGAGACCCGAATGTGCTCGACGATGACCGGCGCATCCTCGAACGGCGTTGCCTCATCCCGGCACGGACCAGCGCCGCCGCGAACAGGCGAACCGAGAGCCGCTCGCCCCAGGCGGAGAAAGTCGCGATAGCCTCGCTCGCGCTCGTGCCCTCAGCCATTGGTCGCGAGCGACTTCGACGTCCGCTGCTAGCGTGCGCCAGAGTGGCGAGTGTGGAATCTGTCTCGGTGGCGTCGCTGACGTCAGCCAATGCTGCCAGCGTCTCTTCGTGCCGGGCACACAGCATTGCGTACAGCTCTTGCCAGGCTGAGGCCCGCCAGCCTCTGGTCTGGCAATCGTGAAGAGTTGATCGGTGACGCCAGCCATCGCCGAGACGACGCAGACCACTGGCTCATTACGCTGTGGCGGGCGACGATGCGCGCGGCAGCGAGCATCCGTTGCCGCCAGCGAGCGAGCTTCCACCGAATTTGACGACGATCATGGGCTCCTCCCCGAAGTTCGCCACCAATCCGCGCGCATAGGCCAGTTCCGCGTTGAGCAGCGCCGCGCCCGCCGCCCCTCGATGGTGTTATGGCTGAGCCAGACAAAGCGATAGTCGAGCACTGCACAGGGTCGCAGCCGACCAAGCGTGACGCCCATGCCACCCTCGGCTTCGCGGTCGTAGCGCGGCTGGGGGCGGTCAGGCGCGTCGAGTAGCGCAGGGCATGTTCCGGAGCCGTTGGCAGCCGTAGCATCTGCGGGAGCCCGCGAAAGGTATCCCAGGCGGCGAGAATATCCTCCACCTGTGGCGCTGCGCAAACTTGACGCTGACGCACGCCAGGTGACCTTCCCGTACCGGGACGCGGGTCGTCTGCGCGCTCAGGCGGATGGGCGCATCGACGAACGCGCCATCCTGCCAGACGCCGAGAATCTTGCGTGTCTCCGACTCGATCTTCTCCTCCTCGCCCGCGATGAATGGGATGACGTTGTCGATCAGGTCGAGCGACGCGACACCGGGATAGCCCGCCCCGGAGGCCGCCTGAAGGGTCGTCACCATCACCTGCTCTATCTCGAAGCGCGCGAGCGGCGCGAGCGCCAACGCCAGGCCAATCGTCGAGCAGTTGGGGTTGGTGACCAGCGCGCCCGACCACTGGCGCGATGCTCGCTGGTTTGCGAGTGCGGACAGGTGATCGGGATTGATCTCCGGGATAACGAGCGGCACGTCGGCTGTCATGCGAAGGCCGAGGCGTTGCTGGAGACGAATGCGCCCTTGCGGGCAAATACAGGTTCGATGGTTTCCGCCTCTGAGCGCGGGCAGGGCGGAGAAGACGAGCGGCGCGGGCGGGCATCTCCGGTGTTGGGCGCGCCAGCCGCAGCGCGGCGGCCTCGGTCGGCACGTCGCCCTCGATGCGCCACTGGACGACATCACCGTAGTGGCGCCCAGCGTGTCGTTCGGAGGCCGCGACGCCAGCCAGCCGAAACCAGGGATGCTCGGCGAGCATCGCGACGAACCGCTGGCCAACCACCCCGGTAGCCCCCAGCACGACCGCTGGTATACGGTCCGCTCGGTGACATCAATAGTTGTATCATGTGTCATGAGACAATCCCTTTGCAGAGATGGAGCGTATGCGAGAGTGTTTGCGCGGCCCCTCCCCAACCCCTCCCCCATAGGGAGAGGGGCCAGAGATGCGCATCTGTAATCTCACGCCTGATTCGCCGTGGCGATGCGGAGCGACTGGTCAAGGTCGGCCAGCAGATCGTTGACGGCCTCGATGCCAACCGAGAGCCGGATGAAGTCAGGCGTGACGCCGGTCGCGAGCTGCTCCTCGTCGTTCAGTTGCGAGTGTGTGGTGCTGGCTGGATGAATAATCAGCGACTTGGCGTCGCCGACATTGGCCAGCAGCGAGAAGAGTTTGCACCGAGTTGATGAGCCGCCGTGCCAGCCTCCAGGCCGCCCTTGATGCCGAAGCCGATGATTGCGCCGTAGCCGTGGCTGTGATAGCGCCGCGCCAGCTCGTGCGTCGGATGGTTGGAGAGGCCGGGATAGAGTACCCAGGTGACGGCGGGATGTCCCGCCAGGAACTGCGCGACCCGCAGCGCATTCTCGCTGTGGCGCTCCATGCGCAGGGGTAGCGTCTCCAGCCCCTGCAGGAAGAGCCAGCTATTGAGCGGGCTGATGGCAGGCCCGAGGTCGCGCAGCAGTTGCGTCGCGCGCCTTGACGACGTAGGCCGCCGGGCCAAACGTCTCGACATAGCGGACGCCGTGATAGGTGGGGTCTGGCTCGGTCAGTCCGGGGAACTTCCCGCTGGCCTCCAGTCGAACTTGCCGCTATCGACGATCACCCCGCCGATGGAGGTGCCATGCCCGCCGATGAACTTGGTGGCCGAGTGGACGACGATATCCGCGCCGTGCTCGATGGGTGTGAGCAGGTACGGGCTTGGGAAGGTGTTGTCCACGATCAGCGGAATCCCTGCGGCGTGGGCGATATCGGCGACGGCGCGGATATCCAGCGTATCCAGCCGCGGATTGCCGACCGTCTCGGCGTAGATGGCGCGCGTCTTCGGCGTGATGGCGGAGCGGAAGTTTTCGGGATCGCCGCCATCGACGAACTGGACGTTGATGCCAAGGTGCGGGAGGGTCTGGGCGAAGAGGTTGTAGGTGCCGCCGTAGAGGCTCGCGCTGGAGATGATCTCGTCGCCCGCGCCCGCGATGTTGGTAATCGCGAGGAAGATGGCCGCCTGGCCGGATGCGGTGGCCAGCGCGGCGACTCCGCCTTCCAGGGCCGCGACGCGCCGCTCGAAAACGTCCTGCGTCGGATTCATGATGCGGGTGTAGATGTTGCCAGCGGCGCGCAGCCCGAAGAGGTCGGCGGCGTGGTCGGCGTTGTCGAAGACATACGAGGTCGTCTGATAGATTGGCACGGCGCGAGCGCGTGTCGTGGGATCAGGATCTTCCTGTCCCGCGTGGAGCGCCAACGTCTCGAAGGCATAGTGCGGCGCCTGATCGGCGGTTGGTGTTGACTCGTCTGTTGCGGGTACTTGAGCTGTGTCTGTCACGGATGTCTTCCTTTGCATGAATGATGATACTTCGGTTGGTTGATGATCTTGTCCTGGTTGGATTCGTTTCGCGTGAATAGCTGGCGGGCGCGGCGGCCCTCGCGCCACCAGGCAATCCATCAGGAAGGGGCGCAGCAGCGCGTCGAGTTGCCCCCATTCTTTGAGGAACGCATCGTGGCCCTGGATAGAGTCGATCTCGCGATACGCCGCCTGCCTGCCAGAAGCGGCGATGCCATCGGCGACGGCGCGCACCTGCGCCGGCGGAAAGAGCCAGTCGCTGCTGATGCCGACGGCCAGCACACGAGCGCGCACCCGGCTGAGCGCCGCCGCATCGGAGCCGCGCCCCTCGGCCAAGTCGTAGCGATCCATCGCACGGGTGAGGATGAGGTAGCTGTTGGCGTCGAAGCGCCGCACCAGCTTCATCCCCTGGTACTGGAGGTAGCTCTCGATATCGAACGCGCCGCCCAGGCTCGGTTCGCGGGTCGGCTGCGCTGCCGGGCGGCGGCCAAATCGGGTGGCGAGATCGTCGGCGCTGGTGTAGCTCAGCATGGCGGCCATCCGCGCAATGGCAAGCCCATCGTCTGGTCCATGATCGGGGTCATAGTCGCCGCCGTTCCAGCGCGGATCGGCGATGATGGCGCGTCGTCCAATCTCACTGAGGGCGATACCCTGCGCCGAGAGACGCGCGCCCGCCGCCAGGATAATCGCGCGCTCGACGAAGTCTGGATAGGCCACCACCCACTCCAGCGCCTGCAATCCGCCGATGGAGCCGCCCGCTACCGCCGCCAGTCGCCGGACGCCGAGCCGTTCCAACAATGCCCGTTGCGCCCGGACTATATCGCCGACGCTGACCAGGGGGAACCGCAGGTTGTAGCGGTGGCCGTCCGCTGGATGCGGTGACGTGGGGCCGGTGCTGCCGTAGCAGCCGCCGGGAACGTTGGCGCAGATGACAAAGTAGCGGTTGGTGTCGAAGACGCGGCCCTGGGCCGACGAGCGGATTCCACCAGCCCGCGCGCGCATCATCAGGGTTCGCCAGATCGCGGACGTGCGTGTCGCCCGTGAGCGCATGGCAGATGAGAACGGCGTTGTCTTTGGTGGCGGCGAGCGTGCCCCAAGTCTCATACGCGAGCGTCAGCGGGGCGACGATCTCGCCCACGCTGAAACGGAACTCGTCCAGCGTGATCGTTTGCACGTCGGGATGAGACGCAGCCGCAACCGGCGCGCGATCTCCAGGGGCCATATGGATGCCTCCGCGAATGGCGTCCATAACATCCTTGTGGCGGATGATGGGAGCCAACACGACCTCACATCGAGGGGCGAGAGGTCTTCGCGGTACCACCCTTGTCTGCCAGCGCCTTGCGACGCTGGCCTCAGAGACTCCAACCGCGCATGCATGGGCATACCGAGATGCGTTACAGCGGGCGGCTGGGAGTCGTGAAGCGGCTAACGGGGCTTCATCCGGCGCACTCTACTGTGGTGGGCGATGATCCCTACCCGTTCGATGCGCTGCTGTGAGGAGCATGCCTGTTGGGCGAGGCGACGCCGAATTTTCAGCGGCTACGGCTCTCTGTCGTCGTCTCGGGTCCACAGACTCTCCGCTTCTTCGCTCTCTCGGCATGGGGCGAGGCAGGATAACAAAATCGCCCTCTCCGGTGAGATGGAGAGGGCGGCAACAGGCGCGACGAGCACGCGGTATTTCCATCCCTCTCATCTCGCGGAATACATATTCCGCCGGAGTTTGCACCCTTCCCCGCGACGATGCGGGTGGGTTGCCAGGCGTCATCGGGCCGTTTTCCCTCAGCCACTCTTGATGAGAGCGAACGCAAGATATTCGGTTGTTGGCAAGATTGTAACTAACCGACGAGGCATGTGTCAAGGTTAATGTCACATTCGCCGGTCAACTTACTCAACATTCGGGTTTGTGGTGCGAGTCGCGTGCAAATATAGAACATATATTCTATAATGGTGGTCATACTTGACGAGCTGGTGAGCCGGAAGACGGCGCCACGCTATCCTGTTCGCGCATTGTGCTGCGCGCGGGATGGTGGGGCGCCGTTTTTTCGTGGGCAGGAAGTGGAGGACGATGATGGGCGCGGCGATGGGCAAGGACGGTAGGGTGCTGGCGGCGGCGCGGGGCTACACGCGGCGGGGTTGGCGTGTCGTGCGGGTGCGGCCCGGCGGGAAGGGCGTGACGCTCAGCGGCTGGCAGCATCTGCGGCTGGAGGAGAAGGATTTGCCTCGCTGGTTTAGCGGGACGACACCGCACAACATCGGCATCCTGACGGGAGAGCCGAGCGGCGGATTGGTGGATGTGGATTGCGACGCGCTCGAGGCGGCGCTGGCGGCGGCGGAACTGCTGCCCCCAAACGGTCCGATTTCGGGGCGGGCGGGTAGCCCCGCCAGCCACTACTGGTATGAGATTGGCGCATTGGAGGTACTCAACCTGGGTGACATGTCTACGGAAATCATCGGCGATCCTACGATTCCGGCGACGGCGAAGTTTGCGGATGTGGGGGCCGCCCTTTCCCCCTACCCCCTCCCCGACGCGGGGAGGGGCACTGAGGCAACCGTTGTGGCCTCCGGGGCTGGTTCTGGTTCTGGATTCTGGCTCCCCTCCCTCTTTAGGGGAGGGGCCGGGGGAGAGGGCCGCCCGCCACACCACCATGCTCATCGAGCTGCGGTCAACTGGCGGGCAGACGGTCGTGCCGCCCTCGGTGCATCCGAGCGGCGAGGTGGTGCGCTGGGAACGTGGCGGCATCACCCAGGGCGAGCCGGGCGTGGTAGGCGGGGCGGCGTTGCTGCGTGCGGTGGCGCGGGTGGCGGCGGTGGCCATCCTGGCGCGGCACTGGCCGGGCGAGGGGCAGCGCGATGAGGCGGCCAAAGACCTCGCCGGGTTGCTCTTGCGCGGCGGTTGGGGCGAGGAGGAGGTGGATCACTTTGCCCGGATGGTGGCGCGGATCGCGGGCGACGAGGAGTGGCGCAAGCGCGCCAAGGCGCAGGGCACGGCGCGGAAGCTGGCCGAAGGCGGCGAGGTGACGGGCGGACCCTCCCTGGCGGGCGGCTGACCGGGAACGTGGGTGATGGGGAGCGCGTGGTGGCGCAGGTGCGCGCGTGGCTGGGGCTGTCCGGGGCTGGCGACCTCGGCAGCGCGCAAGCTATCGAAGGCCGCCAAACACTTGACGGACACCACAATGGCGAGTTGGCGGCCTTCGAGGCGATCCAGCCACAGATAACTCTCTATAGCGAGGTGACGTTGATGCGGGTCAACTGGCTCTGACAGGGACGCATCCCGCTGGGGAAGATTACCTTGCTGGATGGCGATCCTGGCCTGGGCAAATCGCTCATCACGCTCGACCTGGCGGCGCGCGTCTCCACCGGTCGTCGCATGCCCGACGAGTCGCCCGGAGTGGACGGCGGTGTGGTGCTCCTTTCCGCTGAGGACGACCCCGGCGACACCATCGGGCCGCGGCTGCGCTTGGCGGGCGCAGCAATGAACCGCGTGGCGGGTGTTCCCGGTGTGCGGGAGTACGACCCCGCGAGCGGAGAGAGGCGCGACCGGAGGTTTGTCCTGCCGGACAGTCTCCCGGCACTGGAACAGGCCATTCAGCAAGTGGAGGCGCGGCTGGTGGTGATCGATCCGCTGATGGCCTTTCTCTCCGACACGATGAACAGCTGGCGCGATCAGGATGCGCGCGCGGCGCTGGCTCCGCTGGCGGCGCTGGCTCCGCTGGCGGCGCTGGCTCCGCTGGCGGCTCTGGCGGCGCGGACGGGGGCCGCAGTGCTGATTCTGCGCCATCTGACCAAGGCGGCGGGCGGCAATCCTACCTACCGGGGCGGTGGATCTATCGGCTTCATCGGAGCAGCGCGCTCCGGGTTGCTGGTAGCGAAACATCCCGATAACCCTGACCACGAGCGGGTGCTGGCCGCCCTCAAGAGCAATCTTGGTCCGCCGCAACCCTCGTTGCGCTACCGGATCGTTGCGCCCCTGAAGGACAATGAGGGGCTGGAGGAAGATGGCAGCGAGCAACTGCGCGACGTGCCGGTCATCGACTGGATGGGCGAATGCGACTTCAACGCGGCCAGACTGCTGGAGTTCGCGGATCATGCTGGCGACGAGGGGCGCGCCACGAAGCGGGGACGCGCCAAGGCATGGCTGCGTGAGGCGCTTGAGGATGGCCCTCAGCCGGCGACGGACCTGCAGGGCGCCGCGCGCGCCGAGGGTATCGCCCAGCGGACGCGGGAACGCGCGGCCAGCGAGCTGGACATCACGAAAGAAAAGGTCGGTAATGACGAGAGGGGCTACTGGCAATGGCGGTTGCCTGTCACGCCCGCTCCATCGAAGGCCGCCAACTCGCCAGAAGGACACCAACCGCCAAAAGTGGCGTCCTTCGCAAAAGATGGCGCGCTTCGTGCCCCCGAACCGGCACATCAAGCAGCCACCATCAAGAAAGCGCCGACAGCTACCTCGCCATCCGAGCGTTGCCCCGTCACGAGCGGACCGCACGAATACGCCATGATGCGCGACGCGCAGGGGCGGCTCTTATGTGTCGAGTGCGAGCAGCCGCCCCCTGGCCCTCTCCCCCAGCCCCTCCCCTGAAAGGGAGGGAAGCCAGAGATACCACCCGGCGCTGACAACGCCTGAGGTCGCCGCTGGCTCTGGCTCTGGTCCCCCCTCTCCCTGCAAGGGGGAGGGGGTTAGGGGGAGGGGCCGGACAACGCTACACCGGGCACGTCCGGTTGAGGAAGCTGGCGTCGAGCGCGGCCTGATTGCAGATCGCCACATCCTCGTCGGTGAAAATGCCCTGCTGAAGCAGGAACTGATACTCCTTGAGGATCGTGGTCATCAGCATATCCGGCCCGTCGGTGTTGATCGTGAAAGGCACCCTGTTCGCCCGCAGCGTATCGAGAATGTGGCGCACCTCCGCGACATCCCGCACCGCGCGCGTGCGCAGATTCGATGTCGGGCAGACCTCAAGCACGATGCCCGCCTCCGCCACATGCCGCATCAGCTTCTCATCGTAGACGCAGAGAATGCCGTGGCCGATTCGGTCTGGCCGCAGATACTCCACCACCTCCCACATATCCTCGACACGCCCCTCCTCACCCGTATGAATCGTGACGCCAAGCCCGGCGTCGCGCGCCTGCTCCACCAGACCCGCATGGGCGCGATAGGAAAAGTCAGGGTTGGGCGGCCCGGCGATATCAATGCCGACGATACCTCGTCCGCGATAGCGCAGCGCCTTCTCGACGATGATCGCGTTCAGCTCCAGCGGGAACGTACGATCCATCATCAGAATCAGCCCGGAACGCACCTGTGGGTATTCCAGCAGCGCCCGATCCTGCCCGCGAATGGCGGCGGAGATGATGTGGTCCAGGTCTTGCTCGCCCTCGCGGTTGCGCTTCATCGGATTGAACCGCAGCTCCAGCGTGGTGATGTTGCACTTGCGATACGCGCCGCCGATCACCTCATAGACGGAGCGCTCGATGGCCAGGGGGCTGGACTGGATCAGCTCTGTCCAGCGGAAGATCTGGTCATACTCGGCGAGGTTGTTGACCTTGTCGGGGTAGCTGACGGTGATAAGCTCGACAAACTGCCAGTAATCTTTGCTGGGCAGGCGAATGCCCTGCTGATGGGCGATGCTCCACATAATGGCCGGGTCAACCGCGCCGCCAAGATGCACATGTAACTCTGCCATCTCTGGCCGCTGGTTGCGAATGCTCGGCGGGGTCACGCGCTCCTCCTCGTTCCGCTCATGTCACGCATGCCACGCATGCCACGCATACCATGTATATCATGCATGCCACATGGCGCTGGATATCTGCGAATATTTGAGAGATTGTAGCACATCCCTTTGCCGCCTATCTCGTCGCGCTGTCGTATGATAAACAGGCGAGAGCTTACGTACGTTGCAGGGGAGGCGCGGAGTGATACAGCTACAGGACGACGATCTGGACGCAGCGCGCGCTGAGGCCGAGGCGGTTCTGGCGGCATGGGGACTATCCACTGCCGAGGCTCAGGTTGTCGGCGCTGTGCCAGGCATGGCCGGGTCAATCCTGCGGCCAGTGGTCGAGGTGGATGGTCGGCGCTATCTGGTGCGCTGGCAGTCGCCCGAACTCTCCGAAGCCGATCTGCGCTTCCGCCACGCCTTCATGGCGCACCTGCGAGATGCTGGCCTGCCCGTGCCGGGACTGCTTGCCCGGCCAGATGGCGTCACCCATGCCATCACCGATAACGGCCTCTACGAGGTGCAGGAATGGCTGGACGGGCGGCAATTCGCCTCCGAAGATGCCGCGGGCGAGGCGGAGTTGGAGGCAGCCGCCCGCATGCTCGGCAGACTGCATCAGGCGTCGGCGACCTTTCAATGGCAGCCATATCGCTGGCCAGAGGATCGCTCGGCAGAGGGCCTGGCGCGCTCGTATATTGCCCTGATACAGCAGGCGGCACGGCGTGAAGAGGCGTCGGTCGCGGTCAGGAACGGCCTGGCGCGCATCGCCGAGGCATGCGAAGGACGACGTGAGGCCGACGCCAGCGCGCTCGCCACCGAGCCAGCCCCGCCGCAGCTCCACATCCACGGTGACTACCAGGCGCACAATCTCCGCTTTGGCCCAACCGAGGTCAGCGCCATCTACGACTTCGACGCCGCCCGCTGGGACACCCGCCTGCTGGAACTCGCCTATAGTCTCCTCTACTTCACCGGTGTACGCTGGGATGACGCCTTCAGCCCGACTCCGCCACTGGTAGACGACGGCCTGGACATCCTGCGCGTCCACCGCTACCTCGGCGCGTATGGCCGCGAGGCGCCCTCAGCTGAAGGCGAGGCGCCGCTGCTTGCCGATGCGTTGGCCCTCGTCTTCCCGATCATCTTCGTCAACGGCATCGCCGAAGACCTGATATTCCCCGATGAGTTCGAGGCCAGCGCGGACGGCGACGACGAGGAAGACGCGCTCTCACGGCTCCACTGGGCCGATACCTTCTGGTTCTGGCTCGACCGCTACCGCGACACCATCGCCCAGGCCTGGGAAAACGCAGGGTGACCATTCCGAGGGCCGACTACGCCAGCAGCGCGATAACCTCGTTCTGGCGCGGCTCGCCAGTCACCTCGATGCCGTCCGGCAGCAGCAGGATGTCCACCTCGGTGCGCAGGCCAAGCCCCTCGTCAGGCAGATAGATGCCCGGCTCCATGCTTGTGCAGGTGTTGGCCAGCAGCGGGCGTGTATCGTGCGTTTCGAGATTATCCAAGTGAGCGCCATTGCCATGCACGCGCGTGCCGATGTTGTGGCCCGTCCGGTGGATGAAGGCGTCGCCGTAGCCCGCTGCGGCGATGACACCACGCACCGCGTCGTCCACCTCGTAGCCCTCGATCCGCTGCCCCGCCTTGAAGCGCTGCCTGAGTAGCTCGATGCCGGTATCGCGGGCATCTTTCAAGACGCTGAAAAGCGTCTGGATTCGGTCTGGCACCTGTTCTCCCAGGTAGACCATCCAGGTATAGTCGGCAAAGATTGTGTCGTCACCCACAAGCGGCGCGCTGAAGTCGAGGAGCAGCAGATCGCCCTTGCGCAGAAGGGAATGGCGCGCGTCAGTCGGGCTGTAGTGCGGATTAGCGGCGTTGCCGTTGACGGCGACCAGCGGCTTGTCCTCCGGGGGAACCGCTAGCCCGGCGTCGCGCATCAGCGTAGCGAACTCCTGCTGCACGCTCAGCTCCGTCACCACCGCCTCGCTGATGAGCTGCTCGCGCAGCCAGGGGAGCAGCCGGTCGAGCGATTCCATCAGCGCGCGCCCGGCGACCCGATGCGACTCCATCTGCTCAGGCGTCAGTACCGCCTCGAAGCGCTGGACGAAGTCCGCAGACGAGACGACCGCTGGCCCAATCCCGCGAATCAGCTCTACCGTGCCCGCGTCCACCAGCGAGACGTATGGGATGGCGTTATCTGGAACATACTCCATCGCGACCTGTTGCGCGCCATCAAGCATCCGCGCCAGCATCTGGCGGTACTCCTGCCATGAGCGATAGATCAGCGTCTCGCCGGGCAGGCTGGAGAGCACATGCGACTCGACGGAGCTTACCAGCTTTGTCGGCGTGCCGCTGGACGGTACATAATACATCCAGCGCCGCGAGAAGAACGCATGCGGCGAAAGCCCCAACACGCGAATCGCGACCGCGTTGGAGTGACGGAAGTCGAAGAAGAGCCAGCCATCCAGGTGTTCAGCGCGAAGCGTCTCCTGAAGCTCATCAACTCTGCTCATTGGGCCTGCCTTTACTTTACCGCTGTGTAACTCGTACGTATTCATTATTAAGTCAGCGATCCAGCCATCTGCCTGGTATTATCGTCTGAGAGGACGCAGGGAGACAAGCTCTGGCGCAGGGGTGAAGTGGTCCAGAGTATGCGTGTATACTTTGGCCGCCTGGGAACAATCGTAAAGGATAACCACGTCTATTCGTCAGAGATGCACAAAGGGGCGATGAGCCATAATTCGCTCACCGGTTGGCGGCGGGTGCATCGGCATACCGAGCGATTTGACGCCAACGACTCGTTTGACGGAAAATTGAGGATAAAGGTCCGGGTGGGCCTTCATGGATGACGCAAATACCAACCCATAGCGCATGTGGCATTGCCTGGCGAAATCACCCGCCAGTGCGTAGAGCGAGTGTTCAGAAAGGAGTGCGGCCTGCAATAGCTGTCTGGCGAACCAGATGAAGCGTTCGCCAGTTGCAGAGGCCGCGAACAGGCGTGAAACTGGAAGATCGTCCCACTTTGTCTGTGGCGGACATCAGCGATGCCGCACAGCGCGTCATCGCGAATGTCGAGAAGGTCATCGTTGGTAAGCACGACGCCGTGCATCTGACGCTCATTGCAGTGATCTGCCGCGGACATGTGCTGATCGAAGATGTGCCTGGGGTCGGCAAAACCGTGCTGACGAAAGCCATCGCTCGCTCCATCGGCTGTACCTTCAAGCGCATTCAGTTTACGCCCGACCTCCTTCCGAGTGACGTGACGGGTGTTTCCATGTTCAACCAGCGCGTTGGGGAGTTCGAGTTCCGCGCCGGGCCAATCATGAGCCAGTTTGTGCTCGCCGACGAGATCAACCGCGCAACGCCCAAGACGCAGTCGGCGCTGCTGGAGGCGATGGAAGAGGGCCAGATTACCGTCGATGGCGAGACGCATATGCTGCCCGATCCCTTCCTCGTTATGGCGACCCAGAACCCCATCGAGTATGAAGGAACGTTCCCTCTGCCAGAGGCGCAACTCGACCGCTTCATGCTCAACATCAGTCTGGGATACCCGGCTCCTGCCGATGAGGTGACGATCCTCGACCGCCAGCAGCGCGTTCACCCGATTGACTCCCTCGGCCAGATCCTGACCGCCGATGAGCTGACCGCGATGCAGCGCCAGATTCGGGAAGTCCGGGTCGATCAGGAGATTCGCGAGTACATCGTTTCGCTGGTGACCGCCACCCGGCAGCATCAGCAGGTCTATCTCGGATCCAGCCCGCGCGGATCACTGGCGCTCTTCCGTGGCGCTCAGGCATACGCCGCATTGAGAGGACGCGACTATGTGACGCCCGACGATGTCAAGGCGCTCATCAAGCCCGCGCTGAGCCACCGCCTCATCATTGCCCCTGCGGCGCGTGTTCGCGGCGTGACGCCAACCGCGATACTCGATGAAGTACTCGGGCTGGTGCCGGTGCCAGGTGGCCCTGGATCGCTCAACGGCCGCCGCTAAGCGTCGGTGGGTTAGGAAGGCATGGGCATATGCGCCCCTGGCAACTGATTCTCTTGATCGCGGTGACATTCGTCCTCGGGGTCGCCATAGGATGGCAGCCGTTCTGGGTGCTCACCTACGCGCTGTTGGCCGCACTGGTGCTCTCAGTCGTCTGGCTGGCGCTGAGTGTGCGCGGCATCACGTTCGCGCGGTCGGCGCTGGGTGGGCGGGCGCAGGTGGGCGAGCGCGTTGAGGAGAGCCTCACGCTCGAAAACCACTCGGTGATCCCGAAGTTGTGGATTCAGGTCTCCGATGGCTCGACCCTCCCCGGCCATCACGCGGGCTATGTGTCGAGCGTTGGCCCGCATCAGCGAATCGCTTGGCGGGCCAAGACAGTCTGCCGTCGTCGCGGGCGCTTCACCCTCGGCCCGGTCACTGCCACCACAGGCGATCCACTGGGATTGTTCCGGCGCGAGTTAGTGCTGGCGCCTGAGCACCAGTTGCTGGTCTTGCCGCCGACACTGCCACTCTCCCACTTCGAGCTGGTGCCCGGGCTGATGCCGGGACGCGGTCGCGGATCGCAGCGGTCGCAACAGACAACGACTAACGTGGTGACGGTGCGTAACTATGTGCCTGGCGACGCGCTCACACGCATCCACTGGCCGAGCACCGCCAGACTCAGCCAGTTTATGGTGAAAGAGTTCGACCTCGATCCCACCATTGATGTCGTCGTTATGCTCGACCTTGACCGCGAAGCCCAGGCGGGCGAAGGAGACAGCTCGACCGAAGAGTATGGCGTGACGATGGCCGCCAGCATTGCGGCATACCTTCTGCGCCACCAGGAACTCGCCGTCGGCTTGCAGGTCAACGGCACGGCGGAGTCGGGCCTGGCTCTTGATCGCGGCGAGCGTCAGCTTGATCGGGTACTCGAACTGTTGGCGATTGCCCATGGCACGCGGCGTATCTCGGTAGCTGAGGCGCTTGCCGTGGAGGAGACGCGGCTGGCGCGTAACACGGTCCTAATCGTTATTACGCCGTCAACCGAGTTGGACTGGCCGCAGGCTTTACACCACTTGCAGCGGCGCGGTGTGCGACCGCTGGTTATCTTGATGGATCCACAGTCGTTCGATGAGCGACTTGGCGGCAATGCCCGCACACGCGACATGCTGGTTGCGGCGGGAGTGCCAGTCATTCCGGTGCAGCGCGGCGATCCGCTGGTGCATGTCCTGGAGCAGGGTCCGCGCTAATATCTGCTCGTTTTTCTGCTCGTTCCACTATTCTCCGCGAAACGGAGCGAATGCTATGGAGACCACGACGCAAACAGCCTCGCCGCAGAACGCGGAGAACACGCCGAGCGTACAGAACACGCCGAATGTACGCCGTCCGCTCGCGCCACGCGCGCCCTGGCTGCGACTCCTCCCGGAGGATGGTTGGTTTACGCTCATTCTGCTGGCGCTCTCGGTCTATATCACCGTCTTCAGTATCGAGAGTGTTACCCCGCCCTGGGCGCCAGGCATGCAAATCCTGACCGCGACGACCAGTCTCGGACTGCTGCTAGGGTATCTTTCTGTGCAGCAGGGACGGCTGCCCGGCGTGCTGGTCCACACCGTTGCCGTCTGCCTCGGCATCGTGTTCGCGTTCCTCCAGACGGCCGATGCCGTACTGAACGGCAATCGTCTCCTGCTCCTCCAGCACACCAGTAACTGGTTCCAGCGCGCGATTGTGAGCGGGGGCCAGAGCAGCGATAACACCGTCTTTCTCCTCTTCCTGGGGATTCTGACATTCCTGCTCGCCTACATCACCGTCTGGCTGGTGCTTCGGACGCGCCGTCCGTGGCTGGCGGTGCTGGCGAACGGCGTGGTGCTGCTCATCAACCTCAACTGGGCAACGCCCGATAAACTCATCTTTCTGTTGCTCTTCCTGCTGGTTGCGCTGCTGCTGCTTGTGCGCTTTACACTGGCCGAAAATATCCGCCAGTGGAAGGCGCGCGGTCTTCGTTTCTCGCCCGATCTCGGCTGGGACTTCATGCAGGCGGGAGCTATCTTTGCCGTAGCGGTGTTGTTGGTGGCATATCTCCTTCCGGTGGGCCAGGCGAACGCGCAACTTCAGGAGTGGGCCGCCTCACCACGGAATCCGCTTACCACCCTGCAAGCCAAATTCGGGCAGATATTCGCGGGCGTCGTGGGAACCGGCCCCGGACCTGGGGGCATCAATTTCTTTGATTCCTCGCTTCGCCTGCGGGGAACGGTAAACCTGCCCAACACGAAGATACTGCACTACACGCTGCCTCATCCTGCCGACGACGGTTCGCAATATCTCATCACAGAAACCTATGATTCGTATGATGGAGTCGCCAGCTGGTCTTCAACGATAGGACAGCAGCGCACCGCTCGCGCAAACCAGCTCATGCCTGCCTCCTCGGCTGCTACAAAAGTAGACACCTATGCAATCACCTTCGATAATGTGCCACAGGGCGGGGAGAGCTATCTGTTCGCCCCTGGTTCTGAGGCGGCTCGCTTCAATGTGAACACGACGTATACGACCCGCAGTAACGCCGCTCAAGGGACGATCTGGCAGGCAGACAACCCGTTGCAGGCCGGTGATCAATACGTCGCGGAGGGCTATGTCTCGACCGCTACCGCCAATCAGCTTGCGCAGGTGCCGTATCCTAACCTGAGCAATCCTGACCTTGCCGATTATCCCTCTGGTGTGTTGCTCCTTTATGTGCCATCAGGGGACCATATTGACCCGTATGTCAAACAGGTCGCGCTACAGGCCACCAAAGGGACGACCTCCATGTACGATGCGGCGGAGCATCTGGAGAACTACCTGCGCGCTGGCTTTACCTACAGCACAACCAACCCCGATCCGCCCGCCGATCAGGACGCTATCGCCTGGTTCTTGCAGACCAAGAAGGGCTTCTGCACCTTCTTCGCATCGGCGATGGCGATGATGGCGCGCTCGCTTGGAATGCCGGCCCGTGTCGCCCTTGGCTTTACGAACGGGACGTATGACCAGGATCACAGCGATTTTGTTGTGCGCGGAACGCAGGCGCACATGTGGACGCAGATCTACTTTGGGAAATATGGGTGGGTTAACTTTGAGCCGACTGCCTCGTTCACCAAGTTCTTCCGCACACAGGATGCTGGCCCAGGTACGACGCCCGGCCGCCACTGGCACAGGGACAGTGGCTACCCCTCCAGGGGGCAACCGGGGCACCGGCGTCACCGATCCTAACTTTGGCAATGGTGGACAGAACGCCCCACAGAATTCCGCGGTGGTGCGTGTTGGCCTGGGCATGAGCGTCGTCATTCTGCTCATCTTGCTTGCGATCATCGGGTTCCTCTTCTGGTGGCGAATGAAGTTCCGCGGCCTGGCTCCGGCGGCTGGCGCACTGGCACGGGTGGCGCGGCTGGGAAGCTGGGCTGGCGCGCCTCCCTCACGCGCCCAGACACCGAAGGAGTACGCCGAACAATTGGCTACGGTTCTCCCGGACCAACAGGCGAATATCCACGAGTTGACCGACCTCTACAGCCGCGAGCGCTGGAGCGGCGAGATCGATCTGGACGCGCTCGATCAGGCGCCACGCTTGTACGGAGAGATTCGCGGCTCGATCACTCCCGTCATCGTCCGCCGCGTGCGGTCCGCGCCGAGCGTCGTGCTACGCGGCCTCCGCCGCGCGCGTCAGTTTCTCCGCTGAAGCGATAAACACTCAGAGAATTCTCAGGCTATAGGCATAGACATCTGCTCGTTGGAGGGTTATCCTCTAGCGAGCAGAGATCTTTCTTTGGGTGAGAGGATGAGTCGCCGATGCAGCCGGGAAGAGTGCGCTGTGCGCAGTGTGGTTGGCAGAACAATGTAGGTGATCGGATGTGCGGGGGATGTGGCCAACCGCTCTATCACACTGGCTCGTCATTTGGATCAGCGCCCGACCATACGCCTACGATTGCTTCGTCCGGCGCGGTAGCCCCTCCGCCACTGTCACTAGATACACGGACGGCTTCATGGTCGGCGCAGGGCTATCCGCAACAATTTTCACCGCAAACATTGACAGTTGCCGCCACACCTCAACGCGGCGCGCCTCAATTCGGCTCCGTCGCCGACAGCCAGCAGCAAGCCAAAAGTAGATGCTGTCTGGGGCGCGCCCTTATCTCGCTCGCCGTTGCGGCAGTATTGCTCATCGTGATGATGGCCTGTGGGTGGGCGGCTGTCGTGCGGCCAGCGCTGCACCGATCGCTTGACCAAAACCTGCGTTCGGGTCTGGCAGCGCAAGTTGATAAGGTCGGCGCTATTCCAGCAGGGACCGCGCCCATTATCAGGACGGTTACTGACACTGAGCTAAATCGGCAGGCGCGCGCGGGGAATCCGCAGAACGATCAGGGCGATATGAAGGATATCCGCATCCATTTTCTGCCGGGCGCGGTTACGATGACGTATCTGCTATGGGGCAGCCCTGGCAAGATATCCACGCATGTCGTCGCGGTCAATGGGCGCCTGCTGGTGCAGAACACGCAGGTGCAGGGCTGGCTAGCACAGTTCGAGACCGGCGACGAATTGCAAGATGCGCTGAACAGCTCGCTGGCGCGCATGCCCGCGCAGGATTATGTGGAATCCGTGATCGTTGGGAATGGTACACTGACGATAGCGATTCGCCACGCATGACGACTGAGACACGCACGAACGATGCTCATCGCTGCGGCTGACCGGTTGCAGCAGGTGTGCCGGGAATAGAGAAGAAGTGCCATCAACATTCCGCACTTCGAGGATATATTCATGGACCGCGCGCCATATGCATCATCAACACATGCCTCGCCTGATGTTCAGGACCAGCCAGGCGACGATATAGCGTCTGCGCCCACACTGGCTCTGCTCGACGGTCATGCGCTCTTCCACCGGTCATTTCACGCATTTCCAGATGAGATGAGCACAACAGCGGGCGAGCCAACGAACGCCATCTATGGCTTCACACGCATGCTGCTCGATGTGTTGCGAATCATCAAACCAGAGTATCTCGCGCTCACCTTCGACCGACCCACACCCACCTTCCGCCACAAAGAGTATTCGCCCTATAAAGCGCATCGGCCATCACTCCCAGAGGGGATGCGCCCGCAATTTGGGCGGATCCGCGATGTCGTGTCTGCCTTCAACATTCCAATCTACGAGATCGACGGCTTCGAGGCTGATGACCTGCTCGGCACACTCTCACGTCAAGCAGAGGCGAAGCGCGTACGCACGGTGATCGCCACCGGTGATCTCGATACATTGCAACTGGTGGATGACTGGATTCGCGTGACCTTTGCGCGTTCGCCACGTAAAGGCGAGTTCGAGTACTTTGATCGGGCAGCCGTTGAGGCGCGCTTCGGCGTTGAGCCAGCGCAGGTCGTGGACTATAAGGGGCTGGTGGGCGACACGTCCGACAACATACCGGGTGTGCCGGGTATCGGACCAAAGACGGCAAGCAAGCTTATCCGGGAGTATGGAACGCTCGAAAACATTCTCGACCATCTTGACGATTTGACTGGCCGAACCAAGACGCTGCTAGCAGAGAATCGCGAGCAGGCGCTCCACAGCAAACACCTCGCGACCATCGTGACCGACGTCCCGGTGACGCTCGATCTGGAGGGCGCGCGCGCGCTCAACTATGATCCAGACAATGCGCGTCGGCTGCTGTATGAGCTTGAGTTTTACAGCCTGGCGGATAAGCTGCCGCGACGGCTCGGCGACGAGAGCGCGCCAACAGCCGTTTCGCGCGAGACACAGCCCCCAGCAACAAGCGTTGCCGCACGACCCAAACAGGTCGCTGCCCCAGACGCACAGGACGCCACGGCGCAACTCAGCCTCTTTGCTGCTGATGAACTTCAGGCGCTTGCCGAAGATGGCGATGTCGTTGCGCCTCCGGTGGCGCGGCCAACCGCGCCAAAGCAGCCACTCGCTTCGGCGCACAGCACGAACACGATGGTGATCGATTCTGCTGAGGCGCTTGATGTTCTGGCGCGGGCGCTGGCAACTGCGGATATCTTCGCGTTCGACCTGGAGACCGACAGCGCCAACGAGTTGCAGGCGGAGATGGTTGGGCTGTCGTTCTCGCTCGGCGCGGGCGAGGCGTACTACATTCCAGTGGGCCATGTTGCTGATATCGAAGGGAACCCACCCGCGCGCCAGCTTCCGCTCGCTGATGTCCTGGAACGCTTGCGTCCCGTATTTGGAGAGGAGTCCGTCGGGAAGGTCGGGCATAACGCGAAATTCGATATGCTGGTGCTGGCGAACCATGGCGTCGATGTGCACGGATTACGCTTCGATACGATGATTGCCGCCTACCTGCTCAACCCCGGACGGCGCGGTCTTGGCCTGAAGGAGCAGTCATTCGAGAATCTCGGCATCATTATGACGCCGATTGATGAGCTGATCGGCAAGGGCCGCAACCAGATTACGATGGCGCAGGTTCCAATACATCTCGCGGCGGATTACGCCGGAGCCGATGCCGACATGACCCTCCGCTTGATGCATGTGTTCGGGCCAGTGTTGGATGCGCGCGACCTGAGGAAGCTCTTGGACGAGATCGAGGTGCCACTCGTTCCCGTGCTGACGCGCATGGAGCTGACGGGCATGCTCGTCGATAAGGATTTCTTGCGGCGGATGGGCGGCGAGCTAGAGGAGCAATGTAGCGCCCTGGTGCAGGACATTTATGACTCGGTCGGCCACCAGTTCAACGTCAACTCGACGCGCCAGCTCGGCGATGTGCTGTTTGGGGAGCTAAAGCTGCCGCACGGACGTAAGACCAAGACGGGATATTCGGTGGATGCCGAGGTGCTGGATGGCTTGCGCGGCCAGCACGCCGCAGTTGATCATTTACTCGAGTACCGGCAACTCAGCAAACTGAAATCTACGTATGTGGATGGCTTGCTTGAACTGATCAATCCGCGCGATGGGCGCGTGCACACGTCATTTAGCCAGACCACCGCAGCGACGGGGCGGCTGAGCTCGTCAAACCCAAATCTGCAAAACATCCCTATCCGAACCGAAGTTGGTCGTCGCATCCGCCGTGCGTTTCTCGCTGATCCCGGTTCGTATCTGCTGGCGGCGGACTATTCGCAGATTGAGTTGCGCATCCTGGCGCACATGACGCGCGAGCCTGCCCTGGTGGCAGCATTCGAGGCCGGTGAAGATGTTCATGCGGCGACGGCGAGTCGGCTCTTCAAGGTACCGCTGGTTGAAGTGCAACCAGATCAGCGCCGGTTGGCGAAGACGGTAAACTTTGCTGTGCTCTATGGCCAGTCTGCCTTCGGGCTCGCGCGCACAACGGGTATGGGTAATGCCGAGGCCGTCGAATTCATTCGCAACTATGAGCAGACATTTCCGCTCGTCCGCGAATACGTGCAGAATACCCTGCATCAGGCCCGCACTCAGGGGTACGTGCAGACCCTGATGGGGCGCAGGCGCTATTTCCCCGATATGAGTGGTCTGCCGGTTGTGCAGAGACAGGCAGCGGAGCGTGAGGCGATCAATATGCCCATTCAGGGGACCAATGCCGACATGATCAAGTTGGCTATGATCGCCCTGCAACGGCAGATGGATGAGCTGAGTCTCGCTTCCCGGCAGATATTGCAGGTGCATGACGAACTGGTGTTGGAGGCGCCAGACAACGAGGTTGACCTGGTGACGGAGCTTGTCAGCGGCGCAATGCGGAATGCGCTGATCCTGACTGTGCCCATCCAGGTCGAGATTAAACTTGGTCGCAACTGGTACGATGTCAAGCCACGAGATTCATAGGGCTCGCGTTCCGCTACTCGGCTGCGCGAGCATGCCGCACGTGGCGGTAGATGTACAGTCCTACCGCAACCAGCAACAACACCAGGATCAGGATATCCAACCCGTGGAAGACCGTGGTCATCTCAGCGACGGCCTTCTGGAAGCTCTCGCCAAATGTCATACCCAGCCATGCCAGCGCAAAGGTCCACGGCAACGATCCAAGCAATGTAAAGAGCAGGAACTGCGGGAAACTCATCCGCGAGATTCCAGCTGGCAGCGAAATGTAGGTGCGAACGACGGGAAGTAATCGCGAGAAGAACGCTACTGGCGCGCCATAATGCGCGAACCAGCGGTCGGCGCGGTCAGAGTCGGCCTTGGAGATGAGGATATACTTGCCGTAGCGCAGTAGTAGCGGGCGCCCTCCCGCGGCCCCAATACCATACGCCACCGCGGATCCGAGAACGCATCCCAGCGCGCCCGCAACACCTACCCCAATGAGCGAGAACTGATCGGGATATTTGAAGACCATGTATCCAGCGAGGGGCATGACCAATTCGCTTGGGAGGGGAATGCAACAGCTTTCGAGCGCCATTGCGAGGACAATGCCAGCATATCCGGCGGTCAGATACCAGTGTTCTATCAGGTTTAGCAGCGTCTGCTCAATACTCAAGTGGGTCTCCCTGGCCAGCGTCGCTCTATCACTGGAGCGATGCCGCCAGATGCATCAACATCAGCGGAGCGCCCAGGCAAAGCCATAATGTGACAGACACCAAACGTCTGTCAGAGTCGCGGGCAGCGTAGCACAGCTACCCGCTAGACGCAAGCTGATGGGACGACCTGACAGCGTAGACCAGAGTCCAGAGCCAAGTGGACACAAGGATGAGCGACAAACAGGCGGGTTATTTGAATTCGCGATAGACGGCTGTCACCTTACCCTGAACCTGCCACTCTGTATTCCATTCGTGTTTGGAGATATAGATGGGATCCATCGTGGAGTTGGCCGGTTGCAGTCGAATACGGTCGCGCTCGCGGTAGATGCGTTTTAGTGTCGCCGCGCCATTCTGGCCTTCAGTCAGATGGGTGGCGACGATAATATCGCCATCGCCGACCGCCACATCTGGCAGCACGAGTACGCAGTCGCCGTCGTTGATATGATCGTCGATCATCGAGTTACCCTGCACCTTTAGCACGTACTCGCGCCGATGGCGACTCAAATCGAGTGGCGGCTCCTGCTGGTCGGGGAAGATATCGATCGGCTGGCCGGCGGCGATTGTGCCATACATCTGAAGCCCAGCGGGCTCCTGATTCGCCAACCGTATGCCGCGGCTCTTCTTGCGCTCGCGCTCGATATAGCCCTTCTTATCGAGTACCGTCAGGTGGTAATCCACATGACCTGTCGAGTGAATACCCACCTGTTTGCCGATTTCACGATTGGTTGGTGGGCGGCCTTCTTTACGGGTGTACTCCTCGATAAAAATCAAAATCTTTGACTGGATGTCGCTCATTTCCCGTTTCATGGCCGATGCTCCTTGTGCACGACGCTATTCTGACATGCATTGTCATAGAACCCACGTTCTACAGTGTAGCAGAGAGAATGTTTTTCTGTCAACATCCCTGAGACAACTCATGCATTGCCCGTCCCCCAGAACAGGAAAACAGGTGTTAACCACGCGCCTGTGAAATCGTACCAATGTTTAAGAGTCGTTCGTTGTGACTGGTGACGGGGACCACCTGATATGGGATGGAGGCGATAGATGGCCCAAGCGACGCTTGCCCGCCTGTGGCCAGCGGGGTCAGTGGCATTTGCGCGCCAGATATGCGGGGATGTAAAATGAGGAGGTCGTGTACTGGGATGACCTCACCAGGCAGGACTGGATTTCAGGAGGGAGCATAACCCATGGTGGAAGTGTCGGTCGAGAGTGTACGCATTAATCTCGCGACGAGCCAGCGGGTGGTGATCCTCAAGGACGCACAAACGGATCGCTATCTATTCATCTGGATTGCCAATCCAGAGGCATACTCGATTGCGATGGAACTACAGGGTACCTCATCCCCTCGTCCGCTCACGCATGATCTGCTGAAAACAGTGATTACCGAGTTGGGCGGCACGCTTTCAAGTGTCATTATCAGCGATCTAATCGACGATATTTTTTATGCCCGCCTGGTGCTTGACGCCGAAGGACGCCATGTGGAAATTGATTCGCGTCCGAGCGACGCCATTGCCCTGGCGGTGCGCATGAAGGTACCTATCTTTGTAGCTGAAAGCGTGATGGAACAGGCCGGAGTCACGGTGCAGGAGGGGGTTGACCTCGACGAGGCGCATTCTGCCACGCGCGATCAGTCTGCGGCGTCCGATAATCTGGACGTCTATCGTGACTTCATTAATACCCTCGACGCGCTCGATGAGTTCGGCAAGCCAGAGTGATGCTGTTGGAGGATCGTCTACATAGCCTGTAAAGAACGAGGTGCGGGTGAATGGCCCGCACCTCTCATTGTCTTCATCGTGGATGTCTACGGTCTATAAGGGCTGCCCCCACCAGGTATCAGCGTGCCCTGGCAGGCGCCAGAGCTGTACCTCCACGGAACATTTTCATCATTGGTGAATACAATGCAGGGAAGCTGAGCTGGCCCAGCGTTGCCAATATCCTTTGGCGGCGTCACGCCATTGATGATCCAGTCGGTCGAGGTGATCCCATTTGATGTGTAGGTGATCTTGTGAACCCCTTCAGGGACTGGAAATGGCGTCTTGGGTTTTCCCTGTTCAGCATAGAGCAGTGCTTTACGCCAGATAGGCGCGGCACCGGTAATGCCGTCGATGTGATACATCGGCGTGTGGTCGTCGTTGCCGCCCCAGAAGCCCGCAGTGTAGTCCATGGTATAGCCAAGCGTCCAGTCATCTTTGAAGTTTTCGCCGGTACCTGTCTTGGCAGCCGCTGGCCATGCGTTGGGTGATGGCCATGTGGCCTGTCCGGTGGGGTCTCCGGCTGGGTGCTGGCTCAGCCACGCCTGGCAGTCGCCACCTTTGAGCGTCGCATCGACGAAGAGGGGGCTGCACGCGCCGAAGTCTTTGGCGCGCGTGAAGTTATCGCTGAGCACACTGGTTACCAGGAACGCCACCTGTGGGCTCATCACCTGGACTGGGCGCGGCTGTGTGTACTGGAACAGGGTATCGCCTGAGCTATCGGTGATCTTGTCAATCGCGTACAGTGGGATGTATTGGCCATAATTGGCGAAGACCGTATATGCCTGCACCATCTCGTATGGATGCACGTCAAGTGTGCCGAGCACCGAAGAAAGCCCCCAGGTGCCATTCCAGTCGGTGATTCCCATGCGCATCGCCATGGTCCGCACATCGTCCACGCCCGCGAACTGCATCACCTTGACGGCAGGGATGTTGAGGGAGTTCTGCAATGCGGTGCGCAGGGTGATGTTGCCCCAGAACTCGTTATAGTTGAAGTCCAGGGGATTATATGGCTTTTCCTGGCCGTTGTCCCAGAAGATCGTGGGTAAATCCGCGATAGACATGCCTGGGAACCAGCCTTTGGAGAAGGCTGTGGCGTAGACGATGGGCTTGAACGATGAGCCAGGTCCACGGCCTAGACCCTGCGTCAGGACGTTGAACTGGCCATCGATGGTTGTGCTGTTGTAATCGACGCTGCCCAGAAATACGCGAATCGCGCCAGTGCTATGCTGGACGACCATACCGGCAAGATTCGTCAGGTGATCGTTGCGGATATAGCCGCCATAGTCGTCCCGATCATTGCCATATAGGTGATCTTTCATCGCCTGCTGTACCTGGTTCTGCAAGCCAATGTCTAGGGTGGTATAGACGTTGAGGCCAGAACGGGTCAGGTGCAGTTGACCAGTCTGCAGCATTGTCGAGAGCTGATCTTCGACGAAGTTGACAAAGTGTGGTGCTAGATTCTTCGTCGACGCCTGTGGGTGGAAGAAGTTGGGCGACGACGATTCTTGCACTGCCGCTGTCATCTCCGCTGGGGTGATGTACCCTGCGGTGACCATTGCGTTGAGGACGTCTTTCTGGCGGTCGTGCGCATGTTGCGGATGCAGCAGCGGATTATTGGTATTTGGGTTTTGCGGGATACCTGCCAGCATCGATGCCTGCGCCAGATCAAGTTGCTGTGCCGCCGACTCACCGGTGACCGGGTCATCCTGATAGCCAAAATAGGCGGACGCCGCTGCGTCTATGCCATACGCCTCCTGGCCATACGGGATCGAGTTCAGATACATCTCCAGAATCTGACTCTTGCTGTACGCGCCCGACGTTGTCATGCCTATCGAGAGGATCGCCTCACGTAGCTTGCGGTCGAACGTTTCATTGCTGTTGAGCACGTTCTGCTTGATGAGCTGCTGGGTAATGGTGCTGCCGCCCTGGTTGATACTTTTCGTCTGTATGTCGGCGATAGCTGCCCGGAGAATGGAGGTGAAATCAATGCCCTGATTGACCCAGAACGAGCGATCTTCGATAGCGACAGTGGCGTTGACGACCGCGATTGGCACGTTTGCCAGCGAGATACTATGCTGCGCGCCATAGTCGGAGAACTGGTAGAGCAGTACACCCGTAGTGTCGTAGATGCGCACGCTGTCATGGGACGAAACAGTGCGGTTGAGCGATGTGATGACAGCCTGCTGGGATTGGTAATATGATGCCGCGATCCCGATAGAACCAGTCAGCAGGGTGAGAATGATCGCGCCAGTCACTATAGCCGAGGCCCAGGCGAGGCGCGTCAGCGCGTTGCTTCGCGCTACCTGTCGGGCGCGGACGGAGTGGCGAATGTAGAAGATGTATCGCCGTCGTCGGCGCGACATCTGCAGCCGACGTGGTGAGAGCGTGGGGGGGATGTAATAGCTTGGCGCTCGTTGGTCGTACGTGTCCCAATCAGCGATCCCGCCCTGGATATGAGTGTCGCCCTCTAATTCGGCGTAGTCTTCATCGTAGCTATCATCATCTCCGACACTACCATACTGGCCACGATAGACGCTTTCTTCGGGATAGTCGCTATAGTTGTCGGTCGTCGGCTCATCGAATGTGTTGACCTGTGTGGGAATGTCTTCGATGTTCTCGATTTCGTCGACCACATCGGGCTCGCTCGGCCCCTCCGGCACACTAGCCATGCTGGAGACTACGGGCACACGGACTGGTTCCACATCGTCATTGGCCGAAGTTGGGTATGTCGGTACAGGCGGTAAGAGTTGCGTTTCCGGCTCTAGGAGCTGTGTCGGCTCGTCTTCAAGTGCTGGCAGCTCTGACGGAATCGTCGAATCAGATGAAAGATTATTCGAATCGAGAGCATTTTCGTTGGGAGACTCGCCTGGATTGTCGCCGGGTGCGGGAGTACGTCCTGTGCTATCCACGATTCCACTCCTCCATGCGGGTGTGCGGGTATCTGAAAAAGGCCAGGCTACCAGGGCGGCTAGTCGTGCCGTGGGCGCCACGCACATGCGGCTGAGCCTATTCGCATTGACATGCGCTGAAGTCGCAGGCGCGGGCTAACACCATCAGTACATAAGACGCGCAGGCAGCGATAGAGGTATCTTGTATACCCGTTCGGCCCCCTGCTAAGACAACAAGTATACCTGTCGAGCGCATCTATGGCTACCCACGGCTCAGGAGTACCATAGGAGCACCATAGGAGTACCATAGGAGTACCATAGGTATGATCTAGCCCTCAGCGGACAACGGAAGATAGCATGGCGTTTGTTACAGCCAGCGATCTGGACGCCAACACCTAGCCTAGCAACAAGGCGCTGTTTTGCCGATATAGGGTATCTACATTGCGCTCAATCAGCCGAGACGGTAAAATCAGGAACAGTGCGATGTGCGGTTGTGTTTGAACGGGCGTCGCTGATATTCATCCAATCCTTGGGAGGTTTCTGTTGAAGGTCGTCGTTACCGGAGGAGCGGGTCTGATAGGATCTCATTTGTGCGCTCGGCTGCTCCAGGAAGATCACGAGGTTTGGTGTGTCGATAACCTGCTAACAGGCTCCGAACGCAATGTCGGTCCGTTGAAGAGCCAAGCAAGGTTTCACTTTCTGGTGCGAGATGTCACGCAGCCGCCAGATCTGGCTGTAGACGCCCCTGTTGACGCGATATTTCACCTCGCCAGTCCTGCCAGCCCAGTTGGATACTGGACCTACCCCTTCGAGACGATACGTGTCAATACTGAGGGCGCCTGGCGTATGCTTGACCTGGCGCACGCCAACAATGCGCGGTTCCTGATGGCGTCTACCTCTGAGGCCTACGGCGATCCACTCGAGCATCCACAGCGCGAGGACTACTGGGGTAACGTCAATCCTACTGGAGTGCGCGCATGCTACGACGAGGCCAAGCGCCTGGGCGAGACGATCACGATGGAATTTCATCGCCAGCATGGCGTTGATGTGCGCATCGCCCGTATTTTCAACACGTACGGTCCTCATAACCAGCTTAACGATGGCCGTATGATTCCCAACTTTATCATGTGGGCGCTCTCGAATGAGCCGATTGTTATCCATGGAACCGGGCAGCAGACCCGCAGCATCTGCTACGTTGATGACCTGGTCAGTGGCCTGATGCGCGCAATGTTTACCGACGGCGCCGATGGCGAGATCTTCAACCTGGGAAATCCTGAAGAACATTCGATCATCGAGTGGGCGCAACTTATCAGAGAATTGTGCGGCTCGACATCGGAGTTGATCTTCGAGGAGAAGCGGCAGGATGATCCTGAACGTCGGCGTCCTGATATTGAGAAGGCGAAGCGTATGCTCGACTGGGAGCCGAAGATCGAACCCCGGACTGGCCTGGCGCGCACCATCGAGTGGTTCCGGCGCGAGCGGGAGCGCGATGGCGTGACGATCTCAGCCAGCGTCGATAGCTAGTGTTGCGAGGAGCATTCGCAGGGCAGGTGGCGCTCCGCGCCATTCTTGTCGGAATGCTGGTGGTGGTCCTGGCGATCACGATTGTGATGCTGCCGGACACAGTGGCGCTGTGGCTGGTGGCGGGCAGCGCCATTGTCACGGTGGTCATCCTCAAACCGTTGAGCGCCCTCCTGCTCCTGCCGTTTGCCGTAGCCTTTGGGTCGCTTGCCTCGATCTCTGTGTTGGGTGTCAATGTTGGCCCAACCGACCTGCTGGTGGGCGCGCTATTAGTCCGCTGGCTCATGGACCATCGTCACGACCTCCTCAACTTTCATCACCAACTTCATGCGGGGCGATGGCGTACAGCCTCACGAAATGAGCGCGCGCAGCTCGCCATGTTTCTAACATTGGCTGCCTATCTGGCAATAATCTGCCTCTCGATGGTAGCTGCCACCGATCGGGTCTCTGCACTCAAAGAGATTATCAAGTGGAGCGAGGTTCTGGTGCTGGTGGCACTTTGCGCGAGCTATCTGCGTACTGGGTGGCAGGTGCGGGTCGTTGTATGGGCAACCATCTGCGCCGCGAGTGCGGAAGCGTTGCTGGGGTATGCGCAGTGGGTGGCGGCTACCGGAGAGGCAGGCCCCGGTGGAGAAAATCTGCGCGTGTTTGGCACGTTCGCACAGCCAAATCCCTATGCGGGCTTCCTTAATTTTGGGCTGCTGCTGGCGCTGGCGCTGGTCCTCTTTGGCCGAGACTTCCGCGAACGATGGGTGGCGGCGGGCGCGAGTGTATTATTGCTCGGCGCGCAGGCGCTTGCTGGTTCACGCGGGGCGCTTCTGGGTCTCTTCGTGGCGTTGGTCGTGATCGTAACTGTGGATTGGCGGCGCGAGCGGCAGGCGGCTATCATTGCCGCGGTGGGCATTCCCATACTTGTGATTGGCTGGCTTACCGGCCTGATCCCCACACACATTCGGCAGGCGGTTCTTGATCAGTTGCGCGTCTCTGATGCGCTCAACGGAACGCTAACCAGCGCCAACTTCTCCACGGTCGAGCGCCTAGCTCACTGGATTGCTGGATTCCGCATGTTCGTGGCTCATCCCATGCTGGGCGTGGGAGCAGGCAACTATGACGCGGCCTATGCCAGATATGCTTTGCCCGATTGGCCCGATGCACTCGGCCACGCGCACGATTATTACATCAATGTTGCCGCGGAGACGGGTATTCTCGGGTTCGTCGCATTCCTCGCGTTGACAGCCGCCACACTTTATCTGGGGTGGTGCGCGGTGCGGCACACAAGCATCTTTGCCCACCTACACAGCTCACAAGGGGCGATTGCGCTTGGGATCTTTGGCGCTGTCTTGGCGCTGGCTGTTCATAACCTGACCGATGATCTTTTTGTGCATGCGATAGAGTTACAATTCGCCCTCAGTCTTGGTTGTCTGATTGCGCTCCTTCGCACGAGCACTGCTAGGCAACCAACTTGATATACCTCGGCCAGCAGGGGTTTGTGTTATCCTAAAAGTGCAAGTCGCCGCTGACTGCGATGACGTTGGCATATGAGCCTGGGAATCGGGGATATTTGACGATGCGTGTCGCGTTCAGCGCGCTCCCTCTACAGGAACCATACACTGGTACCGGGCGCTATATTACCAATCTTTTGAGCGCGCTCGGTCGTGTGGATGGGATTAACGAGTACCTGATACTCAGCCCTGCTGACGTGAAAAACGTCCCTGAAACTCCGTCTACGTTCCAGTGGGAGGCGCTGCCGCCGGGACGGCTACGACACGCTGGCGAGAACGTCGCCAAGCTCATCTGGGAACAGCACACGTTTCCACATGCCGCCAAACAACGCGGTGCGCGCGTGATGCATGTGCCCTATTTCGCGCCACCGCGGCGCGGGCTACGCATCCCCATCGTGGCTACGATTCATGACGTCATCAACTTGCAGTTGCCCGTCTATCATGCGACACCTACTGCCCAGGCGTACATGAGGCTTGTCTCGGATGCGGCCAAACGAGCCGATATGCTAATTGCTGTTTCGGAGTACTCTAAGCGCGACATTATGGAAGTGCTCGGCGTTCCAGAGGATCGTGTTCGGGTCATTAGCGAGGCGGTTTCGCCGCAGTATCGCCGCGTGCTGGATGCGCGGCGACTGATGGAGGTCCGCGACAAATATGGTCTCAGTGACACGTTCGTGCTCAATGTCGGCGGGCTTGATGCGCGCAAGAATATCAAGTCGCTTGTAGGCGCCTTTGCTGCCGTCTTCCACGAGATGCAAAATCCCGACCTCCAGCTGTTCATCGCTGGCGACCCCGACCGGCTTGGCAGCCCGCTATACCCCGACTGGCGCTCTCTCGCCACAATGTTCGAGGTCGACGAGAACGTTGTCTGCATGCCAGTTGATGAGGAGGACTTGCCAGCGATCTATAGCGCCGCATCGTGTTTTGCCTTCACGTCGATCTATGAAGGCTTTGGCTTAACGCCGCTCGAAGCGATGGCATGTGGCGCGCCGGTGGTCTGCTCGAATCGTACATCGTTGCCTGA
This sequence comes from uncultured Chloroflexia bacterium, assembly GCA_963712005.1. Taxonomy (GTDB): domain Bacteria; phylum Chloroflexota; class Ktedonobacteria; order Ktedonobacterales; family JADMIN01; genus DAHUXT01. The sequence goes on along the minus strand of CAVQGK010000024.1, from coordinate 163,676 downwards.
GGTTGTTGGGAGCGCCGGGGTACAGGTGGATCCAATGGATACCGACCGCCTGGGCGCCGCGATCCTGCGGGTGCTCACTTCGCGCGAGCATCGCGATGACCTGCGAGCGCGTGGTCTGGCGCACGTGCGCCAGTTCAACTGGGAACAGGTGGCGGCGGAAACCAGCGCACTGTATGCTGAAGTGACTGGCACGACAAGGGAATAGGCAATCATGCGGGTTGTCATCGTCTCCAAGACGTTCGTGGCCGAGACCGCGCAACGCCAGCTTGAATGGATTGCCCGCCAGCCTGATGTCGAGCTGACGCTGGTCACTCCGCCATTCTGGCGATCCGATGATGGCCGTCGCCTGCCGTTTGTTCCACGTTTCATTGAAGGCTACCAGGTGCGCAAGGCACCCGTCGTCTTCAATGGGCAATACCACCTCTACTTCTATCCCGGACTTGGCTCAGTGGTTCGTCAGCAGCGCCCAGACCTGCTGCATATCGACGAGGAGCCATATAACCCCGCTGGGGCACAGGCGCAGCGACTGGCGGATGCGCTCGGCGCCCGCACGGTTTTCGTCTCGTGGCAGAATCTTTATCGGACTTATCCGGCGCCATATGCCTGGATAGAACGCTACAACTATCGCCGCACCGCCGCGATCATCGCTGGCAACACCGAGGTCGCCAATGTGCTACGTCGGAAGGGATATTCTGGACCGACCGCCATTTTTTCTGTACATGGTATTGACCCTGATATCTACCATCCCTTGCCGCGCACGTCCTCCTCCGGCGTATTCGTTATCGGATATCTGGGGCGGCTGGTATTGTACAAAGGCGTTGGCCTTCTCATCGAGGCGCTGCAAGGGATGCCCGATCACTGCCGTCTGCGACTGGTTGGCAGTGGGCCGGATGAGCGCGCGCTCCGCCACATCGCGATTGCATGTGGCGTCGCCGCGCGGGTCGAATTTGTGCCAGCGATTGCTACTGCCGACGTTCCACGGGCGCTGGCCGATATGGATGTGCTAGCGGCGCCATCGCTGACTCAGCCGAACTGGAAAGAGCAGTTTGGACGGGTATTGATAGAGGCGATGGCTTGCGGCATTCCCGTCATTGGCTCCGATTCCGGCGAGATTCCGCGCGTGATAGGCGCCGCGGGCATGATTGTGCCAGAAGGGGATGTCGAAGCCCTGCGGGTTGGTCTGCTGCGATTGGCGCGTGATGCGGCGATGCGCGAGCGATTTTCGCTTGCTGGTCGCGCCTGGGTGCAGGAGCGGTTTACGCAGGAGCGGGTAGCTCGAAGGATAGTCGCCGTCTATCATGAGGCGCTTGGCCTCCAGGAGACGCGCAGATGATGTTGGGAGCCAACGACCACATCGATTTACAGATACACACCATCTATAGCGATGGCCACTGGCAACCTGACGACCTCTTCGCGCACCTTGCGCGGGAACGATTTCGGCTCGTATCGATTACCGACCACGATTCGATGGAGCATCTCGATGAGTTACGTGCGCTTGGCGACGCGCATGGGGTCTGTGTGTTGCCAAGCGTAGAGATGACAACAAACTGGCGCGGGAAGAGCGCCCACCTGCTCTGTTACGCCGCCGCATTTCGCGGTGATGCTCTGGGTCAGATCGCGCGCGACACCGTGGCCAGCCAACTGGCCAACACGCGCGCCGTGTATGAAGAGCTGAAGCGCAAAGGGTATCACTTCGCGCAACAACCCCCGTCGCCCACGCGGCCAATTGACAATGCCCGGCTGTTGCAGTCCCATGGCTATGCGCAGTCGCTGGATGAGGCGCTGCGGATGATTACGGACGCAGGCTATCGCTCGACCAGTGTGTCGCTGGCAGAAGCGGTCGCGGCTGCTCACGCGGGCGGCGCTCTGGCGATACTGGCGCATCCGGGACGCGGCGGTGGAGAGATTTCTCGCTATGACATTCCGTTGTTATCCGAGATGCTGGCCGATGTAACGCTCGATGGCATTGAGGTGCGCTATCCCACACACACTGAGGAGCAGGTGGCAGCTTATAGTGCGTTTGCACATGAGCATGGACTGCTGGTCAGCGCTGGCTCCGATTCACATGGTCCCGATCAACGGCTGCCGGTCGCCTATCCAGCCTCGACGTGTCATGAACTGCTGGCGCGCTGCGGGGTCGTTGTCCAATAAGAAGCCTCCTCCTGCCAGATAACAGGAGGAGGCCAATGTTTACGCGCTGACGCTATTCGTAGCGTAGCACTTCGAGCGGACGGACGCGCGTTGCGCCCCAGGCGACGAAACCCGCGACGGCCATGCAGACGGCAGCGGTAGCGAGGACGATGCCCAGCACCAGCGGTGTCGCGACGCCGAAAGGCGAATTGAAAACAACCCTACTGAGAATCGTTGTGGCCAGCGTCACGAGGAGCATCGCAAGCAGGGCCCCAGTGAATCCAACGACGCCATTTTCGAGCAGCACCTCGCCAAGAACACTGCGGCTCGTAAAACCCACCGACTTGAGGATGCCTAGCTCCCGCCTTCGCTCAAGCATTGCCAGCGCCACCGCGTTCGCGATGATGATGATGCCGGCGATCATGGCGAGCGAGGCAATTGCCGTCAGCATGATGATCAGGTTGTTGAGCAAGGTGTTGATCAGCAGCAGCAACTCGACAAAACTGAAGGTCTGCACGTCGGGCACAGCCTTCTGGATCTGATGCAGCTTCTGGTCGGCCTGCGTCGGGTCAAACTTGAGTTGGAAGAGATAGAGCGGCTTGCCACCAGAGAGCGTAAACGCCTGGCTGCTATCGGTCCAGACGGTGCCAAAAGAGCTGTCGAGGTCGCTATAGAAGCCAACGACGGTGAATGTCACCGTTTTCTTGCCCTGCTGATCCGCGACGACGAAGGTATCGTTCAGTTTCAGATTCAGTGGGGCAAGTGAGGCCGACTGCGGCATGATGACATTCGATGTGCCCGCGTCGGCTGGGGTGAGATTACGCCCTTTGGCTCCATGATCGAGGTGACCTGCCACGATGGTAGTTTGGGGGAGCGCGCCCTGACTGAGATCAAAGCCCTGGACACTGCTGAGGAACGCATACGCGCCTTCTTTGCCGATATTGTTAGGGCCACCGCGACCGGCATCTTTCACTACTTCTGCCATCGGCACGCCATTGACTGAGATAGGCAGCCCCTGGGCAATGCTGTTCTCCTGCTGGGCCTGAATGCCCGAAATGCCTTTCAGCGCCTGCTCAACCTGGGCCCTGTTTGCCGAGCCTGCCAGCACGAATGAGTTGTACCTGGAGTTTGTCAACAGCGCCTGGTTGATTTGATCCTTGATGTTCTGTCCGAGCACCAGGATGATCCCAATCGCGAAGACCCCGATGAAGAGCGCGATGAGCGTCGTCACGGTGCGCGCGCGCTGGCGGCCAATGTTGCGAATGGCCATCTTGACGTTCGACTTCCAGGTGCGCGGCAGCAACACAAGGACGAACCCAAACGCTGCGACGATCAAGAGCAGCACGCCGAAACCCGGAGCAATCCAGGTGATACCCGCGGCAACCAGCAGTCCCGCCAGCACGATTAGTGCGTACCACCAGGGGAATCCATCGGGAACGGGAAGCTTGCTGATCACCAGGACGACCAGCGTAAAGAACAAGCTCAGCAGCACCAGGAGTGCGCTGGTTACCACGACGGCTACGAGTGTGAGCCCGAAGTCGCCAAGGACGACAAGAGAGAGCGCGAAAAACATGCCTACAAGCAGCACGGAGAGGCCGATGGTTAGCAAGATGCTGCCAACACGCGAACCTTCGGCCAGACCGCGGAGCACCGCCAGCGGGCGAATCTCGCTCGCCTGGACAATAGGCATGAGGCCGAAGATCAGCGCGGTAAAGAAGCCGATGGCGATGCCTGAGGCAACGGTGAAGGGGTCAATCGAGGTAGGCAGGTCGATGAAGAAGGCGCGCTCTACCAAGCCTTTCACCAGAAAGCTGACACCGATGCCAATCGCCGCGCCCAACGCGCCGCCGAGGATGCCAAGAACCCCGGCCTCCAGTCCGAACATGACGTAGAGGTTGTTGCGACGGTAGCCAGCCGTCTTGAGCATGGCGATTTCAAGCTGGCGGCGGCGTAGCAGCACCTGCATGGTGTTGACGATGCCGATACCACCGATGAGCAATGCCAGCAACCCAACGATCCGCAGGAAGTTGCGGATGCTTTGCACGTTATTCTCGTTATTGGCCAGAGCATCCTTTGTGGTTGTTACGGTCGCCTGTGGAAGATTCGCTTCAATGGCTTTCTTGGCAGTCGCCGCGTTGGCATCAGTATGGCCAGGCACCATCACATAGACCACGCTATAGCTGACCGGCAACCCCGAGCTGCTCGGCGCTGCGGCAAAGGTATCCAGGGAGACGAGAATCTGTGGGCGCTGGAAGGCTCCCGCATCGAACAAAACGCCATCGATCGTCACCTGGAGCGCACGCCCGTCGGTTGTGCGCATCGAGACGCTGTCGCCCTTGTGATAACCCGTCTGGTCGAGCCACTTCTGGGTTACAACAGCGCTATCCCCCGTAAGCAGGGACGAGAATGAGCCGTCACTGGGATCCTTGAATGCTGGCGAGCCCGCTAGCGGAAACTTTTGAGGATCAACGGCGCGCAAGGTGAAGTAATCGGTTGTACCGTCCTTGTCATTGCCCTGCACCATTTGCGAGGCGACGGCGGTGAAGTCGGTAATGGTGCCATCGGATTTGAGGATATCGAAGGACTTGAGCTGCTGCGCACTGATAGGCACGACATCGCTGCGTACCGAGATGTCGCCGCCATTCCCTTCGCGGACATTGCTCGTCAGGCCGTTTTCCACCATATTGCCGACGAGCTGAAGCGAGACAATGGCCATCACACCTACGGCGACGCAAAAGATCGCCAGTAGCGTGCGTTGTCCGCCACGCAGGAGCGACCGAGTCGCATATCTCCAGTAAAATCCGGCTTTCATGCCGTGAGGCTCCTCTATCAATCGGGCGGCACGAGACTGCCGCGCGTATCTCCAGGCTCGTCGGTATCAGGCCTGCGCCAGTGGCACATCTGCCCGAGGCTCCTCGGGCGCGACCAATCCATCGATGATGCGGATAGAGCGGTCTGCCGCGGCGGCAACGTTTGGGTCGTGTGTCGCAATGATGAAGGTCGTCCCAGTCGCCGGACGCAGTTCACGAATCATCTGCAGCATATTTTCGCCGTTCCTCTTGTCGAGATTGCCGGTTGGCTCGTCCATGATGACGATGGCAGGTTGAGTCGCCAGAGAACGCGCAACGGCTACGCGCTGTTGCTCTCCGCCGCTGAGTTGTGTCGGACTGTTACGCAAGCGATGCCCCAGCCCTACCAGTCGCAAGAGTTCCTGGGCGCGGTCGGATGGTCGGCCGGGATGCTTGCCGACGTAAAGCGGAATCTCAACATTTTCTTGCGCCGTGAGTGTAGGGATCAGGTTGAACGCCTGAAAAACCATGCCGATCTTGGTATTGCGGACGCTGGCGAGTTGCGACTCGCCCATACGGGTGATGTCTATGCCATCCAACAAGACCTGGCCGCTGGTGGGCCGTCCAGTCCTGCGATGATGCCGAGCAGGGTGGATTTGCCCGACCCTGAGGGGCCGACGATGGCCACGAATTCGCCATGGTTGATGCGGAGGCTGATGCCGTTAAGGATGTCGATACGCTCGCGCCCCAATGGCAGTGACTTACGCACATCGATGGCTTCGAGCGCGGCGACTCCGGCTGGACTTTGTGCCGCTATCTGGTTTTCGGCCGTTTCCACAGTCTCTCCTTCTTCCAAAAGCTATGTTGTGCGGGCAGTGTGCCAGTGCGCCGCTGCAAAGGCAATTGAGAGTGAGCGCAACGCTGCGATGCTCACAAGGGAAGTACGCCTCAGACAACCGACAGTTACATCGCAATGTGTCTGCCTTCGCCCACTACTTTCTCGAATGCTGGGCAACTGTAACATAATAGGGATGGGTGGCACTGTAGAACCAGTGACGAAAGTCATTCTATCCTGGCGCCAGTGCATTGGTTATGGCCCACTTTCTAGGCGGTTAATCGTAACGCGCGGCGCATTGACGCATTTCTGGAGGTAGTATATGATCTCGTGGCCGGCCACAAGACCCGTACACGGCGATCGCCACCTGGTATGACGTCGAGCACGACCGCATCACCGAAGATATTGAGTGTTATCAGGAGTTGATCGTACAGGCCGACCTGCGCGCTCCGGCGATCCTGGAGATCGGCAGCGGCACCGGACGTGTTCTGGCGCGGCTGGCTGCGGCTGGCTATGCGGTGACTGGCATCGAGCCATCCGAGGCGATGCGCCAGCGTTGTGCCCGTCGGCTGGCCGCTTTTCCTGAGCGTGTCTCACGCCGGGTGCATATGTTGTTAGGGGACGCGGAACATCTGCCTCTTGGCGAAGAGGACCGCTTTGACCTGAGCCTCTTTGCAATGAATACATTTGCCCATTTGTTGACCAGCCAGGCACGACATCGCGCACTGACTGAACTCGGCACGCGCCTGCGTCCTGGCGCATTACTTCTTCTTGATCTCGATCTCCTTGGCGTGCGGCGGCTTGCGGAGACCGCTGGCCAGCTCTGGTGGCAAGGAACGTGGCCGCTGCCGGAAAACAGCGCGGTCCATCTCTCCCACTTCATCTCCGCCGCACCGCCTACGACACCGGGTATTCTCCGGGTGACCCACCTGTACGATGTCAATGAACAGGGCGGCGAGGTACGCCGGACTATCAGCACAATGCCCCTCGCGAAGCTGAGCAAAGGCGAGATTGACGTGGCGCTTCAGTTTGCGGGTTTCGAAGTGGATGATGTCTTCGGGGGATATGACCTTTCGTCATGGGATGATGCGTCGTCACGGGCGATTTTCGTGGCGCGTTGGCCAGGCCGGCCAATCGGTCACGAGCAGCTGAGTGGGCAATTCGTAGCAGAGGATGATGCTGCCGTCAGTCGCCGAATCGACAGCACGTGGCCCCATGCCATTGGGCCGTCGTCTGTGCGATCACCAGCCCGAGACCAGGATACGCAGAGCGGTCCGCGCCAAGCGGACGGGGCTGATAGAATCGGTCAAAAAGGTGACTCAGATCTGTGGCATTGATGCGCACCTGGTCGAGTGTCACCTGGAACATCAGGCATCGCTCGTGTGTTGTGGCGGCAACGCCATGGCGCCCTTAGGAGGCATCATTGCCAGACCGCCGCGCAGCAATCCAGCCAGGCCTTCGCGTAGCCGTTCGCTATCGGCCTGAATGGTGGTTGGCAGCTACCATTTCCTGTCGTGACACCGTGATACCTTGCTCTTGCGCATGTTCGCGAACGCTGTCCAGGGCGAGTGCCAGAATCGCGGATGGATCCACCGTGGATACGAGGAGCTGGATTTCGCCGTTATCCGAGCGGGCGACGAAGAGGACATCCTCGATCAGCGTACTGAGTTGGCCGATGGCGGTATGGGCGTGGCAGAGCATTTCTTGTTGGCGCTCATTGAGTGAACCAGCCAGGCCGTCAAGCACCATCTCGACAAAACCGTTGGCGCTATGGAGGGGAGTGCGGAACTCATGCGCGGCGTTTGAGAGAAATTCGATCGTTCCCTGGCGGCTTCGGTATTGCGACGAGTTGTTGTAGAAGTGTCCATTGACATCAGCCTATGAACTTATAGCCGATGCCGCGCGCTGAATGGATCAACTCGGGATGCGCTGGATCGCGTTCAAGTTTGCGCCGCAGTCGGCGGACGTAGACATCGACAATGTTGCTCTCGCCAACGTATGCGTCGCCCCAGACGCTCGCCATGACTTCTTCGCGTTCGACGGTCTCGCCGGGACGTTGCGCCAGTTGGACGAGCACCTTCATTTCGGTCGGGGTCAACGAGACGGGACGACGCCCTGGCATATTGACGCACAGCCCCACCGCGTCGATCTCGATACTGCGCGCCTGAATCGTCGCGCCATCACTGCGTGTCCGACGGTAGCGGCGCAGAACAGCCTCGACACGCGCGGTCAATTCCGCGGGCTGGAATGGCTTGCAGATATAGTCATCCGCGCCAATACGCAGCCCCTGAAGTCGGTCCTCGAGTTCGCCCTTGGCTGTGACAAAAATGACTGGCATCTCATAGCCATCATTACGCAGCCGCTTGCAGAAATCGAAGCCGCTCAAATGTGGCAAATTCACATCAAGGAGTATCAAATCAGGCGTACGTTCATCCAGCACAGCGAGCGCGCCGCGTGCCGATTCGGTCATATCAACCGTATAGCCCTGTTCTGTGAGCAGAAACTGAACCATGCGGCTGCCGAGGGGATCATCGTCAACCACCAGGATGCGCAAGTGGATTCCTCCTGCCAGCCGGTGAAGTATCGTGGTCTTCGTCCCAAATGCCTGCGCGAGTGTTGCGCAGATTTGTTGCCTCAAGTCCTCCACCAGCCGCCTCACGTCCAGAGGATATCGTACGCCCACGACAGCCGACTGTCAATAATGTCGCTCGATGGCCTATCCGGCCCTACCACTACGTGGGGTTCGTCGTCGGTGCTCCAGATGGACGAAGAGCACAGAGATGTCCGCCGGGGTGACGCCAGGAATGCGCGACGCCTGCCCAACCGTCAGCGGACGGACGCGGTTGAGCTGCTGGCGGGCCTCGGCGCGCAGCCCGGTGAGCGCCGTGTAGTCAATGGTCTCTGGCAAGGGATGATCCTCCAGGCGCTGGGCGCGTGCGACGCTCGCGTGCTCCTTGCGGATGTACCCGGCGTACTTGGCTTGCAACTCCACCTCAACCGATGTGTCTTCATCCAGTTCGGGTAGGGGTATGTCGCCACCGGCGAGTAGTTCGCGTATCTGCCAGTAACGCGCCTCCGGCCTGCGCAGCAGTTCCGTTCCTGTAGTAGGCTGGGTGATGGATTGGAGGCCGAGCGCCTGAATTCTTGTATTGGTATCTCGCGACGGGCTGATGACTGCGGATTCCAGGCCGAGGGACGCCACCTCGACCATCTGTCGACGTCTGGCCACACGCTCATAGCGCTCATCGCTGAGCAGTCCGAGATGCCATGCGCGCTCTGAAAGGCGCAGATCGGCGTTGTCGTGGCGCAGGAGCAGCCGATGCTCCGCGCGTGAAGTATGGAGTCGGTACGGCTCGGTTGGCGGCTGCGTAACGAGGTCGTCGATCAGCACGCCAATGTAGGCTTCGTTGCGGCGCAGAATGAACGGCGCATCACCGCTGGCGGCCAGCGCCGCGTTAATGCCAGCGATAATGCCCTGCGCCGCCGCCTCTTCGTAGCCGGAAGTGCCGTTGATCTGGCCCGCCAGAAACAAGTTGCGCACACGGCTTCGTTTCGAGCGTGAGTCGCAGTTGGTCGGATGGCACATAGTCATACTCGACGGCATAGCCCGCCCGCATCAGCTCGACACGCTCCAGGCCCGGGATGCTCCGCATCATCGCGATCTGCACATCCTCCGGCAGGCTCGTATTCATCCCCTGAACGTATACCTCGCCGGTGCGCCAGCCCTCCGGTTCCAGGAAGACCTGATGGCGCTCCTTGTCGGCGAAGCGCACCACTTTGTCCTCGATCGACGGGCAATATCGCGGCCCGATGCCCTCGATTGTGCCATTGAAGAGCGGCGAGCGAGTCGAGGTTGGCGCGGATAACGTCATGCGTGCGCGTATTCGTATGGACCAGATAGCATGGTAACTGGTGTCGCCAGGCGGTACGCGCCTCATCGGGGATGGGATAGATCGGATTTGGCGCGCCAGGTGGCAAGGTGACATCATTGCGCGCGGCGGTATCGCTCGAAAAGTACAGCGGCGTGGCGCTGCCCGGCTGCGCGATGGTCTGCGTGAAGTCTACGCTACGCGCGTCGATCCGTGGGGGTGTCCCGGTCTTGAATCGGCCAATCGTCAGGCCGAGGGCGCGCAATGCGTCGGAGATACCGAGCGCGGGCGCCTCACCGCTCCGGCCACCAGCCTGTGTCTTCTCGCCCACAACCAGCCGCCCATTGATAAACGTGCCGGTTGTCAGGATTACCGTACGCGCGGAAATGGTCCAGCCGCGCGATGTCACTACCCCGCAAATTCGGGCGCGCCCATCGGCCTCTTGCTCCGAGAGCAATCGGGTGACCGTGTCCTGCTTGAGATCGAGGTTCGGCTGTATTTCCAGCGCATACTTCATCGCCAACCGGTACGCCTGTTTGTCGCATTGCGCTCGTAGCGCCTGAACCGCTGGCCCTTTCCCCGTGTTGAGGAGTCGAATTTGAATGAACGTACGGTCGGTGTTGCGCCCCATCTCACCGCCGAGCGCGTCGATCTCGCGCACGAAGTGGCCCTTGGCTGGGCCGCCGATGGAGGGGTTGCAGGGCATCAGCGCGATGCTATCGAGGTTCATCGTCAGCAGCAGCGTGCGTCGCCCCATGCGCGCGGCTGCGAGCGCCGCCTCACAGCCCGCGTGTCCAGCGCCCACGACGAGCACGTCATATTGCGCAGGTATCTCTTGTGCGTTCTGTGTCTCAATCATAAGTTAGTTCCAGCGAATTAGCGATTGCTGTTGAGTAGCGTTCAGGTGACTGTGATCACCATATTCATGGATGGGTAGATCGTGCATGTAATCGGATAGACGCCCGGCGAGACAAAGTCCAGCGTCAGGGATTGTCCCGCGTCAACGCTGAAACCACCATCCTGGCGAAACTCCGGCGGGCCTGGCAAGGAAGGGTCGCAGTGGCCATTCGTGCCGAGACACAGGATGTGTGGTCCCGAATCCAACCGCACGACAAACGTGACCTCGGCGCCATGCTTTACCGTTAGTTCGTGTTCGGCAAAGTCCCTTGCGGTGATTTCAATGGTATTTGGCCCCCCTCCGGGCGTTGGACGCGGCGTGTAATCCGTGGGCGGTGTCGGCGTTGAGGCGCGCGTTATGGAACAGGCGGCGAGATTCATCGTCAACAGCAACAGCGCGGTCAGGCAGAGAAAAGTAACCGAAAGCGCGCGAAATCTTCATGCGCGAGACAATCCCTGAAATCTACAGTGAGATCTGCGCGGGCCGCCAGATGGCAACCAGCGTCACTATATCATACCGAGATGAGCGCTCGATGGCTTCCTGGGATGGCAAAGCCCACTTCATGGTGTGAAGCGAGCTTTCTTTTCAGCGGGATATGAGCCGAGTGATCCCGGAAGCCAGGATTGCCGTTACTGCACGGTAATCGTCAGATTCATGTCAGGGTGAACCGTACACGCGACCTGATATGTCCCCGGCTTATCGAATGTGACGGTCTTCGTGTCGCCAGGATTTATGGTGATACCAGGATCAGCCAATGCTGACGGTGCATCGGCGTGGCGATACACTTGCCATTGTGGCCCGCGCAAATGATATGGAGGCCGCCGGTGTCGGTTGGATCAACGAAGTTGAATGGTACGCCCGCCTTGATGGTTACCGCGCTTACCGCGAAGTTTGTCGCGGCCATTTCAACGTGATCGACAGGACCGGACGGACCGCTTGGAGTGCCGGGAGTCTTGCCACAACCGGCCGCCGCAAGTGCCCCAAGCAGAAGCAGGGGGAGGACGAGTAATGCGAGCTTCTTCATAACTATGTTGTTCCTTTGCTCTTATGCGCCAGGTAATCGGCCACATCACCTCCAGTCTGTCAAAGCGCATAACGCGGTCTTGGAGGACGCAGCCGTCGTCGTTCTCCGGCAAATATGCCAGAAGAGGATAGCATAACGCATACCAGTGGAGATAATAGCAAATGGCATCCGAGAGTGACAATCAGGGAAATTCCTGATATTTCTTCTTTCTCAAATCGGCTTAAGGGATGTGCTTACTGGCTATTTGGGGCGGCGGTGATGGGCAATTCTGCAAGTTGATAGCCGAGGCCAGGCGCTGTGAGGATGTACCGTGGGTGTGCTGGGTCTGGCTCTATTTTGCGGCGTAGTCGGCGAATGTAGACCCAGAGAAACTCGCTTTCCTGTCCATAACCAGCGCCCCAAACACGCTCGAGCAGTTGCGAATGCGGGACGACCATACCAGGATGTTGCGCCAGTGCCCTCAAGAGGCGATATTCTGTCCGACTGAGCGAGATAAGACGCTCATTCTCGCGAACCTGATGATGCGCCAGATCGATCTCCAGTTTCCCCGCCACCACAACCCTTGACCGTGTGACGGCGTCTGATGTGGCCTGTGCTAGGCGCAACGCGGCACGAATCCGCGCCATCAACTCCTCGATGTTGAAAGGACGCGGAATGTAGTCGGAGGCTCCCATGTCGAGCATTCGCGCGCACAACTGGGGATCGGTGTTTCGTCCCAGGACGATGATGGGCGCACTCGCGTTTTTCCGCAGGCGGGTGAGCAGGCTCGCCCTCCGCCATCGCTGGTATGCCGCCATCCACCAGGAGCAGATCAGGCTCCTCACGGTCAATGTATTTGAGTGCCTCGTCCTCGCTCGCACAAGAATGTGCGAGATAGCCATGCGCTTCGGCGTTCGCACGCAGATACCGCGCCATACGCAGATCGCCCTCTAGGATCAGGACCACCGGCTGGCGGCGATCCAGGGGCAACCTCACCGGTACAGGCGTCAGGTCTGTGGTGAGATTAACCGGGTCGGGTGGAAGCGTTGGTGTCTGCGGCCACCATGCATAAAAGGTCATCCCTCCAGTGCGCGTGGTCGCCTCAGCCCAGATTCTGCCGCTGTGGCTTTCCACCTGACGGCGCGCGACCGACAGCGAGAGCAACGCTGTGCGTCGATGTGCATCCAGGTCAGGTACTGCGGGAAATGGGTCGAAGACGTCGCTGAGTTGCTCTTCTGTGAGCAGTGTCTCATGCTGGCGAACACCAATCAGCGCCCCATCATCCTGCGTGCGCAATGTGACTCGAATCGGGCCACCATGCGGCGCAAGCGCAATCGCCGTTGTCACTAACAGCTGTAACACCTCGGTGACTGTCTGCTCATCAGCCATGACAGTCGGATTGTCGCCAGGCAACGCAAGTTCCAGGCTGTGATGGGGGTCGACGTTTTCAATGTCGCCATCAATTGCATGAGCATATCGGCCAGCTCGACGGACACGATTTGTAGCGGTGCATTTGCGTAGGCGTCGGCCAGGAGCTTTTCGAGCACCTCAAGTGCGGCGGCGATGTAAGTCGCCTCAGAAGTGAACGGCGAAACGCCCGTCGCTCTGATCGGTTGATGTAATGATGTGAAGGAGCTTGTCAGTGCACGACGCATACGTGCCACCAACTCTGATGGCGCGTTTTTGAATCCTGGATGAGTCACGCCACGCGAATTGCTGTCATTCGTGCGCGACATATGTGCGCCCTGCTCCATCTAAGTCCACCTGACTATTCCCTGAACAGGCCATACTCCTGCTCTTCATTTGATAGTATCGTTGAGCAGAGAAATTCCGCAATGGTACCAATTTTCGCCATTGCAAGGGCGCTGGCGCGTTCAGGAAATTGTCAGGAAGTTTGATGAAGCTGCAATGGCATCATTCAGGCAGCAGCAGTACAATAGAACAGATCGCGGCGTCTGACACAAACGGAAGGGTGTTACATAGCATGCAGCGGGCAGAAGTCACTGGCGCGTCGAGCGCGTCCTGGCGCAAGGCGCTGGGAGCCTATATCGGGCTGATGAAGCCGCATGTGACGGTGTTGCTGCTGGGCACGACGCTGGCGGCGATGGCAGTGGCGGGCATGCCCAGCCTGCCGGTGGTGCTGGCCACCCTCCTCGGTGGCGCGCTGGCCGCGGGCAGCGCCAATGCCCTCAACTGCTACTGGGACCGTGACATCGACCAGGTGATGAGCCGGACCCGCAGCCGCGCCCTGCCCAGCCACAAAGTCGGCGAGAAGCAGGCGCTCTTCTTTGGGCTCGCGCTGGGCATCGCCTCCTTCCTGCTCTTGAGCCTGGTGGTCAATCTCTTGGCGGCGCTGCTGGCGCTCAGCGCGATCGTCTTCTATGTGGGGATCTACACGATGTGGCTCAAGCGGACGACGCCGCAGAACATCGTGATTGGGGGAGCGGCGGGCGCCGTGCCGGTGCTGGTTGGCTGGGCCGCCTCCACAGGGACACTTAGTCTCGCCGCTGTCTGGATGTTTTTGATCATCTTCTTGTGGACGCCGCCGCATTTTTGGGCGCTCTCGTTGGTGTTGCGCAAGGACTACGAGCGGGCAGGCGTCCCCATGTTGCCGGTTGTTGCGGGCGAACAGGAAACGCACCGACAGATTATCCTGTACACCTTGCTGCTGCTGGCGGCAAGTTGTGTGTTGGTAACGACACAAGTTGTCGGGATGCTTTATCTCGTATCCGCAGTGCTGCTTGGCGGTGCGGTGCTGGTGCTCGCGGTAATGCTGGCTCGTGAGAAGACGCTGGCGAGTGCGCGACGCTTGTTCTGGTTCTCGAACTACTATCTGGCGCTGTTGTTCGCCATTATGGTAGTCGATCACCTGATTCATTAGGCGGCGGAGGGATAGCGGGATGGCGACTCCGACGACGCGGCAATCTCAACCCACTGCGCCACGACGGCCAATGCGCAATAACGCGGCGACGCTACGCCTGGTGTCGCGGCTGCTGGTGGGCGTGCTTGTAGTAATTGTCGCGGCTGTGCTCATCTCGCGTACGCTGCTTGCCAACGACCAGAATGGCTCCGCACATCTCAAAGGTACATCGCTAGGTGGAACCGTAGCGCCTAACTTTACCCTGACTGACCAGAATGGCAATCGTGTCTCGCTTGCGGAATTGCGCGGACATCCTGTCGTGCTGACGTTCTTCTACACGCATTGCACTGATGAGTGCCCGCTGACGGCGTCGAAGTTCCAGAGTGTCCAGAAGAATTCCGGCTCAGAGTTCAACAATGTGCGCTGGGTGGCTGTGAGTACCGATCCCGTCGGTGATACGCCGCAGACGGCGACCGCTTTCGACGAAACACGGATTGACCGATACGCTCCATTATCTGCTGGGTACGCAGGCGCAGTTGGAGCCTGTTTGGTCGGCGTACTCCGTAGCGGTCGAAAAAGTAGCGGCGTCATGACACCCGGTGAGGATGACGCTGGCAAAGTGCAGCACACTGGAGGTGTCTGGCTCATCGACGCGCAGGGACACGAGCGGGTCTATCTCGATGCCGCGTTCGACCCAAAGGCGCTTGCTGATGACT
The DNA here is from genome assembly GCA_963712005.1 of uncultured Chloroflexia bacterium. Classification (GTDB taxonomy): domain Bacteria; phylum Chloroflexota; class Ktedonobacteria; order Ktedonobacterales; family JADMIN01; genus DAHUXT01. The sequence continues at coordinate 148,576 of CAVQGK010000024.1, read as the reverse complement.
TGAAGATTCTCATCAAAACTAATAGTGGGACATTCTTCGGGGAATTGTCAGCCACGTGTCATCAATGTATGTTATCAGGTGATTGTGTTTCAGACACCATATGGCCGGACTTATCACGGCCAGTCGGTTTATCCTACGTTGACCGTTCGTTCTTGTAGTGCGCAGGAGGTCGAGGATCTGCATATGCCTTTTCGTTCCAGGCTGACACGTTGGGGGGCCATTTCAGTACTGGCTCTCGCCGTTGCGGGTTTGCTCGCGGGTTGCGAGCAAAATTCGCCAAGCCCTCTCGACCCAGCAGGGCCTGTCGCCGATAAAGAGGCAGGGCATGTTCTGGTTGATTCTGGTGGTTGCGACGATTGTGTTTGTTACCGTCACCGGAGCCCTCATCTTCATCATGATCCGCTTCCGCGCGCGTCCTGACAGTCCTCCCGCGCGTCAGATTGGTGGACATCAGCGGCTGGAGATCGTCCTGGCAGCCGTTCCAACGGTCGTGCTCTTCATCGTCCTCTTCGCCACCATCTCTACGATGTTCGCGCTGGCGCAGCCCAAGTCGCCCAATGTGCTAACGGTCAAGGCGATTGGCCATCAGTGGTGGTGGGAGTTCCAGTACCCTGACCAGAAGATTGTCACCGCAGATGAGATGTACATCCCGGTCGATACCGTCGTTCACATCGAGCTGTATTCCAACAACGTCATCCACAGCTTCTGGGTGCCTCAACTCGGCGGCAAAACTGATGTCATCCCTGGCCACGACAACACGATGTGGCTGCAGGCGACACGAAGATGGCGATTACCGCGGCCTTTGCACTGAGTTCTGCGGCACGCAGCACGCCCATATGGACTATCTGGTGAAGGCTGTATCCGCTGATCAGTTCAGACATGGGTAACACAGCAGACAGCAGGCGCTGCGACGCCCACCACGCCGGACCAGATCGCCGGGAAGCAGGTATTTCTGACGAAAGGTTGCATTGGCTGCCACCTGATCGATGGTGTCAACCAGCCAAGCAAATTGCAGATTGGCCCGAACCTGACGCACTTTGGCAGCCGCACGATGATCGCTGGCTGGGTGCTCGATAACACGACCGCCTAACCTGACGGCGTGGATCCATGACGCACAGGCCGTGAAGCCGGCAGTCGACATGCCTGCCTTACGACACTCATAGATGAAACGGACCTGAATGCGCTTGTCGCCTATCTGGAAAGTCTGAAGTAGCAATTGCTGTCTGTGCCCGGCGTGGCGCAGGCGCTAGAACTAGACAGTGAGGACGCCATGGCAATTGGAAGCGTTGCTACTCGTGGACATGTCGCGCGGCGGTCATGGAAGCAATCCGCGATTGGTTCGTGGGTGACGACTGTTGACCACAAGCGCATCGGCATCATGTACATGTACACCGCCTTTGTCTTCTTCCTGATGGGCGGTATTGAGGCGCTGCTCGTCCGCACGCAGCTTGCTGTGCCGAATAATACTGTGCTCAGCCCGGAGGCCTATGACGAGGTCTTCACCATGCATGCGACGACGATGATCTTCCTGTTCGTCATGCCGATGTGGGTGGGATTCGGTAACTATCTGGTGCCATTGATGATCGGCGCGCGCGACATGGCCTTTCCGCGCATCAATCAGCTGGGGTACTGGTTGTTTCTCTCCGGCGGAATTTTGCTGACGATGAGCTTTCTCTTCGGTGCCGCGCCGAATGCGGGCTGGTTCAGCTATGCGCCACTGACCGAGGCGACGCCCGTCTGTTTAGCGGCTCCCATTGCCTCCGCCCAGGCGCAGGCGGCAGCTGCGGCCACTCAGGCGGCGCAGGGGTTGCAGGGCTGTTTCGCGCCGGGTCTGAATATGGACTTCTGGATCGCGGGCCTTAACTTGCTCGGCATCTCGTCCATTACCGGCGGCATCAATTTCATCGTGACGATTCTGCGCATGCGCGCGCCGGGCCTGACGATCAACCGCATGCCACTCTTCACCTGGATGATTATGGTGATGTCGTTCCTGCTAGTGTTCGCTATGCCAAGCCTGACGGTCGCCAGCTTCCTGCTGCTCTTCGACCGCCATCTGGGAACGCACTTCTATCAGGCAGGATTCGGAGGTGATCCTCTCCTCTGGCAACACTTATTCTGGTCGTTTGGCCATCCAGAGGTGTATATCCTGATCTTACCCGCGTTCGGCATGATATCGGAGATTGTCCCGGTCTTCTCTGGGAAACCGATATTTGGGTATACCTTCGTCGCCTGGTCGGGTGTTGCCATCGGCTTCCTGAGCTTCACCGTCTGGGCGCACCATATGTTCGCGGTGGGTCTGCCGCCACTCGCGCAGGCGTTCTTCGCGTCCAGTACGACACTGATCGCGATTCCAACGGCGGTGAAGATCTTCAACTGGGTCGGCACCCTCTACGGAGGGCGCATACGATTCACCGCCTCGATGCTGTTCGCGCTTGGATTCATCGCCATGTTCTTGATAGGCGGCTTGAACGGCGTGGCAGTTGCGGTGGTGCCGGTTGACTACCAGCTCACCGATACTTACTTCGTTGTCTCGCACATTCACTATGTGCTCTTCGGCGGCGCAGTGATGGGGCTTTTCGCGGGTCTGTACTACTGGTACCCGAAGTTCTCCGGGCGCATGCTCGATGAGCGGCTGGGCAAGCTCCAGTTCTGGCTCTTCCTCATTGGTCTGAACCTGGCGTTCTTCCCGATGCACATCATGGGCTTGCTGGGGATGCCACGTCGGCAGTATACGTACGCGCCAAACCTTGGCTGGGACCAGCTCAACCTGATCTCGACCATCGGCGCGTTCATCCTCGCCGTTGGCGTGATCGTCTTCATCGTGAACTGGATCAAGACGATGGGCTTCACCAAGGTTAACGCCGGGAATGACCCGTGGGACGCCTTCACGCTGGAGTGGGCGACCACCTCGCCGCCGCCAGTGGAGAACTTCGCGACGATTCCCGTGGTGCGCAGCCGTCGCCCGCTCTGGGATATGAAGCATCCCGAAGACCCTGACTGGCGACGCGAACATTGACCTGGGCCTCTTGCCTCTTTCGAGCATGACAACACATTAATTGTTGGTGGCGAGAGAGGCAGGGGCCATCTATGACGAGGTGCAGCATGAAGGACGTAACCGAGGCGACTGTAGCGCACAAAGCGCAGTCGCCAACAGAGACGACAGGAACGCCGCCTCGACTGAGCCGCCGAGCGATCGCTGGCTTTATCGTGACTACGGTTCTCTCTGCCTCGTTGCTTCTGCTGCTCTTCGTGCGCCTGCTTAGCGCGAGTCAGGCCGTGAGTGGCACGGGGACATCGCCCGTCATCGGCCATGCCGCGCCAAATTTCACAATTACGTTATGGAACGGGCAGACGGGCCAGAAACTCCAGATGGCGGACCTCAAGGGGAAGCCGGTAGTGCTCAACTTCTGGGCGTCGTGGTGTGATCCGTGCGTCGCGGAGGCGCCTATTCTGCAAGCCGCGTCGCAGAAATATGCCTCGCAGGGGGTGGTGTTTGTTGGCATTGCCTATGAGGATATCCAGGCGAACGCCGTGCAGTTTTTGCAGCAGCATGGCATTACCTATCCAATAGGGCCGGACACGTCAGGCGCGATATCGATCTCCTATGGCGTTCCATCGGTGCCAGAAACGATCTTCATTAACAGTAAGGGCATTGTGGTAGACAAGTTCGATGGCGCGCTCACTCAGAATTTTCTGGATGAGCGGGTCGCCAATATTCTGAAATAGTCGGTCACGTAGAGGGGTCACACGGTGGAAATAGGGCAGGTGAGCATCGGCGCGGCGCTAATTGCCTTCGCGGGAGGTATCATCTCGTTCTTTTCGCCATGTGTTGCGCCGCTTGTGCCTGGCTACATTGGGTTTCTCTCGGGAACGGTCGTCTCGACCGACGGATCCGGGATGGCGCTTGGCGCAAGTACGCGCCGACTGAATCCGGTAATGCTGGCGACCCTGATCTTTGTCGCTGGCTTCTCGGTCGCGTTCATTGCGCTGGGGTTGCTGGCGGGCAGCTTCGGGCGCGTGCTGGCGGCGTACCAGCCTGTGATGCAGACCGTCGCAGGTATCGTGATGATAGTGATGGGCGCGTTTCTGCTGGGGCTGTTGCCGCGCGCGCTGACAGACTGGATGTTGCGCGAGGGGCGGCTGCAACTGCGACCCGACAAGGTAAGCCGCCTGGGGATGGCGGCGCCGTTCGCACTGGGCATAGTATTTGCCGCTGGCTGGACGCCGTGCATCGGTCCGGTACTGGCATCGATTCTGGCGTTTGCTGGCGCATCGGCAAGTGTAGGTGTGGGCGCGGTATTGCTGACGCTCTATGCAGTAGGCTTCGCGCTGCCTTTTCTGGCGGTGGGCCTGGGGTGGTCGGCTGGGTTGCGCGCGCTGGGCTGGGTCAAGCGGTACGGCCACACGATCTCGCTTATCAGCGGCGGAGTGCTTATCATCGTTGGCATACTCTACCTGACCGGGGAAGTCGCGCTTTTCTCGGCCTGGGCGCAGCGGTTCACGCTGCCGTACCTGCGATAGTGACCTATGCCACCAGTGCTCACGGTTCTGATGCGCACGATTCACGTGCTGGCAGGCGGGGTCTGGGTTGGTGGCAGTGTGATCTATCTGCTGGTGATTGGCCCGGCATTTCGGCTGGCGCGGCCCTCGCCGGAGGTCAGCGCGCAGGTGGCGCGGTTGTTCCGGCAGTTGGTCAACATCTGTATTGGGGCGCTGCTGCTGACAGGCGTCTACCTGATCTTTGATCGGCTGAGCCAGATCGCGATTGGACCAGCCTATCTGGTCATTCTTGTCGTTAAGGTGCTGGCGGCGCTGGCGATGTTTCTGCTGGCGATATTTCAGGCACAGGAGGCGCGCCGCCCGGCGAGGCAGCGCGGGCGGTGGTGGCGGCTGACGCCGCGCGTTATTCTGACGCTTGGCGTGCTGACATTCTTGCTCGGCACGGTATTGACGATACTCTACGAGATGGAGCTGATGCGCTAATTCGGCAGCGGCTTTTGAGAAGAAGTGAGAGGCGGACCTGTGACGATAGATGTAGCGGAGCCAGTGAAGATGCAACGCCCGCCACGTTCTCGACGCCGTACAGTGCGCTGGAGCTTCGTCGTTGCCGGCCTGCTGATTGCTGGAGCGGTGCTTTACCTCGTCCTGGCGAATACGCGCGCCTCTGCTGAGTTCTACATGACGATTGGCGAACTACAGCATTGCGCGGCTTGCTCAAGCCAGACAGTGCGGGTCGCTGGGCAGGTCGCTTCCGGCACGATACAGCGCAACAACCAGACACAGGTGCTGCGCTTTACGATGACCGATGGCAAGCTGAGCATGCCCGTGGTGTACGGGGGCATCGTCCCCGACGCATTCAATCCTGGCTTGACGGTTGTGGTCGAGGGCCATATCCAGAACGGCACTTTCCAGGCGCAGACGCTGCTGGCAAAGTGTCCATCGAAATTTCAGTCCGCGACACCGGGCAGCACCGGCAAATAGCGGAGCAGTGTTTGCAGAGCAGGAGAGCCTGTGCATTTCTCTGACCTTGGCATGATCGCGCAGATGCTGGCGCTGGTGTTCACCCTTTACGCCATCGCGAGTTCGGTGCTTGGCGCAGTGCTAAAACGTCCGGCGCTGGTTGTCAGCGGGCGGCGCTCGGTGCTGGTGGTCGCCGCGTTGCTGGTGACGGCGGCAATTGGGCTGATTGCCTCCTTCTTGGAGCACGACTATGGCCTTCGCTACGTTGCCGAGCACTCCAGCAACGCGATGCCATGGTACTACACCGCGGCGGCGTTCTACGGTGGGCAGGAGGGATCGCTGCTCTACTGGGGCATGATGCTGGCGTTCTTCTCGTCGCTGGCGGTTGTGCTCTATCGCCGCGCTCCGGCCCAGTTAATGCCCTGGGTCGTCACCGTATTGATGGCTATCGAGGGCTTTCTGCTCATCGTGCTCAACTTTGTCTCCTCGCCGTTCGACCGGCTCACTATTGTTCCGTTGGATGGCCAGGGGCTGAACCCGCTCTTGCAGGATCCCGGCATGCTGGTGCATCCGCCGATGCTGCTAATGGGCTACATGAGTTGGTCGTTGCCGTTTGCCTTTGCTATCGCCGCGCTCATTACCGGCCAGCTCGACTCGCGCTGGTTGCGCGCCATTCGGCGCTGGACGCTTGCTGCCTGGTGCATCCAGACGACGGGTCTGCTGCTCGGCGCATGGTGGGCGTATCACGTGCTGGGATGGGGCGGCTACTGGGGCTGGGATCCTGTCGAGAACGCGGCCCTGCTGCCCTGGCTGACGGCGACGGCCTTTCTCCATTCGACGATGATTCAGGAGCGGCGCGGCACGCTGAAAGTCTGGAATCTCTCACTCATTCTGCTGACCTTCCTACTGGCGATCTTCGGCACGTTCGAGGTGCGTAGCGGCATCATCCAATCGGTGCATTCGTTCGCCTATTCAGACATTGGCCCGTACTTCCTCGGCTTCCTGGCGCTGGCGCTGATCGTCTCGATTGGGTTGTTCGTGTACCGCTTGCCACGTCTGCGGCCAGAGCACGAGTTCGACTCGGTGGTCTCGCGTGAGGGCAGCTTCCTCGCGAACAACTTGCTGCTGACCGGAATCGCCTTCGCGACGTTCTGGGGCACCATATTCCCTATCATCTCGTCGGTCGTGCGTGGGCAGACGATGACCGTCGGTACCGCATTCTATCAGCAGGTGGACGGTCCGCTCTTCCTGGCGCTGATCTTCGTGATGGGCGTTGGGCCGCTGCTGGCATGGCGCCGAGCGTCGCGTGAGAGCCTGGTGCGCAACTTCCGCTGGCCCGCGCTCGTGGCCGCCGTTGTGGCAGTTGCCTTGCCCATCCTGGGCATGCACTCGCTCTGGGCTGTCGCAGGATTCGCCATCTGCGCTTTCTCTGCCGCCACCATCGTTTTCGAGGTCTGGCGAGGCACATCGGTCCGTCATCGTCACGGCGAGTCCTATCCGAAGGCAATGGGGATGCTGTTCGCGCGTCACCGGCAGCGCTACGGTGGCTACCTCGTACACCTCGGGCTGATTTTGCTGGCGGTTGGAGTGATTGGCTCCCAGTTCTTCCAGGCGCAGCGCGACGGGTTGGTCGAGCGCGGGAAGAGTCTGACGATCAACGGCTATACACTCACCTATCAAGGCATCACCGATGTCACGATTGACAACGTCGAGACGATCAAGGCTCACTTCACGGTGAGTCGCGATGGCAGCGTAATCGAGGATATTTATCCTGGCGAGCGGATTTTCCCTGGCTTTGAGGATCAGCCAACAAGCATCGTTTCGATTACGGACCATGGGCTGACTGACCTCTATGTCTTCCTTGCCGGGTTTGATGGCACATCGTCCGCGACGATTCGCGTCTTCATCAATCCACTGGTGCCGCTGGTCTGGCTCGGCGGCCTGCTGATGCTCCTTGGCGGTATTTTCTGCTGGTGGCCGCTACGGCGTGCATCGCCAGGGCGCCTGAGTGAGACGAAGCTGTCGGAAAAGAATGTGGAGGTGGCCGTATGACGCTGCGTACGATGCTTCACCGCCCCACTTTCTTCATTCCCATGGGAATCGTGCTGCTCGTCGGCGTGGTCTGGCTGACCACAGCCATTTCGGCAGCCCAGCCCAAGTCGCTTGACGAACGCACGCTCGAAGTGGCCCGTCAGATACAGTGCCCCGTCTGCAATGGAGAGTCTGTAGCAGATTCACCCGCGCTGAAAGCGTCGGAGATGCGCGCTGTGATTCGACAGCAACTGGCTGAGGGCCGCTCGGAGCAGCAGGTGCTCGCGTATTTTAGCGATGTCTACGGCAATGATATTCTGGAAAGCCCGCCACAGCAGGGTTTCACCTCGCTGATCTGGATCATGCCGGTGTTGATGTTACTAGCTGGCGTTGTTGCGATTGTGACGCTCGCGCGCGAATGGCAAAGGCAGGCCAGAGCCGCTGGCGCTGGGGCTAGAGATAGCATCGCCGACGTTTCTGGCGATGTGGCGCTGAGCGCCGAGGAACGCCAGGCGCTGACTGCGCTGCTGCGCCGGGAGGTTGCGGCGGACGAAGGGATGCCGCCGGGCGGAAGGGAGGATGGCTGATGCCACTGCTCATCGCCGTGCTCCTGGGACTTTCCGGGCTGATCGTCGTGATCTATCCGTTGCTTGGCCTTGATCGAGAATCGGTGGACTCGCTTGCTCGCGGTCCATTAGGTGACGTTGCTGAGCGTGAGCGTTCGGCCCGCGATGCGCTGCGCGAGGTTGAGTTTGATCGTCGGCTTGGCAATCTCGATGACGAAGATTATCAGGCGTTGCGCGCGCGCTATGAGGAGCGGGCGCTCGTTGCGCTCAAAGCGCGTTATCAGCGCGAACAGGAGTTGGACGCCCTGATCGAGCGGCAACTTGATGTGTTGCGGCAGCACGAGAGCACGACAGACAGCGGGGATGTCGTGAACGATGCGCCCGCGCAGCAGGTGAAGACGCAGCATCTGTCTGGTGTGCGGTCCATCCAGGATGGCGATGCCGTTACTCACCATGGCGCGCGTCCGGCCAGCGGCCCACAGGCACGTCGGCGGAGAGGAGGTCGCCCATGAAGCGTTATCTCTTCTCGCTACTAGGTAGCCTGATGCTGGCCTTTGCTTGCGTGTCACTCGCGCCAACTGCGGGCGCTCATGCGATGGCGACTGGCACTATCACTGGCGTTGTGGTGAATGGAACACATCAGAATGCGCATCTCGCGGGCCAGAAGGTTATCCTGCAACGTACCGTTGGCAGCTCTACTAGTGACATCGCGACGACTGTTACCGACAGCGCTGGCAACTTCACTTTCGCCAACCTCCCTGTCGATGCAAATGTCATGTATGCGGCGTACACAACTTTCCAGGGTGGCCTGTTTTCGAGCCAGACGGTGAAATTGGATAGCGCTACTCCGGCGACTCTGCAACTCACGATCTACGATACGACGAACGATGACGCAAAATTGCGTGTCAGCGTCGCCACGCTGTTAGTGCGCCAGCCGCGTTCGGTCAATGGGCTGATCGGTATCGGCGAGATTGTCACGATTGAGAATACAGGCACGACTGCGTTCGTCGGCACGCTCACCGGCGATGCTAGTAAGCCAATGCAGCTTCTGCGCTTCGCCACGCCGCCGAATGCCTCTGATCTCGCGTTGGGCATCGGTTTCGACGGCTCTCAGGTGATAACGACTGATAAAGGATTCGGTTCGACGGCGACCGTACCGCCTGGGACGACTGACTTCGCCTTCAGCATTGATATTCCATATACGGGAACCGCTGCTGATCTTTCGTTTAAGCCCGTCTATGCTGCGACCCGTGTCGTGGTGCTTGTGCCGCTGAACATGTTTGTTGATGGCAGAGATTTTGCGGCTCAGGGAGACATTGAGAGCCTCGGCTCGCGCTATCAGGTCTTTACGGTCGGCAACGTGGCCGCGGACAAGCAAGACTCACTGCGGCTAACTGGATTGCCAGAGGCGGGCGAAAAGAGCTACCTGGATGCACGTGCGCTCACTATTTTCGCGCTTATTCTGGCGCTTTTGACGCTGGCCGCGCTGCTGTTCTATCTGCGTCGTGGCAATATTGCCTCGGCCCTTGGCCTGTTTCCAACGACTACACCGACGAGTGATGCCGCAGCGGTCTCGCCGTTGACCGGAGCTAACAAAACCGAGGTGGGCGAGCAACAGCGACTACTCAATGAATTGCTCACTCTGGAACGCGCCCATGGGAACGGCAAACTCACCGACGCCGAGTTTCGCGAGCGCGACCGGGCGGTTCGCCAGCAACTTCGCGAGTGGATGGCAAGCGAGCGACTGGCTGAAGCGAATGTAGCCAATGTAAGTAGAGTAGCCGGGAATGAGCAGCCAGCAAGCGTGGGGGACGTGCCACACGAGCAATCCGAGAATACGACACGCGAGGAGGCGGCGTCGGAGCAGAGCAGCGGAGGCCACCGATGAATGCAGAGACACTCTCCGCGCTTGCTGTTCCGGCTGAAATGGATGGGCGCATACCAGTGGAGCAATCCAAAGCCGTGGAGGTTACGCGCGTGCGCAAGGTGTATGGCCTTCGCCCCGTCCTGCGCGATGTCTCATTCGAGGTGGCGGCGGGCCAGTGTGTAGCAGTGCTCGGACCGAATGGCGCGGGCAAGACAACGCTGCTGCGGATTCTGGCGACGCTTACCCGGCCAGCACAGGGCAATGTCAGCGTTGCGGGCTACGATGCGCTCCATGAGGCGCATTCGGTGCGACGGCTTCTCGGTTACGTTGGCCATGCTCCACTACTCTACGACGAGTTGACCGCTCGCGAGAACCTGCTCTTCTTCGCGCGCATGTATGGCTTGCCCGAGGCTGAGTCGCGCGCTGACGCGCTGCTGGCGCGTGTGGGCATGCGTAGCCGCGCCAATGATCGCGTGGGAACGTTCTCGCGTGGCCAGGCCCAGCGAGTGGCGCTGGCACGTGGAATCCTGCACGGTCCGCAGGTGTTGCTGCTTGATGAACCCGATACCGGGCTGGACGAGGATGCCATCGCACTTCTCCACGAACTCATCTCGGAACGGCAGGAGAGTGGTCTGACAACGCTGCTGACGACGCATACGCTCGAACGTGGGCTGCTGTGGAGCGATATAGTTGTCGTGCTGACCAACGGGCGCGTCGCGCTTACCGGTGCATCTGCCGGGGTAACACTGCCAGAGTTACGCGCGCTCTACGCCAACGCGGGAAGGAGCGCCCGATGAGCTCTCTCCAGACAGGCTGGCAACAACTCTGGTTGATCGTCGGCAAAGACCTTCGTAGCGAGCTACGAGCCCGCCAGGTGTGGGCGGCGATGGCGCTCTTTTCGGCGCTCGTGCTGGTCGTCTTTTACTTCGCGTTCGATTTGCGCGTTGAGAATAACGCGGCGGTTGCTCCGGGCGCTTTGTGGATCGCGTTCGTCTTTGCCAGCGTGTTGGGGCTGGGCCGGACCTTTGCCGCCGAGCAGGAGCACGGCGCTATGGATCGGCTGTTGCTCTGTCCAGTGGATCGCCAGGTCATCTTTCTGGCGAAACTTGTCGGCAATCTCATCTTTCTCGGCGTCGTCGAGGTCGTTGCCGTGCCGCTCTTCGCCGCGATCTACAATCTGCCCATTCTTGGCGGCCAGTTGCTGGTGATCGTCGTGCTGGGCACGGTTGGCATTGCCACCATGTGTACGCTCTTCGCGGCCGTGGCCTCCACCACACGAGCGCGCGAGATCATGCTGCCACTGCTGGTATTCCCGTTGTTGATTCCAGTCGTTATTGGCGCGGTGCGTGCGACCCAATCCCTGGTGGCTCCCATCGTGAATGATCCACCATGGCCCGGATTGCTCATCGCGTTCGATGTCATTTTTGTTACATTGTCAGCGCTTTTCTTTCAGTTCGTCGTCGAGGACTAGGTAGGTAATCCCATGAACACTGTCACGTCACAACCGGCGGCTCCGGGACAGCAGTCTCCGCCTCAGCCAGCGCGTAGACTCTGGCTTGACCCGGTGCGCAAATACGGCGAATACGTGCTTGGTGGCGCGGTCGCTGTAGGCATGATGTTTTCCATCTGGGCGGCGTTCGTGCTGGCCCCGACGGACGCTGTGCAGGGTGATGTACAGCGCATCATGTACTTCCATGTGCCAATGGCCCTGCTCGCGTTCTTCGCGTTCTTCGTCGTCTTCGTCAGCAGCATTATCTATCTGCTACGCCGTGATGAGCGCTGGGATTGGCTTGCGCGCGCCTCGGCAGAGATCGGTGTGGTGTATACAACGATGGTGCTTATTTGCGGCTCCATCTGGGGAAAAGCTTACTGGGGCACGTGGTGGGACGGCGAGCCAATACTGACAACCACGTTGATTCTCTGGTTCATCTACGTCGCCTACTTGCTGCTGCGGTTCTATAGCGGCCGCACTGACAGTGGCGCGCGCAATGCCGCAGTGCTGGGTATCATCGGCTTTGTCGATGTGCCTATCGTACATTTCGCTGTGACCTGGTGGCGTGGATTGCATCCGACCGGCTACGTGCTCAATGGGGCCACCCCCGACACGCCGCCAGCGGTCTTCGTGGCGCTGATGCTGGCGATGGCCACCTTCACGTTGCTCTACGGTTTCCTGCTGCTCCAGCTCTATCGCCTCGAGCGCTATACCACCGAGGCCGAGCGACTGCGGGCGCAGGTGGAATATGGCGAATAGTGCGGGACGGGACACACTGGGAACGCCTGACGAATGAGATGAGATGAAAGGAGACCGCCATGCAAGGCGGAACATATCTGGTAATCGCCTACATCGTCATGTGGGCTGGCCTGCTGGTCTATCTTGGCTGGATCGCGCTTCGCATGCGCGGTGTCCGCACGGAACTCGATGCTGTGCGGGAGTTAGTCCGCGAGCGCGAACAGAGCGCCAGCCAGGGCAAAAGGGCAGACGAGTAGACAGCGGGGGACTCGTCTGCGCGGCGCACTCATGTTACACTAAACGAAGCTGTGTTCTGCGCCTCCCTTATTAGGCGACGATCACTATCTGAGTTGAGGAGATGGCGGCATGCCGGAAAATTACGAGGTCATCTACACGCATCCCAGTGGCGCGACGGCGACCTTCATTCGCCAGGACGGTGAGTTGGACGCGCTGGCCAAAGGTCTGGACGCGGGCCAGTTCTGGGTCTTCAAGAATGTGAAAGCGCTACTGGTGCGCAATGACCAAGGCGACCTGGAAGAGTCGAGTCGTCTCATGGCTGGCATCGGCTTCACAGCGCTCGTCCGCGAGATTGTTGCGCCGCGCCCAGTGGAAGTGGCGCCACAGCCGGTTTATGCTGGAGCCATCGAGGAGCAGCATACCGGCCCACATTTGCCGCATCCAAGCTACTGGCCGTTGTTGCTAGCGATTGCTGCGCTGATTACCTTCAGCGGGTTTCTTGTACTGCCGACGACCTTGCTGGTTACCGGAGTTGGTCTGGTGCTGGTCTTCATCTGCATGGTCGGATTTGGCCTCGAACAACTCTGATACCGTCGCATTGCGCGCGACCATTCCGCTATCACAACCCTGGAATATAGAGAGGTAGTTCACAGCATGAGTGCAGTGGTCAGCCCGGTAGAGACCCCCACCGAGGGCGAGGAGCATAAGAGCCGGTCGTACGGCTGGTACGGCATGGTATTCTTTCTGGCATCCGAGGCGATCTTCTTCGCCAACCTGATTGCCTCGTATCTGTACCTGCGAATCCGGGCAACGGGTCTGGGAGAACCTTGGCCGCCCAAAGGCGCCACGCTGGAAACCGGCCTCATCCTCATCAATACAGTCATCCTGCTTTCCAGCAGCTTCCCGATGCATTTCGCTGCCCGCGCGATTAGCAAGGGGAACAAGCGCGCCCTATCGATCAATCTGATATTGACCATCATCCTGGGCAGTACTTTCCTGAGCATTCAGGCGTGGGAATATACTCATTCCGATTTCACCCCAAGCACGGGAGTCTTCGGCTCAACCTTCTTCACGTTGACCGGATTCCACGGCGCGCACGTAACTGTCGGTGTGCTATTCCTGCTGGTCTGCTTCTTCCGGTCGCTCCGCGGCGATTTTACCAAAGACCATCATTTTGCAGTCTCGGCGGTCGAGATGTACTGGCACTTTGTTGACATCGTCTGGGTGGTGCTGTTCCTCGTGCTGTATATCATTTAGCGTGTTGGCGCGGTTAGTGATGGCAGCGTACGGGCATGTGTTATAACTTTCCTGTGAGGGTCTTATCCAGGGACGGATTTTCTTCAGTTCCTGGATAGGCAGGAAGGTTTATGTCCAATGAATCGTCTGCGTCTCGGTACGCCATCGATAGAATCTGAAGACCAGTCGGGTACGCTGCGTTGCGCCATTTGCGCGCGTCGTCTTGGTAGCGCCATCTGCTACCTTGAAGAGACTGGCGATGTTCCACCGCCGCGCCAGTCATGGATGTTGTGCACGGCGTGTAACGATGCAGTTAAGCAGCAGATGGTCGAGGTTCCAGTCCATTCACCAATCCGGCTGCGGGTAGCCATCGGCGTTGTATCCACAGAGCGAACACCCGCTGCGCGACGAGCGCGACGTGGCCAGTTGACCGACAAAACCTGGTTCAAGTTGTTCTTCTGGGGCGCGCTTATCACGATGCTTTTCCATCTTGCTTTGATTGTCGCCATCGCGGGTATCGCCAAGTAATGCGAGAACGGCATTATGGTCCCTCGTTCTCAATGAAACGACCCACCGGGTAGATTGGTGTATATGACTACCGAAGTATCGAGAGAATCGTCCTCCGCGCCTGTAGCGCATTCCAAGAAAGGCGCACCGTGGCGAGTGGTTGCGCTGACCGCTGGCGATGTTGCGTCATTCCTGGTGTTCGCGGCTGTGGGCCGCAGCACGCACGATGAGGCGAGTGGCATCACCGCACTGCTACAGGTTGCCGAAACCGCACTACCATTTGCGCTCGGCTGGTTTGCTGTCGCGCCGTTTGCGGGCGCGTTTCGCCGCAGCAAGACGACTGTGCCGCTGCGCATGCTGGCGCGAACCGAGCTCGCGTGGCTTCTTGCGTGGCCAGTGGCCCTCGTGCTGCGATGGGCGATTGCGCCTGACCACAGTGTTCCTTTCTCCTTCGCTATCGTGATTCTGCTCGCCAATGCAGTATTCCTTGGAATCTGGCGCACCGCCTTCGCCTTGATCGAGCGCTGGATCAGCCGCTGAGTCTGTTCGCTGTGTGCTACAATGCAGCGACGCCGTTGCGACATGCGACGTAGCGGCTAAGCGCCGCAAGGGGCGGATATGCTTCGAGTGAAGATATTCTCCAGCGATACGCGGATAAACGAGATCAGCGTGCTTGAAACGGAAATTGATCACTGGTTGCAAAGCGAGCAACCGACGATACGCCAGGTGATCCAGTCCAGTTCGGCGGGACAAGTTGTTCTGACCTTTCTCTATGACGATACGCTTCGCGATCCGTCTGCCCGTGATTCGAGTTTCGCAAGGCACGAGGCTTTTGAGCAAGGGTCGGACCGCGACGGTGATGACGCGATTGATGATGAGCCGGACAGTCTTCCCGACGCGGAGTTACCGTATTAATTCCTATGACACACACTGCTGATTTCCCATACCTGATCTATAGCACATCCGATGGCGACGTTGGAGAGAGGCGCGCACTGCGTGCGGTGGACTACGATGGTGTACCGCTTGAGCGCAATGAGCTGATCCCACTTCCCGATGGGGCAACGCTTTCGATGATGCCCGAGCGTCTCGCCGTGGGACTCGATGAGCAGGGCGACCGTCAGGTGGTGAACGCGCGACGTGGCTGGGCGCTCGCGGCGCTCCTGCCGATTGGCTATACTCGTGTCAGGTTGCCGGGCTATGAGCTGCCTCCTGGCGCAGAGCCGCTGCCGTTCTTTGGCTATACCGCCGTTGCTGGCTGGCATGGGCGTCTCTACGTGGCGGCGGTTCGTACGGATAACCCGGAGCGCTGGCTGGCGCGCAACTATGATGCACGTCGGCTGGAAATTCTGGTACATCGGCGACTGGCCGCTGAGCCAGAGAATCGCCTGCTGGCGCATCACGCTCACTGCGCGCTCGACTACCGGTGCCCAACAGCTAGCAACCTGTTCTTTGGCCGCTGGGAGGCCGCATGTGCTGTCTCAGCGGGATGTAATGCGCGCTGTGTCGGCTGTATTTCCAAGCAAGAGGAAGAGGGCCTTGTCTCGCCACAGGATCGCCTCACGTTTACGCCAACTGAGCAAGAGATCATTGACGCTGCGGTGGCGCATCTGGAGACGGCCGAGGATGGTATCTTCAGCTTTGGGCAGGGTTGCGAGGGCGAGCCATTGCTGCAATTCAAGCTCATTGAACGGGCAATTCGCGGTATTCGTGCGCGCACACAGCGCGGAACGCTCAATATTAATACAAATGCCAGCAATCCGCAGACACTGGCAAAGCTCTACGTGGCAGGGCTAGATAGCCTGCGCGCCAGCACCATCTCCGCGCGCCGTGAGACGTATGACGCCTATTACCGACCTATCGGCTATACCTTCGATCATGTCAGGAAGTCACTTCGATTCTGGCGCGCGATGCTGGCGTCTATAGCTCGATCAACCTGCTCTGCTTTCCAGGTCTTATTGATTGCGAAGAGGAAATCGCCGCGCTTGTAACCTTCCTGCGCGAGACGGGCGTTCGCTTGGTGCAGTTGCGCAACCTCAATATCGATCCTGAAGTCCTCTGGCCGCGTGTCGCCAGACTAACTGGGCAACCGCTTGGCATGCGGGCGCTGATCGAAACGCTGCGGCGTGAACTACCAGACGTGACGATTGGCAATTTTAGCCGCCCGGTGGGGATGCGCGTTCAGAAGTACCGCTGCCCAAATGCGCCTGATATCCCAGGGGAGTAATTGAGCCGACCGCTCACTTGGATCACCGGCGCCATGGTGGGTCGGGATCCATGCGCAAGTAACTGCTTACCGCACGGCGGCAAACACGATGCGCGGCGCGATCGCTTTCATGCAGATGGGATTGCCAAAGCGGCATTCGGCGGTGGCGCTGGCATCGTAGCATGGCGAACACCAGAGCTTGTGGCGAAGTATGATGGCATCTGGCGCGGAAGGTCCGCTAAGGGCAGGGTCGGTTGGACCATGCATCACCACGACCGGCGTCTCGACGGCACAGGCAATGTGCATTGGCCCGCTGTCCCCTGTCACCAGCGTATCGCTCTCCGCCAGGAGCGCGACCAGCTGTGGAAGGGTTGTCTTCCCACTGATATTGAGCAGTGGGTAGCGCACTGTGCGGGCAGTTTCGCGCGCGAGGGGCGCTTCATTGGGCGCGCCCGTTACCACAATAAGCGCATCCAGTTCTTCGGCGAGCTGGTCGGCCAATGCGGCGAAATGGCGCGTCGGCCAGCGTTTAGCCTGACCGTTGCGCGCGCCCGCATGCATCGCGACGATTGGCCCAGTGCGTCCAAGTCGGCGCGCGCAAGCCTGAGCATTGCCGCCATCTCCTGGCGCTCCTTAGGAAGCACATGCAGCCTTGGCCGTGCATATTCTTCCTCGAGATACCTCCCGCAGCCTCCGCAAGCGCGAGGACATAGCGGGTCTCATGCTGAGCAACTTCGTACCGGCGTCCCGCGACTGGGTCGGTCAGCATGTAAGGATATGCTTCGCCACGCGTAGCCGATGGTTCGCTTGCGCCGCTCAGGCGGGCAAAAATGCTGCCAATGTCGCCAGAGACGCTGATGGCGATGTCATAGTGCGCCCTGCGCAGACGCAGAGCAGCCGAAACGCTGAGCGCCAGCCACCGTTTTGCCCCCATATCTGAGGATTGTAGGTGATGACATGGGTAATATCGTGCTCGCCTGCCAACACGCAGGCGGTCGACTCTTGCACCAGGATATCGATCTGCGCTTTGGGGTAGCCGCGACGGAGCGCCGCGATTGCCGGTGTGGTGAGTACCGTGTCGCCAAGCAAATCCACGCGAACGATCAGAATACGCCGCACCGACGAATCGCCAGGGTAAAGCGGCCTTGTTGATACGTGACGGGGGCGGACGAATAGCCGATCGCGCCGATGCCACGCCAGAGCATGTGTTGCGCCCTTCGCTTTAGGATACGCTGTATGACTCGTAGCGCTCGCGTCTCGATGGAAGGTCGCCGTTCGTAGTCGGAAGACGCCGGAGTGGCAGACTGGTTCTCATCGGAGACTGAGTCCAGCCCGTGGTTCCGCGCTGTCATACCGCTCCATTCACCCGAATCCATCGGCATATGAGGTCGTCTATCGATTGCCCGTCAGGACACTCACTATAGCATAGCATAGTGTTGGCCTCGATTGCGTATCAGAATAGCTCGAGAAGGACTGGCGCAATACTGCCTGCCTGCGGGCGCTGGATGCGCCATCTGTCGTAGCGTCTCCGATCCTATACCCGCGAGACGGTATGACATAGGCGGAGTCGATATTCTGGCTTGCGCGCCGCCTCGTACACGCGGGTGGCGTCGTCGAGGGCGCGGAAGGGCGCAAAGAGTGTGGGGCCACTGCCGCTCATCCGCACAATCGGAGCACCCGCACGCAACAGGCCGTCCCGTGTGGTGGCGACCTTAGGCCACGTACGCATGACCGCAGTTCGAGGGATTCGACAGGCGTTTAAGAGGTAGTGGAGAGCCGACTCGAATAGCCTTGACGACGATATCAGTATCGTGGGAATCGCCATATCTGTCTGTGAGCGAGCGACTGGAAAACCGCTGCCGTGGAAATGCTGACATGTGGCCGCGCGACGATCAACCAGAGTGGCTCGCAATCGGGCAGCGGTGTGACCATACTCGCCGCGCCCTTCGATCAAAGCCGTTCCGCCGCCGATGAAAAATGGAACGTCTGAGCCAAGGCGAGCGCCAAGCTCCTCCAGGCGCTGTTGACTCAGAGCCAGCATGCAGAGCCGATTGAGCGACGCAAGCACTGTTGCGGCGTCGCTGCTGCCCCCGCCCAGCCCTCCTTGGGCAGGTATCCGTTTGCGCAATTCGAGCGCGACTCCGCTTGTAAGTATCCCTCGTCCCGCAAGAGCCGCGCTGCCCGTAGCGCGAGATTGTTGTCATTGGCAGTTCTTTGAATGTCTACCGCGCATGTTACGATCACTATGTCGGTCGTTTGGATACGCAAGGTGTCGTTCAGAGATATCGTTTGCATCACCGATGTGAGCGCGTGGAAGCCATCCTCACGTTTCTTGAGAACCGAAAGAGTCAGATTGATCTTAGCCCAGGCAGGAACGAATATGGCTGGTGCGGTCACGATTCCTCCAACGATGATCGCGCCTAAATTCTGGCATTGGCGTATGATGAGGCGGTGTTATTATACTCGAACTTTCCCATACGAGAGGATATTTCGCAGGTATGACGTTTTTTACGGCAGTCAATGGCACCCTTATCAATGCGCTCACGGTACTGATTGGAGGAGTGATCGGTTCGCTTGCGGGTGATCGGTTGCCTCAGCGGATACATGAGGCGCTCTTTGGCGTCCTGGGATTGTTTACCGTGCTCATTGGCCTGTTGAGTGCGCTGACGACGAAAAATCCTCTCATTCTGCTGGGTAGTTTGCTGCTAGGCACGATTCTCGGTGAGATAATCAACATCGAAGCGGGTCTCGAACATGCGGGTGACTGGCTGCAAAAGAAACTGCGCGCTCTGGCTCGACACTGAGTGAGGCGTTTGTGACCGCGAGCCTCGTGTTTTGTGTGGGGCCGCTTTCGGTTCTTGGTTCGCTGGATAATGGGCTGTCTGGTGATACCACCAAGTTGGTCATCAAGGCGACCCTCGATGGCTTTGCCGCGCTTGCCTTCGGGGCGACTCTTGGCTGGGGCGTACTGCTCGCGATCTTCACCATTCTGCTCTATCAGGGCGGCTTGAGCCTCGGCGCGCACGCGATTGCCCCACTGCTGACAGGCAACCCAGATGCGATCACCGAACTCACTGCGGCGGGCGGGCTGATCCTGGTCGCGGTCGGACTGAAACTTCTGAAGATTCGCGATCTGCGTGTCGCCAATTATTTGCCAGCGCTGGTTGTGGCTCCGTTGTTGGTCGCGGGCGTCTCGGTCTGGCCGCAGGTTTCAGACTCAATACTTTCGCTGTGGCAACAGATCTTTCACTAACACGGATCTACCTGTCAGCGCTTGACGAAGTTCATACCAGATAGCTATACTCTGCCAGACAACTGAATACGTGAACCCCGCGAGGTGGCAGATGCCTGCATGAATGTAGGATGTCTGCCAGGGAAATCGGTGAGATGCCGATGCGGACGCGCCACTGTAACTGGGAAACGCGCCTCCACAATTCGCAAGCATGCGCTGAGCCACTGTCGCCTCTGTGCGATGGGAAGGCGGAGACGTACTACGGGCAGCAGATCGCTGCCTGTGAGTAGACCAGGAGCCAGGAGACCGACCTCTGGGGTGATGCTCATATCCTCCGCGCCAAAGAGGAAAGAGCAACGCCGGTTCCGGCTTGCCCTCTTTCTCCCTGCTGAGAAAGAGGGTTTTTTGTTTATGTTCCGGCGGAACGTATCGGGATGTTTGTGATGCTGTACCCTACCTGGCATTGTGGCTGGATCTGGCGCACTCCTCACCCGCATTGCCCTGGAGGATTGTTCTCATGCGACGTGTCATCGATTCTGTCCACAAGGCGACCCTGGCGCTCGCCCTGCTGACGCTGACACTCTGTCTTTCGCTCTTCGCGATGGGCTGCGCCACCTCGGCCAGCAGCCCCACTGGCACGCCATCGCCGCAGAAACCGCTGATAAGCGCGGATGCTCATGGCACTGCAATCACGATCCCGGCGCAGGCGCCACAGCGTATCGTCTCACTGACCGCTGGGGATAGCGAAATGCTGGCTGCCGTTGGCGCCAGCGCACGCGTAGTGGGCGTCGATGCATTCACCAACTATCCAGCCAATATGGCCGCCAAGCCTAAAATCACGGGCAGCGACGGCAATCCCAATGTGGAGCGGATCATCGCGCTCAACCCCGATCTGGTGCTCAGTTGGGGGCAGTTTACGACGCAGGCTGATAACGCGCTGCTTCAGGCGCATATCAATGTGATTGCGTTGCCGGTTGAAGACCTTGCAGGCACGCTGGCGGAGATTCGCCTTGTGGGACAATTGACCTATACGTCTGACCACGGCTGATGCCCTGGTGAAGTCGCTCCAGCAACGCATCGACGCCGTCAAACAGAAGGTTGCGAGCGCTCAGCCGGTCACGGTCTACATGGAGGTTGGCTTCACGCCACCGCCACCATATGTCGGTAGGCGGTGGATCGTTCGAGAACGATGTGTTGACGGACGCTGGCGGTCAGCAACATCTTCGCCGCACAGACGGACAGCGGCGGATATCCTACGGTCAGCGTCGAAAGTATCATCGCAGCGAATCCGCAGGTAATCATCCTGACGGAAGAGCCAGCAGTATGGCGGCGATCCGCAACAAGTCTACAGCGCGGCCTGGATGGGCAGACATCGCGGCCATTCAAGTCGCATAGCGTCTATAATATCAACCCGGATATCGTGTCGCGCCCTGGTCCCCGGCTGGTGGACGCGCTAGAGCAGGTCGCGAAGATGCTTCATTCCGACTTGTTCTCGTAGGAGGAAGCTCGTGGCACGGCTGGCCGATATTAAACGGGCTGCACCCAAAGAAACAGCGTCGCGAGACTCCCGATTCCAGAGGGCCGCGCATGCGGCTGCCGCTGGGTGGGCGGATCACGCGGCGGCCAGCCGTGCTGCCATTGCTGGTGGTTGCCCTGTTTGCGACGCTGGCGCTGGCAGCTGCTTACGGGGCGGTGCCAATCTCGCCGCTCACCTCAGCTGCCATCTTGCTAAACCAGACGCATGTCATTCATATTCAGCCGTCATGGCCAGCCTCGGATGAGGCTATCCTGCTGCTCTACCGATTGCCACGTGTTGTGGGAGCGGCGCTGGTAGGAGCCGCGCTCGGAGTGGCGGGCGTACTCTTCCAAGGGTTACTTCGTAATCCGCTAGCCGATCCGCTGTTGCTTGGCACCTCGTCGGGCGCGGCATTAGGAGCGACTATTGCGTTCTCTGCCAGCCGCATTTACCGCATACTGGTTCGGCTTCGGGTTGATTGCGTTGCTGGCATTTGCGGGTGCGCTGCTGGCGGTAGGGTTGGTCTATCTTCTGGCAACGCATAATCGCCGGACTCCGGTCGTTACCCTGCTGCTGGCGGGCGTAGCGGTGAGCGCTGTGCTGACTGCGGCACAAACGATACTGATTACGCATGAACGACCGTCTTGGACTGCGGCTGATCTCGCTCTATCGCTGGATCAGCGGAAGCGTTAATGTCGAGTCGTGGGCGCAGGCCGAGGTTATCACTGTGCTGGTGGTGGCAGGCGTGGCGGCGGGCTTCGTACTGGCGCCTGCGCTCGATGCGTTCGCGCTGGGCGAAGACATGGCAGGACACCTGGGGCTGCGCGTGGAGCAATTCAAGCTGGTGATCGTGTTGGTCGCCGCGCTGCTAGTGGGAGCCGCCGTCTCGATCAGCGGCATCGTCGGCTTCGTCGGACTGGTAGCGCCGCATCTCTGCCGCCTGACACTTGGCCCGCGCCACCGGCTCCTTGTGCCCGCGTCGGCCCTGGTGGGAGCCATCTTCGTCGTCGTGGCCGATTTGCTGGCGCGGGTGCTGGTCGCCCCGGCGGAGTTGCCGCTGGGAGTGTTAACTGCGCTTGTGGGCGGGCCGTTCTTCCTGTGGCTGCTGCGTGCCGCTGGCAGTCGCTATCGCTGGTAGAGAGGGCATTCGCAATGGTCACCAGCAGCGCGACTACCGTACCGCGAGCACTTGCTTTCGAGTCGGTCGGTTTTGGCTACGGGCGGCGGCAAGTGGTGCGAGATGTAACATTCCAGTTGGCCGCTGGTGAGATGGTTGGCCTGCTTGGGCCGAATGGAGCGGGGAAATCCACACTCCTACATCTGGGCGCTGGAACATTGCGCCCTTTGCGAGGCGTTGTGCTGCTACAAGGCGACGACATGAATGGTCTCCCGCGACGAGAGGTGGCGCACAGGCTCGCGGTCGCACCGCAGGAATTTACGGTACAGTTTGCCTATACCGTGCGGCAGATTGTCGAATTGGGGCGCATGCCTCACCATGATCTGCTCAGCATGCCGCGTCATGAGGATGCGCGGGCGATTGGGGCGGCGATTGAGGCCGCAGGCATCGAGCATCTCGCTGACCGTATCTTCAACGATCTGAGCGGCGGCGAAAAACAGCGCGTCATCATCGCGTTGACGCTGGCGCAAGAAGCGCCGATTCTGCTGCTGGATGAGCCAACCGCCCACCTCGATATCCGCTATCAGATCGAGATCCTCGAACTGTTGCGGAGACTGAATACCGAGCGTAAGCTGACAGTGCTGGCGGCGCTACATGACTTGAATCTGGCGGCGCGGTACTTTCCTCGGCTGATCCTCTTCCGCGAGACGATAGTTGCCGACGGCCCGCCCGCGCGCGTACTGGACGCCGAGCTGCTTTCCTCGGTCTATGAAACGCCCGTACGGGTGGGGATTCTGCGTGGCGAGGACCATCTGAGCGTCCTGCCGCCTGGACAGGACAACCCGCTCGTCTGGCAGCCGGAAAAACTCAGCCCAAGCGAGGGTGCCACTGTTCACGTGATTGCTGGAGGCGGCTCGGGTGAGTTGATGATGCGCGCCCTCGCCGACGCCGCCATCTCCTTTAGCGCTGGGCCGCTCAACGCCGGTGATAGTGATTACGCGCTGGCGCAGCGGCTGGCAGCCTCATGTATCGTGGAGCCCCCCTACGCCCCAGTCTCGGCGGAAGGGCTGGCTGCGGCTCACATGCGCATGATGGACGCGCAGGCAATCGTTCTGTGCCCGGCACCTCTTGGCTTTGGCAATATCGTGCTGATCGAGGAGGCGCTTGCCGCGCGCCATGCGGGCCGCAAAGTAATACTGCTTGAACCAGCCGCTACTTCCGCACGCGATAGTGATGCCCTGCTTGCAAGCATTGGAGAGCGTGACTTCACCGCACGAGGAGCTGAACTGTACCGCGAACTACTGGCGTCTGACTGTTTGGTCGCCGCATCAGTTAATGAGGCTCTACGGCTGCTTGGCTAAAATTGCTCTGGCGCTGTCAGTCGTCCTCGACGGTGAACCGTACCCAGCCGCGGACGATCCGGCCAGTGACTCCGCTTCGGTCTGTGATAGTGTAGCCGCGGGTGGAGTGAGTAAGCGGGAGCGCCAGAAGATACTGGCGGTCATTGTAGTTCTCCTGAGCAATGTAAACGTGCGCGGCATCAACGGCTGTGATCAGCGCGATATGGCCCGGCGAGGCGATCAGGCCGGAGGTCCAGCCCTGTGCTGGGTTGACGACATCCTGGAAGACCAGCAGATCGCCTGGTTGTGGCGCGAACGCGCTCCGCCCCTGGCGCGCGTCGTCAGAGTACGCATAGCTGCCGACTGGCAAATCTCGGACGTCGCCGGGATGCAGCACGCCATTCTGGTAGTAGTCGAAGTAGCGTGCAGCGTTGCCAGGGATGTGGGCCAGCCCCCACCGCTCGGCGTCATAGCGGTTGACCAGTTCAGTGCATTGGAAGAGATAACGGTCCGGCGAGCCGGTATTGCTGCAAATATAAGTACCTGCGAGGCCCGCCCATCCGCCGTCCGGTTCGTTCGCCCCCGGAGTCGCCAGAATGCGTCCCCAGGAGGTTGCTTTGTAACCGTAGCCTGCCTGGATAGTAGCGCACGATTGCGCTGCTGGCGCCACGATGTTCACTGGCGGGTTGTAGTGGGTGGGAGCGGGCACATAAGTCGCCAGGATGCGCTCGAACTCGCCCGCATGACTGATGGCATCCATCGAGCACCACTCAGCCAATACGTAATCGTCGTCTGCCAGTAATATACGCACGACGCAAGGTACCTTGCCCTGGCTCAGTCCGGTATCCGCTGTGAACGCCGGGTAGGCGCCAATGCGCAGCGGCGATCTTCCTCGCTCGGCAAAGGCGGACGGCATATCCGCGCCGTGAAAAACACCAATTGTGATAGTAGCTGGCGTGGGCGTTGGTTCCTGTAGGCTTACGAGTGTGCTATTGAACGGGTGCTGTTGTCCAGGATATGAGGTCGCCTGCCATCCAACCGGCAAGGTCAGGCGAAATCCCAGTTTAGGGTCGACGTAGATGGTTCCCAGTGCAGCCGTGGCTGTTGGCGTGCTCAGTTTGGCCGCATGAACTGGGTTCGTGGGACGCTGATCGCAGCCAGCCAGCAGTGCGATCAGCACTGTGGCCAGCAGGAAAGACATCACGCCAGGATGAACATGCTGCCGTTTTGGCTCCGCCAACATCTCTGCCATCTGCCACGCTCGCTATCCGCCAATCATGGACATACTGCGTGTGGTGCGGCGGAAGCGCTTATCGCCAATATAGTGTTTCAGCTCTTTGTGCCAGACCGCGCGGCGAATCACGCGCGCCAGCGCCTCATCGCTCTGGCCCGAGCGTACGACTGAGCGCAGATCGGTTTCGGTGAGGGCGAAGAGACATGTCCGTAGCTCGCCCTCGGCGGTGAGGCGAATACGGTCGCACCAGCGGCAGAACGGCTCGCTGACGGGGTTGATGAAGCCCACCTCGCCAACACCATCGGCGAAGGTGTAGCGGCGAGCGGTTTCCGAGGCATCCTCACCTTTGACCTGGACCAGTGGCCCATAGCTATCTTCGATAATTGCTTTGATTTCGGTCCCAGTGAGGATATCTTCCTTGCGCCAGATTTGGTCGGCATCGAGTGGCATGAACTCGATCCAGCGAACCGAGTAAGCTTTGCGGCGGCTAAGCGCCACGAAGTCGAGCACCTCGGATTCGGTGAATCCGCGCATTGCCACCGCATTGATTTTGATGGGGTGGATTGTCGGATACTTTTCTAGTTCTTCCAGCCCAGCCAGCACCTGCTCAAGTGCGTCCCGCCGGGTGAGCTGAGTAAACTTCTCTCGAATCAGGGAGTCGAGGCTGACATTTATGCGCGTCAGGCCCGCCTCGGCGAGCGGGCCAGCTAGCTTGCCCAGCAAAACCCCATTTGTTGTCAGGCTCAGGCTGCGCAGACCCGGAATAGCGCGCAACATGGCGACGAGATTGGCGATATCGCGGCGCACCAGCGGTTCGCCACCCGTCAGGCGAATCTGGTCGATGCCAAGACTAACCGCGACCCGCGCTATGCGTTCGATCTCCTCGAACGTAAGGATGTCGGCACGCGGTAGCCAAGGAAGCCCCTCCGCTGGCATACAATACACACAGCGGAAGTTGCATTTGTCCGTGACGGAGATGCGCAGATTCTTGATGTGGCGGCCGTAGCTATCGACCAGCGGGCCGTCTTCGGGAATCGCTTCGTCGTCGAACGCTGGCAGACCAGTATCAGATTCTGCCTCGGTCTGCGCCAACTTTCGATGTCGTAGCTCGTCTGCCATTGATGCGCCTCCGCCACAGAATCTCGGTAGGTAGTTTATCTCCTACATGGTGTAGGAGATTCCTCTCTCAACTATATCATCCGGTTCCTCATTTGTGAGGGAAAAGCGGAAGCAGGTTACTCCACGGTCTCGCCTGGCTGGAGACGATGCACGGCGACGTTGTTCAGCCCCATGCTTTCGAGTGCCTGGCTTAATGCTTCGGGCGTACCTGTGAGCGCTGGAAACGTGCCGAAGTGCGCGGGAATGATGGTCTCGACGCCGAGAAGCCGAGCCGCATAGGCAGCCTCGCGTGGACCCATCGTATAGAAGTCTCCAATAGGCAGAATCGCCACCTGCGGCTTATAGAGTGCGCCGATAATGCTCATGTCGCCAAAGACATTCGTGTCGCCCGCGACATAAACGCGCAAGTCATTGCCAAAGTCGATGATGTAGCCCGCCGCCTGACCGCCATAGAGAACCGTGTCTCCATCAAGGATGCCGCAGCTGTGGTCCGCGCGTACCATCGTCACGCGCGTGCCCGCCACCTCAAATGTGCCGCCCATATTCATGCCGACTGTATTGGCGCAGCCCTTGCTCTCCAACCATCCGGCCAGCTCGAAAATGCCAACGACCTGATCGGGCTGGCTGTCCGCGGCAATGGATAGCGCGTCGCCGATATGGTCACCATGTCCATGCGTGATGAGTACGGCGTCGAGTTTGCCCAGTTGCTTTTTGTCATCGGGACATGCTGGGTTGCCCTGAACCCATGGATCGAGCAGGATTGATTTGCCAGCCGGGGTCGTGAATGTGAACGTGCCATGACCAAGCCAGGTGATATGCGCACCGTGCAAATCCATCGGGCATAACCTCCCGCGGCATCATAGCCGCTGTTGTCCATATCATCCCGTGTGGCGCGGGAACTCCGACAATCCTATGCTACTACGACAGCGTATCGTTTCGCCAATTCTCCCTCCTGCCAGTTCGAGCCACCCCCTTGACAGGTATTCGCCCAGGCGAGAAGATGAAACGGCAACCGGCAAGCGTGTGGCGGAAAAATGCAGTCATTTCTACCCATCAATCTCATCCTGTCGCTGCTCTTTGGCGTTGGTCAGATCGTAGTCGGCGCATTTTTGGTCGTTCATGGCCGGAACCGATGGCGGCGCGCTGGCGTCTTTCTACTGATGCTTGTGGGCGCGTGGTGTGTCTGTAGCGGCATCATAGAGCTGTTTGTCTCAGGTATGGAATCCTTGCAACGCATAAGCGGTGTGCCAGACCGTGCGACATTCACGCTCTGGCGCGGACACGCGGATACCGCGCTGGCGGTTGCAACAGGCGTCATTGTGGCGGTTGGAGTCTTGGCGGGGGTAAGTGGCAGACTTTCGTGGCGGCGTCATTGATCGGCCCGGGCCGACGTGAAGCGCGATCTCGTGGGGCTGATGGGGGGCGATGTGCGACGTATTCGTTTAGTGGTTACCGACGTGGATGGAACGCTCCTCGACCCAGGAGGTTGTCTTACGCCGCGAACTCGTGAGGCGATTCAAGCGCTGGCTGAGGCCGGAGTTACGCTGGCACTAGCAACCGGGCGCCGCTGGACTGGCGCATCGGTGGCAGCTTCGTCGTTCGACTTTCGCGGGCCGATGATTCATATGGATGGCGCGATGATCCGCACCTATCCAGACGGTGAGATGCTCCATGTTGCGCCGCTCGACCGTGTGATCGCACAACGGGCCGCTGAGGCGATGGCAGGTTATGGTATTCAGCCGATTGCCCAATATTCCGACCACACCAATGATTTTCTGCATGTCTCGCAGGAGGCTGCGCACCCTGAGTGGGCGGCAAGATATCTACCCGCGTTTCAGCATCAGACTCGTTATCGTCCTGTCGCCCAACTATGCGATATCCCGGAAGACCCGATTCGCCTGGCTGCCTTCGCGCCACTGAGCATTCTGCGTCGTGCGGCGGTTGATCTCGCGTCGCCTTACTGTGGCCGCCAATTGCTGCCAATTGGGAATTACGGCGTCGCCGAACTGACGCTGTTTTCATCGGCCGTCTCGAAGGGGAATGCCCTTGCCATCCTGGCGCGTCATCTCAATATTCCGATGGAGGAGACGATGGCGGTTGGCGATGGACCCAATGACGTGTCGATGTTGCGCATGGCTGGACTCGGGGTAGCGATGGGTCAGGCGTCACGTCGGGTGCGCGCGATGGCGGATGTGGTAACGACTAGCAACACCGAAGATGGGCTGGCTCGTGCGATAGAGCAGTATGCGCTCGGCTGAGAACCAAGAACGCAATACATCGTCGTCGGCGATAGCTTCGTTCGATGAATAGGAATCGAGTTAGCAAGAGTTCATACGACATTCTAGAGGGCGATGTTTCCATTGCTCTAGGCACTTCGTTGTAAATAACAACGGCTCTGCGCGTCCGTCATGGATGCACGGCTGATGCGGGCGCGGAGCGTGTGGGAGGGAGTGCTGCGGGTGGCGTCGGATCGCATCTATCAGCGGATGAGGCGTCTGAAAGCCATATTCCTTGCGCCAGAACATGGAGCAATGGGCTACCTGGTCCGCGGGACGCTGGTGGCGCTGGTCGGCACGGCGATGCTGCTGGGGGTGCTGCTCACCTATCAGGCGACTATCCCTGAGGCGAATGCAAATGCCCTGCGCGTTTCTTCAACCGCAAGCTGTTCGCAACTTGCTCGACTCGATCCGACGATTACGAACGGATCCTCGTGGGGCCGTACAATATTGCCCGGACATGGAGCGCCCGGCGGCTGGTTTGGGGTGGACGTGTGCTCCAATGGCTTCAACAGCGTCTCACCCAGTGGTTCGAGCGTGAGCTGCGATAGCACTGCGAAAGGCTGCTCCCCTACCACTGATGGCTACGGCTGGACATTTCAATGCCCCGAGCTGGTCGTTCGCTTCTCGGCGTGGGCTTTTGGCGACAGCCCCGCCGATTGGGGGCGGTCGGGCCTGGGCAATGCGCCTGATCTCTGGGTGCCAGTAAACCACCCATCAGACTTTGTCATGTACCCCAACGGTTCCACCACAGCGCCAGTGCCCGGCGATATACTGGTCTGGGGTAGCCTCGATGCCAATGGACTTCCCTGGCCTGCCGGGCCGGATGGATCGCACGGCGGTCACATCGCAGTGGTGGCGGCGGTTAGTGGTGGCAAGGTTATCACGGCTGAGCAGAACGTGATGTGGGGATCCGAAGATCATCCCAGCGATACTCTGGCGCTGACAAAAGTCGGCTCACGATGGATTCTGAGCGGCTCATCGCACCCCGCGACGACGCTGCCAACATACCGGTGGTTGAGTACGATGGGCCATTCGCGTGGCACGTTCGGCTGGTTACATAACGTCAAGAACAATGGGCATTTCCCGAGCACCAGCGCCAAAGCCTCCACGACTCAGAAGCCTACCACCTCGAAGACCGTCCAGCAGCAATTCCCCGGCGGGCTTCCATCACTCGCTTCCGCGACGGTCGTGACGCAGAGCGGCACGCTTGCCGATCTCACCTGGTCGAACAAGAGCTTCTTCGCCCCAGTGACCTCAGCCGATCAGCCGCAGGCTCAGGTGCGCAGCCTGGGGATTCCGCCTGGAAATGTTCGGCTTGCCAGTGGACAATCCGCGGCGACGGTGCTTATGAGCAACGGCGTGCGCTATATCTATGTCCTCGGAATGGATGGCAACCTGTATCTCGCGCACACATCACCGAACTCTCTGGGCGACTTTTGGAGCGCTCTTGGGCAGCCACCAGATGTGAGCCTGACTGGTTCGCCAGTCGCCAGCCTTTTCGCTGGTGGTGTGCAGATCGCGGCGCTTGGCAGTGACGGCAACCTCTGGTGGCGCGCGGGGCCACCAGATCGCCCAGGAAACTGGTTCTCGCTTGGTAAGCCATCCTCTACGACGCTCGCTGGCAGTGTGGCGCTTGCGGGGGAACCGGGCGCGGGCACGCCCATCGTCGTTGCGCTGGGTGCTGATGGGCGCATTTACATGCGCATTTGGCTCGATGCGACGACTGCCGCGGATGGGACTCAGATTCCAGCATCTTGGAGCGACTGGATGCCGCTCGGCGCGCAGCCTGCTGGCCATCAGATTACGGGTTCGCTATTGGTAGTACCGGAGTTGCCCAATGCCCACAATTGGATCGGTCTCTGGCCCGATAGCCCTCTGAATCTCATCGCGGCTGATAGCACCGGCGCGCTCTGGTGGTTCCGGTCGGAGCGCCTCTCGAATGGCTGGACCGCAACTCAGGTCGATGGTAACCCGGCGCCACTGAGTTCACTGCTCGGCGCGGTCGCGGTTCCAGTGGCGAATGCATCAGTGCCGAATGCCTCTACTGACGCCATACAGGTCTATACGTCCTCGCGGACGGCGAGCTATATGTCCACGATCATGTTGCCTGGGACTGGTACGAGCGCCTCTGGCAAGCCCACCTGGGCTGCGCTACCTGACCCTCCCGCTGGTATGTCACCCTTTGCGCAAGGAGCAGCGGTTGCGCTGGGGACGGGCAATAGTATACTGGTCGCGACTGCGGGTGATGATGTCGTGCTCGGCGGCACACAGGCGATGACGGATGCGCTGCTACCCGCGCTGGCTCAGCAGAATTCGGCCGGTTCGCAGAGTAAGAATCCATGGGCGCGCGTGGGAGCGGTCCCTGCTTCTGCCACGTTTAGCGATTCATTCACCTCGTCACACGCTGACGTCCGCTGGACCCGCTCGGATACAAGTGTTCGCACTACATTCGATGCCAATGGGCTGACGCTCATTCCGGGCAGTCAGGGTATAGGGGCGTTGACGCAGGCGGCGTCCGCGGGCGATACGACGCTAACGCTTGAGGTTGCCAGGCCAGCGACACTGCCGCGCTCGGCAAGTGTGGGGATGGTGTTGTACCAGGATGACGGCGACTGGCTCACCCTCACGGTAGATAATGCGGGAACAGTGCGCTTCTGTCCTGTGGCGCAGCAGACCCCACAGACCTGTAGTACGGGTAACATAAACGCACGCGCAGCTGTCTGGCTCAGCATACAGCGCCTGGGGGACACGTTTACCGCGCTCGTCAGCACCGACGATATGTCGTGGCAGCACATTGGGCAGTGGACTCCAACTTTGAGTGGGTCTGCGAAAACAGCACAGACGCCCACAGTTACCCCACATGCAACCGTAACGGCCCAACCGACGAGCACGCCGACCGCGACAGCTGGGGCAAGCACGACGGACCCCGCCGTTGCGCCGCTGGCGTTTACCTCGTGGGGTGTGTTGGCCGTGGGCAATGGAGATGCCGCAGGCTGGCCGCATATGGCCAATTTCACGGTGACATCAGCTCCATAAGCTTCGATGGCCGAACCGGGACGCATGATAGAATGAGGCGGAGGGTCTACGCCAATGCCGCCTAACGGCACCTTTGCTCAAGATCCTGGTCAGATCCTGGACGATCCCAACGAAATATTCGACCTCGTCGACCTCGACGATCATGTTATTGGGCAGGTCCGCCGTGGCGAGGCGCATCGTAACCCGGCGCTCATACATCGTAGCGTGCAGGTGCTTGTTTTCACACATGCTGGTCAGCTGCTGCTGCAACGCCGCTCCGCAAGCAAGGATCTGTTTCCTGGATATTACTGCGCTTCAGCCTCCGGCCACGTTGTGAGCGGAGAAGATTACGCGACCACTGCTGAGCGCGAGTTGGACGAAGAGCTCGGCATTTCGTCTCCACTGACGTATATCGGCAAAGCGCTTGTCCAGTCAGAGCCAGAGACAGAGCTTACCGCGCTCTATGTCACTGTCTCGGACGGCCCATATCGGTTTCATCCAGTCGAGACTGCGGGCGAAGGTTTGTTCGCTGTAGATGAGGTGCGGGATGGCATCCTCCGTGGAGATTTGCCGATAACACCCGCCCTGCGCATCGCTATGGATGAACTTAGGAAGCACACAGCGCAGTGTGATGGTGATCTCGCTGCCTTCCTCGCCAGACTTGGATAGTCCAGTCAGATTGGAGTATAGTGAATTTATGCGGCTTGTGTCTGTCTGGCCGCTGGTAATCTAACTATCTTGCCCACAGGGGTCAATGTGGCGTTTGAGGAGTCATGTCCATGGCCGAAGAGGTTGAAAAGTACGAAATCGTTGGCGAGACAACCATCGAGCCTGCCCAGGTATTCGAGCAGCTGCGCGATGTCTACGATCCTGAGATTCCAGTCAACATCGTTGATCTGGGGTTGGTATATAACGTTCGTATCGAAGACAACAGCGTCGATGTGCTCATGACGCTCACAGCGATTGGATGCCCTGTAGCTCCCGAAGTCATGGCGGATGTCGAGGACCATCTGCGCCAGGTGTCAGGCATCGAACGTGTCAACGTAACTCTGACATTTGACCCGCCATGGACCCCTGACAAGATGACCGAAGATGCCCGTTGGGAGCTTGGCATGGGTTAGTGTTGGTATCGTCAGGTCGTAAGTGAATGGCCAATTATACCTGGTAACAGGCAGGGGTGTATCAAATGATCCTTGACCAGTTACAATTGCCGTCGCAGCAGCATGGCGTCAACATCTCAGCAAAGTTGATCGCCTCGATTACTATGCTGCAATATTCGGCACAGGAATTGGAGGAGGCCATCGCGCGGGAACTCGCAGAAAATCCGGCGCTGGAGGTCGAGGAGGTCATCCAGTGCCAGAGGTGTGGCACAAATCTGCGCGGTGGTCTTTGCCCCAGGTGTGAACAGTTTGCCGAACCTTCGGACGATGGGCGAGATGAGGTCGCCGCATGGGATGAGTACGGCGATCTGCGGAACGCTCCCGCTGTCAGCGATGACGGTGACTACGATCCTCTCGAACTTGTATGTTCTGGGGCGACGCTCTATGAGTATCTCTTGCGCCAGCTTGGGGCTTCGGTCTCGGATGAGGACTACCCTATCGCCGAGTTTCTCATTGGCAGCCTCAATTCGCATGGCTATCTGACGATATCAGTCGAAGAAGTCGCCGAGGAGTTGTCAGCGCCGTCCGAGCGGGTTGAGTTGGCGTTATCGCTGCTACAGTCGCTTGATCCCCCAGGTATCGGCGCGCGCGACGTTGGCGAGTGCCTGCGTATCCAACTGCGCCACTTGGCGGCACGTGAGGAGGTTTCTCCGCTGGCGGCACGGCTTGTGGCGGATTATATGCGCGAGCTGGGCGAACGGCGGTTTGCCGAGATTGCCAGGGATATTGGCGTCACGGCGCCTGAGGTAATGAGGACATGGCAATTTATCCGCGCCAACCTCAATCCATTTCCCACCCATGCATTTGAATCAGGTGATGTTCCCGGCCAGGGTCTGACACTACCTGCCGAGCGAAGCATGGTCGTCAGGCCCGATGTCGTCATCCGCAAGACGGCGAATGGATTCGAAGCCGAAGTGGTCGAAATGCGCCGGTTCAATTTCAGCATGAGCAGCATGTACCGGACGCTGAACCGGCAATCGAAGTCGCATCATGAGTCGTTTGTAGGACTTGATGAGGCTGGCAAACGACATGTTCGCGAATACGTGACCCGCACTCGATTCTTTATCTCCTGCATGCGTCAACGTTGGGAGACGCTCGCGACCATCTCCAATGCCCTCATCCACTTTCAGGCAGAATTTCTTGAGCGGGGTGTGCGTTGTCTCAAGCCGCTTACACGCGGACACCTGGCGGAGCACGTCGGACTGCACGAGTCCACTGTGAGCCGCGCAACCGCTGGTAAATATGTCTTGCTGCCGGAAGGGCGCACTATCGCATTCGACGATTTCTTCGACGCGTCGCTCGCCGCAAAAGACTATCTGCGCGAGTTGATCGCCGAGGAAAAGGCGACTAGGCCGTTCAGCGATGAGGTGCTGGCCGGGCGTCTGGACAAGTTGGGCATCCATCTGGCCCGCCGGACGGTGGCCAAGTATCGCGAGTCGTTGGGCATCCTGCCATCGCGACTCCGTGCGTGAGCAGACGGAGCCTTAACGGGTTGGGTAGCCGTTCGTGCCATCAGGCGTCGGCAGGGTATCGGAAGGCGGCGCGGGGGCAACGTAGACCCACACCATGTCGTTTTCGACTTTGGTCTGGATCGCTGGGAGTGGATTGTAAGCGACCGCTGAACTAGGCGCAGACGTGCCGGTTTCGGTGAAACGGCCACCATGACACGGACAGTCGAAAGTGCGTGCCCCGGCATTCCAGTTCAGCAAGCAGCCCATATGCGTGCATGCGCCGGAGAGGGCGAGATAGCCGTTACTGGTATGCCGCACGAAGCCGACAACCGAGTCAGTAACGAAACGCTTCACTCCGCCAACCGGGATCTCCTCTGTGGTGGCGACAGCCTGCCAGATACCACTCCCCTGATTGATGAGTGTCGTCCACTTTGCGGTCGAGTTCGCTGCATGTGGAAGCGCCGAGCCAACAGCCACGCCAATGGCAGCAGCAGCGGCAGCGCCGATGCCACCAGCGAGCAATCCGCGACGAGAGACACGCCCACGCGCAGCACGCAACGCCCTGGTGGTTGTAGGCGTGGCAACTTCCTGTTCCAGCCTGGCGCGTAACGATGCGACGAAGTCTGGATCAGGCTCATCCGCGCCTGGGGTCGCTGCACGGAAGAGCGCTGCGGTCTGATACGTACGCGCTTCTTCAGGTGTCAGCTTGCCGAGCCGTGTTGGCCGCTTATCCTGGCGTAGTTGCTCGATATGCTCGTGCAGGCGCAGGTACTGCTCCACGGTGTCCGCAGAGGGAACTTTTGGCTCGTCCGGCGGTATCAAGTTGTCATCGTCGCCATGTGATCCCATCAGTGCTCCAGGTATCGCCGACTGGCGCTGTCGCCAGCCATATGAGCATACAAATTGCAGATACAGACGCGTGTCTTACTCGGCAACCTGCTGGACTCCTTCTAATTCCAGACGTCCGGCCTTTTTCAGGGCGCGAAACTGCAACACCTTGACGTTCGCCTCAGAAAGACCCATGCGACCAGCCGTTTCTTTGATCGAGAGATTCAGCAGGAATCGGTAGGTCAAGACATCGCGATAGTGTTCGGGCAACTGTTCTAGCAGACGTCGGACCCGGTCTTGTGGTGTTGCCGATGCGGGCATCGGTTGACTTTCCGCGGGCCCTTCCCATCCAGCTTCTAACAGGTCATCGAGCGAGTGGGCGCGCAACTGATAGAATGAACGCCAGTGGTCCGCTATCGTCGTGCGCGCAACCTGAAAAAGCCAGCTTTGGATGCTTGCTGAGCCGCGCGCACTGTCGATGCCACGCACCGCCTTGATGAATACTTGCGACGTCAAATCTTCCGCTTCTTCCCGGTTGCCAACCTTGCTGTAGATGAAGCGATAGATGACGTGCACGTTGTCCTCATAAAGGCTCTGCAGCCGTTCTGAATCTTGCTTGGGATTGGGAGGCTTGTCTGCCTGCATCGATCTATTCTCGGCTGTCCGCGCTTTGTGGAGCGCCACGCTCCATCCTCCCTTCGGTTACCGGAAGTCTTGCAGGCCTTTCGCCGAATGTGAGTGGGCCAGAAGGTTCTTGCTTCCCGTAGTCTCTCAGGAAAGGTACGGATCTGGGTTACGCGCCACGGTCCTCGTGATGTGTAATACAGTACCATATACGTGATAGTGAAGTGCTAGTGCGGGAGAATGCCATGACTTCTGATGAGCAGGCGAATAGCGGTGATATGCTGTCCGATGTGTTCGCGCGCCAGGCGGACCTGGCTAGTTACTATCAGACGATGCGCCCCGATGGCTTCTACAGCTGGCCACCGCTCAATCGCTGCACCACGTGGACCCGCGCGATTGTCCACGAGTGTTGCGAACTAGATAATGAGCTGAACTGGAAGCCGTGGAAGAATGCCCGCGATCTTGCGGCGAACCGGGAGGAGCGCCTCTTCGAGATGGCCGATATTTTCCATTTTTTCGTGCAGCTTGCGCTCGATCAGGGCTTCTCCGTCGGTGAGATCTATGCTGCCTACATTGCGAAGAATGACGAGAATCGACGGCGGCAGCAGTCAGATCCCCGTTACCGGCCTGACGGTGATAAGGGTGAAGGGTGATCTGTCCTGAGTTGCGCCGACACGTACAAATGCAACTGGAGTTGCCTGTGTCACAGTCACACGCTGACCTGATGAGGCGTGTTGCGGAGACGGATTCTACATTTGTCCTGAAGGATAGTCTTTGGGCTGGGCGCTGCCTGGCGGCGTTGCTTCAGCGGCTGCTGGCGGAGCGGAAGCGTCGATGGAGAGAAGGATTGGTGGATCGCGAGCGCGTATTGTGAATGATGAAGAGCACTCAATTGTGGCCGATGATGACGAAGGGCCACTCCCAAATCGCCTCACCCGCGGCACGCTCATGGGGTGTATTGGCCTTGCGGGTGTAATGGCGCTGCCGCTGCTGCTGTTTCTACCCCTGGAGTCCTGGGGACTGTCGAGGTGGGCTTACTTACTGATCCAGTTGTTCGCATTTGGCGCGCTTGGCGGCGGAATCTGGCTGCTTGCGCATGTGCCTTCGACAGCGCGTCTGCGCTCAAATGATCCGATGCATCCACTGACGGCGCGAGGCGCTGCTCCAGTGCTAGAGCGTCCCGCTGGACGGCGGAATCGACTTGGCGCGGCCGTTGTCTGTGCGCTGTTGACTCTGGCGACTGCTGGGTTCGCACTCGCCGCCTTTGATACGGAGCAGGACGGCGCGCTGCCGATCGGTATGACGATTGTCAGCTTCGCCGGAACATCGCTTGCCGTCTATGGTCTCTGCATTGCGCTGGGGCGGCTGGAGCCGCCTGCACTCCGCTGGGTGCGAACGCCCGCCATCGCAAGCTGGTTTCCCCAGGGAGGATCGGTCATGTTGATGGGCCTGACGTTGCTGGGTTGGGCACTGCTGATCGCCGCAGAGGCTCGTCTAATCTGGGGAGCGATTGGCATTGTTTCGCTCTTACTGGCTATTCTGCTGGTCACACCGCTGTTTCGCCAGTTGCCCGTGCGCGGTCGGAGATAGGGGTATTCGTGCGTATTGTCAGGCAAGAAAAGACGAAAAAAAGTCGGCCCCTGAAGCAACAGGGGCCGACTTGTATGGGGTGGGCGATTAGATATCGAGGTTCTTCACGGTCTTGCGCGTGGGCCTCGATGTAGCGCTTGCGCGGCATGACATCATCACCCATGAACATAGAGAATATCTCGTCGGCCTTGATCGCGTCCTCGATGGTGACTTGCAGAATCGTCCGGGTGGCGGGGTTCATCGTCGTCTCCCACAGCTCCTCTGGATCCATCTCACCGAGACCCTTGTAGCGGCTGACCGTTGGGGTCTTGCCGGCTGGCAGTCGGGCCAGCAGCTCATTCAGCTCCTGGTCGCTGTAGACATAACTGCGCTGCTTGCCGAGCTGCACACGATACAATGGCGGCTGCGCGATGTAGAGATGGCCGTTGGTGATCAATTGCTCCATGTGGCGGAAGAAGAATGTCAGCAGCAGCGTGCGAATGTGGCTGCCGTCCACGTCGGCGTCAGTCATCAGAATGATGCGCCAGTAGCGCAGGCGCTCGGTCGAGAACGTCTCGCCGATGCCAGTGCCAAGCGCCGTGACGATGTTCTTGATCTGTTCGCTGGCCAGCATCTTATCCAGCCGGGCGCGTTCGACGTTGAGAATCTTGCCGCGCAATGGGAGAATCGCCTGGAAATGACGATCACGCCCCTGCTTGGCGCTCCCGCCTGCGCTATCCCCCTCAACGAGGTACAACTCGCAGCGTTGTGGCACGCGCTCGGAACAATCGGCCAGTTTGCCGGGTAGCGTCGTATCCAGCGCGTCCTTGCGACGCACCAGTTCGCGAGCGCGGCGGGCGGCGTCGCGGGCGCGCGCGGAGTTCAGGCACTTCTCGATGATGCGCCTGCCCTCGGTTGGGGTCTCTTCCAGATACTTAGCCAGCGTCTCAGACAGCACGATATCAACCTGATTGCGCACCTCGGCGTTATTGAGCTTGCCCTTCGTCTGCCCCTCGAACTGCGCCTCGGGCAACTTCACGCTGATAGCAGCGGTCAGCCCCTCACGCACGTCATCACCGGTAAGATTCGAGTCGGCCTCTTTGATCTGGCCGGTCTTGCGGCCATATTCGTTGAGGGTACGGGTGAGCGCGGTGCGGAATCCGGTAACGTGCGACCCGCCATCGACGGTATTGATGCCATTGGCGAACGAGAAGAGCGTCTCGCTATAGCCATCGTTATACTGGATGGCGACCTCGATCAGCGACTTATCCATCCTGCGCTCAACGTAGACCGGACGCGCCATGACCACGTTGCGATTCTTGTTCAGATGGCGCACGAATGAGCGAAGGCCGCCATCGAAGTAGAAGGTGAGCTCCTGCTCTTTGCCCTCGCGCTCGTCAATGATTTTGATCGTCACACCGCGATTGAGATAGGCCATCTCACGCAGGCGCTGCGCCAGGGTATCGAACTGGAAATCGCCGGTCTCCATGATGGAGAGATCCGGCTTGAACGTCGTCCTGGTGCCGGTGCCGACGGCTGTACCCACCACCTGAACGGGCGTCATCGGCTTGCCATGGCGATATTCCTGGACATGCAGCTTCTTGTCGCGTTTGACCTCGACTCGGCAATAGTCCGAGAGCGCGTTGACGGCGGAGACGCCGACACCATGCAGACCACTGGAACCTTGCTTATACCCGTCACCGCCGAATTTGCCTCCCGCATGCAGCGTCGTCATGACAATCTCGAGCGTAGACTGCTTGGGACGCTTGGGATGTGGCTCGACCGGAATACCGTGTCCATTGTCCTCGACAGTGACCGAGTCATCGGCATTGAGGGTGATCAGAATCATGTCACATCTGCCAGCCATCGCCTCATCGATGCTGTTATCGACAACTTCGGTGACCAGCTGATGCAATCCACGGATATCAGTGCTACCGATATACATGCCGGGCCGTTTCCGAACCGGCTCAAGCCCCTCGAGAATTTCGATATCTTTAGCCGAATAAACGTCTGTTTGTGCGACGGTCGCCATATGTCTAATCCGTTCCTCCTCGGTATGCGTCTCGCCATCTGACATGGTCCAGAGCTACCTGTCTTTTCTTTACATAAAGCGTTCAAAGCTTCCTGATGCCGGGCAGAGCCGACCAGCGACAGTGTATTGCGGTGGCAGGTCAAGATCGCGACAACGCGGAGCGGTTGTGGTTGTGAGGGTGGTTTTGAGAGGTGGCAGCAGACAATTTACCTCGCGTGAAATGGTTGATGAATTCACGACTGCAACACTCTCCATCCGTATGTACTCCACCTGATAATTTTATCACATTTCCGGGCTTTCCGAAAGGTCACTAGTACCCTTGATTGCCCATAAAATACCGGATTGGCGCTTTGCGCTTGTCTGGTAGGTGTGGTAGAAGAGATGCCTAAGTACTCGTTCTTCAGCGGGCAACAAAAAACGGCGATGAGAGCCGTGCGGCCCTTCATCACCGTCTGGCAACTTATGTGCATGTATGCCTTATGGCTCGCTTAACTGGAGCACCAATTCATCGGGCTGGGTGACGGGCTGGTTACAAACGAATCCACGGCAGACGTACGCTGTCGGCTGATCATCTACAAGAGGGCGATTGGCCAGCAGTGGTACAGCCGCCTGCGCCTCAGTGTCATCTGGAGCCGCCTGTGCCAGCACCATGCGCGGACGATAGACGTGGCGCGCCACGTTGAGTAAGCGTGCGCGTTGCCTCGGCATCTGGTTCGCCCACGATCGCCACCTCATCCATCGGCCCGACAAAGTCATCCAGGGCGCAAAGTAGATGGCCGAAGGCCAGTGGCTGTTCGATCATATCGGGGTAAGCGGCATCAGCGCGCGTGCGGCATAATCACGATACCTGCTCCTCGCCAGTGAACGCCGCCAGCCGTAACAGCGCCTCGGCCATCAGACTCATGCCGGATGGGGTCGCGTTATCGGTCATCTCGCGCGGACTGCCAATTAATCGCTCGTGGTCGGATGCGGTGTCGAAAAACGTTTCGATCTCTTCATCCCAAAAGCGGGTCAACGCCTCATCCACGAGCGCGCGCACTTCGCTGAAAAATCTGACGGTTGCGGTTGTTTCATAGGTGGCGAGCAGCGCATTTGCAAGTGCGGCATAGTCTTCGAGGTAGGCCGGAATTCGTGCCTGGCCGTTGCGCCAACTTCGCAGCAGGCCGCTATCGGTGCGCAAGGTTCCAAGCAGGAACTGGGCGTTGGCGACCGCAGCGTCGCGATAGTCTTGCCGGTCGAGGATGCGGCCAGCTTCGGCAAATGCCCGCTGCATTAGACCATTCCAGGCTGTAAGCACTTTATCATCCCGCGCAGGAGCCACCCGCTGACGTCGTGCTTCGTAGAGCTGAGAGCGAGCGCGGGCAATTGCGTCGCGCACCTGCTCTTCCTCAAAGCCCAGTTCAGTAGCTACCTCAGCGGACGTCTTGGCGCAATGCAGGATCTTGTGTCCCTCGAAGTTGCCGCCCTCGGTCACGCCCCAGAGGTTTTCGGCGATGGCAGCATCGGCAACGCCAAGCGCCTCACGCAGTTCTGAGGTCGTCCAGACGTAGAACTTACCCTCAACGCCTTCGCTATCGGCATCGTGCGTGGAGTAGAATCCTCCGGCGCTGTCGGTCATCTCGCGCAGCACGTAATCGAGCGTCTCTTCGCAAATGCGCCGGTATGGTGCAGCGCCAGTTAATTGCCAGGCATGGAGATAGACGGAGGCTAGCAGCGCGTTGTCGTAGAGCATCTTCTCGAAGTGCGGCACGAGCCAGATTGCATCGGTCGCGTAGCGATGGAAGCCGCCGCCAATCTGGTCATAGATGCCGCCCGCCGCCATGACATCGAGCGTCTGGCGTATTGGAGCAAGAATCGCTTCCGCCTCTGTGCCAGTTACGCGTGACGCCTGGCGCAGCAGATATTCCAGGTTCATGGGATGAGGAAACTTGGGTGCACCGTCGAATCCGCCGTTTGTGGTATCAGCGCGATCCAGCAGGTGGGTAGTCGCCTGGTTCAGATCCTCCGCGCCGACGCTGACCTGGTCGGGCAGCACGCCCTCAGGAGAATGCAAGCGACTCTGGTCGCGCTCGCGATAGAAATCGCGAAAAGCCTCAGCCTGCTGTTCGACCTCATCGCGGTGGGACGTGTAGTAGTAGGCGAGGCGGCGCAGCACTGTGGGAAATCCGGGCATGCCGTAGCGATCCTCAGGTGGGAAGTAGGTGCCCGCGTAGAATGGCGCGCCATCGGGAGTCAGGAAGACGGTCATCGGCCAGCCACCGCTACCAGTCAGCGCCTGCACCGCGTCCATGTAGAGCGCGTCGAGATCGGGCCGCTCCTCGCGGTCCACTTTGATGCTGACGAAGAGGCTGTTCATCAGCTTCGCGGTGTCCTCGTTCTCGAAAGATTCCCGCTCCATTACGCTACACCAATGACAGGCCGCGTACCCTATACTCAAAAGAATAGGTTTATCTTCTGCCTTCGCCTTGTCTAGCGCTTCCGACCCCCATGTATACCAGTCCACTGGGTTATGCGCGTGCTTGAGCAAGTATGGACTCGACTCATTGATGAGGCGATTTGTGTATTCAGGTTTATCTGTCTGATTTGTCTCTGTGTCCATCGGGGTTTCTCCAGGTCCAGCCTTTATGGCTCTCTTGTTTGCCACTCTTCAGTCGGTGCATGTGTACCGGATGCAGATCGTGTTTCCGGCAAAACGCCGCTAGATTCACGATTGCTACAGGCTCGCCATCGGGACTAACGAAGCCAAGATGAAGACGCTTCACGGGTTTTCTGCCCTTATGATACGTCCATCCACGATGGCTAATCAGCCTTCCATGGGCGACAGCTACCATGTGAGTCTTATCAAGCCCGTGCTCTCGGCAGAACGCCGCAAGGTTCGTGATAGGGCCGACGATGCTCCCTTGAGGGTCAATGAACCCGACATAGGTCTTGGTGTACGGGCGCTTGCGAACGCTGTTTTTATGAGTCCACCCTTTATGAGACTTCAGCTTGCTCTTTCCCTGAGCCAGTCGAATCATAGACGGATGGTCGAGGTTGTGTAGCCGACAGAACTCACTGAGATTAGAAATCGTCACCTCGTTGCCTGTTGGGTCTATAAATCCATGCCACGTCTTAGCAAGCTGGTCGCCCGGCGAGCCCGCGATTGGATAGATATTAAATCCAATGGCACTGTCAGTACACCTGGTGCGGTCGCGCCACTTCTGTTCAGCAGCCAGAAGCTCGTGGCGTTTCACTATTTCGAGGATTGTGAATGCGAAACTATCCTCACCATATAGGTTCCAAGCTGCCTGTAGGTGAGGGTTTTTGTGTCTACCTCCTCTCAACGCAAGACGGTGATTGTGCCATCTTGCGGGAATATCTGTGGCGCTACCGATGTAGAATTTACCTGTTAGGACGCACAGAATACGACAAATGCCAGACGTATGGGGGGGCGTGCTCTTCATAGTTCCGATTATCTCCAATTGTGCCGAGAGATAGATGACGTTGGCGACCTGATAGGATAGTGTCCAATAGTGTGTGGGAAATAGCTGGCGGTTGACGAGATCGGCCAGCAGGTGATTCTCATCGGGTAGTGAAAGCAGCCCGACAACAGGAGGATCACCAGATGGCCGATGAAACCAGCATGGCACTTGACGAGTTGTTGCGCAAGGCGCAGGTGAGCGACGATGTGGACTTCTTACGTGAGGGGATGCGCGTCCTAGCACAAGCGCTGATGGAGGTCGAAGTGACCCAGCACGTGGGTGCGGGCCGCTATGAGCGGACCAGCGACCGGAAGGGTGAGCGCAACGGCAGCCGCGAGCGGCGCTGGGATACCCGAGTGGGCAGCATGACGCTGCGCGTGCCACGGGTGCGCGACGGGAGCTACTATCCCAGCCTGCTCGAGCCGCGGCGGCGCGCCGAGCGGGCGCTGGTGGCGGTCGTGCAGGAAGCCTATGTGCAGGGCGTCTCGACGCGGCGGGTGGACGAGCTCGCCCAGGCGTTGGGCTTGAATGGGATCAGCAAGAGCCAGGTCTCCCTGCTCTGTCAGGACCTAGATGCTGAAGTAGACCGCTTTCGCACGCGCCCACTCGATGAGGCGAGTTATCCCTACGTCTGGCTCGACGCCACCTATGTCAAAGCCCGGGCGCAGGGACGGATCGCCGGACAAGCCGTGGTGATTGCAATGGGGCTGAATGCGACGACTGGGCAACGGGAAGTCCTCGGCCTTGATGTCGGTCCCAGCGAAGACGGCGCCTTCTGGCTGGCGTTCCTGCGCGGCTTGCTGGCGCGGGGCCTCTCGGGCGTGCAGTTGGTGGTCAGCGATGCGCATGAAGGGCTCAAGACGGCGATTGGTTCCGTGCTGCATGGGGCGAGTTGGCAGCGCTGCCGGGTGCATTTCGTGCGCAACGCCCTCGCACTCGTTCCCAAGTCCGCCGCGCAACTGGTCGCGGCCACCATTCGCACGGTCTTCGCTCAGCCCGAGCCCGCGATGGCGAGAGAGCAATGGCGCCACGTCGCCGACGGCTTCCGCCCGCGCTATCCGAAGCTGGCCATTCTGCTGGAGGAGGCAGAGACGGATGTCCTGGCCTATCTGGCCTTCCCGAGCGAGCACTGGCGGCAGATCTGGAGCAACAACCCCTTGGAGCGCTTGAACCGGGAGGTGAAGCGACGCACCGATGTGGTCGGCATCTTTCCTAACGACGCGGCGATTGTTCGGCTCGTGGGGATGATTCTGGCCGAACAGCACGACGAATGGCAGGTGGGGCGGCGCTACTTCAGCGCCGAATCGCTCGGCAAGTTGGCGCCGGGAACCCCGACGACGGTGGAGGCTACCAGTCCGTTGACGCTGGCGGCTAGCTAGCCGCCAGCGTCATCCCTGATGAGTGGCGATGGGAATCACCCAAAACCCACACATCCCTGGACACATACCCTGATAGCCTGCAATGACATAAGTGCTCGTTTCAGGGTCAAAACAGGAAGCTCTCTCCTTGTAATAATTGATGACCGCACAAAACTCAAGCAATTATGTCCATGCTGAGACAGAGGCATTAGGAGATTCGCTGGCAATAACGAATGGGCGGATAGTCTACTTCGAGCTATTCAACGATTCTACCGTCGCGCATGGTCAGGATGCGATGCGCACGCGCGCCAATTTCGGTCGCATGGGTCACGATCACGAATGTTTGCCCACGTGTCTGGTTTAGCTCATCCATCAGCGACATGATCTCATGCGCTGCCTCGCTGTCAAGATTGCCGGTAGGTTCATCGGCCCAGACAATCGCTGGATCGTTGACCAGAGCGCGTGCAATCGTCACGCGCTGCTGCTGGCCGCCGGAGAGCT
The DNA here is from genome assembly GCA_963712005.1 of uncultured Chloroflexia bacterium. Taxonomy (GTDB): domain Bacteria; phylum Chloroflexota; class Ktedonobacteria; order Ktedonobacterales; family JADMIN01; genus DAHUXT01. Next base: position 104,403 of record CAVQGK010000024.1, on the reverse strand, counting down.
CGGCGGGCCGGTGGCGCTCGCGGTTGGAGAGTCCCACCGCAGCAAGCATCTCTCGCGCTCTTCTGCGCGCGACATGGGGCCGCTCGCGCAATACCAGCAGTGGCAGCTCGACGTTCTCAAGCGCCGTCAAGACGGGCAGCAGATTGAAATTCTGGAAGATAAACCCCATTGTCCGCGCGCGAAAGTCGGTTCGCTGGCTATCGCGCATCGTCGCGAGATCGTGTCCGCTGATCGCAATCTGGCCGCTATCTATGGTATCTAGCCCCGCCAGGCAGTTCAGCAGTGTTGTCTTGCCGCAGCCACTCGGCCCCATAATCGCAACCATCTCACCGCGGCGAATTTCCAGGCTTACGTCTACCAGCGCGGGCGCCTCGACTCCATGGGCTCGGTACATCTTGCTAATGCTCCGTGCCGTGGCAATTGGCCCATCAATGGGCATCGGTGGGAGGGATCGAAGCTGGTCGGTGTTGATGCAGGGCCACGAGAGAACCTCCGTGAGCTACACTGAGATGACGGCATTTTCTTTCATTCATAACGTAGTGCGTCGGCGGGCGCGATCCGGCCAGCTTGCCAGGCGGGTATCAGCGCTGCCACGGCTGAAGCCGCAATAGCCGCGCCACAGATAAGCGCGAGTTCTCCCCACGGCACGACCAGCGCCAGATTCGTCGAGATGGAGGCGAAGAAGTCCACAGCAAAGAGATTGCGACAGAGAATCAGCCCGAGTGCAAGTCCAAGCCCGGCGCTTACGACCCCGATGAGCAGCGACTCGATAAAGAACATCACCTGGACATGCGAGCGCCTGAATCCCAACGCTCGTAGCATGCCAATCTGCTGACGGCGCTCGACCACTGCCCGCGAACCGGTCACCGCCAGCGCTGCCATGCCGACGAGTAGCATCAATCCGACCAGCCCGACGAGCACGCGGCTGATGAAGACCTGCGGGCCGTTCACACTTAGTAGCACATCCTGGAGCACGGTCGTCTCGAAGCCGTTTTCTAGCAGCGCGGAACCGAGCGCGAGCGCCTCACTGTGGGCGTCGACGCCGGGACGAACGCCGAAGTAGAAGTATTCATTCCCGAAAGGCGCTAAGCCGCGCTCGATAGGCGCGAAGGTGGCAGGCGAGCCGAGCAGCCCATAGATTTGGGCGTGGACGTTGTTGACTACGCCAATCACGCTGACCTTCGTAATCGACTGTCCGCGCAGGTCGCCCACCCAGACCGTAGTCGGGGCGATGATCCCCGGCCTCAGCGCGATGTTGCGCAGGCTTACGTGATACTGGCTCACCAGCGTCGGATCGCTGGCGAGCAGGGCAATGGCGGAGAAGCCACCTTCCACCGTAGTGCTCGGCGTGGGCTGACTGAGGGCTTCAAGGCTCGAAAGGCCCGGTAGCCCCGCAGCGAGCGGCGGGCCGAGAAACTGCGAAGCGCTTACCTGTGCAGGCGCCCTAGCTCCAGAGTCGCAATATCTTGCGAGCTGAGCGCGCTGGCGTCGATGACCACGTCGCCGGGATGGGTCCTGACGGCACGCCAGACATCGGCATCTGAGCCGTATCCCTGCGCACGGGCAGCCAGCGGTAGCCCTTTGCCATCGAGAAAGGCTCCGTCGATCTCTGACGCGGGATAGACACGCCATCCAGCGTCAGGCGCGCCTGGCTGAATTACGCCCAGCGGCACAGGCGTCGCCGAGCTAATCGCCTCCATTGCGTCGAAAGTGGATGGCGCGTGGGCGCGCAAGTCTCGCGAGAGTGCGTTGATACCACCGACTGACTGGAAGAGCGGCTGCCCGGCAATATCATATCCTGACGCCAACTGTGGGACGTTATCGTAGTTCCTGGTGGTTGAGGCGGCGATGCAGGCCATTACGATCATGGTGAAGCAGACGAGTGAAAACAGCGCAAGCCCTATTCCAGTGCGAAAGCGATGGAACGCTGGATAGAGTAGCGCGACTGCGGTCACATGCCGCAGGCGTCCGCCCTGGCTGAGCAGCCAGGAGACCGGCTCGAGCAGCAGATCGAGGTTGGGCGCTAATGCGATGATCACGCCGAAGACCATCATCATGCCAGCGACGAAGACGAGCGGGATACCGCCGCTGAAGCGCGGCACCCCCAGGCTTTGCAGTGCATCGAACGGCAGCGACCAGTAGAGCGCCAGTCCACCGCCAAGCACCAGCGCCGCGATTCGGTCCGAGCGCTCGGTAGCGCGGCTTATCCTGCGTGGCGCCGTGGCCGGAGCGCTCCAACGTGCCAGCAGAGCGATCACCGCCAGGATGATCCAGCGCAGGAGTAATACGAGACCAATCGCCGCGACCGAGAGGCCAATGGCGAAGAACAGCCCGTCGAAGTTTCCAACAGCGGAGCGAAGTAAGGCAACACCCACGATGATCGGCACAATGCCAGTCATGAAGGCGCTTTCAAATAACTTGCCCCACACCAGCAGTCGATTCCCAACTGGAGCGCCTGGATTCGTGACACTTGCGAATGCCTGGCGAGCAAGTTTGATGAGGCCTGGACGGGGCGCTGGTGGTTCTGGCAGGTCGCGCAGGGCTGATGCGACAGTCATCCTGCTAACGTTCCAGGCGGCAAGCAGAATCGTTGCGAGGGTGAAGAGTGCGCCCAGGCAAAACGCGGTTATCATCCCGCCTGGCTGGATGTCGAATTGAAGGGGGAATCCCAGTCGCGCGATGATGGGGCTGACCAGCGCGACGATCAGTACACTCAGGCCAAGCCCGGACGCAATGCCCAGCACCGCGGCGGTGACATCGTAGGCCGCTCCCTCGAAGAGCAGCATGACGACCACGTGCGAGCGCCGCATCCCAACAGCACGCGCAATGCCCAGCTCAGCGCGGCGCTCAGCCGCCAGCAGAGAGAAGATGAGGAAGATGAGCAGCAGGCCGATAGCGAAGGCGAACAGCGTAAACAGAGTCAGGATGCGCCCAAAGATATCCTGAGCGCGTAGCGAGAGCGCGATCCCGTCGGCCTTCACGGTGTGCACCGCCAGAAATCCAGGTAGCGTGTAGCGTAGTGTGTCGGCGATGCCATCGCTATACCCCACGCCAGTCAGCCCATTGCCTGTGTTGGCGATATAGATGACGTTTACAGTATTGCTCACCTGCATCACGTTTGAGAGCGCGGGCATCGTCAGCACAATGGTCGGCGCGTCGCCGAGCAGTCCGCCTGTGATGACGCCAGCGACGGTGAAGGTATAGCGGCTGCCCGGCCAGCGATCAGAGTAGAGATAGATGGTGTCGCCGGCGTGCGCATTGAGCAGCTGCGCGGTGCTGCGGTTGAGCAAAATCTCATTGTCGCGCAGAGTGGTGAGTGACATCGCGGTGCCAGTATTCGTGTCGCTGAACGCCGTCAGTGGGCCAGCGCCGACGTCATCGATGGCCAGCGCCGTGACCCCACCGCGCACCTGACGCGCCGTCTCGTCGGCGACCAGCACGTTCGTCAGCGTTAGCGCGGGCGCAATCCCGGCCACATGGCCATTGCTGGCGAGCGTATCGCGCACCTCGTCGCCAAATGCGGCTGAAAACGGAGCCGTCGAGCCACGGCGGGCGACCTGCTCGTCAATGCGGCCGAGATTGTAGACCGCAACGCTTTTGACGGCCAGTACAATTGTGCCGTCAATAGCTATGGCTGAGGCGATAAAGGTGGTCGCCAGCATCAGGCCGAAGACGACCAGCGCGGTGCGTAATTTGCGGCGTGGCACATTGCGCAGGCCGATGCGGAGCAGGTGCGGCGTGCGCGTCGCCTGCCACATGAGCATCAGTACGACGAGCGCCGTCGCGATGGCTAGCGGCCTTGCAACGGAGTCTGGTGAGAACTCGAAGACACTGTTCATGGCGCCCCTGTTGCTGACCCAAGCGTTGTAAGCAGCGGCCTGATCTGCGAGTAAAACACCGCTGCCAGCCGCTTCGCGCCCTCGGTGGAGGGATGGAGTCCGTCGCCAGCGATGTATTCGGGATGGGCGGCCAGTTCATTCCAGTCGTCATAGAGGTTCACCAGCGATGCGCCCGTTGCGGCCACTGCCTGCGCGATAGCGGAGTTCCATCCGGAGATCGCGTTCCGGAGCGCCGTCTGGTCGTAGCCTGCGAAGAAGGAGAGCAACGAGAGGTCTGGGATGTTGCCCACGAAGACATGGGCGTGGGTCCGCTGCTGAAGTGATCGCAGAAGCGCTTCGAGCTGCGACTCATACTCTTTGACCGAGACCGATTGGACGATGTCGTTGACACCAAGCCAGACGGTCACAAGCGCTGGCTGACTATCCAGCGCAATTGGCAGTTCCGTCTGCCGCGCCTCTGCCACCGTCTCGCCCGGAATGCCCAGATTGATGAGGTGCGCATCCGATCCAAGCAGATGCGCCAGCACCGTCGGCCAGTTGTCTTCGGCGGGGTCATCGGTGCCGACGCCAAACGCATCGGATGCGCCGATGGCAACGTAGGTAAAATCGCGCTGGCTGCTGGCCAGGTGGTTGACCTTTGCGGCGGGTTTCGGGGCTGGCCCACACGCGGCAAGCGTGGCGGCAAGCATAAATATCGACATAGCAATGTTTCTGAGGCATATGCGCCGAATGCTCTTGCGCGCGCAAGTCCGCTGTTCTGGCTGGTGTGGCATGGGATCTGCTCTCCATCGCGGGATCGCCGAAACCTGTGGCTGGTCTTCCTTCCGACGATTGAGCATACGACAAACTTACGCGCCCTTGTCAGGAATTATTGCGTCTGCCAGCCATTCGCGGCGAAGGTTGCCAGCGTCTGCTGGTCACCGGGCACGTAGGTGACAATCGAGTAGTCCGATGTGCCGCTGAAGACGGTAACGGATGTCCGCAGCGTTAGTGGACCAAGCCGCGAGTGCCGCATCTGGAAGACGAAGCTGGCAGTCCCCCAGCCGGGATCCGACGAATCGGCGATGCGGCGAAAGTCAGGCAGCATCCGTAGCGAGCGCCAGAGTGACCGGTATTCCGGCAGGTAGGTCAGCGAGCGCGTGTTGTGCTTGAACTCCGCCAGCAACCGTCGCGCCAGCTCCTCCCAGGGTCGAAAACGCGCCCGGTACTTTGGATCGAAGACGATGGTCAGTAGTTGTGTGCTTTCGACGGATGTAGGAGAGAGATTCAACTCGAACAGTTCATGCGCGGGCGTGTTCCAGGCGCTGATATGCCAGAGGCGATCCAGACTATGCGCCGGGAACGCGGTGTTCCGCACCAGCAGCGCCGCCAGTTCGCGCTGATCGAGCAGGTCGAGCGTATCGTTTTCTTCATCCAGGTAGCTGCCGGTGAGGTGGGCAAACGCCTGCGCCAGCATCAGGCGGTCAGCGCCATGCAGATCGAGCGCGCGCATAATCGCCCGGACGGAGCGTACCGACGGGGCGAGACGCTTGCCAGTTTCCAGATGGTAGATGTAGGTACGTGAGAGGCGCGCCGCGCGAGCGAGTTGCCCTTGTGAGAGACCATGCTTGCGCCGCAGGAAGCTGACGACATCGCCAAACGCGGCGTCCGATGGCAGTTGTACCTGCTCTGGCTGTGGAACTCGCATATGTCACACTGTCTTCCTGAAAACCATCGGCAAGAGTGTTAGCTGGGGTCTAGTATACCGTATTTGAAACGTTAGCTGGCTACACACCATTCGCCCGTCGCAGATTCTATAATGATGGCAATATTGCCGCGACGATCCAACTCACGAAGAGGTGTTATGGCAATGGATGACGAGCGCCTGGCGCATACGGGGGCGCAAGCGCATGAAGGCGCAAGCGATGACGCTCTTTCAGCCTATGTGAAGCGCCCGTGGCTGGCTCACTATTCGGCGAGCGTGCCCGCGACGGTCAGCGTCCCTGAGCAGCCGCTGACGTGGCTGATCGACGATGCGGCGCGAAAATATGGGGCAAATATCGCCGTCGAGTATTACGGCACGCGGTTGACCTATCTCCAGTTGGCCTCGCTCATCGAGCGTTTCGCCCGCGCGCTGGTGCGGCTGGGCATCAAGCGTGGCGACCGCATCTCGATCTGTCTGCCGAACACACCACAGTTCCCCATCGCGTTCTATGGCGCGCTCAAGGCAGGGGCGGTAGTTGTGCCGACCAATCCGCTCTATACCCCGCCTGAGCTGGAGCATCAACTCAATGATTCGGGCGCGCGAGCGATTGTCATGCTCGATCAGTTCTATCCCGCCTTTGCCTCCATTCGCGAGCGCACCCCAGTCGAGCACGTCATCCTGACGAGTGTCGCCGACTACTTCCCACTGCTGCTGGCGCTCGGCTACGGGGTTGCGCAGGCCCGTGAACAGCGCGGCAAACCGAAGGTTGACATGCAAGCCTTCCGCGCCCAGCCTGGCAACCATACGTTCAAGGATCTCATTGGACCGTCGCATGGGCGTCACGGGTTCGAGGTATTCGCGCTACCAGGGCCAGCGGCGCCGGATGATCTCGCGGTGTTGCAATATACTGGTGGGACCACGGGTGTGGCGAAGGGCGCGATGCTCTCGCACCGCAACCTGCTGGCCAATGCGCTGCAATGCTGGACGTGGAATGACCTGCCTGCGGGCTCACATCATATCTCACTTTGTGTCGCGCCGTTCTTCCACGTCTACGGGCTGACCGTCGCCATGAATCTGACGATCTACAGCGGCTCGACGATGGCGCTACTGCCGCGCTTCACGGTGAAAGACACGCTGAAGGCGATCAAGAAGTATCGCCCTGACCTCTTCCCCGGTGTGCCCACGATGTATCTGGCGCTGGCGCGTGAGGTCGAGAAGACGAAGCAGAACCTCAGCTCGATTCAGGTCTGCATCAGTGGCTCCGCGCCGCTGCCAAAAGAGGTGCAGTCGCGCTTCGAGGCAGTCTCAGGCGCGCGAGTCGTCGAGGGCTATGGGCTGACCGAGGCCTCGCCCGTGACGCATTGCAACCCCGTGTTTGGCGAGCGGCGCATAGGAACCATTGGCCTGCCCCTCCCCGACACCGATAGCGCCATCTTCGACAGTGAACGGGGAGAATTCGTCGCGCCTGGTGAGTCGGGGGAGATCGTCGTGCGCGGGCCGCAGGTAATGCGGGGCTACTGGCAGCGTCCCGACGAGACGGCGAATGTCATGATGGACGGCTGGCTGCGTACCGGCGATATCGGCGTGATGGGCGAGGATGGCTACTTCACCATCGTCGACCGGGTGAAGGATATCATCATCGCCAGCGGCTACAAAGTCTTCCCGCGCGATGTCGAGGAGGCGCTCTTTGCGCATCCCACCGTGCAGGAGGCGGCTGTTATTGGCGTACCTGATGCCTATCGCGGCGAGACGGTGCGCGCCTACATTGTGTTGAAGCCGGGCCAGCAGGTGACTGCTGAAGAGTTGACCGAGTATTGCAGCGAGCGTCTGGCAATTTACAAAGTTCCGAAGCAGTTCGTCTTTCGCGATGAGCTGCCCAAGAGCCTCATCGGCAAGGTGATTCGGCGCGTGCTGCGCGACGAGGCAATTGCCGAGATGACGTCGTCCACAGCGGATCAACCGGCAACTTAGCATCTCGTTTGAGTAGCGTGTATTGGGGCAGAGTGCGAACTCATTGATGAGGCGAGACCGCGACAAAGGAGGCGGGAACTATGGCAACAGAGTCGAAGGCTGAGACAGGCGCCAGTTACCTCATGACGCCCGTGACAGAGGCGCATTTTCTCACGGCGGAGAAGCTGAATGACGAGCAGCGCGATATCCAGCAGTCGGCGGCAACCTTTGTAGCGCGTGAGGTGACGCCCAAGTCGGACGAGATCGATGCGCAGGAGCCGGGGCTGATGCCGTCGCTGGTCAAGCTGGCGGGCGAGCAGGGCCTGCTGATGATCGACGTGCCGGAGGAATACGGCGGCGCTGACCTCGGTCTGGTCGTCAGCAGCCTGGTGGCGAGCGAGATGCGACAGGCCTCGTTCGCAGTGGCCCATGGCGCCCACACCACCATTGGCACGCTGCCTATCGTCTTCTATGGCACGGACGCGCAGAAGCGCCAGTATCTGCCCAAGCTCGCGACGGGAGAGCTGATCGGCGCTTACGCGCTGACCGAGCCGGGTGTCGGGTCGGACGCGATGTCCATTCGCACGCGGGCGACGCTCTCTGATGATGGCAAACACTATATCCTCAACGGCGCGAAGCAGTGGATCTCCAACGCGGGTTTCGCCGATGTGATGGTCGTCTTCGCCAAGGTGGACGACACCAAGCACACCGGCTTCATCGTTGAGACGGCCTGGCCGGGCGTTTCAACAGGCGCGGAAGAGAAGAAGGTTGGCATCAAAGGCTCCTCGACGCGCACGGTCTACTTCGACAATGTGCAGGTTCCGGTTGAGAATGTGCTCGGCGAGATTGGCAAAGGTTATAAGATCGCCTTCAACATCCTGAACATTGGCCGGTTGAAGCTGGGGTTGGGCAGCGCTGGCGGTGCGCGCGCATGCCTCGATATGGCCGCCGCCTACGCCAACGAGCGCAAGGCGTTTGGGCGTCCGCTCGCGGGCTTTGGCATGATTAAGAAGAAGCTGGCTAACATGGCCGCCGATACCTACGCGGCGGAGACGCTTGCGCTGCGCACGGTGGGCCTGGTGGAAGATGCGCGCGTAGCCGCGGGCGAGGACCGGCAGGCGCAGCTGGCCGCCATCGAGGAATACGCCATCGAATGCTCTATCGCCAAGGTCTTCGGGACGGAGGCGCTGGCGCGCTGTGCCGATGAGGGCGTCCAGGTCTTCGGCGGCTATGGCTTCATGGATGAGTACCCCATCTCGCATGTCTACCGTGACAACCGTATCAACCGCATCTTCGAGGGGACGAACGAGGTCAACCGGCTGGTGACGGCGGGCACACTCTTCCGCCGAGCGATGGCCAATAAGATCGACATTTTCTCGGTCTTCCCGGATGTCGAGGCGCAGGTTTCGAGCGGGGAGATAGCCGATTTCGCCGATGCGCAGACGCCCGACGCGCTGCGCGAGAGCGTTAATCTGGTGGAGCGGGCCAAGCGCGCCGCGATCTACTCGGTGATGAAGGGCGCGATGAAATTCATGTCCACGATGGAGGAGGAGCAGGAGTTCCTCGAATTCGCCGCCAACCAGTTGATCGCACTCTATGCGATGGATAGCGTCGTCGGGCGCGCGCTCGAAGCGGTGCGGGCGGGCGGCGTGGACGCGCACACGCATGCGCTGCTGGCGCAGATGGCCGTGCTGCGGCTGCTGCCGGAGGCGCGGGCGGCAATGGAAGGCGCGCTGACGATGACCTTCGAGGGTGACGAGCGCCGCGAAGAGCTGGCGAAGGTGCGCCGCTACCTGGGCGATCCTTCGGTGGATATCGTGCCTTTGCAGCGCGAGCTGGCGGGCATCGTCACCGAGAAGGGCGCGTATCCGCTGTAGGTGGCGGACCTCTCCCGGCCTTCGGCCACCCTCCCCGACGCGGGGAGGGCTTAGGCGACCATCGCGGCGGTAGGCCAAGTCTCTGGCTCCCCTCCCTTTTAGGGGGCTGGTGCGCGAGGCGAGAGCCTCGGAGCGTGCGACGAGCACGCGCAGCGCCAGCGTCCCAACGGGAGGGGCCGGGGGGAGAGGGCAGGGTTTTCGCGAGAGGCGAGATGGAAGGAGCGTCCCTGATGGATGCGGCGGCGATTGACCGGACTCTCTTTGAGCAGGTGCCCTTTGCCCAGCATGTCGGCGCACACGTCTCCGCCGTGGACGCCGAGTCGGCGGAGGCGGTGCTGCCAGCCGCGCAGGAGCGGCTGAACCATGTTGGCACGGTGCACGCGGTGGCGCAGTTTGGGCTGGGAGAGGTGGCGTCGGGCGGGCTGGTGCTCGCGGCATTTAGCGATTTGATGGCCGAAGGCTACGCGCCAATAGCGGCCGCCGCCTCGATCACCTATGTCCGGCCGGGGCGCGGCGATCTGCGCGCCGTCTCGCAGTTCTCGCGCGCCGATCAAGATGTGGTTCGCGCGCAGGTGGCGGAGGTGGGCAAGGCGCGCTTTGCAATTCCGGTTGAGCTGTTCGATAGCGCGGGTCAGGCGATTTCTGAGATGACCGTTGAGTGGGTGCTGCTGAAGCCGAGATGACCTGAAGCCCTGGCGGCTGAAGCCGCAGCTAAGGGCTGCGCCGCAAAGGCCGCCTGCGCGGCCTCCAGAAGGCTGAAAATAGCGGGAGGTTGTCTGGAGCCTGCGAAGGCAGGCTTCGCAGATGCGCTCAGCGCATCCCATAGGCGCGGCTTTAGCCGCCAGCCGTCTTACACGATTGAGAGGTACAACATGCCAGAGGCAGTCATAGTTAGCGCCGTGCGTACCCCGATTGGGCGCGCGGGCAAGGGCGCGCTGCGCACCGTGCGCGCCGATGATCTGGCGGCGGTCGCGTTGCGGGCCGCGGCGGAGCGGGTTCCCAACCTGGATACCTCGCTGTTGGAGGATGTGATTCTTGGCTGCGCCTTCCCCGAAGGCGAGCAGGGAATGAATCTGGCGCGTATCGCCACTGCGTTGGCGGGCCTGCCCATCGACGCGGGCGGCACGACGGTCAACCGCTTCTGCGCCAGCAGCTTGCAGGCGGTCAATATGGCGGCGCAGAGCATCATGCTCGGCCAGGGCGACCTCATCATCGCGGGCGGCGTCGAGAGCATGTCGCGCGTGCCGATGGGCGGCTTCAATCCCAGCTTCAACCCGAAGCTCATCAACAACGAGCAGGGCATCGAGCTATGCGGCATGCCCGGCAAATTGAGCACCGAATTCAACCAGTCGTATATCCCGATGGGCATCACTGCCGAGAACCTGGCGAAGCAGTATAACATCAGCCGCGAAGACCAGGACAAGTTCGCACTTCGCAGCCATCAGCGCGCCTTGGCGGCGATTGATAGCGGCGCCTTTGCCCGCGAGATCGTCCCGGTGCAGCTGCCAGACGGCACGATGTTCACGACCGACGAGGGGCCGCGCCGCGAGACCTCGATGGAGGCGCTGGCAGCATTGCAGCCCGCGTTCATCGCTGGCGGCAGTGTCACGGCGGGCAACAGCAGCCCGCTCAACGATGGCGCGTCGGGCGTCGTGCTGATGTCTGCCGAGAAGGCGCGCGAGCTGGGCATCCCGGCGAAGGCGCGCATTCTCTCGATGGCGGTCGCGGGCGTCGCGCCGGAGATCATGGGTATCGGCCCGGTCAAGGCGGTGAAGAAGGCGCTTGCAGCGCGCCAACCTTCAGCTTGGCGAGATCGACGTGATCGAGCTGAATGAGGCGTTCGCGGCGCAGTCGCTGGCGGTCATCCGCGAGCTGGGCATCGACGAGGAGCGGCTAAACCCGCATGGCGGCGCGATCGCGCTGGGGCATCCGCTAGGCTGCACAGGAGCGCGGCTGATCGCGACGTTGCTGAACGATCTGGAGACGCTGGACAAGCGGCTGGGGATGGTGACACTGTGTGTTGGCGGTGGCCAGGGCGTCGCCACGATCATCGAGCGGCTGTAGGGGATGACCATGAGCTACAACATTCAACGCGCGGCGGTGATTGGCGCGGGCATCATGGGGGCGGGCATCGCCGCGCACCTGGCGAACGCTGGCATCCCCGTGCTGCTGCTCGATATCGTCGCACCCGACGCGCAGAACAGCACCGACCGCACTGCCCGCAACCGTGTGGCGCAGACGGGATTGGAGCGGGCCATTAAGGCGCGACCGGCCTCAGCCTTCTATACCCAGCGCAGCACGAAGCTGGTGACGGTGGGCAACACCGAGGACGACCTGGCGAAGCTGGGCGAGGTGGACTGGATCGTCGAGGCAGTCTTCGAGCAGTTGGATATCAAACGCGATCTCTATGCGCGTGTCGAGGCCGTCAGACGGCCTGGGACGATTATCTCGTCGAACACGTCGGGTCTGCCCGCGACGATGCTGCTGGAGGGGCGTAGCGAGGATTTCCGCCGCCACTTCCTGATTACCCACTTCTTCAACCCGGTGCGCTTCATGAAGCTGCTGGAACTCGTGCCGGGGCCGGATACCGACCCCGAACTGATGTCCTTCATGGGCGCGTTCTGCACCGACCGGCTGGGCAAGGGCGTCGTCTACTGCAAGGATCGCCCGAACTTCATTGGCAACCGCATCGGCACGTTTGGCTTCATGGCGACGATCCGCCGGATGCTCGACGAGGGCTATCGCATCGAAGAGGTGGACGCGATTCTCGGCCAGCCGATGGGGCGACCCAAGTCGGCGGCGTTCCGTACGGCGGACCTGGCGGGCATTGATACGCTGGTGCACGTCGCCGATAACCTCTACGAGAACCTGCCCGACGATCCGCAGCGCGAGCTCTTCCGGGTGCCGGGATTCGTGCGCGAGATGGTGGTGCGCAATTGGCTCGGCGACAAGACCGGCCAGGGCTTCTACAAGCGCGTCAAGGGCGCGGATGGCAAGTCCGAGATTCTGGCGATTGATCCGGCGACGCTGGAATATCGCCCGCAGGAGTCGGCGCACTTCTCCTCGCTCGATAACGTCAAGGCGAATCCCAACCCGCTGGACCGCATCCGCTCGGTGGTGAGCGCCTCCGACCGCGCGGGCAGGCTGGCGTGGGAGCTGACCGCCGACACGCTGCTCTATACCGCCGCCGTCGCGCCGGAGATCGCCGACGATATCGTCAACATCGACAACGCGTTGCGCTGGGGCTTCAACTGGGAAATTGGCCCGTTCCAGACATGGGATGCGCTGGGCGTGGCGGCGCTGGCGGAGCGGATGCGCGCTGAGGGGCGGACACTGCCGCCGCGGGTCGAGGAGGTATTGGGCAACGGGACGGGCAGCTTCTACACTCAATCGCCGACGCGCTCGTACTATGACTTCACCGCGCGGGCGTATCAGCCGCTGCCCGCCTCGGCAACTCCGCTGACGATGGCGGCGCTGAAGACGAGCAACGGTGTGGTGAAGGAGAACCGTGGCGCGTCACTGGTGGACCTGGGCGACGGCGTGCTCGGCGTCGAGTTCCATACAAAGATGAACTCGGTGGATGACGACGTGGCCGCGATGATGCTCGCGGCGGTCGAGGAGGCGCAGCAGAACTGGCGTGCCATCGTGATCGCGAACGACGCGCCGAACTTCAGCGTCGGGGCGAACGTGGCGCAGGTCATCATGGGGGCGAAGATGCGCCAGTGGGCGCTGATGGAGAAGGCGGTCGCCACGTTCCAGCAGGCGAATATGACGATCAAGTATAGTCCCGTGCCGGTGGTCGTCGCGCCGGTGGGGCAGGTGCTGGGCGGCGGCTGCGAGATCGTGATGCACGGGCAGAAGGTGCGCGCGGCGGCGGAGACGTACCTGGGGCTGGTCGAGGTCGGTCTGGGGCTGCTGCCCGCTGGCGGTGGCTGTAAGGAGCTGCTGGCGCGCTGGCAGACGCTGACGCCAGAGCGCGGGCCGTTCGCGGCGTCGCGCCATGTCTTCGAGATTGTGGCGGTGGCGACGGTGGCGACGAGCGCCGCCGATGCGGTGACGTACGGCTTCTTGCGCAGGTCCGACGCGATCACGCTGGACCGCGAGCGGCTGCTGGCCGACGCCAAGGCCGACGCGCTGGCGCTGGCGGAGGCGAAGGAGCGGGGCGAGTGGAAGCCGCCGGAGCCGCCGACGTTCCGCCTGCCTGGTGAGGGCGGCCGGCTGGTGTTGGAGCAGCAGGTGGAGAACCTGAGGCTTCAGGGCAAGGTCTCTGAGCATGACGCGGTGGTGGCGGGCAAGCTGGCCTACGTGCTGACGGGCGGCGCCGCCTTGGCGAACGATACACTGACCGAGCAGGATATTCTCGACCTGGAGCGCGAGGCATTCGTCAGTCTGGCGGGGATGCCGAAGACGCAGGAGCGGATCGAGACGTTCCTGCGCACCGGGCGGCCCGTGCGGAACTGACCTCGGCCCGCCCTCTCCCCCTCCCGTCGCAGGGGAGGGGAACCAGAGTCCGCTTCATGGGATGTGTCGGCGGGCAAACTCTGAGTTCCGCGCCACCGACGCCTGGGTCGAGCTGTATCCGCGGCGGCGCGGCCAGTGAAGAATCTGTCTCGCTTCGGGACTAGCCGCGGCATTCATGCCGCGAAGGTGGCCCTGCACAAGCCTTGCCGCTCGCCAGCCTAATATCCCCGCGCCAGGTCCACCACGTTGCGTAGCGGCTCGCCCGCACGATAGCGCGCCAGATTCTCCAGGAAGAGGTCGGTGAAGCGGCGGCTGTACTGATCCGTGTTGCCCGCCACATGGGGCGAGATAATCACATTGGGCAGTTGCCAGAGCGGACTCTCGGCGGGCAGCGGCTCCGTCGCGAAGACATCCAGCCCAGCGCCGCCGATGACGCCATCCGTCAGCGCCGCAATCAGCGCCGCCTCGTCGATTGCGCTGCCCCGCGAGATGTTGATCAGAAAGGCGTCGCGTCGCATCATGCGCAGCTCGTTCGCGCCGATCAGGTGTTGCGTCTGCGCCGTCGCTGGCACGCTCACGACGACGTAGTCCGAGGCGGCGAGCAGGTCGCCCAGCTTGTCTGCCGGGACCAGCAGATCGGCGTCGGGGTCACTCGCTCCCGCGCTGGCGCTCCGTCGTGTGGCGATGATACGCATGCCGAAGACGCGACCCAGCCGCGCGATGTGCCGCCCAATCGCGCCCAGACCGATAACTCCCAGCGTCGCGCCGTCCAGCTCGCGCCCATGCAGCCGCTCGCGTCCCGCCGTATCGGGCCACGTTCCGGCGCGCTGATAGTCGACCATCTGGGGCCAGTGGCGCACCCACATCAGCATCAGCGAAAGCACAAACTCGCCGATGGGCGCCGCATGGATGCCGCTGGCGGTCGTCACCACCGCCCCGCCCCGCTGGACAATGCCCGCCCGGATGGCATGGTCCGCCCCGGCGCTGGGCAGCGCGATCCACTTCAAATGGGGCGCGATTGAGAACAGGTCGGCGGGCGGGAAGAAGCTGACGACGACATCCGCCTCGGGATGCGCCAGCAGCGCCTCACGGAGCGCGTCGCGGCCACCGTGAACCAGCACCAATGCGCCCGCGCCGAGCGACTCCTCCACCCGCCGCTGGTCATCTGGCGCGAACGTGAAGTTGCTGACGACGAGTTGAGGATTCTCCATGTGTGCCATGATGATGCTCCATGTATGCTAGCCCGCGCAGGCGGGCTTTGCGGCGAAGCCCGTAGGGCTGGTGCGCGAGCCGTCAGGCTCGGAGTGCGCGTCAAGCGCACGCAGCGCCAGCGGCCTCGAGGGCGTGGCTTCAGCCGCCAGCTCACTATCCCGAGATGTTGAAGCCTGGCGAATAAGCCACCTGCGTCTCCGATGTACCATCGGCATGCGCAGAGAACGTGAGCGCGATACGGTACGCGCCCGAGTCCCAGGCGTTTGGGTCGCCGGACGAGGTGGGCGCAAGCGTAAACGGCTCGCTCATTCCCTTGCGAATCACCAGCACGCGCGGCTGCACCGTCTCGCGACACCGATCCGCCGCGACCCAGGCCTTCTTGTCGGAATCATATTGCTGCAACTGCAGGACCGTGCAACCAGACAGCCCATCGAGCGCATAGACATTCGCCGAACCAGTGTTCTTGATGAGGATGCCCAGTGGCTCGCTCGTGTCGAACTCAAGGTTCTGCATCGTGATGGCCACCGTTGTTTTCGTCGCGGTTGGCAGCGCGATATTTGATGAGCTTATTTTGCAGCCCGCCAGCGCACCAAGAACACTCAGCATGAACAGGCTACAGAGAAGAAGTGAATAAGGTCTCCTCATCGGGTGCTTCAAGCAGGCCTCCTATGAACAGTATACGGCAAGTCGCGGCTCGAACGGTGAGCATCCTCACGCAAGACCATAACGGGCGCGCGGATGTTTTGGGAATGATGCGCCAGCCGTTTGGGACACATTTCTGGTAATAGGCGCGTGGTGTGCGATACCGCAAACATGGTATAATCTGGCGGCGCATATGGCCACTGTTGTGGGAATATTCGGACGATTCATTACATACACCCGGTAGAGAAGGCGATCATGTCGAAGCGAATGCTCAGCACCATTCTGCTCTTTGCAATCGGTGTGGGGTTTGCCATTGCCAGCTTCACGATGTTTCTGCACGCGAGCTCGCGGGACGATGTCATTCAGGCGCTGCTCTATGCGGTGCCCGCGGTAGCGGCATTTGGCGCGATCATTATGCTGCCGTTTCGCCAGGCGCCCTGAGACAGACGCTTTGTGGCACTCGTAATGTGCATGAAGTACTGGACGTAGATGCCAGGAACGATTGATCTCGTACAGACGTTATAGTAGGCGTCATCACTGTGTGAGCTTCGCGGCCATGGCTGGCCTCAGACGCCGCCATGGCTGGTTGCGGTCGGCGCGGTTTCAGACGGTCTCTCATGATGAGGCAGGCAGACCGGGCGCCGGGAGAAGGCATGAGCACGACGACCCCTGTAGCGGCTACCGAGCCAGGCGCGTTCGCCCGTTGGGCGCGACAATGGATTATCGTTCCCCGCCAGAGCACCGCGGCGCGTCTGACGCTGGTCGCCCTGGCGCTGGCGCTCCAGAACCTGCTGGAGCTCCCGCGCGACCCGGTCACCCATGCCCTCGGCACGACGCTGACTGGTGTCCTCGTCTTTCTCACGCTGGCCGCCTCACTCGTGTTGTTGTTGGCCGCTGTGGGCGTCCACCCGCCACGCTGGCGCTGGCCCTATCGGCGGCAGGTGCAGATAGCCGCCCTCTGCCTGACACTGCTCGTCGTGCCGCTGGGCATCTTCCAGAGTGTCAGGGTGGTCGTCGCCAGCTTCTCCACGCCCCAGTACGCCAACGACGGCACCACGCTCGACCACTACGCCGCCCAGCAGCTGCTCGACGGACATAACCCGTACGTCACATCCGATATCGTGGCGGCAATGCGCGCGCTTCACCAGGATCCCGCCAATATCACGCCGCTACGTCAGGGTGCGTTCGCCAACACGCCGCCAACGGATTATCCATCGAAGGATGAGCTACGGGCCGTCTTCGCGCGGCAGCCGGTTGGCGCTCCCGATGCCGTGCAATCGTTCGAGTCGCGTGTCAGCTACCCGGCGCTGGCCTTTCTGCCCTTAGTGCCGTTCGTCTGGGCCGGGCTGCCGAGCGTCGTGCTCTTCTTCGCGCTCTGCCTGCTCGCTTTGGCGATCCTGCTGATCCGCTCGGTACCGCCGGACTGCCGTGTCTGGCTGGCGCTGCTCGTGCTGGCCGATACACCGCTCCTCAATGCGGCGCTGGTGGGCGATCTGGACATCTTCTACGTCCTGCTCTTATTCATCGCCTGGCGCTGGTGGCGTCGCCCACTCGTCTCAACGGTGGCGTTCGGGCTGGCGCTGGCCGCAAAGCAACTGGCGTGGTTCTTCGCTCCGTTCTATCTCCTGCTGGTCTGGCGTCGCTCTGGCGCGCGCGCGGCGGTGCGGCGGCTGGTGGGCTGCGTGGCCATCTTTCGCGGTTATCAACGCGCCATTCGTCGTCAACAATCCTGGGGCGTGGGTGCGCGGTGTGCTTGCGCCGCAGCTCGACCCGATGTTCCCGCTCGGCAACGGACTGGTCCGCCTCTCGCTCGCGGGCGTTCTGCCGCTGGCTCCGGCGCCCGTCTATCTCGCGCTGGAGGTACTGGCAATCGCCGCCTGTCTCCTCATCTACTGGCGCATGCCACGGCCAGGTACGGGCCTTGGATTCGTGCTTGCAGTGACGCCGCTGTGGTTCGCCTGGCGCAGTCTCACGACCTATTTCTATTTCGTCACGCTGCCCGCTCTGGCGCTCGCACTCGCCGATGAAGCGATTGATGGGCCGCGCGACAAGTCCGCACATCTGCCCAAGGGCGCGCTCGTGACGGCGCACGGGGAAGGCATGGCGCGAGAGGTGGTGCGCCATGAATAGGATACAAGCGGTACGCTTGCGGGGACGCCGCTGGTGGCGCTGGCTGAAAGATACATTCGATGCGTCGGCAACGTCGTCCGTGCTGGCGGATCGTGTCCTGCTCGTCTGCCTGGCTGGTGACACGCCTGCTGCTGCTGCTTGGCATGATTATCGGGGCGCATTACGGCGACCCGCAGTTCTACAAATATGCGGGCGAGTTCGCTGCGGGGAAGCTCCCATACCGCGACTTTTCGGTCGAATATCCTCCTGTGGCGATGGTATTGCTGCTGGCGCCAGCGCTGGTACTGCTGCCGTTCTCGGCGATAGCTCCCCGGCCCGATCCAGCCTTCGTCGCCTCACCGACGGCGCTGCCCATGCCCGATCCGCAGCGATATAGCGTCTACGGCCTGAGCTTTGGCATCGAGATGCTGCTGATCGACCTGCTGACGCTCGTGCTGGTGCGGGCGGTGGCTCGTCGGGTAATTCCCGGCGACCGCTACGGGATGAAGTCGGGCCTGCTCTATCTGCTGCTCGTCTTTGCCAGCGGCGCGCTGCTTCAGAAGTTCGATCTCGTGGCGGGTACCCTCTGCCTCGCGGCGATACTCGCCCTGATAAACCGGCAGACGGCCATTGCCTTCATCACCCTGGGGCTGGCGACGCTGGTCAAAGGCTTCCCGATATTACTGGTACCCGTCTTTCTCATCTATCTCGTCTACCAGGCGGACGCGCCGACACTTAAAGCGGCGATTCCGCGCGTCTGGCGGCGTGTGGCCACCGGCATGGCGTGGTTTGGCGCGACGCTGGCCGCCTGGACGTTACTCGTCGTCGCCAGCGCGGGGTGGAACGCGCTGAAGGAGACGCTGCTCTATCAGGCGCGACGGGGCATCGAGATCGAGAGCATCTTCGCCAATGTCGAGCTACTCGTCGGCTGGCTGCCCGGGCTGGCGGTTCACACGAACTTTTCGCCGCTTGACCTCTCGCGCGTCGTGCATTCCGCGCTCGATCGCTACGCCGCCATGACCTCGATGGTCATGGCGCTCGTCCTGATAGGGCTGGCCTACCTCACGACCTGGCTTGCCCTCCGGCGCATAGGCCTGCCGCACTCGCTTCGCGCGGATGGCGCAGGTGAATCGAGCGAGAGAGCGGCCGCCGAAGTCGGATCAGCGGAACGCGCGAATGAGCGAGCTGTAGCGCGCGGTCGTGTGCTACTCGCAGGCTCCAGCGCGGTTCTCCTGGCATTCATGCTGTCTTTTCTGGCGCTGCCTGCCCACTACCTGCTGGTGGTCATTCCCCTCATTGCCTGCGTGCGGCTGCCATCGCGCCGAAGCACGATCGCTCTCTTCGCGACAACCGCTGCCGTTGCGGTTCTCGGTCAGTTCATGACGGTGATCTGGTCATCGCTGCGCGACCTGCAACCGTGGGCTGTGGCGATTCTCACGGGACGCAATCTGGCGTGGCTGGCGATCTTTGGCGTGCTGGCGGTGGCGATGGTTCGCTGGCCAGTCGTGGTTGAGCCTGCCCGCGCCGCCGAGGCGTCACAGCAGCGGCGCCCGCGCAGGGCGGCATTTACCGCGCCGCTTCGTGCGCTCTCAGTCCGATGGCGGCGAAGATGGCAGCACGCTCCACCGCTGCCGGGCTTTACGCCGCGCGGTGAAGATGTCTTCGCCCATACGCTTGCCGATGTTTCACCGCTCCGCATCATGGTGGTCTGTGGGCTGGTCTCGACGCTGGTCTACATCTGCCTCGTGGCTGCCTTCCCACTGACGCTCTGGTGGAGTCATCCACATGCCAGCGATAATCCCAATATCATCAATGATATGGGGCGCATTACAGGCTATAGCCCCATCGCGGCGTTCGGATTCGTGGCGGCGATTGTTCTGCTGTTCGGCTCGCAATTCTTCGCGCTGATCGCCGCTGGCCGAGTGAAACAGCTGGCGGGCGGAGGTCGTCTCGACCGGCTGGTGCGCCTGAGCGTCATCGGATTTCCGCTCATCTTCGCCCTCATCATGATCTGGATGCAGCCAGTCACCACGACCGACCTCTATGGCTATGTCGCGCGCGGCTACCTCCAGGTCCACTTTCACGCCAATCCCATGGTGACCAAGGCTTCATTGTTGCCAGGCGGGCTGAGCGTTGATCGGCCCGAGGCGCCCTATGGCCCGGTCTGGTTGCTGATAACGGCGCTGGTGTCGCTGGTCTCTGGCGAGAATCTCTTCCTGAACATGCTCATCTTCAAGTTGATTGCAGCAGCCGGGGCGATTGCTGCCTTCATCCTGGTAGATTGGCTGGCGCGTCGGCTCTACCCAGCGCGTCGCCTGCGCATCCTGGTCCTATTTGGCTGGAGTCCGCTGCTGCTTTTCGAGACCATTGGCAACGGCCACAACGATATCGTGATGATGGTCTGCGTGCTTGGGGCGTTCCTCTGCATGCTCCACGGACGCGCGCGGACAGCATTCATGCTACTGGTGCTTGGCGCGTTGGTCAAGTATGTCTCCGCCGTCTTCGTGCCGCTCTGGCTGGTCTATGAACTGCGCCATCTGGCCGCAAAACGGACTGCTGCCTCAACGACTGCCCTCACTGGCGATGGTGATGAGGCGCATAAGGGCGAAGGCAGCGTCTTCGCGCGCGCGACCAGGGCAACCATTCAGGCGGTCGGCGAAATCGATAAAGGCGCGGCGTTCCGTTTGCTAGCGAGCGTCACGGTGATCGGACTGGTCATGGTCGTCGCCTTTTACGCGCCGTACTGGGATGGATTCGCTACCTTCACGGGACTTGGCCAGCAGCTACGTCCGCTCTACTATAACGGCTCCATCGTCGGCATTCTCGCCGCTCCGCTCCAGATCGTTGTGCCATCGAGTCAGTGGCCTGCGCTTGATAAAACCGTACGTCTGGTATTTTACTCGCTGTTTGGTCTCTATGCCTTCTTCCAGATACGGCGACTCTGGTCTCTGCGCGACCAGAGCGATCTGCGTGACGTCATCACGGCCAGCGCGAAAATTACGTTTGCGGCGCTGGTGCTCATCACCTTCTGGTTTCAGCCATGGTATGTCATCTGGCTGTTGCCCCTGGCGCCGCTCGCCATCGAGCCATTTGTCCGCAGGCAGGGAATCATGCTGGCGATGGGCGCGCTGTTGACATACGCCGTGAGCAATTTCCTGCTGATTGGCGAGTCCGATGCCAGCCGCGACCTCTTTGTGCAATTCTTCGAGATTCTGGTCACCTTCGCGCCATTGCTCTTCCTGCGGGCGGCGCCTTATGAGCAGGGATGGTTCAGCGTGGTGCGCCGGTACGCTGGAGCGTTGGGTGAAGGGCTGTCTCAGCACACGGCCTTCTGGGAACGCGCGATGCTGATTCTGGTGCTGATCGTCGCCGCGATGCTTCGGCTGCTTCGGCTGGGCAATCTGCTGGCGCCGCTGCCAACCGGAAGCGCGGAAATCAGCACTCTCAAGGAGATCAGCAGCGATCTCAAGCTGGTGCTCATCGATCCGCAGGGACTCCATGGGCCTTTTGTGGCCATCCAGAAAGCACTCGTCTATGTGTTCGGGGCGACACCGCTGGCGGCGTTGCTGCCATCTGCGGTGATCGGCACACTGACGGTCTACGTCATTTATTTGCTCGCACGCGAGATTCTACGCCAGGGGCAATGGAAGGGCGCATCGACGATTGCGCTGCTCTCGGCGTTACTGGCGGCCACCAGCCGCTGGCACGTCTCGCTAAGCCGGTCTGGCATGGAGGTGATCCTGCTGCCGCTGCTGATGTGTACCGCGACGCTCTGGCTGCTAATGGCGTTGCGCCTGAGCGGAAAAGCTGCCGCGATCAAGCCGGGCGAGCCGGTGGATGCTCAAATCGTGCGTACGCGACGACGCGCGCTGCTACTCTACGCGGGCTGTGGCATCTGTACCGGGCTGGCATGTGACCTGGCGCCTGGCCTCTGGCTGCTGCCGATGCTTGTGCTCACCTTCCTGGTGGTTTGGCGACTTCGCCATCCACACCTCTTCAAATACTGGCGGCAGCAACTTGCGGTATTGGTGGGCATCGCCCTGGTCTCAGGCCTGCCGACGATTGGCTATTTCCTCAGTTTGCGCTATGGATTGCCTCCCGGCAGCCCGCTACTCGCGCGCAGCAGCGTTCAAGCGTCCCCTGGCCCCGGCATCCTCTCGCTCGATTTCTGGGGACAGGTACTGCACAATGTTGGTGATGTACTGCGCCTGCTGATTTCGCAAGACTACACATCTGGGTATCCAGCGGTCGGTTCATCGCCGATCATACCTGTGTTGCTTACGCCAATTTTCATCATTGGTCTGGTCATTCTGCTGGTGCGCTGGAAGAATCCAACCGCGATGGCGCTCCTGTTATTGACGGCGTTGCCACTGGTCGCCAGTATCGCCATCGGCGCGTCTACGGGTGTCATCGAGGCGGCGAGCGTTCTGCCCGCCACCTGCATTATCCCGGCGCTGGCGCTCTATGAAATCTTCACATTCCTGGGTCACCTGCCCATCGTGCTCGACCGCATGAATGGTGTGCGCGTCTTTACGACTCCTGAGCAGATTGGCCGGGTGTTGCTGCTGCTCTTCCTGGTAGTAAGCACCATTCGCACGTTCTTCTGGTACTTCGAATCGACGCTCCCCTCACGAGTAGGCTCGCAACAGACGCCTTCGTGGACTGCACCGAAAGATAGCGTGGCGCAGGTTACTCTGTATGGAGGCAAACATATCGTTGCTCGCCCTCCCGGCAACCCCGTATGGGAGATTGCGCCGCTGTGATTGCTATCTTGGCGCGCACCTGGCGGTACGATACTATCGCGATGCCATGCGGGCGGTGTATACTCTTCCGTATGGTGGCTGACAGGGTAGGGTTGGTATTGGCGTTGAGCTACACAGCGCAACAAGGAGTATATTTACATGGCTGCACCGACCTCGGACCCGTCTGCTGCGGAACGGAAGCGGGCGCTGGAGATTGTCGCGGAACTCTATCGGCTCTACCCCGACGCGAAATGCTCGCTGGATTTCACTACGCCGCTTGAATTACTCGTCGCCACGATCCTCTCCGCGCAGTGCACGGATGTGCTGGTCAATTCAGTGACGCCTGCACTGTTCAAGAAGTATCGGACGGCCGCCGATTACGCCAATGCGCCACAGGACGAGTTAGAGCAGGATATTCGCAAGACCGGTTTTTATCGGAGTAAGGCGAAGCATCTGAAGGATGCGGGGCACATGCTCGTCGAGCGCTATGGCGGTGATGTGCCACGTACAATGGCGGAGTTGACCGCGCTGCCCGGCGTTGCGCGCAAGACGGCGAATGTGGTGATGGGCAACGCCTATGGCATTGTGGAAGGCGTCGTCGTCGATACCCACGTGGGACGGTTGGCGCGCCGCCTTGGACTCACCACGAGTGAAGATCCAGTGCGCGTCGAGCAGGATCTCATGGCGCTTGTTCCGCAAAAAGACTGGCTCCCGCTCTCACACATGCTGATCTATCACGGACGGGCAGTGTGCCAGGCGCGCCGCCCACTCTGCGAAGAATGCACGCTGGTCGCTCTCTGCCCAACGGGTCAGGCGAATCTGGCCGCCGCACCCGCGCCAATAGCAGCAAAAGTTACCAAGAAACCACGCACCGCGAAGGGATAATTTGCTGCTGTTGTTACTTATGACGGCATGTTAGAGTATGAGATGGCGCGCCGCCTGGCCGCCGTTTTATCGTCGGTATGGGGAAAGTGGCGGATGGGATGACTGCTTGGGCTTTACGGCCCGCACGACGTATCGGTGCGGTGTTGACGTTTGTCGGAGCGCTTTTGCTGGTGTTGGGATGTGTTATTGGCTGGGCGCTGCCGTTGCTCGATATCAACGTGCCGCTGCTCTCACGTGGTGGCGCGCCGCTCGCCGAAAGTGGAGTGGACACAGCCGGATTTCTTGGCGCTGACCTGACGGCCCTTGCCGTGATCATCGCGGTCGTGATCGGATTCAACGCGACAACGTTGCAGATTGCCAGTCAGGAGCACTCGCTGGCCCTCGTGCGCGCTGTTCTGCTCTCGCTTGGACCATTCCTGCTCTGCTGGTGCGCGACAACCGGGGTGGCGCTCGTCTACTTCCTGGAGCCGCCCACCTACATGGCGCAGCTCTGGCAGGTGCTGCTCTGGTTTGCGGCGGTCGTTATCCTCATGATCGGCTATCTGTGGAACTTGCCCTGGCGTCTCTCCGGCGAATACGCGGCGCTCTGGGCTATCCGTGAGCTGCGTCACCAGCCGATAAGTCAATGGGAGTCGCTTGACGGCTTCTCTGTCTTGCAGTCGGGAATGTCCTCGGCGACTGGGCGCGGCGACTTCGGCACGGTGCGCGCCATGGCCACGGTACTGGGGGCATTTCTGGTTGGTCGGCGTGATCGCCGTGCGGAACTGGCAAATAGCTATGATCGCTCGCGCTACCGCGCCCTGAAGAACCTGCTGACGGGTTGCTCGCAGAATGCCGCGGCTGCACCCAACGCGATCTCCTACTATCTCGGTTTCCTGCTTGCGGGGGTGATGTTGCAGGCGACCGCAGTAGGCCATCCGATTGATGACGGCGATCACGACCTCTATTCTGGGTTGTTTCGGGAGCTACGCCAGGCGCCAGAGCGGCTGGATGCGCTCTGGACGGGCATGCGCCATGGGTTCTGCCGCCAGGAGCGGCGACGCGAATCCTACCTGCTGGTCTACTGGCGCGAACATGTCTCCTGGACATCCGATGACCCGCGTCGGGTCGCGCGCATTGCGGATGCTATCGCGCAGCTTTTCGCTGATTGCCAGCTTGTGATGAATATGACCATGGGTGAAGAGAGAGCGTTCAAAGACACCGCCGACATGGTGGCTGACCTCTACCGCGATCTGGCGATGTATCTGGGACCACTGGCAAAGCGCGAGCGCGGCGAGCGCCACGGCGCGCGTATCGCCGATATGCCGCTGATGCTGCTGGATGCGGTGCATACGAGTGTGATGCGCGCATGGCCGAGCTTGTCGTCGGGCGCGAGCAGCCGCGTCGCCGTTATCAATGCCTACGAGGAGCGCCGGACGCAACTCTCTGGCAAACTGCCAGTCGCTCAGTCCGCTCTCGTCGGATGACCCAGGCATCTCCCGCTGAGCAGCTATTTCAGCGCATCCAGACAGGCCTTTGCCAGAGCCAACACATCGGCTGATGAGCTATTCGTTGCTATGATGATGATGGTGTTGAGCGGATCAGGCTGGGGTTTGGGCGGGATGATCTGTAACGGACTCGCAGGCAAAGGACGTGTTGAGTCCGCTCGCAGAAAGAGACGGGCAATGCCATCACGTCGTGCGGGCGCGAGCAAAGCGAAGGGCGTCTGCCCATTACGCCGCGTGAAATAGCGGATCGTCTCGTGGTCACACTCCGCGCGCAGACCAAGCCCGCGCAATCCCTCGTGTACCTCGCGCAGAATCGCGTGCGGCATCGCCCAGTCTGGCATATCGCTTTGGGGCGGCGTCGACGTTGCAGTGACAGAAGGTACCAGCAGCGGCGGCATTTGCTGATTTTGTTGGCCCTGCTCCAGATAGCGTGTCACCTCATGCAGCAGACGGACAGACTCTCCAAAAAGGACGGCGGCCACCTCCCGTTCCGCATGGAATGCGACCCGTACAATGAGTGCAGTGGCGGCGGCCAGCCAGAGTCGTGGCTTCCAGGATGTATCACCTAATTCGCTGGCAAAGCCTTCAATCTGTTCCAGTACTGAAAGTTGAAAGGCTACGGTGGCTGGGCGTCCGAGTGATGGATACCGGAGGGTGTTCTCGGCGAGACCTGGCTCAGACGATTTGCTCAACGCGAGGTCGTTTCGCGCCAGGCCATAGTCACTCTCAGGCTCGCTCACGCGTCGATAAATGCAGATGTCCGTGAGCAAGTTGCCCAGGTCGGCCAGATAGTCGCCAGTCCAATCGAGTTTGTCGAGGTCGATAAGCTTAACTTCATCCCCTCGCGCACTCACCATGATGTTGCGGGCGTGGAAATCGCCATGGGCCAAACCAAGCGCATGGGGCTGGAGCAAGGTTGCGTGGCGATTGATGAGCGCCAGGTAGTAATCTAATCCCTTATATCGCTGGTTGCCGACATGGAATCCCTGGATCAGGTTTTTGAGCCAGGGCACGCGAACAAGGCCGCGCATCAGACTCTTCTCGATGCGCGAGAGATAGAGGCGCGCGAGCTGAGTCCCCGGAAACGGCGTGTGGCCATCGGCGGACTCGCCGAAGAGCGCGAACGAGACACGACAGACCTTCTCGGTGGCGCTCTGTAACAGCCGCATCTGGCCTGCGGACACTGCTCGCTGATCCATCTCGTTGAACACATCATAGAAAGTGCGCATGTCTGCCAGGTCTTCCATCGGCAGGTAATATGCCGAGGAAAGCCCTGACTTGTAGACCTGCGACTCAGCAGGCTGGCGCACGAAGTACTCCCGCAGCCGCTGCGGCAACAGATTGTAGTTCGCCGTCGCGGTGTGGAAGGCATCGCTCGTGCTTCGCTTGATTATCAGCGAGGTGGTCGGCACTGCCCCAGTCAGCGAGGGCCGGACGCCATCGAGGCCAGGAACGGGAAACCAATAACTGAATGGCACCCGGAAAATACGGTCGCTGGTGAATCCACCGGATAGCTCCTCAACTCCTCCCAGCCGTACCTGCATGCGCTCGCGGATGACAGTCGCAAGCTCGGTGTCGAGCGTGTTTTGCGCGATGGCGCGCCGCTGCTCTGCCTCATGGAGCAGATGAGCGGCGATAGAATGTGACAGGCTATCACCACTGACCGCGTCATGCAGTGTCAGCAAAAGTCGCAGCACCAGGGTATGTGTCGCCAGGTCCCATCGCCGCACCGCATCGGGTCGCTGGTAGAGCTCGCGTACATCGCGCAGGAGGCTGTCGATTTCCACCTGGACCTGTTCATCTCCATGAAAGTGCTCGGCAAGCTGGAGTGCGACATAGAGCGATGGAACAATGTCGGTCTGGCGCGCGCGGTCGCGTTGTTTCAGCGTCAGCAGCAGTTCCGACAGGATGCGATTTATCTGGAGCGCGGCGAGGCTTGAACGGTCCACTTGTAGCAAGAGACCAAGCACATAGCTCAGATCGCGAGGATTATCGATCTCGCACCGAGTGACTGGCCGCCGTGCTGGTGGTTTTGTAGAGCTGGTTGATGGCGCGGTGGGGACTGGTTTTCCGACCTTCCAGGATTTGAATTGCTGGAGCAAAGCGCTCACGATGGCGTTGAACCGATCATCGGAGCAGACGCCGCGCCGCTGGCCGCGTCGTTCGAGGGTCAGCAATGTATCAAGCGTAATGCAGGTGGTGAGAACATCTGACTCGCCGACATTGCGCAACATGCCCCCGACCGCTTTGCTCAGCAGGCTGGCGAAGTCAAGGCGCACCTGATCATCGTCAAAACGGTCCAGGTAGGCGAGCGTTTTGAAGCGGCTGGGATAGAGATGGAGATTCGCGCGCTCCTCGGCGCTAAGCCGGTCGCGAAATGGCATATTGATGAGCCAGTCACCGCCGTCCCGCACCATCTGGCGCGACTGCGTATCAAAGTTGAGCCGGTGGAGCACCTCGACGGCATGGCAGGAGCGGCGCAGCGTGTCGCGGTCGTCGGACGACTGCCAGGTGCCTCGATCCGCGTCGAAGTGCTGGCGGAGATAAAGCAGCAAATAGGCGCCCAGTGCGGCATCTTCCTGTTCGGGTGTCGCGCAGGATTCCAGGTCAAGGGCTGTCTGCGTAAAGAAATCCGTCTCACTCATGCGTTCTATTCACCTCATACCAGACGTGTCACATTCGTCAGTTGGCCTCGCCGAGTGTACGCTCCCGGAGATGATTATTCCTCATATTCGTGACAAGATGCCAGAGACTCATGTATAGAGACGGCTGACAGGCTGCAAGCGCACACGCTTCGCGGTACAATGAGGACATTCGACTGACAATTCGTGTCGTGTGATGCAGGGCAGTTGAGAAAGCGTTGCCCCTGCACCCGCGCCGATGTGCTTTACCTCAAAGGAGAGTGTCATCAATGGCGACAATCGCCGGGAGCGTTTCAGTGGATGTGCTGGAACCATTTGCCAATCAGCCTTTCACCGACTTTACGCGCGAAGAGAACGTCCGCGCGCAGCAGGATGCGCTACGCCAGGTTGAGTCGGAACTCGGACGGACGTATCCGCTCATTATCGCGGGCGAGCGCCGAACGACTGAGGAGACGTTTACCTCGAACAATCCCGCGCATCCCGATCAGGTGCTTGCGGTGTTTGCCAAAGCTGGTGTCGCCGAGGTCAATGAGGCGGTTGAAGCCGCCTGGAAGCGCTTCCAGACCTGGCAGTATACACCAGCCGAGGAGCGCGCGGGCTATCTTCTCAAGGCGGCGCAATTGATGCGCGAGCGCCGTTTCTACTTCAACGCGCTGATGATCTACGAAGTCGGCAAGAGTTGGCCAGAGGCCGACGGGGATACCGCCGAGGCCATTGACTTCATGGAGTTCTATGCGCGTGAGGCGCTACGATTGGCGGGTAAACAGCCGCTGACGCAAATTTCCGAAGAAGAGAGCGACCTGGTCTACATCCCGCTTGGTGTCGGCGCGGTGATTCCGCCGTGGAACTTTCCGTGCGCCATCATGGTTGGCCTGACGACCTCGGCCCTGGTAACGGGCAATACCGTGATTCTCAAGCCCGCCAGCACCGCCGCGCTCATCGCCGCACGCTTTGTTGACTTGCTGGAAGAGGCGGGCGTTCCAAAGGGCGTGGTCAGCTTCCTGCCAGGGCCGGGTGGCACGATTGGCGATGCGCTGGTGCAGCACCCGCTCACGCGCTTCGTCTCGTTCACAGGGTCGCGCGAGGTTGGGCTACGCATAAACGAGTTGGCGGCGCACCCCGCCGAGGGGCAAATCTGGGTAAAGCGCGCCGTGCTCGAAATGGGCGGCAAGGATGGCATTGTTGTCGATGAGACAGCTGACCTCGATGCCGCTGCCAGCGCGATTGTGGCGTCGGCGTTTGGATTCCAGGGGCAGAAGTGTTCGGCCTGCTCGCGGGCGATTCTGGTCGACGCTATTTATGACCAGGTTGTCGAGAAGGTAGTAGAGAAGACGAAGCAATTGAAGGTGGGTGATACGACCGACCAGGCCTATGGCATGGGGCCGGTGGTCGATAAGAATGCCTACCAGAAGATACAGCAGTACATCTCGATCGGCCAGAACGAAGGCAGGGTGCTGACGGGTGGCGAGCCAGCCGCTCAGGAAGGCTACTTCATCGAGCCGACGGTCATCGCGGATGTGGCCCCAACGGCGCGCCTTGCGCAGGAAGAGGTCTTCGGGCCGGTGCTTGCGGTTATCAGGGCAAGCGACTTCGACGATGCGCTGGCAATCGCCAATAACACCCAGTATGGTCTGACGGGGTCGTTCTTCTCGACCGACCGCGAACGCATAGACCGCGCGATGCGCGAGTTCCATGTGGGCAACCTCTATATCAACCGCAAGAGCACCGGCGCGCTGGTGGGCGTCCATCCGTTTGGCGGTTTCAACATGTCGGGGACCGATTCCAAGGCGGGTGGACGCGACTATTTGCTGCTCTTCACGCAGGCCAAGGCCATCTCCGAGAAGATCAGCTAGCAAATACTCCCAATCATAGTGGCCCCGCATTGTGAAATGCGGGGCCACTTGCTTTGCTCTCCGCATGCTCTACTACTTGCCAGGTTATTGCTACCCTGCTATACTTGCCTCACTTTCCCCCTGGCTTCGGCATGTCGTTTATCGTACATGTGGTGATTTAGTGCTGCGAGACGTGTATGGCGCGACGACGCGTTGTTTATATCGGTGGCCCGATTGGCAGAATACTGGCATGGCGTTATATGAATGCCTGCCTGTTGCTGCTTATTAGCGCACTGAGCATCGGCATCGCCATTCAAGCCCTCAATCGTGCCGGGAACTGGCCGCCTGCGTTTATGCGCGCCCATCCAACGGTCGCTATCACTGGCCCAGGTACCACACAGCAGGTCGAGGGTTACGTGCTCGGCGCGGTGCTGCGGCCGGGTGTGCATAGCCTTCACAGCGGCGCGCGTTCGCGAGTTGGTGGAGGCGGCAGGCGGTTTGCTCGATAACGCGGGTCGATTTAGCCGCCTTGCTTGCCGACGGCCAGGCAGTTTATGTCCCCAGATTGGGCGAACAGATACCCTTGCAACTGGGCGGCAAGCTTAATCTGAATGTTGCCACGGAGGCCGACCTGCACAATGCGCTCGGCATCACCACCTCGATTGCGCGTAAAATCACTGCCTATCGCGCCGCTCATGGCTCATTCACATCTGTCAGCCAGCTACTACTGGTTCCTGTCAGCCAGACGACGTATGATCGTATCAAAAGATCTCGTGACGGTGTGAACGATCTAGCAGGATGACGCGATGACTGGCGATGTCGGGGTGATCCTCGCGGGCGGTCAAAGCCGCCGCATGGGCGAGAGCAAAGCTGCGATGATGTTTGGCGACGAGCCACTGCTCGCGCGCGTGGCGCACAGGCTGTCATCCGGCGTAGATGAGGTGTTGGTGATTGGCCCACAATCTCTGGCTCCACTGGCGCCCCACACGCGCATTGTCGAGGATGCGCTTCCCGCGATAGGCCCGCTGGGTGGGCTATATACCGCGCTTACTGCTACCAGGAGCGCGCGTATCTTTCTGGTAGCCTGTGATATGCCGTTCGTCTGCCCAGGACTTGTACAAGCGATGCTGGCGCTTGCCGTAACTCGCGCTGACGCCGATGTCGTGACGTTGAATGCCAACGCACGTGTGCAGCCCCTACATGCCGTCTATTCGCGCAGGTGTCTACCAGCAGTCGAGCGTGCACTGAAAGCGAAGAACCACTCACTCCATGCGCTCCTTGCACGCCTTGCCGTTGCGGCAATTGATTTGGAGACAGTTCGCCGTGAAGACCCCGATGGCCTCTCCGCCTTCAATGTGAACACCCCCGACGACTGGCGACATGCACTGCAGATCAAAGACATCGCTGATCGGCGTAACCAGACTACCGACGATCAATAAAGACTTCGCCCAACGTGCCGATGAGAGTTGCGCCGATGCCGAACCACCAGAGGTAGAATCCGAACGCTGCATGCGTCTCGCCTGCGGAGGCGAATCCGTGGTCGCGTACAAATGGTAACTGGCTTAATATGCTGAGTCCGCCGAAGCCCGCCGCCAATGTCAGGTCGGCCAGCAGCATCAGAATAAGCAGCGCAAAAAGTGGAATGAAAACCACCGCGGCCAGCGCGTTGAGCCGAAGTTGATGGAGTATCCGCTTCAGCAGATAATGGATCAGATTGATCAACACCAGCGCTAGTGCCATCACCAACGCTGCGCCTGCAATCCACGATGCGGTCTGCAGAGCGAGTTGCCCAATATTCACCCCCGGATCAGAGATATTCGGTATCGAAAACTGTTGGATGTAGATAGGAACACCGGCGTCATTGCTCCCCCACGGCAGCCTGATCGCCAGCCACAATGCGCCGACGCCTGCCAGTAAGATGAGATGAATGATGTGAAAGCGCGGCAGATGACGTCGTACAGCATCGTAGACACGAAGATCTCGTGGAGAGTCATATACCGGCTGTGGTAGCGCAGGTGATTGTGGCTGCCCGTTGCGTGAGTATGCGCTGCCGTGCGGTTTCCCCGATGATTTTCCGCCCATAGGCCAGCGAGGCGCCTTCCCGTGCGGCCTCCCCGCTGGTTTGCGCTGCTGTGCTGGTGGCAGGGTTCTTGTAGTGTCATCAGCGATGGTTGTGTCATCGGGCATTGCCGGTGGCCAGTTCGCTGACGTCAAGCGTTGCGGTGTATTGCGCATGGGGCCAAGAAATCCTTTCCCAATGCCTTGCTATCGCGCCAAAAGACGGTACGTGTACGAGTTATGCCATCGGCTACCTACTTATGATATACGCTCGCAGGTATAGACATGCTCCCATGAATCTGTGGCAAGTGTTCCACAATTCACATTTTTGTCACATCCATGCGTGGCGCTACATAGCAAGGTTGCCGCATAGTATACAGTGGTCATATGGATGTCGTCTATCGTAGAACAATGCGAAAGGGCCTGGCTTTGAGAACCAGACCTCGCTTCGTTCGTATTGATGGTAGATGAAGTAGACAGCATGTCGCCAAACTCAAGGATATTCGAGATGCGCCTGAAAGGAGAAGGCAGTTTGGACCTCCTGACATGGCGTGGTCGTGTGAGCACATGGCTGAACCGTCGGCGAAGCGCATCGAACGCGCTGGAGTCTGAGCGAGGTTTGCGCCCTTCACAACCCCACCGTACAGCGTTTGTCCTTCTGGGAGGAGGAGCCAGAGGCGCCGTCCAGGCAGGCGCCTTACGGGTGATCTTGGAACATGGTATTGTGCCCAACTACATCGTCAGCATCTCGGCTGGCTCGTGGAATGGCGCTTTTCTGGCGCAGGATCCCACCCTGGAGCGTGCTCGCGAACTCGAGGCGCTTTGGCTGCATACGTCAACACTCGATATTGTTGGCCCGCGTCGGTGGCGGGCGGCGATCAATGCACTGGCCCAGCGTTCATCATTGTATGGTAGCTCTGGTATGCGTCGTGTCGCGGAACGCTATCTCGGTGAGCTCACGTTTGAAGATATGCGTGTCCCGTTGCGGATCGTCGCTACCGACCTTAAAACCGGAAGCGCGCATTTCTTCTCAGAGGGTGCTGTGCTTCCAGCGGTGGTGGCTTCATCAGCAATGCCAGGCGTATTTCCCCCAGTGGTCATATCAGACGACGTGTTCACCGATGGCGGAGTCTCGGATTGGGCCGCCTGCCTGGATGCGCTGAACTGGGGCGCCACCCGGATTTTTTTCATCGCCTGTGGCGCGGTGGTGGGACGCGAATCGCGCTCCCGGACGGTCCGCCGCGTGCTTGAGCGATCCCTCGAAATCAGCCTGCGCAACAACTTTGAAGCGATGGCATTTGCGCTGCGAGCGAGTGGCGTTGAGGTATTGGCGATCTTTCCTGAGTTGCTGCGTGGCACCATGCTCGACTTTGATCTTGCTGCCTCATTTATCGAGGCGGGACATGCCGCGGCAGAGAAAGCGCTGGCAACATGGGACCGCTCCAACACCAGCCCGTTGGAGTCGCCCGCCGATGCCATGGAGCCGCACGATGAAAGTGTTGGCGCATAACCAGCGCAGTCCACACTGGTCAATGTAGAGTTCGTCGGCTATCGAGGGCATTCAGGAAGTCATAGCCCCGTTGTATCGTCTGCCAGCCGCGGGTATAATTGCACGTGTTGTACGCGTACGACGCTGGCACATTCTTGCCTCGGACACCTTCACGTCCGCCGGTTATACGCTATGCAACCACCTGACCACGCGGATGGGGAAGAGAGGCAAATTGACGGCTATGGATGTCGCAGTTCAGCAGTTCATCAGCGCGCTGTCAAAGCAGCGAAACTCCAGTGTGAATACCCTTGGCGCCTATCGTAGCGACCTCACACAACTGGTTCGGTTTCTGCAGCAGGCAGGCGTTGCCAATTGGGAGCGCGTGTCTCCCGCGGATATTGCCGCATTCGTACAGGATTTGCATCGGCGGAAGTACGCTGCAACCTCGGTCGCGCGGAAAGTGGCGGCGTTGAAGTCATTTTTCCACTATCTTGCTGATACAGGCGTGGTAAGTGTTGACCTGACCGGCGCTGTTGACGCGCCGAAACTTGAGAAACACGTGCCAAGTGTCCTTGCGCCAGAAGAGGTCACGCGATTACTGGGTGCAATAACGGTAGATACTCCCGCCGGGCAACGCGACCTGGCAATGATCCTCTGCCTCCATTCGACGGGAATGCGGGTGACGGAGTTGGTCTCGTGTGACACGGCTGACCTGCACCTTGCGCGTGGTGACATCCGGTGTCATGGGCGCGCCCATCAGGATCGCGTGCTCCCGCTCTCGCCGCTTGCGCAGCGGGCGCTTGCGCAGTATCTCGGCGATGGTCGTCGCTCGCTGATACGGCACGAGGATGAGCCTGCGCTTTTCGTCAACCACCATGGCCAGCGACTGACACGCCAGGGCTTCTGGCTCATTATGAAGCACCACGCGCGGGTGGCGGGCATCGAGAACATCACGCCCCATACGCTGCGGCATTCATTCGCGCTGGATATGTTGAGTCGCGGCACAGATTTGCGTGGCGTGCAGGAGTTGCTTGGGCATCGCAATATCTCTACGACTCAGGTATACCTTCAAATGCAACGAAATCGACCGACTTCCATGGTGTCGGTCCTGGATGATTTGATCGATCTTGGCGATATCCCCGACGAGATGCAAGAGGAGTCGGATAACAAGGCATCTGGGCGCGGTATAACGTCGCCGACTCTTGCGCGCACGTCATCGCGCATCTGACCATCGCCAATCCGCTTTGTGACTGGTATAGACGCCCTGTTATATCAGCGGGGCGTTCTTCATGTAGAGAGAGTCAGACTATGGCGCAAAACTCCAGCAAACGCAAGCCCACGGCAATCTATGATCAGGCGCGCGAGGCTGCCGAAGTGATTGGTCGCTCAAGCGCCACGAGGCCACTGATTGGCATTGTATTGGGCAGCGGACTCAACTCATTGGCCGACGCTCTCCAAGGGCCGATTTCACTTCCCTTCTCGGCGATTCCGCATATGCTGCCGACGACAGTATTGGGCCATGATGGACAGTTGGTCCTGGGCACACTCGCGGGCATTCCAGTTGCTATGCTGCGCGGACGGCTGCACCTCTACGAGGGTTACACACCACAGCAGATCACCTTTCCACTCCGCGTCTTGGGACTGCTGGGCATCAAGACATGTATCCTGACGAATGCGGCAGGCGGCCTCAACCCCGCCATCGAGGCTGGTTCGCTGATGTTGATTCGTGACCACATTGGTTTCCCCTCTCTGGCTGGCCTCAATCCGCTCTCTGGGCCGAATGATGAGCGCTTCGGGCCGCGATTCCCCTCGATGGCTGACGCCTATGACCCGGAACTGCGCGAACAGGTGCTCGCGACGGCCAGAGAGCAGACTATCGCATTGCCCGAGGGCGTTTATGCGATGGTGAGCGGACCGAACTTCGAAACCCAGGCAGAGTTGCGGATGCTACGTGGATTCGGAGCCGATGCCGTGGGGATGTCTACTGTGCCTGAGGCGATTGTCGCACGGCAGATGAGTATCCGCGTGCTGGCGTTTAGCATCATCACGAATCTTGCTCTTGCTGAGACTGGAATCACCGGAAATTCCAGACCATGAACAGGTTTTGCGGATGGCAGCGGAGACGACCGGTCAGCTAACCACTCTGCTAGAGCACAGCATTGCCCAATTGGTTTGACGTTAGACAGATTCGCTTGCTCGCTTGTGTGCTCAGGACACCTGGAGTGTCGCGTAGCGGTGGAATTCATAGCCATGCCCGCCAACCGCGTCAACCTCGATGCCATACGTGCCAGATGAGACCGAGGGTGTGGTCAGCGTCCAAATGACCTGCCCAGTAACGTCGGTTGAAGCGGCAGGAGGCCAGGTTGAGAAGAGACCTGGAGGTCCGCTCACTGGCGCTCGTAGCAGCACAGGTCAGTCCGGCGACGGGCGCCCCGCCCGTGGTGGCTACGACCGTGACGGTGAACGTCTCACCCGTTGCGAGCGTTCGGGATGAGAGCGTGATGCTGAGGTTGAAGTTCGTCGCGGTACTCGTCGCCGATGCTTCAGTGGCTGTAGGCGAAGGAGTCTCTGTGACAAGTGATTGGCCGGGCGCCGTACCGCTGATGACCGGGCCATTTGGAGATGTGGGCGATTGCTTATTCGCAAGAGTGTGCGCAAAAACACCCGTCAGCATCCCCGTCGCGGCACAGGCGACCATAACGACAGCGGCCACGAATAGCGAAAGTTGCGAATGCAGGGGCGGCCTGGACGCCATAGCGAACTCTCCATCACTTTGTGCAACCAGGCAGTGAAGCTCATCGATGAGAACATGCCAGCGGTGTCACCGCAGTATTGTATGGTGATGCGACCAGCCGCTCAAAGGGGATAGCCCAGCAGGGTTACGGCGTCTGTCAAAGGTGGCTGCGCTCGAAGTCTGCCAGTGGCGTCTCTGGATCGTCGAGGACCAACGCCGAAAGGTTCAGCACCTTCGTATCAGGCGGCAAGAGGGCTGGCCCGCGACGATTGGACGCCAGGTGATCCAGCCCGGCATCATGCAAGAGCCATTCCGCCAGCAAAACGTAGGCAGCCCAATGCGATGGATTACCGGTGCGATCCCAGATAGCCTCCCCATAGCGAAATGCCTGCTCGTAAAAGTCTATCTGCTTGACCCCGAACGGCAGCAACTTGCGGCTAAGTGTCACGCCTTCCACCTCATCAGCCTGCATCAGTGTTTGCCAGATGTCGAAGACACGCCGATTTTTGGGGTCACAGCGAGTCATCAGAATGCCAGCGAGTTCAAGGGGATGGCCAGCATCGCGGACGCGCGCCATCAGCCTGAGCATAGCATCTACCCCCTCCAGTGAGGGCGCCTCGGGGACGAGTGGCATGAGCACCTTGTTGGTAGCAGCGAGCGCGGTGACCAACAATGGCGCCAGCTTTCCGCCGGGAAATCGATCAAGAGTAACGTCTATCTCGCCGCCCATGGCTGCGATCAGCCCAGCCAGCACGCGCTCGGACTGCAGATAGGCAGCGGCGTCTCCGAGAAGGTCATCCCAGGGCAAGATACTGATACAACCACCAGACCAACTTGGCTGTGATGAAAGCGTCACTGGCAGCCCTGCCTCTGCGAGCAGCGCGCTGGCTTGTGCATCTGCCAGTGCAGCCCCAGGAGAGACCGCTCTACATGCAAGGAGTACATTGGCCAGATCCGCATGTTCAACCGCTGGCCAGAGATCGCGCAGCGATGAGCTGGTTGATCCTGGCTGTGCTAGATCGATCACCAGCACGCGCGCTCCATACAGTGCGCAAAGACGTGCAAGTGTCGATACTGTGGTGGATTTTCCCTGGCCTCCTTTGCGGATTCCGACGCCATAAACCGTATGCATGGTGTTTGCTTCCTAGCCGCATCAAGCGCGTGTTACGCGGGTCGTCTCACGACCTGATCAGTATTGCAAAGGGTTTCATGCCCTGTCAAGCAGATTTCTCAGGCCCGTGACAGTACATGTCGGCAGATAGCCGGCATTCACAGATGACAAGCCCGACCGTCATAGGAGGACCAATGGCCTGTGCACCGTTGAGCGTGTCAGCCATCTGTAGTACGATAGCTGCGGATTCCAGAACAAAACAACCGCAAATACGCCAACCAGGTGACCTCACATGGCGACGAAAAGTGACAGGGCTGTCCGAATATTGGCGAACGCTTTCTACGTACGACTGCAAGGGGTTATGCGCCTGCTGTCTTATCTGCTTCTCGGTGGATTTCTGCTTGTCCTTGAGGCGGTTGCAGTTATGTACGTGGGTCACTTTGCCGCGCTCTATGACGCCAGTGTCGCGCGCTTGCTGACCTATGCCGCGATTGCGTTGGGGGCGATGATCTATTTGCCGCTCTTCGCCCGCATGCGCGGGGTGCTGGATCGCGCCCTGTATCATGATACCTATGAATTGAGTACAGTGCTGCAACTCTACAGCCAGAAATTCGGCGCTCTTAGCGACCAGGATAGTATTACTGGATATCTCCTTGATAGTCTGGAGGCGACATTAAATCTCGCTGCCATTGCATATATGGCGCTGCCAGAGGGTCTGGACGCAGGTGTCATGCAGGTATTGGAAGCCGGGGATATTTATGCGCGGGGACAGTACGTGACCGAAGAAGGAAAGACGCTGATGCTCGCTGGGCTGGCGCGACTTCCTGGGGAATCCGAGATTCTGCTGCGGCAACGAAAAGCCATGCGCAACCCATGGCATGGCTGCGAGGCGCTGGTGCCGATAGAGTCGGTGTCAGGAGGATCAATCGCGGGGCTGCTGGTGGTTGGCCCCAAGCGTATCGGCGGATCGCTCCAGCGCAAGGATCGGTCACTGCTGGTGACTGTCGCCCATCTTGTCGGTACGGCCTACGCGAATGCGTTGTTGATACAGGGTTTGCATGTTTCACTCGTGCAGGTGCAGACATCTACCAATCAGTTGATGGCCGCTCGCGCGGAGTTGCAGCTCCTGCTCCGTGAACTGGTAAGCGCCGAAGAGCGTGAGCGATCCGCACTAGCGCGAGACCTCCATGATGACGCCCTTCAGGAGGTGCTCTATGTGATCCGTCATGCGCAATTCTGCACCCGACTGGCAGGTGAGTTGGAGTCAGCGTGGCACGACGAGCAAATGCTTGCGGGTGGCCAGCGCCTCCGAGTGGAGTCAGACGAGATGACAGAATCTGCGATAGAACGTCTGCGTGCGGAACTCGCTCAACTCGCGGATCGATCTCAGGTTCTGGAGCAGAAACTTCGGGCACTGTGTATGGGGCTATATCCAGAGGCATTGCGCGTGCTCGGCCTGCCGACGGCGCTCGACGAACTTGCCGCGCATATGGCGCGCACAACTGGGATGGATATCTCCGTCTATTATGATGATGATGCCGCGCACGCAGCTGAAGGCTTACTGCCAGATCGTGCTGTTCATCTGTATCGGATCGCTCAAGAGGCCTGGGCGAATGCTGGCAGGCATGCCAACGCATCCGCAAGTGTCCTGTATTTATCACTGCTCGCGCCGTTGCCTGGTGGAAGTAGCGACCCTGGAAAGGTCTCAGGCGCCTTGTGGCTGTGCCTGACCATCATCGACAATGGTGAGGGGATGCCGCTGCCGCTCAATATGGGCACGCTCATACGTAGTGGTCATCTTGGGCTGGCGGGCATGCGGGAGCGTGCGGAGCAGCTCGATGGGCGGCTCGATATTCGTCGCGAACCACGTGGTGGAACGCGCGTGACGGTCATGTCACCACTGCATGCAGCCGCGGAGTCGCCTGTTGTCGGCGAGAGTGAGGCGCGCTCGAATGTCGAACTGACATGATCAGCCATACCGGTGGATGAGGAGGAGTATGTGCAGCGCACCAGGAAGATGTCGCCAGATGGCCAGTTGATGATACGCATCATGCTTGTCGATGACCATGCTGTGATGCGCGCGGGAACCAGACGTTTTCTGGAGGACGAGAGTGATTTTCTCGTCGTCGGTGAGGCCTCAGACGGTGACGAGGCGCTCGAGCTCGCTGACCACGTTGAGGCTGATGTGGTGCTGCTCGATATCAATCTGCCCAGGGTAGACGGTGTTAAGACTGCTCGCCTGCTCAAACAACGCAAACCGGACTGGCGGATTGTGATTCTCACGGGCTACAACAGCGAGGCAGCGCTTCATATGCTGCACCGGCTTGGCGTTGATGGCTACCTGATGAAAACGAGTAGCGATGTGGAGCTGGTGGCTGCGATTCGAAGTGTGATGGACGGCAACAAAGTGCTCTCTCCAGTGGCGACGAGCGCCCTCGACCAAGCCGGAGTACAGGAACTTTCGACGCTTACCCCGAAGGAGTTAGACGTCCTTCGGGCGTTGGCGCGCGGCCTAAAGAACAGAGATATTGCTGATGAGCTTAGTGTAAGTGTTCATACCGTGGAGTACCACGTGCATAATCTCTTTCTCAAGCTCAACGCCATCTCACGAGCGGACGTCTTGATGCGCGCACAGCGGCTGGGGTGGCTCGACATGGCTGAACCCCTATGTTAGAATAGCGAGGCTTCGACGCCAGTGCGTTCCAACTTCACCTGGCGCCGTCGTTATCATGGCATCGTGTCGTCTGAGCGGCATTGAGGAGGGTTTGTATGGCGGACTGGCAGGGTCAACTGGCAGATTTGCTGGCGTCACTCAATGTTTCGCTCGATCCCAATGAATCCGTGCCGGGCGCTATCGATCTTCGTTCGGAGAGCTTCTCACGTATGCCTATCCCGACTGAAGAGACGTCGCCGTCAACTGCAAGCGCTGAAGATGCGCCAGCCGAAGGCGTTGAGGTGAGCGCGGTGCGGAGTGAGATCGAATTCATCGTCGCGCGCGTTGTCGAATTGGAGCGTGCGGGCGTAATCGATCGCGTGCTTCGCGACGATGTCATCTATGTACTACAGGCGCTGACCCGCCCTGCTCCGCCAATATCTCGCCCCACCTTGCTTCGCCGCAGACATGATGCGGATCAGGAATGGGATCTTGCCTCAGCTGCCGCGGTACTCAGATTCTGCCGCCTTATCCAGCGCCAGCTTCCTTTTTTGGCTGGTGACCATGGCGAGTGATTCAGGGCAGACGAGAAGTATCTTTCATTGTAGACGGTGGTGGGACGGCGAGATGGCCATGATGAATATAAGACGTGAGGGATGTGTGCGCGCGTATCCTGCGGTGAATGCGGACTATGCGGCGTTTTGATCGAGTGGGCGGCATGCTGGTGGATATGATTGTCCTGGTGTTTGAGAACATGGGCGGCGCTGGTTGCCACATCATTGGCTCTGAAGGAATGAATTCGGCGGCTGCGAGCGAATCTTCAATCATCGGATCGGCACGGTGAGCACTGCTTCGATCTCTGCTCGCCAGTATGGCAGCCAGCAGACCACCGCTGAGCGCTCCCGCGAGTGCTAGCGGCTCGGCAAAGAGATGGCTTGGTGAGAAGGATATGCTCGCACCTGCTGTTACCGCAGCAATCGTCTCGACGATGCTGGCGCCCGCAAGCGCTCCACAGAGCGCGACCGCGCTGACCAGCCAGCGAGACACGCTGGATGTGGAGTGCTCCGTTGGTGGTGGGGACGGTTGAATGGTACGGGAATCTCGGCGCATGCCCGTGTCCTGCTTCCTGAGACGCTACCACACCATACCTGGCGAGGTGTTCGTGAACTATCGTGTATCAGGTGGCTGAAGGACACGTGAAGGGAATCTGAGACAGAAATAAGAGTTCGTCAGTTTGCTAAAGCGGTGCGCACGGCCTGAAGTAGGATGGCGTCTTGTTCAGGGAGCACTGTTCGAGGATCAAGAAGCACCTGGTCGCGCAGAACACGAGCGACGACGGGCGCCAGACCGCTACGTAGTCGCGCGCTCAGTGCCGATGCGGCGTCGCCAGCGGTATCACTCGATGGGCTGGCGGGCTTGGGGACGATGGCGCAATGCCAAGTCGGTAGTGTCTCGCCAGGCATAGAGCCTCCGCCAACAGTGGATACGCCTTCTTTCACCTCGGCCACGATATCTGCCCGGCGGAGCGATGCAACCCACTGCGCCGCGCGTGCCTTCATCTCGTCGGCAGGCGCGGCTACCATGCGCCAGACAGGAATCTCTTGCTTGGCAGTGCCATTGTGGTATGCCTGTAGGGTTGCGTTTAGCGCGGCGAGTGTGAGCTTATCGATTCGCATGGCGCGCATCAGCGGATGGTGCTCCAAGTGCGCGATCAATGCAGTTTTACCTACAATTATGCCCGCCTGTGGACCGCCGATGAGCTTGTCGCCCGAGAAGCACACCAGGTCGGCGCCTGCGGCAATGCTCTCCTGAGGCATCGGCTCGTGCAGCAGTCCCCACTGCTCCGTGCGAAGCAGCGCCCCGCTCCCCAGATCATGAACGAGCGGTATCTGGCGCTGGTGCGCGATACCCGCAAGTTCATCCAGCGCTGGTGCGGCGGTGAAGCCAAGAATGCGATAGTTGCTGGGATGGACGCTCAGCAGCAGAGCGGTCTCGGATGTGGTGGCGGCGGCGAAGTCGGCGACTCGCGTACGATTGGTCGTGCCCACTTCGACGAGGCGCGCGCCACTCTGGCGCAGCACGTCGGGAATACGGAAGCCGCCGCCGATTTCGACTAGTTCGCCACGTGAGATGATGACCTCTCGCCCGTTGGCCAGAGCGCTCAGCGTAACCAGCATTGCCGCCGCGTTGTTATTCACGACCAGTGCGTCTTCCGCGCCCGTCACATCCCGCAGCAATGCGCGTACCGACGTCAGCCGGGAGCCACGCTCGCCATGCTCGAGATCATATTCGAGTGCGGAATAGCCAGCCGCAACGGCCGCAACGGCTTCGAGTGCGGCGTCACTCAGCGGCGCGCGTCCCAGGTTGGTGTTGATGATGACGCCAGTTGCGTTGATTACAGCGCGCGGAACTGGCAGCATTGCGCTTTTCAGAAGTCCGGTCGCCTCACTGACGAGCGCTCCGAGGCTGACATCCACGGGGCTTCCTGCCAGGATTGCCTCACGCGCGCTCTGGAGCGAGGCACGCGCTGCGTGACTTCGTTGGGTCTGAGACAGTCGAGGCTCTCCCTGCGTGGCCCAGTGATCCGCAAGCGCGTTGCATAGTGCGTCTACAGACGGCAAGGTACGTAGCGCTCTGGCAACGGCCTGATTTGTAAGCAAAGTCGGTTGCCGACCCATACGGTGCTGCTTCTTCCTATCGCAAGGTGTGCGGTAACTCCATTGTAGCGCATTTCAGGTCGCCAGGAACGAAGTCTTCGCAGGCTCAGCCTCATATGATATGCTTTCTGGGTATGTATGGAAGGCCTCATGCGTGTTTGGAGGATGAGCATGGCGTTCGGAACGTTTGCTACTGCGATCAACTGTATTGATGGGCGAGTGCAGCGGCCGGTCTCAGAATGGATGCGCGTGCAGCACTCGGTCGACTTCGTCGATACGATAACGCAGCCCGGCCCAGAAAAGGCGCTTACTCAGGGTCCACAGGCAATCATCGACGTCATACGCGCCAATGTAGGTGTTTCGGTTTCAGCGCACAAGTCACAACTCGTCGCCATAGCGGCGCATCACGAATGCGCGGGCAATCCTGTCTCCGATGAGGAACATCAAGCACAGATTCGCGCGGCCTGTCAGGTTATCGCCGGATGGGACATGACGGTGCGCGTTGTTGGCCTTTGGGTGAATGATTGGTGGCAGGTAGAGTTGATCGCGGATTCGGCGGGAGGGCAGCTACATGCACGCTAGCGTAAACGCCCATGCGCCTGGCATCATGTTGTGAGAGTGACCGCGGGGCCATTGGATCTGTCTACCTATCAGGAATAGGGAGTGGTGGATATGGAGTTAGGGCTAAACGGCAAGACTGCCATCGTGACAGGCGCAAGTCAAGGCATTGGCCTGGAAATTGCCCGGGCTTTACATGCTGAAGGCGTCGCGGTCGTCATGGTTGCACAAACAACTAGTAAACTTCAGGATGCGGCGCGCGCGTTGGCGTCGTCAGTTCACGCGGGCCAGGTGACGCCGGTTGTACCCATCGTAGCCGATCTGACACTTCGAGCAGAGGTCGAGCGAGTCGTTGAAGAAAGCATCCAGCGGCTCGGAAGCGTAGATGTCCTGGTGAATAATGCCGCCCGCGCCCATAATGGCAACTTCTTCAAGATGTCAGTAGAAGAATTAGAAACAGTCTGGCAGGTCAAGGGTCTGGGTTATGTTCGACTCGTGAGAGCGCTTGCTCCTCATATGATGGAGCGCCAATCAGGCAGTATCATCAACATCATTGGCAGTACCGCCCGTATGCCCACCGCCGACTTCGTCGTCGGAAGCATGGTGAACGCCGCTCTGGTTAATTTCACTCGTGGCATCTCGCGTGAGTTGGCCAGTTTAGCGTGCGGATCAATGCGATCAGTCCTGGATGGACGATGACTGAGCACCAGGAAAA
This sequence comes from uncultured Chloroflexia bacterium, assembly GCA_963712005.1. Taxonomy (GTDB): domain Bacteria; phylum Chloroflexota; class Ktedonobacteria; order Ktedonobacterales; family JADMIN01; genus DAHUXT01. The sequence continues at coordinate 61,066 of CAVQGK010000024.1, read as the reverse complement.
GAGTTTTGCTCTGCAGAGCGCCGCTCGAATCTGTCGGTCGAACAGGTGGAGCGCGAGGAGGCGCGTGGCATTCCGCTTCGTCAGTTGGTGCGTATGAGTGAGATCGCGGCAATGACTTTGCTGCTTGCTTCTGACGTCTTCCCCTCGATGACTGGCGAAGATATCGCCATCGATGGCGGCGCGATACCATCTATCTAGTCACCAGTTGGGCGACTTTAGCGCGAGCAGACAATCAATCGTTTTTGCATCGGGATTGTTTTGCGCTCTCGTGCTTGCGATAGGCAGGGATGCCCGGTATAATGGCCGGGACAAAAGCCTGATCATTCTTGTGCATGGCGCTTGCTCGCTAGCGATGGAAAGGCCGCTGATGGAGCAGGTCAGGCATCGCCGGGTGATTTGTTTGCTTGGCCGTGTCATGTTTCTATGAAAGGTTAGAAGAAAGCTATGGAGCTTAAGGGTACGCAGAACTTTTCCGCCGATCCCCAGGCGGTTTGGAATGCGCTGCACAACGCTGATGTGCTGAAGCAGGCGATGTCGGGCGCCGAGGAAGTGCGCTGGGATGGTAGTACGCTGGTTGTCCGGGCAAATGTTGGGATTGGGCCGGTCAAGGGAACCTATGGCGCATCGGCGCAGGAGACGGAGAGCACAGCACCGAGCCATATGAAGCTCTCGTTCAACCGGCAAGGCGCATCGACGACAGTCAACGGCGACGCGACGATCGATCTGGCGCCAAATGGCTCGGGAACGACCCTATCCTATGCGGTCAACGCAAGCCTTGGTGGCCCGATTGCCGTGCTCGACAACCCACTGACGCGGCCCATTTGTGGATAAGGGCGATTAGCGAGTTCTTCGCCAGCCTGGCCCAGAAAGTCAGCTAACTGGCCGGCTTCATACCACGCACGAGGACGGCTCAGTTGGGCCGTCCTCGCTGTATTATATGGATGTATGGGACGTCGAGGATGCCTACTACATGTGCTTCGGCGAGTCTGTAACGCATCGAGGGCATTTAGCGATGTGCTCCTCATCAAACGAGCGGAGGTGTAGCCATGCAGCCAACGATGATTTCTGGTGTGCGCGCGGACTTCGACGTATCCGGCGACCATGCGTGATGGTGTCGTCCTGCGGGCGAATGTGTTTCGGCCAGATGATGGCGGCGACGGGACGTTATCCCGTTCTACTGATGCGGCTTCCCTATGGCAAGGATTTCCCGCTTGGCAGCAGCCTGATCAATCCGGCGCAGGCCGCGCGGCGCGGTTATATCGTCGTCGTGCAGGATGTGCGTGGCACCTTCACGTCCGATGGCGAATTCGACCCCATGCGCAATGAAGGCGCCGATGGGGCGGATTCCGTCGTGTGGGCGGCGGCGTTGCCGGGTGCAAATGGCATCGTTGGTATGTTTGGCGGCTCATATATGGGATTCACCCAGTGGGCGGCGGCACGAGAAGCTCCATCTGCGCTGCAGGCTATGGCGCCGCTGATTACCTGGGCCGACCCGAATGAGGGCGTCGTTTTCGCGTAATGGCGTCTTCGAGTTGGGTCTCGAAGGCGCATGGCTGCTCCAGCGCGGACTGGATGTGCTGTCGCGGCGCAATCGGGGCAATCCCACGGGCCAGTATCAGGCGTTTCACCGCGATGGCGCGCGAATATGATCGGCTTGCTGAAAGCGGGCTATGCCGAGGTTCCACTTCAGCGTTTCGGACCGCTCGCTCGTCTTGAGCTCAATCAGCCGATGACCGACGGCTATTACGCGCCGCGAAGACCTTACGTTTCAGGATCCCGCGCGTGTTACACCAGCGTATGCGCTGGCGCGCATTCCAGCGCTTCATATCGGTGGCTGGTACGACATCTTCCTCAATGGCACGATTCGCAATTTTAACGCAATGCGCGCACGAAGGAAATCGCCGACCAGTATCTGGTAATCGGCCCATGGTCGCATTCCAGTTTTAGCTCGAATGTCGGCGATCTCGATTTCGGTTTCCGTGCGGGTGCGGCGCTGATTGATCTTCAGATTGATCTGGTCAGCCTGCACCTTCAGTTTTTTGACCGCTTCCTCAAGCATGCGGCGAATGGGTTCGAGCAATGGCCCCGCGTCAAATACTTCATGATGGGCGCGAACGTCTGGCGCACGAGCGATGTCTGGCCGCCCGCCACGATGCGACCTGGAGGCGTGGTACTTGCATAGCGGCGGACACGCCAATGCCGCGAGTGGCGATGGTTTGTTGTCTCGGGAGATTCCTGCTAATGAGCCAACGGATACATACGTCTATGATCCGACAAATCCTGCCCCGACCATTGGTGGGGCAACCTTGATGCATCCCTCATTCCCGCTGGCGCTTCGATCAACGACCTGTCGAGGCGCGCGACGATGTACTGGTGTTTACGTCTGCTCCGCTTGAACATCCACTCTCGCTCGCGGGTCCGGTGACGGCGACGTTTTTGTTGCGACGGATGGGCCAGATACCGATTTTGTTGCGCGGCTGGTGGATGTCTATCCCGATGGTCGGGCGATGACACTCACCGATGGCGTGACACGGTTGCGCTACCGTGACGGCCTGGAGCGCCCGCGGGGCTGGTAGAGTCCGGTCACGTCTACGAGATCAGTGTCGATTTGTGGGCGACGGCGGTAACATTCATGCCGGGCCATCGGTTGCGGTTGGACGTGACGAGCAGCAACTTCCCGCGGTGGGAGCGCAACCCTAACACTGGCGATGATCCGTCGCAGGCGACCACCTGGCGTGTGGCGCGCCAGTCGGTGCGACACGATGCCGAGCATCCCTCATGTGTGGTGTTGCCAATACTGCCAGAAATAGGCGTAGTGTCGGCGTCTGTCGTCTTCTTATAGTCAAAGGCTACAGCAGACCGGACATGTCACCCTATAATCTAGGAATTAACTGGGAAATGGCGGATTACGGATAGCGGGATTAATGGGGAAATCATGGCAAACGCAGGCAACAGCGGCGACGGAAACGTAGAGAAGTGACGGAGTGGTGATGCGACCTTCGATGCAACGAGTGCGGCGTGCGTTGACCGAGCTTGCGCCACGTGTGTACGCCGAAAGCCTTCTGCTTCGTAACCTGCGAATGCTCGATATTGGGAGCGGTATTGATCCTCGTGAGGTACCGATTCCATCCAGCGATAGTGGTGGCTGGGTTGCGGTTCATCCTGGGAGCCGCTGGGGCGGCTATGACCAGAATGCCTGGTTTCACGCGCAGATTGAACGTCCCGCGTTATGGAACGCCGACAATGCGATGACGGTGAGCGCGCAGTGGTTTTGCGGCTGTTGCTTGGCCTGGGCACGGAATTTGGCTGGCCCGAGGGTTGCTTTACGTCAATGGCAGACTACAGCAAGGTATCAACCGCCACCATCCTGATGTGTTGCTACGGCTGGACGATGTGCGCAGTAGGTTCGTTGACGTTTGATGTCCGCGCCTGGAGTGGCATGCTCCCCGACGATCATCGTATCGAGACGGCAGAGATCGCACTGCTGGACCGGCCCACTGAACGACTCTATCACTTCCTCAGTGCTGGCGCCGACCTGGTCGATGAACTCGATGAGAGCGATCCGTTCTCTATGCGCTGGCGGGATCACTGGACGCTGCGTATGACGCTGTTGAATTGTTTCCAGACCACATTCTACGAGTCTGTGCGCGGGGCTGTAAGCCAGCTTGAGGCTGACTTGCACCGACTTTCCCAACGCTTATCAGCCTATTGACCGCCCCATCGTTACCGCGGTTGGGCATGGACATCTCGATGTTGCCTGGCTCTGGCAGACACGACATACCCGCGAGAAAGCCGCGCGCACTTTTGCTATCGCTACTGCGCTGATGGATGCTTATCCTGAGTATGTCTTTCTGCACACTACACCTCAGGTCTTTGCCTGGATGAAAGATGACTATCCCACGCTCTATGAGCGGGTTCGTGCGCGCGTTGACGAAGGACGCTTCGAGGCGGCGGGAGCAATGTGGGTCGAATCAGACTGCAATCTTGTCTCAGGCGAGTCGCTGGTGCGGCAAATCCTCTACGGGCAGCGATTCTTGCGTGAGGAGTTTGGGCGGGAGTATAACGCGCTCTGGCTGCCCGATGCCTTTGGCTATTCCGCCGCATTGCCGCAAATTATGCTGCGCGCGGGGCTTCCCGTCTTCATGACGACGAAGCTGAGTTGGAGTGAAACCAATCGGCATTCCCACCGATACGTTTCACTGGCGCGGCATCGATGGGAGCACGGTGCTCGCGCACTTCATTACGACGCCCACCCTCAATGCGCCAGCTCTCTTCGCAAATATGGACACCTACAACGGCTCGCTCAATGTGAAGGCTGTGAGAGGTGTCTGGGAACGGTATCGACAAAAGGCGCTCAATGGCGAGACGTTGCTCGCATACGGCCATGGCGATGGTGGAGCGGGGCCGACGCGCCAGCACCTGGAGCATGCCCGCGCGATACAGCGGCTTCCGGGTATGCCAGAGCTTCACCTGGGCCGCGCCGACGAATACTTTGATCGATTGCGCGCCGCTGTAGCAAACAACGCCGATCTTCCCGTTTGGGACGGTGAACTCTATATGGAATATCACCGGGGTACCTACACGACACAAAGCTGGCTGAAGCGGACGCATCGCCAACTGGAAGGCGCGCTATTGCTGGCTGAGTGGCTGGATGCCTGGCAGTGGGCGCTGCATCCGAACGAGACTCCGGACCGCCGCATCCGTTCTCGATGACGCGTGGCGCACGCTGCTGATGCACGAATTCCACGATATCTTGCCGGGGTCATCCATCGCGACAGTCTACTGGGATGCGCGTCTGGCGCTCACCGACCTGGGAGAAAAGCTCGCAGCTCTCACGTAGGAAATGCTCGCGGGACTGTTCCCTGTGGCTCGCACGATGCACAGTGGCGCTCAATCCATCGCCTTTCGCGCGCAGCGAATTGCTGGCGCTTCCTGACCCGGGCGAGGGAAGCTATCCCCACGTAGATGGTCAGCGTCTCCGACGCAACCCGCAGTCGACGATGCGCTACCGTGCTGGTTGAGCTTTCGGATATGCCGGGGCGCGGCGTTAAGGCGATTGAATGGGCTTCGGAGACATCGCCGATAGGCGCGAGGAGTCTCACCACAAGGGAGTGTCGAGGCGGGCGCAGAATGAGACGGGCATCTGGCTGAAGAATGCCTTCTTTACTATTCAGATTGAATGAGGCAGGCGAGATCGTGTCGTTGAGGATCATCGCGTCGATGGAGGTCGCCAGCTTATTGCGGCTGGCAAGCGCGCCAATGTGCTCACGGCGTACGAAGACCTACCCCGCGATTTTGACGCCTGGGATATAGACGCCTATTATGCGCGTAAGCCGTATCCGCTGGCGACAATCGAAGTCAGTCTGGTCGAGCGTGGTCCGCTCCGTGCGGTGGTTCGTGTCCTGCGGAAATTCCGTTCCAGCGCGATCACACAGCGCATTATGCTGTATCGCTCTGAATCCGCGTATCGACTTCGAGACGCAGATCGACTGGCATGAGCAACATGTTCTGCTCAAGGCTGGATTTCCGCTGGATGTGCGGACAACCCACGCGACCTGCGAAATCCAGTATGGAGCTATCGAGCGCCCAGTGCATCGCAATACCAGTTGGGATCAGGCGCGTTTCGAGATACCCGCGCACCGCTGGGTCGATCTCTCCGAGGGCGACTACGGCGTGAGTCTGCTCAATGATGGCCGCTATGGACACGATGTCGCCGAAGGGTGGATGGGGCTGACGCTACTGCGTTCGCCGACATGGCCCGATCCACAGGCCGACCAGGGTGAGCACATGCTCATCTATAGCCTCTACCCACATCTGGGTGACTGGCGCACCGGTGGCACGGTAGCGGCGGGCTATGCGCTCAATCGCTCCGCTGGTGACGCTTGCAGGCGTCGATAGTGCCGTCATAGGTCGATGCGGGATAGGCGTGCAGTAGCAGTGCCGCATCCATCTGCTACCATGTTTACGTTCGATGTTGATGCAATGTTGTCATCGAAGCTATCAAGCGTTCCTAGGATGGCCAGTATGTCATCGTGCGACTCTACGAAGCCTGTGGTAATCGCACGCGCGCGTGATCCACTCGGCGTTGCCATTGCGGCGATGTCATCGAGTGCGACCTAATGGAGCGCCCACTCGCGCCAGAGAATAGTCCAGGCCCATGCGTTCTGGGTGGCTTCTGCCTGCGGTGTCGCACGATGCGCCAGAGGTTGATGGGCAGGGTTGGTCCTGCGAATTCAGGCCAGTACGAGGTGCGGACAGTTCTCGTGGGGCCACATTGTATGAGCCACTACCGGCTCCGATATTCATATAGTCATATCACTACAAACACCGAACTCATACGGACCGAAACAGAAGCTCGGCAGAAGCTGACAGGAGAACCAAGAGATAACAACAATGTCCTCGAAGGAGAGATTCTGTGGGAGCCATCCGACGTGGTACGGGAGAGCAGTGCCATGACGCGCATACATGCGTTGGCTGGAGCAGTACACAAGTCGCGAGCATTTCGATTCATACGACTGCGCTCTGGGAGTGGTCTGTCTCGCACCTGGACGATTTCTGGGAGTCGATCTGGCAGTTCTTCGATGTGACATCATCGAGCCCATATACCGCTATCCTCGAAAGCCACGAGATGCCGGGCGCGAGTGGTTTCCTGGCGCGCGCCTCAATTACGCTGAACACGTTTTTCGACACATCGTGGCTGACCGTCCTGCCGTAATCTTTCGTTCCGAACAGAGCCAATGACCGAAATTTCGTGGGATGAACTGAAGAATGATGTCGCTTCGGTCGCCGCGACGCTCCGCGCAATGGGGGTTCAGCCCGGTGATCGCGTGGTGGCCTACATGCCGAATATTCCCGCCACGCTGATAGCCTTTCTTGCCTGTGCGAGCCTGGGCGCTGTCTGGTCCAGTTGTTCGCCCGACATGGGCACCGCAAGTGTCGTTGACCGCTTCCGCCAGATCGAGCCGAACGTGCTCTTCGCGGTGGATGGCTACCAATACAATGGCAAGCCGTTTGATCGCCGCCAGGTTATCCATGAATTGCAGGCCGCGCTTCCTTCGCTGGAGCGCCTGATATTGGCTCCATATCTTGACGCGAACGCATCCGCCAGCGATTTTAGCAACGCGATTTCGTGGAATGATGCGCTGGCCCATGATAGCGGCACGCTCGCCTTTGAGCAGGTCGCGTTTGACGCTCCGCTATGGGTACTCTACTCATCGGGCACGACTGGCTTGCCGAAACCTATCGTGCAGAGCCACGGCGGCATCGTGCTCGAACATTTGAAGTCGCTTGCGCTACATATGAATCTGCAGCCCGACGACCGATTCTTCTGGTTCTCTACGACTGGCTGGATGATGTGGAATCTGCTTATTGGGGGCCTGCTCGTCGGCTGCACGGTGGTGCTCTATCGACGGCAGCCCAGGATATCCCGACCTCGACGCGCTCTGGTCATTCGCCGAGCAGTCTGGGATGACTTTCTTCGGCGCGAGCGCAGCTTATGTTGGGTCACAGATGAAAGGTCATATTGAGCCGGGGATCTCTTTCGATCTCGACAAGCTTAAAGGGCTTGGTTCAACCGGCTCGCCACTCTCGATTGATGGATTTCAATGGGTCTACGAGCATGTAAAGCCCGATATCTGGCTGGCCTCTGTCAGCGGCGGAACAGATGTCTGCTCTGGGTTCGTCGCCGGATGCCCAATACTTCCGGTGCGCGCTGGAGAAATCCAGTGTCGCTGCCTGGGTTGCGCTGTTTATGCGTTCGACGAGTCGGGCATACCCATCGAGAATGAAGTAGGCGAACTAGTCATTACCGAGCCGATGCCGTCCATGCCAATCTACTTCTGGAACGATGCCAACAACCAACGTTACCGAGAGAGCTATTTCGAGACGTTTCCGGGCGTCTGGCGGCATGGCGACTGGGTGAAGATCACCCCATCCGGCGGAGTCATCATTTATGGGCGCTCCGACGCCACCATCAATCGCATGGGCATCCGTATGGGAACGAGCGAGATCTATCGGGTGATTGAAGACCTGCCAGAGATTCTCGATAGTCTGGTCATCGACCTCGAATATCTCGGACGACCATCCTATATGCCGCTCTTCGTCGTGCTCGCACCTGGCGTTGAACTGGACGACGCGCTCAAGGCGAGAATTGCCGACCGAATTCGCACCGCGCTCTCAGCGCGCTACGTCCCAAACGATGTCTTCGCGATCGACGAGGTGCCACGAACGCTAAGTGGCAAAAAGCTGGAGTTACCGATTAAGAAGATTCTGCTTGGCGCTGATGCGGAGAAGGGTCGCCAACCCCGACTCGATGAGCAATCCGCACACGATTGCCTATTTTGTAGCATTTGCCGAGCGCACCCGACTGCCAGATGAGCCAGGAGGCAACAGCGCTAACGGTCGAGTATCCGAGACAAAATAGTCAGCACAAAATAGTCAGCACAAAATAGTCAGCACAAAATAGTCAGCACAAAATAGTCAGCAGTTTCACGAAGAGTCAGCAGGGAGCTTGCCCGTGGAGCCAGTGGCATTATGGTTTGCGATTCTCGCCGTTGTACTGACCGTAGCCGCACTGGCCTCGGGCATTGTTGATCGCGCTCCACTCTCGCTGCCAATCATTTTTCTTGCGCTCGGGCTGATACTTGGACCAGGCGCGCTTGGACTCATCAAGATTACCCCAAGTGAACCCGCGCTGGAGGCAGTTGCGGCTCTCAATCTGGCGCTTGTGCTCTTTCTGGATGCCGCACGCTTCGATGTTGACGAACTACGACGTGAGTGGCGCATTCCACTCCTCGATCTTGGCCCAGGGACTCTGCTGACTATCGTAGGCATCTCCGTTGCCGCAGGCCTGTTGCTACACACGTCACCCATTCAGTCGTTACTGCTTGGCGCCGTGCTGGCTTCGACTGATCCCATCGTCCTGCGTGATGTCGTGCGCGATGAGCGCATTCCCCGTTCAGTACGGCGGACGCTCACCATAGAAGCGGGCACTAACGACATCATTGTGCTGCCAATCGTGCTGATCGCGATTCAGATCATGCTGGATGGAGGAGGCGGCGCAGGTCACTGGTTTGGCTTTCTCGCGCGGTTACTAGTGCTCAGTCCTATCGTAGGGATTGCGGTTGGTGGCATTGGCGCGTGGCTGATGGGCAAGGCCGACGAGCGCTACTCGATCCGGCACGAGTACCAGGCATTGTATGGCATTGGGCTGGTGCTCGCCTCCTATTCCGCCGCCCAAGCGCTTGGCGGTGATGGATTCCTTGCCGCCTTCTTCGCCGGCTTGGCAGTCGCGCTTTTTGATGTCACACTCTGTGACTGTTTCATGGACTATGGCGAAGTGACCGCCGAGATGGCGATGCTCCTGGCGTTCATTCTGTTTGGAGTGATATTGGGTCCGCTCTTTGGAACGATTAGCTTTGGCCTTGCGCTGGTCTTCGCTATCGTCGCCATCTTCCTCGTGCGACCAGGCGCGATGGGGTTAGTCTTGTTGCACGCCAAAATGAGTCCCATCTCCCGTGCATTTGTCGCCTGGTTTGGGCCGCGTGGTCTTTCGGCGTTGTTATTGGCTCTGCTAGTCGTAGCAGCTGGTGCTCCGCAAGCGACCAGTCTGCTGGCGATTACCGGTGTCGTGGTGCTTGTATCGGTACTCGTGCATGGGGTCACCGCGACCCCCGCAGCGCGCTGGTATGGGGCACGAGTGGCGCAGGCGAGCATTACCATGGCTGAGGAACGCGCAAGCGACGCCAATGGACTCTTCGAGGGCGAGGCTACTGAGGTTCGACGCATTACACCCCAGGATTTGAAATCCATGATGGACGAATCGCCCCCGCCAATCATACTGGACGTACGCTCGCGGGGGCACTACGCGAAAAGCGACGGGCAGATCCCAGGGAGCGTACGTGTATTGCCAGATCAGATCCGTGAGTGGGCCGCACAGGCTGATCCGGCAGCAAAACACCGCAGGGTCGTCGCATATTGCACCTGACCCGACGAGGCCACCAGCGCCCGTGTGGCGCGTACGCTCCAGTTACTGGGCTTCGATGCCAGCGCCCTTGAAGGCGGGTATACCGCCTGGGCACGTACGTACGATGTCGAACCGAAGTCGATGTGAGCTCGACTGCGTGTTCGTGCCGCAGTTGTACTCCTCGCCGAGGATGCTTGCGGCTAAAGCAGCCCCCTGGCTTGCTGTGCATGGCAACGGATGAGTATGCTATCCACTGGATAGACCTCATTCGCCAGACAGGGACCCATCACAAGATGCCGCCAATTGTTCACGACACACACGATGGCAGCAATCTCAAGCTAGAAGCTGATGACGACTCTGCGCGACCTCGAAGCGTCGTGCGGCATGCGCCTTTCGCGCTCTTTGTTGGCGCACTGGTCTCGGCCACACTGCTGGTGTTCACGCAGGTCGCTTTAGCAATCCAGGGGCCTCGTTCGGTGGTTGCGACTCCACAGCCAGCGTCGACACATATAGCAGCTCAGGCGAATGTGCGTATACAACCGGCGCAGATGCATATTTACCCGACGGCGGATCCGCGTGCCTCGCTCATGCAGCCAGTTGTGGATCGTGACGGATATGTGTGGTTCGGTGAGATGCGCGCGAACAAGCTGGCTCGCCTCGATCCGAAGACAGGTGCGATACACGAATGGGATCCTCCGGGAGGACGCTTTGGGCTGATGATGAGCGCACTCGGCCCGGATGACGCTCTCTGGTTTGCCGAGGAGAACGGCGGCTACATCCGGCGTTTTAATCCAACGACCGAGCGTTTCACAACCTTCCCGCTCACCTCTTTTGACGGCCACAGCCCAGGTCCACAGCATCTCCAGTTCGACCAGCACGGCCAGCTCTGGTTTACACTCAACCACAGTAGTCAGATCGCCAGGCTGGACCCTGCGACCGGAGCGGTTCGCACCTGGGATACGCTGCCAGTTGAAGGCGAGCGCGCGCCGCATCCTTATAGTATCGCCGTGACGCCTGAGGGCATCGTCTGGTTTGGTGCGGCCCTCTATGGCGGTGTGGTCGGCAGCCTCGATCCGAAGAGCGGAGCAGTGACTGTTCATCAGCTGGGCAAACCCACCGCGCAAGTACCGTCGATGGTCAGCGACAAGCGGGGAAATGTCTGGTTTACCGAGTTACAGTTCAACCGTCTCGGGCATATCAACACACGTACAGGCGCAGTGTCTGAGATCCCATTACCAGAGCCTGTGGGCGCAACCACCGGCAACTACGCGCTCGACGTTGCGCCGGACGGCGCTGTCTGGATTACTAGCTTCGACGCCAACGCGGTCATCCGGTACGTGCCTGAAAGTAACGTATTCACCTTCTACACTCTGCTCATCCCAAATAGTGTCCCATTTGGGATGGTTGCAGCGCCTGATGGAACCATCTGGTTTACTTCAGATGGGGAGCCGAATGACTATATCGGGCACATATTCCCTTGAGCGTCGCGCTCATTTCTCATCTGATGCAGACTCCGGCTGGCGCTTGAGGCGGTCTTCCAGGCCGTAGAGGTGGCTCAGCCGCGCCAGATGGGGATTTTCGCCCGCGTGCAGTTGAGCGAGGTAGCGTCCGGTAGTGCCGAGATCGGCGTGTCCCAGCCGTGCCTGAATCTCGCTAACCTTCGCCCCAGCGTCTTCCAGGCCACGCGCGAAAGTATGCCTCAAGGTATGAACCTTACTCGTACCAAGTCGCTGCTCGTTGATGAGAGCAATCGCACGAATCGAGAGGGGATGACCGTATGTGCCATTGCGCCTGGCCAGACTGATCCAGACCGGGCGTTCCCGCCTCATCAGGCTCGCTGCCGCTGGGCCGAGCGATCCACCTCCTGGTGATGTCAAGACAAGCGCCTGCTGGCTAGGGCTATCCAGAGGTGATGCATACTCATGTGCGCCACCTGCCTGGCCGCCATGCTGATGCATCATATTGAGCATATCTGGCGTCAGCAGTGGCTCCGTCTCGCCGTCTTCACCGTACAGGCGCATCACCCATGCGACCAACGCCTCGGCGGCCAGCCCCTGCATCCCCTTACGTGGGAGTTCGTCGCGCATGGTCTTGCCACCCTTACAGCGCACCCAGGTAATCTCGACGCGGCTGGCGCGAATGATCAAGTGCTCGCGGCGTAGCCCGGCCAGTTCGGAGACGCGCCGTCCAGTATGCAAGCCCAGCAGGAGCAGGGCATAGTCGCGCAGCCCGGCTGGTGTGGCCAAGTCAATCTCGGCTAGACGCACGCGCAGATCATCGTAGGCAAGTGGTCGCGCGGCAGCGTATGACTGCACGGCCTGCCGTTCGACGCGCTCAACCGGGTTTCCGCCGCGTAAGAAATCATGCCGCAGCGCATAGCGGTAGAAGCTGCTAATCGCGGCCAACCGCAGATTCGCTGTGGTTGGAGCGACGGGGCGCGCTCCATATCGTGTGACGGCTGGTTGCGCGGCGAACGCCTGAGCGGCAAGCGCCAATGTTCTGGTGCGCTCGGCGACGGCGTCTCCTATCGCGGTATCGCTCTCTCTCGTGTGGGAGCTTGTGCCAAGAGCGGCAGCAACTTGGCGAGGGTCGGCGGCATTGAGATCAAGTCCATGGGAGAGCAACTGCGACCGGAACGCCTGAAGAATAGCTGAGTAGGTGTCTCGCGTTTTGACGCTGCGACTGCGCTGGAACTTGGCATGAAGCCAGGCGCCGATGGCCAGATTCATCACATTACCGTCGGACGCCTGAGCGGCGTAGATCACTGGCAGTATTTGTGCCGTCTCGCTGGCAAATTGGTCGGACTCCGTGCCTGTCGAATCCTCACCTGTCCCTTTATCGATATCGCTCATGCCTTATGAATCTCCCGCGGTTGCATCAACCTGCCTGTTAGCATGTAGCGTAGCACGTGCGGGCGCGGGCGTCGAGTCTCGTCGGGTTCGCTCAGAGATGCCCATGTGCCCCTGGAGGTATAAGAAAAGCACACCGTAGATTATTCGGCCACTTCAAAGCAGCAATGCGGGATGGCTCCCCGGTCGCAACACTCGCGGACAGGTACGCCTGCCACCTTGCTCACAAACGCTTCGGTGAGGTGACAGACATCGGGATGACTTGGGACCACTGCGGCAAGTGGACAACTATAGCCACGAAGTGAGAGATTTCCACTCTCCACGTCCAGCTCTGCCAGGCCGCCAATCTTGTTGAGCGCATCGACAGCCGCTGTGAGCCGCATATGCGTATCTCCTTGTCCGGATGGATACTCTCTCGCCATACGCGCGCCAATCGAGCGTAAATGCCGCTCCAGTTCATCGGGCGACACTTCCCCATCCAGGACATCGAGCATTTCATTGAGCACAGTCGCATAGGGTTTGGGGAAGAATTGTTCGGCATCGGCGGTCAATTCGTACGCAAAGGCAGGCTTGCCGACGCTTCCATCGCGCCGTACGCCACATTGGCGCACGATCCCATCCCGTTCAAGGGCAGCCAGGTGGGCGCGCACCGCGTTGTCGGTTAAGTTCAGTGCGGATGCCAGGTCATCTACCGTGCGCGTGTCACGACGCAGCAGGGAAATTAGGCGTCCGCGCGTGCTGGTGAGAAACCGAAGGGACCAGGCGGACGACATAAGCTGCTCCTTTCGCCGACGTCTGCGCCGTTGAAACCCGCCGCCGAATCTATCGTTAAAGCGGAGAGCACACGAACTGCGATGATGCGTGCAAACCATCGGAGATAGCATATGCCGCAGGGGATCTATTTGTCAAATAAGTACAATTAAATATTGACAAATGTCGCAACGTCAGATATAGGTCTACATGAGACGGCATGAGAGGGAATCGATCAACCGCGTTAGGTCATAACATTGGCGGCAAAGAGGCTGCCTGAAAGGGGCATAGGAGATGCACGAAGTATCGGATAGCGCCACAACGCATGACGATTCTGAACCCGAGTCGCCAGCCGAGTCTCCGACATTGACAGATCGGATTAGCGATGCGTTACAAAGTGGCGTCAAGCTGGTCATCGGATCAAAGCGCAAGCCACCGCGGCGCTTCAAGTCACTCTTAAATGGTACCTGGCTTGGCCATCCACTACACCCGGCGATTACCGACGTACCGATAGGCGCATGGTTGCTGTCGGTGATCTTTGACATTGTCTGGCTTGCCTCATCAACGGCGAATAGCTGGGCTGCTCGTGGCGCCGAAATCGCCGTGCTGATCGGCATTCTCGCGGCCATCGCGGCGGCGGCGACTGGTCTAGCTGACTGGAGCGACTCGTATGGAGCCGAGCGTACGGTTGGGTTATATCATGCTGGCCTGAATTCCCTGGCCCTAGTTCTGTATATCATCTCATTTTTCATTCGTCTGGCAGATCCCTCTGGGGAGAGCGTCGCCGCGGCAATTGTGGGCTTTATTGGATTAATCAGCGTGCTCGTGGCAGCATACCTCGGTGGCGATATGGTCTTCGGCAAAGGGACTGGCGTGAATCATGTCGCATGGCAGGAAGGAAGCCGCGACTTCGTCGCTGTGCTGCCGGTGGCCGCGATGCCGGATAATACGCTTCGCCGTGTGGAGGTCGAGGGCGTCCCAGTAGTATTGGTGAAGTTGGGCGCGAAGTATGCCGCTATCGCCGCGACCTGCTCGCACGCGGGTGGTCCGCTCGACAAAGGCGAACTGCAACAAGGGGATGTCGTGCAGTGCCCATGGCATGGCTCACGATTCCGCATGCGCGATGGGAAGGCGCTCACAGGCCCGGCGACTTTCGCGCAGCCCCGTTACGACGTGCAGGTTCGTGATGGGATGATTTACCTCAGACAGGCCTAGTTCGGCAAAGGTACTTTCAGAGGGACCAAGGTCGAGCCGGTTGTCCTGCGCTCAAACAGCCCGGCAACAACGAAGGGACATACCCATATGGGCTATGTCCCTCAATTTTTCCTCCCTTGCCCCAAGCTCTTGTGTAAAATAGCGCCTGACGGCACGGCAATGACGGACCCTTCTGGACGGACCCTTCTGGACGGACCCTTCTGGACGGACCCTTCTGGACGCTCCTCACCGGACCCTTCTGGACGGACCCTTCTGGACGGACCCTGGTTTGTCAACACGCCGTGAGAGCTACGGGCAGACGAGGCGTCTGCGGATCTTTCGAGATCCCCCGAGTCTCCTACTTCCCGAATAGACGACGCTTTGAAAGTCATGGAAGGAAGGATCCCCATGCGTGATCGAACACGCCGCCGTTCCCTTGGCCGTTCCCTTGGCATTGGAGTCATTGGGTTGGCCCTGGTGCTCGTGGCTGCTGGCGCTGCGGTTGGATTCAATCTACATTATCCTCGCGCTGGCGCGGCCGATGTCGCCCCGAATCTCCGGGTATCAGGAGCTTCACTGGTAGATGGGTCGAATCGGTCCGTGTTTCTGCACGGTGTGGACTATAGCGGTGGTGAATACGCCTGCATTCAGGGGTGGGGTATCTTTGATGGCCCCAGCGACCAAACGTTTGTCAATGGGCTGTTGTCGGCGCATGTCAACGCTGTCCGTCTGCCGATGAATGAAGACTGCTGGCTCGACATCAATGGCGTTCCTGCCGCCTATAGCGGGACCAACTATCGGAACGCTTTCGTGGCGCTGGTCAAGTTGCTGACCAGCAATGGCATCACGCCCGAACTGGATCTGCAATGGAACGCGCCGGGATCACAGCTTGCCTCTGGCACGAAAGAAATGCCCGACGCTGATCACAGCGGAGCATTCTGGCAGAGCGTGGCGACCACGTTTGCAGGGCGCACCGACGTGATTTTCGACCTGTACAACGAACCACATCCAAGCAGTTGGAGTATTTGGCTCAACGGTGGATCAGATGGCGGCTTCAACGCGATTGGGATGCAGGCGCTGGTCTCCACTGTGCGTAGCGCTGGATTCCACGGGATACTTTCGCTATCGGGCATCGATTGGGCGAACACGCTGGGCGGCTCGACGGGCTGGCTGACACATCGCCCGAGCGATCCAGATAATAACCTGGCGGCAGCTATTCATGTCTACAAGGGCAACACACATCAGACTACCAGCGCATGGAACAGCGATTTTGGACCAACTGCGGCGCAGGTTCCGCTCCTCAATAATGAGTTTGGGGCATACTGCTACGACGATAGCTGCACGGACTCCAGCTTCGCGACCACCTTCTGGACATGGCTGTCCAGCGTCGGCGCTGATGGAACGCTTGCCTGGACATGGGATACCTGGGGCACAGTCGAGGCGCTGGTCAGCAACTACAACGGGCCTGCGCTGACGAGTTGGGGCCAACAGGTCAAGGCGCAGTATGCGTCTTACGGCACAAGTGGATCGCTCGCGTCGCCACCGACTTCAACTTCGACGAGTGCTGTGCCACCGGCTCCAACGTCGGTTCCACCGACAGCAGTACCGCCAACATCGACTCCGGTCTCACCAGCGCCAACCGCGCCCAGTTCGCCATCAACGCCCACCACGACCCCACCGACAGGAATATTGTCTCCTGTACAGTCGGCAAGCCACTTTACCGATTATGCGGGGGGGCACAAGAGCTACGGAAAGTTCGCTCGATCGGTGAGCGCTGGGCACTTGCTTGTCGCGGTAGTTTCGATTGCTGGAGGGAACCCATACGTTGTCGACCATGTGGAAGACAGCCTGGGCAATTCCTGGAAAAAGGCGGTATCGGGCGTCAATGGCGACAACACCGACGTCGAGATCTGGTATGCCAACGCCGCCGCCAGCGGACCCGATGAAGTTGGCGCGCATCTCAAGGCGCTGCCAGGCGCTACCAGCACGTTTGTCCAGACCTACGTGACGGTGGCAGAGTTCAACGGCGCCGGAGCGTTCCATGCCGGGAATGCGGCGCACAGCAGCCGCAATGGTACGCATGCCAGCGGCCCATTCGGCAGCATCCCGGGTGACCTGGTTGTCGGGGGCTATGCCGACGCTGGCTACATCGGCACGCTCACGATTATTGACAGCAAGAGCCAGTTAGGGACCGTGTCCGCCGGGCGCGATGCCATCCAGGGCAACCAGTCCTATGGCGTCGCCGGCGGTGCGAGCAGTAGCGTTGGCTATAGCAACAACCACTTTGCGCGAGCCGAAGTCGCTGGAGCTAGCTTCACACCAGTCAGCATGAGCACATCGGCGCCATAGCTGGTCAGGAGCTGGTCAGGAGCTGGTCAGGAGCTGGTCAGGAGCTGGTCAGCCTCGACGGCAAACCGGTGTGGAGTTGACCGAGTTTTGTGGTTCTTCCAAGAAGTTGGTGAACGGGAGGCGTTCCCAACGAACGCGCAGCAGCCATGAGCGACCCGCTGCAGAGGCGTACAAGATGCGTCCGCGCAAACGGATCGAAGTTGGTCCGCCCATACCTAAAAGTGTTTCAGGACGGAGCGTCGTCAACACAGCTGGTGGGAAACGGAACGCCCACGTGGTGCCTGGCATATATACCGTGGCATCCTGTGGGCGCCTTGCCTTGCGATGTGAGGTACGCTGATTCTCGCATCGCGGGTCTTGGTATGCTCTCTTGGCATGTACACGTCGAGAGCTACTCACCACCTTCGTCTTGAGGAACGAACTCAGGATCGAAGGGCTTTACATGAGCGACGCTACCCGCATCGGCTCGTTCTGACGCCGTGAGCATACCCTAACGTACGGCGAAATGCAAGGGCTAAAGCAGTCGACCTGCTTCAGTGTGACAGATCTGTGATTTGCCACTGTCTCATCTCGTATGCGAACAATTTGTACGAAAAGCCCCGGCACATGCGGCAGGTGTTCGCTGCTCCGGCGGCAATGTGAGCAGTGAGGGAAGGCACAGTTTCGGCCTCGTCTATTGGAGTGTCCGCTTCAAGAAGCGGAAGGTATGCTAGGGCGCAAAGCGGGCAAGATGGGCCTGCCAGACGTCCGTGAAATCAGCTGGGATCAGCCCAGCTCACCAGAAGGTGACTCTTACCTTAACTCCACCCCGAGGTCGCCGATACCTCGCCCACCCGGTGAAGAGTAATCGGAGGCACCGCCAATATGCTTACTCATGGGGCGCATGCGCGAGGAGTAGTGGCGTCCTGCCGTCGCGAATACCCGGTCGGCCACACCGCCGAGCGCCCACCGTCCAATCCCTGCCTCACTATACGTTATTCCTCGTTGACATGAGCACCAGATCGCATTCACTATGCTGGGAAACCTCGACAATGCGTGCGGCAGGGTTTCTGCTGGTACGAACAGCACACTGACGGAGCAGTCGCGGTATTTTCGGCCAGGCGGCGGTCTATTTCGCCATCGTGTGGATCCACAACCCGCAGCAGCGTGATGGTCCGGAACGCCGGCCCGGCCAACGTGGGCACAATCGTGAAGAGCGGCGCTTCAGCGACCACTGACCCATCCAGCGGGACGAGTACCCGTGACAAGTCCTGCCGATGTGGAAATGGCGGGAATGAACGAAGGAGCAGAACAGGCGCTACGCCACCACGCAGCACACGATCCGCGACACTACCAAGGGGAAATCGGGTTATCCCAGTACGCCCATGAGTTGCCATTTCTACCAGTGTTGCACCCAACTCTTCGGCAAGGTCAACCAGGCTTGATACCGGATCACCACGATGTAGATGTGTTTGGGCCGTCACACCATGCGCGCGTGCCGCGGCGGCCAAACTTTCCAGGTCTTTCGTTTGAGCCTGCCGAGTCCGCTCCGAGTCTATTTGCGCAGACACTTCTCCGGGAATGTATGGTTCGCCACCGACATACGGCAGCACAGCGGCGCCTGGGCCGCAAGCGCAGAGCCATCGAGCGGAACGAGCGTTCTCGGGGACGCTCGTTTGTGTACGGAATGGGAACTGGCGCATCTGTTGCCATCGGTATCACACTTCCTCGCTGGGATATGGATGCTCGCGTCGTGCTGGCTCGCGATCCAGTGTTGCCTGACGACGTGTAGGAGCGTCTCACCGCGCCGTCACATCCTGGTGACTTTGCGCTGGTTGATCCTCACCATTCGATCATAGCGACCTGCATGGGCAACTGTGACTGATCTGTGTGGTGCGGCGCGGCGCTCGTGATGCGCCTGGGAGCGCCAAGAGCCACATTGACCTTTGCAGGAACGATTCCAGCATACGACAGAAGGAGGAGGACAGATGATCGAGCACTATGACGCCATCGTTATCGGCGCGGGCATCAGCGGCGAGACATGCGCTCACCGTCTTCGTATAGGTGGCATGCGGGTCGCGCTGGTTGAGCGGGAGTATATAGGCGGGGAGTGCGCCTATTGGGCAGCGCTTCCCACTGCGTTGTTGCTTGGCCCCGCAAACGCACGCTGGCGCGCGCAGGCACTGTCGGGAATTGCCTCGCCAGCGATTGCCTCACCGCGAAGCCTCACCACGTCCGCAATACTCTTCTCGTCGCTCGACGAAGCCGCTCAGATCGACGCTATCGCAAAAGAAGGTGGCGCCTTCATTCGAGGCAATGCCAGTTTCATCGGTCATGGCCAGATTGCTGTCAATGGTCGGACCTTACAAGCGCCCCGCATCGTCATCGCCACTGGGTCGGACCCATCTACACCGCAGATACCTGGTTTGCTGGATATTGGGTTCTGGACCACCAGAGAGGCCACAACGGCTGAGGCAATTCCGCAGAGTGTGATCATCCTGGGCGGCGAAGGGCAGGCAATAGAAATTGCCCAGATGTTCCGCCTGTACGGAGCCAATGTGAGCATCATCACCCACCGTAACCGCCTGCTCGCAGATGAAGATCCTGCAATCGGTGAACTGCTCGCGCAACGACTGACGCGGCAAGGGATACGCGTCGAGATGAGTCGCAATGTGGAGCGCTTTGGACGCGATGCGGATCATGCATGCGTTGCGACCCTCGAAGATACAACTGAGATACATGCCCAGGCGCTGGTTGTCGCGACGAAGCGGCATCCACGAACAGATGGGCTGAACCTCGAGCGCGTTGGTATTCACGCCGATGCATCAGGCATCACGATTGATGAAACCTGTCGCGCGGCTGAAGGAATTTGGGCTATCGGCGCGGTCACCGGTATCGCGCACATGTCCCATATGGCTCAATATCAGGGACGCCTGGCTGCCGATGCCATGCTGGGCCATCCGCATCCAGCTCACTATGGCTCGACGCCGCGTGTCTACTATACGGATCCCCAAATCGCCGCAACCGGCTTGACGACAGCGCAGGCGCATGAGAAGCATGCACGGGAGATCGTTTCGGTGACCGTCGAACTGCGCGAGAAGCAAACATCCCTCACCTCCTCCACCTCGGCGCTTCCGCCAGAACGCGGGAGGCTGGCACTCATCGCTGACGCTACGCGCCAAACGCTCGTGGGAGCGTGGGCCGCCGCTACGGAGGCGAGCGAATGGATCGCACCTGCTGTACTGGCCATCCGGTCAGCGATTCCTCTCGCCGAGCTACGTGATACATTTGAACAGTTTCCCCCCTCTGGGGAGGCCTACATCGTGGCAGCGGATCAGCTTATTGAGGCGATCGCTCAGCGCACCACGCCAGCGGTGAAGCAGTGATCCAGTGATCCAGTGATGTAGGTGTTGTCCCATATGATCTGAAAGAACCGCTATAGGGAGAGTGAGATATCGTTATGAATACACGTCTACACGACCTGTTCGACCGTCTGGCGCGCGTGGAAATAGTCGACGTCCCTGCTGGTGAGACGGGGGTGTTTGTACAAGATGCGATGGGCGCAACGCGCCACTGTGCGCCAGTGCTCAGCGTCTACCTCGATGTTCGCCCGTTACTCTCAGGTGATCAACCAATTGTGCGAGCCAGTCGCGCGGTGCTTCGGCAGCGGCTGCACCAGATCGCTGAGACGTTCTGGCCGCGCGGGATGGCATACGACACCGTGCTGGCTGATATCAAGCGCATCGAAGCGTACCTGGATTCTGCCGTCCCAGCGGCGACGCATGGGGTTGCCATTTTTGCAGGGGACGCGCAGCGCTTATTTGAGACGCTTACGACTGATGTCCCGCTCGAGAATTACGTCTCGGCCCTGGCAATGCCCGATCTGTTCCAGTTGGCGGATCTGCTCGATGATCGCGAAGTTGCCGTTGTAGCGCTGGCGCATACCCATGCTGTCCGCCTTCTTGTAACACATCGCGGCGGGATGCGTGAAGTGCGCAGGCTGGCGGAAGACCCAAAGCTCTTTCACCAGGTGCGAAGAACCAACGCGATGAATCAGGCGCACTATCAGCGACATGCTCGGCAGGTGCGGGCAGACTTCGCCCGCGAAGTGGCAACCGAGATCGAACGGCTGGTGCAGCGTACCGGCGCCACCGAAGTCATTCTTGGCGGCGATGCGGTGGCGATCCCAATTCTTCGTCAGGCGTTGTTGCCTCGGAGCGCGCGATTGCTCAGAGAGCAGACAATCCCGATGGAAATGGAGATGCCGCAAGATGCCATCTGGGAAGAAATCGAGCCATTGCTGACGCAGGCACAGGAATCGCACGAGCGCACCATCACCGAGCAGCTGGTTGACGCGATCCAGTCGGACGCACTAGGAGTGGCCGGGTACGCTCCCACACGAACTGCGCTGGAATCCGGGCAGGCAGATGTGCTGGTGATTGCGAAGGGCGCTCCAATCTTGACGGAGGCGCGGAATGCGTTGATCGTGCTGGCGGCCAACACAGACGCTCAGGTGGAAGTCATCGATCAGGAGTCTGCGCTTGATGCGCTAGGAGGCATAGGCGCGCTCTTACGCTACCGTGCGCGCCTGGATGGCCTGGATGGCCCGGATGGCCCGGATGCTTAGCACGTGCTTTTCTACGCCGGCTAGAGGAAGCCATGAATCAACTCAGCACGTATGGCTCGACGACAGTTGTTGAATCGCGTCTCCCATACTCGCTAAACACGTGCTGAACACGTGGAGTATATGCTGGTGAGCAAAGGCGCACAGGCTGCGCATGTAGTATCATGGCTGTAGCGGCAGGCAGTCAGCAGGCAGTCAGCAGGCAGTCAGCAGGCAGTCAGCAGGCAGTCAGCAGGCAGTCAGCAGGCAGTCAGCAGGCAGTCAGCAGGCAGTCAGCAGGCAGTCAGCAGGCAGTCAGGGGAAGGCAGTATGGACAGTATGGAACAGATGACCAGTGACGAGCGGCGCTTACTGGAGCGCCTCAACGATCCCAACGTCACGCTTTACCCGCATAATTTTAACACGGAGGAGCAAGCCATCCTGCAGGGCTTGATAGCCCGTCGGCTTGTTGGCCTGGGCTGGAACCCCGGCGACGCGAACTGGCAGAAGTATTACGTCACTGAGGTAGGACGCACCGCCCTAGCCGCCCGATAGTGTATGCGTGACAAACATACACCCCCATCAGCACACGCTGGTGGGGGAATTCTCATGCTGGTTGTGTGCTCAGGAACAGGCTGCAAGTGGCCACCTATGTAATCTTCACAGTAGGATCATGATGGCAGCGAGACGACGACCCCCCAACGGCGTATCTGAGCGAAAGGAGCACACAGCAATGGCTGATGGGAAAGCCTGCCCGCATTGTGGAAGCCACCGCATCGAAAATTACAACGGGGAGACGTTCCCGGGTGTGCTCACTTATCACTGTTTCTCGTGCGGGCGCGATTTCAAGGTCGATCTAGACACGAGTGATACCGCCGAGCAAGAAGCCCAGGACGATCTGGACGATCTGGACGGTCAGGACGACCAGTGATTTCAACGGTTGACGTTTCGCCCCCGTCAGCACACGCCGGTGGGGGCTTTTTCGCGCCCCCATTGCCCCCATTGCCCCCATTGCCCCCATTGCCACCTGCTGTCAGCACATGACCTCTTGTCGGTCCAGCGTGGGCGTGGTCATCCTGGAGGCGTTCACGAGGCGCAGTCCTTGTCACGACGGATCGGGCTCCCTGTGCGGGTGGAGATGCGAGCGGATGTTCAGGTCATGGAGCGACCTGACTTGGCCAGAATGGCGGCACGTTCTAGCTGAAACTGGCTGAATAGCAAGGAGGGCTAGACCGCCCGCTCGCTCACCCGTTCCCGGAGCGATGTCTGGTTGCCTTGCGGCGTCTGGAAACGATGTCCTGTAGGGGTATGGCCAGTGCCATTATGATGAGTCCCACACCAATCCCCGGCACAAACCCGTGTAAGAAGAGCGGGGGCCGTACTAACGGGTCCAGTAGGAGAGCAGCGGCAACGAGTCCATAACCGCCCGCATAGAGCGCCAGCACCGGCATGCGCTGCGGCCATCTCTTCCGCCAGCTCCAGATAATGACGGGAAGCGTGATGGCCAGAGATAGGGCCGCTGCCAGAGCAAACCCGCTGTGAGTCGACATGATGGCATACCTCAACCGGGAATACCCAAAAACAATACGGTGCGTCGATGCTGCTACACGCTCAGGCCGTGGCCTCTTGACATATAACTATGATACAATGACCGAGGAGGCAGGCACTAGCTTCGTCGGCCTGCCTAAAAGGAACTTCCAGCAATGGCATTCCCGCGAACTCTCGACACAGCAACTGGATCCCGCTCTGGATCCCGCTCTGGATCCCGCTCTGGATCCCGCTGGCCCCGAAAGCTCTTGCTCCTATCTACCTTGCTTCTCTTGGTGAGTATTTCAGTATTTGGCATAGCTGTGCTCCAGATTCGCGGCATGGAGAGTAACGTCTCACGTGATTCCTTTACCCTTGACGCCCCGATTCCGCTGCCCGTGCTGAAGTTTTCCCCACTGCACCATCGGCTGAACGTTATAGCCGTGCTGGCGCATGGCTATTCGGCCGACAAGGAAATGATGTCTGGTTTGGCGGTCGATCTCGCGAGGGCCGGTATTACCACCTACGCCTTTGACTTTCCTGGACACGGCGCCTCGACAGTTCCCTACGGCGGCCAAAACCATACCGGAGTAGCGAAGCAGCTGGTGGCTACGGTAGGCGAAATGGTGGATTATGCGCTGGCGCATGCCGCAAGCCCTTCTCCCAGGCTAGTGCTGATTGGTTACTCGCTTGGAACGATCGCGGTGGGCAACTATGCGCTGCAGCACCCTTCACTCGCCAACCTGCAAGCGACAGTCCTGGTTGCCGGTATTCTGCAGAATCAGCCGACAACGGCCAATCCACGCAATCTGCTGGTACTCTCCGGTCAGTTCGATCTTCCAGGTATCAATCCTACCTCCCAGCAACTCATTGCTTCGGGCTGTGGCGTACCGGTAGCCGATGTAGCCAGCAGCTTCCACTGTGGCGGGTCCTCAGGTGTCCATGCCCAGTCGCTGCGCGAGCGTAAAGTGCTTGGTGGGCTTGATCACATCTCTATTATTACCGCCGGCTCGACACACTCCACCATCGTGCAGTGGCTAAAGGCAACGGTAGATCCACAGATAAGCGCCACCCAGGTCGTGGCCGACTCCCGCATCCACTGGCTCCTTGTGGGAGCGCTTGCCGCCGTTGCCGCCGCCCTCTTCTTGCTGACAGACCTGGCGGCGCTGTTCCGGCTTGCGCCCGCTGGTTCCGGACAGGGCCTGGCCGCAGCCAGAGAGGCGCACGGTAAGGATATCCCAGGGATCCCTGGCTTCTGGCTGCGACTCGCGGCGATCGCAGGTGGACTGCTTGCGACGCTGATCGTGATCCACTTCTGGCTGCCCTCCGATTTTTGGGCGCCGGAGCCTGCTCCGTTTGGCTTTCTCAAGCAACAGGTCTCCGCTGACGTCGCCCTCTTTTTGCTCCTGGCCGGCGCTGTGACGCTCGGAGTGCTCTTCCTGGTTGCCAAGCTGCGCCAACAGGTCACCTGGCCGGCCATGCCGGCCAGGCTGTTGCAAGTTGTGCTTGCCGCCCTGGTGGCGCTCTTCCTCTACTTGACGCTTGGCACGCTCTCTACGTTTGGCTGGGAGAGTCTCGCTCTACCCCCGGATCGTCTCTGGCGAGCCGCGGTGTATGCCCTCATGGTCTGGCCCTTCTTTCTGGGGACTCGCGCGCTCTTCATCGGAGTGGAACGCCGGCAGCTACTCAGTGCGCTTGCCGACCTTCTCACCACCCTGTTGCTTCTGATCGCGCTCGTCGCGGCAATTGTGATGAACTTTAGCAGGCTGAGCTATCTGGGCATCTTGCTGCCGGTGGTTGCTATTTTACTGTTGGCTTTCATCGGCGTGGCCGCCTGGTCGCGCCGCGTAGTCGCCAGGCCACTCATCTTCATTTCGGCCTGCCAGGCATTGCTACTGGCGTGGCTTCTGGCAGCGACCCTGCCACTCATCAATTGAAGCTGCGCCCCACGCCTGTGCAGAGCCAAGAACAACGGCCAAGAACAACAGCCAAGAACAACGGCCAAGAACAACGGCCAAGAACAACGGCCAAGAACAACGGCCAAGAACAACGGCCAAGAACAACGGCCAAGAACAACGGCCAAGAAAACAGACAGCCAAGAACAACAAAGATACCAGCGGCAATCGTGATGTTCCTGTGACGGCGCCGCCCCACATTGTGTATCCGCTGAGAGGTGGCTGAGGTACGAAGGAGACAGGCGTCAACTGGCGGCACAAACACAAGGAGCAAAGAGCATGGCACTACCTGTTGCTCCGCCGCGTCGACAGAGCCCACCGCCGACAACCAGACGTCACGAGCTAGACTGGCTGCGCGCCCTGGCTGTACTGGGGCTTATTCCCTTCCATGCCGCCATTATCTTTACCACTGGCTCAGGGGACTATATCAAGAACGGTCAGACCAGCGTCTACATGAATTTCCTGGCATCATTTATTAGCTTCTGGGGAATCCAGCTGCTCTTCTTTATTGCCGGCGCCGCCGCTTACTTTGCCCTCCACCAGCGCAGCTCGCGGCGATACGTGAGCGAGCGATTTTCTCGACTGGCGATACCCTTCACCTTCGGGGTGCTCACTATCGTGCCGCTGCAGGTCTATATTGGATACCTGGCAACTCCAGGGGCGCATTCGTCCTTTTTGCAGTTTTATTTTCAGGTCTATCTCCAGATGTGGTTGGGTGTGCTGCACGGCATTATTCCACACAATGGCGATGCGTGGGTTGGTCATCTCTGGTTTATACCACCACTGCTCCTTTACTCACTTCTGGCCCTGCCACTCTTTTGGATGATCAGACACCTACCAGATCAGCTCAAGAAGCAAGGGATAGCACTCTTCTCTGGCTGGCGAGCGCTTCCGCTCTTCGGACTGCCTCTTGGACTCGTCGAGTTCGCGCTGCACGGCAACGGGCCCAAGTCGCTTTCGCTTGATTACCTGTTGTCAGAGAACTGGGCCGAATTCGTCAGCTTCCTGCTCTTCTTCCTTTACGGCTATATCATGTACTCGAGCAATCGCTTCACTCTGTCCGTGCGCCGCTATGCGTGGCCGGCGATAGGCCTGGGTACCGCCTGCTGGCTTGCGTCAGAAGGAATCATCCAGGCGCACCTGGTACCGGCAAACGACTATTCGCCAGAATATGCCTTATTCATGATATTGCGTGGCTATGTATCCTGGTTCTGGGTCATTGGCATCACTGGTCTGGCTATGAGATACCTGGGATGGAGTAATCAGCTCTTAACGTACCTCAAGCAGGGCAGCTACCCTATCTATGTACTGCATATGCTGGTGCTTACCTTCGTTGCCTTTTTCGTTGTACGCTGGGACGCCAGCCTACTTGCCAAGTTTCTCAGCATCGTCAGTTTGACCGTGGCGGTGACGTTGTTGCTCTACGACCTCCTCATCAAACGGGTTGGTGTGCTGCGTTTGCTGTTCGGACTAAGCGCCCAGCAATCCAAGAGAGCTTCAAGCAAGCCGCCGACAGGGCGTGGCTCCGGGGCTCGGACCCCGGTAGAGCAGCACCCAGAAGCTAGCCAGGAATATCCTCCGCAGTGTACAGTCCCAGCCTCGTGATCATCACGAGCGAGACGCTTCGGTGGCTGGTAACTCGCCGCTGTTGAATGGGCGGCGGCACGAGTCGGCTAGGAACTCAGCCAGACGCCGGTTGATGAGCTCCGGATTCTCGGAGATTATATTGCGCCCGACACCGGTTATTCTTCGCGGGTACTGGTGGTATGCTGGGTGTAGCGGCGTCTGCCAGTCGAGGATGGGCGGTTGTAGCAGGCATTCTGTTTCTCCACACGGCCATCTTGGCATTTGTGCAACGCGCCGTCACCGCCAGGAAAGGCAGCCGGTCCCGCCAGGAGCGCCAGCCCGGCACTGAGATTGAAGATCGTACCAGGGCTGATTGGTTGACAAGCAAGAATGTGAGCTCTCGTAGAGAGCTGTGGGTTATGGTAGCGAAAGTCTCATCTGGCGCGCCTTGAAGGCTGCCCATTGGACAGCCTCTCATTGTCTAGTCGGTCTCTAGGAAACCAGCGGTCCGTTGGCCGGCAAGCCAGGACAGGAGGATGTCCTATGCTCCAGCATGTTGATGTAGGGGAGCGGTCGCTCTCCGCCTACCGGGGGATCGTCCCTGAGTCCATCCTGGCAGAGGTACGCGAGCACGCCAAGCGGCTCCACGGTGTACGGGTACTGCACCTCAATGCAACACCTTATGGCGGAGGCGTCTCGGAGCTCCTACGCTCGCTGGTTCCCCTGCTCACTGACCTCGGTCTCAAAGCTGACTGGAAGGTCATCGGCGGAGACGAGGGCTTCTTCCGCGCCACTAAGGCGCTGCATAACGGCTTGCAAGGAGCGGTGGACGATCTCGGTGAGGTCGAACGAGCGGCGTATCACCTCACCAGCGAGCGGAATGCCCAGCAGTTGGACGAGACCGCAGATGATGGCGCTCCGTATGATGTGATCTTTGTGCATGACCCGCAGCCGGCGGCATTGCTCTCACTGCATGGCAAAGGGCAGGCTCGCTGGATCTGGCGCTGCCATATCGACACCTCCACTCCCAACCCGGCGGTGTGGGATTTCTTCCGGCCCTATCTGGACGGCTATGACGCCGCCGTCTTCACCATGCCGCAGTTCGTTCCCCCTAACCTGCCGATCGCCCACGTCAGCACGATCGCCCCGGCCATTGATCCCTTGAGTCCCAAGAACCTGCGACTGCCGGCGAGCATGGCGCGGCAAATTCTCGATTGGATTGGCATTCAACTAGGCCGCCCCCTGATTACCCAAGTTGCTCGTTTCGATCCCTGGAAAGATCCGCTTGGAGTCATCGCCGCCTATCGAGAGGTACGCCGCGAGATCCCTGAAGTCCAGCTCGCGCTGGTTGGCTCCATGGCCTTAGATGATCCTGAGGGTTGGGAAATCTATCGCCAGATCCAGGCGGAGAGCGCAGCCGATCCGTTGATCCATGTGTTCTCGAACCTGACGGGGGTGGGCAACATCGAAGTGAATGCTTTCCAGCGGTGTTCCGACGTCATCGTCCAGAAGTCCCTGCGGGAAGGCTTCGGGCTGGTCATCTCCGAAGCGCTGTGGAAGGGCACCCCCGTGGTAGCCGGACGTACCGGTGGTATCCCGCTGCAGATGGGCATGGGATCAGTTGGAGCAGAGGAGACAGGACAAGCAACGACTCCAGCGAGAGCCGAAAGATTAGGCAGCGTCGGCGGCATCCTGGTCGACAGCGTAGAAGCGTGCGCCGCCGGGATGCTACGCCTCTTGCAGCATCCCGAGGAAGGTGAGCGACTGGCTTTGCAGGGTCGCGAGCGGGTGCGCGAGCACTTTCTTCTGCCGCGTCTGCTTCTGGACGATCTCCTGCTCATGAGCGACTTGCTCGCGCGGTAGCGACTTGTGCAGACTTGTGCAGACTTGTGCAGACTTGTGCAGACTTGTCCACTTCGTCTGGCGGCGGGACAGGCGCCAGGAGAAGCAGCGAGTACGCGGCAATGCCCCAGGTGAGGATGATCAGCTAGGACAGCCAGGCGTTTGGGAAGCAGGGACGCGCGCTCATGCTATTGAGCATCAGCTGTATGGCCTGGGTGCAGGGTAAAGCTGAGCACAGGAATTGCACGATACCCGGCAAGGGGTGTGCTCGGGAAGGAGGGTGGCAGGATGCTCGGAATCAGGAACAAGGGCCCCCAGGTATTCATCTGATTTACGGTTAGCCTACTGCCGAGCAATTGACCGAAACCAATCAAGGTCACACTGAGGATTCCAGCAAGTACGACCTGCTGGCGATGGCGACGCATGGCCGGACCAGCATCTTGCACTGAGTCTGGCGGAGCATCCCTGAGTGGGTCGTCCAGAAGACGCGGTTGCCGTTCCTGCTCGTTCGCCCTCAGCGAAACACCGCTCTCTGTGAGGTCCTTGTGACCAGACCGTGGTATGACTCTAGGAGTGGACGAGAAAGCCGCTTGAATGTAGGACCGTGCGGTCTGGAGCCGGTCTGGAGCAAGCTTATGGTAGTTGAAGAGCACCTGGGCAATCTGGCGGAGTTGTTTCGCGACCGCTCCGTACGCTATGGGTCAGCGGTACGCTGGAGGCAGAAGCGCAATGAAGAGTGGCAGGGCGCTACCTGGTTGGAGAACCAGCAACTGGTAAACGCCCTCATCTCCGGACTGGATACCCTCGGCGCGATTCCCGGGGACAGGATAGGCATCCTGAGCAACACTCGGTGGGAGTGGATGGCTGCCGACTGGGCTATCCTGGGTCTGGGAGCCGTCACGGTGACGCTCTACCCTTCCAATGTGCCTGAGATGCTTGCCGACATGGTACAGAACTCAGGCGCGCGATTTCTCTTCGTAGAGAACAATGAGCAGTACGAGAAGCTGCTTAGCGTCAGGCGCCTGATCCCGGACGTGAGGTGTCTCATCGTTTTCGACGAGTGGGAGCGAGCGGCGCCAGACTCCTGGTGGCTCTCCTTTACCGATCTCTGCCATCTCACTCGGCTGACGCCCGCCGAAGCCGATGGGTTTGCCGCCTCACGAGCACGGGACATAGCGCCTGACGATCTGGCCAGTATCGTCTATACCTCCGGCACCACTGGTGAGCCCAAAGGGGTCATGCTTACCCACGCCAATCTGCTGGCCCAGGTAGTCGGTGTCCAGAGTGCTTTACCGACCCTGCGCCCTGGAATGGTAGACCTTCTCTTTCTGCCGCTTGCTCATGTGCTGGGGCGCGAGGAACACCTGATAGCCATCGATCGTGGTCTAGAGACGGTGGTTGTCGGGTCTCTGGACCACCTGGCGGAGGATATGCGTGAGATACGGCCGCACCTGCTGCTCAGTGTGCCGCGAGTCTACGAAAAAGCCTATGCTGCCATACTCGCCAGCGTAGCATCCGGCCCGACAATCGAGCGTTACGTGTTTCGTGTTGCGCAATCGGTGGGGCGTAGAGCGGTCCGGCGCCGGCAGGATCACCGCCTTCTTCCATTCTACCTTCGCTGGGCGGATGCGATGGCGGACCGTCTGGTCTTCCGCAAGATCCGGCAGGTTCTGGGTGGACGTCTGGAGATGGCGGTGACTGGCGGGGCTCCGCTGGCCCAGGGGATTCTGACGTTCTTCCATGCCGCAGGTGTGTTGGTGCTTGAAGGCTGGGGGCTCACCGAAACCGGAGGGGCGGTAAGTGTCAATCGAGTCGACCGGTATCGGCTTGGAACGGTTGGTCCGCTGTATCCAGGCCATGAAATACGGGTGGCCGGCGATGGAGAGCTCCTGCTGCGAGGTCCCTGTGTCTTTCAGGGCTATTATCAACTGCCTGAGGAGACGGCTACAGCCTTCGATGAGGAAGGTTGGTTCCGCACCGGTGATATTGGCCTGGTAGACTCTGCCGGATTTGTGCGCATTGTGGATCGTAAGAAGGATCTCATCGCCACCTCCGGTGGCAAGAAAATCGCTCCCCAGCATGTTGAATACCTGCTGAAGACCATTCCAGAGGTCTCAGAGGCAGCAGTCTTCGGCGACCGGAAACCGTATCTCGTGGCGTTGCTCACTCTCGATATGGACGCAGTGAGGCAATGGGCAAAGAAGGCTGGTCTGTTTGCCGACACCGGGGCGCGTCCGCCAGCGATGCTGAAACGATAGCGCAAGGCTCCGCGTTTGCCGGTTATCTCAATACCTGCGTGGTCGAGGTCAATCGGCAGTTGGCGCACTATGAAACGGTGAAGCGATTTCAGGTGGTGAAGCCTGATTTTACCGTGGAGAACGGTTTGCTTACTCCAACCCAGAAGCTTCGCCGACGTGAGGTCTATGCCACCTACCAGCATGAAATCGAAGCGCTATACCAGGTAGCTTCCCCTGATGTCCACAGCTGATCTTCTGTAGTGACGGGCTTACTTCCCGGCGTTACGCCGGGAAGTAAGCCCGTGCGCAGCATCGTAGAACGAGATCACGGCGCCACTCAGCAGGAGGCCCACGGCCAGGCCGGCGCTAAACCCGCGGGTGAAGCGTAAGAGCGGCGAAAGCGGTGTTGCCGCCACGGCGTCGACCAGGAAGACGGCAAGGAGCAGAGCATATCCCATGAGGAAGCTCAGGCCACAGAGTAAGAAGTGAGGTGGCCGTCGAGTATAGGCTCGCACGGCTAGCGGTATCACCAGACCAAGCGATAAGACGGCAGCAATCAAGGAATACAATTCGAGACTCATGGCGCACCTTTGACACCTTTGACACCTTTGACACCTTTGACACCTTTGACACCTTTGCCTTTGACACCTTTGACACCTTTGACACATTCCAGGCCATAGCAGCTCTCGATCAACGGCTTTAATCGAACGGCAAAGCGCGCTGCCGAAGCGCCGAATGAGCTGTACCTGTGAACATTGCGCAGGTGTCTCGCATCGTCTTGCAGCCTTTCGTCTCCTGTCTGGCCAACCGCGGGGCCACTGTTCTTAATACCTGTCTCACGTTCCACAGCAATGTGCCTGCCATGAATAGGCTTGCGCAACGGCTTCACGTATACGCGCTTGCCTAACGTGCTTGGGGAAACACTACCCTATGAAAACAATGGCATTTGACACTTTCTCGGGATACATCCGGGAGATTCTCAGGACACGTTGGTGGCGTCCCGCGGCGTTCGCTCCGCAAAGGGCCCGCCCGTCCCGGCGCGGCGGCGACTCCGTCATCGGGCGAGTGTGACCTCTCAAGACTATAACCCGGTTCACGCGGGGCGCACCACGTCCACAGGAAGTTGGTGCGGTGCTCAAGCGCCTGCCAACCTCTTCTTGCACAAGCAGGCCACAAGCGGGCGAATCCGGCACACGTTGGAGCCATTTATCCCCCGCCTCAAAGCAAGGGGTTTCTGGCCAGTTTCCGTAAGGCTCTCATCCTGGTCGCGACGTGGAAGCAGACATCACACGAACGGTCGCGGTTTGTTCATAGCCGCAGGCGAGCCTGAGCAACAAGACAGCGAAGACATTGGACTTTCGCTGAAGAATCCCATTGTGTGAGCTTCTTGAGACAGCATGGAATAGAACGTGACTGGAATATGATGCGCTTTGGCTATGCTGTAGATGGCGCTATTCAGCCATGGAGGTCGGTAGCGCGGTTTA
Source organism: uncultured Chloroflexia bacterium (assembly GCA_963712005.1). Lineage (GTDB taxonomy): Bacteria > Chloroflexota > Ktedonobacteria > Ktedonobacterales > JADMIN01 > DAHUXT01. The sequence continues at coordinate 28,767 of CAVQGK010000024.1, read as the reverse complement.
CCATCCAGCCTTTACTTGCATACAGACGCACAGACGCACAGACGCACAGACGCACAGACGCACAGACGCACAGACGCACAGACGTACATCTGTACGGATGTACAGATGCAGTCGAACGGATCAAACCGGATCAAACCGGATCAAACCGGATCAAACCGGATCAAACCGGGTCACAGAGAGGAGGCCATACAGTGGAATCGCAACACCAACCGTCGGGCAATCAGGCGATGCTTAGCCAAGTCTACGTCGGCTGTAGCCACGAAGAGCTCATCGCCATCGAGATGGATGCCTGGAAGCGCGGCTATAAGCGTGCCGTTGCCGATGTGCCTGCCGCCATGAGTGATCTGGCCTCGGTAGCAGCGGCAAGCGAGGCAGCCTGCGACGATGCGCTACTGGTCTATGTTCCAATGGAAATGGGGCGCTTCCGCGATGTCTTCACGCTCGCCTGGTGTGCTGGCTACTGGACCAGGGTGCAGGAGTTCGGGATGCCCACGGCGTGAGTAGTCTCGTAGCGCCATGCGAAGCAGAATCAGCCGAAGATCGCGCCGCGAGGTCGAGCATGCCAAGTACCGTGTCATCGGACGCTACCACGGCAATCTGGCAGATGCCCGCCTGTCTCATGGCGTCTAGCGCTGCGCTCATCGGCTGATTTGGCTGGACGGTCTTCATCTAAGATCGTGGTGTCATCACCTGGCCAACCACAACGCTGCTCCAGCGGTCGCGCGGAAGCAGGCGGATGTCGCGCGGCGAGACGATCCCAATCAGTCGGCTGCTTCCCCGCTCCACAACCGGTATGAGTCGTTGTCCGGAGCGTAGCACATATTCGTCCACGCTATATTGCACCGGGAGATCGGGGGTCGCGGGCAGTGGAAGGGACGACATGAAGTGCCGCACGCTGGCGCCCGCCATCGTGGCTTCCAGCTGCGCCTGAGTGAACTCAGCCTGTGCGGCCTGGAGAATGAACAGGCCAATCAGGCCGATCCAGATGCCATCTGCCCAGTAGCCGCTGAAGAACAGCCAGATACCGGCGAAGATCATGAGAAAGGCAACGGCCTGCCCGACATTGGCCGCCCACCGAGTCGCCTTATGCAGGTCTCCCGTGATTCTCCAGATGATGGCCCGCAACACGCGGCCGCCATCCATCGGGAAGCTGGGGCTGAGGGTGAAGACGCCGAGCGGCAGGTTTGCCAGCCCCAGATAGATGAGCAAGGTTGTGAGTAGCGCTTGCCAACCGAGGGCGCCTGAGGCAAGCCCTGCAACCGCCATGACGATGCCAATCGCCGGACTGGTCAGCGGGCCGACAAACGCCATCTGAAACTCGGCCCCCGCGCTTTGCGGCTCGCGTTCGATGTCAGAAACGCCGCCAAAGACGAAGAGCGTGATGCTCTTAACGGGAATGCCCCGGCGGCGCGCAGCCAGCGCATGAGCCAGCTCATGCGCGAGGACCGGGGCGAGAAGAGCAGCGACGCAACCGCGGCGGCGCCCCAGTACAGTCAGGCGGAAAGCCCGGGCGCGCAATACGGGAACCACCCTATCGCCAGCGAGAAAGACAGGAGTGCGACGATAATGAACCGGGAGACACCGATGTAGATGCGTATGCCCGCGCATGAGCCCAGCCGTATACCAGCCGTATATCGGTGCGCATCGTCTATTCCTCCGTTTCTTCCCCACACGCGCGTCATGTCGCTGTCGGGGTCAAGACGCGCGTGTGGGACGGGCGCGATGTACGCGCTCGTAAGCTCTTCTGATGTATTCCGCATGTGTTCCTCGACTCGAGGGACTCGACTCAGGGACTCGACTCAGGGACTCGACTCAGGGACTCGACTTACAGCGCTATCACGGAACATGAGATGGCCTTCCCAATGCCGTCACGAAATCAGCTGGTTTATCCCCGCAGACGAGATCGTAGCCTACCGCTATGAATGGGAGCAATGGCGACTGGGTGGAAGCCGGAGGCCCTTGATGTCCGACAACCGTGACCATCTTGTGAGAAACAGCGGGCGTCTTGTATCGTGGATGTGACCTTGATCTGGCATACGTACCAGTAGTAGCTCGCCTGTAATGCGCGTACCAGAAAGCGAATATGCGCTTCGCTACAGGCTGGAGAGGAAGGTACGAACCATGTCCAGGCATACCTGGCGTGCGGCGGGGCGCGCAACGCTTATCATCGCGGCGACTCTGCTCTTGAGCGCATGTGGCGTCTCAACCACTACTGGCGGGCAGCCAACGGCGACGACTACCCAGCCGACGGCTACGCCGCAAGCGACCTGCGCCTCCGTTCTTCCAGGCGCAACGGCGATCAATTTGCAGCGGCAGGGCTTTCTTTATCCCATCGTGTTCCCATCCGGGTCGGTAGGCGTCGCGCCACAGCAGATGGTAAGCGGACTCGGCCTCTTCACGGTCTATAGCTTTATGGTGTGCTCTCAAGATACGTCAACGACCGCAGTGAAGTCGTTCTTCTCGTCTCATTTGGGCGCGTTGGAGCATGGCTGGCTCGGCTCCCAGACCTTCCCGGCGGATGGCGGGCTGATGGCGAGTTGCGGGGCGACACAATGCTGGTTCAACCCGAAAGGTGGCCCGCTCTACTACCTCATCTTCGACCAATATGCCGACAAGGGGAACGACGTAGTGACGTATCAAGCGCGCTGGGCAGTCTCACCGAACTTCCCGACGTGCGGCCCAAACTACATGGCGTCCGGCTCCGCGCGCGATGTCTACTTCATTCCCGGCTATACGCCGCCGTTCCCCCTGCCGCCGATCTCCTCGACGGTTCCCGATGACGCTTCGGGCGGGCTGCACGGGTTTGACGTTTGCAGTCCGGGAACCACACAGTCGGTCAGCGCGTTCCTGACGAAAGAATTGCCCGCGACCGGTTGGACGAAGATCACCGCCAATCCTGCCTGTTTCTATTCCAGCCAGTGCTGGCGGAACGGGAGCGCCGTGGTCTCGTGGAACGTTGGCAGCGACCCGCTGAACTGGACCATCGCGTGGCGCGCAGTGCAGCCATGACACAGCGACGCTTCGCTGGACATCCGGTATTTCGTTCTGGCCGCTCATCATGAACAGTGTCTTCGTCGTGGTTCTCTTTGCCCAGTGGAAATCCAGGTACGGGATGCGGGAATAGGCATCCCGGCGCACCAACACGACCGCATCGTCGGGCGCCTCATGCGGGCGGACAACGCCCGGCAGGCAGGTATCGGCGCCACTGGGCTGGGGCTGTATATCTCGCGTGGTCTGCTTGAGCAGCATGGAGGCCGCATCTGGTTCGAGTCCCAGGAAGAGAAGGGAACGACATGCTTTGTGACGCTCCCCCTTCTGGCGAAACAAGATCGCGACGCATCCTCCCCTGATTGATGGAAGATTGATGGAAGATTGATGGAAGATTGATGAGAGGAAACTGTAAGATTGCGGCTTCTCTCCGTGAGCGCAGCGTGATGCCCGTGCGGTAGTGTGCGGGTTGGGCGTTGGCAGGAGGGGCAGCGCCGATCCGTTGAGTGATGCGCAACAAAGCCCACATCATCGGCGTCGGCGAGCGGCCAGTGAGTTTGGCGCACACGTTGTGCGTCATAAACCACGTTCTCGAAGGGTCGGCCAAAGGATGGGCCACCCCTCTTGACCAGCGCTTTTTCGTTCGTTTCTGAACGTGATTCTGAACGTGATGTGGCGCTGGGGTGAGTTCGACTGTAAAAAAACTCACCCCACGATGATGACACGCCCGCAGCGTGGCGGAGGAGCGCTCTATGGCCATAAGTACACTCAATAGGACACCGATCACCCGAAGTGACGAGCAGATCCAGCAGGATGTGCACGACGAACTGGAGTGGGATACGCGCGTGCGCCCGAATGAGATTGGCGTCGCTGTCAAGGATGGAATCGTTACACTGACGGGTCAGGTTGATAGCTCTACCAAACGTTGGGCGGCTCAGGAAGCGGCGCTCCGCGTGCTAGGGGTCAAAGCGGTCGCCAACGACCTGGAGGTCCGCCTGCATACGACGGCGGAGCGCACCGATACCGATCTTGTGCACGCAGCCGTTGCCGCGCTGACCTGGGATGCGGAAATCTCCGCCCAGAGCGTGCAGGCGACAGTATTAAATGGATGGGTGACGCTCGCCGGACAGGTCGAGACCGCCTTCGAGCGGGACGCTGCCGAGCGAGCGGTTCAGCGTCTGGCAGGGATGCGGGGTGTCAGCAATGTGCTTACCGTGCGCCAGCCAGAACCTGCGCCAGCCGATGTGAAGGAGCGCATTGAGCGGGCGCTTGTGCGCAACGCAGAGACCGATGCGGCACGCATCACTGTCACCGTGAAAGACCACACGGCGACCCTGAAAGGAACGGTTCGTTCTCATGCCGAACGGCGCGCGGCGGGAGTCTCAGCGCGCTCGGCGCCAGGCATTACAGAGGTCAACAACCGCATCCTGGTCGAGCCGTAGACTTGAGCAATGTAGAGGATGCGGGGATAGTTGAGTTCTTTAGCTTCAGGTGAGCAAAGGAGAAAGCGCCATGCCAGCCATGACGAACCTCAGCTATGACATCCTGACCGTGCTGCAAAACAAACTCGAGGCGAGTGCCGCCTACGACGTCACGTCTCTCTGAAGGACTGCAAGGAGTCTGGCGACACCGCGTGCCAGCAGCTCGTCGCCGAACTCAAGAAGGATGACGAGCGTCATGGGGCGAAGCTGCGCGCGGAACTTGAGCGCATGGCGCACGAGGGCAGATTCCAGAGAGTGTCCAGTGAGTGTCCAGTGAGCGTCCAGTGAGCGCGTAGCCGAAGCGCGATGAAGGTGCGTGGCGGGGATCACTCCTCGCCACGCGTCGTCTTTATGGGGCAATGGCGAGTGGCCGCGCGACAGGGTCGGCTTCGCTGCTTATGACGATGATGTGAGGAAGATTCCTTATAGGTACTACACCTGCGGTCGGGCAGCGTCCGTATGCGATGGCCAGCGCGCTCTTTGCATTGGCCGTGTTTACCATGCTCAGCGCTGTCGTCTTCCTATCTCCTTTCGCGCTGAGTCCATATGTCCAGCAAAATGATGTCTACATGGGTAACCCCTTCAGTGCTCCGCTCAACCTTCTCCTGGGACGTTTCATGTTTCTCGTCGCGCTGGCGATACTGGGTCTGCGCACAATCCTCGCTGGTCTGCTGGCGCTTGTCAGCCTGCTCGCCGCCGGATCATTCGATCTGAGCGCTTCCGGGCTACCATATTCCGTCTACGCCTATGTCAGTACCGGTGGTGTCACCCTGCTTCTGGTCGTGAGCTACGTGGCCGCCGAAAGGCGTGGTCTCTTGGGACTATGGAGCCGTGGAACGCTGCCAGCTCTCCTGGGAACAGGCGTCCTGGCCGCGCTATATATACTCTTCGGGGGCCATTACACCTCGCTAGGGGACAATAACGTGAGCTGGCCACCCTATCTCACAACACCCGTCATCGGCGCTACTGTCGCGCTGGCGGGAGCGGTCTTCCTCATCGGGTGGCTGTGGGCCGAGAGAACGATTCGCTGAGGGCATCTCCGCACGGAGCGCGTAGGCGGGCGCGCGGAAAAAACGGGCGGGCAGAGGAGTCTTATCGGCTCCAGTGCCCGCCAACTGATGCGCTCCCGGCGCTCCAACGCTAATGGCTGATCTCCGGCTGCTGGCTAGGCGGATTGAGCGCTGGCGTCATCGCCTCCGCCTCCCCCTTGTCAACTTCAATGGCGTTGCAGCTCTCGAGAATCGACGCAGCCAGATCGCTTCTATCGGGAGCCTGCACCGTGACGAGAATACGCCCCTCGTTGACGCCTGCCGCATATCGCTGCGCCCGCGTCTCTTCGATGCCGAATCCGGCCAACGCGCCAACCAGACCACCACCGACCGCGCCTGCCGCCAGCCCCAGCACCGTCGCGCCGACCGCGACCAGGAATGTCGCCGCCGCCACGATCTGAAGGCCTGGAATGACCAGGGCGCCCAGACCAATCAACAGGCCGGCGATGCCGCCCGATGTCGCTCCGGTGATCGCGCCAACCTCCGCGCCAGATGTCGCGTCTATCCCGGCTCGTTTCAGTGTCTCGTGCCGGGCGACCACGCCAATCTGCTTCTTCTCGAACCCGTCCTTCGTCAGTTCGTCAATCGCGCGATCGACATCGCGGGACTCCTCGAACATGCCAATGACAGTCCCCATAGCAAACCTTCCTTTCTCTCCGGCCTCGCAAGAAGCTGATTTCGTGCGCCGAGCTGTCCAGACGGCGTGACGGCATGGCGGAACATGTTCTCACGGGCGCTCTCATCATAAAGCGCCAACTTCACGATAGCCTTTGCCCGTCTCGATACCGTCTCATGTTGGCGTTCGTCGCTCACGGTTTACTCACGATGTTCGCCGCACGACGGCTGGCCCTCAGTGCGGCGTGAATGGGGGAAGTCCTGATGGATGTCATGCCCATCAGGGCCTTTGAATGCCCCGTGTGCCACCATCCGGTGGCTACGTTCCCCGCCGACCATACTGTGAGTCGCCTGCCCCGCCTGTGCCCCGCCTGTGCCCCGCCTGTGAGCCGACGATGGGGCGTACGTGACGGTTCAGTGAAAGCTGTGGAGATAGCTGTACATGGGCGTTACTGGACAGGGTTACGCTAGCGAAAAAAGGTTGGCTTGAGATTGGAACGCCCTATCTTATCTATGATCGTCCATGATCGTCCATGATCGTCCATGATCGTCCATGATCGTCCATGATCGTCCATGATCGTCCATGATCGTCCATGATCGTCCATGATCGTCCATGATCGGCCTGGAGCAACGCGACTACTCCATCATGCCGCTGGGCCAGCGGCTGGGGTGAGGAAGAGCCGACGAGCGTCGCACAGTAGGCGTCTCCGCTTGTGATGTGAAGGATCCGTGAGATACGCCAAAGCCGCTGTGATGTGTTTATGATGTCTGGCTTGTATCTTTGCTGCCAGAGTTATCGTTGGCATAAGAGCCATCCAGTGGCGACACCAGTGGCGACACCAGTGGCGACACCAGTGGCGACACCAGCAGAATAACCTCCTGCGTCGCGAGGCCCATTGGATCTGACTGGACACGAAGCGCGCGGAGTGGAGAGCGCCGGGAGCGCGAGGGCGATGCGAGCTGCTGGTCGCCCTCCCAGTGTCGGTCATGGCTACAGGGCTAGAGGCAGATTGCCTTCACGCTTTGGCGCGTAGATAGCGATTGGGGTGCAACCGATGGACATTTCATTTCATGGGGCGGCAGGCGGAGTGACTGGTTCGTGCTTTCTGATACGGACAGCGAACAGGCAAATCCTGATTGACTGCGGGATGTTTCAGGGGATGGACGCCAGCGAGGATCATGAATTTGGCTTCGACCCCTCGTCAATTGATTATGCGCTGATTACCCATGCCCACCTTGACCACTGTGGGCGGCTGCCGCTGCTGGTGAAACAGGGCTTTCATGGTGAGATCATCCTTACCGCGCCAACGCGCGCCCTGATGGCCATTGTTCTCGCGGACGCCGCGTCGCTGCAAGTCGAAGAAGCCGAGCGTGCCTCACGCCGACGGCGTCGCCAGGGCAAATCGCTTCCGGCGGTCTTGTTCGACATGTCCGACGTCTTCGATACGATTGAGTTGATAGGGCGCCTGCCACGCTACCAGCAACCGTTTGAGCTGTGCCCAGGTATACGTGTGACCTTCGGCGATGCCGGGCATATTCTTGGCTCAGCCTGGATTTTGCTCGACGTCGAGGAGCAGGGAAGACGGCAGCGCATTGTCTTCTCCGGCGATCTGGGCAACCGCGCCCGCCCGCTGCTCGATCCACCGGCGCGCGCGCCCATGGCGGATTATGTGGTGATGGAGAGCACCTACGGCGAACGTACTCACAAGAGCATCAAGGCTTCGATCCAGGAATTGCAGGCTGCGGTGCTCCAGACGCTGGATCGTGGCGGCAATGTGATCATCCCGACGTTCGCCCTCGAACGGGCACAGGAAATCCTCTACTACCTGCGCCAAATGTCGGAGGAGGGGACACTTCCACGCCATACCCAGGTCTTTCTCGATTCACCGCTCGCGATTACCGCGACCGCCATTTTTCGCCGCTTTCCGGAGTATCTGAGCCGCGCGGCTCGTGCGCAGTTTAGCGCGGGTGAAGATCCTTTCACGCTGCCCGGGCTGCACCTCACGCGCAGCACGCTTCAGTCACGCGAGATCAATGCGATTTCGGGCGGGGCGATCATTCTTGCTGGCTCGGGCATGGCGACTGGCGGGCGCGTACTCCATCACCTGCGTTACAATCTCTGGCGTCCCGAGAGCAGCGTGATCTTCGTCGGATTCGCCGCCGAAGGCACGATCGCGCGCCGCATTATCGACGGCGCGCCGTATGTCCACATCTTCGGCGAAGAGGTACACGTCGCCGCGCGCATCTCCACCATCAACGGCTTTTCAGCCCATGCCGACCGCGATGAGTTGCTCGACTGGCACGACGCCAGTGGCAAGCCCCACACGACCTTTCTCGTTCATGGCGAAGATGCGTCACGCACGGCTCTCGCCGCTGCGCTCGAACAGCGTGGCGCGCACGTGGAGTTACCGCTGTTGCACCAGGCATATTCCCTCGCTTCCTCCGATACAGTGTGAGCATTCGGTGTCGCTCACCCAGGACAGACGCCTCACTTCCCGGGCCACCGTCTCGTGGTCGTGGTCGTGGTCGTGGTCGTGGTCGTACCAGTACTACTGCCCATGCCAGAACGGCAATTGGCTCATCGTAGAGAGCCGACCATCATTGCCGATGAGGTATTGTTTCCCGTCCGTAGCAGTCGTAAGCCAGATAGGATCCGCGGGTAGCGCGCCACCCGCCGTCCACGCAGGTTGGCCACGCAGGTTGGCCATGCTGGCTTGTTTGCCACACCGGATCCATTGGGAAGTGCACGAGGTACGGCTACTTGATCGCCTGCACCGCCACTGGATCGCAGCGCCGCTGGAGCAAGCGCGGACGTTGATCTCATGCTCGGCGCGAGCGCCGACGAGTAGTGGCGGAAAATGAGGACTACCGACCGTACTATTTTCCTTACCCTCGTTTTGGAGAATAAGGTCTTGGACGAAGACAAAAGTCCATGATTCCATCACTGTAGATACAGACCTCATATCAGTAGAAGACGCCTACCATTTGCAGTGTAGACAAAACACAGTCGCTGTAGACAATAGTCACACGGGTTGCAGACGAAAGTTCACAATGACACCAAAATGAGTGGCAAGGTATCACCATCAATGCGCGGCTAGGAGGGGCGGAGGTAACTTCAACTAATGCCTCTTAGTTGTACTATCATCGTGAACTGCACGTCTTGACCTTCTTGGATCTGCTCGTGCATATGTCCACATTTGCGAATTATGTCGTGATAATCTTGACATTGTGTCGAAATAAGTCACCAATGAACATGAATATGCATTGGCACCATTTTTGGTCAATTGTCCCAAACATGCTGATATGTTATCAGCTATTATTGATATGTAGTTTCGACGCCATGATCAGTAGTTTGGACAAAAGTCAGCTGAATATTGCGTTTATCTCTGTAAACGTGCTAACATTGCGTCACTCTACTATTCGTCCCTATGCACATGAGAGGCGATAACTATGGCAAAATGGCGGTCTCTGGACGACTATAGTCCGTTTGCCAGACGTCTTGTGGAGTACATGTGGGAGCAACGTCCGCCGCTTTTGCCCAACCAATTCGCGCAACGCATGGGCATCCGTAAGCAGCAATTATCAGTCTGGCTGAACAGCGATGCCACCCCTCCCGCGCCAGTGCTTGTGCGCCTCGCACGAGGGATGGGGCGTCCTGTCAGTGAACTGTTTATTGCCGCTGGCTATGCATCGACAAATGATCCCCTGTTCGACAGCGAGGAATCCTGGACGTATGTGCTGACCGAAGTGCAATCGGCTCCTGAATTTCTTGCGCTAGCTGAGCCGCAGCAGATCATTGTCATCGGCGTCTTACATGCAGCGCACATGCGAGATAGCGCCAAACGGGCAAAGGCGACGCAAGCGCCTGCGCCAGCTGCACCTGATCACGATAGCGGGGACAGTGACCTCGAAACATCGGGGGAGGGAGGCAACGAACTGGATGAGCCCTGACTATGTACGCGGCGCCGGATGCATAGCGACGCATAGCGACGCATAGCGACGCATAGTGACGCATACAGTGACGCATAGAGATGAATATTAGCCGCCAAACCGCGCCACAATCTCGACGAGTTGCAGTCGGGTGAAGGGCTTGGGCAACTGGCCGGCGCTCGAAGGAATATCGCGCGCGGCGAGCCGTAGTTGCGATGACATCAGGATCACCTGATGCCCGACGTTCCGCAAAGTTTCGTCCCCGTCTATCTCACGTACAACAGTCGGCCCATCGAGGCCCGGCATCACGACATCCAGCAAAATAATGTGCGGCTCCTCCAGCAGACGCAGTTTCTCGAGTGCTTCGAGTCCATCGCGCGCGGTAAGAACATGATATCCGCGTGGCACGAGCACCGACACGATCATCTCGCGTATAGAAGCGCTGTCATCGACCGCCAGAATTGGCGCCGCCATCCCTACCCCCTCTGCATGAGCGATGTCGCGTCCTTGCTCGTCAACCTGGGTTCCACGATGGACTCATCGGGCGCATTGTACGCTTTTGTGTCGCATTGTCAAACCGATAGGCCTGAACAGGTCATTACGATGCTGGCGCCTTGATGTACGCTAGCTGCTCAGACAACGCTACAATGGATAGCACGGTTCAGCGGTCCGAGGCCATGCGCTATACTTCAATACATCAGACAAGTTCCAACGGATAGGATCATACCCAATGGCAAAGGTAACTACAGGCACAGGTGACACAGGCTATACCGGCCTCCTGGGCAACCAGCGCGTGCCGAAATACGATCCGCGACCAGACACCTTCGGTACAGTCGATGAGGCTACCTCAGCGCTGGGACTGGCGCGCGCGACCACGCAGGACGAGGCCGCGCGTGAGGTGATAGTGCATATGCAGCGTGATCTCTACGTCCTGATGGCAGAACTGGCTACTTTGCCAGAGAATCAGGCCGCCATCGGTATGGCAGTCACCGCCGAGCACGTGCGGTGGCTCGAAGAGACTGAAGAGCAGCTCAAAGCGGCGGTCGAGATCCCCAACAAATTCGTCATCCCGGGCGACACACTCGATGGCGCGGCGCTCGATCTGGCGCGCACCATCATTCGCCGCGCTGAACGCATGACCGTGCGATTGCTCCACGATGGCGTCATCGCCAATGCCGAAACCGTCCGTTACCTTAACCGCCTGTCTGACGTCGTCTTCATCCTGGCTCGCTATCTGGAGGCCAAGCAGGGTGGCAGCACCGAAGCCCGGCCCGCGAATGAGTAGCGCCAAATCACGCGCGTAGCTCGCCCAACAGTTGATGGAGTCTTTTTGTGCTCATGCCTGATCATTTCGCCCCATCTGACGCTTATATTGAGCCGCTTACCATCCGTAGCTATGAAGTCACGCGTTCGGGCTATCCCCAACCAGGCGCTATCCTGCGCTACCTCGAATACCTGGCTACACGTGCGTCTGGTTTCCGTGGATATACCAACACATGGTACGAGGAGCAGGGAAGCGCCTGGCTCGTACGCGAAATGTCTCTCCTGCTTGGATGGCTTCCGCCGATGGACTGCGAAATAGTGATGGCGACGTGGGTCGCCGAATTTCGGCGCGTGCAGGCATTTCGAGAGTACGCCATGTGGCATCCTGCCAGCGGACGAATGATCGCGCGCGCTCGCGCCCGGTGGGCATACGTTCAGCGGCACACGGGGCAGCCAATGCGCGTGCCAGACAGTATGGTTGCCCTGTTTTCCTCGGCTCAAAGCGCCACACGTCTGCCCACATTGCGAGCCAGTCCATCCGAGCAAGTGATATGGCACGGTGAGCAAACCATTGTTGCCAGGGAATACGAGGCCGACGTCCATCAGCATATCAACAACTGTGTCTATGGTGACTGGCTGTATGAGGGACTTCACGCAACGCTGCGCGCCGCCGATCAGTCGGCCGCTGAGATACGCCCGCGCTACCTCACGCTGGAGTATTTACGCCAGGCGCGCCCCGGCGATCAGGTACGCATCGTAACTTCCATTCACCCCGATGGCTCGCGACGGCTACGCGCTGGGCAGACGGTGATAGATGCTGCCAGTGGCGAAGTCATTCTGCGCGGTCAGACACGCTATCTTGTTTCCGGGCACTTGAACGCAGTGGCAGAAATGGACGCCAACTGACGAAGCTACCCACGCAATCCAATGTCTGCTATTCGAGTTCCAATGACGCCAGCAATGGCTCAGCGATAGCGGCTGGGACTTCAGGTGTCCAGTCAACCAGTGCGTCGAAAAATTCGAATGGTGTGTAGTTGTCCTCCATCGCCAGCCCGTCGCGTGGCGGATAGATGTAGCGCCGCAGGTAGCGCGTTGCCATCACCAGGCAACGATAACTCCCTTCCTTGGACGCCTGAATGCCCGCATCCTCAACCAGCAGAGCCGCCGTTACCACGTGGGCAAGTTGCTGGGTTAGACGGCGCATGCGAATATCCCGTTGCGCTGGCTCAAGAGCCGACCATTTGGTGATGGTGATCGCCAAACTATCGAGAGCCCGCTGGGCAAGGGCGGCAGCCCGCGCCACGGTAGGATCGTGTTGCTCCGCCAGACGCCCGGTGAGATGTGCCAGCAGCACGGCGCCCGCGTTCTCGCGCAACAACGCGCGGCCCACATCCAGCGCCGAGATGTTCCCTGTGCCCTCCCAGATCGACTGGACCTGCACGTCGCGCATGATCCGCGCGTTCGGCCAGTTCTCGATGTAGCTATTGCCGCCACGCACCTCCATGCCTTCTGCGACAAGCCGCCGGGCCTCATCTGAGACGTGATACTTTGCCAGTGGCATCAGCGCTCGTGCCAGAATACGCGCGTCCTGGTCGCCAGCATAGGCGCGGCCCAGTTGAGCCGACCCTTCGAATGTGATCGCGCTAAGCGCCTCCGTATCCATCGCCATGTCAAGGAGTTGCTCGCGCATGAGCGGCAGATCGGCGAGCCGCTTGCCAAATGCGATCCGCCCACGTGCATGGGTAAGCGCCTCTACCAGCGAGCGTTGAGCCAGCGCCGCGGCGGCCAGCGCGCAGCCGAGTCGCGTGATATTGAGCATCTCGGTCATTTGCAGCCAACCCTGGCCCGGCCCACCAATCATCAATGCGCGCGCGCCAGCGAAGGTTACTTCCCCACTGGCAAATGACCGCATACCCAATTTGTCCTTGACACGCTCGATGCGATAGTAGTTGCGCATACCATCAGGCAACCGCTTCGGTACAAGGAAGAGTCCCAGACCGCGCGTGCCGACACCCGCACCTTCGGGTCGAGCCAGCGCGAGTATCAAATCAGCGCCGACGTTGCTGCAAAACCACTTTTCGCCGTGAAGCTCCCACCAATCTGGAAAATCCGTAGATGGTCTGGCGGTCGTCGCAACCATTCCCAGGTCAGAGCCTGCCTGTTTCTCGGTCATAAACATCGCGCCGGTCTGCAATGTCTCCATGTCGGTCGAGAGCAAACCTGGCAGATACTCTTGCAGAATAGCCTCCGGCGCGAACATCCGTAGCGTACGCGCCATCGCCCGCGTCATGCTCAACGGGCAGAACAATCCTGATTCTGCCTGACCCGCCAGGAAGATGAAGGCATCGTTGAGCATGAGCGAGCTGGCGTGGTCGGCCTCGATGACTCCTGGCCGCATCGCCATCGCCGCCATGCCATACTCACCGTAGAGAATGCGCTCCAACTCACGGTACGCACGTGACGGCGACACGTCGTTGACCTGTTCACCGCGCTTGTCACGCATCACAAGCGGAGGTGACTGGCGGTCAGCTTCGGCAGCCAGGTCTTCGATCTCATTGCCAACCCGGCCCCCAAGCTCGCGCAGTAATGGCTCAGCGACGGCCAATTCTCTCGGATCCAGTTGCTTATGCAAGATGAAGCGGAGATATGGCACGGCATGATAGAAATTGACGCTACGTGTATCAGGCATAGCGCCGATCATCGGCCGATGATCAATGTCATTCTGTGTCATCGTCTGAGATTGTTCGGTTGCAGTCATGACGGCGGACTCCTTTGCCTTTGCCTTTCCTTTGCCTTGTTCGTGTGCCTTGTTCGTGTGCCTTGTTCGTGTGTTCTAGCATTATTTGTTTGTAGCGAATGACTATAGGAATAACAGGGTGTGATGACGATGCTTGCCTGAATTAAAGCACTGGGCGCATTACCACAGTCGCTAGTGGCGGGAGTGTCTGCACGATCGACTGTTCGTAGCCATGCATCGGCACATCCTCGCACGAGACACTCGCATTCCCAACGCCACTACCGCCATATCGCTCGTCGTCGGTGTTGAGCGCCACAACGTAGCTCCCAGCGGACGGAACTCCGATACGATAGTTGTAGCGCACCACTGGCGTGAAATTGCAGACAAACAGCAGTGGCTCACGCCCGTCCGCACGAGTACGTAGAAAGGAGATGACACTGCTGCTGGCGTCCGCGAAGTCGATCCAGCGGAAGCCGTCGGGCGTGAAATCGCGCTCGTACAGACACGGTTGTTCGCGCACCAACCCGTTCAAATCCCGCACCAGACGCTGAAGCTGAAGGTGGAGTGGGCCATCCTGCGAGTGTTCGTCCAGCAGATGCCAATCGAGATATCCAGCGAAGTTCCATTCTGCCCACTGGCCGAACTCGCCGCCCATGAACAGCAATTTCTTCCCTGGATGCCCGTACATATAGGCATACAGCGCACGCAGACTGGCAAACTTCTGCCAGACATCACCCGCCATCTTGTTCAGCATCGAGCCTTTGACATGCACGACTTCATCATGGGAGAACGGCAGGATGAACTTCTCCGAGTAGGCATAGACCATCGAAAAGGTCAGTTCGCCGTGGTGGTAGCGGCGATGAATCGGCTCGAACTTCATATACTCTAGCGTGTCATGCATCCAGCCCATGTTCCATTTGAGCGAGAACCCCAGCCCACCCTGGGTGACCGGATGTGTTACGCCCGACCATGCGGTTGACTCCTCGGCAATCATCAGCGCGTGGGGATATTGCTCCGCGACCGTCGCATTGCAGGCGCGCAGAAACTCGATCGCATCCAGGTTCTCACGGCCTCCATAGCGATTAGCGACCCACTCTCCTGCCTTGCGCGAGTAATCGAGATAGAGCATCGAGGCCACGGCATCCACCCGCAAGCCATCGACATGGTATTTGTCGAACCAATAGAGCGCATTGGCGACGAAGAAGTTGCGCACCTCGTTCCGCCCGTAGTTGAAGACCAGCGTCCCCCAGTCGGGATGAGCGCCCTGGCGTGGGTCAGCATGCTCGTAGAGGTGCGTCCCATCGAAGAAGCTCAAGCCCATGCTCGTCGCGGGGGAAATGCGCTGGCACCCAGTCGAGCAGCACCCCGATATCGTGCTGATGGCAGTAGTCCACGAAGTACATGAAATCCTGTGGCGTGCCATAACGACTGGTTGGCGCATAATAGCCCGTCACCTGGTAGCCCCACGAGCCGTCATAAGGATATTCGGCGATGCCCATCAATTCGATATGGGTATATCCCAAATCCCGCACATATGGCACGAGTTGATGCGCCAGATCTCGATACGTCACCCGCCCGCCTTCTGATGGCGCACGCCAAGAGCCTGGATGGACCTCATAGACAGCTATTGGACGGTCCAGTCCGTTGTGGCGAGCACGCTGTTCCGTCCACGCTTCGTCACCCCATCCATAGGATTCGAGATCAACGACTATCGACGCCGTGCCAGGCCGCTCCTCACAAGAAAACCCGACGGGGTCGCTCTTGAGCGCTCGGTACTCTTTCACCCACGAGAGAATCGCGTACTTATAGTATTCGCCAACCGACAGCCCCGGCCAGAATAACTCCCAGACCCCGTTCGGACGCATGCGCATGGGCGAGACACGATCATCCCAGCCATTGAAGCTCCCCGCCACGCTCACCCTGCGCGCTGATGGCGCCCAGACCGCGAACAATACGCCTTCTACTCCCTGATGTGTGCAAGGATGCGCACCCAGTTTGTCATAGAGCTTCAGGTCGGTGCCCTCGCCAAGCAGATAGAGATCATATTCCGAGAGAACCGGCAGGAACGCATAGGGATCGCTTGTCTCCAGCGTTACCCCGCTCGTGAAATCGATGCGGAGATGGTACACGGGCGGCTGTTCCTGGTTGCCAAGTGGCTGCACCAGGCTGAACAGCCCGGCATCGTGCCGAAGTGCCATCGGCAGTGACTCCGGCCAACGTGGCGCCTCTTCGTCGCCGCCCACGGTGTCGCTTGCATCAGGGATGACCGAAATAGCCTCGGCATACGGGCGAAACACCGCACGACCCAAAGTCTGCGTTTCCCGACCGCCACAACGTGCGAGCCAGCACATCGAAAGGCGCGCCATGGCGCCCCGAGATCAGATGCATCGAGATTGCCCTGGTCAAGAGGATCATGATACTCAGTGCTCAGCTGTAGGGCGTGACTACCCATGTGTCGCGACCTCTCAATTATGGTTAACGTGCGCTCTCGGTGTGCTTGAAGCAGGCTCAATGAAGCAGCTCAGGGTGGCGTTTCTGATAGTAACGCATGTACCCTTGGGCGCTCATCAGATAGTTGGTGGCCAGCTCATAGTGGCGCACTGCTTCGAGCCGCCGCAGCCCCCCGTTGCGCCTGCTCGGCAATGATGGGATCGGCTGCGCGGGCAAAATCGGCGGCGATGGCAACATCATCCTTTCCAGTGCGCATGCCCGCGAGCGCGATCGCGCCCCAGGCGTGCAAGTCTGCGGCGCAGAGTCAGCAAAATGTTGCGCTGTTGCGCGTCACCACGCCAAAATGCGGTAAATAGAGGCGTTCAAGGTCGAGCGCCTCTAGCCGGCTAATGCTGGCATCCCAGTCTTCGAGCGAGAGGTCTGGCGGTGGAGTCGGCGGCCGCACATAGCCAATACCCTCGATGCTCACCCCCGCCACATCACCTGGAAAGGCAACACCGTGCGCCTCATCATAGAGCGCGATATGGTGAATCGCGTGGCCTGGTGTGTAAAGAGGCCGCAACGTTCGTCGCGCCGACCTGAATCTCGTCGCCATCGTCGACAATTTCGATGCGATCTTCAGGCACTGGCTCCATGTGGCCCCAGAGCCGCGCCATCGGTCACCATAGATGCGCGCCGCGCTGCTCATCAGCCGTGTAGGGGTCGATCAGGTGCGGCGCGCCAATACGGTGGACGTATACCCGCGCGCGTGGCAATCGCTGGACGAGCGCGCCCGCAGCCCCGCATGATCAAGATGGACATGCGTGAGAAGAAGACGGTGATGTCCTACGGATCAAAGCCTGCCACACGCACACCGGCCAGCAAAGCGTCCAGCGTCGCCGCCGACCCACATCCACCAGCGCCAGCCCACGCTCTCCGACAATCAAATAGGAGGCGATGATACTCGCACTCGTCCTGAAACTGCGTGTCGATGAGCCACAGATCATCGGCAAGCTGACGCACCACACCTGATTGTGCCACCCAAGACTCCTTCCATGCAGCAGCCCGCCTGCTCATAATTGATTGCCACCAGCATGCGAAAAGTGGTGGCGCCAGTATGTCATGTTGAGCCTATGCGACATGTCAATATCGCGTCACAGGTAACGATTGGCATAGTGCGCAGGCAAAGAGCCAGCTCCGCCCTCGAGATTATCGAGCCAGCCATGTTCCGGTGAGAACGGCAGGCCAAGCTCCTCAGCATTCTCGGCAGCGACATATGGCAACATATGACCGATAAGCGGCTCGCCACGACGCACGCGCTCCAGATTTGCCTGCGCTGACGTCCGCATCACCTTTAGACCCTCCCCGGGATCTTCGAGTGCGCGTCGCGCCTCCACGGCTGGCTGTAAGTGCTCGCTCCACAGTCGTAGCCGCAAGTCGCGGGCCGTGACTGCATCAAACACCGAGATGTTAATCTCTGCGTCGGAATGTAAGCCGCGACTATTCAAATTGGCCGAGCCTGCTGTCCACCACTGATCATCGATGATGGCCACTTTGGCGTGCACATAGACAGGGCGATAGGCGAAATGTCCGGAGGATCCACGTTCATGAGCGCCCAGTGTGAAAACGGACAGGCGTCCATCGGCAACTGCGGCTGGGCTTCGCTGCTTAAGCCAGGCAATGCCGCCATCAGAGAAGCGACGCCCACAATTGGGGTGATCTGGCAGGACAATTGCCAGCGTGACGCCCCGATCGAGCGCCGCACCCATCGCCTCCAGGACCGCCATAGCCTCGGGACTTCGCTCGCCCCAACGCAATGAGTCCAACCCTAGAAAGACCTCAGGCCAGAGATACTGGTTCTCACAGTAGATGAATGTACGTGCGAGACCGATGGCGCGCACGTACATGTCACGGATTGTCGTGGATTCCATCGGGTGCAAAGCGGTACGTACGAGGCGGGATCGTGCGAGTCACCTGGGCCATCACGCCGCCGCTCAACGGCGCATGCGTCGCTGCCGAGACGTGAGCTGGCCAGTCGTCATGATGATGCCGGGCAGCCACTTCCCGCCAGCGCTGCACGATGTTATGCTGGACGTCCGCCACCGCTGGTCCCTCAATGAGAGTATGTACATCGTGCCAGGGGTGAGCGGGAGCCGACCATTCGGCCAGACGCTCGGGCGAAATAGCAGGATGATGATGGGTGTCCCAGCGGTCGTAGTCGCCGGTATATTGCGCCGTCAGATCAACACCACCCAGAAATGCAGTCCGACCATCCACGACGGCGCATTTCTGATGAAGCGCCTGCGTGAGATGTGTGATGGCGCGGCTGCTGTCATCGAGCAGACAATCCACCCCGACCGCAGATAGTTCCTTGCGTTCGGCTTCAGGATTATTGGTCAGATGGCTACCCAAATGATAGGCGTCCCAAAGTAGAACACCCACACGCACACCACGCCGTGCCGCAAAACCCAGCACATCCACAACACGGAGCCGACCGCTTGTCCAAAGCGCGATAGCGTCTTCGCTCAGCCCAACCGCCTGGAGTTGCTCGACAAGCCGTTGCTGCTCAGACGAGCCATCGGCCCCCGCACGCGCATCCTCACCTCGTACCATCAGCAGATTCGCCTGAATGTCCCATCCCGCCAGTAGAATATATCGTTCGGCGCGCAGAAAGGCGATACACATGGCATGCATCGCCTCGCGACCATCAACCAGTGGATGTACACGACATCCCGCGCGCGCGGGCATATCAGCCGACGCCCACCAGGATGCGGCGCTCGCTATGCGACCAAGGACCGAGTCATGATGTTTTCGCCAACTGACGAGACGCTTCAGACGTTTCATATACCTCTTAGCCCATACTTGTATAGCCAATGACTATAGGAAGGTGGCCTGGATCTCGATTCACTTATCTCCGTGTACCTGCATTTACAGCACCTGAGCCTGTTCAGCTGTCACATCGAGATCGCGAAGATGCGTGATGTCATTTGCACGCATGACGATGCAATAGTCGGCTCCGACATCAAACTCAAAGATCGCCGTATTGTCGCGCCGAAACTGCCAACGGCGCTGAATATCCATCCCCAGCACATAACAGAGGAGCACACCCAGCACGCCACCATGGGTCATCCAGAGAACCGACCCATCTCCGAACTCGCGACAAGTACGCTCGAGTACGTCAACAATACGCTTGCGAAACGCAACCACCGTCTCCCCGCCCACTGGCGCATACGTCTCGGATGATTCCCAGCGTTCGATTGCTCCGGGATACTGCGTTCGTACTTCAGATCCGGTTTGTCCCTCCCAGATACCAACGCTAATCTCACGAAGTGCAACGTCAAGCCGCACCGGCTGCGCTAACAATTCGGCCAATGGCGCCAACGTCGCGCGGGCACGCTGCAAATCAGACGATATCAGCGCATCGAAACGCTCGTTACTCATCGAGGCCGCCAACGCCAGCGCCTGTTGTTCACCCAATGCGCTGAGAGGAACATCCGATTGCCCGGTAAACTGCGCCGCCAGATTGTTCGCCGTTGCTCCGTGACGCACGACCACCAACCGCACTACATGCTCCTTTTCAGTTTAGGGAGGCCCTATTAAGCAAATGAGCCGCACATCGTCGTACGGCTCATACACTACGAGTCAAATCCATCGCGCATAGCCGCCAGAGAGATTATAGCGCTTCCTCGATGGCTGTGCTGACTCGGCTGGCAACGGTTGTTCCCCCACGCGCCTCAGTTGCCAGTCGAATCGCCGCCGTCAGGAGCGAGTTCTGACTCTTTTCAGCG
Organism: uncultured Chloroflexia bacterium; assembly: GCA_963712005.1. Taxonomy (GTDB): domain Bacteria; phylum Chloroflexota; class Ktedonobacteria; order Ktedonobacterales; family JADMIN01; genus DAHUXT01. The sequence continues at coordinate 8,486 of CAVQGK010000024.1, read as the reverse complement.
ATAGCTCCGGGCAACATGAGATACGCTTCGCAAGCCGCAGTCACTGACGGAAGCACATGTTGAGATGTCTCGTCTCCAGCGACATCCCGTTGGGCTGCAACTGTCGCCAGGATGCCCGCAAGCCCACTCGGTGGATGGCCCATTTGGATGTAACGCCGGGCGGTGGCAAGCGCGCCTCCGGTCTCCCCGCCAGCCACTTGCTGCTCCAGCGATCGCAACACGACACCCGGAATGAGGCCGCCCGCGACGAGCGCGCCAGCCGCTCCAGCGCCTTGCACAACCGGAGCGCCGACAGGGCCAAGGCTATTGACCGCGCAGGCAGCCGTATAGAGCAATGGCAAAACCAGCGTCTCCTGGGTATGTCGCAGGGCAAGCTGCACCGAATGGACGTACTGCAGCACATGGCCCACACGCAGCAATTGGACGCTATCGCCCTGCGGAACCGCGTTGATATGGGCGGCCACGGCGAGTGACATGCCCGAAGCGACACCACGCGGCGTTGCGCCGCTACGCAGCGCGCCTAGCGCCGCATCACAGGCCGACACGCCATCACCGGCGAACAGCGCCTGCTGGAATGATGCCCCGGCTGGCTCCTCCTTCGGAATGGCTAGCCGCGTGCGCAGCCAGGACAAGCCGTGCTCTGCCTTCGCGGCATAGTCGCTAGCGGCCTGAGCGGCAGGCTGATCGGGCGTGTTGTCGAGCATGAGTGGGGGAAACCAGTACACTATGGGAGGCTCGTTGTCACCCCACTCCGCCATATCGAGAATGTGACAACCACCGAGCGCAAATATCAAGGGGTGACCGCCATCAGGATACCGGTGGGCCAATGCGCCATAGATGGCCGTCTGGAAGGAGCGATAATCGGCGCCTGTGGCATGATAGCCCATCAGCAAAGCGCGAATCGCGTTGAGGTCGCGACGGCCATAGGCATCCTGGATCGCGCTGTAGACCGTCTGCCCTTCTTTCAACTCGCCTGGCAGGATTGGCTCAGGAAGACTCGGGTGCGGCTCTGGCAGCCCTGTGCGCACAGCGTCCGCCACTGCGAGAAACGACTGCATCAGTGGATAGGCGGGCGCAAGCTTGCGCCGAACATCGTCCCCCGGCTCTGGCCCCGCTGGAATCGTGCGCATCCATGCAGAGACACGACCGACTGTGGCCAGCACCATCAGCGCGTGAGGATCCACATTCCCCCAGAGAGCTGCCAGGCCGACCCGCCCCGCGATTTTCGCGGCGGGTACGTTCTGCTTGCCCAGCAGAGCAATCGTCTCATGGAGAATATGGTCGGTTTCAGAGGCAGCGATAGCCTCAAGCAGGGGAGTCGTATCTGCGTAGATCGTCGTCGCCATAGCCGTTGCGTCGCTCCTTTTGCGTGCGGAAATCACTCTACGTCTGGGTCTTCAGGAGGTGTATCGGATGCGCCAGGCAGCGCATCGTCGTCGGCGTTTCCTCGTGTTGTGCCGTCACCGGCGGCTCGAATTTCGGCGTCTATCGGAGGGATGCCCATGTAATCTTCATCGAGTATCTTATAGGCGCGCTGTAGGTAAAGCCCCGCCAGCTTCGGTCCGACGGCATCTGGGCGTAATGCGGCCTCGATCAACTGCTCGGCGCGATATTTATCCGGCAGTGGGCGAGCGAGCCGTCGCATATCGGCCGCGACTTTATCCAGCGCATGCCGGTCGCCCAACTCCAGCGCATAACGCGCCTGACTGATAAGCTTGGCAAGCTCACCCAGGCGGTCGCGTTCGGGCAACATCGAGGCGAGTACGTCGCTTACATCCAGATCATCAAGAGGGACATCATGCGAGGAAGGCGCAACGGTGGGCCAGCGCGACTGATACGCCCCGTACAGCTCACCGTATTCGGCGCTCCCTTCGGCGGCGAACTGAAGGCGCGCATTGTCATCTGACACGACCAAAGTACCCATGTCACAGAGGTCATCGGCGCGCTTTTCGGCTAGCTGACGCACCACTTCGAACGACTCGACATCCTCGAACATCGGCGGGATCGGCATCGCGCTGACGGCCGACACCCCTTCATTCAGCGCGTCCAGGGGTATTTGGCCCGCAAACATAGGTGGGAGATACTTCCCTATCGAGAATGATATCGGGAGAACCACGCAATAGGTCGCGACGATCCGGTCACTGCCCGACACGCGAGCATAGAGTAACGCATGTCCTCGAGGCGCCTGTGGGTCTCCAAGTTCGAAGCGAAGCACGAGATTGAACTCCTCTTGCTGAGGGCGCGCACCTGCTCGACACGCTCTCCTCCCATGCTATCATATCTGCGAGTATTCGCGCTGTGCAAACAGAGACCATAGCAGTGGCAGAAGACCAATAATAGATCCTGAAAGTGCCTCCTTAACGGCGCGATGAAAAGAGGCCAGCGTGGCGATAGATGGCATCTTCAATATCGACAAGCCTGTTGGCATTACCTCGCATGATGTCGTCGCGCGAGTACGTCGACTGGCTGGCCAAAAGCGCGTCGGGCACGCGGGCACGCTGGACCCGGCGGCCAGCGGCGTGCTACCCATCCTACTTGGCCAGGCGACTCGGCTTGCCGAGTATCTCAGCGCGAGTGGCAAAGCCTACCGCGCAACCATTCGTTTCGGCATTGTGACCGACTCGTACGACACCGAGGGCCAGATCGTGCGCGAGTCTACGGTCGCGCTGACTCGCGAAGACATTGCCGCCGCACTCCCTGAATTTCTCGGCGACCAGCTACAGCGTCCACCGCTGTTTTCCGCGCTCAAGCACGATGGGCAACGTCTCTATGCGATTGCGCGCGCGGGCAAGACGCTGGAGGTGCCGCCCAGGCCAATCCATATTGACACTTTGGACATTGTGGATTGGACATCGCCCACCCTGATGCTCGATGTCGTATGCGGCAAAGGCACATACATCCGTTCCCTCGCCTTTGACCTTGGCGAGCGACTTGGCCCAGGCGCCCATCTGGCAGGGCTGGTGCGGACGAGAAGTGGGCCCTTTACCCTGGCATCCAGTATCACACTGGATGCGCTCACCCTGGCGTTTAGTGAGAACACCTGGCGCGATCACTGTTTTGCTGCCGACGAAGCGCTGCTCGACTGGCGGGCCGCGATTCTCAGCGCCGAGAACGAAACACACATGCGCTTCGGCCAGCCGTTACCCTCGTCGCCAGAGACGCCGACGCACCAGCATCCGCTTTTGCGAGCCTATTCATCGGACGGACGTTTTCTCGGCATTCTGCGCCGGGACGAGACGGGATGGCAGCCGCACAAAGTGCTGCAGGCCACCCCAGATGATGCGGATGAAGAGCGCTAATTGCCGTATAAATTGTATTGGTAAGGCAAATCACGCGGTACTGCATGTCACTACGCTGCGCGGCGAGCGAGGGAACCTTTTGTTACGCACGCGACGGCGGCGAGACCATTTCAGGAGCGCCACGTACCTCTATGGGCATTGCGAGAATGGCCTGGGCTACACGTGCGAACTGATCCGTATCACCACTGCACCATACACTATCGGCGACTGTAAGCACTCGTGGCTCGCTGCCGTCGCCACCCTCGCCACTCAGCCATCCACGCTCGGCGAGTACGCGCCGTGTCTGGCGCGCAATCGCGGCGCCTGAATCGATGACCGCGACCTCAGGGCCAACCACTCGCACAAAGGCGTCGCGCATCGCCGGGAAGTGCGTGCAGCCAAGCACCAGCACATCAATCCCAACAGCCAACATAGGCTCAACATAGTCACGAATAGCCGCCTCAGCCTCTGGGCCGTCGAGAATGCCCTTCTCCGCCAGTAAGACGAGACGTGGACAACCAACAGCGTGGACCGTAACACCGTTCGCATGGTCAGCGATCAGCCGACGCAGGTAGTCGCCATGCGCCGAGGCCTCGGTGGCGGCGATGCCCACGTGGCCAGACTTGGTGAGAGAGGCAGCTGGCTTAATCGCAGGCACCACACCCACGAATGGGCTAGCGAACGTTTCGCGAAGATGAGCAAGGGCAGACACCGATGCAGTATTGCAGGCGACGACGATGACTTTGGCGCCGCGATCAAGGAGGAAACGGGCGGCGTTTCGAGATAACTCCTGAATTTCCGTCACGGGCCGAACACCATAAGGGCAGTTACCTGTGTCACCGTAGTAGATAAATTGTTCGTCCGGCAGTTCGCGTAGCAGTTCCTTCAAGATGGTCAATCCACCAACTCCCGAATCGAAGACGCCAATCGGCGCATTCCGTAGGTCAGTCATAGATCGTGCCTATTCTTCCACTTTCGATGGGACAGAGCCTTACCTATCACCATTCTACCATGGCCCTGTCCGACATCAGGCGCATCGAGTTCCTCACGCGATACAATGCAAGTGTGCGATGCGACAGGTATGCCAGGCAGACAGACATGGTCAGGAGCACAAATCATGGCGAGTGAGAAATTTGCAACCGCACGGTTTGCAGGCGGTATGAAGTTTACGGCGAGATCAGGATCAGGTCACGAACTGTCGATGGATACTGGTCTAGATGATGGCGGTGAGAACGCTGGTTTCAGTCCCATGGAGGTTCCGCTGATAGCGCTCCTGGGTTGCACCGGCATGGATGTCGTCTCAGTCTTGCGCAAGATGCGTCAGGATGTGACGGCCTACGAGATGAGCGGACATGGCATACGCGCGGACACGCATCCCAAGGTTTTCGTCGCGATAGAGGTTGAGCATATCTTCACCGGCCTAATGCTGTCTGCTTCCTCAGTGCGCCGAGCCGTCGAGCTTTCGGCGACTCGCTATTGCAGCGTTGGCGGTATGCTCCAAAAGACGGCAACCATTACGAATACGATCACACTCGTCAATGCCACAAGCGGCGAGCGCACCTCGCTCGAGCCGGTGGTCGTCGGGCCAACGATGCCAGCGGTCACACCAGACGATGAATAACGCACCGCAGTCCATACATCTTGACTCTCCGGGACGAGTGGGGTATTCTGAGGTGGCGGCAATCAGTCTCTTAGGTGGGTAGCTCAATTGGCAGAGCAGCGGTCTCCAAAACCGCAGGTTGCAGGTTCGATTCCTGTCCCACCTGCCCTACAAATCCGGAATTCAAGCGGCTCCGAGTACACACTCGGAGCCGCTTTCATATTCTTGGACCTCTTTACCCCTACGCGCAGGCGTGCTCTTCGTCGCCCGTATAGCGGAACCTTTCCTGCCCATGAGAGAAGAGGCTCGCTTCATCAGTGTTACGTCTTACTCATTTGCTCTATTGACGCTCGCCGCAGCAGGCGCATAGAATGAAAATCAACCAGGACGTATTCAAGCCTGTATTCTCAGCGCTTCGAGAGGGATAGCGACGATGGACGCTGCCCCGCTGGCAACTCACTCCCAGCCCACGCTGCGCATCTTTGTCGGCTGCACCAGTGTCGACCTGCAGCGCCATCGTCACGCCGCCCGCCACCTCATCGAAAAATTCGATGAGCACGCCGTCGTCATGGAGGACTTTGGCGCCCAGGACGGCGACGCCACTCAAGTCTCGCTGGCGGAGGTCGCCTCCGCCGACGTGTATATACTGCTGCTCGCCTGGCGCTATGGCACGATTCCCACGGTTCCCCCCAACCTATCGCTCTCCGTCACCCACCTGGAGTACCGCGCCGCCCGCGCCGCTGGCAAGCCCTGCCTGATCTTCCTCGCCGACCCCGCCACCGAAGCGGACGACGGCCCCGGCGCCCCCTTCCCTGCCACTGTGCCGCGACAAAGAACCCGCCGCGCAGGTGCGCGCTTTTCCGCGACGAAGTGGGGCGTGATCGCGTCGCCGCCTTCTTTACGTCGCCGGAGAGCGCGGCGCTGGAGATCGCAGTGGCGTTGCATCGCCTCCTGCGCGCGATCTCCCCCAATCAGCCCCGCCCGCCAGTGAAGCTGGCGCGCCGCGCCCCCGGATTCGTCGGGCGCACCCGCGAGCTAGCAGCCCTCTGCCAGCAGTTGCGTGCCGGGCAGAGCGTCGGTCTCTCGGCGCTGGTGGCCGGAATGGCCGGCGTCGGTAAGTCCGCCCTGGCTGCGGAGGCGCTCGCCACCCTCGCCGCCGATCCAGGCGCCTTCCCCGGCGGCGTCACCCTTGTCCGCTGCGACGGACACGAGGGATTGCCTGGCCTCCCTGGATCTACGACCAGCTGCTAGAAGACTGGAGCGTACCGCTTGATTCAGACCAAACGGGTCGGGCACAGACAATCGGCCCAGCGACGGAGGTCGAGCTCCGCGAGCGCGCATTGCATGCGCACCTCCGTCCGAGGGCATTCAGCAACGCCAAATGGGCGCCTGCACTGGTCCTGCTGGATAACGTCGAGCTTGGCCTGCCGCTACCCCGCGTGTTGGAGACACTCTCCTCGCTTGGCATTACCGCACTGGTGACCGCCCGTTTCCAACCGGACATACCACGTCTTCGGCCAATTTTGCTGGCTGTGCCGGATCTGTCTGACGCCATGCAGCTTTTTGCCGAGCGCTATACCGCCGCGCAGCGCTTTGCCAACGGTGACTTCGCTACTGCCGAAGAGCCATGGGATGCATCGCGAAATGAGGCGGCTGTGCGCGATGTAGTGAACACGCTGGGCTGTCTACCGCTCGCTATTGAACTCGCGGCGCCTGCGCTGGACGTTGGCGAATGAGCGTCACCGCGCTGGCGGCTGAGCTACGTCAGCCGGGCGTGCTGGCACGACTGCAGGGTCCCGCTACAAAAATCAGAATTACGTTGCCGCCAGCGTGCGCTACACCTTCGATCAGACCGTTGGTACAGACATTGTCCGGGTGAGCTGACACCAATCCAGCAGGCGCGCTTCGTCGCATTGGGCCTGCCTACCGGGACAGACTGGCCACGTGGGATCATCGAGGCGTATTTGGACAATATCCGGCTCAAGGATGGCGAGACGCCCAGCGGTGCCGATGACATGGAGGTGCTGATCGCGCTGTCGCTGGTGTCGCTACCGGCGTCGACAATCGGCGCTGACGTCCCCGAATCGGTCCGTCTCAGTCAGCATCCGCTGCTGCATGAATACGCCAGCGAATTGTGGCGGGCCCAAAGCGAGGAAATCCGCAAGGTTTATCTCGAGTCACTCGTAGCGGCGCTACGACCGTATGTTAGAGATCACCGGAACGATTTCTCGCTTTTGGTACGGGAGGAGCAGCTATCACAGCCGCAATTACCGAGGCGGCGGATGCTGGTGTTGCCCTTCACGGGGTTGCCGAGGTTATCAATGGCCTGTCTGACTATCTCTACCTCGGAGGCCATTGGGGGCTGGGTGTTACCCTATTTCGGCATGTGCTCGCCATCAGTCGTCAGGAGGCAAACCCGGCCAGTGAGGGGCAAGCCCTCAATAATCTGGGTAAGCTGATCCATAGCCAGGGGCGCTTCGAGGAGGCGGCAGGCTACTACATGCAGGCGCTTGAGATCGCTCGGAAGGTGCACAACCCATGGGATGAAGCGGGCAATCTCATTAGCATGGGTACACTGATGTACGACCAGGAACAGATGGATGACGCACAGACCTATTTTGAGCAAGCTTTAGCGATCGCGCGGAGGGTGGGCGCCTCTGGCAGCAAAGGGAGCGCCCTTCTTGGCCTTGGGGTAGTGTCTAGAAGCAAGAAGGAGTCCGACGAGGCGCGGGCCTATTTTGAAGAGGCTCTGACAATTCAGCAGGACATGAACGACAAGCGTGGCGAGGCGGTGACACTGAACAACCTGGGGTAGCCTAGCCCACGACCTGAGACAATGGGGAAGAGGCACGCGGCTACTATGAGCAGGCACTCGCCATCCGAGACAAATTGCCCGATCGCCACGGCGTAGGGGTGGCGCTGGGGGGCAATCTTTGGCGCACTCGAGCGAGATCTGGGGCGCGATGATGAGGCCAGGGCCTATTTTGACCAAGCGTTGCCGATTTTCACCAAGCTCGTGGCACTCGACGACGTACGACGAGTGCAGAGGAATCTGGATATGCTCAGCGAGCGTCAGTCACCACAACGGCGCCGCCATCCACCCTGCAGCACCTCCAACAGCGCCGATGCCACATCTTGACGACGCACAGGCCCCGTCTGACGCGCAAGTCAACCAAACGGCGCCGGTGGCCATGGCGCCGGTGAATGGCAGATTTTGCACATTACCCCTGCCGCCCATCCATCTCGAGCATTCAGCTTGTGTTTTGCGCCTGAACCCGCACCAGCACATGCGATGATAAATTGACCGCCACCCGCACAACTGCTTGCGGCACCGCATGGTTACATTTGCGGGCTAAGCGACGCATCCATTTCCGCTGCCGCCATGCGTTGCATAGTCGGCAAGACATGGCTGTAGGTATCGAGGGTGATGCCAACGGAGGCATGCCCGAGCATCTCGCTCACGATCTTCGGATTGATGCCGCGACCGAGTAGGAGTGTGGCCGCCGTGTGCCGCAGGTCGTGAAACCGGATGCGTGGCAGCCCCGCGCGCGTCAGGAGCGGATAGAAATGATAGTGCAGCAGGTTCATCCCATCCATCGGCTTGCCCA
>CAVQGK010000023.1:0-122306 GCA_963712005.1 uncultured Chloroflexia bacterium | reverse complement strand
TGACCCAAAATGTACAAAGTCGAGCTGAGAGGGAGAACACTGTTAGCGATCAGGCTACGTTGGCAATGGTTGTGGGGGACCAATCCATGTCTCTGATGCGTGCCGCTGCGTCCAGACGCCGAGGGCGGCAAGGTAGCTGATAAACAGCGCTATGGTGACCCATTCCAGCACATAGATCGTCGTTACGATCTTGGAGATGCCAAACAGCAAATCCGCCAGCGTGGTGACCGCTCCCAAGACGAGAAGCCATCTCGGACAGGTGGCATGATATCGCAGCGCGGCAACTGAAAAAACGAATGCCGTCCCAAGCAGGATATTCGAACAGGTGGAAAGAATTTGTGGAAAGCGAAGTGGTTGATGGGATAGAGACCTGTCATGACCATAGCAAAGGCCCCGAGTATCCCAAACCCCTGCGTGAGAAACAGCATGAGGCGCTGTATCCGATTCTTGCTCATCCGCCACCGGGACAAACCAAGGAAGAACAGCACGAGCAGACTCCGGTTGTGACGATCCCGATGTTGTAGAAGAGCGCCCCACCTGGATTCACGTCGCCATTCCCTAAGAAACCGTTTTGAAAGTCATCCAGCCGGGCTGGAACGCGCCGCGGCGCGGGTCAGGCGCCGGAGCATCAGGTGACTCATCCCGGCGTAGATGAGCGCCTCGCTGGACTCGACTTGGTACTCGTAGTCCTTACTGAGCCGGCGCAGCCCGCCCCACCAGCCGAAGGTGCGCTCCACAATCCAGCGGTGCGGCTGCACAGCAAAAGCACTGCGCGGCTGCTGGTCGGAGCGCTTGACCACCGCCAGCGTCCAGCCCATCTGCTGGCGCAGGTCGTCGGCGAGTTGGCCGGCGTAGCCCGCGTCGGCCCACACCAGGGACAGGCGGGGCAACTCGGGACCATAGAGTTGCACGGCGTGGGCGAGCAGCCGCGCCCCGTCGCGGTCCTGCACATCGGCGGCCGAGACCACCACCTTGAGCACGAAGCCCTGCGTATCCACCAGCAGATGCCGCTTGCGTCCCTTCACCTGCTTGTGGGCGTCGAAGCCGCGCGGCCCCCCCTTTGACTGGTCTTGACCGACTGGCTGTCCAGGATCGCCGCGCTCGGCGTCGCCGCGCGTCCCAGATGCCGCCGGGTCCGCTCGCGCAATGCCGTGTGGATGCGTTCCCAGGTCCCGTCGTTGCGCCAGATCCGGAAATAATAAAAGGCCGTTTGCCACGGTGGCAGATCGTGCGGCATGGCCCGCCACTGGTTGCCGCCGCGCACCACGTACAAGATGGCGTTGATGATCTCGCGTCGACTGTGGCGCGCGGGACGTCCGCCGGGCTTGACCGCCGGGACGAGCGGCTCCAGGATGGCCCACTCGCCGTCGCGCAGGTCGCTCGGATAGGCTGTGCGGATGGGGGATGTTGGTTCCATGCCGCCAGTCTACCACACCGCTACCCTTTCAAAACAGTTTCTCAGGGTCTGGCACAAGACGACATGAGGTGACGCGAGGAGATTGCGCAAGATAGTAGCGCAACCGGCTGAGTTCATGCTATGGTGCGAGCAGCGGCGAATGGGCGCGCTCTGACCGGCAAGCCACCGCCGTTGCTTTCTGTTTGCTTTCTGCCCGCTTGTCGGCTTTCTGTGGCTGTGAGACAATGCGTAGCAGAATCGAAGAAGAATCGAAGCAGAATCCAATTGGTCACAGGCTCGGTGCGCAGGACGGCGCCTGTCGGCTACTCATCAGGGACGGAATGTTGCGCTACGTCACATTCGTATCAAGCAAGTGAGGGATCGCATGGGGACACTGAATCCAGAGATCGTAGACGCCCTCAACATGCTCCTAGAGGACGTGCGTGCCAGCGTGGAGATTGAGGTGGCGCTTTCCAATGGCGCGACTGAATACCTCGAACGCGAGGCGCTGTCCCAGATGGGTGTTGAAGACACTGTGATAGCATTCCTCCTGCACGACTGGCTAGATATGCTCAATTTGCCAGTGACGCGACGTATCAACGGCATCGTGCTGCAGGCGCTTGACCTGACCCGTTACGATGATCGGCTGCAACTGTTCGTCCATCACCAGCTTGCCTCCTGCGAACAGACGCTACATCTGCTGGAGGATGGCGAGATGGATGGCGACGGTCAGGCGATTCTGCGCGCCCTGGCCGACGCGCACACCCGCCACGCGGCGTGGTCTGAGCAGCGCGCCAGAGAGTTTGCGGAGACGCGCCTGCTGGATTTCCGGCGGCCACCACACGACCAGCCCTCAGGCTCCGCAGAGAGCGATCCACTGCCCGACATTTCTGGCGAACATAGCTCGCCACGGAGGGCAGCCCCTGTGTTGGCAGAGCCGGGTATGGAAAACGGCATCGAAGACACTGCCGACGAGCGAGAAAGCCCACCTGTAGAATGATGAAGTGGGCCCGGCCCTCTCCCCCTAACCCCCTCCCCTAAAAGGGAGGGGGGACCAGAAGCAGAATCAAGATGGAGCATGCGATGCGTGTAGCAACATTTCGCAGTGGTGGCGACCAGCGGCTGGGCGTCGTGCGGGGCGAGGAGATCGTCGATGTGGCGCTGGCGGCGGATCGCCTGGGCGTGGGCGACCTGGCGGGAGCGACCAGTGGGATGCTGGCGCTAATCGCGAGAGGGGATGCTGCTCTGCAGGCGCTGGCGGGTGTGGTCGAGCGCGCGCCAGATGAGACGGTCATGCCACTCGCCGCCGTCGAGCTTCTCGCGCCGATTCCACGCCCGCGCAAAAACGTCTTCTGCGTTGGACGGAACTATGCCGAGCATGCCGCCGAGTCGCTGCGCGCCATCGGGCAGGAGGTCAAGCTGCCACCATCGCCCAATATCTTCACGAAAGCGGTCACTGCCGTCACCGGCCCGTACAGCGATATTCCGTTCGACGCGGCGGTCAGCGAGCGGATCGACTGGGAGGTGGAGCTAGCGGTGATCGTCGGCGTTGGCGGGCGGCACATCGCACGCGAGGACGGTCTGCGCCATGTCTGGGGCTATACGGTCCTCAACGATGTGACCGCGCGCGATATTCAGAACCGCCCCGGCGTGCAGTGGTTCCTCGGCAAGAGTCTCGATGGCTCGTGCCCGATGGGGCCGTGGATAGTGACGACGGACGAGCTACCCGATGCGACAAATCTGCGGCTGCAATTGCTGGTGAATGGCGTTGCCAAGCAGGATGACACGACGGCGCATATGCTCTTCGACATCCCGACGCTGCTGGCGGAAATCTCGCACGGCACAACGCTGGAGCCGGGCGACATCATCGCGACGGGCACGCCCGCAGGGGTCGGTTTCGCGCGGACGCCGCCAGAGTTTCTGCGCCCCCGCGATGTAATGGAGTCGGTGATCGAGGGCATTGGCGCGCTACGCAATCGGGTGACCGCCGTTGGCCCATACCAATAAGCATTTCCGCATCAGAGACGCCTGTCGAAACTGTGAGATTGTTGTGACCGGCAGCATGCGCCAGAACCGGCACATAATCTCCCTGCTCCGGTATAATCCGGCATGATGCCTGGCATGGGGCGACAGTCGCAGATAGCCCCATGGTCACCACCTACGGTGTGAAGGGAGTTAGACCAATGTCCACCGTGCAGGCGCCTGTCACTGACGTGGAGCAATGCCCTCTTTACCGGTTGCTCGCTTCAGAGCGAGAAGCGCTCAATGCCGCGATGCGTCGTCTGGCAGACGGGAAAACCCCACACTACGAGCCTCCCAACGCACGCTCCCGCGCCGCAGGTATGATTCAGTACAGCATCTGTCGGCGCCGCGCCTATGGTGACCGTTTACGCCCCAGCGATCTCTCGCGCATCGAAGAAGCAGTTGGTGGCATTGACGACAGCGAGCAGAGCGATATCCTCAACGCTCTCGCGGCCTGCCGGGCTGGTTGCAAGCTCACGCACTAGCGACGCATGACTTGTCGCCTGAGGGATTATTGAGGTGAGACCGGTGGGATTCGAACCCACGACACGAGGCTTAAAAGGCCCCTGCTCTGCCACTGAGCTACGGTCCCGCGCACAACGGCGCAATGCGCACGACTTGTAGCATAACACGCCGCCAGCCGGGCCGCAAGGCCAACACGCGCACCACCTCGTGCAGCACACCGCTCGCTCTCCGCGCTGTGACACACGGTGGCGCTGGCAATAGACAACCCGCCAGCCATAATCAGGAAAACGACCGTAACATATCCAACGCGGTAGCAGACAATGCGTATACCATTTAGCCAGCATAGAGCCAGAGCTTCTACCCGCACATAAGGAGACGTCAGCATGGGTTTCTTTGGACATTCTCGCGACGGACAGAGCGGATCCGCCGTGCCACCCGTACAGGACGTTGCCGCCCTGGACGCGTATTCGAAGAGCATTATTTCCGTCGTAGACGCTGTCGGCCAGGCGGTCGTCCAGGTCGGCGTCACCAAGGTCGTCGGCGCCTCGCCGTTCGGCGGCGGCCAGCTCGCCCAGGGCGCTGGGTCGGGCGTCATCTTCGCGCCTGATGGCTACATCCTGACCAATAGCCACGTCGTTGATGGCGCGCGCCAGGTGATGGTCACGCTGGCCGATGGGCATGACGTGCGCGGCGCCGTCGTCGGGCAGGATCCCGATACCGATGTCGCCGTCGTCCGTATCACAGCGCCTGATGGTATCAAGCTTCAGGCGGCCAAACTCGGCGACTCTGACAGGCTCAGGGTGGGACAACTGGTCGTCGCCATTGGCAGCCCTGTCGGCCTGCAAAGCACTGTGACGGCAGGTATCGTTAGCGCCCTCCACCGCACCCTGCCAGGCTACGGCGGACAATTGATCGAAGATATCATCCAGACCGACGCTGCCGTGAACCCCGGCAACTCCGGTGGGCCACTGGTGGATTCCTCGGGCGCGGTCATCGGCATCAACGTGGCCGTCGTCCAGCAGGCACAGGGACTCTCGTTCGCCATCCCTATCAACACCGTAAACTGGGTCGCGTCACGCTTGATGAAAGACGGCGAGGTGCGTCGCCCCATCATGGGCGTCGTCGTCCAGTCTGGCATGCTGCCGCAGTCGCTTCGCAACAAGTTCCATATCGAGAAGGAAATGGCCGTCCAGGTCGTGCAGGTGGCCAGTGGTGGTCCAGCGCAACGGGCGGGCATCCAGCCAGGCGATATCATCTATAAGTTGGACGGACACAGCATTGGCAACGCAATGGACCTGCGCCACCAACTGGAGCGACTGAACGACGGCGCCGAGGTTCGCGTTGGACTGATCCGGATCTCGAATAATGGGCCACAAGAGTCCGAGGCAAAGGTCACGATTCGCGTCGCGGCCCAGCGCTAGCTCTCGACAGCGATGTCATACGTGAAGTAGCGGCGCACCTGGCGATAGCTCCCCGCTTGGAGTGGTGGCGTCTCCTTGCCTGTCCCATGCAGCCACGCGGTGATGCGCCACTGCTCCAGCGGAATGCGCCGGGTCGCCTGCCACTGATCCGCCGCTTCCACAATCTGGCGCTCCGCCGCGCGCCCACCGAACGAGACCAGCATCGGCAGGCGTGCGGCGAAGATGCACAGTGAAGGGCCATCCGCGCCCTCCGCGTAGACACCATAACGAATCCGCGGGCGTACAAACGAGCGGCGATGCGCATCTGGGCCAATGACCACAAGCCGCAGCCCACGCAGCCCCAGCCATGGCACCAGGCTGGGATCAGTCTTGAAGTGCAGCTTTCGACGTGGATGAGCGGCCAGCAGCGCCTTAACCGGCTCGGCAAGCCGTTCGGCATCATCGCTGCCCAGACCCAACCCATTGCCCAGCGCAATCCACTGCATCGCGCTTTTCTCAGCGCCACGCAGCCGCATAAAGCCGCACGGCGCCAGCGACTCGCTGTACAACGCCCCACCACGTTTACGAAACGAGACGCTGGCATCCGACATCCCCAGCCAGAGCGGCAGCGTCAGCAGTCCACCCTCGGCAAGCTGCTCGTACCACGCGGTGGTTATGTCCGTCGCGCCGACAGTGAGTTCGATCCGGTCGTAGGGCGCGCCTTCTGGCCAGCCCGCCGACCCATCCGCCACAACCACATGCACCCGACCATACCCTGCCACATCCAGGTGCGCGCGCGCCTCAGCGGCGATTTCTTCGCCAATGTCTACCGTTGTGACATGTCCGGTCGGCCCGGTCAGCTCAGCCAGCAACGCCGCGTTATATCCTGTGCCCGCGCCGATCTCCAGCACGCGCATACCTGGCTCGATGCCAAGCTGCTGGAGCATGATGGCGACGATCGCTGGTTGCGAGGCCGAGCTGATTGGCACGCCATCCTCCTCGTGGGTGAGGATAGCGTTGTCGCTGTAGGCCGCTTCGAGCGGCACATCAGGCAGAAAGAGATGGCGCGGGACGGTGCACAACGCGCGCGCGACCGCGTCATCGCGCAGCACGCCATCGCGTCGCAGCTTCTCGACGAGCGCCATGCGCAGGTCGTCGGGCGTAGCCCTATTCGATTCTATCGGTGCGGACATGTGTCTGCTCCACTTCAGGTGTGCGCGCCCACCTGACGGAATCCGAGCCTCCAGGCGGAATACAGTTCGTCAATCGGCGCATCGAGCAGCGGCGGGAACGCCAACTGGTCGCCACCAACAACGCCCAGGCGCGTCAACAGCATGCCATGCGACTCCGCCAGCTCAGTCACCGCATCCCAGTTTTCTGGCGCGGCAGAGAGCACAATGCGCGAAGGCGCCTCACCAAAGAGCAGCGCCGTCGCCGCCAGTGGATCGCCCGTCAACTGATCGGGCAGGTGTAAATCGCCCTGCATACCCAGGCGTGACCAGATACAGCACTCCGCGAGCGCCACCCCCAGCCCACCATCTGAGCAATCATGTGCACTACGGAGCAGGCCTGCGGCGCACGCGGCCAATACCACCTGCTGCACGGCGAGCTCGACATCCAGATCGAGTTGTGGTGGGCGGCCCGCTCGTATCCCATGAAGCTCCGCCAGATAGCTACCGCCGCCAAGGGTATCGGGCGACGACGCCCATGGCCCCAGCAGGCCCACGATATCTCCCTCAGCCAGGAACGCGCTTGGTGTCGGCTCATGTCCCTCCAGCAGGCCAACCATGCCGACGACCGGCGTGGGGTAGATCGCCTTACCGAAGCTCTCGTTATAGAGACTGACATTGCCAGAGATCACCGGGGTATCGAGGACGCGGGCGGCGGCGGCCATACCATCTATCGCCCGCGACATCTGGTAATACACCGTCGGCTTTTCGGGATTGCCGAAGTTGAGGCAGTTAGTGAGGGCCAGTGGCGTTGCCCCGGTGCAGACGATATTGCGAGCCGCCTCGGCGACGGCCAGCGCTCCGCCGTTGAACGGGTCGAGCCAGGTCAACCGCCCGTTGCCATCGGTCGTGACCGCCAGGTATTTACCCGTCTCACGGTCAGCGGCATCACGCACGCGCAGGACTGCGGCGTCACTTCCCGGCCCCAGCACAGTATTCGCGCCAACCATCGTGTCGTAGGTACGGTAGACATCCTCACGGCTGCACAGATCATGCGAGCCAAGCAGCGCCAGCAGCGCATCATAGGGTGATGGCAGTCTGTCAGCCAGCGATGCCGGGTCGAATTGCCATAGCTCCGCCAGTTCCGGCGGCTCCTCGCCATCGCGGGTATAGGAGGGTACCTCATCGGTCAATAGCCGTGTGCCTACCTCGGCCACGACATGGTTTCCCTCTCGTACTCGAATCACCGGGTCGTCCACGACCGTACCGATGATGTCCGAACGCAGCCCCCAGCGGGCAAAGAGCGCGCGCACATCGTCTTCATGGCCTGTGCGTGCGATGACCAGCATGCGCTCCTGCGACTCCGAGAGCATCATCTCGTACGGCGTCATGCCCGACTCGCGGCGCGGCGCTTTCGCCACATCAAGGTCGATGCCAGCTTGTCCCTTGTGAGCGCTTTCGACGGTAGAGCTGGTCAGCCCAGCGGCGCCGAGATCCTGCATGCCGACGATCCAGCCGGTGTCGCGCAGTTCCAGGCACGCCTCCATCAGCAGCTTCTCAGTAAAGGGGTCGCCCACCTGAACGGCTGGCCGCCGCTCCTCCGACGCTTCATCCAGCTCGACCGAGGCAAACGTCGCACCGTGGATGCCGTCGCGCCCGGTGGCCGCGCCCACCAGCAAAACAGGATTTCCTGTGCCGCTCGCCTTCGCCGGGATGAGTTTGCCTACCTCGATCAGTCCGACACACATCGCGTTGACCAGCGGGTTGCCGCTATACGACTCGTCGAAGTAGATTTCGCCGCCGACGGTGGGAATGCCGAGGCAGTTGCCATAGCCGCCGATACCACCGACGATACCGGAGAAGAGGTAGCGGTTGCGTGGGTCGCTCAATGGGCCAAAGCGCAATGAGTCGAGCAGCGCGATGGGGCGCGCGC
Organism: uncultured Chloroflexia bacterium; assembly: GCA_963712005.1. Classification (GTDB taxonomy): domain Bacteria; phylum Chloroflexota; class Ktedonobacteria; order Ktedonobacterales; family JADMIN01; genus DAHUXT01. The sequence goes on along the minus strand of CAVQGK010000023.1, from coordinate 113,921 downwards.
CCATGGTGAAGATGTCACGGACGATGCCACCGACACCCGTCGCCGCGCCCTGATAAGGCTCGATGGCGCTGGGGTGATTGTGGCTCTCGATCTTCATCACGACGGCCAGCCCGTCGCCGATATCCACCGCGCCCGCATTCTCTTCGCCCGCCTTGATAAGAATGCGCGGGCTGCTGGTAGGAAAACGCTTGAGCAGCGGTCGGCTGTTCTTGTAGCCGCAGTGCTCGCTCCACATCGCCCCAAACAGCCCCAACTCGACGGGGGTGGGCGCGCGCCCCAGCAACTCAACGATCTGCGCGTATTCGGTGCGTGAAAGCGCGACCTCGTCCAGCGTGCGCTGGTCAATCGCGGCGGCGCGCTCATCGGGCTTGTCAGCGGGCTTGTCAGCGGGCATATCGGCAGGCACAGATGGCTCCTTGTTAGCTGGCTGAAACGTCACGCCGTGCGATGCGCGAGTCACCCAGATTATAGCAGCGGCTACGGCTCGCTCGCTCGTAAGGCAAGCCACCGAACGCCTGAAGTACAGCCCATCGTAGCACATGCTTTGTCCGCGTGAGATTTTGAGAAAACTGTGCTAAAGGCCGTCGCTACTGTGATTGTCTTCACAGTTCGCTGAATTGGTGTCTCAAGCGGGAACACCTGGGACACAAAGAGAATCTACATCTATGGAATCACCTTTTTTCTTCGCCTGTTCGCTATGAGGAGTGGAGGAGATTTGATATGTTCTGGCGTCGCATAATTGGCACGCTCATCGTAGCGTTTGCCGCCGTAGTAGGCCTGGTTGGCATGTCCGGCGTTGCTCTTGCATCGCCGCAAGTCGCATTCGGCCAGCCTACCGAGGGGACCAAGGTCATTCTGGATGATACAAGCATCGATGGTCCAGCCCTTGCGACAACCTACGCGCCCGCGACGGCGCTGGCCTGGACCGGCACCGACGCGAACCATCATCTAAATATCATGACCAGCAGCGATGGGCTGCATTACAGCAACAAACACATCCTGCCGGAGTTGTCACTCTGGCGTCCAGCAATCGCGTTCATCGACACCGGTCGCGGCGCGCCATATGGTACGATTGTGCTGGCCTGGACCGGCACCGACGCGAACCATACGCTCAACGTCGAGCTCATCACGACCCCAGACTTCACCGTCACCCGGAAGGTCACCCTCTGGGGCGAGTCGAGCTTTACCGCTCCAGCGCTCGCGACGATCAACGGTGACATCAACTCGGACATCTATCTCTCCTGGGCTGGCACCGACAGCGCGCATACGGTCAACGTGATGCACCTGACGACCAACTCCGACGCGACGGATAAACATACCCAGTGGGGATGGAGCAGCGTTTCGCGGCCTAATCTCTCCACCGATCCTTCGTCGAGCGGCACTGGGCTGATTCTTTCCTGGACTGGATCCAACCATCGCATCTACTTCGCCAACTCGGCGGATGGTGTCAGCTGGACCACGCCTGGCGCCTCGCCACTGAGCGTGCAAACCGACTGGGCGCCTACGATGATCGGTTTCAGCGCGACGGCGCTGCCAACACACTGGCTGGCCTGGGCAGGCAACGGAACATCACCGTCGGGAAATGTGAACGTGCAATACACGCAGAGCTATCCCGGCTGGGGCGATGCCAATTCGTCCGGGTCGCTGGATGAGACAGCCATTTCAAGCCCAGCGCTGATCTACAATGGCGACGGCACGTCGCGCCAGGTACTGATCGGGTGGGCTGGCACCGATCAGTACAATCACCTGAACATCGCCGTCATCTCTGTCTAACGGCTCGCCCTAACCATTCGATGACGGATTGGTCGATCTAACTCCTGGACTGCTGCACTGGCCGTGGACGGCGGGCTACAAGCAGCAGTCCCGCGTATGCGCCACATTTCTATTGCAGGCAGAGCGCCGCCGCCCCAATGACGCCCGCTTCACGCGCCGTTGCGGTGATCTGTAGGGCAAGGTCACGGGTGAATGGCAGCCGCGCCCTTTCGCGCAGCTCTTTGCGTAGCGGGTCGAGCAGTATCTCACCCGCCTGGATGAGTCCGCCGCCCAGCACAACCCGGTCCAGATCGAGCAGGCTGGCCGCGTCGACAATGCCGCGCGCGATAGCTACCCCTGCATCGTGCATCAGGCCCGAGGCGAACACATCGCCACTGGCCGCCGCATCAGCGATAGCCTGACCCGACAGCGCTCTCTCACTCAGCGTTGCCAGTGTCGTCGACGTCCTGGCCTGTATGCCTGCCTGCGCGCGTGCGACCAACCCTGTACCCGAAGCGTAGGCGGTGAGACAGCCAATCGCGCCACACGAACAGCGCGGCCCCTCGGCGGAGACGATGGTGTGGCCGATATGGCCCGCGTTGCCCGTCGCGCCATGGAAGACGCGTCCGTCGGCCACAATGCCGCCACCAACGCCTGTCGAGACGATTATGCCAAGCATATAGTGCGCGCCGCGCCCCGCACCAAACATCGCCTCGCCCAACGCGAACGCATTGGCATCGTTATCCAGCGTGATTGGCAGATGCAGCGCCGAGGCCAGCCGCACGCGTAACGGGAACGACCTCCACGCCGGGATGAAGAGCGGCGAGACGATCCCATCGGGATAGATCATCGGCCCGCCACAGCCGACGCCCGCCGCCACCACGCGGTCCCTGAAGCCATCGCATGCGCGCTCGGCCAACGAGACCACCAAGGCAAACAGCGCATCCGCATCCGCATCGCGGGGGGTCGGCTCAACGCAAAAGGAGAGCGCCTGTCCATCCACATCGACGACGCCCGCCGCTGTTTTGGTGCCGCCAATATCGATGCCGAGCATCAGCGATTGGTCATCGAGGACACCACCGGGAAGGCGTTGCACATCCTCAGCGGCACTGTACGGGTCCATGCTACTCCTCCGCCGCAACTGAGCGACGCTAAGCGCCACACCTGGGGATTGTGTAATTCGTTCCCGTCCATGTATGATGGCAGTATAGCGCGAGCCCTACGCAATAGTAAGCAGAAACCGGCGGGTATTTTGCGGGCATCAGGCACAGTGGCATCTTGACAAGCTGCCGACACTCGCCTATGCTCGATTGCGCCGCGTTCGGCGTGGCCCGGTCATATGGTTATGTGGACTCAGTGGTGAGATCACAACAGGCTCCTGACGTAAGGGGCAGAGAGGATACGAGGGTATGTCCTCGACGGAAGTCGTCCTGCGCATGATTGGGGCTGCGCTAGCGGGCTACCTGCTCGGCTCCATTCCGTTCGGCGTGCTGGCTGGGCGCTTCTTTGGCCAACGCGACCCGCGCGCATTTGGCAGCGGCAAGACCGGAGCGACCAATGTGCTACGTACGTTGGGGCCAGGGCCAGCCGCATTCGTCGTCGTGGGCGATGTGCTCAAGGGCATGGCGGCAGTGTTGCTGGCACGGCTGGTCTTCTTCGGCGTAGACAGCAATGTCAACGCCCAGGCGACGGCCGAGGCATTGGCGGGCTTCTGTGCCATTCTGGGACATAACTACTCGATCTTCATTGGCTTCAAGGGTGGGCGTGGCGTGCTTACCGGCGCGGGCGCGATGGTAATTATGACACCATTCACGACGCTCATTGGCTTCTTCTGCGCGGTTATCCCCATCGCCATCACCCGCTACGTCTCGCTCGGCTCAATTCTCGGCGCTGCTGGCAGTATTGTGACCGAGTTTATCCTGCTCGTGACCCACCACGATTCCCTGCCCCACTTTATCTTTATTTTGGTGGCTGGCACTATGATCATCGTCGCACACAAAGACAATATTGATCGTCTGCTCAAAGGCACCGAGCGCAAGCTGGGCCAGCCAGCGCAACCTGTCGCGACCTAGAGGGCGCGGTCACCCGCACTCAGTGGCTCTCGGCTGCGGGGGCTGTGATCACACCCCAGCCGTCGCGCAGATATTCCACGGCGGAGAAGACCGTCCAGATGACCGCAAGCAAGAGGACGATGTTTGAGAGGGCCAGAAAATAGTCGGCAAAACTGTCTGGCGCTCCGCCAGTGCTCAGACCCAGCGGAAAGGCGGTCCGGCCGCCGAGACCGGTCGCCAGCAAGATGCCACCCACCGAGAGCAATGTTAGCAGCGTCTTCTGCTTGCCCCAGCGCCCCGCCGGGATCACCACGCCACGCGCCGCGGCGAACGAACGCAGCCCTGAGACCAGAAATTCGCGCGCGACAATCACAATCACGATCCACGCGGGCACGAATCCCACCTGCACCAGCGCAATCAGCGCCGCCGAGACGAAGACCTTATCCGCCGTCAGATCGAGGAACACGCCCAGATTCGAGACGAGATGGTAGCGCCGAGCGAGGCGACCATCGATCGTATCAGTCACCGCGCCAGCTGCAAAAAGCACTGTAGCGAGCAGCAACGCCCATGGCGTCTCGATCAGAATCAGGATCACCAGTGGGATGGTTGTCGCCAGTCGGGCGGCGCTGAGGATATTGGGCAGATTGCGCACCATCTTCTCCGAATTTCACTATGCCAGCGTTTCACGCTCTCGACAGCGTCGAATGTGCGCGGCGTCTTCATGGAGTGTAAGCGATTGGCGGATGGCATAGCAAGTAGCGCACGGCGGTATGCGGCTATATACGGCGACCGCTTGCGAGTTGTATCCTTCCATCAGGTATAGTAGAACATATGATGGCTCTTCGTGATGCGCTCGATATCGCAATACTCGCGGAAGATGATGACATCCTGGCCGTGTCGAAACCCGCCGGGCTTGTTGTGCACCCGGCATATCGCCATCCCGATGGCACGCTCACCGATGCCGTCTTTGCTGACGCCGACCGTCGTGGCGTCCCGAGGCCATGGCTGCTACACCGGCTGGACCGTGAGACATCTGGAGTTGTACTCTTCGCGCGAACGGAAGAGGCGCGGCGGAGTCTCGTGCGCCAGTTTCAGCAGCGGCAGATCGTCAAACGCTATCTGGCGATCATCGGCGGATGCCTTGCTCTCAGCAGCGGCGAGATCGACGCGCCCCTCTGCCGCGACCCGCTCGACCGTCGGCGCGTGATCGTCTCGCCAGCAGGTAAGCCCGCGCGCACAAACTATCACTGCTCGCGACCCGGAGCGGCTTTTCGCTGGTGCTTGCCGAACCGTTAACTGGTCGCACGCATCAGATCCGCGCCCATCTGGCGTCTCGTGGCGCGCCACTGGCCCGTGACCTGACCTACGGCGGGGCAACGGAGGCGACACAGGCGGCGGGCATTGCGCGCGTGCAACTGCATGCCTGGGAGCTGGTATTTCGCCATCCAGCGAACGGCGCAAGCACCGCGATTCGCGCACCGGTCCCAGGGGATATGCGCGCCGCATGCGCTACACTTGGACTGGACGTTGGCATACCGATACACTCGTCGCGGACTTCCGGCGCTGAATGCGACTGATAACCACATGCGTTAAGGGGGATATATGGAGCTCACTTCACTCGACCAGGTCAACCAGCAGTATCGTCAGGTCTACTTTCAGCCACATTTCGACGACGCCGTGCTGTCGTGTGGTGGCTCGATTGGCCTGCAAACGGCGACTGGTAACCGCGTACTGGTGGTGACTGCCTTCGGCGGCATTCCAGCGGAAGGCGCGCGCATCAGCGCATTCGCATCGCAGACACTTCAGAAAATGGGGCTATCTACCAACCCCGCCGAGGCCGTGCGACAGCGACGCGCGGAGGACCAAGCGGCGGTCGGATCGCTCGGCGCTGATGTGCTCCGCCTCGACTACCTCGATGCCATCTTCCGGGGCGATCCAGCCTACTACCAGGGCGACGATGCGCTCTTCGGCAGCGTTAACCCCGCCGACCTTTCGCTGGACGAAGAACTTGCGGGCGTCTTCCTCGCCATCTACGAACGCGCACCACTCGCCGCGCTCTATGCGCCGCTGGGTGTCGGCCATCATGTAGACCACCAGCTCTGCTGCTCGGCGGCGGACCGACTGGCGCAGCGCAAGCTGAATGTCAAGTTCTACGAAGATTTCCCGTACGTAGCGAATAGCGGCTCGCTTGCTGCCCGTCAGCGCGAACTGAACATCACGATGGAGTCCGAGATGGTCGAGATTTCCGGCACCGTTCGCCAGAAAGAAGAGGCCATCGCGCTGTACCGCAGCCAGGTGCCAAGCCTGTTTGGGTCAGAAGATACGATGATCAAAACGATCAACAGTTATAGCGGCTCCATGCGCAAAGCCCAGCCCGACATCATGATCGAGCGTTTCTGGCGCTGGTAGCCGACACAGAGGCGGATACCATGAAAGTCGTCACCGTCGCAGAAATGGTCGCGGTCGAGAAACAAGCCGAACAAGAATACGGACTAACTTCGCCAACACTCATGGAGCATGCCGGGAGTAGCGTCGCCGAGGCGATACAGGCGCGGCTTGAAGGTGATGTCGCTGATGTCAGCGTGCTTGTGCTCGCCGGGCCGGGCAATAACGGAGGCGACGGGCGGGTCGCGGCACGCTATCTTGGCGAGTGGGGCGCGCGCGTCACCATCTATGACTGGAAGAGCGGCCAACTCGAAACAAACGGGCGCACTGGCTCCGTGGGCGATGACCTGGCCGGGCTGCGCGACATGATCGAGCAGGCGGATATCGTGCTGGATGCCCTGCTCGGTACCGGGCACGCACGGCCACTGGCTACGACGATGGCAGAGGCGTGCACGCTGGTCGCGCAGGAGCGGGAGCGGCGGCCTGACCTCTATGTCGTCGCCGTTGACCTCCCGAGCGGACTCAACGCCGATACAGGCGCGGTCGATCCCAGCACGCTGGCCGCCGACCTCACAGTGACGCTGGCCTATCCCAAAGTTGGCCTGCTGCTCTTCCCCGGCGCATCGTACGTGGGCGAGCTACAGGTGGGTAGCATCGGCCTGCCCGCCACGATGCCCGTCGTCGCCGGACTGGCAATGCTCGACGGCGAGATGGTTGGCCCAACGGTACCGAAACGGCCACTGGAGAGCAATAAGGGCACATTTGGCAAGATGCTGGCGCTGGCTGGCTCCTCCCACTATATCGGCGCGGCGTATCTCGTGTGTGGGGCAGCGGCGCGAATCGGCGCGGGGCTGGTGACGCTGGCGACACAGCCTGAGCTGGCGCCATTCTACGCCACTATGCTGCCGGAAATAACCTACACTCTGCTTCCACCCGAAAGCGCGCCCCCCGAAGCGCGCGCGCAATCCATCCTCGATCACCTGGACGGCTATCGCGCATTGGTGGTCGGGCCGGGGCTGGGGCAATCACAGGCGACTTCCGCGCTCCTCGAACGCCTCTTCGCGGGGCTATCCGCGCTCGTGCCAGAACAGCGTCCTCATCTGGTGGTGGACGCCGACGGGCTGAACAATCTGGCGAAACTCGACCACTGGTGGCTGCGGCTACCGCCCGGCGCCATCCTGACACCTCACCCTGGCGAGATGGCACGGTTGCGCGGCGGGAGGTCAGTATCGGGTGGCGGGCCGGACAGGCTGAGCGTCATTCAAGAAGCAGCGCGCGAATGGGGCCATATCATCGTGCTGAAGGGCGCCTGTACCTTGATAGCGACGCCCGAAGGCGCTGTACGCATCAACGGCACGCCCAACCCAGCGTTGGCCACCGCCGGTACTGGCGACGTGCTGGCGGGTACGACGGCTGGCCTGCTCGCCCAGGGATGGCGCCATACGATGCCGCCTGCGCCGCCGTTTATCTGCATGCGCTCGCGGGGCAACGGATACGCGCACATCTTGGCGACGCGGGACTGCTTGCGGGCGACTTACTGGCCGAGTTGCCGCTCGCCCGTCAGGACATACAAGACAGACGATAGGAGGCGCGCGCTTTGCGTCGTTGCCCTTGAAATCACCACGATCCGCCTATCAGTACTAGTGAGCGCCGGTTCTCTGTTCAATGATGTGCTGGGATAGTGCTATACTGGCTGCGTGACGGCGCCTCGTCAAGGCATCACAGCATCGTTGCACTGGAAATGCCGACAACTGTGTCGAGGGGAATAAGCAAAGTTGACGAGGAACTGCGCTGGAGGGCGCGATGGCCTATCTGGAAATTCGCATCGGGCAGGACGTTCGCCGTATCGCGCTTGACCGCGACCACCTGCGGCTAGGACGACTGGCGGACAACGATATCGTGCTGCGCGACGCGCAAATCTCGCGGCAACATGCGGAGATACGTTTCGCGGCAGGCGCATGGCATATTCTGGACCTTGGCAGCACCAATGGCCTTCATGTGAAGGGCAAGCGCGTGCGCGAGCACCACCTCGGCAGCGGTGATGTACTTCTGCTTGCGCCCAGCGTCACCCTCTCATTTTACGAGGGCGCCGCGCCGCCGTCCCGCCTGCCGCAGCCGTCGGTTGCCCCGATGGAGCCGCCCGCTGCCGCTCACGCATTCGACATGCTGCGCCCACGATCACCATTTGAAGACGATGAGCAGGTCTACATTCCACCGGGTATGGGTATGCCCGCGCCGCCCACGGATTACAATCGGCGGTACGCTCCAGGCGCGTATGGAGGCTCGCCCGAGGCTGGAGGATATTCGCGATATGCTGAGCAGTCGGCGGATACCACATCGTCACAATTTGATACGATTCCCGCTGGTGGATATCCTGCGCCCGTTGGCCCACTGACCAGTGGTGGTGGCAGTGATGGGCATGATCCATTCCGGCGAAGCAGTGTTAACGCCAAATCCGAAGCCTACCGCGCAACGGCTGGCCCAACCAGCACGCTGTTACATGTCTGCCAGACCTGCGGGCAACTGACGGCGCCAGACTCGGTATACTGCCAGAGTTGTCATCATTCAGTCGCGCGTGAGTGTCCCAATTGCCGACTCAGTCTCTTGCCAATTCAGGATCGCTGTCCGCGTTGCCAGTCACCAAATCCGGGATCGGTACGCAGAGCGCATCGGGCGGCAGGCGCATAGTTCGCTTTTCCGGCTTGACGCGGTGGTATACGAGCAGGCACAATACCGCAGGTACGGACGTGACGAACTTCTCGTGTCATTCGTGTGTTTCCGACCTTTCACTGACAACCCAATGAGAACCCACAGGAGGCTGTGCATCATGCTGTCCAACGACGATGTGACGCTAATTCCATTCGACATTGCCGCATCTCTTTTCGCCGGTCCCGACGACGATGAGAATCTCGACGATGACTTCGACGACGACACGGATGATGACGACCTCGACGACGAATGGGAAGACGAATTTGAGGACGAGGACGACGAAGACGAAATCGAGTGGGATGAAGAGGACCAAGAGGATATGAGCGATCTGGATGGCGACGAAAGGGAGTAGGACGCGCCCGACTGTCGCTATTCGGCATTGTCTGGCCGACCGCCTGAATTTCTGACATCTAGGACATGATGATCGCCTCACCTTTCCGGGCTCGCCCGGCCAGGTGAGGCTCTTTGTGTTTGGGTACACCTGCCTGCTGAAGTATTGACGTACGCGCATCTCAATGGGCATACTCGATAGCGAGAGGGCTGAGCACCCCATGGAGGAGCGCTGACAGACGCAGCAGAGAGGCCGTACGCATGGCGACATCCGAACAGAGCCCGTCGGCGGCATTGTTGCGTCTGCGCGCAGCCGATGTGGTTCGAGTCTGCGGGCTGAACGCCGCGGCGGCGGGGCTGGAACTGGCGTCGAATCACTGTGTCATAGCCAGCCAGCGAGATGGCGCTCGCCTGCTGGCCACGGTGATGGATGGGGAGCTATGCGCAGTGTCGGTTGAGGTCACTGATAACAATGATTCAGTACGGTGGGCGTGTAACTGTACTCACGCCACGGGACCACTGGCCTGCGAGCATGTCGCGGCGACACTCTCCGCCTGGATTGCGCATCCATCTGACTTCCTGGTCAAAGGTGCTGAGAACGCCGCAGAGGCTGTTCCCAAACCGCCTGCTGAACGCACCCCCGCCCAGCCCCAGGCTACCGATTTCGCAGCGCCGAGTCTCGCCGTCCCCGCCGCCGAAACGCTCACCTTCGCGGGCGCGCTGGCACGTATGAACGCCGCCGATGTGGAGGCGATAGCACGTCGCATCCTCGGCACAGATATTCCGGGCAATACCGCAAACACTATCCAGGCAATTGTGGCTGCACTCAGCGATCCGGTGCGTTTGCAAGCGCTGCTCAAGCAACTCGAACGCCCGGCGCGGACACTTCTCACCATGATTGACCTGGCAGGCGGAGCGATGACCGCCGTGGATCTTGAGAGCCTGGCGAGCCGCATTGGGCGGCCATTGAGCGCAATGCAGGGCGATATCGCGATATTGGAGCGGCACGCGCTCCTGCTGCCAAAGTTGCCATCGAGCGCGCCGAGCCAGCACGGGCCAGGGGCAACATGGCGTCACGTCGCGGGATGGCGCATAGCCGACGAGGTGCGGCAGGCACATACAACATCACTGCCGCTTGAGACATTGCCCACCCAATGTGAGGCGCGCCTTGCGCCTCCGCTTATCGATGCATCCGGCGCTCCCCTGCATGTATCCCGCTCAACACCGCGCGCGCTCTGCCTGGCGCTGGCGCTACTCGCACATGCTCCGCCCCCGCTCGGCCTGCCACTGGAGAGAACCGCTATGGGCGATGACATCCGGCCCGCCCGAAACGGAGGTAGCCCGCTCGCTCCTGGCGAACTGACGCCCGGTCGGCTCAACGAACTTGCACGCAACGCCGGAATCGAAGTGACCGCTGTCCGGCTCGCCCGGAGGCTCCTCCGCCAGGCCCGCGAGCAACATTCGGCCCCACCGCTTGCCGACATGGCGCGGGCGCCAGTGGCTGAACGCCCTCTTGTCCTGCGCGACGCTTTCCGGCGCTGGCTGCGCGCAGACTCAGCAGCTGAGCTGCTCGATCTCGAATCGGTAGACAGCCTTCAGATACGTTACGCAACAGCCCACCCAGCGTTTCGCCCGGCCACGATTGCAAGCGAGGTCAGCAACGCGCGGCGATTCATAGCCCGTCTGCTCAGCCATGCTCAGCCGGAAGCATGGTATTCAATCGAGGACTTTCTCTCGCTTGCATGGCGGATACGTCCCGGACTGCTACGCGGGCAGCAGCACACCTGGGCCACGCCGATCTGGTGGATAGAATCTGCCCGCGAGAGGCGAACATTGCAGCCAGATGTACGTGATGACTGGCTGGCAGCGGAAGGCGCTTTCATCCGATCACTCCTTAACGGCGCATTTGCGGTGTGGGGTGCGCTCGATCTTGCCGCGCACGATGACGGCTCGCCGACCGCATTTCGCCTGACACCATTCGGCGCGTTCTTGCTACAGCGCGCCAATGGCGCGGCCGATGCCGCACTGGTCGCGTTCTGTGACGCCGATTGGGGACCACCCGTCCTGCCACTCCGCGAGGGCGCGCTGGCAGTGCAGCCGCTCGCTGCTGGAACGGCGCTGCTGGACGCATTGACACTCTGGGCAACCCCAACGGCCGTAAGCGGAAGGCGCCTCATCTACACGCTTTCATCTGACCACGCCAGCGCCGCGTTTGATCAGCAACGTTCGCCCGCATCGCTGGTTGACACGCTTCGCCCGCTGCATGGCCGGGCTGCCGAGAGCGTCGCCAGCCAGTTGAACCAGTGGCGGTCGCAGTGGGGACACACGCGCCTCACAACTGGATTCACCCTGGTGGAAGCGAGCGATGAGGCGACGCTTATGGAGGCGCTGGCTGCCGCGCCCGATATCGCGGCGCGCTGCCGACGTGTCACGCCAACGCTGGCGCTGGCGCATCCCAACGACGCCGAGGCGCTTCGTACGCTGCTCGTGCGGCGCGGCTACGCCGTATAGGCCGGTAGCAGAAGAGAGGCGGCCATGCCAACAGACGACGAGAAAGCCGTGCCAGACATTGAAGAGGCCACCGCCTTTCAGCGTGACCTCTATCTCTACTGGTGGGCTGCGCGGGAGATCGGCGAGCTTGCTCTGACCTCACGCGGCTTCCTCGCTCGTCCAACGCTACGACATCTGCGCTCTCAGTGGCCAGCCACAGATGACGACCGTCCCGAGGCAAACGATCCACGTCGCTACTATCTCCGGCGACTGCTGGAGCGCCTGGGACTCTTGCGCGTGCCGATTGAGCCATCAAAGGCATCGGCGAATGGCGGGCTGGTTGCGGCGGATTCCGAGATTGTGTCGCGTTTCCTCGCCCATCCGCTCGCGGAACGTCTGCGCATCTGCACGCGCCTCTGGGTAGCGGGCGGTTGGTGGCCAGATGGTAATCCATCGCGCGTTGCCACCGGATTGCACACGCCCATTCAGCCACGCATCGCGCTGGCGCGTCGCCGCCTGATCGAAATGCTGGCCGCGCTGGAGCCGGGGAGTGCGGTTGAGATTCCAGGTATCCAACTCATTGAGGACCATGCGCCTCGCATCATCGGCGCGACGGTTCGCCGCAAGCCGCGCGACATCGCCGACGAGCGCAGCGAGACCATGGGCGCGGCGCTGGCAGGTCCGCTCCAGTGGATGGGGCTTGTCATCAGACGCGACACCAACGGGGCCGGAGAGCGGAGACTGGTCGCTAGCCGTGGCGTGCTGGCGCTACGTAACGAGCCAGACGACGCGACCGTGCGAGATACGCCCGGGCGGGTCATCATCCAGCCCAATCTGGATATTGTGGCCTATCAGCCACTTACCGCTCCAACACTCTTCGCCCTCGATAGCTGCGCCACCCGCGTATCACTGGACCGCGTCGCACACTTCCGCCTGACCAGGATGGACGCAACGCGAGCACAACGAGATGGCTTGTCAGAAGACGACACCGCGCAGAGGCTAGAGGCGCTCTCGGAAAGCCCGCTGCCGGGCGCTGTCCGGGTACGTCTGGCCGACTGGGCACGCGCCGCCAGCCGCATTCGCCTCACCCCACAAGTCACGCTGCTGACCACCTCAACCCCAGAGTTGCTCGATACACTTCTTGCGGACCGCACCGCGCGTGGCTGGATACTTCGCCGCCTGGGGCCGACACTGGCGCTGGCGCAGACCGACAAGCTCGAATTACTGCGCCACTGGTTGCTGGCGCGCGGCGAACTGCCAGCGGTTGAGACCGCCGAACTCTGAACCGCGTTTCACCGCATGTGACACAGAACATCACACCGGCGGATTGCTGATTGGTTCCAGCAGAAAGAGCGCGCCATTGTGGTCAAAGGTGGTGACCTGGGTGTAGCGCGAGGCAACCCAGTCGCGGAAGCCCGGCAGCAGATCGAAACGACCAGTGGCGAAGAGGATGACGTGTATGCGGTTGCGCATGATGTAGTCTTCCAGTTGTGTAGCCGTCAGATAGCCACTCGTGATGCGCACCGCTGAGGTATCCACCAGTTGCGGCGGCACATCTCGGTTGGCCAACGCCGCCACGTACTGGTCGTCGGACAGCACGACCTCGTCCGGAGCGCTGACGCCTTGCAGCGCGAGCGCCATCGAGAGCGTGCGTGCTGTTGGTGGCGCGTTCGCCGCGAGATTCTGAGTCCAGTTAAGCGCCAGCCCGGCAACGCACATGACCACCAGCACGACCAGCGTGAAGGTCTGCGCCAGGCGCTGTCGCGATGGCTCGGTGAACGCCAGCCACAAGGAATAGACGCCGCAACCGGCAATCAGCGCCAGCGCGGGGCTGAGCAGCACGATATGATGGTCTAGCAGCGGCTGCTGTCGGAGCAGCGTGAAAAAGTCCGCCAGCGCCCACAGGATAAGCGGCACGCTCACCCACATGCGCCGCCACACCACCACAACAATCGCGGGCACGGCGAGAAAGATCAACCGGGCATCCCGTAATGTCGTACCGATGAGCTGGAGGTTGTCGCCCAACGAATTGCTATCAGCCCGGGCAGCCGCAAGATGGAACCGGACGACCTGATCATAGACGACGCCTAACTGGCCAATATACGGCAACAGCATGACGATGATGGCGCCGAACAGCCCAGCGGCCAGCCAGCCTACCGTCGGAGCGATCTGCCGCAGACCATCCAAGATTTCGGGCCGTGAGGGCCACCTGAGGCTGCCGCCTTTATCGAGCCAGCGCCGGGCCAGTGGCACGCTCAGATACAACACTATCGGGACAAGCGCGACGATAGCGAAGAGTTTGATGAGGAGCGCGCAACCCAGCAAGACGCCAGATGCGACCACCAGCCAGGTCCGACGTCGCCCACTCGCGCGCATTGCCAGCACCGCGCAGGCCACTGCCCAGATTTGCAACGCGACCGACGGGAGCTCCGCCTGCAACGTATGCGCGCCATGTTCATAAAGTGGGTCGAGCGCGAGCAGGAGACAGGCCACTGCCCCAATGGCGCGATGTCCCAGCGCGCGTCCGGTGACATACGTGCCCGCGATGCCCGCCAGAGAGAAAACGATGAGCGCTATTCGCGCCGCGCCGAGGCTCTGGCCGAAGAGCATGTAGAAGGGATAGATGCTGAGCAAGAAGAGGGGTGGCTGCGAGCTGAACACACTGCTGAAGAGCGGATGCCCATCGGCCATGGCGCGCAGGGACTGCCAATACACCCCCTCATCGTAGTCGTTGCTCGGCCCTTGCAGCGTTTGCAGCGCCAGGGCGAGCGCAATGACACATGCGCCGAGCGCAACCCACCCCTCCGGGGAGATACGTCTGATCTGCGCCGCGAGCGATGGCGCATGGCTACCATGCCCCGCGCGCCGCGATGCCCGTCTCCGAGTGCGCGCCGTACCTGACGCCAACGTATGCCCCCTCGTGCCTTGATGAACCTGTCTTCCGACGTCGTATCTCGCGCCTGTGCTGAATTATAGCCACGGGAGACCCGGAGAGCGCCAGCAAGATAGTAAAAAATTGGCTCAGACTGCCTTGCCAAACTCGAGCACCAGCAGATCGAGCGCCAGCTCAGGCGTCATGCGACTGCGCTTGAGCGAGGTATCTATCTCAAGCAATGTGCGGTGGGCGGCTTCGAGCTGCGCGAAGGTGAAACGGCTTGCCAGCCGCAGCGACTTTTCGACGACGAATGGCGCAATGCCCGCAGCGGAGGCAATCTGGTGGGCAGGCATGCCACGGTCCGAGAGCAGCTTCACCTGCATCAGCGAGCGCGTCTGAAACGCTGTCAGCGCGACGATACCCAGCGGTGATTCGCCATTCGCCAGCAACTCGTGGAGCAGCGAGAGCGCCGTCGAGGTGTCGCGTTGGGCCAAAGCGTCGGTCAAATCGAAGACTTTCGACTGCCTGGCAACCGGTGTGAGCGATCGAACATCCTCAGCGCTGATCTCGCCGCCTTCGCCAACGTATGTGCCCAGCTTATCGATCTCGCTCGCCAGCATCCGCAGGTCATCCCCCAACGACTCCACCAGCATGCGCGTGGCCTCCGGTGATATGCGCCGCCCCTGTGCTCGTGCGCGACGTGTCAGCCAGTCGGTGAGATGCGCTCCGGTTGGCTTCGCGAACACGTGCGATTTACCATGGCGACGCGCCGCCTGCATCAGTGGGTGGTCCGCCTTCAACTCGTCGGGGACGAGCACCACCAGCACAGTGGTATCAGGCAATGAGGGAATATACTCGGCCAGGCCTTTTGCGAACGCTATTGGACTGAGGCCAGCGGTCGCCGCCTTCTTGCCTCGCTTCCCCTTCGCAACCGGCACAATTGGCGCGACCAACGGCTCCGGCGCATTCATGTCGCCACCTTCGCCATCTTCGGAGGCATCCCCGTCATCTGCCTGGCCTCTGCGTGGTTTGGGCAGACCCTCCAGCACGACGAGGCGTTTTTCCGCCAGGAACGGCATCGTGTTACAGGTATTGCGAATCACCGCCAGGTCAGCGGTCTCGCCCGCGAAAGAATCCTGATTGTAGCCAAAGTCGCCCGACGCGCGAATGCGCGCCAGTTCCTCATAGGCTGAAAACTCATCTTTACCGGAGAGCAGCGTAAACATGTCCTCATTCTATGCCGCAACCAACCAGGTCGCAACCTGTGCTATCATCCTGGGATGAGACCGCGCGCCAATGAGCCTATATCAGCGCTCCCTCTGCCAGCGGCACAAGAAACGAGCGGACGCCATGAACCTGCCATCCTGGCTGCAGCAGGGCATAGACACGTATGGCTACTGGGTGGTGTTCCTGGCAGTGGCCATAGAGAGCACTGGGATACCGTTTCCCGGAGAAACGACGCTGGTCGCGGCGTCGGTCTACGCCAGCACGAACCATACGCTGAATATCGTACTGGTGATTGCGGCGGCGGCGGCTGGCGCGATTCTCGGCGACAATGCGGGCTACACCGTCGGCAAGTACGGCGGCTTCCCGGTACTCCAGCGGCTGCTACGGCTATTCCATATTGGCGAAGACAAGCTGGTCTACACCCAGCGCTTCTTTGAAAAACATGGCGACAAGACCGTGTTCTTCGGCCGGTTTCTGGCGATACTGCGCGCCTGGGCCGCATTTCTGGCCGGGGCCAACCACATGCGCCGCCGCACCTTCTTCATCTGGAACGCGGCGGGCGGCATCCTCTGGGCAACGATCTACGGTTCGCTCGGCTACATCCTGGGCAATAATCTTCCGCTGCTTGGGCGCATCCTCAAGGGCCTTGGCATCTTCGGCTTCGTCGCACTTGGCGTCATCGTCGTGGCGCTCATCGTCGTCTGGTACGTTCGACACCGCCGCCAGAAGGAATCCATCCATCGCATCGCAGCTGAGCGAAATACGCCAGCCACGCCAGACTCCAATGCGTCACCTGACACCCCTGTCCCAGTCGCCGCGAGCACTGAGCCGTCCAGCCCAGATCACACCGACGACAGTGGCGCTATCAGCGTAGCAGGCGCGTCGCATCGGTCGCGACACACGCGCAGGCGTCAGGCCTACAGGTAGCCCGCTGCTATTCTTCCCCCACAATCTCGCCACCATGCAGGATTGCCGGGTCGGGCGTGTAATCCGGGTAGCTGATTTCCCAGATGTTCCCTGGCTCTTCGCGCGCGTCCCAGCGGCGTAGCGCGTCGAGCAACACCCGACGCTGCAACTCTGGCTGATGGGGTGAGCCAAGGCAGTCACCGAGGGTGAAATCCTTCGGCGCAATAGCGCGGGGCGATCCCATCTCACGCGACGCTTTGGGCACAAGCGTAATGAGGATCGTGGGCAGGCCCAGCATCTCGATCTCGCGCTGAATCGCGACCACCGTGCGGTGGCAGAGCGGGCAGCCAGCGGTGAGCAACACCGCATCCGCGCTCGAGCGCTCGATTACCCTGGCCATCTCAGGCGCGCCATGCTCGTAGAGGTCGCGCAGAAGCTGGGTATATCCCATGAATCCCAGGTGTTTGTCGCCGACACCCGCAATGACACCCTCGTCCGCCAGTTCGCGCAGACGGTCTATCGGGAAGACGCAGTTGATATCGCTATCGGCATGGCGATGGTCGTAGTGGCCGTGCGTCACCATGAGCCGTTCGCTCTCCACATCGCCGGGGATGAGCCGCCAGGAGTTATCGCCCGCCAGATCGAACGGCTCCTGATCGCGCAGGTGGACGCCTGCGGTGGTGACAAGCGCGAAGACCGTCTCGCGCAACTCGCGGCGGCGCGGCGAATAGGGAATGCAGCGGCGCGACATCGGCATGTCTGGCGACCTTTCGTTGTGAGCCAGCACGCTAACCGAGCTTGCGCAGTACCTCGAAGAGTTCCTCGTTGTCGGGCGCCTCGCCGATTGGATGATGGACGTGAATCCAGGCAATCTTGCCCACCTTGTCCACGACGAAGAGCGCGCGTTCAGCCATGCCCGCGGGATGACGTGCGCCGTAGAGATCAGTCACGTTACCCTGGGGATAGAAGTCGCTGAGCAGGGGATAGTTGATGTCGAGTTGCTTGGCCCAGGCGACGAGCGAGTGGCGGGCATCCATGCTGATGCCGAGCACCTGCGTATCGAAGGAGTTGAAGCGCTCCAGTTCAGCCTGATACGACGGCATCTGCGCCGAACAGGTACTGCTGAAGGCAAATGGGAAGAAGGCCAGTACGACATTCTTCTGGCCGCGATACTGGCTCAACGTGATCTTCTCGCCCGTCTGGGCAGATAAGGTAAAATCGGGCGCCTCATCCCCAACCTTGAGCGTCGGGGTCGCATCCAGACTTTCAGCCGCCACGTCCGTATCTCCTTTGACCGCTACTCGTCAGAAAACACGCAGCCGCTCTAGAAACGGCTGCCCTGGGAATCGTAGGGCGTCGGCTTGTGTGGTGTCAAACGTTCTGCGCCTGCGTTGTCCATCATCAACTACGCGGCAGGGTTTCGCCCGTCAGCCACTCATACGCCTCGCGGTAGCGGCTGGCCGTCCCCGCCACCACCTCATCAGGCAGTGCGGGCGCGGGCGGCTGTTTGTCCCAACCGGAACGCTCCAGCCAGTCGCGGACGTACTGTTTGTCGAAGCTCGGCGGCGAGCCACCCGGCGCATACTCCCCCACTGCCCAGAAACGCGAGGAATCCGGGGTCAGCAGCTCGTCGATCAGAATAAGCTGGCCATCGAGCAGGCCAAACTCCATCTTGGTATCGGCGATGATGATGCCGCGATCCAGCGCATAGGTCGCCGCCGCTCGGTAGATAGCAACGCTGACGTCGGCGATTGCCTGACCCAAATCTTCGCCTACGCTGTTCTTCATCTCGTCGAGCGAGATATTGATATCGTGCCCGGTCTCCGCCTTGGTGGCTGGAGTGAAGATCGGCTCAGGCAGTTCGTCCGCCTGGCGCAGTCCCGTGGGCAGCTTCACCCCGCAGACCGCGCCTGTCCGCTGATAGTCCGCCCAGCCGCTCCCCGCCAGGTAGCCGCGGACGACGCACTCGAAGTCCAGACGCTTCGCCTTGCGCACCAGCATGAAACGACCCGAAAGCGCCTCCGCCGCAGCGCCGAGCGACTCCGGCAGATCGGTTATCTCGATGCTGATGAGATGATTGGGAATGATCTCGCGCGTCCGCCCGAACCAGAACGCTGAGAGCAGCGTCAGCACGCGACCCTTGTCGGGAATGCCATTAGGCATGATGGCGTCGAATGCCGAGATGCGGTCGGTGGCAACCATCAGCAGGCGGTCGCCCAGATCGTATGTGTCGCGCACCTTACCGCGCCCAAAGGGCGGCAGCGGCAGATTGGTCTGAAGCATGACGTCTTGCGCCATCGAAGTGGTTCTCCTTGAAGTGAGTCGTCGTGTTGTTGGCGACGATTGCGGGCACGCGAGCAGCCAGTTGTATCGTACCACAGCCGCTAGTCTGACCCAGATGCATTCGCCCGCCTGCCTCACCAGTGCCGCTGGGATAGCGCGCGGCGTCGGGCAGTGATAAGATGGGATGGTGCGTTTCTCTGGCAGGCAATTGGAAGGTACCCGCATGGCTTCGGCGACATCGAGCAGGCCCACGCATTCCGCATCCGGTTCGCGCAGGGCAGCGTTCGGCGCGCTGGTGCTGGCGAATGTGCTCTGGGCAGGCAGCTACACCGCCGGGAAAGTGGCGCTGGCGGAGCTGCCCCCGGTCGAGTTGAACGCGGTTCGGTTCACGCTGGCGGCGCTCCTGCTGGCCCCGGTCCTGATCCGCTATCGCAAGCAGATTCCACGCGACCGCCGGATGTTGTTCGTTCTGCTCCAGCTCTCACTGCTCGGTTTCGTGCTGAACAAGGCGCTGGAGTATATCGGACTCTCACTCTCGACGGCGTCTGATGTCGCGCTGCTGATCGCCACCGAGTCCATCTTCACCGGACTGCTCTCGTGGATATTCCTGCGCGAGCGTGTCACGCGCGTCGGCGTCGCGGCGTTGGGCATTGGCTTGCTCGGCGTCTATCTCATTGTCGAACGCGGGATTGTTCCCAATCTCGGCGACGGCAATAACACGCGCGTCGTTGGCGACGTGCTGGTTGTATTCTCGCTGCTGCTGGAGGCAGGATATACCGTCCGTGGCAAGACGACGCTCACAACGCTGCCACCATTGCTCTTCACCGCGCTGACTATCACCGGAAGCCTGTTCTTCTGGATACCCGCTGGGGCGGTTGCGGTAGCATCCAATGGATTGCCACATGTCTCGCTGGGCGGTTGGCTCTCGGTGCTCTATCTGGCGGCCATCACCACCGTCCTGGGCTACTGGCTCTGGTTTCACGCACTGCGCGTCACGGATGCATCGGCGGCGGCGCCAACGCTTTTTATCCAGCCACTGCTGGGAGCGGCGCTGGCCATCGTCATCCTGCACGACGAGCTTACAATGGCCACGATAATCGGCGCAGTAGGTATCGTCGCCAGTCTGTTGCTGGTGATGCGCGGCAGTCGGCGCGAATCGCCTGCCGCTCTGGATGAATCAGTGCCGTGAAATCGACCACATTTCCGGCTGAGCTCCCGGGACTCGCGGCCCATTCTCCGCGAGAGGATGCCAATGTTTACAGCAAGTGGACAGGTGACGCTTCACCTGCCGGAGAGCGGCTCGCTCAAAGATAAGCGACAGGTGGTGCGCTCGATCCTGGCGCGCCTGCGCAACCAGTTCGAGGTTGCCGCCGCCGAGGTGGACCGACAGGATAGTTGGCAGGTCGCTGTGCTTGGGCTGGCGTATGTCAGTGGCGAGGCCAGCCATGCCGAAGAAGTGCTCGACCACGCGGTACGCTACATCGAGGAGTCGCGGCCCGATCTCGCCGTGACGGACGTCCAGGTGGATGTGCTACCGTTCGGCGACTGAAGCCGTCTAATGATTGGCTGAAGACATATCACCAGCCACTGGGAGTAATTTCCGGTTGCGCGCATGAAACGAACCGTGATATACTGGGTGTTGGCATTTTGCAGAATAAGGAGCGCATTACATGTCAGTTACACCATTGGTTCGAGCCGTCGAAGAGGAGCATCTGCGCGTTGACGTGCCAGAAATTGCCTCGGGTGACACGGTTCGCGTGCATGTCAAAGTGGTTGAGGGTTCGCGCGAGCGCATTCAGGTCTTCGAGGGCATCATCATCCGCCACCATGGTGAAGGGCTGAATCGCTCGTTCACCGTCCGGCGCATCGCGCATGGTGTCGGTGTCGAGCGGTCGTTTCTCATGCACTCGCCGCGCATCGACAAGATCGAGGTGGTGCGCCACGCGGTCGTCCGGCGCAAGAATCTCTATTACATGCGTGGGCTGCGTGGCAAGGCGGCCCGCCTCAAAGAGCGCCGCGTCTGAGCCTGAGGCGCAGCTGAATCGCTCTGGTGACGCTAGCGCTCCGGCCATCACCATACTTCTCCGCAGCGGAGGCAACTGACGCCAGTCGGCCAGCCTCCGCATTGTTGCGTTGCCACCCTTCTCATACCTCTTCGCGCAGATGCCCGTGGTCAGGTACACTTGTAGGCAGAGCAGGACAAACCGCCTGCCACCATCATCTGCCTGATGGAGCGCCACATGAGCCGACGACCCGCGTCTGAGCCAGCATCCACGCCTGATAAGACCATGGCAATTTCGCGTCCAGTCCTCCAGCCCGCCTTGCTGGACGCGCCAACCATGCCCCTGCGCCGTTGCGGACTCGACGAGGTAGGGCGCGGCGCGCTAGCGGGTCCGCTGGTGGCGGCGGCCGTCATTCTCCCCGACGACATTGCCGACCGGCTCGGCGCACTATCCCGCTTCCTGCGCGACTCAAAGACCGTTCCCCGCGCCCGTCGCGAAGACCTCGCACTCGCCATTCGTGCCCACGCGCTCGCGCTGGAGGTCGTAACTATCGCCGTTGACAAGATCAATCGGTATGGCATTGGCTGGGCCAATCGCGAGGCGTTTCATCGCCTCATCACCGCGCTAGACGCCGACGAATACATCGTCGATGGACGCGTGCGCCCACCCGCGCCGCCAGATCGTATCGCGCGCGTGCGTTGTCTGGTGAAGGCTGATGCGCTCGTCCCGGCGGTTGCGGCGGCATCGCTGGTGGCGAAGGTACATCGCGACAGCATGATGGCGACGCTCCATGGTAGCTATCCCGCCTATAGCTGGAATACCAATGCTGGCTACGGCGCCGCTGCTCATCTGGCGGCGCTCCGGCTAGTTGGCGCCTGCCCAGAGCATCGCACGGTATTTGTGGCAACGGCGCTCAGCGGCGGACAGCGTGCCCGCAAAGCGATCGCTGCCAGCAAGCACGACGTGGAACCGCAGCGCCTGCTGGAATAACGGGGATCAGGTCACTTCAGCTCTTCGACCTGGAAGGTCCATGGTCCTTCACTGTTGACATCCAGATAGAAGGTTCCAGAACTATACTCGTTCGTCTCGCCTGAAACGGACGACGGATCGTTGGCATTACAAATGACATTGACGACGCTATCCCCGAAGTCATCCCCAGGAGCGGTAAGATCGGCAATGAGATTGTACTGGAAGCCATAGGCCTTCGGATTGCACGACCATGCGATTTTCCAGTGGTCAGAGTTCACGGTGAACGGCTCGGTCTTTTGAATCCCATTACCCTTGAACGTATGTGTCACCACCCATTTAGGTTGCGGTGTCGCCGTGGCTGTCGGCTTCGGAGTCGCGGTGGGCAGCGGCGTGCCAGCGGGCGCATTGCCTTGCTGGTGCGTGGCGGTTGGCGATCCACGAGAGTTCGCCGAAGTCGATCGATTCGACAACAGCGCACCCAGCAGACCAGCGCACATGCACAGCACCAGCAACACCCCGCAGCCGATGCCGCCGCCAATGAGCAGCTTCTTGCGGTTCGACGAGGGCGGGGTAGCACCGCCGGGGGCTGGTGACGGCGTGACGAATGGCGGCGACGCGATTGGAGCGTCAAATGGGGCGGGAGTTGGCGGCGTCTGCTGAGACGACTGCTGCGGGTCAGGGGTGGTAGGATATCCCTGCATGCACTTCCTTCTTTCGCAAAGTCTGCGGAGAGCGCGAGACGGCACGGCATCAGCGCGGCCATCTTGCAACATGGGCAGTCATTTTCTGCCGCATCATCTCCATACAGCAGCCTGACGCACAGGCGGAAATCGCTCATCACGAATTGCTGTATATTCGCCAGGATGAGGTGGGATCGCGACGTGTAGTAGTCGCGATCACCGTGGAAGGGATGAAAGCAGACCTGCTATATGCAAAAACCGACCGAGGCGTTTCGCAAGCGATTGGCCGAGGCGTTCGAGCAGATTCCGCTGGGGAAGGCGTTCACCTGGCGCCGCACCTTTACGGAGGCCGATGTGGCGCTGTTCTGTGGCATCACGGGCGACCTCAATCCCGTATCACCAGGATGAGCTGTTCGCCCGTGAAGGCTGGTACGGCAGGCGAATTGTGCCCGGCCTCTTGACCGCGAGCATGATTACCCACATCGGGGGAATGGTGGGATTCCTGGCGACCCAGATGACCTTCGACTTTCTAGCGCCTGTCTTCCCTGGCGACACGATCACCTGCACCGTCGCGTTCGGCGAGCGCGATGTTGCCTTGCGGCGTATGGTGGACAGCGCGCGCTTCGATAATCAGGACGGCGAAGAGGTGCTACGAGCGCGCTTCAGCGGCTTTCCCGCGCAGGTGCGCCTCGCATGACACCCGAGAAGTCCGTGGGAACAACACAAAGCTCCTTTCCTTCCTGATAGACGAAAAAGAAAGGAGCCTTAACCGACATGTGCCACCTGGCAGCGTTAACGCTGTGGCTGCGCGACGGTGACGGCGGTGCCATAGCAGAGTACTTCCGCTGACACCCTGAGCAATCTCGGTCGCGTCGTAACGCACGCCGATTACCCCGTTCGCGCCGATCTCGGCGGCGTGCTGGATCATCAACTCATAGGCGTCCATCCGGGCACGCTCGCAAAGTTCGGTATAGATCGAGATGTTGCCGCCAACTATTTGCTGGAATGCCGCCCCGATATTGCCGACGACGCTACGCGACCGGACGATAATGCCCCGCACCAACCCGTAGTTACGCACAATTGACAGGCCCGGCAACTCGAATGCCGACGTGACGAGCGAATGATCGAATGCCACCGCCTTCTGACTCATCGAAAGCTCCCTTTTCTGAAGGAACCCAGGACAGGCAGCGCACATCGCCGCACTCAACCGCTCATGGGTTCCGCAAGGGATACGCGCGGGGTAGAAAGGGGTTGCAGGGAGTAAGTAAGAGGTATGTTCTTTCTGGCGTCAGGAGTCGTTCTGCTTCTCACCCCACAGGCGGCGCGAGACGTAGCCGCCAAGGTAATAGCCGAGGCCGCCGAGCAGCACCGTCGCACCCAGCCAGACCACCGTGGCAATACTGACGCCATTCATTGTTCTGCATCACTTGAATGACGACGAGAGCGGCGATCAGACCCAACAGCAGCCCCCCGGTCAGCCCAAGCGTGCATCCGACATGCGCCAGGTTGCGTCCGCGCAATTGATCGAGCATAGTATCTCCAGTGCGAGATAATGGCGAGGTATCCCAATTGGGGTTATAGCAGTGCGAGCGCCATGGCGTCAATGCGTCGTGGTGGGCTCGGTACCCCGCCGACAAGGAGAAGAACACGTATGGCTGAATTGACTTACGATGACCTGACAGCGCTCCGACAGCGCATTCTCGATGGCGAATTGACCATCGAGCAGGCTGGTTCGCGGTATTCGCTCGGCGAGCTCGCGGAGGCGCTACGGATGACCCGCGCGACCGCACAGGCGCTGGTGGAAGGCTGGTCGCAGGAGCAACTGACCTGGCAGCCGCCCGCCGCACAGAATCAGGCGCCCGCGCATGGTGAAGATCGCTGGTCGGCGACCGAGGCGGTCACTCACTTGATCGCCACTGAGAACTGGTATCTATTGCATATGGGGCGACTCGTGGGCAAGCGCGAGCATTTCGACGTCATGCCACGTGGCCTGGGCGACCACGCCGACAACAATGTGCCGAAAGAGACGCTGGCTGCCGAATTCAACGCCGCCACGGAGCGCATGCTGGCCGATATCGCCACCATTCCCGCAGACGCCGACCTGACGGCGCGGCGCGATTCCACCTTCTTTGGCGAGCTGAGTCTGCGCGGGTGGGTCATGCTAGCCATCGTGCACGATATCGACCATACGGCCCAGATGCAGCGACTCACCGAGCAGCCCGGCTTTCCGGCACGCGAACAGTGACAGGTACCACAAACCGACCAGTGCCAACGCTTCGTGCGACTACCTGGTCGGTTGTCTCTATCGTGATGCGAGGCGCGTGAACGGCGCGTTCGTGACTACCGGTTGCTCAGCAGCCTAGTAGCCCATCGCGGCGGCCTTAGCGCGAGCCTTGCGAGCCTTGCGCTCGCGCGCGTCTGCCTTGCGCTTCCGCTTGACGCTGGGTGGCTCGTAGTGCTGGCGGCGTTTCGCCTCCGAGAGCAGGCCGTCCTGCTGCACCTTGCGGGTAAATTTTTCAGGGCCTGGTCGAACGACTCGCCCTCTTTAATCAAAACCTCAGTCACTCTTGTACCTGTTGCCTGGATGGAGACACAGACCTCTCATCCAGTCTCCTTTCTTCGCGTTAGGAACCCGCTTCGTCGGTTCTCTCACGGACAGGCGCATCCATCCTCATGCGAGGACACGCCGCAACCCCGTCAATTACACAGAATATCACATCGTTGCTCTTTTGGCATCCCCTTCTTTCGGCCTATTCGGGGATTTTCGGCCGTTTCACGGTGTCGCCAGAGTGCGCCGTCACTTTGCGTCCCGGAGACCCAGCGACTGCCCGCTAGCACAAATCGCCACGGCCAGTCGGCGGCCTGTGAGATGCCGATACGCGACGTCGCCACGACTGGCGCATCTGGTGGGAACTCTGGCGTTTCCGTCAATCCAGAGCGCATCGCCGCTGCAAATCCAGCCCGTTATCCGCGACGGTGAGCGCCATCGCGGCGCACAATCTGCCCGGCCCACGCGCCAGATCGCGGTCGGCAATTCGCTCGCCCCGGCGGGCACGTATTAGCGGCATGCCCCACAGTCGGCTCCAGCGCGCGCAGCAAAACCGCGGCGGCCATCCCTTCGCTCCTCGGTCACGATGTTGAGGCAAGTGTGCATCCCATAGGTGAAATAGACGTATGCGCGACCCGAAGGCCCGAACATCACCGCGTTGCGCGGCGTCTTGCCACGATAGCCGTGCGCCGCTGGATCAATTGCGGCAACGTACGCCTCCGTCTCGACAATGATTCCCGCGGTCACGCCCTCCGCGTCTGGCGATAGAGCGTCTTGCCGATGAGATCACGGGCAACATCCAGCGTCGGGCGCGCATAGAATGCGTACGGCAGTTTGAGATGGCCACCAGCCGAGGTGTTTGTCACAGAGCGTACCTTTGATGAATGCATGGATGATATATGCTCGCGGCCAGACTGCCGTGCACTGCACATCGTAGGGAAACCGGACGCCTGGCGCAAGGGTTACAGACAGTATCGATTGTCCCGTGGATAGCATACCTACTACATCCACGAATGCCAGCGAAATTATCTTGTTCTTCGCTGTAGTTCTGAGTGTCCGCACCTATGCTGAGCGCATAGCATCAAGGCCGGGAGCATGAGGTACACTATCGGACAGGGTGTGCGCCGGAGACATACCCAATCAGAGCAATCGCACCAGCGAGGAGATTCTATGCAGACCATGCAGACGCGACCCAAACGCAGTGAGGTCAAGACCGAGGATACCTGGGAACTTGAGACGATCTATCCCACCGACGACGCCTGGGAGGCTGATTTCCAGCGGGTAAGCGCAATGCAGCCAAGTCTGACCGAACACCAGGGCCACATGGGCGACTCCGCGCAAAGCCTACTCGAAGCACTCAAGCGGCGCGACGAGGCGGGCGAAATTCTGGGGCGTCTCTTCGTCTATGCCTACATGCGGCTGCACCAGGACAGCACCGATAACACCTATCAGGCGATGGCCGACCGCGTAACCACCCTGGCCAACGACATCAACACCGCCACCGCTTACCAGACGCCAGAGATTCTGGCAATCCCGCAGGAGCGCCTCGATGCCTTCCTGCAAGAGGAACCGGGTTTGCTGGTATATCGCCATGCCCTGGATGAGATCACCCGCGAGCGACCGCACATTCTCTCAGCCGAGATGGAGGCGCTGCTGGCGCAGGCTGCTGAGGTCGGCAACACGCCTGAGCGTGTCTACGAGATGTTTAGCACGGCGGATCTGAAACTGCCATCGGTGCGCGATGCCGAGGGCAACGACGTGCAGTTGACACAGGGTAACTTCGTCTCGCACTTCCTCGAGGGGCGCGACCGCGACGTGCGCCGCAGCGCCTTCGACGCGATGTTTGGCGCGTATCAGTCCTATCGCAACACGATGGCGGCGCTCCTGGGTGCGCAGGTCAAGCGCAACATCTTCTTCGCCCGCGCGCGCAAGTACGAAAGCTCGCTCCATGCCGCGCTCGATCCGTCGAACATCCCAGTGAGCGTCTATGACAATCTGATCACTACGGTCAACAACAACCTTCCTGTACTTCACCGCTATCTGCGCCTGCGCAAGAAGCTACTTGGGCTGGACGATCTGCATATGTACGACCTCTATGTGCCGATGGTGCCGGAGGTCGAATACAAGGTCGGCTATGCCGAGGCGCAGCAGCAGGTAGCACAAGCGCTGGCACCGCTGGGCGAGGCGTATGTGGCGGTCGTGCAGCGGGGTCTGTCGTCGCGCTGGATCGATATCTATGAGAACGAGGGCAAGCGCTCGGGAGCGTATAGCTGGGGTAGCTACGGCACAAATCCCTTCATGCTGCTCAACTACCAGAATACGATGGACAGCATGTTCACTCTGGCGCACGAGATGGGCCACTCGATGCACTCGTATTTCACCTGGCAGACACAGCCTTACCCCTACAGCAGCTATACACTCTTCGTGGCGGAGGTCGCCTCGACGCTGAATGAGGCGCTGCTGACGCACTCGCTGCTCCAGACGACGACGGACAAGGCGCTGCGGATGTACATTATCAACCACGCGCTAGAGACGTTCCGCACGACGCTTTATCGACAGACACTCTTCGCCGAATTCGAGCGCGACATGCATGCGCAGGCAGAGGCGGGCGAGGCGCTGACACCCGAGACGCTCAACGGCATCTTCAAGCGGATCAACGACACCTACTACGGGCCAGTAGTGAATGTAGATGAGTTAATCGCAAACGAGTGGGCGCGCATTCCCCACTTCTATTCGAGCTTCTACGTGTATCAGTACGCGACGGGCATCTCGGCCTCGTCTGCGCTGGCGCACCAGATCGTGACGGAAGGCCAGCCCGCCGTCGATCGCTACCTGCGCTTCCTGCGCTCAGGCTCGTCGGAATACAGCATCAACCTCCTGCGCGACGCCGGAGTGGATCTCTCGTCGCCCACGCCCATCCAGGAGGCGCTCGATACGTTCGGACGCTACCTGGATGACCTGGAGGCGCTGCTGTAGGGCACTAGCCTCCTCCGCCCCTCCCCACGTCGGGGAGGGGAACCAGAGGATAAGGCGCACAGACCTATTCCTCGGTGGTTGGCTGCTCAGTCGCGCCACCCGCAGCAGGAGTGGCGACAGCTGGCGCTTCCCCGGCAGCCGCTGGCGCTTCCTCGGCGGCAACGACGCGCGGCGCCTGGATGCTGACGACGATCTCGTCCTCAGGCGTCACCAGTGTAACCTTGCGTGGCAATTTGAGGGCGCTGGCGTGACGCGACGTGTTGAGTTCGTCCATGTCGCTGATATCCAGTTCCAGCGCATCGGGCAGTTCCGCGGGCAGCGCCTCAACCTCTACCATGTCTAGCGATTGGATCAAAACGCCATCATGGAGTTTCACCGCTGGCGCTTCCCCGACAAGACGCACAGGTACCTTCGCGCGCATCACTTCGGTCATCTGGACATGGAAGAAGTCAACATGCTGCATGACGTTGGTGGCGGGCTGACGGGTGATATGCCGCACCATCACGACTTCCTCTTTGCCATCCGGGGCAATCACCAGCCGATAGAGAGTGGCAGCCCCATGGGTCTTGAGCGCCCGGTCCATCTCATGGGCGTTTATCTGGACGGCGATGGACTCCTGGTCACGACCGTAGATATTGGCAGGGAGTAAACCCTGATGGCGGAGATGTCGAACCTGTTTGCCGAGAACGGTACGACGCTCCACATGAAGCGTCACCTGTTTTGATGGCATTTGTCCATGCTCCTTTCGAGGAGTATGTATTCGCAAGAACTCGCGCTATTATCTAGCATGCTATGTGCCAGTAGACGAGCGACAGCATTACATTCTGTCATACAACTCCAATTAATTTGGACTATGAAAGGTTGTAGCACATGAACGAGCCTCTCCGCCCGGATATAGCCGCGATCATTATGGCAATCAGTCCCCTTGATACCACCGCGATGGCGGCGGCGCGCGCGCGCCAGGAGCAGCTGACCAAGCCCGCTGGCAGCCTTGGACGCCTCGAAACGCTGGCGATCCAGATCGCGGGCATCACCAGCCATGAACAGCCAGTAATGGAAAACAAGGCGATAGTGGTGATGGCAGGCGACCATGGCGTCACCGCCGAAGGAGTCAGCGCGTACCCGGCCGAGGTGACGCCGCAGATGGTGCTGAACTTCCTGCGTGGCGGCGCGGCCATTAACGCGTTGGCGGGCGTCGTGCGCGCGCGGGTCGTCGTCGTCGATATCGGGGTCGCCAACCCGCTGGAGCATCCCGGCCTGCTCTCTCGCAAGGTGGCTCCCGGCACGGCCAATATGGCGCAGGGGCCAGCGATGACCCACGAACAGGCGGAAGAGGCTATCGTCGTTGGCATCGCGGTCGTAGACTCGCTGGCGCGCGAGGGCGTGCAGATAGTGGCGACTGGCGAGATGGGTATTGGCAACACAACAGCGGCCAGCGCGATTACCGCTGTGATGACTGGCTCGAAGCCCGCCGAAGTGACCGGGCGCGGCACCGGCATAGACGACGCGCAACTGTCCCACAAGATTGCGGTGATCGAACGCGCTCTGGCCGTTAACGCGCCGAATCGTGACGATGGACTGGATGTGCTGGCAAAGGTCGGCGGTCTGGAGATTGCTGGGTTGGTCGGCGTCATCCTGGGCGGCGCGGCACATCACATGCCCGTCGTACTGGACGGCTTCATCGCAGGATCGGCGGCGCTGGTCGCGGAGAAGCTTTGCCCACAGGTGCGTGACTATCTCATCGCGGGCCATATCTCGGTAGAGCGCGGCCATAGGGTGTTGCTCGATGCGCTGGGGCTTGCTCCATTGCTCAATCTCGATCTGCGGCTCGGCGAGGGAACGGGCGCGGCGCTGGCCATGGGCATCATCGACGGCGCGCTCGCCACTCACCGCCAGATGGCGACGTTCGCCGAGGCGGGCGTCAGCGAGCGGGAAGAGAGCGAGGAGTAATAGTCAGGTATTCGATAGGCAGATATATTCGCGCCTGAGGGCAGGGCATGGACTTCAAAATCCACCATTGAGGGCAGTCGGAAACTACTTTAACTGCCTACAATTCGCAACGCTAGCTCAGCCAGCGGAGGCGCCAACACCAGAACCGCCAGCTCCACCAGCACGCACGCCGCGCCGTAGGTATCGCCGGTCAGCCCGCCACCGAGGCGGCGACTGGCCCACGCCAACCATCCCAGCAGCACGAGCAGCGCCGCTACGAGCAACAGGACGGCGAGCAAGAGCGTCTCACTGATCCCAGATCCGCAGCTGCCGACAATGAGCGCGCTGGCGGCAAGCAACAGCAACAGCGCCATACTTGCCAGAAAGAGTTGCCTGACGCCTCGATTGCGAAACGGCGCGCCTGCGCCTGCCGCTCGCGCGTAGGGGTAGCGGGTGACGGCGTACATCATGCCCCAGCGGCCAAGAATCGGAGCGGCGAGTAGCGCAAGCACGCGAACTGGGCCACTCACCAGCGCGGTGAGCGCGGCATACTTTGCCAGCAGCAGGAGGCGCGCCACCAAGCGCGCCATACGCGCCGACACGGCTATCGCGCAAAATCTCCAGCCGCCGCTCGACCGTACGTGTGCCCAACAGCGCATCGCAGCAGTCCACGAAGCCATCCAGGTGCAGCATTCCCGTGATAGCGCGTCGAAGGCGAGCAGCGCAACCGCACGGATGCCCAGCGGAAAGATGAACGAGAGCGCCGAGTCCAGCCCGACCAGCGCCAGGCCCAGCAGCGCGCCGACCAGCGGAAACCATGGCAGCGCCCGCGCCATATCTGGCGGCTCTGCGGCCACCGCCTTGTTCGCATGCGTGCGGCGCACCGGCAGCACCGTCAGAAACTCAATCGCCAGCGCCAGCCCTGACAATAGAGACCTGCGCTCTTTCTCCAGCGTTATATCCTGCTACTTGCGCGATTTCGCGGCGCGCTTCTGCGGCGGTAGTTCCGGCCAGCGTGCATGGAAGTCGGTGACGCGCTGGAAGGCATCCGCCGCGCGCAGCAGGATCTCCTCACCGAACGACGGGCCAATCAGTTGCACGCCAACGGGAAGTCCCTCGCTGAAGCCGCCGGGAATCGAGATGCCACAGTTGCCCGCGAGATTGACCGGGATGGTGAAGACATCGTTGAGGTACATCGCGTAGGGGTCGGACATCTTCTCATTGAGCTTGAACGCGACCGTCGGCGATGTTGGCCCAATCAGCAGGTCGTACTTCTCGAAGGCCTCGTCGAAGTCGCGCTTGATGAGTGTCCGCACCTTCTCCGCCTTGAGGTAGTAGGCGTCGTAGTAGCCCGCCGATAGCGCATAAGTGCCAAGCATGATGCGCCGCTTGACCTCGGCGCCGAATCCTGTGGCACGGGTGATTGCCGTCGTCTCCACCAGGTCGTGCGCGCCATCACGCACCGAGAGGCCATATTTGACGCCGTCGTAACGGGCGAGGTTGGCGCTGCACTCGGCTGGCGCGATGATGTAGTAGGCCGCGACGCCATAGCGCGTGTGCGGCAGCGAGACCTCGCCAATCTCCGCGCCCAGCGAGACAAACGTCTGGATCGCCTCCTCCACCGCCTTCTTGACGCCCGGCTCGACGCCCTCGACAAAATACTCCTTTGGTACGCCGATGCGCATCCCCTTCACCTCGCCAGTCAGCGCAGCGAGATAGTCCGGTGTCGGACGGTTCACCGACGTCGAATCGAGCGGATCGTAGCCCGCGATGACGTTCATCAGGAGAGCGGCGTCGCGCGCCGAACGGGCAAATGGCCCTATTTGATCGAGCGACGAGGCAAACGCGATCAGACCGTAGCGCGAGACCCGGCCATAGGTGGGCTTGAGCGCGACAGTATTCGTGAGCGCGCCGGGTTGGCGCACTGAGCCGCCAGTGTCGGAGCCGAGCGCACCCATCGCCTCGCCCACGGCTACCGAAGCCGCCGAGCCGCCGCTGCTGCCGCCGGGCACGCGGTCGAGATCCCAGGGATTCCGCGTCGGGAAGAACGCAGAATTCTCGGTCGATGAGCCCATGGCGAACTCGTCCATGTTCGTCTTGCCGACGGATATCGCGCCCGCCGCGCGCAGTCGGCCGACCACCGTGGCGTCATAGGGCGGCACGAAATGTTCGAGCATGCGCGATGAGCAGGTGGTGCGCACACCTTTGGTGCACAGCACATCTTTGAGCGCCAGCGGAATCCCGGCCAGCGGACCAAGCGTCTCACCTTCGCGGCGCATCCGGTCAATCCGCTCGGCCTCACGTAGCGCCTCCTGGTCGGTGACGGTGACGAACGAGCGCACACGGCCCTCGACGGCGTCGATACGGTCGAGGTGGGCGCGTGTCAGTTCGACAGCGGATATTTCGCGAGCTCGCCAGCTTTTCCAGCGCCTCGCTGATTGATAATTGCCAGAGTTCCGCCACGGAAGTCTCCTCAATCCTTACATCCAGGTTTCAGACTACTCGCGTTCCTGGACGCTACTCTTCGAGAACCGCTTGCACGCGGAAAGTATTCACCCTCGCGCGCCGGGGCGTTCGCCATAGCTCATCCGGCGAACACGATGGCCGCGACTGGTCCGCCGCCATCACATTTTCGACCGGCAAAATATGGGCGGTTGCGGGAACCTGGCTGGTATCGGCCTCGGTAATCACGTTGATGTGTTCCAGAATCGCCGAAAGCTGCTCCTGGGTGCGCTCGCGTTCTTCGTCGGTCAGCGCGAGTCGCGCCAGCATCGCCACGTGGTTCACGGTCTTGCGATCAATACTCATCTCGGGTCTCTTATTCTTTCATTATTCTACGAAAGCATCCAATCAGCCCGGTGATGTAGCGGCGATACGAAACGTCGGGAACTCCCGCGTTGCCGACCCCCAGGATGTTGAATATCCTGAACATCAGCGCCCTCTGGGCCGCGCCGCAATGCCTCTATCAATCCAGCCAGCAGGCTAGTTGGCCCCTCGGCGACAACCGTCACCGAGTCGTCAGGCTCATTGCGCGCGAATCCAGTCAGGCCAAGCGCGCGGGCATGCTGTAGCACGTAGTAGCGGTAGCCGACGCCCTGCACATAGCCGCGCACGCTGGCGGTCAACCGCTGGATATCCTGCTCGCCTGCCATACCCCGCCTCGCCTTTCTTGCGCGCCAACTTGCCATGGGCCAGTTAGCCTGCAACATGCAAGCCCGGCCCATCCCCCTCATGCATGATAGTATGCGCACCGCGCTATCCGCAAGGAGGGCACAGAGTCTACACGCTTGCGCGGCAATATGGTACAATGAGCATCGCAGGCCGTCTCCTTCGCAGCAGATGGCATTTGCGGGAGTAGCTCAGTCGGTAGAGTACCTGCCTTCCAAGCAGGCTGTCGCGGGTTCGAGTCCCGTCTCCCGCTCCCAAGTACACCACTTCCCTCCTAGAGCTTATCAAATCGAGCGTAAGACCCCGAACTTCAGTCCTGGGGATGTAAGCGAGTCCTTGTTTTGTGGTAGACTATCTACATACCGCAGGGCCTGCGGAAATTCACGCCTGTGGAGCGGTGGTGATAACCAAACCACCAATGCTCGTGTAAGACTGGTCCGGCTTGCCGGTTCAGCAGTGAGCAGCCCAGGAATCCTCTGGCGTCAGCCATGGGGAGGGTCAATGCCTGTGCCGACATCGTGCAAGCGAGCGGCAACAGGCTTTTTCTGTAGGGAGAGAAACTGGTGAAATACTTCGTGACGGGCGCGACCGGGTTCGTCGGCGGGCGCGTGGTCCGACAGCTTCGTGCGGCGGGGCACGACGTGGTTGCGGTGGTGCGCTCTCCCGAGAAGGCAGCCGATCTCGCCGCAATGGAGATCACATTGCACCAGGGAGACGTGACCGAAAAGGAGAGCATGCGCGCGCCGATGACTGGCGTGGACGGTGTCTTTCCACATCGCTGGCTGGTACAAGATTGGTGTCCGCACGGCGAGTGAGCGGCGCGCAGGCGAGCGGACCAATGTCGAAGGCACGCGCAATGTGCTCGAATTGATGCGCGAGCTCGGCATTCCCAAGGGCATCTACACCAGCACCGTGGCCATCTTCTCCGATACCCATGGTCAGCTCGTCGATGAGTCGTACGTCTTCACTGGCGAGCCCCTCAGCGAGTATGACCGCACCAAGTGGGTGGCGCATTATGAAGTGGCCGAACCGCTGATCGCTCAGGGCTTACCACTGGTCATCGTGCAGCCGGGGGTCATCTACGGGCCGGGAGATACCAGCAGTCTGCGCGTCGCGTTGCTTGATTACCTCCAACAGAAGCTACCCATTCTTCCAAAGCGCACGGAGTACTGCTGGGCTCATGTGGATGATGTGGCTCTCGGGCACCTGCTGGCGATGGAGCAGGGCCGCGCGGGGCAAAGCTACATCATCGCGGGCGAGCGCCGCACATTCGTGGATGCCCTGGCGCTGGCGGAGCGTGTGACGGGGATCCGAGCGTCACGCATCCTGGCGCCGCCCGGTATGATGAAGGCGTCCGCCGCGCTGATGAGTGTGGTGGAGAAGCTTTTGCCAGTGCCGGCGATGTATACCAGCGAGTATTTGCGCATCAATGCCGGAGTAACCTATCTCGGCGACAATGCGAAGGCACGGCGCGAGCTTGGCTACGATCCGCGCCCACTGGATGAGGGGCTGCCTCCGACATTACTCCACGAAATGGCGCTACTTGGCATGACGCCGAAGCACCAGACGCCACAATCATGAGCGGTCGAGCATGGTTCAGCGCTCACCATCACAGCTCGTTCTCGCTACTCACCGAGCTATCAGCTATCTCAGCTATCGCCGCCCGCTCCGAGTCCTGTATGCTGGCACGCCTGAGCAGGAACAGCCCCAGGAAGGGAAAGATCAGAATCGAGAGGAGCGCAGCCGCCGTAAGCGCCGCACTGGTCGCTGGCGCAACGAGACCGAGTGCGACGCCAATCTGGACAGCGGCGAGAATGAAGGTGAGCGAGGTCGCTTGAAACAGACCCGCGGCATAGGCGCGAGCGTTGCCGAGTAGCGAGCGGTACAGCAAGGCTGGTATCCCGTGTACGAGGAGCAGCGCCAGGAGAAACAGCGGCACGAGCAGAATCGCGCGAGAACTCGATGTGAGAGCGGGCAGATCAAACTGTAAGCCAATCGTCACGAAGAAGACGGGAACAAATACTCCATAGCCTATCGCGTCGAGCTTCATCCGAAACCGGGGGTGGCGTGTCGACTCATCTGGGTCGAGAATGCGGATCACGACGCCTGCGATAAACGCGCCGAGAATCGTTGAGAGGCCGAAGCCTTGCACAGCCAGCGCGACAAACGCCGCCAGCAGCGTCCATGCCCCGCGCACTCTAATCTGTGCCGTCGAGTCGCTGAGACGCACCAGCAGCGCTGTGAGGCGCTTCGATCGCTCCGCCCGCATTATCACTGCGATAACACCCACGGCGAGAATTGTGAAGCAGGCGAGGAAAACCAGATTCGTCGCCGCGCTGACCACGATCGTGGAAAATAGCGCTGTGAGCAGGATCAGCGATCCAAACTCGGCGAGGGTCGCGGAGAGAATGACCAGTTGGCCAAATTGCGTGTCCACTTCGCCAGCGCTCTTGAGCGGCGGAAGGATCACTCCTAGCGACGTCGCCACGAGGATATTCCCGAAAAAGAGTGGCGACCTGACGAGTCCAGTGGCGCCGAAGAGGAGACCAACGAGCAACGCCAGGGCAACCGTGCACCCAAAAGCGATGATCGCCAGGCGGAAGAGCGGCCCACGAAAACGCGCGACATCCACCTCCATGCCCGCGAGGAAGAGCAAGAACCCAAGGCCAATCAGGGAGAAGATTTGTACCGGTTCGTCCGCGGTCACCCAACCCAACCCGTACGGGCCAATGACAATGCCAGCCAGCACCTCGAATACTACAGTGGGAAGCAAGCGCAGGTGCAGCAGGTCGAGCGTGAGCGGCACGGCGAACGCAACGGCTGCGATAATCTCAAGCCCGGTGAACGTGGCCGGTGTCACCATGGCGGACTCCTTCGACGACGGCAAGAAGACGCGACCGACAAGGACGCTCTTATGGGAACTTCCAGATGACCAGGCGCTACGGACGCATGAGCAGAAGTGGTACAGCAAGATGTGACGTGCGCTATACGCGCCCCAGATGCACGTGCTGTGCCCGGTGGACGACCTCGCATAGATGATCTGTCCGAACGTATAGCCCGGCTGATGGCAAGTAGCTGAGAGGCCGCACGAAACGAGCCTGAGCCGCCACATGAATGTCAGGAGGCTATTCGATGCGAGTACAATATTCCTGGATTTCCGCGCATTCTGTAGGTGTTCGCCAGATGCCCGCGTTACTTTTACCTTATTCGTCGATGTGTGAAGAATAAGCTGGCAGATAACCGATTGATGATGTGCGAAGAATGGGAGGCGCGCCATGACATCCGCTGGTCCTTCACAGGATATCTGGTCACGGCTGCGTGACTATTGCCAGCACGGCCATGCCCTGAAATACCCGCCCCTGACGGATGAATAGGCGCGCGAATTGGAGGCACGTGGCATCCCCATCCCTCCTGAGGAACGTCACCACTTCACCAGCACTGGTCATGGATTTAGGCAGCGGTCAGAGATTGTATGCTATCCACCCGCGACAGAGGAGCAGTTGCGTGCTACGGAAGAGCAACTTGGTTTCCCATTGCCTCCTGACTTGCGCCGTCTTTATGCCGAAGTTTCCAATGGCGGCCTCAATTTAGGTCCGTCATATCGGTTTCATGGAGCTATCGGCGGTTGTTGTCAGGGCGCGCCATATTGGAACGATGGACCAACTATTGAGCAGCTTGCAAGCGATAGTGGCTGGCGGTTACAGCCTCGCATTGCGGAAGCCCTTTTCCGCCATCCTGGCAGCTACGTAATCGCGGACGCCATGCCGGAGGGCTTTATCTCTCTCGCAGAGACCGGGTGTAGCACCGGACTCGAAATGGACGGCGCGACCGGGCGACTGTATTTGATTGATTGCTGGAGTGAGGCGCCTGACTCCCAAGGAGACGACTCCGAACGCAGGTATCTTCTCACCATCGAAGCGTGGGCGCCTTCGTTGAGCATCTGGTTTGAGCGTTGGCTTAACGACACTGATGACGATCCAGATGAACATCAAGGTGAGTTACTCACGGAGATGGTTGAGACAGACGACTTGCCAGATCCCGACGTAGTCTGGCACGGGCTGTATCGCTTTGAACCCGTTTGGTGGCCGAAGCATGAGGAGGTGATGGACGAAACAGATCTGGCGCACGATGCTGAGCATGCGATCTATTGGGCATATGTCGAGGTTGCTGGACGCGAGAAAAACAGGTATTAGCAGCTCAGTAAGTCCTACGCGGCAAACTGCCTGACGACTGGTTTGCCGATTGGTCATGAGCGCGGTCAAGGCTGGTGCGCCCATATTTCGGAGATTGACCCCATCCGTGCATCCAAGCACGTAATCGGCCCAGGATCATGCTTCCAGATTCCCCGAGCCGATTGCGCATGCGAAACGACCTGATCGTATCAACTAGTGGCGGGCCGCTCTTGCACTGCCCGGCTATTGCCATCGGGGTCGCTGAAGTAGATGAACGAGTTCCACTCGCCACCTCGCCCCTCCACCTGAACCCCATTCTCGTAGTGCACAATTTTGCTGACATCCACACCACGTTCGACCAGGTGCGCGCGGGCCGCCTCGATATCGTCGACGACCAGTTGCAGACCTTGCAATGACCCAGGAGTCATGGCGACGAGTCCGGTACCGATGGTGATCGAGCACGCCGAGCCGGGTGGTGTCATCTGCACGACACGAAACGTCTCGCTGATCTGGGTATCAACGTCGACAACAAAGCCAATCTTTTCGCTATAGAACTGTTTCGCCCGATCCACATCTGCAACCGGAACGACTACCACTTCGAGCTTCCAATCCATGTTGAGTCTTCCTTTCGTCTGCTGAAGAAATTGAGGGTAAGATGCGCTAGCGAGCCCTCCAGGGTAAGTGGCTCCTCCAGACTCTCTACCGATTCCTTGAGCACATTCATTCCTTGGAAGCCGACGACGCGGCGCACCTGAGAGAAATACGCCAGGCGCACAGCCCACGAAAGAACTCCGTGAACTCTGCGCCTGGACTCGACCGATTAGCGATATGACACGGCTGTTAGCAGTTATTAATTGCGCATCCAACAGCAATGTACACATGTGTACATAAAGCTGGGTTCCACGGCATTGACAAGATTTCAGCGCCGACGCCGAACTGATGGCGCGTTACCCACTCGACGGCTCGCCACTTGACGCCGTCACACTCAACCGGTGATGGGGTGAATACTGGAATACTGGAGATCACAACGGCGGCGGGGCCACGCTTGCCAACATCTACTGGCATCTGACGGGATCAGCGCACAAGCTCGACGCTAGTAAGGCGCGGGTCGTGAAGTTCGTATATACCGACAAGATCACGCTGGATTAGCTGCATGATGAGGTCAAGACGGCTCGGTGGTGGCGCTGCTACTCAATAGCGCAGGACGCAATATGATTCGGCTGAGCCTACCCGCTGTAGGGGTCGTGTCAGCAAGCGTCTACCATCTCACCGTGACGATTGCCGATGGCATCCAAACCGTGGCCGTCAGTGGTCAGCCAATCCCACTCACCACAAAGACGGTTGCAGGGGCTTGTGACTTTATCAGTCTGGCTACCTCAACCATTGCGGGTGGAGTTCTACGCGCTGCATTCGCCAACTTTGCGGCCAGCAGCTTCTAGGTATCTATGCTGCTGTAGGCCTGGTCATGCCCGGTTATGCAAAGACATGCCTGCCGTTTTCGGCGACAGGCATTCTTTTTGTTGCTGTGGATAATGTAGACACTCTTGCCCTGCGCGAATCTCCGCTCAGCACCGGTCTGCAGTAGGTTACTTGCCAGGTTAAGTTAACGTGAATTCGATACCGTTGGCGAACTGAGGATTGCGGTGCAGGAGCAGAATAGGAGTAGCAAGGAGAGACGCCTAAAAGCAAAGGAGAGATGAACCATGAGTTTGCCGCGAGACGGACTGCGTCCTGTTCCAGAGGAAACCGCCCGGGTGGCTCATGCCGCATTCCCGGACGGCACCATCTACTTATGGCTCCGCGATGAATTGGGCGCCCTCTTTGACGATGCGTTGTTCACTGCGGTCTATGCCCGCGAAGGACAACCAGCGCTCCACCCCTGGCGTCTGGCCCTGGCGTCTGGCCCTGGCGTCTGGCCCTGGCGTCTGGCCCTGGCGTCTGGCCCTGGCGTCTGGCCCTGGCGTCTGGCCCTGGTCAGCACTATGCAGTTCATGGAAAATCTGAGTGATCGCCAGGCGGCGCAGGCTGTGCGAGCGCGCATTGACTGGATGGAAATATGCGCTGGGTCTGGAGTTGAGCGACGAAGGCTTTGATTTCTCAGCGCTGAGTGAGTTTCGCGCGCGCCTCGTTCACGGCAATCTCGAACAAACCCTGCTGAATACCTTGCTCACACGCTGTCAGGAACGGGGCTGGCTCAAAGCGCGCGGGCGCCAACGCACCGACTCGACGCATATCCTGGGCGCAGTCAAAGCGCTCAACCAGTTGGAACTGGTGGGTGAAACGCTGCGGCATGCGCTCAATGTCCTCGCCATGGTCGCCCCCGAGTGGCTCAAGCCGCTGGTTCCACCCGAATGGTTTGAGCGCTATGCGGAGCGCATTGAGGACTATCGCCTCCCGAAGGACAAGGCCGAGCGAGCAGCGTTGAGCGCGACGATTGGCGAGGATGGCTATTCCTTGCTCGCCAGCTTGACCAAGCCGTTACGCAGCCGGAGTGGGCCTGGCTCAAGGAACTGCCTGCTGTCCGCATCCTGGAACAGATCTGGGCGCAGCAGTATCGCCAGGTCAACGGCCACGCCCAGCGCCTGACGCCCAAGGAGATGCCGCCAGTCGGTGAATGGTATCGTTCACCCTACGACACCGGAGTGCGCTATGGGCACAAACGCGAGTTCGACGGGATCGGCTATAAAGTCCATCTGACGGAGTGTTGCGACGACGACCTGCCCCATCTCATTACGCAGGTCGAAACCACGCCTGCGACCCAGCAGGATCACCATGCGTTACAGCCATCCAAGCCGCCCTGGCGGAGAACGAATTGCTGCCGCAGCAACACTTGGTTGACGCGGGCTACATCAGCGCCAAGCGCATCCTGGAGAGTCGGGATCACTCCGGGATAGATCTGGTCGGGCCAGTGCATGTGGATCCCAGTTGGCAAGCGCATACCCCCGGCGCTTTCGACATGGCGCAGTTTCAGGTCGACTGGGATCGCCATGTCGTGACCTGTCCACAAGGCGAGCAGAGTAGCTCCTGGCATCTGGGCAAGGACGCGAAAGGAGAATCGGTCGTCCAAATCTGGTTTGCCCAGCCAACCTGTCAGGCCTGTCCGCTCCGGCCAGCGCTGCACCAAAGCGCAGACGACTGGGCGCAGCATGACCTTACGCTTTCCGCAGGAACGGCATGAGATGCTGCAAGCAGCACGAGTGCGCCAGCAGACGCCCGAATTCCATGACGTGTATCAGCGCACGGTGCGGCGTGGAAGGGTCTTTCTCGCAAACGACACGCAACAGCGGCATGCGGCGCGCACGGTATATCGGGCAGCGCAAGACGCATCTCCAGCATCTGTTCACCGCCCTGGCAACCAATATCCTCCGTCTCGTCTGCTGGCTTGACGGCACCCCGTTTGCCAAAACGCGCATCTCTCGCTTTGCCGCACTCGCTGCGTAGTTCCGCGTTCGCCAACAGTATCGAGTTCGGGATAAGCGAGATACCTCCAAGCGGGATATGATGCGGTTTACCAAGCCCCGTCATCTCCCCAAGGGAGGTATCAGCATGAGTATACTCGACCTGTTCTGCTCGGTGGATGCGTTTTGGCGTGTCTTTGAGCCCTTCTGGGAGCGCGAACTCCTGAACGGGGCCAGCCGGCACACGCCGACGGAAGCGGACGACGCGGCTGCACCCCAGTGAGATCATGACCATCGTCATCCACTTTCAGCAGTCAGGCTATCGCACCTTCAAGGCGTTCTACACCCAGCATATAGGTCCAGGTGCATCTGCGCGCCGAGTTCCCGCGCCTGGTGAGCTACAACCGCTTCATCGAGTTGCTCCCCCGGATCGTGCTCCCGCTCACGGTCTATCTCCACACGCACTGTGGGCAATGGAGCGGGATCAGCTTCATTGACTCGACCGCGCTCGCGGTCTGCCATCGCGCACGCATCCACCAGCATCGTGTCTTCCGAGTCGACGCCCGACGAGGGAAGACCTCGGTGGGCTGGTTTTACGGGTTCAAGCTCCACCTCGTCGTCAACGACCGAGGAGACCTCTTGGCCTTCTGTCTCACTCCTGGCAACACGGACGACCGCCAGCCGGTTTCCCGCCTGGTTCGCCGCCTCTTCGGCCACCTCTTCGGCAAGCTCTTCGGCGACACAGGCGACATCTCCCAGGCACTGGCCGAACACCTCCTGGTCATGCAGGGACTTCACCGCATCCCCAAACTGCGCAAGAATATGCGCAATGTGCTCATGCCGCTGGCCGACAAGCTGCTCTTACGCAAACGGGCGATTATCGAGAGCATCAATGACCAGCTCAAGAATATCTGTCAGATTGAGCGCACCCGCCATCGTAGCCCGATGAACTTTCTGGTCCATCTGCTGGCCGGACTCACTGCCTACTGTCACCAACCCAAGAAACCATCGCTGGTGCGGGATATGCCAACCTTGAGGATGGCATAGTTATCCCGAACTCACGTTATTCTAATAAATATTACCGATGATTAGCAAGTAAAATTGCGTAGTAGTGTTGGGAGATAGGCGTGGCCATCTCAGCCTGGTTGATTCATATAGTGCTGATACGGCAGTTGTGAATGTCCCGGCCTGGTGGTGCTGAAAGCCCGTGGTGACGTCATCGGAGATTTATTGCCATGAGGGAAGGGATATCAAGGTCGGTGCAAGCAGAGCAATTTGGGACGAGCGCAATTTGGGTTTGCGCCATACGAGCGAGCCAGGCATACAGACTGTTCAATATGCCTGGCGTTTGTTCTGGTGATTAGGTTTCTAGCGACGGCGCATGCCAATGCCCCGGCCACCAGTCAACAGGTGGACCACAAGGAGTAGCACGATTGCGCCACCGAGCGCCGTAACAAACATCCAGATAATGTTATTGACGTCAATGCCTATCAAGCCCAGCAAAAAACCGCCAAGCACACCGCCGAGAATACCGACGATGACGTTGCCGAGACAGCCCAGGCGATTGCCCTGCACCAGCTGATCCGCAATCGCGCCCGCGATTCCGCCAATTACAATCCAGACGAACCATCCCCAGACGGTACTCAACAATCCCGCCATCACTATCGAAAGGGTCGCCAGCATCTAGACACCTCCTGCGCTCGCGTCTCGGATATACCGCAGCGTGCGCTGCATGCTTTATACGCAAGAGCGGCGCCAGCGCATAGTCAGCAATAATGCTGAACCCTACTTGCCGACCTCTCAGGAATCGGTCGGTTCGCCAGGCAGGTGACGCAAACGGCGGGCGAAATAGAGTGTACCGAAGATAAGCAGTGCTCCTAGCGAGAGCACGGTGTTCCAGGCCGGTGGATCGAAGGGGTGTCTGGTACTTGCGCCCAGCAGCAGGAGCAGTTGATTAAAGCTCCAGAGCGCAAGTGAGTAGATCCAGGCGGTGAGCAGGGCGATGAATGCGACTAGCCCCAGGAAGCGAATTGTATTCTCAGCGATCCGCCCGTGAAACACGACCAGCGCGAGCGCGATGATAATGCTGACGGCTGAGACCAAAGCCCATGGCGTGGCGGATACTATCAGCAGCGCCTCGTCGGTGAGCGATTTGACACCGTGGAAGTAGGTCTGGATGTGCGTTGCCGCCTGGGCGATGGCTGCCACCCCCAGGAAGATGAGTGGTGGCCAGAGCACATTGCGCAACGGCAGCAAAATGCTCTCGGAAGCGACTTCCGCCGCCGTGGATTGTCCACCGCCACCGCCGCGGTTTAGCGCCGCAAGCAGGGTATCCAGCAATGTTCGAGAGACATGTTCGGAGATAGCCTGTGTGCTCGATTGCTTCTGGATGGAAGAAGGTAGCGGTCGTGATATGCTCGATTCGCGCCTGACACCACCCAACGCCCCGAGTCCGCTGATAGCCCCGGCCAGCGCCAGCACTAACATCCCGGTTGGTAAGGCTATGAGGGCAAAGATTGTGTCGATAAAGGTGAGTGTTGGCGGATCAGCTATGGTCATCCCCGGCGGCGTGCAGTAGCCCATCGGCCACGATACGGTGCAGCCATTGGTGGTAACTGTCGAATTGGTGAGATGCCAGAATGTGGCGACAACATCGGGCCGGAAGATGATCGCCAACGCCGCACAGAGCAACGCGCCCGCGAGCAAATCACCTGCCACCAGTTGCTGCATGCCAGGGAGCCGCTTTGGCTGACCTGTCTCGCCGAGACCGATATCAACGCGCCTGTTGGGGGGCAGCCCGCGCGCGCGTCGTAGCCAGCGCCGCCCCGAATCCAGCGCATAGACACCAAGAACCCCGAAGTTCAGCACAGCATAAAGCCAGGGGCTGGAAACCAATTTCTCGACGGCGACGCGAAGGTGGAAGAGCTGCTCGAGCAGAGAGTTGAGTAGCTCACCAAAGGGAATGCCATAAAAGAACGTGATGAGCACGATAATCATTGCAACCAGCGTCGTAGCGATGACGGCGAGACGATAGAGCCGAACGGAGGCGTCGCGCAACACTGCCACCTCGAGTGTCAACACCAGCAGGCAGAGCCAGAGGTAGAGCACCCACGGCTGACGGAAGATCACATCATAGGCATAGTTGCTCTGTGGCCTTCCGAGGAAGCCTGTCAGCCCCAACACGATCACGCCGCTGAGTCCGAGCGCGATGATGTACCACAGTGGAAAATGCACCAGAAACGTGCGCCGCTCTTCGTCATAAACATCAGTGATAGCATGACGTGCCGACCTCGCCTTGTCCGTATTCCCCTCCATAAGCCCTCTCTTTGCCTCGCGGCTGATGTCGCGCGTAACGCCTACCACATCGCGCTATCCGTACGGTGTTTGCCCACTGCTTGTTGCAATTCTGATGCCGTTCTTTCAACGATGAGCAGAGATATCGGCGATTGGCTACAGCAGTCGGATAGCCTTGCGACGAGTATAGCCCAAGCAGGCCAGACACAGGGCACTATTCGGGCGAAGTTCGGGAAACATGGTATGCTGGCGTGGGCAGCCACGGAGCGGTGTGGCCGCATGTAGTTTGGCGGGTGCGAGGAGGCAGCGCGGCATGTATCTCAAACGGCTTGAGCTGCATGGTTTCAAGAGCTTCGCCCCGCGTACAGTGCTGGAGTTTAGCCCTGGAATCACCGCTATTGTTGGTCCGAAT
The DNA here is from genome assembly GCA_963712005.1 of uncultured Chloroflexia bacterium. Classification (GTDB taxonomy): domain Bacteria; phylum Chloroflexota; class Ktedonobacteria; order Ktedonobacterales; family JADMIN01; genus DAHUXT01. The sequence goes on along the minus strand of CAVQGK010000023.1, from coordinate 69,364 downwards.
GGCTCGGGCAAGTCCAACGTAGCGGACGGAATACGCTGGGTGCTTGGTGAGCAGAGCATGCGCCAGTTGCGCGGCAAACGCAGCGACGACGTGATCTTTGCGGGTGGCCAGGGGCGGGGCGCCGCGCAGATGGCTGAGGTAGGCCTTGTGCTGGATAACAGCGCGGGCTGGCTCCCGTCCGACTTTACCGAGGTGACGGTGGCCCGGCGCAGTTTTCGGTCGGGTGATAGCGAATACCTGGCGAATGGGCAGCGCGTCCGCCTCAAAGATGTGCTGTATCTGCTGGCACAGGCGCGCATTGGCCATGACTCATACACTGTGATCGGGCAAGGACTGGTCGATCAGGCGCTGAGCCTTCGCGCTGAGGAGCGGCGTGGTCTCTTCGAGGATGCTGCGGGTATTCGCCAATTTCAGGCGCAACGCAGCGAGGCCGAACAGAAACTGACGCTCACGCAAGGCAATCTCTCACGTCTGCGTGACATCCTCGGTGAGATCGAGCCGCGACTCGCGCCACTTGCCGAGCAGGCGCGGCGGGCGCGTGAATTTGCGGGCGCTCATGAGGATCTCGCGCGGCTGCTTCGTCAATGGTATCGGCGACAATGGACGGACCTCCATACCGCCAGCGCTGCCGCAGACATCGCCGAGCGTGATTTTGAGTCGCGGATAGCGCAGCTCCAGGCGCTGCTGGCCGAACAGGATCAGCATATCGCGGCGATTCGCGAGGAGCGCGAAGGCCTGCTCGGGCAGATCGCTCAGGTCCGGCGCGAACGTGGGGCTGGGATGGATACCTTGCAGACGTCTGAACGCGAGCTGGCGGTGGCGCGCGAGCGGATCGATAGCGTCGAACAACAACAGAGAGAGCTTGGCGGCGAGCAGGAACAACAGGAAGACGCGATCATCGCTGGGCGGGCACATGCCGAGGCGCTGGAGGCGCAGGTTGGCCAGGCTACCGAGACAGCCGGGGCCACGGCGCACCGCCTGGAAGGATTCGAGCGTGATGGGCACACTGCGCGCCAGGAACAGGAGCGTGAGGAGGCGCGACTGCGAGCGGCGCAACGCGATGTCATCCAGGTGCAGGCCAGGCTTGGCGCGGCGCAGACAGAACTGGGACGCTTACAGCGGCAGGTAGGCGAACGCAATCGCACACTGGCCGCCCGGCGCGATTCGGTGGCGCAGCTAGAGCGCAAACTTGCGGAGGCGGAAAATACCCTGGAGGCGCGCCGAAACGAATTCGATGTGGCACATGGCGCAGTAGAGGGTCTGGTGGCACAGCGCGAACAGATTAGCCGGGAGATTGCCGAGGCGCAGCTGAACCTGGAGCAATTGCGCGCGGCGGTGGGCGACGGCGACCGCGAGCGTCATGCAGTCGCCGACCGGCTGGCATTGCTCGAAGAGTGGCGCCGCAACATGGAGGGCTTTAGCACTGGATTGCGCACATTGCTGCAATCCGGTGATGACGAGAGGCCGCGGGTGGTTGGGGTCGTCTCGCAGGTTATTAGCGCGCCAGCAGGATTCGATGTAGCCATCGAAGCGGCCATAGGAAGCTTCCTCCATGCGGCGATTCTGCCCACCCGGCGGGATGCGCATGAGGCTGCGCGCTGGCTGCGCGAGCGGAACGGTGGGCGGGCGACGATGTTCTGGCTCGACGTGCCGACGGAGCCGTTGGAGACGCCAGATATGCCCCAGGCAGATGGCGAGCGATTCTACGGCTTCGCCCATGACGTCATACAATGCGCTGCGGAACATCGTCAGGCGCTGGCTCGTGCGCTCAGAGACGCCTACATCGTACGTGACCTCGAAGTGATCGCGGCTCACTGGGGTAATCAATCGCCGTCCGTGCCTCTCGTAACGCTCGATGGCGAGGTCGTGCATCCGAACGGCTGGTTGCGCGGGGGATCGCGCGCGTCCGGTAGCGTGAATGAGGTGAGCCAGCTTCTCCGCGAGCGAGAGTTGCGTCAGCTTCCCGCGGAAATCGAACGGCTGGCTGCGCAGGTGGAGGAGACACGCGGCGAATACGAGCGTGCGTTAACCCACCAGCAGGAGCGCAAACAGCGTCATGAGCATCTCGGTGTCGAGATCCAGCATGCCGAGGAGACCGCGCAGGAGCTTGCGAGAGGGGTGACTTCCCTGCAACGCGAGTTCGAGCGTACCCAGAGCGAGGCGCATGTCGGCCAGTCGGTCGCTGACCAACTCGCTGCCGAGGTGACGGGAATCGAGCAGGAGATTGCAGCCACCATCGAGCGCGTTGCAGAGCAGGAGCGCGTGCAGAAGGAGGCCACCGAACTCATCGAGGATATTCAGGGTGCGATGGCTGACCTGACGGAGCGCAATCGAGCGCAACAGGACGAGCTGACGCAGATGCGCACGACCCTGGCGCTTCAGCAGCAGGAGGTCCGTGTGTTGGGCCAGCGAGCAGAACAGGTACGCGGCCAGGTGCGTGAGCTCGAAACGCAGCTTGCCCGGCGCAACTCCCGGATGCAGGCGCTCTCTACACAGCGTGCGGAACTCGTCGCGTGGATCGAGACGCAAGAGTCGACAATTGCCGCGACGCGCGAGCGCGTTCAATCGCTCGGGGAGGAATTGCGCGTCTCGGATGCGCGGCAGAGCGAACTGGAGCAGCAGGCGCTTGAACTGGAACGCGGGCAGAGCGCTGAGCGGCAGGATCTGGCGCGGCTCGAGGTGGAGTATCGGCGCAGTATCGTGGAGGCGCAGCGCGCGCGCGACACCATCGAGGCATTGGCCCAGCAGATGCGTGAAGACCTTGCCTCGGATGAGGATGAAGATTCCGATGCACAGGCGTTGGTGGATGCATTGCTCAGTGGCCAGAGCGATGATTCCGGCGTATTGAGCGTCGAGGAGATGACCAGGCTGCGTCGTCAGATAGACCAGTTGCGGTCGCGGATCAAGAATCTCGGCGGATATGATCCCGACGCGCCGCAGGCCTACGAAGAATTGAAGACGCGCTATGACTTCCTGACCAGCCAGGTGCGCGACATGGAGCAGGCCTCTACCAACCTGCGCGGCATCATCACAGAACTGGATGTGACGATGCGGCGGCAGTTCGAGGAAACCTTCCAGATCGTCAACGAGCGGTTCCAGCGCCACTTCACTGCGCTCTTCCACGGTGGCGCGGCACGGCTGGAGTTGACGGCGCCCCGGCGCGATCTGAGCGAAGATGACGAAGATGTCGAGGAGTATACAGCGCCGAAACGTCCTGGCTTTGGCGGCGTGGAGGTCTACGTGCAGATTCCAGGCAAACGTGTTCAGGATCTCTCCCTGCTTTCAGGTGGAGAGCGCGCCATGGTCTCGGTCGCGCTGCTGTTTGCCCTACTTGAAACGAATCCGCCGCCATTCTGTCTGCTGGATGAGGTGGACGCCGCCCTGGATGAAGCGAATGTCGTGCGCTTCTGTGACATTCTTCAATCGCTTGCCGAACAGACACAGTTTATCGTCGTCACCCATAACCGTGTTACGATGACCTATGCCAAGGCGATTTATGGTATCTCGATGGGCGAAAATAGCGTCTCGCGTGTTATCTCAATGCAATTGGCGGATGTGCCGGTGGCGCAGTAAGATGCAGTCCTGGGGGGTGACTTTCCAGTGGCCCTGTGTCGACTGTCGGACATATGGATGAGGAGTGTGGGGTTGAATCGAGGATGCGCCGATAAATCGCCACTTTCATTGAACACCTTCAGGGCATTCTGCCGTGCTGTAGTGCTCATATTGGTTGGAATGACAGGCATGCTGGCGATGTCGCCGTCTACCTTCGTTGCAAGGGCAGCGGCCAGTAGCTCGCTCTATGCGCAGAAGCCATGCACGCCTGTCTATGCCAGCACCGATGCCCACTCGACGCTTCTGACGCAGCTTCTGCCTGGCACGGAAGTCAAATCCCTTGGGCAGGAAACTGTTGGCGCCCAGCAATGGACGCACGTCTCGATTTGGAGTGGCATCGAAGGCTATATACCGTCGAGTGTGGTCTCGGCCAATTTTCCCGCGGGCGTCGGCGACAATGGATGCAGCTATCCGGGCTTGCCCATTGCCGAGTCGAATCCACTGACCACGGAGCACGGACCGTTTCCGCTCGCCGGGCACGCGACGGTGACGCTTCCCGCGACTGTATATGCCAGAGTTGATACGCGCTCGATGCCGCTGGCAAATCTGGCGCCCGGAACGGACCTTGTTCTTTCCGCGTGGGCAACCGATGCCCACGGCAACCCATGGTACAACGCCGCGACTGCGCAGGGAAGTGGGTGGATATGGGGCGGTGACGTCCGAATGGATCAGCCCAATCCCGCGACGGAGCAGGTGAACGGACAGCCTATCTGGGCGCCGATGGCAGGCAAAGGGATGTATGCCACGAACTACCTGGTGCATCACTCGGATATCGATGCGCTGGTACAGGCGGCGAAGAAAGCGGGCATCACCCACATCTACACCGAGGTTGCCATTACCCGCTATGGCTTCTATGCGCAAGACTCGCTGAATCGCCTGATTCCCGTCGCCCACAAAGCTGGTCTTACCGTCATCGCCTGGATATACACGAATCTCGACAATATTGGCGACGACGCGCGGATGACCCAACTGGTTGCCAACTACCGGACGCCAGATGGTGATCGCGCCGATGGCCTGCTGATGGATATCGAGGAAGTGACCGACAGCGCCAGCGTCTACATGTATGGCCAGCTTGCGCGCGCAATACTCGGTCCAGATGTATTATTCGTCGCCTCAGTGTTTCATCCCTATGCCCGTCCTGGCTATCCTTACGCCGCCATCGCGGCCAGTTTCAACGTCATTGCGCCTATGGACTACTGGCATAGCCGCAAAAATCACCCATACAGCGATGACGCGGTGGAGCGCTTCGTCAGCGTCTCGATTCAGACGATTCGTGCAGCGATGGCTATCGCGGGCGGCACGCCGCTGCCTGTCGAGGAAACGGGCCAGACGTACGACATGTACACGGCGGCGTTTACTGGTTGGAAGGACGCCCCGACCTCCGCAGAGATAACCACCGACCTGCGCACGGCCCATGAGATCGGCTGTATCGGCGTCGGTTTCTACGAGTGGCAGACCACGACACAGGATGAATGGCAGACCCTCAGCGCCTACAAGTGGTGAGCAGAGCTACCTGTGCGCGGCACGTTATGATACGCGGGCGTTTTGCTTTCATGGCGCATGACGTTTGACTTTTCCTGAGCCAGATGATAAGCTGTCGGTCGTGGGCATTGCTTTCGGTGATGTCCCAATACGTGCCCGTAGCTCAGTGGATAGAGCGCTGGCCTGCGGAGCCAGAGATCGGAGGTTCGAGTCCTCTCGGGCACGCCACATTGCTCTTCATCACCTCGTCCGATACGGACGAGGTTTCTTCACACCTACAGAATTGCCACTCTCCAGCCAGTCTGATGCCTGTTAGTACCCTGTTTGCGCCGCCTTTCCCTTTTTCATATATCTTCGCTTCGTCATAGGCCGATAGATGGAGACCCTGAGACTCTCCATATGCATTTCTGATTCGACGTGTAACCATTGCGCGTAATAAGTCAAAATAAGCATTGACTTATTACGAATATCCAATTGTACCGGCGGATAGCGTTTCTTACGGTGCGCTTGGATAGCCATGTAGGCCAATCGGCTTCTCATGCCGAAGCGGCAAGAAAGGGGCATCTGTCATGGCAATGCGTGAGGCGCAGTGCGCACTGCGGACGGCTCTCCGCAAACTCTGGGCAGATCATGCGATCTGGACGCGGCAATACATCGTTGCCTTTGCCAGCGATGGGCAGGACACAGGCGCCGCCGCGCCCCGCCTGCTCAAGAATCAGGAACACATCGGCAACGCGATTGTTCCCTTTAATGGTGAGGTGGCAGGAGCACGACTCACGGATCTGTTGAAGCAGCACATCCTTATCGCGGTTGACCTGCTGACGGCTGCCAAGGCAGGCGATGACGCAGAGTTCCAGCGGCAAGATCAACGATGGTCGCAGAACGCCGAAGAGATCGCTACCTTTCTGAGCGGCGCGAATCAGAATTGGTCGAAGAATGATGTGGTTGACCTGCTCAGCGTCCATCTCAAGCTGACAAAAGACGAAGCGGTGGCGCGTCTGACCAGCAAATGGGACGACGACGTGGTGGCCTTCGATGACATCTTCACCGAGATTATGACCGTATCGAATACGCTGGCTGAGGGGATCGTGAAACAGTTCCCAGAGCGTTTCGTCACGGTCGCGATGCCAGCAACTGCAACGGCTGCGCCGCAACGCCGGGGGCTTGCCCGCATGTTCAGCCGGGGGCGGTGATGGTGATGCTCGCTATCGGTCAGCATGCGAGCGCCTTTGGGGACTTGCGGGGCGTCGATGGCGAGCGCTACTCGCTCGCCAGTTTCGCTCGCTGGCGAGTGCTCATCGTGGCGTTCATCTGCACAGGTTGCCCTACGGTCAAGGCCAATGAGGAGCGTCTCATTGCACTGCAAGAGAAATACAGTCGGGTGGGGGTGAGGGTGATCGGGATAAACTCGAATAATCCATACCTGTCGCCGCCTGACACGTTCAAGGAGATGTCGCGCCGGGCTCTAGAGAAAGGCTTCAACTTTCCCTATCTCAAAGGTGCTGATGGCGCCGTTGCCGAACAGTTCGGTGCAATCAGCACGCCGCATGTCTTCGTGCTGGATGCGTCGCGGCGGCTGGTCTACAAAGGGCGAATCGACGATAAACGCGATCCATCACGGGCACCCTACAGCGATCTGGAGAACGCCTTACGTGAGATGTTCGCCGGATCACCCATAACCGTTCCGGAGACCCAGCCCTTCGGCTGCGCTATCATTCGCTAGTGGGCGCTGGCTTGCCAACGAGGGAACTCACATGTCAACAGAACTTCCAACACCATCCCGACACGATGCGTCTGTGCGTCTCGGCTGGCCGTGGCTGCTTGTCGGAGCCGCGTGGACGACCGCCATTATCGCTACGCTGTCGGGATGGCGCGTTCTGATCGATCACCATTATTTGCTGGAGGAGAGTGGGCTGCCCTGGGCTGTAGCCGCCGTGGTGTTTCTCGTTGGCTGGCAGGTGATGCTTGTGGCTATGATGGCGCCGTCGGGGGTGCTTATCATGCCTGGAATGACCTCTGACTGGAGCAAGCATCGTTACGCTATTCGGACGTGTGCGCTCTTCTTCGCTGCGTATGCCAGCGTGTGGACGGTGTTTGGCATGCTGGCATTCGCAGGTGACACATTGATACACCGCCTGGTGGATACATGGCCCTGGCTGGCGACGCATAGTTTTGTGATCGGCGCGGTGACATTCACGGTGGCTGGCGTCTTCCAGTTCATCCCTTGGAAAGCCGCTTGCCTGGTACGCTGTCAGGCGCTCCATGATTCGTTCAAGCAGATTGCGGCCGTACGTCCTGCCTGGCAAGAAGGCATTCGGCACGGAGCGACATCGGTCGGCTGTTGCTAGGCGCTCATGCTGGTGATGTTTGGCATCGGGGTGGGGAATCTTGGCTGGATGGTGGCGCTCTCAATCATGATGGCCAGCGAGTCAGCACTGCCCGACGTGCGCCACAGCCGACGTATCCGCCACGCTATCGGCATTGTGCTGCTCCTGCTGGCGGCGCTGTGGCTGGCGCATCCCGCCTGGCTTGTCGCGGCTGCGGCAACATAGGCTATATGCGCTGAATGATGCTGTGGTTAGCCAGCCGCAGCCAGATCGGCAACCGTCGCGCCAGTGATGCGCTGAAGCTCATCAGGTGTGATGGGGAAAACGGCGTTGGGCGTGCCAGCCGCTGCCCAGACGAGTTCGTATTGGAGCAGGTCACGGTCGAGGTAGGTTGGCAGTGGAGTCGTGTGGCCGACTGGAGGAACCCCACCAATCGAAAATCCGGTCGCCTCGCGGACGATATCGGCGTTGGCACGTTTGATGGGGCCGCCAGCCACTGCCGCCAGCTTGTCGGTATCGACACGATTCGTGCCTGAGACCAGCGCCAGCACTGGCTGCTCTCCCGCGAGGAACACCAGCGACTTGACAATGTGGCCAAGCGTGCTGTTGACTGCCCCCGCTGCCTCTTCAGCCGTGCGCGTGCTCTCCGCAAACTCGGTAATCTCCACCTGGATGCCCAATTGCTCCAACGCTTCCGCTACTCGTTGTACCGATGCCTTCATGTGATGCTCTACTCCGCTACATCTTTGACGAATGCCAGTGGGGCGCCGCCCGTCACTGACGCTGGGACCATCAGGCCGTCCTCCCATTGCGCACAGGGAACGCCTCTCTGCCGGAGGTAGCTGTGCGTGACAGCGAGATCGGTAACTGCGACTGATACGCAGCAAATACCTTCTCCAGCGCTCGGCAGCCGATCATTGACGATTCCTGCGCTAAGCGGCTCCGCCAGTACGATGCGTTCTTCAATGGCCTGCAATGGTAGCGCCAGCGCGTTTGCTGCGAGTACAGGAACGGTCATTGCCGATTTTGTGGCGTGTAGCCCGTAAGCACGCGCGAAAGCATCCTCCGTGGCGGATAGATTCGCAGTCGCCACAATCACCGCTTGCAGGCGTTGGGCGCCGTTCGGATGCGGCGTGATGGCATCCGCGCCCGCCAGTTCGCGCTGGTGCTGTACGCCGCTGCTGTCGTGCTGGATCAGGAAAGGGAGCGGCTCGGCAGCGCTAAACAGATCGTCGCCGCCAACCGTCACCGTTTGCCACGAGCGCACGCTACCACTTGGCGCGACTAAACTGCCAGCATTCGGACCACGTATGTCGACTCCTCGCGCCCGCATTGCGTCGGCTTCCGCGACGATATCAGCTGATTGAAGCGCAAAGCCAATCCACCCGGGCGCTGTCGTGATCCGTTCGCGCACCACTTGGCGAGACAACCTGCTCATCGGCACTTGCCAGGAGCTCGATGTATCCCTGGTCGAGCAGAATGATGCGATTGCGCGTGCCAAGGTGGGGATGCTGCCCACCGCCGACGACATTGAACCCCAGCCGAGTAAAGGCCGCCTCGAGTTGCGTCAGATCGCGGCCAGCGACGATAACGTGGTCAATGCGTTCCGGCATACCTAGCCTCCCGTCACAGCATGCGACTTGTCACGCGGGCGCTCCCTCCAGCCCAAGCTCGTCGGCAGCCGCCATCCATCGCCGCAATGACAAACGCGATATGATCATTGAGGTCCACACCTAGCTCCTCCGCGCCCTTGACGATGTCATCGCGATTGACGCCCCGCGCGAACGCTCTGTCTTTCATCTTCTTGCGCACGGATGAGACTTCCAACCCATGGATGCTCTTGTTGGGACGCACCAGTGCCGTCGCGGTAATCAGGCCGGTGAGCTCATCGCAGGCAAACAGCGCCCGCGACATCAGGTCATCGCGCGGGACGCCGTGATAGTCGTTGTGGGCGATAACCGCATGCACGACGTGATCTGGATAATCCTCATCCTTGAGCCAGTCCGCGCCGACCTTACCATGTTCTTCGATAATAGGATGCTTCTCGTAGTCGACATCGTGGAGTAATCCAGTGACGCGCCACGTCAGCTCATCTTCGCCATATTTGCGCGCATAAGCCGCCATTGCCGCCGACACCGCTATGCCATGCTTTACGAGACTCTCATTCTCATTGTGCGCGTGAAGCAGCGCCAGCGCCTCATTATAGTTGAGTTCTTTCGCCATCGTGCGTCACTCCTCATCCTTCGCGCTGACGATACGGGCATTGCGCGCGCGAATTGGCTTCGTTGGTAGCGTCGCCGAGGCGCGAATACGAACCCCCAGGCCTGGACGGTCGGGCAGCATCGAGCTTGCCACGCTCGACGCCTACGCCATGAAATGGATCGTTGGATATCAGCAACGCGCCATCGAGGTCGGCGTAGTCAACCAGTGGGCTAATCTGGGCAGCGGCCGTAATCGCTACGGAGCTTTCGATCATACAGCCCAGCATCACCTGCAAGTGATGGGCGCGCGCCGTCGCGATCATCTTGAGCGCCTGTGAGATGCCGCCGCACTTCATCAGCTTGATATTGATGCCATCGACAACGCCTGCCATTCTGGGGACATCTTCGAGCGTGACACAGCTTTCATCGGCGAAGATCGGCAGATTGGTATGTTCGCGTACTAGCCGTAAGCCTTCCAGATCGCTGGCGGCGACTGGCTGCTCCACGAACTCGATGTCAAACGTCTCCAGCGCATTGATCGTTTTGATTGCCTGCTTCGGAGTCCAGGCCTCGTTGGCGTCCACACGCAGTCGCGCATCGGTTGCGTCGCGAATCGCGCGGACAATCTCCAGGTCGTCTGGTGTGCCCACCTTGATCTTGAGCACGGGGAACTGCGCGGCCTTTTGTACCTTGCGCGCCATCTCGGCGGGCGTATCCAGCCCGATGGTAAACGAGGTCACAGGTGTCCGGTCGGGATTCAGCCCAAGCAGTTGATACACTGGCACGCTCAGGCGCTGACCCACGAGGTCGTAGAGCGCCATATCGACCGCCGCCCGGGCCGCTGCGTTGCCGCGCATTACCCGTGTGAGGTCGGACGAAATGTCCTCGATTAGCGAAGGATCATCGCCGAGGTGCTCGGCGAAGTAGGAGAGCGCCATGAGCACGCTTTCGCACTTCTCGCCATAATAGCCACTGGGCGCCGCCTCGCCGATGCCGGTCAGCCCATCATCCTCGATGTGCGCCAGCACGTTATGCGCGACGGTCTGTACGCTGCGAGAGATGCGAAAAGGAACACTCAGATTCAGATCGAGCGCCTGCGCCGTCAGTTCCATGTGACGCCCTTCCCATGATGGTCGGTTTGCCATACGCCAGCGTAAGTAGCGTATCCAGCAGCACATCCGCCCCGAACCGCACCGGATCGGTCACTGGCAAGCCGGTCTCCCGCGCAGTGGCCTCAATGGCAGCTTGCGCCGCTTCCGTATCCAATCGTGCGGTGTTGAGTGCGATGGCAACGACTGGCGCGGGCTTGAGCCAGGCCACCGCCGTCTCATTGATCTCCCGCACAGCCGATAGTGGCGGAATGGCGACATCGTAGCCATGAATATGTGTGCGCCCCGCCTCGTGGCAGAGAATCAAGTAGTCAGGCGCCGCGCCATGCAGCAGGCCGAGCGTCACCGCGGAGTATGCTGGGTGGCCGAGCGACCCCTGACCCTCGACGAATACCCAGTCGTAACGTTCGGCGAAATCGAGCACCATGGCCTCGACGCCACCGGAAACAAAGTCGCTGATGAAGCGGTCAACGGGAATGCCAGCCCCAGAGACCATGATTCCCGTCTGGCCCGTCGCCGCGAAGACCGATGAGATGCCGCGCCGCTGGGCTGCACGGTCAAGTTCGACACAGGCAGTCATCTTGCCAACGTTGCAGTCGCTGCCACAGAACGAGACGACATGGCTGCCGGGACGGTGCGGCGTGCCTTCGCGGATGCGCATGGCGAGCGCTTCTGGCGGTCGGCGCACGTCCCAGATACGCCCGTGATACTCCTGCGCGGCGGTCGCCAACTCCGGGTCATCGCCAAGGAATTGGTGCAGCCCGCTGACCACCTCCAGCCCTCGCTCAAGCGCCGCCAAGTACCTCCGTGCGCCAGGCTTCGGGCAATCGCCCACCAATCGGGCGCAATACCAATCAGCATGGTATCTGGCTGATACGGCAGTGTCGCGGCGAAATTGGCGACGATGGGCACACCGCGTCCCGGCCCAACGGGATCACCCAGCGCGGCGGCGGCATCCTGGCCTGCCCGTGTGCTGTCGATCACCGCTACGACGGTATCCTGGCTGTAGCGCAGCACGCCGACCGCCGTCTTCGCGCTCTGCCGGTCAAAACTGCCCTCGGCCAGAATCGCAATGCGCCGCATAACGCCGTCCCTTCCTGAAATATGTCCAGTGCTAATTCATGCCACTGCCATCGTCAGGTATGATAGGCGGGTCGAACTTGGCAAAGAGCGGCGTCGGGACAGGCAGCGCCTGGCTAGCAGGAACCTCTTCGAGCATTCCAGGCGCAGTCCTGCCACTTTGCCAGAGAAACCGAGCAATTCGTGCAGCTTTCTGCGATGAGAATGGCACGTACGGCGCGAAAAGCACCTTCATCCCGTTGAGTACCTGAATCATCGTGTAGACAGTGGTGGCAGCGCCCTCGCGGTCAGTTTTGATGCGTTTCCAGGGCGCCTGCTCGTCGAGGTAGCGGTTCGCCGCGCGTGCGACAGACATCGCCTCGTTCAGCCCGTCACGCAGATGCACTGCCTCGATGGCCTCGCCGCGGCAACGAACCCCTGCCGCATCGCCGCAGCATCGCTTCGTCAGCCTCGCTCAGCGCGCTCGGCTGTGGTACGCTGCCCTCGAAGTTGCGTTGCGCGAAGGTCAGCAAGCGGTGAACGGCATTGCCGTAGGTGGCGACCAGCTCGTCGTTGTTGCGGCGCACCAGCTCATCATAGGTGAAGTCAGTGTCATGATTCTCCGGCATGGTGCTGGCGAGGTAGTAGCGCAGCGGGTCGGGACCGTACTGATCCAGCACGTCTTTTGTCCAGATGACGTTGCCGCGGCTGCTCGACGCTTTGAGGCCGCCCATCGTCATGAACTCGTTCGCGGGCACATCGTACGGCAGCGCCAGCCCGCCATAGCCCAGCAGCATCGCGGGCCAGATGATCGTGTGGAAGGGGATGTTGTCTTTGCCGATGAAATAGTAGGAGCGCGAGGGTGCTGTTCCATCTGGCAAAATCTCCCAGAATCGTTTCCAGGCATCTGGCTGACCTTCAGCGTTGCCCATTCGATGCTGGCGGAGAAATAGCCAATGACGGCGTCGAACCAGACGTAGATGCGCTTATCATCGTAGCCAGGCAGCGGCACCGGCACGCCCCAGTCGAGATCGCGGGTGATGGCGCGTGGACGCAGCCCCTCGCGAATCCAGTTCATGCGCGAAATTCGTCGACATTCGGACGCCAGCGCGTCTGGTTCGCTTCCAGCCAGAACTGCAGCTGCGGCTCGAACTTTGGGCAGGTCGAGAAAGAAGTGCTCCGTTGGGCGAATCTCGATGGCGCTGGAGACGCTGCCACAGAGACGGCACTTTGGGTTGATCAACTGTTCGGGGTCGAGTGTCCGCCCGCAGTTATCACATTGGTCGCCGCGCGCATCGGCGAAGCCACAGTAGGGACACGTGCCATTGATGTAGCGGTCAGGCAGAAAACGCTGATCCGTCGGGCAGTAGGGCGAGTTCATCGAATCTTTGTAGATGAAGCCTTTGTCCAGCAGCCGCAAGAAAGAAATCCTGCGTGACGCGATAATGGTTCTCGGTGGTCGTCTCGGTGTAGAGATCCCACGAGATGCCCAGCCGCCGCCAGATTTCAAGGATTTGCGCGTGATGGCGGGCGACGAATTCGCGTGGGGAGACGCCCTCGCGGTCGGCATCCACGACAATCGGCGTGCCATGCTCGTCGCTGCCGGAGACCATCAGGACATCTTTTCCGCTCATCCGGGAATAGCGGGCAAAAATATCGCCGGGCAGGATCGAGCCGACGATCTGACCGACGTGGGTGCTGGTTTTCGCGTAGGGCCACGCAATACAGACGAGCACACGCTCTGACTCTGGAACATTGGACGCACTAGACATGCGGGATAGTACCTCTTTCGCAACCGATTCGATCGCTGGCAATTATAGCACAGAAGGCGCTAAATGACCGGGATTTGGCGTGCAGCGCCAGACAGTCTAAGAACCGTTAGGACTATTGGACGACTGCAGATAGCTGTGGTAATGATGTACAATGACTTGACGGCGTGGGCAATGTGCTGTTATATATCGCCCCTCGCACGAAATTCTGATCGTCGAGGAAAAGAGATCCAATGCGTCATTACGAGAATGTTCGGACAGGTGCGGAGGTGGTTCTGGGGAAGACAGGCGCAGGCTTCTACGTAGAGGCTCGCCATCCTGATTTTCAGCTTCCATTCCGCAAAACGTACGAGTGGCATCAGTACGCTCTTGCCATCCCGAGACTTCGATTTATTGAGTGCGGTGACCGGCGCAGTGCGCGAAGAGCGCACGCAAGAGCATTCAGAAGCGCTCGCAGGCTAACGCAAACCATCAGGTATACAGCGTAGTATGCCGTTCCCGCCACGTCGCGGACTGCTCTCATCTATTATCTTCACAGTGCTGAACTGTTATCAGCCATACCAAAAGCCCGTCGGTATTTACCGACGGGCTTCGCTTATCTCCACGTTTTGTTGGCGACGCTTAATAGACCTGGATGTCTGAGCCGGGGTTCTCCAGTCGCCGCTTGATAGCGCCCATGAATTGGGCAGCGGTCAGACCGTCGAGGATGCGATGGTCGAACGAGATCGACAAGTACATCATATCGCGGATGGCGATGGCGTCGCCGATGACGACCGGACGCTTGACGACGGCATCCATCGTCAAGATCGCGGCGTTGGGCTGGTTGATGATCGACATGGACATCATCGTGCCAAAGACGCCAGGATTATTAACGGTGAATGTCCCCCCCTGTAGCTCGTCTGGCATCAGCCGGTTCGTGCGGGCGCGGGCGACCAGATCGCTCATTGCGCGCGCGATGCCCGCGAGGCTGAGTGTATCAGCATTGCGGATAACCGGAACGATCAGGTTGTTTTCGAGCGCAATTGAGATGCCGACGTTGATATGGTGGCGGAGCAGAATCTTGTTATCTTCGGTCCACGAAGCGTTCACATAGGGATACTCGCGCAGCGCCTCGACAGCCGCCTTGATGGCGAATGTCTGGAACGAGATACCATAACCCTCGCGCTGGCGGAACCCGTCCTTGTTCGCCGCCAGCCAGCGCGCCAGGTTGGTCATATCCACCTCGAAGATCGTCGTGGCATGAGGTGATGTTTGCTTGCTGCGCACCATATGCTCCGCGATGACGCGACGCGCGGGTGACGGATTGATGAGCTGGTCGCCTTCCATGGCCGCTACTGGCATGGCAGACGCGGCGGGTCGTGGCATGGGTGGCGCGGCGGGCGCAGGAGCGGTTGCCGTCGGCTGAGTTGCGTGCGCCAGGTGCGCCATAATGTCCTCTTTGCGGATGCGCCCATTCTCGCCTGTGCCCTGTATCTGATGGAGGTCAAGCTGGTGTTCCTGCGCCATGCGGCGGGCGAGTGGCGAGACACGTTCCAGCGTCGCCGTCGCGCTGGACACTCTGGGAGCAGCAGTTGTTGCGCTCGTACCATTACTGGCGCTCGCGCCCGGCACGCTGGCGGATGGAGCGCTGCCGTTACCCAGTGCGGTGGGGGCGTTACTTGAGGCAGACGTACTGGTGGGAGAAGCGCTCGTCGCCGCGCCAGCTTCTTCAATCTCGGCAATCTCAGCGCCGACCTTGACTGTTTCGTCCTCTTTCACCAAGATTTTGACCACGCGCCCCGTGACAGGTGAGGGATATTCCGCCGTCACCTTGTCGGTGATGATCTCTACCAGCGGTTCGTCGCGCTTGATGGTCTCGCCTTCCTGTTTGAGCCAGCGACCAACAGTTCCCTCCGAGACAGACTCACCAAGCTGGGGCATGGTAATCCGGGTTGACATGTGATGTGCTCCTCTTCATTGCCGCACAACGCTGTGCGGGCTTCGCATGTTCCAGACATGATACGAGGCGGATCACAGGGGATGATGTACCCGTGAGCCATTGCCGCTCGAATGATGACGCGCGCTCCAGCCGCAGACTGCGGCGAGCCCCCATGGCGACGTACCTCCCTATTGTACCGCGCCCAGCGCTGGCTGTATACGCTAAGTATGCTTCTCGCCAGTGTAGAGACGAGCAGGATGGCTGGCTAGCTACGCCATGGCGCCCACATTTCCTCATTTTCAGTCATCCGCGCCATTTAATCCTGTACACCTCGCACAAGTGTTGTCAGTTCCAGATCGCTGCATTGCGGCGCAATGGATTTCGTGGTAGTGTAATTAGAACATAGTTTCTATTATCGTCGTGGCCGTGACCGCTTTTGCCTGTTGCGGAGAGAATGAGGTTATGTCACCGGGAGGAAGAAATGGTTCTCCCGCAACCTCTTGAGGAGGGGGAAATCTATGAGCGACGAACAAAGCACCACCCACCTGCGGCCCCAGTATCCCGGCAACTGGCGCATCGCGGCTGACTATGATCCAAACCAGCATCTGATGAATCTCAAAGGGCGCGACTATCTGAATGTCCAGAATCGGCTGCTCTGGTTTATTCGAGACCAGCGCGATTTCATCGTGCGCGGCCTGGCGACAACGTCATATGTCATCCGCACCGAGCTGGTCGAGCAGGATCGCGAGGCGGGGTACGCGCACTTCAAGACCTATGTGCGCGACGTGCTGGGCAATGAGGCGACGATGTACGGATCAGAGTCTGCTAAGGACTTTGCGGACTATGCCGAGAAGGCGAGCACCAAGTCATTAGGGCGCGCGCTGCTGGCTCTGGGCTACGGCACAGCGTTCGCCCCTGAGATGGATGAGGGTGATCGGATTGTGGATACGCCAGTTGAGCGTCGGCGCGCTGCCCCAGCGGCTCGTGTCAGTCCAGTT
This sequence comes from uncultured Chloroflexia bacterium, assembly GCA_963712005.1. Taxonomy (GTDB): domain Bacteria; phylum Chloroflexota; class Ktedonobacteria; order Ktedonobacterales; family JADMIN01; genus DAHUXT01. The sequence continues at coordinate 52,889 of CAVQGK010000023.1, read as the reverse complement.
GCGGCGCAGACTGCGCCTGCCACAGCTCCTGCCGCAAAGCCATCGGCGGCCGCCAAAGGGACGGATGAGCCAGTCGCCAGCGAGCAGCAATTGGTGAGCATCCGCAAGCTGTGCGTGGCGCTTGGCAAGCCTGAGCCGGATAGCTCGCTCACCTACGCGGAGGCGCGCCAGTTGATTTCGCAACTCAGCACCGAATATCAGCGTTCCCGGCGTGCCAGCTAGCAGTTAGCCAGATTAAAAAAACCGACCTGCCTGCGAGATTTTGAGTATGGTCTCGCAAGGCAGGTCTTTCATTTCAGCACCCGTAACAATCCCGGCAGGGCTACCAGTAGCGCTCCTCTTTCCACGGGTCGGCGTGGTTGTGGTAGCCGCGCACCTCCCAGAAGCCGGGGCGATCTTTCTCCATGAACTCTAGGCCGCTGAGCCACTTCGCGCTCTTATACGCATAGAGCTTCGGCACAATCAGGCGCACCGGACCGCCGTGATCAGGCTCGATCGGCTCGCCATCGTGAGTGAAGGCGATGAGTACATCATCATCGTCAAGGTCGGCGAGTGGCATATTGGTGGTGTAGCCAGTGAACGAGTGCGCCGTCACGAATTTCGCCTCTGGTTGCGGCTTCGCCCGCTGGAGAATCTCGCGGATATGCACGCCTTCCCAGGCGTTGTCGAATCGGCTCCAGGTGGTGACACAATGGAAATCCGACGTCAACTGAACGCGTGGCAACGCCAGTAACTCATCCCAGGTCAGTTCGAATGGCTCGGCGACCGTACCCCACAGCTTGAAGCGATACTTCTCGGCATCAAATTTTGGGGTAGACTCGTAGCTTAAAATCGGCCACTTCTTCGTCAAATATTGGCCAGCGGGCAATCGCTCGCGTCCATCTTCGCGTATTTCTTTGGTTGCAGGATCGGGTTCGCGTCGAAACAACTTCGTCAGATCCATAGATCAGGTCTCCTATGTCAGATGCTGCCAGGAACGTCTGAGCAGCGGGGAAGTGCCAGGGTGTTCACACAAAATTATGTCGCGGTCGGTTATCATTGCGCAATGCATGCATTGATGTAGTCTTGTGTCGCTCTGAAATGTTACAGTGTGGCCAGGAGTCGAACTTGCCTGGCGCGACTTCGAAGATGTTGGGCAAGCGACAGGACTGAGGAAATCCAGCAATGATCGAGTGGGAAAACGATGCGCGCGATAGATGATGACACTGAGGCCAAAGTGGCAGTGCTCCGCAAACTGCGCGAGTGGGGATCGCTGCCAGAAAGCGACGTCAGCCGCATGTTGAAGCAGTACATGTTCGTGACCGATGATTATCGCGATATGGCCGAGGAAGGCCTACTCGATATGAGCTTTGCGGGTGACGAATATGTGCTGTCGTGCGCCACTCTTGGCCGCCTCTTCCTGGAACAGCAAGAGCAGCAGGAAGAGGCGTAGAACTAGCCAGATATAGGACGATGCTAGCGAGATACGGCGTTGCCGCTTCGCTCCTCGGCGATTGGCAGGTTCAGGTCAGCTGCCAGCGCCTCCAGATCATCCAATGAAATGCCGAGTTGATCCGCCGCTTTCTGCACGTTGGATTCATTCAGTCGAATGGCTGTAGTGATCGCCTGTCGCCGTACCTCCGCGAGCATATCGTCGAGAGGCGTGCCTGCGCGCACCTTTTGATCCACATCAAGGATATAGCGAGTCATCTCGCTTTGAAAGACAATATGTTCCGGTGTGATCAGGTCGCCACGGCTCAAAACTACCGCACGTTGAATGATGTTCTCCAACTCACGCACATTGCCGGGCCATTCATGCTCCATGAGCAGCGCAACCGCCACTTCACTGATGCGCGCGGGCATGGCAACGCCACTATAGCGGTGTTTATCGAGGAAGTGGCTGACAAGCGCGGGAATGTCCTCCTTGCGGTCGCGCAATGGCGGCATATGCACTTCGATGACATTGAGGCGATAAAACAGATCTTCGCGGAATCGCCCGTCCATCACCTCGTCGCGCAGATTGCGGTTCGTCGCGGCGATGACGCGCACATCGACCTTCACCGGCACGGTTCCACCAACGCGCTCGAACTCACGCTCCTGCAACACCCGCAGGAGCTTCTTCTGCGTCGCGAACGACATTTCGCCGACCTCATCGAGGAAAATGGTGCCCTTATTCGCCGCCTCGAAGCGCCCCTTATGTTGCGCCAGCGCCCCGGTGAATGAGCCTTTCTCATGGCCGAACAGCTCGCTCTCGAGCAGTGTTTCCGGTAAGGCGGCGCAGTTGACCTTGATGAGCGGCCCCGAACGGCGATCAGACGCGTTGTGAATCGCCTCCGTCATCAGTTCCTTGCCGGTACCTGTCTCACCTGTCACAAGTACGGTGGCCTGCGTGCGCGCCACTCGGCCGATGGTCTTGAAAATATCTATCATCTCCGGGCTGGCGCCCACAATCCGCTCCGTGGGATCGGGATGCGCAGTCGGCGATTTGGTTGCCAGAATCTCTTGCTTGAGCTTCTCGTAGGTAAGAACGCGCCTGACGGCATGGACAACGTCATCCAGGTCGGCAAATGGCTTTCTGATGTAGTCCGCCGCGCCAATCTGCATCGCCTTCACCACCAGCGAGCCTGCGCCGCGGCCAGTGATGATGATGACAGGGATGTCGATACCCTGCTCGAGGATGGTCTGTAGTACCTGGATGCCATCAGTATCGGGCATTCCAATGTCCAGCAGCACGATATCGGGCCGATTTTTGTTGGCCGTGCCCACCTTTTCCAGTACCTCTTGCCCGCTGGCGGCCTCGTCGAGCTTGTAACCTTCCTCCTCAAGCAGTTGCGACAATACCTCGCGCATAGACTCATCGTCATCCGCGATAAGTACGCGCGCTCCATAGGTCGGTGTGTTGGTATCCGAACCTTTGCGTCTTTCAGCCACTCTGTGATACCCCTTCCGCACATCAGCCATTCAAATGGGCGTCACCTTGCTATGTACGAAATTCAGCTAATGACATTCCTGGTGTCTCAACAGTATACGCCACCAATTGGGGAGTTGTGTGCTGTCGGCACATCGATTGCGGAAGACGCGCGGTCGCCGTTTATGGTCGCGGCTCATGAATCCGTCAGGATTTATCGGTGGTCAGACGGTGCGGCAGTGTAATGGTGAAGATCGCGCCTTGCACACGCGTGGATCCCCCTCGGTTGGCAACGGTCAATGTTCCGTGATGTTCGGAAATGATGCCACGGGTGATAAACAGGCCGAGACCACTCCCGCTGCTATCTGAACCCTGCTCGCCGCGGATAAATGGCTCGAAAATCCGCTTCATGTCGGCCTCAGAAATACCAGCGCCATAGTCGCCGACCTCTATCGTGGCGGTGTTCTTGTCCGCGTCGATACGCACCTCGATAGCGCCATCCTCTACAGAATATTTGACGGCATTGTCTATCAGATTCCGTACCGCCTGAACGATACGGTCGCGGTCTGCGTCGAGAATGATAGGCATATCGGGATGTGCGTAGATGAAGCGCCGCTCCCGTACTGACCCCGTGAACTGGTCCACCAGCTCGCCTACTGCTGCCATCAGATCAAACGGCTCAGTGCGGAGCGAGAAGTGCCCCGTGCTCAAGTGAGTCGCGGTCTGGAGATCGTCCACCATGCGGTTCAGGCGGAAGCCATGTTCGACGATGATATCCATGTAGCGACCGAGGGCGCCATCCTGGAGGTTGGGCCGTTTAGCAAGTTGCGCATAGTTGATGATGGGGTTCAGCGGCCCGCGCATCTCGTGCGCGACCATTGCGACGAATCGGTCATGTTGCTCTTGCGATAGTTTGAGTTGGCGATTCACTTCGTCGAGTTCTTCGACTTTCTGGCGCAGCTCCGCTGTCGCGCGATCCACCTGCTCCTGGAGGCGAGTGTTGAAATCGCGAGCGGCGGCATGGGCGGCCTCGAGCTCACGGACGCGCGCTGCCAGCTCGTGTTGCAAGCGCCGCCGTTCGAGTGCGCGAGCGAGGGTGATCCGCAACTCTTCTACGTCGATTGGCTTGGTGAGGTAATCGTAAACGCCCTGCCGCAAAGCCCGCAGCGCAGATTCCAGCGTCGCGTAGCTGGTCATCACCACGATGGTAATCGCGGGAACCGCCCGTTGGGCCTGAGCGAGCGTGTCCTTGCCATGAGGGTCGTTGTCGTCGAGGTCAGCAAGGAGCAGATCGAACTGCCCCTCTGCCAGGACTTTCAGCGCCTCTTCACCGCTTGATGCGATGTGCACGGACCAGCCGTCATGCCGCAGCACCGCACCCAGCGTGCTGGCCGTGCCAGCGTCCGCATCCACGACGAGTATGCGCGCGCTGGAGGGCTTGATGTCCAGCATGCCCGTGCCACCGTTTGTGGTGTTCTTGCGCATGCTGCTACCCTCCTCTGCGGATGGAATGAGAATCGCTGGCCCAGCGCTGTATAAGTATATTATGCTGACGCAGGCCGCGTATCCAATTCCGTAGGCCTAACGGAGTAGCGATGTGGTGGCGTACTGCGGTGATATAATTCGCTTCATGCGGGCAGCGCCGCCTGCGACGTGTCGATATGCGCCGGACAATGTCGTTCTCTGGTGCGGACCAAGGAGCGCAACGTATGGACTTCTCGCTCAGTGACGAGCAGCAGATGTTACGCGATATGTGTCGCGATTTTGCTGAAGAAGAGATTAAACCCCACGCCGAAGAGATGGACCGCTCTGGCGAGTTCCCCTACGAGATTATTCGCAAGATGGCTAATCTTGGCCTGCTTGGTCTGCCCTTCCCTGAAGAATATGGCGGCGCGGGCGCGGACTTTCTCTCGTACTGCCTGGCTCTCGAAGAAATCGGTCGCGGGGATGCCTCGGTTGGTATCACGATGGAGGCGCATACCTCACTGGGATCGACGCCGTTCTACCTCTTCGGTTCTGAGCAGCAGAAGCAGCAATATCTCGTGCCACTTGCGCGTGGCGAGCAATTATGGGCGTTTGGGCTGACCGAGCCGAATGCGGGTTCCGATTCTGCCGGAACAGAGACCCGTGCAGTGAAATCTGATGGCGTATGGCACATCAATGGCGCAAAGACCTTCATCACCAATGCTGGCACCGATATGACTGGCGGCGTCACGATTACAGCGGTGACTGGCAAGCAGAGTGATGGTCACAAGGAAATCACCAATTTCATCGTGCCGAAGGGGACGCCTGGCTATGTGATCGGCAATCCATACCACAAAATGGGGTGGCGGGCATCAGATACACGTCCGCTCTCGTTTGAGGATTGTCAGGCGCCAGATGAGAATCGCCTCGGCTCTCAGGGTGACGGATTCCGCCAGTTTATGTCAATTCTAGATGCGGGGCGGATAGCGATTGCGGCGTTGAGTGTGGGCCTGGCGCAGGCGTGCCTGGACGAGTCGCTGGCGTACTCTCGCGAGCGCCATCAGTTCGGCCGACCGATCACATCTTTCCAGGCCATTCAGTTCAAGCTAGCCGATATGGCTACCGAGATTGAGCTAGCGCGCAATATGTATTATAAAGCAGCGTGGCTGCACATGGAGCAGCGCCCCTATACGCGCGAAGCATCCATGGCCAAGTTGTTTGCCTCAGAGACGGCAAAGCGATGCGCCGATCAGGCGGTCCAGATCCACGGTGGTTATGGATTCATGGACGAATACCCCGTCTCACGTTACTGGCGCAACGTGAAGGTGCATGAGATCGGTGAGGGCACCAGCGAAGTGCAGCGGATTTTGATTTATAAGAACCTCTAGTTGGCAGTTTCGCGCGGGCTAGAGGTAGCCGCGCGGGGGGCTAACCATGAGGACGATACGGCGAACGGTCATTTTGCTCGGCTGCATCGGGTTCGTGATCCTCTTTGCGCTGCAATACGTTCTTGCGCTCGCTGCGACACCACTGATCGCTGTGGTGGGGATCATCGTGGGGTTGGTCGTCGCCAAGTGGCTGCCCTGGACATGGTATGGTCGCCAGTTCGCGGCAGGAGTGCGTGGGGGCATTGTGGCGTGCGGACTTGCTGCGGCGGGGATGATCCTCTCGTCGGTCGCCACTGGACCGCGATCTGCCGAGACGCTGGCCGAGCATTCGCATCTTGCGGACATTGGCCTGGCACAACTCGTCAACGGTTTTGGCGAGCTTGCCTGGTTCATGCCCTATCTTGCGCTCACAGCCTTCTTCACAATTGGTGGCATCCTTCTCGCCGGCGTGGTAGCGCAGATCTTTGGGTGGAGCAAGAATGTGCGCACGGTGCGTGTCATTCGCGAAGCCCACAATTCGGCCTCGTTACTGCATCGCAGCCAGACCTGGGCGCCTGTATCGAGCAATGGTCCATCGGCCGGTGGCTACTGGAACTCGATTCTTCCCACCGCAAATCCAACGTCGCACCCGGGACTGTTGGCAACGGGAACGACCGGCGCTGCCCGGCATCGTCCGCACCCTCCTATGCATATAGCCGCCGGAGCTTCATCGCGTGCGCGCGCTATGCAGGATGATCAGATCGATCAAGGGCCAATGTATCTCGCTCCCTTGCCACCACAAGACGTCGAAGAGCCGGAGCCACTCGCTCCGGTGCCGACGCCCGATCCCGAGCCGATTCCCCCTCGCCGCTCCAATTCGGGCGCATATCCGGTGCAATTCGCGATGACGGATGACCTGCGCGATGCGCTGGATCGCTGGGATAGCAATCCGGAAAATCCTGAAGCCGAGCAACACGAGGCTGATCAGTCTGAAGCCGCGCAGGCCGAGTCACTTTCTGATGAAGTCGCTGCCGCGCCCGGCAAGACAAGCGCTGCGAAGAAAACGCCCACCTCGCGCGCCAAGACGCCATCGAAGCGAACGCCGAAGGCTTCAGCGTATCTCAACAGCGATCCCTCCACAGCGCCTCGTCGGAGCCGCAAAAAGCAGGACACGCGCGACTGGCTCTGCTAGCATGGTGGCACGTCAGCACGGCGGCGTTCGTCGTGTGGCGATTCAACAGCTATGGTGTGACAGCAGATGCTGAGGCAGCATCGGGCGGCAAGGCGCGCAGGCGAATGAGAATAATGCCTGCTATAAGCAGCCAGAGAGCCAGCGCGATAAACGCCAGGCCAGCGGTGGGCGTCGTGGCCTGGGTCGGCCCAAAGGCGAAGAAGACCGCGGTGGTTGCCTGGAGCGCGGCACAGAGAACGCCTATCACACCGAACCAGAGGGGGAATCGTCGCACGCGCACCATGCGTAGGCTCACGAGGATCAGGAAAACCGTGAGGCAGGCGCCGCCTAGCACACGCGAAAGCAATGTCTCAAGCGCATAGTGACCAGCATAGTCGAGGGCGATGGCCTGGCGCACGCTCTCGCTCTGGGCCTGAACGTAACTGGTGGCTGACGCGGAGCTAGTGAACATGCCAATGAAGAGCGCCAGCGCAAACAGGGCGAATCCAATCCGTCCCAGCCAGGTCGTCACTTGTCCACCCTTGCGCTCCTCGGTCCAGAGGATCGTGCGAAGCGGCCCAGGAAGCCCCAGCGCCAGCAAGAACGGCACGACCTCTAGTACGCGGTACAGGCGGCTTTCGGTTGGGTGCGCGGCAGTCCAGGAAAGTCAGCGGGCCAAAGTTCTGGTGCGCGACAATCGCATTCACAGCTGTCACATAGCCCGTTGGGACAAGTATCAGACTCTGAAAAAGCGGAATGCCAAGCAACAACACAATCCCTGCCAGAATCGCATATCCACCGCGTAATCGTATCCGCGCCAGTTCTTCGCTCAACATGTGCTCCTGTATGTGCCCATTCGAGATGCCGCTCTTTCGAGATGCCGCTCTATTGTAGACATGGTAACAGATAGCCGGGCTGGCGGGGCAACTGTTCTTCCGATATAGTCGGTATAGCTCGGTCATCAGGCCTCGCGTCGCTGTTACAGGATATCGAGAGGTGTTATCATGCCGCGTGATTTGCCACTTGCGAATGGCCATTTGCTGGTGAACTTTGATGCCAGCTATAACCTGCGAGACATCTATTGGCCGCATATTGGCGAACGCAACCACACACAGGGACATGTCAACCATACTGGCATCTGGGTGGCCGGGCAGTTTGCCTGGTTCGATGCGCCTGAATGGCAGCGAGAGCTGGTTTATGAGTCGAATACTCTGGTCTCGGCGGTGACGCTAACACATCCCGCACTCAACGTCACGATTATCTGCACAGATGTCGTTGATTTTGACCGGGACATCTTCATGCGGAAGATGAAGGTCGTCAACCATGCGAACGAGGCGCGCGAGGTACGTTTGTTCTTCCACTACGACTGGCACCTGGGTGAGAGCGAGGGCGCGAATACGGCCTATTATCGGCCAGACCTTCACATTCTCGGCGCGTATAAAGATTCTTGGCATATGATCCTCAACGGCTGTGTTGGCGATGCAGACGCTGGTGCTGGTCAGGATGCCAATCATGGCACGCTGGGCGTGTATTCCTGGGCTACGGGCTATAAGGAGTTCAATGGGCAGCAAGGCACCTGGCGCGACGCAGAAGACGGATCGCTCGAAGGCAACCCAATCGCACAGGGGTCAGTTGATAGCTGCATCGGTTTCTCGCTGAGTGACGTACCGGCTGAGCAGGAGCGATACTGCTATCACTGGCTCTGTGCTGCCCACAAATACCAGACAGCAAGCAACCTGAACCGCATCGTGATCCAGCGTGGGCCAGAGACCTTTATCCAGCGCACTCGCGACTACTGGCGCCTTTGGGTGGGCAACAAACAGCTTGACGCCTGCAATCTGCCGCAGACGCTTGTTGACCATTACAGGCGCAGCCTGCTCATCATGCGCACGCAGATTGATCAGGGAGGCGCGATAATCGCCGCGACAGACGGTGATGTGTGGGCCTTCGCGCGCGATAGTTACGCGTATATGTGGCCACGCGATGGCGCGTTGGTGGCAAATGTGCTCAGCCACGCAGGATACAGCGACGCCACAGGCGCATTCTTCCATTTCTGCGCCGAACACATCACCGACGATGGCTATCTGATGCACAAGTACACGCCGGACGGGGATCTTGGTAGCAGTTGGCAGCCATGGATGGATAAGCAAGGCAACCTCGCGCTGCCCATACAGGAGGACGAGACGGCGCTGGTGGTCTATGCTCTCTGGCAACATTACACCCTATTCCATGAGATCGAGTTCATCCGGCCGCTGTATCGTCCACTGATTACGGCTGCCGCCGACTTCATGTGCGCCTTTCGCGATGCAATCACTGGATTGCCAAAGCCATCCTGGGATTTATGGGAGGAACGGCGCGGTATCCATGCCTATACGCTGGCGGCGGTCTACGGTGGATTGATGGCCGCTTCACAGTTCACTGCAGCATTCGGTGAGCACGACCGCTCGCAGCGGTATGCCCAGGTCGCCGGGGAGATCAAGGATGCGACAAATCGTTATCTCTGGCATGAGGATGCCGGGCGGTTCGTGCGGACACTCTATGTCGAGCCTGATGGCGCAATGACGCCAGACATGGTCATCGACGCAAGTCTGTCCGGTCTCTATCAGTTCGGCATGTTCGCTGTGAAGGATGAAAAGATCAAGCGGACGATGCGGGCAGTGGAAGATCGCCTGGTTATCAAGTCGGAGGTCGGCGGTGTCGCGCGCTATGAGAATGACTACTATCATCAGGTAAGCCAGGATATCGCGAATGTTCCTGGGAACCCGTGGTTCATCTGCGCCTGCTGGCTGGCCGAGTTCAAGATCGAGAGTGCGACGACCATCGCCGAACTCGAAAATGCCCTGCCATGGCTGCAATGGGTACAGTCGCATGCGTTGCCTAGCGGCGTGCTTGCCGAACAGATTAACCCATACACGCATGAGCCGCTTTCCGTCTCTCCACTGACCTGGAGCCACGCTGAGTATGCGGGAGCGATCCGCTGGTATATTGGGCGCTATCAGCACCTCACGCGCCTGGCAGCCCAGACTGGCGCGCAACATGCCGCAGATTGAGTATGGCGGGCCAATTCGGGTTATCCTATTGTCTATACAGCGCGAGATTGCTTCAATGGAGCCCAATGGCGGCGGACTGGGCTCCTCAAGGATGCATCCCAGGTGGCGCTACTGGAGGTGAAGCATGGCCCGTATGATTGGTCTGGTGGCGGCCTCGAAGCGTCGCCGAGGAGGTATCGCCCGCGCGCACGAACAGTTTGACCCATCGCCCGTGTTTCGACGTGCGCGCGACTTCTGTGATCGCTCATACAGCGAGTGGTACGTGTTGAGCACGCTGTACCTGGTTGCGCCGCCACAGCAGGTAATCGGGGCCGACGAGCCTGCGCTCTATCTGCTCAACGCGGCCGAGCGCATGGCCTGGGCCGAGGCGATTGCAGGACAATTACGCGCGCGTGTTGGTCGGAGCGCTGAGCCACTCACCTTAGTCCTTTATGCCAGCCAGCTCTATGCCGAGCTTCTGGTGCGCGCTGCACCCGGCCTCACGTTTGAGATGCCGCTCACCGGCATGTCTTTTGTCGAGAGACTGCATTGGTATGATGATCGGCTCCGTATTCAACCCCGAGTCCTCGCGACCCCTTCGCGCCCGTGACACCGAGCAACGCCCTGCTCGTGCGCTATTGCGGCGCCGTTATCTTCCGCTGTATGCCCTCATTAGCGTGCGAGGAGGCTTGTCGTGCAACGCCAGTGAGGAGCACTGTCACCACCTGCCGTGCCCAGTCTCTCGCCGAGATTGTGCGATCACTGCGGCTCCATTGCATACCCGCGCCAAAGATTGCCCAACTCATGATCGACGCCACGGCCTCTGGTGGCATATCGACCCAACGGTCGTGATGAAGCCACTCGAGGATATAGGCGTAAAGTTCTTCCTGAACCTTCGCCTCAATTGGTGGGTTCAGGTTGGTGGCAGGTGGGGCGCAATGACCCTGAAAGCTGCCCATAAACTCGCAGACGGTTACAACCAGGAGGGGGAGCTTCTTGGCTGCAAACGCTGATGAATTCCCTACTCGTTTCTCCACCTCCTCGCGGAACAGTTCGCGCACCAGGTAATCCATGAGCGCAAACTTGTCCTCGAAATGAGCGTAGAAAGTCGCGCGATTTAACGTTGCGCGTTCGGCAATATCTTGCACGCTAATAGTTTGGAAACTCTTCTCGGCCAGGAGCGAGACAAGCGCCTCCTGCAAAAGCTTACGCGTTCTTTTCACTCGCGGATCAGCCTCGTTCATGGATGCCACCTCCCAAGTAAATCGACACTTTCACCGCAGTGTTGGTTAGGCGACGAAACGCCTATTTTGCGGATTGCGTTCTTCTAAACATAGACACTAGTATTGTACTCGACAACAGTCACTTAGGCAACAGTTGTTGATAATGGCCGCCGCCGTCGACGTGAGACGTGCCGATTGATTACCCGAGGAGCATGACATCTATGTCGGTTGTATTATGGACTGTACAGGTATTACTTGCGTTAGCGTTTCTTATGGCAGGGTTTATGAAATTGACCCAACCGATTGCCACGCTGAACAAGCGCATGGCGTGGACTACGGCAGTTGCACCAGGGTTTGTGCGCTTCGTAGGTCTGGCTGAGCTATTAGGTGGGATTGGGCTTATCTTGCCCATGCTGACTGGCATACTGCCCTGGCTGACGATTGCCGCTGCCGTTGGCCTGTCAATCGTGATGGTGGGTGCGGTGATCTTCCACCTGACGCGGCATGAAGCATCGCATGTGCCTGGTAATATCGTGCTGTTGGTGTTGGCGCTTATCGTCGTTGTTGGGCGGCTGGCAATCGTCCCGGCGTAACAGCCATTTACCGCAAGGGCAGACGATCAACTTTCGTCTGCCCTTGTTTATTTTTGTTCGCAGCCTCTTCCCAATTTATGGTCTATAGCCTAAAAAGGCCCCTTGGCAACTCGCCCCTTGCCCGGTAGAATACCTTCGCCTGTGATGACGGGATGGTACCGCATCGCGGCGAAAGGGACATATCCATGCCTGTTGTGACAAGCGTCATCAACCTCAAGGGTGGGGTTGGCAAGACGACGATAACCCTCGCGCTGGCGCACTTCCTGGCTATCGAGCATCAGAAGCGTGTGCTGGTGATTGATCTTGACCCGCAGACGAACGCGACGGTGAGCCTGATCCCTGAGCTTGAGTGGAAGGCGCGAGATGAGTCGGGTCGCACGCTTTTCCAGCTTTTCGCTGACCTCGTCAAAGGGAGTAAACGCTTTCACGCCGACGAAGCGATTGTGCGCGATGTCTCGAATATCGGCGGTGGCGTACCCGGACTTGACCTCCTGCCTTCCAGTCTCGGACTGATCAAGATTCAAGATCGCGTCACCCAGTTGACCGACTTCGAGCACTTCTCGCACGGACCGATCTACGGGCTGCGAGACGCGCTTGCCGACTATCTCCCGTACTACGATCATGTGCTGATTGACTGCCCACCGTCGCTTGGCATTGTCACCCTCAATGGGCTAGCCATCTCAAATACGTATCTAATTCCAGTTGTGCCTGATATTCTCTCGGTGCTGGGTATCCCGCCAATTCTCGACCGAGTCGATCACTTCGCCTCATCGACGCGGCACAATATTCGCGCGCTTGGCATCGTCATCTCCAAGATTCGCTCACAGACGATTCTGCACAACGAGATGGTGCAACGCCTGCGTGACGACTTTCTCGACCGGCGTTTTCCGTTGGTGTTTGATACGATGATTCCCGAATCTACCAGGATTGCTGAGGCTGCCGACGTGATGGCGCCAGTTCATACGCTACAGCAAAAGTATGGTGGCGGGTCGTACGAGTATCTAGCGGAGCTGAGCAGGGAGTATCTCACTCATGTCTCGCGGTAAATCTACGGCTGGTCGCGATGATGCTGAGGCGGCTGCCAGGCTGCTGCGGGAGCTGGCCGAGCGGGCGGAACGCGATCCCTCGTTTGGCATTCAGCTTGCCGAGGCTGTACGCTCTAGCGGCCTGCTCGATGCCCCATCGCCACACCCACCACCAACAGCAAAGAAAAAGTCTGCGAATCGCGCAAAACGCCCAACACCTGCGGCCAGCGACCTCCCGGACCCGTTCCAGGTGCTGCGTCAGCACGGCGAGGATGCTCTACACGACCAACTTGCCCGGTTGGATATTGCGTCGCTTCGGCAGATTGTCCGCGCGCATCGGCTCGACCCCGCGCGCATCTCCGCCCGCTGGACCGCAACCGACCGCGTGATCACGCTGATCGTGGACCAGGTACGCGCACGGGCCAACCACGGACGCGCCTTCGAGCGTCTATGAACGGCTACACCAGTGCCGGGATGCGCTCGGTGGACTGGGTTTCAGTCTCGACGGCAAGCGCAAGAACTGGCACTATCACCGGATCGAGTTCTGCGGTCGTAGGGGTCTTTGAGCCGCTCTGACGGTGGCGCCGCGCAAGGAATGGGCGCTCGACGAGTTGGTAGGAGAGATACGCGACAAGAAATGCGCCCGCAATTGCCAGCGCCAGCGGTACCCCAGCGAAGAATGGCACGGCGCCGTGAATGATCGGTAAATGCCACAGGTAGAGGCTGTACGAGAACAGACCCATGATACGTGTGGGAGATGCCTCAAAGAGGAATCGAATCCACTGGCCTCCCCATAGAATAGCCAAGACGAGGCTGCCAAAACCCAGGCCTACCAGTAGCGGATAGCCAATTACATCAGCCCCCCATTGCGCCCCAGGTGTCACCATGAGCCCGGCCAGATCAACATGGGGAATCGCCAGCGCCATGCACATGCCAGTTCCCACGAGCGCGAAAAGACCAAGCTGGCGCAATCGTTCAGGCGAGAGCAGGCGCCGTTCGATGGTGATGACGTAGAGCAACGCGCAGAGCATGCCGACGGCAAACACTTCCAGGTATTTCCCCTGCATGCCCATCGTCGCCAACACAAAGATCCCAGCAGGTGAATCAGTAAGCTTCGTGTGCGCTGGCAATGATGCGATGATTATCGAGTCGGCTGTTCGCAAAGCCAGTGTGCCAGCGATCAACAGACCGATGCCACCTGCGATTCGCCATGGGGAGCGGCGTCCCCCGCAGACTCGCGCGACGACCAGAGCAAGCAGCGGCAGCAGCAGATAGAACTGCGCCTCCACCGCCAGAGTCCAGAACGGACCGTCGTAGTCGCGGTTGAACTGAGGGAAGGAGTCATGTATGAGGGCGATATGGGCTGCGACATCACCGAGGCTGAATGGCACGTGCTGCACGTAGAACTTGAGCGCGACCATGAGCGCCAGACATAACCAATAGGCGGGCAGAATGCGGAGCGCCCGACGACGGTAGAAGCGGCGAGCCGAGGGCAGTCGCTGACCGTCGAGCATGGCGCGCGCATATGGCAGAAAGAGCAGAAAGCCTGATAGCACAAAGAACAGATGGACACCAGTCGAGAGGTAATACCAGCCATGATTGATTGCCTGGCTCAGTGGCGTATATTCTAATTGCAGGAAGAGCATGATATGGAACAGAACGATGCTCAGTGCGGCCATCGCCCGTAGCCCGTCGAGCGCCCGAATCTCCTTCGGACCATTGTTCATCGGCCTCACAAACCTAAGAATGCGCGAGCGTGATGACGGAGACGATACCGTGACAACGAGATCCTTCAACGGCAAAATAGAGCGCTCCTTGCTGCCAGTGTTCGCTATTCTTGCGAACCGCGATGTGCGTGAATCTTCATGGTGCACACCCTGGCGCAGTATTTGCAAGCTGCGCGCCACTATAATGCAATGACTTTCTTGCGCGGATGCTCATCGTATAATTACGGACGAGCATGGCCTTCACGGGCGAATAAACCGTTACCTATTCCCTGATTCGTTGCGTCTTAACACGTGTCTGCTCTGAGTGATTTCCGTCAGTGTACATGAAAGACGCCCGCTTTCCAGCGGTAGATTGCGTGCACTGTTTGTTAAGGAGTCCACACCCCATGGGGACACTGGTGCGAGACAAGATAGATGTCACACCATCGGTTGAGCTCTCATCCCAGCCTAAAGAGCGTATTGCCTGGGAATATCTTGTGGTCCAGGCTGCCATGATATGGCTGGTGAGTCGGCTGGCGCTGATCAGTTTCACCTTCTTCTCATTGATTCTCACCTACCGCGAGGGCACATCACGTGCCTCAATGCTCGATGCCTGGTTTCGCTATGACGCGATCAATTATGTCAACATTGCGGCGCAAGGATATATGAATCCCAAAGACGCCGCCTTCTTTCCGCTCTATCCCATACTGATCTACATCGGCTCATTTCTTTTGGGGAACACAGTCCTGGTCGCAATGATTCTCAGCAACCTTGGCACTCTGGCGGCTTGCATCGGGCTGGCGCGGCTCTCAGTGGATGAAGGCGGAAATGAGCATACCGCGCGGTTCAGCGTGCTGGCGCTGTTGAGTTGGCCGCTGGGATTTTTTCTGGCTGCTGGCTATACCGAAGGAATCTTCCTTGCTTTTGCTGTCTGGTGTCTTTGGAGTATGCGCCGTGGATATTTAGGTCGGAAATACTGGTATCTTGCCGCTGCATGCGCCTTTTTAGGCACACTGACGCGCTCGACAGGAGCTATACTTTTTCTGCCGATGCTCTATGAATTTGCGCGCCAGCACGGTTGGGTAGAGCAGATTCGTCACCGTACCTTATCCTTCCGCCTTGACCGCGCGGATATTTCTCCGCTTGTGGCGGTCGTGGCTGCGATACCGCTGGCGTTCGGCCTCTTTAGCGGCTTCTGTCTGCTCCGGTATGGAGACATGCTGATGTGGGTGCACATCCAGACTCAATGGGATCGCGTCTCGATGCCAATCTGGGATTCCATTTGGAAGACGATTCGCTACCACCTGAGTTTCCTGCCGTTGAGTTACTTTCAGGGTCACACACTGATTGACACCCTGCCATTTCTGGTGATCGTCATTGTGGCCATCATTGGCGCTCGCAGGCTCCCCGTGGCATTCACGCTCTACCTGGCCGGGCTGATCTTTCTCATCTTGTCCAGCCCGCGCGAAATAGCCGACAACTCCGTATATCTTGTCTCGGCCGGTCGCTTCTCGCTCGCTGCTCTGCCAGCTTTCCTGTTGATCGGCAAGTGGTCAGAACGCTTACCGGGTGTGGCAACGTTCTTCACCTATGGTGGTGTCTTGCTCCAGGCGGCTTTCCTGGCCTTCTTTATTACAGGCGGATTGCTCATTTGATGTTGGTGGCCGCAGCCACGATAACCCCTGGCCAGCCGCGATTTTTGGCGCTCCTTAAAGGCATTAGAGTCCGGGAATCGCATAGAGCAGCGTGACAACGAACACAATATAGACGATCACGGCGCCCAGGATCTGCGGGTCGCGCCAGAGCACTTCGTCAGGCTGGCCGCCCTCGGCGCGAGCATACATCAGGTAGAGGTAGCGGAAGGTTCCGAAGAGCACCACCGGGATCGTTAACATGAGATTATGATTGCTGTTCTCCCCCTGAAAGGTATAGAGGCAGTAGGTGAGCAGCATGGCTGTAACGACGATCCCGATCAGTTGGTCTAGCAGCCCGAGAGAATATTGGCGCAGGTTCTGACGGTGGATAACCGCTTGGTCGGTTAGCCGTATCAGCTCCGAACGCCGCTTGCCAAGCGCCAGAAAGAGAGCCAGGAAGGTCATGCAGACGTAGAACCATGTCGATATGGGCACCGGAATGACGAAAGCGCCCGCGAGCGCGCGCAAGACGAATCCAGCGGCGATGACGAAGACGTCCCAGATCACCAGATGTTTGAGCCAGAATGAATAGGCAATGTTGATGGCCACGTAGCTTAGCATTGTCAGCACGAAGAGGATCTGGCCTCCGCCCCATCGGCGGAAGGGATCGGCGATATCGGGTTTCGCGGTGAACGTGAGGAGAGTGACCAGTGCGGCGGCGACGCAAAGACATATTGTTAGGGTGATTGCCGCGCCACGCAGTGAGAGCTCTCCCGAGGCAATGGGGCGAAGGCGTTTGCGTGGGTGAATACGGTCGCGTTCGCGGTCCGCGAGGTCGTTGATGATATATACGGCGCTCGATGCGAAGCAAAATGCGACAAACGCGATGAGCGTTCGCCCAAGCGCTGTGCCGTCGGAGAGTCGGCGGGCAAATATGAGCGCGAGCAGCACAAAACCATTCTTCGACCACTGCGATACGCGCATGGCGCGTATCGCGGCCTTTACGCCAGCGAGTGCACCTTTGCTGTGAGCTAACGGTAGCGCTGGCGCCAACGTTTTGGCCTGTTGTACGCTCTGCTCCTGGTCAGCGCGCATGGGTATTTCTCATCTCTAACAGAGCGGCGTCAGATGCGACTGCCGAGACATCAGAGGGATCATAGTCTCCCCTGCGCATTTTTGCGCGTATAGTGAGCACTTCGCGGATCATGCTGAACGTGTCGCGCCCAAGCCGAACACGACTGTTGGCCATGTAGTACCACGGTATCGGCGCCTCGCGCACCGCGAAGCCATGGCGGTGCGCGATTGCGAGAAGTTCGACGTCGAATCCCCAGCCGGAAATCGTCTGTTGTACGCAGAGCGTCAGCGCAATGTCGCGGGGCATGCACTTGAAACCGCATTGGGTATCCTGGATGCCCGGAAGCACCAGGAACTGAACGAGCCGGTTGAATATCCGGCCCATGGCGTGACGATGCCACGGCTCACCATAGCGGTGCGCGCCCGGCGCTTCACGCGAGGCAATTGCGATTCCCGAAATTTCCTCGGCCACTGCCCGCAAACGCTCCAGTTCGTTGACTGGCATCGAGAAATCAGCGTCGGCAAATGCCACCATATCTCCGCGTGCGGCGCGTGCTCCGGCGCGGACCGCGGCGCCCTTGCCGGCATGGGACACAGAAATCAGCGAGAGCGCAGACCACTCTACCATTGCGGCACGCACGACCTTCGCTGTCTCATCGGCGCTGCCGTCATCGACGACGATCACCTCAGAGGTATAAGGTTGCTCCTTCAGCCACGCGCGCAACTGACGCAGACTCTCTGGAAGACGGTGCGCTTCGTTATAGGCAGGAATGATGACGGAGAGCCTGGCTAGTTGGGGCGATTCCTCCATTGTCATCATGGTCCCTTCGCTTGGCGCGTAATCCGTTCCTCCATTATACGTTCTCGCACAGCAAAAACCTCCCGAATAGGCCGGGAGGTTTGGCGCCTTCACTCAGCGGAAGCTAGCTCGCGTACGCAAGCCGAAAAGTTAGCCCGCAACAATGGCATCTCGGCGTGCGCGAGGGCGTGCCACACGGCCAGATGGGAGAAGCGCGTCAGACAACGGGCGGCTGGAACGTACAGCGCCACGAGTTAGCGCACCAGATGGTGGCGCTGGCGTCATCTCGTTGGTATCTGTCGAATGACGCAACGCGACGGCAATCACCTCATCCATGGATTCGACGGGCGCGAACGAGAGCTGTGCGCGGATGTCGGGTGTCACGTCATCAAGGTCTTTGAGATTGCGGCGGGGCAAGACAATGGTATGGATACCGGCCCGATGCGCTGCCAGCACTTTCTCCTTGATGCCGCCAACTGGTAGCACACGACCCCGCAGAGTCAGCTCGCCGGTCATCGCGACATCGCGACGCACAGGCCGCCCGCTCAACGCTGACATAATGGCGATAGCCATCGTTACCCCCGCCGATGGACCATCTTTGGGGATGCTTGCTGAGGGCAGATGTACATGAATGTCATTGGTTTCGTAAAATAACGCTGGCAGGCCTAGCGCCTGTGCCCGCGCGCGCGTGAAAGTTAGCGCGGCCTGCGCCGACTCTTTCATCACGTCACCGAGCTGGCCGGTCAGTTGCATCGAGCCACGCCCCGGAAGAGCCATGACTTCCACGGTCGTCAAATCGCCGCCCGCCGCCGTCCAGGCGAGGCCTGTCGCCACTCCCACCTGGTCGGCCTCCTCGGCCTCGGTTGGGAAGTACTTTTGAGAGCCAAGGTAGGCCGGGACTCGCACCGAATTGATGCTGGCTTTGTGGCGGCGTCCCTCAGCGATTCGTTTGGCGACGCGCCGCATGATAGCGCCCAGTTCGCGGTCAAGTCCACGTACGCCGGCCTCGAAGGTGTATTCGCGGATGATGCGGCGGATAGCGCCCTCGTCAATTTCAATTCGCGAGGTGTTCAGCCCGGTGTCACGCATCTGGCGCGGGACGAGAAACTGCTGGGCGATCTGTGCCTTCTCCTCTTCGGTATATCCCGCAATCTCGATCACTTCCATACGGTCGCGAAGCGGTGCGGGAATCGTGTCCAGGACGTTTGCCGTCAGTATGAAGAAGACCTTCGAGAGGTCGTAGGGCGCCTCAAGAAAATGATCGGAGAAGCTGTTATTCTGCTCGGGATCAAGCACCTCCAGCAGGGCTGCAGCAGGGTCGCCGCGAAAATCAGAGGCGAGTTTGTCGATTTCGTCAAGGACGAAGACTGGATTGACGGTCTTCGCCACCTTCATAGATTGCAAAATACGTCCGGGCAGCGCGCTCACATAGGTGCGGCGGTGGCCGCGAATTTCAGCCTCGTCGCGCACCCCACCGAGCGAGACACGCACGAATGTGCGGCCCATCGCCTCGGCAACGGAGCGACCGAGCGATGTCTTGCCCACGCCAGGTGGGCCGACCAGGCAGAGAATCGGCGCCCGTCCGTCTGGCGCAAGCTTGCGGATCGCCAGGAACTCCAGGATGCGCTCCTTCACCTTCTCTAACCCGAAATGATGGGTGTCAAGCACATCTGCGACGTGCGCAAGGTTCAAGTTATCGCGTGTGGTTACATGCCATGGCAACATGATAAGCCAGTCGAGATAGTTGCGCAGGACGCTATATTCCGGCGCCATCGAAGGCATTGCCTCGAGGCGGGCCAGCTCGCGCAGCGCGCGTGTCTGCACCTCGGCTGGCATACCCGCGGCTTCGATGCGTTCGCGCAACTCGCTGATTTCACGGAGCGCGGGATCATGCTCGCCCAGTTCCTGCTGGATGACTTTCATCTGTTCGCGCAGGTAAAACTCTCGCTGACCGCGATCGATCTCGCGCTGAACGTCAGCTTGAATCTTGCCTTCGATCTCCAGCACGTTCAACTCGCGCAGCAGCAGCAGACACGTCTTGCGCAGGCGCTCTTGAGGATCAAAGATTTCGAGGAATTCCTGGCGAATGGGCAGCGCGGGCTCTAATTGCGCAATGATGTAGTCAGCTAATTCGCCAGCAGAGGTGACGTTGAGCGCCTGCACGTACATATCTTCGTTGAGCCGCTGGCTTAATCGTGTGCACTTTTCGAAGTAGCCAAGCGCTGTGCGAGCAAGCGCCTCGGTCTGATCGCTCATACTCGCAACGTCGGCATAGGACATGCCCCGGACACGTCCAAACGGTGTCTCGTGCAGCCAGTTTGTGATCCGAAACCGACGTAAGCCGTGCACAAGGACGCTGCTCGCGCCGTCCGGCATGCGTAAGACACGGTTAATAGCGCACTCGGTGCCGACGGTATAAATATCACCGGGGAGGGGATCACTCGTCTGCTCGGAGCGTTGGGCTACGAGCAGTATCGTCTGGTCATCGGCAGTAGCCGCCTCGACCGCTTGAAGCGCGGGGTCACGGTCAACAAACAGCGGAAGCACCATGCCCGGCAAAATGACAGTGTTACGGACGGGCAACACCGGCAATTCACGGACTGTTCCGATGCTCTCTGTCGCACCACGTTGCGCACATGCGTTCACGGTAGTTTCTGAAAAACGCGCATCACGAACGCGGCGGGCGGGACGGGGCCGCTTTTCCATGGATGCCTCCTGGAAGTATTGCCGGTGCGTTGGCAGACGCGCCATAAGCACACTGTTCCGAGTTGCCTGCTGGTGCTAGCCTGCTCGTTCGCAGTATACTTCAGCAGCCAGTCAAAGGCAATCAATTGGCCTGACTGTCTGGCCGCATATGGGTATATCTGTCGCGCTCCGACTGCTATTATGACGGACGAGATTTGCGCAATGGCACGCGGTTCTCCGTATTTGGCGATATCCGCAGCGAATCACAGGGCAAGTGGTCAGCGTTGCGACTCTCGTTCTGACGCTGATCAAAAACGCCGTAAGCCTGCTAATCTGCCAAAAATGCCTTTCAATTAGCTCTCAGATGAGGCGCGCTTTGGCGACAAGGTATAATAGAATGACATACGTGAAAGAGTGACCATAGCGACGGACGCGGCTGACCAGGTTCGGGATCGCGATTTCCGTGAGGGCGTCGAGCGGCGCTGGTTATGGTCCAGGAGCGGACCTGGAGAGTGAGGATGGGGTGATGGGGATTGAATTCACATTTCCGCGCTGTCGTAAATGCGGTGCGGGTGATCTGGTTCCGCTTTCGGATTTTGGCAGCCAGGGAGCGCCGATTCAATTTAAGGCGTGGGTTTGCACGAACCCTAACTGCCTGTACAACATCAAGATTCGTAATGGCGATGTCATCGTCAACGAACCGGTAAGCGACGCATTACAACATCCGTATCGAACGTCACGCTAGCGCGCCGGAACGGTCAACTCGCCTGCTCCATGTGTCACCGAGGACGGTGGTGATCAGGTACTACAGCATGTCCACATCTACCACCTTATTAGCGTGCGCCACGTCCTGTTTGTGCAGCGTGGCGTCGCCAGTGGTGGGGTGATCGTGTGACACTGACGCGCTCATGCTAGCGACTGGGTGTGTTGATGCGGTATAGTTTCCGGGATGCGCTGGTGAATTCAGCGCTGATGAGGAATGCACAGTGCAGCGCGGATAGTCGCTGCGTCCAATCGATTCGCTTTCGAGCCATTGATACACACCCTGAGGATAAAAGCATCGTGTTCAAACGACTCCGTGACGGTCTTCTCGGGCGCACCGAGCCAGACCAGCAGGAGATATCTCCAACAACCATCGCATCGGACGCCGATGAGGCCTTAGAGACAGGTGAGACAGACGAGGCCTTAGAAGCGCGCGAGGCTGACGAGGCGCTGCCGCCTGCGACGCCTCCAGCCACGCTGACCACATCGGCGTCGGCTCTGCCGGAGCCCGTCACTGCACCGCCTGGACAATCGGTCGAGCCAGGCGAGCCAGGCGAGCCAGGTGAGCCAGGTGAGCCAGGTGAGCCAGGTGAGCCAGGTGAGCCAGCCGAATTGCCAGGCGACGACTTTGATGGCCGTAGCGAGCCGGATGTGGGCGAACAGGAGCGGCGGGGATTCTTTCGCAACCCATTCAAGTTTAGCCTGGGCAAGACGCGCCAGCTCTTCGGGCAGATCAACGTCGCCCTCGACGAGGCGGATGATATTACCGACACACTATGGGATGAGTTAGAGGAAACGCTCATTTCCGCTGATGTCGGTGTCCAGACCACCGAGAACCTGATGGACACACTGCGCGAGCGCGTGCAGGCCGAAGGGTTGAAGCGAGGCTCAGAGCTACGTGATGCGCTGAAAGAAGAGCTCGAAATCCTGCTCGGCGATCCTGAGCCGCTCGTGTTTTCGGATACCTCGCCTATCTCGGTCTACCTTGTCGTCGGCGTCAACGGTGTTGGTAAGACGACCAGTATCGCCAAACTGGCGAACCTGCTCAAAAAACAGAAACATCGTGTACTTCTGGCCGCTGGCGATACCTTCCGAGCGGCGGCGACCGAGCAGTTGTGTACCTGGGGAGAACGCATCGGCGTCCAGGTTGTTGCCCACCAGCATGGCGCTGACCCAGCAGCGGTCGTCTATGATGCGATGCAGGCTGCCCAGGCGCGCGGCACTGATGTTCTGATTGTCGATACCGCGGGTCGTCTCCACACGAAATACAACCTGATGGAGGAGCTGAAGAAGATCGTCCGCGTGTTACAAAAATACGACCCTGAGGCGCCGCATGAAGTGTTGTTGATTGTCGACGCGACCACCGGCCAGAATGGCTTTATCCAGGCCAAGCAGTTTGTGAAGGATGCTGGTGTCAGTGGCGTCATCCTGACGAAATTGGATGGTACAGCCCGTGGCGGCATCACATTCGCTATTGCCGCTGAATTGGGATTGCCGATTAAATACGTCGGAACAGGTGAGCGCGTCAACGATATTGCGCCTTTTGATGCCCAAGAATTCGTGGATGCGCTGTTTGGTGAGGAATAATCTACGGGGTTTGGTTTGTATTGCAACTACGGCGCTTTCTTGCCAAGGAAGGCGCGGTCGAGGCTTAGAAATTCACGATTGACGGGCGTCCGACAATAGAGGAAGATAGGATGACAGGCTTTTCCACTCGTTGCACTCGATGCGCGGGCAGGAAGCAGGCGGAACACAGCCTTCATGCCAAGGTTCGCGGCCCAGCGGGTTCGGAGGTAGAGCATGAGTGAGGATGGCAAGCAGGCGGAAATACTTGTGAGCTTTAACGGCGCGCATCCAGATGTTGCGATGCGTTCGCTACCTGACAACCTGGCCGTCAAATGCCCGAAGTGTCGCGAACTGTTGCTCGGTAAGGATTGGGAGCGCAACCTCAAAGTTTGTCCGCGCTGTGGCCATCATGCCCAGTTGACCGCCGATGAGCGCATCGACCTGCTCACCGACGAGAACACGTTTGTCGAAATCGACGGCGATCTGGTCTCAAACGATCCACTCAAATTCGTGAGCAATGCGCAGACGTATAGCTCCAAGCTGGAGGGTCTGGTTGCGTCAACTCAATTGAATGAGGGCGTGAAGGCGGGCGCAGCGAAGATAGGTGGCCTGCCGCTCATGCTGGTCGTCATGGATTTCCGCTTCCTTGGTGGCAGTATGGGGGCAGTGGTCGGAGAGAAGATAACGCACGCCATTGAGATTGCGACACGAGATCGCACTCCGCTGCTTATTTCAACCGCCTCTGGAGGCGCGCGCATGCAGGAGGGCGTTGTCGCGCTCATGCAGATGGCGAAGACATCTGCCGCACTGGCGCGGATGGCTGATGCTGGTGTGCCATTTATTGTACTCCTTACCGATCCCACCACAGGGGGCGTCACTGCCAGCTTTGCGATGCTCGGTGACGTGACGATTGCTGAGCCAGGCGCGCTCGTTGCCTTCACTGGCCCACGTGTCATCGAACAGTCACTGCACGTGAAATTGCCGAAAGATGTGGGCCATGCGGAGTTTCTGCTCGCCCATGGCATGATCGACAGTATTGTGCATCGCCGTGATCTGAAGGCGACAATGACACATCTCTTACAACTCTATGCTGCTGCCGAGGCCGTGGCGCGTTAGAATTCGTTGCGCATGATTCTGATCCAGCGACGTATATGGCAGGCAATGCGCCGTGGGGGTACATATGATGACATTCGATCTCGACTTTGAGCGACCGTTGGCCGACCTGGATAAGCGGATTCAGTCGTTGCAGCGAAAAGCCGCCAGGCTCAAAAGTGATGACCGTGCGCGCCTGAAAGACTATCAGGATGAACTTGACCTCAGTCTGCGCGAGATCTATGGCGCATTGACCCCCTGGCAATGTGTGCAGGTGGCACGACATCCGAAACGCCCTTATACCTCCGACTATATCGATTTGATGTGTGACAATTTCTTCGAGCTACGTGGGGATCGGCGCTATGGGAATGACCGAGCCATTCTGGGCGGACTGGCGAGCCTCGATGGCCAAACGGTCATGATTCTGGGCAACCAAAAAGGGCGCGATACCAAAGAGCGCATGGAATGCAACTTTGGCATGTCGCATCCAGAAGGATATCGGAAGGTCTTGCGCCTTTTGCATCACGCCGAACGCTTCCATCTCCCTGTCGTGACACTGGTGGATATTCCGGGGGCATCACCGGGTCTGGAGGATGAGCAACGTGGCATTGCCCAGGCAATCGCCGAGAACCTGATGGTGATGTCTAACTTGCGAACTCCCATTATCACCGTTGTTATTGGCGAAGGTGGCAGCGGAGGCGCGCTCGGTCTGAGTGTCGCCGACCGTATTTTGATGCTGGAGTATAGCATCTATACGGTGGCAAGCCCGGAGGCTGCCGCGTCGATCATGTGGCGTGATAACGCCTTTGCGCCGAATGCAGCCGAGGCGATGAAGATCACCGCGAAGGATCTCAAAGAATTACGCTTGATCGAAGAAATCATCTCTGAACCGTTGGGTGGCGCGCATCAGAACAAAGCCGAAGCTGCCGCCGCCGTCAAAGCCGCTGTCCTCGCAAATCTGGCCGAGTTACAGGCGCTGCCAACTGAAGAGTTGCTCGAACGGCGTTATCAGCGCTATCGCGCCATCGGCCTCAGCGCCATCACGAATGTCGCAGTTGAGGCGCCAAGCTAGAAACGCCGCGTGCTGTGGCATATTGAAACAACGAAGACACCAAGGCACTGGGGCAGGGAAAAGAACGAGGGCGAAGGAGGCAAGGCTCCAATTCGCCCTCGTGTGGTAGACGTGCGTCCGTTGTGGTCATGTTTGGTCGATTAAGTAGCTGCCGCTGACTGACACGATGCGTCAACTACTAGCGATTTGTCTTGTCCGGCTGGACGCGCGCCCGATTGCGCTGGCCGCCGATGCGACCAATGCGCGCATAGAATTCGGAACCCTGGCGATTCTTTGTCTGTTCGCCGCCCTTACGGCCAATTTCCGCGTAAAACTCTGAGCCATGCTCGCGCCGTACTGTGTCGCCGCCCTTCTTGCCGATGCGAGAATAGAACTCTCGCCCGTACTTCTTGCGGACCGCCTCGCCGCCACGGCGCGCTTCCTCAGTCCCAGCGACTGGCCCACGCTTCTTGCTAACCTTCTCCACATCTGTCATTGTCAATCTCCTCGACGGTCTTTCTGCGTCGTGCGACTGCGGCAATCTAGCGCATAGACCGGAGGATGGGATCAGCCTGGGTTCGCGATGATGATCACGTACTGATGTGCCAGTAACCGGTCCAGCGGTGACGCCGGCACCCGTCTTATATGTGCAAATTGTCAGATGCCATTCGCATGCTGAAGGAGCCGGTACGATCAATAGGTTTTGCTTGCTCCTGCTGTTATTACGTCTCTTGGTATCGTCTTGTTCCATGAACTCCCCTGTCTTCCCAATTATTTGACGATTCCCATAAACTCTGTTGGCATACATAACGGCTGCCAGTCGTAGGAGTTTGAGCCTGTGCCTGCTGGTTGTCCGCTGAAACGTTCGCCAGCTTCGTGATATACTTCCACCGCTTACTAAAGGCCGACCAGTGCATCTGACCCCGTCTGACGGGATCTGTGCGAAATGGACGAATCTGTGCAAAGACCAGCCCTACGTACGCTTGCTACCGATTCTGTCGAACCTCCAATCCGTGTGACCTTTACCGATCCCCTCCTTCAACTGCGTGCGACACCTACAGTCGAAACAGAACAGCAAGCGTCATCTCAGCGGTGGTACTCGCTGGCACTGCGCGCTCACCGCCACCGTACCGCCGCATCGTTCGACAAGTTGCTTGCCCCGGCTGTACTTTATGATCGCGTCCGACCCCACAGCTATCAGTTACGGGTCGTTGAACAAGTGCTGCGCGAGAAGGCGCCAGCGGCGATTCTCGCGGATGATGTTGGGCTTGGGAAAACGATTGAGGCGGGGCTAATCTATAAGGAACTTGCGTTGCGCGGGTTGGTGCGCACAGCGCTTGTGCTCGCTCCCAAGTCGTTGCTGAGCCAGTGGCAACAGGAGCTGCGCGAACACTTCGACGAGGATTTCGTGCTTACCGACGAGAAGCGCTTTCGTGGCTTTGAGGTTGAGTCGCGGGTCATCTGTTCACTGCCGCAATTTGTTCGTTCGTTTGCGCGAGTCAATAGCCATGCGTGGGATTGTGTGATTGCCGATGAGGCGCACCTGCTAGCAAATCCAGCCTCGCGGCGCAGGCAATGCGTGAGCGAGCTACGAAGCACCTGGCGACTGTTGCTGACCGCTACGCCAGTGGCCAACCGCATAACCGACCTCTACAGTCTTATTGATCTCGTGGTTCCTGGTGGCCTTGGCACACAGCGTGAGTTCGAGGCGGAGTATGTCGCGGACCCTGGCACGAGTCGTGTGGTGCGGCCTGACCGAGCCATTGACCTGCGCAACCTTGCCCGCGAGCATATGTGCCGCACCCGTCGGAGCGACACCGATATCGCTTTTGCCGGGAGAACGGTGGATACCCGCAGTATCCAAGCAGGCCCCGCCGAGGATGCGCTAATCTCAGATATTACCGACTATTTGCGGGCGCTCTTTCGCCGTGCGCCAACCAGCTCAAGCAAAGTGAATCGCGGTGCGGTCATTCGAGAGATTATGGCGCTGCAACAATCGTTGAGCAGCAGCCCACAGGCTATTGAGCGATCATTGCGGGCACGCGCGGAAAAACATCCTGAAGAGCGGGGAGAGCTGCTCGCGCTGGCTGACCGCTGCGCTGCCATGGTTAGCGCAAAAGAGGCTACTCTGCTCGATGTTCTCGCCGAGCTTCGCGATGAACCAGTATTGATCTTCACCTTGCGTTTGGAGACGGCCGCGCGATTGCGCGAGATGATTCGCGCTCGGGGACGAAGCGCTGAGACGTACATTGGCGCGCTCAGCCGTGCCGAGCGCGAGACGCTTGTCCAACGTTTCAATAGTGGCAGGCTGCAAACGCTAATCGCCACCGATGCGGGCGCGGAGGGGCTGAATCTGCATGAGCGCTGTCACATCGTGGTGAACTATGACCTTCACTGGAATCCCATGCGCATAGAGCAGCGGATCGGGCGAGTGCACCGGCTGGGGCAGACACGCGATGTTCGCGTGCTCAACTTTGTTCTGCACGAGACAATTGACGACTATGTGGTTCGGCTGCTCTACCAGAAGATCTCGCTCTTCACGATGACGGTCGGCGCCCTGGAGAACGTGCTCTCTGAGGTGCAGGAGGGTGAGTTCGATCTCGAAGAGCGCATCCTCGAACTTTTGCTGCAAAACGACGATCGGAGCAGTCTACGGCGAGAGATGGCCGATCTGGGTGATGAGTTACTGAGCGCGCGCGAACGCCAGACAGCAGCGGAGTCACTGACGGCGGAGGTGCTGCGATGAGATGGTTCTGGCAGCGCCGCCGCCAGCAACCGGCAGCCGTGGCGCCACTATCCGTTCCGCCCCATGGAGAAGTCATTCAGCGTGCGCCGACCAGTAGCGGACGTCTTGGCCAGCCCCGGCAACTTACCGGTGAATTGCTGATGCTTGCACGCGACTATCTTCAGTCAGTGGGTGCAAGGGTGCGAGTGGAAGATGAGGATGTGCTTTCCGCCACGCTGCCGGATGGCAGTCTGGTGCGGTACACCACGACGCTGGCGAAGGCGCGTGCCGACGAAAGCATGACGCTGTTAGTTGAGGGCAGTGAGGCTCTCGCTGCGATGCTCGACGATATTGCTTCCCGCTCCCGGCTCACCGCGTTACGTCTGACGCCTGGGGCTGATCCGGTCGCGCTGGCCCTTGAGCAGGGGCCAAAGTTGTTGCACTGGCGGACATCTGGGCCGCTCTCTGCCCGAGTGGCACAGCATGAAGAGTCTGTTGCCGTCGAGCTTGCTTATCTCGTGGCTGCGCGAGATAAGCAGGGCCGCCAGGATGTGTGGATACGGCATGCGGTGGAAATTGCGTCTGGCCAGACGGTTCCGGTCCTTTCGGATACTGCGCTAGCGTCTGCTCAGCCGGATGTCGTTCCAGCAGATTATGAGCAACAATTGGCACTGGCGCGTGCCTCTGCCGAGCGCTCGCTAGGCGACCCCCTCACGGCGACGGGTGTATTTCTGAGACAACGATCGCTCGACGAGTATCGTCGGCGGTTAGACGAAGTAGCCACCACATTTGACCGGCTGCAGCGCGAATCACCAGAGATCGCGCGGGCCGCCAAGACTGGAAAAGTTCGTGAGCTTTCCGCGCTGTCCGAGATCTATGCGGTGGACGTTGAGGCGCAAGTGGAAAGCGCTTGTTTCATCACATCGCAACTCGCGCATGTTGTGCTACGCCCCGTTAAAGGGCGCGCCGAACTGCTGGTTCGTGTGGACCCTGGGCGGCGACAAGTTATTCTGCCAGATTGTTTCGTCTGCGGGATGAGCATGCAAGTCGGTTATGTTTGTGACGTGGGGCATGCGCTCTGCGCTCAGTGCTCAATGGCATGTAGGCGCTGTGGCGCGTGGCGCTGTGGCGCCTGTGGTGAGACAGATCTGGGCGCATGCGCGAAGTGTGGTTTCACGCTTGACCAACCGACCGGTTCACACGAAGAAACAAAGACTCTGATGGCTGACGAAGCGCTGACAGTACGCCACATCGAGTTGCTTCCGCCGGAGATCTGGCTGACCGCGATGGAATGGCTGCTCTCGGGTCAGGGGATTGCACTCGAATCGCGGCGAAATATCGGGAATCTTGCCATCTGGCAGGGTGAATCAGCTACGGGGAAAGGGTTTGTTGCCGCAGTTCGTGTTATGGAGCATCAGCCGCTCGATGAACCTGCTCTGCGTGAGGCAGCCGCACATCTGGCGCCGGAGCAACGCGCAGTGACCCGGATGATATTCTCGACGGCTCACGCGAGCCATGAAGCCGCTCAGGCAGCAACGCAACTCGGGATTCACCTGGTTGATCGGCAGGTGCTCGAAAGTCTCCTGGCCAGCCTGGTATCGGCCCAAGATCGGCAGCGCGAGCGTCAACTCGATGACATGCTGGCGCGTGTGGAGGCCGCGAAGGTCACTCGGCAGGCAATGCTTGATGTAGTTGATGCCGTAGATCATGGGCTTGCTTCGATGCGGCGTACCCGTCGGACAAATGATCGCGCGGCAATCGCGGGGACCGCCGCCAGCCGCGCTCTCGCCAAGGCACGGACTGCTATCGAGCGGGCATCGCTGGCGTGGGAAACACTTCTGTCAGACTGGGTAGAGTCATTTGGTGAGCATGCGGCACGGAATGGCAGCCTTGTGGTGCAGGGTGACATGAGCCGCTTCACAGAGATGGGCGAGCGTGCCGGACACCTGCAAACTGCTCTACTTGACGCCACCGTGTTGCTAAAGGCGACTGCCACGCATGGTGAGGCTGGCTATATGGCCTGGCGTCACACAGTGGTGGAGGAATGTGTTGCGCGCTGTGAGATGTGGCGCTGGCGCATTCGTACCTTTGATCCTGCGGTCTGGGAAGATTTCGACCGCGCCTGGAACACGAAAGCGGCGGCAAAAGCTGCTGAAGCCACAACTGCCGCTGGGCATGCCACAGCCCGCGCGGATAAAGCTCAGGCACAGGCGCTCCGCGCGGGTTAGATGTAAGCTGCGGGATAGTGGCTATCTGCCATTGCCAGCAGGCGCTATATTTGTGTTACGTTGAAAGCATCCGCGGAAGGCATCACCGACGAACTACTCGACTGGCAATGATTGCCACCTCAATGGGGAGGGTGTGTGACGATGCGTGTAGGTGTAGGGCTGCCAACAACATGTCCTGGCGTGAGCGGGCGACTCATCGTCGACTGGGCGCAAAGTGCCGAGGCGCAAGGGATGGGCAGCCTTGGTGTGCTGGATCGACTCGTCCACGATGGCTACGAGCCTCTGGCCTCTCTTTCGGCTGCATCGGCTGTCACATCCAGCATCCAGCTTGTCACCATGATCGTCATCAGCCCTCTACGCAACACGGCATTGTTGGCGCGTCTGTCACTTTCGGCGCATGCGCTCTCCGGTGGTCGCCTTTCGCTTGGCGTAGCAGTTGGCGCTCGCAAAGATGACTACGACGCCGCTGGAGTCGACTACAGTACTCGTGGTCGGCGTCTGGCTGAGCAGTTGGCATCGATCCGCGATCTTTGGGAACAGCGGCCAATGGAGATGCCTCTTGACGCGCCCACCACGCCCGACCTGCTGGTAGGTGGTGGCAGCGATATCACGTTCGCCCGTGTGGCTCGATACGCCGACGGCTATGTTCATGGTGGCGGACCGCCGCGCGCCTTTGCCCGCGCCGCCGATAAAGCGCGCGCCGCCTGGGCCGATGCTGGCCGCCCAGGGAAGCCGCGACTGTGGGGGCAAGGCTACTTTGCGCTGGGGGATGATGCGACCATTGCTGCTGGGGTCGCCTACATGCGCGAATACTATGCCTTCACCGGACCATATGTCGAGCGTATCGTTGCCGAGTTGCTAACCACGCCGCAAGCAGTCGCACAATTTGTGCGGGGATACGCGGAGGCCGGTTGTGATGATCTGGTGCTCTTTCCGGCGGTGGCGCATCCCGACCAGGTGAATCGCCTCGCCGCCGTCCTCGCTGGCTGACCAATAGACTGGGCAGAGCTTGCCAACTACGAAAAGAGTTGCGCGTGAAGGTTGTCATTCTGGGCGCTGGTCCAGCGGGTATGTATTGCGGACTGCTGCTGAAGAAAGCGCGGCCCGAGACTGAGATCACCATACTCGAACGCAACCCAGCAGGCGCAACCTACGGTTGGGGAGTTGTCTTCTCCGACCGAACGCTGGCCTCGTTTCGGGAGGCGGACTATCCCACCTACATGCGTATCACAGAGCAGTTCGTTTTGTGGGATGCGATTGACATACGCTTCCATGGCGAGCGGATGCGCTGCGGTGGTCACGTCTTCGCGGGGTTGGCGCGCAAGGCGCTGCTTGATATCCTGCGCGAGCGCTGCCTTGAGTTGGGCGTTGCGATGCGCTTCGAGACAGATATCACCGATCTGGCCGTACTTCCAGACTGCGATCTCTTCATCGCCGCGGATGGCGTCAATAGCCTTGTTCGCCAGCAACAAGCGGCAATCTTCAGGCCAATTCTACATTACGGCGCATCGAAGTATATCTGGCTCGGTACCAATCGGGTACTAGATGCCTTCACATTTCTTTTTCAAGAGAACGAGCACGGGCTTTTCCAGGTGCATGCCTATCCTTTCAACGGGACGACCAGCACCTTCATCGTCGAGACTGATGAGGCGACCTGGCTGCGCGCGGGTCTGGACACCGCGACCGAGGACGAGAGTATCGCCTATTGCGAGCGACTCTTCGCCGATGACTTGCATGGCCATCAGTTGCTTGGCAACAACTCGAAATGGATCAGTTTCGTGACGGTCGAAGAATGCCGTCTGGCACGCTGGCAAGACGGTTCTGCTTGGCGATGCCGCGCACACCGCCCATTTCTCCATTGGCTCTGGCACCAAGCTGGCCATGGAAGACGCGATTGCGCTCGTCAACGCCTTGAGCACCCATAGCGATCTTGCTGAGGCGCTGACGATCTATGAACTGGAGCGTCGCCCTGTTGTTGAAACGCTCCAGCAGGCATCGCAAGAGAGCCGCGCCTATTTCGAAGGGATTGCCCGGTATCGAAGTCTGCCGCCGCGTCAGTTCGCCTTTAATCTGCTAACACGTAGCGGGCGCATCAGCTACGATGATTTGCGATTACGTGACGGGCGATTCGTGGAGGCGCTCGACCGCGACTTCACCGTCAACTTCCAGCCATCTACCACGCTCATCGTCTCTCCCACGCCCTGGCTTACGCCGTTTTCTCTTCGCGAGTGTAAGTTGCCCAATCGAGTAGCCATAGCGGTATCGGACACAGAGTGCGCCAGTGATGGGCTTCCAGATAACTCGCTGGCGGAGCGGTTGGTGGCGCGCGCTCAGGCAGGCGCCGGGTTGGTGATGACGCCGTTGGTTGCCGTCGCGCCGGACGCGCGAATAACGGCGCATGATGCGGGGATCTATGGTGATGCGCACCAGCAAGCCTGGTCATCACTGGTGGCACACATGCGCCGCATTCACCTGCGGACACAACTCGGCATCACCCTGAGTCACGCGGGTCGCCGCGGCAGCATGCAGTCGCGGCGGCGCGGGCTGGATATGCCGCTTCGTGTTGGTGGCTGGCCGTTAGTCGCTCCTTCGGCGATACCGTATACCTCAGCAGGGGTGACGCCGGATGCACTGGACCGCATGGGGATGGAGCGTATCCGCGATGAATTTGTACAGGCGTCGCATATGGCGGCTGTGGCAGGATTCGATCTCCTGCAACTGCACGTAGGCCATGGGTATTTGCTCGCCAGTTTTCTCTCACCGCTGACCAACATGCGTGACGATGAATATGGCGGCAGTCTTGCCAATCGCATGCGTTTCCCGCTGGAGGTCTTCGATGCGGTGCGTGCGGCATGGCCAGTGACACGCCCGCTCGCTGTCGCGCTCAACGTAACCGATGGGGTGGCGGGTGGCCTCACCGTAGATGATGGCGTGACCATCGCGCGCGAGTTGAAGAATCATGGCTGTGATCTCATCACGGTCATGGCCGGGCAGACCGACGCCCGCATCCATAGCGCCCTATCGCCGCGGCTTCCTGACCCCGCTTGCGGATCGCGTGCACAATGAGGCGAAGATTCCGACGCTGGTGGGCGGCTATCTGCTGACCTCCAACGAGGCCAATACGCTGCTGGCGGCAGGGCGGGCCGACCTATGCCTGCTCGAATATCCCTGGCCTGAGGATGGCATAATACCGGAGACATTGCCTTTAACCGATGAAACCCTGATTCGTTCTGAGGTGCGTTCAACAAGGCGACACGCGAAGCAGGAGGCGCGACATGGCCGATGATTCTATTGTGGGCAAGCGGGCGCTCGTCACGGGCGCAAGTCGTGGTATCGGGCGTGCGACCGCGCTGGCGCTGGCGGAGGCTGGTGTGGACGTTGCTCTGGCGGCGCGAGGTACCGACGAACTGGATCAGGTAGCGGCCGAGATTACTGAGCTTGGCCGCAGCACAGCCGTCATTTCGTGCGATGTGAGCGATGTCGAGCAGGTCCAGCGGATGGTGAAGGCGGCACACGCACAACTTGGCGGTATTGACATCCTGGTGAACAGTGCTGGCAAAGCCATGAGCGCGAAATTCCTCGGACATCCTGACGAGATATGGCATCAGCTCCTGGCGCTGAATCTGACAGGCGTCTACTATGTCACCAAGGCGGTGGCGCCGGAGATGGTGGAGCGCAAGTGGGGGCGAATCATCACCGTCGCCTCTGTCGCTGGAAAAGTTGGCAGCCGTTATACCGCGGCGTATGCTGCCTCCAAGCACGGTGTGCTGGGGCTGATGAAGTCCGTGGCAATTGAGTTGGCGACCACAGGTGTTACCGTCAATTCGGTCTGCCCTGGCTATGTCGATACACCGATGACCGACGCGGCTGTCGCCAACATGATCGCTCGCACTGGTATGAGTGAGGAAGATGCGCGCACGTATCTCGCAGCACCAATCCACAACGGCGGCTTGTCACCCCTGATGAAGTGGCGCGCGTTGTGCTCTTCCTGGCGCAGGCGACCAATGGCGGCATCACCGGACAGGCGATCAATGTCGATGGCGGCGCGGTGATGTGGTAGCCATGCGCCAGGTAACTCAACGGAGAGGCCGCTGACGATGGAGTACGACTTTCGCTACGAGGTTGAGGACGGCGTGGCCACGATCACGCTCGATAGACCCGAGAAACTGAATGCGCTGACATTCGGGATATACGCCCAATTGCGCGACCTCTTCGAGTCGCTACGCTACGATGACGCCGTCAAGGTCGTCGTGCTGACCGGTGCAGGTGACTCCTTTTCATCCGGCGGGGACGTGCAGGAGATCATTGGCGAACTCCTCAAGCGCGACCTGAAGGGCCATCTCGACTTCACCCGCATGACCGGCGCGGTTGTGCAGCACATGCGGCTGCTCGATAGGCCGATACTCGCCGCGCTCAACGGCATGACCGCAGGCGCAGGGACGGTGCTGGCGCTGGCATCTGATCTGCGCATCGCGTCGGAAAAGGCGCGCATTGCCTTCCTCTTCACCAGGGTGGGGCTGACCGGCGCCGATATGGGCGCGGGCTATCTGCTGCCGCGCATCGTCGGGCTGGGGCGCGCCATGGAGCTGCTGCTACTTGGTGATACGATTGATGCGACGACGGCCGAGCGCTATGGGCTGGTCAACCGGGTCGTGCCGCATGACGAGGTGATGTCGGCGACGATGGAGTGGGCGCGGCGGTTGGCCGCTGGGCCGTCGCAGGCGCTGGCGATGACCAAGCGCATGCTCAATAACGAGTTGAATATGGATCTCGTCTCGGCCATCGAGGCGGAGGCGCAGGCGCAGGCATTGCTCTTGTTGGGTGATGATCACCGCGCCTTCTACGAGGCGTTCATGGCGAAGCAAAAGCCAACGTTCACAGGACGGTGACGCCAGATGAGCAAGCAGATTATCAATCCGGCGGGTTTGCCTGAGCCGCGCGGCTTCAATCACGGCCTGCTGACGACCGGCGGCAGGCTACTCTTCCTCGCCGGGCAGGATGCTAGTGATGGCGACGGGCAGATTGTCGCGCCAGGCGACATGGTGGCGCAGTGCCGTCAGGTGCTCCACAATCTCCATGCCGTCGTCCACGAGGCAGGCGGCCAGATGGCCGATATCGTCAAACTGAACGTCTTCGTGACCAGCCGCGACGCCTATGTAGCGCAACTCAAGCCATTGGGCAAGCTGTTCCGCGAATACTTCGGCAACTACTATCCGGCAATGGCGCTCTTTGAGGTGGTGGGACTCTTCCAGCCGACCGCGATGATCGAGATGGAAGGGTTCGCCGTGCTGGGCGCGGAGGAGCTGGGCTGATGGACTTCGAGTTTTCGCCGGAGCAGCAGCGGATTCAGGCGCTCGCTCGAGACTTCGCTAACAATGAGGTCGCTCCCTTGGCGCGCACAGCGGATGAGACGGGCGAGTTCCCCATGCATCTCATCGGTCGCATGGCGGAGCTTGGCTTTCTTGGCGGACCCATTGCGCGAGAGTATGGCGGCGCGGCGATGGACGCTGTCTCCTTCGCCCTTGTCTGCGAAGAGCTAGGGCGCGCCGATTCCTCCGTGCGCGGACTGTTGACGGTGCATGCGAGCCTTGTCTCAGGGTGCCTTGAGCAGTGGGGCACAGAAGAGCAGAAACAGCGCTACCTGCCCAGACTGACCAGCGGCGACTGGATCGGCTGCTATTGTCTCACCGAGCCTGATGCCGGGTCGGACGCTGCGAATATCCAGATGGTGGCCACAGCGGATGGTGAGGACTACCAGCTCGATGGCGAGAAGATCTGGATCACCAACGGCAACATGGCGCGCCTCGCCATCGTCTTTGCGACCCGTGATCGCGCCGAGCGCCACAAGGGCATCTGCGCATTCCTGATCGAGACGGACACCCCTGGAATGAGGCGCGAGGAGATGCCCGGTGTTGAGCTAGGCCACCGCGCCTCCGACCACGCGCACATTACGTTCGAGCACTGTCGCATTCCGGCCAGCGCCATGCTCGGCAAGTCGGGCGAGGGCTTCAAAATTGCCATGTCGGCGCTGGATCGCGGGCGGCTCGGTGTCGCCGCGGGCGCCGTGGGCATCGGCCAGGCGTGCCTGGATGCCTGTGTCCAGTGGGCGCGCGCGCGGCGGCAATTCGGGCGCCGCCTCGGCGATTTCCAGATGGTGCAGGCGACCATCGCCAACATGGCGGCGGATATTGCGGCGGCGCGTCTGCTGGTCTACAACGCCGCGTGGCTCGTGGATGCTGGCCGCCCGGCGACGCAGGCGGTTTCCAGCGCCAAGCTCTTCGCGACTGAGGCGGCGGCAAGGGCGGCGTCCGAGGCGGTCTTGCTCTACGGCAATCGCGGCTATTCCAGCGAGTATCCCGTCGAACGCTATTATCGCGATATCAAGGGTCTGCAAATCTATGAGGGGGCAAGCAACATCCAGCGCATCATCCTCGCGCGAGAATTGATAGGGCGCGAGCAGTAGTAAGCCGGAGGCAACGGCGCATCCGGCACGAGAGCGGAGGGTTCGCAGATGGCGTATTCCGAATACTGGAATCCGAAGAACGAGACGCTGCCACGTGAGCAGCTTCAGGCGCTCCAATTGGCGAAGCTGCAACGCATGACGCAATGGGCCTACGCCCGCAGCCCATTTCACAAGCAGCGATTTGATGCCGTCGGCTTCCATCCCGACCAGCTCAAGGCGCTAGATGATCTGCGACGCATCCCCTTCATGACGCGCGACGAGTGGATGGCGACCCAGGCGGAGCAACCGTTGTTTGGCGCGCTGCCGACGACCAGCCAGGATAACGCCATCCGCTATCACCTCACCTCTGGGACCAGCGGGAGCGTACCCATCCGTGTGCTGGATGGCATGAAGGACTGGGAATGGATCGCCGAGATGTGGAGCTATGGCTTCTGGGCATTCGGCGTCCGCCCGGAAGATGTCGTCTATTTCGCCTTTGGCTACGGCTCATTCATCGGCTTCTGGGGCGCGCACTATTGTTGCGAGAAGCTTGGCTCGCTGGTGATCCCCGGTGGTGCGCAGACCACGAGGCGCGCGTCAAGCAGATTGTCGAGATGGGCGTCACGACTGTATGCTCCACGCCGACCTATGCGCTGCGTCTCTGGCAGCAGGCGCAGGAGATGGGCATAGACCTGACTCAGAGCGCTGTGAACAAGGTGATCCTCTCTGGTGAGCCATCTGGCTCCATTCCAGCGGTCAAACGACAACTAGAAGAAGCCTGGGGCGCGAAGTGCGGCGATACCGCGGGCATGACGGAGCTGGGCACGATCATGATCTTCGAGTGCTCGCATCAGCCGGGCGGAACGCACATTATCGAGGACCATTTCATCGAAGAAGTTGTCAATCCCGAGACGGGCGAGCCTGTGCCATATGGAGAGTTGGGCGAGCGTGTCGTGACCTCATTCGGGCGCGGCTTCATTCCCGTGCTGCGCTATCGCACCAAAGATATGGTGCTTAAGGTTCCCTACTCCACCTGCGACTGTGGCCGCACCGGAGACATCTATCAGGGCGGCATCCGTGGGCGTTGGGATGACATGAAGCTCATTCGTGGCACCAATGTCTACCCGCGCGCGGTCGAGGCGCTCATTCGCGAGCACGACGCGATTGACGAGTTCCAAATCTATATCTGGCGCAACGATATCCGTGACGAAATCACCATCAAGGTCGAGATGAAGCCTGGGCGTGAGGATGAATGGCCGACGCTGAGCGAAGAGCTGGCGCACGAGCTTGCCGCCGCGCATGAAGGGCTGCGCTTCATCATTGAACTGATGCCGCCGGGCACACTGCCACGCTTCGAGTTGAAGGCGAAGCGGCTGAAGGATGACCGGCCCGCCGCGGTCTACTAGCCGGATGTATCTCGCTGGCGTATCGAATGGTTGATGAAGATCACGAGGAGCGAAATCAATGGCCGATACCGATATCCTGGGAACAGTTCA
The DNA here is from genome assembly GCA_963712005.1 of uncultured Chloroflexia bacterium. Taxonomy (GTDB): domain Bacteria; phylum Chloroflexota; class Ktedonobacteria; order Ktedonobacterales; family JADMIN01; genus DAHUXT01. The sequence goes on along the minus strand of CAVQGK010000023.1, from coordinate 14,870 downwards.
GACACCGATGGAGCAGGACGCGCTTCGAGCGTACGATCTGCTCAAGCAGCTTGCCGCACGTGATGACCTGCCGCCATGCGCCGCACGAAACGTGCGTAAGGCGCTCGCCTGTCTCTGGCAGGTGACGAATGACCTCGATCTCCAGTTTGAGCAGTTGTACGATCTCGGCGTCTAACGAGCGAGGATGATGCGATGAGTGAGTGGCAGGCGCCGCATGACGACCTGGAGGAACAGACCATTGCCGAGCTTCAGGCAGCGATAGAGTCTGGACAGCGTACCTCACGGCAACTGGTGGAGGCCTATGTCGAGCGGATACAAGCGCTCGGCGCAAGTGGTCCGACGCTACGCGCCGTGATCGAGCTGAACCCCGATGCGCTGGCAATCGCGGAGGCGCTGGACCGCGAGCGCTCGGAGCGTGGCGCGCGAGGACCACTCCACGGCATCCCGATTCTGCTCAAAGACAACATTGACACGGCGGACAAGATGGAGACCACCGCAGGCTCTCTGGCGTTGGTCGGAGCAAAGCGCGTGCAAGATGCGTATGTAGTACAGCGGCTACGTGCGGCGGGCGCGGTATTGCTTGGCAAGGCCAACATGAGCGAGTGGGCCAACTTCCGCTCGACCCACTCCTCCAGCGGCTGGAGCGCACGTGGAGGCCAGGCGCTCAACCCCTACGCGCTCGACCGGACTCCTTGCGGCTCTAGTTCTGGCTCGGCAACCGCCGTCGCGGCCAACCTGTGCGCAGCCTCGGTGGGCACCGAGACCGATGGCTCGATCTTTGCCCGGCGTCCATCAATGGCATCGTGGGCATCAAGCCGACCGTTGGGCTGACGAGCCGCGCGGGCGTCATCCCCATCTCCCACAGCCAGGATACCGTTGGACCCTTCGGGCGCACGGTGGCCGACGCGGTGATTGTGTTGGGCGCGATGGCAGGCTTGGATGCGCGCGACCCAGCCACCCAGAATCGCGCTGGACAGCTTCCAGCGGACTATCGGCAGTATCTCAGTTCCGACGCTTTGCAAGGCGCGCGCATTGGCATCCCGCGCGAGGTCCATACTGGGTTTAGTGACAAGACCGATGCCGTCTTTGCCAGCGTCGTCGAGACACTGGAATCGTTGGGGGCGGTGTTAGTAGACCCGGCGAATCTGCCATCGTCGAAGGAGATGCGGACGTCAGAGGCTGAGTTGACCCTGCTGCTCTATGAGTTCAAGGCTGATCTGAACGCCTATCTGGCGGCGCTTGGACCTGAGGCCCAGGCGCATACGCTCGAAGAACTGATCGCCTTCAATCGTCAGCATGCTGGGCAGGAGATGCCCTATTTCGGGCAGGAGCTATTCGAGATGGCGCAGGCGAAGGGTCCGCTCACCGATCAGGAGTATCTGGCGGCACGAGCGGAGTGTCTGCGGTTGGCGCGTGACGAGGGTATTGATGCTGTCATGCGTGAGCACAACCTCGACGCGCTTTGTATGCCGACGGGCGAGCCAGCCTGGAAGATTGACCTGATCGATGGCGATCACAGCATGGGAGGCGCCAGCCAACCTGCCGCACAGGCGGGCTATCCGGCGATTAGCGTCCCGGCAGGCTACACCTTTGGTCTGCCGCTCGGCGTCACCTTTATGGGGCTGGCATACAGCGAGCCGAAGCTGATCGGATTTGCCTACGCCTTCGAGCAGGCGACGAAAGTTCGGCGCGCGCCAACCTATCCCGCGCAGGTGCCGTAATTCAATGGTTCGACAGGGATTCCTACCATATGCCTATAGCTGAGCGGTACTATTGACCAGTGGCGAGTTTCTTGTCATACTGAGACACACATGTGGGTGGTCGTCCGGTTGCTGCGGATGCGGCGGACAATGACTGTTCGCTGCGACCACCCTATCGCCACCAATCTGCCACTGGCGCCAGAACTGGAGTTACCCCTTGGCTGACCTCATCCGTGAATTGCGTCCACTACCATCCCTTCGAGACCGCGCCGAGCGCACCCGCACCTTTACTGAAGCCGATGTCGTCGAATATGCCGAGTTGAGCGGCGACCTTAACCCCATCCACCTTGATGAAGACTACGCCGCCAAATCGCGCTTCGGTCGTCGTATCGTCCATGGCTTCCTCACTGCGGGCATGATTTCTGCCCTACTTGGCACCGAACTGCCGGGCATTGGCTCCATTTATGCCTCACAGACGTTCAAGTTCCTGGCGCCGGTCTATATCGGCGACACCATCACCGCCAGCGTCGAGGTGATCGAGATTCGCGAGGAGAAGCGGCTCGTCACGCTGCGCACCGATTGTGTCAATGCTGACGGCGTTCTCGTGCTGACCGGCGAGGCTGTCATCAAGTGCTGCCAGCGCTTGCCGCGTTAGAGAATGTCCGCACAATTCAGTAAGATTGCCTGCCGGAGCTGCTTGCGCCCTGCGCCTGCCGCGTCGCATACTGCACCTGTCTCGTATGCGCACTCACCGTGGCACGTGGGCTGCGGTGAAATCTCCTGATGAGAGGGAGGCACGGCGTGGCAACTCTTGAGGGAGCGGTTGTACTGGTCACAGGCGCGGGCCGTGGCATCGGACGGGCTATCGCGGAGGAACTCGGCGCGGGTGGCGCGCGCATTGTCGTCAACTATGGCAGCAGTCGTGGCCCCGCCGGAAGAGGTGGTGAGCGCCATTAATGACGGCGGATCGAAGGCAATCGCTGTTCAGGCGGACGTCTCTGATCCCGAGCAGGCAGCACGACTCATCGAGCAGACGGTGGCACAGTTCGGACGGATCGATGCCCTCATCAACAACGCGGGCATCACCATCGATCGCTCGATGAAGAATCTCTCGATTGAGGATTGGAATCGGGTGATTCAGAATAATCTCAATAGTTGTTTTTACACTGTCAAGGCTGCCCTTCCCCACTTCATGGAGCAGCAGAGCGGCACAATCGTCAACATCAGCTCGTTCGTCGGCCACATGGGTAACTTTGGCCAGGCCAACTATAGCGCTGCCAAAGCCGGCATCATTGGCTTCACTAAGACGGCGGCCATAGAGATGGCCAGGTATCACGTGACGGTCAACTGCGTCTGCCCCGGCTTTACCGAGACTGATATGTATACCGTCGTGCCTGACAAAGTGAAGGAGCAGATCGTCAAGCGAATTCCGCTGGGGCGTGTTGGCACATCGCGGGAAATCGCCCGCGCCGTCCGCTACCTCATCGTGGATGGCGACTATATCACCGGCCAGACGCTCAATGTCAACGGCGGCATCTTCATGATGTGAGCCGACTCAATACCGCGCAGACAGAAAACAGACCGGAGCAAATTGCTCCGGTCTGCACTATTGCTACGTGTCGCTTGCGCCGAATTAGCGAGCCTTTTGGGCGGCCTGGCGCGTCGACATCTATCCCCTTCTGGTAGAAGGCGATAGGCGTGGCGAGAAGGTCAAGATAGGCGTTGATCGACTCCTGGGCAACTTTCTGGAATGCCGTGCGCTGCTTCTCAGATTGCTCAGCCATCGTCTGGAACAGCCCCCGCGCGGTCTCTTCCTGAGCGCGAAGTTGGGAGACGCCATTCTCGAAGGCCGTCTGCGCGAACTGGATATTGTGCTCCTGCGCCGCGACGATGCCGCTGGCGACTGCCTGATAGGCCTGGCGGGACGTCTCGGTCCATTCTAGTGCAGCCTGATTGATTCCCTTTTCCATCTGATCTCATCCCTTCCGGCGGTGCATCCGCCACTGGTCTTATCGCGAATTGTTGCTATCTTCAGGCTGTCCGATATACAGCCGAAAGAACGTATTCACCATCGTGCGGTACTGATCGATGCCGCTTGCCCAGAGCTTCAGATACGCTTCGCCAGCCTCGGTGATCGCATACATTCGCCGTGCCGGACCCTGGCCGCTGGTGTCCCAGGTGGAGCTGACCATGCCGTCTTTCTCCAATTGGCGCAGCACCCGGTAGAACGATCCCGGATTCATGGCGGCGAACCCAAAGGCAGTCATGCGCTCCATCAGGTTGTAGCCATATGAACTCCACTCGCGCAGGAGTAACAGGATGACCGCAGTCATCCAGTTGCGCGGATGCGCCCCTGCCGTCGCCTCTGGCCCGGAGGCATCGCTCGCATGCCCATTGTCCTCGGGATTTGGACTTCTTCGTGCTCATGTTTCAAGGCCCCTGTATTGCCGCATCTATATGCATTATACATATAGATGCGGTTTACGTCAAGAGAGACACAAGCAGCCGGAGATTTGTGCGTATTGCCACGATCTCAGCAGCCTGTAAGGCCAGAGTGTGACCATTCGCTACGCGATGCCGCCTGAATGAGTGAATGTATTTGCGCGCCCATGGCGTCGGCTATGGCGCTGTATGCATCCGGTGTATATACTGATATGACAGCGTCTCGACGTTGACTGCGCGGCCACGGAGGTCTTTCGATGAATCAGCCTAATGATATTCCCAATCCCTTTGATCCATTAGTTTCTGGCGGACCACGCAAAATGCGTCGCTGGATACGTGGTCGAAGGCGATGATCGAACTCGTCAATACCGAGGCGTATGCCGAGGCCACAGGGAGGATGCTCGATAGCTATCTCTCCGCGTCGGTTGCCAATGCGCAAGGTCGTTGAGCAGGCGATGGCGCAGGTTCTGGGCCAGGTCAACATGCCATCGCGAGCCGAGGTACTCAGTCTCGCAGAGCGCATGACCAATATCGAGATGCGTCTGGACGATCTGGATGCCCGCTTTGATGAGACTACAGCGGACGCTGACGCAGATTGTCTCGAATACCGCGCAGACCAGAAGGCGCGTGTAGCCGTTGTGACGAAGAACCGCGCAAAGTCGGCAAGCGTATCAGCCGCTGCCGCGAACAGCAGCCGACCGCGCCGCACGCGCGCCGCCAGTGCTTCAGGTCGTTCCGCAGCAGCCGCGCGAACTAAGGAGTAATCGTGTCCTATGGCGACCCCCACCCATCCTTCAACCGCAAAGAACGGCGCGATGCAGAAGCATCTGCAACTCGGTCGAGGAGCAGCTCCGCACGCTTGCAGCGCGTGCTCACTACGCCATATCCCGTTGCGCAGACGCCGAAAGAGACGATCTGGACGCTCAATAAGGCGAGACTATATCACTTATTCCAGTGGCGCCACCAGAACAGCGCTATCCTGTTCCGTTACTGCTGGTCTTTGCGCTGATGAATCGTTCATCCATTCTTGACCTGCGCCCGGGGCCAGCTTTGTCGAATATATGGTGAAGCAAGGGCTACGATGTCTACCTGCTTGACTGGGGCACGCCAGGGCTGGAGGATCGCAATCTCAAGTTTGATGACTACGTGCTGGATTACCTGCCGCGAGCGATGCGCAAGCTGAAGTCATTTAGTGGTCGCCGGAATTTAGCCTGCTCGGCTGGTGCATTGGCGGACTGATCACCACCATGTACGCCGCACTCCGCCCCGACGATGGCCTGCGCAATCTGCTGCTGCTGACCGCGCCCCTTGATTTCACTGATAAGAGTTGCACTGGCTTCATCCGCTGGGTGGACGAGCAGCACCTCGATGTTGAACGGATACTGGCGACGTTTGGCAACATGCCTGGCGAGATGCTGGATTATGGCGCGAAGGCGCTCAAACCAGTTGACAACTACATTACCAACTATCTCAAGCTGTGGGAGAACATCGATGACCCTAAAGTGGTTGAGTCGTGGCATGCGATGAATACGTGGGTCACCGACCTGATCCCCATCGCGGGCGCGACCTATCGGCAACTGATCGTGGATATGTATCGCCACAATCGCCTGATGCAGGGGACGATGACACTTCGCGGCGAGACGGTCGCATCTGGAAAACATCACCGCCAGTGTGCTCAATCTCATTGCCACCGAAGATCATATTGTGCCGCCAGCGCAGACAGAAGGCATAATGTCGAAGATTGGTAGCAAAGATAAAGAGCTACTGCGTATTCCTGGCGGCCATATTGGCATGATGGCGGGCAGCGGCGCGATCAAACGCACCTGGCCGCAGATCGACGCCTGGCTCGCGTCACGCTCTGGGACACAGGGGGCCTGAGGTTGCTGCGGTTCTGAGGCGTTCCTAGATGCCCTCATTAGGGACGCCTCGTTCCAGGCTATGTCAGTCGGGTGAAATCCATGGTCCAGTTTGTCTCCCAGGTAGCTCCGCTATCCTGCGAAAATGCCTGTTCCCACCGGCAGGTGTCGGGCGAATCACGAGTCCAGAGGAAGCGGCTGAAGATTCGTTTGCCCTCGAATGGCTCGCAGTCGTAAAAGAGGCCGCGCCCATCCTTGAACCCGCCGACCATTGGCGCTCCCAGTGTCGCGCCGACGCTGTCCGCCCAGTAGATGCTCCACTGCTGAGTGTCTGGATTGAAGAGGCGTACCGTAATGCCCCGCATCTCGCCTGACGCTCGCTGCATCGTGACCTCATCGAAGTTACCCAGCCCACCGAGCATCTTCGTGACGACCGAGACGCTCTCAAACTCCTCCCACGATTGCGAGCACATCAGCCGCTCACGCAGCCGCCGTTGATGGCCCTTCCACGTACCAATCAGAAAGTCAAAGTCCTCTCTGCCGTCGTGTATCGTCTCCACACTACTCGTGTCCATCGCCATGAGTCTCTTCCCGTCCATTTCTGATGTGCAGCTAGCAACGTCTCGTTTCATGCATAGGATGCGTTGGGAGGGGTATTTGCGTGTGCCTCAGACCTCCGGCGCTGGCGAATCGCGGAAGGTGTATTCCGCGGGTGCGAAGAATACCAGAATGGTTAGCGCCTCGGTGATGGTGTGAAAGCGGTGAATGACACGCGCAGGCACATAAACCATCGAGTCGGCTTCTACCGGCAAATTCTCCTCACCGACGAGCAACGTCGCCCTCCCCGAAACGATGTAGTAAAGCTCATCTTCGGTATGCGGCTGCTGCTCATCCTCATCGCCAACGCCAAGCTCATACACCCCGGCACTCATCGCTGGGACATGCAAGAACTCGTGATAAGGCGCATTGCCTCGTGCCCGGAGGCTCTGTATATCCGCCAGAGAAAACCGTTCCATTGTCTCTCCCTCATGCATAAGAACGCGGTGGATGTTTCCACTGCTCTCAGGGTACAGTCCTTACCGGACACATGCTGTCCGGTTATCGGCGAATTTCGCCAGATGAGGAAATTATGTCGTATTCCACAGCGCGCGTGCTTGCCTTGCTTGAGCTTCTGGAGGCGCACGGTCGCATGCGTGGCGAGGAGCTGGCTGACGCCTGGAGGTAAACGAGCGCACGGTACGTCGCTATGTGATGACGCTCCGTGACCGTGGCGTTCCAATCGAAATGGAGCGCGGCCGCTATGGCGGATATTATCTGCCTGCCGGATACAAGCGTCCGCTGGCGCTCACCGAGCGCGAGGCGCTCTCGACTGCGTGGGGCTTGCTTCGCAGTGGTCGGCACGACAGTTGATATCGTGGGCAGCGACTCGCGGCGCGCGCTCGATAAGTTCTCGATGGCGCTGCCGCAGGGCACACGCGATATGGTGAGGAGCCTGGAGCATGTGGTGACGTTCGCCGATTCCCCTGTGCATGCAGGGAACCCGTGGATATCGAGCATCTGAAGTCAATTCTGTGCGCCGTCGCGTCACATCAACAGGTGCGGATGTCGTATCGCTCCTGGAGTGGGGATATGACCGAGCGCATCGTCGATCCTTATCATGTGGTCTGCCGGACGGGCGCTGGTATCTTGTCGGCTACTGCCAACTGCGGACGGATCAGCGAGTGTTTCGACTCGATCATATCCTTGATGTCACCCTTCTTGCCGAAGCCTTCATTCCACCCACTATCGATGCTGTGGCAGCCGTCGAGCGATCCATCGGGCAGGTCCCTTGGCGCTGGGAGTATCACGTTCAGCTCGATCTCCCGCTGGAAGAGGCGGCGCACCGAATATCTCCCGCGACAGCCAGTCTGGAGCAAACCGAACGCGGTGTCATCATGCGTGGCTATGCCGATGACCTTGCCTGGATAGCGCATCTTCTGGCAGGGTTGCGCTGCCCACTGACCGTGCTCTCACCGCCAGAGCTGCGCGATGAGTTGCTGGCGCTGGCGGAGCATGTCCGCCGTATCGCAACTGGGGCCTCGTTTGCTGATGTGCCTAGCGCCGACGCTGACGACCATTGCCATAGTTGACGGTCAGTGGTGTCACGAATGACATGATGACAATCACGATCGCAAGTCCCAGAAAGGCATATGCCATAATCTGCGCGAGGGTCGAATCGTGATAGACCGCTGTCGCAGCAAGCACATGGACACGATCCAGAATGCTGGTAACGATCCAGAAAAGCGCTGCGGCAAACGTCAGAGTGTATCCTATCACCAGCCGTCGCGTGACAAGCAGCTGGCCCCTGGTGGACAAGAGCGGTATGGTCGCTATGCTGGCGCATGCGTACCTCGCAGTCAAAGACTCCGGCTGTTTATCACAAGGCGCTTGCCGGGGCCGCACGACGACGACTTGATGACATTGTGGTAGAGACAGTGGCGGCCATGGTCTGAGGCGACCGTCTTCCATGCTTGTCACGCTCGCCTGATTCTGATACGATAGGCAAACTATCGCTATTCTCCCCGATGAGTCAGAATTCCCGCTACTTCAGCGGAGGAGCCTTCCATGACCGTAGCCAGTTCAGATCGCCCTGACGTGCAATATCGTGTCACCGTCCGCGACATGCCGAGTGATGAGCGTCCGCGCGAGCGATTGCTGAAATATGGTGCGGTGACGCTACAAACGGCGGAACTTCTCGCGATCATTCTGCGGGTGGGCACGCAGGGCGAAAACGTCATCGAGCTTGCGGCGCGGCTGTTGCGCGAGCATGGCGGGCTGGGCGGCCTGCTGACGGTAGATGTCGCGTTGCTGAGCGCGGAACGAGGGATGGGCGAGGCGAAAACGTCGCAACTGAAGGCAGCGCTCGAGATGGGCAGGCGGCTGAGCGCGCTGACGCCGGGCGGTCGCTCGCAGATTACCAGCCCAACGGATGTCGCCAACCTGATGATGCTGGAAATGGGCTACCTCGCACAGGAGCAGTTGCGCGTGCTCTGTCTCGATACCAAGAACTACGTCGTAGCCCAGCAGGTTGTTTACCAGGGCACCGTCAACAGTAGCGTGGTGCGCGTCGCGGAGGTTTTCAAGCCTGCCATTAGCCGGACATGCCCGGCGATTATCGTCGTCCACAATCATCCGTCCGGTGATCCCGCGCCTTCGCCTGAAGACGTCCGCACTACTGAGCAACTGCGCAAAGCGGGCGAACTCCTGGATATCGAGCTGCTCGATCATATCGTTGTTGCCCACAACTGCTTCGTGAGCATGAAAGAGCGCCGCCTCGGGTTCTGATGCTGAGACGGCCATGGCGTCCGATGCCAGTGCGTTGCGCATACCATTTGTGCGCCGGTAGCATATGAAATGCAGGCGGCATCAGACGGGAAGTGTAGGCGTTTGTGACTCCAAAGCGACTATTTCGGCGAGGGATCACCTGGGCTGGCGCTACAGCGCTAGCCGTCGTCGCATATTCCACCATGACCGAACCTGGATGGATTGAGGTCACCCAAACGTCGTTGGCGCTACCAGGGCTGGCCCCAGAGTTCTGTGGCTATCGTATCGTACATCTGAGTGACATCCACATGGGCGACTGGATGAATGCTGCCAGGCTGAATGATGTTGTACGTCTCGCCAATGAGCAATCTCCCGACCTCGTCGCCATCACCGGAGACTTCATAACGCGCTGGGCCACTGCCCATATGCGCGACCTTGCCATTGGGTTAAGTTGCCTGAAAGCCCGCGATGGCGTAGTGGCCGTGCTGGGCAATCATGACCACTGGTCTGGCGCGCAAGCAGTCCGCGACGTATTGGTTGCCAGTGATGTAAGCGAACTCGCCAACGACTTCCGCACGCTTCATCGCGCTGGCTCAAAACTGCATATCTCGGGTGTAGACGATATCATCGTAGGACGCGACCGGCTCGATCTGCTGCTTGCTCGGTTGCCAGCCGATGGCGCCGCGATACTGCTGGCGCACGAGCCTGACTTCGCCGACGAGAGCGCTGAGACCGACCGATTCGCGCTCCAGCTCTCCGGGCATACGCACGGGGGCCAGATTGTGGCACCGCTGTTTGGCCCGCTGTTATTGCCCGCCCTTGGGCACAGGTATCCGAGCGGATATTATCAGGTTGGCGGCATGGTTCAATATACTAATCGTGGCGTTGGCGTGGTCAGCCCATTTGTGCGAATCAACTGCCGCCCGGAAATTACCGTCCTAGATTTGCACGCGCAGTTCGGCTGCTCCTGTGAGCCGAATAGTTAATGCGTTAGCGGCTCATTCGTCGGACCGGAGCGGTTTGCCCCAGACTACTTCCGTCACCACCTGCAATGTTACACTGTCCGCGCAATAGCGGCTCACCAGCGCTCGGATCGCAGCGTCAAAGGCCGATGCTTCGGCATTGCCCATGCGTTCCCGCACGAATGACGCTCTCCCATGGAAAGACTCGATGTACTCGTCGAGCGGTTGTACGAATGGGACCGGCGTGGTCGTTTGTCGGCCAGATGTCTGAAACAGGCCGCGCGTTTCAAGCTCGGTCACCAGGTCGTAAGGATGGTAGCCGACCACTGTCGAGTACTGGCGGATGATTGGTATTAACTCGTCATCCCAGGGTGTCGGTAACTGGCCAACTCCAGGAATCGCGAGTGAGCCATAGGGTGTCAGCATCGTGGCGAGGCGGGGCATCACCGTGGCCCAGTCCATCCAATGCAGGCTGTCACCTGCGGTTATCAGGCTGTAGGGGGGATTGAGTGGCGCATTTTCGATAGCGCCTACGATCCATGTGAGCGAAGGCGCATCGCCTCGCGGGAGCTGTTTGCCCTGCGCGATCATCACCGGCGAGATATCGACTGCGTCTACATGGGTTACTCTATCCACCAGATTGCGGGCAACAAATCCGGTGCCGCATCCGATATCCAGAACGCGCGGTGGTGTGTCCAGTGCGAGTTTGACGAGGATATCGAAGGCGGCCTCGGGATATGGCGGACGGTATCGATACGCCTGGGCAACCGCTTCATCTTGAAAGGCAGCGGCCTGCTGTGGCCCCAAGAACGCCGGTTTGGGTTTCACACCTTGCTCCTCGTGGTTTATAGTGAGCTTGTGATATGTGTTGACCCTAGAGCGTGTTATGAACTTGAGTAGAGATGGAATAGCTGATGGAGCATCAGGCAGGCAAAGGCGAGAAAATGCAGTCCCGCCAGCACCGATGGCAAGCGCTCATAGTCGCGCGCCAACCGCCGGAAGCGGGCCATCCAGGCGAAACTGCGTTCGACCACCCAGCGGCGGGGCAAGAGGACGAAGCCGCGTTTGGCCTCTGCCAGCTTGCACCACCTCCAGGTAGATCCCCTGTTCAGCGGCGGCCGCCGCTTCCGGCCAGTATAGCCCTGGTCAACGTAGGCCAGTTCGACCGTCTGACCGGTGACCGCCTGCATCTGCTCGCCAGCGCAGCGACCTGGGTGCGCTCGTCGGCATTGGCTGGTGTCACCGTCAGCGCCAAGAGATGGCCCAGCGTATCGACGGCGGCGTGGACCTTCGAGCCTTTACGCCGCTTGTGCCCGCTGTAGCCTGCGCGCGTCCCGCTCTCGGGACTCGATTGCAGCACGCGCGCATCCAGAATCGCCGCGCTTGGTTGCGGGCGTGCGTCCCGACAGCACCCGCGCAAGCAGCCGCAGATCCTGCACCATGCTTCAAAGCTGCCTGCTTCCATCCAGCGGCGGGCTTGTTGGTACACCGCGGCCAAGGTGGGAAGTCGCCGGGCAAGTAGCGCCAGGGTGCTCCCGTACGGGCCAGCCACGCACCGCGTTGAACACTTCCCGCAGCTCATAGGTCCGCTGTAATGCCTCTGGCGTCATCAGCGTCAGGTAGGGCGCGACGAACTCCCATTCGTCATCGCTCACATCACTGGGGTAGGTTTTATGCGGGTGTGGGTAGACATAGCTGCAGCCTATCACACCCTTGAAACTCCCCTTCAGTTCATTACAGCTTCTAGCCACAATGCGGTCGGAATACATACGAGTCAGAAATAGCGTCTGTTCCAATCCTCGATGTGTACCGTGCGTGCAAGCAGCGTCAAGCTTGTCAAGCTTGGTAAGGCTACCAATGCGCAAGACCTATCAGGAACTTCTGAGCCGTGTGGACATCGCGCAGCCGCTGAATGACGTGCTGCAGGAGATCGCTCGACACTACGGGTTAGGTCGTATTGAGCAGTCACAACTCATCACGCAGGGGTACGATGATCTGAATGTGCTGCTCGTGTGCGAACAAGGGCGTTTCGTCGCCTAAATCTTCAACAAGAGTAAGGCACCTGCCACCGTCGAGGACTATGTCCGGGTGCAGACCGCTCTGGCGACACGCCGCCTCCCTGTTTCGCGCATACGCACAGTGAACGACGCGGGTCGCTTTCGTGTGGCCGGGCGTTTCCAGGAGACGTTCGTGTGTGTAAGCGAGTTTTTTGCGGGCGAAGATTTTGTAGAAGTTCCACCGCAACGCGATGACAATCTGGCTATCGCCCGATTTTTGGCGGAGCTGCCTCAATTGCCATTCGAGATTACCCCAAGCTACGACTCGTGGGGTACGCTCAACCTTCCTGACGAGTTTGCACGTAAACAGGCACTGGTGAGTAATGAGACACGCAGACTGGTTGCGCCATTTGCTGATGCGATTTCGAATATCAGGTTCGGCGAAGCGCATCGGCGGATCATTCACGGCGACTTGCAGCGTAAGCATGTACTCAAAGATGGTGGTGGACACTACTGCATCCTTGATTTTGGCTGTATGGACTACATCTATCCTGTCGTTGACCTGGGCATTTATTTGGCGCTATTTTGTCTTGAAGTTAGCGGCTCATCCCAGACCCATGACGTCATCGCTGAGGTTCTCGAAACGTACATGAGTTGCGCGCCGCTCCCTTCAGAGCATATCGCGGTACTGGGGACGCTGATTCGCGTTACCTGGGCGTCGTATTTGCTCACGGCGGAATCTCTCGTACGAGGTGGAGATCGTAGTCGACAAACTCGCCAGTGGCGCCGCTTTGTGCTGGCAAGCCTCCGCAAATTCGATGTCGGCTCATAGTCGTCGTCAGGTCTGCCATTCACTGTTGTGGTTGGTGCGAATGAAAACCTGTCAACGTTAGTGCGTCCGATGGTGATGGGCTGTCTGTCTACATGCGGTTGTTGGGGGAGTCATCCATGCGTGTTCGCCTGGTATTGCTCGGTGCGCTGGTTCTATGCCTGCTGGCTTTGGGCGCGTGCGATGTCCCTCTGGTTGGCATCTTTGGCGGCTCTGGCAGCGCTCGCTCTTTGCCCAGATCGGCTGCCACGCTCAGCGGCTCCTCCTGGGTTCTGACGCAGCTGCACACCAACGGGAAGATTCGGACCCTGGTGCCAACCGCGCCGGTCACGCTGCAATTCCAGCACAGCGACGGCACATATATCGGGTCAAGTGGCTGCAACTACTACAATGGGGCGTATATCGTATCGGGCCCACGCCTCTCTCTAAAGTTCGAGAGCGTCACTCAGGTTGCGTGTGTGGGCCCGATCATGAGTCAGGAAGCCACCTATCTCAATACGCTGCAACAGGTCCGAAGCTACGAACTCAGCGGCCATACCCTCATATTGATGGACAATACCAACGAGGCAATCCTGATATTCACTGCGGCCTGACGACTACACGTAAAAAGCCTCCCATTGCATAGGAGGCTGGTATCGAAATTATTGGCTCCCGGACGTGGATTCGAACCACGACTGGCTGATCCAGAGCCAGTTAGCCCGGGTATCACTGCCCGTATGCCATCGCGGCTGAAATGAAGCGACTTCGCTGTTCAGAATGAAACTACAGAAAAGCCAAATCAGCTATCTCAGGTAGCGTACCATATTTGCTTGAGGTAGAGTGAACCATATCAACGTTAATGGCTAGAGGTGAACTATGTGGCAGTCGGTTCCCGGCGCGGGTGTTCTGGCTATCAGAGACGGCCGTGTGTTGATGGTGTTGCATGAGCGCGACGGCATTTGCCGCTGGGAACTTCCCTCTGGAATTGTCGCGCATGGCGAGTCTCTTGAAGTGACCGCAGCACGCGAAACCTTGGAAGAGACTGGAATACGAGTCTCTGTCGAATGCCTGCTGTGTACGGTTGTCATGGATGTGCCACATGAAGTTTATCGCGGCATCAACGCCTATTTCCGAACTACTATTCAGGGCAATAGGAAACCCCGACTCGGTGATGGTGAGCCAATCCGGGAAGTTCGATTCGTCGATCTGTCCACGCTTCAGCCTCATGACATCCATCCAGTGGATTGCCGCATTCTAAATATGTGGCGTCGCAAGCCTGATCGCCCCCCATTCCACATTTACATCAAGCTCTAAATGTGTGATGCGATTTCCATAGTTGGCGCTAAAATGCCGTCGTGATTCTTCCCGGTCAGATGTTCAGGAACCTGCGAACCCAAATCCTTTAGGCGGTAGGGGGAAAGTACTACAGATTTTACGCTCGTAAGTCGGTCCTGTAGAGTGATACCGATCAAGCGTTAACTACGATTGGATGGATCTCATGGGCGAATCTCAAAGACGAGTTGTTGTGGTGGCTCGCTGTGCCCACACGCGGCAAGAATTTGCGCTCAGGTTCGAGCAACGTTCGCCTTAAACGTGGTACCTCGTGACACGGCTCTTACGCACAACTCCTGCACCAGGAGTATGTGTCCAGGGACGGGCTCTCCCGCAGATTTGGTGAAGCCCGCTTGGTGAACGCGAGACTGCATCTGGTGGGAGTGGCAAACCTCAGCAGTAACGCTTGCTTTTGAGACGCGTCGGGATGAGCGCTGCTGTTCTACCAAGCAGCCATCACCAAAAGTGAC
>CAVQGK010000022.1:0-49422 GCA_963712005.1 uncultured Chloroflexia bacterium | reverse complement strand
CTAAGTTTGGAGCGGGGAGTTACGTGCAGCTCTATAATCTGGCTCAGGAGTGGATGAGCAAAAGTAGCTCCTTGTGAGATATGGCCACACCTCTATGCTGCTTACTGTACCAATTACTGTACCAACCCAGACGACATTCTGCGATATGGGGCGACACTCTACGACAAAAGCAATGTCGCAGAGTCCTGAATTTCAGGGTTCTGCGACATCACGCGACATTGATTAAATGTCAATTTTGGTGGAGATGGGGGAGAGTCGAACTCCCCGCTAGCTGTCCGAGGACGTTCTTAGAGGTACGCAGAGTCTGAAGTAAAGTCGTCTCTACGCATCTCTCTGTCCGTTACCATTCTTAGAGATTTGCCCAGGTTGGCGTCAGGGTTGGCGTCACAGGTCAATTGGATATATAAAGCGCAACGAAGATCCAGCCCGCGCCATTGCGGTGTATTCCAGCGTATCCCAGAACGACGCTAGGCATGTGCGTTCAGAAGATACCTGTATTCGTGGTGGGTAGCAATAGGTGTGATGTCCTTGTGTGGAAATGAGTCCAATTATGTACCTGTGTCGGCATGAAGGATGCCAGCAACGCGCATGGCTGATTGTTTGATTGCTATTGTTTGGTTGCTAAGGAGTCGAGTAGCATGGCGATCCCCCTTACGTATGCGCGCACACGTATCCCTCCTCGTCCTTGGCGTATCATGTGGCGTATCACATATTGACTGACAGTGTATTCTGGGAACATCACCCTGTGATGCAACGGTTGAGGCGATTCTGCTTGACCAACATACTGAAAGGACGCAGGGTCTTCCGCTGGGCTATGCCAACGTGAACAGACGCTGTGGAATTGCAGTGAGAGGTGCAATTGATGCGGATCGCCAATTCCTCGGAATCTACCCGGTCCTATTTGGAACCTATATCAATCGGCAGATCATCGGCCTACTCGAATTGGGCCACGAGGTTGACCTCTACGTCAGTATCGGCCGCACGTGGATCCAAAAACCTTCATAGGGCAGCCCGATGTGCAAGACTACCATCTGCTCAATCGCACGACCTACATGGATGCCCCTCCTATACATACAGGCCAGCGCTATTTCACAGCGTTGCGCCGCGCCATGACATGCTATCGCCTCGCGCCACGGGTGACTTTGAGTGTGTTCAATCCGGCACAGTATGGGCGCTCTGTGGTGAGTCTCTCGTCGCTGCATCGACTCTATCGTCTGGCCATGGTGTCTGGCCGCTACGACGTGCTTCACGCGCATGCTGGTATGGTTGCCAACCGCTTCCTCTTCGTCGGCGCCTTGTGGCAAACCCCACTGGTCGTCAGTTTTCATGGACAAGACTTCAGTGCGTGGCCCCGCAAGTACGGTTTGGGCTATACCGGCGCCTCTTCGCGGGAAGCCACCGCTGTCACCGCTAACAGCGAGCATACTCGGCGGCGACTAGAAGCCCTGGGATGTCCTGGCGAGAAGATCCACACTGCATTTGAGTCCTGGGATATGAAGTCTTTTAGCGCCGAGCCGCACCCTCGCCGACCTGGCGAACCCATTCGGGTGTTGGCCGTTGCCCGGCTCGTCGAGAAGAAGGGCATCGAATACGCCATCCAGGCGGTGGCGATTGCGCGGCGAACTCATCCACAACTTGTCCTGGATGTCGTCGGCGATGGACATCTCCGTCCCCAATTGGAGGCCCTCGTCAGCCAACTCGATCTGGGCGGTGCGGTCACGCTGCACCGAGCGCTTCCCACTCCTGAGGTGGCACGCATGATGGCGCGGTCACACATCTTTACCCTGCCCAGCGTGACAGCCCCGAGTGGCGATGAGGAAGGGATGGGTGTGGCGCTGGTGGAGGCGCAGGCAGCAGGGCTACCCGTTGTCGCTACGCTTCATGGTCCTTTCCCCGAAGTCGTTCGCGACGGCATCACCGGCTTTCTGGTACCGGAGCGCGATCCCGAAGCCCTCGCTGATCGGCTGGTCTATCTCGCTGATAACCCCAAGATTGCGGAGGCAATGGGCGCAGCCGGTCGCCGAAATGTCGAGAACAAATTCGACGAGCGTGCGTTGGCGCGGCAGATGTTGGCGATTTATGAGTGGTCCATCGCGCACTACCAGCGTGTGTCGCCTACGCCGACGGAAGCGAGTGGGACATGAGGATGCCCCATCGACATCTGCTGCGAAGCGGTCGTCGTAAGGAGGTCTCACCGCCAGCGCGCTTGCATCGGATGTGGATCGCTCACTCCGGCCGCATGGCACGTAACTCCGCTGCTGCCCTTGTTGAGTGAGCCCTGTCATCGTGCACACTTGATATCCATGACAGGCAGTTATGTCAGCCGGTAATGTGTTCGGCACCACATAAATGCCCCAGAACACTGCCTCAGTACGTGGAAAGTTGATGCGTCCATGCAGGTCTATATCACCGGGCTGGAGAACGATTCGAAGAGCGCAAGCGGCGTTGGCTTGGCGCGGGCCATCGGCGCGCATACCCACATGCGCAACTCGTCGCCGTGAACTATGCGCCCTGGGGAACACAGATTCAATGGCCGGACTTCGACGAGCAATGGGACGCGGGCAACTGGGATTCGCTGGATTGCGCCAAGCATCGGCGTCAGATCGAGGAACGCCTCGATGACGACGCCTGGTGGCTATCCACGATGCCACAGGAGATCGAGTGGCTCGCACAGTCGCTGCCTGGCCACGAGCGCATCCTCTCCCCGCCATTCAGGCGCTGGAGCGCATCCACGCACCTGCAACGCTGCTGGCCGAAGAGGTGGGGCTGAGCGCGCCAGCCTCCCTCCCCGTTATGGCGTCAGACTGGGATCTCAACACGTTCGGCCGCAGGCATGGGTGGCGCATATGGCTGTGTTCGCCCGATGGCTCAAGTCAGCGGATACCTAGCTGGCAGGCATTTCAACAGGCGCGGTCTGACCCCGGCTCACGCGCCTTCGCCGATTCGCTATTCCTCCAGGAACACATCGAAGGAACGCCAGAGTCGCTTGCTTTCGCCGCCTATCAAGGTGAGTTGCTGGATTGCGCGATGTGTATCGTCGAGGAAACCACGCGCGGGAGCGAGTGGTGGACAAACCGCATTGAAACAGCCCCTGCGCCAATGGTTGCCTCGCTCGCGCAAGCGCTCAAGCGCGCGCACTGGACAGGTGGTGGCGCGCTCTCGCTTGTGCGGGATCGAACGGAGCGACGCTGGGTGCTTGGTGGCGTGCAGCTTTTCCCACATGGATTTTCGGCGCGGCGCTGGCAGGACGGAATCTCCCCGCGCGGTTGCTCGAACACGCCACGGGAGAAAGCGCAATTCCTTCACCTGAGACACCTCAACAGTTCGTGCGCATCGTCGTCGAGGTTCCTCTTCAGAAACTAGCGGACACGCAGCCCACCTCAACCCCAGCACCCTCTAGCACTGAGCAGGATTACGCGCCAGAGCGACAGCGCGCCACAGCCAATGTGAAAGCAGTAGCGCCCCAGCTTCCTGATGATGTTGTGGCGGATGTCTCCGCCACATCTGATGTCAGTGAGACACCGCAGTGGCTCTTCCTGCCCAATGCCGCGCACAATGCTTTTCGCCGAGCTGGGGACTTGATGCGCCGTTTCAGCGCGCCAGAGTTGCACGTGCAGGTCGCCTACAGTGTCAAGACGAATCCCGACAGGCGCCTGCTGGAACTGGCCTGCGCATCGGGATTGCTGGCGGAAACCATCAGCCAGGCTGAGGTGGCGAAAGCCATCGCCTCTGGCTTCCCAGCCGGCAGAATTATTCTGAATGGCCCCAGCAAAACCCTGGCCCACGCCCGTCATCACGCCAGGAGCCACTGCACGCGATATATTGTGACTCCCTGGAGGAACTCCGCGCGGTAGTTGCCGCCGAAGAAGCGGGGAGCCAGGCATATACCGGGCAAAGATTCTCGGGATTCGGTTGCGGGCGCCACAGCATCGCGCTTCGGCATTCCTGTCGAAATGCCGAGTCCTTGACGAGAAGTCGCCGCGCTGGTGCAGCGACTGCCTGTGGCGTCACATTTCGGCGTACAGTTCCACATAGGTAGTAACTCCATTGGACTCGACCATTGGTGGCGGCTCTTCAGCACATCCTGGACACGACGCGGGCCATCGAGATGAACAGCGGACGGCCTGTCGCCTCGCTGGATATCGGAGGAGGATGGTTCCCCGACGATTGGACGGAAGAGCTATCGGCGCAATTCGAGGAACGGTCATCCAGCGTGTGTCGCGTGCGCTGCCCACGTGCGTACGTTGTTCCTGGAGCCTGGGCGTGCGCTGGCTCAGTCGAGCATGGCGCTAGCGACACGCGTAATCGAGGTGCGGCGCGAGTCCAATGGACGGATCGGCGATGTGGTGGTGGATGGCTCCATCGCTGAGCTTGCCTACCACAATTACACCGTCTTTCCACATCGCATCCTCTGGCGCGACCCCCTGGAGCACCGCTGGCGCTCGGTGGGGCGTGGCACAGCGAGAATCCTGGGTCGTCTGTGCATGGAGAAGGATATCCTTGCTGAAGCGATTGACGCCCCTGAGACACTTGCCGCTGGCGATCTGTTCTCTTCTGCGATGTAGGGGCATACGACCGCAGCATGTCCTACTCTTTCGGACGTGGCTGAGTCTGCTCCAGCCAGACATTGCACTCAAGCGCCCTCGGCTAGGGCACGAGCATGGGGTTCGAGGATTAGCTGTCTCGATGTGCTCCCAGGCACGACTCGTGAACCGAGACGCTACTGGCGAGCCTGCCCCACCCCAGATCGCGCAAATGTGAACTGACGAGCGTCTGGCTCGCGGCACGGAAAATAGTCACATGGCCGGGATACGCTGAGGAGATAGTTGCGTACGGCCAGGGATGGGCGCGCACGACATTGCCATACTTTGAGGGAGTGCGGCGACACGCTCGTTCCGTCCGAACCTCGAAGAGCATGGCACGTATACGCGCGCTTTGCTATCAGGCGTATTCGAACGTAGACGCGCCAGTCTTTCACCTTACCCTCGCGAATACCCGCAACGATTCTATACGCTCGCGCATTGGACGTTCCATAAGGTACTCAGTCAGATAGCCTGGCATATCGCGCAACAGCCTCCAGGCAAAGCGCGAGTTCATTCGCTCACTGTGGATCTGCCGGTTAGGATTAGCGGCATGGGTGTCGAGCATGCCAAGCAAACCGATCTGTTCCCCTTGCCGCCGGAGTTGCTGTGCAGTCTGAAGCGCGATGAGGCCCCCAGCCGAGTATCCGACGAGATTATACGGGCCGGTGGGTTGCACGGCCCGCATCGCGCCAATATAATGGTAGCCATCTCAACAATATCCGTAGAGGTTCTTCGTATGTTTGGCTGTAAGCCATAGACTGGTTGGTCTGGCCCGAGATGGCGAGCCAGGGGTGAGAGATCCCAGGACTCCGCCGCCCAGAGGATGAATCAGGAAGAGTGGTCGTTTCTCACCGCCTTGCTGGATAGCCACGAGCGCATCGCTGGCGTGAGATGGCTGTTTGCGGGCGATCACCTCGGCGAGTTGCTCCACCGTGGGCGCGCTGAAGAGTACCGCGAGTGGCAAGTTTACCCCGAAGATCGTTTCGAGTTGCGCGAATATGCGCACTGCCAGCCCAGAATGACCGCCCATATCGAAGAAGTTATCATGACTGCCAATAGGTGAGACGCCAAGCGCCTCTTCCCAAACACTAACCAGTTTGCGCTCTACTGCGTTGAGAGGCGCGGATGTGTCGGCGGAATCCTCGGCAGCGCGAGTCCAGGTAGGGGCGGGGAGCGCCAGGCGATGTATTTTGCCGCTGGGGGTCAGTGGAAATGTGGAGAGGATGAGCCACTGCCATCGGCGTCATATGTACGGGCAGATGATCCCCCGCAAAACGGCGCAATTCCTGCGCGGTGGGGGTGGTCGCCAAATGCTCGCGTAGGACAACGTAGGCGACGAGTTGGCGCTCGCCAGGGTGATCCTCGCGGACGATGGAGCCGCGACATTCTGTCGTACCGCTGGGTGGCGGGCGAGCGTCGCTTCGATCTCCCCCAACTCGATACGGAAGCCGCGAATCTTGACCTGATGATCTGAACGACCGAGATATTCCATCTGGCCATCCGAGCGCCAGCGCGCCAGATCGCCGGTACGGTAGATGCGCGCATGAGGGTCGGCGCTGAATGGATGAGCGATAAAGCGTTCGGCGGTCAGCTCCGGCTGGTGGAGATAGCCGCGAGCCAGACCAACTCCGCCGATGTAGAGGTCGCCAGGTACCCCAATTGGCGCGGGCTGGCGGTAGGCGTCCAGGACATAGGACTGCATGTTGGCAAGCGGACGCCCAATAGGAACTGCGCTCATATCGGCGAGCGCAACGCGACAATCGAAGAAGGTGGCGTCGAAAAACTTTGAGGCGCCGTAGATATTGACGAGCGCGCATTTGGGCATGCGGTCGTGGAAAAGCGCATACAACTCTGGCGTGAGCGCCTCGCCGCCAACCGCCCAGAATGTAAGATCTGGCGCCCGCCGTGCTAGGTCAGGATAGGCCTCGAGGAGCGCGCGAAGGAACGACGGTACGACCCACAGCCGCGTGACGTGCTCGGCTGCCAGCACCTCCAGCAGCCGGGCCGGCTCTTTGAGGACGCGATCAGGAACGATTACGCTCCGAACCCCCTGGACGAAGCGGGCCAAAAATATCCCAAAGCGAGTCGACGAAATTGATGCTCGTCTTCTGACAACCAACCTCGTTTAGGCTGTCGCAGAAGGTACGTCCCGCCACATCCAGGCGAAGCGATTGAGCAACTGCCGATGCTCGACAGCGGCCCCTTTGGGTTGTCCTGTCGAGCCAGAGGTGTAGAGCACGTATGCTAATCTCCCCGGTTCCGTAATGGCCACTTTTGTTTCATCCAGATTCGCCTGCGACTCGGCGCCAATAGCCAGCTCGCTCGGCGTCTCCATCGACCCGTACCACGTGTTCCCGTCGTGAGAATGGGAGACGTTCGAGGAGCAGCTTCACGTGCCCGAGCAGCACGGAGGCACGGGAGTCTGCCAACATATAGCACCAGTCGGTCGAGTGGGTAAGTCTCGATAGAGGAGCACATACGCACCACCAGCCTTAAAGATCTCCCTAGCGGGCAATGACTTAACTCAAATGAGCGTTCGAGAGCATACGCCCACCAGTGACTAGGGCCCCACATCGAGTTGGCGCAGGTACCACGCCAGCTGATTGGCTTGCCCATTGAGTTGACAGGTACGTCAGCGCCTCTGCCCTCGCAGGTAAAGGCGACCGCATCTGGGGCTGCGCTCGACCTGGGCTTCGAAAAGCGTAACGATGCTGGGATTTTGTCGGGATAATGGGCTCTCCGTGGCGTTCCACTCGACCAGCACCTGCTCCCGCTCGCTTGGGGGTCAGGGGTGGCAACTGCGAGAGCCGCTGCTCGGGGTCTGTGGCAATTCCAGCGACCAGTCTCTGGAAGTGGCTTGCCATGTCGTGCGATGGTGTCGGCGTCGAACAGATCGCTGTCAAACTGGAGCGAGGCAGCGCAACCCCTCGTCAGTCGCGACAACCTCAAGCGTAAGGTCGTACTTGGGCTGGTGCCGGTCTCAAAATCAAGTTGACTCAAGCCGTAAGGCCGGGCAATGCCATGGAGCGCCACATGGGTCAGTTTTGGAAGATGAACAGTACCTGCACCAACTGGACTGTAGCTGGATCTCGCGCGCCGGCTCGAAGAATCTCCAAGTAGGCGCTCGAAGGGAAG
Source organism: uncultured Chloroflexia bacterium (assembly GCA_963712005.1). GTDB lineage: Bacteria > Chloroflexota > Ktedonobacteria > Ktedonobacterales > JADMIN01 > DAHUXT01. Next base: position 41,704 of record CAVQGK010000022.1, on the reverse strand, counting down.
TTCCTCGTCGTAGTAGGCCGCCAGGGCGACCTCGCGCACCCGCCGCAGGGAACTCGAGCTAAAAGGGAGGGTCGCCGCGCAGGTCACCGCGCAACACCAGGGTGTTGAGGAAGCACCCAATGAGGCTCTCGGTCTCGGCCCGAATGCGGCCCAGCAATCGGCGAGCCGATCAGGAGATCCTCCTGGCTGGTATAACGACCAAGCAATGTCTGGAAGGCCGCGAGGAGGGCCATGTTGAGTGTCGCGCCCTCCTCTCTGACACAACCGTTGAAGGTGATCCACTTACTTCGTTTGGTATGTAAAACTGATGCCGCCCTCCGCGGAACGCTCACTCCATGGGGCGTGGCCGATCAGTGGGGAGCTCGGAGCAACAGTGGCGCGTCTGCGAGCTGGCGCTGCCAGTAGTCGATGTGTGGCTTATTAGCGCTTCCTCTTGCAAATGGCCATGCTGCCACACGGCGTAATCGGCATACTGCACCGGGTAGATCAGGTAAGAGGTGAAGGCTGACTGTGAGAAAATGCAGCGTAGAGAGACAACCAACTCACGATGGAAGTACCGTTGCGGACCACCCATCAAAGACGCTGTGATGAATGATGACCACGAGCACGTGTTCCCTCGGCGGTGAGACGGAGTAACTGTACTCGCAAGAGCGGGCCAGACCGCCAGATCAAACGGTCGCTCGAACTCACAGCGCGCCCCAGCAAGCGCGCGCCTCCTCCGCGCCGCCCTCGGGCGGATCTCCTCGAGGTCGACCACAGCTAGTGCAGGTGGACTCATGAGCGGCGATGCGTTGCACAGGCGCTCCATCGCCCATGACGAAGGTGGTGCGCAACGACTCATGGCGTCGGACGATCTCGCCAATGCTACGTTCAAGCGCGGAAATTTCGAGCTGGCCCTGCATGCGCAGGATCATCGGCACATTGTAGGTCGCGGTACCTGGGGTAAGTTGTTCGAGAAACCAGAAGCGCTCTTGGGTGAAAGAGAGGGGCGCATCCCCTGCGCGCGACGTCTTCACGAGCGGCATATAGTCTGCGCTATGGGTCAGGGGCTTGGCTTGCTCGATCCGCTCGGCAAGTGACGCTATGGTCGGCGCCTCGAACAGAGTGCGTACTGGCAGCATGACACCAAAGGAGTCCGCCACGCCCACAATCACTCGCATGGCAAGTAGCGAATGGCCGCCATGCATAAAGAAGTCATTATGAATCCCGATCGGCCCAGCTTCGAGGATGTCAGCCCAGAGGCGGGCGAGCGTCTCTTCGGTTGCCGTACGTGGCGCCACAAAGGCTTCGGTTGGGTCCTCGATCCAATTGGGCGCAGGAAGAGCGGCGCGATCTAATTTTCCGTTGGGCATCAGTGGAAGCTTCTCGATCAGGACGAAAAGTGCTGGTACCATATAGTCTGGCAAGCGCTGCGAAAGCTCTTGACGCAGAGTGCTCGGTAAGAACGGCATGTCCTGTTTCAGTACAACGTAGGCAACAAGATATTTTCTGGTTGCGTTCTCTTCTCGCAGGACAACGACGGCCTCTTGCACGGCAGGATGGACTCGCAAGGTGGCTTCAATCTCACCCAGTTCGATACGGAAGCCACGCAGTTTGACCTGGTTGTCGATGCGTCCCAGGTACTCGAGCTGCCCGTCTGAGCGGTAACGCACTAGATCTCCTGTGCGATAGAGACGGGCCCCCGACATAGCACCCTCAAAAGGATGAGGCACGAAACGCTCTGCAGTTAGCTCTGGTCGATGAAGATAGCCGCGAGCCAGCCCCATACCCCCAACATATAACTCCCCTGCTACTCCGATGGGGACCAATTGCTGATGGGCATCAAGGACGTAGAGTTGCAAGTCAGGAATGGCTTTGCCAATGAGACTTCCGGTCCCTAAGCCTACATCTTTCTCCCGAATGCGACAAGCGGTCACATGCACCGTAGTCTCAGTGATCCCATACATGTTGATCAACTGTGGTTGCTGATCCCCATAACGACTGATCCACGGCTCAAGGCTTGCTACTTCGAGGGCTTCTCCGCCAAAGATGACAAAACGCAGGTGCATGTCCTGAGGGGAGGTATCTCTCAGCCCTGCCTGGGTCAACTGATGGAACGCGGAGGGCGTTTGGTTGAGAACGGTGACCTGCGACTCGCGGAGAAGCCGCCAGAACTCATCAGGGGAGCGGCTCACCCAGTAGGGGACGATCACCAATCGCCCCCCATGCAGCAGTGCACCCCAGATCTCCCAGACAGAGAAGTCGAATGCGATGCTGTGGAAAAGTGTCCAGACATCCTGAGAATGGAAGTGGAACCATTGGTTGGTCATAGCAAACAAACGCGTGACGTTGCTATGTGTAACCATAACGCCTTTAGGCCGCCCTGTGGAACCTGATGTGTAGATGATGTAGGCAAGCTGCTCTGCCGTTGTCTCTGAATGAGCAATATTGGCACCTGCCCCATAAATCTCTGGCACCTCGTCCAGATACAGCACTTGCATTTGATGAGGAGGCAGAGCCAATGACTTCTGAGTAAGCAAGAGCGATACCTGGCAATCTTGCAGGACAAATGCTAGACGTTCTTGCGGATAGGACGGATCAAGCGGGACGTAGGCCCCTCCAGCCTTAAGAACCGAAAGTATCCCAGTGATCATCTCGATGGAACGCTGCATGTAAATGCCAACCAGGGTTTCCGGGCCAACACCGAGCATTTGGAGATAATGCGCTATCTGATTGGCTCGTTGATTGAGTTCTCGATAGGTGAGTGAGCTGTCCTCAAACACGACCGCAATGGCATCTGGGGTTCGTTCGACTTGTTCCTCAAAGAGGTGGTGCAGGCACTCTTTGCGTGGGTAGTCCTGCTGCGTAGCGTTCCAGTCGATGAGCAGTTGCTGGCGCTCGGGGGCTGTAAGCAGTGGCAACCGCGAGAGCGGCATATCGGGGTCAGCGACGGCGCTCTCCAGCAGCGTCCGGTAATGGCCTAACAGGCGCTCAATGGTCCCACGCTCAAAGAGATCGGTGGCGTATTCGCAATAACAATCGATGCCATCTGGGCGCTCGACGGCTTCAAGGGAGAGATCAAATTTGGCGATTCCTGGATCAAACTCCAGTTCTTCAAGACCCAACGAGTCCATCTTGTAGCGGCTTGCGAGGAATGTTGCGAAGCTGAAACATTGTCTGGAAAACGGGGTACGACTGAGGTCACGCCCGGCTGAAGGTCGTCGACGAGCGCTTCGAAGGGCAGATCCTGGTGGGCAAAGGCGCCTACCGCTTGCACGCGAACCCGTTGAAGCAAGTCACGGAATGAGGGATCACCAGAGAGGTCGGTATTGAAAGCTAGTGTATTGATAAAGCAGCCGACCAAGCCCTCTGTCTCAACCCGTGTACGGCCAGCGATCGGCGAACCAACCACGATGCGCTCCTGGCCGCTGTAGCGCGCGAGTAGAGCATTATAGGCAGCAAGCAAAGTCATAAATAGCGTGGCGCCCTCGTGCGGCCCAGTGCCTTCACCTCACTCAGCAGCGACATCGGCAGGTGTTTGGAGATGCGCGCGCCGACAAATGTCTGCACAGCGGGCCGTGGCCGGTCCGTAGGCAATTGGAGCACTGGAAGCCCATCCGCAAATTGTGCCCTCCAGAACGTCAGTGCGCTTCGACCGCTCGCGGTGCATATGTTCGCGCTGCCAGACGGCGAAGTCTGTGTAGTGGATGGGAAGGTCACTCAGCGGCAACGGATGATCCACCGAGAATGCGTCGTAGATGGCCAAGAACTCGCGGAGCAGCACCATCGCCGACCATGCGTCAAACACGATGTGATGTGTGACGAGCAGGAGCACATGTGCCTGCTCATGGAGGCGGAACAGCACGCACCGCAACAGTGAATCGTGCGCCAGATCAAATATGCGGCGCGCCTCAGCAACTACACATTCGTTCAGCATCGCGGCCTGCGCGTCGGCACTAAGCGTACTCAGATCGTTCATCACCAGTGATGCCGGACTCCCCGGATTCACGACCTGCGACGGATAGCCGTTTGTAAGGGGAAAGTCGTACGCAAGACGTCGTGCCGCGTCATGAGCGCATCGAGCGTTCGCTGAAGGGTGGGACATCGAGCGGGCCCGTTAGGCGAAGCGCGCGAAACGAATTGTAGGCGGGGCAGCCAGGAGTGAGTTGGTCGAAGAACCAGAGACGCTCCTGGACAAACGAGAGAGGGCGAGGGCCGGACTTGTTACGTTGCGTGATGCGCTCAGGCGTGGCGCGTGGCGTCGCCGCATCAAGCTTGGTAACCGTCGCGGATTGAAGGGCATCGGAGTCTCGCCCTCTAGCAGTCGCATCGGTTTCTAGATGTGATGGCTCCTTCTCTCCGTCCATCATCATAGCTCGTAGCTCCATCTTCATGATGCGCTCTCATCGCATGAACGCGATTTAGGGCTCGAATGGTACCTGGTCGTCTGTATCCTCAGCAGACAGTCTGTGGAGTATCGCAGTCAAGCCCTCAACAGTGGGCGCGTCAAACAGCTCGTTGATCGACACCTCACGGCCGATGATATCAGCTATCCGGGAGATGACCATCGTCGCGAGCATAGAATCGCCACCGAGCGCAAAGAAGTCATCATGGATCCCGATGCGACCCACTTCGAGGACGCTCCCCCAGATATCGGCCACTTGCCGCTCTAATGGCGAACGTGGCGCGACGAAGCGCTCCTCGGATTCGGTGAATTCGCCGTGGGCACCTTGATCCGGCTGCATGAGGTACACGAAGCGTTGCACCAGTTCACTCCGGAGCAGTTTCGCAGTCGGGCCCTTCGGGAGCTCAGTGACGATGGCGATACGGCGTGGTACCTTAAAATAGGCAAGGCGATCGGCGACGAAGCTCCGCAATTCCTCCTCATTTGCCGCTGCCCCAGGTGCAACACAACCGCTGCCGCGACCTCATCGCCTAGGGTCGGATGCGGCAACGCGAACGTTGCGGCCTCAGCGACAGAAGAGTGGGCAAGTAGAACTTCATCCACCTCACGCGGGGCAATCTTTTCGCCCCCCCGGTTGATCATCTCCCTTAAACGCCCCGTGATGAAGAGGTACCCCTCGTCGTCGAGATACCCCTCATCGCCGGTGCGGAGCCATCCGTGATCGAAGGCGCTTTCATTCGCCTGCGGATCATCCGCATATCCGCCGGTGATATTGGCCCCGCGCACCGCGACCTCGCCCGGAACGCCAGCTGGAACTGGATTGCCTGCCGTGTCCAGGATTGCTATCTCCGGACCAGCGGCGCGGCCCACCGACCCGCGTTTGGCCAAGCCGGGTGGCAGCGGATTGCTACTGATTTGTGGCGCTGCCTCGGTCATGCCGTACGCTTCGATGATCGGGACACGGAACAACTGCTCGAGGTCGGTAAGCACAGGGAGTGGCAACGCTGAAGAGGCCGAGCGGATGAAGCGTAGCGAATGCTGCTCGAGTTGCGCGCGGTAGGCCGGCGCATGCGCAAGGATGGCTTGATGGATGGTTGGTGCAGCGGTATACCATGTGGGCCGGAACCGTTCCACCCAGTCAAAGAACAAGGGCCCGGAAAAACTGGTAGGGCAGACCATACATCCACCCGAAATAAGCGTGGACACGAGCGCGCTAAAGCCGTGGATATGGAAGAGTGGTAGGACGCTCAGGCAAACATCCGTCTCGCTCAGGTGAAGCACAGCCACGATGCTCCGCGCCGCCGCAATGAGATTTACATGCGTCAGCGGCACGATCTTTGGGTGCGCCGTAGTGCCTGAAGTCTGCAAGACCAGCGCCACAGCGTCGGCATTTGAAGAACTAACCGCTGTGGTAGACGCACGCAGTCCAGAAACGTCGGAAATGCCGAAGCTGCCGGCGCTGTCTGCTACCGTAGGGGCAAGTTCCAGGATGCGCAATCCACGCTCGCGGGCAGGCATCAGCGCGGCCCTGGCCGTCCCGGCCTGGATAATCAGAGTGGACGGACGCAGGCGATCCAGATAACGCGCAAACTCGTTCGCAGTATAGTCTGGATTGAGTGGCGCACAGACCGCCACCTGTGTGATCGCGAGCATACAAACGGCCAACTCAGGACCCGCAGGGAGCGCCACTGCGACACGGTCGCCCTTGAGCACACCGAGCTTCGTCAATCGCGCGCTTGCCTGTTCCAGGCACGTCTGCAGATGTGCATAGGTCAGAGGTTTTCGATCGAGTCCCATGATGGCAATGGCATCGGGCGTGCGCGCAGCTTGTGTCGCGATGAGCGACGGCAGCGTAGCATCCACCGTTTCATGAGCAACCCCGTCGGCCTGAGTGTGGCTGCCGAGAGCACCTCCTGAGAGTTCGGTGATACCGTGCGACATTCGTGGATCTGTGTATGCCAAGGATCCAACCTCATAACTGGTGTAATGGTCTTCAGACATCGTTCGACCTGTAGCTGTTTGCGCCGACGTTTGGGCATCCTGTCAGTAGACAGGGCGTTTTGAGTCCACAAAAGGCTTCAGCACTTCCAGACGTAGGACCCCTACCCTGGTAACTCGCAATAGCGCACCTGGTTTGGAGTAAGACAGACTCGAAGTGAGGCTCATACCAGACAGGCGTATCATTTACCAGTCTCCTTTGGGTGGTTGGTGACTGTAGGTGCTGTCCTTCGACGATATGTTGCTGGATGCTGTGCTGCATTCTTCCGTCCAGTTCGCCGGGGCTTTCGGCGTACAGTCTCTGGCCTCGCCTCGCCCAAACGACGCAACACGATGCAAATTCAGGCGACATTGGCCAACCAGACTGGAGCATCAGACGGATGTCGCTGAATCAACTTGCCAGCACATGAGTTTCGAGACAGAACCACGGACCGCGAGCGCTGCCTCATAGCCTGAACCTGGGTCTAGCCGTCTGACAGTCCAGCGGCTGGCCTCGGCGGCATCCGGACGCGTCGCGAGAATGGCTGCAGGCGTTCCTGGAGTGAGTGCCACGTCGAACTGATCAAGTGGGATGGAGAGTCCGCCACCCAGCGCTTTGATGTATGCTTCCTTGATGGTCCAACCGCGGAAGAAGGCCTCGATACGAGTGGGATCTGGCAGGTCAAACAGCGTCGCGATCTCATAGGGAGAGAAGACTCGGCGGGCGATCTGCTCATACGCGAAGTCAGGGCGAATGCGTTCGATATCGATTCCCGGCTCTTGATCGCGAGCAAAGGCATAGAGGGTCAGGTCATGGGCATGGGAGAGGTTGAACCGGATCCACTGGCCGTCGGCAGGTACGGCGAGGGCTGGTTTGCCATGAGCGCCGTACGAGAAGCGGAGGTGGTTGGGGGCAATGGCAAGATAAAGATGTAAGAGTTCACGCAGCAACCCTCGGGCCAGCGTGTAACGCTCGCGGTCGCGCGCAAAGTAAAAACGCGAGGCCTTTCCTTGTTCATTGGCGGAGAGGTGGTTCGCGAGTGCCGCCAATCGTGGGAGATGTGCTGGGAGGTAGGCGCGCCATACGTGAACCTCTCCAATGCCCAGTTGCAAGGCTGTCGGCGGGTGGCTCCAGCTGGAAGGAGTAAGCATTGCAAATCCTTACTTTGACATTCCGCACGGGCTAGCAGCCCGATGGATGCTCAGTTCTCCGGGGCGGCCAACGCCACCTCTCCCTGAAGGCTTTGCCCAAGCCTCTCTCCATTCCTGGCAGCGTTGTGATCCCGATGCAGGCTCGTGCCGCAGTTTGGGCAGGCAGGCCAGCGGACGGACAAGCCCTTCGTGACCAGAACGCCGCAGCCGCAGCCAGAGCAGATCTGACTGGTGTAGGCAGGCGGCACAGCGACCACTCGTCGCCCAGCGTATGCTGCTGTGGCTGCGAGGATGCTCAAGAACTGGCTCCAGCCCGTGTCTTGAATCGACTCGGCCAGATAGTGGTTCTTGAGCAGGTTGGCGACCTGCAAGTCTTCATGAGAGATCGTGTCGTGCTCTCGCACGAGCTTGAGTGCCGTCTTGTGGTGGAAGTCGGCGCGCTGCCGCCTCACTGTCTGGGGTGACACCCACCAGCGTGCGGCACGCACCCGGTGCTATGAGCACCCTACAAGTGACATGCGGCTGATGAGTCCAGCCTGTCAAATCGCTTGATCGTGCCGGCACTTGTCCTGATTCTCCTTCTCGAGCGACATGCCACCAATACTGTAGTACGATACTGCTACACCAATATTGCGATTGTGTCTCAATGCTTATCATGTGACTCGCCTACCTGCCTCATCATGCCTGATCGTGTGCGTGCTGGATGGGCTTCGAGTGCATTGCGGACTGCGAGTGGCCTGCGGGCCACGAACGGGGCATGATCTGATCAGCTGGCCCGCGGCTACAGAAATGATACTCCGCAAGAGCCTTCACCGATACCTGAAAGGGCCCACAATTTGCGTGTATTCATCAATACAGTTCCATTCTATAGAAAAGGAGCAGGGGTACGCACCTATACGACCCAGTTGCTGCGCGCGCTCCACGCATCGAATGCCGATATGGAGTGGCACATCATCCTGCAGGAAGATGATGCGGAACGCCTCGGTCTCGCAAACGACAATCGATTCCACTTTAACCGCCTCTCTGCGGTTGTACGTCCTCCGCGTGTGCCGGGGCTCCGTTTCGTCTGGTGGAGCGCGCTCGATCAGTTGGCTATTCCAGGCGCTTGTACTCCAAGAAAATATGACGTTATCCACTATCTGGATAGTTATGGCCCTGCCTTTCACACTCCCAATGTTCCACTTGTGCTGACTGTACATGACATCATGCCGCTGACCGAGAATGATCATCACGCTAGCTGGGTGCGCAGGTATCTCGCGAGCCTGATGCGACGTACCATACCGAATGCCATGACTGTGTTGGCCGTCTCGGATGCTACTGCGTTTGCGCTGGAGAAGGTGCTCGCAGTACCTGCCGAACGTATCAGGGTCTCCGCACTTGGAGTTGACGAGCGATTTCGCCCGCCCTCAGCACATGAGCGCGTTGCGGTACTCGGGCGCTATGGCATTACGGCGCCATACATCATCAACGTGGGAACCATAGAACCGCGCAAGAACTTGGTGCGGTTGGTGCGCGCCTTCGCCCAGGCAAAGCGCCAATTCGGCATTCCTCACCAACTCCTGATCGCCGGAAACCCCAAGTGGCGAGCTGACGAGGTAACCGCCGCGATAGCAGAGGCCAATGCTGGTCATGTAATCCGCTTGCTCGGCTTTGTCTCCGACGAGGATATCGCGCCATTGATGGCGGGTCTGATGTCCTTGCATTTCCATCCCTTGAAGAGGGCTTTGGTCTGCCAGTAATCGAAGGCATGGCCTGCGGTACGCCAGTCATCGCGTCAATAACCTCGCCACTCGCGGGGGCGGTTGGTCAGGCGGCACTCCTCGTTGACCCACTGGACGTTGACGCAATGGCAGCGGCCTTGGGCGAAGTATGCACGAATCCGCTGCGACGTGCCGCAATGGGCGCCGAGGGCCTCGCACGGGCACAGCAGTACTCGTGGAATCATGTCGCAACCACGACACTAGAGACATATCGGCGCGTCGCAGAGGACTGGAGACTGGCCTAGTGGCTGTCTGCGCCAGTTCACCCGACCAGAAAAGCGCGTTGAATCGGATGATGCCTGCCCATGCGTAGCAGGCGCTTTCGTGATGCGTATGTACCGACGGCAAAGCCGTGAAGGTGGCGGCAACTGCACGCCACTCTCACTGTGCCCACTCCAGTTGCACGACAACCAAACATACGGAGTCCTAGCGAGAGGTTGGAGCGTATGAACGACGAATCAAGAGCTACAGAGCGTGCCACTCGAAACACGGCGACAGCGACAAATGCGCCCACCATAGTTGCAGGTATTCGTGCACATATCAAACGAGTTCGGCCCTCAGCGCTTACCCTCTGGTCGATCGCACTGGCGCTGGTCGCATTTGTCCTTAGCTGGCATCTCCTCCGCACAACGAGTTTGTGGTATGACGAGTCCATTTCAGGCTCACTCGCGCAGCTGCCAACGGATGTGTTCTGGAGCGTTATCTGGCAAAAAGACATCAACATGGTCGGTTACTACGTCGTCCTCAGGGACTGGGTCGGCGTCGTCCACCTTGTTGGCGGTGCTCCTTCCGAGGTCTGGCTAAGGCTCCCTTCCGTGCTCTTCACGATGGGTAGCGTCGTTGCCGTGCTTCACGTGGGGTGGCGGTTTTGGAGTCGCACTGTGGGGGTAGTTGCCGCAACGGCATTTGCCCTGAGTGGCCTGGTCCTCTATGACGCACAGCAGGCAAGGTCATACGCTCTCTATGTCTTTGTTTTGGCGCTCGGTTGGTTTGCTCTTATGCACGTGCTCTCGACAGTCGCATTAACTGCCAGCTCAGGCATAGCACGCACTTATTGGCTCTGGTGGCTCGCATACGTGGTGATGATGGCTCTTGCGATCTACACCCAACTCATGGGCGCGTTTGTGGTAGCAGCTCAGGTGGTGGCGTTCGCCATGTTGCTCGTCGTACCCACCGAATGGCGCTCGGCGGCGCGCAAGGCCTGGCGGCCATTTGCGCTCAGTCTACTGGGTATCTTCCTACTCATCACACCGATCCTGCTCAACCTTGTAGAGCACGGCAAGAACGCTGCATCACTCTGGTTGCCCCCGGCGACTCCCACTAGTTTGGCCGCCTTCATCTTCGAGTTGGCGAATTTCAGCGTGCTGGTCCTGCTCCTCATGCTTGCTGGTGTCGCGTTCTCACTGTTGAGCGCGCGCAGCCTGAGATTACTGGGTCCGGTACTTATGCTGCTCTGCGGTTTTGCCGTGCCTGTGCTGCTCGCCTACGCCTTGACACAGCCAGGCCTCAATTTGCATGTCTTCTGGGATCGATATCTCTCCTCAGCTGTTATGCCGCTGTGTCTCCTTACCGCGGCAGGCCTTGTGGCGGCGGCGCGTTATTTCCGCAAGCACCGCCAGCGCACTGTCGCTACAGTGACGCTTGCTGTACTCCTCTGTGGAGCGCTCGCTATACAGTTGCCGCAGACATATTACCGGAATACCGTGGTGCGTGCCACCTGGCGCGACCCCGCTGAATGGATTGAAGCGCGCTATCAGCAAACAGACGGAATCATTTGTCTCCCAAGAGACTGGTGCAGCTTTCCGCTCGAGTATTATCTGAACTATGTGCTGGCAGGGACCGGCCAGGCCCACTTGGATGCCGATTCACCAGGACTGGTTGACTGGGCGTCTGGTTCCGCCGTCCCCGACGCTGTCCCTGATATTGCTGCCTATTCTGACGAGCACAAGAATAGCCGCATATTCCTCGTCGTCGCGACGAATGGACCCTCTGCCTACAACGGCCTTATTCGCGAACACCTGGCCTGGCTCACCACCCATCGACAGCTCGTGTCGACCCGTCATAGTCTGACTGTCACCGTCTATCTCTTTTCCCCGCCAACCGGTTGAGGTTTCGGCCAGCGGTCGAAACGTTGAGGAAATGTTGGGGGGAGCTCTCGCTCGGCACGGGTTAGGATCGCGCTGGTCTTAGATCGGCCTGGACACCGTTCAGTCGAGGAGTTCCGCTGGCTGACCGCGTCGCATCATGGCTGCTGGCAACCGGTTGCTCACGATGGTGACAAGCTTGCGCAGCTTTGGGTTCGCGTTGATCATGTCGGTAAGGTCATTTGCGTCGCCGAGCCCAAAGGTGAGCACGCCGACAAGTGCCAGCAGCGTGAACAAGATACAGCGTGCGACCAGTCCCGTGATGCCTTCGGGCGTCCACCACAGCAAGACGATGGCCGGCAGACCAGCGATAAAAGTGATGCGCAGCGCGAAGCCACTCGGATATCGCACCGGAACCTTGGCGCGTAACATCAGATATTCCATGATCCCAACCCACAATTGTGAGAAGCCTGTCCCGAATAAGGCACCGGCAGGACCATAGACTTGAATGAACACAACATCGAGAAGCACGTTGATTACCAATCCGCCCCACCGTGCCAGCAGCACGGAGCGCTGGCGTCCGATAACATACAGTGCACTCTGATTGGACCCACCGCCAATGAATCGCCCGATGATCGAGAAGACAAGGTAGATACGGAGCAACGGCGCAGCGCCTGCATACTGTGCGCCAAAGATCACTGTGATCACTTGGTCCGCCAGCACCAAACAGACAATCTGCAATGGCACCGCCAGGACTATTTGCAGCATGAGTGATGCACTCCACATCGACGCCAGTCGATCGCGACCGCCTGCCGCCAGCGCGGCCGACATCGCTGCCATGCCAACGCCGCCGAGGCCAGAAATCAACAAGACCCCGACAATGCTTCCAAGCTGATATGCCAGGTTATAGTAGCCAATGGCGACGAAACTCACCGCAAAGAATGACATCAGCATGATGTCCATCTGTTTACCAAGCGCGCCATTTGTGACGTTGGTAAGCCAGGCAGTGAACATGAGCTTTCGCATCTCACGAGCATCAGCCACGACTGTACGTGCGCGTGCGCGGAGGAACGGTGCGAGTTGGAAGAAGTAGACAATCGCCGTGAGCCAGGTGACAACAGCCTGTACGGCAAAGATGCTATCAACGCCGAATCCCAACTTCAACAGCAGTATCATGAATGTGACGCTCATGAGTTGTGAGATACCGCCGACGATGAGTGTGGTGCGCGATTTCATCACAGCCACAAAGAACGCTGCTTGCAGCGCGACGAGACTGCTTCCGGCAAGCGCCGCTCCCATAAACCAGGGGCGCAGTCCCAAGTACCCGTTGACCGATTGATCGAAGTGTGCGGGAAGGAAGCCAACACGTTCGAGTGCTGGAACGACCACAGGCAGACCGACCGCGAGGAGGAAGCCAACTACACCCATCACCACTATCCGCTGTACAGTAAAGCGACGGACGAGTCGACCAGCCTCACCCTGGCCATGAAGAGAAAGCACTCGTGGTAAGAAGACGGTCGCAGCATCTTCCAATCCAAACGCGAAGACAAACAGGAGCGTGCTAACAATCGTCGACAGGATCGCATAGGCCCCGTAGCCATCACGACTTAACCCGCGGGTGATAACAATGGAGAGAAGAAAATTGATGGCAAAAAACCACAGCGAGTAGACTTGATTCCACAAATAGCTCGTAGGAGCACGCTGCAGTATGGTTTCAGCGGCCTTCGCCGTCCGGTCCTCCTGCTCCCCAGAGTCTGAACGACGATCCGCCAGATCATCATGCGCGCCCGAATGTCGTGGAGGCATTTCGTCCGGATGGAGTGCCTGATCGAGTGTCGCCTGCCCCGTCGGAGTTGACACGATCGGCCGAAGTTGCGGTGGCGCACCCCGCAGCGCGCTGCTTGGGCCGATCGCTGGAATCTCGAAGTCAGTGACGGCTTGGTAGGGATTCTCGATAATAGGAAACGAGCCTGTGTCGAAGTTCCACGGGCGCTCGACGGCTGGTAATGTGGCGCTCACCAACTCCGCACGTTTGCTATAGCTGCTCTGTGTGGCGTCGGAGTCGGCGTTGGTGTTGACGCGACCAGCCGCGACCTGCGGCTCTGCATGCGCTTGGCTTGAATCTGTGGCTGAACCCAAGTGATCTCGCGCCGAGGCAATTCTCTGGGCGGAGCCCGATAGGTCTCGCGGTGAGCGTTTTCGCTGGCTTTCGCGAAACCAGATCGCCAGAGGGGCAAGGGCTAGCATCCACAGCGCTGGCGCGATTCGAGGCTGAACATCAAAGGTTTCGACGAATGCCTGCACGAGGAAGATGATCAGTGCGCTGGAGAAGCTAAGCATTATCGAAAGGTTGACGGTGGTGCCCGATGTCGATGCCTTGCGCAGCTGCGCAATACGCACCACTGCACTGCCCCCCAGCAGAATGATGGCAACGAAGGCGAGAAGTCCCACCAGGCCAATACTCACCCAGAGATCAAGATAGGTATTGTGGGGTGAGAATGGCACCGCAGCTCCCTGTGCAAACTGTCCAAGCCCGATGCCGGTGAAAGGATGATCCAGCGCGATCTTCAAGGCGCGATCATACAGCTGCACTCTGCCCTGTACATTTGGGTCGTTGGACAGCCCGGCGGGGTTGAGCAGGCTGGCATATCGCCCGAGCACTTTCACGCCCTTGATCAGAATGATCCCGCCGAGAACCAGAGCGCTCGCCAGTAGAACGCTTGCACTTGCAGCCCGCTGGCGCAACGTGCCGAAGACGATGAGAAACAGCAGCACCATCACGCTGGCGATAACCAGCCCAGAAAGCGCGCCACGAGAGTAGGTGAGCCAAAGCGCCGACAGCAGGATGGCGACGCCGATCATCACGCTGACGACACGCCAGATCCGGCCATTGCGGCGCTGAGCATCTTGACGAGCGCCCAACACCAGGGACGGAGCAAACACAACAGCGAACGCAAAGTATAATGAGAGGTTGTTCGGATGATAATCCGACAGGAAACTCGACTCGGCACCTAATCTGCCCGCTACCGCGCCATTGACAATCTGCACGCCCCAGAGCGGCAGCAGCAGCGCGTAGGAGGCAAGCAGAACACCCCCCCAGAAAAAGGATGTGACCAGCACCTGCTCGCACTTTCGTGTTCGAATCACGTAGGCAATGAGCAAGGCAAGCAGTACTGGGTACAGGAGGATTGACCGCAGGCTACCAAGAATCCCCAGCACGCTAGGGTGTGCGATCCGCAGGAGCGATTGAAGGACGGCGAGCGTGAAGAGCACGATTACAAATCGCGCGGCGATTGGAATCGTACTGGTAAGCTCGGCCACCCAGTGGCGCACTCCGCGCCGATCCAAAACAGCTGCCACGAGACAGATGCCATAGGTCGCGATCTCTTGTGGACTTACATTCAATCTACTAAACGTCGTGTGAAACGGCAACCAGAATACGAGCAAGACTAATGCGACTACGAGCGTGTCACCGCGCTTGGTTGCCCAGTACCCAATCACTACTGAGAGGCCCAGTCCGACCGCGAGCAGCGATGCGCCCACCCAGAAGCTTGGCCACGATGCCAATGAGAAGGGCCGCTACTCCGACAGTGACGAACGGCACAAGGGGAATGTAGAGAAGATCTGGCGTGGCTCTCCTCACGGTGGGCTGTGCCTGCTGCTTTCTACCATTCATCGCGCTGGCCTTCGCTCAGCTGGTCTATGGGGATCGAATCTCGGTCGTCCGTGGAATGCGCGGCTGCCTGAGGCTTCTGGAAGAGCTGCCGCCGCACCAGCCAGAGCGTGAACGCAAGACCGAGCGCAAGGCCGCCGAGGCCTCCCTCGGCCATCAGTTTGATTGGATCGGACACGAGTCGGGCTGCAGCGGCAGTTGCCGGCGTGGCGACATAGGCATTGCCGATGAGTGTAATCCGGTACTGATCCAATGCTAGAATTGTCTTATCCGTGTTCGTGACCTGCTGCAGTTGCGCAGTCAGTTGTGCTTGCAGCGGGCCGGTTGCTGCCGTACCTTCGGTAGTCGCTGCAGTGATGATCGCCTTCCGTGTCGCGTCAATCTGACTGTACAGATCGTGCTCGTGCGCGGTCAGGGTGGCGAGGGTCTGCGTGTAGGCCTGATTGTTAGCTCTGGCAGCAACGGTTGTCCAGGTAGCCGCCACAGCATTTGCCAACGCGGCTGCCTGCGCGGGAGTGCCGGCGGTCGCGGTGATTCGTGTCAGCGGTGTATACGCGATGATGCTTACCTCCACCGAGGCACGCACCTCCGCTGCTGTCATACCAACAAATTGCTGCAGAATATGCTGGATGACGCTCGGCTGCAATGCGCCAGCCGCATAAAGATCGTCGATATTCTGTGCCTGATCTGGGCCTATTAAGTTGCGCAGCTCATGTGGCATCTCATACACAATAACGATGGCGTCTGCCTGATAATGAGGAGGTCGAACGAATGCCGCGGCCAGCCCTCCAAAACACCCAAAGAGCGTAATGCCTATTGTCACCAAGAACATCGGCTTCTTCACCACAACGGCACTTCCTCTCGCAGGTTGCTTTATGCTGCTAACGCAGCATGATTATAACGGCCTGATGCGACCGAAGTATATGTTGGTAGCCATCTGTGCCAATGCCGCTCTTCTCGCCGCCAGCACGCACCACAATCTCGCCTGGATCCGACCGCACTCGGCACTGCAGCGCCTCCACCTCCGTTCAATCGCGCAGCTTGGCCGTCGACACCACGGTGCCTTCGTTCGCTTGAGCGTTGGCGCCGCGAACGCGCCGCGTGTCAGGTGCTGGAGAGAGGATTCTTCACCGGAGTGCTTTCAGCACCAGTAGCGCCAGCGGCATGGAGGAAGACCCGCTCATAGCCAGCGACCATAGTACGCTGGTCATAGCGCGCCGCGACATAGGCACGTCCACGTGCCCCCAACTTGGCCGCATCGGCGCTATTGTCAAGTAGTGCAACCAGTGCCCGTGCCAGGGCTGCCGGTTGCGCTACTGGCACGATCCGGCCAGTGACCCCATCTTCAACAAAGCTGGCAATCGCCGGAATATCACTGGCAACGACTGGACGTCCTGATGCCATCGCCTCAAGCAACGACAGGGACATCCCCTCGCTTATCGTGGGCAGCGCAACGATATCCGCCGCCGCAAGCAAACCAGCTACCTCATCATGGGGCACACGCCCTAAAAAGAGGACGGAGTCCTGCAGCCCAAGGGCCTCGACTTGTGAGGCCAGGCTTTTGCGCGCGGGGCCGTCCCCAGCAAGTACAACGCGCACGGTGTCTCGAAAGGGCTGCATTGCGGGTAAGGCCAAGGCGTCGAGCAGATAGTGTTGGCCTTTATCCCGAACCAAACGGGCCAACACTACGATAATGCGCACCTCGTTACCTGCAGCTCCTAGCTGCTGACGGAATGAATCGCGAAACGCCTCCCCAGCCATGAACATCGCGATATCGACACCATTCGGTATGACCGTCACTTGACTCGACTTGGGCGAGAACCACCGCCGTATATCTTGCGCATTTTCCTCAGTAGTTGTGGTAATCGCGTCTGCCAGCGGCAGCCGTCGGCGATCGTCCAGGAAAAAGGCAGTGGCGCGCAGCAACCAGCGCGCCACTGATTGCGGACGGCGATGAAGTTGCGCAAATTGTGCGTGCATCTCGCTGATGATAGTGTTGTGCGTGATGACTACAGTCGGTATCTGCTGGGCTGCAGGCAGGTGACGTCGCATGCCAAGGTAGGTGTAGGCTGCCTTGCCGTGACCCGCGACGACATCAATTGGATCATGCGCGTGCGCCTGGAGCAGAGTCGCAAGACTCGCTTGCCACCAGTCATGCGTGTAGACAGCGGGAGCGCCTGCTCCCGCAAAGAGCGTTTCACCCCAGGAGTCCTTCACATGCGCGTGGCCATTGGGATGTGGCGTGGTAATCATCGTTACCCGATGCCCACGCTCGACAAGACCTTGCCGTAACACCTCGGTCTGCAACTCCATGCCGCCACCAGCCTGGTGGTGCATCACGGATCTCGTGAGCATGCAAATATGGAGATGACTCGATGGCGACTCAAGAGACATGTCTATTCGCTCCGATTCTTGTTGCTTGGCACAATATCCACAGCATGAATGTCATCGTGCGTCGTGCCCTGTTCATAGACTGAGGATCGAAATGGATGCCGCCTCCTAATGACCGCCAAGTACGGGAGAGTTACCACGTGAAACGACGCCAGACTGCGACGGCCGCCCCTTACTGGCACGCGTATAGATCAATGCCGTTTGTTCGGCAATTGGTTCCCAGGCAAACCGCTCCACTGCGACCTGGTGGGCCTGTGACCCCAGAAGCGTGCAGTTCTCGCGATCACGCAGAAGAGTTATGAGCGCCTGCGCAAGTTGTTCTGAATCGCGTGGGGCAACCAGCATACCTGTCGTGCCGTCAACGACCGCCTCAGGAATGCCCCCTACGTGCGTCGCCACCACTGGGCGGCTGTAGGCATAAGCCAGTTGTACGACCCCGCTCTGGCTGGCTTCTACGTACGGTAGTGCGACAACATCGCACGCATCGAAAACGTCAGCCACATCCGGCAGCGGCAGATAGGTGGGTAACGCTAGTATTGCCTCGTCCAGCCTGAGACGGGCGATTTCCGCCTGCGCCTCGGTGAACCCATTTGGCGCGCGACCAGCCAAGATCAGCCGTGCGTCCGGCAGGGACTGGCGTACCGATGCAAATGCCGCGAGCAAATACTGGATCCCTTTGTAAGGGCGCATCAACCCAAAGCACAGTGCAACCGGAGCCGTTGGCGAGAGACCCAGGCGGAGGCGTGCAGCATGACGACGACTCGTCGAATCGCCACTGCGCCGTGTGAGCTCCTGGATCGCAGTGTAGTTGCCGTGCGGAATCACCGAGACCTTCCGCAGGTCGATTCCCAGACTGGCAAGTTCGTCGCGGGCGCCCTGGTAATGCACGATAATCTCGTCAACCACTTCGTAAATGCGCGCCCATGTCCTGCGACTCTCCAGAGAGGCATCATGTGGCAGAATGTTGTGCGCCGTCAGAACCACAGGGATGCGCCTGTCATGAAACCGCTCAACCCACCGGCAGTCACGTTCCAGGTCAGTCAACCACTGTATATGCGCGACTGCTGGTTCTTTTGGGCAGCTGAGACGTAGTACGCGGCGCCATCCATGATCTGCCTCACGATCCGCAAGCCAGCGCGACGCGCGGCCAGGAATGCTGGTTGCGCGATAAGGTATGGTTTTGTCTGTCGTATCTGTGGATTCTACGCGCACGGCAGGTGAGAGAACTGGCCGCAAAATAATCTGCGCTTCCTGCCTCAAATCTGGACGACGTAATAACCATTGCAGCGCCTTGCGCCCCGTGCCTGATCCAAATGCGGTCGTCATCCTGAATAGCTGCGGCGCATCTACCAGTTCATATGGGCTCCCAGTGACTAACGTGACATCAGCACAGTGGTTCTCATGTAGTGCAGCGCACAAACAATACGCATAGTGGCAGATGCCCCCCTGTCCCTGAGGCTCAACCATAATCACTCGCATGAAACCGACCTCCGATGTATCCCAGCCACGTCGTCGATCTCGCAGCTAGCGTTCAGCGTCATCGTATCTTCCCAGACGGATAGTTGCGGCGTATCCTCGCTAACCACGGCCGGCCCCCGATTGGTGTGAGCGCAACTGTTCTTCTAGCAAGGCCTCTAGTTCGTCAACGCGGCCATCCCAGCTGTGGCCCATCACGCGGTCTGAATTGCGCCTTCGATCACCATGCGATAGCGACATTGCCCTCCCAAGCACTTCAACGAAGTTAGAGGGCTGTGGCGCGCCAGGAATACCCCTTCCTCAGGCTGGGCAACCAGTGTAGGCAGGGGCGTCGCGACCACTGGGCATCCGGCAGCCAGATACTCGTACAGCTTCAGCGGTGAGACGCCCGCGGTGTAGTCATTGAGATGGTAAGGAATGATGGCTGCAGCACACCCACGAAGTACAGAGGGAATCTCATGCTGAGGCAGATAGCCGACATAGTGGATGTTCAACAGTTGCGGCAAATCGCTTCGGGCCGTCCGATCGCCAACTCCCACCGGGCCAACACAGACAAAATGCACATCGGGCAGGAGACGGGCAACGTCCGCCAGGAGTGTGTAATTCACCTTGTACGCATCGAGTGCGCCGACATAGCCAACTCGCGGCTCTGGAATGCTAGCCAGCAGAGGATGCTCCGGGCCAGTTTCAAGCGCACTACTGAAGAGCGCGGTGTCTGCTACGTTCGGCAACAGGTGGAGATGAGGATTTACTGATCCCCAGCGCCTGGCAAGGTGTGGCGCGGTCACCACGACAAGGTCGGCTGATTGCACTAAGGTCGCTTCCTGTTTCTCCTTGCTGTACGTCGCAGTCCGGTGAAATCCCGTATAGCGCGCGGAGGCATCGTAGTCGTCGACGCAATGATAGACCGAGAGGCATTCGCCGAATGCGCCCAGCAGGTCGCCTCCATCTGGTGGGTAAAACCAGGCGATGGGCGCTGACCACTCCAGCATCTTCACTGCTGCCGTAATACGCCGCCGGAAGGCTCTATCGGTAAGCCGACTGAGCGCATTCGATCGGCGTACAAGCGGATACGGTACCCAATCCCATGCCTGAAAGATGCGAACATCCCCGTCCTGCCGCCAGCCACGCGCTCGCCTGCGCGACCTGCTATGCCCGATAAAGGAGCCTAGCACTGGCAATGGCGTCTCTACGACGGCAACAGAGGTGCGCTGCGCGAAACGGCGCATAAGCTGCTGGCGGTTGGTCGGGATAGAGCTATCCCACTCCATATTGGACACGCAGACAATCGGTGGCAGCACGTATACCTCACCCTCGATGCGGTTTCCGTTGATGCGTTTCCCAGACCAGTTCCCACGAACCACCCTATCCCAAGTCAACACGCTACTTGTGCTTAACCGAGTCTACCAGAACCTGTCCTAGCAACGCGTTGAATTCACCGATGGCGCGATCCAGCGAGAAATGTTGAAGTGCGTACAGCTGACCTGCTCTACCCATCTCAGCGCGGCGGCGTGCATTGAGCAGCAGATATTCCAACGTCTCTCTGAGCGCATCGACGTCATAACGTGGAATAATCCAACCCGTTACTCCATTAACGACATGCTCCTTGAAGCCACCTACATCAGTGGCCACAACCGGCTTACCCGCGAACATCGCCTGGATGATTGAAAGTCCAGCGCCCTCGCCATAGCGGGAAGGAGCGGCGAGAATATCCATCGCGGCCATCAGAGTGGGTACGTCGCGCCGCTCGCCGAGCAGATGAATTCGCTCGGGCGCGGGAGAGTTTGCCACCAGTAGACGCAACAGGTTTAGCGGTGCGGTCTCCCCTGGAATCGGACCACCCGCAATAAAGCAGTGCAACTGGGGGTACGCCGCCATCAATGGCGCCAGCGCTTGAACGCACAAGTCGGGGCCCTTCATCCGCGATACCCGCGCGACCATACCGACGAGCACGTCGTCAGGGCCGCAACCAAGCTCCCGCCGCACCTGGTCGCGACCAGGTGCAGTCATCCATTTTCCAGGCTCTTTGCCGTTATAGATAACCGCGCCTTTGGCCTGCGCCTCAGGTGTCACGAGAAGTTGATCGAGCACCGCACGACTGACGCCGACTACACGGTCTGAGTGCGATGGGACAAACCGACGCATAAGCGTCAGGAGTTGCTGCGGGCTTTCTAGTAACTCGTGAACGTGCCAAATATGCGGACGATGCGCGCGTTTGGCGGCTAGCGCTCCAGTCCAGACGGACAATGTATTCGAATGCACAAGGTCAATTTGCTCTGTCTCAATGATGTCGGCAATCGTATGGACTGACGTGCGCACACGACCAAAAAACCGTGGCAGACCTGTCGGCGTAAGGTACCTGCGTCTCGCCACCGCAATTGGGAGCGCGCGCGTCTCAATGCCAGATGCGTGGAGCTCGCGACTCAATAAGCCGTGATATTCCAAATCATTGGCAAGAATCACGAGCGGCTGAAACCAGGTACGATCAAGCCCACGCAAGAGAGAGAGCAGGGCTATATCAGAACCGTACAATTCGTCACTTGGGTGGACAAACAGAATTCGCCGCGTACGCCTACTTTGATACATCGTGTTCCTAAAAGTCCCTCTGGCGCTACGTCCATGTGGAGAAGGTGTCTTGGATGAGAAATAATGTCTACTTACTACATCTGTTCACCTGCAACAGAGACGCCACTCAACATCATCCCTTCACCACCATGGTAGGGCTTGACTGCTGTTGCGAACTTTATTGTTCCTTAAGGCCAGTAGTGCGTGCAGCGGGCGACAGCTGTCTCAAAGCAAGCGTTGTCCTTCCCGCGCCATCTGACTTTTCTTGGAAAGCGAAGCTATCGTACGAGACACAAGCATTCCATACACCTCAGCTATTGAGCAAGTTGACAACCCAAAAGTCAGGGTCAGCCCGCTTGACTCCCCCAACTCACTCAGTATTTACACTGATCCATGTACGCATAAAAGTCGACTGCGCGGGCGTCTGAGGGACACACTGCGCTCCCTGCGGTTATGGGGGTTATTCACTGATGACTTATGTCCAGACAAGCGAACGGACAGGGCTAGCAGCTCGCCGTCATATCTCAGCGAAGTGGCAAGACAACTAGCTCGCGCTCAGTTGACGCGCTATTGAGATGCAGGCGGGATGTGAGGCGCAATGACTCCACACGATCACCTCAACCGCCCGTGAATGTGAGCGTCAGCTGCGTATCTTTTGGCAACACTGGAATTGAGAATTCAGCGGCGGCGCCCCGAGTTGCCTTTGCCGGGGTCTTAAAGGGAGCCTGAAGGGGTAGCGCAATCTGGCTCTTCGCAGGTAGCTTGATGATAATGTCGAAGCCTATCCGGTTGCCAGCCTGCCGGTACAGTTGCAGCCGGTACTCTTGCTTGCCGTTAACGGTTTCTAACACCTTCGGCGCCATCCACTTGAAATGAAGAACCACCGTCTGACCACGTTGCAGATTCTGGATTCTGAGGGACCATACCTGATGTCCCTGCTCCGGCGCATTCACCGAATAGCAGCTGGTCGGACACTTGACCACCCCTGACTCCAGCAGCTTCGCGCCAGTTGGCGTCAGAATGCGCACGACGTCGTTGTACCAGGTGATATTGTCATGCAGCAACAGCGGTGTATAGAGATGCTCGATCATCTGGAACTGGTACGTGATCGTCGCATCATGAATCGCATCACCATTCTCATCGAACGTGATCGTGTCGGCGACCGTCTCCTTGATATCGCTGTTGTAGTAGGTCGCGCCGACATTGGCGTCTGTCGCCATCAAACCATCGACGCCTGAATCCGCTGGCATCGGCACCGACGACGCCAGTTTCAGGCCAGCGAGCACCGCCTGTACCTGAGGATCCGTCAGATAGACCTGCACGTCTTTGGTGCTCAATCCTTGCACAATCTGGTGCATCACTGTGCTCTGCTTCGTAGCGTCCAATGTTGCAAATTTCTGCAGGAGCGCGCCGCCAAGCAATGTATCAATGACCTTTCGCTCGGTCGTGCCAGTGCTGGTTGTGCCGCCAGTGTTGCCGCTGAGAATATGGTAGTAGTGGATGACATCCTGCAGATTCTGCGCGTTGACTGACTGCGAGAACCCCGGCACGCTGATTGCCCCCGTCACCTGCAGAATGTCCTTGATGATCTCCGGCGTGATCATGATGACACCATCGACCTTCTGCCCACTCTCACGCTGATACTGTTGCATGACGAGTTGCGCCGATGTGGGAAAATCGGGCGAAAGATTGGAGTCGCGCATCGCGAAATGTTGGGGAGAGGCATTCATCCAGGCGTACATGGTGGGAATTGGATTGGTGGGACAGACGCCATGTGGACAATCGAGCGTGATGACATCTTTGAGATGAATGCCGCCGACCAGATGGCCATTTTGCATCGACAGTAGCGCATAGTTGCCCAGGAATCCGCCGGAAGGGCGCAGTTCGTCACTATCCATATCGAAGAGCAGAAAGTGCTCCGGTGTGCTCAACCCAAGCAGGGTGGGTAAGGCGTTCATGACAGTGCGGGCATAGCCTACGTACGTCGGCAGCTTCGGTGTGACCGTATCGAGTTTCGCGAGCAGAGTAACAAATTTGCCCAGGCCGACACGGCTGAGCAGCCCATCGTTGATCTGTTGCCGCTCAGCAATAGCCTGCCCGACGAGCTCACCCGCCGTGGCGATGTCCTGTTGAGCGCGCGTCACCTCGTCCATGGTCACGCCACCAGTGGTGGAGTTCGCCGATCCAGGCGCCGCGGTAGGTGTTGCCGTGGGTATCGCTGTAGGCGTCGCGGTGGATGCTGTTGCGGACGGACTGGATCCGATATCGCTGAAGATCGCCTTCAGGTGCGGCAGCAGAATCAACGCCGCATCAATCCCAGCGCGTCCTGCGTGTACCATCAAGCTGGCCATATTCAACAGATGGGCTACGCTCGATCCAACGAGTACATGGGAGACTCCCCACGGCACATCGTGATGCAGGCGGTTGAGGTCGCCATCGAGCGTGACCAGGTGGGTCTGTAACTCAGTCAGGTGGTCGGTGTCAAAGTAATTACCACCCTTGAGCATGCCCTCAATCGTCGTCACCTGCGCCTGCGCGTCTCGTCCCGCGGCGACGGCGTCGACCAACGACAAGGTGCTTTGGGTGCAGCAAAATCCTAGGATGATGGTTATGAGCCCCAGCGTGACCAATAGCCTTGTAGAAATGCGCCGATAGCGCAACCCTTTGCCGCGCGTCGTAGCTCGTTTGCCATACCCTACTGGCGCACTTTGAGGGGGAATGTCAGGTACATCGCCAATGTCTCTATTGGTGTCCGATCTGTCATGACAATCATTCTGTGTGTCACTATCCCACTCACGATCAATGTGGCGCTGCTGCTCTCGCTGATCACTCATGCATGCCACCACCAGCATCCGCCCAGAATGCTCGCGCACACGCGAACCAATTGCCTATCAACCGATGCATTTCTATTGAAGGAGTCAAACGCGCACGACGAGTGTGTCCTGTAAGCGCGGCGTTCAATGTCTGAGGTGGAGTGAACAGGGCAACTTGAGACGCGTTGCTGGATATTCTGTGGTCTAGGCCGTCCTTCCATGAACAGTCGCCTCTCCTCTCACCGGTCTTACAGCAAGTTACGACCACACCGTGCCTCCAAAACTGCCCTTCGCGCAGTACTGACGTGTGTGCAGCCCGCTCATGCGCGGTGTATGCTCAACGCTCTCGGTGCTTCCTTGCTTCGCTGTACGTTCTCCATAGCAATCGGTTCATAGCCCGACTGAACTCAACGACGGGTCAACTGTTGCTCGCTTGTGCTCAGCACATCCTACAACGCACTATTTCAAGTGACGATAGCTGCATGAGCATTTGGCTACTACAATGAGTCAATAGGGCGTGGGTTGATCACCAGGCGCCCAAATACGACAGGCCGCTAGCCGAGCCGACGTAGCGCCGCCAGCGCTTCGGCCACCTCGCGTCCCTTCGCCTCGATCAGATCGAGCAGCTCCTCTGGCGTGCGGATGTCCTGCTCGCGTTTGGCGTTGGGGTTGACGGCCTTCAGGTCGAAGTGCTTCGCCTCGATCTGCTCGCGGGTCACCGTCCAGCTATGCTCGCTCGTCGGCGCGCTCGGGCAGCAGGCGGAAGAACTCCTCGAAGTGGGCCAGCGTGAGCGGCGTCTTCTTGCCGACCTTGATGTCGGAGAGGTCGTAGTACCAGACACGCTCGGTCGGCCGGCCCCGGGTGAAGAAGAGCAGGTTGGTCTTGACGCCCGCGCCCGCGGCAGTGAAGACGCCCGCGGGCAGGCTGACGATGCACCAGAGGTCGCAGTCGTCCAGCAGCTTGCGCTTGGTCTGGACGAAGGCGGTCTCGTTGGTGCGGAAGAGCACGCCTTCGTCGAGCACCATGCCGCACGCGCCCGCCAGGACTGCAGCGAGTCGATGACGTGCTGCAGGAAGAGCACCTGCGTCGCGCCGGTCTTGTAGGCGAAGCGGGTCTGCGCCTCCTGGCCCTCTTTGCCGCCGAAGGGCGGATTGGTCAGCACGACATCGAAGAGTTGCGCGGCGCGTCCGTCGAACAGCCCGCCGTAGGTCTCGCGGCCGGTGAGCGTGTTGCCGTGCCAGATGTGCGGCTCGTCGATGCCGTGCAGCACGAGGTTGGCGAGGCGCGATCGGATAGATGAGGTTCTCCTTCTCGCGGCCATAGAACGTGCGCTGCTTGCAGCGTCGTCAACTGGTCGGGCGTCGGCGTCGCTTCGCGGCGTCCTGACGCGCGTCCAGATGTACTCGTAGCTCTGGGCGAGGAAGCCGCCGGTGCCGCAGCACGGGTCGTAGACGGTCTCGCCGAGCTGTCGGATCGACGGCCCGCACCATGGCGCGGATGACCTCGCGGGGCGTGAAGAACTGGCCGCCGTCGTTGTTCTTCTCGCCCATCTGCAGCAGCAGCCCCTCGTAGACCTGCGAGAGCGGGAAGATGTGCTGCTGATCGACGCTTCGAGGCGGATCGCGTCCACGCGGTCGAGGACATCGAGGAAGTTGCTGCTCGGTATCCACCCGCACACGCTCGACGCCGGAGAGGATCTGCTCGATGACGCGCTGCGCATGGGCTTGGTGCAACGGAACGTGGCGGAAATGATCCGCGCGCCGCGCCGAAGCACACCCGAGATGGCGACCCTGTCTGAAATGCAAGCTTGCCAGCTTATGGCTGCAGTCAAGGGTGATCGATTTGAGGCGCTCTACACTCTTGCGCTCACCACAGGTATGCGTCAGGGAGAACTGCTCGCGCTGCGTTGGCAGGACATTGATCTCGCCCATGGATCGCTTCATGTATGCATGAATGTGCAGGAGTCTGAAGGACGCTTCATTCTTGCCGAGGTGAAGACCACCTATTCACGACGGAATACCGCTCTTACAAGCAGGGCAATTGAAGCCCTCCGAAGGCACCGTGCTATGCAACTGGAAGAGCGCTTGCGCCTGGGATCTGCATGGAATCCCTCTGTGGACCTTGTGTTTCCCAACCGTATGGGTGGGATCATGATTCCAGACAACCTCGCCAAACGCTCATTCAAGCAATTTCTTGCAGCAGCTGGCTTACCAAAGATCCGCTTTCACGACTTACGGCCATACCGCAGCAACGCTCATGTTGAGCCGGGACGTCCATCCGAAGGTGGTGAGCAAGATGCTGGGGCATGCGGATATCTCGATTACCCTCCGTGTCTACGCGCATGTGACACCCCATATGCAAGAGACTGCCGTTCTTGTTATGGAGAACCTCTTTGGCGCAGCGGAGATCCAACAACTACGCGTTTCTCAGCCCTGATTCATCGTGGGCCTGCTGGATTTGCTCAGCTTGCCCTGATTGTGTTAGGCCAGACAGACATCATATACTGACGAACTGTGATGATGGCATTTCTCGATCCCGAACGGATGGCAGAAGTGGGATGGCAGAAACGATCGCTGAGTCAGTGTTAGATTTCGAATGTGCAGTGCTGGACGCAGATCTCCCGGTGTTTTCCGTCAAGCGACTGGAAGGCACTCTTGTCTATGTGCGCCTGCTCTCTGGCTCCCTCCCCTCGCCGATGACCAACGTGATTGTAGACACCCGAGGCGATCTCGTGGGCCGTCCAGACGAAGGCGCACTCGCGCCAACGAAAGCAGAGCTGCGTGTGCCTGCAGGCAGAACCTACCCAGTGGTGCTGCTGGCAAGCCTACCGCCAATTGGAAAGATGCGTCAGTATCTGCGACGCGCGCTCTGGCCGCCTGCAGGTCTCGACCCCGAGGCACGTCCAGTCGTACTGGCTGGGCTCCCCGTCCTCTTCCGTGCCACTGCCGGGCGGCTCATCTCGTCGCCACCCGACCCGAGTGGCAAGTCACTGAGTGTGCCGACAGCAACTGAACTCTGGGAGACGGCGTCACGTGTGGAGAACGAGAGCCAATGGCGCGCGATGTCCCTGGTCGGCATTTCATATGCCCACCCCGTAGGGCGAAGCGTTGAGGAACTCTTTGCTGAGCATGGCGAGGCGTTTCTCGCAACGTTACTTGAGGCGCTTGGCGATGAAATTGAGCACGTACGCCAGTCAGCAGCATATGGACTCAGTCGACTCGCCGACAAGCTTCCCGTGGCGCCATTCATCGAAATCATCCGCGACACACGTCCACTCAACTACGCGGCCTGCGAAGTTGCTGCATATGTGTTTGCCGCACATCCGGACGAGGTACCCGTAGAGGTGTTAGTAGAACTCTACAAGAGTATGGAGAATCCTCTCCATTCCTCATGGGCTTTTCATCGGGTCGGAGTGGAGATAGCAGCCCTCCGAGCAATGGGTCGCCAGGGAGCGCGGGCGCCGGTGCAACTGCTCGCACGCATCCTGGAAGAGAAGCGCGCCATGTACGATATTCGTGTGCGTGAAGCGGCTGCGGCGGCACTGGGTAACCTTGGGGCACTGGCCCCCGTTGACGCGCTGATTGCCGGCATGGAAAACCCCCAGCCGGAGGTAGCAGCAGTAGCCGCGAAGGCACTAGCACAGCACCCGGCGATATTGCCTGACGAACTGCGCGAGCGTGCTCACCTGATGAGTGACGTCAGGATGGCACGGCGAATCATCTATAGCCAATTCCTTGAAGCACGCGGAGTGCCTTACTCGGATACAGAGTAAACTACCAGTGAATACTGCGGATCAGACCCAGGCGCTAGTCCCAATTGCTGTCAAAACTGCTGTCAAGTCCAATAAAGCGAGAGCCCAGGGCCGTTAAACCCTGGGCTCTTTTGGTGGAGATGGGGGAACTCGAAGCCCCCATCATTAGACCACTAGTACCAGAATTTATGCGGCTTTGCATAGTGTCTCCTCGGCGTTGACAGCAACTATGACAGCAACGGGCGCGAAAGGCCATCAAGAATACCGGGTTCGTGGCTACCAAGCAGTGAATCCATTGCTGTCACCGCTGACTGCTGCATGTGGGGTAGCACATGGGCGTACGCTCAACGTGATCTCGACAGGTTCGAGTGGCCTAGCATCTCGCTGACGACTTTCACGTTCACGCCACTGGCAAGCAAAAGGGTGGCAGCGGTGTGCCTCAAGTCATGAAATCGTATCTCCCGTGACAACCCCGCCGTGACCAGATACCTCTTAAAGCTCCGCTCGCGACGTTGTGCGGAATCATAATCGTGCCAAAGCCGTTCGGGAATACCAGATCGAGATCTTGCCACTGATCGCCCGATCTCAACCTTGATATGCTGTTGCTTCTGCCAGTGCTCCGCTAAAGCATCAACAGCGGCTTGCGTGAGGGCTACGGTGCGTCTGGAGTAGGCTGTCTTCGTTTCGGCGACGATGTACCGGCCTAATGTCTCCTGCACGTTCATACGGACTTGCACCGTACGCCGTGCCAGGTCAACATCCTGCCAGCGTAGGGCTAGCAATTCTCCTTCACGCATGCCCGTACTGAGCGCTAGGACATACAGCGCATAGAAGCGGTCATCGGATACCACATCTAAAAAGCGCCGGACTTCAAGCACCGAGAGCGTCATCATCTCTCGCTTGCCGCGTCGGGGTGGCTTCAGCATCTCGCTGACATTTCGTGATAGTAGCCCCATCTGCAACGCATCTTCTAGCGCTCGATGTAGTACCGAGTGCATCGCATGAACGGTCGTTGGCGACAACCCTTCCCTCAGCTTCTTGGTGTATAAGGCTTGCAAGTGCGGCGCTTTGAGCTTCGTCAACGGAATATGGCCGATACCAGGGATCAGATGATTGTTCACGTAATCCCCGTAGCGGCGGATACGAGCTGATGCGAATTTGTGATTCGACGCCTTCATACCAGCTCGTCAGGTATTGTTTGGTGGTTTGGCGTTCATCAAGCGGCTGCAAGCCCTGGCCGATATCATAGAGCGCCTGTTGCATCTTCTTGGCGACTTCAGCCCTCGTCTTACCGTAGAGATATTTCCGCTTACCGCCTTCGAGCGTAATGATCGCTGTCCAGCGGCCATCATCACCGCGCCGTGTGATACTGCCTTCGCCGTTTCCGCGTTTTGCCATGTTATCCTCCATGCGTGCTAAAATATGTATAGCTACCAACCAGACGTGAACCACCCCGCGAACGTAGAGCGTGCAGCAATTACATTTCCAAGCCTGCTCTAACGGAGGGGTGGTTTTTGTTACTCATCTTCGGGCTTCGTTTCTTCGCTAGCATCATCGTCACTAGCGAACACCTTGCCGAGAACGTCCCCTAGCCTTTTCAGCAGCTCTCTCGCCTGCGTTGTCTGTTCCGCCAGCAGAGCCTTCGCCCACTCTAGCATTTCAGGGTCACACTGCGCTGGCTGCTCGTCGTCTTCAGTTGGTCGCTTGGTCTGGTCGTCGCTCATCCTGTCCTCCTCGAAAGGTGATGCCATATAGGGTCTGATTCCTATACGGCATCAACCGACTCTGTGGCTATGCCACTTCTTCATCCATCAACTGCTCGATGTACTCCTGAATAGCCACGATTGGCACTCTCCGTGTGCGGCCAATCTTCACGCTCTTGATCTTCCGCTTTCTGACCAGCTCCCAGGCCACCGTTCGTCCGATACTCAGCATCGCCGCCATTTCTTCGACGGTTATCAGGAGTTGCTTATTCATGCTCCATTCTCCTCCTCTGATCTGCGGTGATTCATCGTTGCTGACGATATGCAGCTGTCTCGTGTACTTCTTGCGAACGCCCAAAGCTGTTTCAAGCTTCTGCGCCTGGGCAAAACTGTCCCGGCTTCGTTTCTCATACAGCGCGTCAATCAACGCCATATAGGCGACACCGGACCGGCCTGGTACTTTCTCAGCGGGTGCCTCAACGCCTTTGGTGAGATTCCGGGCATGGCTGAGGCTAATACCTAACACTTCCGCTACCTCCTGCGGGCTAATGACGCCGCTTTCCGTAACACGCTGTTTGAGACTCATACTCTGCCAGACCGCCCGATTGAGGCGGGCCGCTGGCAACAGGCAGTGTGCCGCCGTCGTCCGGGTCTACCCGCCTCTGTACCGTCGGTAACGGCGGCGGTGGATCGTCGGGCGGCTCCGGCTCCGGCTGTTCTTGCCGGTTCGTCGACCGTATTGACCGTCGCGATCAAGCCGCTTCAACTGTGCGCCCCGGACTTTGGCGCTGGCCTTGGCTCGCGCCTCTCGGACCCGTGCCTGAGCCGCGATTAACGCTTCTTCTTGCGCCACTTCGGCCTCAATCTCGGCAGCCGCTCTTAATCCGGGCTGAGCCAGTACCGACGGCACCAGCAAGATCAGCAACAGCACCAGCACCGGCGGCGCGGAGATCAGCACCGGGTTGATCAATAGCGCCGGATGGGTAAAGAGTGACACGTTCGGTACTGCTCAGGGGCCAACGTCGCCGCATCCTCATAGTTCGCCACCACCGACAGCGCGGTACAGAACAGGATAATTAACGCCGGGGCGAGCAAGCGCCGAACGTTTCCGGCTCTCATCGTACTTCGCCATCGCCGCCCAGGTGGTGAAGGTAGCCGTCAGATCGATGGCAATACCCACCAGCCAACTGCGCAGATCCAGCCCGGCGATCAGCGGCCCCATCGTCTGCAGGATCATAGGCGTGGAACAGCGTCGCCACTTTGGGGATGCTCACCGCCAGCATGACGAACTGGACGCCGATGTAGAACCAGCGCAAGAATCCGCGTTTCATAGACAGCTCCTTCTTTAGGCAACCTTTATGCCGCGATCAAGGCTTGCGGCTGGTCGTCGTATGGCGAGCCCAGACGGATCCGAGCCAGACGGTGCGCGGGTCAAGCGGCCGTTCAAGGCTCGCGAAATAGAAACACAGCCCGATCTCGCGCTGCTCGCTGGCCAGCTCCGCCCGCGCCCAGGCGCGCATCTGCTCCAGCCGCTGCGCCCCCGACAAAGGTCGTGAAGGCGACGGTAACGGCTTTCGTGCCGAACAGTTCCGTGTACGCCCCGCTACGGATCAGCATGATGTAGGCGCGGATACGGCGGCGGAAGAATACTGCTCTTCCGTGCCACGGTCATGTTCCAAAAGCACCGGCATGCGCCGCCCCGCAAAGCGGAAGTCGAGTAGCGCATCGGGAATTACCGTCGCCTTTTGGACGCCCTGCGCGGTCTGCCAGCTCGCCTGATAGGGATGGCGTTTCAGCACCCGCTCATGGACGAAATGGTCAAGCCGGAAGCCGGCCCTTCACCCGGTGTAAGAGCGCCGCGCTTATCAGCACGTCGTTTAATTCCAGTGTGTGCTCCAGGAAACAGGGTATTCCGGTTGAGTCCCTTGCCCGCCGACGCCCATGGGTGTCGTAGCCTAGTCTTTCAGATACTTCACGCCTTGTTCGCCCAGCATGTAGTAGTACGTACTTTAAAGCAGCTTGTGCTGGTTCTGGCATCCCGCTGTATATAGCGGATGGTGGAAGGTCTTCTTTTAGCCGCGCCCTGATCGTTGTAGAGTTGATCCCCGGTCTTTAATGGAGCCGTGTTAACTGCTCCGCTGAGGCGAGCTGTAGATGATACAGCCCGACCGGCGTACGTTGACTGCCTCGTAAGAGGATGTCGTAAATGGGTGTCATGCTGAACGGTTGCATACTAGACATCCTCCCACCGTTTTCGGCCCGGGGTGATTTTATAATTTGCCCCCGGATGCCTACGGATCTTTATCTCGCCTTCGGTCGGCATAGCTGGGTGTCCAGTAGCCGACTGTGTAGCAGCTGTCGAGGTAGTCGTCGAGCCGCCGGACGCGTGTTCGACCTCATAACGCGGATGGCAGTAATGATCCCGTGTCTGCTGCCGCACTCGTGCTCCTGCTGCCGCGTTATCAGCGACTGACCGGCCGCCATCATGTGTCTGGTGTGTGTAGATCACACCGTCCGCGTCGCCGCTTCGTACTGCGGCCGCCCGCTTGGGCAGCTGCATCCAGGATTTGTGCGGCCTCCGTCGTCGATGTCGTGGCAACGCTGCCCATCGGGTTGTGCGCCAGGTAGTGCATCGTCGCCCGCAGGTGAAACAGGAAATGGTAGAACTGCTCCATCCCGTTATCTGGCCGTTTGACCCAATGCATCTCACCCCTGGCATGCACGACCAGTTGAACGGCCACTCGATAGACCCGTTCAGCAAATGCCGGTGTTTGGCGACCGCCTGGAAGAAGCTTGGCCACAGTTGCTATAGCCCTCGACCGCCTTGAACGGGATAGGCAGGTTGCCACTGCCGGTACGCATGACATCGCTGTAGGAGCGCGTCGATATCCAGTGTCGGGTTGTCGATCTTGGGCGGCGTCTCGCGGCTACTGACATACGAGCCTTTGGGTGTGGTGAAGAGATCGACCATCTCTCCCGGCCCAGCCCATCATGCTGAAGCCGGTATCCGCGATTTCCACCATGCGTGTTGTCCCCCAGCGGCGCTTCAGCGGCCGCAAGTAGCCCTCGACAAACTCCGTCACATGCCGGTCATCCGCGCCGTCCGTTAGCAGCGCTTCGACCGGGTGTTTCTCGACATTTTCCTGGCCTGATCGTCGTCTCGTGGCCCTGGAACAGATAGGCCATTGCCCGATGTTTTCGGTGTGGTACGGAAGCACACCACCGTCCGCGCCGTCTGCGTCGATTTTTGCAGGTAATCGGGCAGCTGGTCCCTGATACTGGTGCGCGGCATGGTTAACTGTGTCCGCAGTTGCGCCCTTCAACGAACAGTTTGGAGAAGTCAGGTGTAGCAAACGACTGGAATTCGTCCACAAAAATGCTGACTCCTAGTGATGCCTTTTCTGCGGCGTATCCTTGAACGAGAAAATAGCCGTTGAGAGTCCCGACAGGATAACCATGCCGATCAGGTAGGCGTCCTGTTTCATCATCGTGGTCGGCAGCTTAATGAGCACGATTTCACGATGCTCGATAGCCTTACGCCAGTCGATTGCGGACTTGCGCTGGCCCAGGATGTTCCGTACCAGGCTCCGGCCGACGAAGAGCGACTGCAACCGGTTCATCAGCGGCAGGACTCTGCGCCGCCGTTCCTCCGGCTTCTGCTGGTCATACTCGTAGTCGAAGTACTCCCGGATGGTGTGATCCTTGACCCTCCCAAGCAACCGGGCGCGGAAGGCATCATCACGGAAGAACTGGATCATGTCCACCAGCGTTGTGCCGGGATTGTCCAGGAATGTCACGATGGCATAGCGCAGGAGCATCGGCAGGTTCTGCTGCGACAGCACTTCTGGCCACAGTATCTCGAAGATATGCAGGATGCGCTCGACCGCCTGGGTACGTTTCGCCTCGGTACGGAAGTCGCCAGCCTCGGCAAAGACATTCAGTCCGAACGGATAGGCTTCATCCTCCAGATCAAACACGTAGGTTGACGGGACACGGGTACTGGGGATCTGCGCCAGCACATGATCCACTGGTCTCCGTGCGGGTCGATGACCACGATGGCATGACCTTTCGTCGCGTCCTGGTCAATCAGATTCTCTAAGAACCCGCTCTTGCGACTAGCCCTGCTTCCCGATGAAGTACCATTCCCGAGTAGCGGTCGATATCAGGCACCATCATCTCGTCACGGGATTCTGGATCGTAGCCGAGCCTCGTCTGCGTCATCAGCAACGCGCTTCCGCTCCCCGGCAGACAATCCTGTCGAGGTAGGCTTGCGAGTAGAAAACATCACAGGTGTCCTTTGAACGGCTCGACCACTGATCGTCTCTGACCGATCGTCTAGGGGTCTGGGCAGGTAGATTCCTCGGCTGCGGTTACTTTGTTGCGCCGGGCGTTTGGCCAAAGACGGTGGTTCTTCATGGTGGCCGTAGAAAGCCGCGTTACGGGCCTGGGCCGTTTCCTCGCGGGCTCTTTGGAATACTTCAGGTACCAGATAACCCGAGTAGACAGCTGCTATCGGGAGCAGGAAGACCGCGCATCGCAGCTCTGGCTGAATGGCTCACCGGCGCTCATGATGCAGCCAATCGAAAGAAATCCGAGAGTGGTAAATGTGATAGCGGCAGTCAATGCGCGGGTTTTGGAGATGGATAGCATGTGGGTCATCCTCTCTTCAGGATATCAAAAACTTATCCGTCGGCCTACGCTTTGGCCTAAGTAGTGAGACATGTATAACATAGTTTTATTCAGTTTACAAGTACTGCTCGGTAAAACGAATCTAAAGTACTGCCCACCTGTTGACCGGAGATGGTATAACTCCATTAGAGATGTTTGATTAGTCAATCGGGAGCAAGCAGTGGGAGATAATAGGTCGGACGAGGCAGCGAAGCCGTGGATGATTCGTGACGTGCCGAATGAAACCCGCAAGAAGGTCAGGCTTTATGCTGTCGAGAATGACTTAACAATGGCGCAGGCGGTAGAAGCGATTGTTGACAGTACGGTACTGGGCGTTGATGTTGTGGCGGTTCCCGACGCATTGCTTGGTAACTTATTGATGCTCTTCTGGGACGTGCATTACGGGCGGCAGCGGAGCGCCGTCGCCCAGGTGAGGCAAATTCGACAGTATCTGAAAGAATTTGAGCGGTCGGAGCGCTTCTCATTACTCAAACGCAGAATAGCCGACATGGAATTTCCAGATGAACCTGATGAACCCGCCAATGATGCGCAAGATGGCAAGTAGCGCCGCTAAAGCAAGCCAACGGCCATGCGCGTGGCACATGTCCAATTGTCCGGATTGGCTGATAGTGAGCCGAGCGCAGGTTTGAAAACATTGGCTGTCCGGCCGTTCAGTATGAACGATCCCATCCCGACAACCGCTAGAAAAAAAGAAGAGAAAGAAAAAAAAGAAAAAAAATTCCGCGGAATAGCACGTTTTTATAGAATCCGTAACGTACCATAGCCATCCTGTTGTTCATTCCACAACCTAATTTGTGCTCGATGTATTGCATTGTATAGCAATGTATAGCATAATGGAGAGTATCAACAGAGGTAATGAAAGGAATATATGAGCCGGAAGACTCGCAAAACATTAAGCAAGGTCGCTGATGTGCTCGAAGCCGCCGTACAGGGCTTTGTTACCAGCTTGGAGCTGGTTGTGCAGGACTTAGGCGCACGCAAGCGTTCACGACGCACACTGCGAGCATACCAGCATAAACCGTATGTGCAGCACCGCATCTACCGCCAGCCAGCGCCGGTTATCGTCGTCAAAGTAGTGGGCGCTCAATCAATAGAGGAGCAGCGATGAACGATTACAAAATATTGAGTTCCTACCTTACAGATCCGCACAGCTCGAAGACCTGTTGAACAGCTGGCTGGACAATGGTTTCACAGACAAAGATGGGCGCATCAAACAAATCAAAAAAGCGATCTACGAGTTAGACCCAGAGCAATAATAGACACTGCCCCGAGGACGGCACTAAACGGCTCACTATTTTCATTTTCCAAGGAGGAATTATGGCACGCAAATTTTTTATCGTTGAGCGCAAGGACACCGATCTGGATACCGCTAAGGCCGCGGAACTGCACCGCCTTGCAAGCATACGAATATACACAGCCGAATCTAATCTTCTGAATTCTATGTGCTCATGCACTAGTTGTCAAAAACACAAAAGAAAAAGAAGAGAAAAAAGGTGCGCACGACGAGAGCGAATGGACGGTCGGGTAATAGGGGTGGGCGGTCGGGTGCGACTGTACCAGAGAGACAGAAGCACTCAGGAACGCAAGAGTCGAATGGGGCCGCAAAATAAGCGCCCACACGCTGTAAAACCGTAGGCTTGATAGGACTACGCTGTGGCCTATGCTTGAGCCTATATATAGCAGGTGTAGTCAGTCGAAACTCAGGCACGAAATAAATGCCTGAGTTTTCTTACCTTTCAGGTGTCTATTCGTTGCTGTGGAGCGTCTGCCGTCGTGCACTGAAGTGCGGATCAGCCACTGTCGAGAAACCACCGCTGACCGTGCTGTATTTCGTGATATAGGTTTGCTGCTGTGTCGAGCCGTCGCTATACGTCCAGGTGCAGTACTTATACTGGACGACCGTTGGCAGCGGGTTATTTCCAATACCAAAGCGGCTGTCGGTCGGCTCTGGTGCAGTCCAGTCGGAAAGCACCGCGCTCACGGCTGTCACCGGATCGGCGGCGGATCGCTGGGAGGCGTCGGATCAGTCGAGTCGGTCGAGTCTGTGGTAGCCCTCGTGTCGGCCGGGGCTGCCGATGTGTCGGTCGTTATGGTTGTCGTGGTATCGGTCGGTGCGGTAGTTGTTTGGTTGGTAGTGGAATGGGTGTCCGATGGTTGGACAGTCTGGTGCATAGTAGTAGTGTCAGCTGCTTTGGTGAATGACACCGGCTCCGCTTTGCTGGCGGGATGTGGTATATCGCCGCCGCGCCGATAACAAAAGCGGCCGGGGCGACGGCAATCGTCGTGGTGATCCTCTTAGATACGTGCATGGCATGTATACTCCTTGCCCTTTCAGCGTACGCTTCTTGCGCGATTTGGCAAGCGATTTCACACGACGTTCCATCTCAGTGCAGATTTCGGTAAGCGCTGGTCAGACGGCGGGATACAGATGCAAGCCGCTTCTCATGGACGCACAGCCAGGCGAAATACTTCTCCCTGCTCTGCCCCGGCTTGTCGTGCCTGACCTCCTCGGCAGCGACGGCCCATCGCTCGACATTCACGCCCTTCCAGATCTGTTTGTAGATGAACTTGTTGACCTGGGTGCCGAGCCTACGAGCGACCTGCTCCGCTTTTCGGGCCACCTCTTGCAGTTTGGCGAAGTACGGCAAGGTGTACTGTCTCCCAGCGTGCCTTGGAGCATGCGGCGGCAAACCAGTTGGCCGGACGCCCTTTTGTGTGTGCCTCGCGGGCAAGATGGAGCAGCTTGTCCAGGTGCCCTTCCCTGATGAGTTTCTTGTACCGGTTCGTCTTGGCGAGAACCCAAAAGTCCGAGCCGGTGATTAACGCTTTGATTTCCGCCGGTAGTTCTATAGAAGTGTTGTTGGTAGCATTACCACCAGTATTTTCTATAGAAACGTCGTCATTGATTTGATTCTGTTGCTGAAGAGCGATGCGTATCTCGCTTGTAAAACTGCACCCGCTGATACTGTGCTCATATCGTATGTCTATGTTCCCTCTTGCGGCCACAACAAACTTAGCCTAAAGGCTTAAGCCGGAGGCCGTGATTTAGTGATAGTGGTGGGGCCGGCATTACCGCGCGGAGCTGCCGGATGCAGGGGTTCTCTGTTTGACTGTTTGGCAAAAAGAAAAGCCCCTTGCGGGGCTTCATGCGTTACGCTCATCTGTCGCTATATGACAATAATAAACCATCCGCTTACTTCAGTCAAGCGGTATTGCATGATGAGTCCCCTGCTGTAACTTAGCGATGTCGGCTCAAATAGCGACAGAGTGAACTAACGCTAAGTTGCTAGTATGATAACGCTAGCGTTTCTGAGCTGTCTAGCCGTACGCCCGTCGGGACGTACGCCCCGTACCGGCCGTCCACCCGGCCTCCGTACGCCCCGGACGCCCCGTACTACCCGTACGGGACGTACGGCGCCGGTCTACGTGTGCAACAGATGCAACACAATAGCGTTTGACATATATCTGGTTGCTAGCTTATGCTTACAGGTATGAAAGCGTATCTGAATGCGTCAGAGGTCGCAAAGCTCCTGAGGGTAGACCGGGCAACGGTCAGCCGGTGGGTGAAAAGGGGAGTGATACAAGGGCGCTATCCGGCCAGAGAACACCTCATCAGTGGCGCATCCCACTGGAAGCGTACGATAAGCTCGCTGAAGAAGTGGTCAGCAATGAAAGTCGTCAGCTTCTCGATCTTCAAGGGCGGAACAGGGAAGACCACGACTACCGTCAACACCGCCGCAGCACTGGTCAAGAAAGGGAAGCGGGTCCTGCTCGTCGATCTGGACCAGCAAGCATCGGCAACCCGCTATCTTGACCTTGATCCTGAAGGCTCGCCGAGCTTATACGACGTGTTTACGGGAGCAAAATCCGCCCAGGCGGCCATTCGGCAGACGAAGTTCGGGATCGATGTGCTGCCGTCGCATGTGTTGCTCGCGGCCATCGAAGAAGCGCTTGAGCCAGGTGACGAACAGCAGACTGGCGGCGATGCTCACTCCGCTCAAACAGGAGTACGACTTTATCCTCATTGATACGCCGCCAGGGAAGGCCATGCTGGCGTTTAACGGCCTTGCCGCCGCCGATCTGATCGTCATCCCGGCTTCCGCCGAACGGATGGCCGTCGACGGCGTCGCTGACCTCATCACGCATGTCCAGAAGATCATGTGGTCGAAATTCGCGCTCACCCATCAGGAGCTGCGCATCCTGTTCACGATGTACCGTGCCACCACCTCGCATTCACCAGCCGTCGTCGAGAATGCCCGGAAAATCTGGCGCGACAATGTGCTGAACGTCAAAATCCCCCATTCGACGCTGTTCTCCCGCTCATACGACGAGAAAACACCGGTCGGCATGCTCGATCCGACGCATCCCGGCGCCATCGCCTATGACGTCTTCGCCCAATGGTTAATCGACAACAGTGACAAGAGCGATGAAACAGCCTAGAACCAGTGATTTTGACCCAAGCGCCAAGGAACGCGAACTGAAGTCGCCGATGAAGGACTTTCCGGCGATAGAGAAGCCAGAACAGATACACGCCAGGCAGAGCGATCGCAGGAACCCGTACCCCCCGTACGGGCCGTACGGGAAGTACCGTCTGCCGTCTGCTGCCACCGGCAGAAGAAAGATCAAACCGCGCCACCCGTTCGACATTTACGAAGATCAGGTGGAGGAGCTCAGGAGCTCTCATTAGAAGACCGCATGCGCGGCGGGCAGGCAGTATGAGCGCCATGGTCCGGGAAGCGATTGACGACTATATAGCGAAGGTTAGACCGCTTCGAAGCGCGTAGGCTTGCTTCATCCCATTGAAGTCAGCAACAGCTTCAGGCACTGTCATGTCAGGTCGCAGATTTCTGCTAGGAGCGCGTTCGTATTGATCGGTGAGTCAGCAGAGGTGGTAATTTCGGTGATCAGTCATCTGGCAACCAAACGGGATCATTGACGACCCCGCAAACCATTGCCTATTCGGCTACACTGCGACAGATACCTGATGTAGACGGTAGAATAGATACCATGCTGTGTTCGTGAACTTGGAAGGCATGTCCGATGAGCAACACTCTGTGGGAACTAGATACGTCAGCGAATATCAGAGTGAAAGCCGACGAGACTGTTGAGGATTCGGCCCTCACGTCCATCAATACTGAGCCAGCGACAACGCCTCGTGCAGCACGAGAAGCTCTTTACGGCTCATTCGCAGCGACAATTGCCCACAACCCAGCTCTTGATAGAAGCCTCGTGAGCTTCCAAGCCAATAAGCGGGTACCCATCTATAGCTGGTTTAAGTATCGGGAAGGTTTCTCGGAGTCGCTCGTAAACTACCTTTTGCAAAAGCTCCACCCGCATCCGGGTCACTTGCTGGACCCGTTCGCAGGAGGTGGGTCCTCTTTGTTTGCGGCAAGCGCTCTTGGTTGGCAGACAGAAGGCATCGAAGTACTACCCGTGGGCATGTACTCGATGCAGGCACGGATGCGAGCCGACCATGTAGATATGGACGCACTTTCGGCAGCAATCAATCAGGTGCTAGCAATCAACTTCGCTGACCACTTCGATGTTGAGCAAGCGCCCCAGCACATTGCCATCACGAGAGGGGCGTATCCTGCTGACGAAGAGCGGCAGCTTACAGGGTATCTCGCGTACTGCCATCAGCACGTTAAAGACGAGAATGTGCGAGCCTTGCTCGTGTACGCGGCGTTCTGCATCCTAGAGGACATCAGCTATACCCGAAAAGATGGGCAATACCTGCGGTGGGATGCACGCTCTGGTCGTAACGCTGGCAAGCGGCCGTTCAACAAAGGTCGTATCTTGCCCTTCCGCGAGGCCATTGAAGCCAAGTTGCGTCAGATAGTCACTGACCTAACAATGACCTCAATGCGGCAACCTTTGTTTGATGAAGCTGTACAGAAGTTGCCAGGGCCACCGCCGCATCTGCATGAAGGATCTTGTTTGTCATTACTCCCAACAATGCAACCAGGAAGTTTCGATTTCGTGCTGACCTCGCCACCGTATGCCAATCGCTACGATTACACGCGCACCTACGCGCTGAGCTTGTCTTTCTGGGCTGTGATGCAGAATGTGTGAAGCAACTGCGCCAGACCATGCTTTCCTGTACGGTGGAAAACAGAGACAAACGTGCACAACTTCAGCAGTATTACCAGGGCTTGGACCGTCTGCAAATTTCCAACTCGTGGATGCGACCTTCCAGCAGCAAGCAGCGTTGCAGGAAGTGCTCAGCATTCTCGACCGTTATCGGGATGAAGGTAAGCTCAACAATGAAAACATCGCCCGTCTCGTGCGCAATTACTTCTATGAAATGTGCTTCGTTACCTATGAGTTGGCACGCCTTCTGAGGCCGGGTGGCACCGTGGCGATGGTGAATGATAACGTCCGCTATGCTGGAGAAGAGGTACCGGCGGACCTCATTCTCTCAGATTTTGCTCGCACGTTTGGCCTCACTGTTCGCCATATCTGGACGCTAGGGCGGGGCAAGGGCAATAGCAGCCAACGGATCGGGAAACCACGGGCGCACCGAGCTGCGCAAATGCGTCTACGTATGGGAGAAACAAGCGCCCCCTGCGTAGATCGGCGTCGATCTGTCTATAAACTGACGAGCCAATCTGTGAGAGCGGCTACTTGAGTCGGGACAGTCAGGTTCGCTGCGTGGCTGAACCCCACGATCCCATCCCTTCCGTTGTTAACAAGAAGTTCGTACACGTCACCAGCCATCACTGGGCCGATGGCTGCGCCTACGAAGAATAGGTGCGGGTGCGGACATCCATTCCATACTTCTCACGGCAGATATTGAACTGGTTGGGAACGCGTGTTGCAAGGCCGCCCCGCGCGGTCTTCCAATGCTCGTCCGCGCCTGCTGGGTCAATCCCTCCCTTCAGCTCGCCGCAAGCAAGGTATCTCTGCGGGTTCGCTGTGAGCCGCTGCAATTCCCATTTCTTGCGGGCTTTCGTTCCAGGTCTTGGCCCTTGTTCATCGGGCAAATTGGTTGTATCCAAGAGTATCATGTCAATGTTGTTGAGTCTGACATTTCCTCCATTGCAGTGTAATGTCGGCATAGCATTGAGTAGTAGGAGACGTCCGGGCCAGCGTACAGGTACATTTGTTGCCGCACCTTCTCCTCTCACGTCGCTTTCCTCGCTAGTGGCGTCCTCTACAGTGTCATCGCTTTCGCCATCGGCTGGATTGACTTCGTCATCCCGCTCGAACATTGACCCCTGTGTGAACATTTCTGCCTCTTGTTGGCTCTCATATTCGGGTTGAATTCTGCGTCTGCTGAGCGCCT
>CAVQGK010000021.1:0-110813 GCA_963712005.1 uncultured Chloroflexia bacterium | reverse complement strand
ACTGTACGTGTTACTTCTTCTGGTTAAGAATCATATTGTTCCTATCCGTCCGACGACGGCCGGGTCGAGACCGTGCGCAGCTTTTTCGGCGTCCACAAGATCGTGGTGACGCCGCACGGCCAGTATCACGTGCTGATGCACGGCACCACGATTCACGGTGCGCAGAGAATTCCAGAACGACGACGGCACCCCGCTAACCGGGCGGCCGGAGCCGATCAGCTATTATTACAAGGACGGCGGTATAGGCAAAATCGCCGCCAGCCAGTGAAAGGCGGAAACCCGCCGAGGGCAGGGTATGATCCATCCGCGCGAACGTTGCGGGCATCCCACCAAGGTTAAGCTGCTGACCATCTTCGATAGTGGTATAGGTCAGGTCGAAGGTCCAGGTATCGAGTGTCAATTCGTACCGAAAACTTCGATGATCTGTCGCGTGTTGCGATGACTTCTGGCAAGCCATAAATATGCAGTGGCGTATGGCGGCCACCGAGGCGAAAACTCTCAATTAGCGAGGGGAGATTGCCGATGTGGTCGATATGGGCATGAGTGATGAAGAGGTCGCTCAGTCCGTCCTGAGCGAGCTTAGCGCGGCAGAGTGCGCTATAGATATCGCCGCCGGTATCGACCAGCACGCCAGGTGTCGCCGGATCGCCGACGATTGCGAGCGCGGTATTGCCTCGGTCGGCGACGGGTAGTGCGGCAGCGGTTCCCAGAAAAATGACTCGCGCCATGGTCGAACGTACTCCTCATCTCGCCAGAGAACATGATCCGCTGGCTGCCGATACCCTGTCAGCGCCGCTCCTCGCGCCAATCGCCCTCTCTTCCGACGTTTCTTCCACTCTGGACGTCGCAGACGGGCCGGAGGGATAGCGTGCAGGCTGGCGCTCTTCGTAGCGCGCTCATAGCCGCATGGCCTCTCGTCTGGCCTTATAGTCTCGCTGGTTACCACGACCGCCAGGCCCTGGAGTCTTGATTGCGTTGTTGGATACTCGCTTCGAGCTGGCTGGCTTGGGTTTTGCCCCATAACTGGCTTGCAGAAGCCTGGGCCGCGCCATTCCTTGCCGCCTGGAAGCGCGTGGCGGCCTGTGTCTGGGGATGAGATTCCGTGGCTTCGCCGCCTGCCCATGACCATGCCGACGAGCAACGAATATGCCGAAGGAGTATGGCGCCGAGACAGAATAATAGCGCCGGTGATGCGAACGGGATGCTCCACGACGACTGTTGGCGCCGCATCGGTGCGGATGGCCACCATGACGACGGCTACCAGACTGATGGCATAGAGAACTCCCGCCGTGCTACCAGCGAGTAGAGCCGTTGTCGCGCCACCTGCCCGCGCCACAGATGAGCGCCCAGCAATCAGACCGGTGACGACCCTCCCAGCAAAATGCCCCCGATGAGTGCGGAGGCGCCCGCAACGACAGCGGTTTGGTATCGAAGACGTTTGCGTATCCAGCGATATTGACGCCGAGCAATGGCAACAGGCAGCGAGCCAGCCGACGATGCCCCCCGCGATCCATCTCATGCTCTATCCTTTTGCCATTGAGCGCGAACGCCGTGAACCTCCATACGACGAATACCGCCAGTGTACGCCTGCCTGTGTGGGGCGTCAAGCGGCGTGGGCGTTCCTGCTAGCCAGCCGATTGTCACCGTTCAGGATGGAGCGGGCCAGCACCACCGAGATCGCGAAACCGTCTGTCCCTTGTCATCCATGGGGAAAGCGACGGACAGTAGCCGTGGGTCTGACGCGACGCGCCGATCATAGTCGCCGAGGGCCTGTGTGCGGGATCGTCACTCGTCTGGCTCCCGCAACGGCGCGCCCCCGCGAATACAGTTATCCGCGACAATGATGCTGCCGGGACGAGTCAACTTGAGCGCCCAGTCCAGATACGCTGGATACCCCGGTTTATCGGCGTCGATGAACACCAGGTCGAAAGGCGCTTCACTCAATCAGTGCAGGCAATGTCTCTGTCGCCGGGCCGAGCGCACTTCAGCGCGGTCGCTCAAGCCGGCCCGCTGAAGGGATGCGCGTGCGACTCCCGCGTGTTTCTCGTTCATCTCCAGCGAGATGAGCCGCCCACCATCTGATGGTAACGCGCGGGCCAACCAGATGCCGCTGTAGCCTGCCAGCGCGCCAATCTCCAGTATCTTACGCGCGCCGCAGGCGGTGGCCAGCACCTGGAGAGCCGTCCCTGAAGCGGTGAGATTTGGATGGGGGGCATGTTGGCCTCGCGCCCCGCGATAAAGCGGCGCGCAATGCGTCTTCTTCTGGCGCGAAGAGGCCGTTGAGGGCAGTGTCTATCTCGGCGCGCTGCTGCGCCGCACTGCGCAATTGGTCGAGCTGCTGGGTCGTGTTGTCAGATTGGTCGGATGGTGGTGTCACGGGTGTTACTCCTTATGTCTTTGGTGTCTTTTGGTGGTCTTCTTGTCTCGATCCACTCTTATTCGAAATCGTATTACGCGGCTCTGCCATGATGGCATGAGGCGGCTGCGCATTCTCTGGGAAACTTGCCGGGAAAACGGCCATGCCACCGGCATCCGAAAGATTCGCTCCTGGTGTGGTGGCATGCGGTGATCGACAGCGAAGCGGTTTGCCAAACGGCGCTATTGCATCTTCGCGATGATGGCATCGGCCACCTGCGATGTGCCAACGGCGGTGGGGTCGTCGGGGCGCGGTTTGAGGTCGTAGGTCACGTTTTTGCCTTCGGCGATGACCGCGGCAAGCGCGCCTTCGAGGCGGTCGGCGGCCTCGCGTTCGCCCAGGTGGCGCAGCATCAGCACGCCGGAGAACATCATCGCCATCGGGTTGACCTTGTTCTGGCCCGCGTACTTCGGCGCGCTCCCATGGACTGGCTCAAATACGGCGTACTGT
Source organism: uncultured Chloroflexia bacterium (assembly GCA_963712005.1). GTDB lineage: Bacteria > Chloroflexota > Ktedonobacteria > Ktedonobacterales > JADMIN01 > DAHUXT01. The sequence goes on along the minus strand of CAVQGK010000021.1, from coordinate 107,947 downwards.
TCGCCGATGTTAGCTCCCGGCGCAACACCCAGACCGCCGATGAGGCCCGCGGAGAGATCGGAGAGGATGTCGCCATAGAGGTTTGGCAGCGCCAGCACGTCATACAGCTCAGGCTTCTGCACGAGCTGCATGCACATGTTATCGACGATGCGATCCTCGAACTGAATATCGGGATACTCTTTGGCGACCTCCTGGGCGACCTGAAGGAACAGGCCATCGGAGAATTTCATGATGTTCGCTTTATGAACAGCAGTGACCTTGCGGCGATTATTGGCGCGAGCATACTCGAAGGCGAACTTCACGATGCGGCGGCTCGCCGCGACCGAGATGTACTTGATACTGATTGCGGAATCTTTGGAGAGTTTCTGGCCGGTGGTCCGTCCAATGAAGTCAATCAGCTCGTCCATCTCTGGGCTTCCGCGCTGGAACTCGATGCCAGCATAGAGATCCTCAGTATTTTCGCGGCAGATAATGAGATCGACGTGGTCATAGCGCGAGCGCAGTCCCTGATATGTCTTGGCCGGGCGCAGGTTCGCGTAGAGGTCAAGACTCTTGCGCAAGGCGACATTCGCGCTGCGAAATCCCTTGCCGACCGGTGTTGTGATCGGCCCCTTCAGTCCCACTTTTGTCTCGCGGATCGATGCGATGACTTCTTCTGGCAAGACTGTGCCGTACTTTTCCAGCACTGACAATCCAGCCTGATGAACGTGCCAATCAAACTCGATGCCGGTCGCTTCGAGTACGCGACGGGTCGCCTCGGTAATTTCTGGTCCGGTCCCATCTCCCGGAATCAACGTCACAGCGTAAGACATGAATCCTCCGTACAGTGCCCACATACGTGTGTGTAATCTGGATGCAAAACAGCTGCTCCGGGGGCAGGCGCAAGGCCGTGTCCCCGTGGGCCATCAGTGATTATAGCACGCGGGAGCTTGTCTCTGGCATGGCGGCAGGCAAACAGAGGCGAACATGTGAGCTGTGATATACTGCGCTATACGTGCGTGGGTTCATGTCAGACAGACAATCGCGGCCATCCATGGGTAAATAGGAGTGGTCGAGGAAAGTCCGAACTCCACAGAGCAGGATGCTGGTTAACGGCCAGCGGGGGCGACCCCAGGGAAAGTGCCACAGAAACATACCGCCGGGTGAGAGCAGGCTTGGCGTGTCTCTTGCTCTGGTAAGGGTGAAATGGCGAGGTAAGAGCTCACCAGCGGCCAGGTGACTGGTCGGTTGAGGTAAACCCCATCTGGAGCAAGGCCGTGCAGGAGGAGCAGCAGTCGGCGCAAGTCGGTTGCTCGCGGGTGGCTCGCCCGTCTACCTCCGGGTTGGCTGCTTGAGGCGGCGGGTAACTGTCGTCCTAGAGAGATGATTGTCGCCGTGGCTATCGTAAGGTCGCCACGGAACAGAATTCGGCTTATGGCTGACCTGAACCCGCACCCTCATCCTCACGCCTATAGTCGCCGCTCTTGCCACCGCTCTTGCGCAGCAGGCGCACGCTATCGATCTCCATCGCGCGATCCACGGCCTTGCACATGTCGTAAACGTCAGCGCCGCGATGCTCACCGCTGCCAGCGCCTCCATCTCGGCGCCCGTTTTGCCGACCGTGCGCACCGTTGCTGTGATGGTAACCTTCGCCTCGCCAGCGTCCATTCTTCGAGCGCGAATGTCAGATCCACGCCGGTTAGCAGCAACGTGTGGCACATGGGAATCATCTGCGGCGTCTGCTTGGCGGCCATCACTCCAGCGACCTGAGCCACGGCCAGCACATCTCCCTTGGCGATTGATCCCTGGCGGATTTGCGCAAGCGTTTCAGACCGCATACGAACGGCGCCCGACGCAGTCGCCTCGCGGGCAGTATCGGCCTTTGCGCTCACGTCCACCATGCGCGCCCGTCCTGATTCGTCGAAATGTGTCAGCCCCATCGCATATCTATCCCTTCGTTAGCGTGATTCGGCCCGCGAGCGTCGCGCTGATTGGACTTACTGGCGCCCTGGTCGCGCTGTCGCCAGTGTACCATGTGGCGTGGGCAGCGGTTCCCTATACGGGTGTGCTGCTTGCGTGGGTAGGGCGTCTGGGTTATACTGATTTGGAGCATGTGTGGTAGCGGGCCGCGAGGGAATAGCGGCAGCGGAGTGACAATGACTAATGACGATAGTAGCAAGAAATACACAGGGGTAAAGGGCATGCCAAAGAAGTCTACGGCCGCGCATCAGGCACATGCGGCCCGCCGGTCGCAGACGGCGGCAAGGTCTCAGAATGTGGCGTTGGTGCGAGCGCCAGGCGTTGGAGCCTCTTCAGACGCACCCATACCGCCGATTCGACTTAGCCACCAATGTCTACCGCTTCCACAGCCACTCAAGCCAGCAGCATTGCCACTGCGCCTGCCAGTCGGCTTCCTCGCAGCTACCGCTCTTCCGCCTCCAAGAGCGCTACCCGCACCGCGACCGCCACGCGTCCTGCAGCAACGCAAAACCCGCCGCGAAACCCGCGTGACCCCCAGGGTCAACATGCTGTGCGGGAGCAAGAGAAGCGTGTTGCGCGTGCCAGGGAAATGCGTCGGGTTCGCCAGGCCAATGTCGTCACGGCGGAACACTACCGCTATGTTATCCACGACCTGCGTCTGACTGGTATCCTTGCGGCAGCAATGTTCGCTGTTATCGTCGTGCTACACTTCGTGCTGGGGTAGGAACGCGCAGACTGGCCCACGCAGTGCTCACGGCGCCCTCACGCTTGTATGCGTCTGTGACTCTATTCTCCAGCACCGCCCCAGTCGAATTGACCAAGCGCGTTCAGATATGATGAAGCCGCCCCGCGTAGAGTTGAGCGGCTTGAATTGGTCTGTATTGCTACTCTTGGCGAGGTTATAGCCCTTATGGGTGCCAGCATAGTTCAGACTGAGCGGCTCGCCCTGACGGTGCTCGGCAGGAATCGAGACGCCCAGGATACGCTCGCCCGCCATGGTGTGGCAACAGGTGCCCCAGTCGGCAAAGAACCGACAGGTGCAGTTCCAGGCGCCTTCTTTGAATGAAACGGTATGGTATCATTTTCACCCTGGAAACTCGCCTCAAAAGCAGTAAACTGCATGCGTTCGGGTTCCTGAGCATACTGCTTTGCTTTTGCAATCTTTCCAATCATGCTGGAGTGCATAGGCTCTACCCTCTTTTCGTGTGCCTTCGCCTGATGTTACCCGCAACCAGACCACTCAGTGATGGACTTCCCTGCGCATCACTGAGTCAGGCAAACAACTCACGCCGATCCATCCTTCTGGTGGATTCTGTTTACGCAGCGCTTGACGGTATGACCGTCTGCATGGCTCCTCCAGGCCATGACGCCCAGTGGCGCGCACACTAAGTCTTTGGCTACAGTGTCTGCACTAGAATCGGATGTATTCACAGTGCGAACTTCGTTCGGATCGCTCATCAGTGATTGCCTGGGCCATAAGCGAAGGCGCCAGAGGTCTATGCCCCTGGCGCCTTGACGTTTCCCTTCTCGCCGCACACGCAGAGAGACGCTTGTGTGATCTGCTCGAACCCGGTCAACCGGTCGCATATCTGGCCTCCCTCTCAGCAACTGACTCTGGAGAGTGCCGCATCTTCGCGTGTGTGAGTCAGTTTACCACGAGCGATTGCCTACGTCCAGTCTTGTGTTTTATTCGTTACATAACACAATGCCAATACGGGACTACCCCACGATATCTTGCCTACACAACTTTTCCACTGTGTCATTCCGTAACGATTCCTGTAACGCTTGCGGAACGGCGTTCGCGTATGCTCTGGGCGTAAACAGGCTGGGGTACCTGGCGATGGAGGCGGAATATATGGCAACACTGCTACAAAACATGAAACGAATCTTGCCTGGTTCGCAAAACAAGGAACATGTGGAAAGCCGCAAACCAGCGGAGCGCCTGAGGCAGGTTGCGCCGCCGATCGACATTGCGCCCGATGATCCTCTCGTGGCCTATTTCTGAGCGCGCCGGGAGCAGTAGAGGTGGAGAAGCTCCATCTCGATTCGCCTGCATTACAGGCTTTGCGCGCGGCAGGCGTCAAACTCGCCATTCCGCTCGTCAGCCAGGGTGAGTTGGTTGGGCCTGCTCAATCTTGGCCCGCGGCTCAGCGAGCAGGACTATTCGCCCGATGACCGTGGCCTGCTCAATACCCTGGCGACCCAGGCCGCGCCAGCAGTGCGGGTCGCGCAATTGGTGCGCGAACAACAGGCCGAGGCTCGTACCCGCGAACGTACCGAGCAGGAATTGCGCATCGCCCGTATCATCCAGCAGACATTGCTGCCTCAGGAATTGCCGCAACTCGACGGCTGGCAGTTCGGCGCATACTATCAACCGGCCCGCGCCGTCGGCGGCGATTTTTATGACTTCCTTCAGTTCGATGATGGCCGTCTGGGGCTGGTGATTGGCGATGTCACCGACAAAGGCGTTCCCGCAGCGCTGGTGATGGCGACCACCCGCAGCATGTTGCGCACTGCCGCACAACATGGCGACTCTCCGGGCGAAGTGCTGGAGCGCGCCAACAACCTGCTCTGCCCTGATATTCCGCCCAAGATGTTCGTCACATGCCTCTACGCGATTCTCGATCCTACCACTGGTCGCCTGCAATACGCAAACGCGGGACACGACCTGCCCTACGTATCGCACAACGGAGACGCGACTGAGCTACGCGCCACTGGCATGCCACTCGGCCTGATGCCAGACATGCATTACGAGGAAAAGGAGATGCACATGGCTGCAGGTGACATATTGCTGCTCTATAGTGACGGCCTGGTCGAGGCGCACAACCCCGAACGAGAAATGTTCAGCTTTCCTCGATTGATGTCACTCGTCGGGCACTATGGCGATACCGGTGCATTGATTGAATACCTGCTCAACGAATTGCGCTCCTTCACTGGGATTGGCTGGGAGCAGGAAGACGACGTAACACTGGTCACGCTTCAGCATACAGGAGATGGCCATATGAACGATCGCTCTGACGCGAACCACACGAGTAGACGAAGGTTGGCGCGTACTCGATACATGGCCCATTCCAAGCGCTCCCGGCAACGAGCGCGATGCCATGCGCCACGTCGAGGCCACGGTACGCGAGCTTGGCCTGCCAGAGAAACGCATCGAGCGCCTCAAGACAGCCGTGGCTGAGGCGACAATGAACGCCATGGAGCACGGCAACCAGTATCAGGTGGACATGCCTGTGGAGGTGACAGTGATGTCATCCGCGCACCAGGTGGCTGTCCGTATTCGCGACTCCGGGGGTGGCCAGCCGGTACCCACGCAGTCAGAGACGCCCGATCTGGAGGCGAAACTGGCTGAGGAGCAGACACCGCGCGGGTGGGGGCTGTTCCTGATCCGCAATCTGGTGGATGAGTTGCGTGTTACCAGTGATGAACACCATCACACCGTTGAGTTGATTATGTCCCGGGAGGAGGAAGACGATGCCAACCAGAGCGCTTGAGGCGTATGTGCGACACAAGAAGCCGCGTGTCGCCGTGATTGACCTGCACGGCGAGATCAACGGATTCGCGGAAGAGACGCTCAACAATGCGTATGCCGAAGCAGAGACTGAAGAGCCTGATGTCATTCTGCTCAATTTCGCCAACGTGGACTATATCAACAGCACCGGCATCGCCCTGATCGTCACGCTGCTGGCGAAGGCGCGCAAATCTCACGTCCGCCTGTATTCATGCGGCCTGAGCGAACACTACGTCGAAATCTTCAACATCACGCGACTCGCTGACTTCATGAGTGTGTTTCCGGACGAGGCGAGCGCCCTCGCCGATCCGGCCATTGCAACGGAGGGGAAATAAGCATGGCGACACAGGACCCGAGCGTGACTGTGCATGTCCGCTACGTGAATCAAACGGTGAGCATCATCGACATCCAGGGTGAAGTTACGGCATTTGCTGAAACGGTACTGTCCAACGCCTACACGGCTGCCAACACAAACACGACCAAGACGATCATCCTGAATTTCACCGGGCTGGAGTATATGAACAGTAGCGGCATCGGCCTACTGGTCACCCTGCTGATCCGCATGAACCGGCACAAGCAGCACCTGTTTGCCTACGGCTTGACCGACCACTACAAGCATATCTTCGAGCTGACACGCCTGAACGAGGCGATCTCCATCTTCGAGACAGAGGCCGATGCGGTCAACGCCGCGACAGGCGCTTCCTGACTGCGCCATGGAGCTGGGCGGCAGCGGAGGAGCGAGGGGGAGAACGAGATGGACAATCCAGAGCCACAAACACCGGAACCGCCCCAGGCGCAGCCACGCGACGCAACCTACTGGGCTAAGCAAGGCACCGATCTGCATGTCACTGACACCCCAGAGCATGCGATTAATCTCAATGTTGAAGGTCGCCGGGTCGTCAGCCCCTTGCAGGGCTTTGGGCCGCTCTGGCAGAAGACCTATCAGGTGCGTGTCCCTGGCGACGTCGTCTCGCCCCTGGAGTTGGTGCGCTTCTGGAAAGATCACTTCGGCAAGTTGCAGCCGCGAGAAAATCGCTTCTATGCTCCGCAGTCTGGGGTCACACCGGGCGAAGTCGTGTTGCTGAATGCCTCCGCTCAGGGTTTGCCGGTACATTCTGGTCTGCTTATCCTCTATGCCGATGACGAGTCCTTCACATTCATGACCCCCGAGGGTTGCCCAGAGGCCGGGTGGATTACCTGTAGGGCCTTTGCTGACGATAACTTCACGGTCGCGCAGGTACGAACGCAAGGGCGTTCCAATGACCCGATCTTCGAGGTTGGGTTCCGCATGTTCGGCGCTCGGCAGCAGGAGCACATCTGGTCACATGTGCTGACTCATCTGGCCGCGAACTATAGCGTGCGAGCTGACACGGTGATTGAGCGAACCTGCCTGGATCCGCGTTTCCAGTGGGGACGCGCAGGCAATGTTTGGAAAAATGCCACTATCCGCTCGTTCTTTTACGCCTGCCTCCGTCCAGTACGAGCCATCGGACGGGGCGCGCGTGGCGGAACGCGCAGTACGGGCTCCTAGCGCATGTCATATTGAAACGTTGTTCACATAGCAGTGCCGTGTTGAAAGAGATTACCAATGGACAATCCAGCGACACCATCACCAGCAGCGACCGACGCGCAACCGCGTGACGCCGCTTTTTGGGCACAGCGGGGAACAGATTTGCGCGTCTCTGAGGCGCCTGAGCATGCAATCAATCTGAATGTCGAAGGTCGGCGGGTCGTTAGCCCGATGCAGGGTTTCGGCAAGATGTGGCAGAAGACCTATCGCGTCCGCCTGGAAAGCGCAGCGGTGACGCCGACAGAAGTGATCCAGACGTGGAAGGACCATTTCGCCGCATTCTGGCCGAAAGGGAATCATTTCTACGGCCCGATCACCGGTATCGCTCCGGGAGAGGTGGCGCTGCTCAATATCAAGACCGGCGGGATGCCCCTCTCAACCGGCGTGCTCGTGCTGTATGCTGACGATGAGTCGTTCACGCTCATGACGCCAGAAGGGCACATGTTTGCCGGCTGGATTACGTTCTCCTCCTTCATGGAAGGGAACTGCCCCATCGTGCAGGCGCAGGTGCTGATGCGCGCGAACGATCCCATTTACGAGCTAGGGCTGTCGATGGGCGGCCACAAGCAAGAAGACAAATTCTGGCGGCACACGCTCCATGGCGTGGCGGCTTACTTCAACGCTGATGGCCCGGTCACGTTACAGATGGTCTGTGTTGATCGCCGCCGACAGTGGTCAAACGCCCGCAATATCTGGAAGAATGCCGCAGTGCGCACGGCATTGAACACCCCTGCCCGCTGGTTCGGTCGAGGCCGCAAGCGCAATTAAGAACAAGCCACAGGCCAACTGAACCAACCCACCATCGAACAAGACCGAGGAAGCTGGATAATACATGTCGTCTCAATCGTCAGTGTATGATGCTGTGGTGGTTGGCGCTGGTCCGAACGGGCTGGCGGCGGCTATTACGCTCGCCCGCGCCGGGCATTCGGTTGCCGTCTTCGAGGCCAGTGACATCATCGGCGGTGGTTGCCGGTCGAAAGAGCTGACTTTGCCTGGCTATATCCACGATGTCTGCTCGGCAATTCACCCGCTTGCCGTAGGCTCTCCGTTCTTCCGCACATTGCCACTCGAGCAGTATGGTGTCGAATGGATTCACCCTGATGCGCCGCTGGCGCATCCGCTGCCAGATGGCGGCGCCGCCATGCTGGAGCGCTCGTTTGAGGCAACGGGCGCAACCCTTGGCCCCGATGCCGCAGCCTGGCGTCGTCTCTTCGCGCCACTTGCGCGCCGCTGGGACTCGCTTGCCGAGGGCATTCTGGCGCCGCTCCGTCCGCTCTGGCAGGCGGCTCACCCGATCACATCAGTCGCCATGGCACAGTTTGGCTTCAATGCGGTGCAGTCGGCTCATGGCCTTGCCGAGCGCGTCTTCAAAGGTGACTACGCGCGCGCGATATTCATGGGCATGTCAGCTCACTCGATGATGCCCATGGAGCAGCCGCTGACCGCTGCGGCAGGACTGGTACTGGGAGGTTTGGGTCACGCGGTTGGCTGGCCGATGCCAAAGGGTGGCTCGCAACGCATCGTGGATGCCCTTGCGGCCTATCTGCGCGATCTTGGCGGCGAGATCGTCAAGAACACTGAAATTCGCTCGCTTGCCGAATTGCCCCTCGCACGCTCGGTACTCTGCGATGTGACGCCGCGCCAGTTGCTTTCGCTCGCTGGGGACACGCTTCCAGCCACATATCGCCGACAGTTGCAGCGCTACCGCTATGGGCCGGGTGTCTTCAAGGTAGACTTCGCTCTCGATGGGCCGATTCCCTGGCGGGCTGGCGAGTGTTCGCGGGCAGGCACGGTTCATGTCGGCGGGACTCCAGATGAGATCGCGTCGGGAGAGCGCAGCGTATGGAGAGGTGTGATACCCGAGTTGCCATTCGTACTGCTGGCCCAGCAAAGCCTCTTCGATGAGACGCGAGCGCCTCGTGGCAAGCATACCGCCTGGGCATACTGCCACGTTCCGAATGGCTGTACTGTCGATATGACCGCGCGCATCGAGGCGCAGATTGAGCGCTTCGCCCCTGGTTTCCGCGACCGCATCCTCGCGCGTCACTCGTTCAATGCCGCAGAACTGGAGGCCTACAACGCCAACTACGTGGGCGGCGACATCAATGGTGGAGTGCAGGATCTGCGCCAGCTTTTTACCCGCCCCACAGTGCGAATTGACCCCTACTCGACGCCAGTGAGCGGGCTTTATATCTGCTCGTCGTCCACACCGCCGGGTGGTGGCGTGCATGGGCTGTGCGGCTACTTTGCGGCGCAGTCGGCGTTGGGTCTGCTTGGCGCTGGGAACGGCCTGCCGTCTCTGCATACGCAGGATGCAGCCGCAAGTAACGACGTCGGTGATTATACTCATGTAGCCCCAGCCGGACGGGCGCCAACAGCAGCTGGAGAACTGTAATGCCCCATCGCATTGTGCGCCATCTCGGATGGATTCTCTGGCTGCTTGATTTGCTGGTGGTTGTTGCAGCCATCGTCCTGTTCACGCAGACGCCGGGAAGCAATGAGAATAATGCGTTCCTGGGAACCTTTTCGATGGTCATAGCGTTCTTTGCATTTCCCGACGATGGGAGCGCTCATCATCTCGCGCAAGCCGGAAAAACGGTCGGGTGGATCTTCTGCTTATCGGTCTCGGCACGGCAACCGACCTCGTTCAGCGCGTCCTTCGTGCAGTATGCCCTCGCGAATCACACAGATACTCAGCTCATCGTGGGGCTAGTCGATATACTGGGTAATACCGTCTGGCCTGTAAATCTTGGCATGGGTACGCTGCTGCTCTTTCTCTTCCCCACAGGACGACTGCCATCATCGCGCTGGCGGTTCGTCTTCTGGCTCGATGTTGTCTTGACTGCGCTGTCTGCAATCACCGCCATAGTCACACCTGGCTATCAGGAATCGACGCCAGGAACATCCGGTCCACCTGATCGGATCTTGAACCCACTTGGTATTGATGGCGCAGGGCCACTGCTTAATGCAATCAGCGGCTTTGGTGGTCTTCTGTTCGTTTTCTGCGCGCTCGCTTCTGTAGCGGCGATCATCATTCGCTATGTGAAATCGCGAGACATCCAGCGTCAGCAGATCAAATGGTTTGCATTAGGCACAGCCGCGATGGTCGCAATTCTCGTCCCATCGTTCATCATTATCCCGAATGAGAATGCGCTGAGTAATGTCGCATTTGCCATTGGCATCGTGATGCTGCCGCTTGGCGCTGGTATCGGCGTCTTGCGCTATCGCCTCTTCGATATCGATGTCATCATCAATCGGGCGCTAGTCTATGGCTTGCTGACGGCGATTCTGGCTGGCGTCTACTTTCTCGGTGTGGTCGGTGTACAATCGTTGGTCAACGTTCTCTCTGGCCGCGCGCTGAATCTCGTACAGGTCGCAATCACCAGTGTTGATTGTTGTGACGACCCTGCTGATCGCCGCGCTCTTCCAACCGTTGCGCCGCCGCTTACAGGAGTTCATCGACCGTCGGTTCTATCGCACGCGATATGACGCCAAAAAACGCTCGACAAGTTCGGCGCATCGCTGCGAAGTCGAGATCGAACTGGACCACCTGACCGATCATCTGCTGGAGACGGTGGAACAGACCATGCATCCGACGCATGTCTCGCTCTGGCTCCGCATGCCTGAAAGCGAACGGCAACGATGAAGGTTCGGCTAGTTCGCGTATTCGCGGTGGTTACGATGATTTGCGTCGTGGCGCTGTGGTCGCTGGACGTTCTCACCGTGGTTGATACCTTGCCAGCCGCGATTCCGGGCATTATCTTTCAATCCCTGGCTCTGGCTGGTTTTGCCCTGGTTGGCGTGATGATTGTCATACGCCGTCCTGAGAATGGCATTGGAACCTTTTTCTGCGCATCGGCGATGATCTGGGCTCTGAGCAGTTTCTCGCTTGAGTACGCCACGCTATGGACTGATCACGCAACCCGGGACGCTGCCAGCAGCCAATCTCCTTGGGGTCATTGGTAACCGCCCGCAATCCCTGGGATTCCTGCTTATTTTCACCTTCGTGTTGTTATTGTTCCCGACCGGCCATCTGCCTTCGCCGCGCTGGCGACCGCTCTTCGTCATCACGACCATTTTGCTAGCAAGCGTCACTGTTGACACGCTCTTCGGCGCACCTCGCGAAAACGATACACAACTTGCCTGGTCCTCAAAAATCCCATTCGACTCTCGACGAGCACGGTGAGCGACAATATCGTTCGACACTCCTAGATGTTTCTGTTCTTTATCTTCGATATGCTGTGCGCGTCTCGCTCTTTGCACGGGCAAGGAGAGCGAGCGGTGTGGAGCGCCAGCAAATAAAGTGGCTCGGCTATGTGGCGATCCTCTGCATTGTCTTTATCCTGTTTCTGTCCTCGTCATCTTTACCCTCAACGGCAATGTCAGCAGCTACTCTTCTATGTGCCGTTGGTCGCCATTGCGGGCCACTGGCATCTCGATTCTGCGCTATCGCCTCTTTGATATCGACGTGCTCATCAATCGGACGCTGGTCTATGGCTCGCTGACCGCAATACTGGCGGTGTTTATTTCGTCGGCGTTGTCGGCGTGCAAGCACTATCAATGCGCTGACCGGACAGCATGAGCAGCAATCGCCTGTCTTGATTGTCATCACGACACTGCTGTCGCCGCGCTCTTCCAACCGCTACGCCAACGCATGCAGCGATTCATTGACCGGCGCTTTTATCGTTGCCGCTATGACGCCCGCAAACGCTCGACAAGTTCGGCGCATCGCTACGCAGCGAGGTCGAGCTGACACATCTCACCAGCCACCTGCTAGAGACCGTGGAGACAGACGATGCATCCGGCGCATGTCTCGCTCTGGATTCGAGGCCAGAGCACCTCAACGACCGAGCGCAACCCCTGAAAGTTTAGCTGCGCGTGAGATGATAACGTACCCTGAAGGTATCGCCTCGCAGGTCATCCGCACCATCGAGCGATGTCGCGCTCCATCCACCAGGCAAATGGAGCGCAATGCAGCAGCCAGGGTAAGGCCATGCAAATTGCCCGCTGACGCGCTCCAACGTCACCGTCAGATCATGGCCCTGCCAGGCTGTCCCCGCCCGCCAGACTCCGAACGTGCCACGCTCCTCGGCTAGAGAATGATCGTCGTCGAGCCACATATCCGCCGTCGCCGTCGGATTGTCCGGTGTAAGATAGATGTGGAGCGTCAGCGGATGCTCTGTCATCCCATCGGTGGATTGCGCAACCGCCGCCAACGGCAGAATCGTTCCCGCGCCCACAAAGAGCGGCACACTTTCGAGCGTGACAGGCACGAAGCGCCGCTGATCACCAGCGAGTGGTTCACTGCTCCCCCAGGCGAACCACTCGCCCGGTGGCAACAACACCTCGCGGGAAGTTGCGCCTTCGTCCATCACGGGCGCGACCAGCAGCCCATCGCCCAGCAAAAACTCATCGTCACAGGCGAGGCTTTCGGCATGCGTTGGGTGCGCCCATGAGAGAGGACGCGCCATAGGTGCGCCAGTGAGTGTAGCCTCGTGTGCCAGCGTCAGGAGATACGGCAGCAGCTGGTATCGCCGCTCGATGGCCTCGCGGCACATGTGCGTATATGGATCGCCAAACGCCCAGGGTTCCTGCCGTGCGGTACCCATAGCGCTGTGATTGCGGCAGAATGGCAGCAGCGCGCCAAGCTGCGTCCAGCGCACCAACAACTCCGCGGTAGTGTCTTGCCAGAACCCGCCAACATCGCCACCAGTCATCGGAAAGCCAGACAGCCCGACGCCGAGGTTGAGCGGAATCGCCAGACGGAGGTTGTCCCAACTGCTGGTGGAATCCCCGTTCCAGACAATGGCGTAACGCTGCGAGCCTGCGGTGGCGGAGCGTGTCAACACAAAGGGCCGCTCATCGGGACGCAATCGTAGAAGCCCCTCAAAGGTGGCCTGCGCCATCGCCAGCCCATAGGCGTTATGGAATCGAGCATGCGTGATTGGGTCGTCTGGCGCACCGTGCAGCACATCGTCCGGCAATGTCTCTCCGTGGGAAATCTTGACGCTGGGCGGCGCAAAGATGCCTGCCTGAGCGGGTTCGTTCATATCGATCCAGATACCCGCCACACCCACATCGACTAAACCACGGTGCTGATCGCCCCACCATGAACGCATATCAGGTTGGGCAAAGTCACCCCAACTGCTTAGCCCAGGCCAAACCCATCCCTGGAACGGAGCGCCATCCGCCGCGCGCGCGAAGTAGCCCTTCGATTTGCCTTCCTGATAAACCGCATAGTCGGTATCGACCTTGACGCCTGGATCGATGATCGTCACCAGACGTAGATGCTGCTCGCGTAACGTCTGAATCAGACCAACAGGATCGGCGAAACGATCGAGATTCCAGGTGAAGACCCGATACCCATCCATATAGTCAATGTCGAGGTAGATTGCGTCACATGGGATTGACTGTTCGCGGAATCCGCTGGCGATTGCGAGTACTTCATCGGCAGACGTGTAGCTCCACCGCGATTGCTGATTGCCAAACGCCCAGCGCGGCAGCATCGGCATGCGACCGATAAGCGAGGTGTATTGCCGTAGCACATCGCCCAGTGTCGGGCCCGCAATGACATATGCCACCAGATCGGCGGATTCAGAAGTGTAGGTCAGGATAGTGGCCTGAGCCTTGCCGATATCAGCCTCGGCACGCTCGTTGACATCGAAATAGATGCCATAGGCTTTGCCATTTACCAGGCCGATGAGAAACGGAACAGACTGATGCATCGCCCCGGTCTGATCGCCGTGATTGGGGAGTGGATCGGTGGTCCAAAAGGTCATGCTCCGTCCGCACTTATTCAACTGACCAGTGCGTTCGCCACCGCCATAAACCACCTCGCCGTCGGCAAGCGTTGAGGTCCACATAGGTCGCCCGCTGGCGTCAAGACGCACCGTTGCGCTCCCTAATACCATACTGCCATCTTGTCGAGCGATCACCAGATCCAGTGATTCCCCATCGACATGCGCTGACATCTCCACACGCAGAGCGGACGTACGAAGGCTGGCGTGATCGCCCTGGTCATCTATCGTAACATCCATGGCGCGCGGGGCCGTTGCCGAAGGAGCGAGCGACCAGCTACGGTGCGGCTGTGCGTTGGCTGGCGTAAACGCGACGCGCAGAATATCATCGGTCGCCGCCTCCACGACGAAGCGCCCGCTGACTGTATTGCGCTGCCATTCATGCTGCGATCCGCTGGTTGACATCTGGTTGGTTGCGGATAAGTCGGACATGGGAGGAGAGCCTTTCTCGTTGGTCTCACCATTGTCGATCAACGCCAATGACGACAACGAAAGCACATTCCCAATTATAGTGCGGATATTAAGCGGCGCGGCGATCCGCACAGACGCCAGCAACAATGCGGCGCCTGTGGAATATCAGAGGGGACTATCATCATCTCGAAGTAGACGACCAACCTGCTTTGTTATCTCAGCAAGTCAGATTGAGTGTCGTCTCCTGGCTTAGGGTATACTTGGGGGGAATAGTCTGGGCAAACTGCGCGTCAGTTGAATCGCCAGAGGTGAGGTATTCGATCATCGTATACCGAATACAGCTCAAGGCGCCGGTCCCCGCGAGTGGCCCACCGTCCTGAATCTTCGCGTTTTTCTCCACCGCCATCGCTACCACCTGACGCGTTGCTGTACTGACGTAGACATGTGTGCGGGTGGGCGCGTTCGTCCAAAGGAGATCGAAGACTCGCTGGCCGGCATAATTGGTCTCGTTCAAGTACCAGAGAATTCCGGTATTCAACAGCGTATTGCCGTGATAGAACAACGTCGGCAGCGCCGTGCCGTTCAGGTTCGCACTTTGATCCGCCGGAAGCACCGGCTGCCAGATATACGACTGTTGCGCCACATCGAGATGTAACAGGCGCTGGCCACTGGAGATCTCGGTATAGAGAGTTGGGCCATTCGCACCCAGCGAATACTGGGTACGCACCTGACACGGATCCGCCGCCGAGGCGCAAGGAGCGACGTAGGCGTCTTCGCGCCACGCGACCGCACCATTGCCATTGAGCGCCACAGCCCAATAGTGCGCCACCATGTCTCTATACGGGGACGGCACAATGCGCGTGCTGGTCTCATTGGGCGCGAGCGGCATGACAAGATAGCGTGAATCCATCGAGAGGCTCATCAGGCGCAATATAGTCTGCCCGGCGGCGGCCTGCGCACCGGTGGATGGCGTCGAGACATCGAGCGCGATAGATACCCCCGCGCGGAACTGCGCTACCGCCATATTTTTCGGGGTAGCGTCCACGCGCACCTGCTGCCACGGCGCGTTCCCAATCTGCCACTCCACCTGTGGAGTAACTGATGGAAGGGAATAGCCCACCAGACCCAGTTTACTCGGCGCTTCGTGCAGGTGAATCGTGATGACAGCTCCGCCTGGACCATTGACGTTCCAGGAGATATCAAGATAGTGCTCGCTGATCTCGGAATCACGCTGTGGACCTATCCCAACATCAGGGATCGTTGCGCCATCAGGCAAATACGTCGGCAAGACGGGCTTGAACGCCAGTTGCTTCAGTATCGCCTTAACAGCCGCGCTCGTTTGCGCCAAGTTTTCATTACCCGGCGCAGGTGTAGCTGACGCCTGCTGGACTGGCAGGACACTCTGATCTCTTATTCGGCAACCAATGGAAAGTCACCAGCGCCACACTCACCAGCAACATCGCCGCGATCGCGGGAATCGCAATCGAGACCCAACGCGAACGAGTTGTCGGCCTGATGTGCAAGGGCGGCCTGTCACCCATGGGCATTTCGAGCTCGACCAGCCTGCGCTTGAACGTGGTCAGCCCCCACGCAGACCGCACTGCTTGACGACGCTCTGACTGCTCGCCTTCGGCAGCGACCACCGCCAGAATCTGGTCGAGCGCTTCAGGGGGCGGCGCGCTGCGCGGCATGTCGGCCAGCAATGCATCGATTTCGCTATAGCGAACCAGGGTAGCGGAACAAGCCTCACAGGCTGCGACGTGCTCAGCAACCTCCGAGAGCAATGGCTCAGGCAGCTCGCCATCGGCGAATGCGGACAGATAGGGCGCAACATCTTCACAACGCATCGTTGTCTCTGCACTCATAGCGAACCCTCGCCTCGTAATGCGTTGTAATGACGGCCAAACAGGTCGCGCGCGCGCGTCAGGCGCACAGCCGCGGCTCCTGGGGTAATTCCGAGAATGTCGGCGATCTCGCGGTACGACAGCCCCTGGGCGCTATGCAGCATGAGACACACCGCATATTTTGGCGGCATCTCGCGCAACGCGCCAGCGATGTGATCACGTTCAGCTACCTGATCAATCGGCGCAGTACTCCCTGGATTGGCTACCTCGCGCATCGGCGTATGGTCGTTATCATCTGAATCGGGCCCAAGCGGCACAGCAATACCAAAGATCCGTCGCGTGCGCGAGCGTCGGCGCAGCTGATCCATACACAGGTTCGTCGCGATACGATAGAGCCATGACTTGAGGCGCGCCAGGATCACGGAGTTCGGCGAGGTGCCCATGTGCGCGAATGAAGACTTCCTGAGTGATGTCGTCGGCATCTTCCGCGTTGCCAAGAAAACGTGACGCATAGCTGTGAATCTGCCCGCTATACTCATGGTACGCCGCCGTGAGCAACGCCTCTTTATCCTCATGGACGACCGCTGACTGCTCTTTGCTCTGGCTCATCACGTCGTCACTCTCCCAATTGGAGATGACGCTAGCCGATGGCGCCACCAGTTGTGCAACCAGGCGTAGTAGCGCCGCGCTGAGCTGCGGATTGAGATCCTCGAGTTGTGCCCTGCCACGCGACGGGCAGCCGTTCCAGCATACCTCTGCCTTTGTCTGAAGTGATCGGGGTCCGACGAACTGACCCTGATGCTTCGACGCGCGATGAAGGGCTCGATTTACGCCCATCGCCGAGATGTTCCTCTCAAGTGTGCATTGTTATTCGTGGTGTAGCATACCATACCCGGCACGACCTGGCGCACGCGCTTAGCGCATGCGCAATCTCTGCGCTATGACCGCGAACGACGATAATATCCGGCATATTGCGATTGTTCACAGGAATCGCCCATCTCCTTCGTGTCTCCAAGCGCTCTCATCTCGCTCATTCTCTCTCCTTCCCGCTGGTTGCCTCGCCCGCTACTAGCCGATTGCAACGTCTGGCGATGTATGGCCACCATGCGCATTACCGGAGCGCGCCTTCGCCCGTTTCATGCTCCGATGGCTGTCACTCCTGTCCCTCCAGGAATGCGGCTGCGAGCCTTGTCGCCTCGTCACGGTCATCTGGAGCCAACTGGCCATCAATTACGAGATCCGAGGAGATAGTCCTTGAGAGGCCGTAGCCACGGCCCGGGCTCACGGGCGAAATTCTCATCAGGTCGTTTCCGTCTAGTGGGCTGCGGATCGGCACGCGCTCGGCCTCCTCACGTAACCGCTGGCATCGCAACTCCAGTTCGCTGACACGCGACTCTGCCCGTGAGACTTTCTCCTGACGGTAGCTGGTGATATCGGCGCGAGAAAGATCGAGCAAATCGTGCAGCCCGTCGCCTGCATCTAGCATCAATCGCCGCACCGCGCCATCGGTCCACTCTGGTAGATAGGCATTGGCGCGCATATGGAGCTTGACCAATCGGCTGACATGTTCGATGAATGGACGGTCAAACTTGAGCCGATGCAAAATATCACGCGCCATCGTCGCGCCCAGATCTTCATGTCCGAAAAAATGGACCTTCCCATCCTCCACCGTGCGCGTCCGCGGTTTCGCGATATCGTGGAGCAACCCTGCCCAGCGCGTGGCTGGCCGCGCGGGTGTCCGCTCGACCACACGCAACACGTGATCGTAGACATCCTTCGAATGCGCTGGCTTCTGGCTGACCCCACACAGTTCCAGCACTTCGGGCACGATCCACGGCATCAAACCAAAATCAACAAGCAGCCGCAAACCGCGCGATGGATGCTGTGTCAGCAATAATTTGGTAAACTCATCACGAATGCGCTCGCGACTGATTCGCGCCAGAGTCGGCGACTGCAGCTTGATCGCACTTGCGGTGAGCGGCTCGATCTCGAAGCCAAGTTGAGCAGCGAAACGCGCCGCGCGGAGCAATCGCAACGGATCTTCCTCGAAGCGGCTGTCCGGGTCATTACCCACGGCGCGAATGAGGCCGTGTTCGAGGTCTTCCCTGCCACCAAAGGGATCGACGATCTCGCCTGAGAGGGGATCGCGCGCCATGGCGTTGATGGTGAAATCCCGCCGCAGCAGGTCGCCTTCCAGCGTATCGCCAAATGTGACTTCGGGCTTGCGCGATCCATCAGTATACTGGTCGCTGCGATAAGTGGTGATCTCGACCACATCAACGTCGGCGCTCACCTCCGCAACTAACGCGGCGGGCACCGGGCTAATTTCCTGCCGAGTTGACGTATCGTCCGACACAGGCATAGTGGCGCGGCGATAGTGCACACGCACCGTGCCAAACTGCTCGCCAACCGTCACGACCGCATCAGGGTGCGTCTGGGCGATGAGCCGTTTGATCTCATCTGGTCGAGCGTTCGTGGTCAAATCAATATCTGGCGACGTGGGGCGGCGCAGCAGCAAATCGCGTACAGTGCCGCCAACCATGTATAGCTCTTTATCGTTGTCGCGGAAAAGCCGCGCAAGTGTTATCAGCAGTTCCAGCATGAACTCGCTATTTCTCTCTCGCAGCACGCCATCCTGACGCATGCGACCGTTCTGGATTAAGTCATCTCAATCGAAGCTAGATACTTCTGGCGGGTAGACGGGGCAATCCATCAGCAGGCTGTTGGCGGCCTACCGATGGCCCATCACCCATGCCGCGATTTCAGCATCCAGCGCCGCACGATGCGGCTCGAACTCGAAATCGTGGCTAAAGTTCGGATATGTTTTCCACGTCTTGTCCGGGCTGCCCAATATATCGTAACAGCGCCGCGAGGCGGCAGGCACGACTGAGAGGTCACCTTCGCACTGAATGACAAGCGCGGGCGTGCGGATGCTCGGCGCACGTTTCATCGCCGAATTCCGTAGCCGTAACAAGACCTGATAGATAAATGCGGCGCTCTGCGTACGCTGCCAGTAGCTATCCGCGTCAAGCATGCGTTTTGCCTCGGCGTTGGTCGTCATAATCTCATGTCCCGGCGCAAGACTCCATTGCCGTGTCGAACCGCTAAGCCCAGCTATAGCCATGGCCACCTGACGCCCCACGGGGACCTTCCAGGTCGCGGCAATACCTGGATTCACCAGAATCATGCCAGCGAGTTGGCGCCGCGCCACAGTCGAATCGTCCGCAGCCATGTGGAGCGCATATATCGCTCCAAGACTATGGCCGAGGATAGTCACCTGAGCCTCTGGGTGCCGGGTATGAATCTCCGCTACTACAGCTTCGGCGTCGTGGACCGGTGTCTGAGCCTGGGCGACGTGGCCTCGGATACCGCCAGAGCGCCCGAAGCCGCGGTGATCCATGATATAGACACTTGGCCCCTGCTCGTTGAGGCTATTCCCCATATCAATGAACCAGCCGCTATGGGCGCCGATACCGTGCATTAGCAACAGCACCGGACGCTGCGAATCGGGGTGTAGCCACGCACGATAAAAGATTGAGACGCCATCTGTCATCTTCATCGTGCCAGTTTCGTATCGTCCGCCCTCGAGGGCAGTAGCTACTCCCCAATCACCAACACGCTCTGGCTGGTATGTCACCGATCCTGCCATATACTGCCCCTTCGGAGTGAGATCGCTGTACCACCACGACACCGACGATCAGCCGTGATACGGCTGAATTTTCGTGACTCATCCTGTGCTGCGCCACGTACCGCTACACAGGCATGGGTTATGTACGCAGCGTTCGGCACATTTTAGCATGCCAATCCTCCAGCGGCAACGGCACGGGGAATGATGCGACGTAAGCCTGTAGATGGTCGTCCGCAGCTCCCGTTGTAGAGCGGTGAGTGTGACACAATTGTGACACAATATCGCAATGAGATATACTAAGTAGTACGGCGCAGATGGCGCGGGAAATCGTATGCGCAAAAAAGCGTGACGACTGTTACTAAAAGGGGATTACTTCTGGAGGCTGTATGCTGCGCGTGTGTTCGCTGAGGGGAATCAATGCCATATCTAGCCTTTGGCGCAAGCAAATTGAGGAACCTCGGCAGATTGCTATGTTTTCGGTCCAAGGCGCTCACCGAGCTATCACCGAGTCCGCTACTCCTTCGGCCTTCCGCCACCTCATACTAATTGCTGCACGATATGAGAATGCTTCTACCCACACCTTGCAATCCGCACTTTTGCGCTCTCCGCGCAACCTGGGGACGTGTAATTCGATATGCCAGCCAGGAGGCGCGAAATGAATCCTTTGCTCCTACGACTCTCTGGGCGAACCCCGACGGCAGAGACGAACGCGACGAACGAACCACGGCTGGGCGACTTTACGACAACGCCGCGCGTGATCATCTTGTCCGCTCTGGCCATCGTCATTGGCCTCCTGGGAGCGGTTGTGGCGCTGGTGCTGCTCAGGCTCATCGGCCTCTTCACCAACCTCTTTTTCTACCAGCGCTGGGATACGACGCTGGTCTCTCCCGCTGGCAATACTCTCGGCATCCTGGTGATCATTGTGCCAGTCATTGGTGGCCTCATCGTCGGCTTTATGGCACGCTACGGCTCGGAGCGCATCCGGGGGCACGGCATTCCCGAAGCGATTGAGGCTATTTTGATCAATGGCAGTAAGATCCAGCCGCGCGTCGCAATCCTCAAGCCGCTTTCGTCAGCGATCTCCATTGGCTCAGGTGGTCCATTCGGCGCGGAGGGGCCAATCATTATGACCGGGGGCGCGTTTGGTTCGCTGATCGCGCAGTTTCTTCGGCTCACCAGCGCCGAGCGCAAAACTCTTCTCGTGGCAGGTGCCGCCGCGGGCATGTCGGCGACATTCTCCGCGCCAATTGCATCTACACTGCTCGCGGTTGAATTGCTGCTCTTCGAATGGAAGCCGCGCAGTCTCATTCCAGTGGCGCTGGCTGCCGTGACAGCTGACGCCGCCCGCTACTATCTCATCGGCGCCGGACCGCTTTTCCCAACGCCCGCGCATGTCGCGTTCATCGGCGTCGGCGGGCTGCTGGGCTGCGTGCTCGTCGGGGTGCTGGCTGGGGCGCTGTCCGCGTTGCTGACGCTGGCTGTCTATGGCGCCGAGGATGCTTTCCGGCTGCTGCCAATCCACTGGATGTGGTGGCCAGCGATTGGTGGGGTCGTGATTGGCCTGGGTGGACTCATCTTCCCGCAGGCGCTCGGCGTCGGCTACTCGACCATCAATGCGTTGCTACAGGGGAATGTGGCTGTAGGGACTATTCTGGGCGTGTTGATCGTGAAGTCCATCATCTGGTCGGTCTCACTTGGTTCCGGCACCTCTGGCGGCGTCCTGGCGCCATTGCTGATGATGGGAGGCGCGCTTGGGGGTCTGCTCGCGCTCATATTGCCATACGAGGGCGCAGGCTTCTGGGAGATGATCGCAATGGCCGCGATTCTCGGCGGTACGATGCGCTCGCCTTTTACCGGAGTCATTTTTACGCTGGAGCTGACGCACGACGTCAACGCTCTTCTCCCGTTGCTGGTCGCCTGCGTGATCGCCCACGGCTTCACCGTGCTGACCTTGAAGCGCTCAATCTTGACCGAGAAAGTCGCGCGCCGTGGTTATCATCTCAGCCGCGAATATGCGGTCGATCCTCTGGAGATTCTGTTCGTGCGCGAGGTAGCACAGACCGACTTCATCGCACTCTCACCAGATACATTGGTGCGCGACCTGGAGAAACGGCTCCAGGATGGGGATCGCCCTCGCGGCCAATACCTCTTCCCGATCACGGATGAGGACGGGCAACTGGTGGGCGTCGTCGCGCGGAGCGATGTGCAACGGCCAGCCGAGGACAAGGCCGCCGACCTGGATAATTTAAGTCTTGCCGACATTATGAATACCGACCCTGTCGTGGCCTACCCAGATGAGCCGCTGCGTGTCGCGGTCTATCGAATGGCGTCCACCGGCTTAACACAATTCCCCGTCGTCGAGCCGGACAATGCCCGCAAGGTCATCGGTATGGTATCGCTCAACGATCTGCTCAAAGCACGGGCGCATAACCTCCAGGCAGAGCAGCGTCGCGAGCGCATTTTGCCATTACGCTTCGCATTCCCCCGCTCGCGCCCTCACCCGCAGCAAATTGAGAGTGAGTCGGATAAGGACAAATCAGAAGTGGAAGTCGAACCCACCGACGAAACCACAACTGAATCTACAGGCGAACCGGAAGCCGACAAGACCACGTCGCAGACATGACAATGCTCCCACTTCGTCAGCACCCTGTCGTAAGGGTAGTGGTACTGTAGCGTCATAACTATGAGCCGCAGTATCACAAGGCTGTATAATGCGAGAGACCCGCTGGAGGCAAGCTGCCGGGTTGGGCGGCAACGGTGGGTCTCGGGGCGATGATGACGGAGAACCGAAGGAAACGTGAGCCAGGAAGGGACCAGGAGCATGCGAGAGTGGAAGCTGGGCGCATACCAGCTTGTACGGCGTCTCGGCGAAGGGGGAATGGCACAGGTCTACCTGGCGCGCGATGTTCGCCTCGGCCGCGATGTCGCGGTCAAGGTGCTGGATCGCCGCCTGGCCGACAGGTCTGGCTTTCGGGAACGTTTCCTGCGCGAAGCTCGTGTCGCCGCCGTGCTCGATCACCCGAATATCGTGCAACTCTTCGACTTTGGCGAAGAAAACGGCGTGCTCTTCCTGGTGATGCCCTACGTCAGTGGTGGCAGTCTGCAAGATCAACTATCGCGCACGCCGTTGTCCATGAGCGAGGTAGTCACCTATGGGTCACAATTGACCGATGCGCTCGCCTATGCCCACAAACGTCACCTCGTTCATCGTGATGTCAAGCCCGCGAACATTCTGATTCATTCTGATGGGCGGCTCATGCTTTCGGATTTTGGCTTGGCCAAGATTCTCGATAGCGGCGGACAGCCAGCCGCGGCGCGCAATCACCCAGATGCCGGTACGCCTGAATATATGGCGCCGGAACAAATCGAGGGCCGCACCGAGGCGCGATCCGACCTCTATGGCCTGGGCGTTGTGCTCTACCTGTTCATGACCGGGCGGCTGCCGTTTACTGGCTCATCGTCGAACGCCGTGATGGAGGCGCATCTCTATCGCCTGCCTGAATCGCCACGACGACTGAATCCAGAAGTGACCCCAGCGCTTGAGATGGTTATCATGCAGGCGCTGGCAAAGCGGCCAGAAGATCGCTTCACGACCGCGAGTGAGATGGGCGCGGCACTGATGGCGGCGCTCGTCGCAGGCGACTCGTCACCGCTGCCATTTGCGAACCCTATTTCGCCGTTACCATACGTCAGCCTGCCTCCCATAGCGCCACTGCCTTCGCAATCGCCGATGACACCGCCACGCTCGGGAGGCTCTGGGTACATCGTCGAATCGCAAACGGGCGCATTGGGGCGCAGGCCTTCAGATGTCACGGCAGGTCCCACGCCACAGCTCGATCCTTTGCTGACAAGCTTGAGCGCAACGATTCCCGCTCCATACATTAGTTTGTCTGAATCGCAGGGCGACTCACACCATTCCGGGCGTCAGGGGTTTCCGAGCCACATCAGCGGGTCGACGCGCGGCACGTCTGGTCCACAGCCACTCTCATTTCCTGCCTCGCAAGAGCCAGGCACACCGCTGACGTATCGCGCTGGTGAAGTCTCGAACATTCGAGCGGATCAGAGTATGGATCCAACCTTGCAACTGTCGACGCCGCAACCTGCCGCATTCGGCATCTCCAATCCCGTAATCAAGCAAGCACGGCGGGCAGGCGCTTCGCCGATTGCGCAGGAGTTGCCGCGTCAGTCGAATGCGCGCCTCTGGATTGTGGCAGCCATTATTTTGACGCTCCTATTAGGTGCGGCGATACTGCTGTTGCGCATGGCGCAATCAGGCACGCTCTTCTCGATGTAGCGAATGTAAGAGTTCGGCGAATCTTGACATTTGAAGGGCGTCTGGGATAAGTACCATCATATTGGAATATTGGTGGAGAGCGTCTTGTGTGAGGGTAGTAGTAGATGGATGTCTCAAGTCGACGCCTGGATAGTAGGCGGAAGGGATCTGGCACTCACTCACGCAAGCGATGGCGGCTGGTACTGCTCGCCGGATTGCTAGCGTTGCTACTTGCAGTGGCCGTCCAATTGGTAGGGCTTTCACGGCAGGATGATTCGTTCACTGCGTATAGCGCTCCAATCACTCACCTCGATGTAACTCCAAGTCCAACACCATCCGTCGGCCCTCCAACGCTGACGCTGTCGGTGCCATCATTTGGACAGGGTCCAATGGGCGCGCATATTACCGTCATTGGATCCAACTGGGCGACATCAGACGTGCTGGTAGGGGTAGCGGCGCCAGGGGCAACTTGCGGCGACCCCAATTCCTGGGCGCAGACATTGAATCACGTACGCCCCCAATCCGATGGCAGTATTATCTTTTCTTTCACCTGGCCCACCGCACTGACCGCCACTGGCGGTTCATATTCCATCTGCGCATCCAACCCCGCCGGAGTCGCGAGTGTGGGGTATCAGTTGCTCACCGCATCGCCACCTACGCTCACGCTCAACCCCACGACAACCAACGCTGGTTCGATAGTCGCCGTCACCGGCACGAACTTCTTAGGCTCTGGCAGTGTGACCCTGAGCGTGACTACCACGACCGATACTCACGTGCTGACGACTCTCTCACCCGATGCAAATGGCGCATTCGAGCTGTCGTATCAGCCGCGCCCGACGGACCTGGGTGATGTGACCTTGCGGGCCTTTACGAGCGCGCCGCAGGGCATGCGGCCAGCACTGGATGTAACTGCCAATCTGCACGTGGATGCCGCTCTGACTCCTACACCTGGCGAAACTCCTACCGTCTCAGCCATAACGCCTCCGTCACAGCAGAAGGGCGATTCGACCGCAATCGTCATCGTGGTGATAGTCGCGGCCATTTTGCTGGGATTGCTCGTGACAGGAAGCGTGCTTTTCTTTACGGTGCGCAATCGAAGAAATCCTGAGGCGGGTACAGGCTATTATGGAGGCAGCGGCCCTGGCTATGGCCCGCCGGGCAATATGTATGCTGACATGTACCAGGACAATGGCTATGGCGGCGCGGGCAACGTCGGAAACCCAGGCTGGGATGCGCCGACACAAGGTCTCTCTACCTATCAGGAGGGTGGCTATCCGCCGCAGCCTGGCTATGGAAATGACTCCGGTGGCTGGCCCCAGTCCGATGAGCCTGATCCTGAATGGCGCCCAAGACCTATGACGGGCCAGTGGCACGCGCCAGAGGGATACGCTGACACGCCGCAAGGCGGCTACGGCACACGCGCCAGCGGCAATTACCCTCCGCAGGATCCATGGGCGTCGCCAGAGAATTCCTACCATCAGCCAGGGCAACCACGCGGCACGGATCAAAGCTACGGTGGCGCGTCTGGCGGCGGAGGATATCCGCCACGCGATCCGTGGGGCCGTGAGTCCGGTGGTGACCCTAGGCGCGGCCCCGGCGGGACACATGACGCGCCCCGCGGTCGCTATCCAGAAGAACCGCCCGACGACGACTGGTAACTCCATCCGCCGCCGGGACAATGCATCAACGCATGCTCACCGTGCTCATGCGTTTTCGGAGGTCGCAGTCCCCGTCGTATATGCCTGGATGGGGGCTTCGAACTTATCTCCTTGCGGGATATGGCCGTTCGGCGAGAACCCACGCTCCGGGCGCGGCCCAGGGGTGGGAGTAGACACTGGCCGCTCTTCAACCAGTTTGACGGCCTCGGCGATTGCCCGCTCCAGTTGCGGGTCTTTCCCAGCTACGTAGGCTTGCGGCAGGTACTCAACCTCAATCGTCGGATCGGTCCCGTAGTTCTCAACGCCCCATCCAACGTCGTTGAACCAGAAACTGAACTCCGGCTGCGTGGTGACTGACCCATCTGCCAGCGTGATATACGGCTCGATGCCGATCACGCCACCCCATGTACGCATGCCTACGAGCGGCCCAAGGCCAAGCAGCTTGAAGGCGTGACTAAAAATATCGCCGTCTGAGCCAGCATTCTCGTCGGTCAGCGCCACGAGTGGCCCGCGCGGTGATTGCAGCATATAGGGTTCCGGTGGCCCCCAACGCTGGAAATCATACCCGAGCCGACGTCGCGAGAGCTTCTCCAGCAGGAGGCCGGAGACCATGCCACCACCATTGAAGCGCACGTCAACGATCAGCGCGTCGCGGTCGTACTCCATCAGGAAGTAGCGATGGAACTCCGAGAACCCTGTGTAGGCCATGTCGGGTATGTGGAGGTAGCCAACGCGACCGCTCGTGGCCTCGTGGACCGCGCGCCGGTTGCTCTCCACCCAGTCCCGATAGCGCCCAGCGTGGCTATCCGCCGTCGCGCGGACAGTGACACTGCGCGGCTCGCGGCCATCGGCCGACTGGAGTAGCACCTGCACCTCACGACCGGCCTGGTTAACGAGCAACTGATCAGGCAAGACATCCGCAGAGATCGCCCGCCCGTTAATCGCCAAAATCGCGTCGCCCGCCTTCGCGTTGACGCCAGGCGTTCGTAGCGGCGAGGTAGCTTCAGCATCCCAGGGGTCGCCCTCGACGATACGAGTGATGACAACCCGTCCGTTCTGCGCATCGAGTCGCCAGTCAACGCCCAGATGCCCCTGGGTATATTCAGGATGGCGGCGATATTCCCCGCCGATTTCGTATGCGTGGGACGAGCCAAGCTCACCCTGCATCTCCCACATCAGGTCGGAAAGCTCACCGCGCGACCCGAGACGCACTACCAGCGGGGAATAGCGCTGGTAGACCGCTTTCCAGTCCACGCCACCCATATCGGGAACCCAGAACTGCTCGCGCTGGAGTCGCCACGCCTCGGCGAACATCTGGCGCCATTCGAGTTCCGGCTGGACCGAGACCTTCACCCGCTCGAGATCAAGCCACCCGGAGACCCGGCCTGGCTCGCTGCCGCCCTCGCTCGACGGCTTCTCCCCAGCCTTCAAAACCCGCAAGCGCTCGCTCGCACGGTAGAGCAGCGTCTTGCCATCGGGCGTGACGATGAAATCGGAGACGCCTTCGATCAGCGGCTCATGTTTGTACGAGTCGAAGTGATAGCCCTCGATGGTTCCCTTGGCTTCGGGCGGACCAGGCACCCAGTTCTCATTCAGTGTCCCCTCAACCGGCATGGTGAGGAAGACGGCGCCCTCATGTGTGCCCATCACGCGGTCGTAGCGGCCCTCAGGCACGGGGAAGGCGACGATGCGCCCGGCAATTCCATCCAGATCGATCTCGACCGGCTTCGGAGTAAGCGGCTGCTCGTCCTTCTTGCCCTGCTCCAGTTGCTGCTCAGCCTCACTCTTTGGAGCCTCGGCCTTGGGAATGAACGGCGAGGGAAGATCACGCCGCAACGTCAGTAGATATGGACGCACGCCCCTTGGGAAGCCAGCGTCGAAGTGCAGGTTGTCGAAGACGGGATCAAACGTGCGGGCGCTCAGGAAGTAGAGGTACCGCCCGGCGGGATCAAACGCGGGCCGCATATCGCGCAGCACCGGATTCGTCACCTGCCAGACCTCGCCCGTCTCCACCCGGCACAACTTGATGGCCGACTGCTGCCCATTGATGCTGAACGCATAGGCGAGCCACCGGCCATCTGGCGACCAGGCAATGCCATTACTGATGGTCCCCAACCCGCTACGTCCATACTCGGTACGGTCGAGTTGGCGGAGCGTACCCTGTTCCAGGTCGGCCAGCAGCAATTCGTTGCGGTGATTCAACATCGCGGCCTGTTGTGCGGTAGGCGACGCGCGTAGCTCAGTCACGTGGCCGATATCCAGCCCATCGAGCGCCTTTTCTGGCGCGGAACCATCGGCGGTAATGACCCTCAGCCGTGGCTCGCTGCCATCATCGCCGACCGCGATCAAGTGCGCGCCATCGGCCAGCCACTGCATATGACGGTAACGCACGCCATTCGGGGAGCCATGTTGCAGTACCGGCCCGTCCCAGTTGCCCATACTAAACGCCTTGCCTCGCGACGTAACGGCGACCGCATGCCCTTTGGGATGTATCGCCCATGAGTCGAGGTAGCGTCCGGCGGAGACGAATTTGCGCGTGCGCTGGGCGCTGGCGCTGCCGAGTGCGATATCCAGGCGGGTTGTACTGTTCTGGGCTGGGTCAATAACATACAGGTCGCCACCCGCAAAATAGACCAGCCGAGAACTGTCGCTGGTGAGGCCGCGCGCGTACGAGTCGGTCTGATTGCTATGGCGTCGCAGATCTTCGCCAGAGGCCAGGCACGAGTAGACGTTGCCGATGCCTTCATGGTCGGAGATGAAATAGACGCGGTCGCCGACCCAGCAGGGCGCGGCGATATTGCTGTTGAGGTCGAGCAACCGGCGAAACGTGCCTTCGCCGGTCGGGTCAATATAGAGGTAGCCAGCCGTCCCACCGCGATAGCGCTTCCAGAACGCTGGCTCGCCCGTGTTACGGCCCAGCACAACCGCGCCATGTGGCCCAAAGGCGATCGATCGGGCTGGCCCGTATGGCAGTGTGGTCGTTGGTCCGCCGGTCGGCGCGACCTCGTGGAGGGTGACCATCCGTCGCGATGGCTCACCAGCCGGGCTGGCGTAAATGATCGCCGAGCCATCTGGGCGCCAACCCACAACCGCCGTGGCGCTGCCGTGATAGGTCAGCCGCTGCGTATCGCCTCCATCAGCGGGCATGACATAGACCTCGCTTGGCCCCTCCGAGAATCCGGTGAACGCTACCAGGCGACCATCTGGCGACAGGCGGGCGTTGCGCGCCTCGGCCACGTCGGCGGTCAGTCGTTCGGCTCGTCCGCCGGTCGCGCTGACTCGCCAGAGATCGTCTTCAGCCGTGAAGACAATCGTCTCGCCTGCGATGGTGGGGAAACGTAGATATCCGCGCACAGCCATGCTTTCATCCCTTCCCTACACTATGGCATGCCTCTGGCGCATGCACTATGTGACTGTATGAGTTTGCACAGGCCAATGTCAACGCACTGCCAGGCTTCCTCATATTTATATCGAGATATCTGTCGGGAAGCGTATGAGGTGGGCCGTGCCCGTTCACGAGATGCCTGCAACCATGCCGACGTGGTACCGTATGGTATCGGGAAGTCGGCGCACCTTACGATGCTCGCTCTGGCGTATTCCTGCCGAGGCTGGAGGATTGCATGCGATTTAGCTCGGCCCGTTCATATATCACACTGTCCATCGGCGCGGCGGTGCTGACGATGGCGCTCAAGTTTGTCGCCTTCGCCCTGACAGGGTCGGTTGGCCTGCTTTCCGACGCACTTGAGTCGGTCGTGAATCTGGTGGCGGCGCTGATTGCGTTCTGGGCGCTGACACTCGCGGCCCGGCCTGCCGACGAAGAGCACACCTATGGCCACTCGAAGGTGGAATACTTCGCCAGCGGCATCGAGGGTGGGCTGATTGTCCTGGCTGCCTTTAGCATCGCTATCGCCGCCGTGCCGCGCATTATCCATCCCCAGCCACTGGAACAGGTGGGCCTGGGCCTTCTGGTCGCGGTCATCGCTGCGGCTATCAATGGCGGCGTAGCGCTGGTGTTGGGGCAGGCGGGGAAGCGTTTGCGGTCGGTGGCATTGCAAGCCGATTCACGCCACCTGCTGACTGACGTCTGGACAACGGCGGGCGTCCTGGTAGGGGTCGCCCTGGTGGGTATCACGGGCTGGCTGATTCTCGATCCGATAATCGCGCTTCTCGTCGCGGCGAACATCGTCTGGACCGGTGTGAAACTGGTGCGTGAGAGCGGCCTCGGACTGATGGATACGTCTCTTCCGGCTACGGACCAGCGGATCATCGCCGAGGCGCAGGCGCCTTACCGCGCGAGAGGCATTGAGTTTCACGCGCTGCGCACCCGCCGCTCTGGCTCGCGTCGCTTCGTCTCGATGCACGTGCTCGTTCCTGGCGACTGGACGGTGAAGCAGGGCCACGATCTCTGCGAGGAGATCGAGATGGCGATTCACGCTACGATGCCAGAGACGACGGTCTTCACCCACCTGGAGCCACGCGAAGATCCCTCCGCCTGGCAGGACACCGGCCTCGACCGGGAGACGAGCGATATCCCCGCGCAGCCAACTGAGACAGAGCAGCGCGTTTGACGTTCACCGGCCTGCATGGTAGCATGAAGACAGTTTCGTACACGCGCTCGTAGCTCAACGGATAGAGCACCGCACTTCGGATGCGGCGGTTGGGGGTTCGATTCCCTTCGGGCGCGCCATTTTCCCAGATTCCTCAGTCAGTCTATCGCCTCGCACCAAGCAGTCGTCCCCCGTGTTGCCTTGTCATACCCCATGAGCCAGCGACCCGTTGCGATACGTATAAGAACTACCTGATTGCGGCCATTTATGTCGCGGTGGGTGACGTAGCGCCTGCCTCCGGCTCTCGGAAGAGCGACCCCGGCTTCCACGGTAACCCCAACAGCGGCAGAAGCCAGCGGTCCAGGCCTATGGGGCCACAAACCCGCCAGGAGAAGCACAGGAACAGCCCAAACGTTCCCAGGACCGGATTGATGCTGACCGTACTGGCAAGCAGATAGTTCAGGTTCATCAACACGCCAAACCCGGCGGCGATACCGGTGAGCGCGCCCAGGAGAATCCCCGGGCCAACGGCAAGCTCTCCCCAGGTCACCAGAAACGAGAACAGGCCCGAGTTTGGAAGAACAAACTGCTGCAAGAAGTTCCCATACCAGCCCTGCACTGAAGGATGGTCGCCACCAGTCTTAGAAATAGCGCCTTTGACGAACCCCGCCAGCGCGGCGCCATTCGTGCCCCACGTGGGGTCTGTCACTTTCTCCCATCCTGAAACGAACCATTCCGCGCCGACATTCATCCGAACGACGAACCACATTGCCGCTGGTCCTGCCGAACCAAAGAAGAACCGAGCGATAGCTGGCTCAGGGAATTGCTCGTGCGGTGTTGAGGCAAGGAGCGCGGGACGCTCCTGAAAGAAGGTGAAGAACGCCAGGATGAGCGCGAGGATGAAGAGCACGAGCAGCGCCTGGCCTCAGTAGTCATCCGCTGTGTTCTTGCCCAGACTCCAGATAAGGTGGGAGAGTGTCCACGCTCCAGCGACAATACAGATGGCAAGCGTTCCCAGCCGAGGTATCACGTTTTGCTGACGTGGCATCAGGATTCCTCCCTCCGAACTGCCCTTTTTTGTGCGGGCAACACACAGACATCTGCCACGAGTGCACTATGCGTTCCTCAGCAAGAACAGGTCAACTCTGGGCCAGTAGGCCAATGCCACGTTAGCAGTCTGAGGCGCGCATGGTATGCGAAAAAATACGCGCCTCCAGCTATTTCCACGAGTGACGACGAGGGAGCCAACCCGTCGTGACGTTGCTCACTGGCAGATGATCGTCACCGTCTGCGTCCCGCCGTTACTGGAAAATTTGACCTGGAACTGCTGAACGGGTGGACTGGCATTGCCGCTCAGCATCACCGTCTGCGTCGCACTATGTCCCAGACTGCCACTGATCGGGGAGGCGGTAACGCCCGTTGGCAGTGTCGAGCTGATGTGCCACGACAGCGTCGCGCCGCCCATATTTTTCACCGTCAGTTTGTTATCCCACTGGCCGTTGGCGCAAAATCCTGTCGTCTGCGATGGCGAGACACTCAGCTTGGGGGCGGCGTCAGGTGTCGCGGTGGCGGATGGACCAGCGGCGGCTGTAGCTGTCAGCACAGGCGAAGGCGTCGCCGTTGGAATCGGAGTTGCCAGCGGAGTAATGATCGGTGGCCGCATTGGCGGAACTATGCCGATAGGCTTAGCCGGGCTCGTGGGAGTAAGGTTGCTGGTAGAGCAGATGATACCCATCTTCAGCGCCCTCGTTTCCGGCGACGATTGAGGGTACATTGGTGAATCGTCGTCGATTCCCGCACTGCTATAGTACTGCGATCCTCCGATGGTATCGCCGTCGGGATTCTTCTGGTAGTGCCACCAGACGGTGTCATGGAGATAGGCATTTCCGCCCACCTCATTGTTGACAGCCGTCACATACCACGCCTTCGCCAATTTGCCTGACGGCGTCCCAACGGCGGCAGGCGCGCTGTGCGAGGCATAGAGCCAGCCATCGAAAAGTCGTTGTTGTTCCTGTTCACATCGTGGGAATCTGGAAACAAATACCCGCCACCGACGAGCAGCTTGTCCTTCGGGCAGCTCATCGAAAAGCTCGTGGTAGTCTTCGCGGGCGCGGCAAAAGACTTTTCGACCCAGACGGTGTTATACAGCTCCTTGACGCACATCGTATGGATGTATGAGTAGGTACCAGCCTCCCGAGGCCAGGTCGCACTCAGGCTTGTCGCGGGATTCATCTCCCAGAACCACAGGTTCGCCCCATTCTTGGGGAAAGAACTGCGGAATGGTACTGGAGGCGTCCCACCTTCGACATGCGAACTCAAAAAGAAGCCGACACCCGTGCTGAGATCGCCGCCAGGACAACCTGGAAAGGTTTCTGATGTATCGGGGCTTTGAACCCCACCTACACCGGGGTTATAGACGATCTTGTACGATCTATACTGCGTCGGCTGGTAGCTGACAAAATAGGTGTGCAATTTCGCGTTGATACACAGCGCGTACGCGGTCATGGTGGTAGCGCCATCGGTCGTTGCTTCATCCACCTGCCACGCCTCGGCAGTCGGTGATTTGTCGCTCAACGTTACAAGGCCGCCGGGCAACGAGAAGCCACCGTTCACCAGCGTCTCATTCGAGAGGCAGCTTGCGATCAATGTTTTTGTGCCTGCTCCTGCGGGGAAGACATAAGAAACGTTGCGCTCGACCACCTGAAGCGTAGGGTCAGGAAACGCGAACTTCCAGATCCCAACGCCAACTCCAGCGACAACAACGACAACGGCGGAGACGGTGATGACAATGCCCTTGGCGCCGCCAAAAAGGGATTTCGAGGCTGTCGGTGACGTCCCGCTCATGATACGCCTTTCAGAACCCGGATCGAATACAAAACAAGCGCTGTGTGGCGCAGCGTATATGAATCCCTACCTGGGGTCTACCGTAAAAAAAGCTTATGAGCAGTGATAATGATGCTTGAATTTCGCCAGCCAGGCTTTCTCACAGGCGAGCGCATAGCGGGCGTGCTACAATGCGCCGGGAAGCTGGGGAATATGTTCGGTACGGCTCAACGCAACAAAGAGGACCATGAAAACTGAGAACGTCACTCTCAGGAGGGAAGCGCCATGCATGCTCGTGTCACCAATGTCCAGATACGGCCCGAGAAGATCGATGAAGCCAACAGCATCTTTCGCGACTCAGTGATTCCCGCCGCACAGGCGCAAAAGGGTTTTCGCGCCGCCTACCTGTTGGTTGATAGCGCCACCGGCAAAGGCATGTCGATCACAGCGTGGGATTCGCTCGAAGACCTCCAGGCAAACGAATCATCTGGCTTCTATCAAGAGCAACTGGCGAAGTTTGCTCCATTGTTTACCGCGCCTCCAACGCGCGAGACGTATGAGGTCAGTGTTCAGGCGCAGGCGTAGGCACAGTTGCAGCGCAAGGTGGGACGTGCGCATTTGCATCCCCGCTTCCCGCTCCTTCCTTGCGCCACTTCACATCACTCGGGATAATGCGAAGTCTCGCTGAGCTATTTTCATCTGCTCGATCAGGTCTAGCGCTGCGAGCTTGTCATCCACCGGTAGAGCGCGAGAATAGGGCGCGCTGGCACGAGTGGAATCGCCGACGCGCCAAGGTAGATCATCCGCTCATTCAACGTGAGCCGCAGGCCATCCACTGTTCTACCAGCGAGAGCCTCTATCGCGGTGACGACATCGCCTATGCCCCATGGGCCTAAACCACCAGGGATCATTTCGATCACCATCGTAATAAACGCCTTGAGCGTCGCATTTGCTGTACGATCCTTCTCATTCGTCTGTGGTGGTGGCGCCTGCAATGCCTTAGTCACGTGGATAACCTCCCTGGCGCTGCATGCTCGCGCCTCGTGGTCGCTTCTCCCGCTCGCACTCTATGCAGTCGCAAGAATCTGGCCGTCAGCCATACGCGAACAGTGGTGCGAGCAGTGTGCGATTATTTTACCACCATTTCGTTACAAGCAGGCGGCTCCAAATCTCGATGAAGATATCTTGGGGGAGCATCGTCGGAGGAGTCATTGCTTCGGCAGCTTATGAGCGTCTTGGGATCGATTCTAGCGTTCCACCGATGACCACCGTCTCGCCGCTTGTGAGCGAGAGATCCATAGCGGCCTCGGCAATCGCCCTGCCCATGTCGTCAGCAGTGGGCAACGATCCATTGGCACTGCGGCGCGCGCGCGCTAGGCCCGGCGTCACACGTTCGAGGAGCTTTGGCGTAATCGTGCCCTCGATCAGATCCCCGGTCACGACAAGCAACCGGATGTCTGACACAGCAAGGATGTCCTGCCGGGCACGTAGCGCCTGTTCTCCGGCATGCTTTGAGGAGGCTACCTGTTCATACGCCGGAAGCTGTTCGACGCGACCATAGAGGTGCGCCCAGTGGCTGGTGACAAAGACAACCGTGCTGCCTGAGGGCATGATCGGCACAGCGGCCTCAACCAGCGCCACCTGCGCGTCGCGATTGATACGCTGAGGATAGAGCGGATCGGCGGCGACGAGCTCGCGTTCGAGGCCACCAGATGCATTCAAGACCAGCAGATCGAGGCGGCCATGGCCCCATTCAGCCACTTCACGGATCAGGCGTTCTGGCTCTCCCGGCTCCGTAATGTCCGAGGAGATGGCTTTCGCCTGCCGCCCCAGAGCGCCGACGCGCGCCACGACATCCTCGGCGCGGGCAGCCTTATTGCGATAGCTGATGAGAACGTCACAACCACGCTCAGCCAGCGCAAGCGCAGTTGCCGCGCCGATACCACGTGACCCGCCCGTCACCAGCGCTATCGGCGCATGCGATGATTCTCCTGCTGAAGTCACTTCCTGCATCTCCGGTCATTATCCTCTCTGGTGTAGCGTTCGTGATGGTATTTCCCGCATTAGCGAGCGGTCTCATTCTACCAGCGAGCGCGTGAGGATGACCATCGTGACGAACGTGCGGAACAACAACAGCGGATCGTCTCCCGTCAGCGATACCGTGCGCGACCGGTCCTCCGCAAGTTCCACCCCATGCAGCCACGCACTCATCTCCGCCATATCCGCGGTCAGGAATGTGACCTCGATGTGTATTGGCGTCGTGAACGCTGGAGCAGAAGCTGGCTTCTTGCTAGATAGCGCATGGCGCGCGCCCGTGTGGATCAGCTCACGCGCCACCTCTGGATGCAGACTTTCGCTGGCATAGCGCGAGATCGAACGTTTCACCTCAACGCAGACCGGCTCAGGATTCAGCCGCCGCGCCTCTTCAACTGTCACCTGGTCGCCCGTTACCATCGCGATGGGTACGCCGTAGTGCGCGGCTACCAGCGCGTTGAGCGCTGTCTCGCCGACGATTTCGCCATTGATGCGGACCTCCCATATGGCGCGCGGATTGTAGGTGTGACTCAGCACGGAGTGGCTTGCGCCGATAGAGCCGTGGTAGCCAAGACAAAGAATCGCGTCAAAACTGGCGTTCAGTCCCTCCATCATATACATCGGCTTATGCTTGCCGGTAATCAGACGCGCCTCCCCATGCAACAAATCTGGCGGCAAATTGCGCATGCTGCTATGGGAATCGTTGACGACGAACTCGGTCGCGCCCGCCGCAATCGCGCCATCAATCGCGGCATTAAGCTCA
Organism: uncultured Chloroflexia bacterium; assembly: GCA_963712005.1. Lineage (GTDB taxonomy): Bacteria > Chloroflexota > Ktedonobacteria > Ktedonobacterales > JADMIN01 > DAHUXT01. The sequence goes on along the minus strand of CAVQGK010000021.1, from coordinate 72,129 downwards.
CCGAGTAGCAGACGACGTCCCATCTCATAGTCTGAACTGCCCACCATGATCTGGTCCCAGTCCACGATCCCCGCGACGCCCTCGAAATCAGTTGAGATGAACACTTTCATACGTGTAACTGCCCCACTTCCGCTCATCATGTCAGCTTCCCGGCTATAGACGAGTGCGCTCCCTTGCGCTGGTGTCTGCATCTTACCCCATCGGGCTACAGCAAGAGACGGAGTGGCCCAAGCACGCGCTCGGTCAGCCGCATGAATGGTGTGCGACGCTGCCAGCGTTCTCTGGTAATCTCAAGCGCGTTCGTCTTGTCGCTGTCGAAGAGTTCCTCCATCTGGCAGGCAAAGCGGCTGTTGTAAATTTCGACGTTGATCTCGTAGTTGCCAATTGAACTGAGCCGGTCCAGGTTCGCCGTGCCGATGGTAGACCACTGCCCGTCGATGGTGCATGTCTTGGCGTGCACCATCGCCTTCTGGTAGCCAAGCAGATGTATACCTGCATCAAGGCAGCGCGTGAAGTACGAGCGCGCCGCCCAGTCGGCAAGGAGGTGATTCGAGCGCCAAGGTAACAGAATCTCAACTGTGACCCCTCGCCGCGACGCGACTTCAAGGGATTCGAGCAAGATGTGGTCAGGAATGAAATAGGCGTTGGTCAATCTGATATGATGCTGGGCACGATCAATCGCGCTGATATAGGTGTCACGAATGGGGAATATCATGCGCGCGATATCGTTGCCATAGACATTCACCGTGGGGTTGAAGCGGAGGGGATAGTCATGGGCAATGCGTTCCCGTTTGCGGCAAAAGCGGTTCCAGAAGTCTACAAACGCCTGGGCCAGGTCTCGCGCCTCTGGCCCAACGATGCGCAGATGGGTGTCGCGCCATTGCGTGGCATAGAGGGTGCCCACGTTGTAGCCGCCAATAAACGCAGTAGTGCCATCGACGATCAGTAGCTTGCGGTGATCCAGGCCGTAGCGCCGGGGATCGAGCAGATGCCAGGGACGGCGAATCGCCCAGAACGAGAGCACGTTCATGGCTGGCGAGAATCGCTTGAAGGCGCGAGGTACGACCAGGTTGCCGAACGTGTCGTAGATGACGTAGACGGCGACTCCTTCTTCCGCCTTCGCGGTGAGGAGATCTTTGAAGGCTCGTCCAATCGCATCATCCTTCCAGAGATATGTCTCGAAGTAGATGCTCTCGCGGGCGTTTTCAATCGTATCGAGCATGGCATCGTAGAGATACTCGCCATAACTGAATATTTGTAGGCGATTGTCGCCCGCGGTCATCTCAGGCAGGCGTAGGTGAGGGAAGCCACCGGGCGGCAGTTGCTGCAGGCGCCGTCTCGAAATGAGGGTAAGCAGGGTAATAAGCGCCGCTTGTAACGCGATCAGTCCCACAATCAGCGTTACCACGACCCGAATCAGTGGAATGCGCTGAAGGAATCTCTGAATTAGCGATCCGCCCGACAAGTCCTGTCGCTCCATGCTTTCTCCCCACCCGACCATCCACACAGGAAGAAACCGACGCTTTCCCGCAAAGCAACCGCATGACTGGTACCGGCATCACCTCTATTCATACAGTAGGGGCGAACGGACATGCTGCTGAGTCACAGTCGATCAATCGGCCTACGCGGTGAGTGTACTCGAATAGTCATGCGCAGCACCGAGCGCTCGGTCGAAGAAGGCTGAAACACGCTCACAATACGCCGCACGATCCAGAAAATAGGTGCCACAGTGCTCTGCGCCCTGGCCAATCCAAAGTTCCTTGGGTTTGCACGCCGCGTCGTAGACCTTGATACCCTGCTCGACTGGAATCGAGGTGTCATCTGAGCCGTGAATCACGAGCAATGGGCGTGGGGCAAGCTGCGAGACCCAGCGCACCGGCTCCATATCGCTGCCATGATATCCAGCCATGCGGTAGAGAAAGTAATCGGAAATTCGAGTGAACGGCTGGCCGGGCAGATGCACACGTTGATGAACACGGTAGGTGATGACATCTGAATGACGCGCGAATGGACTATCGGCGACAACCGCCAGCACATCGTCGCGACGTGACGACCCCATGATGGCTATCGCGGCGCCCATGGAGCCACCAAGCACGCCGATGCGAGCATTGGGCAGCCGACTGTTGGTGTAGTCGAGCGCGGCGAAGAAGTCGTCCATCTCGCGGAAGCCGAGCGTTACCGGAACGCCGAGGTCGCTGCCGTGGCCGCGATAGTCGAAGAGCAGCACATTGAAGCCCGCACGCCAGAGCATGGTCCCGATGCCAACTAATTGGGCTTTACTGCCGCGATAGCCCGCGCAGCCGACAATGACGCGATTGGTCTCCGGCCGGTTCAGCCACCAGCCACGGAGCTTGTGGTCTGCTCTGGAGGCAAACGTCACCTCCGCGAAATCCGCTCCAGTCTCAAACGGACTCATGGTATATTCGTCGGTGATACGCGCGCGCTGAGGTTTGGTGAGGCTCATGGCAACGTAATAGCCGATACTGGCGCCGCCCGCCATCGCTCCGCCAACCGTCAGTGCGGCGGCGGTCGCGGCATATCGCCAGATGCTCCGAGACATTTTCAAAGCCATGTTTGTCTCCTTTTCCCAGCTATAGCCCCGATAGATATCGCGGTTTGCAAGAAATAGGCCCTGTTGGCGGGCACTACAACTGCAGAATGCTCCGATGAAATGAAAGCAGCGTTACCCCCGCGTTTCCGCCTGTCCTAGCAACAAGTGCGCACTTGCCACATCTGTATCCTATCACCTCCGATGGGCTGTGGCGCATGAGCTTCTATTCTTCAATACGGTACTGCGAGCGGAGGGTTTGCCAGTCCTCTGGCATGCTACAGCGCCTGCCCATTGGCGCATTTCACCACGCCCGCATATCCGAAGCGATTTTCGATGTTGAGGAAGTGACGCAGCCGCGCCCATAGATGTCGTCGCGGCGTGTAGCGCGCTCGGCCAGCGTCGATAAGCCACGTCACCGACGAGCACGCGATACGCCACCCATTCGGCGAATCCTTCGCGCACCATGGCATCTTTCAAATGAAGCCATTGCTCCGTCTGCCAGGCATGCGCCAGTTCGTGCGCCAGCGTACCCAGCAAAATCCTCGTGGCAAACATGCCTCAACATAGATGGTGCTTCACCATGCGCCTGCACGAAGTAACCCAGAACGTGGTGGCTGGCGTCGCCGCCGGCTCCGCCGCGCGATGTTCGTAGCGTCGGCGGATCTCGCCCATCTTGCGTCGGCTGACGATTTAAATGCGGGCGTCTTGTAGAATTGCCCACCACAGAACCCGCGCCACCTGAGCCACAGCCTCGTGAAGACGTTCGCACATCGGCGACCTCGGCACGATGTCGGAGAGGCAAAGGGCGCAACGATACTGTCCATCCGCAAGCGGCTGCGCGCCATCGGCGACCGGCGCGCGGCAGAGATCGCATCGGGGCCGGCCCTGGACGCAGCGCGGACAAAATTTGCGTGGTGTGCCACTGGGAACAATTCCTCGAAGGTGTACCATGTTGAGGTGATCGGCAGTCCGAACATCCCGCGCAACGTGGCGCTTCGCGCGCGCAGGTCGCGCAGAGCGGAATGTCCCTTGTGTGGCAGTTCGCGCGATCGGCATACCGCACCGCGCGCACCGTGGCGAGATGCATCGCACGCCGCGCAGACAACCAGCTGGCGTTGTAAACGAGATAACGACTGCGCAATCGCGTGCCGCAGAGATGGCAGAAACTGTGGCGGCGCGCCTGGCTGCGGATGACGAAGCCATATCGCACCTCCCCTTTCCATCGCCGACAACCACACAACGCCTCAACCTGACTGGCACATATTTGAGAGCTATGGCAGACGAATATCTCCACCGGCCAGCGCCGTAGCGCGTGCGTGCGATGTCTCGTACGGCGGAATGCGAGCTGAAATTTCGCTTGGCGCGCGTGAACTCGTCATGCGCCCGCTCGTCGTCGCCTGGCTCACCACGCCGACGATACAGGCCAGCCAGCGCATAGCGCGTGCGAGCCTCCTCCCAGGTCGTGCCGAGGTCAGAGTAGCGAGTAAAAGCGCTTTCTATATCGGCCAGCGCATCGTCCCATCGGCTCTCCGCCATCGCCACGATGCCCCGCGCACGAATCGCCTGCGCCAGCGCCTTCCGCGCGCCAGACCGCCAGCCAAGTTCCAACGCCTGCGGCCCATAGCGATCATACAACGTCCAGATCGCCCTCACGGGCCACCAGCTCCGCAAGCTCGGCCAGCAACATCGCCATACCAACACGCCCCTCACGATCCTCAACGCCGTTAAGCAGCAACTGGCGAGCCTCGCGTGTTGCGCCCAGAGACAACGCCAGTCGCGCACGCCCCACGGCAAGATATTGCACGTCGCCCGTCTGGCTGTTCTCGGCTACCGGCGTGCGAGAGCGTCGGCGCCGTCACTATCCCCTATGCGTGCCTTCATCGTGGCCGATGCCAGTATCGCCGCGATGCTGGCGATGGGACAGCCGTGGCGCACTTGCACTGAAACACGCAGGAGGTTGGTCGCCAGCCCCGAGCGCCTCAGACCAGTGGTCCCACTCGAAATATGCGCACGACTCAGCGCCCGCAGCGCATGGCCCTGGAGCGCCTCAGTCTCAGCGGCGTTCGCGATATCCAGCGCGGCGCGCGCGTCGGTCGACGGCCTCGGCATATTCGCCGACGGCCTGGTGCGCCTGACTTACCTCGGTGTGAATATCCACCAGTTCGTTGGGGTCGTCGATCTGCTGCGCCCACTGGAGGCGGCGAGACATCGTCTCCAGGAAGCCGCGCAAATCGGTGGTAATGGCCAGCAGATTGCCGAGCGCATCGAGCGCCTCAGACGCGCCACGCGGATCATCCCCATCGCTTCGGTGATGCTCACCGCTTCGCGCGCGCTACGCAACGCCTCCATCAATTCTCGTTCGCCACGCTGCTCCGCCGAGACATCCAGAAGAAGCTGGTCGCCGTCAGCAGCGCGGCGTATTCCGCAGTGTCATGGCACCCCGAGCATCGGCCAGTTTGAGTCCGCGATCGAGGTATCCCTTCAACTCATCGTGGGCTCGGGATCTGTTGAAAGTAAGCAGAGCTATAACGCGTCGGCAGCGCCACGAGCAACCGGTACAGCCGCATGCCCTGGGTGAGCCAGTCGAGATGCTCCTGGCCGCTGTTTGTTGTTGCGGGCTCAGCGTTCGCCCCTGACTCCGCATGGGCAATCTCATATCCCGCCCATAACTCCAAGGCGGTTCGATAGTCCGCCCATGCCTCGTCAGCGCGCAGGCGCAGACCAGCGCGCATCTCCTCGTTTCGTGAAAAGCGCCTGTCGGAGTGGCGCATCATCCAGACGGCCTTCCTCTTCGAGGAGGCGGATGGTGTCGGTGTAATAGTCGTCGGCCTTGCTGGAGGCGTGATGCGACGTCGGCCTGGTCGCCCGCCATCGTCAAGTAGTGGACCACCTTCGCCAGCACTGCCTGGCGCCGAGCGGCATTGCGGGTGCGCGACAGGTTGGCCTGGATGTAATACTGGCGATAGTGTTGCGCCAGCAATTCCGCGAATTCCTCTTCGCGCCCGTGCGCCAGGTCTCCAGCCAGTCGGCCACGCGTTCATGTTCGTGCGCGCGCCGTGTCCGCGCAATAGCGCCATACACGACCTCACGGGTCAGCGCATGGTTGAAGCTGTAGATCTGGCTCATCGGGCGGCGCAACGCTCGTCTTCTCGATGCTCGGTCGAGGATCAGTAACTCTTTCTCGATCAGCGTATGAAGCACCACATCCAGCCGCGTCCCACTCCAGATGAGGCGCAAGCGCGACCAACGCGCTCGGCCAGAAGTAGCGTCCAATCACCGACGCATGTTGCAGGACATCGCGCTCTTCCGCCGAGAGCAGATCGAGACGAGCGTTTAATACGCCCTGCACAGTATCAGGAATGCCAGGATCGTAGACCTCGCTCTGCCCCTCCCATTCTGGCGCCACCTGCCAGCCTGCGCCCGGCGCGCTGGCGCGGATCAGAATACCAAGATCAACGAACATCCGCACGATCTCTTCGATGTAAAACGGATTTCCTTCAGCCTTCTGCGACGATTCCCTGTCGCAGGCTCTGCGGCACCGTTGCGCCGGGGAGGAATTCGCGCATCAGCTGCTGGGTTGCGCTGGCGAGAGCGCCTCCAGACCGATAGTGACATAGTTGCGCTTGCCACCTCCCCACTCAGGACGCTTATCGAGCAACTCAGGGCGAGCGGTACACAGCAGCATGAGTGGCACGTCCATTGCACGTGCGGCGACGAATTCGATCAGTTCGAGTAGCGCGTCGTCGGCCCAGTGAATATCTTCGATGAGGAGTATCAACCCCGTTGGCTGGGCAAGCGCCTCGAAGAATACCCGCCAGGCTCGTAACAGCCCCTCCTGCTTCTGCTGTGCGTCGATCGGGGAGAAGCGAATTACGCCGTGCCTCGGCGACTCGATGCCGATGGTATAGCCAAGGTAGGCCGCGATCAGCTCGGGTCATCGCCACGATCCAGCGCGCGACAATGTCACTTTGACGCACTGCGAGCAGCCGCGCGCGCGCAGCTCTCGGGCGACTCCATCGCCTGGATGCCGCAGTATGCCCGCAACATGTCAGCCAATGGCCAGTAGGTAATCCCCTCGCCATAGGGTGGGCAGCGGCCTTCCAGAATCACTGGCTGATCGGAGACAGGTGTTGCGCGGGGCCGGGGGCGTGCTCGGCGTCCAGTACGACGTTTTCCGCTTGTCGCTAGCTCTGGTGGGATATGGACGTCTCAGACGGCTGGCGCCGAGAATTCACGTGCCAGCCGGGTCTTGCCGATGCCTGGAGTCCGAATATGGTGACGAGGTGAGGGGAGTTTTCGTGCAGCACGCGGGAACTGACGGCATGCATCAACTCCATCTCAACATCGCGGCCAACCATCGGCGCCTTGAGACCCGCGACACCACGCGGGCGTGGTGTGGGCACAGCGCTCTGGTCCGTCATCGCCAGCGCTTCCCATATTTTGACGGGCCGCGCCCGGTTGCGGACGTTCGCTGGAGGCAGATTCGCGGTACTGAACCGCTCCCTGCGTGGCACGCCAGGTGCGCGAGCCAACGAGAATCGTGCCGGGGGACGCTAATTGCTGGAGTCGCGCCGCAACATTGACCGCATCGCCCGTCACCAGGAAGTCGCGCCCCTCCAAGGCGGCGCCAGCGGCGGCAACCTCGCCCGTATTGATGCCAATACGCATCTGTAGCTCGACGGCGGCGGGATCTGTGGCACGGCGTTCATCGTTGAACTGACGCAGCGCGGTCTGCATATCCAGCGCGGCGCGCACGGCACGCACAGGATCGTCCTCATGGGCCACTGGCAGACCGAAGACTGCCATAACGGCGTCACCAATGTATTTTTCGACGGTGCCGCCATGCCGATGGATCTCGCGCGCCATGATGCCGAAAAACTCCGCAAGCAAGGCGCGCGCATCTTCTGGGTCAAGATCCTCCGCCAGCGTCGTGGAGCTGGCAAGGTCGGCGAAGAGGATGGTGACAACACGCCGCTGTTCGGTGGTCTCTTCCACAGGAGTCGTTGCGTTCGCCAGCACAACGCCACTCGTGCGATTCCTGTTCAATTGGGCAGGGCGGTCGTCTGCGGGAGGCGGCGCGCCATCCAGCGGTGAGCCACACTGATTACAGAAGCGCGCGTTCGGCGGATTGACGGATCCGCAGACTGAGCATATCCGTGGCAGCGGCTGGCCGCAGGAAATGCAGTATCGAGCATTTTCCGGGTTTACCGTGGAACAGTTCGGGCAAATCATGGACACTCCCGCAGGCCATCTTCGCGCAGACACACATCCGTATTGTATCGCGCGAGCGCCCATGTGGATAGCTTGAATTGCCATACCACGCAAGGGACATTTGGCACAGAGGAAGTTACGCACAGCGGCATGCCGGGAACCGCAAGGTCACGGCGTCTCCCGGCATACGATGACGGCGAGGGGACAGTTATTGCACAAAATCGACGGGCACATCCTTCGTAATAATGCTCCGTTCGACCGCCTCTTCCAGAAACAGTCGAATGCTTTCCCGCCCACGGTCGCCCATATCCACCGTCCAATCGTTGACGTACATCCCTACAAACTGATCGGCCGTATCCGTCGGCAATCCACGGGCGAATCGCATGGCATAGTCTAGCCCTTCCGCACGATGCTCCAGGCCATAGACGATGCTCGCCTTGAGGATGCGCGACAGTTGCGCCATGCGCACCGGGCCAAGATCGCGCCGGACAGCATTGACACCGAGTGGCAACGGCAGCCCGCCCGTGCGCGCATGCCACCATTTGCCCAGATCCACGACCGCATGCAGGCCAAGCGACTCATGGGTCAGCTGGCCCTCGTGAATCAACAGGCCAGCCTCAGCCTTGCCAGAGCTGACCGCCTCCATGATCTCATCGAACGGCATAACATCGTACTCGAAGTCGCCCAGGTAGAGGCGTAGCGCCAGAAACGCGCTGGTCATCGTGCCAGGGATCGCGATGCGCCGCCCAGCCAGCCACTCCGGGCCAACCTCCTCACGGGTGACGACCATCGGGCCATAGTTGTCGCCCATGCTTGCGCCGTGTGTCAGGATGGCGTACTTGTCGGCGACATAGGCGTAGGCATGGACCGAGATGGCGGTGATTTCCAGCCGCCCTTCGAGCGCCCACTGGTTCAACGTCTCGATGTCGCGCAGGATATGCTCGAACTGCAAACCTTCAGTATCGACATGGCCCTCAGCCAAGCCATAGAACATGAACGCATCATCAGAGTCAGGGCTGTGCCCCAGACGAATCGGTGTGCCCTCAGTTGTGTCGTTGTCAGACGAGCTCATACGTATCCCTTTTTCAGCAGGCTATCGTGCGAAAACCCTACAGGAGACGATCTCGACGAGACGATTCCCGCACTGTCGTAGATTGTAGCGCATAGGAAGCGCGGATTCCGCTGCTCGTTTCCCAGTACGATAGTCACTGCTGAGCATGATACTAGTTGACAGCCGGTGAGCGAGTGCTAGAGTGATAAGCGCGCTATAAGTACTTTGGCGTAGCCTCGCTAGGTTGCCATGGGCGGAATTCAACGCTGTGGAAGGGGTGGCACGTGGCCAAAGGTCGTGGAGGGTTCCCAGATGACGACGGCTACTACGAGGGTGACTATCGCAACAATGGCGAAGAGCAGCGCGGACGAAACCCACGCCGCACGATTCCACTCTCGCATACATATGACGATGGCGACTACGGGCAAGGCGGCGCACTGATCGCATACGACGACACTGGCGACCGTCTGCCCGCGGTCGTGCAGGATGAGACTGGCCCGGTCATCATCGCTGGCGATGGCGTCTCGATGGGCAATCCATTCATCAAGCGACGCGAGCGCCCGCTCACCATGCGGCTGACCATCATCGGCCTGATGGCCTGCATCATTGTCACAGGCATGTTTGCCATCACCCCCCTTGGCGCGAGTGCGAGCAATTCGATGTCATCCTTCCAGGCGATCTCAGGCGCCGTAGTTTTGAATAAGGATCCGGCATTCTTCTGGTATACGGCCGTCTGGGGCGACACGCCCGAATCGATCGCGCAAAAGTTTGGTGTGCAGGTCGGCGGCATTTATGAGCTGAATAACCTGCTCGCCGGGCAGGAAATCAGTGTTGGCATCGCGTACAAGATACCGCGCGATCCTACCTATGGTACAGATTATCGCCCGGTTTCTTTTGTCGGTGGCGCTAATGATGGCACGACCACGTTCGGCAATAGCCCGTGGACTTCTATTGCGGGCGAGCCAGCGGCAGACTCGGAAGTGGTCTGCGGTCCGAATGGCAATGGCAATCCGACGGGCTACCAGCTTAAATCTCCCAACTGGGGCGCGTACTGGGTGCGCGGCTTCACGTGGTATCACAACGGCGTGGATCTCGCGGCCAATGAGGGAAATCCTATTCATGCGGCGCAATCTGGCCAGGTTATTTGGGCTGGGTGGGATGTCGGCGGCCTGGGTTGGTCGGTAAAGATCAATCACTGTAACCACGTCTCGACGGTCTACGGCCACATGGAAAAGCTGGAGGTGACTGTAGGGCAGATCGTGCTCGTGGGTGATGTCATCGGCCTCGAAGGCTCAACGGGTTGGTCCACTGGACCGCACTGTCACTTCATGGTTGAATGGAACAACGAGCCGGTCGACCCGATGGCCTACTACAATTACAACGAGTACACCATCACCCATAACAGTTGAACGACACGTCGCGTAGTTCCTATACTGTGAAGCACAGACAATGAGGGCGGAAATATTCTCCGCCCTCATGTGCTACCCGCCGCCGGTTCCCACTATTCTCCGGAAGGAACATCCATCGATTGTGGCTGCCCTGAGTTCTCCTGTGCGCTCTTCCCCTGACTCCGCCAGCGCTGCGCCGCCTCATCCATGAGCGCCACCAGCCGCTCCAGCCGCTCGATAACGCTGGTAACGTTCGACCGCTGCTTCTCATAGGCGGCGGGATGCAACTCGCGCACATAGGCTTGCAGGTCGTCGTCGGTCAGGTCATACCATTTCAGGTCCGCCTGAAGCCGCAGATGCACCTTGTACGCCGGATCGTGCTGGCGGCGCTGATTCGTGGGATTGAGCAGGTCTACGCCTTGCAGCGTTTGTGGCGCCTCAGTCTCAGTGACGGGATGCAACTCCTTGGCGAGCGTATCAAGGTCGCCAACGCGGAAGAAGTTGCCCTTGCCCACCCCAGGATAGGCACGCAAGCGCTTGCCGGCGACCAGTTCGAGCAGCGTCTCACGGTCAACAGCCAGGCGGCGGACCGCCTCGCCTTCATCCACAAAAGAAAATCGTGATGGTTTAGCCGGTTGCATTGGATTCCTCGTCGTGCGTGTAAAACAGAAGTAGCGTGCTGCCGTAGCGCCGCTCGTCATAGCAGCGTAGCTGTTTGAGCTTCAGCGTATCCAGCTCGGCGCGCTCCTGCGGGTGAATTTGGACGATCACCAGGCCATCTGGCTCCGTAAGCGGCGAGACATCAATCTGCGCAAGCGCCTTCGCCGCCATGTTCACATACTGCGGTGGCGCGATATAGACCAGATCGAACCGCCGACCCATAGCCGCCGCCTGCTGCAAATAGGCAAAGGCATCGGCGCGTAACACCTCGGCGCGGTCGCTGAGATTGGTGAGCGCAAGATTCTCGCGCACCAGCCGCCAGGCCTCCGGGCTGCGCTCGACGAAGGTCGCGGATTCCGCGCCCCGGCTCAGCGCCTCGATACCTACCGCTCCGGTCCCAGCAAACAGATCGAGGACGCGCATGCCCATAATATCCGGTGCGAGAATGTCGAAAAGCGCCGTCTTGACACGATCCATGATGGGCCGGGTCTCGCTGGAGTTCGGTGATTTCAGCTTCCGCCCACGAGCGCTGCCGGCAATGACGCGCATTACCGCGCTCCCCCGGCTGACCGTCCCCGCGAAGACGTACGTGGAGCGGCGGGAGCATCTGGGCTATTGGTAGACGCCGCCTCCTGGTCCGCGCGCTCTTGCTCTGCCCGGAGCGCCGCAAGCACCTGTTCGGCTTCGTCAGCGAAGACCTCTTCCTTGCCCCAGCGTATGAGCGCATCCAGTTGTCCAGCTGTCAGATGGTCGGCAGTTGTCCGCCAGAGGCCACGCACCAGCGCCACCGCGCGTGTCCGGCCAAGCTCATTTTCGACGATATTGCGGTAGGCATTACGCTGATAGTCGCTGGCTGTGCCGCCACCCGTCGCCGAGCGGAGCTTGCCAATGATCCGCATCGTCTGCGTACGGGCGCCATTGGCGCTGCTGGCAGGCGCCGAGTCGTGCGCGGGTGCGGACGTGTCAGAGGCGGCGCTTGTCGCCTTGCGCCCCGCGGATGTCGCACGCGAGCGGGCAGGCGGGGGCGGCGGCGAGAGATCAGGCACATCGTCAAGGTCTATTTCATCCTCGTCACCGTCATCATCTTCGATTTCATCAAGCGCATCATCGCTGACAGCGGGGTTCGTGCCCTCGTCGGCAGGCGTGGGTGTGAAATCATCCTCGATCAACTCATCGTCCTCGTCGAGCGCGTAGAAGATCGTCTCGTCGTCTTCCTCCTCAAATCGCGGCGCGGCGACGGTGGGGCTGGCGCTACTGGCAGGCTCAGGCGCGATGTCCGACTCTGATACTGGCTCCGGCTCGGCATGAGACGATGCTCCGAGCAATTGCCGCCGAAGCGACTCCAACGCCTCGCGCAGATTGAGCCCTTCGAGCGAACGCACACCCAGACGATCCATCGCCTGACGAGGATTGAGGCCAAGCTCAGCAGCAGCGGTCAGAAACTCGGGGCGGGTCATTTACAGCGCTCGTGGTGGTCGCAATAACGGGTGGTTTGGCACGAGGCGGCTCAGACCGTTGTTGCGGCCGCTCGGAAGCAGCCGCTGGCTGTGGCTGGGCCGATGGTGTCTGGCGCTCAGGCGCTCGCGGCGTGGGAATGCGGTCGGCGCCTGAGTTACGTGTGCGCTCAGCGGGCTGTTCGGCGGCTGGCAATGGCTCCGTGGTCACTGGCTCCTCAGGCGCATGCCCATTCGCGGACGCAGCTGCCTGAGCGGGCGCTGGCAATGATGGCAATGCTGGCGTATCAGCGTTGACTCCGTCCAGTTCCTCAGCGATGCGCATACCGAGACGGCGCGAGAGCGCGCGCATCCCGGCGTCAGCCACATCGAGAAGTATCTCGACATCCTGCGTCGTCGCGTCGCGCGGAACGGGAACGCCAATTTCAAGCGTCCGCGTCTGCCCATCCACGGTAAACGTTACCGTCTGTCGCAGCCAGATATGTTCGGTATCGTTTCGCATCCATAGAATCTCCACCGCCTCATTCATCGCTCCGCCCACTCGCCTCGATGGAACGTTGTGGTGACACCATATTATACGCCATGCCGCCTAACCCAGTCTGATGAATGAGAGAACGAACCAGCCGCGACTGAATGGTCACCAACAGCGGCAAATCGCCCACTCGGCGCCGATGCATTGCCTCTGAGCAATACACATGCTATACTCGCGCAGGGCATGTCTGCCAAGGCGCGGTCTAACAGAGGACGGAGCGAGCAGTGAACGAGAGTATCTCACACCAGGACGGCGCTGTGACAACACTCACGAAGCAAATCTCCGATGCCGATGTGGCGCTCTTCAACCTGGTGACTGGCCTGACGACGGTGACGCAAGATCAGATTCCGATACCGTCGCAAAGCACCCGCCAAATCGCCCCAATGGCGATGATCGCGGCAATGCTCGCGGGAGCCGCCGCACAGCATGGACTGCGCCCTGACACGGTGCGCTTCCTGAGCGAGACCATCCATTTTACCGAACCGGCGTATACTGATGATACCCTCACCGCGACCGCCCAGGTGGTAGACCGGGACAACACCAGCCAGTCGGTACGGGTCCTCGCCTACTGCGAGAACCAGGACGGGCGGCGCCTTGCCGAGGGCGAGTTTGTGCTGAGCGACTAGCGACTACTCACACGGCGATTTATCGCGCCCGCTCGATCCTTCATCTGCCTCTTCGCAACGCCTCTACGTCAATGGGCTGAATTTCGTTGACATACCCTCTGCCGCGCCATATACTGACCGCGTTTGTGTCATCACGTCGTCATGGGTGACGCATGCCGAACTGTCATTTCTCGCGTATAGATCTGTGAGAAGTCAGGCGGAGATCCCAAACTAAGTCATCAGGCGACCATTCGGAGAAAGAATATTACATGAGTGGCCCAGGGGGTTCGACCACGAAACGGGATCAGCGGCGCGACGCGCGACGTCAGCAGCTACAGCAGCGACAACTGATCCGTGAACGCGAGCGACAACGCAAGATTCGTAATCAACGGCTGCGGCTGGCAGCAATCATTGGTGTCCCTGTTCTTCTGGTAGCGCTGATTAGCGTCTTGCTGGCCGCCACCCACCAGGGACCGTCTCCCTCGACCTCGGCCGGCCTGAGTCCTGCCAGTGGTCAGACGGTGGATGGCATGGAGTGCACGACCAGCGAGCAACTTGTCTTCCACATCCATTCGTATCTGGAAATCTATGCAGATGGCAAGCCGGTGACGGTACCGCCCAGGCGCTGGCATCGTCGCGCCCGCAGCCTCTGGCGAGACAGCGCTGGGTCGAACGGGCTTGAAGACATGCCTCTATCCGCTCCATGTGCATGACGGCGAGCCCAACATCATCCATATCGAGTCGCCTATCCAGAAGACGTATACCCTCGGCAACTTCTTCGACATCTGGGGGCAGCCGCTCAGCGCCACACAGGTGATGGGGAACAAGACCGACAGCACGCACAAGCTGGTCTTCGAGGTTTTCGATGCGTCGGGCAAGCTGACAGCAGGTCACCAGCGATCCGCGCGCCATCGGGCTGGCGGAACACGAGACCATAGCGATCCTGTACAATAGCCCAAATGTACAGCCCAAGCCGTTCACCAACTGGACGCAGTACGGCCTGTAGCTCAGCGCGGCAGGCAGACCCGCAATAGAACAAGAACAGGCAATAAAATATCCCCCGCCGGAATCACTCCGGCGGGGGATTTCAACGTGCGCGCGCAGCACGACAAAAGACTAGCGACCGTGGCACATCTTGTATTTCTTGCCGCTGCCGCAGTAGCACGGATCGTTGCGGCCAATCTTGCCGTTGGCCGCTGATGACGAGGCGCTTATATTGGCGCGCGCTGGCAGAGGACTTCTGCCAGTGGGTCGCGCGCCGCTCTCCCTTGGCCCCCTTCGCGCCATTGGCACTTGCAACCTTCCTGCCATTGCTCCCAATCGTCTTCGCGGCGCTGCTCGCCGGAATGGTTCCCGCCGGACGTGCGCTGTTGCCATTGCCTTTTGGTAGCGGGAGAGGCATACCGGCGGACTTCGTCTGGCCGCTGGCGGCTGCTATCGCCTGGGCGTTGGTCTGCAAGTTACGAGGTAGCGCCTGCGCGGGTGGGGCGGGCGTCTCAATGCGAACGATCCCCGCATCGCCAGGTCGACGATGTAGTGCTCCAGGTCTACTTTGAGCCGTTCAAATGCCCGGTACGCCTCCGACTTGAACTCGTTGAGCGGGTCACGCTGGGCCAGCCCGCGCAGGCCGATGCCACTACGCATCTCGTCCAGATGGTCGATGTGCTCGCGCCAGAGGGCATCAAGTACCTGCAAAATGACCGCACGCTCGAACTGGCGCATATAGTAGCTGCCCGGCTGGGGGGAGCTGTGTTCTTTAGCGCCCTGCTCGACTTCTTCCTCTTTCTTGCCATAGCGTTCCAGAGCAAGGTTTACGAGATCTTCGCTGAGCTGGTCTCGCTTGAGCCGGTTAAGCTGATCGGGGAAGATATCGTCGGGCACCTCGATGCCCCACAGCTCGAACTGCTTGACGATGCCGTCCAGATCCCACGCCTCGGGCAGATTGGCGCGCGTGTGTTCGGCTACAATGCGCTTGAGATCGTGCTCGATCATCTCGACGATGCGGTCATACATATCGGCATGTTCGAGCACCTTATGCCGGTCGGCATAGATCACTTCGCGCTGCTTCGAGATGACATCGTCATACTCGACGACATTCTTGCGGATGTCGAAGTTAGCCCCTTCAACCTTGGACTGCGCCTGCTCCAGCATGCGCGAGACGGTCGAGCTTTCCAGCGGCATATCGTCGTCGATGACTTTGCCCATCAGCCCGGCTACACGATCCGAGCCAAACCGGCGCATCAGGTCGTCCTGCAAGGAGACGAAGAAGCGCGACTCACCGGGATCGCCCTGGCGTCCCGAGCGGCCACGCAACTGATTATCGATGCGGCGTGACTCGTGGCGCTCGGTGCCGATGATATAGAGGCCGCCCACGTCGAGCACCTTCTGGCGATCTTCCTCGCAGCGCTGCTTCGCCTCTTCGAGCGCCTCCTCGCGGTCTTCATCGGTCGCAAACTCGAGATCGATCCCACTGTCGGCAATAATGGAGTCCACGTAGGCCGCTGGATTACCGCCAAGCACAATATCGGTGCCACGACCCGCCATATTGGTGGCGATGGTGACCGCGCCACTCCGGCCCGCCTGCATCACGACCTGGGCCTCACGCGCATGCTGCTTGGCGTTGAGAACGTTGTGTGCGATTCCCTGGCGATTCAGCATTTCAGAGATGTATTCGGAAATCTCGACCGAGGTGGTACCGACCAGTATTGGCTGGCCAACCTCATTTCGCTGTTTGATCTCCTCGACCACCGCGCGGTACTTGCCCTCCTCGCTGGCATAGATAAAATCGGGATTATCAGTCCGCCTGATTGGCTTGTTCGTCGGGATGACCATCACATCGAGCTTGTAAATCTTGTTGAATTCCTCGGCCTCGGTTAGCGCCGTGCCGGTCATGCCAGCCAGCTTCTTGTAGATGCGGAAGTAATTCTGGAAGGTGATCGTCGCCAGGGTGCGATTCTCATTCTGAATCTTCACCCCTTCTTTCGCCTCGATGGCCTGGTGCAGCCCTTCACTATAGCGCCTGCCTACCAGGACACGACCCGTGAATTCATCGACAATCAGGACTTCGCCGTCGCGGACGATGTAGTCTTTGTCCCGCTTGAAGAGCACCGACGCCTTGAGCGCGTTCTCCAGATGGCGCGTCAACTCCATATCGTCATAGATATTGCGCAGCCCCATTGCCTGCTCGACCTTGTCGATGCCTGAGTCATTGATCGAGACGGATTTTTGCTTCAGGTCTATCGTGTAGTCTTCTTCAGCCTGAAGGCGCGGCACGACTCGCGCAAATCGCTGATATATCTCGGCTGACTCTTCCGCCTGCCCAGAGATGATGAGTGGGGTGCGCGCCTCGTCAATCAGGATGTTATCCACCTCATCCACGATGGCGTAGTTGAGCTCACGCTGCACGCAGAACGCGGCGTCGGGCACCATGTTGTCGCGCAAGTAATCGAATCCCAGTTCGTTGTTCGTGCCGTAGGTGATGTCGGCGGCGTAGGCTTCACGACGCTCCTGGCTCTGGGGTGGAAGTGAGGAGACGATGGCGCCGACGGAGAGGCCGAGGAGCTCGAAGATTCTGCCCATCCAATCGCGGTCACGCTGGACAAGGTAGTCGTTGACGGTGACGATATGCACGCCTTTGCCGGTCAGCGCGTTCAGGTAGGCGGGCAGCGTGGCGACCAGCGTCTTGCCCTCGCCGGTGCGCATCTCAGCGATCTTGCCCTGATGCAGGACGATGCCGCCGATCAATTGCACATCGAAATGGCGCATACCAATCGCGCGGCGACTGGCCTCTCGCACCACCGCGAAGGCGTCGGGCAAAATATCATCGAGCGACGCGCCGTTGGCCAGCTCCTCCTTGAAGTCGGCGGTCCGCTCGCGTAGCTCTTCATCGGTCAATGCCTTCAGCTCATCTTCGAGGGCATTGATCTGATCGACAATCGGCCGAAGCGACTTCAATTCTTTTTCATTGGGGTCACCGAACATCTTGGTGATGAAGCTCATCTGCGATACCAGTCTTTCGTCATGCTGATCCTATATCCTAATGTGGCTCTTCTCGTTGTCTGGGGATGCGACCCGTCCAATATCCAGCCTATGCGGCCAATGTACACGTAGATGTATACGCACGAAACGCAAAAAATCTCCATCACCAGGACGTCTCATGCCTCTGCCCCGTTCCATCTGGGCGCTACCTCATTATACCATGCGATGCCCGCCATACCGGGTCATTTCCCCTCACATCCAGGGTAGGCCACAGAGTTGGCACTAGACCATTTGTTCTCTATTCGGTATACTACCAGTCAGAGAGATATTCAGGGCGAATTCATACCGCCCGCGGAGCCTTGAGTTGAAGAGGGCGACGAACGTGGTGATTCCAGTCGGAGGGTTCCGCCGGGTGCTCCATGCCGACCTCGATTGCTTCTTCGCGGCAGTCGAGGAGCTTGATAATCCTGCACTGCGGGGCAAGCCGGTCATCGTTGGCGGTGACCCAGACCGGCGCGGGGTGGTCAGCACGGCCAACTATGCAGCCCGCCGCTACGGCATCGCCAGTGCAATGGCCGCCGCCCATGCGCGCCGTCTGTGTCCACAGGCCATCTTCCTGCGCCCGCGATTCGACCGCTATCGCGAGCTCTCCCAGCGCGTGATAGGTATCCTCAAAGACGCGGTGCTGGCGCTGGAACAGGTGTCGGTTGATGAGGCATACGGCGAACTGCCGCCGGGGCTGCCAGGCTGCGAGCGTGCCGAGGCGATTGCACGGCGCATCAAGCGGCGGGTACTTGACGAGACTGGGCTCGTCATCTCGATTGGCGTCGGTCGCAACAAATCGATTGCCAAGCTCGCCAGCGACGCCTCGAAGCCCGACGGCTGTCTGGTGATCCGGCCCGGCGCTGAAGACGCATTTCTGCGCCCGCTGCCGGTCGGTCGCCTCAACGGCGTGGGGCCACACACCCGCGAGCGGCTGGAACGGCTGGGGTTACGGACGGTCGGCGATCTGGCCACGCGCGAATTGCGTGAACTGGAGGCGCTCTTTGGCAAGCACGGCGCATGGCTCTGGCGGCTGGCGCATGGCGAGGATGATCGCCCTGTCGAGACGGAGCGGGAGCCGCCCAAGAGCATCTCGCACGAAAACACCTACGAGCGCGATATCGCCGATGTTGAGCGCGCCGTCAAGCATGTGCGGGAGCTGGCGGTGGCGGTCGCCCGGCGCGCCGAGAGCAAGAGCATGGTGGGCAGGACCGTCACGCTCAAGGTCAAGTGGTCCAACTTTCAGATCGTCACACGCCAGCAGCCGCTGGTGACGCCAACCGCGCTGGCCGACCCGTTGGCAGACGCCTCGGAAACGCTGCTGCGGGAGGAGATCGCGCCACTCCTTGATGGTACGCGGGCCATTCGGCTGCTCGGGCTGGCACTAAGCGGATTGAGTTCGGTCAACAGCACGACCGACGTCGCACACCCATCGCGCTTGCTGCATGGATGGGTGCAGCCGTCACTCTGGGAGCGCCTGGCAGGGACACGCGATATCACACCAGCCCTTTGAAGACGGCTTTCCAAAACTCGACGAAAGTGGACCACAGGACAGCAAGGATACCCCGGCTCACCCGCCCCGCGCGCGCCCGGTTGCGTGCGCCCCGAACGCCAGCAATTGCATTGCGCGCATCTTGAACTGGTTGATTGTCGGGTCGTATTCGGAGTGATTGATCCATCGCGGCGACTGCTTCACTATATCTGCCCATATCAGCCAGAATCGCCCCCTTGACGGCCAGACTTTCATAGTCGTTCGGATCAATCGCCAGCGCGCGCCCAACGGCCTGTAAGCCGTCCTGGTAGCGGTCATTGGCATCCAACGCAAGCGCGAGAACCGCCCAGGCAAGTCCATTTTGTGGATCGAGGCTGGTAGCACGCTGAGCCGTCGTGAGCGCCTCAGACGCGCGCTCCATGTTCACCAGCGTCATTCCCTTCTGCGCCAACGCATCGGCCCGAGTTGGATAGGCTGCCAGGCACGTATCAAACGTCTGGAGTGACGCTTCATATCGTTCGAGCAGCCGTAACGCGACGCCTCGCGCATAGAGGCCATCGGCTGAGCGTGGGTCTATCGCGAGGGCAGCGTCAGCCGCGCTGAGCGACGCCTCGTAATGCTCTTGCGAGGCAAGCGCCCGCGATCTTGCCGCCAGCGCCTCGGCAGAGCGAGGATTGAGCGACAGCGCACGGTCGGCAGCGGCAAGACCTTCTTCTGGCCGCCGCATCCAGTTGAGCGCTTTCGCGAGCGCAATCCAGCCTTCGATAACCTGCGGATTGCTGCTCGTCAACGCCTGCAAATGGGGTAGAGCTTCAGCATATCGCCCCTGCGCCGCAAGCTGTAGGCCAACATCAGAGGTGGCGGACGGCGCTGCTCGGGGCACCGGCCCGGGCGGTGGTGGGGGTGGGCTATAATACGGATTCCCAGGGGGCGGAGTACCAGATGAACTCATGACAATCTTGCCTCCATCGCACTTGGCCGGGGGTGACAACTTCACATACGATCCGTCACACTACACCTTCGCTCCACAATGAGTGGAATATTTGAAGCAAGTGTACTTGAACACGGTCGCTGTGTCAATTGAGAGAAGGAGTTTACCATGAACCAACGAAAGAGTCCGCCGGCTGCGCCGCTGCTGAGGGGAGAGCGTATTGAACTGCGCGCAATTGAGGAGGCGGACTTCCCAGTGTTGCACCGCTGGGCCAACGATCCGGCGGTGGTCGGCGACTACGATATCCTCAGGCCAGTCTCGCTCGATGACATTCGCCGCCGCTATCGCGATAACCGCGCGCTGACGGCTGAGGGCGGCGCGCTCCTGATTGTCGGCAAAGACGGCGTTCCCGTCGGGACGGTGAGCTGCCATCCGGTGTCATATGGCGTCTATTCGCCCGCCTTCAATATCGGCATCGAGATCGAGCCAGAACAACGCGGCAATGGATTCGGCAGCGAGGCGCAGCGGCTCTTCGCCGATTACCTGCTGGCGACCTTCCCGGTGGGCCGGGTCGAGGCGAGCACCGATAGCGAGAACATCCCGGAGCAGCGGGCGCTCGAACGGGCGGGATTCACCCGCGAGGGTGTGGCGCGCTCGGCGAGTTGGCGCGGTGGACGATGGCACGACATGGTGGTCTACAGCCGCGTCCATGGCGATGAGTGACAACAAATCGTTTCATGACGCCTATAATACGTTCAAGTAGCGCCTGTTTGTCATCTGCTGCTGGCTCTTTGCTTAGAGCAAGGCGCCAGGGAAAGCGCTCGAACGATGCCTACCATTCATCTCGAAACGTTGATTGACGCGTCGCCAGAGCGGTGCTTCGATCTGTCGCTCAGCGTTGACCTCCACCGCCACTCGGTGGCGCATACCCACGAGCGTCCGATTGCTGGCGTGACCAGCGGCATCATGCGCCTGGGCGATACCGTGACCTGGGAAGCGGTCCATTTTGGCGTCAAGCAGCATCTCACCACCAAAATCACGGCGTATGAGCGCCCCCGTTACTTCATTGATGAGATGATCCAGGGTATTTTTCGGGAGATGAAGCATGACCATGCTTTCGTCTCTCAACCATCGGGAACGCTCATGATTGACACGTTCACGTTCCGCGCCCCATTGGGGATCCTTGGCAGGCTGGTTGACGCGTTGATCCTCACACGCTACATACGAGGACTTCTGCTCACTAGAAATCGGTACCTGAAGCAAGAGGCAGAGGCCGATACCGTTCAGAGCAGCTCCTGACTTCTCCACAGCCCTCGCGGTTGAGCGGGAGCCAGACACGATTACTCGTCCGTTAGCCCAATCTCGCCTGCGAAGCTGGTGCCGTTGGCTAACGGCGGAAGGGCGAACGCCTCGGCGAGCGTCGCGCCCAGATCGGCGAAGCTCCCGCGCGCGCCCAGGTTGACGCCTGCGGGGATAGGCTTTCCGACGGCCAGCAGTGGCACGCTCTCGCGGGTGTGGTCGGTGCCGCGCCAGGTGGGATCGGTGCCGTGGTCGCCGGTGATGAAGAGGACGTCACCATCGCCGAGCTGCGCCAGCGCGGAGGGCAGCCAGGCGTCGAAGGTTCCGAGAGCCTCGGCGTAGCCCGCTGGATTGCGGCGGTGGCCAAAGTTCTGGTCGCACTCGACCAGATTGACGAAGAGCAGTCCGTCGAAGGGACGCGCGAGTTGCTCCAGCGTCGCCTCCTGCGCCTCCGCGTTGGTGGCGGTGTGGTTGCTGGCGGTGAGGCCGTGCCCGGCGAAGAGATCCTCGATCTTGCCAATGCCGACGACCTCACGTCCGCTACTTTTGAGCGCATCGAGCAGGGTCGGCGCGGGTGGTGGTAGTGAGAAGTCGTGGCGGCGCGGCGTCCGCACGAAGGCGCCTGGGACGCCAGCGAAGGGGCGGGCGATGACACGCCCCACCGCGTCCTTGCCGGTCAGCAGGCCACGCGCGATCTCACACATACGGTAGAGGTCGGGGACTGGGATAACCTCTTCATGGGCGGCGAGCTGGAAGACGCTATCGGCGGAGGTGTAGAGGATCGGCGAGCCTGTGCGCAGGTGCTCCCCGCCCAATTCTTCGATGATTGCCGTACCTGAGGCCGCCTTATTGCCGAGCACGTGGCGACCAACCGCGGCCTCGAACCGCGCAACCAGCTCCGCAGGGAAGCCATTGGGGTAGGTGGGCAGCGGATGCTCGAGGACGATGCCCATCAGCTCCCAGTGCCCAGTGGTGCTATCCTTGCCCGCCGAGCGCTCGATCAGGCGACCGCACGCGCCGAGGGTCGACTGCGGCGGCGTGCCAGCGATCTCGGTCAGGTTGCCCAGGCCCAGGCTGCCCAGCGTCGGCAGCGCCAGCCCGCCCACCGCGCGCGCGCAATTGGCTAGGCAGTTCGCGCCCTCATCGCCGTAAGCCGCCGCATCGGGCGCCTGCCCGACGCCGACACCATCGAGGACGATCACAATTGCCCGTGTGAGCCTGCCCATCAGTGCACCTCCTGAAATCGCCGCAAATAGCCGCTGTTTCTCTGCCTCCGCCTATTGTACCCCAGCGCGCCACTCATGCCCGTCGGATGAATATCAAGTGAATTTGAAATAAAGTCAATATATCTATTGACTTTATTAATTTGCCATGGTATATACTTCGTATCCCAGTCATGTGGTGGCAGTTCACCCGGTCGGCGAGTTGGCTGACCGGCCCATATCGGAGGAGTGACCCATGTTTGACCCCAATCTCTTGATCGAGTCGACCCACGAACACCAGCGCGACCTGGACCGCAAGGCCGAGCTTGCGCGGATGCATGCGGGATGGCCGCGAGGCCCAGCCAGCCCTGCCGGAGCGCATGCTGCTGGCGGTCGCCGATGTATTGATCGCCGCTGGCGAGCGGATGCGCGAGGGACATCCCCTGCCCGCGCACCAGTAGCCCATGGCATATACATCTCAACGGCGCCCCATCGCCCTTCATCCCATGTGGGGAAGGGCATTTTTGTGTGGCCACCGCCCTCTTCCCCAGCCCCTCCCCTGAAAGGGAGGGGAGCCAGAGCCAGAAGCGTGTGAGACGCATCTGAGACGCATACTAGTTGCCCGGATGCCACGAGGAACGGTATAGTCCTTCGCAGAACTCATCGGTTTTGCTCAACGTATTGAACTGCTGTTCCGCGGAGGCTTTTGTGCTCACAACGCTCATCAAGATTCATGAGGACACGGCGCCAGTGATTCTGGCCGCTGGCGGGATTACGCTCATCTGGGGAATCGTGACGATCATCCTGGCGCGTGGCCGCGCCTCGGGGCAGGGCGGCGTCTGGATGCCGCTGCGCGTCTTCCGTATTCTGCTCTCCATCACGGCGGCGCTCGGGCTGGTGCAGGCAGTTCTGGGCGGGCTGGTCTGGCTTCAGGGTGCGCGTCCGGGCGAGGGGCTGCACTACGTCTATGGTGGCATCGTCCTGCTGGCAATTCCGGTGGCGTATGTCTATAGCGACCAGAACCAGGTGCGCCGCGATATCATCATCATGGTGATCGCAGTCGTCGCGGTGGTAGGCGCCGCCGTCCGCGCGCTGATGACGGGGCAGCCGTAGGCCCCTCCCCGGCCCTCTTCCCCTAGGGCAGACAGGTGGCCACTCTGCTCGCCTTTGCCCTTCCCTTGTAGGGGAGGGTGGCCGAAGGCCGGGAGAGGGTCTGCCCTACATCTGGCTGACGGTGATGTCGCCGCTATCGACCCGAATGTGAATGGCGCCCGTTGTCGGCGTCGCCTGCGCGCCCAGCGGACCCTCCGCGTCTGTGCCGAGGCTGTTGATGCGCGTGGTCTGCATCGGCCAGCCGCTGACGTGGATGGCGCCGAGGTTGGTGTGGGCGTCGAGCTGGGTGGCGGTGTCCGCGGGGAGCTGGAGATTCACGTCGCCCGTGCTCACCGAGATATCTACGGCGGCGTTGGCCATGACCGCGCCCTGCATCGTCACGGAACCCATCGCCATGTGAATGCTTGAGCCGTTGGCGAGCGCCACATCGTGCAGAGTGATATCTCCGGCGCCACTCGTGACCTCGAACAGCCCACTGATGCCGCTGATCTGGATGTCTCCGGCGGTAACGTCGGCGGCGACAGTGGTGTTGGGCGGCACGGTGAGCAACAGGTTGACGCTACTGGAGCTGGCGAAGAGGCTGCCATCCGGGAAGTCGGTGGAGATCGCTATCGTATCGCCCATCTGGGTAGTGTTGACGGTGATGCCGTCGAGGTCGGCGCTGGCGGCGCTCTGCGACGTATCGCGGGCGCTCCTGGTGATCTGGACGCCGACGACGCCCGCTGGCCCCGGCAGCACCTGGAGGCTGCCCGAGGCGTTCTGGATATTGAGCGACGGAAACCCGTTGACGGCGAACAACTGGGTGGTCGTCGTGGTGGCGGTGACCTCGTTGGCCAGCTTGAGCGCGATGCCCACCACCAGCCCGCCGACGAGCGCGCAGGCCAGGAGCGCGAGCAACAAGACGCCGAGCACACAGCCAATCAGCCAGACGAACCAGCGTGGGCCATGGCGACGCCGAAAGCGACGGGTCTGCTGGAGCGGACGCGATGGGTCAGCCGGGGCAGCGGAGTGGGTGTCTATCTGTGCCGTGCTGTGATTCGGGACCGGCGCGTCCTGACCCATGCGTGTTGCTCCCTGCCGACCACACAAAAGCGTAGCCAGCCAGCACAGTAGATAGCCCATACAGTGAACGATAGAAACCGGGATTCATGGGCAGCCAAGCGGCATACTCATCACCCCACGCGCTCGCCATGAACTACGCGACGGGTATCGCCAGAGTTGTACCAGTGGGAAGCGTGGAGGGTGAGCATCGCGCGTGCTGGCGTCCTATGCGATACTATCAGAGCGTGGAAGAGGCACGGCAGGCGGGCGACGAGAAACTGAGGCGGGCATGCCAACGAACAACGCGGAAACGGCCTATCCCCCGGCGGTGTGGCGGCTGATGATTGAGCGCGCGCCACTGACAGGCGCGTGGAATATGGCGCTCGACGAGGCGGTCATGGACGCGGTGGCGGAGGGCACCGCGCCGCCGACCCTGCGCTTTTACGCCTGGGAGCCGCCGTGCCTCTCGCTGGGCAAGCGTCAGCCGCTCGACGGCATTGATCTGGCGCGCTGCCGGGCCGACGGCATCGACGTGGTGCGCCGGGCGACTGGCGGCTTCGCCATCCTGCATACCGACGAGCTGACCTATAGCATCGTCACCCGCCCAGACGACCCGCGTGCCGATGGCGCGATCCTCGACGCCTATCGCAAGCTAAGCCAGGGGCTGATGGCGGGGCTGCGGCTGCTCGGCGCGAGGCCGGAGATGAATCCGGTCGTGCCGGGCGGAGTGCATAACGCCAGCGCCGCCTGCTTCGAGGCACCCTCGGCGTATGAGATCGTGATGGGCGGGCAGAAGCTGATTGGCAGCGCGCAGGTGCGGCCCGCGGGGCGCGTCTTGCAGCATGGCTCGTTGCCACTCACCGGGGATATCGCGCGGCTGGTCCCCTATCTCGCCTATGAGGACGAGGCGGAGCGGGCGGCGCTGGCAGAGCATCTGCGCGCGCGGGCGACGACGATTAGCGATGCGCTGGGGCGCTCGGTCAGCTTCGATGAGGCGGCGGAGGCGATGGCGCACGGATTCGCCGAGGCGCTGAACCTGACGTTCGAGCCGGGCAAGCCGACAACAGCCGAACTGGCGGCGGCAGAGAGCGCGGATGGCGGAGAAGATGGTGATGGGGTAGGCGCGCCCCCTCTCCCTTGCAGGGAGAGGGGGAACCAGAGCCGTCGCCCTCCGCCGCGTTGGTCGCCCGGGCCCTCTCCCGACAGGGGGCGGGTGGCCGAAGGCCGGGAGGGGGCCGCCCGCCAGCATTGAAATAAGAGATAAGAAAGAGCAAATCATGGGTGAGAAGCTGCGGGTTGGGGTCATCTTTGGTGGGCGCTCTGGCGAGCACGAGGTCTCGATTGCCTCCGCCGCCTCGGTGATCAAGGCGCTGGACGCCGAGAAATACGAGGTCGTGCCGATTGGCATCACCGCCGAGGGACACTGGCTAGCGGGGGTGGACCCGCAGCCATTGCTGCAGGGCGCGACGATGGAGGACGCCGTCCAGAAGGGCGAGGCGACGGCCGTCACCATGACCGGCGACCCAACCAGCCACGGCCTCGTCCCCGTCGAGAGTCCCGACGACGACCCGGAGGCAGGTGGGCAGCATCCGCAGCGCCCGCTCGATATCGTCATCCCCGTGCTGCATGGCACCTATGGCGAGGATGGCACACTGCAAGGGCTACTGGAGATGGCGGATGTCGCCTATGCGGGCTGTGGCGTGCTGGGCGCGGCGCTCGGCATGGATAAAGACAAATCGAAGATGGTCTTCCGCACCGCCGGCCTACCTATCGTGGACTGGCTCACCATCCGCCGCGTCGAGTTCGAGCGCGACCC
Source organism: uncultured Chloroflexia bacterium (assembly GCA_963712005.1). Lineage (GTDB taxonomy): Bacteria > Chloroflexota > Ktedonobacteria > Ktedonobacterales > JADMIN01 > DAHUXT01. Next base: position 45,763 of record CAVQGK010000021.1, on the reverse strand, counting down.
GCAGGCCGTCTGCGCGCGCATCGCCGAGCGTTTCCCCGGTGCGGTCTTCGTCAAGCCCGTCAACATGGGGTCGAGCGTGGGCGTGGGCAAGGCGCACAACGCCGAGGAACTGCCGAGCGTGGTGGCGGAGGCGCTGAAATACGACCGCAAGGCCATCGTCGAGCCAGCCATCAACTGCCGCGAACTGGAATGTGGCGTGCTGGGCAACGATGAGCCAATCGCCAGCGTCGTCGGCGAGATCGTCCCCAGCAACGAGTTCTACGACTATCGCGCCAAATACATCGATAACGCCTCGCGGCTCTACATCCCCGCCGAGATCCCGCCGGAGACGATGGCGCGCTGCGCACGATGGCGGTAGACGCCTTTCTCGCCCTCGACCTCTCCGGCCTGGCGCGGGTGGACTTCTTCCTCGATAAAGACTCCGGCCAGGTCTATCTGAATGAGGTCAACACGATGCCCGGCTTCACGCAAATCAGCATGTACCCCAAGCTGTGGGAGGCGAGCGGCGTGCCCTATCCGCAACTGCTCGACCGGCTGATCCAGCTCGGGTCTGGAGCGGCATGCCGAGAAGCAGCGCAACCGCACGAGCTATTCGCCGGAGGAGTAGGCTGGCGGGCGACCGCCCTCACCCCCGGCCCCTCCCCTAAAAGGGAGGGGAGACAGAGGCAGAGGCAGAGGCGGACGACGAGGAGTAGAGGGCGACATGAGCGGCGGGGAGATGACGGTATGGCGATGACGACGCGGGCGGTTTAAACCGCCCGCCGCTACCGCCTATCCCCCCAGCGCCTTCGCCCGCTGCTCCGCCTCCTCAGCCTCAGCCGTCCGCCCCAGACCATGCAGACAGCGAGCCTTAGCCTGCCAATCGCGCGCATCGTTTGGGTCGAAGCCATGCTCGTAGGCAGCTAGCGCCTCCGCGTACCGCTTCAGATTTTCGAGCGCAACGCCCTTGTTGTACCAGGCGTTGCCATAATTCGGGTCGAGCGCGAGCGCCCGGTCGTAGGCGGCCAACGCCTCCTCGTACCGCTCCAGGCCAATGAGCGTGGCGCCTTTGTTGTTCCAGGCTAGAGCGTAGTTCGGGGGGTCGAGCGCCAGCCCGCTCATACGCGGCAAGCGTCTCCTCGTATCGCTTCAGGTCGTCGAGCGCGACGCCCCTGTTGTTCCAGACCCACGCCTGCTTGTCGTCGAGCGCGAGGGCACGGTCATAGGCGACCACCGCATCCTGCCAACGCCCAATTTCGTCGAGCACGCGACCTAAATTGGCCCAGGCGTCGAACGAGCCGGGGGCAAGCTGGGTGGCGCGCTCCAAGAGCGGCAGCACGTCGGCATACTTGTCCTGCGCCATCAGCGCTTTGGCGCGCGTCAGCAGGTCGTCGGCGCTCTCGGTCGGCTGCGGGGCGATGGGCGCGGGCGCTTCGCCTGCCGGGGTCAGGCCGAGGGCGTGCAGCAGACGGCGGGCCGCCTCATCCGGCGGGAAGGGCGCGAAGCCGTGCGCCTCGACGCGCTTGTAGCTGTAATACGCCAGCCAGCCGTTCTCCGTCCCGAAGTCGTCGCGCGCGATCTGCTCCGCCGTCACCGGCAGGATAGCGCGCCAGGGGTCGCGCTCCTTCAGCTCCTCGGCCCAGTCGGTCTCGCGTTTGACCCAGCGCGAGGCGAACGCGTGCTTCGAGAGGATGACCACGAAGATAGGACGCCGCCCCAGCTCGCGCAGAATCTCGTCCGCCAGCCGCCCGCTGCCCAGATTGTGCTCGTCGTACCAGACATCCGCACCTGCCCCGCGCAGCGCCGCCACAATGGTATGGCAGAAGCCGCTATCGTCAGTGGCATGGCTGACAAAGACGCGCAGTTGCTCGGCCATATGCGATTGCTCCTATGCATTGGGCTGTTCCGGCAAGCTTCTCAAAACGTCCACACGCGACAAGGTGCGCCCATTCTAGTATGCGGGCGCGCCAGATGACCAGGGACGCGCGCTACAATAGAACAGCCAACCATCACATCACCACACACAACACGAAAGCGAGCAGCGCATGACCAATCGGGAGGAGATCGTCGCCGCGGCGGAGACGTTCGCGCGGGAGATATTGACGGGCGAGAGCAGCGGCCACGACTGGTGGCACATCGCGCGAGTGCAGGCATTGGCCCGGACCATCGCCGAGGCCGAGCACGCCGACACCTTTATCTGCGAGATGGCCGCCCTGCTCCACGACATCGCCGACCCCAAGATCGCGGGCGACTGGGAGAGCGGCCTCGCCCGCGTCGGCGACTGGCTCACCGCGCACGACGTCACCACCGACGAGCGCGAGCACATCCTGGAGATCATCGCCACCATCTCGTTCGCGGGCGGATCGAAGCCCGCGCCACGGACGCTTGAGGGCCGCGTCGTGCAGGACGCCGACCGCCTCGACGCCATCGGGGCCATCGGCATCGCCCGCGCCTTCGCCTATGGCGGCGCGCATGGGCGTATCCTCTTCAATCCCGAAGTCGCCCCACGCGCGACGATGACCGCCGAGGAGTACCGCACCCACCTCACGCCCACCATCAACCACTTCTACGAGAAGCTGCTCCTGCTGAAAGACCGCATGAACACCGACTACGCCCGCCAACTGGCCGACCAGCGCCAGGCGGTGATGGAGGCGTTCCTCGACGAGTTCTACGCCGAATGGGACGGCACACGCTAACAGGGATGCCCCAAGCGGCAAAGTTGTGGCACACTATACTGTATGGTAGATGCCCATCATGCCGCCATCCGGTCGTGGGTGGCCGTTCTCGAACGAGGTTAACCTATGGCCCGCGCCGCGCGCACCCCAACCACGCCCACCACCATCGTCCGCCTGGACGCCGAACCACTGGATATCCCGCTTCACGAGCCATTCGTCATCGCGACGGGCCGTGTCGAGGCCGCCCACAACGTGCTCGTGCGCGTCACCCTCGCCGATGGCACAGTGGGCCTGGGCGAGTCCGCGCCCTTCCCCCCCAGTGGCGGCGAGACGCAGGAGACCGCACTGGCGGCGCTCCACGGCATGGTCCCGCTGGTGGAGGGCTACGACGCCGCCTCATGGCGTCCACTCTCAGAGCAACTGCTGGCCAGCTTCGAGCACCAGACGACGGCGCGCGCGGGTGTGGAGGCCGCCGTGCTGGACGCGCTCAACCGCTCGTGGGGCATCCCGCTCTACCAGTTCTTCGGCGGCGTCCAGTCGCAGGTCGAGACCGACGTCAGCATCCCCATCGTCGCGCCTGCCCGTGTCGCCGAGCTGGCCCGTCTGCACGCGCGCCAGGGGGCGGCGACGCTCAAGCTCAAAGTTGGCGCGAATGTGGATGACGACGCCGACCGCGTGCTGGCGCTGGTCGAGGCCGCGCCCGACTGCGACCTGATTCTCGATGGCAACCAGGGCTACACCCCCACCGAGGCGCTGGAGCTGCTGCGCGCGCTGAAGGATGAAGACGTCGAGCCGGTCCTCTTCGAGCAGCCCGTCCACCGCCACGACCTCGAAGGGCTGCGCTTCGTCACCGAGCGCGCGGGCATCCCCGTCGCCGCCGACGAGAGCGTGCAGACGGCAGCCGACGCGCTGCGCATCGCGCGGATGGGCGCGGCCAACGTCGTCAACATCAAGCTGATGAAGGCGGGCATCGTCGAGGCGCTGGCCATCGCGGCGGTCTGTCGCGCCGCCAACATTGACCTGATGATCGGCGCGATGATCGAGTCGCGGCTGGGCATCGCCACCTCCGCCCACTTCATCGCGGGCCTCGGCGGCTTCCACTACGTAGACCTCGATACCGCGATGCTCCTCGCCGACGACCCCTTCACCGGCGGCTACGCGCAGTCGGGCATGACGCTCGCGCTCGATCCCTCCCAGCCCGGCCACGGCGTCCGCGAACGCGACACGAACGAGTAGCGCCACGTCGCGCTCTCGGCCCTGAATGGCCGGAGTAGGCAGAGATTGGCCATACATGGCTGGGAACTGACCTCAGATAGCGCGCATTTTCGCTGTCGCCAGCACTCATACTCATTCGTCCTGGAATGAGGGTGATAACGACGGGCGCGCGGAGTCGAGGAGCGTAGCGCATGGCGATGGATGAGGCATTCCCGGCGCGAATCGTGCCTGTCATTACCCCAGCCGTCGCCACGAATTTGCTGAGCATGTCAACTGCCGACGAGGTCATGGATATTGCGCTCGCGGGCGCGTCTTCTGGCCTGGAAAGTGCGACGAATCATGCCAGGGCGGAAAGTCCGTCCCAGGCAGAAGAGGAGGCAACCACGATGGAAGGTTCAGTCTCACCAACCAGCTCCGCGCAACCTGGCGTCACGTCAGAGACGATACACGATGAAAACCAGATCGCCGAGGTGCTCGACGAGTCGCAGCACGCCTATACACGCTCGGCGCCACATCCGGCGTCGCCCGAGATGAGCCAGCGCACGAGTACGAGCAAGCGCCAGGGCGCCGTCGCACCGGTTCATGCGTCCCCGCCGCCCACTGAGGGCGGCCGCCTCTCCTGGCTGCCAGGGGTCGCGCTGGCCGCGCTGATCGTCGGCCTCGCCGCCTGGAGCGTCTCGCGGTCGATCCGCCGTGGGCGCAAGAGGGCCGCCAAAGCCGCAAAGGCCGCGCGCGCCAGCGTCCGCAGCTCCGTGAGCGACGCGCGCAAGTCGGCGGTGACGCTCGCGCAGACGATGCGGGCGAGCGCGAAGGAGGTTGCCGCCAACCCACGCGACACCGCCACCGACGCCTTCAGCAACTTCGCCGACGTGCAGGCGCGCTACCGCTGGTTCCGGCGCGGCATCCGTGTCGGCGCGCAGACCGCCCGCTTCCAGAAGAAATAGCGCTGGCGGCTGAAGCCGCGCCTATGGGCCTCACTGCGTTCCGTCGCAAAGCCCGCCTGCGCGGGCTCCCAGAAAGCCAGCAACGCTCTGGTCTCCCCTCCCTTTTAGGGGAGGGGCCGGGGGAGAGGGCCGTGAAGCGCCAGAACGCACACCCTCTGGCCCCCGCCGCTTGCGAAGAGGGCAGCCTATGGATACGAGACAAACACTGTCTTCGTCTCGCTGAACTCCTCAACCGCCTTCCAGCCCAACTCGCGGTGGCCGTTACCGCTCTGCTTCGTCCCCCCGAAGGGCATATGCGGCTCCGCCCCGGTCGTCCCCGCGTTGATATAGACCAATCCCGCGTTGATGTCACGCATCGCGCGGAAGACCGCCCGCGAGTTCTCCGAGAAGATGGCGCAGGAGAGGCCATACATCGTCGAGTTGGCGGCGGCAATCGCCTCGTCATAGTCCGCAACGGGAATAATCGAGACGAACGGCCCGAAGACCTCCTCCTGCGAGATGCGCATATCCTTCGTCGTGTTCGTGAAGACCGTCGGCGCGTAGAAGGCGCCCTCGGCCAGCTCGCCCTCGCTCAGCGGCTGTCCGCCTGTGAGCAGTGTTGCGCCCTCTGCCTTGCCAATCTCCGTGTACTCATGCACCGCGCCAACCCGCCCGCGATTGACCAGCGGCCCCATCGTCGTCTCCGGCAGCAGCCCATCACCTACCTTCAGCTTCTCGGCGGCGGCCACCAGCTTCTCGGCGAAGCCATCCGCCACCGCCCGATGCACGATGACGCGGCTGGTCGCGGTGCAGCGCTGCCCGGTCGTGCCGAAGCCCGCCCACGCCACGGCGGCGACCGCCTCATCCAGCCTGGCGTCGTCCATCACGATGACCGCATTCTTGCCGCCCAGCTCCAGGCTCACCCGGCGTAGATCGCGTCCGCACAGCTCGGCGACGTGCTTGCCCACCTCGGTCGAGCCGGTCAGCGAGATCATCGCGACGCGCGGATCGGTGACCAGCGCGTCACCCAGCGAGCCGCCCGGCCCCGTCACATAGTTGAGCACGCCCGCAGGCAGCCCCGCCTCGATCAGAATCTCCACCAGATTAGCAGCGGAGAGCGGCGTATCGCTGGCGGGCTTGAGCACGACGGTATTGCCAGCCAGCAGTGCAGGGAAGGTCTTCCACGCGGGGATCGCCATCGGGAAGTTCCACGGCGTGATGATGCCGACGACGCCCAGCGGCTGGCGGATGGTCATGTTCATCTTGTCGGGTATGGCCGACGGCACGACGTATCCCTCGGCGCGGCGACCCTCGCCCGCGATGAACTTGCCGACATCAATCGCCGTCTGCACGTCGCCCTGCGTCTCGTTGAATGGCTTGCCCATCTCGCGCGTCATCTGGCGGGCCAGCTCGTCGCGCCGCTGCTCCAGCAGCAACGCCGCCCGCAGGATGATCTCGCCACGCTGGGGCGCGGGCATTTTGCGCCAGGCGGGCAGCGCCTCCTCGGCGGCGGCGATAGCATCGGCGACATCCACCGTGGTCGAGCGCTGGAACCGCCCGACGATCTCGCTGGTATGGGCGGGATTGGTGTTGTCGAATAACTCGCCCGAAGCGGTCGCCCGCCACTCCCCACCAATGTAGTTCTGATACGTTCGTGGCTGCTCCGCGCCCGTAGCGCTTGTATCGTTAGCTGATGTCGTCGTCGTCATCGACTTTGCCCCTCCATCGTGGCCCTGTATGCTCGTCTCCCACTGCACGCCAAAGCGCCCGCGGCGGGCATCATATTGGCTGCGCGCGGGCACATACCGACAGTATAGCACGCCACGCCCGGAGGAGACGGCTACCCATGTTCATCCGCGCCTGCTAGAATAGACGCTTATCAACGGCTCAGGGGAGGGACAGGAGCGAGCTGCTATGACGCGAGAATCTGGCATACGCTTAACCGCCATCCAGGCCACCTGGCTGCTGGCCGTGGTCATCGGCGTGCCGCTCGGCATCCTGATGATACAAAGCTTTGGGGATGAGGTGGCGCTGCGCTTTGCAGGCTATCTGGTGATCGCCTGTCTGCTATGGACGCTGCTCCTGTCGGCGTTGCCGCGACGTATCGGCCGCGAACCGAACCGCTGGGCGACCGTGCTGACGCTGAGCCGTCTCGTGACGGGCTGCGCGCTGGCGGCCTTCATCCTCTCCGGTGCGCGCGACCGCATGCAGACCGCTGCCATCGTCATGTGGGTGTTGGTGGTGTTGACCGCGACGCTCAGCGACTGGTTCGACGGCGCGCTGGGCCGCAAGGAGGGCATCACCAGCTTTGCCAGCACGCTCGACATCGAATCCGACTCCTGGCTGACACTCTGGAGCGCGGTGGCGGCGATCCTGTTGGGCGGCATGCCGTGGATCTGCCTGCTGCCGCCAGTAGTGCGCTACATTCATCCCCTGCTCGCGCTCAGCGCGGGCAAGCTGCCGGTCGGCGGCGGCCCCTGGTGGAGTCGCGTGACCGGGATGACCCAAATGGCGGTGCTGATGGCGGCGTTCGCTCCCATCGCTGGCCCGGCGCGCGACACCGTCTTGGGGATTGTCATCTGGCCGGTCAGCCTGGCGCAGTTGGCCACCATGCTGGCGCTGCTGGCGCTCCGCCGCCGCTCACGTCGAGAGCATCGATAGTGTCGATAGCGGTCATTCGGCGCGAATTGGGGGAAACGCCTTGCGCGCGGGAAACACGCTATGTTATACTGACTTGGTGCGCGGCGTTCGGGCGGAGATGTGTGGAGAGTACCGGCCCAGTCGCCAGAAGGCGCCCTCGATGCAGGGCCGGAGTATTATCACCATGAAGAAATACAAGCTGAAGACGCATAAGGCAACCGCCAAGCGCGTCCGCATGACCGGGGGCGGCAAGTTCATGCACCTCAAATCCGCCCGTACCAAGTATCGCCGCAAGAAGGATCCGACGCGCAATCGCTCGCTGAGCCAGCCGACGGTGCTCTCGAAGGGCGACACGCGTAAGATGACACGATTGCTGCCGTATAGCTAAGACGCTATCACTGGCAAGCGGTGTGCTGTCCGGTTCTGCGCCGGGCGCCGAGGCTGAGGTGGAGAGAGACAATGCCACGAGTAAAGCGGGGCGTAACATCCCGCAAGAAGCATAAGAAGGTCTCTGCAGCGTACCGAAGGCCACTGGGGCGCGCGGCATCGCCTGATCAAAACGGCGCGCGAGTCGATGTTCCACTCGCTGCAATACGCCTATCGCGACCGGCGCAACCGCAAGCGTGACATGCGCACGCTCTGGATTACGCGCATCAACGCGGGCGCGCGGCTGTATGGCATGAGCTACCGCGACCTGATTCACGGCCTGAAGCTGGCGAATGTCAGCCGTGGACCGCAAGATTATGGCCGACATGGCCGTCCGCGACCTCAAGGGGTTTGGCGCGATCGTTGAGGCGGCGCGCACCGGACTGGCCCAGAGGGCCACGGCCTAGACCACATCACACGATAGCAGGCGCCGCGCGACGACATCAGTCCGTGAGGCGCCTTTTCGTGTTCATGGTCGCATAGCCTCACCACAACGCAGGATAAAGGCGATGATTAGCAGCCCATCCAACCGGCACGTGCAGGATCTACACGCGCTGCATGCGCTCAAGGGGCGCGAGACAGCGGGGACCTTTCTGATCGAAGGGCCGCACCTGCTGGACGCCGCGCTCGATGCCCACGTCCTGCCACGACTCGTCCTCTACGACCCGGAAGCGCTTGAGCGCACCGCAGCGGGGCGGCGCACGCTCGGGCGCATCGAAGAGGCGCGGGCGCACGGTGTCGAGGCGCTCGAAGCCACTGGGGCTGCCATCGAGCGCGCCAGCGATACGCGCACGCCGCAGGGGGTCGTGGCCTCGGTCGCCCTGGCCGATGCCACCGCCGACAAGGTGCGCGCGCGGCGGCGAGGACGCGCCCGCCCGCTACTGGTGGTGCTGGATGCCATCTCCGACCCCGGCAACATGGGCACCATCCTCCGCTCAGCGCTGGCCGCCGATGTAGATGAGGTGCTGATCGCGCCGGGCTGCTCCGATCCTCTTGCGCCGAAAGTGGTGCGGGCGGGCGCGGGCGCGCACTTCTTTCTGCCCGTCCGCACCGGACTGGACTGGGAGGCCATTGGCAAATGGGTGCATGGCGCGCCTTCCGTGCGGCAGATATTGCTGGCGGAGGCCGAGGGCACGCGCGCCTACGATAGCTTCGACCTGACGATGCGCACGGCGCTGGTCATCTGTAACGAGGCGCACGGGGCATCGCCCGAGGCGACGCGCCTCTCGAAGCTCCACGTCAGCATCCCGATGTGGAACAAAGTAGAGTCACTCAATGCAGCGGTGGCCGCGAGTGTGATACTCTTTGAAGCAGCACGCCAGCGTCGTGTGCGCGAGTCCGAAAAGGCTCAGGCATCCGACGACGCAGACGAATCGGATTTTGACGAGCAATCATAGCACAACCAGATAGAGAGGCGACGACGGAGAGAGTAGGCGGAGACGTCGAACAGGGAGCCGGGGCCAGCGACTGAAAGCCCAGGCGCGCGCGAATCCGACCGAAGTTCACTCCCGAGCAGGCGGCTGAAGTACGACGCAATACGCGCCGTGATGCGTAGGCCGCCCGGTAGCCCACCGTTAGCAGGGCAAGCAGAGAGGAGCGTGCGGTTATCCGCGACGCTCAAATGTGGGTGGTACCACGGAGTATACGGCAACTTCGTCCCGAGACGAGGCTGCCGTTTTTGTTGTTTTGGGGAGGCTGAATATGGCGACCGATGAGGAACGCCAGCTTGAGGAGATGCGCGAACGGGCGCGCGCCGAGCTGGAGCATCAGGACACCACCGAGGCGCTCGAAGACTGGCGTACCCGCTACCTCGGGCGCGAGCGCGGCGAACTGACCGCGGTGCTAAAAGGCCTGGGCAAGCTGCCCGGCGAGCAACGCAAAATCGTCGGCCAGGCGGCCAACGCCGTCAAGGGCGAGCTAGAAGCGCTGCTGGAGGCGCGTCGCCAGGCGATCCAGGCGCAGGAGCGCGCCACCACACTGGAACGCGAGCGAGTGGATGTAACGCTTCCGGGCGCGGCGGTACCCGTCGGGCATGTGCATCCGCTCTCGCAGGTGATGCGCGATATCGCTCGCACGATGAAGGCGATGGGCTTCCAGCAGTACGACGGGCCAGAGGTCGAGACCGACTACTACAACTTCCAGTCGCTCAATCTCCCGCCAGATCATCCAGCGCGCGATATGCAGGATACCTTCTGGATCGCGCCGGGGCAAATCCTGCTACGTACACAGACCTCGCCGAATCAGGTGCGCATCATGGAGAGCATGCGCCCTCCCGTGCGTGCCTATGTGATGGGCAAGGTCTATCGCAATGAGGCGATTGACGCCAGCCACGAGGCCGTCTTCCATCAAGTCGAGGGCCTGCTGATCGACGAGACCTGCACCATGGCCGACCTGCGCGGCGTCTTGGAGCGCTTCGCCCGCGAGATGTTCGGCGGTGAGCGTAAGATTCGCTTCCGCCCGAGCTACTTCCCATTCACGGAGCCGAGCGCCGAGTTCGACGTGGACTGCATGAGCTGCAAGGGCAAAGGCTGCCGCGTCTGCAAATACTCCGGCTGGCTGGAGATGGGCGGCTCCGGCATGGTGGACCCGCGCGTGCTACGTGGCGTTGGCTACGACCCAACCGTCTATCGCGGCTTCGCCTTCGGCCTGGGCATCGAGCGCATCGCCATGCTGCGCTGGGATATCGATGACATCCGCCAGTTCATGAGTAACGACCTGCGCTTCCTGCGCCAGCTTACCTAGCGGATGGAGGAGTATACACCATGCATCTGCGAATCGCGCTGCTGGGCTACGGCAACGTCGGGCGCGCCTTGATCGCTCTACTCGCCGAAAAGGCCGACGTCCTGCGCGACCGGCACAACCTGACGGTGGGCGTCACCGGCATCATGACCCGTAGCGCTGGCGGCTGGCTGGCGCCCAAAGGCAAAGGCATCAGCCCGGCGGACGTCCTGGCGTCCGGCTGGCCTGAGAGGGACATACCTGTCGGCGGCGAGTCGTTTTCTGGCGGGAGTATCGCCTTTGTGGGGCTGGCACCATGCGATACGCTGGTCGAGCTGACGACGCTAGACGCCCAGACCGGCCAGCCCGCGCTCGAACATGTGCGCCGGGCGCTCTCAGCCAGAAAGTCGGTTGTGACGGCCAACAAAGGGCCAATCGCGCACGCCTATCGCGATCTGCGCGCGCTGGCGGAGGAGCGTGGCGTCGCGCTGCGCTTCGAGTCAACAGTGATGGATGGGACCCCCATCTTCAACATGGCCGCTGTCTCGCTGCCAGCAACCACCATAGCGAGCTTTCGTGGGACGCTCAACAGCACCAGCAACTATGTCTTGAGCCGGATGGCGCAGGGCGAGACGCTGGAAGAGGCGGTGAGCGGCGCGCAACGGCTGGGCATCGCCGAGGCCAACCCCGCGAACGACCTGGAGGGCTGGGACGCCGCCGTCAAGGCGACTGTGCTGGCAAACGTGCTGCTGGATGCCAATCTGCGTCCCGCCGATGTGCTGCGCGATGGGCTGGGCGCGGAGGCGATGCGTCAGGCGCAGGCGGCGCTGCTGCCCGGACAGACGCTCAAGCAGGTAGCCGAGGCAGAGCGCACAGGCGATACCATCACCGCGCACGTCCGGCTGGAGGCGCTGCCGCCGGGCGATATGTTGTCCCATCTCTCCGGCATGGAGGCGGGGCTAACCCTGCGCACCGACACCATGGGCGACCTGACGATCATCGAAGGCGAAGGCGGACCTGGCCAGACGGCGCACGGCGTCATGGCTGACCTCGTAGCCATCGCGCACCAGATAGCATGATTCGCCGGAGCCCAAAGGCTTTGGCAGGCTCGATAGAAGTGGATAGGAACGGCTATGCGCGTACCCTACAACTGGCTCAAAGACTATGTCGATATCACGCTCTCGCCCGAGGAGCTGGCAGAGCGGCTGACGATGGCTGGCCTGGAGGTAGACCGGGTCGAATATCCCTGGCCAGGGATCGTCACCGCCCAGATTATCTGGCTGGAGCGTGTCAAAGGCTCGGACCATCTCAGCGCGACTCGCGTCACGGATGGCACGAACGAGTACAGCGTCGTCTGCGGCGCGCCCAACATCAAGCTGAACGACAAAGTGCCACTGGCGCGGATTGGCGCGCGCGTGGGCGAGATTGTCATCGCTGAGAAGATGGCGATGGGCGTCCTCTCGCAAGGGATGCTCTGCTCGCCACGCGAACTTGGCCTGAGTGAAGACCACAGCGGCATCTACATCCTCCCCAAAGACACGCCGCTCGGCATCCCGCTGGGCAAGCTGCTCGGCGACGCGGTGATCGACCTCGACATCAAGGCGCATCGCGGCGACCTCTTCTGCGTGGTCGGCGTCGCGCGCGAGGTGGCCGCGTTCACTGGCGAGACGCTGCGCCTGCCGGAGACCACCGTGAAGGAGAAGGGGAAGGCCGTCGACAAACAGATGAAGCTGGAGGTGCGCGACCCTGACCTCTGCCCGCGCTACACCGCCCGCGTCGTCCGCGACGTGAAGATTGGGCCCTCGCCGCAGTGGATGGCCGATCGGCTGACGGCGGCGGGCATGCGACCGATCAACAACGTCGTGGATATCACCAACTACGTCATGCTGGAGCTTGGTCAGCCGCTGCACGCCTTCGACTACGACAAAGTGACCGACCACACGATCATCGTGCGCCGCGCGACACCCGGCGAGCAGCTCACGACGCTGGATGATGTCACCCGCACGCTGACCGACGAGGTGCTACTGATTACCGATCCTGCCGGGCCAACAGTCATCGCGGGCATCTTCGGCGGCTCGCGCGTCGAAGTCTCGGATGAAACGACGAACATCCTGCTCGAAGCGGCGCACTTCGCTCCGGGCAACATCCGTCGGACCAGTCAGGCGCTGGGCCTGCGCACCGAGTCCTCGGGCCGTTTCGAGAAGAATCCCGACATCAACCTGACTGCCATCGCGATTGATCGGGCGGCGCGGCTGCTCACGGAACTGGCGGGCGGCAGCGTCGCGCTTGGGCAGGTGGATTTCTACCCAAAACCCGTCGAGGAGCGCGAGATTGACTTTGCGGTGAGCCAGGTCGAGTGGCTAACGGGCATGCAGGTGGCGCCCACAGAGGTGGACGACGTGATGCGCGCGCTGGGATTCGGCGTGGCCGAGGGCAGGTCAGATGCCAGCGATGTCACGCTGCGTATCACCATCCCAACGCGCCGACACGACGTGGAGGAGAGCGCCGACGTTGTCGAGGAGGTCGCCCGTATCGTCGGGTTCGACCGCATCCCCGGCACGATACCGTCGGGACCGCTGCCAACGCCGCACCACGATGTCTGGTACGAGCGCGCCGATGGGCTACGTAACGTGTTGGTAGGCGCGGGCCTGACCGAGATCGTCAGCTATCCACTGACCAGTCGCGAGCGCATGGCGCAACTTCTGCGCGGCGCAACGTCAGGCGAAGAACAGCTTCTGGGCGCGCCTGTGGCTGCTCCCTCCCCTGACTCCTCCCCGATGAGGAAAGGGGAAATAGACATACGCAAGACGGAGCGACGTCAGCTTGCCGCGCTGGCCGAGCGGCTGCCCGCGATTACCCTGGTAAACCCAGCGAGCGCCGAGGTGGAGGCGCTGCGGCTGACGCTGATGGCCAGTCTACTCGATACGATTGCCGAGAACAGCAAGCACGAGAGTGCGGGCCTCTGGTTCTTCGAGCTAGGGCGACGCTACCTGCCCACCGAGGCATTGCGCGACGGCTCCGGGCTACCGCAGGAGCGCCACACGCTCAGCGTCGGCGCGACTGGCCCCATGGCAACGGCGTGGACCGGCGACGTACGGACGGCGGACTTCTTCGCGATCAAGGGAATCGCCGAGTTGCTGCTGACAACTCTGAAGGTGGCAGACTATCGCTTCGTGCCCGGCGCGCATCCCACCTTCCATCCCGGCCGTTGCGCCATCCTCGAGGTCGGCGTCCCTGGCACGGCGCTTGCTGAGGCTGCAGAAGCGAGCAAGGGGACAGATGGGCTATCGCTGCCCGTGGCGCGTGACAATCTGGTGTGGATAGCCGCCGCCGTGCTGGGTGAGGTCCATCCTGAGGTCGCGGAGCGCTTCGACCTGACGGCGCGCATCTGCCTCATGGAACTGGATCTGGAACGGCTCTATCTGGCTGTGCCCGAGGTCGTTTTCAGCCAGGCGGTTACGCGCTATCCTGCGGCCCAGCGTGACCTGGCGATTGTGGTAGACACCGGCGTGCCCGCCGCGCGCGTGCTCGATACTATCAGAGCGGCTGGGAGTGATTTGTTACGCAGCGCAGTGCTTTTCGACGTGTATACTGGGAAGGGCATTCCAGAGGGCAAAAAAAATCTGGCGTATGCGCTCACCTACCAATCGCCCGAGCGGACGCTCACCGATCAGGAGGTCGAGCGCGCGCATGCGGAGATTGTGAAGGCGCTGGAGACAGCGTTTGGCGCCGAGCTACGCGCATAGCAAGGAGACACGCAGCTATCATTGGGTCAGAGGAGAGGCAAGAGGCTGCTTCAAGATACGCCTCTCCTCATGAGTGTAGCGATTCAGATATTCCAGGGGAGAGGCTGAATGGAACACGAGCAGGAAGACGAAGAGTTGCAGCGCGAATCCCACATGCGCACCCACCTGTTCAACAAGCAGGTGGTCACCATCGGCGGTGGAACTGGCCCGTTCGCGGTGCTTTCCAGTCTCAAACGCTACCAGTGTGGGATTACCGCCATCGTCACCATGTCAGATAGTGGCGGCAGCTCTCGGCGACTGATGGACGAGTTCGGGCAGCTCCCATTCGGCGATCTGCGCCAGGCTCTCGTCGCGCTCTCGCGAAATGGCGCGCTCTGGCGCGATGTCTTCACCTTCCGATTCCAGCCCGGCCATGGCAATTCTAAGGCGGGAGAACGCGCGCCCGAGCCAGAGGGCTATCCGGGGACGCTGCGTAGCGCCGAGGACGACGCGGGCAAGCTACAACGGGTAGCGGAGGCCGCGGGAGTGACAGGTCACAGCCTTGGTAACCTCATCATCTCGGCATTGCAAGAGATCAATGGGGGAAACCTGCTCTGGGCCATCCGCGATGCGCAACGTCTGCTGGGCACGGCTGGCGATGTGCTGCCAGTCACGCTCGATCATGCGACGCTCTGCGCTGATCTTGAGGACAACACAACACTCTGTGGCGAGACAGATATCGACACCCGCGGCGAAAGAGTCCCCGGCGACCTCCCTGCGATCCGGCGCGTCTATCTGGAAAAACCGGCCGAGGCATGTGAGGATGCGATTCACGTCATCCGTCGGGCGGATATGATCGTGCTTGGCCCCGGCGACCTCTATACCAGCATTGTGCCCAATCTGCTGGTGAACGGTGTTGCCGAGGCGATTCGTGCGGCAGAGGCAGAGGTGGTATACGTCTGCAACCTCATGACCAAGCACGGCGAGACCGATGGCTTCCGCGCCTCCGATTTCGTGCGTGAGATCCAGAACTACCTGGACCGGCGACTCGACCGGGTGATTCTGCACGATGGCTCGTTCCCCGATGACTTGCTGGCCGCCTACGCCGTCAAACAGCAGTTCCCGGTCGAGGCCGATATCTCGGAAGTGCGCAAACTGGTGCCTGAGGTAATCGTTGAGCCGGTAATGGCCGTACACAGCGAAACGTTGGTACGCCACGATGCCCGGCGGCTGGTCCGCGCGATCTTCGCGCCTCCCACAATGGCACTGTAGCAATAAGCGCCCCTCTCCGCATGAGGGCGAATACGCGAGCCACATGCGAACGCTATGGGTCTGGTTCCCCCTCCCTTTTAGGGGAGGGGGTTAATGGAGAGGGTAGAGAGGTCAAAGCACGACGCTGGTGATGGCGAAGATGCCGTCGGCTTCGTCGATACGCTCGAGTGCATCCTCAGGCACGGGGCCATCCAGCGCGAGGATCATCAGCGCCTCGCCGCCAGCCTGGCGTGTGCGCCCTCCAGCCATGCTGGCCACGGGGCCAACGTCCATATGTGAGATGTTGACGCCCGCCTCGCCCAATATCGTCCCGACACGGCCAACCATGCCGGGCCGGTCAAGATTGCGCGCGATGAGGATGTGTCCGCTGGGCACAAAATCGGTGGCGTAGCGATCCACCCGCACCACACGTTCCTCGCCCCATGTAATCGTCGCGGAGAGCACGCTTGAGGGCGTCTCGGGACCATCCGCCGCCACGCGAATTGTCACCAGGTTCGAATATTGCTCTGCCGCTGTCGAGCGACTTTCGACGATTTCCAGCCCCCAGTCGCGTGCCAGAACCGGCGCATTGACCAGATTGACGTGCGCTTCGGAGACCGATTCGAGCAGCCCCTTCACCAGCGCGGCGGAGAGCGGGCGGGTATCGTAGCTGGCAATCTCACCGCTGATGCTCAGTTCGGCGCGGCGCAGTGGACCAGGATGTAGCTGAGTATAGAGCCGACCAAGCTTTTCCACCATCTTCACCCACGGCTGCAATTGTCGCATGGTCTCAGGCAGGATCATCGGCGCGTTGACGGCGGCGCGCGCGGCTCCGCCCCGCAAAATCTCCTCAACCTGCTCGACCACATCCACGGCGACGCTTATCTGCGCCTCCTCGGTGGATGCGCCCAGATGCGGTGTTGCGACCACATGTGGATGCTCGATCAACGCATGAAGCGTCGAGTTATCTCCAGGTGGCTCTTTGCTATAGACGTCCAGCGCGGCCCCAGCCAGCGCGTTCGATTGCAGCGCGGCGAGCAATGCTTCCTCATCGACAATGCCACCCCGCGCGCAGTTGATGATACGCGCCGTCGGCTTCATTAGCGCCAACTCAGTGGAGCCGATCAACCCGCGTGTGCCGCCGGTCAGCGCCGTATGGATGGTCACGAAATCAGCCTGGGCCAGTAGCTCTTCGAGCGCTACCAACTCGGCGTTCAGTTTGCGCGCTGTCTCTGGCGAGGCATACGGATCAGAGGCGATCAAGCGCATCCCCAGGCCGCTCTCGCCCGCGCGCCGTGCCACCTCCGCACCGACTTTTCCCAGTCCGACAATACCCAGCGTCTTGCCGCGCACCTCAGTGCCGACGAAATGCGAGCGCTCCCAGCGGCCCTCTCGCAATGACGCGCTGGCTGCGGGAATGTGGCGAGCAAGTGCGAGCAGCAGGGCAACGGTGTGTTCGGCGGCAGCGGCGATATTGCCAGTAGGCGAGTTGATGACGATGATGCCATGGCGGGTGGCCGCATCCACGTCGATATTATCAACGCCGACACCAGCGCGCGCAATGACACGCAGTCGCGCACCCGCCGCGATCACCTCGGCGGTGACACGGGTCTCGCTCCGTACCACCAGCGCGTCGTATGCGGGAATCGCCACGGTCAACTCGGTGGCGCTCAATCCATGCCGCTCGTCAACATCGGCGAATGTATGGAGCAACTTCATGCCTTCATCGGCAATTGGGTCGGCAACCAGAATATGGGGACGGTCAGTACTCATCGGTGACTCAATATCTTCGGCAATAGTGGCATGAAGTGCTATATCTTGCGGTTCAGATGTCACGAGGCTCTCTCCTCAGCATACCAGCGAGTTCAAACGTAACGCGCCGTCGTCCACATCGGACGACGGCAACGAAATGGCAACGGTACGGTGGTCGTCCTTGCGGCATGTGAGACTACGCGCCCGCCGCGCCAGTCGGCACGCGATGGCCGAGCGCGGTCAGCTGCCGTTCCAACGCATCCATGCAGGCGGTCAGATCGGCCTCATTGAAGTACCCGAGGTGACCAATACGGATGATCTTGCCTTCCAGGTGCTCCTGTCCCCCTGCGATGACAACGCCTTCTTGCTCACGTATCGCCTTCGTCAGCGCCTTGCCATCCACACCCTCAGGCACATTAATCGCCGTAACGGTATTCGAGGCGAAGGCGGGATCGGCAAAGAGATGCAGCCCCATCGCGCGGGCGCGCTCGCGTACCAGTGTGCCACCAGCGACGTGCCGCGCGAAGATTGCGTCGAGTCCCTCCGCGCGCATCATCGGCAACGAGACATCCAGCCCAAAGTAGATGCTAACGGGCGGCGTATAGGGGGTCTGTCCCTTCTCCAGCGACTTGCGCGCCGCGCGGAAATCCCAGTAGGCGCGTGGAAGTGTTGCGCTCTCAGTTGCGGCCCAGGCGCGCTGGCTGACGCCAATCATCGCCAGCCCAGGCGGAACCATCCAGCCCTTCTGTGAGCCTGTAAAGACGACATCCAGATCCCACTCATCCATGTGCAGATCAATACAACCCAGCGAGCTGACCGCATCCACCAGGATGACCGCATCAGGCTGCTGCTGGCGGATCACCTGGGCCAGCGCCTGAATGTCGTTCGTGATGCCTGTCGAGGTCTCGTTATGTGTCAAGAGCACTCCGCGCACGTTCGGGATCGCCGCCAGCACCTGAGCCAGTGAGTCGGGATCGGCGGCATGCCCCCATTCCACCGCGTGTCGGGTGACCTTCAGGCCGAAAGTCTCCGCGATCCGGGCAAGGCGATTGCCAAACGCGCCGCAGGTGACGGACAGCACTTCGTCGCCAGGCGAGAAACTATTGACGATTGCCGCTTCCATCGCGCCTGAGCCGGAGGCCGGGAAAACCAAGCACAGGCTGGCTTGTTTGAAAGAAGTGCTGAAGTCCCTCACTGACGCGCGCAATGCATGGCGGCAAACTCTGGGCCGCGGTGGTTGATCATCGGCCGCGCCATCGCTTCGGCGACCTCAGGCGGAATCGGCGTCGGACCGGGGATGCGCAGATTCTGTTGCATACGGGCAAGCCTCTCCTCGTCAGAATGGACTCGGACGAACAACTGGATAATACGGCCCGCAGGCGTTGCGTGCCCCTATCCGCGATGCCGCGCTGCATCACAGGGCGCCGATGAATACGCGCTGCATTAAGGATAGCAACGACCCTGGAACGGTGTCAATGCGATAGGAGGAGACAAGCGCGACATGTGGAACAGACGGCGCGTGCGGTGCCATAGTCGCGGGGACGAAACCCCTGCGCAGTATTCCGTGTATAATGAGTCGTTGAGGCACTCACACTGCCTGGCATGCCGACACGAGGGCGATCTCTCTTCTCGTGTCGGGCGACATCGACCTTTCGTCTGACTGTCGCGGAGCGGGTCATGTAGAGCAGTGGGAGAACCGCAAGTCTTTTCGAGTGGGAGCAAATGCGCATGAGTGGACATACAAATCGCAACAAACGCAATGGGGGAAGCCCCGATCACGGCATGGTCCGCCACGTCAACGTGGGCCAGAGATCGCGTAGGTCAGGCAAAAATGCCGATCCGCCAGCTACAGCGCGAGCATCACAGGCAAACGAGAAGCTGCCCGAAGCGAGGCCTGACTGAATTCAGAGCAGAAGCGCTCAGGAGGAAGACATAGCGCCACGAGATACCTCCCAGCCTCCAGCACAGATCATGAATACTCGGCCCGACAGTTCGGACGACGCGACTGGGCGTGAGCGGCCGCGGGGTGAGAGTGACGCTCCTTCGCGCGACGAGACCGCCAACACCCGCCGAACAGGTCGAGAGCGCCAATCCACGCGGGCGCACGCCATTTGCGGCGCCTCGCGCGGAGGCCACGCCTATATCCCAGCCAACGGTTCGCGTCAGGGAATGAATGGGCAAAACGGACACAATGGGCAGAATGGCCACCATCATAGCACGGTTCCGCGCCTCACGAGCGTCGTACCGAGCTGTCACGCCATGAATGATGATGACGGCAATGAGAGTGACAGCACGGGCACTGTCCCGACAACCTGGCGTATCGAGCGGCTGAATGGTGGCGCCGATTCGACGCCGCGCGAGCCTTTTCGTCCGGAGTCTCGCGGCGAGGTCGGCTCGCTGATTGATTCACTGCACGAGATCTTCGCCCAGGATCGCGCGGTGGCAAGCCATGGAGAGGCACGCGCTGCGGGATATGCTATCTACATTTCCCCCTCGCATGCGTTGGAATATCGTGAGGCTGAAGGCTTCTATATTTGCGCCGGATGTAAGCGCGCGTTGGGACACAACAGCTGATGATGATTCGTCGCCAGCAGCCGCCGCACATGGGCGTGATGTCTCGCCTATTGCGGCGCACTTCGCTACGAGGACTGTGCGTGCGCGCATGTCTATGATACAATAGACTGCTAGTGGCGCACGCCGCTCGACGGTGCGCCTCACCACTCACCAGGCCGCTCCGCCAGGCGTCTGGTGTGGGCTTGGTGTTAGGGGAAATCTGGCGTGCCTGATCGCTCTGTGCGCCCTGGAGACGCAGCGGTCGGGCACGTACATTGATATTCGCAGATGTGTGCAGTGTTCGCGGAAACTGAGCGGCGTCTCGACGGCTGCGGCCATGCTGTGCGATGATGAGGATGAGGAGAAGAGTGTGGGCGCGCTGCCAAAAAAACGCCAGACCAATTCGCGCCAGGGCCTCCGGCGCCAGCATCACAAGATCAAAATTCCGCAGTTGAAGATTTGCCCACAGTGCAAACAGGCACGGCTCTCGCACCATGCCTGCCCGAACTGTGGCACGTATCGCGGCCGACAGGTGTTTCCGATTCGCGAGCGTCGTGCCTGCGGCGGAATAGGCTGGCAAGGTCCTTAAGCACGATCTGAACTGAAATAGGCAGGAGGGGTGTGTGAGCCAGCGCATCGCGTTCGTTTTCCCTGGACAGGGAAGCCAGACGGTTGGGATGGGCGCAGATATCTTTCAGGCATCGCCCGCCGCGAGGTCAGTGTTCAAGATAGGCCGATGAGGCACTCGGGTTTTCCGCTCTCCACACTCTGCTTCGAGGGACCAGAGTCACCTCTCCGCGAGACTGTGAACACCCAGCCAGCTATCGTCGCCACCAGCCTGGCCCTGCTTGCCGCGCTGCAAGAGGCGGCGGGCGCGGATAACGGCGGCGATCATCGATTCTGCGCGGCCCGATCCAACCAGCGTTTGTCGCGGGCATAGTGTTGGCGAATATAGCGCGGTCGCCGCGTCTGGCGCACTTAATGTGGCAGATACGCTGCGCCTGGTACGCGAGCGCGGGCGGCTGATGCATGAAGAGGGCCTGCGCTGCCCAGTGGCATGGCGGCGGTGCTTGGTATCGATGCTGTGCTCCTGGCATCCATCTGCGCCGAGGCAACCGAAAGGCGCGCGCCACCTCTCCGTTGAGGAAGCGGCTGAGCATCCGGGCATGGGGCATGTCGTTGTCGCGAACATAATGCCCCCGGTCAGATCGTCATTTCCGGCGCGCTGCCAGCGTTAGAGAGCCGCGATGGAGCTTGCGCGTGCCGCTAGCGCAAAGCGGGTAGTGCCGCTGTGGTGAGCGGCGCGTTCCACTCGCCGGTCATGGCTCCCGCCGCTGAGGCGCTGGCCATGGCCGTTGAGGCTACGCCCGGTCGTCGCTCCTGGTGTGCCGGTTGTCGCGAATATTACCGCTGAACCACTCACTACCGAGGCGCAATTGCGTGAAGAACTGGCGCAACAGATTGTCTCTCCGGTACAATGGACGCGAACGGTGGAATATCTCGCCGACCATGGCGTGGAGACATTTGTGGAGATTGGGGTCGGCCAGGTGCTTGCCGGGCTGATCAGGCGCATCGCGAAGGGCGCGACGATTCTTGTCGGTCGGCGCTGCAACGGACCTCGCTCCCGCCGTGGAGCGACTGCGCGCCTGAGAAGTGGGCCGCACGGCGGATTCATGGAGAAGGAGGCATTGGCATGACGACAGCGCGAAACGGCATGCCCGATGGCCAGGCTGGCGCAGAGCCAGTGGAGACGCCACCGCTGTCAGCCACCGACTATTCGCCTGAAAACCTTGGCTCTGTACGCATTGCCCGCCGGGTATTGCGGACCATCATCGAAGAGGCGGCGCTAGGCGTGCAGGGTGTGGCGCGACTCGCCATGAACGTCAGTCAGTGGCCACATCTGATTGGCCGCTCCTTACCAATTCATGGTGTTGCGCTGGCCATGCGCGACGATGTACTTTCCATTGATCTTTATCTGATCGCACAACCAGACGTCAATCTCATCGAGATTGGCGTGGCTGTTCAGGAGGCCGTGGGGCAAGCTGTTGACCACATTCTGGGAATGCGAGCCAGTGAGATCAATGTGTATGTCCAGGATGTAGCGTAGACCCATGCGCACAACACTTCGCCGTCAGGCTCGCATCACGGCGCTACAAACGCTGTATGAGTACGATACCGCTCACCACGACGTGGAGGCTGTGATCCAGCGCCACGTGGAGGAGCGGCGGCTCTCACCGCGCGTGGCCGAGTATGCAGGCGAATTGGTGCACGGGGTACTCGAACATCTCGATGCGATTGACAGTACCATTCAGGAGGTGGCTCCCGAGTGGCCGATTGCGCAGATGGCGCGAATTGACAAGAATGTCCTGAGGCTTGCAATTTACGAGATTCTGTTCAATAATTCTGTGCCAGCAAAGGCTGCTATCAATGAAGCGGTGGAACTCGCCAAATCGTTTGGCAGTGACACATCAAGCCGCTTTGTGAATGGCGTGCTGGGCACGATTTTCAACCGTACACAGGGATTATCAGGATTGTCGGCATCAAGTGCCGGAAGTGAGGTCAGGTAATGGCGTCAATGTCCAAAGAAGAGATCATGGGGAAGCTCAAGCCCGTGATTGCGGAACAGCTCGGCGTAGACGAGAGTGAAGTGACCGAAACAGCCTCGTTCACTGAGGATCTCAACGCTGACTCGCTCGATCTGGTCGAGTTGATCATGTCACTGGAGGAGCAATTCGGCCTCCAGATCAGCGACGAAGACGCCGAGAAACTCACCACGGTTGGCGAAGCCGTAGACTACATCTTCGAGCACACCAACTAACCACGATCATTGCGGTCGTGCGGCGCAATATGCCTGGAGACGTGACGCCAATTGGGTGGGCGCGTCTCCGCTCCTTTTCCTGAACCTCGTCTATACTCCTCACCACTTCTCAACACTCCCCACCCCCAAACGCTTCCCAAATGCGCCGGGAAATCTTCCCAACTAACTTGGGGCGCGCGCCTCATCTCAATGGGAAACCGCTCAGGGTATCCTCAGACCAGATGTGACTGACCGCAGTGCATGCATGCGGCACGGTCCGTCAGGGAGAAGATTGTATACACGCACTGAGCGGTTTTCGCTCGGCAGGAGACGCCCATCATGGCTACTGTCCATCCCCGATTACCTGGAAATATGGCAGCGTCGTCCGCATCTGGCTCGTCGCTCAAACGGTGGATTACGCGTCATCCAGTGCTGTCCTATCTGGTCGTTGCCTACGTTGTATCCTGGATCATTTTCGTTATCCCTCTCCTTTCTCGGTCAGGGATTGGCGTCCTGGGGTTTGATGCGCCGCCAGTCGAAGTATTTATCCTGGCGGTCGCGGTGTTTGGTCTGGCAGGGTCACCGTTTCTGGTGACAGCCATCGTGGAT
Source organism: uncultured Chloroflexia bacterium (assembly GCA_963712005.1). Taxonomy (GTDB): domain Bacteria; phylum Chloroflexota; class Ktedonobacteria; order Ktedonobacterales; family JADMIN01; genus DAHUXT01. The sequence goes on along the minus strand of CAVQGK010000021.1, from coordinate 22,500 downwards.
GGCCGTCCTGGCGTAGGCGCGCTGGCCAGCCGCTACATCCGCGTGCGCGTCGGCATCCAGTGGTATCTGTTCGCGATCTTCGGGCTACTTGCCACGGCGCTTAATGTGTCTAACATAACCTCACGTCGTCAGGATAGTCTACCGTCAGGCAGCGGTAGCACGGCTGACGGTAGACTCAGGATGCACCCGCTCGGTGTGTTACCCGAGCGCTCCTGCTAGCTGGGGCTGTCGTCCCTTACCATTGCCTGGACCCCGTTCACCCCAGGGAATCGGCATCTGAACGTGCAATGGCCGCGTCGAGCACCGCCGCTTCGGCGTATTCGATGGCGTCATATGCAAATGCGATCGCCGCCGCCGCGCTGTTCTCGGCGCGCTCTGCCTTGCGCTCCGCGCGCTTCGCGTCTTGCTCTGCCTTCTTGGCGTCGATGTCGGCCTTGATGCTGTCTCTGCGTGCCTTCGCCGCCTTTTGTAAATCGGCCCATTGCTCCTCAACCGTGTCCTTCGCCTGTGTCGCGGCAGCATTCAACTTGGCGGACCTCGTTGCGACATCCGCATCAATCTTGTCGACCCGGGCCTGAATCGTGGCGCGCTCCTCTTTACGCGCCGCAGCGGCATCGTCTTCCGCTTTCTTTGCGCGGGAGGACAGGTCCTTCAGTTGCTCAGACAGTGGCTTCATGACTAACCTCCTATGCCTCTTGCGTCTGGGTCACCAGACATCGAATGGGGATACGGTCCCTCACCACGCCGACGCAAGTCAAGCCGCAATGGCCTGAGTACGCCGATGGACTCAGTGTAACCCAATCCGGGTACAGAGGCCCTCACCCAAGGGCGAGTCACGACGGCGAGATGCCCCTCCCGTGATCAGACCGATGCACAGTCGTCGCGAAGGCGCGTTCAAGCTGATTCGCTAGTGTGTTGCGGGCGGCGCAACAGCAGCATATGGCTGTCTTCCTGTCAGTTCGCCGCTCACAAGTACCAAATCGATGCTCGGTTTTGTTAGGCGCTCTTATTGGCACGATGGTCGTCTACGGTTTTGTGCCGCTTGCTGATCTCGTGCATCAATGGCCGCTGCTGATTGCCTATCTGATGCAGGTGATACTGGTGACCGCGCTCGTGAACCTGTGGGAAGAGACTGGATGGACCGGATTCATGTTCACCCGCCTTCAGCCACGGTACGGCGCGCTGGTAGCCAGTCTGCTGGTTGCGCCAGCCTTCGGTGGAATCCACCTGCCGCTGCTCTTCGTCAACGACGCTTTGACCTCGGGCAGACTGTCGCCGCAGGAAATGCCACTGTTCGTGCTCTACCTGCTCGTGCTGTTCTCAGTGCCGGTAAGGATCATCGCCTCGTGGCTTTACAATACTGCCAGGGGTAGCCTGCTGCTCGTCGGGCTTTTCCACGGCGCGCTGGGGGCAACCGCAGGCGGCGTGGTGCTGCCATATCTCGTGCCGAAGAGCGCAAATCTGACCTTAGAAGTCTACGGCGCATTTGCGGTCCTGGCGGTGATAGTTGTTGTCGCGACACGTGCTCGACTCTCGTACACGCCCAATTCTTCAGACCTGCAGCCATCCCCTCAGGGGCAGGAGTGATAGAGTACAATGGGTGACGGATGCCGTTGTGATGTACTGCAACACAGGGAGTCCATCACCCAGCTAAGGTCGGGAGCGCGGCAATGAGACTCCAGCTGACGCCCAGCGCCCGAGTAGGCGTGGCACTGAATACGCTCACACACGAGACGCGCCTGCGGGGCCGCTCACACCTGCTTGCGCGCGTTGCATGGCTGGCTGCCTCCACGCTGGCGTTGGGGCTGTTTATCGCTGGTATCCCCAGCCAATACACACGCTTGGCGACTGTGTGCCCGACGGCATCGTGCGCCAGCGGCCAGCTGCGGCCAGTCTCGGTAGGGGCGCTGCGGAGCCTGGGTCTCTCACTCAACTTCTTTGCCAATTATGCCATCGCGCTCATTCTCATCTTCGCGGCCGTCTATGGCGTGGTTGCGGCGCTAATTTTCTGGCGGCGCTCTGATGATCGCATGGCCCTCTTTGTCTCCCTGACATTGTTGATTTTCGGTCTGCTCACTTTTATCTGCTCACTTTTAATGGAGTTGCGAGTGCGTTGGCGGAGTCACAAGCAAGCTTGTGGCTACCGGTGACCTTCCTCATTTATCTCGGCTCAACCTGCTTCATTCTGTTTCTGTTCCTCTTTCCCGATGGCCATTTTGTGCCACGCTGGACACGTTGGATCGCACTTGCCTGGATCATCGAGGCGATTCCAGGCGCCTTCTTTCCAAGCGCGCCACTTACCACAAGCGCCTGGTTTACGGCGGTGGGGGTCTCCATCTGGGCGATAGCTCTGGTGACTGTTATTTACTCGAACGTGTATCGCTATCGCCATGTGTCGAGCGCACCGCAGCGACAACAGACGAAGTGGGTTATCCTTGGCATCGGCGCAACCGCCGTCGGACTACTTGGCGCGCTGGTCGTGCTTGATATCCTCGACCCGCAACCGACAACGCCGACTGCCATGGTAACGACTCTGATTATGGATGCTCTGGTATATGGCGTCTTGCTGCTCGTTCTCATCTCCATCGGGATCGCTATGCTCCGCTCGCACCTCTTTGATGTTGACATTCTGATCAACCGGGCACTCGTCTACGGTATGCTCACCGCCTGCATCGTCGGCGTTTATGTGCTCACCGTTGGCTCGCTCAACGTGGTCTTCCAGGCGCATGGCAACCTGCTCATCGCGCTGCTGGCGACGGGGGTCGTAGCCGTGCTGTTCCAGCCACTACGCGAACGCCTTCAGCGCGGCGTGAACCGGCTGATGTAAGGCCTGCGGGATGAACCATACGTGGTCGTCTCGCAGATGTCGCGGCGCCTTGGGGCGGCCGTGGCGCCCGAAACAGCACTGCAAACCGTGGCGGAGACCGTCCCCCAGGCGCTCAAACTGCCCTATTCCGCTGTCGCGTTAGAGGAAGACGATCAGCTGATCATCGCCGCGAGTCATGGAACAGCTACTGGCGAGCTCCTACGGATTCCTCTGACGTACCAGGGAGAGACACTTGGCGAACTTCAGGTTGCGCCGCGCGCCCCCAGCGACCAGTGGACCGCCGCCGACCGACACTTGCTTGATGAGTTAGCGCGCCATGCAGGGGCTGTCGCGCATGCCGTACGCCTGACAGGAGAACTTCAACGCTCAAATGCAAACCTGGTAGCCGCGCGCGAACGGTTGGTCACCGCGCGTGAGGAAGAGCGACGCCGCCTACGCCGTGATCTGCATGACGGGCTGGGGCCAGCACTCGCCGCCCTCACCCTTAAGGTTGGCGCCGCGCGCAAGCTGCTCACGCGCGACCTGCAATCCGCGGACACGCTTCTGGCAGGACTAGGCGACGATGTCCATGCCACAGTCAGCGACATTCGTCGTCTCGTCTATGACCTCCGTCCGCCCACACTTGATGAGCTAGGGCTGATAGGAGCGCTCCGCGAACGGGCAACTCAATTCTCATTCAGCAACGACGCGCTGCATGTCACCGTCAGCGCGCCGGATCACCTACCCGCACTCTCGGCGGCCGTCGAAGTGGCGGTATATCGTATCACGCAGGAGGCGCTGACCAATGTCGCGCGGCATGCGCAAGCCCGAACATGTCATGTAGGCCTCACACTCGACGACGTATTACAACTCGAGGTCAGCGACGATGGCATTGGACTTGCCCCCGGACGTCCGACTGGAGTCGGGCTGACCGCCATGCGTGAGCGCGCAGCCGAATTGGGTGGCACATGCACGGTGGAGTCAGCAATACCCGCAGGAACCCGAGTACTGGCACGCCTACCCATCCAGAAAGAGACATGGTGTATGCCGAGCGACCCGTTGCGTGTGCTAATTGCCGATGACCAACCGCTCTTCCGCAATGGCATGCGTGCTTTGCTGGATGCGGACCCAGAGACCGAGATCGCGGGTGAGGCAACGACTGGGGATGAGGCAGTCACACTTGCGGCAACATTGCAGCCTGATGTCATTCTCATGGACATTCAGATGCCTGGAATCAGCGGAATCGATGCAACACGACAGATTCTCCACAGCAGCCCGCACATCCACATACTGGTCGTTACAATGTTCGAGGATGACCAATCAGTCTTCACTGCTATGCGCGCTGGAGCTCGCGGCTACGTGCTCAAGGGGGCGCGCCCCGAAGACATGTTGCGCGCAACCCAGGCAGTCGGGAGCGGTGAGGCGATCTTTAGCCCGTCCATCGCGACACGCATGCTCGACTTCTTCAGCGGCCTCAAGCCGTCATCGTTCCCGCAAGTGCTCCCCGAGTTGACGGATCGCGAGCGGACGATTCTCGATTTGATAGCGCACGGACAGAGCAACGCCGCAATCGCGAACCAACTCGTCTTGAGTCCCAAAACAGTCTCGAACTATGTTTCAAACATCTTCAGTAAGCTACAAGTGGCTGACCGCGTGCAGGCGATGCTACGCGCACGCGAGGCAGGACTTGGGTAGGTTTGCCACCGCGGACTGGCCCACGTCTCGCGTCATGTGCCTGCCTAACTCACATCCACATCATATTCTGAATCTCATCGCGATCCCATCTTGCCATAGCACACATGGGCATGCCGTTGACAGTATCTGAATGTTCCCAACGTATAATTGCAGGATAAGAGAACTCCGGTGTATTGATTGGCCACATCATCATTGTCATGAAACCGCAAACTAACGGTATCTGGCGGTAGTCGCTTTGCCAGCAGCTAGTCACGGGATGTGACGGCAGCAACCGCAGAGGAGTGCCCAGTGGGCGACGTTCGACAGCAGCTACAACTCAACTGGCCCGATCACTTCACTACCTATGCTGAGCGGGCTGGAATGACCTGGCCTCCGGCAGCCCCCTTTGAGCAGGTGCTCATGCGCGCCAGAAGCAGCGATCAGCCCGCGATGGGTATGCTTTACCGCCGATTTCACTCTGCCATCTTCCGCTACATCGTCTCGCGTGTCACAGATGTTCCTTCCGCCGAAGACATCACCTCCGAAACGTTCGTCGCCATGATTCGCGGGATTGCCTCAATACGGGCAACAGACGAGTTGGGTTTTGCCGCCTGGCTGCTGGGCATCGCCCGCAACCAAGTGCTGGTGCATTTCCGCCGGACGAAGACGCATCCCCAGGTGGAGTTGAAGAAAAGTCACAACAACGAGGCACAAAGCGTCGCCGAGGAGGGCGATCCACTGCTTGTGCTCATGGCCCGCGAAAGCTGGACCGAGACGATGGATGCGCTCAATCAGCTTCCGCCAGATCAGCGATCAGTCATCCTGTATCGCTGCGTGCTTGGCTATCCCCTCGACGAAGTGGCTCATTTCATGTCAAAGAAACCCGGCACTATCAGCGCCTTGCAGTTCCGGGCGCACCTGTCCCTGGCACGACGCCTCGATGCCCGCGCCAGGGCATACGCACAAGAGCCACAACGAAGCTACGGCTACGGACGCTGACCCGCACACGCTATTCCTTGTCGCCGTTCGCCACTGTCGAAGGCGTGGGGGCATCTCCTGGTGAGGATGTGGCTGGAGCCGCCCACAGCGCCGCGCTGTCCCACATTGGTCCAAAGGCGTGCGGCAGCGGTTGCGGCTGAATATGGCGCAGCTCGCACTGCCGCAGATGCTCACGAATGCACGCGCGTGCGATGTCGGGAGAATTGTTCGTTCGGCTCAAGTGAGCGAGCCAGATCCAGCGTGGCCCATCGTCCAGCACACTCGCCAGAGCAACTTTCGTCTGATCGTTGGAGAGATGCCCCGTCGGTCCAAGAATACGCTGCTTGAGGTACCAGGGATAGGGGCCATTCAAGAGCCGGTCGCGATCGTGATTCGCCTCGATAATGATCAGATGCGCGGCCCGCATGGCTTCGAGCATCGCATCTGTTACCATCCCTGTATCGGTTGCCACAAAGACACGCCATGCCGCGCTGGAGAGTACGTAGCCACACGGGGCCACAGCGTCATGCGAGACGGGAAAGCTCTCAACCTCAATCTTGCCCCACGACAATGCATGCCCCACAGGCAACTCGACACGCTCGGGTGGCGGCGCACCCGGCATGCCGCGTTCCGGCATCAAGCAGAGCGCGTTGAGGGCCCGCGGATCGGCAATGAGGGGGATGCCGAATTGGCGGGCGAAAGTCCGCGCGCCTCCAGCATGGTCGGAGTGCTCGTGCGTAATCAGGATGGCGCTGATATCCTCTGGCCTCACACGCGCCTGATGCAGCCGACTTTTCAACTCCCTGACCGGAAACCCATCATCCACCAGCACGGTTGTCGCATCGTTCTGCACAAGGATGGCGTTCCCATCGCTGCCGCTGCCAAGGGAAACTACCCGCACGACACACCACACTTTCGCCAGAGAGTGCACAGGCTGAATACAGCGCAAAAACGACGTGACAAGGACACCTGCCAGGATGCTGGCACTGGCCGTCTCCGCCTATCGTATCCCCCTCCCGCCGGGAACGCAAGTCACTCACCCGTTGGCGAGTGCCGCGCCAAGCAGTGCGGCGGCATTACCACCGAGCGCCAGAGCCAGATCGGTATCAGATAGACCCGACGCACGCGCATAGTCCAGCATGCGGCGCTGACCCAGCAACGGAAAGTCGCTGGCCCACAGAATCTTCTCTGGCCCGGCGATCCGTGCGACGATAGCAAATATCTCAGGACGATACAGATAGAGCGAGGCGGCGGAATCATACCAGAGATGCGCCGCAGCCGCGTGAACCTCTGGCATCAGCTCATAGAAGGGATATCCCCCTCCCCAATGCGATGCAACGATTCGTAGATCAGGAAACGCGACCAGAAACGCCTGCAATTCGGCGGGCGTCACGTCACCTTTTCCAGCATAGAAATGGCCTACCGGCTCGCTTGTATGCGTCAAGACGAAGAGATTGTACGTCCGCGCAACCTCGGCAATCGGCTCGAAATATCTTGTCTCGCTCAGCCGATAGCCCTGGCCATGTGGCATCAGCTCGCCGATGCCAGGCATGCCCGCACGCGCGCACCGCTCCACCTCGGCGACCGCCCGCGTCCCTGCCAATGGCTGCGCCGCCGCCAGCCCAATAATGCGCCCTGGGTACCGCTGCATCGCCTCGATCACGTAGCTATTACAGTCCTCTATCAGTCCTGGATCGCTCCAGCCGAAGGGGAACGTCACTGAGCAGTCAATCCCATCGGCATCCATCGACGCTACCAGATCATTCGCGTCAGCCATTTTGGCGCGCGGGCTACCATAGAGGTCAGCGAACCATGGATCGCGCGCAATATACCGCTCTTGCTGCGCGATAATAGCTGGTGGAAATATATGGGTGTGGAAGTCAACGATCATGAGTCTGACTCCTTGCGGCGGCGGTCGCAGCCATCATTACGTGGGCTGGAGCAGTATAGCACGTCGCTTCAGATGCATTGTGCGCCTGGTTCGTGTCGGGGGCTGGCCGGACATGGCAGCATTTCCAAGTAGGGAGCTATGGTATACTGATGACAATCCCAGCGCCCGGTATGTATGGGTATGCGCACCATGGGCCAACCCATGAGGTACAATATATGCTGAGGCGATTATGGGTTGGCACGGCGGGAGCTCAGGCGCCTCTGCGCGTCCCGCAAGCGGGTGGAACTGGATTCCGAAAGGAGCCTGTACGTGGATCTCTACGAAGACTATCGCATGGCGCACCGCATGGATGGCAGCCTGCCGAGCAGCCTGCATTGGGCGACGACCCTGAACTCCTCGAGAGCGATGAGCTGACCGGAGGAGTTGTGCGAGGCGACGATTGTCCGACTCGATTCCTCAGCGCTCGAGGCACTGTTCCAGAAGGCTCGCGCCTGATACAGCGTGCCATACACCATTTCTGGCGTTTCGCCATCCTGTGTCTCGTTGGCGCAGCTAGCGCTCCACAGACCCAGAAAGCGAAAGGTGATACGGTTTCGATGGAAGTAATCAAAGTCACTCCACGCGGATACTGCTATGGTGTTGTGGATGCGATGGAAATTGCGCGGAAGGCGGCCAGAGATCCCTCTCTACCGCGTCCTATATATATCATTGGCCTCATCGTTCACAACCGATTTGCTGTAGAGGACCTCAATCGGCTTGGGTTCGTCACGCTGGATGGACCAAATCGCGTCGCGATTCTCGATCAGGTAACGCAGGGAACCGTTATCTTCACAGCACATGGTGTCTCGCCCAGCGTCAAAGATCGCGCCCACGAGCGTGGCCTGCATATCATCGACGCAACGTGCCCCGATGTGACCAAAACGCATGATCTCGTGCATTGAGTTTCGCGGCCCGTGGCTACCAGATTCTCTACATCGGCAAGAAAGGCCATCCTGAACCAGAAGGGGTTGTGGGTGAGGCGTCTGACGCCGTCTACCTGGTAGAGAACTGAGGCGGACCTCGATGCGCTGCCCGAGCGTATTCTGCACGCCGAGAACCTGATGGTGACCACTCAGACAACGCTCAGCCAGTGGGATACCCAGCGACTTGTCGAAGCAATATGCAAGCGATTCCCACTATGCCGAGGTCTACAACGAGATTTGTAAGGCAACCCAGGATCGGCAGGAAGCGGTCGCACGTATGGCGCGTGGGACTGACCTGACCATCGTCGTCGGCGATCCACGCAGCAACAACACGAACAGGCTCGTCCAGGTGGCAGAGGAGCTGGCTGGAAGCCCCGCGATTCGCATCGAGTCACTGGCCGACCTGCCTCCGGGCATTTTGGAGGGGAAGCAGCGTGTGGCAATCACCGCTGGCGCATCCACCCCCAGCCAAATTGCTCGTGAGGTCATTCAGTTCGTCCAAAACTATGGCATTTCCACCCGTGTGCTGCCGACATTTGAGGGAGAGGAGCCACCATCACAGCCCGCAGGGCCGAAACTGTATCCGCTGAATGAGGGATGACGCCTAACCAGTAGCGCTGGCGTCTCATTCCTCATGCGGGCCGTTTATGCGGGGACACTGTCCTCGTACACATGCGGCTTGTTTGTTTGAAAGGGCGCCGGTTCTCGCCTGACGTTATCTCTGACGTTATATGGAGGAATGGAAGCGTTCGTCAACCGTTGTGATCTGCCTGTACCGTGTGCGCATCGGTAGCGCCGAGCGCAGGAAAACAGGTTAGATGACGCGGTGAGCGCTTTCGGAGGGACCGGCATAATGAAAAGCCTGAGCGTTATCCTCGCGATGAATCACTCTGTTCCCTGCGCGAGCTGGCGGGTTGGTGGGGCGCTGAGCCGCCTGCCACCGATACCGCTGAAGCGCGTCAAAAACTCGAACGCGCGATGCGTGATACGATTGCCGCGCGTTTCGTCTGGGAGCATCTGACTGAGGATGAGCGTCGCGTCCTCTTTGCCGTAGCTGGGCCATCCGCACGGAACTGGTGTCTGGTTGATAGCATCGCCGAACGCACACAGCTCGATGACGATGAGGCGCGAAGCAACACTCAAACGCCTGGTCGAGCGTCATCTGGTCTTTGTCGAGGCGGCGAAAGTGCAAGGCACCGAGCTTATCGGCCAGCGAGTGACCTTCTACGGCTACTCGTCGCCACGCAATACACAGGCAGCCATCGAAGAGAAACGCATCGCCTACGTGCCTACGGAACTGGTGACCAGCCTGTATGCCAGTGGCCGCGAACTCTACATTTCCCATGCCGATCGCTCTGACAAGACCATGGATGAGCTGCTCATGCCCTATCGCCAGGGTGACCTCGACCAGATCGGGCGCCGATTCGGGCTGAGTGTTCAGGCATATTACTCGCGTAACGAGGTGCGCGCCGCCATCGCAGAGAATTTGACGCAGGCTGAAGCGGTACGCTACGCGCTGGCACGGGTGGACGCAAGGGTGCAGACAACCTACGACTGGCTGCGTAGCCGTGGTGGGCGAGTCACCGTCAACGCCTTGCGCGCGCAGACGCATCTGAGCGAGTGGAAGCTTTCCGCGCTCATCCATACCTTCGAGGAATATGCTCTGGCGTTCGATACCTTCAGTGAGGGCGAACGGATTCTCTTTCTGCCAAAGGAAACGCTGGCGAATCTCGCTCGCGCCGATGGACGCCCACACGCTGCCGTTGGCCTTCAGGAGTCCAACACCCCGCAGGCCGTGCGCCCTGCCGATACCACCTTCATCTGGGATATTGCGGTTCTGGTTGCGGCGTCCTACGGGCAGGAGATCGAGCTAACACGGTCGGGGACTCTGCCAAAGCGCGCGGCACAACGACTGACGCCCATGCTCCTGGGTGAGCGGGCGCGTCGTAGCGAGCGCGAGGCGCTTGACTATGTGGATCTCCTCAAGCAGCAGGCGCATGATCTTGGCCTCGTGGTGGCATCGCCCTCGACCGCGCGGCAACGCAACCAGCTCAAGCCGGGACAGAAGCTTGATTCCTGGGCGCGACACGATCTCGTCATGCAGGTGCGTCGGCTGTTCCGTCGCTGGCCAACCGATCGCTGGTGGATCGATACGCCTGGCGCTGGCTATCACGATTTCCATTCGTTCTATATCGAGATTCCGCTGGCGCGCGAACTGGTAACCCGCCTACTGAAGCGCTGCAGAACCGGCGTATGGTACTCGCTCGACTCGTTCCGGGCGACACTGCAAAGCGATGATCCATATGTTTTGCGCCCGTCACAGCGCTGCGCGGGAGAGGCGGGATTCAAGCTGGCCGAAGAGCTACGGGCGCATTGGGACGCCACCGACGGCGAGATTATCACCGGGATGTTCCGCTCGACGCTCTATGACCTGGGTATGGTGGCCCTTGGCTACCAGCGTGAGGTGGTTCCAACCGCGAACGAGCAAATCGACCCGGATAGCTTTATGCTCACCGAGCTTGGCGCCGAGGTGCTCGCCAGCGAACAGAGCGCCAGCCAGATGTTCTCGTCGCGCACGCTGGTCGTTCAGCCCAACTTCCAGGTGCTGCTGATGGAGCCATACATGCCCGCGATCTACTGGCTGTTGCGATCCGCGTCGCTCGATCAGATGGGTCGGGTCAGCCAGTTCACACTGACCCGTGAGGCGCTCCGGCGCGGTATGGCAGATGGTACAACTGTTGACGACGTGTTGCGCTTCTTGCAGACACACAGCCAGAAGTCGCTTCCGCAAAACGTGATCTATACCCTGCGCGACTGGGCACGCCAGAGCCACGAGCAACCACAGCCCCGCATTACGCTACTGGAGGTCAACGATGAAGCGCTCGCTGGCGAGCTCGTCACATCACCAAAACTGCGCGCCTATCGCCTGCGACGTGTCGGGCCAAAGTCAGTAGCCGTGCCGCCAGAGACTAGCCTTGGCGATCTCCACCGGACGCTTACACGGCTGGGGTACACCAAGAAACTACGGAGCGGCTTCGAGGAGCTGGTCGCTGCCGCTCTGCCAGCGCGCCGCCGCTCACGTCGCGATGACACCGCCGCAGCAGCCGGGGCGTGAGTGTCAGGCACGCTACGCCTGTGAGCGCTGGCACATCTTTCACATCAAGGGACCGGATGGGATATCGCCCGTTCCGGTCTTTTCTCGTTTGCGAGGGCTGATGTCCTGGCGCTCGTACATCCGTGAAGACGGAACCTTGCTCACCTGGGAGCTAATTGTGGCGCACATTATCCTCGGAACGCTGATTTTCATCTCGACGCTTGTCCTCATCATGGTTCGCCCCGCGCGAATCAGCGAGGCGGTGATCGCGGCGTGCGGCGGCCTGTTGATGCTGGTCTGCGGAATCATCACACCAGTTGACGCCACGAACACGCTGCTTGGGCAGTGGAATATCTATGGCTTCTTTCTCGGGCTGATGCTGATCTCCGCCATCGCAGACGCCGCCGGGATCTTCGACATCCTTGCCTATCAGGCGGCGCGTCTGGCAGGCGGCAGCAGCCTTCGCCTCTACCTCGCCGTCTTCGTGGTTGGCGTTGCCATCACTGCATTTCTCTCGAATGACGCCACCGCGCTCATTCTGACACCAGTTGTCTACGCCCTGGTGACGCGGCTGCGGCTGCCAGTCCTGCCATTCATGTTCGCCTGCACATTCATTGCTGATACCGCATCATTTCTGCTCCCTGTCAGCAATCCGATCAACATCCTGGTGCTCAACACATTTGGCAGTAACCTCGGAACCTTCCTACATAATCTCGCGTTGCCCGCGCTCGTGTGCGTCACGCTCAACATCGGGCTTTTTACACTGATATTCCGTCGCACTCTAACAGAGCGCTATGATGCCACCACGATTACCAGACCACAGGTTGACCCAGGTTTCTTGCGGACGGTCACCGTGGGACTGCTCATCATCGCGCTGGGCTATGTGATCGCATCAGCCATCGGTATGCCAGTTTCAATCGTCGCGCTCGCCGGGAGCGTGCTGCTGCTGGGCTGCGCCGCATGGTCAGAGCAAGTACACTGGAATCGCTGGCGAAACGATATCTCGTGGTCGTTGTTCATCTTCGTCAGCGGAATGTTCCTGCTGGTGCGTGGCGTGGAGAACCTGGGGCTGACCACGGCATTCGGACAGGCGCTCCTTCATCTGGCGGGTACCAGCCAGCTCTGGTCCGTAGCGCTGGTTGCGGGCGGCACCGCGCTCGGAGCCAACATGATCAACAATGTGCCGATGGCGCTAGTCATGATCTCTGCAGTTCATGGCGTTCAGTCGCCGCAAGCAACCCAGATGGGGATGGTCTTTGCCATCATCCTTGGCGCCGACCTCGGCCCAAACCTGACGACGGTCGGTTCGCTGGCAACGATTCTCTGGCTGTTAATTCTGCGTCGTAAGGGACTGGAAGTCTCCACGCGCGAGTACCTCAAACTGGGGCTGGCCGTCGTACCGGTGATGCTAATACTCGGCGTATTGTTGATATGGCTCCATCTGTAGAGCCGAACTGATAACGATGGGAGCACTACGATGCGTCTGCTTTATGCGATAGGACAACGTGACGGCGCGCAGGTGGTTCACGACGCGCTGGCGCTCGTAGGCGATGTCGATTATCTGGCCCTTGTACACGTTATCGACGACCAGCCCCGTCATGGCGTCGAGGCGCAACGAGGGCTATTGCGGCGGATATCACCGGATCGCAAACGGGAGATCGCCCTGGCTGAGGAAGTCGCTGGCAGGGTAACACTGAGCGAGGCCGAGTCTGCCGCGCGCAGTCAAGGCAAGCAGATAACTGTTATCGAGACACGGCTGGAGCGTGGCAATCCCGAACAGAATATCGTTGCACTGGCACGTGAGTTACATGTGAATCTGGTGGCAATACGCGCGCGCGAATACCTAGATGGGTTCCCGCGCATCGGCCCGCCATCAGTCGGTCATACCGCGCGCTTCGTCATCGACCACGCTCCATGCCCTGTCCTGTTGCTACGCCTCGCGGTGAGCTGACAAGCAGCAGCGTGACAGGCTCGCACTCAACAAGGATGTTTGATCGCTTCAGGCAGTTCATAGCAATCAGTATCTGGCGAATGGCACACAACGTGCAGGTTCGATTGTAGCGCAATGGTAAGCCGATGGCCGCACATACTGCGGGACACGAGCGCTCTCGGCCAGCATTTCTGGTTCAGTGAGCGAATAGAGATGCGCGGATACCACGAATGCAAGAATAGGCGGGCATATGGAGGAAGGCGCCTCAACGACTGGCAAGGATGCCGCGTCGATGCCACCATATGCTCCGAGCAGGGCCATTCCGCTTAATCGGGTTTCACGCAAGGAATCTCTCATTCCAATACTGTGGCAAGGGTCTTGCGTGGTCTCTCCGATAGAAAGGCGGACAGGCGGCGTGCCCGACGTCAACACACTCTATCACGGAGGGACACCATGAGCGCTGGGGGCAAGGACCGACAGCGAAATACCTCAGGATCGGCGGGCGGCGAGCCAGATTCGCCTGACAGTCACCGTAAACCTCATACACAGAACGGCAATGCTGACGATGTTGAGCCAGGAATGGCCGTCGAGACGCGCGAAGGAGACCTGGGCGAGTCCGATGTCAGCACCGCCAGAGTCAAGGATGTCGAACGCGACGTGGCTGGCGATGTCACAAATGTCGTCGTCGAAAAGGGCGTCGTCTTCAGGAAAACGCTTGAAGTTCCGCCGAGCGAATCGAGGCCGTTAAGGACGCTAATACCCCAGCCGAGCCCTCGGCGCCACCCGACGGCGCCGAGGAGAATGCCCCAGCTAGCGAGAGCGTAGAGGGTAAAGTTATCCTCAATACCACCCAACAGGAGATCAAAGATCTTTCGCCAACCGGGAGCGAGACCCTAAACTCCCAGCAACCGCGAGATGCGAAAGGTAATGGCCGCGGTGGGCGGAAGGATGGCAAGCCCGATGGCTCCGCCACCAAAGGGAGTGCTGCCTCGAAGAGCGTCGAGCCGGGTGACTACGTGCGCACGCTTGGTCCCGGCGTCTTGAGCGGCATGGCCGGAAACGACTCTTCGGCGGTCACCTCCTATTCGGTCAACGGCGCCACCAACGGCTATGGTCAGCTCTGGCTGATTCTGCTGGCGACGCCGCTCTATCAATCGGTGCAGTACGCCTGCGCCAAGATCGGGCGCGTCACCCAGATGGGACTGGCCGATATACTGCGGAAGCACTACGGAGAGAAGATCGCCGTGCCTGCGTCGCTGATTCTGGTGGTCGCCAATACTGCTCTGATTGCCGCCGACCTGGTTGCCATCGGCACGGGCATTCAATTGCTCACGGGAATCACCTGGGAATGGTTTGTGGTCCCGGTGGCTGCCGGCTTATGGTATCTGATCGTCTATCAGAGCTTTGGCATCATCAAAAAGATATTTCTGGCGATGAGCCTCGTTTTCGTCGCCTACCTGATCACCGGCGTAGTCTCCGGAGCGCACTGGGGTGACGTCTTGCGGGCAACGGTTATCCCGCATGTCTCGCTCGGGCTTGCGAGCATCAGCAGCGCCGTCGCGCTGTTGGGAGCTACTGTCTCACCGTATACAATGTACTGGCAGGTACAGGGCGAAAAAGAACAGAAGCGCCCAGGCACGCGCAAACAGCAATTTCGACTGGCGGCGCTTGACATAGCCGTTGGGACAGTAGCTGGCAATTTGGTCGCGTACGCTATCATTGTCTGCACAGCGGCAACACTCTTCACGCACCACAAAGAGATTCAGACTGCCGCCGCCGCCGCGGCTGCTCTTGCCCCATTGCTCGGCCCACATGCCGAGCAACTCTTTGCGATTGGCTTCATTGGCTCAGGGATGATCGCTATTCCTGTCTTGCTGGCAAGTACGTCATATGGCTTATCGGGCCTGTTTGGCTGGTCGGCAAGCCTCTGGAAGAAGCCGTGGCAGAGTGAAGGATTCTATTTGATTATGACGGGAGCGCTGATGGTGAGCCTGATCGTCGCGCTGCTGCGCTTCGATCCAATTCAGCTCATGTTCTGGGCAAATGTCTTACAGGGCATTCTCTCGCCGGTATTGATCATTTTTCTGCTCCTCGTCGGCAACAACCGCAAGATCATGCGCTCGTATCGCCTTCGCCCCATCACCAACATCGGCCTTGCTCTGACTGCGCTCGTGATGGGCGCTGCGACGATACTTCTGTTCTACGGATTGCTCAGTGGCGGAGGCGCATAACGACTCGCCCGCACTCAATCCGGCTCAGGCTCAGGCTTTTTGTCCGGCTGGTTCGCCAGGTAGCGGTAGAGCGTTGTGGCGATGGATGCGCCGACGAGTGGGGCAAGGAGATAGCAGAGGATATAATCTCCCCATTTGACCGGAACGCCCAACAGGGCATCGAGAAGATCTGGCCCAAAGGCGCGCGCGGGATTAACTGGAGCGCCTGTGATCGACTCGAAGAGCATCACAATGGCGAAGAGCGCCATGCCGATGGCAAAGGCCGCCCAGCCACTTGGTGAACGTGGATCCTCCGCGGCAGCGCTAATTGTCAGCACGAGGACGAACGCGCCGAGCGCCTCTACCAGCATTCCTTGCCAGATGCTCACACCAGGCGCGAGCTGCACTGCACCGAGGTGACCGATCGTCAGCGCATCGCTACCCATAGTGGGCAGAATCGCCGCCGCGCCAAGAGTCGCGCCCACGAACTGCGCCGCAAGATAGACCGGTACCTCATTGCGGGGAAAGCGTCGGCGAATCGCTAAGCCAATCGTCACCGCTGGATTAATCAGGACGCCCGAAATCTTGCCGATAATCATGATAATCATGAACAGCGAGAAGCCATCGATGAGCGCGAGGAACGCGATGCTTTGCGGCGATGGCGTGGCCACAGCGGAGCCTGCAATGATTCTCAGCGAGGCCGACGCCCCGCCGTGAAAGAGCACCAACAGAAAGGTGCCAAGTAGCTCAGCGAGGAATCGCTGCATCTGTGTTGTCGATGGCTCCGCGCTCGTCGGCTGCGCGGACGGTGGTTGCTGCCCCGACGCCTTCGGATCGAGCCGCGATGACGGTGTCTTCGCCCGTTGGCCGCGCTTCCTGGATTGAGCGTTCCTTGAACTCATCGAACTCGCGCGCTTCCTCTATCTGAGTGACACGAACACGTCCCAAGTGACATCACCATGTAAAGTTTACACGATTTGTCCGACATCGCTCTGGCATACGCAAATTGCGAGCCATCCAGCACAAGCTGTCGGCCTTCTCACAGCAATTGTGCTTCTAGACCTGCTTTTCTGAGGGACCCGCGTGGTATAATCCTAGTTGACTAGTCGGAATTACGCCGGCTCTGGACTGACAGGGTCGGCGTGCCATACCCACCGGCCACTGGTGGCTGCCTTATGACGGGCGGGCCGTGTGCGCTCGTGAGGAAGCTGGTGGGAGAATACACATGGCAGTTGAGATAAGCTGCGGACATGATTATTCACGATGTCGTCTCGCAATATCCGCAGACCGTCAAGGTTTTCCAGGGGCATGGACTGCCCTGTACCGCCTGCCAGATTGGCGCGCGGGAGAGCGTCGCGGGGGCGCGCGCACCCATCGTCTAAATGTCGAGGCGCTGGTGAGCGACCTGAATCGTGTGGCGAACGGCCAGGAGGCCGAGGGCATCAAGCCCGCGACGAAGGCTCCCGTTGGCCGTGGTATTCCGCTGCAGGTGATGGGCCGCCACAGGATAGCAAGATTCGCCATATCGTCGCGGTGATGAGCGGCAAGGGCGGCGTGGGCAAATCGCTGGTGACGGGGCTACTCACCGTCGCGCTGCAACGCCAGGGGCTGAAGGTTGGCATCCTCGACGGCGATATCACCGGCCCAAGCATCGCCAAGGAGTTCGGCGTGCGCGGGCAGCCACGCAAAACCGATGCGGGCATCGAGCCATTGCGCTCGGTGGGCGGCGTCAAAATCATGTCGATGAATATGTTCCTGCCCGACTCCACCGATCCGGTCGTCTGGCGCGGCCCGATGGTCTCCAGCGCCATACGCCAGTTCTACAGTGACGCCGACTGGGGCAACCTCGATTTCCTGCTGGTTGACCTGCCGCCGGGCACATCTGACGCTCCGATGACGGTCATGCAATCTCTACCCGTGGATGGCGTTATCATCGTCTCCTCGCCCCAGATGCTAGCGACCGAGATTGTGGTCAAATGCATCAAGATGGTCCAGACGCTCAAGGGGCGCATCCTCGGCGTCGTCGAGAACATGGCGTATCTCACGATGCCCGATGGCAGCCGTAACGAGATTTTCGGCCCCAGCAATGGCAGCGACCTCGTGTATATGACCGGCGCGCCGCTGCTGGCACAAATCCCGATTGATCCAGAGATTGCGATGCTCTGCGACGCGCGGCAAGATCGAGGACTATAACAGCGACTCGTTCGATACACTGGCCGAAAACTTCGTCAAGTCGCTGAAGGTTCCCGCGAAACACGCCTGAGCATTCTCAGTTTTCACGATTGCACGATAGCTCCCCTGGTGAGATTGCCATCAGGGGAGCTGTTTGTGTCTTAGGACGATGGCTGGCTACGAGGCGCCGCCGATGAAGAAGCTCCACGTCCACCAGGTGAGCAACGCCACCGTGGCCGCCAGTGTGAGTAACTGCGCGACCAGCGCCGCCCGGCTGGCCTGCGGCGCGGGTCGTGAGTGGCCTGTCTTCTGCGGCTGCGCGAGCACCAGCGCTACCTGATCAACTGTGACCGTCTGCGCCGATAGCCGCGATTCGCGCTCATCAGCGGCGGTGACGGCTCGCACATAGAGTGGGTCGTCACGCATCCACTTGAAGCTGTCCGGCTGGGTAAAATACCAGAGCACATACGGCTCATTGCGCTCAAATGCTTCAGACAAAAGCGCAAACGCGCGCTCTTTCCCCCCGGCGGTCGCCTCGCGCTCGGCCTCCTCCACCAGCGCATATGTCTGCAATGCGTGTACATTGCGCGGCGCTTTCTGAAGGGCTTCAAATGCCCTGCGCGGCAGCCTCGTTGCGTTTGAGGGCGCGTTCGGCGCGGCAGAGCACCGCCAGGCAGGCGACGTAGTGTTCGCGCCGTGCCAGAGGCAGCAACGCCTGCACATCAGTAAAGCCTGCCAGCGCCAGCGCCTCGGCCTCGGCAGGCAGGCCACGTGCCAACATCGCGCCAGCCAGCGCCGCGTTGGCGCTCACCGAGCGCTCGCGTGAGAGTGATTGCGCCAGCCGGGCAGCCGCGGAGCCTCGGCATAGCGGTTGAGAGCGAGGAGCGTCGCGGCGCAGTTTCCAAGCGTCTCAGGATCCGACGAGATCGTGACCGCCTCTAGCGCCGCGTCGAGGGCTTCATCAGGCCGCCCCAGCATCCAGAGCGCCGTCGCATAGCGGTTGAGCCAGACCAGGCGCCGTGTTCCCGCCCATGCTCCTGCCCCCTGCACCGCCAGCGCGCGCTGGCAACGCACACGCGCCGCCTCATAGTCGCCACGCCGCATCTCGGCATCGGCGCGCACGGCGGGCGAGAGCACGCGCGCCACCCGCAGCGCGGCGAACCAGACGACCACTCCCAGTAGCGGCAGACCATACCACGGCTGCGTAAGTCGAACCGAGACGATGATTGGAAGCGCCACGACCAGAAGCCACGAGATGGCGAGGCCAATCGTAAAGATGCGGCTGTGGTCACCCGACACTCGTGGTGTCCCCCTCTATCACGTCAACAGTATCAATCACAGGCGTCGCGACTACCGCGTCGCGATGGGAGCCGAATCCGAGTCCTTGTGGCGCAACATCTGGCCGCCTTCTCCATCCGCTGATGGAAGCGATGCTGGCCTCCTGTGAGGCCTTCGCAGGATGGCGCGCAGCGTCGCATACAGCAGGAGCAGATTCCGCGCGGCGATTACCGGCATAAACTGCCAGCTAAATGGCGAGTCCCAGATGGGCGCGCGCAAGCCGTAGACAATAGGGAAGTCCAGCGTCGTCAGGACACCAATGGCGACCCAGAGCAGGCTAAACCCTTCCACTGCGGCGACAATTGGCAGCACCCAGATGATGTACTGCGGGCTGAAGATCTTATTAGTCACCATCACCGCGCAGAGACACGCCAGCACCGCCTGACCCACGGTCAGCCGACAGCGCATCTGCCCCCAGTAGACCGCCAAACACCCTACGACGAGCGCCACCGCTGAGAGCGGCTTGAGGGCCACATCCAGCGGTCCCACCATATTGAGTGAGACGAACGAGAACTCAGGATGCGCGGGAATGCCGACAAGCGTACCAAGCCAGAGGAGCGTCGCCGGGGTTGATTCGATTTGGAGCGGGCGGTCACTGGCATAGGTGAAGCCGGAAAGCGCCGCGCCGCCAGCAACGGCAATCGCCGCGGCAAAGACTAGCGCGACCACACCCACGCAGAGCGCCGCCCCCGACGCGACGGCGCGCACCGCCGGATCGCGCTTCACAAAGGCCATGAGCGCCCGCACGCCGTCGCGCCAATGCAAAGTCGTCGGATAGGCTGCCCGGACAGCCTGCCAGTGCGCAATCATCACGATGGGCAACAGGAACGCAGGGTACAGCTTGAGCAAGATGCCCGCCGCCAAGAGCAGGTAGGCCAGCACAAAGCGCTTGCGCTCGGTGGCCCAGAGCGCAGCCAGGGTGATGAGCGCGGGGATAATGTCGAAGCGCGCCGTCAGGACGGCGTTTGATCCAATCAGCAGGTAGAGCAGGTAGATGAGGCCACGCCTCCGTGTTGAGAAGCGGAGGAAGCCCGCATAGCCCACCACGACGATGGCAGCCATCCAAAGTGAGAAGACGGTCTGGATATCCTTCAACGGTGGCAGAAGCGTCAGCGAGAACGGGATAATCGCCAGCGGTGGGTACTCGACAGGAAGCTGATGGAGCGGCGGGCGGCCGAGCCAGAAGGCCTGGGTGTAGGTGTTGTATTCGATCACATCGCCTGAGGTGAGCTTCCAGTGGGTGACCGCATACATCCGGCCAGCGACGACGAGGGCATAGACAGCGGCCAACTCAGCGATCCGGGAGACGACGCGCCAAAATCGTGGCGACGGTCGTCTCTCTGCGCGCCGCGAGTGTGCGCGTGATCCGGGCACGATGCCTAACCCTCCATGATTGTCGTCTTCACTCGCCAGCGTATTCTGGCGACCATACCGCTTTGTATGCATCGCCCCGTATCGTACCACGGCGCGGCTCATCGTGACGAACAGACCACCGGATATGCGGACCGCCTATGTTGTTGACCCGAAATCACTCAGGCGGGTATGCTTCTGGCATGCGCATCAGTTTTTCGACCGCAACCTTCTATTCACGCAGCCTCACCTACAGCCTGCGGCTTGCGCGCGACGCGGGTTTCGATGGAGTCGAGCTGGCGCTGGGCGTTGGCTATCAACTGCGCGGCCTGCAGCCCTATCTTCGCGCGATTCGCGCCATTAGCACGCCAGTGCTCAGCGTGCATCCGCCGTTCCTGCGCCTACGGGTGCTGGGGTGGCCACTCGCCGTGACGCGGCGCATGACCAACCTGACTACCGCCGCCCATCTCGTAGACGCCCCACTCTGTGTCTCGCATGTGCCGAGCCTGCGCAGCAAGGATTCCCGCCGCGCCGCCCTCTTCGAGCAAGCGATAGCGCTGGGTTACGACGCCGTGCCAGGGAATGTCACGATTACGCTCGAAAGCACCCAATACGGCGAAACGTCACCGCATCTGCTGGACGACATCTCCAGGCTGGTCGAATACGCTGGCGAGCACAACTGCGGCGTAACCCTCGATACCTGCCACGTCGGCGCGAATGGCGAAGACCTTTTGGCGGTCTACGACGTCGTCCGGCCCCTCCTCAAAAACGTGCATCTCAGCGACGCCCGCCATACTGGCCAACAGGTTCAGACCCATATCATGCCTGGGGAGGGCGATCTGCCGCTACGGGAGCTGCTGGCGACGATGGCGCGCGATGGCTACGACGGCCTTATCACGCTGGAGCTGCATCCACGCGAGGTCGGATTCATCGGCAGAAAGCGCAACCTGGAACGGCTGCGTCACGCACGCGAGTTCGTCCAGTCGGCGATTGAAACCGAGGCGTCAGCGGTCTCAGAGCGATAGTGGCGCCACACGCTACTCGCATCCTTCGGAATCGTGTCCCTCGGTGATGATGCGCGCCGGATGCGTATAGATGTTCATGGATGCGCCACGTACGAAGGCCACCAGCGTCACGCCAGTTTCGCGCGCCAAGTCCACCGCCAGGCTTGATGGCGCGGAGACAGCGGCCACCAGGGGAATGCCCGCGGCGGCCACCTTCTGCACGATCTCGAAGGAGAGCCTGCCACTGACCAGTAGCATCGTCTGTTCCAGCGGCAGCGCATGATCGAGCAGCGCATGCCCAATCAGCTTATCAACCGCATTGTGGCGGCCCACGTCCTCTCGCAACGCGATCAACGTCCCGTCGGGCGCGAAGAGTCCGGCGGCATGCAGACCGCCCGTCGAAGAGAAGACGCGTTGCCCGGCGCGCAACTGGTCTGGCAGGGAGGCGAGCGCACCAACGGTTGTCAGCGGCGTTTTGGCTGCGTGCGGCGGGAAGGCGGCACAAACGGCGGCGATGCTATTGCGACCGCAGACCCCACAACTGGCGTTCACGGCAAAGGCGCGCGAGACACCACCAGCGCGCAAACGCTCCCCGATTCCTGCCTCGGGCGTAGGGAGAATATCGAGCAGATTGGGCGACGGAAGTCCATCCGCATCCTGCCCAGAGGAGACGGCGCGCAGCTCGTCGGCGCTGGCGAGCAGTCCTTCGCTGTAGAGAAAGCCGACCGCCAGCTCCTCATCAGCCCCAGGCGTGCGCATGATGACTGCAATGGTCTCGATTGCAGGCGGACTCTCGTCATCTCGCAGCCGAATCTCCAGCGGCTCCTCCACCGCCAGCTCATCCTCCGATGCCGTTACGAGGCCATCGCGCCAGCGGACCAGGGTGGTCGTCGCCTGGCGGAGCGGATCAACCTGGGAGCGACGGTGCGACGGCGTGCGATTCGTCTCGCCCGATGAATCCAATTTGTTAGCCATGGGTGCGCTCTCTCGCGTCTGCTTGTGTGACCCTGTCTCTGTCCCTGTCACTGTCTCATCCATCCTCATCGTTGCCTATCCCTCGATCCAGTATACGCCACGTGATAGTTGATCTC
>CAVQGK010000020.1:0-76350 GCA_963712005.1 uncultured Chloroflexia bacterium | reverse complement strand
TTTATTGCCGCCTTTCGTTACGGTACCGTATTGCTATCTGCCTCGGCGCTATACTCCTTGGCGTGTCGTTGTTTAGTCGGACTGGTCACCGGAAAACCTGAACCAGGGAATGTTTCAGGCACAGGGACGTTCTTCCATGCGGCAAGGAATGGCGCGGCAAGGTCAGCCCGGTAATGGGGGCCAGCCAAGCCAGCCATCTCGCGGCGTATATCCAGATGCAGGTGCTCCACATGCGGCGGGGCAAGAAGACTACGAAAACCAGCGACGTGGATATGGAGGCTACGAAGAGCGTCAACCTGTTCGCTATCCACCCGGACCGTCAGCGCGCCAGAGTGGAAGTAACGTCGGACGAGAGGGCGATTGGCGCGAGGGGCGGCGCTGACAGGGTATCGGCAGACGCTGGACTGGCTGGCGAGATGAGGAGTACCTTCTAATATGGCGCGAGTCATTTTTCTGGGAACCGCTGCCGCACTACCTGTTGCCGACCGAAGCAATACCGCACTGGCGATTATCGGCGATACGGGCGCGCCGGGCGTGCTGATAGATACGGGTGGCGACATCTACCCAGCGCTCTGCCGTGCTGGTCTGGCTCAGGATGGGTTAAGCGACCTCTTCATCACTCATGCCCACATTGATCACATCGGCAGTCTCCCCTCGTTAATCGAGAGTTTTCGACTTGGTGGCCGCCATGCCCCGCTGCATATCTTCGGGTTACCAGAGGTCATCGAAACAGCGCGTCAGATTATCGACGTTTTCAGCTATGAATTGACGCTTGATACCTGGACCTTCGACCTGACCTATACCACTATCGAAGATGACCAGCGGCTTAACCTTGGTGGGATGCCCGCAACGGTCGCGCGGATGGATCATACCCTGCCCTCGGCGGGTCTCCGCCTTTCACTGGCTGGCGGCGATTTTGCCTATACCAGTGATACTCAGCCAACGCCCGCCATCCAGCGTCTCGCTCAAGGCGCGCGTGTCTTCGTCACCGAGTGTACCTATTTGAATGATGGCGCGAACTACGCTCGCATCAGCCGCCACATGACGGCCCTGGAAGCAGGCCAGCATGCGGCGGTCTGCGAAGCCGAAACCCTGGCGCTGGTACATTTGGGTGTGGCCGCGGGCTGGACGACGGAGACAGCATGCGCTGAGGCTGCCCAGGCTTTCACTGGCACGATCATTGCCCCCAGCGATGGCGACGAGCTGCAAGTGTGATCCCTGTCACGGTTTGCTGTCTGCGCTGCACAAGCTGGGCAGCAGTATGGTACACTGGCCTGGGCGTCGAGTGATGCTACCGCTGCGTGCTTTGTGACTGAGTATGTCAGGCCGCGGCGTATTTCCACAGTGCTCAGGAGGAAAACTGTGTTTCAGGATCCAAACCATCCCGATCTACAGCAGCTTGCGCAACATCATGATGAAGGTACGCACGACCAAATTCCCGCAGACCAGGCGGCGGCGGCGCTGGCAGCATTCCAGCAGAATGCCGACCCGGCGCTGGTGCAGCAATTGATCGCGCAACACTATGCCAATATGACGCCCGAGCAGCTTCAGGCAGCGGCGACAGCGCTTCAGGCGAAGGCAGCGGCGGCAGCGCCCGATTCGGAGCATGCAGCCATGGATCCAGCCACCGCGACTGCGGAAGATGTTGCTGCCGCGCATCATTCTGTCTTCACGGACCATCCACATATCGCCAAAGATGTCGCCATTGGCGGCGCTGTGGTGGGTGCTGGAGCACTGGCGGCTCTCGCGGCGCGTCACTATCTCAAGGCGCGCGGATCGTAAGCCGCACGTTGCTTGTAACAGGATGCGCGGGCAGACAATGCATCAGACAGTGGTGCGATCTGCCCGCCGCTTGCTTTCCTGCACTTCTCCCAGCCACGCAGCCGTCCGCTATGATATACTTGCAACGAGATGCGGTAGAACGTACGTTCACTACTATGATGAGCGACACGATAGAGCGCCGGAGCGTGACGCATGACTGACCATACGACCGATCGGCTGGTTTCGCCAATGTCGAGCGATGACGACTTTCAAGAGAATAGCCTGCGCCCGCATCGACTGGAAGATTACATTGGCCAGGAGAGAGTCAAAGGCAACCTGCAAATTCTGTTGGATGCCGCTAAATTGCGCGGCGAGGCGCTCGATCATGTGCTTCTCTATGGACCGCCGGGACTTGGCAAAACGTCGCTCTCCCTCATCATCAGCGCCGAGATGGGCGTCAGCATTCGAATGACTTCTGGCCCGGCCATTGAGCATGCGGGTGATCTGGCATCGATCTTGACGGCTCTCGAAGAGCGCGATGTGCTCTTCATCGACGAGATTCACCGGCTCAGCCGAGTCGTGGAGGAGCGTCTCTATTCGGCGATGGAAGACTTCGCGCTCGATCTCATCATCGGCAAAGGCCCTTCTGCGCGCAATGTGCGGCTGCCCCTCAAGCCGTTCACGGTCGTCGCCGCTACCACACGCGTTGGCGCGCTCACTGCGCCACTCCGTGACCGCTTCGGCGCAATCTATCGGCTCGATTTCTACGATGACGCGGCATTGCAGCAGATTTTGCGGCGTTCGGCGCGAATTCTGCGGGTCGAGATGGACAATGATGGCTGCGCAGAAATTGCTCGCCGTGCCCGTGGGACACCGCGTATCGCCAATCGGCTGCTGCGGCGCGTGCGTGACTATGCGCAGGTGCGTGCCGATGGGATTATTACCCGCGATGTGGCGCGGCTGGCGTTGAGCGCGCTGGAGGTGGATGAGCGCGGACTCGATCCGAGTGACCGCACCATTCTGCGCACGATCATCGAAAAGTTCGATGGCGGCCCGGTGGGCGTCGAGACGCTAGCGGCGAGCACCAGCGAAGAGGTCGAGACGGTCGAGGATGTCTACGAACCATATCTCTTGCAGTTAGGATTCCTTGCCCGCACCCCTCGCGGACGCATCGCGACGCGCCTTGCCTATGAGCACCTCGGCATCCCCTATCGCGGCGGGCCAGAGACGCCCGGTCTCTGGGACATACCGACGGTGTAGCGTACTAGCGGTGAGCAAGTTACATTGGTGAATTTGTCGCTATGCCGACAGAAAAGCGCTCAACCTGACCCGCTGCTCTGAGGTGTCAGGCACTTCATATCCGCGCGCTTCCTGGACCAGCGCGAACGCTCGCTCTATGGCTTCTCCTAGCGCCACAAGCGTTGCTGCCGCTATCATCGCTGAGCGGCCGATTCCAATGCGACAATGGATCGCAATGTGCTTTCCCTCGGTCATGTACAGTTCTAGCCATAAAATGCCGGACGCTGGAGGGCCACAATTTTGTCACTTGCCGCTCACCTCCTTGCTTTGTACTGGCCGCTGTCATGATCCTGGAGGCAACCGCTAAGGCGCTGCACGCATAGTGTGAGCAGGAAAGCGTGGCTGTACAGGAGCAGTTTGCCGCGATCTCCTTTTTTGTTTCTTTGCTCACCAGCGCAATGGCCGGTGAGGTTTCTTGTGGCGCTGATAGCTGCTTCTTACTGCTCCTGTCGGCATGTGCCCGCTTGCGGGCAATAGCTGTCCTAGATCATCATGCTAAGGTATTCCGAGCTATTAACGTTATATGTCGGAAAAGCTAGGGTTTTCCAGGGGAGACTTCTTTGCATTTGCCGACTACACTGTAAGCGTAGGAGTGAGCGGCAAAGAGCAAGGGTGAACGGGATGAATCACAGGATGAATAAGTCGAAAGGAGGCTCCGAGAAGTAACAAGAGAATCACTTGATCGAATGACATGCCCAACCCACTCGGTTCGGAACTCACTTGTGAGTGAGTTCCGAACCGAGTGGGTTGCGAACACGGCCCAGAAAGGAAGAAGACGTGAAACGGCATCTCATCGGGATTTGGCGAACAACTTCACTGAAGTTGGGCGTAGCGACAGCGATCGCCTGCATGGTAGCTCTCCTCTCACTCGCAAATGTCTATGCGGCAGGCGCATCTGCAGCCAGTCAATCGCCACGATCTCCACATGGGACAGCGACCCTTACGGTCGATGGCAAGGTCTATCGGCTGACTCAAGGTACGACCCTCATGGTTCCGACCACCTTGCCAGATGGTTCGAAGGGGTATGCCAGCGCCACGTTTGGCGCGGATATATCGGCCGCACATACTTTGGCCACGTCAGCGTCTGGGGATCCCTGCCAAACAGGTCATGTGAACCTTTCGTTTCATAATGCGTTTGGCACCACATTAGGGTCGTATACCCTGTTCCAATATTGGTGTTGGGACGGCACGGATATTACCGACTGGGACAACCCCTACGCCTAATGGTACGGCCAACTCGGATGGTCGTTGGTGAACCACAGCGAGACGCTCGTAAATCCCCCAGATCAAGAGGATTACAAATACGGACGAAGCCTGGGCATATTCCGATTCAACGGCCCTCTCGGAATCGGGTGTAAATCCGGCTTCGTCAATATCTACTTCTATAACACCGGGAACTACAATGGCGCATCGGGATTCGCCAGCGAGTTTGGCTGCTGAGCGGGTCTCTGCGGAAACCGGCCTACAGTACAGCGATGCGGATCATGCCGACATGAGGTGTCGGCATGATCCATTTTCAGAGATTTGGACCCTTCTCTCTCCACCCCCAACAAATTGTCGGTTCGTGGCATAGATAGTAATAGGTAGCAATAGATGGTATGAGGCACAGAGACAGCGAAAGTGACTGTGACCCACTTGAGCCATGTATGGAACGCGCTATCCCTGCAGCAACTGAGTGCAGGGTCATACGGAGGGGGGAGCGATGGCCGCAAGAACCCCTGATGGCGATGTTGGCGATGTTGGCGATGTTGGCGATGTTGCTGACAGTGAAGCCATGCGTCGCTGTCAGCAAGGAGACGCATCAGCGCTCGATGGATTAGTGGGGCGCCACCAACTCGCAGCCGTGCGGATCGCCTATGTCTTGGTACAAGATCCGTTCATCGCCGAAGATATCGCCCAGGGGAGCTTTCTGCTCGTCTATCGGAAGAGTCAGCTGTTTCGCGATGGTGAGCGATTTGTCCCGTGGTTCCATCGGATTGTCCTCAACACCGCACGTCAGCATCTTCGGACTGCGAAGAGACATCCGGAGCAAAGCCTCGATCAGCGTCTGGATCAGCGTCTGGATCACTTTCATACTTCGGGGACACCTCTTGCTCACGACCTTGTAGCGTCAGATTCTGGAGCGTCAGATCCTGCGCTGCGCATGGAGCGTGTGGAGACCCGTGGGGCTGTACTGGATATCTTGCGCAGCTTAACGGTGAAGCAGCGCGAAGTCTTGGTTTTACGCTACTACTGCGACTATACCGACAACGAAATGGCACGCATACTCGGCGTTCCGAGCGGAACCGTGCGCTGGCGGCTGCATGCCGCACTGCGGGCCTTTGAGCGGACGATGCGGCGCCTGCATCCCTGGCTTGCTGGCCAAGAACAAGAACCGACGCCGATAGGTCCGATAGCTCCTATGGTTTCGGGTGCCCTTCAGGAAGGAGCAAAACACGCATGACGTGGCAGAAGCAAGTAGGTAATGGTCAGCAAGTAGATGATGGTCGCGTCGCTAGCCTCTTGAGGCAGGTGGCAGAGCATGTTCCCGGCGACATCGACCTACGGCCGCGTGTGCAGCAGCGTTTGGCTGCATCTCAGCACAGACGGTCAATCCGGACAAGCCGGTCAACGCGCGCACGTTCGATGACCGGCTTGACGCAGAGGCAGTTCGTGCCTCGTTGGGGGTATCTTATGGGTTCAGTGATTGTGATAGTGGGTCTCCTGCTATCGGCTTTTGCCTTCGCCCGCCCGCTCATTTTCTCGTGGCTGGGAGACAATGGGCTGCGTGGGATCTCCTTAGACAACGCTTCGCTGATCAATCAGTCTGCGACGCACCAAGGAGTCACCCTTCACCTGGAACAGGGATATGCTGACGCCGCACGCACTGCGCTCACGATGCGGATCCAGGTACCACAAGGCCACAACATGGTGACACCGCGCCTCGATACGGCCTATTTGCTGGACAGTCGCGGGCAGCGGTATGCCGTTCTGATCGGCCAACAAGTGGGCGATGAGGGCTTACTCGAATTCGTCCCATTGCCAATCGAAGCGCTCAGCTCCGCGCAGCGTCTGACGCTGGTCGTTCAAGCGATGCTGCCGAATGGGCCAGTTGCAGGTGGGTCTCCGCTATCAGGACCCTGGCAAATACCCTTCGAGGTACATCCGCAGACGGCTCACTCAACAATGCTCGCCGCACCGCCGATGACGCAGAGCGGTGTGACTCTGCAGCCCGAGCGCCTTGACATGACCCCGGCTGGCGCACGACTGGTGGTGCGCGTCAGTGGGCTCGCCGCCGATACATCGTTCCTCGATGCTACACATTTTGCGCAGCACGGTGGCGACACCATTGTTGGATGCCCTCCCAACAGCGGGAGCTGCGTGACTTCTGGCAGCACCAGTGATGGCGCTCTACTGCGCCTTGAAAGCGCGGACGGGCAAATCCTCGAACCGAGCTGGGTGCTCGCAATGGATCCAGCGACTCCAGACCTCGGTGTGATCCCGACTGCGAGACAAACCGTTGGGCCAAGTGGTACAGTCGAAATCGAGATCCTCTTCTTTACCCCGCTGCCGCTGCATGCAGCACCTGGGACTGTCCAGTTGACGATAGATCACTTTCCCCTCAAGTCGTCGCACGTCGACGCGAGCGGAAAAGTGCAGATGGCAAGCGGTCCCTGGACGTTTGCACTCATGGTACCCTAACGCTGGTTGGTCAGATTGGGGCGGGAGAGAGGTCAAGGGGACGCGAGCGAGCGAGATGGGCGAGGAGCGCGGCCAACTCGGGCGGAGGGGCGGTGGTCGACCAACGTTGCCAGTAGAGCTGGAGCCGAGCCCATGGGCAGAGCCAGTTGCGCACCCGGCGTAATGCCTGGTTCCAGATGACTCGGCCTCCTGGCTCTGTGCTCTCGCCCTGCCCCACGGACTCGGTGCCGCTGGCTGGTTCCGATTTTTCCCCCGGCCGTCGTCTCTGCCAGAGACGACGGCACCGCGCCAGCTAAAAGGCTAAAGGTATAGGCCAGCATCACCAGCTGCCAGTGGCGCACAATGGCCCGTTCGGGCCGCATCTGGTAATCGGCCCAGCCCAGCTCGTGTTTGACCGGCTTGTAGAAGTGTTCAATCCAGTCTCGTAAGCGATAGATCTCATAGACCTGCTCAGCACTTACCTCGGTGAGCGCCAACGAGGTGGTCAGGTACCAGGTGGATTCGGGCTTGAGCGTGGCGGGGTCGAGGGTTGCGGCGATCAGGCGAATGCCGGTGGTCGGCCCATAGGCCATGCCCAGCTCGAGCTCAGCAATGTAGCGCACGAGCTCCTTCCCATGGCTGTCGAAACGCACCGTGCGCTCCCAGGCGTCCAGGGGCAAGCGCGCGACCGCTTCGGCGGGAGTAAAGGCAGGCGGATGGGCGGGATCGTCGACGAATTGCCAGGTCCCGTGCGAGGGACGCAGCCCCATGATGTAGAGGACCTTCGCGGCGACCAGCTTCGCCTCCAACTCGGCGCTCTCTCCATAGACCGAGTCAGCGACCACCAAGCGGAAGGGGATACCAGCCGTGCGCGCCTCGTCGATCAACTCCCAGGCCAACGCCGGCTTGGTGTGGAAGTCCGGGTCTTTGCGGCCCTTGGGCAACCGACTGGCCGGACGATACGGTTTGACGCCCAGCGGCACATGGCGACTGCCGTCGGCCCAGTGACTCGTCACCGCCACCACCCCGTTGGCGACATGCCCCAGCTTGCCCAAGTATTGTTGGGCCGCTAAGACGATGCGATGGCCGCGCTTGGGATCTCCGGTCTCGTCAACAATAAGCACGCCGCCCGCATGCGGTCCCAGGAACGGGTGCGCTTGCCACTGCTGGAGCCGGCGCCGATTGAGGGCCTCCGCGTCCCAGGGCGCGTCATGCATGAAGTGGTGCAGGGCCTGCCGGTTGGCCCCAGGCACGATCGCCGCCAGCTCGACGACGGTCTTGTTGTGTTCCCGTGGCAGCAACAGGCCGATGAGGTACTGGCGCAGCGCCTGACGTTCTTCCCAGCGACCGAATAGGTCGTCGAACGGGGCACAAAACTGGTCGATCGCCTCGGTAGTAGGTACGGTCGGTTTCCGAGCCGTAGGCATGGTCCATTCCTCCTCTGCTCCAGCAACAGACCACGTCAATGGCGGGGCCCTTCCTGAGCAGAGTCCTGCATTTCCCATGCCACACTTGACCAACCAGCGCCTAAGCAGACGCGCAAAAGTTGTGGACCAAGCGGCAGGTGGGGCGGGTGGGGCAGGTGGATAGGTCATTGCTGAAGCCTCGACTTGTGCCTCGCCTGCCTAGGCCGAACCTTTTGCTATTCTGCTTGGGCGAATAGCGTCAGAAGCGGTCGTTGAATCCACTTGGGTGTAACTTTGCGGCGACGGGGCGCATAAGGGCGAGCGGGATAGACCTTGCGCCATTCGATCTCTTGCATGGTCGGCTCGTCCCACAATGGGCGCTGGGGGGCTGGCTACCGTTGCCACGGCGGAATCGCCACGAGGTCTTGCAAAGCCGAAATTGTTCGTCTGCCATGTCCATCAGGTGCAGATGTCACCTGATACTGCGCAAGCATTTGACTCCCATAAGCAATCGTGAGCGTCTCTTTCATGAGCAAGACCCCAGCTCGTTGACCGCCCAGTCCTTCCTGACCGTAGATGTGCCAGTTCGCATAGCGGATATAGCCACTCTGACGCACCCGGCGCTCGTGCATGAGCAGTTCGAAGATGTCCTGCAAGGTGGGGATGGGTACCAGCCGTCCTCTGGCGCCTTGGAGCGCCTCCACCGGGGTGCGCAGCCCATCCTCCCGGTCCTGGTGTGCAAAGTGGTCCTGATAGTTGTAGTCCGCCACCCAGCGCGCATGGACCGCGCAAAAGGCTTCCCAGCTCGTTGCCTGCGCTAATTGGTAGCCTTCCATATGTTTCATGATGTTGAAGGACGACTCCACATAATTCTGCCAGGGGCGGCGGCGCTCGATCTGCGCCTTCTCAGTCCCTAACCGCTGATAGAGCTCGACGGCCGCATTCGCGGTGAAGACACTCCCGCCGTCGGAGACCAACCCAATCGGCGCGCCATAGACATGAATCGCGGTAAAGAGGACCAAGAGGAAATCCCATAGCGTCTGTGTTTTCGAGGGGGCGCTCGCGACGATCTGGCGGCTGGCAATGTCGAGGATCGTCCAGATGTAGACTGGCCCGTTGATATTGGGGAGATGGTGTTGCTCAATGTAGCACAGGTCCACGCTCCACCAGCGATGGGGAATACTGGTGGCAAACGGCATGGGCTTCTTGGGTTTGGCGGGCGCTGGGGGAGGGGCCCAGAGTCCGTAGAGTTCCCGGTTTTTCGCCATGATACGCCCGCAGGTGCGCGGACTCAACACGATCCCATATTGCTGCTTGAGCGCTGCCGCCATGCGAAACGCGCCAATCGCCGACTCCTCCTGAAGCTGCTTAATAGCTGCAACGGCCGACAACGTGGCTTTGCGTGCTCCTGGTGGTCGCCCGCGTTTCCTGTCGCCGAGGGGCTTCACCACCGCATCCTGCGCCCAACGCTGGAGAAAATCGTAGACGGTGGTGCGTGGAGCATGCAGGTAGCTGATGATCGCTGTAGCGCTCCACCCCTCAAGGTGCAGCCGTAGAATGGCCTCGCGGCGGGCGGGCGTGGTGCGTAGTTGGCGATAGAAGGGGAAGCGGCGCCGCGAGAGCGTGGGGAGTGGCCCACGGGCGACCACTCGCTCAATCGTGTGGCGCGGTCAAAACGCACCTCGACAATCGTGGCGATCTCACGGGGTGTCAGGAGCGCGTGCTCTGCCTTGAGTTGCAGGATGTAGTCTCGTATCAAGGGTGGGAGCAGCCGCTTATCGTCGGGCTTCCGTGTGCTGGACGCAACAAGGCCGGGGATACTGAATTGAACGAATTGCTCGACCTTCCGCGCGAGGGTGCGAGGAGCAAGTCCCACTTCTGCCGCGCGCGAGGTGAGATCCTGACCGAGCGTGACGACCGGGCGAATCACCTCATACGCGATCTGGTCAGGATGTAGGAGAGTAGCCTGAAACGCCTGCCATTCGGGCGATGGCGTGCGCTTGCGCTTGACTCGTGTTCCTCCCTGATAGTTGGGCATGTCACACGCGCCTCTGTCCTGGTATTACTCGCTGTGGCTTCAGGTGGCTTTAGGCCGAAGTGGCTGCCATAGTTGCCACGGCCGCATCGGCTGCATCGGCCGCAGTCGAGCTCGGTTGGTCGCAGTTGTCTGCCAGTATAGCTGCTCACCAGCAAGGGGGCAAGTGACAAAATTGTGGCCCTCCAGCGTCCGGCATTTTGTGGCTAGGTGTCGTCATGTAGCATGCAAGGCCGTAAATGATTGACTTCGCTTCATTAATTTGCGTCGGTGCCTGACGATCCTGGATCGGATAAGAAATAAAGACAAGCCCTTGTTGTTCGCATAGCAGCGCCTCGTCGCGCAGGTCCAATTCCTCCCATTCATCGTTCGTCGGCAGAGAGACAACTACATCAACGGTAGCGTCTCGCCAAGCTTGTATTTCGTCAGAAAGCCAATCCCCGCCGCGGGGTCGCGCCATAATACTCAGTCTTCCTGGCCTATCAAGAGCGATCTCATAGAGTTCCGCGCGCATAGACTTCCATAACTTTCGACTTTATTCCGAGCTTACTGTTTCGCATAGTGCTCGCGCCAGAAGGCATGGAGTTTCGTGACCTCATCGGGCGGCAGAGGAACGAGTGTACCGAGCTGTCGAGCCAGGGCATAGACTTTTGCACCGTCTTCGAGCGCATGAGCGGCGGAGAAGGTCGCGCTCAGCGATGGCCCGACCACCATCGCGCCATGGTTGCCCCAGATGATCGCGTTAGCATCTCCCATCGTCTCAGCGATCATTTCCGCGAATTCGGGCGTGCCGGACATCTGATAGGGCGCAATAGGTACGGTGCCGCCCAGACAGAGCGCGGACTCCGCCAGCACCATAGGCAGCGGCTCATAGACCACGCCAAACGCGGTGGCGTAAAGGGAGTGGGTATGCATGACGCAATGGATGTCGTAGCGGCGGTGGAGGAGCAGCGTGTGCAGGGGCGTCTCGACACTCGGACGATGGGAGCCTTCGATGACCACGCCTTGCTCGTCTATCACCACGATATCTTCGGCAGTGATGAGGTCGTAGTCCATGCCGCTTGGGGTGATGCAGATCAGCCCGCTTTCGCGGTCTCGTGCGCTCAGGTTTCCCTGTGCTGCACGTACCAGCCCGCTCGTCACCATCTTTTTCGCGTATCGAGCCACCTCAGCTCGCAAGTCACCCAGGCGCATGTTGCCTTTGCCCATCTTTCAGCCTCCAGCAACGAAGCAAATAGACAAATGGACCCGACCGGAGAGCCGATCAGGTCCACAAGCGATCATTCAACACAGGGTTAGCTGCGGAGGCGCTCCAGCACCTTCGGGTGGCGGAGCTTCGCCAGCGCGCCCGCCTCGATCTGGCGCACGCGCTCGCGGGTGATGCCGAGCTGGCGGCCTACCTGCTCCAGCGGATAGGTGTGGCCGTTGCCCAGACCAAAGCGCAACTGAAGCACCAGACGCTCGCGTGGGGTTAGCACGTCGTCGAGCACATCCTGCACTTCCTGCTTCATGGTCCGAGTCGTGGCAACCTCTTCAGGCGAGGTGCTTGTCTCGTCGGCCAGCACATCACCAAGCTCCTGCTCCTCGTCCTCGCCAACGGGAAGCTCCAGCGAGATGGGTGTGCCCGGCGCCGCCTCAAGCTCATGCAGGCGCTCAACCTCCATGCCCAGCACGTCGGCAAGCTCCTGCTCAGTTGGGTCGCGGCCAAGCTCCTGCACCAGGCGCTGGCGCTCGCGCCGAACTCGATTGAGGGCGGTGTTCACATAGACTGGCAGACGGATAGCGCGCCCCTTATCGGCCACAGCCCGGCTAATTGCCTGGCGAATCCACCAGGTGGCATGCGTGCTGAAGCGGTGCCCGCGGCGCCAGTCGTAACGCTGTACGGCCCGCATCAGTCCAATGTTGCCTTCCTGAATGAGATCAAGCAGTGACAGGCCCCGGCCAACATAGCGCTTGGCGATGCTGACCACCAGGCGCAGGTTCGCCAGCACGAACTGCTGCACGGCGTCTTTGTCGCCTGCCTCGATGCGCTGGGCTAGGTCAATCTCTTGCGCATGGCTCAGCATCGGCACACGACCGATTTCGCGGAGGTATGCGGTAATTGCGTCCACCTCAGTGGCCTCGCCACGCTCGACGGCTTCGCGCCACCTCATGGACACGCCGGAGGCGCGCCTCGCCTGCCTCGGATTCGTCTGGCATATCTACCAGAGGTGCGCTATCTGTTTCCATTGCCTTAATGCTGCTTTCGATTGCCTCGTCCTCCTGCACACTGGCCTCCTCATCGTCGTCGATGATATCAACGTCGTCTGCCAGAAGCCGATCTATGGCGGTCTCAAGGTCTAAAGGTGCCTCACCCGAAGTTTCGCCTGTGTCTGTGTGGTCGTGCTTCTTATTGGGGGCAATAGCCCCCTGAGCCGTTGCCTGCGCCTGATGGCGAACGGCGGCTTCGAGATCGGCGCGACGCACGTAGCCACGTTTGCGCCCTTCATTGAATATCTCGTCGAATGTAATAGTATCGGTTGTAGTGGCTGTAGACATAAGCGATATCATCCAAGAGAATGAACGTGCAGGAGTACCCGCACACGTCGTGGTGAACCAACATGATTAGATGAGTATTTTACCTGAGTAGCAGTAGCGCCCTGAAGTTGCTCGCTGCTTGCGCTGATGAAGCCAGGCGCGTGACGCGCCACGCATGAGGATGACCTGGCCGATTTGGCTCAACAGGGGCCAAAGATACTCCACTCACCTTTCATACGTAAACCCCCTCACTTCGGTTACACAAAGATAGACAATAACGCAAGATGCAAGAATGAGTCCAGATGGCCCACGGTCTGTGAAACCTACAAGGGAACGTTGTTTTCTAAGCGCAACTAGGCCCGGGGAGCGCTCCATTGCGCTCAACCGGGCCTTTCAGTACGATCTGAAATCCTTGCCCAAACATCAGTTTGTCCGCACAAGGTTGAGCAACCGCACGGATGTGGAAGAGATTGTATCGATGCAAGTACGATTTTCTCATATTTGCCGACGGGTAGTCACTCTCGCCCGCATCCGAAGGTGCAGCGAGATACGCACGACGTAATCGATTGATATCCCAGCATAGGAAAGAGGTTCGCCAAGCCATACGACCATGAGCGCAGGTCAGCTGCACACGTTACCGTGCGTCCACCTCCCGCCTCGCAACCGGGTCATCTGCCCGGGGTCTTAACAGCAGCAACGAGGCTGCTGGGGAGACGTCATCTTGGGGTCGGCTTCGCACTTAGATGCTTTCAGCGCTTCTCCACTACGCGACATAGCTACCCGGCGGTGGCCGTGGCCGGCCAACCGGAACACCAGCGGTCGCGCCGCTCCGGTCCTCTCGTACTGGGAGCTGCGCCCCTCACGTCTCCTACGCCCACGACGGATAGAGACCGAACTGTCTCACGACGTTCTGAACCCAGCTCGCGTGCCGCTTTCATGGGCGAACAGCCCAACCCTTGGGACCGACTCCAGCCCCAGGATGCGACGAGCCGACATCGAGGTGCCAAACCTTGCCGTCGATGTGAACTCTTGGGCAAGATAAGCCTGTTATCCCCGGGGTAGCTTTTGTCCGTTGATCAACGGCCCTTCCACGCGGCGCCGTTGGGTCACTACGCCCGACTTTCGTCCCTGCTCGGCCTGTCTGCCTCGCAGTCAAGCTCCCTTGTGCCCTTGCACTCTGTCCGGGTGATGTCCATGCACCCTGAGGGAACCATTGGGCGCCTCCGTTACCTTTTGGGAGGCGACCGCCCCAGTCAAACTACCCCCCTGGCCCTGTCTGCACGGTCGTAGTGTTTCTCAACTGCTTTCTTGACACGTGCATGAGACGCGCCACCGCGCAAGAGTGGTATTTCACCGTTGCCTCCCCGGCGCCCACAAGCGCCGGCTCAGTGGCTCCCACCTATCCTACGCAGACGCGGCTGCGCGCCCAGACCAGGCTGTAGTAAAGCTCCACGGGGTCTTTTTGTCCTGTCGTGGGGAACCCGCATCTTCACGGGTACGTCAATTTCGCCGAGCCCTCCGTCGAGACAGTGCTCAAGTCGTTATGCCTTTCGTGCGGGTCGGAACTTACCCGACAAGGAATTTCGCTACCTTAGGACCGTTATAGTTACGGCCGCCGTTCACCGGGGCTTCAGTTCGGGGCTACGCTCACCCCTCCCTTTCACCTTCCGGCACTGGGCAGGCATCAGCCCCTATACATCGGCTTGCGCCGTGGCAGAGACCTGTGTTTTTGGTAAACAGTCGCTTGAGCCTGCTTCCTGCGGCCCCCTCATGCACGCGTGTAGGCAAGCCCACACACTACACTGCCGGGGCGCCCCTTCTCCCGAAGTTACGGGGCTAATTTGCCGAGTTCCTTAACGGAGGATCGCTCGTCCACCTTGGGGTACTTACCCCTGCCCACCTGTGTCGGTGTGCGGTACGGATCGTGCGGCCTGCCTCCATCCCTTGCGAGATGGAGCTGCTAGAGGCTTTTCTGGGCGACCTGGAGACCACACCACTACCAGGGCCTCAACGGCCCCTCCAGTCAGCCCGGCGAACTTTACGATGAGACCCGGATTTGCCTGGGTCTCGTCCCCCGAACGCAACACCGCCCCCTGTCCAGTTGGGGCGGGGGTGCTTCCTGTCGCGTCCCCCCCTCGCTTCTCATGCGCGCACGAGTGCAGGACTCTCTTACCTGCTCGCCATCGCCTACGCCCCCTAAACTCAGAGGCCTCGGCTTAGGATCCGACTCACCCTGGGACGACTGCCGTTGCCCAGGAACCCTCAGGCTTCCGGTGTGGCGGGTTCTTCACCGCCATTCTCGCTACTCATTCCGGCATTCTCACTTGTGGGCGCTCCATCCGGCCCTTCCGGTCCGCCTTCACCGCTGCCCACAACGCTCCCCTACCATGTATCGCAGCTGCCGAAGCAGTCGATACATCCGTGGCTTCGGGAGGCTGCTTGAGCCCCGTTACATTGTCGGCGCAGGGGCACTCGACCAGTGAGCTATTACGCACTCTTTCAAGGATGGCTGCTTCTAAGCCAACCTCCTGGCTGTCTGCGCACCCCCACTACCTTTCCCACTCAGCAGCCCTTTAGGGCCCTTAGCCGACGGTCTGGGTTGTTTCCCTCTTGGCGTACGGAGGTTAGCCCCCGCCGCCTCACTCGTGACTGCTCCTCACCTGGGCATTCTGGGTTTGGTTGAGCTTGGTAACCGCACACGGCCCCGCACCCATCCAGTGCCTTACCTCCCAGGCAGGCCAAAACGTGCACGGCTGCACCTCCATGCATTTCGGGGAGAACCAGCTATCTCCAGGTTCGATTGGCATTTCACCTCTACCCACAGGTCATCCCCCAGTTTTGCAACACTGGTGGGTTCGGGCCTCGACGAGGTCTTACCCCCGCTTCACCCTGCCCATGGGTAGCTCACCTGGTTTCGGGTCGTATCCTGGCAACGCGTGCATAATAGCCCGCTTCAGACTCGCTTTCGCTCCGGCTCCAGCGCTTTGCTCTACGCCTTAACCATCTCCCCCCGGCCGACCAAACGCCGGGGGACGCTGCCAACATACACTCGCCGGATCATTCTACAAAAGGCACGCCGTCAGGCGGCAGGGCATCCGAAGATGCACGCTACGCATCCCTCCGACTGCTTGTCAGTGCAGGGGTTCAGAGGCTCTTTCATCCCCCTCCCGGGGTGCTTTTCACCTTTCCCTCACGGTACTGGTTCACTATCGGTGGCCAGGAGTATTCGCGCCTTGGAGGGTGGTCCCCCCAGCTTCCCACAGGGTTTCTCGTGCCCCGTGGTACTCAGGGTCCGCATCCAGCACGCCTGTTGACAGTGTCCGCTACGGGACTCTCACCCGCTCCGGTGGGCCTTCCCAGACCCTTCGCGTACCGCCAACTCCCGCGCTGTGTCCCCTTGCGGAGACTGATACGGCCCTACAACCCCAGCGCCCACCTGCTTGCGCAGGCGAGCCTGGTTTGGGCGCCGGCCCGGTTCGCTCGCCACTACTACGGGCCTCTCCACCCACAGACCTCCCGGCCTGTGAGCGGCAGTCGCTCTTGCGAACAACTGCTGTTGATTCTGCTTCCTCGGGGTACTGAGATGTTTCAGTTCCCCCGGTGCCCCCCAGCGGTCCTTCCCCGCTGGTCTCGTCCCATCACGGACGAGGGGTTGCCCCATTCGGATTCGGTGGGCTCATCGCTCGCATGCAGCTCCCCCACCACGTTTCGCCGCGCTCCGCGTCCTTCTTCGGCTCCTGGCCCCTAGGCATCCACCCTGCACCTTCTCCCGCTTGGCGTCTCATTTATCGCCATGCTGGTGCTATCGTTTCGATCACATGCGACACGCTCTCAGGACAAGAGCGCTACTCGCATCGGCAAATATGAGAAAACATTCGACAACTCTCCGTGATCCTCTCACGCACCGTACTCGGCAACGGCATATCACGCGAGCATCCCACACGAAGTTGTCGCTTCCACATCACACTATGCGGTTGTTCAGGTGCGTTGCGCCCCGGTCCCGAAAAAATCGGGTGGCGATGAAATGTGCCTCAGAGAACCAACGCTGGCTATTCTAAGGCACCCCTCAGTATAACACGCTTCCTGGGCTCAGTCAACCCCCGCATGCCATATATTTTCGGGATAATGTGTGGCTGAGTCACGATGGCGCCAAGCAGCCGTGACAAGGTTATGGCTCGTTTGCTGATTAGTCTGAGAAGCGGAAACGGATCAGCGCCCACATCGCCGCGAAACCGTCGCGCCAGGTAATCTTCTTGCCCTCGGCATAGTCGCGTCCAGCATAGTAGATCGGCACCTCATAAATGCGATAGCCCTTCTTCAGCACCTTCGCAGTAATCTCCGGCTCAAAGTCGAACCGATTGCTACGGATGCGCACTCCCTTGAGAATCGGCGCGCGAAACGCTTTATAACCAGTCTCCATATCGGTCAAGATGTTGTTATAGAGGATGTTGGTGATAAGCGTGAGCAGCTTGTTGCCCATGTAATGATGCAGCATGAATGAGCGGTGCGTGCCGAGGAATCGCGAACCATATACGACATCCGCAACGCCGTCGAGAATTGGCCGCAAAACCGCGCTAAAATCGCTGGGGTTATATTCGAGATCGGCATCCTGAATGATGATGATGTCCTTGGTTGCGGCCTGCGCTCCGGTGCGTATGCCCGCGCCTTTCCCCTGATTCTTGTCGTGATAAAGCACCTTGATATTCGCTGGCCAGTCGGTTTCTTGCAGCAACTCGCGCGTGCCGTCTGTCGAGCGGTCATCGACGATGATGATTTCTTTCTCGAACGGTTGCTCCTGCACACGGCGAATGACCTCGAGAATGGTGTTCCGCTCATTGAAGACGGGAATCAGAACCGAAATCTCCACACTTCCTCGCTTTACTTTCCGGCCAGATTTCCCATGCGAACGGCACTCCTGGCGCACACCGGTGACCGCGCATTCCATCGCCTCTGGCATAATTCCACGCAGGCCGCGTAAGATTTTACACCAAACTGCGCGGTAGCTGGGTGGCTTTATCCAATCTTCCCACGAAGAAGGGGCAAGACGCCACTATCCACGATGCCGTTCTGCATGATGAAGGGACGCTCCACCAGAGATGGCGCGTCCCTTGATTCTTGAGATATGCCCATGCCTAATCGCTTCAATCACCCTCTGTCGAGTTATACAGAATGGCGCGCTTGACCTCCTCAATCGCGTCGGTGACGTGAATCCCACGCGGGCAGGCCTCTGTACAGTTGAAGATTGTGCGGCAACGCCAGACGCCGGTACGGTCGCTCAGAATGTTCAGGCGTTCGGCGCCGCCACGGTCGCGGCTATCGAAGATGAACCGGTGCGCGTTCACGATAGACGCGGGGCCGACCCACTCGGCATTTGCCCATACTGACGGGCACGACCCTGTACAGGCGCCGCAGAGGATGCATTTGGTCGTCTCGTCGAAGCGCTCGCGCTCCTCAGGCGACTGCAAGCGCTCGGTGCGCGGCGCGGGTTCATTGTTGACGAGATAAGGTTTTACCTTCTCATACTTTGCGAAGAAAGGATCCATATCGACCACCAGGTCGCGGATGACCGGAAAGCCAAGCATTGGCTCGACTGAAATACGTGCGCCAAGGTCCTGCATCAGTAACTTGCACGCTAACCGATTGCGCCCGTTGACCCGCATCGCATCCGATCCACAGACGCCGTGAGCGCACGAGCGGCGGTAGGTCAATGTGCCGTCCTGCTCCCACTTGATCTTGTTCAGGGTATCGAGCAGGCGGTCATTGCCTTCCACCTCGACGTGGAACTCCTGCCAGTACGGCTCGGGATTCTCACCAGGCTGATAGCGCTTGATTTTGACATGCGCCCTGTATTTCCCATTGGTGGCAGCCATTGCCAGTGCCTCTTCTCTATGACTCCAGTCTGGAAGTCGTCTCGCCTAGTACTTGCGCTCTTTTGGCTCGAACTCTGTGATGACAACCGGCTTATAGCGTAACTCTGGCGCACCGGATGTCTCAGACCGGTAGGCCAGCGTATGCCTGAGGAAATTGACGTCGTCGCGCTTCTCATAGTCTGTACGATAATGCGCGCCGCGGCTCTCTTTGCGGGCAAGCGCTCCGGCAATGGTCGCCTCAGAGCATTCGATCAGATTGCCCAGCTCGATCACTTCCATCAGTTCGGTGTTAAAGGTGCGCGTGCGGTCCATCAGACGAATCGACCCGAACCGCTCTTTCAGCTCGACGAGCTTGGTGGTCGCGTTCTTCAGGCTCTCCTCGCTCCGCACGACGCCGACGTACTCCATCATCATATCGCGCAGCTCCGCGCGGATATCTTCCTGCGTCTCACCGGTCGTGCGGCCCAGCAGCCCTTCGACCATCTCGGTCGCGGTGGCGTCGGGGTCACTGGGTAGCGGAGCGAACTCGGCCTCGGGCAGCCACTTGGCAGCAATATGTTTGCCCGCGCGGCGTCCAAAGACGATCAGGTCCACCAGCGAATTGGTACCCAGGCGGTTCGCGCCATGCACCGAGACACAGGCAACCTCGCCCGCCGCATAAAGCCCTGGCAGCACTGAATTCTGCTCGTCCATCACCACTCGCCCCTCGATATCGGTAGGGATGCCTCCCATGGCATAGTGGGCTGTTGGCTGTATAGGCACCGGCTCGTAGTATGGCTCGACGCCAAGGTAATTGCGGGCGAAATCGGTGATGTCTGGTAGCTTGGCGTCGATTGTCTCCTTGCCCAGATGCGCCACCGAGAGGTACACGTAGTCCTTGCCGTCGATGCCACGCCCCTCGGCAATCTCCTGGACGATGAAGCGCGAGACCATATCGCGTGGAGCAAGTTCCTGCATCGTAGGCGCATAGCGGATACAGAAGCGTTCACCCTCGTTGTTCAGCAGATATGCGCCCTCGCCGCGCGCCGCCTCAGAGAGCAGAATACCGATTTTATACAATCCGGTTGGGTGGAACTGGTACATCTCCATATCTTCGAGTGGGATGCCGCGCCGATACGCCACCGCCATGCCATCGCCAGTACAGGCGAGCGCGTTGCTGGTGATGCGCCAGGCGCGTCCGTAGCCACCGGTTGCCAGCACCACCGTCTTCGCATGGAAGGTATGTATCGTGCCATCGCGCAGGCAGAGGGCAACGACACCGCATGCCTGACCATCGTTCATGAGCAGATCGAGCATCATATACTCGTTGAAGAAACGCACCTGGTTTTTGATAGATTGCTGATACATGGTCTGCAAAATCATGTGGCCTGTGCGGTCGGCGGCATAGCACGAGCGGCGTACCGGCCCCTCGCCGAAGTTGCGACTGTGGCCGCCAAAGCGACGCTGGTCAATCTTGCCGTCGGGCGTTCGGTTGAATGGCAGCCCCCAATGCTCCAGATCATAGACCGCTTCGATGGCCTCGCGCGTGAGCACCTCGCCAGCATCCTGATCCACCAGATAATCGCCACCCTTGACAGTGTCGAACATGTGCCACTTCCAGTGGTCCTCTTCCTGGTTGCCTAGCGCCGCGGCCACTCCGCCCTGCGCCGCGCCAGTGTGCGAGCGTGTGGGATAGAGCTTGCTAATGACCGCAATGCTGGCGCCTTGCGCCAATTGCATCGCCGACATCAACCCCGCGCCGCCCGCGCCGACGATCACCACGTCAAACTTATGGTAGTTCATGAATAGACTCCTGGATCTTGCCTCTGTTCGCTTACCCTGGTCGAATTATGCGCATATCGACTAGGGCCTGTTTGCACTTTTACCACCAGATCAGGATGGCGGCGATGGTGACCATCGCCAGGAAATTGACCGCGAGTTTCTCGTACCGTGTCGCCACCCGGCGGAACTGCTTGAGCCGATTGATGCAGCGCTCCACTTGGTTGCGCTCTCGATAGAGCTCCCGGTCAAAGGTGCGCTGCGGGCGCTCGTTGCGCTTGGTCGGGATGGTGATACCGATGCCATGCTGGCGCAAG
Source organism: uncultured Chloroflexia bacterium (assembly GCA_963712005.1). Lineage (GTDB taxonomy): Bacteria > Chloroflexota > Ktedonobacteria > Ktedonobacterales > JADMIN01 > DAHUXT01. Next base: position 55,727 of record CAVQGK010000020.1, on the reverse strand, counting down.
TAGCGGCGGACTGTACGGCTGCTGTAGCCCTTGTCGCCGACGAGGCGCTTGGGGCGTCGGCGCGGCCGACCTCGCCCGCTCGGACGCTTGACGGCTCCCGCCTCCAGGAGCGGGATGAAGACGCTCTGCTCGTGGCGCTCACCAGCCGTCAGCAGCAGGACGAGGGGCTTGCCGCCTCGCTCGGCGCGGATGTGGAGCTTGGTGGAGAAGCCGCCTCGGCTCCGCCCGAGCGCTTGCTGGTCCTGCCCCCTTTGACGCGCCGGGCACCGGCCGCGTGTTGGTGGGCGCGGATGCTGGTCCCATCCACAAAGTGCGCCGACCAGTCGAGCCGACCCGCCGCATCCGCCTGCTGCTGGAGCGCCGCCAACACCGTCTGCCAGACGTCTGCCCGCACCCAGCGGTAGAATTGGGAGGCCACCGTCTCCCACGGGCCGTAGCGCTCCGGCAAGTCGCGCCATTGGGCGCCGGTGGCGTGAATCCACAGCATGCCGTTGAGCAGACGGCGGCGGTTCCGGGGCTGCGGCCCGCGCTTCGGTGTCGGGAGCAGCGGCTCCAGCCGCGCCCAGTGCTCGTCGGTGAGTTCGTGTCGGTGTCTCATCCTTTCAGTCTATGACACAACTGCAAACACGCCCTAGTGGCCCAGCATGCCCAGGATTGCCTGAGCAACGTTGGTATCCCTATGGAAGGTGATGATGGTCATCATGCCGATCAGCCAGAAGCTGAGCGCGATGACGAACAGGCCCGAAACCACTGCGACCCTCCAGCCACGCGACTTGATATAGTCGTCGCAGATGATGCGCAGCCCATTCAGCCCGTGAAAGAGCGCCAGCGTCAACAGTAACAGATCGTAGCCGCGCCAGAACGGATTGTCATACCGCTTTGCGACATAATCATATACCGTCTCCGAGACATCGACGCTGACGTGCATGAGGAAGAGATGGATGATAGCCAGAAAGACCAGCGCTACCCCGCTCACGCGGAAAAACCACCAGGAGAACGTTTCAAAACCACTCGCGCCATTGGGCCGGGAGGTTGCTCCGTAACTTGTCAGCCTGGGGCTATCTTGAACTGGTGTCGCCATGCTCGTACTCCTTGATAATTCGAGTCGATCCTACATGATGTTCGCGTTGCACAGCCCCGGCCCTTGTGGGCAGATGCCAAAGATTGGCGCGAGAACGAAATATCCCATCCCCAGTGTGCCAATGATCGTCAACGCCATCACGACGAAAAACATCTGGCTCTGGTATTTGTAGCCTGTCGCCCAGAAGTCGATCAGAATGATACGGACGCCGTTGAATGCGTGGTAGAGCACGGCGCCAATCAACGCAACCGAGACGACGCGAATAGGCCCAAGGCTGAAGATTCCAATAGCATCGTTATAAATGGTTGGACCGAAGCCAATCAGGGTGATGTCAACGATATGGACCAGCAGAAAGAGCAGAATGGCCAGGCCCGTTACGCGGTGGAATAGCCAGGACCATTGACCCGACTGACCTCTGTACATATGGAGCGTCTCCTCTAGAGAAAACTCATGGTTTACGACAAACGCACGTCTGCGAAGGATTCGCGTCGTTGAGTTACCAGCAAACCAGACGAGGATGAAAGACGAAAACACGCATCGATGACGGTATCGCCTGGATGTATCTTAGGAATGCGGAAAATTAAACCGCTCGTTTGCATACGACCTGGCATTGCGTCACTGCGCTCGTCGGACCCCATTGTCACGGTTACAGGTATCATGCGCGCTTTTTAGATTATACGCCCGTGGGTATACCTCAACAACTGGTCACGGATGAGTGGCGTCAATGGGCCAACTCATGCAGCGGACGAAAGACGATTCCCGCTGTCTTGAAGGCGGCACGTACCGCCAACGCGATTGCCGCGGCTCCTCCGGTGTCGCTATGCACGCACAGTGTCTGCGGGTTGATGTGCAGCGTGTCGCCATCGGCTGCCGCCAGCGTTCCCGCCTGGAGCAGTGCCACCGCACGCTTCGCCGCGACCTGAGGATCGTGTACCAGCGCGTTGGGATGCGACCGTGGCAAGAGTCTGCCTGTACCATCATAGCCGCGATCAATAAACGCTTCCTCAGCGACTCGTAGCCCGGCCTCGCGTGCCAACGCCACCATGCGTGACCCTGCCCGCGCGACCAGCGCCAGTTCTGGATTGAACGCGCGCACTGCTCTCACAACGGCTGCTGCCTGAGGCTCGTCATCGGCTGCTGTATTGTAGAACGCACCGTGTGGCTTCACGTGTCGCATGGTAACGCCAACCCCACGCGCCATCGCGTCGAGCGCGCCAAGTTGAGCCAGTGTCCACGCCTCCACTTCCTCAGGCGAGAGCGGTAACACTCGCCGACCGAAACCGTGCAGGTCAGGGTAGCCAGGGTGCGCGCCGATGGCTACATTGTGCTCTTTGGCCAGCAGCAGTGTCCGCCGCATCACCAGGGGATCGCCCGCATGTGCGCCACAGGCGATATTGACTGAGGTCATCAGTGGAATCAGCGCCGCATCATCTCCCATCGGCCACTGCCCGTAGGACTCGCCCGCGTCGCAATTGAGGTCGATTTCCGATATCGCGTGTTCACTTGCCATCGTCGCAGTCCTCTCGCTGTGTCATCGTCGGATCAGCGTCATCGCTCCATTCGGCGAACCCGCAGAGCAGACGCGCTGGCAGTGGTTGACGCGCTACCTGGGTGATTTCATCAGCGCGTTGCCGCAATGCTGCCAGCGCTTCCTCTGGCGAGACGCCAGAGAACCTGACTGTATTGCCGGGACGCAGTTGGCCAATTTTCCAGAGGTCGGCGCTGATGACAACGGCAGGAACATGGTAGCCGCCGGTTGTCTGGGCATCGGCGAGTAGAACGACTGGTTCTCCGTCTGGTGGAATCTGTACCGCGCCCCGTGCCAGTCCTTCCGAAAGCCCCTCGCCACCCATCAGACATGGGCCGTCCACCCGCCGGAGTCGGACGCCCATTCGGTCGGAGCGCGCATCAACCGCAAACGCCGCCAAGAGCAATCTGCCAAGCGCGCTGGGTGATTGCGCCGCATTTGGCCCAGGCAGGACGCGCAAGCGCCAATCGCCGTTACCAGGCAAACGGCGCATCAGGTCTCCCGGCAATGTCCGCCCGACGTTATCACTGTCGGTATGGCCGCGTTTTAGTATGTCGCCCGACTGCAAGGCACAGCCATCCACGCCGCCGAGATGCGCGCGCAGGTCGGTCGCACGACTGCCCATCACCAGCGGCACTGCTACGCCACCAGCCACACAGAGGTAGACACGCATGCCCGTCAACATTGGCCCAATCTCAACTGTATCGCCCGCGGCCAGTGCGTGTGTAACGCCGGTCGGCATCTGGCGCTGGTTCATGTGCACAACGCACGGCGCGCCAGTGATGGCAATGATACATGGCGAGACCGTCTCGAACTGCGCGATTCCGCCGGTGATTTCCAGCGCCGCCGCCTCAGGAGGGTTAGCCAGCAATGCGTTGCCAAGCGCTAGTGCGTCGGGATCAGCCGCGCCGGATGCCGTGACACCATAGCGTGCGAACCCGGTGCGGCCCAGGTCCTGCACGGTCGTCTGGATTCCTGGCCGGATCGCCCGGAGCCATGCCTCAGCCTGCGGTTTTACTCCTCGCAGGTGGGGTTCTGGCGTCGCAATTGAAGCCAGGTCGCTGGCCGATGTGGGGTAGATGGGATAAAAGCGCACGCGATCTCCAGGGCGGAACAGTGACGGCGGGCGGCGCGTCGGGTCGAAAAGTGGTATGGTGGTGCGTCCGAGAATCTGCCAGCCGCCCGGACTATCTGTTGGATATATGCCTGCCTGACGGTCGGCGATGGCGACACTGCCAGATGGAACGTGTCTTCGCGGTGTGGAGAGTCGCGGAACAGCGAGCGTGCGAGGCAGGCCGGTCAGGTAGGGGAAGCCCGCCAGAAATCCGAGAAACGCTACACGATACGCCGTCGAGGTATGCCGCTTGACGAGTTCCTCAGGTGTCAGCCCAAGCAGCGTGGCTACCGAGACGAGGTCTGGGCCGTCGTCTCCGCCGTAATGTACCGGGACGTTGATGATGCGTCCGTTGACTAAGGGCTTTTCACCGAGACGATTGAGCAGGCTCTTGAGCACTGAAACCATGTCCGCGGATTCGATAAGCAGTGGATCGAAGCGTATGAGGACCGATGCATACGCCGGTACAACGTCTATCAGTCCTGGCGGCGGTGTGGAATCGAGCGCGTCGACGAGCGCCAGCACTCTACGTGTCGCGGTCGGACCAGGGAGGCGGCCCAGCCGCACGAGCATTGCGGCGTCGCCTGCCATCACAATCCGCGGCGCGTACCTTCCCTGCGCTCGCTTCATGGAATAGACTCCACTCGTCAGATGGATTGCATGAGATTAAATCAGTACCAGTATGGCACATCGGCCAACCACTTTAACCCGTAACAGACCCTCTGGTTTGGAGATATCTGTGGGACATTGAACTGATCACGCCAACACCACCAGCCAGCAGTGGCATGCTTGATGCTGACAAAACAGTGTAATTCATGTGTGATACTGAGTCTGATGGAAAGCACAAAGTGATGAGTACAGGCGTCGATGTTGTCATGCGTGGAACTCTGGCCCCGGAATCGCAACTTGTTATCGAGAAGCTGGCCGAGTTCGACAGGATCTCGGGAGAGGTGCTGGCAAACTTTCCCTACGTTCAGGATGTGCATGGGTTGCGTCGTTTCCCGTCATTCCCGATTCTGGCAACAGTACATTACCTGCACGCGCTCTGGATATGTAACTGCAAGGATATGTTACTCAGCGTGCCAGTCACCGGAAGGCGCAGGAAGGGCAGTGACGACCGATTCGAGCGGTACGAGGGACAGTACGCGCTGGCGTTACTGCAACAATGGCAAGACGGCAAAACCGCTGACCTCGTCGATTTTCTTGAGTTGAAGCTCGATTATGCGCCATTTGGTCTCATTATGCGGAGCCTCGAAGCAGCGATACAGAACGGGGATCGACTGCTTGCCGGTCGTCTGGCACATGGCCGCACGATACTGCTCAATCGTTCGCACAATCTCGTCTGCGCGCTCCGCAGCATCTTTGCTCTCCGACCGGACAGGCAGCAGCGCGAGGTGCGCGACGCCTGCGCGCAGTATGGCCACACGATTGAGCAGTGCGACGAGCAGCTCGCCGCGATGAACTCACCGCTCTACGCCTACGTTCCGCATCCCTGGCTTGCGCGCCGCAATATGCAGGTCATGAACACCCTGGGGTTGAAGATTACTGACAATGCGGCTGATCGTCCAGAGAAGCGCACCGCGTCGGTGCAACGCCCATCCATGCCGCAGTACGCCTATGCTGACTTTGTGGTCATTGGCGCGACCACCATGCTGTGAGGATGTCGTTTAGGAACGCACTGGCACACTGACGCCCTCACGCGGTCGCTTGGAGCATGTGATTGCTCAGGTTATAAGGACATTGGCTCCAGAACGGTCGAAACACCTTCTCGTGCCATGGCTCCATTGTGTTCGCACGTCGTCAAGATATCACGCGCGATGTCGAAAGAGGCGTTTGGCGAACCGAGTCGGCGGGCCTGTCCCCGTAAGGCTTGCATATCTGCTTCATCTGTAGCAATCAACTGCCTCACGGCTTCTACGATATCGCGCGTGCGCCTGGCCAGGCGGCCTACCCCGTATCGCTGGATCATTTCTACATTACCGCTCTCTTGCCCGTCGATGACGCTCGATATGATAATTGGTAGCCCACAAGCAAGAGACTCGGCAATCGTAATTGAGCCGGCTTTGGTGATAACTGTGTCGGATGCCCGCATTAGGGCAGGCACCTGATGCGCAAAACCAAAAATCGCGTGAGGCACGGGCCATTCATGGTGTTGTCTACTCAGAGCATCATAGAGAGCAGGATTCTGGCCGGCGACCACAATCAACTGCAATGGCAGGCCTGACACCGCCAGATGACGGGCAATCGTGTCCAGTTTTCCGATCCCAGCTCCGCCGCCCATCAACAGGACGGTGAACAGTTCAGGGTGCAGACCTAGGGCGAGTCTGAGTGTCCGTTGATCACAGCAGCCAGCCATAGAGAGATAATCCGGGTGAACAGGCAATCCTGAGAGTCGCAGTCGTTCGACTCGCATACCCCGCTGAATCATCTCTTCGCGCACCCTGGGGTTTGGCACAAAGCACCGGTCAACATCTGGTACGATCCATGATTGGTGAATGCTTGCCATATCTGTCACCACCGAAAATAATGGAATGTTGTATTCGGACGATTGTGCCCGTAGCGCCTTGAGTATGGGCTGCATGAGCAGACTATGTACACATACAACGAGTCCTGGCTGTGTCGTTTCGATGAGTCTGTGGAGACGTTTCCGCAGGAGACAGTACCCTGCGCGGCCAATGAGATCGCAAGCGAGCGCCGAGTTTGATAGGTTGTATGCTCCAGAGAAGAGTCGAGGAACGTGGCGAGTTACTGGCTCATAGAGATCGAACAGGTTTCCGAGTGGGTGATTTTCCCTCTTTTGTCATGTTAGGCATAGCATCTGCTGACGAAGGCCTCCGGAAGGAGGCATGGCTATGACCAAACCGCGCGAGCCGGGCCACACCGTCGCGTTCGTCGATGAGTACTTCGCGCACTATCGGTCGGTGTTTCACACTGTGCGGCACTTCGAGCAGTTCACGCAGCTGGAACTGGGCTTACTGGCTGAGACGAAGCGCAAGTCGCTCCCACGTCTGGCCAAGACGGCGCAGGCGGACCACCAAGCGCTGCATCACTTTCTCGCCAATACGGAGTGGTCGGTGGACGCTCTGCACGCCATCCGGCTCCGCCTGACCCGTGACGCCCTCGCGGGCCGTCCTGAGCTCCTCTGCATCGACGAAACGGGCGACCGGAAGAAGGGCCACACCACCGACTATGCTGCGAGCCAGTACATCGGCAATCTGCATGGCTTGGCCAACGGGGTGGTCTCCGTCAATGCGTACGGGGTCCTCGACACCGTCACGTTCCCACTGGCGTTTCGGGTGTACAAGCCGAAGTCACGCTTGAAAGCTGGAGACATCTACAAGAGCAAGCCACGCCTCAACTCGCCATCGAGCTCGTTCAGGAACTGCAAACCCTCGGCTTCCGGTTCAGCGTGGTGCTCGCCGATAGTCTCTACGGCGAGAGTGGCGAATTCCTCGCCGCGCTCCATCGCCGCGCTCCATCGCCTCGGTCTCCAGTATGTCGTGGCGATTCGCTCCAACCACGGCGTCTGGCTGTTTCCTGGCCAACGGCTACGCCGCACGCGGTGGCGTCCTTTCGACCGCCGCTTCACCGACGGCAGCAGCGAGCAACGGTTCATTCGTGAGACCATCTTTGGCACGCGTCACCGCGTGCGCTATTTCGAGGTCACCACCGACCCACTCCATCTCCCGCGCGAAACCACCTGGGATCTCATGACCAACCTGCCCGGCAAGATCGAGCAGACCGTCGGCAACACATTTGGCTTACGCACGCAGGACCCGCGTATGGGTTCAAGCAGGCCAAAGATGAACTGGGTTGGGCCGATTACCGCCTGACCGATGCCGCCAGCATTGCGCGCTGGTGGAAACTGGTCATGTGCGCCTATCTGCCGGTCATCTGCTCGTGAGCCTCCAGACGCCAGCGTTTGCGCCAACCGCTTCCCCCGCAGCTGCCGAATCCGTCGCTCCTGCGCCGGTCTCGCAGCCTCCCGTTGCCCATCCAGCCTGGACCGAGGACGCCAGTTGGAAACACCGCCTCAACAACCTGCGCCTCCTGCTCCAGCCCTTCGTCTGCGCCTGTCTCCTGTTGCCCTGGCTGCGTCTCTACCCGTTACCTCACCTCGTGACGGGCTTTGCTGACCTGTGCACCCTCATGAATACCTATCGCCCGCTCTTCCCGACATGACAAAAGAGCAACTGTGACGACGGATGTCTCCTCCTGGCAGGCTCAGGCCGCCTGAGCCTGCCAGGAGGTCTGGTGTTTGAGCAGAGCGTTGAGGATGGTCAGCAGCTTATGCATGCAGGCCACCAGCGCCACTTTCTTCGCTTTGCCAGCTGCCAGGAGGCGCTCGTAGAACGTCCGGATGGCAGGATTGCACCGGGTGGCTCGTAACGTGCCGATGTAGAGCACCGTGCGGACAGCCCGCCGTCCACCCCAGACCGCGCGCCGGCCGCGCAACGTGCCACTATCGCGGTTGAGCGGCGCCACGCCGACCAGCGCGGCAATCTCCCCGTGGGAGAGCCGTCCCAGTTCGGGGAGCTCTGCCAGCAACGTCAGCGACAGGATCGGGCCGATGCCCGGGACACTCTGCAGCAGGTCCTCGTCCACCGCTCGTAGGTCGGCCTCCAACCAGGCGAGATGCGCCTGGATGCGGGTCCGCACCAGCGCCACCCGCGTCGCCCCCAAGCGATTCCCTTCCGCGGTGCGCATCGCCACGACCTGACGGCGGCGCCACGCCGACCAGCGCCGCCAATGCCTGCGCCGCGTCGTTGGGCAGCGGGCGCGGGGTCGGGCGCACAGCCTGGCCGCAATGCGCCAGCGCCTGCGCGTCCAGCCGATCGGTCTTCGCCAAGCGCCCGGTGGCTCGGGCGAAGTCGCGCACCTGGCGGGGATTGACCACCACGACCGGAAGGTGGGCAACACCCAACTCCGCCACGAGGGGCGCCTCATAGCCTCCGGTCGCCTCGACCACGATCACTTGGGGGCAGACCGTCTGCAGCCACACCACCAACTCAGCGCTCCCCGTCGGGTCATTGCTCAGCTGACGCTCGTCGCCGCTCGGGCGGACGGCCACCTCCAGCGTCGCTTTGGCCCCATCGATCCCAACGACCACGTCCTCCTGCCCCTTCCTAACTTCTTCCTCCGTTTCCCTGGTCGCCCACGCCGACCCGGCCTTGCAGGATACGGGCTCAGCGCATGGCTGGCCCTGGCAACTGTTCGGGCTCCTTGGGGCGAGGCGCGCGACGACCCCAGCTCTTTTACGGCCTCACGGGACCGAGGGACGAACGGCCTGTCGCGCCCACCTGCAGCATCTCACTGCGCCATACTACATGACTTTTCACATACAAGGGACTAATACTACAGCAGCAGATGCCTAGCGAGGCGGCGGTGGTAGTGCGAACGTTTGGCCCGTGCCTGATGCAGTCGCCGCCAGCGCGACCAGTGCAGGACCTCTTCTGGGGGCGCCAGGATGCGCACGACCACGCGGTAGACCAGCCGACGGACCTCCGGCAGGGTGAGCGGGATCAGCTCGCCGAGCTCAGCCATGGAGGCCCCCCTTTGAGGTCAGCCGCCGCGGCTTGCGCGGTCCCGGCCAGTCGCGCACGGACCACCGCCAGGTAGGCCAACGCCAGCATCGCGAGGGTGATATGGCGATACCAGCCGTGGTAGTGGCGCACCTCGTAGTGATCCAGCCCAACCTCACCCTTGGCTGCTTGGAAGCTCTCCTCGATGGTCCAGCGGCGCCCCGCCACCGCCACCAGCGTCTCGAGCAGTGTGCCGAGCGGGGCGAAGGTGAGATAGTAGGCCAGTTTCTTGGGGTCGTCCGGCGCATCCAGCGGGCGCCGGACCAGCAGCATCTGCTCGAAGCCAGTGGCAGCAGGCGGCACAAGCCGCACGAAAGCCCAGTCGTAGAGGCGTAGACCCTTCGCCCCATCGCCGGCCGAGTGCCGCTGCCACTGCTGGGCGGGCACGGCGTGCAGGGCGATCTCCTGAGCCGGCAGGTGATAGTGCGTGCCACCCCAGGGCAGGTCGACACAGTCGTTGCTGGCGAGGGCCAGCACATAGGGCTGCCGCTGGGTCTCCAGCCAACTGCGCAGCGGTCCGCTGCCCCCGTAGACCGTGTCGCCCGTCACCCACGCGCCGGGCAGTCCGCGCTCCCCCAGCCGCATCAGCATGCGCTTGGCCAGGTCCGGCTTGGTGGCAAACGTCACCTGCTCTGGCACCCCCGCCTCACGCCGTCGCTCGCTGTCAGCAGCCCACTCCTCGGGCACATACAACTCGCGGTCGACCAGGACCTGGGTCTGGGCAGGTACGAGGCTGGAGTAGGCCACGAAGACCCCAATCTGACAGTTCTCGCGCTTGCCCGCAGTCCCACTGTATTGCCGTTTCACCCCAGCGGATTTCGTCCCTTTCTTCAAGAACCCCGTCTCGTCGATAACCAAGATTGCAGCAGGATCGCTCAGCTGCTCACGCACATACGCCACCAGGTCGTCACGCACTGCGTCCGCATCCCAGCGCGCGGCGTTCAAGAGGCGCTGCATCCCGTCGGGCGTGGCATCACCCGCTTCTTCAGCGAGCTGCCAACCATTCTTGCGTTCGGCCTGGCTGAGCAGCCCTTTGAGATAGGCCAAAGCACGGTGTCGTGGCTCGGCGCGTTCGAAGTGGGGGGCAATGCGCGCATGCACCGCCTCCAGCTCGTGCGCCCAGGCCGCGACGTCTGCTGCACGCGGCTCATAGCTCGTCGTCAATGGTATCGCGGGCATTGGGGGCTTCGCCTCCCTTCTGCCCTCTATTCTGTCATAACTGCTGCTGTAGTACTAAGTGGTTCATTCGTTAAATGCGGAGCACTTTGGTCACGAAGGACACCGCGCGAGCGGAACGGAGCGGACGATGGCGGCGGCGCTGGCCCCAGACGAAGGGATGTTTCTGTGCTTGCCAGTACGCAGTAGCGGCGCCAATCGCGGCGACGACCTCCTCCCAGGTTTCGAAGCGGCGGCCCTTGAGCGCCAGCGAGCGTAAGACCTTGCACCAGGGTTCAATTAAGTTGAGGTACGCCGCATACTTGGGTTGGTAGACGAACTCCCAGCGGGGATGATGAATCTGGAACAACAGCAGATCATGGCAATGATGCATGTCGAGGTTGTCCAGGATCGCGGAGATGCGGTGCTTCTCCGCTGGAATCTGGTCATCGACCCAACTGAGGAAATCGATAAAATGCGTCTTGATCCGGCGCGGATAGCACTGCGTCCAGCAGTCGCCCGTCGTTTCCCACAGTGCCCCAAAGACGTAGCCCTTGGCGCGGCGTCCATAGTCAATCTCTTGCTTCGCGCGCTGGGCAGGACGCGCTTGCACATCCACGGCTTCCTGCCCAGGATAGCTCTTCGCCGCCACTGGCCCCATTTCGTCGATGTTCAGGATGACGCTGTCTGCGGATGGGTTCGCGCGGAGCGCTTCGATGCGCCCCTTGTATATTGTAAAGGACGCTGAAGGGAAATGTTCCCGAAGGTGCCAGTCTGGCGGGTAAGGGTCTGAGGCCCCCCTTTCGGCGCTTCGCGACCGACGCAAAAAGCCGACCCCATCTGCCTCTCGTGTGCGCACGGTCGATGGCCGAACTGCTGCGCCGTCTCTGACACACTCTGCCACCGACGAGCGCCTATGGACAAGGGAACCGCGACCGAGAGGTCAGGAAACTGCCAGATCGTTGGAGATTGTGCAGGAGGAGAGGTGAGTCATGGTGTCCCCAGAGGTGCACTGTATCGTGGGCATCGATGTCGCCAAACACGCGCATGTGGTCTGCGCCCTAGAGGCGCCTAGTGGCACGCTGCGGCAGAAGCCGTTCACCATCGAGGCCAGCGCGCCCGGGTACGCCGCGTTGTGTGAGCGCCTCGCGAGCTGGGGGGAATGCACGTCAATTTTGGTCGGACTGGAAGCGACCGGTCCCCTGTGGGAGCCGCTCTACGAGGCCTTGACGGGAGCAGGCTAGCAGGTCCTGCTCCTCAATCCCCGCCAGACGGCGACGTGGGCGGCGAGCCTGGGTCTGCGGGCCAAGACCGATAGGATCGACGCGCAGATCATCGCGCGTGGGGTGTGCGCTGGCCTGGCACGGGCGAGTACCCTGCCGACGGAGAGCGTCCAAGCCTTGCGCACCCTCACGCGGGCGCGGCGCGACCTGGTCCAGACCCGCACGGCGGCACGCCAGCGGCTCCACGGTGAACTCGTCGTCGTCTTCCCGGAGTTCGTCCGCCTGCTCGTCCAGTTGCCAGGCGAGCTGGATTTGGGCACACCAGCGGCGTTGCGGCTCCTGGACGCCTATCCAGCAGCGGCGGCGCTCGCCAGGGCGAGCCAAGCGGAGGTCGAGACCACTCTCAAGCACCTCAGCGACGGGCGGTGGGGTCAGGAGGAAGCAACACTCCTGCGGACCACTGCGGTGGCCTCGGCGGCCAGCACCCGGGCGCTGGCGGCGCGCAGTTTGGTCGTGCGCACCTTCGCCCAGCAAATCCGCCAGCTCCAGGAACAGATCGCCGAGCTCGAGACCGCCATTCACGAGCTGCTGCACGAGGATGGCGACGGACAACGTCTCCAAGCGATCCCGGGGATTGGTCCACAGGGAGCAGCGACGATTCGCGCCGAACTGGGCGATGTCTCGCGCTTCCGCACGGTCGATGAGATCGTTGCCTACGCCGGTCTCGATCCGCGCACATACCAAAGTGGGACCTTTGTTGGGCAGAGACACCTCTCCAAGCGTGGCCCTGGTGCCTTACGCCACGCGCTCTATCTGGCCGCGTTCGTCGCGGCCCGTTGTGCTCCTGAGTGGCGGACGCGCTACCAGCGGCTTCTGGACAGTGGCAGAGCCAAAAAGGAAGCCTTCAACATCCTGGCGCGGGCACTACTCCGTGTGATTTCCCATCTGCTCCGAACGGGCGCGACCTACGATCCCAGTGTACTCAACCGACCGTCGGCGCCGACGGTCGGTTGACATCCAATATGAACTCTTTTTTCGGCGAACGCGGGATCGAGTCGCTCGCCAAACCAGGTTTCCTGCCGACGCCAGCGTAGTCCTTCCTCCTGCAAGATCTCGAAGATGCGCGTCTTCTTCAACGGGAGACCCACGACTTCATGCAGGTAGGTGGCGAGCCGCTCGAAGGTCCAACTGCCGAACGGTAAACCCAGGTCACTCGGTCGTGTCCGCGCCGTCGCCACCACGTGTGCCCGGTTCTCGGGCGTATACCGGGACGATGCGCCTGAGCGCGGCGCGTCGTTCAACCCGGCGAGTCCCTGCACACTGAAGCGCTTGAACCATTTGCGGACCACATTCGTGCCACAGCCCAGTTCGTCGGCAATCTGGGAGATGGTCTTGTCCTGGCTGGCAAGGTGGATGATCTGTGCGCGACGCACCAACCGGATGGAGGCGGTCTGCGACCGCGCCAGTTTGCCAATGACACGTGCTTCCTCCTCGGTCATCGCACGCAATCGCAAGGGAGGATACATCACTGCCTCCTGTCTGTTTGGCTGGGTTGCTCCTCTTTATCTTAGCATACATTTAACGAATGAACCACTAAGTGTTTGGCTGGACTCCCATGGCACCTGTGACGATGAGTGGAGCGGGATGCCAAGCTACTCGCCGGGCCGTTTCGTGATGCTGCTCAATGCAGCGCGTACGTACTTGCTCACGTACTGTATTTCGCCAGGAGGGCCATGGTCTCGCTTGCGCTCCTACTTTTGCCTATCAAGTCGCGACCGACTTGCGCGAACTGCCCAACTGCGGTACGATGAAGCGGTCAGCACAACTCAACGTCTGTTGGAGCGCCGGGAAGCCTGGTCGGCACCTGGCGCTCCTTGCTGTTATCTCGCAAAGGAGGTGCTGGGCGAGTCAGTGTATTGCAGGACACTCAGTGTCGAGGAGCGAGCCCGATGTCACCTGGCGTCGCCAAGTTGCTCTTTCTCGTCAGTCTCGCTGTCATGCTTGGCGCCACCGATCGCCTCGTGCGTGAACTTGACGAGATTGGGCTGCATCTTCGTCTCTCTGACGGTCTCTTGGGACTCATAACTGCCCTGGGGGCAGACGCCCCGGAAATCTCCTCAGCCAGCGTGGCCATGCAGAGTGGCCATCACGATATCGGCCTCGGCGTCATCCTGGGCTCGAACCTCTTCAATCTCGCGGCGCTTTTGGGGCTCGGCGCTATCCTGGCAGGGCGTGTGTTCGTGAAACGAGGGAGCCTCCTCCTAGATGGAGGTGTCGGGCTCTTAATCACGCTGCTTACGGCTGCGCTGATCCTGCAACTGGCCCCGCCAAACCTGTGTGCGCTTCTGCTCGCGTGCGTGCTTATTCCCTATGTCACTGCACTGGCGCTCTCGCCGTTTCGTCTGTCTCACCTGCTCCTGCCAGCTCGGTGGAGCGCCCGTTTGGCTCTAGCGGTGCGGGCACTTGACCAGGAGGCGGCACAGGACCCACGGACAGCGCTAATCGCCACCTCTCGGCCGCTATGGGTGGCGGTGGTCCTTGTCATCCCTGCAGTGGCGCTGATCATTGGCGGCAGTGTGGGCGTGGTGCAGGCAGCGGTCACCCTTGCGGATGCATGGAGTGTCCCAGCGCCCATCGTGGGAACGCTGCTCTTGGCAGGTCTCACCAGTCTGCCGAATGCATATGGTGCCGTCCGTCTCGCCCGGCACGGCCGCGGAGCTGCCCTGGTGAGCGAGACGCTTAACAGCAATACCATCAACTTGGTGGCAGGAGTTGTGATGCCCGCGTTGGTGTTTGGCATAACGAGCCCTCCCAAGAGCGTGACTCCTGATCTCCTGTGGCTGCTCGCGCTGACGTTGGTGGCGTTGGGTGGGCTCGCTCAGCCAAGCGGTCTCACGCGACGCGGAGGGGCGGTGATCATAGTGCTCTACGCTGTGTTTGTGCTGATTCGTATTGCGTAACGACGCGTATAGATCGTGCCGTGTTCCTGCTCTACCGGGTAGCATCACGAGCGGATCAAGTTGATGTCGATGCTGGGCGTGCCAGGTGGAAAAGCGGCGACCCGATGATAAACGCGCAAGCATATCACCTGCGTGTGGAAGTCGCCGGACGTCATCGAGGTTGTTGGACAGTCTGGCGGCATCGTGGGATGCGCACCTTCGCATGCGACGGAGGGGTAGGGACGCTGACACTGCGCGCCAACACCATCGTCGCGGTCCTGCTGCGGTCCTGCTAATGAGGGTGTACATCGTCCAGTTCGTGCTGGGTTGCTGATGCGCTGAGAGGAGAGACTCATGAACAGACCCTCCAACCACTCCACAGTGGCTCTTGACATCATATCTGCCAACTTCAAGGCCAATCCCTGGCCGGCATGCGCCCTCCTGCGTGTGGAGCAGCCTGTGGTTCGTGTGCCTGTCCGCGTGCACACCAACATGGACGAGGCCTATCTGATCACGCGCTACGAGGACGCTGCGGCGGTGCTGCGCGACGAGCGGTTCGTCAAGGACATCCGCAGCGCGAGGGACTCGCACCAACTCGGTGTCTCCTGGATGCCACGGGCGCTCAAGCCGCTTGCCCACACGATGCTTGACAGCGATGGGGACGAGCACCGCCGCCTGCGCACCCTGGTGCGCGACACCTTCGCCCCGAAACACATCAACCAGCTCGAGCCGCGTGTGCACGAGCTGGTTGACGAGTTGCTGGATCGGATGGCCGGCGCTGACGTGGTCGACCTGGTCGCCGACTTTGCGCTGCCCCTGCCACTGACGGTGATCGCCGAAATTCTCGGTGTGCCGGAACGCGACCGCTTGCGCTTCCGCCGCTGGTTCTCGTCGTTGATTGGCCTGGAAACCTCCAGACGGCCGACCGTGAGCATGCTCATGAAACTGCCCAAGATTCTCGCCATGATGCGCTTCCTGCGCCGCTTGGTCGCCGAGCGTCGCGCTCATCCCGGCGATGATCTGATCAGCCGGCTGGCGCAGACCGAGGAGGATGGCGACCGGCTGACCGAGGACGAACTCGTGGCGATGCTCGGGCTACTGCTGATCGCCGGATATGAGACGACGGTCAACCTGATCGCGACAGGCGTCTTGCTGTTACTTCGTCACCCCGAACAGCTCGCCCGCCTCAATGAGGAGCCTGACTTGATCGGCTCGGCGGTGGAGGAGTTGCTGCGCCTGGCGACGCCGGTCGACATCGCCACCGAGCGCTATGCACGCGAGAATGTCGAACTCGCCGGTGTCACCATCCCCCGCGGCGCGCTGGTCCTGGTCGCCATCGTCTCGGCCAATGCCGACGAGACACGCTTCCGCGAGGCAGAGCGACTGGACGTCGCCCGCGGCGAGAATCGCCACCTCGCCTTCGGGCTCGGGCCGCATTACTGCCTGGGCGCGCCACTGGCGCGCATGGAAGGGCGCATCGCGATTGAGGGGCTTATTCATCGCTTTCCGAATCTGCGTCTCGCCGAACCGGTGGAACAGCTGCGCTGGCGGCCAGGCATGTCGCTGCGCGGCCTCGTCTCACTACCAGTGTCGCTGTAGACGGTAGGCGGCGCGAGAAAGGTGAGAACGGCCGGAACCGAGGCCGCTTGTCAGGTGCCCGTGTGGCGGGGACATATGCCATTGCCGCCCCGAGGGCCGAACATCTATTAAGGTAAGCGGAACGCGCTCAGAACGCGTTGGCATCGGTGCCCTCCTCATACGATGAACTCGGCAACGCTATAGCTCACTGGGCCAACCTGGAGGAAGACAAGGCTGCCACTCACTACGAGTACCACGAGCGCCACCAAGACTACCGTGGTTATGCGGCGGCGTTGGTCAAAGCCGGCCAGTGCGGAAGTGGTGTGCATGATTGGCTCCTGATAGGCTCCTGACCATGGCTCAGTCGTGCCAAGCCGGGGCATATGCCCCCTGACGTCGATTGGTGTGAGAAGAGCGACAGAGACAGAGACCCAGATAAAGCGAGATGAAGCGATGGGCTACCCAGTTGGTCCAGATCCACCAGACCTGCAGAAGCTGACGATGTCCGCGCACGAAAAGTTCCGCCTCGTGTACCACGCGAGAGTCGAAGATACGCTTTCTCAGACACTTTCTTGGAACTGGTTGACCAGCAGGAGGGGATGCCAGTGAAGCAGGCAGCACGATATCGCTAGTAACTCGCGCTGATGATAAAAGTCGTTCGGTGTAGATGGTCAGGATCTTCTTTGGTGCGAATGACTACTTGGATCCGCCAATGCCCCGCCATCGCGATCTCACCCTGACCACTATAGGTCCCAGGAGCGGCCGTCGGCGTCAGGTCGATCTCATTGGTCCCCATGTCCATCTCAACCATCTCCGTCTCAACCATCTCCGTCTCAAGAAAGACCGTACCATTGCTAGCTGGTGATCCGTCGGGATTCTTGACCACGATGGTGAAGCTGTTGGTGCCAAATTTGCCGGGATTGACCTTGAGTGTCACCGTCAAGTTGTCTGCTTTTTGGGTGAGTGTTTGCGCGCCACCTGACGCGCCGAAACTCGCGCTTGCTGACGACAGTGCAGGGGCAAGCGTGCCCGCTAGCGGTGCCAGGAGTGCAGCGCAGAGCAGAACGCTCGCTCCAACCATAGCTTCTACGCGCATCAAGTAGAGTATCTGGTCTGCTTTGTCACTCGCCTGATGCTTTTTATGTCTTCGGTTGCGCTGGGGTATGGCTACCACACCGCCAGAAGGGGTGCTAGCCGCTACATCACCTGGCCTTTGACGCGGACTTGGCGGCGTCGACATGACATGGGCAAGATTCCGAAGAAGCGGAAGTTGGCTGTACCATGCCGTCGGCGATGTCTCCGTACCAGCGATTGCCTGCTCGGCGGCGAGGGCTGGTCGGAGCCGGAAGGCATGGCGATAACTGATCGATACCATGATGAGAAAGAGCAATGATTTAAGATCGAGCACAATCCCATACGGGGTCGTCCAGAGTTGTTGAACGCTCGTCAGGCGGACAGTGGCATTCAGCGGACCAGTGATGACCAGGAAGCCGACTGCGATCAACGCGGGCACGCTAAAGGCCGGGACACTTTGCGCAAGATATGCCTCACGCTCAGCACGTCCTCGTTGGAGCAACAGCGGAACGATCACCAGCGCGATCACGAAGAGTCCTCCGAGCCAGAGACTTGCGCATAGCATACTGAACGCATGTGGGCAGTGACGCTGTCCGATGTGGCTTTCACAGCGTGAAGATAGATGCCGAGCAGAATCAGTCTTATTGCACCATCGGATAACTCGCGATGGTTTGCTCGGGCTGCTCAGGCACACCAAGCATATATGCTGGCAAGTACCTACGCAACAACGGACTATATCATATTCACTCTAGCCTAGCCTTCATGCGCACTTTTGCCAGGTCATGCCTCCATAGGGTCAAGTCCGAAGTTGTCTGTAAATTAGGGTGTCTGGTAGACCGTGCGCATCAGGCGGAAGAGGGCATAGGAACCTCCTGAAAGAGCGGCGCCTGCTTGGGCTGAGGCTCGCGCCACAGCCAGTAGGCGGTCATCTCGAAGTAGCGTTTGCCCGTCGTCCACACCTCGTCCTGCTCCATGAGCAACGCGCCGACAAGGCGCAGCACCGACTCGCGGTTGGGGAAGATGCGGATGACGCGTTCGCGGCGGCGGAGCTCTTCATTGAGCCGTTCGACGCCATTAGTGGTGCGCAAGCGTTTGCGGTAGGGCGCGGGTAGCGCCAGCACTGCGGTCGCGTCGTCAAAGCCCCGTTCCAGGGTAGCGACTGCTGTGGGCGCGGTGGCCTGGTAGTCGTGAACAAAGCGCGCCAGCAAGGTTCGGGCGGTGCTCTCATCGGGGGCGTCGAAGATCGGGCGCAGCCGGGCATGCACCTCCTCCTGGAGCGCGTTGGGGGTCGCGTGGAGAGTATCGGCGCTGTTGGCGGAGAGGTGGGTCTGACAGCGCTGCCACGACGCGCCTTGAAATTGGTATTGCACCGCCTTCACCAGTCCGCCGTGGTGATCTGAGACGACCAGATCCACCCCGGAGAGGCCACGCCCCTTGAGCCAGGTGAAGAACGCCATCCAGGCGCGCTCGCTCTCGCTGTCCCCCACCTGGAGCCCGAGAATCTCGCGGTAGCCGTGCTCATTGACCCCGGTCGCTACCAGTGCGCTCACCGCGCGCACCCGTCCACCCTCGCGCACTTTGACGACGAGCGCATCCACCAGCACAAACGGGTAGCGCTGGCTGCTCAGATCGCGCTCATTCCAGCCCGTCACCAGCGGATCGAGCGCTTTGCACAGATCAGAAACCGTGGACTTGGCGAAGCTCGTCCCGCACAACTCCTCGGTGATCCGCGCCACCTTGCGCGTCGAGACGCCGTTGACCACCCTCTCCATGAGGGTGAGGACCAGGGCTTGTTCGCTGCGCTGGTAACGCGCAAACAACTCTGTCGAGAATTGGCCCTCCCGTACTTGCGGGACAAGCAGCGTGAGCGCGCCCACCCGCGTGGTGAGCTGGCGCGGTTTGTAGCCATTACGGTAGCCCTGGCGCTGCTCGCTGCGCTCATACGGCGCCGCCTGCAACTGCTCCGCCACCTGGGCGTTCAAGACCTGGTTCAAGATCGCCTCCAGCAAGCGGCCAAGCTCGCCGTCTCCGGTAAACAGCCGTTGCACGGTTTCGCTGGCTAGGGTAAGCTGGTACTGCGTCATAGGCATAGCGTTACGGGTGTCCTCTCTTGGAATCACTGACGGTTTGGTCACTATCAGTCTACCAGAGAGGCCCCGCTTCTCACGCTGCGTGGGCACCCCTCAATTTACAGACAATACCGGACTCAATACTGGCAACTGGGAGAGGCTGACACTGTTGCCATTCTGGTCGATGAGTGTAAACGTGGGCGCTGGCGTTCCCCCCAGGTCGGTTCCCAGCAATTGGGCCGATCCAGTCCCTTGAGTTGGCCTCGTCAGCAGCATCGTGCCAAGTAGAACGATTGCAGCAGCGCTCATAATGGCGGCCGCCCACAGCCATCGAACCACTCCTGAGGCATTCCTCGACGATTGGCTCGAAGACGGCTTTAGTTGATGGTCATCGTCCTTGGTCTCTGTAACGCTCGCTGGAGAGTCGTCGCGAGATGTGTGCATAGCAACCTCCAACCTTAGACAGTTGCCGTGGGCCGAAAGGCTACGATAAATGATACCTACCGAGCGGTATCCAACAATGGCTGGTGGTACACTGCCAGACTGCGCGAAGAATAACCGTGTGCGCATGCCGCTCAATCAACGATACCTGATACAGATGTGCGAAAGATGTGAAAATGAATGGCGTCTGATCCAGAAACACCTTTAAGTCTCGCCAGATGGTCCTCGACAGAGTTATAACACGTTGCCATTGGCCAACGCCGCGACGCAGTGGCGGTCGATTATGCCACCTGTAAGGCATCGGGGTGTATAGCTAGCGTTCGGGGTTCACAAGCCCGCGACGTACAGCATATCGCACCAAATGCGTGACATCGCGCAACCCAAGCTTTTCCATGACTGCTGCCCGGTGTGACTGCACTGTCTTGATACTAAGATGCAACAAGGTTGCAATGTCCTGGTTGGTATGTCCTTCCCCAACCAACTGCAACACTTCGCGCTCGCGGCTCGTCAGCCCATTGTAGGCGTCGCCGTTTTCGCCATTGGTCTTGGCTGAAGCTGGATGTGGAGAACGCGATTGCTGGCGCGCATAGTCTTCAACTAATGCTCGTGCGATACTTGGCGAGAGGAATGACTCGCCTTGGGCGACGGCACGAAGAGCAGCCAGCAGGTCAGATGCGGCTGTTCGCTTAATGACGTAGCCCGCCGCCCCAGCACGAAGTGCGCGGAAGAAATATTCCTCTGCCTCATGCATAGTCAGAAAAAGAACCTGGGTATTGGGTGACTGCTGGCGAATGCGCTGACAGGCTTCTACCCCGTCTAGTTGGGGCATGCTGATATCCATCAGGACGATATCTGGATGCAATCGCTCGGCTTCGGCCACTGCTTCGCGGCCAGTTTGTGCCTCGCCAATCACCTCCATATCGCTCGCCATCTCCAGTAGGGCGCGTAAACCGTCACGTAAGATGTCATGGTCATCCGCAATCAAAATATGAATTGGGGAGGTTCCATCTGGCTTGACTTCGACGGCGGTTTTTGATATTGACGTGCTCATTGCTAAATCTCACTTGCATGTACTATTCGACGTTTTCTGTCTTCAATACGTGTGCGGATGCTGACGGCGCATCTGCTGGTCTATCTGGCGTTTTGGAGGCTGGTGTTGTGGAGGCTGGCATCTCGGCGGACGGTATGCTCCCCGCTGAATCGGGTGCCGTTATCGCATCTTGCGATCTTTCTGCCACGACAGGCAGAGAAGGTAGGGCGGCTGTGAGCGGCACGTGCACAGAGACAACACATCCCTGTCCCTTGTTGGCGTGAATTGTGAAGTGCCCTCCGATGAGGTGCGCACGCTCTCGCATGCCCCCGATGCCGATGCCGCTGTGGCTACGGCTCGTTGCTGCTCGCAATAAGGTAGCCGTGTCGAACCCGAACCCATCGTCCGTCACCTTGAGCACCAAGTCAGTCGAGGTCGACGAGAGCGCAATGGAGATACATTGCGCATGACCATGTCGCACAGCATTGGTAACGCTTTCTTGAGCGATACGGAACAATGCTGTCTCGACATCCGCTCGGCAACGCAGAGGGACCTCGTCCCTGTCAATTGTTGGGCTTTCGCCATCCTCTGGACCAAGGACACTAGTGCGCACAGCAATCTTGACTTTCAGACGGTCGCTTGCGTCCTCGGCCAGCCAACCCAAGGCCGCCTCCAACCCAACATCATCCAAGAGCGGTGGACGGAGTTGGCGGGAGAGTACCTGAACCTCTGACAAGGTTTGTTGTGCTAGAACCCCTAATCGTTCTAGTTGACCGAGCGCCTGTAGCGCAGCCTCGCTCTTATCATGTTCGAGTCGCTGGGCAATTGCCGCGGTGTGGAGAGTCAGCGCCGTCAAGCTTTGGCCAGTTTGGTCGTGGAGTTCAAGGGCCAGACGTCTCCGCTCCTCTTCCTGAGCATGCAGCACCCGGGCCGCGGATTCGCGATGCATCTCTTCCAGACGGTCAAGCATGGTGTTGAAGGCACTAGCAAGAGCAGCGGTATCGGCGCCGCTATTTCGTAGATGCACGCGGGCATTTACGTCCCCACAAGCGACAATGCGAATCGTCGCAAGCACCGAATGAAGTGGAGCAAATGCCGCACGGAGCAAGATGAAATTGACAGCTAGCCCCAGAACACTCGCAATTAGAATAAAGGCTGTATCGATCAGATAATGATACGGCTCTGGATTGTGTTGGGTGACCCACCACCCAACCGCTGAATCGAGCAGTATGATGCAGCTGTTAGCCATAATGACCTTCTCAAAGGTCGAAACATGCCGGAGCCACAGCCTGTAGCGCCAAAGCCGCTGATTGAAGGGCGCAGGAGTTGTTGGCAATGGAAGGTGCGCGCTCATAGGCCTATTTCTCGGTTCTGCGACTGTTTCACGCATACTTGCTCTTGCACGACGGGACGGTTCATTTGCTGGTGGCTGTTCCCCTCGAGCGCTAGTACATCCCCACGAGCGACTTGATAGTAGGCAGTGATAGCGTTGGCTTGGGCTCTATCGCTACTGGCGTTTTGTGGCTGGACAGTGATATTTAGCCGGGTTTGCCACGCTGGACGTCCAGGGGCTTGTATCTCTACTTGCACCCACCATTGTCCTGCCATATCCATGTGGAGAGGAAGTTTAAAGGCATCGGTATGGCTGATTGGACCGGGCAGAGCGACCTCGCGCGTGCCCATTGCCATATTAGTCATATCCCAGTGCGCGGCAATCTGTGCTGCTGGACCAAAGATATCTGTCCGATCAGAGACATCTGACACGACGATGACGAGATGCACCGCTTCGCCAACGCGCGGCGAAGCGGGCTGAACATACGCCTGAACGTTTAGGGTCGTCGCGGCAGTGCGCCACAGTGTCATTGCGGGCACACTGAGCGCAAGTAGGACTGCTGTGACAAATCCGATCCAGACGACGCTACGTACCCGTCCGAGCGATGGCAAGGTCGCATGATCGTGCATAGTCATTGGCATTTAAACCTTCGTCGTGCAATTAGGAGGTGGCTACTTTGGCGAGTCGAGCGTTGCTTGCAAGACACTTGAAAATGATAACACGATCCAACGCTACCGCTTCAACCAGTTGGTAGGGCTACTCGAATGATCGTTGGTTTGGGGTCCGCTTGACACCATTTCTGACACCTATACCCATGACATCTGATGACACAGCACGGTCGATGATGGACAAGAAGGGGCGAAAAGCACCACTCAACGACATGCCACGAACAGGAGTGGCACCTGGACATGGCTTTCTAAACCGAGCATCTGGTAACTTCAGAAAATACAAGTTCTTGCCATTGCATACTCGACATCAGTTTGTTTATCTGCTCTTACAGGTCGTACGGTCTGCCTCGATTTCTTCGCAGGCCAGACTCGCGGCAGGGTGACATCTGGCCCCGTTCGTTATCGACCACATCAGACTGTTCAACCTTGGACTGTTCATTACGCTACCCGACTCACCGTGTCGTGTCCGGTCATATTTTGGTCGACACCTCTCTACCCCTGTGCTATATTCTATTTGTATGGGTGGCTGCCCACCCATTGTAACGCCCCAGTGCCTAAGGATAACCCTTGCTATGCCGAAAATCGTCACCACCACAGAGCGCGAACAAAAGCGGCGGACCATCCTGGATGCCGCAGCCGCTGAAATTGCCCGCTACGGCTACGACCGAGCCAATATAAACACCATTGCTGAACGTGCCGGGATTGGACGCGGCACCATCTATCTATACTTTGACAGTAAGGATGAGATCTTAGGCGCGTTATTAGACACCATTGGCTCGCTCATCGACAATACGGTGCGCGCATGCCTGGAGCTCGATGTGTCCTGGCGTGAGCGGCTCAACACTTTGTCACAATCGTTTGTCGCCCTTGCGGACGAGCACCGCGATTTCTTTCGTGTGCATGTCAGCGCGTTGCACGGAGTTAATCGTGACATTGGCGCGCCGATGGCGCGCTGGTGGTTGACGTCTGTCGCACATCTCGCGAGCTCATTCCAGGAGGCGATGGAACGCAAAATGATTCTGATGATGCCTGCGGAGACGCTGGCGACGCTTGTCCTCAACGCGCTCGAGTCGCTGGCATTACAGCCTGACATGCTGCAACACCAAGCGTCTGGCTATGACGATCGCGCAGAGATGCTGGCGACATTGTTATGGCGCGGCATGATGCCGCGCATTCCAGGCGAACATTTTCCAGGTGAGCGCATTCCCAGTGAACAGATGTAGGTCACCTGGCCAGGCATTTCGAGGAGGCCAGGATTAAGAGAGCAAAAGAGAGCAAACAGGATGACGCTGGGATGACCATGCAAGGAGGACATCTATGTGGCGGACGAATTGGATGCACGCAAAACTGCCGCTCAGTCTGCTCCCAATACTGCTCATGCTTGGTGTTGCCCTGGCAGGCTGTGGTAAGGCCAGCCCTGGAAGTAGCAACAGTGGAGGCTCTGGCAGAGGCGTGTCTGATACGGTCAATATGGATCCCACCAACTTCACTCAACACACCATCTCTGTCGCAGTCAACCAACCGGTGCATTTCAGCGACAACACCGATGGCGGTGGACTCCATATTCTCTGCGTGGGTACGGGCAATGGTGGCACCAACACGTGTTCGAAGAGCGGAAATGCGCCTGCCGGATTGCTCGGCCAAGGCACAATGTTCAATCCCGGCGAGACCAAAGACTTCACGTTTACAACACCCGGCACCTACCACGTCATCTGCACCATTCATCCGGATATGTATATCGACATCACGGTGCAGTGAGCAGCAGGAGCATGCATGGGAGGAGCACGAGAACAGATGACTGCGACCTGGCAGGAAAAGACCTTTAGGGTCCTGTCAACAGATAGGGTGATGGGATGACAGGCAAGCGGAGTAAACGGAGTAAACAGGGCAAGCAGAAAATTGTTGCGGTTGCCACAACAGTACGCGAGCGCCTCTGGCGTCTCGTGGCGCCATGGATGATCTGGCGGCCGAGTCACCATCACGCACATCAGGCAGGAATGCATACCTCGCATACCGAGTCAGGATTATTGGCAGCTTTTGGCCGCTACAATCGTGGGTATTTCCAGCGCTGGCTGGTGATTGGCGCCTTGATTGGCGTGGTGGCCGGTGTAGGCGCCATCCTCTTCGCCACGGCCATCGCGCTCTGCACCCATTGGTTCCTCGGTGGCATCGTGGGCTTCACCCCACCAAACCCCGCGGGCGAAGGGCCAACAGCGATCACCCCGATCAGTCGCCTCTGGCTGCTGCCTGTGGTGACAACGCTGGGCGGGCTCCTGACGGGACTGATCGTCTTTACGCTTGCGCCTGAGGCGGAAGGACATGGCACCGACGCCGCCATCGAGGCGTTCCATGAGAAAGGTGGGCGCATCCGCGGCCGCATCCCGCTCGTCAAGATGGTCGCCTCGGCGATCACCATCGGCTCAGGCGGCAGTGCGGGCCGCGAGGGGCCTACAGCGCAGATCTCGGCGGGATTTGGGTCATGGCTCGCCGATGTGTTGCATCTCGACGAGCACGACCGACGCATCGCGATGGCCGCTGGTATTGGCTCAGGCATTGGCGCGATTTTCAAAGCGCCCTTTGGCGGTGCGCTGCTCTCGGCGGAAGTGCTCTATAAGCGTGACTTTGAGGCGGATGCGCTCTTTCCCTCCTTCGTCGCCTCGGCGGTTGGCTTTGTCATTTATGGCGCCTGGGCGGGCTGGACGCCCGTCTTTGGGCCGGGGGCGCACTATGAGTTTACCCAGGTATCGAGCCTGGTGGGCTACCTGATTCTCGGTGTCTGCGCCGGGCTGGTGGGGCTGCTCTATCCCAAGGCACTGTATGGGATTCGTGGCCTCTTCCATCGCATCCGCATTCCCAACCACGTCAAGCCCGCGATCGGCGGACTACTCGTCGGTCTCATTGGTCTCTTTCTGCCCCAGGCGCTCGGCATGGGCTATGGCTATGTTCAGTTTGGCGTCAATAGCGACTTCACCCACATCGCTGCCTGGCTGATGCTGGTGCTAGTCTTTGTCAAGATTTTGACGACCTCGCTCACGATTGGCAGTGGGGGCAGCGGTGGCGTCTTTGGGCCGGGCATGGTGATCGGCGGCTTCTTGGGTGGCGCGCTCTGGGCTGGCCTGCACACGTTGGCTCCAGGGCTGGTGGCCGGAACGAACGCGGGCGCCTTTGTCGTCGTGGGCATGGGCGCGTTCTTCGGCGGCATCGCCAAAGCGCCGCTGGCAGTGATCCTGATGGTGGCGGAGATGACGGGCGAATACGCGCTGATTGCTCCGGCAATGCTCGCGACGATGGTGGCCTATGTCGTGACCGGCGAATCGTCGATCTACGAGAGCCAGGTACCCACCCGGCTGGACTCGCCCGCCCATAAGGATGATTACACGCTGCCATTATTGCAAAGTCTGACGGTCCGCGATGCCATGGTCGAGGGACTCAGTGGCGCGTTGGCCATCGCCACCCCTGACACGCCGTTGGACCAGTTGGCGAGCGTCTTCCGTGAGCGCAAGGCGGTGAGTGTGCCTGTCGTTGAGGACGGACGATTGGTTGGGGTCGTGTCCGCTGCCGACCTTGGACGCATTGGCGCCCAGGAGTTGCCCACCGCGCGGGCGCGTCAGGTGATGTCGCGGCGTGTGCTCCGCACCTATCCCGATGAATCGCTCTATCAGGCGTGGCTCCGCATGACGCGCAGTGGCGTCCGGCAACTCGCCGTGGTGAACCGCGCGGAGCCAGATCAACTCGTTGGGATTCTGACCGCGCGCGCCATCGCACAACTCCTCCGTCTGCCGACACCTTCCCAAGCGGGCGATTCAAGTGTTACACGTCGACAGCAAGCTACAGTCACAGCATCGGGCGTCGCCCAACAAAACGGGGTTCAGCATCCACCCATTCCCGGCGAGGAAACGGGAGGTGTGCACACTCCGGATCTAGCCCTATCAAGCCCGAGTCAGCGTGAGCGCCCGCAACGCGCCGAGCAAGCAGAGCAGAGTACAAACGGGCAAGTGTTGACGCCCACACGCGAGCGCGATCCTCTTGCCACGACACACGTTGCCGAGGTGATGCTTGCGACACCACGCCTCATTCGTGCATCTGACCCGCTCTTCAAAGCCCGCGAACTACTGGAGGAACGCGGCGCCGCGCTTCTGGTAGTAGATGATCAGGAAAGATTGGTTGCTATCGTGACACGGGCGGATTTGCGTGAGCGCAAGGATCGCGAACATGGACGACGTTTGACTGTCGGAGATGTTGCGGTGCGCAATCTAGCGACAATCCGGCCCGACGACTCGCTCTATGTCGCAGTGCGCCGTATGAGCCGACTTGGTTTGCGGCAATTGCCCGTCGTCGAGGCCGACCTACTATCACCGCCAGTGGGCATGCTGCGGCGGAGTGACGTCCTGGCGGTATATGAGCACGACGCGGATGGGTCATCTCCTCAACTGCCCATTCCCGCTAGAAATCCTGAAACGTTAGACGATCCTGACGACGCTGACGAAACATAGGACACCCCACGCTGGCCCAGGCGGCGATTGTCCGCCAGATCCCGGCGGTAAAGGCTCTGCTGCCAGCGTCTCGTTGGCGTCATACAATAGTTGGGCATGTGATGCGATTAATGCGATTGCACGCTGAACGAATATGATCACATGCGGAGCGCCGGGAAGCCTGGTCGGCTACCGGCGCTTTGTCGTCCTTTTGCCACTTTTTGGCAAAGTGTTGCGGCACGTTGCCAATGTCTCTACACACGAGTGTTGTAGCGCCAGCGACGCAGGCATGCTGTATCATCCAGCTATTCGTCCGGGAGGGTCATCGTGCAGACAATCGACCTCGCCGCTAGTTCTTTACATCGAGACCAGATAGATGAGGCCCTCAAAACTGCCCTCTCGATACTACTTGGCTTATTCCGAGTAACGGCCTCACCGCACTCGCATAGCTTCTGCCAAACTGGCAAATTGGAGACGCCCGTGCGCCAAGAAGCGCCGTATATGTCCAGGGACGGGCTCTCCCGCACTTTTGGTGACAGAGGAAGATCCTGCCCGCTGCTGGCTGTGCCTGCGCAGAACGAGTATCTGGCTGGCCGAGAACGCGTCGACGCAGCAAGTCTAGTTTGGCGCGGCCGTACATTTGGCGCTTGAGCAGCTTGAGCCGGTTCACCTGCCCTTCAACTTGTCCTTGAAGTCTCCTTGACTCCAAGGGAGGTCGAAAGCCGCCCGGATCGCGGCATAGTCCCGACGAATGCCTTCAGCAAACGCTAGCAGTTGTGGGATTCCGCTTGCCTTGGCTCCTGCTCCCCAGGCCCAGGCGTCAAGCCCATCGCCGCGTCGGTGGCGCAGCAAGTCAAAGAAGGTCGCGACCGCAGCCGCCATCGTAGCAATCGGCGCACTCTGCTGGAGCAATGCCCCTACATACGCCTGTTTCATTGGGGTGCGCTCAGGGGGTGCGCTCAGGGGGTGCGCTCAGGGGGTGCGCTCAGGGGGTGCGCTCAGGGGGTGCGCTCAGATGCCGGACGCAGCAGCCGCCAACTGACGGCGCGCGGCGAGGTACGCAGCGCGGGCTGCACGGGAGAAGCCAGCTCCGTTTGGCGCGCATACGGCCCCGAATGACGCGGTCCGGTGCGCCGGCGCCCGAGCAGACCATCGAGGGTCGACTGACCGCCGCGATAGCCCTGTGCTTGGATCTCCCGGAGCAGTTGTTGCCCATTCTGCTCGTCACTATTCCAGCGCGCACGCAGATAGGGGCACATAGGGCTCGCAGGGGCTCAGCAGGGTCGTGCGTGCGCGTGCGGCGCTGGGCGGGAACTGGGCAGGTCTCGGCCCGCACGAGGCGTTGGATGGTATTTTGTCCCATGCGCAGTTCTGTCGCGATCGCGCGAATAGTCTTGCCCGCCGCACGCAGGCGCCGTACGGTCTCATAGCGAACCTGCCGGCGCCTCTGCGCCGTCACCCGAGTGCGCTGCTCCGGCCCGGTGATTGACACCCGGTGAGGGGGCGCGTAGCAGGCGGGAGCGGCGCCCTGGTCACGACCTCCGCCGCCGCCGTTCGCAGGGCTACATGCTCCCGCCCCAGCACCTGCTGGAAGGCCTCGACCAGGTTCTTGAGCGCCTGGAAGCGGTCGGCGACCTGGATCGCCTGGGGAGCGCCACGGGTGGCGCCTTCTGCGAAGCTCGCGCCACGGTCACGGCTGACCACCTCGATACTCGGACGCGCCTGGAGCCAGGCAGCGAAGGTATCGGCTTCACGGTCAGGCAGCGAAGGTATCGGCTTCACGGTCAGGCAGCAGATCGAGCGCCTGGCGCCGTTCCAGGTCGACCAGGATCGCGCCGTAGCGGCGCCCGCGCACGAAGCGCCACTCGTCAACACCGACGATCCGTGGCGCCGGCATGGCTGCCGCGGGCGTCCGGCGCACCTGTCTGAGCAGGCTGTCGGCACTCGTGTCGACGAGCCCAAGCAGATGCACGAGGCGCCTTCCCGCCTCGCCACCCAGCGCAAAGCCGACCGTGCGCAGCCAGGCGTCGAGGCGCTGCGTGCGCCGCGCATGGGGCGCCACCAATCCGGGTAGGCGCTCGGCGAAGATGGCACGGGGGCATGCTGGCTCGTCGCAGAAAAACCGCCGCACATGCAACCGCAACCGAAAAGCGATCCCATGCCATGGGATGTCGGCCACCGACCGTATAGAGTGTGAATGCACCCGGTTGGACGAGCAGCCACAGAGTGGACAGCAGGTCCGCGGTGCGTTCGTTGCAACCACGGCCGTAATCGCCGCCGCAGTCGCCACGAGCTGGATGAGGTGGAGTCGTTCTGGATCGGGTAGGATGGTCTGCGGTGCACGTGGTGCAGTCATAACGTCCCTCCCGCTTCGTCAGGATGGACGCTACTCTACCACCAACCGCATCCACACCGCCTCTTCGATTCACCAAAAGTGCGGGAGACCCTGTTGGCGTGTGTATTCTCACGCCGACACCAGCAATTCGAGAAGTGGGTAGGTTTTGTCGCAGCGCGTTTCGGTAAGCGTGGATGCGGTAGAGCCCACGCCCGTTGGCGATACGCATGCCGGGCAACGTCTCGGATCGTTTCTCTGCTGGGCGGTGGTTTTCGCTGACATTGGCACCTCGATCTATTACGTGCCTGGAATCCTCTATGGCCAGGTCAATCGACTAGCGGGCCTCTTCGTCCTCATGACGATGATCGTCTTCCTGCTGCTGGTGTTGAAATATGCTGAAGTGAGCGTGCGCTTCCCAGAAGGTGGAGGCGTTGTTACCGTCTCGGCCCGCGCGCTCAATCCGTGGGCAGGCGCTGTCGGCGGTATGTTCATCCTCGTTGACTATTTTCTGACCGCTGCCATCAGTTCGCTCTCAGGCTTGCAATATTTTTCAGCCCTCGTCCCTCGCCCAGGTCCGTTTGTGCTAATTGCCGCGCTAGGTGTTCTCGCGTTTCTCGGCGCCCTCAATTGGTGGGGCATCAAGGAAAGTGCAATAGTGAGCGCCGTGATTGCCATAGCGGCTCTGATCAGTGATGTTCTCATCATCTTAGTGATCGTCCTCACCTACTCGCCGACTGAAATCATGCTCGTCCTCGGCAAGATGTTTTCCGGAACACCCCTTACCGGTCTGACAATCCTCACTGGATTCGCTGGAGCGTTCCTGGCATTCTCGGGCCTGGAGAGCATTTCTCAGCTCTCACCTGTCATGAAAGTGCCACGCAGCAAAACCGTCACCCGCGCCCTGGGGCTGGTAGTACTCACTATCGGAATAACTAGCCCGCTGTTGACCATCTTCTCGACGGTCCTATTGACGACGCCGCTCAACGCGGCGCACGGTATTCCTGCCCCATTTGACACCATCCCCCTCAATCGCGACCAGCTCATTTCTGAGTTGGCGCGCGCCTATGGTGGACGTGTCCTGGAGGTTACTACTGCTGTTTTCCGCCTCCGCCTTGCTTATCTTCGCCAGCAATACGGCCATCATTGGCACGTATCATGTCTTCCTCGCGCTCTCGCGCATGCGCTTCTTCCCCGAGATCCTACAACGCATGAGCCCGCGGCGTGGAACACCCCATGTCGCCATCTTTCTGGCGGCGGGCATCCCGATGCTGATCCTGATCGCCGTGCGAGGGAGTATTGAGGTCCTCGGTAATTTGTATGCCTTCGGCTTGTTGGGCGCCTTCATCTTAACCTGCGTTTCGCTCGACGTTATTCGGTGGAGAGAGCGACATACGGATGTTCTCATTGGCACCCATGAGGATCCAGAGCTACGCGAGATAAGACCTGCAGCCGCCCTTGCGCCTGCTGAGCCTACTGAGCATCCCTGGAACGGGGCGCAGATGTGGGTGAGGTCGCGACTGCATGCGGACCAGGCGGAGCGGTTGCGCCGCTTCGAGAACTCGGTTGCGCAGCGCTGGGCCGACATTGCCCAACGCATAGCGCCAGTAAGGTCGGCCATTCGCAGCATATGGCTGGATATCCGCTACTACCTTGGATTCGTCACGACGCTGCTTGTCGCCCTTGCTTGGGTCACCAATCTCTTCAGTAAGCCCGACGCGACGCTCTTCGGCGGCGGTCTAACACTCCTTGGCGTCGGCGTCGCGGTCGTCAATTTCCGCCACCAGCAGCGTGCAGGCGCCATCCCAGTCTTTCCAATGGCTCGCCTGCGACCGATGCCACATGCTATCCTGGTCGCACTGCCTGCGTCCGGCGCGCACAATGTGGCGGTCATGCGCGCTTGTGTCGAGGATGCGAACAGACGCCCGCTGGTCTTCACCTACCTCGCCGAACGCGAGATGGAGGCGTCACGCGCCTTTCAGTTCGCCGACCCATATCTCTACGACCGGGAAGCACAACATCTCTTCTCCCGTGCGGCCAGCCTGTGCCAGCAAGCGGGCGTATCAGCCCACTTCCTCTACCTCGTTGGTGGCGCCGCCAGCATAATTGACGTCTGGCGCGCGATCCGACCCGACGAGATCGTCACTGAGGCCCCGGCGTTGAAGTCGCTGTCGCAAGTCGTCTCGTCCGCGTATGTACGCTACCGCACGGTAGACGGTATACAAGTGGCTTATCACGTAAGCCAGCACCTGTCCCCACCATCGAATAGCGCCGTACGAGTCTCCGAAATCACTCATGGGCTGCGTCCGCGTGGGAGACCAAGAACTATGCCAGCAGACCGCCCACACGCGCCTGCTGCTACAGATATACGGCATGAGAACTCCTTGCCAGGAGCCACAAACGGCGCAAAGGGCCAGGAAACCAACCTTGAGGAATGGATATGGACTGGCACTGACCTTGTGCCAAACCAGCGCTTTACGGACGACGACGAGCGACCGACACACGAGTGACGCGGAAACACAGGAGGCGCATGGCCGTGCAACTCCCTTCCACAAGAAATACAGGTTTCCCTCGAAGGATCCTGCTCCGATAGTTCTGGTCGACCATCTGCCACCAAGCCAGAGCTCAGACAAGCCCCATCAAGCCAGTGAGCACGACGAGCAAATAGCTCACGACGCGCAGGCATGTCAATGTTCATGATTATTTTCCAGTTTCATGTTCATCGGAATTTTCCAGTTGCGCCTCCGTTGCCATTATTGCTGTCTGGTCTGCGAGGTCGGTCGAGCTGGAAGCGTGAACGCCGTGTTCACGCGGCCGCTGCTGCGGACGGTAGCTGCGCCCGAGCATCGTGACGATATAGGCGCTGTTGAGCAAGCGATCCAGCAGCCCTTCCGCAACGACCGGATTGGGAAAGAGCGGATAGAGATCCTTGGGCGCGCGATTGGTGGTCAGCAGCAGCGAGCCACGACGATAGCGCCGACTGACCACCTCATAGAGATCCTCAGCTTGCGGCGCGCTGTAGTCCCGCAAGCCGAAATCATCGAGGATGAGCAGTTCGGGACTCAGATAGCGCCGCAGCCGCACGGACCAGCTGCCGTCAGCGCGTCCACCGGCCAGATCGGCGAGCACAGCGCTGGTCTTGGTGAAGAAGACGCGCCGCTCCGCCCGGCACGCCGCCACCCCCAGCGCCTGGGCGACGAAGGTTTTGCCCACACCGGTCGGCCCACACAGCAGCACGGACGCCTTCTCCTCCAGGAAGCGACCACTAGCGAGTTCCCAGAGCTGGGCTTTGGGCAACTCAGGATTGTAGGTGAAGTCGAAGTCGCGCAGATCGCAGACCTCCTCGAAGCGCGCCCGTTGGATGCGACGCGTGACACTCTCCGCCTCGCGCCGGGCGAGTTCGTCGTCGAGCAGCAGTTGCAGAAACTCCAGTGGATCAAGGGAGCGGGCGCGAGCTTCCTGGGTGCGGGTGGCAATGGCGGCGTGCATGCCGGACAACTTGAGCTGGCGCAAGCGGGGTAGCAGCGTCTCGAGCGTGACCACCGTACTCATGCGCCTGGCTCCTGTTTCAGTTCTTGGCGCAGTTCCTGTCCCAACGTTTGTCTCAGTTCCTGCCCTCCAGGAAGAAACGCGTCCGGGCCGCGCAGGTACGCGCCAGGAGCGCGAGGAGCGCTAGGTCGAGGGTCGCTCCTCGCGCTCCTGGCGCTGTGGCGTCGCCGACGGCGCCAGCGTCACTCAGCTCACCCACCACGCTTACACTGCGCTCCACGAGGCGACGCACCGTGCGGTAACGCCCGTCCCCAGCGGCCAGCGCCTGCGCGCACGCCGCTTCCACCTGCGCGGGGTCATGTCGCTCGCTGAGCCGGAGGACGGCCTGCGCCTCACGCAGCAAGTGGAGCAGGCGCGGCGCGAGCAGCGCGTCCACCACCTGTGTCGTGGCTGGACCCATGGCGTGCGCCCGTTGCTGACAGACCTGTGGGGTAGCGCGCAGGAAGGCTTGCCCGCCCGGCGGGTAGTGTTCAAGCCGGGTGGCACGTCCGCGCACCTGGCGGACATGCGAGGTGACCAGGGTCGCGCCGTCGTAAACACTGACGACGCGCTCGCCCAAGCGCACCTCGAGCCGCTGGCCGACATAGCGGTACGGGACGGAATAGTGCGCGCGCGCCACGCAGAGATGACAGTCCGCTTGGACCACTGCGGTGGTCCAGGTCGCCAGTTCCCACGGCGCGCAGGGCAGCGGCATGAGCGCGGCCTGTTCGCGCTGCGCAAACGCCTCCAACGGCCGTTCCCCGGTCGTGCCATGCAGCCGCTGCCCGGCGATCTCCCGCGCCCAACGCACCGCCTCCGCACGCATCTGTGCCAGGCTCGTAAACGTCCGCCCGCGAAAGAAGCTCTCACGCGCATAGGCGACGCCACGCCTGCCGCTCGGTGGGTCGCGAGGAGCGCCTGGACTTCATGGGCAAGCATCTCCCACTCCAGGTCGCTGCGCGCTCGCTCACCGCGGGCCACGCCTAAGCGTTGGGCGGCGCCGATGTACTTGCGCACCGTAGGCCGGGTATAGCCCAACATGCGCTCGATAGCGCTGATACGCTCACCCCCGTCCCAGGCGATGAGTACCGCTTTGATATCTGCCACGCCGATCCTCCGTCGCGCCATAGACCACCTCCTGCTTGATGAGATGGTCTACTGGCGTCACTGGGAAGGCTCAACTGGCAAATTCTTGTGAACATCTATCTGGCAAATTACCATGAACATTGACACAGATGTCCGTTTCATTTTTTGTGTTGCTACCGATCCTCCTCGCGTTGGCAGTTATCCAGCTGATTGCACAACTGGTTTTCTTCCTTCACTTAGGACGGGAATCTGCCCAAAAATTCAAGGTCGTTTTCTTTGTTTCTACGTCCGTGGCTATTCTCGTCGTGGTCGTCAGCTCAATCTGGATTATGACGAGTCTCAATTACCGGATGTGACAACTCCCCTGCGCCATGGCGGTCAAGTCCGAAGTCATCTGTAAATAGGGGTCTCTGATAGACCCGAGACTTTAGGCAGGTTGGAGCATCGGCGTCTCCTGAAAGAGTGTGGGCTGTGCAGGCGGCCGTTCCCGCCACAGCCAGTAGGCGGTCATGTCGAAATAGCGTTTCCCCGTCGTCCAGACCTCATCCTGCTCCATGAGCAGCGCGCCGACGAGCCGGATCACGGAGTCGCGGTTGGGGAAGATGCGAATGACCCGCTCCCGGCGACGGATCTCCTCGTTGAGGCGTTCGACGCCGTTGGTCGTGCGCAGGCGCTTGCGGTAGGACGCAGGTAGTGCCAGGACGGCGGTGGAGTGGCGTCGTCAAAGCCGCGTTCCAGCGTCGCTACCGCAGCGGGAGCCTTCGTCTGGTAGTCACTGACGAAACTGGCCAGCAGCGTGCGAGCGGTGGTTTCGTCGGGTGCATCGAAGATCGGCCGCAACCGCGCATGGACCTCCTCCTGGAGCGCTTTGGGGGTGGCGTGGAGAGTATCGGCGCTGTTGGCTGACAGGTGGGTCTGGCAGCGTTGCCAGGAAGCGCCCTGGAACTGCACACGGACCGCGTTGACTAGTCCGCCGTGGTGGTCAGACACCACCAGATCCACGCCGGTGAGCCCCCGCCCCTTGAGCCAGGTGAAGAACTCCAGCCAGGTGCGCTCGCTCTCGCTGTCCCCGACACGCAGCCCCAACACCTCCCGGTACCCCTGTTCATGAACGCCCGTGGCCACCAGCGCGCTCACCGCCCGCACGCGCCCTGCCTCGCGCACCTTGACCACCAGCGCATCGACCAGCACAAACGGATAGCGACTCCCGCTCAGGTCGCGCTCATTCCACGCCGTCACCAACGGATCCAGGCTCTTACAGAGATCAGAGACGGTCGATTTGGCGAAGCTCGTCCCGCATAACTCTTCGGTGATGCGGGCGACTTTGCGGGTCGAGACGCCGTTGACGACCATTTCCATCAGCGTAAGAACCAGCGCCTGTTCGCTGCGCTGATAGCGTGCGAACAGCTCGGTCGAGAACTGTCCCTCGCGGACTTGCGGAACCAGCAAGGTCAGCGCGCCGACCCGTGTCATGAGCTGGCGCGGTTTGTAGCCGTTGCGGTAGCCCTGGCGCTGTTCACTCCGCTCGTAGGGCGCTGCCTGAAGCTGCTCGGTCACTTGGGCGTTCAGGACCTGATTCAAGACGGCCTCCAGCAGACGGCCCAGCTGGCCATCACCAGTAAACAGGCGTTGCAGGCTCTCACTGTCTAGGGTAAGCTGGTACTGGGTCATGGGCGTCCTCTCTGTTGAGATCTGATCTGTCTTGCAACAACCAGTCTACCAGAGAGGCGCTGCCCTACTTCCCTTACAGCCGCTCCCCTAATTTACAGATGATACCGGACTCAACTGCCATGGCTCTAATTCACTCGTAAGTTGTCCGGCAGTTGATGCAAGTGGCCAGGAGGGACAAAGCTATATCCGATGCCTCGTTCGGTGTGGATGGAAGTCGCGGCAGCCGTTCCACTCAGTTTTTGCCGCAGGCGCTGGATGAATACTTTAAGGTACTGTACATCGTTCACGCACGCGAAGCCCCAGACTCGCTCTAGCAAGATGCGGTGAGGGACAGGAGCGCCACCATGCCGCATCAATTCTTCAAGCAAGCGGTATTCCGTTGGAGTCAAATGTATATGCAGGCCATCCAGGCCGACATCATGCGTTGCGGCATCGAGTTCGAAATCAGACGTCTCTATAGGAGCGGGCGATAGGACGTGTGTACGCCGCACGAGTGCCCGCACTCGTGCCAAAAGCTCGAGGATATCACATGGCCATAAGACAACGTCATCGGCTCCCAGATCTAGCGCTCGAACAACGTCCATGGAGGTGTAGTGGGCGGCCAATATAAGAATAGGAGCAGTTGCACAGGATCGTAGACGACGACAGACATCAAAAGCGTCAGGCGATGCAGTGAAGCTGTCGAGTATGACGAGATCGGGATGCTCTTGCTCGAAGCATTCCAAAGTCTCCGCGCCGTCTACTGCGAACACCACCCGCGCGACACGGCAATTCATGCGTGCCCCAAGGGCAATTTGTTGAGCGACCTCTGGGCTGTGGTATGCGACGAGCAACGTGAGACACATCTCGACGAGCCTCTCTCTTTCTCCTTGCTTTCGCGAGCGAGAATGGAATGACTGCTCGCTTGGTTGTCTGAAGCGGTGGGTTCAATGACGCGGCAGCTTGCACGTGGGAGTAGATGTCAGCCGCTGGCTTTGAATTGCGCCATTTCGATTCAGAACGGTATCATCCTGCCAGTGTGAGCAATCACTGAGCAGTCAATTGACTAGCGATTTGCCGCAGAGTGGTCTTCGCGACCGGTGCTAGAGGACAAGACTGCATGACTCATGCCAGAAAACACGAAGACTCCTTGTCGCGGCAGAGCCGAGCGTCATCTATAGCGCACGTTCACTAGAGAATGAGAGAGCTGAACGTGCTGTCAGGAGTCAGCAGTCGGCACGCGCCATGTATCAGCAAGTCGTAGTACTCGTGCTCTTATCTGCTTGACTCGGATCGGCGAGATGACAGATGAGCTTTTAGGATACCGTGAACCAGTGGAAACTCTTCAACCTCGAGACGCGGATCTTATCAAGTGTGTGAGAATGCGTTGCTTCTAGGATGGTACCAAGCGGACGAGGACGGGCACATGTTTGGCCATGGTTCACGTTACTCCTGCAAGGCCCGCAATTTGCACCGCATGCAGCTGGGGTGATCAGTTCGTTGGAGCTTGTCGTTACTTCGCCCATCTGTGCGGCTCTCCTAGTCCTCCGACATTGGGTGGAGAAGATTCCTGAACGGGAGTTGGCGGCCATCACCGCCAAGTATGAGCGCTACGCGGCCAACAACGAGCCCATAACCCGGTAGATATGGTGTGGGATGCGTGAGGGCCTCTGGCACATGGTGCAGATCGAACGCTAGGTCCAAATGTTGTTGATCATCTTCAGCGCGTTCACTTGACGACGTTGGTGTTCGTGATTACGTTGGTGTTCAGGCCCGCCAATAGCATCGGCGACCTGTTGGTGCAACACCTAGAGCAACTTTCAGGTAGGTAGAGCAGACAGGACATAACCAGCATGGGCGAACCAGGCGAGGGCATCCTCGGGCGTGATGGCCTCGACCGCCAAACCCACTGCCTCCCAGAGTGCCTCCTTGGTGCGGGCGCCGAGCCCACGCAGGAGGGCCTTGATCTTGGAAAACGCCTGTTCAATCGGGGTGAAATCGGGCGAGTACGGCGGCAGGAAGAGGAGCTGGCAGTGGCGGGCTTCCAGAGCCTGGCGAATGCGGGCCGCTTTGTGGACGCTCAAATTATCCAGCACGACAATTTGCCCCGGCTTGAGCGTTGGCGCGAGCTGCTCGGTGATGTACCAGACAAACGCGTCCGTATTCATGGCTCCCTCAATCATCCAGGGCACCTGCAGGCCAGCAGGCGTGAGCGCCGCGACCAGCGTCGTGTTCGTACCGTGGTTGCGCGGGACTGATCCCGTGGCGCGCCGGTCATGCGGCGCCCAACCGTAGAGCCGGGTCA
The DNA here is from genome assembly GCA_963712005.1 of uncultured Chloroflexia bacterium. Lineage (GTDB taxonomy): Bacteria > Chloroflexota > Ktedonobacteria > Ktedonobacterales > JADMIN01 > DAHUXT01. Next base: position 17,539 of record CAVQGK010000020.1, on the reverse strand, counting down.
AGGAGATGTTGGCGCCACTTTCGTCGACAAAGACGAACTGCTCGGGATCGAGTTGGGCCGCGGCCTCGCGCCAGGTTGTGCGCGCCTCCTCGTCGCGTTCGCTGGCGGCCAAGACGTTTCTTTATGCGTCCAGCCCAACCGGCGGATCGCCCGCCACATGGTGGCTTCACTCAGTTGCTGGCCAGAGTGCTCCGCCCACCAGGCGCAGTGCTCCAGCACCGTTGCATCGGGTGCGGCCTGTAGCCGGGCCAACAAGATCGCCTCCTGCTCACGACTGATCGCGCGCGGGCGGCCCGGACTTGGTCGGTGCGCCAGTGAGCCCGTCTCGCGCTGCTGCACCACCGCACGTTTCACGGTCGTCACCGCCACCTCAAAACGGCGCGCGGCTTCTCGCATGGGCTGACCGTTCGCCACCGCGCGCACCAAGCGTTCTTTCAGATCGGTCGAATAGGCACGCATGTGCTGCTGCCTCGCACATTCCGTGCCCGTGTCTGCCTCTGCTTTTCGCAAGTTGCTCTGGGTGATATTAACGACCAGCCCATCCTTACCGAGTGTTCAATCCGGAATTGCGCATGTTATGATGTCACGTATTCTGGCCCAGCGCCTGTTGCAGAGCCTGATCCAGGTCCTCCCGAGACACGACGCCTTGCGTCATATGACTCACATTGCCCTGTCGATCCACAACAACTGTCACGGGGATAGCGACCAGACCGTACGCTACCGCAATCATATTTGTTTCATCCATACCACATGTGTAAGGTATGTTATAGCGATGGATGAAATTCAGAATATCATCGCGTGTGCCATCAAACGCCACGCCCAGGAATACAACACCACGGGGCGCAAACTGACGGGCAACTTGAGACAAAATAGGCGCCTCGTCCTGACATGGTGTGCAGGCAGACGACCAAAAGTTGATGACAACTACATGACCACGTAGATGGCTCAGGGAAACGGCTTGCGCGGAAGCGCCAGATACAGGGGAGAATGTGAAGTCAGGCGCCACCTGGCCTGCGCGCACGCTGCTGGCCGATACCCGTTGAACTTGTGCAACGGCCTGATCAGCATGGTGAATGCGGGAAAACAGGAGCACTCCAAGCAGTACAACAAGCACAATGGCAATCAGCCAGCGCGCAATCTGCGACTTGGTAAGAAGTCCCGATCGCTCCTCACCCTTAATTTCAGGGCGTTTAGTCCGAGTTTCCGCATCCATTGCAACAGGTTCCCTCGACTACGATAAGTTCAATAGGCACAGTGCAGGCTTACAGCGCTATGCGCCTTCATGCATGACCGTTTCGATATCGGCAGCGAGCGCTTTCGGATCGTAGCCACCATCTACCCATTCGCGCTCATATCCCTGGGCATCGATTACATAAAGGCCCAGCGTATGCTCGACATCGCCGTTTGCACCCGGTTCCACGACGATGTGATAGCCCTTCCACAACGGCGTTAGAACCGCTGAACTGCCCAACAAAATGTGCAACGGCACCTGGACCGCATTCTTGGTTAGGAAGGTATTGGCTTGATCTACCGTATTGCTGGGATTGACGGAAATGGCCAGCCAGCCGACGTTCTCGGCATCTTTCTTCAGGAACTGCGCCGTCCAGTCCAGATACTGCGCGGTGATCGGGCATTCGGTCGTACAGGTCGCATCAAGGAAAGTGAGGACGACGACATGGCCGCGCATCTGTTGGAGATTCACCAGTTCCCCAGCCTGATCACGCAGGGAGAATGGCAGCGCTAATGTGCTTCCTAACGTTGTTCCTGCTTTCAGCGTAACCGGTTTGGGAGCCTCCTTGGCGGTAGCAGTACATCCCTGTACGGCGAGCATGAGTGCCATGATCGCCAATGTAACTATCAAAGTCCATGACCGTAACCATCCCCGTCGCATTGCCAAGGCCCCTTCCACTGTCTAGAAGTCCTGTCAAATACCATCAGCGAATCCATCTATCCAGCGCCATCGCCGCAAACAGCAGCGCAAGATAGTTGTTCGAGAGCCAAAAGAACTCGCGCGCGTGACTCACCCGATGAGTGATAGCGAGCCGAATCGCAAACGCGCACAATCCTAGCCCAAGTGCTGCAGCACAGACGAGATAGAGCCATCCCATGGCATGTGCAGCAACCAGCGTCAGCGAAACCGACAGCAAGAGTGCGGAGTAGACCACGATCTGCCTACGGGTCGCCCTTTCGCCGCGAACAACAGGCAGCATAGGTACTCCGGCTTTGGCATAATCTCTTTTGAGAACCAGAGACAGCGCCCAAAAGTGCGGCGGGGTCCACATAAAGATGATGAGAAACATCAGCACTGGGGTGAGGCTCAGGCTGTTGGTCGCAGCAGCCCATCCGACGAGCACCGGCACAGCTCCCGCCGCGCCGCCAATGACGATATTTTGCGACGTCCGCCGTTTGAGCCAGAGTGTATAGACGATGACGTAGAAGAGAATAGCGGCAAGAGCTAGGACCGCGCTGAGCAGGTTTGCTCCGAGCGCCAACACTCCAAACGACGTAATTCCGAGTAGTAGGCCAAAGATGAGCGCATGCTGCGGAGCAATCGCGTTGGCAGGCAGTGGTCGACCCTGAGTGCGGGCCATGACCGCGTCGATATCCCGGTCGCAATAGCAATTGATAGCATTGGCGCTACCAGCCGCCATAGCTCCGCCGAGGAGTGTGGCCAGCACGACGCCTAGTGGCGGCAAGCCGCCAGGGGCCACCGCCATCGCCACGAGTGTGACGCCAAGCAACAACATGGTGACATGAGGCTTCATCAGAGCAATATAGCTATGAAGATGGCCAGTGGACACGGTCGGCAAACGAACCATTGCGACACGCTTGAACATAGTTGTTTCACCTTTAATTACTTGCGCGAGGCCTGCTCGGATGTTTCTGTAAGTTCGGTTTCCGCAATGAGCAGCGCTCCGCGCGCGCTCATATTCGCCGTTTGTTGTGAGGACACTCCCTCCATCTGCAGGGCGTCTTTACGCTCATCGTCGCGCAACCACAAGCCCAAACAGATCAGAATAGCGGTCGTAAAGACCACTTGGCCGCTCACATCCATAATGGCGCCGCCAGCGGCTTGATTGGCCACAACATTCGGGCCAACACCGTAGAACGAATAGATGGGCTGCACCGCGATGTCGATGAGGACAGAGAGCAGGTGCAGGACAATCGCGGCGCCAAAGATATAGCCAGCGCGTCGAAGATAGGTAAGCGACGGCTGGATTGGAAACGACGGAATGACCTGTGCCCAGAAGATCAGCGCCGCTCCGAGAAACATAGTGTGCTCAAGCGCATGTATCGCCTCGTTTTCGAGAGCAAGGTCATAGAGCGCTGGAATGTGCCAGCCGACGAATATCACGATGAACAGGCACCAGGCGCCGAGTGGACGAAAGCATACACGCTGCGTCGTGTATGCTAGCCTCATGACTTGATGGCGGCGCAGCAGCCATCGCAACCAGCCCCGCCGCCAGTGCAGTGGCAGAGCACGCCAGAGCGGCCAGAGGGGCGTTCCCAGCAACAGAAGCGGCGGGACAACGAGCACAAGGATCTCGTGCTGCACCATATGCGCCGCCAGACTTTCATCGGCAAGCGTATCGAGTGGCGAGGCGATAGCAAGCAACAATACGAGCATGCCGACAAAGAACGAGAGCGCCTGGAACATACTTACTCGTCGGCCTATACCGGTTCGCGCTTCATAGCGCATGCCACAGACGTACAGCGCAGAGACAAGTATGGTCAGGATGAGCGGCAGCACGACCGGCCACGGATCCGATTGCAGGTCGTCAAGCCAATCTGCGAAGAGGCTTGTCAGCGATGGCAAGTACATACAATGCGCCTCCCAGCTGTTTTAACTCGCGAACAGCGAGGCTGGCTGCATCAGCAGCAACAACCAGAACAAAATGGCGTAGGTGACCACCCAGTGCCACCAGATGCCCGCAACGTCTACTCCCACATGATGCTCGGCGTTATAGTAGCCACGAAGCGCCCGCACGCTAATGCCGATGCCGACCAGCACCGCAATGGCTAAGTGAAAAATGTGGTAGCCCAATAACAGAAGGTAACTCACCGCGAACCCGCCATCTGACTGGGTCATTGGCAGGTGGCCCATCGCGTAGACTTCCCAGATAAGGGTACCCAGCATAATCACAAATGCGACCAGCAACGCGAGACGGAACATGGTCTGCCTATCGTAGCGCACCGCGAGTTGCGCGACGACGTACGCGCTGCTGCTGACTGCAAGCGCAATTGCTGGCCAGAGCAAATCGGTGGTCGGCGGCGCTTTCGTCCCGCTGGGGAACCAGAGGTTGTTGGTGTTGTACTGGCGCAGCCAGATATAGGTGATGAAGAACATGATCGCCAGCAGCACATCGGTGGCGATATACATGGCGAATCCAACCATGATCTTCCGCGACTCGGTGGCAGGACTCTGTCCGGCATACATCGCCAGCGCGCCATCATGACCGTGCTCGATGGGTGCTTCCATGGTCTAAACTCCTCTTGCGCGTACACACGTGTGATCGTCTGCTAAGCAGGCCCTACAGCGTAGCGTCATCATGTTCCTGGAGCCGGAACAGGCTCGATCTCTGGCGGCGCTTGTGGAGGCGCTGGCGGCTTGCCGTACTCATACGGGCCGCTGGTGACCGTTGGGATCTCGGCAAAATTCTCCTGCGGCACCGGTGAGGGGATCTGCCACTCGAGCGTCTTCGCCTCCCAGGATTGGGACCCGCTTTCTCGCCATAGCGCCAGGACCAGATGACATTGGCGAAGAAGACCACCATCGCCGCGCCAAGCAGGAACGCGAATATGCTGGCAAAGGTATTCGGCCAGTCATAGAGAGGTCCGTAGTCGGCGACGCGTCGCGGCAGACCAGTCCACCCCATCAGGAAGAACATGCTGAACACCAGATTGAACGTGATATTGGTGGCCCAGAAGTGAATCCAACCCAGGCGCTCATCCAGGTAGCGCCCCGTCATCTTGGGGAACCAATAGAATGCCAGGGCGAAGAAGCCCCAGAGCATGCTGCCGAGAATCACGTAATGGAAGTGTCCCGCGACGAAGTACGTGCCGTGGAGCTTGATATCGAGCGGCACATCGGACAAATAAATGCCGGTGATGCCGCCAATCGTGAATGTCCAGAGGAAGGCAAAGACCCATGCCAGCGGTAGCTTCATCCAGATGCGTCCCTTCCACAAGGTTCCCAGAATCGTAATGAAGATGAACCCGGTTGGGATCGAGATCATCTCGGTGGTGAACATGTAGTACCCACGCAAGGCGGGAGCCCAACCGGAAACAAACAGGTGGTGGCCCCACACCAGAAAGCTATTGAGCACTACGGCAAGCAGGCCGAGCACACCAAGTTTGTAGGTAAAGGCGGGTTTGCGCGAGAAGACCATCGTCACTTCCATAATCGCCGCCCATCCCGGAATGGCTAAGATATAGACCTCGGGATGTGCGAAGAACCAGAAGGTCACCTCGTAGAGATACGCGTTGCCGCCTCCCGTCGCCGCCGTCGCGGGGAAGGTATCACTTCCCGGGACAGTGTTGAGGAAGAAAGTCGTTTGGTAGGAGCGATCGAGAATGATCTGGATCAACCCAGAAATCCACGAGGGCGCCGACACTGCTGTGAGAATCGCCACACTGACAATGCCCCAAAGGAAAATGGGAAGGCGCGTCCACTTCAGCCCAGGAGCGCGCATCAAGATGATCGTGGTCAACATGTTGACAAGTCCGACCGAGGAGGAGACCAGCATGAGGATCACGCCAACGGCGAAGGCATCGGCGCCTAGCCCCGTCTGATCGGACAGCGGTGAGTAGAAGGTCCACCCGGTCTGCACGTCGCCCACAAACGGGATCAGCAGGAAGATGACAACGCCAGCGAACAGCAGGTGCCAGCTGAGGGCATTGAGGCGCGGGAAGGCCATATCGCGCGCGCCGATCAGAATTGGCACAAAAAAGTTGCCAAACGGCCCGACGATAATCGAGAACATCGTCGCGATCATTAACATGCCATGCATCGTGACAACCGTCTCATAGGTATTCGGCGGAAAGACCCGTGAACCAGGGACGATCAGGTCGAGGCGAATGAGCATGGCCAAAGTGCCGCCGATGGCGAGCATAAAAAGCGTCAGCACAAGGTACTGGATGCCAATGATCTTGTGATCGGTGTTCCAGCGGAAATAGCGCCAGTACTGGCGGTAATAGCCCTGCCCCCGGTACGGCTCCTCATGGGGCGGTTCCGGCATACCAACGATCCAACGAACGGGATAGTTGAATGCGCCAACGCCAGCGAGCCAGCCAATTGTAAACCCGATGAACGCCCAGAGCAGTACCTTATCGGGCAACATCAGTTCCTCTTCAGGCGTCGTCAGGTGAACGACCCAGTCGGCGACGAAGTAGCCGATGACGCCGAGAATGATGCCGGTAAGATGACTCGGTACGAGCTTTTGCCACAGCGTTGGCTGACGCGTTGCCCGCCCGTCGGGTGGTTCATGTCCAGTAGTAACCTCGTGAGCGGTTGACATGGCTGTTCCTTCCTTAACGCCTTAAAGCCTATTGGTACAGCCTGACCCTAAGCTGCCTCTTAGGTGAACAATTGCCGTGGGACGTTCGCGGGTGAATTAGGTAGGATGAGCGCCTGCGAGCCGCTCGACCCAACCGACCCGCTGCCGCTCTGCGTCGGTGGCGGTGCCCCACCGTTAGGCACACCGGCGCCGTTGATCCCCCAGGGGTACCCATGGACCTTCAAGGAATGCACCCAGGTGTCGAAGTCAGCCTCGGAAACGACACGGACGGGCGCCTCCATATAGGTGTGGTACAGGCCACACAGTTCGTAGCAGCGCACGGTGTACGAGCCAATCTTGTCCGGCGTCACGCGGATATGCGTAAAAACTCCCGGGACGGCGTCCTCCTTGAAGCCCATCGAATCGACGGCGAAGGAGTGCACGACGTCGAGCGACGTGATCGTGAAGTAGACCGGACGATTTACTGGCATCTCCAGGATTTCTGATTGCGCGTTGCCATACTGCGGGTAGGTGAAGTTGAACTGCCACTGCTCGCCGGTGACATCGACATTGAGTTGATTCGATCCCGGCGCCGGAGCGGCGTCCGCGCGGGCGAGAAAGATGAGTCCCCATGCGAAGAGCACCAGCGCATGCATAGCAGTCAGACCGATCCAGGCAATCTGCGGCTTGAGACCGGCAATAAGGTAGGGGCCATCCTCAGTAGGAGCGCCGCGCCTGCGGCGGAAGACGCGGTTGCGGAAGTAGAAGAGGTTGAAGAAGCCAAATACGATCACGAACATGAAGACCGGTACAGCGATTGCCGTAAAAACAATCAGCGTCAGAAAGTTGTCGGCTGCACGATCCGAAGCGACCGGCTCCCAGGATTCGATCCATGGCGAGAGGAGGACAACTGCGACTACACCGATGACGATCAGTGCAGCGTAGACATAGATCGCGATGCGCAATTCGCGATGCGTTGGCAGAGGGTTATGGTCTTGCCGCGGTGGGTTGGGATTGCGATCTTGTGCCATGAGCGCCACCTCCTTGTTGAAGCCACCTGCGTCGGCGGAACAAGCTAGCAGACCTGTGTTCGTCGGCGCTATCTACACGGCAGCGAGCCAACAGGCTAGCGATGAACCATCACTGCACGACAAACGTGCCTGACATATAGCCGCGCGTCTGCATCGGGCCGCCAAAGCCGTTGTAATTCCAGCCACACGGATCAAAGCAATTCCAGACATAGTTGCCCGGATTGCCGGTGACGAAGGAGAACTCCATCACCTCGGGATTCGGCGGCATACCATTGTCGGCGCCCACGGATTCGACGTTGTCAGGCTCACCCAGCAGCGGAATGCTGACATAGAGCCAGGGTTGGGTGCTGTCCGGGATGGAGTGGATGGTAAAGGTATGTGAGATAACACTAGGATCGAGGGCCTTTACGCTCTTACCGTTGACCGTCATCGTGCCGTCAACCGTACCCTCCACATGGGCGACGAACCCGTTCAGCACGGGAGACTGGCCATCGTAGTTCTGGATGGTGATCGTCACGAGCGCGTGCGCGGGGACAACGATGTTCGTGCTCGGCCCATATCGAACCCAGTCTTCGTGATAATCGAGCGGAGCAATTTCGCCACTGGCGAATTGATAGTTATGCTCCTTTAGCCAGGCATCGTCGGGCGTGTTGGGAAAGGTCTGCAAGGTGAGGTGATAATGCTTGCTCGGGACACTCATGCCGGGCGGAGGAGTCACGCTCGCTGCGGCTGGTTGCGCCTGTGTCGATGGAACTCCGTCCCCGATCCCATGAAGCAGCCAAACGATTCCTCCTACCCAGGCGACACCAAGAAGAACCAGGACTCCTGTAAAGATCCACTTGCCTGTGCTACTGCCCATGGTGTGCCGCCTTCCTTTGGCCAATATCACACGAATGGAAGAAGTTAACCCTGCTTGCTCGCTCGCCGTGCGCCTCTTGGTCGAAGCGATCGCGTCAGCAGCAAGCTGAAAACACCATGAATTCCGAGAGCCGAGATCCTGTCGGCGACAGCTGGATGATGCAGTGCCGCTGCACACGGTTGATAAACGTATGCTTCTTCAACACGGAAAACATCGTGTTGTGATATTCATGAGCATATCAAAACATTGGTAAACAAATGGGCATGTCAGGAAAACATTTGGTCAACGAAAGTAAACGGCAAGCGAATCCTCGGACAGTGATTGGATGGTGGAAAGCAGCTTCATGCGGACGATGGATGTATGGCCTTCCTTTGATCACAGGAATACCGTGGTGTGATGTTCACGGCAGCGAAGTGCGGCATGATACGAGCCAGATTCGCCTCCGGCAGTCTTGCAAAATTTGGGGTTGCCCCGATTTGGTGGCTCATCCGAGAAGTTGGTGAAGCAGGAGCCTGAGTGAATGTGGCCTGGTGGACCAATCAGGAGGTCCACTATGCCTGCTCAACCCTTCGTGCTGGATCCGAGCCGGCTGCACCTGCTCTCCGTGAGCGCCGACTCCGCAGGCATTACGCTGCACCTGCGGACCTGGAGCGACACGGCATGCTGCCCGCAGTGCGGTAGTCCGTCAGCACGCATCCATTCCCGCTATCGACGGATCGTGGCCGATCTGCCCTGGGCCGGCATACCGACCCGTCTGCTGCTCTGGTCTCGCCGCTTCTTGTGTGACACACCGGACTGCCCACGCCGCAGTTTCACCGAACGGCTCCCCGGAATTGTACGCCCGCATGCGCATCGAACCGAACGCTTGCGAGACTGGTTGCGGCAGGTGGCCTTCGCCGTCGGTGGTGAACCGGGAGCGCGCCTGCTGCGCCAGTTGGGCATCCCGCTCTGTGGCGATACGGTGCTGGCGCACATTCGTTCCTTCCAACTCGCTGCACCCCCCATCGCCCGCATCCTCAGTGTGGACGATTTTGCCTTTCGCAGGGGCCGGACCTATGGTAGCATCCTCGTCGATCTGGAGCGGCACGACGTTGTCGATATCCTGCCCGACCGCAGTGGCGACCAGTTCGTCTCCTGGCTGCTCGCTCATCCCGGGGCGCAGGTCATTAGCCGGGATCGCAGCAGTGCATACGCGCACGCTGCCCAGCGTGCGGCTCCTCAGGCGGTGCAGGTCGCAGACCGCTTTCACCTGCTCCACACCTTGCGCGAGGCGCCTCTTTCGCCTCTTTCGCCTCTTTCGCCTCTTTCGCCTCTTTCGCCGGCACGGCCGATTGCTGCGGCAGGTCACCGCGCCGCGACGACACGAGGGACAGCAGGAGTCAGTGACCCACTGGCGTCTGGATCGGGAAGCCTCCCAGGCGCGTGACCCACTGGCGTCTGGATCGGGAAGCCTCCCAGGCGCGTGACCGCGCTGCCATGGAGGAGCGTTGCTACGCCATCCACCACCGCGCCGACCACGGGATGAGTACGATGGCGATTGCCCGGATGCTGGGATTGAATCGGCACACGGTGGCCAAGTACCGCCTCTGCACGACGCCACCCCAGCGGCGCTTCACTCGACGCCAGAGCAGTACCTGTACCTTTCTACCCTACCAAGCATACGTGCTGCAGCAATGGGCGGCTGGCTGCCACAATGCCCGCAAGTTATGGCGCGAGATCGTGGCCCAAGGGTTTGCCGGTTCGTATCGCACGGTGGCCCGGCTGACGGGCTATCTGAAGCACCAGGAGCGCCAGGGAGCGCCAGGGAGCGCCAGGGAGCGCCAGGGAGCGCCAGGGTGCGCCAGGGCGTGGCCTTGCCCTTAGCATCACTGGGGATGACGCCCAGGCAAGCCGCTGGGCTCGTGGCCGCCCGCCCGGAGAAGCGGACCCCCACGGAAGAGGAAGCGCTATGCCACATCGGGAGCCTGCATCCCCAGCTGCACACCGCACTCGAACTCTTCGCCTCCTTTGCGGCGCTGCTACGCAGTCCGCCCGACCCTGCTCAGGCTGCTGAGCAACTCACGCAGTGGCTGGGACTTGCCCGAGAGAGTGGGATCCCTGAACTTAGAGCCTTTGCCACCAAACTCAGGCAGGACCAGGCGGCGGTGGTCGCCGCTCTGGCTCTTCCCCACAGTCAGGGACAAACGGAAGGCTTTATCACGAAACTGAAGCTGCTCACGCGCAGTATGTACGGGAGGGCCAACTTCGACCTCTTGCGGCCACGTGTCCTCTACGCCGGCTGTTAGCGTACTGCTGATTAGGGCTGGGCTACGCTCCGGTCACCAACTTCTCGGATGACCCACCAAAGCGGGGCATGCTCAATTAGCGAAAGTCAATGCAAGTAACAAGCCGGGAAGCTTTCCAGACATCGTCGCAATGCAATGCCCGCAAGGTCTGGAGTTCTCATCAAGAAATAGTAATGCGTTCCAGAGCATGTCTACGCATAGGTATCACGAGATATCTCACGTTGCGATTATATCTGCCTGTGATATACTTATCTTGAGCGGACTCTGTATCGCGCCAACTGGAATGAGCGCTTCAGGCTCGTCCCAGACCTCCACTGATATGCCTCCGCACTGGCTGACATACACTGTTGTGCCATGCAGCCATACACCAAAACAGACTAGCAATTCCGGAGGATGCGATGCCAGTTTCTTCAACGCAAGAGACAGCGACGCTTCCCGCGCGTCCGCGCGGTTTCGCTCGATTTGCCTTCCGACTGCCGATACAGCTCTACCATCTTGGTCTTGGCTGGGTGCTTGGCCATCGCTTCCTCTTGCTCACACATCGGGGGCGTGTCTCAGGCCACATCCGCCAGACAGTGCTTGAGGTTGTCCGGTACGATCCTGCACGCCGTGAATACACTGTGGCGGCTGGCTTCGGCGCTAAGGCCGACTGGTATCGCAATCTACAAGCGCATCCGGCAATCGAAGTGCAGTCTGGACGTGATCGTTTTCGTCCAACCCAACGATTCCTCACACCAGCTGAGGGTTCCGGTGTGCTCGCATGGTATGAGCAACATCACCCGCGTGCTCTGCGCGGCCTTGTGCGGATCATGCGCTATCCATATGACGGGTCAACTGAAAGCCGATTGGCGCTAGCGACCGCTCTGCCGATGGTAGCCTTCCGTCGGCAAGATTGAGCGATTGTGTCGTGAGGAGAACCTGCTGCTAAGCGCACGACACGCGTCACGCTAAGCATGCAATTGTATGTGCTGAAACATGCGTCATAGCAGTCACTGGGTGTAGCGGGGGACCATTGCTTGTAGTGTGATTCAAGAGGTTGTTCAGCGCTCGTGGGCATCAGGTTGATAATCCATATCCATAGGTGTTAGATCAGGTATTTGCCTGATCCCCGCGAGATTGAGGCGTTCCATTTTTGATAGTGGCGTATTGTCTCGTTTCGTTGTTTCACTTGACTGATGCTGGGGAAAGTAAAAACGCGTAGTCAACGTCAGGGGACGACTATCAGGCTGTCGAATCCTTGGATGTAGACGATCGCTAGTCAGACAGTCAACGGAAGATTCAGAAGGCAGTCTGAGCATTCAGGAGGTTTGAGTCAGTGAATGGTGGGAAGTTGTCGCTTCGCAGGACATCCTCATTACTAACGTTAGGTCTCATGCTTGGACTCGTGTTCGCCGTGAGTGTCTTCGCATTTCAGACGCCCACTGCAGCAGCGCACGCCAAATATGAGAGCTCGACCCCGGCAGCAGACTCCACCGTCACTGCAGCGCCCAGCGTCGTCACTGTGCATTTTGCCGAGGATGTCAATCCCGAAGGCAGCGATTTGACGGTCTACGACACCAAAGGGAAGGTGGTCAGTACCGCTGCTGGGACAGTGAATACCAGCGACGCCAAGACGATGACCGTCCCGATGACAGGCGATGACTCAGACAGTTATCTAGTGGTCTGGCATACGGTCTCCCTCGACGATGGCGACGCCGCCGTCGGCGCCTTCATCTTCAACGTCGGCAGCCAGGCTAAACCGGGCGATACTGGCGGATCGACAACATCACCAGGCTCGACCAATTCAACGAGTACAGGCTCAGGCGCATCTGGCTGGGTTGTAGCACTCGTAGGCCTTGTCGGCCTGCTCATCGGCAGCGCGGGAACGCTACTGCTGGTAGGCCGTAGGAAACGCCCATAGCGTTTCATCAAGGCTCTTTCGTAGAGCAGGCTTACGATGAATGCGCTGTGTTTGCTAACTTGCTAACACATATGCTGCCTCTGCTCTCAGATAAGCTCTAGAGCTGCATGATGCGGGTGACACTGGGTATCCGCATGGATGAGTACTAGGTTAAGGGGAAATATTCAGTGATAACGTGGGGCAAGGAATGAGGCCAAAGCGTTCTTCAGCAAGGACACAACGTCATCTGGTACAGATTGGTGTAGCGGTTTGCTGTGGCATAGTGCTAGCGCTGCTCGCGTTCTCCCCCGTTGGCCCCGCTGCACGCTTTCTCCCGACTGCTTCGGCGCATGCTCTCCTGGTGCGTTCTGACCCTGCCGCCGATTCGATTCTCAACGCTCCACCCTCGCAGGTCAAGATGTGGTTCAGCGAAGACATCAACCCGCTGACCTCACGCGCGGTCGTCGTGAATACCACCAACCAGGAGGTGGATAACAAAGACGCCCATGTGAGCAGCAGTGATACGAAAGAGATGGTCGTCACCCTCCCACTGCTCAAAGCGGGCACCTACGTCGTCGTCTGGCGCACGCAGTCCCAAGACGATGGCCATATCACGGGTGGGTCGTTTATCTTCCGCATCGCCGCGCCCGACGGCTCGGTGCCACCGATTCCGAAGACACTCCCGACCGGCAATATCCCAGGAGGTGGCGGCATCGCCAATGCCTCGTCCAGTGGTCTGGATGTCCCGACTATCGCGCAAGCAGTCTTCACGTGGTTGGCGCTCCTCGGCATGGCATTCTGGGTCGGCGGCATTATCTGGGAGACGTGGATTCTGCCATCAGGGATAACCACAGATACTGCGCTCTCACGCGCCGCGCGAGCGTCGGAGCAGCGATTCCTGCGGCTGGCTCCGGTCGCGCTGATCGTCGTACTGGCGGCGGATGTCGGGATGATTCTGGCGCAGTCGGCTGAACTGGCCGGAAGTCTTGCTGGCGTATTCTCGCCGCCACTGCTGCGCGCAGTGCTCTTCGGCAGTCGCTTTGGGACGTTCTGGTGGATGCGCGAGATTGTAGCACTGGCGGCGCTTGCTCTCACACTGCTTGAGGTGCGTCAAAATCTTACAGTTACACGCCGACAAACGCCGCCCATTCCCACCGAGACATCGCAAGATAATGAGGAGTCTATCGTTGGCTGGGGACATGCGTTGCTATCGACGCTGCGTGGGATATCACGGTTGCCGCGCCGGCTTGTCGCAGGTCTAGGGGCACGAACCCCGCTCGGTCTGGCGCTCGTCGTGCTGGCGTTCGCTCTGATCATTGCCTTCGCGCTCTCCGGACATGCCGCCGCTGTTCCCAACAATGAACTGGCGTATGCGTTGGTCGTCGACTCGTTTCATCTTGTCTGCAACGCCGCCTGGGTCGGGGGCCTGTTCTACATCAGCGTTGTCTTTGTGCCAGCACTTACACATCTGGATGTACGTACCCGCGCGCGCGTGCTAGCGCTGGGGTTGCCGGAGTTCGGCGCGGTCGCGATCCTCAGCGCATTCCTGCTCGCCGCCACTGGCACGCTCAACACCACGATCCACCTCACTTCGATACAGCAATTCCTAACCACTACCTATGGCCGGACGCTCTTCGTCAAGATCGAGCTTTTCCTGCTGATGGTAGGTATCAGTGCATGGCATGCCTTCCATATTCGCCCGCAACTGGCCCTTACCCTCTCGGAACAGGGGGCAATGACGCCGACTGCTAGCCCGGTTGCCGCCTCGGTCGCTTCCGCACCTGCCCACGAGCGCATGATGGCACCAAGCGCTCGTGCAACATTTGGGGGCGGCAAAGGCGACGCTGGCAACAGGAGCGGCAATAACAATATCGACTCTGGCAGTGATACACCGCTACACGAACTCTCGCTGAAGCTCGAAGATTGGCTACGACGTGAGGCAATGTTGGGCGCAGGTGTACTCCTCTGTGTGGCGCTGTTGGGAGCGTTCGCAGGAACATTGGCGACTCCTGCACCCGGCGGGGCAACAGCAACTGCATCAAGCGGTCCATTTCAGGCGACACAGCAGGTTGGTGGCTACTCTATTTCGATGAATGTGACGCCCGCAAAATTCGGGACCAACACACTCACTGCCACGGTAAAGGATAGTAAAGGCCAATTGGTGAAGAGTGCCATCGTGGTCGTCACGACGAACATGCTGGATATGGATATGGGCGAAGAGAACGTAGCGCTTAAGGCGGTCGGGGCGAGCAATCCAGGCGTCTATAGCGGCCAGGGCGATCTGACGATGGGCGGCCACTGGGAACTGATCGTTAAAGTCGTTCCGCCGGGCTCAAAACAGCCACTTACGACAAGTTTCAAGTTGACGATAGGGTACTCTTGAGACGGCGCATATTCTATACCCTTGACCGGCTCCGGTATCCTTGCCACAGCAAGGACACGCCTAGCGCAACTAATGCAACTGGCCAGAATCTTCCCGCCAACTCAACCGCACTACGCAGAATGCCTCCGAGTAATAGCGCAGCACCCAACAATGTGAGAATACTGCCTGGCAGTAATAGCCAGCGCTCCCTCTGTTGTCTGGCGATGAACAGGAGCGGTGTTACGAGAAGTATGCCAAGTCCCGTAAATAGTACGATCAGCCCCGCTCCTGCGGTATCACTTAGCCCGATAAAAACGCGCTCGGCAAGAACCAATCCGACGCCAACGCCAGCAAGGATCGCGCCCGTAACGAGAAGAACCCCACCCCGTATGAGGATGCCCCAAGCCAACAAAATGATGCTGATGGCAGGGAGAACAAATAATCCCAAGTCCTGGGCGCGCACCAGTGTTACGGCGAATGCGAGAGCACCGATGACGATGAGTGCAACACCAACGGCGCTTTGTTGGTTTAATGCGCCTCGCCTCTTGGAGGGGTGTAGAGCGGAATCGGATGTTGGCTGCTGGTTCATAGTGGGCCACCTTCCCACCAATCCCGAACCAATGCCGACATGCTTTCACCTCATCTAGCACGCAGGTTGTTGCCAATCTTACAGAAACGCGGCACTGTAGCAAGGACCATGGCGAAGGCCGAAACGCGACGGTACCTCGGTTCGCCAGGGTGCGGCCCGCTCGTTCCGGCGAAATTTAGGTAATGATGGCGGTCACTTCTTGCCATCACCAATCTCGCCTGCGTCAGTCGCGGATTGCGTGGTGCGTGCCAACTTCCTGTTGGGCTTTGTCCTTGTCCTCGCTCCCATGCAGCGCTTCGTCATCGACCAGTATCGGGCCTTCACTACTGACCTGACGAATGTGCTGAGGTTCGAAGGTCTCCTGGCGATGCCAATGCAGATCCAGCAACGGGGTAGTGAGCACGCAGGCGCGAACCTCGAGATCCTCCTCGTCCAGTTCGAACCCATCGAGTATTCCAAGCAACTCACCTGCCTCAGTGACGACTTCCGCGCCTCGCGCCTGCCTGAGCGAGCGTGCGCCTCGCAGCTCGAAGAACCGACTGGCAGGTCCGAACTCCTCAGTGCTCGGCACTGTTATTATGTCATGGCTAATTGCCGCCACACGTGCGAGCGGAATCGCCGCCACAAAGCCAGGGACGTTCAGACCCTCAAAAAGGAAGCCGGTCACGCGCTGATAGAGCGGATCGAAGAGAACATCATCCACCGATCCAACCTCCATCGCATCAGCCATCGCCACAACTGCGCACGTCTTTATATCTCTCGCCCGCATGCGTCTACCTTCCCTCTCCATCTACGCAACTGCCATCCCGACACCCTGGGTACGAGCATAGCGCCCTCAGGTAGCCCATATCGCGGAACGCCGTTGTTCCCAGCTGGTCCATAGCCAGAAGGCGCTTTCTCGGAGGCATGAAGGGCCGCCATGCCCGCGCAGATGGGCATGTATGTGAAACCGCCACCACACGCATCACGCCACACCTACACAATAGCAGCCGAACATGAGGCGAACCTGAAATATCCCTGAATCTGCGCTGTGGATCTTGCTGATATATGTGCGCTCTGAGCGTTCACATCTACGCATTATATCGTAGTGCGATATGTCGATCATATCATAATGCGATATACGTAAATTCAGTCCCGCACATTGGCCCGTGACAAAGTAGCATTCTCCGCGATTAGAGCAACTTGCGAGAAGCAGTGGCAGGCACGGGCATGAGTTCTGCAATGACCCTGGGTATGCGTGCCTATTCGACCGATCTGAAAGAGCGTTTGGTGCGCGCGGTGGCCAATGATGGCACACGGTCAGCCCATGCGAGAAGCCGCGCGCCGCTTTAACGTCTGCGTGAATACGGTCAAACGCGCCGTGGTGCAGGAGCGGGAGACCGGCTCGCTGGAGCGCAAGCCCATTCCGGGCTATCCGCGCCGCATTGGCCCTGGATCTGAGCGTGAGGCGGCGTTGCGGGCGCGGCTGGAGGCAGCCGCCGATGCCACCGTCTTGGAGCACTGCGCCTGGTGGGCGGAGCAGTCTGGCCAGCAGCTGAGCGAAGCCACCATGTGGGTTGGATGAGGTGGCGGACCTTGCGCCGCCTCGGCTGGACGCATAAAAAAAGACACTGGCAGCCGTGCCGTGCGCGACGAGGAAGCACGCACCGCCGGGCGCACCGCCGGGCGCAAGGCCGTCGCCCAACTCGACCCACAGCAGTTGGTCTTTGTCGACGAAAGCGGCAGCACTATCGCCTTGACCCGGCTCTACGGTTGGGCGCCCCACAACATGACCAGCGCGCCACCGGATCGGCGCCACGCAACCACGGGAAGAATACGACGCTGGTGGCGGCGCTCGCCCCCGACGGCGTGCACCAGCCCTGGCTGATTGAAGGAGCCATGGATACCGTGACGTTCGCCTGGTACATCACGGAGCAGTTGGCGCCGACGCTGCGGCCGGGCCAGATCGTCGTGCTGGATACCTTGAGCGTCCACAACGCGCAGCGCATTCGCCAGGCCCTGCAAGCCCGTCACTGCACCTGCTCTTTCTGCCGCCCT
>CAVQGK010000019.1:0-125170 GCA_963712005.1 uncultured Chloroflexia bacterium | reverse complement strand
AGTCAGCCCAATCGAGAGGTCGAGCGCCTGCGCGGTGTCGGGGGATTGCGCCAGCGCGTGCCGACCCCGGACGGCGGGGACCAGATGGCCACGGACGGTCCAGCGCCCGGAGCCAGCGGCGTGACTAGTGAAGTGGGCGTTGACGAGGGGAGCGGCAACCAGTGCGGCCAGCAGCGCGAGCGCGATCAACGCACCGAACGCCACCTTGCGACGAAGCAGACGATTCATGCACTACTCCCTGAATAGCCCTCGCTACCATTTCGATGTATTGCGCCTCTGCCTGGTCTATCGCTCGCTGGAGAGACAAAGGCTCAGCTTAGGAACTTTATTATGGGGCAAGTGACAGCGCCTGTCTACTGGCGCATCCGATGAGATATGCTGCGCCACCGTCATGACGGGGATGTAACGATGTGCGCTGTGCCGGGGTTCGTGTATCCTAAGAAGAGAGAACGAAGGAACCGGGGGAGAGTGACAACTCCCCATCCCTAAAGGGAAGGGGCTTCTACGGTCTTGCACCGATGCTGTGCTGCCCCACAGCAAGTAGGTTGGTTTCGTTCAACACGGCAGAGGTGGAATGCGCTGCTACCGCTTCGCGAACGAGCACCACGGCCAAGTACGCTAGTGCTTTTACCCGTGGGAACGATTTACCACGGAACCGGCAAACACTCTGTTGTTGGCAAGGTGCATACAGGCAGTATAGCACACCACACCAGAGGCTCGCCTGCGGGCGAGGCGGCCTTCAGCCGCGAAGAAGGTAAGGTAATGAGAAGCAACGAAACAGGCACTCTGGCGTTGGCTCACGGCGCTGTGATGACATGGGTGGGCAGCGTCGAGGTGACGGCGGGGCCGGTCGGCGTGCGCACAGCGGAGATTCCACGCTGGTCGGAGTTGCGTTCCGAGACGCCGCCAGACCTCGGCGCAATCTCAGTCTACGAGGGCGGGGATGCGGATGCGCTGCGCCATCTGCACCAGGCGCTCGGCGAGCTGGATGAGTATTTTCGCGGCGAGCGGCGGGAGTTTACCGTCGCGCTCGACCCGCAGGGCACGGCATTCTATCGCGCCGCCTGGAATGCGGTAGCGCGTGTGCCTTTTGGCGAGACGCGCGCCTACATGGAGATCGCGCAGGCTGTCGGCTCGCCCGCGTCAATCCGGGCGGTGGGCGCAGCCAATGGGGCCAATCCGGTCGCGCCATTCGTCCCCTGCCACCGCATTGTCGGCAGCGATGGACGCCTGACGGGCTACGGGCCGGGACTTCCACTCAAGGCGCGGCTGCTGGCGATGGAGGGCGCGATTCCATCGGACGCCAACTCCTACGACGCATGGGCGGACGATCTCCGTGCCCGCAACGGGGGACACTCACCCGCGCTGGGCATTCGCGGTACGTCGCTATACTGCGCGCCGGGGTGCGCACGGAGCCGCGCGCGCTGGGCATTGCCGCCGCGTATCTTCGCCAGCGCCGACGCCGCGCTGGAGGCTGGCTATCTGCCCTGCCCGCAGTGTGGTGGCTAGCGCCGTAACGGCACTGAGATCGCATGCTGTATGCTGGATGGGAAGCAGTTCGATGAGTCGCTCGCCAGCCCTGGGAACTTGTAGCGAGATGGCAGCGTCTCTCTAGAGCATTAGGAAAGGAGATCAGCATGCGAGTCATTCACTTTCCACCACTGAAGCGCATAGGACGGCTAGTGCCTGTGGCCCTGGTACTGGCGCTGGCCGCGTGTGGCGTCACGACGACCAGCGAGCAGCCGGGAGGCACGACGGGCAGTACGCCAACAACAACGATAGCCTCCACAGCAACATCAGGAGGAACGCCCGTGTCCTCTGTATCACCAACGAATGTGATTACGCTGACAACCGACCACGCCTCGTACACGACATCAGGCGCTATCATCGTGACTCTCGTCAATGGCCGCTCGACCAGCATCTTCACCTTCGATCATCAGACGAGCTGCACGATTCTCACACTCCAGCGGCAGACGACTTCGGGCTGGCAGGCGATAGGTGGATGCGCGCAGGGGCGCATGACTGTGCAGGTCGAGATCAAGTCGGGCGCGACCATGAAGATCACCCTTGCGCCGACTGCAGGCCAGATACACCCCGCGCCCTGGCCAGCCGGAACCTATCGGGCAGTCCTCAACTATTCCCTCCAGAAGCAGGAGATGGCGACAGGCTCCACAGCTACCTCGCCGACGTTTACGCTGAGTTGAGGCGCTTTCGCGGCGCGGGATTCTCTGGCGCGGCGATGACGGCTTCCCATCAGCAGCCTTGCGACACCTCCGCGCGGCGTGTACAATCGCGGTGGAGTCGCGCATGGGCGCGCGCTACAATCGCAGAGCAATGGCGCTGAAAGGGGGAACGCGAGGTGAGCCATCGGGGCATCACGTCGCAGAGATATGGCGGAACAACGCAAGATACGTGTGCTGGTTGCCAAACCAGGGCTGGATGGGCATGATCGCGGCGCGAAGGTGCTGGCGCGGGCACTGCGTGACGCCGGGATGGAGGTTATCTATACCGGCATTCGCCAGACACCACAGATGATCGTCGAGGCGGCCATCCAGGAAGATGTGGACGCCATTCTGATGAGCATTCTCTCTGGCGCGCATATGGCGATTTTCCCGAAAGTGATGGAGCTGCTCAAGGAGAATGGCGTCGACGATGTGCTGGTGATGGCGGGCGGCATTCTGCCCGATGAAGACCTGCCCGCCATCGAGACGATGGGCATTCGGGGCAACTTTGGGCCGGGCACCTCGCTCTCCACCATCATCGAGTTTGTGCGGGCGAATATCAATGCCGACCGGCTCACCCACGATCTTGCGCCGCTCGCCCGGCCCAACGCGGACACCGACGCGGCAGAGGAAACGGCCCACTAGCATGGCACATATCGATATCGTCACGCGATTGCTCGCAGGCGACCGGCGGGCGCTGGCGCGGGTCGTCACGCTGATCGAAAACGGCGCGCCCCAGACACGGGCCATCCTCGCGGAGCTGCATGCGCACGGTGGGCACGCGCACATCGTCGGCTTCACCGGCTCACCCGGCGCGGGCAAGAGCACGCTGGTGATGCAACTGGCGCGCGAGCTTCGCAGACGCGAGCAGCGCATCGGCATCCTCGCCGTGGACCCCAGCAGCCCGTTCACCGGCGGCGCCATCCTGGGCGACCGCATCCGCATGCAGGAGCTGGCGGGCGATCCCAATGTCTTCATCCGCAGCATGGCCAGCCGGGGCACCTTGGCGGGCTGGCCGCCTCCACCCGCGACGTGGTGCGCGCGCTGGACGCGGCGGGCTTCGACACGATCATCATCGAGACGGTGGGGGCGGGCCAGGCCGAGGTCGAGATCGTCCGCGCGGCGCAGAGTGTCGTGGTGGTGACGGTGCCCGGCATGGGCGACGACATCCAGGCGATCAAGGCAGGTATCCTCGAGATCGCCGATATCTTTGTCGTCAACAAGGCCGACCGCCCCGGCGCCGACCAGACCGCCGCCGAGCTACGCATGTTGCTCGGCCTGGATGAGCATCGCAAGGAGCGTCCCTGGCGCGTCCCCATCGTCAGGACCAACGCGATGACAGGTGACGGCGTACCCGAACTGGCCGACAAGCTCGCCGCGCACCTCGCGATGCTGCGGACATCGGGCATGCTGGCTAGCCGGAGCGGCCAGCAGGCGCATAGCGAGATGCTGGCGCTGCTGCATCAGGCGCTGGTCGAAAAGATCGAGGCGACCATCGGCGCGGATGAGTGGGACCGGCTGGTGGCCGAGGTGGTGGAGCGCAACCGCGATCCCTACACCGCCGCCGATGAGCTGGCGCGGCGCATCGGGCTGGTCCCGGCGGAGTGAGCTATCTTGCAGTCGCCAGGAACAGCCATGCCGCCCGCCACTTGACATAGCCGTTATGGTTTCCCTGAGGCTGCCTTGCCCTCCTGCCACATGGCATTCGGCCAGCGCCCCCGATAGTAACATCGTCGTGTGTTGGAGATGAGGGGAACGCGCGCGGGGTAATCTGATGTTATCATCCGGGAATAAGCCGAGGGCGAAGGTGAGAATATGTTAGCAGATGCTCATCGCGCCGCCGCTGAGGACATCGAAGCCGCTATTGCTTCACTTGTCGCGTCTCCGCGCGCATCGAGGCTGATCATCGAAGGCGCCTGGGGTGCGGCCTTCCACTGGATTGCATTTGGGTGCGATACCAAACATGGCAAACATCAGGAAAGCCATACCCGACTTGGAACCTTTATGCGCTCACTTGGGGAAGCACCTACAGCCGACAACTGGGAGCGCCTCGATCAACTGCGTCAGGGCGGCTGGTATGGCAGCAAGACTGATCCCGCCACGCAACGGGCTGCGTTAAGATATCTTGCAGGAAATCCACCTATGGGCGACAAGCTAAACAATTCCAATGAGCCAGATGTTGCGGTTATGCCGCCCTGGCTGGATTCAGCTACCGCTGCATTGACGGAGGACATTATCCGGACGCTCGCTACGCGGCGCGCTGATGTGCTGGCGATAGTTCTGTATGGTTCCATCGCGCGGCATGATGAACGTTCTGTCGATGATGCCCATCCGAGTGATGTTGACTTGCTTGCCATCTTCGAGACAGATGACGAGCGCTTCTCTCTACGAGAGGGCAAAGCACTATTCAGTATCCTGGGAGAAGCCTACAATCGCCACCTTGATATCCTGCGAGATGTGAAGGTGATGTTTGCCTCACGTAACCTGGGCGAGTGGGACTCTACATTCATTGCCAATATTGCCCAGGACGGCGTCTTGCTTTGGTCACGTGGCAACCTCCCAGATGCTCTCTCCCCTGTTGCAGATCGCAGATTTGTGGCAACTGATCGGCCAGCCATGGACAAGCGAATACATACCGACTGATTAGCACAACGTCTTGCTCGAACGCGAAAGAAGAAACCGAGGACTATCACACGTGCGGAGAATCTGTGTCTTTGCTGGTTCGTCGCCGGGCACGCGACCAATCTATACCGAGGTGGCCCAGGCGCTCGGCTGCGAGCTGGCCCACCGGGGGCTGGGGCTGGTTTATGGCGGCGCGAGTCGCGGGCTGATGGGCGTCGTCGCCGATGCGGCGCTGGCGGCTGGCGGCGAGGTGATCGGCGTGTTGCCGCGCGGGCTGTTCGTGCGTGAGGTCGCACACCAGGGACTGACTGAGTTATTCGAGGTGGGCAGTATGCACGAACGCAAGGCGCTAATGGCCCAGCTCTCCGATGGATTCATCGCGCTGCCCGGCGGCTATGGCACCTGTGATGAGTTATTCGAGACGGTCACCTGGGCGCAGGTTGGTATCCATCAGAAGCCGGTCGGGTTGCTCGACGTCCGCGACTACTTTGCCACACTGCTGGCGTTTGTCGCGCATGCCTCGGATGAGGGCTTCATCCCACCGGCACAGACTGACCTACTGCTCCGCGAGACCGACCCCGCCGCCCTGCTCGATGCCTTCGCCCGCTACCAATCACCCGCCGACACGACTCCACCGCCGACGCCACCCGTGCTGCCGTGAGACGCGCTCAGTCTGTGGCGTCTATGGGGGTTGCATCTACATTGGCTGGTGTGCCGTCTGTTGCCTTGTCTTTTGCGTCACTCGCCGTTTCAGCGGCCAGCTCGCGCTCGATCTCGGCGCGCTCTCGTTGCCGCTGGGCCTGCTCGATGCGGTCGATCCAGACGAAGAAGATGATGCTCATGAAGAGGATGTCGAGCAGATTGCCTGGCAGCGCCAGCAATGCCCCCGCAATCTGCTGATCGACTATCGCCGAAAGCCCAGTGATACGCGGCGCGTGGGCGTAGACTGAATAGAGCACGCCCGGCGCGAAGATGATAGCGATGCCAAAGACATCGATCGGCAGGCTTTCCAGCGCGAGATAGGCCATCTGCAGCGGACTGGACATGCGTCCGCGCCGGTCGGCGGGGGTCAGCAGCGGCCACCAGGTCAGCACGCCCGCCAGCAGATAGCTGAGATTGGCGACGTTATGCCAGAGGGTGTTTTGCGCCGCGAGGTCGTAGTAGCGTGGGATTTGCCAGAAGAGGACGATGGTATTGAAGGCAAGGACCATGATGACGACGAAGAGCGGCGTGCCCGCCGCCTCGCGCCAGCTCCGCACCGGGAGGAGCCGCTTCGCCAACTCGTCAGGCAGGCCGATCATCAGCAGCGGCGCGACGAAGGTCACGATGATCAGGATTTGCGCGACGCGTGCCGTCAGCAGATACTCGCGGCCCAGCGTATCGAGCGGCGAGAGCAGTGTCAGCGCCAGCAGCGCGACACCACTGAGATAGGCGATGATGCGCCCGCGCGGCACGACGACGCCAGGCAGCAGCCGCTCGCGCAGTGGGCCGAGGGCCAGCAGGTAGCTGCCGAGCAGCACGACGAGCAGCGCCAGGGTCACAAGATCCGCATTCCACCACGTCAGCACTGCCGCTCCCACGCTATCGCCGCCTTTTCTCTCTACACGTTCTACGCCATCGTGAAGCATAGCACTGCGGCATGGTGGCAACAAATCGCAGGAGAAATGCGTCACGGAGAGCGCGTCGTCAAATATGACAGTTGGTGTCATGAATTGACGGTTATCCTGATGCTATGGCGGTTGTGATCCAAAGTAAGCATGTGAAGGAGCGAACATAGCATGAAGTACGGGTTCATCATTCCTGGCGGGGATATCCAGACGGTTGCCGAGCTGGCGGCGGAGGGTGAGGCGGCTGGCTGGGATGGCATGTTTTACTGGGACGGCATCTATATCAAGGAGGCGGGGCCGATGTGCGATCCGTGGGTGACGATGGCGGCGATGGCGCTGCGTACGGAGCGAGTGCGGCTGGGCGCGATCATCTCGCCGCTCCCGCGACGGCGGCCCTGGAAGGTGGCGCGTGAGACGGTCTCGCTCGATCATCTTTCCGGCGGGCGGCTGGTGCTGCCGGTGGGGCTGGGCGCGCTCGACGATGGCGGCTTTGGCAAGGTGGGCGAGCCAACCGACCGCAAGACGCGCGCGGAGCTGCTGGACGAGAGCCTCGATATCCTCACCGGGCTGTGGAGCGGCGAACCGTTTCACTATGATGGCAAGCACTATCATCTCGACGAGATGACGTTTCTGCCAAAGCCGGTGCAGTCGCCGCGTATCCCCATCTGGGTGGTGGGCATGTGGCCGAGCGAGCGCTCGATGGCGCGTGTGCTGCGCTACGATGGACTGCTGCCGAATGTGCGCACACCTGAGGGCGAGATACGCGAAGTGACACCCGACGATATCCGGGCGATGGCGGCGTATGTGGCCGAGCGGCGCGCGCTGACGACGCCGTTCGATATCATCATGGAGGGTGAGACGCCGGGCGACGATCCCGCACAGGCGTCCGCGATGGTTCGTCTGTTCGCCGAGGCGGGCGCGACATGGTGGAATGAGAGCCGCTGGGGCGCGATGGATGACGTTGAGCTGGTACGCGCGCGCATTCGCCAGGGGCCACCACAGATCGAAGGGTAATCGGGCGGCCCCCTCCCCTAACCCCTCCCTTGCAGGGAGAGGGGAATCAGACATAGGCCAACGATACTTGTATGCCCACTCGTTCGTCTCTGTGCTTGAGGGCGACTCAAGCGCGTGAAGGGGCATTGCGCCTGAATCGCCGGGGTGGTATACTATTTTGGTTGACGTGCTGACATGGTCTGCGCGTTGACCCTCATCACACACGCATCCCGACCTGGCGGAATCCCTGGCGTCGCACGCTACGTAAAGCGCGACGCTTTCCATCGGGCATGAAGGGTGCGGAGGACACGTTTTGTTACGTTCAAGGGAGGACTGAAGTACTTTGGCAAATGTCGCAACGATGAAGCAACTGCTTGAAGCAGGCGTCCACTTCGGGCATCAGACCCGTCGCTGGAACCCCAAGATGCGGCCGTTTATCTTCACGGCCCGCAATGGCATCCACATCCTCGATCTGCAGCAGACGGTGACACGCCTCAACGAGGCCTGCAAGTTCATCACCCATCTGACCGCAAACGGCGAGAGCATTCTCTTCGTAGGCACCAAGAAACAGGCGCAGGACGCCATCAAAGAAGAGGCGCGCCGCAGCGGCCAGTTCTTCGTCAACCAGCGCTGGCTCGGCGGCATGCTGACGAATTTCCAGACCATCCAGTTGCGCATCCGCTACATGAAAGACCTGGAGGCGCGCAAGGAGCGGGGTGAGTTCGAGCGGCTGCCCAAGAAAGAGGCGCAGCACCTCCAGGATGAGCTGGAGCGGCTGGAGCGCGTGCTTGGTGGCATCCGCGATATGCGCCGCCTGCCGGGCGCGATCTTTGTCGTCGATACCAAGAAAGAGCACACCGCCGTCGCCGAGGCCAACCGCCTCGAGATTCCGGTCGTCGCCCTTGCCGACACCAACACCGATCCCGACGAGATGGACTATCCGGTCCCAGCCAACGACGACGCCATCCGTGCCGTCCGGCTGCTCTGCAGCAAGATCGCCGATGCCGCCCTCGAAGGCCGCCGCCAGCGGGAGTCACAGCAGCAGAAGGATGAGGGTGAGGGGCGCGCGACTGAGGCGCCGATCACACTCGAAGAGTTTGGCGTCGAGCCTGACGGCGAATCCGCGCCAGAGGCCGCCGCGCCAACTGCGGTGGAAGAGCAGACAGTGCAGGCGGAGGAGCCAGCGCCCGTCGCCGAATAAGCGGCCAATAGCCAGCCGCCTGCCCCTTGTGGTGAGCAGGCCTGTGCAGTACAATGCGTCCGGTTCAGCACGCGGCACGCGCAATCGTGCCGCGCGTTTGTGTATCCCGCATGTGTCTCGCGTAGCGGATTCGTGTGTCGTGGGGATGCACCGGCCACGTGGTACTATGTTGGATGGCGCGATACTGACCGTGCTGTTCATGTCTGGGGTTGTTATAGAGCGTTGAGGAGCGCACGATTTATTATGGAATTCACTGCGAAAGACGTTGCCAAACTACGTGAAGAGACCGGCGCCGGGTTCGCCGACTGCAAGAATGCCCTTTCCACCGCCAAGAACTTTGATGAAGCCATCAAGCTGATTGAGGAAAAGGGCCAGCAGCGCGCCGAGAAGGTCAAAGGGCAGGACCGCGAGACACGCCAGGGGCTGGTCGAGTCATACATCCACCATGGCGGCAACCTGGGCGTGCTGCTCGAGCTGAACTGCAGCACCGACTTCGTCGCCCGGAGCGACACCTTCCGCACGCTCGCCCGCGAGCTGACGCTGCAGATCGCTGGAACCAACCCCACCTGGGTGGCGATGAGCGACATCCCGGAAAGCGCGATGGCTGAGGCGCGCGAGAAGCTGATGAACGATCCCGAGGTGCTCAAGCGCCCAGAGAACAAGCGTGAGCAGATCGTCGAGGGCAAGCTCAAGAAGCAATTTGGCGAGCACGTACTGCTGGAGCAGGTCTGGGTGAAGGACGATAAGGTAACCATCGGCAAGCTAGTGGACGACGTCATTCGCAAGACCGGCGAGAATGTGGTTGTGCGGCGCTTCGCCCGGTTCGCGCTCGGCGAATAATCCGGCGTCGGGCACGCTGACCACATTGGCAATCGTTGCGCCTGCGGCCCAGGTCCGCGTATCTGGGCTTTCTGGCGCGCATCTACGCGCATCTAATGGGAGATCTTCATGCAGCCTGCGACCACGCACAAGCGAGTTCTGCTCAAGCTCAGCGGTGAGGCGCTGATGGGCGAGCAGGGCTATGGCATCGACGCCGAAGTGCTGAACTACCTCGCCGGTGAGCTGGCGCAGGTGCATGATCTTGGAACTGAGATTGCGGTAGTCGTCGGTGGTGGCAATATCTTGCGCGGCAAGACCGCCGCCGCCGAGGGAATGGATCGCGCGCAATCCGATTACATGGGCATGCTGGCGACCGTCATCAATGCGCTCGCCCTGCAGGATGCGCTGGAGCATGCGGGCCTCTCGACCCGCGTGCAGACCGGCATCGAGATGCCCTCCGTCGCGGAGCCTTTCATCCGCCGGAGGGCAATCCGCCACATGGAGAAGGGGCGTATCGTCATTCTGGCGGCTGGCACCGGCAACCCGTATTTCACGACCGATACGGCCGCCGCGTTGCGGGCCATCGAGCTGAACTGTGAGGTTCTGCTCAAAGCGACGAAGGTGGATGGCGTCTATGATGCCGATCCGGTGCGCGTGGCGACGGCGCGGCGCTTCGGCGAGGTCAGCTATATGCACGCGATCACGATGGGCCTGGGCGTGATGGACGCCACGGCGCTCGCGCTCTGCGGCGAGAACCATCTTCCCATCGTGGTCTTCGATATGCAGGCTCAGGGGCAGATGGCGGCTATCGTGCGTGGCGCGCCAGGTGGTACATTGGTGCATGATATGCCAAAAGGGCAGGACTTCCTCTGGGATACTAGCCGGGAATAACTGATGAGAATTGCTGCTGAGAAGAGCCGATGAAGGCGGCGCTGTCGTATAGACAGGGTGGGAAGGAGCAGGTATCATGTCAGGAGATGTGTTCGCTGATGCGCAACACCGCATGAACGGGGCTGTCGAGGCGCTCCAGCGGGAGCTGCAGACCGTGCGCACGGGCCGAGCGACTCCGGCGCTGGTGGAGCGGCTGGTCGTGGATTACTACGACACGCCGACGCCCCTCGCCCAGCTTGCCTCCATCCATGCTACCGATCCCAAAACGCTGACGATCCAGCCGTGGGATAAGAAGGCGCTCGGCGATATCGAGAAGGCGATCCAGAAGAGCGATCTTGGCCTGAATCCGAATAACGACGGCTCCGTCATCCGGCTGAATCTGCCGCCACTGACGGAGGATCGCCGCAAAGAGCTGGTCAAGGTGCTGCATAAGAAGGTGGACGACGCGAAGACCGCCGTGCGCAATATCCGCCGCGACGTGCATGACAAGCTGCGCGATCAGGAGAAGAAGAAAGAAATCTCCGCCGACGATCTCAAGCGTGGCGCCGACCGGCTGCAGAAGCTGACCGATAAGTTCATCGAAGATCTGGACGGAGTTGGCCACGCCAAAGAGCGTGAAATCATGGAGGTCTGATCCCCCACAGAGACGGAGAGGAACAGAGATAGCGCATGGCCAAGCGACGAATTCGGAATCTGCGGGCGCTGGTGCGGGCCTTTTTTGGCAGCGGGCGCGCGCGAGAGGCCGAACGGCAGGCAGAGTTGGGGCGGCTACGTTTCCGCGATGGACAGGCGATTCCCCACCATATCGCGTTCATCATGGATGGGAACGGTCGCTGGGCGACGAGCCGGCATCTGCCCCGCTCGATGGGGCACCGCGCCGGTGTCGAGGCGCTACGCCGGGTTGTGCGGCTGTGTAATGACTACCATGTTCCCATGCTCACCGTCTACGCCTTCTCGACCGAAAACTGGGGCCGTCCGGCGGATGAGGTCAGCGCGCTGATGGGACTGCTGTGGGAGACCATCCGCACCGACGTTGACCGGCTGAATAGCGAGGGCGTGCGGCTGCGCCACGTCGGGCGGCTGGAGGGTCTCGATCAGGACATTCAGGAAGCCATCCATTGGATGGAAGACCTGACACGCAACAACGATAAGCTGGAATTGAACGTCTGCTTCAACTACGGTGGCCGCGCCGAGCTGGTGGATGCGGTGCGCGAGATTATCGCGGCGAAGGTTCCACCGGAGCAGGTCACCGAAGAGACGATCTCCAGCTATCTCTATACGCGCGACCTGCCCGACCCTGATCTTATCGTCCGTACCGGCGGCGAGATGCGCCTGAGCAATTATCTGATCTGGCAGGCCGCCTATGCAGAGTATTATTCGACCGCGACGCTCTGGCCGGACTTTGGCGAGGCGGATTTGGTCGCCGCGCTCGATGCCTATGCCAGCCGCAAGCGCCGCTTCGGCAAGACGGATGCGCAGCTTGCCATGGAATCCAACGCGGAAAACGATAACGACGCTGGTCGCGCGGAAACGGCGACGCAGACCGATCAAGCGGGCGATGCGAGCGCCTCACGCAATGGGACGTATCCGCAGCCCGCGAGGCACTGATTTCTCAACTGACACCAGACCCAGCCCAGACCAAGGCGCACGAGCAACGTCGCATAGTGACGCAGGAGCATGGCGATGAGCAAATCCGTGTCGGAGGATTCCCGTGTGACCCCCGCGCCACAGAGCCAGGCGGGTTGGCTTGCCGGGTTGCGGCAGCGATTGCTTTCGGCTGGTGTGCTGATTCCGATTGTGATCGCGCTGGTCTGGTTCGGCGGCTGGATCGCCTTCGCGGGCGCTCTGGTGGCGCTGGCGCTGGGCATGTGGGAAATCCGCACGATGTTCGCGGCCCATCGCAAGTGGTATCCCCTCGTCATCTTCAGCGGCGCGTTCGGCGTTGATCTGCTCGTCGCCGCGATGCTGCCAGACGTCCGCCTGGCCCTGATTGCCCTGGGCATCAGCGCGCTGGTCATCGTCTCCTTCACCTGGGTGATGATCACTCGCCCCACCATCGAACGCACGGTTATCGACTGGGCGCTGACTATTGCTGTCGCGTTCTATCTCGGCTGGCCGATGGCGCTCTTCCTGGTGCTGCGTGGCAGCGTCGCGGGCTACGGCTCGGAACAGTTCTGGTGGGTGCTGGGCCTCTTCTGTATGGTCTGGGCGAACGATACCGCCGCCTTTGTCACGGGCCACTTCCTCGGTCGCCGCAAGCTCGCGCTGCACATCAGCCCCGCCAAGACGTGGGAGGGCTTCGCCGGGGGGCTTGTCTGGTCGGTCATTGCCGCGTTCGTCTTGCTGTCGATTTCGCCGGTTCAGCTCGCTTGGTATCACGCGCTGGCGCTGGGCATTCTGGTGGCGGTGGCTGGGACCCTCGGCGACCTGGCGGAGTCGCTACTCAAGCGGGTGGCGGATGTGAAGGACAGCGGCACTATCGTCCCCGGCCACGGCGGCATCCTCGACCGGATGGATAGCCTGCTCTTCGCGGTGGCGGTCGTCTTCTTCTACGCCGCCTTCCTCCATCCAGCCATTCTGGGCGGGTGAGAACGCCTCACAGAACCGTAATGCCCCAGGGGCAATAATAGGAGTAGGCCAGCTTCGCGGCATAAATGCCGCGGCTAAGATTGAGTGTTGTCAGGAACTCTAAGACGGTGCGTTCAGGCGGGCCTCAGGCAGCGTTGGCTCGAAGAGCTCGATGGGGTTCCCTGAGGGGTCTTCGAGCAGGATTTGCTTGCCGCCAACACCTGTGACGATGTCATTGCGAAAGTGCGCGCCTGCCTTGCGTAGCTCCTCAACGGTCGCGGCGAGGTCGTCAACTTCAATCGAGAAACGGTTCCATCCACCAGGCGCGGGCATCGTGCCATCTGGCATTGTCTGGCCGCCACCACCAGCGGCATTCGGTGCGCTCAGCGCGAGCCGGAGATCGCCACGCGAGAGCATCGCAAAGGCGTGCGCGGGATGCATGACCTCACGAAAGCCGAGATGCTGGCAATAGAACGCGATTGCGGCATCAACGTCGTTGACGATGTAGCGCACCTGAACCGTAGCCATGCGGGTCCACCTTCCTCGATGACGGAACATCTACCTGTAGACTTGCTTTTCCATAGTATACCGGTTTCGCAACTCCAGGCATTTGCCACTGGGGCAACTGCCCTCTCCCCCTAACCCCCTCCCCTAAAAGGGAGGAGGAACCAGAGCGCTTCATGCGTGCTGGTATTCTGGCCCCCCTCACCGCAATTGGTATCGCGACGCTCGCTCTAACGGCCAACTAACGATACTCGGCGACTTCCACCTGCGATTCCGCCGCATGTCACGTTGCGCCAAACGCCTGGCTAACACGGGCGCTGCTATCCTCTGCGCATGCGTGTGTAACGCTGCGAGGAAGTCTATGGTTAGTGACATAGACCGCAGGACACGGATACGGATCAGGATAAGGCAGAGCCAGAGATGAACACGTTTGAGCGACCTTTTGAGCGGATGGATGCTATTAAGCGACCTTTCAGTCGGGCGGACGCCGTACACGATGCCCCACCGGTGCGATTAGCCGACGGCGCGAGTGTACGCCTGCGCGCCGTCAACAGTGGTGGCTGGGATGATGACGCTTTCCAGCGACTGTTCTACTCGTTGAGCGACACCACCCGTTACCTGTATTTCTGCGCGGGCATCCCCGCCACGGCGCTGTGGGCCGAGCGTTTCGGAGCCCTCAGCCGCACGGATGGCGAGCGCTCGTATGTGCTGGTGGCCGAGGTGGGGAATGAGCTGGTCGGTTTCGCGCGCTTTAGCCAGGGTCCGCACGCGGAGCCGCATGAGCGCGCCGCTGACATAGGCGTCTTGCTCACCGACACCTGGCAGGGGCGCAGGCTGGGCGGATATATGCTCTGCCGCCTCGCTACGGAGGCGCTGGTGCGCGGAGTGACGACACTCACCGCAGCCGTGTTGTGGGAGAATCGCCGGATGCTGCGCCTGGCGCGGCGTATCTTCCCCGAAGTGCATATCACCTATGCGTCAGGGACGTGCGAGCTGACCATCGATCTGGAGTCGTGGTGGGCGAAACAGAATGAGCAGATGTGCGGGTGAGTTCTGTCCCCTCTCCCCTATAGGGGAGGGGACAGGGGAGGGGGCTCTCCTCACCGGCTGGGGCGCGCCCGGACGGCATAGGGCGGCCTGCTGGATGGCGCGTGAGGAATGGCCGGAGCCTTCGCGGGGACGGCGTCGAGCAGGATCTGTAATGTTTGGTGCTCCTCGGCATGTTGCAGCGCCACCAGCGCCCGCTGAAATTCGCGCAGTGGGAAGCGGTGCGTCACCAGCCGGTCGGGGGTGAGCCGCCGGTCGCGCATGAGGCTGGCCGCCAGCGCAAAGGATGAGATGCGTCCGTTGCCACGACCTGTCTCGTTCTGCCAGTGCTCCGTCCCCGGCGCGAATGTCCCATAGAGCGTCACTTCGGCATGCCAGACGGGCGTCAGGTCGAGGCTCAGGGGCGTCGCCTGCTGCCCCACCAGGACGACGGCGCCATCCGGGCGCGTCCAGCGCAGGGCGGATTGCAGCGACTGTTCGGAGCCGATGGTATCGTAAACGACATCGAAACCGCCAATGAGCAACTCGGCGCCGTGCGCGTTGCTCAGGCGTTTCGAGCCAGTTATCCGCGCGATACCCTCTGGAACCTCATCGGCACGGAGCGTCTGTGACGCGCCCATGCGCGCCGCCATCTCCGCGTGATACGGGGCATCCAGCAGTGCGGCGATATCCGCGTTGGGAGCGAACGCCCGTAGCGCCTGAATCAGGAGCAGCCCTTCGACATCCGTGCCAATCACCAGCGCCTGCTCGCCGGGCTGTGGCTGGCGGCGCAGCGCGGCATGCACGGCGTTGGCAGCGGATTCGAGCAGCGCGGCCTGCTCGTCGGGCAGCGCGTCGGGCACTAGGAAGAGCTGGCGCTCGTGGACGACCATCTCTTCACTCCAGCCGCCTCCCGTCGGCGCGGGGCTGGCGGGCGTCGCACGGTGGATACAGAGGGCGTAGTTTCCGGCGGCGCAGGCATGGCACGGCGGCTCGATGCCCCGCGTCGGGCAGCAGGGATCGCACTGCCAGACGACCCGGTCGCCGGGGCGGAGCAACTGCGCATGTGGGCCAACCTCGACGACCTCGCCGACGACCTGATGGCCGAGGTAGATGCGGCGCGGATGGCGCATGGCGGCCAGCGAGACGGCTGGGTTGGAGAGCAATTGGATTGTGGCGAGGTCTCGCTGGGAGAGTCCCGCGATGTGGTTGCGGACGCGCACCCACTGCGTGCCGGGCAGCGTGGGAACGGCGATACGCTGCATTCGTAGCGGCGCGAGCGATCCGTAGAACGCCCGGCGCGAGAACCGCCCCAGCGTGCGCGTTAAACCGGTGCGAGTGGACGACGTTTTGAGAAACACGCCCCACATCATCGCGCTGCCCATAGGTCGAAGATGCCCCCATCGTATGTGAATCAGGAATTGGCTAGCTGGCACTGTTTGTAGCAAGGAGTGGGCCAAACCGCCAACCAGTGTAGCACGGTCGTCTTTCTCCGCGCAACTTCAGGGGGACTGTGTAACACGCGAGGCAATATTCTGATACAGACGCGAGTAGGCCGTTTGAGCCTTCTCAGCCACTTCTCACGCAAATCACATACTCTCGGCTCATACTGCATAGCAGGGCAAGATTGGGCGTCCTCTCGCGCTACACCGTGCCGTCGCCGTGTGGTGTCGCGCTGGGCGCTCGTCAGAGGAAACACGGGAGCTGGCCTTTGTCAACGCAACATATCACTCGTCAACTGGAGTATCTTCAGCCTGGGGAGCATTCAGGCTCCGCCACGCGCTCATCCCCCCATGCGCGCCCGCGGGTGTTGCTGGTGGATGACGAGCCACACATCTGCGAGTTTCTCAGCATGGGATTCGACTATGAGGGATTCGAGACCGTGGCGGCTGGCACGGGCGACGAAGCGCTGGAGGCTATCGCACGGGAACCATTCGATATCGCCATCCTCGATATCATGCTACCGGGTGTCAGCGGGCTTGAGGTTGCCCACCATCTGCGCCGCGTCAGCGACATCGGCATCATCATGCTCACCGCGCGTGGGACGGTGGAGGAACGTATCGCTGGTCTGGAGACGGGCGCTGACGACTACATGACCAAGCCGTTCATGTTCAAAGAGTTGCTGGCACGGGTGCGCGCCGTCCTTCGCCGGAGAGGCAATCAGCTGGACCGCTACCTCGTCTTTCAGGATCTGACGCTTGATCGCGAGACGCATACGGCCCTCCGTGGCGAGCGTGAAATCGCGCTGACACCCCGCGAGTTCGAGCTGCTGGAGCTCCTACTGATGCATCCACGCCAGACGCTCACGCGCGATACCATCCTGGCGCGCATCTGGGGCTACGAATACGAAGGAGACGATAACGTGCTCGAAGTCTATATCCGTCGGCTGCGTGAGAAGCTGGACGACGCTCAGGCGCGCCTGGTGCAGACGGTGCGTGGTGTTGGGTATGCGATTCGCGGATAAAACGGCGCCCCTCGCCCGCATGCCGCTCCGTTGGCGGCTCACACTCGTCTCCTTTGGCCTGCTGGTCATCCTGCTGACGGCGCTAGGCGCGTTCGTCTCGATCACGGAAGAGCAGGCGCTCTTTACCAATCAGGCGCTGACGCTTCGCCAGGAGGTGCGCCTCGCCAGCGGACCGCTCAAAGGCGCGGGCGTTGCACTGGCGACTCCTGGTGAGAAGCTCCCAACTGGTGGCGCCCTCTCCGCAAAGGCCATCACGACTCTGACGTTTACCGCGCGCCGCCTGACAGGAGCCGCCATTCGCGCCGTGGTGCTCTCGCCTGGGGGAGAGACAATCCTTTCTGGCGTAGACGCGCAGGCGCAGGTGGCGCCCGCGTCTGTCAATACCTCGGAAGCCTCCTTGCGCGATGCGCTGGCCGTTGCCCCAAACAGTGACGCCTACAATCTGGCGAAGGGCAGCGACGGACGTCGCCAGTTGATTGTGCTCTACCCGTTGGTAGACCTGCAATCGCGGACAATCGTGGCAATTCTCCAGGTGAGCGCGCCGGTGACACCTATCGAAAACGCCATCGCGCAGATGCGTCTGATGCTGGCGTTCGGGGTCGTGGTGACGCTGGTGATCGCCGCCGCGCTCACTCTGCCGCTCATTACCGCCGCCCTGCGGCCATTGAACGCGATGGCGCACGCGAGCAGAGCCATCGCCGAACAGTCCGGCCAGAATACGAATAACGCGCTGGCTGTGCGGCTCGACGTTTCTCCGACACACGACGAAATTAGCCGGTTGACGGAGTCGTTCAACGCGATGGTGGCCCAACTCGACGCGGCATTCACCCGCCAGAAGCAATTCGTGGCCAACGCCTCGCATGAGCTGCGCACGCCACTGACCGCGCTGGGAAGCGGCCTGGAGATGCTGCTGCTTGGCGCTGACCAGGGCGATCCCGATGTGGCGCGGCGGCTGCTACGCGGCATGTATCGTGAGACCCAGCGCCTGCAACGACTGGTGGAGGATCTGCTCACGCTCACACGGCTGGACGACGGCCATATGCCGGTGAGTCCGCGTGTGGTTTCGGTGGCGCCGCTGCTGGCGGATGTCTGCGAGCAGGCCGAGCGGCTGGCCCACGGCCAACGGGTTGAGGTGGCGATGGCGGCGGAAACACCCCTGCTGTATGGTGATCCTGACCTGATCCGCCAGGTTCTGTTGATCCTGACAGATAACGCGCTCAAATACACGCCATCTGACGGGCGCGTTCTGCTGATGGCGCGCGCGACACCACCATCCGAGCCGCTCGCCGTCGCGCTCGCGGTCTCTGATACGGGCGTCGGCATGCCAGCGGAGACGCTCTCGCATGTCTTCGAGCGATTCTATCGTGGGGACGTCGCACGGACGCGCGCGCCAGTGGCAGGCCATGAGACCGGCGCATCGGCGGGAGCGGCGGGAGGCACTGGACATCCAGGGAGCGGCGCTGGCCTGGGGCTGTCTATCGCCGACCAGTTGACTCAGGCGCAGGGTGGCCGTATCACCATCGAGAGCACGGTGGGGTAGGAACAACGGTCACGGTGACACTGCCCGCGCATGATGTCTCCACTGCCACAACGTATCCCCCCGCTATGACCGGCGCTGGCGGCTGAAGCCGCGCCTATGGGCCTCACTGTGTTCCGTCGCAAAGCCCGCCTGCGCGGGCTCCAAGAAGCATTCCGCATGCTGCATGGATTACCCAAATAGCAGGTAAAACACCGTCAAGGGGGAGGGGAGCCAGAGAAAGGCGTGGGACTGCGGGTATGCCGACCACACGATTTCAATGTTCATGCGCTTAGCTGGGCGTTATGCGCCGCCGCAGGCAGGCGCGCCGGGGAGCGGGCCTTCTTCGTTGGGCGAAGAGCCAGGGTAGAGCGGATTATTCGTGTTTGCGGTCTGGCCGTAGACCTGGGGCCAGATCGTATGGGACATAGCCCGCCATTTCGGTATAGCATGGAGTTCCACCGGCGGCGCGGAGCGCCTGAATCATGGTACGCGACGCGGCCACGGGGACGCGGTTATCATCCGCGCCATGAAACGCCCAGAGCGGCAGGTGAACGATGCGGCTGGCGAGTGCGGGATCGCCCGCGCCGGAGACGGGAATGGCCGCAGCAAATTCCGTTGGCCAGCGTTCGATGGCGTCCCAGACCCCGAAACTACCCATCGAGATGCCAGTAATATAGAGGCGATTGGTGTCAATGCCGGGATAGCGCCGCTGAATGAGAGCCACGATGTTGATCGCCATCTGGAGTGAGGCCGATGGCTGCGTGGCGAGCGCATAGGAACTGACGGTAGGAGGAACGTTGACGTAGCGGTTGGCGCCAACCACCTGCGGCACGACGATGAAGGAGGGCGAGCGGGTCTGCACGTTTGCCCCTCCAGTCGCTACCCAGGGTGTGACATACGATGCGTTGATGGTGCGCGCGCGGTTCTGGGCCGCCGTCTGCTGTGGGTTGGCGCGCTCGCCGCCGCCCTGAAGAATCAGGATCAACGGATACTTTTGCCCTGGATTGCTGGCCGTATATCGCTGCGGCACGTAGAGATAGAACGCCATGCGGGAGTTATCGGGGCCAGCATACTGGCAGGACAGGAAGGCGCCGGGGCTGCTGGCCGAGATATCAGGGCATGAGATCGTGACGTCGGAGGGGAGAACAGTGGTCGCGGGAGTCGGCGGTGTGGTCGGCGGCACGGTTGGCGGCACCCTGGAAATGGCTCCATGAGCGCTGGCGCACCCGCTCAAGATACCCGCCAGCGCTCCGAGCGTCACCAGCATGAACAGCACCTTTCCTCGCGGCAGGCCCGCGTTCGCCTTCTTGTTCATGCGCTTCCTCGAACAATTCCTTGTGAGACAACGTACGTCACCCCTCTTTGCGATGCGCCACCACGGCGCCGCGCTCCGCGACTGAGGCCGGGTGTACGGCTGGCTCGGCCTCTCGCGCGCCTGGTGACCGCAGAACGCGCGCCAGGGGTTGCCCCGGATTGCCCCACGTGACCGCCCGCCTGCGCCGCATTGGCGAGCCAACGGCCAAGACCCCGCTCGCGCGAGAGCATGGAAGGATGGCCGATCAGGCGGCTCAGCAGCGGTGTATACAGGAAAACGACACAGATGGCAACGGTCATGCCAGCCACCAGCGCCCAGCTGAGCGCGACACGCAGCGGCTCTGGCAGCAGCGCTGGCAGATTTGGTACGAGTATAGACCATCGCCTGATCAAGAATATAGGCGTGGATAAGGTAGACGCCGAACGACGCATTGGAGAGCAAGACCCAGAATCCCGCGCCGCGTGGCGGGTGTGGCGCATGGCGAGTCGCCCAGCGCATAGGCAAGCCAGTAGAGGAACGTCGCGACCCCGATGGCATAGATCACCATCGCCGGTTGAAAGACCGAGATGCCATAGCCGATATTTTTATGCCACATCGCTGTTGCAGCAGAGTTGCCCCAGATCAGCGCCAGCCCCAGCGCGAACCCGGCGACGACCAGCCTGCCGTGGCGCAGCACAAACGCACGTGCCTGCGGCATATAGAGCGCCGCAACGCCACCCAGCACGGCGTAGAACTGGTAGAGCATGATCACACGCGACTGATTCTGATTGATAAATGAAGCCGACGCCGTCGTGGAGAATGGTCCCTGTCTGCACAACTGGTAATCCACCGCGAGCATGACCACCTGCACGGCGAAACTGACGCCGAGCAGCAGCCAGGGGCGCTTTCCCGCATGAGGTCATCAACCGGAGAAACCAGGGGAGGATAATGTAAAGTTCCAGTGTGAGCAAAATGTAATACAGTTGAAACGATGCGGCGCCCGACAGGATATCACTGAGGCGCGCACCGCCCATTGCCATGGCGGGCAATGGTGGTTTCGTCACCACCTCGTAGAAGAGACTCCAGATCGCGTAGGGAGTAAGACGCCCAGGCCGCGCTTGCGCCAGAACGACTTTGCGGAGAAGGGTCGGTTGATGTAGCCATAGACCTCACAAAGGCAGTGATGGCAAGGAAGATCTCGCGAGTGAAGTGGAGCGCGCCCACCGCCGCATTCTGCGCCAACTGGCCCACATCGGTGTGGGTGAGAATCACCGTGAAGAGACGGCATGCACGCCGACGACGCCCAGCGCAGTCACCGCGCGGATCGCGTCTGATGCCTCGTAGAGCTCGCCCCGCGCCTGGCCGTCGTGTTGCGCACGTCTTTTGCTCAGCCATGCGCTATTATCCCTGTGGCGCGCCGTGACCGTCATGCTGTCTCGGCAGGGTGCTCGGTCAGTTGCGTCATCCGTGGAGATCCTGCTCGTCAACGCCTGGCGGTTCAGTTTGCCATTGCCGTTACGTGGCAGGGCTGGCACACTAGTAGATTGCCTCCGGGACTTTGTAGGCGCTCAAACGCTCGGCGCAGTACTCGCGCACTTGCCGCTCGGTCAGCTCATTCCAGCCGTCCCGTGGGGTCATATAGGCGACGACCCGCTGGCCGTAGAGTGGGTGTGGCTCGCCAACCACGGCCGCGTCGCTCACGGCGGGATGAGTCAAGAGCGCCTCTTCGATCTCGCGTGGAGCGATCTTCTCACCGCCGCGATTGATCACTTCGCGCAGCCTGCCAGTGATGTAGAGATAGCCGTCGTCGTCGAGATACCCCAGGTCACC
The DNA here is from genome assembly GCA_963712005.1 of uncultured Chloroflexia bacterium. Lineage (GTDB taxonomy): Bacteria > Chloroflexota > Ktedonobacteria > Ktedonobacterales > JADMIN01 > DAHUXT01. The sequence goes on along the minus strand of CAVQGK010000019.1, from coordinate 103,610 downwards.
TGTGCGAAACCAGCCATTGTGAAGCTGGATGCGCTGGCGTCGCCCTCATAGCCTGCGATCACGTTGGGGCCGCAGCACACAGATTTCCCCGGTTATCCCAGCGGGCATGTCACGCGGGCTTTGCTGGCGCTGGTTGCTGGCATGGCCGTCTCCATTGAGGCCATCGGCTGTGACGTCCTGCAGCTCACAAATACGCAACATGACGCCCGTCGGTAGACCCACCGAGCCGGCTTGCGTTGTGCTGGGGGAAGTGGGTTGGCGGTGACCTGGCTTGCCGCCTCTGAGAGGCCTAGGTCTCGATCAGGGGATGCCAAAGCGTGCCTCAAAAGCGCGATGACGCGCAACAGGCAGCGGCGCCGAGGCCGAACGCACGAAGCGCAGTGTTCCCGGCAAGAACGCGGTTTCTCCGTCGTCAGAGCAGCGCTACGATGGTCGGCACGACGCTGACCCAGGTGATACGCTCGCGCTCCACCCATTCCCAGAAACGATGAACGCTGAAACGCGGCGCGATGACGACGCATGCCCCGCCAATAGGGTTGCGCAGAGGCTGACGACCGGCGCGTTGATGTGGAAGAATGGCAACACCGCCAGCCCCGATCCGCCGGTGTGAGGCGATGGCTTAACCGCACCTGATCCGCTGTCCAGGCGATCTGGCTCGCCGAGAGCATGACGCCTTTTGGGTCGCCGGTCGTTCCGGAGGTCGTTAACCGCAGTGTCCCGTCGTGCGGGTGGGCGCGATCATTTTCGGGCGACGGGCGGAAGGGCGTATCGCTGGGGTGTAGATATCTTCGGCGGTATAGACGAGCGCTCCGGGGCGCGCGAATCCAATGGCCTCGGCAGGCGCGTGACGACGATGGCATCTGGGCGCTGGCTTGCCGCCGAGCGCTGACGCTCATCGTCGCTGGACTCTGGCGAGCAGGGTATCAACCGCATGCCGCCCGTGAGCGCCGCCAACCAGACGATGCCGCGGCGATGCCACCTGGCAGCGCGAGCATCACCGCGCGCGCGACCCTCCACCTCCCATGTCTGGCGCAAGGCGTCCACGGCGCGCGCGAAGGCCCGCGTAGGTGATAGTTCGGCCCGTCTCCGCCTCGACGATGAAGGGCGCATGCGGACGAGCCGCCGCCCAGCGTTCGAGCGCGACGGCGAGTGACGGCTCTGTAAGCCGTGGTCTCACGAGATATCGCTGGATTTCGAGTGCATTGTATCGCCTGTTCTGTCTGAGCTGCTGTCCGGTTGTTCCTCCTGGCCTCGGCGGAGCCGTCAATACATCATGCGGGGATCGAAGTAGTACTTGAACTCCAGCAGGTTGTTCGAGGGGTCGCGCAGCAGGAAGGTCAGATGTTCCTCGATCTTGCCCTTGAAGCGCGTCATCGGCTCTTGAAAAAAGGGCAACTCGCGCGCATGCGCAAGATGGAGGACGGCATCGAACTCATCTCTCTCCTTGAACGTGATGCCGAAGTGGCGCGGGTAGACCTGTGGGTCGCGATCATAGTTGTCGGAGAGGTGGCACACCACCTGATCGCCGAAGAAATCAAGGGTAATGCGGTCCGCATAGCGGCGCGCGAGCTTACAGCCGAGCTTCGTCACGTAGAAGTCGAAAGCGGCATCGAGGTCGCCGCAGGGAATAGCAAGGTGAAAGACATTCTGGGTATCGCGCATGACTGGGGATCGCCTTTCTCTCTATCTCTAGCTCTCTCCGCTTATTGCACTATTGTCTCGAAGGTCAGCAGCGTGTCGGAGCGCAGGCCAAGCCGGAGCGTTTCCAGTGCGATGGCGTCCGCGAAGGGAATGTTGGCGAGGTTGACATCACACCCTAGTCGCCGGATGAACGTAGCTTGCAGCGACTTATTCGGCGCCTCGAAGATCAGCGTATTGCTGTCGATGCCGGACTCCACAATCTCCTCGATCAGCCCGTAGCGCAGCGTGCCATCGGGGCGACAGATGCCGCTCGTGCCACTCTCACGTGCTTCGAGCAAGACGCGTGTTGCGCCTGCCTCGATATCCTGGCGGATGAAGGTGATCCACATCGCGGGCGAGAGCAGTTGTGACTGTTCGCTGTCCTTGTAGCCAACCTCGCTCAAGACGCGAAAGTCCGTGGCAAAGTCGGCAATCACCCGCGCCTTATCCTGGTTGCTCAGATCAATCGTGCCGTTGGAGATCTCGACATAGCGGCAGCCAAAGCGCTGGCAGTAGGCGTAGTACGCGCCGAGCTTGTGCTGCTGATAGAACTTCTCGAAGAGGGTGCCACCGAAGAAGTAGTCAACCCCGTGACGTTGCAGGGAGCCTATCTTGCGCTCCAACTGGTCGGTGATGACCGAGGTGCCCCAGCCGAATTTGACGAGGTCAATCAATGGCGCGGCGCTCTCGATCACATCTTCAAAATACTGCGTGGGCAGCCCCGGATCGATGAGGATGCTCATTCCGCGCGCCCGTGGCTTGACACTGCGCTCAGGCAGCGTGAGTCCCGTCACTTGCATACGTATCTTCTCCTTTACCGGTACAAGCCCTGGGGTACGCTGGCCTGCTAGGCTCGATGCGCTGCGACAGATGCCACGACCGACGCTATCGCCGGGGTATGTGCTGTGTTGTTGTGTTGTGACATGGGCGCACACTGATGCGCCTGAGGTCAGCATATGCCTTGCGGCTGTTCATTCCCTGTCACTGGCTGAATAAATGCTGAATTATGGCAGTGGCGCTCTTGGCTCATTCAGGTGGGGTGTCGCCGAAACGTTAGAACCGCCGCGGCCCGATGCGGTATAATCCTGAGGCGTAGGCAGTGGCATCAATGGAAATCATCTATCCGCCAATCCTGGGTCCCATGCGGACAGCAATAGAGGTGTTATGCTCAGTCTCCCTCCGGCCCTGTTTCTCGTCATGCTCGAACTGACCGTCGGGTCATTCGTCAGCCTTTATTTTCTGGATGTGCGCGGCGATACCAGCCGGGGATTCGTCGTCTTTCAGGGCGTGCTCTATGTCATCTTTGCCGTGCTGACGCTGCTCGCCATGAACGCCTTCGCCTCGCCCGCCATCGTGCATGGGTCGCGGACTCGATGAGGCGTGGCTCGACGAGCAGGGGCCGCTGATGGTCGCCTTCCTGCTGCTGATGATTCCCTGGAATGTCCTGCTCTGGCTCGACCGCCAGCCACGTCCGGCGCGCGGGAAAGCGGCCCAGCGAGGCGCACGCCCAGCGCGGCCAAGACGTACTGCGGCTGGCGCGGTTCGCAGTCGGCGGGCTCACCGCGCTGACCGGGGCGGCGACGCTCTTCGTCGTCGGCATGGCCTATCGCACGCTCGCCGATCGAGCCGGCTTGATGGCGCGTTCGTCGTCGCGACCTTCCTGCTGGGAGGCGTCGCCCTTGGCGGCGTGATGACCGCGATGCTGCTGGGCCACTGGTATCTCAACACGCCCACCGCCTCGGGCAAGCCGCTGGAGTTCGCCACGATCATCACCGTGGCCGCGCTGGCCCTGGAATTGCTCTTCACGCTGGTCATCGGGCCGAGCACCGCGCACACGACGCTTAAGACGAGTCACTGTCTCGCCGGGCACGCAGATCACCACGGGCGCAGAATGGCGTCGTCATCAGCACGCCGACCGTCGCGCCGGGGCAGAACGCGCCGACCACCACGCAGGCGCGCGAGGCGCCCGTTGAGCACGGGCGCGATGTTCGGGCTGCAATTCGTCCTGGGCTTCCTCGCGCCACTGGTGCTCGGTGGGGCCGCGCTCTGGCTGACGCGTGGGCGCTCGTTCCAGTCGGCTACCGGCATGTTATATCTGTGCGTCTCGTTCATCTTTATCGGCGAGATACTGGGGCGCGGCCTGCTGCTGATGCCCGTATTCTAGCGGCCGCGTCGTCGTTGTATGATGGCGTGGCGCCCATGGCAGAGAGGGGTCATCTGATATGGCGGAGAGCAAGACGCTCAACCCCAAGATTTTCGGCGCCTATGATGTGCGCGGCATCTACCCCGAGACGCTCGACGAAGACGCCGCCTATCGCATCGGGCGCGCCTTCGTGCAGTATCTCGGCGTGGCGGCGGTTGCCGTTGGGCGCGATATGCGCGTCTCCTCGCCAGCGCTGGCTGGCGCGGTTATCCGTGGCATCACCGACCAGGGGGCCGACGCGATTGACCTTGGCATGACCACCACCGACGAGCTGTATTTCGCCGTCGGCAAGTTTGGCTATCCCGCTGGCGTCATGGTGACGGCCTCGCACAACCCCAGGCAGTACAACGGGCTGAAGATGTGCCGCGAGGAGGCCATCGCCATCAGCTCCGAGACGGGCGGCAACGCGATTCGCGATCTGGCGCTGGCGGGCAATCCACCTGAGCCAGCGCGCAAAGGTCAGGTGATCCAGCGCGACGTGAACGACGACTACGTGCGCCATGTCCTCTCGTTCATCGACGTGGCGAAGGCGCGCCCGCTCAAAATCGCGGTGGACGCAGGCAACGGCATGGCGGGGATGATCGTGCCGAAGGTCTTCGCGCATCTGCCCTGCGAGCTGATTCCGCTCTACTTCGAGTTGGATGGCACGTTCCCGAACCATCCCGGCCAGCCCCATCGAGCCGGAGAATACGGCGGTGCTACGTGCGCTCGTGCCAGAGCAGCACTGCGATATGGGGGTCGCGTTCGACGGCGACGCCGACCGGATGTTCCTGGTGGATGAGCATGGGCAATCTGCTCGGCGGTGACATGGTGACGGCGCTGGTCGCGCAGAGTTTGCTACGCAAGCATCCGGGCGCGACCGATTCTCTACAACCTGATCAGCTCGCGATCCGTACCAGAATTGATCGAGCGCGACGGTGGCCGCGCGGTGCGTACGCGGGTCGGGCATTCGTTCATCAAGGCGCAGATGCGCCAGGAGAACGCAATCTTCGGCGGCGAGCATTCCGGCCACTTTTACTTCCGCGATAACTGGTATGCCGACTCCGGCCTGATCGCGTTTCTGGTCGTGTTGGAGCTGATCAGCGAGAGCGGCAAGACGGTCTCGGAGCTGGTGCGGGCGGTGGACCATCGCTTTCGCAGCGGCGAGATCAACACGCGAGGTCGCGGACCAGCAGGGGCGGATGCGGGCCATCGAGGCGCACTACGCCGCTGAGGGCGGCGCAGGTGGACTTCGCTGGATGGTATCACGGTCGTCGTTCCCGGCGTGGTGGTTCAACCTGCGCCCGTCGAATACCGAGCCGCTGCTGCGCCTGAATCTGGAGGCGGATACCGCTGATGAGATGGCGGAACGGCGCGACGAAGTGTTACATTTCATTCGACAGTGACTCGTGCCATCTGGCACTCGGCGCATCGTGAGGAAGTTGTCAGGCAACATTCCCTCCTGAAGGAGGTTTGGCGGTGGGCGTATTCTCCCGATTCACAAACTACATCAAGACAGTGATGAGCTCTTTCCTGGATCGCGCGGAAGATCCGGGCCAGACGCTCGACTACTCCTACGAGAAGCAACTCGAACAGCTCCAAAATCTGCGCCGGAGCATCGCGGACGTGGTGACGAACGAGAAGCGGCTCGAATTGCAGCAGGCGCAGTTGAACCAGCAGATCGATAAGCTGGATGGTCAGGCCCGCCAGGCGCTTTCATTGGGCAAAGAAGATCTGGCGCGCCAGGCGTTGGAGCGCAAGCAAGGCTTGCAGGTGCAGATTGGCCAGTTCGGCACGCAGATCGAGCAACTCCATGCGCAACGGGCGAAGTTTGTCGAGATGGAGCAGCGCCTCAATACGCGCATAGAGGCTTTCCGCACGCAGAAGGAGATGGTGAAGGCGCAGTACGGTGCGGCGCAGGCGCAGGTGAAGATCCAGGAAGCGGCGACGGGTATCTCTGAGGAGATGTCGGACGTCAACCTGGCGGTGCAGCGCGCGCAGGACAAGGTATTGCAGATGCAGGCGCGCGCCAATGCGCTGGACGAGCTGACCGAGTCGGGTACGCTGGCGGAGATTGGCCCAGGCGCGGCCGATCCGCTAGACCGCCAGCTTCAGCAACTCTCGAATCAGTCTGAGGTTGATCGCCAGCTTGCCGAGTTGAAGGCGCAGATGCAGTTGCCAGCGGGCCAGCAGGCCAGTTGCACAGCAGGATCAGGCCCAGCTACCACCGCCGCCGATGCAGACCAACGATTAAGGAGGCCATCCCGTGATCGCACGCATCATGACGGAGAACCAGTATCGCCTCACCGATGAGGACGCCGCTGCGCTGGACCGGATGGACGATCCGTTGCACGCGGCCATCCAGAGCGGCGATGAGGCGGCCTTCGCGGCGGAGCTGGAGAAGGTGGTCGCCTTCGTGCGCGAGAAGGGCACGGTGATTCCGGTGGAGCAGGTCGTCCCTTCGGACGTGATTATTCCCGCGCCGGATATGACGGTCGCCGAGGCACGGCAATACCTGCAAAAAGGCGATGAGGCGGTCGCCGCCGAATCCGCATCAGGCGACGCCACTGAGTAGCCCGCACGCAAAAACGCATCCCCTCACCGACTATGGTGGGGGGATCATTGTTAGCTGATGGCGGCGCTGAGCAATTCGTTTGTGAAGAGTGAGATGACGTCCTTCAGGGCTGTTGTCGTATAATCCCTGGTTCGCGGCCTGAAGGCCGCGGCTAATTTCGACCCAAGGACTGTGGCCTTCCGGGGAGCAGTGCCCAACGACAAGCCTCGAAACGGATTGAGCCTGTTGAAAAAGCAGCAAACGCCGCTTGGTGGTTAAGAGGTTGACGGTGCTCGTCGCCCAATTGCTGGTGGCGTGCTGTCCCTGGGAGCTGCCCCCAGACGGTCAGGAATGAGCTGCTCGTAGGGAGGCTAGCTGAGCGGCGTGCCCAAGGCCTCCGCTTGCTCGGCATCGAGGCGCTCGGTCTTGACGAGGAAGCGGACGAACCGCCGCAGGCTGATCAGGGCGTCGCGATCATGCCGCGTACGAAGGTACGCCGACAGATCAGTCGGTCGCAGATCCAACAGGCCACGCGGAGGAGCCTGGCCCACCAGGATCGTCTGGGCCAGGTCGTGGATGGTAGCGCAATGGGCTGCCATCTTGGATGGAGTAAGCCCGGCGTGGCCGAGCTCGCGACGAAACGCGGCGAGAAGGCGGCTGTTGCGCGCGCCGATCCCCGCGCGGGCCTCCTCAAGGTCCAAGGGACGCGGCTCCCATGGCAGGCTGGTAATGACGCCGTGGCGCTCCAGCAGATCACGATAGCTCTGCTGCAGATCGCGCCGAATGCCCGGGCCGAAGTAGATGTTGTAGGGCGCGAGCAAGCTGTCATAGATGATCCGCTGGCCGAACGGCAGCAAGACAGCCTCGACGTAGACCGGAAGCACGGGGCCGACGATCTCCTCGATGGGGCTAACTAACCCGAGCACGCCATAGGCCTGAACTGGGCTCGTCGCGGAGAGGAAGAGCGTATGCTTCTTCAAGTAGCGGAAGATGTAGAAGGGACCTGCCACGCGATGCTGCCAGCTGGCGACGAGGGCCAGATCCGCGGTGGGTAGCCCTGCCGGATTGGCGGCGATGAACTGCTCGCACAACGCGTCCTCGGCCCACAACGTGTCGCGCAGCGCCTGCACGATCTCAAGGGGCATCGACCCCTCCTCCGTCGCCTCCTCCCACGTAGCGGGGAAGTCCGGCGCGAGGCGCCGCTGGGTATTCACGTAGTGGAGCAGCGCGAACCAGATGTGGTAGAAGCGCTCCGTCTCGGGCGGCGGCAACTGTGGCACGGCCAGGGAACGTCGGGTATGCAGCGCCTCCTCCTTCTGCCCACGCGGTGGCCAGCGCTCCCATGAACGCTCCGCGAATCTGTGGGGATAGCCTGTCTCACCCCTCTATAGTCTATCATGAGCCGAGTATATGCGGCTGTCGCATGCGGGAGACGCCTGGCGGCAGGCCCGCGCCTTGGGCTGAGCGGGAGGCACGAGATCGCTATGATGGGCACGAAACCACGGCTCTTGACTCCAGTGAGCGCGCGCTCTCTCGACGAGTTGGTCCCCGCGGACCACTTCTACCGCACCCTCGACCGTGTGCTCGATCTCTCCTTCGTGCGCGATCTCGTCCAGCACTGTTACGCCCCCTGCGGGCGACCAAGCGTGGATCCTATGGTCTTTTTCAAGCTTCAGCTGGTGATGTTTTTCGAAGGGGTACGTTCGGAACGGCTCCTCATGCGCCTGGTCGCCGACCGGCTCAGCGTCCGGTGGTATCTGGGCTACAACCTGGGCGAGCCCGTACCGGATCATTCAAGCTTAACCCGCATCCGCACCCGCTACGGCCTGGAGGTCTTCCGCCGATTCTTTGCGGCCATTGTCGAGCAGTGCCAGCAAGCGGGATTGGTCTGGGGCCGTGAACTCTACGTTGATGCCACCCATGTACTGGCCGATGCCTCGCTGGAGTCACTCGTGCCCCGCTTTGCCGTCGAGGCGCGCGCCGCAATCCAGGCCCACCTGCGCGCGCTCTTCTCTGACGAGCCGCAGGCAGCGCAGGAAGGGGAGCGAACGGGGTCTGCGTCTCCGGCCAACCCAGTTGAGCCCACGCCGCTGCCAGTCGTCCTGAGTGATTCCAAGCGCGAGGAACTCGCCGAGGCAAATACCACTCGCCATGACTGGATCGCGGCGGCGGGACAACCGCAGCGGGAGATGCATGGTCGCTATAACTACTACCAGCGTACCGCTGATTTTCGCGTCAGCACCACCGATCCCGACGCCACGCCCCTGCGACTTAAAGGCGGGGGTACGCACCTCGGGTACCAGACCCACTACGTGGTCGACGGCGGCACACGCCGCATCATCTTGGGCGTACTGGTTGCCCCCGGCGAGGTCATGGAGAACCAACCGCTGCTCGACCTCGCCTGGCACGTCCGGTTTCGCTTCCACGTGCGGCCACACCAAGCCACCGGGGACACCACCTATGGCACCCTGGAGAATATCACGGCGCTCGAGCGAGAGGGCATTCACGCCTATATGCCGCTGCCTGATTGGGAGCACAAGACCGCCTATTACGGCCCCAGGCGCTTCACCTATGATGCTGAGCGCGATGTCTATGTGTGCCCGCAAGGCCAGCCGCTACGTCCGTACCGGCGCGAACTGAGCGCCGAGAAAGTGGAGTATCGTGCGGTCCCCGCCACCTGCAACGCCTGTCCGGTGAAAGCCCAGTGTACGCCCAGCGTCCATGGCCGCATTGTGCACCGCCATGTCGCCGAGGCGTATCTCGACCGGGTCCGTGTCTACTACCAGGGCGAGACCTACGCCGCCAAGGCGATGCGCAAGCGCCAGGTGTGGGTCGAGCCGCTTTTCGCCGAAGGCAAGCAGTGGCGTGGCATGCGGCGGTTTCGCTTGCGCGGCTTGGGGCGGGTCAATACCGAGGCATTGCTGCTGGCCTCCGGCCAGAACCTCAAGCGCCTACTTCAGCAGCGGGGTTGGGGGCGGCGACCGTTCCCAGACGGAGTGGCGGCCGCGGTCGCCTGTTGATGGGTCCTTCGCCGCGAGCACCTGGCGGCTGCGGAAAGAGGTGCATTGAGCGCACTCGCGACCTCGGCGTGACACGCGTACCTTGCCAGACGCTGGCAGCAGCCTAACAGTGCTAGACGGGTTTTTCAACAGGCTCGATTCGTTATGAGACGGAGAGCACGGATTGTTCTGGGTGGCGTCCGCCGCAGGGCTTCAGCCTGCGGCTAATCCTGACAGGTACTGACGCCGCTAGTTACCCCAGATGGCGGGCAGGTGGTGGCTGCCCAGGCCAACGGCAAGCTCGCCGCCGTGGTGGAAGTCATGGCGGAGCACATGCATGATGATCCACTGGCGCGTACTTGGGCCGAAGATTTCGCGCTCCCTCTCGGTCAGGGCGTCAGGTTGCTTGAAGACGTACTCGAGGTCGTCAGTGGTCCAGCGGGAAAGGGTCTTTTCAATCATGCCCCACGTGGCCTCCAGTCCGGCGACCAGCTCATCCGCTGCATGCACCACCTTGCCCTCTTCTTCCTCATCCCAGTGCATGTAGGCGGCTACCTCAGGATTTCCCTCGCCCATCCACAGATCGAACCACCAGATCCGGTCGTTCAGGATGTGCTGGACGAGCATCCCAATTGGCCAGTGTGTGGACGCGACCGGAAGGGCCAACTGCTCGGATGTCAGCGGCGCGACGACGTTGACCAGGTCGCGCTGAAAGCTATCCCAACCTTGGTAGACTTGACTGAGTGGGAGTGACTGTTCCGTCACGTGTATCATCCCCTTTGCTTCTCATTCGACGCCATCACTCACGGCGGCTTACCCAGTATGGCATGAAGAAGGCGAGCAAAGCTTCTTCTATCTTGCTCTTTCTCTGCCTCAGTACTCACCCCTGCTTGCCAACGCCATAGAAATCGTAGAATGCCTGGATAGGCGCCTCCGTGAGGAGCGATTGATACGGGAAACAAGCGGCATATGCCTCAGCATCCTGAAGTTTGGCAAGGTGTGCCAGGAAGCGCGCCGTAACCTCCTCATTCATACGATTTCCATGTCGCAGGAACTGCCCCCATAGCCCTCGTGCGATAAGGTGTGGACGATCAACACGGGCAGAGTCGCCGAATTGTGGCGGGAACAATCGCCGATACTCTGTGCGGTTATATAGCCATGTTCCCCCATGAACGCGCTTGGCATCGGGATGCGCCTGATGGATGTGCCCAAACATGTCGCGTAGCTCGGCTAGCCGCGCATCTTTGCGCTGGGAACTCAGTGGGCCAGCGCCGCTGGTATCGAGATTCGCGAAGTGAAGACGGACGACTTGCGTATCAGCATCGTAGTCATACGAGAAGCAGCCCCAGTGTGGTCGGCTGGTGTCGTAGTCGGGGATAAGGTGTTGTGCGTGTCGATCGCTGTAGACGCGATATGCCGCCGCGAAACCAGTACCATCGTCTCCCAGCACGGCGATGAATTGTTGCCAGACGGGATGCTGTGGGTCCAGGCTCCAATCCAGCCCCAAAATGCGATAGAGGGCGGTGTTGCGCAGGATAGTGTCCTGGAACGACTGAAGGGTTAGCGCACACATGCGACGAGCAAAGATGACCTGAATCTCCAGAAAGGCTGGCGGATAAGGCATGTGGTTTGATCTCCAGGATGTGGGCGTCACTCCCTCACGGTGATTCCGTCTCTCTTCATGTGGTCTGTGATGAGAGGAGTGGCTGATTCATGTCGCGACGACGAAGAATACCACGGCAGCTTGTAGTTGCGCTGGCGGCGTTGCTGATTGTGGCGGCGGGCGTCTGGGTCGCGTTTCAGCCGCGCGTGGCGAATCACTTCAGCTATGCGCTGCCAGGCAGGGATAGCCTGCCGACGTACATTTACGCGCATGGACGGCGCTACCACTCGCTTCAGGTCTGCGCTGGAGATGACTGGTGCCAGCGGGACCGGCTGCAACAGCTTATCCCGCGCTGCTACACGCAGGCCGATTTGCGGACGATGCATATGTGGCCGCTGGTACAGGTCAGCACGATGTTCACACTCTTTGGCGCGCCGCAGCCGATACTGTCACCACAGGGTGAGAGTGGCGTGATGCAATCGTTCGTGATGGCTGACGGCCCGGAGTGCTACGTCACCTATGCGCTGGAAGGTGGACCGTAGTGGCCATAATCACTATGGGTATGAGGCAGTGAACGGCCCGCTATAGGTCCATTCCCAGAGGACGCCACTGCCGGGCGACGGATAGTAGGTGATCGTGGACTCACGCTTCGGTGGCGCTGGGAACATTTGCCACGACTGCGCGCCGGGCGTCAGGCGATACTCCATATCCGTCGTGGGGTCGTTCGGGCTACTGCCAGTAGCGAGAACCGCTCCATCATCGGCCAGCGCAAAGACGTCTGTGGGCGGTACGAAGTTGCCTTTGGCGCTCGTGAACATCACATTGATGCCAGGCTCCTTCTGCCAGGTCGCGCCGCCATCCGACGAGCAGGTGAGTGTGTTGGGCTCCATATCCTTGGGGTTCAGGTCGTCGCTATTGGCGACACACAGATGCCAGGGCTGGCTGGCCTGGCTGGCTACGGGCGCCTGGATGACGGTTTCCGCGCCGGACATGGCCATCTCCGGCACAGCGATTTTTGTCCAGTGCGCGCCAGCATCCGTGCTCGACCAGAAGACGGCGGCATCTTTCACCAGCAGCGCGCCGTTGGCTGGATTTAGCCAGAAAGACATGCTGTTGGCGCCGCCTGTGTCGGCGATATTCCGCAAAATCGGGCCGCCAGGTGCGCATCTGGTCGCTGCTGACCGCTAGCTCAGGCTCTTCTTCGTCTTGCGGACCTTGAACGACGCGTAGGTAGCCATAGGTGACGCCCGCGAGCGTGGAGAGTTGGACAGCTAGGTACGGTTGCCGCTTTGACAGTTGACGCCAGGATCCGCCGCCATCGAAGGTCACGTAGCTGGTGTAGAAATCTATAGGAGGCGATGCGCCCTGCATGGCCGCGACCACGGCCACCACGGCTGTATTTGGCTGGAGGCCATCCACCGTTGGATAGCACTGGCTTGTTCCCATTGGCGCTGAAATGTTGCTTGCACGCGTCCAGTGCGCGGCGCGGTCGCGCGTTACCCAGATGGCGACGCTGGCGCCGCCGTCCGCTTTACAGATGTAGGCGATGTCGCCATTACCCGGCGCGATGGTGATTTGCGCTGCTGGAGAGCTGACGACGCCATCACCTGGGTAGGTAACGGCGTGCCAGGCAAGCGGAAGGCCGCTGGTTGGGGTCTGCGTTGCACGCGGATTCGGCGCTGTACCCGCTGTCTGGCCACACGCCGCGATACCTAGCGACACAAGCGCGATGACAGGCAACGCGAGCAGCTGGCGGAGTGGACGGTTCATTGCCCCGGTCCTTCCAGGCGAGAAGCCACACGAGTTGGGCGAACACGCTCAACCGGCTATTGTTGGCCTCTCCCTGAAAGATAAGACGGAAGCCGCATATCATCTGTGCATGAGGGTGAGTCTATCCGCGAGACTGGCAAACGCTGATGCCGCGAACGTCGACTAGATTGGCACTTCCCAGACGGGGAACCAGCGCTCCAGATTCCGGCTCGGCGGGCAACTCTTTGCCGATGGCCGCGTTCAGCCGTATCTCTTCGGCGTTATTGCGTCGCCGCTGGGGGTCGTTGATGTCGGTTTCGGGGACGAAGGGTAGAAGAAGCCGCGTTTGTAGTTGTACATCCAGTAGACTTCGTGGCCCTTCTCATCCTGGAAGGCGAACATGGCGAACATCAGCAGGCTGCCGTAGCCCTTCGAGAGCAGCGTCTCGCTGGCGACATGCAGGGTGGTGACGAGCGCCTGGAAGTCTTTACCGGTAAAGATGAACCAGCGATAACCGAATTTGTCCTCGAAGGGCTTGAGGCTCAACTGATCGTCGCGGCTCGCCAGTTCGAGCAGTTGCTCCAACTCGGCCTGAATATCCTTGAAGGGCCAGAGGCGACACCTTTGAAGCAGATCGCCGCATTGCCGGTTGGCGTCAGATGCTGCTCGGTTTCGAGCGTCAGCTGCGCCGTCGACATGGCGAAGAGCCGCTCCGGGCCAACCGGCACTGGCTTTTGCCGACCGAACAGTGAGTCGAAGAAGCCCATCGATATTTCTCCAAATACTGGGGACAGTCCCGGCCTTGAAAGGCCGGGTAGGAACGAACGTGGGCGTAAACGCCCGTCAGGGCTAGGCCCTGCTCGCCCAACAGGCGATGTGGCCATTCAAGGCCCTCTGGTCTCGTACTCCGGCCATTGATGGCCAAGAGCGTGTCGAGGCTCCAGATTACAAATTGCGCGCGCTCTCCATCTGCTGCTGCATCTCCTGCAACTGCGCCAGCCGCTTCTCAAGCGAGGGGTGCGTCGAGAAGAGCGTCCCCAGCGAATCACCGCTGCAGCGCAGGCACGATGAACAGCGCGTTGACCGTCGTCGCCTGGCGGAAGTCTTCCTTGGGGATGCGACCCGGCTCAATCGCCCCGCTGATGCGCATCAGCGCCGACGCCAGATGCTCTGGCGCGCCGGTAATCAGCGCCGAGCCACGGTCAGCCGCCAGTTCGCGATAGCGCGAGAGTGCGCGAATCAGAATGAAGCTGATGACATAGGTGACGACGGACGCCAGAATCGCGACCAGCACGATCATGCCGCTGTTGTCATTGCTATTGCCGCCGCGCCGCCCACCGAAGCCGCCAAACATCGCTGACCACATGAAGCTACGCGTAATCAGTGCGGCGATCATCGAGAAGAAGGTCGCGATCGTCATCACCAGCATGTCGTGGTTGATGATATGCGTCAGCTCATGCGCGATCACCGCCTCGATCTCCGGCTGTGATAGTCCGCTGCCATTAAGCAGACCCGTCGTGATGGCGATGACGGCGTGATTGGCGTCGCGTCCGGTGGCGAATGCGTTCGGAATCGCGGTATCGACGATGGCGATCTTCGGCTTGGGCAGATTAGCCTGCGCCGAGAGTCGACCGATCATGTCGTGAAGCTGGGGCGCCTGTTGTTCATCGACGTATTGCGCCTTCATCGAGGCGAGCGCGATCTTATCGGAGAAGAACAACTGGAAGCCCGCGATAATCAGCGCGCCGACGACGAGAAATGGCCAGGGTATGCCAACCCAAATCGCCAGCACACCAGCGAAGACGAACATAGACCAATCCCAGCAGAAACATGGTCAGCACCATGCGTACCGCTAACCCGGCGTCTGGCTTATACCAGCGTGGTTTTCCCTGCGTTGCCATAGGTTCATAGCTCCTCAGCGGCTTCAGCCTCAAAGGCATGCTCGCTGTCTCGTTTCGCGTGACTGAATCTGAGCGGGCCAACAATCTGTCTCTCATCTCGCTCGCATTGTTGGCGTTATACGCTCATGAGATATACGCTTCATCCTGGTCACGAGTAGCATAGCGCATCGCCGGCGCCCAGTCCAGTTTACAGCGGGGAAATGGCTATGAGAATGTCCCAATCTTCCATGCTGGGCAGGTCTCTCGATAACACTCCGTTGAGAGGCGAGGAGACCAATGGAGCAGACGTGTTATGACGCGATGGCCCTATCGCTTACAATGTGTGAACAAGGAGAACTGATATGCCCAAGCCGATTCGTTTTGGTGTTGTCAGCAGCGGCGCAGCCTTCGCACGATGAGTGGGTCGCCCTGGCGCGCAGGGTCGAGGCGCTAGGCTATTCCAGCCTGCTGATGCCTGACCGCCTGATCATGTCGTTGGCGCCGTGGACAGCGCTGGCTACTGCTGCCGCCGCGACCACTACGCTGCGTATCGGCAGCCACGTCTTCGCCAATGATTATCGCCATCCCGCCATCCTGGCGAAAGAGGCTGCGACGCTGGATGTGCTCTCGACATGGGCGCTTTGAGTTGGGGCTGGGCGCAGGCGTTGGCCAGCCCGACTACGACCAGATGGGGCTGCCGTTCGATAGCCCCGGCGTGCGGGTCAGTCGGATGGCGGAGGCGCTTCAGATCATCAAGCTGTACTTTACCGGGGAAGTCATCAACTTCAGCGGCGCGCATTATACGGTAACTGGCCTGCGCGGCCAACCCAGACCGGTTCAGCAGCCACACCCGCCCATCTTCATCGGCAGCTCGGGAAGGCGCATGCTGACCATCGCCGCGCGCGAGGCGAACAGCATTGGCCCGGAAGTCTGGCCAGCGCGACCAGGCAGAAACCAGAGTCGATGTGTCGCGAGAGGATAAAGTGGCATGGATTCGCGAGGCTGGCGGGGAACGATTCGACCAGTTAGAACTCTGTCAGACGATCTTTGATATCGTGATAACAGATAGCCCCAGCCCGGCTGCGCAGCCACGCTGGTCATCCTGCCACCAGCGGGAAATGACTACCGAACAGGCAGTCACGTACCTGAGCGACCAACACGAGCGCGTCGGCTTCTCGTATTTCCATCTCTTTGAGTCGCAGCTGGAAAACCTCGCGCCTGTCGTTGCCCGGCTCGCCACCTCATAAAGTGAGGCGCAACGCCAGGGCAACGGACAACGAAAAAGCCACCGGGCGTATCGTACTCCGGTGGCTTCGTGCGCTAATCTTTGTTCTGGCGCTCTTTCTCTTTTTCTTTGAGCGCTTTGTAATACTGGCGCGACCGGGGATGATGCTCGTTATCTTCGTAGGCTGGGCGCACGTCGTCGTCGCTGGCTTTGTGGCCCTCCAGGCCGTCGATGATTTCTTGCAGGTCGTTATAGATGGCGTAATTATCAATTGCTTCGCGCTGGCGCAGAAGGTGACGCAGCATCATCATCTGGGAGAATGAGGTCGAACTGTTCCGCTCGGATTCGGCGCGTTTGATGAATTTATCGACCAGGTCAATCGAGTCTTCGTTTGCGCCATTCTGTTCGAGTTGCTCGCGAATGGCCTCTAGCTGCTCGTATGCATTCATCGCTTCCTCGCTCCCTTCAGGCGTACTCTCGTGTGTCTGGCACGGAATGCGCGATGGGCATTCCAGCAAGTCATTATATCGCATGGACATTTGCGGTGTCATGCCGACATGCCAACGGCACGCCAACATCGTGCCAGCGCCCTGCCATTGCGGGCATGATATGCTCTCTCTAGCACTAGCAAAAGAGGGTCGGCGGGATTATGTTGCCCGAAGAAGAGGATAGGAGGCATCAGGTGTTCTATCGCCGCGACCGTCCGGCGTCGCTCGCCGTGACGGTGATCCTCCTGGTGCTCTGGCTGCTGCTGGCGGTCTATCTCATCACCCATCCCGATTTGATCAGTATCATCGTGCTGGTGGTCACCGCGCTCGCCGCCGGGTTCGCTGTCTTCGTCTCGTTTGTCGTGCGGCGGGCGGAGAGCGAACAGCCCGACGACCTCACCTACATGCCATCCAGGGATATGGCCAATGGCCACCACCGCGTCATCCCAATGACTGACGACGCCGCCAACACCGATGCGAACACGATGCAGCGGGAGATTCCAGACGAGGGAGGCGAGAACTAATGAGCGATGTCGCGCCGCGCATGTATGGAACCGAGCGCCAGATGCAGATTTATTTGGCGGGCATGCAGGGACAACGCCCAACAACGCCGATGACCTATGAGCAGCTGGAGGAGCAGGCGCGCCAGCGACTGAGCGCTGAGGCATATGGCTATGTGGCGGGCGGCGCGGGCGGCGAGGAGACGATGCGGGCCAATCGCGCGGCGTTCGAGCGGTGGCAGATTGTGCCGCGTATGCTGCGCGACGTCAGCCAGCGCGATCTGCGCGTGCAGGTGTTGGGGGCGTCCATGCCCGCGCCGGTGATGCTTGCGCCGATTGGGGTGCAGTCTATCGTCCATCCCGAGGCCGAGGTGGCGGTGGCGCGGGCGGCGGCCTCGCTTGGCATGCCGTTCATCCTCAGCACGGCATCCTCGAAGACGATGGAAGAGGTGGCCCAGGCGGCGGACGCGGCGGGCAAGGCGTCGCGCTGGTACCAGCTCTACTGGGGGCGCGATCCCGAGTTGACGGCGAGCTTCCTCAGCCGCGCGGAAAAGGCGGGCTATAGCGCCATCGTCGTGACGCTCGATACCTCGATTCTGAGCTGGCGCGAGCGCGACATCTCGCTGGCCTATCTGCCCTTCCTGCTGGGTGAGGGCATCGCCAATTATCTGAGCGACCCGGTCTTCCGCGCCTCGCTGCCGCAGCCGCCAGAAGAGAATCCGCAGGCGGCGGTGATGCGCTTCGTTCAGGTATTTTCTGAACCCGACGCTGACGTGGGACGACGTGAAGTTCCTGCGCGAGCATACCAGCCTGCCGCTGCTGCTCAAGGGCATTCTGCATCCCGATGATGCGAACCGGGCGCTGGACGCGGGCGCGGCGGGCATTATCGTCTCGAATCACGGCGGACGCCAGGTGGATGGCGCGATTCCGGCGCTGGACGCGCTGCCAGGCGTGGTCGCGGCGGTACAGGGGCACGCGCCGGTGCTCTTCGATAGCGGCATCCGGCGCGGGGCCGATATCTTCCGGGCGGTGGCGCTGGGGGCGCTGGCGGTGCTGCTGGGGCGCCCCTATATGTGGGGGCTGACGCTCGGCGGCGAGGCGGGCGTGCGCGATGTTATGCTCAATACGCTGGCCGACCTCGATCTGACGCTGGCACTCAGCGGCTATACCTCGTGCGCGCAACTGACGCCGGAGGCGCTACGACGGGCGTAATAAGCTAGGCGGGCGAGGCAGACCGTAGCGTAAACGCTACGGCGAATTTCCGCGATCTGAAATCAGTGTCGCTCATCGGTATCGCCAAACGTTACAGGCAGGATGTTCAGCGTGGCGCAGACGCGGGCTGTGTCGGTGTGATGCTGTGCGGTGGGGCGGGCGTATTCGAGGCACCAGAGCAACTGATAGATCGGGCGGCGTTTGGGGTAGTCGGCGGTGATGGGCGCCGATGCGGTGTAGCCTTTGGTGAAGCCGTCGTCCATCATGTCGCGCCAAAGCTCCAGCCGCGCGATGTCGGATTCGGGGCAGCCCGCCCAGGCGCTGCCGAAGTCGAGCACCGCCGCGAGTCGCCAGTCGTCGTCCGGCTCGTCGCCCGGCACGAGCAGCAGGTTGTTGGGGTTCAGGTCTTCGTGCGTCAGCCGTGGCTCGGCGAGGTTTGCGAAGTCGCTGGCGTGCGCCTGGAGCACCGCTGCGAAGAGGTCGGCATGCGCGGGATTGGCGATACGTCGCCGCGCTCGTGCTTCGAGCGCTTCGATACTCCCCCTCTCCTGTGGGAGAGGGGGCCGGGGGGTGAGGTCAGCTGGGGGTGAGGTCTCTTCCACCTCGCCGAATTGCGGATAGCGCAGGCTGTGCAGCGCGGCGGTGGCCTCGCCCAACTGGCGGAAGATGTCGTGGCGTGCGTGCGGCGACATGCGCTTCAGGCCGTCGCGCCAGGCCATCCCCGGCGCGTGCGCCATCATCAGGTAGCGCCAGGGGAAGCGCTGGCACGAATCGTCCACCGCCAGCACCGCGCAGATCGGGATAGCGGTCTCGCGGGCGACTCGCTGCTGAATGGCGGCCTCGCGCGCAAAACTGGTCGCCCGGATGCTGGCGTCGGCCAGCTTCAAGCACGACCACTCGCGCCGGAAAGACCAGTGTGGCGAAGACAACCACATGCCGTCCTCCTGCGTGACCGGATGCCACGCCAGCACGCGGCACTTAGGCCCGAAGACCTAGCGCGCCAGCGCCTCGATATCGTCGCGTGCCAGTTCGGGCATCTCGGCTTGCTCTCCCAACGTTACTAGTCCAGCGGCAGCGCCCACGAGAGCCGCGCCGGGAAAAGCGCCTCCAGCAGCGGTCGCATCGCATGGTTCACCCAGACGTCAGGATTCGCTGCCCGCAACTCTGCGACACTCTGGTAGCCGAACAGCAGCCGTAGGAAGACCAGCGGCGGGAATCCCGCATGTCCGGCATCCCATGCGCTTGGCATCCACGCTTCAGCAGTAGTAAGTCGGCCCGCCTCGAAGACTAGCCGCAGGCCACCGCGATAGAAGCCCAGCTTGATCTCACCGGTGTAGCCCTCGGCAATGCTTCCGCTGAGCCGCCGCTCCAGCGCGGGCGCAATATGCCTGACAAACGCGGGCAAATCGGCAATACGCACATACCAGGCATAGGGCGGCAGCTTCACGATGGGCCAGTCATACGGCAGCGCGTCATACGCGGGATGCGCGCGGCCAAGCGCCAACGATAGTATGGTGGCGGCTTGCGTTCGTGGATGCGGCGTGGGCAAGCTAGGCGCCTGCGCGGCGAGCGCACGGAGCAGCGACGGTAGCACGGCGGTCATCGCCACGCCCTCATCTACGACCAGACCACGTACGGTAAACATGTTGTCGTAGCGCGCGCGTGCGGTAAGTACATAGCCGACGACGCGCTGGTCGCCATTGAGGATGAGCTGTGTCAGCCAGTTCTCGTCGGTTTCCGGGTGCATGCCCGCGATGATCCAGCGCCAGGTGGGTTCGTCGATCACGGCGGAGACGAGGGCATGCGAGCGGTCGCGGTCATAGAGCGCCATGACACGCGGCAGGTCATCCAGTGTGGCGGCACGCAGAGTATACGGCTCGGTTGCATCCGCCGCCAGCGCGGGAATGGCATTAATTGGCGATCCGATGGCTGCCGCCAAGGTCGAGCGCGTATTCGTAGCCGAACTGGCGATAGTAGTAGTAAATGCCGGTGATGCCCACGGCCAGATCGCCGCGCGCATCGCAGCGGGCATGCAGTAGGCTCGAAGATAGCGCGAATCAGCCCGCGATTGCGATAGCCCAGCCTGGTCGCCACCGCCTCGGGACGCCCGACCGGAAACGCAATTCCGTCGTACTCCCACGTCTGGCGCATCAGCACGGCGCCCGCCACGATCTCGCCCGTCGCGGTATCCTCCACCAGCGCGAAATCACCCGGCCCGGCGAGCGGATGCCTGCCGCTCATCAGGTCTTCTATCCAGTGGCCGAAATAGGTGTTCGGCGGATCAGCCTCTTCGTCGCGGAAGGCCTCGGCGCAGAGCCGCGCCACGCCTTCAACGTCCTTTTCGGTTGACCAGCGCAGGAGCAATCCGCCATCCAGCGCGCGCTGATATGAAGCGTCCGCGAGCGCAGCCTTCGCGTCGCGCGACGTTGCTGTCGATGTAGCTAATGACCCAGAAGACACAAATCCAGTCCTTTTCTCCCTCCGCCCATCCCGGACACGGTTATCAGTATGCCATATCGGCTATGCCGCCTGTCTGGGGATTTCTGCCAGAAATGGCGATGCGCAGGCGAACGGTGGCGGCTAGTGGGCGAGGTGAGTGGTAGAGCAGGTTCGCAGCATGAATGCTGCGGCTAATCTTTGGTCGGGCATGTCTGCCCGATAGGTGATATGGGCGCGGTCTGGTACTGGCGAGGGTGCGGCGCTTGCGCGATCCCGCTATACTGTAAGCGACAAGGGCGATGGCGGCAATGAAGCGGCCGGAGCGCAACACACTGATCGTGTCCCTGAATCCCGCGCGAGGCGTGCGTGGGTGGGGACTTTTTTTGCGCCCTTCCCCGGTATTCATGGCAATTCAAGAGTAAGCAGGCGAGATGATGGCATTATCTTCTTCTAAGGTTCCTGTGGCGGTGGTCAACGGCACTGGATATGGCGGCGTCGAAATCCTGCGACTGCTGCGTCGCCATCCAGTCTTCGAGGTGGTCGAGATCACCGCGCGTTCGGAAGCAGGTCAAGCGCATCGACGAGGTCTTTCCACATTTGGGGCACATGGAGCGCACCTTCGGCGAAGACGTGACGCAGGCGGAGCTCGTTTTCGTCGCCCTGCCCGATGACGCCGCCGTCGAGCTCTGTGCCCGAGTATGCTGCGCGCGGGTCGGCGCGTGGTGGACCTCTCGGCGGCCTTCCGGCTTGCGCGACAAGGCGCTCTATCCGCGCTGGTACGGCTACGAGCATCCGGCGCCCGCGCTGTTGGAGTCGGCGGTCTATGGGCTGGCGGAGTGGGCGCGCGACGAACTGCCCGACGCCCAACTGGTCGCCGTCCCTGGCTGCTATCCCGACGGCGGCGCTCTTGCCACTCTTACCGCTGCTCGCCGGCAACAAGATCGAGCCGGATGTGATTGTGGATGCCAAGTCGGGCGTGAGTGGCGCGGGCCGGACGTTGCGCCTGAGCAGCCATTTCAGCGAGGTGAACGAGGACGTGAGCGCCTATGGGCTGGGCGGCCATCGCCACATGCCAGAGATTCGCCAGCAACTCGAACGCGCCGCCGATACGTCCGTCCGGCTGACATTCACGCCGCACCTCGTGCCGATGACGCGCGGCATCCTGGCGACCAGCTACGCTACCCCGCGCCCCGGCGTGACGCTCGATGACGTGCGCACCGCGCTGGAGAGGCATACTGCGGCTCTCCGTTCGTCGGGTGAGGGAGCAGCCGCCACACACGAAATGGACGCTGGGCGGGAACCTCTGCTATATCACGCCCGCATGGGACGCCGAGAGCGAGCGACTGATTCTGGTGAGCGCAATCGATAATCTGGTGAAGGGCGCGGCGGGACAGGCGATCCAGTGCGCCAACCTGATGTATGGACTCGACGAGACGGTAGGATTGCCGCGCGAAGGAGTGTACCCCTGATGGCGGATGCAACAGCGATAGCAAGCGTGGGCGAACTGGCGGCTGCCAGCCAAGTGGCGCGGCAAGCGGTCATCGCGCAGGTGCTGCGCGAAGCGCAACCGTATATCGAGACACTGCGCGGGCGCACACTGGTCATCAAGCTGGGCGGCAGCACGCTCGACAATCAACGCGACGCGCTCGAAGATATCGTCTGGCTGCGCGGTTTGGGCGCGCATCCGGTGCTGGTGCATGGCGGCGGGCCAGAGATCAACGACTGGCTGGAGCGAGTGGGTCTGCCACGGCGGTTCGAACGCGGCCTGCGCGTGACCGACGCCGCGACGCTCGATGTCGTGCGGATGGTGCTGGCAGGCAAGGTGAACGGCGACCTGGTGCGGCTGCTGGTGAGCCTGGGCGGCAGGGCCATCGGCCTCTCAGGCATCGACGGCGGGCTACTCCACGCGCGCCAGATCGCGGCTGACCTGGGCTATGTTGGCGCGATCACCACAGTGGACGCCGGGGTGATTACGGCGCTGAGCGCTTCGGGCTTCATCCCGGTCATCGCGCCTATCGCGCTGGGCGACGGCGATACCGTGCTCAATGTCAACGCCGATGACGCCGCCGCCGATCTGGCCCGCGGCCTGAGCGCCACCAAACTGCTCTACTTGAGCGATGTTCCCGGCATGCTGGACGCGCAGGGTAAACTGCTCTCGGAGCTGACCGACGGTGAGGTGCGGGCGCTGATTGCCCAGGGCGTGATATCGGGCGGGATGATTCCCAAGGCGGAGGCGGCGCTGCGGGCGCTGGAGACGACCGAGCGCGTCCATATCGTCGATGGCCGCGAGCCACATGTGCTGATCCGCGAGCTTTTCACGCACGAAGGCGCGGGCACGATGATCCAGCGAGCGCAGTAAGCGGCGCGCCGAAATGTCTTTCGCGCCACACAACCGGCGCCTTTCCATCATCGTGCCTGTCCAGGTCTTACAAAGACGCCGAATAGCGTGTACTATTTGCGTATACATGTCGCGTACACACATATACATGGGCGCACATGGGCACAGAAGCACATGCGACGGAACCTCTGATGCGCGAGCAGCGCGAGTGAATCGAGGGCGTCAGGATGGGCAATTACGCGCGAACAAGGATACGCACACACCGAACACCATCGGCTGAATTAGACGACGAGCGGAGCCGCCTCGCGCCGATGTCCCCAACGCGCGACCAGGAAGCCCCTGCCGCGCTCAACGATCCGGGCTACACCTTCGGCCAGATTGCCGTCCAGCCCGCGCCAGCGATGGAGCCACAGACGAAGCCGCGCGTCAGCCAGCCGGGCGATACGCACGAGCAGGAGGCGGACCAGGTGGCCGAGGCGGTGATGCGCATGCCAACCAGTGAGAGCGAAACTGCGGCATCGCGAGATACGACCTCTGCGCAGGCGATGGCGAACCAATCGGGCGCGCAGGAGGCGATTCCCGGCAGCGACGGGCAGCCACTCGACGCGGCGACCCGCGCCCACATGGAGCCGCGCTTCGGCCACGACTTCGGCCACGTCCGTGTCCATTCCGACGAGCAGGCGGCACAGGCGGCGGCAGGCCACCAGGCGCGGGCATATACCGTTGGCAGCGATATCGTCTTTGGCGCGCAGGAGTATGCGCCAGGGACGACGGAGGGCCAGCGACTCATCGCGCACGAGCTGAGTCACGTCGTCCAGCAGGCGGGTGATGCGACGGCTGCCGCGACGGTGCAGCGCGAGCCGGAAGGAGCGACCAAGGCGCCGCCAGTGGTTGCAAAGGGCCTTTCGGAGGGCGTGCAGGGCTACATGGAGAGCACGGAGGGAGGCGCCGCCGACCTCGAAGACGAAGATCTCGCGAGTCAGGTAATGGGCTTCCAGCAGGCGATTCTCACCGGGTGGCAGACCGCGCTCGCTAATTTCCTCGTCGTCCTGGAGAGCAAGTCTGATAAAGAATCGAGTCCTGATTTCCAGAAGGCGATGGGAAAGTTCTTCCTCGAAAAGGCGGTGGGCAAGATTGGCTCAGTCGCCAAGTGGGCTTTGGGCGAGGTGTCCGAGAAAGCCACAAAGCCAGTGGAATTTGGGCTGGATGCGCTCAAGGCGCTGAATGAAGAGGTGAAGCGAGCGGAGGAGGCCAAAGAATCGGCGACTCTGCGCGATTTCTACGTTCAGCATAATACCTCCATCGGGAAGATGCGACAGGCAGTGGAGGCGGGAACGCCGATGATTGTCGCGCGCGTGGGCAAGATTCGTGACGCGATGTTCCGGGCCACCGACACGAAGAAGGGCGCGGCCACGGAAGCGTTGAACGATGCCGCCGACAAGTACACCACGATGCGGATGGTATTGAGCGACGCGTATGCCGAGGTGCAGGGGCGAGCGCAATTCTCAACGCCCGAAAACATCTTTCGCCTGCTGACCGAAGAATGGATTCGCGGGAACACGGTCAAGGAAGGCTGGGGCACAAAAGAGGCGAGTGTCGTCATTCGCATGAATAAAGACTTCTCGATCAAGGATGCGCATATCCAGGGAACAGGCGGCCAGAAGATTGCGGAGCAACTGGCGAAGGACGCCGAGTCGGAACATGCGGGCGGCGTGAACTTCTACCAGATGGAGATACGAAAGGAGATCGAGTACTACGGCAACGATGGCAGCTACCCAACAGCGTATGTACATCTCTACGAGGACAATAGCATCCACGGCTATGTGCGCGGCGATGAGGAAGCAGCAAAGGTGTGGGAATATATCAAGAGCGCCGGAGCCGCAGGTCTGACCACCAAGAAAGTTGAGGGTGACTGATAGCCCAGCAGACCACGAAGCTCGTAGCGCATCGCGGTGTGTGAATCTGTTACCGCGAGGCGGCGACCATATCCAGTGAGGGAACAGTCTCCAGGGTCTGGGCCTCAGCCTCAGAGGTGGGCGCGGTGGCGGTGGGCCGGGGGCGGCGGTGCTGCCTGCGCGAAACGAGCGCGCGCACGGCGAGAGCCGTCCAGACGCTGAGGACCAGCGGCAGGAACCAGAACGCGATGCCGGAAGGGAAGCCCTGAATCAGCGTGAGCAGGCTCTGCGGCGTTTCGCCGTTCCTGGCGGGGACGATCCCGCCGCTGCTGATGAGCGGCCAGTAGAGGTCGGTCAGCGGGAAGGGCAGATAGGTGTGATAGATGCGCACGCCAAGCGCGACGAAGAGGAATGAGATCGCCACCCCATAGACGAGCGAGACGGCAAACGCCACGCGCAACCAGCGGCGCGGATGATCCACCACCCAGGCGAGCGCCATGCAGGCAAACGGCAGCATCGGCACCAGCAGGCGCGGACCGGGCAGATTCTCGCCCGCCATCGGCAGGAAGTACGATGAGATCGCCAGTGGATAGAGCACCACCACCCCCAGCGAGACCAGCGCCTCGGGCGTGCCAGGCGTCTGAAGCGTTGCCCAGAGCCGTCTCAGTCCACGCATGAGTGGCGACAATGCCGCGCCTACGGGCACTTTGGCGGTCGCGCGATAGCCGCGGCGCAGCCAGCGCAGCAGGCCCAGCGGCACGAGCAACAGGAACGGCGACTCTATCAGCAGCCCGCGCGGGAAGACCAGCGTTGACCATAGACTATCCAGGTGCGGTGTAGTGATGCCAAAGAACCCGTCATGCTGCCCGGAGAACGCCGGATCGCTGACATAGGCGTAGCTGAGATGGAGCGGACTGCCAAAGGCAAACCAGTTATACCACCCCAACAGCAGCACGCTCGGTATCAACCCGACGATGAATGCGCCGGTCATCAGCAGGCGCTGCCTGGGGAAGACCAGCCAGATATAGGCGAAGAGCAGCACGACGATTACCCCGATAGGGTACTCGCTGATGACGGCCAGACCCAGCAGCATGCCGGAGAGAATCACCCATGCGCCAGCGTTCTCTTTCTCGCGGGCGCGGTAGAGCAGATAGAAGCCGATGAAGGCGAGGCCGCCGCCGAAGGCATGGCTGAAGAAAGTAGTCGAGAAGGGGAATGCCAACGTGCCCAACGCAAACGCTCCCGCCACCACCATCGGCAACGGAGTGGACGCCAGCGAGGGACGCAGGTGCGCGACGAAACGGCGCAGCGCTACGGCGGCCATAATGGCGACCGGCAGCACGGTGAGGGCGTTCAGGTAGGCAATCTGCTGGGTCAGGGTAAACTGGGTCGTGTTGTCGATCGCGGTGATGTGACTGAGCAGCCAGAGCAGCGGCGTCGCCAGCAGCGAGAGGCCGAGCGAGCGCGGCGAATACCAGTGGCCCTGATAGTAGCTCACATCGATCGTGTTGCCCGCGTGGATGTCGATGATCGCGGTACCATGCGCCAGCGCGTAGACCATGTCATACCGGCTGAGCGTGTTGGTGCCAGCGGGCGTCAGGTAAAAGACATAGCACAGCGCGAGCAGACCGGCAAAGACCCGGTCGCTCTGAAATAGTCGCGCAAGTGTCTGCGGCATCGTTGCCCAGATTTGCCGCAACCGCGTCCTTGTTAGCGGGGCAGACGCGACAGCAGTTCGTACGGCGGGACCGAGTGACGTTATCTGAGTCAGCCAGCGCTCGCCCACCGTTCTTTTCATCTCCTGGCTTCGCATATATCCGTTAGTATACCGGGCACAATGGCCTCTCGCCAACACACCCACCGCAAACGGCGGGCGCTGTTTCAAGCTATTTCAATTCGCATGTTCCGCGCCAGAAAACGTCATGCCAGCCACGGCGGTGTGCGCCAGCAAACGCGCTCCTGTGCGCCAGAGAACATTGTGCCGAGCATCATCGCTCCAGCCATCCAGGTTGAAGAAGTCCGCAAGCCAACGATCAGGCGGGATGAACGGGTAGTCCGAGCCGAACAGGAACTTCCCGTTTAGACGTCCGGCGGCCTCTTTCAGGAGCGCGGGTGGGATGTATTTGGGCGACCAGCCGGAAAGATCATTGTAGACGTTCGGTTTATGCTGCAGGATGGCGATCATCTCCTGCTCCCACGGCCAGGAGGGATGCGCGCCAATGATTGTCAGGTCCGGCACATCCGCGGCCAGGCTATCCAGGTGGATTGGCCGCATCGTCTCCAGCTTCACGGCTCCGCCGCCGGGCATGTTGGCGCCCAGGCCAGACGTGCCGGTATGGAAGAGCGCCGGAATCCCGAGCGCGGCAATGCGCTCGAAGAGCGGGCGGAACTGTGGATCGTCGGGATAGAAATTCTGGATGCCGGGATGGAACTTGGCCCCGGAAAGGCCCAGGTCTTTCACCGCCCGCTCGATCTCCTCGATGGCACGGTCGCCTTTGAGTGGATCGACGCTGGCGAAGCCGACGAATTGCTGCGGGTAGCGGCGGACGATCTCGGCCACAGTGTCATTGCGAAGCGGCTTCTGGCCAGTCGCCGTCTCGGCGTCCCAGGCCAACAGCACCCCCACGATGTCTTGCGCGGCGTAGTAGTCAGCAATCTCTTCGATGTCGCGGAGCGTAACCTCCTTACGGAAGTACTGCTCGACGGCAGCGCGATATTTCCCGATGGCGCCATCCATAAACTCCGCAATGGGCAAATGCACGTGGAAATCTATCGCGCGGGGCATCGCCTGGCCTCCTCACCGCTTCGCTACTACTCGATAGCAATAGCATTCCTTCGTGAGAATCACATGAGAGAGTACGTCCCTGAAGCGAACATCCTCTCAGGTTCATCTCAGCTTTCCCACCTAACTATACCACGCGCAACGGGAGCAGGCAGGCATCGGTCGGGCTATTGGTTTGCCGCGCCCGCGCTGGCAGGCATATACTGATGAGGCGGCGCTGGACATTCCGCGGCGTACAGAGCGAGGCGGTAGCGTGCAGGAGACTCCGGCGAGGACGGGAAAACAGCCCGATAGCGCGCGCCAACTGATCGAACGGGCGCGGCACATACTGACCCACGAGCAGCGGAGCGGCCATGAGGACAATGTTGTCAGGCCTGGCGGCATCGAGGCGTTTATCGAGCGTTGGGCCACGCAGATGCGCGACGCCCGCGACCGTGGAGAGATCGCCGCGCCACCTGCTGGCGCAACGGGGCGATTCCCGGAAGTCGCGATTCTGCACCTGCTGACGGGCTATCGGACGCTCGACCCGATGCAGCGCGCCGCCAAGATTCGCGCGGCGCTGGCGCTGCTCGACGCCTTCGATACGTCAGCTACTCCCAATGCCGCCAGACCATCTCGCCCGGCCTCCGCGCCCGCAACCAGTCTGCGGCCCAGCCGCGAGGCGCCTCGATTCGGCCAGCCAGCCAATAGTCACGCCAACAGACGCCCGGCGGACTCCGCGCCAGAGGAAGACTGGCCACTGGCGAAGCCACTGCCCAAGCCGCCCGTTATGCCCGCTGAGCGCCCGCGACCGGCAATGCCACCGCGCGAGCCGCGCCCGGAGGACGAGTATCTGCTCCAGGCGGCGGTGACGGCCGTGCCGGGGGTCGGCGCGACGCAGGAGACGCGACTGGCGCGGCTGGGCATCCAGACGGTACGCGACCTGCTCTTCGATTTTCCGCGTGAACACCACGATTACAGCACGCTGCAGAAGATTGGCCAGTTGCCGTTCGATCAGGTCTCTACCACGCTTGGGCTGATCTGGGAGGTCGAGAACAAGCGCACGAAGAATGGCCGCACCCGCACAGTCGCCCGCGTCTCGGACGAGACGGGCGCGGTCTATGCCACCTGGTTCAACCAGCCCTACCTGCTCAAGCAGCTCCCGCGTGGCGCGCATATCGTCATGACGGGCACGAAGCAGCGGTTCGGCAACCGGGTCGAGTTCGCGGTCAAGAGCCACGAGCTGCCGGAGCAAGGTGATCTGATCAACACCGGGCGGCTGGTGCCGGTCTACGCGCTGACCGAGGGGCTTAGCCCGAAGGTGATGCGCCGCTTCACCAAGTGGGTAGTGGACCGCTGCGCGCCGTTCGTGCCGGAGCATCTACCGCCGGAGGTGCGTTCGCGGGCGAAGCTGGTGGCGCTGCCCGACGCGGTGGCCGAGATGCACTATCCGCAGAACGGCGAGTTGCTCGCGGGGGCGCGGCGGCGGCTGGCCTTCGACGAGCTTTTCCTCATCCAGCTAGGGATGCTCACGCGCCGGGCCAACTGGAAGGAAGGGCCATCTGCCCCGGCGATGCCCGTGCCCGACTCGCTCCTCTTCGCCGATGCGCCCGCGGAGGAACCGGTCGCCGCGAACAATCCGGGCGGGGGACTCTGGCCGCTGACGGCAAGTTGCTTCGAGACGACGCTGCCTTTCAGCCTGACGGGCGCTCAGCGGCGCGCCATGCGCGAGATTCTGGCCGATATGCGCACGACGCAGCCGATGAGCCGTCTGCTGCAGGGCGATGTTGGCTCCGGCAAGACGGTGGTGGCCGCCGCCGCGCTGCTGGCCGCCGCAGCCAATGGCTACCAGGGCGCGATCCTTGCGCCGACGGAGATTCTGGCCGAGCAGCATTATCGCGGCCTGAGCGCCCTCCTCGCGCCGTTTGGGCTGCATGTGGTCCTGCTGACGGGTAGCCAGCGCGCCAAAGAGCGCAACGCCGCCCGCGATGCCCTGGCCAATGGGCAGGCAGCCGTGGCCGTTGGCACGCACGCGCTGATTCAGGAGGGCGTCTCGTTCGCGAAGCTGGGGCTGGCGGTGGTGGATGAGCAGCACCGCTTTGGTGTGGAGCAGCGCGACGCTCTGCGGCAGAAGGGCTACAACCCGCATATGCTGGTGATGACTGCGACGCCGATTCCGCGCACGCTTGCCCTCACGCTCTATGGCGATCTCGATGTCTCGGTGCTCGACGAGATGCCCGCCGGACGCCAGCCGATCATCACCCGCTGGCGCTCGGGCACGCAGCGGCAGGAGGCCTATCGGCTGGTGGAGCAGGAGGTGGCGGAGGGGCGACAGGCGTACATCATCTGTCCGCTGGTCGAGGAGTCGGAGACGCTGGAGGCGAAGGCGGCGACGCAGGAGTACGAGCGGCTACGGACGCAGGTGTTTCCCGATCTGCGGCTGGGGCTGGTCCATGGACAGATGCGCCCGGCGGAGAAAGACCGCGTGATGCGCGCCTTCCGCGATGGCGAGGTGGATGTGCTGGTGGCGACCGCAGTGGTGGAGGTCGGCGTGGACGTGCCGAACGCGACGGTGATGTTGATCGAGGATGCCGACCGCTTCGGCCTCTCGCAGCTCCATCAGTTCCGGGGGCGTGTCGGGCGCGGTGCGCACCAGTCGTACTGCTATCTCTTGAGCCAGGAGGCTGGGATGGCGGCGCGCGAGCGGCTGGCGGTGCTGGAGCAGACAACCGATGGCTTCGCGCTGGCCGACGCGGATCTGCGGCTGCGCGGCCCCGGTGACTTCTTTGGGACGCGGCAGAGCGGCCTGCCAGAGCTGAAGGTGGCGACGATGGCCGATACGCCGCTGCTGGCGCTCGCCCGCGAGACGGCGGAGTGGCTCTGGGACCGTGACCCCTATCTGCGCGCGCTCGAACATGCGCCTCTGCGCGAGCGCGTCTTCCTCTTCTGGAGCAACTTCGCCGCGCATTAGAGGCTGGCGGTGAGGAGCGCGCCCTTCGGGCCGCTGATGCTGCATACGTTTGACGCGCGCTCCGATCCCCAGGTGTTTGGCACTGGACATGCAGGACGTGACTCCATGAGCGCCACGAGCGGAGATGGACAACGTCGGCCCGAAGTAGGAGATACCTGGGACCGACGTGCTACCTCACCCTCGGGCCAGGGCATATCTAACCCACATGATGTGCTCATGTGACGGGGCGCACCGCCCCTCATCGTGCTACGCTTACGGCTGGCTCCTCTAGGGGGGCCGCACCGCCGAGTCACACACAGGACGTGCCGCTCGGCCACAGTGCCATACCAGGCAGAGAGCAATGGCAGGCGCACAGCGATACCAACTCGGAGCGCAGAGGCCAGGAGGGGAAAGGAGTCCTACGTGACCACTCCAATGTGTCTCCCCAACCCAGCATGGTCCCACCTCCGACTGTCATATCGCCCTGCGCCGCGAGCGCTGTTGCGTACTGAGCCAGCCTGGATGTCCTGAAAGAAAGGATGGATGGAAACAATGGCGAAATTGCCAAACATTGTGCTGGTCCACGGTGCGTGGGCCGACGGCTCCAGTTGGAGCGCTGTGGTGGAGCGCTTGCAGGCCGACGGGTACACGGTGACCGCCCCACAGTTTCCTTTAACGTCGCTGGCGGATAACGTCGCCCGGCTGCGCCAGGTACTGGCACGCCAGCATGGTCCAACTCTTCTCGTTGGCCATTCTTACGGTGGCCAGATTATCACCGCGCTTGGCGCCGACACGCCGAACGTCGTCGGTCTCGTCTACATCGCGGGCTTCGGGCTCGACCAGGGCGAGTCGATTGGCGCGTTGCTGGCGCAGGGAGCGTCGCCTCCCGCCATCGCGCATCTCGACATCGACCCACAGGGCTTCGCGTGGCTGCCTGAAGAGGACTTCGTGGGCCACTTCGCGGCGGACGTTGATCGGGTGAAGGCCAGGATTATGTTCGCGGTTCAGCAGCCGCTATCCGCCTCCGCGCTCGGCGAGGTGATGGGCGTTCCGGCCTGGAAGACGCTGCCAACCTGGTTCCTGGTGGCCGAGGGCGACCAGACCATCCCACCCGATGCCGAGCGGCAGTTTGCCAAGCGCATGAGGGCAACCACCGTCGAGATCGCCTCGAACCATGTGGCGATGGTCTCCCACCCAGAGGAGGTGCTGAAGCTCATCAAGACAGCGATCCATTCCGTGCAGGTTCCTGTCTAGCCTCACCAGGTGACCGCGGCTCGGTCAGCATCAGCCTCGATGTTGGCTGATCCAGATGCGCATCGTAGCTTGTCAGTTCGCGCTCGAAGGCCGCCTTCGAGCGCGTTTCTGTTCCTGTCAGGGGCACACGTGGGCATATGGACGCATTATTGCCCCTGCGCGAGCGCGTCTTCCTCATTCTGGCGCACCTTCGCCACGCATTAACTTCCCTCAAGTATCGCTCTAGCGCGATTGCCGCGACTCATGTACACTAGTGGGGCCGGCCATGCAGGTTGGCGGATTTTCGGCGAGGGCATCGTGCGGCAAATAGCCAGGAGTGGTGAAAGAGAGCGGGCAGATGAGTGACGCGCAAGGGGTCTCGGCGCAGGACGACACAGCGCCGATAGCGGCGAAACCAGCAGAGGCGCCAAAGGTGGAGCGCGCTTCAAGTGGTCGGCTGATCAGACTGCTGGCGACGGTGGGCGCGCTGGTCTTCGCCTACGCCACTTGGCTACCCTGGGCGATTGTAAACGTCTTTCAAGGTGACCGTTTGCTTGCGCGCGCGTACATAGATCCGAATGGCATGGTCTTGCTCGGCATTGTCCGGCTAGGTGACCAGGGGCAGTCACTATTTCTCTTTGCGGCGTTTTTGATGCTTGGTCTACTGCTCGCGCCGTTGCTCTGGCGTCCTGCTGACTCCCTGCTTGGCGCCATTGCTACTCATCTTTTCGGGTTATGGGTCATATTCGCCACGGTTCTCGTCATATTCGCTAAGTTTCTGCCTTCATCAGCGCTCAACAGGCTCGCGCAGTCTCTGCGGCTCAACGAGGGATCGACGGTCCAGTTGGATTTTAGTCTGGGATACTGGATTGCAGTGGCAGCGCTGGTCGCGATGTGGATCGCGGTGATTGGGCTGCTGATACGCGAGTGGCGGAGGCACGCCTTCTGGCATCTGCCGGGCAACGACGAAGATAGGCCGCGCTCGCTCCTCCAGTTGCCCGGCGCGAGTGTGCTGAATCTTGGCCTCATCATCTGGGCGTTTGGCTTCCTCTCGGTGGGCTGGGCCGCGGTCAATTGCAGCCAGACGCCGCTGCTCCTCGGTAGCTGCAAGGGCATTCCCGCATCCAGCGCGCTCTACGCTGGGCTCACGCAAGCGACGAGCGGCATTGCTATTAGCTCAGCAAGCGATCCGAGCATGCTGCTCTACCTCGACCCGAGTATCGCCCAGAATGCGGTTGGCATCCTGCTGGGCATTGGCGCGGCGATGATCTTCCTGGGCGTCTGGCTGCGCGCCGTGACCCGCACGTTCTGCGTCTGGACGACGCTCTGGCTGGTGGCGGCGGTCGCACTCGTCGGGCTGGCTTCTTCGGGCGTCGGCGCCATCATCGCGGACCCCACGCGCTATGGATTGACCGCCGGAACCTGGACCGGGCAGGGAGGCGTCTTCATCACGCTGGTTGGATTGATCATCGCGCTGGTGGGTCTGGCTACGCTCTCGGCCACCGCCCTGTTGCGCCGGACCGTGGATGGATAGGACATAAATAGCGGGCATTGGTAGTTGATGGCCAGTTCGCGGCATGAATGCCGCGGCTAATCCTGAATCGTATATGCTTACGTTCCATCAACTGGGAGTTTGTAACGACCAGGATTAGCCGCAGGCTGAAGCCCTGCGGCGCGGCAACCCCTGGACGCACGTCGACAAGCAGTCTGCATGTCCTCTCGAAATGATGCTTCGCGTGGTACAATGCGCTCGTTTGCACCCACATATGAGGAGGATGAGACGACATTATGTCGGACGAGCGAGAGGCCCGACTGGAGAAGCTGGCCGCCCTGCGCGCCGAGGGGATCGATCCCTATCCCGCGCGCAGCCACCGCACACACACCGCCGCCGAGACCCTGGCGCACTTCGACGAGCTACCGAGACAAGAGATTACCCTAGTAGGTCGCCTGATGCTGCGGCGCGAGATGGGGAAATCCGTCTTCGCTAATATCGAAGATGGCAGCGCAAATATGCAGATTTACTTCAAGCGCGATACCATCGGCGACGAAGCATTCCAGCGCCTCAAGCTGGTTGACCTGGGCGACTTCTTGCAGGCAACTGGCACGCTCTTCACCACCAAAACGGGCGAGAAGACGCTCGCCGTCCAGCGGTACGAGCTACTCTCCAAGTCGCTGACGCCACTACCCGCGAAGGGGGCGGGCGGCGACCTCAAGCTCTCCGATCCTGAGACACGCCACCGCAAGCGCTATCTGGACCTGCTTGCCAATCGTGAGGTCGAGTTTCCGATCTTTCAGGCGCGGGCGAAGATTCTGTCGTCCATGCGCCAGTTTCTGGATGCGCGCGGCTTCATGGAGGTGGAGACGCCGATTCTGCAGCCGCTCTATGGCGGCGCGACGGCGCGCCCCTTCGTGACGCACCACAATACGCTAGACCGCGACTTTTACCTGCGCATCGCCCCGGAACTCTATCTCAAGCGGCTGATCGTCGGTGGCTTCGAGCGCGTCTATGAGATTGGCCGCAGCTTCCGCAATGAGGGGATGGACCGCGAGCACAATCCCGAGTTCTCGACGATGGAGTTTTACCAGGCCTACGCCGACTTCGAGGAGGTCATGCGCCAGGTTGAGGAGATGCACGCCCATATCACCCTGGCGGTCTGTGGCACGCTCCAGATCAGCTACCTTGGGATGGATCTGGATATGACGCCACCGTTCCAGCGGATGACGCTGCGCGAGGCCATCGCCGAATATGCTGGCATCGACTACGATGAATACCCCGAGCGTGACGCGCTGGCGGAGGCAATGCGCACGAAGGGCCACACCGTCGATCCGAAGCTGGGGCGCGGCAAGCTGATCGACAACCTGAAGGACAGCATCACCCGTGGCCGCAACCCAAAGATTACCGGGCCAACCTTCCTCTACGATTATCCATTCGACATCTCGCCGCTGGCCAAGCGCAAGCCCGGTGACCCGAATACGACCGAGCGCTTCCAGCTTTTCGCCGGTGGGCTGGAGATGGGGAATGCCTTTTCGGAGCTGAACGATCCGCTGGACCAGCGGGTGCGCTTCGAGGATCAGGCGCGCCAGCGTGCGGGCGGCGACGACGAGGCGCAGATGCTCGACGAAGACTATATCGAGGCGCTGGAGGTGGGGATGCCACCAACGGGCGGCTGGGGCGGCGGCATCGAAAAACTGACGATGCTGCTCACCAATCAGGAGACCATCCGCGAGGTGATCCTCTTCCCGGCGCTCCGCGAACAGCACGAATAGAGTTGCATTCTCCACGACCCTGGCCTGTGGACGCTCCGCGCTCTCATCGCGCGCTTCTCGCCTGACGGCTCGCGCGTCCGCCCCACCCAGGGGATGGTCGCTCTCACCGCGTCTCCGTGCAACACATTATGGCCAACAAAGCCTGAATTTTTCGGGAACAAGCTAGCTCTTCACTTGACACTACCCGTAGCCTTGGATATACTCTCCCCAGACGCCAATCGGCAGACCAGCATCGAACAGCGGCCGAAGCGGATTTTCGTGCCCGCGGTTTGACCTGCCGCGCAGAGCTTGTGTATTCCTCAGTGGCTCAGGCATGCGCTTCAGGCTATGAGCTCCCGTCATACACCGTCCAGTTCAGTGCTGAGCTTGTGTTGCGTAGTGTCATGCGGCACGGTTTGCCCTGACCCTCGAGAGCGGAGGTACAAGCATGGATTTGAGTGTCGAGGGGAAATCCGAGCGGATTCCACCTGGTTCTCATATTGTCCAACTCTATAACAAGGTGAATGAAATCGCTGGTGTCACAGCGCGCTTACTGGAAATCGGCCTGGCAGCCTCGGAAAAATGTCTCTTCGCGGGAACGCCCGCCTCGGTCAAGGATATGGAACAGGCGCTTGGGAAGCAGGGAGTTGATGTCGCGGCGGCACAGCAGACTGGTCAGCTTCAACTGGTCTCGGATCGAGAGCCATTCTTAGTCAATAACCGCTTTGATCCCTACCATTTGCTCTCGACTCACCAGACCTTTATCGCGCAGGCGATGCGCGAAGGCTGGAAAGCAGTCCGCATCTCGATGGATATGAACTGGCTGACCGAAGGCGCTGCCAACCCAGCACAAATCCCCCAGCAGATCCTCAAGTATGAAGCCGCATCCGACGCCGTTTTCACCTTCCAGAACGCCCCGATCATCGCGCTGATGCACTACGATTATTCCAAACTCCCAGGCGGCCTCGTCGTGGAACTGTTAAAGCTCCATCCCATCGCGGTCGTCGGCAAGTTCATCAAGCGCAATCCCTATTACCTGAACTCGGAGCAATACCTGCTCAAGATTCTGCGGGTCAATCGCGAGAAGGGCCGCGTCGTGGCTGTCTAGCCGGATGACAATTCAGGCTCGCCGCGATGCTGAGGCAGGAGCCGGGACACCATCAGGAATGCGCTGAGACAGAGGCCGCCGCCCAACTCGCGGCGGCTCTTCGCCTGTTGATGGCAGGTGAAGCCGACAGAGACCCGAGGGACACGAGGATTGTGGGGCGTGCGCAGACCTCGCGCTGCGGCGCCCGCTCCGGGCAAAGAGGCATAGCAGAATAGCGCAGGCCCAAACCCAAAGAACTGGATACGGACGACGAGATGCCCAGGCCGAGAGTTGTACGCGCATTTTCCGCTGGTGGGGTCGTCTTTCGGCTCCCTCCTACTCTCTCCCCAATGGAGTCCGACGCGGAGACAGCCGGGCGCCAGCGGCTCCGCGCTGGCAGGCGTCGAAGTCGTGTTAGTCGGGTATCAGCGTGACGACACCTGGACACTGCCCAAGGGGACGCCGAAGGATGGCGAGACCGTCGAAGAGACGGCGCTCCGCGAGGTGGGCGAGGAGACGGGCATCCAGGCGCGCATTGTCGGCGATCTGGGCAGCATCCAGTATAGCTTCGGGCGCCGGGGGGTGCGCTATGAAAAAGAGGTGCGCCACTTTCTGATGGAGGCGACCGGCGGTGACGTCTCGCTGCACGATGCCGAGTATGATGAGGCGCGCTGGTTCGGGCTGACGGAGGCGATGCGGCGGCTGACCTACGCGAATGAGACCGAGGTGGTGCGACGCGCCGAGGGTCTTATCGGGCAGCTCCTTGCGGGGAGCGAGCGCTAGGCCCCGTATCAGACACAGACGTGGCTCAGTCAGTTGCTTGCAGCCAGCGCGACGTCGCCAACCAGATCCTGAATCTGGCGCAGTTTGCGTTCGGCCAACTCGACGTTTTCGAGCGCCTGGGCGAGAATGCGCTCGGCGATAGACGTGAAGCTCTCCTCGATCTCCGGGTCAAACCGGTTGCCGAGCAGCTCCAGCGCCTGGATGATACGATCATTGTCCTCCGTGTTGGCCATCGTGTGTCACCTCAACCTCTGCCGTCATCAAGACCACAAAGCATGCCAGATCACTACGCGAACTGTGTGCCAGACCGAACGCTGACAACGCCATATATGCCATCTATATCAACTTCTAGATACGCCCAAGAGTTTCGCGGGAAGACAGACGACCTACGCGATATGCCTACGGAGTTATTGTAGCGAGGGTAACGCGCGCTGTCTACGGGGTGCGCATAGGCCTTTGGTTGGAGAAGGGGTAGTACTTGCGGGCGATATCCGCGGCGCACAAGAACACTAAGATACACCCCTTGACATAGTCAGGAGGCTCGTGATACACTAGTAACCTGCGACGTTTTCTAGAGCACACTTCCAGGCGTATTTTGAGATGTCGCGCTGTTCGATCTCCGGCGACCTCGGACAGCCACTCCACTTCGTTCCATCGCGATTGCGGCGGTATGGGGTGAGCGCATCATTCGCCGGCAGTCCGCCCTGTGACCTGCCCAAGCGAGGACCGTGAACGCCACTCATCATCACATAGCATAGACGAACCAGCATGCCGTGTCAATTCCCCAAAATTGCGGCCTGCTGGTCTTGCGTGTGTGCAAATGGGTGCGTGATGACGGCATGAAAGTCCTCAGTTGGTGTTGGTGATACGGCGTGCGGCGGCAACCCGAAACGACGTTCTCTACAGCACAGAAAACAGGCGCGATGAGCGACACACTTCGGATGGATTATCTCGTCAGCCTCTGGCGCTGGCAATCGCGTTTGGCACGCCGTTTCTTGCTTCGCAGAGCCAATCAGACCCCCGTCTGGTATGGCCTGCCCCATTGGCACAACTGGTACCACCGGTACACATGGCATATCATACCCTGGAGGCGCTCCACAACCTGACCCGATCCGGCGCTTCATCCTCACCGTCGCGGATGTCGCCCACCGCGTCGCCACCGGATTCGGGTATCCCGGCCAGATGACTACTTCGCGCGCAGACGCGACAGACGATCTGGCCTTGCTGACGACTGTCAGTTTTTATTCCAGCTTTCCCTAATAGCATTTCGTGTGGGCCGGGGCCGCTGGCCGGGCGGAGGCAGAGCAACGTTCGAGGAACGCTGTTCACGCTGCTACCGATTCGGAACAAGCGCCGGGCAAAAAATCGTCCCGTACGAAACGGGCGACTGGCGAGAGGAGTTATTCACGCATGGCACTGAGCAAAGCCGTCTCCCTCCCTGAGCGTGTGAGCTTCGCGCGGATTCCTGATATCCGCCCAATGCCCAGCCTTATTCAAGTTCAGATCGATTCGTTCGCGTGGTTCAAGCGCGAGGGGTTGAAAGATCTCTTTGCGGAAATCTCTCCCATCGAGGATTTCACCGGCAAGAACCTGAAGCTTGAGTTTCTCTTTGACGACGACAAGGATCCTTTTGACGCGCCAAAATATACGGAAGACCAATGCCGCGAGCGCGACGCGACCTATGCCGCGCCGCTCTATGTCAAGGCTCGCCTGACCTATAAAGAGACGGGCGAGATTCAGGAAAAAGAAGTGTTCATGGGCGACTTCCCGCTCATGACCAAAGAGGGCACGTTCATCATCAACGGCGCCGAGCGCGTGGTGGTGAGCCAGCTCGTGCGCTCGCCCGGCGTCTATTTCACCGCCGACACCGACCCGACGACCGGCCGCCAGCTCTTCGCCGCCAAGCTCATCCCCAACCGGGGCGCCTGGCTCGAATTCGAGACGAGCAACCGCGATATTCTCTCGGTCAAGATCGACCGCAAGCGCAAGATTCCGATCACGACGCTGCTGCGGGCGATGGCGGCCATCGGCGACCGCGATCCCGGCAAGACCAGCAGTACGCCCGACATGAAGACCGACGAAGGCATCTTGAAGGCCTTCGAGATGGTGGATGAGCAGGGTAACGCCTTCGTCAGCCGCTTCGTGCGCACGACGCTGGAGAAAGACGCCGTCAAGACGCCCGAAGAGGCGCTGCTGGAGGTCTATCGCAAGCTGCGCCCGGGCGATCCGGCGACGATTGATAACGCGCGCCAGCTGGTCAACAATCTGTTCTATGCGCCGCGTCGCTATGACCTGGGCAGCGTGGGCCGCTACAAACTGAACCGCAAGCTCGACCTGGCGATCCCGCAGACGATTCGCACGCTCACGCAGGATGATGTGGTGGCGATTCTGCGGCGCATGGTTGCAGCTCGATGAGGGACACGGCAAGAAAGACGACATTGACCACCTGGGCAACCGCCGCGTGCGCAGCGTGGGCGAGCTGATTCAGCAGCAGTTCCGCGTTGGTCTGCTGCGGATGGAGCGCGTCATCAAAGAGCGCATGGCGATTGTGCAGGATCCGTCACAGGCCGCGCCCAACCAGCTCATCAACATTCGCCCGGTCGTGGCGGCGATGAAAGAGTTCTTCGGCGGCAGCCAGCTCTCGCAGTTCATGGACCAGACGAATCCGCTGGCGGAGATTGGCCACAAGCGGCGTCTCTCGGCGCTGGGCCCGGGCGGCCTTTCGCGCGAGCGCGCCGGATTCGACGTACGCGACGTACACCACTCGCACTATGGCCGCATCTGTCCGATTGAGACGCCTGAAGGGCCGAACATCGGCCTGATCGGCAACATGGCGACCTATGCGCAGATCAACTCGTATGGCTTCATCGAGACACCGTATCGCAAGGTGGTGCACTCGATGGAGGCCGACCATCCCGAGCTTGATCGGGCAGACGCTCGCACGCGACATGCTCGATAAGAAGGGCGCGGTGCTTGTCGCCCGCGGCACAAAGGTGGACGACAAGGTAGCTGCGAGGCGGCTGAAGCAGCACGCCGGCAAGGTGGATGTCGAGCCGTGGGTCACGATGGACGTGGACTACCTGACCGCCGACGAGGAAGAGAAGTTCGTCATCGCGCAGGCCAACGCGCCGCTCGAGCGACGAGGGCCACTTCCTCGGCAATCGCGTGCTGGCGCGCTACAACGGCAACTTCGTCGCAGGAGCCAGCCAGCCGCATTGACTACATGGATATTTCGCCGCGCCAGACGGTGAGCGTGCCCGCCGCGCTGATTCCATTCCTGGAGCACGATGACGTGAACCGCGCGCTGATGGGCGCGAACATGCAGCGCCAGGCGGTGCCGTTGCTCCGGCCGCAGTCGCCGATTGTCGGCACGGGCATCGAGCGCCAGGTGGCAGTGGACTCCGGTCAGGTGGTGGTGGCGCCAGCCGATGGCGAGGTCACCAGCGTGACGGCGCGCCAGATTACGCTGGTGGATGATGAGGGCGTCGAGCATGAGCATGCGGCTGCGCAAGTTCGTCCGCTCGAACCAGGGCACCTGCATCAACCAGCGCCCCATCGTCAACAAGGGCGACCGCGTGGCGAAGGGACAGCCGCTGGCCGATAGCTCCTCCACCGAGGACGGCGAGCTGGCGCTGGGCCAGAACATTCTGGTCGCCTTCATGACCTGGGAGGGCGGCAACTTCGAGGACGCCATTCTCATCAGCGAGCGGGTGGTGCGTGAGGATCTCTTCACCAGCATCCACATCGAGAAGCACGAGGTAGAGGCGCGCGATACGAAGCTTGGCCCGGAGGAGATCACCCGCGACATCCCGAACGTCGGCGAGGAGGGGCTGCGCCATCTCGATGAGCGCGGCATCATCCACATCGGCGCGGAGGTTGGCCCTGGCGACATCCTCGTCGGCAAGATCACGCCGAAGGGCGAGACCGAGCTGACGGCGGAAGAGAAGCTGCTGCGCGCGATCTTCGGCGAGAAGGCGCGTGAGGTGAAAGACACCTCGCTGCGGGTGCCACACGGCGAGCGTGGCAAGGTGGTCGAGGTCAAGGTTTTCTCGCGCGATAACAACGATGAATTGCCGCCGGGCGTGAACCATCTGGTGCGCGTCGCCATCGCGCAGAAGCGCAAGATCGGCGCGGGCGACAAGATGGCCGGACGCCATGGCAACAAGGGCGTTATCAGCCGTGTGCTGCCAATTGAAGATATGCCGTTCCTGCCGGATGGCACTCCGGTGGATATCATTCTGAATCCGCTGGGCGTGCCGCACCGCATGAACATCGGCCAGATTATGGAGACGCACCTGGGCTGGGCCGCGGAAGCGCTCGGCATGAAGGTCGCCTCGCCTGTCTTTGACGGCGCGCCGGAAGAGAAGATCGAGGACTTGCTGGAGCGCGCGGGGCTGCCGCGTGAGGGCAAGGTGATTCTTTTCGATGGGCGCACTGGAAAGCCGTTCGATGCGCCAGTGACGGTCGGCTACATTTATATGCTCAAGCTGGCCCACCTGGTTGAGGACAAGGTGCACGCGCGCTCGACCGGCCCATACAGCCTCATCACCCAGCAGCCGCTCGGTGGTAAGGCGCAGTTCGGCGGCCAGCGCTTTGGCGAGATGGAGGTGTGGGCGCTCGAAGCCTACGGCGCCGCCAACATCCTCCAGGAGATCCTGACCGTCAAGTCGGACGACGTGACGGGACGTGTCAAGACCTACGAGGCCATCGTCAAGGGCGATCCCATCGTCGAGCCGGGTGTGCCGGAATCGTTCAAGGTGCTCGTCAAGGAGTTGCAGAGCCTCGGCATCAACGTCGAGGTGCTCAACGAGGATGAGCAGCGGATTCAGTTCGTCGAGGACGCGGGCACTGACGTGATGCCAGAACTGGGCATCAACATCAGCGGCTACGAGAGCAGCGAGCAGTAGTCGCCGGTATGTGGGGGAGGCGCGTGCTGCCGGTTCAACGGTACACGCGGCCTCCCATCCCGCAGTTATTTGT
Source organism: uncultured Chloroflexia bacterium (assembly GCA_963712005.1). Classification (GTDB taxonomy): domain Bacteria; phylum Chloroflexota; class Ktedonobacteria; order Ktedonobacterales; family JADMIN01; genus DAHUXT01. Next base: position 61,826 of record CAVQGK010000019.1, on the reverse strand, counting down.
CTGGATTTCTAGCCTACATAGCCTGTTGACAGAGCCTGTTGAAGGCATTCGGAAAGGAGATGGGCGCGGGCGACATACAGCGACTGATATGCTGGATGAAACGCTCTCCGCTCCACCAATGCTCGAAGTCAACGATTTTGACGCGATTCGTGTCAGCCTTGCCAGCCCGGAGCAGATTCGCTCGTGGAGCTATGGCGAGGTGACGAAGCCAGAAACTATCAATTATCGCACGCTCAAGCCGGAGAAAGACGGCCTGTTCTGCGAGCGTATCTTTGGCCCTACGAAGGACTGGGAGTGTTCGTGCGGCAAATATAAGCGTGTCCGCTTCAAGGGAATTGTCTGCGACAAATGCGGCGTCGAGGTCGCGCGCTCCAAGGTGCGCCGCGAGCGCATGGGGCATATCGAGCTCGCCTCGCCGGTCAGCCATATCTGGTATTTCAAGGGCACGCCGAGCCGTATCGGCCTGTTACTCGATCTCTCGCCGCGCAATCTCGAGCGGATTCTCTACTTTGCCCTCTACGTCGTCACCGCGGTCAACGAGGAGGCGCGCGCACAGGCACTGTCATATATTGACCAGGCCATCCAGCGGCGCATCAAAATGCAGGAAGATAGCGTCGTCGACAACATCAAGACCTTGCAGGATCGGCGCGATACGACTATCGCCGAACTGGAGCAGCGCGCGGTTGACCGTCGCGGCGAGCTCGAAGACCAGCGCTCGCAGGACTTGATGCAGGCACGCACCATCGAAGGCCAACTGAAGACGCTGCTCAAGGCGAACAAGGGCCAGGTACTGGCTGAGGATGTCTTCTACACGCCGACTGGCGAGCGCGTCGCGCAGATGGGCGAGGTCGCCGCGGACGAGCATCAGAGCAAGCTCGAGCACGTGGTGCAGGAGCATCGCGAACTGATTAGCTCGTCGTCCCAGGCCGAGATCGAGCGGGTCAACGCCGAGACGGAGCGCGAGAGCGAGCGGGCCCGGATGAACGCCGAGGGCGAGATCACTGCCGTGCAGGACAAGCTGCAGCAGCAGGTGAAGGACGTCGAGGCCCAGTTCGAGACATCGCGTCGCGACCTAGAGGCGCTCAAGCGGCTCGATCTGCTCCCGGAGCAGCGCTTCCGCGAGCTGCGCGACATTGAGTTTGGACTGCGCCAGGCGATGCAGGAGAGCCAGGAGCAGAGGGGCGAGGATCTGAGCGACACCAATGTTGACGCCATTGACGACCTGCCCGACATCTTCGAGGCTGGCATGGGCGCCGAGGCCGTTCAGGAACTGCTCGAAGCCATTGACCTGGATGAACTGGCGACGAAGATGCGCACGGAGATTTCGACCACCAGCGGGCAGCGGCGCAAGAAGGCGACCAAGCGCCTGAACGTCGTCGAGGCGTTCCGCAAGTCGGGCAATCGCCCCGAGTGGATGATTCTCTCGGTCCTGCCGGTCTTGCCGCCAGATCTGCGCCCGATGGTGCAGCTCGATGGCGGGCGTTTCGCCACCAGCGACCTGAACGATCTCTACCGTCGTGTCATCAACCGCAACAACCGCCTCAAGCGGCTGCTGGAGCTTGGCGCGCCGGAGATCATCATTCGCAATGAGAAGCGCATGCTGCAGGAAGCCTGCGACGCGCTGATCGATAATGGGCGGCGTGGGCGCGCGGTGGCCGGTTCTGGCAACCACAAGCTCAAGAGCCTCTCCGATATGCTCAAGGGCAAGCAGGGGCGCTTCCGCCAGAATCTGCTGGGCAAGCGCGTGGACTATTCGGGCCGGTCGGTGATTGTGGTCGGGCCGAATCTGAAGCTGCACCAGTGTGGCCTGCCCAAGAAGATGGCGCTGGAACTGTTCAAGCCGTTCGTGATGCGCAAGCTGGTCGAGCATCAGCTCGCCCACAACATCAAGAGCGCCAAGCGCTTTGTCGAGCGGGTGCGTCCGGAGGTCTGGGATGTCCTCGAAGAGGTCATCAAGGATCATCCGGTGCTGCTCAACCGCGCGCCGACGCTGCACCGCCTGGGCATTCAGGCGTTCGAGGCCGTGCTGATCGAGGGCAACGCCATACAGCTTCATCCGCTGGTGTGTTCCTCGTTCAACGCCGACTTCGACGGCGACCAGATGGCCGTCCATGTGCCGCTCTCGGAGCGCGCGCAGGATGAGGCTCGCACGCTGATGCTCTCGGCGCACAACATCCTGACCCCAGCCACCGGCGAGCCGACAATTGGCGCCTCGCAGGAGATGGTGCTGGGCGCGTATTATCTGACGATGGACCGGGCCGGGCTGCAGGGCGAGGGGCGTGTCTTCACCGACACCACCGAGGCGCTGCTGGCCTACGACGCGAAGGTCATCGCGCTGCATGCGAAGATCAAGGTGCGCCTCACGGCTGGCAAGCTCTACAACGAGCCGGGCGTCGACGTGCCGCTGACGCCGACCCAGGTGGTCGAGACGACGGTCGGGCGCATCATCTTCAACGACGCGCTGCCTGAGGGGATTCGCTTCAAGAACTATTCGATGAAGAAGGAGAACCTGCGGCAGATCGTCGGCGAGTGCTTCAAGTTCTATGGGCGCGCGGCGACGGCGACGCTGGCCGACGATATCAAGCGGCTCGGCTTCACCTATGCCACACAGGGCGGCGCGAGCATCGCCATCAGCGATGTGCCGGTTCCCGTGGAGCGTGAAGTGATTCTACAGGCCGCCGATGCGAAGATCACGCAACTCGAAGATGACTTCCGCGACGGTCTGATTACCGACCAGGAGCGCTATCGCCAGGCGGTCAAGATCTGGAACGACGCCACCGACGAGATTCAGAAGCTCGTGCAGAAGGTGCTCGATCCCTTTGGCCCAATTTATACGATTGCGAACTCCGGCGCGACCAAGGCGAAGTTCCAGCAGATCCGCCAGCTTTCGGGCATGCGCGGGCTGATGGCGGACCCGTCTGGGCGCATTATGGAGATTCCCGTGCGCGGCAACTTCCGTGACGGCCTGAACGTGATGGAGTATTTCATCTCCAGCCACGGCGCCCGCAAAGGTCTGGCCGATACCGCCTTGCGTACCGCTGAGTCTGGCTATCTGACGCGCCGTCTGATCGACGTGGCGCAGGATGTCATCGTGCTGACCGACGACTGCGGCACGACCGACGGCATCTGGATCACCGAGACGGACAGCAAGGAGATGAACGAGCCGTTCCGGCAGCGCCTGACCGGGCGCACGCTGGTGGCGGCGGTTCCTGGCTTCGAGCAGTATCCCGTTGGCACGGAGCTGGAAGAAGACATCGTCGACAAGATGCTCGAAGCGGGTGTCAAAGAGTTCTATTGCCGCTCGGTGCTTGGCTGTCTCGCGCCGTATGGCGTCTGTCGGCTCTGCTACGGGCGCAATCTGGCGGCGGGTCGGCTGGTGGATATCGGCGACGCGGTGGGCATCATCGCGGCGCAGTCCATCGGTGAGCCGGGCACGCAGTTGACGATGCGTACCTTCCATACGGGCGGTATCGCGGGCGCAACCGACGACATCACCCAGGGTCTGCCGCGCGTCGAAGAACTCTTCGAGTCGCGCGTGCCAAAGGAAAAGGCCATCGTCAGCGAGATCGATGGTGTGGCTGAGGTTCACACCGAAGATAGCGGCGCGCGCAAGCTGCGCATCGTCAACGCCGACGTGATCACGGATGAATACGCGCTCTCGAAGGGGAGCGAGGTCCTCATCAGCGATGGCGACGAGGTGAAGGAAGGCCAGGCGCTGGCGCAGACTCCGGGCAAGAAGTCGCAACCGGCGGTCGAGACACTGGCGCGCGCCAGTGGCATCGCCTCGATCGAGAAGAACAAGATCGTAGTGCGCTTCGAGGCGCGTGACGAGCGTGAGTACGCGGTGCCTGCGGCGACCATTATCCAGGTCAAAGAGGGCGAGGAAGTGCGTGCTGGCCAGCAACTGACCAACGGCCTGATCGATCCGCAGGATGTGCTGCGGATTCAGGGGCGCGAGGCGGTGCATCTGTATCTTGTCAAAGAGGTGCAGAAGGTCTATCGCTCGACCGGCGTCTATATCAACGACAAGCATATCGAGATCATCGTGCGCCAGATGCTGCGGCGCGTGCGTATCGACGATCCCGGTGATACCGACCTGCTGCCAAACGACCTGGTGGATCGTTTCATCTATGAGGAGACGAACGCCCGCGTGCTGGCGGAGGGCGGCGAGCCTGCCACAGCGCAGACGGTCTTGCTAGGCGTGACGAAGGCCTCGCTCAACACGGAGAGCTTCCTGGCGGCGGCTTCCTTCCAGGAAACGACGCGCGTGCTGACGGAGGCGGCCATCACGGGCGCGACCGATCATCTGCGCGGCCTGAAGGAAAACGTCATCATCGGCAAGCTGATTCCGGCGGGCACGGGCCTCGAGCAGCGTAAACAGTTGCGCGACAAGCAGCGTGCCGACCGGCTGGCGGCGGCGATGTCCACCTCCGGATTTGGCGCGCTGGGCATGGGTGGCGACCTGGATGACGGCGCATGTGCCCGACGGCGACGGCGGTGGCTCGTTCATGGGTGACCTGGGCGGAAGCTTGGCCTAGTTGACAGCCCGGATGGGGAGTGATAATATTTCGTATTGTGCGCCAGGTATGCTTGTCACTACACCATGCATGGCGTGATGATAAGTCTATCTGGCCAACCAGAAGCAGAAGTTAAGGAGTATCCCTTGCCGACGATTAATCAGTTGGTACGCAAGGGCCGAAGCAAGAAGGTTCGGAAGAGCAAGGCGCCCGCGCTGCAGTTCTCCTTCAACGCGCTCAAGAATCGCACGCAGCGGATGCGTGGCGCGCCACAGAAGCGTGGCGTCTGCTCGCAGGTGCGTACGATGACGCCGAAGAAGCCGAACTCGGCCCTGCGCAAGATTGCTCGCGTCCGCCTGACCAACGGGTATGAGGTCACCGCCTACATTCCAGGCGAGGGCCACAACCTGCAGGAGCACTCAGTGGTGCTGATTCGTGGCGGCCGCGTGAAGGACCTGCCGAGTGTCCGCTATCACATCGTGCGTGGCACGCTGGATAGCCAGGGCGTCGAGAAGCGGCGTCAGGGGCGCTCGAAATACGGCGCGAAACGCCCGAAGGGCAAGTAGCAGCGCATCTCTAATTCGGTTATTCAAGAATATTTTGTTGCTGCCCGAAACCAGTGGTTCTGTTCGCGTCACGCGCAGAGGATCATCAGGTCGGCAAATACCACGGCTGGTTGCGCAGGCCGCGCCAGCGATGTTGGATGTTCTCCGCGTGTGGTGAGCACGTTCTCGCCACACACCAGCCACCCAAAAACCTCTCTCGGGAGTGGATGTGGCAGGCAGCGGAAAGACGTCTGACGGGTGGGGCGCCGAGGCGTTATGTCTCGGGCGCCCTTCGCCTTGTCTGGCGTTTTTGGTAGGAGGAATCAAGCACATGCCGCGTCGAACGAAGGTTCAGCATCGGGTCGTGCTGCCGGACCCAAAGTACAACAATCGCAACATTACGCGCCTGATTGGCCGCATGATGTGGGATGGCAAGCGCAGCATCGCCGAGCACATCATCTATGAGGCGCTCGACATCATCGAAGCAGCGCAGCAAGCGCAATCCCGTCGAGGTCTTCGAGCAGGCGCTCCGTGCGGCGACGCCCGTGATCGAGGTCAAGCCCCGGCGGGTTGGCGGCGCAACGTATCAGGTGCCGGTAGAGATCCGTGGTGAGCGCAAGACGGCGCTGGCCATGCGCTGGCTGATCAATTCATCACGCAACCGTGCCGGTGGCCATTCGATGGCCGAGAAGCTGGCCGCCGAACTGATGGATGCGGCTGCCGGGCAGGGCGCGACGATTCGCAAACGAGACGAGACCCATAAGATGGCGGATTCCAACAAAGCATTCGCCAGCTACCGCTTCTAGGGAAGCGGTCGCGAGGAACTATGGCTAGAGAATATCCCCTCGAAAAAACGCGCAATATTGGTATTATCGCGCATATCGACGCAGGGAAGACGACGACAACAGAACGCATTCTCTTCTATACCAAGAAGATCCATCGCATCGGCGAGGTTCACGAGGGCGCCGCGACGATGGACTGGATGCCCCAGGAGCAGGAGCGCGGCATTACGATTACGTCCGCCGCGACGACATGCTTCTGGTTGGGCCATCGCATCAACATCATCGACACCCCGGGACACGTAGACTTCACCGCTGAGGTTGAGCGGTCGCTGCGCGTGCTGGATGGTGGCGTGGTCGTCTTCGACGCGGTCGCGGGCGTGGAGCCACAGTCGGAAACGGTGTGGCGCCAGGCCGACAAATATCACGTGCCGCGCATCTGCTTCGTCAACAAGATGGATCGCATCGGCGCCGACTTCTGGCGGACCGTCGGGATGATTACCGACCGCCTGAACGCGAAACCCGTGCCGATCCAGATTCCCATTGGCCGCGAGAGCGACTATAAGGGACACATCGATCTGATCGCCAACCAGGGCGTCATCTTCATTGATGATCTGGGCACCAAGTCTGAGGCGACTGCGATTCCCGCGGCGCTGGCGGACGAGGCGCGCAAGCATCGTGAGGCGATGGTCGAGCTGGTGGCCGAGACCGACGAAGCATTGACGCTCAAGTACCTTGAGGGCGAGGAAATCAGCGAGGACGAGCTGCGCGCCGCCCTGCGTCGCGCGACTATCGAAGGGAAACTCATCCCGTCCTCTGCGGAACCGCGCTCAAGAACAAGGGCGTCCAGGCGATGCTCGACGCGGTCGTGCGGTACTCTGCCGTCGCCGCTCGATATTCCCGCGCCGATCGCCGACGTCGGTCAAGTACTGACGAAGAGACACAGCTTGTCGTCTCAGACAGACGGCGAGTTCGCGGCGCTGGTCCACAAGATTGTCGCCGACCCGTTTGTCGGGCGGCTAACCTACTTCCGGGTCTATTCGGGCACGCTCTCGGCTGGCTCCTACGCCTACAACGCGACGAAGGGCCAGAAGGAGCGGGTTGGGCGGCTCTTGCAGATGCATGCGAACCACCGCGAAGACATCGAAAAGGTGTATGCGGGCGACATTTGCGCCGCGGTCGGCCTGAAGAACACCTTTACCGGCGACACGCTCTGCGACCAGGATAATCCGATCCTGCTGGAGAATATCGTCTTCCCGACGCCGGTCATCGAGATCGCCATCGAGCCGAAGACGAAGGCCGACCAGGATAAGATGGGCATCGCGTTGCAGCGCCTGGCCGAAGAAGACCCAACCTTCCGCGTCCATACTGACCAGGACTCCGGCCAGACGATCATCGCTGGCATGGGCGAGCTGCATCTGGACGTGATCGTGGACCGCATGTCGCGCGAGTACAAGGTCGAGGCGAATGTCGGTCGGCCACAGGTCGCCTATCGTGAGACGATCACGAAGACGGCGCAGGCCGAGGGGCGCTTCGTCCGCCAGTCCGGTGGGCGCGGCCAGTTCGGCGATGTCTGGATTCGGGTCGAGCCGCTGGAGCGCGGCAAGGGCTTCGAGTTCGTCAACGGCATCGTTGGTGGCGTCGTGCCACGCGAGTACATCAGGCCAACCGAGGAAGGCATTCGCGAGACGCTGGAAAACGGCGTCGTCGCGGGCTACCCGATGGTGGACGTGCGCGCGACCCTCTATGACGGCTCGTATCACGAGGTGGACTCCTCGGAGATGGCCTTCAAGACAGCTGGCTCGATGGGCTTCCGCAGCGCCGCCGAAAAAGCGGGTCCGGTGCTGCTCGAACCAGTTATGGGCGTCGAGGTGACGACCTCGCCCGACTTCTTTGGCGACGTGCTGGGCGACATCAACCGCCGCCGTGGCCAGATCAACGGGTCGGAGGAGCGCGGCGGCTCGCAGGTGTTGCGGGCGCATGTGCCGCTGGCGGAGATGTTCGGCTACGTCAATGACCTGCGGTCGATGACCAGTGGCCGCGCATCGTATACGATGGAATTCTCGCACTACCAGGAAGTGCCGAAGAGCCTGGCTGAGGAAATCAAGAGCAAGTCGGGCCGTAGTAACAAGCCACGCGCGTCGTAGTGCGTCCAGGAATAGTGTGCGACGGGAAACCCACCAGCAGGACTGTCGCGCAGATGCGGATATAGAGTCGTTCTGGTGGGGATTGCAGGAGCTAGAAACCTATGGCGAAGCAGAAGTTTGTGCGGAACAAGCCGCATGTGAACGTGGGGACGATTGGGCACATCGACCACGGCAAGACGACGCTGACCGCGGCGATCACCAAAGTGTTGGCCAGCCGTGGGCAGGCCAAGTACACCGCCTTTGACCAGATCGACAAAGCCCCCGAGGAGCGCGAGCGCGGCATCACCATCGCCATCGCCCACGTCGAGTACGAGACCGACAAACGCCACTATGCCCATGTCGATTGTCCCGGACACGCCGACTACATCAAGAACATGATTACCGGCGCGGCGCAGATGGATGGCGCGATTCTGGTTGTCTCGGCGCCTGATGGCCCGATGCCGCAGACGCGCGAGCACATCCTCTTGGCGCGCCAGGTCGAGGTGCCGGCGATGGTCGTCTTCCTCAACAAGGTCGACATGCTCGACGATGAGGAACTCTTGGAGTTGGTCGAGCTTGAGGTCCGCGAGCTCTTGAGCAAGAACAACTTCCCCGGCGATGACGTGCCGGTGGTGCGCGGCTCGGCGTTGAAGGCGCTGGAGTCGACCGGGGATCTCAGCCGCGAGGATGCCGCCGCCGCGCCGATCTGGGCGCTGATGGATGCGGTCGATGACTACATCCCCACCCCACCACGGCCGGTGGACCAGCCGTTCCTGATGCCGGTCGAGGATGTCTTCTCGATCAAGGGCCGCGGCACGGTGGTGACCGGGCGCATCGAGCGCGGCATGGTCAAGATCGGCGACACGATTGAGATCGTCGGGCTTCACCGAGGCGCCGCGTGCGGTGACCGTCACCGGCGTCGAGATGTTCCAGAAGACCATGGATCAGGGCGAGGCGGGCGACAATGTGGGCTGCCTGCTGCGCGGCGTCGAGCGCAACGAGATCGAGCGCGGGCAGGTGCTGGCGAAACCCGGCAGCATCAAGCCGCACACCAAGTTCGAGGCGCAGGTCTATGTGCTCTCGAAGGAGGAGGGGGGACGGCATACGCCGTTCTTCAATGGCTATCGTCCGCAGTTCTACATCCGCACGACCGATGTCACCGGGGCGATTGGGCTGCCTTCGGGCGTCGAGATGGTGATTCCGGGGGACAATGTGACGATGACGGTGGAGTTGCATGCCCCGGTGGCGCTGGAGGAGGGCAGCCGCTTCGCCATTCGCGAAGGCGGTCGCACCGTCGGCGCGGGCGCCGTCACCAAGGTCACCGCATAACCAATCAGTAGGGCCTCGTTCCCCAGGGAACGGGGCCATTCGTCTGGAATAAGTGGCTCTGCGTCCGAATTGTCAGGACTGAGACACGGAGAAAGTGAGTAGAGATGGCTACCGCAACGAAGCAGCGGATCCGCATCCGGCTCAAGGCGTATGACCACCGGATTCTGGATCAGTCCGCGGCCCAGATCGTTGAGACGGCGCAGAACACTGGCGCGCGGGTCTCAGGTCCAGTGCCGCTACCGACGGAGATCGCGAAGTACACCGTGCTGCGCGGCCCGTTCATTGACAAGGACTCGCGCGAGCAGTTCGAGATTCGCACCCACAAGCGGCTGATTGATATCGTCGAGCCGACGCCGAAGACGGTCGAGGCGCTGACGCGGCTCAATCTCCCGGCGGGTGTGGACATCGAGATCAAGTTGTAGCAGGAAACTGCTCTAGTTGCCGATAGCAGTGTCGGCACGCGGGACAAGACGCTCGGAAGGCGCATCGCGCGCCGCGTGTCTGGAGCGCTTCGATTTGCGAACGCGATCCACCGGATACGTCGTCCACTGGCTGTAGCGCATTGCTGGCCAGAGACGCAACAAGCATCTGGCGCCTCGTGAAGGACACTGCATGGAGAATCACGATGTTGAGTGGAATGCTCGGCCGCAAGGTGGGGATGACACAGATCTTTGGCGCGAACGGCGCCATCATCCCAGTCACGATCATCGAGGCCGGACCCTGCACGGTCACGCAGGTGAAGACGGAAGCCAAGGACGGCTATGAGGCTGTCCAACTGGGTTTCGATACCATTGAGGTCAAGCGCGCGACGCGCCCGATGCTCGGCCACCTGGGCCACGAACTGAAAGCCACCGAGCGCCAGCGCCGCGAGGAGCAGCGCACAGCAGCGAAAGCTCGCCAGGCGACGCGCCAGAAGAAACAGGCCACCGAGGCAGAGGCCGACGAGGCAGAGTCTGCTGAGGCTACTGAGGCAGGCGCAACGACGACGGCTCCCGCGAAGCGTGGCGCGAAACGACGTGGCGGCGCTGGCAAGGCGCTCGGCCCGTTCAAGGTGCTGCGCGAGGTGAAGGTCGTCGGCGACCTCCCAGCAATTGGCGATGAGGTCTCGGTAGAGATGTTTGTCGAGGGCGAAGAGGTCGATATCATCGGCACGTCCAAGGGCAAGGGCTTTGCCGGTGTCATGAAGCGCCATGGCTTCCATGGTGGCCAGCGGACGCACGGCCAGTCCGACCGCGCCCGCGCCCCAGGCTCTATCGGCCCTGGCACCACGCCGGGTCGCGTCTATAAGGGGACGCGCATGGCTGGCCGGATGGGGAACGAGCGCGTCACGGTGAAGGCGCTACGGATCGTCCAGGCGGACCCGGAGCGGAACCTGCTCGTTGTGCAAGGATCAGTGCCAGGCGCGAATGGCGGCCTGTTGATGATCCGTAAGACCGCCGTGCAGATGGCAGTCGCCGCGCGGCAGCGTGGCTAAGCGGGATTGAGGAGACGACAGTAATGCCATCCGCGAATGTCTATGATATGGACGGCCAGATCGTCCGAGAAGAACATCTGGATAACTACGTGTTTGGGGCGCCGATCAATACGGCCGTGCTGCACCAGGTAGTGACGGCGCAACTGGTGAATCGGCGGCAGGGGACGGCCTCGACCAAGACCCGCGCTGAGGTGAGCGGCGGCGGCAAGAAGCCCTATCGTCAGAAGGGCACAGGCCGCGCGCGTCAGGGTTCCACCCGCGCGCCACACTGGCGTGGCGGTGGCACGGCCTTTGGTCCGCGCCCGCATGCCTATGAGCGCGCGATTCCGCGCAAGATGAAGCGCATCGCCATCCGGTCGGCGCTTTCGGATAAGGCGGCGAATGGGCGCATCCTGCTCGATGGAGCAGATCGAGATCGAGGCGCCGCGCACCAAAGACATGGAGGCGCTGCTCAGCAACCTGCCCGTCACCCGGACGGTGCTGCTGCTGCTGCCAAAGCGCGACGAGAACGTTATCCTCTCGGCGCGCAATATTCCCGCGATCAAGCTTGGGCATGTCGATTCCACGAACGTGGTCGAGTTGCTCAAATACGACCATCTGCTGATGCCGCTTGAGACGGCGCGCATCCTGGTGAAGAAATTCGGTCGCGACGCCGATGATCGCCTGCAAATGAAGCGGCATCCGAATGTGGTGCTGCGGCGCAGGGCGCGCGCTGCCCATGAGGCGGCGAAACTGGCGGCCTCTGGCAAGACGGCGGCGACCGCGAAGCCAGCTCGGACCGCGAAGGCGGCAACTGCGGCAACGACGACGGACGAGAAGGCGCCGAAGGCCCCCCGGACGGCGAAGGCCGCGACAACGACGGCCAAGGCTGACGCCGGGGCCGAGAAGGCGCCAAAGAGCACCCGCAAGCGCGCCACTGAGAAGACTGAGAAGGGCGGGGAGGAATAAACGATGGAGATTACCGAGGTTATTCGTCGCGGTATTCTGACCGAGAAATCGTCCGCCCTACAGCAGTTGGACAACGGACGCGGCAAGGTCATCCCGCAGTACACCTTCGAGGTGGCAATCGCCGCGAACAAGTTTCAGATCAAGCAGGCCGTCGAGGCGATGTTCAATGTGAAGGTTGTCCGCGTCAATACGATGCGTATGCCCGGCAAGGCGCGCCAGATTCGGACGCGCAAGGGCATTTATCACGCTGATGCTCATCCCTGGAAGAAGGCCATCGTCACGCTGGCCGAGGGCGAGAGCATCGCGCAGTTGCAGCCATAGGCGACGTTCTGGGAGGACGCAAACATGCCAATTCGTGTGTATAAGCCGACATCACCAGGACGACGCGCCATGTCGGTCTCGACCTTTGATGAGATTACCCGCTCCCGCCCGGAGCGCTCACTGGTCGTGAAGCAGAACAGCCGTGCTGGCCGCAACAACCAGGGACGCATCACGTCCCGGCATCGTGGTGGCGGGGTGAAGCAGCGCTATCGCGTCATCGATTTCAAGCGCAACAAGTTCGCTATTCCGGCGAAGGTCTTCTCGATTGAGTATGACCCGAACCGCTCGGCGCGTATCGCACTGCTGCACTATGTTGACGGCGAGAAGCGCTACATCCTCGCACCGAACGGCCTGAAGGTGGGCGACCATGTGATGAGCGGCCCGGAGGCCGATATCCGCGTGGGCAACGCATTGCCCCTCCGCAATATCCCGACCGGCACCGTCATCCACAACATCGAGCTGCACAAAGGGCGCGGCGGGCAGATCGTCCGCAGCGCGGGCACGGCGGCGCAGTTGATGGCGAAGGACGGCGACTACGCCGTTGTACGTCTGCCTTCCGGCGAGCAGCGGACCGTCCATCTCGAATGCATCGCGACGGTGGGCCAGGTGGGTAATCTCGATCACGAGAACGTGCGCATCGGCAAGGCCGGACGCTCGCGCTACCTGGGACGCCGCCCGCATGTGCGTGGCTCGGTGATGAACCCAGTGGACCACCCGCATGGTGGTGGTGAGGGACGCGCGCCAATCGGCGGCCAGCCACAGACTCCCTGGGGCAAGCCAGCGATGGGCTTCCGCACCCGCCATAACAAGCGGACCGATAAGTTTATTCTGCGACGTCGTAACGCCGGCAGGGGCCGGTAGTCCGAACGGAAAGAGGATTCTATGTCGCGTTCGACCAAGAAAGGCCCCTACATCCATCCCTCCCTGCTCAAGAAGGTTGCGGGGATGGCGCGGGGCGGCGAAAAGCGCGTTATCAAGACGTGGTCACGCGCTTCGACGATTCTGCCGATGATGGTCGGCCTGACCATCGCGGTTCATAACGGCAAGACGCATGTGCCGGTGTATGTCACCGAGAACATGGTCGGCCATAAGCTCGGCGAGTTCGCCCCCACCCGCAAATTTCACGGGCATGCTGGCGACCGGAACGAGAAAACTGGGCGCGTGCGCTAGCGGGGGGATTGTATGCAGACACGGGCAATTGCCAAAAACGTGGGTCATCCGCCTCGCAAGGTGCGGCGCGTGACCGACGCCATCAAGGGGCGCCGCGTAAGCGAGGCGCTCGCGATTCTGAAGTTCCTGCCGAATATGCCGGCGCGCGATGTCTACAAGGTCGTCGCCTCGGCGGCAGCGAACGCCGAAAACAACTATAGCATGGATCCAGACGAACTCTGGGTGGTGAATGCGCTGGCCGATGAAGGGATGAAGCTCAAGCGCATGCGTGCCCGACCGCACGGGCGCTTCTCGCGCATCCTGCGCCGCAGCACTCACATCACCGTCTACATCTCGGATGATCCAAATGACGTGCCGCGCAAGGCGCGTGCGAATGTCCGTCGGCGGTAGGCTGCGGCAGAGGAGGCTCTCGATTGGGGCATAAAGTTCATCCCACCGGCTTCCGGTTGGGCATCATCAAAGGTTGGGACTCGCGCTGGTACGCCGACAAGACGTACAAAGACCTGCTTGCCGAAGATCGCAAGCTGCGCGACATCATCCGCAAGCGGCTGGCTAACGCGGGCATCTCGCGCATCGAGATCGAGCGGGTAGCCGGGACGCAGATCGCCGTCACCATCCACACCGCCAAGCCAGGCATCGTCATTGGCAAGAGCGGCGAGAGTGTCGAGCGGCTGCGCCAGGATCTGGAGCGCCAGACGAAGAAGAAGGTGCGCCTGAGCATCGTCGAGATTCGCACGCCCGAACTGGATGCGTATCTGGTGGGGCGCAGCATTGCCGATCAGCTCGAGAAGCGTGTCTCGTTCCGCCGGGCGATGAAACAGGGCGTCCAGAAGACGATGCGCGCGGGCGCCAAGGGCATCAAGGTCGTGATGGGCGGGCGGCTCGGCGGCGCTGAGATTGCGCGTGTCGAGAAGGAGTCTGAGGGCAGCGTGCCGTTGCAGACGCTCCGCGCCGACATCGACTATGGTCTGGCTGAGGCGCACACGACCTATGGTGTCATCGGCATCAAGGTCTGGATCTATCACGGCGATGTGCTGCCGGAGCGCCAGGGCGAGCGTGTCAGCCAGGGTGTCTCGGCGCCAGCGACTGGGCGACCGGATCACGGTGGTCCCCGTGGTGATCGTCGTGATCGTGGTGATCGCGATCGCGGTGGCCCACGTGGCGAGCGCGGCCCACGCTCAGGCGGCGCGGGTGGTGAGCGCGGCCCACGCTCAGGCGGCACAGGTGGCCCGCGAACTGGCGGCCCACGCTCAGGTGGCTCGGGTGGTCCACGGACCGGCGCGGCAGGTGGCGCTCCTCGCGCCCCACGGGCACCACGCCCGGCAGCGGGCGGCGCGCAGACCGGGGCTGAGGGTGGCGCGTCGGCCAGCCAGGCTGTCCCGCCGACACCGGAGTCCACAGACTCCGCCGCCAACAATTCCAATCATCAGCCGACGGACTCCGCTTCGACGCCAGAGACCAACGAATCTGACTCGTAGCCACTAAAATCGGCGTCCAATTGTCGCATAGTTGTGGCCGCACGCGCATCGCCACCGTACCAATACTTCGGGCGAGATGGCGGCGGCCGGCGAACTGGAGCATCTGCCATGTTACTGGCGCCATCGAGAACCAAATATCGTAAACAACACCGCGGGCGCATGCGGGGTAAAGCCTATCGTGGCAGCACCATCGCCTTTGGTGAGTTCGCCTTGCAGGCGCTGGAGCCGGTCTGGCTGGAGGCGCGCCAGATCGAGGCGGCGCGTATTGCCATGACCCGTTTCATCAAGCGCGGTGGGAAGGTCTGGATTCGTGTCTTCCCCGATAAGCCGGTGACTTCTAAGCCAGCCGAGACCCGCATGGGTTCCGGCAAGGGCGCGCCCGACCACTGGGTTGCTGTGGTCAAGCCAGGGCGCATCCTCTTCGAGCTGGGCGGCGTCCGCGAGGATGTTGCCAAAGAGGCCATGCGGCTGGCGGCGAACAAGCTGCCCATTCAGACGAAGTTTATCGTCCGGCAGGAGGCGGAAAGTGTCGAAGCTTAATGATCGCCGCCATGAAATTCGGGCGATGAACATGCACGACGCGCAGCAGGAGCTCAACGACCTGCGGCGTCATCTCTTTGAGCTACGCATCCGTAAGGATCGCGGCGAGGTCAAGAATAATCGCGAATTTGCACAGGTTAGGGCAGATATCGCTCGGCTGATGTTTCATCTCAGCGAGCTGCAAAACGCTGCCGTGTTAGAGGCACAGGGTGCGCTGGATGACGCGGCTGTTGCCAGTGAGGAGAAGTAGGCAATGGCGAAAAAGACTCCAGGCGAGTCGGCTCCGGTCGCCCAGCCACAAATACCGGCACAGGCGCAGCCGAAGCCACACCGCCGCCAACGCAAACAGGGGCGTGTCGCCAGCGACAAGATGCAAAAGACCATCGTCGTCGCCGTCGAGGAACTGAAGCGGCACCGCGTCTACAAGCGCACCTATCGCTATACGACCCGGTTCAAGGCGCACGATGAGTATAACGAGGCCCGCATCGGCGATATGGTGGTGATCGAGGAGACGCGCCCGCTGAGCAAAGAGAAGCGATGGAAGCTGGTGAAGATCCTCAATCGCGCGGTGCAGACCATGCCGGTCGAGGAAGCTGTAGCCCAGCTTGCGCCCGATCTGCCTGAGCCTGGCGAGGCGGACGAGACGGAAGACGAGGAGTAGAGCAACATGATTATGCCGCAGACACGGCTCAAGGTGGCCGATAACACCGGCGCCAAAGAGATCATGTGCATCCGCGTCATGACACCCAACAAGCGCTGGGCCAGCGTCGGTGATCTGATCAAGGCGTCGGTCAAAGTGGCGCAACCCAACGGCGCGGTCAAGAAGGGCGAGGTCGTCACGGCGGTGGTCGTGCGCGTCGCCAAAGAGTATGGCCGTCCTGATGGCAGCTATATCAAGTTCGACGAGAACGCGGCGGTGATTATCTCCGCAGGCAACAATCCACGTGGCACCCGCATCTTTGGGCCGGTTGCCCGCGAGCTGCGCGAACGCAATTTTATGAAGATTATCTCACTCGCGCCGGAAGTGCTCTAAGAGCGCATCGGATAGTCGTGGGTGAGGTGAGGGACGAGGCCAAAGGGCAAGGGAAGAGGCAAAGAAGTAGATGGCGACAACTCAGAAACATGAGAGAAAGCCCCTGCACCTGGCCAAGCTGCATGTGCACAAAGGCGACACCGTTCTGGTGCTGACAGGCAAAGACCGTGGCAAGCGAGGAACGGTGCAGCGTGCGATGCCCCGCGAGAACAAGGTGATCGTGGAGGGCGTTAATATCGCCAAGAAGCATATGAAGGCAGGCCGGGGCATGGCGGCGGGCATCATCGAGAAGGCGATGCCGCTGCATGCGTCCAATGTCATGGTCATCTGCACGGAGTGTGGCAAGCCAACACGCATCGGCCATGAGCACGTGCCGGGGACGAGTGAGAACGAGAAGGAGCGGGTGCGCCGGGTGTGCAAGCAGTGCGGCCAGCTTATTCAGGAACATACGAGGGATTAAGCCATGGCGACATCAAAGGCGACACCAAAGGCGGCAGCAACGACGCCACGCCTGAAAGAGCGCTATCGCAAGGAAATCGTTCCGGCGCTCATGAAAGAATTCAGTTACTCGAATGTCATGCAGGCGCCCGCCGTCCATAAGATCGTGATCAATATCGGCATGGGCGAGGCGATCCAGAACGCGAAGGCGATGGATAACGCTGTGCGCGACCTGAGTGATATCACGGGCCAGCGGCCGGTGGTCACCAAGGCGAAGCGCTCGGTGGCGTCGTTCAAGCTGCGCGAGGGCATGGCCATCGGCTGCACGGTCACGCTGCGCGGCGACCGCATGTATGACTTTCTGGATAAACTGGTGAGTGTGGCGCTGCCACGCTTGCGCGACTTCCAGGGTGTCTCGCGCGACTCCTTCGATGGGCGCGGCAACTATACCCTGGGCATCCGCGAGCAACTGGTCTTCCCGGAGATCAATTACGACAAGATCGACAAGGTGCGTGGCATGGAGATCACCATCGTGACCACCGCCCGCACGGACGAAGAGGGACGCCGCCTGCTCCAACTGGTAGGCATGCCGTTCAAGCATCAGCAGACCCAGGCATAAGGCGTAAGCCAGCTATAACTCGTTTATGACGTTTGTTCTTCAAGAGTACCGCGATAACGCGGGACTAAGGCCCGGAAACCGGTGTGAATCATTGCATCGTTCCACCGAAGCCCGGTCCCTCGCCCTGGAGGGGGCAACGATGGCAAAAACTTCGATGATCGTCAAGTCCCAGCGCAAGCCTAAGTTCAAAGTTCGCCAGCACAACCGCTGCAGCAACTGTGGTCGGCCACGTGCCTACATGCGCAAGTTTGGCCTGTGCCGCATCTGCTTCCGCGAGCGCGCCCTGCGGGGCGAGCTGCCCGGCGTCACCAAGTCGAGCTGGTAGAGCTGCGAGGAGGGCTTGTACCTATGAACATGACCGATCCCATCGCGGATATGCTGACACGCATCCGCAACGCGATCATGGCGCGCCACACGCGCGTGATCATTCCCGCCTCGAATATGAAGATCGCCATTGCGCGCATCCTCAAAGATGAAGGCTATATCAAGGATTTCGACGTCATCAAGGACAACCCGCAGGGGACGATTCGCATCACCCTGCGCTATGTCGATAAGCGCCCGGTGCTCACCCAGCTCAAGCGCGTGAGCAAGCCCGGTCTGCGCGTCTACACGCGCCGCGACGCCATTCCGCGCGTACGTGGTGGCCTGGGCACGGCGATCATTTCGACGCCCAGCGGTTTGATGACAGGTCGCCAGGCATTTCAGCAGGGGCTTGGCGGCGAAGTGGTCTGCTACGTCTGGTAGTCAGGGGGTACGATATGTCGCGCATTGGACGGTCGCCGATTACGGTGCCAGCCGGTGTGAAGGTGGAAATTGGATCCGGAAATGCCGTCACGGTGACCGGGCCAAAGGGCAGCCTGTCCCACACCTTCCCGGCGATGCTGACAATCACCCAGGATGGTGATACCCTCACCGTTTCCCGGCCTGATGACAGCAAGCAGAGCAAATCACTGCACGGACTCTCGCGGTCGCTGCTCAACAATATGGTGCTTGGCGTCAAAGATGGCTTCTCCAAGAACCTCGAATTGCAGGGGGTAGGCTATCGTGTCGCGAAGGTCGGCGAGAATCTGATCTTTCAGGTGGGCTTCTCGCATCCGGTGCAGGTGAACCCGCCACAGGGCATCTCGTTCGCCGTGGACGGCACGACGAAACTCAGCGTCACCGGCATCGACAAACACATGGTGGGCCAGGTCGCGGCCGATATTCGCTCGATTCGCAAGCCGGAGCCGTATAAGGGCAAGGGCATTCGCTACAGCGGCGAGCGGGTGCGCATGAAGGCTGGTAAGGCCGGGAAGGTCGGCGGCAAGAAGTAAGTAGCCGTCTGGCTCTGGCGGCTTGCACTGGCCATCTGGCCATGCCGCGTGTATTTCGTGTTATGCTAAGAGGCGCTGCCCGGTCGTGGGTGGACGTAGTGCCAGCCACGTCACGTAGTCCGGCTGGGAGGCCTCTGTTGAAGGTCTGCATGGAGCAGAGAGATGATTAAGAAACAGTATTCCAATCAGGCGCGCCTGCGGCGGCACCAGCGCGTGCGCAAGAAGGTTTCGGGGACGAGCCAGCGGCCGCGCCTCGCCGTCTTCCGAAGCGCGACGCAGATCTACGCCCAGGTGATCGACGATACGCGGAACCATACGCTGGTGGCCGCATCGTCGCGCGATCCACAGTTCGCGGCGGAGGCCAAGAAGGCCGAGGCGCTGACGGAGAACGATGAGACGGCGGCGGCGATCAAGGGGTTGACCGAGAACAAGCGCGTCATCCAGGCGTGGCAGGTCGGCCAGGTCATCGCGCAGCGGGCGAAGGCGCTGGGCATCACGTCGGTGGTCTTTGACCGCGGTGGCTATATTTATCATGGGCGCGTAGCGGCGCTGGCCGAGGGCGCTCGCAAGGGCGGCCTGGACTTCTAGGGCGCGGGGGAGCACAATGCCAAAGATTGACGCATCGCGGCTGAACCTGGAAGAGACTGTGGTTCAGGTCGCTCGCGTGGCGAAAGTGGTGAAGGGCGGACGTCGCTTCAGCTTCCGCGCGCTGGTGGTGGTCGGAGATCGCTCCGGTCATGTCGGAGTGGGTCTGGGCAAAGCCGGTGAGGTGCCAGAGGCCATTCGCAAGGGCGTCGAAGACGCCAAGAAGCATCTGATTACGGTGCCGTTACAGGGCACGACGATCCCATTTCTCTCGCGCGGTCTCTTTGCCGCGTCTGAGGTGATGCTCAAGCCGGCCGCCGCCGGTACCGGTGTGATCGCCGGAGGCGCGGTGCGCGCGGTGGTTGAGGCGGCGGGCATCCGTGACATTCTCACGAAATCGCTCGGTAGCTCGACCTCGCTCAATACCGTGATGGCAACGATGAACGGCCTGCGGTCGCTGGCGTCCTTCGAGTCGGAGGCGGCCCGTCGCGGGCGCTCGGTCGCCGAACTGGTGGGCACGCGCCAGGCGCAGCGCATCTCTGAAGAGGTTGCGGCTGCCGCGACGTACACCCCACCGGTGCGCGAGGAGCGCGAGGAGCGCGGCGGTGATCGTCGCCGTGGCGGTCGTGGTGACGGTGGCGCAGGCGGCGGTGGTGATCGCGGTGGCCCCGGTCGCGGCGGTCCCGGCGGTCCCGGGCGTGGTGGCCCTGGCCGTGGCGGCAATCGCCCCGGTGGCGGTGGCGGTGGCCCGCGTCGCTAGGTCGGCCCGGTCGCTAGCATCGTTCTCGCGAGGTCGCGCGGTCAGAACTGCCAGCGGATGGCTGGTACGCTGACGAGCGCGTGTGGAGCAGAAACATATGGCAAAGCTTCGAATAACATATACCAAGAGCTCCATCGGATATCCCGAGCGGCAGAAGCGCACCATCGAGGCGCTGGGACTGCGCAAGTTGCACCAGGCAGTCGAGCATGAGGATACGCCGGTCATCCGTGGCATGGTGAATAAAGTCTCGCATCTGGTGCGGGTGGAAGAGGTGTCAGCATGAGACTCGACGAACTGCGGTCTCCCGCTGGAGCGCGCCATCGGCGCAAGCGTGTCGGTCGCGGGCATGGCTCAGGCCATGTGAAGACCTCTGGCCGCGGCCAGAAGGGCCAGAAAGCGCGTACCGGGTCGAGCATCCCGGCGCATTTCGAGGGCGGCCAGACACGGTTTGCGACCCGCATGCCGTACCTGGGTGGGTTCAAGAACCCGTTCCGCAAGGAATATATCGTCGTCAACCTGAGCGACCTCAAGGTCTTCGAGGCGGGCGAGCAGGTCAACACCGAGACGCTGGCGGCGCACGGGCTTATCCGGGCGTCTCAGACCAAGGGTATGCTCAAGGTGCTGGGCAACGGCAAGGTCAGTCACCCGCTCACCATCACCGCGCACAAGGTGTCGGGGTCGGCGCGCGCGGCGATTGAGCAGGCCGGTGGCAGCATCACGCTGATCGCGATGCGCGAGACTCCGAAGACACGGCGCTCGGGCAAAGAGCCGCCCAAGTTTTAACGGGCGCGGGGGACGCACTCTCGGCCTTGAAGGGCCGGAGCAAGGCGCAGATGCTTGGAAAGCCCGCGGGGCGGCATTCCCGCTCTGTATGTTCGTTGGGGCGAGACAGCCATTCGCAACTCGCCCCCTAAATATTCCGGCCATCGCGAACACACTATGAGCCGCCAGCTTAACTATCTACCCGGCTGAGGTGACATCAGCGCATCGGTCGTGTACAATACGTACGCCTATGTGCGCCAGAACGGGATGTTCTGGCAATCGGCATTATTTCGATACCAGTCTACGTATAGTAATTACAGCAGACCTGAGAGAAATCCTAAACAGGCCTGACACGACCCAGCATTACCGACGACCGTTTTCTGGAGGCGAGCATGTTGAACCGCCTGCGCAGCATCTGGACTATCCCGGACCTGAGGAACAAGATCCTCTTTACGATAGCCATGCTGCTGGTATTCCGCCTTGTGGCCTATGTGCCTGTGCCTGGCATCAATCCTTCCGCGCTGAGCAACGCCAGTAACTCCAACACTGGCGACCTGAAGCAATTCTTTGGCCTGCTCGACGTATTTACCGGCGGTTCGCTCTACACCTTCGGCATCGCCTCGATGGGCGTCTATCCCTATATCACCGCCAGCATTGTCGTCCAGCTCTTGCAGGGTATCATTCCGAAGCTCGGCGCGATGCAGCGCGAGGGTGAGGCGGGACGCAATCGGCTGGCGCAGATTACGCGCTACATCACCGTCCCGCTGGCGCTGCTCCAGGCGTTTGGCCAGATGGCGCTGCTGGTGCAGCTCGGCGCGATTCAGCCATCGCAGTTCAATCTCTTCAACGGTGGCTCATTCGTTCCGACGCTCTCAGCGCTCGTCAGCCTGACGGCGGGAACGATGTTCCTGGTCTGGATTGGCGAACTCATTACCGAGAATGGCATCGGCAACGGCATCTCGCTGATTATCTTCGCCAACATCATGGTGCGTATTCCACAGCAAATCGGGTCGCAGCTTATCAGCAACAGCGGTGGCGCGGGGAGCGGCCTGAGCACTGGCGGCGCTATCGGCATCCTGTTCATCGTGGCTCTTGGGCTGGCGATGACCTTCGTGATGGTGATGGTCTACCTGGCGCAGCGGCGCATTCCGGTGCAGTATCCCTCGAAGCGGCGTGTCTTCGCGATGGAGCGCTCCGGGCAAGAGACGACTTACATCCCGATGCAGGTCAACAGCGCCGGTATGATTCCGATCATCTTCGCCAGCTCGATGTTGCTGCTGCCGGTGATTATCGCGAATTTCATGCAGACCAGCACCAATACCGGGCTGCATAACTTCTTCGTGACCATCCGCACCTGGCTGGATACGACCAACTGGTGGTACTGGGTGATCTTTGGCTTGATGGTCGGGCTTTTCACCTTCTTCTATGCCACCGTCCTCTGGGAACAGCAAAACCTGGCGGAGAACTTGCAGAAGCAGGGGGCCTTCATAACGGGCATCAGACCAGGCGCGCGCACCAACGAGTATCTGACCAGGGTGATGCACCGCCTGACGTTTGGGGGCGCGATCTTCCTGGGGATTGTGGCGGTGGCGCCCGCGCTGATTAGCACCAACCAGAACAATCTACCCTTCCAGGCGGCTTCGCTGCTGATTATCGTCGGCGTGGCGCTGGATACGATCAAACAGCTTGAGGCGCAGATGGTGATGCGTAATTACTCAGGCTTCCTGAGTTAACCATCGGTCTGAAAAAAGTCGTGAGGCGCGCGAGTTGTCCAGTGGGGCATTCTCGCGCGCTTCTGCCGTGCCAAACCTCTCCCGGCCTTTGGCCACATTCCCTCCCCTGCGAGGGGGAGGGAATGTGGCAAACTTACAGCCGATGGGCCACCCAGGTGTCGCCTCACCTTATGGATGAGGAGCAGAGGAGAGGCCAGTGTGGTTACAATAACGCGGAGCAGGTAAAGCTCGATGGACGTCCGCCGCAACGGGGCGGTGGATATACCCCGATCGACTTTCAGATCGGCCGTGACAGGGAGGCGCTTTCGATGAATCTCATACTGCTTGGCGCCCAGGGCAGTGGCAAAGGCACCCAGAGCGCGTTGCTCGCGCAGCGGTTCGGCCTGGAACCGTGCGCCAGTGGTGATCTGCTCCGCGAGGCAATGGCGCAGGGTACGCCAGCCGGCCAGCAGGCGCGTCCCTACTACGAGCGTGGCGATCTGGTGCCAGATGAGCTGATGGTGGCCATGATTCTCGAACGCCTGGGGAATCTGAGCGACGCGCGCGGCATTATTCTGGATGGCTTCCCGCGCAACCACGTGCAGGCCGACGTTCTGGACGCGCGCCTGGCGGAGATGGGGCAGTCTATCGCGCGCGTGATCTATCTGGAGGTGCCGCGCGCGTTACTCCTGGACCGCCTCAGCGGTCGCTATATCTGCCGCGCGCATGGGCATGTCTATAATATCAAGACGAACCCGCCAAAGACGCCGGGCATCTGCGACATCGACGGCAGCGAGCTTTATCAGCGCAGCGACGATACCGGTGAGAAGATTCAGCACCGGCTGGATATCTTCTTTTCGGAGACGCCGCAATTGACCGACTATTACGCGCGCCAGAACAAGCTGGCTGACGATAGACGGAACACAATCCATCGAAGCGGTTTATCACGCCATCCTCACGAACCTGGGTGCGGCGTAGGGATAGGCAACAGAACCACGGAGAAGAGCAGCGTGGCGATCAATTATTACAGCCGAACAGAGATTGCGGGCATCCGCCGCGCGGGCCAGGTCGTCATGGCGATTCTGGATGAACTGCGCCAGGCCGTGCAGCCGGGGATCACTACCGCGGCGCTCGATGCGCTCGCCGTTCGCGCGCTGAAGCGGCACGGGGCGACCTCCAACTTCAAGGGCTACGTCCCGATCAAGGGCATCAGGCCGTTTCCCGGTGTCATCTGCTCATCGGTCAACGAGGCGATTGTCCACGGAATCCCCGGCCCGTATGCGCTGCGGGAGGGTGATATCGTCTCGATAGACTTTGGCGCGGTGGTGGATGGCTGGCATGGCGATTCAGCGATCACCGTGCCCGTCGGCGCGATCTCGCCCGAGGCGCGACGCCTGCTGGATGTGACGGAGGAGGCGCTCCACCGGGGCATCGCCGCCGCGCAGAGCGGCAATCGGGTGATGGACATCAGCCGAGCTATCCAGACCTATGTGGAGGGCGAGGGCTTCTCGCTGATCCGCCAGTATACCGGCCACGGCATCGGGCGCGCACTACACGAGGATCCGACGGTGCCCAACTATGTCGATCCAAGGATGCGAATCCGCTGCTGCGGCCAGGCATGGTGATGTGCATCGAGCCGATGGTGAGCGCTGGCAGGCCGGGCACGCGCGAGCTGGCCGACCGCTGGACCGTCGTGACCGCCGATGGCAGTCTGGCGGCGCACTTCGAGCATACCCTGGCGATTACTGTCGACGCCCAGAGGTGTTGACCGCGAATAGGGTCGCGCCCGCGAGTCGGCTGGCTCAGCCATGATCGTCGTACCTGGCATGATGCTCAGCATGATGCTCAGCATCATGCTCAGCATGATGCTCATCGCATGGTGGGCCATCATATCGGTGTTTTTGGCGCTGCCACTTGCCAGTGCAGGAGGCATATGCTATACTTGGAAGTTGGCTGCGGCTTTTTGCTTCCCTGCGCACTCGTGCCATCTTTGCCCGTGTCAGCGGCGGGATTTCTGGGCTGTTTGGGAGGCCTCGCCTGATGGTTAAGTTGGTTGAAGGCCCGCGAAATGCGGGAAAACACAGGCGATAGCAGCAGAGAAAGGATGTTATGCCCAAGCGTGATGCTATTGTGGTTGAGGGCGTCGTTGCCGAGGCCCTGCCCAATGCAATGTTTCGCGTATCGCTGGATGGCGGGCGCATGGTGCTGGCGCATCTTTCGGGCAAAGTTCGCCTGAATTTTGTGCGTGTGGTGCCGGGAGATCGGGTGCAGGTGGAGCTTTCCCCCTACGACCTGAGCAAAGGCCGCATCACCTGGCGTGATCGCCGCTAGCAGTGCTCTGGTGGCTCTGGCATGTGTCGATGCGTGGCATGTTGGCGGTGCTAGGTGCGGAGGCGTTGCGGAAGTAACAGGGATGGCTGGGAGCATGCGCGACTGGCGATGTGGTGATGCTGAAACCCATTGCGCACGGATGCTCTGCTGGCGTAGCGTGTCTGCGCTGGCGAACGGCCAAAATACCCTCTTGCCGAGCGGCGAAGTACTAAGGTGCGAAACGGCGAGCATGGCGCATGCGTCCAACATACAGAGGGGCATCGTCGCGTTCCTCACGCAGTCTGGCAGGCAGGCGGGCATAGCGTAGAATATATGT
Source organism: uncultured Chloroflexia bacterium (assembly GCA_963712005.1). Lineage (GTDB taxonomy): Bacteria > Chloroflexota > Ktedonobacteria > Ktedonobacterales > JADMIN01 > DAHUXT01. The sequence goes on along the minus strand of CAVQGK010000019.1, from coordinate 36,730 downwards.
CTGTGACCACGAGAGGCTGACTGGGCGACTGGCTCGGCCTGGGTGGTAGCGGTTGGAGGAGGGTTCGCGTGAAGGTACAGGCATCGGTGAAGCCCCGCTGCGATGGCTGCAAGGTCATCCGGCGTCGGCGTGTGGTGATGGTGATCTGTAGCAAAGATCCCAAGCACAAGCAGCGCCAGGGCTGTCAAAGAAGGCATGGCAGCCGAACGACTGGCTTCGTCAGCGCCTGGATTACTCGTGGAGTAGCCAGGCTGCGGCGTTCTTGATGCAGCGTTCACCAGACAGCGAGGAGGATCTGGCGCATGGCCAGAATCGCCGGGGTAGATATTCCCCGCGACAAGCGTGTGGAGGTCGCGCTCACATACATCTTTGGCATCGGCGCGACACTCAGCAAGCAGATTGTGACGGCGACGCGCGTCAATCCCGATACGCGTGTCAAAGACCTGACCGAAGAAGAGGTCGCGCGGCTGCGTGAATTCATCGACCGCAACTACAAGGTCGAGGGCGATCTCCGGCGTGAGGTCGATATGAACATCAAGCGGCTGATCGAGATCGGCTGCTATCGCGGGATGCGGCATCGCCGCAACCTGCCGGTGCATGGCCAGCGCACGCGCACCAACGCGCGCACACGCCGGGGTCCGCGCAAGACGGTGGCCGGGCGCAAGAAGGCCGCGAAGAAGTAAACAGGTCGTTGGCTCGTCTCCCTGGACGGCCACTATCTCAGGAGGAAGCATCCGAGCATGGCGGAAAAGACGCCCAAAGCGGCCCGTCGGACGTCAGCGGCGGCGTGAGCGCAAGTCGGTGCCGCGCGGCAAGGCGTACATCCAGGCGACGTTCAACAATACGATGGTCACCATCACCGACCCCAACGGCAACGCGCTCTCATGGAGCAGCGCCGGGGCGTCGAACTTCAAAGGCTCGCGCAAGAGCACTCCCTATGCCGCGCAGATCACTGCGGAAAACGCCGCGCGCAAGGCGATGGAGCATGGCGTGCGCCAGATCGAGGTCTACGTGCGCGGGCCGGGCGCGGGCCGCGAGGCGGCGATTCGCTCGCTGCAGGCCGCCGGCCTTCAGGTGGTCTCGATCACCGATGTGACGCCGATCCCGCATAATGGCTGTCGGCCACCCAAGCGCCGCCGCGTCTAGCTCTTGTCGTGAGCCATGCGTTGCCGGTCTGGCCTGACGGCAACGATTGGCGCTGACCGTTTTCTCGCGGATGGCTCTCAGGCGTCGCCGCATAATGACCAGTTATACCTGTATGCGTTGCATCTCGGCAGTCTTCGGATCGCCGATATGGCACGAAAGATGCGCGTCAAGCGACCTGGAGTGCGTGTTCCGTGAGGCCCGCCCTTCGTCCTGGGCGGTTTCAGACCGACTGGCGCTTGGCCGCAGTCGCGCGGGGTCGTGTGTAGCCCATCGCATGTCCCGCGATAGCCTCTCGGTTTCACGCCGCGCGAGGAAGCGCGCGATGGCGCCTTTCGGATGAAGCGACTGTTTGTTCGCGCCTGCAGACGCAGCGGCTGGCGTCGCGAGCGAGCGATGGACAGTGACGGCGACATCACGAAAAGCGCGCAACTGCTCTCTGGCAACGGCCAGGGCGCAGCAGTGAGAACAATCAATGAACCACGCCGGGCATCGGTCTGATGTCTGGCGCGATAGTTCTTATGAGAGGCACTCCAGACCCAGGCACTGCCTGAGGAGGACGAACGGACTACTATGGCTCGATATACTGGCCCTGTCTGCCGCCTGTGTCGGCGTGAGGGCGTCAAACTGTTTCTGAAGGGTGAGCGCTGCCTGGGGCCGAAGTGCGCCATTGAGCGGCGCAACACGCGCCCCGGCCAGCACGGCCAGGCCCGCGGGCGCAAGCCATCTGGCTATGCGCTCCAACTGCGCGAGAAGCAAAAGGTGCGCCGCACCTATGGCGTGCTGGAGCGGCAGTTCCAGCGCTACTTCGATGATCGCCGCGCGACGCCCCGGCAAGACCAGCGATAACCTGCTGCAAATGCTTGAAATGCGTCTCGATAATGTCGTCTATCGTATGGGCTTTGGCGATTCACGCGCGCAGGCCCGCCAGCTCGTCACGCATGGTCATTTTCAGGTCAACGGACGCAAGTCCGATATTCCGTCGATGATCCTGCGCCCGGAGATGGAAGTGGCCGTGCGCGAGGGCAGCAAGAACCTAGAATATTTCAAGACACGCGCGCTGCTGCTGGCGCAGAAGAGTGTCCCGCCGTGGCTGCGTCTGGATACCAATGCGCTCTCGGGCCGGATACTCGCGCTGCCGACGCGGCAGGAGCTGAACCTGCCCTTCGATGAGGCGCTGGTCGTCGAGTACTACCAGCGGTAGAGGAGGGGATCCCCTTGCTAGATATTGCTCTGCCTCATATCAAATCCACAGAAACCGAACAAAATTTTGCCAGCTACGATATCGAGCCGCTGGAGGCAGGGTACGGTCGCACCCTGGGCAACGCGCTACGTCGTGTGCTGCTCTCGTCACTGCCGGGAGCGGCGATCACCGCGATCAAGATCGAAGGGGCGCAGCACGAGTTTCAGGATATTCCGGGCGTCCGCGAAGATGTCACCGATATCGTGCTCAATATCAAGAAGATTCGCCTGCGCTCGCTGGCAGACCAGCCGGTGACGATGCGCATCGAGGTCAGCGGCGAGCGCGTGGTGACGGCGGCGGATATCCAGGCGCCCAGCACGGTCGAGATCGTAACGCCGGATGTCTACATCTGCACGCTGGATGGCTCCGATGCTCATCTGGAGATGGAGCTGGTCGTCGAGAATGGCAAGAGCTATGTTCCCGCCGAGACCAAAGAGGGCCAGCCTATCGGGCAGATCCCGGTGGACGCCATCTTTACGCCGGTACAGCGGGTCAACTATATCGTCGAGAACACCCGCGTCGGCCAGATGACCAACTACGACCGCATTACGCTCCAGGTCTGGACCGATGGCACGATCACGCCCGACGAGGCGTTGCGCCAGGCATCCACGATTCTGGTGCGGCACTTCCAGTTGATCGCCGACTACATCCAGCCGACGACGCGCGGGACGATTGATGTTGACAGTGGCTACGGCTATTCGACCGATGTGCCTGGCATTGCGCCAGACGCACGCGCGATTCCGATTCCGCCGCGCATCTACGATATGCCCATCGAGGAGCTTGACCTGACGGTGCGAGCCTATCAACTGCCTCAAGCGCAGTGGCATCACCAAGGTCGGCCAGATCCTCACCATGACCGAGGAAGACCTGCTCGCCGTGCGCAACTTCGGCGAGAAGAGCCTCAACGAGCTGAAGGATAGCCTGAAGGAGCGCGGTCTCTTGCCCAACCAGGCGCAACTGGAGCGGTACAACGAGAACAACTTCAATGGCGCGCATGGGTATAGCGACGACAGTCTCGATGAGGATTACGACGTATAGCGCAGTGCGCGCCCTGATGACGGCGACCTGGTTCGGCCAGATCGCCGCCTGATTTTGCAGGAGAGTGTAGCGTGAGACATCGGATGGCGGGCAACCGCATCAATATGCCGGAACCGCGGCGGCGCGCGGCGGTTCGGAGTATGGTGGATGGGCTGTTCATCTGGGAGCACATCAACACCACCGACGCCCGGGCCAAGGTGGCGCAGGGCGAGGCCGAGCGGCTGATCGCCATCGCCATTCGCGGCCACAAGCGCGCCTCGGAGCACCTGAACGACGCGTCGTGCCCGATAGCTAGACGGCGAGCAGGTGCTGGCGCTGGCTCGCCGCGCGCGCTTCTCGCTGGACGAGTCGATCCCAACCAATGAGGAACGCGCTGCAGGAGGGCAAGTATCCGCTGAGCCCGGAGGCGCGCAAGCGCAAAGAAGACCGGCTGGCCGCGCTCAAGAAAGAGATGCTCGGCATCATCAAAGATCACGACGAGGCGCAGGCCGCGCTGACCGCCGCCCGCGAGGCGATGGCCTTCGAGCTGCACGCGCGTCGCATGGTTCTCAAGCGCCTGCCGCGCGAGACGACGGTCAAGAAGATTTTCGAGCAGTTCGTGCCGAAGTATTCGGGACGCCATGGCGGCTACACCCGTATCACCAAGCTGGGTACCCGGCGTGGCGACGCCTCACTGATCGTCCGACTCGAACTGGTCTAGTTCACCTTAGCCCTGGTCTGGAGGTCTGCCGTCGCATGCGGCTGGCTGCGCTCGTTGTCTATGACGGCACGGACTTCAAGGGGTTCCAGCGCCAGGCGGCCGAACGCGGACGCACGGTACAGGGCTGCCTGGAAGCCGCGCTGGCGCGGCTGACCGGCGTCGCAATCCCAGTGGAGGGCGCTGGCCGCACCGATAGCGGCGTTCATGCCAGCGGGCAGGTGATTACCTTCTCGTCGGACGCCAGCCATCGCGAGGCCACCTGGCTCCGGGCGCTCAATGCGCTGCTGCCAGCGGATATCGCGGTGCGGGCGGTGCGGCGGGTGGATGACGGCGTGCATGCGCGCAAGAGTGCGCTGGCGCGGAGTTATCGCTATCGCATCCTGTGCGACCCGGTACGCGCGCCGCTCCGCGAGCGGTATGCCTGGCGCGTACACCAGCGGCTCGATGTCGCAGCGATGCAGGCGGCGGTGGGAAGACTAGTCGGCGAGCACGACTTTGGCGCATTCGGCTCCAGCCCGCGCGATAGCCGCGCCGACGGCTACCGTGGGCATACGGTGCGGACGCTCCTCCAGGCGGAGTGCGGCTGGATCGCGCCAGCGGGCGATGGGTCACCAGATGAGGTGGAGTGTCGCCTGACGGCGAATGCGTTTTTGACGGGTATGGTCCGACGGCTGGTCGGCACGCTGGCACTGGTTGGCGAGGGGCGGTTATCAGTGGATGACTTCCAGCGGATACTGGAGGCACGCGCGAAGGCGCATCCAGGGATTCTCGCGCCCGCACAGGGACTTTGCCTGACGGGCGTTCACTACCCTGCGGGCCTGATCGACTGGGACGGCGCCGAGGTGGCGTCGCTGGAATAGATGGGCGCGTAGCTGGTGGGAGCACAGACAGTTGTGCGAATGGAGAGAGAAGCAGTATGAATCCGAAGACGTATAGCGCCAAGCTCGATGATCTCGATCCGCGCTGGTATGTGATCGACGCCGAGAACAAGGTGCTGGGGCGGCTGGCGACCGAGATTGCTCAGGTCTTGCGCGGCAAGCTCAAGCCGACCTATACCCCGCACATGAACGGCGGCGATTTCGTCATCGTCGTCAACGCCGCGAAGGTGGCTGTGACTCGTGGCCGCGAGGACAAGAAGGTCTACTATCGCCACTCCGGCTATCCCGGCGGCCTGAAGGAAGAGACGCTACGCCACGCGCTCGAGAAGCATCCTGAGCGTGTCATCGAGCGTGCGGTGAAGGGGATGCTGCCCCACAACCATCTGGGCGCCGATATGCTGCGCCGGTTGAAGGTTTATGGCGGCGCGGAACATCCCCACGCGGCGCAACAGCCCAAGCCCTGGACGCGCCCGACGGCGGAGGCGATTCTGGCGGAGCAGGCCGCGGCTGAGGCTACGGCTGAGGCTACGGCTGAGGCTGAAGAGGCGACGGCGAAGAAGTAGCCACGAGTTATAGCTGGCAATCATCTGGAGGAAAGACACCTTGGCAGAGAATCTTGGGCCGTACTTCTACGGCACGGGGCGGCGCAAGACCGCCGTGGCGCGCGTGCGCCTGCACCCGAACGGCGACGGGCGCATCATCGTCAATGGCCGCGACGCTGGCGAATACTTTGGCCGTGAGGTGCTGATGATGCAGGTGCGCGCCCCGATGCGCACGCTGGATCTCAACGGCGGCCAGTACACTATCTCGGTGAAAGTCGTCGGCGGTGGCGTGAGCGGCCAGGCTGGCGCGATTCGCCATGGGCTGGCGCGCGCGCTGGTGCGGCTGGACGAGGCGAACAAGCCCGCGATGCGCAAGGCTGGGTTCCTGACGCGCGACCCGCGTATGAAGGAACGCAAGAAGTACGGCCTCAAGCGTGCCCGCAAGGCTCCGCAGTACACCAAGCGGTAATTGCGCCTGGGTGCGGACAGAACGATACCCCCTCCAAGCGTGGCAGGGGGTATTTGTGTTGCTATAGTGCAGTCATTCAATCGGTCTAATGGGCGGTTCATACTGCGAAGGCGATCAGCCCAAGGACGAGGGCCAGAATGAGGAGAAACGCGCCTCGCATGTTTCCGCCTCCGTCCACGATGTGGCGCGAAACCCCGTTGTCAACCGAGCGCACCGCGAAGAGCGAGAGCAGCACATATGCCAGGCCGAAGAAGGCCAGCGTTCCGGCAATGATAAAGACCACGCGAGCAATCATATGGCTCTCCTCTGTCTCTCTTAAACTTCGTTACAATGTGGCTCCTGCGGCCATCAGGGCGCGACGAACCCGGTCGCCGAGCAACGCCAGCCGTTCGACTGGCTCATTGCTGAAGACGAAGCGGACGTGGCGATTGGCGATCTCGCCGCCCCAGCCACGCATGGGCGTGGCGGCAACCTTCTCGGCAAGCAGGCGCGCGGAGACCTCCATACAATCCAGCCCCAACGCCGCCACGTCGAGCAGCAGCGACCAGCCGCCTGCCGGGCGTATCACTGGCAGCCCAGCGAGCTGCCGTAACGTTTCATCGCGCCGACGTTGCCATTCCGCATTCGCCGCCGCCAGATCGTCATCGGACACACCAAGGGCAACGCGCGTGCCAATCTGAGCGAATCCGCTCGCTACCAGTCCATTGTATATCTGGACGCGTGATACATCGTTCACGAGCGAGCCGGGCGCAACCACCCAGCCGACACGCCACGCGATCATGCGCTGCTCGAACGATGGAGCGCCGACGGTCACGGTGCGGTCGCGCATGCCGGGCAACGAGGCGGGATGCCGGATTGGGCGACCGTCGAAGAGGACGCCCTCGAACCCGCCCCAGTAGAGTAGCCAGAGATCACGCTCGCGGCAGAGCGCCGCCACAGCATCAAGCTCGGACTCGTTAGCAACCCAGCCCGAGGGGAAACGACGCATTATTGATGAAGATGACGCGCGTGCGGTCGGTCACAGCAGCCTGTAGTGCGGCGATATCGAGCCGCCACTCACTCTCGGCGATGTAAAGCGAGACAAGTTGTGGTTGCGCGCCGACGAGACGGACCCGGTTGAGCATCCCAGCATAGGTTGGATCAGCAAGAATCACCTCATCACCGGGGTCGGTCAGGCAGAAGAGGGCATCGAGCATCGCGTCTCCCTCGCCGGAGGTGATGACAATCTCCCGCCGCCCGTCATATCGGGGACCGCCATGTCGTTCGATGTATGCCGCCACAGCATCCTTGAGGTCGTCGCGTCCGGTGAATGGCAGCCAACTGTTCGCGTCATCGTCGCCAATCGCCGCCCTAGTCGCCTCCATCGCGGCGGCAGGCGGTGGGATATCGGTATCGAGGTTCTCCATGCGCAAGACATCTGGATCGGCGCCAGCCTCGGCCGCGACGCGGTCAATGTTGAAGCCTGGAATGTGCTCAAGACGCCGAACGCTCATGGTACTTGCCCCCATGTTCGCTATCATGACAACGTGCTCGGTGTATACCACATGGAAGCCGACCGCAGGCGGGATTGTCGTGGGAAGGAAAACGACTGCTCCCGACCGGTGATGGCCAGGAGCAGGTGATGGAGCAACGATGATCGAGTATTATCTGGCGCGGCGGCCCTCGAAGCGGCCCAGCAGGCGCGGCCAGAAGTAGGCTGCCAGCGCGCCCAGGATCAGCGCTATCGAGCCGGTGATAGTGAGGGCGTTCGAGTCGAACCAGTTCTTGTTATGGAAGACGTTGACCGCCAACAACTGGAAGAGCCAGAGCGCCAGTGCGAAGCCGCCGATCACTGCGAAGCCGATGGCAGCAATGGTCGTCAGCCGCGCCTGGGAGTCACGCGGCAGGATGGACCCCTGGAGCGTGCGCACTGAGAAGAACGCGAAGAAGCCGACCATCGCCAGGAGCAGCGCCGTGACGATCCAGTTGCCGACCGCCGGAATGTTCCCGATACCGAAGAGAATCAGGATGGCAATCACAACCAGGATGCCGACCAGCACATAGGGCGCGCGCGTGCCGAAGGGGCTGAGCGCCATGTTGACACCCGCCAGCGCCGGGGCCGCCCAGAGCAGCCGCCCGTTGAGCCGCTGCGCCGTCAGATACTCGCCGTAGGAGCGCCGCCACTGCCGCTTCTTGAAGTAGATGCGCCCGCGCAGGCTATGCGTACTGGCGCTATTCAGCGTCGGATTCTGCCGTTCGGCGGAGTCGAGCGCGTCGATGGCGTCGTCGTAGCGCCGCACGTCGACCAGCGCGTTTGCCTTGATAACCTCCGCCTGCGCCAACGCGCCGGGGCCGAGTGTCGTCCGGCCATAGCGAATCGCCGAGTCGGTCGCCTGCACCGCGCCCGCCGGGTCTTTATCGCTCATCAGAATGACAGCGCGCATCAGGTGGGCATTGGGCGAGCGCGGATCGAGACGGCAGGCCTCTTCGATTTCGGCGCGCGCCACCTTGAAGTCGCGCTTGGAGGCCATCACCTCGGCCAGTTGGACATGCGCGTTGGCGTTGCGTGGGGCAAGCTGGATCGCCCGCCGCGCTGTCTCCTCCGCCTCGGGAGGGATGCGGAAGCCGCTCTGCTGTGTCAGCGCGGCGGAAAGCGAGAGCAGCGCGTCCACATTCTTGGGCTGCTCGCGCACCACCCGGCGAATTTCGGCCAGCGCCTCGGGGTTACGCCGTAGCTGCATCAAAATCTGCCCCAGCAGCAGGCGCGCCGAGGCATCGTCGGGGCGACGCTCCAGCTGTTTGCGCGTCAGCCGCTCGGCCTCCACCGCGTCGCCGTTGGCCAGCGCCAGCTTGGCCTTGCCCAGCGGGCCAGCGGGAACCATACTGGCGCCCTGGTTGCCGCGAAACGACATTCGATTCATACGGGTCTCTTTGTCCTTCTCCCCCCGGCGCCATCCGCGACAGTGAGGACACTACATGACTGCATGATGCAGGGAAAATAACAGAGCGCGTCCACCAGGCATGCGTTAGGGCGCACATCACCTCCTATTATACTCTTTGAGCGGACAGAGCGGAATCTTTCCGGGCCTAAAGCCTCAGAATCGCCTCGATGGGTCGGAGGCGCAATCTGGATACGCCTTACACACGTTGCACGGCGCGCCATCGTCTCCCCAGATGAGCGTCAGGGGCGAGCGACTGGCGCGGCGCTTGATCTCCGGCGCGCCTCGACGCGAACCACGAAGCGTGCGCGCAGCTTTCACGCAGAATGTGCGCAGAATGTGAAGAGGAAGAGCGCCGCCAGAAACCAGACAGCGTGCCGTTTCGGGCATGGTGAGGAACCAGAGGATATTCTCATTGCGCTGCCGAGGTAGCGATACGCGGAAAGAATAACGCGGCGTCAGGCGTCCCAGTATGCGGATGGATACGACGCCAGGGATGCCGCCAGCATCTATCCCAGATGCGCCGGCATCGTGCATGTTTCTTGCGTATATCCTGCGTAAATCGTGCGCGTTTCGCGCATGGCTCTCGCATAGCGATCGCATACTCCAGGCATTGCGGCAGGCATTGCAGAAAAGAGTGGTTCCCATGGATGTGGTGCAATTTGGACGGTGGCTTGGGGAGCGCCGTCGTGCCTGCGGCTGGACCAGCCAGCGCGCGCTGATGGAAAGCGCGCTGGAATACCCCCACACGCGCGATCTGGGGATCTCGGAGGCGTTTCTCGCGCGCCTGGAGGCCGGATTGCTCGCCTACCCTTTCCGGGGGGCCGTGCGGAAACGTGTCCTGGCGTTAATCTGGCTGCTGTGTAAGTCGTCGCGCCAGACGCGTGAATATCTGCGACTGGCCGGGCTGACCGATCTGAGTGTCGAAGAACAGGAGATGGTGCGCACAGTGCTGGCGTCATTCAGCGATGCCACGCCCGTCGCGCCGCCCCTGCTGCTGCCAGCGCGCCCTCCACGGCTACTGGGGCGGGCCGCCGCGCTCAACGAGCTGTTGCGCACGTTGCGCACAGTGGAGACGGGGCTGTGTGTGGTGACGGGTATGCCCGGCGTCGGCAAGAGCGCGCTCGCCGCCGAGGCAATGCACCTGATCGCCGCCGATGAGCGCGCGCGCCACGAGCTTTTTCCCGATGGCATCGTCTCGTTCAGCGGCGCCGGGAGACGTGGTACGGGTGGACTGCTTGCCCTGCTCGACGAGCTGTGCGCGGTCTTCACCGCCGAGTCGTCGTCAGCGCGTGCCTCCAGCCGACGCGGCGAGAAACCCGCCTCCTCAGGCGAGCGGCTGGCACGGCCCGATGTGGCTGGCACAGTCAACCGCACGCGCTCGGTAGTCGCCGGAAAGCGGTTCTTGCTGCTGCTCGACGATATGGACGCGCGCTTCCCGCTCCGCGACGCGCTCGACGCCGTGCTGGCGACGGGACACGCCGCTGGTGCCGCTGGTCCAATTGAGGCTGAGCGGCGCGTGGTGCTGGTGACGAGCCGCTATGCGCCGGAGGCGGCGCTGATCCGCATTCGCCAGGATATGGCGCCGCTGGATGCCGATGCGGCGCTAGCGCTGTTCACGTCGCTGCTCCAGCACGACCTGACGCCGGGCGATGTGCTGCACGCACGCGCGATCTGCATGGCGGTGGGTAATCTGCCGCTGGCGATTGAGCTGGCGGCAACGGCGGCGGTCTCCGAAGGCATCCCGCTACCACTGCTGTCGGCCCGACTATCCAGCCACGCGCTCGATATCTCCGCCGATAGCCGCCGCGAGCTACGATTACGACTGGAGCGCGAGCTGGACGCCGTAGACGCCGACGCGCGCGAGCTGTTTGCCCTGCTGGCGCTGCTGGGGACGCCCGCGTTCACCCTTGAGGCGGCGGCGGCTCTGCGCGACACCCACTGGCCGGAGACAACCGCTACCGACGAGATCATTCCCGAACTGGCGGCGCTGGCTCCCGATGACGTAACTGATGCGACGGCGGAGGATCGGCTGGCGGGTACCGCGGCGCTGCTGGGCCAGCTGGTGCGCCATTCGCTGTTGCGCATCGAAGGCGACGACGATGGCAGCCATGATGGCCATGATAATGGCGACGACGACGGCCCTGGGCCTGGGAGCGGCGTGGGCGTTCGCTATCATTTGCAGCCGCTGGTGTATGCCTGCGCGCGGGAGAGAATGGAGCAGCTAGACCCCGCCATACGCGAGCGCGCACTGCACAACGCGCAGCACTTTGCGCTGAGCTATCTGTGCAAACATGAGGAGGATCCCCTCGCGCTGAAGCGCCAGCGCGAGTTCCTTCTGGCGATGGTCGCCCGCGCGGCACGGGGCGGCCAGCATACGCAGGTGCAGCGGTTTGTCTTTGGGCTGACGGCTTCACAGAACAATCTGCTCGCCCTGCGCGAACGAAGCGCCGACCTGTTCACCTTGGCCATCCGTAGCAGCCGCCTGTTGCATGACTCGATCTCCGAGGCGCGGCTGCTCAATCGGCTTGGGCTGCTCCGCTACTACAGTGGCTCGACGGCACAGGCCCGGACGGCATGGGAGACGAGCGCCAGCCTCTGCGCGCAGTTAGCGACGCGAGGCAGCGCCTGCGGTGGGCTGGCGTGGTATCCGCTCTACAATCTGGCCCAGTTGACCTGGGAGCTTGGCGAGCTTGAGACAGCGCAACAGTATGCCGAGATGAGCCTTCAGCACGCGCAGGAGCATTGCCCGACGATGGTGCTGCCATCACTGCTGACCCGCGCCATGGTCGCCCGCGCGCGAGGCGATCTCGTCGCGGCCAGAGCCGATCTGGAAGCGTGCCGCGACCTGAAGACCGCGCCGATGGAGGTCGGGCCTGTGGCGGCGCTGATCGCGGGGCTGCGACCATGCATCGAGGCGGAGATGGCGCGCGTAGAGGGCGTCTACCGTCACTCGGTCATGGCTACCGAGAAGGGCGTGGCCTACTTCCAGGCCGAGGATGATCTGTTGAGCGCGGCCAATGTGCTGCTGGAGCAGGCGCGCTATGCCGAGGTCCAGGATTATCGCGCCGATGCGCGGCTCTTCGCGTCGCGTGCGGTGGCCCTCGGACGCAAGGCGCACGCCGAATTCGTCCAGGCGCGCGGCAAAGAGCTGTTGCACCGCCTGAATAACACCACAAGCTGCGCTCAGCCCGGCTAATGCAATCCTATCCAAACCGATGCACCGCAAGACAACCTCCCTGGCGAGGTGATGGCTACTCACGGCAGACTATCTCAGCGCCGTGATACGCTGTTATCGACAAGGGAGGTTTGCTTGTGATGACGACGTATATCGCGCTGCTGCGGGGCATCAATGTCGGCGGCCACCGGCTGATCAAAATGGCCGATCTGAGAGCCATGTTCGAGGCGCTGGGCTTTGGCGCGGTGCAGACGTATATTCAGAGTGGGAATGCCGTCTTCCAGGCCGACGAGGATGAACAGCCGCTGCGCGAGCGCATCAAGCAACAGATCGCGGCGACGTTCGGCTTCCCGGTCACCGTTGCCCTGCGCACCCACGACGAGCTGTCGCGCGCCATCTCAGTCTGCCCCTTCGCGCCGGACGCCATCGCGGAAGGTGAACGCCTCTACGCGGCGCTGCTGACCGAGACGCCCGCATCCGCGGGAATCGCGCGACTGGCAGCCAGTAAGATCGAGCCAGACGAATTTCGCGTGCTTGGCCGCGAGGTCTACCTGCTCTACCGCCAGAACATGCGCGAGTCGCAGCTCACCAACAATCTCGTCGAAAGCAGGCTCGGCGTCCCGGCGACTATGCGAAACTGGCGCACCCTCACCACACTCGCCACCATGAGCAAGACGCTCGCTGGCGCGTAACGCGCCACCGTAGCGAGTTCTATGAGGTGCGTGAGTTGTGTGAAAAACAGCGCGGCGCTGGATACGAGGGCGTCGCGCATCTGCCATGATGTCGGCGTCCGCTGCCAGCCGGGAAAGGTGGGAACCCATGCGGGCGGTTGTCCACGACAGGTATGGGGATCCTGGCGTCCTGCGACTCGAAGAGGTCGAGCGGCCTATCCCCAGGGATGACGAAGTGCTGGTCAGGATCCACGCGACGACGGTCAACCGGACCGATTGCGGCATTCGCGGCGGCGAGAACTTCATCACGCGCCTCGGCTACTCCGTCGTGACGACGGGCAGCCCCTTCAAGGCGCTCCGCCGCCCGAAGCAGCGCATCCTGGGCGCCGAGCTGGCTGGCGAGGTGACAGCAGTCGGCTCAGCCGTTACCAGGTTCGCGGTCGGCGACCGAGTCTTCGGCGTCAATGCGGGCGCATTTGGCGCACAGGCGGAGTTCCTCTGCATGCGCGAGAGTGCCCCGCTGGCTCGGATGCCAGAAGGAATCTCGTTTGAGGATGCGGCGGCGGTCTGTGACGGAGCGATCCTGGCGCTGGGGTGCCTGAGAAAAGTGGGACTGCACGCGGGGCAGCGTATCCTCATCTACGGCGCCTCTGGCTCCATCGGCACGGCAGGCGTGCAGCTAGCCAGGAACTCCTTCGAGGCGCATGTTACCGCTGTATGCTCCACCAGGAATGTCGAGCTTGTGCGGTCGCTCGGCGCCGATGAGGTCATCGACTACACACGGGAAGACTTTACCAAGAACGGCGAGACGTACGATATCATCTTTGACGCGGCTGGCAAGCATGCGTTCCGGCGCTGCCGCAACTCGCTGAAGCCTGGTGGAGTCTACATCTCTACCGATGGCTGGGAGAACCTGTTCTGGGTTGTATGGACGGCACGGATCGGCGACAAGAGGGTGATGACGGATGTCCCACCCCACTATCGGCAGCAAGACATCGTCTTCCTCGGGGAACTCATCAAGGCGGGGAAATATCGAGCGGTCATCGATCGCTGCTACCCCATGGAGCAGGTGGTCGAGGCGACTAGGTATGTCGAGACGGAGCGGAAGACTGGGAATGTTGTGCTGATGGTAAGCGGCTCGTGACCTGGCTATATAACGCTGGAGCCGCTAGCCCGCCAGTGGGTAATATTCCAGGCCAGAGGGCGATGGCATAGCATTCGCTTGCGCCCACAAGGCGACGGCGTGTCCGGTGCTGGCGTCATATTGCAGCGTCACACCTATGCCTGACGACGAGACGGGGGCGATTACCTGCCAGGTGTCCGTACTCGACCTCAGCTTATAAATTACGTTCGCTGGATCGTTGCACCAGACGTACATGCTGCCATCGGGCGTCACGTAAGCCTGCTCGCAGGTAGTCCGATATAACGGGAAAGCTGGCAGTGGTAGCCAGTCAAGGCCATTGTCTCGCGATAGCAGCATCTGTGTGGAGGATCCCGACAAATTTGCCCAACCGAGCCAGTTGTTAACCCCTGGTTGCACAGCCGCTGGCTCTACAAAGCTGCCTTTATAGTTCGTGGTAGCCGTATCCCATTGAACGCCAGCGCCTCCGTCAGTGGTGTGGGCGAGGAGAGTGCAATTGTCAGTACACGACGCAAGATCGACGGAGGCGACGAGCGTCATTCCACTGGATAGCAGCGTAATATCCTCCATCTGTGCCGGATAGCCGATGAGCTGCTGTGCGGTGATCTCGGTCAGTGAACTCTTATCATGGACGCTCAGCAGATGGGTTTTGTAGGTTTGTGTGCTTGTATCTGTCGCCGTCATGAACAGCCCTGAGGTAGTCCAGGCAAGGTCAAAGGCCACGAACGATGCTGGCAGCCGCACCTGTGACCATGTGCGCCCGTCATCGTGGCTGCGATAGACACGCGATGTCGTGGCGCATCCCGAACAGTTATAGACAATGAGCGCCACCTCGGACGCAGTTACGGTCGAAGCGGCGACACGACAGGCGGCGCCACTGGCGCTGGCTGGATTTGTCGGATTGCTCCAGGTGTTTTGCTTCACGTGATAGACCGCAAAGAGAATGGGCGCATTCCCTGATCCTAATGCGCCGCAGGCGTACCCCAGATCTGTGGTGGAGGAGAACGCAATACTTTGTGCCCAATCCGGCCCGCCACGCTTCCAGCCTGCGCCGCGGACAGGTGGCGTTGGCGTGCTGTGCGTCTGTGCTGTGCGCGTTGGCTGCGCGCTGGGTTGCCCTGGCAGCACGCTTGGCAGCACGCTTGGCAGCACGCTTGGCAGCCAGTGGAGCGCCAGCGCCAGCAAAACAATACCTGCGACCACCACTGACGCTATGTTGAGGAGACGGCGCTGCGAGAACACGTGGGTTGCTGGCTTGAGCAGCGTAATGTGCGGCATGTCATCGGATGAGGTATCTGGAATCGTAGCGGGCGCCTGGGTGGGTTTTTCATGGTGTTCGCTGTCGCTCATGCGCTCTTTGCGGTCCTTCCCGGTTCACCCGCTTGTCGACCTGAGGCATATCCTCTCATGCCAGGTATGTGGTGTCAAATGATGAGAGGATGAGATCGCGGGGCACCGCCGCCATTAGCGCGAATTCTGAAGTGGGTAATATTCCAATCCAAGTGTGGATGTCGGGGGAATCGCGCGTCCCCAGAGCGCGACCGCATGGCCACCAGCGTCGTACTGCACCGTTACCGGCGTGCCGGTAGGCAGCGGCGCGATGGTCTGCCAGGCGTTCGCCCCGGCGCGTAGCGCGTAGGTGGCATTGGCATCCCCATAGCAGAAGGCATAGATCGTGTTGTCTGGCAGCGCGTACATCACAGCGCCTCCCGTCGCGGGATTTGTCGGGAAGACCGGAAGTTCTTGCCAATAATCGCCATTGTCGTCTGACCGCAAGGGCACGAGTATACCCGGCGTCTGCAGAAAGGCCCAGCCGACGAGGGTATGGGTGTATGGCTGCGCCGCCTGGAGCGTGATCGGGCTGCCCTTATAGTTCGCGGAGTACGTGATCCAGCGCGCGCCAGCATCGGCGCTGCGCACCTGGATCGTGCAGTAGCTGGCGCAGGACATCCCATCGAGGGAGGCGTAGAGCGTCGTTCCGCTCGAAAGCAGCGCGATGTTGCTAAACTGCATGGGGCGTCCCACCAGTTGTTGCGCAGTCACCTCCATGAATGACCCATCTCGCTGGCTGACAAGCAGATGGTTGGGCGCATTGGGAGGAATCGGTTGTACTGGCGGCGGCCAAATCACCTCGTGTCGCCAGAATCAGCGTCGAGTCTGCCCAGGCGGCATCGTAGACATTCATGACGGCGGGCAAAGATAGCTGCCTCCCAGGTCTCGCCGCCATCGTACGAGTCATAGAGCCGCGAAGCAGGATAGCTGTCAGAGCAGTTGCCAGGGGTAAGGCAAGAGTCAACGGAGATCACAACATAGCTGCCAGAGGATGGCGAGACGAACACCTGGCAGCTTTCGCCAGTGGCAGGGGTCGGAAGCTGCATCCAGATGTTCTGGTGTACGTCAAAGATCACGAAGAATATGACAGGGTTGGGAGGATAGGCGCCACAGGAGTAGCCGAGCGCGCCATTGGCGGTAAAGCTGATATCCTGCGCCCAGTCGGGACCGATGGGCTTCCAGCCTGTGCCGCGCACTTTTGGCAGTTGCGCGTTGAAGGTCTGTACTGTGCGCGTCGCCGCCACGTTCGGCTGCCTCGGCACTGCATCGGGCAGCCAGTGGACCGCCAGCACCAGCACGACGATGGCCGCCAGACTTACCGAGGCTATATTGAGCAGACGCCGTTGCGAGAAGCTAACGGGAGTCGGGCGTAGTGACGAGACATGCGGCTGTTCCTCCCGCTCGTCGTCGGAGGCCGTGGTATCTGGGGGCGTTGCCGATGATTTGGGCGGCTCCGTGTCGCGCATGGATCATCCCTCCTGTTCGGCTTCAGCGGCGTCCAGATGGAAATGCGTGCGTGCGGCTTGCGTCACCCGCGCCATCACCGTCTCCACGGGCAGGCGCAGCTTCTCCGCCAGCGCGCGGCAGTCGTCGTACTCCGGCGTCACCGCGAGCACTTCGGCGCCTATGGTCTTCAGCTTGACACGCACCGGCCCCAGCGGCGTCTCAATCTCGCGCACCTCGCGCCCAGCCTTGAGCCGCTCGGCGTGATGCATGCGCACCCCCAGCGTCGCGCTCTCGCGTAGAATCCGCGCCGCAAGCTCGCTGGCGTCCTCCGAGCGCGCGATGACGGTTAATAGCGTGGCGGGCCGATTCTTCTTCATCTGCAAGGGGGCATAGCTCACATCGAGCGCGCCGCTCGCCAGCAGATGCTCCATCAGCCAGCCGAGCGCCTCGCCAGTCATGTTGTCGATATTGGCCTCGATGACTGTCACCTCGTCGCGCTCGAAACCCGCCTCGGCCCGCCGCGACGCTTCTGGCGCGCTGCCCAGGACGGCGCGCAGGCAGTTGGCCCAGGGCAGCTTGCGCGTCCCGAAGCCATAGCCGACGGCGCTGAGCCGCATCGCCGGGCGCTCGAAACGGGCGAGCGTCGCCACCAGCGCGGCCCCTGTTGGGGTGACAAGCTCTCCCTCTGTAGGGACGGAGCGCCAGACGGCATCTGTTCCCCTGAGCAGTTCGAGGGTTGCGGGCGCGGGCACCGGCAACGCGCCATGCGCCGAGCGCACCCGGCCCGGATGTCAGCGGCAGCTCTGAGCAGTAGACATCCGTGACATCCATGATTTCCAGGGCGAGCGCCGCCCCGACGATGTCCACAATCGAGTCTACCCCACCGACCTCGTGGAAGGTGACCTCATCGGGCGTCGTGCCGTGGATGGTGGCCTCCGCCTCTGCCAGCCGCTGGAAGGTCGCCAGCGCGCGCTCGTATGCCTGCGCCGGGAGCGTGGCGGCGTCCAGCAACGCGGTGATATCGGCCAGGCGTCGATGCGCGTGTGGCGCGCGCTCATCCAGCCGGACGTGGAGCCGCGTGCCACTGATGCCGTGCTCGGTGACTGACTCCGCCTCCAGGGAATAGCCTGTCAGCGGCAGTGGCGCCAGCGCGTCGCGTAACGTGGCGAGATCGAGGCCCGCGTCGAGCAGCGCGCCGAGCAGCATATCGCCGCTGATGCCAGAGAAGCAATCGAGCCAGAGCAGCATGGGCGGATCTCCTCTTCGCGGGCCGTATCGCAAACGGAAGGGCGGCATACACCTGGGGTTACCGCGCCGCAGGCTGAAGCCCTGCGGCTGAATCCCGCATTGTGCGTACTGCCCTCTGGCATGCGTTCTCGGCCATAAATGGCCGGAGTAAGAGCCAGAGACCATAAATGGTCGTCTCGCCCTTCGGGCGAGCAGGACCGCACAGCGGTCCTGCTGGGCTTTTAAGCCCTCTCCTTGCTACTCCGGCCTTTCAAGGCCGAGATGCAAATTCACATCGCATGGGCGCCTACATCCTCGCTCCGGCCTGTAGCACCTTCTCGCAGATATCATACTGCCGCTCGACGCTCATACCCACGCGCTCGTAGAGCCGGGTCGCACCGGTCAGGCTGTGCGAGTCGACGCCCAGCGCGATGGTGCGCAACCCACAGCGGTAGAGTGCGCCGAATGCATGGCGCAGCAGCGCCTCGCCCAGCCCACGCCCGCGCCAGGGCCGCCGGACACCCAGATCGTTGACCCAGCCGCGATCCGGCAGCGCCTCACCCATCGCCACGCCGGCCACTTCGTCGCCGTCCATCGCCATGAACCAGAGCGAGGGGTCGAACGTGTCAATCTCGATGTTCGCACGGGCGAAGTCCTCGTAGGACTGCTCGGCATATCCCCAGTGGTCCTGGAACGCCTCACGGGCTGCGGCGTGAGTGGCGCGCAGGTCGGCGTCGGTGATAGGGGTGCGCACGGTGATTCCATCCGGCCAGATGACCGCCGCAGGCTCCTCGCTCAACTCGACGATCATTCCCCACATGCGGCGGACAACCTGATAGCCGGATTGCTCCAGCAGACGGCGCGCTGGCTCATTCGCGGCGGCGATCCATTGCTGGAGGACGACGCGATCATTGGGCGAGAATCGCTCCATCGCCTCGCTGGCACGCTGCTCGATCTTCGCCAGCAACGCCGCGCCGATGCCATGTCCGCGCGCGTCGGGGATGACGCTGGCGAACGCCTGGAGGTCGGTGCGCTCGACAGGTTGCAGATGAGCGAAGCCCAGCGCCTGCCGCCCATCCGCCGCGACCGCCAGCCAGGCGTCCTTTCCCCAGTCGAAGTCGGAGCGCTGCCAGACAATGCTGACGCCATCGAGCATGGCGGGGTCGGGGCTGCCCATCTCCTCAGTCTCGCAGGTGGCGATGAGCGCCATAATCGCATCACGGTCGTCGGACAAACAGGGGCGGATCGAAACGCCGGGAATATCGAATGCGGCCATTGTGTGACTCCTCGTGAGATGTGTGAGAGCAATACTCGCCGGAAGACTACATTGCGCGCAGGACCGCTGCCCTTCCTCGCAACGAAGAAGGGTGGCCGAGGCGCGGTGGCTCAGAGTATTGTTGTTTCGATAGTGTTCATAGTGTGTATCCTCACATCCTCGCAACATCATGGATGGTCAATGCCCGCGATTTCTATGGTCTGTGCTTCAGCCGTCGGACGCGTGGAGAACCAGCGCAACGCCTCGCCCGCCAGATAGACCGACCCGGCGACACAGATGAGGTCGCGCGGCCCCGCGTCGGCGAGCGCGGCGGTCAGCGCCTGCGCCGCATGATCGACCGGGCGAATATCCAGCGCTGGCGCGGCCTCGTGTATGACCGTCGCAAGTTGCTCAGGTCGGGCGGCGCGCGCAATCTCCGCCGCGGTGATATAGACACGCGCCGCGCCAGAACTGGCAATCTCGGCGGCGACACCTTTCAGGTCTTTATCAAGCATCAGGCCGATGACCAGCAGCAGACGCTCCCAGGTGAAGTGGCGGCGGAGCGCTGTGAAGAGGTGCGCGAACGAGTCGGCGTTATGGGCACTATCGACAATCGCCAGCGGCGCATGTCCGACGATCTGGAGCCGCCCCGGCCAGCGTACGTCGCGCAGCCCCGCGCGAATCGCCGCCTCGTCCAGCGGCAGGCCGTGCGCCCGTAACGTCTCCGCCAGGGCCAGCGCTACCGTCGCGTTCTCGATCTGGTGCTCGCCGAGCAGCGCCAGCTCCACCTGTTCGTAGCGCCCCGTCGGCGTCGTCACCTCGAAGAACTGGCGAGTCTGCTCCGCCGCGCCGGGCGACCAGATGTAGTCGCAGCCGCTGCCCGCCGGACCGACGCGCACCAGCGCCGCGTGCCGCTCGTGGGCCACTCGCTCGATGGCCGCCACCGCCTCGGGCGCCTGCGCCGAGCAGACGACAGGAATACCTGTTTTGATGATACCTGCCTTCTCGCCCGCAATCGCGCCGAGCGTGTTGCCGAGGATGGCCATGTGATCGTAGCTGATGCTGGTGATGGCCGTCGCCATCGGCTCGACGACGTTGGTGGCGTCCAGCCGACCGCCCAGCCCGACCTCGATCACCGCGTGGTCCACGCCTGCCGCGCGAAACGCCAGGAAGGCCAGCGCCGTGGAGACCTCGTAGGTGATGTAGGAGCCGTAGGTCGTCCCCAGCGAGTCTACCGCCCGGCGAAGCTGCGGCAGACTCGCGATGAGCGCCTCGGCGGAGATGACCTGCCCAACGATGCGGATGCGCTCGCGGAAGGTATGCAGGTCGGGCTGGGTATAGAGGCCGGTATGGAGTCCCGCGGCACGCAGGATGCTTTCCAGCATCGCCGAGGTCGAGCCTTTGCCCTTGGTTCCGGCGATATGGGTGACGCCATAGGCGCGCTGTGGATCGCCCACCCGCGCCAGCAGCGCACGCTCGCGGGCGAGGTTGTCCTCGCGGTCGTGGACGAACACGCCGGTGCGTTCGGTATCGCTGAAGCCATAGATCCAGGCCAGCGCCTCGGCCCAGGTTTCGGGCCAGCTCGCGGACCAGCCCGATTGCGATTCGTCTCTGGTATCGCTTGTCATATTGTGACCGCCTCCTTTCTTTTGTGATATACTTTCCCTATCACGCGGGATACCGCGAGCTGCACGTCCAACACGGGTGACTGTGAGAGGCAAGCTCCCGACTCTGTTCGGGAGCCGGTGGTATAGTGGGCGCCTCTGGCGTGCTGACGAGCCGGACAGCCCCACTCTGGTTGTCAACCGGCCTCCCGATGCGAACCGGGTAGGGGAATGGCGGCATGTGGCCCTCCCTGATGGCGGCGCGGCACTTCGCCCCGTAGCTGCAAGCCCTCTAGCTTCAGCTATGGGGTTGTTGACGGGTTGCCCTCCTGCCAGCCGCGCACGACCGCGTCGCTCATGCGGACGACCCGCGCCATCTGCCGCACGTCGTGCACGCGCACGATATCCGCGCCCTGAGCGATACCGAGCGCGACGGTCGCCGCCGTCCCCTCTACCCGGTCATCTACCGGCGTGCCCAGAACCAGGCCGATATGCGCCTTGCGTGACGTGCCAATCAGCAGCGGACGACCCAGCGAACGTACCTCGCGCAGCCGGGAGAGCACCCGCAGGTTTTCGGCGCCCGCCAGCCCGAAACCAAAGCCGGGGTCGAGAATCAGATGCTCCCACGGGATGCCCGCAGCCAGCGCGACTTCGATGTTGGTGGAAAGCTGGCGCAGCACGTCACTGACCGGATCATGGCGCGGCTTGCCCCGCAGGTTGCTCATCATGACGACGGGTACCCGCCGAGCGGCCACGACACCTGCCATCCGCGCATCGCTGTGGAGTCCGGTGATATCGTTGACCAGCGACGCGCCCGCATCCAGCGCGGCCTCGGCGACGCTCGCCTTATAGGTGTCTATCGAGATGATGACCGATGGCGGCAACGTAGCGACCAGCGCGGCAATCACCGGGACGACACGCCCGCGTTCGATGGCGGCGTCCAGCGGTGGCTCGCCAGTGGTAGACGGGCGCGTGGATTCGCCACCGATGTCCAGCATCTCGGCGCCATCGGCGACCATCTGTTGCGCGCGGGCGACCGCCGCCGCCACGACGGTATCGCTGGCGACACCGTCGGCTGCTAGGCCATCCTGCGAGAAGGAGTCGGGGGTGATGTTGAGAATCCCCATCACCCAGGTCTTTGTACCCCAGGCGAGTGTGTGGCGACCCCAGATGGTCGGCGCGAGCGAATCAGGCGCATCAGGCATAGTCGTTCGTGTACTCCCTGTATCACTGGTCGGCGAATATCGGCGCTTTGGCGAAGTATGTCCATGGGTTCCGTGCCGCAAGCTGAAGACCTGCGGCTAATCCTGGGGTGAACGAATCCGCTCTTCGTCAGCGGCGATTCCGAATAGGCGGGATTAGCTGCGGCATTCATGCCGCAAAGCTGGCCCAGCATCTACCTCGCCCTCGTACGCCTAATGGCGACGACCGTTTGCCTGGCGCGTGAACGCGCGGCTAAGGGCCTGCGGCCGCGAAGCCTGCCTCCGCAGGCTCCAGAGCAAGGCGCGGATGCGCGCTTTGTAGGCCGCGCAGGCGGCCTTTGCGGCAGAGCTCCAGCGACGCCCATAGGCGCGGCTTTAGCCGCCAGCCTCCCGGTCCAGCCCCACTGCTTTGCGCAGCGTCGCCAGCTCTTTCGCCGTCAGCAGCCGCGACGCTCCCGGCTTGAGCAGCGCCAATTTGAGCGGCCCCACGCGCACCCGCCGCAACCCCAGCACGCGCAGCCCCGCTACGGCCAACATCCGCCGTACCTGGCGCTTGCGCCCTTCGTGCAGCTCGATGCCGAGCCAGATGCCCTCCTCGGACGTCTCGTTGATGATCCAGGCGCGGGCAGGCGCGGTGAGGCGTGTCTCGCCGGGGAGCATCATCCCCTTGGTGATGGCTGTCATCGCCGCCGCCGAGGGGCGATTCTCCACCAGCGCCTCGTATTCTTTGGTTAATGCATAGCGTGGATGGGTCAGGCGGAGGGCCATCTCGCCGTCGTTGGTCAACAGCAGCAGCCCCTCGGTATCCACATCCAGCCGCCCGACGGGATAGACGCGCTGCGCCACCCACTCGGCGGCCAGCAGATCGAGCACCGTGCGTCGCCGCTGCGGATCGTGCGCCGTCGTCACCGTCTCGGCGGGCTTATTCAGCAGGATGTAGAGATGGGTGGCGGCGGGACGCACCAGCCGCCCGCGCACTCGCACCTCATCGCTGTCGGGGTCCACGCGCACGCCCAACTCGCGCACAATCTCGCCATTCACCGAGACGGCCCCCGCCTCGATCAACTCCTCGGCGTGGCGACGGGAGGCGATACCCGCGTGCGCCAGATATTTCTGCAGCCGCTCGCCGCGCTGCCCGTTTTCCGCTCCTACTGTATCCGCCATACTTGACCCATCTCATGCTATTGCCGCCCGAAACGCCCGCCGGGCAGCGCCCTGTACATGATACCGCGTGGAGCTACGGCGCGGCAGCCAGAAATCTGCCCCTGCCTCTGCCCTTGCCAGGTACGTTACCATGGAACAGTGGGTAGTTGGTAGCGTGTAAAGAGAGCGACATGGCGGAGACTGACGCCGAGGTGAGCGCGGCGAATCGCTCGTTTACCCAGCAGGAACAGCGCCAGGCGGCTGAGTTCGTGCTGCGGCTGGGCAACGCCCTGCTTCAGGCGGGCTATCCCATCAACCAGATTGGCGAGCTGCTGCTGGCGCTCTCGCACTCGCTGGATCTGCCGCAGCCTCAGGTCTATGTGACGCCGACGGTGATCGAAGTCACCATCGGCCCGCTGACGCACCAGCATCGCGCGTTGCTCGTCACGACGCCCGGCGACGTCAACCTCGGCCACCTGACCCAACTGGACGCCATTGCCCGCACCGTCGCCTCGGGCAAGCTCACCCCGCGCGACGGCATCGCCCGGCTAGATGCGCTCTCCGCCGCGCCACCGCTACATAGCGCGCTGCTGGTCGGCGTCGCCTACGCGCTGACGGCGGCGGCGTTTGCGCGGACGCTGGGCGGCGGCCTGCGTGAGATTCTGGTGGCGGCGCTGGTGGGTGGCGTGACGGGCGCATTGTCCGTCCTCGCGCATCTCTTCGCGCGTCTCCAGCGTATCTTTCCGCCACTGGCCGCATTCGTCGCCAGCTTCATGGTCACGGCATGGGCGGCACGGGTCACGCCAGTCTCAGGCGACCTGGTCACGCTGGCGGGCCTCTTCGCGCTCCTCCCCGGCTTCACCCTGACCGTGGCGCTGGAAGAGCTAGCCTCGCGCGACCTCGTTTCCGGGACGGTGCGCTTGACCTCAGCCTTCATCACGCTCTTCGGTCTGATTCTGGGCGTCGCGCTGGGCCGCCAGTTTGGCGTGCGGCTGTTTGGCCAGGTTATCCCGGCGGCTCCTGAGGCACTGCCTGTGTGGACGTATCTGGTGGCCGCGCTGGTGGCCGGGGTGGCGTATACGCTCTGGCTCCAGGTCGAGCGGCGCGATATCGTCTGGGTCGTGCTGGCGTGCCTGATCGGGGCGGTGGCGGCGCGGGCTGGCGTGATGGTGCTCGGGCAGCAGCTTGGCGCGTTCGCGGCGGCGCTGGCGGTTGGCCTCGCCAGCAACCTCTTCGCGCTGGCGACGGGACGCCCGGCGGCGGTGATGCAGGTGCCGGGCCTGATCGTGCTGGTGCCGGGCAGCATCGGCCTACAGAGCTTCCAGGCGCTCTTTACCGCGCAGACCGTGGTGGGCATCCAGGCTGCCTTCCAGATGTTCCTGACCGCGATTGCGCTGGTCTATGGCATCTTCGTCGCCAATCTGCTACTGCCCTCGCGCTATCCGCTGCGCACGCTCTTCGACGTGGTCAGCCGCATCGAAGAGACGGTGCTGCTGCGCGGCGGAAAAGGCGGGAAACGGCGACGAGAATAGAAGATCATGGAAGTGCTATACTGCTGGTGAGATCTCGAATTATCTCCCAGGGAAGAGAGCATTATGAGCCAGAGCGCCCCGTCGCATAGCGCTATCGAGGAGGTTGCGGAGTTCTTTGGGCGTGGGCCATCGCGTGATGAGATTCGGCAGTTTCAACTTTCTGATGAGACGCAGGTGTGGATCAGCGAGTTGCTCGATAAGGAAGATGAGGGCACGCTGAGCGCTGAGGAGCGGCATCAACTCGACGAGCTGCTTATCATTCACGATGTCATTACGCTGATTCGCTCGCAAGTTCCCCCAGATGCGCCACGACTGCGCTCCTCCGCTTCAATGAGCCACACCGCGTGACTACGCGCGCCAACTTGCAGCAGAGTGGGCATTTCCCCTTCATAGGTTCCTAGAGCCTGCTATGAACGCAAGGTCAACTGGAGAACTAGCGTCTCCTGGCCTGCAAACATCCTCAATTCACGCTCAGTGCCGCTCTTCGCCACGACAGTGAGAATGGTATCAGAGCAGAGTTGGAAGCGCAGCCACCCACAGCACATGCTTCGTCCACGCTGGAGAGCGATACCACGAAGGATGGCTCGAACCCTGGAGTCGCACTTGAGCATGAGCATTATCACAGAGTACCTGCGCTGGCAGGGCCACGACGCTGGTGGCGTACTCCCACCCGAAAACGTCCTCGTCGGCGTCCTGACAGAGGGCGCCTGGATGCTGCCGCCAAGCTGGCCACCCCTTGCGCCCGACGAGACGCTGGTCTACGTCCCTCCCCAGTGGATCGGCGACTGGGAGACTGGCCACCGCCTTGCCCCTGGCTATCAGCATGTCTGGCGCGTGCCACGCGCGTCCCTCTGCCCGCCGCTGTCCCGCCCACGCTTCGGCCCCTATCGCCCCAGCGCCCTTCCTCCCAGCGCCACAGGCCCAACTGCTCGATCCAGGTGGGCGCTCTCGCGGAGTGAGACGGCCGTGCCGACTGAGGAGACAAGGCCAGAACAGATCCAGTGAGACGACGCGAGTGAACCTGCCTGACCGCGTTGCAGCAGAAACCAGGCGGCTTACAAGCCCACGTGAAATAAGTAGGTACGTTATGGAGGGCGGATGATTTATAAGATCTCCGGCGTTTCATCCCCTGGCTGAAGCTAGGGGGGATGAAACGCCGCACTATCCAGGAGTCCCCTGACGATACGGTGATACAATCAATGTACTATAATTGTAAGCATGAAACAGAAACGCGCCTACCGCTACCGCTGCTATCCGACACCCACGCAAGCCGCTATGCTGGCGCGAACGTTTGGCTGCGCGCGTTTCGTCTACAACTGGGCGCTCCGGTTGCGCACGGACGCCTACTATGACCGCCAGGAACGCATCGGCTACCACGAGGCATCCGCAGCGCTTACTGCACTGAAACAGCAACCGGAAACGGCGTGGCTGAATGAGGTGTCGAGTGTGCCGGTCCAGCAGGCATTGCGCCATTTGGATAGAGCCTTCCACACCTTCTTTGAAGGCAGAGCGAAGTATCCTACCTTCCACAAAAAACATGGGAAGCAATCTGCCACCTATGCCAGCACCGCGTTCCGCTGGGATACTGAACTACGCACCCTGATTCTGGCGAAGATGGAGACCCCATTGCGCATCCACTGGTCGCGTCCTTTACCGGACGGCGCGACGCCGACCACTGTCACCATCAGCCGCGATACTGCAGGACGCTACTTCGTCAGCATCCTGATCGAAGAGGAGATTGCGCCGTTGCCCCTGACCACAGGACAAGTTGGGATCGATTTGGGTCTGCATGATGTGGTCGTTCTAAATAGTGGCGAGAAGGTGGGCAACCCGCGCTTCTTCGTCCAAGATGAAAAGAAACTGGCGCAGGCCCAGCGCCGTCTCGCCAAGAAGCAACGTGGTTCCAAGAACCGTGACAAAGCGCGTCGCAAAGTTGCCCGTATTCACGCCCGCATTGCCGACCGTCGCCGCGATTTCACGCACAAGCTCTCGACCCGCATCATCCGTGAGAACCAAACGGTCTGCATCGAGAGCCTGAGGGTAAAGGCGATGGTGAAGCATCCGACGCTGGCCAAAGCCATCCACGATGTCGGGTGGGGGGAGTTTGTCCGCCAGTTGGAGTACAAAGTCAATTGGTACGGGCGTACCCTGGTCAAGATTGACCGTTGGTATCCCAGTTCTAAGCGGTGTCATGCCTGTGGCCATGTGCTCGCTTCGCTTACACTTGACATCAGACAGTGGACGTGCCCGGACTGTGGCGCTATCCACGACCGCGACGTAAACGCCGCGCAGAATATTTTGGCCGTGGGGCTCACGGTGTCAGCCTATGGAGAGACGGTAAGACCAGCAAGGGCTTCGGTTCGTCCTGCCCGCGTTGGCACGACTCGATGAAGTAGGAATCCCCCGCATTTAAGCGGGGGAGTGTCAAACTGGTCACACGTCGGCGCGTCGGGACAGATGGTGGCGTAGGTAGCGTAGGTAGAGCAGGTAGCAGAGGAGCGAGATGGTGAGAGCCTTTCTGCTCGTCATTCTCGCGTATGCGGTGGCGGGCGTGGTTGCCGTCGTCTCTGGCATCCTGCTGCGCGGCCAGGCGCCGATCCTCGTCGTGGGCGCGGCAGATCTCGCGGCGACCATCGTGATCTTCCTCTTCAGCGTCATGGTCCGCAATTCCAGCATCTACGATCCGTATTGGAGCGTCGCGCCCGTGCCGATTGCGCTCTTCTGGCTGCTGCAGTCCGGCTCCAACGGCCTGGCCAATCTCCGCCACGTCCTCATCTTCGCGCTGCTCTGCCTGTGGGCCATCCGACTGACCGCGAACTGGGCGTCGCAGTGGCGCGGCCTGGGACATGAGGATTGGCGCTATCGCGACATCAAGCGGCAGGCGGGTCGATTCTACTGGCCGGTCAGCTTTCTGGGCATTCATCTGCTCCCGACCATCCTGGTGTTCGGGGGCTGTCTGGCGCTGTGGCCCACCTTGAGCGACCGGAATACGCAGATAACCTGGCTAGATGTGGTGGCCGCGCTCGTGACGCTCAGCGCCATCGTCATCGAGGCGACAGCGGATTGGCAGATGCGCCGATTTCGCCGCGGCCTGGCTGCCAAACGCGACGCCGACGCCATGCCGCAGGGGTTGTGGTCACTCTCGCGCCACCCGAATTACTTCGGCGAGGTCTTGTTCTGGTGGGGACTCTACCTCTTCATGCCACTGGCGTATCCAGACTTCCGTCTCGTGGTCATTGGGCCGTTGCTGATCCTGGGCCTTTTCCTGGGCATCAGCATCCCGCTGATGGAGCGCCACCTGCTCGCCGGGCATCCCGAATATGCCGGATATCAGCGCCAGGTGGTCTCGCCCTTCTTCCCCTGGTTCGCTCAAGGACAAAGGGGACACAAACCGCCGCTCCAGCGCGACGAGTAGGGCTTAAACTCCTTTACGGTTCATAGCGCTACTCGTCGCCAATCTGCTGCTACCCTTGCGCCATCCGCTGCGCTCGCTCTTCGACGTGGTCAGCCGCATCGAGCAGACGGTGCTGGATCGCAACAATGCTGGCAGACGTTGGTGTGAGGGCTATGCGCCTTTATCTGCGGACGATGGCCACAGGTAGCCCTATGATGGCAAGGAAAGCCGACATTATATGCATCGCGACCATTGACCAAAAGAAGCTTTCGGTCATTCCCGGTATTGGAACGATGCCTATCAGCGCCATCAGTGGGAACAGGAGCGAAAACAGCAGGCAGACCACCGCCAGGATGCGGTACGTGCGGCGGGGCCGCGCGCTCACGCGACTGACTACAATCAGCGCCCCAATGGCAAGCAACAGATACACGATTGTGCTGGTGGTGATCGCCGGGAGTTGCAATGGCTGAAATGCGTCGGGAACGCCATCTGCTACGGCGGCGAGGCGGATGAGGCAATTGACGCCAATACACATGAAAATGATATACGGTCCAATCCAGAGCAGCCTTCCCCACGAAAGCTGCTGTTTATGGGACGTTAGCGCTGTTCCTCGCATGATTTGAACTCCTTTACGGCTCATGGCGCTACTCGTCGCCCAGAATCTGCTTGAGCGCTTCACGGTGTTCCTCGAAGACCTGCCTGCCGAGTTCTGTAATTTCCACGTAGGTCTGCGGCTTCTGGCGCACGAATGCCCTGGTAATGGTGAGGTAGCCCGCCTCCTCCAGCTTGTGCAGGTGCGCGCCGAGGTTGCCGTCGGTGAGGCCGAGCGTGCCCTTGAGAAAGCTGAAGGTCACCTGCCGCTCGGTCGAGAGGGCGGCCAGAATCGCCATGATGCGCAGGCGCACTGGCTGGTGGATGACCTCGTTGAGCTGCGCCATCGCTAGCGCCGCCTCAAGAGATAGAGGCTCACGCCGATGAGTGGCAGCCCGGCAAAGATCGCGATCCACAGCCAGAAGTAGGCCGGGACGAGCCAGTAGCCGAGCGCAGTCATGACGGTGATGGCGAGACCACAGACGATGAACAGCCGCTGTTGCAGCAAGAGTCCGGTGGTGATCGTGGCAAGCATCACGACGGTGATCCACAACGCCGCTACCTGCGTCGTCGTCAGGTCGAGCATGAACTGCCACAAGATGAAGAATGCGTAAAGCACCCCAAAGAAGATGGGCAGGCGACTATGGATGAACGCGCTGCGCGAGCCAGGCGTGAAACGAACGACGGGCGAGAGCCGTTGCGCGAACAGGAAGCTACAGACGACTCCAACCAGGATTGTCTCGCCCGCGGACCAGATGGGCGCCAGTGGTTGCCACTGTGCGACGGCAAAGGCAACGGTCCACACGATGCCACAGACCAGGGTGCAATAGAGCCACACGCGCAGCAGGTGATTTGTCTGCGCCGTCGCCTGGCTGATGTCGTTCAAGGCGGCCTGTGCCTCGTCATGGGATAGGTTCATGGTATTTCTCGATTCTTTTCCTATAGAGTACTCTGTGATATAGAGCACTCTATACAAATACATCGACGAGGGAGGCATGTCAAGAGCGTGTCGGATATTCGTGATTGGTGCGTGGGAATAGTAGAGATGATGCAGGGGTGATATTCGTTTTGCCGGGGGTATTCTCATGGTGGCGACCGCCCTCTCCCCCTAACCCCCTCCCCTAAAAGGGAGGGGGAACCAGAAAGCCAGAGAGAGGCTGCTGTCGGCTCTCGACTGGCACGGACGAGGTCGGGATTTTCCGTTCACAGGTTCGGGTTCTTGAGGATATAATCGCGTGAAGCTGCTATGCGAGTGCGCTTTGTGCGCGCCGCATGTGACGTATTCTGTACCAGGCGACAACAAAGCCCACTATACCGGCCGCAAACATCAGCAGATTCGCGGCTATATTGATGGGGTTGGCTGCCGCTTGCGCCGAATCATAGATGTGATTCAATTGCGCAACAGAACACCCGCTGCCGAACTGCGAGGTATACCAGACCGTCGCAGCCGTCTCCCATGGAATGTAGACCGCCAGGCTTAAGAAACTGTTTTGAAAGGGTAGCGGTGTGGTAGACTGGCGGCATGGAACCAACATCCCCCATCCGCACAGCCTATCCGAGCGACCTGCGCGACGGCGAGTGGGCCATCCTGGAGCCGCTCGTCCCGGCGGTCAAGCCCGGCGGACGTCCCGCGCGCCACAGTCGACGCGAGATCATCAACGCCATCTTGTATGTGGTGCGCGGCGGCAACCAGTGGCGGGCCATGCCGCACGATCTGCCACCGTGGCAAACGGCCTTTTATTATTTCCGGATCTGGCGCAACGACGGGACCTGGGAACGCATCCACACGGCATTGCGCGAGCGGACCCGGCGGCATCTGGGACGCGCGGCGACGCCGAGCGCGGCGATCCTGGACAGCCAGTCGGTCAAGACCAGTCAAAGGGGGGCCCGCGCGGCTTCGACGCCCACAAGCAGGTGAAGGGACGCAAGCGGCATCTGCTGGTGGATACGCAGGGCTTCGTGCTCAAGGTGGTGGTCTCGGCCGCCGATGTGCAGGACCGCGACGGGGCGCGGCTGCTCGCCCACGCCGTGCAACTCTATGGTCCCGAGTTGCCCCGCCTGTCCCTGGTGTGGGCCGACGCGGGCTACGCCGGCCAACTCGCCGACGACCTGCGCCAGCAGATGGGCTGGACGCTGGCGGTGGTCAAGCGCTCCGACCAGCAGCCGCGCAGTGCTTTTGCTGTGCAGCCGCACCGCTGGATTGTGGAGCGCACCTTCGGCTGGTGGGGCGGGCTGCGCCGGCTCAGTAAGGACTACGAGTACCAAGTCGAGTCCAGCGAGGCGCTCATCTACGCCGGGATGAGTCACCTGATGCTCCGGCGCCTGACCCGCGCCGCGGCGCGTTCCAGCCCAGCTGGATGACTTTCAAAACGGTTTCTAAGACTACACCAGCGGCTAACAGAATGAGAGCGAGGCAGAAACCTCCCACGAAGACTCGTCGCTGGTCCGCTGGGATACGCCGTGCGCCAACTAGGAGTAAGATCAGGCCGCCGAGCGGCAAGCACAGCAAAAGCCACGCATCAAGCGCGCCTGGCGGCAATACCAGCGCCGGTAAAGGCGGACCTATGGTGGGCGAACACATACCTACGCGACGGCGCCGCGCGGGCGGACGAGCGAGAGCATCGGCTCGCCGCTATCGAGCATGTTGACGATGCGCGTACCGCCACCAGCGCCGGAGTTTGTGGGCGTGCGGGTGGTGAAGCCGATGGCTTTGAGCATCTGCGGCTGCTGGGCGGCGCGTAGCTCCTCGGCAACCAGCCAGAGCAGGTCGGAGACATCCATCTCCAGCGCCTCGGCCAGCCGTTCTAAGCACGACGGGCGAGGGATATTTCTTGCCGCGCTCGATCTCGCCCAGATAGACGACCGAGATAATCGAGCGCTCGGCCAGCTCCTTCATCGTCAGGTGGCGTGCGGAACGCTCGCGCCGGACGACCGTGCCAACGGTTTCCTGCAAGTCAGCCATGTGGTCGCCTCCTGACCATCACAATCGCCCCAACGAATCCCGGCAGAGTCCGCTATCTATGCTCTCAGCATACCTCATCCCGACCCCTATGCTGAGAGCATCGCTTTCCCCTTCAATTCTACGTCACGCGGGGGTACCGTTCAAGCAAGATCGTACCGCCGGAGCGAGATTCGCGCCACAGGCCGCACCATTCCGACGATACCAACACTACGAAGGGGATACCACCGATGATGCACTTTCAGCCGTATCTGGTCCACGAGGTCAAGCCCGCCTCGCCGCCACCCACACCCATCGTCTTCGAGCGCGCCGACCCCGCCCGGTGGGAATATCACGTCGTCGCGATTGATCCACGTGAGGACGAGCCGCTGAACGAGCAGGCGCTGGCGACGCTGGGGAGCGATGGCTGGCTGCTCGCCAACATCCTGATACTGCCCAGCGGCCAGACCATCTCCCGCATCTATTACTACTTCGTGCGGCAGGCCGAGTAGTATCGTTCCCACAATCGCCCGCCAGCGTGCGGGTAGGAGGATGACCCACCATGTCGTATGAGCCGTATCAACCCTATCATACGCAAGCGCCCCAGGCAGCGAACGCCGCCAGCCTGGTCATTCCAACCGTCATCGAGTCGGGGTCGCGGGGCGAGCGCGCCTATGACCTCATCTCGCGGCTGCTGCGCGAGCGGATCGTGCTGGTCAATGGGATGGTCGAGGACCAGATGGCCAATCTCATCATCGCCGAACTGCTCTTCCTCGCCGCCGAAAACTCCGACCGCGAGATCAATATGTACGTCAACTCTCCGGGCGGCGTGATTACCGCTGGACTGGCGATCTACGATACCATGCGCTCGATCCGCAGCCCTATCGCCACCACCTGCGTCGGCATGGCCGCCAGCTTCGGCACAGTCATATTGATGGCGGGCGATCCCGGTCGTCGCTATGCGCTGCCGCACTCGCGCATCCACATCCACCAGCCATGGACGCAGAGCGGCCCCGGCGGCCAGGTCACCGATATCGAGATTCACGCGCGCGAGATGCTGCATACCCGCGAGGTCATGAATGAGATCATGGCAATGCATACCGGCCAGCCGCTGGAACGCATCCAGCGCGACACCGAGCGCGACTATTACATGAGCGCCGAGGCCGCCCGCGACTATGGCATCGTGGACGAGGTGCTACAACTGGAGGACTGGCACGCGCGGGGGACGAAGAGCGCGAAGGCGCTGGAGGGGTAGACCTCACCCCCCTAACCCCTCACCTGCGAGGAGAGGGGAGCCGGAGGCGCCCAACAGAGATCGCGCTGCGGGGGGCCGTAGGTCTGGGCCAGGCGCGTCGTGGCCTGAAGACCACGGCTAATCCCTGTCGTTCAGCACCTTCGTTCACGGCAGGCGGACACGGTACGGGCAGGATTAGCCGCGGCATGATGTTTAACGTGTTGTTCAGGGAGCTCGCGCGGTGTGTCCGCGTCTGTGTCTACTAGCCCGCGCAGGCGGGCTTTGCGGCCGTAGCGGAGCGCAGGCCCATAGGCGCGGCTTCAGCCGCCAGCGCCTATGGGCCGCGACGGTGGCCTATTGCAGCCCTCGCCCGCACCTGCCCGATATATGTGACCGATATATGTATGGGAAAGGAGCGCGCCATGCGCGTACTGATTCTTGGCGGCACGCAGTTTCTGGGGCGACATCTGGCCGCTAGCGCGCTGGCGCAGGGCCACAGCGTGACGCTCTTCAATCGGGGCACGAAGAGCGCGGGGCTTTTCCCCGAGGCGGAGCATCTGCGTGGCGACCGCGACGGCGACCTGACCGCACTGCACGGGCGCACGTGGGATGTCGCCATCGATACCAGCGGCTACGTGCCCCGTGTCGCGCGCGCATCGGCGGAACTGCTGGCCAACGCCGTCGAGCATTACACCTTTGTCTCCAGCATCTCCGTCTATGCGGGCTGGCCCGAGGCGCCACATATCGACGAGACGGCGGCCGTCGGCACGCTGGCCGATCCCACCGTCGAGGAGGTTGACGGCGAGACGTATGGCCCTTTGAAGGCGCTCTGCGAGCAGGCCGTCGCGGAGACGTTGCCTGGGCGGACCTTGATCGTGCGTCCTGGGCTGATCGTAGGGCCGTATGATCCGACCGACCGCTTCAGCTACTGGCCCGCGCGGGTGGCGCGCGGCGGCGAGATGCTGGCGCCAGGCAGGCCGGAGCGGCTGGTGCAGGTGATCGACGCGCGCGACCTCGCCGAGTGGATCCTGCGCATGGCGAGCGAGCGCGCCACCGGAACGTACCATGCCACCGGGCCGGAGTATCCGCTGGCGATGGCTGAGTTGCTGGCGGAGTCGCAGCGCGTTAGCGGCAGCGACGCGACCTTCACCTGGGTTCCCGAGGACTTCCTGGAGCAGCAGGAGGTGGGCGCGTGGGTCGAACTGCCGCTCTGGATTCCCGAGCGGGAGGGGCCGGGCGTTGGCGATGTCAACTGCGCGCGGGCGATTGCCGCCGGGCTGACGTTCCGCCCGCTGGCAGAGACGATTCGCGCCACGCTGGACTGGCTCGCCACCCGGCCCGCCGACTATAGCTGGAAGGCTGGCCTGACGCCCGAACGCGATGCCGAGGCGCTGGCCGCATGGCACAGTCGGCAGCAGGAAGCAGAATAGCGAGCATCGGAGGACATCATGGCAGACCAGCGCATCGGCATCTTCAGCGATATGCATGGCAACGCGATAGCCTTCGAGGCGATGCTGGCGGTGTTACGGGCCGAGGGCATCGAGCAATTCGTCTGTCTGGGCGATGTCGCCGCGACCGGACCACAGCCGCGCGAGGTGGTGCAGCGGCTGCGTGACCTAAACTGTCCGATGGTGATGGGCAACACAGACGACCATGTGCTGGCGCCACCCGAGCCAGACTCCGACGACGAGAATACGATTCGCATCCGCGAGATCGACCGGTGGAGCGCGGCGCAGCTTTCGCCGGATGAGCGCGCGTTCGTGGCGAGCTTCGCGCCGACGGTGACGCTGCCGCTGACGGACGGTGGCAGCCTGCTTGGCTATCACGGCTCGCCGCGGTCGTATAACGACATTCTGCTGCCAACCACGCCGACGGAGGAGCTCGATGCACTGCTGGGCGAGGCGCCTGCGACGGTGCTGGCGGGCGGGCATACTCACCAGCAGATGTTGCGGCGGCATCATCGGGCGCTGGTGGTGAATCCCGGTAGTGTCGGCCTGCCAGTGGACCGCATCCCGGCGGATTCTGGCGCGCGCAACCCAGCATGGGCGGAGTTCGCGGTGCTGACGAGCGGCGGTGATGGGAGCCTGCGGGTCGAACTGCGGCGCATTCCCTTCGACGTTCAGGCGCTGCTTTCGGCGGCGCGTGCGAGCGGGATGCCCCACGCCGAGTGGTATGCGGCGGAATGGGATATTGGCTGATAGCCAGTACACGCCTGCGGACGCGGCAAAAACGGGCGAAGTATGGTATACTGAGAGGCACGCAGTGATGCGCAAATGGCGCATGTTGCGTTCCACCTCACGGGGATGTCGGGTTTCGACAGGCAGGAGAGGTGATCGTTTGCAGGCCGAGGTGCCGGTACACACATCTCGTAAAACAACCGGCAAAACTATGACTGCCGACAAGCAGCCTTCTCTCGCTCTCGCCGCCTAAAAACGGTCGAAGCGCATCCGTCCGACTTGCGTCTCATGGGCCGGGTACGGGTGTAACACAATGAGGCTGGGTAGCGCGGACACCCGCTAGGCGCTGCCAAGAGCCAGCGGGCAGGTGTCGCTGAACCCCGCCGGTGGGGGCCAGTGATGCGTCATCAAAACGCCGGATAAGCCTGTAGCATATCGTTCATCGCGCTTGTTTGGACGGGGAGTTCGACTCTCCCCCATCTCCACCGACGAAGCTTGGTTGTTGTTAGCGTTAGGAGCCTAGAAATCTAGGCTCTTTTCTTTTGTTCGTGTCGTGTTGTGTCGCATGGTATCGTAGAAGGTCGTATGGGTTGGCGTACACGTTGGCCTACAAATAACAGAATTAAAAGATGATCCTGGCCAAGTCGAGCAGAACAAATTAGTCCGGCAGCCCCCTTCAAGAAGGTCTATGAGGAGCCTACTGGCAGTTCGATACGCCCAGCTCGCAATATTCTGTCAACCGCAGTGAAAACTTGCTGGATGGCTTTATCAGGTGGTCGTTCGCCTTTCAGCCAGTGGGCTATGTAGCCTCGTGATTCCATAGCGGTCTGTTCGTCGAGGAGATCCACCTCATTCATCGCCAGGTATGCTACTGATTCGCTTTGGAACTCCATAATGCCACGGTGGGTTTGATATTCCTCATAGTGATGTTTGACCGTGTGACCTAAGACAATATGGCCGAGTTCGTGAAAGACCGTCTTGTTCCGATTCGCTGCAACTGGGTTGATGGCAAACTCTACACCAATGGAATAACCTTGCATGTTCCCGTCAGCCATCTGGAATGGCACTTCACGGATGCCCAGCTTATCTAAGGCCGTCTGTAAGTCCCAGCCAGGTGTTGGTATCGGTGGTAAGCTTTCACCCTCGGTCTGTGATAAGCCAAACACCGAACGTTTGTACTTAAACCCAATGACTCGTTCTTCCTTCTGGCCGTCTTCTACCTCGACCTGGACCATCACTGGATGGAGCACTTCATGGGCTTTCACACCAGCCCTGACATGCCGGTTTACCTTTTGCCAGGCGCTATAGGGACCAGCAGGCTCATTCACGCCCTGCATCCACAGAAGCATCGTGTTGAGGAATGAGTATTCGTGGAAGTAGGAATAAAACGCGCCAATCTTGCCTTCACGGGTGACGGCTTCTTCGATGAGGTGTTGCCAATCGGGGTTTGCGAGCGTGTCAGCCATTAGGCCAGTTTAGCACAGGTCGCTAGCTACTGCTGCCGACTAATGACTCCTGTCAGAGCCAACATGCTCATTCAGACCCTAGACGTTGGGCGTGACTTCGTACGGAATGACTACCTCAACTTGTTTTCATCATACGAGCTGCGATACCTCCTATTGAGAGAAGTAAGTCTTGGCACATTGCACCTTCATGGCAATGATTGCTGCTGCCAAAGCTGTCATTGGCCCTTTAATTGAAATTGTCTTCATAGACACCTTTAGTCGTCGATTC
>CAVQGK010000018.1:0-666111 GCA_963712005.1 uncultured Chloroflexia bacterium | reverse complement strand
AGCCTGCGCCGTCCGCGCCGGAAGGAGCCGTTAGAGCCGCTGGGGTCCGTGCCACCCGAGGCGGGCGTGGAGCCGCCGGATGTCGGCGCGCCGCTGGCAGTCAGTGTGTTGACGAACTTCGTCCCGTCCGGGCTTCCCCAGCCGGTGCAGGCGTCCCAGCCAGCGCCCGACTGGATAGCCACCCAACTGGCCGCCCGTCGGATCGTTGTTGCCGCTGGTGACATCGTGGAAGGCGTTCGTCTTGCCAAACTGGCTGTACAGTAACGGATTGATGTAGCCAACCGGCTTGCCCAGTTGTTGTTCGCTCGCGCGATCAGCGCCGACCACAATGGCGAGACGGCGCTGGTGCCACCCACCCCGCTGAGGAGTTGCCCATCCGCCAGAATAGCATAGCCAGAGACACCGTCGGCATTTCCCGCCACATCGGGCACCCCGCGACCGACATGGTTGCCGGGGTTCACCGATGGCGGCACGATGCCCTTCTGCCAGGATGGCTGCGCGATATCATCACTCACACCGCCGCCCGTCGCGCCGCCGCCCTGGTCGCGCCCACCGTCGTTCCAGACCTTCTCGCCGGTGAACAATTGCCTGAAAACAGGAGGGTGGTGCCGCCACAGGCCAGCACGTATGGGCTGGACGCCGGGAAGTCCACGTGGGCGCGGCCATCATCCAGCTGATCGCGCGAGCCATCATCGCCAGCGGCCGCGCAGACGGTAATGCCCTGCAGCGCCGCCGCCTGGAACGCCTGGTTCACGGTATTGATTGCCTGAGGCGTCCAGATATCCTGCCCTTCGGTAAAACCCCAGCTAATCGAGAGCACCGACGGGCGATTCTGCGTATCGTGGATAGCGGCGGTCACGACATCAACCCACCCCTGCTCCGTGAAGGGGGCAAAGTAGACGACGATCTTCGCGCCAGGGGCGAGCGAGGCCGCGATCTCGATATCGAGCAGCACCTCGGCGTCGCTATCCTGATCTTTCCCTGGCTGATTGCCGACGCCACCGACGGAGACGGCCGTCACTTTGGGGGCTGGCATGCCAAGCTGCTGGAAGTAGGCCTGGAGGTCGCTCTCGGCGAAGCCGCCGCCGAACTCGAGGATGCCGATGCACTGGCCAGAGCCATCGAGATCCTTGGGGAAGTTATAAAACTCGCCCACCTGTGGCGGCGCGAAGCTCCCCGGCTGGCCAAATGCGGGCGCGGCGGTGGCGGTGGCCAGCGCGCCAGACGCGGAGCCAGCGGCATCCGGGCGGGTGTAGCGCAGATGCGGACGCGCCTGGGGACGATTATCCAGGCCGAAGATGCCCTCGATGATCCCTACCAGATCGGCGGGGATCTGCACCGGCCCAACGCGGCCACGATAGATACCTCGCGGCGAGGTATACTTTACCAGTTGCACGTGGAAGGCCGCCGAGACCGCCTGCAAGGTTCCTGAGAGGACGACGATCCGCTGAGAAAGGTCGCTGCGAACGACCGTGAGGTGATTCTCCTGGGCAAACTGCTCGACCTTGGCAAGGTCCGCGGGATCGGCGCCATAGCGGGCTGCGTACTCATCGGGCGTCAAGTAGGTGCGGTCGGCGGGTAGTTGCGCCCCTAACGCGGCAACCTCGGCGTCAATCTGCGCGTCAGACTCATGCACGCGGAGACGAATAGTTACCTCGATAGTCTCATTGGGATCCAGGGGACCGTCTTCTTTTGCGCCAGGGACGAGTTGACGTTCGCTTCCAGGAAGCGCAACATACGGTCGGGGGTCCGTATCGGACATTGCTGATAATCTCACTTTCTACGCGCTGACAGAGAGCCGCTCAGCGCGTGTATACGGGTATCCCCACGATCAACGATCAACCATGAGTAGCCCGGCCAAACTGGCGGCGTGACCAGTCTATCATGGATAGCAATCATGAGAAAATGATTAATTACCAGCGAATGGATAGCTGGCTGTTTGAGGCCAATCAAAGAGAGTGCGGACAGCGGTCATGAACGAGCGTGAAGATGCGGTTACAGGTGGCGCGCACGGGGAACACTGGCGCGTACTGCCATTTTCGGATGCGCCGATGGGGCGGCAACTAGCGCTGAGCGAGGCGATGCTGGCGGGATTGGCGGAAAGCCACCGGCCCACCCTGCGCTGGTACATGCCGAAGGTGGAGGCGCTGGTAATCGGCAACGGCCAGAAGCCGCGAATCGCCAACTTCGAGACGACCGCCGAGCGCGATATTGGCATCTATCGCCGCACCTCCGGCGGGACAGCGGTCTTCGTGAATGCCGACCTGCTCAGCCTGGATGTAGCGCTGCCCGCGACGCATCCGCTGGCCACGAGCGACGTGGTGGACGCCTACCGCTGGATGGGCGAGATCTGGCAGCGGGCGTTGGTCTCGCTCGGCGCGGAAAAAGCGCGCGCGCTGCCGGTGGAGGAGGCGCGCCAACAGCCGCAACTGGCGCAAGATGACCCGCTACGGCTGGCCTGCTATGGCACGCTCTCGCCCTGGGAGGTGGTGGTGGGTAAGCGCAAGCTGGTGGGGCTGTGCCAGGTGCGCCGTCAGCCGGGCGCGCTCTATCAGGTGGGCATCTATCGCCACTTCGTGCCGCGCGCGCTGGGCGAGCTGCTCGATCTCGGCAACAATCAGCGTAAGACGCTGGCAACCAGGCTGCACAACGCCACCGTTGGCCTGGACGACGCCGCAGGCCGCGCGATCCCCGCCGACGAGGTAATACAGGCGGTCGAGAAAGCGCTGGCCGACACCTATGGCGCGACACTCCAGCCCTCCCGCTGGACCGCCGACGAGCTACGCGACGCCGACCGCATCGAACGCGAGCGCTTCCAGCCGTTTATCGTGGGCTAATGGCGCCATCAAGAATCTGAGGAATATCGTCATGAATCGCCTGCGCACATTGCGGCGTTTACGCACTGCCGCCGTTGTGCTGGCCGTCGTGGCGCTCGTGTTCGTCGTTGTGTCGTATTATGTTCCGGCGCGCCCGACCGACAGCGTGTCCGTGACGGCGCAGTACTCACATAAATCGGCGCAGGAAGCCGCCGGGTTTCAACCCATGCGGACCATGCGGAGGAATGCGCCGCCGCCCGCAGGCGGAGAATACACGTCCCATTGACGTGTACCATCAATTATGATACACCTGTTCTATGAAACAGACCTTGCTCGTCAAACTGGCTCCAACGCCTGACCAGCATGCCGCGCTTTTGCGGACGTTGGAACGGTTCAATGCCGCCTG
Source organism: uncultured Chloroflexia bacterium (assembly GCA_963712005.1). GTDB lineage: Bacteria > Chloroflexota > Ktedonobacteria > Ktedonobacterales > JADMIN01 > DAHUXT01. Next base: position 662,889 of record CAVQGK010000018.1, on the reverse strand, counting down.
CAACGACATCGCAGGGACCGCGTTTGCTGAGCGCTGCGCCAACAAAATCGAACTACAAAAGCTAGTCTACTATGACATCAGAGAGCGGTTTGGCTTGTCGTCGCAGATGACGATTCGCGCCATTAGCAAGGTGAGCGAGGCATACAAGCGGGATAAGACGAAGCAGCCACATTTTCGCCCGCATGGCGCGATGGTGTATGACGAGCGCATTTGCAGCTTCCCGCGCATTGATCGCGTCTCGCTCTTAACGCTGGATGGCCGGGTGGAAGTTCCGTTCCGCTTTGGCGCATATGCCGAAGGGATGTTGCGACGCACACGCGGGCAAGCTGATCTGCTCTACCGCAATGACACCTTCTTGCTGGCCATTACCGTGGATGCGCCCGAACCAACGCCAGATGATACCGCTGATTTTGTGGGAGTGGATTTGGGCATCATCCAACTGGCGACGACAAGCGACGGCGAGTTTCTGAACTATTCGGCTGGTCCCAAACACAGGCACGTCAATCAGGTACGCGCCCGCTACAGCCGCTTTCGCCAGAAGTTGCAGAAGAAAGGGACGAAGTCGGCCAAGCGCCTGTTGAAGAAGCGCAGCGGCAAGGAGAAACGCTTTGTTAAGGATGTGAACCATTGTCTCAGCAAGGCGATTGTCAGCACGGCGAAAGGCACCCAGCGCGGGATTGCCCTGGAAGATTTGCAGGGTATCCGCGAACGCGCCGGGAAAACGGTTACGAAACGCCACCGGAGAGTGCTGCACAGTTGGGGCTTCTTCCAACTCCGCGCCTTCATTGCCTACAAGGCGGCGCTCTCTGCCGTGCGCGTGGTCTACGTCAACCCGGCGTATACCAGCCAGACCTGTAGCGCCTGTGGGCATTGTGAGAAGGCGAATCGAAAGAGCCAATCCAAGTTCTTGTGCACGTCGTGCGGGTTCTCCGCCCATGCCGACGTGAACGCGGCTGTGAACATTCGTCAGAGTGCTTGCAGTCGGGCGGCTGTCATACCGCCAGACGCGGCGGCCCTCGCGGGCTAGCTGCAAGCCGTCGGGCTTTAGCCCGCGCGGTCTATGACATAATACCCCGTCGCACCAGATATTTGAGACCGTCATCCATGATAGCGCCAGGGCACGCAAGGTGCGTGAGATCTTTGAGGCGGCGCATGGGCCAATCCAACCCTTCTGGGGAGCCAGCTGCAATCTCGTCGCAGATCCGATCTATTCCTACGATTTTGAGTTCGCCTGGCGGGGTCTCACGACTGAATCGGTCCACTGGGAACTCCTCAACTGCGCCGAAATCCATATTTCGCGATGGGGTAATCCGTTCGCCCAGTGGTATGCGAGCCTCGGGCACAATCAGTATGATGAGCTTGTCCGCCTCACGGGCATACCCGCGGACTCCCGCTTCTGATTCACCGCTCCGTGTCAGAGCCCCGCAGCCTGGCGAATAGTTTCGAGTAATCCGTTGAACGGCCATCTGCCGCTACCCGTTCGTTTTGGAATGAAAGCCCGCCCCTTGGCACATCGTACTATTGCTGGCGCCCAGTGTGCGGCGACCCTACCTATTACCCCTTGACTACCCCCTTGACTGATTCGATATAAAAAGATATATCTTTATTCGTACGCGACATACAGTGGGATGCGGATGTGTCGTGGTACGTCACGAATGTGTACCAATAATGAATTGGGGATGGGAATGTCGATATCTGTTCAGGCCGTCGAGGCTCATGGACTCATCAAGGACTTCGGCGACAACCGCGCCGTCGATCACGTTGACCTCTCCGTACAGACCGGGACCGTCTATGGCGTGCTTGGGCCGAACGGCGCGGGTAAGACAACCGTTATCCGTATGCTCGCGACACTGCTCCGTCCCGATGGCGGCAGCGCGACCGTCTTCGGGCATGACGTGGTGCGCGAGGCGCATATCGTCCGCCAGCTCATCGGCGTCACCGGGCAGTACGCGTCGGTGGATGAGACGCTGAGCGCGCGCGAGAACCTCTTCCTCTTCTCGCGTCTGAACGGCCTCAGCGCCAAAGCGGCGCGGGCCAAATCGGCGGAATTGCTCGAAGAGTTCGGGCTGACCGAGGCTGCCAAACGCCCGCTCAAGAACTTCTCTGGCGGCATGCGTCGCCGTCTCGATCTCGCGGCGAGTCTCATCTCGCAGCCGCCGCTCATCTTCCTCGATGAACCCACGACCGGGCTGGACCCGAGAACCCGCGCCCAGATGTGGGCCACGATCCGGCGACTGGTAGCTACCGGCTCGACCGTGCTGCTCACGACGCAGTATCTCGATGAGGCGGACCAGCTTGCCGACCGAATCGCCGTCATCGATCATGGTAAGGTCGTCGCCGAGGGAACAACGGACGAGTTGAAGTCCACCGTTGGCAACTCCTCGCTCCAACTCGTTCTTGCCGACCCGGCGCAACTCGAACGGGCGCGGGCAATCATTGGAGCAGTCCTGCATGTCGAGGCGGTCCTCTTCCCGGAAACCGGGCGGATCAACGCTCCCATGGCCGCGCCCGACGCCGTCACCGACCTGCTCGTCAGGTTGCGCGATGAGGGCATCGCCGTGACCGAGCTATCGGTCCAGAAACCAACCCTTGACGAGGTGTTCCTCACGCTCACCGGGCGTCCCGCCACCGATGAGGACGCCGAGACCCAAGAACGCGAATTGGAGACCAGCCGATCATGAGCACTATGAGCCAGACTATGATTACCCCGGCCATCGACCGGAAACTCAAAAACCGCGTCAGTCTCGGTCAGGTTATCCAAAACTCGCTGCTGATGGCCTATCGCGGGCTGCTGAAGTTTCGGCGCACCCCGGAGCAGTTCTTCGACGTGACGCTCCAGCCGATCATCTTCACGCTGCTGTTCACCTACATCTTCGGCGGCGCGATCGCTGGTAATGTGCAAAGCTATCTGCCCTTCTTCATTCCCGGCATCCTCGTGCAGACCGTCGCTCACCACCTCAGTCGTCACGGGGACGCAACTGCGCGAGGATATGGATAAGGGCGTCTTTGACCGCTTCAAGTCGCTGCCGATCGCGCGCATCGCGCCGCTGGCTGGCGCGCTGCTGGCCGACACCATCCGCTACCTGATCGCCACGACCCTCACCTTCGTCATGGGCTTTATCATGGGCTTCCGGCCCCAGGGCGGAATCGTCGGGGTGCTCGCGGCGGGGCTGCTCGTCATCGTCTGCTCCTGGGCGTTGAGCTGGAGCTTCGCGTTCCTCGGCGTGATCGGGCGTACCGCGTCGAGCGTGCAGGGCCTCTCTTTCCTGATCCTGTTCCCGCTGACCTTCCTCTCGAACGCATTCGTCCCGGTCAACACCATGCCAGACTGGCTGCAGTGGTTCGTGAACGTGAATCCCGTTACCCATATCGTCACCGCCGTGCGCGACCTGACGAGCGGCGCCGGGCTGACCATCGAGACGGCATGGGCCTTACTCGGAGCAGCGGTGCTCGTGCTCATCTTCGCCCCGCTCACCGTTCGCCTCTACATGCGCAAGGCGTGATACGCGCTCATGGCAACACGCCGTTCAGTTGCAAGCATTCAGTTGGCACCCTCCCCTTGTGGGGGGAGGGTTTTCCATTGGGGCAAAGGCAGTGTACGCTTGCGTGCGCCGCGCCGCCAACTTCTACGAACGCAAGGACTTCCAGCAGTTCGTGGTAGGGTGACAGCGCTCACAGTCGCACGTTACCGCTCCCTGAAGCCGACCAGGAAGATCACGGCCAGGGCTCATAGAGAGGACCTGGAGTCTGGACGGCTGGCACCAGAGACAACGTGAGCGGTATTCCGCCAATTGTAACAAGCAAGAACAAACCCAGAAGCCAGAAATCCAGACCAGTGCTGCTAAGAAGGCTGGGGCTGAATCCGAGAGCCGTATTGTGGACGGGTACATTTGTATTCAACTAGAAGAGTTGAGCCATTACAACCAGATAAGCGGTTTGTTGAAGAGAGAGTAGGTTCGTCGAACAGCCCACGTGCGCAAATAGCGGTCGGCACGTTCCCGCACCTCCTGATCTTGCGGCAGTTCAAGTGATGGCAAGGTGCTTGCCCACTGCGCGACAAGCCGCGTGGTAATCGCCGCGATAAACAGAGTGGCTGGTGCGATTGGGGCCAGCCACAAGTAGGGAAATATCAAGACACTGGTGCGCGATGCCGGGTCGAGTCCAGGCGCAAGCCGCACCACAAGCAGCAGCATCAACATGAAATCGCCAACAACCACAGCCACCATGTACACCGTCACATAGCGCATTCGATATCCACGTAAACGTCCAAGTACTGCGGGGTGCTGCGTCGCATTGCGCGGCTCACGCTTGATGCGGAGGAGACTTACTACCAGACCAACAAGACCAAAGAGGATGGCAGTGAGTAATATCCCTCCAGCCGCAATGACAAATGCCTGGCCACTTGTGCTACCGACGCCGATGGCTCTAATGCTATACACGAAATAGACAGCGCCAAACATACCACCCAGCAGCGCACCCACACCCAGGCCAAGCATAATCCAGCCGTTCGCCGACCGCCAGGCGCGGGCGAGGATATCGGTGATGTCAGCGTTCATATCGGGCGAGGCGTAGAATCCCTGCTTGAGCGCGCTGCGCCGCCACTTGACGGCCTCTTCCGCCGTCACCTCATCGCCTCGCCGCAGCATCCGAACGCTGTAGATCACCGCCCACATACCCAGACCCAGGATAAGCGCGATGAGCAGCGCGCCGGTAACAGTCATAAAGACGTCAAAGAGGTCCACCGCCCGATCTCCTCAATCAGCGCACTGCGACCTCGCTAATGGCCGATGTTGGAGACGACCTGCGTGATGATGATAATCAGTGCGGCGCAGGCGGCGATAGAGATCACGAAGCGATAGCACCGCGAAGATCGCCAGGTAAATGCGCGAATCGCTCCGGCGCGCCACGCCGCTTTACCGGCCGCGCGGGCAGCGGTGCGGGCAGCGCCGCCCGTGACATCGCAGGTACTTGCGCGCTGCGGCTCGCCTCCGTGGCGGGCGAGACGACCGTTCCGCGCGACGGCGTGCGTGTTTGTGTCGCCGGGATTCGCCAGCGAGCCTTCCACGATCTGCCCGAAGCCCTGAGGACGAAGCCACGGGACGCGGGAGCCTGGAGCGCCGGGCGGCTTGCGCGTGTGAGGGCAGCGAGAGGTCGCTCGTGCCCGCTGGCAGCAAGCCCTGCTCTTCCAGGGTGCGGTTGTGGTAGTAGGCGATGGCGCGCTCACCCGCCGCGCGCAGGAAAGCGTAGTCGATGCCGCCACCGACCACCGCGCCGACGCCGGGAATGATGCGCCCGATCCATTTGGCCGCCTGCTCCTGGGTCAGCTCGATGCTCATCCGCGTCAAAATCTTCGGCAGCACCTCTGGGATCGCGTGCGGTCAGTCCCTCGCGCGTCAGCCAGTTGCCGACGCCGCGCAGACCATCGATGCCCGCGACCAGCGCCAGCACATCGGCCAGATGCGCCTGCTCCTCCAGTATGGAGGCGTCGTAGCCGTAGGCCTGAGAGATCATCGAGGCCATGCGCACGGAGTAGGCCGCAGTCAACTGCACATCCGCGCCCGCCGCGACGATGGCCCAGAGGCCGCCCGGCAGGCTGGTGACGGCGCCGGTTGCCGCGGCACGGTGGCGATAGCGGCGCGCGATATCGCGGGCCACGTTGTCTTTGTTGGCGAGACTTGCCCGCCGAATATCATCGAACGTCTTGATCGAGGAGTCCAGCCGCTGATGCATCGCCAGCACACGCGGATCGCGCCGCGCCGCCCAGGCAATCGCGTGCTGAATGCGCTCGGATGTCTTGCCCGGCTTGAGCAACGACTGAATATCGGGCGGCAGCGCAGCGAGGGCCTGTCCCGCGACGCCACCGGCTGGATTCATATATTGCCGATCACCAGGATTCCCAGATGTTGACATTGCATGCGCCCTTCATCCCACGAGGCCGCCCAGCCGCGGAGCGAACACTCTCAAGACATCCTCACCACATCGCACGGCGGAGGTACGCCTCACCTCTTCGCCCGCACCAGTATAGCGGAGGGCGGGCATCAGGGCAATACGCAGTCTGGCGGGTATCGCAGGCCAGGCTGTTTCGGCGATTGGCTCGTTTCCCTGCGGCAATCGCATCGCGCTGTGATGCTGCGCATTGCGCATTAGCGCCAGATACGCTAATGTAGCAACCATCCATATTCAGCAGACACAGTGACTAAATTCGCATGACCATACTGGAGAGGAGCGCCGCTATGGCCCTTCATCCTCGGCAATTAGCGCGTATCCTGGCATCGTGCTCGTTCTTCATCCTGCCTGTCCTCGTTGCGCTGGCGGGTTGCGTGCCCACTGGCCCTACTTCCTCTGAGTTGCCGGGAACGACCAGCGCGACGCCGTCGGCGCCCGCAGCCACCGCCACGGCCACGCCTCTCCCCACCGCCTGCGTCCAGTTACCTGGATTCGCCAGCGCCAGCCTGCTCACATTGCCCAACGTCGAGTTCCCGGCGGGCGCGGTGGCGTCGGCGCCCACAATCAGCGGTGGTGGCGACGGAAAATTCAACCTCGCCACCTACAACGTCTGCGTGCCCGACACTACCGCCGATCTGACGGTGGCGAGCGGCAAAGGGCCAAAGCCGTTCCTGTCGCTGCTGCTCTTCTCCGGGCTGGGGACCCATCGGCACGTTTCCCGGCGATGGACGGATACAGAGCGATTGCGGCAGTGCGAAGTGCTTCTCGCTTCCAGACGATCAGCGCTATCTGGCGGTCGATCAGGTGAGCGCGCTCGGCAACGGGCTGGTCACCTTCCGCCTGCGCCATGCCACGCCACCGCCGGGGCCAGTGTGCGATCCGGGCGCATTCCCAGATACGTCGTATCAGCTCGCCAGCGACCAGGGCAACGGCGTGCTCATTCCGCTGCCGCCACTTTCGCGCGTCGGACAGGGGCAGGGCGCCGCTGGCTCAACTTACATCCCGATCTGCAGCGCCGGAACGCCCGCCTCGATCAACGCCTTCTTCCAGCAGGCCGCGCCCATCTATGGCTGGCTGCCCGGATCGAATGGCGGCGAGCGCCTGGCAGCAGACGAAGGGCGGCCACACCTATGGCTTCGCGGTTACGCCCGTCGCCGACGCCACCAACTGGACGCTGCGCATCGTCCGCCCGCAGTAGCGAGGAAAACAAGAGGCCCCTCCCTGCGATGGGGGAGAGGCAGATGTTTCGGTTGACCGGCACACTAGAAGCTGGGGTAGATGCCGCGAATGACGCCGAGGCCGCCGAGGAAGTAGACTTTCACTGTCTCATCCATGTAGTCGGCGAAGCGGAAGTTGCTGTCGGTGACGGCGAAATCGACGCCCCAGTATTCCTGGTTCGTCTCGATCTCGATGGCGGACGAGACCTCCGGCACCGGGAAGGGCACCGACATCGGCAGGAAGACCATGTACCCCTGCGGGCAGTAGCGGTCCAGGATGATCGGGATCTCGCTGCCCGGTGCTCTTGTTCAGGTAGCGGGTGACGCGATACTGCGCCGTGAGATGCCCCTGGTCGGCGCTATCGCCCGCCTGCACCACATAGCGCAACTGGCCCGCGCCGACCACCAGATTGGTCAGCCGCACGTTATCCAGCGGGTTCATGATGATGTAGTCGGGGTCGCCAGCCGCCTGGAGATACATCCCCGCGAGCAGATTGTCGATATCCGCCAGCGCCGAGCTTGCCCGTCGGCGTCGGCGGGCTGCGCCACCTGCGCGCCGAGCGTCGCGCCGTTCGCCAGGCTGGTGTTGTTGAGCGCCTGCGCGATGATGCCGTCCCACATCAGCGGATGTGCCGGAGCCATCCACGAACGTCTTGGCGGTGTTCGCCGCGACCGTCGAGAGGGCGGTGCCGGAGGTCGCGGGCGACGCGGTGACGTCAGCGGCAGAATGGCGGGGTTCACCTCGCCCGACGGCATCACCGTCGCCCCGTCCGCCAGCGTGACCGTCGCGCCGATGGCTGGCTGCTGCGCGTTCGAGCCCGAGATACCCGCCTGCAGCCACATCGCGCTATCAGCGGGCAGCGACCCGCCGGAACCGATGTAGACGTTGTACTGGGTCGCGTTCGGCACGGTGAAGACGGTAATCGTCACCGTCGAGGTACTGCCGGTGGTGACGATCTTCGCCGCAGGTGAGGCAGTCGTCTCGCCCTGGGCGTTCTTCGCCGTCACCTTCACCCAGTAGGTGCGCCGCCGCGACGATACCGCCGGTGGCGGCGGTCGCCAGAACCGGCGCGGGCTGGCGCCATCAGATAGGTGGACGCGCCCAGCAGCCAGCGCTCCTCGGTCATCTTCAGCTGATAGAGCAGCTCCGCGATCCGGCGCGCCCGCACATCGGCTTCAAGCGAACGGCCACGCCACTGCGCCTGAAAGCTGACCGCGTTCATCAGGCCAATGGTCTGCATCGTATTTTGCAGCGACGCCACCGCATACGTCACCTGGCTTGGTGTACCACCATCCGCCAGCACGCCCCAGTTGCGCGAGGTGTCGAAGCTGGTGATCGCCTTCCAGTGGACGACGTCGGTGCCCGTTGCCGCGCCGCCGTGGCAGCATATTCACCAGTGGCGTCACCACTGGCACGATCACTTTGGCGGGCGTCTCAAGCTCGTAGCCCACCAGCCCGCTGGCCATCGTGATCGCGCGGGTCGCGTCGCCCATCGCCTCGCGCACCAACGCCACCGTCTCATCCCTATCGTTGCCCCCGCCGTCCCCGGCAGATAGACCACGCTTGCCATGATACTTCTCCTTTCTTTATGTTTTCCCATGCGCAATTGCCTGGCGGGTAAACCCGCGGCTAAGGGCTTCGCTGTGCTCAGCCGCGAAGCCTGCCTTCGCAGGCTCCAGACAGAAATTTGCCTTCTCCATCGTTCTTGAGGCCGCGCAGGCGGCCTTTGCAGCGGAACGCTCTTAGGCGCGGCTTCAGCCGCCAGCCTGTCACTCGCCGCGCTGTTGCAGGCGGATCAGCTCGGCGGCGATGGCCACCTGCACCTGTGGATCGCGCACCTCACCCGCAAGTGATTCGAGCGCGCGATGATTTGCTCGCCGCGGTGAACGCGCCCATCTGCCCGCGCGCCGCCAGCGCCGACAATTTATCCATCGGGCGATGCCGCCGGACCGCCCGCGCAGTGGCTGGCTCTCCAGCGCCATTACCCGCCGGTTCAACCCGCCGACCTCGCCCGCCATCTGCCGGACTGACGCCTCTATCGTCGCCGCCAATGCCCGCACGCCCGCATCCAGCGCGACGATGTGGATGCTATTGTCTGAGAGTCCCGCGGCCAGCGCCCGCGCCAGTGGCTGGTCCTCGGCCTGAGAGTGGGATGCGGCCCCGCGCTCTATCGGCAATGGCACATCGGCCAGCAGCGCCCGCGCCGCCACACAGACCGAGCAGCCGCAGCCCGTCAGCACTGCCTGCGCCGCGCCATGCAGTCGCGCGCGATCGGCCTGCTCCGGCGTTCGCGCATCCGCAACGGCTGGCACTTCCGAGTCGCCCGGCTCTTCGGCGTCGGTGGCTGGCTCGTCGAGCACGTCGAGCAGCGCGACATCTGGCGTGGCGTCGCGCACGAACGTGACCCCCAGCGCATCGGGATTGCTGGGGTTATCCACCAGACTCAGCTCCACCAGGTCATAGTGGGTCGCGACATTGAGCGAGCGTTGCTCCCCGCCACCCGACGCCGCTGCCGCTGCCAGACCACATCACTTGCGCCGATGCTCGCCCCGCGCAGGGTGCCATCCAGCACCTTCTCCCAGGTGTCTTGCGCGCCGCGCGAGATACGAATGCGAACATGGATACGCCGCGTCTCGTCGTCGCAACATACCGCCACGCGCGAGCCGACCGCCTGCCGTCCGTGCATCTCGCGTACGTTGCCAATCCAGCGGGTGAATGCATCCTTGCTGGCACCGTAGTCGAAGATCGTGCCATGACTCTCCACCGTCTCGCTGGTGGCGCATAGCTCGATCTCGCGACGTGCAGCATCCACGCGCACAATCGGTGCAAACCCGATCCGCGCCGTGCCAGTCATAGCCGACATCTCCGGCGTCTCCGGCGTCTCCGGCATATCTGTCGCTCCCGTCACGTCACCCGGCTGCTTGACGTCATCCCCGTCACCGGCGCTGGTAATCCTCTTCCGCGCCCCCATAGGGTCTGCCCTCCATTCACACAACCCCAACTTGCCTACAAACAGGCAAAACGCCGCTCCCATCCCGAGATCTGCCATCGGGAGGAAGCGGCGTCCTGTCCAGACTGACCGCATACGTTGCCGCACTACACGAACAACTGGCGACGCCACAATCATAGAACACATGTTCTTATTATTTCAAGGGGGCAGGTACAAATAGCACGACTTCCGGGGAAGATGATGGATAAGCCTGAGTGGATATGAGGGCAAATGGGGATGCAAGGGGCTGGCGGCTGAAGCCGCGCCTACAGGCTCCGCTGCGCTCCGCCGCAAAGCCCGCCTGCGCGGGCTCCCAGATGCAGACGTAGACGCGCCTCACTGATCACTTGAATCAGGCGCTAAATACCATACGGTTGCGGCTAATCCTGGACTTGTCGTTCGTGATTCCAGCCCGCGCAGGCGGGCTTCGCGGATGCGCGTAGGCGCATCCCATAGGCGCGGCTTCAGCCGCCAGCGCCTCTATGTGCATGTCCGAATAGCAGAAAGTAGCGCAATGTCTGCTCGTGCGGTACACTGTACTTTTGGAATCAGGCTTTTGGATTGCGGCTTGCCGGATGGTGGTGAGCGACGAAGGCATTGAGCAAGCGCGAGCAGGCGAGACAACGCCTCGGGAGCTTCTAGACAACATGACGGCAGGCACAGATTCAAATATGGATACCAACGGAGGCCAGTCCTCTACCGACGACGTAACGACAACGACAGCAGAGACAGATACACCCGTGACGACGACCACCGCTGTGGCAACCGAGGCGGCGCCCGACCCCACCCAGGCGTTCGCGGCGCTGGGTCTCGGCGACGACGCCCTGCGCGCGATCCGCGAGCTGGGGTTTGGCGAGCCGACGCCCATCCAGCAGCAGACCATCGGCGAGCTCCTGGCGGGGCGTGATGTGATCGGCCAGGCGCCCACCGGCACTGGCAAGACCGCCGCCTTCGGCCTGCCCATCGTCGAGCGGCTGGATGTCAACCAGCTTGCTCCGCAGGCGCTCATCATCGTGCCGACGCGCGAGCTATGCATTCAGGTCTCCGAGGCGATGCACAACCTGGGCAAGTTCCGCGAACTGGTCTCGCTGCCCATCTACGGCGGCCAGCCGTATGAGCGCCAGTTCCGCGCGCTCGCCCGCGGCGTGCAGGTGGTCGTCGGCACACCCGGACGCCTGCTCGACCACCTCAACCGCAAGACGCTCGATCTGAGCACGGTGAAGTTTGTCGTGCTGGACGAGGCCGACGAGATGCTCGATATGGGCTTCATCGAAGACATCGAGAGCATCCTCGCCACGCTGCCGGGGCAGCATCAGAGCGCGCTCTTCTCGGCGACGATTCCGCCACGCATCACACGGCTGGCCGAGCAGTATCTGCACAACCCGATACGGGTGAGTGTCGCGGCGCGCGAGGCGGTGGCCCCACGGGTACGCCAGGTCTACTACGAGGCGCCCTATCCCGCGAAGGCGGAGGTGCTCTCGCGCATCCTCGACCTGGAGACGCCGGAGTCGGCGATTGTCTTCGTCAATACGCGCCGCGAGGCCGATATCATCTCGGAGCAGTTGAACGGCCTTGGCTATCTGGCGCAGGCGATCCACGGCGAGATCACCCAGGCGCAGCGCGAGCGGGCGCTCGAACGCTTCCGCGCCGGGCGGACGCAGGTGCTGGTAGCGACGGATGTGGCGGCGCGCGGGCTGGATATCCCCGACGTGAGCCATATCATCAACTACGACCTGCCGCTGGACGCCGAATCCTATGTCCATCGGATTGGGCGCACCGGGCGCGCTGGCCGTAGCGGCGAGGCAATCACGCTGGTGACGCCACGCGAGCGGCGACAACTCCGCCTGATCGAGCAGGGCATCCACCGCAATCTGGAGCGGCTGCGGCTGCCGACCCCGGCGGATGTGGCGGCGCGGCGGCGGATGGCGTTCCGCGAGGAAATTCTCTCGATTCTGGATGGCGGCCAGCTCGATCCGTATCTGGCGCTGGTCGAAGACCTGGTGGGCTCGCGCCAGCCAGCCGATCTGGCTGCGGCGGCCTTCAAGATGGCGGCGCAGGCGATTCAGGCGCGTCGGCCCGGCGAGCGGATGAACTGGATGGAGATACCTCCACCACAGGAGCAGCCCAAACCGTTTGAGCAGCCAGAGGAGGAGCGCCCAGGCCGGAGAGATCGTGGCGAACGGGGCGAACGTCCCCGCGAGACCCGCGAACAGCGGTCGCGCGCACGGAGCTTCCTGCGCGATACCGAGCGTGGCGCGCCGGGCATGGCGCGGCTCTTCATCCGCGTGGGTCGTCAGGATGGCGTCCGCCCGACCGATATCGTCGGCGCGATTGCCAATGAGGCGCATATCCCCGGCGACAGCATCGGCGATATAGATATCTACGACGGCTTCTCGTTCGTCGAGGTGCCTGAAGATACCGCCGAGCGTGTGCGTAACGCCCTCAACACGACGACGATCCGCGGACGCATGCCACGCGCGACGCTGGCCCGTCCAGCGGGTGACTGGATCGAGGATGAGGATAGCCGCGACGAGCGTCGGCCACCGCGCCCTTCACGCGCCAGCGAGGACGAGCGTCGGCCACTGCGCGCGCCGTTTGGGGGTCGCCGCGCCGCCACTGGCGGATTCCGTGGCGGGCGGCCCGGCGAGGGCGGGCGCGGTCGTAGCAATGATCGGCCCGCCCCGCGCAAACGACGCTAAACGAGGGCTAGAATCTGCGGCGCTGGCGGCGGCGCACACCCGCGACCGACATCGGCGAGAGCGGCCTGCCAATCGGGTCGATGAAGAGCGAGCACGACCCCGCCGACGCCGGGAGCGTCCCCTCCAGCACCTCGACGTTGTAGGTGAGTGTATCGCCCGCTATTTGCGGGTTACGCAGAACGACCGTGGCATCGTCCGGGGTGCTGTCGTCGCTTTCCAGGAAGGTGATGACCGCGTTTGGCGGATCCTCGGCAAAGCTGTTCTCGCCCTTGCCCCACTCGTTGACGAATTTCTGGGTGCTGACGTGACCGACGACACGATCTGGACGGTCGGCGAAGAACAGCGTCGCGCTCCCCGCCCCTTGCAACGTGATCGTGTCTTTGTCACTACTCATTCCACTGCCTACCTGGACAAACATGGCCTCGATCTCGGCGGGTTGGGCTTGAGTGTCTTCGCTCACCACGTAGTTCCTTTCCTCTGGTCACCTGGGCATTTAGCATTCACAGGCACAGATGGGCGCACGCCCCTGCTGTGCTGACCATAGCTTAGGCATGCTTGACGCCCATGGCCCTGCGAGAAAGGGGAGATGAGGGGGCTAGTCTTTTACCTGTCCGGCGAGATAGCCAGACCGCACGGGCAGGTCTCGCTGTTCGAGATATCCCTGCCCGATCTGGAATGAGCGCACGGCGATGCGGCGTCCGCGCTATTTCTGGCCAATCACGACGTAGAACGGGGTGTAGCAGCGGCCGCGACGCGACTCGAACTCTTTGCGCATGCCGTCCAGTGTTCGGTCGAACTGCTCCTGGGTGGTGAGGCCCGCGCCGACGAGCAGGCCAGCGTAGCCCTTGCAGACGCCGACAAAATCGGTGGCGACCATCATCCCCAGTCGCTCGCCCCACACGCCCGTGCGCACGTTGACGACCGACGCCGCGACATTTCGTAGCCCCGCCGCCCGCATGAAATCGGCGACCCGGCTGCCATTCATCAGATCCACCTGGCGGCGTGACGACATCTGCGCAATCCACGTCATCATCAGACTGACGTTCGGGCCGCCATCGTGCAGGCCGGTCGTCTCGACCGACTCTGCCCAGCCACCCGGCCGGGTCACGCGGGCCTGCTCGCTCACCGCCCGCGGCCAGCGGTCGCCGGGGATCGCTGTAAAGAGCAGTCGCATGTGCGTGAAATCGAACTGGCCATCGTCGAAGGGGAGTCCTTCAAGGACGTTGCCCGGCACAAACGTATAGTTCGCCGGGCGCACATCAATGCCGTGTCCGGCCTGCTCATCGGCTGGCGGTGGGTTGACATCCACGCCAAAGACATTGGCGTGGGGGAAGAGCTGCGCCACCTCCATCGCCCAGCGTCCCGTTCCGGTACCGATGTCGAGGATGCTGCCGGGTTGTTGCAGTGGCGCGGCGTAGAGTCCCCTGAGCGCGTACCGCAGCATGTAGTGCTGAAAGTCGAGACGGTTGATTTCCTCCATGTCGCGTGGAAGAGCGTACGGCAGCCCCATGGTCCGCATCCGACCTCCCATCAGAGCTACCGGTGTTCCTTCCTGGAGTGCCATTGCCTCGATCAGCCCTGCCTCCGCGGATTGTCGCCTGCGAAACCACCCAAACCATCGCATGCCGGTCTCTCCTTATACTCCTCGACAACTCGTCAACTCGTCGCGATTCACAACTCATGATGCGCGACAACACAGCGCTTCACTGAATCGCCTGATGACGCTGGCATCAGGTCAGACCAGGTAGAACGGGATATCGGGAAAGAACTGCTCCGGGGTATAGTCCAGCGGCAGCTCGAGAATGACGAGCACCATGCCCACCCGGGTGGGCGGCGCAATCGCGATACGCCCGCCGACGCGCTCCACCTCGTTTTTGCGGGCGCGCACGTTTGCGACATTCTGGGGACTGGAGATCAACGCCTGATATTGGATTAGCTTCATCCGTGGCCACGTCCTGTTTTCCTATCGTTTCCTCTCACAAGGCGGGGGATGTGACTGTCACTCAATTCACCGTGTCCACCTTGACGCCATACACCGCGACCATCCAGTCGATGGGAAGCAAGACGCAGCGGGTCTTCATGATGGATTATCAAGCGGATGCAGCGCCCATGCAATCAGAATTTATGCTGACTCACCCATCATATATGACCACGGATGACACTGCCTGCCGGTTAATCATGAAAAGCATACACCCGGCGTCAATAGCCGAGCGCTTCTCCGCCGCCTAGGTATAATGGGGTCAGCGCACGTCGACAGATTGCCGCGACGAGGCGCTTTCAGCGACTGGGGGTATCACGCGATGTCACTGTCAGCGCTATTCACGTCCATCAACCTGGCTCACCCGAACCTCTGCGACTACGGCAACTCGTTCTTCTTCTTCGTCCCCGGCGACTCTGGCAACCCCTTCGCCGCCGTCTGGCAGGCAGACCTTGCGCTGGCTACTGTGTTGCTCACTGTGGGCGCCCTGTTATTCTGGCTCGGCAATGTAGGCCGATGGCAGAGGATGGCCCGGCACACGGGCTGGGTCTACAGCGGCGGAGCGGCGGCAAGCGCGCTGCTGGCAGTCATCGCCGTTACGGTTACCAGGCCGCTCGCCTGCTACGGCGCACCGGGGGCGGGATCACCATCGAGCGCTGACCAGCGGGCCTATCAAGTGTTTCAGTCCGTGCAGATGCTCAGCGGTCTCATGCTCTATCTAACACTACTACTCCTGGTCATCTTCGTCATCGTCCTCATTGTGGCGGGAGCATGGGCAATACGGCAGCGCGCTCGCGGGGATGCGCCAGCAGGTAGCCCATCCGCCTGAACGCCTGATTCCATACCCATCCAGGCTTCTAACGGCATAGCACGAGACACCAATCATGCGCTTATGGAACAAAAACGTACCTGCCAGCGACCATGTTATACCAATTTCGTCTTGGTCGTTGCCATGGGGCCGTAGGCCGAGTCTGGCGAATCCAGGGCTTGAATCAGCCCAAGTACGACATCCCTTGCAAAAGGGGTATCAGTAGTGGAGCAGGGAGGTCGAGTGCGCGACAGTGTGTGCACGTTACCGTTGCAGCCCGGATCCCCGCCGCACTTCCCGGATGCCATACACCCCGGCGACCAAGAACGCGCATACAGCGAGGAGCCACGCTGCAATCGCCAGGTCCGACCAGAGATCAAACATGCGCACATCGGCCAGTTGAGCAACTGCCGCGAAGCCCGCGCGCAGCGCGAAGGCGACCTGCCCCAGGCTGATCCACCGCAACGGCCAGGGAACGGTGTCGTTGTCCCCGCTTCCATATGACGAGCGCGAAGATGAGGAAATCGCCACTCGCGAAGACCGGCGCCCCGACTCGCAGAAACATAGCGCGCCTCCGTGCCATCAGCGCAATCCAGTGGGCTTACTTGGTGGCGCGCCGGGCAGAGGCCTAGCCCGCGCGTCGTGCGCCACCGCCGTCGAGCCGCTACAAGCCGACACAGTGCCTCATTGCTTCGAGTTTACTGCTCGCTACACCAAACCACAACGTCTCAACCGCAATCGGTATTACGTGGCGAAAAGGGACTGGAGGTCTTCACATAAATCGGCGCAGGAAGCCGCCGGGTTTCAACCCATGCGGACCAGGCGGAGGAATGCGCCGCCGCCCGCAGGCGGAGAATACACGTCCCATTGACGTGTACCATCAATTATGATACACCTGTTCTATGAAACAGACCTTGCTCGTCAAACTGGCTCCAACGCCTGACCAGCATGCCGCGCTTTTGCGGACGTTGGAACGGTTCAATGCCGCCTGCAACGACATCGCAGGGACCGCGTTTGCTGAGCGCTGCGCCAACAAAATCGAACTACAAAAGCTAGTCTACTATGACATCAGAGAGCGGTTTGGCTTGTCGTCGCAGATGACGATTCGCGCCATTAGCAAGGTGAGCGAGGCATACAAGCGGGATAAGACGAAGCAGCCACATTTTCGCCCGCATGGCGCGATGGTGTATGACGAGCGCATTTGCAGCTTCCCGCGCATTGATCGCGTCTCGCTCTTAACGCTGGATGGCCGGGTGGAAGTTCCGTTCCACTTTGGCGCATATGCCGAAGGGATGTTGCGACGCACACGCGGGCAAGCTGATCTGCTCTACCGCAATGACACCTTCTTGCTGGCCATTACCGTGGATGCGCCCGAACCAACGCCAGATGATACCGCTGATTTTGTGGGAGTGGATTTGGGCATCATCCAACTGGCGACGACAAGCGACGGCGAGTTTCTGAACTATTCGGCTGGTCCCAAACACAGGCACGTCAATCAGGTACGCGCCCGCTACAGCCGCTTTCGCCAGAAGTTGCAGAAGAAAGGGACGAAGTCGGCCAAGCGCCTGTTGAAGAAGCGCAGCGGCAAGGAGAAACGCTTTGTTAAGGATGTGAACCATTGTCTCAGCAAGGCGATTGTCAGCACGGCGAAAGGCACCCAGCGCGGGATTGCCCTGGAAGATTTGCAGGGTATCCGCCAACGCGCCGGGAAAACGGTTACGAAACGCCACCGGAGAGTGCTGCACAGTTGGGGCTTCTTCCAACTCCGCGCCTTCATTGCCTACAAGGCGGCGCTCTCTGCCGTGCGCGTGGTCTACGTCAACCCGGCGTATACCAGCCAGACCTGTAGCGCCTGTGGGCATTGTGAGAAGGCGAATCGAAAGAGCCAATCCAAGTTCTTGTGCACGTCGTGCGGGTTCTCCGCCCATGCCGACGTGAACGCGGCTGTGAACATTCGTCAGAGTGCTTGCAGTCGGGCGGCTGTCATACCGCCAGACGCGGCGGCCCTCGCGGGCTAGCTGCAAGCCGTCGGGCTTTAGCCCGCGCGGTCTATGACATGACCGCTGACGCGAATTTCGGATCTATCTTGGTAGCCGCAAGCTGCGCAAAGAACGCCCCGTGCCCCTGGTGGGAAACCGATGCTGGCCCTTCGCCGTTGTTCATCTGGGGCGTCTTCCTTGGCCTCATCGGGCTGGTCGTCCTCGTGAATTTCCTGCGCTCCAAAGATTAGGGGCAGCTTCGGCGGTTCTGACTTCCCTACCGATGGCGCAGCAGGAAGTCGAGCGCGACCTCGCGCACCAGCGGCGTGATGGCGTGGTCGAGGTGCGGCAGGATGCTCAGTTCGCCGTGGGGCAGCGTCCGGTAGGCGGCGACGCCCTCCTCTGGCGTGCAGTAGTAGTCGCGGTCGCCCACCAGTACCAGCGTCGGGATGTCTATTGTCGCCCAGTCGGCGATGGTGTAGTCGTCCATCGGCTGGGTCCACATCGGGAAGATATCGCGCAGCAGCGCCCGCCACGCGCTCTCGCCCTGCGCCTCGTCCACGTCGCGCACCATCCGCTGGAACCACTCCTGATCGGCGCTCTTGCTGGCGAAGTAGTCGGGGTCGGCCTCGGTGGCCTCGGGGCTGCCACCCATGCGCCGCCGCAGTCGGGTGAAGCCATGCGCCTGCGGATTGAAGACATCGTAGCCCGCGATATTGACCAGCGCCCGCGCCACGCCGGGATGGCGAATCGCCATCAGCGTCCCGGAAATCGCCCCATCGCTGAAGCCGCAGATCAGTGGCTTCTCCAACCCCAGCGCGGCAATCAGCGCGGCCCAGTCGTCCGCCAGCAGCGGATAGCTCATCGGCGTCCCATCGTTGCGCGTCCCTCCGTGGGCGCGGGTATGCGGCGCGATGACGCGGAAGTGACGGGCGAGGACAGGTAGATGGTCGATCCAGCCCCACTCGTGCCCGGCCCAGACAGATGTGGTGGCAGCCATGCCGCCGTGCAGCAGCAGGAGCGGCTCGCCCACGCCGGCTTCCAGGTAGTGGATGCGCAGCCCGTTCGCCTCGATATCATGCTCGGTAATAGCAATCTGCGGCTCATCAGCCCGTTTATACGTCGGACGCATTGGCCTGCCTCATTTACGAACAGATTGAGAACGCCCCGGATCGCGGCCCCTCCCCTCGCAGGGGAGGGGGTAGGGGGAGAGGTCCGCCATCACCCCTCGTCCAGCAGTTGCGTCACCGTCTTATCGAGGAAGGTACGCGCGAAGGCGACGCAGGTATAGACATCGGCGAAGGTGGTCGCCAGGCCAACGGAGATGCGCACCGCGCCCGTGCTCTTGTCGTCGATGCAGCGGCGGAACTCGTCGAGCGTCAGCCGGTCGTGGCGCACGAAGCACGAGGTCAGTTCATCCGCCGAGATGCCCAGCGCCAGCTCGCCATCGCCCGGATTGCAGAAACAGCCCGTCCGCAGGGAGATACGCGCCGCATTCGCCCGCTGCTCCACCAGCCGGTGATCGATGAAGTGACCATCGCGGTCGTAGAAATTGAGCGTCACGGTCCCGCCGCGCATCTCAGCGTCCATCGGGCCATAGACGCGCACCAGCGGTACGCCGGTCGGGTGCGCCAGCGCGGTTAGCTCGCGCAGCAGCCAGCCGGTCAGGCACATCACGCGCGTGTGAATCATCTCCACGCCAACCTGCTCAATATGGCGCAGGCCAACCTCCACCGCGGGCAGCGCGAGATAGTTTAGCGTGCCATCCTCGAAGGCCTCTGGGCCGTCGGCGAAGTAATACTTGTCGCCCTGCACCGAGGCGACGGTGATGGTGCCGCCCGCGAACCATGGCCGCCGCAGCTTCGCCAGCGCCGCTTTACGCGCCAGCAGGCAGCCAACGCCCGTCGGATAGCCGAACATCTTGTAGAACGAGATCGGCACGAAGTCGGGATGCCACTGGCCGAGGTCGAGCGTGTTGCTTGGCACGAACGCCGCCGCGTCCAGCAGCACATCCCAGCCCTGCGCCTGCGCCTGCGGAATCCAGTCCAGCGCGTGCTGCACGCCGGAGAAATTGGACTGCGCCGGATAGGCGAAGAGGTTGTGCGTCATCGGGGCGCGCTTCGGCCAGATGCGCCGCTGAGCGCCTCGGCGTCGATGCGCATATCGGGCGGCAGGACGGGCGTATAGATCGACCTCTGCCCCAGCGGCGCAGGCAAACTCGCGAATGCCGTTGACCGAGTTGTGATTGTCGAAGGTCAGCAGATAGCGGTCGCCCGCCTCGAAGGGATACGACTCGCCGACCAGCTTGAGCGCGCCGCTGGCGTTGGTGGTGAAGATCACCTCGTACTCATCCGGCGAGGCGTTGAAGAAGGTGAGGATGGCGGCGCGTGTCGCCTCGACGTGGTCGCGTGGACGCCATCGAGGTCGGATTGCTGGAGTGCGGATTGCCAAAGACGCTCGCGCGCAGCATATCCATGTGCGCGCGCACCTGCGACTCGGCATAGAGGCCGCCACCGGTGTAGTCCAGATAGACCTGTCCCGACTGATCGAGTCGGCCATACTCAGTGGCGCGTAGCTCGTCCAGATGGCTGGTCGTCTCATACGCGGGCGTCTCACGGCGGAAGGCGGCTTCGGCCTCCGCCAGCGATTGCGGCATCCCCATTGATGGCAGCGAAACGTCATGCGTAGCGGACATGGTACCTCCGTGGGTTCTAACTGGCGACCACCTGGCGCTCGGCTAGCGCGGCGATGATCGAGCCGAAGATCAGCCGCCCATCTTCGCCACCGAGGATCGCCTCGGTACAGCGCTCTGGGTGGGGCATCATCGCGGCAATATTGCGCTTCATGTTGACGATCCCGGCGATATGACGCCGCGAGCCGTTGGGATTGGCTTCTTGAGTCGTATTGCCCTGGGCATCGCAGTAGCGCAGCAACACGCTGTTGTTCACCTCCAGCCGGTCGAGCGTCTCCTCATCGGCGAAGTAGTTGCCCTCGCCATGCGAGATGGGGATGCGGATCACCTGGCCGGGCCGACAGAGCCGCGTGAACGGCGTATCGTTGTTCTCGACACGCAGATGCGTCCAGACGCAGCGGAACTCCAGGCTCTCGTTGCGCAGCATCGCGCCTGGCAGGAGTCCTGCCTCCAGCAGAATCTGGAAGCCGTTGCAGATGCCGAGGACGATGCCGCCACGGTCGGCGAAGTCTTTGATCGCGCCCATGACCGGGGCAAAACGGGCAATGGCCCCGGCGCGCAGGTAGTCGCCGTAGGAGAAGCCGCCCGGCAGGATGATGGCGTCGCACCCCTGCAGGTCGGTATCCTGATGCCAGATGGAGACGGTCTCCTGGTCCAGCACTGGGCCTAGCGCTCTTTCGCAGTCTTTGTCGCTCCACGTGCCTGGAAAGACCACTACGCCGAATTTCATGTACGGCCCCCTCCCCTGGCCCCTCTCCCTATGGGGGAGGGGGGCCAGATGCAGCCCCAATATGTTACCCGCTGGGCAGCATACGTCTATGTGTCCCATCGCCGCAGGCTGAAGACCTGCGGCTAATCGCAGGGCGAACATACCACGCACCGTCACGCGGTTCGTGAACGGACGGGATTAGCCGCGGCATTCATGCCGCGAAGCGCGCCAGCACTACCCCTCGCCCACCGCGACGCGCGCCCACATCACACCTCGCCGCGACGCGCGCCCATACTCCGCCACAGCGCGATGCTCCCATTCTCACCCCTCGACCCATTCTTCGCCGTCTTCCGCGACCTCTTTTTCCAGATGGGCACGGTCGTCTTGAGCGTATCTATCGCGTGGCGGCAGGCCTCGAACGCCTCGGCGCGATGCGGGCAGGCCACGACGACGACGACGCTGCACTCGCCGATCTCCAGCCGCCCGATGCGGTGGACGATGGCGACATGGTCAGTCTGCCAGCGCTGCTCCACCTCGGCGGCGATGGCGGCCATCCGCTCCTCGGCCATCTCCGGGTAGGCGTCGTAATCGAGGTAGCGAATCCGCTTGCCGCGCGCGTGATCGCGCACGACGCCCTCGAACGTGACCACGCCACCATCGCTGGCATGCGTCGCCTCGCCCACCAGCGCCCGGACCGCCGCGTCGTCCAATGGATCGCGCGTAATCTTGACCACTGCCGCCATCGTTAGCCACCTCCCACTGGTGGAATGAAGACCAGCTCATCGCCTCCATGCAGCGGGGCATCCGCCGCGACATAAGCGCGATTGACGGCCACGGCGCACGGCGGCAGCAGCCGCGCCAGCGCGGGATAGCGCTCGCCCAGCAGCGCGCGCACATCGGCGGCGGTGACGGGCGCGCCGTCGGGCAGGTCGAGCGTCTCTCCCTCGATCTTCGTCGCCTCGCGCAGCCCCGCGAAATACCGTATCCGCACCTGCATGAGTATGAATCCCTTTGTTCAGGGTCAAAGTCAGTACACGGGTATTATACACACGTGCGAGAAATGTAGCCAAACATTGACAAATAGGGACAAATAATGCTACTCTCCTGATATGAAATTGAGCGAGTATGCCCGCCAACATGGCATTAGTTATAAGACCGCCTGGCGTTGGTGGAAAGACGGCAGGCTGCCAGGGAAACAAATGCCATCAGGAACGGTTATTCTGGAAGCATCCCAGGCGCTCGCACCTGCAGCGCAGCGCGTCGCCATTTACGCGCGGGTGTCATCTCCAGAAAAGCGGGCGAGCTTAGAGGCCCAGGCGGAACGTGTCGGCACCTATTGCGCCGCGCAGGGGTATCAGGTGCTGCGGATTGTCAAAGAGGTAGGGTCGGGCGTGAATGAGCATCGCCCACAATTTTTGGCGCTCCTTGCTGATCCTACCATGACACGCATCGTTGTCGAGCACCAAGATCGCGCGACCCGTTTTGGCTTTGGCTATCTCGAAACCTCGCTGGCCGCGCAAGGCCGGGCGATTGAAGTCGTGAATATGGCGGAAGTGATACTGCCGATCTGGTGGCTGATCTGGTGGCCATCATTTATTCGTGTACTGCGCGTCTGTCTGGCCAACGACGCGCCAAACGCACAGCGGCAGCCGTCCAAGCCCTCCTTGAGGAAAAGATTGACAACAAGGAGCGCGACGAGCAGATCGGTCACGCCGAGGAGACCGCACAACAGTAATGGCGGAGATGGCGATGGCGACCATGACCGCCATTGGAAGCTGAGGGGAGGGGCAACAGGATGCAACTGGTGGAGCAGCATCGCATCGACCGCTACGATCCGCGCTTCGCCGCCATTGACGCCGCCACCTTCGCCAGCAAAAACCTCTATAACGCGTGCTTGTACCACAAACGCCAAGCCTACATCCATGAGAACCAGCGCATCATAAGCTACCAAGAACTCGACAGGCAGATGCAGCCTACGACAGAATATCGTGCGCTGCCTGCCAAGGTGGCGCAGTGGGTGCTGAAGCAGGTCTGCGCTGCTTGGGACAGCTACTTCGCCGCCATGTCCGAGTGGAACATCCATCCCGAGAGGTTCAAAGGCCACCCCAAACTCCCGACATATCTGGCCAAAGATGGTCGGAATCTGCTGGTCTACACTGACCAGGCCATCAGCCGTGCTGCAAAGAACGCGGGCCGGGTCATCCCCTCGGGGATGCCCATCCGGGTCGCCACCAAGCATGCGCATGCCGAGATCGCCCAGGTGCGGCTCGTCCCCAAGTCGACCCATTATGTCGTCGAGGTCGTATACGAGCGCGACCCTACTCCCTCGCCTGCGCTTGATCCCGCACTCATCGCTAGTGTCGATATTGGTGTCAACGTCCTAGCGGCGATAACCTCAAACCAGCCCGGCTTTCAGCCGCTTCTGGTTAACGGTCGTCCGCTCAAGCGTTGCAATCAGTGGTACAACAAACGACGAGCGAAGCTCCAAGCGCAGTTACTGGAGCAACAGTTTACCTCGTGCGCACTCAAAGAGATAACCGATAAGCGTCATCGTGTGATCACCTCCTATCTCCATACGGCCAGTCGCGCGATTATCAATCGGCTTATCCAACGGGGGATTGGTACGCTGGTGATTGGCAAGAATGCGGGATGGAAACAGGAGGTGAACATTGGCAAGCGCAATAATCAGGCATTTGTCCTGATTCCGCATGCGCGGTTCATTGAGATGCTCACTTACAAGGCAGCATTAGTGGGTATCCATGTAGCGACAATTGAGGAAAGCCATACCTCGAAATGCAGCTTCCTCGATAACGAACCCATCTGCCGTCATGACCGCTACCTGGGCAAACGCGTCAAGCGTGGGGTGTTTGTCGCCAGCACTGGCCAAACCATCCACGCGGACATAAATGGGTCACATAAATCGGCGCAGGAAGCCGCCGGGTTTCAACCCATGCGGACCATGCGGAGGAATGCGCCGCCGCCCGCAGGCGGAGAATACACGTCCCATTGACGTGTACCATCAATTATGATACACCTGTTCTATGAAACAGACCTTGCTCGTCAAACTGGCTCCAACGCCTGACCAGCATGCCGCGCTTTTGCGGACGTTGGAACGGTTCAATGCCGCCTGCAACGACATCGCAGGGACCGCGTTTGCTGAGCGCTGCGCCAACAAAATCGAACTACAAAAGCTAGTCTACTATGACATCAGAGAGCGGTTTGGCTTGTCGTCGCAGATGACGATTCGCGCCATTAGCAAGGTGAGCGAGGCATACAAGCGGGATAAGACGAAGCAGCCACATTTTCGCCCGCATGGCGCGATGGTGTATGACGAGCGCATTTGCAGCTTCCCGCGCATTGATCGCGTCTCGCTCTTAACGCTGGATGGCCGGGTGGAAGTTCCGTTCCGCTTTGGCGCATATGCCGAAGGGATGTTGCGACGCACACGCGGGCAAGCTGATCTGCTCTACCGCAATGACACCTTCTTGCTGGCCATTACCGTGGATGCGCCCGAACCAACGCCAGATGATACCGCTGATTTTGTGGGAGTGGATTTGGGCATCATCCAACTGGCGACGACAAGCGACGGCGAGTTTCTGAACTATTCGGCTGGTCCCAAACACAGGCACGTCAATCAGGTACGCGCCCGCTACAGCCGCTTTCGCCAGAAGTTGCAGAAGAAAGGGACGAAGTCGGCCAAGCGCCTGTTGAAGAAGCGCAGCGGCAAGGAGAAACGCTTTGTTAAGGATGTGAACCATTGTCTCAGCAAGGCGATTGTCAGCACGGCGAAAGGCACCCAGCGCGGGATTGCCCTGGAAGATTTGCAGGGTATCCGCGAACGCGCCGGGAAAACGGTTACGAAACGCCACCGGAGAGTGCTGCACAGTTGGGGCTTCTTCCAACTCCGCGCCTTCATTGCCTACAAGGCGGCGCTCTCTGCCGTGCGCGTGGTCTACGTCAACCCGGCGTATACCAGCCAGACCTGTAGCGCCTGTGGGCATTGTGAGAAGGCGAATCGAAAGAGCCAATCCAAGTTCTTGTGCACGTCGTGCGGGTTCTCCGCCCATGCCGACGTGAACGCGGCTGTGAACATTCGTCAGAGTGCTTGCAGTCGGGCGGCTGTCATACCGCCAGACGCGGCGGCCCTCGCGGGCTAGCTGCAAGCCGTCGGGCTTTAGCCCGCGCGGTCTATGACTGAATATCCTGCGGCGGTATGCGCCGCAGGTGATGGCCAATGGCGTGAGCGCCTTCGCCATTCATCCCGCCCCGTTGCAACTGCCTGACCGACGCCAGGACAGGAGCAAGCAGCGCCCGCGCCGCAAGGCAACGGCGTAATGGCTGTTGTGGTCAGCCTGCCTTTCAACAAGGCGAACCGGGTCGTGTGGGCATACGTGTCCTCACGAACGGATACTATTCTACCAGAATCGCCCGGAATCGGATGGAGTTGGATGATCTCGGTGCAAAACAGAATGCGATTGCGGCTCACGCTCCCAGCATTGGGGTAGTCACCTGATAGTCTTGTGGCGTCTGGTATTGCCAAAGCATCTTGCCTGTCGCTGTATCGAGCGCATAGAGGTGTCCGTCCAGAACATCAGGGCGACACAAGAATCCAGGCGGGCAATCAACACCACCCGCGCTGACGAAAATCACCGAGTCCGTGATTATCGAGGCTGACCAGGCATACGTAGCGTCGTTCGATGCCGTGGACGGGTCAAAGAGGAGATGCGCGCTTAGCAATGTGCCAGTGGTAGCATCGAGTACGTCGAAGGTTGAGCCAACTCCCATGTAGAGACGCCCATTAGCCGCCACGGGTGTACCAATCGACTGCGTATATGTCTGGTAGCGCCACGCCTGCCGTCCGTCGCTCACATGTAGCGCGTAGAGACCGCGCGATGCGCTAAAGATATAGACCATCCCGTTCGCCAGCAACGGGTCCATAAAGTACACTGGATCCGGCGAGGGAATCACCGCCGACGCCCACAGGCTCGCGCCATCGCTGGCCCGAAGCGCCTCCACTTGCAACCCGGAGTCATAGCGGATGGCCGCCGTACTTTTGATGACAACTACCCCACTATCCGCTGCGAACTCTATCTTGTCGGTCGCTCGTGTCACGCGCCAGAGCTGCTTACCATCGCTCGCCCGTAGAGCTGTGAGCCAACTCGTCGCTGGATATTTGTTATCGGTGGAATTGGAGACGATGAGAACGCCGTTGGTGAGCGCCAGTGTCGGCGAGACCGACTGACTAAAAGAGACACGCCAGAGGACATGGCCATCACTTCCCCGCAGCGCATAGACCCATCCAACGGGCTTGCAGCCGATGCTGCCGTTGAAGTGCCCGGTCAGCGAAACGTAGACGACGCCGTTGGCAACCAGCGGTGGCTCCAATGGAGCCGCCAGACAGCCAGTCACTGGAAGCTGCCAGCGAATCGTTCCATCGCTGGTAGCGAAGGCATAGACCGCCGCCGAGTTTTGTCCATCGTTCCCCAGCGCATAGATGGTATCGCCAACCAAAGTCGACTCTAGCGGCCCATAAGAGACCATGCAGCCGCCGCACGCGTGCAGTGGCCCGCTCCACCAACCCCCTGTCCGCCAACGTATTTTGCCATCGTTTGCACTGAGTGCTGTGAGCCACCCGTTCTGATTCCAGTAGACTGTCTGGCTGGCCAATAGTGACGAAGGTGTCGTTGTGGGTGCGGGGAGATGAACTGGACGGTTTGATCCAGGGGAAGGTGGCAACTCACAGCCTGACACCGCCAGCAGTGCAGCCAACAGCACGACAAGTAATGCTTGTCGTCGCACGCCGCCAAAGTCGAATCTGGCTGAACCGCTCGCCATAGCGTTACCCTTCTGACTTGACCGTACCCGCTCGCCATCGCCAGAGTACTGAACAACCAGCATTAGCCGTAGGGCTTCAGTCTACGGCGTGTTTCCCTCTAGACAGCCGCTGCCATTCAGTCCTTCCGCCTCTAATCGCTTTGACGCGCAACACCAACCGTGCTTTACGACCCCAGCGACCACACAAAAACGCCCCTCCCCATTGATCGTGGAGAGGGGCCAATAGCGTAAGCGGATTAGCCCGCGTTGCCCTTGCCGTTGCCATTCCTGCCGTCGCCGCCAGCAGCGTCGCCAGCTCGACGAACGTGCGTACGCCGAAGCCGGTCGCGCCCTTATCCCACTCGGCGTCCTTGTGGCTGCGCGCGTTGACGCCCGCGATATCGAGGTGCGCCCAGGGCGTATCGCCGACGAAGTTGCTGATGACCTTCGCTGCCGAGATCGAGCCAGCGGGACGCCCGCCGACCTGCTTCATATCGGCAATCTCGCTGCGAATCAGGTCGCCATACTCGTCGTCCATCGGCATCGGCCAGAGCCGCTCGCCTGCCGTCTCTGACGCCGTCAGAATCGCGCGCTCAAGCGCCTCGTCGTTGCTGAAGATGCCCGCGCGTGTATGTCCCAGCGCGACGACCATCGCGCCCGTCAGCGTCGCCGCATCCACCAGTGGCGAGAGCTTCTGCTTCACCGCCCACGAGAGCGCGTCGGCCAGTGCCAGCCGCCCCTCGGCGTCGGTATTGAGGATCTCGATGGTCTTGCCGTTCGCCGCGCGCAGGATATCGCCGGGGCGATATGCCTTGCCACCGGGCATATTCTCTGTCGTCGGGACGATGCCCGTCACGTTGGTGTTCGGCTTGAGCCGGGCAATCGCCATCATCGCGCCGACGACCGCCGCGCCGCCGCACATATCCATCTTCATCGCGTCCATCTCGGCGCCCGGTTTGAGCGAGATGCCGCCGGTATCGAAGGTGATGCCCTTACCCACCAGCGCCAGCCCCGGCTCGCTACGCGCCCGCCCGCGATAGCGCAGCACGATGAAGCGCGGCTCCTCGGCGCTGCCCTGCGCCACGCCCAGCAGCGCGCCCATCCCCTGCTCGCGCATCCAGTCTGGCCCGTAGACCTCGCACTCCAGCCCAACCTCTTCGGCCATGCGCCGCGCCCGCTCGCCAAACTCGGTGGGCGTCAGCACGTTTGGTGGCTCGTTGCCCAGGTCGCGGGCGAAGTTCGTCGCCTCCGCCAGCGCCTTGCCGCGCTCGACCGCCGTCCGCAGCGCAGGCTCGCGTCCGCGCCCCAGAATGGTGATTTCCTGGATGCTGCACTCGCGGTCTGCGCTCTCGTCATCGCTGGCCGCGTTGCCAGATTTGGCTGACTTGTACTGCCCAAACTCGTAGAGACCCAGCAGCGCGCCCTCGGTCATCGCACGCGCCGCCTGGGCGAGATTGATGCTGCGCTCAGCCGAGGCCAGCGCCAGCCCGACACGCCGCGCCTTCACCTTGCGTAGCCGCCGACAGGCAATCGCCGAGGCGCGCCGGATGCGCTCCAGCGTGCAGCGGTCGCGCGGCCCCAGACCGATGATGGCCACCCGCGACGGCTCGATCTTGCCCAGCGTATGGAGCAGCGTCACCTCGTCCGCCGCGCCTGTCACCTCGCCGCTGGCGCGCAGTTCCGCGATGACGCCCGCCAGCGCCTCATCCAGCGCCGCCGCTGGCCCATTAAGTGGCCCCTTATCCGAGAAAATCCCTACTGCCAGGGCATCGCCATCAAACTGTTGTACATCACGTGTGCTGACCCGAATGTCCATTCCGCATCCCACCTCTTCTTCCCAGCTCTTCCCAATTCTTCTCGAAAAGCGAATGACCGCCTGACCACGGTCGAAGGTATCATCAGGTGTCTGGTGGCAAGCGGCGCGATCCACGGCGACAGCGCTTCGCCAGGGTTCGGGCGGACGCTATGGGCGCGAGTGACCATACCCCCGAGTGGAAACGCGGTGAGGGCTAGTCGTGCGCGAGCAATCGCTCGACCAGACGGAGCAAATCGCGTGGACGAAACGGCTTGGTCAGGTACTCGGTGAACCCGGAGCGCAAGGCGCGCTGGCGATCTTCAGGTGTGGCGTGCGCCGTCACAGCGACCACCGGCAGTGTGGCATACACTAGCTGCTCCCGAAGCAGGGCCAGCATCTGATAGCCATCAAGCACCGGCATAGAGATATCGACAAGCACGAGGTCAGCATGCCCGGTTTCAAGCATCTCCAGCGCCTCGCGTCCGTTCGTGGCGGTCAGGGTATCATATCCGGCAATGCGGAGAATCTGCTCCATCAGGTGACGATTGGTCGCCTCATTCTCGGCAACCAGAATCGTGCCAGGGCGCGGAGATTCACTATTCGCGCGCGCCTGATCAGCGCCAGGGCTTTGGGCGAGGTCGCGCCGTCGTTGCTCTGGATGATCCATGCGCGTGCCAACCTCCGCTTCCGCCAGAAGCTGTGGAGACCGTGCCTCATGCGTCATTGCATCATTGATATCAAGCAAGATCACGTATGGGACGCGGCCAAAATCCAGTGTGCGCGCCAGATTCCCCTCAGCGCCACCACCTCGCCACATGTGTTGCGCACTCCATCTCCTCCGCATTGTACCAGACTTTCATCACTGGTCAAGCGGAAAGACTCCAATCACAGGCCGATTGTACTGTTCAGGGATGGCCACCTCGATCTACAGGGAGGGCCGACGCGCCAGAATGTGGAAGATGTGCCAGTGTTTCGGCGAGCCATCGGCGACATGGCCGTCGGCGTCCTCCTCGGTCAGCTCGATGACCTCAAGGTCAGTCAGGAGAGCCTCGGCCTCGGCGCGCGTGAGGAAGGTCATCGCGCGGTCAGGGGTATTCCACTGATCGTGAACGCCGAAAAACTGGCCAGCGAAGACGCCGCCCGGAGCCAGGGCGGCTTTCAACCGCCCGAACACGGTAGCAAAGCGCTCTTTGGGCATGAACGGCAGCGCAAACTGCGCACTGATGAGGTCGTAGGTCGCGAAGGCGAAGTCAAGGTCCTCGAACGAGGACTGCACAACACGCAGATGATCCGGGGGCAGCGCCGCGAGCAGCGCCACCGAGGCTGCCTCGGCATCCACCGCAGTCACGTGGAAGCCGTGCTCCAGCAGATAGCGTGTATCACGGCCCGCGCCAGCGCCAAGGTCGAGCGCGCGGCCACCCTTCGGCGCGAGCGCGGCGGCACGTATCAGCAGCGGCCAGGGCGGACTGTCTTTGGTGAAGCCATAGAATCGGCCCCAATCGGGGATCGTCATACCTGACTCTTTTCAATCCAACGGGCATAAACGCTCAGGACGCCAGTTGCCTCATGCCAGTATTCTACACCTCGCCCATGAGAGCGATGCCAGTCGAACCGGAACCCGGGTGATACCACGGCTTCCACCTGGCCAACAAGTCCGGCAAGCGGCAACGGCTGAACCAGGCGGAAGCGACGCGGCGCCCCCTGCGATCACAGCAGATGGCAGTAGTCGTAGTTCCAGTAGACTGTATTCGCGGCGGCGGTTGTGTTGCCGACGGCATCGGCGGACCACTCGCGGCCTCTAGCGTTAATGAAAAGACATGAGTCATCCCGAATTTTGGGATAGATGGGATAGATGAGGACAGCGAAACCTCCTGAGCTACCATCGAGATGAAGAAGACCGATGGAGTCCAGGAGGTTGCTGCTATGGATGATGGCGTACTCGACCAGGGAATGCAAGCGTCCCCGCTGGTGGCAACGACCTTGGCACGCGATCTTGCCGTCTTCCTGGCCCCGCTCTGCTCTTAGCGTGGCTGGATAGGCGCATGGACAAGCGGTTGGTGCGCACGGTGCTCAGTGGCATTGTGGCGCTGCTCGCGTGGCGTAAGCGCGCCCATGGGCTGCTGTTGAGCGAGGTAGGGGCGTATGTACTCGATCCGGCCCATGCCCCTGCTGGCGCCAAACGGCTCTCCACCTTGCTCCGTTCCCCCCACTGGAGCGCGGAGGACCTGACGGCGTATGTGTGGCGCCAGGCTGACGTGCGGCTGCAGGCGTTGGCGACTGTGGGCGAGGAGGCGCAGGTCGTCTGGGACCAGCGTGTGGTCGAGAAGCCCGAAAGCCTCGCCGCACCTGATCTGGGGGCAGTGCGCGCGAGCAAAGCGCGGCGTCTCACTCGTATCAAGCCGGGCTTCTACCATCCCCCCAGCCGTCCGATTTTTGTGCCGGGTTGGCAGTGGTTGGGGCTGCTCCTGCTCGGGCAGAGCGGCGCGAGTGGACCGCCAACGGTGGCTCATATGCGCTGGTGGAGTGGTGGAGCACTCGCGGCCCGCACGCGAGTGACCGCCGGACTGAGGAATACGCGCTCTTGCGCCACGGTGCGCGGCGGTGGGGGCGGTGGGGGCAGCGGGTCTGCCCTGTCTGGGATCCTAGGATCCTGGGATCGCGGCTGCGCGGGCCTGCCCTGGCTGCAAGGCGTCCTGGAGCGCCAACTGAGGTTCGTGCTGCGCTGGCCCGGGCGCTCCAAACGCTTGGGGCCGCGCACCGGCTGGCAACCCGCCAAAGCCTGGGAACTGGCCCGTGGTCACCGCAGCTGGGAGCACCGCAGCTGGGAGCACCGCAGCTGGGAGCACCGCAGCTGGGAGCACCGCCTGCTCTGGGATGCGCGCCACCACTGTCCGCGCCACCACTGTCCGCCACAAAACAACGCAATCCGCGCCACCACTGTCCGCGCCGCACCGGCGTGCTGGCGCTACCGGTCTGGTTGCCCGATGACCGCACCCATCTTCGCCCCTCTGGCTGGTCGTCGCTCGCCGTGGCCAGGGCCAGGAACCGTGGTATATCTTGACCAGCGCGCCGATCCAGATGCCCGAGGACGCGTGGCGCGTCGTCTACGCCTACGCCCGCCGGGGGCAGATCGAGATGAGTTGGCGCTATGGCAAGAGCGAACTGGCGCTGGAGAGTCCGCGCTTGGGGAGTTGGGAGCGCCGCCAAAAACTCCTCTTCCTCGTCACGCTGGCCGATGCCTTCCTACGGTCCTTCCTACGGTCCTTCCTACGGTCCTTCCTACGGTCCTTCCTACGGTCCTTCCTACGGTCCTTGCTGGTGGCCGCCCCCGTCCCGCTCCGTCACTGGCTCCTACGCTACTGGTGTCACCGGACAGGCAAGCGGAGCCGAGATGCCTCGACTCCGCTCTACCGCTTGCGCTCGGCGCTCAGCCGTCTCTGGCTTGCCTACCCACCCACCTCCGAGGTCCTCCACGAAAATTCGGGATGACTCATGTCCGAGAGAGTATCACTTGGGTTGTGCAATCGGATGCTGCTCGCTACTGCGCGTGGCACCAGTTGAAGCCCCAGTAGGCGGTATTGGCGGCGGCGGTAGCGTTATCGCTGGTGTCATTGAACCACGAGAAGATCTCGCTACCTTTCCACCATTGCGCGCCAGTCGTATGACACGAACTAGCTAACGTCGAAGGCGGCGTGCTGTGATTCCAGCCGTGGCCAGCCAACCCCGTCGAGAAGAACGAACTGACCGAGCTATACGAACCCGCGCTGCACTCCCCGTTCATATACTGGGTAGCGCTATGGGCATCGCCGCCACCCTCGCCCAGACCGTCCAACGTAAACGGCGGCGCATAGACGTCCGCTACGCCGTTTGGATTGGACGTCCAGGTCTTGCCGTCGTAGATGCCCAGGCTTGAGACGCAGGTTGGCCCTGCCGGAGGAATCGCCAGCCGCATATGGTATGAGACTAACCCATTGCCGCGATCCGTCACCTTCTCCAGCGAGACATAGCGCGACTTGTTGTCTTTCTTCCAGCAGTAGGGATCGCCGCACGATGTCGGCCACGCACTGTAGGGATACGTCGCCGCCTGCGCCCAACCCGCTCCGACCATCCCGCCAGAGGTTGGCGAACCCGAAAAGAACGAATAAACGCCGTTGGTCGTAGTGGCGGGTGTGCAGACATCGAACTGCTTGATCGTGAAGCGGCCCGCGCCGCCGCCAGACGTGGCAATCGAGGTACTGATCGAATTGGATGGAAATGAGACATCGCCGAAGCCCGACCCTGCCGTGGCCGTCTGCGCCCCGCTGAAGCCCGAGAGGTTCGGGCAGGTGGTTGCCTGCTGCGACACCGGCTGCGATGTTGGGGTGCTGCCGCCCGCCGTCGGCGTGGAGCCGCCACTTTGCTCCGATGTTGTCGATGTGCCGAACGAGCAGGCCCCGAGTACGAGCGCCAGAGTAATGAGTCCAACCAGAGAACGCGACCACCTTGGGATGGATGGGAAACGCATGGACGCCTCCTGACCGTGCTCCCCAGTCGCCCAGGGACCGAGGAGTAACTTCCCTTCAAGCCGGTATTTGCCACGCGGACGACGCGGACGATTCGGGGATGCGGCGTCGCAGGGAGGTACGAAAGAGCACCGGCAATGCATACGCACAATTGCTGCATCACCGCGAGTGTACCCGGCTGCGCGCGCATAGGCAAGTGAGCTACACTACATTGCGTCGTAGGTCACATCTGGCACGCTGCCCTGGCGTTTGTCGCCGCGGCCATACCGCCAGTCAGAGAGTCTGATCGACAGAGGCACATGCTATCCTCAAGCGGGCGGCGAGGTCTGCGGGAGTTTGTGGGCGGAAAGAAAACAGCTCAACCGCTCTTCCGCGTCTCTTAAAATGGGGCCAGGCATTGCCGTGTACGATATGACGCACATCTTCAAGCCGCTCGATACTCACGTGATCGATACGCTCACATAAGGCTGCCAAGAACAGGAACCGCGACTACTATGGATACACTAACCTCGCCAACGTCTTCGTTGCCCAATTCGCGTATGCCGCGGCACGCACGCCAGAACGCTATCCGACTGTCGCTCATTGGCGTCCTCGTCGGGTTCGCCATTGGCTTCCTGAGCGCCATCGGACAGTATGCGCTTCCAGACAGCATCAAGCAGATCGCCAATTCGGGCGCAATGTGGGTCATCATCGCCTTTGTGGTGGGTCGTTACGCACCCTCATTGGTTATGGCGATACTCGCGGGAACCCTCGCGCTGTTCGGGGAGTTGGCTGGCTTTTATGCGATTGCCTGGCGGCTACATCTCGCGATCACGCCACTCTGGGTGGTGTTCGCATGGGGCGTGGTGGCGGTGATTGCCGGGCCGATTCTTGCCACGGGCGGCTATGTCGCGCGAACGAAGGATGGATTCACACGACTCCTGGGGATGTCCACACTGGGGGCAACATTCATCGGCGAAGGATTGTTCTTGCTGCTGACCATAGACCCGGCGCCAAAAAGATCGCGGCCCTGTGGCTCGCGATAGCAGCGATCATCACAGCGATACTCACGTGGCGAGAGCGCAAGCGGATACAGGTATGGGTCATAGACCGCGCGGGCTAAAGCCCGACGGCTTGCAGCTAGCCCGCGAGGGCCGCCGCGTCTGGCGGTATGACAGCCGCCCGACTGCAAGCACTCTGACGAATGTTCACAGCCGCGTTCACGTCGGCATGGGCGGAGAACCCGCACGACGTGCACAAGAACTTGGATTGGCTCTTTCGATTCGCCTTCTCACAATGCCCACAGGCGCTACAGGTCTGGCTGGTATACGCCGGGTTGACGTAGACCACGCGCACGGCAGAGAGCGCCGCCTTGTAGGCAATGAAGGCGCGGAGTTGGAAGAAGCCCCAACTGTGCAGCACTCTCCGGTGGCGTTTCGTAACCGTTTTCCCGGCGCGTTGGCGGATACCCTGCAAATCTTCCAGGGCAATCCCGCGCTGGGTGCCTTTCGCCGTGCTGACAATCGCCTTGCTGAGACAATGGTTCACATCCTTAACAAAGCGTTTCTCCTTGCCGCTGCGCTTCTTCAACAGGCGCTTGGCCGACTTCGTCCCTTTCTTCTGCAACTTCTGGCGAAAGCGGCTGTAGCGGGCGCGTACCTGATTGACGTGCCTGTGTTTGGGACCAGCCGAATAGTTCAGAAACTCGCCGTCGCTTGTCGTCGCCAGTTGGATGATGCCCAAATCCACTCCCACAAAATCAGCGGTATCATCTGGCGTTGGTTCGGGCGCATCCACGGTAATGGCCAGCAAGAAGGTGTCATTGCGGTAGAGCAGATCAGCTTGCCCGCGTGTGCGTCGCAACATCCCTTCGGCATATGCGCCAAAGCGGAACGGAACTTCCACCCGGCCATCCAGCGTTAAGAGCGAGACGCGATCAATGCGCGGGAAGCTGCAAATGCGCTCGTCATACACCATCGCGCCATGCGGGCGAAAATGTGGCTGCTTCGTCTTATCCCGCTTGTATGCCTCGCTCACCTTGCTAATGGCGCGAATCGTCATCTGCGACGACAAGCCAAACCGCTCTCTGATGTCATAGTAGACTAGCTTTTGTAGTTCGATTTTGTTGGCGCAGCGCTCAGCAAACGCGGTCCCTGCGATGTCGTTGCAGGCGGCATTGAACCGTTCCAACGTCCGCAAAAGCGCGGCATGCTGGTCAGGCGTTGGAGCCAGTTTGACGAGCAAGGTCTGTTTCATAGAACAGGTGTATCATAATTGATGGTACACGTCAATGGGACGTGTATTCTCCGCCTGCGGGCGGCGGCGCATTCCTCCGCATGGTCCGCATGGGTTGAAACCCGGCGGCTTCCTGCGCCGATTTATGTGAGGATTATAACACGCTCTAACGTACTGCGTCGCCGCTGGCACGGGGAGCAGGCGCGCGCCTTCGATCCATGGATGCGCCGTGCCGTGACCGTCGTCGCGCTATGCGTGTGGCATCGGAGGAATTGTCGGAATAACCGCTCATGCGATTATGCGGATTATTCATGGGCGCAGGCGCGGGACGACTGACACGCGCTGTCTGCTCGACGACAGCAACGCGGTTCACCGTCTGCTCCCGCACATCAGGCAGCGGCATGTCGGACTGTGGCCACGGCTGCGGCTGCAGCCTGCCGCCGAGGTCGCGCTGGATCTTCTTCCAGGCGAGCATATCTTCCGGCGTGATCAGGGTGATGGCCACCCCCTCGCGGTCCATACGCCCCGTGCGCCCGATGCGATGGGTGAACAGTTCAGCGGATTCTGGCAACTCGTAGTTGATAACCTGGTCGATGGACACGACATCGAGGCCGCGCGCCGCCACATTCGTCGCCAGCAGCACCGGCACCTGCCCAGCACGGAAGTCGGCAACGACCCGATCCCGGGCAGACTGGCTCATGTTGCCCTGGAGTGCGGCGACGGGATAGCCCTGCGCCTCGAGCTGGCGGGCAAGCTTCTTGACGCCATGCTTGGTGCGTCCGAACACCAACGTGACACCTGAGGCGTCACGGCGGCGGTCCAGCAGGACTTTGAGGGCGTCGAGACGCTGCCCCTGGGGAACGACGTAGACGGTCTGCTCGATAGCTGGTTCGGGCCGGTTCTCGCCTGTGCCAACTTTTACTAACACTGGGTCGTGCAAATAGCGCCCCGCAATGCGGATGGTCCACTCAGGCAGTGTGGCGGTGAAGAGCGCCATCTGGCGTGTCGGCGGCGTCATCGCTAAGATGCGCTCGATATCGGGGGCGAACCCCGCATCCAACATCTGATCGGCCTCATCAAGCACGACGACGCGGAGCCGCTGCAGGTTCAGGTTGCCCTGACGAAGGTGATCCAGTATACGGCCGGGCGCGCCGACAACGATCTGGGCTCCGCTGAGCAATGCCTGGCGCTGCGGGCCGAGTGGCCGACCGCCGACGAGCTGGGCGACACGCAAGGAGCGTCTGCCGTCGAGCGAGGCGATCACATCGGCCACCTGGCTGGCAAGCTCGCGCGTCGGTGTCAGCACCAGCGCCTGTACTTGACGCAGGCTGGGGTCCACTCGCTCGACGAGCGGCAGCCCGAAGGCGATGGTTTTGCCGGAGCCAGTCCGAGACTGGCCGATGACATCGCGACCA
Organism: uncultured Chloroflexia bacterium; assembly: GCA_963712005.1. Lineage (GTDB taxonomy): Bacteria > Chloroflexota > Ktedonobacteria > Ktedonobacterales > JADMIN01 > DAHUXT01. The sequence goes on along the minus strand of CAVQGK010000018.1, from coordinate 626,131 downwards.
GCCAGCAGCGGCGGGATAGCCTGGGCCTGGATCGGGGTTGGGGTCTCGATGCCCTGCCTGGCAAGCGCACGCGCGGTGGCGGGGTGCGCGCCGAGATGGACAAATGGCGACGAAACAGCCGCATCGGCGCTGGCGCCCGCCTGGGGCGCGGCTGACGAGATGCGACGAGACAAACTTGTAGACACACGTATTCCTTTCCGGCGATCTGACCTTGCTACAGGCTGGACTCGCCGCTTGATCTCACCACACGGATCGGATACGCGTCACACAAAAAAAAGTCCACCGTGCCATTGGGCGCAGTGAACCTTCACACGAGGCCGACTGGGGAAGACACTTTTGCTGAGGGGGCGACCACACTAACGAATTCCACATCCACCAGGCCGCACACACCACAACCAACCAGGGAAGTATACCTCGTGAGCGCTCTGGTGTCAAAGTACCAGACGCAAAGGCTAGCGTCGGGATGAACGCACATGGCCAACGGGTCAGGAAAGGCCAGCGCATACCACTCCCAGAAGTCGACTTCTGAACTTCTGTAGTCGAAATAAGCACGCGCAGAATCGCTCCCCGTGCCATCGTTACAAGAGGAGCGATTCTGGCTCCCATCTCCCTACAGGAGATGGGACAGGGGTGAGGTTCGAGCCAGGCTACGCGGTCGGCGTGGCTGTTGCCGAAGGCGTCGTGGACGACTTCAGGATCTTCGCCATCTGATGCAGATCACTCGCCGCCTGGCGCAGGTCCGCGCGGCCCGCCAGTTCGGCGCTGCGGAAGTTCAGCCAGTTGGTGCGATAGGTCGCCGGATTGCTGTCGAAATTGCTCGGCGTGAAGGACGACACCATCCCGTTGGCGTTGGTAATCTGCGTACTGGCGGCACCCAGCTTGGCGGTGAAGTCGCTATAGAGCGAATTCAACTGCGCCTGCTCGTCGGTGGGCGCGCTGGCGATGGCCTGCTGCAACTTCGGTTCGAGGCCCACCAGCTTCGCCTGAACGTTGGTCATGATATCGAGGACGATCTCGTGATAGTCGCGCGGGAGCACAACCGCGAAGATGCGGAACTGCGTATAGATGTTTTTCACATCCTGGCGGGCGGTGGTGGCGTCGGTCTCGGCGTCGAGCTTGCTCTTGAGCGCCGTCAGCCCGCTCTGGTTGCTCGTCACATCCGCCTGGATCGCGCTGGCCTGGCTGCTGGTGATATGCCCGGCGGCAACCTGCTCGCTGGCCTTGTCGTTGAGTTTGGTGAGCGCGGCGGTGCGCTCGTCGATGCGCTCGTCGCCAAACGCGATGACGCATTTCACATCGGTGCGGGCGCAGGTGGGCAGCGTGGGATGCGCGGGGGCGGCAAACGCCGTGGCCGCGCCAGCGCCACCAAGCGCGATGCTGGCGGCCATACCGAGCGCGATCAGTCGGCGTGGGGCGGAATGAAGCAGTGATTTGAAGCGCATGTAATGAACTCCTCTATCTTTCAATTTCTCGCACATGCGTGGTATGTTGAGGTATTCAGGCTAGGGGACGATGTCGTTCTCCTGCCCGGCCTGTGTATTGGCGTTATTGGCGTCGTTCTGGGCGTTGTCGGCGCTCTGCATCGCATCCTGCACCTGCTGGTCGGCATCCTGAATCTGCTGCGCCGCGCTGTTGCTCGATCCGGTGTTCTGGCCTGAGCCTGTCTGCTGGCTGGTTGTCTGCTGGCCCGACTGGCCCGGCGTGGTGTTATGACTGCGCAACCCACAGCCAGCGAAGACGACGAGCGCGGTGAGCATCAGAAGTACTAGTGCGGCACGAAGCGCGTTTTTCTGGCGAGATGCATCCCTGTTGCCACGATTCATGAGACGGAACCTCCTCAAAGGTGGACTTCAATCGGTACCTGGTCGGCCACTCAGCGTGCCGACGGTGATAACATAGGCAGCATAGTGGAGTCGGCTGAGGATTGGCTGAAGGGGAGATTAGAGTTCGCTTGGAAAATTGCCGTGTTGCACAACCGCAACCGTCCGGGCGCGCTACTCGTCAGATACATACATCAGCCCAAAAGCATCCTTTTGGCATGGAATTGGCGTGCCATCTGGAACACGTCAACAGGAATCATCAAGCAGCACGACAGCGTACATCGTCTCCGTAGAGGATTTTGTATTTTGGGAAGCGATACGGCCATCCGAGTCTGCTAGCCCGCGCAGGCGGGCTTTGCGGCCGTAGAGGAGCGCAGGCCCATAGGCGCGGCTTTAGCCGCCAGCCAGCACATCAGGCACGGAAGCGCCGCGTGGCATGGTCCACGCGCTTGGTAGGACATCACACAGGCATCAACGGTACGTGGGCAGGCTTCCGGATATCTCGATAGCCTGGCTATGCGTCATGGGAGAGCGGCAATTATGAGGCGGAATCAACCGGGCGGTGGCGCATCCGCGGATGCGCGACAACTCTGGCAGGCCGCGCTCGAGCGTATTGCTCGGCGGGTCTCTGCTGGCGCCTATTCAACCTGGTTCCACGGCACCCTGGCCATCGAGTTTACCCAGGATACGCTGGTGGTCGGCGCCGCCAACACCTTCGCCTGCGAGCATCTGCGCCAGCGCTTCCTCGATGTGACACGCACCGCCGTCAGCGAGGCGCTGGGCCGCGCGGCTGAGGTCGCCTTTGTGTTACACGACCACCACGCTGCGCCGCATTCCGCCACCCCCCCCGCGACGACGCCGCCATCGCCCGCCGCTCCACGGACAATGCCCGCGCGCCGTCCCACACGCGGGCGCTCCACCGCCTGGACGGCCCGCCAGAGCGCCGCCGTCGCGCGCGCCCATCCCAGTCCCGCCGATGGCAGCGAGCCTGCCGCCGCGCAATCTCCGCTTCCACTGGCGCAGCCGGAGCCAGCGCGCGCGATACATCCCACGCCGCTGCTGATGCCCGATGCCGCTGGCGTCTCGCACGAGCTTAACCCGCGGTACGTCTTCGAGACGTTTATCGTCGGACCGCCAAACCAACTGGCATACGCCGCCGCGCAACAGGTGGCCGCGACGCCCAGCCAGAGCTACAATCCCCTGCTCATCTATGGCGGCGTCGGTCTGGGCAAGACGCATCTGCTGCACGCGATTGGGCAGAGCGCGCGCGCTCGTGGTCTCTCGGTGGCCTATGTGACGGCGGAGCGATTCACCAACGAGATCATCGGGGCGATTCGCAGCCGCACCACCGATCTGTTCCGCGCCCGCTATCGCGCCGTCGATGTGTTGCTGGTGGACGATGTGCAGTTCATCGCGGGCAAAGAGTCCACCGAGGAAGAGTTTTTCCACACCTTTAATGCGCTGCACGAGGCCAACAAGCAGATCGTGCTGACCAGCGACTGCGTGCCACAGGCGATGCGCCACCTGCACGACCGCCTGCGCTCGCGGTTCGCCTGGGGATTGATCGCCGATATCCAGCCGCCGGACTACGCCCACCGTCTTGCGATTCTGCGCGCCCGGGCCGCCGCGCTCCCGCTTGAAATGCCCGAGGAGGCGTTGGCCGCGCTGGCCGCGCTGCACTGTGAGAGCGTGCGTGAGCTGGAGGGGGCGCTCACCCGTGTCGCCGCCTATGCGCAGATGCTCGGGCAGCCCATCGAGGGCGAGATGGTACGCCTGGCGCTCGCCCCTATCGCCGGGGAGCCGCTCGCCGGGCCGGAGCGTCCCAGCGCGGAGATGGTGCTGGCGGCGGTGGCGCACCACTTCGCGGTGACGGTGGATGACCTGCGCGGCAAGTCGCGCAACCATCAGATTGCCTGGGCGCGTCAGGTGGCGATGCACCTGCTGCGTGAGGAGACCGACGCCTCGCTCTTCGCGATTGGCCGCCAGCTCGGTGGCCGCGACCACACCACCATCATGCACGGCTGCGCGCGCGTGGCGAAGGCAATCGCTGAGGATAGGCAGACCCGCCAAGATGTCGCGGACCTGCGCGCAACGCTCCATCGCTAAATCGTACAACCCCTAAAACCTCGGGCCCGACACGATCTAAGGAATAGCACTGCCCTGCCCCAGGTCGAAGGTCTTCGGCTTCGGATTCGCGCCATAGTCGGTGGCGCCATCAGTGATCGCCAGCAGCACTGTGGGTGCGAGCGCCGCGCCGGTCACGAGGTGCGAGTCCATCGATGGCGAAAACTGATGGTCAGTCCATTGGCCGCCCGCAATGGAATAGAGAAATGAGGAGTGGGAGCCGGGAAATTCGCCATAGACCCAGGCCGCGTCCGCCCCGGTCGCGATGATTCCCTGGACACTGCCAGGCTGCTCTACTATCGACGGTATGCCAACCCGCGTCCACTGGGCGCCATCCCAGTGGAACAACACACCTTCCCCAACGTCCCCACTTCCCCCAGCCCAGCCATCCGTAGGTGAAACCATGCTTACACTGGTCAGATTGCCAGCGCCGAATGTCTCCCAGCTATGTGAATCCCAATTGGTGACGATGGAGTTGGGGTCATTGTTCAGGTGAGTGATCGTCACACGCACAATAATGATCTTCAGGCCATTCTGCCCGACCATCCACGCCTCGTGATCCGAGACCACTGAGAGCGCATGCAGCGTCGCTCCCTCGAACGATTCAGATGGTTCCCAGCGGTATGTTGATCCTACCTTCATATATTGCAGAACCTGCGTCGAATGCTGCGGCGCCTGATCGCCCTGCCCCAGTGCCCAGCCTGATGTTGCCGTGGCCATCCGCACGTTTGTCAGGATAATTTTGTGGTCCAGGAGCGCGGCGATATCTACGGATGTTGTTGCGTCGCGCCAGTGTCCATCGATGTAGTGGAGCATGAATGGCGTGCCATTGCTGGAGCCAGCCGCCCAGCCATCGGTGGCGGAGACCATCGAGATGCTGTAGAGCTGTGCCCCGTCGAAGGTATCAGGGCTGACCTGCCAGCGCGCGCCATCGTAATGCATCAGTAGCGTCTCGATACCATGATCGGTTCCGGTCAGCCCAGCCGCCCAAATGTCGTCCTGGCTAACGACCGCGACATCCAGAATAGTCGCTTGTGCGGGGACCACCTCAGCCCAGTTTCCCAGAAATGGGACTGTGGGCGTTATGGTTGGCGCGGCGGTTGGCCTCGGCTTAATAGTCTGACCGCGCGAGCTGATGCGGCTGAAGAGCAGCGCGCTGGAAGCGATCAGCAACAGCACAGCCGCCAGGGCGCCTACTCGTCGCCAGAGGTCGCGCCGCTGATTCCGTCGGGCGCGCTCGATGTTCTGACCTCCCGAGGTAGGGATAGCGCTAAGAGGAAGGGTATCTTCGAGGGAACGATCTGACAATCGCGCCAGCACACGCTCCGCCACCGATGGCAACACCACACGCTGTGGCCCACTGTCAGCCGCGCCCACCAGCGCCCGGATACGCTGCGTCTCGGCCAGCGCGCGCCGACAGTAGCCGCAGCTTTCCAGATGGCGTCGTATCGCGCGGTACTCGTCGCTCCCTAGCTCATTGCCCATCCAGGCGGCCAGTTGCTCATCGCTGAGGTGAGGCGATGAGCCATTGCTGGCGTTCGGAACTGCTGAGGCATCGGGCCATTGCGTGTTCGGCATCTCAGGATCGTTGCTCATGGCTGTGCCTCGGTTTCCAGTGCGGCGTAGGCCTGGCGCAGAGAAGTTAGCGCGCGTCCGACTCGCTTGCGCACCGCCTCGCTCGATATGCCCAGCCGCGCGGCAATCTCGCCATAGCGCTCACCGGCGACGTAGTGCAGCACAAGGCAGGCGGCGGCGTCCTCGTCCAACGTGGCGAGCGCGGCCCGCAGCAACTCGCGGCCAATCACGGCGTCTTCGAGCGAGGAACTCGCCCGCGTGGGTGAGATGGGCGTTCGGCGCGCTAACATCGCCTGGCGGCGTAGCGCGGAGATGGCGTGGTTGGTAGCGATGCGATAGAGCCAGGGCGAGAGCAGATCAGTTGTCCGGCTTGCAAGGTTCGCCGGATTTGCGGCGTCTGGCGGCGGTGGCTGCCAGCGCGGCAGCGCCTTATAGGCGGCCAGAAACGTTTCCTGGGCAAGATCACTTGCGAGGTCCGCGTCGCCGACCATCTGGCGCAGGTAGACGCCTATCCGCGCCTCATAGCGCCGCACCAGCAGCGCGAAGGCCGCGTGATCGCCCGTGGCCGCGCGGCGAATCTGGCTCAGCTCATCCGCCGTGGCGATATCGGACATTCCCATAGCCTCTCCCACCGTGCCACATCGCGATCATCTACCGGTCAGCAGTCGCCTGATGTCATCGCTGGTGATATAACGCGCGTCGCGCTCGAAACCGGACAACCGCCCGCCGACATCGTCCGAAGCAGTGACCGCAGCACTGCGGAATGGCGCACAGACAGGCGGATGGTGGTGTGGTACGCTCTGCTCGCAAGAGGTTTTCATGTGCAGAAAGGCAGGCGCGACATGAACTCAGACGGTGGAAACAAGACCCTATCTGCCACGCCCGCGCCAGCGGAACTGCGGCAGATGCTGCAACTGCTCAACGGCTTTCGCGTCACCCAGGTGCTCTACGTCGCCGCCAAATTGAGTCTGGCGGATATTCTCAAGGATGGGCCGCAGTCGGTTGATGCGCTGGCCGTGACGACGGGCGCGAACCCCGATGCGCTCTATCGCGTGCTGCGCGTCCTGGCGAGTATCGGCGTCTTCGAGGAGAACTCCGAGAGGCGATTCGCGCTGACGCCCCTGGCCGCGCTGCTCCAGAATGATCATCCCTCTGCGGTGCGCGCGCAGGCGCTCTTCTTTGGTGATGAGCCCTATCGCGCCTGCGGCGGGCTGTATGACAGCGTGATGACGGGCACGAACGCCTACGAGCGGGTATTTGGCGCGCCGCACTTCGAGTATCTCGCGCAGCATCCGGCGCAGAATGAGGCCTTCAACCAGGCGATGAGCGCAAGCTCGCGGCAGGCGGCACGCGCCATCGTTGGCACGTATGACTTCTCGACGGCTGGCACGGTGGTGGATATCGCGGGCGGCCAGGGGATGCTGATCGCGGCAATCCTGCGCGCGAATCCCGCATTACATGGTGTCCTCTTCGATCAGCCGCATGTAGTGGCGGGCGCGAGCCCCCTGTTGGAGGCGGCGGGTGTCGCGGACCGCTGCGAGCTGGCGAGCGGCGACTTTTTCGTTACTGTGCCGCCTGGCGACCTCTACACATTGCGGCACATTCTTCACGACTGGGACGATGAGCATACCATCGCAATTCTGCGCAGTTGCGCCGAGGCGATGCCGCCTAGCGGTAGGGCGCTGGTGATCGAGAGCGTCATCGAGCCAGGCAATGACCCCTCCCCGGCAAAGTTCCTCGACTTGATGATGTTCGTGATGAACGGCGGGCGCGAACGCACCGCTGAGGAGTATCGCCGCCTCTTCGCGGCGGCCGGGCTGAAGCTGACGCGCATCATCCCCACCGAAGCGGAATCGCTGATCGAGGGCGAGCGGACGTAGGCAGGGCGCGTTACTGCCTGGCGTTGCGCAGGTAATACGACCAGTAGCCCGCGTTCTCGCCGTAGACATCCCGCGCCAGGCGACTCAGCGACTCAGGCGTCGTGTCCGGGCCATAGACGCTACGGGCGGCGGTGAGTAGCTCCTTCTCCGGCGTGGCGATTGCGTCCATGCGGCCCAGCCCGCGAATGAGCACAAAGCTGGCCGACCACGCGCCGATGCCATCAATCGCCAGCAGCCACTCGCGCACCCGCTCATAGTCAGCCGCGCGCAGCCACGATTCGTCGACGGTGGCGAACGCATCGGCGACGGCGCGCAGGTAGGCGCCCTTGCGCTCGTTGCGCAGCAGCGCTGCCAGGTCAGCGGGGTCCGCCGTGGCCAGCGTCTCAGCCTCCGGGAAAGCCCAATACTCCTGACCTTCGAGAGCGAGCGACGCGCCATAGCGCGCGACCAGTGCCCGCTTGAGCGTCCGCGCGACGGCCATCGGCGTGCGCTGAGTCAGCACCGCCCAGCAGGCGTTCTCGAACGGCGTTAAGAACTTCACCTGATGAAAGCCGTAGAGGCGACGCATGACTGGCTGAAACGCGGGATCGCTGGCGCGCACGGTCGCATAGAACGACTGCAAATCGTCGTCCAAGCTGAGGTAGAAGCGGATGCGGTCCACCGCAGCGCGCTCCATCTCGGCGGTGATCGCCTCGGCAGTGGCGAGCGTATAGTCCAACTGTGGCTGCGCAGTGCTGCCGGACGAACGCACCGTAAACACCACCGGTCCGCGCTGAATCATCACCGCTTTGCGTAGCGTCCCGCCGTCGGTTGTCTGTTCGCCCATTGCGGGAGTGAACGCCCCGACGAAGCGTAGCGTCTGGGCGAAGTCGAACGGCGCGCGTGGGTTCAGTGCGCCCTCGGCGAGATAGGCGGCTGGATGCGCGATTGACTGCGACATGAGGACTCCTCCAGGTAGCCTCCCCGGCCGAAGACATGCTCGCGGCGCGGGGAGGAATGCCAGCGGTGGGCGTGAGGTTAGCGCGGCGGCTGCAAGATGAAGCTGTAGACGCCCGCCGGGTCTTTGATGGCGAACGCGCGCCCGAACGGCATATCCTTCGGCGGAAAGACGGTCTCGACGCCCTTCGCCTGTAATTCGGCATAGGCAGCGTCGGCGTCATCCACATACCACCACAGTTCGAGTGGCTCGGACTGCCCGCCCGGTAGCTCAGCCGCCACGGGATCGGCGCTCGCCAGGCTAACGGCGAAGTGCGCGCCATCGGGCACCTTGAACTGGACAAAACCCGGCTGCTCAGCCTCTACCTCGAACCCCATCTTCTCGGTGTAGAAGGCGTGGGCGGCGGCGACATCCGTCACGTGGCGCACGACAAACTGAAGTCCGCTGTTCATCGCTATTGTTCCTTCCATTCCTGTTCTTATCGGCCTGTGGGAGCACTTCTCCCTGGCTCTGAGAGCAGTATGACAGGGACGAGTGACAACAGTATGTCAGTAGCGGATGGAGTGGGTTGAATGTTCAGCGCGATTGGTGGCGGCGCAGCATGGTCTCGGCCTCGGCGGCGATGCGCTGGCGCAACGACTCCGGCTCCAGCACGCGCAGGTGGCGGCCCCAGCCAAGCAGCCACTGCACGACCTCCTTCTCATCGCGCACGTGCAGCGTCAGCGGCGGCAGAGACGGGGCAGACCGACACAGAGCGCCACGCCCGACGACGCGCCAACAACCTGCGCTATGCGCTGCCACTGGCAGAGCCAACGGAGCTACAGCTAGCAACGGTGTTCGTAGAGGTAGGAGACGAGGAGGGGCATAACGGAAAACAGCCCTCGACCAGCGAGTAGCCGCGTCCCGGAATCGAGACGACGGGCACGCCCGCCTCGCCCAGCGCCAGCATGTCGCGGTAGATGGTGCGTTTGCTGGTCTCGAAGGTGTCGGCAAGGTCTTCGGCCCGCTGCCATCCCTTGCCCTGTAGCTCCAGCACGATAGCCAGCAGGCGGTCAGTTCTATTCATGGTGTATGGGTATCACATTTGGCAGGTTAATTGGCCTTGCGCCTAGCATGCTGAACACCTATGTGCAATCAGCATGGCCATACGTACGCTTCTCGCTTGCCGAACGGAGGTGGATGGCAGGGCGTGGCAGGGCTTATGCCGAGCGTGTGGTCGGGCGCGCAGCAGGAACCATTCCGCGGGTAAGCGGCGCAATGGCAGACACTGGCACGACGACCACCCCAAGCGAGTTCCCCAGCGTGTCGAAGATTTCCAGGATCGCGCCCTCTTCGCCGCCGTTGGGATGCGGCACATAGTCCACGACCGTCACAATGTCGCCGCGACGGACATCCTCCTGTGGCAGATCAAGGGTCACGACGACGCGAGAGTACAATTCTGGTTTCATGCCACTCATGATCCTACCCCCTATCCCCTTGCTGGCTTCAGCGTCACAAATCGGTAGCTCGCTGGGCTGTTTGTCAGTGCAATCCAAATCGTGACGACCGGTAGCTGGCGTCCGTTGAGTCCAACGAGGTCGCCGGTCACACGGTAGAACACGCCATACGCATTGCTGGCGTCCTGCTCGGCATCATACTGGCGGACGACCCTGCGTATGGCCGCCTCGAGTTCGTCAGCGCGTTCCGCCGTGAAGCCCACTTGCGCGAGATACTTCGATTTGTCGTCCTCGACGCGCGCCACCAGAAGGTAGTGGGTGAGCTTCTCGCGCGGAATGATGATGGCCTCATCTGGAAGACGCACTGATCCACCCTCCACGAGAAGCGCAGGTGCTGATCGGTCGTGAATGGTCGTTACCAGCGCCTCATAACCGGCCTGCTTCGCTGCGGCGAGCATCGCGCTGTGCTTCGCCATCCATCAGCGTCGACTAGCCACGCCCGTTGACGGTTTCGATTGTGGGACCGCTCAGTGGACAGCCCAGTGGCACTAGCGCCTGGAGCGCTCATGCAGCGTGCTGCTGTGCCATTGCAGCACTTGTAGCACACCGCTCACAGACGCTTCTCCCCGTAATTCATTCCGCACAACGCGGCCACGCTCATTGCGCATAGGTGTTCACCATGCTATGCGCAAGGCTCCCACCTGCGCTGATTTTCCCAACGCGGGCAGTAGCAAGATTACCGGTAGGCAAAGGCGATCACCGAGCTGGCCACGCCGACGGCCCAGCCGAGCAGCACCTGACCGCGCGTATGGCGTCCCAGCTCGACGCGCGACCAGCCGACCAGCAGCGCCGCGCACGAGGCGACGATACCCCAGACAGGCGTTGCGCCGAGCCAGAGCATGGTGGCGCAGGCGGCGGCCCCAGTGGCGTGCGCGCTGACCTTATAGAAGAAGTTGATACCGGCGTCAACGGTGTTGGCGATGGCGAACGCGCCCATCGTGCGGATGGCGATCACTGGCGCGCCGAAATGGGCATAGATGAAGATGAGCGCAAGCAGGCAGACGAGGCCGAACGGGTAGAGTGCGTAGCGCTGGCGGCGCACACTGACATCGAGGTCGGTCCAGCGCCCGCGCAACACCTGAATGCCCACCAGCACGGCGACGGGCAGGGAGGTGAGGGCGACGGCCAGCAGCAGCCAGCGCGAGGTCTCGACGAATGAGGCGGTGGCGATGTAGGTGACGACACCCAGCGTCAGCAGCGGAAAAGCGATGGGGTGGATGATGGCCGATACCCAACGCGCGAAGACGTGCCGCTGTGGCTCTTTGGTTGATGTCGTCTTCTCCAGGCCCATGCTCATTCACAACTCCTTCGCGCCGGGCGTGCTTCGTTCGCCAACATTCTTGATTCTGGCACGCTCCGGCAACATGGCTTTCAGGCGCGCGTACGCCGCCCGCGAAAAGTCGGAGGCGGCGCAGAGTCATTGTAGTTTCGCGCACCGCGCCATGTCAATGTGACGCGACGGTGGTGTGGGGCTAGCTGTGGGGCAGCTCACATCTGGAAGGAATGGGGCAACGCCGTACGGCATGCATTCCGCGGCGGCATGGCGCGTCAGATGCCCAGTTTCATCTCGGTTCAGTGTGATACGACCATCGAAGGCGACCGAGTAACCATAGGGTCATAGGACGACTCGAGTCTGAGGCCTATCCCAAGGTATAGCGCTTCCAGCGTGACATTCTAGCGCGACGATATAGAAGTGCGGCGCGAGGGCTCAATGAGCAACTATGTTGACTAACGGAGTCCGGGTCTGCGAGGCCTTTCGCGCGTATGACTTCCAGCTACGAGGAGCGCGCACGCAGAAGGCAACAGGGGTATCAGTGTGCGGGTTTGATAACTCGCGGCAGACGAGGAGGCAGCAACTATGGAGTCGTCCACGGAACTTCGTAATCTGGTGTTGCGTTACTACCAGGCCCTGGCAGCAGGCGATAGGTCGTTCCTTGAGCAAATCATCTCATATCAGCCAGGCGTGCTCAACATCGGCACGGATCCCAGGGAATGGTGGTCTGGTTATGACACCTTCCTGCATGTGGCCGTGACGCAATTTCAGGAGTTGGGCGGCTCGCCCCGCATCATGGGAGCCGATCCTCAGGCATACCGCGAAGGCAGTGTCGGATGGGTCGCGGATCAGCCGAGCTTTGAGTTACCAGACGGAACACAGCTCCCATTTCGCGTGACCGGCGTCTTCCACCAGGAGGATGGCGCATGGAAGCTCGTCCAGTCACATTACTCGATTGGCGTGGCAAATGAGGAAGCTGTGGGGCGCGAGCTGACCACCGAATAGGTTCTGAACCCAGAACTGGCACAAGGGCTTTGTCTCAATCACCCCGCGTTCGCCTGTGGTTGAGGCAAAGCCAGGCGCTTCCCCAAAGTTCACGTTATCCACAATTTGGTGGGAGTTATCCACCGCAGTTGTCCACAATAGCGGGCGGCCATGTGCGGGCGAGGGGAAGCGGGTCATAGACCGCGCGGGCTAAAGCCCGACGGCTTGCAGCTAGCCCGCGAGGGCCGCCGCGTCTGGCGGTATGACAGCCGCCCGACTGCAAGCACTCTGACGAATGTTCACAGCCGCGTTCACGTCGGCATGGGCGGAGAACCCGCACGACGTGCACAAGAACTTGGATTGGCTCTTTCGATTCGCCTTCTCACAATGCCCACAGGCGCTACAGGTCTGGCTGGTATACGCCGGGTTGACGTAGACCACGCGCACGGCAGAGAGCGCCGCCTTGTAGGCAATGAAGGCGCGGAGTTGGAAGAAGCCCCAACTGTGCAGCACTCTCCGGTGGCGTTTCGTAACCGTTTTCCCGGCGCGTTCGCGGATACCCTGCAAATCTTCCAGGGCAATCCCGCGCTGGGTGCCTTTCGCCGTGCTGACAATCGCCTTGCTGAGACAATGGTTCACATCCTTAACAAAGCGTTTCTCCTTGCCGCTGCGCTTCTTCAACAGGCGCTTGGCCGACTTCGTCCCTTTCTTCTGCAACTTCTGGCGAAAGCGGCTGTAGCGGGCGCGTACCTGATTGACGTGCCTGTGTTTGGGACCAGCCGAATAGTTCAGAAACTCGCCGTCGCTTGTCGTCGCCAGTTGGATGATGCCCAAATCCACTCCCACAAAATCAGCGGTATCATCTGGCGTTGGTTCGGGCGCATCCACGGTAATGGCCAGCAAGAAGGTGTCATTGCGGTAGAGCAGATCAGCTTGCCCGCGTGTGCGTCGCAACATCCCTTCGGCATATGCGCCAAAGTGGAACGGAACTTCCACCCGGCCATCCAGCGTTAAGAGCGAGACGCGATCAATGCGCGGGAAGCTGCAAATGCGCTCGTCATACACCATCGCGCCATGCGGGCGAAAATGTGGCTGCTTCGTCTTATCCCGCTTGTATGCCTCGCTCACCTTGCTAATGGCGCGAATCGTCATCTGCGACGACAAGCCAAACCGCTCTCTGATGTCATAGTAGACTAGCTTTTGTAGTTCGATTTTGTTGGCGCAGCGCTCAGCAAACGCGGTCCCTGCGATGTCGTTGCAGGCGGCATTGAACCGTTCCAACGTCCGCAAAAGCGCGGCATGCTGGTCAGGCGTTGGAGCCAGTTTGACGAGCAAGGTCTGTTTCATAGAACAGGTGTATCATAATTGATGGTACACGTCAATGGGACGTGTATTCTCCGCCTGCGGGCGGCGGCGCATTCCTCCGCCTGGTCCGCATGGGTTGAAACCCGGCGGCTTCCTGCGCCGATTTATGTGAAGGTGGCTAGCCGCCAATCTGCTGGTCGCGGAGCGCGATATTCTTCTTGCGCGAGGCGATGGCCATCTCCGCCTGATAGGCGATCATCTGCTGTTGCAGATTGGGGTCGCTCGCCGCCAGGATGCGCACCGCCAGCAGGCCCGCGTTACGCGAGTTGCCAATGGCGACTGTCGCCACCGGCACGCCCTGGGGCATCTGGGCAATCGAGAGCAGCGCGTCCAGTCCGCGTAGGAACTCCGCGGGCACGGGGACGCCAATCACCGGCAGGGGAGTATGCGCCGCCAGCATGCCGGGCAGATGCGCCGCGCCACCCGCACCCGCGATGATGACCCGCAGCCCGCGTGCGTGCGCCGTGCGCCCATATTCCGCCATGTCGTCGGGCGTGCGGTGCGCCGAGATAATACGCATCTCATATTCGACACGAAAGCGCTCGCACATCTCCGCCGAGCCTTGCATGGTGGGCAGATCGGAGTCGCTGCCCATCACGATGCTTACCAGCGCTGCCATCCGTTCTCGTCCTTTCCCCAATCCCCCAGTATATCCAGCGTACTCGTGGAATTCACCCGCGTCAAGAGGAAAAACGAGCTAGCGGCAATTACTCATTGAGCCAGCGGCTATCGCTCGACCCGCCCGGCGGCAGATCATCGTCGAATCGGCCCAGTGGCGGCAGCCCACCGGGAGGTGGCGGCCCCTGATCGCCTGCCGGTCGTCGCCCGCCGCGCCGACTCCCCGACGCATTGGGATTGGCGGATGGCGGCGGATACCCCGGCTCGCCTCCCAGCGGAAATCCACCCCATAGCTCATTGCCACGGAAGGACGTAGAGGGCGAGCGCCCTGAGCTGCCGTGCGGCGGCAGGCCCGATAACCTGGCGCGGGGTGTCGTCATTGGCCCGCTTCTGCCATGCGTTGGGCGGCCCGTGGTCGGCTTGCGCTGGCGCGGCGAGGTGTTCTCGCCGGGCTGCAGCATCTCGCGTATCCGGTGTGAGGCGTCGGTCAGGTGGCGGATGAGCGGGGTGCTGCCAAGATCGTAGCGGCGCGGCACAAGCTGTTCGCCGAGGTCGGTCTCCATGCGGTCCAGCGTCGCCGCCAGCTCGTTGGCGTGGCTCTCGGCCTCCTGCCCCTCCTGCGCCAGCGCGCGCCCTTCGGCAATGACCTGATTCATCAACATAATGACCTGGCGCGCGTGCGTCCGCGTCTCATCACCCGTCGTGCCCACCTCCGATGCTCGCACCGCCGCCTCGCGCGCCAGCCGCAGCGCCACCGCCGCGTTAGTCGCGATGCCTGGCTGCGACATCTCCGCCCAGATCGCTGTCGTCGTCTGTTGCAGCGCCGTCTGCCCGTTATCCATCTCCGAGGCGAGCGCCTCCAACTGGCGCGCGTGCTCGCCCACCTGGCGCGCGGTGCGCTGCTGGCGTTGCAGCCGGAACTGCTGCTGATGCGCCAGCCGCCCCAGTTCGGTGGCGGCGCCTGCCATCATGTCGAGCTGGCTATCGAGTTGCGTCAGCAGGCGATTGGGGGTGCGGCTGGCCAGCCATGTGCCCGTGACCAGCGCAACCAATCCGACGAGCAGCCCCATCAGCAGCAGCACAATCGCCAGTTGCTTCGGCGGCGCCAGCACGGCGTCCAGTGGGATGAGCACGCCAACCGCGCCCACCAGTTGCCCGCGCTGATCCAGCAGAGGCTCGAATCCGGCGACGTAGCTCACGCCCGCAATCGTCACCTCGCCGCTGAAGTCGCTATAACAGGCGGTGTTATCGGTGACCTGGCCGCACGCGCCAAAGATAGCGGACTGCGCGTTCGCTGGCATCGGCTCGCCGGTGACGCGGGTATTGGCGATGGGGTTGCCCTGCGCGTCGGTCCTGCGCATGTTGGAGGAGACCGCCCGTAGTGACGACGGGCTGGTGTCTGTGGCAACGAGCTGATAAATCACCGCCTGATCGCCCGTCAACTGGCGCACGTGGTCTACCACCCAGGTGTCGTTGACCAGCACGTAGTTGGTCGTGCCGGTGCTTGCGACCAGTTGACTATTGGCAATCGCGGGGAATTGGCCGCGTTCGCTCACCACCTCGCGGGCAAGCAGGGCGCTGGCCCGTGCGGCCGCTTCGGCGTTGCTGGTCGCGTTGGCGCGCGCGGCCACGTAACCAGTCGCAATGACGACAAGCAACATCAGCGCAATTGTCACCAGCAGCAGTGGCATAAACTGCTGCTGAGCGTGCAGACGCCGGAAGGCGCGCCGCTGTCCGGGCGGCGGGGGTATCACCTGGCCATCGCCACGCCTCAGCGATGATGAGAACGCGGACTGTGGTGATCTGCTGGCGTATCCTGAATTGTTGCTCTCCATCACACGCTCGCCCTTCTCCCAGTGCGCCTGTTCATCCATGCAGGCAACAACATCTCCCGCAATCCCCCGCACAGCGCCGAATACCTGCTCATCAAGCCCGTGGAAGACGATGCCACGCGCCTCCCCACGGCTGTTTGTTTTGTCGTTCTATACGATTCAGACTAGGCCAAAGCACCGCAAATGCATACTAATGTAGAGGATTCCCGCCAGCGTCACTTCAAAGGACAGTGTACCCCACAACTCTTCCTTGAATGCCAAGCAGGGTGACGATTTGCGTGGCGAGGAACACACCAGCACCTACGAAGGCGGTGGCGAGGGGAAAGCAGCCCCCCTTCAAGGAAGGCGGGCGATACCTATCAACTGTCTCAATTGTCGTCGTCCCAGTGGCAGCCCACCGTGGCCCACATACTACGCCTGGCAGTGTGCGCTCAGCTCACCGCTTTCTTGACGAGCGCGGCGATCCTTGCCTCGTCGGTGGCGGTCAGCTCCGTCAGCGCGAAGGCGACCGGCCACAGGGCGCCGTCGTCCAGGTGCGCGCTGTCGTTGAAGCCGAATGTCGCGTACCGCGTCTTGAACTTCTGCGCGGGCTGGAAGAAGCAGACGATCTTGCCGTCCTTGTCGGCATAGGCAGGCATCCCGTACCACGTCTTCGGCGCGAGGGATGGTACATTGGCTGTGATGATCGCGTGGAGACGCTCGGCCATGGCGCGATCCAAGCCTGACATTGCGGCGATTGCCGCGAGAGCGGCGCTTTCCTCTTCCGCCCTGGTGGCGGCCGCCTTCTGCTCTTTGGCGCGCTGCTTTATCGCCGATTTTTCCTCGGCCGTGAATCCCGTACTCGCCTTCGCGGTCTGCTTATCATCTTCTCCCATATGGGGCTCTCCTTTGCGGTGATTGATGCACGAATGTTGTTGGGATGCGGAATCAGCGCCGTCGCTCCATCATTCCATCATACTAAATCATTTCTCGCTGTGGGCGCTCCAGCCGGTAGCCCGGGATGAAAGCCACCCATCGCGACGCCTTTCATCCCTCGCTTGAAAGCAGGGGCTTTCTGGCCAGTTCTCTTGTAAGGTACACTGGAAGACGGAGCCGCGCTCGTCACGCGCGCTGCGCCACAATCCGCCACTGGAGCCGGATGGCGCTCTGCTTGAAAGAACAAGGAATAGAGGAATCGTATGGGCAAGCCAAAGGTCTTCGTCACGCGCATTATCCCCAATGAAGGGCTGGATCAGATTCGCGTGTTCTGCGATGCCACCGTCTGGGAAGATGAACTGCCGCCCTCGCGTGAGGTCATTCTGCGCGAGACCCGCGACGCCGATGGACTGGTCAGCCTGCTCACCGACAAGATCGACGGCGAGCTGATGGACGCCTGCCCGCGTCTGCGCGTCGTCAGCAACTACGCCGTCGGCTTCGACAACCTCGATATTCCGGCGGGCAGCAGCCGCGGCATTCTGATGGGCAACACGCCGGGCGTGCTCACCGAGACGACGGCAGACTTCGCCTTCGCGCTGCTGATGGCCTCGGCGCGGCGTATCGTCGAGGGAGCGGACTACGTGCGGGCGGACCAGTGGAAGACCTGGGGGCCGATGCTGCTGTTGGGGGCGGATGTGCATCACGCGACGCTTGGCCTGGTGGGGCTGGGACGTATCGGCGTCGAGATGGCCAAACGCGCCCGTGGCTTCGAGATGCGGGTCATCTACTATGATGTCATCCGCCATGAAAATTTCGAGCAGGAATACGGCCTGACCTACGCTCCACTGGAGGATGTGCTGGCGCAGGCCGACTTCGTCAGCATCCACACGCCGCTCACGCCTGAGACGCATCACCTGATGAACAGTGAGCGGTTCGCGCTGATGAAATCCAGCGCGATACTAATTAACACCTCGCGTGGGCCGGTGGTGGACGCCGATGCCCTGCTGGAGGCGCTGCAAAGCGGGCAGATCGCCGGGGCCGCCCTTGATGTGACCGAGCCAGAGCCGCTGCCCGCCGATTCGCCGCTCGTCCAGCTACCCAACTGCCTCGTCGTGCCGCATATCGCCAGCGCCAGCCGCGTGACCCGTGGCAAGATGGCCGACATCGCCGCGCGCAACCTGATCGCCGGGCTGACGGGCGAGGCGCTGCCCGCCGGGCTGAACAACGACGCGCTCGGCAAGGGCCGCTCGACGCTGCCGCGCGACTGGTAGTACGATTGTGGCGGGAATCGTGCTATCATCGGTCAGGTGGTGGGCGGATGATGGGGATGGTCCCGGCCTTGAAAGGCCAGCGTAAGGCGGCTGGCGGCTGAAGCCGCGCCTACGAGCTTCGCTGCAAAGCCTGCCTGCGCAGGCTCCCAGAAGCGCCCATAGATTACCTGAACAATACGTTCAAGAGCATCAGGCCACGACGGGATTAGCCGCGGCATTCATGCCGCGAAGGTGGCCCACCTCATCCCTCGCCTATGCATGGAAAAATGACCTGTACGCATCACTCGCAGAGTCGCGAGTGTGGAGAAGAAACAATGAAGTTCGCACAGAGAATGGGACAACTGGGCACCGAGACGGCGTTCGAGGTGCTGGCGCGCGCCAAAGCGCTCGAAGCGCAGGGCAAAGAGATCATCCATCTGGAGATCGGCGAGCCTGACTTCACGACGCCCGCATACATCATCGAGGCGGCGCGCAAAGCGCTGGCAGATGGCTACACCCACTACACACCCGCGCCGGGCATCCCCGAGCTGCGCACGGCCATCGCCCAGGACGCGACCGCGCGCCGTGGCATCGCCTTCGCGCCAGACGATGTGGTGGTGACGCCGGGTGGCAAGCCTGTCATGTTCTTCTCCATCCTCGCGCTGTGTGAGGAGGGCGACGAGGTCATCTACCCCAACCCTGGCTTCCCCATCTATGAATCCATGATCCAGTTCGTCGGCGCGCGCGCGGTTCCGGCGCAGATCGATGAGGCGCGTGGCTTCTCACTCGACGTGGACAAACTCTGCGACGCCGTCAACGAGCGGACGCGCCTGATTATCCTGAACTCGCCGCACAACCCCACCGGCGGCGTCCTCAGCCGTGGCGACCTGGAGCAGATTGCGGCCACCGTGCTGAAATATCCCGACCTGATGGTGCTCTCCGATGAGATCTACAGCCGGATGCTCTATGGCGGCGAGCACGTCAGCATCGCCGCGCTGCCCGGCATGCGCGAGCGCACCATCGTGCTGGATGGATTCTCGAAAATCTACGCGATGACAGGATGGAGGCTTGGATATGGCCTCTTCCCGCGCGAGATGGTCCCCGCGATTACCCGGCTGATGACCAACAGCAACTCCTGCACGGCTACATTCACCCAGATGGCGGGCGTCGTCGCGCTCACCGGATCGCAGCAGCCGTCGGAGGAGATGGTGGCGGAGTTCCATAAGCGGCGCGATGTGATCGTTGCCGGGCTGAACGACATCCCCGGCATGAACTGCGCGACACCGGGCGGCGCCTTCTACGCCTTCCCCAATATTACCGGAACGGGACTGCACTCGCGCGAGCTGGCCGATGCGCTGCTGAACGAGGCGGGCGTCGCGGTGCTGGCGGGAACAGCGTTTGGCGCGTTTGGCGAGGGCTATATCCGGCTCTCGTATGCCAACTCCATCGAGCAGATCGAGCGGGCGCTGGGACAGATCAAGGGCTGGCTGGCGGCGCGACAGGCGCAGACGAGCGGTGTCTCGCACGCCTGAGGGCATCCGCCGCCATCTGTCGCCAAATGGCATGACCTGATATGGCTACATATGGCTACTGCTAGAAGGAATAGTCTTTGCATGGTTGGGCCTTCTGTGTTATGCTGGCGCCATACCGGAAGGCCACCGGAAATTCACGCGAATGGGTCTGATGTTTGGCGCCGACTGACAGAGTGATATGGCGGCGTACGACAGACTCGGCTTGTTCGGATGAGCCGTTGCCAGCCCAGGATTTCCCCCGGCTTCCGTAATGGGGAATGGTCATTGACGCAACCGGAAACCGCAGGATGCGGTTGCCCCCAAAGCTCCTGATGATTCCCCCCGATGCCAAAGTATTTTGCCTGTATGGAGGAGTCGGCGAAGAGAAGATGGTGGCTCAGCGCACGTTTTGCTCTATTCAATTCTGAGCGGCCCTGCCTTCGCTGATGACGTCTCTCGAAATGCTCGTCTGGAGTTAGGCGCCAAGGGACCGTGTCTGACGAGGCGGTGCAGGGATGTACGTTTCAACGGCTATGCCGGATGCACAGCGCCCAGCAGTCTTGCTAAGGAGTTTCCATGCCCGCTCCGATGTCTCCCATCTCGCCTCAGCAGCTACCCTGCCCGTCGTGTGGTCGTCTGCTCGATGATCTGCTGGTCGTCAACCCCGCCGGAGAGCTGATCGGTTGTGAGGACTGCGCCGAGAGTCTGGGCCTCGCCGGTGGCACACTCACGCTTGAGGAATGGAACGCAACGGGCATCGTCGAAGAGATTCTCAGCCACTATGCGCTCCAGGAGTGCCAGTTCGGCAAGCCCGAAAGCACGCCGACGCAGCGTCCGCGTGCCCATTACTGGGAGGTGGTCGCGGGCAACAAGCGCTATTTTCTGAAGCGCTTCCATGACTGGTATCCTGTCGAATCAATCCACTATACCCACAGCATCCTCAGGCATCTCTTTGAGGAAGGGGTGCTCATTCCGCGCGTCATCACTGCCGCGAACGGCGCCGATTTTTGCGAGGGTGCCGACTCGACATGGGCGCTCTATGCCGCGCGCGACGGGCATCAGGCCAGCGAGAACGACTGGATGTGGGGACGTCCGAAGGCGGCGGAGATGCTGGCCTCGCTCCATAGCGCGCTGGAAAGCTGTACGCCGGAGGGAAACTCGTTCCAACCATGGACCGCATGGACGCTTGAGACGGTGGATCGGGTGCTTGAAAGCTGGCAGCCAACGCCGGAGCTACCCGAAGGGCTGCTCGGTTTCGTGCGCGAGCGGCTGGCGACGCGCTACTTTGGCGACCTCTATCCGCAGTTGCCCAAGATGGTCGTCCACGGCGACTTTACGATGGCCAACGTGCTCTGGCGCGGCGAGTCATCGAACGCCACCATCAGCGGCGTGCTGGACTTCGAGCGCGCCCACCGCGATACACCCCTCTTCGACCTGGCCTGGGGGCTTGGCGACCGGAGGCCACCGCTGCTGCGAGCAACCGTCGCCGCATATCACCGCGTGCGCCCGCTCTCGGCCATCGAGCGCGAGGCACTGCCCGAGGCGATGCTGCTGGGGCTGCTGATGGGCATTGACATGCAGATGAACTACTACCACAACATGCGCGAGGTGGGCCGACTCGCCCGCGACCTGGCGATGACCGTGCGCGACCTGGAATCGCTACGCAAGGCCGTCGCCATCAAGACGCCGGGCATGTATTAATAACAGAGGGCGACATCGGCGCGGGCACGAAGTGGAGCGAAAGCCGCGGCTATTCCTGCTGCCTGGTAAGCTCCATGGTCCAGTTCGTCTCCCAGGTTCTGCCGCCGTCCGCCGAGAACGCCTGCTCCCACCGGATTGAAGTAGGGGTGATGTCGGACCAGATCAGGCGGGTGAAGACCTGCTTCCCTTCAAAGGATTCCTGCGCGTAGAATTCGCCACGCCCCTGGGTGAATCCGCCGGTCATTGGCGGAGACAGCGTTCCCTGCATGCTATTGGTGAAATAGACGCTCCACTGCCGCGTCTGTGGATCGAAGAGGCGCAGGGATGTGGCCACCAGCGGGGTGGAGTTGAGCATCAGCGCGGCCTCACCGATGTTGCCCAACCCTCCTACGATGCTGCGGTCCTCGGTCGTCCCGTCGAACTCGTCCCAGTCGGCGCAGCCTTTCAGTCGCTCACGCAACCGCCGATGATGCACATTCCAGCGGCCAACAATGAAATCGAAATCGCCTCGCCCATCCTGCTCCTGCCGCGCCTCGTCCATAGTGGCCCTCCTTCGTATCAATCGTGCCTGGATGTGCCTCTCACGTGGGATATACTACCCAACGATTGGCGTTCTCAGAAGTGCCATTTGATACGAGATTGGACGGGCCATTTCAGCGCGACGATACTTCTCCCTCCGGCGCGATGGCGTCGAGCAGGCCAACTTGCAGCGCAGTGGCGAGCGCCTCGATATCGGGCGCGGGCGGACGGTCGGTGGCCAGCGCGGGGACGATAGTGCGCACAGCGGCATGCGCGCTGGCAACGCCTTTGCCCGGCTGAAGCGGCTTGCGGAACTCCAGACCCTGCGCCGCGCAGATCAACTCGATGGCGACGACGCGCCAGGCCAGCGGCAGCAACTGCTGCAGCTTGATAGCGGCGGTCGAGCCCATGCTGACGAAGTCTTCCATGCCTGCCGAGGTAGGAATCGAATCGATGCTGGCGGGATGCGCCAACACCTTGATCTCGTTGACCAGCGCCGCCGCGACATATTGCGCGATCATATAGCCGGAGTTCAGGCCGGGTTCTGGCGTCAGGAACGGCTTGAGCGCGTTCTCGCCGGTATCCCAGGCGTGTGGCTCGAGCAGGCTGTAGGTGCGCCGCTCGGAGAAGCTCGCTACCTGCGTCAGCGCAATCGCCAGGAGGTCGAGCGCGAGCGCCAGCGGCTGTCCGTGGAAGTTGCCGCCGCTCAGCACATCGCCGTCTTGCGCGAAAATTAGCGGGTTATCGGTGACGGCGTCCAGCTCGTTATCGAAGACACCCGCACAGTAGCCAAGGGCGTCACGCGCCGTGCCGAGCACCTGGGGCGCGCACCGCAGCGTATAGGGATCCTGTACCCGCCCACAATTGACGTGGCTGGGGTTGATCTCGCTCCCCGTCAGCAGCGTCCGCAGCCGTGCGGCAGTCTGTTGCTGGCCTGGCTGCGGGCGTAGTGCCTGGATGCGGGCGTCCAACGGGACAAAGCTGCCGAGTAGCGCCTCGGTGGACATGGCCACCGCCACCTCCGCCGCGCGCACCAGCCGCCTGGCATCGGCCAGCGCCAGCGCCCCACACGCCTCCATCACATGCGTGCCATTGATGAGCGCCAGCCCCTCTTTCGCGCCCAGCGTCACCGGGGAGAGACCAGCACGCTCCAGCGCCGCGCCGCCGGGCATCCGCTCGCCCTGGTACTCCGCTTCGCCCTCGCCAATCAGCGTGAGCGCCAGATGGGCCAGCGGGGCGAGGTCGCCGCTCGCGCCGACGGAGCCACGCTTGGGGACGATGGGGGTGACTCCCGCGTTGAGCATGCTGACCAGCAGCTCGATCACCTCG
This sequence comes from uncultured Chloroflexia bacterium, assembly GCA_963712005.1. Classification (GTDB taxonomy): domain Bacteria; phylum Chloroflexota; class Ktedonobacteria; order Ktedonobacterales; family JADMIN01; genus DAHUXT01. Next base: position 603,002 of record CAVQGK010000018.1, on the reverse strand, counting down.
ACGCGGACGCCGGAATGGCCACGCGCCAGGCTGTTCGCCAGCAGCAGCATCACCGCGCGGACGGTATCCGGCGCGAATGGCTCGCCAACGCCGCTGGCATGGCTGCGAATCAGGTTACGCTGAAGCTCGGCCAGGTTATTGCTGGAGATTTTGACGCTGCTGAGGTGGCCAAATCCGGTCGTGACGCCGTAGACGGTGCGCTCCTCGGCGCCGATCCGCTCGATGAAGGCGCGCGCCGTCGCCACACGATCCGTCGCGTTGGGCGCCAGCCGCACCACCGTCCCCTCACGCGCGACCGCCACCACATCGCCTAGCGCGAGACCCGTCTCGCCGCTCCCACCAATCGTCACTGATTCCCTATGGTGTGAAGGATCTCCCGCGCTCGCCCGTTTCGCCATTGCTATGCTCCTCGCGCGCCATTGCGCGTATGCGTTTATTCAGTCCGGTCATGTCATCCCCAGGGGACTTTCCCGATTGTATCATGCGATCCTGGAAAAAATAGGCCAGTGTGCGTTTAGTTCGGTTCAGGCAAGAGGGCAAGGGTTGCGGCGTACTGCTCCGCGAATTTCGCTGGATCGAGGTTGAAGAATCGGCCATGGCCAAGCTGCGGCAGAATCTGCTGATAGGCGGTTTCTAGCTCGTCGCGCTGAATCAGTCCATTCTGGGCGAGCAACGCTACATCACTCAGGTCACGACTGGTTCCTCGCGCGATTTTGGAGAGCGCCAGGGCGTAATAATCGAAATAGAAGACATCGGTATTTCCATAGCGCCCAACAAACGGCGAGCGCGTCTGCCAGTCCGAAGGTAGCGGGATAAAGTCGGCAGGTGACGCAAGCTCCACATTGACGCCAAGCTGCCGCATAAGTTGACGGATGAGTGTCTCGGCGGCAGATTCATCGCTGACATCCAGCCGCAGATTAATATCAACCGTCGTGGCTCCTTCGCCACGTAGCCCACCATGCACGAGTTCCGCTCCACCAGCAAGATAGAGCCGTCCTGACTGCTGGCTGAGCTGGCCAAACTGCTGGAGGAATCGCTCGATATCATCGCGCGCGACGTCGGGGCGGAAGCTCATGGTGTGCTCTCTTTCGGTGTGCTCCTGCGAGACTTGCTGGCGCAGCGCCTGCCCACCGAGAATCCGCGCCAGATTGGCAGGCCGATTCTCACGCGATGATCGATTCCAGCCCTGCGTTATGACATGGTGCGCCTGATTCTGCCAGTCGCCGACAAAGTTGGCCGCTGTGCCGGTCCGATGCTGTTCGTAGATTGCCAGGCGCCGCAACCCCGGTTCGCCGTAGCCGATGGATGGCGAGGGCAGGTCTCGCTCCAACCACCATGGCGCGAAAAGGCCTTCGTCGAGCGCAGAGAATGCCTCATAGGCAAGCGACAATTGGAACCGCCAGATGCGCTGAAGGTAGAGCGCCGCCAGCGCCAACGTGATGATCTGTTCGGCGGGCTCATCCTCACCCTGGCTGCGCGCTCGTGCGACAACACGAACGACATCCCCGGCAATTTCAGAGTGAAGGAGTAGCAAGCCAACCAGCGCGTCACGCACCCGTGGCTCATCGGACCGGGCAAGCGCGGGCAGCAATTGCTCGATTGGCGGACGCGTCGTTTTCCTGCCGACGGCTGACGCCTGCTCAACCCGCCGACTTATCGCCAGGTAGTTGATATCCCAGGCGCGGAGAGCCTCCACCAGTTGCGCCGTCGTCCACTGGCGAAATACTGCCGGACTCCCGCGATTTATCTGCGCCATTGGACTTCTCCAACTGTCTAACATCCCGAGTTCCCCTCATTGTAGCATGCGCACTCAGGCCCGCTTTGTGCTACCGTAGCTATCAGACAGGGAGCCAGCGTGGAGGCTTGCTCTGGATAGCGGATGAGGAGGCATAGGATGACATCGGCACAGTCAGGGCGCGCAGTGACGTATCTGTTGCTTGGTGGAGGGCTGGCATCGGCCACCACCGCCGAAGAGATCCGCAAGCGCGACCCCAACGGCAGCATCGTCATCGTCTGCAAGGAGCCGCAACGCCCCTATAACCGTCCGCCGCTCTCCAAGGAGTATCTACGCGGCGAGATCAACGATACCGGCACGTATGGCAACGGCGGCATCTACGTCCACGAGCCGGGGTGGTACGGCGAGCAGCGCGTGGAGCTGCTGCATGGCGAGGCCACCGCGCTCGATCCCGCCACCAAAACGGTGCGTCTGGCCGATGGGCAGATGCTCACCTATGGCAAACTGCTGCTGGCACTGGGCGGACGTCCGCGCGCGCTCGATGTGCCCAACGCCAATCTGCCGGGCATCTATTACCTGCGGACAGTGACCGATTCCGATGCCCTCCGCGACGAGCTGGCGCAGCATGGTAAGCGCGTCGTCGTCGTCGGCTCCGGCTTCATCGGGCTGGAAACCGCCGCCAACTCGCTCTTCCGCAGCGCGCAGGTCACGATTGTCGAGCCACTGGACCGCCCGTGGCCGTCCATGCTGCCGCCAGCGCTCTCGGACTATCTCGCCAAACAGTACGAGCGGCGCGGAGCCACCCTGCGCTATCAGCATGGCGTGACTGGCTTCAGTGCGGGCGACGATGGGCGGCTGGCCGGTGTGGAGATAACGCCAGTGGGCGATAGCCCCGCGACCGAACCTGAGACGATTTCCTGCGATCTGGCCATCGTCGGCGTCGGGATTCTGCTCAATAGCGAGTTGGCGCAACAGGCCGGGCTGGAGGTCGATCCGCGCCAGGGCATCGTCGTCAACGACCACCTGCAAACCTCGGCGCCCGATATCTACGCCGCCGGTGATCTCGCCGCCTATCCCGACCCCGTGCTCGGACGGATGCACTTCGAGCATTGGGATAACGCCATTGCCACCGGGCAGACTGCCGCCGCCAATATGACGGGCGGCGATGAGATCTATCGCCACGTGCCATACTTCTTCTCCGACCAGTTCGATCTCGCCATCAACATGCTGGGCTACCCCAGTAGCACGGAACATGTGGTCGTGTGCGGTGCGCTGGCGCGCGACCAGTTCAGCGCCTACTTCATCGAGGATGGCATCCTGCGCGGCGTGATGATGGTCAACGACGATGCGCAGATGGACCTGGCGCGCGATCTCATCGCCGAGGCGGCTCCCGTCCCTGACCCACATGCGCTGCTGGACCCCAACTTCGACCTCGCCTCGCTACGCCCCTCACCCAAGGCAGCCGCGGGCGAGGAATCCGCGTCGGCGGGCGATTCTGCGGCTGATACGAAGTAGCGGCATGGCGCACAGCGTAGCTGCTGGCTGGTCCGCTCACCCTTGGGCGGCCAGCTGGCCTCCGCGGCCCACTATCCAAAATGCCCCATTGACGCTATAGTGTCAGGCAGGCGACATCACTGCGCCGCGAGCGAATCTGGGGGTGAGATGAATCTCCACAACCTGCATGATGAGGCGAACGCCGTCGAGCAGAGCGAACACCTCTCCGTCGGTGGCCATCTGCGCCTGAGCGTGTTGTGGTTCGCGATGAACTTCCAGACGGCGGCGATGCTGCCGATCGTCCTGCCGGTGCAGTTATTGTTGTTTGTCGCGCCGGGGAGCATTGGCAACGCCCAGCAGGCGACACTGCTTGGCTGGCTCTCGGCGGCGGGGAGCCTCGTCGCGGTCTTCATTCCGCCCATCGTCGGCGCGCTCTCGGATCGGACCACTGGCCCGCTGGGGCGGCGGCGTCCCTACATCGCGCTGGGCGCCGCCATCGAGGTGGTGGGCGCTGTGGTCCTGGCGCGACCGGGGAGCCTGGGCGGTCTGTTCGTCGGACTGCTGCTGTTCCAGGTTGGCAGCGGGGTGATCGGCGGCGCGTATCAGGGGTTGCTGCCCGATATGGTTCCCACTGACCAGCGTGGCGAGCAGTCTGGCTTTATCGGCCTGATGACGATCCTGGGCAACGCCTGTAGCCTGGGACTGGCGGCGGTGCTGCTGGGGTCGGTCACCACAATTGCGCTCTCGCTGGATACTATCACCGCGGGCAGCGCGGTCTTCTACCTGTTCACCGCCGTCGTGCTCGTCGCGGGCGTGCTGCTTACCGTCTTCGGCGTCCACGAGACGCCGCTGGAGACGCTGCGCGAACAGCAGCGCATCGCGGAGCCGCTGGGCTGGCACGGCAACTGGCGTCAGCGCTTCGCGGCGGACTGGCTTGCGCCGTGGCGGCATGGCAACTTCACCTGGGTCTTTCTCACCCGCGCCTCGGTCATGCTGGGGCTGAGCCTCTTTATGACGTTCATCGAATACTACTTCGCCAACGTCGCGCAGAGCACCAACTTCGTGACACAGACGGCGGCGCTGGCGATACTGGCGCTGGCGGGTGCGGCGGCGAGCGCCATCGCGCTGGGCATTCTCTCCGACCGGCTGCGGCTGACGCTGGGGCGCGTGCCGCTGGTCTGCATCGCGACGGGCTGCATGGCGCTGGCCGCGTCGGGGTTTCTCTTCCTGCCGCCGGGCACGCCCCTGTGGCCACTGGGACTGCTCTTCGGCGTCGGCTTCGGCGCCTATAGCAGCGTGGACTGGGCGCTGGCGGTAGATGTTCTGCCGGTGGCGCAGAACGCGGGCAAGGACATGGGCATCTGGAGCACCGCGTCCAACATCCCTATGCTGCTCGCGCCACTCGTCGGAGCGGCCGTCCTGCATTTTAGTGGCCTGGCGGGCCAGACGACGCTTGGCTATCAACTCGTCTTTCTGCTGGCGGCGCTCTGCATGATCGCGGGCGCGGTCTTCATCTTCGCGGTGCGCAATGCCTGACAACAACGAGAACACCCAGGCACCCGCGCCTCAAGAGCCAACAGCGCCACAGCCACACCAGGAGCGTCCGGTGCGCGCGTGGTGGCGGCTGGTCTTTGGCTCGCATAGCGGGCAGGCGCGGGGCTTTCTGCGCTTCTGGCCGCTGTGGGAATGGCTGACGCTGCGAGTGATGCCTCATCAAGAGATCCCCGACGCGCCACATCACCTCTTCGAGGTGCAGATCACGCACGTGGACGCCAAACCGATCACGCTGCCCGACGGCACATACATCAAGCGACGCGATCCAATAGCGATTCTCCACGTCAACAGTCGCGTCCTCGCTCGTATCGTGAACGAGACGACACCCTGGCAGCAGCTACGGATGATGCGCGAGGATCTGCAAGCGCTGGCGCGGTGGGTGGCGGCGGGCGGCTTCCCCAGCGATATCCATGCGCTCTACGGCTACACCCTGCTGGGCCGGAGCGCGCCGAGGTTGGGCTTCACGCTCCGTCGGCGTCCCAGCAGCATCCGCACCCGGCTCGACCGCTTCTTCCTGATGGGCATCATCGTACTCTACCATCCCGGCGGGCGCGACCGCCTCGCTCACGGTACGACCTACGAGACCGAGCCGGTCGAGACGTGGATGTCGCTGGATGAGCTACAACGCCGCTATGGCAACCCTAGTCGCTGACACTGCGGCCTTATGTTTACCCTCCAGGCTCCCCCTTGACACAGCGCTCGTTTGAGTCCATTATATCCATGTTGGATATATCTGTTGTGGAGCGAATGAGAGAAAGCCCATGGATGCACAGCCAGCGCCGGAGGAGTTGCTTCCGCTTAGCCCGGCGGTCTTCCACATCTTGCTGGCGCTTGCCAATGGTGAACGGCACGGCTACGGCATCATGAGGGAGATCGCGGCGGCGACGAATGGCCAGATGCATATTGGCCCCGGTACGCTCTACCGCTCGATCAGGCAGATGCTCGATGCGGGCATGATCGAAGAATCGGACGAGCGCCCCGACCCAACACTGGATGACGAGCGCCGCCGCTACTATCGCCTGACCAGCTTCGGGCAACAGGTAGCGCAGGCGGAGGCGGCACGGCTCGCCCAACTGGTGCGCGCGGCGGAGGCGCGGCGACTGCTACCCGGCACAGGTGGCGCGGCTGGAATCGAGGGGTCGTCATGAGCGCATCCACTCGTGCGACACCCCGGACGATACGGCTCTCCGCCTGGCTCTATCGTCGTCTGCTCGTCGCCTACCCACTGCCATTACGACGCCAGTATGGCGCGCAGATAGTTCAGGTTTTCCACGATTGTTGCCGCGAGGCGACTGCTACATATGGGACTGTCGGCCTCATACGCTACTGGCTAATCGCGTTCGGCGATCTCATCGTGAGCGCCCTGGCCGAGCACCGCCGAGAGGAGTTGCATATGACACGCACGCACTGGATTCGCCTTGGCAGCTTGTCAGCTATCATTGGCGGCGCCATCGCGACCATATTCGCCGCACTGGACCTGACAGTCGCCATAGCGCAACTGCTCGACGAAAACTCATCGGTCGGCCTCGTCATTTTTCCTGTCCATATCGTCTCGTGGGGAGCGCCCGCGCTGGTGCTGCTCTATGTTCTCGCACTCGTCGGTTTGCAGGTGCGGGGGGCAAGTCGGACAGGCGCGGTGGGGTGGATAAGTATTACCCTTGCGATCCTTGGGATGGTTATCTCCGGCCTGGGCAGCGGGCTAACCTCGGTTTTTTTGTATTCACAGGCCGACAGTTGCTATAGTCCGCTGAATTGCAACTTCTACGATCCCAACGGCTATTTGATGATGGGATATATGGTGTGACTGTTAGGGTCAATCATCTTCACCATTGGCATAGTCGTCTATGGCATCGTGACTCTACGCCGTCGCGTTCTGCCACGATACAACTGGCTCCCGCTGATTGTGGGGATCATACCACTCCTCACCTTGGCGGCGTCTGTCATCGTAATACTGGTTTCTGGAGGCTCGGACTACGCGGGAACCCAAAAAGTGGCAATCATGTTAGGTGTGCCGACTCTTGCGCTTGCCATCTTGTGGGTATGGTTAGGTATCGCGCTGTGGCCGCGCGGCGACGAGGAAGCACCGGCACAAAATGTCTCAACTCCCGTCGAGCCAGCCGTCTAAGGGCGAGATGCCTCCACGGATGAGCCGTCTGCCGCTGGCTGCGCGTTCGCCGTACTGTCGGTCGCGTCGCCCATCAACGTGCTGGCTGGCCGATGTATCATACGCGGCAGTAGCGCCAACGCCAGCACGCCCGCGAGGAGCTTGCCCGCCGCCTGGATGTTGAGGACGGGGATGACGCCCAGCGAGTTGCTGACCGTCCCGGAGACCAGTGTACCCACCAGCATGAAGAGGCCCATCGCTGTGCCGAGGATGCCGAAAATACGGCCAAGGAAGGCCTCGGGCGCGCTGGTCTGTAGCCGCGACTGCGAGCCGGTGAGCACGCCCACGCCTGAGACGCCCACCGCGATAAACAGGCCAATCTCCACCCACAGCACGGGCAGTGTGACGCCGAGCGGAGCGAGCCAGGCGGGCGCGCCATAGATGGCAATCGAGATCGCGCCAAAGGCCAGCCAGTTCAGGCCGATGGACCAGCGCGAGAGCAGCCGCTGACCGAGCCAGCCCGCCACCACCCCGCCGAGCAGTCCGCCGACGGCCTGCGCGCTCATCAGTTCGCCAATCTCCAGCGCACCGCCGTGAAGCGCCCGGTAGACGAAGACGGGATAGAGCACGCCGAAGACGCCCTCGCCCAGGGCAGAGATGGTGAAGGTCACCACCAGCACCAAGAGCGCCCGGCTGTCGACGAGCACCCGCAGGCCGTCGGACCACTCGCGCCGCAGACTGGCGAATGGTTTGTTTCCGGCGGGACGCTGTGGTACGGCACCCTTTGCCGCGGCAGCGGGTATCCCGGTGAGCACCAGCGCCGCCAGCAGGAATGAGATCGTATCCGCCACGACGATGCCATTTGGCCCAAGGAAACCAGCGATGACGCCGCCGAGCGCCGGGCCAACCAGCCGCGAGAGGTTGCTGCTGAGCGAGTTGAGCGCATTGGCGGGCACCAGTTGCTCCTCGGTTACGAGCGCGGGCAGCAGGGCGTTCTGGGCCGGGACAGTGAACTGCTCGAAGCAGGTCTCGGCGAAAATGACGATGTAGACGATCCAGACATGGTCGGGCGTGCGCACCAGCATCAGCGGCAGCAGCGCCACCGCCAGCAGCAGATTGGCGATCACCAGCGTGCGCTTGCGGTTCCAGCGGTCCACAAAGACCCCGGCGACTGAGCCAAGCACAATCTGTGGGACGATGCCCGCGGCAAAGGTGATGCTGGTGGCCAGCAGCGAGCGCGTCAGAATGTAGACATAGATGGGCAGGCCGATGAGCAGCACCCAGTCGCCCGCCTGCGAGATCAATCCGGCGCACCACAGGCGTGCGAAGTTAGCGTTCCTCAGCGTCTTGAACATGCTCATCGCTTGGCCGTCTCTCTGTCTCTATGCCATATGCCATGAAGGATGCTCTCGGCCATAAATGGCCGGAGTAAGGGGAGCGAGGCCATGAATGGCCATCTCGCGGCGTGGTCGTTCTCATCGCGAATCATGTTAGGTGGATTCGGAGGCATACAGCACTTCGAGGGTATCGCGGGCCGTGATGATATCCAGCCGCGCGTGATCGCTGCTGCTCTCGAAGCCTGTCTGGAGGGTTGGTTGCCCGGCGAAATCGAGTGTTCGCAACCGGGAGGGCGCGCATACGGGGTATCGTCGCCAGAATCGGATAGCATGCGCCGTGTCGAGCGCGAGATGCAATGGGCTGGCGCTGTCGATGCGGCCACAGTGCGGACACGTGACGGCGATGCCATGCGCCATGATGGGAGCGCTCAGGTCGTCATCGGGCTGCCACGGGTGGATGTGCGCGGATGTGCCACAGGCCAGGCAATACTCTTTTATTCCGGCTGCCATGCCCCGGTAGGTATCGCCGAGCGCAAGACACTGGCGGCTCAAGAGCGCTTTCGGGCTGGTAAGACTCGCCGTCATCGGCGGCTGCTCGCCGCACCCAACCACGTAGCTGATTCCCGACTGGCATGCGCCTGCACAGCGAAAGCTGAACGTGCCGGTTGCGCGGTCGAGCTGACAGGCAAGGTGTTGGATGCCGCAGAACGGACACCAGATGCGCGTTTCCTGCCACTGCGGCTCGTCGGCCGCCAGCAGCCCCCATGCCAGGGCATCTGCCCGCAGATCATCTTCCAGCACTCGCCGCAACATCTGCCTGCCACGATGCAGTCTTGCCCGCAATGCTCCTTCACCCAACCCCAGCCGTGCCGCAAGCTCCTGATGCGGCAGCTCGTCCAGGTAACTGGCAACCAGCGTCTCGTGGGTCTCCGCCGGAAGCAGCGCCATGGCCCGCCCCAGCAGGTCCGCCAGTTCGTCTCGTTCGAGTTGGAGCGAGAGATCGCCGTTCGGCGTGGGCGCGTATTCCAGTGGGTCGGCGGCATCCGCATCATCTGCGGACGGATCGACATGCAGGCGCTGCTCGCGTCCCTGCGCCCGCTGCCAGCGCAGACAAACGTTGCGCGCGATTGCCCTAAGCCACGGCGCGATCTCCGCCACATCGCGCAGTCTCTCACGCGAACGCCACGCCTCGAAGAGCGTCTCTTGCGCCAGATCCTCGGCAACTCGCGGATTGCCTGTCAGCCGCGCGCAGAGGCGCACCAGCTGGGCGCGTTCGCTGCTGAGCGCCGCCGCAAGCTGGTCAGTCGCCGACTCTTGCATAGCCACCATAGCCGCTCCCCCACTGGATGCGCCCGCAAGACGCGCCCACACAACAGGCCGATAACAGACGCATGATCTGTTATCGGCACTGTGCGCCAAATGTTACGCGAAAAATGGTGGCATGGCGAATCTGGTGAGAAGAGCGCGCATGTGCGGCCAGATTGGCATACATGTTCAGATCGAGGCGGAGAAAGTGGCAAGCGCGGCCTGAAAGTAGATGCCGTCGCGGGTTGCCGTGTCGGGGCCAGAGGCTACCGAAAACTCGTAACGATAGCCATGCGGTCCTGTGGGAAGCACAGCGGCCCACTCGACGCCCTCAACGTTAGTGAAGAGATAGGGGGTGATGGGTGTCTTACCGATGCAGATGGGAGTTGTCTGGGCGTACCAGTTCGACATCACCCCAGTCCCATACGGGGTATGGCTTGTCCCGCTGCCAACATCCACCTCAATGATAATCACCGGAGTAAATGTGTCGCTGCGCATCTTACCACTCGACGTGGATTGCCCACCACTTTCAGGCCCGAAGAAGTCTACGACATGTATATGTGAGGGCGAGGTGAGCACGTTAGATCCATCGGGGATATACTCGAATGAGCCAGTGCGCCAGCCGGGAGGAACGGCGAGACGGAAAGAGTAGCGCGCATCCTGATACCACGACCAGCCCTGGGGCAGCGCTCGCACCTCGCAGTGCACGTTCGCGGTCGCTATCGGCGTGACGTTGGCGGCGGTTGCCGGCGGAGCCAGACCACCGGGGGTCGGCCCCGGTGTTCCCTGGCCCCGCTGGGAGACCCGGCTCACTGATTCGCCAACGTCGCATCCTGCCAACACAACCAGCAGCGCGACAGCCAGCCCGATGGCAATCCGCTTCGCCCAGCCTCGTCGCGCATCTTCCATGCTCGCGTCCTCCCGCTGATAGCCTTATCAACACGGCCACTCATCCCGCCTTGCTATCAGGCAAGACGTGACGATGGCGCGTTGCTGTTTTGGCGCCAGACGAAAGGGGAGCGTTGCGGGCTATTTGCGGAAGAGGTGGTCGTAATGCTCGCCGACGACATCGCGCGGGAAGAGCTTGAGCAGGTTGAAGGCCGCCACACCGAGCACTGCCCAGTCGAGCGTCGCCTCCGCCGGGATGCCAACCGCGTCGAATGCCCAACCCACGACCGGAGCGAACAGGCCAGAAATATCGACAATCGACTCCGGGAAGAGCAGCGCCAGCAGGAGCGCACCCAGGGCGGCGAAGAAGAAGAGCTTGGGCAGCCAGTGGACACGGACGTCCTTCATGATCGCGGTAACCAGCGCGGCGGTCTTGCCGAGGTGGAAGAGCAGCGAGGCTTGCCGAATCGTGCTCTGGGTGGTCGGCTGAGCATTCGTTGCGGATGATGGCATTGGCGTTCTCCCGTTTCATTCGATGAATCCGCGCGCTACCTCGGGCAGATCCCATTGTGCAGACTCGCGCTGTCTGGCCGTCTAGGCATAGGCCGAATGGTTATGTCGTCAGGCGCATTGTAGACCTCTTCCGCGCACTCGTCTAGCCTTGCGGCGGAATCCTGATCCTCACCCTGCGTCTGGGCGCTCGCTGTGCCGTATGGTCTACGGCTGACCAGTAAAAAAGTTGAACGGGGATTCGAGCGTACTATCGGGCCGTGGGCGCAATAGGCGCTGATTTTGGCAGTTGGCGCGGCATTGGGTACAATGCGGTAGGATGAATTATCGTGTGCGCGCCGTGGATGGTCTTCACCTGAGGCGCTTGAAATGCCACGACACAGCACACGCTTTAAGGAGCTTTTTTGTGAAGATTCTCGGTCGTATGGCCGTTTTTCCTGAGATACCCGAACGTATTCACCGTCTGCGCGACCTTGCCTACAACCTCTGGTGGACCTGGAATCCCCCCGCGCAACGCCTCTACGCCACGATCAGCCCGGAGCTCTGGCAGACGAGCGAGCACAACGCCGTGCGCGTGCTGCTGGAGGTGGACCCGGATCGGCTGGCGGCGCTTGCCGACGACGCCGATTTCCTGGCGCGCTACGATGCTGTCTGTGTCGACTTCGACGCCTACATGCATCCCGCGACGACCTGGTTCAGCCAGGCTTTCCCGGATGAGGCCAGCCACACCATCGCCTATTTCTCCGCCGAATTTGGGCTGCACGAATCGCTGCCCATCTATTCCGGCGGCCTGGGCATCCTCTCTGGCGACCACTGCAAAGAGGCGAGCGATCTGGGGCTGCCCTTCATCGGCGTCGGCTTTCTCTATCCGCAGGGCTACTTCCGCCAGCGCATCAACGCGAAGGGCGAGCAGGAGGCTATCTACGAGAAGCTGCTCTTCTCGCAGGTTCCGGCGCAGCCAGCGATGGACCCCGCTGGGCACGAGGTGATGATTAGCGTGGACCTGCCAGGGCGCAAGGTCTACGCGAAGGTCTGGCGCATCCAGGTGGGGCGCATCCCGCTCTACCTGATGGATACCGATGTCGAGCCAAACACACCCGGCGACCGCGTGCTCTCGGCGCGGCTCTATGGCGGCGACCACGAGATGCGTATCGCGCAGGAGATCATGCTGGGCATCGGCGGCGTGCGGGCGATACGGGCGCTGGGCCTCGACCCGATGGTCTGGCATATGAACGAGGGACACGCGGCCTTCCTGGGGCTGGAGCGCTGCCGCGAGCTGGTGCAGGGGATGGATGTCAGTTTCGAGGTCGCGCGCGAGATTGCCGCCGCCAACGCCATCTTCACCACCCACACGCCGGTCGCTGCGGGCAACGATGCCTTCAACTTCGAGCTGGTGGACACCTATTTCGGCGAGTTCTGGCCGCAGTTGCGGCTCGACCGTGACGCCTTCCACAATCTCGCCCGCGAGGAGAACGGCTGGGGGTCGGCCTTCAGTATGACAGTGCTGGCGCTGCGGCTCTCGACACAGCGTAATGGCGTCAGCAAGCTGCATGGCGAGGTCTCGCGCCGGATGTGGCAGTTCCTCTGGCCAGAGCTGGAGGTGGATGAGACGCCGATTACCTCGATCACCAACGGCGTGCATACCGCCACGTGGGTCGCGCCCGCGATGGATACGCTCTACCAGCGCCATCTGGGTCAGGACTGGTATGCCCATTTGGACGATCCGGCGCTCTGGGAGCACGCGCGCGAGATCCCCGACGACGAGCTGTGGGACGCCCATAACCAGCATAAAGAGGAGCTGCTGACCTTTGCGCGGGCGCGGCTGGCGCGGCAACGCGAGCGGCTGGGCGAGGGGCCAGCGGCGGTGCGCGAGACGCATACGCTGCTCGACCCGGAGGCGCTGACGATTGGCTTCGCCCGGCGCTTCGCCACCTATAAGCGCGCGACGCTGATCTTCCGCGATACCGAGCGGCTGGCGCGGCTACTGAACAACCCCGAGCGGCCGGTGCAACTGGTCTTCGCGGGCAAGGCGCACCCCAACGATAAGCCCGGCCAGGAGCTAATCGGCCGGGTCTACGAGTTCTCACGCATGCCGGAGTTTAGCGGCAAGGTCGTCTTCCTCGAAGACTACGATATGGATATGGCGCGGCATCTGGTCAGCGGCTGCGACCTGTGGTTGAACAATCCAGTGCGCCCGCACGAGGCCAGCGGCACAAGCGGGCAGAAGGCCAGCCTGAACGGCCTGCCCAACCTGAGCATCCTCGACGGCTGGTGGGAGGAGGGCTACAACGGGCGCAACGGCTGGGCCTTTGGCGAGCGGCGCGAGTATCAGGACGACAACACGCGCGACGAGGCGGACGCGCTGGCGCTCTATACGACGCTGGAAAACCAGGTCGTGCCGCTCTTCTATGATCGCGGAACCGATGATCTACCCCATGGCTGGATCGCGGTAATGCGCGAGGCGATACGGACGGTGGCCCCAGAATTCAGCATGCGGCGGATGGTGAAGGACTATACCCAGGAATTGTATGTCCCCGCGTTGGCCTATGGCCGACGGATCGATGCGGACCGCTACACGCTGGCGCGCAAGCTGGCGGACTGGAAGCGGATGGTGCGCGCCGCCTGGCCAAAGGTGAGCATCCACGCGGAGGGTCCACACGATGGCCGCCTCGCGTTCGGCGATCCGGTGACGGTGGAGGCGCGCGTGCAACTGGGGCTGCTCAGCCCGGAGGATGTGCGGGTGGAGTTGGTGGCGGCGCGTGACGAGAACGGCAATCTGCGCGAGCGCCGGGTGACGGCGATGACGCCGAGCCGCACGACCGCCGAGGGCGAGCACTGTTACACGGCGAACCTGCTGCCGCCGATCAACGGCAGCCTGGTCTATGGCGTGCGTGTAATGCCAAGTTTTAAGGGACTGAGCAATCCGCTGGAACTGGGGCTGGCGCGCTGGGCGTGAGGACGACGTCAAGTCGGACGAAGGCTTCGGCACAGTCTAGGGATGCGGAGGGTAGTCAGGATTGATGACCTGGAATCCCTCCAACGGAGCTATCGCCGACAAGCGAGTGTCAGCGGTGACGAAAATCAACTCATCGGACATTCCACGTGCTACGGCGATAGCGCAAGCGAGTTGGATGGCGTCGAGGCTTCGCAAAGGGGATGGCCGCATCTCCCAATACTGGGTACACAGCGCCGCCGCCAACGAAAGGATAGTTGGCGAGACAGGGGTAAGGAGATATACCGGGAACGCTCGGCCAGGATCACTCAAGGAAAGATGACGTTCGAATGTGTTCTGCATGGCTGCGATGGATGAGGGGTGGAGACCGGCGTTTCGACCCAGCCGCCGCAGTGCGGCCACTACCTCAACCTCGGCAAGTTGCGAAAGGTAGATGGGCAGATGGTTTCGAGGTTCGCACAGTTCCTGTACCCATACTGTTCCGGGCTCACGGTGGTAGCGTTTGACTATGGCGCTACTATCGAAGAAATAGCTCGGCAAACTTACTCGCCTCGATCCTCGTCTACCGCGTCTGCCGCAGTAGACGACTGGGGCTTCCCCTCGTTCTGACGCTGCCGGTCAATTTCATCCCAAACGAGCGCGAGTCTCCGCCGATCCTCAACCAGTTCAGCGTATTCTTCATCTGGATAGGGCTGGCGTATCGCTCCGATGTGCGGGTTGAACCTGCGCACTTCTGCCGCAGCCTGCGCTATCAGCGCCTCACGCGCTGCGTCATGCTTCTGATTGGCTGCCATACATCGTCTCCTTCAGGTCATGATGCGGCCTGAGCGCGAGTATATCACACAGTTGCGTCCACTGTCAGTCCTTGACTGCGCCTCTAGCCACGCTGCTCCAACTTCAACGTGCGGCGTGAAGAGAGCGCCTCGGCAGGATATGATATGAAGTTGCAGATGCCTTTTCGCGTGCCATACGATGAGATACAGATGAGATACAGAGGATATGCAGTCGTCGGCAATCTGGCGCGATATGCGGTACACTGTATGAATCTCTGCATTGCTGTCATACCGTACTGTATGCACAAGGAAACAGGCGGCCAGTGAGAGAGGACCGCATGGACGAGCAGACCGATCCCCAATCCCCCACGAATGATGACGCGAGCCTCCGAGAGTTGGCGCGCGCTGCTTGCGGCGCGCTACCCCGACGCGGGGGATGAGACCGGCGGCGCGGAGCCGCAGCTCTCACCCGGCCAGTTGCCGCCGGGCTTTCTGGGTGACTTTCCGCTTCCACCTGGCGCCCGTGTCGTCGGGTCACCGGTCGCCGCCCGGCCCACCATCGCGCTCGATACCGACCAATCAGGCGAGGAGGTCATCGCCCGCTACACGGAGCAGTTGACTGCGGCGGGCTGGAACGCGCCGGAAGGCGTCCCACCTCGACAGGGTGGATTCGTCCATTCCAGCGTTGGCATGGCTGGCCGCACCCATGCCCTCTTCTATCGCGACGACGGCCCGAGCCTCAATCTCGTGACGCAGACCGGAGCGAACGGGCGGACCAGCGTGCTCATCTCGCAGATGCCCGACGGGACGGGGCCAATGCATCGTGGAGCGCGCGGGCGCATGATGCACTACGATATCTTCAGCATTCTGCCGGTAATTATGCCGCCGCCCCGGTCACGGCAGTTTCAGGAAGGCGGCAGCGGTGGCGGCGACCGCGTTATCGCGAATGCGCGCGTGGAGACCGATCTCGACCTCGCGGCGCTGGCTGCGCATTACACTGCGCAGTTGGAGCGTGGCGGCTGGCTGCGCACGGATGGCGGCGAGAGCGATCCAGTGGCGTGGAGCACGTGGACCTTCGAAGACGAGGAGAAGGAGCCGTGGCGGGCGTTCTTCGTCATCCTGAGGCGGCCAGATGTGCCGCGGCGCTACTGGGCGCAGATCATTGCCGAGTAGACTGGCGAGCGGCCGCGTGGCGGTACGCAGGTGGTGTCGTCTGTCAATACTAGCGGTGGCTGGTTCTCGTATGCGCCACTGACGCGGCGGCCAACCTAGCGCTCAATAGAGGAGACCAGAAGATACCGCTGCCCAGGCCCATCAGTATGAGCGCCAGCGCCTGCACGGGAAATGGCATGCCGGGCATGAGCGGTACCTCCTGGTCGCATTTCGCGCGGGCTAGCGCGGCTGTGGCGGTCGCGGCGGAATCGCATGCAGCGCGCGCTGGTCGGCGATGAAGCCCGCATACCACTTGCCGCTGTCTTTGATGATCCGGCGCTGCGTGGCGAAGTCCACATAGACCAGGCCGAAGCGCTTGCTATAACCCTCCGCCCACTCAAAGTTATCGAAGAGCGACCAGACGAAATAGCCCGCGATGGGAGCCCCATGCGCCATGGCATCGCTCACCGCGCGCAGATGCTCGCTCAGGTAGCGCACGCGCTGCGGATCGCTCACGTGGTTGTTACCATTCCACACGTCATCGAAGGCCGCGCCATTCTCGGTAATCAGCAGCGCGCGCGGGTGATAGTTGCGGTTGAGGTCTTCGAGGATAAGCCCCAGCCCATGCGGATAGACTTCCCAGCCCATCTCGGTGAAGGTGGCGTCGGGCAGATCGGTGATGTACTCGATGGCCGACCCATTGCCGTCCGTGGACAGATCGCTCCCGGCGCGGACGACCCAGCGGTTGTAGTAGTTGACGCCGAGAAAATCGGTCGGCGTGCTGATTATCTTGAGGTCGCCGTCCTGGATCGGCGGGGGTGCCACGCCGAGGTCGTCGAAGAGGCCAGGCGTATACTCGCCCCGGAAGACTGGATCGAGAAACCAGCGCGTATGGAAGCGATAGGCGCGTTCGGCGGCCCGGAGCGTTTCGGGGCGAGCGTCGCCAGCGAAGATCGGGAAGAGATTGAGGGCAATACCGATCCGTGTCTCAGCGGGCATCACCGCGCGCATCGCCTGCGTCGCCAGCCCATGCGCGAGCAGCAAATGATGGCCAACATCAACAGCGGCCTGCATATCCCCTTTGACGCCAGGCGCGTGAACTCCTTCGACATAGCCGAGATAGGCGGGGCACCACGGCTCATTCAGGGTGGTCCACCAGCGCACGCGGTCCCCGAGCGCGCGCGCCATCGTCGTCGCGTAGTCGGCGAAGGCGTCGGCGGTCGCGCGGTTGCGCCAGCCACCCCGCTCGAAGAGCGCGAGCGGCAGATCCCAGTGATGTAGCGTCACCACCGGCGTGATGTTATGCGCGAGAAGCTGGTCAACCAGCCGGTCGTAAAAGTCAATCCC
Organism: uncultured Chloroflexia bacterium; assembly: GCA_963712005.1. Lineage (GTDB taxonomy): Bacteria > Chloroflexota > Ktedonobacteria > Ktedonobacterales > JADMIN01 > DAHUXT01. The sequence goes on along the minus strand of CAVQGK010000018.1, from coordinate 585,850 downwards.
GGGCTGATTGATGGCCCCGACGCCATCGGGCACGATGCGCGGCCAGGCGATGGAGAAGCGGTAGGCGGTCAGGCCCAGGTCGGCCATCAGGGCGACGTCCTGCTCCATGCGGTGGTAGTGTTCCACCGCGTGTTCGCCTGTCTCGCCCTGGTAGGTGCGGCCGGGGGTCGCCGCGAACTGGTCCCAGACGGAGAGGCCGCGGCCATCTTCGCGCGTGGCGCCCTCGATCTGATAGGCGGAGGTTGCCGCCCCCCAGAAGAAATCTCGGGGAAAGATCATTCACGTTACCTGCTTCTCTGATGGGTAGCGCATCATGGCCCGTGCGAGGTACGTCAAGGCCAGGGCAGCAGACCTTTTCCACAGTGTCTTGAATACGATTCCGGTATCGTTTTCGTAATCGTTTACAACAGTATACGGATAGGCGTCTATCTTGTCAAGCGCGCACAGAAATAGGGGCTGTAACACGCCGGAGGTGCGCCGCGTAGTGGGCATCGGGCGCGGACTAGTACGCCGCGTCGATAGGGATCTGCTCCGCCGCGGGCGCGCTGACATGCTCGCCGCCGCAAGATGAGCGTACGACCAGTTCCGTGGGCCACTGCACGCGGGTCGGCTGTCGCAGGGCAAAGTCGGCGCGCGCACCAACGGGCTGGCCCATCTGGCTATAGAGGCCGCCGCCAAAGAGACGCGGGGCGGAGACCAGCGCCAGCAACATTTCCGTCGCGCTGCGCCCCATCTCCGCGAATGGCTGCCGCACGGTGGTCAGCGCGGGGCGGGTGTGCGCGGAGAGCGCGATGTCGTCGAAGCCGATGATCGCCAGGTCGTCGGGGATACGCAGCCCCTGCGCCTCACCCGCCGAAAGGACGCCGTAGGCCATCTGGTCGTTGGCGGCAAACACCGCCGTAGGACGCTGAGAGAGGGCCAGCAGTTGCGCGGTCGCGGCGCGTCCGCTGGCGGTGGAGAAGTCGCCCTGAACGATCAGCGCGGGATCAGCGGCAATATGCGCCTCTTCCAGCGCCTGCTGGTAGCCCGCGTAGCGGTCGTGCGAGCACTGATACTGGAGCGGCCCCTGAACGTAGGCGATGCGGCGATGGCCGTGGCGTATGAGGTGGCGCACCGCCTCATACGCCCCGACGCGGTTATCTGGGCCGACCCACGGTATCGGGCCGGGAAGACTCTGGTCGTCGAGCATGACCACGGGGAAACCGCGTTCGTAGATCTCGCGCAGGTGGGTGGACGACTCGCGATTGATAGGTTCCGTCGATTCAGCGCCGGCGAGACCATCAGGGTAGACGGCAAGCAGCCCATCTATCAGACGGGTGGCCAGAATGCGGTCGATCAGGCCGCTGCGGTCGGTGCGGTGGCTGATGCTGTAGAGCACCAGTTCATACGATGTCTGCTCGATCACGTCGGCGACGCTCTGCATGATCTGCGGCATCAGCGGCCAGGTGAGCGAGGGCACCAGCACACCGAGCAGCGGCGAGCGGCCACCCGCCAGGCTGGACGCGGTGACACTGGGAACGAAGCCGTGCTCCTGCACGACCTGCATCACGTGCTCGCGTGTCGTTGGGTCGACGTCGGGCTTGTTATTGAGAACGCGGGAGACGGTAGCCGTCGAGACACCCGCAAGCTGCGCGATGTCACGAATGGTGAGCTTGTCCGACAAAGTCTGAACCCTCCTCATGGACGCTGGTGTTGCGTCGTCCGATTGGTTCTGGCGCGTTCTCGTTCACACGCACACATCGGGGGCAATCGTCATCCATGCCATCTGTCCCCGCTTCCGGTAGCGAATACAACTAAGTATAAGAGCGGCAATGCCCAACGTCAAGGGACCGGATATTTCTACTGCCCGCCCGCTGTCCGCGCTCCGGCGCTTTCCTCAGGGCGCGCCGCCGTAGTCGCCGTAGTCGCCGTAGTCGATGAGGTCGCCGAAGTGGCAGGTTGTCGGCCTTCACGCACGAGCGAGAAGACGATAGCCAGCGCGCAGATGACGACCGACACCAAGAAGGCGTGGACCATCCCAGTGGTGAAGTCGGCGGAGACGCTGGCGGCCAGGTGGCCCACCGTCCCCAAAAACACGGCGTTCATGACCGCTGGCGGCATCGAGGCGGCAGCCACCGCCAGCGCGAGGGCGAAGCTGAAGACCATGCCCACGTTGCGCATCGTGTTGAGCGTCGCCGAGGCGACCCCCAGGCGGTTGCGCGGCGCGGCGCCCATCGTCGTGCTGGTATTGGGCGACCAGAAGAGACCGCTGCCCACCCCCATGATAATCAGCGCCAGCGCCAGCACTGGATAGGGCGTAGTGGGTGTAAGCGTGAAGAGCACCAGCAATGCCAGCGCCTGTGCCGCCAGCCCCAGCGACGCCGGAATCTTGCCGCCGATGCGATCCGCCCAGCGGCCGCTGAGCGGGCCAATGATGGAGCTGACCAGCGGCATCGGCAGAATGAGCAGCGCGGCGGTCAACGGCGTGAAGGCGCGGACGCCCTGCAGGTAGAAGATCAGCAGGAAGTTGACGGCGAAGATCGCCAGCGATTGCAGTGTGGCGGCGGCCACCGAGAAGGCGTACGTGTGGTTCTGGAAGAGCGACAGGTCGAGCATCGGATAGGCGAAGCGCCGCTCGCGCACGAAGAAGAGCGTCAGAGCAACCGCCGCCAGCGCGAAGAGGCTGAGGATCGACGGCGTGAACCAGCCAGTGCCGATGCCGCCGGTAATCGCCAGCAGCAGCGCGATCAGGCCGACGCTGAAGAACACCGCTCCCAGGATATCGAAACGCTCGCCCTTCGGATTGGGCGCGATGTCGTGCAGCAGGAGGTATGCGAGCAGTGTCGCTACGATGCCAATGGGCAGATTGACGAGGAAGATCCAGCGCCACGACCCCAGCGCCAGGATGATGCCACCAAGGACCGGGCCGAGGACACTGCCCGCGCCCCAGGTGATCGCGTTGATGCCCATCGCCTGGCCGCGCTGTTTCGCCGGGAAGACCTCGGTGATGATCGCCATGGCGTTGGCCGAAAGCATCGCGCCGCCGAGTCCCTGCACCACGCGCGAGCCAATGAGCATGGTGTCGCTCTGCGAGAAGCCACAGGCCACCGAGCCAATGGTGAAGATGATGAAGCCGAGGTTATACATCTTCACCCGGCCAAACATGTCCGCCATGCGCCCAAAGGTCAGCAGCAAAACCGTGCTGACGAGCAGGTAGGCCATCAGCACCCAGGTCATGCGGACGAGGTTGGAGTGCAGATCCTGAAGCATATCCGGCAGGCCGAGGATGACGATGGTGGAGTCGATGGCAACCATCATGGAGCCAATGGTAGTCACGAGCAGCGCAACCCACTTGTATTCGAGCTTTCGCATGTACCACCTGGAGAGAGAAGAACTAAGATGACGTAAACGTGAAGGTGATGCTTACTCCAGAAAGTATAGCATGAGGCACACCTGGGTGATAGCTGGCCGTTGGGCCAGTGTTTGTTGGCCTTCGTTGCGAGGGGAGTGCTGACGTGCTACCCTTTCCAATGAAAAACGACATGCCAGCGAGAGACGACCCCACCTGGCTTGCGAAGCCATCTGGTTCCCCTCTCCCTGTGGGGGAGGGGGCGGCGCCCGGAAAGGGATATTCACCATGAGCGACACGAGCGACACGAGCGACACGAGCGACACGAGCGACACGAGCGACACGAGCGATCAGCCAGCCGAAGCCAGCGACGAGCGCGGACGTAGAGCAATGGCGCGCGACAACCTACGCCCGCGCCGTGGCGAAACAGGGCGAGCGCGCCGCCGAGTTCACCACCAGCTCCGATATCGTCGTCGAGCCGCTCTATACCGCCGAGAATCTGGCGGGCTGGGATGCCGAGGCGGCGCTGGGCTATCCCGGCGAATATCCCTATACGCGCGGCATCCAGCCGACGATGTATCGCGGGCGCTTCTGGACGATGCGCCAGTATGCTGGATTCTCCTCGGCGGAGGAGTCGAACCAGCGCTACAAATACCTGCTGGAGCACGGCACGACCGGCCTCTCGGTCGCCTTCGATCTGCCGACGCAGATGGGCTACGACGCCGATAGTCCGCTGGCGGAGGGCGAGGTCGGCAAGGTCGGCGTCTCGATAGGCAGCCTGGAAGATATGCGCGCGCTCTTCGACGGCATCCCGCTCGAACGGGTCTCCACCTCGATGACAATCAACGCCACCGCATCGATATTGCTGGCGCTCTATATCGCCGTCGCGAAGGAGCAGGGCGCGGATTTCCGCAAGATATCCGGCACGGTGCAGAACGATATCCTCAAGGAGTACATCGCGCGCGGCACCTATATCTACCCGCCACAGGCCTCGATGCGCATCATCACCGACCTCTTCCGCTACTGCGCCGACGAGGCGCCGAACTGGAACACGATCAGCATCAGCGGCTACCACATCCGCGAGGCAGGATCGACCGCAGCGCAGGAGATCGGCTTCACCCTCGCCAACGGCATCGCCTACGTGCAGGCGGCGGTGAATGCGGGCCTGGACGTTGACCGATTCGCGGGACAGCTCTCGTTCTTCTTCAACGGCCACAATAACTTCTTCGAGGAGGTCGCCAAGTTCCGGGCGGCGCGGCGCATGTGGGCGCGGATCATGCGCGAGCGCTTCGGCGCGAAGGATGCCCGCTCGCTGCTGCTGCGTTTCCATACCCAGACGGCTGGCTCGACGCTCACCGCCCAGCAGCCCGATAACAACGTCGTGCGGACGGCCTATCAGGCGATGGCGGCGGTCCTCGGCGGCACGCAGTCGCTGCACACGAACTCGAAGGATGAGGCGCTCTCGCTGCCGACCGAAGAGGCGGTGCGGCTGGCGCTGCGCACGCAGCAGATTCTGGCGTATGAGACGGGGGTAGCCGATACGGTTGACCCGCTGGCGGGATCGTACTACGTCGAGTCGCTGACCGATGCGCTGGAGGCGCAGGCACGCGAGTACATCGAGAAGGTCGAGGCGCTCGGCGGCAGTGTCCGCGCCATCGAGCAGGGCTACATCCAGCGCGAGATCGAGGAGGCGGCCTATCGCTACCAGACGGAGCTGGACGAGCAGAAGCGGATCGTCGTCGGCGTCAACCGCTTCCAGCAGGAGGAGTCATCTATCCCCACGCTGCGGATTGATCCGGCGGTGGGCCAGCGTCAGGCGGCAAAACTTGCGGCCCTGCGCAGTCGGCGCGATAACGTGGCGGTGACATCGGCGCTGGCGGCGCTCGAAGCAGCGGCGCGCGGCAGCGAGAATCTGATGCCGCGCATTCTGGCGGCCGTCGAGGCGTACGCGACCCTCGGTGAGATCAGCGACACGATGCGCCGCGTCTTCGGCGAGCAGCACGCCGAACGCACGATGTGATTCAGTCCGCCGCCCCCTGCTCACCGTATATCGTGCAAAGCCTTCTTGAATCACCGACTTGTAGGCCGGTCTTTCATGTCCGATATTATAGTAGAGATGAGTAGCACGTGGGTTCCCTAATGCGGTTGCATGCTAGCCAAAGCATACGAGCCGCAGAGTGCACACTTAGCAGAAGGTAGATGGTTATGGCAGAGAGTGTTGTGTCGGAGCAGGATCAACACCCGTTGATCGTATACACGATAGGCCATTCCAACCACCCATTTGAGTGGTTTGCCGAGCTTCTAGTGCGGCATGAGATAACTCTACTCGTGGATGTGCGCTCACAGCCGTATTCCAGGTATGTCAAACACTTCAACCGACCCGAGCTCGAATATTTGATTGAACGTCGGGGAATTCCTTATCTCTACATGGGAGAAGAACTAGGCGGACGCCCCAACAGTGACAATTACTATGACCCGGAAGGCCACGTGCTGTATAGCAAAGTAGCTGAGGCCCGTTTTTTCCTCTAAGGCATTGAACGACTCATTGATGAGTGTAGCATCCGGCGCGTGGCTATCATGTGCAGTGAGGAGGATCCAGAAAACTGCCATCGCCGTCTGCTGATCGGCCGTGTGCTTGTAGATCACAACGTGGAGCTGCTGCACATTCGTGGCGACGGTCGGCTCGTAATTGATACGAATTGCAGGCGCGAAGCTCCGCGCCGCACGCTTTGGGACGGACTATTCGCGGGTAATGGAGAGAGTCAGGAATGGAAATCTATACAACCGGTTTTACGAAGAAGACCGCAGGAGAATTCTTTGAGTCTCTTCGACGACATGGAATAAAACGCCTCATTGATGTGAGGCTGAACAACGTCTCACAGTTGGCCGCGTTCTCTAAACGAGATGATCTTGCTTATTTTCTTGGAGAGATTTGTGGCAGTGAGTATATCCATGAGCCTTTGTTGGCTCCAACCCAGGATATGCTCGACGCTTACAAAAAGCGAAACGGAAGCTGGGACGAATACGCACAGCGATTCCTCGCATTGATGGCACAAAGAAAGATAGAGGATCGTCTAGATAAGCATCTGTTCGATGTGCCCACCGTGCTCCTTTGTAGTGAGCATGAGGCCAATCATTGCCACCGACGCCTTGTTGCCGAATATTTAGAATCGAAGTGGGGTAGTTTGCATATCAACCATATATAGAGTATACTCAGCCAAAAGCGATCAGGCGTCACATTTATATTTTTGAGCGGAGATCGTGGAGGCCGGCGTGCGCATTGTCATTAATCACCTCACGCGGATGAAACCGGGATATATCTGTGTAGCTGGTATCGATACTGATACAGATCAGCATGTTCGACCAGAATCCTATGGTCAATTACCGATCTCGCTGCTTGCGCGTGATGGTGGCCCATTCGATATTGCCGCTGATGTCGATCTTGGGCCGACAACGCCCATCGGTCGCCCTCCACAGGTGGAGGATTGTCGTTTCGATCCCGTCGACGCTCACCAACAAGCTATCCTCACAGCCGATGAGTTCTGGCGCAAACTGCAGCAAGTCACCCAGAGACAATTGCCTGGCATTTTTGGCGCATCTCTCGCGCATCTCTCCAGGTGCAAGGTCGTGCGTGTGCTGTAGACGTAGGCACTAGAATCGCGTCTCTCGGCTATCTTACTCCACAAGGTCAGCCAGTCCTCAGCATAGATGCTTTTGATAATACGAAGATCAGGATCGAATTCACCGATGGCACATTGACTCCTCGATTATCAGTAACGGATCTCCGGTTGTTTGAGCACGACCAGACGACACCACGGAAAGCCGTTGTAGACGATATAAATACCAGGATTCGCGCGGGAATCGCAATTGTGTTGAGCGTTGGATTAGGGCGAAAGTGAAAAAAGCCAGGTGACACGCAAGAGCGTCATTGGCTCCAGGTCAATAATTTTCACCTTCAAGACAATCCTCTATGGCATGCAGAGTAGACATCATGGTCTAGCGTCTGGTATATGCGCCCTCGCCAAAGTTTCACCATTCTGCTGGTCACAAGTGGGCTGCTTCGTGGCATATACATGAAGTAGCTACGAGAAACCGGCGTTGAGGACGGGCCAGGAAGCAGGGCATCATGCGTATGCAGAAACTTCCGCCAAGGCAGATCAGTGAGACGGCGGACTTCTGGAGTCCGATATTGCGGATGCAGTCGGCGCTCATCGGCTTCGCGCGCGGACTGGTGGGCGACGACGAACTGGCGCGCGACATCGCCCAGGATGCCTTCATGGACGCATGGCAAGCGGTCGTCGGAAGACGCCACCCTTCGACGTGCCCGACGCGCCTGATGCGCCCGATCACCTGACGGGAATTCGTCGCTGGCTTTTCACCGTCGCCTATCGCCACGCCATCAAGCACCTGCGCCGACGGAAAACTATCGCCTGGGAATCACTCGACGCATGGGAAGGCCTATCGCCCACGGTCTTACGCACGCCAGATCGCTTCGAGGATTCCCTCGTCGAGGCGGAGGCTTTGCGTATCGCGCTGCGGAGCGTAGACCCGAAAGACGCTGCCTGTGTGCTCTTGCAGGTTGTCCATGGATTCAGCACCGCCGAAATTGCGGCAATTCTCGCCATTCGCCCAGACGTCGTGCGCAAGCAGCTTTCGCGGACCAAGCAGCGCCTGCGCGACGCCTATCTCGCCCTCGCTCAATCCGAGCTACTATCGCAGCCGCTTGAAGGATAACCGATATGACGTACCCAACACCGATTCCAGCGCCAACGCCAGAGTGCGCCACCTTCGAGACGCTGTTGCCGCTGCTCGATAGCGACGCGCTGACGCCCGACGAGGCAGCCACCACACGCCGTCATATCGCGGATTGCCGCTGGTGTCAGGCGCAACGCATGGGCTACGAAACTTTCGAGGCTGCCCTGCGCCGTCACTATAGTTCGGATGTGTCGAGCATCACACTGGAGGGGATCATGCGCGCCAATGGGGATGACAAAGCGAGTGACGTGATGGAGGATGACGCATCGCAACTCATCCTTGAAATCTCATCCATCGCACCTACTACACCCAGAACAACCCGGAAACGGTGGCGCATCGCCGAGATCGCGGCGGTGGTGGTCGTTGGGCTGCTCGCCGCGACGCTGCTGGTGGACCGTACCGGGCTGCTGAGCGGATTGCCCTTCAATCGGGCGCCGCTCACATCATCCGCTGGCGCGGTAGTCTTTACTCGTAGCGTGCCATGGGGCAAACTCCAGCTCAACGGGCAGACCATCGCTGTCGCGATTGATGGACATCACCCGCTCTATTTGCCACGCGGTGAGAACACGCTCACCTACTCCGCGCCGCCCCTGCCTGCGCTCATCGTGCAGATGAGCGCGCCCGCCGCGCGCAGTGGCACCTGCCCAATCTATTCTGGAGACGAGAACGAGACGAATTCCGGGAATAGCACTCAATTTGCTGGCCGCATCGTGGATCTGCACGCGACGCCTGATCGTCTTTCCGCGACGCAGCGCGACGCGCTCACGACAGCAATCCAGCAGCAACTCGATACACTCGACGCCACAGTGACGATTCAGCTGGGCGACCACTATGCGACCCCCGAGGGACAGTTCCTGACATCCGACCGGACGTTCACGATGACCCTGAAATCTGGCGCCACATCTGATGGAATCGGTGTTGTCAGCTACGGCTGTGTGCCATTCTGCAAGAATGTGCCAGGGAATGTCTGGACCATCTCCCCAGCATTTCGTTGGGAGTACGTGGATCAATATGGGAAGCTGGAAACGGTGCTCCAGGGGCCAGCGGGATACAGCAGCCAAAGCGACATTGACCTCGGTATGCAATTGCGGTGGAATGGCGCATGGCGGGTTTCATTTCCAGACGGAACGATTTCGTCGGCGACATGCTCGCTTGTCTCGGACATTATGGAAAATCGCTTACTCAACAGCGGATACCAAGGCGGTTATGGCATGGGCTGCGGAGGGAATCCCCTGACTACCACCTATATTGGGATGTTAGTCGATCTGAACATGCCGAACAGCGCCAGCGGCAGCTCCGAAAAGACCGGTCGCGTACTCTATCGTGGCGGCGCACTGATCGCCGCGGATAGCATAGCACACGACCTGGCGCCGTGGATGCCAATCGCCAGCACCCACGAACAGGCCATCGTCCGCCAACTGCTCGGTCTCAACGGCTGAGTCACCCCGCTTGCCGACGCGCTCACCGATATGTCACGATATCATCAACACGCGGGCATAGCCCCTGACCAACGACGATATCAGAAGAGATGGCATAAGCGCTATGGCAAAAACGGCAAGATACGAGACAAAACGCGAGATAAAACGCGAGCAGCCCAAGACCGAAAAGGCTGACGAGACTGAAGAGACTGAAGAGACTGAAGAGACAACGGATATCACCGATAATATCTGGGAGAAGCATGTCTTCGTCTGCACCGGTGGCAAACACTGTGCTGAGGTGGATGGTGACGGGCTGGGAGTGCATTCGGCGCTCAAGCGGCAGGTGGCGCTGGCGGGGCTGAGGGACCGAGTGCGCGTCAACCACGCCGGTTGCCTGGACCAGTGCGGGTATGGGCCGCTGGTGGTTGTCTATCCCGAGACGGTCTGGTATGCGGGGGTGCGTCCGGAGGATGTCGAGGAGATCGTACGCGAGCATCTGGTAGGCGGGCGGCCGGTGGAGCGGCTACGCTACCGTAACCGCCCCGGCAAGAACAAACTGCCTCGTGACGAGCAGAACCGCCCGATTGGCCGCCCGCGCGCGTCACGAATAGCGCTCTCACTCAATACCCGCTGCCGTAGCCACTGCCGCCCGAACCACTGGCGGGCGCGAGATCGACCGTCGCCACGAACCACTTGCCGAAGAGTCCATTGCCCTTGGCATCGCCGGGAGCGGAGTCAGCCGCGTAGGTGTAGAGCGGATGGCCGTTGTACTCAATCTGCGCCTGCCCGCTGCGATCCACCGTCGTCAGCACGCCGGTCAGCCCGGCGATGGGCGCGACGCTCATCGAAGTTGACATCAGTGGCGGCCATGTAGTGATACACCCGCCGGTGCTGGTGCATGCGACCGTCATCGCACTGTCAGACGTAAAGTAGTAGAGCGTTCTTCCATCGCGGTTCACGAGCGCGTTCTTGTTCGAGCCACTGACGCTGACCGAGCGGGTGCAGATGAGCGCAGTGCTGTTGGCGCAGGCTGTCTGGGCCGAGGCGCTGGTATTGCCGCTGCTGGTCGCGGTGCTGCTTGAGCCATACAGGCCGCCGCTCGATCCGGCTGTCGCGCCACAGGCCGCCAGCCCTGTGACGATGGCGAGCGCCAGGAACAAAAGTAGTGGGATGGGCGTTTTCCTGAGAAGCTTGTCTGCCATGCGCGTTTCCTTTGGATGTGCGACGAGATGTCGGAACAATAGCCAGCATTCACACGGGACTACGGGCGAATGTTACGGTCGGAGGGCGGCATGAGCGGGCATGAAACATGCGACCGTCTGGACTTTTGGGTAAACCATGCACAAGATTGGCGGCTGCTCCGTCTGGTGTTATGGAAGGTTGTCGTTGCCGACGGCCGCATCCTGGCAACCCACCCCATAAGCCGTCACGCGCTGTAACGTCTCTGCTCTCTGTTTCGTCTTATGGTGTGCCGATACTATCGAAAATGTCCTGAAATGCACTGTGTGAGATACTTGCTCGCGTGAGGAGTTAATGAGCAAATGGCGCATGGATTAAGCGAAGAAGATACACCACCTCGCCAACAATCTGAGCAACTGGAACAATCTGAGCAATCCCGGCAGCGCTGGCTCAGTGCGCAACCCACCCAGCAACTGACTCCCTGGACCGCCACTCGCTCCAGAACGACATCTCGCGAAAAACGCTCTCCTGGCAAGAGCAAATCCCCTCTGCGGCGCTGGACGAAGCGCGCGTATCCGGCGGTGCTGCTGGCCGTCCTGGCTTGCCTGCTGGCGGTGCTTGCCTGCGACCTGTCGCCAACCATCCTCTCGGTGCTCTCGCGTGGCGCGCATGGGAACGAAACGGGGTCACAGACCGGGGTGGAGATCCCGACGCCCGCGCACTATCCGCCCGAAAAGCCACTGACATTTGCCGATCTCGTCAACCAGACGGTGAACTATAACCTGTCGCGGATGACGCTCGACGAGAAAATCGGCCAGATGATGATGTTCGAGACCTACGCCCAATCGTGGGATAGCACGATGGTCTCCATGGTCAGCCAGATGCATGCGGGCGCGATCATTATCTACAAGAAGAATATGATCAGTCCGAGCCAGCTGACGACATTCATCTCGACGATCCCAGGCGCATACCACCATTCCCGATGTTCGTCACGATGGACGAGGAAGGCGGTAATGTTGACCGCCTGGGTGACATGGGCTTCAATCCACCGCTGCCGTCCGCCATCTATCTCGGCTCAACCGGCAACCCGCAGTTGGCCGCCCAGGCAGGCGCGCGCGCCGCGGCAGAGCTGGCGGAATATGGCATTAATACCGACCTCGCGCCGGTAGTGGATGTGCGCGTGACGCCGGGCCAGATAGAGGGTCCGCGCCTGTTTGGCGATGACCCGGCCACTGTCACGGCCTACGCGGGCCCGTTTCTCCAGGCGCTCCAGCAGAACCACATCATCGGCACCCTCAAGCATTGGCCGGGCATTGGCGACGCTGCCCAGGACCCGCACCTGACGCTGCCAGTCATTAACCGGACGCGCGACCAACTCGATTCAACTGAATTCGCGCCATTCCGCAACTTGCTGAAGGATAATCCCGGCATGATTATGGTGACCCATGTCATCCTTTCGGCGATTGATCCCAGCATGCCAACATCGCTCTCCCCCAAGGTGGTGCAGGGCATCCTCCGCGATGAGATGGGCTACCAGGGCGTGATCATCACCGATAATCTGTGGATGCAGGGCGTCAGCATCCGCTATTCGCTCGGTCAGGCTGCCGTACTTGCAATCCAGGCGGGCGACGACCTGCTCGAAGGCGCATGGGATCCCCAGCATCTGCAACTGATGATTACCGCCGTCAAGAACGCCGTGAACTCGGGACACATCAGCGTGGCTCGTATCGATCAATCGGTGAGGCGTCTGCTGACCCTCAAGGCGACATATGGTATTCTGCCGCTCCATAGCGATCGCCAACCCCGCCCAGTGCCGGACAATCTCGCGTACGCCGGCAGCGCGCTCGGCAACGCCGACCTGCCACGTAGCTACGCGAACGCGGCGTAATTCGCTGGCGGCTGAAGCCGCGCCTATGGGTTGCTTCGCAACCGCAAAGCCCGCCTACGCGGGCTCATCTGAGGCGCCGCGCCGATTCCCTGAACAACGGGTTAAAGGGCATCAGGTGCGGTGCACACTATATCCAACTACCTCGCCCAAATTCAGCAATCAGTGTGATAGATTTGCCTGACAGATTTGCCTCGGTTGCGCGCTATTAGCATTGAGCACGTGCGACTCTCGTGCTGACGCCTGGCGAGGACATTACTCATGCGCAAACGTACGCAGCCGGACAGGATCATCTCCGAGGATGATTTTGCCTGCCTGGTAGACGCCCATCAGCATCGACTGCATGTCTATCTGGCTGGCCTCACTGGTCAACCGGAGCAGGCGTTCGACCTCGTGCAGGAAACCTTCTATGATGCCTGGCAGGCGGCATGCAAGGGCAAACCGCCATTTATCGCGAGCGCGGCGGAGGCGGATATTCGGCGCTGGCTGTATCGGGTGGCGACCAATAACGCCCTCTCGATGCTGCGCCATCATCGGCTGATCCATTGGGAGCCGCTGGATGACCACATCGAGCTGCTGCCGGATGCGCGCACGCCATTCGACGATCACCTGGCCGAGAACGATATCCTGCGGGCGGCGCTGGCCCGGCTAGCGCCACAGGATGCCGCATGCCTGCTCTGCGCGTGGTGCATGGCTTCAACGCGCGTGAAGTCGGCGAGATGCTCAAGACGTCGCCGGATAATATCAATACCCGTCTTGCCCGCGCCAAGCAGCGATTGCGCGCTGCCTACGAGCAACGACTGCCGAACCGAGGGGAGGCACCGACTTTCCCATGACCATAATCACCGTACGACAGCGTCAGCGATCACCTGCGCCCGATGGAGTTGCTTCTCCCGACTCCTCGATGGCGGCGATATCGACCCCGCACCACGCCGCCGCGCTGGAGCACCTGCACACCTGCGCGCACTGCCAGCAGGAACGCGCCCGCTATAGCGCGCTCGACCAGGCGCTACGTGACCGATTCGGGGTCTCGTCGGTCCGGCCACATGCGACGGAGGTTATCATGCGACACATTACCGCAGCGATCACGAACAGGCAGACGCCTACCAGCGCTACTGCCCATAGCGCGCCTCCCGAACGTTCCCCCCGTTCCCTACCACATCTCTCGCCCGTGGCTCTCCGGGCTGGGGGCCGTCGCGGTCGTTGCCGTGCTGCTGGGCATGGCCGCGCTGCTCTTTGGCGGACGGCTCGGGCTGGGCGTCGGTTCGCGTGGCGGGCCGCCGCGTCCGAGCTTTGCGGGAACGCAGGGTCTCTTCGCCGATGTCAGCATGGTCTCGCCCACGGAAGGCTGGGCGCTGGCCCAGGTGACCAAGACGCCTGACGGCAAATCCACGCACAACACCGTCACCTTCTATCACTACCAGAACGGCATATGGACGCCCGAAACGGTGACGCTGAGCGCGGCGGCGGCAGCACATTGCGGAGAGCGGCACTGGCGGCTTCAATGGGGCAATCTCGATGGACTCGGCCACCGATGGCTGGGCCATGTCGCCGCGACTTTAACCGCGGCTCGGTGCTCTTCCACTACACGAACGGCACATGGCAGGAGGCTCAAGGTCCATCCAGCAGAATCTGGCAGGCGTACAGGCGACATCGGCGCATTCTGTGTGGGCCTTCAACGATCCGTACAGCAGTGGCAGTCTTCGTCGATTTTCCACTTCGACGGCACGATCCTGGACACAGCAAACGATCAACGGCTCACCTGACGCCCGCGCACGGATCCTTTCGCTGCAGATGGCCTCGGACAGTCAGGGCTGGGCAGTGGTGAGCGCATCGGGCGACTTCGGCAATCCCGATTATACGGTGCTTCAGTATGCGGGCGATAATATCTGGAATGTTCATAGTGTCATCAATGCTGGCAATCTGGGCGAAATCGATGGGCTGGCGATGGTCTCATCCAGTGAGGGATGGGCGTTCGGAAGCCACGCCATCGACGGCCCAAGTAGCGTCACAGCGGGGAAGCCGGTGCCACAAGCGCTCTACCACTATAGCGACGGCAAGTGGCATAGCGCGTCACTGAATCTCGCTGGCGGCAGATTTGTCACGCTGGAGAAAATCGTGATGCGTTCGGCGCATGATGGCTGGATCATCGCGCAGGACCAGAATATGCAGCCCGGCGTCACCGCTAGCGACATCCAGAAGCACACGATTCTGCTACACTACAATGGCACGTCATGGACGGAGGCGCAGACGCCCGACGTGGGCGGCGACGCCAGCGAAATCACCGGGATGTCGTTCGCGGGCGATGGCGGCTGGGCCTGCGGGTACGTCGCCGCGCTCCCCGACGGCCAGACCATCCAGGACTCGGATGTGCCATCCTACGGCTCGCCGATGCTGTGGTCGTATCAGAACGGCGGCTGGGTGCTGTACCAGCAGAAGTAGCGCTTCATCGCAACAGAACCCCTTCCCAGTGTTGGGAAGGGGTTATTCTCATTGCTGTGGCGGCGCTTCGGGGACCACATCATCACTCTCGTCGTCCTCGTCGCCAGCATCCGTATCGGCCGCATCCTCGGCGCGATCACCCCAGGCGTCGCCGATATCCTCATCCTCGGCCATGGGGATGGCCGGCAGCTCGCCCGCCTCGGTCGGCGTCTCTGCTGGCGTCTCCGCTGGCGCTGTTATCGTAGGGATGGCCCGGCTCAGCGCGACACTGCCCCGTAGCATGTTGCGCCAGGCCTCCGCCAGCAGCGCGCGCAGGTCCTCCAGCCGCAGCCGCATCTCTTGCTGCGCGCGCGAGGTGCGCCGTGAACCTCCGCGCGACTGCCAGAGGCTGCGTGAGTCGAGCACCTGCCCCACCGCACCCTGCAATTGCTGCAGCAGGTCTATCGTCTGGTTGAGCACGACCAGCAGATCGCCCTCCGCCAGTTCGATATGGTTGAGCAGCCCACGCAGGTTGCCGCCGCGCCACCAGTTCAGCGCGACGCTATGAAAGCTCTCGACGATCCCCGGGCTGATCGAGACGCCCTCCTCGTATTCCAACGTCTGCACCTGTACGCAGCGTCTTCCAGACTTCGCGGCGCACCTCCAGCAGATTGCGCGGCAGGGTGTAGAGATTGCGCAGCGAGCGGTCGCTGCTGTCGTAGGTAAACCAGCTCAACACCTCCGCCAGCTCACCGGGATTCAGGCCATCCAGCGCGCCGCTCAAGCGCCAATTCGGTCAGCACCATGCCCGCCGGATGGAAGATCGCCCGCAGCATCCAGCCGCGCACTCGTTAGCTCGTCGTCCTCGCCGATAGTATCCCATCATCCGCAGCGCATAGACCGTCGCGTTCAACTCCGCGGCGGCGGCGCGGCTCAACCCTGCGGATTGCTCGCGCTGCGTCCTTCTTCTTTTTGCGCTTGCGCTGGTAGAGCGCGTACTCTTCCTCCGGCCGCGACCGCGCCTGGCGGCTTCCCCGCCGCTGAAACTCACGCAGGCTATTGGCGACCGCCGTGCGCAACCGGCCATAGTCACCGGGACGCCAGAGGTTGAGGATGGTGTTATAGCGGATCGTGAACGCGCTGGTGACAGGCAGCAAGGGCGCGGTCAGCGAGGCAAACGCCGGCTCGAACACATCCCATGGCGAATAGAGCAGCACCGCCGAGCCGTGCGCGTCCATGCCACGGCGGCCCGCGCGTCCGGTGAGCTGCTGATATTCGTTAGGGGTGAGCAGGCGCATCTGGCGGCCGTCGAACTTGCTCAGGCTGCCGACGACGACCGTGCGCGCGGGCATGTTGATGCCCAGGGCGAGCGTATCGGTGGCGAAGACCGCCTTCAGATCGCCACGCGCGAAGAGCGTCTCCACCATCACTTTGAGCGTCGGCAGCAACCCGGCGTGGTGGAAGCCAAGGCCGCGCGGCAGCAGCGCCGCCAGTCGGCGCACCTGATCAAGCTTCTGGTCTTCGGGCGGCAGCGTCCGCACCCACTGTTGCACCTGCTCGTGCAGCCGGCCGCGATCCTCTGGGGTGACGAGCAGATGCCCCGCCGCGCTCGAGGCCGCCGCCTCCACCGCGCGCCGCCCCGGCAAGAAGTAGAGACATGGCAGCATGTTTCGCCGCGCAACGCCGTCACCACCTCGCCTGGCTCTGGCGCTGGACGCTCCTCCGGCATCTCCGGCTGCTCGGGCCGGACCGGGCTGCGGCTTGTCCGTCCGCCCGCGCTTTCGTGTTCGCCTGCTGCGCAGAATATCGACCATGCCGGGGATAGATTGGCTGGGACTGTGTCGGCGCTGACGGGCGGGCGGCGGCGCTGCATCAGGCGGGCGCGGCGGGTCTCACCGCCGATGCCGGGGAAACGCTCCACCCGCTGGCCTTCGGCGTTCTGGACGAGACGCAGCTTGTTCTCGAAAAAGAAGAAATGCTCCAGCGGCACGGCGCGCTCGTCGTGGAAGACCAGCGCCATTGGCCCGTGGACCGCCTCGATCCAGTGGCGCAGCTCGTCGGCGTTGCTGACCGTGGCCGAAAGCCCAGCAAAGAGCACATGCGAGGGCGAGTGGATGATCGCCTCTTCCCAGACCGGGCCGCGCTCGGGATCGCTGAGGAAATGGAGCTCATCAAAAATGACACAGCCGACACCTGAAAGCTCTTCGTCGATCGCGGCGCGCCGGGCCATCTCCGCCACATCCGACGCCTCCTCGGCTCGTCTGCTCGTCGCGGGAATCACGCTCTTTGCGGACGCGGAGCGGATCGACCAGAGCGCTGGCCTCCTCGGTGACGGTCATCCGGGCAGCGCGCGCGCCCTCGAGCAGCATGTTGCGGTAAATCTCGGTCGTCATCACGACGATGGGCGCGGCGGGATTCTCGACGATATCGCCGGTCAGCAGGCCAACCTCACGGACACCGTGGCGCTGGCGCAGGTCGCGGAACTTCTGGTTGGAGAGCGCCTTGATTGGCGCGGTATAGATCGCGCGCTGCCCAGCGCGGCGCGCCTGCCAGATGGCAAATTCCGCCACGATAGTTTTCCCATTGCCCGTCGGAGCGGCGACCAGCACCGAACGCCCCGCCGCCAGATGCTCCACCGCCTCGATCTGGAACGGGTCAAGCGGAAACGGCTGGGTCGCCAGAAAAGCGGCGACGGCCTCCGAGGGCGGATCCATCTTGGCGCGTGATCGGAGCTGGCAATTCAGCGCTCCCGCCGCGCTTTTTGCGTTTGCCCGCGTCGACGGATGATGGTCGCGCGCCGGTGCCTGCGTGGGCGATGAGAGGAATCGCGTTCGCGTGGGGGCATTGCTGAATTACTCTTTCGTTTTTCGTTGCATTTCAAGCGCGTCGCTATGCGCCAGTACTGGCGGATGGCCCGTCCCGCGTCAGCAGATATTTGGCCTGCGGTGGAACCAGCACGCGGAGCGCCTGTGGCGAGACGCGGATCGAATCACCGGCGTGTGGGTGCGAATCTCGCCATCCAGCGTCACATCCATGGTGTCCGCCGTCTCGATGGTGGCGGCCTTGGCGCGGAATCGCCGTACCCCTGGCATTCGCGGAGCCTCGTACTCCTGTTCCTGCCCATTGCCGGCCCACCCGCCGACTGGTCTGGCGGTCTGGCGCGGCACGATGCGCGGCGAGCAACTGCTGAACAGTATGACGAAGTTGCTGGGCGTCTACCGCTTCGATCAGCATAAAGTCGAGCTGGCTGGTCGCCACGCTCACATCTGGCAGGCGCACGCTCATCCTTCCCCCAAAGACAGGCGTGTTGACGACGGAGACCTGCACCGCACGGCTCTGGATAATCGTCTCGTCGCGCCATGTTGGCGGCATCGGCCTTCTCCCCCGTCTCCCCCGTCTCCCCCGCCCCCTCCATCCCAAAGACACGGAGCGTCACATCGACGGGGCGATAATGGGTCACCGCCTCCAGCGCGGACGCCGCATAGGTCAGGCTTCCCAATCGCTCGCGGCGCTGAGCGTGTCCGTTGCCAGGCGCGCAAATTCGACATTCAGCCCGAGCGTGGCCGCATGGAGAAAACATGCACGCCGCCGCGGGGATGGCTCGTCGGTCGCGCGGCGTCATCGTGCGCCGCCGAATAGGCCAGCGGCTCGCTCAATCCCGGCATCACCTGGCCGATATCGATGTCCATGGGCAACGCGCCCGCGATCGCGACGCACGCCTCGGCGACATCCATGGGCATATAGAGTGATCGCGCCACATCGTTGGCGGTGCCCAGCGGCAGAATCGCCAGGGGCAGCCGCTGCCGGCGAGATGGGTGCTACCGCGCCGACGGTGCCATCTCCGCCCGCCGCCATCACCAGGTCATAGCCCTGCTCACGCCAGAGCGCCCCCTGCGGCGGCGAGTGATCGAGCTCGCCAACGGGTATTTCCTTGCGCCACAGTGATGCCGAGCGTTCTCAGCAGCGTCGTCACTTGCCCCGCGCCATCGCGTTTCCGGCGTGTGGGCTGCTCACCAACAGCAGCGCGTCGTGCCGCGCTGTGCTTGCCCGATTGTTGTGCAGACATGCTCAGGCCTATCCGCTCTACTGATCTCAGGTCACGAGCGCCACTGGCAATCCTCTACCCGCTGACATGCTCCTCTCATAACGGGATGATACCGTATGCGCATCGCGCGTACACTGTGACAGAGCTATCACAACGACGCCATAGTCAAGCATACGCCTATAATTGCTATGAGTACGCATGCGCGGCTGCGTGAGTCGCATTTTCCGCGCCTCCTGTGATGTGCGTCACTTGTATAATCTCACTTGTTTTCGCGTTTATGCCTGCTCGCGCTATGCTTTCTGAAGTATGGCGCGCCAGCATAGAACCACGGACAAAGGCGACTTTTCGTGTTCGCAGGAAGGAATAAGCAGCATGGCATTCCGGCTCGATGATAGCGATCCACGACAGGCGCATACTGCTGAACGGCTGCGCGCGGAGGAGATTCTCTGGCTGGCCAGCGTGCGCCCGGACGGCAGGCCGCACCTGGTACCGGTCTGGTTTCTCTGGGAAGGCGAGACGATTCTCCTCTTTAGCAAGCCAGAGACAGCAGAAGATTCGCAACATCCGCCAGAATCCGGCGGTGACGCTCTCGCTCGACACCGCCGACCACGGCGAGGACGTGACGGTGCTCGAAGGGATCGCTGCGGTGATTGATGACCCTGACCTCACGACACACTGCCCGTCTATGCCAGCAAATATGCCGGGCGGCTGGCGGAATGGGATGGACGGCCGAGACGATGGCGAAGCAATATTCCCAGGCAATTCGCATCACCATCACGCGCCAGCTGACGTCTAAAAGCAATCGCAAGGCGCGAACCCCACGTCCCATGTGCTATGAGATAGTGGCAAGAGACATGCGATGTATTATTGCTGAGAACATCGTGCCAACCCGAGAACCGCTTCAGACGTAGTTTCGTCACAGAATGAATGGCACGGCGCGCATAGTGTTCCATAGCCTGCATCGCTGCTTCATCAATTATCCGACGACGGCGCTGAAGGAGGATCCGCTGATGCGCTTGAACTCTCATTGGTCCATGGCCGCGGCAGTTACGAGTACCACGTGCGCACGGGCGACTGCTCGCGATTGTCGCAGCGCTCGGCACGCTGGCGGTGGCCGTTGGCGCGTGTAGCCTGACCGCTGGCCCGACATCTACGGGAAACAATGGATTTTCCTCCAATACCGGCAGCGTGACCACAGGCAGAGGCCAGACGACTCCAGGTGAAGATTCTGCGTGGGGGTGGCGGAACGGCGATGGTCCTGGTGCCAGTCACCATCGACGGGCAAGGCCCGTATAACTTCGCGCTGGATACCGGCGCGGGCATCACCCTGATTGATACGATCTTGCGACACCCTTCAACTGCCCGTGACTGGCAACAGCGCGCAGGTTGCAGGCGTCGGCGGAACGCAGAATGTCACCCCGGTCCATGTCGACGCATGGAGCGCTGGCACGATTGCGCTGCCCGCCGCCGATATCGGCAGAACTGGGCCTGCTCTCCTTCAAGCAGAATTCTGGCGTGCGCGGGCTGCTGGGATCAGATATACTCAGCTCGCTTTGGCAGTATCACGATTGACTATGATACAGGCAAGCTTTCCACCTGGCATGCCTCGCAGGCCCAATTCGCGTCCGTGAGTGAGGCGCGCCGTTCGCAGGCGGCGTAATACCGTAAGGCTGTTTTCCCGCCAATGATACAATGGTGGTACGTGCAGGCTTGCGGACAGCCACGAATGGGCGCGGAATCGCGGAAGAGAGCGTGTCGATGGCGACGGGATTGAAGGGTGACTCGCCCGCCTCGAAGCAGAAGCGGGCCGCGACGAAGCCATCCTCCGCCGATGCGCCGCCCCACCAGATGATCTTCTGGAAAAGCACGCTGCTCATCCTGCTGGTCTTCTGCCTGACCGGTATTATTCCTGTGGCGATTGTGCTCTCCGCGACTGGCCCGCTGAATCTGACGCCTTCCTCGTTCGCTGCGCTCTTCCCCCAGCCGAAGGCGCCAACTCCCACCGATGTCCCTGATCTGGCGCTGCCACGTGACGCCTGGGTGACACAGTCGGTAAATGTGCTGCCGGAACCAGCGCGCGGATCGGCGCTGGCGACGCTCGCGCCCGCGTTCCCGGTGCGGCTGCTAGAGCACAAGCGAGTGGGCAATACGATCTGGTCGCGCGTGGAGTGGAGCGGGCCGGTGGCTGGAACGGGTGGCGAGGGCTGGGTGCCCGACGGGATGCTCATCAGCTACGGCGCGACGGGGGCGATTCTGGGCGACCTGGGTGCGCTCGCGCCCTCGCTACGGCAGGCAGTTGCGCCCGCTGGCAAGCATTTTGCAGCGATGGTCTACATCCCCAGCCAGAACCGGCTCTATACCCAGGGCGCGCCCGATGGCTTCTTCGCCCTTGGGACGGGCCTGCGCCCGATGACGCTTAGCGCGCTCTATTCCGGGGCGGAGGCGCAAAACAAGGCTGTCAACCTGACGGACGCGCTCGCGCTCTCCCATGGCGACGCGACTGTGACGCCGCGCATCTATCAGCAACTGGGTGGCGCGGCGGGCCTCTCACTCTATCTGAACAGCAAATCGGTTCAGGGCATCCAGACGGCGCCGACATGGTTGGCGTGCCAGGCGACGCCGCGCGCGATGATCGACTTCTATACGCAACTGGCAGGCGATCTGCTTCAGGCGAAAGACCGCTCGGCGGTGTACAGTGTGCTGGCGCTGGCCGATGCCCCGACGACGACGAATCTGGTGGCGCCATGGGCGCGCGCGGCGGGCAATCTGCTGGTCGCTGGCATCGCGCCGACCGATTCCACGTTCACGGTGAGCGTGGCGGGAGTCCTCAACCCGGCGAAGGGACCGCAGGTGGTCGTCGTAGCGGTCGCCACCGCCCAGTCTTCGACCGATGCCGCGCTCCAGGCCATGAAGGCCTTCTATACCCCACTGACGACGCTCTTCGGGAGTTGATCCTCCCCATCTGGCCTCCTCTCGCGCTGTCCCAGAACCACTCGGAGCGCAGGGTAACCTCCGCACCACTGAATGGAAGCTGGAGGGTGCATCGCGGGTGAGAGCAACAACCAGGCAGGTGCGTAGTAGTAGTGATGACTGCTACTTTCCTGAATGCAAGGAGGTTGGCAATGCCTGGCTCCAATCCCCCCTACGACGATCAGATCACGCATCTACCTGTCCGGCATCCAGTGGTCAGCGTTGCGACGCCGGGTGCGCTGGCGCGTTTGGTTTTGTTGTGCTGTGGAATGATCCCACTGGTCGCCTTACTTAGCGGGTGCGGTGGCATCTATGCCTGTACCACATGCCAGACGCATCCTTCACTGGCAAGCGTCTCGATGGTTTCCGCGGACGAAGGCTGGGCTGTTGGAAGGCAAGCGGGCGAAGGAATCTCAGTCCATTATCAGGGTGGACAATGGTCGCCAGTTCAGATTACCGATGGCGCCGCACCGCTCTCCAGTATAGATATGCTTTCGGCCAGCGAGGGCTGGAGTGTGGGAGAGCAGGGGACCATTTTGCACTACAGCGACGGACTCTGGAGCAAGGATCTCAGCTCGACCTCAGGCGACTTGCGCAGCGTCTCGATGGTCTCGCCGACGGATGGCTGGGCCGTTGGCCCCTATGTCATGCTGCATTATACGAATGGCGACTGGACGCCAGTGCAGCCTATCCCCAGCCTGGTGAGTGTCGCCATGGATTCAGCGAGCGATGGCTGGGCTGTTGGTGGCGCGGTCATCGCGCACTATCATGACGGCGCCTGGACCACCATCACCCCATCGTTTCCTCTGACCGGCATCATGCTTATCAGTGTGGTGATGGCTTCTCCCAACGATGGCTGGGCCATTGGCAACACCGATCACATGACCGAATTCGGGGGTCCGCCGCCCGTGATCCTACATTACCACAATGGCCAGTGGCAGCTTGCCGATAGTCCCCTCAGCGGGGAAGATACGCTGACGGCGATAGCGCTGGCCTCGCCCGAGGAGGGCTGGGCTATGGGTACCGATGGCAATGCCAGTCTCATCGTGCACTACACCAGACAAAACGGCTGGGTGCGCGTGACCACCCCGCTAAAGATCACCTTTCACGGTGTCTCGATGGTCTCGCCGACGAATGGCTGGGCTGTTGGAGACGGGAACAACTTTGTCCAATATGAAGACGGCGCGTGGTGTTAAGTCTCAGGGCCAACGCATCTAAACATGTATTCATACCCCTCTCCTCATGGGAGAGGGGTATGGTCCGTCTAGCCAATCGCGTAGACGACGGCGACATCCACCGAGACATCCTGCTGGCCCGGCTGAATCGGCGTCGAGGCTTGCGCCTTGGCGCTATCCGCCACCGCGCCGTTCGCGTAGTAGGGCACTGGCGATGAGGAATTGCCGCAGCCGCCGACCTGAATCGAGACGGGCGAACCCAGGTTCACACCCGCGCCCTGCGCGATGTGCGCCGCCTGATTCTTCGCATCGGTGAGCGCCTTCTGCTGCGCCTGATTCGCCGCCGCCGAGGGATCGCTGGATGAGAACGAGACACCGCTGACGTAGATGCTGTTGCCGCCCGCCGCCGTCGCCGCGTCGATCAGCTTGCTGACCGCCGAGACATCACGGACGGTCACATTGACACTGTTCGAGGCCATGTAGCCGGTCGTGCGGGGCGCGCCTCCGTTGTAGTCATACTGCGGCGCAATCGAGACATAGCCTGTCTGGATGTCGTCGCTGGAGACGCCGTTGCTCTTGAGCGCATTGATAACTGACGTCATCGCCGAGGCGGCACGGTCGCGGGCATCCTGGGCCGTGCTCGACTGCACATTCACACCCGCGCTGATGCTGGCCCGGTCGGGCTTGACCTGCGCTGTACCATGCCCGCAGACGCTGATGCCCGTCTGTTGCGATGAGACCGGCAGGACAGAGACCGCCCCAGCGCGCGCTACGTTCGCCAATCCCAGTGTAATCGCGATGATGGTGAGCACTGCGAAGACGGCGACGAGCGCCAGCAGCAGCCGCGATGTTCCCGATGATTGAGACATGTATCCCCTCCCTGGTGAGTAAGCCGTTGAACGACAATCTTTCGGTGTGCGCACGCCGCTATGACGACAAACGGACGCCGAAAGTTCCAGGGAGGCGGCGCAAGATGCTATCCCGCTGCTATGGGCGCGAGCACAAAGTCATAGCGCATGGTGGAGAAGGGGCGATCCATCTGTCTGCCATCGGGCGCGATGCCCGCGTCATGCCGCTCGAACGGCACGATCAGCGACGACTTGACGCCGAAGACGGCATCGGTGTCGAGGTAGCGATCACCCTCGGAGAAGACATGCGTCACAAGCGAGTGATAGCCAGACGCCGTAATCATGAAGTGGACGTGGGCGGGGCGCATCGGGCTACGCCGCGCGGCGGTCAGCAGGTCGCCCACCGGCCCATCATTGGGAATCGGGTAGGCCGTCGGCATGAGTGACCAGAAGAAGTAGCGCCCGTCACTCGCGCTGAACAGGTGGCCACGCCCGCGCGCGCTTTCCAGGTCGTCATACTGCACGTCATAGTGACCCAGATCATCCGCCTGCCAGACCTCGATGCGCGCGTCCGGGACGGGCGCGCCGTCCAGCGAGCGCACGGCACCGTGCATGTAGCATGGCTCGCCTGGCGCGCCGTTGGCCATATCGTCGCCATTGGCATAGCGCGGCGAGTTGGCGGTGAAGAACGGGCCGAAGACGGTGGACTCGGTCGCGCCAGCGGGCCGCTGGTGGTTGATGCCAATCACCTGCATCGAGACCCCCAGCACGTCCGAAAGCAGAATGAACTCCTGACGCTGGTCGGTGGTGATGTGGCCAACGCGCGTCAGAAAGTCGATCCCGCTGGCCCACTCCTCTTCGGTCAGTTGCACCTCGCCGACAAACGCATGAAGATGCCTGACAAGACTCGACATGATTTGCGTGAGGCGCTCCGAGTCGCAATGAGAAAAGCTGGCGAGCACGGCAGCGGTCAGGTTGTCGCCGCTGAGGTTTCGCGCGCTGTCCAGGATGGTTGGCTCCTGTGGATCCATAGTGGTTCCTCCTCTTCGTCGGTGTTCGCCTTGAAAATGTTACTCGACCGTGATGCCCATCGCGCGAACCAGCGCCAGCGCCTGCACCTCATCCACAATCGCGCCCCGCAACTCGTCGGGGCCAGCGCGCATGCCGTCAATCTGGCAGCCGCGCAGGTCTGCGCCCGCAAGTGTCGCGCCGGTAAAGTCGGTGTTGCTGAGGTCGCAGCGGACGAACGCCACGCCGGTCAAATCGGACTTGCGAAAATCCGTCCCGGTCAGCGGACTGTCCTCGAAGCGCGCGCCAGGCATCTTCACCTGATAAAACTGGGCGAGATCCAGCTTGCAGTCGCGGAAGATGGTGTCGCCGAAGATCGCCTCCTGTGTGGCGAATCCGGTCATGCGGCAGCCGGTGAACTCGGCACGGACGCAGGACACCTTGGGCCACGCCGCATTGGCGAGATTGCAGCCCGCCAGGCGCACGTCTTCGAGCCGCAGGTTCTCGAATCGCGCTGAGGTAAGGATGGCCTGGGTGAAGATGACCGTCTCGAAGTGCAGACGCTCGATGGCGCTCTCGGCGAGGTCCAGCCGCTGATATTCCAGTTGCGAATAGGTCTCGCCATAAGCGGGCATATCGCCAGGCAACTCCGCGGGCGGTAAGACCTTCGGCAACTTCGGCGCTTTGATGCCACTCTTCTCTCTGCTCGATGCCAAGCTGCTCCCTCGCTCTCTTCCGCCGTGATGCGCCTGCCTTCGCTGGATATGTCTATCTTCAAGATACCAGATTATTCGGGTCGTCCGGAATGCATATCGGGAGATGCACTCTCGGGCATAAATGGCCCTCACGCCGCTAGAGACGCCCAACTCTGGCGGCTGGCGGCTGAAGCCGCGCCTATATGGGCCTCCGCTCCGCTACGGCCGCGAAGCCCGCCTGCGCGGGCTCCCAGACGCATGGCGCATGCCACACAGACTACCTGAATAACGAGTAAAACAACATTAGGACCGGGACACACCGTGCAACCAGCGATGTGCCCAACTGCCATCAATCGCTGGTAGTCGAACTTGACACAACGCCCCATGATGCGCAATACTTCCCTTATGGAAGTATTGGAAATCGTATCCCCGCAGGGAAAGAGCGTAGCATGAAGGTTGAAATCTGGTCGGATGTTGTCTGCCCCTGGTGCTATATCGGCAAACGCCGCTTCGAGTCCGCACTCGCGGCATTCCCCCATCGTGATGATGTCGAGGTGATCTATCGCAGCTTCGAGCTGGACCCCACCTCGCAGGTCGATTCGGGACAGTCTGTCACCGAAAGGCTCGCGGAGAAATACGGCGTGAGCGAGGCGCAGGCCGCCGCCATGAACGCGCGGGTCACGGGTATCGCG
Organism: uncultured Chloroflexia bacterium; assembly: GCA_963712005.1. Lineage (GTDB taxonomy): Bacteria > Chloroflexota > Ktedonobacteria > Ktedonobacterales > JADMIN01 > DAHUXT01. The sequence goes on along the minus strand of CAVQGK010000018.1, from coordinate 559,431 downwards.
GCGGGCGAGGGGCTGGAATATCACCTGGAGAAGGCGCGGCACGCCAACACCGTTAAGGCGCATCGCCTGATTCATCTCGCCACCAGCAAGGGCCTGCAAGACGCGGCGCTGGAGCGGGTAATGACAGCCTACTTCGGCGAGGGCGAAAATATCGGCGAGACCGAGACGCTGGCGCGCCTGGCGGCTGAGGCGGGACTCGACGCCGACGAGGCGCGCGCCGCCCTGGATGGTGACGCCTACACCGACGCTGTGCGCGCGGATGAGCGACGGGCGCGGATGCTTGGCATCAACGGTGTCCCCTTCTTCGTCGTGGATGAGCGCTACGGAGTCTCTGGCGCGCAACCCACCGAGCTATTCCTTCAGGTGCTCGAAGAGGCGTGGGCCGAGAGCCATCCGCTACTCAAAGTGACCGGCACATCCGCGGACGCGGACGTCTGCGAGGGCGATAACTGCGCACTGCCCGCTGAGGCTACCGCCGATCAAGAGGCATAATGAGGCAGGTGCTGCTGGCGGTGGCCAACAGTTTGCCAGCGGTATCGGTGAGACGCGCCTCCACGACGGCGGTGCTGCGCCCGCGATGGACAACATTCCCCTCGGCGCGTACTTCGCCCGTGGCGGTCGTCATCGCGCGCAGAAAGTTGACCTTCAGCTCCAGCGTGGTAAAGATCATTCCGGCGGGTAGCGACGAGAGAACGGCAATGCCCATTGCCGAGTCGAGCAGGGTCGCGGCCATACCGCCATGCACAACGCCCGCTGGATTGTAATGATATTCAGACGGCGTCGATGTGAAGACGGCGCGCCCTTCTTCCACCTCGATCAGGTGGGCGTTCATCGTCTGGAGCATCGGCGCCAGCGGCCTGCCACTCGCTAACGTCTCACGAAGAACGTCGAGTGGTCGGTTGCCCTTGAAGAGGGTTAGCGCCTCCATCGGATCGCGCCAGCTATAGGTCCGCGTGCGGATATGCTCGTGTTCGGTATCGCTCATTGTTTCCCCAAATATTGCATCTATCGCGTGTCTACCAGCCACCCCCGAGCGCCGCGCGTCGGCCCAGCGCGCGCCAGCGGCTGCCATCGCCACTCGCCTGCTCGCCTGTGGGATGCTTCCGGCTGGCGGACGCCTCGCCCTCATCCTGCGCCGCCAGGGCTGCGGCCAGCGCCGCGATCTCTTCCAGCGAGATGTCGTCCGCGCCATCCCCGGCGGGCTGGCGGAGCGCTTCGTCGGCGTCCCACGTCTCGGCGATGAAGTCGGTCGAGAAGTCGCCTGCCGCGAAACGAGGCTGGTCGAGCAGCCAGCGGGCGAACGGGATCGTCGTGCGCACCCCGGCGATAGTATATTCGTCGAGCGCGCGCCGCAGCCGTGCCATTGACTCGGCGCGATCCTCACCCCAGCAGATAAGCTTCGAGAGCAGCGAATCGTAGTACAGTGGGATGTCCATTCCGTCGTAGAGCGCGCTATCCAGCCGCACGCCCGGTCCGGCGGGATCACGGAGCGCGGCGACTCGCCCCGAGGCTGGCAGAAAGTGGTTGAGCGGGTCTTCCGCCGTAATGCGCGCCTCGATAGCATGCCCACGGAAAGCGTATCTGCTCCTGGGTTACGCTCAGCGGCAGCCCAGCCGCCACGCGCAACTGCTCGCGCACGAGGTCCAGCCCGGTGACCAGCTCGGTGACGGGATGCTCCACCTGCAAGCGCGCGTTGACTTCGAGGAAATAGAAGCTGCCGTCCGGCCCTAGCAGAAACTCGCAGGTTCCCGCGTTGACGTAGCCCACCGCCCGCGCCAGCCGCACCGCCGCCTCGGTGAAGCGCGCGCGCAGCTCGTCGTTCAGCACGGGCGAGGGCGACTCTTCGATCAGCTTCTGGTGGCGCCGCTGGATCGAGCATTCGCGCTCGCCCAGGTGGACCACGTTACCGTGCGTATCGCCGAAAATCTGCACCTCGATGTGCCGCGCCGGGATGACCGCCTTCTCCATGTAGACGCTGCTATCGCCGAACGCGCCCAGCGCCTCGCTGCGGGCCAGCCGGAGCGACGCCTCCAGGTCTTCGGGGCTGTGGACGAAGCGGATGCCCTTGCCGCCGCCGCCCGCCGCCGCCTTAACCATGATGGGGTAGCCGATCTCCTCGGCCAGCCGCGCCGCCTCGCGCATGTCGTCCAACCCGGTGTCGTAGCCGGGGACGATAGGCACGCCCGCCTCGCGCGCGACCCGGCGGGCAGCGGTCTTCTCGCCCATCTCGCGCATGACGCGCCCCGGCGGGCCAACGAAGCGAAAACCCGCACTCGCGCAGGCGTCGGCGAAGTCGGGATTCTCCGAGAGGAAGCCATAGCCAGGGTGGATCGCGCCCGCTTTCGCCTGGCGCGCCGCATCGAGTATTTTAGGGATGCTCAGATAGCTCTCTGAGGCGGGCGCTGCCCCGATGTGGATCGCCTCATCCGCCATGCCGCACATGGGCCGCCGTCGCGGTCGGCATCGCTATAGACGGCGACCGATTTCAGCCCCAGGTCGCGACAGGCGCGAATGACGCGCAGGGCGATCTCGCCCACGATTGGCGATGAGAACGGTATCGAACGGGGAAACGCTCGCCCGGCTGACCTGTTGATGTGGCCGGGGTAGCGCCGGGAGTACGAACTTGACGTGCCATAGCTATTCTCCCGCTGATGTTCGAGATTGTCTTCTGTCGAGTCTTTCGCGAAATAGCATACCATGCGCCGTATATCAGGATGCCAGCATATGCCAGCGATTCCGTGGCTAGCAAGGCGCGCTGGGCAAGATTGGCCTGGCGCTGGCTGGCGCCTCGACGCGACTTGGCACTTACGTTGCATGGCGCGGCTGTGCTAGACTTCGCTGGGGAAGTGTCGTCGCTTTTCTCGGACGGCTGTGTCAGATTGTGGGAATTTCCTCGATTCAGGACAAAGGAGTCCAGCATGGTGGAGGATGCCTTTTTTCGGCGTCCGCGCCTGGCATCCAGCACGGTGAGCGCATCCGCGCCGCCCACCGCTGGTGAGTCGGCTACCTCTGATGGGTCTGAGACGATGTCTGCGCACGCCTTTCAGCGCGCACGCAAGCAGGTGGCGCGGCTGCGTGACGCCGCGTGTGATGCCGCTCGCCCGAAGGTGAATGCTGGCGCCGCGCCAATACGCGTGATGGCGAAGATGGTTGCCGACCTGGAGGCGCAGTGTCGCGAGCTGGCGATCCCACCCGAGCTGATGGACACCGAAATCGTCAACAGGACCATCGGAGATGTAGACGTCCGCCGCATCAGCGCGACCAAAGACGGCCCGGAATTCGTCACCCTCGCCGATGATATGGGTCTGGCCCTGCCACGCGAACCAATCGACGGCATCCCCGCCACCGGCAAGCGCTACCGCTGGATTCACCGCCAGATGGAGGCATTCGAGCGCCAACTGATCGCCCGCCATGTCGATATGCGCATGTATGACCTGAACGGCGTCGGCAATCCATTGCTGCGCGAGATGCTCTCCGACTACCTGACGCGCGTCTGGGGCTATACGGTCCCCTTCGCTCAGATACACTTGAGCCTCGGCTCGCTCGACGGCCTGAACAAGTTCTTCCAGGGCTATTCCGCATTGCTGCGCAAGAACCTGGCGCATAGCTACGACGCGCTCAATGCCGCGGTGATCTTTCCCGCTCCCGGCTTCAACGTGCCCGAATGGCAGGCGCAATCGCTCGGCCTGCGGATCCATCGCCTGCGCACGCGCGCCGAGAATGCGTTCAAGGTAACGCCCGACGAGCTGCGCGCCGCCCTGGCCGAGGCGCCCGATATCCGCATCTTCTATCTCACCGTCAGCAGCAATCCCACGGCGTTTGCCTATACGCCCGACGAACTGCGCGCCCTCTGCGCCGTGCTGCGGGAAAGCGCGCCCGACGTGCTGATCGCTGCCGACCTGGCCTATATCGGCACCGGCGAACCCGCCGATGACCGCGCGCGGATGGCCATCTTCAATGATCCCGGTGTGCTGCGGCAGAGTGTGCTCTTCTGCAGCTTCTCCAAGACGCACACGCTGACTGGCGACCGCTGCGGCTTCGTCGTCTTCGGCGATCCTGGTCTGGCGGCGGACCTCGGCCCCGGCTGGACCAATGGCTGCGCCGCGCTGCCCGCCGACTGGCAGCTACGCTACATGGCTTACGTCAAGCTCTTCGGCGAGCATCCTGAGATCGAGGCGCGGATTCGCGCGCTCTATCGCCTCCGTCGCGGACGACTCGTGCGCCAGCTTCAGGATCTGAACGAACAGCATCATCTGTTCGCGCATATCAATCTGGACGATGGCGGCACCGTCTATAACTGGAGCCAGCTCAATCCAGGTGAGGATGTCTTCTCGCTCTTTGGCAAGACGGGCATCGCGGGCGTGCCGGGGAGCGCCTTCGGCTATAGCGACGACTTCGTTCGCCTCTCCGTCGGCTGCATTCCCGTGCCCGCCGTCGAGTAACCGAGTAAACCAGCGTGACGCCATCACTCGCCACCAGCGTAGTACAGGCGCGTTCCGGGCGCTGGCTGGAACGCGCGCTCATTGCCGCCTTCATTCTGCATGGACTGGCGATGCTCGGCATGGCGGCGCTGCTGCTGCCCGGAACACCCGGCGGGCTGCAGAGTGACGTCGCCGCGCGGATGGCCTATGTCGCGGCGCATCCGTGGCTCTGGCGGCTCGGCTGGCTGCCCTGGCAACTGACCGCGCTGGGCAATCTGCTGCTGGCGCTGGCGCTGCTGCGAACGCCCTGGATCTCGCGCCCACTGGCGTGGCTGACGCTGCTCGTGACGGTCTGCGCCATCATCCCCGACCAGACCGGGCAGGCGCTATGGGATACCATCGGTGTGGGGCTGGCGACTCACGGCAACCTCGCGGCGTATGCCAGCTTCGAGCGGACCATCTTCCCGATCATCGCGGCGGGCGGTGGCGCGGGCTACACTCTAGCGGCGGTATGCTGGAGCGTCTGTCTCGCGCGGGCGGGTGTCTGGTCGCGCGGCATGACGATCTTCTCCTGCCTGCTCTGGGCGCTCTTCGGAGCGCTGGCGCTACTTGCCGCACTGCCAGATGGCGCGGGCTTTCCGGCGTGGATCGTCGGCGCGGGCAATGCGGTCAGTTTCGTGTTGTTGCTGCTCTGGTTGGCGCTGGCGGCGGAGCTGGTTTTGCGGCGGGCGCGTCCCACGACGGCATGGGAACGCTACATGCCGTGGCGCTATCCACGTCGGGCCATCGGCTGGCTGCTCGATCCGTTGGCCAACAGCCGCTTTTTGCGGGCATTGTCCGAGCTTCTGCCGGTGCTGGCGTTTCGCAGCGATATCCAGCACGTGGTCTACACCAACTATCTCATGCCCGCCGAGCGAGTGGAGAAGATTGTGCCGCCAGGGCTGGATCTGCAGCGTATCGGGGCGGATGGGCGCTATGCGCTCGTCTCGATCCTCACCTATCGCCACGGCCACTTCGGCCCGCGTCTCGCCGGACCCGTGCGGCGGCTCTTCCCCTCGCCGATTCAGTCGAACTGGCGGCTCTATGTCTCCGATCCGGGGACGGGCCAGCGTGGCGTCTACTTTTTCACCAACGCGGTCAGCGGGCTGCCCCAGGCGCTCGGCGCGCGATTCCTCTCCGAGGGGATGCCGATGCACGTGCCACGGAGCGCCGATCTTCGCCAGACTCCCGACGGCGCATGGCTGGCGACGCTCGATCCCGGCGCTGGCTCCGCGCCCGATCTCGTCGCGCTGCTGCATCAAAGCGAGAGCCGACCGGCGACGGGTCCGTGGGCTAGCGCATTTGCCAGCTACGATGAGATGCTGGCGTACGCCGTGCCGCAGGACCGCGCGCTGACGGTGCAGCCGTGGCATGCCTGGGTGACGCGCCAGGAGATTCGGCTGGATATCCCGCTGGATGCCTGCCAGCCGCTGACGGGCGATGTCTCGTCGCGGGCGGCTCGCGCGCTGGTTGGCGACGCCGAGCCATTCTCATTCCTCGTAGCCAGCGTCTTCTTCCGCTTCGACGCCGAGCGCCACGACCGCTGGCCAAAGAAATGGTGGCATGTCGCGATGTGACGGGTAGGCTAGAGCATAGGGGAATAGGCGGAAGGGGAAGCGCCATGACTGGATTCGACGAGTTGTACCTGTGGTGTGAGGACGAGCGTGGGGAGTATGGACGCTCTTCTGGCTCAACCGCTTCCGGCACTGAAGATCCACCACGAGCACCGGGCTGACATCCATCTGGCCTTCTTACAGCTTGGCTTGGCTACGCCCTCATCTCCCTACGTTTCCTCGGCTAACCACGTCCAACTCGCGAGAACGAGAACGGTCGGCCTGGACCGCCGCGCACGGCCGCTGCTATATCCGCTATACTCGGGACATGACGATCAAGAGAATGGACCACGTCAGCGTCGTCGTCGACGACCTTGCAGCCGCCATCGCTTTCTTTACCGCGCTCGGCATGACGATCGAAGGCGAGTCGCCGGTCGAGGGTCCGTGGGTGGACCGCGTCAACGGGCTCGAACGTGTCCAGGTCGACATCGTGATGATGCGGACCCCAGATGGGCACGGGCAGCTTGAGCTGACAAAGTTTCGCAATCCACCACTGGTCGAGCTCGAACCGGCGATCGCGCCGCCGAACACGCTGGGCCTCCGAAGCATCATGTTTACCGTCGAAAGCGTCGACGAGACTGTCGCTCGCCTGCGCGCCAACGGCGCCGAACTCATCGGCGAGGTGGCCCAGTACGAGGACATATACAGACTCTGCTACATGCGAGGCCCTGCGGGCATCATCGTCGCGCTGGCTGAGGAACTCTGAGGGACGCTTCTGAAGCGTTCACTGCCTTCGGAGAAACCGGTGGCGCCCTATGCGCTCCTGCGACTCTTCGACTCAATCCTCCTGGCTCGCAACCATCCTGCTTTCTCGCCTACTTGCGCTGCGGATTTGTTAGGCACATCCCGGCGTGACGGGTGGCCGGTCGGTGAAGGATCATCTTGCCCACCTGACGTGGTGGGGGCGGCGAGTCATCACGGTGCTGCATGGCGGTGCCGACCCCAAGGAATGAGTAGGCTAACACGCATATCGCCCGCTGTCTTACGTCGTAGAGGATGGCGACAACGCATGGCTGGCGGGGCGGCATGCGGGGGAAGCAACCTTATAGTGAGAGTCACGCAACGCACACGTGGTAAGATGAGGCAAATGAGAATGGCGCATATGTAACCATTGCCCTATCGAGAGAAAAGTCTGACTGTACAATGCCCAGGCGGCGCAAAGCGTGGGCAGGAGAGTAAAACATGCGAGATCCCAATCTTCCGCTCGTTGGTGGACAGGCGGATGAAGGCAAAACAGAAGAGGAAGCGCAGCGCGAGCGAGACGCTGAGGAACGCGAGCGTGCTGATTATATCGAAGCGTGGAAGGAGATGTATCGCCGCAAAGGCATTGATCCCGATGCCTACCACATTGACTGGGATGCCGTGTTCGAAGATGAGCGTGGAGAGTAGCGCAAGGCTCTAGAGAGATAAACGTTCTGTGGCAACCTACTATTTCGACACGAACACACTTATTAAGCTATACGTCTTTGATGCAACATCATTCTGGGCAATAGGAGTAGAGGCGCAACGAAAGCCGCAGAACCGAATCATTGTTTCCCGAGATTGCCCGCGTCGAGATACCGTCCGCAATGTACAAGATCGGGCGGATTGATCCTCACATAGACCCGAGCATGATTGACCTTGGCATCCGGCGCTTCAATCGTCAGATGAATACAGATACGGGCTATCGCAGAGCGCGCTTCCTTGTCGCCATGCTCAATGACGCTGTGTTTCAGCAGGCGGAAGCATTGCCAACGAGGTATCGCCTGGGTCAGCCAAAAGCGTTGCATAGCCTCGATGCCTTGCATCTTGCCTCAGCGATTGCGGCACGCAATACCCTCTCAGAAAATCTTCGGCCTGATATGTATTTCGTGAGCGCAGACAAACAACTTCGCGGCTGCGCGCTCAACGAAGGATTTTCAGTCATCGACCCGAACAATCCGCCGCCTGCCTGACGTGCGGATAGACATCCCCTCACCATCCTGAGTTGCCCCACCCCGAGTTGCCCGAGTTGCCTGAGCGCCAGTCGTCCGGGCGCGATTGGCCGGGTTGGCCTGAAGGATAGTTGCCGTAATTGCCGTAGTTGTCGGGCGCGGAACGGCCCTGGTCGGGATAGGAGCGACCCGAGGTCGGGCCGTTAGGGTCGGGATACCCCGAGGGGTGGGAGTGGGGCGCGGGGGCGCGTCCGTAGTTGTCGGGCCAGAGTGATTCGGGACGCGCCATCAGAAAGCGATCGATCTCCGCGAAGGGCATGAAGTCACCCGCGTCGCGTCCGTAATAGGCGGACTGAATCCGCAGATCGGGGCTGAGCAAGAAGTCGGCGGGCTTGCGGCCAAATACGCCGTCCATCTGCGAGAGGTTTTCCCAGAATCCGCCGCCGACGTGATAGCGCGCCGCTTGGCGATACTGAGAGCCGCGCAAGAGGCGCGCCCTCAGCGCGCCAAAGAGCGATGATTCCAGGCCATAGAGGCTATAGACCATGCGCCCCAGGTCGGGGATGATCGGGAACGGCGGCCGCTGGCGCTCCAGGTAGCGGCGCGCCATCTCTGGCGATGACTCGAAGAAGACGATCATCTCCAGGCCCTGCCGCCGATAGTTATCATAGTGATCGATGAGATAGCGCAGGCGCAGATTGCAGAGCGGGCAGACCGCGCCACGATAGAAGGACAGCAGCAGCTTTCGCCCCCAGAACTGCGAGAGCGAGACTGGTTGCTCGTACATATCGCGCTGGATAAAGACGGGCGCGCGCTGGCCAGTCTTGAGACGCATAACTTAGCCTCCACAGTTGTGGCTGCACAGTTGGGTGACGTCTCGTTCCTGACGACCCGTTGTCCAGCGCAAGGCTTGCCTACCAGAAACAGCAACTATCGACGACCAGCGCGCGTCACGCGCACGAATACGAGCACAAGCACACAGGCGCCCACTGTAATCATACCCGCCAGTGTACCCAATAGATGACCACACAAGCAAATGGCGATGACGCATACGCATGGCATAGCGTTGATGCAATCCTAAAATGTAGCCCCTCCGTGGCTTCGGAGGGGCGTATAGAGGTTTTCATGGTTAGCCTGTACGCGGCATGTCAGCGGGACCGCTGTGCGCTACAGCGTCGGATAGCCGTACTGGGCGGGGTTAGCCTCGAAGAGCGCCTTGCAGTCCGCTGAGCAGAAGTAGATTGTGCCCACGCCCTTATCGTTGACCGGGGCAGCCATCGTATCCTGGGCAGTACGCTTGTCCACCAGCATCCCACAGACGGGGTCGCGCGCCACATTGGGATCATTCTCGTCAAGATTGCCTGGGTTGGGGTTCAGCGCGGCCTGCTCCTCGGCGTCGGAATTCGTCATACGTCGTCGTCTCCTTGCGGATCACACTATGCATTCCACGACTCGATAGCGCCCATCGCGCACTCAGGCACTATACCGCACAGACGATGCCACTGTGTCACAGGCGCGCCGTGGCCCTCGTCTCATGGAGTGTTCATGCCAATGCATGACAAACGGGCCTATAATCTGATATGGAAGAGGAAAGCGAGGGAGACCATGAATGAGATAGACAACATCTCTTCCACAACATATCAACCACAGCAGTCCACCGGCGAGCCACCACGTGTGGTGATCGTTGGCGCGGGATTCGGCGGCCTGGAGGCGGCGCTAAAGCTTGGGCGCGCGCCGGTTCACGTGACCGTCATCGACCGGAACAACCACTACGTCTTCCAGCCGCTGCTCTATCAGGTGGCGACGGCCTATCTTTCGCCCGCAGATATCACCGCGCCGATTCGTACCGTCCTGCGGCGCCAGCGCAATACCGAGGTGCTGCTGGCCGAGGCGACCGCTGTGGATCTCGCAGTGCGCGAGGTACGGGTGCGCGACGAGATCACCGGCGCGGAACGCAGCGTGCCCTATGATTACCTGGTGCTGGCGACCGGCGCGGGTGAAAGCTACTTTGGCCGCGACGACTGGGCCGCCTACGCGCCGAGCCTCAAGACGATCCCCGATGCGACCGCGCTCCGGCGCAAAGTGCTGCTGGCCTTCGAGGAGGCCGAGCTGACGGCGGCCAGCGATCCCGAGCGGGTGCGTTCGCTGCTGACGTTCGTGATCGTCGGCGGCGGGCCAACCGGCGTGGAGCTGGCGGGGGCCATCGCCGAGCTGGCGCATCGTACCCTGCGCGGCGACTTCCGCCATATCGACGTCACCTCCGCGCGCATCGTGCTGATCGAGGCGCTGCCACGATTGCTCAATACCTTCCCAGACTCGCTGAGCGAGAAGGCCACCCGGAAGCTGGAGAAGCTGGGCGTGGAGGTGCGCGCCGGCGGGCGAGTCGAGGAGGTAGACGCCGACGGGGTGATCGTCGCGGGCGAGCGGATCGCGTCGCATACGGTTATCTGGGCGGCGGGCGTGAAGGCGTCGCCAGCGGGCGCGTGGATCGGCGCGGAGACTGACCGGGCGGGCCGTGTCATCGTGCATGGCGACCTGAGCGTTCCCGGCCATCCCGAGATCTTCGTGCTGGGCGACACCGCCAGCGCGACGGATGCCGACGGCAAGCCGCTACCGGGCGTCGCGCCGGTCGCGATGCAGCAGGGCCGCTACATTGGCCGGACGATTCGCGCGCGTGCGGAGGGACGAGAGCATCCGCGCCCATTCAAGTACTTCAACAAGGGCAATCTGGCGACGATTGGCCGCTCATTCGCCATCGCAGACTTCGGCTTCGCGCGGGTCAGCGGCTTCATCGCCTGGGTGCTCTGGCTTGGCGTCCACATCCTCTATCTCATCGGCTTCCGCAACCGGCTACTGGTGATGCTGCAGTGGGCATGGGAGTATTTCACCTACGAGCACGGCGCGCGTATCATCACGCCGATACGCCAGCCGGAGCAGCGCGCCATCCCCGCCGAGCGGGAGCCAGTTCCCGCCGGAAGGACCTAGCGGCGCGTTAGAGCGTCTTCGCCTCCACTCGGCCAGACTTCACCGCGGCCACCAGCGCCGCGTGGTCGCGCTCGGTCTGGTCGGCATAGGCGTTGGCGAAGGCGACGAGCGCGCGATCAAGTACATCGCGCTTGCCGAGATAGCTGTTCAGGGCGATGACATCGCCGGAGCGCGCGTGGGCTCGCGCCAGCGCCCAGGCGCACAGCGTGGCATAGGTCACGAACCCGGACGGCGTCAACGTGGAGGAATCGACGGAACCCTTCATGTCTCGGAGCTGACGCACATAGTAGTGTTCTACTCCCATGCGCCCCCATCCCAGAAAGATATCGCTGGCTGCCTGAGTCATCTGTTGCCCGCGCACCACCCGCTGGCCGTGGTTGGCATGGATGGTCTTGCGCCCCTCGCCGTAGGTCTCGATAACCGAGGGGTTCGCCTCCTTCATCTGGAGGAAGAGCGGATCACCCTGGTCTTTGCCGGTGAGCAGCATGACATAGCAGCGCGTGCCAACGCTGCCCACTCCGACCACCTTGCGGGCGAAATCCACTAGCGTGTAGCGGCGCAGCAGTTCACGCCGATCTTCGCGCAGGGAGGCTATATAGCCGCTGAGCAGCTCTTCGATGTGATCGCCCATGATGGTGTCGCTGACGTGCATGAGCAAGGGTGGATCATTGGCAAGCCGGGCGTGGCCGCCTTCCATCGTGGTCAATCGCGCGAAGGCATGCAGATGATCGCGCTGTTGCGCCTTCCGCACGTGCTTCTGCGCTACCTTGTGGGCAAAGCCGGAAACCATGTCGAGCACGTCCTGGGTATTCACCTGGGTATACCAGAGTGTGAGATAGTCCATCGTCGCGAACTGCGCCAGCCGCCCGCGATAGGTGGCAACGGCCTTCAGCACGCTCTCGTCGCAGAAAGCGCGGCTCAGCCCATTGGTGCGTCCAGCCACCACGAGACTGGCCGCCAGCCGCTTGATGTCCCATTCCCAGTGGCCCCGCAGCGTCTCATCAAAGTCATTGAGATCGAAGACAAGCTGGCGCTCCGGCGTGGCAAATATCCCAAAATTGGCGAGGTGCGCGTCACCACAGGCCTGCACGAGCAGGTCGGTGGTCGGCGTGGAAGCCAGATCGGAGGCCATCACCGCCGCCGAGCCGCGCAGGAACGCAAACGGCGACACCATCATGCGCCCATAGCGGATGGGCAACAGGTCTTGCTGGCGTAACGGTTCGCAGGCCTGGAGCACGCTGATCGGGTCTGGCCGGTCGGCTGGCGGTTCCCACTGCGCGTGGGCCGAGCGTGGCACGGCCTTGCGGAGCGCCTTGCCATGTTGTCTGCGTTCGGCCATAGACTCACCCTGCGCCGACTCCATGATGGCATGATACGGGAGGGGCGAATCCATTGTGGGAGCAGCGGCGTCGTTAGTCGTGTTTATGCTGGTCACTTGGGCATTCATGGGAGTATCTTCCTCTGCGCGGGGCCGCACAGGCGCTCAAAGACAACCTGCCGTAAGATGGGGACATCGACAGGGCTATATGCACAAGTTATGCCAGGAAACGCCACACTCTCCTGACCATTCCGCCGACATTTCGTCAGCGTGAGAGTGTATTTGATCTGAGCAGTGATAATCCGTGTAGTGATTGACATGGGCCATGATTTCGTAGTGACTACATATCAATTTGAGGCGTGCCCAGCAATTTACTCTGTAGTCCGCGCAGGCGGACTTCGTGGCCGAACGGCAGTGAGGCCATTCAGGCGCGGTTTTAACCGCTAGCCTCGTTGTCAGGAGGCGTTGACATGACTCGCATCTATACGACGGCGACGATAGCCTGCCCCATCGAAGACCTCTACGACTACGTCACCACGCCCGTCCACTGGCCAGAGTGGCATCCCTCGTCGCTCGGCGTCAGTGACGGCGCGGATCATTCGCTGGCGGTGGGCGAAGAGGTCACCGAGCGGTTTCTCGTCGCGGGTCGCCGGGGCAGCGTCGTCTGGCGGGTCACCGAGCGCGCCGCGCCGAATCGCTGGGTAATTGTCGGCGCTATCGAGAACTCGCAAGGCGGTGGCACGATCACCTACACGCTCAGCCAGCGGCCTGATGGCGTCTTCTTCGAGCGCGAGTTTGTCTACCCCACGATCAACGCGTTCTTCGCGGTGCTCGATACGCTCATCCTGCGCCGCCGTATCCAGGCGGAGTCGGAGGAGGCGACGCGCCGCCTCAAGGCAAAGATAGAGGCGCGCGCCTCATCCTCCGCATAACCGCGACGTTCACTCGGAAACCAGCGCCAGCGGAGACGCCAGATCCTCCAGTTCAGCGATAGCTTGAGATGGCCCACCGTCACGTGCGATGCCATTGGCAATTCGGCGCGCGCCCTCGCGGAAACGTGGCTGCCCCAGTACCTGCTGAATCGTCCGACGTATCGTCTTCACGTCCGCCTTGCTCGAACAGCGTACACCAGCGCCGCGCCAGACTACGTGGGCAGCGTTGTCTCCCTGATCTCTACCCATTGGCAGACAGACGAGTGGCACACCAGCCTTCAAGGCGGTGATGACTGTGCCATGGCCGCCGTGGGTGATGACAAGGTCGGCATGGGGGCAGACCAGGATATGAGGAGCGTATGGTTCGGCGCGCACATTGGGTGGCAATGTGAACTGTTTGCCAACGAGTGCGGGGCCAAGTGTCACCAACGCCCGAACGGGTAAGTCGGCCAAAGCCTCCACGACCCGCCGTACCACGTCCGCCTGTTGCTGATAGGTGGTGCTGAGGCTGACCAGCACGAGCGGCAGGCCATTATCTCCCGAAGGCGTAGGCTCCCACGGCGTAAGCCAGGCGGGATCGTCGATCTGTGGGCCAACATAGCGTACGTTGGCGGCCAGGGAGTCCGCAGGGAAGTCGAATGCCTGGCTGGTCAAGACCAGCAGCCGGTTGGCGCGTGCGAATTGCTCGAAGACGGAGGTAAGCGGCTGCAAGCCCATCGCCGCCCGCACAGCATTCAGATTCTTCAGACGGGCATTGTAGAAGCGTCGAAATACTGGTGCGAACAGCGCATCGCGCACCCACCCAGGCGCGCCTTTCGCGGGCTGAAAACCCATGCCATATGGTGGCATTCCTGGGGCGGGAAGCGGATAGACGGTGTGGATCAGCGCGGCCAGTGGGATGCCAGCGCGCTCTGCCGCGATGTAGCCGCCCAGGAGCAGGTAGTCTGTTACCACCACATCTGGGCGCTTGTCGGCGATAGCAGCCGTGACATCGCTGGCGTAACCATGCGCCGTGCCGAAGATCAGGCGATCACGCACTAAACCAGCCGCGGCCAGCGATGTGGGCGCCTCCCAGTCCCGTAGCAGGTCTTCGGAACGGGAGCTACTATCGTGTTCCGGCGTTTCATGCAACGGAACAAACTGGCAGCCCGCAGCTTCGATGCGCGGCCGCAGGGTGCTTGGCGCGAGTATTCTGATGTGGTGGCCGCGCTCAGTCAGGTGTCGCGCCAACGCGAGCTGTGGTGGGACATTGCCGCCTCCATCCCACAGGACAAAGAGGTAGTGAACTGGCTGGCGAATCGCATGCTCCATGGTCTTGCTCCTAGGGCTTCCGCTCGATCAAGGCAGATACCATCTCCACTACATAGCGCTCGGTCTGCTCACGCTCGTATCCCATATCCCGCCGCAATAACTTCCAGGCATAGAGGTCTGTGACGACGACCAGTTTGGCGAGGATATCACCGAGTTCATCTGCGGGAAGGCCGTCGAGCAGTGGGCTAAACGCCGTCTCGACCCAGGCACGGTGCAACACGCGGCCCCGCTCGGCGAACGCCTGGAGCGCCGCATGTCGCTGCTCCTGGGCAAGTGTGCGAATAGTCAAGTCGCCGACGGCCTCATAGTGATCCATAAGGTTCGCCACAGCGCCCGCGATATCTCCAGTGGGCGCCTGGTTGCGCTGGCTGCTGACCTGCTGATAGAGTGATTCGCCCGCTGCCTGGATCAGTCCCGCCTTCGATCCATATCGGCGCAGAACGGTCTGGACGGTGACACCCGCCCGCCCCGCCACGTCCTCCAGCGTCAGATCCTCCAGCCAATGCGTCATGTACAGATCCAGGACTGCTTGAAGGATGCGCTGGCCTGTCGCCTCCGCCGCCGTTGCGCGCGTGGCCATGCGGTAGGGGCGTTTGCCGATTGTTTCAGCACGAGTCTTTTTCATGTTAGTGACATTAACACTAAAGTTTGCTGGCGTCAAGTCATTGGGTTACCAGGGTGCGGTTGGCGCATGCTGCATGGCGGTATGATGAAACGCAAGGTGGAGCGCTAAGCAAGGGGACAGGTATGTCTATTGGTCAGATAACGACGGTCAGTCGCGATGGCTGCCCGCGAACACGGCGTATGCTCCAGGGCGCAATCATCGCTTTCTTCTCGCTGGCGGTCATCACGTTCATCGTCATCTATCTCGTTGCGCCAGCCATCTATGTGCAGACGTTGCTGCTCACGGCCGCGTCGAGCGATGCGCGCCCACTGGCAATCAACCTCTTTTTCGTGGCGATCATTCTGTTTGTGGCGACGCTGGGATATGGCGTTTCGCGAGGCTGGCGCTGGCTCTTCTGGCTGTTACTGCTCGCCTTTCTCGCCTCGATCCTCGAAATACCGGCGGGCATTCTGCAATTGGCAGGTATCATTCCCGTCCAGCAGCCGACGTGGTATGTCCTGCTGCGTATGGCGATCAGTGTGGTCGAGCTGGCCCTCGGCATCTGGATGCTGCGTGTCTGGCGGACATGCGGCGTCTGGGCGCAGGGACGCACTGGCTGATTGCTGGCACTATCTCCTCTATCACTTTTCTGCCTGGTGTTACCGTTATCTCCCCGCGTATCATGTCTGTGATACACTTTGTCCTGTTGTCATCCAGAAAGTGGTCATTTTCATGCTTCGCGCTCTCCGCCAGCGGTCCGCCAGCGGCGGTGTCTATACGCCAGCGATTCTGCTGCTGGTCTTCGTCGTCGGCACCTCCTTTCTGGGGGTCGGCTTCATCGTGCCGCTGCGCGCGCTCTATGGGCGCGAGGTCGGCGCGACGAGCGGCGAGATCGGCCTGATGGCGTCCTCGGCGCTGCTCACCGGCTTCCTCTCCAGCGCCACCCATCGGCAGGCTCTCGGATCGCCTGGGGCATGGCTACGTGCTCTTTGCCGGGCTGGTGATCCATACGCTGCTGGTGCTGGCCTATATCTTCATCGAAGACCCGGTGTTGCTGATCGCCCTGCGCGGCCTCGAAGGTATCGCCGATAGTCGGCATTCTGCCGCCCGCGCGCGCCCTCGCCAATACCCTCGCGCCGCCGACGCGCCAGGCGGAGACGCTCGGCCTGATGAGCGCGGCCCAGACGGTGGGCATTCTGCTCGGCCCGACGTTGGACTGCTGCTGGCGAGCGCCGTCGGCTACCATCAGGCCTTTCTGGTGGCCAGCGTCCCCTGGCGGCGGGCGCTGTGCTGGCGTGGTTCTTCCTGCCGCGCCGCGCGACGGTCTTTCCAGTGAGGCAGCGCCGCGCGCGGCGACGGCGCAGCTCTTCACACGCCCGTTGCTGCTCGCCTATAGCCTGCAAATCATCCTTGCGACGACCCAGGGCGTGGGCGCCGCCGTCTGGACGATCTACATGGCCGATCTTGGCGCGTCGCCGCTGGTGATTGGCCTCTCGTTCACGACCTTTGCCATCCCCATCATTCTGCTCGCGCCCATCGCGGGACGGATGGCCGACCGCCACGGACGCTACTGGTATGTGCTGTTTGGGCTCTCCGTCTGTGGCGTGCTGTTTGTCATCTATGGCCTGCCCATCAATCCCATCTGGCTGGTGATCCTCTCCGTGCCGGAGGGCGTCGCCGCCGCCTTTGCCCGCACCGCCGCCGATGGGCTGCTCGCCGACGCGACCCCGCCCAGCCTACGCGGACGCATCCAGGCCACCTATAGCGCGGCGGGGACTGGGCAGCGCATTCGTCGTCGCGACCGTCTCCGGGTTCATCTACGGACTGTATCGCGGTCTCCCCTTCCTCATGGTCGGCGGCATCTTTCTGGCGGGCGCGGCTGCGCTCCTGTTGCCCAGGTCGCGCGTATGTTCGCGCCGGGCGCGTTCAAGAAATATCGCCTGACGCCGCTGATGTGGTCCCTCCGGCCGAGGAACTGGGCGCGAGCGTGTCGTCAGCGAATGACGGCAGTGCAATGCCGAAGCGCCGCGCCTCACCACACCTCCGCGAGAATGTGGCATGCTATTGGCTGAGAATAGACGTGTTGTTCGTCTGAATACTCGATACGCGAACATGATGCACGGTCCCGCGCCTGGGTTCTGCGCCCGCGCGGCCGATACATGGCCTGATCTCTGAGACACCGCCGATTCCATCCAGAGCAGGATGTGACCCTGGCACGATGGCGTCTGGGGAAGGTGTGGGGAGGGTGTGTATGCGACCGATTCGCTGGCTGCGGCGTGGCATCATGTTGGTAGGCCTTGGCGCCGCTGGTGGCGCGCTGATCGTGACCGCGCGGCATATTCTGGAGACCCCACAGCCGCTACAGAGCGCGCTTCCGGGCGAGGGCGCATCGACCGCAAACACGGCGGCGATATCTACTACAATGTCGCCGGAGACGAATCCGCCGACCCCATTGTGTTGCTGCACGATTTCTACCTCGGCGCATCCAACTACGAGTATCGCCATCTCTTTCCCCGTCTCACCCCGACATGGCGAGTCTATGCGCCCGACTGGCTGGGCTTCGGTATGTCTGAGCATCCGTCGCTGGCCTATACCGGCGAGTTTTACGCCAACATGCTGCTCGGCTTCCTGCGCGATGTCGTGAACGTCCCGCGGTCGTGGTGGCCCACGGCCTGGCCGCCAATATCGCCGCCCGCGCCGCCGCCGATGTCCCTGAACTCTTCAGTCGGCTGGTGCTGGTCTCGCCGAACGTCGAGGCGGGCATCGATCTCGATCCGACAACCAACGCAGTTGCTCGCCCGCGCAGCGCAGCGCACGTCGCTGGGGCTGGTGCCCTATGCGTTTCTCAGCACGAAACCGCTTCTGCGGCGGCTGGCCCACAGGCGTAGCGCGCTCACTGGCGATGACGTTGCCAGGGAAGAGTCGGTCGAGCATCTCTACGCCAGCGCCCATCAGTTCGGCGGCCAGCACGCGCTGCTCGCGTTGATGACGGGCGAGCTTGACCTGCCGATCCAGAACATCTTCCCGCTGCTCCAGCCGCCAGTGTTGCTGGTCTAGCGGCGATGAAGATCCGGCGCGTCCCGTCGAGATGATGGAAGACCTGGCCGTCCTCAATCCACACGCCGACCTGGATGTGCTGACGAGCGCCGGGGAGTCGGCGTTCGAGGATCAGCCAGCGATGTTCACCGAGGCGCTGTTGGACTGGCTGGCGACTCCACAGCGCGCCAGCAGCCGCAGGTCGAGGAAAAGCACCCGGCGTTGGATGCGGAGGGATGGCAACCGCCGCCGATGAATGTCGATGAAGCCATCGAGCGGGAGCCGGAAGTGCTCTCCGCCGCCACAACATCAGAGGCGGCGGAGCGCACTGAAGCCACTGCGGACGCTGATGGGGCGGAGATAGCGCAGCCCGCGGAACCAACAGAGGCGAACGATGCCGCCGACACTCTTGTTCCAGCCCGAGACGTCCGAGACCAGCGCGTCGCTCAGATGCTGCCAGAGGAGCGCAGGCGAGACGACAACTCAGCCACGAGCGCACCCGCCCGCCCATCCGCGAGCGCGCCCGCGACCCGTAATGGTCCCGCGACAACCAGCGCGGGGTGAAGCCGTCCGCGAAGGAATCAGCCAGCGCGGCGAAGACAAAAGGCGCAAAGACAGCATCGCGAGCCACTCGACCGACGAGCCAGAAGCGGCGTCGGCGAAGCCCGGCACGTCAACCGCGAAGAAACCAGCTCCTCGCGGATCAGGCTCCGGGTCAGCATCGAGCGCGCCCACCGGCAGAGCAGCCAGCGCGCGCAATGGCAAGGCGGCTGATGGAGAGCCTCAGACAAAGCGCAGCCCGCGCGAGGCTCCCGGCGCGTCGCACGACGCCGACTAACCAGGTGGAGCAGGCTATCAACGGCGAGAGAATAGCCCATCTGGCGGAAATGTATTTGACCTCGGCAGTATGCTCTGGCAGACTGCATGACGGCATTGTCGTGATTTGTCGTCATATGAGAAGGCGTTATCTATGACAGGATCGATCGTTCTGGTGATGTTGATTGGCTGGCTGGCCTGTATTTGTCTGCTGATTCTGCTCTCATCGCGCGAACCCAAACCCTTTCACGGCGAACCACTGGCGGACCTATTTCCTCCTCGTCGCCTTTTGCCGATCCCAGCGACCAGTGATCGTATCGCTCGTTCGTATGGATAGTTGATGGATTGATGCTGGATAGGTTGTCTGGCAGCGCAAGACCCGGCGTTTCCATTTCCGGGGAGAGTTACGTATGCGCCCGGTCATTGGCATCCCCTGTTATAGCCTGACCCGACCGGGTTCCAATGTCGTCGTCTATGGTAACAATCAGATCCTATGTCCGCGCCGTACAGCGCGCGGGCGGTGTTCGCGCTCCTCATCCCCCCGGGCCACGACGCCGATGCCCTCGAGGCGATCTGTTCGCGGCTCGATGGGCTGCTGCTCAGCGGCGGCTGTGATGTTGACCCCGAACGCTATGGTGAAGAGCCCATAGCCGCCTGCCAGGACGCCAGACGCCGAACGCGATGAGACTGGAACTGGCGCTGGCGGCCTGGGCGCTGGATGCCGCCGTGCCGATTCTGGGCATCTGCCGTGGGATGCAACTGCTGAATGTGGCCTGTGGCGGCACGCTCTATCAGGATCTGGAGACGCAGCAGCCCGAGGCCGCACGCCACGACCACGCGGCTATTGGGCGCACCTATCGCGCCCACGGGATTCGACTCCAGCAGCACTCGCAGCTGAGCGAGATTCTGGGGACCGCGCCGTACGCCGTCAATAGTCTGCACCACCAGGCGGTGGCGCGTCCCGGCGAGCGTGTCGAGATCGTCGGCTGGTCACCCGATGGCGTGGCCGAGGCGATGGAGGTGGACGGCCATCCCTTTGCCCTCGCGGTGCAGTTCCACCCCGAAGAACTCGAAGGCGACCCTGAGCAGCCCGACGAGCCGAGCCGCGCGCTTTTCCGCGCATTCGTGCAGGCGTGCGGCGAGCGGATGGCCCGCTGACCGCGCCTGACGGTGTCTGTCCGCCCCCATCTCTCCTCTGGCTGGTACCTTCGTCCCGCTGTTACCCCAAAGAGCACATGCCCGTTCTAGAACTATAGAACATAGGTTCTAAATAGCCGAGGTTGCTGGCGACGGCCTCGGCCCTGACGGTCTCTCACACAGGCATGTGGAAGGGTCAGGTTGAGCAACGGGCGACGTTGGCGGAGGACAGGCGGGCATGGCAGAGCGGAGGTATGGCGATGCGCTGGGCATTCGGGTCAAGGGATGGCGCGGCGCGCATCCCGCCCTGCACTCATCCGCGCGGCCACAGGTGGCGCGGGCGGTGCAGGCGGCACGCATGGCGCAGGCTGGCGTGACACGTGGGATGGGTAGCGCGATGGCCGGATTGGAGGCGTTGCTGGCCCCAGCGATTCCGGTGGCGCACATGAACGGGTGAACGGGATGAATGCGAGTCTGGGGAGTTCGATGGCGGTGCAATTGCCATCCGCGCTGATGCGCGAGACGACACGCGCCGCATGGCTGACGGGTCGGCGCCCGGAGGATGTGCTGGAAGAGGCGCTGGCCGACTGGCTGGCGGGCTACGAAAGCGCTCCGGTGGCGGCGTTCGCGCCCACCGGACGGCGGGCAGACAGAACTCCTGGGGTGAGATCGAAGAGACGCTGCAGGCGTTGCGGGCGTCGTAGCGCTGTCATTCGTAGTGCGTCCGGTGTGTCATAGTGTCTGAGATCGGCGGGGGAGCGCAGATGGGCGCGCTTCCCCGCTTTGCTATTTCGACCGTATGATGCGCGCCAGTTGGCGCAGACTGGGCTTTTGCCCGTACATCAAGACGCCATAGCGATACAGGCGCGCGGCAATCCAGGCGCAGGCGGCGATAGCGGCCACCATCAGCAGGATCGTCACAACGACCTCCCACCAGGCGACCGTACCCAACCCAAGGCGCGCCAGCATCAAAACCGGAGTGAAGAAGGGGAAGAAAGACAGTACCTGCGTCAGTGTCTGATCGGGCGCGAATACCGCCACGTAGAACAGCGCCAGGCTCACTATCATCAAGAACAAGGGGATCTGGATGACGCTCTGCACCTCATCCTGTCGCCTCACCAGCGCGCCAAGTCCGGCGAACAGGCTCGCATAGAGGAAGTAGGCCAGCAGAAAGTAGACCAGGAACAGCAGCAGGAATGGAATCGAGACGCCAGAGAGATACTGAGTGAGCCCTCCGACATCGACGCCAAACAGCGCCGCCTGTAAGGGTATTTGCAGCAAGAGCGCGCCGATTCCAACCACTACCAGGCAGACCATCTGCGTGAGGCCCGCCGCGCCAATGCCGACGATCTTGCCGACGAGTAGCTGCCAGGGCGTCGCCGCGTTCAGCAGCAGCTCCATCACGCGGCTGCTTTTCTCCTCCACCACGCCATTCGCCACCGCCGTCGCATACGTGATGACGGCATAGAACAGCAGGTACGCGCCCGGCAAAGGCCAGTATATAGCCAACGACAATCTGATTCGTTGGGCGAGCCGCTCTCGCTCGAATTGCGTGTGATGGTCAGGTCGGGAGGAGCCGAGAGACTGCGTACCTGGGCAGGCGTCAGGCCCAGCTGATGCGCGGTATCGAGAAAGGTGAGTCTGAGTAGCCAGCGTCTGGATCGCAGAGAGGTTGCCGTCGTTGGCCTCGCTTGTTTTGGTGACGTAGGTCAGTTGCAACTGCTGGTCCGACGAGCGGGAGATGACCAGCAGGATATCCAGTGTCCCATCCTTGACCCGCTGTTGCGCGTCAGCCGCCGAAGCCTCCGGCTGGCTGCTAATCGATATAGGGAGCGCTGCTGCCGGTCTGCGTCCCATTCAGTGAGCTATTGATGAGCGCGGTCAGCGCCGCCTCATCCAGCCCTGCGACCGCGCCCGCCTGATTGACCACGACGATATGGGTCTGCGACTGCGCCTGTCCGCTGGTGGCTCTGGCGATCAGCTGGATGATGGTTGGGACAAACGCGGCAATGATGATCAGCGCCAGCAGGACAATGGTGCTGATGATAAAGCTGCGCTGGGTCACGCGGCTCCTGTACTCGCGCCTGATAATCAAGCGAGCATTGCGCACGTTATCCTGGGCAGCGGCGCCGCCCGAGCGGACCACTACCGTCTGGCGTCCCTGTTCTGGCGGCTGCTGTTCCGGCGTTTCCACGACGCGTTTTGCCATCGCTTCATGCCTCGATTCTACCGCATTTGATCGAGAGCCGATTGTTACACATCATGCCAGGCGGGTGAGGGCGCGTCAGGGAGCGCGGTAGCGCCCACCATCTCGATAAAGATATCCGTCAGCGACGGCTCAACCACCTCGAAACGGCTGATAGCTTCCGCCATGCTGCAATGCCGCTTCGACGATCACATTGGGATTGAGGTTGGCCTGGAACTGCATTTCGATGTAGTCCTGGCGGCGTTTGGTCACGTGGACGCCGTCCAGCGTATCGAGCCAGGGCGCTTCCGGATCGTTGTCGAGCGTGAGGCGCGCGACATTACGCCCATGCTGGCGCTTAATCGCCTGCACGTTGCCCTGCACCATCGCCTGCCCTTTGTTGATGAGCAGCATGTCCTCGCACATCTCCTCGACCTGTTCCAACTGGTGCGTGGAGAAGATAATCGTCTTGCCGCGCTGGCGCATCTCAAGAAACGCCTCTTTCAGCGCCGCCGCGTTCAGCGGGTCCAGCCCGCTAAAGGGTTCATCCATAATCAAGAGCGCCGGGTTGTGCAAAATGGCCGCGAGAAACTGCACTTTCTGCTGATTCCCTTTGGAGAGTTCCTCAACCTTTTTGTGGCGATAGGCGGTAATCTGGAAACGCTCCAGCCACTCATCCAGCGCACTCCGTGCATCCTCTACCGACATCCCGCTCAGGCGCGCCAGGAAAAGCAACTGCTCCTGCACCTCCATCCTGGGATAGAGTCCACGCTCTTCGGGCAGATAGCCGAAGTCACGGCGAGGGATTGTGCTCACGGGCGCGCCATCCCAGGCTAATCTGGCCAGAGTCGGGACGCAGCAGATCCAGGATCATGCGCATGGTGGTGGTCTTGCCCGCGCCGTTGGGGCCAACGAAGCCGAAGATGACGCCTTCTCTCACGTCCATCGAGAGGTCTTTGATCGCCTGAAACGACCCAAACCATTTGTTGATGTGCTCGACAGTAAGACTCATGGCAGCCTTACTTTTCCAAAGGCCGGTTCAACCGGCATCACCCGTGCCGCGCGTCATCCCGCGTGCTTGCTCCGGTGCGGGAGGGGCGCGCAAAACGAGTATAGCACAGCAGGCGATGTTAGTCTTTTGCTGGCTGGTCGCGGCCATCCGCCAGCGCGTCGCGCAGCCTCTCACACAGCGCCGCGATCGCCTCGGCGTCGCCGCGTGGCGCGTCTGGCCAGTCCTCGACGTGCCAGCGCAGGTACTCCGGTGGTGCATCGCGATAGCGGGCCGTGAGAAGGACGTGCAGGTGCGGTGTCACCTCGCCATAGAAGAACGCGTAGACCTTTTCGGCGCCAGTGCAGATTTTGAGGGCGCTGCTGAGCCGGGAGATGAGCAGCCCGACCGCCTTGCCTCGGCGGGAGTGAGATCGGCGAAGTCTGGCGCGTGCCGCCTGGTAATCAGCACCAGGTGTCCGAGATAGCTGGTTCCCTCCTCGTCCCAATGGTAGGCGTAGACGAGATCATCTTCATAGACAGGGCCGCCCACCACTGGCGGTGGCCTCGCTGGATGTCGCAGAACAGGCAGCCCTGCATGAGCGATCCCTTCCTAATTGACGCGCCACGTTCTCCGCCAGATATCGCGCAGCCGCTGGGCAAGCGCCGCGACCTCTTCCGCGCCGCCTTTGGGGACCGCGACCACTCGTCCGACCCGCTCGCGCCAGTATTCTTCTGGCGTGCCGGGATAGCGGGCGAATACGTGGACGTGCAGGTGGGGCACGTAGTCCCCGTAGAAGAAGGCATAGACGTGGTCCGCACCTGTGCACGCCTTGAGGCTTTGCTGAGGCGCGCGATCAGCAGCCCGACCGCCTGCGCCTCCTCCGGGGTTAGTTCGGCGAAGCTAGGCGCATGACGTCTGGTCTCCACGCGCACGTAGCCGAGGAACGTCGGCCCCTCGCCGTTGTAGATGTGGTGCGCGTAGACCAAGCTCATCCTGATATATCGGCCCGCCGACGACCTCGCCCTGTTGTTTTGGCAGATTGGGCATTCCGCCATCGTCATCTTGCATCGTTTCTTCCCTTCCTGTTCGATTTCACGCGCTTCGCCTATCCGGCGCCATTCTGGCCTGACATCCGGCCATTGGCGGCGCGTGGTTGCCTATCGCTGGTTGCGCGAGCCCTTGCGCCAATTTTCCCTGGTTGTGTATCGCTAAAAGGCTCACTGGCCCCACCAAAAATCGCGCAAGGCAAGCAGATGTTTCTGTGATATGAAAAGAATGGAGAAGGCTGAGATTCAGGAAGCGATGATATCCACTATGGTGCTGGACGAGCTGATCGAACGAGAACCGACGCACTATGCCGCTGGCGCTTGAAGCGGTGATGTGGCGGCGCGTCCGCGTCTGCTGCGGCTAGCGCGCCTGCGGGGCGTGCCCGCTGACGCGGCGGAGGATGTGGTACAGGAGACGCTGCTGGAAGCCTGGCGCTGCCTGGATCGCCTCTACGATCCGACGGGATTCGACCGCTGGCTCGATGAGATTTGCCGCAACATCTGCCGCCGTTATGCGCGCAGGCATGCTCGACCAGCGGCACGCGCACCTCGCGATCTCCAGCGTCCGGTCGATGATGGCGACGACGCGCGTCTGCGATGCTCAACGACATTCCCGATAGCGATGCGAGCTGATCCCATCGAGGAGCTTAACCGCCAAGATATGGCGCTCTTGCTGGATCATGCGCTCGGTCTGCTGCCGGGCAACGCGCGCGAAGTGGTGGAGTTATGCTACCTGCACGAGCTACCACAGCGTGAGGCGACGGATCGCCTGGGGCTTTCGCTCAGCGCGCTGGAAGCTCGACTGCACCGTGCACGGCGTCAATTGCGCGCGCTCTTCAACGGCCCTCTACGTGGCGAGGCCGAGGCGTTCGGGCTGGCGCTGGATGATGCGAGCGCACAGGGATGGCATGAGACGCGGCTCTGGTGTACGCTCTGTGGCCAGCGCCGTCTCGCTGGCATCTTTATCGTCCAGCCCGATGGCAGCGTCAATCTGCACATGCGCTGTCCCGAGTGCGAGCAGCGCTCCGGCCTCTGCGATATCGATAGCAGTACCGTGCATAGCAAAGGCCTGATCCGTCTCGATGGGCTACGTTCGTTCCGCCCGGCCTGGAAGCGCACGATGCAGGGCACGGCTCAGCAGTTCACGCAGGCGTTGCTACGCAGGCGCCTATCGCTGCCCATTCTGCGGCGCGCCAGCCCGCTGCGACTGGTGGATAAGGTGCAGATAACACCCTTCCGGCAGTGTTATTCTGCCAGATAGCCTGCGCGCCATCCCTATCGGTTCTGGGTCTGGTGGGGATGCCAAGCGCGAGGCTCGACGGGCATAGCGGTCTCTTCGCCGCCAGCGATCTGGTCTACTGGTCATCCGCCGAGTCGCAGCGCTTCATGCGCGACCATCCACGCTATGTCAGCGAACCCGAGTTGCTGGTGGAATACGCGGGCCAGCCTGCTCTACGCCTTCAGATAGCCGATACTACGAGCGCGTCACGCGCCTGACGCGTGCTGGCCGACCGCCAGAACCTGCGCGTGCTGGCGCTCTATTAACCTCGCATTTAACGCCCGCATGCCTCGTTGCCTGTAGAGCGCGCGTGATATACTCACAGGCTGAGCCATCGAGTGAGTGGCCCACGGCGCCGCCACACAGTAACGTTCAGGGAGGTGTGAATCACATGGACCAGGACGCTATCATCCAGTACATCACGGACACGTTCACCGGTATCGAGATGCTCAGGCCAACCGACGGCCCAGGCGCGGGCGATACCTTCATCTACTACGACCCGCAGCATAACCCCGATCCGTCGCGCCGACTTCCCTTCTCCACCATCGTCACCAAAGACTACGGCGAGTTCGACAACACCTCGCAGTTGAATCGTCCGGATGTCTTTCGGCTCAATATCGGCGTGAGCAGAGACACCTTTCGCGCACTCTTTGGCTATGCCCCCGGCGAGGGCGCTCCGGCGGGGGCCGTCTATGACTTCGCCGCGCTGGACCAGGTGATGCCACATCCGGTGTATGCGCCGCAATCGTTTGTGTGCGTGCTCAATCCCAGCCCGGCAACATTCGAAGCCGTCAAGCCGCTGCTGGCCGACGCCTACGCCAAAGCCGCCACTCAGCACGCCAGCCGCCAGACAACGCACGACTGAACCATCGCCACACCCAAGCACGGAATATAGGGCCTGCTTTTATCCCCGGCCCGCGCTGGTGGGGCTGACGCTCGACTCGATATACTCACCCCAAGACCTCACCCAAGGCCCGTCTCGCTCCCGCTGGCGCAATGGTACGCTCTCTGGAGAAGAAACGGCTACCGGGAGAGGTGAGTCGTAGGCGACCCCATAGCAACAGCGCTTCCGTCACCGTTCGGGACTTCACCCGAATGCTTTCGCCTGTTGCGCCTGTGACATCCACCTCCAAGGGAATAGGTTGTGTGCCATGACCTTCTCAGACAACTTGACCCAACGGATCCGCGCCCTGCGGCTGGAGACGTATGTGATTTATTACGCCGTCAAAGATCCGCGCGTGCCGTGGTATGCCAAGCTGGTGGCTGGGGGCGCTGTGTGCTACCAGGTGAGCCCTATTCAACTCATCCCAAACTGGGTCCCACTCCTGGGGCTTTTGGATAACTTTCTGGCTCTGGCCATTGCGGCGTGGTTCGTTCGCCGTGCCACGCCGCAGATCGTGATTGCGGAGTGCTCTGGACGCGCCCAGGAAGCAATGCTGCACCACGCCCAGGCGATGGGTGGCATCGGCGCACGGATTGCGACGGTCGCGGTGATCATCGTCTGGCTCCTCAGTGGGGCCGTGATTGGCCTGCTCATCGCACGAGCATTCTGACGAAGGGGTTTGGGTCCCGTCGAGCCGACGCAGCGACCGTCGTGCCATCCACGTCGCACTGAGCGGCAGTCGCCAGCCCCGCCACGACTGAGCCATCGCCCGCATTCTGAGGTGACAAGCCGTTGCGCATCCAGTCGCACGCATTCTTGCCGATTGACACGCTTTCGCCGCCATTGTCCTCTGCTGGACGCCTGCCCCTAATATTCCTCGCGGCCTGATAGACCGATGGATGGAGAAAGCGGGCAGCAGGAGAGACACATGGCACGCGGTTCGACGTTCACCCGGCTGGCGCTGGCGCTTCTGATTGGCGCGCTGGCTGGCCCCTGGTTCAACCTCACCCATCCTATCGCGCTCGATGTCGCGCTCAACGCACTGGTGATTGCCGTGCCGCCGCTGCTGGCCGTGGCGCTGATGAAGACAGCGCGGCGGGGTGGAGCGCTGCTGCGGGTAGGTCTGGCGGTGGCGCTGGTAGTGGTGGTCCTGCCACTGGGCGATGTATTACTCAATGCCATCCAGGGCTTTCCGAAGTTCGACACGACCTTCATGATCGGGCTGGCGGTCATCCTTTGCCCACTGATTGCCGCCTTCGCGGTGGGGACTCGCGGCGCGCATCTTGGTGGGACGGTGGGGCTGGCGCTGGGCTGCGGTGTGCTGGCGTGGGTCGGCATGGGGCTACACAACCTGCTCGTGCCGCTGCTGCTCGGCCAGTTTTCCTCCTCCGGCCCATCCAGCGACTTCGGCGATCTGGTCTTCGTCGTCTTGCTGATCCTCTACGCGCTCGGCTTTGCTCTGGCGTTGCTGCTCGGCTTCCTCGGCGCGCTGCTGCGTCTCTGGCTGGCCCGCCCGGAGGGGTAAGTATCAGGCGTGGCTCAGCGGGTATCCATGAGTGAGCTCGGATACCACCGGGCTTAGATAATGCGTGGCGATCCATTCGATCACTGGGACGCAGACCGCGTCGCCAAACCCGAAGAGCGCCTGATTGAGCGACACCGAGATGGTGTAGTCGTCGGCTCCCATCAGTCGTGCCGCCTCTCGTGGCGTCAACAGCCGCACGTGATATTCGCCCTGGCCAGCCTTGAAGATGACCTGCCGCCCGCTTCCGCCGCGCGGTGTGCGCAGGCATCCCGCGATACCGTCGGTGCGCAGTTCCGCCATAGATTTGCCGCTACGCATCCGCCGGAAAACCGTTCCATACGACCAGCCATCGCCCGCAATCATCTCTTCGGCCACCGCCCGGTGGCGCGGACTCGTCTGATTGAGCAGATACTTCGCGCGTTCTGCGCTCCACCATTCTGGGGCATCGTGCGGCAGGTCTTCGAGGATGTCGCGCAGGCCCGCACTCAACGCTGGTTGCGCGGGCAGGTCGCGGATATTCCAGTCAATTTCAGGATGCGTCGCAATGAAGCTGGCCAGCGCTTTCGGTCTGACATCACTCTCGAAGCCCTGTGACGCATAGTCCCGCTTACGGTCTTTGACGCGCAATGTTTCCTGGCCTGGATGCTGTATACCAACCACAAAGAGGCGCTGCCTGCTCTGTGGAACAAAACGCGCGGCATCGAGAATGAAGGCGTCCACGGTGTATCCCAGGCGATTCAATGCCAGGAGCGCCTGCTGGAAGTCACGACCACCATGCGATGTGAGAAATCCAGGAACATTTTCGAGCAGAACGAGCGGCGGCCGACGCTGCCCCATCGCCTCAATGATGCTCACGAATCCCCAGAACGCCGAGGACTGCTTCCCAACCAGGCCGTGACGAGAACCAGCCAGCGATAAGTCGTTGCATGGGAAAGACGCTGTTGCCAGCGTTGCGGTAGGAATCTGGTCTACCGGGATAGCGCGGATATCGCCGAGGACAAAGTGTTCCTCGCCATCTTTGAAGTGAGAGGTATACATGTCATGCTTCTGCTCATCAATGTCATTCGCGAATTGTATTGACCACCCTCCCTGCTCCAACCCCATTCGCATCAGGCCAATGCCAGCAAAGAATTCGAGAAACGTCATCTGAGGCATGAGGGAGAGCGGAGATGGTTTCAACTCGCCATCCAGAATTTGCATTGTCATTCGCACACATGCTTCCAGGTCGTTCTTAATCTGGCTTTCCCAGATGCGCATTACCGTCCATCCGTCACGTTGCATGGAAGTTGTCGTCCGGCAGTCGCGCTGGATGTTGCGGCGAATCTTGCGCAGCCAGTAGCTTCGTGTCTTCGTCTCGCGGAACTGGTCCTCAAGCGTCGCCAGGCCTCTGCGCTGCCACTGACCCCCATGCCAGAAGTCGCCATCGATAAAGATTGCTAATCGCCGCGATGGAATGACGATGTCCGGCTTTCCTGGCATATCATCGGGGCAAACTTTGTAGCGAACACCGCGCGCCCAGAGCGCCTTCCGAAAGGCCATTTCGGGCGATGTATCCCGCGAATGCACTTTGCGCATAATCGCGGAGACTTCGGCGTTAGAGCGAGGCGTTTTCTGAGATACCATCGCGCTACCTCCCGCCCGTACACAAATAGAAATATTGTACCATGCGGGCATTCGGCAGCAAAAAGCGAGCCGGCGCTTTCCGCAAGGGTTGCGCTGAGGCGGGGCTTGCGATTCTTCAACAAAGATGCTATAGATTTGATATATCAGAATGTCTTGATATGAGTGAGAGAAATCAGCATGATCGAGGATCCACAACTTCCAGGAACCAACAAGCTACATCCTGAGATCGAGACGTCCAACAACAATATTGCCGTAGGGATCGAGGTAGCCGATTTGTCGGCGCGCTTCTTCCGCGTGCTTGGCGACCCTACACGTATTCGTTTGCTACACCTGTTACTCGATGCGCCTGTGGGCGAGTGCAGCGTTGGCGAATTAGTAATGGCGCTCGGTGTTCCCCAGAGCCGCGTCTCCACTCATCTAGGATGCCTACGCTGGTGCGGCCTCGTCCAAACACGGCGTGAGGGCAAGCAGGTCTACTACCGAGTCGCCGACCCACGCGTGCGCGAGTTGCTGGCGCTCGGAAGCGCGATCCTGCACGATCACGCGGCAGGTGTCGCAAGTTGCGGCATGATTCGCTAGGCTCTGGCTTTTCTTGCACCCTGTAGGCCACTGATTGTCATTGTTAGACCATCGCATCTGGATATCCAGATAACTACTGCGCAAGAGGAGATGAGACGATGTCAGGTAATCTGGCGCACCAGGAATCTCCTGAGAATTCGTCTGATACGGGCGATGGGGACGGCGAACACGGCGCCCATGACGCAGCTGGTCTGATACCTGTCAGTCGCTCAGCCACTCTGCGGCATGCGGAATATCAGTTCTATCGCGCGCTTATGTTCGTGTTTCTGGAGACTGGCGGCCCACCTGACCATTCAACCCTCCACGCGCTTGCCGAGCATTATGCCATTCCACTGGAGGCTACACTGGCAGACATGGCGCGACAGGACCTCGTGCAATGCGACCCAACGAGCGGTGCAATTCGGGCAGCCTATCCATTCTCTGGCGTCCCAACCACTCATCGCGTCACTCTGCTAGCCGATGCCAATGGAGATGCGCCCATCGAGATCTGTGCCATGTGTGCGCTTGACGCCCTGGGTATTCCACTTATGCTGCGCCGCGATGCGCTCGTGACGTCAGTTGATGCGCTGACAGGCGAGACTGTGTGTGTGCGGGTGCGGCGGATACCCACTGTTGAGGTTTCCGCCACTGGCGAGAACAAGATTGGCGACCTGGATGGCTGGGTAGCTGTCTGGGAGCCATCAACGGCAGTAGTTTTCGCGCGGCCAGAGGAGCATGAGTGCGAGGGCGGGGTGGCTGCTGGATCATGTTGCCCAATGACCAACTTTTTTGTCACGCGAGAGCAGGCTGAGGGGTGGGCAGCGGCTCATGGCTCTACCGAGGATGTCGTACTTTCACAGGACGAGGCGCTCCAGCGGGCGCATACATTGTTTGCCGGGGCGCTGGATCGGATTAGCGAGGTACGAGTAGATGAGAGTGTACAAAGCGTAGAGGTGCGGAGCGAGCATATGAGTGCGGAATCGAAGAGGGAGTCCACCTCGGACGACCGTGGTAACGCCCCCAACGGATTGCGTATCCAGTTTTTGTATTTTGCGGCCTGCCCTAATTCACCGCACGCGCTCGCGCTTCTCCATGAAACGCTCCTTGCGGAGGGACTTGCTCCGGAGATTGATATGATCGCTGTGGAAACCGACGATGCGGCCTAGCGGTATAACTTCTACGGCTCACCAACAATTCGCATCAACGATGAGGATGTCGCTCCTCCAGATGCGGCAGCGCAGCCTTCTCTCGCCTGTCGTCTATACCTTCAACCTGATGGCCGATTCGCTCCATACCCATCTGCGGAGTCAATCCTTCACGCGCTCCGCGAGGCAAGTCAGCGGGCGTAACGGGACACCATGCACTCGCGGGTCTATCTGAGCAGTATTCGTTAGCCATCAGTTCACCGGCAGCCCGCAACAGATCCAGCCGCCCGCCAGCATCTCGTCGGGGATGGCGCCCTCATCATGCGCGAGCTGTCGCGCCACCACCAGCCCATCCTTGAAGACCATCGTAATCTGGCTGCGGTCGGCCAGATGGCGCAGGTTTTCCAGCGGATTCGCGGCGCAGACGACGAGGTCAGCCACCTTGCCCACCTCTACCGTCCCCAGCCAGCTTTCCCAGCCGAGGGCGCGAGCCGCGCTGGCCGTCGCCGCAGTGATGCACTGCATCGGCGAGAGACCCGCCTCGGCCATCCAGACCAGCTCCATCGCGTTCTCGCCGTGGAAGTTATAAGGCGTCGCCGCATCGGTCCCCATCGCGATGGGTACGCCCATCTCCAGCGCGCGCCGCACGCTCAGCAGCGCATCCTCCTGCACTTCTTTCATCTTCTCGACGATCCACGCGGGCATGCTGCTGGCATCGCTATTGATGACGTCGAAGCCCGCCTTGAGCGTTGGCACGAGATAGATGCCGCGCTCGGCCATCGTCTCCATGACGTGCGGGTCGCGGTGCAGATAGGTGCCGTGCTCGACGGTGCGCACGCCCGCCTCGACGGCGTTACGGATGCCCTCGATGCCATGCGCGTGCGCGGCGACGGACCGCCCGGCCTTTGCCGCCTCCGTGACCGCCATCGCCAGCTCGTCTGGCCCGAACTGTACCGCGCCTGGCGATTCGCCTGGCGTCAGCACCGCACCGGTCGCCAGCACCTTGATCCAGTCGGCGCCCGCCTTGATCTGCTCGCGAGTTGCACGGCGCACCTCATCCGGGCCATCGGCCTCGCGGTACATGCCGTCGTAGTAGTCGGTTCCCGCCGAGGTAATCGAGAGCAGCTTGCCCGAAAGCACCATACGCGGTCCAACATAGAGACCCGCCTCGACGGCGCGACGCACCGTGAACTCCAGCCCGAAGCGCCCGCCGACATCGCGGACCGTCGTGACGCCCGCCGCCAGACTGTTGCGCGCGTGCGCCAGCATCAGCAGCGTCGTCCAGGCGGGTTCGCCCTGCAGGCGGCTGTCGGCCTCGCCACCCATCGCCAGATGCACGTGCAGGTCGATCAGCCCGGGCAGTAGATACTGCCCCGCGAGATCGAGGACGACCGTCTCACCAGAGTCCGCCAGCTGCTGCGTCTCCGCCTGCCAGCCATCAGCCGCTCCGGCATAGAGGATGCGGCCATCGCTGAAGGCTACCACCGCGTTCTCGACCGGTGGCCGCCCCGTGCCGTCGATCAGCGTGGCTCCGCGCAGGATACTCGTCACCGACATGTTCACTCTCTTCCAGGGTGGATGTGGATGCTCGCCGCCGTTGTTGTGCGTAGCCTATCACATGCTCCGGTGGTGAGAGGAAACAGCGGTGGTCGCTACATCTCGATGCTCTCGACGATCTCGGTGATGCGCGCCTGGGGTGACTCGATCAGCGTTCCCTGCACTCGGCCCCACACCTCGCGCATGGCGGCAAGCAGCGCCTCCGCCTCTGGTGCGCTGTCGAACTCCAGCTCGATAATCGCGAAGTTCGGATCGCTGACAGGTCGCATGATCCGGTAGCGGCGCACGCCCATCCGCTGCCGCCCCACTGGGTCGGCATCGAACGCCTGCTTCCATCCGCCGAAGTTGGCGACGGCGTGCTCGATCTGCAAGACAACCATGGTATTCCGCCTTTCGCTCGTAGCCGCATGGCCCGCCCAGAAGTATCGCATACGTTCCTGAGAAATGTAGACAAATGTAGACAAATGTAGACAGTTCCTCGGCCATTGACCACTGTTGCCGGTGTTGCCGTAGCGCCTTGACAGCGCCCACTTGCTTGCGTTAGAGTCATACTGCCAGTCTGAGCCGTCTCGTGTGGGGCGAAGCACCTTCAGGACTGCGCAGGTGATGTCCTGATGCTCGGCGTCCTCATCAGGACAGAAACAAGCAGCTTCCGCACCGCAAGGCCAGGAAGTAGTGGCTGTTGTGGTCAGCCTGCCCTTCAACAAGGCGAACCGAGTAGCAGCGGCATATTTGTCTATGCGAAAGGATACTATGAGGCGATACAACCAAGTGTAATCAGAATCCGCCGGTATTGCTATCGAGAAAAAGCAGCAGTTTGCGTATGCCATGTGTACGTGCATCGTGTGCGGCGCTCTTCGGATGAAAAGCAACACCAATAACACATGCGCCCCTCCCCAACACTGGAGAAGGGCGCAAATGAGCCATGGATGAGAATTGCCGGCTAGCCTTGCATGGCGCTGATGCGCGTCTTGAGCGCGTTGTGCTCCTCGGTCATCGCGGCGGGCAGGTGTTCGCCGAACTGCTGGAAGAACTCGCCCTGGCTGGCCCACTCGTGCTCCCAGTCGTGCTTGTCGATGGCGAGCATCTGCTCGACCTGCTCCGGCGTGAGATCGACGCCATCCAGGTCAAGCGCGTCGGCGGTCGGGGTATAGCCAATCGCCGTCTCGCGAGCCTCGGCGGTCCCGCGAATGCGCCCCAGCATCCACATCAGCACGCGCACGTTCTGGCCGAATCCCGGCCAGAGGAACTTGCCATCGGCGTCTTTGCGGAACCAGTTGACGTGGAAGATCGCCGGGGGATTGGTCAGTTTCTGGCCCATATCGAGCCAGTGGCCGAAGTAGTCGCCCATGTTATAGCCGCAGAAGGGCAGCATCGCCATCGGGTCGCGCCGGGTGACGCCCACCGCGCCGGTCGCGGCGGCTGTCGTCTCCGACCCCATGCCCGCGCCGACGAAGACGCCATGCTGCCAGTTGAACGCCTGATAGACCAGCGGGGCAACCCGCGCGCGCCGGCCGCCGAAGATGAAGGCGTCTATCGGCACGCCCTGGGGATCTTCGCGGTGCGGCGAGATCGAGGGGCACTGGCTGGCGGGCGAGGTGAAGCGCGAATTCGGATGGGCGGCATGCCCCTTGCCCGGCTCGAACGTTCTACCGAGCCAGTCAATTGTGCCAGCGGGCGGTGTCTTCTGCTTCGGGTCAATCCCTTCCCACCAGGGCAGGCCGTCCGGCGTCCGCGCGACATTGGTGAAGATCGAGTTGCGCGAGAGTGAAGCCATCGCGTTGGGGTTGGTCTCGACGTTGGTGCCGGGCGCGACGCCAAAGAAGCCGTTCTCAGGGTTGACGGCCCAGAGGCGGCCATCCTCGCCGATGCGCATCCACGCGATATCGTCGCCGACGGTCCAGACTTTCCAGCCCTGATCGGCAAGCGGCGAGACAAGCATCGCCAGATTGGTCTTGCCGCAGGCGCTTGGGAACGCGCCACCCATGTAGGTGACATTGCCATCGGGGTCTTGCAGGCCAAGGATGAGCATGTGTTCGGCCAGCCAGCCGTCCTTCCAGCCCATCCAGCTAGCCAGCCGGAGCGAGAGGCACTTCTTGCCGAGCAGCGCGTTGCCGCCATAGCCGGAGCCGATGCTCCAGATCAATTGCTCTTCGGGGAAGTGGAGGATGAAGCGGCGCTTGGGATCGAGGTCGCCGACGGAATGCAGGCCAGGCACGAACTCGCCGCCGTTTTCGCGGAGCGCGTCCATCGCCACAGCGCCCATGCGGGTCATAATGCGCATGTTGGCGACGACGTACGGGCTGTCGGTCACCTCGATGCCCACCCTGGCATGCGGCGAGCCGGGGACACCCATCAGGTACGGGATGACATACATCGTCCGGCCCTGCATGCTGCCGTCAAAGAGCTTGCCGACGCGCTCTTTTGCCTCAGTGGGGTCCATCCAGTTGTTATTTGGCCCGGCGTCTTCGCGCCGTGTCGTGCAGATATAGGTCAGCCCCTCGGTGCGGGCCACATCATTAGGATTGCTACGATGCAGATACGAGTTGGGATAGGCTTTCTCATTCACCTCGATGAACGAGCCGTCACGCAACATCTGCGCGACCAGCTCTTCATATTCGCGCTCAGAGCCATCACACCAGACAACACGGTCTGGCCGGGTGCGTCGCGCGGCGTCTTCAACCCATGATTCAAGCGCCGTTAGCACTGGCATAGATAATAGTCACTCCTTCGTCATTGAGCGATGCGCTTCGAGGCCACGTCGCCCCGCGCGCATGGTCTGGTCTTGGGTCATCGTGCGTGATGTACTCAGGGGATGGTCCGCATGATGAAATGGTCTTGTCTATCATTCAGCCTACCATTACTGCACCGAAATTCGCAAGCCGGAGCTTAACGCATACCTGCGGCTACACAGCTTGTTGCGGCGATGGTAAGGCGGGAGAGGCCAGGGACGCGGAGCAAGCCGGGGGAAGAGAGAAGGATGCGCTCACCCGCCGGGAGGGAGCCTGCGGATGAGCGCGGAGACGGCGACACTCACCGACCTGTGGTGTGGCATGCCGGGAGTACCCGTCACCGTCCCACTGAGACAGGCAAGAGGCTACTTGCCAATCATTACTGCTCCGTAGCAATTGTCATGCCAGTATACTAGCTCGCTCAACGTGCCTGCCCGCAGGGAGAGTCGGCCATGATGTTGGGGCGACGCGCTCCCATTTGCTATGCTTCATAAAGAATGTCGCGTTGTGCGCAGCATCATCGCCGTGTGATCTCGACGCCGCAAACTGGCGGATGTCACGCTACACCATGGCACAGGAGGCCGAATGCAAGATGCGCTCTACCAGGTTGCGCAGGGACTGGTTGCCGACCTGGAATCCCGATTCCCCTATGCGGCCGCCCTCCTGAGCGGCCAGTCTGGCGTTCAAATCACCGATACTGGCCGGGAGCAGCGCGCCAACGAAGTTCCCCCAACGCAGGGCATCGTCTTCACCGTCTATGATGGCAGCGGCTTCGTCGAATACGCCACCAGCACACTGATCCCCGACGCGCTTGCCCGTGAGGTGCGCGCCTGGGCGGCGACGGTGCGCCCACGTTCCGGTGGCCCGGCGATGAGTGGCGCGGGCTATGCGACCATTGCGGGCAATGACTGGCGGCGCTTCCAGACCGAGAGCAAGCGCGATCCCGCGACCGTTCCGCTGAGCGAGAAGCTGGCGTTGGTGCGCGAGACGGGGGCGCGTGGACGTGCGCTGGACCAGCGGGTGGTGCAGGCGCAGGTACAATACGCCGATACCAACGAGCAGCGCGTCTACATTGGCCGCGGACGACTGCTGGAGCAGCACGTGACGCGAATGCGCATGCTGGTGGTGATTGCCGTCTCCGATGGGCAGCAGATGCGCTATCACTTCGCGATCCGCGGCGGCACGGGCGGCTACGAGGTGGCCGACATCCCGCCCGAAGAGCTGGCGCAGACGGCGGAGATTGCGCTGCGGCTGCTGGACGCCGAGAAGATCGCCCCAGGCGAGTACGACGTCATCAGCGACCCCAGCGTCTCCGGCGTCATCGCGCATGAATGTTTCGGCCACGGCGTTGAGCTTGACCTTTTCCCCAAGGGGCGGGCGCTCGCGGCGCAGTATCTCGACCGCCAGGTGGCCGCGCCCAGCGTGCAGATGTACGACGATCCGAGCGTCGCGGGCGGCTACGGCTCCTATTTCTTCGACGACGAGGGTGAGTTGGCCCGCCCGACGCAGATTCTGCGCGATGGCGTGCTCGTGCGTCCCATCAGCGACTTCTCCTCGGCCACCTTCGCGCCGGGCATCCACACGGCCAATGGCCGCCGCCAGGACTATACCCGCAAGGCCTACGCACGCATGAGCAACACCTTTTTCGCGCCAGGCGCGAGCGATCCGGCGGTGATGATCGCAGGCGTCGAGCGCGGCATCTATCTGCGGATGGCGGAGAGCGGAATGGAGGATCCGGCGGGATGGGGCATCCAGGTGACGGCGCACTATGGCGAGGAGATCGTCAACGGGCAGTTGACCGGCAGGCTCTTCGCGCCGGTCGGCATCACCGGCTATGTGCCTGACCTGCTGCAGAGCATCTCGGCCATTGGCAAGGACTTCGAGCTCTCCCCCGGCAATTGTGGCAAGGGACATAAGGAGATAGTGCCGGTGGCGTCCGGTGGTCCTCATCTACGCATGAAAGCGAGGCTCGGTTGATGACATCCCAGGCATCACAGACGGCGGGGGTTCCAGCGCAACTGGTTGAGGCGCTGGCGGCGACACCAGGAGCCGACGACTGGCAGTGTGCGGTACGGCACGACGACGAGGCGCAGATGTACCTCATCGGCACGCGCATCGAGGCGTTGCGACAGGTGAACAGCGCGGAGGCGCAGGCTGTGCTCTATAGCGATCATCCACCAGCCAGCGGCGAGGATGCCAACCTGGCGCGCGGCTCGACGGCGGTCACGCTTTCTGGCGGCGAGCTGGCCGATCCGGCGCGGCTGGCTGCCCGGCTGGCCGATGGCGTGGCAATGGCGCGCCTGATCGATAATCCACCCTTTGCGCTGCCGACGATGCCCGCCAATGGTTTCCCGGAGACGCTCATCAACGATGATGACCTGGCGCGCGACCTCCCCGGCGCGCTCGAAGCGCTCCGCGCTGAACTGGAGCAGGCGGTGGCCGCGCAGCCCGATGTGCGCCTGAGCAGCGCCGAGCTGTATGCGACACATTCCTCCACCGCGTTCCGCAACAGTCGCGGCCTCTCCGGCGCCTATGACGGCACGCACGTCTCCCTCGATCTCGCGCTGCTGGCGCGGTCCGGTGACCAGGAGGCGGAGTTTCACGCGATGATCTCGCGCCGCCGCCCGGCTGACCTCCAACTTGCCTCGACCATTGCCGCCTATGCCACCTACGCCCGCGATATCCTGCGCGCGACTCCCCCGGCGACGCATAGCGGTCCGGTGATCCTCAGCGGCGATGCGCTCGGTTCGATGTCGGGGCCTGCGCTTGGCGGCTTTGTGGGCTTCTTCGCGCCCGTTGCCTTCCAGACATCCGGGCAGGCAGCGTTCCAGAAGCTGGCGCGCTGCGCCCCCGGCGAGTTCATCACCGGCGAGGAGCCGCGTGGCGACCGGCTGACGGTGCGGGCCGACGCGCTACGGTCGTGGGGCAACAATACCGCGCCATTCGATAAAGACGGCGTTCCAGCAACGAGTGTGCCGCTGATCGAGGATGGCGTGCTGCGCCGCTACTGGACGGATATGCGCTCGGCGGCCTGGCTCGGCGAGGCGGCGCCGACCGGCGAGTTCGCGGGGATTGCGCTGGCGCCGGGCACGTGGCGGCTGGAAGATTTACGGTCGGTGGCGGATGGCCCGGTCTATGAGATCGTCTCGTTCTCGCTGATGCTGCCCGACCCGATCACGGGCGACTTCGTGGCCGAGATTCGGCTGGGCTACCGCCACGATGCGTCGGGTACCCACCCCATCAAGGGCGGTTCGCTCTCCGGCAACGTCTTGACGGCCTTCCAGGATGCGCGCCTCTCCGCCGCTCTCTTCAACGACGGCGCGTACCATGGTCCGATGTCCATCCGCTTCGGCGCGCTCTCGATTGCCGGAGAATAGGCTGGGGCGCAGATAGACCACTTAGCATACGCCAGGGGACGCGTGCCGCAGGCTGAAGCCCGCAGGTGCGCGAGCCGTCAGGCTCGGAGCGAGTACGAACGAGCGTAGCAGCAGCGACCCGAAGGGTGCGGCTAATCCTGTTTGTTCTGGGGCATCTCGACGGGCAAAGTGGTAAGCGATTCTCCTATCCCCTGCGCCGCTCTGCCGCGTTGATGCGCGTGACAAACCAGCGGGCAATATCTTCCCATGATGTATCGCTGATCTGGTCGTATTTGCCGACGTGGAACGCGGCATTAAGCTCGCCGTAGATGGTGGCGAAGCTGAACCCACCCACCTCGTGCAGACGCTTCGCCAGCGTCCGGACACTATGCTGATGCTCAGGACTCGGCGTC
The DNA here is from genome assembly GCA_963712005.1 of uncultured Chloroflexia bacterium. Taxonomy (GTDB): domain Bacteria; phylum Chloroflexota; class Ktedonobacteria; order Ktedonobacterales; family JADMIN01; genus DAHUXT01. The sequence goes on along the minus strand of CAVQGK010000018.1, from coordinate 520,013 downwards.
GCTGGCCCCATCCGCTCCAATAGCTCAGGCACGAGCCGCACCACTTCATGGAGCGATTCCACTTCGCTCTCCAGGCCGTCGAGCCGGTTGTTTGTATCCTTCTGCCATGCGGCAACATCAGACTGCCAGTCGAGCCAGGTCACCATGTCGCGGTGATACTTCCGCCGCTCGTCCAGTCCCGCCGAATCGTCAGGATAGTTGGGCTTCTCGATGGGTTCGGATGGAACGAGCGTCGTAGGCGGTGGCGGCGGGAGCGTGAGTTGCGAGAAATGCTCATAGAGCACTTTTGCCGCCTGTCTCTTGAACGCCAGGATAGCCGCACGTTTTGACTCCGCCAGCCGAGTGACATGGACACCAGTCAGCCACAAGGGAATCGCCCACGCCGTCAGAACGCTTGCTATTTGCGTGCCGTTGTTCGTTTGGATGGCAACGCTCACCAATTCATCGGCTATCACATCATCTAAGCGGATGCGACGCGATTGGCTGGGCTGCGTAAGTCCCAATGCGTCACAAAGACTTGCCAGCGTTGCGCCGATACACCCATCGGGGAGACTGACAGCTACGACAAAGGTGTCAAAGAGGGAAATAACTTCTTGCCGCGCCGGCTGAACCGGGGAATCTTCCATTGCTGCCTCCAGTTTGACAAGGGGGGGCGCCGTAAAGGAAACCCATTGACTGAAAGTTTGCTAGACGAATGTACAAATGCATTACGCTAGACGCGCTACAGGGCGTTCGTGCTTACTTGCACAGGGGCGAGTAATGGTGTTTGCGAGTTGTGCTTGCGGATGGAAAAGAGGAAAACAGTGGAGATCATGTCGTGCGCCTCTCGTTTCGAGATAGGCGCGTGGGGTAAAATACGGGCAACCCCACGCTAGACTATCGTAGCGTTGCGGGCCAGAGTGCCGTTCCTGCGCCAACAGGGGCGGCATTCGCATATGAGCTATGCGCCAAGTATACCAGACAACGTGTGTTTGCGCTACCCCGCTTGCCAGTCGCGATACTGGCGCGTCGGCGACCACCGTCTGCCTGCCCTCCTGTGCTACAATGAAGCGCTATTCTATTCAGACAGGGGAGGGATACCATCATGGGCGCCAACGCAACACCTGCGCGTGGCATGCGCGACCTGCTCCCGCGTGAGGTGGAGCTGCGCGACGCCGTCACCGCCACCATACTCGACTGCTACCAGCGCTACGGCTTCACCCGCATCGAGACACCCGCGCTCGAACGCATCGAGCTGCTCACCAGCGGCGAGGGCGGCGAGAACGAGAAGATGATCTACAAGGTGCTCAAGCGCGGGGAGAAGCTGGGCCTCGCCGCGCCGAATCTGCGCGAGGACGATTTGGTTGACCTGGGCCTGCGCTACGATCTCACTGCGCCGCTGGCACGCTACTACGCCAACAACGTCGGGAAACTGCCGTCGCCGTTCAAGGTGATCCAGGTTGGCCCGGTCTGGCGCGCCGAGCGGCCGCAGGCGGGCCGCTTCCGCCAGTTTACCCAGTGCGACATCGACATCATCGGTGAGGCGTCGGAACTGGCCGAGATCGAACTGGTGGCGGCAACCGCCGAAGCCATTACCGCGCTTGGCTTCACCGGCTTCACCGTGCGCATCAACGACCGCCAGATCCTCTACGGGCTGGCCGAGTCGTGTGGTTTCGCCGCCGAGGACTTCGCCAGCGTCTTCATCACGCTGGATAAGCTGGATAAGGTCGGGCTGGATGGCGTGCGCGCGGAGCTGGAGTCCAAAGACTTCGCCGCCGAGACAATCCAGCGGTTGATGGACGCGCTTACCCCCTTCGCGAAGGATCGCGGCGACTTCGCCTCTACCCGCGCCGCGCTCCCGGAGGGCATCCCCGCTGAGCCGCTGAACCGGCTGGAGCGCATCATCAACACCGTCGGCGCCCAGGCTGGGGGACGATTCACGCTGGTCTTCGATCCGACGCTCGTGCGGGGTATGGGCTACTACACCGGCAATATCTTCGAGATCGAGGCGCCCGGCTACAGTGGCTCCATCGCGGGCGGCGGGCGCTATGACAAACTCATTGGCAAGCTGCTGGGGCGCGACGTGCCCGCCAGCGGCTTCTCGATTGGCTTCGAGCGGCTGATGCAGATTCTGGAGCAGCGCGGCTATACGCTGCCGACGAGCAGGCAGAAGCTGGCGTTCCTCTACGACGCCGAGGCCGACGACCTGGCAGTGGTCCTGGCGGCCAGCGCGGCGCTCCGCGAGCAGGGCTACATCGTCAACATGCAGCCGCGTGCGAAGAAGATGCGCCGCCAGCTTGATGAGCTCTCCGCCCAGGGCTACACCCTGATGGCGCTCTACCGTGCGGGCGAGACTCTGCCCGAGATCAAGCCGCTCGAAGGCCACTAGCGCCCTATTCTTTCGTGGGGGAAGGGCCCGTCTTGAGCGTTCTCTCCCATGCTTTCCAAGATGTTCCACATCATCCATGAACGCCGCTCTCTCACAGTGTGACAGGATTGTGAGGCGGGCGGACATATCCCCACCGCCCCCTATAGAGGCTCCGTCGTCCCTCATCTCCCCCGTATTGCCCGCTCCCTGCGCTGCTACTCGCCATCGTTCTGCCCGCCGCGGCTGTTTCTACTGATTTAGTAAAGACTCTTGACGAACTGTGTTACACATGCTACTCTTGTTCTCACGCACGGGAAGAAAGGGAATGGTTGTGACGAAGACAGTCCGCCATATTGTGCGCTCCATGCGGGCGCGCGATGTGCGTCAATCCACCCGCCCTGCCACATCCAGGGGGGCCGATCTGCGCCTCATGCGCGAATTGAATCGGCTCCTCATCCTCAATGGTGTGCGTGTCTCTGGCCCGATTACCCGTGTTGCTGTCGCGCACCGGACCGGACTCTCACGGACCACAGTCAGCAGCATCGTCGACGAATTGCTCACGGACAACCTGCTCTTCGAGGGGAAGACCGTTGAGGCGGCGCCTACTGGTGGACGGCGTGCGACGCTGCTGCACTTTAATGCCGACGCCGGGTATGTCATTGGGGTGGACCTGGGTCGGAGCCATCTCACGCTGTTGCTCACCAATCTCGCCGGCCAGATCATCGCGCGCCATTCCGGTCCGTTCGATGCGTCGCTCGGTCCCGAAATCTGTCTGCAGCAGGTGATTGCCAGCCTGATGGATTTCACCGCCGAGCACCATATCGGCTGGCATCAGATTATCGGCGTTGGCCTGGGAATCCCGGCCCGATGGATGCCGCCTCGCGCATGCTGGTGCGTCCGCCGCGTATGCCCGGATGGGACCAGTTTGATATGAGGACCGTTATGGAGCGCGCCTGCAAGGTGCCGATGTATTTCGATAATGACGCGAACATGGGCGCGCGCGGCGAGAGCCAGTATGGCGCGGCCCGCAATGTGGACAACATGGCCTACGTCAAGGTCGCCACGGGCATCGGCTGCGGGTTGATCGTCAATGGCGATATTTACCGTGGCAGCAGCGGGGCCGCGGGCGAACTGGGACATGTCACGATTGACGACAACGGTCCCGTCTGCGACTGCGGCAATCGCGGCTGTCTGGAGGTGGTAGCAGGAGCGGCTGCTGTGACATTCGCCGCCACTCGTGGCGTATATCCTGATAGCAGCGGCACGAGCGGCGGTCACAATGGTCATGGCACAGTTGACTCGGTCGCTGCCGGCCGCGGCGCGCTGGCCCGCTTGATGTGGCCGACGTGTACAGGCGGCGCTGGCGGGCGACACGGTTGCCCAGGAGGCCATCGAGCGCGCGGGATACCATATTGGCATCGCGCTTGCCGGATTGGTGAACATCTTCAACCCGTCGCTGATCTTGCTGGATGGCAGCATGGCGCGGGCGGGCGAGTTTTTGCTGGCGCCGATCCGACAGGGCCATTGCCCGCCGCAGTCTCGCCGCGTCATCGGCCGCCACCAGAATCGAGATGGCGCAGCTTGGCGATAACGCCATCGCGCTCGGCGCGATGGCCACGGTGATCGAGGCTGCATTTGGCCCGCCATCGCTGACGACCATGCCAGGGCGCTGCCGCAGCTGACTTTCTCATTCGCGGCGGAGGGAAGCAGTTAACGCCTTTCCCGTCTGGCGGCTACCTGGCTACGTCATATTACGTATGGCGGTACAACGTAAAAATGCTGCCTTTCTGAGCATAGTTCCTGTACTGTTGAGGCGAAAGGAGGGTACGAGCGACCTCAGGCGAACTCGGTCCTGGCCGATTCCACGGTGGATCATGAGCATCATGAGTATCAAGTGTTTCGTGATGTGTCTGGTACTGCGTTTGGTGATGTGCTTCGTGAGGGGAACCTGAGGGGATTGTGATGAAGCAATCGCTTCATCCAAGTTGAACACGTTCAGATTGGAGCGACGCGCGATGCAGCTCATCAAGCATACCCATTGGCGGGTAGCGGCAACCCTGATTCTGGGAGGCGTGCTTGCGACAAGCGTGCTTGCCGGATGTAGCAGCGGCAGTTCGACGGCCGCAAGTGGCCCGAAGGGCTGCATGAAGGTCGGCGTCCTCTTGCCAGAGACCGATACCTCGCCCCGCTGGGAGCAAAAAGACCACCCGCTGCTCGACGCAGCCATCAAGAGGCTCTACCTGGCGCGACGACCGACTTCTATAATGCGGTCAACAACAAAGACACGCAGACCAATCAGGCAGAAACCGCGCTGACCAAGGGCGATTGTATTCTGGTCGTGGCCCCAGTCGACGCGGCAGCCTCGGCGGCCATCGTCGACAAGGCACATGCTCAGAACGTTCCGGTCATCGCCTATGACCGCCTGATTCAGGACGACAACCTTGCCTTCTATGTCTCCTTCGACAATACCCAGGTTGGCAAGCTGCAGGGTCAGTACATCGTTGACCACTACCAGAAGTATGTGACGGACAACGGCAACAACAATCTTGTTATGATCAATGGGTCGCCGGACGACAACAACGCGATTCTCTTCCACGATGGCGCTCACTCCGCGCTTGACGCGCTGATCAACTGCCAAGAGCCTGAAACTCCAGGTGAGACCTACACGCCTGCCTGGAACAACCAGACGGCGCAGACTGAGATGGAAGGCTCGCTGAGCAAGGTTGGCAATAAACTTGCGATCGCTTATGTCGCCAATGACGGCATGGCCAGCACGGTTATCGCCGCGCTGAAGGCGCAGGGTCTCGCGGGTAAGGTGCTCGTCACCGGTCAGGACGCGACCGTTATCGGCTTCCAGAACATTCTGCGAAGGCAACCAGGCGATGACCATCTACAAGGCCATCGGGAAAGAAGCCGACGCGACCGCAGCCCTGGTGGCCGCGCTCAGCAAGGGCACAGACACCGCCTCGCTCGCGACCGCCTCGATCAGCTCAAAGACGGCAAGTCGATTCCGTCCACGCTTGAGACGCCAGTCGCGGTTGACCTCTCGAACATCTCCTCGACCGTGCTCGCCGATGGCTATGTGACGAAGTCCGACATCTGCCAGGGCGTCCCCGCTGGTGCTGGCGGTATTTGTTAGTCATGCGTAGAGGTGAGGATCGTCTCTCGTCATGGAAGAATGATTCCTCACCGCGAATTCAGCGCCACGGCGAGACGTGCTTTCGGGTAGACGATTGCCGGGGCGCCGGACGCAACCGAGAGGAGCAGGCTCCAGCGATGGATGCTGCTCCTCTTCTCAATCTTTCGAACACGGCGCGCTGTGCGCGATCCCTATCGTCATGCTTCCGGTCTTGCATGTATACTTAGAGGCATGAGCCTCTTTCACGTCCCGCATCGAGTTAGCGATGCACCCGGATGAAGCCCCCGTCCCATTAGGGCTGGGGATGAAAGCCAAGTCGCCCGCTAGGGCGACCAACATCCTTCATAGTGTCCGGTTTCTCGCCTACTCGCCTATCGGTAGAATAGCAGAATAGTTGCCTATGGAACCGCGGAGCGTTCTCACGACCTACAAGACCTACAAGTACAAGTTGATACCAATGCCTGAACAAGAACGGACGCTGGAGACGATCTTGTGGCGCTGCCGCGACCTCTACAATGCCGCGCTGGAGGAGCGCGAGACCGCGTGGGAACGCTGCCATGTCTCCCTCAATTATTATCGGCAGAAGGCGGAATTGCCGGACCTGAAGGTGGATATCCCCGAATACACCGAGGTTCATTCCCAGGTGTTGCAGGATGTGCTGCTGCGTCTTGACCGCGCCTTCCAGGCGTTCTTCCGCCGCGTCAGCGACGGGGAGGAGCCGGGCTATCCGCGCTTCCAGGGCCGCAACCGCTACCACAGCTTCACCTATCCGCAGTACGGCAATGGCGCGATGCTGGATGGCGGCGTGCTCAGTCTGTCGAAGATTGGGCGTATTCCTCTCCGCTTGCATCGTCCACTGGAAGGCACACCGAAGACCGTCATCATTGCCAAAGAGGCGGACGGCTGGTATGCCTGTTTCTCCTGTGCTGAGGTACCGATGGCGCAGTTGCCGCCGACTGGTGTAGAAACTGGGATAGACGTGGGTCTCAAGGTCTTTCTCATCACAGCAGGTGGCGAGGTGGTGGAGAACCCGCGCCACTACCGGCAGGCGGAAAAGCGGCTTGCCAAAGCGCAGCGCCGGGTGAGTCACCGGAAGAAGGGCAGCAAACGCCATCGCAAAGCCGTCGCCCTCTTGAGGCGCAAGCATCAAAAGGTACACCGGCAGCGCACCGATTTTCACCACAAGACCGCGCGCCTGCTGCTGCGGCAGTACGAAACCATTTATCTCGAAGATTTGCGGGTCGCCAACCTGGTGCGAAACAAGTACCTAGCCAAGAGCATCACCGATGCTGGCTGGGCGGCGTTTCGGACCATCCTCGAAGGCAAAGCAGCATACGCTGGCCGTCGGGTCGTTGCCGTGCCACCCGCCTATACCAGCCAGAATTGCAGTGGTTGCGGGGAGCGCGTGCCGAAAAGCCTCTCGGTACGCACCCATGTCTGTTCCAACTGCGGCTTGGTCATGGACCGCGATGAAAACGCGGCCAAGAATATCCAATGGGCCGGGCAGGCCCTTCGGGGACTCGCGGGGGTACCTGCGGGGACGAACCGAGAAGCCCCTTGCCTTTAGGCATAGGGAGCATGTCACGTTTGAATCAGCGTAGCAGTGTGTCAGTGTGTCAGTGTGTCAGCTTCGACGAGGAAGGGACCGTACATGGCTGAGTATGCTTCCCCCAACCCCAGTGGCGGCAATGCCCCCGGCGCGCAGGGCCAGACATCCCAGCGCGGCGAGCCCGCGTTGCGCATGACGGGCATATCTAAAGCATTCGGAGCTGTACAGGCGCTCCGCAATGTTGATTTCGAGGTCTATGCTGGCGAGGTCGTTGGCCTGGTCGGCGACAACGGCGCGGGCAAATCGACCCTCATCAAAGCAATCTCGGGCGTCAATGTCCCCGACACCGGGACGATCTATGTCGGTGGCAAGCGCGTCTCCATTACCAAGCCTTCAGATGCCAACGCCCTGGGCATTGAGACGGTGTACCAGGATCTCGCGCTCTGTGACAATCTTGATGTCGTCGCCAACCTCTATCTCGGTCGTGAAGACCGCACAACCATCATCCCTTATCTCGTGCGGCCGATGAACGAAATCGAGATGGAGCAGCGGACGCGCGAGGTGCTCGAGCAGCTGGAAGTCAAGATCCCCTCGATTCGTGTCCCAGCCGCGTCACTCTCCGGTGGGCAGCGACAGTCGATTGCCGTCGCCAAGACGATTTTGCGCAATGCCCAGGTGGTCCTGCTGGACGAGCCAACGGCAGCGCTCGGTGTCGCCCAGACACGCCAGGTGTTGCAGCTGATTCGCCGCCTGCGCGACAGCGGACTGGCGGTCGTCGTCATTTCCCACAACCTCGCCGATGTCTTCGAGGTGGTGGATCGCGTGATTGTACTGCGCCTCGGCCAACGCATCGCAACGTTCGATGTCCGTAACACCACGCCTGAACAGGTTGTCTCGGCAATCACTGGCGCTGAGTTTGGCGAGATCTTGAGCACCGGTAATGGCAACAGCAACGGCGATTCCGCTCAGTCGAGCGTCAGTCAGGAGAACGACCAATGACGAGTCCATCCTCTGCCGAATCAGCGCCTGCCGAGCCAAAATCCGAGCCAGCCTCGGCCGGTGCCGCTACAGACACTAGGTGAACGCTTCCGACGCGGCGAACTTGGGCAGCTTCCCGTCGTGATGACGCTCATCCTGATCTCTATCTTCTTCGAGATCACCAGTCACGGGATCTTCTTCTCCCCACAGAATCTGAGTAACCTGATTCTGCAGATTGCCACGATCGGCTTCCTGGGGCTAGGCGCGGTACTGGTGCTGCTGATCGCGGAAATCGACCTCTCGCTGGCGGCGGTCTCCAGTCTCTGTGGCGCGGTGCTGGTGGTGCTTTCGGCGAATCACGCGGCCTCAGCGCTCGTCGCGATCATCATCGCGATTGTCGTTGGTATGGTCATCGGCCTCGTCAACGGCATCTTTATCTCGGTGTTGCGCGTGCCCTCGTTTATCGTGACGCTGGCGGCGCTCATTGGCTATACAGGCGTGCTGATTCACCTGCTGCCAAACGCCTCGATTCGCCTAATCGACCCGTTCCTGACGGGCATTGCCATCAACTATCTCACCTTCCCGTGGGATGTTCTGCTGCCGATTCCGCTGATTGCGGCCTACGTGCTGCTCCAGCTCTGGACGCGTATCCGGCGACAGCGGGCAGGACTGCCGCAGTCTCCACTCTGGGAAGTTGCCGCACGCACGGGCGCGGTGGTCCTGATCTCGGTGCTGGCGCTGATCGTCTTCGAGAGCTATCGCGGTATTCCCGTACTCGGCGCTGATTCTCGTGGCGGCGCTGATGATCTTCTGGCTCATCATGCGCTTTACGGGCTTTGGCCGCCATGTCTACGCGGTCGGCGGCAATGCTGAGGCGGCGCGGCGCGCGGGCATTGGCGTCGTCGGCATCCGGGTGGCCATCTTTATGCTGGCCTCCACGCTGGCGGCGATTGGTGGCATCCTGGCCTGCCTCGCGCGCTATCTCGGCCTCGGCGCAGATCAACCCTACGCTGCTGCTGGACGCGATTGCGGCGGCGGTTATCGGTGGCGTCAGCCTCTTCGGCGGACGCGGCTCGGTCTGGGCAGTCGTGCTCGGCTCGCTCATCATCGGCAGCCTGGAAAACGGCCTTGATCTGCTGAATCAGGGAACGGATGTCAAGCTGATGGTTGAGGGCGTGGTACTGCTCATCGCGGTCACCGCTGATGCCGTCATACGACGGCGTAACGCGGCCAGTGGCCTCGCTAATATCGTTCATTGCGGAGCAGCGCCAGGGATCTTTTCCTGGCGCTTTGTTGTGTATAGCAAGGAATGGTGGGTTTCCAGTGTCATCCTCACAGCAATCGCCGATTCGGGCCGCAATCCTGGGCTATGGGCTTGCCGGGTCTGTCTTTCATGCGCCGCTGATTGCCTCCGTCGCCGGTATGGAGGTTGCGGCTATCGTCACCGGCAACCCCGAGCGGCAGGCGCGCGCACAACGCGATTATCCCACGGCGCGGGTCCTGTCCTCCGCCGATGCGCTCTTTGCCGACCCCACAGCGATTGATCTGGTGGTCGTGGCGACGCCGAACGACAGCCATCTCGCCCTGGGATGGCCGCCATCCAGGCGGGCTTGCCGGTCGTCATCGACAAGCCGTTCACTCCCACCAGCGATGGCGCGCGCCAATTGATCGAGGCGGCCAGCGCGGCGGATGTTCCGCTGACGGTCTTCCAGAATCGCCGCTGGGATAGCGATTTTCGCACGCTTCAGGCGTTGCTGGCGGCGGGCGCGCTGGGCGAGATCGTGCGCTTCGAGAGCCGCTACGAGCGCTACCGCCCGACGGTCAATACGAATTCCTGGCGCGAGCACGCAGCCCAACAGGAGGCTGGCGGTCTGCTCTTCGATCTGGGCGCGCACCTGATCGACCAGGCGCTCGTTTGCTGGGCGACCCTGTCTCGGTCTATGCGGAGATCGACGCCCGGCGGCCCGGCGCCCAGGTCGACGACGATACGTTCGTCGCCCTGCGCTTCGCCAACGGCGCGCATCGCCCACCTGTGGATGAGTGTGCTGGTGCGGCAGCCTCGGCCCGCGCTATCGCGTCATCGGCTCGCATGGCCTCTACGAGAAATATGGCCTGGACACCCAGGAGGATATGCTGCGCACCGGCGGACGTCCCGACGACGAGGGATGGGCGCTGGAGCCGGAAAACATCTGGGGCCGCCTCTACACCGACAGTCGGCGAGGTCTCCGTGGCGGCGCTAGCGCAGTCACTGCCGGGGAGCTATGAGACGTTCTACCAGATGGTGCGCGACGCGCGTACAGGCGGGCGGCCCATTGCCCGTAGACCCCGCGACGCGCTGAAGACGATCCGGGTGATCGAGCGGCGCGCGAGAGCGCCACCAGCGGCCAGGTCATCCCCTTCGATAACGCGGATGCGTAACCGCAGGCGTCGATGCAGCGTCGCGCCTGTACCTGACGCCAGTTGACGCCCCTTTATAGCGTTGGCTGGCGAGGTATTCAGCTAGGTCGAAAGTCTGACGTTTCAGTCTTGACTGAACAAACTAAATGAACTACTATCTCGCTCAGGCGATACGTATCCGCTGATGATGACACCAGAGCCTGGAGGCCCATATGAGCGCACCACCTGAGCAGCAGTTGCCATTATCCGCTCAGGCCCTAAGCTTCGTCGAGAGTATGGGGGTCTACTTCGAGCGCTTCGCACTGCCGCGCATTGGTGGTCGCCTGCTGGGTCTGTTACTTGTAGCCGACAGGCCGCTCTGCTGGATGACCTCGCGAGCATCCTGCAAGTCTCGCGCGCCCTCCGTCTCAACCAACATGCGGCTGATCCTGGCGATTGGGTCGGCCAGACTTGTGACACGACCGGGCGACCGGCGTGACTATTATCAGTTAACGGGTGACACCTGGGAGCGAGCGCTCCAAATCGATATCGAGGGCATTCTCGCGTTGCGCAAGCTGGCCGAGCAAGGTCTTGAGGCTATCGCAACGTCAGAGAACACGGCCAGGGAACACCTGGATGACCTGATCGAGTTTTGCGACCTCTTGCTTCCAGAACGCCATGCTACCCTGGAGCGCTGGCGAGCGCTTCAGCAGGCAAAGAGAGAGAAGTGATTAGTCAATGACCACACTGGTCGAAACACAGGGGCTGACCAAACGCTATGGCTCCAGCCGTGGCATCGAAGACGTAACGTTTGACATCAACGCGGGCGAAGTCTTCGGCTTCCTGGGTCCGAATGGCGCGGGTAAGACCACCACCATTCGCACATTGATGGGGCTGCTACGGCCCACTGGTGGCAGCGCGCATATCGGCGGGCTGGATTGCTGGGAGCAATCTACCGAGGTCAAGCGGCTGGTGGGATACCTGCCTGGCGAGTTGTCGTTCGGATCCGAACCTGACCGGTGGCCAGATTCTCGAATACTTCGGGAACCTGCGCGGCGGAGTCGATCAGACCTACCTGAAACAGTTGATCGCGCGGCTGGGCCTGGACCCCACCCGCAAGTTCCGACAGTATTCCAGCGGGAATAAGCGGAAGATCGGCATCGTCCAGGCGTTCATGCATCGCCCGCGCCTGCTCATCCTGGACGAGCCAACCAATGGCCTCGATCCGCTCAACCAGCAGGAGTTTGACCGCATGGTGAACGAAGTGCGCGAGGATGGACGCACCGTCCTCCTCTCGTCGCACATTCTGACTGAGGTGGAGCAGACCTGCACGCGCGTCGCGATCATCCGCGAGGGCCGGTTGGTACGTGTGGGTGGCGTGGCCGAGCTCAAAGGCCTCAAGCGTCACGAAGTCACCATCACCTTTGCCGACGCGGCTCCGCTGGAGGCGTTCAACTCGCTGGAGGGCGTCGAGCAGATGGAGGCACTGCCCGATGGGCACACGCTGCGCCTGACGGTCTCGGGCGGGCTGGACGGCGTCATCAAGGCGGCGGCGCAGTACCGGATCGTAACCCTGACCAGCCAGGAACCCAGCCTGGAAGAGATCTTCCTGCGCTATTACGAGGGCGACGGCCTCGCCTCCAGGGAGGCGAGCGATGTTATTTCGTAGCATCTTTCTCAAGACGCTTCGCGATTACCGTATCGCCATTCTGGGCTGGGGCTTAGGCCTCGGGCTGCTCATGTACGTCGTGCTGGATGCCATTTCCTCGGTGACTTCAACCGCCGCAGCGCGCGCCTCGCTCGTCAGTCTGGCCAGCTCGTTCGGCTGGCTTGCCGAGCCGATACGCGTAGACACTCCTGGCGGCTATGCGACCTGGAAATATGGCTTCACCATCCTGGTGCTGGCGCTCTGGCCGATCCTGGCGGGCAGCCGCATGCTGCGCGGCGAGGAGACCCGCGGCTCGATGGATGCGCTGCTCTCGCTGCCGCGTGGTCGCGGGCGGGTGGCGCTGGAAAAACTGGCGGCAATGTGGACAGCGCTGCTGTTGATGGCGCGTCCTGATCGGGGTGTTGACCTTTGCTGGCGGCGCGCATGTGAACGCCGACTTTACATTTGGCGATGCATTGCTGTTTGGCCTGAACCTCGCGCTGGTCAGCGGGGTCTTTGGCAGCCTCGCGTTGCTCATCTCGCAGTTCACGCAGGAGAATCGCGGCGCGGCGGGCATCACCGGAGGACTGCTGGCGCTGTTCATCGTGGTGGACATGATCCACCGGATCGTCCCCGAATACTCGACTGGTTCTCGCGCCTCTCCCCGGTCTACTACTACAACCTGAGCAAGCCGCTGATTCCCAGCTACGGTACCGATCCCGTCGCGATGCTGGTGATGGTGGTGTTGAGCGTCGTGTTCAGTGGCGCGGCGATCTGGCTATTCGTGCGGCGCGACGTCGGGGCGACGGTGGCGCTACCCCACTGGCTCAGCCTGCCCAAACGCGCGGCGCGGCCTGAAGATGCGCTGCCCGCACGCGCCTGGTCCCTGCAGTCGATCTACACGCGCAGCCTGGCGAAGATGGCTGTTCCCACCTTCTGGTGGACGGTCGTCATCGCTGGATACGCGGCACTTGCGGTCTTCATTACGGTGCAAACAGAGAAACAGCTCAAGAGCCTCTTCGAAAGCTCGCCGCTCTTTGCAAACTTGATTGGCAACCTTGGCGGGAGCGATGCCGGCTTCAATGCCTCGCTGCTGGGCTTCTTCTGGGTCATGTTCGCGGCGCTGCTGATGGCCTTCGCCGTCACCCAGGCGAGCCGCTGGGCCGCCGATGAAGAAGATGGCTTGCAGGAGCTGGTGCTGGCCGACACCGCAGCCGCGCCTGAAGGTGATCCTGGCGCGTTTCGGCGCGCTCACCACCGCGACGGTGATCATCGGCGTGGCGACACTGGCGCTGAGCACGCTGGCTGTGGCAGTCAGTGGCCTGGCGCTCGACTGGGGCAACCTGGCCGCCGCCTCGCTCTCGATCATTCCGATGGGCCTGCTGATCGCGGCGCTGGGCTACCTGTTCTCCGGCTGGCTACGCACGGCGATTGACACTGGCCTCCTGAGCTTCCTGCTGGTAATCTGGTTCGTCATCAGCTTCGTCGGGCCAGAGTTGAAGATACCGGATGGTGTGCTGCGGCTGTCGGCGTTCTACTACTACGGCACGCCACTGACCAATGGCCTACCGCTAGGCGATATGCTGCTCGTGCTGGCCGTTGCCGCAGTGGCGCTGGTGCTGGCTTCGGTGCGCTTCATGCGCAAAGACATCGCGGTGTGAGCGCCCTCGCAACGCTTTGAGCAGGGAATGCCCTTCTGTCGGAAACGGCGGAGGGGCATTTTCTCGTCTTGCCATAGAGATGATTACCAGCAAAATTGCGTAGTGGCGTCCCAGTACGATAGCAGAAGGAGCCTCCAGGATGGGAAATTCTCTAAGCGTGTGACTTATGGCGACACTGCCACTGGTTTTAGCGCTGGTGCTGATGCTGGCGCTGAATGCGTGCGAGATTCCCGATCCGTTTGTCGCCACCAGCAGTGGCAGTGGTTCCGTCAGTGTATGGGCCAACCGTCGTCGCCACGATGGCCACGGTAAACGGTCATCCTGGCTGGAAGACGTTCACCGACCCAATCCTAGGTTTCAGCTTCAGTTATCCACCATCATGGCTGCTGCTCGACCCTGGTGGCAGCGACATCACTCTAGCCAGCCAGGATGGCACAACGCTCAGCCCCATAGTCACTTCGGTCTCATAATCGCCCGCACAGGCGCTCGCCCAAATGACGCCGTCGCCCGCCGCGAAGGCGGCGCAACATCAGACTGTCACCACAATTCAGGTGGCCGGGCAGCCAGCGGTTGATATCTTCTCTCCCTACATCGCCCCAGCCGTCCAGCCGCCCAACAGTGGTCGTGCGCTCGCCGCGAGCCGAACTATCGTGGTGGCCGTCGCAAACAACGCGGGGACGACGAATGTGTATACCTTCCTGGCGTATTTTGCGGTAGACAAGACGGGGACGATGAGCGCCGCCTCGCTTGCGAACAATCAAACCGTATCCGACATCGTCGCCACATTCCAACTGCCACAAATGATCGTCCCGGTGACGGCTCACCCATAGCCCGCGCAACATACAGCAAGCGAAATGCCTCCTCCATTGCTAGAGGAGGCGACGAATGTTGGTGGCGTTTCCATTTATGGTATCAACACGATTTTGCCGCGCGTGTGGCCAGTCTCACTCAGGCGATGCGCCGCGGCGGCCTCGGAGAGCGGAAAGGCGCCCGCGACCTCCATGCGGAGATTACCACTCTCGAAGACTTTGGCGATCTCCGCCATCTGCGCGCCACTGGGACGGACACGAATGCGCGCCGTACGCACGCCGTACTGTTGGGCGAGCGCCTGGTTCGGCGCCTCCGCGATTGAGACGAGCATGCCATCCGGCTTGAGGATAGCGAACGACCGCCGCTGCATCTCCTCGCCCTGTGTATCCAGCACGACATCAATATCCCGCGCGACATCCTCGAAGCGCTCGTGGGTATAGTCGATCACCTGGTCAACGCCGAGGCCGCGCAGGAAATCGGCGTTCCGCGCCGAGGCTGTGCCGATGACTCGCGCGCCCCTCCACGTCCCGAGTTGGACGGCCACATGGCCCACTCCACCCGCCGCGGCATGGACGAGTAGTGTCTGGCCAGCCTGGAGCTGTGCCACATCGAAGAGCGCCTGCCAGGCGGTGAGGGCTACCAGCGGCGACGCGGCTGCTTCGGCAAACGAGATGTTGGCAGGCTTCTTCGCGAGTTCGCTGGCGGGCGCGGCCACGTAGTCGGCGTAGGCGTTGCCGAACTCTGGAAAGCGCACCATTCCGAAGACTTCATCGCCAGCGGCAAACTGGTCAACTCCGCTGCCAACCTCCTCGACCACACCCGCGATGTCCCAGCCCAGGATAATTGGGGAATCGAGCGTCTCAGCGACGCCGCGCCCTTCGCGTGTCTTCCAGTCAACCGGGTTGACGCCGATGGCACGAACACGTACCAGCGCTTCGCCTGGCTGTGGCTCAGGGCGTTGCGCCTCTTCGTAGATCAAATTCTCTGCCGCGCCATACTGGTACACGCGAACGGCATGCATCTGTGTCATGTGTCAGTAGACCTCTTGGCTGCTTTCCATCATATCTGGCCTCGAATCAAAGCTTACTCCGCTGGCCCTCTATGTTACGAGCCTCGCAGATGCGCCAGTGGCCTTTTCAACTATGCCCTCTCAGTGTCAACTTCACAAGTACGCACATTATTGTGGCATAGTATCGAAAATGATACTAAAGCGGAGGAGCACTGGCATGAAGCGGCGCCACTATGAAGGCGAGTATAGCTGCTCGGTTGAAGCAACCCTCGACGTGATTGGCGGAAAATGGAAGGGGGTCATCCTGTTTCACCTGCTCGATGGCGTCAAGCGGTTTGGGGAACTGCGGCGTCTGCTGCCGGAGGTGACCCAGCGGATGCTGACGTTGCAGTTGCGCGAACTGGAAGAGGCGGGCATCATCCACCGTGAGGTCTATCGCGAGGTGCCGCCCAAGGTGGAGTATTCGCTGACGGCGTTTGGCGCGTCGCTTGAGCCGATTCTGCTGCTGATGCGCGACTGGGGCGACGACTACATGGCGCAACTGGTGGCGATTCGGCGCGAACGCGCGGATCGCGTGCACCTGACCGAGGTCGCGCCATAGTGACTCGTGCGAAGCCTACAGTGCGACGCCTCTTCCCGTAAGAGGAAGAGGTGTCGGCGGAGTGGATCGAGTGGATTCGTCGGCTAGCAGCAGCCAGTGCCGTCGCAACAGCCGCAGGGACACTCGCCCGGCGGGCAATCGCAAGCGTCGCAGGCAGCGCCGACGTTACGAGCAACAACTGTCGGTGTCATCATGGCAAATCTCCTCGTGTGCGGCGTCGTCGGATGGGGCGATACACCGCATATCGGAACAATCGCTAAACGTGGAATCGTCGGCGGGTGGGCAGGCCGCGAGTGCGCGCTGATAGCCCGCGACCGTCTCCCGTAGCGCATGCAGTTCGGCGATCTCCTGGTCAATCGCGCGCAGCCGCTGCTCAACCAGCGAGTGCAACTGCCGTTGTACGTCGCCACATCGTGCGTCGGACGCGCCCATGAGCAGGGGTTTCGCCGACGAAAGAGGCAAACCGAGCAGGCGAATGCGTCGGAGCAGCAGCAGGCGATTGAGATCGGCGAGACGATAGCGGCGGTAGCTATTCGGCCCGCGCGATGGCTCTGGCAAGAGGCCAATCTCTTCGTAGAAACGGATGGTTTTGGCCGAGACGCCGGTACGCTGGGCAATCTGCCCGATGGTGAGCGTTGTCTCGCCTGACTCCCTGACACTGACACGCTCTCGGTCGTCGCCGCTATTCGTGTGCATAATATTCCCCTGTCCGGTCCGCCTTGCCCCTTTCTGCCAACAGCGTACACGTTCCAGTTACTGGAAGGTCAAGGCCCGATCATCTCGAAGCTGTATGGCCGCCTCTTGGCGGATGCTGTATGATGCTAGCAGGTGTGCTGAACGGCTCAGCATTTCTACGCCATATGGACATCTTCAGTCCATCACGGAGGTTCTCGACATGAAGAAGGGTCTGCGGCTGTGGTTCTACCTTGAGGCTATCCTGGGTATTATCGCTGGCGTCCTGTTCGTGGTGACGCTCATCAATCAGCAATGGATCGAGACCGTTTTCAACGTTGACCCCGATCAGGGCAGTGGCGCGCTGGAATGGTTTGTGGTTGGCGGGCTGGCGGTCGTGGCGATTGCCCTGGGCCTGGCGGCGCGCTACGAATGGCGGCGCGCCTCGGCGGTCGCAGCCTGAGCCCTGGTTGCGTGCACTGTCGATATCGTGAAATCACCCCGCTTCCATCGCTGGAGCGGGGCATTTTGTGTCCACTGCTATCGGCTGGATGCCAGAGAGCCGGAACCCTTGTTCAGGGTCCGGCTCTTGTTTAGAGAACGACAAACACACTAGTGGCGTCTGCGCTATTAGTGGTCGAGAAGACCAATCCCGCTGACATGGCCAACGAATGTCGACCAGTTGGCAAGCTGGGTGCGTGTGCCGCCGCAGGTCGAGTCGGCGGTCCACTGGGCCAGCGTGCAGGTCTGCGCGATGTACTCAGTAGCGAACCAGATGCTGCCATCGGAGTCTGCCACCGCCGCCGAGTAGTCGCCCCAGCGCTGGACACCGTTGCCGCCCTCTGCCGCATAGCCAGTAAAGCCATCGGCTGGGCCAACGCCTGCGCCGCCGATGTGAATACTGCCAGCCCCGGTGATCGCATTCACGGTCACATAAGCCGCGGTCGGGTAGTAGTTGGGCCCGGAGAGCGTAAATGTCATCACACCCTGGCCGAACGCGTTCACGCCAATCGAGGGGAAGAGCACGTTATCATTCGCCGCGGACACGTAGCCCTGCTTGACCATGGCCGCATGAACGCTCAGATTGCCGTGGTCCTTGCTGACGAATGGGAGCACGATGAAGTAGGCGATGCCCGTGCGCGACCCATCACCGACCACGGTGTTGACGCCAGAGTAGAGCAGTCCGGCAGCGTAGACGACCTGATTCATGCGGTCATCATTGGCGTTGAGCTGGTTCTCAGACTCGCCAAAGAACTGACCCAGGGGATAGTCGCCTGCCTTCTGTGTGGCTGTGAGCGAGCCATCAGGCCGCAAGCCATAGGTCTCTGAGCCGATGACAGTGTTGAGTAGCGAGACATTTGGTGTGCTGTCGCCGAGGCTCTTGGTGTTGACCATTGCCCAGACGGCGATACGGTTATCGAGTGGGGCAGGGCCAAACTGCAACGCGCTCATGAAGAATTCAGTGCCGCCGTTGCCCAGCGTGAGCAGGGTCGAACCAGGTGTGGTGGCGGGCTGAATCGAATACCAGATACCGCCAGCATCCGGTGTGGGGGTCGCGCCAACGTTGATATGCACCACTGGAGGCAGTGTGCCGCTGCCATGCGCGGATGCTGCGGCCGCCAGGCGGAACTTCGAGATCGCGTAGACCTGCGCGCCGTTGAAGCCAGCTACGAAGCTCGGGAACTCGTTCGTAGAAATGTAGAAGCCGTAGGCATCGGCGCCGATGAGCGGCTGGTCGCCCAAACATGGGCAGTTCGGGTGGCTGGGAGTGCCGTTCAGGCCATCATCGGTGGCGTCAATCGAGAAGTCGGTCCACGCGCCAGTGGGATCGCCCGTCTGCGAGACCGCGATGAGTGTATGCGCGCGCACCGAAGGGGCTGGGTCTTCCTGCAGCATGGTCAGGAAGAAGCGGTTGGTGGCGACGTCGTAGTAGCACTTGGGGTCGCTGAGGAAGTCGCCGCGCACGCCCGTTGTGCGGTTGATCGCATATGGCAGCCCGAAGAACGTGTTCATGGACTCCGGCGTGGTCAGACGATTGCCATTCTTATCGAAGACCACCAGCACGTCGTTGACGGTCTCAAGCACTTTCCCGTTGCCAGCGCAGAGTCCCTGGTCCGGCGGCTCGAGGCTGAAGGCGTTACCGCCATCACGCGTACGGGTATCGAAGTGATCGAGACCCGTGAAGCCAGAGAAGCCCTTGTTTTTCGAGGCGATGCCGTTAGCCCCTGGATTCGGATTGGTCGTCGGCGCCTGATCATATACCGCGTTGGTGTGCTGATCTTGATCGTCATCCTCAGGCACTTGCTGATTGAGGGTATCGCCTGTGAGGCCGGTCGGGCCCGCGACAAAAACACTGGTGCCAGTTTCGGTGAGGTTCTGTAGTGTCTGATTGCTGCCATCAGCATGAGCGGTTGGTGTAGCTTGCGTGAAGAAGGAACCAGCTGCAAGCACCAGCGCCGCGATGATGGTAAAGCCGCTGAAGAGGATCGTTCGCGTCTTATGGATCTTCAAACCATACCTCCTATGCGCGATGCTCACAAAGACCGAGCATCGTGGGCATTCCCAATCTCGACACGTCGCATACGGGAATCATCCCTTGTAGAGTGGCGATCAGCGCCTACATGCGTACGTGCGGTGATCCAAATCTCTTTGACACGAAGGTGATGTGTGGAGGCAATACCGGTCCTTCTTGACTATGACGAGAGGGGATATCTGTCTGCCCGCTGTGCTAGCGTCTACAACAGGAGACGGAGCCTGATGCGGCGCGCGCCATGCGCGCCAGAGGAAATGTCGACGGGATTCTCCGCCCTACCCCAACCTCATCACACCCATCGAAAGTCGGCTCAAATCAAGGAACTTCAGGTTCCTGATACGCCTCCTTTCTCCTGTGAGCGACGCGCTACACATAGAGGTTACGCACGCAGGTTACAAGCTATCCTGAGGCATTGGTCGGCAGAATGTCGCGGAACCTCTGCCTACTATCATCCATAGTAATAGATAGGCAGGTTGTCTGGCAAGAGGTCAGCTACATTGCGTAGGGCATCGCGGCATTATACATAGCGCGGTTGCTTGTAATGGGCAACGTCAGGGGTGACCTCACGCAACGAGCGCGCGTTGTAAATAACTAGACGGGCTTGTCAATTCATGTTACCATCGTGATACAGAAGGATTGGAGGCCGCCCCCTGCATTTGTCTGGACCAGGCTTACTTACGATGGAATGCCTGGCCAGACGCCACATGAATCTCTCATCTGGTAGGCGTCCTGTATGCGCAAAGATCGGTTGTGGGCGGCACGGTGGGAACGATCAACGATGATCGTGAGGAGGTGGAACCGGGCAGAGATGCGCGCAGTTATCCCCGTTTCTCGTTGGAGCATCCGCACGAGACTACACACAGTATTCCAGACTCCACGTAGCAACATCGGGCGTGTGTAGATCGCAATGTCAGTGAGCAACTCCGGGACTCACAGCATCGAGGCATTCTGGCATTGAGCCGTGAGGTCTCATCTGGAAAACGGCACGATTTCTGTCCTTGCTCGGCGGGATACCTACCGTGCAAGGTCGCAAAATCACATAGCAAAATCACATGAGGGAGTGCGCACGTGCATTTTACGCAGAAGTTATCCCACGCGCTGAAGATGAGTAGTGTGACGGTTGGGCTTGCCGCGATAGTCATGGGCGGATTCCTGGCGACTGGTCCCGCGGCCTTCGCGGACGCAGCGCCAGACGTAGCTCACCAGATTACGGTGCATCCAGACATCAGCAAGGTCGTCAAAGATACGAGCGCTGTCCACTTCGGGTGCCAGGACCGCCCAATTGATGGCTCCGCCGGGCTGCGGTGCTATCAGCCGTCCCAGATCCAGGCCGCGTATGGTCTGACGCCGTTGCTCAATAAGGGCATCAACGGCAAAGGGCGGACCATCGCGATCATTGATGCCTTCCAAAGCCCCTATGTGCAGTCCGACCTCTCCATCTTCGACTCGACCTTCGGGCTTCCCGCTGCTGATTTCCAGCAGATCGCCCCGCAGGGTCTGACGCCGTTCGACCCCAATGATGGCAATATGGACGGCTGGGCCGAAGAGATCACCCTCGACGTTCTCTGGGCGCATGCCGCCGCGCCGGGCGCGAAGATCCTGCTGGTACTTGCCACAAGCAACGATGACACCGCGCTCTACAACGCGACGAAGTATGTCGTCGATCACAACCTGGCCGACACGATCTCACAGAGCTTCGGCGAGGCCGAGACCTGCATGGATCCCAAGGTCCTGGCGAAGCAGCATACGCTGTTCGAGCAGGCCGCCAAGAAGCAAATCACCGTCTTTGCCTCTTCCGGCGATAGCGGCGCTTCGCAGTTCAACTGCGACGGCACCGCCGCGATCCTGAGCGCCAGCACCCCCGCCTCTGATCCACTGGTGACGGGCGTTGGCGGCACCACACTTAATGCCGACAGCACGACCGGCGCTTACATCGGTGAGACAGCCTGGACCGAGCAGCTTCTTGGCTGCAATCCTCCAGCGGTTTCCCTCGACGACATCAACTGCAGCGGCGGCGGCTTTAGCACAATCTATGGTCGGCCAGCCTTCCAGTTTGGTGTCCCGAACACCAGCAAGAGCGGGCGTGGCGTGCCTGATGTCTCCTACAACGCGGGCGTCAATGGCGGTGTGTTGACGCACTGCGGCATCTGCAATCTGCTCTCTGGCCTCGACCCAACCGACCCCACCATTTTCTTCCTCTTTGGTGGCACAAGCGCTGGCTCGCCACAGTGGGCTGGCCTGACCGCCGTTGGCGATCAGCTGGCGCACCATCGCTTTGGCGATATCAATCCAGCGCTGTACCTCATCAGTCGGGCTCACGGCCTCTATGCTGATGCCTTCCATGACGTTACTGTGGGCAACAACGACGTGAGCGAGATTGGCACAGGCTACAACGCGGCGACGAACTGGGATCCGGTGACGGGCCTGGGTTCGCCAAACGCCTCCAAGCTGTTGCCGTTGCTTGGCGTTTTCACGCTCGTCTCCTGACGACGCGGGTCAACGTAACCGGGAACCCGTTGAGCTTTCTCCAATAATTCGGGAATAGCGCCATCGGGTTCCACGATTGCTTCTCTCGACCGATATCGATGGCGTCGCTCTCCGCTACTGGCGGGGACCGGCGCCATTGGTCGTTCTATGGCTGTTCCTCAGTCCGCTGGCCTCAGCGCTTTTCTCAGCGCACCTCATAGATTTCGTAGATGCGCGAGTCGCCATCGACGAGTCCCTTGCCGACGGCCTGAATCTTGTTGAGCCAGCTATAACGCTCATCGCTCGTCTCGAAGCGCGGCGCGATATAGACGGGCGCGTCAACACCCTCGTAGACCTGCGTAAAGTCGCGCCGTCCCTGATATTCCACATAGATGAGCGCGCCATCGTCGGTTTCGAGGGTGAGACGAATATCGATGAGCGCGGTTCCGTCGGGGCCGATAATCATCCAGTCGCCAGCGCTCACGCCTGCCTTGAGGTGCGCGCGAATCCGCTCGCCGACACACTCCACCTCACGAATCGTCACCATCAGTCGGCGACCCGCCGGGGCAATGCCGAGATCGGCGGCCAATACCGGAGTGACCGTAACCGTGCAAAGGGGGATGAGTTCGAGTGCCATGGTGTGCTCCTAGTGCTGGGCTGCTGTCCTGCTAGTTCTGCATTCCCACTGCGTCGTCTAGTGTAACATCTGGCTGTGCGCATTGCAGTGGCGCATGACGCATTCCAGCGGGCGAACCATGTAAATAGTGTACTATTCGTACGTAGTGTCCAGAGGAGCAACCGGTGGCTCTTGCGGGGATGTAGGATGTTGCCTCGTGAATCGTGAGGCAGTGGTGAGGTGGAACGCCGCGGCGACCCTTCAATATCAATCCGCAAAACAGGGGCGCAATGCGGCAAGAAGGCAGGGAGTCGGCAGGAGGTTGATAGCATGCTCTTCGCATCGAGACGCAATCCTGGCACGGTCACTCTACGACACGTCGTTACTTCTATTGCCATCATCGCAGGCGTGAGCGCTGTTCTCGCGGGCAGCTTCTTTGCGGTCGTCGGTAGCGCCCACGCGACTGGCTCGCCACAGAGCCACGCCCGAGCAGGAGCGCTCTCCCCCGCGGGAGTCTCCGGCGATTTCTCGCAGACCGCGTCCGCTTCGGCCTCGGCGGCGCATGTCCCGGCATCATTCGTGGCGAAAGGCGCGCGTCACGCGCAGGCTGGCCAGGCGCTTCGGAGCGCGCAGGCCGTGCACGGACCCGCCGCCACAGATTCGCCGCTGAACGATCAACAACCAGGCGCATTGCTGACGAATTTCAACGGCGTAAGCAGCCTCGATAGCGAGGTCACCAACTTCGGAGCCAAATTCGAGCCGCCCGACCAGGGGCTGTGCGTCGGCAATGGCTACGTCGTTGAGCCGGTCAACTCGGCATTCTCCGTCTACCGTACCAATGGAAAGCTCGTCGCGGGGCCGTTCAATGTCAACGTCCTCTTCAACGAGGGTTTGACGGAGTTTACCAGCGACCCACGGTGCACCTTCGACAAAGCCACGCACACCTGGTTCGCCCTCATCCTCTTTATCGCCACCACGCCCGATGGCAACTTCGGTAACTCCGCGCATACCGACATCGCTGTAAATACCAACAGCAATCCGGCGACGCCGTGGACGGTCTACCAACTCGACGCCACCGATGACGGGACGAACGGCACGCCGAGCCATCCCGGCTGCCCGTGCTTTGGCGATCAGCCGCGGCTGGGTATTGATAGCCAGAACATCTACATCAGCACCGACGAGTTTTCGATCAATGGTCCCGAGTTCAACGGGACGCAGATTTATGCCGTCTCGAAGGCGAATCTCATCCATCACGCGAAGACGGTCCACTTCGTCCAGTTCGACAATCTGAGCATTGGTGGCGATATCGCGTTTGGAGTACAGCCCGCTCTCACCACCGGGCCTGCCGATGCCGAATATTTCCTCAACGCGCTCGACCCCAACGGCACTGGCGACAATCGGCTCGGCGTCTGGGCGCTCACGAATGGGCAGAAGGTGAGCCAGGGTGGCATGCCAACGCTTTCCAGTGTCGTGATTCAGAGTGAGGCGTATGGTATTCCGCCAGCGGCGATCCAGAAAGGATCGGCCAGCACCCTCGACTCCGGTGATGATCGCATGCAGCAGGTGCAGTTCATCAACGGCAATCTATGGGGCGCGCTCGGAACGATTCTCACCCCGAAGGGCGATACAACGTCGCGGGCTGGCGTCGCCTGGTTCACCGTCAAACCGCATCTCAGCGGCAAGGTGATTGGCGGCGCATCCGTGCGTAGCCAGGGTTACGTCGCGTCGCGTGGGAACTATCTGCTGTATCCAGCCATTCAGGCGAGCGGCAATGGCGTCGCGGCGATTGTCGTCACGCTTTCGGGCGCAGGCGCATTCCCTAGCGCCGCCTACACAGTGATGAGCGCCAATCAGCAGTGGTTTGGCTCCGTGCATGTGGCGGCGCGAGGCACAGGGCCGTATGATCCGAACGCGACCCGCTGGGGTGATTATTCGTGGGCGACGCTCGACCCAGATCACAACAGTTTCTGGATGGCAACCGAATACATCCCACCCAAGTCCAGCCAGACGACGACCAGAGAGCGCAACTGGGGTACGCGCGTGTTCCAGGTGGCGGCGGTCGGCGATTAGCCGCGATTGCCGGATGGGCGTACAATAGCGAAGGTAGAGGCTGGGATGTCCCGGTGAGTCCCGGCCTCTCTTCACGCCTAGGAGGGTGACAGATGACATCGAGTGATCGGCTGCTCGAAGAGCAGATCGCGTATTATCAGGCGCGGGCGGGCGAGTATGACGAGTGGTTTCTGCGCCAGGGACGGTATGACCACGGGCCAGAGATGAATGCGCGCTGGTTCACGGAGGTGGAGCAGGTGGCGCGGGCGTTGGAGGCTTTCGCGCCCTCAGGTGATGTGCTGGAGCTGGCGAGCGGCACAGGGCTATGGACGCAGCGGCTTGCGGCGACGGCGCGAACCGTGACGGCGGTGGATAGCTCGCCGGAGGTGCATGCTGTCAACCAGGAGCGGCTTGGCGACTCAGCAGCGCCAGTGCGCTATGTGGTGGCCGATCTCTTTCGCTGGCAGTCCGACCGCCAGTACGACACGATCTTCTTTAGCTTCTGGCTCTCGCACATCCCGCCAGAGCGGCTGGAATCATTCTGGAGCCTGGTGCGCACGGCGCTAGCCCCTGGCGGGCGTGTCTTCTTTGTGGATGCGCTCTACGAGGAGACCTCGACGGCGAAGAATCATCAGCTCGAAGGGCCGGACGCCCATGCGGTCACGCGCCACCTGAACGACGGGCAGGAGTATCGTATCGTCAAAGTCTTCTATCGCCCCGAGATCCTCACCGATCAGCTCACATCCTGGGGCTGGCAGGCGCGGATCGAGCAGACTCCCACCTACTTCTATTATGGCGAGGCGACCATCGCGTAGCGCCGCACATGTTTGGGCTGTTGCTTACCCCAGTGGTATAAGGGAAACTGGCCGGAGCAGCCCTGCTCCGGCCAGTAGACGGTTCGCTATGAATGCGCCGTGCTGGTCTCGCGTCGCACACGCAGGCTAAGCCAGGTCGCGCTGCCCATCAGCAGGAGCGCCAGCGCCGCGATGATGAGCGCGACGGGCACGCCCGAGGAGAACGCCAGCAGCGCTCCACGGATGGCGGCTAGCCCGAAGAAGCCGGTGCCCAGCAGGAGCAGCGTACGCGCATGGGTGCCGACGCCGACAGCGGCAATCGCCAGCGCCTCCAGCGCAAGGACGGCGGCATAGACCCAGTTCTCGGATTGCGGCGTCGTGAACGACTGCGTCAGCGTTGGCAGCAACAGCAGCAGCGCGCCAAAGAGCGACGCCAACTGCCCGAGCCGGACGGGATTGCGCAGCCGATGGTCGGCGGGCAGGAGCGCGCCGATGATCAGCAGATAGCTCCCCGGCGCGAGGACGAACGCCTGGATGTTGTCTGCGCCGAGCCAGCGCACCTGCCAACTCACCGCCACCGCCAGCAGCCCACCCGAAACGTACCAGAGCGCGTGGACCGGAATCACCCGTGCGCTCAGCGCAACCAGCGCCGCGAGCGAGACCAGCGCTACCACCTCGACCTCCGCCATCGGCTCCCCTGGTGTATAGGTCTGGACTATAAGCAAAGCAGCCAGCGCTACGCCGCTCCCCACCAGTAGCCCGGCGGCATGGTGAATAATCCTGCCGAGGAAGCGCACATCCTGCCAGCGCGCATGCTTCGCCACCATCTCGTCATCCATCCACCAGGGGCGTCCGGTGCGGTTGCCCAGCCACGGCAACGCGCCCCAGAGCCACTGGCCCAGGACATAGAGCCACGAGAGGCCAACGAACACCAGCGCCGCCTGCCAGAGCGGCCAGTCCAGCGCGTGGACGCCCGCCGCCAGCGCCAACACGCCGATGGAGAGCGCCAGCAGGAGCGCCTCGGCCCGCGACTCGATCATCGCGACCAGATAGACGGTCAGCGCAAACGCCAGCAGCGCCCATCCCTCGAATCCGGGCTGGTGAAGCCCAAGCCCAGCCGTCACCAACGCGACGAGCAGTGACGACGCATAGGCGGGCCACGCCCAGCGCCAGCCACCGACGCGGCCAATTGCGACGCCAACCGCCGCCAGCGCGAGCGCAAGTGGCAGCAGCACATGGGCATCTGGCTGAACGATGGCGGCCAGGCCAACATACGCCACCGCGATGGATCCGGCGCTGGGGGAGCGCTCGACGAGCGCGATGCCATAGGCGGTGAGCGCGAAGACGAGTAGCAGCGCCTCGGCGACGCCGGGGGTACTGGGGGTGACGTGCGTGATGGCAAGCAGCGACGGGAGGATGGCGGAGAGATAGCTTATCAGCGCCCAGCGACGCCCGACGCTCAGACGTAGCGCCAGCCCGATAATGACAACGCCATAGGTAATCGCCACGATCTTCACAAAGCCGTGTGGATCGTGGGCTGCCACCGCCGCCAGCAAGACGTAGAACGGGACGGCCGCCGCGACCCACGGCTGGCGCTCCACGACCGCCGCCAGATATGCCGCGAGCGCGAAGACGAGCGCAACCGCCATTGCCCGGTCGGGCGGCGCGGACGAATTGACGAGCGCATGAACCATGAGAAGCAGAAGTTGATAGAGCGAGGCAAGCAGCGCGGCGATGTACCAAGCGAAACTCCACTGCCAGCGGCCTCGCGCCTGGCGCAGCAACATTCCGGCGCCCACCAGCGCCACCGTCAGCGCCACACCGCGCAGACCTGGCGTCGCTACGGCGGCCAGCATCCCAAACAGCGCCGGGATACAAGCTGCCCAGGTCAGGTTATCCCAGAGGATGGCAACCGTTGCCAGCGCCGCGAAGACCAGCAGCAGCCACGCGCTGAACGGGACGCCAAGGAAGCCCCAATCCGTCGGCACGGACGGGCTTGCCAGCGTGCGCAGGCCGATGACCAGCGCGGTCCAGAGCGCGATCAGATAGAGTGGCAAGGCCGACGCGCGCCCCAGCAGAGCGCGTACACCCAGCCCGGCCAGCGCCACCACCACGGTCGTGATCGCCGCGGCGAGGATGAACCTGCTATCGCCACCGGCGACGGAGAGCGGGAACGGCAGCAGCGCGCCGAAGAAGCCAGCGACAACTCCACCGGCCAGCGGCTGACGCGCGCGCCAGCCTGCCAGCAGCGCCAGCAAGACATAGAGGCCAAGGATGAGTGTGGCATAGATCGCATCATGCCCGAACAGATTGATCGTCACGTAGAGCGCGTTGCCCAGCGCAATCAGATAGACGGGAAGGGCGAAACGTTGCGCCCGTGGCGACGTCGCGGCCACCAGCCAGGGGACCACCAGCCAGGGGACCACCAGCGCGGCTACCAGCCCAGTTGTCGCGACGGCCCACATAGTGGCCATCCGTTCCGGCGAGGCGAATGCGTCGTTGATCGCTGGGCGGAAAAGCGCATCGAAGAGCCCGTGGTAGTCGAGCGAGAGAAAAACACCGGCAGGCAGCAGCCAGAGCGGCGCGAACTCGAAGACAGCTAGCCCGGTGGCCACAACGACACCAGCAGTCAATGCCAGCAGATAGGGCCAGTTTGGCGCTGGATCGCTGATGACGCCAAGGCATCCGCCGATGGCCAGCAAGAGCGCCAGCGCCTCCATCAGATAGCGCAGCTCGGTCCGCTCGCGCGCCCGTCGCCAGAGAACGAAGAGCACACCCACCTCGGCCAGCGCCAGCGCCGCCAGCACGAGCGACATCGCGCGGCGATCAGCGCCCAGCCAGGCGGCCAGAGCAATCGCGGCATGGGTGGCGGCTACCGCCACCAGCCAGTCCGTCACGTTCAGCCGCCCCGCGCGCGCCGACTCATCGAGCGAATCGGTCAGTCTGCGCGCCAGGTAGCTCCAGGTGGCGGCAACCAGCACAAGCGTACATGACGACAGCGCATAGACAGCAGCGGAGACCTGTGGCGGCGGTGTGGACGAAGGAGCCAGGGGCGTATCGGCAATCGCGCGGATCGCCAGCATCAGCCAGAGATAAAGCGTTCCAGCGGTCGCGGCGAGAGATGTCACCGCCGCCAACTGGAGCGCGGGCGTTTCGAGCAGCGCGGCAAAGGAGAAGCGATGGAAGAGACCTGGCACAAGCAGCGCCAATGAGACGACCGCCAACGCAAAGACCAGCGATTCACGCGGCACATCCGCCCAGAAGACAATGGCGAGCGCCGCCAGGATCATTGCCGACCAGCCGAGATAGGCATAGGTCATGAAGCGGGTGCGCCAGGCAAGCGCGAGATAGACGATAGCGGCATAGGCGGATGAGATGCTCAGCATCGCCGCGCCTGAAAAGCCCGCCGCCTGTAAGCCGAAGCGATAGATGCCGAGCGCCACCAGTGGCGTCATCAGGGCAAAGACGCCGAGATAGACGCCACCCACGGCGCGCAGGCGCGGAATCCGGCGCACAACCAGGCCAAGCGCCCCAAAGGCGAGATAGACGAGGATGATTGCCCCCAGCTTGACGCCGAGGTCGAGCGACTGCCAGCCACCAATCTCGAAGCTGAGCATCGCGACCAGACCGAGGAAGCCGCCCATGTACATCATAATGGCAATGGCCTGCTCCGAGAGAAAAGCCTGCCAGGAAAAGATTGGCCCGGCTGGGCGCGGCGGGGCACTCGGCGCAGGCGTTGGAGCGGGCGCGGTAGGTGCGGCAGGTGCGGCAGGGGCAGCAGCGGTAGCGGGTATCGTGGATTCAGGTTCCGTAGAGGCAGCGAATGGAAGCCCGGAGGCAGCCAATACGGCGGCAGGCCAGACTGGCGCGGCGGCCTTCTCGGCGACGGGAGCGCGACGAGCGGCGAGATAGCGATCGCGGTACTCGTCGCGGAGCGTGGTGATCGAGTGCGCGCCCTCACCATGGGCGATGCGGGTGTCGAGATCGTTGAGCGCGCCATAGAGCCACTGCAACTCGGCGATCAGCGCCGGGTCGACGGCCTCGCCGCAGAACTGGCAATAGCTGGCTCCCGCAGGCGATATGCGTCCGCAGTTCAGACAGCGAAGCAGCTTCGTACTCATAGCTTTCTCCCTCCCTGCTACCTATTGTCTATCTATTGTAAGCGGCTGCTTTCTTGAGGGAAATACGCAATTTGGCACTGTTTCTGCACTTCATCTTCTCAGCCATGTCCAGTATGGCTGAAGAGCGCGCCAAATCCCACGGAGCAGTCGCAGCTTCATCCGTAGAACAGGCCGTAGCATCGCGCGCCAGATGATATTGGATAATGTATACTGTATGTAGTTTTTGATTTGGCTGGAACCGCGCCCAAAGTGGTGGCCAAAGCGTTTATACTGCATGGAGAGAGCAAAGCTGAACAGCAACGGCGCATAAAATCCGAACAGGCGCATAGAGGAGAAGACCATGGGCGAGACCACAACCAATGATGTGGTGCCAGCAGGCGAGACAGAGCAGACGCTCGCGGCGACATCCGCGACGCAGGGCACAGATGACTTGGCGCTGGATGTCGCCATGGTGGGCGGTGAGTCACCCGCGACGGTAGGCACACCAACTGGCGAGACGGCGCGTGAGGTGGCGGCGCAGCACTTTGCGCGGCTGATATACACGCCGGTCAGCACCTGGAGTCGCTACATCTTTCACGAGAACGATCCCCATCCATACGGCTCGGCCCGCCGGACAGGGCTGCGGGGCTAAGGGCATGCGGTCGCAGAACTACGGCCAGCACGCGGTGCTAGTCTTCGAGTCAGGCGAGCCGGTGATGGCAACGCTCAAACGCTGGCTCGCGGACTACACCATCAGCGGCGCCTCATTCACCGCGATAGGCGGACTGCGCCAGGTCACGCTCAAATACTTCAACACCACGACGCGTGTCTACGAAGAGCGTGAGATCAACGAGCAACTCGAAGTGCTCCACCTGACCGGCAACGCGGGGCTGCTGAACGGTGAGCCGTTCGTCCACGCCCATATCACCCTGGGCACGCGCGACTATCAGACGTACGGCGGCCACTTTGGCGATGGCGTCGTCTCGCCCGTACTCGAACTGGCGTTGACGCGCGTGGGTGGCGTGCTGACACGCCGCGAGAACGCCGACAGCGGCCTCACCGAGCTTTACCCCGAACCGCCACGCTTTGTCTGAGCCGCGCCACGTTTTAGTGTACAATCGACGCCATGAAATTGAAGGCCATGTGGCTGCGTAGCATCCTCCTCAGCACGGCGCTGCTCGACGAGCTGACGTTTGGCTTTCTGGTGGTCGGGCTGCCGCTGGCGCGCGACGCCTTTGGCATGACCTACGAGCAGGTGGGGCTGCTCTTCACCGTCGGCGCGATCTCCGCGCTCATCATCGAGCCAGGCATCAACCTCGCCAGCGACCATGTCTCCAAGCGCGTGCCCATCCTCGGCGGGATGTTCACGCTGGTCTTTGCGTTTACCCTGGCGGGACTGACACGCAACTATGCGCTACTGCTGTTGGCGGTGGCGCTCGCCGATCCGGCGATTGGCGCGGCGGTCGGGCTGGCCCAGGCGGCGCTCGTCGAGCAACAGCCCGCGATTGCCACGCGCACGCTGGCCCGGTGGACGCTGCTTTCGAGTGTTGGCGATCTGCTCTCACCGCTCGTAGTTGCCGCGACGGCGGCGCTGGGCGGCGGATGGACGGCGCTCAGCTTCATCGGCGCATCGCTCTGGTTGGCCGCGGGATGCCTGACACTTCCCCTGCGGTTTCCCCAGCCCGCGCTCTCGTCGCCAGCAGACGATGACGGGGCTGACGGATCGTTCTGGGCAAGTCTCTGGCCAAGCATCCGCGCCGCGTTGCATGATCTGACGCTGCTCCGCTGGATGGGCGTCCTGATCATGGCGACAATGGTTGATGAGATATTCCTCGGCTTCACCGGGTTGCTCCTGCGCGACCGGCTACATGCGACGATAGCCAGCGTCAGCCTGATTCTCGCGCTTGGCATGGTCGGCGGTATGGTTGGCCTGCTCGCGCTGGAGCGACTACTGGCGCGCACTCCCGAACAGCGGCAGGTCGGCGTCCGGCTGCTGCCCTGGCTGGCGTTGATGACGCTGGTGGGTATCGTCGCGCTGCTGCTGGCGCAGGCGCTCTGGCTGGCGGCGGTGGCATTATTCGTGATTGGCCTTGGCGCGACGGGCTGGTATCCAGTGGCGCGCGCGGCCACCTACGACCGGCTGCCGGGCCGCACTGGGCTGGCGCGCGCGATTACCGGGCTGGTCATGCCACTAGAGTTGATCCTGCCCGCACTTGTGGGCCTGCTGGCCGAGCAATTCAGCCTGGGCGTCGCCCTGGGTTTCCTGGGGCTAGCCCCGATTGGCGTGCTGCTCCTCGCGCCGCGTCCTCACGCCAAGGCTGCCGTCGTTTCACGTGAAACGACATCGTGAGCCGCTTGTCAGGAAAGCGCTTCTGGCGGGGCGTGTGGAAGGCTGATGGTGAAGGTCGTCCCCGCGCCCTGCTCGCTTGTGACGAAGATGTCACCACCGTGCAACGTCACAATCTCGCGCACGATGTAAAGGCCGATGCCCAGTCCACTTATATGCTCGGACCTAACCGCGGGCGCCCGGTAGAACCGCTCAAACAGATGCGGTAGCGCCTCGGCGGCGATACCCAGGCCATGATCGGTGACGGCGACCAATGCCCGCTCGTCCGCGCGCGCCACTACCACCTGAATGGGGCCGCCATCGGGGCTGTACTTGATGGCATTCTGCAGCAGGTTAAACATGACCTGCTCCAGGCGCAGGGTGTCACCATACACGAATATAGCCAGCGGCGGATTGGCGGGAATGACCAGATCGATGGGATGCGCCTGCGTCGTCGTGCGCACCTCATCGACGACGGCCTGAACCAGCGCGACGAGGTCGAGCGGATCATGCGCGATCTTCAGATGTCCCCGCTCGACACGCGAGACATCCAGCATGGTGGCGATCAGCGCCTGGATGCGCGTGAGCTGACGCTGGATGGCGGCGAAACTTTGTCGTAGTTGCGTGTCCTGCCGCACTCTGTTGGAGAGTACTCGTTCGAGAAGCTGTGTATTGCCGAGAAGGACGGCGACAGGCGCGCGCAATTCGTGCGAGGCGATAGAGAGGAACTCATCGCGTAATGTGACCGCCGCCTCGGCCGTGGCACGCGCGGACTGCTCCTCGCGCAGGTGCCGCTCGCGCGCGGCGAAGGCACGCCACACCAGCACAAAGAGCACAAGCAGAAGCGCCACATCGGCGATTGAGGCGACGAGCATCGTCACCTGCGCCTCCATGAGGCTGCTGCTTGCCGCGCGCAACCGACTGTCCCGCAGATTTTGCTCCACCCCACTCATCTCCGCAAGCTGCGCCCGAATGGACGCCATTGACTGCCGAACCTTATCCGCGCTTGTGACGGCGATGGCCTCGGCGATCCGCTGCTGCGCGCGTAGATCAATGGCCCGTTGCCACTCATCAAAGAGTGGCGCAGGTAGTGGTTTGACTGCGGCGAGGCGACGATGCTGCGCAGTGTCGCCAGCGGTCGGCATTCGGAGTTGGGCGAGCTTGGAGGCAAATGATGCGCGCGCGGCCGTATACGATGCGAGGTATGACGCATCACCGGTGAGTAGGTAGCCCCGTTGCGCGCTCTCGGCGTCAACCAGTTGCGACTCCACCGTACGGATCTGCGCAAGGACAGCACGGGAGTGCGAGACGAGACGTTCACTCGCCGTCAGGGTATTGAGGCTGTGCATCGCGAGGTAGCCATTTACGAGGATAGCGAGGAGCAATGGCGCGAAGACCAGCGCGAGCCATCGCCCGCGATTCAACCGCAGTGGGAGCGCCTGCTTTCCCGTGACGCGCGCAAAGCTGGCGCTCAGGGTTGCGCGCGTCCGACGCAAGGCGTTCCGGATACGAGTCATCCCACCGCCTCCAGCCTCCTGCTCATGTGTGATCTCGTGCCGAGAAGTCGCCTGCTTCATCTGAAGGAGGATGTTCTAAAACTAGGGCGCTGGTGGACCCGACGAGGCCGACAGGCGGATGATTGCGCGCTCGATCTCATCCAGTATCACCGCAATCTGAAACGGCTTTTGGACCACCGTGATTGCAGCGTCCGCGAGCAGTTGATGGAGCGCTGGCGAGAACGATGGCAGATTCGCGGTGACGAAGATGAAGGCGTGACGATGCGCAAGTTGAGGGTCAGCCATGACGGCCTGAAGCACCTCCTCGCCATTCATGCGCGGCATCTTGTGGTCCAGCAGGACAATCAGCGCACGCGAGCTGGCACGAAGATAATCGATGCCAAACACACCATCGGCGGCTTCGCTGACTGTGTAGCCTTCTAATTGCAGCAGGTCGCGCAGCATCGTCCGAATGTCAGGTTCGTCATCTACGATAAGGATTTGCCAGTCGGATGGCTTCGTGGATCCCGCGCTCATACCCGGGGATGGAGAGCCAGAAACGTCAGGGTCGCCGTCGCTGGCACACGTAGGGGATACCGAGCGGTCGATGATCACTTCGGATTGCATCACGTCGGTGATGGCGGATGTCATGCTCATCAGCGTTCTCGCCATGACGAGGCCTCTTGCCGTGTCGATCTGGCCATAGAAATGGGGTCTGCCATGCGCCGCATCGAACCGTTTCACGTGCCAGAGCAGCGGCGCCAATGGTCGCAACCACGGAAAGTCTATCATAGCCACATGAGACATAACATCGGCAATAGTACTGGATTTCAGGCTGATTGAGTCGTTACGAGATACGGCGCACGTGGGCGCATTGGAGTGTGTTCGCGCACGTAGCATTCACGGGGAACGCTACGTCATGCTTCAGGCAAACTTGTCTTGCACGCCAAATACTGTTTGTCCAAACGGGTCCATGTTGAGGCATGATGGAAGCTGTCTCTCAGCCAATGGCTAGGTCTGAGCGCTCCACCGGGTAAGTCCGAAACACCCTTCACAAACTCGCCCTCCGGGTTAGGACATACGTGGCCATACGGGTTACGCTGGTGACAAACATTCGGATACCATGCGCAGGCTCTTGCCGCCATGAAGCCAACCGGCAGACCATGCCGCTTCGTCGCATGATGGCGTACACCGTCGCATCCGCGAGAATTTGGAGGGCTTCTCAGGCGGGTCGAAGCATTCGCACCCATAGCAGAGGGAGAACAGGTCTCATGACAACGATGGTCACCTCACCCACTGAGGCCCAGATGTACACTTGGGATCGGAACCTGACATCAAAGACGGCGAGCTATGCCGCTGGCAAAGCGCTTCGCACGAGAACACCTCGCACCAGCCATGCCGAATGGACGCCAGGCGCGAAACGCCCTGATCCGGTCAGCCTGCTGGAAGAAGAGAACAGGACGAGATTGAAGCAACTGGTGCCCATCCGCTTTGGACGGATGTCATTATCACCCTTCGCATTCTATCGAGGAGCCGCCAATATCATGGCAAATGACCTGGCGACAACCCCCACCACAGGCATCATGGCGCATCTCTGCGGCGATGCGCATATCAGCAACTTCGGCGCATACGCCGCTCCAGATCGCCGACTGGTCTTTGACGTGAACGACTTTGATGAGACCCATGTCGGACCGTGGGAATGGGATATCAAGCGGCTGGCAGTCAGCGTTGCTCTGGTCGGTCGCCAGAACGGCTACAGCAGCGCAATACGCAAACAGGCCGTGCTCAGTTGTGTACGCAACTACCGCGAGAGTATGCAACGGTTCGCGCAGATGACGCACCTTCAGGTCTGGTATGCCCGCATCGAGATGGAGACGCTCCTCGCGGCGGTGCGTAACGCCAATATACACGGGCATATGGAAGAACGCATCGAATGGCGTGTCAAACGAGCCGCGACACAGGCAAGCAAGCGTACGAACGTGGATACCTTTCCGAAGCTGGCCGAAGAAGTCGATGGGCAATATCGTATCAAGGATGAGCCGCCCCTTATCTCCCATTTCGATCCATTGGACCCTGATCTGGAGAGTCTGGACGCGGACCAATGGCATGCGTTTGTCCGCGAGTATATCGCGTCCCTGCCAGACGAGCTGCGCATGCTGGTCAATCGCTACCGCGTCGTTGACCTCGCCCAGAAGGTGGTCGGGGTGGGGAGCGTCGGCACCCGTTGCGCCGTCGTCCTGGCATTGGGCAGCGCCGAGGGTGACGATCCCCTGTTCATCCAGATCAAGGAGGCGTGCGCCTCTGTCCTCGAACCATACCTGGGGCCAAGTGTGTATCCGAACCATGGTCAGCGGGTGGTGGTGGGTCAGCGGCTGATGCAGGCGGCCAGCGACATTTTGCTGGGCTGGTCGACGATGGATGGGCGAGACTACTATTCGCGGCAGCTGCGGGATATGAAATTCTCGGCCGAGATCGAGACGATGCACCCGAAGGTGTATGTCCTCTACGTTGGGCTGTGCGGAGCGACCCTGGCGCGAGCGCACGCGCGGACGAGTGATCCAGCGCGGATCAGCGGCTACCTGGGGCGTCGAGACACTTTCGACCAGGCCATCGCCGCATTCGCCGAAGCCTATGCGGACCAGGCCGAACGCGACCACGCGCATCTGCTCACGGCGATCCAGGAAGGGCGTGTCAAAGCGGAAAGCGGAGTGTAGTTTGCGTTCGGGCAGCGATCCTCTCCCCTGGCCTCCTCCCACTTCATGGGAGGAGGAACCAGAGCGCGCGTTGCGAGCCGTTTCCCATGCGGTCGGCGTTTCACGTGAAACAATACGTGACATACGCCATGTGCTAAGCGCACTATAAACTTGCCTAGTCGCCAGCCCATCCGGTACAATGACGCGCGAAGGCGGCGCGTAAACTGAGCTTCCCGTCCGCTTCCGGAAGGACAAACATTCTCCGATGATGCAAGACTGGCTAGAGCGTCTGCGCGCCTTCTGGAGCGCGAGCCGCCGCAATCAGATAACCGTTCTTATTTCAGGCGTCGTGCTCGTAGTATTGATCGTGGGCAGCATCTCGCTTCTCACAACTCGTGGTGGTGGAGCGGCGAACGCGACTGCCCAGGCGACCGCCACACCCCGACTGCCCGCGACTCCCGCTGGCCCCACATCAACCACCGGGCCAACGGCTACCACACTTCCGACGAAACCCGTCAACCTGGCTACCGTTGGTGGCGCCGAGGCAGGCTTCACCGCCGTCTATGGCAAGCCAACGGGCACAGGCGTTGATAGTGGCAATAATCTGCCGACCGTGGACTACAAAGGGGCTGGGCCAATCGGCGGTATCACCATCGAACTGGATAGCACCAGAAGCTATGTGGTTGGCGTGGTCATCACCCCGCCGCAGAATGCACCGTTTGACTCGACGAACTTACAGGTGATCTCGCCCCACTTCGCGCCGCCCGATGCGACCTACGATACCGCTGCGCCCATCACCAATGGCTCGAACGAGGAGGTCGGCCTCTTCCAGCTTGGCCACAGCACAGTGCTGGCCCATACGATCCCTGCGAGCGCCTTTACCGACACCACAGGCCAGCTCGTCACAGCCGGGACATTCTGCGTCGAAATCTACTACATCGAGGGAGCCAGCGGAAAACTAGCCTACGCCATCACCTTGCGCCTGGGGAATCAGCCTGCCAGCCCAGGCGCGTAGCAGGGCTACGAGATCCTACGATACCGGACGAAGCGCATGAAGCAGGTCTGCCTCGGCGAGTAGCCCGCGCAGGCGCACGCGCTCCCCCTCATTCAGCGGCGGTAACGGACGGCGTGGCGCGCCACCATAGTGCGCCACGAACTCGAGCGCGGCCTTGAGTCCCGCGACCCCATAGCCCGACGTGACGGCGGCATTGACCGGAATCAGCCGCGCCTGAAGCGCGCGCGCCTCCTCCAGTTCGCCCGCCTGCCAGAGATCGACCAGACGCAGACATTCGCGGGGGGCGATATTGGCCAGCGCCGCGATGGCCCCACACGCGCCGACCGCCAGCGCGGGCAGCAGAAACCCAGCGCTGCCCGCCAGCACGACAAAACCGACGCGCGACTCCGCCACGACCTGCGCCAGCTTGGCGACGTTGCCCGAGCTATCCTTGAGGCCGATGATGTTGGGATGCGCCGAGAGCGCAATCAGCGTTTCGGCATCCAGATCAATACCGGCGGCGTTGGCGGGCATGTTATAGATCATCACAGGCAGCGGACTATCATCGGCCACCGACAGATAGTGCGCCCGCAGCGCGAAGCCATCCATCCGCGGACGGTAGTGATGTGGCGGCAGCACCAGCGCGACATCAGCGCCCGCCTCCACCGCCAGGTGGCAGAGCGCGAGCGTGGCCCGCGTCGAGTTGTCACCGACCCCTGCCAGCACCTGCGCCTCCGCGCCCATCGCCTCGCGCACCGTCGCGATCACCTGCCGCCGCTCGTCGGGATCGAGGTGTACCGCCTCGCCGTTCGAGCCGAGCGCGACGATATTGGCGATCCCCGCCGTCTTCAGCCGCTTCAGATGCTCGCGCAGTGTCGCCAGATCGAGATCCTCGTCCTCCTTGAAGAACGTTGGAACCGGGGGATAGATGCCAGCAATACTCACCATTCAGTCGCTCTCTTTCACTGGGCCGAGAAACCTGTCGCCATTGAAGTGAATCAGATGAGTGGGCGATTCCGCAACCCACACATCTGTCTCCCAAGATATGTCGCCGATGAACCTCACCATGGCTCTGCGAGTGAGAAATGCGGTCACGAAGACAAGTTCGCACTGGGCGCTTCCAAACAGACGCGCCAGCTCTTCCTTCCTCTTAGGATCTATCGGCCCATGTGAGGTCACAGCTTCCACCAACACAAGCCAATTCTTCTCTGGTTCATGGATAACAATATCAGGCATTTTGCCATGAGGGTCTATAGTTACACCTAGCCTGGCGAGATCATCCGCTCGGAAGTAAGCGAACTTGTCGCTTGTATCGCCAAGATAGAGAATATGACCATGTGGGAGGGACTGACGTAGAAACCCATTAATGACTTTCTCGACTAAAACGTTCTGCCCTCCTTGTGAGAGTGTAATCATCTCATCAGGCTCAATGGTTATCGGGATACGCTCCTGTTGCCGTTCCTGCGCATATTTGGTCTTCAACGCCTCAACCGATTCTTGATAGGTGGCAAGGCTATTCTCCCATTCATCCGTCCTGAATGTTCGCAATAACTCCAGCGCGCTTCGCTCAATCTGGTAGACTGTAAGGCCACTATTGGTTGGCCGTGCTGGATCGTCGGGATTGATGACGACCAGTCCAGCATCAAGGAACTGATGGATCGTTCCAAGGCGGACGGTTTCGCGTGTGTTTGGCGCGTAATGCTTTCCGTAGTGTTGCGCAAAGAAGTCCATCATTGGAGTAATGCCCATCAAAGGGATGCCTGCCTCCGACCATGGCATATCAGGTGTAAGCTCCAGCAAGGCCAATAGTGTAAGCGCTGATCGCTCGTTCTGCTGCGAAGTGGGCATCCCCAACAGGCTGAGTATCTTGCTCGCCTCGTCTATGCGCTGTTTTGCCACTACGGGATTGGACGTACCTGAGTCTTCCATAAGGTTTAACTCCCTGGCCACGATTCCGTCAAGAATATCTTGCTCGGGAATACCAGTGCCGATCTGCCTGCCGATTGCCTTCAACTGTGATACCAGGGGATACCGCATGTTGCGCAGGTCCGTGGCATTTACCTGAGTATGGCCATTGAACAAGCGGAAACTCGCATCCACCAGAGTCGAGTTGAGAAACGCCGCAAGACCACATGCAAGCGTGAGGCTGAGGCCATGGCCATTCTGGTGAAAGTAATTCAGATGGTTCTCGAATCCCACCAATTGCACATCGTGTTTCTGGCCCTGATATACCGCCGCCACAACGCGCCGAGGTTCCTCTTTCGACGTGAACCGCTTCACGAGTACATAGTTCTGGTTCGGCAGCAGAAGGGCCTCCGAGCGCTGATCGGCCACTATCGCAATAGGCCGGCGTGACTTCTCCCCAGGCCATTCAACTTGTCCACGCTTGATATGCGACGGATGAACGAGTGGGACTGTGCCAGGCTCGTCCTGATGTCGCAAGAGATCCCTGGCGCGAAACTCAACTACTCGCCCTGTCGAGACGGACAAGCCAGTGGATTCTAATGTGCTGGGAAGCGAAGCCGCCATCGTTCTTATACTGTGACCGATACCATCGGGAATGATATGGATGAACGCCTCTGGACCGCCTGGATAAACAACTTCATCATAAGCCACCACTCTCTGGGTCAACAGGCTGTCATTGGGATTCTCGCTGGTCGTGATGACGACAGGGTAGTATGGTTCAGCCGATTTGTCCCTCTCAGCCTTGATAGCTCTCGTGTCTAAAATGAGATTCTCCTGGAGCACGCTATCATCGCTAAAAGCTGCCTCGCGTGAGTCGAAAAGATGTAAACGCTGTAGCCGCATCACCGCCAGAAATTGCCGACGGAATGGACGGAAATATGGACCGTTGCAGAAGCTCCGTGGAGTAATCGCGATCAGTTCGCCTTGCGGCTGAAGCAGCTGGATCGCGAGCCCAAGGAATCCTGTGTAGAGGTTGCTGGTTTCGATGCCAACATCCTGGAGCAATTTGCGATGGCGCGATGTTGACCTGATTTTGCCGTATGGCGGATTGAGGAAAGCCGTATTTACGGTGGGGATTACATCTGATGAAAACAGCCCGCCTCGAAGCAATGTCACCGCATCCTCGATAAAATCAGTATTCCGAATATCAGCCGTGAACCGAATGCCGACCTTCTGACACATCACCCGGCACTGCTCGGCGGTGGCGGTGAGGTAAGGGATGAAAGTCGGGTCTATTTCATAAGCGATGACATGGATCTGCTCTGGGGAATTCTCACGATGACAGAGAGCAGAGACTTCAGCGCTAAAGAGCGCCCCGATCCCCGCTCCAGCATCGAGCAGGCAAATCGACGGCGCTGATATGTCTGAGAGGGACGCCATGAAGCGCGCGACGCTCATGGGGGGGAGGTATTGCCCCCACTGCACGTTACGCGAATGACCCATGTACGGTAGAAGATTCAACCGTTGAGAGTCTATGCCGCTGAGCAATGGATCATCTGGTAAGTCTGGTGTCTCGGTCTCATCAGGCAATACCGTGAGTTGCCGCATGCTACGTCCCCTCTCCAAGATGTACTTTCTTATTGAAGTGGAGGAGAATGGACAAAAATAGGAAAGGGCGCCTGGGTTTTCCTGCGATTTCGGGTGGAAATCGCAGGAAAGTGTGGCCCGAGAACGCGGTTATCCTTTTTTAGAGCCGCTCTTGCCTGTGCTCTTACTTGCGGACTTCTTACCAGCGGATACCTTCGCACCGACCTTCTCGGCTTTCTTGCCGTTGCTGGCCGCCTTGGTCCGCGCGTTCATTGTCGCCGGGCGCGCCAGCACAGCGGGATCGTTGCCGATAATCGTCAGGAAGCGAATCGCCTGGCGTATCAGGTGGTAGAAATTGGGCACATGATACTTCTCGTTGGGCGCGTGGATGTTGTCGTCGGGCAGGCCCGTGCCCATAAAGATGACCGGCACGTGCAACTCGCTGTCGAAAAGCGCGCCAACGGGAATCGAGCCACCTTCACGCTCGAAGACCGGCGGGCGTCCCCACTCCTGCTCCAGCGCCTGCTCCGCCGCGCGAATGTAGACGCTATCGAGCGGCACCAGCACGCCACGGCCGCCATGAATGTCATGCACCGTCATCTTGACGCCGGGCGGGCAGAGTTCGGCGACACGTTTCTTCAGCCAGCCAAGCACCTCATCGGGATCAAGCTCAGGGGGCAGGCGCAGACTCACCTTGGCCCTGGCCGTCGCCGGGATGACCGTCTTCGCGCCATCGCCCACAAATCCGCCGACGATGCCATGCACCTCCAGCGTCGGGCGGAAGCCGAGCCGCTCCGTCCGGTTCGTAGTCCTGCTCGCCGGGCAGCACGTTCACACCCATATCGTGCTTGAGCTGCGCCGCGACGTTCACCGGGTTGCGCTTCCAGAGCGCGCGCTCGTCGTCGCTGATCGGCTTCAGCTTCTTATACAGCTGCGGAATGGTGATGTGGCCATCGCGGCCCTTCAGTTCCGCCAGCACAATCGCCAGCGCGTGAATCGGGTTGGGCGCGACGCCACCGTACGCGCCGGAGTGCAGATCCTGCCTGGCGCCACGCGCCTCGATCTCGGTATAGACGATGCCGCGCAGGCCGTAGACGAGGGATGGCACGCCCGGCGCGGGCATGCCGGTATCGGCGACCAGCGCCACGTCGCAGGCCAGCTCTTTCGGATGCTTGCGCACGTACGCTTCGATGGCCTCGCCGCCGTACTCTTCCTCGCCCTCGATCAGCACCTTCAGATTGACCGGGAACTTGCCGTCGCTCGTGCGTGAGAGCGACTCCAGCGCCTTGACGAGAGCGAACATCTGCCCCTTATCGTCCACCGCGCCACGCGCATAGATGTTGTCGTTGCGCACCTCCGGCTCGAAGGGCTCGCTCTTCCACTCGTCAATCGGGTCCACCGGCTGCACATCGTAGTGACCATAGACCAGCACGGTCGGCTTCCCGGGCGCGTCGAGCCACTCGCCATAGACCAGCGGATGCCCCGTCGGTCTTGATGACTTTGACCTTTTTCAGCCCGATGGCGCTGAGTTGGTCCGCCACGAACTGGGCGGCGCGCTGCACATCCTTCGGCGTGCTCCGGCAGCGTGCTGATGCTGGGAATACGCAGCAGCGCCTTGAGGTCTTCGAGGAATGCGTCACGATGCTCGTCCGCATAGGCGAGCGCGGCGTCAGATGCCTTTGCCATGGTTGTTGCTCCACCTTCTACCACTCAATGTGAGGTCAGCCGATGGCGGCGCCAACAGCGCGTACGGGGGTGAGAGGATGCGCGAACCACTCATCCCTCTATCGTACCAGCAGGGGTGCGGACTGTCCAGCGGGAAACCGCAGTGTTTCACGTGAAACACTCAGCAGCCAGCGTTCAGAAGACAGCTTGACAGATAAGTCAAACGTTGGCTATAGTGTCGTCAACAGTTGGCCGATGCCGACTGGCCCGTTGGGAGGAGTACGCGCAACAGCGCCGCCCAGAGAGCGGGATCGCGTGATGTGTAGCTCACGCGGCTGTGAGTCCCGCCAGAGCCGTTACGCCGAAGGTCGCCCAGCGAGAACAACGACCGAAGAAAGCCCGGATGTGAGCGCATCATACGGGCGAGTAGATCGGTCCGGGCAAGCCCGTTATAGCGATGCCCTGATTCAGCGCGCGTTGTGCGCATCTTTCGCAGCTGTGCGCCCGTCGGGGAGATAAGCGCGTCGGAACGGTAACGATCCGGCGTATTCGAGGTGGTACCGCGGAAGGCCGCGTGCAGACTCCCTGTAGCTTCGGCAACGGAGCATCAGTGGGATATCTGCCGATGGTCGCCCTTTCGTCCTCGCGGAGGACGGAGTGGGCGTTTTTTGTTGCCTTTTGCTTTCGGGCAACGCGCCCCATTGCGCCCATCCAGCCACAGCATGCCACCAGGAGGATAACCGCCATGACATGGCAAAAACGCTGGCAAAGACCTACGACCCCAAAACAGTGGAACCGCGCCTGAGCGAGCGCTGGCAGCGCGAGGGCGTCTACCAGTTCGACCGCGCCAGCGACCGGCCGGTCTACGCCATCGACACGCCGCCCGCCACCGTCTCTGGGCCATCTGCACCTGGGCCACGCCTATTCGTACAGCCACACCGATTCATGGCGCGCTTCTGGCGGATGAACGGCCACAACGTCTTCTACCCGATGGGCTTCGACGACAACGGGCTACCCACCGAGCGACTGGTGGAGAAGCGGCTGGGCGTCACGCGCAACGCAGGTGGGCCGCCAGGCGTTCATCGAGCGCTGTCTGGAGATTGGGCGCGCCACCGAAGAGGAGTATCGGACGCTCTGGCAGCGGCTCGGTCTCTCGATTGACTGGCGCTTCAGCTATCGCTCCATCGACACGCTCGCGCGCCGCACCTCACAGCAGTCCTTTCTCGATCTCTACCGCAAGGGCCTGGCCTACCAGCAGGAGGCGCCGACCATCTGGTGTCCCGAATGCCAGACGGCCATCGCCCAGGCCGAGCTGGAGGACCTGATCGCCGGACAGACGCCTTCTACACACTGGCCTTTACGCTGCCCGATGGCGCGACACTGCCAATCGCCACGACGCGCCCGGAGCTGCTGCCCGCGTGCGTCGCCATCTTCGTCCATCCTGATGATGCGCGCTACAGCTGCCCTTATCGGCTCACGAGGTCGAGCTACCCGCTGCTGGGGCGCATCGTACCGCTGCTGGCCGATCCGCTCGCCCAGCCCGGAGAATGGGCACGGGCGCGGTGATGTGCTGCACCTTCGGCGACGCAACCGATGTCGAGTGGTGGCGCACGCATCGGGCTTGCCGCTACGGGCCGTCATGGGACGCGATGGCCGCCTGACCGCGGACGCTGGCGACCTGGCGGGGCTGACCACCAGCGAGGCGCGCGCACGCATCCTCGAACGAGCTGCGAGCGGCGCAGATCTGCTCGGGCGAGAAGACTCAGGCCCAGTCGGTCCGTGTCCACGAGCGCTGTGATACACCCGTGGAATATCTGGTGACGCGGCAGTGGTTCATCCGCGTGCTGGATCACAAAGAGCGAGCTGCTGGCGGCGGGGGAGCAGATACGCTGGCATCCGGCGCACATGGCGGCGCGC
Organism: uncultured Chloroflexia bacterium; assembly: GCA_963712005.1. Classification (GTDB taxonomy): domain Bacteria; phylum Chloroflexota; class Ktedonobacteria; order Ktedonobacterales; family JADMIN01; genus DAHUXT01. Next base: position 476,082 of record CAVQGK010000018.1, on the reverse strand, counting down.
TACCGCGAATGGGTCGAGAATCTCAAATGGGACTGGTGCATCTCGCGCCAGCGCTACTTTCGGCGTGCCTTTCCCGGTGTGGCGCTGCGACGCCTGTGGCGCGATCATCCTGGCCGATGACGCCGACCTGCCGATTGATCCGACGGTGACCGCAGCCGAGGCCAGCCTGCGCGTGCGGCGGCGCAAGCTTCACGCCTGAGACAGATGTGATGGACACCTGGGCCACGTCCTCGATGTCGCCGCAGATCGTCGGCCAGTGGCTGACCGACCCGGCGCTCTACCAGCAGGTCTTCCCGTTTGCGCTGCGGCCGCAGGCGCATGAGATCATCCGCACCTGGGCGTTCTACACCATCGTCAAGTCGCTCTATATGTTCGGCGCGCTGCCCTGGCGCGAGGTCGCCATCTCCGGCTGGGGGCTGGCGCCAGACGGGCGCGGGCAAGATCAGCAAGAGCCGTGGCGGCGGGCCGATGGCCCCGGACGCGATGATCGACAAATACTCCGCCGATGCGGTGCGCTACTGGGCGGCAAGCACAGGCTTTGGCAAAGATACGATCATCAGCGAGGAGCGCATCCAGGCGGGCGCGAAACTGGCGACCAAACTCTGGAATGTGGCGCGGCTCAGCGAGCGCGTGCTGGCGGACTATGCGCCACCCGAGAACGCCACCAGCGCTTGCGCCCGCGGATCGCTGGCTGCTGGCGCGGCTGCGGCGGCTGGTGAAGCGCGTCACGACGCTCTTCACCGAATACGACTATGCCAGCGCCAGAGCGGAGACCGAGGGTTTCTTCTGGACGACGCTCGCCGACAACTATCTGGAGCTAGCCAAGATGCGCCTCTACGACGCGACCGACCCGCTGGCCGAGGGCGCGCGCTATACCCTGCGCACGGCGCTGCTGACGTGCTCAAGCTGTTCGCGCCATTCCTGCCCTACGTCACCGAGGAGATCTACACGACGCTCTTTGCCGACGAGGGTGGCTCGATTCACCGCTCCAGCCTGGCCGACGCTGGCGACGCTGCCCGCGGAGCACTGGAGACGATGATGCGAGCGTATGGCGGCGGGGGACGCGCTGGTGACGATTGCGACCGCGGTACGCCGCTTCAAGAGCGAGAACGGCCTCTCGCTGGGTGGCGAACTGGCGCGACTTCAGATCGCCACCGACGACGCCACGCTGGCAGACTCGCTGCGGGCGAGCGCCACCGATCTGCGTAGCGTGACCCGCGCGGCGACGGTTGAGGTAGGCGACCACCTCGATCCAACGTTACAAGAGTTGACAACCGAGGGGGCGGTGCGTCTCGCCATCCAGCTGTGAGCCAGTGTTTCACGTGAAACACTGGCTCCTCCGTCTTCCACAGAACGGGCGAGGCGTTGGTCATGCAGAGTTTGAAGGCGCACCTTCGCCTGACTCTTCCTGTTACGGTTGCCCGTCGCTCACACTCTTGCGAGATCGTCTCTTATCGCGCTGCGTGCTGTAATATTCGACGCGAACAGGCTGCTGTGGATGGTTCTTCTGTAGCTCCATCACTAAAGGCGCTTCATCACCCGGTGCTGCCGTATCGGGCAGAATGATCCTGATATTCTGGGGATGCTCGCGCGCGTACTCGTGCATCTGCTTAGCGATTACGTCGAAGATGGCGAAGTCGCCCCGCAACACGTCGTCGCAATACACTCGGAGCGCATCGGCCAGAAAGACGAGGTTGCGCTCCACCTGTTCGTTACTGAGTCCCTTCAACTCAATCAGTTTTTCCGCCTTCTGTGGTGCCCGGACTTGCAGCACCCGATCCAGGATGACATAGTTTATCGGCGTGTCAGGGTTGATGAAGACGGGATATTCAGGCAGTTGCCCATCCACCAGACGAGTCAGCCACACCTCGACGCGCTCGAACTCGACGCTATTGTCTATTCTGACCGCAAGCAGTGGGGAGTCATAGCGAACTGTTGTCTGCCACCAACTGGAGCCATCGACGTTCGCAAAGTGAAAACCGTAGGTCGTTTCCAGAAAGCCGAAGTGAGTGGCTACCTGAGCTTTCCATGCTTCTTCCGCCGCCAACTTCCGTGCCTTGCGCTTTGCCCTAAGCGCCCTGGCTCGATCCCGTTTCTCAGCGCTGGTCAGCGGATTCTTGACTCCGGTACCTCTGGTATTGTCCACTGCTACGGTTCCCCTTTCTGGCTATGCGCTGCGCTGGCCCCAGGCCACATAAAACGGGGCGACGCAGTGCGACTTTGGCTGGTTCACATGGGCCTGCGCCGACGCGCACCTGGCCTGAAACTCTTCCCTGGAGGCGATCCCCATGGTGCGATCACGCCTTCCAGCGCGCGTATGCCTGAGAAGAAGTCGGCCTCCATCATCTTGCCAACGCGCTCGCCCCATGCGCCCAGTGGGATTGCCAGGTTGCGTGTTCCGACCTGCGTCAGGCGGGCGCGCTGAAGTAGCTCGCCGACGTGGCGGCCAAAGTTGGCGTCGATGCCGCGCCGACGGAACATCTCCGTGCCCCAGGCCAGCAGCTCGTCCGAGATCGGCGCCGCCATTCTCCTCGGGGCCAGCCTCCACCATCTCGACCCAACCGCCAGGACGTGTCACCCGCATCAGCTCACGTGCCACGAACTCCCAGCGGTTGGCGGGGATCGCCAGGAACATCAATCGCATATGGGTGATATCGAACGTGCCGTCGGGGAATGGCAGGCCTTCGAGAACATTGCCGGGCGTAAAGGCGAAATCGCCCTGGCGCGCCAGCTGACGCCGTATCCGAAGCTGGGGTGGGTTGATATCTAACCCCACCACGCGCGCTACCGGGAAATGATTGCGCCATCTCACGCGCCCACCGGCCCGTGCCACAGCCAACGTCGAGGATGGCGTCGCGGGTTCTCCACCGGCGCGGCGAAGTTACCGTGAAACGCATGGCGTAACAGGTAGTGCTGGAAGTCGAGGCGGTTGACCTCCTCGGATCCTGTGGCAGCGCATACGGCACACCCACCGCGTGCTTGCGGCCACCGACGTAGCCATCCGTAGATGCCTACGATCGCTGTTTATTACGCCGTCACCAGCCAAACCATCGCATGATAATATCTCCTTACTCACGTACACCGCAGCGGAATCCCGACGAGTATAGTAGCTGTGACCACTGCATTCAGGCGCTTATCCTATTGTACGACGGCAGAATGCCTCGGACCGACGAGGCTAGGTCTCTTCGCGGAATCATGCGGCAGCAGCGAGACGACCAGCGCAACCGCCGCCACGGCCATGACGGCGGTCGTCAGAATACCGACGACTGTTCGAGAGACGCCTATTGGTGAAATCGCCCATGATGGCGCGGTTGTTGGCGATCAGCAGCAGCAGCACGAGCAGCGGCACGGCGACGATGCCATTGATAACAGCGGTATAGACGAGCGCGGCAATCGGATTGACGCCGAGGAAATTGAGCCCCAGGCCAATCAACGTCGCGGCGGCGATGACGCGCGTAGAACCCGCGCGCATGATCTACTCGCTCTGAAAGCCCCTCGCGCCAGCCAAACGCCTCGGCGATGCCATAGGCCGCCGAACCCGCCAGCACGGGAATCGCCAGCAGGCCCGTGCCGACGATACCCAGCGCGAAGATAAGGCCCGCCAGATCAGCCTGCCAGCGGTTCGCAGCGCCTGCGCCGCCTGCGGCCGCCGTCGCAATGGTCCGGATGCCATGGGCATGGAGCGTCAGCCCGGTCGCCATGACGATGAACCAGAACGTCGCCGAGGCCGCCGACCATGCCCAGGGCGGTATCGAGCCGCAGCGCGCGCATGGCACGACGCAGTGTCCCTTGATGCCCGCCCGGCTTCTGGGCCGCTGCTTTGCCAATGGCGGCCGGCGCTCCTTTTGTGCTTCGCGCTCGTGCTCCTCCTCGACCTCCTCCGCCGCCTGCCAGAAGAACAGATAAGGGCTGATGGTCGTCCCCAGCACGGCGATGGCCAGCGCCAGGAACTCCGGCGTGAACTGAATCGACGGAACGAGCGTTTCCCGCAGCAGCGAGAGCCAGTCGCGGGTGAATCAGGATGCCCGTGACCAGATAGGCCAGCAGCGAGAGCGTCAGCACCTTGAGGACGCGCGCATAGTAGCGATAGGGGATGAAGATTTCCAGCAGCAGGATGCCCACCGCGAAGACGATGAGGATTACGCCGAAGGGCAACACCGGGAGCCAGCAGCCGCACCGAGGCGGCCATCGCGCCTAGGTCGGCGCCGACGTTGATCGTATTGGCGATGAAGAGCAGCAGCACCGCGCCCAAGAGCACCTGCCGATTGGAGTAGCGGCGCACGCAGCCAGCGATCCCACGCCCCGTCACCAGGCCGATGCGTCCGCACATCTCCTGCACGCAGATGACCAATGGCAGGATGTAGAGCGCCATCCAGAGAAAGCCTGTGCCGAATGCAGCGCCCACCTGTGAATAGGTGCCGATGCCAGAGGGATCGTCGTCAGATGCGCCGGTGATGAGACCTGGCCCGGCGATGCGCAACACTCGGCTGGCAGGGCGCAACGGCTCGGGACGTCCGCGATGGGGCAGGCGGCGCCGCTGACGCGCGGGAGTCTGAGGCTGAGGAGACGACGAATCCGTGGGGCGATCACGATCAGTGGTGTCGGGCATCTGTGTATCTCCTGCGAGGGATAGCAACTGCACTACCCCTCGCAGTGTACACGAACCAGGCCAGCCCAACTAGCCATCAGTTTTCTGATGCTTTGCGTCAGCGTTTCACGTGAAACGCGTCCACTATGAGCGCCAGAAGAAGAGGTTGTTTAAGCCGTCCACCGCAAGCTGTGGATCAATGCCAACGGCAGCCAGGATATTAAACACCGCGTTAAAGAACGCGTAATTCGCCTGGGGAACGAACCAGAGCAATACGAAGATCAGGATAAACCCGTACATACCGATAGACATTGCCGCCTGTGCAAACTGGCGTGGCAGCCATGGCATAATCACGCCGAATCCATCGAGCGGCGGAATCGGCAACAGATTGAGCACGATGGCCGCCACCTGGAAGAACGCCAGGACAGCAGCGGCAGCCTGCAACGTCGGATGTCCATCCATCACACCAAGGCGCAAGGGCAGGGCCAGTCCCAGCAGAAAGAGGAAGTTGCCAAATGGGCCCGCCAGCGAGACGGCGCTCTGCCAGCCGCGATTGCGAATCAGGTCGCGGCGCAGATAGACGGCACCACCAGGTAGCGCGATTCCGCCGATCAGGATGAATATGACCGGCATGATGATGCTCAAGAGCGGGTTGACATAGTGCAACGGATTGAAACTGAGATAGCGAATCGTGCCGGGGCTGGTGTCGCCGCCAAGCACCGCCGTCACCGCGTGGCCAAATTCGTGGAGGCAGAGGCTAAAGATCCAGCCCACCAGCACGAAACCCACCGTGCCTAGCGATGTGGTACTCGGCGAATTCTGCGAGAGGATCCAGCCGAAGAAGCCAAGGACGATCAGAAAGCCAACGACAATGCCCCAGTTGACGCTGCGCAGAATGAGCGAACCGACCGAGCCAACGCGGCCTTTATTCGTGCCAGGATAGTATGGACTCTGGCGAGGATTACCAAGCACAATCGGCCCCCTTCTCCGACGCCTGCTGCCGCCGATAGCAGAGGCCATAGTATGCGCTGGTCGTTCCGTATGGAATCGCGTTCAATGGCGGAACACGCGACGGATAATCCGGTCGAGCGGCATAACGTCGTCAGTGCCCAGAAAGTGTGAGATACCGAAGTATACGCCCGTCGCCACGAGGATGGCTACCGCCAGTCGAATGATAATGTAGACCGACGTAATCCCTGGCTGGGTTACACTCGTCGGCAGCACCAACTCGCCCAGGTCGTAGACCAGCAGCGCCGTCAGCGCCATCACGACACTCGCGCCGATGACGTTGACCAGAAAGACGCCGATAGCCTTAGGTCCATCCCGGCGAGCCGTGGGCGGAGCAAGAGCAGCAGCACCAGCGCCTCGCCCAGCCACGCCAGCGAGGAGGCCAGCGCCAGCCCGTTCGCGCCCATCGGGGCGAGCAGCACGACGCTCAGACCGATGCTGAACATGAACTGGTAGATACTGACCTGTGTTGGCGTGCGCGTATCCTGTAGCGCATAGAAGCTGCGGGTGAGAATCTCGACGAGCGAGAGCCCCACCAGTCCGACACCGAAGAAGATCAGTGGCCCGGTGAAGTATGGCAACTGATCGAGCGAGAAGTCGCCATGCCCAAGAATCACACGGCAGATCGGCTCCGCCAGAATCATCATGCCAAAGGCCGAGGGGACCGCAAGGAAGATGATGCCTTTGACCGTGCGCGTAATCGTATCACGCAGCCGCGTCCACTCACCCGCTGAGACCAGCGCCGCCAGCGTTGGGAAGGCCGCCTGCGAGACCGCCATGCCAAAGACGCCATTGGGCAGCATGATGAGCGCGAAGGCCGTCACATAGCCGTAGGTCACTCCATTGATGTTGAGGGTACCTAGCAGATTCCGGTTGACAAAGACCGAGAGGTAGAGAATGACGGCATTGAGCAGGCGCGGCGCCATCAGGCGGAACATCTCGCGAATGCCCGGATTGAAGATATCGAACGAGAACGAGTATTGCATCTTCGCGCGCATCAGCCCCGGAACCTGGATGACAAACTGGAGCAGCGCGCCGAGCACGACGCCCCACGCTGGCCCGGCAATGCCCAGATGGCCGCCGAAGATGTGGGTCGTCTCATCCACTCTGGTCGCGAGAATACCAGCGATCAGGCAGACCGTGTAGATAACCTGGCCGAGCGCGGGCAGCACAAACGACTGACGCGCCTGCAAAATGGCGATGGTAATCGTCGCGCCGCCAAGAAAGATCGGCTGGAGCAGCATGATGCGGGTTAGCTCGATCAGAGTCTCAGGCTCGCTCGTATTTTTGGACATAATCTCCGGCAGAGTCAGATCCAGAAACTGCCGCGTGAAGATGATACCGAGGATGGCGAGGAGGACGAGCACGGCCATGATGATATTGAGCGCCGAACTGGCGATGTGCCAGGCGGCCTTACGGTCGCGCTTTTCGACGAGATAGCTGGTGAAGACGGGGATGAAGGCCGAGGCCAGCGCGCCGCCCGCGACGATAGTGAAGAGCATGTCGGGGAACGCGAAGGCGTTGGTGAAAGCGTCGGCGTTGAGCGTGTCCGCCGTGGAGCCGAAGACGCTGGCGAAGAGCGAGGTGCGCAAGAGGCCCAGCACCCGGCTCAGCATCAGCGCGCTGGTGACGATGATGGTCGCGCGGGCCAGGTTGCCGGAGCTGAGCGCGCGCATCTGAATTGATGGTTGGTCGTCAACCTCGGATTCAGCCTCTTCAGGGATGGGGGCAACCCCGACAGCGCCTTTCGCGGCGGGCGCGCTGACCCCCGCGCTCCAGATAGAGCGTCCGGGTTGCAATGGCACCGCCGCGGGCACCTTCCCGGTGCCGGTATTCATCAGCGTCTCGATGCTTGTTCCAGGGTACGAGCGCTCGATCATCGATTCCAGTTCCCAGAGTGGGTTGGGTGCTTTGGAGGCCTGCTCTGGAGGCTTCACAGCGGGATAGAGACCACTGGGGCGCTCCCACGGCGGATCGACATCGGACTCAAATGGCTCATAGCTAGGATCATACGAGGCGCCTGATCCGCCCGACCCGCGAGGCGTTCCGCCATAGTCCTGCTGCCGCGAGCCACCGGAATCTCTCGGATCCATCCGCGGCCTGCGCCGGTCATGCTGTGAATCCACCGTTTCCGCCTTCCACTTTCCTTCTCGCCAATGCCGTGCCACCGCCGCTAACAATCGCGGCCCACCCACCGGGGTTGCTCAAACGCCATTCTATCATTGGCTGGCGGGCACAACAACGCATCTGGGCCATCTGTGCGGAGGCGACGGAGAGCAGCGGATGGCTGGAATGAAATTGATATCTCCAAGTGTATAACGGCCACGTACCGCACTGGTTGCGGCTGGGGAGTGAATCTCATCACAGGCAGGACTTCGATGATACCCTTGCGTTGCCCTGGTTCGTATTCGATAGTACGATGGCCGGTATCGCTACACCGCCTGGCGCATGTCCGTTTGCATGCTGGGGGCTGGCATGCAAACTGCGCTTGAGCGGATTGCGCGAGGGCAAGGTTTTTCCAGACGAAAGCGCTGGCCCCGGCATTGATACGTTGATACCATAGATACTGTTGATCATTGCGCATAGCTATGTAGCCTGGAGCTTCCATGAGCCGACATGAGGACTACGCATACGAGGACGAACAGGGCGAGCACACGGGAGCCAAGCTGCTCCGTGAGGTTCTCGAAGTTGCGATTCTGACGCTTCTCTTCTTTGGGGTGGTACGGCTGCTCGTGCAGAACTATCGCGTGGACGGCCCCAGTATGCAGCGGACCCTCTATACCAATGAATACATTCTAGTGGATAAAGCGACCTACTATTTTCACTCACCCGAACGCGGCGATGTCATCGTCTTCCAGTATCCGCTCGATACCAGCAAGAACTTCGTCAAGCGGGTCATCGGCGTCCCCGGCGACATCGTCTCGATCGACACCAACGGCACGGTCAGCGTGAACGGCAAGCCGCTGAATGAGCCGTATGTCTACCAGCAGTTGTGTCCCTGCGACGCGAAATCCGTCACGCTCCACCAGGACCAGTATTTCGTGCTGGGCGACCATCGCGGCGATAGCGACGACTCACGCGACTGGGGAGCTGTACCGCGCAAAGACATCATTGGCAAGGCCGCGCTTGTCTACTGGCCGCTCCCAGATATCCATCTGCTCCACGATTGGTCGGGCATCTTCACCAACGTCCCCGCAGCACCATAATCGACGCGCCCACCACAGCGAAGAAAAGCGGCAGGCGAAGCGGATGATATCCACCTGACCTGCCGCGAACAACCAATGTTTCACGTGAAACGCGCCCGCGAATCGCGTCACCCTTTGTTGACTGGCGCGCGCCCCATCGCTTGGTCGCGTAGCAGCGAGTAGAGCGCCAACGCTCCACCCACCAGCAGCGCCAGCAGCCCGCCAGCGCCAACCTGGAACGGCTCGGCTTTCGTCTGGAGGAAAAGAATGGCCGCCGCATTCAGGAATGCCAGACTATAGAAGAAGAACGCCAGCGTCAGCCCGGCAATGCGCCCGGCGACCCGGAAGATGTGCAGCGTGTTCAGGATCACCTGGCCATCATGCTCCACCACCGCGACGGAGACAATGACCGCGCCAATCGCCAGCGCGCCCAAGAGCAGCACGATGCCGAGCATCGGCAGATTCGTCAGGCTGGCATGCGAGAAGGGATTGAAGAGGTCCACGATCTGGGCCCGCGAGTCGCGCGCGGAAATCTGGAGGTAGCTGAGGATATTCTCCGAGAAGAACCCAATGCTGAAGGCGGGGATGAGCCAGATCAGCGGGCTGAGCACCAGGCGGAGCGAGAGAAGCGTCTGATCGAACGCTTCCCACAGGATACGGCGAATCGCGGTGCCAAAGCGCTCATTGCCCGACGTGGAGGTATTGGCGGCGGAGAGGGTGAGCGCGCCGACAATCACGAGCAACAGCAGCGAGATAGCCATCGCGAGCACGGCGATACCGACGTCGAGCACCTCCAGCCGGTTCAGCCCGTTGGTGAGATGGAGGCCAAAGAGTTGGTTGAAGTCCACGGCGACGTATGGCTTCTGATTGCTTCCCAGTCCGAGGCCAACCAGGCTCAGGACACTACGCTGCCCCAGGGTGTCCAGCAGGAATGCGGCAATGAAGAAGAGGATGGCGAGGCCGCCAAAATCCGAGGCGAACGCGCGATAGGAGATCGGCGACATCCGCGACGGCTGCGCGCCGGGCTTATCCACGTGAGGCCGACGGCGATTGACAGCATCCACCACGAAGACGACGAGCAACAGCAAATTGATGATGATATACGTCCAGGGGCTGCTCGTGAAGTTGCCTGGACGATGCCCCTCGGCATTGAAGAGCCGCTCGCCCGCGTAGATGATGGCGAAGCCACTGGCGACAAAGATGTAGAGGATGCGTGGCCACGTGCGATTCTCGGAGATGGCAAGTTGGAGCAGCACCAGCAAGAGGCTGAAATAGATGTAGAGCGCGATTGGCTGGACATCATCATGCCCGCCATTACGACCGGCATCGATACCGGTGATGAGGAATGCGATGTAGCCGAAGATGATGATGAGCGGCAGCAGGATGTTCCCGGAAAGTAAGCGTGGCAAGCGGGTGGGAGGCGCGGATGAAGTAGACACTTGGAGTGCTCCTCTCAAAGGCTGGCCGACAAGCGGTGTGGCATCTGTGGCATCACACGTATTCACATGTCGCGCACGTTGGGAAGACACACGGCTTCCCCGACCGGGCCAAGTGTAACACAGGTTGCCAGAACATGCGCGTGGTATTTCTCACAGATGTGGTATTTCTCACAGATACAGAAACGAGGCGAATACGCTGTCACACCGTTGCAGGAATCAGCGTGGCTACTCGCTCACACCTGCTCAAGCGCCTCGGATTGCGCGTGGAGACGAGTGCGTTGCGCACGCATCCCACGATAGACGCCACTCGCCCACCAGAGCATCCCGCCCACCAGCAGCACCAGCAGCGGTTCGATGGGCGCGCGGAAACGCGGCGAGCCATAGAAGGCGACATTCTCGAGGATGGTCAGTCCGATGGCGAGATAGACTGGCAGAAGGAGTCGCCATTTGCGCCGCCAGGTGACGACCAACCCCAGCGCCGCCAGCAGGAAAACCGCGTACGACATCACCGGAAGCAGACCGTCACGGACAAATACCGTTGAAGGACGGTCTGGATATTGCGCAAAGGGGTGCCCCTCATAGGCCGTGGCCCAGGGCGTCCACATGTGGACCAGATGTATCCAGAGCAGCGAGCGGGTCTGCTCCGGATGCGCCTCGATCCAACTCACCGCCCGCTGCCCGAGCGCCTGTTCGTCCGCCGCCGTATGGTCGTGAAAGTCGGAGTCGTCACCGGACCACAACGACCACAGCCCGTAGAGAATGTTGCCCGGGCGGTCCACCGTATCGTTGTACGATCCCGCGAGAGTCTTGTAGACGTTCGACGGTGGCAGCAGTGAATGGGTCACGCGCGAGGCGTAGAGCGTCCATGGGAGCATGAGGGCGAAGGCCAGCACCGCAACCAGCGCCGCACTCACGACCACCCTGCGCCAGGGCGCCAGTTTGAAGAGAAGGGCGAACAACGCCCACAGCGCGAGCAGACCCAGCAGCAGCGTTCCCGTCGGGCGGGCCAGCGCCGCCAGCGCAAGCGAGACGCCGCAGAGCACGATCCATACTCGCCGCCAGTCGCGCTGCATCCGCATGAGGAAGAAGAGAAAGGCGGTCTGGAGGAAGATATAGAGGGACTCGGTATAGAGCCAGCCATCCCAGATAAACATCCCGGCGTAGACGGCGGCGATGATGCCCGTCACCAGCGCGATACGCCGCCCAAAGAGATCTTTGGCGATGAGGTAAACCAGCACGCACGTCCCCGACCCAAGTACGCAGCAGGCGAGGCGAGCATAGCGGGTGGCATCTCCTAATACCGCGTAGATCACGGCCATGACCATTGGCCAGAGCGGCGGACGATAGACGGGGACGTGCTGCTGGGGGAAGCAGTAGCAGTGCTGGTGAACAAGGCTCCTGGCAAGCTCGTTGTAGATCACCGCGTCGAACATGGGCTGATAGCCAGCGGCAACCGTCTTGTTGAAAATGATCCGGACAATGAACGCCAGGCAGAAAACGGCCGCCATTGGAACATACTCGCGCAGCCTGGACCACCGAAACTCACGCGCCCCCTGAGTTGCCCGTGCGGTGAGCCGCTGCCGTTTGACGTCGAGCCAGACAAGCATAAGCGCCTCCTCACTGCGCCGGAACGCCTTACCTGTCCGCGATTACCATCCTGTACTCGGCGAAAGGCCGCACGCTGTAGCCACTCGCATCGGTGAGCGCCTCGACGACGGCCCGCGCGGTATCGAGCGAGGTCAGGCAGGGGATGCCAGTCTCGACGGCGGCGCGGCGGATGCGGAAGCCGTCCTGAATCTCGATGCCCTCGCGCACCTGGCCCGTGCCGCCAGTGATGGTGTTAATGACGAGCTGTACCGTCCGGCTGCGAATCAGGCGGATGATCTCGGAACCGTCGCGGTTCGCGGGCGATCCGGTGGCGTTGTCCTGGCTGATACGTGGAACGGCGGTCACCGAAAGGCCGTGCTCCTCAAGCAGACGCGCCGTGCCCTCGGTCGCATAGAAGCGATAGCCCAGCGCGCCCAGCCGCCGCACAATCGGCAACGCCTCCGCTTTGTCGCGGTCGGCAATGGTGACGAAGGCCGCGCCATCGCGTTGAGGTACCTCGATTCCCGCCGCAATCAGCGCCTTACGCAGCGCCGCGGGATACGTCTCGTCGATCCCCATCACCTCGCCCGTGCTCTTCATCTCCGGGCCAAGCGCCATCTCCGCGCCGATGATCTTGGACATCGAGAAGACCGGCCCCTTCACCGCAAACAGTCTCTGTTCCGGCCAGAGACCATCGGGCAACCCGCCGTAGCCAAGCTGGGCCAGCGTCTGGCCGAGAGGTATCTGCGTCGCCAGATCAACCATCGGCACACCCGTCACCTTGCTCAGAAATGGCACAGTGCGCGAGGCGCGCGGATTGACCTCGATCACATAAACGTTGTCCCCTGGCGCGCCATTTGGCTCCGTCACGACGAACTGTGCGTTCATCAGGCCACGCACACCGAGCGCCAGCGCGATGTCTGCGCGCATGCCGCGCAATCGCCGTTTTCTCATCGTCCGAGAGGCTGCGCGGGGGATAGACGGCGAAGCTATCGCCGGAGTGGACGCCCGCGCGCTCGATATGCTCCATGATGCCGGGGATCAGCACATCCTGCCCGTCACAGAGCACATCCACCTCTACCTCGCGCCCGATGAGGTAGTGGTCGACGAGGATCGGATGCTCGCCAAACTGCGTGATGACACGTGAAACGTAGCGCTCCAGCGACTCGGGCGAGTGGATGATCTCCATCGCGCGCCCGCCAAGCACGTACGAGGGGCGCACCAGCACGGGATAGCCAATCTCCTCAGCCGTCGCCATCGCCTCAGCCACCGTATGCACACCCGCCCCACGCGGACGCGGCGCGCCCAACCGTTCCATCAGCGCATCGAAACGGCGGCGGTCTTCGGCCAGGTCAATGCTATCGACCGAGGTGCCCAGAATCGGCGCGCCATCCGCCTGTAACGGCGCCGCCAGCCCGATAGCGGTCTGGCCGCCAAACTGGACGACGACGGGCGGCAGCTCGCGCTGCCCCTGTGCATCTGACTCGTCAACCGCCTCGTCAGCCCCTGCTTCGTTGCGCAGGATCGCCAGCACGCTCTCCTCGTCGAGCGGCTCGAAGTAGAGCCTGTCAGACATATCGAAGTCGGTGCTGACCGTCTCAGGATTCGAGTTGACCATGATGCTGCGCACACCCGCCTGCGCGCAACGCCTGGGCCGCGCGCACGGAGCAGTAGTCGAACTCGATACCCTGGCCGATGCGGATCGGCCCGCTGCCGAACACCACCGCCTTCGCGCCCGGTAGCGCATCCGCCTCGTTCTCCTGCTCATAGGTGGCGTAGAAGTAGGGCGTCTGCGCGGCGAACTCGGCGGCGCAGGTATCCACCATCTTGTAGGTTGGCCGAATGCCCCAGCGTTCCGTTGCGCGCGGATCTCGGCGGTGGTGACTGAGCGCGCCCTGTCCGGCATTGGCGCGCAGACGGCCAATCTGGGCATCGGAGAAGCCCATCTGCTTGGCGGAGCGCAGCAGCTCCGGTGTCGGCGTGCGCGCGGCGATGCCGCTGCTCCATCAGCACGATGTTGCGCAGCTTCGAGAGGAACCAGCGGTCGATGCCGGTCTGGGTATGCAGCGCTTCCAGCATGCCAATCGCGCTATCGTTGCGCAGCGCATCGAGCAGGCTCCAGAGGCGCACGTCGTTGGCGGGATACTCGCTGCCACCATCGTCGGCATGACTTGGCGGCTCTGCAATGCGTCGGCGCGCAGCTCCAGCCCACGCATCGCCTTCTGCAGCGCGCCCTCGAAGGTGCGGTCAATCGCCATCACCTCGCCAGTCGCCTTCATCTGCGTCCCCAGCGCGCGGTCCGCCAGCGGGAACTTGTCGAATGGCCAGCGCGGAATCTTGACGACGACGTAGTCGAGCGCAGGCTCGAAGGCAGCCACGGTCTTGCCCGTCACCTCGTTGCCAATCTCGTCCAGCCGCAGCCCAATAGCGATCTTCGCCGCGACGCGCGCGATGGGGTAGCCGGTGGCTTTGGAGGCCAGCGCCGAGCTACGGCTGACACGCGGGTTGACCTCGATCACGTAGAAGCGGAAGCTGTGCGGATCGAGCGCGAACTGGATATTGCAGCCACCCTCGATGCCGAGCGCGCGGATGATCTTGATCGCCGCGCTACGCAGCATCTGATACTCGCGGTCGGAGAGCGTCTGGCTGGGCGCGACGACGATGCTATCGCCGGTGTGGACGCCGAGCGGGTCGAAGTTCTCCATATTGCAGACGGTGATGCAGGTGTCATCGCCGCGTCGCGGATGACCTCGTACTCGAGCTCTTTCCAGCCGCCCAGATACTGCTCGACCAGCACCTGCGAGATCGGGCTGGCGGCGATGCCGCGGCGGCGATTCGTTCGAGGTCGGCGCGGTTGCGCGCGATGCCGCCGCCAGTGCCGCCGAGCGTGTAGGCCGGGCGGATAACGGCGGGCAGGCCGATCACCTCATCCGAGAATGCCAACGCATCCTCGACGTTGGTGACGGTGCGGCTCAGCGGCACCTCCAGTCCAAGATCGAGCAGCAACTGCGGAAAAGCTCGCGGTCCTCGGCCTTCTGAATCGTCGCCAGCGGCGTGCCCAAAAGTTTCACGTGAAACTCTTCGAGGATGCCCGCGTCGGCCAGCTTCGACGGCGAGGTTAAGTCCGGTCTGCCCGCCAAGCGTCGCCAGGATGCCATCGGGGCGCTCGCGCTCGATCACCCGCCGCAAGACCTCGACGGTCAGCGGCTCGATGTAGGTGACGTCGGCGACGCCTTCATCGGTCATGATGGTGGCGGGATTCGAGTTCACCAGAATGACGCGCTTGCCCTCCTCGCGCAGTGCCCGACAGGCCTGCGTACCCGCGTAGTCGAACTCAGCAGCCTGACCGATGACGATTGGCCCGCTGCCGATGACGAGCACACTCTTGATATCTTCGCGCGCCATGGGTTTTATCGCTCCATCTCGAAATCGTAGACATCCACATCATTGACCGGGTTGTAGCCAATCACCTGATAGATGTGGTTAGAGGTCGGATTGGCCAGATCGGTGAACAGGTAGCAAAAGCTGCGCCCGCTTTCCAGCAGGTGCTGGCTCAGCACGGCGACGCACGCCCTGGCATAGCCCCGACCGCGAGACTCCGGCGGTGTGTAGACCGGGCCGATACGAATACCGTGCGCCGTCGGATTGCCATAGGCCGCGAACGAGACCGGCACGCCTCCATCCTCCCACAGATAGCCGCCGCGCGTTGTCGACGCGAAGTGGCGGTCCACCCACTCAGCGCCATCGAGACGCTCCATCGGCCCCAGCGCCTCAGCCGCGAACGCTTCGAGCCAGCGAGCCAGCAGATCGCGGTCGGCCCCGGTGGGGCGGCGATAGCTGCCAGAGACCCCTGATACTGGAATAACCGTTTCCAGTTCATAGATACGCTCCCGCATCGCCAGTCGTGCCGCCATATGCGCCTGCTGCTCCCACCGATCGGCGAAGAGCCACGAGATCGGCACGGACGCATGGACGCCGGAAAGGCTCTCGCCATAGCGCGACCAGAGATCGCCAGCTATCAGCCTCAGCGGCTCCGATGGCTCGGCGGCGTACTCTGGCGCGATCAGCGAGAGGATGACGTTGAAGGGCGGCGTGCGCATCGCCACCAACACGACCGCGCCTGCATCCTCCACCAGCGCCATGTAGGGGATCTCGTCGGCTGGCATGGGGCCGCGCGGCAACGTCGAGAGCAGGCCGAGCATCAGGCAATGCGTCGCCTCGTGGGCGAGCAGATACAGCTCAACCCGCGCCGCAAACTCGTCGATGTCGGCAAATCGCGCTAACTGCATGCCGCCGCCCTCTCCCCCGGCCCCTCCCCTAAAAGGGAGGGGAGCCAGACTCGCGTCAACTTCATGGTCACCAGCGGAAAGCGGCTTATCACAATCTCTACAGCCCGCGCAGGCGGGCTTTGCGGCGTAGCCCATAGGCGCGGCTTCAGCCGCCAGCCGCTACGCCGACGCGACTGGAAGCGCCACCTGACGATGCTCCTCGACCATCGCCGCGAAACGGTCGAACAACTGTTGGTTGTCTTCAGGGCCGGGCGCGGCCTCAGGATGATACTGCACCGAGAAGACCGGCAGCGCCTCATGCGCCATCCCCTCCACGCTGCCATCCGAGAGGTTGATATGGCTCACGTAGAGGCCGCTCTCGGCGGGGATGGTCGCGGCGTCCACCTGAAAGTTGTGATTCTGCGAGGTCACCGTCACCCGCCCGGTGCGTTCCTCACGCACGGGATGGTTGACGCCGTGATGACCAAATGGCAGGCGACTGGTGCGCGCGCCCGCGGCCAGCCCCAGAATCTGGTGGCCGAGACAGATGCCCATCAGCGGCATCCGCTCCTCCCAGACCAGCGCGCGTGTCAACTCCACCAGGTTCGCCACACTCTCGGGATCGCCCGGCCCATTGGAGAGCAGCACGCCATCCGGGCGGATGCGGCGCACGTCAGCGAGGGTCACGGTATGCGGCGCGATGACGACCTCCAGCCCGCGCCGCGCCAGGCTCCGGGCGATATTCTGTTTGTAGCCCGTATCAATCAGCAGGATGCGCGGCGCACCGGCTGGCGCTGGCTCGTCCGCCTTCCAGATGTCCGCCGACTTGATCGAGACATCCGCGACGACATCGAGATCGGTGACGGTATGCACCCGGTTCGCCTCGGCCACCAGCGCCGCGATGTCTGGCGTCTCGCCCGCCTCATAGACCCGCAGCACGCCGCGCAACGTGCCGTGCTCGCGCAGGTGGCGCGTCAGAGCGCGGGTATCCAGTTCGCAGACGCCAGGGATGCCATTGGCAGCCAGATAGTCGTCAATCGAGGCGGAGGCGCGCCAGTTGCTATAGTCGTCGCTGGCCTCACGGACAATCAGCGCGGAGAGCCACGGGCGGCGCGACTCGACATCGGCCAGGGTGACACCATAGTTGCCGATCAGTGGGTAGGTCAGGACGACCATCTGCCCGCGATAGGATGGGTCGGTGCAGATCTCCTGGTAGCCGGTCATGCCCGTGGCAAAGACGACCTCACCCCGACGTCCCTGGCGCATCGCCTCAATCGCGCCGAACGGCCGCCCGGTAAACGTCGCGCCATCTTCCAGCGTCAGCACCGCGCTCCGCTCGCTCCGTTCCCATGCCATATTCTTGCCCTCCCGGTCTCTGCTAACGAACCACCCCATCGGTTTCGGCTGCCTTGCCTGCCTCGTCCGCCGCGTCATACACCACGACGCCATCGAGCAGCGTCATCCGCACCCGCCCACACAGCGGCACGCCCGCCAGCGGCGTGTTATGCCCGCGTGAGGCGAACCGCGCCGGGTCCACCGTCCACGCCTCATCGGGATCGAAGATGACGATATCCGCCGCCGCGCTCAACTGAAGTGTTCCCGCCTCCAGCGCCCAGGCCCGCGCTGGCCGCGACGTGAGCGCAGCCACCAGCGTCGCGAGTGGCAGCTTGCCCGTACGCGCCAGCGTCAGCAGCGATGCCAGCGCCGTCTCCAGCCCGGAGATGCCGAACGCCGCCTCGCCATACTCGCAGTCTTTATCCACCTGCGTATGCGGCGCGTGATCGGTCGCAATGGCGTCAATCGTTCCGTCGAGCAGACCCGCCAGCAACGCCTCACAATCGGCGGCCGTGCGTAGCGGTGGATTGACCTTGGTATTCGTGTCGTAGCGCATGCCCGGCTCCAGCGTGATGCCCTCGGCCGCCAGCGCCGCCGCTAGCGGTCCAGTACGCTCGCCCGCCACCCAGCTATCGGTCAGCAACAGATGATGCGGTGTAACCTCCGCCGTCACGGGCAGCCCTTCGGCCTTCGCCGCGCGAATCAGGTCCACCGCGCCTGCCGTGCTGAGGTGCGCCGCATGGTAGCGCGCGCCGGTGAGCCGCACCAGCGCCAGATCGCGCGCCAGCATCACCTCTTCGCCCGCCGCAGGCCAGCCAGGCAGCCCCAGCATCGTCGCCACCGCGCCTTCGTTCATCACACCGCCACCAACTAGATCCTCGTCCTGGCAGTGCTCGACGACGGGAACGCTCAGCGGTGCGGCGTATTCGAGCGCGAGGCGCATCAGGCGGCTGCTGTGGATCGGGCGGCCATCGTCGGAGAAGGCGACCGCGCCCGCCTCGGCCAGTTCGGCCATCTCGCTCAACTCTTTCCCATCCTCGCCCTTGCTGATGGCGGCGATGGGACGCACATGGGCGAGCGCATCCTTCGCGCGCGAAAGCACATAGTCAAGCGTCGCCCGTGAATCGATGACCGGATTGGTGTTGGGCATGCAGCAGATGGTGGTGAAGCCGCCACGCGCGGCGGCCCGCGCCCCGCTGGCGATTGTCTCTTTGCCCTCGAAGCCCGGCTCGCGCAGATGGGCATGCAGATCGACGAAGCCCGGCGCCAGCACCCAGCTCGCGGGCACCTTCACGGTCCGTAACGGCATATCCGACTCAGCCACCTGCGCCGCCAGCGCGTCGGCATCGGTCCCGCGCGCGACGATACGCCCGTCGCGAATCAGCAGCCAGCCCGGCTCGTCGAGATGCCGATTCGGCGTCGGGTCTATGATGCGCGCTCCCACCAGCGCCAGTTGTTCTGCCACACCGCTCATGCGTTCACCTCCGCCGCCAACGTCCCGGCGATCATCTCCAGCACCGCCATACGCACAGCGACGCCGTTGGTCACCTGCTCCTCGATCACCGATGCTGGCCCGTGGGCCACCGCTGAGGCAATCTCGACGCCCTCGTTCATCGGTCCCGGATGGAGTACCAGCGCGCCCGGTTTCGCCAGCTTCAGCCGCTCCTCATCGAGCCGGTAGCGCTGCCCGTACTCGCGTAGCGAGGGCAACAGCCCCGCCTGCTGGCGTTCGCGTTGCAGCCGTAGCACCATAATCGCGTCGGCGTCTTTGAGTGCGCGGGCGCAGTCCGTCTCGACGGCGACGCGCCGCGAAGCGCCGGTTTCCGGTACAGGGCGCGCCGCATACAGCTCAGCGGCGGCTGGCGGTAGCAGCGTTCGCGGTCCGCAGAGGACGACCTGCGCGCCCGCGGCGGTGAGCGACCAGACATTCGAGCGAGCGACGCGGCTATGCAGAATATCACCGAGAATGACGATCCGTTTGCCCGCCACCGTCTCCAGATGGCGTTCCAGCGTGAAGAGATCGAGCAATGCCTGGGTCGGGTGGGCATGCCAGCCGTCACCCGCGTTGACCACCCCGCCGCGAATAGCGCGGGCGATGGCATCGGGCGCGCCCGACTGGCTAGAACGGACGACGACGATATGCGCGCCCAGCGCTTGGAGCGTCTCGACGGTATCGCGCAATGACTCGCCCTTGGTGACGCTACTGGCCGACGCCGTCACATTCACGACATCGGCACCCAGCTTCTTCCCCGCCAACTCGAATGAGACGCGCGTCCGGGTGCTATTCTCGTAGAACAGGTTGACCAGCACGCGGCCTCCCAGCGTCTTCAGGCGCATTTCGGGCGGTCGCATCAGCTCGCGCATCGTCGCGGCGCGATCAAGCAGCGCGCGCAGTTCGTCGGGCGTCCAGTCGTCCAGATCGAGAACATGTCGACGCGCGGATGTCGACGCCAATGCGCCCGATGTTTCACGTGAAACAGCCGATTCCGCCGGACCACCCCCCTTGGCCTGCCATTCACCCGCGCTGTGCACGGTCGTGGCCTCCTCCTCGATGATCTCGCGGCAAAGCCCCACGCATTCATCGCAGATATAGACGCCGCCTGGGCCAGCGATCAGCCGCATCACCTGGTCCTGCGATTTGCTGCAGAAGGAGCAGCGATACGTCGCCCGCTTCTCCGCCTTCGTCATGATGACTTGCCTCCCGACTCAGGCTCGTCGCTGCGTTCGGGTGCGGGCACGAGCGCCACGGCATCCAGGCCATCGATCTCGCGCAGGCGCACATGGATGCTTTCGCTCAGCGCCGTCGGGACGTTCTTGCCGACGTAATCGGCGCGAATCGGCAACTCGCGATGGCCGCGGTCCACCATGACGGCCAGTTGCACTCGGCGCGGTCGGCCCGCCTCCACCAGCGCATCAATCGCGGCGCGGGTGGTGCGTCCGGTAAAGAGCACATCGTCCACCAGTACGACCGTTTTTCCCGCCACGGGAAGATCGAGCGGCGCGCGTTCCACCGGCTGCTGCGTGGGGCGATCATCGCGATAGTTAGTAATATCCAACTCGTGGACCGGCACGGCGATGCCTTCCAGCGCGTTGATGCGCTCGGCCAGGCGGCGCGCCAGCGGGATACCACGTGTATGCAGCCCCACCAGCACGAGATCCTGCGCGCCAGCGTTGCGTTCGAGAATCTCGTGGGCAATGCGGGAGATCGCGCGGCGCATCTCCTCCTCGCTGAAGATGATTTTCGCGGTGTCGGCGGTGTTGCCAGATGGCTGAGAGGCGCTCATATACCCACTCCTTTCATGTCGTGAGTGCGGGATGTGGAAGGCGAACGACGCGAGTCACTAGTGGAAGGCGAACGACGCGAGTCACTAAAGGAGTGAGTAGCACAAAAAAAGCCTCCACCGCCATCACGCTGGATGGGATGAAGGACAGTAATCCTATGTGAAATGAAGGCCCGCGACAGACAGGCAGGCGCACAGACCACGCGCACACTCCTTTCCAGCCTCACAGGACTGGGGTTAAAGGACCGTTAAAGACAGTATAACACCGCCATCTCGTCCATGCAAAGAGGCAGTACTTATATGCAATGACTACACGAATATACGTCTCGCTTGCTACGATTATGTCTACTTGACGCGGCTGTTCCGTCTGGCTATAGTGCTGGCATGACGACACGTACCACCTTCCACGGAGACTCATATTATCGGCGGCCCTCTGGCGGGGCAGGCCGGATGTCGCCGTGAAGTCGGTGGGATGAGAACACGGTGGGAGGCGTCACCGCCAGCCAGAGGGTAGCAGAAGCGAGAATGCTTCTGCTTTTTTGTTTTTCCACACGATTCGAGAAGGATAGGCCAATGGACGTCTCATCTACCATGCGCTGTCGGGGACTGCGCGGCGCGACTACCGCCGACGACAACAGCGCGGGGGCGATTCTCGCCGCCACCCGCGAGCTGCTCGAACGGCTGGTGGCGCGCAACGCGCTCGATCTCGCCGATATCGCCAGCGCGTTCTTTACCGTCACCGACGACCTTGACGCCGCCTATCCCGCTCTGGCCGCGCGCGAGCTGGGCTGGAACGAGGTGGCGCTGCTCTGCGCCCGCGAGATTCCCGTCCCAGGCAGTGTCACCCGCTGCATCCGCGTGCTGCTCCATATCAACACAACGAAGGGACAGGGCGACCTGCGCCACGTCTATCTGCGCGAGGCTTCAGTGCTGCGGCCTGGCTTCGCCGATGCTGAGCCATCAAGCGTTCCCATGGTAAACCGCGTCGCCATCATCGGCCTGGGGCTAATGGGCGCATCACTTGGCATGGCGTTGCGGGAGCGCGGTGTGGCCCGGCAGGTGGCTGGATTCGACGCCGATCCCGGCGTGACCGAGCGCGCCCGCGAACGCGGCGCAATCGACATCGCCTGTGCATCGATCGCGGAGGCCGTGGCTGGCAGCGAATTTGTGGCGCTGGCCACGCCGCTGCTGGCGATGCGCGAACTGCTGGCGGAGATGGCGCCACCGCTGGCCGAGACGACGATTGTCACCGACGTTGGCAGCGTCAAAGCGCCTGTTGCCTCGTGGGCGGAGTCGCTAGTGCCCGCGCCAGGCCAGTTTGTCGGCGGGCATCCCATGGCTGGCAGCGAACAATCCGGCGTCGAGGCGGCCAACAGCGGCATGTATCGCGACTGCGTCTGGTGTCTGACGCCGACCGACCACACATCGACCGCCGCGCTCCACCGTGTCGCGAGGATAGTTGAGGCGCTAGGAGCCAATCCGCGCATCCTGCCGCCTGAGCAGCACGATCAGGCCGTCGCGCTGGCGAGCCACCTGCCGCTCCTTGCGGCAAGCGCGCTCACACTGACCGTCGCCGAGTCGCCTCACGCAGCCGACGCTTTTGCGCTGGCGGCGGGTGGATTCCGCGATACGACGCGCGTCGCCTCGGGCAGCCCACGGATGGCGCGCGACATCTGCCTGACCAACACCAGCCCGCTCCTCGCCGCGCTGGATAGCTACATCGCGACACTGCAAGCGCTCCGGCGGCTGATCATGGAGCAGGACGTGGCGCTCGAAGCGACTTTCAGCACAGCCAAAGGCGCGCGTGACCGCTGGCTATCAGGCCAGTCAGACACGTGAGAAATAGTTCTTGACAGGCGGCTTATAGCGATGTATCTTCTTTTCAATGGAGGTGAGGCCGAATGATTGACGACATTGATGGCAAAATACTGTCTATTCTTCAAAACGACGCGCGAACGTCCAACGCCGAGATTGCGCGACGGCTGGCGATGGCTCCTTCCGCGATTCTAGAGCGCATCCGCAAGCTCGAGACGCGCGGCCTCATCGACGGCTACGAGGCGCGGCTGAATCCCGAGGCGCTCGACCTGGGGCTGCTCGCCTTCATCTACGTCCGCGCCGATGAACGTATCGGCTCGCGTGTGATCGGCGACGAGCTGGCGGCGTTTCCCGAAGTGCAGGAGGTGCATCACATCGCCGGGGAAGACTGTTATCTCTTGAAGGTGCGCGTTGCCGACACCAACGCCCTGAGCGACCTGCTCCGCCAGCGGCTTGGCCCCATCGACGCCATCCGCTCTACCCGCACCACCATCGTACTCTCGACGATCAAAGAGACAGCGCAGATTCCGCTGCCATCAACGGAGAAAGAAGACCTTTCCGATGCTGGCTAGTCGCACAAGTCCCCGCACGCAGATCATGCTCGCGTTCACCACCGTCTATATCCTCTGGGGTTCCACCTATCTGGCCATTCGCTTCGCCATCGCCACGATGCCTCCGTTCCTGATGGCAGGCATCCGCTTCCTGATTGCGGGCGCGATCCTCTATCTCTGGATGCGCCTGCGTGGCGGCGAGCGGCCCAAACTTATTCACTGGCGTTCCGCGCTCATCGTCGGCGGGCTGCTGCTGCTGGGCGGCAACGGCCTCGTCTCATGGTCAGAGCAGCAGGTGCCCTCAGGGCTGGCGGCGCTGCTGGTTGCGGCGGTCCCGCTCTGGATGGCGCTCTTCGACTGGCTGCGCCCCGGCGGCGTGCGGCCGACCGGTCTGACGATTGTTGGGCTGGTGATTGGCTTCGCTGGCGTCATCCTGTTGGCCAGTCGGGTGGAATCATCGGGCACGGGTCCGCATCTCATTGGCATTCTGGCGCTGCTGGTGGCGACGATCTGCTGGGCGATTGGCTCGCTCTACGCCCGCAGCGCGCCCTTCCCTGGCACGCAGTTGCTGGGCACCGGGATGGAGATGCTCGGCGGCGGCGCATTGCTGATCGTGATCGCCACCGCGACGGGCGAATGGAGCCAGGTCCATCTCGAAGCCATCACGCTCAAGTCGGCGCTGGCCCTCGCCTTCCTGATCGTCTTCGGCTCGCTGGTCGCGTTCTCGGCATACGTCTGGCTGCTGCACCATGTCTCGGCGGCGCGCGTCTCAACCTACGCCTACGTCAACCCGGTGGTCGCGGTCTTCCTCGGCTGGGCGTTCGCCAATGAGGATGTCACCTGGGTCACCATTACCTCCGCCGCAATCATCATCGCCGCCGTCGCGCTGATTAGCGTCGCCCGCGCGCGTGGCGAGAAGCCGCAGCTCGAACCAGTACCCGAAACCGATGCTCCGGCGCCAGAGCAGGCAATCGCGCGTCGGTAGTCGGCTGTGGTAATCCAACGTCGCGGCATAAATGCCGCAGCTTATCGTGCGCCGGTCATGTCTCGCCGCTCGTGCTATACTTCCCAGAGAGAAGCTGTCACCTACTCTCCAGCTCAAGCGGGGAGCTTGCCCGCAATGGAGCGATTCGCTACGCATCCGGACTTCTGGGCCGGGTGACCTGATGAGCAGTATCTCTCTCGGTTGTCCGAGTCGGGACGCTCCCTCCGCGCGGAGTCGTTTTCAAGGCTACATCCCGCTGCTCCAGCCCACTGTCCCGTAAGACAGTATATTCGGGGATTATGGCGTCCCCTGCACGAACCGTTACCGCACCGGCTGGGAGACAGCCGTTGAAGCCGTTGCTCTGGCCATATCTGGTCAGAGTGCCTTGGTTAAAGCGGGCGAGTGCTATGTATGCATTCTCTCACAGGTGAGCGGAAATATATAGGGAGAAGCGCCATTCGCCTCACCGGCTTCGCTGATTTCAGCCGAGAGTCCACTGGCGCAATTTCTACGGGGAATCACAGGCTTCCGGGAGGCGCATATGTATGGCGAGATCGCGGCGGCGCTGGCGCGTGGCGAAGCTGGCGCCCTCCTGACGGTGGTAAAGATCTATGGCGCGGCCCCCTGCGCGCCGGGAACCAAGATGTTCGTCCGCGACGATGGCAGCGCGCTCGGCACATTCGGCGGACAGCAAACCGATGCCCGCGCCCGCACCGATGCGCTGGAGGCCCTGGCCTCCGGGCAGACCAGCCTGCTGACCTATCACCTCGATCCAGAGGGTGGCGAGAGCGTCGGCAGTTGCGGCGCGACGCTGGAGATCTTTGTCGAGCCGATACGCCCGGAGCCGCGGCTGATCATCGCCGGGTCCGGCTACGTCGCCCAGGCGCTAACCCGGCTGACCACCGCTATCGGCTGGCGTGTCAGTCTGCTGGACGACCGCTCCGAGTTCGTGCAGTCGGCAACTCTGCCCGACAATGTCACGCTCACCGTTGGTGATATCCCCGAGCTACTGCCTACGCTCGCGCCCGACACGATGACCGCGCTGGTGATCGTCACGCGCGGCCACAAGGTTGACCAGGACGCGCTCGAAGCAGCGCTCGGCACGGGGGCTGGCTACGTCGGCATGATCGGCAGCCCCGGCAAGGTGCGCACTATCTTCCGCAAGCTGCTGCGCAAAGGCATCGCCACCGAGGCGCTCGCGCAGGTGCACGCGCCGATTGGGCTGGACCTGGGCGCGCGGACGCCCGACGAGATCGCGCTCAGCATCGCCGCCGAGCTGCTGATATGGCGGCGTGGCGGCAGCGGCGAACCCCTGCGCGAGCACGCCGCCATCCTGGCCAAAGTGCAGACCGAACCGGCGACCGAGGCCGAGCCCGAGCCAGAGTCCGAGGCTGAGACTGAGACTGAGACTGAGACTGAGACTGAGACTGAGACTGAGACTGAGACTGAGACTGAGACTGAGGCCGAGCCGGAAACTGAGCCTGCCGAAGCCTAACTCGCTGGTTGCGCCGCCGGATACTCGTCGTCCCCGAAGACGTTGCCTCCGGTGCGGCGCGTCAGTTGCACCAGCGTCACCACCGCAATCACACCGGAGACGACAAGCACCACATAGATGAGCGAGGAGCGCTCGCCCGCAAGCAGCGCCAGCAGACTGGCAAGCACCGCCATGGCGTTGAAAAAGAGCACCATGATCGCCGCGGGGTGTATCTCAGCCTCATTACGCGACTGTATCTCCAGAACGCCGAGCACGACGTATCCCGCCAACTCAGCGCCGCCCAGCCGGTAGAGCAGCAGGTCATCCGCACGAAGGCCGAAGAACTGGCCAAAGGCCGCTGGGAAGAAGAGCGGAACCAGCGCGAAGGGCAGCGCCACCAGCGTTGCGATGGCGAAGAACCCCACGAGCCAGTTATGGATGTTGGCCTCAGGACGCGGCGCCCGATGCGTGTAGAGCAGATACGCCGTGAGCGCGCCGACCAGCAGCCCAAGCACGAGGAGCACATAAACAATGCCCTTGGTGTCGCCACTGAACAGTTGCAATATCGCGCCGAGCGCCCCAGATGCACTAAACCCCAGGAGCGAGGCGACCAGCAGCCGCACGCGCGACCAGCGTTTGCCGCGCAACGCCCAGACCAGCGCGGCGGCATAGCCAAGCGCAGCGGACCCCACCAGACGATAGATGTACGGTTCGGAGCCAACCGCGCCCGCCAGATGGGCAAAGGCATCTGGAATCAGCAGCGCGCCCAGGCTCAACACCGCAATCGGAATCGCGGCTATGACCAGCAGCAGGCGCTCGCGGTCGGCGACCTCATCAACATGATGGGCGAGATTCATCAATAGCCTCCCCTGGACAATGACGCCCCTTACGCCAAAGTAAGAGGCAATGCCCTTCCCTGGGAACCATAGTGCCCTGAAACTGCGGACAACGCAATACCCGGCGCTCAAAGATGGCGCCTACCACAGATTTTTCACCCATTTCGCCGATTTTCCGCTCTCCGACGCCATGTTATACTGGAATACATCGCATGTCTGGCGGGTGGAGCGGTGTAGCTGAGGAGGGTTCGGGTGGCGAAACGGGCGAGCGGCGGTAACATCTCCCAGGCCCTCAGTATGCTCTCGCGGCGGCAAGTCATTACGATAGGCATCGCCGTCGTGGCTAGCATGCTAACGGGTATCCTCCATTTCACCGAGGCAAACGCCGTGGTGACGTTCGTCGTCGCGGGCGTGGCGCTTGCGACGCTGGCCGCGCTGGTTGGCGACGCCACCGAGCAACTAGGCACGCGGCTCGGCCCCGGCGCGACGGGCGTGCTGCAATCCGCCCTGGGCAACCTGCCCGAGCTATTCGTTGGCATCTTCGCCCTGCGCGCCGGACTGGTGGATGTGGTGCAGAGCGCGCTGATTGGCTCGATTCTGGGCAACAGCGTGCTGGTGCTGGGGCTGGCCTTCCTGGTGGGCGGCCTGCGTCACGGCGAGCAGCGCTTCTCCTCGGACCCGCCGCGTATGATGGTCACGCTCACCCTCCTCGCGGTGGCCGCGCTGGCGATACCAACGCTGGCATCTCTGCTCCACACACCCGCCCAGCCGCACAGCGAGGGATTGAGCATCGCCTGCGCCATTATCCTATTAGTCGTCTTCCTCGCCAGCATCCCCATCTCGCTGGCGGGCGGACCGGTCAGTCTGCCCGGCGAGCCAGCCGAGGCGATAGAAGCCACTGAACGCGTCTGGCCAGTCTGGCTCGCGGTCGCCATCCTCGTCCTCGCGGCGCTGGGCGCGGCGTTCGTCTCCGAATGGTTCATCGCCGCGCTGGAGCCAACGATAGCGGTCCTCCATCTCTCGCAGGCATTCACCGGCCTGGTGATCGTCGCGCTGGCGGGCAATGCGGTCGAGCATGTCGTCGGCATCCAGTTGATGGCGGCGAACAAGCCCGACTACGCCATCAGCGTCATCATGAACAGCTCGCTCCAGATCGCGCTCTTCCTGATCCCCGTGCTGGTGCTGCTCAGCCTGGTGCTCGGAGGCGCCTACCTGACGCTGGTGGTCTCGCCGCTGCTGCTGGTCGCGCTGGGGCTGGCCGCTCTGCTTGGCACGATCATCATCTACGACGGCAAATCCACCTGGCTGGAGGGCCTCGCGCTCGTCGGCCTCTATTGCATCATTGCCATCTCGTTCTGGTGGGGCTAGAGCAGCTAGACTGAACTCGTCGCCAGGATGGTTAACGAGAGCTAAAGATATATCGTAAAGGCATGGAGGCGAGATCTACCCCTTTGAGAAAGTGAGACAGCGCCCGTCGCATTACATCTTATCGACCTCGCGCTCGGCTGCATCGAGAATCTTCTGCTCGTCTTTCGCGTTGAGCGCGCGGCGATAGTAGCCGACCATCCAGACCATCATGATAAGGAACGCGATGAACCCCAGCAGCAGCGATTGCCAGACACCAAGCGCCGCGATCCGCGTGTTGGGGAAGTCGGAGCGCAGCAACTCGTCGCCCATGAAGACGCTGCCCGCGAAGCAGAGCGCGCCAATGAACCCGACCATGTGGCAGACGATGAACGTCGCGCTGCCCGCCCGCTCGCCCGCAGGGATCCCGCTGAGCCGCCAGCGAAAGGCATGCTGGACGCCAGGCATCTGCTCCTGAAACTCGCGGATATAGAACTCTTTGATCACACTCATCGTAATCAGGCTCTGCCGGAATGCCTGGCGCAGCCGGATCAGCAGCACAAAGAATGCGATGCCCGCGATGCCCGCCGAGAAGAGCACGACGGCGGCAATCGGCTGAATGAAGGAGCGCGACGCCCCGCCCAGTGGATAGATCGCGCCAAAGGCCGATCCGAGAATGCCGACCACCAGCAGGTACATATTGAACATGCGGGCGCGGTCTTCCATCGCCTGATAGGCGGTGGTCGAGGCGTAGTTGAACTCCTCCAGCAGCATGCTCTCGATCTTCAGCCCGCTATCGTTCCCGCCGCTGCTTTTCGCCTCATTCTCGCGGAACGGCGCGCTCCGTTGCGCTGGTGGATTGGTTGGGTCCATCGGCATCGCGCATTCCCCTTATCACCATCCAGAGCTATCAGGCCGGAAGACCCAGGTCATGCGCCCGTTTGGCAGCGCGCCTGGCAGACTGATCGCCGCCTGTGTTCCACAACATGACCTGATAGGCGATACCCTGAAGCAACAACGCCGCGATGAGCACGCCGAAGCCGATGATATACGTGAGCAAGTTCGTCGGCAGATGCACGAAATCGGTGTTCGCATCGTTCGTAACCAGCTCGGTGATAACGACGGCGGCAAGGCCGAGCGCCAGGCTGTCAATAACAGAGATGGCAAAATACACCAGAAATGTCAGGCTGCCAAAGCGGCGACCAGAAGGCATGGACTTCATACGCCAGCGGAAGATTTCTTCCACAGCAGGGACAGTTCCCTTGAAAACCGAGATGTAGTGTTCTTTAACGACGTTCATTGTGAGCAGACTGTCGTCGAATGCCTGGCGAATGCGCACAATCTTGAAGAAGAAGATCAGACCGATGAAGCCCGCCAAAAGGAACAGAGCCGTGGCAATCACTTCGGAATGCGCGCTCTTGTTGCCCAGTTCGTAGAGCGCGCCGACGCCGCCCGCCATGACGCTGGCGATGGCTAGGTAGATGCCAAACATTCGCCCCCGGTCGTCGAGCGCCTGATAGGCCGTCGCGCTGGCGTAGTTGAATTCGGCGAGCATCATGTTTTCGAGCCGCAGCCGCTGATCGGTATTGGTCGCCGGATCATGCTGACCAGCAGCGGGCGACTGTATGGGTTCGGGGCTGATGGGTGAAAACGGCATTGCGGCTCCTCCGGTGGTATCGGTAGATGGCGCCAGCGCATCCCGCGCCAGCAAGAGTCCAAGCACGGTCTTGCTATCATCAATCTCGCCAGACTGGCATCGCGCCAGCGCGTCACCCAACGGCGTCCAGGCAACGCCGCTAATCTCGGTAGGGTCTTGCGGACCAGGCTGGCCCGGCACGGGCCGCAGATCGGTCGCAAGGCAGAGCGTGATGGTCTCGTTGGTGAACCCTGGCGAGGTATGCGTCCGCATGAGCAAACGCAGCGTCCCCGCCTCGTAGCCGGTCTCTTCGCGCAGCTCGCGGCGGGCGGTCTCTTCCGGCTGGCCTACCTCGGCGGGATTCACCAGCCCCGCGGGAATCTCCCAGGTGCGGCGGTTGATCGCCGGACGCTCCTGCTGCACCAGCGCCACCAGCGGCACGTCCGCCTGCGCGGGATCGGCCCGCAGCGCGACAATCGCCACCGCGCCGGGATGCTCGACCACATCGAACGCTGTGCGGCCACTGCTGGGCACGGGAAGAGTCCGTCGCAAGACCCGTATCAGCGAGCCGCGATAGACCTCTTCGTCGGAGTATTGCTGTGGCTGCATGGCACTCCCTCTCCATCGGCGGCGGTTGGCCCGCTGGGTGGTTCGCTTGTTGTAGACGAGGCGAAGCATAGCATGTTTGGCCACCCGCGTGAAGCCCCTGGCCAGCGAGTGTGGTTAAATAGGGAGGATTATGGCAGCGACAGTTCGTACCCCTTGAGAGAGGCGACGGCGCCCAAGATATGAATACCCAGGGGCATATGACGGAGGGCGCTACGTTGGCGACAGACACCCAGCGGTCGGTGAAACCCAGTGACGAGAAAGCGAGACCGCGTTCCTGGCTTACGCGGTTCGCCTGGGCGCGCTACCCGGAGTTCTGGGCCATCGTGCTGGTCGCGGCGTTGCTGCGGCTGTGGTTCCTCGACCACTCGCAGTGGCTCGACGACCAGGCGCAGCTGCTGACACTGGCGCGCGACGCCTGGCTGCATGGCGCGCTGCCCATCACCGGCATTCGCTCCTCGATTGGCACGCTCAACCCACCGCTCAGCGTCTACATCCTGATGCCGTTCTTCCTCTTCACCAAAAGCCCCATGCCCGCGCTGATCGGGCTGGCACTCTGGAATATCTTCGGCGTCGCGCTCTGTTATATCTTCGCACTGCGCTTCTTCTCAAGGCGGGCCGCGTTCTGCTCGGCGCTCGTCTTTGCCTGCTGTGGCGCGGCCATCAACTATAGCGCGCTTCATCTGGCAACAAAACTACCTGCCACCGCTGCTGCTGCTCTGGGCATTCACGCTCTACGCCGGGGTCGTGCGCGGGCGGTGCAACTGGCTGGCGCTCCATCTGCTGCTGCTGGTCATGATTATCTCGCTGCACCCCACCGGGCTGACGCTGCTGGCCGTCACCGTCGTCGCGCTGCTGATCGCGCCCCACTGGCCAACCCGCCGGGATGCGCTGCTCGGCGTTGGGCTGGTCGCCTTGCTGCTCCTGCCCACGATCCTGTGGGAGCTGACGAGCGGCTTCTCCGATGCGCAACTCCTGCGCCAGTTCACCCAGCAGCCGCCGGTCATCAACCTCGACGTCTTTCACGCGCTCTACCATCTGCTCGGCGCGCCCGCCTATCCCGGCCCCGGAACCAACACACCCTATCCCGCCATCCTCGATGCCGCCATCTACGCACGCATTGACGGCCTAAACGCGGCCATTCAGAATGCGGCAATGGCGCTCTACATCGTCTGCTACCTGGTGCTGACGACGCTGACGCTAGCCCCACTGCGGCGGGTGCGTGTCGGAGCAGACGCGACTGGCTGGCGGCGCGTGTGGGGATGGCTGGTGGCGCTGCGGGCTGCCCTCCAGGCGGATGCGCGCCGGCGCTCTTATCGGCTGCTCTGGGTCTGGCTGACCATTCCACCGCTGACGATGCTGCGCCACGGCAAGACGGTGCAGCCGCACTATCTGTTCATCCTCTATCCCGCCTTCTTCCTCTCCGTCGGCGTCGCGGTGGACGCTATCATCCGTGAAGCGCCGCGCGTGCTTGCCGCGCTGCGCATCCGGCTACGCCAGTCACAGGCGACAGCGGATCATCGTCGGGGCAGCGCTGGCGGTCGTGCTGCTGGTGGCGCTGGGCCAGGGCGCGCAGTCCGCCCTCTTTCTCGCGGCGCTCGGCAACAATCAGGTCAGCACGGTCAACTTTGGCTATCCGCTCAACCAATTCCTCGCCGCAGATAGCGCGCTCGCCACTATCCAGCACACTCAGCACGCAAGTGGCATCGTCGTCAGCATGCCCTCGCACTACACCGCATCGGCGATAGACTCGACCCTCATTCGCGATGAGACCGACCGCACCGGCGTCACGGGCGATTGCCTGGCGCTCCCCGGCGCGCAGACCGAGCCAAGCTGGTCGTCTCGACACGGGCGGCCAGCCCACAGGCGCGGCTGCTGGCGACCCTGCCCAACGCCACGCGCCTCCAGGACTATTGCCATGCCAGGGGACGATCCGCTCGTCGTCTATCGCCTGAGCGGCCGACGCCGCTGCTGCCGAATGAGCAAGCCCTGCCCTCCGTCACCTGGCGCGACGGCAGTGGCGATACGCTGCGGCTGGTGGCGGGCGCACACACAGCGGCTGGCGTCATTCGGCTGCGCTGGGTCGTCGAAGGGACCGTTCCAGTTCCGCTGACATGAATACAGTTACGCCACAGTTCGAGATGCAGCTACGGTCAGCCTCAACGGGTGATGCGCAGACGAGCGCTCCAGTCGCGCGGGCCACCTGCCAGCCGACGCAGTTGCAGGCGGGCGAGACACCTC
This sequence comes from uncultured Chloroflexia bacterium, assembly GCA_963712005.1. Taxonomy (GTDB): domain Bacteria; phylum Chloroflexota; class Ktedonobacteria; order Ktedonobacterales; family JADMIN01; genus DAHUXT01. The sequence goes on along the minus strand of CAVQGK010000018.1, from coordinate 443,903 downwards.
TTCACCTGGGTCTCGACCGCCTGGAGCGCCAATGGCACCAGCCTCACCGCCGTCGCGCCGCCACTGCCCAAGGCGCCGCTTGCGCTGTCGGCGCTGCACGGGACACAGGCGCTCTGGCAGAACAGATTGGGCCGCTACGGGTGCTCTCGGCAGCGCCCGGCGGCATACCGCTTGCGCCGATGACCACGACGAGCGCGAATGGCGCAAACGGCAGTTATCAACTGCCTGCCACTCTCACCGGGAGCGGCGCGCCGTGAGTTCCGCGCGCTCTAGGAGAAGCCAACCCCGATGGCCGATGAAGATACAGATACCAAGGCTACAGTCGCGCAAAGCGCCCGCGCCGCCGAGGCCACGTCGAAGTATGCGCCGACCACGCCACACTTCCGCCAGCCATGGCTCGATGCGCTCGTGCTCCTGGCCGGCGCTTCTCGAACTGCTGCTGCTCTTCCCACATAACCTGCGCGGCGATGGCTCGCCGCGTTTCGCCGCGCTCTCGCAGTTGCTCGAGGGTCATGGCATCTCGACCATCAAATATTCGCTGATTGGCCCGCTCTTTTCCGCGCCGCTCTGGCTGCTGGGCAAGGCCACCTCCACGCCGCAGTCGCTGGTGGAGCTTTACAACTGGCTTGTCTTCGCGGTCGGCCTGCTGACGCTCTATCTGCTCTTGCGCAACGTGATGGACCGGCGGGTGTTGCGCACCTTCCTGCTGCTGCTGGTCGGCCGCCTCGATGTTCCCCCCGCACACCTTCTCGTTCTATGCCGAAATGTTCACGGCGATCGCTGTGGCCATTGGCTCGGTGCTGGCGGTCTTTGGCAGGCGACTTGCCGCCTTGGCGGGTGGGCGCTGGCAGCGCTTGGGACAGCCAATATCCCCGCGAGCATCCTGGGCCTCGCGAGCATGACGGCGCTCTATGCGCTGCGCCGACGGCGATTGCGCTATCTGGCAGCTATACGGCAGCCGCAACGCTGATCTCTCGCGGAGGCGTGGCTACGGCGCGGCAGCCCGTTCGCCAATGGCTACGCGGGCGACTCCGGCTTCCATACCGTCATGCCCTACTCCGGCGGCCCCGGCTTCAACTATCCCATCTTTTTTGGCCTACTCGCGATTCTGCTCTCCTTCGGCAAGGGGCTGCTCTTCTTCACGCCGGGTCTCTTCCTGCCCGCGCGACGCTATCTGCTGGCGCAGGGCGCGGAGAATGGGGCAAAGCTCTATACCCTCTACCTGCTCTGGCTGGCGTTTGTCGGCGGCATGGTCGTCGTCTATGCGCACTGGTGGGCATGGTATGGCGGCTGGTTCTGGGGGCCGCGCTTCTTCCTCTTCGCGTCGGTCCCCGCCGCGCTGGTACTAGCCGTCCGGCTGCATGCCCGCGATGCCGGGCTGGCGGCGAATCTGCTGACGCTCGGCGCGCTTGCGCTCTCGTTCTGGGTAGGTATCAACGGCGTCGTCTTCGAGCAACGGGACTATCGAGCTGCACAGCCCACGACTACGCCCAGGAGTTTCTCTGCCAGTTCACGCCCGCGAATTCAGCGCGCTCTGGCATCCGTTCGTCGTTTTTGAGCCTCTTTCCCCATGGCGCTATACTGTACACTGCCACCAGCATCGGCATCTTTCTCTATCTCGCGCTACCGCTGCTCGTACGCACGACACGCCAGGTCGCGGACAGGCTTCGTGGCACGGCGGCAGTGTACCTGCGCCGGGAAGGCTGGCGCTTTTGAGCCAGGCCCGTGTCACTTTGGGGAGATGACCGAGTAGATGGAATCGAATGAGGATATCGCCGCGCCAGATATGGAAGACGTAGATACCGTCGAGATGCGCGCGGCAGCGCCGAATCCACCGCCGGAGCAGCCCGGCGCGCCCGCCGATGCGGAGGACGTAGAGGCGATTGAAGAGGCCGAAACGATGGTCCTCAACGGCGTGGGAGCGGACGATACATCTGATATATCCAGCGAAGACACGATCCAGATCGCCGTCGGCAAGCCCGTCGCTGGGCGCGTAGATCGCGTAGATCGCGTAGATCGCGTAGATGATGACGTGTCGCTGGCCGATACGATGGTGGAGACACCCGCCGTGCTCATGCCCGCTGTGCTCATGCCCGTCGTGCGTGCCCCTGCCGCGCCACGCGAGCCGACCACCGCGCGCGCGCAGGCCATCCAAAGCCGCATCGCCCAGATTCCGTGGCTGCGCTATCCCGAGTTCTGGCTGGTGGTGGCGCTGGCAGCATTCCTGCGCCTCTGGCGTATCGACCTCACGGAAATCCTGAACGATCAGGTGCAACAACTGATCCTGGCGCGCGGCGCCTGGCTCCATGGCGCGTTGCCCATCACCGGCCTCGTCTCGTCCATCGGCGTGCTCAACCCGCCAGTGACCGTCTACGCGACAGCGCCGTTCGTGGCGTTCGGCAAAGACCCGCTGTTCGCCACCATCGTAACCGCGCTCTGGAACGTGTTCGGGGTTGTCATCTGCTACGTCTTCGCCAATCGTTACTTTGGCCGCGTCGTCGCCGCTAGCGGGGCGCTGCTGTTCGCCACGTCGGGCATGGCCGTCTACTATAGCCGCTCGATCTGGGTCTCAAACTACCTCGCGCCCGTCCTTATCCTCTGCATGCTCATGCTCTACCTCGGCTGTATCAGCGGGCGGCGTGGCTGGTTCGCGCCCCACGTCGCGCTGCTCATCATAGCCATTGAAATCCATCCGGCGGCCGCGCTGCTGATTCCCGTCTCGCTGGTGGGCTTCCTGCTTGCTCCGCGCAAGGCATGGCCGTCGCGACGCGAGTGGGCGCTGACCGTCGTGCTGGCCCTGCTGCTGCTCGCGCCTACACTGCTCTGGGAGTGGATGAGCTCATTCCACGATATCCGGCTGCTGGCGCACTATCTCCTGAAGAGCAGGGGCACGTTCAGCCTCGACGTATTTGGCCTGCTGGCGCAGATGCTCGGCGCGCCCAATCCGGGAGAGCTTGGGGCGAACAGCCTCTATGCGCAGACTGGCGCCTGGGCTGGCATCGTCAACATCGCGGCGGTGGTCTGTTTCGTCGCCGGAATGGCCGTGCTGACGGTCCGCCTGGGACGGGTCGGCCTCTACGTCTGGCGCGAGGGTACCGTCTCCGCGACCGACTGGAAATCGCGGCTCCGTGGAGGGTTGCGTGGCCGTCTGGCGCGGACTGCGCGCCGAGCCGGTCTGGCGGGCGCACCTGCTGCTCTGGCTCTGGATCGTCGTTCCCGATTATGCTGCTGCTGCGGCACAACAGCGCGCTCTATAGTCACTATCTGCTCGTCCTCTATCCGGCGGTCTTCATCGCGGGTGGTTTCGCCTTTCAGGCCGCCTTCCGGTTGGCCGAGACGTGGGCGCCGCGGGCGGCGTTCACGCGCCAGGTTGCCCCCGCCGTCATCCTCACGGCGCTGACGGTGCTGGTGCTTGCGCAGGCCTTCCAGTCCACGCTCTACCCGGCGGCGCTTGCCAGTGGCTCCTACAACGCATTCGTCAGCGCGGCCCCTGATCCCGGACGTGGATATCCGCTGGCCGAACTGGAGCAATTGGATACCACCCTCGGCGCGCTCCAGGCCGAACAGCACGCTCGCACTATCTTCGTCAGTCTGCCAACATACTATCTCTACCACGATCCCATCGAGTACATGACGGTCGCCGAACACAGCGACCGCGTTGGCTCCGCCGCGAGCTGTCTCGAGCTGCCCGCGCCGGACGAGGGACCAGCGCTGGTGGTGGCCACACAGCCCGCGGGGCCAGCGAACAGCCTGTTGAGCAGCCTGCCTGAGCTGAAACCGGTCGCCAACCTGGCGATGGCGGGCAGCGACCCAATCGCGGTCTATCAGATTGACGGCAAGTTGCCGCCATTGATCGGCGAACAGGCGCTCACACCAATCACGTTTGCTGATGCCGCGGGCAATGGGCTGCGCCTGGATGCGATGGCGATTCAGCCCGATGGCCAGATCCGCCTGCGCTGGACGGTGCTCGGCTCGGCAACGACCAGTCAGGGCGTGCCCTGGTATCACATCGTGCCTTCGGCGCGCTCGGCCAATGGCAACGCCAGCGTGTTATCCGCCACCGATTGCCAGCCCACCCGCTGGCACGCGGGCGAAACGGTCTTCACCTGGGTATCTGGCAAGAGCGTGGCGAACGCGCAGACGCTCATGCTTCAGGTGAGCGGCAGCGCGCAAACGGACAACTATACGTTGCGGTCCGCCGGTCCGCTACGGGTGCTCTCCGGCCAGACTGACAGCACGCCGCTCAAGGTGCTGCGCCCGCCATCCGGCACGGTGGGAGCGGACGGCGCGGTCGCCATTCCGCTCTCCGCAAACCATTGAGGCTAATGGGCAGTGTGAGGCCAGTGTGATGAAGAGGCCGAAACACGATGGCCTCTTTTATCGTCTAGACAAGAGAAGGCTCTGCGCTGAGGAATCGGTCAACCTGGCACTTCAGGGCGTATTTGTTGCAAAGCGCTGAAGCCGTCTGTAGAATATTGTAGCTGGCATTGCGCCCGGCGTTGGTCGTGCCTTCTCCTAAACATCTCACGTCATCCTGGACAACATCCCGAAGAAGTCTTCGCCAGCCGCCGGGAAACCAGCGGCGCCGGGCGAGTTCGAGCGTATCCGCGGGAAAGGATTGAGGCTATGCTATCCTCGCGTGGGGCGAAGCCGCTGGTGAGTATTTTTCTCTCGCTGCTGCTGGTGCTGGCATTTGTGTTGCCATTCCTTCAGTACAATTTCCTGGCTGGCCCAGTTACACCCTTCGACAAGGTGCAGGCCGGCTCAATTCGCTTCGGCATTATCATGGCGCTCGCGCTGGTCTGGCTGGGTGTGCAGCTATTTTGGAAGGCGCCCTCTGAGGCGACCAAACTCGGCATGGCTGCCTCCGCAACGATCATCTGGCTGGCGCTGGTATTCTTCTTCAATTTCGAAGTAGAGGGCTTCGGCGGCGCAATGGCCTTCTTCGTCCTGATGGGCGGCCTGGGGGTGACGCTGATGTGGACACGCTTCCTTGCGGACGAGATCAACTTCTAGTGGATGTTGGGGAGATGAGGCTGGCTGCCAGGATGGCCACGCGCGACGCATGCCTCATCTCCCAGTGAAGTGACAGGGACAGAGATATTCTCGTTGTCCACTATACAGACCATGACCCTGTGGCAGACCTTTCGGCCCCCACGGCTTGCCAGATGACACTCCTCAATTGCCGTGTCACCTGGATCCGTAGGTAGCAGAGAGAGAATCTCATCGCCACGGGCGTTTGAGGATTTAAGGATTCATACCCTATTGTACTGGTGGCGTGATGATGGTGATGGTGACGTGGATGGTGACGTGGACGCACCAGGTGTCATCAATTAAGGTAGGCGGCAAATATGTGGCAACGGTTCGTGAAATGGTTCTCGCCCCAGAAGCGCTCTCAGCGCGCATGGCACATTGGCGTGACGGCAGTCGGGCTTATCGTCATTCTTGTTCTTCTCGGCGACGGATTGTACGGCCTCTTCACGCATATCAATCGATCGAATGCGCTCAATGCGAAGTCAACCCTCGACTCATCGCTGGCTGACGCCACATCACGGCTGAACGCCCCTGGCACAATGCTGCAACCCATTCGCGACCAGGAACAGCAGGTAACCGCATCAAACGATGGATCACTGGCGAGCTGGCAACACGCCTCCCAGGAATACACGCGGTTGAATGGGCAGGTTCAGACGATCATCGCGACGCCCGCGTCTCAGGCGCGCGCGCTGGCGCAGAAAGACCTCGACCAGTTCCAGACCTCTCTTGCCACATTGGTGGCGGGCAAATACGTCGAAGTGCCTGGCTACCAGGGTCGGTTCCAGCAGGCGCAGACATCCTTCCAGAACGCCAAGACGACCCGCGACTACTTCCTCGTCGATGGCTTCGCGCAGGATCAGGTGGCCGCGCTAGCCGCGTTTAAGCCTACCTACGACCGCCTGCAACAGCTAACCACGATGGTCACCTCCGAGCAGAAGCTGCTCTCGCAGATCACCGGTTCGCCGCAGTCCAGCGCCGCTCCTGTGCGCCGATGGCGTTGGCTCGACGCCCGAAGAATACTGGACCACCTACTACGATCTCATTGCGCATCCAACCGCGCGCGCAGGCTCGACGCCCGTGGAATCGCAGTGGCTCGACCAGGATCTGACACTCTTCCGCGCGGCGAGTTCGTCCAACGATTATGTGACGCTCAATCAACTGCTCGATGGCCAGATTGCCCAGGTGCAGGCGACGAACGCCACGCTCGTTCCCGCTACGGCGGCGAGCTATCTGGCGGGGTTCAAAGCCGATATCCAGACCATCCAGGACTACACGACCAATGCCCAGGCCATCAAGGACTCCTTCGGCAGGATCCAGGGTCTGTCTACATTCTCGTCCCTCGGCATTTCGGGGTATAGCGTCAACGCGCCCTCAATGAAGGATCTGAGCAAAGATCTTACGTCCTTCCAGAGCCTGTACGATCAGGACGCGCAACTGCTCGCCAGCCAGACCTTCGGGGACTACAGCAAAGCGATCCAGCAGATACAGAAGCACCGCAGCAGCATGGCGTTCGATGTCACTTACGCCAAGACCTACCTTGACATCAAGACCTTTGTCGACCTGATCGCCCAGGGGCAGGCGCGCACAACCCTGAACAGTCAAAAGACCGGAGACAACAAGAAGTATCCCGACGCTTACGAGTACGTCTATCGGGGCACAGGCATCGGCGATGTGATCAACCCGACTGCGACGAAAATATTCGGTGTGGGTCGTCTGTACAGCGCGAAGACTCTCACTGACTACCGGTATCTCGACACCGAGTTGCAGATGTTCATCCACAACATCCAGGCGATGTTGACGAATCTGGACGACAAGACCCCCTACAACCAGCCGCACCAGACCGACACGGATCTGATGCAGTACTACGGCATCATGCAGGGCAACGTCATGGTCGTCTCGCTGCGCGAGCAGGTGGCGCGTTTCTACACAGACGGGAAGCTGGTCAAGGCGATCTATCTGACAACGGGCGCTCCCGACCTCCCCTCGGCGCCAGGCATCAACTGCGCTTCGCATGCGGTACAGAACCAGTTGATGGTCTCGCCCGACCCGCCCGGGTCTCCCGATTACTATCAGCCGACGCCGGTCAAGTTCGGCATCTACTACCACAACTATGGGCTGGAGATCCACGACGCCTGGTGGCGCAACCAGTTCGGCCCACTGACGAACCTGCCGCACTATGACCCCGCCGCGTTCAACGGTGGCTCACACGGCTGCATCAACATCTCGAAAGAAGATATGCCGTGGGTCTACTTCAATTTCGTAAACATGAAGAACATCCCGGTGGTGGTCTACTAGCCAGTGCCAACAAGCAGGTAAACTAGACGCATGACCGATGCCTGGGACCCGGTGGAGCGACATCCGCCGGGTCTCTTGCTCTCTCTGGCTCTCTGGCTAGCCGCGAATGGCGACCTCGGCCTCGATCTCGACGGGAATATCGAAGGGCAACACCGCCATCCCAACCGCCGAACGCGCATGGCGGCCAGCTTCCTCGCCGTAGAGCTCGAGTATCAGGTCAGAGAAGCCATTGATGACGGCGGGCGGCTGGTTGAAGCCGGGCGCGACGTTCACCATCCCAAAGACACGCAGCCACGCTGCCACACGGTCCAGATCGCCCAGCTCGCGCTTGAGGCTGCCCAGAATCGCCAGCGCCGTCTGCCGCGCCGCTGCGTATCCCTGGTCAAGTGACACCTCCGCGCCGACCTTGCCGCGTGGTTCCGCGATGGCGCCGTCGGGGTCCAGTGGTCCGTGCCCCGCGACATAGGCGCGCCCATCCCAGACCCGTACATTGACAAATGGGAGCCGCGCCCCAGGCGGACCCTTCATCGGCTCCGGCAACACCAGGCCCAGCGCCTCCAACCGTTTCTCGATTTCCACGTGCAAGACCTCCCGTGTGGAAAAGTCGCATCCCCTGGCGCATCTGCCACGGATGTGCGCCAATGATACAACGTGGTCATGGGTCGCGGCGTGCTGCCAGCGCCGAAGTTGCCGAAATGCGTACATATGCGTATAGTCTTGTAGGAATTTTAGTGGCAGGCGTCAGCAGGCGCCGGAGAACGACATCATCTCATCATGCTGATGCTGGAAGGATATTGAACTATGGCGGAGGGATCGGGCGACGGGAACGAGCCTGAACACTCGTTTATCCAGGAGCCTCCGGAACCTTCTGATGACCAAGCTGATCTTCGCGATGATCCTCTTCTTCCGGGAGATCGTGACCCCACCGGCGAGGCGGCGGACGACGACCAGAGGCGCCGCATTAGCGAGACGCGCACAGGCCTGGAACGCCGCGAGGTTGTGCATGGCAAGCGGCGTAACGCCGACTATGTTCGCGTACAGTATTCGGGGCGACGGCAGTTCCGGCACACGGGCGGGGAACGCTGGAGGCTACCCCCGAGGCGCTCAGACCTCAGAGCGGTCCCGGTCGGGCGTGGGAGCGGATGCGGCGCGTCTTGCTGGGCGAGCGGCTAAGCAGCGCCGAACAGGAGACCGAGCGGCTCACCAAGTTCAAGGCGCTCGCAATTCTTTCTTCAGACGCCATCTCGTCGGTGGCCTACGCAACCGAGGCATCGCTCAGCGTTCTCATTCTGGCAGGCGCCGCGACGATGCAGATTAATCTTGTTCTGGCGGGCTGTATTGCGCTGCTGATGGTCATCGTCGGCACATCCTATCGCCAGACCATTCACGCCTATCCGCAGGGCGGTGGATCATATATCGTCGCCCGCGAAAATTTGGGCGATCTGCCCGGACTGATTGCCGCCGCCGCGCTGTTGATCGACTACGTGCTGACCGTCTCGGTGAGCGTCTCGGCGGGCATGGACGCGCTGGTATCCGCCGTCAGGCCGCTCATGCCCTATAGTGTCGAGCTGGGCGTCCTCTTCATCGCTATTATCATGGTCATCAATCTGCGCGGTGTGCGTGAATCCGGCTCGATCTTCGCCACGCCCACCTACCTGTTTATCGGCGTCTTTTTCATCATGATCGTGGTGGGCGTCATTCATGCCGCGACGCTGCCCGGTGGGCTGACAATGCACGTGCCCGCGGTCAAGTCGTCCAGCGCTGGGTTGGGGATCTGAGCCAATCTGACGCTCCTGCTGATTCTCACGGCGTTCGCATCTGGATGCTCGGCGATGACGGGCGTCGAAGCCATTTCGAATGGCGTGCCCGCTGTTCAAGAAGCCGGAACCGCGCAACGCAGCGCGCACGCTGAGCTGGATGATCGCGATTCTGGTCACGCTGTTTCTCGGCACGTCGTATCTGGCATGGCGGCTTCGGCGTCGCGCCCCATTTAGCACCGGCGAACCAACAGTTACCTCTCAGATCGCCGAATGCGGTCTTCGCTGGCGCATTTGGCTGGATGTACTATGTCCTCCAGTTCGCCACCTTGCTGATCCTGGTGCTGGCAGCCAATACGAGCTTTTCGGGCTTCCCGTGGCTCTCCTCGATTCTGGCGCACGATGGCTTTCTCCCCACCATTCTCGGCTCGTGGCGGCAGACTGGCGTTCACCACTGGCATCATCGTCCTCAGCTGCTCTCGACATCGCTGATGGTCATCTTTCACGGCAATACCTGGCGCTGATTAACCTCTACGCGCTGGGCGTCTTTACCGCGTTCACCCTCTCGCAAACCGGGATGGTCGTGCGCTGGTGGCGGCTGAGAGACACCGCTGGCGCAACGCGCTGGCGTCAGTCCCTGGTGATCAACCTGGTCGGAGCAATCGCGACGGGGATTGTTGCGTTTGTGATTACCCTGACCAAGTTTGTGCATGGCGCGTGGATTGTCGTCGTGCTGGTGCCTCTCTTTGTGCTGCTCTTCAAGGGAATCTCACGCCACTACGCCAGCGCGAGCAGGCAGGTAGAGGGACTCAAGTGACGACCTGCGCCGACTGCGTCAGGTCATGGTGGTGCCGATTGCCCAATTCGATCGTGTTGCGCAACGGAGCATCGCCTATGCTCGGCCCTGGCCGATGAAGTGATTGTTGTTCATGTGGCGACCGATCGGAAGACAGCACTGTGCTACGTCACGCCTGGAACGAGTGGAATGCCCAGCAGGCCAGCCGGAGATTGGGCGGCGGATTCCGGCCCTGGGCGAGCCAGAAGCCAGCAGCACTCGCCGCCACGGCTAGTGGTCATCGACTCGCCCTATCGCTCGCTGACGGCCCGCTGATCGCCTATGTAGATGCTTTGCGCGATTCCCATCCCGAGGCAGTGATTACCGTGGTTCTGCCAGAGTTTGTTCCGCCCACTGGTGGGAACGCGCGCTCCACAACCAGACGGCGCTGCGACTGAAACTCGCGTTCTATTCACACCCCAATGTGGTGGTGGCAAACGTGCCGTATCACCTCCGATAGGTCTAGCCCAGAAATCACGCCAACATAGTCATATGCCCCACATGGTTGCCTGCGGTTGAAACGCCGGGAGCTACGACCTATACTGAGCTATGATCCGCAGTGGATGTATCGCTCCGTGGGATACGACAAGATCCCTGTCAGGAAGTGGAGCGCACGGGCGCTTGTGGGGAGGAGTGGCGTGCCTTATGATCTGTCCTCGGTGTGGAGAATCACTGGCGGCTGATGCGACGGTCTGCTCGTCGTGCGGCCTGACGATCCCGTCCTCTTTGGCGCAACACTGCCCCGTCTGCGGCGCGAGTCTGGCGCCAGACACCGCCATCTGCCCGCACTGCGGCACGTCACTGTCCCCGGCGAATCACACCGCGCCAGTCGCCTACGATCCGCCGCCTTCGGACGAGCAATCTGGCGCTCCCACAACACCATACGCCAAATCCCGCTATCTGCGGCCGCCCATCATGCGCACGGTGCCGCTGCTGACCACATCTGGGCAACCGTCTGGGCAATCGTCTGACGAGTCACCGACCGAGCTGGGCCAGCCTGGTGGCGGCGCGGATGGCGCATCGGCAGAGGTTGAGGCGCCATGGACAGGCACGCCGTCCCTGCTGACAACCACCGAGCTGGAGGACATCCCCTTCACGACGACGGCTGCGCCCGCTGCGGAGTCGGAACAGCCAGACATCTCACCAGATAGATTAGACGCGGAAACGCCAGAAACGCCCGATATCGAACGTCCTATCGTTTATGCGCCGAAGCCACCCTTACCCGACTACGACACACCAGACATCGAGGGGCCCGCAGTTCACGCGCCGAAGCCACCACTGCCTGACTACGATACGCCTGATATCGAGCGGCCCGCGATTCACCTGCCACCGGCGAATGGACAGCGCACATCCACCGACAGTCCGGCTGAAGTTGGAGCCGAGCCTGGGGCGGTTTCACTCAACGGGGTCGTCACACCAGTTTCCGACACGACCAATCCTATGCCAATACTGCCCGGCGCGTCGGCAAATTCGCGCGAGGCACGCAGCGCCAAAGCGGCGAGCGCCAGCGCCATTGCGCGTATCTTCGGCACGCAACCGCCCCCGCGCGAACGCACCGCCAATAACGCCATCCAGAGCTTCTGGCTGCGCTATCTGCCGCCAGAGTCGGCTGCGGTCCCCTGGATTTCGATCCCGATTGGCGCGTTGTTCGCGCTGATCGCGGGACTGATCGTGACGATTCTCGGACTCGTCTTCTGGTCGCGCGCCATGGGCTACATCCTGGGATTCGGCGGCGCTGTCAACGTCAACACCGGTCTCTTTGGTTCCGTTCTCTCGCCCAATCTGCTGCAACTCTTACTGCTGGAGCATGGCGTCCCGATGTCGCTGGCGCTCGGCTCGCCCGGTGGCACAGGCAGCTTTTCCGCACTCGTGACGGCGCCGCTTACCGGACTCTCGCTCATACCCGCCTGCGCGCTGATATTCGCGGGATACGTGGCCGCCGCCAGCGATTTCTCGCATCGCCTGCCCTTCAGCGTGGCGCGTGGCGCGCTGGTTGGGCCGGTCTATGCGGTGCTGCTGCTCCTGGTGGCGCTTTTTGGTTCCGGCATCATCCACCTGGCGCAGAACACGACGATCCAGTTGCATCCCTCGCTCGGCATCGCCTTCCTGGCGGGTCTGGTCTGGGGCACTGTGCTGGGCGCGTTTGGCAGCCTGCTGGCCCTCCGTCGGCATCATCTCTTCACCACACATCGCAGCCCTGATCTGCTGGCGGGCGCTGTGTGGGGCGCGCTGATTGCCCTGATCAGTGGGCTACTGCTGGCGGCGGTCGCCCTGCTGGCGGGCATGGCGGCGCACGTGATTGGCTCAGCGCCCACCGTTGCCACGGGAGCCACGGGAGCCTCGGCGAGCGGTATCGTCGGGGCGCTCGGCGCGATCCTCACCACCATCGCGCTGCTGGTTGTGGTTGCGCCGGTGGCGTCGCTCTGGCTCTTCACCCTGGGCACGGGCGCGACCATCGATAGCTGGCTCACCACATCCGGCGCGACGGCCAGCTCGGCTACCTCGACATTCGGCCTGCTCGCTGCGCAGCATCATCCATCGAGCGTCGCCTGGTGGCTGCTGTTGCTCGTTCCACTTGCCAGCTATGTCATCGGCGGCCGGGCGGCGGCGCATATCGCGCGCGCTGACTCGCTCCGGGATGGCGCGCTGGTGGGCTGGCTGATGGCGTTGGCGCTGACCGCGCTGATGCTGCTCTTTACGCTGCTCACGCGCGTGCTCGTTTCATCAGAGGCGGCGCTCTTCGGGCAGACAGCCATCGCCAGCCTGGGTATCGCGCCCTCACTGGGTGCGGTTGGGCTGCTGGTGTTGCTCGTTGGCAGCTTCGTCGGCGCGCTGGGTGGCGCGAGCGCGGTGCTGGCGCCGGAGCCAGGCCCGGCGCTCTTCTCGCTACTATTGCCGCTGATCGCCAAACTTGCGCCAGTGCTTTCACTGGCCCAGCGGCCGTGGGATATGCTCGACGCGGCGCGCAACCACCACCCCGCGCGGACGCCGATGCGTGTGCTGCTCTACGCCGCTGCGCTCTCGGCGGTGGCGCTGATGGCGCTCTTCGTGCTGGCTGTGCTGATCGGCTGGATCGCCAGCCACGTCGCCCCGGTCAGCGCGGTACGCGGCTTCGACGGCTTCTTCGTGGGCCTCGCGGTGGGCGTGCCACTCTTACTACTGGCCGGCGCGGCGATCCTCGCGATCATGAAGACGCTGCCACCACTACTGACGACGCACGCCACATTCCGGGCGGAGACGCCAATCATCCCGCGATACCCCACGGCGGCGCGCCATCACCCATGAAGCAGCCAGACGACACAAAAGCCGAATGTTAGCAGCGCCATTACCAGAGCATTGCGCAGATAAAAGCGGGATAGTGGCAGGTTGATGTGTTGCTCGAACTCAGCGCTGATTAACATCGGCTGTCCTTCACCTTCAGCCACAATCGCTTGCGCCAGATCCGCCTGCACTCTCTGTGCTGATTGGCCCATGGCCCTTTCATGTTGCCGATGGATAAGCCGGTTGAGCGCATCCGCACTCTCAGAGATGTCGAGCAGCGGCAAACCAGTTTTCGTCACGACAAGCTGGCACAACAGCCCGCTCGCCCGATACTCCGGCGCAGTGGGCGACTGCCAAACGATCCAGCCAAAGTTGGTATCGGCGCCAAGCAGGAGATAGGTGTACGCAGTCTGGTATGACTGTATGAAGAACTGCTTCTGAACGCAGAAGGCACGAATATCCTGCCAGGCAAGCGTTCGCATGCGAGTCTGCCGCCCCCTTCTCTTGCCAGTGAATGCCCTGATCGTTGATAGCAAGAGACGTCATCAGCGGCGGGTATAATGTGTCGCGTCCTTGAAAGGCATATTGAGAGCAGATGGCCGCAAGACTAAAGGAAAGTAAGAACCCTGCCAGGACGACAATCGAATGGTCAGAACCAGTAGGGACAATGCTGATCACTTCCAACGCTATCAGGACAAGGATTATCACTCCGGCTAACACCATGAGCAACATAAAGGCTAGTAAGATATGATCAAAGCGAGTTGCCCGAAGCGGGTATTCTGGCAGAGCATCATAAGCACCTGCGACAGCTTCCTCTGATAGTGGCTCCGGTTGGTGTTCAGCGCGCGGAGCAAATGTGCTGTCGGCGCGCACTAACGCTCCATGCAGCGCATCAGCGCCTAGCCCGCCATCACGTGATGGTATCGCCAGTGCCATGTAGAACTGTACATACAACGGTAGCGCCGCAACAACGCCTATGAATCCGAGTATGTTGCCTAAGCTGGGCTGTAAAGAATGGCGAATGCCGAAGACGGCGATGCTCTGTACGACGAGAATCCCCAGCATCAGACTCCAGACAAGCGCAATCCACACCACCAGGACAATTGCTCTGCGGCGCGCTATTTTCGCTCGTTCCTGTGGCGTTCGATAGACCAGGTCAACAGTCTGTGAAACATATGTGTGTCTCGCCACGGCCTATCCTTCTAAACTCGCCATAGCTACAGCTCCAGGCCATGAAAGAGCGGCTGATAGGCCGGAGGTAGATCGTATACCGCGAAGTCGTTGAAGACACCGGTGGTGGTGTCGTCGTTGACGAAGAGGCCAGGATAACCATACTTCGGCGATGATGGCGTCACCGTGGAGTCAACTTCACGCGCCAGGAACTGGCCGTTGATATAGCAGAGATATTCGCTCCCGCGGAGGACCAACAGCAATCTGTTGCTCGCATTGTCGCCTTTGTGAATCGCGGCGCTATCCCCACTATCGATATAGCTCCAGTTGTCGCTGTCATCAGCATGTCCGGGCTGATAGTGAAAGAGACTCCAACCTTGCCCTGATGGGCTGACATAGAAGATGATCTGGTCAGAACCGCCCGTGGCGTTGTCCAGGCTGCGGGCCATCGTTTTGCGATGACCCGAGCTGGCGCGCCGTCACCGCTATCGCCACATCGCCGTACTGCGCGTCCACCATCTCTTCGTTGGTGTACCCGATTGGGCCTCCGGTCATCGCATAGCCACCATGCGCATACTGGACCGATGTCGAGTCGGTTGCCGTCGGCATCTGTATATCCCAGGCATAGTCTCGGTCGGTGAGGGGATCGCTAAAGAACGGCGTCTCGGCGGCGATGCGCGCGGGCAGCATCTGATAGTAGGCGGTGAGCTGATCGTTGTTGAGACTCCAGAGGCCGCAGATGCCCGCCGCGACGAGCAGCATCAGCAAGACATTCAGCCAGTAGAAACGCGCCCGCATGCGCACCGGGCGAACTGGACTGCTAGATCGCTCGATCTCTTCGAGCGAGGCGCGATAGAGCGGCGCCATCTCGTCGGCTATTGGGGAATAGCCGACGAGATGGCGCCGCTCGCGCAGCTCCTGATTTTGCCGCGATGGCACATCCCTTCGATTGGCCTCTTCCATGACTTTGGCGGCGAACCGACTGCGCAGTTTTCTTCCTGCTACATTCATCGGCGCGGAGGTCCACTGGTCAATCGAAGCAATCGCCTGGGAGGTGTCAAGCAAGGGCAATCGAGTGCGCGTCACGACAAGTCGGCTGAGCAACGCGCTCGCATCACGCATCGGCGCTTTGGCCCGTGGCGCAAGCGTCCAGGCGAAGCTCAGGTCGTCGCCAACGAGCAGATAGGTATAGGCGTCACGGGCACTGGCGCCTGGCTTCACACGCATGACGCAGAAGACGCGGACATCGTGCCACGGCAGCGTCGCCTCGCGCCTGCGCCAGCCTCGCGGACGCCAGCGAATCCCCCAATCGTCCACCGCCAGCAGCTTCGGTCGTGGCGCGGGCAGCAATGCGCCCCAGCCAGAGGGAATCACCTGGAAGCCGCCGATGACGGTAAACGCTCGTCCCACCGTCAGGATGACCAGCAGAAACTGTAGCAGCGTTTGGCACCCTTGCAGCGCATCGAGCGATGAAAGGCCACCCACACCTGCCTGCCCAAACTGCGCGTCCAGCCGCCATAACTGGAGGGCACTTGTCACGAGCAGCGTGAGGGAAGCAAGAAGCGCCACCACGAAGAACAGCACAATCCCGCAAAGGTTGTTGCTGAAGCCGAGCACCCTCAAGCGATTGAACCGCGTGGCGTCGCGGGGAAGCTCGTCTGCCACGAGTGGGGGCGGCTGGTCGAACGCGGCGGGCGCCTGTTTGCTCTCGCCCGTCAGAATGGCGCTGCGTAGCGTGCGCGAGCCGAGCCACCGCTTCGGAGAGGGAATAAGCAGCCACACACAGATGAGGGCGATGGCCGGGACGAATGTGAGCGCAACCGCAATGAGCACGTCAGCAAGTGGCGATGTCTCCGCGGCCGGAAGCGATAGGTCACTCATCGCGAACGGATCGACCCGAAGGATGAAGATAGTAGCGGTGAGCAGCAGCCAGGCGAAGAACGCGCCAAGCCACTGTGTGGTGCGTCCGCGCCGCCACGCCGCCCGAAACTGATCCGGCGCCAGACGCATCAGCGCGATCAGTTGTCCATCCGAGCCACTCGCCATGGTTGAACCAATCCTTCTCTAGCAATCACAGTCCACCCAGCAGTGGTTGATACGGTGGCGGCGCGGGATAGACCGCGAAGTCGTCGAAGACGCCGGTGGTTGTGTTGTCATCCACATCGAGGCCGAAAGAGCTGAGATGACTTGTGGTAGACGCGTCCGATCCACCGTCGATGGCAACCAGTTGGCCGTTGACGTAGCACAGATATTGGCCGTGGCGCACCACCAACTACAGCCGATTGGCAGCGTTTGCGCCGGTATGTATCACTTGGGAGCCGTTATCATTGCCACCACCATCATAGTGCCAGTTGTCTTCGGAGTTCGCGTACTTTCCTGGCGTAAAATAGTAGAGTATCCATGTTCCACGCTCCGGACTGACGGTAAACGTCGCCATACTGCCATCGCCACCAACGACGATGATCCCGACGCCGTCATAGTCGCCTTTCCCAATCTGGCGCACGGTGACTGTCACCGCGACATCGGCGAAAGCCCCGTTGGAGTACATCTCCTCGATGTCATTGTTCTTCTGGCCTCCGGTCAGCGCATAGCCGCCGTAGGCATACTGCTTCGAGATCGTGTCAGGGTCGTTATCTGTCGGGGTCTGTACTGGCCAGTTGCCACTTGGCGCGGTGAGGGAATCGCTGTAGAGCGGCGTCTCATAGGCGATGAGTGTGGGGATCGTGCGGGCGTAGGCGTCCGAGCGCAGCTGATCGACCATCCACAGGCCGCAGAAACCAAACGCCACGATGATGACCAGCGCCAGATCAATCCAGAAGATGCGCCGATCCATCACGAGCGTCCGCAGCCGACGAGGAGCAGTCTCGCGCTCCATCTCGACGTAGCCCTCAGCCAGACCCTGCTCGGCGCGTACCTGCGTCGCCTTATCTCCCAACACTCGCGCAAGGGTCGGATAGCACAATGCGATGGCAGATGGCTTCGCTGGCTTACGTGGAGCAGTGGTATCGAATGGGAATGGCATCCGCTCGGCATACGAAATGGTCTTGCAGATGTCGAGCAGTGGCAACTGTGTACGTGTGACGACGAGCCGCGCCAACAACTCGCCCGCGGCATGCTGGTGCGCTTTCCCATGAAGGGGCATTGTCCAGGCGAAGCTCTCGTGCTCGCCCAGCAGCACAAACGTGTACTGGTAGAAGAGGCTCGTCAGCGAATGCTCGACGCAAAACGCCGAGACATCCGCCCAGGCCAACGCGTGCTCGCGGGTGCGCCAGCGCCGCTCGCGCCAGCGGATACCCCAGTCCTCAACCACCAGCAGCTTCCGGCGGCGTCCAGGAGAGAATATCCACCAGCCGTCGGGGACGATAGGCAACAAACCATGGAGAATGGCCCCATGACCACCAGTGAGCAGTGGCAGCAGAGCCATTGATAGATCAATGTTGTCTTTTTGCGGGCCAAAGCTATCGAGTGGGCTAATGAGCCATCTGTAGGTGATGAATGTTACTCCAGCGATGGTTATTCAGCACGGTAATGTCCGTCAGAACAGAGAATGCTACATGGGTAGACGGATACCTCAGGGCCAAGAAGCGGCTGGCATCTGGCGGGAGTTCACCGCTCTCCAGCGGCTTCGGCTGATCGTCCGCGACGACCGAGAGTCTGGTGTCACCCATGAAAAGGGCCCGACGTGTAATCCCCGCGCCAAACCAGAAGCGCGCATCGGGAAGAAGGATCCGTGAGAGGGCAAGTGTTGTCAGCGCTATGAACAGCGCGATGAAAACGTCCCATATCACCGTCAGAGCGCTGGGAATCGAGAAGCTATGAGACAGCAGACTCGACGTGAACGCCACCGGCCGCAGCAGCATCAGCAGCCAGGCCAGCCATACCCACGCCAGCGCCATCCCGCCCCACTGGAGGACTCTACTGCGTATCCACGCCACGCGCCGCTGCTCCGGTGACATACGCAAGAAACTGACAAAATGCTCAGCGTATTTAATGCCCATAGCCCGCGATTTTCCTCATTTCGCGCCATGGCAAGCATATCTGCGCGTAGATACTCCTTACCGCCAGTAGCCCTCTTAGCGTACACTGCTCGTCAACTGGAACGATCCGCATGCCCAGCGGCAAAGTTATCCACAAGTTGCGGAGTTATCCACAATCAATGTGGATAGATAAGCGATGGAGTGTAAACCCTTATTTTTCCAGTGATTCGGCGCAAAATGGCCACTTTCCAGCGCCGATGAAAGTTCATTGCCTCGGTGGATAACAGGCCTGAAAATGTGGACAACTCGCTCCTTGTGTGCATAAGTTGGCCCTCGTCTCATCCGCCCGACATCCCACCCATCGCCTCATAGCCTGTGGATAACTGTGTGGACAATGGCGGCAGGCGGTGGATAGGTGGTGGGTAGAGCGTGGGGAGCCAGTTCAACGGGATAGCACATCGTCATCCACATTGTGGGCATCTGCTGTTGAGAGATCGTGGATGGCTGTGGACGGCATGCGAACTACCCACCCAGTTCGTGGATAGTTTCGTGGATGCCTCGTGGAAGGCGTGGATAGCCGATCACCAGTATCCACAGCCATCCACATTTTTGAGGAATATTATCCCGCATTTGCCACGAACACATCCACAGAGGGAGCGTTGCCAGGGCGCTCGATCAACTCCCGCCATCCTCGAATTCAAGGGGCACGTCGTATGACGCGCACACGCATATCTCACTTATCCCCACTATCCACCGCCCCTATTACTATGACTGCTATTTCTCTTATTCATTTCTTAAATAAAGAGAAAGACGACTGGGTGAGATAGTGTCCTGTCAGGATATCCACACAAAAAGTCGGAACAGTATCTCGTTTCCTCAGAAGCAGACGTGGACGAGCGACGACCGATTCCGCTTGCGCTCATACTCTGGTTCCCCACTCCCACTTTGGAGGAGAAGGCGGTTGCCGTAGTAACAACAATCCCAGGCAAAATGTGTACAAGTCCGACATACAACAGCAGCTCATAGACAACACGAAGACCAGGCTCTGGGCACCTGGTCTTCGAAGGGGAGGGGAGGAGATTGTGAATAGTCTCTCTGACCCAAGAATACATCGCACTGTTATATAGCCGCATCAGGTAAACACCTGATATCGTATCAGGCAAATACCCTATGCCATGCTCGCATGAAGCTATTACCAGGTATGGATGCTCGGCAAACGAAAGGCGAATGAGCCGACTCCTGCCTCCTGGCGGCTAGAGTGTGGGTGGCCCCTGATGAATACGCGCGCGTACCATATCCAGTGTGTCGTCTGGCAGAAATCCTTCCTGCCACCACGTTACGCCTGCCTCCGCATAGGTCCGCAACAATGCCGTCGCAGCAGTCGGCGATTCGTTGCCTACGTAGCCCGCGACCACGACCTCGAAGGGATCACCGGACGAGCGATACGGGTTGACGTAGGAAAGCGTCTCGCGGATCTCATCGGGCTGGACCGGGTGGCCATCCCAGTGAATAGGATAGACACCGTCCCAACGGGCGGCACGACGGAGTGGCGCTTTGTGTGGCAAGACGCCTGCCACCCAAATGGGAATGCGCGGCGCCTGCGCCGGTGTGGGGAGGAACTGCGCGTTCCGCACCGTATACATCGTTCCCGCATAGCTGAATGGCTCGCCGCCCCACAGGCCTGTTACAACGTCGAGACTCTCATCCAGCAGCGTGGCATGGATCTTGTCATCGTCGACCTCGCCAAAGGCGCTATATTCGCGCCAGTGATCGCTTCCAATGCCCACACCGACAATCAGTCGCCCGTGAGAAAGGTGATCCAGCGTGGCGGTCTCGCGTGCGAACTTCCAGGGATGGCGGCGTGGCAGCGGCGTAACCAGCGCGCCGAGGCGAATCCGCTCGGTTCGCATTGCGATGGCGGTGAGCGTCACCCAGGGATCGGCGACAGGGCCGTTTGGCTCTGTTTGCAGATGGTCCCAGAGGAAGAAGCCATCCCAGCCCGCGCCTTCGGCCTCATACGCCAGATCGGCAAGCTCGCGAGCATCGGCAAACGCATTGAAGGCAGGCAGATTGATAGCGAAACGCACGGATACCTCCTTGGGTTGATGATGAAGATTTCGCTGTATGGTGGCAAACCGCAGCGTACACAACTCACCCTGCTGTCTCGCGAGTTAATAGGCGATAAGGGATGAGTTAGGGGTGGAGTGCTATTCTTGCCCAGTGGCTTTCAAATGGAAGCGCCTAGTTCTCGGAGGTGTCGAAGGCGTTGTGGATGGAGCCGCCCGTGTTTGACGTTTCAAGCGCGTTGAGCACGCTGGCGATATCGGCGGCGACCTCCGCGAACATATGTGGCAGCCACTCTTCTGGATGTGGCTCGCCCTGGTGGTAGACCGACTGCCGACGCGCGCGGCCAAGTGTCATGTGGCCCTCACGATACTCCTCAGCCGCATGAAAGCCACTTACGCCCTCGGGATCCCAGAGCGGCAGCTCCACCCGCTGTTGCAGCGTGAGTGCCTCGGCCTCCATGCTCGTATCACCTAGCGCCAGCGCGACATTCGAGCGCGTCTCCACGGCGCGGCTGCTGTGCTCCGATGCGCGCAGCTTGACCAGACGCGCGATAGCCTGCAAGTTGATTGCGCCCAGATCGATATGCGCCAGTGGAAGGCTATAGGAGAGGTCTACGACCAGCGGCAGCACGTTTTCTGTGTGCAGATGTGGACACGACTCATCAGGCTCGTGGAAGAACTCACAGACGCCTTCAGCGCCATCAATTGAGAGCGCAGTGTCTAGCGGACCCCAGGCGAAAGAGAGCGTGCAGACGGCGCGATGCTCCGCCTCTTCGCACGGGCCAGGATGCAACGTGCAGGCGAATTCGCGTTCCAGGGTCTGCGTGTTCAACCAGAACTCTGGATGAACCGAGAGGCCCGTCGCCTCCGCCGCGCTCAGGAACAATTCGGTGAGATCTTCATAGGTAACCATAGTCGGGCCGTTCCTCCCGCCGACGAAATGTCCGCAACCGCTATTCCGCTCACACGACGACATTGCGGCTGCGCGGAACGCAGTGCGTCTATCATACAACAATCGCCGCCATCCGCACTATCGATTTGCGCGCCGGTGATGCGAGGCGTGGCGTGGCGACAACGGCCAGCAAAAAGGCCGCCGCCACGGGAAGGTGGAAGCGGGCTGAGTGCATGCGGTGTGCGTGCCGTCGGCTATTCCTGATTAGGCTGGCGAAGCCACTCCGGCAGATCGTGGTCTTCTATCTGCTCGCCTGGTTCAAGTGACCACGGATTGACATCGGCTGGCGGCGGTGCGTAGCCCGGACCGACTGGGGGGCCGTAGCCGCTGGCGGGGCCAGGCATCGGCGAGCGCGGCCCGCTTGGCGGCGCTGCTTGCCCTTGCATGCCAGTGTCATCGGGCATCAGCGTACGCATCCACTCGGGCACCGCGTTGACGGCGTTGCCCGCGGCTGATTGTGGGTTGGGATAGGGCGCGGACGGGCGATCAGAATAGCCCATGGGCATATTGGGAGCGGCTCCGCCGGGCAGCGGCATGCTGTTGGCGCTGGCGCCGGGATACCCGCCTCCGGGCGACGGCGGGAGCTGCGCGGCAGGAGCCGCCCCAGGGGCGCGCGGCGGGAGCGCCCCACGCAGCACATCGACGAGCCGGTCTAGCGGCGTATTGCTGGGCGCGGGCCAGATGGGCTGGCGTCCGCTATTGAGCATATAGATCGCCTCGGTGACCCGATTCGCTTCCTCCTGGGTGCGCCGCAAAACAAAATCGGCCTGAGCAAGCCGACCGAGGCGAGCGACCAGGTTATTCAGGCTGCTGCCAATCTGCCAGAGCAGACTATTGCGAATCGCGGGAGCGCGCACATTGAAGTCGCCATTGGCGAGGTGAACGTGCACCGCAAGCAATTGGCGCACGCCCTCTTCCAGCTCGTGGGTGCGGTCCAGCTCGCGGCGTTCCAGTTCGGCCAGCTCTTCGGCGCGGTCGGCGCGCCGGATGGATTGCACAGTGCTGCGCGCCCAGAGGAAACCGATCACCCCCAGGATGAGCTGGGACGCGACTGGTCGGGCAATAAGGGTGAGCAGGCCATCAGATGTCGCAAAGAGAGAATTCATGCTTGAGACGTGCGGCTGGAGCAGGATATCGGCGACCGTGAACCCGATAGCGGCCACCGTGACGAGGAGCACCGCGGGCGGCGCCAGGAGCGTAGCAGCTATTACAATGGAAATCGCGAGCAGATCAAATAGGGGCAGGTAGAGAGTATCCAGTTGTCCACTGGGCGCGCCAACGATGCTCAAGACAATCACCAGCGCGGGCAGCGCCACCATAATCAGACCGGCGATGTTGACGAAGCCACTGCGGTTCAGGATCATAGCCACGACGACGGCGCCGAGCCCAATGAGCGCGCTGATGAGTGACGCGGGATCACCCAGGCCAATGAAGACGGCCAGGACCATCAGCAAGAGCAGACCGAAGAGCAGCGAGCCGCCGAGTCGCCCGCGGCGAGCCCGGTCGCGCGCCGCGAAGTCCGCGCTGGCGGGGGGTTCTGGGGGCACCGACAGCCGGAACCACCAGCCGAAAGGCCCGCCATAATAGTTCGATGTGCCTTGCGTCATCGCCGTGCCTGCCGAGCGGTAAGGGGTCCGCTCAGGCTCGAAGGAAGCATTTGGCCGCATGTTCATTCACCTCACCCTACACCCTGTAGACGCACATGTGCCTGTGTGATACCCGCTGTCAACCAGTCCTTGGGGACAAACGACGGATATCTCCACATCCACTCCTACCACACAACCTATGTGATACCACCGGGCCGCGTGAAATCCTGATTGGAATAATAACATTGCTATCCATTTCCCCGACGAGGTCAGGAAATGTCAACGATGCTATGATACGCGGATTCAAGGAATCGGTCAATCAACCCGGCTGTTTCCGCGGATGGTACCTATCGCCGAAACCGCTGATCTGCTCAGGGCTGGTCCGACTCCCCTACCGGAGGAATCGGCGGGCCATATGGCGGTGAGGTATACCAGCGCGGCGGGATCTGCGCCTCGTGCAGGAACATTGGTTGGGGCTGGTTCGTGTTTCGCGCCAGCTTCGCCACCTCGATGATCGCGCTCCGTGTGGACTCCGCCGGGCTGGCCAGCGCGCCATTCAATTGCAGGCGGAAAGGCGCAATCGCGCGTAGGTCGGCGGTGGCCATGACAAATGGCCAGAAATAGCCTTCCGCATTGGTGGGCGGGATCCAGAAATCGTCTTCAGGCGCCGCCTCCGAGACGACCACCTGCGCCCAGGGTGCGTAGAGCATCGGAATATTGACCAGCTCCATTAGATTGCGCGCCTCAGGCCCGCTGCTGCCCAGCGTCACGTCGATGCCCAGCCGGGGGTTAGTCAGCACCTCCGTCAGCGCATAGCATATCTCAAAGACCGCGATCCCCGTCAGCGGCGTTTTGATAGCCTGGTTCCGCATCAAATGGGCGATCTCACGCATGCGCTCGACGGGTATCGTTTGAATCGCGGGCAGCGACTCGAAGACGCCACGGCCAAAGAGCTCGGTCTCGGCGGGAAACACCGCGCGCTCCTGGTCGGCAAGCACCAGCGGTCGGCGGCGCTTGACCAGCAGCCCGGTCGGCTCGCTATAGAGCGGCCCCCTCGGTGGCACAATCGAGCAACAGGCGAGGATTTGTCCCGAGGCCGTGCCACAGAGAACGTGGATCGCATTTTCCGCCAGGTCGGCCAGCGTGGGATCAGTACGGTAGCCGCGCTGCGCGATTTTCGACGTGTCGTAGAGGCCCGCGAGCGCGTACTGATCGATTCTGAACTCACCGAATTCGTTGAAGGCGCTCGCCGTCAGCATGTCGTGACGGATCGCATACGACCATAACCCTGATGGGCGGGTGCGCAGATAGAGGACATCCTTCCCCTTCGTGGCTATCGCGGTAAGCGCCGGATAGCGCGCGCTCAACTGGCGGCTGCGCAGATAGACGCGAAAATCGTCATCGGACTTCTTCGGCGCGGGCATTCTCAGGATGCCAGGGCTGGCGCTGGCTTTATGGGTCTCCGGCGTCGCGCTCACCGGGGCTGGCGCTGGCACAGTCGCGGTGGTGGCGTCGTCATCGGGAGATTCATCATTCGCAGTAGCTGCCGTTTCAGCCTGCCCGTCGTCCAGTGTAGCGGCAGGCGTCCCGGCGGATGGTTCGAGTAGGATGCGCAGATCAACGTGCGAGGCCGCTGGCGCGACCCGGACCGGCTCGTTGGCGGCGAGCGCCGCAGCCGCCCGCACCACCATCGCCGCGGTGAGCGAGGCGGCGGCGCCAAGTTGCGGCTCGCAGGGCCACTGCGCGCCGTTGGTCTGGAAATCCGCCAGGGTCGCGGCGAGATAGTCTGGCACGCCGAACGGCGACCCCCCAAAGGCGCTGGCGACGAGTCGCCCCGACACATCGGCGGCGCTCTGAGCAGCCGCTGGGTCCACACCCAGCACCTCCTCCAGCGGCATAGAATCCCTCGTGAAGACGAACACCGCCCCACCCCAGCCCAGATTCAGCGGTATAATCATAGGAATGCCACGGGCGCGGGCATCGCGTGCCAGCGCAAAGAGCGCCGGGTTGTCATAGTCAATGGAATTGATGACGATATTCGCCCGTTCAAGTGAGGCAACATAGGAGTCGTTCTCGATGAACTCCGGGAGGACAGTCACCTCGACATCCGGCCGGATATCGCGCAGAAGCTCCGCCGTCGCGGTGGCCTTGTTGGCGCCAATCTGACGGCGAAAGAACGCCTGCCGGTTCAGGTTCGAGAGCTCGACGTTATCTCCGTCGGCCAGGATGAAAGAACCGAACCCGGTGCGACATGCCAGCGCGACGATAGTACTACTTAGCCCAGCGCCCGCGGCAAACAAACAGGTATGATCGAGTATATGCTGGAGCGCGGGTGTTATGAATGCCCAGTTGCGCGAATACAAATCATCGGAATCACGTGTCATGTCGTACTCTCCTGCACAAGACGATACTGGTTATCCTTTACCTGCATCCAGTTCCCATGACTAGAGGCTTTCTGTGAGCGCGCGAGATGTGTGGCTGATGAGGATTCCAATCAGCATTCGCATTCTATAGAGCGTATTGGCGAGGTGTCAATTAAAGCAAGAACACAAAAATCGTCTGGCCGCGAAAGATTGAGGCTTGACGAAAGTACTATAGGAGGCGTAGGCTGATCGTGGCCCAGATGCCATTTTGGGGGGCGCATTGAGCAGGGACACGCATTAAGAGTCGCTTGTTCTATTGGGATGTCTTTATGCGGGCGCCTGCTACAAGGAGGAAAAATGACTGCCGAGGTGGTGCGAGCGACTCGACCGAGTGTCAAGCAACAAGTTGGGGATCTGTATGCGAAGTATGGCCAGCGAAAACCGATGGGAGTGAGCGCGCCCAGTCCGTGGATGCCTCACTATTTCCTGCACAGAACGTTTCTCGGCGATCAGGATATGCTCATCATCTTCAATACCAAGCGTTGCAAGTACCGTTGTCAATTCTGTCAACTTCCGGCGAAAAGCTCACCAACGCTCATTCCGGGGAGTGAAATTGTCTCACAGTTCTCGTATGTGGTGAAAGAGTTGAAACACTCGTTGAGTGTGTTGGATCGCGTCACATTCAGCAACGAAGGGTCCGTGCTCGACCCGGCGACGTTTCCCACCGAGGCCATGCTCGAAATCGCCGAAGGTATCAACGAGCTTCGCCGCGTGCGCACGCTCGTGCTGGAGACGCGGCTCGAGTTTGTCGAGACCGGCGTGCTGGCCCAGATTCGCGAGGCGGCTCCTCGCCTCACACTGAATATCCTGACCGGCTTCGAGACGCACGATCCCTACATTCGCGACAAAGTGTTGTTCAAGCGCGAACCGCTGGAGGTCTTCGAGCGCGGGCTGGATCGGGTGGCTGAGGCAGGCGCGCAACTGACGTCCTATGTGCTCTTCAAGCCGCGCTGGGATATGACCGACGAGGAGGCCGTCGCCGAGGCGGAATCCAGCATCGATTACCTGGTGGAGCAGACGAAGGCGCGCGGGCTTGATCTCTCGGTGCGGCTCAACCCTATGTACGCGGCCGATGGTTCGCGGTGGGCGAAAAAGGCGCATACCTCGCCAGACTACCAGCCGCCGCGGCTGACCGATGTGATGCGTGTGGCCGAGAAGAAACGCCGGGAAGGTGTCAATATCTACATCGGCATGTCCACCGAGGGGCTTGACGACGGCTCGAACTACATGGGGCGCGAAGACTACACCATGAAGCTCGTCAGGCCGGTCCTGCTCTTCAACGGGGGCAGGATCGACTCGTTCGACGGCTACATCTAGATCAGACACATGGCAACTACTGACGACGGCAATACTGACAAGACAACGGCGATGATGCAGCCGACGACGCTGGATGGGCTGCTCGCGGAGGGTGGTGTCCGTTGCTTCGCGGGCGGCCTGGAGGTTGAGGTGCGGCGCGCATGGATCGTCGCGGGCGAGGACCGTCTCGCCTACACGGCCATTGTGCGCCTGGTCGAATGCTGCCGCGAGTGGCACTGGCGGTCCGATGTGCTCCCACATGCGGGCGGCGCGCCGCTGGACTCGATTACCAAATCGTTTACCGGCGAGTTTACGCATCCAATAGCCCTTGGGAGCCTGCTGCGCATCACGCATCGGGTGATCGACGCCCGCCCCCGCAGCTATCGCCTTCGCTTTGAGTTGACCACACTACAGCCCGAACAGCTATGCGCCACGCTGGAGATGGTCAGCGTCTTCTACGACCCCGCGCGCGAAACCGTCGCCGAGCCACCCCCCGCTGTGGCAGCCTATCTTCGCTCCCTCATCTCCCTCATCTCCCCCACACAGCCCGCCGACGACAACTCGTAGCAAGCGCTACGGTGCGGCGACCGCAAAGACCCACCCCTGCGCGTCGATGGTGAAGCTATTTTCCGGCGTAGACCAGAGTGCTCCACTCCCACCCACGACGGGCGCATAGAGCAACATCATTTCTGGCAGCGGGCCAATATCCAACCAGCGATCCGCGCCAGGTGGCAGGCGGTAAAGTTGATAGCCATCGGCATTTGGAATCGCGCTGAGCGCCAGAATGGAGCCGTCCCTCGTAAGGGCAGTATACAAAGGGTCGAAGATGGTCTTTGCCGAAAGCGCTGGCCGCGCGGTCCACTGCTGGCCACTATCGTCACCGCAATAGAGTGTACCTGCCCAGTCGTCTCCAAGACAGATATTCCATGGGCTATTCGGTTGTGGCGTCTGCACAAGGACAGTGTAGCCCATCGGCGTTGGCAACTTGTTCCAATGAGCGCCACCGTCATCTGAGCGCCACATTGAGGTAGAAGGAATTGGCATCCCTTCCACTCCCTGAGTGCTGACGATGCTACTGCTTGCCAGCAGTTCCCCATTGAATGGGTTGAGCCAGAAGACGGAAACCTGTTGCTGTATTGCGCTGTCAACAGTGCGCCAGGTCGCCATGCCATCGTTGCTTGCCTGAAGCGGCTTCACTTGCGACCCTGGCCCACGAAAAGCGTAGATGGTTGCGCCGTCGCTGGCAAACTCGGTAACAGTAGTCTTATCGAGGCTATACATGCGTTGCCACGTGCCGCCGCCATCTACGCTGCGGTAATAGAAATCAGGTGTCCCATGGGGCGCGCTTGTGGCAATACCCAACAGCACATCATTCGGATTCGTTTGATCGACTATGAGCGCACACGAGCCGACCGCGCCCAGCGGCGTCTCGGGCGTCCATGATGAGCCGCCATTATGTGAGCTCCAAAATAACGTCTGCGTTGCCGCCGCCTGGTTTGGGTTTTGACAGGCATAGGCCGTACGGCCGTCACTTGGCGCAACCGCCAGCGCATCTGCGGTCGCGAGCGAGGGCTCACGAGGGTCCACCTGACTCGCTTGAAAGCCTTTCGGCATGTTGATCGGCTGCCAGGCAAGTGGCGTGGCGCGGTCTACATCATACCTGAGAGGCAAAGGTGTCAGGGTTGCCGTAGGCGCTTGTGTGGGCAGCGGCGGCGTGGCTGGCCCAGGATAGCTGGCGGTGAAGACCGGCCCCGCTGGATGCGAACCGATGTCTTGGTCTGGCATGGCCCAGAGCATCCCTCCGCCTGGCCGTGGCGCAAAGATAACCGTGCTACCCAGTTGCCCCGCGCCAAAGGTTGACGCGCCAATCGGCAGCGCGCCGCCATCCTGCCACGTACTCGCGCCTGCTGGGAGCCGGTAAAGGCTGGTACGGGTCGCCTGGCCTCTGGCACCGAAGCGATCCTCGGCAGTTGCGAGTAACGCGCCATCGTTGGCAATGCCAAGCAGAGTAATCGTCCCATATAGATCATCACCTGCGACATTGCCGCATGCATTGCAGGGAGTGGGCGTTGCGCCGCCCCAGCGCTGGAAGTCGAGGGCAGGCCGAATCGTCCAGGCGCCGTTCAGAGCTTTCGATGTGCTACCCGCATCCGGGCCACACGTGACGACGTAGCGGTATGCAGAGCTTGGGTCCGTGCCATCCCCGCCCGGCTCCAGCGTGCAGGCGTTCCAGCCAGGATCATCCGTCGTTGATCTGGCCACCGTACTACTGCTGGACGGATACGATCCGTTCAGTGATAGCCAGTAGTTGCGGTTAATATCCACCGTCCACAGTGACGTGAAGCCATCTCCGGTCATCGAAATAGCTTTTACCAGCAGCGCGCTCGTGTTTGGGTTCACCCAGAACTGCGAGGGCATCATCTTTTGCGCGTGGATGGCATCATCCACATCGTTCCAGGTCTGCGCCCCATCCCTGCTGACCATAAGGCGATTTGTGTTTGTATCATCGGATCGTATGGCGTAGATCGCGCCGTTGATCGTCGCGAACTCTTTGGTGAGCAGGAAGAATGGCGCATCATGCCAGCTTGCGCCGCCATCGAAGGTGATGAGATTGTCTCCCTGTATCGTGATCGCTTTGTTGGGGATATAGCCGTAGTTGAGCGCCACCACATCGGGATCGAGCTGATCTGGCGTGATCTCGCAATCGAACGCTTTGTGACGCTGCGCCACGGGCAGCGCCTTCCAGGTTGCCCCACCATCATTCGTGCGCCAGACATGCAGCGGGCCGGGCGCGGGTTTCGTCCCCGACTGGCAGAGCCAGGCAATCGAGCCATCCGTCGGGAAAACGCTTAGCGCCGTGCCGTCGGTGAGGTTCTTGCCCATTCCTCCGGGCAGCGAAATCTGCCGCCATGTCAGCGAGAACGTCTGCGATGGACGGTTCTGCGCACCAGACTGGAAGAGCCGTCCGAAGCCGACCACCACCAGCGCGATGGCGGCCACGGCGGCCAGCGTCCCCAGCGCGCGTCTGCGCCAGCTCCGTTGAGGCGTGGGCAAGTGGGGTATCGGGTTCCTGTCGCCGGACTGGTCGGGTACGAGATACTCGTCGGTGATCACCTCAGCGCTCGTCATCCTCTCTCCTGTGGAGAGAGCCGCCAGCACGGCCCGCCAGAGCCGCTCGTCAGGCGCGGGAATCTGCTGGGCCTGAAGCGTCGCCGCGACCAGCGCGAAGCCCAGTAGCCGCTGCTGACAGGCCGGGCAGCTCTCGCTGTGCGCGCCGATGCGGGCCGTCTCGTCCGCCGCTAGCGCCTCATCACGCCAGGCGGAGAGGTCGGCGGAGGTCAGGCCAAGCGCGCAGGTGGGCGTCGTCTGTTGGCTTGTCTGGTTCATGGTCGTTGCTCCTCGCGGCTATAGCGCGCGCGGAAGGCGTCGCGGCCACGGCTGAGTGTCATCTTGGCGGCGGCCAGCGTGATGCCCAGCGCCTCGGCCACCTCCGCGCACGAGAAGCCACAGACCTCCCGCAGCACCAGCGCCGCCCGTTGCTGTGGCGGCAGCGCCAGCAGCGTCGCGCGAATGGCCTCGCTCTCTGCCAGTCGCCACGACGGATCGCTGATGGATGGGTCGTCGCCCATCGAGAATGGCTGGGCCGCGCCGACTAGAGCAGCCGCGCGCTTCTGGTGGGTCAGGGCGAGGTTGGTTGCCACGCGAAAGAGCCAGCCGCCCGGACGCTTATAGGAGGCAATACGGTCGAAGTGCTGCCAGGCGCGCACAAAGGTCTCCTGGCTGAGATCGTACGCCGCCTGTTCATCGCCAGTCATGCGCCAGAGATAGCCGAAGATGTCGCGCTCGTGCCGACGGAAGAACGCCTCGAAGGATGGAAGCTGGCGGGCGCTGGCAGCGTCATGCGCAGCATCAGCGTCGTCAGTAGGCGTGCTGGCGAGCGTGTGCTCAGGCGCGCCGGTGATTTCAGTCAGGTCGGCATTCCTCCATGGCACGTGCCCGATGCTCCATATGCTCCACATACCCCACCATGCGCCAGGCGTCCGCGAGCGCCAGATTCTCCGCGCCGACCAACTGCCCGCGATGACCATCTCCTCAGCTTCCTTTCATCGTATCGCGTGTATCTCGATGTCGCGGTATCGTGGCTGTACAGGCCTCTCAACTAACACACTATTGGAGCAACGTGAAAGTAACATCCTGTCTGGGCGTCTCAAACGTAACAACATCTGCCCAGGCCAATCGTGTACAATGGCAGCGCGCCAGCTCAATGGCATGGCTGGCCACATTTTGCTGGTTTTGCTGGTTGGAGTGCTGACATGCCCGCGTTGTATCCTCTGCCCGCGACGCAACCGTTTGCGGCGGCCCTCACAGCGCTGGCGCTGGTGATTTGTGCGGCGCCGGAGTGCGGCCGTCTGCTAACCCGGCGTCGCCGCGAGGGAGCCACTGCGCACGATGGCGGGTCGCTGGCGCTGCTGCTGACGTTGCTGGCGCTCAGCCTTGTCGCGGCGGTGCTGGCGGCGTTGCTGCTGCCAGGCGCGGCGCTGGCGCATGGGCAGGCTGTCGTCTTTGGGCTGGGCATCGCGCTGATCCTCATCGGGACGGCGCTACGGACCTATGCCATTCGCGTGCTGGGCCGCTACTTCGTGATTACAGTCGCCGTCGGGCCAGATCAGCAGGTGGTCGAGCGCGGGCCGTATCGCCTGATTCGTCACCCATCTTATACCGGCGCGTTGCTGTCGTTGCTCGGCTTCGGGCTGGTGTTGACCAACTGGGCCAGCCTCGCCGCTATAATTGTTTGTAACGCGGTGGGCTTCGGCTATCGTGTGATGGTGGAAGAGCGGGTGCTCTCTCGCGCGCTCGGCCAGCCATATGTCGCCTATATGCGGCGGACGCGCCGATTGATACCGTACGTCTTGTAAGATACCCCAGCCTTAGAGGGCGGGGCTTGTGTCTAAGCTCCACCGCAATTCGGCATAGCGTTGCCGCTGCGCCGCTTTGGCTTCATCGCTCGACACATCGTGGGGGTCGCGTGACCACTGGGCGTTCTGACAAGACGCCCGTTCTCACCCAGTCTTGCCGGGCAAGAAGCGTTCTGAGCGCAACGTTGCGCCCCCCTACAAGGTCCGCATGGAGGACGAGATGACACACCAGACAGCAGAACAACAGCCCCTTGTCAGGGCGGTTGCCCTGCCGAGGTATACCCACAGCGTGGGCATGCCTGGCTGGTCTTGTAGGCGTCCACCTTCACGGCCATGCTGCCAGAGAGCAACGCCTTGTAGGCCACGTAGCCATGCAACTCGCCAAACGCCCACTGCGACGCATGCCGGTTGGCTCGGCGCTGCTTCACCGTGGCCTTCATGCCGTGTTTCCGCTTACGTCTGGTGTGCTCACGGATATGGGTCAAGTCTTCCAGGCCGATGAGAGCTTGCGGGTAGGCGTCCACGATCTGCCGACTGATGGCGTGGTTGCGCTGCTGCTTCAACCGTCTCTCTCGTCCGCTCACCACGATGAGGCGTCGGGTGGCCGCGCGAGTGCCTTTGTGCTGCAAGCGCTTCCGCAGTCGGGCGTAGTGGTCCGCCTGCGCACGGGTATCTGTGCCAGGAAAGAAGGCTGTTTTGTTGTGCGTATCGGTGGCGACGGCCAGATAGCGCTGGCCGACATCCACCCCAACGATGCGCTGATGCTGCTCAGGGTGTGGGTCAGGAACCGCCACCTCCAGGCTCACCAGCAGGTAGAACTGCCTGTGCGGCTTGTCATACCACAGTTTGGCCGCCCCGATCCGGGCGCCATGTTGAAGACCCCGCTGGATGAGCGCCACGTGCCGCGTGTAGCCGGTATAGGGGACGATGACGCGCCCCTCCAAGGTCAGGATACTCACACGCTGGTCGGTCTTGAAGCTATAGTCCCGCTGGAAGTTGTAGGTGAGCGTCGGCGAACTGTAGCGCGGCGCCGCATCCAGTCCCCGAGAGCGCTTCTTGGTCTGCCCAGTTGCCCGCGCGCTGGCGTTGGCCTGGACTTTCGTCCACAGCGCCTTGTAGGTCGCGCCCACCTGGCGCGGCGCGTTGCACGCCATCTGCGCGGGCAAGCCAAACATGGCGCGGGTGTCCGCATAGGTGGCGTCTTGTAAGCTGATTTGATTGCTCACCTTGCCATGGTCAAACGCATACCGGCTCACATAATTCAGCGCGTCGCGGTAGGCCAGTTGCGTCGCGCGCAACGCGCTGAACTGCTCAGGCGTCGTCTGCAGTTTGAGCTTGGCGGTAAGGAGAACATCCATGCATGTAATATAGCGTAGGTTCACAATAACGGTACACCATGGACTTCCTGTGAAGTTTAGGCCATTCCTCCCTTGCCTATGCCTCAAGGCAGGGGACTCCTGGCCCAATTTGGTTGACTAGTAGGAGATCGAAACCCGTGACCGAGCCGATGGTAGCGCCCTATGGCGCGTGGAAATCGCCACTGACGGCGGATGTGCTGCTGGCCAGCGCCCTGGGCCTGAGCGACCTACAGCTTGACGGCGAGACAATCTACTGGACGGAGCTACGCCCCAGCGAGGGTGGCCGCACCGTGCTCGTGCGCCGCACCACAGACGGCCAGATGAGCGATGTGACGCCTGCCCCGTTCCATGCGCGCACCCGCGTCCACGAATACGGCGGCGGAGCATTTCTGGCCGTTGGCGGAGCCGTCTACTTCTCCAACTTCGCCGACCAACGTCTCTATCGTGTGAGCGATGGTGCCGCGCCTGAGCCGCTGACGCCCGACCTGCCCGGCGGTGTCCTGCGCTATGCCGACGCCACACTGGACGCCACGCGCAACCGGCTGATTCTGGTGCGCGAAGATCACCGCGAAGCGGGCCAGGAGGCGAAAAATACACTGGTCGCGCTGGCGCTGGATGGCGAGAACGCCGATGGCGGGCGCGTGCTGGTTGCTGGCACGGACTTTGTCTCGACGCCGCGCCTCAGCCCCGACGGGTCGCAACTTTCCTGGCTGGCATGGAATCATCCCAACATGCCGTGGGACGGCACGGCGCTCTGGGTGGCCGATGTCGCCGCCGATGGCTCGCTGGCGAATGCCCAACAGTTGGCAGGTGGTCAGAACGAGTCTATCTTCCAGCCGACCTGGTCGCCCGATGGCGAGCTCTACTTCATCTCCGACCGCACCAGCTGGTGGAATCTCTATCGCTGGCGCAACGAACAGGCCGAGGCGTTGGCGCCGATGGAGGTGGAGTTTGGCGCGCCGCAGTGGCGCTTTGCCATGGCGACGTACGCCTTTGCCGGCGCAGGACACATCGTCTGCACCTGGCAGCAGGACGGCATGATACGCCTTGGCTCGCTCGACCTCGCGACGGGCGCGCTGACGCCCATCGAGGTATCCTATACCCTCGTCGCCCAGCCACAGGCGAGCGCCAGCCAGATCGTTTTCGTGGGAGCCTCGCCAACCCAGGCGGGCCAGATCGTGCGGATGGATACCACCACGGGCCAGCAGGAGACGCTACGCCAGTCCAGCTCGCTGACGCTGGATGACGGCTGGATTTCCGTGGGGAAGCAGATCGCGTTTCCGACGGAGAACGGGCTGACGGCCTACGGCTTCTATTACCCGCCGCGCAATCCCGACTTTGCCGCGCCGGAGGGCGAGCTGCCGCCGCTGCGTGTCATGAGCCATGGCGGCCCGACCTCCCAGGTCTTCAACGGCTTCAACCCTGGCACGCTCTACTGGACGAGCCGCGGATTCGCCGTCCTCGACGTGAACTATGGCGGCAGCACCGGCTACGGGCGCGCCTATCGCGACCGCCTGAAGGGCCAATGGGGTGTGGTAGACCTGGATGACTGCACGAACGGCGCGCGCTATCTGGCGCAGCAGGGGCTGGTGGATGGCAACAAACTGACCATCACCGGCGGCAGCGCGGGCGGCTATACGACGCTCTGCGCGGTCACCTTCCGCGATGCGTTCCAGGCGGGCGCCAGCCACTTCGGCGTCAGCGATCTGGGCGCGCTGGCCCGCGATACGCATAAGTTCGAGTCGCGCTACCTCGACCAGATGGTTGGACCGTATCCCGAACGCAAGGACATCTATGAGGCGCGCTCGCCCATCTTCCATGTAGACCAGCTCCATACGCCGGTCATCTTCTTCCAGGGGCTAGAGGATCCGGTGGTGCCGCCGAGCCAGGCGGAGACGATGGTGGAGGCGTTGCGCGCGAAGGGCGTGCCGGTGGCCTACCTGGCGTTCGAGGGCGAGAGCCACGGCTTCCGCCAGGCCGCGAACATCAAGCGGTCGCTGGAGGCTGAGCTTGCCTTCTTCGGGCGCATCCTCGGCTATACCCCGGCGGACGAGATCGAGCCGGTGCAGATCGACAACCTGCCAGAGTAGCGCCCTCCTTGGGTAATTAAAGCAGCCGCCGACCAATAAAGGCCGACGGCTGTCTTGTTCCCTGCTATTCGCTGGCTAAACGTGCAAGTCCCAGATCGCCTGGCCGCTGCTGATGATATCCGCCTCGAAGGCCAGCGTGAAATCGTGCTGGCTGGCCGATACCTCGTAGGCGATCTGGCCCTTGACGATGTCACCGGCTGCCAGTTTGCCATCGGGCGGCGTTATGTTCGAGATGATCGTTTCGTCGTACTTCTGGCCGGTCGCGTCTTTCAGCGTGAACTGCAGCAGAGATGAAATATCCTGCTCATTGGAGCCGACATTCTTAAGGGTGACATCGACCACGACGAATTTGTTGCCGCTCTTGGGTTTGAAGATATCGTCCCCCGGGTTGGTCTTGAACGAGTTGACGGCGACGACGAATGTGTCACCAACCTTCACCTGGTCGCCTACTTTGAAATGCTTGCTGGAGTTCGAACTGCTTGAATTGTTGCCGCTTGTTCCGACACTGGTTCCGGCATTGGCGCTGGACTCGCCACAAGCCATGATAACGAGGGCGAGAACGCCGAGCAGAGTGAGCAACGGAAGTAGCACGCGAACAGATTGCTTGAGGGATGGACGTGACGTTGTGTGCACCGAAAGTGCGCTCCTTCTGGAAGTCTGCTTCGCTCAAACACAAAACCGTAACTCGCCGCCGTCCGAGAAGGCGATAAGAGATAACGATCCACATGATGCCGTAATGCTCCACG
Source organism: uncultured Chloroflexia bacterium (assembly GCA_963712005.1). GTDB lineage: Bacteria > Chloroflexota > Ktedonobacteria > Ktedonobacterales > JADMIN01 > DAHUXT01. The sequence continues at coordinate 408,141 of CAVQGK010000018.1, read as the reverse complement.
TGGATATCTCGGTGTCCTCTCGTAGACGAACAGCAAGTGGTCATATAATATCACAATACGAGTAGCTTGTCCACAATACTATTATGTAAATTAGCTCAGCAATTATCGCTCTGAGCTAGAGGCCCTGCCATGTGCGTTTTGTTGTTGCAACAGAGCCGCTGGCTTTATCAGGCGAATGCGGTTATACTCGGTCGGGCTGGGTTATTGGTGTCTGCCCGGGCGCGAACTTACCCCTGATCCTCTCGTTATCCAGGAGTAGGGGAGCCACAGCGACCGTGCCGACGAACGCGAACGAAATAATTGAAATGGATGTGCTATCACATGGCAAAGCTCTACTTTACGCACGGGACGATGGGCGCGCAAAAAACCACCCAGTTGTTGGCGGCGGCGCACAATTTTGAGGAGCATGGTGGCAGCGTCTTGATTACCAAGCCAGCGGTGGATACGAAGGGCGAGCGCAGCCTGGTTTCTCGCATCGGCTTACATCGCGACGCAGACTTTCTCACCACCCCAGACATGGATGTCGAGGCGGAGGTACTCTGTCGGAAAGAAGCGGTCGGGCGTATCAGCGCTGTGCTCGTGGACGAGGCGCAGTTCTTACAGCCAGCACAGGTGGACCAACTCTTGGCGCTCGCGGTCCTGCACGCAATACCGGTGATGGCGTGGGGCTTGCGCACTGACTTTCGCACCCGTGGCTTTCCCGGCAGCCTGAGGCTCTTAGAGATCGCGCACGAGTTGAGGGAATCCATCGCCATGTGCGGCCATGGTGGCGGCTGCGAGCACCGGGCGCAGTTTAACGCGCGCATGGTCAACGGCGTCTTTGTGGCGAAAGGCGATCAGGTTGCCATTGATGGGGAAGCGGCCGTAACCTACACGGCGCTGTGCGCGCGGCATTATCTGGAAGATGTCGGACCTATCGCCGCAGACGCTCATTGAGCCACCCGCGCCGCAAGGCGGCTTTGCGGAGGTGTGGTAGTCGGGTACGCACTTCTCTGGGTGGCTCGCCAGAGGCTTCTCCTGGTTCGTGCCGGGCATTTACCCCGATCCATAGGCACATGGAGAAGTAGTATATTGTGCGGGACGGATGAATCCCGGTCAGCAGGTCACCAAGGAAGGAGCGCGGCATGTCTACACCCCCATCCCCCGCCAATGAGAACCGGACGACTACGAGCTTCCTTGCCCTCGGCATCGGTGTTGGGGTTGCGCTCGGCGTCGGGATTGGCGTTGCCCTCGATCAGATCGCCCTTGGCGTCGGATTTGGCATAGGCATCGGCGCGGCCCTTGGTCTGGCGCTTCAACTGGGCCAGCGGGCGCGGTCGGGCGATTGAGCGGCGTGTGCCAAATACTACCAGTCCTGGTGGCCAGAAATTTGCTGGTCATTGGGTCATCTGGCGTTTCGATACTGTACTGAACCGTACTGAGGTGGAAAGTTACCAGCTATGGGGATATTGAACGATATGGCTCATGCCTACCCCCTCATGCGAGGTGGGGGAGTGCTCTTTATCCTCGTAGGACTCGGTGTCATCATAGGGGGTATTGGTGGTCGCCGCTGGATGTTGCCAGCGCTCATTGCTGGCGCCGCAGTGGCGGTTACCGCTCTTGCGGTACTATCCGCAACAAAGCTCATCTTTGCTGGACTCGGGTCGCCCCCACTCTATCAATGGATTGTGATGGGGGTGGGTTTTGTCGTAGAGATTTTGCTCATCAACTATGTGGTATTCACCATCACCGACCGCGAATCACGGCGATTCTGGCTCTGGATACTCGCGGCCGTGGGCGCTCATTTTTTCGTTTTCACCTTCTCGCACGGCCCACTTGCGGGCTTACTTGGAGTCCTATGCATTGTCAACGCCGTGATCGGCTTACGCCTCAAGAACGTCAGTTACCGCATATTCTGGATGATTGATGGCATACTTACAACAGGCATTGGCGCGTGGATGGTGCTACTCTCCTATCGTGTCTGAGACAAACGAAGAGCCGTCATCCCACAAGCACCTGAATCGCGTGGTAGCCCGACGCGCCATCGGGGAGTGGTGGCGCGCCCGAGGCAATCTGCACGTTGCCGTCCAGGTCAATCGCGCGCACCGCCAGAATGTGCGAGCCAGCGGTTGGCTGCCACTGATATTGCCAGAGCACCCAGGTCAGCGCGCCGAGCGGACGCCGTAGCGTTGTCGGCTGCCAGGTCGCCCCGGAGTCGGTGCTGACATCCACCCGGCTGATGCCACGGTCGGCGGCAAAGGCCACGCCCGCGATCCAGGTGGACTTGTTGCTCGTCAGCACCGCGCCATCGCTGGGCAGATCAATGCGCGAGGTCATCTTGACTTTCGCCTCCGGGGTCCAGCCGCGCGTCTCCCAGTAGCCCATGTAATCGCCGGAGCTGACCTCCAGCGAGGTGAGCCACTTGCCGTTCTTCATGCCGTAGAGGCCAGGAATCAGCAGCCGCGCCGGATAGCCATGCGCCTGGGGCAGCGGCCCGCCGTTGATTTCATAGACGATGAGTGAGAGCGGGTCCATCGCCTGACTCAGATGCAGCCGGTCGCTATAGTCGTCGGCGGCGCGGAAGATCAGCTCGTTGGCGCCGGGCTGTATGCCAGCGAAGTCGAGCAGATCGGCCAGTCGCGTCCCACGGAAGAACGCGTTGCTCATCAGGTCGCCGCCGACCTCGTTGCTGATACACTCGAGCGTGTGATAGCGTTCGACCACCGGCAGCGCCTTCAACTGGTCATAGGTGAGCGTGACGGGATTGTTGACGCTGCCGCCAATGGTCAGCTTCCAGGTCTTGCCATCAACCTGTGGATCGCCGACGAGGTTCTTGGAGACGTAATAGAAGTCCTGGGTGGAAGTGACCTCACTGGTCTGCCCGCTGAGTGAGGTCCATGGGCCGTAGCTGGGCTTCGGCGGCGGGACAATCCGCTGGGGCGTCTCACCCACGTTGAGCGGTGGGCGGCGACTCAGATTGATGCCCAGGCTGGACGAGATAAACTGCCATGCCAGCGCCGCGCCCGCCGCCACCACAACCACCGTCAGCCCGCGGTTGAGCAGCCGCCGCCGGGAGAGCTGCATCGCCGCGGCAGCGTCCGCCGTCGTCTCGCCTGGCTGTAGCTGAATCAGCAGCGTTGCCCGCAGCAGCCAGATGAATACCAGCGCGAAGACGACATCGGGCAGCAGTTGCGTCAGCAGCGTTCCAATGATGCCCTCGGCGAATCCCGCGCCAAAGAAGCCGCCGCCCACCAGCGGCGCGAAAATGCCCGCCGTCACCAGCCAGAGCAACAGCACGATCAGCGGGATCTCGGCATAGCCTGGGACCGCGCTGGCCAGCGAATGGCGCTCGGCGCGTCCCATGCGATGCAGCACGGCGCCACGTAGCGCGCAATAGAGCAGACCAACCGCCGCCGCGATGACGCCCGCACCGATGAGTGTGATGCCGAAGAAGAGATGTTTCGCGCTGGGGCCAAGTGTGCCGACAAGCCAGGAGAAGACGGAGAGCGGGACGAAGCGTATCAGCGCCTCGGCGAAGACCTCCGCGGGCGTCGTGATTTGCAGGATGAATCGCGCCAGCAACGCCGCGCCCACCGCCAGCGCCGCCGCGATCAACGCCTGCCGCCATGTCGCCCGCAAGAGATTGCTATCTCCCTTACCCGCCGTGGGTGAGGCGGCCTCGATTGTCTCAGCCATGTTGAACTGCTCCCGCAACTATTGCTCGATCTGGTACGCGATGTGTCTGAGTGATAGCTCTTGCGCAAATAGTACGGCGTTCGCCGCAAACGCGCCAGATGCCCCGCTGTCGCCTCGCTGGCACATGGATTGCAAGAGTTATCCGATAAAGCATACGCGCCCAGGTTGCGGGTACTGGCGTTGCAATGAGGAGCGAAGCGTTTGGATGAGAGGAATGGAGCGATACTATCGGCGTCAGAGAATGCGAAGCACCAGACTGTCTGGCGGCATGAAGACCCGGCGATTCGGCGCTTGGGGAATCACCCGTCCGGCTCGCATTGGTCACAACAGAGCACACAACCCCTCAGCCCGCGCTGGTCACCGGCGCACCGTCGTCAACTGGCTGCCAAACAGGCCGTGCTGACCGCGGTGAGAGAGCGGCGCGCGCTCGGACTGGGCGCGGGGATGGGTGCGCTGCTGGCGGTCATAGCCCTTGCCCTGATGCTGCTCTTCGCCGCCGCCAACGGCTGGCTGCCCGGCAGCACACCGCCATCACCCGATTCGGCGCAGTCGCCCGTCCCCGCGCAGCCCGCGCGGCATACGGCGAACCCGGCGGCAACGAATATTCCCACCTCAACCGCTCTGCCCACGGCGACCGCGCCACCCACCGCGACCGTGTGGCCGACGGCGACGGACGAGCCCACCGCGACCGTACAACCGACGGCGACCGTGGCACCGCCAGCGCCCTGATACCAACGCGACGCCACAGGACGCAGACGCGCCTCGGCCGTTTGCGCAAACCATCTCACGACGGTATCCTTTGTTGTGCCGTGCTGTCGGCGAAGCAAAGGAGGGAATGCCATGCCAGCAGAAGTGGGCACAGCCACTAGCAGTAATAGCAGTAGCATCCGCGCCTACGCGCTGGGGCTGGGTTACGGTGGACTGATCATGATTTTCTTTGGGCTGGCATGGTGGGGCATCGCCAGCCAGGGGATAGCCGATAGCAACCTGCTGCTCTACTGGGGCGTCATCTACGTGATTGCGCTTGCCCTGCTGGCGCTCACGATTATCTTCATGGTCGGGGCGAGGCGCCTCCCGCGTGACACATCACCTGAGGCGGTCGCGCGGGGCAGGGTGATTGGGCGGCGGCTGGGGATTCAGTTCGGGATCATCTTCGGCCTGGAGATTATCATCGCGGTTGTGGTCAATGTTGTCCTCAACATCATCGACCACCCGGAGTTCTTCTTCCCGTTGCTGGCGATCATCGTCGGGGCGCATTTCCTGCCGCTGGCCCCCATCTTCAAGGTTCGCGTCTACTACGCGACGGGGATTCTGTTGTGCCTGGTGGGCCTGTTTGTGCTGTTCGCCACCCCCTCAACCGCTATGGTAAACGGCGCGCGCCTCTGGGATGTCCTGCCCGGCTTCCTCAGCGCCCCGATTCTCTGGCTCACCGCGCTCTACGATCTCTTCGAGAGCCGCCGTGTTGTCCTCCGGGCGCGCAAGACGTTGCCCGCATAGCGCTACCCCGTGATGAGCACGTCGTTGGGGTAGCGTTCGCCGGGGATGGTGGCGATCACCTTCAGCGTGCTTGTCTCGATGACGGCGAGGTTCTTGCCGAGCGTATCGGCGACGACGACGTAGCGCCCATCGGGTGTGACCGCGATGCCATGCGGGTAGCCCGTGACCTCGACCGTCGCCCGCACCGTCGGACGTGCCGGATCGCTGCCGATGTCGATCACGCTGACGGAGTGCGAGCCGCCATTGGCGACGTAGAGCGTTTTGCCGTCGGGCGAGTGGGCGATCAGCGCGGGATGCAGTCCAACCGCCACGCTATCCACTACCCGCCGCGCCAGCGCATCCACCACGAAGAGCCGCCCGGTCAAGTTGTCGCTGGCATAGAGGTAATGTCCGTCGGGACTGATGGCGAGGCCGTATGGTTCAGCCGCCTGTGGCAGCGGAATCGTCGCGGCGAGCGAATCGCTGGCGACGTTGATGATAGCGATGGCCGCGCCGCCGTAGCAGCCGGTATAGACCCATTGGCCGTCGGGGGAGACGACGATGCTGTGCGGCCGGTCGGGCGTGGTGATCGTTGTGCGCAGTTTCCAGGTATGCCCATCCACCACGGCGACATTCGCCGCGCCAAAGCTGGTGACAAAGATCGTGCCGCCATCGTGCGTGGCCACCATATGCACTGGATAGACGCCAACGCCGACGCTATGTATCTCCTTCGGTGTGCCGCTGCTCAGGTCGAAGGCGATCAGCCGGTTGGTGGCGACATCGGTGACGTAGAGCGTCTTGCCATCGGCAGACAGCCCTAAGCCGTGGATGCTCTGCGCCACGTGCCAGGTATGTTTGCCCAGTTCGGCCATATTGCCGGTCAGCACGTCGGTGACGAAGACCGAGTAGTTCGACAGGGGCGATGGGAGCGCGAGCGTCGCGATGGGGGTGGGCGTGATCGCCGCCGCTGAGGGACCGCATCCTGCCAGCAACACGGCCAGAGGCGTCACTAGCGCTATCACCAGCATCATTGCCCCAGCGAGCGCGCCTCTTCCTCTGCTCCCGCGTTGCCTCATCCGTCTGCTCTCCCCTGCAATCGATACGCGACAATCTTCAGCACAACTCTAGCGCAGGGGCATGCGAACGCGCAGGTGAAAGGTACTTTCTTCGAGAGCGCCTCTGGCTCCCCTCTCCTGCTGGGAGAGGGGATGGGGGGTGAGCTCTGCCTCAGGAAGCAGTGGCAGCCGCGACCGGGGACACCTCGGAGGTGCAGAATGGGCAGCGTGTCGCCTGGACCGGAATGCTGCTGAAGCAGTACGGGCAGTCGTGGGTCGTCGGATCGGGGGGCAGCTCCTTCTTGCGATGGGACATCAGCCAGTTGACCGGCTTGACGACGAAGAAGAAGATGACCGCCGCAAGGATCACGAACGCGACCAGCGCTGTAATGAAGGTGCCAATCTTGATCTGGCTACCGTTGATCGTCCACCAGTATTGATCAAACGACGGCTGGCCCCCAAAAGCGCCGATGATCGGCATGATGACATTCTGCACCAGGCTTACTACTACCGCGCCAAACGCGGCGCCAATCACGACCGCGACGGCCAGATCGACCACATTACCACGAAGAATGAACGCCTTGAACTCGTCAACCCATCCCTTCATGATTGTGCCACCTTCCCATGGAGCGCGCGCCCATGCACGGCGCGGCCTTGGTCTGAGCCACTCGCAACCATGCCGCCTGTTCAGCAGTACGGTTGTTACCTACCATCGTACTAGACGATGGCGCTTCGCACAAGTGGGACAGGGCATCTCATGAGCAGTTTGCACTTTGCGATAGCAGATGCGAGGACATGCCTACGTTGCCGCCAGGCACGCTAGATTCTCTGCTAGGCGTGGTATATAATCCGGGCCATGCTGTTCGCATGATCTACTTCGACGGTCGTGAGAGAACACAGGCTCCCGATATCCGGGCGCGAAGGATAGGAATGGAGCGCCGACGATGAGCGGATATCCAGAGCGGTTCTCCTCTCCGCCTTCTTCTCCCGAACCGTCGCAGCGCCAACCGCCCGCGCGCGTTCGCATCGTCACCGATAGCGCGTCGGACATTCTCCAGAGCCATGCACACGCGATTGGGATCATCGTGGTCCCCAATCGGATCATTCTGGATGGCCATATTTTCCGCGACGGCATAGATATCTCCGCCGCGCAGTTCTATGCACGCCTGCCGAAGGCGCGACCAGCGCCGTATACGGAACCAGCCTCACCCGCCGACTTCTATCAGGCCTATCAGACAGCATTTGCGCAGGGGGCGACCGCGATTGTCTCCATCCATGTCTCCAACCAGTTTAGCCAGGTGGTTCGCCATGCCACCGCCGCGCGGGACTATCTCGCGCCTGCGCCAATTCACATCATCGACTCGCTCCAGCTCGGAATCGGCATGTGGCCCGCCGTCATCGAGGCCTCGCGTCTCGCGCATCTCGGTGCGCCGGTGCAGGCCATCCACGAGCGTGTCATCTCCTTGCTGGCCCGTACGCATGTCTTCGTCATGGCCGAATCGCTGGAGCCGCTACGGCGCTCGGGGCGGGTTAGCCGGGTGCAGGGGCTGGTCGGCGCCCTCATCGACGCGCATCCCATCCTCACACTCGACCAGGGGGAGGCGCGGCTCGTCGAAACCGTTCGCTCACGCAGGCGCGCCGTGCTGCGGCTGGCTGAGTTGGCGCATGAGCTAGAGCGCTCGGTCGGCGGCGTAGAGAGCCTGCTCATCTGCGGTACCAGCATCGAGTCAATCGCCGAGATGGAGACGCTGCTCGCCGCGAAGTATGCGGGGATGATTCGGAAGACGTGGCTTGGCCCGACCATTGGCGCCAATCTGGGTCCGGCCATCGCCGTCGCGCTCGTCGCTGGAGACCAGCCGCCACAGCCGTCCAGACCATAAGCGGAAGACGTGCGGATTGCCTGTCTCAAGGCTTTATCCCCAGCGTCACCGCCAGAATGGCTCAGCCAGCGGTGGGCGCATTCGCCAGCAGCCAGCGGAGAAAGCCCGGCACCGCCTCGGCGCTCGGTAGCGACATATCGGCCTCGGTGGCCAGGTGCGCGGGCGCCTCGCTGTGGAGCACCGCCACTGCAATTCCCTGGCAGACGCCGTCCGCAGTCAGCCGCCGCAGCGTTCGGAAGGCGTCGATATCGGTCTGGTCGTCGCCCAGATAGAGCGCGCCACGCAGCCCGCGCTTCCGAATGAAGCTCTCGATGGAGACGCCTTTGTCGATCTCAAGTGGCGGCCGCAGCTCCACCACCATCTTGCCGCGCGTCACACGCAGACCATCCGCGCTGGCGAAGTCCGCAACCTCCTTGTAGACCGCATCCTCGGCCTCCTGTGGATGCTCGACCCCACGCAGATGAATCGTGGCTGTGACGCCCTTGCGCTCGATCAACAGCCCAGGAAATCGCCCCATCAGCGGCGCCTGAATGCTGGCCAGCACATGATTGATGGCGCGTATCCACGGCTCGGCCTCAGGGCGCACGTGTACGGTCATATCATCCTGGCTCAGGTGTTCAAGGCCGTGGTTGCCGATGTAGAGCAGGCCCGGAATCCCAACCAGCGCGCGGGCGTCGATGGCGGTCCGGCCCGAGACGGCGGCGACGAGATCGAAGGTGGAGAGCGCCTGCTTCAGCAGGTCTGCGACCCCTGGCAGGAGGGTTGCCGCATCGGGAGTTGGCGCAATGGCGCTCAGCGTGCCATCGATATCGGAAAACAGGCCTAACGGACGCAGCGCCAGCACCGCGCGCAGCCGGTCGCGGACGATATCCGACGGGGAGAAGGCTTCCTCGATGGCCATTGGCGCCTCCGTGGCTCTGCTGGCTGCTACCGCAACCGGCGGTACTGCGCGTTAACCGGTGACGCGCGTGCCGAAATCCTCCGTCCAGTAGGTGTGGGACGTCACCTTGCCCGGATCGCTGGCGAGAAAGACATAGCCCACGCCGATATCGTGCAGCGCGCAATTCAGAATATTCTTGCGGTGCGCGTCATTGGGCGGCGTTTCGTTGAACCACATATCTACGACCTGTTCAGGCGACGTCTGGCCCCAGGCAATATTCTCCGCGAAGGTCGAGTAGGCATAGCCCGCCGCTTTGATGCGGTCGCCGATGGTCGCTCCGCTGGAGCTATTATGACCCACAAAATCGTGCGTCGCCATATCGGCGCTGTGCGCCTGCGCCGCTCCCATCAGGGTAGGGTTGGATGCCAGGGCGGGGCAGCCATGCGCCACCCGATAGCTATTGGTGCGGGCGATGACGCGCATAGCAAAGTTGGTCGCGATGGCTGTCGCGGTCGCCGGGGTGACGATGGCTGCTGCCATGCCGCTACTGCTAACGGTGGCAGGGACGTTGCCGTCTGAGAAATCCTGGCCTGGCCAGCGCGCCGCGAATGACGCCGCGACCCCAATCCAGCAGCCACCGCCAGCCAGCAGCAGCGCGCCGATCAACAGGCCCGGCATCATTCGTCGCTTCGACACGTTGCCCTCTCCCTTTTCCGCGCGGCGCTCACCGCCTCCTGGGTATGAAGCATAGCACGTTACGCGCCAGCGACGTGGAAGAGGACGCCGAGCGCGTAGGTGATGACCGCCTCGATAGCGCCAACCACCGTCATTTCCATGCCGCTGACCAGCCACGACCGCCCGGTGATGATCGTCTTGGCCGCGCCGACAGCGAAGTGCGCCACCAGGCTGATGGCCGCCGCCCAGATGACGGCAGCGATGCCACCGATAAAGAAGAACGGGATGATCGGGATGAACGCGCCAAGGCCGGTGGAGACCATGGCCGAGAGCGCCGCGACCAGCGGATTCGGGAACGCCTGCTGGTTCAATCCCAGCTCTTCATGCGCAAGCGCGTTCAGGAACTGCTCTGGCTGTTTGCTCAGGCGGTCGGCCAGCGTCTCCGATTCCTCCTCGCTGAAGCCCTTGAGCTGGTAGAAGAGCGCCAGCTCCTCCTTCTCCTCCTCGGGGTTCTCCTCGATCTCGCGGCGCTCGCGGTCAATCTCCGCCTGATAGATTTCGCGCTCGCTCTTGGTCGCCAGATAGGCGCCCGACCCCATCGAGAGCGCGCTGGCCAGCATCCCCGCCAGCCCGGCGATGAGCACCGCCTGATTGTTGCCCGCGGTCGCGCCTGCCACGCCGCTGACGATGCCAAAGACAGCGCCCAGACCGTCGTTCGCGCCATAGATCGCGTCGCCGATCCAGCCGCCGCCGCGCTTGTGCCAGTGCTCGCGCCGCAGCATCACATCGAGCATGTTCTGTGGACCTTCGGGCGCGATCATGTCGCGGATGACCCGGCCGTGCGCCTCCTCTTCGCGCCGTACCTCGCGCAACATCTGCGCGGCCTCGGCGTCGCTGACCGCGCGGGCGTGCGCCTCGTAACGGGCGATATCCACGTCTTCCGCCGCCTCCATCCGCCGGAGCGCCGCATCAGTACCGATGCCGCGATTGATCCAGCGTTGCAGCCGGTCGTGCCAGGTGAATTTCAACGGCGGCGGGGTAGCTCCCAGTTCGGCGAGCTTGCCTTCCCAGCGGGCGGCGTGGCGCTCCTCGGCCTGGGCCAGCCGTTCGAGGATGCCGCGCTTGGTGGGGTCGGACTCGCGCGCGGCCAGGTCGCGGTACATGCGCGCGCCCTCCACCTCGCGCCGCCAGTTCTGTTGCAGCGCGGCGACCAGTTGCGCGTGTGCGCCGTTCGTGTTTGTGGTTGTTGTATCTGCGCTAGGTGTTGGGGATGATAATGGCTTTTCTCTATCGCTCATAGGTGTCTCATTCTCTGCAAGGGCATGCGCACCGGTCGTCTGGCAGCGCTATTTCAGAACACAGCGCGGCTGCGCTGCGATATATTGGTTGATTATACAGGACCGTGGCGAGAGGCTGCGTGTCTCGCGCGCAGCCTCGCATGTCTGGCGTCAGCAGGCGCTACGGCGTGCTATGACACGATGATGACGCGCGCGCCGATGCCCACCCAGGCATAGAGCGCTTTCGCCGCGGGCGTCGGCATGTTGACGCAGCCGTGGCTGCCCGTCTCGTGCGTGCCGTCGGGGTCGGTGTGGGGATATTGGGTGCCGGGGCCGAAGGCGCGTCGCCAGGGCGCATCGTGGATGTAGTAGCCGATATCGCGGAAGTACATCGCGTAGTTGATGTGCTCCGGCGAGTAGTAGAAGGGCGATCCTGGCGGCCAGAGCGAGTAGAAGGTGACGTTTGTTTCCTTGCGCTGCACACCATAGTTACCGCGTGGTGTCGGCAGTTGTGGCATGCCCGTCGTCACCGGGCTGGCGAGCACGAGCTGTTGGTCCTGATAGGCCCAGAGCCATTGTTGCGAGAGGCTGACCAGAATCACCTGCCCACCATACGTCGGGACGCCCGCGCTGGGCTGCGGCATGGTCACGGTGACGCTGGTGCAGTGGCAGGATGGAGGAATCGTCGCGGTGGGTGTCGCGGAGAGATGCGCGGGGGACCTGTTCGCGGGCATTGTCTTTGGCGCGCCAAGCGCCGCGCCAAAGACAATGCCCGCGACCGCGCCGCCGCCCACGCCAACAAGCGCGACACACGCGACCAGCGCCAGAAAAGCCACCGCGCGCAACCCTCTGCGCCGCGGGCGTGTGTGTGCTGTGTCACCCGCCATCGAGTCAGCCATTCCCTGACTCCTCTATCAACAACGACTTTCCGGCGCTTAGCCTTCGCCGACTGCCTCGCTATCCTTAGACGAATCAGGCGTCAAAAATTAATGGCTAATCGCCAGAATTGTGCCACCATGCCTATGAACCACATTGCTCCGACGACAAATGCAGCCGTCTGGCGGCGCCTACGCATTGCGACGCTATTCAAGCGTGGGGCGCTATGATACAATGCTGTCCAATTATTGAGCCTGTCAGCCTCAACGATGTAAATGTTCGTTTCACCATACGGCCAGGGGACGCTATCGCTATGCAGAGGGAGATCCGGCTGACCCCCATCCTGTTGATGGTGCTCGGTCTTACCACGGTGATCGTGGTGGGGCTGATCCTGTTGCTCTGGACGCTCTTGCCGCCGGGCCTGCAATCGGGTCTGCCCTTTGCCATCTCGACGGTGGTGATCGTCAATACCACGCTCTTGCGAGCCATTCCGGTGGTAGGGAAGCGTCTCATCGGCGACGATTCCGCCGCCGCGCTTGCCAAAGCGCAGATGCAGCCGCAGGCGCAGCCTCCACTCGTCGCCCACCAGTTGCACCATGCCGTTGTCCCCAGCGCGCCCGTCGCCATGCGCGCCTGCCAACGCTGTGGCCGCGTCGCCCAGCCCGGCGACGCCTTCTGCCGCCAGTGTGGCGCGTCACTCGCCGCGCTGCCGACTCCCCCATCAGCAGCCATGCCCCATCAGATTGCTCAGCCCCTCGCTAATCCTATCGCTCAGCCCATGGCGCAACCGCAGGCTCGCCCGCCCGCGTATTTCGCGCCCAGGGCTGTCGTGCCATCCGAGGCGGCGTATGCTGGGCCGGTGACCTCGGTTGGCGGAACGGTGGCTGTCACGCCGACCGTCCATCGCTTCATGAGCAAGCGCGCGCTCCGCTATCTGCTCTTCATCGGCATCGCCTGCAACATTGTCGCCTTCCTGCTCTACGCGCTGGTCTCGATTATTGTCGCCTCCTGCTCGCCAGACGCCGATATTAATGCCTGCTCCTCCTCCCAGACGGGAGCCGTGACCATTCTCATCGTCCTGACGCTGATCGTCTGGGTGCCGGGCTTTGTGCTGGTCCTGCTGGCCGATGTCTTCGCGCTGATCCGCACCGCGCTGGTCCGGCGCTGGGGCTGGTTCACCACTATTCTGTTGACCTACTTCTTCGCCTGGAATGTGGCGATGCTCTTCTACGTCTTCATCGGGCCAGACGAGCCGCCAGCCAGTCAGATTCCAGTCGCGGGTTATCCGCCGCACTGAGGCTGAGATGTTAGCGGTCGGCGCGTCTTCAGCTCGGTAGCAGCGAGACAGGCTGCCCGAGGCGCAGTGTGCCCCGGCGTTGCGGGAGGCCGTAGACGCCGAGCAGGCTATCGCGCGCCCGCACCACCTCTGCGAGGACGCGTGGCTCTGCTTCGGCTGTAGTGGGGTCGAGCGTAATCATCTTGCAGCGCTCATCCGGCTCCGAGACGACCATCCGCATCTCGTCCTCGCCGAAGACGAGCGACTGCCCCACCCAGCGCTGCTCCGGCGCTGGATCGCCCTCCGGCGTCTCGATCAGGATGGTGGGCCGGAAGCGCATCGGGTCGAACGCCATGCCGAGAGTGTTCCCCAGCGAGTTGATTGTGCCGGTGGTGATGACCGAGAGGGGCGCGGCGTCGTGTGTTGCGCGCCGTCCCAGGCGCAGCAGGTGAAACGGGCGGGGATAGCGCTGGGCGATGCTGGCGTGCAACTCATCGCTGCCAATGGGATAGGTTCTGCCCTCCGGCGTCGTGACCATCACGGGTGAGTAGTAGGGTCGGCTGGGGTCGGTGAGCACGGGCGTGTAGAGCAGCAGTTCGGGAACCTCGCGCCCGGTGAGGTAGGGAAATGTCGAGTGGTTCTCGCTCTGGACGAACGCATAGCTCCGGTCGCCCGGAATCCCCTGCCATTCGACGCTTGACTCGCCGAGCGACTCACCACGCATGGACTTGACCGGATAGCGATAGATCGCGCGCACGACGCCGACCACGCTGGATGTCATCTCAGCCACAGGCAACCCCCTCCCCGATGAGTGCGAAAATCAGACTGTATTTCACAGCCGTGCCAGGCTATTATACAGCCAGTTGACGGCGTCCGCCGCTCGCAGCGCACGACCAGGCATCAGAGGCGGCCTGGCCGCGCCGCCGGTGAGGATTGCTCCCTCGCTCACGTAGTATCGGAACGGGACCGCCAGACCGCTCGCTGCTACGTGGCTGGATTTGTCATCCTCCCAGGGAGGTGGTCTGGTATGGACGTGAAGAAGGTGTGGGCCACGCCCAGACGCTGGCGGAGAGCCGCCCTCTCCGTCGGACTCTGCGCGTTGGTCTTGGCCACCTTGGCCTGCGGGGCGAGTATGCCGCCCGAGCTGATCCCGCTGGCCACGCTTGAGCCGGGCGTTCCCGCCTTTCGCGTGGTGTCCCTCGCCGGTGATGTCCTCCAATCACGCGCCGGGCGCGACGGGAAGTTGCAGTGGGAGGTCCACGTCGGGGCGACGGGCGACGCGCTGCTGACTGCCGATGACGCCGCGCACGTCGTCTACGTCAGCGCAACCTCCGGTCCCAAGGTGACTGCCGTGAACTCCTCCGATGGGCGCATCCTGTGGCAGTTCGCCGCGTGCGTTGGGCCGGATGATAGGGCCCTGCTCGGAATGGACCGCCTCTACCTCACCTGCGCGGCGCCGGGGCCCGATGACGTCTCGCTGGCGTCAATTTACGCTTTGGACGCCGGCACCGGGGCCGTGCTCTGGACCGCAGCGCACCAGCATGCGCGAGCCATGGCTGGCGCGAACGTCATAGCGCAGACGACGACCGGCTTGGCAGCGCTGGATGGCAGCACCGGTGCGCTGCTCTGGCGTCATCAGGTCGCGATCGGTCCCACGCCACCCGTCGGCGCCCCATTTGACGAATTTCAATTCGGCGTGCGCGTGGCCTCCGCCCGCCTCTACTACTCGCCCGACGGGACCCATGCTGAGGCGCTCAGGACGGCCGACGGCGCCCTGCTTTGGCGCAGCGGCCCGCTACGCGATCCGGCGTCCGCGGCAAACGACACCTTTGTCCAGCATGCGTCCGTCGCGCTGGCCACCGCTGACGTAGTCGTCACCCAGGGCCTCTATGGGGTGACGATGTGGGTATCGGAGACATCATTTCAATGGTAGACTGGTTGGATGTAGGACGAAGTCAAACGTCGGCTCACCGGGATCACGCTCTACCAGAAGACTGGCGACGCCGGGTTGGTATGGCGCCGATGTGGCATCTCGCGTCCGACGCTCGGCAAGTGGCTCCAGCGGTAGGCGGTAGGCGGTAGGCGGTAGGCGGTAGGCGGTAGGGGGGATGGAGGGACTAGAGGGCTTAGCCTCGCGCTCGCGGAGTCGTCGTCCGCAGCGCAGCCCGAACCAGAAAGTCTTTGAGCAGGAAGAAAACAGGAAGAAAACAGGAAGAAAACAGGAAGAAAACGGGATCCTGGCGCTGCGCCGCGAACGAAAGCTCGGCGCGCGCCGGATCCAGCACGAGCTGCGCCGAGAGCATATGTGCTGCTTGTCGTTGTCGTTGTCGTTGTCGTTGTCGTTGTCGTTGTCGTTGTCGTTGTTGTCGTTGTCGTTGTTGTCGTTGTCGTTGTCGTTGTCGTCGTTGTCGTTGTCGTTGTCGTTGTCGTTGTCGTTGTCGTTAGAGACCATTCACACGGTTTTGGCGCGTCATCCCTCGCCGCCGGTGCGACGGCCCAAACGCCCGCTGGCGCCCAAGCGCTACAGCATGCGCCTACCCGGTGAGCGAGCCCAGATGGCCACGATGAAACGCGCGCCTGGCTTGTATCAGGCTTGTATCAGGCTTGTATCAGGCTTGTATCAATACACCTTCGTGGACGACTGTACGCGCTATCTCGTCGCGGCGCTCTATCCGCGGCGCTCTATCCGCGGCGCTCTATCCGCGGCGCTCTATCCGCGGCGCTCTATCCGCGGCGCTCTATCCGCGGCGCTCTATCCGCGGCGCTCTATCCGCGGCGCTCTATCCGCGGCGCTCTATCCGCGGCGCTCTATCCGCGGCGCTCTATCCGCGGCGCTCTATCCGCGGCGCTCTATCCGCGGCGCTCTATCCGCTGGCGCTCTATCCGCGGCGCTCTATCCGCGGCGCTCTATCCGCGGCGCTCTATCCGCGGCGCTCTATCCGCGGCGCTCTATCCGCGGCGCTCTATCCGCGGCGCTCTATCCGCGGCGCTCTATCCGCGGCGCTCTATCCGCGGCGCTCTATCCGCGGCGCTCTATCCGCGGCGCTCTATCCGCCGCGCACCGCCGCCCATACCCTGGAGTTCCTGGACTACGTCCTGGAGCAAACACCCTTCCCCATTCAACGCCGGCAAACCGACAATGGGACCGAGTTCCTCGCCTATAAGGTGCGCGACCGTCTCTTGGCGCTGCGCATCAAGCATCGTCCGATTCCCCCCCCGCGCACCCCCCATCTCAACGGTAAGGTGGAACGAGCGCAGAAGACCATGCTCGATGAGTTTTACGCGATGACCACCCTGGGACAGTGCGACGCTTGAGGATGATGTAGAGGACTGGCTGCAGGACGACAACTACCGGCGGGTGCATGGCAGTCTTGGCGTCACACCCATCGACCGCTGGGCGGCATTGGAGGAGGAGCTGCCGTCCTGGGACGACGTGATCGCGGCATTCGACCGCACGAAGGAAGCCAGTTATGTCGAGTTACTCCCCCTCAGGCGCCCGTATGCGGCAGCTCGGCGACGATGGCTACCTGCGCACCGAGAAAGACGGTTGGGTACTCAACCTGCGCCCCGGCGTCGGCATCTATCCCAACCGTGCCATCCTGGACCTCGCCGTCCGCGACGACGATCCACTGGCGCTACCCTGGCCAGAGTAGTATTCTCGTCGCATGCATTGAAGTATTCATCTGTATTTGTTGCGTGCAGTGCAAGTGGTCACCACGTGAGAGGAGCAATCCATGACACGCCAACGGTTGTTGCGTCTTGCCCTTCCCCTCAGCGCAATTGTCTGTCTGCTTGTGGCCGGATTGGTGTTCGTGCCCCGGCTCGTCCTGGCCAGCGCGCCAAGCAATTCGTCATCGTTCACCACCCAGGCACGCATGGGCTTCGCGGCGGGAGACGACTGGGAACCGTCGATCTCGACAGACCATTACAAGCACGTGTACCTGCTCTACAAGCACTACGATGTGGCGGGCCAGACAACCTGCCCCTCCTGCGACCAGCACCTGCTTGTGCAGGTCTCCAACGACAACGGCAAGACCTGGAGTGCGCCCAGGGCCATCGATCCTGAGGCGACGAAGGGCGGACAGTTTGACCCACAGATCGTCGTCGATCCAGTGGATGGGAAGACGGTCTGGGCCTCGTTCCTGCAGAACAACAAGTCGTCCATTGCCGTGATGAAGTCCATCGATTTCGGCCAGACGTGGTCCGGTCCGATGATTGTCGAGAATCTGCAACGGGCCACCGATAAAGACGAGTTGGCGGTGCATGGACAGACCATCGCGGTGGCATTCAACGCGGTGCAAAAAATCTATGCGGCGATCTCGCATGACGGCGGCGCGACCTGGACGACCTCGCTCATCAGCAGCGGCAGCAATCAACTTGGCTGGTCGCTTGGCGGTGGCGCGGCCATCGACTCACATGGCAACATTTTTTTCGGCTTCGCGGGCTATTCACAGAATGGTCAGGCGAAGGGGCCGGTTAATCTCTATGTGGCCGCCTCGTATGATGGCGGCGCGACCTGGAATCTGACCGTGGCGGGCGTCAGTGGTGCGCCGTATCCCTGCGCCAACTGCGGCTTTGCCTTCCTGGGGGCGCAGTTGACTCTGGCGGTGGGCGGCGGTGATAGCGTCAACCTGCTGTGGAACTCCACCGCCGACCAGACGGACTATGCGCCCGAGCGTATCTACTTCGCGCGCTCGACCGATGGCGGCCATACCTACTCTGCCCCGCAAGATGTCTCCCTGGCGGCGTCGGGCATAGAGCATGCTTTTCCTGCGATTACTACAGGCGTCGCTGGTGACGTGCGCATCGGCTGGATGGACATGCGCACAGGCGCGTGGAATCTCTTCTACCGCTCCAGCACGAACGGCGGCTCTACCTGGAGCGCCGAGACACGTATCAGCAGCTACGTGCCCGGCTACAGCTACCTGACCAGCGCGGGTTTCGGCCTGCCCTATGGCGATTATTTCCAGATGGCGGTGGATTCGACAGGCGCGACCCAGATCGGCTGGGGCGAGTCGAGCAGTTACAACGGTCCCGGCAACATCTGGACATCGCACAACTGATTACCGCCTTCCGTTTCACATGAAACGGACTACGCTGCATGTATATAGCGGCTCGGCTCCATCCATCGGTGGTCGGGCCGCTTCTTTACATGCCGCTTGTCTCGTGTGCTCCGAGTAACGTTGACGTGAACGGCAATGTGTGCTACAGTCTCTGGCGGCCGCTGCTGGTGGCAACCCCATCGAGTATTGCCGCCGCGACCAGAATCACACCCCCATGGCACACGAGGAGATGGAGCGACGTGTCGGCGAATCCTTCCACGCATCAACCGCAACCCGCCTTGCCTCGTCTGACGGAGCGCCGCGGGAGACGATCTCAACGCCCCGTAGGGCCACATTACAAATGGATCGCGCTGACCAACACGACGCTGGGCGCGCTGATGGCGACCATCGACGCCAGCATCGTGCTCATCGCCCTGCCCGCGATCTTCAAAGGGATTGGCATCAATCCGCTAGCGCCGGGTGAATCCAGCTACTTTCTCTGGCTGCTGCTCGGCTATATGGTCGTCACCGCGACGCTGCTCGTCACCTTCGGGCGCATCTCCGACATGTTCGGGCGCGTCCGGCTCTATAATCTCGGCTTTGCCATCTTCACCTTCGGCAGCATCCTGCTGGCGTTCACGCCTGGCACGGGCAATACTGGCGCACTTGAGCTGATCATTTTCAGGCTCATTCAAGGCGTCGGTTCGGGATTTCTCCTCTCCAACAGCGCGGCCATTCTGACAGACGCTTTCCCGGCGAATCAACGCGGGCGCGCGCTGGGAATCAACCAGATTGCCGCCATCGCTGGCTCATTCATCGGCCTGATTCTTGGCGGCGTGCTGGCCGCGATAACTGGCGTCTCGTCTTTCTGGTGAGCGTCCCCGTTGGCCTCACCGGCACGATTTGGGCCTATATGATGCTGCGCGAGACGGCGACGATTCGGGCGAAACAGAAGATCGACTGGCTCGGCAACATCACCTTCGCGGTCGGGCTGACGGTGCTGCTGCTTGGCATCACCTATGGTATCGAGCCGTACGGCGACTCGCCGATGGGCTGGGGCAATCCGCTGGTGATTGGCGGCATCGTACTCGGCGTCATATCTGCTGGCCGCCTTCATCTGTATCGAGCTGCGCGTTGCCAAAGACCCCATGTTCCGGCTGGATCTCTTCAAGATCAGGATGTTCGCCGCGGGCAACATCAGTGGTTTCCTGTCGGCGTTGAGCCGCGGAGGCCTGCAATTCATGCTCGTCATCTGGTTGCAGGGCATCTGGCTCCCACTTCACGGCTACAGCTTCGAGGAGACACCGCTCTGGGCAGGCATCTACATGACGCCGCTGCTCCTCGGCTTCATCGTTATGGGGCCGATCAGCGGCTACCTCTCGGACCGCTTTGGCGCACGCGCCTTCTCGACGACGGGTTTGCTTGTGCAGGCCGTTGGCTTTCTGGGGCTGACCTTCCTGCCCGCGAACTTCGACTACCCGGTCTTCGCCATCCTGCTCTTCGTTCTGGGTTGTGGCTCTGGCCTCTTCGCGTCACCAAACACCAGTTCCATCATGAGCAGTGTCCCGCCGGAGACGCGCGGTGTGGCGTCTGGTATGCGGGCAACGTTCCAGAACGGCGCGTCACTGGTAAGCATTGGCTTCTTCTTCAGCATCGTCACGGCGGGCCTCGTCGCGGCGCTTCCTTCGACATTCTTCAACGGGCTGACGAAATATGGCGTGCCAGCCGATACCGCAACGCAGATCGCCCACCTGCCGCCCACCGCCGCGCTTTTCGGCGCCTTCCTGGGATATAACCCAATCGCACAGTTGTTGCCGCCTCAGGTGCTAAGCCATATCTCACCGGCAAACCAGGCAACATTGCTCGGCAAGGCATTCTTCCCCAACCTGATCTCGGCTCCGTTTATGGATGGGTTGCACGCCGTCTTCTACATCTCCGCCGCCATGTGTCTCGTTGGCGCGGGGGTCTCGCTCCTGCGTGGCAAAGGAGTGCAACACTATGTGGCAGGTACGCCCGCCGCATCGGAGGCGACACAGGCTTCCTGACCACGATTGGCTGGTATCTGTCTCCAGGCTGTTCTTCCCGCGCGATTGCGCCATTGCCGCCAATGAGGGCGCTTGCACTGGCACGACCGCGCGGGGTACGCTGCGTGCGTGCGACACCACCTGGCGGTGTGTGCAACCCCGCCCTGTATTCTCTATAGTCCGTCGAGCGTATCTGGGATACGATGGAGACAAAAGAGACGATGGAGACGATTCACACACTCTACGAACGCATGCCCGCGCCCGCGGACTCGCTGCCGCCCGAACTGGCCGCCGCCTATGACGGTGGGCTGGTTGTGCCCGATGGCCTGCCGGGGGAGCGCCCCTATGTGCTGGTGAACTTTATCGAGACGCTCGACGGCGTCATCTCCTACACCCAGCCCGGCGAACCCTATCAGGGTACCGTCGGCGGCAAAAGCGACACCGACCACATGGTGATGGGGATTCTTCGCGCGCGGGCCGATGCCGTCATCTTCGGCGCTGGTTCGCTACGCGAGGATAAAGGCCACATCCATACGCCCGCGTTCATCTCGCCGCTTCACGCCGAGGCATACGCCGCCATGCGCCGCGCGCTGGGCAAGGGCGAGTCCCCGCCTTTGAGCGTGGTGATGAGCGCCAGCGGCCAGATTGACCTCGACGAGCGCACCTTCCACGCGCCCGGTCTGCGGGTCGTCGTCATGACGACTGCCGTGGGCGAGGAGCGGCTGCGCGGCGAGACGTTGCCCGCTGGCGTTGAGGTGCGCGCGGTGGCGGCCTCGGCGGATGGCGCTGTGGATGGCGCGGATGCGGTGGATGTGCTGGCGATGCTGCGGCTGCTGGTGGAGGACTTCGGCGTCCGGGTGGCGCTGAATGAGGGCGGCCCGCTGGTGCTGGCGTCATTCCTGGCGGCGGGCGCGGTGGATGAGCTTTTCCTGACGCTCGCGCCACAACTGGCCGGGCGGGCAGCTGAGCGGCCCCGCAGGGCGCTGGTGGAGGGCGTCGCCTTCTCGGCGCCAGACGCCCCCAATGCCTCCCTGCTCAGCGTCAAACAGGCGGGCGATCACCTGTTTCTGCGCTATGCCATCGGGAACGAAGAGGTTTAGTGAGTCGTGCCGGACGCGCCGCTGATCTGATTGAGCAGCTCCTGCGCGCGCTGGGCCCGCTGCTGGTCTTGCTGTGCCACCATCTGGAAGAACTGCGCCGCCTCGTTATTGCCTGCTTGGCTGGCATCCCGAATGTACTGATCGATGGCCTTGCTGCTCTTGCAGGCATGGTACAGCGTGCTCACCAGGTCATATTGCAGATTCTGCAAGAGATCGGTGGCCTGTGCCTGTGGCTGGGCCGACGTGGCGCTCTGCTGGCCCATATTTCCCTGGCCGATACTGCTGGACATTGCTTCCAACTCCTTTGTCCTTAAGAGAAAACAATACCTACGTGCTTCCGCAACACTGCGGCGGACGGCAACCCTGCGAGACCGCACAAGCCATGCCAGCGCCGGTACGCGGCCGACGCTCTGTGTCCGCCACGAGCGGTTTGCGCTTGCGGCCATTTCCGTCTATGCGCGCAATCGCCGTATGAGTATATCAGGCGCTTGATGCACATCCCTGGCAAACGAGTGGTATATTTATCGCAGTACGACTATTTTTGTTCAGTATCTCAGTGGGAGGTTATACATGGCCCGCTTCAAAGTATTTCCGCGCTACCGCAGACCCTCACTCAAGACTGCCCTGGGCATCACCAAAGCGAAACGGCGCGTCCGAAAAGCAACGGGCTATTACGCCATCACTCGCCCGTTCCGCGCACCCGGTAACTTCAAGCGAAGGATGCTTCGCCGGGCAGACTATTATAGTGGGCCAATGAAGTTCTTGCGCTTCATGCGGCGCTTGTTGCGCGGCTGAGCAGGCGCACGGTATGGTCAACCTCGTAACCGGCAACCTCGTCGACTCCGAGACGCAGACGCTGGTGAACGCCGTGAACTGCGTCAGCGTGATGGGCAAGGGTATCGCGCTGGCGTTCAAGCGGCGCTACCCGGCGATGTTCGCGGACTACGCCGCGCGCTGCAAGGAGGGCCGCGTGCGCCTGGGCGAGCCGTATCTCTATCGCGGTGAATCGCTGCCCTTGGTGCTGAACTTCCCGACCAAGGGCCACTGGCGGTCCGCCGCGAAGCTGGAGGATATCGTCGCCGGGCTAGCATATCTGGAGGCGCGCTATCGCGCGTGGGGCATCACTTCGCTGGCGGTCCCAGCGCTGGGCTGCGGCGCGGGCCAGCTCACATGGGATGTCGTTGGGCCGGTGCTCCAGGAAGCGCTCGGCAGGCTGGATATCCCGGTCGATCTCTATGCGCCAGCACGACGGCGCAGGCTCATCGCATCGCGAATTATCCACATTGTCCACAATTCTATCCACAAAATTACGTAGTGGGCGGCTGGAGTGGCTAGACGGGATGGCCGACGAACGCGCTGCTGCGGGAGATGAGCCAGCCGTTATCCGGCTCGTGCTCCAGGACCACTGTCGCGACGCTGGAGACCGTTGGGCTGCGGCGGCGCACGACAATCTGGTAGGTTCCGCTCTCGTCGCTCAGTTGCAGCGAGCTCCAGGTACAATCATTCACCGTGCCCAGTTGCTGATCGAGCGCCTGAAACTGCGCCTGAAATTTTTGCGCGTTGAAGGTTCCGCTGGCCGTGGGAGGGACAGGCGTGGGATCGACCAGTTCGGCCAGTGCGGCATACTGCTGATGCTCCAACATCGTGCAGATTTCGGCGGCCGTATCCGCCCGCACCTGCCGTGAGACGATTCGCCCTAGCTGAAATGTGGCAAGTCCGGCGACCGTGCCCAGCAGCACCAGAGACACTGCCAGAAGCACCGTCACGCGAAATTTGATCAGAGCCGCCATAATGCCCATTTGCTGCCGCCTCTCGCTCCTTGCCTCCTGCCGTCGCGCTGGGTCACCGCTAGTTATCGGCTGGCCATCGTCCTCACCTTGCCTCGCGGGGAGTCTATCAGCGCGCCATGGCTATCGTCAACTGCCTACTCTTGAGACGGTTGAACAAAAACATTCGGGCTATGCAGAAAGTTTGCCAGGCGCTCCGAGGGACCAAAATGGGCCAATTGGGGAGAATTGACGCGATGGAAGGTCATTTGTGTGTGCCTTTTTCGCGGGATAGGCCGTCTGATTAACAAGATACGAAATCATTTGGCCGCCATCATCATCACGCTACAAATGCCCGTTTGCTCTGCTCCCCAACCTCATGAAGCAGGCGGTTGACAAGAACTCTTGTTCTAAGGTAGACTTTCCGCAGGTGGCGTGCGGCCGCTTTGTTGTGGCCTACAATGTGCATCCCGCGGGTAGGCCGTCTGCTTCTGAGAACGGAGTCTGCCAGGAGTAGCGTCGTTGCGCGGCATCGCCACACAGCGGTATCGCCTGGATGGTAGCGCGGCAGCATTCATCACTCTCACCTGCGTGGGGAGGTCATACAGCATGCGAGACGTCAGAACCGATACGCCAGCCCATCGCCTGGCATCATCCTATGTCGGCGTTCGGCACACAGCTCCGCGCCAGACCAGCCAGTCCTGGAGCTATCAATCACCCACCGCTCCATCCGTGGCGCCTGCCTCATCCATGTCGTCCGCCTCGTCCGCCGCGGTGATGCCGACCAGCGCGACAAGCTCTGGCCGCTGGCGCACCCCTGGGGCGCCGCTCACCTCGCTGCCGGTGAGTCCATTTGCCGCGCCCGGCCTTGATGCGCGGCCCGACCCACAGGTATGGCTGATTGCCACCGTCTCCGCCGCGGGCGGCATGCGTCCGCTCGAAGGCGCCGGGCGTACTGGCTCGATTCCCGTCGGACGCCCCTACGGCTTTCTGCGGGCGATCCGGCCAGTGATGCCGCCGGGCGCGCTGGGCAACAGCCTGGATGGCGCCGCCGAGAGTGGTGGGCTTGCGGCACGCGCGCGCCGTGGCCGCTCCATTCGCAAGGGGCTGGGGTCGGCTGAGGCATGCCCGCCGACAAATCTGCCCGCGCCACGGCCCATGCCGCAGATCATCTCGGCGGTTGAGGTCGAGACCGATGTCGGCATCTTCCGCGTCGAGCGGCCCAACGATGTGTTGACACACAGCGATATCGCCTGGTCGCTGGCGCACCTGGAGGCGGGCGAGCCTGATAGCCTCGTGCCGCTGCCTCGCCGTCAGCTTGCCCTCCTGCTGACGCTGCTGCCAACGCCAGAAGACCCCGAGCATCCTGAGCTTGACCCCACCTGGGGCTGGGCGCATCGCCTGCGTGGCCCATGGGAGCGCGGCCCGCTCCATCCGCGCGGTCGGCTCGGTCGGCTGATTGCCATCGACCCCGACCCCGGCGGCAAGGGAATGCATCGTGCCTGCTTCGAGCTGCTCGGCGCCGAGGACGTCGTCTGGGCGCTTGGTGTGCCCTGCTTCCGCACCGGAAGCGTCTACGAGCTGACGCCGCTGGGCAAGGGCAGCCGCTGGCTCTCCTGGCCGATCAGCAAGACGCGCAGCCGTGCCGGTAGCCCGGAGCGCCCCGCCTGGGAGATCGCCCGCGTCGTCTACCGTGTCGGGTCGCCGCGCTGGCCGCTCGCCGGGGTCGTCGAGCCGCTCGGCCCGATGGGTGTCGCAGGATAGCTGGTCGTTCCGCATTGCCTCGGCCATAAATGGCCGGAGTATCGGTGAGCGGGCCATGAATAGCCAACGGCGCTGAGATACGAGCAAAAGGTACTGAATTGGGGCGTTTACGCCCCGTCGTCTTTACCCCGGCCTTGAAAGGCCGGGAAATATCGGCAAACGCGCTGGAGGGAGCAAGTATCCTTCCGCCGCGTAGTGCTATCCCGGCCAGTCTACGCGAAACAATTCGAGGCTATGCGCGGCGCTCAGAGGGCAGCGGCGGGAACCGCGACCATATTAGCCGCCTCATTATCCGCTACTGCGGCGCTACGGTGGGGCGATGCGTGTAGGGGCTGGCCGCCCGGCAGAGGAAAAGCGAGCCAGCCGCCCGCCGGAGTTTTCCCCGGAGGATGGCTGGCTTTGTCGTGTGTTGGCGCCGGGACTACCGCCCCATGCGTATACGGCGCTGCTTGAGCCTGCTGTTCAGGATCAGCGCCGATGTCACCCAGATCGCGATATCAATCGGCACCAGGCAGACCAGGCCGATGAATGCCGTAAGGGCGGCTATCGTCCAGAATAACACAGCCCAGACCAGCCCGCCGACCAGCAGCAGGATGCCGGGTACCGTATATCCCGCGATCAGCCAGCCAATCCCATAGAAGCCAAAGATGCCGCAGATGATCTCGACGATCACTGGCGTCGAAGAATCGGCCTGCTGCGACGCCACGACGGACGGCTGATAGTAGCCCTGCGGCTGCGATATCGGCGATGGCGCGTAGATCGGCGCGGGCGGCGGTATTGGTTGCGCGTAGGCCGGTGGCTGTGGCTCCGGCGGATACGTCATGCGCGCCTCAGTGGCGGGCGGCTCATAGGCCGGTGGCGCGGGCGGCGGAGGCGGAGGCGTATACGCGGGGGTAACATCAACCATGGGTGGCGGTGTATAGGCCGGTGGCGCTGCCTCAACTGGGGCGGCCTCCGCGGGCGCAGCCTCAACCGGGGCGGGTTCGACCGGAGTCGTTTCGTCCTGGATAGCATCGGCTGGGGCCGTTTCGTCGGGAGTGACCTCGGCTGAGTCGGATGAGATAGCTGGCTGCTCCACATCTGGTGGAGTGGTTGTCCCCGCGTCGGCTACCGGGATATAGGCGGCAGCCGTATCCGCAGGTGGCGCGTAACTCGGCAGCGTATCAACTGGCGCGGCTTCGACGGGTTCAGCCGGTGCAGTTGGTTCAGCCGATTCAGCGGGTGCGTCATCCGCCGCACTTTCGGTTGCCGCGCTTTCGGTTGGCGCTCCGACGACATCATCGGCAGCAGGAGTATCGGCGGTGTCGGTATCGAAATCTGACGCTGCTTCAACACTCTCAGCGGGCGTAGCATCGGTGGCGGCGTCTGCGGAGCCGGCAATACTGTCAGCGGCAGCATCGTCTTCTGATGCCATTTCAACTGCGGCAGCGGACATCGCAGTGACGGGTGCATCCGCAGACGTTGCATCAGCGGCTGTGTCCTCAGGCGCATCGGCGTCGGTCGCTACTTCAACGACATCGGCGGGCGTCGCGTTGGCGGATGCTTCCTCGGGCATGCTCTCTACCGCAGCTACTTCGGGAGCCGCTTCCGGAGTAACATCGGCGCTACTCGCATCAACAAGTGCCGCATCGGCCTCTGGCGTTGCGTCGCTTGCCGCTGCCGTCCAGGGATCGGCCACTGGTAGCTCTGGCTCTGGCTCCACTGCTAGAACGTCCGCTGCTGCGCTCTCTGCGGATGGGGCATCTGGCGCATCATCCGGCGAGGAGCTAGCGGCGTCGGTCGCAGCGTCGGCAGGTACGCTGTCTTCAGGCGTGCCATCGTCGGCGTCCGTGGTTGTGCCCGCTGCTGTAGCTGCCGCGAATGTGGCGACGGCAGCCGACTCATACGGTGGGAATGTCGGGGCGGCGTACACCTCGATTGGCGTCGGGGCGTCAGACGCTCCCTCCGTCTCCGCGGGCTGATCGCTGGCAGGTGTCTCATCCGTGCTCTCCGCTATGGGTGACGCGGATGCGGTGGGTGGATTATAGACCGGAATGGTCGGTATCTCATAGTCGTCGGCGGGGGCAGTCGTCGCGCCCTCAGCGCTTTCGGCGTTTTCAGCGCTGCTCCACGTGCCGTCGGGGGCGGCTGGCGCTTCTGGCGCATCCACGACAGGTTCAGGCGTCTCGTTATTGCCAGCGTCGGCTGCGGAAGCTGGCGTGTCATCAGCGGTGTCGTTTGGAGTGACATCACTGGTAGCAACTGGAGACTCGTCGGCGGCGTTCTCTGCGGCGCCGCTGGCCATTGCGCTGGCCTCGGGTACCGGGGTCCAGGCATCGGCAATCGGTTCAGTTGCCGAAGACGACGCCGGAGATGGCTCGCTGCCTGCCGTCGCCGCCTCTTCCTCTTCTTCGCTCACTTGAGCAGCCACGTCATCTGGTGTGGTCTGGTCACCTGTGGGCGTGGTAGCATCAGCGTTAGCATCAGCGTTAGCATCAGCGTTAGCATCATCAGGTGGTATGTGGTTCTGATCGTCCATTATGGGACTCCTTCTGGGTGTAAGCTGAGAGGGAGCAGACCAGATAGATGGATGAACGATAAAAGATGGACGCCCCCACTATTCCGAAAAATATGCCCGACATGATGCGTACCTTTCCCGTAGGCATCGGTGTAAAACTGCCAGGCGGCCTACATTGTAGCACACCTCACAACTTTGGTCCGTAGACCCGTAACCCCTTGCGTTTGGCAACAGAGTTCGCTACCCTGCATGATGACACCATCGTTGACATCGCAAGTGAGAGTACAGTCAGCGCGTGAGATACGCATGAGAACCGCGTTGAGAAGCGTGTGAGGAGATGGAGTATGCAGCCCCCCACCAGTGGTGATATTGTCGTCGCTCATGCGCCCGCCGACGCATCACTTGCCAGTTACTATGCCATCGCGCTACGTACGCAGGGAGCGGGCGCTTCTCCCTACAGTCCACCAGGCGGCCAATCGCCACAGGGTATCGCGTCCCAGGTGCGCGGTTCGCGGGCGCTGGTCGTGCTGGTCACCGATCCCACTCCTGCCTGGGCAGGCGGACTGCTGGCAGGCTATCGCGAGCTGATGGCCGCCGAGCGCTGGCGCCGGATCGCGATTGTCCGCCGGGGGGCGGGCCAGCTCTCGCCAGAGATGCAGGGGCTGCCGTGGATCGAGGCATCCGATAAGCCGGTCGAGGAGGTCGCCGCCGAGATTCTCTCAATGCTGGCCGCCACGCCGACCCCGGCGGCAAAGGCTACCGGCGTTCCGGTTCGCAGGCGCACAGCCGCGCCCATGCCCGCACCCACGCCCAGGCCGGCGGGACCGGCACAATGGCCCACATCTCAGCCAATTGACCAGCCATTCGGCGACGGCCTGCTTACCCGGCGGGCGCTGCTGATCGGCGGCCTCGGTGTGGCGGCTCTTGGCGCGGTAGCCCTCGGCACAGCAGCGGTGCTGACGCGCGGATTTGGCCTGCTCGCCGGTGGCTCTGGTACGGCAACGAACAACGCCGTGCCGCCGCTGCTCTTCACCGCTAGTGGCAACACGCTGTATGCGGTTGACCTTGCGAGCGGCAAACTGCGCTGGGGTTTCACCGCCGATGCGACGGTACGCCCGGCCGATAGCTCCACCCAGGGCGTTATCTACGCCATCTCCGAAAACGGCACGCTCTACGCGCTCAAAACCGCCGATGGCAAGCCGCTCTGGCAGAGCAGCATCCCCGGCCCGGTGAAAGTGCGGCCCGTGGTGGTGGGCGGGCTGATCTATACTGGCTCCGATGACCACAACGTCTACGCGCTCAACACCAGAGACGGCTCGGTCAAATGGAAGCACCAGACCGGCGATGCGGTGGAGGCGCGGCCCGTGGTCGCCAATGGGGTAGTCTACGTCGGCTCGAACGACCACAACGTCTACGCGCTCGGTGCGGTTGACGGCAGCCCGGTCTGGACGTTCACGACGGACGGTCAGGTCTATTCCTCGGCGGCGGTCGGCAGCGACTCTATCTATATAGGGTCCGACGACAAGAACCTGCGGAAACTGGCGATCTCTGATGGTCACGAACGCTGGCATTTCACGACAGGGAGCCATGTCTCGTCCTCGCCCGCACTTACCAGTGACACGGTCTATTTTGGCTCGCAGGATGGCGCGGTCTACGCGGTTCCGGTGGGGGGCGCTCCACACGCAACCTGGCGTTTCCCCACGCATGGATCGGTCTTCTCGTCGCCCATCTTTGCCAATGACATGATCTTTATCGGCTCGAGCGATCACAACGTCTACGCGATTGGCACGGATGGCAAACAGCGCTGGGCCTTCAGGACCGGCGGAGCCGTCAACGGGCGCTTCGTCGTCGCCAATGGCGTGGTCTATGCCAATAGCGACGCGCTCTATGCGCTCAATGCCGCGGACGGCACGAAGATGTGGCAATTCTCCGCCGATGGAAAAACCGGCTACTTCTCGCCCGGCATCACCCAATAGCCGCTATTCTGATTTCCCCGCTGGCTGGTGCGCGAGGCGTAGGCGCAGCGCCAGCAGGGGCAGGCGGATGGCATAGGCCATTTGTCGTGTGTAGCTATCAGGCGCACTCGTTCGTCTCTGCAACAGAAGACGGGAATATCATCTCAATTCATTGACCCCTCGCATGCATTTATCCCATATGAATCCCGCATATGGCTCAACGCTTCTCCCGCACTCATCATGATGTCCGCGCACGATGCGCACAATGTCGCGCCAAGCCGCACGGATTCTTACATACCAAATACCGCCAAAAATCGGAGCTATGCCGTTCAGATATTCCGCGAACACCCTACCGACCAGTTCATCGCGAAGGACGCCCGCCACGCCTGTTGAGCCGCGTATTGAGACACCTATCGAGGCGCATGCCTGGGTCGTTTAGACGATGCCGTGCCGATGCAGATTTCGCTTATTCCGCGGGCGCTGCCAGCCCGCAGTGTATCCGTTTTTCTTATTGTTCCCGAATGGACTCCAGGGCACATACGCATGGTGCATGGGGAGGTGGAGGCAATTATGCAACGGTTTTATCAACAGCCCGCCGATGGAGCGCGATTCGGCCATGGAGGCGCGGCGCTCCGGTCGGGCGCTCTCGCGTCGAATGGCGCGCGCGAGTACGCGGACTCATGGGATACGTCGTGGTCACGCGATGCCGCGCCATCGGCATCATCAGCGGCAACCGCCTGGTGGATGGCCACCGACGAAGGCTACACGCTACTCCAGCGGCTGGCGCTGGCGCACCTGATCGTCGGCATCTGCGTCGCGATTGTGCTCGCCTGGCAGGTCTGGAGCGTATCCGGCCCAGTGCAGACGCCGGTGATTGGGCTGGTTGTCGCGGCTGGCGGTGCGCTTGCGCTCGTGTTCTCACGGCAGAACCGCCCGACGCTGCTCCTGTTGGCGCGGCTGGCGCTGGTGGTAGTTGATATGTGCGCCGCTGGTGGTATACTCTTGTTGCGGGGAGGCGAAGGCTGGACACTTCTGGTTTTCTTACCCGCGATTGCGCTGGCGATTGCATTTTTTGCCGAGCGAGGTGGCGCCCTGGCAACAGTGCTGGCGGCGCTCATCATTGTCGCGATGAACAGCCTGGGAGACGGACCCCTCTCAGGATGGATGCCCTCTCTGCTCGTTTTTCTAGGCGCGTCGGCGTTGATCGTCGCCTTTCTGGGCATTTACAGCGCCCACATCACCGAGACCAGTGAGAATCTGCGTTGGCTGCTCTCGGATGTGCGGGCAAGCAACGAACGCCTGCGCGAGACCCATCAGACCTTGCTCATGCGGTTACGGGCCGCCGAGCAGGCGCAGGAGCCACTCCTTCGCGAGCGCGCGCGGCTCGGAGACGCCGCCGCCGAGCTGGCGATGCTGACGCAGCGATTGGCGCAGGGTGATCCCGCCGCCATGCAGGCTGTGCAGGCGCTGCGTCCGGGCGCGTATGGGCCGCTGGCCGAGTTGGCGGGCGCGCTCTCACGTTATGCGCGTGTCTCCGCTGGCAATGGGAACCCATCGGCGGTGACGGCGGTCACAGCGCTGGAGATGCCGATCCGCACGCAGGGCCAGACGCTCGCGGTGCTCGATACCATGGCGCGGTCGCTCTGTGTTGGCGCGAATGAGCTGGTGCTGGAGGCGGAGGCGCTGGAGCCTGGCGTCAGCCTGATTGGCTCAGGGCAATATAGCCAGACACTCTGGCAGTTGCAGCAGCATCTGCGGGCGCAGGCTGCCCATATGGCGTTGTTGGGCACGCAACTTGCCGAAATCCGTACCTCGCAGGAGAATCTGGAGGCAGTGGTGACGCGGATGGCTGTGGGCGCGAAAACGCCAACCAGCTTCGCCACCAGTGATGTCCGGGCGGTGAGCCTCTATTCCGGCCCGCAGGTGACCTTTGGCGCATCGGCCATCAGGCGCGCCGCCATGGGCCATCCGAACGAGGATGAGACAGTTCGGTGGGGAAACTGGCAAAACCCGCCGTCGATAGCGTACAATAGGGGTGTCTGAATACTCATTACTGCGCGTAACACTCTCGCAAACGCACATTTGGGAGCCAGTAGCTCCCTCCAGCCGGGGACAGTGTGAAATTCTGGCGCGATCTGCCCATCTCGCGCGAGACCTTCCTCTCGCTGAAGCATTGTGCAATTCTGTAGCTTTCGCGCTCACGACTGTGCCACCTGACGGATATTGACACGCATCCACCGCCGCAGGTAGCCCGTTGCGCCGTTCGTAAAGAAGCACGCGAGCGAGACATCATCGGCCCGTCAGTTCGTACCGGAAATATCGGGTATGCCGGGGGCCACTCTGAGGCGCGTGAACAGGTGAAATGTGCGGATCGTTGCCTTCTCACGCCTGGTTTCTCTGCTGGCGGCGCATTGCTCACTGGCCCATCACGCGGCACGTACGCCATGGACACATGATGGAAACAAGCCGCTGAATGTTGGAAATGTGCTGTGAAATTCGGAAACATGTTGCTTCGCACGCTCGCAACCATCAAAGAACCTTTGAATTGCACGCTGGTTCGTGCTTCGCACGAGGCGCTGGCGTTGCGTTTGACATGACAATTGTTCGCTTGACATGCTTCAGATGTTCGGAGAGATCAGTGTGATGGTGGCAGAAAACAATCCACCCTTGCGTTGATGCCAGCTCCACTGCTCAGGAGGCCTTTGTGCCAGAAGATCAGGAAATACCCACCCCTATACGTCGCCGATCCCGGCGCCAGGATGCCGCTGCGGCGAATGACTCCGTTGCGGCAACCAACGCGACCGAGGCCACTGAGCCGACCGGAGCGACCACACCGACACCGAAGCGCCGCAGTGCTAAGCGCGCCACCGTCGAGCAGCCAACACTGCCCGGCGACATGGCCGCTTCGCCCGATGCGGACGCCGCGCCCACGACGAAGCCGCGTCGCACCCGTGCCACATCCACTGTGGCCGAATCTGCTGCGGCTCCAGACGCTGCTGTGAGCGCCGATGCCGCGCCCGCGCCGAAACGCAAGAGTAGCCGGTCGCGCGCTGTGGCGGCTTCGGCGGGTGAGACACCAGCCGACGCTGCGCTGGCAGCGGATGCTTCCAATCACGACGATCTTGAGAACCATAGCAATCACGATAACCACGACAGTCACGGCGGTGCGCCGAGCGCGCGTCGCGTGCGCATGCCACGAGTGCGTCATGCGCGCGGAGAGGCGGAAGCGCTAGATCAGGATCAGGCGACAACTGCATCCGCGTCCGCTCCCGCTCCCTCCGAGGGAAATCCTGCGCCCGATGCCGATGCCACACCGCCATGGCGCGGGTTCACGGTCTGGGTGAATCAGGAGCAGCGCCCGGGCGAGCGCGGAGCTGATATGCCCGGTAGCGCGCCTCGTCAGCCGCAGCGCCCACAACACAATCCGGCCGCTCGTGGTGGTCAGGGCAGCATGCCACCCTATCGGCCCGGTGGTCGCGGCGCCCAGCAGCGCCCACAGGCGCCTAACCGCGATCAGCATCAGCAACATCAGCCGCAACACCAGCAGCATCCCGGTGGTAGTGGCGAAGGCCAGCAGCGCTCGCCGCAATATCCCTATCAGCCCTACTCGCCCTATGGCCAGCCGGGGCAGGGCCAACCAGGACAGCAGGGACAGCAGGGACAGCAGGGACAGCAGGGACAGCAGGGACAGCAGGGACAGCAGGGACAGCAGGGACAGCAGGGACAGCAGGGACAGCAGGGACAGCAGGGACAGCAGGGACAGTATGGTGGCGGCAACGGCAACCGCTCGCAGGAGCAGCACCGGCCAGTGCGCGGTGGCCGACAATATGGCTACCCGCCTTACGGCGATCAACAGGGCAACCGGGGATATACCGACCAGCGCGATATGCGCGCGCCGCGTGATCGTCGCCCGCCCGCCTCGCCTGCGTCGTATGCCGAACAGGCCGAGCGCGGTGGTCCGCTGACTACCCGCCGTAACCTGGGCAATCAGGGTGGTCGGCGCGGCCAGCCAGACACCCGTGGCGGACGCCCATCGCGTGATGGCGGCTCGATGTACACCCATTCGCCCGCGCCCACTGGCTCCGAGAGCCGCTACGGCTACGGCCAGCGCCAGCCAGCGCCCGCAGCCCCGGCGCGCACCGTCGAGGTTAGTGGAGTGCTCTGGCTGGGTGGCGGCCAGGGGATGTCGCCCGCCGAGGTGCTGGATGAGCGCAATCTGCTGCCACTCGCCCGTATCAATCCTGAGGATGTGCGCCGCTATGGGCTGCGTTCAGGGGATCTCGTTAGCGGCATGGCGGAGGAGCGCGCTGGTCGGCGTCACATCGTGCAAATCGAGAGCGTCAATGAGGCCGAACCCGAAACGCAGCGCGACCGCCCGCTCTTCGAGCAGTTGACGGCCACCTTCCCCGAGCGGCGTATCCGGCTGGAGCAGGGGACGCATCCCCCGGTTTCGACGCGGCTGATCGATCTCTTCGCGCCGCTCGGCTTTGGCTCGCGCGCGCTGGTGGTCGCCCCGCCAAAGACCGGCAAGACAACGCTGATCCGCGAGGCGGCTGAGGCGGTGCTGACCGGCTACCCCAACGCCGTCGTGATGGCGGTGCTCGTCGGCGAACGCCCTGAAGAGGTCACCGACCTGCGTGCCCGGCTGGAGCCACGCGGCGGGCTGGTCTACGCGGCCAGCTTCGACGAAGAGACCGAGCGCCATGCCTGGCTGGTTCAGGTGGCGGTCGAGCGCGCGAAGCGGGTTGCCGAATCTGGACGTGACGCCTTCATGGTGCTGGACTCGCTGACACGGCTGGCGCGCGCCGAGAACCTGGCGACACGCGGCGCGGGACGCACGCTTTCCGGCGGTATCGACGCACAGGCGCTGGATACCGGACGGCGCGCGTTTGGCGCGGCCCGCAACCTGGACGAAGGCGGCAGCCTGACGATTCTGGCGACCTGTCTGGTGGATACCGGCAGCCGTCAGGACGACGTGGTCTACGAGGAGTTCAAGGGCACCGGCAACATGGAGCTTCACCTCTCGCGCGAATTGTCGCAGCGGCGGCTCTTCCCGGCGGTGGATGTCATCAAATCCGGCACGCGCCGCGAGGAGATGCTGCTGACGCCCGAAGAGCTGCGCGCGACCACGGCGCTACGCCGTCGGCTGGCCGATGTGCCGCCCGCCCAGGCGACACAGCAACTGCTCAACGTGATGGAGCGCACGCAATCCAACGCGGCGCTGCTTCAGGCGCTGGAGCAGAGCGGCTGGCTCACCAGCGCTCGGTAACATCGGCGTTGGGCAGTGGGGGATTAGCCGCGGCATTCATGCCGCGAAGTGGGATTATCTCTCCCCCTGCCCATTGTTTGTATACCTATTTGGCCTCCCATCACCACGATGGGAGGCTTTTTTGCGCCCTTTCACAGGGATGGCACGGGGACTATCGCGGATAATGGGTGGCTGTGGCATACTATGCATGGAGTATTACAACATACCTGGGGAGGACTATGGGCGCCGGTCTACTACGCCATCCGCGAATACAGAAAGTGATGGCGAGGATTGCGCGCGACTGGCGCGGCCCGCGCTATCTCGCCTGGGGCGCTGTGGTGCTGGCGCTGACCTCGCTGGTGACGATCTTCTATTACGCCAACATGTCGCACCCCGGAATCGACCCCGACACCGCCGCCTATCTCCGCCAGGCCACCGCCATCCTCGACAGCGGCCATTTCGTTGATCCAACGCGATTGCCGGGCTATCCCAGCTTCATCGCGCTGCTCTTTCTGGCGACCGGACGCGGCAACCTTGACGCGGTGAGCATCGCCCAGGGCATCCTCTATGTGCTGGCGACGCTGGAACTCTACGCCGCGCTCGCTCTTATGGTGCGGCGGGCGTGGGTTGCCGCGCTCATCGTCGCGCCCATCGCCATCAATATTCATCTGCTCTCATATGTGCGCCCGCTGCTCTCGGAGGGGCTGGCGCTCTTCTTATTGGCGACGCTGGCGCTGGCGCTCGTTGTATTCCTG
Source organism: uncultured Chloroflexia bacterium (assembly GCA_963712005.1). Classification (GTDB taxonomy): domain Bacteria; phylum Chloroflexota; class Ktedonobacteria; order Ktedonobacterales; family JADMIN01; genus DAHUXT01. Next base: position 372,920 of record CAVQGK010000018.1, on the reverse strand, counting down.
CGCTGGCCGGGTCCGCCCGCGCTCTGTGGCGTGACCGTGGCGCTGCTGGCGCTCTTTCTGACACGGCCCGAATGGATCTATCTGCCGATTCCACTCTTCGCATGCCTGCTGACTCTGGCATGGCGTCGCGGGCTGTTGCGACGGCTTTTGCCCACCGCTGCCCTCGCGCTCGGCGTGCTCTATGGGATGCTTGGCGGCTACGTCATCCTCAATCGCGTCCAGAACTCGTGTACGTGCGTCACCTATATCTCGAACATCAACCTGCTGGGCAAGGTGATGCAGTATCGCATGGAACGCGAGGCGCCGCCGCAATACGACGATGTGACGCAACTGGTGGTGGCCCATGTCTCGCGTGGCGACACCGATCCCTGGAATGTCATCCGTGAGGATTACCCGCCGTTGCGCCACAACTATTTCGCGCTAGCGGGCGAGTATGGCGGCTCCATCATCCGCGCGCACCCGGTCGAGTTCGTTGCGAAATCTGGCCCGGTGGCCGCCGCTACACTGTCGACAGTCAACCCCTTCCTTCCAATAGACTCCCACGGCCAATTCGCCGCGCCGCTGCTAGCAATTAACGCCATCGTCACGACGCTGATACACGACGGGCTGCGCTTCTTTCCGCTGCTAGGGATGGGCTGGCTGCTGGGGATGTTCTGGTGGCGGCGCAAACACTCGGTGCTAACTGACGCAATGGGGCTTTTCGCCTTGCTCGGCGGCTATGGCCTCGCGCTGACGATCTTCGGTGGCTACGTCTACTATGCCCGGCTACGCGCGCCCTATACCCCGCTGCTGCTGATCGTCGTCTGGGGTAGCGCCGTGCTGGCCGCGCTCTGGTTCGGTGGCCGCGCCCTCGCCTGGTGGCGCAGTCGCAATGCGCGTGCGTCCGTTCGCCATGGTAAACAGCCTGCCCTCTGAGCGTCAGAGATACCACCAGCAAACTCTGCAGGTGAGGGAGGCCAGGCCATGTTGAGAGTGTCTGGCGGCGTCTACCTGCTCGCATTGCTGCTGGGGTGGATCGCGCTGTTTGCGGGCTGCGCAAGCACGACCGCCGCCGGTGACGCCACGTCGAGCGCTTCACCAACGCCAGAAGCACGCATGCCCACGCTGTTGCATGTTACGCGCTTCGGCGGACCTCCCCAAAACCATGTGGCTGCGTTCGATGCCCAGATCGATCAGGCGGAGAAGGTGGAACGCCTCTTTGCCGCCTTGCGTGCCTTACCGCCATCTGTGCAAACGAGCTCTTGTCCAGCTGATCAAGGAGGAGGATATCTGCTCACGTTTCGCGACAGTAAGGGCGTCGTCGCTCAGGCGATTCTACCAGCTGGTGGCTGCCTTGCCCTGGAGGTCTCGAAACCCTATGGCTGTCACAAGTTCACCGATACTTCTGTGGGCCAGGTTACCGACACGCTTGGCGTTCAACCTACGACCTTGATCCGCATGGCGGCGTTCTGGGATAGCGCTACGCCAGGCGGACCCTAGCTCCAGTAGTACCGTCGGAGACCCTTCTGCCTTTGTCACCCTGTCGTTGAGGGCGCCATACCCGACGCCTGATGCTATTGCTGCCCGCTATCCACCACATCATCCAGCGGCAGGCCGACCATCTCCATCAGTTTGAGCGCGTTAGTCGAGGTGGCGACGCCGGGACGTAACTGATAGTCGAACGACATCGCGGGACCATCCGGGCCGCGGGTGAACGTCTCGGTGAAGTGGACGGCGTCGCGGGTGGCGGTCAGGTCGGGTGTCTCGGTCAGGCTCAGGTCGTGCGAGGAGACGGCCCCGGTCGCGCCGTAGCGCAGTAGCATGCGGATGATCTGGCGCGCGGCAATCTGGCGCTCGCTCGTGTTGGTGCCGTGCAGAATCTCATCGAGCAGGAAGAGCGGCTCGCGCTCGGTCGTCGTGTGGGCAATCTCCACCACCTCACGCAGTCGCCGCAGCTCTGCCATGAAATACGAGATGCCATACTCCAGCGAGTCCTGCACGCGGATGCTGGTTGTCAGCGTCAGCGGCATCAGCCGCATCTCGTCCGCGCAGACCGGGCCGCCCGCCTGCGCCAGCACGACATTTATCCCGATGGCGCGCAGCAGCGTGCTCTTGCCCGACATATTCGAGCCGGTGACGAAGAGGAAGCGCCCCACCGGCCCGATGCCGACATCGTTGCCGACGCAGACCGCCGGCGGCAGCAGCGGATGTCCCAGGTTGCGCGCGCTCAGGGCTGGCACGTCGGCAGTCTTTTCGATAATCTCCGGGAACGCCCAGGTTGGATTATCCGCCGCCAGCGTCGCCAGCGCCGAAAGCGCCTCCAGCTCGCTCAGCGTCTCCAGCCAGATGCGCACCCGTCGCCCCGCCGTCTGCTGCCAGCCTTCGAGCAGCCAGAGCGTGTGGAAGCTCCACAGCAGAAACGCCTGGATGATCGGGAAGAACATCGAGAGGCGAAGATCGCCGAATTGCAGGATACGCCCCAGCCGCCGCATCTGCTCGTCGGCGTTGAGTTGCTCCGCCGCCAGATCGCGCTGGATGCGCCGCAGCCGCTCCGCCTCGAATGGCTGCTGGGCGACGCGCGCGAAGACACCCTCATACGGCTGGAAGACTGCCTGGCGGTCGGAGACCTGGTCGATCAACTCCTCGATCTGCTTGCCATAACTCATGGTAAAGAGAATGCTGGCCGCCCAGGGCAAGCAGCCAGAAAGGCGCCCGCACGACGCCGGTCACATTCAGCACCGCCAGCCCCACCGTCAGCACGGGCAGTATCCGGCTGGTCCAGATGAGCGCGGGATGCTTCAGCAGCCATGGCTCTTGTTCGGCCCACGCCAGGAAATTGCGGTAGCCCGCGGGCGACATACCTGAGAGGCGGCCAAAGAGCGTCAACTCGTCGCGAAAGTCCACCAGCTCGGCTAGCTCATCTACGGCGGCCTGGCGCTCGCGGATCTCGTCGGGCGCGGCGGGAGCGAGCAGCCATCCGGTCAGGCGCTGCTGTGCGGCGGGCGTGCTGGCGCTGTTGAGCAGATGTTGTAGCGAGGCGTGGCCCAGCAGGTCGAGGTCGCCCGCGAAAGATGGCGTAGGCGCGGGTGTCTCCGGTGGCTCGCGCAGCGGCATCGCGGGCCAGTCGCGCTCCAGCCGGTGCAGCCCCTCGTCGTTGATCTCAGCCAGCGTCTTGAAGCGGCGAAAGCGGGCTTCGAACCGTCCCTGCCGCACGAAGAAGTAGCCGCAGGCGACCCACACCAGCGCCGCCGGGATGAGGAGCAGCATCGATTGCGTGCCAATGGCGAAGAAGATGAAGACGGCTGGCGCAAAGAAGAGCAGCACGGTCAGGTTGGCGGACTGCATTCGCTGGCGATAGTACTCGTCGCGCTGGCGCACAAATACGTTGCGCCGGGCGATGTAGAGCGCGGCGGATGTCTCGGCGGCCACCATCGGCGTGGCGTCCTCCGGCAAGTTTCGATGTGGATGATGATGACGCCAAGGCGCTGCTCCTGCTCGTGTCATAAGCCCCATGCGCGTCGCGGCGCGGGGCAGACCATCTCTTACGGGGAATTATAGCCACTTTCCCCACTGGGCGGCAGCGCTTCGTGCCATTTCGCAGACGCAACACCGCGATAGCGCGTGAAATTATCGTGCGCCACGGCGGGCCAGCTATGTTATACTCGCGTTGCCCGCGATACTCATGGCATATACTTCTGATTGCCGCGACTCCTTGGTGGAGGGGGAGGAATGCTCAACTTTACGACCGACATCTCGATCAGCCAGATCATCAGCGCATGCCTGTTGCTCGCGGCAGTGGGAGGTATCTTGCTTACTTATCGCCAAATGCGCAGCAATTATCGGATGCAGAAGGCGACCTTCTTCAAAGAGCTTTACTCGACGATGTTCGCAGATTCCGAGGTGCGTAGCGCGCTCTACATGATCGAGTATAACCGCTTCGTCTATAGCGAGCAGTTTCACGGTTCGACTGACGAGAACATTGTGGACCGCCTGCTCAGCTTCGCCGACCTCGTCTGCGATCTCTATGCCCAGGACGTGCTGACCGATCACGAGATGGACTTCTTCAAGTACGAGTTCTATCGCATTTATAAGAATGCCAATGTGCAGCGCTACCTCGACTTCCTCAAGGAGCGCTACACCGACACCGGTCATAACATCGAGCCGTTCCCGGCGTTCGTCGCCTATTGCGAGACCGAGTTACGCAAGCGCGGCCAGTCGGGCATCCGCCTACTCGACAGCCTGCGCAACCTGCGCTTCGACCTGAAGGCGGTCGCGGCGCTGGGGCGGCGGCGTTCATAGGCGATCCACAGGTATTCAGCATGCCCATTGTTCTCTCCCATGTGCAGATCGAGCCATTGCTCCGCGCGCGCGACGCGGGCGAGGCGTCAGCCACCACATCAGCCGACTTGGGCCGCTCGGAGACGCGGGTCACGCTCGATGACGAGGGCATTCTCTATCCCACAGGGGAGCGCTTGCGCTGGGAGGACGCCGCGCACATCGCGAAGAACGACACGGTCTGCTTCACCCTGAGCGGCGGCGAGATCGCGGATATCCGTGTCTTCTCGCAGACGACCAACTGGGTGCGCAGTCTCTACCCCACGCTCTCCGCGCCGACGATGCTGGTCTCGGGCGTGCCGATGCACCGCATCAAGAATACTGATCCCTGGCGCGATACGCTGACGAAGGTGAAGACGATTGCGCCGCTGACGGGCCGTGTGCTGGATACCGCGACTGGCCTGGGTTACACGGCGATTCTGGCGGCGGAAACGGCCACTGAGGTCGTCACCATCGAGCTTGACCCCGCCGGGCTGGAGATCGCGCGGGCGAATCCGTGGTCGCGCGAGCTGTTCGAGCGGGTCAACATCCGCCAGCTCATCGGCGACGCCGCTGACATTATACCGACGCTCGATGCAGCCTCGTTCGCGCGCATCATCCATGACCCGCCGCAACTGAGCCTCGCGGGCCATCTCTACTCCGAGGACTTTTATCGTGAGCTACGGCGCGTCCTGGCGCGGGGTGGGCGTCTCTTCCACTACATCGGCGACCCCAACAGCCCCTTCGGCAGAGGCACCACCAGCGGTGTCATGCGTCGGCTGCACAACGCCGGATTCGGGCGCGTCGTGCGTCGCCCCGAGACGTTCGGCCTCGTCGCGTATGCTTAATCTCCCCTCCCGCGTCGGGGAGGGGTCGGGGGAGGGGTCTACCACCGGAAATTATAGGCAAAGTTGACCCCGAAAATCATCGCGGCGACCACGATGATGCCGACGAGGCCCACCTCGCCGCCCGCGATAGCCACAAACGGGATGCCGAAGATCAGCGAGCAGATGGCCAGCGCCAGGGCGTTCTCCGAGCGCTTGCCCGAATCCACGTGCGTCTGCTGTGTCTGCTGCATCTGCCGATTGAGCTTCTCGACCAGCGCATCGAGGAACTGGTCATCGTAGCCGGGGCCAAGCTCGCGTCGCGCTTCCAGGCTCGCCTGAAGGTCGCGCCGAATATCTTCCTGTGCCGCTCGTGCCGCCTGTGGCGATTGCTGGGATTGCGGAGTCATCGTGACCGCCGTCCTTTCGCTTGCTATCGGGTGTCTCTGGGAATCTGTTCTAGTATACGTTACGCAGTGACGGCGGGTTAATGGATATCTTTCACAACGCTCCCAGCTACGGGGACGCACGGTTGCCCCTAGGAGAGCGGCGGATACCTCAGGCGACACCTCAGGCGACACCTCAGGCGACACCTCAGGCGACGCGTGCTGGAACATAAATGCCGATAACTGCTAGCTGATGCGCGACACGGCGCTCTTGTCGATGCCGGTCAAGCCCAGGGCTTTGATCAGTTCGTCTTTTCGTTCGTACAAACGATGCCAAAGACCGGGTGATGGATCGCATCCAGCTCAAAATCGGCAATCGGGGAGTGCGGAGTGGCATTAAAATACGGCGGAATAAATGGCACTCGTTGACCCTCCCCATGCCTCAAGGCAGGGGATTCCTCCTTCGACGTGACGAGCCTCACAGTGGGTCTTATAGTCACTCCAGAGGCGTTTACGTTCCCGTCGGCCCGACGGTACGTTCTCTAATCTGTTGTGAATCAGAAGCTTGGTTATCGCATTCTGGCAACACGAGAAGAAAGGTGACGCAAGACGTGAAGACGCTAGTGCTTTTACCCGCAGGAACGATTAACTGCGGAACCGCCAAAAACTATTCAATTGGTGAGGTGCAAAATGCCTACAAACCTATTCTCGCACAGGCAGGCACAATTGGCAATGGAACGGGAGGCAAGGGCTAAAGCCGCAGAAGAAGCCCTTCCATCCGCATGGTCTGAAGGCACAGCGGCTTTACGGGCTTTTCTGTAAGATCGTCTTGAGCAGCGCTGTTCCCAGACGCATGGAGCGAGTCATGCGAAATGTTTGTGTTGGCGTCATCGTGCGCTCCTGTATAAGGTGTTCGCCCTCATGAGACTCGTCCTGCCGCCACAGGATTCCTGGTCTGCCGCAGCGGATTTCCCTGACTGGGAACAAGGATCGGCGTTCGCTGTTGCCGAGGCGTGGGATCTTCGGCCAGTGTGAGCAGATACCAGGCGACGTCGGCTCGGGAGATGGGCTTCAAGGCGAACCGAGCGCTGGCCTGGACCCGCTCGGTGAGGGGGCCATCGGTCAACTTGACGGGACGCACCGCATACCAGTCCAGCCCGCTGGCGGCAAGCTCCTGCTCCATAGCCTCGAGATCCCTCCCGACGAGCCGCAGGTTGCGCGCGATGAACGTGCGAAAGAAACCGAGCAACAGGCGTGGACCAATCCCCATGCTTGCGTCGGCAAGCCCCATGCTTGCGGTGCTGACCGCAAGCACCCTGGCGGGCGCGTCGGCATCTCGCATGGACCTTACCAGTACCCGTGCCAGCCGCTGGTGGAGGTCTGGGGGCGAGATCATCGTAGTTAGAGCATTGTGGCGCTTGGCGAAGTTGGGACCCAAAACGGTGACCACTACGTCGGCCCCGCGGATGGCCTGCGTGACAAACTCGGGGTTGAAGATGTCGGGGGTGACCAGGATCTCGCTCTGGCCGCTGGGCGAGACGGACGGCCTGATCCGGTAGACAGCCCGGATCGCGTGTCCATGCTGGGTGGCAAGGTCGATAAATTGACTGCCAATGGCCCCAGAGGCCCCAAAGACGGTGATGTTCATGTTCAAAACTCCTTCTTGTTTCGAGCCGTGGTGGATGATCAGCCAGGGCAGCGGGTTCTAGGCCGGAGGAATGGCTGGTGAATGCCTGGTAGCAAGGGCTTTGGTCAGCATGGTTCCCATCATTCTTGGCATGACAGAGGTGGGAATCAGGGCGGTCATGAGCCGCTTCATCCGCCCGGCGATGTGGGCGGCGCGGTTGGCACTGAGGGCGGCGAGTCCTTCAGAGACGCACTGTTGGACGGACATGGGTTTCATGGTTAAGTCGAGTTCCGATGCCGCGACTCCCTCGGTAGCCGTAGAGCCAGGCTGAAGGACGGTCAGATGCAATCCCCGCTGCTGGAACTCGGTGTGGAGCGCCAGTCCTAACATGAGGAGATAGGCTTTGGAGGCAGCGTAGTCGGCCATGAATGGCGCTCCATGGGAGGCAACGGCGGAGGAGACCAGGAGTATTCCGCCGCGCCCACGCTGGGCCAGGTGTTCACTGTAGCGCCGCACCAGACGTACATGCGACAGAACATTGAGGCGCACGCTGGTGGACAACGTTTGCTGATCCAGAGAGAGCAATTCGCCGAAGCGGACATCGCCCGCGTTGGAGATCAAGAGGCCAACGTCGAGATCACGGGTGGCTTCCGCGATAGTGGTGAGGGAATCTTCATCGCTGAGATCGACGCCAACCGCGCGATACTGGATGCCGAAGGTCTCCGCAAGCTGATGGCCGAGGTCTTCCAGCAAAGGAAGACGCCGGGCAATCAGGACCACATTCAATCCATTGGCGGCCAACTGGCGCGCGAACTCCTTCCCGATCCCCGACGATGCACCGGTGACGACGGCCCAGAGGCCAAACGTGCTGAGAGCAATGGGTGTCATGACACCTCCAGGTTTTTGAATGACTGGTCATTCAAGTATTAGGGCAAAAAAATTACCGCACCGCCGCCAGTGTCATTTCCACGATGTCGAGCAGCTCCCCGCGCGAGGCGCCGCCTTTGGCGGTCACGCACAGTCCCTGCGTACTACTCACCAGGTAGCGGGCAAGAGCAGTGGTGTTCGTGCGGGAGCCTAACGCTCCCGCTTGTTTCGCATCTTCAAGCCGGGACTGAAATGCCCGCTTGAATTCGTCCAGAATCTCTTCGACCACGTGAGCAATCTCCGGATCATGGGGTACCACTTCGACGATGCAATTGCAGACCATGTTGCCACGCCGTTTCTCGGCTTCGGGCATCTCCACGATCTGCATCAGCATCGCCCGGGCATTGCCGAATACGGACTCCTCTGGGTCCCATACCTCAAAGGTCTGCTGTAACGCCAGGCGCCCGTAGCGCCGCAGCGTCTGGATGTAGAGCGAGCGTTTATCCCCAAAGGTATGATAGAGGCTGCCACGCAGCAGCTCGGTCCCCTCAACCAGGTCCTGGACACTCGTCCCGGCATAGCCCTGAGTCCAGAAGAGGAGCATCGCGCGCTCTAAGACATTCTCACTGTTGAACGTAGCGGGTCGCGGCATGGCGGTCATTTCCCGTGAAGTGGCTCGGCGTTGTTGAACAGGGCGCAGGTCGCGTCCGGTTCATATCCAGAATGTAGCAGTTGTTGAATGAAAAGTCAAGAACTCGGGCCGCCCAGGTGTTCGTTCCACCCACACACGTCCAATTCACGAGTGCGGCGGAATGAGCATATCGCTATGCTCCTGGCAGTGCTCGATGATGCCGTAGGTCCGTTCGTAGGCATATTCGCCGGGCTGAAAGAACCGCTCATCCAGCGTCTGGAGGAACGCAACATCTTGCCGATACGCCCGGCGCAGCACGCCACAGATCGCCTCCACCGGCTGATCGCCGACGAGCGCGACAAACGCCCCGTTGATGGCGTCGTTCATCACCTGGTTCTGCGCCTCGTCCGCGAACTCAATCGGCGCCATGCCAGCCGCCACGGCGGCAACGCGCACGATCGCCATCATCTCCCAGCCCGCCAGATGGGCGACGATCTCACGCGGCCCCCATCCATCCTCCATGCTGGTCACCCCACGTTGCTCCGCCGCGATTGCCGTTGCCATCAGCCGCTCATAGGCGCCCGCAAACGCCCGCAGCAGTTCATCTTTTGTCATGCGGTTCTCCATACAATATGGATAAGAGCCTGCGTAGGCAGGCTTTGCAGCCGAGCGCAGCGAGACTCTTAGGCGCGGCTTCAGCCGCCAGCCATAGAGATTACACCTGCACGAGCTGTATCAGGTTGCCGCGGGTATCGTCGAAGACGGCGATAGTGGTTGGCCCCATGTTCGTCGGCTCCATCGTGAAGCGCACGCCTCGCCCCGTCATCCGCGCGAACTCCGCCTGAATATCCTCGACGAAAAACGACGCGGCGGCGATGCCCTGCTGGAAAATCGCCTGCTGAAAGGCCGAGGCCGCTGGATTGTCGTTCGGCTCCAGCAACAACTCGACCCCATTCGGCTCTTCGGGCGAGACGACCGTCAGCCATTTGAATTGGCCGACCGAAAAATCCTGCTTCTTCTGAAAACCGAGCACCATTGTGTCATGGATACGTAACCTCGGCGCTGCCTAACAGGAAGGGGTTAACACGGCGAGTATAGCACGCGAGCCGATGTTTGGCGCAGGCTGGCGTAATGACGTGCTGGTGGGGCAGGTCGAAGTGGTCGCCGTGCTCGCCCCGTGCTCGCCATATAGGGGTGAACGTCAGCATGTTGATGACCGATTCGCTACGGCCAACCCGGGCACCGCGACTATCCCATTGACAACAAGCAAACAGGAGTTAATGCCTGTCTCGATACTGCTGGAAGTAATAGATGACCGCAGCGAAGATATTCAGCAGAATAAATGCGAACGTCCAGCCATTCTTTGCGCTACTCGGCAAGCTGTCGTTGTTCAGCATATCGCGGAACATCCATGCCCAAAATGCTAATAACGGGAGTAGCAAAATGACTGGAATGAGCTGAACCAGGGAGAACGTCCCGTGCGGGGTGAATATCCCAGGCGGCGGGGTCATTGTAGAGAGCATTGCACACTCCTTGTTTGTCTTGCTTGTCTGTATTGTAGCGCACAATTTGACGAACAGGAGGTGTACTAGGTAAGCACTGTTGTAGGACGTGCTCTGAATCAATAATCGCTCTCCGCAGCGCGACGCCCGCTGTGCCGAAGCCCAGAACAGGACTGAAGCGCTGGCGCATGGCAGGCGCTACATGAGTACTCGGCAAGAGTACTGGGCAAACGGACAGGATTCTAGGAGCACTGTGATGTGACTGAGGCACCTGATGCGCCTCAGTCGTGGCGTCGTCCATCGCCTTCGTGGCCATTGGTGTCCGTTTCCTGCATGTCACCCACGTCCGCGTCACTCCCCACCCGCCGCATGGCAGCGAACGCCGCTCCGATGGCATCACTGGCATCGTCGAAGATGGCTTCGAACGACGCCCTGACATCCTCGGTCAATTCGGCATCATCTATGGCATCCAACAAGCGTGTGGTGCGCCGTTGCACGCTTTCCACTTGGCGTAAGCGCTTCTGATACGCCTTGACCAGAGCGGACAGGCGGGCGGCATCAATCAGCTTCATTAGCGGTTCCTTGTGTTTCCCGTCGCATCAGTGGCCATGCTCAGCAATAAAGTACCCCAGGGGTATTATAACTATGCCGGACGCCCTGGCATCCTGCTACCTACAGCAGCTCGTCCTTCGACGCATCCGTAGACGCCTCCTTGAGCGGCCCATGCCGACTTTCTCCAAGCGCGACCTTGCGTGCCTTGGCCGTAGTGGTCGCGGACCTGGCCGCCTAGGGTGAAAGCCAGCACCACAGTGATGACAGACTGGCTACGTGACCCACCTGGACAGCGCAGTGTCGCCTGATGCTCACCTGATGCTCACCTGATGCTCACCTGATGCTCACCTGATGCTCACCTGATGCGTCATGCCCCCCCAGCACGCTTGCTGCGCTGCGAGTGGACGCGGAGCGTGAAGAGGGGGCGCGCCGTTCTGCGTGCATGGTGCGGATGCGGCGAAAAGATGGGATGGAGGAATCGAAGGGATAGAGGAGAAGGCTGCCTACGCCTGCGCCGCCGCGCCGCGCCATTCGATATGACAGGACGGACAGGACGGCGTTACAGACCACGTGCCCGGTCCAGATTGCTCAGAGGTAGCAGACGGGTGGCGTGTCTTCAGCCACGAAGGCACGCCACCTGCAGGCTTAGTGCAGCATCCCGGCCAGAACCGGCAACTCCACTGCCACTTGATAGGTCTTCAGGATAGGCTGCGTGGCGAAGAATGGGCGGAACTTCTCCAGCAACTGGGTATACAGGCCAGTCTGCTCATAGGCAAGGGCGTCTTGCTCGCTTGCCCAGAAGGTGAGGGAGAACCCCTCGCCGAGGGTTGGGTCTATGAACAGATAGGCTCCTTGGAAGCCACTCACGGGCTTGAGAGTGGGCAGGACGCTCTCCTCGTAGATGCGGGTAAACTCCGCAAACTTGTCGACCGGCACCTTCGCTGTCAACATGCGTACATACTTCATGGGGTTAGCCTCCTTTGGCTGTGACCGCGCATCTTCACAGGCGTTGGGGGATGCGCGGGCTCACGTCATCGCGCTGCGTCGCGCGCTCGACACGGGTTCCCACTTCCCGCGCCACTTGTGAGTGGACCACACCCGCATCACGAAGCGGTCACCAACGCGTCACGAATGGGGCCTCCAGTCTCTCATCTGTCTCACAGGCTGTTGCATCCCGCGACCTCGCCCACTCAGCCTATGCCGCTCCCGCGGCCCGAGCCGCGTACCGCCCCGACATCCTCCAGCTTCACGCGGCTTCCCCGCTAGGCGGCACCTGCCCATTGGTCGTGCTGTCAATGCGCTGCTCGTGGCGTACAGAACACGCTGTAATTCATGCGCAATCAGATGCACTACGCAGAGCATGCGCAAGTTATTTCATGCCAGGGTCATATGGATGTAGCAGCGAGGGCATACAGAAAGGCGGTGCCAGACCGAGCTCGTCGGCGAGTCGTCACTACGCCATAGTGCCCGCTCAGTGCAACACTGTTGGCTGAAGCTCATGCGGCACTGTCCGAACCACGCGGTGGGTGCTCATGTATACTGCTGGCAGCGACGAGCGAACGGAGAGGAGGGCCGGCATGGGTACTGCCATCTATGGATGAGTTGAGACACGCGAGCCGGTGAAGTGTGTGGTGGGATGCAGCCATCTGGCTCCACAACATTGTGTATCGTCAGTATGAGATGCTCGCTAGCCTGTACGGCCCGCTACTCGCTGATGGTGGTCTGGGGAGCTTGCCGCACGAGCAGCCGCCACCGCTCTGCGGTCAGGACATAGGGCTGCAAGAGGGTGGTGAGTTGCTTGCTGGATGAAGGCACGGTATACAGACCATGCTGCTTCCATGTTGGAGTCGCTGTCCAACCTCTCGCCTTGGCGAGCGCGTACATCTCTGGGTAGGTCAGCCCATAGGCGACGGTGCGGGCTGGGTCCTCGATATGCCAGATGTGGACGACCAGCAAGTCGGGGAACTTGGCATACTTTGCATCTACCGTAAAACGCTTGCCAGTTACGGACTTCATCTGGATAGGACGAGCCGCGAAGCGGGCAAGGGGGACATGCACCCCCGCCACCTGTGGCCTTACCTCCAGGTCGAAGTAAGCGATGAGGTCAATACCTCGGTCGCGCAGCGGGGTGGCGACTTCTAGCCCGGCACGCAGCAGTTCATTAACCAGCCAGTTGCGCCCGATGAGTTCGGTCAACTGAGTGTCCATTGTGTCCATTGTGTCCATTGTGTCCATTGTGTCCATTGTATCCATTGTGTCCATTGTGTCCATTGTATCCATGAGGCGACCCTCTTTGCACCGCGAGGCCGTGTCGCTGGTGGGCGTTGCATGCGGCGTGCCGCGTTTTTCCTCCTAAAAATGTACAAAGTCGAGAAGGCTGTATACAAAGTCGCCAAGACCGGAGGCAGCCCTCGTCATATCCCCAAAAGTGCGGTAGGGTAGGGGCATCAGTGAGCGGACGAGCGCAAGGAGGTGTGCCATGCCCGAGAGTGCCTCCATCTCCTACCCTTCGGACCTCAGCGACCGTGAATGGGCCATCCTCGAGCCGTTGCTGCCTCCGGCCAAGCCGGGTGGACGTCCGCGCTCGGTGAACCTGCGGAGGGTGCTCAATGGGATTTTCCATGTGCTCCGCAGTGGCTGCCCATGACTCAGTGGCGCATGCTCCTGCGCGAGTACGGCCCGTGGTCCACCATCTATGCCTATTTCCGTCGGTGGCGTCTGAGCGGGGCGTGGGAGCAGCTCCACACGACCTTTCGGGAACGGGTGCGCCAGCAGAGCGGACGGCAGCCGACCCCGAGCGCGGCCATTCTGGATAGCCAATCGGTCAAGACGACCGAACGTGGCGGTCCCCATGGTTACGATGGGGCCAAGAAGCTCTCGGGCCGCAAACGGCATCTGCTGGTCGATACGCTTGGGTTGGTGCTCGGCGTGGTGGTCCACCCCGCCAATATTCAGGACCGCGCCAGTGCTCCCTGGCTGCTCCAGCAGCTCCAGCCTGCGCTGCCGCGCCTGGAACGGATCTGGGCGGACAGCGCCTACGTGGGGGCGCTGCAAACCTGGGTCTGGGAGACCTTCGGCTGGCGCGTGACGAATGTGGTCCGGCCGGGAGCCCGCGGCCAGTGGCTGCGGGCCGACCAAACGCCGCCGATCCGACTCCCTGCGTTTCCACCTGCTGCCGCGGCGCTGGGTGGTCGAGATAGTCCAATCGCAAATGACAAAAGCGAACGAAGGGGCCGTCACGGGCGGTTGGGAAGACATAGCGAATCTCGACCGCGCCATTGGTGACAATGACACGATCAATGAGTAATTCAACCAACGCCCGCCGCTGCTCGAAGGTGGCCTGAGTGAGTCCAGTGCGTACTTGCGTGCAGAAGGCGTCCAGCGATGCAGCGATTGAGCTGAGTGCGATCTGCTGGCGTGCTGAGGCGTCGAGTTGGCGCCGTTGTATGGTGAGACTCTCCTGACGACGCTGGAGCTCGTCGCGCTTACGCTGGAAGGTCACGAGATCGAGCACTCCCGCCAGATAGGCGTCAAGTAAGCGCGCTTGGGAGGTGTCGAGGTATGCCAAGGCATGCTGCACGGTCGCCTGGCGCGCCTGAAGTTCTTGGAGAAGCCACTGCCCCCCATGAGCACGCTGAAGGGCAGCTTCTAGGTGCTCCCGCTCGGTGAGGACCGCGCAGAGATCCTGCCAGACGAGCTCGTCGAGGGTGTGCGCGGGGATATAGCGGGCGGTGCAGCGCTGGTCTTGGATAGCGCGTAGCGCGTTGCTGCGCCCTGGCACACATAATAGGACAACCCTGTCGGGCCTGTCCGCGCCGTCGTGCCCAGCCGGCGAGACGCCGCAACTGACGAAAGCCCGCAGCAGATACTGGTACTGAGTGTTGTGCCGTCTGGCCCACTGCTGGTTCTGAGCACGTTTCTCCTGCACACGGTCGAAGACCTCCTGGGAGACCAAGGCAGGCACCGGCACGGGGATCCACTCCTCGCGCGGACGCCACCGGTAACTCTGAACTCTGGCCTGGACCTATCGGCAGGAGGGCCGATTTGCGCTGTTTCGCGGGAACGACGCGCGCACGGTTGACGTAGGCTGTGCCGGTATAGGCTGGGTTTTGTAGCATCCCGCGCACGCTCGCCACGTTCCAGCGCGGCTTGCCGGTGGCAGTCGCAATTTGCGCGTCGCTCAACCGGAGGGCGACCGCGTGGATGGTCACTCCCGGCTCGAGATACCACGCGAACATCTGCTGCACGACCGCTGCCGCACTGGGTTCAGGCTGCACGCCCGCGGGATCGCATGGGTGGTCAAGATCGAGCCGGTAGCCAAAGAGTGGCCGACTCCAGGGCAGCAGTTGTCCCGCACGCACTTTCGCGAGGCGCCCACGGCGCATCCGCTCGCAGAGCAGCGTACGCTCAAATGTCGTGACTCATTCGGCGACAGCTCCCCGGATCTGCAGCAGCAGCTGGTCGTGGGGATCCTGGCTCATGGGGCGCTCCAAGAACTCGACTGCACAGCCGTGCTGCTCAAGTTCCTCAATGAGGAGCACTTGGTGCACATATTTGCGGGCCAACCGATCCGGGGCGGTCACCACAACCCGGTCGAACTCCGCGAGACTCGGCTCGGTCACGCAGTTGGTCAAGTCCAGGACGATTCAAGTTGCGCCCCCCTGTAGCCTGCATCGCGAAACACGCGCACTCATCCACGCGCGTCCCCGCGCTCCTCAATGGAGCTGCGCAGGCGGGTGAGTTGTTGGTCGATCGTTTGGGCTTGGGCTTGCCGGTGGTCCAGACCCGGGCGTACAACGCGATCCGCATCAGCGACCTCCTGTGGGGAGCGGCAGGTGTCACTTCTCCCGCTCGTTGGGTCGTCCAGCGCAGGAGGCGCTGATACACCTGATCCCAGCGGGTCTGGCTGTTGGTCTTTGCTACGAAGCGGCGATGGATGCTCCAGGCATGTTTCATCGGTCCCTCCTGCGTGGATGGCGCCGACGACTTTCGAGGGAGAGTGTACGCATCTGGAGTGGACGCCGCCACCAACTTAACGGGAGGCTCGCGAAGCGCACAAAACAAAATATGTCATTTGTGATTAGACCATCGAGCGCACCTTTTCCTGGATCGGGCGCAACCGCCGGATGAGCAAGCCCGTATGGAAAGCTCGTGGAGACGGCTGAGCTACCGCGCAGGAAGATGGACGACGTTTCCCAGCGATGCTGCGGCTGGCGGCTGGTACTGCCCCGCGCAGTGGCGCCGATGCAGCGCTGGGTCGTAGAGCGTTGGTTCCGGTAACACCGCTGCCCCATGGGCAACGACGTCCTGGTCACGCTTGAGCAGGGTAAAGAGCACGGTAATCACTTGGCCAGCCACACGCCCCACCACTTTGTTCTTGCCAATGTAGGCACGCTTGCGTTTCGTCAAACGCGCACTTGCGCGGCACGAGGCGTTCGTAGAGATGGGCAAACTCGTTGTCTGGTTTGCGCACCGCCTGCCAGACCACCAGATAGAGGGTTTGCTTGAGCAGACGCACCCCACGCGGCGTCAGTGTGGCGTGGTCGAGCGTCTTGCCAGACTGCGCGAGGGTCGGCGCCCAGCCGCAATACGCCTTGAGTTGGGCTGGGCGGTCGAAATTGGCGATGTTGCCAATGGCCGCGAGGATCGTTGCTGCGGCTATCGGCCCAATACCGGGAATCGAGGTCAGGATGCGCCCTTCCCGCGCTGCGGCGACCACCTGTGTCATCTCACCCTCCAGGGCGGCGATATGGTGCTCCAGGAGCGCGAGTTCGACGATGAGTTGGTTCTGCTCAAAGGTTAACCCACGCTCACGCGCAGCGTCATGCGTGCCAATGGTCTGCGTTGCAAGCCGCTGCAACTCGACCAGCTTGGCGGTGGAGGGATACGTGCCGCGGCGCGTCGCCAGCAAGGCGCTTAGACTCGCAGTGGCAAGGATGGCAGGTGTGGGAAACGCCATGCGTAACGCTAATGCGGCAGCCGAGTTGGGATCTTTGGAGATCCGGGTCAACTCGGGAAACAGCTCGTCGCAGATGGCCGTGAGCTTGTTCTTGCGCTGGGTGCGCTCCCGAATCAACTCGTCCCGGTGGTGGATCATTCCAGCGAGTTGGGCGGCGGCGGCAGCGGGTGGGGCCAGGCGGCGCGCCGCCTGGAGCGGGTCGGCGGTCTGGACGCCTTTCTCCAACGTGTTGTAGAGGTGATTGGCTAATCCGAGCGCGTCGCGCTTATCCGACTTGAGCAGGCCCGCCTGGCGCTTCTGCACATGCATGAGATAGAGCGGAATCTCGAGCTCGTGGAGGTATTGCACCAGCGCCTTGTGATAGTGGCCGGTCACCTCGAGGAGGACATAGAGAGGACATAGAGAGGACATAGACCTGCGTCAGCGGGACATACTCCTGGATCCGATCAATGAGCGCACGAAAGCCCTCCCGGGACTGCGCGAATGTCAGGGCGGGGCAACTCTCGAAGCGCTGGTAGCGCGCCAAGAGGGAACGCGAGAGAAAGCCCGCGACATGCTGGAGCTTGCCGACATCGATGCCAACATAGAGGGTCTCCTGGGCAAACAGCGGCGCCGGCTGCAGGCACGCAGCTGTCTTGGATCTCCCGGCCATGGTCCGCCTCCCTGCTGTGGTATGTCCTCTCTCTGCGAGCTCCCAGACCTCTCTCAATCGCCTTCATCGCCGACCGAGCGTACCCGCGCGTCTTGCTCCGCTCAAGGGCTGCGCAAGTTCGCTCCGCTCGCGCTCCGCGAACCCTGGACCGGAGCAAGACGCGCGGGTAGGGCAGCGGCATGATGAAGGTGTTGAAGGTAAGGTAATGAAAGTGTTGAACAAACGCGCCAAGGATCTTCGGGCGTACAACGGGGGAGAAGCAGGATGCCGTGGGCGTGCCTCAGCCAACTTCGGATGAGAAGTTGCCCTTCAAGCCTGTATCAGGTGTGTGAACACGCCCCTCAGCTTGCTCACAAGGCTCATGGCCCAAAGGATTACTAGAGTTGTGCGGCATCCAGGTCAACGGGGCGCGACCCCCTTGGGCTTCTCCCGATACCACTGTATCTCATACCACGTGTGGTTTCCACCTCATCCGGAGTGACGATTCTATCCGAAGGATTATGAGCGCTTGTGCGCCACCAGCGAGACGTGGGTTTACCTGAGCATGCTGCGGCTGATGCTTAAACGGTTGGCCCATGAGCAGATCCAACCAGCCTTCCATTATCGCCACGTGGCGTGAACCAGGAAAGGAACCCTTTGTATACAGCCTTTAGTGGCTGGCAGGCTCGTCACCTCTCCGCGAGCCGGTACATTTGGCACAAAATGTGCAGGCGGCAGTGACACGTATGAGCTAAAGCCTTCACCCTACTGAGCGAGTAGGGTTGTCGGCATGGTCAAGCCGCTCCTTCCCGCCGTCGAGAGCGCGCACCTCCAACTGACTGGCACTTGGAGTAAGTATGAACATAGTGTCAACTCGCGTGCGTGACCACGAAAGGTGATAGTGCATGTCCATGTTTCAGCAGCCCACCCAACCGCCACAACCGACCAGCTTGCTGAACCAGCTCGAGATCTTGGTTGACGCCTGGGCGATGGTGGGAACACATCCGGCATTCCTCTCCGCGGCGCATGGGTGCTCCAAGTTCCGATGGTTGAGAGACGGCGCTCTGCTGGTCTGGCAGTTTGAGTGGGAACGCCCCGGCCCTCCGAGCGCGTACAGCGTCATCGGCCATGACGACGCGGATGCAGCGGCGCGCGGATTCCATGCTCTATGCCGACGAGCGGCGGGTGGCGCGCATCTATCGGATGCGACTTGATGGTGGTGTGTGGACGATGTGGCGCGAGTCGCCGGCCTTCTCACAGCGGATGACGGGCAAATTCAGCGAGGATCGCACTGCCATCAGCGTGCACGGTGGGCTGTCGCGCGACGGCGCACGCTGGGAACAGGACCTCGACGTGACGTACACGAGGGCCAAATGAGCACACTCGATGAGAGCGCGGACGCGATTCTGGCGCAGGCGCCCAATGTCACGCTCGCGACTGTCAGCCTGGATGGCATGCCCTAGAATGCCCCGTCTTTGCCGTCTTTGACGAGGCATATCGCGTCTTCTGAGTCTCGGCACGAGAGGCGCAATGCTCCCAATTTATCCGAGCCAACCATCGGGTCACCATTGTGGTCTATGACTCGAAGGACCCGCCCGGCGCCAGAGTATACATCGAGGCAACGGCGTCTGAATTGACCGATGAATACGAGATTGCCCAGGCACTCCAAGCGCTGAAGCTGAGAGGCTCAGAAAGTCCTCCACATGTACACGAGGTGATGGAGACATCGCCGCCGCCTCGTCGGGTGTATCAATCCATCCCCGAGCGCATGTGGATCAGCTCTACTGAACGCATCCGCGGCTATGTCGGCGATGCACGGAAAGAAGTCGAAGTATTGAGGACCACGGATGCGAGGAGCTCAACGTCAAGGAGAACATCCATGCAGACAGTCATATCCAAAGACGGCACCACCATCGCCTACGACCGGCCTGGAGATGGACCAGCACTGCATCCTCGTCTCTCCGGCGTTCGGCACGCGGGCGGACGAGGTGGCGCTGGTCGCGGCCCTGGCGCCCTCCTTCACTGTGTTCGCCTATGACCGACGTGGCCGCGGTGACAGCGGCGACAGAGCTCCGTACGCCATCGAGCGCGAGATCGAGGACCTCGACGCTGTGCTTGATGCAGCCGGAGGCTCGGTGTATGTTTTCGGGCACTCATCTGGTGCGGTGCTGGCTCTTGACGCTGCGCGCTCGCTCCCTGCCAAAATTACGAAGCTGGCGCTCTATGAGCCACCGTTCATCATCGACGCCAGCCGCCCTCCCATGCCGGAGGGGTTCGCGGCTCACTTGCACGACCTGGTGGCCGCTGGCTGACGCGGCGACGCGGTCGAATACTGGCAGACCAATCTGGGCATTCCACCCGAGGCGATTGCCCAGATGCGTGCGTCACCCATGTGGGCCGTGTTAGAGGCGTTGGCGCCCACGCTGCCGTACGATGCCGCTATCATGGATGGTACTCAGCGCGGTGATCCATCGCCGCTCAAGCAGTGGGCGTCGGTCACGGTGCCTACGCTGGTGATGGATGGCACGACGATGATGGGGCGCGAGGACTTCCACAGGTTCATGCGCCACGGAGCCAATGAGATCGCAACGGTTCTTCCCGAATGCGCGGCGGCGCACATTGGAGGGTCAGGACCACGGTCCGGCCGCTGAGGCGCTCGTTCCGGTGCTGAGACAGTTCCTCCTCGGCTCGAACAGGAACAAAGTATGCCTGAGCCGCACACGCTGCTGAGTGATCGCGACCTATCGGCCGGTGGAGTCATAGCTCGCCCGGCGTAGCGGAGCATGGCGAGCGCACGCACGCGAGAACCGCGCGGAGACATCAAGGGAGGAGAGCGCGAAATGGCAGTCGTCGTTGCAAACATGTCCATGTCTCTGGATGGGTTCATCGCCGATCCACATGATGAGGTCGGGCGCCTCTTTGAGTGGTATCGCGTTGGACCGGTGACCACGCCCACCGCCAGCGAGCAGCGGAGCTTCAAGACAGACGAGGCCAGCGCGGAACAGTTGCGCGACGCACTGCATAGCGTTGGGGCGGCCGGCATCCAGTTGGGTAACCGGTCGTCGTGGTCACGCACGCGATACTCGAGGATTGGCCGCGCGACGACGCGCCCTTCACCTTCATCACCGATGGCATCGAGAGCGCCGACGCACAGGCGAAGCGACTTGCGGGCGACATGGTCGTTGCCGTTGCGACGCCAACCATCACGCAGCAATGTCTCGACGCTGGGCTGCTGGACGCGATCTCGGTTGACCTGGTGCCGGTGCTGCTCGGTCAGGGCATCCCGTTCTTTGCCAACCTGCGTGACACGCCGGTGATGCTGGAGAATCCCTCGGTCACCGCGGGCACGCGGGTGACCCACCTGTTCTACCGCGACGCGTCCCGCTGAGATGTAAAAGGACGGTGCCTGATGGATACAAATTTGCAGGGCGATTACGCTAAGGTCAACGACCTGGACCTGTACTACGAGATACACGGGAGCGGGGAACCGCTGGTACTGCTTCCCGGCGGCTTCATGACCATTGAGGCGATGGGAGAGATTGTGCCGCAGCTTGCCGCGACGCGGCGCGTCATCGGCGTCGAGCTGCAAGGACACGGACACACTGCCGACATTGATCGCCCGCTGCGCTACGAGTTAATGGCGGACGACATCGCCGCCCTGATCAGGCATCTCGAACTCGAACATGCCGACATCTTCGGCTATTCCCTGGGCGGCGGCGTCGGACTGCAAACCGCCATCCGGCACCCGGAAGTGGTGCGCAAGCTGGTGCTGGCCTCGACTCCCTTCAAAAGGGATGGATGGTATCCCGAAAATCCTCGCGCGAATGGCCGCGATAAGCGTCGAAGCGTTTGCGCAGACCCCGATCCACGAAGCCTACCTCAAGACCTCGCCCAGACCTGAAGCCTGGCCGACAGTGGTTGCCAAGATGAGAGAACTGGTGCCTTCCGACTATGACTGGGCAGAGGGCGTGGCGGCGCTCAAAACGCCCACCCTGATCCTGGTCGGGGATGCGGACAGCATGCGCCTCGCGCATGTGGTAGAGTTCTTTGGTCTTGCTCGGCGGCGGCAAGGCGGATGGCGACATGAGTGGCCTGCCTGCCTCGGCTCGCCGTGCTTCCGGCCACCACGCATGTTGGCTGGGCGCCGCCGTATCATGGGATTATGACCCGCACCGAACTGCTCCTGCCGATCATCACGGAATTCCTTGACGCACCCATCGGTAGCGGCGCACTGAGCGATCGGCTGAACGACGAGCGGGTGTGAAGTCGGCCAGCGGTGACCGCCACACCTCCGCAGCCTGAGTCGCAGTGTGTGCGTGTGCGCCTGCCAGCGCGCCCAGGCGACCAGCACGATCAGCGGCGACAACATAAGGCGGACTGGCCCGCAGAGATGCGCGAAGCTGGTAATGCCGCTCAGATGCACGCCTACCTGGTAGCAGGCAGCGCGCATGCCGGACCTGATGACGGCGGCACGGCGATAGCAGCTACCAACCGCCCGCACGTGCACTGCGCTGCACTATGGTATACTCCCTCGTGTTGGGATGAATGTTGGCGGTTGGGAACAATGCCGAGACGGGAAGGACGCGATGGCCAGGGCACCGCAGCACGCCGTCAGCTGGTCCGCCGAGCAGGGGCTGTATAAATGGTCCACGCGGGGGCAGGTGGTGCGCCAGTTTGATGCAGGAGACGCGGCCGCCTGGCTGACCTGGCTCGGCGAGGCGACCTCCTTCGCCTTCCACGGTCGCTTGGGCGCCCTCAATGTCTACCTGGAGCGGCGGCCACGTGGAGGACGCTATTGGTATGCCTATCACACCGATCGCCACGGCATCCGCAAGCGTTATCTCGGACAGACAGCCCAGGTGACGCTGGCCCGGTTGGAAGCGACCGCTCAGGCTCTGGCGAGCGCCGCTGCGTCTCCCACGTCGGATCCCACTCCGTCTGCTTCAACTGCTCGACATGAGGTCCAGCAGCCCCTGGTGCTTGCCACCAAGCTCACTACGCCGCGTCTACCAGGTGCGCTGGTCGAGCGCGAGCGCCTGCTGACGGCGCTCGATGGGGCGCTCTCCACCCCGCTGACCCTACTTTCGGCCTCGGCGGGGTGGGGCAAGACCACCTTGCTCGCGACCTGGGCGAGCCGGCAAACGGCGCCCGTGGCGTGGGTGTCGCTCGACGAGTTGGACGATACCCCAACCCGCTTCTGGGTTGCGCTCATCGCGGCGTTGCGCACCTGTGGGCGCTATGCGCCGAGCCTCGGAACGTCCGCGCTGGCGCTCTTGCAGTGCCCCGAGCCCCCTCCGCTGTCCACGATGCTGACCGCTCTGCTCTACGACCTGGAAAGCCAGGAGGCGCATCCAGCCATCACCGCGCCGGTCGTGCTCATCATCGACGATTACCAACTGATCAGCGACCCGGTGATTCACGAGTCGTTGCGGTTCGTGCTGGAGCATCCGCCCGCCCACCTGCGTGTGATCCTCTCCAGCCGAGTGGACCCGGATTTGCCGCTCCCACGGCTGCGGGCCCGGGGACAGTTGACCGAGATCCGCCTGGACGAGCTACGCTTTCGCGAGGAGGAAGCGCAGCTCTTTCTCGACCACCTCCTCTCCCCAGCGCTTGCGGACGACGACGTACGGCAGCTCGCCCGGCGGACCGAGGGCTGGATCGCAGGCCTGCAGCTTGCCGCGCTCGCCCTGCAGAAGCGCTCAGAGCGCACGGATCGCGCGGCGTTTCTGCGGGCGTTTACGGGTGGCCAGCGCTATCTGCTGGACTACGTGCAAGGAGATATCCTGGCGCACCTCCCCACGCACATGCGTGACTTCTTGCTCCAGACGGCCATTCTCACGCGCCTGGATGCCGAGGTGTGCCAGATCGTGACAGCGGCGCCCGACCGACGGACCTGCCAGCAGATGCTGGAGGGGCTTGAGCGCGGCAACCTCTTCCTGGTGCCCCTGGACGAGGAGCGGCACTGGTATCGCATGCATGATCTGTTTCGCGAGGCCGTACTGGCGGCGCTTGAAACCACGCAGCCAGACCAGGTGCCGGAGTTGCACCGTCGCGCCGCCAGCTATTATGAGGCACGCGCGGGATGGTCCGAGGCGATCGCGCATCGACTGGCGGCCGGCGACTGCTCCACTGCCGCACGCCTGATAGAGCAGACGGCAGAGCAGTTCTGGCTGCATGGTCAGGCGGAGATGGTAGCGCACTGGGTGCTGGCGCTGCCGCAGCCGGTCGCGCGGGCGCACGCGCCGCTGGTCCTGACGGTCGCACTGTACCTGCTCAACACCGTGACCTATGCCACGGGCGAGCAGCGTGCCCGGACGCACGCCGCGGTGCGGCAGCTCATGGCACAGGTCGAAACCGCCGTCGGGGCGGAGGCCCTGCCGGCCGAGAGCGACGACTCCGGTGAGTGGCACGCGGCGTCACTCGCCACGGCCGGTCCTGCCGAGGACGCCCGATTGCAGTGGCGTGCGCGCGCGCTCCGCATGGCGCTGGTGTTCCTGGAAGCGGCCGCACGCGGCGAGCACGAGCAGTTGAGCCACCTGCAGCCGGAGATCCAATTGATTCAGAACGCGCTGGACGACGACAATGACGCGGTCTGGCAGCTGATGCCGCTGTCCTATGCGTTCCTGCTGCACTATACCGTCCGGCGGGAGAGCGCGCTGCTGCTGTCACGACTGCTGGACGCCAAGCGGCAGGTGATCCGGTCGGGCAGTCCGTTTGCAGCCGTCAAGATCAGGCAGTATCTGGCCATGGCGGCCGTGGACGCGGGCCAGCTGCGCCTGGCCTACGCGGAGAGCACGGCGGCGCTCCACCTAATCGAGCAGCTCGCGGGCTATGCCGTGCTCCAGGGAGACTTCACGATGGTGCAGGTCGAGGTGCTGTACCAGTGGAACCGGTTGGAGGAGGCCCGGAGCCGGCTGCATGCCGTCCTGCACGACGACGCCATCCGGCAGCAGCTGGATGTGCTGGGGGGCAGCTATTTCGCCCTGCTACGGGTCGAGCTGGCCCGAGGAGACCGATCGGCGGCGGAAGAGGCGCTCCGCGCGCTGGAACACCTGGTGCAGCGCGAGGGCTTCGGGACCTATCCCGGCATCCTGCCCGCGCAATGGGCGCTGTGGCGCCTGGCGCAGGGACAGGTGGCGGAGGCCGCTAGCTGGGCCGCCGGGATCAGCTTTCCGGATGGGGCGTGGGAAAGCAGTCGGTATTTCGAATGCCGCATGGTGACGCGGACGTACTTTGCGCAACGCCGCTGGCGAGAGGCGCTGGAACTGCTCCAACGCTGGCGCGGGCACCTGGATCACGCGGGCAATACGGGGCTCACCCTCCTGTACCTGGCGCAACTGCTGGTCGCGCTGCACCATTTAGGTCAAGGCGACCAAGCCTACCACGTCGCCGCGCGGCTGTTCGCGTTGACCGCACCCGAGGGCTACCTGCGCCTCTATCTGGATGAGGGCGAGCCGATGCGCCAGGCGCTGCTGGCGTGGAGCGCGCTTCCCCGTGAGGACCATACTGGAGGTCCATCCATCAAGGCCCATGTCGCCGAGGTCCTGAGCGCCTTTGAGCAGGAGCGCCACGGCGCAGGCCGCCCGCTTGAGGCCACATTGGTCAGCCCGGTGCTTACTCCGGCACCGCACACTTCCTCTCGCTCACCCCTGGTCGGCGCCTCCCTCACCCGGCGCGAGCAGGAGGTCTTGCGCCTGCTCGCCGAAGGGGCATCCAATCAGGAGATCGCCCGGACGCTGATGATCGAACTCTCGACGGTCAAGAAACATGTCAGCAACCTGCTGAGCAAGCTCGGCGTCACCAGCCGCGCCCAGGCGATCGCCCAGGCACGAACCCGCTCGCTGGTCTAAGCGCCTACATCCCAACACCCCGCTTACACACGCGCCGATCTCCTCCTTTTCGTCGACTTTCGACGACTGCGCGTAAGGGGCTCTCCTGGCTATACTCTCCCCAGGCTCGCACACACCACGACGACGCCGAACGGCGACGCCCAGGATAGTGAGGGAGGACCACAATGGACTGCCGCATTCGGGTGCGGAGTCAGCTCGATCCTTCATGGCAGCAGCGCTTTGCGGGCCTGCACATCACGCGCGAGGCAGCCGGGACCACTCTGCTTGAGGGGTCGCTGCCCGACCAGGCCGCGCTGCAGGGAGTCGTGTTGCAGATCGTCCGTCTGGGGCTCGCCCTCCTTTCGCTGGAGACCGGTGAGGCGCCAGGTGCTGACGAGACCAGAGAGGAGGACGCGCATCGCACAGCAGATCAGCAGTAAGAGCAGGCGATCAGAGTAGGCCCATTACGCGGCCGAAGCGCGTGACACTCGAACACAATATGAAAAGGGAACGAAGCAGATGAGAAACGTCGTACTGGGGATGCAGACGTCGCTGGACGGCTACGTGGCGACGCCGGAGGGTAAGCTGGACTGGGCCTTTGCCCATTTCGATCCCGAGCTGAATGCGGCGGCAATGGACGCCATCAGCCAGCTGGATACTATCCTACTGGGCCGCGTCAATTACACGGAGCAGGCGGCCGTCTGGCCGCACCAGCAGAACCCGTTGGCGGATCTGATGAACCGCCTGAACAAGGTGGTCTTCTCGCACACACTCGAGCAAGTGGAATGGGCGAATGCGCGGCTGGCAAGCGGGTCACCTGCCGACGAGATCGCGCAGCTCAAGCAGCAGCCGGGCAAAGACATCGGCGTGGCGGGCGGCGCGCGGTTCGCGCAATCCCTCTCACGCGAGGGGCTGATTGACGTGTACCGCCTCACAGTGCATCCGGTTGTGCTGGGCAGTGGCAAGCCGCTCTTCGCGGACCTCGCTCGTCCGCTGAACCTGATGCTCGCGGATTCCAAAGCTCTGGCAAGCGGCGTCCTCGTGCTCACCTACGAACGAGCCTGACACGTACGCAGCCGGAACGGTACATCGTGGCGAGCAGTCTGGCCACATTACAGCGGCCCGCACAGGGCCCGCGCAGACGGGGGCGTGGTACCAGAACCGTGCCCTCACAAGAACTGTGACAGCACAAGGAGCCTATCATGGACCACGCACTGGTATCGGAGCGCACGTCCGTTGAGAAAGCCACGAATCGGACCAGCATGCTACTGGCTTGTGGCGTGATCGCTGGCCCCCTCTTCACCGTCGTCGGGCTGGCGCAGGCCTTCACCCGCCCTGGATTTGATCTTAGGCGGCATGCGCTGAGTGTCCTCGAAAATGGGAATCTGGGATGGATTCAGATCAGCAGCTTCTTCGTCACCGGCGTCTTGTTCATCCTCGGGGCAGTCGGGATGCGGCAAATCTTGCGTGGCAGCCGCGGCGGGACGTGGGGGCCGAGCCTGGTCGCCATCGCGGGACTGGGGCTGGTGGGCGCCGCGTTCTTCCACGCGGATCCGGGGCTGAGCTTCCCGCCTGGCACGCCGCAGGATGCGATGATGACGCTCAGCAGCCAGGGGATGGGGCATCTCATCGTGAGCACTGTCGCCTTCCTCACCCTGATTGCGGCGTGCTTCGTGCTTGCCCGTCGCTTTGCGGCCCTGCGCCAGCGTGGCTGGGCCATCTACTCGGTGGCGTCGGGCGTGCTCAGCTTCGTCACCCTGGCGGTGCTCTCGACGGGGCATCTCTGGATGAACATTGCCTTCGTGTTCGCGATGCTGAACCTACTGCTCTGGGTCTCGGCGATGGCTGTGAAGCTGTTGATCGAGCGCTCGTCTGCCCCAGTGTGAAGGGGGCAGGCAGGGTGGCTCAGGAGCCGGAAGGCGCGAGCCATGCTGATCGGCCCACCGTACTCGTCGGTGAGGGGGTGATCCCATGATAAAAGGGAGCTCAGCATGAAAACCCTCGTTGGCACACAGACTGTCGTCTCGCGCGACGGGTCGACGATTGCGTATGACAAGGTTGGCCAGGGACCGGCAGTCACCCTGGTGGCTGGAGTGTTCAGCTACCGCACGTATCCCGCTGTGGTGCAACTGGCTGATCTGTTGGCACAGCACTTTACCGTGTTCAACTATGATCGGGGCGACAGCGGCGACACGGCGCCCCATGCGGTCGAGCGCGAGATCGAAGACCCGCAGGCGCTCGTCGAGGCGGCCGGTGGCTCGGCATCAACAAGCTGGCGTTGCAAGAGCCGCCATTGTTCGTTGATGCGCAGGATCGGCAACCGCCGCAGGACTTTGTTGAACACCTCACCACCCTGATCGCGGCGAACCGGCGAAGTGACGCGGTCACGTACTTTATGACCAAAGGGATGGGCGCTCCTGGGTTCATTATCCCGCTCATCCACCTCATGCCGGGCGCCTGGCCCAAGCTGGAGGCCGTCGCCGATACGCTGCTGTACGACGCGCACCTCTTGGAGGTGTACGGCATAGGCAAGCCATTGTCTGACGAGGACTGGAGGGCGGCCACGATGCCGACGCTCGTCATGGTGGGGAGTGAGAGCCCGGCGTTCCTGTGACACGAGGCGCAGGCGCTCGCCGAGGCAGTGCCTCATGTGCGCTTGCTCACGCAAAAGGGGCTGGGCCACACGAAGCAACTCTCACCGAAGGTGATCGCTGCGGCGCTAGTTGCGTTCTTCGCGTGCGCATGAGGTCTTTGAGGTGTGAGCGAACCCGGGTCAGTTGTCGAGACGGAGGATGAACTGTGGGGCTGCTGCCCATGGGCGCATCAAGTGCGCCATTGAACAGCAGTGAAACGGAAGGGGAATCACATGGCACATGACGCGCTGTTCGAGTTCGTCGCGGCCACCGCGACCAAATTCGGCATTCCTGGCGTGGCTGTCGGCGTGTGGGCGGACGGTCGGGAGACCTATGCCTGCCACGCGTCACCAGCATCGAGAACCCACTGCCCGTCAATCAGGATACGCTGTACCTTCTGGCCTCCATCACCAAGACCTATACCACCACCACGCTGATGCGCCTGGTCGCGGAGGAGCGCGTCGCGCTGGAGGCGCCGGTGCTCCGGTATGTGCCCGAACTCTTGCTCGCGGACGAGCGCGCCGCAGCAGAGATCACCGTGTTGAATCTGCTCAACCACAGCGCGGGTCTGGACTGGCGGCTCATCTATGACTCTGGCGAGGGCGATGACGCGCTAGCACGCCTGGTGGCGCACCTGGCCGAGCTGAAGCTGGTCGCACCACCCGGCACCCGCGCCTCCTACAGCCAGGCGGGCTACGATCTGGCCGGGCGCATCATCGAAAAGGTCATGGGGCTCACGTACGAGCAAGCCGTCGCCTCGCTTATCCTCGGGCCGCTCGGCCTGACGAACAGCTTCTTCTTCCGCGATGAGGTCATGACCCGGCGGTTTGTCGTAGGCCACAACCGCGGAGAGGACGGCACGCTGTCCATCGCGCGGATGTGGCGGTATGCGCGCGGCGATAACCCCGGCGGGGGTCTCGTGTCCTCGGTAGCGGAGCATCTGCGCTGGGCCCGGTTCCACCTCGGTGATGGCCGCGCGGGCAGCGGTGTTCCCGTCCTGCCCGCGGCACTCCTGCGTCGGATGCAGAAGCCCACGGTGGCGTTACAGAGCAGCAGCCTGGCTGACGCCATCGGCATCGGCTGGTTCCTGCGCGAGGTGGACGGAGTGCGCACCGTCGGGCACGACGGATCGGCAAACGGCCAGTTCGCTCAGCTGCTCCTCGTGCCCGAACGCCACTTTGCCGTGGTCTCACTGGCCAACGCCGATCCGAACGGCATCCCCTTCAATCAGGCGGTTGTCCTGTGGGCGCTCGAGACCTACCTACGGGTGGCCGACCGAGACAGAGAGCCCCTTCCTTACAACGAGGCGCGGGCCAGGGAGCTCGTCGGGACGTACGAGAGCGATGCCATGACCTTCACGATTCGCACCGAGGGAGAGAGGCTGACGCTAGAAGTTCGGATCAAACCGGCCCTGCGTGCGGTGTCGGACAAAGCATTGCCCCCGGACCCCCGCCGTTCGAGTTTGGCCTGCTGCCTGGCAGCAAAGACGAGTATATCGTCACCAGCGGCGCGTACATGG
Source organism: uncultured Chloroflexia bacterium (assembly GCA_963712005.1). GTDB lineage: Bacteria > Chloroflexota > Ktedonobacteria > Ktedonobacterales > JADMIN01 > DAHUXT01. Next base: position 343,667 of record CAVQGK010000018.1, on the reverse strand, counting down.
GGCAGCGCGGCTACTTCACCCGCGACGAGCGCGGCGCCGTCGTCGGACTGGATCTCGCGGGTCGGACAGCTCAGCTGGCGCCGAAAGCCGCCGAGTGGAGAAGGATTCACGATGGCGTGGTGAACACGTTCTGAGGAGGTGGTCGCCGTGCATGCGGATGCAGAACAGGCAGATGAACAGATCCGGCTCCGACACCTGATCTATGGTGACTTTATTGTCGTCGGGGGTGTATATGGTCCAGCCGTTCCTGGCGGCACAGTCGCTCGACCTGGCCGCCAGGGTCTGCGTCATCGCCTTCTCGGTGGTGGCCATCTCGCTGCTGGCGGCCCTTAATCGTCGTCGATCGACAGCAAGGCTTCCGACGCCGGAGAGCGGCCGCGGCGCTCGTCGCCAGTGCGCAGGTGATCGCGCAATCGAGCTCCTTCGTGGGGGTGGTCGCCGACTTCTGGCATATTACCTGGGTCGCCGGGGTAGGGATGTTGGTAAGTGGGCTCCTGGGGTCGGTGGTCGTCTGGGTAGGCGCCATGCGCCCAGCACAGCGACAACTGAGGGTGCAGATGGCTCAGGGAAGGGAAGCAAAGCACGAGGCGACTCGGAGTCCTAGTGCGTTGTTCCTCATAGGCAGTACACAAAGTGACGACGCAACCAGCGGCGTGGCGGTGCGGGACGGCCCCAGACCCAGGGATGGGCGCGCCGATTGAGTTGGGCCGTGGCGAGGCGCGTGGCGCAGGCGATCTCGGCACGATCGGCAAAGCACTGGCCCGCGTAAGCCGCTCGCCGGAAGAGCCGCCACCAGCCCTCGATGAGGTTGAGCCACCAGGCGCCGACGGGAATGAAGACCTGGTGGATGCGCGGGTGGTCTGCCAGCCAGTCGCGGATGGGGCCACTGGTGTGGCGGGAGAGGTTGTCGGTAATCAGAGAGAGGTCGCCCTCTGGGGTGTCGCGGTCAAGGGCGCCGAGCAGGTCCAGATAGCCTGCGGTATTGCGCGAGGGGGCAGTCTGCGTGAGGGCCTGCCCGTCGCACACGCGCAGCGCTCCCTAGATCCACGCCTTGTCGTAGCCGCGGCTGTAGACTGTAGACGAGGGGCGCCTTGATCCGGTGCCCATCGGCTGACCAGCCGGGAGCCGGGGGAAGGTGCGCGGCGTCACCGGCCCGAGCTCGTCGACACCAAGGACCGTCGCCCCCTCCGGCGGGTCGGTATCGAGGCTGACGATCTGCGTCCTTTTGGGGCAAACTCCGGATCAGCGCTCGTCGCCCACAGGCGGGTGCGCCGCCAGCGGACGCGCTCGGCCCGCAAGATGCGCCGCACCTGACTGCGGGCCACCTCGATGCCCTGGGACTGGGCCGCCTCCGCCAGCGCATCGAGCGTCCACTCCGCCACCCCCTCCTCGTCCTCGTCGTGCGCCTGCACCTCCCCGCTGTCCGGCTCAGGGACCAACTTGCCTGGCGGGGTCGTGCGCGCCAGGGCAATGATGGCGCTGCGCTCGGCCTCGGTGAGGCGTGGTTGGCGTCCGCTGCCCGGCTGCATGCCTAGCCCGTCCAGCCCGCGTGCGGTGAAGGCCTGCAAGCGCTCGCGCACCGTCTGGGGGTGGCAGTGCAGTTCCGCTGCGATGGCGCCAGTGCGCAGCCCATCCCAACTGCGCGCGATCATCCGGGCATGAAAGACCCAATCGGCGGGGGCATGATGACTGCGCGCCAAGTGGCGCACGTGGCGTTCTTCGGCCGCATCAAGCGGTGGGCGCGCAGCAAGTAATTTGGGCATAGGGTACCTCCTGGCCCCACTAGCCCGCATAATCTATACCAGTTTTTAGGAATGGAGCAGTAGGGTCTGTTGACATTTATGCGGGACTATTCAGCGTAATCAAACGAGCGCACACGCGACCACGAACGTGTCGCGACCGAGATAGCCATGCTCCTGCGCTTTTCAAAGGAGTATGGGACACACTGGTCACTTCTCCTTCAGGTTACATTTAGGATGATATCCTTCAATTCAATCAGCGTTTCGATTCGATAGCTAGCTTGTGAAAAGTCTTGTCCTTGTGTAAAGTCGTTAGAGACCATGACACAGTCAATACCAGCCGCTACGGCTGAGTTCAGCCCTCTGGATGAATCCTCGACAACCAGTGTCTCTTCTTTGGTGGCTCCGAAGCGCTTTAAGCCGGTCAGGTACGGTTCCGGGTGCGGCTTGGCGAGCTTGTAGTCTTCGCGAACAAGGACGAACTCCATGAATTGTCTAATTTGGCGCTTTTCATGGATCATTTCAAAATCCACACGTTTTGCAGTCGTCACGATGGCCATGCGGACATATTTCGACAGTTCAGCAAGAGTCTCGACGACGCCTTCAATCTCAATGGGTTCTGTTCTAAGATATTCCTGATAGTAATCATTACGAACCTCACGCAGCCTGCTGATGGTCTGTTCATCAACACCTGCCGCCCTGGCTTGGGCCCAAGTGCCCAAGCCCTGGTTCATGTCCCGGAGGTATTGATCCTTGTCCAAAGTCAAACCAATATCCGCCAAGGCGCGTTCTCCAGCTTTGTAATACCAGAATTCGGTATCCACCAGAACACCATCATGATCGAAGAGTATGTACTTCTTCACTCTCTTGATCCTTTCCGGTCGCCGCGGCAACCATGTGCGCCATCACGAATCGTGCCGTGATCACCGATAATGGTCAACACGATCGCACCTGATGTCTTCAGACCTTCTAGGATCTTTTGACATTGAGGCGAGGCCTTCACCGCAACCAAACGAGCGCACAAACGAAGTGGACAAAGCCGAGAAAGGAGCGGTCCAGTTTCTCGAAACGCGAAAAGATGCGGCGAAAGTGCTTGAGTTTATTGAAGCAGCATTCGACCAGATGCCGTTCGCGCTAGACCCAAGGATCGTACTCGCGTTTGACCTTGGCGCACTGATGCGGTGGAATGACCGCCTCACAGCCGCGCTGGTTCAAGTAGGCGATGAACGGCGCTCCGGCGTAGCCGCGATCCGCCAGGACTTTCTCGAAGGACAATCCGGCGAGCAATGCCTTGGCCTGTATACTGTCGTGGCGCTGGCCAGGTGTCAAAATCACGCGCAGTGGATTCCCTAAGCCGTCCACGGTGAGGTGGATTTTGCACCTGAAGCCGCCGCGGCTGCGACCGAGCGCTTGCGCGCCGTGTTTTTTGCGCGCCTGCGGCACAGGGATGAGCGCGCACAATCGTGGCGTCAATCATCCCGTGTTCGGTATCGGGGTCAGCGGCCAACGCAGCGAGCAGGCGTTCCCACACCCCGGCTTCGCACCAGCGCACAAACCGCTTGTACACCGTATTCCACGCGCCATACTCGGCGGGCAGCAAGCGCCATTGCGCGCCGCTGCGGCTGATCCATTTCACCGCTTCCACGAAGCGGCGGCAAGCGGCTTCGTCGCGGCCTACATAGGCATGCGACTCCTGGCGCAAGAACGCCCGGATCTTGCCCCACCCCTCGTCACTCAAGCGAATATCTGTCATGCCTCCATTCTAGGGGGCTTCGTGTAAATGTCAACAGAACCTAGTCCGTCGGCGCTTCAGGCATCGCCGCCGGTTGGAGCAGGCTGAACGAGTTGCCGTAGAGATCCTGGAAGACCGCCTCGACGCCATAGGGTTGCTCCTGTGGCTCGCTGCTAAAGCTGACCCCGCGCCCTTTCAGCGTCGCATAGTCGGTGCGGCAGTCGTCGGTGAAGAAGACCCAGGTGGTTCCCTGGCCAACGCGCTCGCTGATCTTCTGGGCGAACTCCTCGCCGTGCATCGCGGGCACCGGCGCTTGCAGAAGTATCTCGAAATCGGTCTGCCCGGCGGGGGCGACGGTCAACCAGCGCACGCCGGGGCCGAAGGCCACATCCGCGCGTTTCTCCAGGCCAAGCTTTTCGGTGTAGAAGGCCAGGGCCTCATCCTGATCATGGACGTAGATTGTGACGCGGGCGAGACGGGTAATCATCCTCTGCTCCTTTGCTGAGAGTGGACAGACAGTGCCCACGTGCCAGCTATTCCCGGAGCAGGCGCGATCTAGCGGAAGCCGCCGTAGACCGCATGCCCGGCGAGCATCCAGAAGCAGTCGGCGACCGAGAAGCCTGCCGCGCGCAGCCATTGCAGCTGGTCGGCCAGGGGCGAAGGGTGGTCTATCGGGTCTTCCTCGGTCAGCTCGTAGTAGTTCCACTCGGCGTCCTGGAACTGTTGATACAGGCTGAGGTCGCCCGCCAGCGCCTGACTCTGGACCTGCGCGGCGGTGTTCCACTGATCGGCGAAGAGCAGCCGCACGCGATCAGTGGCGGGCGCGACCAGATCGGCCAGCAGCAGCGCGCCCCCCGGCTCCAGTCGCCCTGCCACATCGGCAAACATCTGCCGCTTGCCCTCGTGCGTCAGGTGATGAACCACCAGCGACGAGAGCACGCAGCGCAGCGGCGAGGGCAGCGCCTCACGCCAGGCGCTCTCGGCCAGCTCGAACGCGCTAATCGTCACGCGGTCGCCGTAGGGGGCCAGTTTCTCGCGCAGTTCCGCCCGCATCGTCTCCGAGCCATCGAGCGCGTGATAGTGGCAGTTGGGATAGGCGTCCAGCATGGCGCGCGCCAGCAGTCCGCCGCCAGCGCCAAGTTCCACGACGGTGAAAGTCTCGTCGGCCTGAGCAGGGATCAGCGCGCAGAGTGTCGCAATCTGCTGCTCGCGCATCGGCACCGCCACATCATCCAGCGTCAGGAATTGCGCGGAGTTGTCCTCAGACCAGTGTGTCTGAATGCCAATCAGGGGCGCGCTATCGTCTGCCATCAGGGCAATCCTTTCGTTTCAGCGCGTGCGATCTTTCCAGTTCCACCACTTGAGCAATTCAGGATCATGCACGTCTTCGCTGGCAAAGTAGACGGCGCAGCGAAAGGTATAGAGCACGCAGCGGTCGATATGAGCGCCACGAAGCGCGCACAGATTGTCGTAGAGCGCCTCCGGGTCGGCGTGGCGCAGGTCGGCTACCCGTATGATACCCAGATCGCGCAGATCCCGCGCGATGCTCTTGCCAACTCCGGGAATGCGCAGCAGGTCATCGTTCGCGCCAGTCGTCTTCGTCGTGGCAGACACAGTAGCAGGCATGGTCGTGCTCCTCCTCAGAGTCTATCGCGTCGAGCAGGGAAATCCCAGTCAGATATTCCGCTGGATTGGCGCAAAAGTGGAACACAGGTTCTCATGACTCAGGCGCGCTCAGATGACGGGATAGCCCTGCCGCCAGCGATAGACGCACCAGCCGATAACCACCAGCGAGACGACCGTCACCACCACTTTCTCGACCCACGTGCCCGACTTGAAGCGCCACTTGTAGTTTGGTGGGAAGCCGAAGCGCGTATGCGAGGGCCAGAGCCAGGGCACGCCGCCCGTGGTCAGGCTATCGGCGACGAGATGCAGGAAGTAGCCGACCAGCAGGCCGACGAACGCCACGCCTAGCCCCTGCGCCACGTTGAAGCCGAGCACGACGCCAGTAAGTACATCGCCGAGGTGGCGTGTGGCGCTATCCGCCCCTGTCTGTTCCAGCAACAGGCCGATACCACGCTGCGCGCCCCAGATAACCGCGGCAACCACGATTAGCCCGATGATGCTGTGGAAGAACCGCCGATGCCCGGCAATATGCTGGATGCCCTTGCTAACCGGGCCGAGTCGTTGGCCGAGCGTGCTGCGGGCGTTATCGATATCTGGCGCGAGCGCGCCCAGCGCCGCGAAGCCGTAGAAGATGGCCTTCTGCGCGACCAGCGCGCCCGTGACGGCGGTCGAGCCGCCGAAGATGGCTGGCCCCGAGAGATGTAGAAGATGCTATCGATTGCCACCGCGCCCGCGACGCCAAAGACAACATGCGACGAACCGTTCACCAACAGCCTCCTCAGAAAGCCAGGCCACGCTGCCTGGCGGAATCACAGCATCACAACTATTCAACCTCGTCGGGGTCGGCGACGAAGATGCGGCCGTCTACGATACGCACCCAATAGGTGCAAAGTGCCTCGCGCGCTGGCCCGCGCACCACCCCTCCATCGCGCACATCGAAGCGCGCCAGATGGATCGGGCAGGTAAGCACGTAGCCGTCAAGCTCGCCTTCGTCGAGTGGTCCGCCAGTGTGCGTGCAATCGTCGTCCACGGCATAGATGACGCCATCCACATTCGCCAGGCAGACGAGATGTATGCCGACCTCCACCCGCAGTAGCTCGCCCGGCGCAATATCCTCCAGTCGCGCCACCTCGTGAAATGTACCCATGGTAGAAGCCTCCGGGGCGCTGGCGGCTGAAGCCGCGCCCTCCGGGCCGCTGGTGCTGCGTGCGCTTGACGCGCACTCCGAGCCTGACGGCTCGCGCACCAGCCCTATGGACGGCACTGACGTGCGCCGCAAATGCCGCCTACGCGGCCTCCAAGAGGGCTACTCCACAGGAATGCTACGAGCCTGCGAAGGCAGGCTTCGCGGCCATCGGCCCTTAGCCGCGCGTTCACGCGCCTGGCATTATTCGACAGCATCCAACGCGGATTCAATACTACTCTTATCCCCGCGCTGCCTCATCAGGCTACCACAGATGCCCGCCTGGCTCAACCGTTCCGTGCGACGGGATAGCGATTAGGCGTCCTGCTGCCCGATATGAACGCGCTTTATCTCGGAGTCGGGCGTCTCACGGAGCATGGTGATCGTGTCGGTCAGCCAGCCATGCTCAGCCTCCAGGTGGAGCAGGATGCGCTCGATGGCCAGCCGCGCGCCCAGGTCGTAGTCGTGGCGCGGCGCGCGCTTGTAGGAGGCCCGCTGCTCGTCCAGGTCGGCCAGCCGCTGCTCCAGCAGGTTCACAGCCTCGGCGCGAGGAAGCTGGGTGAGGAACATCAGACCGATATCGCCGGGCGCGAAGAATCGGTCGGCGCGCGCCAGCGTCTTACGCAGCAGCTCCTCGAAGGCGCGCTCGCCCTGCTCAGTGATCGAGTAGACCTTGCGCGGCGGGCGGTTGCCCTCCTGTTCGCTATGCACCCGCACGTAGCCGTCGCGCGCGAGACGGTCCAGGATCGCGTAGGCAGTCGGCTTCTTCATATCGGTGACGCGGCTGAGGTTCCGTTCGATGAACTCGTTGATCTGGTAGCCATGCTGGCTCTGCGCCCGCAACATACCCAGCAGCAGCAACGCGCGCTCATCCATCGCTCACACTCCCTCATCGCTGGACACCAGATACATATTCCCAAGTGTGACCCAGCACGCAATTAGTCACACTTGACTATTCTGGATTCTGGGGCTACGATCATAACAGGATAGTCAAAGCTGACTAGTCAAGTTTATACATTCTCGCTTAAGGATATCATCGATGAGCACCCATCTGCCAGATGTGCCAGAGGGCCAGATAGGCCAGACGCCGCGCAAAAGAAGCGCTCGCGCAACGCCATCCTGATGGTGGCGCTGGTTGTGCTGGTCGATATGACTGGCTTTGGCCTGATTTTGCCGCTGCTGCCCTTCTGGGCGGAAAAGCTCGGCGCCAATTCCTTCGAGGTTGGCCTGATTCTGACCGTTTACGCGCTGGCGCAGTTCCTCTTTACGCCCATCCTCGGCACGCTCTCCGACCGTTTCGGGCGGCGTCCGGTTATTCTCGTCTCGCTGCTGATCGAGGCGCTGGGCTTCGCGCTGACGGCGCTGGCGGGCACGCTGCCGCTGCTGCTGGCGGCGCGCTTCGTCGGCGGGCTGGGCGCGTCGAATATTGGCTCGGCGCAGGCGGTCGTGGCGGATGTCACCGCGCCGAAGGATCGCGCGCGTGGCATGGGCATGATTGGCGCGGCGATTGGCCTGGGCTTCGTCGTTGGCCCGGCGCTTGGCGGCATCCTGGCGAGCTTCGGCGGCACGGTGCCTTTCTGGGCGGCGCTCGTCGTGGCGCTGGCGAATGCGCGCTGGTGCTGCTGCTGCTGCCGGAAACGCGCGTGCGGCGCGCGGCGCCTCCCGAGCCGCACAGCCCGTTCGCGCTTCTTCGCTGGCTGGAAGCGCGCGCGCCAGAATCTCGCCATCGTGCGGCTGATCGTCGTCAATCTGTTCTTTACGCTGGCGTTCGCGGCGATGGAGGCGGTCTTCCCGCTGTTTACGCAGGATGTCTTTGGCTGGAAGGCCACACAAAACGGCTATATCTTTACCTATGTCGGCGTCATCATTGTTATCATGCAGGGCGGCCTGGTGGGCCGACTCGTGAAGCGCTTTGGCGAGCGCGGCGTCCAGATTGCCGGGCTGGCGCTGCTCGCCCTTGGCCTGGCGCTGCTGCCCTTTAGCGGGACGCTGGGCGTCTTGCTGATGGCGCTGGGCCTGCTCAGCATCGGCGATGGAGCGGTGACGCCGACCAACAACGCGCTGCTCTCGCTGGCGACGCCCGCCGAGGCGCAGGGCGAGATACTCGGCCTCTCGCAGGGGATGGCTGGCCTGGGCCGGATGGTTGGGCCGATGCTGGCAGGCTGGCTCTTTGGGGTTGGCATCGGGCTGCCGTTCTTCGTCGGCGCCGCGACTGGTACGTGGTAGCGCTGCTGGTGGCCCTGCCACGTATCGAAAATCGCTCGCCGATACCGGCAGACGAGACTAGTACATTGCAATCAGAGCAAGAGCGCTGTTACAGTCGCCTCACCACATATATTGTTCCTAGTTGTCTCTCCCGAAAGGGGAATATCGCAATGGCTGCGAAGATCGCGTCCTGGGTGGTGCGCCTGGGTGGTGTGATGATGCTCGTGCTGGGTCTGCTCTTCTGGACCGGCAACGCGCTGGGGTTGGTGAAGGAGCATATGACGCTCGGCCTGCTGGTGGTGCTGGCGCTCTGGGTGCTGGCCGCCACCGCGCATGCAGAAGGGCGTGGGGGTCGGGCTGGTGATTGGCGCGTTCGTGCTGGGTCTGGTGGTCATTGGTTTCGGCTTGGCCCAGGAATCGCTGATATCTGGCGCGACGCGCGTGGTAGTCGAGCTTATCAGGATTGTCCACCTGCTGCTCGGCCTGGCGCTGATTAGCTTCGGCGAGATCCTCGCCGCACGGCTGCGGCGGCTGGGTTCAGGGCAGCAAGCCCGTCGCGGCGGCATAAAGAGTCGCACAAACCGGATCACGGGACGCTGGAGGCGCGGTGCCTCCAGCGTCCCGTTTTTTGTCCCCTCTCAGTATTCGCGTATCTGCGCTGCTGTCTGCTCGCGTGCCTGGTACTTCGTTAGTCATTCATTAGATTGTAAAAATGTATTCGTAATACACTTACAGTCTATCAATGACATCTGCTATACTGGCTTCGGCGCTTGATATACTTACGATGACCGCGACAAGCGGGCCGTCGAAAGTGAGAGGGCGCATGAAGATGGCGGAGAAGATGCGCGGGCTTCCGCTGCCGTACCTGAAGGCATGGCGAATCAAGAAGTTCATCGGACAGGGCGAACTGGCGGATATGACGAAGTTGGCGCGGGCTACGGTGACGCGCGCTGAGCGCGGCGACGAGGTGGTGAGCTTCGCGAACATCCGCAAGTTGGCGGAGGTATTGGGGATCACTCCCGACCAGTTGTTGAACGCACCAGATGGAGAGTAGCGCATGAGCGATCAGCACAACCAGGAAACCAGCAGTCCATTCGAGATAATCCGGCACATCACCGACGACGGCGCGGAGTATTGGAGTGCACGTGAGTTGATGACGGTGCTCGACTACACCGAATGGCGAAACTTCGCCAAGGTGATCGAGCAGGCACGCATTGCCTGCGAGGGCAGCGGCTACCCAGTGTCAGACCATTTTCGCAGTACTACGAAAATGGTGACGCTTGGCTCAGGGGCCATGCGGGCGGTAGAAGATTACATGCTCTCTCGATACGCCTTCTGCCTGGTCCTTGTTTATGGCGACCTGCGAAAGCCCATGCACATACAAGCTCTAGTCTCCCTGAGCTTGATTGCTTTGGAGGCAGGCGAGGGCGTGCGTCCAGTGGAGGCGTTCGGCATTTCATTCCCATCCGACATGCCTGTCACCAAAGAACAGCAGACGATTGGCGGGATTGTGCGCGCTTTTGCTCACCTCCGTACCGTGAGGCAGTACAGGGTGCCACCATACGTTATCGACCTGTACTTCCCGGACCAGGGGATAGCTGTAGAGTGCGATGAGTACGGTCATCGTGGCTGGAACTATGAGCCAGAGTCTGAGGCGCGGAGACAGCGACACATCGAGCAGGTACTAGGCTGCACGTTCGTGCGCTACAACCCCGACACGCCCAACTTCCATATCGGCGATGTCATCAACGAGATAATACTGGCCGTCTATGGTCAACCTAGGCACGCGAGGTTGACGGTGGAGGAGGGCGCGTGATGGCTAACGATAGTCCGTTTGAGGCTATCCGGCAGGTCGGCGATGATGGTATTGAGTACTGGTCAGCACGCGACTTGGCAAAAGCGCTGGGCTATGACCGCTGGGAGAACTTCCCAGGCGTTGTGAGGAGGGCTATCACCGCCTGTGAAGGCAGCGGCTACCCAGTGTCAGACCATTTTCGTAGCCTTAACAAAATGGTGACGCTTGGCTCAGGAGCAAAGCGCAATATCGCTGATGTCCACCTCTCGCGCTACGCCTGCTACCTGATCGCACGCACGCCCGTAATAGGGCATCGGTAACAGTGGGGTCATAGGCCCTGTTCCTTGTGGGGAAAGGAACTGCTCAACGCCTTACTCAAAGGGCGAAAGCCTAGCGAGGACGATAGTGGGGCGGGACAAAGGGAGGACGAGGGTGCCATCACACCGGAGTGTCTCTCAGAGCAATCTCGACATGGTGAAAGCTACATTGCCTGAATCCTAAGACCAAGTGGGGTATATAGGTCCCTGACAGGAACGATGGTGACACCTGCCACCTCATCGATTGCCGCTAACATTGCGAGAGTGGCAATCCCCACCCAGGAGGCACAGCCCGAATATCCGGGAGAACGGTCTGAGTGGGACACCTACATCGAGAGTATCTGAACCGATGGCTAAACGGGGATTACCCGTGCCTGAAGGCGCTGCACAACGAGGTGGAGCCGCTATGACACATGCGTCTGAAAATCAGGCCAGGTAACGGAGCTTCCATAGTAATCGGCGGGAAAGAACGCCCCGCTCACGGAGCACGGGAAAGCCGTGTACAGGGTGAAGGGAAGCAGGACTTCCCATTGCAAGCAAAGCAGAGGAGCATCTAAGCATGTGATCAAAAGTTAGGCACACTTCTGGCACCATAGAGAGCCGGAGGTGAGCAGAGATGTTGCGAACGACATTGAGTACCGAACAGCGCACCGAGTTGGAGGGGCTGCGCCGGCACGCGGTGGGACGCGTGGCCGGGCGCGCCCAGATGGTCTTGCTCAATGACCAGGGCTACCACGTGCCGGAGATTGCCCGGATTGCCGGCTGTGGACGAGAGGTGGCGCGCCACTGGCTGCATCGCTACCAGCAGTTGGGCACCCCGGGCTTGTACGATGAGCCGCGGAGCGGTCGGCCGCGCACGCATCCCTGGGCGGACCTGGTGGTGGACACCCAAGCCAGCCAGTCGCCGCCCTGTTCGGGGCAGGTGCAGACCTGCTGGAGCGTGGGCCTGCTCGGCGCCTTCCTGGGTCGCCGCTTTGGGATACCGCTGTCGGGCGCGAGCCTGCGGCGGAGTCTGCATCGGCAGGGCTGGCGCTGGGCGCGTCCGCGGCTGGCGCCGGCGCCCCGCGTCGATCCCGAGGCGGAGCGCAAAGTGGCGGCACTCGCTGCCGCCGGGATCCAGGTGCAGGCGGGACAGGGCCAGTTGCTGTTGGTGGACGAGTCCGATCTGCATCTGCTGCCGGTGCTGCGGGCGATGGGGATGAAGGGGCCGCGTCGGCGCATCCCCATCCCCACGCCGGGCGCCAACCGGCGGCACGCCTTCTTTGGCGCCCGGCGTGGGGACGCGCTGAGCGGCAACTGGATCTCGACCGACCACGAGCGCAAACGGGCCGCACATTTGCTGGCCTTCCTGCAGCAGCTCCTGGCGCTCTATCCGCAGGGGCCGCTGTATGTGGCGCTGGACAGTGCTCCGATCCACACCGCACGGCTCATCGCGCACTGGCTGGCCGACCACCCGCGCGTGACCGCACTGTGGCTGCCCAAGTATGCCGCCCACGAGCAGAACCCGGTCGAGCGCATCTGGGGACTGATGAAGGCGGCCGTCGCCGCCAATCGCCCGGCGGGCAGTATGGACGCGTTGCTCCAGGCGGCACGGGATTTCTTGGCCACACTGCGTCCCTATCCTGTCAAACACCTACTCGCCTCCTGAAAATGAATGGCTTTCTTTTGATCATGTGCTTAGTGCAAGACCCAACACTGATGCTTGCAATACTGAGCAGGATGGCCAAGAAGCCGCAGGTCACGTTCAACAAACTCTATCCGAAGCTTTACAACGCGCACCTGTGGGTGATGGTATACGAACGTATCGCGCCGAAGCCGGGGAACATGACACCGGGCGTAGATGGGATGACCATTGACGGTATGGGTTTGGCCCTCATTCGTGACCTCATTGACGACCTCAAGCGGTCGCGCTATGTCCCCAAGCCTGCCCGTCGCATCTATATTCCCAAAGCCAACGGAAAACGACGCCCGCTCGGAATACCCAGCTTTCAGGACAAGTTGGTCCAAACCGTGTTGAATTTCATACTCGAAGCCATCTATGAGCCGACCTTTTCTCCTGCATCGCATGGGTTCCGGCCCAACCGGAGTTGCCATACGGCATTACAAGCGGTCAGGGGGATGAATGGCACACGGTGGTGGGTAGAAGGAGACATCACTGGGTTCTTTGACCACCTGCAACACGATACGTTACTGAGGATACTGGGAAAGCGTATCACCGATAAGCGGTTCCTCCACCTCATCCGGCAACTACTTGAGGCAGGCTATCTGGAAGAGTGGCGGTTCCACCGCACCTACTCTGGAACACCACAAGGAGGAAATCTCAGTCCGCTCCTCGCCAACATCTACCTCAACGAACTCGACCAGGCGATCCACGCGAAAGCGGTCGAGTTCAATCGAGGAAGAAAGCGACGGCAGAATTCAGCGTACAACGTGACTCACACTGCAATGACCCGCGCTAGGAAACGGGCGCGTTGCACGCGAGATTGGATGCAGTTCAAGCGATTGCAGCGCAAACTCCTTTCGCTGCCAGCCACTGACGCCCAAGACGAGACCTTCCGCCGCCTTACCTACGTGCGGTATGCGGATGATTTCGTGCTAGGTATCATTGGCAGCAAAGCTGATGCAGACGCGGTGAAACACTGGCTTGGCGCCTTCCTTCGAGATGAACTGGGATTGGAGTTGTCGCCAGAGAAGACGCTGGTAACAAACGCCAAAGACCCTATTCGTTTCCTGGGATATGACATTCGGCGCTGGAATCGAGTACGCATTCTGCGCTACCCCGCGAAAACAGGGATGTGTACCAAGCGTACGACAACCCAGCAGCTCGTATTGCTGCTTCCGCCGGACAAATGCCGTGCATTTGCTCGGACCTACGGCAATCCGACCGGATGGCAAGGCAAGCACCGGTCCAACCTTATAGCCCTCAGTGACCTAGAAATCCTTCTGCTTTTCAACGCGGAGGTACGAGGATTTCTCGGCTATTATGCGCTTGCGGCGAACCTCAAACTCGTTGGGGCAAATCTCCTCTGGCTCACGACCGGGAGCTTCTTTCGGACCTTGGCAGGCAAGCACCGAAGCTCGCTTGCCAAGATAGCCAGCAGAATGAAACGGGGACCAGGGCATTTCGTGATAACCGTTCAGAAAGGGAACGGCACCACCAAGGACTATGCGCTCGTGGCGTCCACGAAGCAACTCCTCCAAGGCATATCACAGTATCCCGCTTTGGACCTGTACCCAAACACCATGAAGTACCGGGGTCGCACCGAACTCGGCAACCGCCTACTTGCGAATCAATGCGAGTGGTGCGGAAGGCGAGATGGGTTGATGGAGGTACATCATGTCCGCAAACTTGGCGCACTCACAGGCAAGACGCTCTGGGAACGCCAGATGATTGAGCGGAGACGCAAAACAATGGTGCTTTGCGCGCAGTGTCATGACGAGTTATACGCGGGAAGGTTGCGACCTAAGCGCACCTACTCAGGGAAGACTGGAGAGCCGGATACATAGAAATGTGTCTGTCCGGTTCGGAGGGGAGGGCCGTGAAACCTAGTACAGCAATGTACTAAGGCGCACTGCCCTTACCCTACAGAACGCCGACCCCAGCAAGCCGATTGTCGCGCTGGGGCAGACCTACTTTGCCGTGCAGACACGCCGCGCTGAGCTGACCGAAGAGGCTGCTTTGCAGGGACTCAGCCGCGATCGAACGCGGCTCTACATGCGGGCCAGAATGACCGACTACAACAAGCAACTGGCTGAGGCGGCCAAAGCGGCGGGCGTTCCCCACAATGGCTTTGCAGCCTTCCAGAATCACGGCTACCGTGGGCTGTACGCTGGTGAGACGGCAAAGGACATTGCGGCGCGCAAAGGCTTGAGATCTGGCCAGGAGATCCTCGACTGGATGGAGTTTGACGAGCTGGCAGCCAATGCCTTCCGCACCAGCCTGACTGGCCAGAAGCTCCGTAATGACCCGGCGATTGACACCCAGGCCAGGGCCAACAAGGCGCATCACGATATCGGCGCAGTCGTGCGGAACGTCATCATCGAGCAGGGCGGCACCCCGCCGGAGCAGCTACCCACGCAAGCGCAGTCCATCCAGCAGCTCCAGCGGCAAGAGCAGAAGCGTATCGAAGCGGGGCAACAGGCAAAGCTCCAACCGCCGCTCTTCCCAACGCCAGCGTCCGACGCCGAGGAGTAGCGCCTGCTGGAGGCTGGAGGTATCTGGCTTCTGGCGTCCCACCATATGCGAGCGGCATTCTATCAGATTTCGCTGATTGCAAGAGTGCGGCGAGTGCTAGACTGGCGGCAAGGAGGTCGCCCTAACCATGTCGGATGCAATGCTACCCCTGCGCGCCGAAATACCCGTAGAGCAGACCTGGGATCTCGCCAGCGTCTACCCATCAGACGACGCCTGGGAGGATGCGGCGCGCGAGGCGTTGGCCGCTGTTCCCAACCTCACCCGCTGGCAGCGTCAGCTTGGCGCCTCGCCCGATGCGCTACTGGAGGCGTTGTGTGCCCGCGACCAATGGACGACCGTCGGCTGGCGGCTGCGCCAGTATGCCAACATGCAGGTAAAGGCCGACGCCAGCGATCTCGCCGCCAACGAGCGGCTGCAGCGGGCCAACAACATCCGCGCCCGCATCAACGCCGCGCTGGCCTGGATGGAGCCGGAGATATGCGCGCTGGAGCAGACGCGACTGGATGAGCTGCTGGCCGCCTCGCCCGATCTGGCAGCCTATGCGCACGCGCTGGAGGTCATGCGCTCGCGCCGAACGACTACCGCGCCGCCGGAGCTACTGGCCGAGATTGAAGCGCTCACCGAGACGTTCTACGTCACGTACAAGACGCTGGTATCGAGCGAGCTACATTTCGCCGACCCGCGCGACAGCTACGGCCTCGCACACCCGCTGACGCCCGCCCTGTTTCACACGCTGATGCGCCAGCCCGACCGCACGCTGCGCCAGGCGTCCTATGAGGCCCATGCCAATGGTTTTGGCGCGCTCGGCCAGACCTTTGCCAACCTGTTGGCGGGCACATTCAGCGGACAGTCCACACTCGCGGCAGCCCGTGGCTACAGCAGCGCGCTCGATGCCGCGCTCGACGCGGGTGGATTGCTGCGTGCGGACGATGGGCCTGGCGTCTTCGCGACGCTGCTCGACACCTGCCAACGCCACTTGCCGCTCTGGCATCGCTACTACGACCTGCGCCGCCGCGCGCTGGGCTTGGAGACGCTGCGCCCCTGGGATATGGCTGTCTCGCTCGCGCCCGATGCGCCCCAGATCAGCTACGACGAGGCGCGGGCGACGATTCTGGCGGCGATGGCTCCGCTGGGCGACGACTATGTCGCGGTGCTGCGGCGCGGCCTCTACGACGAGCGCTGGGTGGACTGGGCGACGAACGCGGGCAAGTTGGCGGGCGCGGAGCAGAGCGGCTGCTGGGGGACGCATCCCTTCGTGCTGCTGAGCTGGGATTCGTCGGTCATCAGCATGAGCGCGCTGGCGCATGAGCTGGGCCACGCGATGCATATGTACTACACCTGGCGCGGTCAACTGCCGCTCTATGACGAGGTAGCGGATTATCTGAGCGAGACCGCCTCGACCTTTCATCAGGCGCTGCTCCGCGCCCATGATCTTGGGTATCTCGACGGATGCCGCGCTGCGCCGCGCGATACTCTCCGAGGCGCTCACCTACTACGAGCGCTACCTGCTCATCATGCCACTGCTGGCACGCTTCGAGATGGAGGGCCACCAGCGCCTCGAACAGGGGCAGTCGCTCGGCGCGCGCTGGCTCACCTCGCACATGCTGGAGCTATTCCGCGAGGCATATGGCCCGGCGGTCACGCTCGACGATGAGCGCGAGGGGCTGGTCTGGGCGCAGATGCCACACCTCCACCTCAATTTCTATGTCTACCAGTACACGCTGGGGCTGGCCTCGGCCAACCTGCTGGCGGACGCGGTGCTGCGCGAGGGCGAGCCAGCAGCGGCGCGCTACCGCAGGCTCATCAGCCTCGGCTCGTCCGTCTATCCGCTGGATGCGCTGGCCGAGGCGGGCGTCGACCTGACCACGCCGGAGCCACTGGAGCGCGCCTTCGCCACATTGGAAGGGCTGCTCGATGCGCTAGAGGCGGTGGTAAATCAGGATGGCGGGTGGTAGCTGTATGTTGATGTGCCGCAGTCTGGACAGCCCGCGCAGGCGGGCTTTGAGGCGTAGCCCCTAGGCGCGGCTTCAGCCGCCAGCCTCCGCCCGGCTAACAAGCGAGCCCACATGTTATACTGCGTGTGCTGCAAGCGTGGCTGTGTGACGATATAGTCTGCGTAAGCCGCATCGTTGGAATGTAGAGGGCCGTCGCATGGCGAGTGAACGCCTGGAGTTGGTATTGCCCTCGCTTGAGCTAGAGGCGGCGTACCAGGAGTGCGAGGCCGACTTCCAGCGGGCGGGCGAGACGTTTCTCGGTCTTGCCGGGATGAATTATCCGCGATTCGTTGAGCGCTGCCAGAGCTACAATCAGGTCGATGAGAGAAAAGTGCCGCAGCTCGATTTCTTCCTGCTCCGCGACGGCGCAACCATTCTCGGCAGAAGCGGCCTGCGCCTCTGGCTCACCTCCAACCTCGAAGATATCGGCGGCCACATCGGCTATCGTATTCGTCCGTCAGAGCGGCACAAGGGCTACGGCACGCGGCTGCTGGCGATGACGCTGGCCCAGGCGCGGCAACATGGGTTGCGCGAGGTGCTGCTCACCTGCGACAGCGACAAGACCGGCTCGCGCCGCATCATCGAGCGGAACGGCGGCCAACTTGCGAGCGAACGCGTTTCTCCACAGAGCGGCGTCCTCGTCGCCCGTTACTGGATTCACATCCATGCCGACGGCGACGACCAGAATGAGGTGACGGCATGAGCGAGATCGTGCGCGACATTTCGCCGAAGTCCCTGGCACGAGCGAACGAGGACAATCTGGCGGAAGGGCTGGCGACCTGCGCCCGCACCTATGGCGGCGAGGTGCGCGAGGAACCGGATCTGCTCTGGTGCTCATTGGCCATTCCAGCGGCGGGCTGGAATCGTGTCCCACGCGCCCACCTTGCCCCCGAAACGGTGGATGAGCGTATCGAGTGGGTCATCGAGCAGGCACGGGCCTTACACGTGCCATTCCTGTGGGATATCGGTCCCTCGATGTGGCCAACGAATTTGGGTGACCATCTCCTGCGCCATGGATTGACTGACGCGGGCGAGGAGCCAGCGATGGGCATCGCGCTCGCCGACCTGCCAGACGTTCTACCCCTGCCCGATGGCGTCACCGTCGAGCGGGTGCGGGATCGCGCGACGCAGGAACAATGGGTGCGCGTCTCTTGCGAGGGCTTCGGGATGTCGGCTTCTCTGATCGAGGCGGAAATCGTTGCGATGGCGCACGACGACCTGGGAGATGCTGGGGTGGCCCATTACTACCTCGCCCGGCTGCATGGCGAGCCGGTGGCGACTGCCGCCCTGACCCCGGCGGCAGGAGTGGCGGGCATCTTTGCGGTAGCAACCATCGAGGCGGCGCGCGGTCGGGGCATCGGCACAGCCGTCACCATGGCGCCGCTGCTGGATGCGCGGGCGCGCGGCTACTGTGTCGGCGTCTTGCAGGCCAGCGAGATGGGCTATCCCGTCTACGCGCGCATGGGCTTTACCGAGCAGTTTCGCTATCACGCCTATCTCTGGAGGCCGGAGTGATTCACCCGTCAGCCCCTCTCACTGGTAGCGCGCCGGGTCGGTCTGCCCCGCCTCGGCAAAGCCCTTGAGCCGTAGCAGGCAGGCATCGCAGTGGCCGCACGCCTCGCCCGCTGGTGTGGGGTCGTAGCAGGTGAGCGTCATGCCATAGTCAACGCCCAGCGCCAGCCCGCGCGCGATAATCCGCGCCTTGGTCAGCGCGATGAGCGGCGTGTGGATCGCCAGCCGCTGCTGCCCCTCGACGCCCGCTCTGGTGGCGAGATTGGCCATGCGCTCGTAGGCAGCGATATATTCCGGTCGGCAATCTGGATAATTCGAGTAATCGACCGCATTGACGCCGATAAAAACATCGCTCGCCCCAAGCACCTCGGCCCAGGCCAGCGCGAACGAGAGGAAGATGGTATTGCGCGCGGGAACGTAGGTGATCGGGATCCCTTCGCCCATCTCGTCGAGCGGGCGGTCTTTGGGGACGGCGATCTCGCTGGTGAGGGCCGAGCCGCCGAAGACGCGCAGATCGATATCGGCGATAACGTGCTGTGCCACGCCAAAGCGTTCGGCGACGCGCTGAGCCGCCGTAAGCTCGGCGCTGTGTCGCTGGCCATAGCGAAACGAGAGCGCGTAGACCTCGTATCCCTCCTGCTGCGCGATGGCAAGCGTGGTCGTCGAATCCAGCCCGCCGCTCAGCAACACAACCGCTTTGGGTTTCGGCGTATCCATTTTGGCTCTCACCATCTTTCTTGCCAGGGCAGAACCTCACCCCTCACCTCTCTCCTCGCAGGAGAGGGGATCTGGCCAGTGTGTAGCGGCGCAGGGGAAAGATGTTTGCGGCCCGATAGGGTGGACGTTGCGGCGGAACGACCTTTCGCGCGGCTCCAGTTGCTAGTCGCTACCCACCTCACCTGTTACCGTAAGTCCCGTCACCAGATTATTGCCTGTCTGATGCTGCCAGCGCAACGTGCCATCAGCAACATTAAAGGCATAGACAACTGGACTCGGTCCGTTATCCGGCTACATGGTGTAGGCGTAGACAGTGTCTATCGTGACAGAAGGGAATCCCATTGTTCCTGGCTCCTGCTTGATCCATTGGATTGCGCCAGTGCCGCTTTTGATTGCCGCTATCTGGCCGGGGCCACGACCTCCTGAGACGTAGAGCATGCCCTTTGCAGCGATCGGAGGTGTGGCCGGAGCGGTCACGAGAACGCTGGTATCCCAGAGTTCTTTGCCTGTCGTCACGTCCAGCGCAACAGCGACACTGTTGAAGGATTTCACGTAGGCGACGTTCCCAACCACCGTGAAGTATGAGAACATGGGATCAGTGTTCGTCCAGAGTTGCACTCCGTCGCTGGCTCGATGCCCAGTAATGCCGGTTGCCGATCCACCCGCAAGGAATACGCCGTTGGAGAAGCCGAATGTGTTTGCGATGGCCTGCTGGCCCACGTCTACCTTCCAGCGCTGCGAGCCGTCTGCCACATTCAGCGCGTAAATATGCCCAGGGTGGACCAGTGTTATCCCCGCTGCGAGCCATGAAATAAACGACCCCATTTGCTGTCTCCGGGCTGTAGAATTGTTCGTTGTCGCGCGTAAAGCTCCAGCGAATTGCGCCGTCAGTCGTACTGAGTGCGTTAAGGGTAGAGGAAAGGTTAAGGATAGCGCCAGTGCTGGTTATCGTTCCTGTTCCGGTCGAGGCATAGACCGTGTCACCTGCTACCGCCAGCAAGGCCGTTGGCATGGATTGTTGCCAGCGCTGTTTCCCCTGTTGCCGCGTCGAGACAATTTACCGTGGATCCCGTGCTCATATAGAGCGCATCACCCGCGAGGATTGGTGTCCCGCCTTGCACCGACCATATGACAGAGCCATTCGTGCTGTCGAGGGCATAGATAGTCGGCGCCTGACCAATGGTTGTTACGTAGGCGAGATTTCCCACCAGGATCGGATCTGCGATGTCCGCGCCTCTGGAGAACGTCCAGCGGACAGCGCCAGTAGTGGGATCGAGCGCAGTGAGCAAGTGATCGCTCGTCGCATAGTAGACATTCGACGTTTTGGGGCTAGGTGTCGAAGTTGCGGTTGGCTGAACCGCTGTTGCGGTTGCCGCTGCATGCGTACCGGTAGAACTGGCGCCACAGCCAGTGAGCATCACGCAGAGAAGCGTCAGTCCTAATCCCAACCAACGAAGTCGCGCGCGCATCAAGACTCCTTTCCACGTTCTATAACACGGTTAGCGGCCACCATCATAGCAGACTTCATGAGCAGATGACCAATGTCCGTAATGTAGGACGTGTGAGGGCGGATGGACTGTTTTAGCGTGCCTTTAATCGCCGTTTTCGTCGTTATCGAGGTCGTCATCCATCTGGCCAGTGTACGGCCCGCCGATGCCCTGGTGTAGCACCCGCAGCCCCAGCAGCGCGCACCGCTGCCGCGCCGGGCCGATGGTCACGCCCAGCATCTCCAGCACATCCTGCGGGGTGATGGCGCGCAACTCTTCGAGCGTTGCGCCTTCGATCCGCTCGGTCAGCATCGAGGCCGACGCCTGACTGATGGCGCAGCCGCGCCCGCTGAAGCGCACCTCCGTCACACGGTCATCATCTACCAGCAGATCGATCTCGACGCGGTCGCCACAGAGCGGATTGGTATCCGCCGCCGCGATGGTCGGGTTTTCGAGATGCCCATGATTGCGCGGCTCGCGATAGTGTTCGAGGATATACTCGCGATAAATATCATCCATATGCCTATCTCTCCAGGGATGTCCAGCCGCACCAGCGAGCCTCAAATAGTCATCTTTGTCTGGTTCTAGCCCGCGCAGGCGGCCTTTGCGGCGGAGCCCATAGGGCTGGTGCGCGAGCCGTTAGGCTCGGAGTGCGCGTCAAGCGCACGCAGCACCAGCGGCCCGGAGGGCGCGGCTTCAGCCGCCAGCGCTTGATGACTCGATGCCACAATACCCGCCACTATCTTACAGCCTTACAGCGCGAACACGCCATGCGCCCGTTCCAGCGCCTCCGCCAGCGCGTCAACCTCCGACGAGGTCGAATACACATAGAAACTTGCGCGCGCCGTCGCCGGGATGCAATAGCGGTCCATAATCGGCTGGGCGCAGTGATGCCCCGCGCGGATCGCAATGCCGTCGCGGTCGAGCAGCGTGGCGAGATCGTGCGCGTGAATATCGCCCAGCGTGAACGAAATTGTCCCGCCGCGCGCCGCTGCCCCCGGCCCGAGGATGCGGATCTCAGGCACACCCGCCAGCCGCTCCAGCGCGTAGCGCGTCAGCGCATGCTCGTGCGCGCGCACCTGCTCCATCCCCAGCGCCGAAAGATACGCTACCGCCGCGCCCAGTCCCACCGCCTCGATGATGGCGGGCGTGCCAGCCTCGAACTTCTGCGGCAGGTCGGCCCAGGTCGAGCCAGTCATCTTCACCTCGCGGATCATGCTACCCCCACCGAGGAACGGCGGCATCGCCTCCAGAATCTCGCGCCGCCCCCAGAGCACGCCGATGCCCGTCGGCCCCAGCATCTTATGGGCGCTGAACGCTAGGAAGTCGCAATCGAGCGCTCGCACGTCCACTGGCAGGTGCGGCACACTCTGCGCGGCGTCCAGCAGCACCAGCGCACCGATAGCGTGCGCCTGCGCGATCATCTCCCTGACCGGCGGCAGCGTCCCCAGGACGTTAGACATCTGCGCTAGCGCGACGAGCTTTGGCTTCGCCGTCTCCAGCAGACGCACATACGCCGCCTGGTCGAGCTCGCCGTCGTCGGTGAGCGGCACGTAGTCCACGCGCGCTCCGGTCCGCTCCGCCGCGAGCTGCCACGGGACGATATTGCTGTGATGTTCCATCTCGGTGGTGAGGATCGTGTCGCCGGGGCGCAGATTGGCCTCGGCCCAGGTGCGGGCGACCAGATTGATGCTCTCGGTGGTGTTGCGGGTGAAGATGACCTCGCGCACGCTGCTGGCGTTGATGAAACGGGCCACCTGCTTGCGCGCGCGCTCATAGGCGCTGGTCGCCTCTTCGGCCAGTGTGTACGCGCCGCGATGGGTGTTGGAGTAGGATGTGCGGGCAAAGGTGTCCATCGCGTCGAGAACCTGCGTCGGCTTCTGAGCTGAGGCGGCGCTATCGAGGTAGATGAGTGGCTTGCCGTTGACCTCACGCGCCAGAATCGGGAAATCCGCGCGGGGGGCGAGCGCCGGAACACCATCGGCGGCCATCGCCCCGGAAACTACAGGTTGGTCACTCATCTTTGCCAATCCCTTCTTCATGCCTCTGGTTCCCCCTCTCCTACGAGGAGAGGGGGCTAGGGGGTGAGGTCAGCCCCTAGCTGTGCGCCCTCGTGAGCGGCAACAGGGCCGGAAGGTTACCCCCGGCCCCGCGCGTGATCTATGACGGTGACAGCTAGCGCGTGGCTAGGCTTTCGTCGCGTTGCCGTCCTCGCCCGTGTCCTCTTCGCTCTCGCCCGTCAGCCACTCGTAGCCCTTCTGCTCCAGTTCGAGCGCAAGCTCAGGGCCTGCGGTGCGGATGATGCGCCCCTTGATACATCACATGGACGATATCCGGCTGAATATAGTTGAGCAGCCGCTGGTAGTGTGTAATGAGCAGCACGCCCATATTTGGCCCGCGCAGCGCGTTGACGCCCTCGGCGACGATCCGTAGCGCATCGATGTCCAGGCCGGAGTCGGTCTCGTCAAGCACCGCCATCTTCGGCTCGAGCATCGCCATCTGCAGAATCTCGGCGCGTTTCTTCTCGCCGCCAGAGAAGCCCTCGTTGATGTAGCGACTGACGAAGGTGTTGTCCACCTTCAGCAACTTCATCTTTTCGTTGAGCAGTTTGCGGAACTCGGCGGGCGGCATGCCCTTGCGCTTGGGCGCTTCGCCGCTCGGAACCTCTGGCGCGTGTGGATCGTAGCCCTCGCGTTTGGCTTCGATTGCTCGCCGCAGGAAGTTGCCGACCGAGACGCCCGGCACGCTGGAGGGATACTGGAAGGCGAGGAAGATGCCCAGCCGGGAGCGCTTATCTGGCGAGAGTTCCAGCAGATTGATGACCATTGAAGTAAATCTCGCCCTGGGTCACCTCGTAGCTCGGGTGGCCCATAATCACGTTCGCCAGTGTGCTCTTACCGGAGCCATTCGGCCCCATCAGCGCGTGGGTCTCGCCCTGGCGGACCGTCAGGTTGACGCCGCGCAGAATCTCTTTGTCGTCAATGCGGGCATGCAGATCGCGAATCTCCAGTTCAGCGGGCGTTACTGTGGGCTGCTGTGCCGGGGTGGCTTGCTCTGTCTCCATAATGGTAGAACCGACTCCTCTTCAACCTGTCTCTATGTTCTGTAGTCGCATCAGCGAACTATCATCAGCTCCCGTCAATGCCCGGCGGTATCGAGCGCTGTGCCACGGGGCAGGCGTGGCGAGAGTGAAATCAGCCGCGTGCCATCCGGTGCGCGCCCGGCCAGTTCGGCCTCATTCGCGCGCACCACATCGGCCAGCGTCATCGCGTCGAGGGTGGCCGTCACAGCATCGCGCACGCGCGCCCAGAGAAACTTGGTCGAGCAGCCGTCCAGCCGGTCGCAGATGATCTCCATCTCACCCTCGGTCGCGCAGATCATCGGTGCGATGGGGCCTTCGAGCGCCCGCAGAATCTCGCTCATCCGCATCTCCTGCGGCGGGCGCGCCAGCCGGTAGCCGCCATGCGCGCCACGGGTGGATTCCACCAGACCGTGCTCGCGCAGTGCGCGTACCAACTGCTCCAGGTACTGGACCTTCAGCTCAAGCCCCTCAGACTGGCCAATCTCGCTTAATGAGCGGGGAGTGCCGCCATAGTGTCGCGCCAGGTCAACCATCAGGCGCACGCCGTACTCCCCGCGAGTAGACACTCGCAACATCAGGGCGGCCTCCTCGCCTATTCCGACTGTTTCACTCGGATATACTATAGCATCGGCCGCGAAGGAGCGTCAAGCAGCGCCTGCCTGGCGCCGAACCCGAGACGTGGGATGAGATGTCGAGCGTGTCGGAAGATGTAGCCGATACGGAAGTTTGGTGCGCCAGGTACTTTACAAACCCTGTATGACTTTTTCCGTTGGTTGATATGGGGAGGGCCGGCATAAGGAGCGCGTACGAGGAGTACGAGGAGAGGGAGCGGGTATGGGGACGACATCTCAGGAGGGAATCCCGGCGCGCGCATCGCGGACATCGCGGACATCGCGGTCGACACGGCGCAGGGATCGTTGTAATCGTGGCTCTTCTACTGCTGGTTCTCGGTCTGGCGGGATGCGCGCTCAATGGGGGCCTGGCCGTGCCGACACCCGCCTCGACCAGCAACACCTCAGGCACACCCGGCGTGCAGGCGACGCTGACGCTCCCCACATTGACCGCAGCGGCCTCGCCGAGTGGGCCGGGCGGCGCTGGCGGCGTGAGCGAATTCTGCTCCAAGGCGCCGAATATCTCTATTCACCCCGGAAGTAATGTCCTGGTCTATCAATTCGCCACGTTGCAATTCAGCCAGTCGAATGGCAGCAACGCCTTCTTCGGCTACTGCACCAGCCACTCGACCAGCGACGTGCAGGACTACTACGCGACACATCTGCGCGATAAAGGCTGGTCGAATCTCAAGACCGCCACGATTGCGGCGGTGGTCCAGATCACCGCTACACAGTGCAATTCGCAGAATCCACCGCAGATCATCGTGACGATTGCCCCCGATACGACAGGCGCCACCACGACCAGCATCTCCATTGTGATGCTCGCGGGTACCTGCTAGCCTCTTCAACGCGACCTGCCCGGAAAAAACCGGCGCGGCGGGGATATCGGGAATGCGCTCCCCGATCCTCGCCGCGCTGGCTTGCCTGATGGTGGTGGTATCAGGACAAGCTGAACAATTCGCGCCGACTGCTTTGGCTAATGGATGAAGTAGACGCCCGCTCCGACATGGATGTAGCGGAAGTCAACGCGCCCAAAGCCGCCGCCGCGCCAGGAGAAGTTCATCTCGGTAATCAGCACCCAGTAGCCATCCGACGATACCGCGACGGCCTGCGCCCAGTGGCCATCAGAGCCTGCGCCCTGCACATTTGGGTTGAACCAGACCGCGGCTCCCGCAATGGGTGTGCTCGTGCGCGTATATTCTTTGCCGTAGAGGATGTCTGGCTGGTTCGGATGAAGCGCCTGCACCCACCAGTTGCAGTAGCCAAAAGTGCCGCTGGCATGGTAGGTGGAGCGGTCGGGATAGTAGATGTTCGCGTAGCAGCCGGGCGGAACGGTCCACTGGCTGATGTTCGGGACGAAGATATAGCTGTCCTGGCAGGGCAACCCGCCAGTCGCTGTCGCGGAATACGAGCCAGTCGTATGCACCGTCTTCCTGGTGGTGTGTACCGCGGCCAGGGCGCGTGCGCTGGCGCTGAGGCGCGACACATGCGGCATATCGTTGATGCCAGCGTCGTCGGCCATCGTGCTGAACGCGGTCAGCGTCGAGGCGCGCGCCTGAGCCAGATTCTGGACCTGGCAGGTTGTCGAGGAAGGCGACGCTCCGGCGCAGGCGGCTGCGGCGGTGGGTAGCGGCGTCCAGGTCATCGCGGCGGCCAGCAGGCCAGTGATTGCCAGCGTGACACAGATAGCGGAGCGCCATGTCCCACCCAGCACCTTACGGCGTGGTGCGGTAAACTGATGCGGAAGAGCGGCCATACGTACAAAACCTCCTGTGCAAGCCACCGATGAGCCGGTGGTGGTCACTCATAGGCGAGTGACGGTCTATGCACTGGAACGAGCCGCCACAATAAAGTGTCTCGCTTAGGACCGACGAATATTGTCATGAACGGGAGAAATATGACAGAAAATTCACAAAACACCCACTATGGCAAGGTGATGCAACAGGAGATGAACTGATTGATAAATGCCGAAAATTTCAGCAATTGCCTCTGATAATCATGAAGTCGCAGGGATATGGATTGAATGTTGCCTGTGTTGCCAGCGCATCCGCCAAGGAACATGGACGGAAGTTGGCGATGATGAAGAATCCGGGAATTAAGCCATTTCTGCGAATCGGTAACGTGATTGGATACAGATTTGCGTAAGATGGCAAAACTGTCATCAAAGGTCGAGGTTCCTACGTAGGTTCGTGCTACCAGCCGCGCCAGCAGGGTCTGGCCGGTATACAAGCAATCCAAAAGGAGGACGCAACGTGCGTCTTTTGATCTGGCATGTGGACCGTTTTCGCGCCGAGCCGACCGAGCGTGGGCGCTCGAAGGTGGCGGATGCCGAGCCGCGCGCGGTGGCAGTCGAAGATGCGCTGGTGGTCTTCGCCGCCGCCGAAAAGCAGGACGAGGCCGAGCCTGACGCGGTAGCCGAACGCGCAACAGCCGCCATCGAAGAGGTGGCGAGACAACTGGGCGCGCGCACCGTTGTGCTGCACTCGTTTGCGCATCTCTTCGTCGAGCTTTCAGCGCCCGCCACCGCTCGCGCGATCCTCGATACAATGGAGCAGCGGCTGACTGCCGACGGCTACGTTACCAGCCAGAGTGCCTTTGGCTGGTTCAACCGGTTGGAGCTGCACGCGAAGGGGCATCCGCTCTCGCGTATCGCCCGCCAGGTGTAGCCCAGACGCATGAAGGAAGCTGTCTCACTCCGCAACGTAATGGGAGATGGTGTACTTGCTCGCATAGAAGGGCATTGGATCGACCCACATATTGTTCCACTCGACCATAAAGTGCAGGTGCGGTCCGGTGGAGGAGCCGCTCGAGCCTTCTAGTCCAATGGGCTGGCCCTGCGTGACGTACTGGCCCACCGAGACCAGTAACTTATCCATATGTCCGTAGACGGTAGATACATGATTACAATGGTCGATCTTCACGGACCAGCCCAGGCCGTTCGTCGCATCGTAGCCGGCCCAGATGACCTGCCCGTCCTGCGCGGCGTGAATCGGGTTGCCGCGTGGCGCTGCGAGATCGACGCCAGTGTGATAGACCCACGTGCCATAGACGATGAACCCGCGTATCCAGGCCGAATTCCAGTTGGGTGAGGTCAGATGAAACCCCATGGGATTGCTGCCGCCATCCGGGGCACAGCGTGAATCGGGCGGGATGTCCTGTCCGGCAATCGAATCCCACCAGTTTGGTCCAAAACGCTTATCGCCATAGTTGGTGGCGCCTGCCGAGGTGAAGTCGATTGGTCGATATCCTTTGCCGTAGGTGGGATCCGTGGGAATCTTGTAAGCCGTACCAACCGCGAATTCTTCACCGACATAGAAACTATTCAGCTCGTAGATGCCACCTATCTGTACGTGAAAGTGCCGGGCAACGCCATCAATCGTGTCGCCAGCCATGGCGGTATAGAAGAAATAGCCCGGTCGCTGGCTCCAGACCATCGAGCCAGCCAGCGCCTGAAACGCGCTGCTGCCGTTTCCCGGTTCTGCGCCTAACGGCGAGATGGCGAAAATACCGGTAGTCAGGATGCAGGCAATCAGCGCCAGCACGCAAATATGCATCGCCAAGGGACGCTCGCGGCGCTGAATGAACGGCTCGCCCATCGGGCTGCCGCTTCCAGGTATGATGAGCGTTTCAGACGGTGCGTCGCTGGTGTCGGACGCATCCCATAAATAATTGTGCGCAACCATTGCGCGGATGGAGTCATCAGCAGGCACGTCGCGATCCCAGCCATGATAGGCGCTGACCGCATCCGCCGCATCACCGTACCAGGAGTGCTGATCGTCATCGCCAGAGAAGTTGCCTGATGTCCAGCCCATGCTTCACCTCATGTTTAGCATCTATCAGTATTGATCGACATCGAAATGCCGGGACGCGAGCTTGCCTACTACCTTGAATCGCCGCTGAGCGGCTAATCTGGGACCCTCCAGAGATGAAAGTACTGTCTGGCGGCGCGGAACAAACCAGCGGCGCAGCGCGTCATCTGGGCGTCAATCATACTGTGCTGTTGAGAGGACGCGAGCGATGATGAAACGGGTATGCGCGCTGGGCGTCGTGGTGTTGTCGCTGCTGGTGGGCTTCGTGGGGTGCAGCCTGTTTCGGCACGATATCGTCAACGATTGGGTGAACTTCGTCCGTTTTGGCGGCATCAGCTACCTGGCCAGCGTCGATACGGGACGGGATCTCCAGCCAGCCGATCTGGGGGCGCAGTTTGCCACCGTCCGCTTTCGCCTCGACGGCAACGTCAGTGACCCAAACTATCAGCCACAGGATGGCGACGCGGCGTTTCTCGACGCGGGCACGGCAATCTACCGCGTGAATGGCTACGTGCCCACCTTCCGCCTCGCCGCCCATCAGGGAGGCCAGATCGTGCTCTTCGAGGCAGATACCAACCCGCATGCGAAGACCGGCGCTGATCTGCTGGATATCGGCGGGAAGGTGCAGTCCATCGTGGTGACCGCCGACATCAGCGGCGGGGCGCAGGTGGCAACGCTGACCAACGCGCATCTGGTCACGATGCTAGTCTCGCTCCTGCTTACCGCCCCGGTGGACCAGTCTCGCCCGAGTGGTGACGCTACGGTGCGTTACTTCCTCGCCTTCCATCTGGCCGACGGAACGCAGGTGAGCCGTCTCTATCTGCCAGAGGCTCACGAGGTGGCGCGGGGAATCATCGTGCCCAACGCCTTCGTCTCGATGCTGGCGGCGGCGCTTGCCCGATAATCAGTATGGCGGCGTGCGATCAAGAAATAGCCCGCGTGGGCGAGCCAGACCAGCGCCAGCCCAACTGGATGAGCGGCGATGCCGAGCACATACGCCGCGCTCATCGGCGCCGCCGTCCGTGGATCGAGCGGAACCACCAGCGTTGCGATCAGGTAGCCGATCAGCCCCACCAGCAGCCAGCCTCGGGCGCGTCCGTCGCTGTCGGTAACAAACGCCGCTATTAGCCAGGCCAGCGGCACGAGCAGCAAGACGTAATAGAAGATCCAGACAATCGGCTCGACCACCAGTAATGAACAGATCGCCCACGAAACCGCGAAGAGCGGTGTCATCACTGGCCCGCGTCTCTGCCCCCATCGCGCCGGTCGCAGCCGCCGCAGGATATCCGGCGTCCCCTGGGCCAGCAGCATCGCGCCAAAGAGGGCCACACAGACCAGCAGCGCAAGAGCTGGGATCGGCCCGCTGGTAGGCTCGCTCGCGCCGGGGTGTAGCAGCGCGGCGGCGACCACGATCAGCGCGTGGTAGAGCGAGAGATTCACCGGCCCGGCGTTCGGCTGATTGGAGTACGTACGCAGCGCCTCGACGAATGCGCCATACATCGCGACGCCGGTAAAGGGCAGCGTGACGACGATCAGCAAAGCGATGGTCGCGAGGGTGGCGAGACAGAGGCGATAGTTGCCGCGCCAGAGGAAGAACAGCAGCAATATGCCGGGAAAGAACTTGTCCAGGATGGCGATGGCTAGCCCCACACCCGCCACCACCGGGCGATCTTCGACCATGCCATAGGCGACCATGGCGAACCCCAGCAGCAGGAAGGTGGTGCTCTGGCCCAGTCGCAGGCTATCGGTGACGGGCTGCGCCAGCGCCGCCGCGCCGAGGAGCGTCAGGCCCACGGCCCATGTAGGGATAACCCGTCCGGCTTTCCGCGTGGTGATGGTGATGCAGCGCGCCAGCAGCCACAGGCTCGCCAGCAGCGCCGCCAGCGAGAGCGCCCACCAGAGGATGCGCGCCACCGCGTAAGGAAGAAAGCCGAACGGGATCAGCAGCGCGGCGGAGGGCGGCGTCCAGCGGAAGTCTGACGGCCCATCAGTCAGATGCAAGACCTGCTTATCGAAGATGCGCTGCATCGACACATCGTAGACCTGGAGCGAGGCGTGATGGGCGAGCGCATAGCCTGCCTCATACGGCCCCGTGAAGTCGTAGCCGCTGCTGTGCAGGGGCAGCCAGACACCCCAGTAGCCGAAGACGCCGAGAGCAAGCAGCAGGGCGACCACCCCAAGAGCGTGCGCGATGGGCCGTGAAAGCATCCGTGTGGTACTCGCTCTCCTATAAATCAGGCGTCGGCAGGCCGTTCATGCCGAGCGTATAAAATAGCTCGCCGCCATGGTGGAGGTCGTGCTCGATCAGATGCCAGATAACCCACTGGCGCGTGAACGCCTCAGGTTCGCCGGGATCGGGGCGGTCATTCGGGAAGGTGTCCGCCAGGTTGGCGAGCGTCCAGCGGCCCAGGCACTCGCTAATGACGCCCCACGACTGTTCCAGCCCCTGCTCCAGCTCGGCGGCGTTGCGTGTCGGCTGGCCAGGGCGATCCCAGACGGTTAGATTGGCCATCGTCTCGCCGCCCTCGCCCAGTAGCATCGAGAACCAGCGCGCCCGCGCGCCGATGATGTGCGTCACGAGAGCATAGACGTTGCGCAGGTTGGGCGCTGGCCGCAGCTCGATCTGCTCTGGGGTCAGCGGCGCCACCGCCTCGACCAGATAGCGGGAGTAGACATCCCAGCCCGCGTAGACCTGCTTCAGGGTCATTGTCTCGTCGCTCATAACTCGCTACTCCTTACTGCTGCTCATTCTCCAGCATCTCAATGTGTTCGCGATAGTGCTCGAAGGTGTCGCCCGCGAGGAGATTGTAGAGCACCTCGTCGGCCAGATCCTCCGCGCTTAACGATTCGGCCAGCGCCAGTGCCTGCCAGTACGAATCGTCGAAGGCGGCGCGCACCTCGGCGAGCGGACGGTCGCGGTTGGCGGCCAGCACCTCTGCGTTGATCCGGTTAATCGCCGCCTGTTCGTCCTCATCTGGCTGGACCAGGCTCTCCTTCGCGCCGTTGAAATAGGCGATCAGGCGCTGCTCCCAGAACGTGATGTGCGCCAGCATATCCTTGACCGACCACGCGCCGAACCGCTCTGGCTGGACGAAATCCTCATCACTGAAGCCAGCCAGCAGCGCTTCAAGATGCGCGTGCTCCGTGCGTATCCATTCGGCGACGGGTACCACTTCGTCGGGCTGGTTGTCGGATGGCATGGTGTTCTCCTCTATCGCTATTGGTTTCCGTTTTCACGAACAACCAGCGTTTCAGCCGATTCTTTGCGTTGCTGTGGTCACAGACAAGTCCGCCCAGATCGCTGCCTCGCGATAGCGATTCGCCTGACCGCCGCCCGGCAGCAACTCGCGTCCCAGCGTCGCCAGTCGCGCGCGCCGTTCGCTCAACGTCAGGTGTGGCTCGACGGTGACCGGGTCAACCACAACCCATGGCGCGACCGCCAGAAAGCCTCCCACCAGCGGTACATCCGTCACGGTATGGACTGCCTCATCCACGCCGACGAAGGCGCTGCCCAGTCGCGAGAGTGCGGGGGCATCGCGCGCGGTGATGCTGGACTGCCCATCGAAGGCAATATCGAACAGGTTGCCGGTCTGCATGGCGCAGACATTGTAACGCAGATGCGGGTAAAGTGGCTGAATCGAGCCGAGGACGGCGTTCAGCCATTCGGCGGGCTGCCATTCCCAGGTCTTCGAGGGCGCCGCCCACGGGTGGTCATTGGCGTCGGGCTGCAAAACCATCTCAACCCCCTGCGCATCCAGGTGGCGCAGATAGTCTGGCGTGAAAGCATCGAGACTGATGGCGACGCCCAATCGGCCCGCCGCCGTCGGAATCACGCGCGCATCGCTCAGCAGTCCCGGTGTCAGGTCCAGTGTCTCGCGCTCGCTGCTGGTCAGATAGACCTTGTTCACCCGTTGAAGAAAGGCGCCATCCGGGCCAAAGACCAGCGCAGCGTTATAGACCTCTCGCCCCGCTGGCAAATACACCGACTGCGCGCCCCGCCTGCCCCGCCTGCCCCAGCGAGCGATATCGCGCGGGTCATCAGAACGATGTACCCGTGGAGCGAGCGTCGTCGCGACGAGATGGGTGTGATACCGCGCCGCCAGCCGCGCGAGCGTCTCGGCGAAGGGACGATAGAGCGCATCGGTGGCAGCCAGCAGCAGCGCCCGTGGCAGCGAGATGCCCGGCCACATCTGGCGGCAGCGGATCAGCCGTGGCAGCAGTCCCGCCGCCATCTCGGCCATCGCCGTCCGCGCCGTGGCAGCCCTGCGAGCCAGCAACGCCCGTTGCCCGGCAAACGCCGCGGGTAGCCCCAGCATCTCGCCCAGCACGAGCACGTTGGGCTGGTTGGGCGAGAGATACCGCGCGCCCAGGCCGACGATGCGCTCCAGTTCGGCGACGAAAGCCTCTTCGGTCGCTGGCAGCGTGATTCGGTTGCCGACCGCTACCGCCCGAACGCGCGTTGTCGTTGTCGTCGGCGTTCCCATCGCGGTGATGACGGGGCTATGCGGCGCTGGCCGATGCGGCGGCCACGCCACGCTTGTAGCGCGCGGCAGCCGCCTCACCGATACCGATGCCCGCAATCGCCAGTAGCAGATGGATCACCTGAATAACCCAGTGGGCCGATGTCGGCATCAGGCTCTCCTGAACCAGGCCAAAGATCGCGATACCCAGCCCGACGAAGAAGGTGCCGATAACCAGGCCAAAGCTGCCGTTCTTCCCCAGGCCCTGCGCCAGCCCCAGCAGCCAGATTGCCGCGACGAAGAGAATGCCGACGAGCATGTGAATCAGCACCAGCCAGCGCGGCCCGGCGCCGTTGAACCAGAAGAGCAGCCCCAGGATCAGGTTAATCACGAAGAGAGCGCGGAGCGACATATCTGCGATACGAACGACCACGAGCGTTTCCTCCACTGGCACAAGCTATGAGCACGGATGACGTTGAGAACATACCGCCCATAGCATACCGCACGCGGGCTATCTCAACGCTCATTCTGTGGGAGGATGCCAGCCAGCCAATACCCAATAGCTGCGCACCGCCATGGCATCTGGATCATCGCTCAAATGCAGAGCGATCACCGTTGCGCGGCCGACAGGCGTTCTGCCGACAATCCGCAGGCCATCCTCTGCCCATTCAAAGTGATCCTACCACGAGTCCGTGCGCGGATTGAAAAGTGGGACCGTTGTGTTAGTTTCGGGATCCAGGGCAGTTAGCTTGTCACTTTTGTGGCTGTTGCAAATTGGGCACGCCAGCCAGAGGTTGGATTCCTCGTCAGGAATGATATGTTCGATTTCCAGCCGAGCCATGACCAGATGCTGTGGACTCAGGCAGTAGCCACAGCGGTTGTTCGCCGCAGTACGTACCCGCCGATCCACGCTGGCGGGAATCACTCGTCGAGGTTTGCTCATCAGGCGTGAGCATCGAGCGGCGGGCGCAGACCACGCTCCACTACTACCTTGAGCGCTTGCGCCTTCTCAACCATGCCGCGCCGGTAGCTCGCCATCAGTTCATCCAGGCGATCCGTGCAGCCTCGTCCAGCGTTCCCTCGCGTTGACTGGAAAGCAGCGCACTCAGTTCGCGCTGTTCGCTGTTGCTCATCTCACGATTGGCCAGCGCCAGCACCTCATCGTCCGGCAGCGACTCTATAGGCACATCGCTTGCCGCGCGGTCAAGCCACTCCAGCAACACGTCTTCTACTCGGCGGTGTGTCTGCTGGGCGACCGCCGCTGCCCTCTGTGCGAGGTCGGGTGGCAAATCAAGCGAAACTGTCTGGCCCATCGGCGGTTTCTCCAGTGCCTGCGGAATGACATCTAGCGGCTTCATCGTACCATGCGCCTAAATGTCCCCGCCAGCCGCATGTATGCACAGCCACCAGCGGATGCCCGCACAAGCATTGAAAATCAACCGCCCCGATGGTAGAATGATTTAGTAATCTCTAAATCGTCGGACGCGATTTCCGATGATTCCAGACTAGAGAGCGGAGACAGAGCGATGGCGCAGAGGCGTAGCACCGTTGCGCGCCGGGTGGAAGCCGCGACGACGGCGGACGATGTGGCGGATGTGACGGACGAGATCTGCCTGACACCGGGCGCTGATCCCGAGCGTACCGCGCAGGGCCGCGCGCTCTTGCCGGATGCGCGCTCGCAGGTCGCCCTGGCCGACACCTTCCGCGCCCTGGCCGATCCGACGCGCGTCAGCATCGCGCTCTCGCTGCTGCGCCAGGAGCTCTGCACCTGCGATCTCGCGGCGATCACCGGCGTTACCGAGTCCGCCGTCTCGCAGCACCTGCGCGTCCTCCGCCGCCTCCGGCTGGTGAAGAGCCGCCGCGAGGGCCGGTTGGTCTTCTATAGCCTCGACGACCTGCACATCCGCATTCTGCTGACCGTCTGCCTGCACCACATTCATGACGATGGACAGCAACACGACGGGCTTGAGCGCGTCCTCGATTTCTTCCCTGGCCTGCCGCAAGCGCCCATTACTGGCTCCGCTTCGGAGCGGGAGCCGGTGAAAGAGGTGGCGCTATGAGCGCCCGAACGATACAACATAGCCACGGCGATAACCACACCCACGCCCACGCAAGCCCAAAGGTCGCGCTGGGGACCGCCTTTGCGCTGACCACGCTGGTGCTGCTCGTGGAGGTGGTGGGCGGGTTTGCCTCGCATTCTCTGGCGCTGCTCTCCGACGCCGGGCACGTGCTGACCGATACCGTGGCGCTGGGGCTGGCGTGGTTCGCCGCCGTGCAGGCCGAGCGTCCCTCCGACGACCGCCGCACCTATGGCTACCATCGCGTCGGCATTCTGGCCGCCCTTGCCAACGCCATCACCCTGATCGCAATCGTCGTCTGGATCGCCTATGAGGCTATCCATCGGCTGCAAGCGCCTGAACCAGTAACGCCGTGGATCATGTTCGTCGCGGCGTCGGTTGGCGTGGCCGTCAATCTCTTCATCGGCCTGCGTCTGCGCCATCAGGGCCAGCACAATATCAACGTGCGCGCGGCGATGCTACACGTCTTCGGCGATGTGGGCGCGTCGGCAGCGGTGATCGTCGGCGGCGTGGTCATCGCGCTGACCGGATGGTACCTTGCCGACCCGATTATCTCGCTGGCCATCGCGCTGCTGATTGCCTGGGGCGCGTGGGGCGTGCTACGCGAGACGATTGGCATTCTGATGGAATCCACGCCACGCGATGTCGATGTGACGCGCCTGCTGCGCGACCTGGGGAAAATCCCCGGCGTGAGTGGGGTGCATGACCTGCATGTCTGGTCCATCGCTGGCGGGATGCGGGCCCTCTCGGCACATATCCAGGTGATTGACCGCCCGCTCAGCGCCTGCGATGCCTTGCGCGTCAAGATCAACGCACTGCTGAACAAGGACTACTCCATCGGCCACTCGACACTCCAGTTCGAGTGCCGCGGCTGCGACCGCTGTGATGGCGGCAATCTGTATTGCCAGCTCGATCCCGGCGAGTCCGCCCACGCGCATAGCCACAGCCATTTCCATTAGCCGCTCGCAGCGTAGCCAGGAGCGCGTAGACGGGAGAAGACTATGGCGCAGGGCGTCTTCTTCAATATTCCCTTCCATGGGCATATCAATCCCACTCTGCCGCTGGTCGAGGAGTTAACCCGGCGCGGCGATCACATCACCTACTACTCGTCCGAGGCTTTCCGGCCCGCTATCGAGCAGGCGGGCGCCACGTTTCGCGGCATAGACCCTTTTTTCACCGAACAGACGCCCGTCGATGCGAATCTGGTGCGCTTCGCCTATATGCTGATCCACGCCACGCAGCGGATACTGCCGGGTCTGCTATCTGAGACGCGCGCCAACCCGCCGGACTATATCCTGTTTGACACGCTCTGTATCTGGGGCAGATGTGTGGCTGAGATTCTGCGCATCCCGGCGGTGGCCTCAGTCTCCACGATAGCAAGGCCACACGAGCCGATGCGGCGCGAGATCGCGATGGCCATGCTTCCCATGCTGCCCAGTTCGGTGCGGATGCTCGTCGAGGGGCGGCGGGAACTGCGCAAATTCAACGAGGTCGCCGGGTAGTTGCGCGCGACATATCACATCTCCAAATTTGGAGTTGCCGACGCCTATAACAACCTCGCCGACCTCAACATCGTCTACTCGATCAAAGAACTGCAAGCCTGGCCCAACACCTTCGATGAGCGGTTCAAGTTCGTAGGGCCCTTCCTCGCTGACCCCGCCCAAACCGCCCAAACCGCCCAAACCGCCCAAACCGCCCAAACCGCCGCGCCATTCCCGTTCGATGAATTGGGCGAGCAGCCAGCAATCTACATGTCGCTGGGAACGGTCTTTAACGACCGCGATGATTTCTATCGGCTGTGCTTCGATGCCTTCGCCGACCTCAACCGTCGCGTGATACTCTCCATCGGCTCCCGGACGGATATGAGCCGACTGGGCGCGATTCCCGCGAACTTTATCGTCAGGCCGTTTGCGCCGCAGCTTTTGATTCTACGTCACGCCGCGCTTTTCATTACTCACGCTGGCATGAACAGTGTCAACGAAGGGCTATACGAGAGTGTGCCGCTTCTCATGATCCCACAGGGAGCCGACCAGTTCTTCATTGCTCGTCGTCTCCAGCGGCTGGGCGTGGGCAAAACGCTCGACGCCAGCCAGTTGAGCGCCGACCGTTTACGGAGCGCCGCTGACGAGATTCTGGCGAATCCGGTGTATCACCAGCAATGCGAAAGACTCAGCGCCGCGCTGCATCAGGCAGGTGGCCCCAAGGCGGCGGCTGACGCGATAGCGGCGTTCAAGCGTCAGCACGCTTTAGTGAGCTAATACCCGACGGTCAGCCGGAAACTCGCCGTGATTGGCTGTGGTGCGCCTTGCGGCACAACCTTGACCACCAGCTCCCAGTGGCCGCCCATCGACAGGACGCCGGGGCCGCTATAGATGCCCGGCTGATCGGCGCCAACGGCCTTGAGTTGCGTGCTTTCCTGGCCCATATCCATATCGAGGTCATTGGTTGTGAGGGTGACGATAGCGTCCGTCACCGGCTGGCCCTTGTTATCCTTCACCGTCACCGTGAACCTATTGTCGCCGAACTTTGCCGGGACGATGTTGAGCGTGATGGCGTAGTTGCCCGCCTGTTGCGTCTGCAAAAATGGGCCGCTTGGCGTGGTGGTTGTTCCGGCAGTGACCGGGGCCGCCGCCAGCGTCCCGGCGAACGCGGCCAGCAGCGCTGCGCAGAGCAGCACCGCCGCACCCAGCATCGCCTCGCGCCGCAGCCAGTCCTCCAGCTTCACCGCCAGCTCGCGCACGACCCGGTCACCGCCCTTGCCGCCATTTCCATTGCCGTTTCCATGCGTCGCCATGCCGGTATCCACCCTGGTGGCGCCATTGGCGGTTATCGTGATCGCAACCGGGTTGCCGCTGCCAACCGACGCCATCGCGTCCTGTTTGGCGATTGCCTGGGCCAACTGTGGGCGGACGTGGAAAGCGTGCCACGCGCTGATGCCCACCATCAGCAGGAAAAGCTCGATTTTGACGAAGAGCGTCCGGCCATAGGCGGTCGTCAGAAACTGGTCGATAGAGGTCAGGTGGATGGTGGTGTTGAGCGTGCCGGTGGCGGCGAGCAGGAACGCGCTGAGAATGGCGACCGCGCCGAACTCCGGCAGCCCCAGCGCCAGCACGCGGGCACGGGAGCGCAGATCAAGATGGGCGAGCGCGGGCACAAAGATGACGCTGATATAGAGCAGGCCACCCACCCAGGCCGCGTTACAGACGAGATGGAACAGGTCCACCGCCAGCGCATAGGCCAGTTCGTTGCTGGGGACGGCGGCGGCATGACCCGAGAGCGCAAACGCCACGATGAGCGCGCCCGCCAGCACGAGCATCGCCCCGCCAAGCAGTGTGCGTGCCCGCACCCCGGCCACCAGCCGCCCAGGCAACCGCGGTATTCCGCGCAGCGTCTTCAGCAGTTCGTTTCCCCAGCCGCTGATGGCGTCCGCATCGTCGGCGGTTTCCTCTGCCTGGCCCCCCGACTGCTGGCGACCAAACGGCAGATTCCGTCGTGTCGCCAGCACAGTCAGGATGAGCGCCGCCAGCGTCACCAGTTCGCGCATCCACCAGAACGTGCCGAAGCGGCTGCCAAAGAGCACCGCGCGTAGCAACGGCGGCGAGACCGCGCCAGAGAAGTCCCCGGCCAGCTCGGCGGACTGCGCCAGAATCATGCCGACATCGGCCACCAGCACCAGGACCAGCGCGATAGGCGCCCACCGCCGGAAGCGCTGCTCCGCCGCCAGCGCCGCCTCTCGCAGCGCGCCGTCACGTGCCAGCCCGGAGGGCAGAATCCACGTCTCCCAGATGACGCCGCCGACCCAGAAGGCCATCCCCAGCAGCGCCAGCCAGGTGAAGGCCGCCTGAGCGATGCCCGGCGCGTCCAGCCCGCTCGACGACGCATCGCCGATGCCGCCACCGCCAGGAATGTTGCCGGTGGGCAGCGTCGAAGGGATCGGCGGAACTTCGCCATTGGGCACCTTGATGCGGAAAATAAACGAGCCACTGGCGATATGGCCATCGTCGGCGGATTGCGTGCGCCAGACGACGACATACGTCCCCGCCTTGAGCAGCGGCAGCGTAACGACCATCCGTTTCGAGTCGTCGTCGCTGACGTGCGCGTCTTTGTTATCTACCTCCTGGTTGGCGGTATTCACCACGACGGCGCGCGAGGTCAGCGGATTGACATCCTCGCTGAACCACATCACCACATGTGAGGGCGGGGCGTCGAGAATCGCGTTCGCGGCGGGATCGGAGCGCACCAGCAGCGCATGCGCCGAGGCCACCGGCAGCAGACCGGCGGCAGGCCCAACCGGGGAGAACGCGAGCAGCGCCAGGATGACGCCACAGCCAACCGCCAGAAAAATCCGTATCATAAGGCGTCGTGCCGCCAGAAAAGAATGCTGAGATTTCATCACTTGCCCCGCGCTGTCATGGTCTATCATCGCATGGTAGCTTCTAAGTTTCGCCATGAAGTAGTACCAGCATCAATTACACTGCGTCGGCTCAACAGGGTTTTCCGGCGGCCACGTATCATAGGATAACTGAGATGCTCGAGCCATGGAATTAGCCGCGGCATTCATGCCGCGAAGCTGGAATAGATTGTCCTGCCCCCGCGCCATATTCAGTGGCGTGCGGCCCCTCCCTTTTAGGGGAGGGGGTAGGGGAGGGGGTAGGGGGAGAGGGTCTCTGCCCTATCCCACATCGTAAGCCTGCGGTGGCATATTGCGCCAGCGAACGGGACGTGCCAGCGGTTTCGGTGCGGGGCTGGCTTGCCTCTGTATCCGTGTCAGCGTGTTTTGTAGGAGATATTGCACGTCGTTTGTGATCTGGTGTGGGTCGATTCCTGGCCCCGCGTCGAGAACCACCCGCTCGCGTCCCTGCTGATCAATGATGTAGATGTAGGTCGAGTGGTCAATCACCCCCGGAAGCTGCGGGTCTGGCACCGAGACGATATGGTAGGCCCTCCAGAGCGGTGAGAGCTGGTCCTCTGTGCCAAGCAGGTAATGGATATTGAAGGTGACGCCATTGTGGCTCAGGAATGTGGCGACCGATGCGGGCGTATCGGCGGCGTTGACGCTCAGCGCGACCCATGTCGCCTGGCTGGCCTGCTTCCCCAGCGCCTTATACGCCTGTTCCAGCCCAACCGCCGTCAGCGGACACTCCTCATGCGGGCAGTGCGAGTCGAAGAACGTCAGCACGACCGGTTTGCCCTGGAGCTTCGAGAGCTGGACCATCTGGCCGTTCTGGTCTTTGAGCGTCATATCAGTGGCAGGGATGGCGCCCAGGTCAACGCCGAGCAGCCCCGACGGCCCGGAAGCGGCCTGTGATGCTCGATTCGCCAGCCCGTTGAAGATGAAGATGCTGGCGACGACGACCACCACCAGCGCGCCCGTGATGACCCATGACATCGTCCGCCGGGAGATGGCTGGTTTGCCCTGCTGCGGCTCATCCTCATCAGGATGGGTCTCTATTACCGATGGTGGCTGCTGCGACATAACACGCCTCCAAACAAGAGTGTATTCCAAGCTCGCCCGGCGTGTCCCATGTTGGGCCAGCGTCTGGGTCTGGAAAGCCCGCGCAGGCGGGCTTGGCGTCGCAGCCCTTAGGCGCGGCTTCAGCCGCCAGCCACATCGCCCACAATCACATCATTACCACAGCCGCATACTCGCTCACATGGTGCGAATACACCAGTGCCATGATACACCTACCTGGCTATTCCGCGCCGCCAGTTTTGCTGCCCGCGCTCGCATGGGCAGGCGTCTGCCAGATCAGATCGTCCTCCGGGTGGGCGAGCGCCTCCGACTCGCGCTGCGCGCGTTCCTGGCTGGCCATCCAGCGGAAGAAGAGAATCGTGATCGTCACGATCAGAGGGATATCCATGATGAGCCACATAATCAGCCCGGCAAGCTGCTGATCGCCCAGCGGCGTGAAGCCCCAGATCGAGGGCGCGCCCGCATAGCTGCTGTAGAGCGGCTGGCCCGAGAAGACGATCAGCGCGCCCAGCGCCATCATCGGCTGCGTGCTAATGAACATGTAGAGCATCCCGAAGACCGGCGTGATGCGTGGCAACTGCGGGACCGGGTTCAGAATCGGGCACCAGTAGAGAATCGCCGTGCCGATGAACATCAGGTTCATCACCGTGTGGACAGGGTTGTGCGGCTGGGACGAGACCGGCCAGTTCGCCACACTGAGCGAACCAACGACCGTCAGCGCGATGATTCCCGCGAAGACGAGCACGCTGGCGGCCAGGCTGATCGAAGACTTGCCCGTACGTGTGAGTCGTGGCAACACGAGAAATCCCCCGACGAGGAGCGCCCCCAGCAGTAGCGCGTAATCGAGCAGCTCGGTCGCCGTGATGACGCCGCTCGACGGTGTGGCGTCCAGCAGGAAGGGCACGTGCCAGACCCACATATTGAGGTTATAGAGGCCGAACGCCACGAAGGGATGGGTCAAGAAGCGCCCCACCCGCTGTATGCGCGCGCCCCGGAAGAACGGCTCCACCATCCAGCCGGGGATGCCGAGCAGCAGCAGCGGCGGGCCAATGACCGAGAAGAAGACGTGCTGAATCATGTGGGCGGTCAGCAGAAAATGCATGCCGAGGATATCGAGCGGCGAGAAGAGCGCCAGCGCCAGCGCCGCGATACCCGCATAGAAGTAGCGCGGATATTTTGCCTCGACGGGCGTCTCGCGGCCGTACCAACGCAGCCCAGCCGGGCTGATGGCCCAGGCATAGGCGATGGCGGGCAGCGCCACCGCAATCAGCGGTATCGGCTCGAAATTCCACGCGAGCCAGAGAGGCAATGCGCCGAATACCATCGCGTGCCGATCCTTCCTCTTCCACGCCTCAGATGCTCTAAAAACGCCCTGCTCGCCGCGCGATTCTGGCTCCCCCTCCCCTCGTAGGGGAGGGCAAAGGCGAGCATTCCGCCAGATGGCGACATATGCGCTCCCCTCTCCTCGCAGGAGAGGGGCTGGGGGTGAGGTCCGCTCTACCCCTTCGCCTGACTCCGCCGACCCGCCAGCACGAACGTTCCCGCGCTGCCAATGATTAGCCCAAGCACCCCCACCAGCGCGACGACCCAGCCGGACACGCCGGATGATGTGCTCTCCGCAGGCAATGTGCCAGATGTCGTCGTCGATCCGCCGCCGTCACCCGCTTTGGCCGTGCTGCCAACATTGAAGACAAACGCGCCGACCGCGGGGTCACCATCGTCGAGCGAGACCGTATGCCAGAGGACCATGTAGCTCTCTGAGTCGTCGCCTGTCATCGGGACGGTCATCGTCTTCGCATCGCTGGCGTCCACTTTCCCAGCGGCGGTACTGACCACCTTCCCCTTTGTATCATAGACAATAAGGTCGCTGCCTACCGGATTCACATCTTCGGCGAAATGCACCGTCACCACGGTTGGCGCCTCGGTAACCGTCGAGTTTGACGCCGGGACCGAGCTCGTGTACTTCGCGTGGGCGGCGGCGGTCGGCGTTCCCGCGACGAATGTCAGCGCGGCGAACGACAGGCCCAGTGCCAGGCTCAATGCCAGCAGCGTGGGCAGCATGCGGGGGCGCGCAGTCCGGCTTATCATGAATAGTACTCTCCTCATCACAATCCGCTATCAGTCTACCGGGTATTCCGCAGCTAATGATAACGTGCCAGCGTATATCTCTCCATCAGGTGTGCGCCTGATTTGGCTCGGTGAGAATACTTTTGGCCCATCGCGGTCTCGCCAGTGTTTTTGCGCATACAGGGCGGTGGATGCGCGTTCTCCCGTCCCAATACGCGCTTTCTTAGGGTTTTCCAATGTTGCCTATGATAGAATGAGCATAACATGCGAAATATGTAGCGTTATGGAAGCGCGCATCATCTCTTCGATGTACCGACCAACGGCACTGGGGTGCCCGGCGCTTTCGCGATACGGCATGCGGTTGAGGATAGACGAGAACACGCTGGTGGAGGATCTGGCGCATGGCAAAGAAGCGGAATAATCATAGTGGGGCGCAACGCCCATCTGGTAGCGCGTCTGGCAGCGCGAAAGGCTCGACCGCCACGGCAACCAGGCCCGCGGTGAAGCCCACGCCCGCGAGCACGACGACAGCGAAAACCGTCGGCTCGGGGGCGCAGAACCAGAGCGACCGTATCGCCGCGGCGCGCGCGCGGAACGCGGCGACTCGTGCGGCGGCGGACCGGCGGCGTTCGAGGGAGGGCAGTTGGCTGCGGCGGCAGTGGCCAATGGTCGCGGCGGTCGTCACTGTGCTGCTGCTGATCGCGGTCTTCTTCGCCATCTCCCACAATGCCTCATCCGGCTCGGCGAGCATCGGTAGCCCCGTGCCTGCGTCGGTGCTGAGCAAAGTGACCGGCGTCAGTCAATCAACCTTCGAGAAGGTCGGCAAAGGGACTATCGCCGATCCCTTCAAGGCGACGCAGGGGAATCCACCCGTCAACAAGGACAAGAATGGCAAGCCTATCCTCCTCTTCGTCGGAGGCGACTACTGCCCCTATTGCGCGGCGGAACGTTGGTCGATGGTCATGGCGCTCAGCCGCTTCGGAACCTTTAATGGTCTGACACTGATGCAATCGAGCGGCACCGATGTCTACCCCAACACCAACACCTTTACCTTCCACGGCGCTACCTACACCAGCGACTACCTCAACTTCCAGGGCATGGAAACATCGGATCGCAACCAGCAGCCGCTCGACAAGTTGAGCAGCGACCAGCAGGCGATCTTCGATAAGTATAACGCGCCGCCCTATATCGACTCACAGAACGCTGGAGCCATTCCCTTCTTGAGCGTCGGTAACCAGTACGTCCAGATTGGCGCCGCATTCATCCCCGATCAGATGCAGGGGCTGACCTGGCAGCAGATTGCCGACAATCTGAACGATCCGAACAATTCGGTGACGCAGAGTATCGTCGCCAACGCCAACTTCATGACGGCGGCGATCTGTCAGGTGACCGATAACAAGCCCGCCAATGTCTGCACCGCCGCGCCGATTCCGTCGATCATCAGCGATATGAAGGCAGGAAAGTAGCCATGGCGGAAGTGCCAGTCGAGCGATCATCCAATGAGACCGGCGCGCGTCTGCTGTTGCTGGTGAAGCGCGCGCCTGGCCTGGTGGCGATGCTGCTGATGGCT
The DNA here is from genome assembly GCA_963712005.1 of uncultured Chloroflexia bacterium. Classification (GTDB taxonomy): domain Bacteria; phylum Chloroflexota; class Ktedonobacteria; order Ktedonobacterales; family JADMIN01; genus DAHUXT01. The sequence goes on along the minus strand of CAVQGK010000018.1, from coordinate 300,015 downwards.
CTGCTGGGCCTGGGCATCTCCATCTATTTGACCGTCATCCACTATCAGGGCGCGGGGGTAGCCTTCTGCTCCACGACGGGCGTCGTCAACTGCAATAAGGTCACCAGCAGCGGCAACTCGGTCTTGTTCGGCAGCACTATCCCGATCACGATTCCGGGCATGATCTGGTTTATCGTCAGCGGTGGCATGGCGCTGGTCGCGCTGCTGGCGATCTGGCGCAATCGCCGCGAGCCAGCCCGTCTGCGGGCGGCGCACCTGCTCTGGGGCATCGTGGGTATGGCCTTCGTGCTCTACCTCGTCTATGCCGAGATCGTCTTGCTGCATACGCTCTGCGAGTGGTGCACCGTTGTCCACCTGCTGACCTTTGCCACCTTCCTGCTGGCGCTCAATCGCTGGCAGCAGCGTGGTCTGCCCGCGCCGAACCTGAGTCTGGCTACGGTCAGTCCGCGCGCCAGCAACGGGAATGACAACACATCTCGCCCGGCATCGACGACGGCCAGCCGTCAGCCATCCGCCGCTAACAACGGCGTCCGGCGCCCCGCCGCCAGCGGCAATTCTTCGCGGCAGCGCGTGCGACGCTAGTCGGCAATAGGCGGAAAGTCACCTCTGGCAAGCGCTTTTCGCCAGGGACACGGTATCATGGGAACCGCTGCGAGTTTTCGCACAGGACTTTCCGCCTGGGCAGAGGTGACGCGCGTTATCTCGCTTCGTCATTTTAGGTGGAGAGCCGCTGTTCAGGCTGAATCAGGCAGATGACCATATGACATCGTGTCGTGTACTCCTAATTTAGTGAGGGTTGGTGCTGTGCGGAATCGGGCAGGAAGTCAACTAGCGGCTACGGGCCGCGCGGGCTTAGGCGTAAAACGCTGGTTGGGTGGAGGCGCGGCGCTGGGGCTGCTGCTCTTGACGCTGGCGCTGAGTGGGTGTGGGCCCTTTGGCGGCGGTGATGGCGTCACGGCGAGCGGCACGAAGTCGCTGGAGTCGCTCTCCTGGTGCGACCGTCCGCTCATCACCTTCCAGGATGACAGCACCACCGCGCAGAAGCTGCTCTCGAACTGGGATGATGTCAAGGATCAGCTTGGGTTCACCCCCTATCTGCCGGAGAGCATGCCTGATGGCTCCTGCCTTGCGCTGGCGGGCGGCTCAATCCACAACCCCATCTATGGCGGGCAGTTCAGCATCACCTATGTCCTGCCGAAGATTGGCCCGGTCAGCTTCTCCGAGGCGCCCCTCCATCAGGGTATGAGCAACAAGACGCAGTGCATCCAGAGCGCGCAGGATCCCAAGACGATGATCTGCGTCGGCGCGATCTCCAATACCAGCATCACCATTGCCTCGCGCCAGTCTGAGGCGGATATCCAGAATATGTTCGGCACGCTCAAGTCCAACGTGGCCTGGGTGCCCGGTGGTAGCTCGCCGAGCGCGACGCCGACAACCGCGCCGACGACGGCGCCTGCCACCGCCGCGCCTGCCACCGCTACCCCCACCAAATAGCTGCGTCCAGCGCGAACATCACACCTCATCCCGTGGACGGCCAGAATGATGGTCGTCCACTTGCGTTCTTCCTGCTTGCACGTAGTGTCATACCAGGTCGCCAGTGACGTTGTAGAAAGCCGGATTCAAGCCCTATTGATGGGGTCCAGGGCGAATGCCAGATTCCCATGGCCGAGAAGAAGTGAGTATCATACCAGTTGGACCACCAACAGTGTCTCTCAACTCAAGTATGGAGGACCAGCAGATGGCGACCAATCCATCCAAACAGCATCGGCATGCCTCGGAGCCTCAGATCTCGGTCATACAGTGGCTGCTTGATTCTGACCCTTCGATCCGTTGGCAGGTGATGCACGACCTGACCGATGCCTCACCCGACGAGGTCGCGGCCGAGCGCGCAAAGATCGCAACGGAGGGCTGGGGCCACCAGTTGCTGAGTGGCCAGGGCGCCGATGGGTACTGGGGCGTCGACACATCCAACCCCGAGTGGGTAACACTGCGGGCGCTGCTGTTGTTGCGTGACATGGGGCTGGACCCGACGAGCGCGTCGAGGCTCGGCGCGCGGTCGCCCGTGTCCGTGACAACGTGACCTGGCAGGGTGTGCTGCCTCGGGATGCCGCCTGGCACGGCAAGCCACTGTTTGCCGGTGAGGTCGAGCCGTGCGTCAATGGACGGGTCGTGGCGGTTGGCTCGTACTTCGGCGAGGATGTGCAGGGCGTCGTTGACCGGCTCCTGGGCGAGCAGATGGCCGATGGCGGGTGGAACTGCGAACAGGAAAGCGGCTCGGCGCGAGGATCCTTCCACACCACGATCTGCGTCCTCGAGGGGCTTTTAGAGCACGAACGGGCCACAGGTGGCTCGCCAGTAGTGACGGCGGCTCGGGAGCGGGGGCAGGAGTACCTTCTAGAGCGCCGTATGCTGCGCCGCCTGTCCAATGGCGACGTGACTGACCCCGCCTGGAGCCGCTTCTCGTTCCCCACCGGCTATCACTACGACGTGTTGCGCGGGCTAGAGTACCTGCGGAGCGCGAATGTGACCCCAGCCCCGCGTCTGGCCGAGGCGCTCGACCTCGTCGCCTCCAAGTGTGCCGCGGATGGCCGCTGGGTGCGGGAGAACGTGTATCCCGATGAATTGGACGCCGAGCCGGGTACGGCCAAAGGCGAGCCAAGCCAATGGATCACGCTGCGCGCCTTGCGTGTCCTGCGCTGGGCCGGTCGGGACGACTGATCGCAGGCTTCAGGTGCGGCTTCGCCATGAGGCGCGGTACGACTGTCGGTCCTGGCAACCCAGAGCGATGGTCGTCCATGCGCGTTATACTGAGGCATCTTTGGAAGTGTGGTGATGTGGCATGGCGCGGCTGTATCAGCGCCAACAATGCGGGTGACCGCTCATGATGGAGCAGCGGAAAAGTGCATCTTAGACCAATGGCTATAGAGGAACTGACGCAGGCCGAGGAGATAGATGTCTCGGAAAGCGGCTCCGCTGTTTACTCCGTGGCGGAGGGCCAGCTGATCCTGAGGGAGGAGACCTGGCAACGTCCGCGCCGGAGCGCAGACCACTGGCAACCTTACATCGAGGAATGGGAAGGGCTGATTGAGCGGGGAGGCGCAGCGGTCGGCGCTTTCGCTGATAGCGGGCTGGTTGGCATTGCCGTAATTCGCTACCAGCTCACGGAAAGCATGGCGCAGCTTGCCGCGCTCTTCGTTGACTGCGCACATCGGCGCCAAGGCGTCGCGACAGCGCTCGTGGAAGAGGTCAGCCGGTTAGCGTGCGCAGACGGGGCGCAAGAGCTCTATGTCTCTGCGACCCCTTCCGAGTCTGCCGTCGGTTTCTACACGAGCCAGGGATTCACTCTGGCTCGGCCAGTCAATGCGGAACTCTACGCACGGGAACCTGACGACATCCATATGACATGCGCCCTCTAATCCTCACGCGAGTTCATAGACCCATACCTATACCGATGGCGAGAAGCGTCCTGACCCACTGGGACGAGCCGCGCGTCTTCGGCCTGCGCTACCAGTTGTCTATGTATTTCCCCAGGTCTATCCTCCATAATGTGTCTGGCGTCCATCAACGCTAATGCTGTAAAAACACCTGTGGAGGGGACACATCCATGCCTGACTCAACATCCGACCTGCTCGCCCTGGCCGTCGAGCGTGGTGCCCGCTATCGCGCCAAGCTTGACGCGCGACCCGTTGCCCCATCACCAGAAGCTGTAGAGCGCCTCTCCACGCTAGGCGGCCCGTTGCCCGAAACGTCTCAGCCACCCGAGCAGGTGTTCGCCCTGCTCGACGAGATTGGCTCCCCCGCGACTGTCGCCACAGCAGGCGGGCGCTACTTCGGCTTCGTCACCGGTAGCTCGCTGCCTGTCACCGTCGCCGCGAGCTGGCTGGCATCCGCCTGGGACCAGAATGCTGGCCTCTACGTCATGTCGCCGGTCGCCGCCGAACTCGAAACAATCGCCCTTGGCTGGCTGCTGGATATCCTCGGCCTGCCCGCTGAGTCTGGCGGCGCGTTCGTCACCGGCGCGACGATGGCCAACTTTACCGCGCTGGCCGCCGCGCGTCATGCCGTCCTGCGGCGCGTCGGCTGGGATGTCGAGGCGGATGGCCTCTTTGGCGCGCCACCCATCACCGTCGTCGTCGGCGCAGAGGCGCATACGACGCTGCACAAAGCGCTCGCGCTGCTCGGACTTGGCCGCAGCCGTGTCGTCACTGTCCCCGTCGATGGTCAGGGCCGCATGCGCGCCGACGCGCTACCAGATATTACCGGCCCGGCGATTGTCTGCATCCAGGCGGGTAACGTCAACACTGGCGCGTTCGATCCGGCGGGCGCGATACTGCCCTGGGCGCATCGCGCGGGCGCATGGGTGCACGTGGATGGCGCGTTCGGCCTCTGGGCGGCCGCCTTTCCCGGGCGCGCCTCGCTCGTGGCCGATTTCGCCGGGGCCGACTCCTGGGCGACCGACGCGCACAAGTATCTCAATACGCCGTACGACTGCGGGCTGGCGTTCGTCCGCGACGCCGAACGCCCTGCTTAGCGCCATGGCCGCCACCGCCGCTTATCTGCCCACCTCCGATCAGCGCGACCCAATGCACTACACGCCCGAATCGTCGCGGCGCGCGCGTGGCGTCGAGATATGGGCGGCGCTCCGAACGCTGGGGCGCGCGGGCGTGGCCGAGCTGGTCGAGCGCTGCTGCCGCCACGCCACCCATTTCGCCGAGGGATTGCGCGCCGCGGGCTATGATGTCCTCAACGCGGTGGGCTTCAATCAGGTGCTGGTGGCCTTTGGCGACGACGAAACCACCCGTCGCGTCATCGATGCCGTGCAGCGGGACGGCACATGCTGGTGTGGAGGCACCGTCTGGCAGGGGCGCGCCGCCATGCGTATCAGCGTCTCCTCCTACGCCACCAGCGAGGCCGATGTCGAGCGCAGCCTCGCCGCCATCATCCGGTGCGCGAACGAGCAGCAGTAGCCGCTAACAGTGGCGGCTGCGTCCCATTTCGTCGTGGACGTGTCTCTGGAACCCGCGACGGCGGGTTTCGTGGCGGAGCGTAGCGAGGCCGTTCAGGCGCGGTTTTAACCGCCAGCCGCCACGTTTTGGCTATAATAGGGCGAGACGCGAACGCTATCATCACAACGCCGCTCCGCCTCTGGTCCCCCCTCTCCCTGAAAGGGGGAGGGGGTTAGGGGGAGGGGGCAACACGAGCCGGGAGGAATATCGCATGGCCAGAACGACCGCAGTAACGCTGGATCAGGCAGTCAAGCAATCACCACGCAAGTGGGTCTATCTCTTCAGCGAGGGCAACGCCACGATGCGCGATCTGCTCGGCGGCAAAGGCGCGGGCGTCGCCGAGATGACCAATGCGGGGCTGCCGGTGCCGCCGGGCTTCACCATCACCACCGAGGCCTGCAACGAGTATTACACCGACGGCAAGCAATTCCCCAAAGGCATGTGGGAGCAGGCGCAGGCGGCGCTGCGTGTCGTGGAGGAGCAGACCGGCAAGACGTTTGGCGACGCCGCAAATCCCCTGCTCGTCTCGGTCCGCTCCGGCGCGAAGTTCTCGATGCCGGGCATGATGGACACCGTGCTCAACCTGGGGCTGAACGACGAGACGGTGAAGGGGCTTGATCGCGCATAGTGGCGACGAGCGCTTCTGCTACGACGCCTATCGCCGCTTCGTCCAGATGTTCTCCAAGATTGTGCTCGACGCCAAACCAGACGCCTTCGAGCACAAGATCACCGAATACCGCGAGAAGACCGGCGCGGCCAACGACGCCGAGATTCCCGCCGACGCGCTGAAGCAGATGGTCGAGGACTTCAAGCAGATCGCGCGCGACGCCTCTGGCAGCCCGTTCCCCGAAGACCCCTACGAGCAGCTACGGCTGGCCATCGAGGCGGTCTTCGCCTCCTGGAACAACAAGCGCGCCATCGACTATCGCAACTTCAACAAGATCGCCCACGAGCCTGGGCACCGCCGTCAACGTGCAGACGATGGTCTTCGGCAACATGGGCGACTCCAGCGCCACCGGCGTCGCCTTCACGCGCAATCCCTCGACGGGCGAGAAGCAGCTCTACGGCGACTATCTCGTCAACGCCCAGGGCGAGGATGTCGTCGCGGGCATCCGCAACACCTCGCCTATCGCCAGACTGGCCGACGAGATGCCAGCGGTCTACCAGCAGTTCCAGCAGATTGCCGAGCGGCTGGAGCAGCACTATCGCGACGTGCAGGATATGGAGTTCACCATCGAGCAGGGGCAGCTCTACATGCTGCAGACGCGCACGGCCAAGCGCACCGCCGCCGCCGCCGTCAAGACCGCGGTAGACATGGTGAGCGAGGGGCTGATTACCGCGGATGAGGCGGTGCAGCGGGTGGAACCCGAATCAGGTGGATCAGTTGCTGCTGCCGCGCTTCGACGCCGATGCGCTGGCGGAGGCGTAACGCGAGAAGCGCCACCTGGCCAAGGGCGTCAACGCCTCACCGGGCGCGGCGGTGGGCGCTGGCCATCTTCGACGCCGACCGCGCCGAGGCGGCGGGCAAGGCTGGCCAGGCAATCATCCTGGTGCGCCAGGAGACCAGCCCCGACGACGTATCACGGCATGCTGGTGGCGAAGGGCATTCTGACGAGCCAGGGCGGCACGGGCAGCCATGCGGCGGTGGTGGCGCGCGGGCTGGGCCTGCCCGCGGTCGTCGGCTGCGAGGGCATCCGCGTGGACTACGCGCAGCGCCAGTTCGAGGTCAAGGCGACCGGACTGGCGGTGCATGAGGGCGACGACGATCTCCATCGATGGCACGGACCGGATACCGTCTATCAGGGCGCGATCAAGACCGTCGAGGCCAACTACGACGACGAGCACGACCTGCATACCCTGCTGGCCTGGGCCGATGAGACGCGTAAGCTGGGCGTCTGGGCCAACGCCGACTATCCGCGCGACGCCGAGCGCGCCATCAACTTTGGCGCGGAGGGCATCGGCCTCTGCCGCACCGAGCATATGTTCATGGAGCAGGAGCGCCTGCCCATTGTGCAGGAGATGATCCTGGCCCCAGACGCTGGAGGAGCGCCAGGCGAAGCTCGATCAACTGCTCCCCTTCCAGCGGTCGGACTTCGAGGGCATCTTCCGCGCAATGGTCAACCCAGAGACGGGCGAGGGCTATCCCGTCGTCATCCGGCTGATCGACCCGCCGCTGCATGAGTTCCTGCCGAGCTATGAAGAGCTGCTGGTCGAGGTGACGCGGCTGGAGGATAGCGGCAAAGACCCGGCGGAGCTGGCAAAGAAGCGCGAGTTGCTCAACGCGGTGGCGGGCATGCGCGAGATGAACCCGATGCTGGGGCTGCGTGGCTGCCGTCTGGGGCTGATCTTCCCCGAAATCAACGTTATGCAGACGCGGGCGATTCTGGAGGCGGCGGCCAACGTCGCGAAGGAGGGCGTCAAGCTCCAGCCGAAGATCATGATTCCCGCTGGTGGGCGCATGTGAACGAGCTAGCCGAGGTGCGCCGCCAGCTCGAGGCGGTGGCGAAGGAGATGGGCGAGCAGCTTGGCGGCAAGGTGGACTACAAGTTCGGGACGATGATCGAGCTGCCACGCGCCGCGCTGACCGCCGGGCAAATCGCCCATGTGGCCGACTTCTTCAGCTTCGGCACCAACGACCTGACCCAGACGACGTTTGGCATGAGCCGCGACGACGCCGAGGGCAAGTTCCTGCTGCAATATGTCGAGGGCCTGCGCGAACCGGGACTCGACCAGCCAGTGAAGATTCTCAAGACGAATCCCTTCCAGACGCTCGACCGCGACGGCGTGGGGCGGCTGGTGCGCATTGGCTTCGAGGAGGGCCGCGCCGCGAATCCCGCGCTGGAGGTGGGCATCTGTGGCGAGCATGGCGGCGACCCCGACAGCATCGCCTTCTGCAACGAGGTCGGCCTGAACTACGTCAGTTGCTCGCCCTTCCGCGTCCCCAAGGCGCGGCTGGCGGCGGCCCAGGCCGTCCTCGCGGGCGCCGAGAAAGACAAATGATCTGAATTAGGCAGGCAGCGAAGCGGGCGCATGCGGCACAGTGGTTATGCCGCACGTGTCCGTTTCTCATGCATTGCGAGCTTCTAGCAGCCCACGGGAGCTCCGGCATAGCACGAAAGTCTGACCGCCAGGCCGCGCTCGCCATCCGGGAGCGTACTGAACGATCAGGATTAGCCGCATAGCTCTCAGCCTGCGGCACGGTACACTTGTATCGGTGTCATTCCATTGCCAACTGATATACCGGTTCGCCCCAGCGCTCCGTGCCCGTTGGCTGGAATCCCGCAGCGGTATAGAGCCGTTGCGCCCGCGCATTCTCCGGATGAACCATCAGTTGCAGCATTTGGCACTGCGGATACTCACGCCTGACCATCTCGATGAATCGCTGGAGCGCGACCCTACCGTAGCCATGCCCCTGATAGCGCTGGTCGATGAAGAAGTGGAAGAGCCAGTACTGGTCGGCGCTATCCGGTTCATAGGCCAGCGCGAAGAATCCCACCATCGTGACGCCTGCATAGATGGCGTATGGCGCCCAGATCGCCCCGCCGGGACGGATGTACGCCTTGGCGAGCGCGATGGCGGCGATGGGCGCATAGTCGGCTACGAACCGCTGCTGCTCCGGGCGCACCGCAGTTCTAGCGTCTCGTGCCAGTTCTCGCCCGTCACCTTGCGTATAGTGATCTCTCCATGGTGTTCCATCGGATCCCTCTTCAAGCCAGGCAACCGTGTTATGCTTGGCAGGCGAATGCCTCCTGTCAGATCATAGAGACGGAGATGCAGCCATGCCAAACAGCCCCCAGGATATGATGCGCGCCGTTATTGCCAACCTGCCCGCGAAGACCGGGCGCAGCTTCGATGAGTGGGTAGCGCTGACCCGCGAGCAGGCTATCGACCAGCTGGGGATGAGCAAGATCGGCGAGATCGTCAACTGGCTCAAGCGCGAGTATGGCCTGGGACACAGCACCGCCTTCATCATGGCGGCGGAGGCGCTCAAGCCCGCCGACTACGTCGCGCCAACCGACGAGCAGATCATCGCCGCGCAATACGCGGGCGCGAAGGCCGCGCTACGTCCCATCTTCGAGCAGCTAGCTGGCCTATGTGCAATCGCTGGGCGGCGACGTACGCATCGAGCCGCGCCAGACCTACGTCGCCTTTGCCCGCGCCAAACAGTTCGCGCTCGTCCAGCCCTCCACCAAGACCCGCGTTGACCTCGGGCTCGTCCTGCCGGGCGTCGCGCCATCGGAGCGGCTTGGCCGCCTCCACCAATTTTGGCAGCGGCAGCATCAATCGCCGCGTTGCCCTGGCCGCGCCCGCTGACATAGACGCCGAGGTCGAGGGCTGGCTGCGTCAGGCGTACGAGCAGCTGCAAATAGAGAGCGGCTGGCGGTTAAAACCGCGCCTCCTTGGCCTCGCCTGCTGCGCATGCTCCGCCACAAAACCCGCCCTTTGGGCTGCTGCCGCTCCGCGCGCCCTTGCGCGCTTCTCGCCTTGTGCCTCGGCTCGCGCGGCTGCCCTGCGCGGGTTGCCAAGATGCACTCATCCTTGCGCCCTTGGACGATCTCGTTGGGGCACGGTCTGGAGTCCGCGACGGCGGACTTCGTGGCCGCAGGCCCTCAAGGCGCGCTTTTAACCGCCCGCGCACCGCCGCGCGATATCCCCGATAATTGCTAGAACCACATCAGCGGCCAGCCGCCCTGCCCCCCCACAAAAACAAAACTCCCTACCACCGTATAAGCAATGTGGGAGTACTTCGCCGCTATGGCTTACTGCCAGTCGCCCCGCCTGAGAGGAGGATTGCCGGGCTGCTGTTCGCTGGCGGGCGCGCAATACGTCGCAGTCAGCGCCTCGCACCGCTGATTCAGCCACGTCATCAGCGGCTCCAATGCGGCCAGCGCATTCGCCAGCGCGTTGACCTCCGGGAGACGATACCCTGCGTCTGAATGGGACGCAGAATATCCTGCGTGGCGTGCGCCGTCTCGCGGAACGCCTGCTGAAGATCACGCGCCATCCGCTTGTAGCCGCCACGGCCCAGATCGCGAACGACCGGCGCGGCGAGTGGCCCACTGAATTGCCCGTAGCGAATAGCGGACGCGACGGAGCTAGCAGGAGCCGCCAGCATCGCCGTCGCCTGAGAATCCGTTCCCCATTAGCCCCTGACCAGCGGCCGCCACCGCAACGACGGGCAGTTGTGGCTGCGTCGCCTCCACCAGGTAGGCGCAGACGGCGCGCGTCGCTTCGAGCTGGCGCACGATGCCCGTCAGCCGCCCCAGCGCCATGCTGAGCTGCACCTGCGTGCGGATGCTCCGCTGGCCCAGCGCCTTATCCTGCTCGGCGCAGGTCTGCAGAATCGCCGCCAGTTCGCTATTGAGCTTGTTCGCCAGATCGCGTGTCCGATTCGCGTTGTCCCTGCGCTCCTGAAGAGCGCGGACCCATGTAGACATCGTCTGGGTGAACTTGCCGCTATTGCTCGGCTGTGGCGCTGTTGGCGCAGTGCGTTCCCACGTCCCCTGCGCCGGAACCAGCCACCGCGCTGCTTCTTCTGCTCTTCCATTGTGGTCGCCTCCCTGTTCTCTGCGGTGACGTGTCCTCTACACGATGCGGAGTCAACATCCGGGACCGATTCGCCCCTCCACCTGGTGGATTTGCCCGACGCCCCAGCAGAGTCTACGCGCCTGGGTTTCATCGCTCGCTGAAGGCATCTCAGGCCAATGGCGAAAATCCTCGTCTGCTGCTTGCATCCCTACTATATCCCCCCAATTGCCCCCGACACCGTACAAAAGCGTCCGCGTACGTATCTGTACGGTAGATTCTCCCGCATGCCTGCCAAAATGGAATCCGCCGGGGGCGTTGCCCTCACTGCCAGGCTGCCTTATACTTGAAGTATGAGCAAGGAGATGAATGGCAACGCGGCACGAAGCGGCCATCCGCTGGTGGTGCTCCTGCGGGAGATTCGCGAGCGCCATCCCGAGGTGACGTTGACCGAGATCGAGGCGTGCATGGGCATTCCATTCGATACGCTGCGCCATATCGAGAAAGGGCGTCGTCCGCTGCCCGGGCCTACAAGATGGCCTGGGCCGCTGGATTCTCCACCTGCTCGATTGCGTCCGCGCGACACCAGAAGAGCGCCGGATGGTCGAGACGCTGCTTTCCCGCGTCATCCTGGCAGAGTGGAGCGAAGAACTAGGCCGACCAGTAGCATCTCTGCTTCTGGCTCCCGCGCCCTTTTAGGGGCGGGGCTTCGCGGATGCGCGGGCGCATGCCCTTAGGTCGCCTGGCTTCATGCCGTCCAACAGCGCGCGGGAAGGGATGGCAGATGTGGGCAGTTCGTTGACTCCCGATGGCAGGCGCGATATTGCCTGGGCATTGCGTACCTCGCTGGCGCAGGTCACGCCGGGCGAACTAGGATCATCTGCCCTGGCGGACTCCTGGCAACGCGCGTCAGACTGGCTCTGTCGCCTGGAACACTGGGCGCGAAAGATGACACAGTGCCCGCCGATCCGCCGCCGTTCCCGCTGACGGGCCGCGAGTTGCGGGAGTTACAGCAGGCGATAGATCGCATCATCGCCGCGCGGTTGAGAGCCAACGCGCCCAAACGTCCCTCCCGTCTCGAACGCCTCTACGCGCGCTCCTTCCGCCATCCGCTGCTCTCCAACGCCACCCGTCTCCGGCTGACCTTCACCGCCGCGCATCGCTCCTCCCTGGCGCTGGCAGCCATCCTGACGCTCTCGCTGCTGCTCAACATCCTCGACCTGACGCTGATCGCCGATGCGCCGAAGCTGCTGCTCTTTGGCGTCGAACCTCGCCGTCACGCTGGTCGCCGTCGGGGTCTGGACGCTGCTGCATGCCCGTCTGCGCCGCCACGGCTGGTCGCTGCCCCACCGCCAGGTCCACCTCCGCGGGTGAATGGGCGGACCCCTCCCGGCGCCGCGCGCCACCCTCCCCTACGAGGGGAGGGTTTCCAGACTCTTGCCCGACTGGGTATATCGTTGAGGCATGTTCTGGTTCCCCCTCTCCTCGCAGGGGAGGGGCCAGGGGGAGGGGTCCGTCCATTGAATAGAACAGGACAACCCATGCCGCGCTCGAATGACTCGAACGGTATCGCCGCCACCCAGAGCACCGCGCAACAGTTGGGCAGCATCATCAAGTCTGCCCGCGACATCATGCGCAAGGACAAGGGGCTCAACGGCGACCTCGACCGCCTGCCGATGCTCACCTGGATCATGTTCCTCAAGTTCCTCGACGACATGGAACGCCAGCGCGAGGCCGAGGAGATGCTGCCAGGGCAAGATGTTCTTCCCCGCCATCGAGCCGCCCTATCGCTGGCGCGACTGGGCCGCCCACGAGGACGGCATCACCGGCGACGAACTGATCGCCTTCATCAACAACGACGAAGCCGACCGCCCCGACCACACGCGCGGCCCTGGCCTCTTCGCCTATCTGCGCGGCCTCACCAGCAGCGGCCCCGCCGACGACCGCCGCGACGTGATCGCCACCGTCTTTCGCGGCGTCGCCAACCGCATGCTCAACGGCTACCTCCTGCGCGATGTCATCAACAAGATCAACAGCATCCACTTCACCAGCAGCGACGAGATCCACACCCTTGGCCACCTGTACGAATCGCTGCTGCGCGAGATGCGCGACGCGGCGGGCGACGCCGGCGAGTTCTACACCCCGCGCGCCGTTGTGCAGTTCATGGTCGAGGTCGCTCAACCCGCGGCTGGGCGAGACGGTGCTCGACCCCGCCTGCGGCACCGGCGGCTTTCTGGTCGAGTCGTTCGCCCATCTGGAGGCGCAGGCGCAAACCGTCGAGGACGCAGCGCATCCTGCAAGCGCACAGCATCTCCGGCAGCGAGGCCAAGCCGCTGCCCTACCTGCTGGCGCAGATGAACCTGCTGCTGCATGGCCTGGAGTCGCCGCAGATCGACCCCGGCAACGCGCTGCGCTTCCGTATCGGCGAGATCGGCGACGGCGACCGGGTGGACATGATCCTCACCAATCCGCCCTTCGGCGGCGAGGAGGAGCCAGGCATCCAGGACAACTTCCCCGCCGACAAGCAGACCAGCGAGACGGCGCTGCTCTTCCTCCAGCTCATCATGCGCAGCTGCGTCGCCAGCCAAACCGGGGCGCGGCGTCGTCGTCCCCAACGGCACGCTCTTTGGCGATGGCGTCGCCGCGCGCATCAAAGAAGAGCTGCTCAAAGACTTCAACCTGCACACCATCGTCCGGCTGCCCAACGGCGTCTTCGCCCCCTACACCAGCTATCCCGACCAACATCCTCTTCTTCGACCGCTCCGGCCCGACCCGCGAGGTCTGGTACTACGAGCAGCCGCTGCCCGATGGCCGGAAGAACTACACCAAGACCAACCGATGCGCTTCGAGGACTTCGCCGACTGCCTCGCGTGGTGGCCCAGCCGCGAGGAGAACGAGCGCGCCTGGTGTGTCCCCGCCGAGACGATCCTCGCCAACGGCTGCAACCTCGACATCAAGAACCCGCGTGCCAGACAGGATATCGAGCACCTGCCGCCCGAGGCGCTGGCCGCCAGCATCCTGGAGAAAGAGCGCCAGATCGCCGAGATCGTCGCCGTCATCCAGCGCCTGCTGGCCGAGGGGGTGCGCCATGGCTAGCACGGTTGCCGCGTGGCCGATGGTCGCGCTAGGAGAAGTGTTGACGAAAAGCGACGAGTGGGTAGACATTGACCCGGGTCAGGAATATGCGCAGGTAACTGTGCGGCTCTGGGGCAAAGGGGTGGCTCTGCGTGGCCATGTGCAAGGCGCTGAAATTGCCGCGTCTCGCCAGCTTCGGGTACGGCCAAACCAGTTTATCTTGTCGCGAATTGATGCCCGCAACGGCGCATTCGGCTTGGCGCCTGCCGAATTGGACGGAGCCGTTGTCAGCAATGACTTTCCGGTCTTCGAGGTCAATGCCTCATGCCTGGATTCTGGCTTTCTGCAATGGATGAGTCGAACGCATGACTTCGTAGATTTATGCCAACGAGCATCTGAGGGAACGACAAACCGTGTCCGATTGAAGGAAGATAGATTCCTGGCAGATTCCTGGCCACTGAAGTTTCCCTGCCGCCACTCGACGAGCAGCGGCGCATCGTCGCGCACATCGAGGCGCTGGCCGCCCGCATCGAGCAGGCGCGCGGTCTCCGGCGCGAGGCGCTGGCCGAAGCGGAGGCGTTGCTGATAAATGCTGCCACAAACTCTTTCAATGTCGCAATGCATGAGATGCACGAGACTGTGACACTTGGCGAATTAGGCGAAATTCGTGCAGGTGTGACATTAGGCAGGGTGTTAAGTGGACCTACGGTCCGAGTGCCGTATCTACGTGTGGCGAATGTACAAGACGGCCATCTTACCCTAAAGCACATCAAAGACGTCGATGTACTTCCAGGTGAGGTCGAGAAATGGCAGTTACAGGCTGGCGACATCTTATTAACTGAGGGTGGAGACTGGGATAAGTTGGGGCGCGGGACAGTATGGTCTGGGGAGATTCCAAACTGTATTCACCAGAATCATATCTTCCGAATGAGAGTAGATCAAGCGAGGTTTATTCCACAATTCTTGGCTCAGTTCATTGGTTCGCAGCATGGTAAAGAATATTTCCAGGCAGCCGCGAAGCAAACGACAAATCTTGCCTCTATCAATCAGCGGCAACTACGTGCGTTCAACATTCCTGTTCTGTCGATAAGTGAGCGGAGCGTATCCTGACCAGCCTTAACCACACAAAGGCATTTGTAGACCCACTTAAACACGTGCAATCTGAGTCAGCCGCCGAGCTAGACGCGCTGCTGCCCGCCATCCTCGACCAAGCGTTCCGTGGGGAGCTGTAGCTACGTGGAGTGATATCTGTCCGGCGCAAGACAGCGCTGTCTTGTGACGGACCTAGAAATCGTGGGTCATACAACTACTTGCTACGAGGCTTGCCTGCATCGGACCGCTTTTGCCGCCACGTGCCGTCATTGTTACGGGCGCGCGGAAGCTTACCGTCGTTGACATACGGGCCTTGATGTGGCCCCGCGCGGCGATCCGCTTTGTCATGGCTACCGCTGCTTTTAGGCTTGCTGCTGCTACCGTTGGACTTATCATTCGCCATATCGTTCACCTCCTTTCATTGTTGATGAACAAATGCCATCTTGCTATATGTAAACTCTACCGTATTCAGTGCACAGCTTCCGGTATAATAGACCAGATGTACTAGGTACGGTGGTGAAATTCACGTCGCAAAATTAGGGGGCTATCAACGTGGCTGATGAACTGATCAACTCAAAGCTTAGCATAGGGTTCTTGGCAGACCCCTCGGCGCAGCCACGACAATTCGTGGTTCCAATAACTGAGCTTAGTCAGGTGCTGGACGCTTTTCAAGGAGCAGTGTTCGCGTCAGCCGCTTACGATCTAAACCTGCCAAATACCCGACGATTGACTGATCTTCAACCAAAGCAGTTTACACTGGCAGTCGTGTCATTTCGGCAAGGCAGTCTTTGGGCGGATCTCATGCCTCTAATAGTTACCTCGATAATGACCTTTCAGCAAGCTGGCGCATTATTCCCGCCAGAGGTTCTCACACAGATCAGCGTCGAGTCTGCTAAGAGAGCATGGAGTGCCATAATGAAGGCAATAGGTGTAATGAAGAAACAATTTGACGGCGAAGATCAAGAACCGAGAATTGATAGAGTCATTGGTCGTTACACGGCAGAGGTCGCCAAAGCGGCGATACAAAACGGCCAGGCAATTGAAATCATCAGCAGAGATCCAACAGGTGCCGAATTCTCCTTTCGTACAACTCCGGCTAGTAGCCTGATGGTTCTTGATCGAAGAAACGAAGATCCTCAACTCCATGGAACATTTGAGGATTTGCTGGTTAGAGACATCATGACTACTGTTCCAGTTTTCAACGTTGCGCCCCCTAACCACCCACAAAGCAAGATCCGTTGTGAATATCCAAGCGGTCAAAAGAGTATCTATGGCCACCATCTTAAAATTGGCGATAGAGTGACTGTCACGGGTACGGGCATCTGGACCGATCCTGATAACCTCAGCGATATTCCCAACAAAATCATAGTGTCACGTGTAGTAACAAGCGACGGCACAGTCATCGGCCAAAGGCGTTTTGAAGAATCGGCTTGAAATTAACCCGCTCATGCATCCGCCTTGAAAGCGTGCATAATTCAACTCGAATACTTGCCTTATTCAAAAGGGATAGAGTATAATGCCAGCAACCCCCCTGACTGGTTCGCTGGTCAGGCGTAGCGCCGCCTTCGGGCGGCGTCTGCATTATGTAGGGAGTTATTTGTGACTGGTGTGAAGAAGCCTTCTGCTCCCCGCTCGACCAATGTCTATGTCGATGGCTTCAATCTCTACTACGGCTGCGTCAAAGGCACTCCCTACAAATGGCTCAATATCGCCGAACTGTGCCGATTGTCGCTCCCTGCCCACTACCAGATTCATCGCATCCGCTATTTTACCGCCCTCGTCAAACCGCGCCCCAGCGATCCCTTTCAGGACGTGCGCCAGCAAACATTCATTCGCGCCTTGCAAACCCTGCCCGATTTCTCCGTTCACTACGGCGAATTCTTGCAGAGTGAGGCGCGTATGCATCTCGCTCACCCCCCAGCGAAAGGGGCAACCACCGCCCTCGTCGTCAAGACCGAAGAAAAAGGCTCCGACGTCAACCTCGCTACGTATCTCCTCATGGATGCCTATGAACATGACTTCGAGGTAGCAATAGTCATCAGCGATGATTCCGACCTTGCCGAGCCGATCAATATCGTTCGTCGCAGGCTGAAACACAATGTGACGGTCCTCAGCCCGCGTGGCAAGTCGCGTACGCTCTCGATGGCCGCAACGAAATTCTGGCAAATAACCGCTGCCAATCTGGCGGCGAGCCAGTTCCCGCCAACACTCACTGACGCAAACGGCACTATCACAAAACCCACAACCTGGTGAGAACATCACGACCACGCAGAGGCACTCAAGATCCATTACCATAGCGAGGAATGCCGACCCCAAGGTTAGCCGCGGCATTCATGCCGCGAACCCGCTCCGCCACCAACCTCGCCATCGCGCGTCTGCTTCTGGATCCCTCTCCTCGCAGGGGGAGGGGGATAGGGGGAGGGGTCCGCTTGACGCCCTTCGCCCAGCGTCCGATACTGAGCGCGGCAGCGCGTGAGCGGATTGTGACATGCGCAGAGCATCGCAACACGGTATCATCCCGGTATCTGGAATATCTGGCATCTGGTATCATCGCCAGTAGCATCGTAACGGACTTCGCAAAGGACGGTTGTGCGTGCGGATAACATTCATTGGTCATGCTGGACTCTTCATCGAGACGAAACACGGCAGCATCCTCACCGACCCGTGGTTCAATACCGCCTACTTCGCCTCCTGGTTCCCCTTCCCCAGCAACGAAGGCATCGACCGGGCGAAGATCGCCAACCCCGACTACCTCTTCGTCTCGCATCTGCACCACGACCACTTCGACCCTGAATTTCTGCGCGACCACGTCTCCAAAGAGACCACCGTCCTCCTGCCCGACTACCCGCTCGACCTGCTCGAACGCGGCCTGCGCGAGGTCGGCTTCACCAAATTCCTGCGCACCAGGAACGGCGTCCCCGTCGCCGTCGATGGCCTGCGGCTGATGATCTCCGCCGCCATCGCCCCCACCGATGGCCCGCTCGGCGACTCCGGCCTCAGCGTCGACGATGGCGAGGTGCGCATCTTCAACCAGAACGACTCGCGCCCGGTGGACCTCGACATGCTCGCCGACTTCGGCCCCTACGACGCCCACTTCCTCCAGTTCTCCGGCGCCATCTGGTATCCGATGGTCTACCTCTATCCCGGAGAAGATGATGGACGCCCTGGGCCGCAAGAAGCGCGACAACGAGCTTGCGCGCGCCCTGCGGTTCGCCAAAGAGATCGGCGCGACGCATATCATCCCGTCCGCCGGGCCGCCCTGCTTCCTCGACGACGACCTCTATCGGCTTCAACGACTTCGACCGCGACCCGAAGAACATCTTCCCCGACCAGACGGTCTTCCTCGAATACATGCAGTCGCAGGGCCACGAGAACGGCCACCTGATGATCCCCGGCAGCGTCGGCGAAGCTCACCAGAGACGGCTACTCCGTCACCCATCCCATGCCCGACGAGCAGGTGCAGCGCCATCTTCAGCGACAAACGCGGCTACCTGGAGGCCTATCAGGCGCGCAAGCGCGACGAGATAACGCAAATCAAGGCGTCGTGGCCGCGCGGCCAGGTGGATATCCTCACGGCGCTGCGCGACTGGTTCGAGCCGCTGATGGATAAGGCCGACCTCACCGCGGCGGGCATCAATAGCCTGGTGCGTGCTGGACTGCGGCGAGACGAAGCTCGTGCTGGACTTCCACACGCGCAAGGTCTATCCCTGGCAGGGCGAGGAGTACGACTACTTCTTCCGCTTCGATCCCGCCCTGATCGAGTCGCTGATCGTGCGCCATGTCGAGGACTGGATCAACGAGCTATTCCTCTCGTGCCGCTTCCAGGCCGAGCGCAAGGGCGCCTACAACGAGTACGTCTACAACTTCTTCAAGTGCCTGAGCATGGAGCGGCTGCAATACGCCGAGGGCTACTACGCCGAGAAGGCGCCCGTGCAGACGCTCTGGGAGTCCAACGGCTACCGCATCCAGCGCCGCTGCCCGCACCTGAAGGCTGACCTGACCCGCTTCGCCCACATCGAGGATGGCGTCCTCACCTGCACGCTGCACGGCTGGCAGTTCGAGCTGGAGACAGGCCGCTGCCTCACCTCCGACGACCGCCATCTCTACACCCAGAAGATCGACGCCAGTGGCGCGGTGGCCGAGACCCGCAGCGATGGCGCGGTGACGCATGCCCCACTGGAGCAGCCGACAACCGGCGCCTCCATCCGCGACCGCTGCTACGACTGCTGGTACGACCCGAAGAAGTTCCCGACATCTAAGAAGAAAAAGGCAGTGACGGAGGAGTAGAAGGCGCAGGCGAGCAAGGCACGCGGGCGGTTGAAACCGCGCCTGAAGGGCCTGCGCTCCGCTCCGGCCACGAAAGCCGCCGTCGCGGGTTGCAGAGATATAGGCGAACGATAGAGACAAAGGGCAAGGTAAGTAGTGGAGCGGGTTCGCGGC
Organism: uncultured Chloroflexia bacterium; assembly: GCA_963712005.1. GTDB lineage: Bacteria > Chloroflexota > Ktedonobacteria > Ktedonobacterales > JADMIN01 > DAHUXT01. The sequence goes on along the minus strand of CAVQGK010000018.1, from coordinate 280,876 downwards.
ATTCATGCCGCGGCTAATCCCCAGTGGGCAAGGTTTGAGTGTGGCGAGCGCACCGCAGGCTGAAGCCCACAGGTGCGCGAGCGGAGGGGCTGCGTCCCGGAGGGAGCGCGCGGAGCAACAGCGACCCGAAGGGTGCGGCTAATCCTGGCCGATGAGTATCGCGTCGACCGGAAAGCAGATCCGCACAGGCGGGATTAGCCGCGGCATTCATGCCGCGAACCTGGATTATCACTACCTGCGCCCGCATAACGGATCGTCTCTGGTTCCCCCTCCCTCTTTAGGGGAGGGGGTGAGGGAAAGAGGGCTTCCATGGATGGATTCCGCGCGCTCTGGCAGCGCACCCGCGAGCGGTTGGCGCAGGCGACCGGTTCGCCGATCTCGGCGGCGCGCAACCCCGCTGTCGCCGCCTATCTCGACGAGGTGCTGACCACCTTCCCGTATACCGACGCCGCCAAAGCCTGGTTCCACAGCGCCATCACCTTCGAGGTGGAGAACCTAAACAGCACGAACGGTGGCGGCTTCTGGTATCCCGACCGCTACGCCGTCTTCCTCTATACCGCGCAGTATGAGGCGGCCATCCACGAGCTGGCCCACGCCTGGTGGGAGGAGCGCCGCCCGCGCCAGAAAGACGCGCTGATCGAGGCGACGGTGATGCTCTCCGAGGAGGGCGATCCGCGCTACAGCCGCATGCAGCAACTTACCCATGGCTACGTCCACGGGATCGCCGAGCAGAACTGGCCGGGCATGCTGGTGGACCGCAACGACTGGGAGATGTACGCCGGGATGGCCAGCGGCATGATGGCCGACCTGCGACTGGTACCACCCTATGTCCGCGAATTTTACGCGGAGATGTATGAGCTATTGCCCGATGACGCCACCTTCGCCCGCGAGTGTCGCGCGCCACAACTGAGGATGGTTGGACAACTCTGACCCCTCCCTTCTCGTAGAAGACAGAAAACAGGCTTGCATCTGCTGATATGCTAGGAGCAGTCATGCGGATGCATCACACGTTGCGAAGGGATTTTTGCCCATGGGCCCGAGTCCGCCGCTCCGGTTCCGCTGTGTTCGTCTGTCTATCATCCGCGCCGACGCGGCATTGTTGGCTTTTTCACCGATATATTACGGGGGGCGTTACTCGGCGATTTCGCGCTCGACCTTGGCATTGCCGGGGCAATCACACAGGTTGCGCTGGCCTATACGCCGGTTGTCGGCGACATCTGCTCCATTCGCGATATGGTCGGCGACCTCTATCATCGGGACAAGCTCGGCTTCCTGTTGAGCATGCTGGCGCTGGTGCCCATCCTCGGCGGCATCGCCAAGACGATTGATGTGATCCACAACACCCGTCGCGTCGGCCACGCGCTCGTCCGCACCCGCCAGCGCCACGGCCAGGAGCATCCACGCCCCATCCACTAGCTTTCGCTGATTCCAGCCTATTCAAGTTCAATCGCTGTGCCGCCCCAGTCTTCCGGGGCGACATCAGCGATGGACTGCGAGAACGTCCAGATATGGCCGCCGGGATCCTCGACGCTGTATTGCCGCTCGCCGAAGGGATAGCTCTCCGGCGGCCGCGTGACGTTCGCGCCATGCTGCTTCGCGCGCTCGTAGTGGCTATCGGCATCCGCGACCCGCACATGCACCGAATGGCAGGAGTGCGGCCCCGTGCTCCGTCGGCCGCTGCGTCAGGATGACTGCGCCACCGCCCTCGCCGACATGCAACTGAATGCGGTGGTTGCCGATGCGCAGCCGCTCCCGAAAGCCAAAGACCTCGCAGAGCCACCTGCTCGCCTCACTTATATCCTCATAGCTGAGCACCGGAATAACCGTCGCCGCTGGCGCCGAACGATTCTCGATCATGCTGTCCCACCTCACTTCCGCCGCTATTTTAGAGAACGGACGTTCATGTGTCAATTGGTGTGGTAGATGGCGAAAGCTGGTAATGAGCGGGTGCATTTAAGCTAGAGTCTGGCGAGCCCGCGCAGGCGGGCTTTGCGGCCGCAGCGGAGCGGAGGCCCGTAGGCGCGGCTTCAGCCGCCAGCCTGCTAATCCTGCTTGTTCGGTTGCCGTAGAATGGGTATGTAGCGGCCATTCCAGGCCGATGGGGCGATTTCTTATTGTGACACGAGCTGCGAAGGACGCACTAATGAGCCGATTCACTCCTGCCGAAATCGAGTATCTTCAAAGCCAGCGCCTGGGAGACTGGCGACCGTCAACGAGCACGGCGACCTGCACGTGGTGCCGGTGGGCTTCCGCTACAACGCCGACGAGGATACCATTGATCTTGGCGGCCACGACATAGTCCCGACCAGAAAATATCGCGAGGCGTTGCGTCACGGGCGTGTAGCCTTTGTCATTGATGACTTCGCGCCATGCCAGGGGACCGCGTTTCGTCGAGATGCGTGGCGTCGTGCGGGCGTGCCCTGAAGGGGGCAAAGCGATCAACCCCAATTTCGCCCCGGCTATCCTGCGGCTCACCCCCACCTACATCGTTTCCCCTGGGCGTGAATGACGAGTTCGCCGGGCCAGCCGCCGGACCAATCCCGTACCATGGTCGTAAGGTCGAATAGCGCCACCCTCGGCGTCCATATCCTCTTTTTCAGGCGCGGTATACTGCAAGCATGAGACCGTTTCTCCTTCGGCTGATGAAGCCTCAGGAATAGTCAGCTTAACATTTCAAGCAGTACAAAGGAGTACGAGGCGATGCCTGGCAAGCAGAAATCCCAGCCGATGACGCTGACGCAGAAGATCCTCGCGCACCACGCCGTCAGACTGCCGCGTCCGTGGGCGCAGACCGGCGATATGTTGCGCATCCGCGTCGACTGGACCATCGCCAGCGAGCTGGCCTGGAACGGCATGGACCGGACCTACACGCTGCTCGGCCGGCCGAAGATCGCACGACCCCGAGCGCTTCTTCCTGGCGCTCGACCACACCGTCGATCCGGTCACGCTGGCCAACGACGCGCGCACGCAGAAGCTGGCCCACCTCTCGCGCGACTTCGCCAAGGAAAGCGGCATCACGCCACTTCTACGACGCCAACGTCACCATCATGCACACCCGCTTCTACCGCAACCTCGTGCAGCCGGGCGAAGTCGTCCTCGGCGCCGACTCGCACACCAGCTCGCATGGCGGGCTGGGCGCGTTCGCCATTGGCCTGGGCGGCGCGGACATCACGGCGGCGATGGTGCTGGGCGAGTCCTGGATCGAGGTGCCCGAGGCCATCGCCGTCGACTACGAGGGCGACGCCTGCCTTCGGCATCGGCGGCAAAGACGTCATCCTGCGCACGCTCGGCGAGCTGGGCCGCAACACCGTCGCGATGGAGCGCAGCGTCGAGTTCCGCGGCTCGGCGGCGCGCAACTTCTCGCACCGACATGCGCTTCACCATCTGCAACATGACGGCGGAGTTTGGCGGCCTGAACGGCATCTTCGAGGCCGACGAGGTCGTCGCGGCCTGGCTGGCGCACCGGCGCGCGGCTACAACGACAGCGCGCTCTACTTCCGCGCCGACCACGACGCCCCCTACGTCGCGCGCTACCCGATCGCAGCTCGGACCACCTCGCGCCGCAGGTCGCCAAGCCGTTCTCGCCCGACAACGTGCTTCGATGTCGCCGAGTCTGGTCGGGCCAGCCGCTGGATGGCGCGTTCATCGGCGCCTGCACCACCACCGAAGAAGAGCTGGCGCTTGGCCGGCGCTCGTGCTGGAGGCGGCGCTGGCCGACGGCCAGCACCGCCACAGGAGAGCGGCGCCGAACGCCGTATCGTCGTGCCGGGCGATCTGCTGATCCAGGAGAATCTGCGAGAAGGCGGGCTCTGGGATATCTACGAGCGCGCGGGCTTCAGCGTCGATCCGCCGGGCTGCTCGATGTGCCTGGGCGTCGCCAGCCGCAAGGCGGGCAAGGGCGAGGTCTGGCTCAGCTCGCAGAACCGCAACTTCGAGAACCGCATGGGCGAGGGCTCGCTGGCGTGGCTGGCCAGCGCCGCCACCGTCGCCGCCAGCGCGCTGGAGATGAAGGTCGCCGACCCGCGGCCGCTGCTGGGCAGGTGGATCGCGACCGGCTGGCGCAGCATCCTCCGGACGCAAAGAGACCGCCCGCATGCCGGAGATCACGACCGGTGAGCCGAGATGCACGTCGACCGCATGCGGCGGGCGCCAAAGAGGCCGCAGGCCAGCGGCAGCCAGGTCGTGCGCGGGCGCGTCCAGCGGTTCGGCGACACGGTCGACACCGACGCCATCATCCCTGGCGAGTTCTGCCACCTGACCAAGCTGGAGGAGCTGGCGACAAGGCGTTCTACTACGTGCGGCCAGAGTTCCGCGAGCGCGCGCGGCAGGCGCCGACGATCGTCGTCGCGGACGAAGGCTGGGGCAGCGGCAGCTCGCGCGAGATGGCCGTCTGGGCGCTGCAAGGCGTCGGCATCCAGGCGGTCATCGCGAAGAGCTACGCCTTCATTCACAAGCGCAACCTGGTCAATGAGGCGCTGCCGTACCTCGTCGTCACCGATCCCGCGTTTTATACGCTTGCCATCGAGGGGTCGGAGCTGGAGGTGGACCTTGCGCGCGGCATCGTGCGCGATGTCGCCGGCGGACGTGAGTTCCAGGCGCAGACGCCCTCGCCGATGATTCAGGCGCTGACGGCGGAGGGCGGCCTCGTCGCGGCGGTCCAGCGCCACGGCAAAGAGGTCTTCTCGGCGCTGACGGCGTGACGTTTCTCGTCCCCCTCCCAACTCAGGGAGGGGGCACATCCGTGTTTGCGCGGTTCAATCGCCAGTGTCGTTCGGGGCGATGCCGCCCTGCGTGCCCGGCAGCACCTCGTTGTGTCCGATGCCGAGCGTCTTGATCCAGCGCTGCTGGCCGAGGGTCAGCGCGACGAAGAATCCTAGCTCCACCAGCTCGGGATCGGTGAAATGCATGTGCAGCCGCTCCCAGAGGGCATCATCCGCGATGGTGTCGTCCCAGATGATCGCGCTGGTATAGGTGAGCGCGGCTTTCTCGCGCTCGCTGAACTCATCTGAATCCTCGAACATCAGCAGCTTGGTGTACTTCCCTTCAGGAATGCCCCCCGATCCAGACCGGACCGACCGCTGCACCCCTCAATATTCGCACGCGATAGACTGCGAGACGTAGACGCGGCAAAGCTCCTTCAAGCCGTGGTCGAGCACGCCCGTGCGAAACGTCGTCTGCCAGGCCTGCGAGAAGGCGCGAATGACGGCGGGCACATGCGCGCGGATCGCCTGGCTCTCTGGCCGTGGCGCGCCATGAATGCGCGCATCCTCCAGATAGCCGAGGATTTCTGGGTCGGTGATGGCGGATAGGTCAGCATACGGTATTCTGGGCATCCTGGCGACTCCTCTCTCGTGGTCGACGATCCAACACACTCGCTTGTCTATGTGAGATGTATCGTACTGCGCCCTAATTCGTGCGTCAACTGGGTATTCTGTTAGCTGGCAACGGCCCCGCTTGAAACCCGCCACACTCCTAATAGATGAGTGCGGAACGCGCTGTGACGTTCCGGGCGCTTCTACCAGAGGGAGAGTGCATTGTGGCAACGACAACGACGACAATAAAAGATATCGAGGCAGGAGTTGAGAAAAAGCCGCTGCTGCGGGGCTGGTTTCACGCGGTGGCGGCAATCGTCTCGGTGGCGCTGACGGCGGCGCTCTGCTGGCGCAGTTGGGGAGACCCGGCGCGTACGATCTCGCTGGCGATCTTCGGCCTGAGTATGGTCGAGCTGTATACGGTGAGCGCGCTCTACCATATTGGCCGCTGGAAGCCCAGGGCGCGCAAGGTCTGGCGGGCGCTCGATCACGCCAATATCTTCGTGCTGATCGCGGGTACCTATACGCCGCTCTGCTTCAATGTGCTCGAAGGATGGGTGCGCCCAACGCTGCTGACGGTGATCTGGCTCTGCGCCGCTTTTGGTGTGGCGCTGGCAACGCTGACGCTGCGGACGCCACGCTGGCTGACCGCGACACTCTACGTCGGCATGGGCTGGGTGGCCGTCTTCGCGCTTCCGGCGTTCGTGCACGCGCTCTCGTGGCCGCCAGTGCTGCTGCTTTTCGGCGGTGGTGTGCTCTACACCATCGGCGCGCTCGTCTATGCCCGACGTTGGCCGAATCCCTTCCCGCGCGTCTTTGGCTTCCATGAGGTCTTCCACCTCTTCGTCATCGCGGGCAGCATCGCCTTCGCGCTGATGATGTGGATCTGGGTCGTCCCCTTCCCGCGCGGCTAATCTCACCCCTAGCTCCGCTCCTACGAGGAGAGGGGAGCCAGAAAGTGTCCTGGGCGCCGCGTTTCTCGATAGCGGCCCCTCCCTTTTAGGGGAGGGGGTAGGGGGAGAGGGTCCGCGAACCCTTACAGTGTAGCGCCCCGCGTAGAGATAGTGTATATTTGGGGCGCTATTATGTCAGCAGTCCGATGTGTCCGGGTTTTCGTTGGAGGTTGCCAGCTATGACTATCGCCGCTCAGCAGGGATCACCGCAGTTCCCACAGGCCGTCAGCGCCGTCGCCGCCAGCGACCAGACCGCCATGGACAGCGCCATCGCCGAACTCCAGGCGCGGAAGGACGCATGGGTGGCCACGTCTGTGCCCGAACGTATCGCGCTGATTGATCGGATGATTACCGATGCCGCCGCGATTGCCCCCCGCTGGGTGGACGCTTGTCTGCGCGCCAAAGAGATAGCGCCCAACACGCCGGGAGTCGGCGAGGAATGGTCTACCGGGCCGTACCTGATGCTCAAACAGCTACGCCAGTTCCGTACCGCGCTCGATGATATTCGCACGCGCGGCGTCCCGCGCATTCCCGGCCCGGTCAAGACACGGCCAGACGGCCAGGTGACCGCGCAGGTCTTCCCGCAGACGACCTACGACAAGCTCTTCTTCGGTGGGTTGACCGCCGAGGTCTGGATGGAACCAGGTGTGACGAAGGCCGACCTGCCCAAAACGCAGGCGGTCGTCTACGCGAACAAGAATCATCCAGGCAAGGTCGCGCTGGTGCTAGGCGCGGGCAACGTCTCCAGCATTGGGCCGCTCGACGCGCTCTATAAGCTGTTCGTCGAAGATCAGGTCGTCCTCTTCAAGACAAATCCGGTCAACGCCTACCTGGGGCCGCTCATCCTCGAAGCGTTCCACACGCTGATCGATCAGAATCTGCTGCGCGTGGTCTATGGCGGCGCGGCTGAGGGCGCGTATCTCTGCGCGCATCCCGGCATCGACGAGATTCATATCACCGGGTCAGACAAGACCTTCGATGCCATCGTCTGGGGGCCGGGCGCGGAGGGCGCGGCGCGTAAGGCGACCGGGCAGCCACTGCTGAACAAGCGCATCACCGGCGAGCTGGGCAACGTCAGCCCGGTCATCGTCGTGCCGGGGCCGTGGAGCGCGAGCGATCTCGCCTATCAGGCGGAACACATCGCCAGCATGCTCACGAACAACGCGGGCTTCAACTGCAACGCCACCCGCGTCATCGTGCAGCACGAAGGCTGGGGGCAGCGCGAGGCGTTGCTGGCGGGCGTGCGCAAGGTGCTCGGCAGCGTGCCGACCCGCGCGGCCTACTATCCCGGCGCGAGCGACCGCTATGCGGCCTTCAGGGAGGCGCATCCCGAGGCGCGGCAGTTTGGCGTAGCCAGTGGCAGCCAGCTCCCCTGGATGCTGATCGAAGGCGTCGCGCCCGACCAGCAGGACGACATCGTCTTCACCACCGAGGCGTTCTGCGGCCTCTTCGCCGAGACGGCGCTCCCGGCGGCGAGCGTGCCGGAGTATATCGAGCGCGCGGTTGCCTTTGCCAATGACGGTATCTGGGGCTCGCTCAACGTCACGCTGCTGGTGCATCCCAAATCGCTGAGCGACCCGGCGATAGCGGCGGCGGTGGAGCAGGCGGTGGCTAATCTGCGCTTTGGCACGGTGGCGGTCAACTATTGGGCAGGGGTGGGATTCGCCCTTGGCATGACCACCTGGGGCGCGTTCCCGGCCATCCACTCTCCGATATTCGGTCGGGAACCGGCGTCGTCCACAACGCGCTGATGTTCGACCGCCCGCAGAAGGCGGTGATGCGCGGACCATGGCGGGCGATGCCTGTGCCACCGTGGTTCGTCACGCGCGGGCGCGCCGGACGCGAGGTTTTCCGTCGGCTAGCCTACTTCGAGGCAGCGCCCTCGGCGGGCAAAGCGCCCGGCATCGCGCTGGCGGCGCTTCGCGGGTAATAGAAGCCTTGCCCTGTTTCTTCTCCTCCCTCTCCCTCGCGAGCGCCGGGTGATGGTTCCCCCTCTCCTGCGAGGAGAGGGGGACAGGGGGTGAGGTTCGCCCTCAGCCGCATATAGGGCAATGGTTTGCACCTGAACAATAGGACAAATGGTGTAGCCGTTATGCCCCCTGTTTCGCAGCATGATACGATTGCCTCTGTCATTATACGGTGTGTTTGACATCGCCTCATTTCGCCTGATTCAGGAGGCGCATCCCACAGAGTGGGACGGAAAGCATGCGCATCAGGCAAGCGGTTATTCAGACCGGCCCATGTTACCGCCGGTCTGTGCGTCCGTTCCATACTTGTGAGATGAGTTGTGCATCAATTCATCGGGTCATTTCAAGGAACGGCGCTGGCATGGGAGGCCGGAAGGTATGCGCCTGTCAACCCGTTCCGAGCCAGGTGCCTCCGCGCAAATGGACGATGTGGCTGAGCAGCAGCCAGCGTTGGCGAGGGAGCACAAGCGCGTGACCAGCGAGGGGTCTTCAGGAGGATCAGATTGGTCCTTCGAACGTATTTACGACCAGTACAAGACTCCCATTTTCAACTTCATCTTTCATCTCGTAGGCAGTCGTGAACTGGCCGACGATCTGACGCAGGACACCTTTCTCAAGGTCTATAAGGCGCTCCCGCGGATGGATGCTAATCTGAAACTCTCAGCGTGGATCTATCGGATCGCGACCAACACAGCGTACGATGCCTTGCGCCGTCGCAAGCTCATCACCTGGACGCAGTTGCCGGATCACGAACACGAGCCGGCGGATGTCGAACGCGCCGACCCACAACAGACCATTGGCACGATTGAGCTGGTGCGGCAAACGCTCGAACAGATGCCAAAACAGTACAGTCTGGCGTTGCGACTCTATACCCAGCACGGGCTAAGTTATGCCGAAATCGCCAAAGCGCTGGATATTACCGAGAGCGGCGTCAAGATGTTCCTGTCGCGGGCGCGCCATTCCTTCCGCGAGATCTATCGCGCGCTGGAATCGGGCACGCCCCCCGACCGCCCTCCTCGCCCGCGCAAATAGCAGGCGCCAGTTGTCCGGTTGTCACGCTGGCGCATGGTCGCGCCACGGATGAGCCATGGGTGATGGGCGAGCGCTGAGAACACATACACAGGTATCAGCGCCGAGCGCTCATCAGGATCTGCGGTGGAATCGTTGTGCAAGAGAAGTCAGGTAGAAGCTGTATAGGCCATGGGCCATAAAGCCATTGAGAACGTAACCGAAAGCGGCCTGGAATATCCCGGCAACTGTTAAGGTGATAGAGACAGCAATGGATCACGACATGATACAAATGGACTGCCAGTGGGCAGAGGACGAGTTGAGCGGATACCTCGACGACGTTCTCGATCCGCAGGTGCGGCGGCGCGTCGAGGCGCATCTCGCGACCTGCGACCGGTGCCAGACGATCCTGGCGGATTTCCGCCGCGCCGACGAGTTGATGCGCGAGTTGCCATTTATCGAGCCGCCATCCGATATGCGCGACCGCTTCTTCAGTTCACCAGAGTACGTGAAGCTGGCCAATGCGCGCGCCCGCCAGCGTAGCTTCGTCACGCCACTGACGGCGGCGCTCGTGGCGGCGGCGCTGCTTGTGGTTGCTCTTGGTGGCGCGCTGCTGTTTCGGCAAGCCAACTCCAATCCGCAGCAGGTCGTCAAGACGGGTACCACCACGACTATCGGAAACAAAGGCGGCGGACCGTTAGCCGCTGGCGCCCGTCTGATCTATGAGCGTGGTGGCGCACTGTGGAGCGCGCCGGAAAGCGGCGCAAGTCTGCCCGCGCAATTGACCCCCGCTGGAACGCAGGTGGCCGGGTGGAGTGTCTCGCCCAATGGCCACATGGTTATCTATATCAACGCCAGCACGGGCGCGCTTCATACGATTCGCGCCGACGGGCTTGACGATACGGCTATCGGCACAGTGACTGGCGGCAAGGCGCCATCGGCGGACTTCTGGACAACTCCCGTCGGAGCAGCCATCGCGCAAGGTGTCGCATGGTCGCCCGATAATACACGCGTCGCCTATCTGGCGCAGAGCGCCAGTGGTGGCGACACCCTGCATGTCATGAATGCGGCAGGTTCGGCGGATACGGCAGTCAGTTACAGCGGCAGCGGGCTGATCGGTCACCTGCTGTGGAGCGCGGATAGCATCTACATCGCCTACACGTCCACCGCACAGGCGGGCGCGCAGAGCATCTCGGCCTACAATGTGACCACGGCGCACGCGCGTGAACTGGCGTCGCGGGCCGATGTGGGCGACTCCGCCGCAGTGGTAGGGCAGCTTGCCTGGCTGCCGTCGGGCGCATCAGCCACGGTCACCTGGTCCGCGAGCGATGCGGGCAAGATAACAGGCGTCTTCCGCGCTTCGGCGAATGCGAGTGGCGCCACGCATCGGCTCACTCCTCCGGGCAGTTCCTATGCCGCCGCCGATGTTTCGTCATCGGGCGCGTGGCTGCTGGCGAAAGGCGCGACGCTGTGGGAGATTGCCGCTGATCAGACGAGTCCCCGCGTGGTGGCCGCGCTGATCGATCAGGTCACGCAGGTTCACTGGTCGCCTTCGGCCACAATGGCCGCGGTGGTCTCCGGTGACGAACTGATTCTGGTGACCCCTGGCCAGACGCCGGTTGTCGTGGCGCACGGCCTGACGGCGGGCAGCCAGGTGGCATGGACGCCTAAGAGCGACGCGCTGGCATGGCAGTCGGGCCAGTCGGTGATGAGTGCGCTCGTACACAATGGCGCGGTCGGCGTGGCGAAGACGGTCGCCGCGAACGCCAACGCCAACGCGAACGCGCTGATCTGGGCGCCTGATGGCCAGAGTCTCGCGGTGCGGTCGTCCATCGGTCTGTTACTGGTCTCGGCTGATGGCGCGCATGTTCGCGCGAGCGACACCAATGCGGCAGACACCGGTCAGTTTGCCTGGTCGGTTGCCGGGTAACAGCGATACATCTGGGGCGACTGCCCTCTCCCCCTCCCTTTTAGGGGGAAGGGGAACTAGAGTGATCGAAGCGTTTTGCCGCAGATGTGGTGAAGTCCGCCTCTAAGCTGGCGAACATTGACACATTGCAGTCGGTGCCAGCCTCTGCCTCGGGATGCGCCAGATTGGCTCCTCGCGCCTAACCCAGTTCCGCAGCCTGACGCTGGAAGTCCTGGAACAGGCGGTTCTGCTCCTCTCCCTCGAACGCGCTCACGACACCGACGTTCTGCACCACCAGCGTCGCCCGGTTTGTCAGGCGCAGGAACTCCTCGCTGTAACGCGCACTGTTCAACTTGTCGCGGTCTCCGCGCAGGAGAATGAACCCGTTCAAGTCCCCACCATGTGGTTCGAGGAACACTGGCTCGAAGCTTTCGATCTGTCCCTGTTGCTGCAAGCGGCCATAGTACTGAATTGCCTCACTGAACACCTGGAGTGCCTGCTGCGCGCGACCCGGCACCACGGGACCATACCCGATGAAGAGCGCTGCATTCGCCATAGCCTGTCCTCCTCTACGTGTGCTCCCATGCTCTATCAACTGCAACTCCCACCACGACAGCAGCGATGGGTGGCGGACGCGAAAAGACGCAGCAGAAAATAGACCAATTCCACGGGAGCTTGCTGGTATGGTACGTTTCCGCAGATGTTTGCCTGGGAGGCCACGGTCAAAGCCGCAGAAACTGTGGCCGCCCGCAGCTCATGGGACGTTGCTCGCCAGCATATGAGAACAACCCAGGCCAATCTGGTATGATTGCCCGCTCACATTAGGACAACCACAATCCTAACGAAATCGCCATATCAGCGTTATATTCTACGAACCAGTCGGATTGTGGACTCCTCCACCCAACTGAGGATGCACTCCCTGCGGTCCATGGCCTGCCTCCGTTATCCCCATGGCGGAATAGGCTTCGGCTGGTTCTACGCTCGCCGAGCGATTATTGCGAGGCGACCGGGAAGGGCGCGCTGCCAGCGCGCCCTTCCCTTCTTTTTGAGCGATCTTCGTCTCGCATGCGTTCCCTGCCCGCCGCCACGAGTACATTCTGTGATCTCCTCGCCGCCCAGCCAGAGTTCTTGTTACCATTGATATGGCACGCTTGTTTTGACCGCCAGGCCCGATGGTTTCCGGGGTAATGGAACACGTGTTCTGGTGGCGCTTTCACCGACAGGTAGCCCAAGAGGGCTACCGACAGTAGCCCAAGAGCAGTAGCCCAAGAGGGGTCACACCCTGTCAGATGCTGACACGAGTTTCACGCGCCTGGCAGCCAGATCTTTCTTGTGTGTAGCGGCCTGTTTACGGGAAATAAGGCATCTCAGGCTGATTTACAGTGCTTACTTGACAAAACATTGACTTGTGGGTTCCTTTTGGGGGGCTAGACGAGTGCTCGTTTTTTGACTTATTCTTCCTGCGCGCCTTGTCAAGCTCGCTCCGGGGAATTCTCGCGCGTATGGATCGCGCATTGCCCGCAGACTGGCTTTCTCTGGCATGGAGGTAGGACTATCATGGCACAAGCCGCCGAAAGGACAACGCCTGCACGGAGTACATCACCAGATGTTCAGGTGGATACGATGGATGCAGCCGTAGCGCAGGGGTCGCTCGACCGCGAGAAGGTGCTGCCGCTGCCGGGTTGGCTGGTGAAGGTCTATTTCATCTTCCCGGTCATCCTCTACATCCCGGATGCCATCTTCAACTACTATGTGTACTCTGATGGCTGGGACACCGCCAACGCCAGCCCGCTGGTACAAGTGGGCAAAGTAGCGCTGGTCTCGTTCCTCTCGATTGGCGTCGTGGGCATGGCGTACCTCCTCTCGGTGCTGGCGCCGTGGCATTGGGGTCAGGGACATCGCATCCAGGCGTTCTTCTGCGCGCTCGGCGTCATCGTGGCGACGGCCATCACGACCTGGAACAGCCTGGCCTATCGCAGTGGCAGCTTCGTCGAGTTCAAGACCGACCAGTGGGCGTACGGTATATGGCCGGAGTTGCAAGCCAACCACATCAGCATCACGATGATTCTGGTCTCGATTGCGCCGCCGTTCTGGGGCCTCTTCTGGGCGATTGTCCAGCCGACCGAGACGGGCCGCAGCCTGCGCCAGTTGCAGGAGTCCCATGCAGAGCGGCTGATGCGCGTGCAGCATGAGGCCGAGGTCAAGCGGCTCAAGGCCGAGACGAACGCCAAGGTGCGCGAGGCGCAGCTGCGTGGCATGGCCCGCACAGCCACCGCCGCACGCGATCAGGCCGCCGAGGTCTTGCGCCGCAAGAAGCCGGGCGAGGGTGAGACAGGTGAGCAGCCCGCGGTTTCTCAGGATGCTCAGCGGGCGGATTCACAGGCTGACGGCGCGAACGACTCGGGTGAGTATCTCGCGCCCCATAAGATCGTCAATCTGCCGACAGTGGCCTCGCGTGATCCCGGCCATGGCCGCACCGCCTCGTTCAGCAACAGCGTTGCGCCCGCTGGCCCGTCCATGCACATGGAGCCTTCCGGTGGCCTATCGTTCCCGTCGCAGTCGGCGCTCTTCGCCGATAGCGATGCCAGTGGTATGCCTGGTAGCGACACCTCTGGCAATATGTGGACGCGCCGCCCGCCGACGCTGGCGAACAATCTGCTGGATGACGACGCCACCGATACCGACGCGATGACCGGCACCACTGGCCCGCGCCAGGCGGTCCGCCGCTCGCCGTATGAGTCGGGCACGCTGATGCGCAGCATGAACGAGGTTCCCGCTGCATACACACGCGCCTACGATGAGGCGATGAGCGAGTTGAATCCAACCGGCGCCAAGAAGTCCGTCACCGCCGCGGCGATGAACAGGCGGGTCGCCGAAAAGCTCAGCATCGACGAGGCGCAGGCGAAGGCCATCGTCGCACGAGTCCGCGAGACGCGCCGCACGTCGCGTAGCTAACGCGCCTGTTTCGCAACTCGCGCATCCAACTATCACATCGGGGTCGGCCAACATGGTCGGCTCCGATGTGATGTTTTCCACAAGAGACACCAGTACCAGATATATCCTCAACTGCGAGCGCTTCTGCTATGCTGTGTAGAAAAGGCGAAGCTCGGTAGAAATGCGTATCGTTTGGCATGATGCGCTTGGTGAGGGGGCAGGGATACGTGCGGCTGGCAGCACAACAGTCTGATTCCTCTGATTCCCGGCAAAACACGCGAAACACATCGCGGCCCATCGTGGCGCGCGTGGCGCGGACGCTTCTGCTGGCGTTGGTCGGCGGCGCGCTGCTGATGGTGGCCTTCACGGCACGCCAGGCAACTCAGGGCGACGTCACGGCGGCGCTGGCGTGTGGGTTGGGCAATCCGCAGACGATGCTGGCCAATAAGATTCCCGCGCTGCTCTATCCGGTGACGCCAAATATGCCGCAAAACGCGCCGCAGGGCGTCTTCCCGCTGGACTACGCGGTGAATAGCTCCATCCCCTTCACCGAAGATTTGAGCCGGGTGCCGGGCGCGCCGAAACTCAGCAGTTTCAAGTGGAAATGGAACTTCGGCGACGGCACGAGCGATGTCTTTACTGAAAGCCCGTCACATACGTTCACGAAGACCGGCACTTTCTACGTTGGCTCATGGATCTGGGATACCACGACCGGCCAGTGGGACAGCTTCGACAGCGCGCAGATTCATATCATCTCCACTATCGTAACCAATCAGCCCGTGGCGAAGGCTGCCTCCAATATGGCGGTGACGGCGATTGGCCAATCGGTGACATTTGATGCCGCTGGCTCTCATGCCAGTGATGGCTCGCAGTTGAAATACCTCTGGAACTTCAACGACGGCACTACCGCGACCACCGCGCACGTCGTGCATCAGTTCCCGCTCAACGGCTCGACATTCGCCGCGCTGGTTGTGACCGATGCGCGCGGGGCGCAGAGCCTGGCGACGGTGAATATCACGATCCAGGCGCAAGCGCCCACCGCCTCACTCGCTGCCAGCGACCTGGAAGTGGACGCGGGTAGTACGGTCAACTTCGATGCCAGCCAGTCGGCGCCGCCGCAGGGCGTGGATGGCGACGCTATCGCGAAGTATGTCTGGAGCTTTGGCGATGGCTCCGCGTCTCAGACGACAGAGACGCCCACGACCTCACACACCTACCAGAAAGCAGGCTCATACAAGGTCACGCTGACGGTCTACGATAAGCCGGGCGCGCAAGCCACGACGACGCTGACGGTCAGGGTGCTGGGCGCGGCGAGTGGCGGTCTCAGCCCGCTGGTCATCATCGGCGGTATCGTGCTGCTCCTTGGCCTGGGGATCGGCGGCTATGCGTTCTGGCAGCAGCGGCGGCGCGCCGAGATGGTACGTCGCTATCAGGAGGCGCAGGCGCTCGCCCGATCTCGCCGGGGGCAGGGACAGCGGGGCCCGCGCGGGCCGAACGGTGGCTACGGCAATCCCGGCTCCTATGGCAATGGTGGCAATGGACGCCAGCCCGCGATGCGTGGTGGCCCACCGCAACGCTATGATCGGCCGCCAGGGCCGAGCCAGCCGGGGCAGCGTCGCCCGCCCGCCTCGTTCTCCGGCGGTACGCCCCACCGCGCCAATCCGGCCGCGACGAATGGTAGTGGCGGACTCAGCGCATGTACCCTTTGGTCATAGATAATACTGCCCTGACGGCGCGAATTAGCCGCGGCATTCATGCCGCGAACCCGGATTACATCTCATCGCGCTCGCTGGTGTTTCCTTTTCGAGTCGTGCGCATGAAACGACGGCGCGGATACGTCAGGACGCACCTGTGTGCCGCCTGCGTGGCACATGGACTCGGCGGAGTG
Source organism: uncultured Chloroflexia bacterium (assembly GCA_963712005.1). GTDB lineage: Bacteria > Chloroflexota > Ktedonobacteria > Ktedonobacterales > JADMIN01 > DAHUXT01. The sequence continues at coordinate 264,905 of CAVQGK010000018.1, read as the reverse complement.
ATGATACACTGACAATGAAGAGATTGTGTGCTAACGAGCGAGGAATAGCGCGTTCATGACAGATTCGACAAACCCTTCAGACGATGATTCATCAGAGCAGGAAGTAATCCTCGAAGTGGCCTGCAATGTCTCCGACAAACTGGAGGACGCTATGGGCTGGGCGAAGAAGACCTGCTGCGGGTGGCGATACTCACCCTGGAGCGCGTGCGGGTCTCGGAGTCGGTCGAGATCAGCGTGCTGGTGACGGATGACGAAGGGCTGCACGAGTTGAACCGCGACTTTCGCGGGAAGGATGAGACGACCGACGTGCTCTCGTTCCCGTTGCTCGCCGTGCCGTTGGTGGAGGCTCCCGCCGACGAGCTTTGGCAGCCAGATGAAGACGATGACGAGGACGACGCGGCCCAGGTAGAGCCGTGGCCCGACAGCGCCGACCACGGAGCCGCTAGCCTCACCGATTCCGACGACGATGAAGAAGACGATACTGACGACGACGATGAAGTTGGAACCGACGGCGCGGATGAGGACGAGGACGAAGACCCGCTGCATCTCGGGGATATCGCCATATCACGAGACGCGGTGGTGCGCCAGGCGGCGGCGGCTGGCCACAGTGTTTCGTGGGAGTGCGCCTACCTGTTTGCGCATGGGCTGCTGCATCTGATGGGATATGACGATTCAACCGACGCTGGCTATCGCGCGATGGTTGCCCACCAGGAGGCCGTGCTGACCGAGGCGCATATCACCCGCTGACGGGACGCTGGCGGACATTCCGAAACAATCCAGGGCAGAAACTGACATATGCACAATACCTTTAGCGGAAACACTCCGCCATCACCAACCCGGTTCCATGATCCGGCCCATATTGACCCCGGCTCAACAGAGCGCACGGCGTTCCTGCGCAGCTTTGTCTACGCCGCCCATGGCCTCGTCTATGCCATCCGTACCCAGCGCAACGCGCGCGTCCATGCCGTCATCGGCGCGGGGGCGATTGTGCTGGGGCTGGTGCTGCACATCTCGCCGGTCGAGTTCGCGATGATCTTCGTCGCCATCACCCTCGTCTTTATCGCGGAGATGTTCAACACAGTCGCCGAGGCGTGCGTCGATCTGGTGACACGCGAATATCATCCCCTCGCCAAAATCGCCAAGGATGTCGCGGCGGGCGCTGTGCTATTGAACGCGATTCTCTCGGTGGTGATCGGCATTCTGGTCTTTGGGCCGCACCTGCTCGCCCTCTTCTTCCGCTGATGCGGACCTCACCCCCTAACCCCCTCTCCTACGAGGAGAGGGGGAAACCAGAGCGGCGAAGTGTGCTGACGACGCTGATGCGGAGCATCGCTACCATCGAGTGACTGGAGAGGGGCTGGCATGGTGCTGGGGCGACTGCGCGAACTCTGGCGCTACCCGGTAAAGTCGATGCGGGGCGAACTGTTGCATCTGGCGCAGGTGAGCGAGCGCGGCCTCGCCTATGATCGTGGCTATGCGCTCCTCGACCTGGAAACGGGGAAGGTCGCGAGCGCCAAGCGGCCGCGCATGTGGGGTCGCCTGCTCCAGTGTCGGGCGCGGGTCGTCTCCGCGGAAGGGGCGGTGCGCATCGTGCTCCCTGATGAGCGGGAGCTTCTGGCCAGCCAGGACGATATCGACGCCCGGCTATCGGCGCTGACGGGCCGCTCAGTTCGTCTGGCGCGAACGCCGCCGCCCACGCCAGAGATCGAGCGCTATTGGCCCAATATCGATGGTCTTCTGCTGCGCGATACCGTGACATCCGGGCGGATTGGCCAGGGCGCGCCAGAGGGCACGTTTTTCGACTACGCTCCCCTCCACCTGATGACGACCGCCACACTCGCGCGGCTGCAAGCGCTCTATCCGCGCGGCCAGGTAGACCCACGTCGCTTCCGGCCCAATCTGGTCATCGAGACGCCCGACGACATGCGGGGATTCGTGGAGAACGACTGGGTTGGGCGAACGCTGGCGATTGGCGCGGAGGTGCTCCTGCGCGTAACCGATCCATCACCGCGATGTGTCGTGCCAACCCTGCCGCAGGGTGAGCTGGCGGAGGATATCGGCATACTACGCGCGGTGGCGGAGCACAATCGTCCCGCAGTGCCAGCGCTCGATGGCGCGCGGCTGCCCAGCCTGGGTGTCTATGCCTCCATCGTACGCGGCGGCGTCATCCGCGCGGGCGATGCGGTGGTAGAAATTACCCACGATCAATAGGCCCATACTTTATGCTGGCGGCAGCGCGTACTCGCCACGGTATTCCGGCGGCAATAGCTCGGCGATATGATACATGATGAGGTCGGTATTGCGCGCCAGATCGTCACGCGTGCGGCGCGGGCCGCTGGTCTCCAGGTAAAACGGCTTGCCATAGCTCACCGTGACCAGCGGGCGGAACCGCTTGAAGACGTTTTCCGTGCCTGAAATCGCCACGGGGACAATCGGCGCGCCCGTGCGGAGCGCGATCAGCGAGGTGCCCGGATGCGCCTGGATGAGCTGACCGCCGCTGCGGTGGCCCTCCGGGAAGATGACCAGGACCTTCCCCTGCGCGAGCAGCCGCTCGGAGATGCGCAGCGATTCGCGGTCGCCCTCGCCGCGCCGCACCGGAAACGCGCCCAGCAGCCGCATGATGCCGCCGAGCACTGGCTGCCCGAACAGCTCGATCTTGGCCATGTAGTGCGAGACGCGCCGAACCTTGATGGATGCCAGGGGGATATCGATCCACGCGATATGGTTCTGCGCGAGGATGACGGGACCGCTGGTGGGGACGTTTTCAAGGCCGGTTGTGCGCAGGCGGGCAAGTAGCGGAAAAATCGATCCGTACCACGAACTTTGCGAAGGCATAGAAGCCTTTCGACTCCTGACCGACGCGGTCTTCTGGCGCCGCTGGCGTAGCTGATGGTGATGGCCGCGCTGGCCGCGAGGGTTGCGACGACGACGCGGGCGTATTGGCGCTCGTCATGATGAGACCTCCCGCTGGGCGCGCTCCTGGAGCAGTGTCAGAATGCGGGCGACAGTTTCATCGGCCGTCAACAGATCATTGTTAATGGTATAGGCGTCCGCTGCGGGCTGCATCTGCTTCTGGTCTTTCTCATCCCGTCGCGCGATTTCCTGGCGTACCTCGTCGAGCGTCGGTGCCTTCTCGCCCATGCTGGCGACCAGATCGCCGTGGCGACGCTGTGCGCGCTGCTCCAGCGAGGTGGTTAGCCAGATTTTGAGGTCTGCGTCTGGCAGCACCACCGTGCCAATATCGCGCCCAACCATCACCACCGTCTGATCAGCGGCCATTGCCCGCTGGAGGATCCTCAGCGCGTCCCGCACCGGCGTATGGCGCGAGACCCGTGAGACGTTTGTCTCGACCTCTGGCGTACGCAGCGCGGGTGTGATATCAGTGTTCCCGGCGAGGACGGTATACTGGCGTCCGTCGTGGACGGTGGGCGTGACGATGCGGATGTTGCTCGATTCCGCCAGCGCGGTGAGCCGTTCGCTATCGTCGGGGTCGATGTTTTCGGTGACGGCGAGTACCGTGAGCGCACGGTAGAATGCGCCTGAGTCCACATACAGGCATCCCAGGTGGCGGGCGACGCGCTCGCCAATCGTGCTTTTGCCAACGCCAGCCGGGCCATCAATCGCTATTTGCGGGTGCTCGCGCATGGTGTGATGCAGCCTCCGCTCGCAACAAGGGGGAACGCGGGCAAGATACCCGCACGACGCAGGGCACGTACATACAGTGCGTGTAGCGCGCCGGGGGCATTATACCAGCCAAATCAGATGGTCGCAAAGCACGCTCTGGCGCACAGGTCTCTCAGGGTGTACGATACACTCGACGAGACTGGAACGACGCGAGAGACTGAGAAAAGCGCCGCGGCACAATGAGCGATGCGGCAGAACGTTGGAGGAGGATGCCGATGAATCCACGCGATTTGTTTATACGTGGAGGCCTCCGGCGTGACGAGCGTGACGAAGATGTCGGACGTCTGGCGCGGACATCTCCACCATCTACAGCGTGCGCTAACGAGAACGAGAACGACGAAATCGCGAATGAGCGCCAGTGGATTGCCCGCGCCCAAAAAGGCGATCAGGACGCGTTCGCGGTGCTGGTGACGCTGCACCAGCGGCAGGTCTATCAGTTGGCGATGCGGATGCTGCGCGATGAAGACGAGGCCAGCGAGGCGACGCAGGAGGTGTTTCTCGCGGCCTGGCAACATCTCCACTCGTTCCGGGGCGATGCGCGCCTGGCGACATGGCTCTATCGCATTACCTACAATCACTGCCTCAAAGTGGCCGAGAGCCGCCGCCGCGACCACGAGGCGCGCGAGGCGCTGGCCGCGGCCTCGCGCGAAGGGCAGCCCGCCAGCCAGTTGAGCGCTTCGCTGGCGCTGGCCGCCGAGCGCGATGTGCAGGCAACGGTGCGCCAGCAGATCGATCAGTTGCCCAATAAGTACAAGCGGGCGCTGGTCTTGCGCCATCTTCAGGATCTCAGCTATGAAGAGATGGCTGACGTGATGCGAGTTCCTATAGGAACGGTCAAAACGCAGTTATTTCGCGCGCGGATACTGCTCAAGGAGCGCCTCGATGCGCTGGAGCGCGCGCGGGCCGAAGGTGTGGCGCGCGCGGGGGAGCTACGCGCCGGGCTTGAGGCGAATCTGCGCACTGTGCTGGATCAACATCTGGACTACGCGGGCAACGGCAAAGGAGACGTCCAATGAAATGCACGCAATACGCGGACTGGCTCCAACTCTCGGTGGATGGACGGCTGGATGCCAACCGACAACGTAGCCTGGATGCTCATCTGGCGGTGTGCGCGGCGTGCCGACATGACTATGCGCTGCTCCAGGAGGTACGCGATGCGTTGGCTATGCCCGTCGTTGCGGATATTGACCTGACCGACGCCATTCGCCAGCGTGTCGCCCAGTATGAGTTGGTCACAGCGGCCCGCAGCGAGCGAATCCGCGCGTTTCGCCGCGATTTCGTGCGGAATAGCGCGATTGTCGTGGTGCTTCTCATGCTGGTGGTGGCGTTCCTGCAGCCAGGGCTTTGGCATTCGGCGACCGATTCAGTACAGCACACCTGGCCACAGGTGGTGACGCTGGCCATGTCGCCTGGCCCATATTCCATCGCCTGGGCCATCTGGGCGGGGGCGGCGCTGGTGGCGCTGGGCCTGTTCGTCTGGCTGAGACGCACCGAGACGCTGGCGACCTGGCGGCGCGCACTGGAGGAGCGGATCTCGCAAATCCGCTAGCCACATCCTCCCACCGCCATCGAGCCAGAACCTGGAATGTTACTCATGTAGCGCGTGAATACGTGCGACCCCACGAGGAGAAAACGTTTGAGAGCCGAGCCAGCACCGTCGGGAGGAAGCGCGGGACCAGTACGCCTGCCATCGTGGGCCTATGCCGTGGTGACGGTGGCCTCGCTGCTGATCGGCGTCACGGCGGTGGTTCGCGGGACGAGCGCCATTGTGGTTGCTCAGGATAGTGACCTCACCAACTTCTTCTTCAAATCCGCGAACTACATCCTTCAGGGCGAACCCTGGCAAATCTATGCCGCGCGCGGGAGCGGCCTCACCGCAACCTATCCCAACTTTAACCCGCCACTCAGCATGTTCCTGATCGCGCCGCTGCTCTCACTCGCCCGCGCGCTCCATGCGGTCAGCTATGGCGCGCAGATCACAGTGGTCTCGCTCCCCTTCGTCGTGCTGGTGCCCCTGTTGGCCTACATCACCGTGCGTATCCTTCGCTGGCTCTATCCCGAAATCCCCGAGACACAGCAATTCCTGGCATATATCCTCATCGCGCTCTCGCCGCTGGCGTGGCAATCGCTGACGCCGTGGTATCACCTGGAGCAACCGTTGATGCTCTGCCTGCTGGTGCTGGCGATTGCCGCCTTGCAGGGGCGGCATGAGGGGCTGGCTGGTCTGCTGGCGGGGCTGGCGTTCCTGACACGCACGACGGCGCTGATGCCGCTGGTGGCGCTGGGCGTCTTGCTGGTGGTCGGACGCGAGTGGCGCGGCCTCTTACGCTTCGGTGGCGTGGCCGCAGCGGTGAGTTTCGTCGGCCTGCTGCCGTTCTTTCTCTTCGATCCGCACGACACCATCTATTCGCTCGTCAGCTGGCGCGGCGGCTCGCAGATTGGCGGCAACTCCATCTGGAGCATCTTCGCCTATTCGGGCGATGACGGCTCGATTCGCCACCTCATCAACGCGGTTGCCGAGCGGCTCGATATGTATACTGTCTTGCTGTTCATTATCGTCGTGGCGTTCGTGGTGGCGCGACGGCGCGGTATCTCGGCCTATGGGCCGGACGCCTGGGCGGTGGTCGCGATTGCCTGCCTCGCGGTGCCAATGCTCACCAAGACCGTCTGGCCGTACTATTACCTGGAGCCATTTGTGCCGCTGCTGATCTGGGAATACGCGACGATGTACAACCGGCGTGGCGGCGTCTGGCGCTGGCCGGTCCTCTCGATCAGCTTCCTCTGCGTCTCCGCGACCCTGTCGCAATTCATTGGGCTGCACAGCGTCGGCTATCTCGACCGCGTCAGCGTGGGTCTGCTGGAGTTCGGCGCGATGCTGGCCTTTGCCTACCTCATCTGGATGCGCCTGGGCGCGCGCAAACTCGATGCATCCGCCGCATCCGGCAGAGAATCAGACCGCAAGCAGTGGCGACTCGGCCAGGGCAGTTTTTTCGAGCCAACCGCCGCGCCAGCCGCGCCAGCCGCGCCGGTATCACCGGCATCCATTGCCCCGCAGCCCGCGCCCGGCGGATCCGCCCATGTGTCACCACATGCGCCGCCAATGGTAGCGCCCGCGAACCCGATTCCACCGATCTCGCCCGCGCAACAGGCGCCAAAGCCAAAGCCCCAACAGCCATCGTCATCGTCATCGCAACAGCAGCAACGTCCGCCCGCCGCGCCACTCTGGCCGCCCGACCCGGTGGAGCGGCCAACGCCTTCGGCCAACGGCGGAGAAGGCGCCTGGCCTGACCTGTGGGCCGACGACAAGCGCCCACCGAGGCAGTAGTCGCGATGTGCGCGGCGGAGGTGAAGGCGGCGTGAGCAGCGCGAATGACGTGAGCGAGCCGACTCGCGCGCGGGAAAGCACGCGGACAGCGATCATTCAGGCGCTCTCTCAGCGGTGGATAGCATTCTGGCGCGCGCCAGGAGTCCGTGGCTTGCTCGGCGCTGGCCTGGCGCTCGAAGCGTTCTTGCTGGCGCTCTGGGCGGTTATCCCAGCGGCAAGCGTCTCGCTGAGCGTCTCACCGCTGGCGCGCGTCTGGCCCTGGCTGCTGGCCCCGGCGCATCTCGTGCTTGGCGATACCCTCGCCTCCACAAGCCTGCCACCGGGGCGCGGGTTGCTGGCGCTCTTCGCGTTCGGCCTCTTGCTGGTCGGGGCGAGTTGCGCGTCGGTCTATGCGATCCGCGTCGCGCCAAAGGTACGTCTCAGTCGGCGCGCGATGCTCGCGCTGGCGCTGGGCGGCGCGCGCCATCTTCGGCCTGACGCTGATCCTCCTGCCGTCGCTGCCCTCTGACGACATCTTCAGCTACATCCTCTATGGCCGCATCAGCGCGGTGCATGGCGGCAATCCACTGATCTCCACACCTGCCGATTTCGCGAACGACCCCTTTCTCTCGCTGGTCTTCTGGCGCGATGTGCGCTCCGTCTACGGCCCCGTCTGGTTGCTCCTCTCCGCCGCGCTCTCATGGCTGGCGCAGGGTCTGGGGGGCAGTCTGGCGCTCTATGTGGCGCTCTTCAAACTGCTCGGCTTCGCGGCGCACCTGACCAACGCCTGGCTTATCTGGCGCATTCTAGGCCGCCTCGCGCCCGAGCGCCAGCTGCAAGGCACGCTGCTCTACGCCTGGAATCCCCTCTGCCTCCTGGAGTTTTGCGCCAGCGGCCATAACGACGCCATCATGCTCACGCTGCTCCTGCTGGCGGTCTACTGGCTGGTATGTGACTGGGAGCTGGCGGCGCTGGTGGCGTTTGGCCTCTCGATCTCAATCAAATACGTACCAGTCGTCCTGGTACCGTTCTATCTGGCGCTGGTCGTCCGGCGGATGCGCGGTGAGGGGGCATCCTTACGGCAGGTGGGGCTGGGCGTGGCGTGGCGCGTCGGCGTCGTAGCGCTGGTGATCGTGCTGACCGCGTTGCCGTTCTGGGCGGGACCAGCCACGCTGAGCGCCTTGCTCCTCTCGCCGCCAGCCCAACAGCTTGGCAACTCTCCCGTCGAGGCGATCTCGTGGCCGCTGCGGGCGCTGGCACAGGCGGTGGGCTTCTCGTCCGAGGCCGCCAGAAATCTCGTAGATACCGGCCTGAAGGCGGCGGGCCTGCTAATCTTCGCCGCGCTCTGGCTCTGGGAGTTCCGCCGCGTGCGTGATCTGCCGGGCATGCTCGAAGCCTGGGGCTGGACGCTGCTCTGGTATGTGCTGATCGCCAGCGGCTGGTTCTGGCCATGGTATGTGACCTGGGGCGTCGCGGTCGTCGCGCTGACACCGTGGCGGCTGCTGGCGCGCGTGACCGTCTTGCTCTCGGCGGGCGTGCTGACCCTCTATACCTTTCAGTCGCTCTATGCGCTCGGCATCTATGGCTATCGCTCGCTGGTCGCGTTCGGCCCGGCGTTGGTGGCGCTGGCGCTGGTCTTTGCCCGGCGCGTGGGCGGGCTACGCTGGCCGCGCGGGGCCGGGGGTGAAGACTGGCGGCAACAGAAAACCCGTGCCGGAGATTGACAGAACACCGCCGGAAACAGTACCTTCCGGCAGAAATCCCCCAGAGACGGAAAATTGGAGGCAAAAACCGTTGACATCCCCTTGCGGTTGTGGCATACTCATTTTTGCCGCTTCGAGCGAGGCGTCGCTGCACGCAGAGGCGTGAGACGTTTTTCATTCGAGTAGTACTTCGGAACCGGTTGTCATGTATGAGTGACGGATGTCAAAGACAATCCGTTTGAGCATGAGGAACCGACCGCTCCCCAGAGACACAAACACTTCAAGTGATTGAGCACGGCCTTCTGGGTTGTCGCGTGAATGACCCTCTTGACAGTACCATACGGTCTGTGATAATCTAAGGGGGTGTCGCGCGAAAGGCGCGGCGATGCACGGATGAGTAACGACCGGGTTCGTTACTGACCAGGCACCTTGACAACTGAAGAGTGAGAAGCAGCAGCACACAGATGTTGTTTCTGGTTCGGTGGCGCAAGCCATTCGGGCTGGAGAGAGCGTTATGGTGTGAGTGTAGCGTCATGTCAAAACTTTGAGTCGTGCAAACGGCGCATATACCGGTAGGGTACGTGAGTGAGTGAAAGACAACGGAGGCCTACGTGGGTTCACGGGGGTGTCTGTTGTGCAATAGCGCAAGCGGACTGATACTTGGATGGCGAGTTTGATCCTGGCTCAGGACAAACGCTGGCGGCGTGCCTAACACATGCAAGTCGAACGCGAGTCTGGCTTCGGCCAGGGCTCGAGTGGCGGACGGGTGAGTAACACGTGAATAACCTGCCTGGGTGTGGGGGATAGCCTTCAGAAATGAGGGATAATACCGCATACGTTCGTAATTTTGGGAGACCGAGATGACGAAGGAAGCTCTTGGGTCGCAGGGTCTGAGGGCGCATTCAGAGGGGTTCGCGGCCGATTAGCTAGTTGGTGGGGTAAGAGCTCACCAAGGCGACGATCGGTAGCTGGTCTGAGAGGATGGTCAGCCACACTGGGATTGAGAACGGCCCAGACTCCTACGGGGGGCAGCAGTGAGGGATCTTCGGCAATGGGGGCAACCCTGACCGAGCAACGCCGCGTGCGGGACGACGCCTTTCGGGGTGTAAACCGCTTTTCTGGGGGACGAGGATTGTACGGACGGTACCCCAGGAAGAAGTCTCGGCTAACTACGTGCCAGCAGCCGCGGTAATACGTAGGAGACGAGCGTTGTCCGGAGTTACTGGGCGTAAAGGGTGCGCAGGTGGCGGCGCGCGTGGGGGGTGAAATCGCCCGGCTTAACTGGGCGGGGGCCTTCCAGACGGCGTGGCTTGAGCAGCGGAGGGGGACGTGGAATTCCGGGTGGAGCGGTGAAATGCGTAGAGATCCGGAGGAACACCGACGGCGCAGGCAGCGTCCTGGCCGCTTGCTGACACTGAGGCACGAAAGCTGGGGGAGCAAACAGGATTAGATACCCTGGTAGTCCCAGCCGTAAACGATGTCCACCAGGTGCTGGGCGGATCGACCCGTTCAGTGCCGCAGCTTACGTGATGAGTGGACCGCCTGGGGAGTACGGCCGCAAGGTTGAAACTCAAAGGAATTGACGGGGGCCCGCACAAGCAGCGGAGTGTGTGGTTTAATTCGATGCGACGCGAAGAACCTTACCTGGGCTTGACATGCGGATGCACCAGGGGTAACGCCCTGTCCGCTTCGGCGGCGTCCGCACAGGTGCTGCATGGCTGTCGTCAGCTCGTGCCGTGAGGTGTTGGGTTAAGTCCCCTAACGAGCGCAACCCTCGGGGTCCGTTGAAAATGTTTCGGGCCCGACTGCCGCGCGCAACGCGGAGGAAGGTGGGGATGACGTCAAGTCAGCACGGCCCTGACGTCCAGGGCGACACACACACTACAATGGCCGGGACAACGGGTCGCGCTTGCCCGCGAGGGTTGGCCAATCCCTAAAACCCGGTCTCAGTTCGGATGGCAGGCTGCAACTCGCCTGCTTGAAGCTGGAGTTGCTAGTAACCGCGGGTCAGCATACCGCGGTGAATACGTTCCCGGGCCTTGTACACACCGCCCGTCACACCACGAAAGCCGGCGACACCTGAAGCCGTCGGGCGAACTAGTCTCGCGAGAGACTGGAGGCAGACGTCGAGGGTGGGGTTGGTGATTGGGGTGAAGTCGTAACAAGGTAGCCGTACCGGAAGGTGCGGCTGGATCACCTCCTTTCTAGGGAGCTTTCTCGGAGGACGCCACGCTCGTCGTGGTTTCGCTCCGGGTACTTCCAAGGTCGATCAGTAGAGGCTCTTCGGAGTGCTTTGCTGTCGACGTGAGCTATGCTCAGGCTGCTTCTCACTGTTCAGGGGCCGAGGAGAGTTCGTCTAAGAACTCGAATCTGGTCGTGTACCTTGACAACCACACAAAGAGTAGAGTTTGACCACGAGTCCTCACATTTGCCGAGTGAGGAGGCGCGCAGTATGGAAATGCTGCGTGTACATCAGGATCGCATATGTTGGCGCGTAACTCATATGAGGAACACGCCAAGCGGGAGAAGGTGCAGGGTGGATGCCTAGGGGCCAGGAGCCGAAGAAGGACGCGGAGCGCGGCGAAACGTGGTGGGGGAGCTGCATGCGAGCGATGAGCCCACCGAATCCGAATGGGGCAACCCCTCGTCCGTGATGGGACGAGACCAGCGGGGAAGGACCGCTGGGGGGCACCGGGGGAACTGAAACATCTCAGTACCCCGAGGAAGCAGAATCAACAGCAGTTGTTCGCAAGAGCGACTGCCGCTCACAGGCCGGGAGGTCTGTGGGTGGAGAGGCCCGTAGTAGTGGCGAGCGAACCGGGCCGGCGCCCAAACCAGGCTCGCCTGCGCAAGCAGGTGGGCGCTGGGGTTGTAGGGCCGTATCAGTCTCCGCAAGGGGACACAGCGCGGGAGTTGGCGGTACGCGAAGGGTCTGGGAAGGCCCACCGGAGCGGGTGAGAGTCCCGTAGCGGACACTGTCAACAGGCGTGCTGGATGCGGACCCTGAGTACCACGGGGCACGAGAAACCCTGTGGGAAGCTGGGGGGACCACCCTCCAAGGCGCGAATACTCCTGGCCACCGATAGTGAACCAGTACCGTGAGGGAAAGGTGAAAAGCACCCCGGGAGGGGGATGAAAGAGCCTCTGAACCCCTGCACTGACAAGCAGTCGGAGGGATGCGTAGCGTGCATCTTCGGATGCCCTGCCGCCTGACGGCGTGCCTTTTGTAGAATGATCCGGCGAGTGTATGTTGGCAGCGTCCCCCGGCGTTTGGTCGGCCGGGGGGAGATGGTTAAGGCGTAGAGCAAAGCGCTGGAGCCGGAGCGAAAGCGAGTCTGAAGCGGGCTATTATGCACGCGTTGCCAGGATACGACCCGAAACCAGGTGAGCTACCCATGGGCAGGGTGAAGCGGGGGTAAGACCTCGTCGAGGCCCGAACCCACCAGTGTTGCAAAACTGGGGGATGACCTGTGGGTAGAGGTGAAATGCCAATCGAACCTGGAGATAGCTGGTTCTCCCCGAAATGCATGGAGGTGCAGCCGTGACGTTTTGGCCTGCCTGGGAGGTAAGGCACTGGATGGGTGCGGGGCCGTGTGCGGTTACCAAGCTCAACCAAACCCAGAATGCCCAGGTGAGGAGCAGTCACGAGTGAGGCGGCGGGGGCTAACCTCCGTACGCCAAGAGGGAAACAACCCAGACCGTCGGCTAAGGGCCCTAAAGGGCTGCTGAGTGGGAAAGGTAGTGGGGGTGCGCAGACAGCCAGGAGGTTGGCTTAGAAGCAGCCATCCTTGAAAGAGTGCGTAATAGCTCACTGGTCGAGTGCCCCTGCGCCGACAATGTAACGGGGCTCAAGCAGCCTCCCGAAGCCACGGATGTATCGACTGCTTCGGCAGCTGCGATACATGGTAGGGGAGCGTTGTGGGCAGCGGTGAAGGCGGACCGGAAGGGCCGGATGGAGCGCCCACAAGTGAGAATGCCGGAATGAGTAGCGAGAATGGCGGTGAAGAACCCGCCACACCGGAAGCCTGAGGGTTCCTGGGCAACGGCAGTCGTCCCAGGGTGAGTCGGGATCCTAAGCCGAGGCCTCGAGTTTAGGGGGCGTAGGCGATGGCGAGCAGGTAGGAGAGTCCTGCACCCGTGCGCGCATGAGAAGCGAAGGGGGGACGCGACAGGAAGTCACCCCCGCCCGAACTGGACAGGGGGCGGTGTTGGTTCGGGGGGCGAGACCCAGGCAAATCCGGATCTCATCTAAAGTTCGCCGGGCTGACTGGAGGGGCCGTTGAGGCCCCGGAAGTGGTGTGGTCTCCAGGTCGCCCAGAAAAGCCTCTAGCAGCTCCATCTCGCAGGGATGAGGCAGGCCGCATGATCCGTACCGCACACCGACACAGGTGGGCAGGGGTAAGTACCCCAAGGTGGACGAGCGATCCTCCGTTAAGGAACTCGGCAAATTAGCCCCGTAACTTCGGGAGAAGGGGCGCCCCGGCAGTGTAGTGTGTGGGCTTGCCTACACGCGTGCATGAGGGGGCCGCAGGAAGCAGGCTCAAGCGACTGTTTACCAAAAACACAGGTCTCTGCCACGGCGCAAGCCGATGTATAGGGGCTGATGCCTGCCCAGTGCCGGAAGGTGAAAGGGAGGGGTGAGCGTAGCCCCGAACTGAAGCCCCGGTGAACGGCGGCCGTAACTATAACGGTCCTAAGGTAGCGAAATTCCTTGTCGGGTAAGTTCCGACCCGCACGAAAGGCATAACGACTTGAGCACTGTCTCGACGGAGGGCTCGGCGAAATTGACGTACCCGTGAAGATGCGGGTTCCCCACGACAGGACAAAAAGACCCCGTGGAGCTTTACTACAGCCTGGTCTGGGCGCGCAGCCGCGTCTGCGTAGGATAGGTGGGAGCCACTGAACCGGCGCTTGTGGGCGCGGGGGAGGCAACGGTGAAATACCACTCTTGCGCGGTGGCGCGTCTCATGCACGTGTCGAACGCGTTGAGAAACTACGGCCATGCAGACAGGGCCAGGGGGGTAGTTTGACTGGGGCGGTCGCCTCCCAAAAGGTAACGGAGGCGCCCAATGGTTCCCTCAGGGTGCATGGACATCACCCGGACAGAGTGCAAGGGCACAAGGGAGCTTGACTGCGAGGCAGACAGGCCGAGCAGGGACGAAAGTCGGGCGTAGTGACCCAACGGCGCCGCGTGGAAGGGCCGTTGATCAACGGACAAAAGCTACCCCGGGGATAACAGGCTTATCTTGCCCAAGAGTTCACATCGACGGCAAGGTTTGGCACCTCGATGTCGGCTCGTCGCATCCTGGGGCTGGAGTCGGTCCCAAGGGTTGGGCTGTTCGCCCATGAAAGCGGCACGCGAGCTGGGTTCAGAACGTCGTGAGACAGTTCGGTCTCTATCCGTCGTGGGCGTAGGAGACGTGAGGGGCGCAGCTCCCAGTACGAGAGGACCGGAGCGGCGCGACCGCTGGTGTTCCGGTTGGCCGGCCACGGCCACCGCCGGGTAGCTATGTCGCGTAATGGAGAAGCGCTGAAAGCATCTAAGTGCGAAGCCGACCCCAAGATGACGTCTCCCCAGCAGCCTCGTTGCTGCTGTTAAGACCCCGGGCAGATGACCCGGTTGCGAGGCGGGAGGTGGACGCCGGGTAACCGTGTGCAGCTGACCTGCGCTCATGGTCGTATGGCTTGGCGAACCTCTGTTTCGCCGTCGATATATCGCCTGAGAGGCGTGGCAGATTCGCGCGTTTTCTCATCGGCAAATTTGAGTGCTTGTGGTCAAACTCAACAAACTACTCCTGAGTGTGGTGTCATCGAATACGATCACCTGAGACAGGCGGGAAGGGATGATACCCCTTTCCGCCTTTTTGCGTTTCGCGCTGAGTCAGTCTGCTACCGTCTATAAGCGCGTAGCGCTGCTATCCGCTACTTCCTTCTCACATGTTCCTTCTGCACATGCTGCCCAGCATTGCGGCAATACCGCGAGAAATGTAGAGGCGCCCATGACAGACGACCGAACAGATTATAGTGATCCTCTGGACTCTGACGATGCCAGAGCTACGCAGCGTACCCAGCGGCAGGCGGATGAGGTCGTGGTGACCGATCGTGACCGATGATCTCAGCCTACTCATGGCGGCGCTGCCTCCGCGCGTGCGTGTGGCTATCGAACAGCGTGGCATCGACCAGCTGCTTGAAGTCGTGCTCGACCTGGGGCGGCTGCCCGAGGCGCGCTACCCCGACGCGGCGTACGACCTTGGCGCCGAGCCCGTTACCGCCGAAGACATCGCCTATGTCGTCAAGCGCGTCGGCCAATTTGGAGGAGATAACCGGGCGGGATCGAACGGACGCTGCACCGCATCAGCGCCATCCGCAACCGCAGCGGCGAGGTCGTCGGGCTCACCTGCCGCGTCGGGCGGGCGGTGCGCGGCACCGTCGCGCTTGATTCGCGATGTCATCGAGCAGGGCCAGTCGCTGCTGATCCTGGGGCGTCCCGGGGTGGGCAAGACGACGCTCTTACGCGAGGCGGCGCGGGTCTTAGCCGATGAGCTAGGCAAGCGGGTGGTGGTGGTGGACACCTCCAACGAGATCGCCGGCGACGGCGACATCCCGCATCCCGGCATTGGCCGCGCCCGACGCATGCAGGTGACGCATCCCGCCGAGCAGCATCAGGTGATGATCGAGGCGGTGGAGAACCACATGCCCGAAGTCATCATCATCGACGAGATCGGCACGGAGCTGGAGGCGGCGGCAGCGCGGACCATCGCCGAGCGGGGGGTGCAACTGGTCGGCACGGCGCATGGGCGGACGCTGGACAACCTGGTGGTGAACCCGACGCTGTCCGATCTGGTGGGGGGGACGCAGACGGTGACGCTGGGGGATGAGGAGGCGCGACGGCGGGGGACGCAGAAGACGGTAGTGGAGCGCAAAGCCCCCCCCACCTTCGATGTCCTCGTCGAGCAGGAGGAGCGCAATCTGGTCGGCGTTCACCGTGATGTGGCCACTGCGGTCGATGACATCTCTGCGCGGCGAGTCACCTCAGCGCGAGATGCGCGAGCGCCTGCCCGATGGCTCGCTACGCACCTGGACCGAGCATGCCCCACGCGCCGCCCGCAATGACGCGGTGGGTTGCCGCTGCGTGAGGCGCCGATGGCGCGTGAAGATGTCGGCGCCCGGCGACGGCCACACGGCCCTCTGGCTGGTGTCGCCCCACGCGCGCCCTGGTGGGACGAGCGCCGTGATCGTGGCGCTGATCGTGGCGCTGATCGTGGCGCTGATCGTGGCGCGCGCACACCTCAGCCACGCGACGACAATGGCGACACGGTGTCGGCCGAGGATGGCTCTGGCTGGCTCGATCCCGAGTTGGCGCGCTCGGCGGCGCTCGTCCAGGCTGAGCCGGGCGGTCGTGACCGCGGCGACGCCTGAGCCGGGCGTCTTCCGCAAGCGGCGCATCTATCCCTTCGGTGTCAGCCGCGTCCGGTTGGAGCAGGCGATCCGCGAGATGGGCCTGCCTGCGGTCATCAGCCGGAGCGAGCAGGATGCCGACGCCTTGCTGGTGTTGAAGAACATGTACCGCAAGCAGCCCGACCGCATCGACGCTGCCCAGCAGGCGGGCGTCCCCGTCTACATGCTGCGCTCCGCCGGGCTGGACCGCATCCGCGAGGCGCTGCTCGACCTCTTCGGGCCAGATCTGGCGCGCGCGCGGGCCACCATCCGCCCGCCAGAGGCCTAAAAAGGCTGCTAACATTCAGGGCGTGGCCTGCTTGATCTGAACATGAATCGCGGTGGGTGCAAGATGATCGGATATGAAGTCTCGCCACGCCGAGATAGCGGCTGGTCTGGTTTCATGGTGTGCGCCGGGGTAGGCGATCAATTGCTTGTCTGGAGATGCCAATACGTCGAACAAGGCGAGCTGGCCATCCCTTGGAAACAGCTCGTCATCCCATTGGATATGGAACAGTGTCGGAGCGGTGAGCCGCATCGCGTCCGTGTAGATACGGTTTGTCATGTCCAGCCCTGCGGGCATGGCTGATGTTTGTTGGAGTCCAAACTTGCCCAAGACTTCGCATCGCAGACGATCACCGAGATCGGCGGCGAGAGGCAGGCCAAACCGGGTTCCCATAGACATTCCGAGATAGCCGAGTGTATTTCCGCCCACGTTGTCAATCGCACCAACGGCATCTACGCTTGCTCGCCAATCATCAATCATTCGATTGACGACAACTTCCACACCTTCCGCAACGATCCGAGCCTGGTATTCCTCAGCACTCAGCGGCATCAGTACGCGGTCGCCGTGGTAGGGGCCGTCAATAGCCAGCGCTGCGAGGCCAGCATGTGAGGCGAACCATCGCCCCAACCGCACGATCCGATCGCTCCCCTTGTGTCCGCTGCCTCCATGCCCCAGCAGAACGAGTGGCGAAGCCAACTCGGCGACAGAGGGAAGCCATAGCGTACCAGGCACACTGCACGGTGTCCGCTCCAGTCGGAACGTGCGCTCAATGACGCCACTGCCAGTCACCGATTGAGCAATCCACCGAATCTTGTTGCTCATCGGACACATCCAATCAACAGGTTGCTACCCCTGCGTCAGCAGTTGGCCGACTTGCTTGCAGACATGTTCCGTGATGCCCCATGCGGCATCATAGTCGCTTTGGTGCGCCGTATAGACCACGATGATGTACATCTCATTGCCCGCCGTCACAATGCCCGACGTGTTGATCGCCCAGAGGCCATCAGGCGCGGGCACCCAGCCATCCTTCATCGCGACCGTCGCGCCCGGTGGCAGCGTCACGCCCACGCCCATCTGCTGGTCAGCCTCGATATGGTTCATCAAATTCAGCGCGTACGCCCGGTCATTCGCCGTCAGCACCTTGCCCTCTTGCAGCATCGTCAGCACCTGCATCTGCCCCAGCGGCGGCAGACTTGCCCAGCCCCAGCCATAGGGATTCGGACGTAGCCCGTCACGCCAATCCTCTTATAGAAGGCGGCCTGCCCACCGGAGCCGCCCAGCCGGTCGAAGATCAATTGCGCCGCGTTGTTGTCGGAGTGCTCGATCATATTCGTCAGCGTCGTATTTTCCGAGGCGTTTGGCTCGCGTCCCTGTGACTCCAGCCAGAGCAGATACGAGACCATCAGCGAGACTTTGGATGAACTGGCGAGGACGAACGGCGTCGTCTCATTGTAGCTATAATACTGGTTGCGCGTCATGTCGAAGACCATCGAGCCGACGTTCTTGCCGAAGCTGGCCAGATATTTGGCGACATCTGGCGAGAGCGCATCGAACGACGCCCAGGCCGCCGCGCCTTTGGCGGGAGCCGTCATCGTCACAGGCTGGCGGGCGCCCAGCCGCTGCCACTCTGCTTCAGCGACTTCCACGTCGTCGCATACCACAGCGCGCCATTGAGCCACTGCGCCTGGCCGCTGAGGGCCAGCGGAAAGTTCTGGCCCAGGTGGACGCTGGCGGCGCTGCCTCCGGGCGTATCGACAATCGCGGCGTTGCCCGTCAGCCAGACGTTTGTTCCCGTCGGCACGACCACCGCTGGCGGCCCAAGCGTCTCCAGATAGTCGAGACCCAGCGGCTGCACGCTACCAGTGGGCTGGCCGTCGTCGTTATCGTCATCCAGATCGACGGAGACGGTGGCCAGGGTGAACGCCTGCACCAGCAGATGATGGGTCGTATTGTTGACCGTGGCCGTCGTCGTCAACGCCTCGGTCAGCGGGTTGCCAAAGGTAGCCTGCCAGCCGTCGGGCGCAATCGTTGTATTGGTGATGTACGTCCAGATCGAGAGTGGAATGACATGGCCCGCGGCGGCGCCCTTGTTATTCGTACTCTCGGTGATGAAGACGTCACCTCCCGGCTCGGTCGTCTGTGTAGGCAGCGCGCCCTGAAGATGAACCAGATGGCTGGGGTCCGTCGCGGAACGGATCGAGACATAGGTGATGCTGCTCCCGTCGCCGCCTAGCGGAATCGTGCTGCCAAAGTTGAGCAGCACATCGAGCAGGGGCAGCCGGACGATGCCAGTCGCGCTATCGAATTGCCCGCTGTGCAGCAGGCTGGGATCGAGGCCATCTGGCGTCGTCTTCGTTGAGCTATTGCTGCTCTGGGTGGGCGCAACCAGCGCGCCATTGGCAAATATCTGCGTCCAGCCAAGCTGTGTGAGGTAGGCGGGCGTCAGTGCATTGCCAAGCAGGGCCGCGCCATTTACGCGCGTATAGTAGCTGAAACGCTGGGTCAACTGGGTTGTTCTGTCCGGCGAAGACGGCATACTGCGAAGACGGCGCGGTCGTGCGTGTCACGTTGGACCACGAGAACGCTCCACCCGTTGGCGCGGTGGACGACGACGAGCGATGCCGGCACGTTCTTCACACGCCACAAGACGCCCCCGGCCAGCGCTGGCACGAGCAGTGCCACGATGACCAGCACGCTGATGAGCACCGTACGCCTGTTCCTGGGCGCCTCAGGTGAAGGCGGCGGCGTGAGGATTGCTTCTGGGTCAGCGTGGTCGGCTTGTGTGGCGTTGTCGCTAGACATCCGCGTCCTCTCCTTCGGAGATGCTCATCCTGCCAAACTACTGTGCAGTCTATCTATGGCTATCTGTAGCTATGGTATGTCGTATGCTGGCGCCATGAAATGGCTGTCGCATGCTTGCCCATGGTACCAGATTCCGCGCGGTGTGTCACCATATGCGTCACGATATATGGTGTCATACCGCTGCTTCTACAAATACAAACGGAGCAGACGCCACATTGGACTGCGCAATTTCGCTGAGTGACGGGATACCGATCTGCGCGTAGAGTACAGTAGGCAGCTTTGCAGGCAATGCGGGGCCGAAAATTGCCGCAACTGCCCACGGTCGCCAATGCATCATGCGGAAAGGCACATCGTTTCATGAATCTGCCATTTGACCTCTCGTATTGGGCTACCGCGGGCGGAATCGTGCTCATTGACCTGGTGCTCAGCGGCGATAACGCCCTGGTCATTGGCGCGGCGGCCAGCCGGTTGCCGCGCGGGCAGCGCCTCATAGCCATCATCTGGGGAGGTGTGCTGGCGGTTGTCTTTCGCATGTTGCTGGCCATCGTCGCGACCGAGTTGCTTTTTATCCCCTACCTGCGTAGCATTGGCGGTGTCATCCTCATTATTATCGCCATCCGATTGCTCATTCCCGAAAGTCCCGAGCAGGGGTCACGTCGAGCCTCCGCACGTCTCTTGCCCGCGATTTTGACGATACTGGCCGCCGACGCGACGATGAGTCTGGATAATGTGCTCGCCGTTGGCGCGCTGGCGCATGGGCAAATCGAGCTGCTGGTGGCCGGTCTATTGCTGAGCATGCTGCTGCTGTTCGTCGCCAGCGCCCTGATCGCGCGTATTATCGAGCGTGTGCCGCTGCTGATGGATGTCGCGGCGCTCGTCCTCGCCTGGACGGCGGCGAGTCTGGTAGTGGAAGATACCCCTGTGATCGACTTCGTGCGCGCGCGGATGCCGCTCCCTGACCAGTGGCAGCTCTATCTCCACCTCATCTTCATCGCGATGGTGCTGCTGGCCGACCTCTTCATCCGCCTGGTCATCGTGCCGCGCCGCCGCGCTAAACATGCCGGGCAGGCAGAGGCGAGCGCCGACACTGCCTCGCTGGGCGAAACGGTGGATAATAAGACGGTGGGTTGAGGCGATTGCGGCATCTGTGCCGTTGTCGCCCGTGGATGCCGCGCGCTAGCATAGGGGCATGACGAACCTACCGCAGCTCGATCCGCTGGCCGAGATCGCCAGTAATCCAGTAATCGCCTCGCTACCGAAGGCCGACATCCACCTGCATCAGGAGTGGTCGCCCCGGCTCGACCGTGTGCTCTCGCGGCGCGCGGGCCTGCCCTCGTATGACTGGCGACAATGGGCGCGCGAGTTGATGGTTGGCACGCCGCCCGGCATGCCGCGTCTGGATCGGCTCGCCAAAGTCTTCCCGGCATCGCTGGAGGAAGACGCCGACCCGGGAAACTTCACCGCGCGGCTGGAAGACCTGCTGGAGGAAGGCGCTGCCGATGGCGCGGTACTGGCCGAGATGCGCTTTGGCGGCGAGACTGCGCTGCAACACCCCGATTTCATGGCGCTCTTTCACGAGGCCGAGCGTCGTGTGCGGGCGCGCCACCCGAATCTAGCGGCGTCGGCGATCTACACACTGCTGTTCCAGTACGACGAAGACCGGCTGGAGCCTGTGGTCCGGACGTGCCTCGCTGCGGCGGATGAGGGACTCGCGGGCGTTGATCTGCTCTATGCTCCCTACGCGAGCGAAGCTGACTGGCGGCCCATGTATCGTGTGGCTGAGCGCGCCGTGGCAGGTGGGCTGGGTGTGACGGCGCATGTCGGCGAGTTTTCGGCGGCCAATATCATGGCGGCGTTGCGCACGCCGGGCCTGACACGCCTTGGCCACGCTGTCTATGCCGCCAGCGATCCGCGTCTGCTGGATGCGGTGGCTGAGAGCGGCGCAACGGTCGAGTGCTCGCTCAGTTGTAATGTGGTGCTGGGGGCGACGCCATCCTATGCCGATCACCCGATTCGGCAATTGATGCAGCGCGGCATCCCCATCGCGCTCTGCACGGATAACCCGGTCCAGCTCTGCACGACGATTGGCCGCGAATACGCGCTGGCGCACGCGCTCGGCTTCACCCCAGAAGAACTGCTGGGCTTCACAATCAACGCGCTTCGCGCATCGTTTCTCCCGCCAGAGCGCAAGCAGGAGGCGCTAACGCTGGCAGCGACGTCGCCAAAGGAATAATGACGAGTCCGTTTCGCGTATCGTCGTGGGGCGCTTTCACGCTCGCCCGAAGGCACCGCGCTCGGGCTAGAATTAGCCGCGGCCTTCAGGCTGTGAACCGCCCCTAGCACGCTGTTCGAAGTTAATTCGTAATGTTCGCATCATATCGGCGAACTGAGGATCACACAACGACGGCCCTGACGGACGTCGTATGTCACCTCGTTTAGCCCAGGTCGGCCTCGGCGGCGGCGATGCGCACACGCTGGCGCTCGCTGCGCAGGGCGGCCGCCAGCTTGCGCAGACAGTTCTCCGCCTCTGGCGTGAGCGACACTTTGACGATGCGGCGGTCGGGATGCTCGGGATCGTGCTCACGATGCACCAGGCCCCGCTGCACCGCGCGACTGACCAGCCCGATGACGGCGTTATGGCGAATTTGCAGGCGCTCGGCCAGCTCGGTAATGCTCACCCAGTCGCGCCCAGGAAATCCTTTGATGGCCAGCAAGAGTTGATACTGCTGGGGAGTCAGATTGACCTTACGCGCCTCCAACTCGGTGAGCCGGGCAAACCGCCGGAGCACATAGCGCAGATTCGCCAGCCGCTCATACTCCGCCTTGGTCAGATGTCCGTCTGACGCGTTGGCAGACGATGTCGCATCCATGCCCTGGCCGCCGCTGGTGGACTTCGTAGACATCGGTCAGACTCCCCACAATGCTCGCTGACTAAAAACCAACGTGTAAAGCGATATCTGCGCTACAGTCGCGCGTGTCGGCTGCCTGAAATTAGTGGGTGGCGTGCGTGTGCGTGTCTGTCTCGTGGGCTTCCACCGCATGCGCTTCTTCATACTCGATAGGCGCACGAAGCGCGCGGGCGGTGAACCACCAAGCAAACACAAAGGCTACTAGCCAGAACAAGACGACCAAAACAACCGGAAGAACTTCGTTAATGCTCATACTGCTCGATACTCCTCACAACCGTGATACTGTACCTGATATCCATTCATCAATCTCTACTGATTTGCCACCCTTATGGTTGCTCCATGGGAGAAATACCACGTCGCACCGTGATTCGATTATTCGAATGTGGTGGATGCGGCATGCAGTATTGACTGACCGCAAGGACTCTATTGCCTCAGTGTAATTCTATCATATTCCCGGGGCGAGGCTATAGCCCTGTGCCGCCGTATGCGACGAAGGCTGTACGCATCCTCCGCCGTAATATGGATGAAACGTTCGCCGTGCTGGCCTGATGGGGTAGTTGGCGCCTGGAGGGTTTAGCGGGCGCTCAGCCGCTGATGGACATAGTTCGCGATGTTGCTGATGCTGTCCAGATTCTCCGGGGTCAGGTCAGATTCTGGGACGGAGAAGCCGTAGGTGTCTTCGAGGAAGAGCACCAGCTCGAGCACCCCTGTCTGGTCGAGGATACCGTTTTCCAGCAACGAGGCGTTTTCGCCGAGATCGAGCATGTTGCCATCGTAGAGGAAGTTTGTGCCGATGAATTCGACGATCTGCTGTTTGATGAAGTCCAGGCCCAACGCGCTGGCGATGTCGTCTGCCATCTGCATCCATCTCCTTCTCCGCCACATAGCGCATCGGCGCGATTGCCGACGAAATGGCCGTTCTGCCCGCTGAGCGACATACCGCCCGTCTGTAGCTGGGCATCGCTATTGTACCATCCCTCCAAAACCGCGCAATAGCCTTGCTTGCCGATGGTAGACTAATGCGAGAAAACGGCTATCACACGGCAGAGCAGGAACGGATAAACCGGTGGAGGTATATCAGCCTGGCGAACTCATTGCCCTGGCACGCGCGCGACGCGCCTTCGAGCTGGGTCGTCTCCCCGGCTGGGGCGCGGCTCTTACCCCACTCGCCTGGCAACGGCTCCGCGCACGTGAGGGTGGCGTCTCGTCGGGAACGCTCGTGGCGATCCTGCGCCATGCGATGCGCCAACGCCAGATGATGGTGACGCGCGAGGTCTTTGTGGCGCTGCTGGCGCGTATCGAGGCGGCGAATGGCTTCTGGGCGCGGCAGACCGTGAGACGTCTTGCGGGTATCGCGCCGGAGGTCGCGCGGATGGCAGAAGTGGATCTGGTGCAGGATTTTACGCTGCATCTGTGGGAAGAGCTGGCGCTGCGCGAGGGCGAAGGATGGGAACTGTTCTTTCGCCGGGCATTGACGTTCGCGCGTGCCCACGTCGCCAGGCGCTATCTGGAGCGGCATGGCTATCGACCGGGCCGGCGTCTGGTGATCTTCTTCTCGGATATCGCGATGAGCGACGACGATACCGCCGCCGCCGATGGTCCACCGCTGCCGGAGCCGCGCGATCCGTTCGACCGCTGCCGATCTGGCGGACCTGCGCGGCTACGTCGAACAGTTGCCACCGCGCGAACGGGCGGCGGTGGTGATGCGCTACTGGCAGCGCGCCCGCGAGCACGAGATTGCCGCCGCCCTCGGCGTGACCTCGCGCACAGTGCGCAATCTGCTCCGCAGGCCCATGCGCGGCTCTATGCGCTCTACATGCATGGCGCAGGCGGATATGCGGGCGAGCGCCAGCAGAAGGAGGCGAATAAGGTGAGTCAAGACCTACGCAGGCTCAACAAACCATCACAGCCATCACAGTATGGAGCCGCCGCTCGACACACTGGCGCTGGCCGCATGGCGTGGCCGGATCTGCGCGCCGCTGGCGACCTTCCACCTTTGAACGCGCTCATCGCCGTCCTGCCCGATGCCATGACGCCCTGGCCGATGCGACGATAGCTGATTCGCGAATCCGCGGCGCGATGCGATAGCTGACAACGGCATCACCGACGAAGCCGCGCCGCAAGCGTCTCTCACCGGGGACGCAACGGGGGTCACCGCCATCTTTGGCGCGGGCGACATGCGCCGATTGCGCCGTGCCGCCTGGTGGGCCGATGACGCCGTAACCTGTGGCCGAGGCTCCGACGCTTGATAGTGCGGTGGCAGCCGGGGCAGTTGGCTTGCTGGCATTGGCCCATGCAGCAGGGGATTGACGCCGAGACACTTGCGGCGCAGATCATGCTCTCGCCCGATGTGCTGCGTTGGCTGGCCGGGTAGCGTCTCCCGCCGATGCGCCAGCCAGACGCGCTGTCTGCGCATCTGGTAGGCGCGCTGGGGGTGGTACGCGAGCGCGTGCAGGAGGCGCTGTCCCGGGAAATGCGCCCAGAACACAGCCACGGACACAGTCGCCGCTGCGCCCAATCTCGCGGGCATACTCTCCACGACGCGTCGATTACTCCTGCACAGCGTGCCTACTGGACCGCGTTGCATCTCCCAGTTTTGAGCAACGGAAGTGACACATTCGAGGGCTATCCGATGACAATCCGTGCAGCGGATGGTAGACTCCATGCGAGTTCATACGCGTTCACCTCGCGACAGGGAATCCCGCAGGTTGTCGGCATAGTCGCGAGCATGGCGCAGCTGCATTGCTGTCGCTTTTCCCGTTCGATGGCGCCAGCTCGTTGCTATCTTTGCTGGCGATGCGCCCTCTTGCCACCAATGCGGCCGATGCGCGAATAATGCTCGATTCCTTGGTTGCGCTTCGTGCTTTCTCCGCCTTTGCGGCCGATGTCGGTATAAAACTCTGAGCCATGTCGTTCGCCGTACTGTTACCGCCTTTGGTCCAATACGGGAGTAGAATCCGCTGCCGTATTTATCGCGTGCGGCTGTGCCTCCGCGCTTGGCCGCCTCTGTTCCGGTTTGGGGCCGGGTTTACGTCGTGGACGTTTCTCGCCGGTCATTTGATCAACGACAAGGTCAGATGGAGAATAATTCTCCGGCATCAGACGTCTCCTGCTCATCGGCGTCTTGTGCGTATGGAACCAGGCAGCCAGAAATGGACCTGGTATCCACCACATTCTCCAGCGTGTTCATCACGGGGGGGCCAGGGTTATTGCCCCACTGCATTGACACTCGAAGGTGCAGTACGCGCACGGAGCAGAATTTATGGCTGCTAATGCAACTATAAATGATGTTAATAGGCTCCTCTGAGCCGTTTTTGTAGCTTATGTTGCAGATGGCGCATTAAATCGCCCATTCGTCTGTGTGCGGACTACTATTTGGGACATTTGCAGCATGGTCACTTGCTTCCGGAGCTACTTCGGCCACTTGGATCGGATGCGCGTTGCCAACACAAGGGGGACAATGTTCTATGTACGAGTCAGGACAAGGACGCCGCAGATGAGCACTTGTATGGCGTACAGGAGGCAGCAACTATCTCGGAATCCATCGGGCGACCCTGTTCCGCGCGCTTCAGAAATGGGCTTATCTTTGCCGACCACACGACGCCCAGGGGCCGCGCCCGCTTTCACTTAGCGACCCTCCATGCATTTCGCGAGCCAGTTACGACATCAGGCCGCGACCAGCCAGGACCATATCTACGCGCCAGTGCGGATACTGGCAAAGCTGGCGGCCTGGCCAGATCGCCTGTCCCGTCCGATGACACTATCGAGGCCATGGGAAGACGCGGTGCGTTTGCTCTGTCCTCCGGTGGCAACTTCGATATGGCCCTGGTCGCGCTCCGTGTCCCATGTGAAACCGATGACTATGCGATCAATCTTCTGGCGGAATTTGGGGTCTCCCTGAGCGTTTGAAAGCATCCTATACCTATCTTCGCCCCGGTGTTCCGTTCCCTGTCAATTGGTTTTGCGCACTGGTAGGCCCTGAGTTCTGCGAAGATATCGGCGCCCAGATGACGCTTTCGCGTACGACCGCGCAGCGTGTGCTGGCGCAATAGTAACATCTCCTCCGTATGCGGTCTACCCGATTGTTTCTGGCGCAGCGCATCGATAAAGACCCGACAGCCATTCGGGCGTCTGGCTGGTGTGCGGAAACACGCCGCACAAATTCTCCGCATCAGGAGCGGACATTTCTTGTCGGTGTCGCCGATGCCCTGAGCACCTGTATCAACCAGGGACCGCGCAGACGGATCCCATCCGTACAACGACAGCAACAGCACAGGCTGACGCCAGAAACAACGCTCGGGTTGCGTCACAACTGTTGGAAACCGCGTTTGCGCAGGCGCGGCTGCACAGACGCGCGGGTTCGCCGCTGTTGCCGGTCGAGGCGCTCTGCGATCTCTTAGCCGAGCAGTCGCATGCGCTGACGACCTGGGTGTATGGCTTCTCTCCGCAGGTCTGCGGCAATACGCCGCCGCCAGCGTGGAGGATGATGTCCTTCGCCAGTATCAGAGCAATCTACGGTCACTGTGCTGCGCACGCGCACGGCCGATGGCATGAAACGGGAGCAATGGCACAACAAAGTCACCGCCGTTGCGTTCCCTGTGCCGCTACCGTGCGGCGAGTCTGGCGCGGTTGGCGCAGTGTGGCCCGGCGTGCGGATGGAGGTCGAGGCAGAGAGGGTCGTGTTATCTACCCTGGCAAGCGCGTGTTCGCTGGTGTCACAATATGCATCGGGCGGATGCGATTGAGCGCAAGAGTGTTAATGCGCATACGAAGAACCACGCGAGCATGGCAAACAGGGCAGGGAGAACAGCATGGCAGGCGACGGCGCGCGGATATCGTCATTGGTATCGTCGGCGCGAATATCGCCGGGGCAAGCACTGCCGAGATGTTGCGACGGCTGGGCTATGATGGCCGCATTACGCTGATTGGCGCTGAGACGGAACTGCCCTATGAGCGCCCCCCGCTCTCTAAAGAGTATCTGGCGGGCCAGTTTGATGAAGAGCGACTGACGCTCCGGCCCGCGCTTTCTATGACGAGCAGCGTATCGAGCTATGGCTGGGGCAACGCGCCACCGCACTGGACGCCGCCACGCGCACGATTACCCTGGCCACCGGCGAGCGGCATCGCTTTGATCGCATTGTGGTGGCCACTGGCACCGAATTGACGCCCTTCCCGGTACCTGGTGCCGATCTGCCCGGCGTCCACATTGCGCACGCTGGCCGATGCGCATTGTTGCGGGCGGCGCTGCGTGCTGGGGCAAGCCAGGGCGGGCGGGCGGTGGTGATTGGCGCGGGATTCATCGGCTCGGAGGTGGCGGCGGATTGCCGGATGGCGGGGATGGATGTCACGTTGATCGAGATGCTGGCCAGTCCCGCTGGACGCGCGCTGGGGCCAGAGATGGGCGCGCTGCTTGCCGAGGTACATCGCGCGCAAGGCGTCGAGGTACGCACTGGCGAGACGGTGGCCGCCATCCGTGGCACGGCGCGGGCGGAAGAAGTCGTGACGGGCAGTGGCGCGCGTATCCCCTGTGACTTCGTGGTGGTTGGCGCGGGGTGCGCCCGGCGATCGGCTGGCTCGCGATTCGGGGCTGACGCTCGCGAACGGTGTAGTGGTGGATGGCGCTCTGCGAGAGCAGCGCGCCTGGCATCTTCGCGGCGGGTGACGTCGCCAACTGGCTCTACCAGCCCGCCACGAGCGCGCCAGCGCTGCGGATACGCCTGGAGCATTGGGATAACGCGCTGCGCCAGGGCGAAACGGTGGCGCGCAATCTGCTCGGCGAGGGCGACGCCTACCGCCATATCCCCTATTTCTGGTCCGACCAGTATGACCTGAAGCTGCAATATGTCGGCTATACACCCATGTGGGATGAGATCGTGATGCGTGGAGCGCCCCCGGAGTCGTTCGTCGCCTTCTATCTGCTGGAGGGCCATGTGCGTGCCGCGTTTTCGAGCAATCGGCAGCGCGATCTGGTCACGCTGAAGAAGCTGGTCGCCGCTGACCCACTCTCCCCACGCGCTGTTAGCCGACGATCAGCAGCCGCTGAAAGAGCTGCTCAAGTAGGTGTGATACCCGCCCCTCGTCTACGGCTTGCAGGCCCATTCGCGCCAACTATTACCGTCACGGTGAAAGATTTCGTAGGCGGCATGGATGTTCTTGTCATAGTCGAAAGGCGAATAGGCGCGATACGATGTCGTGTTCCAGGTGCTTGGATAGAGGATCTGGAAGACCCCTGAGGCGTGGCTGTTGCCGATAGGATACGAGTTGACGGCGTTGGGATCGTAGCCGGACTCGCATCCGGCGATATTCAGCGCCCCCGCCGCGTATTGCCCGAAAACAGCGTTGATCTCATTGATGATGACCTGCTGGCCGGGGTTGGCGCCGTTTCACCGGCCCGGTAGAGCTGGGCTTCGGTTTCGGCGTGGCCGTCGGCGTTGGCACGAGGAGAAACCCGCCCGCGGATGTGGCGAACTGGCCGCTGGTGGCTGCCGCCATGCTCTGGCCGAGTGGTGTGGTTACCGCCAGCGTGCTGGCCAGGATGACTGTTGCGACCAAGGCGACGAGAAACTGCATCAGGAACGAGCGCGGTCCGTTGCGCCGGGGAACCACCCTGGCCGCTGGGCGAGGCGGTCTGGCCGCGCCCCGAATCAGCAGCGCGGCTGACTCATGATCGCCAGCAGCGGGCGCCAGCGTGCGGTGAGCCGCGACGGGGGCAAGCGCCATCGACCGCACCTCCGCGTCGGCTGAGCGTATCTCGTCTTCCAATCCTGGCAGCGTCGGCGGATGTATCGGCATGGTGGGCCGGGCGGCACGGCGCATCGGTGGCCGTGTGAGCCGAGTAGACTGTGATGGCGCGCCGGTTGGTGGGCGCGGTGCTGTGACCGTCGGCATTGCATGCGCGTCGGGCAGTGGTGGTAGCGGCGGCAGATCGAACGCGGGCGATGACGCGGATGACGCGGATGACGCGGATGACGCGGATGACGCGGGTGACACCACGGTTGGCATCTCGTCGGGCGCGTGCTCGTTCTGCTGGGGGAAGTGAGGCTCTTGCGGGTGCATCGCATCTCCTCCTTTGCCGCGATAAATCTGTCTGCCCGCTCCTGCGCCAGAGAGCGCGCCGGACGAGCATGGCATCCTGGTTTCCCACAAGGCTGAGTATGCCATTTCATCGCGCGGGAGGCTACCAGATAGGCACATCGTACCCGGCCAGAGAAGTGCGGGGGGTTGCCGTAAGTCGATGTGCCGTCCAGGCGCCCAGCTACGCAGGCGGCAGTTTGCGGCTGGCGATGATTTCCAGCAGCTTGTCCATATCGAATGGCTTGTGGACGACTGGCACCGAGAGGTCAGACAGCAGATGCACAAAGGCCAGGCTGAGCGTCTCATGGCTTGCCGTCATCAGAATGTAGCGGTGGCGCACCAGCCGCCGGGAATCGCCCGAGACGGCCCCCAACAGTCCAGCGCCATCCAGCCGGGGCATCATCAAATCGAGCAGGACGATCATCGGGCTGGGCGTCTTGCGCAAATAGTCCAGCGCCTGAAGGCCGTCGTGTGCCTCGAAGACAAGGTAGCCAGCATCTTCCAACAGGGAGCGGAGGGTCTCACGAATGGAGATATCGTCATCGACAAGGAGGACGTTCGTTTTGGTGGCGCTCAAAACCTCTCCCCTTTATGTGGCGCTGCATGGTTGATACTGCTGCGTAGTGATAATAGCATGGCAAATCGCTAGTTTGTTGTGATGATATGACCGTGTGAGGGACTGCTGAAATAGCGCGGTGATGCTTCCTCCAGCGCTCCCTCGATGGGCGAAATACAGCATGACTCATGCCAGTTCCGACCGCCTGTCTTTCGATATCACGCAATCGTCTCCACGTCTGTGACCGCGCCCCGCAGCAAGAGACGAGTTGAGGTCTCGACCTGGTCGTGCCAGTTGGTCGCCTGCGGGTCAATCATCCAGAGCAACGCGAGGCCTTCGTACAGCCCGGTGAAGGCAATAGCCACCTCGGCCGGGTTGATGTCTGGACGAAACTCGCCCTGCGTAATGCCTCGCTGGATCAGCTCTTCCATGATCGCGCGATATTCGGCGAAGTAGGTGCGCAGATGCTGGCGAATAACGGCATGTCGCGCCGCCACCGCGTAGAACTGGAGGCTCACCGGCTGCAAGCTGGCCATGCGATCCATTTCCCGCACCATCTGGTGTGTCAGCGTCAGCAGGTGTGAAGTTACCGACCCCTCACTGGCCGTTAGCGAGCGGACCTGTTTGAGTGCCTGATCGAAGAAGACTTGAAGCAAGCGTCCGATGATGGCGTCTTTGCTCCTGTAATAGAGGTAGAGCGCTCCTTTGCTGACGCCAGCCTCTTTGGCGATATCGTCCATGCTGGCGCGCTCGAATCCCAGCCGCGAAAAGACCGCAAAGGCGGCGTCCATGATTTGATGGCGGCGCTGCTCGCTGACATCCTGCCTTGGGGCCATATCTATTCTACCTGCCTCCCTGTCGCCACGAAGCTCCCCCGCCGCTGGCCGGACGAGGGAGCAGGGAGCACTAGAGTCGTTGTTGTCCTCCTATTGTAGCGTGTCGCGTGCGGCTGTGGATAGCGCCTGGGTGGGCTGTGTCGCCGGGCGCGATGGAGCCGCCTGAATGCTCCAGATGCGCGTCTTCCACCAGAAGATGACCAGTCCCACGAGCGCGAAGCCGACAAACCACGCCAAAGCCAGCAGGACGCCGCCGCCGGGCACGCCATGGCCAAACCCGCCGCTGACGGCCACCTGCATCGGCCCAAAGGTCGGAAAAGCCGCCAGGAAATCCTTGTTCGCCAGCGGATTCTCGACAGGCGCTTGCAAGAGGATATCCATCAGGCTCACCATGATAATGATGAAGAATCCCGCCAGCTCGCTCGAAATCAGAACGCCCAGCAGCAGACCCAGCGCCCCATAGATCAGTGTGTCCAGCAGATAGCCGAGCCAGATCGCGCCGAACCCGGCGGAGTGCCAGAAGAAGAGCAGCACCAGCGTCGCGTAGAGTGAGACGAGCGCCGCGACGACGACGATGGCGGTAGTTTTGGCGGCGATGGCCACGGGTCGCGGCAGCCCCGCCAGCACCAGCCGCCGGTCGAAGTCAGCGTTGCGCCGCGCCGCTGTGAAGATCATGAAGGCCACGATCAGCGTGATGGCGTTGAATCCTGACGTCAGGACGGTCAGGTTGTGGCCATTGACCTGGAGAAAGGCGCCCGTGCTCTGCAACTTGAACGCCACCGGATCATTGGAGATAAGCGAGCCAAAGAGCCAGTCCCATATCGGCACGAAGACGAGCAAAAGACCGAGCGCAAAGCGGTTGCGCGCCTGCTCGATCAAGGCGAAACGCGCGGCGGTGACAAAACGCTTCCAGGACGACACGGCTAGACCCCCTTCATCTCACGGGGCGAACTGGCATGATCGATTGGCAGTTGTGTCAGTTGGCCGTTTTCCAACTGATAGAGCGCGTCGAAGCGCTGCTGATCGAAGAGCAGGTGCGAGATGACCAGCACCGCACGGCCCTGGCTGCGCAGCTCCTCGGCCAGCTCCCAGAAGTGGAGATAGGTCTCCCAGTCGAAGCCCTGGTATGGCTCGTCGAGCAGCAGCACGTCTGGCTGGTGCATCAGCGCCAGCGTCAGGTTGACCTTCTGCTTCGTGCCACCAGAGAGCGTGCCAACCGGCATCGTCCGGTACCGTTGGTAGCCCAAGTTGGCGATCAATGTCTCGGCGTACGAGAGGTCGGCGATGTTGTAGGCGGCGCCGAAGTAGGCGAGATGCTGGTTCACCGTCAGCGCCTCGTTGAGCAGCGCGGCCTGCGGACAGTATCCCAGCGCGCCACTCCGGGTAATCGTGCCGCGATGGGGGCGCAGTTCGCCCGCGAGGATGCGCAGCAAGGTGGATTTGCCAGCGCCGTTCTCGCCGACGATGCCCACCAGCGTGCCGGGAGCGACTTCCAGCGTGACGCCGCGCAGAATTTTGTGTCGACCGAACGAGCGGGCAATCTGTTCGGCGCGTAACAACGGTTCAGACATACATACTCTCTCCTGTTGTGAGGGTGTAGGATCAGAATCCGAAGCACAGGAATCGCAAGATAGTGCGTTTCGCTCGTAAAGTGACTGACTGGTCAGTCACGATAATATATCGTATTGCGACAGGTGTCAACCCTATAATCTGGCATGGTTGAACACTGCCATCGTTGCGGGGACCGGTGTAGTTGGAGATGTGGACGGAATAGCACCGATAGAGCGAACGTGAACAGGAGGGCTTGCTATGCGCATGTTTGTTGTTGGGGCGACCGGTGTTTTGGGGCGACATACGCTGCCGCGGCTGGTGGAGCGCGGCCATAGCGTTGTCGCGGTGGCTCGGCGTCCTGAAGATATTGCGCGGCTGCGGCGGTTGGGCTTCGACGCCCATCGTGGCGATATTCTGGATGCGGAGAGCCTGCGCGAGCCGTTGCGGGGCTGCGACATTGCGCTCCATCTGGCGACGGCGATTCCCAGACGTCCGGGTATGGGCTGGGATCTCAACGACCGCATTCGCCGCGAGGGTACGCGCAATCTGCTGGCGGCGGCCCAGGAGCAGGGCGTGCGCCGCTACGTGCAGCAAAGTATCTCGCTGCTCTACGGCGACGGCGGCGACCAGCTGGTGAGTGAGGATCATCCCCTGGCGCCCTATCCGCGCATTGCCTCGGCCTTCGAGATGGAGGAGATGGTGCGCGCGTCGTCGCTGGAGTGGGTGATGCTGCGTGGCGGATCATTCTATGGGCCGGGGACTGGCCGCTAAGATGTCTGGCGTCGCGAGGCGGAAGAGGGGACGCTCACCGTGCCGGGTGATGGGTCGGCGCTGCTCTCGTTGATTCGGGTCGAGGATATGGCGCGGGCGGTGGCGCGGGCGGCGGAAGCTGCGCCAGCGGGCGCTGTGTATAACGTGGTGGATGATGCGCCCGTGAGCTACCGGGAACTGTACAACTACGTCGCCGCGCGGAAGATGCTGCCTGTGCCACCTGCCGGTGGGCCGTCAGCCACCTCGCTCGGCTGCTCCAACGCGGCCATCCGGCGCGCGCTCGGTTGGGAGCCGACGTGGCCATCCTACCGCTCTGGCCTGGCGCAGTAAACGAGTGAATCGTCGATCCCACGCCAGGCGCAAGAACAGTGCATTTGACTAAATGCTCTTACGCGAGTGGTGATGCACCCAGTCGGGCACATCGCCCGACTCGCGGCTATCTTTGCCCCAGCGCATCGCCGCGAGGTCCACCAGTGCCAGGAATCCGGTTACGCCAAGGGTCACAAGAAGCGCTTCCATCGTAGTCATCCCTTTCATGCCATCAGTCGTATCAGTTGGATGATGCCTGTTGTTGCTGTTGATAGGCGAGCAGTGTCTGCTCGATCTGATTCAGATGGACGGTGTCGTGGTCGGCCCAGTTTCGAGCCAGCCCGCAGCGGTGAACTCGCCGTATTCCGGCTGGAACCCCACGCGCTGCCAGTCGGCGGGTGACAGCAATCGCGCGACGCCGAGACTCGCGGTGCGCTGCGTCTGGAAGTCGGCCAGCAGTTCATCGCGCGCGTCGCGGGCGATATTGCGGCTGGCATACCAGCGCTTCTCGTCGTGCGGCGCAAGTTCTGGCCGCTCCTCTTTGACGATGCGCGCCAGCCGCTGCCGCATGATGAACGCTTCGTCGTCCACCAGATGCGCCAGCACCTCGCGGATGCTCCAGGCGTCGGGCGCTGGATGGAAGTCGAGCGCGGCGTCATCCAGATCGCCAGTCAGCCGACGGAGCGCAGGGCTGGAAGCCTCAAGGATGGCCAGGGAGTCGTCGCGTGTCGCCATAGCAACCTCTCATCACTCACGAACTCATAGCGCTCTACCTCAATCAACCGCCCCTCTTATAGTATAGTTTCACCGAACAATATTTTTCAAGACGCTAATTCACCAAAATAATCATTTGTGACAATTCCACATGACAGACGAATATTCGTTAACCAATCGTGATGTGTATATCGGCGGCTCTGATGGCAAAGTGCCGGGCGCGCTGCTTCCTATCGGGCATCCGCTGTAACTCGTTGCGGTTGTGTGAGAGAATGCGTGTCGAATGGTCCGTGACGCTTACTGTGTCTGTCGCGGCTAGCGTGTGGCGAGGGAGAATGTATGTGATGGCAGGTGAAGCGGCGGATGTCATTATAGTCGGCGCGGGGCTGGCCGGGCTGGTGGCCGCCGCGGAGATCGCCGACGCTGGCAGGCGCGTCATCATCGTCGAGCAGGAGCCGGAGCAGAGTCTCGGTGGCCAGGCGTTCTGGTCGCTCGGCGGGCTCTTCCTCGTCAACTCACCGGAGCAGCGCCGGATGGGCATCCGCGACTCTTACGAGCTGGCCCTCCAGGACTGGATGGGCACGGCAGGCTTCGACCGCGACGAAGACGCTGTGGCCGCGCCGCTGGGCGGAGGCCTACGTTGCCTTCGCCGCTGGCGAGAAACGCGCGTGGCTGCGCGCGCAGGGGATGCGCTTCTTTCCCATCGTCGGCTGGGCCGAGCGTGGCGGCTATGGGGCAATCGGTCATGGCAACTCCGTGCCGCGCTTCCATCTGACCTGGGGGACGGGGCCCGGCGTGCTTGCGCCGTTCGTGCGCCGGGTTCGCATGCGCGCAAGAAGGGGCTGGTCACGCTCCTGTTTCGCCATCGCGTCAACGCGCTGACGGTGAGCGGCGGAATCGTCGATGGCGTGCAGGGCGAGATCCTTGAACCGAGCGCGATCGAGCGGGGCAAGCCCAGCTCGCGGGTCACCGTGGGCGAGTTTACGCTGAAGGCGCAGGCCATCATCGTCACATCGGGCGGCATTGGCGGCAACCACGATCTCGTGCGCGCGAACTGGCCCGAGCGTCTGGGCAGCCCTCCTGAACACATGATAACGGGCGTGCCTGCACATGTAGATGGGCGCATGCTGGCGATCACCGAGGCGGCGGGCGGGCGCGATCATCAACCGCGACCGGATGTGGCACTACATCGAGGGCATCGAGAACTGGAATCCTATCTGGCCGCGGCACGGCATTCGCATCCTGCCAGGGCCGTCGTCGCTCTGGCTCGATGCGCACGGCAATCGGCTGCCCGTGCCGCTCTTCCCCGGCTTCGATACGCTGGGCACGCTCGAGCACATCATGCAAACTGGTTACGACTATACCTGGTTTGTCCTGGACCAGCGGATCATCAAGCGCGAGTTTGCGCTCTCCGGCTCCGAGCAGAACCCCGACATCACGAACAAGAGCATCGTGCAGACGCTGCGCCGGTGGCATCAGACGCGCCGAAGCCGGTCCAGGCGTTTATGGAGCACGGCGCCGATTTCATCGTCGAGCGCACATCTGCCCGATCTGGTGCGCCGCATGAATGCGCTGACCGAGGAGCCGCTCCTCGACCCCGCCGCGCTGGAGCGCGAGATCGTCGCCCGCGACCGCGAGGTGGCGAATCCCTATAGCAAGGATATGCAAATCACCGCCATCCGTGGCGCGCGCCAGCTATCGTGGGCGACCGGCTGATTCGCGTGGCGAAGCCGCATCGCCTGCTCGATCCCGCCGCCGGGCCGCTGATCGCCGTCCGGCTGCACATCCTCACGCGCAAGACGCTAGGCGGGCTCGAAACCGACCTCTCGGCGCGCGTGCTCGGCGCCGATGGCCAGCCGGTACCGGGACTCTACGCGGCGGGCGAGGTCGCGGGCTTCGGCGGCGGCGGCGTGCATGGCTACCGCGCGCTCGAAGGCACCTTCCTCGGCGGCTGCATCTTCTCCGGGCGGACGGCGGGTCGCGCGGCGGCGAAAGCGGTTCTCTAATCGTTCAGGCGACCTGGGCGCGTTTCATCATTGCCCTCAGCGCCTTGATCTCGCCCAGGTGGCCAGCACAGCCCATGAAGACGACTTTGAGCAGTTGGTCCTGGGTGACTGGCGTCTCTCTGCCCCAACCCGGCACTGGCTGAAGCAATGCCTCGAAGGATGGCAGCGAAAGGAGGTATGCGCGTAACGCGCTCGCTGGCCTGATCCAGATAGGCGAGCAAATCCTCCGCGCTGAGGTGAGGAATCGCGGCGACCTCCTGCTGGGTGTATCCTGTCAGCGCTCCCAACCCGCGATAGCCGATGCCCCGCGGATGATAGCCAGTGCGCTCGGCCCAGCCCTGTGTCAGCCAGAGTTCATCCTCAGGCGATTTCCCCTGAAACACCCGTGCGATCACATCGAGCCAGCGACGACATGCCAGACGGTGACGCCGATGCCATT
This sequence comes from uncultured Chloroflexia bacterium, assembly GCA_963712005.1. Lineage (GTDB taxonomy): Bacteria > Chloroflexota > Ktedonobacteria > Ktedonobacterales > JADMIN01 > DAHUXT01. The sequence continues at coordinate 228,524 of CAVQGK010000018.1, read as the reverse complement.
CCCTTCTGCGTCTGGCTGCCAGGCCAGCTCCTGGGGCGAGAGAGCTTTCACTTCGCCGTGTGTGCCCTCGACCAGCGACGCGATGAGATCGGCGTAGAGTTCATTCCCTTGCATGAGTAGCCCCCTGGCGCACATAGAGGATGTCTTGCAATCACAGAGGGAGTATAGCGGCCACGCCGACGCAGAAGCAATACGCAGGGGGCTGCGTATGTGTCAGCGATGGCGGACGCCAGAGCGCAGCCCCATTTGTCGCCAGACTCAATGCGGGCAGCGGCAACGGACATGTCGAAGTGGCGCATCTCGATCACGGGTGGCTTGAGGCACGAGGTTCCCGACTGGGCGGTGGCATGCGTCTCCGCTCCATTGTCATCTGGCTTGACTCGTATTCACCAGACTGACCCTCGTAGATCTGGGCGATAATCCCTTCGTGGTATACCTTTGTGGTACAAGGGAGCACGAGCGAGAAGAGACTGGAAAGCAAAGGGGCGGAATGGAAGGGGATCTCTTGAGGAGGTATCAGAAGGTCTTCTCCCAGAATGAGGGAGGCCTTCGCAACGAGAGCGCGCTCCGTCAGCTCTATGTTCTTGAAACAGACGAACAGGATTGGCCCCCATTTCTCCGTTTTCTCCACGCAAGTCCATACTCCATTGAGTTTCTCGTTGATGGAGAGCAAGTCCCGCTGCCGGAGCAGGTTGAAGATCTCTTTGCGCTCGCTGAAGATGACCAGGGTCACGTGATCCGTGGTCTGGCGCTCTGTATTGACCGGGAGCACCTGGAAGTGTGGTGCAACCCCTTTAGGGAAGGAATAGAGTTCTATTTCCCTGCAAGCGCTTTTACTGTCGAGGCCACCGTCGGAGAGCAGGTAGCGCGCTTACTCAATTTCATCCGCACCATTGGCCAGGTTCTCCGCAAAGTGATCATCCTGACGCTGGAGAGCGCCGCCGACTTTCCTTTGTTTCGCTATGATCCGAGCACCAAGGAGGAACATTGGTTTCTGGAGCATATCGAAGCCATGGAGTGACGAGCAAAACGAGGAAGGCAGGAACTCCCTGCCAAAACCAGCAATTGCTGTGGTATTGAAGCAAGAAGAACGGGCGGCATTGGCGCGGCTCACCAAGTCTGCGGCCAGTGACCGCGCCATGCTGATTTTGGCGTCCATCGTCCTCTGGCTGGAACTCTGATTCGTCAGACAGACCCTTATCCCCATTTGCCGCCGGTCTCGTTGCGGGCGGCAAGGATGGCCATCTCGAAGTGGCGCGTCTCGATCACTGGTGGATTGAGACGCGCGGCGCCCGACTGCACCGCGGCTAGCGATTCCGCGCCGTGCGCGCGCACCCACTCCGAGACAGAGAGATTGGCGGCCCGGCGGCAGATGAACTCGATATCGGCGCCACTCAACCCATCAGAGCGCTTCGCCAGTGTGTCGAGCGAGACATTGTTGGCCAGCGGGCGGCGTTTGGTGTAGATTTCGTAGATGACGCGGCGCGCCGGGCGGTCGGGCATCGGCAAGTCCAGCAACAGGTCGAAGCGGCCCGAGCGCAACACCGCCGGATCGATCAACTCGGGACGATTAGTGGCGCCGACGACGATGACGCCACGCCGCCCCTCGATGCCGTCCAACTCGGTCAGCAACTGCCCGATGATCTTGTCGCTGACCGAGTCGAAGGCGCTGCCACGCCGGGGCGCGAGCGCATCCATCTCGTCGAGGAAGAGCACGCATGGCGCGACCTGACGCGCCCGCTGGAAAGTCTCGCGCACGCCACGCTCAGATTCGCCGACCCACTTCGAGAGCAGTTCCGGCCCTTTGACCGCGATGAAGTTGGCCTGGCAGGCGGTCGCCAGCGCCCGCGCCAGCAGTGTTTTACCCGTTCCCGGAGGCCCGCTGAGCAGCACGCCGCGCACCGGCTCCAGATCCATCGCGTCGAAGACTTCGGGGTAGCGCAATGGCCACTCGATGGTCTCGATGAGGGTGCGCTTGATGCCTTCGAGGCCGCCGACGCTTTCCCATGGCGTCTGCGTCACCTCGACGGCGACCTCACGTGCCGCCGAGGGGTCGATATGCTTGAGGGCGTCGCGCATGTCGTCCATCGTCACGGTCAGCCCGAGCAGCTCGTTGGTGGGGATGCTCCCGCGGATCAGGTTGGCCTGCGGGAAGGTGCGGCGGAGAGCCGACATTGCCGACTCGCGGCAGAGTGCGGCGAGATCAGCGCCGACGAATCCCGGCGTGATGCGGCACAGTTCTTCCATCTCCACGTCTTCGGCCAGCGGCATATCGCGGCTGTGAATGCGCAGAATCTCCAGCCGACCCTTGGTATCGGGCGCGTGCAGATTCACCTCGCGGTCGAAGCGCCCGGGTCGACGCAGCGCGGGATCGAGCGCATCGGCGCGATTGGTGGCGCCGACGACGATCACCTGGCCGCGCGCGCGCATGCCGTCCATCAGGGTGAGTAGTTGCCCGACGACGCGCTTCTCGACCTCGCCCCAGACCTCGGAGCGTTTGGGCGCGATGGCGTCAATCTCGTCGAGGAAGATGACGCTGGGCGCGTTCTTCTGTGCCTCGGCGAAGACTCGCCGCAGCTGCGCCTCGCTCTCGCCGTAGAACTTATCGATGATCTCAGGCCCGCTGACGCTGAAGAAGTGCGCGCCGCTTTCCGAGGCGACCGCGCGGGCGATCAGCGTTTTGCCGGTGCCGGGCGGGCCGTAGAGCAGCACGCCCTTGGGCGGCTCGATGCCGAGGCGGTCGAAAAGCTCTGGGTGGCGCAGTGGCAACTCGATCAGCTCGCGCACGTGCTGCAATTCTTCGCCCAGGCCGCCGATATCCTCATAGGTGATGATGCTGCCGCGCGGCGTCGCGCCCGCGCCCGGCGCCTGAATGCGCAGGCTGGTGCCCGGCTCCAGCACGACGGCGCTGGCGGGGTTGGTCGAGAAGACCTGAAATTCGCGCGCCGACAGCCCCATCCCCGGCACCCGCACCAGATCACCAGCCACGGTGACCAGCCCGCGCAGGGTCTGCGCGACATGGCGCAGCTCTTCCTCGGCAAGGGCCGCCGGGCCATTCACTGGCATAAGCGCGACGCTGATGGCTGGCTGGGCGGCGACGACGTGGATAGTGACCAGACCGCCGAGCGAGGCGCCCGCGTTCTGGCGCACGATGCCATCCATCTGGATGATGGCGTCGCCGGGAATCGTCGTCCCTGGCACGGTGGTGTCGTTGGGGTGCGGCTCGTTGGGCCAGGCATGGATGCGCGCGACGGTGGAACGCTGCCCCTGTATGGCGATGACATCGTCGTCGCGGCAGCCCAGCGCCTCCAGCGCGGCGGGGGTAATGAAGGCCGAGCCGCGCGGGATGAGAATACCCTCCGCGACGGTCATTTGCAGTGATGTGCTGGAACGCACGGGATGGTCTGTCGTGCTCATAGTGCCTATTCTACGCTCGCCCATACGCGAACGTTGCAGGTGGGGCTATTGGGACAGCGCTCACAGCATACCAGAAGCGACGGTTATTCAGCGTGTTGTAACGTGATTCGTAACGCCTGGGGAACGAGGATAGCGTATCATTGTTCATAAATTAGGGTATGCCCATCGTGCAGAGGAGGCCGTCAGTGCACATGCCCGATGAACATGCTGACATGCCCATGCCTGATTCCGCCGACACGTCGTCCGCACGTCGGCGGGTTCTACTCGCCCGCGGCCTCTGGCTCGCCGTGGTCGCCTTCACCGCGACGGTGTTTCTTGCCAGTCTCCCGTTGTACCTGGCGCAGCTACAAACTCTTTGCTTCGGATCTTCATGTCAGTACAACCAACTCACTCCTGGACAGGCGAAGACGCTCGGTGCGATAGGGCTTTCTGTTGGCGATTACGCTGCACTTACAGTCGCGCTTATCTGTGCAATGTTTATGCTCTGTCTGGTGGTCAGCGCGCTGATTGTCTGGCGTCGTCCCGACGACTCGATGGCACTGCTTGTTGCGCTTATGCTCGTCGCGTTAGGCCCAATTATCGGGGCTTCGAACTTATCATCGGGACCCCCTCTCTGGCAGACGCTCAATCAATGCCTGACCTTTCTGCTGACAGTATTGCTCGTGCTTGTTTTCGCGCTGTTTCCATCTGGTCAGTTCGTGCCGCGCTGGATGCGTTGGCCCATCGTTGTATTTCTGGCTGCGGAAGTTCCTCTGACCTTTCTTCCGACGACAGGACTCATGCCGAGTACCGCGGTGAGTCAGCCTTCCTGGCTGGTAACGCTCGTCGGACTTGCGGGTGTGGCGCTTGCCCAACTGTATCGCTATCGGCGTATATCCACTCCGTTGCAGCGGCAGCAAACCAAATGGGTGGTCTTTGGCCTCGCAGCGCCAATCGCCGCGCTGGTGTGCGGAAGCGTTCTGGCGCTGTTATTTCCGGAGCTTAGTGCGCAAGGCGCGCTTGTTTCGCTGGCGCTCAACTGGCAGTTTTCCCCTGGTCTGCGTCCCACTCTCGTTTGGCTTCGCCATCCTGCGCTATCGCCTCTGGGATATCGACGCCATCATCAACAAGACGCTGGTCTATGGCTCGCTGACGGCGCTGCTGGCGGGCGTCTACGCTGCTCTTGTCGTCGGCCTGGGCAGCCTTGCGGCGCTCACCACCGGGCCGGTGAAAAATGAGCCAGTAGTGCTGGTCGTTGCCACGCTTGCCACGATGGCGCTGGTCCAGCCAATGCGCCGCCGAATCCAGGGGGTGATTGACCGGCGCTTCTATCGGCGGAAGTATGATGCCGAAATGACCCTGGCGGCGTTCAGCGTTGCCCTGCGCAACGAGGTGGATTTGAACGACCTGCGGATCGACTTACTGGCGATGGTTCAGGAGACAATGGAACCCGCGCATGTCTCCCTCTGGCTCATCCGTCGCCCGCTCCACATGGCGGAGTAGTTTGCCCCCAATGCAAGAGGGGACGGAGCCGTTGTTGATGGCAGTGCCACGCCCATGAGATCCACCATCGAGGGTGGGGCTCATCCTTTCACCATAAAACCACTTGCGTGGACGCGCCTGCAATTGGCGCGTGATATAGGCGAGCTTCTCGGGATTGAGGATTCCACGAATGGCCTGAATGCGTGCGAAGGTGGAGTGCCATGTGCAAGCACGAACGAACAGACTAAACTGGAGAAAAAGACGCAGTGCTAGTTTCCCGAGAGGGCAATCTGGCGTACTATTTAGATGAAGCGCTCGCAGGTAAAGGCAACAAGCACACATGATGTGATTGGCGAGCACTGGCAGAAAGAGACATGACGAGGAATCACCTATGACGATGAGCATAAAACGGATCGGCTATTGGGCGGCCACCAGCACCGTCGTGAGGCGCTGGTTGGCCCCGACGCATGGTCAGGTGAGTTAGGTACGCAACTTGCGCGTGACGAGTAGAGTCACCCTGCGACGGGGACGCCATAGCGAGCGGATGAGCGCCATAGGAGTGAGAAAATGACACAGCACAGCGAATATTCGCTTCCGCCAAAGACAGGTTTTGTCCTCACACATTTTCTAACAGTCGCCGATGTCGCACGCTCGGCGGATTTCTACGCGCGCATTCTGGGAGGCCAGGTTCTCCGTAGTGGCGAGCCGACAATTCTGCAGGTCGCCAATAGCTGGATTATCCTGAATGTCGGCGGTGGCCCGACCGACGACAAACCGACGGTAACACTCCATCCGCCACAACAGCTGGATGAAGCGACAAGCTTCATGAACATCCGCGTTGCGGACGTACAGGCGTGCTACGAGGACTGGCGCGCGAAAGGCGCCGAGTTCCTCACTGAGCCCAAGGATCACATCGCCGAGATCCGTTGCTATATGCGTGACCCCGACGGGTATCTCATCGAGGTCGGCCAATCGCGCATGTAGCGTCGCCGCGCGTCTCACACCGCTGGATTGCCCCATCACGGCACAGCGACCGACAGGGCAATTTCCTACCGGTCGCTGTGTATCAAATGGATGCTTCAGGCCGCGCTAGAGGGTGATGACGTGGTCGGGCGGGTTGCCTGCCAGTGCGCCGTAGAGATCAGGGAAGCAGCCGACACGCACGCCCTCGACGGTATCGCGCGGGGTGCAGTTCGGCGGCTCGCCATCGGCCAGTCCGCGCTCTATCGCGCACTGATCGCAGAGCATCAGCAGGATGTTCTGCTCGCGGGCGATTTTGCCCAGCCGCTCGCCGATAGGATCGCCCTTGCGCAAGACAAACGTGTTATCGTCGAAGAACATCATGCCGACGACCTCGACGCCGTGATTTCCGGCCTCGAGCTGTGGCAGAATCATCTTGCCCAACTTATAACTGGCGGTATGTCCGCTGGTGCTGAAGATATACGCAACCTTCACCTGGCTTAACCTTTCGCAGTCTCAACGATGCGCGCCTCCCCATGTGGGCGCGCTACCGCAAACTGTAGCAGGCGGCATGGCGGCGAGGCAATCAGACTATTCCATGGCGCCAGCTTTCCCGAGGGCAGAGACTGCGCGCAGCGTCATTCGTTATGCAAAGTGTGTGCGTTGTAGAGGGAAGGAGGCTGCCCATGCGCGAAGACCTGGTTACGCCCGCCACTGCCCGTCGCCTTGCCACCGAGGGGTTGGGCTGGGAGCCGCAGATTGGCGATTGGTGTACGGTGCTGGGCGGGGAGCATATCGCCGAGGGCGCTGCGGGTCTCTGGCTGGTGATTGCCGTGCCGCCCGGCGTGGGAATGCTGGCGCTGACGGATGCGAACGGCCAGTGGCCCGTGACCCAGGTGGCGCAGGGTACATGCCTCTGGCTCCCCACCGCTGGCAAGCTGAAGACGTGGCTGCGGGCGCGTGGCTATCGCGTCGCGACGGGCGAGGCGTTCGCGCCGGTGCTGGCGGCCTCCGCGCCTGCCTCGCGGCATGTCTGTCGGCTCACCTTCCCAGGTGAGGCAGCGCCCATCGACGGCGATGGATTGAACGAGGCCGAGGCGGTCGCCGACGCGCTGCTGCGGGTGCTGAACGCCTATACTTCTGACTCGCCACACCTGGCGTTTTGAGCCGCAAAACCAGGAAGCAGCCCTATCCGCTTTTCGGGTAGTCGGTTTGACAGCCCTCTGCTACCGGGCCTATACTGGCCCAGTCCGCTGGATAAGCGGCTAGCGCTCATGGGAAGAGCGCTACTGGCAAGCAGGGGGATAGCATGGGCTGGGATGACGAGCCACGCGGACCAGCGCGCGATCCACGTATGGGAGCGCCAGGCGCTTCCAGCCGTCGCAATCCCGCGCCTCCCGGACCATTCGACCCCTATCAGCCCTACGGCAGCACACGCATGCCTGTCCCCGGCGGCTCGGGTCGCTGGGCCAACGACAACGAGCAGGCGGGCTGGACCTCCACACAGATGGCGGCGGTCGGTCACCAGCATCACTTCTCGCTCTTCCATGATGGCAATGCCGGGCACCTCTGGCGCGGCGAAGTGGCCTCGCTGCTGGGCGAGACCATCTTTACTACCGGCGTGCTCATCTGGCTCTTTGGCCTGACCGTCTCACCCTACGTGCTCGCACTCGCGCTTGTGCTGCTGGGCGTTCCCTGGCTGCTGGCCGGGCCATTGGCGGCTCCGCTGACGCGCATGTCTGAGCCGGGGCGTGGGCTGGCGTGGCTCGGTCGGCTGCGCTTTCTGCTGGCCCTCGGCTTCGTCCCCATGCACTTCCATACGATCTATCCCGTCGTGTTTGCCCTCATCTTTGGCATCTCGCTCTGCGGTCGGCTCCGTGAAGGGTTGCGGGTCGCTGCCTTCCGCGTCTGTCTCGCGCCGGGCGAGCTGGAGCGCGTCTCCTCCGACCTCTATATCGGTGGCGCGGTTGTCGCCGTCCTCGGGCCGCTCCTCGCCACCCTGACCTATACGCTGCTGGGCGAGCGCATTCTGTTGGTGTGCGTCTTCGCCGCAGTCTGCTACCTGCTTGCCTCGAACTCTGATGGCTTTCTCGATGCCCTGCCTGAGTCCAAGCGCGCCTTTCTGCATGTTCAGCCCGATCAAGACGATCTCGAAGCGCTGATGGAGGAAGATGGCGACGATGAGCGACTCGCCGATCCAGAGATGCGCCGCGAGTTGGCCCTGCCGGAGTGGTATCAGGTCGCGCCCTCCACGCTGAGACAGGCGTTCGGTGAGCTGCGGTCAGGCATGGCGCTCGTCGGTGGATCAGCGCTCAGCCAGACGGCGCTGCTGGCGCTCTGCGCGCTGGGACTGGTCGGCGGCGGGCTCGCCGTGCTGGAGATCTTCTTCCTCCAGGATCGCCTCGGACTGCCCGGCTTCTATTTTGGCCCATTGCTGGCGGCCGAGGCTGGTGGGCTGGCGCTGGGCGCGCTCTTCGGCGATACCGTCGCGCGTCGTGGACATGGTCGTCCCGCACTCATCGCGGGTGTGGTCGGCACGGGTTTCGCGCTTGCCACGATGACGCTGATTCCGATGCTGCTTGCGGTGCTCGCCTGCGCCCTGTTGCTGGGTCTCTTCAACGCCCTCGCCGTCACTGGCGCGCGCGTGGGACTCTTCGCGGGCTTCACTGGCTTCGAGCGCCGGGCCATCGCCTCAGCCGAGACCTGGCTGGTCGCGCTCGCGGGTGTCGTTGGCGCTGGACTCTTCACGATCTTCTACGCGGGTGTCGCGGGCATTCCGGGTCTGCCGTCGGCGCTGGCGCGGTTACCGTTCCCCGGCTGGCCCGTCGGCGTGGTGATGCTTGGCACGGGCATCGTCCTGGTGATTTCCGCCATCATCTTCGTGGTCCTGCTGGCCCGCAAGCAACGCACGGCGAAAGCGTCTTCCACGGGCGCATCTGATGGCGACTTTGGTGGCTGGGATGATGAGGGCTACGAGGGCGAGAGCGCCTACATGCCCGCCGCTGATGGCTGGGATGGTGACGGCGAGAGCGCGTATCTCCCTGCCGCTGGTGGTTGGGATGATGGCTACGAGGATGACTCGCCCTCGGAATATCGGCCAGCGCAGCGAGGTCGCTCTGGCGGCGGCGCGCCCGGCCGCTCCAGCTCACGTGCGCCGAATCGTGGCGGTGGCCTGCTCAGCCGCCAGTTCGATGGCGACGATGACGATGGCTCGCCCCGGCGCGGTGGGTCGCCCGGCGGCAGGCGCAATCGCTGGTAGGCGCCAGGCGACCATGGCTGTTTCGCGGCATGGCTGCCGCGGCTAATCGTCAGGGTAGGAACAGCGCTTCTGCCTGTGGCATCCAACCTCCTCGTTCCGATTCCCCGCTTCTGCGCGCTATCCTGCGGGTGAAACTGCGGATACTGCGTGGCCTTTTCGCCTCTCCTCTGGCACACTGATTCGCAATGGGCGGTCTATATGAACTCGATATTCGTGATGCGATGATCTCGCCCATCCCGTCGTCGTCGGGGCATGCTATACTCTCCCCACGACGCGGACTTTTCCCGACTCAGGAGACAGAAGGAGGGCAGCCATCATGACAGCCGCCGCTGGATCACTCGACGCATCTGACCGTGCCGGGAAGGGAACGCTGCCGAAGCGTTCGCTTGGCGGACTCATCTCTATCAGCATCTTCTGGTTCGCGCTCAACTTTCACTGGGCCGCTGTGGGCATTATCCTTGTGCCCAGCCAGGTCATTGGTCTGCTCTTCCAGCAAGCGCCCGCGGGTTCCCTGGCGAGCCAGGCTACCTGGGTCAACGACCACGCCGGGCTTGCGCAGGCCATCGTTGTCGCGCCGGGACTCATCGTCGCCCTGCTCTCGAATCCATTCTTCGGCCTGCTCAGCGACCGCACACCTGGCCGCTTTGGCCGTCGCCGCCCCTATGTGGTGGTTGGCACGCTGGTCAATGTCGTTGGCCTTGCCATGATGGCGTTGCTGCCGACGACGCTTGCGGGTAATCATGACGGCAATCCAGTATCGGCGGGGCTGTTGGCGCTGATGGTTGGTCTGATGGTCGTGCAGTTGTCCAATAATTCCGCCGCCGCGCCTTTCCATGCGCTCCTGCCCGACCTCGTTCCGCAGGAACAGCGCGGCAAGGCATCCGGCATCATGGGGCTGGCGTACTGGTTAGGCACTATCTGTGGCGCGCATCGTGCCAACGCTTTTCGGCTTCAACTCCAATGCGCTGCTCAACGGCACACAGAGTCCAGCCGCCTATCAACATGGTATCGTCCTTGGTTACGCCGCCACCGCCGCGATTATCCTGCTCATGGCGATCCTGACCTTCCTCTTTGTACGTGAGACTCCCTGGCAACGCTCCATGATATCCAGGGAGGAGCGAGCCGTGCAACGCCACACGTTGCGCGATCTCGGGCTGACATTGCTTGTACTCGCCGCGATGCTGGGTGGCATCTATCTGGTGACGCACGTTACAGGGCAGTCGCTCGGCGAAGATGGGTTGAGCTACGTGCAACTCATCGGCGTTGCCATCGCCTCAGTAGGGGCGGCCTTTGCCTTCGACTTCCGTCCGCGGCGTAACGGCGATTTCACTTGGGTCGTGCTAACGCGCATGCTGGTGATGATGGGCATCTATCTTGTCCAGAACTTCGTCTTGCTCATCATGATCAACTATGCCCATGCGCCCAATCCGCAGAGCGCGACCACCGTGTTCATCATTCTGCTCACCATCTCCGCCACCCTGAGTACGCTCTTCGCCGGTTGGGCCTCTGACCGCGTCGGGCGCAAGCGCATGGTCTATATTGCCGGGTCGTTCATGGCGTTCGTCGGTGTCGTATTTGTCATCGCACCGTTCATTGTTCCTGGTAGCCTGTTGCCGCTGACCTTCGGAGCCGCTGCGGTCTTTGGTCTCGGCTTTGGCGCGTATGTCAGCGTGGACTGGGCGCTGGTAGCGGATGTGCTGCCCTCCGAAAAGACCTACGCCCGTGACATGGGCATCTGGAATATTGCGCTGACGTTACCGCAGGTGCTGGCGGTGGTCTTTGGTGGCTGGCTGCTGGCGTTTGGCGTCTCGGCGGGCAACCGCAGCCTTGGCTATACCCTGCTCTTCGCCTTCCTTGTCCTCTTCTGTGCGCTTGGCACCGTCACGGTCCGCTTCATTCGCGGCGTCAAACGGTATCCAGAACCTCACCCCCAGCCCCTCTCCCACAGGGAGAGGGGAGTCAGAACATAGGACAAATGGGAGACAAAACGATGAAACGCATATTACAGATACTATCGCTCGTCACGCTTGTTATGGTGGTTGCGGCGATGGTCGCGCAGGTACTGACCGTCACGCAGGGCATTACCTACGATCCCAAACGGGCAACCCGTCAATCCGTCGGCGCTCACTCTGGTCGTCACTATTTTAGGTGTGGCGGGCATCCTCGCTGCCGCTTACCGCCGTAGATTGTCTATTGGTATTGTCGTGGCTGGGCTGGAGCAACGCTACGTCTGGCTTGCGGCGTTGCTGGTCGCGGCTTGCTGGTGGGCGTCGGTCTCTTCGCGATGATCTGGATTCTCCTGAGCGTGCAGAGTCCCATCGCCTTCCAGACGCCCTTTGTCACTGTCCCGCTGGTCACGCTGGCCTATACGCTGCGCCCGCCCCGCGCCGCACTCTCGCCACGGTCATAGTGAGTCAATTCTAGCGGGGGGATGCCGCATAACCGCACATCTCCGCTCGTAGCCCGCCATCTGCCGCCACGGATTCGCGCCGCCCCTTGCGCTGACGAATTGCCACGTTCTATGCTGTCTGCGCGGGACTGCTCGTCGCCTCTCCCTACGTTGGGGAGGGGCCGGGGAGAGGTTCGCTATCCCGGTGAGCCGGAACACGGCGCCGCACGACACTGCTTTCTCCAAGGGGGGGCATGTTGGGCAGGCGCTATCTTTATTTTCCGCGTTCTATGCCGGTTTGGAGAGTCCGCGCAGGCGGACTTCGTGGCGGAGCGGAGCGAGGCCGTTCAGGCGCGGTTTCAACCGCCCGCATAGTCAGGGGGAGAGGTGGTGGCATGACAACAACCTATACCAGCGCATATCTGGATGTGCCGGGCTATCTGCGCGCGGCGACCAATCAGGAAACGGCGTTGCTGCTGGGACTCAACACGCGCTCGGCGGCGCAACAACGTTGGCGGCGGGCGCGGTCAGCCTGCCAGTCGCCGCATCGGCCGGATGGCCTACCGGGCCGCTCTGGCTGCTGGATCGCCCATGGTCGGAGGTCGCGCAGGTGACTGGCTCAGCCGACTCCACCCACCTGACGTTGGCCGCGCCGGGGACGCGCTGGCCGCACGCGCCGGGTATCTCCGTCAGCCAGGCGGGCACGGCGGGATCGTTGGCCGAGACGATTCTGCGGGCGAACGCGTGGATGGAGGGCTACTGCCAGCAGGGGACGGCGACCGACCGTTCGCTCTATGCCCTCGGTCGGACCGAGCAATGGGGTATGCCGGGAACCAGCGCCTGGATCGACCGCGTCGTGATAGCCGTTGTGCGTCCCGGCCACTTCCCGGTGCAGTCCGTCAGCGCGCTCACGCTCGATCAGGGCGAGGTTGGCACATTCGCGCTGGATGTTGCGCAGGTGCGGCTGCCGTCCGATGGGCGGCTGATCGAGGCGCCATTATTGGCAGGGCTGGATCCCCTGCTGGCGCTCTCGCGCTCGCTGCGGACGTGGATCAGCGTGACCTATGTTGGCGGCATCACTCCCGGTGCGCCGCCGTATGACCTCGCGCAGGCGTGTATCTGGGTGACCAGCGAACTGTTGGCCGAGCGGCGCAATCCGTCCGGCGCGGCGCGCATCCGCCAGGGCAAATTCGAGCTACAGGCGCGGCCCTGGGGCGACCGGAGCGGCGACTCAACGCTGCTGCTCCAGGCGAAGGCTGCCCTCGAACCATATCGCGCGCAGGCGCTCTAACCGCAAGGGGGAGATAGCCATGATTTCACTACCGTTCGCATCGAGCGGCCTGAAGGCACGACACTGCTGAGTGGCGTGCCTGTGCAGATCGAGTCGGCCACCGGCGACGGCGAGCATCTCGATTTTGCCGATGCCCGCCCGTTCGACCTCTTCTGGCTCTACACGACTCAGGGCGTCCCGCCGATACCTCTACAGCGGCGCGATGTGCTGTACGACGAGATCAACAGCGATCCCGAGACGAGCCTGCCCGCGAAATACCGCATCGTCGCCGAGGTCGAGACCTTCGAGAACGACCACCAGGAGGCGCTCTGCGAGCGCGTTGTAGGAGGCTAACAGACCTCATGCCAACGTTGCCATCCCAGCCCGATACCTTCGGCGCGCTGCAGGCGATGCAATCGCTGAATCTGAATGAGTGCCTGGTGGCGGGCGTCTCGCCGTTCGCCGCGCTCTCCGCCAGCGACGCCAGCCGCTACGGAGTCGCGCGGGCCGTCTTCGTCGGGCGACCCAAAGACTTCTCTGACGCCTACCTGCCGCAGTGCTGCATCTGGCTGCCATCGGATACGAACGTGGAAACCGTGGAGTTATCGGGCTACGCTGGCCGCGCCCCATCCACCTTCGCCGCCCGTATCTTGCTGCTGGTGGACCAGCGCACCGACTGGTACGCCGCCGAGCAGCAGATTCTGACGCTGCGCGATGCCCTCTGGCCAGTGCTGCTGCGTCATGCGCAACTTGGCGGCACGGTCGCCTCCGTGACCGCATCGGAGGCCTTCGTCGGGCGTGGCCTCTGCTACGAGCAGGTCGCGGGCGTCCAGTATCGCTGCTTCGAGGCCATCTGGCGCGTCCGCCAGCAATGGCAGGTCTCTGGCGGCCTCATCGTATAGTGTACTGCTCTATTCATGTGCCCATCCCTGGCCCGCTCGTGGCAGCCTTATCGCCTATAAGTACCTCTTTCCCTTCGCCAGGAAAGCGGTATAATCGGTGATAGCCTGCGCCCAATGATGTGGCGCAGTTTAGTCAGCCGAAACTCGACGACGAGGGGGCCAGTGGTCATGCTGAAAGATACGATGCTCTACCTGGCGCGCCAGGAGGTAATTCGCCAGTTTGTGATGCACAACGCGATGGCACGCAAGGCGGCGCGGCGGTTCGTGGCAGGCGAGACGCTCGACGAGGCGATAGCCGTCACACATGCGCTGAATGGCGAACGTATCAGTGTCTCGCTCGACCATCTCGGCGAAAACGTTGCCGACGCCCATGAGGCCTGCGAGGCCGCGCACGGCTACATCCAGATCCTCGACTGCGTCGCGGCGGAAGGCGCCGAGGCCAACATCTCCGTCAAGCTCACCGCGCTTGGCCTCGACATCGACTATGCCCTCGCCTGCGATAACCTGACCAGGGTACTCCAGCGGGCGCGCGACCTGGGCATCTTCGTCCGGGTGGATATGGAAGGCTCCGACTATACTCAGCGCACGCTCGATATGGTGACTGACCTCCACAAGACGTTTCCCAATGTTGGCACCGTCATCCAGACATGTCTCTATCGCACCCCCGACGACGCCAAAGATCTGATTGCCAACAACATCCGCGTCCGGCTGGTAAAGGGCGCATACCTGGAGCCGGAGACGATTGCCTATCCCAAGAAGGCAGATGTAGATGCCGCCTACGAATTGCTCCTTTACGAGTTGCTCGAACACGGCACGTATCCCGCCATCGCCACCCACGACGAGCGCATCATCAGCGACGCGATTCGCTACGCCGAGTCACATGGCATTCCCCGCGCGCGCTTCGAGTTCCAGATGCTCTATGGCATCCGCCGGGATTTGCAGGAGAAACTGGCGGGTGAGGGCTATAACGTTCGCGTCTACGTCCCCTACGGCACGCAGTGGTATCCCTACCTGACGCGCCGCATGGCCGAGCGCCCCGCCAACCTGATGTTCATCGCGGGCAATGTCTTCCGGGGGTAAGCGCTTCGCACCTTGCAATCGGGCGGCATTAGCCATTTGCCAAGTTGCTACCTTCTTCGTCAACAGCTATCCGTCCCTGAAACGCTGGCAAGACTTCTGTGACGCAGCGCTCAAGTTGGCCCCGTTGATCGAGTGAGGTGTAGCGCAGCACAATGGTGGTGTATCCAGCCTCGACGAACGTGTTGATCTTTTCAATCACAGCGGCGGGCGGGCCAAAGGCTAGCCAATTGCCCAGGAACTCATCGCCAACACTGCCCGTGCCGTAATACTTGTCCAGGAAGGCGATGGACTCGTTCCGGGCCTGGATGGCGTCATCGTTGATATTGACCATCAGGTGAAGCTGCGCATCGGTCACCTGGCCTGGCCGCCCATATTCAGCGGCGTAGGCCTGGATGCGCGCCCAACGCTCCCGGAAGATATCCGGCTCGATGGCGTCGGTCTGCCAGCCGTCTGCTATGCGCGCCACCCTTCGCAGAACACGCTCCTCTACCACAGGATCAACGTTCTTCGCCGGGTTGACCGCAAGACAGATCGGCACCCGCGCCTGGACTGGCTTGGGATAGACCTCCACGCCGTCGAACGAGTAGAAGCGTCCCGAGTATGTCACGGGATCAGGGCCAAAGAAGCGCCGCAGCAGCTCGATCCCTTCCTCCAGGCGCGCCATCCGGTCCTGCGACGCTATGCCCATCGCTGCCAGCTCCGTCGCAAACAACGGCCCCATCGATGCGGCGCCACCGTTGCATACCGTCAGGATCGTCCGGCCTCCGGAAAGCACATCCAGACTTGCCCACTGGATCGCCAGCGGCAACGGGTGGCGCATGGGGAAGGTAGCGAGGCAGATGGTGCCCAGCTTGAGTCGTTGCGTGCGTGCGGCAAGCGCTGAGAGCATGACTATGGCTTCGAGTCGCGGCTTAGAAAGAAAGTTGTCGCCAACCCAGACGGAGTCGAAGAGGCCTGACGCTTCGGCTTGCTCGGCGGTCACGAGCAGCAATTCTGTTGGCATGCCGAAAAGCACCGCACGATTGGGCAGACTGAGACCAAAGCGCACGCGATGGCGCGGTTGTAGCGGCTGTGATGTATTCGTCATTCCGTTCTATGTCCCACCCTTTCTCTGCCGATGATGCTCGTTACGCCAGTTGGCTCAGAATCAGCGCTGTCAATATCTTCGCCTCCGCGATGACCGCGGCAATTGGCACGAAGTCGACGTCGAGCAGCCCGGCTCCCCCACCCGCTCCATACATGACTGTCGGCACACCCACCGCGCAGAGGCCACCCGCATCGAAGGTGCCCTGTGCATACTCGGTCGTAGCCGGATGTCCGTGGATGGCTGTGTGCGCGGCTTGCAAGGCCTGCACCCCCGCGTATGCTGGATCGACCAATGCCGGAAGCATAGAAACACTGCGCGCAACAGTCACCTTATATGGCCCGAGATCGCCGATGGCGGTCCGAATCTCTTCGACAGCTTCATCGAGATCGTCGCCCGGCAGGAGCCGCCTATCGACTGTCAGCGTTGCATCTGATGGCAGGGTATGTGGCGCCAATGGCGCATACTCGATCTTGTAGACCAGCGCGTGCCGCGCCCCAACCAGCGGATGAGTATCAGGCCAATGCAGCCGCCGCAGTCGTGTGATGACCTCATGCGCGCCTTCGATGGCGCTAAGCCCGTTGTGCGGCGTGCTCGAATGGGTTGCGATGCCCCGCACATGGACATCCACATCGACACGGCCCCGGTTGCCCAGGGAAATCGCCAGGCCCGTATCAATCTGCAGGATGCCAAAGTCCGGCTTTTCTGGCAGCGCCGCCAGGATTGCCTCCGAACAGGCGTGACTGCTGCGCCCCTCATTATTGATGGCCCAATACAATCTGCCCTGGAGCTCGACGCCACTCTGGCGTAGGAGTTTCAAGACCGTCAGCATCACCGCCTGGTGAGACTTACACTGGCTCACGCCCTGGCCGAAGACAACCGGCTCGTCGTGCCCATACTGGGCTGCGTTGCCTACTCTGCCGGAGAACGGATCCTCCATGAGGTTGTTATGCTGGGCTGGCGTATAGTTCTGGATCAAGAGCGATTGGCCTGAGACGCCACGCCCCAATCGGGCCACCAGATTGTTGTGTGGCGCATCGATCAGGTCATAGGTGCCCAGGCGCACCAGTTCGGGCCGCAACACTTGCTGCACGTAGTGGACGAGCTTCGGGTCGTCAGGCTCCATCAGCGTCTGAAAACCAAGCGGCACATCGGTCGGAATCTGGGCTAGCTGGCTCAGTGTTTCGACGAGATACCCCTGGTCGAGAAATGTCTCAATGACATTGGCGACATCCACGTGAGCGCTTGTCGGCGAATGCCTCGCGGTGTGACGACTGCTCACCCCATTCCTCTTTTCAGGCTGGTCATCACGGAAGATCACTCTGACTGGTAGATTGAGAAGCGGCTGCTGTACGCTGCTTCACAGCATAGCATGCCTCATCCAGTAGCTAGTCATTACACCTGAGGCGTCATTGTGTGTGCTCAGGTCCAGTATGTGATATGGGCTGGTGAGGAAGGCGATACATTGGCCACAATCCTGGATACCTATCCTCCCTGCGGATGACGTTGGCACTGTATTTGCACGTAAATCCTTCCCAGGACGGTATCTGCCCCTCCCTGCATAGGAGCATCAGCGTGGCCGTCTGGGAGGGAATCTGCCATGCTGCGAGCGACTGATACCCTGCTGGGCGACGAGCTTGCGGGCTACCGCCTCACCCACGTTCTGGGCCACGGGGGCATGAGCACCGTCTACCTCGGCCGCCGCCTGGACGATCTCCATGTGAAGTCTGCTATCAAAGTGCTGCGTGACTCTCCGGCGACAACGGGTAACTATGCCGCCTTCCGCGCCAGATTTTATCGAGAAGCGCAAACCGCCACCTCGTTGCGACACGAGCACATTCTGTCTGTGCTCGACTATGGCGAGTGGCAGGGACAGCCCTACATGGTGATGCCCCTTGCGACCGGCGGCACGCTTGGAAGGCGTATCGCCGCCGCATCTGGCCTGTTCCCGTTCGCCACCGCCGCCGCGTATGCTGTCCAGCTCGCCAGCGCGCTGGATTATGCCCACCAACACGGCGTCGTACATTGCGACGTTAAGCCATCGAATGTGCTGCTGGATGGGCAGGGGCGTCTCCTCCTGGCGGACTTCGGTATCGCCCACCTCTATGGGCCATCCAACAGCCGTGCGGACGCGCCGACAATACTTACCCGTGATGGCGAGGTCATCGGGACGCCGTCCTACATGGCGCCTGAGCAGTTCAGAGGGCAACGTGTCGGCCCCGCCGCCGACATCTACGCACTCGGCGTCGTGCTCTATCTGCTGACGGCCGGACGCCTCCCGTTTGGGGGTGCGACACCAGTCGCGGTGGGCATGGCGCACCTGCGCGAGACTCCGCTCTCCCCATGTCTCTATCGTCCGGATCTGCCAGGTCCAGCGGCGGCGGCCATACTGAGCGCCCTCGCGAAGGACCCGCGGCGTCGTTTTGAGAGCGCGGGCGCACTGGCGCTGGCATTCACCACCGGAGTTGAGGGTAGTTGGACGGCGGCGAACAGCGAACAGGCGAGTATGCAGGATTGCGAGCTGACGCAGCCGTACCCGGTGAGGTCATGGCGACCGCGACCGCGCGCCGCGACCAGACCATCGCTTCGTGTCGGCGTGGCCACACTCGCCGCAGCCGTACTGCTGGGCGGAGGTATCGTAGCGGCGCAGGCGATTCAGAGCGAAGGTACCCCGTCGCTGGCGGAACGCCCAGCCTTCCACAGCGTAGCGATCAATGGCAGCGCGCCAGAACGGACAGCGAATACAGTGGCGAACAGCCATCTGACCAAAAGCACTCCGACACCTCAGCAACCCCTGACGACTGTTATTCGCTATCGCGGGTCGCAGGTGTACGCCCAACGGTCCGACGGCAAACTGCTTTGGACCGTCTGGACCGATGGTATGCTCGCCGCGCCTCCTCGAATACGCGGCGATATCATCTACCTGACCACGCTGATTGGTAGCCAGTATACTCTGCGTGCTGGCGATGGCGAAATCCTCTCTCTGGTGACCGTAGCCATGCAGCAGGGCAACCAGCAGAGCAATCCGCATGACAACGGGCACGGCAAGGGGGATAAACACCACGGCCATCATGGCGGCAGGCATGGAAACGGTCAGGGAGACAACTCAAATAGCGATTAGCGCTGGATTCCGGCCTGGCCACATGGCTATTGCGTGGGTGCGGTCTTCTCCGCGAGAGGTATGCCGGGCGCTCAGCCAGCATGGTCTTCCATGCGTGGCATGCCTTGCGAGGCAGACAGTATCGGGATATCCTGAGTGCTCAGGGTACATATGCCTGAGCGATACGCGGAAATAAAGACAATGGAGGCGCTCATGCCATCGGATCAGTCATTACGCGACGAGTTGGTGTTTTTACTTGAGCGCGGGAATGCGCATATGTCGTTCGAGGAGGCCGTGGCTGCCTATCCGATGGAGCAGATCAACACGCCCTTCCCGAACGGCAGCTATACCTCATGGCATCTGCTCGAACATCTCCGCCTGACACAATGGGACATCCTGGACTTCATCCGCAATCCCAACTATGAGGAGCGCGCGTGGCCGCGAGACTATTGGCCGTCGCCAGACCAGCAGGCGACACCCGACGACTGGCAGCGGACGATCCACGACTTCCTGGCGGACCGGCAGGCGCTGCGAGCAATCGTCATGGACCCGCAGACTGACCTCTGGGCGACGATTCCCCAGGGCACCGGCCAGACGATTGCTCGCGAGATTACGGTGGTGGCTGACCACAACGCCTATCACATCGGCGAGTTCGCCATCATGCGCCAGGTGATGGGGACGTGGGGTTCGAGCCATTCCTGAACCCTATTCCGAAACCAGCAGCCCCGTCTCTTGAAGCGCGCGGGTGAAGGTTGTATCTCGGTCGGCCAGCCACTCGACGCACTCCTCTGGATTCGCTTCGATCCCAGCTTCAGCGACTTCCAGGAGGCATGGTGGAACCCAGCTGACGAGGTAGGACACCCGCATGGGTGGGTGTACAATCCCCTGCTTC
Source organism: uncultured Chloroflexia bacterium (assembly GCA_963712005.1). Taxonomy (GTDB): domain Bacteria; phylum Chloroflexota; class Ktedonobacteria; order Ktedonobacterales; family JADMIN01; genus DAHUXT01. The sequence goes on along the minus strand of CAVQGK010000018.1, from coordinate 208,710 downwards.
CAGGCGTGTTGGCGAAACCATGTATTGGTGTGCTCTGGGTCAGCGGGAGTGTCCTCGACGTAGGCCACCCAGGTGTCCCACGGTGGAGCGTTGTCCCAGTCAAAGAAGCCTCCCCAACTTACCCAGGCGGCCCCATCGCTCAACGTTTCATTGGGGGCATAGAGCAGCAGGCGACCGCCCGCCAGGTCGGTAGGCGGCTCCTGAGAGTAGTTTCCCGCGTCGCGCAAGAACATGGCGCGCGTCGTGGCGATGTCAGAAACGGCCTGCTTCCACTTATCGTTGGACTGGCTCTCAATCGAGGGCTGACTGTTCAACGGCAACGAGCGCAGGCTGGACTCCGGTTCGAGCGATGTGGCGCGCGGCGCGCACCAGGCAATCGTCTCAGCGAGGGTATGCTGGAAGGCTTCAAGGAAGTCCAAACGCATTCTCCTGATTAAGTACCTGAGCGATTTGACCAGAACTGGCTAGCGATTCCTGTCATGCTATTGCTATTCGTAGCGTTATTGTCGGTTCAAGCCAGTAACTGTTAATAAGACGTAACGATACGCGCCTATGAACCTGGAGCAACATAAAAAAGGGGAGATATGCTCCACGTTGAACATATCTCCCTGCTGGCTCCCCGTCATCAGGAAGCTGGACGATAGTGGCCTAGTACTCCGGCATCGGCGGAGCGGCAGGCTTCTCCTTCTCAGGAATGTCGGTGATGAGCGCCTCGGTCGTCAGGATCATCGCCGCGATGCTGGCGGCGTTCTCCAGAGCGGAGCGCGTCACCTTGGCGGCGTCGATCACACCGGCCTCAACCATGTCCTCGGTCTTCATAGTCGAGGACGTTGTAGCCGATATGCTTGTTCTTCTGCTCCTTCTGTGCCCGGCGCACCGCCTCGACGACCACCGCGCCATCCTGGCCAGCGTTCGCGGCGATCGTGCGCAGCGGCTCCTCGAGCGCGCGACGCAGAATCTGGATGCCAGTCGCCTGCGTCGCCTTCGAGCTTGAGCTTGTCAAGCACCGTCAACCGCGTTGATCAGCGCCACGCCACCGCCCGGCACGATAGCCTTCCTCGACGGCCGCGCGGGTCGCCGAGAGGGCGTCCTCGACGCGGGTCTTGCGGAACTTCAGCTCGACCTCGGTGCCCGCGCCGACCTTGATCAGGCGACGCCACCGGCCAGCTTCGCCAGACGCTCCTGGAGCTTCTCGCGGTCGTAGTCGCTGGTGGTGTTCTCGATCTCCGCCTTGATCTGCTTGATGCGGTTCTGGATGTCCGCCTGCGTTGCCATGGCCCTCGACGATGGTGGTGTCGTCCTTGCGTGGCAGATCACGCGGCGCGCCTGACCGAGATCCGCGAGCGTGGTGTTCTCGAGGCGGCGGCCCATCTCTTCGCTGATGACCTGGCCGCCGGTCAGGATGGCGATGTCCTGCAGCATGGCCTTGCGGCGGTCGCCGAAGCCCGGCGCCTTGACGGCGAGCACGTTGAGGATGCCGCGCAGCTTGTTGACGACCAGGGTCGGCAGCGCCTCGCCGTCGACATCCTCGGCGATGATGACGATGTTGCGGTTGCCGATCTGCGTCAGCTTCTCCAGCACGGGCAGGATGTCGGCGACGGCGCTGATCTTCTTGTCGGTGATGAGGATGTAGGCGTCCTCGATCACGGCCTCCATGCGGTCGGAGTTGGTGACGAAGTAGGCCGAGATGTAGCCCTTGTCGATCTGCATGCCCTCGACGTATTCGGTCTCGAAGGTGATGCCGCGGCTCTCTTCAACCGTGATGACGCCGTCCTTGCCGACGTGCTCCATCACCTCGGCGATCAGGTCGCCGATCTGCGGGTCGGCGGCGGAGACCGTCGCGATCTGCGCGATTTCCTTCTTGCCCTCGACCGGCACGGACGACTTCTTGATGTACTCGACGACCGCGCGTACACCCGCCTCGATGCCCTGGCGCAGCTGCATGGGATTCGCGCCCGCCGCCAGGTTGCGCAGCCCCTCGTTGACGATGGCCTGGGCCAGCACGGTCGCGGTGGTGGTGCCGTCGCCGGCGACATCGTTGGTCTTGGTGGCGGCTTCCTTCAGAAGCTGCGCGCCCATGTTCTCGAAGGGATCTTCGAGCGTAATCTCTTTGGCGACGGTCACGCCGTCATGGGTGACGGTCGGCGCGCCGAACTTCTTGTCGAGCGCGACATTGCGGCCCTTGGGGCCGAGCGTGGTCTTCACGGCGCTCGCCAGCATGTCGATGCCCTTCTTCAGGGAGCGGCGCGCCTGCTCGTCGAATACGAGTTGCTTAGCCATATGCTGCTCTCTAACTCCTCATCAAATCAATCGCTGTCACGATCCAGACATCGGCTGGACGCGCGAACTACTTGCCTTCTTTGCCTTCGATAATCGCCAGAATGTCAGACTCGCGCAGGACCAGCAGGTCCTCGTCATCGAGCTTGAACTCCGTGCCGCCATATTTGGCGAAGAGCACGCGGTCGCCCTCTTTGACTTCGAGCGCGACGCGGTCGCCCTTGTCGCTTACCTTGCCCTTGCCAACGGCAATGACGGTGCCTTCCTGGGGCTTCTCTTTGGCCGTATCGGGGATCACAATGCCGCTCTTGGTGACTTCCTCACGCTGGCTGGGTCGCACCACGACGCGGTCGCCCACCGGGCGAATCTTACTTGCCACGCTACTGTCCCTCCTGTTTCATCGGGGATATCTCATGTCTCAAATAGCCAGGCATCCAGCCCAACCATTCGGGCGCATGTGGGACGAATCTGGCCCGCGCAGGCAACTAGCGCTGCCCGCGACTACCATCCATGAGTATCGCGCATCAGCCGTTAGAGCGGTGTAGGTGTCATGTTAGAGGCCCACAGGAGTTCTGTAAGAAAAATGTTAGAGCAAGCTCAGCGTAGTTGTGCGCTGCCCATGCTCCGCTATTCAAGATGCCGCTGAATGTCGCTTAATACACGCTTGATCTGTAACGCTTTTCGTGACGTTTTCAGGACGCGCCTATGCCATAATTCGTAGCAGCGAAGTCTACGACGGTGTTATGGCTCGTTGCCATGTGGGAAGGATAGGTGACGATGAACAAGATCGGCGCCGAGCGGACGAGCACTGGCTGGATGAGGGCGTTACGCCCGCTCTGGCTGGCGCTGGCTATTCTCGCGCTGGGACTCTTCGCGGCCAGTCTCCCCGCGTACTATGCGCTGATTCAACGGCCCTGCATGACCCCACGACATGCAATGTTGCCGGGGCGCTGACAGCGCAAGGTCTCCAGCAGCTCACCGCCTTTGGCCTCTCGGCGCAGAGCTATGCCGCCCTGCTGACTGTTTTCTTTACCTCATCGTCGCCATCTGGAGCGGGATCGGCTTCCTCATCTTCTGGCGCAGGCCCAACGACTGGTTCGCGCTCTTCACCGCGCTTTTCCTGGTGATCTTCAACTCAACCTATCCCGGCTTTCCGATCACCGCCCTGGCGCTTGCCTATCCAGCCCTGAACATCCCAATCGGTATACTGGGCGCGCTTGGCGTCTACTCCATCATCGTCTTTCTGGTACTCTTCCCCAATGGGCGGCTCGTGCCCCGCTGGATGGCGCTGGTCTTGGTACTGGGCGCGTTTGGAGCCATCACTACGGCTTTCCCGAATCTGCAGTTCAGTAGTAACGTCCCAGGATGGCTCGATCCACTGATCAATATCCCGCAGTATCTCGCCATCATTGGCGCGCAGATCTACCGCTACCGCAAGGTATCGACACCGATCGAGCGGCAGCAGACTAAATGGGTCGTCTTCGGCATCGTCATCGTGATGGTTGGCATCAGTCTGCCGATCCCTATTCTCTCGGCGTTCATCCCGGCGTTCAATCAGTCCAATATCGTCGCATCCACTTTTCTCGGGCTAGTGAACTATCCGGTCGTGTTGCTCGTGCTGCCCGTCACCATCGGCATCGCCATTCTGCGCTCGCGTTTGTACGACATCGACGTCATTATCAACCGGACGCTGGTCTATGGCTCGCTGACCACCTTCCTTGCGCTGGTTTACATCGCGGGCGTGGTGGGCGCGCAGGCCATCGTGCAACGTCTTCACCCAGCGACAGAGCAACGAGCCTTCGCCCATCCTCATCGTCGCGACGACACTGCTGATCGCCGCGCTTTTCCAGCCGTTGCGCCGCCGCCTCCAACGGCTTATCGACCACCGCTTCTATCGCCACAAGTACGACGCCACCCAGACGCTGAACGCGTTTAGTGCCCGGCAGCGCCGTGAGGTGGATCTGAACGCGTTATCCAGCACCTGATGGCAGTCGTGCAGGAGACGATGCAGCCCGCGCACATTTCGCTCTGGCTGCGCTCCACAAGACCACGGCGAAACCTCCGCGCGAAGGAATTTAGGCAGCGCACGCAGGCGGAGTGCTACATTCTTCACAGTGTGACGCTTTGTATGCAAGGAGTCTTCCGATGCGTCTTGGAGCGATTTTCCCACAGACTGAGATTGGCAATGATCCCGTCGCCATCCGCGACTACGCAGAGGCGGTGGAGGCGATGGGCTACCAGCATATCCTGGCCTACGATCACGTGCTGGGCGCGAACACAGCGTCGCGCCCCGACTGGAGTGGTCCCTATACCAGCGAGACACCGTTTCACGAGATTTTCGTGCTCTTCGGCTATCTGGCGGCGGTCACGCGACGGGTGGAGCTGGTGTCGGGCGTGGTGATTCTGCCGCAGCGGCAGACGGCGCTGGTGGCAAAACAGGCGGCGGAGGTGGACGTGCTGAGCGGCGGACGGCTGCGGCTGGGCGTCGGCGTCGGCTGGAACGCGGTCGAGTATCAGGCGCTCGGCGAAGATTTTGGCAACCGTGGCGCGCGCATCGAGGAGCAGATCGCGTTGCTGCGTGCGCTCTGGAGTGAGTCGGCCATCAGTTTCCAGGGCCGCTGGCATACGGTTGAGGATGCGGGCATCAATCCGCTGCCCGCCCAGCGCCGTATCCCGATCTGGATCGGCGGAACCGCCGACGTGGTGCTCCGTCGGGTGGCGCGCATCGGCGACGGCTGGTTCCCGCAGATGTCGCCCAACGACCACGCCCGCGCGCTGATGGACACGTTGCGCGGCTATATCCGCGAGGCGGGACGCGAGGAGAACACGGTGGGTATCGAGGCGCGGCTCACGCTCACCCGGACAGCGGAGTCGGGTTGGCAGCAGTACGCCGAAGGCTGGCAGACGCTCGGCGCGACACATCTGGGCGTCAACACGATGGGCATGGGCTTCCAGTCGCTCGACCAGCATCTCGACGCGCTGCGCCGGGTGCGCGAGGCGCTAGTGGCAAGCTAGCTGGTAGCTGGGTGTGCTATGCTAGCTTTGACTAAGCGTTAGGCCCGCTTTGTTCCGTTCAGGTAAGGGAGGTAGGTTCATGGCATCTGATGTCGAGGACATTCTCGCGGCCGTCCGCAGCCTCCCTCCGCAGGAGCAGCGGGAAATTTTGCGCAGGCTCGCTGAATCGCTCGCCGCAACCAGTTCGCCAATAGATCAGGCCGCAAACGACTTCTGGTCAATGCGCTCGGTAGACGAACTTGCTCAAGAGCAGCGGGTTGCGCCAGTCACTGATATACGCACATTAGCTCTGCCAGACTGGCCAGACGACGAAAGCGCGGACGACATAATTGCTTATATCTATGGGCAGCGTCACGCTGATCGTAAGGTGTGAGGCCGGATGGCTACTGTACTTATTGACACGGACGTCTTTTCGTTTTTGCTCAAAAGCGATAGTCGGGCGAGCGCTTACAACCAATTAATTCAGGGCCAGCGCCTTGCACTCTCATTTATGACGGTAGCAGAGCTTTTTCAGTGGGCGAGAGTCCGCAAGTGGGGAATGCGGCGCTTTTCGCATCTTGAGCAGGCTATTGCTGCCTCTGTAATTCTGCCATCGGATATCGAGATGCGCCGACTGTGGGCACAAGTTCGATACGAGCGGCAATCCATCGGACGCCCTATGGCTCCTCAGGATGCCTGGGTTGCGGCAACAGCTCTGAGGCATAATTTACCACTCATTACACATAATGCTAGTGACTTCGAGAGAATCTCCAACCTTGATGTGCGGACGGCAGCGCATCCCTGAGCATGTACGCTGATCAACCGCAGCCGTTTTTGCACGCGCTGCGCCGGGTGCGCGAGGCGCTCTCGTCGGTGGTGGAGGGATGAGGCGCATCGTAACGATTGCCGTAACAGGCGCGTGATGTTCATGGTGTACTCTGACAGCAGCGACGCCGAATCCTGATGATTCAGACCGCTGAAGGAGGCGAGCCATGAACGACCAGCAAATGCCTACACCCGTGCTTTCCGACCGCAGCGGAGTCACCGACGCGGTGCGCGCGCAGATTCTGGCGACGGAGCACTGGAGCCTGCTAGGGACGCGCAGCATGACCTGGAATGAAGTTTTCAGCCGCGCCTCAATGTTCGTCACCGTCCTCTCGGCGGCGGTTGTGGCGCTGGCCCTAGTCGCCCAGATCAACGCCTTCGGGCCGGGCTTCCGGCTCTTCGCGCTGCTGGTGCTTCCAGTCGTGCTACTGGTGGGCGTGGCGACGGTCATCCGCCTGAGCGACGCCAACACCGAGGACTTCGGCATGGTCGCCGGGATGAATCGCATCCGCCACGCCTATCTGGAACTGGCGCCAGAGCTTGCGCCGTATTTCATGACTGCGCACAACGACGACGAGGCCAGCATCATGCAGACCTATCGGCTGATTCACCACTTCGGTCCCATCGGCAGCCGCATACTCGCGGGCACTCCTACACTGGTCGCCGCCATCAACGTCGTGGTCGTTGGGGTGCTTGCCGCGCTCGTCGCCGATACGGTTGGCGCGTCAGACACCGTCGATATCGCCGTTGGGCTAGGCGCTGCGCTGCTGGCGGCCGTTGCCTTCGGCGCATTGGCGCTCGGCTCCATCGCGAATGCGCGCCGCCACTACGTCGCACGCTTCCCACGCTGATAAGCGATAGAGCGTCGTCACTCAAGTTGACGGCGCTGGACAGCAATGGCAGAATGAAGGGCATGCAGCGCAGCGTCGCGTATGCTCATATGGTCATATGCTCGACCAGGAGCCGCCAGAGACTCCCTGCGCTCTGGTGATTGCTATATCAATGGAGATAAACAATGAAGGCACTGGTCAAGAAAGAGGCCAAACCCGGTCTGTGGCTCGAAGATGTCCCTGAGCCAGCCGTTGGCATCAACGATCTGCTCATCCGCGTCTTGCGCACGGGCATCTGCGGCACCGACCTGCACATCTACAACTGGGACGCCTGGGCGCAGCGCACCATTCCCGTCCCAATGGCCATCGGCCACGAGTTCGTCGGCGAGGTGGTCGAGGTCGGCGCGAACGTCAACGACTTCCATCCCGGCGATATCGTCAGCGGCGAGGGACATCTCGTCTGCGGGCGCTGCCGCAACTGTATGGCAGGCCGCCGCCACGCCTGCGCGCATACCCAGGGCGTCGGCGTCCAGCGCCCGGGCGCGTTCGCCGAATACATCTCCCTGCCGATGACGAACGTCTGGCATCATTTCCCCGGCGTCGATCTCGATGTCGCCGCCATCTTCGACCCCTTCGGCAACGCCGTCCATACCGCGCTGACGTTTCCGGTGCTTGGCGAGGATGTGCTGATTACCGGCGCTGGGCCAATCGGCATTATGGCAGCGGCGGTCGTCCGCCACGCGGGCGCGCGCTTCACCGTGATTACCGACCTGAACCCGTTCCGGCTCGATATGGCGCGGAAGATGGGCGTCACCAGGGCCATTGATATCCGCCAGACGAGCCTGGCCGAGGTGCAGCGAGAATTGGGGATGACCGAGGGCTTCGACGTTGGCCTGGAAATGTCGGGCAACCCGACGGCCGTGCGCGATATGATCGCCAATATGTCGCATGGTGGGCGGATCGCGATGCTTGGCACGCCGACGGAGGAATACGCGATTGACTGGACGACGGTCATCTTCAATATGCTCACCATCAAGGGCATCTACGGGCGCGAGATGTACGAGACGTGGTACAAGATGACGGTCATGCTGCAATCGGGGCTGGATATCTCGCCGGTGATCACGCACCGCTTCGGCTTCGAAGACTACGAGGAGGCATTCCTTGCGGCACGCAGCGGTGACGCGGGCAAGGTGATTCTGCGCTGGCCGAGCCAACGGCCTGAGAAAGCCTGAGAAGGAGCGAGAAGCCATGTTCACAACGGTACGGGACGAACTGAAGGGCGAGCTCGACGGAATTCGGGCGGCCAGCCTCTATAAAAACGAGCGCGTGCTTGCCTCGCCGCAGGGCGCGCATGTGCGCGTGGCCGACGGCAAGGAAGTGCTGAATCTCTGCGCCAACAACTATCTCGGCCTCGCCGATCATCCGGCGCTGGTCGCGGCGGCGAAGGAGGCGCTCGACCGATGGGGCTTCGGGCTGGCCTCGGTGCGCTTCATCTGCGGCACGCAGGAGATCCACAAGGAGCTGGAGCGGGGCATCAGCGACTTCCTCGGCACCGAGGACACGATCCTCTACAGCTCCTGCTTCGACGCCAACGGCGGCCTCTTCGAGACGCTGCTCGGCGAGGAGGACGCCGTCATCTCCGACGAGCTGAACCATGCCAGCATCATCGACGGCGTCCGGCTCTGCAAGGCGCAGCGGCTGCGCTATCGCAACCGCGACATGGCCGACCTGGAGGAGCAGCTCAAGGCGGCCTCGGGCGCGCGCCGCCGGCTGATCGCCACCGACGGCGTCTTCTCGATGGACGGCTATGTCGCCCCGCTCAAGGAGATCTGCGACCTGGCGGATCGCTACAACGCGATGGTGATGGTGGATGATTCGCACGCGGTCGGCTTCGTCGGCCCGACGGGACGCGGCACGCCGGAGTTGCATGGCGTGATGGACCGGGTGGACATCATCACCGGCACGCTGGGCAAAGCGCTGGGCGGGGCGAGCGGCGGCTACACCAGCGGGCGCGCGGAGATCGTCGCCTGCTGCGGCAGCGATCGCGTCCCTATCTGTTCTCCAATACGGTCGCGCCGCCCATCGTCGCGGCCTCGCTCAAGGCGCTGGACCTGCTGACCCAGTCGGATGACCTGCGGGCGAAACTGCGCGCGAACACGGAGCTTTTCCGCGAGCGGATGACGGCGCTGGGCTTCGACATCCTGCCCGGCGACCACCCAATTGTGCCGGTGATGCTCGGCGATGCGAAGCGTGGCGACCCAACTGGCGGACCGCCTGCTTGGAGAAGGGCATCTACGTGATCGCTTTCTCGTATCCGGTCGTGCCGCAGGGCAAGGCGCGCATCCGCACGCAGGTCTCGGCGGCGCACAGCGAGGCCGATCTGCTGGCGGCGGTGGATGCCTTCGCGGCGGCGCGCGACGAACTGGGACTGTAGGCCATAGCGCTCTCCAGGTCGGCACGCCAAATATGACAGTGGATGTCAGGATGCCGGGGCCATACTGCTCATAGCACGCTTAATGCGATCCGTTAAGGAGGATGCTATGCGGTATGGACTGTCGTTGCCCAATGGCGGGGTCTGTGGCGATGCGCGGGTGCTGGCGGAGTTGGGTTGCCTGGCGGAAGAGGCGGGATGGGATGGCGTCTTTGTCGAAGACTATATCGTCCACCAGAGCGATGGCGCGGTGCCGACCTGCGACCCATGGATCGCGCTGGCGGCGATGGCCGTCGGCACGAAGCGGGTGCGGCTGGGCACATCGGTGACGCCGCTCAATCGCCGCCGACCATGGAAGGTGGCGCGCGAGGCGGTGGCCCTCGATCAGTTGTCGAATGGGCGCTTCATTCTGGGCGTCGGCTCGGGCGACGTTGGCGAGGCGGGCTTCAGCCGGGTCAACGAGGTGCGGGACACGAAGGAGCGCGCGCGGATACTTGATGAGGCGCTGGATGTTATCGTCGGGCTGTGGAGCGGCGAGCCGTTCAGCTATGATGGCCACTACTTCCAGGTCCACGAGATGACCTTCCTGCCAACGCCGGTGCAGCAGCCGCGCATTCCGATTCTGGTGGGTGGCGGCTGGCCGCTCAAAGGGCCGTCGCTACGGGCGGCGCGCTACGATGGCTGCTGTCTCTACAAGCATCACGCGGCTGGCGAATTCGGCGACTGGACGCCCGATGAGGTAGGCGCGCTGAAAGCGTTCATCGAGAGTCGTCGCAGCGAAGAGGATCGGGGCAAGCCCTACGAGATCAAGCTGGGTGGGCGCAGCCGCTCCGACGATTGGGAGCAGGACCGCGCGCTGATGCAATCGCTGGCCGAGGCGGGCGTCACCTGGTGGGTGGAGTATGTGCCAGTGGGCGAGCTTGACGTGATGCGCGAGAGCGTGCGGCGCGGGCCGCTGCGTCTCTCGTAATTCGCGGGTTTATCCGGCGGTCAATATCATACTGATTTCGTCGACGGTACTGCTGGTGGTCAGCCCCGTCCCTCTTTGGGGAGGGGAACTAGTACCAGACATGCACTATGAACCCTTCTCCTCAACGGGGAGGGACTGTATGGCTGCAGTGTGGTATCCTGAGGTGAGGCGTTACCAGGATTTGCCAGGGCGAGCGTGTGCTGGCGATCCGCGCGAGGTGTTCCATGTCAGTACAGCCTGGGCTACTCACAGCAGAAGAGTTTGCCGCGCTTCCCTCTGCGGGTTTGCGCCTGGAGCTGGTTCGGGGGGAGATGCGCGCCATGCCGCCTGCGTTCGCCGATCACGGAGATACCGTTGGCGCATTGCACGTCATCCTGGGCGCATATATCCGCACACAACGCCTTGGCAAAATCTATGGCGCTGAGACAGGCTTTCTGCTGGCGCGTAATCCCGACACGGTACGCGCGCCAGATATCGCGTTCATCCAGGCCAGCCGCCTGACCCCGGAGGCGTCTGCGCCAAACTGGAATCCAGTCGTGCCTGATCTAGTGGTTGAGGTGGTCTCCTCACGGGATCGCGAGCGCGAGATTGCCGAGAAGGTGCAGATGTGGCTCGATGCGGGCGTGCGCACGGTCTGGGTCGTCTACCGCGTGCGTCGTGCTATCGAGGTGTTCCGGCCAGGGCAACCAGTCACAATACTGGGCGAGCAGGATAGGCTCGACGGCCGGGATGTCGTGCCCGGATTCACCACCCCTATCGCCGAGATCTTTGCCCAATAAAATTTGCCTGCCCTACAGCAACTTTCATGATTCTTGATCAGGCAAGGCGCATCCGGTGTGGCTGAACCAAGCGACGGCGTCGTCGCGGGTGATGGCGTCGACGGCCAGGCGGATCGCCTCCAGGTGGATCGCCTCCAGGAGGGCTATCTGACAACATGCGCCCGATAGGGTATAGTCACGGTACACCGAGCGTACAGGCAACTGGGTTCATACTGGTGCCGCGCTCTAGCGGCCACCCTATCAACCGCAAGAGTGACGCTGCGTGCTGGAGCGGATGTCCGGAATGGATCGCTGGTCTCGACGTATAGGTGTGAGGTACTGCAAGTGGCACCGAGTGGTACCACGAGTCGATGCCCACTGAAGTGAGGAGACCATATGAAGTACATGATCCTGACCTATGCCTCCCAGCAGGACTACGACGCCTTGACGGGACGGCCTTCCGGCAAGCCGGCGTGGTCGGCAGAGGACTTCGCGGCAATGGGCGCGTTCATGGAGGCGTTCAACAGGGATCTGGAGGAGTTGGGCGAGCTTGTGGAAACGCGTGGACTGAGCGCCCCAGTCCTCACCCGGCGCATCCGGCTGCAAGCAGGGGTGCCGGTCGTAACGGACGGGCCATACGCCGAAACCTATGAGGTGTTGGCCGGCTACTGGATCGTCGAGTGCGCCAGCTTCGATCGGGCAACCGAGATCGCTGCGCGGTTGACAAGCTGCCCAGGGCCGGCCGCCGCCGCGCAGGCGGCCTATGCGGATGTGCGACCAATAGCCGAGTCGCAACACGAGCTGTATCTGTAGCCAATGCCAAATGCCGAGAGCGAGGATCTGCTGCGCAGCCTGGCGCCTCAGGTCCTCGGCGCCCTCGTCCGGCGGTACGGCCACTTCGACACCGCCGAAGACGCGACCCAGGACGCCCTCATTGCCGCCGTCCAGCAGTGGCCCACGGACGGCATTCCCGACAATCCCCGCGCCTGGCTGATTCGTGTCGCCGCCCGCCGGATGACTGACCTCCTGCGCAGCGAGCAGGCGCGCCAACGCCGCGAGGAGATCGTAGCCCAGTGGAGTCTGCGCGATCACCAGTGGGCGTCTGCTGATCGACCCGCCACAGATGCCGACGACACGCTCATCCTGCTATTCATGTGTTGTCACCCGTCGCTCTCACCGGCCTCGCAGATCGCGCTCACGCTGCGGGCCGTCGGGGGTCTGACCACCGCTGAGATCGCACGTGCCTTTCTCGTGCCGGAAGCAACGATGACCCGCCGGATCACCCGGGCAAAGCAGAGCATTAAGAGCAGCGGTATCCTCTACCGGATGCCGCCCGACGCGCAGCGTGGAGCGCGACTCGGCGCGGTGCTCCACGTGCTCTACCTGATCTTCACCGAAGGCTACGCCAGCACATCGGGGGCATCCCTGTATCGGGCCGACCTGTCTACCGAAGCGATCCGTCTGGCTCGCCTGCTCCACCGCCTGCTGCCCGACGAGAGCGAGGTGGCGGGGCTGCTGGCGCTCATGCTCCTCATTGACGCACGCCGTCCGGCGCGGGCCGGGCCGAACGGCGAGTTGATCCCGCTGGCAGAGCAAGACCGCAGCCTTTGGAACGTGGGCCTCATCGCCGAGGGCGTAGCGCTCATTACCGCCGCACTCCCCACCGGGCCAACCGGCCCGTACCAGCTCCAGGCGGCGATCTCGGCGCTTCATGACGAAGCGCCCAGCGCCCAGGCAACCGACTGGCAGCAGATCGTCGCGTTGTACGAGCTGCTGCTGCGGCTCGCGGACAATCCCGTAGTGGCGCTGAACCATGCCGTCGCGGTCGCCATGGCTCGTGGCGCTCCAGCTGGGCTCGCGCTCCTCGACCAACTCGATGCTGAGGGCACCCTCGTCGACGACCACCGGCTCTACGCGGTCCGCGCGCACTTGCTCGAGATGACTGGCGAGCGTGAGGCGGCACGTGCCGCCTACGACGCGGCGGCCCGCAGAACGACCAATGTACCTCAACAGCGCTATCTCTCCGACCGCGCCGCCCGCCTCGCCACCTACCACTGAGCCAGTGCCTCCGCTGGCGCGGTCCGCGTGGTCTCGACCGTTCCTGCGGGCAGCAGCGCGCTTCCCAAAGTGCGGACGTGTGGGCAAGTATGCCGGAGCCAGCGGAGACTTGCGACTATCCGCATGCCTACTGCAACTGTCAAGGTTCCTGAGCAGGCAGGGCGTTTCGAGCGTTGATGAACCAGGCGACCGCATCGTCGCGGGTGATGGCGTCGACCCCCAGGCGGATCGCCTCCACCAGGGCGTCCCGGACGCGAGCACCAGCCCGCGCAGGATCGCCTTGACCTTCGAGAACGCCTGCTCGATCGGGGTAAAGTCGGGCAAGTAGGGCGGTAGGAAGCGCAGCTCACAGCCGCGCGCTTCGATGGCTTGGCGGATGCTGGCCGCCTTGTGGACGCTCAAATTGTCGAGCACGACGATCTGCCCCGGCCGCAGCGTCGGCCCCAGCACCTCCTGCACGTAGCGCTCGAAGGCCGCCGTATCCATCGCCCCCTCGATGGTCCACGGTGCTTGCAGCCCGTTTGGCGTCAGCGCCGCCACCAGCGTCGTGTTCTTGCCGTGATTGTGCGGGACGGATCCGGTCGCCCGCTGGTCATACAGCGCCCAGCCGTACAGCCGTGTCAACGAGGTGTGGGTGCCGCTTTCATCGACAAAGACGAGCTGCTTCGGGTCGAGTTGGGCGACCGCCGCGCGCTAGGCGGCCCGCGCCGCCTCGTCGCGCTCGCTGGCTGCTAGTGCCTTTCTTTATGCGTCCAGTCGAGGCGATGCATGGCACGCCACATGGTCGCCTCGCTCACCGCTTGCCCCTGGTGCTCCGCCCACCAGGGGCAGTGCTCCAGCTCCGTGGCATCCGGCTCCGCCTCCAATCGCGCCAGCAAGATGGCGTCCCTCTCGCGACGGATTTTGCGCGGGCCGCCGGGAATGGGCTTGCACTCCAGGGATCCCGTCTCCTGCAGTCGTGCGACGTACCGCCGGACGGCCGACACACTCACACCAAAGCGTCGGGCAGCTTCTCGCATGGGCCGACCTTCTGCCACCACCCGGACGATGCGCTCACGCAGGTCAGTCGAATAGGCTCGCATGTCTGCCTGCTCTGCATCATCCGTGCCTTGCCCACCTTCCTGCAACTTGCTCTAATTTGCAATGTGCTGTTGAACACAATCTAGATTTTCTACTCGCCCAGCGCTATCGCCCCCACCTCGGCCAGCGTGTCGATCTCTTCCGGGGTGTAGCCTGCTGAGTGCAGAACATCGGCGGTGTCCGCGCCCAGCGTCGGTAGCCCCTGGCGCAGGGTGAACGGCGCATCGCTGACCAGCGGCGTATAGCGCAGCGCGTCGCCCTCGCCCTCCGCCGCGCCATAGGTGCCGTGGGTCGTCATGCCCCGCGCGCGCAACTGTGGATCGGCCAGCGCCTCGGTGATGGTGTTGACCGGGCCAACACAGACATCGGCGTCCGCCAGCTCGTCCAGCCACTCGTCGCGCGTCTTCGCGCGAAAGATTGCCGCCAGTTCGGCAATCGTCGCGTCACGGTCGGCGGCGTCTCGCGGAAACTGGTGCGCGATCAGATCGGACCGCCCCAGGCGCTGGCAGAGGTTCGCGAAGAACTTTGGCTCCAGCGCGCCCACAGTGAGATAGCGGCCATCGCTGGTCTCGTAGATGTTGTAGCCCGGCAGCGCGCCGGTCAGTTCCGCCTCACCTGGCCCCGGCTCCGGCGTGCCATTCAGCACACGAGTACCCAATATCGGCAGCAGCGAGAGCGCGCCATCGGTCATCGAGACATCGACGTGGCGGCCCTCGCCAGTTACGGCACGGCCAACCAGCGCCGCCAGAATGCCGGTGGCTGCCATCAACGAGCCGCCCGCGATATCGGCGAGCTGCGCGCCCGGCAAGGCGGGTGGCTCTCCCGGACGCGCCAGATGCGCCAGCAGACCCGCGTAGCCGATGTAGTTGAGGTCATGCCCGGCGCGTTGGCTATAGGGGCCGTCCTGGCCGTAGCCTGAGATACTACAGGCGACCAGCCGCGGGTTGCGCTCGTGCAGCGTCGCGTAGTCCAGCCCGAGTCGCGCCATCACGCCGGGGCGAAAGGTCTCCAGTAGCACATCGGCGCTGTCCACCAGCCGCAGCAGCGCCTCGCGTCCCTGTGGATGCTTCAGGTTGAGCGCGACGCTGCGCTTGTCACGATTGACCGCCAGAAACGCCTGCCCGACCGTTCGCGTGAATGGGGGCATCGTGCGCGCATAGTCGCCGGAGCCTGGCTCCTCGATTTTGAGCACATCGGCACCGAGGTCGGCGAGCATCTGGGTCGTGTAGCCGCCGGGGAGCAGGCGCGAGAGATCGAGCACGCGCACGCCCGCCAGCGGCGCTACGGGAGTCTGGGACATATGAGCGATCCTTCTTGGGGTCATCCATGTCGTTGTCATCGCATCATAGCAGATCGCGAGGAGCGCGCTGGGGGAGTGACCAGCGCGCAAGAAAAGGGCCGGCAACATGGGTGTTGAGAGGTGCGATAAGACCAGAGCGCAGATCCATATTCCCGGCTGCGACCGTTATACCGGAAAGTCACACAAGCGTCAAGCCCCCAAAATGGGCCAGGCGCCCCCAGCGGGCATAGACAATTCTGGCGGCTCACCTTGACGGCTATGGCTGAGGTGTATACTATTCTCGCTACGGGCCAGGGGCGCCGGGCTTGCTCGTTTTTGTCGGTGTCTCCATATGCTGGCAGCGGTGTGGCGGGCCAGGATTGCCCCGGGGACGCAGGGAGGAGGCGCCACGCATGGAGAAAAAGACCCGATCTTCCCGCAAAGATCCGGCGAGTTCGAGCTATAGCAATGCGCGCAATCAGGGCCATACGCGCCAGGCGCGCACGCTGGCGGACGCCACCGACCCACGCACACCCGCGCGGCGACGTGACGACTTCGAGCCAGACTACTCCGCGCGCGACGAGCAGGCTCCCTCGATGCCACAGCGCCTTACCCTCCCCTCGATACCCTCGGTGCCCGCCGTGTCGCACGATAGCACGCGCCACCGCCCGGCACATAGTCTGATCGACCGCGTCTCCCATCGCCGGGGAAATCGGCAGTCGTCCTGGGATGAGTACGCGCAGAATGGTGAGGATTGGTCCGCCTCCGGCTATCCCGGCGACGACGAGGATAACTACGATACGGGGCGGAGCCGCGCCCATACGGTCGCGCGGCCACTAGCGCTGGCGCGCATCGAAGAACCGGTTGAGCAGGAAGAGTACCGGGGCGTCGCGCGGGGGCTGGTACCCGCTGATAGCGTGCCCGATCTGGTCGCGTGGCGGCCACCGATGCCCGCACAGCGCAAGCCTGTCTATACCCGCGCCATCGAGACGGCCCGGCGGAATCCCTGGTCGGTCTCGCGCATTGGTCTGGCGCTGATCGCGATCGGTGTGACGCTGCTGCTCTCGATCACTGGCGTCGGCGAGCCATCGCAGCCGCTCATGGCGTTTTACAACGCGCAGGCGGCGGGGGCGAACGCGCAGGATATCGCCGCGCTGGTGAAGCCGCTGACACAGGGCAAGCTGGTGAATCAGTATGACACGGTCGCGCAATATAACGAATACTGGGGAGCAGCCTGTAGCGCGGCGGTGCTGGCGGAAACGCTCTCCGCATGGAGTGTAAAAGACGCTACCATTGGGCGCATGATCGATGAGCTTGGCTCAAATATTTCGCCATATGGTGGCTTACTCAGTTATAGTGGCTTTCAGCAGGTCGCCTCACTCCATAAGATGCGGTCGGACTACCGGGATAATCTGAGCTATAAGCAGATGATGTATATCACCAACACACTGCATCTTCCGCTCATTGTCAATGTGCGCATTAGCTATGGCTTCTACCATTTCTTCTCCGGCGGCCATTTCCTGGTGATGACGGCGGGCGATAGTCAGGGAGTACGATTGGTAGACTCCTCCCTCTACTATGTCACCTACATGCCGCTCAGTGTCTTCAACAGCATGTTTACCGGGCGTACTGTGCTGCTGCTGCCCAGCGACTACACCTATACCCTGCCTTCCAGATAGCGCAAGCGCGAACCAACTGGCTGGCGGCTAAAGCCGCGCCTATGGGCCTGCGCTGCGCTACGGCCGCAAAGCCCGCCTGCGCGGGCTAGCCAGAGGCAGGCGGGCTTTGCCGATTACCGGAATAACACGATAAATACCATAAAGGCCGGATTTCATCTGGCATAGGGCGTAAAACGCCTATCAGGAATACGATGCGGCCAATCATGGTCTCTCCCTCTCTACTCCGGCCTTAGTAGTGTCTTAACGCGTTATCCAGGGAATCAGTGCGGTTTAACCAGCGTCTGCTAGCTCTGCTAGCTCTGCTAGCCCGCGGCGGCGGGCTTTGCGGCGTAGCCCTTAGCCGCGGCTTCAGCCGCCAGCGTGCGATGACCGAATCAAGTTGATAAACACCATTTATGGCCGAGAGCGCTACTTCAGCCGTCCTTACCCTCCCGGCAACTTCGTCCTGTTTTGCTGTCGCGCACCCCGTCTCGGCGTGTATACTGCCCCTGATATGATCCTGTCCAGGCGCGCCTCTCGTCGTGCCCGGACACTTCAGCTTCTCCAGACGCAGTGGGGTATCAGATACATGGCAGTGGACGACGAGGCGCGGCAGATCATGCTTAGCGAGCTATGCCAGCGATTTGGAGCGGGCGTAGTCGGCAATGAGATGCTCTCGCGTCATGGCACCTTTGGCGTTGGTGGGCCAGCGGATGTCTGGCTGGCCATCGAGCGGGAAGAGACGCTCATCGAGCTGGCGGCGCTGGCCAACAACCGCCAGTGGCCGCTCATGCTAATCGGCAACGGCACTAACGTCCTCTACGCCGACGCGGGCGCGCGCGGCATCGTCGCCCGCATGAACAGCGCCGCCTGGCATCTCGACGAGGCGGATGGCGAGCACGCGCTGCTCACCGCCGATGGTGGCGTTGATCTGCCAAAACTAGTGAATGCGCTGGCGACTCAGGGGCTTGCCGGGCTGGAATGGGGCGCGGGTGTGCCTGGCACCGTCGGCGGCGCGGTGGTGAGCAATGCGGGCGCCAATGGCTCATGCGTCGCCGACACCCTGAAGACGGCGCGCGTGCTCTTTACCGGCGAGGGCGTCGTCCGCGAGTTGGCCGCCGAGGAGCTGCGCCTCGACTACCGGCATAGCCGCTTCCGGGCGGGACGGCGGATTACGTTCGGCGACGATGGGCAGCCGGTGGCCGCGCCACGAGCGTTGATCGAGCCAGCCGAGATGATTACCGGGGCAACATTCCTGCTGGCCCGCGACGATCCCGCCGCTGTCCGCGCGCGCGTCCAGCATCATCTGCGCTATCGCAAAGAGACCCAGCCCACGCAGAAGAGCGCTGGCTCCGTCTTCAAGAACCCGTTGCCCGAATTTTCTGGTAGACTGATCGAAGCGGCTGGCCTGAAGGGTCACATGATCGGCAAGGCGCAAATCTCGCCGCGCCACGCCAACTTCATCGTCAACACTGGCGGTGCGACGGCGGCGGATGTCGTCGCATTGATTGCGCTGGCCCGGCGCACGGTGCGCGAGCAGTTCGATATCGAGCTGGAGCTGGAAGTGGAGCTGCGTGGCGACTGGTAGTGTTGGCTCATATCTGCCAGCATGCGAGCGGCGATGGTGTGGAGATGGTTCGGAGGGAAGCTATGGCGAGTGCGCGGGTAGAAGCGCCGTCGGGTGAGATGTCGTTGTCGGCATTGCGCAACCAGCTTGCCGATGGTGGGATGACTGACCAGGCAGTGGATGACGCGCTGGATCTGGTTCGGAAGGTTGGCGATGAGCCAGCGTATGCTACTCGGCTGCGTCAGGTGCTCGGACAGCCGATGGGACTGGCGCGAGCGATTCTGGCCGCTGCGCCGCGTGCAGCCTCGGCGTGGGCGATTGTCGGGCTAATGGCGCTGACGGCGCTGGCCGGCCCGCTGCTCGCCTATGCCATCTTTGAAACGTCATCGCAGACCGCGACCGCCATCGGCGATCCCTTCCAGGTGTATGCCTCGCACCTTCCGGGCTGGGCAGGGCTGGCGGCAGGCGTCGTCGGAGTGGCGCTGCTGATCGTCTTTCTACTGGCGGTGGCGCGCTATCAGCATCCCACGTTGCTCGGCCTGTTTGGCGGGCTGGCGGGCGGGATCGTCGTGGCGCTGGCGGCGGCGCTGCCGTGGGTGGGCATCGTCGGGGCGAAGACGACCTGCGTGGCAGGCTCCGGCTGCACCGTTCAGGCGGGCGTTCCCGAACAAATCGGCCTCGTCGCCGCGCTCTGTTTCGCCATTCCTTTCGTGCTGGCGGTGACGGGTTTCTCGGGTACGCTAGCGCTCTGGCTTCAGCGACGGCGCATGCTGGCCGCGATTCGCAGCGCATAGCGCAGTTGACTCCTCTCAGCGATCATACCGCCAGAGAGGTTCTGGTTCCCCCTCTCCCTATGGGGGAGGGGCCGGGGGAGGGGGCCGCAACGCCTGGAACGTTGCGCGCGTAATGGAGACAGTGGAATCGGATTGAGGCTAGCGCTGTCTTCGTCTTAAAGATGTTGGAGAGAAGCTAGCTGTGCGTGGCAGACGCAACCCCTGTCACGCTCTGCGCGAGGAGGAATGCGTGCCATGCAGATGCAACCGTCGCAGTCACCGCAGTCACAGCAACCATCGGCCACGCCTCAGCAAGAGGCCATGCGCGTACTCCGCGAGCGCTACGAGCGTGGAGAAATTGAGTTCGACACATTTCAGCGCGGGCTGGATGCCCTCCTGCTGGCGCGAGACGCGGACGAGTGCCAGGCGATTATGAACAACCTGCCGCAGTTGCCCGTCAGCAAGCTCGATCAACTCGACGCCCTCTCGTCTCACTCGTCGCGGTCAGCATCTGCTCCCTCGCCGTTCCGAACGAGCGGGCAACCGAAGCGGCTAGTAGCCCTCTTCAGCGAAATGAAGCGCGTGAACCGCGCCTGGCGGCTCGATCCCGATACGACGGGCGGCGCGGTCTTTGGCGAGATGAAGCTCGACCTCAACCTCGCGGCACTACCGTCTCATGCCACGATGACCCTCTCCGCGGTCTTTGGCGAGCTGACGATCTATGTGCCAGAGACGGCGCGCGTGCGGGTACGGGCCAGCGCCTTCATGGGCGAGGTGAACATCTTCGGCGAAAGCTCGGGGGGCATCTTCGTCCGCGATGAGGTCATCTCTGAGGGGACGAATCCGAATCACCAGGAGGCGGCGACGATTGACCTGGACGTTCGGGCGATCTTTGGCCAGGTGAACATCATCCAGGGCGAGAATCCGTCGCTCCTCAAGAAGCTCGGCGCCTTCGTGCGGCGCATAATCACCGAGCCGGAGCCAGGCAGACTCTCGAATCCGTCGTGAAATCGTGAGCGAATCGAGAGATGAGCAGGGTGAACTTCGCGGCGCAGTATCGTTCTACCTTTTAGAAGCTGCGTGGGCGAGTCGCGTGTCGGGTCGGCTTCGCGGCATGAATGCCGCGGCTAACTCTACCCACGTGATATTCGCTTGTTCAGTTGCATGGATGCCGAGTACACGGGATTGGCCGTGGCCTGCATGCTACGGCGCGCGCCGCCAGACATCTGAAGGGTAATCTAGAGTGGGGAATAATGGCGTTATGAATCCAGGCACGTTGTTGAAGCTGTTTCCAGACGGGCTGCGCGGCAAGCGTATTCACGTGGTTGGCGCGGGTGGTAGTGGCGTCTCGTCGGTGCTGCTGCTGGCGCGCGAGCAGGGCGCGGTGGTCACCGGCTGCGATATCGCCCAGACGACCATGACGCGCGTACTGGAACAGCAAGACATCTCCATCCAGCTTGGACACGACGTCGCCCACATCCATGATGTCGATCTGGTGGTGACCAATCCCGCCGTCACTCATCTCCATCCCGACCACATTGAGCTACGGGCCGCCGAGGCGGCGGGCATCCCGGTGACGCAGTGGCAGCCGCTGCTTGGCTACCTGATGCGCCTGACGCCGGGTATCGCGATTGCCGGCGTGCATGGCAAAGGCTCGACGGGGGCGCTGCTGGGCGCGCTGGCCACCGCCGCTGGCCTCGATCCAACCGTGGAACTGGGCGCGGTCGTGCCTGAGTGGAAGGGCAACGTGCGCATAGGACATGGCAATCTCTTCATCAATGAGGCGGATGAGTGGAACTACAACTTCCTCAATTATCATCCGCGCATGACGGTTCTGACCGCCGTGGAGTACGACCACCCGGAATTTTTCCCGTCCTATGAGGTCATCCGCGACGCCTTCGTGCAGTTTTTGCAGGGGATGGATACCACTGCTCGCCCCGATGCATCCTTCGCGCCGATGGTTGTCTACAACGACGATATCCCCGGCTGTCGCGATGTGATCGCGCGGATACGCGACATGCCGATTGCCATGCGCCCCTTTAGCCTGGAACGGCCCGACGCTGAAGCTGGCGCGATGGAGATACGCGCCGATACCGAGACGAGCTTCACGCTGTTGTTGCATGGTGACGCCCAGGGACGGGTCACACTCGCGACGCCTGGCGCGCACAATATCGCCAACGCGGTGGCCGCCGCCGCCGCCGCCGATGCGCTGGGCATCGCGCCAGATGTGATTGTGCGCGCGCTGACGGCGTTCCCTGGCGTGCGCCGCCGCTTCGAGATTATCGAAGATGGCGACGTGACCTTCATCGACGACTATGCCCACCATCCCCACGCGGTGGCGCTGACGGTGGCCACGGCTCGCAAACGCTTCCCCGGTCGGCGATTGATCGCGGTCTTCCAGCCGACGCTCTTCACCCGCCTGCATCGCTTCCTGGCGCCGTTCGCCGCCGCCTATGACGAGGCGGACGTGGCGGTGGTGGTGGAGATTCAGCCCTCACGCGAGCGCGATACTGGGCTGATTCACGGTAACGATCTGATGAAGGCGATTGCCGCCCGCCCAGCCTGGCAGGGACGCGCCTCCTCCGTCCACTATGGCGGCAACTTCGACGAGACGGCGGCGCTGCTGCGCGCGATGCGCCAGCCCGGCGATGTCTACGTTATCATGGGGTCCGGCCCGGTCAACCGCGTGATCGCCCCCGCCCGCCTGCACGGGTAGCTTTACCCCTGCGCGCGCTGAGGCGTCGGCCTGGACTCGGTAAAGGCCAGCAGTGAGGCGCAGAAGCCCGCCGCGAACGCGGGTAGGAGAAACAGGCCGATACTGGCCATTGTCAGGCCCGTCTCCACGAGGAACACGGCCGTCGCGAGCCAGAGGAGAATGCGGGCGGCCACATTGGGGTGTGACGCATCAACGATAGCCCCGACGGAGATGCCAAGGATGGGCAGGCCGAAGGCGAGGATGTACGGGAGCGCGGTATCGGAAAAGCCCGGATGTAGGGTTACCCATTGCTCGGGGAACTTGGAGTCGCCGTACGGCTGAAGGTATGCCGCAAACAGGAGCAGCAGTCCCTAGAGGACCGCTCCGACGCCCAGGAAAAGCTCTACTCGGCGGCTGCCGCTCATAACGCGTACCCCTTCGCTCGCGGAATGGCAGACCTTTGAGATACGTAACAGCAAGCCTCATAGACGCCAGCACCTGCCAATCTGCCTGTACAACGAGATCATAGCGCAGAGACAGAGAGGGCGGTATCCTCGATGTGGCGTACGCAGAATTGCTGTCCGACTGGTGACTCGGAGCGTGTATACTGCCCCTGGACACAGGCGAACGCTGTGACTTGAAGGGGAGGGATATCGCGATGAACGGGCATGCGCCGGGCCAGCCACCGTTTCCACAGGCATGGTGGTCTTTCGATCTGGGTCGCTATCGCGGCTGCGACGGCACCTATTGCTACTTCACCTATGAGAGCTTGCCGCCGATTCCTGCGGTCAGCGAGTCGCTCGATTGGCTGGAGCCACTGGATGAGCGCACCGATGCGAAGATGGCGATTCACCGCAACCCACCGGAGGCGCGTGGCGAGGTGGCGAAGATCGCGGAGTCGGCGGTGCGGCTGGGGCTGACGCTGCCCGAATCGTTCATCCGGCTGATGAGTTCGTCCGAGATGCAGGATCAGATTCCCTCCTGCACCGCCTGCTACTTCAAGCTCTCAGAAGACATCGTACCTTGCCCCGGCAGTGACGGCGGTTATGTCGTCCGCTTCTACAATGACCAGCAGGATGTCCTGCTCTGGTACCTCTATCTCACACCGCAGGGCGGCCAGTATGTGCTCGTCACGCCTATCGAGCTGGAGGAGATGGCGGCGAAGCGCCTCAGCGTTGAGGACCAGCGGAGTATTCAACAGAATACGTGGGTCTGCGCGCCGTCGTTCGTTGCCTTTATCTATCGCTGGTGGCTCGAAAACTCGATCTGGTTCAAGGTCTCCGAATCAAATGACGAGGACAAGTTGACCGCGGACGAGCGCGCCTACCTCGCGCACTACGACGCCACCAACGCGAATGGCGGCGCCGGTTAGTAGTCGTGCGCCATAGCCCCTATGTGTTTAGGAATATCTGCCCTTCCTTCTTTGCATTTCCGGCGCCGTCTGGTAGGATAGTGCAATGTGGTGAAGCATGCTGGCGGTTCAGGGTATACCTAGTGGCGCCGCCTATGAGTACCAGCACGAATCAGGCTGGCCGGGCACCTTCATCTCTCCATCAGGAGGCGCTTAAGGAATTATGACGAAACAACGATCACGTTTTCTGGCGCTGCTGGGGTGCCTTGTCGTCCTCGGCGTCATCATTCTGAGCGGCTGTAGCGGTACGGTAGGCTCCACCAACCTGTCGCAGGTCAAGCCGGTCGCGACAGTTCCCTATCTGCCGCCGACGGTTGTACCCAATACGCCGACTTCCACCGCCACGGCCACGGCGACGCCGAAGCCGCATACGACGAAGACGCCCGTCCCATCTGGTCCGCCAGCGCCGATCCCGACCGCAGGGTCACTGCCTCCCGGCCCGATGCCCGCTGGTACGGTGCCCAATATCGGCGGTCAGCTCATCCTGGTTAGCCTCTCGCAGCAATGGCTCTTCGCCTTCCAGAACCATACGCTGGTCTTCCGCACGCCGGTGACGACGGGCATGCCGCAGTTGCCAACGCCGACCGGCACATACCATATCCAATGGCACGAGCGCAACGTGACCTTCTATTCGCCGTGGCCGCAGGGTTCGCCGTATTACTACTCGCCGGAGCACATCAACTATGCGATGTATTTCCGCGACAACGGCTACTACATTCACGACGCGCCCTGGCGGCACGAATTCGGCCCCGGTACGAATTACCCCCATACTGATCCCGATGGCGCCCATGAGACAGGCAGCCACGGCTGTGTGAACGTGGCCACCGGGCCGATGTCGTGGCTCTACAACTGGGCGCATGATGGCGCGACGGCCGTCATCTATGGCCATGCCGCCACCGGACCCGCCCCAACGGCAACGCCGACGAAGACGCCCGCCCCCGTCCCAACGGCAACTGATACGCCGATACCCGCTCCCGTGCCGACGGATACGCCAGCGGCGCCGTAGAAATCCAGAGACCTCATCCCCAGCCCCTCTCCTCGTAGGAGAGGGGAGGCAGAGGCAGAATCAAACGGGGGAGTATTGCTTCAGTTCAGGCTGGCGCGCACCTCGCGTAGCTCTGCCATGCGGCGACGCAGTCGGCCAACCTCCGGCGCGGCGGGGGCGCGTTCGGCGTAGGCGGCGATATCGGCGGCGGCAAGGAGTGGCTCGCCCAGCGCCAGCCGCAGCAGCCCGCGATCCCGTAGCTCTTCGGGCATATCAGGCCGCAGCAGCACCAGCCGCTCCACCACTTCGAGCGCGAGCCGACTCTCGCCACGGTGCAGGTAGATCACCTTGAGGTTGTTCAGCATGCGGGTGAGGATGGCGCGAGCGCTCAGGGGCGCGCTCCACCGTGGATCGAAATAGGGAAGCGCGCCGTTTGCGCCCATCAGCTCGATGATGAAGGTGCGGCACTCGCTGGCATCGAGGATCTTGCCGCCATGAAAGGCATCCAGATAGAGGTCGCCGCCCTCCTCGCGTGGCAGTGGCCACTTGACCATAAAGTGTGACGGCAGCCCAACGCCCCGTAGTGGAATGCCAAGGCGTCGCGCGACCTCCAGGTAGATGACCGAGAGCGTAATTGGCAGGCCAACGCCACGATCGAGCGTTTCGTGCAGATAGGTATTGCGCGGATCGTAATAGTCTTCGGTGTTGCCAGATAGCCCTTCGTGGTCCGCCAGCGTCTCGCGCAACGTCTCCAGCATGCGCGTCGCCATGGCGCGCTCTCGTAGCGCCCGCGAACGTCGTAGCCCCGTCGCGGTTGTGCCGAGTGCCTCGCGCACGACCGTTGCCAGCGCGTCCAGCCGTCGCTGATAGTGGATGGCGTTCAGATCAGCATAGGCGATGTCGGCCATCATCAGCGCGCCCTGCGCCAGATCGAATTGGGCGTCGGGACGGGCGGCGAATGCGGCGAAGCGTAGCAGCGGCGCGAATGGTGTGGCATCCATGTGACAACTCATCTCGTGGCGAAAACGACTGAATATATCGCTCTTCCTGTATGGTATACGCTGAATTCCATAGACGGGTATGAACTACGTTACAGAAGCCACGCCCAGCACACGTATTGATCGCCACTTCACCGATGAGTGAGCTGCACGAGCGCGATGATGGCGAAGACGATGGCGAACAGACCGCCCAGCGCCAGCAGCGCGAGATAGATACCATGGGTGCGCGCCATGTAGCGCCGATAGTAGGCATCGGAGGCTGTGGCAGGCTCGCGCAGTCGCTCGCGTTCGGTAGTGGTAAGCTCCGTCATCTCGCCTAGCCGCGTAGAGAGCGTCTTCTGCTCCAGCGCGAAATGGTCGTCACGGGCGCGCAGCAGAAACGCGATCACGAACGCGATATAGCCGCTATACAGGATGGCCGCCAGCAGCGCCAGTAGCGGCGAGATGGCGGGCTGAATCAGGCCAGCGATGACCACCGCCGCCAGCACACCCACCGTCCGGTAGACGTTATCCACCACATCGCCCGTGAGGTCGCTGACCGCTTTGCGCACCGTTTCGGCGTAGTCTGCCACAGCATTCTGCGCGGTCTGGCGTGCGGCGAAGTAGCGGTCGGTCTGGCCGCGCACGAAGAGGGTGAAGTTGGCCTTGGCCGCCTCCAGCGCATCCACCGCCGCTCGCGCCACCTCGGCCAGCGAGACCGCGTGCCCCGGCGGCAACTCGCGCGCCAGACACTCGCGCGCGATGATGAGCGTATCTACTGTTCCGCGTCGTGTGGCCCAGTCCACCAGCCGCGCCAGCGCCTCTCCATCAGGGAATGCCGCTGCGTCATCACTTGTAGCGGGAAATGTACAGGTCGCGGGCCGCACCCCGGCAAACCGTAGCGCCAGCCCATCGGTCAATCTGCCCTGCACGACGCTGGCGAGTGCGGTTGCCGCCAGCTCCGCCCGCAGGCGCGCCAGCCGGGCCGCCGTTGCCTCCAGGCCAGGAGCGCGGGTCACCAGGCGCAGCATCTCCGCCGTCAGGATGTGTGGCGCGTCGGGCCAACCACCCTCCTCGGCGAGCAAACGTCGCGATGCCTGCGCGCGGCTGACGAACTGGCGGAACGCGGCGGGTGAGACTGGCAGCCAGTCGGGCGTGTGGGGACTCGCCGCTCCCACACATTCGAGCGCGGCGCCTGCCAGATAGCCCGGCGCGTCGCAGAGCAACACGCAGGTCCGGCCATCGGCGCGCATCAGCCCCGACTGCTCTAGATAGGGAATTGAGGCGAGGCTGATAAGCTGGTTCCAGGCGGTGGCGGTATAGAAGACCGCGACCATCGCCGACGCGGCAACGTCTGGCCGTTGCGCAATGATGTCCTGTGCCTGCGCCAGCGCGCGGGTCTTGCCGATGGAGAGCCGCGCCTCGACGCTGATGGCGTCCCCCTGTGTCTCCATCGCCGAGTGCGCCGACGCCTGAAACGCCTGGAGCGCGCCAGCGGGATCGGCATTCGCGCGCAGAGAAGCCGCCACAGCGGGCATATCGGGGTCCAGCCCATCCAGTCGGAGATCGAGCGTGAGGTCATCACCCAGCGCGGCAAACCACCGCTGCACGCGCGCGCCGTCGCACCGGGCAAGCTGTGCGACTGAGAGCCGGGCGACCACCTCCAGCCGTTCGAGCGCCTCACCCTCCGCCAGGCGCACCGGGGGAATGTTCAGCGCCGCGCCCGTATCGGCGACGACCTCGTAGAGATGATGCAACTGAGCGAGGGGTGAATCGGCAGGTGGCGCGGAATGTCCAGCGCCAGCAGGCGTCGGCCCATCGCTCATAGCGGATATATCAGGCATAGCGAGCGCGTCGGGCGTGGTTGGCCGGGGCCGCTGGCGTCGCTGGTTAGTGGGCTGACTGGTCGGGCGGTTCGTCCTGCTCATCGGCCAGCACCCTCTTTCAGCGTCAGCGTCTCGATGGTCAGGCGGATCTTGCCGCCGACGCGCTGGTCATCCACCTGCGCCATCGCGGCGAAGCGTTCCGCCGGGACAATCAGCCGGGCGCCGCCGTCCAGTTCCAGCGTCACCGTTCGCACGATGGGATCAGCGGTGGCGCGGTCCACCGTGAAGTGGGTCTGGTGCGGCTCGAACGCGGCATCGAAGACGCGCGGCGTCAGCCAGGCCAGCAGATCGGCGGCCAGTGCGCCATTGTCCGGCAACGCGGCCAGCGCGAACGTGGGCAGATCGAGCGTCTCGCCCGCCAGAACCTCCCGCCGCGCCGCGTAGACGTGGAGCAGTGCGTGCGGAGAGAGAGCGCGCCGCGATCCGCCAGCCAGTCGTCGGTCGCGCGGAGAAAAAGCCGGGTGCGCCGCCGGGCCGACGGCAGAATCTGCGTGGCGAGGAAGCCGCGATAGAAGTAGGCGGCGACGCCCTCGGAGCGGATGTTGGCCTGCGTATCGAGCAGCGCCAGCGAGAATCCCGCACCATCCGCTGCGGGCGTAATCAGCGCGCACTTCTGCTTCTGGCGCACGGTCTCGGGCATTAGGTTATCGGCCAGTGCGATGCGCACCAGCCGCCGCCCGCGCTCCGTCGAGAAATTACGTACCAGGCGGGCGTCTGGGTCCAGTTTGAAGAGCGCGATGCACGACGCGGGCGGGCCGGGCGCGGTGTAGGTGGCAACAACGAAATCGCCGGGGTTGATCTGGTTCGGGCGCTGCCGCATCTGCGCGAAGAGTCGACGCGCCATCTCCTGCGAGATGGCCACGAACGCGGACGGCTCGCTCAGCAGTCTGGCGCAGAGGTCGAGCATGGTTGGCGCGGCAGGCTCATCGGCGAGGAAGCGCGCCTGCCAGTCGGCGTTTTCGAGCGCCTGGGCGATATAGTTGGCAAAGAGCGCGTGGATCGTGGCATCCAGCGCCAGTTCCGCCTCGACCAGCAGCATCTCGCCCGTGCGGTTATCCAGATGGTGCAGAATCAGCCGCTCGATGGTGATCGCCGATGCGCCCGGCGTTAGCGCAACGACCGGTGGGGCGGCTGGCGGTGATACCTCCGCGATATCGGAGATATCGGGCGCGCGGAACGCCTGCCTGCGCTCGGCAACACGCGCCGCGCCTGTTCTACGTAGCCTGCCCATCGTCCGCACCTCCTCGGAGACGCCGCCTGCCTCTCAATCTCCTCTATTGTACACCTGTTTATTCTCTGGGCGGTTGCCCGATATGGTACTCTAGGGTACCCTTCGCCGCCTGCCGCATCTGAACTGCGTAGTTCAGGTATGAGTTATGCGAGATGGGATTCTTTAGTGGCTCTTGTTACCTGGTTTTTTGCGTCTCGTTCTCTCCTTGTGAGCGGAGGAAACTCTGCACCCGAGAGATACCCATGGATGTTTGAGAGGGATACGCGCAGGTGGCTTTTCTCGTGACCGAATACACACTCGTTTTCCGCCGGATCGGTGGGCGGCGCCGGGATTTCTCGCGCCCCTATAACGGCTGGACGCTTGCCCGACCTGGGCTGGCGTCGCTGATGCTGGACACGACGCCTGGGATCGACGCCGACGCCGTCAACGGGCGGCAAAGCGGCGAGATCGCTCAGGTGGTGGTCGTGCCGCTCTGCTCGACCCTTGCGCTGGAGCCACTTGCCTACGAGCACTTTCTGATGGCAAGCGGCGTGTTGCCGCATACGCTACGTCTGCTGGCGCATGTCCGCCTGACCGACGCGCACGCGGTCGAGATGGTGCGTCGGCGCATTCAGTCGCTGGTGATGGCGGCCGAGGTGCAGGCGATTATCGAGGGGCTATCGGCCTAGCAGCTTCCCGTGATGTGCTGCCGCTCCTCCTCGCGGCTGCTGGGATGATTCCCCGATGGCCATCGTAGAGCGATGCGCAATACGCCACCAGCCGCCGTAGCAGTGGGATTTCTTCGAGCGCGGCGCGATTGCCCAGGATGATGAGCTTGTGCCGCGCCCGCGTCAGCGCCACGTTCAGCCGGTTCGGGTCCGCGAGGAAGTCTGGCCCACGCCCGCCCCAAGATGCCGTCCCACCACCGCCGAAGCTGTAGAAAATGACCGACCGCTCGCCTCCCTGGAAGCGGTCTACCGTATCCACCAGCACACCGGTCTCGCCGCCCGTCACCAGCCGCGCGCGAATTGCGGCAACCTGCGCCCGATACGGCGCGATCACCCCGATATCGTCCGCCGCGACGCCTGCCCGGCGCAGCTCGCGCACCAGATTGCGCACCAGAACCGCCTGCGACTTGTTCTCCTTGCGCCCGCGCTCGTCCGGTTCCAGCGGCACGTCGATGAAGACGACCGGATGCGCTGGATCGAGGACTCGCCCGAATGGCCCCATCGTCTCCTCGCTCAGCCGCAACTGTGCGGTGCGCGCCGCTCCCTCCGCGACCAGAGAATCGCCGTAGAATTCGCCGCTGGGGAAGGCGCAGATGACCGGATGCATCCGATACTGGCGCCGCAGTGGGACGCTGGCCTCCGCGCCCCAACGCTCTAGCAGTGTGGCAAAGAGCGAGCGCTTCAGGCCGCGTGTCGCCGCCGTCTCGCTGCGCACCAGTGGTGGAAGCTGGCGGTCATCCCCCACCAGCACAAAGCGCCGCGCGAATCGGAGCGCGCCGAGCGTCGCGGGCAGTGTCAGTTGGGTCGCTTCGTCCAGGATGGCCAGATCGAAGAGCAGCGGCTCGCCAATATCGTCGTAGCTCTCAGACGACCACGTGGCCGTCGTCGCGGCGACCAGCGGCGCGGTCCGCAACGTCTCGCGGATGCGCCCCGGCGTCAATTCAGTCCCTTCCCCAGCCAGCGCCCGTGCCCGCGCTACCAGCCGATGCCCCTGCACCTCCGGCGCGACGCTCAGCTCGTGGCCCAGCCGCACGAAGTCATTCCAGCCGTCGGCCAGCAGTCGCCGCAGGACGGTATCCACCGCCTGATTGGTAAATGCGCCAATTAGCACGCGCTCGCCGCGTTGCATCGTGCGCCGCGCAATCTCGGCGACAACGCTCGTCTTGCCGGTACCTGGCGGTCCCTGAATCAGCAGATAGTCGCGGGCGGCCAGCGCGCGGGCAACCGCGTGCTGCTGCTCGGCGTTGAGGCTGGCGGGCAACGCATCCTGTATCGTCGCCGCGGCGGCCTCGTCGAAGGTGGGCGCGATGGCGCCGCGGACCAGCTCGCGCAGGTGGGGCGCGCCACGCAGCCAGCGCCAGAGATTGCGCACGGTGCGATCATGGACGATATCGCTCTCGTAGCGGTCGAGCAGGGTAGGATTGGCGATGCGCTCCGGCGTCCAGACGACGACGCGCTGCGCCTCGATGCGCAGAATCGTCCCGCTGACCACCGCGCCGCGCACAGGGTCGCCCTCGCTCACCAGCACGGCGTCGCCCTCACGGAGATCGGACCCTTGCACGCCTTCGAGAGTATATTCCCACTCGCCCTTCGCGGTCTGGCGCGGCTCGCCCACCAGCCGCAGGTCGCCCAGCGCCACGCCACGCCGCATCCGCTCATCTCGCGTTGCCCGCCAGAGCGTGCTGCCCTCAACCTCGGCGGCGCGCGCCTCCTGCCGCAGCAGCTCGTACATCTCCGCGAACATCGTTGCGTCTTCCCGGTCAACTGGCTCCAACACGTCGGGCAGGTCGGGGGGCTGCCAGCCAAGCAACGCCGAGGCGCGCAGGCAGTCCTGTCGCACCATGCAGCGCGCGCACTTGAGCGCGGAGGGCGGTGGTGGCACAGCGCCGGTCGCGTGGACGAGCGCCAGCGCGTTGCGTAGCTCCATCACCCGTTGCAGATCGCGATGGACGAAGGGGATCATGTAGGCCTCGGCGCGTCCGGGCGTTCCACTGTAAAGCAGTGTCGCGCCGGGACCATCCTGCCGTCCCGGAAAACGCGCGGCCAGCAGCGTCTGGTAGCCGTGCACCTGCCAGCGATGCTCGCGTTTGGGCAGCGACGCACGGACGTTACCGGTCTTCAATTCGAGCAGCGACCCGCCGTGGGGATCGTGCAATAAGACATCGAGCCGTCCCTTCAGGCCGACCTCCGGCGCCAGTAGAAATGTCTCGGCGCGGATGTCGGGCGCGGTGCGCCAGAGATTCTGGCGGCTCTGGACATACCACGCAGCCAGCGCGCGCACATGGGGCGCGGCCTCGGCGGCCATCTCCTGCTCGCTGATCTGCCGCAACGCCAGCTCCACCTGCGCCGCATCCAGGGCGCGCTGGAGATAGACCTCGATCGGTTCATCGCCGCCCTTGAGCAGCTCCTTGAAGGCTGTGTGTACCAGCGTCCCACGGAGCGAAGCCGCGCTCGGCGGCGAGGGCGCCATTCGGCGCAAGGGATACTGGCGCACACAATATTCGGCGTTGTTGATATCGGTGATGTTGAGCAGTAGGTCGGGTTCCAGCACGATAACGCCCGCAGGGAGTAGCCGTAGCGTCTCGGCAGTGGACGTGTGGGCGAGATGATGGATGCACAGGCGCAACCCGCGCCAACGGTCCGGCGGATAGGCTGATAGCTCGCGCCAGAGGGCGCGCCCCTGCTCCTCGCAGCGCACTCGCAACGTCGCGCCGTGTTCGTCGCGCAACGTGAGCTCCAGCTGGCGCAGTTTGGGGTCAAATGCCGCGTCGCGTAGCTCGCCGGAGACGCTGGCCACGTCACAGGGGGCCGCGCGCTGCATCTCCCATGGACAGAGAAAGCAGCCCTGTGCGGAGTGTGTCATCGCAGCGCCTGTTCTATCAGCGGCCATCGCCAGCGCTCTCTTTTCCGGCCAGCGGCTATCGCGTGGCGCTTGGCAGTGTACGGCGTAGCAGGCGGCGCGTCAAGCGGGATGGGGCGACGGACCGATATCCGCCGCTACAGTTCAGCTGGAACCTGTAACCCAAGATGGACGTTTGAGAAACGTGACATCTAAGGTATACTATCCGCGTCTGGCTGATCGCGAGAGTCTACCGGGCGCAGTGCCGGGCGATTCATCGGGTCGATATGCTAACGATGCGCCAACGATATGCTCTGGCCATCCGGTGACGCCATGGCGCGCCACTCGTCCATATACTCAGAGTTGATAGCAGCATCACTGATACAGCGCGTGAACGATGCTCCCAGCCATGGAGCGCTCACGCGCTTCGAAGGGATAAAGAGCACCATGGAGGATTCGCCACACCCCCCTTCAGAGACTGACCGATCTCACCGATCCGACGATACCTGGCAGGTACGTCGATCCCATAACTGAGACGGATTACTCGGTGACATCGATGGATGGAAGCCGCAGGTTCAACAAACTCTGGTGGGAGCATCGGCGCTGGCTCATTCCCGCACTCTCGGTGGCGCTGCTGGCGCTGATTCTCTTTGCCACCTTCGCCATCATCGTGCGCGCGCGCCAGCCCTATCTGACGTTTGGCGTAGTGACGCAGGGCAACCTCGTGCTCTCGTTCCAGACGACCGGCACGCTGCGCAGCGCTGTCTACGGCGCTGATTTCGCGGTGACGGGGACGGTAGCCGCAGATCAGCGTGACGGTCGGCCAGCAGGTCTCGCAGGGCGATACCTCGCGCAACTCAATATGACGCAGCTGCAGGATGCGGTGAATCAGGCGCAGGTGGCCGTCGATGGCGCGTCAGCGGCGCTTTCCAGCGCGCAGACGAACCAGGACAAGGTCCAGACCTCCGCCAATGCCCTGACGGACAGCGCCTATACGACTGAGCAGGCGGCGATTCTCAGTGCAACCGTGTATACGACTCCGCCACCCAACTGTGTCGCCCAGGCGAGAGCCAGTACGCCGCCGCGCTCGCCGCCGCCGACAGCATGAACGCGCAGGCCCAGCAGCAGACCGATACCGCTCAGGCGCAATACAACACGGCCAAGGCCGCTCTGCAGGGCGCGCAGGACAATCTGGCCGCCGCCACGCTCAAAGCGCCCCATGCGGGGACCATCGCGGCGATCAATGGCGTCGTGGGCCAGACCAGCGGCGGTACGAAGAGCAGCGCCACGCCATTTATCCAGATCGCTGATCTCAACGCGCTGCAAATCTCGGCGACGGTGACGAGTCGCAGGTCGGCGTGGTGCTGCCGCAAGATGCGGTGCGTTTCACGGTGCCATCGTTCAAGAATCGTATCTTCAGCGGCTCGGTGAGCGGCGTCTCGCCGTTTGGGCAGGCAACCCACGACTCCGTGCTCTACCCGATGACGGTGGATGTTGACGGCCAGTCGGTGAGCGTGGGGACGGCGAACACGACGGGCCAGGCGCTGCTGCCTGGCATGACCGCGAAGATGATGGTGCTGACGGCGCAGCGGTTCGCGGTGAAGCTCATCCCCAATAGCGCCGTGGCCTACGCGCATTACGCCGCGGACCCGAAACACTCCACGCTCATCAGCAAGGCGGCGGCGACCAAAGCGCTCGATGAGGCGCGGCAGATGCTCACCCAGTTGCAGAACTCCGGCACCGATTACTCGCAGGATAACCCCACTCCCGCCTATGTGCTGGTGCTGGTGAAGGGCCGATGGACCGCGCAGCCGGTGGTGCTTGGGCTGACTGACGGTAAGCACTACGAGGTGCTGGACGGGCTGAGTCTGGGCCAGAAAGTGGCGACCGGCGAACAACTCAACTGGTTCACCATCCTGCGCAACCAGTGATTTCGATGGTCCAGACCGAAATGTTCGTTATCTCAATGTCGTCAGTTGGCGAGTCAGGATGCCGCGCTGGCGCGCCTCTTCGATGAACGCGGCGGTGAAGTCGTCGCCGCCGCGCGACGCCCCATCCCAGACTGCCATGGCGGTGACCTGTCCTGTTCGCTTCGTTGGTGGCTCGCCCTCATCACGATGGGCTAGCGTTGTGGCGAGATCGAGAATGGCGCCAACCGCCAGTCGAAAGGCCTCAAGTTCATCATCCACGGGGTCTATCAGATGCACAGTATTGCGCCGTTCAGCGTCGTCCATACGCTGGTCGAAGATTTCTCCCCAATCGCCGCTGCGATCAACCACTGAGGTCTCGCGGAAACGCGCGCGGTCGAAAGGCAGCACAATCCAGAATGGGATCTTCAAGTCACTGGCAGCGTTGAGCGCCAGCAAATCGGCTCCACAGGCGGCAGAGCTGACCACCATGTCTATCCGCATGTCGCGCATCGCGGATGTGATCGCCTGCTGAACGGCTGGCGCGTGCTCAAGGGGGAAGCGCACCTGCTCCGCATCGTCTGCGTCAATACGTCGGCCAGTTATCGCCAGTACGTTCATCGCTTAACCCCATTCTCCCCACAGCTTCTATGTTGTGTTCCTGAAAACGACCGTGCGGCGCTACGAAAGCACGCCGTACCATATCGAATGTCTGTTACCTGTATAGCGGCCAATTGTAGCACCAGGGCACGATTCACGCCAGAGCATTCCACATGAGTCCCATCGTACTGTGCTACACAGGCTATGCGTGTGCAAGAGGACGGTGTCGTCGTGTTATACTTCAGATGGCGCCGACTGTTCGTGCGTGCGTGGGTCAGCTCCGATCCTCCAGGCCAGCGCACACGCTCGCACTACGATTTGGACGACTAGGACGACTAGGACAACGAGGTCGAGGGGCAGATGAGCGAACTGGCTGTCTTCACGGGGCGAGCGCACAGCAACTGGCAGAGGATATCTGCACGCACCTTGGTATCCCGCTGGGCAATGCCGAGGTCTTTGAGTTCGACAACGAGAATATCTTCGTCAAGATCAATGAGAATGTCCGCGGCAAAGACGTATTCCTCGTCCAGCCGTTTAGCACGCCAGTAAACGCCTCCATCATGGAGGTGCTTATCATGTTAGATGCGCTCCGGCGCGCCTCCGCCCAGCGTGTGACGGCGGTAATCCCCTACTATGCCTATGGCCGCACCGACAAGAAGGACCAGCCACGCGTCCCCATCACGGCGCGCCTGATCGCCGACTGCATTACCGTCGCGGGGGCGAATCGCGTGTTGACGATGGACCTGCACGCGGGCCAGATTCAGGGCTTCTTCAACATCCCGGTGGATGAGCTGACCGCGGAATCCATTCTCGTCAACTACGTTCGCTCGTTGAAGCTCAGCGATTTTACTGTCGTCGCCACCGACACCGGCTTCGCCAAGAAGGCGCGCAACTTTGCCGAGGACTTGAATGCGCCGCTGGCCATCATCGAGAAACGCCGCACCAATAACGCGGGTGGAGTGGAGAGCCTGGGCCTGATTGGCAGCGTGGAGGGCCAGAACGCCATCATCGTGGACGACGAGATCGGCACGGCAGGCTCGATGATACAGGCGGCGCAGGTGGTGCGCGAGAGCGGCGCGCGCGATATCTACGCGGCGGCGGTGCACGGCATTCTCTCTGGGCCAGCCATCCAGAATATCCAGCATTCCGACATCAAGAAGCTCGTGATAACCGATACCGTCCCATTACTGCCAGAGAAGCGCATTCCCCAGATTGCGCAGTGCTCCGTTGCGCAGCTATTTGCCGGAGCTATTGCGCGCATTCACGAAGGGCGCTCGGTCTCGGAGCTTTTCCGTTAGCTGCGTGCGCGCGGGGAATGAGCGCTGATGATGGATGAGTCGCCAGCGGTTTCGATCACGCCCGAATTCGAGAGCATCCTGCGCTACCTGCGGACGCTGGCGGAACCGTGCGCGCCGCCAGTGGGCGCTGGTGGTTTCGACGTGCTCTACGCCAGCGCGCGTGAGGTGGTCGTCTGGTATTCCCCGGCCCGCGATGGCCAGATGGCGCGCGAGATCGCGATTCCCGCCGAGGCGCTCGCCGACGCATGGCAGTCGCTCTGCGCGGGCGCGTTGCTTGATGAGGCGGCGCTATTTGCGTTGGGCCTGGGGTCAGCGGGGGCGCAGTGGGTCATCGCGTTGCTGGCGCAGATTCCCGGCATGCAGGTGCGGCAGGAGCCGCTGGCGCTGGCATGGACGCTGCTGGCATAAGTGGTGGGACCTCACCCCCAACCCCTCTCCTGGGAGGAGAGGGGGAGTATATGACCGCTGCTATCCGGCAGAATGGCCACCCAGGCCCTCCCCTTCGAGGGGAGGGTGCCCGAAGGCCGGGAGAGGTTCGCGCGCTGACTAGCGGTCGCGCGTGATGCGCGCCATGTTGGCGACGAACAGAACCAGCAGCATCGCGTTCACCGGATGGAACGCCGCAACGAATGGGATGAAGCGGCCAGCGTCGATCAGCAGCCCCTGGAGAATCATCAGGCCGAAGACCAGCCACGAACGGCGCTGGAGCGCTGCGCCCAGGTGTCCGCGCCAGGCGACCAGCGGCAGCGCCAGTGAGCCAAGGATGACCAGCGGACCCAGAATCATATGCGGCAGGAAGCTCGAAACGCCGAAGACGCCCAGCCCGGCGAAGAAGATTTGCAGCGTGACGCCGCCCAGCAGGATGCGCGCGATGACGATATGTACTCTGGCCGCGCGAGTGGGTAACGCGACGATGGTCTGCGCCGCTACAGGGACGGCGGCGGGTGTGACTGGCTGAGCCGTTTCAGGTGGGGTGGCAATCAGCGTTTGCATCGGGAAACCTCCTCGCTCAACTCAATGTTCTTGTTTTCCTCTTTTCTTTGTCACCCTCAGCATAGCCCGGCTTCGTTCCGCAACCGCTACGACGAGCGTTACAGAACCACGGGTTTAGCGAATCTCGTAATGTTGGCGACGGTAGGACAGGGGCTAGCGATCCGAAGCGATGCCCAGCAGCCGGTCCACCAGCGCGACGCTGGCGTGCTCCAGTGAGTCCACCAGCGCGTCGGCGGCGTCGAGACCCGGCGCATCGGGCTGGCCCGCGCGGCGCACCGCCAGGCAGCGCATCCCGCCCGCGTGGGCGGCGGCGACCCCGGCGGGTGCATCTTCGATGACGAGGCAGTGCGCGGGCACGATCCCCAGGCGCTCTGCCCCGGCGAGAAAGATGTCCGGCGCAGGCTTGCCATGGGCTACCTGCTCGCCCGAGACCACCGCATCGAGGAAGGGCGCGATACCAAGCAACTGGATGATCGCCTCCAGGTTGGCGGGCGGCGCCGACGAGCCGAGCGCCTGTCGGTAGCCCGCCGTGTGCAGCGCCGCCAGCAGCTCTTTCGCGCCGGGAAGCGCCACGGCATCCTGCGCTATTGACACTCTCCTGCTTAAAAGCGGGAGATTCCTCCTTCACTGAGACGCGCCAACGCGGGCTGGAGGAACCGAAGCCTTTGTCGGTCTTACCGTCTCTCCAGAGGCTGCCACCGTGAGCCCCACGGCCAACATGTTCTGTGCGGCGTTCACGTCACGGTCATGGGCTACCCCACACGCGGGGCATGTCCACTGACGTATATCCAGCGTCAAGGAGTCAAGCACATGTCCGCAGGCGTGACACCGCTTACTGCTAGGATACCAGCGGTCAATCGTGACCAGGGTCCGCCCGTACCAGGCGGCTTTGTACTCCAATTGGCGCACGAACTCACTCCAGCCGACATCGTGAATTGCCTTGGCCAGCGTCGGATGCTTCCCCAGCGCCTTCACCCTCAAACTTTCGATGCAGATCGTTTGGTTCTCACGAATGATGCGAGTCGAGAGCTTGTGGGTGAAATCACGGCGACGATCAGCAATGCGGGCATGAATACGCGCCACCTTGCGGCGGGCTTTGTCCCGATTCTTGGAGCCGCGTTGCTTTTTTGCCAGACGCCGGTGCGCCTGCGCCAGCTTCTTTTCATCTTGGGCAAAGAAGCGTGGGTTGCCCACCTTCTCGCCAGTATCCAGCGCCACCACATCGTGCAAGCCGAGATCAATCCCGACCTGTTTGGAAGCGACTGGCAGCGGCGCAATCTCCTCTTCCAGCAGGATGCTGACAAAGTAGCGTCCTGCGGTATCGCGGCTGAGGGTGAGGGTGGTTGGCGTCACCCCATCGGGCAAGGGACGCGACCAGTGAATGTGCAAGGAAGTCTCCATCTTGGCCAGCGTCAGCGTGCGGTGCGCGGCGTCCCAACGGAAGGCGCTACTGGCGTAGGTGGCGGATTGCACCCGGTGCTTCTTGCGGAAGGCAGGATAGCGAGCGCGCCCCGCGAAGAAGTTGCGCAAGGCGGTTTCCAGATGCCGCAATGCCTGCTGCGTCGGCACACTGGACACTTCATTCAGCCACGCCGTTTCGCCTTGCTGCTTCAAGTTGGTGAGCGCCGCCGACAAATCGACATAGCTAACTCGTTCCTGGCGTTCGTAGTAGGCGTCCGTGCGCAAGCGTAAGGCCCAGTTGTAGACGAAACGCGCACAGCCAAACGTCCGCGCCAGCACAGCGGCTTGCGTGGGTGTCGGGTAGCAGCGATAGCGATAGGCGCGTTGCTGGTTCATCTCCTTACCTTCTCATACAGTACCTGTAAAACAGAAAGGCTTCTGGTACAAAGAGGCCATACGGCGTTTCATCCCCATGGCTGAAGCCAGGGGTTTTCGCGCCGGAGCTTCTATAAGTCGCGATAGATGGCCTCTTTGCGGTCGCCCAGGGCGGCGACGCGCTCCGGCGGACCGGAGACGCCGAACATGCGCGGGAAGATATCGCTGTTGCGCATGCCGAAGGTGGCCCAGAAGGCGGCGTCGCTATAGGGCAGGTGTTCTTCGCGCGCCAGTTGCTCCCAGGCGCGGCGATGCTGCTCGCCGCTATCGATCAGGACGCCGTCAACGTCCCACAGCACCGCATATTCGCCACGATTGACCCCCTGGACCATCTCGGGGACCCTCCTCGTCCTGTCTCTGGCCTGCTGCTTCTCGCCGCGCTCAGCCGTTCTACCTACGCACTGGGATTGTATCGCGCCACGCGCGCATCGTTCTCGGCCTGTTTCAAGGGGACCTGTCAAAAAGCAGCCGCCTCATTCGATAGAAATACTGAGAGAGAAGGCAGGCGCTTCTCGTCGTCTCGGCAGAAAGTGGTCTCTGTGGAGCTTGTGAGCAATCTCTCGCTCGATGCATTCACCGCGCTGGCTCGGCGCTACACCCAGCCGCTGCATGTGTTTCTCTGCGGCCTCGTGCATGATCCGGAGCTTGCGCGCGACCTGCTGCAAGACACGTTCATCGCGGCGTGGAGTGCGGCGCTACAGGGCGCTCCGCCGCTGCTGGCCAACGGCGATGAGGCGGAAATACGGCGCTGGCTCTATCGTGTCGCCTATCGGCGCGCGGTCGATAGCCTGCGGCGCAGGCGGCTGATTCGCTGGGAGTCGCTCCATGAACTGCTGGACTTCGAGCGACTCCCGAGGACGGACATCTTACTCGTTCGAGGAGCTGGTGGCCGAGAGCGAGGCGATGCAACGCGCGCTGGCCACACTCAACCCGGAAGATAGCGCCTGCCTGCTGCTGATGGTCGTCCA
Source organism: uncultured Chloroflexia bacterium (assembly GCA_963712005.1). Taxonomy (GTDB): domain Bacteria; phylum Chloroflexota; class Ktedonobacteria; order Ktedonobacterales; family JADMIN01; genus DAHUXT01. The sequence continues at coordinate 168,877 of CAVQGK010000018.1, read as the reverse complement.
GGGATTCACCGCCCAGGAAGCCGCCGCAATCATCGGCTCGTCCGCGACGGCGATGGGCAAGCGCATCGGCCGGGCGAAGCGCCGCCTGCTCTCTGCCTATCTGGCGCAAAACGCCTCCAACCCGGGAGGACGGCCATGAACACGTTCAACATGCGGCATCCGTCCGGCCCTGAATGCGCCAGGTATGCCGAGCTATTGCCGCAATTCCGGCAGGGAACGCTCACTCGCGCCGAAGAGCGTCTCTGCGCGCCCATCTCGCCACCTGCGGCTACTGCCAGGCGCAACTGGCGGCCTACGACCGGCTGGATGCCGCGCTTACACCTACATGGGCCATTTCGCGCGGACCGCGGCCGCCGCCGATGATCTCGTGCAGATCGCCGTCACGCGCGTTCCATCGACATCCCCCGCGCGGATGAATCATCATCAGTCCCAGGCATCATGGGGAGGTCAGAGAGATAACTCTATGTTCAATGACTGGGATGAGACAACCTACGAAATGTCCAACCTGCCGCGATCAGACCGACGGCCACCGCAGCATACACCGAACACGCGCAAGCGCCCGGTGCTGGCGACCATTGCGGTGGTGTTGCTGATTGGCCTGGCGGCGACACTCTTCGCTGTCTTCGGGCGGCCATCCAGCGGCCCGGCGCAGAGCAGCACGCCCACCGCGACCGATACTACCGACAGCGACCATACAACCAACGGCGACGCCTGAGCCGACGCAGAACACCACAACCGGTGTTGTGAACTCTGGGCACCCATGTAGCACAGACACCTCTGGCCAGACCAGCTACGTGCAGATTGGCGACCTGAAGGTGAGTCAGGTGGGTTTCGCGAATGCGTATCCCGCCAATGAGCTACCGGCCAATCTCGATCAGGCGAAGCCCTATCAACTGCCGAATAACTTGCCCAATCCGCCGAATCCACCGGTCAACCCACAGCCCTGGTACGACCTGACGGTCTGCAACACCTCGAACACCACCAGCCATGTGATTCGAAGCCTGACCGTCCGTATCGCGGCGTTCACGGCCTATAGCGGGCCGCTTAACACCTACATGTTCTGTGACCAGTATTATCAGCGGCCAAACGGTGTGGCTGGTGGTGGCTGCGGCGGTGGACTTGCCGCTGATGAATGGCTCCGGGTGGACTTCGCCGCGAACGCGACATCGGGGGCACAGGTAACGGCGATTCAGGACAGTAGCAATATTGGAAACGCGCCGCCGTTGCCAGTGAGCCTCGGCCCCGGCCAGATGCTCTTCATTGCTATCAGGATGACGCCTCCAACCGCGCCGGGCACGTACACCTTCGCCTTCGGGCTGAATTACGACGCCAGCACATCAGCGCACATCTCGACGATGCAGCCGACAATCTTCGATAGCGCCGCAGTAAAGTGGAACGGCAGCAACTGTACCAAACCGCCGCTGCTGAGCCAGATTCCCGCCAGTGATACGACGGACAAATACGTCTGCGCGCCGTAGCAGCGTTTGAACCGAACGGTGTCCGTCGCCGACCTCCAATCGAATATTTCCAGGGGCTTGCTGTGGGGTGTCCTACTCACCAGCAAGCCCTCAGCGTGTTTTGGATAAGCTACTAGGCCATGAGCCAGGTGATCTGGGCAGTGTATCCACCATGAACCGGAGCATGATGTGTCCACATCTGTTCTGCCCGCGCGATAGCGGGGTGTAACCGGTTATACAGCGAAGCGTGCGTCATTCACAGGAGTCCCACCTGCATGATGTCGTCGCCTCTGATCCGCATCCCACGGATGCCTTTGCCCAGGCGCTGAATACGCTGCAATGGCCACTGGTTGGCTTCGTGCGTGGGTTAGTACGGGACGAGGAGCAGGCGCGCGACATCGTTCAGGATGTGTTCGTGGATGCGTGGAAGCTTGCTCGTCAGGGTTCACCGCCATTCACAAGCGCCGCCGACAATGAAGATGGAATACGGCGCTGGCTCTTCCATGTGGCCTATCGTCGAGCGGTCTCAGCGTATCGGCGCAGAAAAATCATCAACTGGCAACCGCTTGAGCCGTCGATGGAGACGCTGCTCCCCTGGGACGGCGAGCCAAAGCCGTTCGATGACCAGATCGTTGAGCGAGAGGCTCTGCGTGATGCGCTGCAACAACTTTCAATTGAAGACACCGCCTGCGTGCTGCTGCATGCCGTGTGGGGGCTGACCTCCACTGAAATCGCCGCAATTCTGGATATCTCGGTCGCGGCGGCGAAGAAGCGACTGACCCGCGCCAAGCAGCGGCTGCGCATCTCTTATTTCGACCAGAACCGCACGCAGGGGGAGGATCCGCGATGACTACCATAGAGCCACAAACTGTTCTCCCAGGCCCGGACTGCGCGGCCATCGCGCCACTCCTCCCACTGCTTGATTCATCCGATCTCAGTGCCGAAGAAGCTATCCGCGCCCGCGCCCACCTGAAAACCTGCGCGTGGTGCGCGCGTGAGTACGCCGCCCATGCTATCGTGGATGGCGCTCTGCAACGCCATTTTGGCGAGCTGTCACCGGGCACGCCACCTTTTCTCACTATGGAGAACATCGTGAATAGTATCGATACGCAGGATCCGTCGACACAGCCGTCCACTGGCTTCGCGCCAACGCCCCCGCTCGCTGAGCCGCCCAACCGCCCGCAGCACCGTCCCGGTCGGCTCACCGGTATCGCGGCGGTGGCGGCCGCGCTGCTGTTGGTGGGGCTGGCGGCCACGCTCTTCGCCCTCTTTTCCCAGACATCGCATGGCCCCGCACGGAACAGCGCGCCAACCGCAACGGCGATTGCCCACCAGCCACTCGCGCCGCTGCATCTGCCAGCGGGAACCGCGCTGCTAGCTCTCTCGATGACTTCACCAACCGACGGCTGGGCGGCAGGGGTGGCTGGCGACCCCCAGCATGTTCTCCTGTTGCGCTACCACGATGGGCAATGGGCAATCTGGCCGGGTACCCTACCCCAGTTGCAATTGTTATTGAGCGCCGATAGCCTCTCGATGGATTCGCCAACCGATGGCTGGATGACCGGCGATGGTGGCATGCTGCACTATACCAACGGGCAGTGGGTGGCCGTCGCAGTACCCGGTGTTGGCGGAATCTCTAAAGTACAAATGGTCTCGCGAACCGATGGCTGGGCGAAAGCCTTCATCCAGTCCGCCGATAAGCAGAGTGGCGTATTTGGGATGCTGCGCTATACCGGGGGCGCATGGTCTGTCGTCCCACTGCCACCGGCCTTGCGGGAGATTAGCGATGAGACACAGCTCGATTTCTCTGTGACCGAGTCGGGCGAATGCTGGTTGCTGTATCGTGTCGCTAGCAGTAATAGCACCGAGATTCTGCGCTATACAGGCGACTCCTTCCAGGTGGCCTATACGCTGCCCGGCGTCCAGGAATACCATATCACCATGGACACATCGGAGAATGGCTGGCTGACCGGCATCAACGCCAACAGCACTCCGCTCTATCACTTCGACGGTTCCACCTGGACAAAGGTGGCGATTCCCGCCAGTTTCACCGGACCGTCCAGTAGCAGCTATGCAGCGGTGATTTCGCCATCTGGCGGGGCGTGGCTATTTGATATTGACGACTCCGGACACAATGGCGCGGTCGCTCGCTACCTCAATGGCTCATGGGAAGCGGTGGTAGCGCCTTCGACAATCTTTCCGAGTACCTTCAGTTTGGTGGCCGATGACGAAGGCTGGGCCATCGGCACAGCCGGAGGCCGCTCTGCCCTCTACCACTACCAGAACGGCAACTGGACGCAATATCCAGGCTAAACCACTCGACGCAGACGCACAAAGGCTTGCCGGGCGAAAGCGCCTCCCCGGTGAGCCTTTTCGCATAGGTGGGACAATGCAAGCCATCTCATAAAGCGTGTATACGCAAGATCAGGATGCCGTCAGCAGGAATGACACCCAGGTAATTGACTCGTAGCGCACGACCTATCCCCTCTTCTGGAGTTGGCGATCTGGGGGCTACTGGCCCACCTGTGAGTCGGTCAACGCTGGCGTGCCTTCACGTCGGCAAAGCGCTGCACAAACGCGCGGGCGTCGGCCTCGGCAAACGACTTGAGCGCCGATGTTCCGTCTATATTGACGGTCTCGAAAGAGAGCGCATGCTTCTTGCTATAGGTGAAGACCAGACCGCCATCCTGATAGGCTACCGAGGCGATGTCGTGGATGGAATATTCGATGGTATGGTGCAGGAGACCCTCTACCGCACTGGTGACGAAATGTGCGAAGCGCGCCACCAGGCCGCCCTTCTGCACGTCGCGGTCATTCTGCAAGTCCTGCTGCATCTCGTGTTGGGCTTGCTGCAGGATCGTGTCGGAGAGCTTCATGCTGACGGAGGTGTCGGTGAGCACGAGCTCCACGCCATCGTTGATCGAGGTAATTGTGAGCAGCGGTTCGGCCATCGCTAATCTCCTGGTCTTGTGATAGGAGGACGTATGCAACGGGTGTACATGTACACGCGAACCCAAGAATTGCCCGTCAGCTACCATTGTACCCTTAATGGCAAGCCACATACCGTCAACTTATCGTCAACGGCACGCTGCATCCATATGAAGCGTGTCAACCATTTATGAGATCACTCATAGACTCAAGGGCTTGTCGTGTACATCCGGCAGGCCCTTTCGCATGTCCGTTTGCATGGGGCCGCCAAATAGTACTCGTTTGCACGGATGTGGCTGGTATGGTATCATCCACTGTGAATGCAATGCATTACTTCCTGTCACACAGGAAATACTGCATTGGCACTACACAGGTCGGGCGCATCGCGGCAGCGGGCAGCGTAGCCCATTGGTACCAGGCGGGCATGATAGCGCTGGCCAGTTGTCGCAAACCCAGGTATAGTGCTGTTGGATCTCAGAAAGCACATTTGTTCTAGCTCTCGGTGGGCGAGAGGAGAGCAAATGGTGAAGAGTCGCCACAGGGCGCTGGCAGGGTCGGCCGTTCTCGGTTAACCCAGGGGTCAGCGATGTGGAGTGGGTGGTGGATCGCCGCAGGATTGTCGGCGCGGTGTGGAGCGGATGGCAGGGCGCAGGAGCGCGCCTTCGCTGCCGGGGAGGGGAGACGCGGGCATGCTTGCGCCCGTGACTTCCCTCTAAAGGGAGGTACGGCTCTTGTTAGCAGCACAGATTCGACGGATGTCGCGCGGGCAACTGCTCTCGCTCGTTCTACTGGGCGGGATAGCGCTCGGCGCAGGCGCCGCCAATGCCACGCCACAGGCGCACGCCGCGCCAGGCTACACCTGGGTCAACTTCGATGGGCAGTGGTTCTGCCGGAGCTGGAGCGCCTCTGCTCCAGTGGTGAAGGTGGTGCTGCCGGGGCTGGCGGCCAGCACGGGCATGGGCCAAGTCGTCTGGGACTACGATCTCGCCGACGATCGAGCATACAACGTCGCCGGGCAGATGCTGACCCATTGCACCACCCGCTGGCATGTCGATGCCTCGATGCGCCTGCTCTCCGATGATGGCTCCTGGGCGCCGAATCCCACGGGCGAATGGCCTGTTGCCAGCGATCTACTGGCCTTCGACCAGACCACCCATCAGCATGTCCGAACAGCGAATGTTCTCAAGCCTGTGATGAAGCGCAAGACGACCACCACGGCAACGACCAGCGTCCACACGACCACCTTCCCGCAGGGCACGACCGGTAGCTCCGCGCCCAGCGGCGGCTACAATCCCTGGTCGCCTGTGCCGGGCCACCCCACCTACAGCCTCAGGGACTTCGCGGGCGATCCCTACGCCAGCGCCTACGGCGTCTGCACGTGGTACGCTTGGTATCGCCACCAGAGCGAGCCGCTGATGAAGCTTGGCGTCTCCCACACCTGGCCAGCCAACGCGCCGAAGTACGGCCTCTCGGTTGGCAGCCAGCCCGCCGTCGGCGCGACGGTGATCTTCCAGCCGGGTGTTGAAGGCGCGGGCGGCACCGGGCATGCCGGACACGTCGAGGCGGTGCTCGGCGGCGGCTGGTTCATCATCTCGGAGATGAACTTCTACTGGGACGGCGGCGGCTTTGGCAAGGTGGACTTCCGCTACGTCTACGTCCGCTCTGGCGTCAGCTTCATCTATTAGGCTTGAGAAGTATTGGGCGGGCGAAGAGGCACGCCGGATACGTATCCGGCGTGCGGCGCTCGGCGGGCAGTGGTGGTTGCGGAGCAAGCTCACAGTTCATTCGGCCTGACCAGGATGCGCCCGCGCGTCTTCCCACTTAACATCGCCTGGGTCACGCTGGGGATGTCCTCTAGCGTGACTTCAGTGAGCATTACGTCTCCCAGGCCGGGGAGGCTTGCTTCCTCGATGACCTCGTCCCACAGTTCTTGGCGCACCTCACGTGATGTCGATGGCATATCAATGCCCAGGACAATGATGCCCCGCAGAATGAGGGGATACACGGTCGCCCGAAACGCGGCCCCACCGGCGACCCCGATGGCCGCGATCCCCCCACCTTTTTTCGTCGTCCGCATCAGATAAGCCAGGGTTGCGCCCCCTACCGTGTCGATGCTCCCGGCCCACCGCTCTGCTTCCAGTGGTCGCGCGCTCTCGGCCTCGGTCTCCGCGCGGCTCAGGATCTCGCTGGCCCCAAGTCGTCTGAGATAATCCTCGGCGTCGGACTTGCCTGTGCTGGCGGCCATCGTATAGCCTCGCCTTGACAGCAGGTGGACGGCCAGGCTTCCCACTCCTCCCGTGGCGCCAGTGACCAGCACCGGACCCTTCTGGGGAGTCAGGCCATTCTTCTCCAGTTGGCGCAGCGCCATCGCTACAGTCAGTCCGGCTGAGAGCACAAGAGCCTGCTTGTGGTCTACATTGGCAGGCAGGGGAAAGATAAAATCGCCTGGCACACGGGCATACTCGCTGTAGCCGCCATGGCGCGAAACCCCCTGAGTCTGGCCACCGTCAGAGGCCACCACCGCATCGCCCGGCTGGAATCGCGGGTCCGTTGACTCAACCACCGTTCCGGTCAGCTCAAGGCCGGGTATCAGGGGGTAGGTTCGGGCCACATTGCCATTGGGGATGCAGACGAGGGCATCCTTGTAGTTCATCGCCGCATATGCCACCCGGATCAGCACGTCTCCCTGCGGTAAATCACGCTGGTCCAGCCTTTGGATGCCCATCTGAAACCGCTCAGCAGTTTGATTGACGACAAACGCCCGGAAAGAACCTGGCATCTCACTCCTCCATTCTTCTGGTATGCGCCCTATTGGCGTCTTGTTTTCATGTGCAACTGACAAAATGATGGTTGGCCGGTTGTTTTGGTGGCGCTGGGTATGCGCGTTCGCCGCAGCGTGCCAGTTTACGTTGGCGCCGCGTACCACGTGGCGGGCACCCGGACCGCCACCAATTCGCCGCGGGCGCACTCCTCGCCACCGGAATAGAGAGAACAGGTGAGCAGCGTCTTCCGCTCCGTCATACTGGTGATCCGCGCCCGGACCACCACCAGCTCGGCGACTGGCGTGGGGCGCAGATAGGTAACCTGTAGGGAGGCGGTCGCATAGAACAAGGATGGCTTCGATGTCATCGCGCGCCCTTCCGCGCGGTATGCGGCTGCCACGGCGGTACAGACACACTGGCAGTCCATAAGCACGGCGATGATCCCACCGTTGAGGATGTGCTGCGCGCCGGATGTGTGATAGGGCTGTGGCTGCCACGTGCAGATCGCCTCATCGCCATCGTCGGACCAGTAACTCTTGATCTGTAGGCCGTGCGGATTGAGCGGCCCGCAGCCCCAACAATAGTTTTCATCCAATGCGTCCTGAAACGCTTGCTCGTCCGTCATAGCATCACCTCCCCGCACACCTGGCCAATCCCTCCTGGAAGGTTCAGGCGACTGATAGTGCCATACATACGGATGCGCGTTGCACTGACGCTGCTCATCCTGAGCGTCGTGGTCATGTCAGCCTGCGTGGTTCCGCGCATGCTCCTTCGTCCATTTCTGTCATTCGAGCGGCCTGAGCGAGACTGTCACGCTCTGGAAAAGAGTGTACCCATCCCGCGTTTCCGAAACGTCCACATCCACGTCCACATGCGCCGCTGTTGCATAGCATCCATGCGCGAGTGAGGTCCGTGGCCCGCGTCACTTCCTCTTCGCGTGCCTGATGCCCTGTGAAACTCTGCACGATTGCGCGCGATATGGCATAGTGCAGACGTACGCCCCATTTCCGGCGCAAAGCCACGGTCGGAGATAGGCAGAGTTGAGCACAGTTGGGTGGAGTTGGGTGGAGTTGGGTGGAGTTGGGTGGAGTTGGGTGGAGTTGGGTGGAGTTGGGCTGAGACGGATAGGGCGGGCTGGACTATGCGCGCGGATCGCTTACTCTCGATTCTGCTGCTGCTCCAGGTGCATCGCCAGATGACGGCGGGCGAGCTGGCGCGGCGGCTGGAGGTCTCGGAGCGCACCATCCACCGCGACATGGTGGCGCTTGGCATCGCAGGTATCCCCGTCACGGCGGAGCGCGGCACCGGTGGGGGCTGGCGGCTGCTGGAGGAGTATCGCACCAACCTGACCGGCATGAACGCCGCCGAGATTCAGGCGCTCTTTCTGACTCGCCCCTCGCGGCTGATGGCCGATCTGGGGATGGAGCAGGCGTCGGACGCGGCGCTCATCAAGCTGCTGGCGGCGCTGCCCGCGATCTCGCGCCAGAACGCTGAGGATATCCGCCAGCGCATCCACATCGACGTGGCTGGCTGGGGCCAGCGCGACGACGCCGTGCCACTGCTGCCGATCATCCAGCAGGCCGTCTGGCAGCAACGTCGCCTGCGCTTCACCTACGGCTATGAGGGAGAGGACGCGGGCGAGCGGCTGGGCGATCCGCTGGGGCTGGTGGCGAAGGGCAGCGTCTGGTATATGATCGTCGCGATAGAGGGCCAGCCGCGCACCTACCGCGTCTCGCGCGTGCGCAGCGCCGAACTGCTGGACGATCTCTTCGAGCGCCCGCCGGGCTTCGATCTGGTGGCCCACTGGGCGGAGTCGTCGGCACGTTTTAGCGAGCGCATCCCCCGCTTTCCCGCGACGTTGCGCGTGGCGGCTGGCGCGTTGGGCGCGGTGCGCTCCGGTGGCCGCTATACGCGGGTCGAGCGCGAGGAGCCGCCCGGCGCCGATGGCTGGGCGCGGGTGGTGGTGCTCTTCGAGGATGACCATAGCGCCCGCGAGTTCATCCTGAGCTATGGGCCGCAGGTCGAGGTGATCAAGCCAGACGCACTGCGCCTCGCCATCCTCGACGCCGCCCAGGCGACGGTCGCGCTCTATGAGCGGGCGGATGAGGAGATGTCATGAGCATGATATCGTTCACGTGGGAATCGGCGTGCCGACGGCGGCTTGCTCGCCAGCGCCTACTCGCGCCCGCGCCAGCCGTCCAGTTGGTCGAGACGGTGCGCGCGGTCGGCGGCATCCAGGCGCAGATTCTCTCCGCCGCCGAGCTTGCCATCAGCGCGCGCGTGGCCGATATCACGCGGCAGGACGTGCGGGCGGCGCTCTGGGAGCAGCACGCGCTGGTCAAGACCCACGGCCCGCGCGGAACGCTGCACCTGCTCCCCGCGGATGAGCTGCCGCTCTGGATGGCGGCGCTGCAAGCTGCCGAGGCGCTCAGCGGGCCGCCGTGGTATCAGCGCACGGGCCTGGAGCCATCGCAGGCGGACGATCTGCTCGATGCCATTGGCGCTGCGCTCGATGGCCGCTGTCTCACCCGCAAGGAGCTTGCCGACGCGGTGACCAGCCAGGTGGGCGAGTGGGCGCGCGAGCGGCTGCTCTCCGCCTGGGGCGAGCTGCTTGCTCCCGCCGCGCTGGCTGGGAAGCTCTGTTTCGGCCCAGGCACGGGGAGCCAGGTGAGCTTCGTCCGGGCGGACCAGTGGATCGGACACTGGGAGGCGCACGATCCCAAGGATGCGCTGATCGAGCTATGCCGCCGCTATATCGTGACCTATGGCCCCGCCACTCACCAGGACATCGCCCACTGGTTCCGGCTCAAGCCTGAGCAGGCGCGCGGACTGATGGAGTCACTTGCCGCCTGGCTGCTGGCCGGTGACGGACATGACGACCTGCAAGAGGCCGACGAGTCCTCGCTCTGGCTGCTCCCGCAATACGATTGCTACCTGCTCGGCTGCGGCCCCCGCGAGCGCATCGTGCCTGAGGTGGCGCGACCACGTGTGAACACCTATGGGCGCGGGCGTTTCGAGAGTGCGACGGGACTTCCTGTGCTGCTGATAGACGGCGCCGTCGCCGGGATATGGGAGCGTCGCAAGCAGGGGAAGGCGAACGAGCTGCGCGTAGAATCATTCGTCCAGCTGAGCGCCCGGCAGCACAAGCAGCTTGCGAGGGAGGCCGCCCGTATCGGCACGTTTCTTGGCGTCAACATGACACTCACGTCTGGTATCGTCGGCGCGTGAACGTGTTCCCGCTCCCACACCTGCCGCCATTGCTGGCCAGAGTCTCCCACCACCTTCAGCCGCGCAGCCAAAAAGCGGTCTTCCGCCCTTGTGGAATTAGAATATTTGTTCTATAGTTTGGGGTGCGAATTGCTCGGCAAGGATGGCTGACGAACGCACAGCGTGCACAGCATGCGGGCGATTCATATGGTGTGGATGTCTGGTCACGGGTCATGGGGCAGGGAATCATGGGGGATATCGAGAAGGGGCAGCATGGCGAGAGTCACGAGGGCGAACTGCGTTATGGCAGCCTGCGCATGCGTCTGCGCGGACGGGCGTTGCGCCTCATCCTCTGGCTGGCCGGACACCAGACGCGCATCAACGAGACCGCGCCAGAGAGCGGCCAAATCTGGCTGACCTGGAAGGGCGAGGGGCCGCAATCAATTGACGGCGACATTCGCACGCAACTGTAGGCTGGTTACTTTGATCTGAATGGTTGAAATGGGGTAAGCCGGAGGACGGCGCCCTGGCTTCCTGACATGGGGAGGCTGGGGCGCTGTTGTGTTTTTCCTGGTGTTGCGGGGTGGAGGCGGAAGCGGTCAATGTGGGGCCTTTGGGCACCGGAGCGCAGGGGCGGGGCGCTCAACCCCTTCGGAAGAGCGGGGAGGCAGAAATTATGGGGACCGATATGAATAACACGTCAGGTAACGATCTGGACGAACTGGAACATAGCCGCGAGGAGCGGGCGTTCACGCTCTACTGCCAGGGGATGCGGATCGCGGAGATCGCGGTGACGCTCGCCGTCAGCGAGACGACCATCCGCCGTTGGCTGCGTGCCCGGCTAGAGACACTCGCGCAGGAGGAGCGCGCCGAACGGGCCGAGCAGCTTTTGCGCGCCATTGAGCATCCCGGCTCGCTCGGCGTCATCGGCGCGCCAACCTATCCGATGCTGCGTGACGCCACGGCCCGCACGTTCTTTGCGCTGCTGCCAGCCTCCCTGATTGCCAGCTACAACAAGACCGAGGGTCACCTGATCCTGCGCAACGGCAGCGAGATCCTCTTCCGTTCGCTGGATGCGCCGGACGGGCTGCGCGGCCTTAATCTCGCCTGGTTCTGGCTGGACGAAGCGCCGCTCTGTGGCTACTATGCCTGGCAGGTGCTGAAGGGGCGGCTGCGCCAGCGTGGCTACGCGACGTCGGGTTGGGCGACTGGTACGCCGAAGGGGCGCGACGGTTTCGCCCGCGACTTCGAGCTAAGTCGGTAACCAATTGAACTTGGACGAGGTGACGCCTGCTCGCCGTAACCGATCAGCCGGAGGGATAGCGTCCAACCACGCCAGGGCCCGCTCGGCTAACTCCGTGATATCAGCATACGCCCGGTTGGCGGCGACCACCGCCTTGAGTTGGCGCCAGAGATCTTCACACGGCATGAGTTCGGGGGCACGAAACGGCAAGAACGCGAGCCGGATGTGCGCCGCCTCAGCGGCGTGGCGCACCACCTTGGGGTGATGCGGGGGCGCATTGTCCCACACCACCAGTTTGGGAATGTGGGGACGCACTGTGCCCAGCTGCTCAATAAACGCTTGGACGTCGGCTGTCCGCCCGTGTGCGCGGATGAGCCGCACCAGCTGGCCACTCACGATGTTGAGCGCGCCCAGCAGCAGACGATGGGGATTGCGCCCGCTGACCACCACCTTCGCCTGTTCGCCGCGTCGGGTCCAACAGGCGCGCAGGGGCGGAAACTCGCGTAACATGGTCTCATCGGCCATCCACACCTCGCCTCCCTCGGCGAGCACTTGGCTCATTTGCGCCACAACCGCGTTTTTTTTACCTCATAGGCGGGATCGGGCCGCCCCAGTTCGTAGCGGGGCCGTTTCCAGCGCCATCCCAACCGATGCAGCGTCCGCCGCAGCGTATGCTCACTCACTGCATACCCCCTGCGACTCAGATGGGTCAGGAGCAGGGGAACCGTCCAATTCGTCGCCTGTTCGCCCAACTCGTGCGGATCGATGGCCAGAAGCCTCTCGAGCTGGACGATCCCTGAGCCATCTACCCGCCGCTGCCGTCCGCCGTGGCGCGGTTCAGCCAGTCCCTGACTCCCCCGGCTCTTCCATGCCGCGAGCCAGTTGTACACACTTGATCGCCGGCACCCCAGCACGGCGGCGACCTCGTCCGGCGTCTGTCCCTGCGCCACTAAGCGGATGGCTTGGTAGCGCCGCCAGTGGCGCACGCGCCGTTCGTTGCGCTGCGCCCGCTCCAAGTCGTCCCACTCTGTCGCACTCATCTGCAACTGCATCGCCTGTCCCTCCTCTACAGGCCTTCGCTGCAGGATCTGGTCCATGCGGTTCTGGCTACCTACTTAGCTCAGCGGCCCGGCCACGCGCTCTTTCGCGCCTCCACCTGGACCAATGCGCACAACCTGCCGCCAGACTATATCAGCGAGCTGGGCTATAGCGGCGCGTTCGCGAAACAGGAGATCGAAGGCCAATTCGTCGCCTTCGAGGGGCTGGTCTATACGCTGGACGCCAGCGCGAACGGGCATCTGGCCGAGCCGCCGCAGCGCGACCGCTGGCAGTGGGTCATTGGCGGCGTGGACTGTGGCTACACCAATCCCTCGGCGGCGGCCATCTTCGCGCTGGATGGCGATGGCGGCGTCTGGCAGGTGGACGAGTTCTATCAGCGGCGCGCCGGGCTGGAGGAGACGCTGCTGCCCGTGCTGCTGGACCTGACCCGGCGCTACGGCGTCGAAACGTGGTACTGCGGGCCGGATGAGCCGGAGCATATCGACGCGCTTGCCGCCGCGCTGGCGCGTGAGGGGTTGGCGTCACGGGCGCAACGAGCGGATAACAGCGTGCACGCGGTCGTCCGCCGGGTCGTGCAGGCGGGAGCAGTGGAGACAGAATCGCCCACTCCGCATCGCTGAGATCGCTGGGATAGACCGGGTCCACCGGGTCCACTTGAGATGCCATACCAGGGATGCCCTCCGAACTGTGTTTGAGACACTCATTTCGGGTAGGGTATCTCCTGGAGGGCTCTTGAGGACATCACCCCTTCTCGTACAGTTTCTAATACTACAGTGACAGTTACGGGGATGAAGCCGGAGAAGGAGGATTATCCGGAGCCAACAAGGTCTGTACGATGCGCATCCACAACCCCTCTTTCCACCAGCGTTGATAGCGACTGGCTACCGTAGTCCAGGGCCCATACCGCCCGGGTAGCTCGCGCCACGAGGAGCCGGAGCGTGCTATCCAGAGCATCCCTTCAACGATCAGGCGATGATCGATTGCCGGTCGGCCGGTGGGAGGCTTGTGAGGAGGAAGCAGGAGGCGAAGCTGCTCCCAGGATTCATCCGTGAGCGGAGGGAGACCGAGCAACAGGGTGGGCTGGGGAAGCCGGGCAGGAATGTGGGGAGCTTGAGTCGCCCGGTGATCTCGATGACAGCGTTGAGCCTGGGCTTGATGCCCGCGACGGAAGTGGGACCACCACAGGCGCCGCACCCGCACCTCCTCGGGCTCACCTAGCGCGTGCATCAGCCGGCGGAGTTCTGCGACGCTCCAGCGCAGACCACCTGAATCTGCTCCCCCTTTTCCCCGGTGGGTTCACTTGCGCGCGCAGGACGACCAACACGGCGTGTGCCAACAGCGCCAGGGTCACATAGCGATACCAGGCGCTAAAGCCGCGGACCTCATAGTGATCGAGCCCGACTTCTCCTTTGGCCTGTTCAAAGCTCTCTTCGATCCGCCAACGGCTGCCCGCCACCTGCACCAGCTCCGCTAAGGTGGTAGTGGCGGGACCGGCCACCCGGTAATAGGCTCTCTTGCTGGGATCCGTCAAGCTCCGCCGGATCAGCACCCACCGGGTCAGTCCACGGCGTTGCTGGGGAGAGGGCGGCAACTGCAGCCACGCCCATTCATAGAGGCGTGGCCCTTGGCTTCCCTCTCCGGCCGAGAGCACCACCCACGCCTCCGGCGGCAAGAGGGCGGCCAACAGCGCCACGGACTGCTGCTGTCCCGCCGCCCACACGGTATGCGTCCCGGTCACGGCGACCACATAGGGACGGCCCTGCTCCTCCAGCCACAGGCGCAATTCATCGTAGCCATAGACCGTATCACCGACCACCCAGCTCGCAGAGACCCCCGCGTCAAAAGCCCGCTGGAGCATTTGTTGAGCCAGCACCCCTTTGGTGGCAAACGTCACGTCGTCAGCAATACCCGCCTCGCGGCACCGGACCCGGTCCGTGGTCCATTCTTCGGGCAGATAGAGCGCACGGTCCAAGAACGCGGCGCCTGTGGCGCTGGCATAGAGCAGAAATACCCCGACTTGGCAATTCTCCCGCCGACCCGCCGTCCCACTATACTGGCGCGCGACTCCAGCCGATTTCTTGCCTTTCTTGAGAAAGCCCGTTTCATCCACGACCAGCACCGCGGACTCCTCTGCCAGATGCTCCAGCACATACCCCCGCAGCTCCTCGCGGACCGCCTCGGCATCCCAGTCGGCTTCCCCCAAGAGGCGCTGCACGCCGTGTGGTCCGCGCTCCCCCAGTTCTTCTGCCAGCTGCCACCCATTCTTGCGTTCGATCGGAGCCAGTAATCCGTGCAGGAAGCGGTGCGCTCGCTGGCGTGCCTCCGCTCGCCGAAAGTGCGGCCCGATGCGGGCATGCACCTGGGTCAGCTCCGCCTCGGCGTACTCCGACAAATCGTCTACGCCTTCGGCTGGTTGGCTTTTGCTCTCTTCGTTGGTCATCTGCTTCACCTCTTCGAAGCAGTCTACCATTCTTCCTGCTTAACTGTCACTGTAGTACTAACGAGCGTCGGCCAATATGACATACTCGTGTGCGCCACGCAGCCCCAGCACGAACTTGATAAACGGCGGAAGCGCCTGTCGGGCGGCTGCCGCGTCGATGAACTCCGGCCTTTTGAAAACGTGCTCCCGCTTGTGCCAGCGCAGGCTCCCCTGGTCGGCGGCCTGAAGGTTGCGTAGCCAGTCCGTATTTGGGCCATAGGTCAGGACGATCATAAAGCCGTCTTTCATCCGCCAGACCATGATCGGTGTCTCATACTGCTTCCCGCTATGTCGGCCCACATGGCGTAGCAGCGCGAACGGGCCATAGGACGAGCGAGCGGCGTTGCGCAGCACCGGATTGACGATATGTTTGGCGAAGGTGCGCAGGCGCCTGTTATCTTTGGGCATATCGGTTTCCCAATCCTCTATCTATGGAGTCAAAGCGCGCATGATGATGTCGACAACGGCGTCGGCGCGCGCAAGCGGGATGGGTTGCGCTTCTTCCCTGGCAGACACCAGGTTCATGAGGGCGAACGTCAACAGTCCGCCGAGCAAGGTGTGTGCTACCGCCTCCAGGTCAACGTCGGCGATCAACCGCTGCTCCCGCGCCGATTGCAGCAGCTCCAGGATGAGCGAGAGGCCGCGCTGCGTGACGGTCGAGAAGAAGAGCGAGCCAAGCTCTGGGAAGCGCGGCGATTCGGCGATCACCATCAGAACCAGCGGCAGATAGCCCGGCCGGTTCATCATGGTCAGGATCTCGCGGGCGAGCGCGGTCAGCGCCTGGCGGAGCAACTGGAGATCGTGCGGGGCGGGCAGCGCTGTGAGCCGTTCGGAAAAGCCTGGCTGCTCCATCGTCAGGTGGCTCAGGACATCCGCAAAGAGCGCCTCTTTATTGGCGTAGTGGCGATAGAGCGTTTCCTTCGAGGAAATACCAGCTTCCGCCAGAATCGCGTCAATGCTGGTCGCCAGATAGCCCTGCCGCAGAAATAGCCGATGCGCGGCTTCCCTGAGCCGTTCGCGCGTCTGCTGGGCGCGCCCGCTCGCTCGATCTTCCATCGCCTCGTCTCCATGGTGCGTACCGTACCGTACCGTACGGTACGATTATAGTGCGATGTGATGGGCGAGTCAAATTGAAGGATTGTGGCTTACAAACCATCTTCTCTCCTGTATAATGTCTTCACAACCGAGCAGCTGATGAGCCAGCAGGAGCATATGTGCATGAGCGAGACGCCCGAAAGCCAGCAGCCAGCTGGTACGACAACGGAGTCAACGGGGATAGCCTGGGGAGACGATATCAGCCCCGAGCGGCTGGTCGAACTGAAGGAGATGTTTGAGCGGCAGAAAATATGGGTGGCGCAGCTAGACCGCAACGTCAATCAGAGTGTCTTCAAGGATGTGAAATTGACCGGTGCAGACGTCTTCTGGCTGGCAGCGCTGGCGCTTAATGATCCGGACGGTAATCTTGGCGAGACAGCAGCAGCGCTCAAGCACCCATTCAATTCACCTGATCTCTCGGAGCTTCACTTGGAGAGAGCCAACTTAACCGAAGCAAAATTACAACACGCGAAACTGCATAGAGTCCAATTGCAACGTGCCATGATGCATTGGGCGCAACTCCAGGGCACCTACTTGCGCGGAGCGCAACTGCAAGGCGCCATACTTAGGTGGAGCGCAGGTACAGCATGCTGTATTGGAAGAGGCTAACTTGCAGGGAGCCATACTGCACGGCGCGAACCTGCAGCAAGCCTTTCTCAGTGGAGCCCAATTGGACGGCGCCGACTTAGGTGTGGCAATATTGGTACACGCTGATCTACGTGAGACGCTGTTACAGCAAGCCAACCTAAGTGGTGCTCGGCTGCAGAATGCCAATCTCTATGGTGCACAGTTACAAAATGCCAATTTACTTACCTCGCAGTTGCAAGATACCAACCTCTATGGCGCCCGTTTGGAAGGTGCCGATCTGCGTAAGGCGCAGTTACTACAAGCGGACCTGCGTGCCTCATCCTTTGATAAGACTTCGCGGCTTGACGATGCTAATCTAGTTGAAGTGAGCCTAGACCAAGTGACGTTCGACAATACTAATCTCACGGTCGTTTCATGGGCAACGCTAAAGCGCCTAGGTGATGAGCGCGATGCTAGGAAGGCAAGAAGTACCAGTTGGAAGGTGGAGGCATTCCATAAGGCAGCGCGGGCCTACCGGTCGCTCTCGGTTGCGTTGCGCAACCAGGGATTAGGCGCCGATGCTACACGCTTCCACTACCGTGCCGAATTGATGGAGCGCAAGTCTTATTTCTGGCAGATATTCGCCAACGTGCTGTCGAGGCGCTTCTATACCGCTCCGGCATTCTTCGGGCGCTGGCTGTTCTCGTGGCTGTTGGGCACATTCGCGGGCTACGGCGACTACTTCGGGCGGCTGTTGCTGACGTATCTGCTGGTGGTGAGCGCGTTTGCTGGGGCGATGTTTCTGGCGGCAGGGCGCGTCGTCTCATTCGATGCCATCCGTGATGTCTTCGTGCTGAGCATCACCTCGTTTCATGGGCGCGGTGTGCAGCCACCGGGGCTGACGATGACCGATACGCTGGCGACGCTTACGGCGGTCGAGGCGTTCTTTGGCCTGTTGATTGAAGGTATCTTCATTGCGGCATTCACCCGCCGGGTCACGGGGAACTAAAGGATTGCCATGATGCCCCTCACGCAAGAAGTGACCACCATTGCCTCGGTTCCCGCATTGCTCTTCTTCCAGGATGCGATCCAGCCCTGTGCCGAGCAGGGCACGATGTTGTTCTATCATGGCTTTGGCGGAAGCAAAGAGAAGATCGAGGCTCATCTCGTGAGCCTCGCACAGGCCGGGTTTCTCGTGATCGGCCTGGACGCTGTTGGCCATGGGCAGCGCCGCTTCCCCCATTTCGCTGAGATGTTCAATGATGAGCGCTGGGCAGGGGGACCAGAAGCCACCGAGGCCGACTACCTTGCGATTGTGCGCCAAACGGCAGGTGAAGTGCCCCTGATCATAGACGAACTGTACGCTCGTGGATGGGCGCGGCCCAGGCGCCTGGGCATAGGAGGAGTCTCCATGGGTGGCGAGATCACCTATGCGGCGATTGTTGATGAACCTCGCCTGTGCGTAGCGACCCCTATCCTTGGCTCTCCCGAATGGGAGCTGCCCTTGCCTGAGAGTCCGCACCGCCATGTTGAGCGCTTCTTCCCGGTCGCGCTGTTCTCCCAGGCAGCGGAGAAGGATGAGGCCGTGCCAGCCCGCTATATCCGCACCTTCCACGAGCAACTCACACCGTTATACGCCACCGCCCCGGAGCGCCTATGCTACCTGGAGTATCCCGGTGCAGGTCATAGCCTTTCGCCAGAGTTGTGGGAAACGGCTCGGCAGCGCATGGTAGCCTGGGTCGAACGGTTTCTGAAGGATTAAACGCTCTCTGCTGCGAAGCGGCATAGCCTATCTGGGTAGCCACACAAATACCACCTCCATCCCGCTGTGGTTCTTGTCTAACGCCTCCCTGACCGCCCGAATTTCGCGCTCGCTTGTCGCGAAACTCAGCCGCTCCTGGCCATACTCCCCTGTACAGGGTGGATGCGATTGGGAAGCAGGGAGGGATGCCGTGGCAGGCCAGCACAAGCGCGGACGCAAGCCATCTGCCGGAGCGAGACCGGATACGCAGTGGACAGAGTGGGAGACGGGATGGGGAGCGGATACACCAACCGCAAGACAACGCATGCGGGCGACGCATGAGCCGACCAACCGCATCCCACGGGTGCGTCCCGACGAGCATGGGCCAGTGAGCCAGCCGCGACGCTCCACCGCGCCATGGCTCACCAACATACCCCGCCTCACCAGCGACACCGAGACGCCCATCAGCAGACCGCGCCAGACAAATGGCGGCCTGCGTGCCGCGTCGGCGGCGCCTGAAGCGCCCTACGCGCCCACGAAGAAACCAGGCACACCACCTGGCTCGTCCCCGCCCTGGATGGGTACGACGCTGCCACCAGACACGATCATCATGCCTGCGCGCCCCGACGATGGCCCGGCTAACTCCGGTATCTCCGGTATGTCAGGCGTTTACGGCGGACCGAATCGCCGACGGCGGCCATCCACCGCGCGGCCAGTGCGCCCGGAAGATACCACGCTGGTGACGCGCCAGACGATGATCTTGAACGCGCTGGAGGCTGTCATCGAGGATGCGCGGGTCGCCGCCGATGAGGCGCCCACCGTCTACCTGCCGACTGATATGGCGGTCATGGATGCCGATACGATGCCGCGTATGCCTGTCACCGTCGTGCCTGCGGGTAAGCTCGCGCCGACGCCGATCTGGCTCCAGCCGCGACGGCACGGACGACGCAGCCTGGTCGCGGGATTCGTCGCCTGCCTGATGACGCTGGCCCTGGTGGTCGGCGTGCTCGCGGAGACCAATCCCCTCGCCTCAGCAACACTCCCCTTTGGGCTGCTGGCGGCGCAGACGGCCAGCAACAACGCGACCGGCGATCCAAGCGGGCCGTGGGATACGCAGGCGGGCGCGGTGCTCGGTCTTGGCGGCGGCGCTGGCCCTGGCGTCAAAGCGCCGGGGAGCGCCGGACTGCCCGCGGGGAATTCTTCGGGTAGCGGCGGCGCGCCGTCTGGCAACTCGTCGCCCTCCTCGAATACCGGCATCTCGCCCGCGCCGGTCCGTCCCTGGCCGCCCAGGTGGGCCTATATGTACGTCCCCGGCCATCCATCCTTCAAGATGAACCGCCCGGCGAATGGCTTCTACTGGTGGGCGTTTGGCCAGTGCACCTGGTGGGCGCAAAATAAGCGGCAGGATGAGAATCTGCGCCGCATGGGCAACGCGCGCTACTGGGCGGCGGGCGCGGCGTCGCGCGGCTATCGGGTCGGGCATACGCCACGCGCCGGAGCAACGGTTGTCTTCCAGCCGGGTGTCGAGGGCGCGGGTGGCGCGGGCCACGTCGCCCATGTCGAGAAGGTCTACCCTGGTGGCTGGTTCCTCGTCTCGGAGATGAACTTTTACTGGAATGGCGGTGGTTGGGGGCGTGTGAGCTACCGCTTCGCCTATGTCCGTTCCGGCGTCAGCTTCATCTATTGATGCGTATTGAGGCGCGGCTGA
Organism: uncultured Chloroflexia bacterium; assembly: GCA_963712005.1. Classification (GTDB taxonomy): domain Bacteria; phylum Chloroflexota; class Ktedonobacteria; order Ktedonobacterales; family JADMIN01; genus DAHUXT01. The sequence goes on along the minus strand of CAVQGK010000018.1, from coordinate 148,631 downwards.
CCTCACCCCCTGCTGGACAAACGATACGCTACCCGGCTAGAATGTGGAACGGCAACCCAACGGCCCATTGCGCAACGGCGTGCGTGAGCCAGTGCCGGGATGAATCCCGGACGTTGCCCAGAAGGTAGCCGAGCAGCATGAGCGCAGATACATCTTCGACCGATGCCGCGACGCCGCGGCTCAAGCGTACCCCGCTCTACGAGGAGCATCGCGCGTTGGGCGCGCGTCTCGTCGAGTTCAGCGGCTGGGAAATGCCCGTTCAGTATAGCGGCATTCTCGAAGAACACCGCGCCGTCCGCGAGCGCGCGGGCATGTTCGATGTCTCGCATATGGGCGAGTTTCGCGTTGAGGGTCCGGGGGCGCTCGATTTCTTGCAGGGTCTCGTCCCCAATAACGTCGCCCGGCTGACCGACGGGCAGGCGCTCTACACCCAGATTTGCAATGAGCAGGGCGGCACGCTGGACGATCTCACGATCTACCGCTTCGGCGACACGCGCTATATGGCCGTGGTCAACGCGGATACGACGGAGAAGGACTGGGACTGGTTCACGCGGCAGGCGGCAGGACGCGCCGATGTCACGCTGACCAACATCTCTGATGAGACGGGGCTTCTCGCGCTGCAAGGCCCGCGCGCCAGCGACATCCTGAGCTCCCTGACCAACACCGACCTCAACACCGTCGTCTACTACCACTTTGCCGAAGGGACCGTCGCGGGCATATCCTGTCTGATCTTGCGCACCGGCTATACCGGCGAGGATGGCTTCGAGTTGTGCTGCGCCAGTGGCGATGTGGTGGCGCTCTGGCGTGCGCTGCTGGCGGCGGGCGGCTCAGCGGGGCTGCTCCCGGCCGGGCTGGGCGCGCGTGATACGCTCCGGCTGGAGGCGGGCTTCTGTCTCTATGGCCACGAACTGACTGAGCAGATCACGCCGCTGGAGGCTGGCCTTGGCTGGTCGGTCAAGTTGGAGAAGGGCCACGACTTCATCGGGCGCGATGCGCTGCTGGCGCAGAAGGAGCAGGGGCTGCCGCGCAAGCGTGTGGGGATCGAGCTGCGCGGCGGGGGCGTTCCGCGCGCCGGATATCCCATTCTGCGCGAGGGCGCGGCCATTGGTGAGCTGACCAGCGGCACCGTCGGCCCTACCATTGGCAAAGCGATTGGCATGGGCTACGTCCCACCGGAGCACGCCGTCCCCGGCTCCGAGATTGCCATCGAGATTCGCGGTAAGGCAGTTCCCGCGGTCATCGTCGCGCTGCCGTTCTATAAGCGCGCAAAGTAATTTTCACACGTCGTGATGTGAGCGGGCGCGCGGGCGCCAGAGGAGCAGAACACCATGGCCAAGACGGATCAGCCAGAAGCTCCAGGGCGAGGCCCACAAGACTCTGGAAGCCTTCCTCAAGGTGCTGACCCGGCAGCGCAAGCAGGCCATCACCGAGCTTGACGGGACTATGGTGGACATGTCCGAGGCTATCGTCACCGTGGCTACGGCTGCGAACGAGAAGAAAACGGGCAACATCCTGGCTTCTATCCAGTCCACGATCACCCGCTTGGCGCGTGGCGAGTCCGCTGCGCCCCAGGTCATCGCTCCCCCGCCGCTTCCTCTGCGTGGCCGTACCGCTCCCCTGCTTGAGCAGTGCCGTCTGGAGTGGCGTCGTGGGATGAAAGCGGACGAGCTGGCCCGCCGAGTCGGCTGCTCGACCAAGACCGCCCGCCGTCACATTGCTACCCTTCAGGCAGAGTTGGACGAGGACGCTCCCTTTGCCCTACCGAGAAAGCGTGCCTGATATGTTCGACGACCCTTGGTATCGTGCCTTCGCAGTCTGGCTATTCTCGGATAGCAACTTGACTGTGGAAGATTACTTGGGTATACTTTCCAGCAGGACACACACACCCATAGCTGGAGGAAACACAAATGGCGCGAGTCGCAGCTTATCTTCGCCGGTCGAGTCCGGGCGAGGAGGACAAGAACTACAGCATCGAGAATCAGCATAACGACATTGAAGCCTGGGCGGAACGGCAAGGACACGTAATTGTGGCCAAGTATTCCGACCCAGGCGGCAAGTCCTATACACTGAATCGTCCGGTCTTCCAGGAGATGCTGGGTGAGGCCCGTAAAGGTAAGTTCGACATCGTTTGCGTTGGACGGTTTGATCGCTTCTCACGCATTCAGGTGCAGTGTACAGTAGCAATCTTCCAGTTCCGTGAGGTCGGTGTCGAGGTCTTCTCGGCAACCGAAGAACTCCCGGAGGGCGCAGTTGGTGAGTTCGTGCGGAACGGCATCATCTTCGCAGCTGAGACAGAACTGAACAACGTGAGGGCAAGAACAGCAGGCGGCAAGAAGGCGCGTGTTCATTCCGGCAAGCTGCCTGCGATGAACTGCCCCAAGTACGGCTATATGTTCGCGGACGACCGCAAGGAGAAGTTTCGCCCTGACCCCAACTCTACGCCGATTGTCCGCCGTATCTTTGCGGAGTATGTGGCCGGGAACACCATGCGGCAAATCAGTCTTGCGCTCACCAGAGACGGCATCCCGTCCCCTTCTCGCTATCAGCAGTCTCAGGGCTGGAGAATCACCAGTCGCCGCTCCGAACACTGGGGACCAACCAGCATCCGCAAAATCCTCCGCGATCAGTCGTACACCGGTCACATGGTAGGCATGGAGACGACGCGCATTCCCAAGACAGTCATCCACCCCGTTACCGGCGAGGTGCGTGTCGTGATGCGGCGGGTCAAGCGTGCGCCAGACGATGTCAATCGGTTTGAGTACAGCCCGGATGTCTGCCCTGCGCTGGTGAGCGAGGAAGCGTACAACACCGCCCAGCAACGCCTGACTGAGAACAAGGAGTTGTCTTCGCGGCGGCTCTCTCATGCGGGCGACGTGTTGCTCCACCACCCGCTTGGCTGCTGCGGCTACTGTGAGGGCAGCCTCACGACGATCTACGAGAAGAAACGTGGCTACCACTTCTACCGCTGCGCCAACCGTGTCCGCACGGGCACAGGGGACAGGCAGGGCGCATGTAGCTATCCCGGCGTCAACCTCATTAAGTCGTCTACCCTGGATGACGCCTGCTGGGCGTGGTTCATCGAGCAGCTTACTCACCCGGAGCGGTTGCAAGCGCAGTACGAGGTCTACCTCGCCAACGTCGCCCAGGCGCAGGAGGAAGGCTCCAGCCAGCGCACTGCGGTCGAGCTTGCGCGCAAACAGGCGAAGGAGCAGGAAGACAGCTACCTTGCGGCAGTCGGAAGCGCCAAGTCAGACGATATGCGAGAGCGGTTTGTCCAGCTTGCCGAGGAAGCGCACGAGCAGTATGTTACTCTCACCGGGACGTTGGAGGAACTGACTGCGACGGAAGCCGAACGCAAAGAACAAGCGGCTGTGATAAAGTCATTCCAGGAAGCGGCTCCCCAGGCTGTGCGCAACCTGGAGGGCGCGTCGATGAAAGAGAAGCGGATGATTTTGTACCGCTTCGGAGTACGGGCCTATCTATGGGAGAAAACACATGAGCCAAGGTACGAATTCCACTGGGTCTTCGACACCGATGTTTTTTGCTCAGACCCACGAGTGGGTGCACGTCGACGGTGACGAGGCGACCATTGGCATCTCCGACTACGCTCAGGATGAGCTGGGCGATGTCGTCTACCTCGATCTTCCCTGGGATGACGCGGGTAGCCGCGACTTCAAGGCGAATGAGCACTTTGGCGATATCGAATCGGTCAAGGCGACCTCGGAGCTATTCATCCCAGTGAGTGGAGCGCTCGTCGCCGTTAACAGCGCCCTCCAGACCACGCCGGAACTGGTGAACAGCGAGCCATACGGTGGTGGCTGGATGCTGCGCGTGCGGCTCTCCGATCCCGCCGAGCTTGATAAGCTGTTGGACGCCGCCGCCTACACCGAGTTCCTCAAGACGGCGGGCCACTAGCGCTGGCGGTTAATGTGGTTTTAGCAATTACTGGGGATACCGCGCGGCGGTGCGCGGGCGGTTAAAACCGCGCCTGAACGGCCTGCGGCCACGAAGTCTGCCGTCGCGGACTGCCAGACCGTGCCCCAACGGGATCGTCCACGGGCGAGTGCGCCTTTGCAACCTGGGTAGGCAGGTTTCTTCCAGCTTGCCCGGCGTGCGTTCCAATAGGTTGCCTCTGGGTAGTCCGCGCAGGCGGACTTTGTGGCGGAGCGCGAGCGAGGCCGTTCAGGCGCGACTTCAGTCGCCAGCCTCTTCTTGCCCGTTGGTCAGGCCAGTGTGGTGTCACAGTATATAATGCTACTCAGGAGTTCATTGGCGACCTCCTGCAAAGACACCACTACGTCCCGGCGATGCTGGCCATCCGAGCCAGGCCAACCATCGCGGGCTGGCGAGGAATCGAACGCATCATGAGCTATGTGCCAAACACCTCCGCCGAGCAGCAGGAGATGCTGCGCACGGTTGGAGCCTCCTCCATCGAGGATCTGCTGACGCCTATCCCGGAGGCGGTGCGCCTCAAACGTCCCTTGGAGCTTCCCCCGTCGCTCGCCGAGCCTGATCTGCGGCGGCTGATGCAGGGCATGGCCGAGCAGAACGCCGATCTCGATCACTACATCTCCTTCCTAGGCGCGGGCACGTACGACCATTTCGTGCCGAGCCTCGTCCCCGCGCTGGTGAAGCGGAGCGAGTTCCTGACCTCGTATACGCCTTATCAGCCAGAGGTCAGCCAGGGGATGCTCCAGGCGATCTACGAGTATCAGACGATGGTCTGCCAGCTCACCAACATGGATGTCGCCAACGCCTCGCTCTACGACGGCTCGACGGCGGTAGTGGAAGGCGCGCTGATGGCGGTTGGTCCCTCGGGGCGCGGCGAGGTGCTCGTCTCGCGGGCGCTCGATCCGCAGTATCGCGCCACGCTCCAGACCTACGCCAACGCGCGCGGCTTCACGGTACGCGAGATTGGCCTGGACAATGGCATCACCTCAGTGGCCGCGCTTGAGGCGGCGATGACACCCGAAACGAAAGCGGTCATCATCCAGCAGCCGAATTTCCTCGGCGCGCTCGAAGACGTGCGCGGCATCGAGAAGATGACGCATGCGGGCAAGGCGTCGTTCATCGTCGCTATCACCGAGCCAGCCTCGCTCGGCGTGCTGGCCGCGCCGGGAGACTATGGCGCCGATATCGTCGCGGCGGAGGGGCTGAGCCTGGGCAACCCGATGGGCTACGGCGGTCCAGCACTGGGACTCTTCGCCGCGCGCAACGAGTATCTGCGCAAGCTGCCGGGACGGCTGGCGGGCAAGACGCTCGATTCGCGCGGGCAGGACGCCTACGTGTTGACGCTCCAGACCCGCGAGCAGCAGATTCGCCGCGAGCGCGCCACCTCGAATATCTGCACCAATCAATCGCTGCTGGCGGTCGCCGCGACGATCTACCTCGCCGCGTTGGGCAAGCAGGGCTTTCAGGAGCTTGGCGAGCAGTGCCTGCAACGCGCCCACTACGCCCAGGAGCGCATCTGCGCGCTGCCGGGCTTCGAGCCGCTGTTTGCGCGGCCATTCTTCGACGAGTTCGCGGTGCGTTGCCCGATACCCGTGGAGCAACTCAACGCCGGGCTGCGCGATGAGGGCATCAGCGGCGGCTACGACCTGAGCCGCGACTATCCCGAACTGGGCAACGCGGCGCTCTTCTGTGTGACGGAGACCCGCACGCGCGAGGATATCGAGGCGCTGGTAGCGGCGATGGAAGAAGTGGCGGGTGAGAACCGATGAGCACTGAGAAACTGATTTTCGAGATGGGCGCGCCCGGACGCCGCGCCGCGCTGCTGCCCGCGATGGATGTGCCGACGAAACCGCTGGACCAACTGGTGCCGCGCGATATGCTGCGCGCCGCGCCAGCGCCGCTGCCAGAGGTGAGCGAGATCGAGGTGGTGCGCCACTTCACCCATCTCTCGCAGCGCAACTTTGGCGTGGATACCGGCTTCTATCCGCTGGGGTCGTGCACGATGAAGTACAACCCCAAGGTGAACGAAGAGATGGCAGGCATGCCCGGCTTCGCGCGGATTCATCCGCTAGAGCACGAGAGCATGACCCAGGGCGCGATCCAGTTGCTCTACGAACTGGAAGGCTATCTCGCCGAGATTGCCGGGATGGAGCGGGTGACGTTGCAGCCAGCGGCGGGCGCGCACGGCGAGATCACCGGCCTGATGATTATCAAGGCATACCACGTTCATCGCGGCGAGGCGCACCGTGATATCGTGCTCATCCCCGACGGCGCGCATGGCACCAATCCGGCGAGCGCGACGCTGGCCGACTACCGGACTGTCGAGCTGAAGTCGGATGCGCGCGGGGGCGTGGATGTGGAGCATCTCAAGCAGGTGCTCGCCACACACGAGGGCAAGATCGCCGCGCTGATGATGACTAATCCCAATACCCTCGGCGTCTTCGATGAGAATATCGTCGAGATCGCGAAGCTTGTGCATGAGGTGGGCGGCCAACTCTACTACGACGGCGCGAACGCCAACGCGATTCTGGGCATCACGCGGCCCGGCGATATGGGCTTCGACGTGGTCCACCTCAACCTGCATAAGACCGCCAGCACACCGCACGGCGGGGGCGGGCCGGGCGCTGGCCCCATCGGCGTCGCCAAGCATCTCGTGCCGTTCCTGCCAGGGCCGCTCCCCGCGAAGGGGCGCCAGGGCTACTTCTGGGAGGACGCTGGCCCGCTCTCGATTGGCCGCGTACGCGCCCACGCGGGCAACTTCCTGGTGCTGGTGCGCGCCTACACCTACCTCCGCAGCAACGGGCCGGACGGGCTGCGCCACGTCAGCAATAGCGCGGTGCTGAATGCCAACTATGTCATGCGGGCGTTACAGGAGTACTACGACCTGCCGTTCGACCGCACCTGCATGCACGAGTTCGTCTTCTCGGCCAACCGCCAGAAGGCGCTGGGCGTGCGCGCGCTGGACATCTCCAAGCGGCTGCTGGACTTCGGTGTCCACCCGCCGACCAACTACTTCCCGCTGATCGTGCCCGAGGCGCTGATGATCGAGCCGACCGAGACGGAGACGAAGGAAACGCTCGACGAGTTCATCGCCATCATGCGGCAGATCGCCGAAGAGGCCGAGCGCCAGCCGGGGTTAGTCCTGGAGGCGCCCCACATCACCGTCGTTGGGCGGCTGGATGAGGCGCTTGCCGCGCGCAAGCCCAACCTGCGCTGGCAGCCGGAAGGCGAACCGGAGGCCACTGCGGCGTCGCGGGCATAGCGACCGCTATATCCATCCTTGCACGATCTCAATCGTCCCTGCTCCACTACTAGAGAGCGGGACGATTTGTCGTCTTCAGAGTTCGCAAGCGTTCCCTGTTGCAAACAGCATATGTTGTGCTAAGATAACGGCGCCGGGGCGCAACGCTTGGTTTGAATGACCACTTTCCCGGCGTCTCGATTCTCTGCGACGCACAAACCCTAGATATACTGACGTACTGTTACATGAAGAAGTATACCGAAGGTGGAATAGATGGCCATGCAGAGCGGCACGCGCCAATTCCGGCTGGAACGTATAGTGTCCGAGCACACGAAAGGAATGATGGAAAGCGTCCCGTTTCAAGAGATAATGCATGATCTGGCGCGGGGAATCGCGCACCTGACTGGTGACCCTGAAACGCTGGTGAGAATCTGGCTGCAAGATGCTCCGAATCATCCCGGGCCGGAGAATTACTTTGGTGGACCCTGGACGGAATCCATGGTTTCAGAGGTTGATCATCTGCTCGTTCGCGCGATAGATACCGATAACGTCCTCCGGCTCGACAATTTGCAGTTACATCAATCGCATCACCTTCAATCTGTGCTGGTGATTCCTCTTCTCTACGGCAATATCTGTCCTGGAGCCATCTTCGTCGGGAGCGAGAAGCCACGGCAATTCACGACCAGCGTCCTACCCTGGATAAACATTCTCGCGCACCAGATCACTCAGGCGGTCCTCTGGGAGCAATCGCGTTTCCAGATAACGCTGGCCAACGCCACAGACCGGACTCCAGCCACTTCGGCAGGGATTTTCAATGAATTTCAACGGCTCGCGGAAAAGTGCGCGAAGGCGTTAGCGGAGGAGCGGGAGAAGCAGCGGGCGAGAACCCGCGAAGACGCGAGAAAAAAGGGGAAGGACACCGACAGGGGCAAAAGCCAGGAGCAAAAAACGACGAGAATCGTCGTTGAAATCCTGGGACTCACCAGTGACAGTGACGCGCTCGTCACACTGGGGGCTGCCAGCCCCACCGTTCACGTGCTTCCGGGATATTACGCGCGAAACACCGTCGCGGCGTGGCAGGCGATTGTGAAAGATAACACATACTATATCAAGAACCATCAGCCAGGTCACCCCATGACCAATATTATGGGGTCAACATGTGCGCTGGCCTTACCGATTCGGGATGGACGAGGTCGCCCCATTGGCGTCGTTAGCGTCGAGACCTCGCAACCCAATACCCTCACTGAAGATGATCCGATCGTCGCGGAATGTCGCGCGAGCGCCGAGGCATGTCTACGGGATATCACAACATCAGCATGGGCGTCCGCCACCTCGTTCAGCGCTTTTGGCGCCAGATTCGAGACCCAGTTCCCCAACGTGCTTGACTCGCGACGCCTCTCAGCGCTCTATAAGTTACTGCTCCGACGAATCATACAGGTGATCGGGCAGCCCGACGCCAGAGCGGCTATCGCGTTCTGCGGTGACGGCGTATTTACGATCACTATGGACGCAGCCTACAACTACGCCCCAGAGATGATTCAGGTCTGGTCCTGGCCGGAAGGGAAGGGTTTCACTGGCTGGGCGCGCCGGGATCGTAAATCCAAGTGCATAGCGGATGTCCATGACAAGAAGTACCGGGATATCTACTTCGAGCAGGATCCAACGATCCAGTCAGAGCTGGTGGTTCCGCTCCTCCTGGGCAAGCAGGTACTTGGCGTTATCGATATGGTGTCAACTGAACCGAACGCCTTCACCGATCGCGATCAGCAACGGGTTGAGGAGCTTGCCCGCTGTGCGGCGCGCACGCTCGAACATGCCAAAGTCATACGAGGCGGGTGGCTGGCGCAGACGAATCTGCAGCAACTGCGCGAAATCAACGACGACGTCGCCAGCATGTTGAGGTTGGATAGGTCAGGGCAAGACCAGGACAACCAGAATCTGAGTCTGATTCGCCACCGCCGCAGGGAACTGTTGCAAAAGCTGGTGAAGGTCGCGACAGAATATACAAACTCATCGAAGGGTGTCATCCTTGCCGCAGTGCGTCTCCCAGACGGTTCCGCTGAAGTCCCGCAAAAGGAATCGGTTGAACTGGTTGAGTTGGCCACGTTTTCCAAAGCGTCATCGTCGAGTAGCGACAGCGTCATTCAGATCCCAGTTGATCGCGCGCCATCGAATATCGCGGCACGGGCGTTTAGCGCTGGCGAGGTGCGCCAGTACTTCGCAACATCCGTCGCACCGATGGAACGCGTGGCTGAGCTTAGTTCGGATGGCATTGAGCTTGAGCAGATTGTCGCGGAGGCGCCGATGCTTGGCGCCGCCATGCGCTCTGCGCTAGTAGTCCCTATTCCTGGTGGTGATCGCATCACGGGCGTCATCTGTCTGGAAAGTGATGTTCGCCGGATGTATTCGCCAGCACAGATCAAACGTGTTGAGATCAATGCATCGCAGGCGGCAAGTATTATCTCCGCCGCCAATCTTTACCTGTATCGCAGGAAACTCCGTACAATCCTCAAGCTCATTGATCGAGTCATGACGGGAAGCCTCACCGAGATCAAAGAGCGAATTCACCCCGAGATTCGCGATGACATCATGAGATTGACGCTTGATCTGACGGAACAGACCGACGGATATGCCAGCCTCTGGTTCGTGGACAATCGCGGGAATCTCCAGCCAGATTGCTCTTTTATCGGCGTGGAGGGGAAGCCCACGCCAATGCCCCACGACGAAACCTTGCAGATCAAACCGGGAATCGTCAACAGGGTTCTGGAGTCCCAGGCGCCACTGGTTGTTCTCGATGTCGACGATCCCGCGTTTGCGCCAATCTTTACCAGAACCTTCAGATACACAAAATCTGAGTTGGCTGTGCCCCTGCTGAATCCAGACGTCGCTCCAGGCGATCCCCAGCGCGTTATGGGGGTGTTGAACGTAGAAAGCAGGAGCAAAGCGGCATTTAGCGGGCGCGATATCAATATCCTTGAGATTCTGGCGCAGATCATGGTCACATCTATCCGGCTCGGTGGCATGTATAACGAGAAGTTGAAATTCATCGAGGATTTCTCGCATGGGCCACCTTCGATTGCCAGCCAGGTTGACGCCATACTCATGGAGTTAGAGGACGGCGGCATTCGTGACATTCTACTCAAGGCGCGCCAGGCAGACTACAGCAAGAGCTTTTCGTCGTTGACGAGCGCATTCGCGTTACTCCGAACCTTTATCTACTGCATCCAGGAACTGGCCGAATATGAAACGCGTGGGCGAGAAATTCGGAGTGTGCCCGTCAATCTTGGCGAACTGTTGACACGGTTGGTCGCGAGTACCGAGTTTCTCGCCAGCGATACCGAGCGCACCATCAGTTTCCAGACGTCTGACCGTGATGTTGTCGTGGAGTGTTCTAGTGACCTCATCACCGTCGCCATTTTTGCGCTGCTGCACAATGCCATCAAGCATGCGGAGCGCTATACAACGATTGCAGTGAGGGTGACTATGACAGGACGGGGTCGGGGCCGCGTTGAAGTTGAGAACAGGGGGGCGCCTATTACACGGGATGTGCGCCAAACCATGTTCGAGCGACACTTTACCCAGGCACGATCAGTGGATAACGGCATGGGAGTGGGGATTGGACTAGATCATGTCCGCCGGATCGTCGAGTCTGCCCATGGGGGACAGGCCGGTTATAAACGCAGAGGCGGCGCCAATGTGTTCTACATTGACCTACCGGTAAAGCACAATCCGCATAGACCGCCCGTGTCCAGATAGCTCGTCAGTCGTTGAGTCAAGAGGTACTTCGATGTCACATAGGGTTCTCGTCCTGGATAACTCGAAACAAAATGCCAAAGCTATGGCCAATGCGGTGCAGACAGCGGATCGTGATGCGGTGATCGATGTTGTCCATACCACGAAGGATGCCATTGCCACAGTTCGAGGACATGCTTCTGAATTTCGCTATGCCATCGTGGACTTAGTGCTCGATATCTCACCCGGAAGCGAGCAGTTTCACTATAGCAAGGGGACGAACGCCTTTCTCGACTGGTTGCGCAGTGAAAATCTGCTGGCGAGCATACAAGTGCTAGTGTTGAGTCAAAGCACCAGTATTCTCAATAACCTGGATAGTGGAATCGCCGGGCATGTCAAAACGTACGAGCGATCGAAGGGCGCGCACGAAGAGAGCGTTGCGATCAAGCGATTCATTGAGGGGTTGTGAATGACATCGTAAAAGCGCAGGCGGCAGTTCGAGAATAGTTTGCATAAAGAGTGTGAGCATACATCTGCTTCTCAACGGAGAGGGTGGATAGCTGAACATGGACACACACACGCCCAGTGAAATGTTTGTTCGGGACCTTCGCGACGAGTGGATCGCATCCAGTTTCTGGCATACTGACTACGAGCAAATACACCTCACTAACGCGCGATCCACAAGTGATTTCGCGGAAATACTTGAGTTCTACGTTGTGCAGGTAGAGGCGGCTCGCTCAGCGATTCTTTACTCGAACCAGAAGCAGGACACGACCTTTTACCTCGACGAGCGCTATCGCGAAGGGGGCATTGTTGACAACTGGCAGCGATTGACGAGCGATATTGGCATCGTAGCATCTCGCATCCAGATGGAGCTTGACCAACAGCCGCGGGGACGCAAGCCATTCATGCGCGCCAACCGTCGCATTCTCGCAAGCCAGGTCGTTCTGGCAATGCGGCTCATGTTACTCGCACGCCTCTGTACCGAGCGTGCGAACTATAATGAAACGGCGTTTCAGCAACGTCGTGAACCTGAACTCGGTGACAGGTTTTATCTTCCAAATTCGCAAACCACCCTGGAGAAGTTTCGCGAGGCTATCGGTCAATGCGATAAGCAATTGCATACATGGCGTGTTCACAGATATCTCCCTCGTGGATGGAAAGCGGCTTCTGACGCCGACATCTTCGACCAATGGAGCCAGATATTTGGCGCTGCCGATACCGCTGAAGAGGGATGGAGCCGTTTCCGACGCATCGTCAGCCGCGAGTTCCGCTACCTCCGCTATAGAGCGATTCTCCGTGAGCGGTGTGCCGAGCTGCCCACTACACTGTGGAGGCCAAAATCATCGAACCGTATTCTGTGGGTGATCAGCACGTTCTGTAGACTGCCATGGGGGTTGCTTCTGTTCGTTGGCTCGCTACTCGTGGTGGTCGTCCTGTGGCTGTTCATGATTACCTGTGGATTCGGCTTCAAACCCCGCCGCGTGCTGGGAACTCTGGCGGGGACGATCACCGCATTCGCTGGCGCCTATCGTGCCGACGACTCCGTGCTTGGCGCCTGTTCTCCCTCTACCATACGGCACTTCGGCGAGTCGCTCTATGTCTCTGTCACCACACTCACTTCGTTAGGCACTGGCCCAACGCCCTGCGGGCCATTGACTGGCGTGATCGAGTCAGTTGAAGCGCTGGCAGGGTATTTCCTTCTCTCGGCGCTGGCTGCCATGTTCTTTATCTGGCTCACCGATCGATAGCCGATCGTGCGAAGACACACTGGCATGCGGGAGGATTCCCCAAGTGCACGTGTTTATCCTCGATAAGCTCCAGCAGCGCGTCGGGAGGACATTCCATGAAGCGTCGGCGGAAAAAGCGCATTTGCTTCTCAGACTCCTTCGTGCTTCCTCCCGGCGACGCCTCGCACACATTGCCGTGACCAGGGTTACGGCGCGATGGCGACGTTCGAGTTCACCACGCCCGGGAATAAACGGCTCCAGATCAGCGCGCCGGTCTGGGCGTTGAGCGCGTAGAGGTGGTTGTCGTCGCTGCCCGCATAGAAGACGCCGTGGGCGAGCGTCGGTTTCGTGCCGAGCGTTCCTCCCGTCTTATAGCGCCAGACCAGCGTGCCATCGCTGGCATGGAGCGCGTAGAAGTAGCTGTCGTCGCTGCCGAAGTAGACCAGGCCATCGCTGATGGCTGGGGCAGTATGTACCTCACCCTGCGTCTGGTAGCTCCAGCGCTGCTTACCCGATTGCGCGTCGAGGGCATAGAGATGCGTATCGAGCGAGCCGATATAGAGCGTATCGCCGTCAATCGTCGGGCTGCGCCAGAGGAACGGCCCCTGCGCCTCGAATCGCCACGCCAGCGTGCCGGTGGCAGCGTTGACTGCGACCAGCAGATTATTCTCCGTGCCCGCATAGACCAGCCCGCCGCCCGTGGCAAGTGACATGCGGATTCTGCCGCCCGCGGCGTCATAGCGCCAGGCGAGCGAGCCGTCGGCGAAATTGAGCGCGTAGACATGCTGGTCCCACGAGCCGATATACACCCTGGTATCGTCGAGCGCCGGAGACGCCTCCACCGCATCGCCCGCCTGATAGCGCCAGAGCAGCGAGCCATCCGACGCCTTGAGCGCGTAGAGATAGTGGTCGTTGGAGCCAGCATAGACGACGCCACGAGCAACGGCTGGCGAGGCGACGACCTCAGCGCCCGTCTGGTAGCGCCAGACCAGCTTGCCCGTCTGGGCGTTGAGCGCGTAGATGTAGTGGTCGGATGACCCCACATAGACAATGCCGTCCGCGACGGTCGCCGACGAGTCGCCCGCGCTGTTGATCTGGAAGCGCCAGCGCTGCTCGCCGGTCGCCGCATTCAGCGCGTAGACGTAGCCATCGCCCACGCTGATGTAGAGCGTCAGCGCGTGAAGCCGCAGATCGACGCTGGCGGTCGGCGTTGCATGTGTATTGGCCGATGTGCCGCCACATCCTACGAGCATGCCAAGCGCGCAGAGCAGGAGAAGGCTCGCCCGCCATGGCAATACACCGGTAGTCTGGTTTTTTTGCGCGTGTGGTCGCATGGTGATTCCTCGCTTTCGTGAGGTCGAGTTGGCGGCGCTATGACGCAGGATTGCCAAGGAAACGGTCGAGTGCGTGGAACGTCTCGGCAATGCGCGCGCGGTTGATGCTATAGCATTTCGCGCCCTCGCGGCGGCGCTCCACGATATAGCCCGCCGCGCCGAGCTGCCGGAGATGGCGCGAGGTCGCCGACTGGGTCAGGTGAAGCTGCGCCATAATATCGGGCGAGCAGAGCTCGTCATGGCGGCTGAGTAGCGCCAGCATCGAGAGCCGCGTATCGTCGGTCAGCGCGCTCAGGCGCACCAGCAGGTCCGAGCGATGCAACACCGAGGCATGGTCAGCCTCACTTTCGGGCAGGCGCGCGCCGAAGATCAGCCACATCAGGTCGCCATGAACGAAGGTATCGAGGTACGGCCCCTTGTGCGCCGAGGGCACGAAGATGATCTCGCTGGCGCCGCCGAGAATCTTCTCGCGCTCGCCCATCAGCCGCTGCCCGGTGATGGCATAGACCGCCTCTATGGCGGATAACCCCCGCAACGGCACGTGCTCCAACGCCGCCACTGATTCGCGCAGCAGCGGCTCGTTGCGCTGCCATTCCGGCGCCATGTAGCGCTCCCACATGTACTGGAGATGCGCGACGATGACGTGCCGCAGCTCATCAGGGTGGTTCAGCAGGCGGTGCACCTCCGTCTCGATATCCTCATCTATCGTCGCGTCGGGGAAGCGCTCGCGCAGGTAGGCCAGATAGGCGCCCACGCTGGCGAGGAGCGGTCCCCACTCGCCCGGTTGATCGCCGCCACGCCGCGTAATCGCACTGAGCAGCCGATCGCGTAACGTCTCGGGGTCGCGCGCCGCCAGATCGGCGATATAGGCGGGGAAGTCCGGCCAGTGGCCATCGGGGAGCATCGCGAAGTACAGCCCCTGGAGGACCAGCCGGTTCATCCACGCAATCTCCGGCGGTAATGCCTCCGCCGTCCGCACCAGCCACTCGCCCAGCCCGGAGACCTCAGCAATCGAGTTGAGCAGCATCAGGCTATCAAGGCAACTGATGGCCGGTTCGAGCGCGACACGGAAGCGCGCGGGCGGCTGCGGAGTCCGGCTGGTGGGCGCTGGCATGGATGCGCTCCTCTCATTCCGGGATAAATGGTATGCGGTGAGCATAAATCGCATTATGCATTTAAGTGACTTACATGGTTTATACATGGCGCGCAGGCATCTGTCAAGCTCTTCTCCGCCTCTTGCGGATCATCGCGGCATGTTCTGCGCTCATTCTGCGGCTGGTTCTGCGAGTCATCGTGCGGATGCTCCGTGGTATCCGCGGTCCACTTCGGGCACACTACCAATAACCGCTGATACACCGCTAACGCGAGGTCTGTTCTGGCTGTTGTGAGCCGCGAAAGGAAAGCCACGATGACACTGCCAACATCTGCTACGCCACCAGCATCGCGCATGTCGATGGCGCCTGATCCGTCTAGCGATATGCCCACCGTCTGGACGCCAATGCCCGGCGAGAACGCCACACTCCCCAGCGACTCCGGCCGCAACGTGCTGGCGCTCGTCTCGCTGCTTGCCAGCCTTATCTTTCCACTGGCCGTCACTATTAACCTGCTGGGAGCGGTCGCGGTGGCCAACCACCTGATTCCGCAGAGGGCTATGGCGCTCTTCTTCACGATCGGTGGCGGCCTGGGAACACTGGGTCTTCCGGCGATGCTCACGGCCATCGCGACGGGGCATGTCGCGCTGGTGATCGCCAAACGCTACTCGCGCCGGGCCGCGCGCCGCTGGATGGCCATCGTCGGACTGGTCGTGGGCTATCTGAGCCTGCTGGCCTTTCTCGGTGTGATTGCGCTTTTCCTCATCGCCTCGATGAACGGGTTCTGACAGCGACATGAGGGGCGAGTTCAAGCCATGACCGGCACGATACGCTAGCCAGGGACGTACCCGCCCAGGGGAGGCCGCGCGATGTTTTATGAAGGTTTCTTCAACTTCCTGAATTTCATTGTCTCTCCCGCTGACCAACCCAAGAAATACATCCTGGCTGTCGGGGTCTTGCTGCTGATCAACGTCCTGGTTGCCGTGATCGACTGGAAGTGGGGACGCGGCATTGCCTTCACCGTCCTGACGATCCTCGGCGCAGCATACTATGTGTGGTTCTCGGTGTTGATGTTGCTAGGGATGCGGCAGAGCCTCAAGCTGGAGCTTGCGGAGCCACAGAGTTGGGCTTCGTTGGGGATCAGCTTTGCGATAATTTACTGGTAGCTGCTCGCACTGCCTGTGCTCCTGGGGCTTGGCATCGGCGTAGTGGTTCTCTCAGCGTTGTCGCGCCAGCGCGGCTGGATCATCGCTGCTGCGGTCGCGGGCGCGCTCACCTTGTTGTCGCCTCTTCTGTTCTTATGGACTATCCCCGTGCCTCAGGCAGGCACAGACTACTCCAATCCGCTCTACACGTATGCGCGGGACGTGCGATTGGCCCAGACGCATCTGGTCATTGTGGTCGTTCTGCTCGCGATCCTGCTCCTCTATCTTGCATACGGTGTCTGGCGCATCTGGCGCTCGATCAGTCTGCGGCGCAAGTCACGTTCGGCCACTTCGCTCCCCTCGGTGCAATCCTGAGCCATTCATACGCCGACGCGCCCCTGCCTGTACGCGCCTGCGCTCGCACGTGATCTGATCGGAGTGTGTCGTGGTTGATACGAGAACGTCTCGATGGGTCATCGCTGTTCTCAGCTTTGTTCTGTGTGTCACTCCAGGCGTCATGGCGGGATGCGGAACGGCGACACATACCTCCAGCGTCTTCAATGCTCCCGCGCCGCTTCCCGCGGATATCACAGTCCCGTACGCGGTTGGCGAGTCCAATCCGCCCGCAACACCGGGGCTGACTGGCCTGCGGGCGCGCGATGGCGCCTATGCGTGGCACGCCACCACGGGAGAGCCTAACTCGCAGGTTCCGCCAGTGGAGGTCAACGGCATTATCTATGCAGAAGGGGGCGTCGTTCCGGGGTCACAAGGCTCCGTGGATCAAACGGGCACTGTGGCTGCGGTCCGCGCCACGGATGGGCGTATCCTCTGGCAAGTGACGCTGCCTACCGGAGATGGAACCGACGACCGGGATTTCCGCATCGCGACCGATCGCATAACGGTGCTGGTCACCGATCCAACTACGGGGCTCTACGCACTCGCCGCGACGACGGGCGCTGTGCGTTGGCATCTGGATGAGCCAGCGATGTGGCCGCTCGCCGTCAGGGATGGCCTCGCCGTCGCGACGCTTCCTGACCCCCAGGGCGACACGACGCATGTGGCGGTCTATCAAGAGGACGATGGGCAACTTCTCTGGCAGGGAGACGATTCTTCCTCTGGGGGCGCGAATGATGTCCGCACTATCGGCATCAACCATACCGCCGTGTACCTCACAGACCAAACCGGCCTCATTGCCTACGCCGCGCGCATTGGCAGGCAGCTCTGGCGCCAGGATATGGCGGGCGGCATCGTCGGCGTCGATGACCAGACGATCACCCTCGGTATTCTCGGCGGCATACACAGTGTCGCCTGCCTTGACGCAGTGACAGGGAGCATCATATGGAGCGCGGACGGCTCCTATGCGGGATGGAACAGTATGATGCAGACGCCGACAGCCCTATACGTCACGGACACCGATGGCCAGCACCAGCATTTCATCGCGCTGAGCATGGCGAACGGGGCAAGGCTATGGCAAGTTGAGTTCCCCGGCTATCGCGTCGATTCGATTGCTCAGGAACAAGGTGTCGTCTTCGTCAGCCTCTTCGCGCCGCCCAATATGTTCGGGCCGAACGTGCCGGAACGCCTCGCCGCGCTCGATGGATCGCGCGGCACAGTCTATTGGGAGCGCGATCAGCAGATGTCTTCTCTCGTCAACGTTGAGCATTGATGCGATGGTGGAGGTAAGCCCAGGGCCACTGGTTTGATGTAGCCTCACACGCGCGGCTTGCTATCCGTGCCTCGCTACAGAAAGCCGAGTTCTCTGGCTTTCAGCGCTGCCTGCGTGCGGTCGCGCACACCCAGCTTGCCCATAATGTTGCTGAGGTGGTTTTTGACTGTGCCGCTGGCGATGAAGAGGGACTGGCTGATCTCGCGATTGGAGGCGCCGCGTGCCAGCAGGGACAGGATCTCTCGCTCCCGCTCGGTCAACGGCGCAAACAGGCCCATACCCACGATCGTCGAGGAGGAGGGAGCGGTCGCGGCAAGCTCGCCCGGAGCTGATGGGGTGGACGCGGAGGACGAGAGCGAGGCCAGCACGGCGCTGGCCACCTCGGGATGGAGGAGCACCTGCCCCTGGGCGGCCGCCCGAATAACCGCGGCGAGCTGCTCGGCGCTGATATCTTTGAGCACGTAGCCCTGCGCGCCCGCTTGCAGACCCGCCTGGATGAGATCGCGTTCGTCGAAGGTGGTCAGGATAACCACATGGATCTCGGGCCAGCGCTCCCGGACGATGCGCGTCGCCGTGATGCCATCCAGACGGGGCATGCGCACATCCATGAGGACGACGTCGGGTGGAGTGTGGGCAGCCGCGAGACGTTCGATGGTCGCGAGGGCTCCCTCGCCATCACCCGCCATGCCGACGACCTCCAGGTCCGGCTCCAGCTCGATCAATTTGCGAAAGCCCTCGCAGAGCAGGCGCTGGTCGTCGACGATCAATACCCGCAACACATGGGAAACCTGGATCGGCT
This sequence comes from uncultured Chloroflexia bacterium, assembly GCA_963712005.1. Taxonomy (GTDB): domain Bacteria; phylum Chloroflexota; class Ktedonobacteria; order Ktedonobacterales; family JADMIN01; genus DAHUXT01. The sequence continues at coordinate 129,942 of CAVQGK010000018.1, read as the reverse complement.
CGGTCATTACACACCCTCATCCCTTGCTTCATCCCCTGCTACGTGCGCGACCGGAGGCGTGAGCGGGATCACCACCTCTACGCGCCAGCCCTGCGCTGGCCCAGGTCCGGCTATGACCGTGCCGCTGAGGAGCGCAACCCGCTCGCGCATGCCTAGCAAGCCATAGCCCGCTGGCTGCGCTTCGTTTGCTTCGTGCGCTTCGTTCTGGTCGGCGGCTCCCTGGCCGTTGTCCAGCATGGTCAGTTCCACCTGACTCGCTGGCTCATCGCTGGTAGTTAAGGAGACCAGTACTTTGGTGGCGCGGGCATGTTTGCGAATATTGGTCAGCGCCTCTTGCGCGCAGCGGTAGAGCGTCATGGAGATCTCTGGACTCAAAGGCCGCGTCGCCTCGTCGAGGTCCAGCTCAATCGCGATGTCACGGCAGGTCATGGCAAATTCCGCGACCAACGACCGCAACCCGTCCTGAAGCGAATCGGCAGAGGCATTGTCGGGCCGCAGCGCCGCCACGGAGTGCCGCACATCCGCCAGGCAGCCTTTCGCCACTCGCTGCGCCTCCCGTAACTCCTCGTGCAGACCCGGATCGCCCCGCGCCTCGAACTGTGTCGCGGTTTCCAGCTGGACTGCCAGCAAGGTCAGCGAGTGGCCAAGCGTATCGTGAATCTCGCGCGCAATGCGGTTGCGCTCGCGGATAGCCGCCACCTCCTCCATCTGGGCGCTATACGCCTGCAGTTGGCTGTGGGCTACCGCCAATGCGGCATTCGAGCCTTCCAGCGCCTTATGGGCCAGCAGAAGCTCACGGAACATCATGCTGAATCCCACGAAGGAGCCGAACGAGAGTAGCAGCGTGAGCTGGGCGTTCAGATCCCAGCCATGCATGATGAGAGCGAACGCGAGACTGGAGCTTAGCCAGAGGCCCCCGGCCGCCAGCAGGCTGAGAGCGCGTGGGGTGATCCCTGTCAGCAAGCACGCCGTCATCGTCGTCAGGATCGGGAGCCACGCCAGGCTCGCGCTTGAGATGGCGATGAATTGGGAAGCGCAGGCCAGGCCAAAGAGGCCAATGAACCACCACCGGCGCGGCGGGCGTTCGTCGAGTCGCCCTCCCAGCTGGAAGATTACCAGCCAGGCGCCATAGGTGATGGTGAGCAGCAGGAAGCTGACCAGGGTCAGCCGCTCGGTAGTCAAGACCCTGGAGAGGTAGGCGATACCGAAGACGAAATACACAATCCACCGACGGACAACCCACCGCGAGAATCGGAGCGCCGATGGTGTGGAAGTCGTGATCTTCTGAGCCTGCATTGACGTCATGGGTCTACCTGATGTTGCGGAGACACGGACAAACGCGCGCGTTTTCCACTGGTTCGTGCTGCGATCATCCTGGACTGGTGTCAGTATATGGCGCTGAGCTTCGTGCCCGCCAGTGCGTGTAGTCACGCTCTGGCCCCCATCGGCCTATGACGCCAGTCATAGGCCCCACTGCCACCCACACGCCTCAAAATAGGCCCCGCGACGTGACCGTAGGGTCATGTGCTGCCCCGCTCCACCCCCCTATACTCAGCGCGTCGGGCTTGCCAGAGAGCAATAACCGACGCGAAACAGAAAGGATCTTCACATGACGACGCGAAGCCTCACCGAGGCACACCTGAATCATCCACAGAGCCAGCGGGCGCTCCGCTCCGCGAAATTGCTGGTCGGCGGTTATCTCGGTATCAGCGTACTCACCCTGGTGGCGATTATAGTGCTGCGCGACAACTCAGCAGTGGTGACCCCAGCCGTCTGGGTCCGGGGAACCATTGTTGCGGCCAGCGCCCTGCTCACGACCCTTCTTGCCGCGATGATGGCGCGCGGCTCCAGGGGCGGGTATCTGCGGCTGCGAATCGTCTCCGCGGTCATGTTGGTGGCCATCGTGGCCATCATCGCGCTTCCCGATCCGTTCCCGCTGTGGCTGAAGATCGAGCAGGGCGTCTGTGGGCTGCTCCTGCTCGGCGTCGTGCTAATCATCAACGGCAGACGTCTGCGCTCGGCGTTCGCCGCAAAGTAAAGCACGAACACGTGCGCTCTCCCGGACCTGAGCCAATCATATCTGAGTTGATTGTTTCAGGTCCAGCCACATGTGGTATACTCCCTGGTCGGTTTGTTGTTGCTGTTCGCCAGCGGGCGGGAACGGAACGGGGGCATACCATGGCAAAGCTGAATCAGATCATCGCGGTCGAGAAAGGCATCAAGAGCCGCTCGTTCCAGGAGCTGACCGAGGCGCACCAATAAAATTGCTCCCTATGTGAATAGGGAGCCAAGTTTTGTCGTGTTTCTATGGCAGAACACGACGGTGTGACATCTCTCCCGATTCACACCAGGAGCTTCCAGGGGTCGCGCTCCACGCCATGATGCCCCAGGGCGAGAGCGATAGCTCACAGGCAATATAGCATTCAAGCAAGGGAATGGCAAGTCTATATATTTTCCTGCCTCTATCTAGTACTACAGTGACGGTTAGAGACAAGATGGGTACACTTCCCGAGAGAGCTGGAGGGAGGAGTGCTCATGGGGAAGGCAGTAGAGGAAACACCAGAAGAAGCGAGCGTGGTACGGACAACCCTCGACGAGATCCAGGCGCGCATTGGCCGCGCCTTTCACCGCAACGAGATGCGCGAGCGAGCCCGGCGGTATCTGGCAGGGTTGCTCGGTCCGGTGGAGCGACGTAATAGCTGGCAGCTGGCCGAGGCGCTGGGCGAGCCCGGTCCCCAAGGGGTCCAGCGGCTGTTTACCGACGCTGGCTGGGACGCGGAGGCGGTCCGGGATACGCTGCGCGCGTATGTGGTGGAGCATTTGGGCGAGGAAGCCAGTGGCGTGTTGGTGGTCGATGAGACGGGTTTCGTGAAGAAGGGGACCAAGTCGGCGGGGGTGGCACGCCAGTATAGCGGGACGGCGGGGCGGCGCGAGAATCAGCAGATCGGGGTGTTTCTGCTCTATGCCAGCGCCCGCGGAGCGGCCTTCCTGGACCGGGCGCTGTATCTGCCCGAAGCCTGGGCGGCGGACGGCGCGCGCCGGGCCGAAGCCCATATTCCTGCCGAGGTGGCCTTTGCGACGAAGGGAGAGCTGGCCCGCGTGATGCTGGCGCGCGCATTTGCGGCCGGGGTACCGGCCCGCTGGGTCGTCGGCGACACCGTTTGTGGCAGCGATGAGCTGCGCGGCTGGCTCGAAGGGCAGGACCGCGCCTATGTCCTGGGAGTGACCAGCAGCCATACCGTGTGGAGTCGGGGGCGTCCACGCACGGTGGTTGCGTTGGCTGCGGCCCTGCCCGCCCGAGCCTGGACCCGATTGAGCGCTGGACAGGGGAGCCAAGGGCCGCGCTGGTATGAGTGGGCGTGGCTGCGCCTGCCCTACGTGGATGTGGCGCCGGGACGGGCGCAGTGGCTGCTGATACGGCGCAGCCTGCCCGAGCGGCCCGACCCCCAGCAGCTCGCTGCGGCACCGGAGTTGAAGTATTTCCGGGCGTACGGGCCTGAAGTGACCCCGTTGGAGGAGCTGGTAGGGGTAGCGGGGCGGCGCTGGACGATTGAGGTGGCCTTTGAGCAGGCGAAGGGGGAGGTCGGTCTGGACGAGTACGAAGTCCGTCGCTACGATGCGTGGCTGCGCCATATGACCTTGGCCCTGCTGACGCACGCGGCCCTCGAAGTCGCCCGCGCCCGTCTCACTCCCACGCCACCTGCGCCCACTACCAGGCGGCACGAAAAGGGGGAGGCATGAAAGCAAACGCCCTCGTTCCGCTGAGCGTCCCGGAGATACGCCGCTTCGTCTGTGCGGCGGCAACCGCACCGGAGCAGCAGCGGCACCTGCTAGCCTGGTCGCGCTTTCGGCGCACCCACCAAGCGGGTGCAGGACACGCGCATGCCCTGCGGCGGGCGCGAGACCAGACCCCGGAGCGTTGGGAAGTCACCCGTGATCCGGCAGCACCGGGACCTGCGTCCCAGTTGGCCGGAACAGCGGCCCTTAGCGAGGCTGCCTGGGACCAGATTGCCCCGCTGCTGCCTCCGCTGCAGCTGGCGCGCTGGCGCACAAGCTACCCACATCGGGGCGTCCTGGAGGGGATCCTCGCCGTGATGCGCAGCGGGCGCAGTTGGCGAGCCCCAGCCCCAGCCCCAGCCCCAGCCCCAGCCCCAGCCCCAGCCCCAGCCCCAGCCCCAGCCCCAGCCCCAGCCCCAGCTCCAGCCTCGGCCATCCGATGGCCAATTCTTTACCAGCGCTACAGCCTCTGGCGCACCCGCGGTCTCTGGGACACCATCCTGGGCATCCTGCACCCGGAGGCTGACGCCCCGTTCGTCACGTAACCGTCACTGTAGTACTAGAGGCTGTTATGAACTCGCCCTGGAGGGGGTGATAGGATGGAGGCATGGCTACTCCACCACTTGCTCCACGCAAACCCTACCCCAGTGATGTCAGCGACGAAGAATGGGCCTTCGTCGCGCCGTATTTGGCCCTGGTGCGGGAAGACGCGCCGCAACGACGGCACGACCTGCGCGAGGTCTTCAACGCGCTCCGCTGGCTGGTGCGCACGGGCGCGGAATGGCGCCTGTTGCCCCATGACTTCCCGCGCTGGGAAGCCGTCTATCAACAGACCCGCCGCTGGCTGACCGCCGGCGTCTTCGAGGCGATGGTCGACGACCTGCGTCTGCTGCTCCGCGTGGCCGCGGGGCGCCCGGGCCAGCCGTCGGCCGCGATTCTCGACAGTCGTACCCTGCAATCGACGCCGGAAAGCGGCGCACGGGGCGGGTACGACGGGCACAAGCGCCGGAAGGGCTCCAAAGTGCATGCCGCCGTCGACACGCTGGGCCATCTGCTCGCGCTCCATGTCACTCCGGCGGATGCCCAGGATCGGGCGCAGGTTGAACGCTTGAGCGCCGCGGTGCAGGAAGTAACGGGGGAGTCGGTGGCAGTCGCCTACGTGGATCAAGGCTACACCGGCCAAGATGCTGCCGATGCCGCCCAAGCACATGGTATCCGCCTGGAAGTGGTCAAGCTGCCCGCGGCCAAGCACGGCTTTGTCCTCCTGCCGCGCCGCTGGGTCGTCGAGCGCGGCTTTGCCTGGGCCTCCCGCTTCCGCCGCTTGGCGCGTGACTACGAGCGGCTGCCCGAGGTCTTGGCGGGTCTGCATTTCGTGGCCTTTGCCTGCCTGATGCTGCATCGCCAGATTCCTGTACTGCTAGTGCATAACAGGCTCTAGAGGCTTTCTGGGCAATTCTTGTAAACGTGTTGGTGTGCGCAAATGGGCGACACAACGAGGTCCAGGGATGGGTATTCCCTGGACCTCACCTTTTACGTTATGCGCTGCCTACCCCCCAAATACCAGCACGCCGCGTCCGCTTGTCCCCGCACGGAGTGCGTCGAGCGCGTCGTTGACCGCGTCGAGCGGGTAGCGCTGCGCCACCAGTTCATCTAGTTTGAGGCGGCCACTGCGATAGAGGCTGAGCGCGCGCGGCACGTCAACCCGTGGGATCGAGGAGCCGAAGATGCAGCCCTTGAGCGTCTTCTCGCTCAGGAAGTCGGCGCGCAGCGGAACGGTTGCGTTCTGCGGCGTCAGCCCCACCGCGACGGCTGTCCCACCGGGCGCGAGACACTCCCACGCCTGGGCGACGGTCTCTGGCCTGCCGACCACCTCGAAGCTATAGTCCACCCCGCCGCCGGTCATCTGGCGCAGCGCCTTGGCTGGATTGCTGTTCGTCGGGTCGCTGGCGTCTACGGTATCTGTCGCGCCGAATTGGCGGGCCATCTCAAGCGCCGCCGGACGCATATCCACCGCGATAATGCGCGCCGCGCCGACCAATGCCGCCCCCTGGATGACGTTGAGGCCGACTCCGCCCGCGCCGATGACGGCGACGACGCTGCCCGGCTCCACGCGTGCCGTACGAGTGACCGCCCCAAGGCCCGTCAGCACGCCACAGCCAATCAGCGAGGCGACCTCCAGGGGAATATCGGCGGCTATTGGGATGACGCCCTCCTCGCGCACCAGCACATGTTCGGCGAACGCGCCCGCATCGAGCAGCTGGTGAATGCCCTCGCCCCCGGTATCATGCAGCCGTCGTCGTATCGCGCCGCCGCTACGCTCGACGCCTTGGCGGTTGTTGCAGAGCGCGGGCCGTCCGGTGGCGCAGTAGCGACAGCGGCCGCAACTGGGAATCCAGGTAAGCACGACATGATCGCCGGGCGCGACGCTAGTCACCTGCGGACCAACGCGCTCGACGATACCGGCGCCCTCGTGGCCGAGCACGGCGGGCAGCGCCTCCTTGAAGACGGGGCTGACCATATGCAGGTCGGAGTGGCAGACGCCACACGCCGCCAGCCGCACGACCACCTCACCCGACTCCGGCTCGTCCAGCACGATCTCTTCCACAGTCAGCGGCGAATCGTAGTTGCGCAGCACTGCCGCGCGCGTCTGTATGGGCATTGGAATTACTCTTTCACTTCGCTGTGATTGCTCGAATATTGTGGTGTCACGACCTGAACAGCCAGGGCGCCGCTATCGAGTGGTCAAGCTGAGCTTCAGACTCTGCCAGTTCACGCATCGTCAAACTCAGATCGAACAACCAATCATGCTTAGAAGAAGTTGGCCAATTACTCTCCGTAATGCTACGTTGCATGGCATCTACTCCGTAAATCTGCCGGGTGATTTCCATCCGCGCCTTTTCCAGCCCCGTGAGCAGTTGATTACGAAAATCAGCCATCCCATCTCTGTACTGGTGATGATGTGGCATCGTCATCCCATCGTCGGCCTCTTGCTTCTCGGTTTGCGTTTCGCCTTCTCCACTACCGTTGGCTAGTTCAGTGGTTAATGGGTAATGCGGCTGGTAGCGGCCCTCGTTGCTCCGGGACGATAGAACCGACAAACTGCGTTCCAGCCATTCCTCAAGGGAATCTGCGCAAAAGCTGTAGCCTGTTGCATCCTCGGGAACCTCATCATTGAGATAAAGGCGCCCCGTAGAACCTTCCAGGTTGGTCCAGACATTGCAGCCGGTATGCACAAGTCGTAGAAAGCCATCCGGTAGATGTTCGGGACACGCATATGCGCCGGGATGGGCGCGTAATGCCTCGACGGTCGCATCATCGAACAGGCGGCTTTGATCGCGTGAGGATACACTGTAACGAAGATAGCCGTCATGTTGCTCAACGAGGTCATCTATGGTGGCAAAATCGTATCCTGGCCAAAAGTTACCGCCGTTGCCAACGGTCTTATAGATTTCACGTAGCATTGGCGGTAACTTGAATCCCAGTTTCACTTCACACACCTGGACCGATAGCTCAGAGGCAGGTGGGTATTCTAAACGACCCTCACCAAAATCAGCTTCAGGGGTGTATTTCGCGTGCGCCCGCAGTCGCTCGCAGATGGTGCTGTAACTGAGCGTCATGGCACTAACTCACGGTTCGTCTCGCGGAGCACCGCCATCGCCGCGTTGCGCCCGTTGGCCGCGATCACGCTGCCGCCGGGATGCGTGCAGGCGCCGCAGAGATAGACGCCCTCCATCGGCGTGCGATAGCGCAGCCGCTGGTCCCACATATACTGCGGCAGGCAGTCGCCCTGGAAGATGTGGCCGCCGGTCAGCCCCACCTCGCGTTCGATATCTGGCGGGCCGAGCACATCGACCTCCACCACCGCGTCGGGGAAGTTGCTGACGTAGCGCCCGATGCTGGCGATGCCAAGTTGCTTCACCTCTTCACGGCGCGAATCCCATGTCCCATCAGCGAACTCATAGGGCACGTATTGCGAGAAGACGCTCATCGTGTGCATCCCATCGGGCGCCACCGAGGGATCGTGCACCGTCTGGAAGTAAAGCTCCGTCCAGAGTTGCTCAGGTAGCTCACCGCACTCCATCGCCGCGTAGCCGTCGCGCCACTGTTGCTTCGAGAGCGGCGTATTGATCTGCCCGGCGTGGTGCGGCTCGTTCATGCCGGGGCGGGCGGTGAAGTTGGGCAGTTCATTCAGCAGCATATTGAACTTCACCGTGCAGCCCTGAATCGGCACTGACTCTACCTGCCGCTGCCATGCGCCATCCGCCTGCTCGCCCAGCAGCCGGAGCGTGACGCGCGGATCGGCGTTGCTGACGACCACCGGCGCGTGAATCGTCGTGCCGTCGTCCAACTGGACGCCCTCGCCGGGGAGAATGCGCGCCACCGGGACGCCCGCCGCGACGGTGGCGCCCAGTTCGCGGGCGATATCACAGAGGATGAATGAGACGCGGCCCATCCCGCCGGTCACGTAGCCCCAGACGCCGCGCAGCCCATCCAGGCCGCCGGACGAGTGATGGAAGTGGATGAAGGCGGTGCCCTTGTCGAACGGCGAGGCGTGCGTGCCGATGATGCCCTGACCGTAGTAGGCAAGCTGTAGGCGCTCGTCTTCGAGATAGCGCTCGACGTACTCCGCGATGCTCCAGTTGAAGAGTAGCCCGCGTAGCTCCTCGTCGTGGCCGATGCGGTCGTCTAGTTCTTCACGGGTTGGTGGCTCGCCCAGCCAGGCGTCGCGCTCCCCATCCGGGCGTATTGCCTGGCGCAGCCGCGACATCACGCTCTGCATCGCGCGCCAGCCATTGACATCGTGCGGCGAGAAGCGACGAATCTCCTCCTCGCAGGCGGCGTCATCCTCCCAAAGCTGGATGCTGCTGCCATCGTCGAACGGCACGAAGAGGCCGTTGGTCGCGGGCGTCCAGGAGAAACCGTGCTCGCGCATCTTCAGCTCGTCGACCACCAGCGGATGCAGCAGGCCGACGAGGTAGGCGCAGGGCGACATCTTGACGCCGCCCCGACTTTCCCACAGCTCCTCCAGCGTGCAGGCGCCGCCGACCCGCTCGCGCGCCTCCAGCACAAGCACCCGCTTGCCCGCCCGCGCGAGGTAGGCCGCGCAGGTCAGCCCGTTGTGGCCCGCGCCCACGATGATGGCATCCCAGCGTTGCGCCGCTAGGTCGCGCATCGGCGCGGGCAATCCAATCTTTCCAAGCACAGCATCGGCGGGGACGTTCGCGGCGTCATAGGCGGCCATAGGTATCTCCATTGATGTTGATGTCGTCAGACGATTTTCGCGCGCGTCCACTCGTCGCGCAGTCCAGCGTATCATAGCATGCTCACGCTTACCCGAGACACTCACGACTCGCTCACGAGCCACTTACTCGTTGCTGGCCGCTGTCGCTGGTTCATTCTCTTGATTCAATGCGGTCTGTAACGCATCCTGCAAGGCGGCAAGTTGCTGGCGTAGCGCTTCATTCTCCGCGCGCAAGGCTTCCATCTCTTCGCGCAGCTTGCGAATATAGAGGATTCCTGCCGCGTTGATCCCATCGTTTGCCAGGTCGCCAACCTCGGCAATCCGCGTCATATCGTCATCCGAATAGCGGCGCGTTTTTCCGTCCGTGCGCTGGGGTGTAATTAGACCGCTTTCCTCCATCCGTCGCAGTTGCTGCTGGGGAACGCCAGAGAGATCGGAGGCCACGGCGATGGAATATTTGGGAACGCTATTGAGGTTGCCACGTCTGGGTCCATAGGGTTTGCGGGGCATAGCTCTTCATCTCGCAATCTAATGGTAATTCGGCCTATAGAGACCTTCCTCGCCGAAGTCGCCTGGCTTCTCCGCTTCTCACAAGTATAAGTATACATTCAGCCCATTTGTTTCCCAAAAGGCTGAGGCACGGCCAGCCGAATAAGTGATGTCCAGCCGACCATGCCTCGCCGCTCGTGCCCTCTAATGCGGTAGCCTGCGACGCGAACAGCCGAGAGACGACGCTGGCTCACGGCTATTCGCATCGCTACATATCACTTGTGACTATTTACCCCCGTGGTTGCGGCATCAGATTCATGCGATACCCCTGAGGGGGTTGGCTGCCCTTCCACAATCTGGCGCTTTGATTGCCCATCAGCGCCCTCCTGGATCGTAATCCGCCGTGGCTGGGCATGCTCGGCGACGGGTATCTCAATCGTCAGGATGCCATTCGCGTAGCGCGCCTGGACGCCATCGCCACCCACATCCTTCGGGAAGGTGATCGAGCGGCTGAAGTCGCCCGCGCCGAACTCGCGCAGTAGGTATACCACTCCCTTTTGCTGCTCCTCGGTGATCGGCTCAGCGATCTTGCCTTTGAGAATAAGCGTGTTCTGGCGCACCGTTAGGTCAATATCCTGTAGGGAAGCGCCCGGCAGGAGCACCTGGCAGTAGTAGCTCTCTCCCGCCTCAAACACGTTCATTGCGCCGTAGGTGTTGCCGAGCGCCCCCCACCCGAAGGGGGGGCCCATTACGGCCCGCTCCATAAGCTGGTTCACGGCGTCGCGCAGGCTGGTCGTCTCGGACATTGGGTTCCAACGAGTGAGCGAAGACATAGTAGACTACCTCCTTACTCAGAAGTTGAGCAACAACTGCCGCGGCGCCAGTGAATGCCGCAGCACGTTTCGACATTCAAGAGGATAAAACGGTTCATGTCACATGTCAAGACATCTAACTATATACTAATAAAAATCTAACAAATAACGTCAAATAATATCGCTAGAAAAAGCGCGGGCGTCTGCGCAGGGCACTATAACACCTGAACAGCGAGAGTATGGAGATGATTACTATTTCGAGGTCAGCGCAGTCGGGACATTTGCTGGCTTTCGATGTGCGAGGAAGTTATCCCAATGCCAAGAGGCTGCTCACACCGTTCCAGATGAAGAATGCGCCAACAGCGAGGGAGGCCACGATCATGACGACGCGCTCATGTTTCTCCAGCCAGTAGGCCGCGGCGTCGAACCGCCCCGGCGAGTGGATTGAGAGAATGATGGGTGTCATCACCAGCGATACCGTTCCCAAGATGTAGATCAGAAAAGTCAGGATACTCAGGGCGGGACCCAGATCAGCCCGAGTGATGATGCCAATCGCTGCCAGCGTGAAAAGCCATGAGCGCGACGAGGTGGTCACGAGCACCGTCCCCAGACCAAATGCCCTGAGTGGCGTGATCGAGTTGACCATCCTGGTCCACGCAGGCGGCGGACCATCGGGGTCATCGCCCTGGATGAACAGCTTCAGCGCCGCTACCCACATCAGCAGCCCGACGACTATCAGCAGGGTCGAGACAATGATCGCCTCGATCTCGCTTCGATGATGGTTCACATCATATGCGCCGAAGATTGCCCCGAAGATAAGCCCTTGCAAGAGCTTCACCACGACGATGCCGGAGACAAACGCGATGGCCTCGATGGGTCCGCGTCCAGTTCTGAGCAGCACGACGACAAGCAAGACCCACGTTGGCATCATTACGCTACCAATGACGAGGGGAATCAGTTGGACGAGGACGCTTCCCACACGGTTACCCTCCGTGCCGCCGCCATACCGCTGTCATACTGCCATCGTGTCGTATGATCGAACGGCTGCGGCGGCGACTCGGTCAGTGTTCGGCGTCTCCGTCTCTATCGGCCCGCCGTGTCAGCGCATACAGCGCTCTCCTCATACTGAATGCCAAAGCGTTGTTACTGTCGGGCCATGACCGCGCTCAGCTCGGCTTCGTCATCTTTTATCAGGTCGCCGCTGACGTCCACTGTTATTTCATGGATCGTGCCAGTGAACTTGAATGGCGACTGATACTCGGGTGTGACTGGCACGCTCGGATTGGCGCCACACGTGAGGCCGCCCGGGTTGAAAATAAGCGGGGTGGTGACTGGAATATCAGCCGCTCCGACGAGCTTGCCGTCCACATACAGCTGGCCACGCCCTGACGCGCCTTTGCCGTGCGGAATGTCTGGCTGTCCGGTCACTTCAAACTCGAAGCGCAACTGATGACGGCCTTCCGGGACCGGCGCGTCTGACACTACCCCGTAGATCGCCCTGCCGAGATAGTTGTGAGCGTACTTGAGCAGGCCGTCCTTGATGTAGAGCGCATAGCCGCCCATCCCCGTACCCTGGCATAGCAGCACGCCCTCCGCGCCGTCCCTGGGAATCTCGACGTCAGCGGTGATGCTGTGCGAGCGGTTGAGGACATGGACAGCGGCGAACCAGGGAACCGTCTGCGTGTCTGGGAAGTAGGTATAGTGGGTATGCGCCACTGTGATTTGCGGACGCTCGGTGGCCATCCGCAGCACAGCACTCCCGTCAATCGGCAGCACTTTGTACTTACCTGCCTCAACATACCAGGCGGCGATCATCCCGATGAGTCGTTCGCGGTTCTCGTCGGCAACATTGTGGTTCTCAGCAATATCTTTAGCGACGTGGTAAAGCTCCCAATGATGGGCATCTAGATCGGCCAGTGTCTCGGCCGAGATGGGCGCGCCGAAGGGCTTGCCTGCCTCTTTAAAGGATAGGCCCGGCCAAGGACAGACGGCGCGCCAGCCATCGTGATCGAGCGAGCGATGGCCGAACATCTCGAAGTACTGTGTGCTATGCTGTGTGGGCGCTGTGGCGTCGCGGAAGGTGTGGGCAAAACTCACGCCCTCGATGGGAGCCTGTGTGACACCCTTGATGACCGCTGGCGCCTCGATACCCAGCGCGTCCAGCACGGTTGGAACCATGTCAATCGCGTGGGCGTACTGCGCGCGGATTTCGCCTTTCGCCGCGATGCGCTGTGGCCAGTGCACGATGAACGGGTCACTGGTACCGCCACGATATGTCTCGCGCTTCCAGCGGCGGAACGGCGTATTGCCCGCCCACGTCCAGCCCCAGGGATAGTGGTTGAAGGTCTTGGGGCTACCCAACTCATCTAGCTTCGCCAGGCTCTCTGCGAGTGTCTCCTGCGCGTTGTTGAAAAACTGCAACTCATTGGTCGTGCCCGTAGGGCCACCCTCAGCGCTGGCGCCGTTATCCGAAATGACCATGATGAGCGTGTTGTCGAACTCGCCAATGGACTTAAGGTACTCCACTACACGTCCGATGTGGAAGTCGGTATGCGCGAGGAAGCCAGCGAAGACCTCCATCATGCGGGCGTAGAGCTTCTTCCGCTCGGGTGCGAGTGTCTCCCAGTCGGGCACATCTGGGTCATGGCGCGAGAGCTCGGCGTTGTCCGGGAGGATGCCCAACTCCTTCTGGCGGGCAAGAACCTTCTCGCGATAGGCGTCCCAGCCATCGTCGAACGCTCCCTTGTACTTGTCAGCCCACTCCTTGGGAACGTGGTGCGGAGCATGCGTGGCGCCTGGGCAGAAATGCAGATAGAACGGTTTATTTGGCGCCACCTGCTTGGCGTCGGCGATGAACTGGATAGCCTTGTCGGCCAGATCCTCGGTCAGATGGTATCCCTCTTCGGGCGTCCGTGGTGGCTCGACCTGATGGTTATCGTAGACCAGGTCGGGATAGTACTGCGAGGTATCACCGCCAAGGAAGCCGTAGAAGCGCTCGAAGCCCCGCGCCAGCGGCCAGCGATCGTAGGGGCCAGCGGCGGATTCCTGCTCAGAGGGCAGGAGGTGATATTTCCCGATCATGTACGTGTTGTACCCGTTCAACAGCAGCATTTCCGAGAGGAAGCCGTTCTCGAACGGAACCTGGCCGTTATATCCGGGATAGCCGGTGGCGCCTTCGGTAATGCACGCCATGGCGTTGGAGTGGTGGTTGCGCCCGGTGATGATACACGAACGAGTAGGCGAGCAGAGCGCGGTGGTGTGCATATTGCTGTAGCGCAATCCGTTCGCCGCCAGCGCGTCCAGGTTGGGCGTCTCGATGGGGCTACCAAAACAGCCGAGCTGGCCGTAGCCGGTATCATCCAACACGATAAACAGGACATTTGGCGCGCCATCCCGCGCGCGGAGCGGTTCGGGCCATGCCGGGCTGGACTGATCCGTGGTCAGCCCGATGACACCAGAGAACGCTGTTCCGGGTTTGTATTCCTTGAGTGACATGCCACAATCCCCTTTCAGCGGAAGATTCTGATTTCCGGGTAGCACATGGGTAGTATCAGCAGCATGAGCGGAAGTAGGAGCGAGGCGCTAAATAGCCTGCTCCTGGTGTATCCCTGTCCCTCTCCGGGCAACGCGAGAGGGCAGGGTATGGATATGGGTCAGCGACTCAGAATAGCGTAGCCGGGCGGGATCAACGGTCTGGATGCGCCATCATGTCTATCGCTGCCGTCGCCGCCAGGATGACCACATCATTCTGGCCAGGCTCGATCTCGACACCGTACGTGTCCGCTACGCGGAACCACTTCTTCGATACCTCGGCGACTTTGTGGCCACCCGCCTCCATCTGATATTCGTGATCGACGATATTGCCCTGGATCTCCAGGTCGGGACCGTTCCCCACTTTTACCGTCCAGCGGTCGCGGATCGGCGTGATAAGCGCCTTCTTGACCGTAGCAAGCGTCTCACCGTTCGGTCCCTCGATCTCCATCGTGTCTTTCACGCGCAACATTCGTTCCTGAATCTTGCACAACTCGCGGCCCTGGGGGTCTTCGAAAATGAGCGTGTTGCGAACGCGTAGCGCTTTGCCATCCACCTTGAACGCGTGCTCGCCGCGATCGTTCTCGATGTTGTAGTCATTCCCGATGGAGACGAGGCGCTGGCGCATCTGATAGCGTATCGCGTTGCCGCCTCGCCCAAAGGTCGCGCGCTCGTCGCGGCGTTCTTCTCTGCGTCCACGAAACATGGTGTCTTCCCTCCTCTTGTTCGCTGGTGTCCTCTACTGGTGATGCTCATGTGATGTCACAGGGACACAGGCGTAGCCAACGGAAGCGTAATCGAAGGATGTTGCGAGCGCCACGCACACAGGGTGAGAACCTATGGTGAGGTTGCGTCTACGGCAAATGGGGTAGTGCGCCGTCTGTGAGGCCGGGAGAAGACGCGCGAGTCCGTTTCTGCTAGCCCGCGCAGGGCAGCCGCGCGAGCCGAGGCACGAGGCGAGAAGCGCGCAAGGGCGCGCGAAGCGGCAGCGGCCCGAAGGGCGGGCTTTGCGGCGGAGCCCGTAGGCGCGGCTTTAGCCGCCAGCCCATTTGCTCAATCGTCCGCGTGCTCCATGGACGGGGCAATTTCTTCTCGCTCCTGGTGGGCCAGGTGCTCGCGGTATGCCCTGACACCCGTCGTGACAGTGGGGAAGAAATGCTCGGGGCCGATGAGGCTGGTCAGTTCGTTGCTGGTGAGCATGTCTCTGAGCGCGGTGTTCGCGCGGGCCATAACAAAGACGATGCCCTGCTGCTGAAGCTCGAGAATGAGTGTCCTGAGCATCTCCGCCGCTGTGGTGTCTAGCGTATGGATCCCTTCCGCGTCGAGCAGGAACCAATGCAACGGTGGGTCGGGGTCATGCGTCAGCGTCCGTACCTGGTGCAGAAAGTAGTCGGCGTTGCAAAAAAACAGCGGCGCGTCGAACCGGTACGCGATTAGCCCCGGCTCGGTCTGGTTATTGGTATCCGGGTTGAGGCCGTGGTAGCCATCGATGCCCTTGAAAACGCCCAACACCGTATCATGCGGGCGTGCGAGCATCCAGATGACGATGAGCAGGTCGAGGATGACCGCCGCCGCGAGGCCGGGAAGGATGCCCATGACCAGCACGCCGACCGTCGTTGCCATCGCCAGATACGCCTCGATGGGCCGGATGCGGTAGAGCCGCCGTATAGACGCCATGTCGATCAGGCTGACCGCGGCGACGAGAATAATCGCCGCCAGCGCTACCTGCGGCAGATTCTGCAGCAGTGGCGAGAGAAACAGCAGGAAGACCGCCACCAGAATCGCGGCGACGATGCCTGTCAACTGGGTCTTGCCCCCTGCCTGATCGTTGACCGCCGTCCGCGACTGACTGGCCGAGCAGGTAAATCCCTGAAAGAACCCTGAGCTGATATTGGCGGCGCCAATCGCGATCAACTCGTGGCCAGCATCCAGCTCGTACCCGTTCTTTGTGGAGAATGCCCGGCCCGTCAAGATCGTATCCGCGAAGGTGACCAGCGCCAGACCGAACGCTCCCGGCAGGAGCAACCCAATATCACCGAAGCTAATCGCCGGGAGTCTGGGAATTGGCAGCCCGGCGGGAATCTGGCCAAGCACGGTCACGCCGCGCGTATCGAGCTGAAAGAAGGCCGAGGCGAGCGTCGCCAGGATTACCGCCACCAACGCGGAGGGCGCCTTTGGCGCGAAACGCCGGAGCGCGACAATAAGCGCGATCAAGACGATCCCAATCCCAAAGGTCAGCCATTGCGCCTGATTGAGGTGCGTCACCAACTCCCACAATGCCGGGAAGAAGTTCTGGCTCGTCAGCTTGACGCCGAAGAGCTTTCCCAGCTGGCTGGCGATGATGATCAGCGAGGCGCCATTGATGTAGCCGATGAGGATTGGCTTTGAGAGGAAGTTGGCGATGAAGGCGAGCCGGGCTATTCCCCCGATGAGCAGCAGCGTGCCCACCATCAGCGCGAGCATGGCCGCCAGCGCCACATAGCGGGATGAATTTCCGGCAACCAGGGGCGCCAGGGTGGCCGCGACCAGGATGGCATTTCCCGATTCTGGGCCAACCATAAGCTGCGGCGAGCTGGCGAAGAACGCATAGGCGATCATGGCGGCAAACGCGGTATAGAGACCTGCCACCGGGGCGGCGCCAGCCAGATCGCTATAAGCGATCCCCTGCGGGATCAGAATCGCGACGATGGTGACACCGGCGATCAGATCGGCCCGCAACCACCGTCGCCGGTAGCCACGGGCAACCTGAAACCCCGGTGTTGCCTGTTCGATGCGACTGAGCGCGCCTCGTACGGAGACATGCATGCTGGCGAACTCCAATGCTCGTGCTTGCCGCGCCGCGAGGACAGACCAGGCGCCGAAGGAGGGTCAGTACCGCATGCGGCGTCGCCCCCTTCGGCATTGGGTAAGTGATGCGTCCAGGCGTCAGACGCTAGTAGTCGTCCCGCTGCTCGCGCTCGTACTGCTGATACTCGTTGGGCTGTTCGGGTGGTTGCCCGCCTTGATAGGGTTGTCCGCCTTGATAGGGCTGCCCGCCCTGGCCCTGATATGGTTGTCCACCCTGGTAAGGCGGCTGCCCGCCTTGATGGTATGGTTGGCCGCCTTGATAGGGTTGCCCACCCTGGTAGGGTGGCTGTCCGCCGGGCGGTGGCGTTTGCGGCCCCTGCGGATAGGTAGGTGGCATTCCTGGCGTCTCAGTGCGATAACGCTCGGTCTGCTCCCATTCGCTCTGTGTGCCCGGTGGGCCAGGTGGCGGGGTCTGGCCAGGCGTCATTCCCTGTGTCATACCAGGCCCAGCCATCGCCGCGGACGCTGCCGCTTGCTGCTGGGCGGCGGCATGCTTGGCCGCGTTGTTCCGCGCGACCAGCCAGACAATGAGTCCGATCACCGCGAAGCAGAGCAGTAGCACGACGATGCTCAGGATGGCAAAGCCCGCGTCAGCATTGTTTTTGCCGGTGAAGAAGATGACTCCACTCGAATTGGGCGTTGCCGTAGCCTGGGGCGTCGCGGTTGACTGTGGGGTTGCGGTCGGCTGCGGCGTGGCGGTTGGTTGTGGTGTGACGGTTGCTCGCGGTGTGTTAGTTGGTCGCGCTGTCGGCTCCGTGGTTGCCGTCTCGGCTGCCAGCTCCACCGAGGAGAGCGAGCGCACGCTACCCGCGACGTTCGCTCCGGCGCCCGTGGCGCTGAGAGCGCACGCGCCCAATAGGCAGACGGCGGCTATCAGCGCTGCCAGTGCAATGAGATTCCCTTGCCGACGCGACAGCCTTACCGTCCGCCGACCGCCTGCACGTGCCCAACGGGGCAACCGGGTAAACATGGACAACACTCCTTCCCAACCTGACAGCCATCAGGGCGCGCATCTACGGGTCTGTCTCGCGTACTCGCGTAAACGGCCCGCCTGGATCCGCGCTCGCTGTGACGGAAGTGTAGGTTGCGTCTATTCCCGCTGCCACGTATTACGGGCCGGTTTCACCGGATAGTGTCGCCATCCCTCGCGGGGAGAGCGCATAGCTCACCTCACGGGCAGCCCGTATGGCCGCTACGCCGACCTCAACTGGTCAGAACCAGATAGACAGCCAGCACAATGGCCGCAAGCAGCAGCAACAGGCTCAAGGTAAACTCCAGGACAGGAGACCAGCGATAGACATGCTGGTCGATAGCCTGCCCGGTGCGCAGATAGTCCACTCCGGCAAGGAGGATCAGAATGCCGCCAATCACGACGAGCGCCGTGCCGAAGACCGTGGAGACGCCCTCAGGAAGATGGCGAGGCAGCGCTAGCCTCAACTCGCGCAGGAGCAGACCAAATCGCGCCACTACGAATCCCAGCGCTATCACGGCGATGCCGGTGCGCGCCCAGGCGAGCATAGTGCGCTTGTTCGCAAGATGGTCACGGACGAGGTCGCTGGGCGGGCGCTCAGTGGTGGTCGGCTCATCCGCGCCCTTCTCACCCGCCATCTGGCTCCCCCATCACGTCACGAGTAGTGGTTCACGGCTGCGAGCGCCGTCCCTGCAAATCGCTCCAGAGATCGCCAAGATTGATATTGCCCGCGATGCGGCTGTTGACCGCGAAACCAATCAGCCAGCCGACGAGGCCGAGGACACCCGTGAGCACCACGGCGCCAAATCCCAGCCACGCCCAGACGACTCCGAGCGCCAGGCCGATCATGAGACCGCGTGTTTGAGCTGATGTCATGGTGTTGCTATCCTTCCTCCTGAACCTGTCGGCCTCTCTCGTCCGCGTATTCGGCTGAGCCTACGCTACGCTACGCGCGGCGTCCGGCGGCGCTGGTCTTTGACCACCGGAGTGGTTTGAGCGGTGACATGCACCTCGGCGACCGGCAGCCCGAGCTGCGTCTGCACGGAGTCTTTGACCCGCTCCTGAAGCTGTTGTCCGACGGCTGGCGCATCGGCATCCCAGGCCAGTGAGGCGCGCGTCGAGATGCGGAGACCATCCGCGCCGTCCTTCACCTCTGGCTCGTCGGCGTGTACCACCCCTGGCACATCTTCCGCCACGTGCTGCACGAGATCGCGCACCATCGAGCGTCCAAGTGTCACCTGCCCCAGACTGTCCTGACGGACGACGTACTGCTTCGGTTCGCGCCGCCGGAACAATCGGCCCAATGGCAGAAGCTCCAGGATGATCACCACCAGCCCGACAATCGCCAGCAGGAGGGCGACGAGGACGGCGATGTTGGTCGTCGCCCCACGCAACAACGCGACCGCCCGCCACGCGCTGTAGAGTGCGAGAATGGCGCGCAGGTACGAGTTCTCGGGCACGACGATGCCGGTGAGCAGGAGGAAGGTCGTGGCGCCGAATGCGAACACGATGAGGGCCAGCACGAGCATGACGATGCGGTTGAAGATGTTCATGATATCTCTAACCTCCAGCGCGCCATCCCAGGCATTCGCGCATGTTCAGCGCAGATCGTCGATGTACACGTCAACCCGCGCGAGTGGCAGCGAGGTCGTACCCCGCAGGCCACCAACCACCGCCTCACGAAGACGGTCGGCGATCTCACCCAGGATGCTCTTCCCCGCCGTCCCGCGCTCGCGCCTGGCCGACGCTGTGGCAGCGGCTGCCGACATCTCCTGGCAGTAGGCTTCGCTCAGAATCACATGCGCCTCGAGCGCGATCTGGTCCGGGGTGAGGTGGTGAACGACGATACCAGCTATCCGTTTGCCTGAGCCATAGGTTGCCACGAGCGCGAAGACCCCTGGGCTGATATCTACGACGCCAGGCGCCGCGCGGAGAGCCTGTGCGGCGGCGGTGGCTATGATGAAGTCACTCACCTGGTCCGTCGGGCTTTCTCGCGGCGCGGTCTCGCTTGGCGCGGCTGCGGCTGACCTGGAGCGCGCCGTTGGCCGCGCGGCGGTGGCGTGTGGCATGCGCTCCTCCGTTTCAGCGTCATTATCGGCGCCATCGCGGTTTCGGTAACGCCGAATGTCCCTACGACGACCAGACATCTACTGCACGCGCGGCTGCTCTGTCTCCGTAGCGAAGTGGAGGTCAGCCACGTTGACATTGATCTCTTTGACGATGAGGCCGGTCATCCCGCGCACGCGATCGGTGACGTTCTGGCGCACCGCATCGGCGACCTGTGGAATATTGACCCCATATTCGACGACCATATTCAGGTCTACAGCGGCCTCACGCTGCCCAACCTCGACGCTGACTCCGGTGGACCGCTGATCGGTGCGCGTGATACGGCCCGCAAGCCCGGCAATCGTCGCGCCAGCGCCCATCGCGACAAGATCATACACCCCGTCAATCTCACGCGCGGCTGCTCCGACGATCTTCGAGACAACGGTATCGGAGATAACCGTTTTCCCATTCTCGGTTTGCAACTGAACTGCATCACCAGACTGTTTGCCGGTGACTTGCAATTGCATATCATCAGTGGTGGCCGGTCGTGATGTCGTCGTAGTGGGTGTGTTCGACCGTTTGGCATCTGGCTCCATGCGTGCTTCAGACATGATCGTCTCCTTCATGGGAGGGCGCGAACCGCGGATACACTCATCGGCGTCTGCTATCGCTCTGGTATCGCTGTGGCAGGGCAACGCTGTGCCCAGGGATGTTCCGCTCGCATGCATACGAGGCATGCCACGTGCGGAAGGTGCTTCCAGGGCAGGTAAATGCCGTGCTTCTACTATAAAGCGGCGGCATGAGCCGATACCCCATGCGCAAGGAGCATTTCACGGGCTAGTTCAGCGCTCGTCCAGGTGGCGGTTGATGCCTAGCCTCAAGGTCAGTGTGGATATTCCGTGTTTCGCTGGTCCAACCGTGTGACAGCGGCGGCGGCAGCGTGACAGCAGCGTGACATATGAGCATATGAGCCTTCTCATGGCGCTTTCACATCGCAACGCTCGCCCCACGGCCAGAGAAGCGCTACCCGGTGGGTGGATGCCAAGACTGGCCCCAAAGATGCCCCCTGCGCCGGGCGAATCGACCACGCCTGTGTCCTACACTGACGGCGACACGGTAGTGTATGCGCGTCCGCTTCCGTTCCCTCGCCACACCATCGGGGAAGCGGGTTATTCAGGGATTGTCGCGAATCTTCGAGAAAGTGAGGGATAGAGTGTGAGCAATGATGACGCGAGACAACCGACACAACCAGCGCAACCGACGCAACCAGCGCGCGGACAAACAGGCGGACAACCAGCGACCGCTGAGATAGCGGAGTTCTTCGACAAGGTGGCGGCGCTTGGCGTTCAGCCACGGCTGCGATCAGTCACTGGCACATGTGTATTCAACATCACTGACGCGGGGAGCTGGCGCGCAACCATCACCAATGGTCTGCCCACCATCACACACGACGTGCCTGCGAACGAGCCTGCCGACTGCACGGTGGAATGCTCCGCGAATGACTTTCTGCGCGTCGTTCATCGCGAGGGCAACCTCAACATCCTCGCGGCGTTTCTCCAGGGCCTGGTCACGGTCACTGGAAATAGTGGCTTCGCCACTTCCCTATTAGGAAGTGTGACCTTCGATCCCGTCGGCATGCCCGGCGCTCAGCCGCGTTAGTCCCTGATGGTCCGCGTCGCGGATTGTCGCCGATTGATGCGCATGCATCCAAGGAGAAGGCTATGGCCGGTAACACCGTCAGCATCCTCGAAGGGAACACGTTCGTCGTCAGCGATCTGCGCGGCGATATCGACGCGACCCCCACCGACACGACTGGATTGTTCGCCTTTGATACGCGCTACCTCTCGCGCTGGCGTCTCACGATCAATGGCAAGACGCCGAATTCACTCTCGACCGACGATCTCCAGTATTTCTCGGCCCAGTTCTTTCTCGTTCCTGGAACGGGCACCATCTATGTGGATGCCGATCTCTCGATCATCCGCAAGCGGGCGGTTGGGAAGGGGTTCCACGAGGATCTAACCATCCTGAATCACAGCGCCAAACCTGTGGACCTGGAGGTGAGGATCGAGGCCGGATCGGATTTCGCGGATCTCTTTGAGGTCAAGGATAAGCTCGCGAAGAAAGGCGAATTCTACACCAGCGTCGCGACGGTCGCCTCGTGCTGGGCTATCGTCGCGAGACCTTCGAGCGCGAGACCTGGATTACCTCGAGCGTTCCAGCCGAGATTGGCAAAACCGACACGGACGTACCTACCCTGACCTATCACGTCCATATCGAGTCGCACGAGCAATGGAGCACCGGACTGGATGTTTCCCTTGGCAAGATCTTCAAGGGAATCGGATACCCAACCGCCAAGTACCGTTCGGCGGACGATCATGCCCATCCCGACATGCAGAAGGATCTAGACGCCTGGATTGCCGATGCGCCACGGCTGGTCTGCGAGTGGGAGACGCTCACCGACACCTATAAGCGTAGCCTCGTGGACCTCGCGGCATTGCGCTTCTACCCCATGGGAGTCCCTGGCGCGGCGCTTCCAGCGGCGGGGCTACCCTGGTTCATGACGGTCTTCGGACGCGATAGCGTGTTGACGAGTCTCCAGGCGCTGCCATTCGCGCCCGATCTGGCAGAGTCAACGCTACGCACCCTGCGCGGGGCGGCAGGGTCGGCGGGTAGATGACTTCCGCGACGAGGAGCCGGGCAAGATCATGCACGAGCAGCGCTTCGGCGAGATGACCGCGTTTCTCGAACGCCCGCACTCGCCCTACTATGGCTCTGCCGACGTGACTCCGCTCTTCCTCGTCCTCCTCGACGAATACGAGCGGTGGACCGGCAACGCCGACCTGGTGCGGCGGCTCGAGCCGAACGCGCGCGCCGCACTCGAATGGATCGACAACTACGGTGACCGCAATGGGGACGGCTACATCGAGTATGCGCGCCGCAATGAGGAGACGGGCCTGGACAACCAGTGCTGGAAGGACTCCTGGAACTCCATCGTCTTCGCCGATGGCACGCTCTCCAAGCTGCCACGCGCGACCTGTGAGATCCAGGGCTACGCCTACGACGCGAAGGTGCGCTGCGCCCGGCTCGCGCGCGAGATTTGGGGCGATCACGCGCTGGCGGATCGCCTGGACAGCGAAGCCGTGGAG
The DNA here is from genome assembly GCA_963712005.1 of uncultured Chloroflexia bacterium. GTDB lineage: Bacteria > Chloroflexota > Ktedonobacteria > Ktedonobacterales > JADMIN01 > DAHUXT01. The sequence goes on along the minus strand of CAVQGK010000018.1, from coordinate 107,082 downwards.
CTAAAGCTGCGGTTCAATCGCGATTACTGGATCGCCGACCGCAAGTTCTTCGCCCTCGCGATCGACGGCGATGGCCGCAAGGTTAACTCGCTGACCTCGAACATTGGGCATCTGCTCTGGAGCGGGATTGCCGATGATGAAAAAGCAGAGGCCTGTGTTCGGCATCTCATGAGCGACAAGCTCTATTCCGGCTGGGGTATACGGACGATGGCCGAGGGCGAAGGCTGGCTACAACCCGATTGGGTATCACGTCGGCACCGTCTGGCCATTCGACAACTCGTTTATTGCGCTGGGCCTGCGGCGCTACGGCTACCGTGACGAGGCGGCGCGTGTCGGCTACGGCATCCTGGAGGCGGCGCGAGTTCTTCCGTGGGCGGCTGCCGGAGGCGTTCGGCGGCTACCGTCGCGAACGCACCCAGTTCCCCGTCGAATACCCGACGGCATGCAGCCCGCAGGCATGGTCGACCGGAGCGCCGCTTCTCATTCTCCGCGCGCTGCTCGGCCTCGAACCAGTCGGCGACCAGCTGCTGGTTGATCCTGCCGTACCCACCCAGCTTGGCGGAAATCCAATTGCTCGACATCCCCGGCCGATGGGGACATGTCGATGCGTTTGGCCGTGGGCGCATAGACCTGACGAAGCTGAACACGTCCGCGCCAGTGCCCGAAGAGGCGCCCTTCGCTGTCGCTGGTCAGTAGGTGATGCGTGTTGTGTGCGTCGCTGGCGTCGCTGGCGTCATCTAAGTCGGCCACGGGCAACTCTTCGGCCCATGGAAGCAGCAGGTGCTCGCCTTCAGCACCTGCTGGTACATGTTGAGATAATTTGACGCCATCACATGCGTATCGAACCGCCGCTGCGCGTAGGCGCGGCACCCTCGGCGTGAGATACGGGCGATATTTTGCGCGGCGACCACGAGTGTTTCTTTCTCCGTGCTGCTATAGCCGGTCACGCCGTCCTCCAGCAGCTCCGGCGCAGCGCCGGTTGGGCAGGTGAGCACGGGCGTGCCACAGGCAAGCGCCTCGATAAAGACCATGCCAAACGGCTCGGGCCAGTCAATCGGCAGAGCAGCGCCAGGGCATGCGCCATCAGTTCGCGCTTCGTCGCCTCATCGATCTCGCCCAGCCACTCGATGGATGGATGGTTGAGCAGCGGGCGGATCACTTCATCAAAGTACGGCATCTCATGATGATCGAGCTTGGCGGCAATCTTCAATGGGATTCCAGCGCGTAGTGCGATCTCAATCGCGACGTCGGGGCGCTTATCCGGTGACATGCGACCGACGAACGCGAGATACTCGCCCGGCTCGGCGACGAACGGGAAGCTTTCGACATCGACGCCATGATGAATCGTGGCGACATAGTGCAGATCGGGCAGGCTGGCGCGCTGTGCGTCGCTGATCGAGACGTAGTTGGCGTTGGGATAGCGCGGATATGCGCGCTGGGCATTGAGCGTGGCAAGGTCGCCGTGCAGTGTCAGCACAGTCGGAGTGCCGCTGCGGCGCGCGAAAGGCAGCGTGAGATAGCCCAGGTGCGAATGGATGACGTCAAAGCGGTTGGCATCGCCATAGACATCTTCGAGCATGGCCAAGGTGGTATGCGGAGATGTCCATCTCAGGATCAAAGTTGATCGCCCGCTCCAGCGTCGAGACGAGCCGGGCGCTGGTATGCGAATCGCCTGTGGCAAAGAGCGTCACCTCATGACCACGATGGACAAGCTCTTCCGTCAGCTCATACACCACACGCTCTGTGCCCCCATACCCGCGAGGGGGAACTGCGACCTGGAGCGGGGCGATTTGAGCGATGCGCATAACGACCTCCAGATTGGGGCTGTGGGTCTGGCCGCCGATGGGCCGAGGTTAGGGTACGGGTCAAGTGCAGGTGATGACACCGTAAGTAGGGTAAGTTCGCAAGACCAATATCTCTCTACGCCCCGCAGCGAGTATGCCCCTTGCCTGGAGTCCAGCCCCATCTTCTGCCGACGATGCTGTATTGGGCAGTGTACATACTCTGCTTTTGGATAGCGCGGAACTGCGCTTACGGACCCACCTGACGTATGGCGCGGGTGAAGCGGACGTTGACTATGCTCAAGATGCGTCCGGAGCGGGCGGCGGGTTGTCGTCTCGATGGACAATGATCAGTTGAGACGTTGAAGCGCATTGAAGCACATTCAGGTGCGTACACGAACACGAAGGAGAAGACAAGTGTCGCAGATGTCTCAAGCATTGGGGCGACGTCCCGGCCTCGTCACGTTCGCGGCAATCATGATGTTCCTGCTCGGCGGTTTCCAGCTCACCTTCGCGCTGGTGGAGTTTTGGCAGGCGACATGGATTCTGTTCAGCCCGTATGGCTCGTTCGGCGGCTATCTCTGGCTATGGGGTATCCTCGACGGGATCTTCGCGCTGATTGCGTTCTATGCGGGCGCAGATCTCCTGCGCGGCGGATCCTTCGGGCGCATCGTCGGTCTCCTGATCGCCGCGTTTAGCGCGATTCGGTGGTTCTTCTATCTCCCTGCGGCTCCCTGGATGGCGGCGGTTGTTATCGCGATTGACATCCTGATCATCTACGGCCTCGTGGCGCATTCGGAGTATTTCAACGAGGCGGGCGCCGCTAGCGGATGTAAAACCAGCGCATGGGTGAATCACGGAAGAGGACAAGTATCATGGTATGCGAAGACGAATGGGCCGCCGGGTGCTGGCGACTGCGGCCGTTGGTGGCGCAGCCTATATGGTAGGCAGCCATGCCGCAAAGACAGCCGCCGCGGATCAGCAGCAGGAAGCGGCTCAGAACCAGCAGATAGCCGATCTCCAGGCAACAGCAGGCAGCCAACCGCAGCGCAACACAACAGGCGGACGCGGCGCAGCAGCAATATGCGGCGCAACAGCCCACCCCCACAACAGCATCGCGCCACCACCGCAACAGTACGCTCCGCCACCACAGGCGGCGCCCGAGCCGCCACCACCAATTAGCGCAGGCGGAGCCATCGCGCGACCCCCATTGATGGATGAGCTCAAACAACTGGGCGAGCTGAAGACGGCTGGCGTGCTGACAGATGAAGAGTTCGCGGTCAAGAAAGCGGAGTTGCTCAAGCAAATCTGACGATGCTGAATAGTGCTCAGTATTGCGGCCATCGCGGGAGGTGCTGTATGACCATGGGACCGCTGGAATATGTCGTGATCGAGTTCGAGGGAAACCACTTTACCGGCGAGATCCTGCCAGAGCTGCGGGCGCTACGCAATCGGGGGTCCTGCGTGTCGTTGACCTTGTCTTCATCCAGAAAGATGAGGCCGGGCAATGTGATGGCGCGCGAACTCAGCGACCTCAGCGAAGAGGAGGCACAGCCGTTCGGGCCGATGGCTGGCGACATGCTCCGCCTGCTGACGCCGGAAGACATCGACGATGTTGCGGATTCCATGGATAACAATAGTCGGCGGCGGTCGCCCTGCTCGAGCATACCTGGGCCATTCACCTGAAAGAGACTATCCTGAATGCGCGTGGCAGGGTTATTAGTGCGGGCCTGATCCCGGCGGAAGACGTAGAGGCGCTGGCGGCGGAGCTGGCGGCGGAACACAACAGACGGCGATCCCGCAGTAGCCGATACGTATCCTGACGAATCCTGCGGCGGGCGAGAAGCGAGAGAAGCGAGAGTAGCGAGAGGAACAAAGGAGCAAAGCATGAGCAATCTGATTGTCATCGCGTATCCCGACCAGTATCGGGCGGCAGAGGTACTTGCGTCGCTGAGACGGTTAAACAAGGAGTATCTGATCGACTTTGACGATGCGTGTTATGTGACAAAAGATGCGTCGGGCAAGATCAAACTCCACCAGAACACCAGCCTTACCGGCGCGGCCGCTGCCTGGGGCGGCATGTGGGGGATGCTCATCGGACTGCTGTTCTTTGTGCCATTCCTCGGGCTGGCCATCGGCGCGGGCCTCGGGGCGCTCTCCGGCAAGCTCGCTGACTACGGCATCGACGACAACTTCGCCAAGCAGATCACCGCGACCTTGCAGCCGAATAGTTCGGCCATCTTCGTGCTGGTGCGCAAGGCCACTCCGGACAAAGTGCTGCCTGAGATCGCCAAGTACGGTGGCACCGTCCTCCAGACATCGCTACCGAAAGAGACCGAAGAGAAGCTCCAGGCGGCCCTGAACCAGGGCGGCGGCGAGCAAGTGGCGCAGGCGCAGGCAGTCGCCGAATCCCAGCCCGCCGCGGCCACTCAGGCGCCACCGCAACCCGGAGCCTCCGGCACAGCCCAGTAGCGGCTCCCGGCTGGATTCCGGTTGGGATTACCGCGAAGCATTGAGAGCGGCCACAGGGGTAGCTTCTCCTGTGGCCGCTCTCAATTGCGCCAGGACACGCAATCGTAGCGGATCTGGCTTCAGCAGGTGAGCCGGAGGCGGCAATGGAGACAGAAGAGCGCTCAACTGGCCCGGCGCCTCACAAGGTCGGACAGCGAATCCGCGGGCTTGCGCGCCCTGCCGATAGCTTTGGACTTGTTCTCATTCTCCTCGTCCTCGACTACATCGCCGTCTCGGCGATCACTGGCAATGCCTGGGGAAGAGTCGTCATCGTCGTCTTGCTGGGCGCCACCCTTCTCTTCGCGTTGCGCACCTCACACGCACGCCGTCTCTGGCAGATTCTGGCGGCGCTTTACCTCGTGGTAAGCACGCTGGTCACGGTCGTCAGCATCGTGGCGCCGGGCGCGACCGATTTTAGCTCGCAGACCTCCCTAGTGGGTGGATTGCTGTTGCTCATTACACCCGTCGCCATTTCGCGCCGCATCGTTGCGCACCGGTTTGTGACGACCGAGACAGTGCTCGGAGCGATATGTGTCTACCTGCTGATCGGGTTCTCGTTCTCATTTATCTACTCAGGCGTTGCGTATGTGAGCGGCACGCCCTTTTTTGCGGGGCTATCAGAGGCGTCGTCAAATGACTATCTGTTCTTCAGCTATTCCACGCTCACGACGGTCGGCTACGGCAATCTAGTTCCTGTGGGTAGCATAGGGCAGACATTCGCCATGCTGGAAGCGCTCTCCGGCCAGATCTATCTGGTAATCGTCGTCGCGCGGTTAGTCTCCCTCTGGGGCCAGGAGCGCCCCTCATCGGCAGTGAGAGGCATGCGCGGCGTGGAAACCAATAACACGCCGCAGGACCCTGATCCAAGCGCCCATGCTCCCTGACCGTCTGGGGCATGCCGCCTTGCTTCAACCCCTGGCGAGGCGCATCCACTCCGTTGGCCTAGGCGGTGACTACCCTCCCAGACATACCTTGGGTATGAGGACAAGCTGGACCGCACTCTATATGCTTCCCGTATGCACGCGCGGCGTTAGGCCGTGCGCCTGTTCGCGTCCAGGATAGCGCGTATTGGGGAGTATGGGGGAAGCGTATCCATGGGAGATTCGAAGAGCATTGCGGCTGGGCGGCAACGGCGGTTTCCCTTGCCGAGTCTGCGCCTGATCGTTGGTATCGTCGCCGGGGCTTTCGCGGCCATGCTGGTATTGCAGGCGATCACCATCGCCGCGCTCATGGCGGTAGACAAGCAGCGCAAGCGCCGGAGCGCCCCGGCGGCTTTTCCGCATAATGAGTTGCCTGAAGTATCCCTCGACGGTAGCTCTTACCAGATCTACGTCTACGGGCGCGACCTCTACGATGCGATGCTTGCCGCCATCGACGAGGCGACCGACAGCATCTACATGGAGACGTTCATCTGGAAGGACGACGAGGCTGGCCAGGAATTCAAAGAACATCTCGCGCGCAAGGCCGAGCAGGGAGTCGCGGTCTATGCGGTCTACGATGTCTTCGGCAACCTTGTGGTGCCGCGCGAATTTAAGCAGTTTCCTGACAACATCCATCTGCTGCGCTACCGTGCCATCCATCGTCTGCGCCATCTGCTCATGCCGCGCCGCTACGCCCTCGACCATCGTAAGCTGTTGATCGTGGATGGCCAGATCGCCTTCATCGGCGGCTACAATATCGGCAGCCTCTACGCCACCGAATGGCGCGACACCCACCTGCGCATCAGCGGACCAGACGCCGGGTTTATCGCCCAGGCGTTTGTCGACTTCTGGAACCGGAACGCCCCGCGCTCCGATCTGATCAATAAACGTTACCCGCGCCACTACAACGCCGCGATGGGCGTGCGCAGCAATGACGCGATGCGCCTGACCTTCCCTATTCGCGATATGTATCTCAACGGCATCGACGCCGCCGACCGCGACATCCGTCTCACCAGCGCCTATTTCATCCCTGACCATGTCGTGCTGAACTCGCTCAAGGCGGCGGCGGCCCGTGGGGTGGACGTGCAGGTGCTGGTGCCGTGGACATCGAACCACATCGTTGCCGACTGGGCCTCCCACGCCTACTTCACCGAGTGTCTGCGCGCTGGCATCCGCATCTTTGGCTACGAGCACGCGATGATTCACGCCAAGACCTGCACGGTGGATGGCGAGCTCACGACTATCGGCACGGCGAATATTGACCGGCTCAGCTCCGTTGGCAACTACGAGATCAACGCGGTCATCGTCAACCCGGACGTTGCCGGACAGATGGAGCGTATCTTCGAGGCAGACAAGTCGAACGCCTTCGAGCTGAAGCTGGAACAGTGGAACGCGCGCCCATGGTACGTCAAAGTCAGCGAACGGATCATCAAACCACTTCGGTTCGTTCTGTGAGGCGGCGGGGGAGATTCGCGTGACGCGCAGAAACGACTATACCAGCGACGAATGGGCGCTCCTCACCAACACCCCCGAACTCATCGGACTCAGGATGCTCGCAGTCTCGCGGAGCGGCCCGATAGGCAAGCTGCGCGAGCTTGCCGCGCTCTCCGCGTGCCTGACGCCCCAGACGGTTCCCGCGCGGTTCAGACGCAATGAGCTGGTGCTGGCGCTGCTGGAAGATAGCGGAGACCGGCCCTCCGCTGCTTTTTCGTGGCGCGGCATGAGTGGGGTGGCCAGGGCGATAGCGACCGCGCGGCTGCGGGCGTTGCCGTCGTGTGAGAATGTCGCCGCCCTGCTGATGGATAAGGCGCCCTTGGTCGAGGCGGATGGCGTGAAGCGCTGGATGTTCTGGCTGGCTACATCGGTCGCGAAGGCGAGCAGCGATGGGTGGCTGGGGGTTGGGCGGAGTGTGAGCGCGGAGGAAGCGGCGTTGCTTCAGCAGATTGCCACATCGCTTCACCTCTCAATGAGCGATCCGGTTCCATCCGTAGGCGATCTCGATCTGATGCGCAATGCGCTACAGGATGTCGAGGATGTTCCGTGGGAGCGCCACACATGAGCAGGCGCGGCAGCTCGCCGCTAACGATCTTTGCGGAGGGGAACTGGAGGCGGAACTTCTGGATATGGGCAACGCCGCTGCTCTTTTTTGTGGGCGCGATTGTCCTTGCGCTCATCACCCTGCAATGGGACGTGGCGGTGGCCACAGGTGAGCTGGTGTTGCCGAGATGGGCGGTGGGCAGTGACCCCGGCGACGCGCAATCTATCCTCTGGGTGATCGCGGGCGCATCGATCAGCGCGCTCAATTGCGTCTCACGCAGTATAGTATATACTGTAAACATGAGACAGAAACGCGCCTATCGCTACCGTTGCTATCCGACCTCTCCGCAAGCTGCTGTGCTGGCGCGGACGTTCGGCTGCGCGCGGTTCGTCTACAATTGGGCCTTGCGCTTGCGCACAGACGCCTACTACGAACGCCAGGAACGAGTTAGCTATGCTGATACGTCGGCGGCGCTCACCTCGCTCAAGCAGCAGCCCGATACCATATGGCTCAATGACATATCGAGCGTGCCGACGCAGCAGGCGTTGCGGCATCTGGACAAAGCATTCCGTAACTTCTTTGAGGGTCGCACCAAATATCCAAGATTCCATAAGAAACACGGTGCGCAGTCGGCGGAATACACCACCTCCGCCTTCCGCTGGGATGCTGAGGAGCGCACCCTCACCCTGGCGAAGATAGATTCCCCCTGCACGTCCACTGGTCGCGGCCACTGCCCGATGGTGTGACGCCCACCACGGTCACCGTGAGCCGTGATACCGCCGGACGCTACTTTGTGAGCATCCTGGTTGAAGAAGAGATTACGCCATTGCCAGTTACCACTGGGCAGGTGGGGATTGATCTCGGTTTGCATGACGTGCTGGTTCTTGACAGCGGCGAGAAGGTCGGCAACCCGCGCTTCTTCGCCCAAGACGAAAAGAACTTGGCGAAAGCGCAACGCCGTCTCGCGAAAAAGAAACTCGGATCCAAGAACCGAGACAAAGCCCGCCGGAAGGCGGCCCGCATCCATGCACGCATTTCCGACCGGCGCACCGACTTCCTACACAAACTTTCCACCCGCATCATTCGTGAGAACCAAACGATTTGCGTGGAGAGCTTGTCGGTGAAGGCGATGGGGAAGCATCCGACCTTGGCAAAGGCGATTCACGATGTCGGCTGGGGGGAGTTCGTGCGCCAATTGGTGTACAAAGCAGCGTGGTATAGACGTACCCTCGTCACGATTGACAAGTGGTATCCCAGCAGCAAGCGTTGCTCTGCCTGTGGCCATGTCCTTGATTCCTTAACGCTAAATACCCGACACTGGACATGCCCCGAGTGCGGATGTGTCCATGATCGCGACGTGAACGCCGCACGTAACATTTTGGCCGTGGGGCTCACGGTGGCAGCCTGTGGAGAAGCTATAAGACCGGGACGGGTTCGCCCCGCCCCGGCGAGCTTCGGTGAAGCAGGAATCCCCCGGCTTTAGCTGTGGGGAGGGTCAAGTACCGTCCGGGACAGTACATATTGGCTGGATCGGTGCTCGCCGAGGTCTGGCCACCACATGCCGTTGATGCGGACTCGCGCCTGGCGCCGATGATCCAGCGCGCTCATATCGTGGGATCGCAGCGCACGATGCGCCAGGATCTCGAGTTTGCCATCGACAAGCTCGAACAGATTGCGATGATTGGGCTTTCCACCGCGATCAACAATACCTTGAACGTGCTGATCTGCATCGACTGGCTGGCCGACGGGCTGCGCATGCTTGCCGAAAAGCCCAACGAGTGGCCGGTCTACCATGATGCAGAGGGCGCTGTCAGGGTCATCACCCAACCACTCCCGCTGACGAGCCTTGTCGATGCTGCGTTCTCGAAGGTTCGCTATGCCAGCCGCGGCAACCCAGCCGTTGTCATCCACCTGCTGCGGACAATTGGCCACCTCGCGCCATTTCTTACCGCGCCGGAGCAGCGTGACGCGCTGGCGGCTCAGGCGAACGCGGCAGTCGAGCAGGCGCTACACGTGCTTGCGCTGGAATCGGACCGTTCAGCAGTCCTCGATTGCTATACGAGCGCGTGCGCGACGCTTGGGCGGCCAGCGCTCCTGCCCCACGTGCGGACGCCGGTACGCTGAGAGCCAGCGCTCCAGTGAGGCGTGAGCGGAGCACGCTAACACTTAAATGTAGACTTCATCGAGTTAACTTTGCTCTGTGCCTGGGCTACCTTGCTCTTGAAGTCCTGAAGCTTGGGGCCGACCTGGCCCATCGTGGCGCTATCGGGCTGATCTTTGATCGTCGCCGTCAGTTCATCGTTAGCCTGCTGGAGGCTACTCAACGCTGAGGAGTCGCTCAGCCCGGGGATCTTGCCGAGCACGCCGAGCGCCGTGGTGAGCTTCTGCTGGATCACCTTGACCTCGCCCACCGTCGTCTGATCGCCCACATTGGCAAGCTGGTTGAGCGGCTGTTCGACAGACGCCAGACCCTGGCAGATCCTGTTCGTAACACTCGCGGGGGAGATGGAGGTCGCGCCACAGCCCGCGAGCAGCAGGAGCGCGGCCAGCAGGATGATGGCGATACGTGAGTGACGCATGGTGGAACCTCCTATGCTTGCGGTGCTTGTCCTGGTGAACTGCCCCGGCGCATCAGGCGAACCGGCTCTACGTAGCGCCGGGACACCTGGCTTCCTCTCCCACCTCAGCATAGCCGTCGCCCACGCCTGCTACCCCATCCGCAGGGTGAGTTTGCCGGGTGGGTTTCTTCCCACCTCGGCGGAAAACTCTGTAGTGATAGACTGGGGACATAAGCAAGAGCGCAATCTGGATAAATCCGACGACGAGACGGGCGAGAGGAGCCTGTGCGATGGAATACGACTATGTGGTGGTAGGCGGCGGCATCTATGGCTGTGCCACGGCGTGGGAGCTGGCGCGGCGTGGGGCGCACGTGGTCGTGCTCGAAGCGCGAACCGTGGCATCGGGCGCTTCGGGTGGGCCTGGCAAGCGTGGTGTGCGCGCATGCGGCCGCGATCCGCGCGAGTTGCCCCTCATGCAGCTGGCGTACGATATGTGGCCCGCGTTGGCCGACGAGATCGGCGCGGCAACCGGCTACAAGCGCCCTGGTGGGCTTCATCTCTTCGAACGCGAACCGGACGGCCTCGATGGCGGCTGGGCGAGCGCTCCCGGTCGCGCCTGGGCGCAAAATCAGCGTGGCATCGCGACAGAAGTTCTCGAACGCGACGCCGTGCGCGCACTGGAACCCGGCCTCTGTGATGCGGTGAGCGGCGCGCTCTACTGTCCCAATGACGGCATCGCAGACCACACGGCCACGACGCGCGGCCTCGCCGCAGCCGCAGCCCGCCTGGGCGCCGAGATCCGCGAGGGGACGGCGGTCGTTGGCCTGGAGCGCGCGGGCGACCGCGTAACGGCGATGGTGACGGCGGAAGGCGAGCGCATCGCGGTGGGCGAGGCTGCGCTGCTCCTCACCAATACGCACGTGTCCGGCTTTGTGCGCGAGGCGCTCGGTGTGACCCTGCCCGTCTGGCCTATGCTGCCGCAGGTGTTGCTGACCGAGCCGCTGGACCCGCCGCCCGTCCGTCACTTGATTGGCCACGAGCGCCGCACGTTGGCGATCAAGCCGCTTCCCGGCGGGCAGGTGATGATCTCAGGCGGGTGGAGCGGACGCTGGAACGCCCAGACGAATCGGGGCGAGGTCATCACGGCGCAGGTGGAAGGCAATTTTGCCGAGGCTGCCGCCGTCTACCCCGCGCTCGTCGGCGTCCGTGTGGCTGAGAGTGACGCCGCCCGCCCAGAGTCGGTCTGCGTGGATGACATCCCGATTATTGACCGCCTCCCCGGCGCCACGAATCTCATCGTCGGAACTGGCTGGTCAGGGCATGGCTTCGCCATCTCACTGGCGGTAGCGAAGCTCCTGGCCGATTGGGCCACAGGGTCGGAGCAGCCCGAACCGCTACGCCCATTCACCTACGACCGCTTCCTGGCCTGACGCGACGCGTGGATTGCCAAGTTCGCTCACTACTGAGGTTGGCAGAGAGAACTAACGACACCAGATGCACTATTCCATCCGTCACATGCGCTCTCTTATGTACCTTGACGGTTACGTAACGAATATGGTACATTGACGGCATGGAAGCTGTTCTGCGGGCACTGGCGGATGAGAGCCGACGCACAGTGCTAGAGACCTTGACCGGCGGTCCGGCAACCGCGGGTGAGCTGGCGGCGCTGCTGCCGATTGCTCGCCCGGGCGTCTCGCGGCACCTGCGGGTGCTGCGGGAGGCGGGGCTGGTCGAGGTCCGCCAGGAGGCGCAACGGCGCGTCTACAGTCTTCGCCCTGAGCCGCTCGCCGAGGTCGATGAATGGCTGGGCCGGTACCGGGCCCTGTGGGAGCAGCGGCTGGATGCCCTGCACACCGAGGTGGCTCGGGGGAAACGCGAACGCAAAAGAAGGAGTACTCGATGACCAGCAACACACCTGGAGGCAACCGCATCCTGGGCAGCCTGCGATCAGCGAATGGCGTGGGCGTCGTGCGCATCGAAGACCGCTACGACACCACTATCGATGACCTGTGGGCAGCACTCACCGATCCCGACCGCCTGGTGCGCTGGTACGGCAAGGTAGAAGGCGACCTCCGGCCCGGCGGAGAGTTCCGCATGTACCTCGAAGCCGACGACATCGAGAGCACCGGGCGCGTGGAAGCGTGCGAACCGCCGCGGCGGCTGCTGGTGACGAATAGGGAAACGGACGAGTCCTATCGCAAGGGACAAGGCGTGCTGCCGTTCGATGCGACCATTGAGGCCACGCTGACCGCCGACGGCGACCAGACCATCCTGGTCATCGAGATCCGGGGCATGCCCCTCGACAAGATTGCCTTCTATGGGGCCGGGTGGCAGATCCACGCTGAAAATCTCGCCGCCTACCTCGCCGCGCGTGAGCGCGGCGACACCGAGGCGCGGTGGGGCGAGCTCGTCCCTCACTATCAAAACCTGGCGGCCAACATCGACTAGGCAGTGGCCTGCTGCGTCTCCGCGCTTCTGGCACGGCGCTGCGCCATCAGCCGCTTGATGCGCTCGCCCACGATCAGCGCGACCAGGCTAGAGAGCACGAGGAGCGCGACCTCGTTCGCGTCGGCGGTACCGATCACTACGACCAGCAGGATCGCCGTCAGCGGCGCGCCCAGCGCCATCGTGAGGGTCGCCGCCTCGATGCACAGCACGAAAATCGAGACTGGCACACCCGGAAACAGCAGGCTCAGCGCGAGACCAAACATCGTGCAGGAGAACAGAATCGGGAACGTGGGGCCGCCCAGATAGCCACTCTTGAAGGAGAGCGCCAGGAGCAGCAGCTTGAGGACTCCTAGCCCCAGCAGCGCCAGGACGCCATAGCTCGCGGGATTGTCGATCATGGGGAAGATCTGTGTCTCGCCCGCGAACATCACCTCGGGGACGAAGAAGACGACGACGGCAATGATGACTGCGGCGGCAAGCACGCGCAGTATGACTCGGTCGTGGAAGATGCGCTCGGTGAGTGTCTGGAAGAAGCGGAACGAGAGCGCGACGAAAAGCGCGACAAGCACCCCGACGAAACCCAGCACGATAGCCCACAGCACGTAGGGAACAGTCAATTGGTTGATCGGCGTGAAGGCAATGTATTTGGCGAAGACTGGCAGGCCAAGCAGCGTATAGAAGAGGTAGCCGATAACGCCAGCGAGCAGGTTCCAGGCAAGGAACGCCAGCGCATTCGGCCCGCCGACGCCTAACTCTGTCGCGAGCACGCCGGTGAAGAGCGGGCTGCCGATAAGGCCGTTATAGGCCGAGGCCAGCGCCGCCAGGTCGAATCCCTGAGCGGTCCGGCGTGCGATTCTCAGCTTGCTGCGGATCCATGCCGCGACATCGCCGACGAGTATGCCGACGGGCGCCTCGGGTCCGACACTTGCCCCAGAGAGCAACGAGGCGTATGCCGAGAGGAGCGCGCCGGGGAAGGTCGTGTAGTCCGACTCGATCTTTCCCCTTGAACGCATTGACCACCCCGCCGTGGATGACGGTTGGCGCGCGCAGGAACTTCTGGGCAAGCCCGACAATGAGGGAGAAGACGAGGACGCCGACCGGAATCGTCCAGCGCCGGGTGGTGAAGAAATCGTTGGGCCAGAGGCTTCTGGAGAGAAACCCGTTGATACCAAGGAAGATCGCCGTGAAGATGATAGCGACCAGGGCGATGCCGACGATCTGCCAGAGTTTCGGCGCCTCCTCCCGCTCGGTCGCAGGCGTCGGTGTTGCTGGCTCCGGCGCCGCTGGTGAGGTCTCGTGCGTCTCGGTCATAGCGGCGTTCCCCCCACCAGGATGGCAAGCGGCAACATTTCCACAGACCCAAGCATGAACGGCGCACACGCTCGCTACCCCGTCCGCAGGGTGAGTCCGTGGGGTGGGTTTCTCGCCAGCCCATGTTTCGAGAAGAGGCATTGTGTCGGCGTCGCAGCGCGCGCTCGCTCCACCTATGGCCAGTCGAACACTATGCCTCTGGTCCACCCCGGCGCATGGGGCAACGACGCTATTTTCTGGCTACGTTGAATGCTGATAGCATGGCATTCGTCATGCTGGATGGAGATGCTGTGCGCCGACGCTCCTTTTCTGGGAGGGGGATGGCCTGTGGTCTTCTGGCTAGCGGTGCTCTTTGTGACCATCTTTCTGGCTTCTTCCCGCTCTCTGGGTATGTACCTCCCGCGTCCAGCGCCGCCGGAGACGGGCCGCGTCTTCGGCAGAATATGCCCTCGCGGAGGCGCGTTCGCACGCCCTGTTATGCGATCTGCTGGATGAGTGGGAGCTTCAGCAACTGACGCAGCAAGGGTATCTGGACATCGCCAGCCCCAACTATGACGACCGCGTCTATCGCATCCCTGGCTGCGCGGGTTGGGTCTGCGTCTACGAGAAAGGGCAGGCGCGGATGCACCTGTGCGTGCAGCCAGTGGAGCCTCTGCCAATCAACGATGTGATCGCACTGCACAAGCTCATGATCGAGGGGAATGAACACGGCTACCTGGCTCGCGCCAATCCGATTCGGCTCTTCTTCCCGACCCAGAGCGACGAGTAGAGGGGACTTTCCTGAAGGGAGAACAACCATGATGCTGGCAAACAAGGTGGCCATCGTGACAGGGGGCGACAGCGGCATTGGGCATGCGATCAGCGTGGGGCTGGCGCGCGAGGGCGCGGCGGTGACGATCAACTATCACCGCGACCAGGCGGCTGCCGAAGAGACGCTGCGGCACGTGCAGCAGGCCGGTGGCAAGGGCCAGGTTATCCAGGCCGATGTCTCGAATCCGGCGGATATTCAGAAGCTCGTCGATCAGACGGTGCAGGCGTTCGGGCGTCTGGATGTGATGGTCAACAACGCGGGGATGGAGACGCGCACCTCGCTGCTCGATACGACGGAGCGGCAGTTCGATCTGGTCATCGGCGTTGATCTGAAGAGCGCCTTTTTCGGGACGCAGATGGCTGCCCGGCAGATGATCAAACAGGGAGGTGGCGGCCACATCATCAATATCTCGTCGGTCCACGAGGACTGGCCGATGCCGGGCAATATCGCCTACTGCTGCGCCAAAGGCGGGGTGCGCATGCTGACGCGGACCGCGGGTGTGGAGCTGGGGCCGAAGGGCATTACGGTGGTCAACGTCGGCCCCGGCGCTGTTGATACCCCCATCGACGCCAAGACGCTCGCCGATCCAGCGCAGAAGGCCAAACTGGACGCCGCCATTCCCCTTGGTCACGTCGCCGAGCCGAACGAGATCGCCAACCTGGTGGTCTGGCTGGCCTCTGACCAGGCGCGCTATGGGACCGCGACCACGTACTTCATTGACGGCGGCATCATGCAGAGCAGCGTTGGCCTCTAATCCGAGGTCTGGACTGCGGCGGCTAAGGGTTTGGCTGCATTCTCTGCTCGTGACTACTTTACGGCCATACAGCAACGTAAAGGCGTGGATGCTACTGCGAGGGCGATGGCAGAGTCGACTCAAACACTTGTAGTACATCCATGCCGATGAGGATACGGCAGATTCAGGCGCTTTATTGACATGGCAGCAGCGCAGATGCCCTGAGCATCTGACTGAACCTCGTGCCAGAGGGTATTTTCGAACCACATGGGATCCAGACGGCCATGTGTTTTGCTAGCTACTCTGATGGAGAAAGGGAGCTCGCTCAAACTGCCCCAGCCGATACTCATTCCATCGACTGAGCAGTCACCAAACAAGGGAGGGGTACATGACTACGCTGCCGACAGCCGTCGTCGTGGTCAATGGGTTTGGCCTACTCTCGCGATATTGAATACCCTTGCCCTGGGCCTCAGGCTTCCGTTCGGGCGGCTGCTGGCGCATTTTTTTACCCAGTGGCAGATTGCGGTGTGGGTACTGGTGATTAATTTCATCATCATCCCGCTCCTGTTCATCGGCTATGTGCTGACGATTGCCTCATCCATCCCCAGTGAGATCAAGGTTGGATTCTGTGTCGCTGCCTTGTGCGCAGGAATGCCGTTCGCGCCTCTCCTGGCCCGCGTCGCCAGGGCGGATGTTGCCACTGCCACTAGGGCCTGTTTGCACTTTTACAACCAGATCAGGATGGCGGCGATGGTGACCATCGCCAGGAAATTGACCGCGAGTTTCTCGTACCGTGTCGCCACCCGGCGGAACTGCTTGAGCCGATTGATGCAGCGCTCCACTTGGTTGCGCTCTCGATAGAGCTCCCGGTCAAAGGTGCGCTGCGGGCGCTCGTTGCGCTTGGTCGGGATGGTGATACCGATGCCATGCTGGCGCAAGTAGCGGCGGACTGTACGGCTGCTGTAGCCCTTGTCGCCGACGAGGCGCTTGGGGCGTCGGCGCGGCCGACCTCGCCCGCTCGGACGCTTGACGGCTCCCGCCTCCAGGAGCGGGATGAAGACGCTCTGCTCGTGGCGCTCACCAGCCGTCAGCAGCAGGACGAGGGGCTTGCCGCCTCGCTCGGCGCGGACGTGGAGCTTGGTGGAGAAGCCGCCTCGGCTCCGCCCGAGCGCTTGCTGGTCCTGCCCCCTTTGACGCGCCGGGCACCGGCCGCGTGTTGGTGGGCGCGGATGCTGGTCCCATCCACAAAGTGCGCCGACCAGTCGAGCCGACCCGCCGCATCCGCCTGCTGCTGGAGCGCCGCCAACACCGTCTGCCAGACGTCTGCCCGCACCCAGCGGTAGAATTGGGAGGCCACCGTCTCCCACGGGCCGTAGCGCTCCGGCAAGTCGCGCCATTGGGCGCCGGTGGCGTGAATCCACAGCATGCCGTTGAGCAGACGGCGGCGGTCACGGGGCTGCGGCCCGCGCTTCGGTGTCGGGAGCAGCGGCTCCAGCCGCGCCCAGTGCTCGTCGGTGAGTTCGTGTCGGTGTCTCATCCTTTCAGTCTATGACACAACTGCAAACACGCCCTAGTCTTTTGGTGGCCTTGACGGTGGTGACCGTTATTGTTGTCCCGCTTGGCCTACCCTTGGCCGTCGCGGCGGTTGACTCGCAGTTGAAGGTATCCGTCTGGGATGTCGCCTGGCCGCTGCTCGTCTTTCTGCTCCTACCGCTGGCGCTGGGGCGCCTCTTTCGCGTCCGGTGGCCCGACCTGGCGCCGCACGTGAGACGGTGGGTGTCCCCGTTTGCCATCCTGTGTCTGCTCTTGAATTTGAATTTCACCTTCTACGCCTTTTGGAATCTGTTCGTCCAGACATGGGAGACCCATAGCTATCTCGCCGCCATTGCCGACCCATTCATTGGGCTGGGGTGTGGCTTCCTCCTCGTCACCATCCTGCGCGTCAAGGACAGGCGAATCCGACATGCGACTGAGACGACCACCGCCATACGCAACATCGCCGCCATGCTCCTGGTGGTTATCTTTCCCTTTGGAGCCTACCCGCTGGTGACCGTGTCGATAACGGCGCTCAACACATTCGGCATCGTGGTGGTCTTGATATTCGCGCTCGAATGGAGGCATGCGCTTTCGCCATCAGGCGCTCGCGCAAAAACCAAAGAGGAAACTCCGCCTGATGCCTCAATGGGCGCCACCTCCGCAACGGGCTAGGGGAATCGCTAAAAAGCTGTATCACCCACGCAGGGCAGTGTCGGCCTCTAACTCGCTGTTTAGAGAATCGCCAGTGGATTGATTGGCGAGCCTGTTCCGCCGGTGATGCGTAGCGGAGCGGCGACGAAGAGAAACTCCCAGCGTCTGGCCTGCTCGCAGGTGGCGTGGAGGTTCTCTAGCTGCAAATAGTCTAACAGGTGGACACCCAGCGCGTTGATCGCCAGGACGTGGATCGGGAAGCCAACACCATCGGTGGCGCTCGGCGCGGTATCGCTGTTCCCATCAGAACCCAGCGCGGCAACCCGACGCTCGGCAACGAACGACATCGCGGTGGGGTGCAGGCCAGCCTTGAGCCGCGCCGTATCCCACGGCCCAAGCTCGCTGAGTCGCCGGGCGTGGCCGGTACGTATCAGGAGAATGTCGCCCTCGCCAACGGCAAGCCCCTGCGCACGCTCCGCCGCTTCGAGATCGTCGCGGGAGATGTGCTCGCCTGGCTCAAGCCAGGGTACGCCACGCAGGCGCGGGATGTCGAGCAGGACACCGCGACCGACAAGTCCGTCTTTCAGGACATCAATCGCGTCGACCGTTGCTCCGTCGGCTGTCACCGTATCGTCCCGCTGTGCATTGTACAGGAGCCGCTGATAGTCAACATGGCATAGCGCGTCAATGTGCGTATGGCCATCGTTGTGATAGTCCACACCTATGTAGTCCTTGACGAAGTGGAGCGATTCCGAGTCGCCGCCGGTCTCCTCGGACGTGATAACGCCTGGCATGATCATCTGATGTACGGCAGGCCTGGGATTGTCGACCGCTGCCTGCGTGTTCACGGCAGACTCAGCGAGACGCTAACGCCGTCGCGCACGAGCTGGGCAGATGCTACGACATGCTGAGGGGTAAGATAGTGCAATGCCCCACGCTGGTCTTGCGCGCCCCAGCGGCCCCACCGTTTCATGTCCTCGAAGATCGTATCGAACTCGTCTGCGCTGAGGTGCGCGCCGTCTGTGTGATGCCAGTCCATAGGTCGATCTTCCTTTCGCACTGTACCGCTATTTGAAACTATGGCACATAAATATGTGGTCTGCGCCATGGCTCGTTGCTCGCAGGCAGATGCGTCTGGGCGCGTCGGCAAAGCGCTGGACGCCACTCACGCGCCAGAAAAGGCGCATGGCCCTCCTTTCGGGTAGGCGGAAACTCGCCGCATATACTCCACCATCAACCGGGGCGCGCATAGGCCAGCCGATACACTGATATACCATGGAGTGCCAGGCGCCTCCGAGATTTGCCCGTGCTGGAATCAGGGTAATCTCGCGGTGTCAGTCCCGCATTCAACTTTCGCTGACCTCTAACCAGGGAGCAGAAATCATGAAACGGATTGTGGTGCTTGGCGGCGGGTTTGGTGGTGTCGCCGCCGCGCAGCGATTCGATCGCCAGTTTCGCCACGACGACGACGTCGAGATCGTCGTGGTGAGCGATACCAACTTCATCGTCTATACGCCCATGCTGGCCGATGTCGCGGGCGGAACCATCGAGCCGCGCCATGCGGTTCCGCCGGTGCGGGCGTTCCTGAAGAAGGCGCGCTTTCGTGAGGCGAGTCGTTCAGAGTATTGACGCTGCCAATCAGACGGTGCATGCCGCGCTGATCAACGGGGATAGCGCCGAGCTGCAGCTATGACTACCTCGTCATCGCCCTGGGCGCCGTGACCAACTACAGCCATGCCACGGGGGCAGCCGAATATGCGCTCGGCCTGAAAGACCTGTTCGACGCCTTCCGTCTGCGCAACCGCGCGCTGACGATGCTGGAATGGGCCAATACCACGCGGGATCCCGCGCTCCGCCGGGAGATTCTGACCTTTGTGATGGCGGGTGGCGGATTCTCCGGCGTCGAAGGCATCGCAGCGCTCGAGGACCTGATCCATGGGTCGCTGCATTATTACCCTGACATCAAACCAGATGACGTCAGGCTGATTCTCGCGCCACACGGCCATCGTCTGCTGACGGAGGTGGATGAACGCCTAGGCGCGTATGTGGTGGAGAAGTTCGCGCGCCGGACCATCGATGTGCGCCTGGGCGTGGGGGTGAACTGCCGTGACCGAACGTACCGCGACCCTCACGACCGGCGAGGTCATCCCTACACGCACGGTAATCTGGACGGGTGGCATCATGGTCAATCCCGCCCTGCATAGCGCTGACCTACCCAAGAGCAAGCACGGCGCGCTCCAGGTCAGCGACCAGCTTCAGGTGCTCAATCATCCCGATGTCTTTGCGTTGGGCGACTGCGCCGCGGTACCAACCCCTGACGGCCAGGGTTTCTATTTCCCCAACCGCGCAGAACGCGATCCGCGAAGGCCCTGTCGCCGCGGCCAATATCGCCGCCGCGATCCGCAAGAGCGGAAAGCACGAGGAGCTTTACGTACAAGCCCATCGGGAGTCTTGCGAGCCTGGGCCAGCGCCAGGCAGTCGCCCAGATTGGCAGAGTCCGGCTCTCTGGTCTGCCCGCCTGGTTCGCCTGGCGCGGCATCTACCTTGCCAAGCTGCCAACCTTCGCCGACAAGGTGCGCATCGGGCTGGACTGGGTCACCGATCTCTTCGCGCCGGTCGATACGATGCAGCTCCCCATCGTCCGGGAGAATGCGGCATCTATTGGTGGCCTGGAGACTCTTGTGGCGTCTCACGGGACCATGCCACCTGCGCCCGCCATCGGATGATAGGCGCTCGCTGAGCAACACCTACCCGAAAGGAAGAGGAGAAGCGCCATGGCCTCGGATGACCAGTATGACGTGATTATTATTGGGACCGGCGCTGGTGGTGGCACGCTCGCCTATCACCTTGCGCCATCAGGCAAGCGCATCCTGCTGCTGGAACGCGGCGACTTCCTGCCGCGCGAGCTGGAGAACTGGGATGCCGAGGCAGTGTTCGTCAAGAACCGCTATATCTCGCCAGACACCTGGTACGATGACGAAGGCAAAGCGTTCCAGCCACAGGTCCACTATGTCGTTGGCGGGGCGACCAAAATGTATGGCGCCGCGCTCTATCGGCAGCGTAAAGAAGACTTCGGCGAACTGCGCCACCATGACGGCGTCTCGCCCGCCTGGCCAATCAGCTACGACGAGATGGAGCCGTATTACACGTATGCCGAGCAGTTGTATCAGGTACACGGGCAACACGGCGAGGACCCGACCGATCCCCCTGCCAGCGCACCTTATCCCTTCCCGGCGGTCTCGCATGAGCCGCGCATGCAACAACTTTACGATGATCTGCGGCAAAACGGCTATCATCCCTTCCATGCGCCCTGCGGCATTATGCTCGACGAACAAAATCGCGCCGCCAGCACCTGTATCCGCTGCCAGACCTGCGATGGCTATCCATGTCTGGTGCATGCCAAGTCGGATGCGGAGGTCATCGGTGTGCGACCGGCGTTGGAATATCCCAACGTCACCTTGCAGAGACATGCGAGGTGGTGCAACTCAACACCAGCCCAACCGGCACGCGAGGTGACCGGAGGTGGTGGTCGAGCGCGATGGCGCCACGCGAGACCTACCGGGGAGACTATCGTCGTCGTCTCGTGCTGGCGCGGCCAATTCGGCGAAGCTGCTGCTGATGTCCGCCAACGACAAGCATCCCCATGGGCTTGGCCAATGGGTCGGACCAGGTCGGGCGCAACTATATGTTCCACAATAGCCGGGCGGTGCTTGCCGTCTCGAAGGAACCCAACGACACCACCTTCCAGAAGACGCTCGGCTTGAACGACTTCTATCTGAGGGCGTCGATGGGTTCGACTATCCGATGGGCAACATTCAGATGACGGGCAAGTCGGTCGCGCCGATGTATCGCGGTGAGAAGCCGCGTCGAGACCATGCTGGCGCCGACCTGGTCGCTCAAGGATATAGCCCACCACGCTGTAGACTTCTGGCTCTCCACCGAAGATCTGCCCGAAGCCTGACAATCGCGTCACAGTGGACGCGCAGGGCAACATCACGCTCAGCTACACACCAAATAATCAGGCCGCCGCCGACAGGCTGTACGAACAACTCAAGTCCATGCTGCCCCACCTCGGCATGCAGCCGGACGCTCTGATTCAACGCGATCTCTACCTACAGACGGAGATTCCGATCGCAGGCGTCGGCCACCAGGCCGGCACGTGCCGCTTTGGCGCTGATCCCGCGACCTCGGTGCTGGATCTCAATTGTCGCGCGCATGAGGTGGACAATCTCTACGTGGTCGATACGAGCTTCTTCCCCAGCATCGGCGCGGTGAATCCCGCGCTGACCGCGATGGCGAACGCCTTGCGCGTGGGCGATCACGTCCTGGAGCGGCTTGGCGTGGCAACGCCCACATTGACCGTGAGCGGGAGTCGCACGCACTGAGGCAATAGGACGCTTGATTCCGGAGCTCGCATGTGTGGATGGAGTCACATCCCACATGCGTAGCTCAGACCGGAGACCCCGGAGCACAGCGACCTGAGAGAACGGAGTGCGCGCATGAACTCGGAGGTTGCCGCTCGTGCGTCATTGGCGGTATCGCTGGCCTTTCACATTGTCTTCGCCGCGCTCGGTATTGGTCTACCACTCATGTTCTGTATCGCCGAAGGCATTGGCCTGCGCAAGCGTGACGCCACCTGGTATGTCCTGGCGCGGCGCTGGAGCAGGGCAGCGGGCATTCTCTTCGTCGTCGGCGCGGTCTCCGGTACCGCGCTCTCGTTCGAGTTCGGACTACTCTGGCCGCGCTTCATGGCCTTCGGGTCAAGCATCTTTGGGCTGATGTTCACGTTCGAGGGTTTCTGCTTCTTCCTGGAGGCCATCTTTCTGGGCCTCTATCTATACGGCTGGGATCGCCTCTCGCCCCGCACTCATTGGCTCTGCTCGTTTCCAGTGGTGATCACGGGAGCGCTTGCCTCGCAGTTTATCCTATCCGTCAACTCGTGGATGAACACGCCGACTGGCTTCACGCTCACCAATGGCACAGCGACGAACATTGATCCGATTGCGGCGATGTTCAATCCCATGGCGCCCTCGCAGGCGATCCATATGCTGGTTGCGGCGTATCAGGTCACTGGCTTTACTATCGCTGCGGTATATGCCGCTGGCCTGCTCCGCGGTCGCAACAATAGCTATCACCGCCGGGGCGTGCTACTTGGAATGATCGTCGCGGCGGTGATGATCATCCCGCAAGCGGTTGCCGGAAGTTGGATTGGCGAGGCGCTCGCGCGCAACCAGCCGCAGAAGCTGGCAAGCATCGAAGGCCTGTTTCAGACCACCGCAAATGCGCCGCTGGCGCTCTTTGGATGGGTGGACACGGCGGCGCAGCAGATCTATTTTGCCATCAATATCCCGGACATGCTGAGCTTCCTCGCGTTCAATCACTTCGACGCCACCGTCACCGGCATGGATACCTTTGCGCAGAATACGTGGCCCGGACCTGTGCTCGTGCCAATTGCCCACCTGGCCTTCGATACCATGGCGACCCTGGGCGGGCTCTTCCTGCTCGTACCCATCGTCTTCTGGTTCTTCTACTTTCGGCAGCACAAGACCGTGCCTACTGCGCGCTGGTTGATGTGGGTGCTGTTGATCTGCAGCCCGCTCACATTTGTGGCCCTCGAGGCGGGTTGGGTGACGGCCGAGCTAGGGCGGCAGCCCTGGATCATTTACAACATCATGCGAACCAGCGACGGCGTCACGACGAACAGCGGCGTCGCGTTCTTCTTCTTCGTCTTCCTGGCCATTTATGTTGCACTGGCGGTAGCAACCATTACGTTGCTGCGACGGCTCGCACGCGAACAGAAGACGTTTAACCCGGAGAAGAAAGTGGCTGACAGCGCTGAATAGCGCGTCGGCGCTCGTTGTCCCAAGCCGGCGCGACTGCCTCGACAGGTTGGCCTATGCGCTGACGCATTCAGGAGCAGGCGGTATCCTATGTCGCAGAGCACCTTGGCTGCATTGGCTGCGGCCCTCGCCTGGGTGGCGTTGATCGCCTATGCCGTGCTCGGTGGCGCGGATTTCGGCGGCGGGATCTGGGATTTACTGGCCAGAGGACCGACGGCCGAGCGTCAGCGTGCGGTAATAGCCCGTGGCATGGGACCCGTCTGGGAGTCCAACAACGTCTGGCTCATCTTTGTGTTGGTGGTTACGTGGACGGCTTTCCCCACTGTCTACGCTGGGATCTCGACCGCCCTCTTCATTCCAATCACGCTGGCCGTCATTGGCATCGTGCTGCGCGGGGCGGCGTTCAGCTTTCGCTCGAACTACGGCCAGGAAGTTGGGTCAGGTGTCCGCTGGGGCTATGTCTTCAGCATCGCAAGCACGATCACGCCGTTTCTCTTCGGCACGATGGCCGGGGCACTGGCGAGCGGGGGCATTCGTGTCTCAACCGGGCCACCTCTGCAAGTGCAAGACAACCCGTGGACGACCTGGACAACCCCCTTCGCCCTCACCTGCGGCCTCTTTGCGGTCGCGCTCTGCTCGGTCCTTGCTGCGACCTACCTCACCATTGATGCGCGCAATGCGGGAGACGATGCAGTCGCCGAGGGATTCCGGCTGCGTGCGCTTATCGCAGGGGCTGTGACAGCCGCGCTGGGTGCGCTGGCGGCGGTGCTTGCGATCTCCGAAGCGCCCACCTCTGGCAAGGGCTGATCGGCAGGGCCCTGCCATTCGCCATTGCCGCGGTGGTGATTGGCCTGGCCACGGCCGCCGCGTTGCTGCGTCGGCTCGATTATCTTGCCCGCGTTTTAGTGGCGGCGGAGACAGCGTGTATCTTCCTGGCCTGGGGTGTTGCCCAATGGCCCTATTTGATCGTGCCAGATGTGACGGTGGATAATGCTGCCAGTCCAGCCTCTGTGCTCGGACCGCTGTTGATCGTCTCCCTCATCGGCCTGGTGGTGCTTTTACCTTCGCTCTGGTATCTCTTCAGAGTCGTCAAGCGTACCCCGAGGCCCATCACGCCTTCAGCTGGGGCTCACATTACGACGGCTGCTTTCGTCGCATCACTCCCGCTCGCCGAGCCTGCCGTGCAGCCACCCCGCACCGACTCGATGTTTGCCCAAGCCTCGGCGGTTGCGCTGCCAGGCGGCCCAACCATGCGACGGATTGCGCCGGTAGTCGCTGCCTTGCTCGCTATAGCGGCCGCGCCCCTCATCACCGGTATGTTAGACGGCATGGGGCGTGGCGTGAACCGTGGAATGCACCAGGGACGTGAGCGCGTCCAGCGTCGGCGCAATCAACGACATCGGAGCGCGCATGCGCATTGACACCATGAACGAAAGAGGCCACTCCTTGCTGGCAGCAGCTTGGGCTGATGCCAATTGTCGTACTCATTGGGTTGGCGCTGCTACTGCCCGCCCTGTGGTATCTGCTCCGCGTCTTCAAGACGCGCCCGCGAGCGCAAGCCCCCAGAGACTACCACTGTGGCAGCCTTCGTCTCCACGCTGGAGCCCACTGAAGAGGCCGATTAACAGCCTTGTGAATAGCACAAGGATTAGCGCTCACCCTATGGTGAGATGGCTGCTAGCCAGGGAGCGTGAGAGTAATGGATCTAAGCTCATTTGACCTCACTATAGCGATTGAGGTTTTCCTGTTGCTGCTGATCGGCGTTGGTCCCAAGATTGCCCTGGTTCCTTTTCTCGAGATGACCGCGAAGATGGACAAACCGACCAGGGAAAAGGTCGTTCGCAAGATGCTGCGCACGGCGTCTATCACGGCCGTTCTGCTCATGATATTCGGCGGGCTACTGACAAGGCTGCTCCATTTTTCTACGGGCGCGCTGGCCATCGCTGGCGGGATCATTTTGCTCGTGATCTCGATGGCAATGATCCTCAGTCGCGGTGAGAGACAGACGCAGCATGATTCACCAGCCGCTAGCGATCCCATGAAGCTTGCCGTTTTTCCACTCGCGGTCCCCTACCTGCTCAATCCCGCGGGCATCGTGACGCTCGTCACGGTCTCCGCGGAGGCTGGGTCGCTCGGCATCTTCGCCGTTGTCTTTGGCCTCCTCGCCCTGGTGATCGTTATCGACGTTCTCGTATTCCGCTGGGCTGAACGAGTGAGCGCGCACCTCGATGAGAGCCGCATGCTGGTGACCGAGAAGGTCTTTGGCTTCCTGTTGGCGGCGCTGGCGGTCCAACTGGCACTCGATGGCCTGGCCGACCTTGGCGTAATCCATCTCGTCGCTCATTAGATGTCAGCATATGAAGTGAGAGCGCGACGGTTACGTTGCTCGTCGCGCTCTCACTTCATTGCCAGTGGTGTGGCAGCAGCGGCCTAGGTGGGGCTTGGCCCGGTGTCGCTGCCAGATGCGGTGGACTCGGGTGGAGGAGTCTCGCCACTGGCCGGAGCGGTGGTAGAGGTGTTCGGGGTAGATGTTCCTGGAGTTGACGCGCTCTGTGTGGATGCGCTCGTCGCGGTTGTGTCGGTTGCGGACGTGCCAGACGCCGTTGCCCCAGTTGCCGCGCCACCAGCCACCGGAACTTCGACGGGCTTCTCAGCATCGAGTTGCGCGGCGATATCCGCGCGCACCGCCTCGGTGACGACGTCCGCGCCGTACTGCCGAAGCTCTTCCTCCACCTCGCGCACCCAGACATCCTCGATCACCGCGATCAGCGCCGAGGTGTTGGGCTTCAGCCCCTTTCCTACCTCGCGCAGACGGTCGTCAGGGAATCCGGCGTCGTGCAATTTGGCGGAAAATCCGCCGATTGCGGCGCCCACCGCCGCGCTGGCAAGGATCGACGGCGGGAAGACCAAGCCAACCACCCCACCGATGACGCCGCCAATCACCACGCCCTTGCCGCCGCGCATGTCCGCGGTCTCTTTGAAGTGGAGTTTGCCCTTGTCATCTTTCCAGAGGACGGCGGCGTTGCGGATGCCGATCAGCCGCTCTTTCTTAGCCTGTTTGAGTTGGCCTAGCGCCTTCTCAGCGCCATCCTCGTCATTGAACGCGGCGAGCACAACTTCAACGGGTACATCGCTCTCTTTGCTCATCCCAGTCCTCCTGTGCGTCCAGCACAATCACGATCACGAAAGCTATTGCCCAGGCGGCCACGCCGTGAGGGACACTTGCCAGGCAGTGTAACGCGGGCCTGGCCCAGCCGCGCCATCGCTCAAAGGGAGAAAGCTAGAGTTTCCCCTTTGAGCGATGGCTTCTAGCGACGCCTACGCGGCCACCATGGCGCCCATCCGTTTGATCGCGAACGCCTTGATGATATCGGTGATGCCATGGAGCAGCGCCCAGACTCCCGCAAAGATAAGCAGCGTGTAGGCCTGCGTGGCGAGGAATTGTCCGCCAGCCCAGAATCCCAGCAGCACCATGATGATCCCGGAGATCAAGCCGAGCCACCACAGCGAATTGGTTGCCAACGTCGCGAATGCTTCAATTATCCAGAAGATGCCGACTAGCGCGAACAGGAAGCCGAGCAGATCGGCGACCGCGAGGAAGGTCTGCACCGGATTGAACAGGGCATAGATGCCTCCGATAAGGAGGATCACCCCGAAGACGGCCCAGAGCCATCGCCAGCCGCCCGAGACAAAGGCAACGGTCAGCTCCTCTATTCCGGCCACCAGGAACATGATGCCGATCACGATGCCGACGAGCGTGATCGAGCTATTCCTGAATTGCAGGATGACAATCGAGGCGAGAATCCAGAGGATTCCACTGACGAGCCACCCCCACCACCACTTGCTCAGCGCTTGCGCCGCCTGGCGGGCCTCCGCGGTCTGTGGTTGCGCCGCGGCGTTCATCGACGTATCCATAGCTCCCCTCGTTTCTTTACCGCTGCATTCACATGCATACCTGACATGCGGCCTATACCAACATGGGCCGGATCAGTGATGATGGCTGAAATGCGCCTGTCTGCGTCATGGCCTCCGCGCCATCACAAGCAGCATATGTCAGGCGCACGATGTAGACCTCGCCCCAAAAGCGGGAGCAAAAGGCGAGACTTGAACTATCCCTGAGCGAGAGCATGCCCCCTCTCCCAAAGGTGGGGAGACTTTCCAGGAAAATGCTGATGCCGCGAATAGACGTATCAGGTCAATGCCATCCTCAGCCGTTCTTCGTTCACCTGGCCGCTAGTAGACTTCGGGAACCATGTGATAGGCCCGCTCCGGCGGTTTATAGCCATTGCGATGGTGTGGCTTGCCGAGTTTGATCTCTTCCTGCGGGAGATCCTTATAGGGGATCAAGCTCAGAAGGTGGGCGATACAATTCAGGCGCGCGCGCCGTTTCACGTTCGCATCGACGACGTACCAGGGCGACACAACCGTATCGGTCGCCTCGAACATGGCGTCCCTGGCCCGTGAGTAGTCGTACCAGCGGCGATGCGACTCGATATCCATCGGGCTAAGCTTCCAGATCTTTCTGCCGTCGTCAATTCGCGCCTTGAAGCGGCGGTCCTGCTCTTCCTCGCTGACCTCAAGCCAGTACTTGATCAGGATAATTCCCTGCTCGACGATAAGGCGCTCGATGTCAGGGGTGTTCTTGAGGAACTCCTGATACTGCGTGTCGGTGCAGAAGCCCATCACATGCTCGACGCCAGCGCGGTTATACCAGCTGCGGTCGAAGATGACGACCTCCCCCGCCGCCGGAAAGTGCGCCATGTAGCGTTGAAAGTAGATCTCGGATTTCTCACGGTCGGTTGGCTTGGGCAGCGCCACGTGCCGAAAGATGCGTGGGCTGACCCGCTCTGTAATGCGCTTGATCGTGCCCCCTTTGCCCGCCGCGTCACGTCCCTCGAACACGATGACCACCCGCAGCCCCTCGTGTGTCACCCAGCGCTGCAATTTCACGAGCTCGACATGGAGCTTCGCCATCTCCTTCTCGTACGCTTTGCGCTTCAACTTCCCTTTGCCGGGTTTTTGGGCAGATTTTTCATCCTGAGCGAGCTGCGGGCGTTCCTGTTCCTTGACCTTCGACATCATCTACCACCTTTCAACGTTCTCCTCTGGCCGTCGCATTCACCGAATCCATCGCGGCTCAAGCGGCCCGCTCCTCAGCGTCTTGCGTTTCAGCTTCGGCTGTGGATGCCGCCGCACGCCGCCGGAAAATCTTGGCTATCTCAATCACCCACAGAATCGCCGAGCTGACGACGATGCAGATGACCCACTGGCCGAACATTGAGACCGGATGTCTGGAAGAGCCTGTTCATGAAATCTGGCGCGGTCACCAGGAATGTCGCCAGCAGCGACCAGCCACACATTTGCAGCAACCGAGTGCTCTGAAGCGTCTCATGACTAAAGACCGAGCGTAACTCATCGTTCGTCTCCAGCGCATAGAGGATGCTCGCCAGCGAGAAGACGGTCATGCCCATCGTATGGGCAACTGTGGCGCTAAGATGCGCGCTGACAATCGCGTACTGCATCACGCCGAGCGTACACGCCGCAATGATCAGCCCAACGAGAACCAGACGCGTGAAGAGCCGAACGGGGAGAATCTGCGCATCAGCTTTGCGCGGCCGTCGTCGCATGAGGCCCGGCGTCGGATTGCCAAGACCCAGGCCAATAGATAGCAGGATGTCGATCGTAAAGTTGATCCACAGCGCCTGTAAGGGCAGGAAGGGAACGCCTGAAAGAATATCGAACAGCGCTGCGCCCAGGAAAGTGATGATGAACGCGAAGAGCGAACCCATCTGGAAGCGGATGTACTTCATCAGGTTATCGTAGAGAGCGCGTCCACTTTCCACGGCCCGGATGATGGTGGCGAAGTTGTCGTCGGTGAGGATCATCACCGCGGCCTCTTTGGCGACGTCGGTGCCGGTGATACCCATCGCGACGCCGATATCGGCCTTCTTGAGCGCGGGCGCATCGTTGACGCCGTCGCCGGTCATCGCCACGATCTTGTGCGCCTTCTTCAGAATCTCGACCAGCCTGCACCTTGTGCTCTGGCGTGACCCGCGCGATGACGCCAATCTCGTCAACCTGGCGCAGCGCCTCCTCATCGCTCATGGCGGCGAAATCCGCGCCGCTGATCGCCCGACCGGGGATACCCAGTTGCTCGGCGATGGCTCCGGCGGTGACTGCGTGGTCGCCAGTGATCATGCGCACCTGGATGCCAGCGGATCGCGCCTTGGCGATCGACACTTTCGCCTCGGCGCGTGGCGGATCGACGATGCCGACAAGCGCCAGCATGGTCAGGTCGTTCACCAGTGGCAGGAGGTCGGCGGAGGGATCGAACGAGGCTGGATCGAGGTCGCGGCGCGCGACAGCCATGACACGCAGGCCCTGTTTGCCAAGCCGCTCATTGTTCGCGACATATTCGGCGCGCACCGTGTCGATTGGCGTCACGCGCTGTTGCGCATCCAGGCTTTGGGTGGAGCGGGCCAGCAACTGGTCGGGAGCGCCCTTCACGAAGCAGCGGATGACCTCGCGACCATCTTCACCTTCATTCTGTGAAATGTCGCCATCAACTTATAGGCTGCGTCAAACGGCACCTCGGCCACGCGTGGATATTCCTGTCGGGTGGTGACGGCATCAATGCCCCCCTTGGCAGCCAGCACCACCAGCGCGCCCTCAGTGGGATCACCAACGAGCTCGCCATCTTTCGCCACCGCGTCAGAGGCCAACGCCATCGGCAAATAGATAGGGTTCGAGCTCGATGGTGGGCTTGCCACCGACTCGCGTGATCTGGCCAGTCGTGGAGTAGCCGCCGCCGGTGACCGTATAGCGCTGGCCAGGGATCACCATCTCGATGGCGGTCATCTGGTTGAGGGTAAGCGTGCCGGTCTTGTCCGAATTGATGGCGGAGGTCGCGCCGAGTGTCTCGACCGAACGCAATCGCTTGACGATTGCACCGATTTTGGCCAGAGCCGTCGTGCCATGCTGCCAGCAGATAGGTGACGACCGCGGGCAGGCCAGTCGGAATCGCCGAGATGGAGAACGCGACGCCAGCCAGTAAGAGCGTGTTCACATCCTGGCCATTGCGAAAATAGCCGAGCGCCAGGAAAAGGGCCAGCGCCACCAGGGCAATCACGATGATCTGATTGGTGAGGGTATTGAGTTGTTTGGTGAGTGGAGTCTGTCTCGAGGTCTGGTCGTCTGCAACATCCCGGAGATGTGCCCGACTTCGGTTGCCATGCCAGTGGCAGTGACCAGAATGTCTCCGGCTCCACGGGTCACTTCGGTATTCATATAGGCCATATCGACCCGGTCACCCAGCGGCGTGTCGACTTTATCGACGGGGGTCGACCTCTTTGGGGACCGGAGCGCTTTCACCGGTGAGAGCGGACTCGCCGATCTCCAGTGTCGCCGCCCGGATGATCCGGCCATCAGCCGTCACACGGTCGCCCGCCTCGAGCAAGACGATGTCGCCCGGGACAATCTGCTCTGCCGGGATCTCGATCACCTGTCCGCCACGCCGCACCTTCGACTTAACGATCATCATCTTCTGCAAGGCGGCAACACTCGCCTCCGCTTTGCCTTCCTGGCTCAGCCCCATGAACGCGTTCAAGAGCGTCAGCGCCACCAGCAGAAGCGCCGTACCCCATTGCTGGATAAAGAGACAGGCGACGGCAGCCACCAGCAGGAGAATCTGCATCGGATCCTGGTACTGGCGCAGAAAAGTCCGCCAGCCGGGTTCCTTCTTCTCCGCCGTGAATGCGTTTGCACCATATTTCTTGAGGCGCGCCTCAGCCTCCGCCGTGTTCAAACCGGTTGCGGCATCGACACCCTGTTGGCGCAGGGCCTCTGCGACGGTCAGTGTGTGCCAGGCGGGACTCGGACTCTCGGTAGGACTGCTACTGACAGGCGAGGTTATTGAAGCCATATAACCCTCCGTGACGATGTGATGCGCTCGCGCAGAGGACTCTCAGGTGCTGGGTGGCCCGATGTGGTGGGGTGGCGCTGTTTATGCCTGAGCTACAGGTATCTGACTGTACGTTCCTATAATCAAACCGAGCGTATGACCCTGGACCTCAGTCCTGGGGATAGAAGCGAGTCCTTGTTTTCTGTGGTAGACTGCCCGTATACCGTAGGGCCTACGGAAATGTACGCCTGTGGAGCGGTGGCGACAACCAAGCCACCAATGCTCGTGTAAGACTGGCCCGGCTCGCCGGTTCAGCAGTGAGCAGCCCAGGAATCCCCTGGCTTCAGCCATGGGGAGGGTCAAGTGTAGCGCCTGGATTCTGACTGATAGCGGCTGGCCTCGCGCAGTTGATAGGTCGAGCCAGGCCTGGCGGGCAGGATGGCGCCGATGAGCCAGAGGAACGGCACGAAGATGCCGATAATCCCCAGCAACCAATGCCCCTTCTGAAAGGTCATCACACAGACCGTGAATAAGAGGAAGAAGTAGAGCACCCCGAACGAGACGGTAAGTATCCAATCGAGGGTCGTCATACAGAACCTCCTCCATCGAGATGGGGTAAACCAGCGAACTGGGGTCTTCATTGGGCGGCCAAACCGGGTAGAGATGCAACCAGTGTAGCCGCAATCCGCGGCAGAGAACCCATGCGCAGAGATAGACTTGGCGATGGGTTTTCTTCCTGTCGCGGAGAGTGGATACGCCTATCCCTGCGGTGAGGTCAGGCGTATCCCTGTGGCGCATCCTGGCCTGTTGGTATGTCCCGCGCCCCGTCATCCTGCCTGAGTGGTCGCGCCAGTTGGCTGCTGCGCGGTCCGGCGGGCGGGTATGAGAATCGCGGCGATCAGGCCGATACAGGCGAAGATCGACCATCACGATGAGCGCCAACCCGAAATCCTTATTTCCTTCAAGCAGATTCAAGACGAGAACCGAGCCGACAATGGCGGTCCCCAGCGAGGAGCCGAGATTCGAGACACTGCGCGACAGGCCCGAAATCTCGCCCTGGTCTCGCTCTGGGAAAGCGGACTGGACGACATTGACCGAGGAGGTCAGCATGACGCCAACGCCCGCGCCGATCAGGAACAGGCCCGGCATGAAGAGCGAAGATGTTGGATGTGGCGCTTGCCAGCAGGATCAGCAGCAGCGTGCCCGCGATGGTCGCGACGAATCCGCACGATGATAAGGGTCCGTTGCGGACGCCGCTTCGCGAGCCTGCCCGCGACGCTCGACGTGAGCAGGACGCCGATGGTCGTAGGGTGTGAGGATCAGCCCCGTTTCGATGGCGCTATAGCCACGAACGGTCTGCAGAAAGACCGAGATGACGAAGAAGCTTCCCTGCAAGATGAGCCACTGGATGTTTTGTGTCACCAGCCCAAGGTTAGACGTACGATTGCGGAACAGCCTGCTCGCCAGAAGCGGCTCCTTTCCGGCCCGCTCCTAGGATCGGATGTGGAGGAAGAACCAGAGCAAGATGAGGGCGCCGATTCCCACGAACAGCCAGACCGGCGAGATTCCACCCTTTGGGATGATGACAACCGACCCGATGGTAAAGTCCTTGCTTCGCTTCACCCATCCATACGTGCCGGATTGCAAAATGCCCAGCACGATGAAGAACAGTCCCGCCGCCGAAAGCACCGCGCCGAGGATGTCGAAGCGCGGCTTGGCTCCCTGAATACCCGCATCCTGGAATCCGTCGATGGCCGCTGATGATAATCAGCGGCGACGACCAGAACCTGGAGAATAAAAGAGGCGCGCCAACTGATCGCGCTGGTGATAAGCCCGCCGATAAGCGGGCCCGCCGCGGAGCCGATCCCGGCGGCGGCGCTGATAATGCCGAACGCCCTGGCGCGTGAGGGAAGATCAGTGTAAAGACGACCGTGGCCAGTATATAAATCGGTGGGATCATCAGCGCGGAGCCAACGCCTTCGAGGAGCGAATAGCCGAATATCAATACCCCCAGCCCCGGAGCGAACGCCGCGATCAACGCGCCGAGGCCATAGACGATCAGGCCAAGCTCGAAGCAGAACTTGCGACCCCAGATGTCCGTCAGTTTGCTGCCCGGGATCATCAGTGCGGCCATGGTGAGCGTGAAGAAGGTGATCGCCGTCTGGACGCCCTGTACGTCTGTATTCAAGTCCTGCGCAATGTTATTTATCGCCACGTTCATATTGGAGCGCGGCGTAGCTAGCGATGAACTGCGCAAGCGCGAGCGGAAGAAGTATTGACCAGTGAATGGCGCGGCGCGCGAAGGTGCTGGGCGCGAAGTATCAATGTGGGCGTCCATCGCGAATGTCCCCTTTGTTCTCCAGCTCCTCAGAGTATGGAATCCGTCAGTGCGAACAGCGGCGAGGCGTTCGTGCCACTATAGCCCCAATGATTTGCGAAGGACCCCGCCCTCAGGCAAGTTTTTAGGGGGAGTCGCCTCCTCGCCCCATGGGCTGTATCGCGCCCAGGTAAGCAGAAGATATGCCGCTCTACGGAGGAAAGAACCACCCGCGGGTTAGCTGAAAAAACCACTCTTCAGGACACTCCTCGCGTGCAGGGTAAGCGGAATCCGCCTGTCATACTCTGTGCCTGGCAACTTTGTGGGCATGCGCCTTGATTAGCCCTCGGCTGTCTTCCAGAAGCAAAAGCCATTTAGTCACTCCTCGCATCTGGTCCGCCAAATGAGGGGCGGTAGAAAACTACCGCTGCTATGTGTGCGGATTCCGCCATGTGATCTCGCTCTCTGTTTCGGATAGGAGGCGTAGCTCTATGACAACACTTGATTGGATCCTCTCCATGACGTTCTTCGTGTTGTACTTCTTCATGATCTTCACAGTCTGTTTCCTGACCTTTCAGAAGGGTCATTGGTGCTGGGGATCGTCGGGATCTTCCTGCCAATCCTCTGGCTCATCGGAGCTATCCTCCCGGCGAAACGCGGGTCGCGCTATGAGGTTCAGCAAGCGATGCGCGACCAGGCGCAGATTGCAGAGATGGACCCGTTAAAAACGAAACCGTTCCATGCCGTGGGACGGAGACAAGTCGCCGATCACAGCCACGAATGAGAGGTGCGGTATGTCCAAAGATCCATCCCTTCGCCATCCATCTGAGATCCCCTGGTATATTGTTTGTCGTAGTACTCAACCTGCTTATTCTCGCTGCGCTGATCGAGCTTGTTGTACTTGTCTGGACCCACCCAGCCCTGTTGAATAATCAGGCGCTCACCGATATCGCCATAGCCATCCTGTTCGGGCTGATCCTGTTGCCCCTGGCCTATGTCATCTACCGCAACCTAACACGCGCGGCGACACGAGGCTCGGCGGTCCTTGTCTCGGAGCAGCAGTTTCCCGAAATTGCCGCCGTGCGCGATACATTCGCGCGGCGGCTTCATCTGCGCCGGGTGCCAGAGGTCTATGTAACCTCCGGAAATGGCCAGTTGAATGCCTTTGCCGCCTCGGCATACCGCGTTGATTTTGTCGTCCTGCACAGCGAGTTGTTCGCCAATCTCTATCAGAATAATCGCGAAGGATTGGCGTTTATTGTGGGCCATGAAATGGGGCACATCCGGCTCAGTCATACCCGCTTGTGGTATCAGCTCTCGCTCGCGTTCGTGAGCCTTGTCCCGATCATTCCGGGGTTTCTCTCGCGGGCGCGTGAGTATTCCAGTGACCGACATGGCGCTTTTGTGGAACCCCAGGGCGAAGAGGGTCTGGTGCTGCTGACGGCGGGCCGCTATGTCTACCGGCAGGTGGACGTCACGAACCTGTTGGACCAGGCGGCGCATGTACGTGGCTTCTGGCCAGAGATAGCGCAGCTCACCCAGTCCCATCCGCTCACAGTCTGGCGCTTGAAAAAGCTTCATGACCTCGGCTTGTTCCCAGGGCAGGGACAGCATATTCCACCATCAGGCGCGCCCATGCCGACCGGGGCTTAACCTCTCGCGAACCTCCAACTCCTGGGTACGTTTGACACAGTCGGACAGAGCCACGTAGTCTTCACACATAGCGGTCATGACTGGTGGGACGGTTGTCGCACGCCAACACGACAGCCTGGCGACATCAGTGGGGTCTTCTTGGCCCTCCCCACGGCTCATGGCTGGGGGATTCCTGCTTCACCGAAGCCTGCCGGGGACAGGCGAATCCGTCCCGGTCTTACAGCCTCTCCACAGGCTGACACCGTGAGCCCCACGGCCAACATGTTCTGGGCGGCGTTCACATCGCGATCGTGGACTGCTCCGCATTCCGGGCAGGTCCACCGTCTGATATCGAGCGGCAAGGAGTCGAGCATATGGCCACAGGCCGAGCAGCGCTTGCTACTGGGATACCACTGGTCAATGCTGACCAGCGTCCGCCCGTACCAGTCGGCTTTGTACGTCAATTGTCGGACAAACTCACCCCAACCAACATCGTGAATGGCTTTCGCCAGTGTCGGATGCTTGGCCATCGCCTTCACCGCAAGGCTCTCGATGCAAATCGTTTGGTTCTCACGAATGATGCGGGTCGAGAGTTTATGCAGGAAGTCGGTGCGACGGTCAGCAATACGCGCATGAACGCGAGCGACCTTGCGGCGGGCTTTGTCACGGTTCTTCGAGCCGCATTGCTTCTTCGCCAGACGCCGCTGGGCTTGCGCCAGCTTCTTTTCGTCTTGGGCAAAGAAGCGCGGATTACCTACCTTCTCGCCGCTATCGAGCACCACCACATCGTGCAGACCCAAGTCTATGCCAACATGTCCGCTCGAAGGAGGCAGTGGCGTAATCTCGTCTTCGATCAGGATGCTCACAAAATAGCGCCCAGCGGCATCGCGGCTGATGGTGACGGTAGTGGGGATGGCTCCATCAGGCGGGGGTCGCGACCAATGGATGTGCAAGGGGGTTGCCATCTTAGCGAGCGTCAGCGTACACGACTCAGCATCCCAGCGGAAGGCAGAGGTGGTGTATTCCGCCGACTGAACGCCGCGTTTCTTATGGAATTTCGGGTACTTGCCGTGCCCTTCGAAGAAGTGACGAAAGGCTTTGTCAAGATGCCTGAGCGCCTGCTGGGTGGGAACACTGGACACCTCATTGAGCCACGTGGTATCGGGTTGCTGCTTGAGTGTGGTCAGCGCGGCGGAGGTATCCGCATAGCTGACTCGTTCCTGGCGCTCATTGTAGGCGTCGGTGCGCAACCGGAGTGCTCAGTTGTACACGAACCGCGCACAGCCAAGCGTCCCTGCCAGCACGGCGGTTTGCGGAGGCGTGGGATAGCAGCGGTAGCGGTAGGCGCATTTCTGTAGCTGGGCCATATTCACGGTATAGCATATACCATGTGAGGCAGGCGACTATGCAACCAAGTAGTGCTGAGAGACTCGATGGAAGGAGACGGCCAATCCTCCTGATGCCTACATCAGACCTGAAGGCAGGGGTCTCTTGGCCGAAGAAAGATGAAGCTGTCACAGTGGCTACCAGGCGCGCACGCGCTCGCGGGTTATAAGCGCTCCTGGTTGCGCAGTGATATTGTGGCGGGCATTGTGCTGAGCACCCTGCTGGTGCCGCAAGGTATGGCCTATGCTGAGTTGGCTGGTCTGCCAGTCATTACAGGCCTCTACACATCCGTTCTCTGCCTGCTCGGCTATGCGTTCTTTGGGCCATCGCGCATTCTGGTGCTCGGCCCGGACTCGGCGCTTGGCCCCATGATCGCGGCGACTATCTTGCCTATCGTCGGTGCGAATGGCAATCCCGAAGAGGCCGTCGCCCTGGCCTCACTGCTCGCCCTGATTGTTGGCGGCGTCATGGTGATCGCCGGGATCGCGAAGCTTGGCTTTGTGGCTGACCTCCTCTCCAAGCCGACACGGATCGGCTACATGAATGGCCTCGCCTTGACGATCTTCATTGGTCAACTGCCCAAACTGTTCGGGTTCTCCGTAGACGCCAGCGGCCTGATCCGCGAGGCGGTGGCGTTCGTGCAGGGGCTGGCGGCGGGCAAGGCTGTCGTCGCCGCGGTCCTCATCGGTCTGGTCAGCCTGGGGCTTGTCCTCGCGCTCGACCGCTGGCTGCCGCGCGTACCCGGCGTGCTCGTGGCCGTCCTCGTCGCGATTGCCGCGACGGCGCTGCTGAATCTGGGCGACCATGGTGTCGAGCTCGTCGGCCCGCTGCCCCAGGGGTTCCCGCCGTTGACGCTGCCACGCAGCGTGCCTAGTCTGCCTCTCCTCTTTGGCGGCGCTCTCGGTATCGCGCTGGTCGCGCTCACGGATACTATCTCGACCGCATCGGCATTTGGCGCGCGCTCTGGGCAGGAGCTCAACGGTAATGGTGAGATGGTTGGCATTGGCGCCGCGAATATCGCCGCCGGTTTCTTTCAGGGCTTTCCCGTCAGCACCAGCGGGTCGCGTACCGCCGTCGCCGAGCACGCGGGGGCGAAATCGCAGGTTGCGGGCGTCGTTGGCGCGGCGATAATCGTGCTGATGCTGGTATTCGTGCCGGGCCTGCTGAGAAACCTGCCAGAGCCCACGCTGGCCGCCGTGGTGATCGCCGCCTCGATCTCGCTGGCAGACATTCCGAGCCTCGTGCGGCTCTGGCGTCAACGGCGCACCGAGTTCTACCTCGCGATTGCGGCGTTCCTTGGTGTAGCGCTGCTCGGCGTCCTGCAAGGTATCGCGCTCGCCGTAGCGCTTTCGATTCTCAACGTCTTCCGCCGCGCCTGGTGGCCCTATCAAACGACGCTGGGCCGCGTTCCTGGCGTGCCCGGTGTACACGACCAGCAGCAGTACCCTAACGCCGAAGTGTTGCCCGGTCTCGTCATCTTCCGGTTTGATGCCCCGCTCTTCTTCGCCAATACCCGCGCCTTCCGCGACCACATTCGCTACTTCGCCGCGACCAAGCCCAAGCCACGCTGGATTCTGATCGCCGCCGCTTCGCTTACCGATGTCGATACCACTGCCGCCGACATGCTGGCCGCGCTGGACGAGGAGATCAATGCGGACAATATCTCGCTGGTGTTTGCCGAACTCAAGGATCCTGTTCGCGAGAAGCTGGAGCGCTACGAGTTAATCGGGCATTATTTCGACCCCGCCCACTTCTTCCCGACGCTCGACACCGCGATCAGCGCCTTCCGCGAGCAGACCGGCGCTCAGTGGGAGTCGCCGCCGCAAGCGGGCTAACCTAACCGAACCAGATTGCTCCAGGCAATTATTTGACTGGTTCCGCGACACGCTTTGGCATCACCAGCCACACGAACACCGCTCCGCCGACGCAGATCGCTGCTACGAGCAGAATGGTGTCGTGCAGCCCCGTGATATAGGCCTCATGGTAGCTCGCCACCAATCGCTGCAGCACATCAGGCGCAATATCTGGCGGTGTGGTGTTCCGCAACACTATGTTCAGCGCATCCCTTGCCTGCTCGATTTGAGCGGGAGTCAATCCAGCGGACTGCAGCCTTCTGAGATACAAGAGGCCCCCAAACTGGATAAGGAGGGTACCGGTAAAAAGTGGGCCAAGCGTGCCACCGATACGCCCGACCGCTTCGTTGACGCCCGCCGCCGCCCCGGCCAGGTCTTCCGCCACCAAGCTCAGTATGGTATCGAGCACGCAGGTATTGGCCGCGTTAAAGCCGAGACCAAAGAGAAAGAAGGGCAGTATCAGCCACCAATAGGAGATCGTCGGCGAGATGAACGCAATGCCTACCAACGATAGCCCCATCAGCGCCAGACCCGCACAAATCAGGACCCGTACTCCCAGAGGTCGTGACAGCCGCCCCGCGAGGAGGCCTCCTACCAGAATACCCGGCCCGAAAGGGGAAATCGTCAGAATCATCCGCACTGGCCCATACCGTTCAATTGTCGTGAGATAGGTGGTGAGTTGCAGCAGAACGCCTCCAACTGCCAGGCTGAGCACGACACCAGCCACCATAGCCACCGCTAACGCTCGCTTATTTGGCACCGAGCGACCAAGGGCGCCACCCTGTGTCTGCACCGATGACACGATGAGCACAATTGTCGCCACCACTGCGATGGCGAGCCCAACAATGAGGTACCGCGCCGCGTACCTGCCCGCTGTCGGCGCGCTGATCGCAAACATCACCGCCAGCACCACCGCCGCCCAGGCCGTCGTCGTGACCGCTTCAACGCGTCGTCTGCCACCCTCGGCGCTGCTCTCTGGCACATATCGGCGGACGAGTTCGCCTCCTATCGCACCGCAGAGGACGGGCAGCACGAAGGCGACACGCCATGTGAGCGCGGTATGGAACAGCTGCGTCAGCAGCGGACCGCCAAGTTGGGCCAACCCGGCGACTGCGGTATAAATACCTAACGGACGGGCAAGCTGCCGGGGAGGAAACGTGATGCGCAGGACGGACACCGCCAAGGGCAGCAGTAGCGCCGCGAACAAGCCCATGAGCGCTCGGCCCATGACGAACATTATCTGGCTCGGCGCTGCGGCCGTGAGGAATCCAGTGACAACGAACCCTGCCGAGCCGATCAACAGAAAGCGCCGCCGTCCAAAGAGGTCACCGAGCGCGCCGCCAAAGAGCACAAACGCCACGACGACAAGCTGGGTGACATTCACTGTCAGTTGGACGGTGAGCGACGTGATGCCAAAAACGTCCGGCGTGGTCGGCGTCAGCAGCGCCGCAACCGACGGCGATGTGCCAAGCGCCACTGCAAGGAGACAACTAGCGCCCAGGACCCACCAGCGCCGCGCATATCCGGGCCACGCCGCGTAGCCTCCTGCTAGCGCCACAGATCCTGCCATGGTTTGTTTCCTCGATCTTGCCGTGCTTACGCTACTCCTGCCTTGATTCAGAGAATAGAGGCAAAGTGGGCTGACCTGCCGGATGGTCTCCTCACCGGGCCTGCTTCTGGCGCTTCTAGCGCTCTCGTGCGCGACGCCTGTTGTGTCGCCCTTTTGATGAGTCAGGCGCCATCCCTCGGAGGTACAGCGGAGGTCCCGGGCGCTGATGTTCATGGTCGCAGGATTATGCCTCTGGCCCAGTGGACGCCGCTGGAGAAGTGGCAGACGTCCACTTGATCGCCACTTCGAGTTCGGTCTCAGCCGTCTTCGAACTCGACCTCGAATTCAAGTATGAAATCCCCGGGTACATTGAGCTCAGTCTCAATCTCTTCCTCGCCTCGTTCCAGCTCGAACTTCGCGCTGTTTCTGAGCGCCTAGGCGATTTCCGTGAGCTGTACAGCCGCCTCGGCCCGGGTCATGTGTTCCTGTTTCTTGAACTTCATGTTTTTCATCGCAACTCTCCCTGAATCACCCTCAAGCGCAGAGTAGGCCGTCAGCCGATTCCAAGATGCTTCTCGATCCAGCCATGCTCTTCGTGGAAGTGTACCCCTTGCTGCCTGGCCTCTTCATCGGTCAAATAGGGGAGCAAGTGGCCCACCAGGGGTTGTTGGGCTTTGAAGCGGCGCACATTCTCTCGCGCATGCTCGGTCATCAGGCGCAGCCCAACCAGCGGATCTCCCAGTGTCTCATCCAGGGAGCGCAACAGCGCCTCCGCCTGCTCTTCGACAGCCGAACTCTGTCGCTGGTGGCCCAGGTAACGGGCTACCTTCACCAGATTTTCTTCACGCAGCAGCCCAAGATGCTCCGCCCAGAGCAACAGGCGAAGGCCGTGGGCAAGCTCGGGGTTGAGTGTCGCGACATTCATCTCGGTATCATCGCGCATGCCGCGATTGTTCAGGTTCGCGGAGCCAACGGTGGACCAGTGATCGTCGACGATCGCGACTTTTGCATGCACATAGATAGGGCGGTAGTCTTGCTCGCCCGCTACCTCTGACGACGTCGCCAGGCAGAAGACCTGGATCCTTCCCTGCACCGCCGCATCGGGTGCCTGTTCTCGCAAACGAGCCAGGCCCGCGTCCGTGAAGAAGCGGCCTACGTTTGGATGGTCCGGCAACACGATGGCGACGCTCGCGCCGCGCTGTAACGCTGCCGCAAGCTCGCGCACGTTGCGTTCCATGTCGGGGCTATCGGCTACCTTCCAGTTGAACCTGATACCCAACCCGAACGGCGAAACATATGCATGGGTCCAGAAATACTGGTTTTCCAGATAGACAAACTGTTGCGCATTGCTCAGGGCATTGGCGTAGAGCTGGGCGATGCCTTGAATGCCGTCCTCTGGCGCGAAGCTGTATGTATACGCCGGGATCGTCCGCGCGACCTGGACCAGACTGTCGCTCTCTACCGGAGGCGGCAGCGGATGCTCGCGAACGAGCAACTGCTGACCCCACTCTTTGCGCTGGACGACATCATTCCAGCGCTGGCGAAAATTGCGTTCTACGTCCGCGGCGGCTGGCCCCTCGATCAGGGCGTGGGCATCGTGCCAGTTATGCGGAGAGGCGTTGTCCGTGTTACTGCGCAGGGGCGAGAAGTAGTGATGGAAGTGGGTGTCCCACCGATCATAATCGCCATTCAGCTCGATCAGCATGTCGATGCCACCAACGAAGGCGCGCGTGCCGTCGATCACCGCGAGTTTTTGGTGCAGTGACTCGATGGGATGATGCCGGATGCCGTGGGAGCTATCATCCAAAATGCAGGAAACGCCGACCGCTTCGAGTTGCTCCTGCGCCGCTTTGGGATCGCAGTGCGAAAAGTGCTCGGAACTGGACCAGATGAGAACCTTGACCTCGATTCCTTTCTGCACCGCATATCCCAGAACCGCCTGGACGGTCAGGTCTTGCGCGCACCAGAAGTCGATTTCCGCCTGCTGCAGATTTTCGGCGCGAAGTTCCGCCAGGAGCGCCTCCTGTTCGGGGCTGCCATCTGGCCCTGCGCGCTGATCGGTCCCGCGTACCAGTTTCATCAGGGGCGTCATGCCCCAGGCGGCGATATAGATGTATTTTTGCGCCATCAGGAAGTGGCGGCACATGGTGAGGAAGGTGGCGCGCGCATCGATACCATAGGTCACCTGTGAATCGGTATGGACGGGCGAATCACCCTCAGCCCACCAGTTGCTCATCCGTACCTCACTCGTGCGATGCCAATGCGTCGGCGCTGTTCGCGTGGACGCTCGTGGCCGTTCCATCTGCGCTCATTGTCGGCGCATT
Organism: uncultured Chloroflexia bacterium; assembly: GCA_963712005.1. Taxonomy (GTDB): domain Bacteria; phylum Chloroflexota; class Ktedonobacteria; order Ktedonobacterales; family JADMIN01; genus DAHUXT01. The sequence goes on along the minus strand of CAVQGK010000018.1, from coordinate 64,983 downwards.
CGGTTCCACCGCGATTTCCAGCTTGTTGATCCGGTGCAGGGTGAAGTTCTCACGCAGCAGCGCAATCGGGTTGAAGATCAGGGCCTCGAGCGGATCCCAGAGAGTCACCCAGGCGAAGAGCGAGATCGAGAACGCAATGACCACCTGCACCACCTGCGATACTCCGGAAAGGGGACCAGTGAACAGGAAATAGGTGATGGCAACGATCACGGCGACGATGACCATCAGGATGCCCAGCCCCAGCGAGGATCGAAAACGAATGAGATGAATCTCCACCTTGTTGTCGTCGATCTTCGCGCGGCAATAGCGATGCACAGCGTCCGCCAATCGTCGGTCAAGGCCAGGCGTGATCTGGTCGGGTGGCATCCGCACCAGCAGGCGGGCGTGCTTCAGGTCGCGCCGGTGGGCCTGTAACTGGCGCGTGATGTACGCCAGCCCGGACATCCCCAGGATCTCCAGCTCGTTCTCTGAGAACGGGTTGATCGTAGGGGCATCGAACAAATGGTTCGGCGAACTGACCGCAATCTCAAGGTCCGGGGTGGTCATTGCGACGCCCCCTGGATCACCCCCTGAATCGCCCCCAACTCCTCAAGGCTCACGCGGCCCGAGCCATGGTCGAGCTGGTAGTTGAGGTTCATCGCCGCGTTGATGAGCGCCAGGTGGGTGAATGCCTGCGGGAAGTTCCCTTGCTGACCGCCGGTCAGCCCAATCTGCTCGGAGAAGAGGCCCAGGTGATTGCCATAGGTAGCCATCTTCTCGAAGACAAAGCGGGCATCTTCGAGACGGCCAGAGCGGGCGAGCGCATCCACGTACCAGTAGGTCGCGATGGAGAAGGTGCCCTCGTGGCCGCGTAGCCCGTCGGGTGAGGCGCCCGGGTTATAGCGGTAGACCAGACTGTCGGAGACGAGTTCTCGGTCAATCGCGCGCAGGGTCGAGAGCCACATCGGGTCGGTCGGTGCGATGAAGCCAACCAGCGGCATGAGCAGCAATGAGGCGTCGAGCACATCGGTATTGTAGTGCTGGACGAAAGCGCCGCGTTTGGCGTTCCATCCCTTCTCCATGAATCTGGCGATAGATCGCGTCGCGCGTGGCGGTGAGGCGTGGCAAGTCCGCGGGCAGACCATGGTTGTTTGCGATGCGAATCGCCCGGTCCATGGCCACCCACGACATCAGCCGTCCATAGGTGAACGGCTGCTGGCCGCCGCGCGTCTCCCAGATACCCTCTTCCGGCTGGTCCCAGTGCTCACAGAGCCAGTCGAGTACACCACGAAGGTGTGTCCAGCCCGGATGGCCCACGCGCAAACCCTGAGTATCGGCCAGATAGAGGCTATCCATCATCTCCCCATAAATGTCGAGCTGAAGCTGACTCGATGCCCCGTTGCCGATGCGGACTGGCCGCGAGTCGAGGTACCCCTTGAAGTGCTCCAGGTTTTCCTCGTGCAGATCCGATGAGCCATCAACGCGGTACATGATCTTCAGTGGAGGCGTCGCGTTCTGCGTATCGACATGATCGCTGATGCGGGCATTCACCCACTGCAGGAATTCGCCTGCCTCCTCCTTATATCCCAGACCGAGCAATGCGTAGACCGAGAACGAGGCGTCGCGTATCCAGGTGTAGCGATAGTCCCAGTTGCGCTCGCCGCCGATATCCTCGGGCAACCCCGTCGTCACCGCGGCCACCAGCGCGCCTGAGGGGGCGTAGGTCATCAGCTTGAGGGTCATCGCCGAGCGGCTGATCGTCTCACGCCAGCGTCCGTGATACGTCGAGCGATTGAGCCACTGCTGCCAGAATTGTCGTGTCTGGAGGAGCATCCGGTCAACGGCCTTCGCGGAGGTCGTTCCTGGTGGGTTCTTACCGCCTGACTCCAGCACGACCGTCGCGATCTGTCCGGCATGCAACGTAAAGGCGCCGTGTACGTCGTCCCCTTTGCGTGACAGGTGGATGGCGTCGGGCGCCTGGGCAGTGGCGACATGGATGGATGGATCAACCGCCAGGGACGTGTCCACGTGCAACGTCAGCGCCAGGTCGGAGGTGGAGAAGACGGCGCCGTGTTCGGCCATGACTAGCTCGTGCTGACGGCGTCCATAGTCGAAGCGTGGCGCGCATTCGAGGGAGAAGCGCATCGAGCCGCGAACGACGCGCACCCGCCGGACTAGCTCGTGGTGGGTGGTGGCCGTCTTCGGGCGATCAATCGGCATGAAGTCGATCACTTCGCCGACGCCTTTGGAGTTCATGAAGCGAGTGATGAGAATCGCCGAGTCGGGAAAGTAGAGCTGTCTGGTGACGTAGTCGCGTTCGGCCGCCGCGATACGGAAATAGCCGCCGCGCTCATGGTCCAGTAGCTCGGCGAAGATACTCGGCGAGTCGAAGCGCGGGCAGCAGTAGAAGTCAATCGAGCCGTCGGTGCTGACCAGCGCCGCCGTCTGCAAGTCGCCGATCAATCCGTGGTCTGCAATGGGTGGATACCGGTTCATCGAAGGCGCCTCCGTGTGTGAATGGACAATCAGGTTGTGGCGACGTGGCCACTCCATCAGACATTGGCTGCCGTTGGTGGCTTTGTTGCCGATGTTGGCTGGGTCTGGGGCTGCTGGCTCCAACTCACGCGCAGGATGTGTAGGCTCACGACGAAGACCCATATCGGCAGGAGAAACTCGATCCACGGCGCGAAATTGATCGTCAGCAACAAGATGAGCGCGCATGTGTATCCAAAGATCGCGTACCATCGAGGCATAAAGGCGGTGCGCAGCGCGAGTGTGGCGGTCGCGATCATGAAGACGCCAGCCATGCGCATCGCGTAAATGGTCAGGAAGGCGCCGGTTACTTGAAGCTCGAACTCCCAGACGGCGTTTCCGGCTGTTCCAGGAATGGAGTCTGCGACGTTGGTTGCCAGGACACCTCCCACCGCCGCCGTTGCGAAGAGCATCGCGACAAACAGCAGTCCACTGCCCAGGAACACCGTTGAGAAGAAGCGGTCTTCGCGGTCTCCCAGATGATCGCGCACAACCCCGATAAACCAGAGAAACGCGATGCCCGCGAAGGGGATGAGATTCAGGGCAAGCGCGACAATGTTCCGGTGAAAGGAGTCTGCAAGCCAGGTGCTGAGGTCACGTGATTTGGCTACGATCGAGAGCCTGATGATGAGCAGACTAATTGAAAGCAGCACCGAGAAGACGATGCCAGCAATTGCAGCGGCACGCGGCGTCCTGACCGCATGGCGGGCTTCGGGTAACACCGTGCTCACCCTGTCCCCCTGTCTTGAATGAAAAGATGGCTACCCTCCAACAGGGTATGATTACGATCTGGCGAACGCACCGCTCGCAGGACGTGACCGCCGGGACAGTCTTCCGCCCATCTCCCGGCTAGGTATCCTCCCGCCTTCCGGCGCAAAATTGGCGCGGAGAGGCTGCTCCTGAGGCTACCCATCGCGCTACAGCGTCGCGTGCCTGGGCGGAAATGGCGCCGCCTACCTCGCCCTGAGGCGGGCGGAAAATCAACCCTACAGACTATCCCTTTGTGTCGTGTTCGATGAAGCCTGTTGGGTTTAACTTTCACGAGACGCACTGTCCCCTGATGCTTTCGTATGCGGAACGGCGCGCCGACGCGGAGAGGAGCAATCCGCCATGGATTCGACCGACCGTCTTAATGGCGCGGCTGGCGCGGCTGAGACAGGTGACGCTGCGTCCACAACTGATCCGTCCGCGCGGCGGCGTTTCTCCATTACGATCACGATGCGCAGCCTCCTGCTGGCGGCGGCTATCGGCGTTGCTATCCTGATCGGCGTACTCATCGTCACGCAAGCGCTGGGGACGTTAATCGCGCTCGTGCTGGCCATCATTCTTGGCGAGGCCATCCGTCCGGTGGTGGCCCGGTTGCGGAAGTACCGGATTCCCGCCCCACTGGCGGTTTTACTCATCTATGTGGTGGGTGCTGTGGTCTTCGGCGTGCTTATCTGGCTGCTGCTGACCCCAATCATCAGCCAGATCAACAACCTGACCACCCATCTCCCCGAGTATCTCCAGCACCTCCAACAACAGGCAAAGGATCTGGAGCGCCAGTTGCGTGCTCAGAGCGCGCTCTCGAACCTCATCGACACGATTTCCCGAATCGCTGGCTACCCTCGCGCAACAGTTCATCCCCAGGCTGATCGCGGTGCCCTTAGGGCTGCTAACTGGCGTCTTCAGCCTCTTCATCAATGCCGTGATCCTGCTGACGATGACACTGTTCTGGTTTTTGGCTACGGACGAGCTCAAGCCGTTTGTCGTCGGGCTTTTCCCGGAAGCCTCGCAAGACCATGCGTCGCAGGTGTTCACCGAGATTGGGCAGGCGTTCGGCGGCTACATTCGTGGCACGCTGATTGCCATGCTCTTGATTGGAAGCTTGACTGGCGGCGGCCTTGCGCTGCTGGGGGTGCCGTACGCCTTGCTGCTGGGGATCCTGGCCGGGTTCACCGAGCTACTGCCGTATCTGGGGCCGTGGATTAGTGGGACTGTCTCGGTGCTGGTTGCGCTGATCACGGTGGACCCAGGCAAGGCGCTCCAGGTGGTCGTGTTGTTTATCTTGATCCAGAATATCGAAGGCAATGTCATAGAGCCGTTAGTGATGAGCCGCGCGGTGAAGATCAATCCGCTGGTGGTGATCGTCGCGGTGCTGATTGGACTTGATCTGCTGGGAATCATCGGTGCAATCCTGGCGGTGCCCGTTGCCGCGGCTATCCAGATCGTCTTCGTGCGCGTGCTGGCGCCAGCGATCCGTCGGTCGTCGGCATCCTCGGATTCCTCCGTGCCACCTGGCGAGGTTCTGGCCATCGAGCAAACCTCGTCGCCCGATGCCGATGCCAGTACGGCGGGCCACCCGGTGACGGAGACCTGACACACTCGCTATCCACCACTGTTCTACGTGTCCGGTGCGCCATTCTCCCTGCCCGCGCCGGTTTCCGAATCTGTATGCGCCTCGGCGGATTCAGATTCACTGGCCGTGTTGTCTGCATTGGCCGCATCCACACGTAGGCGTGTTGTCTGTAGGACCGCCGCGAGATCACCGCCTACCAGCCGCCGCCCCGCGATCCATGAGTTCAGCTCCGCGCCGAGGAGCAGGATGAAGCCGAGGTAGTAGAAGAAGATGAGGATTACCACCGCGAACCCGGCGATGGATCCGTAGTTTTCTGGCCGCAGGAAGCGGCTCGCATAGAGGGGAAAGAGGCTGATGTATGGGACCAGCAGCACCGTGGCAAGCAGCGTCCCCGGAATGACCTGCCTGAGGTGAATGTGCCGGTTGGGCACGATGAGATAGGTGGCGCCGAACAGGATAAACGCGGAGAGCACCGCCACGATATTTCCCAGCACACCAGCGAGCGCCGCCTGACCAGAGTCCGCCAGGTAGGGATCGACGAGGGTGACGATAGTCGAGGGCAGCGTGAAGGCCAGCGCGATCAGCGGCGCGAGAATGAGATAGAGCGCCAGCATGCCAAACGCCATCAGTTGCTTTGGGATCAGATCGCGGCTCCGCACGCGGAAGATAATCCCGAAGCAGCTCTCGATGACCATGAACAGGTTCGATCCGCCAAGCACCGACCCGACCAGGCCGATGAGGAAGAGCAGCCCCACATTCGTGGTCAGCTGATTCGCGACCGCCTGAAATATCTCGGCCCCGCCGGGGATAGCCTCGGCGAAGACCTGCTCGATATGCGCATAGATGGTGGATGCGTGGTCGCCCAGGATGAGACCCACGGCGGCGAGCAAGAGAAGCAAGATCGGGAAGAGCGACATCAGGAGGTTATAAGCCAGCATCCCTGAGAGGTTGAAGACCCAGTCGTCGTTCAGCTTGGTCCAGAAGTCAAGCAGGGGTTGGATCGCCTTGAGAAGGCGCCGCACCAGGCGGATTCGCATCCATGGTGGTTCGTCCTTCGAGTTGGCCATCAGGTCGCGCTCGTGGGCCGTTCTCCCAGCGTCACAGTCATGGTCTGCTGGGAAGAGCCGCGCTGGACGGTCACCTGGACCCGCGTGCCTGGGGCGAGGGAGAGCAGGATGCCAGCCAGATCAGCGTTGCCGGTGACGCGCGTACCATTCACGGCGACGATGATATCGCCCTGCTGCATGCCCGCCTGCTGCGCCGGGCTTTGTCCGGCGGCGTCAGCGACGAAGCCTGTGACCAGCACGCCGGAACTGACGGGAAGATTGTTCGCTGAGGCCAGGTCCGGGGTCACGTCGGCGCCCGTGATGCCGAGGAAGCCCTGACCGCTGTTGACCACACGGCCATTCTTCACCAGTTGGTCGGCGACGAATTTGACCCGATTCACCGGGATTGCGAAGCCGATGCCCTCCGCCGCCGCTCCAGAGGACGGGATGGTCGCGGAGAGTGTGGGGATGCCAATTAACTCCTCCTGCAGGTTCACCAGCGCCCCGCCCGAATTGCCTGGATTGATGGGCGCGCTAGTCTGGATGAGGCCGGTCAGCACGCCCGCCGGGCCACTGGGCGCTTCGCTGGCCGTCCGGTTGAGCGCGCTCACAATGCCGAACGTGGCCGACTGTTGCAGACCGAGCGGCGAGCCAATCGCGAGGACGAATTCGCCGACCTGCACCGCGCTTGAATTGCCCAGCTTGATCGGACGTAACCCCGTGGCGTTCACTTTCAGCACCGCCAGATCATCGGCTGGCGCCTCGCCGACGAGCTTCGCGGGTAACGTCTTCCCACTGGAAAGCAAGACCTGAAACGAGGTGAATCCCTGCACCACGTGGTCGTTGGTGACGATGTTCCCGTCGCTAGAGATGATCTCACCCGACCCAATCGCACCCGATCCATTTGCGCTGGCGCTCTGGACCTCGACGACGGAGGGCTGCACGGCGGGAATAACGTTCACTGGCGCCTGGGGGAGCGCGGACACTCCACTGGATGACGAGGAGGAGTTCGCTGTGGGGGTTGCGAGTCCCTGTCCGGGGTTGGTGCCGGGGAGCGCGCAGCCGCCGATGAGGATAGCGGTGGCAAGCACGATGGCGATGGCGATGGCGCCCAACCCACTCTGCCACCGCGCTGGCAACCTGGCATACCGCGACGTTCGCCGCGCTGCTGTTGCGATGCCGTCGCGTGAATCGTGCGCATCCACGGCCATGCCCCCTTGCGGTTGGTTGCCAGCCATCGGTACTCGTGGGGATGATACCTTCAACAGCAGCGCGGCGTGCTACCTTCGGCGCGTTGCCGTGAGCGACCAGGGCGTGTTGGACATTCCTCACCACCACCACCACATCAACCTCGACCGTGTCCATCCACCCTGGCCAGGCACAGCGCGCCTCCTGTGTCTATCGCAGCGTAGGGACGCTGGATAGGCTCAGGAGCAACGCGCCGGGCGCATCTAGTGCATCTGCTGCTGCGACTGGGAGGTATCGGTCTGGGTGGCCGCCATATCAGCCGCGGCGAGCCTCGACCCCATGGCAATCAAGGTTTCGGGCCCCACCATGCCCTGCGCCAGCACCATGCCGCCGGTAGACTGCAACGCTTCTTTCAGCGGGACAGCCCAGCGATGCTCGATCAGCACCAACACGCCTGTTGTCCCTTGCGGGATGTCTTTGGCGATGTTTTTGATATCGTCGGCAGACAGGCCGAAATCATGGTCGGCGAAGGCGACAGCGCCCATTTCCGCGCCGGGCTCCACGCCTTCATCACCGGCGGCGCCGTAGCCTAGCAGCCCCCCGATGATGGCTCCGAGCTCGGCGCGCTGATCGGTCGAGAGGTCGCTCGCGCCGAGTGAGACGACGGTGCCATCCTGTTCTTTCTGTATGGCGAGCGCATCGAGCACGCGGATGGTACCCGACTGACTTGCCTTCTCCAACTCCTGTGCAATGCGCCCTTTCAGATTCTCATTCGGCAATCCCAGTACGAAGAGCTGAACCGGACCCAGAGTCATCTTTCTCTCCTTCCGCATGCGACCTGTCCGCGCCGACAATTGACGCATGCCCTGGTCGCCATGGACGTACACCTCCAGTGTAGTTCGTATCGTGACCCGCGCCTTCATGCAGCGGGCGCGTTTCGCGGGTCAGCTTCGGGCACTGTGTTGGGTCAGCGCCAACCTCGCCTTAAGGTGAGCCCGCTACAGCCGCCTTCATCACCCAGGAGAGGTCTATACGATCAGGCCGGGTAGCCCTGAATCTGGCGGCGATTGCGCCACCCACCGCCCGCATAGGTGGCGATATCGAGAAGCAATCCTATTCCGACCCAAAACCACCCCCAGAAGGCGGCTGGCCAGACCAGGACATACATGATCGTCGTGAATGGCAGGAATGCCAGGCCAAGCAGCGGCCCAACAAATGTGTTGAAGGCGCGGTCGACCAAGGGCGTGAATAGCCACATGAAGAGCAGCGCCACACGCGGGAAGCTCGCGGCGAGAATGGCAAATAAGCATCCACATCCTAATAGCATCGGGGACCCCTTTCTGCGCGGGTCGGCCACTGCCCGTCATCTCTCGAAGGAACGATAGGTCTCTAGCGCCCGCCTGCGACGGATGGCTTACGAGGGCGACGGCGACGGCGAAGGCGAAGGACTGGGCGCGGCGCCTGGCGCTGGCCCCACTGGCCCTGCTGGCGCCTGTGGAGGCGCGGCCTGTGGCGCGGCTGATTGCGGTACCCCCTGCATCGTCGCTGGCGCCATGGGGTTGGCGGGCCGTGTGATGAGATAAGCCAGCGCGCCGAGCCAGGGGAAGAAGATAATCAGAGCAACCCACAGCCCCTTCTGCCATCCGACAAGGTCTGGCCGTTTGACCGCATCCGCCAGCACCAGAAACCAGATGATGGTGAGAGGTATGAAGAGGAAAAACAGCCAGAACCAATCCCAGGCAGTCATGGTAGACCTCCGCTGTTGCTCGTTTGTTGCTCGTTTGTTGCTCGTTTGTTGCTCGTTGACCGCGCCATCGCGTCCACGTCGCGGCATGACCGGGAACCGCCCGGCGCGCCTCGCATGTTGGGAGTGTTTTCGACGTCAGGTTCGCACTAACCGTTCGTCGCTCTTGGGGCGACGACTGGACCCAGCCCGGATGCCGCGGGAGGGAAGGCATTCGCCAGCGCCAGGTATTCGCGCTCATTCCCCTCGATCATGAGCTTGTGCATCGCGATTACGTCATGCCGTGGCAGGGCGCTGATGGGCTGCACGCAGAGCCGAAGCACCGGGTTGCCGCCTTCATAGACGCTCACCATGCCCTCTTCCAGCGGAATGCGATAGATACGCAGGGCGTAGCTTGGGCTGGCGACATCCAGATAGCGCGACTCCTTGAGTTGGCGTAACTCATTCTCGTCGAGCAGTTCGCTGAGCAGCTCTTTCGCGCGGTTGTTCGCGGCCCGCATATCTGTTTCGGTGTCCAGAGAGCGCGAGAACGTCCTGATAGCCAGCCAGACGTTCAGCCCCAGCAGCAGAATGCAGACGGCGAGCAGCAGGAACAAGATGAAGTTACTGGTTGGATCCAGGGTCATAGGTTAACCGCCATCCCGTGAGCAATACGTACGAACATGCACACCACGCGGTGCCACATCACCGACCGTGCGGCGATGTTTGCCGGTACTGGGTTGTGGAATTGGGAGTAGGGAGTCTGTGACAAGCATAGAGTCTTCGGCGGCGCATGCCATCCACATACAGACGGGCTTTAGTGGCTAGTCCTCGCCTCGCCCGCGGGTCAGGGCGCGACCTCACCTGAAGGCTGGGTTCGCGCCAGCGTACTTTAGATGCCTCACGTCACTAGCCCATGTTAGGGGACGCCTCACGCCCGACGGTCTGCGCCGGGGCTTTCGCAGGTTCCGTCGCCGTATCGGCAGCCATCCGCGCGGCGCTGCTATGCCTGCCCAACTCGGCGGCCAGCGGCATTACGATGATCATGCCCACCAGCCCCGCCGCTGCCAGAAACACCAGCACGTTTGGCTTGTCGGCGAAGTTGCCTGTCGCGATGACGAACGCCGCCGCCAGATTGCGTTGCCCCGTCCCCAGCGCCAGCGCCTGTCGCATATCACCGCCCGGCCCGCCCAGCAGGAACCCGGACCCCAGCGCCACCGCGACGAGCAGCGCCATAGCGATGATCGAAGCATTGCCCAGCAGCCCCAACACATTGCTGATGTTCAGCCCGAGCATCAACACGATCAGCAGCGCCAGGCTGATGTTGGAGATTTGCGTCATCGGATGCAGCAGTGAGGCTGCGGCGTCGGCATAGCGCGCCTTGACGAAGAGGCCGATGCCCAGCGGCAGCAGCATTTCCAGGATGAGCGAGAGCGCAATTTGCCCCGCGTTCACGTTCACGCCTGGCAGCAGCAGCGGCAGCACAATCGGCAGATAAATCACCGTCGCCACCACCAGCAGCGTCATCAGCCCGACGGCGGAGGCGACGTTGGCTTTCGCGATCTAGGCCAGCTTCGGCAGGAAGGGCGCACCCGCCGCCGAGCCAAAGAGAATCAGGCCAATCTGGAGGTCTTGATGTAGCGGGACGACCCGCGAGAGCAGGAACGCCACTGCTGGGACAATCACGAAGTTGGCGGCCTGCGCCAGAACGATCAGCCGGGCGTTGCGGAGCGGCGCGAGAATCTGCGGGATGGTCAGCGCCAGGCCCATGCTCAGCATGCTCGTGACCACGAACAGCAGCTTGACACTCTACCCAGCTGAAGCTGGGAGATTCTCGGTTCAGCCTGGCGGCGCACCCCTGGCCATCACTGACGCAGGCATGGAGGCCATCAGTCCCCAAGCGTTCGCCTAGTCAAACCAGGCCAGTTCCCGCCTGCCCGGCGGTACTGTTGCGGCTGCTGATCTGATGCGAGTGTGCCAGTGCCAGCGCCAGGATGTTGCGCGCCGCGTTCTCATCCCGGTCCAGCATGAACCCACAGTGCCCGCAGACATGGGTGCGGGTACTCAGGCTCTTCGGGACGAAGACGCCGCACTTCGAGCAGGCTTGCGTCGTGTAGTGCGGTGGCACGGCGATGACAGGAACCCCATGCAGGCGGGCATAGTAACCCAGCCACACGAGGAAACGGCCCCCAGGCGGCGTCGCTGACACTCTTAGCCAGCTGATGGTTCCTGACCAAGTTGCGGATCTGGAGGGCTTCATGGGCAATCAAGTCGTGAGACGAGACGAGCGCGCTCGCCGTTTTGCGGGCGAAATCTTCGCGCTGCCGTTGCACCTTCAGATGCGCGTGCGCCAGGCGCTGGCGGGCTTTCTGGTAGTTATGGGATTGCGGGTGTTTGGCTTGCTTGCGGCGCGTGTCGTATTTGCGCGAGACCTGCCGGTGCAGCCGCTTGAGCCGCCGTTCGGCTTTACGTAGAAAGCGGGGAGGTGTCACAGTCCTGCCTACGGAGTCGGTGTAGAACTCCTTCAGCCCCAGGTCGATCCCCACCTGCTGCCCCTGGATATATGTTCTACCTGCCGCTCAGCGTCGTCACAGAATTGGACGTAGTAGCCGTCCGCCCGTCGCACCAGTCGCACCCGCTTGATCTGCTCCAGCGGAAACGTCTCGATGCTCCGCGTGCCGACCAGTCGTACCCGTCCGATACCGAAGCCATCGGTGAAGGTCAGATGTCGTCCGTCGGGATCGAGCTTCCAGCCGGTGACTTTGTACTCGACCGAGCGATTGTCGTGTTGGAAGCGCGGGTAGCCTTTCTTGCCTGGCACCTGCGCGCGACAGTGGCGTAGAAGCGGCTGATCGCCTGCCAGGCGCGGTCGGCGGCGGCTTGTCGGGCCTGCGAATTCAATTGGGCGGCGAAGGGAAAGTCTTTGGCGAGCTGGCTGCACTGGACTTGCAGATCATTGGCGGTGGCGCTGGGCGTGACCATCCAGCGGCGCAGGCATTTGTTGCGCACAAACTGCGCGATGCGGATCGCCTCGTTTATCCGCGTGTATTGGGCCTGCGCCCCGTCTAGCTTGTACTCATAGACGAGCATCGTGCCATCCTCGGGCCATCGTCCTCATAGGTTCTAGCTCCCTTTGCTTGCTGGATGATACCCTGACAGCGATCCCTTGTCAATGCGCCGTCACGATCTGGCCATCATGATGTGGTCAAGGTGCCTGGGAGGAGCGCTTTTCATCCCCCACTTGAAAGACAGGGCTTTCAGCACCCATTTCCTGTAAGCAGGTTGGAGAGCGCATTCAGAAACTCCGCCATGGCCGCACTCCTCACGCAATGCTTCGCTATTTAGAAGACGGTCGCCCAGTCGTCCTTCAGGCTGACCACCGTCCAGTCGTGTGTCTTTGCCCGGTCGAGCGCCCGCTCTGCCCCCGCGACGTAGTCGAACTCGCGGTTGGCGTCGTTGTGCAGCAGCAGCAGGCGCAGTGCGGGCCTGGTCGGCCCTCCGGCGAACTGAAGCATCTCGATGTCGCCGTTAGCGTTGCCCCCCGCCAGGATCGGTCGCCTGCCGACGCGGCTCCAGACACGCACGGGCTTCTCCGGCCCGTCATCGAAGAAGTCCATCCCTCCCCTTATGGAGCACATTGCCGCCGGGCTCGTCTTCCTGATACGAGAGCTCGAAGCTGCTGCCGATGACACGCTCGCGGGGGATGCCGTACAGCTCGTTCGCCATCGGACGCATGAAATCGCGGTCGCCGCCGGATGCGATGTAGGTGGTGAACCCGTTCGCTTCGAGATAGCGCAAAAGCTCGACCATTGGCCGGAACGCGCAGCTGATGTAGGCGCGGCCAAGCGTTGGGTGCTCGGCGCTTTCCAGAAAGCCACCCACCTCCGCCTCGTACTCTTCGACGCTCATGCCCTCGAACGCCTTGATGACGCCACCCATGAGCAGCTTCAGGTCGCTATTGTCGCTCTGATAGTGTTTGACCAGAGTACCCTTCAGCCAGCCGTAGTCCTTGTTGTAGGCGGACTCCCAGGGCTGGCGCTCGCGGAGCGCTGGATGCCGCTCGGCCATCGCGGCGAGGCGGCGCAGGATGAAGTCGGCCTGGACCAGCAGCAGTCGCTCGCACTAGAGCGCGCCGTCGTTGTCGAAGGTGGCGACCCGCTCCCACGGCGAAACATAGTCTGGCCCGCCCTCTCGCGTCACCGAGGCGACGAACTTCACGATGGCATCCCGCGTCGCGGTGTCATTCCACGACGGCAAGGCGTTCTCACGGTCGGCCATAGCAATCCTCCGCATTCAGCTTGTCGTAAGCGATGTTGCAAGGGTGCGCTTGCCAGCAGCGCATACGTTGAGCCGCGTGCGAGGCGGATTCCCTCCCAGCCACAGTCTATGCGCTGATACCCTGTTTTCATCTCGCTTTGAGCGGTGACCACGGGGCCAGTTTTGCCCTGTCCACAGGGTATGAGGGATGGCTCGCCCCTGGGTTAGCCGCGCCGAGCAGGCGATTTCTTATCGCCCCGCCGAGTAGCCGTGCATGGCGTGTCGAGTGCTTATGAGGCTGAGTTACTGCCTGGCTGGCTCGCTGGCTGCGGGCGAACGACGCAGCGGAAGCCGATGTGGCAGGTCGAGGTGTCCACCATCTCGGGCGAGCGCGCGGCGGGGCGATAGCGCAGGCAGTAGTTGGGCGCGCAGAGATACGAGCCGCCCTTGAGCACCCTGCGCGGGATGCGCACATCCGGCTGCACTGGGTCGTAGCTTTGCTCCATGGAGCCGCCACGTGGGTTGTGCGGCGTGCAACAGGCCTTGACCGGATCGCCAGCGTGGCGCGGTTGGTACCAGTCGCTGGTCCACTCCCAGACATTGCCCGCCATGTCGTATAGCCCATAGCCATTCGGCGGGAACGAGCCAACTGGCATCGCTTTGGGGTGCCGTCCCATGCGGATGTTCTGCCAGGGAAACTCACCGCGCCAGGTGTTGGCCATCAGCTTGCCACCGGGCATAAACTCATCGCCCCAGGGATAGACCTTGCCGTCCAGCCCACCGCGCGCGGCAAACTCCCATTCCGCCTCGCTTGGCAGCTCCTTGCCAGCCCAGGTGGCATAGGCCACGGCGTCTTCGTAGGCGACATGAACCACCGGATGCTTCTCGCGCCCTTTGATCGCGCTGCCCGGTCCGTAGGGATGCCGCCAGTCGGCGCCCGGCACATAGGCCCACCACTGCGAGGGATCATTCAGGTCCACCGGCCGCTCAGGCTGATGGAATACCAGCGATCCCGGCACCAGCAGCTCAGGCGCCGCCCCCGGATAGTCGGCGGGATTCAGCGGGCGCTCGGCCACGGTCACATACTTGGTCTCGTGGACGAAGCTCGCGAACCGCTCATTCGTCACGGCGTATGCGTCCATCCAGAAGCCGTCAACGGTGGCGTGGTGGATAGGCGCTTCATCGGGGTAAAAGTCGCTCGATCCCATCTGGAATGTGCCACCGGCTATCCAGACCATTCCTGTGTCTGGCGTGGAGGCTGGGATCGTGCCTGTTACGTCTGTTACGTCTGTTACGTCTGTCATCTCCTGCTGTGGTGTCATGATGCGTTCCTTCCGCAATTGGTTGCAATGGGTCGCGAACGCGCGTATGGTCGGCGCCATGTTCAACACGACAACGCGGCTATCGCGATTCAGGACGGTGAGTAGAAGTGATCGAGATGTAACGAGCCCAGCGCCAGGCCGCTCCGTATGCGCAGATAGCCCAGCGCTGCGGCAAAGAGTCGAATGACTGGAACCGCTATGCCAGCGCTGGTCATCGGCAATGTAAGCAGCGAGACGGCAAAGGCGATGGTAATCGCCCCGGCAAGCAGGCACGCGCGCCCTGGTGGTAACGCGGAGCGGTGGGTTGTTGGCCGGTTCGCTGGCAGCGCCCGGCCAAACCGGATGCCGGTGTAGACCTCGGTAATGCCAATCACGCCAGCCCAGGCAATCATTGGGATCTCGGCGAGGTGGATATTGTGAGGCGCTGTGCGTATATCGGAGAGGCTGACCGCCGCGACGGTCACGCCGACGAGGCCCTCCACCAGCAGTAACACGCCACACAGCCCCAGCCCCACCGCGATCCCGCCGGCGAGCGCGACGAAGCCATCGACGAGGATGAACGCGCCGAGGGCCGCCGTCACCATGGTCATCGAGACATGCGATTGCAGGAGCACGATCAGGGCGATGGCGAGGGCTGCAACCCCGCGGATCATCGCAACCCACCAGACGTATGTTAAGGCGATCATGGCTCATCCCTCTCCGTTGGCTTTGATGAGCGCCGATCAAATGGGAGCAGGTATCCATAGCTGGCGGCCGTCCGAGTGGCGGCCTTGCTGGCATGTGGCGAATGTCGTCATGTGCGTCATGTGTGTCATGTACGTCATGTACGTCATGTGCGTCTTGCGTGATGCATGCAAGTGTAATGGAGTGGTGGGATGCAGATGCATGGTCCAAAGGTCGCAACTCTTGGCGCGGCAACGCTACCCCCTTCTGGCGCGCGTTCTCGCGCGAGGGCTGGCGGTTTCCTGACTGGACAGCCTTCCTATGAATATCAACGCCGCAAGACTGATGCATCCTTTAGCGGATTACAGGCTTCCCTGGCATGACGCATGCTAAAGGGGAACGCGGGATAAGGGAGTACAACAAACGTGAGGAGCGAGCTTCGTGATGTGATGTAAGGAAGGGCGAACGCCATGGTCACCAATGCTATGGTCCCTGACGATGCGATAACGATCGTGCAGCAAGACCCCATTCAACTCGTTCAAGCAAAAGTGCCGCTCGACTCGGCTGCGGATACATTCGCCACCCGAGATGCCTGGGGCCGCATACCGATTGCCATCGTACCGACTAGACTGAGTCACATCCGCAATGACCATATGATTGCGGCGATTGCCCTCGCGATACTGGCTGTGCTGGCGCAGACGGCGCTATCTACCTGGTGGATTGTCCCGGTGATTGTCCCATGTGCAATCGCGCTCGTCATCTACGCGCTCTGGAGCTCCTTCTTCGTCTCGATCCCTGAAGGCGCAGCTGGACTGCTGAGCTGGGGCGGCAAATACCTGCGCACGATCAATAGCGGCATGCACATGGTTCCACCGTGGGTGGTCGTCTCGCACCTGGTGACGCTGCGCGAGATCCCCTTCGATATCCCGGTGGTCGAGGCCCAGACCAAGGATAATGTCCGTGTGACCATCTCCTCACTCTGCACCTTCGCGATCAACAATCCCTATCGTTTCGTCTACGCAATCCCCGCCGACGACTTCAGCCAGGTGTTGCACGCCTCTTGCCAGGAGGAGCTACGCGCGCTGATTCGTCAGGTCCGCGCTGAAGAGGTCGTTGACCTGGTGCGGGCGGAGCGCGAAAACCTCGCCGATGCCATCAGTGCGGATGTGGCGCAGTATGGCATTGAGATCGTGAAGATGAAGGTGACCTATGTCCAACTGCCAGAAGAGTTCCTGCGGCTCCAGGAGCAGCGGCAACTGGCGCTGTGGCAGCGTGAGGAGCAGGCCGATTCGCATGCGCTCGCGCAGAAACAGCAGGAGCATACGCACCAGATGGCGCGCCAGGAGTTGAACGCGCGCCTCGAACGCGACCGTGATGCGCTTCAGTTGCAAATCCAGCAGGCCGAGGCGCTCAAGCAGATCTCGAAGCTGAAGGCGGATGCGGAGGAGCTGCGGATGGCCAAGCTGGATGAACGCCTGCGCACCTTCCCGCGCGCCGCGAAGTATGACCAGGAGGTCGAGCGTCGCCGCTCGTCCCAGGCTCCGTCAACGCCTGTGAGCAACAGCTTTCCAACGGCTCCGCGTGTCACTGTCGACTCTGACACCGATCCCAGCTCCAGCGACATCGCCCATCCATTCATGGCGCCGAATGCGCTCCAGCATCCTGCACAGCGCTCCTTTGGGGCCAGGAACATTCCCGGGTAGCAATCAGGGGCATGGACGGGCTATTGCTGGTATAGCTGGCGGGGCGGCCAGAAAGGATGCTGGAAATGGAGAGACAGCGCCGCTACCTGGCGTGGCTATTCGCGCTCGTCGCCGCCACCACGCTGCTGTTCGCCGGGATACGCGGCGCGCAGGTCGCGTTGGACGCCTTAAGGCAGCTCACACTCTTCAAAATAACGCCCTTCGCGACGGATATGCGTGATACGCTGGTGCTGGCGGGGATTGCGCTTCTGGCTGGAACATGCGCCATCCTCATCGCCCCGCAGCGCGTGACCATGGTCTATCGGATCGTCTCCGACCGGCACGAGAAGGGGATTGCAGTTCGCGACGTGCAGCCGGGCCAATCCAACATACGTTTCATGCGGGTTGACGCTCGCACGCATGCATCTGGGGATCAACCGGCCTTCCACGACCAGAGCGCTCACGGTGAGCGCCCAGCATAAGGACGTGCGAGCAATGGATCAGGCGGCGCTGGTCTCACCAGACTTTGGCAGAAGCCGCATCAGCCACGTTGGCCTGCCCGCCAGATAGGCGCCCAGCGCCACGACTAGCCCGGCAAACAGGCCGACGACGAGCGTCCCCAGCAGGTTTGCCTGCACCAGGCCCACCAGCGAAGCCACGATCTCGTGCGCCGGGCTTGCCGTCACCGCGGCAGGGAAGTTGCCCAATACGAGTTGTGTCACCAGCATCGCCACGAAGAAGAGCGCGGCCGTCACGCCTCCCAGCAGCAGCAGCGTTCGCCGTCGATTCGCCGCGAACCAGATCGTCAGGATCGCGAGCGCGAGCGTCACGAGGGGCAGGATGACTTGCAGCGCATCCAGCACGGAGACGATGCGCTGCGCCGTCTTGAGTGTATTGCTCTGAGCCAGCGTGATGACGCCAAAATCCGGTGCAAGCGTGACACCTAACGCCTGCGCAAGCTCCTGACGCGCCTGCGCGGGATTCTGCGCGTTTGCGAGGTCGGGAATCGTGACGCCGGACGGGATGAGGCCCGGCGCTGCCTGCTGCAGACGGTTCAGCATCGCGGCGAGTATCGGCAGCAGGTCTAGCGTCAATGCGCCATTCGCGCTCCCAGTCGTGGAGGTCTGGCCCCGCAGCAACGCGACCAACCCGGTGTGGACCCGGCGCAACTGGGCCTGCCAGAGCGTCTGGCCGCTGTCGCTGGCGAGGAAATCCGCCGTGCGAGTCTGGACGAAATCGTGGACGACGCGCTCCAGCGGGCCGGTGAGAAACTGGCCGTCAAATGGCAGCGCATTGGCCGTCCGGTTCTGAATATCGAGCGCGGTGATGACCTGATCGGCGGCGTACTGGCTGATGCTCGCGATGACCTGCGGATCGCTCCCGACCGGCGCGACCAGCGCCACGAACCGATCCGTGTTGAGCATGGTCGCATCGACCCAGAGTATCATCGTGCTCGCCAGCACGCCGATGCACGTCAGGATGACCAGGATGATCGATAGCCACGTGGGCATCGTCCGACGGCTGGTCTGGGTGCGGGGAGCGCGCGAGGGCGGCGCCTGCCATTCCGGCTGATGCTCGCT
The DNA here is from genome assembly GCA_963712005.1 of uncultured Chloroflexia bacterium. Taxonomy (GTDB): domain Bacteria; phylum Chloroflexota; class Ktedonobacteria; order Ktedonobacterales; family JADMIN01; genus DAHUXT01. The sequence goes on along the minus strand of CAVQGK010000018.1, from coordinate 46,673 downwards.
CGGACTGGCCATGTCACACCTCCGGCGACGAGCCAGCGGAACGTCAGGCGCTCGCGGTGATCGCGATGATTGCCGTCCTCGCGACTACGGTTGTATGGCTGGTTCCGCTCCGGCGGGCGGAGCGGAAGGGACTGCCATAGTGGGCGCATAGGCGCCTGTCCGCTCCGGCCAGTTCGGCTCCAGGCTGTACCGCTCGGGGAGCAGTATCTGTACTGCGGCTCCAAACCCCGCAATCACCAGGAAGACCAGTCCCCAGAACCACGAATCGCGGAGGAACGCGCCCACGACACCCCACTCCAGCGAGGCCAGCGGGATGCGACCGACTGCGAGCAATACCCCCGTCAGGATCATGCTTGCTCCGAGCAGCGCGGTGAGTGCGATGACAACCAACTGTGGCACGTTGAGCAGAACGACCAGAACGCATAGTCCTACTGCCACGACCAGCCCGACGATGAACAGCAGGACGCCTGATGTGACGCCCAACCCCGCCAGAAATCCAGCCACGAGTTCATAGGCAAAGGCCCCGGCCAGCACGACGACTGCCCCATAGTAGAAGAAGTAGGCGATCACCGCGGCGAAGACGCCGACGACGAAGCCAAACACCCAGCCGCTGACGGTTGCCAGGAAGCCCCCGCCGAACAGTTCCTGAATGGCCTGAGCGGTGACGACGAAGCCGCCGAAGAAGCCGATTATTGGCAGCACCAGGACGAAGACCCGGAAGCCAGCGAAGCAGAGCGCCAGCCCAATCAGAAGCTGCAAGAGAGACGCGAAGACGATCTGGAAGAACATACTCTCACCCTCCATGTAAGGCGCGGGTGGCGTCCGCGCGCTGGCGCCCAGACGCGCGGGTTGCGCCACAATGATCTCGCTACAAGCCCCGCTAGAAGAGCGCGCCGCCAGTGAGCTGATGGACGATAGTCTTCATGCGATTCGAGGAGATGGCGAACCCGATGCCATTGGCGGCGACTCCGGTCGCAGGCTCTACTGCGGCGAGAGTTGGGATGCCGACAAGCTGCCCCTTCAGGTTGACCAGCGCCCCACCGCTATTGCCGGGGTTGATCGGCGCGCTCGTCTGGATGAGGCCGGTGATCGTGAATCGCTGGTTATCCACCACCTCTGTCGCCTCACGGTTGAGCGCGCTGATGATGCCGGATGTGGACGATTGTTCGAGGCCCAGTGGGCTGCCCACCGCGAGGGCAAACTCGCCGACGACCACCTTGCTGGAATCGCCTACCGCTATCGGCTTGAGATCGGTCGCGTTGACTTTCAGCACCGCCAGGTCTTCGGATGGCGCCTCGCCGATCAGCGTGGCGGGAATCTGCTGGCCATTTGCCAGGAGCACCGTGTAGGTCGAGAGGCCGTGAACGACATGGCTGTTGGTCACGATATAGCCGTCCGAGGTCAGAATCTCGCCCGACCCAATGCTTCCGCCCGTGAGGCCGCCGCGCCCCTGTATCTGCACGACCGATGGATCGACGTTATGGATGACGGTGATAGTCGTATCTTCGATGTCCGTACCGGATGGCGACGACGAGGTGGATGTGCCGTTATTCCTCCCGGTGAGCGCACCCGCTCCAAAGATGAGGCCGAACAGCACCGCCGCGCCGAGGGCAATCCAGAGCGGTCGCCAGGAATGACGTCGTCCTGTGCGTTGGGCGGGCTGCGGTGGCGCGGATGGCGCGACCGGGGGCATAGTCGATGGCGCAGCCGATGCTGCTGGTGGGGTGGGCGATGGCGTTTGGGTGACAACATTGGGTGGTGTCGGTGGTGTCATTGCCCCATTCACTGGTGTATTAGCGGATGCTGGGGCAGTAGGTGAACCGAAGGTGCGTGGATCCCCGGAATTGTCCTGCATATACTGGCTCCTGGCCGGGACTTCTGCAGCCTTCTCAGCGTTGCCTCACAGCGCGGACTCCAGAAAGCCCTGTTCGTGAACGTCTGTCGCTTGACAGGTGAAGGTACCCAGACGCCTCACACATGATGAAGCATCAGGTATGAGGCGTCGGGCAGATACGCAGACATCGCTGGTCATAAGTGTACGAGGTGGCGGCGCCTGTTCCATCCTCTGCTGGGAGAGTCCCGGTGACGTGTTTTGTAGCTGCCCAAAGTAACGACGCGCGCCTATCCCGAGGGGGAGCATCAGCCTGTCCTGTTGCGTCGCCGATGCGCTGTGTTATGCGCACATAGCCGCCCGTTGAGATACCACCTCGCCCCGAAGAGAGATAGAGGCTCACCTCGATGTCTCCCCTCAAGTGGGAGGTTCCTGGGCAACGCACGGGCCTATACTTGGTTTATGCTGGCTGGATTCTGGGGGATTTTTCAGCGTCGAGGCCGCATCGGTCAACACGCTGGATCAGTGCTCCAGCGTGTTGACCGAACCATCTTGTATGCCATGCCAAAGGAGAAGGTACGACATGAGCGATCTGGTTGCCATCACCTACCCGGATATCAATCAGGCCCAGAAAACACTCGATACGCTGAAGCGCATGGTGGTCGAGCACCTGCTGGAGTTGGACGATGCCGTCTATGTCACCAAGGATAGCAACAGCGCGATTGACATGCATCAGATGATCAACCTGCCCGCGGCGGGTGCGGCGACTGGCGGTGCGACGGGCGCCCTCTGGGGAACGCTGATTGGCCTGCTCTTCCTCTCGCCGCTTGCGGGGGCGGCCATTGGGGCGGCGGTTGGCGCGGGCACAGGCGCGATTGCCGGGAAGATGAGCGACTATGGCATTGACGATAACTTCGTCAAAGAGCTGACCGCCCATATGCCGCCGAATAGCTCGGCCATCTTCGTGCTGGTGCGCAACGTGACGTTGGATAAGGTGGTGCCAGAGATCAGCAAATATGGCGGCACAGTCCTGCGCACATCGCTCTCGGACGACGCGGAACAACGCCTTCGGGATGCGCTCGCGCAACGCTCGACCGCCGGGGCGCCGCCAGCCGCAACGCCGACGACAGCCACCGACGCGCCAGCGCAGCAGGCGTAGGCCGTCAGAACCTGAAATGTCTGAAGTGTAAGGAATAGTGGGAGGCGTCGTACCAGCGACGCCTCCTGAAGCACAGGCGCAGGCGCGCAACTCACATGCGCCCTGCTCGACGAATGCGAGGCCTGAGATGGGACTTGGCCCGGTCGAATATGTCATGATCGAGTTTCCGAGCACGACCGCGATTGGCGACATCGAGCCAGCGCTTCAGGAGTTGGTGTCTTCAGGGACTGTCCGCATTATCGACCTGATGTTCATCAAGAAAGATGCGGAGGGGCATACCCAGGCGCTGGAGGTTGACCAGCTCGACAGCGTGAGCGCTCACCGCTATGAGGAACTGGACGCCGAGGTCGATGACCTGGTGAATATGGAGGATATCGAAATCGCGGCGGCGGAATTGTCTCCTGATAGCATCGCGGCGGTGCTGGTCTGGGAGGATGCCTGGGCCAAACGGTTCGCGGAGGCAATGCGGGCCGCTGGCGGGCGCGTGGTGGAAAACGAGCGGATCCCCAGCGCGGTCGTCGAAGCGGCGATGAAGGCAAGCGTGGGAGCCGATGCGTAGGCGCACAGAGCCTGGCGCCATGAAGAGAGGATGAATCCAGCTATGATGCGACGTGGAGCAATGGGGCGGCGCGGCCCCGGCCTGCTTGGGACCATGGCGCGCACCGCAGTGATCGCGGGGACGGCTACCGCAGTCTCCAAAGGGGTCAGCGGCTCGATGAACCAGCGCGCCGCGCAACAACAGGCGGCGCAGCAACAGCAACAGCAGGCGGCGTTTGATGCGGGCTTCCAGCAGGCACAGACGGCGCAGGCGCAACAACAGCAACCGATGCAGGCAGCTAACCCGGCCACGAACACCGATGCCATGATCGCGCAGCTTCAGCAACTGGCCGAGCTTCAGAACGTAGGGATCCTGACGCCAGACGAATTTGCCCAGCAGAAGGCGCGCATTTTAGGCGGCGCGAGCTGACCGTCTTGGTCCTGGTTTCTGGTTCCCCCCTCCCTTTTAGGGGGCTGGCGCGCGAGGCGAGAGCCTCGGAGCGTGCGTCCAGCACGCGCAGCGCCAGCGGCCCAACGGGCGGGGGTTAGGGGGAGAGGTTAGGGGGAGAGGGTAGCCGCCAGAGTCACAAAATCTCAGGCAATGCGAAAAATCGGGGGCATGATAGTCTGTTTCGATGGCTATCACGCCCCCGTCCAGTTAGTATAGCGCCGTCCTAAATCGCGGCGAGTGGGACGGTGAACCAGAAGGTCGAGCCTTCGCCGAGCACGCTCTCCAGGCCGACCTTTCCTCCCATCTGTTCGACCAACTGGCGACAGATGAACAGGCCAACGCCCAGCCCCTCGGCGCTATAGCTGCGGGATGCGCTGGTGCGGTAAAAGCGCTCCCACACGCGCTGCTGGCTCTCCGGGGCGATACCGACACCATGATCGCAGACAGCAACGCGCGCCTCGCCGTCACCGTACTCCAGCCGCACCTCGACCGGCTGGACGTTTGGTGAATACCTCAATGCATTGGAGAGGTAGTTGCCAACCACCTGTGCGATCCGGTCGGCATCGGCCACCACCGGAACAGCTTCCGTGGGTGACTCCAGATGGATGATCCGTCGCCGCCACACCAGCTGCTGGCCAGCAACGGTGTTATGTACAATCTCGCCAAGGTCGCACTGCTTCGTATGCGTCTCAGCGATGCCGACGCGAATCCGCGTGATATCGGCGAGGTCGGAGAGCAGGCGCTCTGCCATGTTGGCATTGCGGTCGGCCAGCGCGAGAGCCGTTGCGGCGCGCGCAACGTGGGACGAGGTGGAGTCGCCTTTGACCATGCGGCTGTCCGCCAGCCGTTTCAGTTGGCGCTGCGCGATCTGTGTGCCCAGCTTCATGGTGGTGAGCGGGCCACGCAGCTCGTGGACGATCTGCATGAGCGCCGCCTCGGTATTTTCGCTATCCCGGCGGAGTTGTCCCACCGTGTTCGCCCAGGCCTCTCGCTCGTCCATCAGTCGCCCATGATCGAGCGCCAGCGCGGCCAGATGGGCCAGCGCGCGTGTCCTCAAGAGGACATCTGGCATGACGCGCCCCCCAAACCTGAACTCGACAATCATCGCGCCCAGCCGTCGCTCGCTGACCAGCAGCGGCAGCACCAGACGGACGACTCTGTGTGTGGGGGCGTCGGGAACATGAGTATCTTCGTCCGTCCGAACGGCGTGCAGCCCCGTCGAACGTGAGATGGATTCGTTGCCCGCCTCAAGATCGGGGATGTCGGCGCATATCTGATTCCACCAGGCAGCCGCATGGCCCGGCGCCACACCAGCCGTGGCGACCAGACGTGGCCGCCTGGCGCGCTCTGATCGTAAAACGATCCCCACCGTCTCGCTATAGAGGGTAAAGCGGACCAGGTTGGCAAGCCATGTCGCGAGGCCAGTCTCGTCGCGCCAGTCATCGGCGCCGACCAGTGTTGTCTGGCGAGCATTGGTGGGCACGGCAAAACCTGTCGCCCCTTGTATCCACTGCTGCTGGTCTCTGCTCGCATGCATACCACACCTCCCGGGGTAGATTGTTGAGGAGCCGTTCCGCGCGCACTGTATGCAGTGAACGCGCGAAGGAGACGTATCACGGCGCTCTAGCGTGGATGCGCCCGACGTTCTCCTGCCGCGGCCAGGGCTTGTCGTTCAAGCGTTTCGCTTCAACCGAAGGGAAGCCCCCTGCCGCACTGCTCACTCTAAAACGAGAATCCTTGTGCCGCATGCGCCTAAGGTTGCAAAAGGGAAGTGGTAGATTGTGTGAGGATAATCCTTGAAACACCCTTATGCTGACACTACTTCATATGATAAAGTAGAGATTACAGCCTATTCGTCGCGGGAAAACAGCCTGTTTGCCTATGCTAACAGGATCAATATACAACCATCTTAATAGCTCGCTTCCTGTGCATGTGCGTCGGCCTGTCAGGCCAATAGATGGCGCACGGTATACGTGGGAGATACTCGCCAGGCTGGTGTGATCACATAAGGCATTGCATGGGTGTACGGAGGTGGAATGTGGCGTGTACAGCGCCGCAAAGGTGTAGAGATGTAGCTGAAGCCTGAGTGCGTTTGACGTTCCCTGTGGCAGCGTGATAACAGCGTGGCATGTCTGGTACAAGTCAGCGGCGATGCGGGCGGATGTGCGTCTGGGTAGTGGCGATGTGACGTGGCCGCGCGTAGGGATCATTCGCTATGCGAGCGCGATTTCATCGAGCCATCGCGGTTGGATGAGGTTCGCACATTCGCTCGAATGAGCGCGGCACGCAAGCCATCGCTGAAATGCCCCACCACGAAAGAGGCGGATGATGGTGCGAATCCTGGTGGCGGAAGACCATGAAGTCATGCGGCGTGGCCTGCGTGATCTGCTCCTGGAGCACCAGGGATGGGAGGTATGCGGGGAAGCGCGCAATGGGCGGGATGCGCTCGACCTCGCCGTCAAGTTACGCCCCGATATCGCTGTGGTTGATATCTCCATGCCTATACTGAGCGGCCTGGTAGCCACACGCTACATACGCAAGCAAGCCCCTGATACGGAAGTGCTCATTTTTACCCAGTACGAGAGTGGCCAGTACGTCCAGGAGGCGCTTCGTGTCGGCGCGCAGGGATATATCCTCAAGTCCGACGCGGCATTACATCTGACAGAAGCGGTAGAGGCGCTTGCCAGACACGAGCCGTTCTTCTCGCCGAGCATCTCGAAGACGATCTTGAGTACGTTCTTTAACACAGAAGAACAGAAGCGCGATGAAGAGGCGCTATCCTCACTCACGGTGCGCGAGCGTGAGGTGCTGTTGATGCTCGCCCAGGGCAAATCGAACCGCGACGTGGCTGATGCCCTGTGTATTTCCCTCAATACCGTCATCACGTATCGCGCCAAAATCATGAAAAAGCTGGGGGTATCCTCTATTGCGGGACTGATCCTCTTTGCCGCCCGTAATAAGCTCATCGTGTTTTGAGGTGTATGCGTGGGTGTATGCGAGATACGTGATATACGCGCTATTGCGTAGCGATCATGTGAATCGTCATTGGCGAATACTACGGAAAACGACATAAAACTACTGCAAAGACGTGATGGAAGTCCGGGTTTACTGGTGCTATAGTACCTGTGTGCTCATAAATGCACCGATACCTTTGAGTAAGGGCGTCGTCGCTCCTCAGTCGAATGGCTACCATACCTGGTACAACAGTGCTTCATATGCGTCATACGACAATGCGTCCAATGCCTTAGTCCTATCGGTTATCCCCCTCCCAGGGCGCAGTTTTGTGCGTTCACGTACCATCTTCGGGTACCCCTGAGAGAGATTCACAGGCCGTTGAAAAGTTCTGCAAGGCCACACCTCGTGGCACTAGTAGCATAAGACCTGGAGAGTTCTTCTCGATCTTCCCTGTATAGGACGGATCCCGACAGTTACCAGGAATGGGATGGAAGACGGGATAGGATACAAGCGGTGATTATCTCGCTGCCCGTAGGGCAAAGAGATGCTGAGAGATGCGGCATGGCGTCTCTGAACATTGGCGAGATGCTCGTTGTGGCGGCAGTTCACACGTCGTTGCACCCCGGCAAGCCGACGTAGTTGCGCCGACACACCCGCGATGCCAGTACAGCGCTTACGTCGTAGAGTGCTGTCGCTGCGGACGCTCCTCCAGGAATCTTCGCATGACCCAAGGGAGGAGACGAACCATGGGTACCCCTCTAGTCACCGTGCAGTTCGGACTTGTGAATGCGCCAATTGCGGTTGGCTCCGCCGAATGGTTTGTATGGCTTGACGGGGTCGATGCGTTTACCGTTGAGGAACACGATATCTCGTTCACCGCCCAGCGCGCGCACGATGGAGCGTCTGCGCTCTGGCTGGCCTTTTGCGCCATCGAGAATGAGCCACGCTGTGTTGTGCTGGGTTCGGCTCCGGAACTCACGCGCGAGCGACTGCTGGCGGCGGCGCATCAGCTTGCGCACTGGGATACGGCCACTCCCGAATTTCAGGTGGAGTTGGATGGCGAGAGCGGGCCGATGCCGCGCCTGCCCATCACCAGCCCGGACCTCCTCGTGACCAAGTTAGAGATGCCCCTTGTCGATGAGAAGACATTCGTCCGCACGCGCGCCATTGATCGCATGGATCATGTGCTGGCGTATCCGCTCACCATCATCAATGCGCCTTCGGGCTACGGCAAGAGCACGCTCGTGGCAACGTGGGCAAGGGAGACCTCGGCGCGGATAGCATGGCTGCTGCTGGATGAGAACGACAACGATCCGATGCGCTTCTCCACCCATCTGCTCGCTGCTCTTGATCGGGTCGTTCCTGGCCTGTATTCAGCCGGGTTGCGCTACGTGAAGAATGCGCAGGCTCGTCTCGCCGATGTATCCCTCATCTCCCGGCTTATCAACGTCCTGACCTCAACCGAGGAGCACATTGTGCTCGTGCTCGATGACTACCACACGATTAACCCGGATAATACGGTGATCCATACTGCGGTGAAGTACTTTATCGAACATCTTCCGCCGCGGATTCACGTCATCCTGCTGACTCGTACCAGCGTTCCTTTGAGTATCGCGCGGATGCGAGTTGCGGGGCGCCTGCTTGAGTTGCGCATCGAAGACATGCGCTTCACGGGCGACGAGGCGCGGACATTTCTGGAGCTCAGGACAGGCAAAGCAATAACGCCAGAGGCCTGCGCCCGCATTCACCGGCGCACCGAAGGCTGGGTCGCCGGGCTGCAGCTTGCCGCGTTCGCGCTCGAAGACACTCGCATCCCCGCCGAAAGCGTGGCGGACCTGCTGAGCGAGAATCGCAATGTCGTCGATTTCATCGCCGACGAGGTGCTCATACGGCTGCCACGCGAGGTAGGGGAGAATGTGCTGTGGATGGCGGCGCTGGACGAGTTCGATGTGGCGCTCTGCGAAGCGCTGCCGGGGATCGTAGACAGTCAGACAACGCTGGAGACCCTCGAGCGCGAGAACGCTTTTCTCGTCCCGGTCGATAATTCGCCTGGCTGGTACAGGTTCCACCGACTCTTCAGGGAGGTGTTGTGGAAGCGGCTCCAACGGCTGCGTAAAGAAGAGCTGGCCGAGCTATATCGCCAGGCGAGCGCCTGGTATGAAGGCCACGGCATGATACGCGATGCGGTTCATTATGCGTTGTACGCGAACGACGAGTATGCGGTCGTTCGCATCGTGCGCGATCTGGCCAACCGTGTGTTAGAGAGCGGATCCGATCTCCAGGCGCTGGCACAATGCCTCGACCTTCTGCCCGCAGATATCATTCAGCGGCATCCGCAGCTCTCCCTGATACAGGCGCAGATGTTTGCGCAGGCAGGCGATCTCAATGAGGCCGAAGAGTGGCTGGAAGCCGCCGATTTGCTGATCTCTTCTCAGGGTCTGGCCGTGGCCAGCGAGATGGCTGCGTCAGACGACCATATCCGCATGAAGGAGGAGATTCTGCAAGTTCGCGATGTCATCGCGCGTTTGCACAAGGGAAGTCCTCCTGCCGATGGTGGACAGTCATCTCTGCTGCGCCCACCGTACCCAACACCCATGCGGGAGCAGCAAGCCACCGTATTGCCCCTGCCGCGGCGCGCTCATCGCTTGATCCAGCGCACCGATACAGCGCACGCGCACCCTTCCTCCACGGCTCCTGAATCTCCCGTCATTTACGAGCGCGTCACCGCGCGCGAGAAAGAGGTTCTGGGACTGCTCGCCAGAGGCGACCGCAACGACGAAATCGCGGACGAGTTAACCATCGCCCTCGCAACGGTCAAGCGTCACCTGAGCAACCTCTATCGCAAATTGCAGGTGGATAACCGCACTGCGGCGGTGTGGCGCGCCTGGACTCTTGGTCTGCTGGACGATCTGCCCGACGAGAGCGCGAACCCGTCGCCACCGCAAAGCAATAACAGAAACAGCAACAATAGCAACAATAGCAACAATAGCAACCGGACTCAACCGGATGATCGCAGTGTCTCGCTGTGGGGTCATCTTCCCAACAGCAACGGCAACAACCATCCCCCTGCCGCCGCACCGTGATAGTCCCGGCGTTCAGTCTCCCGGCTCCCGGCCGCTCTCCCGCTGTGGTGCGCGGCCCGGGCTATCCCGCGTATGGGGTCAGCGCGGCACAGGATAGGATAGGATAGGATAGGATAGGATAGGATAGGATAGGATAGGATAGGATAGGATAGGATAGGATAGGATAGGATAGGCTGGTCAGAGTAGAGTAGGCTATGCCACGCCACATCAGTCGTGAGCCAGGGGGGACGGAACAATTCTTGCAGTCGCGAATGCGCATGCGGCGTTATACAACTTTTGGACCATGCGGATGGCCGGGTTGTATAGTCTCGTTAGGTTCTGAACGTTGCAGCGGGCGGAAGAGCGCGCGGAAGTTGGATGGAGGTGAGAGCGAGAGTAGCATCCACGATGGCCCAGTAGTAGGAGGTGAACCGTTTTGCGACTCCTGAATCGCGTCACGTTCCCTGCATCGTGGCGGCACAAAAGGAAGTCCGTTGCCCTTGCTATACGCCAAAAGATTCAGGGATATTCCCTGAATCAGGTACGAGGTTCGATTAAAGAGATGGCGACGAGCCAGGCCGCGCGTGTCGCGGTGGTGGTTGCGGCTGCCTATTTTCTTGGCGCGCAGTTCGGCTTTTCGCTGCGTTTCCCCTCATCTCCGCTCTCGGTCATCTGGCCACCCAATGCTATCCTGCTCGCCGCGTTTCTGCTCACGCCCACCCAGATGTGGTGGCCAATACTTCTGGCGGTCCTGCCCGCGCATCTAATTGTGGAATTTCAGAATGGTGTAGATTTCTGGACAATCATGGGACTCTATGTCACCAATTGCGGCCAGGCGTTGCTTGGTGCGGCTGGCATACGGTTTGTGTTTGGCGAGTCTCATCGTCTGGACACTCTGCGGCGCGTTGCGGTATTTGGCCTGTGCGCGGTCTTCGCCGCTCCGTTTCTTGTCTCCTTCCTGGATACCGCCGTCGCGATGCTCACCCACTGGGAGATGCGCAACCAGTTCGTATTGCACTGGGAGGAGCGGTTTGTCTCGAACGCATTGACGACCCTCATCCTCTCACCCGTCATCCTGGTCATAGCGGACCGCTGGCGAGACTGGTTGCCACAGGCGACGCCGCGTCGCTGCCTGGAAGCCGCCGCGCTGACGATCTCTGTAATGGTGGTTGGAGTCCTTGTCTTTGGCACGGATGTCATCGCGATCACAGGGCAGAGCGCCTTTTTGTTCCTGCCGCTTCTGTTCCTGATCTGGGCGGCCTTGCGCTTCGGCATTGGCGGGACCAGCCTGGCGCTCCTTGGCTTCGTGCTGCTCTCGACGGGCTGGAATACCGCGGCGGCGCAGGGGCCGTTCGTCGCGTCCACACCGGCCACCTCGATCCTCGCGCTTCAGCTCTTCCTCATCTCGCTCTCCGCGCCCATGCTGCTTCTGGCGGTGTTGATCGAAGAGCGTAACCGCACAGCGGCGGCGCTGCGGCGGAGCAAAGAGCAGTATCGCGATCTGGTTGAGACGCAGACGGAACTCATCTGTCGCTACCGCCCTGATGGTACGCTCATCTTCGTCAACGGGGCCTACTGCCATTACTTCGGTGCAAAGCGCGGGGGGCTTCTTGGCCGGAAGTTCTTCGACCTGCTGCCATTGGAAGCAAGTAAACGAGCCCGTTTTGCGCTGGATCGTTTCGTGCGCAATCCCTCTGTCGTCAGCGACGAACATACCGTGCCGCTGGCTGACGGGACCATTGGCTGGCAACACTGGACGGAGTATCCCATCGTTGATGCAGATGGCGACCTCGTCGAGATTCAGGCGATTGGGCGCGATGTTACCGAGCGCAGGCGCGCCGAACAGGAGGTGATCCGTCTGGCGGGGCATCTGCTGCGGGCGCAGGAGGACGAGCGGCGACATCTCGCGCGCGAGCTGCATGATGGGACGGCCCAGACGCTTACCGGCATAGAATTTGCGCTGGGGCGACTGCACAAAGGGCTGCTCGATGAGTCTATGGACCGCGCGAAAGCCATCCAATTGGTGGCCGAAGGCTGCGAGCTGGCTTCCGACGCCGTGCAGGGTATCCGCTCGCTCTCGTACCTGTTGCATCCTCCCGAGTTGGAGCATATCGGCCTTGCGGGGGCAATTCAGGCCTACGCGGATGGCTTCACCCGCCGGAGTGGCATCGCGGTCACGGTGGATGCCCCACAGCACTTCCCCCGCCTCAACCAGGATGCCGAGATCGCCCTCTTCCGGGTTGTGACGGAGTGCCTCACCAACGTGCTGCGGCATGCTGACAGCACACGCGCCCGCATACGCTTATTCGCTGGGCTGGGCTACGCCGCTGTGCGCGTGCAGGATTTCGGTCAGGGGATCGATCCGAGCGCTCTACGCCCTGGGGATGAAGATTCTGGCGCGCTCAGTGTGGGCATTCCCGGTATGCGGCAGCGCATGGTGGAATTCGGTGGGCGGCTCAACATCAGGACCGGGGCGGGTGGGACGCGGATCACCGCCGTCCTCCCGGCATGGCGGCCGTCGGCGAGCCGTGTGCTTAATCCCGATGTGTCTCTCTCCGAGGCGCTTTAATCATAGCAGGGCGAGCCTGGAGGGGGAGGTAAAGAATACTCCCCCTCCAGGCTCGCCCTGCGCATGGGGACACAGGGTGCGCTTCCGCCTATAGTGCCTGATATGCCCGCCGTCTCAGCAGGCGCCACTTCGCCTGCTTCCAGATGAGGCTCATGGATGCATGAACTGCGTCAATGGCTGGCACAGGGCAGCAAATCTCCTCGATCACGAGAAGACGGAATCTTAATTTCCAGAACAGGAGATAGGACATGGCGGAAGCCACGAACCCAATGGACGCGAATGCCGTGCACGCGGCAAGCTCCCCGCCGAGGGCGCAGGCAACCCCCGTCGCGACGACTCGTCCCGGCCTGGTCACGTTCGCTGGCGTGATGATGTTCGTTCTCGGCGGATTTCAGTTGACGTGGGCGATTGTCGAATTCACGAATGCCGCCTGGCTCGCGGGCACAGTCTACGGCACCTTCAATGGCTACCTGTGGCTGTGGGCCATTCTGGACCTGCTGCTGGCGGCGGTCTCGTTCTATGCTGGCTACGATATCCTTCGCGGCGGCACATTCGGCTATGTCTATGGCGCGCTCGTTGCCGGACTCAGCGCCATTCGATGGTTCTTCTACCTTCCGGCGGCGCCAGTGCTGGGGATTGTTGTCATCGCGCTTGACATCCTCATCATTTATGGACTCGTCGCCAATTCAGACTATTTCCGCGAGAGATCTACGACATAGCGTGAGATAGCGTGAGGCCTGGCGTTCAACGCGCCAGGCGCACAGACGACTCAGTAATCACCCCGGATACGGCACAGACCGCGTTCGGGGTGTCTTGTTGCTCTTTCCCCTCCGCTTGCTCCTCCTGATGAACGGCCAGTTTTTCCTATAGCTTGCTTGATGGGAATGGTATCCTATCCGAAAGGTGAGCCAACATCTCACCCCTGGGCCAGAATTTGTACCGAATCATCATAGAGCATCCTGGCCGACAAGACGGAGTGACACCAATGCATTATCAAGTCGTGGCAAAATCGGGCGAGACGTCTGGCGCCTGGGACTATTACCCATACTGGGCGCCGGTCCGCGAAAAAAGCGCGGCGGAGCGACTCGCCAGCTATGCCGCTCAAAGCGGTTATGAGGCCGCCATTCTTCAGAGTGTGACACCCCAGATGCTTGAGTATGTCGCGATCAGAGTGGTAGAGCGGCAAGATACTGACTTGCTGCCTTCGCTACGGTATCTGCCAGGGGCGCCCGCGGCGCGCGCAAGCGGCAACGGCAGACAGCAGCGCGCCGTCGAGACGGCGTTTCAGCCATCACCCGTGCTAGACCCCTACACGGAGGGCGCTGACAAGACCGAACTAGACGCTCGCCGCCTCGAAGCGGAGCTTGGCCCCGGCGGCGATATTCTGCAGCAGAAAGTGATCATACTCCGGCATCCATCGCTGCCCTTGCGCATGGACATCATCAGCGCCTGGTTGCGCCTCCGGGAAAAGGTCATTGCTGGTGTGGTTGGCGGCGACAGTGATGGACTCGCGGACATGGATGACATGGAACTAGGGGGCGACCCACGCGACGCACACGCGCCCTCAACCGAAGCGCCGTAAGCGCCGTTCAGGATGCCTGCGTTTGCAGGGGGATGGTACACCAGAAGGTCGCGCCTTTGCCCACCTCACTCTTGACCCCTACGTCGCCACCATGCTGCTCGACGATGAGCCGACTGATGTAGAGGCCAAGCCCCAAGCCGACATCGCTCCCACTCTGGGGCTTGATATCAGGCGCCTGATAGAATCGCCCCCAGATCTGCGACTGAACGTCGGGCGTCAGCCCTGGCCCCTGATCGCGCACCGAGACATGCGCTTTGCCTGCGTCGATGCTCACATCCACCCGGATCGGCCTGGATAGGGGGGAATACTTGCAGGCGTTGTTCAGATAATTGGTGACTACTTGCGCAATGCGCACGGCATCGGCCAGGATGTAGATGTGGCGCTGTCCGTCCAGATGGAGGCGCAGGCGTCGCGAAGGGTGTAGCTGGCGGTGGTCCGCCACCAGGTCGCGTACCAGTGTGACGAGGTCGCACCACTCAGGGTGTATGACAAGTTGACCAGTTCGCGCATGCGCCACCGAGAGAAGATCATCAACCAGGCTGCCAAGTCGGCCAGCCGCTCGTTGCGCGGAGTCAAGAGAGGCCCGCAGAGAGGTCAACGTGAGAGCGGTCGTCGGCCCATCCTTGGGGATGCTGGCGCTTAATTTGCGCTCGGCAAGGTAGAGCTGCCCCTGCAGCACGGTCAGCGGCGTGCGGAACTCGTGCCCCGCTATCCCGATAAACGTCTCCATCTGGTGCGCTGCCTCGCGTGATGTCAACTCATGTGTCGTCGCCTCGGCCTGCTCACGGATCGCCTGATCGCGTTCATCCTGGAGTTTTCGCTGCTCCACCACCAGCGCCGCCATGTGGGCCACTGCCCTGGCGAGCGATAGCTCTTCCGCGGTGAAGTGATACGCCGGGGCGCCATAGTCCAGACGCACGATGCCCAGCAGCCGACCCATCGAGCGCATCGGCGCAAGCAGCCAGCTTGTCTGCACGTACTCGCTGGAAAGATCAACCTCCATCGCAATGACTTCGTCCTGGGACAGACGACGGATGAGCGAGGGGTCGAAGCGGCCTCCGAAGCGCGCCATGCGCTCGTATCGCTTCTGCCATGCCAGCTCGATAAATGGCCTTCGGTCCGCCACGGCAATTGGTTGCGGCGCCTGAGTCTTCGTATCCAGCGCCAGAATACTCACCGTCTCGCATCCGAACATCGCGATTGCCTGTTCCGCCAGCATATGCGCAACGGCGTTGGCGTCCCCGCTGCCAGCTTGCGCGGTGGGCATCGTGAGGGCATGCGCCATGGACAGCAGGCTTTCCAGGGGACGATGTGGTTCCTGGCGGTTGTGGTCTATTCCAGGCGCTTGATGGGATGCCTGCGTGGTGATGGCATAGGCGGATCCCAGCGATTTCTCACGCCGCTCTGTATCCAGGTTGTGCGCGGTGATGTCGAGGCGCTGAAGCAGCGCGCGCGGCCGCCCGTTCGCCAGCGGCGTGACAGTCAATTGGAACCATCGCTGGTCGGCGGGGGATAGGCGCGAAGGATAGAGATATTCCAGGGTGAAGAGCGAGCGCTGTCCAGCCAGCACCTCGCGGATACCCTGGTAGGCCTGATGGGCCGTCTCTTCGTACGGTCCGAAGGCTGGGCGGCTCACGTCGAAGTAGTTCAAACCGAGGCCGCTCTCGGGATACAGGGGACCACCGTCCTCGGCGGCGAAACGTTGCCACGCCTCGTTGACGGCAATGATGCCGCCGTTCTGATCGAGAATCGCGGCCTGCCAGGGCAGCGCGGAGATCAGGTCGGCCCCTCCGGCGCTGCGGAGCGGGGACAGTGTTTTCACGGTGGGTCTGGTCTTGAGGCGTTTCGTCGAATAGATGCGCTTGCTGTTGAGTAGCATCTGGCCCCCTCCTTACCCTTCGAGCAGGCCCCCCAGGCGCGAACCCAGAGATACGCCCCGATACGCGGGCCACGCCCGATTGAGCTTCCGCTCGTGATCCAGCTCTATCTGCGCTTTATGCCAAACTCAGTTCTAAGGTACGACAAGGTCACGCCCAATCTACTTCACACGTGAGCGATTTCTACAAGGCCCGCGAGGGGGAGCTGGAAAAGAATGAGCCTGCGTACATCCTTTCCTTGCCCTTGGGAAAGGAGATTGACCGAGACTCGCCGACGGAACCGCAAGGGTTGCAACTTTCGGCGCATGTGCCCCATGTCAATGTGCTGTTACACTCCTCATCCTGGGGATAGTACGTCAAGGCGGGAGGGTCGGGGGAGACGAAGCCAGCTTGGTTCCTCGTCCGGCCAGACTCAACGAGACGGCGCCCAACATCAGCGACGGCGGAGAAGGAGGTTGCCAGATGACAGGACCCATGGGAGAACTTGGCCATATGCGTCTCATGATAGTCGATGACCATGTGGTTTTGCGGCGTGGTGTCGTTGCCTCGCTGTCGGAGTTTGACGACATTGAGGTGGTGGCCGAGGCAAGTAGTGGGGAAGAAGCGCTGGCGCTGTGCCAGACGGTTCCGGTGGATGTCGTGCTGATGGATCTGATGATGCCGCCAGGTATGAGTGGGGTAGAGGCCATTCAGGTGCTGCATGATACCTACCCTGATGTGCAGTTAATCGCCTTTACCAGTTTTCGCGATGAGGCGCTGGTAGAGGAGGCGCTACGAGCGGGAGCGATTAGCTATCTGCTGAAAGACGTCTCACCTGATGATCTGGCCAAGGCAATCCGGCTGGCTGGCCAGGGTATGCCCGTGCTCGCGCCCGCAGCAACACAATCCCTGGTGCATGCGCTATCGCAGCGGCATCCCAAGCTGGGGTATGACCTGACCGATCGCGAGCGGCAGGTGCTCGCCCTGCTCACCGAAGGCCTCTCCAACCACGACATTGCCGAGCGTCTGGTCATCACGCCAGCCACGGTGAAGTTCCACACGCGAAGCATTCGCCACAAACTTGGCACTACCAGCCGCACCGAAACCGCTATTCTCGCCCTGCAGAACCATCTCATCCCGGTTGGATGAGCGAGGCGGTTTGTCGTGTATCAGTGCCTGGGATAAGGAGCCTGCGCCATCATGGCGCAGGCCTTTCAGTATGGGGGCGCATCAGCGCTCTAGCTGGGGTTGTACCTGTCCGCAAGGGGTGTACGCAACTAGCCTCTAATACCCGCCCTACACCTGTGGTTCTCGCCCGATCCGTGCGCTACACTCGAAGTCAATCAGTATTGAAGGCTGGGATTTCTGCCGGGCTGTGTTCATCGAACGCGCGACATCAGCCTCGTTTATCCAGACGCCACCAGATGCCACAGACCAAAAGGCCCGTCAGCTAGATACCTCCAATCTCCGACGGAGCAGGCAAGGTTCACCGGATTCATCGGCCACTGGATACGTCGCCTGAGTGCCTACGTACAACAGAGTCGCCAGATGGCTCAGGTAGGAGAAACCTGCATGGACACCAGCACGCACAACGATGCCGAGTATTGGGAGCAGGAGATCGGGCGGCTCCATGCACGCATCGACGATTTCGAGGCACGTTTCGAGGCTGAGTGTCATATCCTGCGCAGCGTCGTCGATACGCAGATCAAGGAACTGCGCGCGATGGTGCGAAAAGTCGAGGGTGATATCGCGGCTGTCCGCCCAGACGCCTATGTGCAGCAAGTCGCTGACCAGGTCGCGGAGCTGAAGCTCAAAGGCGATCTGGCCTACGAACTGCTCCAGGAGCGGCTGGTCGCCGACGGTTCGCCGCGAGACGATCTCGCGCATGATGTGGAGCCTCCAGCGTCGTAGCCACTCGCCCCGTGGTGAGGTCGGTCCCACCCCTCGGGCGGGGGCAATAACTTGCTGTGGAAACGCCACCTGGGCACAGTGGCATGGCGAAGCGCCGCGACTATACTCTGCTCACGTGCGCCGGATTCGGGTACAGCCAGACGCGCACGCGGGCCTGAATCTTGCGCGTTGAGCGCGTGAGTTGAGCGCGTGAGTTGAGCGCGTGAGTTGAGCGCGTGAGTTGAGCGCGTGAGTTGAGCGCGTGAGTTGAGCGCGTGAGTTGAGCGCGTGAGTTGAGCGCGTGAGTTGGAGCGCGTGAGTTGAGCGCGTGAGTTGAGCGCGTTGAAGGGCAGGAGCGATCCGCAAGGCGTTCCAGTGGGTTTGAGCGTTGAGCAATTGAAGAGGAGAGGTGGAGATGGGTACGCTACGAATCATGTCTCGGCGTGGTGATGATCGTGTCCAGTGGGACACCACGCGCGTGCTGGACGGTGAGATGGACGCAGTAGCGGCTGTCCGCGAGGCCGAACGTATCTTCGAGCAGCAGCGGGCAAAGGGAGCCACCGCGTTCAAAGTCACGAAGGGCGAGGCGGCCGTTCGTATCGATAAGTTCGACCCCGAGGCTGAGCAAATCATGATCGTCCCACGTGTGGTGGGAGGCTAGCAACCAGCCGCAACGATCGGCTCGCATTGCAAATACACCCCTAACATGCCGACGCTGGCTCAGCGCATCTTTGCGCCTGCCCTGGAAGACGAGCCTGGGTCGGCATCCTTGTGGCCCAGGCTGCTGCTGATGCTGCTGAATACGACGCGCGGGCGAGTTCTACCAGGCAATCCGAAGAAACGCCAGCGCTTGGCATAGGGGCGGATATGTCGCCGGAGAATCAATCTCAGCTCGATGCCGGGCAGGATACTGGGCGCTCCGCAAGCGCTACAGACGCCGTCGGTATAGATGCTCCGCGCATCTTCTCCCGTGAGCGTCGGCTCCCGCTCACTCTGGCGGTGACGCTGCTGGTGGCCATGGCGCTGCCATTTTTGTCCCCTGAGAAACTGAGTCTCGGACCGAAATGGCTGCTCGTGGTCCTGCTGGGGATATTCCTGATCGCCACGCTCGTTGCTGGCCCCGATTTGGTGAAGCGCCGGGCAACGGTGCTGCGGGCGATGGCGATTGGTGTCATTGTCGTGCTCGTCGTGAAGGACAGTTGGAGCACTGGCACTCTTCTCGTCGACCTCATCAAAGGTGGCCCAGAAACCAATAATCCGACCAAGCTGCTGCTCACCGGGGGAGCGGTCTGGGTTGCCAACAACATCGTGTTCGCCATGCTGTATTGGGAACTCGATAGCGGCGGCCCAATAGAACGCGCCCGCCATACGGTGCGCTATCCAGATCTGGCTTTCCCCGGCCAACTCGCCCCCGACATCGTGCCTCCAGGCTGGAAGCCCGTTTTCATTGACTATCTGTATCTCGGCTTCACGAATGCGCTGGCGTTCAGCCCCACCGATGTCATGCCCCTTGCCCACTGGGCGAAGCTCACCATGGCGCTTCAGTCGTTCATCTCCGTCGCAATCCTCAGCCTGGTCGTTGCCAGGGCCGTCAACATCCTGACATAGCGCTGGCCTCTCACTTGGACTCGTCGGGAGTGAGTAGGCGATGGTATCCACGCCCGCTGGTTGGCCGGTACGCAGAGCATCGCCACCGTCAACATGCGCAGGTGCGCACTCACCCATAGGGCGGGTAGACAGCACGCCGCAGGAGGAGCACACGACTAGTCACCGAGACCGGCCACGCGGTCGGCGTCTCAGGCGGCATCACGCGCTACGATGCAGCGAGGGCTACCGACGAACGAACACGGTAGCCATCCGTTAGCGCGCCCACATTCGCATCGTCGGATGTTTTGGGATGTTAAGCAGAAGCACACGTGGCGTGGGGTTAGCTCAGGCCAGGAAAGGACCAACCGAGCGATGAGGAAGCCATTCAAGGGCACGATTAACATCGACATTCGCGAATCTCAGCCCGACTGGGAGCCGTTCGAGGCGCCCAAAGCGCGGGATGGAGCGCCCAACGTCCTCTACATCGTCCTGGACGACGTGGGATACTCCGCGATTGGCTGCTATGGCGGGCCGGTTGAGACCCCCAATATCGACCGGATCGCCGCCGATGGCGTGCGCTACACGCAGTTTCACACCACGGCCCTCTGCTCGCCGACGCGCTCGTGCCTGCTCACTGGCCGTAACCATACCCGCAACAGCATGGCCTGCATCACCGAGGCGGCTGTCGGCTTCCCCAACGCCAGCGGCACGATCCCGCCTGAGAATGGCATGGTCTCCGAGATCTTGGGCGAGGTGGGCTGGAACACCTATATCGTCGGCAAGTGGCACCTCTGCCCCACCGATGAGATGAACCTCGCCTCCACGCGGCGCAACTGGCCCAGCGGACGAGGCTTCGAGCGCTTCTATGGCTTCCTGGGCGCCGAGACGAACCAGTGGTACCCCGAACTGGTCTACGACAACCACCCAGTTGATCCGCCGATGACCCCTGAAGAGGGCTACCACTTCACCGAGGACATCACCAACAAGGCGCTGGAGTTCATCCAGGACGCCAAAGCTGTCGCACCCGACAAGCCCTTCTTCCTCTACTATGCCCCCGGCGCCTGCCACGCGCCGCACCAGGCGCCGCGCGAGTGGATCGACAAGTACAAAGGCCGCTTCGATATGGGCTACGAGGCGATGCGAACGCAGACGCTCGCTCGCCAGAAGGAATTGGGACTCGTTCCCGCAGAATACAGAGCTACCCCCCATCAATCCCATCGGCACGCCCCAGACGCGCACCGGGCCGGACGGCCAGCCGTTCCCGGAGACTGACTACACGCGACCCTGGGACGCGCTCTCGGCGGACGAGAAGCGGCTCTTCGCGCGCATGGCGGAGGTCTACGCCGGGTTCCTCGCCCACGCCGACTATCATATCGGGCGGCTGCTCGACTACCTGGAGGAGACCGGTCAGCGCGAGAATACGCTGGTGATTCTCGTCTCGGATAATGGCGCCAGTGGCGAGGGCGGCCCCAACGGCTCGGTGAACGAGAACAAGATGTTCAACGGCATCCCCGACGACATCGAGGCGAACCTGGCGATGCTCGACGACCTGGGCAGCCCGAAGACCTACAACCACTATCCGAACGGCTGGGCGATGGCGTTCAATACGCCGTTCAAGATGTGGAAGCGCTACGAGTTCAACGGCGGCACATGCGACCCATGCATCTTCTCGTGGCCAGCGGGCATCAAGGCGCGGGGCCAGATTCGCGAGCAGTATCACCACGCCATCGACCTCGTGCCGACGATCCTCGATGCGCTGGGAGTGGAGGCGCCCGCGACGATCAAGGGCATACCCAGAGCGCCCTTCGATGGTGTGAGCATGCGCTATAGCTTCGAGGACGCGAAGACGCCGACCACACGGACAACGCAGTTCTACTCGATGCTTGGCTCGCGCGGCATCTGGCATCGAGGGCTGGAAGGCGGTCACCACTCATCCGACGATCAGTGGCTGGGGACACTTTAACGACGATGACGTGGGAGCTGTATCACACCGACGTCGATCGGTCGGAAACGCACAATCTGGCAGCCGAGCAACCGGAGAAGCTGCGCGAGTTGGTCAATGCTATGGTTCGCGGAGGCGGGCGTCAATGGCGCGTTCCCGCTCGATGACCGCTCGGCGCTCGAGATTTTCAACACGCCACGGCCACAACTCACCAAGCCCAGAACCGCTACCGCTACTATCCCGACACCGCCGAGGTGCCTGGTGTCCAGGCGGTCAATACGCGCAACCGCTCGTTTACCATCGGGGCTGTTGTAGACATCCCCGCGCCAGGCGCGCAGGGAGTGCTCTTCGCCTACGGGTCGCGCTTCGGCGGCCATGCGCTCTATGTCAAAGACAACCGGCTGCGCTACGTCAACAACTTCGTCGGCATCGAGCAGCAGAAGGTCGTCGCCGATGCGGATCTGCCGGTGGGCGAGAAGCTGATCCTCTCGGCGTCGTTCGACAAGGACGGCGAGGTGGCGCCGGGGACGGCGACCGGGATGCTCTCGCTCTACATCGGCGACAAGAAGGTCGGTGAGGGACGGATCAAGACTGCAGCCTGGTGACTATGGCCTGGGGAGCGGGTTGACTGTCGGGCGTAGCGCCCGGCAGGTGGCCGACGACTACCCTGGCAAGCGGCCCTGGCGCTTCACGGGCGGCACGGTCAAGATGGTCGCCATCGATGTCAGCGGCGAACCGTATGTGGACCTCGAAGCTGCGGCCGTCGCCATGATAGCCCGCGAGTAGGTTTCAACCGTTAAGAGCCGGAGTCAGCCGACATGATTGAAGGGAGCGGGAAGCCATGGCGGCGCATGAGATCGCCATGGCCGGGCCGCTCCCCTTGCTGCGAGGAGACGAACTTCGCGTATGTGGGGAGCGTGTCTTGCCCTGCTTCACCGTAAGCCGTAAGAGGATCAGGGATATGCCTCCAACGACATCTTTCATCGACTGGAACGAATTCGTGGTTGCGGCGCTCATTTTCCTCATCCTCATCGGCGCTGGTGAGGTCGGTTATCTCCTGGCTCGGCGCCGACTGGCAGGCAAGAAAAATGAGACGCTCGTCCGAGATCACTGTCACCCATGCAGCACCTAAATGAGATTCAGACGGCGATCTTTGCGGTGCTCGGCCTCTTGCTCGCGTTCACCTTCTGCTATGGCCGTCTCGCGCTTCGATGCGCGCAAGCAGGCGTTGGTGGACGAGACCAACGCCATTGGAACCGCCTATCTCCGCGTCCAGCTGCTTCCGCCGGGCCAGCAGGCGGCGGCAGCCGACGATCTTCCGGCACGTATGTCGATGCCGGCTCGCCACGGCCCGCCCCTAACTGGTATCTGGATGTCGGGCTGGAGAAGAAGACGAGCGCGCTCCAGCAGCAACTGTGGGCGCAAGGCACAAACGCGGCGACGCAGGATCCACGGGCAGTCACCGACCGGGCTGTATGTTCAATCGCTGAACGATATGTTCGACGCCCAGAGCAGCTCGAGACGCCGCCCGGCTGAACCGAGCTTCCCCGCGACCACGCTGTTCTTGCTCATCAGCATCTCCACGCTGTCCGTGGGAATTCTTGGATATCGGTCGGGGATCGGAGGCGGACGGTCGCTGACCGGAGCGATACTTTTGCCCTCGTCATCAGCGCTGGTCGTGTTGATCATTCTCGATCTCGACCAGCCGTATCAGGGCTCTCATCACGATCAGTCAGCAAGGCATGATCCAACTCAGGCAGAGCATGGGGCCATGATTTAGACTCATACTGGCTCAACCACGTGGTAGCGGGGCGGTGACGCTCGGCAACACGATGTCCAGTCCGAGAAGAGCAGTAACATGAACGATGATCCGACAAATCCGAACGGCCACATACGACCTATAGCGCCAGCGGAGGCCATCGACGACAAGTCTCCGCCAGACAGCGCACGGTTCGACACTGCCGCAGCCCTGCTGCGTCTCCTGGTCGGTGGGGCGCTTGGTTGGGATGGACGAGCTACGGACTCGCCTGGAGCGCTGGCAAGAGGCCACACAAGCCCCCGCCCAGACAGTCCACCAGACGACGCGGACGTCGCGAACGACGACGCCGCTACGAACCACATCCGACGCGCTGCGCTATACGCTCGTGGGGATGCTGTTCGAGACCGAGACACGCATGCGACGGGGATTCGCCACCATGGCGGCGGCTTCTCGCGTTTCTCGCGCCTCTCCGGTGAGGCCAACCTCTTCTATACAACCGCTCAGATCAGACTGGCATCGGACCCCGTTCGATCCGTTGCGGGTGCGTCTGGACGAAATGCGCTTCCGGGCGATGGATGACCGTTGACCGGTGGGCTGACCGTGGATGGGTGGAGGAACAACAGAGCCGCCGCATGGCGCAGGCAAGCCGTGGCCGGGGTGATCGATGAACTGCTCGATTACATGGCCCAAAATCCCGAGGTGCGCCATTTGATCGAGGAGCAAGGAATGGGCATGGCTGAATCGGCCGTGGACGAGGTACGCGAGCGCACGGCGTCGGCGGATATGTGGATCGAGCGGATAGCGCATAACCTGCTGCATCGCCCGGTAAGTGAGCCCACCGCGAACCAGCGGACGGCGCCGAGTCGCCAGCGCCAACCACCGAGGCGGATGCGCCCACGGCGCCGCGGATGCGCCCCATACCTCCTCGCGGCCACCACGACGAAACAGGTAATACCAGGTAATAGACGCGATGGACAAGATGGCGATTCAGATGTCACACGCGCTCACTATCGCGCATGCGGGCTTCATCAGCCGCGCCATCGCCTTTGTGCTCGACATCGTCGTGATGAGCGTGGCGGTGCTCGCGGCCATCGCGCTCGTGCAATCCCTGCTGGGATTCTTCACCCTCTATGGGCTGGTGGGGCAGCGGGTTGGCGCAGTCCAGCGCCGTTCCGCGATATCGTTATCGCCGTGATTGCGCTGATCGGCGTTGGAGTCGCCATTGGCTATCCAGTCGGGTTCTGGGTACTGCTTGGCCAGACGCCGGGGAAGCTGCTGATGGGCGTGCGCATTGCGCGGATCAATGGCCAGCCGCTGACGATCAGGCGCGCGCTGCTGCGCTACGTCGGTTACTGGCTATCGGCGATACCGCTCGGCCTGGGTTTCTTCTGGGTGCTGGTGGATGATCGGCGCCAGTGCTGGCATGACAAGCTCGCCGACACCTATGTCGTCTATGACTCGCGGTCTCCCTTCTCACGGCTCTCCTTGGCCACATGCTCGTCCCCTAAACGGGAGTCCGCGGCGCTAAGGCTGTCCTGATTGCTGCTCGCTCTCGGGTGCTCCGTCTGTGTCAGATGGTGGAAATCTGATACGCTCATCCGAACGTAAACCGCGCTAGAATCAGCATCGCCACTTCTTCCATAGGGATAAAGTGCTGGTGCTTGATGACATGCCCGGAGGTCACGATGAGACCGCGGAGCTTGCCCTCGTCCGTCACGCTCAATTCGTGGACATTGCCGACATGGTTCCCTCACCGCCATCACCTGGTGCCCTTGGGATGCCAAACTCGCTTTCGGAGAGGCTGCTTTGCGTCGTGACAACACTGGAGTTCATGTCGGTAATGCCGATAAAGGGGCGCTGCCAGGCGACCACTCCTGTCCAACCGGGGTTGACTCGCTAAGGCCCGGCGAGGAGAGCGGCAACATACCGCGACTGGCGTTCCTATCATAATCACCCCCTCCATGCCCGGAGAGGTCGCTATCGTGACGAACTTCGTGCGACGAAGTACTGCGGAAGCTGAGGAACTGCTCCTCGGCGATGGCCAGGTGGATTGTTTCGTCGGCATCCACCCGTTCGACCTTGTTGACCGGCACGATCAGGTCGCTGGCCCATCCATTGTGTATGCACCACGAACGAGTCCAGCATCCCCTTGCTCGGTATCCACTACCAGCTTGCTGACTTTGCCCGCCTCTTTCCCATCCTGCGTCCAGACATGTGCGCCCAGCTCGATATGCATGTCCGCCTCCTCAGCAATCGCTGCTCTGTCTCTTTCTGTGCCTCTGGCGTTGGCGTTGTGCCCCCATGCAGCATAGAGGTGAGGGTTGGCGGTTGTCGCCGCGCGCAATGGGTGTTTGCTGGGTGAGTCCGGCGCCTGCCTCAAGGGCTAGCGCGGGCCTTACCCTCCGGTGAGCAGCCACCATCCACACAGCGAGGCGAAAACTTCCAGCTAGCGTCAAGCCCATGGCGTAGCGCGTCGCGTTGCGGCGGCGACAACGCGGCAAGATAGCGCTCTCGCTCACTCGCGCGCCAGAGCCGCCGCTCTCGTTCCCAGCGCATCAACTGAAGGTGTTGTATGCACTGCCGCCAGTGTGGGCCGATGACCAGCAGAACGGCGAGCGCGGGAACCACGAAGGCGACCAGCAAGCCAGTGCCCATGATGGCGAGTGCAAGCGTGAATCCCGTGCTGGAGGGGCGGTAGATGGCCAACCCAGCGCCGAAAAGCGCAGCCCCCGCCAGCGCGCAGACTGGCCCGAAAACGCCGCCCCGCCGTTCCGCGATTCGCACCTGTTCCGGCGGACATCGCGGCCCAGGTGCGAATCGCGGAACGGCGGGGCCAAGCGCGGATGAGGCTCAGGATACATTGGAGAGAGGTCGGGCCAGTCCAGGTCTGCCCAGGACATACCGGCTGTCTCTCTCCACGCTTCCGCGCCATATCAGCCACTCTCTGGGTGATGGCTGTCCTCTTTCCCTGTTAGCCGGCATTGAACGTGGTGGCCAGGATCGCGGCAAAGACGACCAGCGCCGCGCAGGTGAAGAACAGCACGATGGCCGCCGGGAGCAGCACGACGGCGACCGACTTGCCCACGGTTAACCGCTGGCTGGCGGCGATGGCAAAGACCGCCAGGATGATCTCGTAGATCCCCAGCGCAATGGACGCGATGCCACCCAGCACGGGCAGAAGTCCCAGCAGCGCGGTGACAGCCTGGATGGGCACATAGAAGAGCGCCATCGCATAAGACTGCTGCAGGAATGTGCCCGTGCCGCCGAAGATTTTCGCCACCAGAAACAGGATGGCGACGCCGACGAAGAAGCCCAGCGGCACCCAGATGATCGTGAACCAGCTCACGCCCCCAGGGACATGCACCGTCGTCGTCGTTCCGTTGCCCTGAGGAATCGTGAAGGTCTGGACGGTATACAGCGCCGCGATGGCGCCGGTGATCGCCGTCAGAATGCCCAGCCCAATCAGGCTGATCCAGATGTCACTCCAGTTCGCGGTGGGCAGCTCCTGGTTGAACGAGGCGACGCCTGGCTTCGTGGTGACGTTGATCCACTTTTGCCAGATATGGCTCATCCCGGCGGGTACCGGCTGGCCCAGCGGCGCTGCATAGGCCGCGCCATACGCGCCTCCAGCCGCAGCGCCATATGCGCCACCAGGAGGTGGAGGGTACGCGCCAGCGGGTCCATTAGGTCCATTGGGGCCACTCTGCCCGCCATATGTTCCGCCGTACGGTCCAGACGGTCCCGCTGGTGGGGGCGCGCCGTATGGCTCGTTGGTGGGCTGGTACGTGCCGGGATTGGTAGGCTGCTGGGGGTTACCGGTATAGCCAGCGCCTGGCGTATCCGGTGGTGGGGTCGGTTGGCTGGATGGGTTCGCTGGATTGGGTGGCTGTTCCCGCGGGTCACGCGGATATTGATTGGGATCGTTTGTCATCGTTGTACCGCCTTTGCCTTGCAGACGCGCAGAGTAGTGGTCAACTGTCGGGCGTACCCTCGACAATCCGCATATCCCAGGCCACCTGGGCGCGTCTCACCTTCATCCTTGGCTTCATCTACGGGGTGCTGGACTACGATGTGCGTTCGGCGAAGCGCGCAATCATCTGCTCGCCGCTTCGCCGTGGGACATATCCCACAACTATCCGATGCACAGGCGCGTTCTATGCACGCTGCACTCCTCCGTGTGAGTCACAAAAATACCGCTGCCATACGGTATTAACACTGCGTCACGACGTTCTCATCATGCCACCATCAGTGACATGTCGGACATTGTATCACGGCGTATCCGACCCTGCCGACGATAGTGCGGATCCCGCGTGCGGGCCTGGCATAGATGAAACCGAGTTTGTCGAAAACATCCTTGACGAGCTTGCGCGAATTGTTCCCGCATGTGTCGCTCGATATCGTGCCTGAGCGGACCGGCTGCCTACCGCCGGTAGTCTACGGTGAGCTGGCGGTCGCGAATGAAGCGCTCGACGGTGCGACCCTCCGGCACCGTCACCAGTCGGGTATCCGTCTCGCGGCGCAAGACGAAGTTGAACGCGGTGGTGGAATCATCGGGCACGGACCACAGAGGGCGGGCGAAGATGGGCTGAACGATCTCCCAGCCATCGGCCAGCGCCGTGCGCAGTTCGGTGAAACGCTGGCGGACGCCGCTTCCTGGTCGGGCTGCCTTCTCATGCGTGGGCGCGGCGACATACGTCACAGGCAGACGCAGCACAGGCGCGGTGATCGCGCAGGCAACGACGGTGGAGCGGGCGGACGGCGTGGCAGCGGGCGAGCTGGTACGCGCCGCACGACGGCTACGCGCTTCGGCGAGGTCAATGACCGGCGCAGGCTCACGGACGCGCGCGGTAGATGTTCTTCTGGCCATTGTTTTAGCCTCCAGTTCTGCCTAGATTCCCGCTTCGATCATTGCCTCGACTTTTTCCGCTACCCGCAGCTTCGCGCTCCGGGCGCGTGGATTCGTCGCCGTCTCTGCCTCGCTCGCCGTCAATGGATGGCGCGTCACGATACGCAGCCGTGGCACGCGCCCGCAGACGCACTCTGGCAGTTCCGGCGGGCAGACGCAGCCACGCTCCTCCTGCTGGAAGAACCGCTTGACGATGCGATCTTCGAGCGAGTGAAAGCTGATGACCGCCAGCCGCCCACCGGGCCGCAGCAGGTCAATCGCAGCAGGCAGTGCCGCCTCCAGGCTGGCCAGCTCGTCGTTGACGGCGATGCGCAGCGCCTGAAATGTGCGCGTCGCCGGATGAATGCCGCCGGGCCGCCTATGCACGACGCCCGCCACCAGCCGTGCCAGCTCGCCTGTGCGCGTGATTGGCTGCCGCTGGCGAACCTCGCCGATGCGTCGCGCGATGGCCCGCGACCGCCGCTCCTCACCGTAGCGCCAGAGCAAATCGGCCAGCTCGGCCTCTGGCAGCGTGTTCACCAGGTCCGCCGCCGAGACGCCGCGTGTCGTATCGAAGCGCATATCGAGCGGCGCGTCATGGGAGAAGCTGAAGCCGCGCTCGCGGTCGGCAAGCTGATCGGAGGAGAGGCCGAGGTCGAGCAAGATGCCGTCAACCGAGGCAAAACCCGCCGCCGTTGCCAGTTCGCCCATCCGCGCGAAGTTGCCGTGGATGAGCACGAGCCGTCCATCGGCAATGGCCTGGGGCAGCAGTGCCCGCGCGCGTTCCAGCGCCAGCGGGTCGGCGTCTATCGCCAGCACCCGGCCATCGGGCGCGGAGGCGTCGAGCAGCAGGCTGGTATGCCCCGCGCCGCCGAGCGTGCCATCGAGATAGCGGCCACCGGCGCGTGGCTGGAGCGCGGACAGCGCCTCGTCCGGCATCACGGGCATGTGCACCGTTGACGCCGTCACTGGCGGTATTCCGCGCTCTTCTGCTGTCATCGCTGGCTGTGCTCGTGTCGTGGTCGTGCTCCCTGCGTCTTACCGTCTGCCTAGAAGGGCAGTTGCAGAATCGTCAGGTCTTCCTGCTCCATCTCTTCGTTGTAGCGCTCCCACTCGGTGGGACTCCAGATCTCGAAATGGTCGTGTACCCCAATGACGACCGCCTCGCCATTCAGCCCGGCGTACTGGCGGAACTTCGCGGGGATGATGATGCGCCCCTGCGCGTCCATCTCGCACGCGTCGGAGGTGCTGAAGAAACGATGCATCAGCATCCGGCGTATCTTCGGGTTTGGATTGGAGGCCGCCAGCTCGCTGCCTTTCTGCTCCCAGGCGTCCAGTTGATAGACATAGAGGCACTGCTCCACCCCACGCGACAACGCGACCCCGCTCTCGATCTGCGGACGGAAGCGCGCCGGGACGGCCAGTCGCCCTTTGGCGTCAATCTTGTACTGAAACTCGCCTAAAAACACCACGACCTCCGCTGGCGGTGGCAAATGGTGGGAATGCCATACACATCTCCACACACTTCCCCACTTTGCCCCACGCACTCAGTATAGCCCCCCACCCGCCCACCTCCTACCCCTTTATCCACGACTTTATCCCCCAATTCTCCACATGCCGTGGATAAGCCGTGGACAAGCTGTGGGGGATATTGGGTAAATTGGGGGTGTTTGGGGGGATGAGGCGAGGCGTCAGCAATCGGGTAGAGTGCCGCGAATGGTATACTGACGGAGAGGCAGGCACTATCTGCAGCCACGCGATGACACGAATGGCAACGCTTGTTTGTGGGTAGCGCGCCGTAGGCTGAAGCCCTACGGCTAATCCTGTGGTGAGCGCACGCCTCGCCGTTCAACATGGTTCGTATGGGCGAGATTAGCCGCGGCATTCATGCCGCGAAGGTAGCCCTACTATCGCCTTCACCATAGAGCAGTATCTTCGCCATACTACCCGCCATCCGCACAGGGAGAACCGCCCGTGATCGAGCCGCGTGATACGCCATCGCCCGATGCCGCCGCCAGTGTGGAGTGGCGTGCGTTCTCGTGGCGCGCGCTGCTGGCGTGGTACGCCGCTGATGGGCGGGCGTCGCTGCCCTGGCGCCACACCCGCGACCCCTACGCCGTCCTCGTCTCCGAGGTGATGCTCCAGCAGACCCAGGTGGAGCGCGTGCTGCCGAAGTATCGCGCCTTCCTGGAACAGTTCCCCACGCTGGCCGATCTGGCCTCCGCGCCGCTCGCCGAGGTCATCCGCGCCTGGGCGGGTCTGGGCTATAACATGCGCGCCGTCCGGCTGCACGAGATCGCGCGCCAGGCCGTCGAACGCTACGGCGGAACCCTGCCCGGCAGCCTGGATGAGCTACTTCAGTTGAAGGGCATTGGCCGCTATACTGCGGGCGCCGTCGCCTGCTTCGCCTTCGGGCTGCCCGTCGCCACCGTGGATACCAATATTCGCCGCGTGCTCTGGCGCGTCTTTCGCGGCGTCGAGCCAGCCGTCTGGCCCGCCGATAGTGCATTCCAGCGCCAGATGCTCGAGGTGGCCGAGTGGGCGCTGCCACGCGACCATGCCTACGACTGGCAGCAGGCGTTGATGGACCTCGGCGCGACGATCTGTCTGGCGCGCCGCCCGCTCTGCGAGCACTGCCCACTCACCGCATGCTGCGCCGCCTATCAGGAGGCCGCGCGCGTCTCGCTTTTCCCCTCTGGCGAGGTGGTGGCCCAACTTCGCGATGAGCGCGCCGCTGAAACATCTGAAACAGACGGCGGCGAACAATCCGTCCGTAGAGTAGCGGAGCGCCGCGCCGGGTATACAACCGATGCGGCGGGCAAACGGCGTGCGACCGCGCAGCCATTCACCAGCACCTCGCGCTACTTTCGCGGGCGTGTCGTCGCGACCCTGCGTGAGATGCCGTCTGGGGCGACGCTCTCGCTGGCTGAGCTTGGTTCGCGCCTCAAGCCAGAGTACACCGCCGCCGACTATTCCTGGCTGCGGACACTGGTTGAGCGGCTGGCGCGCGATGGGCTGGTGCGGCTGACCGGCGACATCGAAGACGCCAGCGCGGCGTCTGTCTCGTTGCCGTGAGTGTGCGAGAGCAGGCATAGATAGAAGGAGCGGGCATGGACGATACCACCAGCGTTACCCCCTCCCCTGACCCCTCTCCCATAGGCAGAGGGGACTTGGACTTACCTGATGCAGCCTTGACCGGGGCGGACGCAGGCCTGAAAAAGCCGGTTCCACGGACAACTGGACGACGCTTCGCGCGTGGATGCCTGACTTCGTTGATCTGGCTGGCGCGGGGAGTGTTACTGGTTCTGCTGCTTCTGGGCGTCTTCCTCTCGCTCTTCCCCAATGGCCGCGCCGCGCTTCGAGGGACGCTGCTGGTGCCCGCCGTCCTGCTGCCCAACAAGACGACGCCGCTCACCGCGACCGGTAACACCGTGCGCCACAGCACGATGACCGTGACCGCGCGCTCCGGGCCAGTCTACCTGGATATCTACGAGCCAGCGGATAGCGTGCCGCCATTGCCAGGCGCGCGCGAGGGTGTGGTAGTCATCCCTGGCATCGGCGACGAACGCAAAGACTCACAACTGATCAACCTCTCGACCTCACTGGCGCGTGAGGGGATCGTCGTAATGGACCTGACGACGCCCGCACTCATCGCCCGGCGGCTCGACCCCGACGACGTAGACGCCGTTGTCCAGGCGTTCCTGGCGCTGGAGCATCACCCCTCGGTCGACGCCGGGCGCGCGGGCATTCTGGGCATCAGCGGTGGTGGCGATCTTGGGATGCTGGCGGCGGCTGATCCGCGCATCCGCGATCAACTGGGCTTCATGATGCTCTTTGGCGGCTACTATGACGCCACCTCGCTGCTACGCGACTTCGGGCGGCGCGCGCTCGATGTGGATGGCACGCTCGAACCCTGGACGCCCAACCCGGTGCCGGTGGAGGCGCTGGCCAAGACGATCGCGCCGACGCTCTCCGCGAGCGAGGGCAAGCTGCTGGTGGGAGCGCTCTCGGAGCACGGCAAGCCGCTTACCGCCGCGCAGATTGCCAGCCTCTCACCGGGCGCGCTTGCCGCGTACCACCTGCTCCATGGCGATGATCCTGCCCATGTGGACGCCAATATCGCCGCGCTCACCCCCGCCATGCAGCGCGATCTGGTGGCGCTCTCGCCCAGCGCTGTGCTCGGCGATATCCACGCGCCGATCTATCTGCTGCACGACCGCAACGATACCTACGTGCCCTTCACGGAGTCGCGGGCCTTCGCGGCGGCGCTGGTCAAGGCCAACCATCCGCATGACTTCGTGGAATTGAATATCTTTGCCCATGTCGAGGTAAAGTCTGGGCAGGGCATCGGCCCGCTGGTGGGCGATGGCGCGCGGCTCTTCGGCATCCTGACCGAGCTGCTGGAGCACGCCTCATGATGAGCCTGTCGGCATGGATGTAATGTCAAAAAGGTGGCTCTCCCGCAGATTTGGTGAAGCCCGCTTGGTGAACGCGAGACTGCATCTGTGGGAGTGGCAAACCTCAGCAGTAACGCTTGCTTTTGAGACGCGTCGGGATGAGCGCTGCTGTTCTACCAAGCAGCCATCACCAAAAGTGCGGGAGAGCCAAAAAGGTGCTGGAAATTGAGGGCAGAGGAACGCGTGTGATTACCGATGCCGGCATCTTGGCAACAATCTCCCGAAGTCCGCGAGGAGCAGATTCCTGGGTTAGATCCTCATTGCCTGATCTGCGGGAAGCCGTTTGAAGGGCAGCCATTCATCTGGGATCTATTCTTGGGACCGCAGATTGACATAGCGGGCATGCACCTGCATTGCGCCTATTTCCTGAGCATGCATGTCTTGCGTGATCTGGCCGCAGACTGGCATCTCGATACTACAGTGCTGAAGCGTTTCGTGGACACGTATGATGAGGATCGTCAGGCACGAGCGCCGCGCCCTCCAGACATCCCTGCCTCGTAGGGCAGCGACAGCGTTCTCATGTCATGCTGACCAGTCTTGGCTTCACCTACGAAGGTACGTTACGTGAGCAGTTCTACGTTCACGGCGGGTATCATGACGACTAGTATTTCGGCCTGCTCGGCTGCGACTGACCCGCGGCAGCAATCGCAGCCGTCAACTATACGCTCGTGGAGGCAACGATATGACGCCAAGCGACGAGGGCGGGCGAGAGCAGAACCTCTCACATTGAGCGACGCGCAACATGCGGTGGACGCTTCGATTCAGGCGCTCGGAGGCTACTGGCCGCCGTTGGCCGCCCTCGCGCGCCTCTTCGAGGAGTGCGGCGAGCTGGCGCGAGCGGTCAACCAGACGTATGGCCCGAAGCCGGTCAAGCCGGGTGAATCCGCCGCCTCGCTCGATGAGGAGTTGGGCGACGTTCTCTATATCACGCTGGCTCTGGCCAACTATCTCGGCCTCGATGCGGCAGAAGCGCTGCAAGGCGCGCTGGCCCGCTCGCGGAAACGCGCCGCACAACAAGGGGACGCGGATATGTCGTAGTTTGTAACCAAAGACCATACCGAAGAGTAGATATTGGGGACGGCAGTATGTAATACTTGACCCGCCTGGAGCGTTGCTCATCGGGAGGCATGCTGGAATCTAGAAGATCCTGCGAATGGCCTAATTCGCTAGAGCTTTGTTGCCGCTGGCAGCACACATAACAGCAACAACCCAAATTAGATCAGAATCCATTTGATAAACGATTCTGGTAGCCGCGACCAAACATCGAGAGCATTGCAATGGCAGCGGCCGAGCTAGCTACCAGCAAAGAAGCCGAACAGGAGGCCATATGAGCGGCATAGTCGTTCTTTATCGAAGAATGGACTCGGCTTTTGAAACTAACGCCATAGTAGTCGAAGTTGCACGAAAATATGGTCGAGGCAATGTGTTTTACGATATAGACACCATTCCTCCTGGCATAAACTTCTTGGAATATATTACGCGTGGAATATCGCAGGCTGCTTTGGTCGTTTGCGTCATTGGCAATAACTGGTTTGGAATAAGTGAATCAGGATCAAGAAGGATAGATTCACCACAAGATTTTGTGTTATTGGAGTTGCAAGTTGCGCTGAAGTATCGCATTCCTATTATTCCGGTATTAGTACAAGGCGCACAAATGCCAAGTTCCGAGCAACTACCTACGAGTATTGCTTCTTTTGCGGAGTTGAATGGCATATCATTGCACAACATGAGCGATCTAACTTTGCTTCTAATGGTTATCGAAGACTTGGCTAAAATTCGCCATCTTTTTCCATCCTCAACTGGGGCTGCGGAAATGCCTATTTCTGCTATACCGCCGATATTTTGGAGCCGTAGCAGCGTCGATATTGACTGGTGTCAATGTTTCGCGGATACCATAAATCGACTGGGATGCGACGTTTGGGTTGATAGCCAGATAAATGCTGGCGGTACTTGGATCACCGATCTTGAAAGGCAGATAATTTCGAGAGAAGTGTTTATGGTGATTATCACACCAGAGTCTTGGAACTCGCCCTGGGTGCAAAAGGAATATGAACTTGCGCTAAGGCTTACTCTATCAAACAACAAAAGAAGACTAGTACCTGTGATCCTCAGGGAAACAAAGCTTGACGGATTCATTCAGACGTATCAATTTCTGGATGTGCAAATGAAGAGTTGTACAGTAGCAGGGCAACATGTTGTAAGCCAGTTGCGCCTCCCTATACAGTTTTAGAATACATGTACGATTAATGGGCATCAGTAATCCGCAAAAGCATTCATTTGCTTTTGCCTGTGAGAGTTGAACAGAGGGCAGTTTTAGGCTCTCTCTGATTGGTAGAAGGAGCTTGTATGTCGGCAGGTGACGAAATCGCGGACGAGATGAAGGATGGCAAGGACGCGGCCAGTAAGCTTGATCCCCGGCTGAATGATCTCAGTCCGTACCAGGGCTGCTTTGCCTGTGGCGTGCGTAACGATGCCGGGCTGAAGCTGACCTTCTGGATGGAGGGCGATGAAATCGTCACCGAATTCACGCCGGATGCGCACTACCAGGGATTCCCCGGCGTGCTGCATGGCGGCATTCTGGCGACCCTCCTCGACGAGACACTCAGCCGCACCGCCAGCATCGAAGGCCGCTGGATGATGACTGGACGGCTGGAAATCCGCTATCGGCGTCCCGCGCCGCTGGGGCCGCGCCTGCGGGTGACGGCGCGCCAGCTCTCGTCGCGCTCGCGGATGGTTCATGCCGAGGGCGAGGTGCGCCTGGCCGACGATCCTAGCGTCATCCTGGCCGATGCGCGCGGCGTCTTTCTGCGCGTCCCCAAGGAGTATCAGAAGGAGGCAGCCGCGAATTATCCTGGCGCGGAAGAGTTCTTCAAGATGTAGACGGCTGGCGGCTAAAGCCGCGCCTATGGGACGCGCTTGCGCGTCCGCAAAGCCTGCCTGCGCAGGCTCCAGAGTGCGAGAAAATCCGCTCTGTCTGGAGGCCGCGAAGGCGGCCTTTGTGGCGGCCCGCAGGGTTGCCCTTAGCCGCGGCTTCAGCCGCCAGGGTTGAAGCGTAGCACAGCACACAGCGTAGTGGCACAGCCCCTTGGAAAGGGAATCCGCAGCATGACAGCACAAGACACCGAATTTCCCCGCTTTACCGTCTGCCCACCAGAACCCATCGAGGTTGGGCCGGATGCCATCCCCGCGCTCGTCGTGCGCCCGGAGGCCGCGGAGCCACGCCCCGCCGCCCTGGTACAGCACGGCTACGGCGCATCGAAGGCTGATCTGCTGCCGCTCGGCCAGTTTCTGGCGTCCTACGGCTTCGTCGCCCTACTGCCCGACGCCTGGGGACACGGCGACCGCTTCCCCACCAGCGGCCCCAGCTGGATGTCGAGCTTCTCCGCCGACTTCATCGTCGGGGTATTGCGCCACACGGTTGACGACATGGGCGTCGCGCTGACCGCGCTGCTGGCGCGGCCCGATGTGCGCCCTGGAGGCGCGCTGCTGGCGGGCTTCTCGCTGGGGGCGATTGCCTCGCTGATCGTCGGCGCCGAAGACCCACGCGCGACGGGCATCTACTCGATCTCCGGCTCGCCCGTGCCCGATCTGGCGCATATGCTGCCCGCGGGGCTGCCCGGCCCTGGCCCCGAGGCCGAACGCTGGGCGCGCGCCCACGACTGCGCGGAACACCTGGCTGGGTTCGCGCCCAAGCCGCTGCTGCTCCAACACGGTCGCCATGACGATATGGTGCCGGTGGGTGGCTCGCTCCGCCTCTATGAGACGGCGCAACCACTCTACGCCGCACACCCTGACCGCCTCGCCCTGATGCTCTATGACCATCGCCACGACGTGACCGAGGCCGAGGTCAGCGAAGGGGTGCAGTGGCTGCTGCCCTTCTTCGTCACTGCCTTCGAGGAAAACGAATCGGTCGCATAGAAGCTTAGGACTTGCTGAGTCTTTGCCTTAGAGACTCCTACGCGCATTCCATTCCGGCGGCGGACGTGTCATCTTGTACTCAGGCAATGCGCCCATCCATCTTTGTGTGGCGGCGCATAACTCTATGTCCAATGGGGCAAAAAGCCTGAAAGCGAGAATGATACGTCATGCGAAACAAAGTGCTTCTTGGCGTGGCTGGCGGAGTTCTGCTGGTCGTCGGCGTGCTGGCGGGCATGATTTTCGGCGACAATATCCGCGCGATGGCCGCCGGGAATACCACCGCGACGGCACAGGCGACGCCGGGCAATCGCGCCAGCTACTGCCAGTTGTATATGCAGACGCTCGCCAGCGATCTGGGTACCACCACCGATAAGCTGAAGAGCGCCAATCAGGACGCCGCGCAGAAGGTCATCAATCAACTGGCCAGCAACGGCAAGATTACTGCCGCCCAGAAGGCCGAGCTGACCCAGGCGCTGCAGAAGTATGGCAGCACCCCGTGTGCCTTCGTGAATCTGCACGATGCGGGCAAGGGTCTGCGCCAGGGTCTACCAGATGTCCAGCGGGCGCTTGGCCCGGCGCGATCCGCCGTCGAGTCGGCGGTTGCGGGCGCGCTGAAGATCTCCACCAGCACGCTCGATAGCGATCTGGCCGCCGGGCAGACGATTGCGCAGATTGCGGCGACGCAGAAGGTGAATCTGAGCGACGTTAACACCGCCTATCTCAACGCCGTCAAGTCGCAACTGAGCAGCGCGGTCAGCGCTGGCACGATCACCCAGGCGCAGTCGGACGCGGCCTATAGCAAGGTGCAGCAGGCCGTGCAGAGCGGCAACTATCCGCTGCTGGGCATGCGCGGCGGTCACAAGGGCCAGCCCGCACAGCCCGCGCAATAACCCACTGACCTCTTCTTCGCCCCTCCCCACAGCGAGGAGGGGAGACAATGTCTTGTCTTGTCTGGTAGCGCCGCCTCTCGACGAGGAGAGCAATTACCGCTTGCGCCCTTGCGACGTGTTCAGCTCCACAGCCTCGAGAATCAGCGCCTTGAACGCGGCCTCATCGGGCGTGTCACCGTCATGGAAGTCGATGGCGCGAACGGTCTTGCTATCCAGGCGCGTATTAAAGAGCTTCTTTGGATCTTTCGCCTGAGCGCCTTTGGGGAAGGTCAATCTCACGGCATTCTTGAGCGTATCAGCGACACACAGTATGCCATCGTGAGACCAGACGGGGACACCCTCTGGTTTCGAGGGCTTTTTCCACTTCACGTCTTCGACCACGGCAGGGTCGGCTTCCTTGATGAGCGCGCGCAGTTGTGCGAGCTTCTCGCCCCGCCAGTCGCCCGATTGCCTGATGATGTCGTCTATCTGTTGAGAGGCAGACCTGGCTTCCATTTAGAAGTCCTCCTGTGAAGCAGTGTCAGTAATATTTCTCGATGCCGCCGTAACCGACCTGCCTGCCCTTCTCCAGGCTCGCGATCAGGCTCTGGAGGCGCTTTGCGAATTCATCTGGTCGGCTCCTGGCTCCATCGACAAACGCTACGCGAAGCCGCTGATACGCTGGTGAGAACCGCTCGAAGTTCTGATACGCCAATGGGTTTACCCTGATCGCCTGCATGATGTCGTCAGGAAAGACGAACTCCTTTTCAAGTTCAGGCTGCACCGATTCCAGGACATGCGGCAGCAGCTGATTCGTCCTGGCAAGATACCGCAGCCGCTCGATGTTGGGCTGGGAATAGTGGCCCTTTATCTTGCGCGGCGTGAATCGTTGCACGGTGCTGTCCTCGCCAAAGGGTTTCTGGATGCTATCGATCCAGCCAAAACAGAGCGCCTGCTCAACTGAATCATTGTAAGAAATCCTTGGTTTACCAGATGATTGCTTGGGAAGGACCAGCCAGACCTCCGACTTCTTATCCCAGTTGTCGGTAAGCCACGCCCGCCACTCCTGCGGGTCAGCGGTATAGAAGGTTTCGGTGATCTCTGGCATAGCAAGTTTTCTTCGATTTTTCTTCGATAGGGCGCTGACCTGACCACCCCGCGTTACTGGCGCGGGTGCGACGGCGGCGCGGGGATATTCGCCGAGTTATCCTGGGCGGCGGGCAGCGCCAGCGGGATATCGCCACTGGACGGGGCTTCACTGGCGCCGTCACTGGGCTGTGCGGGCGGCAGTCCGCGCTCGACGCGCAGCTTGGTGATGCGCCGTCCCTTGGTGCCCAGCACCGTGAACGCCATATCCTCGTAACGGGTCGTGTCGTTCACGCTCGGTATCTTGTCCAGTTGCGAGATGACGAAGCCGCCGACGGTCTCATAGCCGTCCTCTGGCAGCTCCCGCTCGACAAGCTCCTCGAACTCATCCAGGCTCACCTTGGCATCGAGGATGAAGTCGTTCTCGCCGAGCTTCTCGAAAAGCTGCTCTTCGACGTCGTACTCATCCTGGATGTCGCCGATGATCTCTTCCACCAGGTCTTCGATCGTGACGAGGCCCGCGACCGAGCCGTACTCATCCACCACGATGGCGATGTGGACGCGCTGGCTCTGCATCTCGCGCAGCAGGTCGTCCAGCCGTTTAGACTCGGGGACGAAGAACGGCGGGCGCACCATCTCGCGTATCGTCGCCTGCTGGTCCATCGCGTAGATGCGCAGCAGATCCTTGGCGTAGAGCACACCGATGATGTTGTCTATCGAATCTTCATAGACAGGGATACGCGACTGGCCGCCCTGCAGAATAACCTGAGTGGCGGCGCGAATGTCGTCGTCCGCCTCGACCGTCACCATATCGATGCGCGGCACCATAATCTCGCGCACGGCGGTATCGGAGAGGTCGAAGACGTTGTCGATCATCTCGCGCTCTTCCTCTTCGAGCACGCCCTCTTCCTCGCCAACCTCCACCAGCAGCCGCAGCTCATCTTCGGTGACGAACTGAGTGCTGTAGTGACTGCCACGCCCGCCAAAGAGTCGCACCATACCTGATGTCACCCAGGTCAGGGCAATCACCAGTGGCCGCAGGACGAGCATGATCGCCTCGACGGGCCGGACCAGCCAGCGCGCCCAGCGCTCCGGTGCCAGCACGGCGATGCTCTTGGGGGTAATCTCACAGAATATCAGCACGATTAGCGAGAGCAGCGCGGTGGAGATGATCTCGGCGCCATTAAAATCGAGGTCAACCGCGATGATAGTGGCGAGCGTCGAGCCGGTGATGACCGCGACGTTACTGACAATCAGAATCGTCGTCAAAAAGCTCTGTGGCTTCTGGAGCAGTTTGGTGATGCGCCGGGCTTTGGCGTCACCTTCCTCCGCCAGATTGCGGATGCGCAGCCGATTGACCGAGGTGAGCGCGGTTTCGGCGCCAGCGGAGATCGCCGCGACAATCAACGTGAGAAACAGAAAAAATAGCAAAACCCAGTCATGCGGCTGAAAACCTCTCGCCCCAGCCGCCGCAAGTGTGAACAGACCCGCTAAGCCTGTACTGTCGCTCTCCACTTTCGTGTATTACCGTTCTAGGCCAGATGCCCCCAACCTTGTGGGCTGGAGATGAATGGCCTCTTGCATCCCCCACGCCTGAATGCTATACTCCCCGTGAGCTTTGGCTCTCGCCCTGGGGCATCATGGCGTGAGGTTCAACCTCTAGAAGCCCCCGGCCTCAGCCGTGGGGAGATGTCACTCCTTCACATCGCGTTCCGTGGCAGGCGATGCCCCGCCGCGTGGCGATGTGGTGTCGGTATCCGCCGAATCCACCGTGGTCGCTGTATTGGCCTCGGCGGGGTCCGTGCTGGATGGCGCAGCAGTTGACTGCGCGTCATGTTTGGCGCTTCGCATGCGGGCGGGCATGCCGACGGCCAGGCCGCCGGGTGGCACATCCCGCGTCACGACGGAGCCCGCGCCTGTTCTGGCTCCGTCCCCCAACGTTACCGGCGCGATGAGCATCGTATCGCTGCCGATAAACACATCATCCCCTATGTCCGTATGATACTTCTTGCCGTCCGGCTCAAAATTGCACGTGATGACGCCCGCCGCCACATTCGTGCGTGCGCCGATCGTGGCGTCGCCAACATAGCTGAAGTGGTGCATCTGCACATCATCACCCAGCGTCGCGTTTTTTACCTCGGCAAAATTACCGATATGCGCGCCGGGGCCAATCTCCGCGCCGGGCCGCAGCCGACTCATCGGGCCGACACGCGCGCCGCTGTGCATGAGAGCGCCTTCGAGCCACGAGCCGTGAACACGGCAATCATCGGCGATGACGCTATCCTGAATGACGCTATAGGGGCCAATCTCGCAGCGCTCGCCGATCACCGTCCCGCCGCGAAGGGTTGTACCGTGGCGCAGAATCGTATCCTGGCCGATGCGCACGCCCGCCTCGACATAGGTGGTCGTGGGGTCTTCGATGGTGACGCCGCTCAGCATCAGCTCGCGTAGCACGCGCTGGCGCAATACCGCCTCGGCCTCGGCAAGCTGGATGCGGTCGTTGACCCCGGCGGCCTCCTCGATGCTGGCCCGCTGGGTGGCGACGGTCAGCCCTTCATCCAGCGCCAGCGCGACCAGATCGGTCAGGTAAAACTCGCCGTTGTCGTGCGCGGCCAGCCGTGGTAGATGGGCGGCCAGCCAGGCCGTCTGGAAGCAATAGATGCCTGAGTTGATCTCGTGGATCGCCAGTTCTTCAGCGGTGGCGTGCTTCGCCTCGACGATGCCACGCACCGCTCCGTGCTCGTCGCGCAGCACCCGGCCATACTCGCCCGGCTCCTCGATGAATCCGGTGAGGAAGGTGAGCGTCGCGCCGTTGCGCTGGTGTTCTGCCAGCAGGGCGCGCAGGGTCTCCGGACGCATCAGCGGCGTATCGCCGTAGAGGACGAGCATCGTCTCGGGCAGGCTCTCGCCCTCGAAGGCGGTCAGGCCGGTGCGGGCGGCGTCGCCGGTGCCACGCTGTGGCTCCTGGACGACGAATTGCAGGTCGCCATACGCTGGCTGCCAGTGGAGGCAGGCGCGGACGGCGTCGCGTTCGTGGCCGGTGACGACGACATAGTGGGGTGCGCTGGTGGCTGCTTCCCTGTCGGCGGGTGTGAAGGCGCTATCGGCGGCGCGCAGCACGTGTTCGAGCAGGGGGCGACCGGCGACATGGTGGGCAACTTTGGGTGTGCGCGAGCGCATACGGGTTCCCTTGCCTGCGGCCAGGAGGAGAACCCCGACAGGCCTCATACGAATTGCGACCACTCCCTTATATGCGGCGAATCACGCTTGATCGCCGCGTTGCCAGTACTTGCTCAGTATCGGCACATCCTGAATCATTGGTGCTGCTGTCATTGCTGGCACGAACCGCCAGCGCGCG
This sequence comes from uncultured Chloroflexia bacterium, assembly GCA_963712005.1. GTDB lineage: Bacteria > Chloroflexota > Ktedonobacteria > Ktedonobacterales > JADMIN01 > DAHUXT01. Next base: position 4,920 of record CAVQGK010000018.1, on the reverse strand, counting down.
TCGTTGCGCTCAAGATAGACTGGCTCCGGCGCCAGGATTCGAACCTGGGATCGTGGATCCAAAGTCCACTGCCTTACCGCTTGGCCACGCCGGAATGGTATGCAATTTCACCTTGATAGTTTATCACATGAGTTGTACAGCGCAAGGTTAGGGCGATTCTTTGCCCGGTAGAATACAGCAGCTGGAATGGGTATAGGACTGGCAATCAGAGGTTATCCAGCACCCTCACATGGTGCTGTCGTGTTGGCGGTCGTTGTGGGCCAGCTCTACTTCCGGCTCATTACCGGAAGTAGGAGGTCCAACATGACAAGCCTGCTCATCATTCGCATCGACAATCAGGGTGGGGCTTGTCCCTACCAGGCCGAAGGGGTCATCGTCGTCAACAGCGTTGAGTACCCGTTTTACTTCAGGTTCCGCTGGGACCGAGCCCAGATTATTGTTTGGGAACCTGGGTACAGAAAACAGCTTCTTCGAGGGAGCTGACAGTCCCCATTTGCTTTTCTGGCGTGAGCGCCCACAGGTAACCGGTATTTCTCACAACTGCTCCATGGAGGATGCTGAAGCCGCAGGCTTCAGCATCCGCGGCTACCGAGTCTGTCTCTGGGCTCGTGGACAAAAATATCACAAGACGATGCTCTGGAAAACAACCAGAATTAGTGTTACTATTGATGCAGCCCCCTTACTTAGTGGTCTATCTGGCAAGTTCACGCAACTGCCGGTAAGCGAGCGATTCCTGGAGCGCGGCGTGGGCGATGGCGTCGCGGCTGGCCCCGAGAGAAAGGGATGTTTGTGCGCCTGCCATCAGGTGGTGGCCGCCTCCACGGCCCGGCAGATCTCGGCCCAACTCTCGAAACGACGCCCCTTGAGGGCCAGTAGCGCAGGATTTTCCACCAGGGTTCGATCAAGTTGAGATACGCCGCATAGGTTGGTTGAAAGACAAACTCCCAACGAGGATGGGTCAGTTGGAAGAGCAGCACATCCACGGCCCGGTGGGTACTCAGGTTGTCCAGCACGGCGTAGACCCGCCCCACCGTGGCGGGCAGCCAGCCATCTACCCGTTCCAGGAAGTCCACCCAGTTCGCAATCGTGCGCCCCGCATAGGGAGCCGTGAAGGCGTCACCCGTTGCCGGACAGAAGGCGCCAAACACGTAGCCGCTCTCGCGGCGGCCGTAGTCGATCTCTTGTCGGGCGCGGCCCGCTGGGCGGCGTGACGGTTCCTGACGCGGAGCCGTCACCACGGCGCGCTGGCCGGGCCAGCTCTTGGCCGCCTCTGGCCCCATCTCATCCAGACACACGACAGCACTCCCCTCCGGCGGCTGTACGTAGAGCGCTTCTATCGCCCCCTTGTATATTGGTACCAACGTGGTATGTAACATGGGACGTAGCAGGTGACGGTCTTCGGCCCCCCGTCGGCGGTGACGACCGACCTAAAAAGCCGACCGCGCCTGCCTCTCGAATCCGTACGGTCGATGGTTGAACTACTGCGCCACCCCCCGCGCGCGGTGCGAGGAGTAAGCGCCTATAGACAAGGGGACCGCGGCCGAGAGGCCAGTGCCTTGCTACGTGCAAACACGCGGAGGAAGGGCCATGGGATCAGGGGAGACGCGCTGTGTCGTCGGCATTGACGTCGCGAAGCAAACCCATGTCGTCTGTGCGCTCGAAGCCCCAGGCGGAGCGATCCGGCTCAAGCCGAGCAAGATCGAGGCGAGCGTCGAGGGCTACGCGCGCGTGCAGGAGTGGTTGCAGAGCTGGGCGGAACCAGCGGCTACGGTGATTGGGATGGAGGCCACGGGAACGCTGTGGGAGCCGCTCTACGACTTCCTGACCCAGGCGGGCTACCACGTCCTGCTGCTCAACCCGCGGCAGACCGCCTCCTGGGCCAGCAGCCTGGGCTTGCGCGCCAAGACCGATGGGATCGACGCCCACACCCTGGCGCGCGGCCTGCTGGCTGGACTCGCCCGGCCCAGCACCCTCCCCTCCGAGACCGTCCAGTCCTTGCGGGCACTCACGCGTGCCCGGCGTGACCTGGTTCAGACACGGGCCGCGGCCCGCCAGCGGTTGCACGACGAACTGGTGGTCCTGTTCCCCGAGTTTGTGCCGCTCCTGCGGCAGTTGCCGGGCGAGGCGGATCTGGGCGCGCCGGCGGCCTTACACCTGCTGGAGGCCTACCCTAGCGCCGCAGTGCTCGCCCCTGCCCCCACCGACGCCGTGCTGCTTGTCGCCCAACAGGCGAGCAACGGGCGGTGGGGTGAGGCAGAGGTTGCGCTCCTGCAGCAGGCGGCGCGACGCTCAGCCGCCAGTTCGCGGGCGGTTGCCGCCCGCAGCCTGGTGGTGCGCACCTTCGTTGGGCAGGTGCGCCATCTGCACACCCAGATCGCCGAGCTGGAGGCGGCCATTCAAGAGGTGCTGCGCGACGATGCGGATGCCCGGCGCCTGCAGGGCATCCCCGGCATTGGCCCGCAGGGGGCGGCCACCATCCGCGCGGAGTTGGGCGACGTCCTGCGGTTCAGTCGGGTCGACGCGGTGGTAGCCTACGCAGGCCTGGACCCACGCACCTGCCAGAGTGGGGCATTTGTCGGGCAGAAGCATCTCTCCAAACGCGGCCCCGGTGCCTTGCGCCATGCCCTCTATCTGGCAGCCCTGGTGGCCGCCCGGTGTGCACCCGAGTGGCGCAGGCGCTACCACCACTTCCTCGAGCGCGGCAGAAGCAAGAAGGAGGCCCTTACCATCCTGTCCCGGGCGCTGCTGCGGGTCATCTACCACCTGCTGCGCACGGGCCAAACCTACGATCCTACCTGACTCAACCAACCGTCACCGGTGACGGTTGGTTGACAACCTGATATGAACTCTTTTGGCCGCGAAGTTGGGATCGACCCGCTCACCAAACCACGTCTCCTGCTGACGCCAGCGCAAGCCTTCGGTCAGCAAGACCTCGTTGACTCGGCTGCGCTTCATGGCAATCCCCTTGCACTCCCTCAGGCACGCCACCAACCGGTCGAGCGTCCAGGACGCAAACGGCAAGCCTAAGGTCTGCGGATCGGTCAGCGCCGTCGCCACGATTTCCCCTACCTGTTCCCGACTGTAGGTGGGCGGACGGCCACCACGCGGCGCATCCTCGAGTCCGGCCAGCCCCTTCGCCTCAAAGCGATGCAGCCACAGATAGACGGTGTTGCGTGCCAAGCCGAGGTGCGCAGCAATCGCCTCGACCTGCTCGCCCGCCAGCGCTGCCTGCACCACACGCGCCCGCTCCACAGCCCGTGCAGGTGCGGTACGGGAGTGCGCCAGTCGTTTGACCTGCTGCCGCTCCTCTTCCGTCAAGTCACGCACCTGTGCCAGGTCCAACCGCTTGCCCATGAAACACCTCCTCAACCGAGATGCTTCACTCTACCATGAACTTGCCGGATAGACCACTTAGAGGCTGTTCTTCTCCCGGTTCTTCAAGAAAGGAACCCCTCATGGACGACATCCCCAGCGTCGACCCCTTACCGACTCCGGTTCCAGTTCCCGTTCCGGCTCCTAACCTCTTCCAGCGCATCAAGAGCAAGAAGTGGGGTATTCCAGCATTGGTTGCTGGAGTGCTTGTCGTCGTCGTTCTTGTCTGTGGCACCTGCGGGACTATGCGCCGCCGTCAGCAACAACCTCGGCAACGCGACCGCATCAACCTCTACGCCTCGGCAGACGGCCTCGCATCAGCAGCCGCACACTCAGGAACTCTATGCGCCTGCAACACCTACGATCTTCAAACCGACCGCTACTCCGAAACCGAAACCGACCGTTGACCCGAACGCCGGAAAAATAGCGACGGCACAGAATCTTGCCAACGTGAATAGCTGTTCGATTGACGGCAGTGGAAGTATGAAGGTGACGACAACCCCAACTACCGGAGTCGTCCTCATCCGAAACAACGCTAGGTGACCAGATCTCTGCATCCTGGACACGGGAAAAGTATCAAGACGAATGTCTTGTGGCGTGCTTCCAGGGTTTCTACACGTCGCCACATGCAACGTGGGTGCAAGAGGTAGACATCACCATCCAGGGTCCTCTTGTAGACCCCTATGGGCATACATCGACCGGGCCTTACGCGTCGGCGACGTTGATGCGGGCAACCGCGTCTAAGTTTGTCTGGAACAATATGGTCCAAACAGACACCGGGACCAACAATCTCTATGATTCCGAATGGATGGCTCCAGCCCTCGTAAACGGTTAGTCACTGTCCCAGAAGTAGAAGCTCGCCGGGAACTAGGTCTACGCAATTGCCGTCGCTCCCGAGAGGGCGTCCACCTGGTCATCATGTCGACCGTTGGGGAACTCCAGGAGATCGTCCAGGAGATCGTCAAGGAACGCCTCATTCCAGCCGACTTCGACAAAGTAGACCTTGCCCGCCGCTGCCCGCGCAGCAGGTAAGCGGGCGCGTGTCACCTTGTCGTGGTCGGCTTTGAGATCCCGAATCGAGAGCATGGTATTGCGTATGGCTTCCTGCGTCGCTGCCGCCTGGTAGGCGACACGTTCAATCCTCACCGCGTTACGGTCAGAGTCGCCCCTCGCGTTCAATCTTTTTCTGGGTGCCATCAAATGTCCGTCGTCTTCGGGTGATGCTCAAAATCACTAGTTAGTGTCACATCGCCATTGGCAGCGAGTAGCCACCAAGTTGACGCATCAGCCAATCAGACGTAGAGTATCGGCACGTCACTATGCCAACGCCGCGAATGGAAAGAGCGCCATCATGCAGCCGCCCGACTGCCACTGCCTCCGCAGCAGCGAGTACAGACCGTTCCGGTACCCGTCTTTATTGGCGTGGTGTTGCTGCTGGCGCTGGCGTTCATCTGCGGGTTAGGCGCTGTCGGCGTGATTCCCTCGATTCGCGGGCTGAAGTCTCCCGTTCCCACCGCTACTATCCCACCGCCGCGGGCGACTGCTACG
>CAVQGK010000017.1:0-123082 GCA_963712005.1 uncultured Chloroflexia bacterium | reverse complement strand
GGGTGGTAAGAACAGCAGATGCACGTGCTCTGGAACCCGCAACTTGACACTGGTGTGCCACCCTGCCCGATCGAGCACAAGGACGATCTGCTTCTTTGGGCTGGCTCCGACCTAGCGCGCGAATTCGGCGAGCTCGACTTCAAAGACCGGGATACTCACCGTCGTGGCCAGATGGAAGACGGTGCGACCCGAGGCGGGATGGACAAAGCCGACGAGATAACGCCAGGCGAAGCGGTGCTGTACCGTGGCGACGGGACGCTGGCCAATCGGCGCCCAGACCCGACGCAGCAGCGGCTTTAAGCCGATCCGATGTTCATCGGTCGCCCAGAGTTCGACCTGGGCAGTGGGAAACGCGGCGGCGACCGCTTGCACGCAGCGGCCTGAACTTTTTTTGAAGGTCTTCTTGCTGCTCGGCGTCCGCCAGGGCATGCCGTGGCCGCGGGGCCTGCTGACTCTGCTTGAGCCGCTGCAGGTAGTCCCAGCCGCGCTGCGTGGCACCGGACGACCGAGCGTCGCCGCCATCCAATCCGCCACCGCACGGCACGCCAGTGTTTCGCCCCGTCGGGCGCAGGCCCGCCAGCGCCTGCCGCAGCTCCTCCTGTTGCTCGGCCGAAAGCATGCGCGGCGCACGCCACGAGGTCGTGCGCTGCCGGTTGACCATGCCCGCTGGCCCTTCGGCGTTGTAGCGCTTGGCGATCTGCCCGATCCAGCCCGGTTGTAGCCGGTGCTGTCGCGCGATGGCGGTGGCCGTCTGCCCGGCCAGGAGCCAGAGGATCTGCCACCAACTGCGTTCATGCGGCTCATGCGCCGCACGGTACCGCTGCTCGAGTTCCGCGACGCTCAGATGTGTCGCTACGTGAATGTGTCTGCTCATACCCCCATTGTATGAGCGCCGTCAAGGAAACCGTATGAGGTGGACGCACTTTTGGGGGATGGAGCACTGTACCGAGCAGAAGTATGGCAAAATGCCCGATTTCAAGGGGATTTGTAGACGGGTATGAACGTCAATGGACGGACGAATGCGATCTCCAAAACCGCAGGTTGCAGGTTCGATTCCTGTCCCACCTGCCCCTTCCAAAGCCCGATAGTATCGGGCTTTCTTCATATCTACCGCAATGCGATATGCGCCCCCAAAAGCAGTTTGACGACAGTCTTGACACTGGTGGCGAAGTGACAATGACCATGCACGAACTCGTACTTTTTGTCGCCATGACCGACCAGTTTTCTGGGTTTGGGGACCCTCAATTGACTTCGCCACCAGTGTCAGTCTTGACGACAGTTGCTACTGCCTACTCGAACAGCAGTTGCTGCATCGTCGTCGCCGCATCCTGCTGCATGTCGGGCAGCACGTGAGCGTAGATATCCAGCGAGATCGCGATCGTGCTGTGCCCCAGCATCTCGCTGACCACCTTGGGGTTGAGCCGCGCCGCGAGCAGCCTCGTATTGACCTTTACCCCCATGTATCACGCTATGTGCCAAGATGCGGAAAGCAGGTCATGCCGAGCGACCGGTATCTGGGCTAAAATTACAGCCTCCTGCTTCAATGGCCGTCTGCAAAGCGTAGGGAGAGGCGTTTAACTGAAGAACGGAATTGTCATGAGTTCATAAGATCCATGCACTGGAACTCCCACGCTAAGTCACCTGCCGCGAATCAGAGCGAACAGGTCACTGCAGCCTAACTATCGGATGAAGACAGCTTATCGTGAAAAATTCGCGCAATATCTAGGCTCAAATGCTGCCCTAGCTCCGCAAGGCTAGCATACTCCTGATACATGTGCCCTGCCTGGTACTCGCCGATCTCTCCCAAGAAGTCCTTTGCTTTCTGCTCCCGCTTTTGAACCTTCTTTACGTATACCAATATAGGCTTACCAAACTTACGGGCGTAGAGGAACTCGTCGTGCGTTGGTGAGATGTTCTTGCCATCCACCTCAATTTCAGTCCCGTACCTTTCGCCGACCAAGCACACGTAAACGTGTGATCTGTCCAGTTCCTCCAAGATTGTGGGACGTGCAGATAGTCTAGCGCCGGCCCCCTCGAGGCAAAAACATTATAGTTGAGATCGTCCTTGAGGACACGAATTGCGTATTCACGGTCGCCACGCAAGTCCGTAATTGTAGAGCTTAGGAATACTCTGGGTGACTGCGACTTGTCGAGATTGGTTAGAGGTTCCTCTCTTTTCACATTCTTCAGAAACCGGTCTATCTCTTCTCTGCTCAAATAGAAGTGTCCAATGCGGTCAGCGACAAATGGGGCAGTTGTTAGCTTTCCCCAGCGCATAGGCTTGATGCGCACTAATCTTGAAAGGGTCAGCGCAATAACTTCCGTCTTATCAGCGCTCCAAGCGAAATATTCATCCTCGGGAAACATTGGCGCTTTTCCGGAATAGCGATTCCAGATCTTTTGCGGCGTGTCAATCTCACAAGTCGCAACCTCACCGTACGCATGAATGCCGCCACTTGGGAAATAGGGTGACTCTTCCACAAAGAATAGAACAAGATCCCCTTCTTTCAGATACTTTCCAGTAGGTCCTCGCTTAAAAAAGGTAGGAGCAGGCGATAACTCGGTAAGTTGATCAGCATACTTTGAATTAAGAGGGATCATCGTTCCATGGATGTGCTCCTTTGCGAACGAAAGCAGGTCCACGGTGAACACGGTTCGGAACTGTGTCGCAATGGTTGTGGCGCTTATGCCAAGTATTCGATGCCTTTGGCAGAATTTCTCCGCCTCCGGTGTGAAGTCGCGGGCTATGATTGCAAGCAGGTGCTTCTTATTCTCCTTGTGTATCGCAGTCGCCTTCTCAAGCGTGATCGGACCTGGGGAGTCGACTACATAGGCATGTCCCTCAATCTGCGTATCATAAGCGCCTGCGAGTGTTTGAGAGGCGAATCGAAAATCGGACACAAAATCGACATGGGGCTCATCTGAGGAGACAATTCGGAACCCATAGAGGTTCTCGAAAAGCCAGCAGCTGATTCTAAACAAGTCGAAAGGATCGCCCGCATACCGAGGCGGCAGTTGCTTGTACATTCGGTAAAGGTGCTCACCCACGCGGTAGGGCGACTCAAGCATACTCCGAACATGAAATCCCATGACATTGAGGAAATTTACTGTTCCGTATTCCTGAGTGGGCACTTCTGTCTCGATAGTAGCGAAGCCACTTCGCAAGCAAAACTGTTCTACCGTTTGAAACAGGTCTGTACCTAACTTTTGCCGTCTATACCTCGGGTTTAACGTAGAGATTCTTCAGTTGGACGACGTTGGTGTAGGTTTCCTTCTTAAGTATGATCGATCCAGCAAGGGATATCGTCGGGTCCCCATCTATGTCGAAGGTGGTTTTGTACAGACCGAATGCAAACCGTTTGCCAGTCACAATTTCCGCAATGGCCATCTTGAGCCATTCGTGGTGTTTAGGGTAGTGCTGGCTGAACTCCGCAGCGCTACCGTGTAGACGTCCTATCTCATCAGCGTCTCGCTGAACGAAGATGCGCCGTACTTGAGTTTGACTCATCGCTCGCCTCTCTGTTACATGCTGGACAGCACTCGCCTCATTAGAAGGCAATTGAATTGGCCTTCCTTTGCGTACGACTTTTCCAGAGCGTCTTGGTCCTTTCGCAAATTGGATAGATTACTAACAGATTAAATTCTGCGGGCCATGCCCTTCACTGTAGTGTGCTAGGCGTGCCTATTGGAGCGCTTTTCCCCACATACCATCCCTATGGGTCGATCACCCACTACCAATCGCTCCTTATTGACCATGTAAGTATTCTGAAATGTGTTTGAAAGGGAAGGGCATAGAAGATGGGCACAATGTGAGTCAAACGGCCTACCCCCGCACCCCACCACTGATGACCGTGAGAGCACGAAAAAGCGCTGGGCAAGCGTTCAATCGCCAGCATGGTTTAAGACTTGGGGTGCTTGGCGAACTGAACCAGAGATTGATCACGGACGCCAGCGATTTTTGGATAACCGACGCCGAACTGTGCAGCCAAATTTGGAGCAAGGCAGCTACCCTTTTAAGGACATTGAGCCTAAACTGACGCGAGCCGACATCGAATGGTTGCTTGTCACTCGTGAGAGCAACGGCATTGTCGGGCCGGTAGATCTGAATAATGAGCAAGAGCACGGACGGGAAGGACTGGACCTGCGCGGTGCTGATCTCCAAGGGCTTGATCTGAGTGGACTGCCATTGACCTGCATGCGTGGAGGCGTCACCCGCTCTGAATGGCGTACCGTCACGTCGAAACAGCGTGAAGCCGCAGCGGTGCATTGCGAAGATGCGACAATGACCGCAACATTTCTTGAAGGAGCGCACCTGCGCAGCGCGCATTTGGAACGTGCGTATCTGCATAAGGCGCATCTCGAGGGAAGCGAGCTCGTCCAAGCCTATCTCAAGGGCGCTATCCTTTTTGAGTCATCGTTAGGTGGCAAGACATTTGGCGCTGAGCCCAAGGGGCTCTGGTTTCGTCGCCGCAAGGCGAAGCGCCTGACCTTGCGGCCCGATCTGGATCTGGCGTTCTTGATGATGCCGCAAGCCTGTACAATAGTTCGCTTGGTGACCGAGAATTCGGTGGGATCAGACTTGCCGATGTGCGGTGGAATGACGCCAATCTTACTAGGACGAGTTGGCGGCAGATCGCCATTCTTGGGGATGAGACCGAGGCGCTTTACCCTCTGGCCTCGAATGGACAGCCGAAGGATCCAGCAAGGCGTCTCGAAGACTATCAGACCGCTGTGCGCGCCTATCGCCAAATGGCGATCACCTTGCGTGGGCAAGGCGTCAATGAGGATGCCGATCGATACGCATACCGAGCGAGTGTCGTTCAGCGCCAGGTCCTTCTCCGCCAGGGCCAGTGGCTGCGCTACCTGGGTTCGTCGTTGCTGGACCTGATTGCGGGGTATGGCTACAAACCACTGCGCAGCCTTGGCGCCTATCTCTTCATCATCCTCGGTTTCACTGCCCTCTATCTGCTCAATGCGCAGTTCGTCATGCCTCACCTCAGTTGGGATGAGGCGTTGGTGCTCAGCATCAGCAGCTTCCATGGTAGGGGATTCTTTCCGTCAAATGTCACTCTGGGCGACACCTTGGCACGCTTGGCGGCTGCAGAAGCCGTAATTGGGCTGGTGATCGAGGTGACGTTCATCGCTACATTTACTCAACGGTTCTTTGCCCGATAGGCAGTCCAAGGGATGTGGCGCGAGGAGCAAGTGATCGCTGAGCTTTCAATGTGGTGACCCTTTTCAGCAACGATAGGCAATCCGCAGAGAATAATGCCGGATGACGGCTTGTCTGGGCGCCTCACTGGCCTGCGGCCGCTATCCAGCAGCGATCTGGACTAACCCTCTCGGAGCCTGTGAGCGCCGCAAATTCGGCTGGTGAGGGATCTTGCGACTTCTGGAGATGATATATTGCTCCTCAAGCAGCCGAGGGCAAGATACGCCCTAGGAGGCTGGCGACCTCTGAAGGATTGTAGAGCAGCCTGGCAGATGAGATTTAGCCGGAATAGCTGGCCCCCAGACATATCGCTGTGACTGACATTGAAACGACTCAGAATTTATCATCGCCGCCTTACCCCCTTGGCGACGGCGGCACGCTTGATGACCGTGTTCGTGATCGCGTGGCTCCAGTCGAACATCCTGAACCCAGCAAGATCTGGAGGAAAACACTACTATGGCGTATGTTACTCGCACCTTCCGCGTCTTTGTGAGCTCGACCTTCTCTGACCTTAAAGCGGAACGTGACTCGCTAGAGCGTGTAAATACACGTGACGTGAATTAGACGATGTTGCGTTGGTGTATCCACTGTACAGTGTAGCCCACCAGCATCTTACGGAACTGGCGTGGGCAACTGCACCTCTGTTAATACGAGTTCGCAAGCATATCAAGTGGCGCATGACAGAGATGATCTTTGTCTCCAAGAGCGCTTCATTGACCCCCAGATTTTGCTCAGCGTGTACCCCTGTGAAAAATGCCCCGCATGAATTCAGCACTGATTTAAAACAGATGGCTGAGTCGGGCTTACGGAAACCCACGCTCTGCACTTGCCCACTAATCATGCCCACCATTTTTGCAGTCAACCCCATCTCTGTTGAATGCTTACGTCTGTGGAACTCGATAGAATCAGAAACAGAGGCACAGCTATGGCTCTCCAAAACCGCAGGTTGCAGGTTCGATTCCTGTCCCACTTGTCCGACTCTTCCCGAAACAGTTCGGCTTGCATTTTACATGGTGGGCTATTGTTTTGCCCACATATCGTAACGACACAATGACAGCAATTTTGACAGCACTTGATGGAATGTCGGGGTTGCCAGATTAGCTGGAGAGCAGGTTACCCATCGCTGATGCCGCTTCCTGTTGCATATCGGGTTGGGCATGCGAGTAGATGTCCAACGTTATGACCACTGTGGGATGTCAAAGCATCTCGCGAACGACTTTGGGGTTGACTCGTGCCGACAGCAACGTTGCCGCAGTATGGCGTAAGTCATGAAAGCGAATGTCAGGGAGAGCGCGCCCTGCTTCAGAAGTGCTTTGAAACTGCGATACTGGTTGCGGTGAATGGGGGGCCACCCATCTGATTGCAGAACACCAGGTCCCAGTCTTGCCACACAGGATCAACCCGTAGGCGCTCTTTTATTTGCGCACTGACTGTCCAATGGCGTGACCCGCCCAGCAATTTCCGCATTGGCAGACGGTGTATTATCATTGGCGTCGATTGTGCCGCACTAGCCTTTGGCCCCTTCTCTATCGGGCACTGCGCGAGGCCAAGCGATACTGAGTCGGATAGCTTGGCTGGTTTTGATGCACTGCTCATGCCGTTGATTTGACATACGTGCTACCGCAGTACGCGCATGAACCGCGCGAGCACGCGGAGCCAGAGCGCTCCACGCGCACTGGCGTTCTGGCGCGATTGTGGCTGTCGCCCGCTGCGTCGTGCCAATCGACGAGCGCGCCGACGTTGATAGCGATTCTGATACTTAGGATAACTTGGGTATCTCCTCATGCCCACACTATGGCATATCTCAGCGCTGAGTGCAGTATGGAGTGTGTAGACCAAGGTGCGGCGCTACCACTTACACACTACGCAGCCGGTGCCGCTTCAAGCAAGTCAGCAGGATAGGAGCTGAGGACCGGCAGAATGTCTTGTGGCTCCGTCAGATCCGGATTGAGCCCCTCATCCTCATCTTCGGGCAGCAGGATGACTGGCATCCGGTTATGGATAGGCTCAAGGACTTCAGTGGGAGTAGTGGTGATAATGGTGCATGTTTTGAGCTCGACTCCAGCTGGCGAGTGCCAGGTCGTCCGGCCTAGTACCACTGGGGCATGTTATTGCTGAGTTTGGCCACAAGGAGATGACAATGCCTCAGTGATGCATTACACAAGCGAGCTTGCTTGTGCGACGGGAAGGAACCGCTGATGAAGCTGGGTGATGCCACTCGCCTGTCCGCTCTAGTTTTACAGTTGCAGTTAGGTTAGGTCAGGCCTTAGCGCCATGCCGCTGGTAGTGACAGCGGCGGCACGCGCCTGGTGGCGTCGTCGCCAGGCGGACCAGGCCAGGATCCGAGTGGCCGCCTCCGCTGAGATCACCTGCCTCAGGGCCCAGAGCACATGCCGAATCTCTGGCACGGTCAGTGGTAAGAGCTCGAGACTCAAATCGATCGGCTGCTGGTAGGGCCCCCCTTTGCGAACTGCCGTTTGCTAGTCGGGCTAGTCGTGGGGCCATGGCGATGAAGAGGCGCGGGCGTCTGCTGGGCCTGCAGGTGGGCGCGCAGAACCGCCAGGTAGGCCAAGGCAAACATCGCCAGGGTCATGTGGCGATACCAGCCGTCCCAGCGCCGCACTTCGTAGTGGTCGAGCCCCACCTCGCCCTTGGCCACTTCGAAACTCTGCTCAATACGCCAGCGTTCTCCCGCCACCCGTGCCAGCGTGCGCAGCGTGGTCCCGGTGGGCGCAAACACGACGAAGTACGCCCGCTCAGTCGGATCGCTGCGACTGCGGCGCACCAGCAACCAGTGCTCCCAGCGCTGCTCCTCGGCCGTCAGTTGGAGCCGCGCCAACCGCACCCGCGCCCAGTCGTACCAGCGCGGCCCCTTCGTGCCTTGCCCCGCCGAGAGGCGCTGCCACTCGTCGGCTGGGATGCGGGCGGCGAGGACGTCAACACGCGGCTGTCCCCAGCGCCCGTCCAGGACTGCCCACACGGGCTCATCACTCTTGACCGCCAGGACAAAGGGCTGCTCCTGCTGCTCGAGCCAGACCCGCAAGCGCCGGTCACCGCCGTAGATGCTGTCCCCGGTCACCCACGCCGCTGGAACGCCTGCCGTGAGCGCCCGCTCCACCATCCGCCGGGCAAGCTGGGGCTTGGTAGCGAACGCCACCTCCTCAGGCACACCCGCCGCACGGCGACGCGCTGTGTCGTCAGCCCACTCTTTGGGTAAATACAGTTCCCGGTCGAGCAGCACATGCCCCTCATGTGCCGCGTAGGTCAGGAACACGCCGATCTGGCAGTTCTCGATGCGCCCCGCCGTCCCACTGTATTGCCGCTTGACCCCCACCGACTTCGTCCCCTGTTTGAGAAAGCCCGTCTCATCAATGACCAGCACCGCTCGCGGATCGCCCAGGTGCTCCACAACGTAGGCGCGCAGGTCGTCACGCACCGCATCCGCGTCCCATTGCGCCCCCGCCAACAAGCGCTGCATGCCGTAGGGGCGCGTCTCGCCGGCATGCTCGGCCAACTGCCAGCCGTTCTTGCGCTCGACTGGGCTGAGTAGCCCCTGCACATAGCGGTGTACCCGTTGGCGCTGTTCTGAGCGTGCGAAGCGTGGCCCGATACGCGCCTGGATCTCGTCCCATCCCGTTGTCCACGAGGCGACCTCCGCCTCGGTGAGCTCCTGTCCACTCCCCTGCTGTTCCATGACCGGTCTCCTTTCGGCTTTCTGGTCATGGAGACACATCACGCTACTAACTGCAACTGTAAAAGTAGTACTACAGTCGCACTTGCGTGAGGCGTTGACGACGGCGGATATGGGCGCGTTTGGCTTGCGCTTGGTGACGGCGACGCCAGGCGGACCAGCGCAGAATCTGCGTGGCGATAGGTGGCGGCTGCCAGACCAGAGCGAAGAGCAGATGGCGCACTTCTGGCACGGTGAGGGGCAAGAGGTCCATCGCCATTACGACGCTGTCTTGGTCGGCGGACGCCCCTTTTTGCGCGTGCGCTGCATGTCCTGCGCGCGCTGGGCATGGAGCCGCACGAGGGTGAGGTAGGCGAGGGCAAACATGGCCAAGGTGACATGGCGATACCACCCGGTCCAGGTACGCACCTCATACTCGTCCAGCCCAACCTCTCCCTTGGCCAGTTCAAACGCCTGCTCCACCTGCCAGCGGGTGCCCGCCACCAGCGCGAGCTGCGCCGAGCGTTACGGCGGTGGGGCCAAAGACGAAATAATAGGCGAGCTCCTCGGGCTGACTGAGGCTGCGGCGCGCCAGCAGAAAGTGGGCCATGCCCTCTGGCGCATCCCGCCAAGGCATGCTCATACATCCCCAGTCATACCAGCGCGGCCCTTGACTCCCTTCTCCCGCCGACAACCGCTGCCACGCCTCAGCCGGCCAGGAGGCGACCACCTGCGCAGCTTTGTCCGCGAGGCCAACGCGCTGCGTGCTCGGCACCGCGAGCACAAAGGGCTGCTCCCGCTCTTCGAGGAAGTGGCGCAGCGCGTAGACGCCGCCATAGATGCTGTCGGCCGTGACCCACGCCGCCCGCACCCCAGCGGCGAACGCCCGCTCCAGCAGCGCCTGCCCCAGCGCCGGTTTGGGACGCGCGCCGACCTGCGGGGGCACACCCGCCTCCTCGCGCCGCTCCGCGTCGTCTATCCACGCCTTGGGCAGGTAGAGTTCGCGATCCAGCAGCACGGGACCCGCCGCAGTCGCATACGCCAGAAACACCCCAATCTGGCAGTTGGCGATCTTGCCGACCGCCCCGCAATACTGTGGGGCGACGCCGACCGACTTGGAGCCCTTCTTGACAAAGCCCGTTTCATCGAGCACGAGCACGGCCTGCGGATCGGCCAGTTGCTCCACGACATAGTTCACCAGGTCGTCGCGCACCGCGTCAGCATCCCAGTGCGCCGTGCTCAAGAGCCGTTGCATCCCGTCCGGGCTGGCCTCCCCCGCCAGCTCCGCCAGTTGCCAGCTATTCTTGCGTTCGGCGTTGCTGAGCAAGCCGGTCAGATACGCCAAGACCCGCTGGCGCGGCTCAGCACGCTCAAAGCGCGGGGCGAGCTTGGCCCCGACCACATCCAATTCCGCCGCCCACGTATGCAAGTCCGCTTCCGCGGGAAAAGGCGCCCGCGCTTTCGCTTTGGGTGCGGCTGTCTTCTGCTGGGGCTGGGGCATGGGAGACCTTCCTTCCTGCGTCCTTCACGCTGGTCTCCTCCATCCTATCACGCAAGTGCGACTGTAGTATTACAAGCCATCTCATAAACCCTGCCGGAGCAAAATGAGGATGCAGCCGAGATGGACGAAGCCCAGGTAATTGAGCGCATAGCGCTCATAGCGGACGACCAGACGGCGGAAGTTGCCCAGCCAGGCGAAGAGCCGCTCGATTTTCCACCGACGGCGATAGCGCCGGAGCGGACGGCCATCCTGGGTCTTGGGCCGCGTGCGGTTGCGGCGGTGAGGGCGCAATCATCTCGATGCCCAGGTACGCCAACGCTGCGTCGAGCCCATCGGCGTCGTAGGCACGGTCGCCAATCAAACGCACGCGGCAACTCGTCTATGAAGCGGGAGTCGAGCGTGGGGGCGACGAGCGTAACCTCGTGAGGCGTAGCCGAGGCGGCACAGATGGCGAGAGGAAGACCAAAACGGTCTGCCATTGCCATGAGCTTCGTACCTTTGCCCCGCTTGGTCTTTCCCACACATCCGCCCCTTTTTTGGCGACCACGAAGGTGCCATCAATGAAGCATTCCGAAAGATCGAGCCTGCCGCGCACTTTCAGATCCGTCGCTAGCGCCTCCAGGACGCGCTCGAAGGTGCCCTCACGGACCCAGCGCTGGAAACGCCGGTGGCAGGTCTGGTACGGCGGATACCGGTCGGGAAGGTCGGCCCACTGGGCGCCCGTGCGCAGAATCCACAGGATGCCATTGAGTACTTCCCGACTGCTCCGCCAGGGTCTCCCACGGTGGTCGGCTCGTCGGGGCATCTCACCAATCAACGGCTCCAGGATCGTCCATTGCTCGTCTGTCAGGTCCATCGCTGCATCCTCCTTGAGGATACAGCGTATCACCTATTTATGAGATGGCTTGTAGTCAAATCGTATCAGAAGCGTTTACACCAAGTGGAAAGAGTCGAACGGCGCACCACACGCTGGTTGGATAGCATTGATGATGCCGAATTAACCGAGGACGTCAGGGTGTACCTTGAAACCATCTTCTAGGATGCCAGTGATGCCATCGGAGCGGCGTTCGCTGCCATGCGGCGAGTCGGGAGCGACGCACGCGAGCGATAGTCAAGACAGATGCGCGACGCCATGAGCCGCGTATATTGGCTGCCGGGAAACAGCGGCGTAACCTACGCGGTCGCGAAACATAGTGACTACGTCCACATCTCTCAGGCGATGCTCATGTTCCCGAACGAGATCCGCCTTTCTCCAACGGTATGTGTCGACGCGGTATGACAAGTTATCACTCGATCAAGGGCCAAATACGAGAAGTATTTGCGAGTGATTCTTTGACCCCGAATTTGACCCCAATCCATGCGAACGTGACTGAACATGTTGGGATGCCCCCCGAAATGGGTCCACGGATTATGTTAGCCAGTTTCTCTGTTTGTTTGCTGTTCATGCCAGCCAGCAGTGAAAGCCGCTGGGGTCTGGTTGCCCAAGGAAGTAGGCGGTCGTTCGGTGTTGTAGTCTCTCCTCCATTCTTCTAAGCAGTTTCTGGCTTCTTCCAACGAGACGAACCGTCTTGGTCCAGACACTCCTCGCGCACGCGCCCGTTGAATGCCTCGATGAACGGGATTGTCGGTCGGGGTGCCAAGACGGCTGAAGG
This sequence comes from uncultured Chloroflexia bacterium, assembly GCA_963712005.1. GTDB lineage: Bacteria > Chloroflexota > Ktedonobacteria > Ktedonobacterales > JADMIN01 > DAHUXT01. The sequence goes on along the minus strand of CAVQGK010000017.1, from coordinate 111,047 downwards.
CCAACTTGACGCCGCGGCGGTGCGCCCAGTCGTCCAACGCCTGCGAGGTGAACTCAGGACCATTGTCCACCTGGAGGATCTGGGGCAGTCCTCGCTGCGTGGCAATCCGCTCCAGGACGGCCACGACGCGTTGCCCGGTGAGTGAGCGATCGACCTCGATGGCTGGACTCTCACGGCTCATGTTATCCACTAACGTTAAGAGCCGGAAGCGCTGCCCAGTTGCGAGGCTGTCGCTCATGAAGTCCATGCTCCATTGCTCGTTGGGCGCTTGGGCCGCTGGCAGCAGCGGCCGCAAGGCGCTCGCGCGTTTCTTGCGGACCTTGGCGCGCACCAAGAGCCCTTCGAGGCGGTAGAGTCGATAGGCGCGCTTATGGTTCACGTGCCAGCCTTCCCGCTGCAAGAGCACATGCACAGATCTGCAACCGACGATAGCCGTATCGTATGCGGGCACTCGCCAGTTCCCGCAGGCGCATGCGGAGCGCCGTTTGATCTTTGGCTGGGCTTAGGCGCGGCTCTTGTAGCGATAGGTCTTGCGCTGGTAGCCAATCACCCGGCACGCGCGCCACACTCCTTCACTGACCGCAAAGCCGACTCGCAGGAAGTCCACCAGCGGCTTCCACTGAGCCGGCTTCAGAGCTTTTTTCGGATGACCTCCTGCAGCATATGCCGGTCCAAGGTCAGATCCGCGACGAGTTGCTTGAGCCGCCGGTTCTCGTCCTCGAGTTGGCGCAACCGTCGGAACTCGGCGACGCCCATGCCCGCAAATTTGCGCTTCCAGCGGTAAAAGGTCTGCTCGCTCACGCCAGCATCCCCAGTTTGCGACAGATATCCGCCACCGGCGTCCCTGATTCTACCTGGCGTAAGGCGTACGCGATCTGTTCCTCAGTGAAGGTCGACTTGCGCATCTCGCCCTCCTCTCGGTTTGTGAACATTCTAACCTATGAGGTGGACACATTTTTGGGGGACCTCGCACTGTTTCTGTGTGCGCCTGCGGCATTGGGATGCTGCCGCACAATCGTGTTGTCGATCTGCCCGTGTTCCAAGTCGGGATGGTTGGCTACGGCCGCCAGCATCCATTCCCACATGCAGACCTGAACCAGTGTAGAAGCCGCTTATAGACGCTGTTCTACGGCCAATACTCACGGGGAGCAACAGCCATTGCGCTGCGGCTCATCCATTTATGGCATCCACAAAGCGGCGGCATGTGTGGTCGTCTCAGCACACATGGTCAAGCAGGTCGGCACGCAAGATATCCCGAATCTTGTTCCAGTCGCCGTCTGTGAGTCGTACATCAGTCATGCGGCTATTCTACCGCTGACCTCTGAAGTATCAAGAGAACCAAGTAAGGCGTTCAACAGGTGGTATAATACTGCCAAGTTCATTTCGTCGGACGCGCTACACATCTACAGTGGGCGCTGATCATCTCTGCCAGGGGTGATGAATCGCAATGACGCACTTGATTACCGACAGCACGGTCTCTCATGTTTGGCGGGCCAGCCTAGAGCTGTTCTTTACTAGCGGAGAACTGCAGGCCTATCCTGGTCCTGGTGGGGAACTTTGTTATGAGGTCGAGAATGTGATACTGGAGGTCAAAGAACCGCTGCTCGAACCTCGGATTCCCGACCTATATTATTTCCCCGATATGCAGCGACTACTGTTGTCACTTACGGATAAGAAGTCTGGTGCCGTTAGAACAAATTATGACCGGCTACATGCTTGGGGGGCAAGCCGCTTAAATCAGATTGCTGAAGTTAAAAAGCGGCTAAGAGCCAATCCGCACTCGCGCCAAGCGGTCGTATCTATTTGGAATCCTCAAACGGACATCAAGTCTGATAAACCCCCATGTCCGGTGCTTTTGCAGTTTCTTGTCAGATCAGGGAAAACTAAACGCCACTTGTCTGATTCGAAGTACCGATGCCTGGTTGGGGGCAGTAGCGGACATGTTAGCCTACATTAGTGTCCAAGAGAGACTGGCACGTGACTTGAAGTTAGAGGTAGGAACTTACGTGCATCATAGTGTCAGTTATCACTTGTATGATTATCACTACCTCCAGGCAAGTAGGTTACTACAGATAGAGGGAGAATCGTCCAAGTGAGCACAGCATCTGAGTATGCCGCATTGTACTGGGATAGTTGTGAAATCGGCCTCATCGAATTAGAGAAACTTCTAACTATGTTGCTAGGCTTTTCTGACTGTGTTTGGCTAAGCGCAACCAGTTGGCCCGCAGGAAGCAACGATGACAGTACAAGGTCAATTCAAGTAAAACTTGAGGCATTGGTTGAAGCTGGCCTAATCAAGTTGTGGTCGTATCCTCTCCAGCGACAGCCTTCGCCTCGCCCACTGGCATTGGTATCACGGATGCCGCGAACATCGATAATAGAGTTAGATATTGATCTTAGCAAGCAAATGCATGATGGCGTTGTAGATCTCATTAATAAGTACAGCGGCAAGCTGCCGAGCTTTATTGCGGCAGGTCACGAAGAGACCGTGGAATTTGAAGGCGTATCCGAATTTGTTAATCTAAGTAGCCAATTGTGGTCTCTGGCTGTTGCCGACCACTTGCGAACCCCCCAAATTGTAGCATCTTCTCGATCAGTTTCTAACTTTGAAACGCAATTATCAAAGTATCAATATCTTGCCTCTTATGCGCAACCGGCGTTTCAACGATTTCTCACGTCAAAATTTCCGGCGGGGATGAGTAACCTGTCGGTTAGCGACGTAATTCGCTTGCGCAAATACTCCAGAGGGGTTCGAGAATTTGTGGAACGCGCTCTAACGCAGGGGCCACTTGAACTTAATGTGCACGATCATGTTGATTCTGCCGCCAAGCGAATCGAAATGGAATACATGAAATTACTCGAGGAAGAAGTATTGCGATCTCGTCCATCTGCCTTGGCTAAAGTTGTGGGACGGAACGCAATCATGACGATTTTGGGATTGATATCCCCAATTTTGGTCGCTGTGCCGTGGCTTGTAGACCTTTGGAAATGGCAGCAAGATGTTCAGAAGAGAGAATCTCCGCTGTACTTTATGCTAGAGTTGCGGAATCGGGCGCATAGTAACGAGTCAATGCTCCCTACTGTAGGCGTACATGGACCACCAACCGAGAGGAGTTAGTACGAGCCGCACTGGCCTACTTCTGAATACGAGATTCTGCTCCTAATTCGGACAACCATGCAATTTGAGCTACTAACTCAGCTCAAACATGGGCGCTAGTCATGTTGCAATCTCTTGGCCCCTAACCTTGATGCAGATGTTGCAAGTAGAACATTTCAAATTAGCTATATCATACTGGGTTGCATCGCACTGTTGTAGAACCGAGGCATGCCGAAACGTATCCACCTCCAACCGTATTTGACCGAACACGAACTCTATAGCCGATATCGCCATGCTCGTGATCCCGTCGAGCGCAGTCGCTGGCAGTTCCTCTGGTTGCTAGCGCGCGGGCTGACGGCGACCACCATTGCGCAGGTGACAGGGTACTCAGCCTACTGGATTGGTCAGATTGCGCGCCGCTACAACGCTGCTGGACCTGACGGAATACGTGACCGCCGTCGACAGGTGCGAGGTGGTCAGGGGCTGCTGACGCAGGAGCAACGGAGCGCGTTGCGCTCGGCCCTTGCCGAGCCCCATCCCGCAGGCGACCAGTGGTGTGGCCGTACAGTGGCGGCATGGATGAGCGCTCGTCTGGAACGCAGCGTCAGTCGCCAGGCCGCCTGGCGCGCCTTACGGCAGATCGGAGCGCGTTTTCTCAAGCCACGCCCCCGTCATATCCAAGCAGATCCCATGGCGCAAGCCGCCTTCAAGGCGCGGCTGCGCCCACTCCTCCGCGAAGTTGCCACGGCGTTCCCGCACAGTATCGTCGAGTTGTAGGCAGTCGACGAGCACCGCATCGGCTTGAAACCGCTTCTGCACAAGGTCTGGTGTGTCGACGGGCAGCGTCCCCTGGCTCCTGTCCAACATCGCTATGCATGGCGCTACCTCGTCGGTTTCGTCCATCCAGCCTCGGGCAGAACGGTCTTTCATCTGGCGACCTCGGTAAGCATCCTCCTCTTTGAAGCGGAACTCGCCGCCTTCGCACGCCAGGTGCGGGCTGGGCCGAGGATGAAGATCGTCTTAGTCTTGGACTGCGCGGGATGGCACACCAGTCTGCGCGTGCGCGTGCCGGACCACATCTACCTCTACTTCCTGCCGCCCTTATACGGTAAAGTCTAACCACGCCTCTCGGAGCATCGCATTCAGGAGAGGGGCGGAAAATACTCATGGGGATGCTGGGGAAAGGCTTTGCCGCCCTTGCGGTGCGACCGCTTCGAGTAGATAGTCCTTCCCCAGCTCTTCGCGTCTTGGATGGCACCGACGATAGAGGGTTGTGCTGCGAGCACCGGCGTATAAGGCCACGATCATTCAGGACCCCAGCTTTATCCCCATGGACTGTATTGGTATGGTCGGTAGGTTGTGCGCATGAGGAGGGAAGCAATCGTGTGGTATGTTGGCATCGATTGGGCAGATGATCATCATGACGCCGCCGTGGTAGACGAGACCGGTCACCAAGTGGCAAAACTGCGCGTGGCGCACTCGGCAGAGGGATTGCACGAACTGATTGCCTTCCTGCTGGACCTCGCAGCGCGCCTGAGTGCCCCAGGGAGCGTGCCGGATCTCGAGCAGATTGCCTGTGTCGTTGAGACCAACCACGGCTTGCTGATCACTGCGCTGTTAGAGGCTGGGGTGCCAGTCTATCCAGTGAATCCGAAAACCTTGGAGCGGCGGCGTGCCCCGGCTGGAGCCAAAACCGATGCCCTCGATGCGTATCTGCTGGCCAAGAAGGGACGTAGTGATCTCGCCGATCTGCGTCGCCTGGCGCCCGATAGCCCGCTGGTGCACGAGTTGAAAGTACTGACCCGTGACCAAGATGGCTTGGTCCAGAGCCAGACGCGCCTGGTGAATCAGCTCACCTCCTGCCTCAAGGCCTATTACCCCGTGGCCCTGACCCTGTTTGCCATGCTGCAGCAACCCACGACGCTGGCCTTCCTGCGTAGCTATCCGACGCTCGAAGCGGCCCAAGCAGCCTCGGTAGCGGAGTTGCGGGTCTTCCTGCAGACGCAACCGCATTATCCGGGACCGGCCAAAGCGGCCCAACGCCTGTGGGACCAGCTCCACGCGACGCCGCAACTTCACGCGGACCCCGTCACCACACGCACGAAGGCCCGCCTGATGCTCGCCTTGGTGAGTCAACTCAGCCCGCTCATTGCTGCGCTGAGCGCTTACGACCAGGAGATTGACCGCCTGTTTCTGACCCATCCTGATAGTCAGGTCTTTCGCAGCCTGCCCGGAACGGGCAAACGCCTGGCGCCGCGCTTGCTCGCCGGATGGGGTGACGACCGAGGACGCTTCGGGAGTGCCGCGAGTGTGCAAGCGCTCGCGGGAACCGCGCCAATTCCCTACGCGAGCGGCAAGTTTGCCCGAGCGCGTCGGCGCGTGGCGTGCGTCAAATCCCTGCGCAACACGCTCTACCAGTTTGCCTGGCAGTCCACGGCACAGGAGCCCTGGGCGCTGGCCTATTATCGTCGCAAGCGTGCCGAGGGTAAAAGCCATAGCGTGGCGCTGCGCGCCTTGGCGAATCTCTGGGTCCGAATCATTTATGCGCTGTGGCACAAGCAGATCTGCTACGATGCATCGATCTTCCTCGCCGCCCAGCAAGCTCATGCGCGATCGGCGGCATGAGCTTGCTGCCAAGCCGCCTTGACATAGAGGGTCTACTCCCCCGAGTTGCAGCCCGCTGAGCACCTCTGGCCGCTGACCAATGCGGCGTTGGTCAACCAGCATTTCGCCACCATCGAGGACCTCGAAGGCGCTCAGTTTGCTCGGTGTGCCGCCCTCCAGCGGCAACGCGAGCGCATCCGCTCCACCACGCTGTTCCATTGGTGGCCCAAGCAGATCCACAAACGACGAGGACCGAGGCGGAACTGATATCAAAACTCGCACATCAGATTAGTTTTATATCCGCATTGCAGACTGCCTTCAAAGGACACCGGCTCTATCCCAAGTTCGCCTGACCTGCTAGTCTCGGGTCTCGTGAAGAGTTGTACAAGCTCACTGTATGTGCTATTATAGCTGAGCGAATCGCCAAGGGGGTGAACGTTCTTTGGATGACGAGTCAAAGAGCCTTCGCTAAGCAGCCGACCTTTGACTTGCCGAATCACACACTCCGGATGTGAGAACGGGATCACCGCCTCGCTAGGCATATTAATACTTCTAACTCAACTTACGGCACACCGCATAGCCCGATTCCCGGTTTGCAACTTCTCTCGTTGAGTAGAAACGGTTGTGTGAACTGTCACTACTTCCTGATGTAGAAGGAGGGATACTTGGCAGAAGAGCTCGGCGACGTTGGCACGACATTCCTATTTGAGAATGAACACGTGAAAGTCTGGCACCTTGAACTTGAGCCAGGCGAGGCGAGTTCATGGCACCAACACACGCTAGACTACCTATATATCGTGATCGAGCCTGGTGTTGTAAGGACCGAATACAATGACGGGACCTTCGAAGAGCAGGCGGACAAAGTTGGCGACGCCGTTATGCATCGCCATGGCCCTATCCATCGGCTTGTAAATCTCGGCACCTCGCGATACGTAAATGTTGTCGTCGAGTTGAAAAACTGAGATTTCAAGCGAGGAGTACAAGCGTGGATGACGATACCAAAGTTTTCGATTGGATTTGCAGCCTCTTTCCAGAAACCCCGTCAGTAGCCTCTGATCTGAATTCGGTTCTGCATGAAAACCCGGGGCGAATTTCCCGCGCCTACCGATCACTGCTTGAAGGCTACCTAAGTTCGCCAAGCACGCTTCTCAAAGTCGCTCTTGAGGTGCCTGAACAGGACCACACCGGGCTTGTCGCGTGTAGTAACATTCCATTCATGTCAATGTGTGCACACCATTTTCTGCCGTTTTTTGGTACGCTGGATGTCGTATACGAACCAGGCCCCTACATTGTAGGGCTGGGAAAGCTGCCTCGGCTAGTTGACTGCCAGTCGCGTAGATTCCAGCTACAAGAAATCCTAGTAAAGTCGATCTGTCAGAACATGATCGAAATCGCCAAGGCAAAGGGAGCATACGTCCGCTGCGTCGCTCGGCATACCTGTGTCTGCTACCGCGGTCCACTGGCATTTCCAACCATGACACAAACCACTTACTCAGCAGGCAGCCTTTCCGGTAGCGAACGCATGCTGGAGATACAGTCCATGCTACAGGCGACACAAATATAACAACAGCTAAAACGCACTGCGTGATGCGTGCTGACTTGCCCCCATCACAACCGAAGAAACGAGTTGCGCGCCGTGAAGGCCATCGATGTAGCCTACAATTCGCTTGTGCAAGCGGGCGTCAAGTACATCGTCGCATTGCCAGATTCGCTTCTTGCGCCGCTGTGCATGCGAGTGAAAGAAGGCGAAGCGATTAAATACATCCAAGCGCCACACGAGTCTTCGTGTGTGAGCATTGCAAGCGGTCTCACGCTCTGTGGCGAACGAGTCTTGGTCGTAATGGAGAACTCCGGCTTGCGAAGCGCATGCGAGACCATTGCTCGATTTAACCTCTCGCATTCTCTGTTTGCCTGCTACCTTATATCGCACCGCGGTTCTTTCGGCGAACGAAACTGGTGGGGTCAGGCACATCACGAAACAATGCGCCCTTTACTGGAGATGTTTCGATTCCGGTGGGCATACGTCGAGTCTATTGCGGACTTCTCTGGACTGCTGCAGAGAGCCTATGCTACATTAGATGCGGGACAATCAAGCGTAAGCCTAATTGCCCAACCTGGATTTTTGGAGGAGTTGGCTACTTGAACACGCTCGACGCAGCGAACGTGATTGCGGACAAGTTATCGCCAGACACCTCCTTGGTCGTATCCCTAGGCAGAACTTCGGAGATCGCATGGCGACTCTTCAATAGTCGTGGACTTTTCCTTGACAGCATGGGGGACGTCGCTGGTGTTGCATGTGGCCTTGCTCTGGGCTTAGGTAACAAGTTTCCAGTAGTTGCGTTCGATACAGACGGGGGACAGTTGATGGGATTGCATTGGCTACCGACGGTAGCGCCCATCTCTGAAACACTGTCCAATTTGCTTGTGGTGATTTTCGACAACGGGATATATGAGTCCGCCGGGAGCACACCCAGTCGATATTTTGAACTAGACTGGCAGTCACTCGGTCGAGCATTTCAACTAGATATAAGTGTTGCCTCCACAGAGGCTGAGCTTAAAAAGCATCTACTGTCTGCCTTCACCCGTTTCACCTGCGTGGCCGTCGCATAACACGGGCTCGCCCCCTGTGGCTAAGAAGCCTGTGGATGGTGTTGAGTCAAGGTACAGATTTGTCCGTCATCTCGAGGGTATTACCGGTCGCCGTATCTTGGTGCCCGCAATTAAGACGTGAAGGAGAGTATTGTTGGCAGAATCGTCAGGACCTGGACGCATTCGAGTCTGGTATGAACTCGACGTGAAGCGGATGATACGCTGGCGCCAAAGCAACTACATCGACACCACCCGTTCCACGCAAACCCTATTCGACTAATGTGAGCATCGCGGCCTTAGAAGTAGCGTGAGACCACGATGGAAGGCACCGTGGTGTACGGCTGCAAACATGGGAGACGATCATGAATGATACAAGGTTGCAAGCGGTTGTTCGTGATAAAGATGTGTCCGTGTATGATCTGTCAACGACTTCACCTTTCGAGGTACTTATTGCGACACTCGGAGAGGTATCAACGCTACTGGACATCCCTGAGATTTGCGGAAGTGAGTTTCAAGCGTCTTTCTCCAATGCTCTTGAGAAAAATCGTGAGGAGTGTGCTGTACCACAGCAGCGTTCGCCTCGCCGCCGCTGCTGACGAGGCCCCGATCGATGTTCTGTATATATTGCGCGGTGGTCTGAACTATAACCTTCATCAGATACTAACCAAGGTCACGCGCAGACATCCAGAAGTTTCATTTCTGTCCAGCCAACGCACCAGCACTGAAGAGAATTTCGTTGTCACAGAGTCAGACTACGAGAAGTGGAGCATTCAGAATGATGCAGTGCTATGCTTAGAGCGTGTTATGAACTGAAGGGCCAATGGATCAACTGAGACAACATCAAGCAGGTAAAGGCCAGAAAAGTGAGCCCAGCCACGGTCTGGGGCAACCGTTCATAGTCACGGGCGAGCCGCCGGAACCGGGCCAACCAAGCAAAACTGCGTTCGACCACCCAGCGTTTTGGCAACAACACAAATCCCTGCCGGGGTCCCTGGGCACCGGGCAACTTGACCACCTCCAACTGGATGCCGTGTGCGGCGGCGGCCGCGGCTGGCCCGGTACCGGTGTAGCCTTGATCCACATAGGCCAGCTCCACCGTGTCGCCGGTCACCATCTGCACCTGCTCGGCCAGGTCGGACACCTGCGCCCGCTCCTGCTCGCTGGCCGGGGTCACCCCTGTCGCCACCAGATGGCCCAACGTATCCACCGCCACATGCACCTTGGCCCCGTTGCGGCGTTTGTGGCCCGTCGTAGCCGGCATGGGCGCCGCTCTCGGGCGTCGACTGCACCGTGCGCGCATCCAGAATCACCGCCGACGGTTGCCCGTGACGTCCCGCCGCCAAGCGCAGCAGCAGGCGCAGGTCATGGGCCATCGCCTCAAAGCAACCCGCCCGCAGCCAGCGTTGGGTCTGCTGGTAGACCGCTTCCCAGCGCGGGAAAGTCACGGGGCAGCATGCGCCACTGGGCGCCAGTCCGGACCAGCCACCGCAGCGCGTTGTCGACCTCGCGCAGCGCGTATTTCCGTTGCAGAGCCTGGTCGCTCTGCAGACTCAGGTAGGGCGCGGCGAAGGTCCATTCGTCGTCGCTCACATCGGAGGGGTAGCCTTTGCGTGCAGTACTCATGCTGCATTCTATCCCACCTCCAGGTCAAGTTCATAACAGCTTCTAGGCGATATATGTGCGACTGGAACCACGTTGACTGCGGCGTTGGATCGTGCATTGGCAAGATACACCTACGAGCACAAGTCTCCACGGTGGCTCTTCGTTTAACGGTAGGTACTTCTAGGGCCCTACGTACACTCTCGACATACAGCCCTTCTGCTGCATCCGCGAAAGGATGGGCTGGACTGAAAGGTGTCACAATCGTTTTCTTGGGTCAGGTCTTTAGTTTGTACGAAGGCAGTAGTCTTCTGGCATTTAATCATTTACCACATACCGATTTTTTCAGGCGGGACAGCCCTTCTGCCCCAGAGTTCGAGAGTAAGGGGTTGGTGAATCCAGTATGTCATTTGGAAAGGTGTGCGATTTATGATGGAGGGTCCCGCGCTTTCGAGCCCCATACCTATTTAAATAATGTCCGGAAGTATTGGCTTGCGATGCGTGCACATGCACAAGAGATTAGTATGGAGCAGTTGCTAGGCACAAAGAGTTCTTTACTCGATTATGGCTTGAGCTATGACAGCTGGTCGGAAAGGAGGCCGTGGTGGGCTAGTGTAGAGGCAGAAGAACTGCAAAGCTTGTATCGCGCGGGAGTGGAGGCTTTGCATGCTTTACAAACACTACAGCTGGAAGATATCTGCGAAGAACGGTTGGCGCAGATTGAGAAGAAAGAGAGGGAGATCGATGGCCAACTTCATTGACAAGCTGGCTTGGATTCATATTGTAGATAGGCGCGTCTTAAGTACGCGTTCCAAGGGAAAGGACACGTATTACATACCGGGTGGCAAACGAGTGGGCGACGAAACTGACCAGGAGGCTCTCATTCGAGAGATCAAGGAAGAACTGAGTGTTGATTTGGTTGCAGAAACGATTCGCTTCTTGGGACGATTCGAGGCGCAAGCCCATGGTAAGGCGGAAGGAGTGGTTGTAAGGATGACATGCTACACCGCTGACTATGTCGGTCAGCTTGCACCAGACTCGGAAATTGCGGAGATTGTCTGGTTTCAACATAGAGACAAAGACAAGAGCTCTCCCGTCGACAACGTCATTCTCGACTGGTTGAAAGAGCGAAGTTTGATAGACTAACGCCCGGCTATCTGATGGATTGAAGAAAGCTCACCTGCGGCAATTAGCTCTTCAACTTTGATCTCTTCTCGGCAGATTGTCCTCACGTTTGGTGGCGCTGGCTGGCGTTGTGGGTGCCAAAAGCGCCACCTGCGCATGGCTATCAGCTTGTTTCTCCTGTGCCGCTCGCCAGACCTGCAAGTCAGAAACTGTCTGATACGGTTTCCTTGACGGCGCTCATACAATGGGGGTATGAGCAGATCCATTCACTTAGCGACGCATCTGAGCGTCGCGGAACTCGAACAGCGGTACCGTGCGGCGCACGAGCCGCATGAACGCAGTTGGTGGCAGATCCTCTGGCTCCTGGCCCGGGGCCAGACGACCACCGCCATTGCGGACATACCGGCTACACCCGTGGCTGGATCGGCCAGATCGCCAAGCGCTACAACGCCCAAGGGCCAGAGGGCATGGTCAACCGCCAGCGCACGACGTCGTGGCGCGCGCCGCGCATGCTGTCGCCCGAGCAGCAGGAGGAGCTGCGCCAGGCGCTGGTCGGGCCTGCTCCCGACGGGTCGAAACACTGGCGGGCACGTGACGTCGCCGACTGGATGGCGGCGACGCTCGGTCGTCCGGTCGCCACGCAGCGCGGCTGGGACTACCTGCAACGGCTCAAGCAGAGTCAGCAGGTCGCCGCGGCCGCGGCACGCCTTGGCGGATCCGCGAACAGCAAGACAGCCTTCAAAAAAAGCTGAGGCCGCTGGTCCAGGCGGTCGCCGCCGCGTTTCCCACGCCCAGGTCGAACTCTGGGCGACCGACGAACATCGCATCGGCTTAAAGCCGCTGCTGCGCCGGGTCTGGGCGCCGATTGGCCAGCGTCCGGTTGCCACGGTACAGCACCGCTTCGCCTGGCGCTATCTTGTCGGCTTTGTCCATCCCGCCTCGGGTCGGACGTTCTTCCATCTGGCCACGAGCGTGTCTCCATCCCGCTCTTTGAGGTGGAACTGGCCGAGTTCGCGCGCCAGGTCGGCGCCAGCCCCAGCAAGCAGATCGTCCTCGTGCTCGATCGCGCTGGGTGGCACACCAGCCTGAGGCTGCGGGTGCCTGACCATGTGCATCTGCTGTTCCTGCCGCCGTATTCGCCTGAATTACAGCCCGCTGAGCATCTCTGGCCGCTCACCAATGCGGCGCTCGTCAACCAGCACTTCGCCACCATCGAGGACCTGGAAGACGCCCAGTTTGCTCGGTGTGCCGTCCTCCAGCGACAGCGCGAACGTATCCGCTCCACCACGCTGTTCCATTGGTGGCCCAAGCAGATCCACAAACGACGAGGACCCAGGCGGAACTGATATGAAAACCGCTCTCAGAAGCGCGCGAACCCGCGCACCATGAGACGAATCATCGCCAGGTAGATCCGCGCCTTGCAAGTGGCGCAGAGCCGCTCTTAGTCTTTGCTGTGCCGACGATTGTGCGACAGCCAGGCGAAGATCCGCTCGACCACCCAGCGCCGTGGGATAACGTGGAAGCTGGGGGCTGGGCGCATACAGACTCCAGTCGATGTGATCGGGTGGGATATCGTTGGGAACCCAATAATACTTCTTGCGCCAATGAATGCCCTTGACCGTCTCGACCCGCCCGGTGGTCGTCCACTCGGCCCAGTCCTTGCCCTTGCCATGTCCATTGTAGCCAGCATCCAGCCAGAGTAGTTGCATGCGCGGCAGGTCAGCTCGTTCAGTGCTGGTTTGATGCCATCGCGGTCCATGATGTGTGCGGCATGCACATTGACGGCCTGCCGGAGCCCTTCCGCGTCGACAAGCGCATGGCGCTTACGTCCGATCGATTTCTTCGCACCGTCATGGCCGCGCACACCACCAACGCCGGTGGTTTTCACTGATTGACTGTCGCTCCAAGCCGGCACTCGACTGGAGATGTGCCGTCAGAGACGCATGCGTTCCTGCCAGCATAAGAGCGAGTGAATGCGTTCTCACGTCCCATCCAGCCGCCTGTGTCAATGCCGACGGCGACGTGACCCAGGGTGACGATCGGGAATTGACCCACCTGCTAGTACAACGGCGTATCGAGAGGGAGTTAGTTCGCCTCCCTTCCGCTCGGCGTGACGGCAGGCGTTGCGGGCAACTGCCGGTCTTTCATGCGGTAGCTGCGCCCGGCAATCGTAATGACCTCGGCATGATGCAGCAGCCGGTCGAGCAGGGCCGTCGCTAGGACCTCATCGCCGAGCAGCGCCCCCCACTCGGCGAAGCTGCGGTTGCTGGTGAGGATCGTCGGAGCCTGCTCATAGCGGGCGGTGACCAGATCAAACAATTGGTGCGCCTGGCTCGTCGTCAGCCGCAGATAGCCCACCTCGTCAATAACCAGCAGGCGCGGCGTCAGATAGCGACGGCGCTGCTGCCGCCAGCTGGTCGTCTCCAACTCGTCGGCGAGTTGACGCAGCGTGGTAAAGCGCGCGGAGTGCCCAGCGTCGAGCGTGCGCGCCAGTAACGCCAGGGCGAGATGGGTCTTGCCGACTCCAGGTGGTCCCAGAAAGACGAGGTTCGTCGCGGTCTCGAGAAAGCCGAGCGTCGCCAACTCGCGGATGAGCCGTTCGGAGAGCGTCGGCTGGAAGGCAAAATCGAAGCTGTCGAGGGAGATGTTGACTGCGCTCGTGGGCAGGTGCGCAGCCCGCAGTCGCCGCTCGTAGGCGCGTTGGGTGCGCCCCTGCAACTCGACAGCCAGCGCCTGCTGCAAGAAGCGCTCGTAGGGCCACTGCTGCTGGCGTGCCGTCTCCAGCAGATCAGCGGTGGTCGTCGCGAGCGTCGTCAGGCCCAACCGCTTCAAGGCGCTGTTGAGGGCGACGGTTTCCGACTCGAGTGGCAGCGCCAGTGGCTCCGTCCTGCCCGCCTTGCTCGTCATGACACCGCCTCCCTTCTGCCTGCTCCGCCTGCTCCGCGACGCTCGGTCTCGCCAAGGCCCCGGACGCCACACAACCAGTCGTACTCGGCTAACGGACGCTGCTCCACCACGGGAGCGAGAACGAGATGGCCGACGGGCACGTGCGGTTGGCGTGCGGCAGCTGCGGGCAGGACGGTCTGAAACTGGTCGGGATGGGGGACGATGCGCCCACTCTGCGCGTGGGCGGCAACCTGCAGCACCAGCTGTCCCTGCCACCAGACCCGAATCTGCGGCGTCTGACCGGCGGAGCGCAGCGACGTGCTCACCTGCACCCGGCGTCCGGCCAAGCCGAGCGGGCCCGGCAGGCCGTAGAGCACGCCGTCGAACGAGACGTAGCCATCCCAGCTCACGGTGCGCTCCTCGGCGGCGAAGCGCTCCCACGCCCAGTCCGGCGTCTGGTTCATGGTGTGCTTCGTGGCGTCCGAGGCCCAGTCGGTTGGCAAGGGACGCAACCCCTCCTCCGCCCACCGCTCAACGGGACGGGCATGGGTCGTGCGGTGCACGCGCTGGTTGAGGGCGTCGCACCAGACCAGCGCCTGCCGGTTCAGATCCTCCAGGTCGGTGAAGGTAACCCCCGGCCAGAAGTCGCGTTTGACGATGCCGACGCTGCGTTCCACTTTGCCTTTGGTCTGTGGGGTGTAGCTCCGGCAGACGCGCGGACTGATGCCGAGCGCGCTCACCACCTCCTGAAAACGGGGATGCCAATGTGGCATGCCCGTTTCCATGTCGAGGAGCACCGTTTTCATCCGATCCGTCAATACCGCTCGTGGCAGCCCGCCACAGTATACGAAGGCGGCCAGCAGACAGCGAATCAACGTTGGCGCGTCGGTCCGTTTGACGAAGGTCACGAAGCGCAGCCGTGAGTAGCTGAGCACCGCCGTGAAGCCGAAGACCTTCCGGCTCGTCCCCTCCTGCTCGTAGACAAACTCACCCCAGTCGAACTGCAACTGCTCGCCGGGCTTGGTCTCGTAGCGCACGACGGGACGCTGCGTGGCGACAGCGGGCGGACGCAGCGGCCGGACAAAGTCTTTGAGAATGCTGATGCGCCCCGCATAGCCCAGCGCCTGCAGGCGGCGGAACATCGTCTCACAACTATACAGATGATCGTGCGTGACCCAGCGCTCGATCTGCGGCTTGTAGGGGTCCAGTTTGGACGCCCGAGACGAGCGGCTCGGCTGGGCCTCTGCGGGCGCTGAACTGCTCTGCGCCGCTCGCCGCACGTACTTCCGCACGGTATTGCGCGAGACCCCTAACTCTTTGGCGATGACGCGCAATGGCTTGCCTTGCACGGCCATCTCCCGTATCGTATTCACGATCCCACTCCTCAACATGCTCCGCTCCCTTCGTGTGATGGCTCACTACGAAGTGGAACGGGCTCGGGGGTGGGTCATTTCTCGTCGTCAGCTTGGGTCAAGTCTACATCGGCATCTATACCTGCGGCGAGAATAGTGGTAGACCGTCGTCCAGGCTGGCCACTCTTGGGGCAGAAGACGCCAAGCCTGCGACTTACACCGCGGTTGTGGCTTTGACTGAGCATCCACAAGATATGGCGCTAACCGCGCTCCTGCGGCTCGCGCTCCGCTCGATACCCTTGATCGAGTTCGGCGATGCTCGGATGCGTCGCCAGGCGCCAGATGAAGGCAATCGCCTATGCCTCTATTGTCCGAGCGCCCTGGGTAACCGTATCATCGGCAATCGCTCGGCACTAAACTGAGACAGAAGTCAGAGATGGGGTCATGTTGTAGGTATGGAAACCGTTGGAATATGCCATCCATTCGGCCAAGGGAATGGTGGCAGCAGCTTTTGCATTAGAACGGCAATCAAAACCGCCACTGCGACTGACAGCCCATTCCCAATTAGAAAGACAGTATACTCGGATAGACGCCAATCCAAATTCCAGTCTCAGTCTTTTCCTCAGGTCGTGGCCGCCATTCACCTGCAGCCTTTAGCACGAGCCAAACAGCAATGAATTCAGGCCTCCCCATCACATATGAAGCGATATACATCACTCGCTCTGTCATGCCAATAGCGTCTGCTAGGCCCCGCTGAGGAAGACCGCGCTTCGTGCCGAGGTATTTGCGAGACAAATGGGCTACTATTGGCCCAATAAGAAGTGGGCTAGCAGCCATGGCTAATATGTACGCGACTGCGTAATACGCGATGACTTGGATGTTGTGAAGTGTGGTGGAATCCACTTGATTACCTCCGTGACGGCTGCTCAGCCAATAGGCAATACTTTTCCACAAATACGCGAGACGACCCAGCCGACGCAGATGCCCCTACCGACTTAACGTTCGTTCGATGCTCCAATGGCGCGGCTGTACGGCAAAAGCGCTAAGGGGCTGGGATCTCGGGCGTTCGAGCCCCCGCCAGCGTCCAGCCCAGCTGCTGGCACGGCTCGTCGACTAGCTGGTTGTTGTAGCCGACGTCCGCCCGGGCGGGAGACATTGGGTCAGCGGCCAGAACCGGATAAGAGCCGTGCGTGTGTCTGTAGACCTGCCCCGACCCGATCCCGAGCATCGGCGGTCGAGACTATCACGTTGAACGCCATCCCGCTAGCTTGCCGTTCTCATCAGTAGTCTAGCATAATGCACGGAATGGAGGTTGGTTATTCCGAGTGCTCTGTCAAGGAAACTGTGTGAGCCGCTGGACGATACTAGTTTGCGATAAGAAGTGGGTATATGGAGGATTCGCTTTCAATGGTCAAAGCTGCGGCTGCAAGGCCGAAGTTTAGGCAGCGCTGTAGGTTATCTTGGTGCATCTTAGCCACTAAGAATCCAGCAGAGAAAGCATCGCCAGCTCCGGTTGCATCAATGACTCGCGCGGGCAAAGCGTTGACATGACATACATTTGAGCCATCGCAGTAGACCGGCTTCCCCCACACCGAGGGTAATAATAACTTCGCTTGCACCTCTCGTAATCAAGTACTGTGCCCCGTCCATTGCTGCTTCCGGCGATGCGATCTCATGGCCTATGAGACTTTCTGCCTCGACCTGGTTGGCTGCAACTATCGGTCTTCGATCATAAATAGCCTCTATCCTTAGCGCCATCTCAGCAGAACTCAAATTCACGTATAGCGGGATGGCGTTCTCAAACGCGATATCAGCCAGCGTCTCAAGGCATTCAACGGATACCATAGTATGCGTTACAAGGAGGTCTGATGAAGTCAAGAGTTCTGAGTTCTTTTGAATGTATGCGGGTGAAATTTGATCAAGAGCTCCTCCATCAAACACTGCGTATTGAGGAATACCTCTCTCATCCGAGATCATGATGTAACATGCCGTTTGCTTGTCTCCAACGACTTCAACAAATTCGGTATGTACACCGCATTTCTTGGTTTCGCTAAGCACAACAGCGCCAAACATATCTGCACCAACAGCACTAAGAAGGAAACTATCGCAGTCCAAATGCGCAAAATTCTCCGCCATGTTGCGAGCATTGCCACCTGCACTTGTCGTTATTCGCCCGAGTACATTCGTACCCAAAGGGATGCGCGAATTTGGAAATGTTTTGACATCGGTTCGGTTACCCCAATGCAGGTAGCGCTTTTGCGCAGCATAAATCTGCTCCTGAATGCTTTAGAAACAGGCCCTGAGCAGAGGCTAAATCTACTACAGTGCGCTCTGCGATTGGATGTATGATTCATCCTTCCGTGCATTATGCTAGACTACTGATGAGAACGGCAAGCTAGCGGGACAGAAAATGACGAGCATGACGAAGTGCACCCCAACGGCGCTGAACTACAACGCTTCATTCTCTCCACCATGTTGTTCCATTGGTGGCCCCAACGGGTGAAGACACGCCCGAGGTCCGCGCGGAAAATGGCTGAATTTGACCAGAAGCTAGGTCGGCAGCTAATGCGGAGCTGACGCGGGCGTGGAGGAGAGAGGCTCTCGTTGGGCCGGCATTCTGGCGAATACGACGGTAGGCAGAGCAGATGCACATGATTGGGGATGCGCAGCCGGACGATGCGGCGCCAGCCTGCGCGGGCGAGCGCCAGCACAATCTGCTTGGTGGGGCGCGCGCCGACGCGCCACTGCTTCGGCAGGCGATTCTGTTATCTCGATGAACTGGAGGAGAAGTATTAGAGCAGGTGAACTCTGGTGCCTTGGTAGCCCAATTCGGCAGGTGCAGCTCGAATTTCAAGGAAGTGGGAAAACCTCCAGTATAGATGCGCATTTGCTCTCGAATGCTTTCCCGTAATGTGACAAAGCATTCGAAAATTGCTCAGACAGAGTGGCAAGAGCCTCTGCGCGTGACTGGGCAAGCAGATCCCGATTCGGGTGGATGCCTACCTTTACTAACCACTCAATCAACATACCTTCATATGCGTATCCCTTGGACTTTACCGAAGGTGGGCCCAAGTCTGTGCCGAAATCTACGACGTAAACGTCTTCATCGTCTGTGCGCAAATCTCCGAATGGATCAATTGGGGAAAAACCAAGTTCACCTAATACGATTGCCAGCACATGCAACTGCATGAGGAGCCGAAGCAGCTTCTCATGGTCTTGCGCTAATATGCTCACTCGCGACTCAAGCTCATATGGAATGTTCTGCTCGAGCCATGTCGCTTGTTGTCTAAAGTATATCTTGGGGGCTTTGATTCCGTAGGAAGTGAGCACACGTCGACGCTCCATGATCTCATCAAGTGAATTAGTAAGAGGTGCGAGGGCGAACGAAGGGTATACGCCTTTAGGATAAGCGGTATCGCACGCCCGGTGTCAGTCTTGACTGAAAAAGAAAATATGTGAGTCTCGGATCCACCACGTTCCCAGCCATGGTGGGTCACAATCTCGTGCAAGTGCTCAGAAACCGCCAAGATGCCCAAACTCTGTAGGGCCGCATCGAGATGCGCCTCTCCACTCGCACTCTGTAGCTCCTGCTGGATTGACCAGGTATCCATCAGTTTGACCTTCTAACGAGGATGTTGTGCTCCATGAGACGGTCGCGTGCAGATGTCGCGTCTAACTCCTCGGTAAGATCGAATAACGGAATCATCTCGCCATTCGCTCGGACAGCAGGATTCGTCGCAATCCACTCTACCTGGCTTCGATCACACCCAGCGGCGATGAGTAGGCGCCCAAACGTTGTCTGTTCAGGCTCTAGTAAGTGCCCCTGATCTGCGTTGCTCATGAAGCGAATGATCTCCACCATGCCTTCGACCGGACCAGCTGAAACATGTACCCCATTCTTACCAGTGCTCACCTCGTCAAGTCCAAGCCGTTCTTTTGACGCATACAATGCGCCTCGAATTGACTCGGGTGCGGCCTTGGCAGGATTGGTTGCGCCAGTCATATCAGTACGAATCACGGACCAGGGCTTGCTAGTGCGAACAACAAGGATCACGATGGCTGCGCCCGGGTGAATGTATCGGTCAAGTTGCTCTGGGTGGAAGCCGTTGAAGAGTAGCACCGACTCGCCATGAACAACAAGACGGGCACAATAGGTTCCTCCACCAAGCTTAACGATTTCGAGATTATCGTAGAGAACGCCGAGAGCTTGAGCGCTAAAATATGGGAATCGTTCCAAGAATTGATGACCCCCAAGGAGCAATGGCCGTGGTGATGTGCTGCCAATAACCTCCTCTAACCGCTTAAGCGCGCCTACTGACATACTTTCGGTCCCACGCTTGGAGACAGCATCAATCACACCATAGTGCTGCGACATAATCCCATGTCTAGCAAGATACGAAGCCTCCACAACACTTGCAGCAACCGGAATTTGCTCAAACGCGCGAAGTCGCTCAAATATTAGTTGAAGTACCGGGCGAAATTTTTGCCCACGCCGGTCAGGTCGGGCTTAATGAAGAGAAAGGTACTCGTTCACTGAAGGATCTTGACGCCTCATAATCCTTCAGACTTACCCAAGCCCCTGAGCACGCTTCGCCTTCTGAATGGCCGCCATAACTGTATCAACGTCAATCACGACATCCTCCAATTCCTAGTACACGAGGTCTGCTCACCGCTGGGAGCACCCTCCAAGTTTGACCAGCTACAACCCGGCAATGTATCTAAGCTACTGGTCCGCGCGATGGACATGCCGTGTCTTCCGCTATACGGGCTTGGGTGGCCGATCTCTGCGCAAATGCATTATCGGGAAGGCACAGTCCAGTACCACAAACGCATGGTCGGGTTGACCACCCATATGATCAGGCGGTCTTGTATGATCAGGTGGTCTTGATGAGTACCATGTGGTACGACAAGACAGGAATCCCATCTGCAGGGTTATTCAGTTCCGAAGTTTGCCAGCCTTTACTTCTTCCTCCCACCCCCTATAATACACCCGATCTTTCTCCATCGACCAACAGAACCCTTGTTGCTGATACCTGAGGCAGAAGGGAGTCCGTTGCTATAGCACAGCGGTTCCGACGACTACGCTGATGTGGATGATACTGGGGAACGGTCCGATAGCATGTACCGCGGCATGTGAACGATACTCTAATTCCGGCTCTTGTCCAAATGCGGTGCCACAGCCAAGCGGCATGAGATAGTGAAGCACAGCGGCAGTTGCCGCATGCTGGTCTCTCACGAGCTTGGGAGTTGCCCTGTGTGTACTACTAGGCTTCGTCAGTTACAGTTGGGTCGCTTTCTTCGTTGGAGAGGAGAGACGACTGGACTGGGAGGATGAAGCAGCATGAGCCAGAACCCGCACGAGAAGCTCGCCCATCAACGGCTGAGCGTGCTCCAACTCGCTGAAGCACTGGGCAATGTGAGTGTGGCCTGTCGCCAGCGCGGCATGACACGCACCCAGTTCTACGACTACAAGCGCCGGTTCGAGTTGCAAGGGCTGGAAGGCCTCAAGGATCTGCCGCCGATCCACAAGAGCCATCCGCAGACGACCCCTCCTGAGGTGGTCGAACGCATCCTGGCGCTGAGCCTGGCGCATCCCGCCTGGGGCTGCGTGCGCCTCAGCGAGCATCTTAAGCTGGATGGCGTCTCAGTCAGCAGCCCGACCATCCAGAATATCCTCATCAAGCACGGGATGGCCTCCAAATTCGACCGGCTGCTCAAACTGCAAGAGCAGGTCGCGACCGAGCCGTTCGAGTTGTCGTCCGAGCAAATCCTGCAGATCGAGAAGGCCAACCCCTGCTTTCGTGAACGCCACATCGAGAGCGGTCGTCCCGGTGAGTTGTTAGCGCAAGATACCTTCTATGTCGGCAATTTCAAAGGGATTGGGAAGGTCTACCTGCACAGCATCGTGGATACCTATGGCTCCTATGCCTTTGGCTTCTTGCACACCAGCAAAGTGCCTGAGGCCGCGGTGGCGGTGCTGCACAATGATGCGCTGCCCTTCTATGCCGAGCGCGCTATTCCCCTCGGGGCAGTCCTCACTGACAACGGGCGCGAGTTCTGTGGGACGCCCACCCATCCCTTTGAGCTCTATCTGGCGCTCACTGACCTCGAACACCGCCGTACCAGAGTGCGTCACCCGCAGACCAATGGCTTTGTCGAGCGCTTCCATCGCACGGTCAAAGAGGAGTTCTTCGAGGTCGCCTTACGCGAGACCTTCTATGAGGCGGTCGAGGCGCTCCAGGCTGATCTCGATCGCCTGGTTGGTCCACTACAACACCGAGCGTCCCCATCGGGGCTACCGCAACATGGGCAAGCGCCCGCTCGACACCGTCAACGCCTATCTCTCTGTCACCCAGGAAGCTTCGTAGTAGCACCCTGTGCGTCTTACCTCATTCCTTGGCGTCCTCGCGCCGCAGTGGGCCACGCTGCATCTCGATGCACTCACTCTCACCGCGCTCAGCTCATCGTTGACCTCTCCTCCACCTGTCGAACCGCGCGTTGCCCAGATTGCCACCGACGGTCGCGGCGCGCACACAGTCGCTTCATCCGGGTTTTGGCCGATCTACCGCTCGGCGAGATGCCGGTCTGTGTACGCCTGCACGCCCGGCGCTTTCGCTGCGTGAATGCGACCTGTTCGCGTCAGACGTTCCGTGAGCGCTTGCCCGACTTGGCTCCGCAGTACCAGCGGCGCACACCGGCTCTGCGACGTCACCTCGAAGCGGTCAGTTTCGCCCTGGGCGGACAAGCCGGACGACGCCTCGCGCGCCGCCTGCATCTGGGATCCCGCGGGACGAGCCGCAATACGCTCTTACGCCTCATTCGACGGGCGAACCTGCCCAGCGTGCGCGAGATCGCTCCCGACCTGCGGGTGCTGGGTGTCGATGATTTCGCCTTCCGGCGTGGGCTGCGCTATGGGGCGCTCCTGGTGGACCTCGAACAGCACCGCATCCTTGACCTGCTGCCGGATCGAGAAGCGGCGACCCTGGCCAATGGCTGAAACAGCAGCCCCATGGCAGCGCGACTGGAAGTGGTGAGTCGCGACCGAGGAGGGGCGTTTGCTGAGGGCGCACGCCAGGGCGCGCCTCAGGCAGTGCAGGTGGCGGACCGCTTTCATGTAGTGAAGAACCTTGGACAGGCATTGGAGCGTCTGTTGATCCGTGAACATCGCGTGCTCACCTGCGTCGCTGCAGCGATAGCCGGCGCGCTCACTCACGCGGTGACGGAGACCCAGAGCCGAACCAGCCGAGCAGACCGCCGAGCGACCGCCGAGCAGGCTCGGCTGCCAGAGGCTCCTCCGACGCGTGGCGCGCGCGAGCGCGCAGCGGTAGATGCCCGGCGGCGAGCGAGATATGAGCGTGTGGTCGCGCTGGCGGCGGTTGGGTATTCGCTGCGCGAGGTGGCTCGGCGTTCCGGAGTCAGCCGAGAGACCGTCCGAAGCTATCTGCGCACAGGCCAGTATCGCTCCTGCGCCCACCGTCGCCGCCGCGGGAATGCGATCGCTATGCGGCCTACCTGCGGCAGCGCTGGGATGACGGGGAGCGCAATAGCGCGGCATTGCGGCGCGAGATCCAGGAGCGTGGCTATACGGGCGCCGCCTCCACGCTCCGCGCATATGTCCGCGCCTGGCGCAGTGGGTCACGCCGTCCTGGTCGGCGTCGACGGGGCGATGACGCGACCAATGCGCCCGCAGACCAGCGCCAGTTCTCGCCCCGCCTGACGCATTGGCTCCTCCTCCGCCCCGTCGCGGATCTCGACACCCATGAACGCGCCTACCGCGAGGCGCTCTGCCAGGAGAGCATGACGATTGCCACCGCCCAGCGCCTCGTCGCCGACTTTGGCAGGATCGTCGCGTGCCCGAGCAGGTTCGGAGCTTGATCCCTGGTTAGCTGACGCCAGGCATAGCCGCATTCCCGAGTTGGTCAGCTTTGTGCGCGGCGTTCGACGAGACTATGCCGCAGTCGCCGCCGCGTTGACCTCTCAGCACAGCCAAGGGCAAGTCGAAGGACAGGTCAACCGGATCAAGACACTCAAACGACAGATGTATGGTCGTGCCAAGTTCGACTTGCTGCGACAGCGGGTGCTCTACGACTCTGCTTGAGCTGGCACCGGATTTGACACTGGTGGCGAATTGTTCTTGTAAGTCTGCATGGGAGGATAGAGCTCCAATGCTGGCACGCGGTGTACACTCAGGGGACCGAAGTCCGTCGCCGTAGGTAGAGGAGGATCCCCATGTTGCTGCATTCCTGCCAGCCTGACCCGATCCCAGAGGACACCGCTCGTGTTGCCCGAGCGGCTTTTCCCGAGGCAACCGCTATATGCGTATGCGCGACGAACTGGAGACCATCTATGTGGATGAGACCTTCGCGGCGTTATTCCCCGCCGGGGCCAGCCCGCAGAATCCCCCTGGCGCCTCGCGGTGGTGACCGTTTTTCAATTCGCCGAAGGACTCTCTGACCGGGAAACTGCCGATGCCGTCCGCAGTCGCATTGATTGGAAATATGCCCTCAGCTTGGAGTTAACCGACCCCGGCTTTGACCACAGTGTGCTGAGCGAATTTCGGAGCCGTCTGCTCTCGGGTCACGCAGAGCACCTCCTGCTCGACACCCTCCTCGAGCGCGTGCGCGAGCAGGGATTGCTCAAAGCGTGCGGCCGCCAACGGACCGATTCGACCCACGTGCCTCGCGCGCTGGTCCGCGCGCTCAACCGACCGGCTTTGGTCACCGAGACGCTGCGGGCTGCGCTCACTGCCCTAGCCGTTGTAGCGCCTGAGTGGTTAGCAGCTCATGCGCAGCCCGAATGGGTCGAGCGCTATGCGCAGCGGGCAGCCGCTGACCGGCGGCCAGCGAAGCCAGAGCAGCGGCAACAGCGGCAGGCTCACCGGAGCTCACCGGAGCTGACGGCTTTGTGCTCCTGGGTAGTCTGACACACGGACTCCCGCGTGGCTGCGCGACGTCCCTGCCGTCCAGCGCTTGCGCCAGGTCTGGGTGCAGAACTTCGTGCCTACGGAGCACTCCGGGACTGGAGGAGCGGGTAGGTACGCAGGACGCTGGCGCACGGAGGAGGATGGGCTGGGCTGCCGCCTGCCCTCCTGTTCATCGCTTCCCCCTATGACCCCGACGCCCGACGCCCACTACGCGCGCAAGTACACCACCTCATGGGTCGGGTAGAAGGTCCACCTGAGTGAAACCGGCGAGGACGACCTCCCCCATCTCATTCCCCATGTGGCTACGACATCCGCCCCCAGCGCTGACGGTGCGGTTACTCCGCTGGTTCACCAGGCGCTGCAGGCCAACGACTTGCTCCCCGCCATTCATCTGGTGGATACCGGCTACCGGGATGCCGACCTCTTGGCCGCGAGCCAGCACGAGGATGGGGTAGATCTGTTCGGGCGGCTCGCCCAGCTGTGAAGTCAAACACACGAACAGCCAGGATTTGCCGCCCAGAACTTCCCGATTGACTGGGACCGACAACGAGCGATCTGTCCCAAGGAGGCCGCACCAGTGTCAGCTGGACACCAGCCTTCGACAACCGCAACACTCCAGTGATTAAGGTCAAGTTCTCCATGCAGGATTGTCGCCCTGTCCGAGCCGGAGCCACTGCATTTGTCCCGCATACGCTATCCCAGGCGAACCATCACTGTTCGTCCCAAAGACCATTATCTTGCGCTCTTAGGCGCGCCG
Organism: uncultured Chloroflexia bacterium; assembly: GCA_963712005.1. Classification (GTDB taxonomy): domain Bacteria; phylum Chloroflexota; class Ktedonobacteria; order Ktedonobacterales; family JADMIN01; genus DAHUXT01. Next base: position 86,115 of record CAVQGK010000017.1, on the reverse strand, counting down.
CGAGCGGGAGCAGACGCCGAGTATGCCAGAGAAGTCGTACGAAGAGCCGGCATTGAAGCAACGATCTCGCAAAAAAGGACGGGCATTGCGGTTACGACGCAGCCGCTACTTTGGTCTGGCTCGGACCCACTTGAGCCATGTCCTGACCGCGGCGGGTCTCAACTTCCTACGCGTGACTGACTGGCTCGCCGGCGTTCCCCTGGCTGGCACCCGATCATCCCACTTCACGGACCTCATGGCCGGGCTCGCTGGCGCCTAACTGAATTCGCCACCAGTGTCGCATTTGGACAAGAGCCGATTTCTTACATCGTTCACACCGCGGCACGACGTCGGTTTGTGAGTTGGTGGTTCCGCTAGAGCTTGACATCAGGGAGACTGAGCCATCTCTTCCTGTGACAGTGATCGATGCTCGGACACGAGGAAGTGGGGTTGTCCACATACAGCATTTTGGCGAGAAACGGACAACATACCGCCCGTAAAGATCAACGTTCAGAAGGACAGACAGGCAACCTTTATAGCGGAGCTAGTTGCCTGTCACTGGCGTGTAAACGCAGCGATGAAGAGGCCTTCGATCAACAAACCAAATACAGCTTCTGCGCCGGAAAGAGCGGCGACAGCATCATCTAAGAGACTGTTTTGAAAGTCATCCAGCGGGGCTGGAATGTGGCCCGGCGCGGTTCAGGCGCCGGAGCATCAGGTGACTCATCCCGGCGTAGATGAGCGCCTCGCTGGACTCGACTTGGTACTCGTAGTCCTTACTGAGCCGGCGCAGCCCGCCCCACCAGCCGAAGGTGCGCTCCACAATCCAGCGGTGCGGCTGCACAGCAAAAGCACTGCGCGGCTGCTGGTCGGAGCGCTTGACCACCGCCAGCGTCCAGCCCATCTGCTGGCGCAGGTCGTCGGCGAGTTGGCCGGCGTACCCCGCGTCGGCCCACCCAGGGACAGGCGGGGCAACTCGGGACCATAGAGTTGCACGGCGTGGGCGAGCAGCCGCGCCCCGTCGCGGTCCTGCACATCGGCGGCCGAGACCACCACCTTGAGTACGAAGCCCTGCGTATCCACCAGCAGATGCCGCTTGCGTCCCTTCACCTGCTTGTGGGCGTCGAAGCCGCGCGGCCCCCCCTTTGACTGGTCTTGACCGACTGGCTGTCCAGGATCGCCGCGCTCGGCGTCGCCGCGCGTCCCAGATGCCGCCGGGTCCGCTCGCGCAATGCCGTGTGGATGCGTTCCCAGGTCCCGTCGTTGCGCCAGATCCGGAAATAATAAAAGGCCGTTTGCCACGGTGGCAGATCGTGCGGCATGGCCCGCCACTGGTTGCCGCCGCGCACCACATACAAGATGGCGTTGATGATCTCGCGTCGACTGTGGCGCGCGGGACGTCCGCCGGGTTTGACCGCCGGGACGAGCGGCTCCAGGATCGCCCACTCGGCGTCGCGCAAATCGCTCGGATAGGCTTTGCGAGCAGGGATGGTTAGTGTGGTCTGTTGCTGGTCCATGCCACCAGTCTAGCACATCACGACCTTTCAAAACAGGCCCTAGTTTTACAGTTGCAGATAGCGGCGTGATGTGTCTCGAATGACGTGAAGCCGAAAGGAGTCAGGTCATGGAGACACGGGAGACAAGCGAACTGACCACAAAGGAGATTGGTTCCTGGAGCGAGGGATTGGTTGAGGTGCAGGAGCGCATTGGGCCGCGTTTCGCCCGCTCAGAACAACGCCAACGGATGGGGCGCTATCTTCACGGGTTACTGAGTCCAGTCGAGCGCAAGAACGGCTGGCAGCTCGCTGAGCATGCCGGCGAGGCGCGTCCCTATGGCATGCAACGGTTGTTGGCCGGGGCAAAGTGGGATGCCGATGCGGTGCGCGATGATCTGCGCGCGTATGTGGTGGAGCAGTTGGGCGACCCACGCGCAGTGCTGGTGATTGATGAGACGGGCTTTCTCAAACAGGGCACGAAATCCGTGGGCGTCAAGCGGCAGTACAGTGGGACGGCGGGGCGGATCGAGAACTGTCAGATCGGCGTCTTTTTGACCTACGCGGCGCCGGAAGGGCATGTGCTGCTCGACCGGGAACTCTATCTGCCCCGCGAGTGGGCGGACGACGCAGAACGGCGCCGTGAGGCGGGCGTGCCGGAGGCAGTGGCATTTGCCACCAAGCCTGAACTGGCCCGCCAGATGCTGGAGCGGGCGCGGGAAGCAGACGTGCCTGCGGCCTGGGTGACAGGCGATAGCCTCTACGGTGGCGACCGGCGGCTCCGGGTCTGGCTGGAGCAGCAGGAGCAGCCGTTTGTGTTGGCGGTCGCCAAAGACGAGCCGTTGTGGGCAGTACTCGACAAGCAGTGGGGCCAGCCGCGCGCCGACGTCATTGCTGAGCATATTCCTGCTGAGGCGTGGCAACGGCTTTCAGCAGGCGCAGGCGCGAAGGGGCCGCGCTGGTACGACTGGGCGCGTGTGCCACTGGCGCGGCTGCACCTCACCGCAGAGGAGCGGCAGTGGGAGCACTGGTTGCTGGTGCGTCGCAGTCGCAGTGATCCGACCGACCTGGCGTACTACGTGGTGTTTGCGCCCGCCGGAACCACGCTCCAGACGCTGGCGCGCGTGGCGGGACAGCGCTGGCGCATTGAACAGAGCTTTGCACTGGCCAAGGGTGAGGTGGGGCTGGATCACTACGAAGTGCGGCGGTGGGCGGGCTGGTACCGCCATATGACGCTGGCGATGTTCGCGCTGGCCTACCTCGCGGCCTTGCGCGCGGCCTTGCGCGCGCGGCTACACGCTCAGCACACCCAGCCGACCCAGCAGGAGCCGCTGCCTTCTGGCGAGACCGCGACCGAGGTCGCAAAAGGGGGCCGTATCAGCAGCCAGTCGACCTGAGCGCCGCGCTCGTCCCGTTGACCGTCCCTGAGATTCGGCATGTGCTCTGGGCGTTAGGGCAGGCGATCTCAGCGGAGGCAGCGTTCCAGGTGGTCGGTTGGTCTGAGTGGCGACGCCGCCACCAGGCGCTGGCCAGGCGCTGCCACTACCAGCGTCACCTGGCTCCCACATGACCCGTAAATGCAACTGTAAAACTACAAGCTATCTCATAAAGTCGGTCTTGGCAGGATGCGGATGAAGCTGAGGTGAACGAAGCACACTAGTCTACCGCGTGCCGCGCATTGCGCCCAGATCTGACATATGCGAGGACGGGCCCTCGCCGCAGTGTCAGCAGCAGGCCCGTCTTCGGCTACAGTCGCGTGCCTGCTGACTGCTAGCAGGGGATACCCCCACCACCACATTCGGGGTAAGGATGGACGCTGGCGATGTGTGATGCAGCGGACGCGGCGGACGCGGCGGACGCAGTGGGCGTGACCGAGACGATGTGCGCACTCCAGCTGAGTGCGAGTGACCCAAGGATGAGGAGTGCGACAGCAAGCCCTCGGAGACGGCGCATGGCGGATACCCCCTTCATTCAGTCATTCTGATGCAATTGCATGGATGCCACTAGGAGCACTACGTGCACCTGTGAACCAGTATACCAAGCATGTACAGTATAGCAATTGTTACCACGACCGCTGCGGTCGCTGCCGCCCTTGGCCTGCTGCGCGCGCAAATCTCACTTTCTGCATCCTCCCCTTAGATGCAGCGTATCGCCGTTTATGAGATGGCTTGTAGATATTACAGTGGCAATTAATTGGACGATATGACGTGAGTTGACCTGAAGCCGAAAGGAGTCAGGTCATGGGCGAGCAGGGTGTGACGCAAATGGAGGTTGCCACCTGGGTGGCGGGCTTGGATGAGGTGCAGCGGCGGATTGGGCCGCGCTTCGCTCGGTCGGAACAACGCCAGCGAATGGGGCGCTATCTGGAGGGACTGCTGCGTCCAGTCGAGCGCAAGAATGGCTGGCAACTGGGCGAACATGCCGGTGAGGCACATCCCTACGGGATGCAGCGGCTGCTAGCGGGCGCCAAGTGGGATGCGGAGGCGGTGCGAGATGACTTGCGCGGGTATGTGCTGGAACACCTGGAGAACCCGCATGCCGTGCTGGTGATTGACGAGACCGGCTTTCTCAAACAAGGACCCAAGTCGGTGGGGGTCAAGCGCCAGTACAGCGAGCGGAACCGCTGGCCGCATTGAGAACTGCCAGATCGGCGTGTTCCTGACCTATGCCGCGCCCGCTGGACATGTGCCGCTCGACCGGGACCTCTATCTCCCCAGCGAGTGGGCTAGCGACGCCGCACGCCGCCGGGAGGCAGGCGTGCCGGAAGCGGTGACGTTCGCCACCACGCCAGAGCTGGCCCGGCGGATGCGCGCACGGGCACGGGAGGCGGGGGTTCCCGCGGCGGGGGTGACCGGGGACCGGCGACAGTATCTATGGTGGCGACCGGCGACTGCGGGTCTGCTTGGAGCAGCAACAGCAGCCCTTCGTCTTGGCGGTCAAGAGTGACGAGCCGTTATGGGCGGTGCTGGATGGACGCTGGGGGCAACCACGCGCCGACACCATCGCGGCCCAGATCCCCGCTGACCAGTGGCAGCGCCTCTCGGCTGGGGATGGCGCCAAGGGACCGCGCCGCTACGATTGGGCCCGGTGTCGGCTGGCGCGGCTGCAACTGCGTGTCGAGGAACGGCGCTGGGCGCATTGGGTGCTGGTGCGCCGCAGTTGCAGCGATCCAGCCGAGGTAGCTTACTACGTCGTCTTCGCGCCGACGGGGACCTCGCTGCGGACGCTGGTCCGGGTGGCGGGGCAACGGTGGCGGATCGAACAAAGCTTTGCACTGGCCAAGGGCGAGGTCGGACTCGACCAGTATGAGGTGCGGCGTTGGGACGGCTGGTATCGCCATATGACCCTGGCGATGTTCGCGCTGGCCTACCTCGTGGTTCTACGAGCACAGCATGCGCCTGCGACGGGGAGCGCAAAAAGGGGACGTATCAGCGCCCGATCGATTTGCGCGTCGAGTTCTTGCCGCTGACCGTTCCCGAGATCCGTCATGTGCTCTGGGCGCTGGGCCAGACCGTCTCATCTGCCGCGATCGCGCAGACGCTGGCATGGTCCAACTGGCGACGGCGACACCAGGCCCGGGCGAGGCGATGTCACTCCCGACGCCGCCTTGCCACCACATCTACGTAGCTGCAACTGTAATAGTAGAAAACGGTTCTGGAACATTTCATGGCAGTCAGGCGTCTCTCAAAGGCAAGCCCATGACTAGTTATTGCATATGGTCATGAAGGGCAGGAGAAGAAAGAGGATACCTTCGTGTTCAAAGACCTGGAAGACCGCGTGAGACGTCCTGTAGCGTTACGGTTTACCTCGCTGGCGCTGGCCGTCGTGCTGTCTATCATGGTGGTGGGTGTGCTCGCTGGCTGTAATCCACTAGAGATTACGCGTGCGAGCGTAAGCGGTGGCGGTACGCCAGCGATCTTGCAATGCAACCAGAGCAACGCAGGACATGGCGTAGATGTGGTGAATATGAAGCTTACCTGCCAGGCGTCGGGCGCAGCCAGCGGCGATACCTCGTTCCAACTCCGCTACACCATCAAGAACAGCAACGGCCAAACGCGCAGCTTCGATGCGACCTGTGTCGGCACACTGGCGAATGGCGTGGGGACCTGCATGCAGACCTACGCCTTGGTTATCCCATTCGACAGTGGCTCAGCGACGATCAGTGGCGAATTTCTGCCCTCGCATAAAGCGCTGGGGCCGTTGCCGCTCTCGCAGAGTAATTCGTAGTGCATCTCAGACAGTGTCTGAAGAAGTCAGCGCGAATGGGGGAAGTTCTGGATTCCCAAGTCGGCGTTAGCGCTGAATTCAATGCTTCTTAGTCGCGTCCTGAGAGTCAGTCATAGACCCGACCAGTGTCCCAGCGAACCCTCGCGGCAGTTTGACATGAAGATCTTGCCCATGCAAGCCTCCAGGACCGCTATGATGTCTGTTACGTTAGACTACGGCTCCCATGACAATAACTCGTCCATTCGGTTTGCAGCCTCCTTCTGCAGTGTGGGGACAACGTGGCTGTATGTGTTCATCGTCAGGCTGATCTGACTGTGTCCCAAGATCTCCATTACCACGCGCGGATGCGCTTCTTCTACCAGCAGTAACGTTGCGCAGGTATGCCGGAGATCATAGAACCTCCGATAGGGCAGCCCTGCTTTGCGCCGCATCCGCTGAAATAAGCGGGCTGCATTACATGGTTCGAGAGGCGTTCTTTCATCCTGTCCGAGGGCTGTGAGGGCGAACACAATCTCATCTTGATCGCCTTTACACGCGAACAGCAATTCGAGATCGATGCATGGATCGCCGCGGCTCGACGTCTTGCCCGTGATTGCACAGGCTTCCGCAACTATGAACTTCTGATCCTCAGCCGTAGCGTTCCATCCGCTCGCTTGTGGCTGGACGGGGCCATGCGCGCTGGCATCTCTGATTGTGCAGCGCGCGAGGCAACCATTACACTTTACCTGGACAAACGAGTGTTCCCCGCGGCGCTCCAGTTGCCGAGCGAAGACACTATCTACGCGTTGCTCGTGGAACGCGCGGGACACGTGCTCTGGCGTGCTGAGGGAGTCATCACGGAGGAGAAGGAGCGAGCGTTACAGCGTACGCTCGACGAGTGACGCGTGCTCCCCTCGTATTTCTCTGGTCATTCTTTGTCTTCAAGAGTCATACTTTAGAGTAGGGGCTGAACGATGCGCGCAAGGGGTGCGCGTCCTTGTCTCGGCCCATTAAGTGAGGTCGTTATGAGTACTCAAGTGCGCATTTTGGTGACGGGGGTCACCGGGTACGTGGGAGGGCGACTGGTTCCCCAGCTGCTTCAGGCAGGCTATCCTGTGCGCGTCATAGCACGCGATCCTCAACGGCTGCAGGGTCGCACGTGGGTAGACCAAGTCGAGGTCATGCAAGGAGATGTCTTCTCGCCCGCAACGCTGAGCGTCGCGCTTACCGGAGTCGATGTTGCTTACTACCTGATCCACAGCATGCTGAGGGGCGCCAACTTCCACCAGCGCGATCTCGCCGCCGCTCGCAGTTTCGGTCAAGCTGCCAAAGCAGCGGGGGTGAGCCGCATCATCTATCTCGGCGGCTTGGGGGATCCTACGGCTGAGCTGTCGGCGCATCTGCGCTCACGCCAACAGACAGGGCACGCTCTTGCTGAGGCAGGCGTGCCAGTGACGGAGTTTCGCGCTGCCATCATTGTCGGCGCTGGCAGCGTGTCCTTCGAAATGATCCGCTACCTCACCGAGCGCGTGCCGCTCATGATCTGTCCCAGGTGGACCTCAACCCGTGTCCAGCCCATTGCCATCCGCGATGTGCTGGACTATCTGGTAGCGGCGATTGCCGTACCAGCGAGTGCGGGCCACATCGTCGAGATCGGCGGAGCGAACATCCTTACATACGGCAAGATGATGCTGGGCTATGCCCGTGCGCGTGGGCTGCACCGAAGGTTGGTGCCCGTCCCTGTCCTCTCGCCTAGCCTCTCGTCTTATTGGGTCCACTGGGTGACACCGATCCCCGCAGAAATTGCGCGCCCGCTTATCGAAGGACTACGCAATGAGGTCATTGTGCGCACGCCGCTCGCCCATACCCTCTTTCCCGCCATCCATCCCCTCGACTATCGGGCGGCCGTCGAGGTGGCGCTGGCCCAACTGCGCAGTGGAGAGGTCGAGACGATGTGGAGCGACGCCCTGATAACGAGCCGTGGTGACGTCCCCCCAGTGGAGATGAGTGAGCGGGAGGGCATGCTCGTTGAGCGACGACAGCGCCGCGTAGCGGCCTCGGCCAACGAGGTCTACTCGATCTTTTCCGGCCTTGGCGGTCGCCGCGGATGGCTCTATGCGAATGTGCTCTGGCGACTCCGTGGTGGGTTGGATCGCTTGGTTGGAGGCACGGGATTGCGGCGGGGACGTCGGAGTCCCGATGGCGTTCGTGTGGGCGACGCCATTGATTTCTGGCGGGTGGAGCGGGTGGAGCAGGGAAGACTCCTCCGCATGCGGGCCGAGATGAAGGTGCCCGGAGATGCGTGGCTGCAGTTTGAAGCGACGCCGACGCCAACGGGTCCAACACAACTGCGGCAAACGGCCTATTTCGTCCCCAAAGGGTTGTTCGGTCTGCTCTATTGGTATACGCTCTACCCCATCCATCGTCTGATCTTCTCCGGCCTCATCAACGAGGTTGCGCGTCGAGCCGAAGCGAATCATCGTCTGCATGTGCGCGAGGGCGCTGTGCCTAGTCGACCGACCCATGTATAGCTCAACTGCCATGCGATCTCGGTGCGGAGGGACGGCTCGCGTAGTTGACGGCGTATGACGTCTCTACACGCAGCTACCTTTCGGGCGCGCGCCCAGTGGAGGGGTTGAGCGTGGCCGGAATCCAGGTGACCTGCACCCGTAAGAGCGCACAGGTATGCCGGAGATCGTAGAACCTGCGATAAGGCAATCCTGCTTTGCGCCGCATCCGCTGAAATAAGCGCGCTGCATTCCGCGGCTCGAGAGGTGTCCCACGCTCTGAGGTAAACACCAGCCCGGTGTTGGGCCACGCTTCCCCGAGGAACTCTTGCTGTTCCAGTTGTCGACGATGATGGCCGCGCTCGATGGAGTGCTCTAAATGGCAGGCACAACGAACGCAACAGGCTTGAACGGCAATGGCACTGCCAAAGCCTACACGACCCAGCAATCGCTCAATAGCGCCATCTGGGGCGTCTGCGGCATCCAGCGGCGCTCCAACTGCGCGGGCGCGCTGCAATATGTCCCGGAGCTCACCTGGCTGCTCTTCCTGTGCATCCTCAACGAGCGCGAGCAACAAGACGCCGACCGCGCCAAGGCAGTGGATAGGGAGTGGGAGTTCACCCCCTCACTGGTTGCGCCGTATCGCTGGCGTGACTGGGCGGCGCCGTGGGGTTCCAAGCGCGTGGAGTTGCAGAATCGCGAACGCGGCGCCTTCTTCGGCTTCGGCAACGGCGAGCTGCTGCCCTGGCTGCGCGGGTTGAGTGACCGTCCCAACGCCACGCCACGCCAGCGCGTCATCGGGCAGATCCTCTTTGGCGTCGAGCGCGTGCGGGTAGATACCGAACGCAACTTCCTCGATGTGCTCGACCGCGTGGATGCCATCCGCCTCGACAGACGCGCACCCCGGAGGAGTTGCTCGACCTGATCGAGGCGAAGGGACGCGAGGTGGCCGAGGCACTGGCCGCGCTACGCCGACATGGTTAGCGCCTGCGTGCTGATGGTGCGTCGGCGTTGATCATTGAAGTGTACTACGAAGCTTCTGGACCACGACCACCAGTGCTCACGCCGCCCGTCGGCGGCGCTCCAACAAGCGCGGAAAGTAGCTGCCATCACGCACCCGCAGCGCCCGCAGTGCAATACCCAACGCGCGCGTGTCCCAGCCCGCTCCCGCGTCCCATTGTGTTCCCCGGTGGGCTGGGGTGTCCGCTCGTAGCGATTGGCGCCTACATGCAGGGCCACTTCCAGTTCCACCAAGGCCACTGCCAATGCCTGTCCCTCTCGCGCAAGAAATCTAACGTCATCGATCACCTGCCCCTTGCATAGCAGGTCCTCACGTGCCATGCTACGGCCATCGGCCATCTGGCGATCCTCCTCACTCGGGCTTCATGCACTACCCGATGAGAAGCACCCGCTGAGCTTGCCCCAGTATTGTGGAGTCAGAGAAGGGCCAGGGCGAATACTCCACGAAGCTAGAAGGGGCAAGAGCCCTGTCCGAAGCACAGCAACAGGAGCCACCTGCGCATCAAGAGCAGCGCATCTATACCCGCGAGTTCAAGGTGGAAGCCGTGCGCTTGAGTGAGAGCAGCGACAAGACGGTGGCGCAGATCGCCCGCGACCTGGGCGTTCCCGAACGCGTGCTCTACCGCTGGCGCCATGAATTACGCGAGCAGCAAACCTACCACGAGCAGGCGTTCCCGGGCAAAGGGCGCCCGAGCGAGGTGGAGGAAGAGACCCGCCGCTTGAAGCGGGAGCTGGAACTGCTCAAGCAGGAGCGCGAGATCCTAAAAAAGCGCTCGGCATCTTCTCACGCGGCCAGCCATGAAGTATGCCTTCATCGCCAGCCATACGGGCGCGTTCGCCGTCTGGGTGATGTGCCATGCGCTGGAGGTGTCGGTGAGCGGCTACGACGCCTGGCGCTACCGCACCAAAGTTGGCCCCAGCGCTCATGAGCAGGCCGACGCCGCTTTGAGCATGCGCATCCGTGCGGCTTTGCGCGCTGGACGTGGGGCGTATGGTAGCCCGCGCATTCATGCGGCGCTGCGCTCACAGGGGATGCGCTGTGGCCGCAAACGCAGCGCGCGCCTCATGGGCGAGCAGGGGCTGCGGGCCGGACGTGCCGCCAAACGTACGCCGCGCACGACGGACAGCCAGCACGTGCCGCCGGTCGCACCGAATCTGCTGGCACGCAATTTCACGGCCGAGGCCCCCAACCGCACGTGGGTGGCCGACATCACAGCATCAGCATCAGCATCAGCATCAGCATCAGCATCAGCATCAGCATCAGCACCCGCACTGGCTGGCTCTGCCTCGCGGGCATACTCGACGTCTACTCGCGACGAGCCAGAGGGTATGCCCTCAACGGATATCGCGACGAACGCCTGGTCGAGATGGCGCTGGAGATGGCGCTGGAGATGGCATGGAGATGGCGCTGGAGATGGCCCTGCTCAACCGACAGCCAACCGCCGGACTGGTGCACCATTCGGATCGCGGCAGCCAGTACACCAGCACCGGGTAGCGCGGGATCTTGGAGCGCCAGGGTATCCGGATGCGTATGAGTGGGAAGGGGGACCCCTATGACAACGCCTTCATGGAGAGCTTCTTTTGCACACTCAAAGGCGACTGCGTCGAGCGCCATGACTTCCAGACCCTGGACCAGGCCCGAGCGTGCATCTTCGAATACCTGGAGGTCTTCTACAACCGGCTGCGGCTGCATTCCGCGCTGGGCTATCGCTCGCCGATGGCCTTCGAGCCCATGCCGACAGTTACCTGACGCTTTCTTTACTCCACGAAATCGGGGCAACCCCAGGACCGCCTGACCTGGCCAGTAGCATATCATAGAGCCGCATTTGTGGCAGTCTCGCGTCAGGGGCCGGCGGTGTCCGTTGGCGTATCGGTTGGCGTATCGGTTGGTGTGGGCGTCGGAGTATCCGTTGGCGTGTCCGTCGGCGTCGCTGTCGGCACATCGGTGGCCGTGGGTGAGGGCTCTGGTGTGTCTGTTGGATACGGTGTAGGCGTTGGCGTGCCAGGGCCGACGGTAACCGTTGGTGGCCGAGGGGTTGGCGTGATCGTGGGCAGCGGGGGACGGGGTGTGGGCGTTGGTGTGCCTGGGCCGGTGGTGACGGTGGGCGTCAGCGCATAACTGGTTGCGGTGGCTACCATCGCCTGGTATGTCGGATCAAACGGGGACGAGGCTGTGGAGGTTCGCGGCTTGCCGATATCCCCGCCACTACCGATTACTCCATTCCTGCGGTCCAGGCTCAGCGCGCAGAATACCGAGATAATGAGCAGCACCGTCGCAAGAGCGATGTGCAACCCCGGCCGGGGAACTCGACGCCGACGAGATCTGTCGGCGTCATCAGCGCCGCCCGGCAAAAGCGGGGAGTCTCCATTGTCTCCATCGTTTCCGTCGTTTCCGTCATTGCCCCCGTTTCCGCTCACATGATCTTGGCCACCAACTGGCCCGCCAGTCGCGCGGCTGAGCCGGAGCGTATCGCCAACCTGGCGCAGGGCGGCGCTCATGTTGGTTGCATTGGCGTAGCGTGCCATAGAATCGTGGGCTAGCGCTCGCAGAACGACTGCGTCAAGCTCGGGTGGGATGGCTGGATTGAGCCTGGATGGCGGAATAATAGGTTCAGTCAATATCTGAGCGACGACGGCGGAGGGAGTAGCCGCGCTGTGCGGCGGCTGGCCGGTGAGCAGCTCGTAAAGCACCGCGCCCAACGCATAGGTATCGGCGCGCTCATCGACATAGTTGCCCGTAAACTGTTCAGGCGCCATGTATTGTGGCGTGTCGATGGTCAGCGTCGTGCCCGCGAGCGTAGGCGCCTGCCCCGTGTTTGCATAGTTAACCTGGCGAACGATGCCAAAGCCCGTCAGCATTGCCTGGTCATCGCTCAGCAAGATGTTATCGGGATTGATATTGCGGTGGATGAGGCCGAGCCCGTGGGCGGCGGTGAGCGCCGAAGCGACCTGCGTGACCATGTCGAGCGCCGCGGCGACGGCGACACGTCCCTGACGCATCAGCACGTCACGAAGTGAAGCACGGAACTGAGGCATCACCAGATAGAAGTACGGGCCTTGCTCGCCGAAGGAGACTATCGGCGCGATATTTGGATGGGCAAGCCCGAGGATCTGGACAATCTCGTTCTTAAGGCTCGCTACATAGTCAGGGCTGGCGGTGAGGGCAGGTGAAAGAACGGTGACGGCAACCGGGCGATTCGTATCCAGTTCCAGCCCACGGTACACATCGGCCATGTTGCCGCGCTTGAGCAGCTCCTGCAACTGGTACTTGCCAAGCCGTTCGCCACTGAGCGTTCCGTTATCCCCAGTCACACCAGTCTCCCGATTCTCCGCGCCTGTCGGCCGATGCGCTCCGAAGAACTCACTGCAATGCAACCGATGATACATGAGCAAAGCGCCGCTATTGTAGGGGTTCTCTGGTATTCTGTCAAGGCGCGGCGATCACATCGAGTGAACGCGAATGCCGTGATACTATTGCACTGATGAGGTTACAATTGTCTTTATGAACAAACACATTCTTGCGGCTAGCGCTGGCCTTGCCATCGAAGACGGTATCTGGCGCCTTGGACCCATCATGCGCTATGGGCTTCGGCTCACGGGTAAGCCGAGTCCCAGGCTGTGCTACATCGGTACCGCTGGCGGCGATGACGCTACCTGGACGAGAGCGTTCTACTCAGCCTGCTTTGGTGAAGATGTGACGCCGAGCCATCTGCAGCTCTTCACCATGCCGAATGTGCGTGATGTGCGCGCGCATCTGCTCGCCCAGGATATGCTATGGGTTGGTGGCGGCTCCGTCGCCAATCTGCTCGCCGTCTGGCGAGCGCACAGCCTGGACGCGATTCTGCGCGAGGCCTGGGAGCGCGGCGTCGTGCTGGCGGGAGTCAGCGCTGGCTCGATCTGCTGGCATACCGGCGGCACAACCGATTCCTTTGGCGTCGAGCTGCGGCCAGTCACCAACGGCCTCGGCTTTCTCCCGTACTCTAACGGCGTCCACTACGATAGCGAAGAACGTCGGCGGCCACTTTTCCACAGGCTCATTGCGGATGGCACGCTGCCGACGGGCTATGCCACCGATGACGGCGTGGCGCTGCACTACGTCGATGAGACGCTCCAGAAGGTCGTCACGGAGACGAGCGGCAAATACGCCTACCACGTCGTCAGAACCAGCACGGGTGTCGAAGAGTCCAGACTCGAGCCGGAAATCCTCAGCTAGCGGACAGGCTTCGGATGCTATAGCCATAGCCAGTAATCATCCATCCCGACCGGCCCAGCGAAGGACGCGGAGGGCGTGCAGCGTGATCCAGCGGCTCGGCTCGCCCTGGCGCTCGCCGAAGTCGACCAGCAGCCTCTCGTGATGCGCGTGCTCCAGCCGCCAGCGTCCGTCGCCATCGCGTTTGGACTCGACGATGCTGACTGCCTCGGCGACTCGCTCGTCCGGCGTGACGCCAGCCGCGTGCAGGTAGTCAAGCCCGCGAAGGATGTCGTAGCGCCAGCCATACGGGAACGAGAGCTGTAGCCAGTCGCCCTCGCCCTTGTTGGGGACGATGATCTCGCCAGTCGAGAGCCGACGGAAGAGCCTGCGATTGAGCAGATACTCCTGCCCCCTGCTTCGTGCGGCGGCGATCTCGGCGTCACCGCCTGCGCGCCGCTCGAACTCGAGCAGGCCTTCGAGCACGTTGATCGTCGTATCGAACGATCCCCGCGTCGAGCCGTTCTCCTGCTCGCAGTTCCAGCCGCCGTCCTCCATCTGCTCGCTCAGCAGCCGGTTGACGATGCCGCGCACCGACCCCTCCACGTCCACGCCGAAGTAGGCGCCGAGCGCGACGGCCCGGCCGTTGATGCACGGCTCGACCTCGCCCTCGAAGTACGGTTCGTTGTCGTGCTCCCAGCGGCTGTTGGCGCGGACGCGCGCGATGGCGTCCCGGACTACCTCCGCGGTGGGATCAACGCCGAAGTGCTGGAGCAACTGGAGTGTGTAGGTCGTCGAGATCCATTCGGGGAACAAGGCGCCACCGCTCCACTGGCCATCGGCGCCCTGGGCGGCGAGCAGTTGCGCGCCCCAGCCCTCGTGTGCGACACGCTCACGCACAGTCGCGACCTCGTCGGCGGGCGCATCGGTCAGATCGCGCATCACCTGCCAGCGAGTGGCGGGGTCCGAATCCAGCAGCCACTCCAGCACCGTCATAGCTTCCTCCTCGCAGTGGGGTTGTTGAGCTTGCCTGCTCTGTTGGCGACACATGATCGGCGGCATAGCCATATCACTGTTCGCCATTCTCGTTAGTACGATATGGAACGGAAGATGTCTCGAGGAAGCTGAGCGCGGTGAACCGGGCGCACTCGCCGTCGCAGGTATAGTATCAGGCGATGGGATGGCCCGCGCTCCTGACGCGCCTTTGGGGACACACGTAACGCTTGAACGATATCGGCGGTTCTTTAGCAAGACACGTCATAATTCCCGCAAGAGCACATCACAGCTATGGAAAGAGGGTCGTATCAGATGGAGGAGAGTCCAAAAACGGGCCGCTCGGATGTTGGCCCGATGGGGGCCTTTGGGCCGGAGATGGCGCAGTTTTTCGTGGCGAGCCTGTGGGCTTCAACGTTCATCTTGATGAATGCGGCGCTATGACAGCCGAATTTCCCCCGACTTCTTCCTCAGCCTCAGCCTCCGCGTCGTAGATTCCCCCTGGCACCCGCGCCGCTGGCAGCGGTGGCAGCATCCCCTGCCGCCACGGCTGGGCAGGCAACGGTAGCACAGGCACTTCCACGGGTGGCTCCGCCTCACCTGTTGGGGGCGCGATACCCACACTCCGGCGATCCAATGCCTTCAAGTGCAACCGCAACACCGCCAGCGGACCATGCCCCTGCCCATTGCCATCGGCGCGACGTGGCTGGATCAACACCTCTGCGCCCAAGGCTTCCAGTAAGGCACGCCTGCTGGCAGCGGGATAGCTGCGGGTCGAGAACAGCGTGAGGTTGTCTCGCCACAGTTGCAGATAGTCTTCCCATTCTCCGATGGCCTGCTCCACCTTGCGGTATTTGCGCGCTTCCGCCTCGGCGCGGGCGCAATCCTCACGGAGCGACAAGACCTCTGCGCCCTTGGCGCTGATCGCCAGATCGAAGCCCACCGCTGCGGGGTTACCCGCTGGGATGGCGGCGCTGCGCAGTGTCAAGTTCTGGAGTTCCTGCTCGGCGTCGGCGAGCTTGTGCTGCAAGGCTTTGGCACGGGCCACCGGGGTGACGACGGTGACGCCGCTCGTGCCCTCCCCGGCGTTCGCCTGATCGTTGTCTTGTGAGAAACGCGCCAGCCGCGCGATGAGATCGGGCTGGCGCAGCGTGTCTACGAGTGCCGCCCAGACGGCCCGGTCCACCACTTCCGCCTGCGCCGTCCAGCCGACGCCCGCGCAGGCTGACTTGTTGCGGCGGTGCGTCGAGCAGCGATAGCGGAACAGGCGGGCACCTTCCTGGGGGTCATAGCGGTGGTCGCGCGGGCGGGTGTCCATCGCGGCGTGGCAGATGCCGCACCGGGCCATGTCCCGGTGGAGCAGTGCCTGCGCTGGCCCCGTCCGATGGGCCGGATCGCTATTGCGGCTGGCGTAGCGCTTATTGGCGGCGAGGCGTTGCTGGGCCATCGCCCACATCTCTGCGCTGACCAGCGCGGGGCTGGGCGACGGCGGTCTCGTTCGCGATCTATGGGTTAGTCAACCGTCCGCTCGTGCGCGCCTACCCGCCCGAAGCATACACAGCCTACGCCCTTCTTGCCGGGACGATCCCGCTGCTGATCATCTCGACGCCCGCGGCCCTGGCCCAGAACTGGGGCGCCGTCTCGGTCTGGGGCTGGGTTGCCATCATCTACATGGTTGTGTTGCCCGTGTATGTGGCCTATATGCTCTGGAACTGGGCAATTGCCCGGCGCGGCGCGGCGGCGGCCACCAGCTTCAGTCTGCTGGTGCCGATCCTGAGTGGCATCCTCTCGGCTCTGCTCTTTGGCGAGGAGTTCGGAATCGCCAAGCTGCTCGGCGCCGCATGTGTCCTCGCTGGATTGCTGGTCATCGGCTTCCCGGCGAAACCCACGAAGACACCCGAGGCCGGGTAAATCGTCACTGATTGGCCGCTCTGATAGACGCAGAAGTTCCAGAGGAGTGAGACAACGGCTTGCGAAGCGTTTGAGGACATCGATCACATTCTTTTTGCCATGGATGTTAAGAGCCTACGCTCCAGCCGTGGATGTAGACGCGGGGAACGGGGCGCCGCAAGTTGGGCAAAACTGTGCGTCAGGCATGGCTACAGTCGCGCATCTCGCGCACACCCGCGGCTTGCGCGACACTGCCATCCCACAGTAGGCGCAGAATGTAGCTCCAGCCTGCAAGGGCTTGTGGCAATGGGAGCACTCGCCATCTGTTCCAGGCAGCATACCCAGTGATGCCTCCAACTCTGCCGTTTTGAGTTTGATGGTGGGGGCAGTGGCGCGACGTTCGGCGATGGTGTCTTTGACAGCGAACGCCAGGTAGAGCAACGGCAGTGAAAGCAAGAGCACCATGAAGACCGCGTATACCACCGTCAGGCCGATAGTGACGCCGATGCGCCCTGGCAACGAGAGCGTGGCCCAGGGGACGTTCCCGTGCAGCGTGAGAAAGTGACGCCAGTCAAGAGCGAGGATTGTGCTCACAACGCCGAGAAAGACGATGAAAGCGGTGCCGTAGAAGAGGTTGGGGTTGAACGGTGCGAGACCCCATACGACAATCTCCCAGTACAGCATGCCCAGGCACAGGAGGGTCAGGGTCCTCACGGCATAGCGGTGTGGTGGATGAGTGGTATGTGACGTTAGTGTCTTTGCCATGTCCGAAGTATTCGCCTGTTGCTGCAATGCAATCACCTCCATCATCTGCTTTCGACGGACGATCAAGCAGTACGCTCGCTGGCTCGCCCCCGGGTCTTGTAACACGAGTTGACCTGAGAATGCGCTCAAGGATGCTCTGGCGCAGCCGTTCGGCCCACGCCGAGTTCAACTCCTGCCGATCTTGAATGACCAAGCCCGCGTGTTCGAGGAGGTCGTCAATCCTTGTTCGCACTACGTCTTCGGGCTTCATCTCCTCTTCCCTCATGTTGATGATTGTGGATATGACGACGTGCGACCGCGTAGGATGAGTATAGTATCAGTATAGGAGGCAGATGGCTGTCTAGCAACCACTCGTTCCGTTAGTCCCAGCCTAAAGCGGAAGTGAGGGTGAGACATTGGCGAGGCAATCAGGGAATCGGACCAGTGGTGGTCGCCTGGTTATTGGTCGCCTTTGTCCGTATCTGTCCGTAGATGGCGCCATTGACAACTATCCGCCATTTCCCTAATACTGGCTGCATGTGTGAGACGATTCGCTGGCTCGTCGTCTTTCAGGCACACGTGTGACCCGGAAAACCACAACACGGGAGGCATCATGAGCGATAGCGGCGACAGCAACAACGGTGGTGGCGAAAACCTGGGCATCCTGCCCTTCGACGATGGCAGCGCCGGGCGCATCATCCGGCGCATATGGCACGAGGGCCGCTGGTATTTCAGCGTGGTTGATGTGGTCGCGGTGCTGACAGACAGCCCAGAACCGCGTACTTATTGGGCAGTGCTGAAGTCTCGCCTCGATGATGAGGGCGCGCGTGAAATACTGGGAAAAGTCGAGCAATTGAAACTGCTTGCCATCGATGGCAAGATGCGGGCTACGGACTGCGTGGACGCAGAGACGCTGAGCGAGGTCTGCCGTCTTGTACCGGCTGCTGCGCTGTGGCGTCGCAAAGATAAACCAGACGGCATAGTGTATGCCATCGGCCTGCCAGATGGGAGCATGGTGAAGATTGGTACCACTACTGACCTAGGTTCACGGCTGCGTTCACTCCGGCACAATTCGCCAGTGCCTCTCGTGGTTCTTTGGCAGACGCCAGGAGATGACAAGCTAGAGCGTAGGCTGCACACCTATTTTGGTCACAAACGAGCGCATGGCGAGTGGTTTAGTTTTGCAGGTTCGGATGTGATTGCAGAACTGCAAGCAGCAATTGTTACAATTGGGGCGTGTGCAGCATGAACGACGACACCAATTATGTGATACTTGAAGAGGATGACGAACAGGGTCTTTTGCCGTTTGACGATGGCAGCATGGGACGCACGGTGTGGAGCGACGGGCGGTGGTTATTGAGTGTGGTAGACGTGGTGGCGATCCTGACTGATAGCTCAAACCCGCGCGTCTATTGGGCTATGCTGAAAATGTGGCTCACCGACGAAGATGCAGGTAATACGTCAACACGTTGTAAGCAGTTGAAGATGCGCGCTCTGGACGGGAAGATGCGCCAGACAGGTGCTGCCGACGCTGAGACGCTGCTGCGTATCATACAGTCCATCCCCACCCCAAAAGCCGAGTCGCTCAAGCAATGGTTGACTCGTGTTGGCGCCGCGCGACTTCGGCATCTTCCAGGATTGGGGTTACCGGGGGCTCTATGCTGGCGAGGCAGCGAAAGACATTGCTGCCAGGATGGGATTGCCAAAGGGCGAGCACATCCTCGATCATATGGGCAGCACCGAACTCGGCGCGAATATCTTCCGCGTGACGCAGACGACCGACAAGCTGCGGCAGTTGCGGGATGAGGGCATCACCGGCAAAGAGATAGCGAATCAGACACACTACACGGTGGGCAAAGAGGTACGCGCCGCGATTGAGCGCATCGGCGGCACGATGCCAGAAGCCCTGCCCACGCTCGCGCAGTCAATCAAAGAGTTGGAGCGCGAGGAGCAGAAGCAGGCGAAAACCAGGCTCCAGCCGCCACTATTTGAGTGAGCGGCCACCAGCGCCACATCAGGTGTGCCGCTTGACAGGATCGCCTGTGATTGGGTAGAATACAGGGCGCGGCGTAGCCAACGTCGCGACGCATGGCGCATTCGTCTAGTGGCCCAGGACGCCGCCCTCTCAAGGCGGAGATCACGGGTTCGAATCCCGTATGCGCTACCATTAAGCCCCACCTACGTGTGGGGCCTCTTGTTTTCCCGGTTTGTGATAGGTCGCCTACCCCAGAGCAGGCGACCTGATACCAACCTTGATACCAACGCGAAATTTGATACCAACAGCGCCTATCTATTGTGGGCCTGGGAATTTGGACAATAATATCGCCTGTTGAGAAACGAGAGGGAGCAGAATGAGGGAGCAGTACACGGCAACATTCAACTCACAGGTGGTGCAGGGCCGCTAGGCGTTCCTGAGGCGCTGCGCGTGTCGGTCGCGTGCAACCAATTTCTCGCAGCCAGCGTGGCCACCAGCGCGGCCCAACCGACGAGCCACGCGAGCAGAAATGCTCCAAGCGAGTCGAGCAGTTCCTGGGCGCTCGTGTGCGATGTATAGGCGAAGAGCCATGCCGTTACGGAGGCCAGCAGGAGGCTTGCGGACGCGACGAGACCCGCAACGTGTGCGATGGCCCCTGCGGATTTGGGCGCACGGAGCGGGAAGAGCAGTCCCGGAGCAGGCGCCACAGCGAGCAGGGAAATAAGGGAGATTGCGGATCATAGCCGTGCGCTCAGGATCATTCTGAAGGTAGAAATCGATCGTGTTGGCCTGTCCTGTGGCTACGGCCCCCGCCCAGAGGGTGACTGAAGCGGCGAGCAGGGGAAGGGCGGCCACGACCCACCACTCGCGCATCTGCACGGTGCCGACGCATGCTAGCGTAGCCTCGAGAAGAAGAAGGATGAGGCCAGCAAACATGAGCAGTGCGAAAACAAACGCCCCTGTGCTGACGCAGTATGGAGACGGTCCGCATCGGAAGATGGGCGCCACAATGTTGTTGACGAAGACCATTATGCCGGCTCCTCCCAAGCACAGAATCGCCAGCAGTGCGACCACGCGAACCGCCTTGCCCATCCGTTTGTGCCCCCCATCGGTTGGACTTGCATACTTGCTTGCCTCGCAATATACCTGACCCTCCGGACAGGATGCAAGGCGGGGTGGCGGGAGTGCCGCCCGTCTGGTGCTCCACAGGAAGCCGCAGAGGACCCAATAGGCAGGACCGATATCGTGCAATCAGGCGAGCGTAGGACGTCATACCATGCCGCCTGTCGCTTTCCACGACGCGATCGGCGACTTTAGAGCAACTTGCGAAAAGTAGAGGCAGGCACGGGCACGGAATGTGCGGGGCGGCAGGACATGCGTGCCTATTCGACCGACCTGAAAGAACGTTTGGTGCGCGCGGTGGTCAATGATGGCTGCGGGTCAGCCCATGCGAGAAGCCGCGCGCCGCTTTGGGGTGGCCGTGACGACCGTGAAACGTGCGGTAGTCCAGCAGCGTGAGACCGGCTCGCTGGAGCGCAGGCCCATTCCCGGTCGCCCGCGCGCGATCCGTCGTGAGCAGGAGGCAATCGTGTTGGCCCGGCTGCAGGCCGAACCCAATGCCACCGTGCTGGAGCACTGCGCCTGGTGGGCCGAGCAGCAAGGGCAGCAGCTGAGCGAGGCGACGATGTGGGATGGTGTGGCGGGCCGTGCGCCGCCTCGGGTGGACGCCTAAAAAAAGTCACTGGCAGCCAGTGAGCGCGACGAGGAGGCGCGCGCGGCCTGGCGTGAGGCGGTCGCCTCCCTCGATCCAACGCAGTTCGTTTTCGTCGACGAAAGTGGTACCCACACCGCGCTGACCCGGCTCTACGGCTGGGCGCCACACGATCAGCGCGCGAGCGGATCCGTGCCGCGTAACCACGGCAAGAACACCACGTTGGTCGCGGCCTGGACGCCTGAGGGCCTGCGCGAACCGTGGCTGATTGAGGGGGCGATGCATACGGAGACCTTTGCCTGGTACATCAGCGAGCACCTGGGGCCGACGCTCCAGCCGGGGCAGGTGGTCGTGCTCGATAATGTGAGCGTCCATAAGGCGGAGCGCATCCGCCAGGCCCTGGCGGCACGGGGCTGCGCGCTGCTCTTTCTCCCGCCGTACGCGCCCGACTTCACGCCGAGTGAGCAGGCCTTCTCGAAGCGTACAGCCATCCTGAGGGGCCTGGGCGCCCGCACCCACCAGGCCTTATGGGATGCGATGCGGCTGGCGCTCGACGCGATCATCCCCGCTGACGCGCTCGCCTGCTTCGCTCACGCTGGCTACGCCCTGCCTGCTCAAGCATAGTGAAAGTTGCTCTAAAGGCTGTATACAAAGTCGCCAAGACCGGAGGCAGCCCTCGTCATGTCCCCGAAAGTGCGGTAGGGTAGGAGGCATCAGTGAGCGGACGAGCGCAAGGAGGTGTGCCATGCCTACGAGTGCCTCCATTCCCTACCCTTCGGAACTCAGCGACCGCGAATGGGCCCTTCTGGAGCCGTTGCTGCCGCCAGCCAAGCCGGGCGGACGTCCACGCACGGTTGATGTGCGGAAGATCCTCAACGGCATCTTCCATGTGCTCCGCAGCGGCTGCCAGTGGCGCATGCTGCCGCGCGAGTACGGCCCGTGGTCCACGGTGTATGCCTACTTGCGTCGTTGGCGTCTGAGCGGGACCTGGGAACAGATCCACACCACGCTCCGGGAACGGGTGCGGCAGCAGAGCGGACGGCAGCCAACACCGAGCGCGGCGATTCTGGATAGCCAGTCGGTCAAGACGAGCGAGCGCGGTGGCCCGCACGGCTATGATGGGGGCAAGAAGCTCTCGGGCCGCAAACGCCATCTGCTCGTCGATACCCTGGGCCTCGTGCTCGGCGTGGTGGTCCATCCCGCCAATATCCAGGAGCGGGCGAGCGCTCCCTGGCTGCTGTACCAACTCCAGCCGACCTTGCCGCGCCTGCAACGCATCTGGGCCGATTACGCCTATCTGGGACCATTGCACACCTGGGTGTGGGAGACGTTTGGTTGGCGCTTAGACGTAGTCGCGCGGCCGGGGGCCCGCGGCCAGTGGCTGCGGGCGGATCAGGAACCACCCCTGCGTTCTCCGGGTTTCCAGCTCCTGCCGCGCCGCTGGGTGGTGGAAGGAACCCAGCCTCAATACCTACAATCCGCTCTTGACGTCCAAACCGCGCACTCCCATGATAGGACTCAGTGGATTACTCAACCTGCTTGAAGTGGTGAGGCGACTGCAGACCACCCAGCAGGATGGTTCGTGTGCTCCACAGGAAGCGGGTGTGCCATGTCCATTGTCTCCGCCAAATCCGAGCAACAGCCCAGCGTTCCCCCCCGCCCAGGAAGGCGCTAGCGCGCAGTCGGTGGGAGCAGTTGCCACCGGCCAATCGGCACCGGCTGCTAAGCCTGCTCGGGCGCCTCGTCGAACGGCAATTGTGCCAGCAGGCGCCGCTGCTGCTGGCCGACCGAGAGGAGGCCGAGCATGACCGTCACGGCTAGATCCACCCCGACGCGAGAGATGGGCCTAGGCCCGAGCAGCAAGATCGCTGCCTGGCACCTGGACCGGCTGGCGGTGGTCTATGTGCGCCAATCCACCGCACAACAGGTGCTGGTGCATGGCGAGTATACGGAGTCCACCCGGTTACAATACGGCTTGGTCAGTCGCGCCGAAGCCTACGGCTGGGCCAGCGACCGCATTGTGGTCATTGACGACGATCTGGGCAAATCCGGCGCCACGACGGTCGGACGCGTCGGCTTTGAGCGGCTGGTCACGGAGGTGAGCCTGGGCCACGTTGGGCTCATCTTGGGTCTGGAAATGTCGCGTCTGGCCCGCTCCAATGTCGACTGGCACCGGTTGCTTGAAGTCTGCGCTCTCTGTGGGACGCTCATCGCGGATCTAGACGGGCTCTACGATCCGGCACTGTATAATGACCGCTTGTTACTGGGACTCAAAGGCGCCATGAGTGAGGCCGAACTCCATCTCTTGAAACAGCGACTCTACCAGGGCTGCTTGAGTAAGGCCCGGCGAGGTGCGCTCACCTTTGCGCTGCCCATTGGCTATGTGTGGGACGCCGACGGAGCCATCCAGTTCGACCCCGACGAGCAGGTGCAGGCCGTCGTCCGGCTCATCTTCACCCAGTTCGAGGAGCTGGGGACGCTGGGTGGCCTCCTGCGCTATCTCGCGCGGCACGACATCCGGCTCGGCGTGCGCGTCCGGGAGGGGCCGGGCAAAGGCCAGCTGGTCTGGCGTCGGCCCAACCGAGCGACCTTGCAGAATCTCTTGAAGCACCCCCTCTACGCCGGCGCCTATGTCTACGGACGTCGGCAGCGGGACCCGCGTCGCTTCCAGCCCGAGCGTCCGCAGAGTGGCCGGGTCGTCATGGCTCGCTCCGACTGGCACGCCCTGCTGCCCGACCGCTGTCCCGCCTACCTCTCATGGGAGCAGTATGAGCGCAATGTCGCGCGGCTCGAGGCGAATCGCTTCCGGGCCACGACGCTGGGAGCGGTGCGCAAGGGAGCAGCGCTGTTGGCAGGCTTGGTGGTCTGCGGTCGGTGCGGGAACCGTCTTGGGGTCCACTACCAGCACGCCCATGGGCATCCAGACCCGTTCACCTATGACTGTGTGGCGCGCAAAAACAGCTATGGCGAACCGTTGTGCCAGCATGTGGCGGGAGTGTGCTTAGACGGCTTTGTCACCGCCCAGGTGCTGGCCGCGCTCGAACCGGCCTCCCTGGAACTGTCGCTCTCGGCAGCCGAGCACGTCGAACAGGACCGAGCCGCCCTGGCGCAGTTGTGGGACCAGCGCCGCGAACGCGCCGCCTACGAGGTCGAACGAGCGGCCCGGCAGTACCAGGCCGTCGAGCCCGAGAACCGGTTGGTCGCCCGAACCTTGGAGCGGGCCTGGGAGGAGAAACTGCAGGCGCAGCAGACGCTCGAGGAGGAGTATCACCGCTTCCTCCAGCAGCAGCCACGGGTGCTGGCGGCGGAGGAACGGGAAGCCATTCGCCAGCTCGCCGCCGATATTCCGGCACTGTGGAACGCTCCCACCACGACGGACGCGGACCGCAAAGAGATTCTGCGCCAGGTCGTCGAGCGGGTCGAGGTCGAAGCGCAGGGCAGCAGCGAGCAGGTGCAGGTCCGGATCACCTGGGCAGGAGGCGGCCAAACCGAAGCCATGCTGGTGCGCCCGATTGCCCGGTATACGGACCGGAGTGATTACGCCTGCCTGTGTGCTCGTGTCCAAGAGCTGACTGCGGCGGGCTGGTCGCTGGAGGCTATCGCCCGCCAACTCGAGGCTGACGACTTCCCGCCGTTGCGCCGCAAGGGAGGCTGGAGCCGTGTGAGTGTGCAGACGCTGCGGCGCCAGCTGGGGCTGGGCCAGACGCACCGGCATGGGCACTCTCGCGAGGCGCTCGGTCCGGATGAGTGGTGGGTCAGCGAGCTGGCGGAGCGTCTTGGGGTAGCGCGCACTAGCCTGTTCTACTGGATCGAGCATGGCGTAGCCCAGGCACGCAAGGAGCCCGGCGGGTTGCGGCGCTGGATCGTGTGGGCTGATGCGGCCGAGCTGGAGCGCTTGCGAGCCTATCGCGACCGCGACATCGCCGCTGAACAGCGCCAGCGCTGGACAGCCGCCTATACGGGGAGTGACCGCCAGAAAGGGGGCACAGCATGACAGAGACAAATCGTCCAATAGGTAGTAAGGCTGGGTCGTGGAGCGGACCTTTGCCTGGATCGGGCGCAACCGGCGCATGAGGAGAGACTATGAATTCCTGCCCACGACCAGCGAGACCTGGATCTATTTGAGCATGCTGCGCCTGATGCTCAAACGCCTGGCGCATGAGCAGGTGCACCCGGCCTTCCACTATCGCCGTGTGGCGTGAACCGGAAAGGAACCCTTTGTATACAGCCTTTAAGCTTACATTTTAACCCACAGCGATTGGCCGACAACTAGGGCGATTGTCAGCATGAGGTTGAACAGGTGAAGAGACGCATGGATTAAGGCGTCAATTTGACCGCTGGGAAGCGTTTGGCGGGCGGAGAGCGCTTGCCTCTGGGACGTCCCGGCGAACGTCCGCAGGGTTTTGGCGCGTTCACCGGACTGCCCAGCTGCGAGAGGACGTGCGAAAAGCCGCGGCGAACGCGTGCCGGCGTGCGGCGCGCAGCGGGCAGCGGCAGCGGGCAGCGGTGGCTGCCAAGGTAAGCGAACGTCGGCGACCGCGTCGCGCGCCAAGCGGAGTTGGATGTAGGCCAGGATCAAGAGCCAGGTCCAGCGGTCAGCCGCCGCCGGAGAGCGGAGTTTGGGGGTCGTCCATCGCAACGTTTGCTTGAAGAAGCGGAAGGTGTGCTCGATTGAGAAGCGGGTGACGTAGGCCTGCCAAACCTCGGCCAAATCGGGCGGGGTGGGTCCGTACCACCAGAACCAGAGTGGGGTCGGCGCTTGGGTGGGTCGTGGCAGGCGTTCCACTTCCAGACGAATGAGCGTCCCGCGGACCCGGGGCCGCGGTTGACGCGTCCCGCGTTGGGCATGGTTCTGTGGAACGGCGTGTAACCCGGCCCAGGCCCGCATGCGGACTTGTCCGTACTGGGCATCGGCCGAGGTCCACACAGCGCTGGGCTCCGGCCACGTCGCGGGATCGTTGCAGATGAACTGCGCTCCATGCCGTCGGGGCCGTCGGGGCCGTCGGGTGAGCGGTTGAGCGGTCGGATCGGCGTAGAAGCACCGGCCAGCACGCAAGCGGACCAGCAGGCAGGCAGGCTGGTCGGCCAAGGCGAGGCTGAGTTGGAGCGGATCATAGCCCGCGTCGAAGGTGAATATAGGCGGCGTGGTCGGGGGTGACGGAGGTGTTGGCAACGCTTGACCCAGCCAAGAGCGGATCTGCTCGGCCGCGACCAGATTGCTGTTCTCCCCAGGCGTGATTCGACGCACGCGCAGCGGAGCCGTCCAGCTCGAGCAGCGCGGCGGCAACTGCACCAGCCAGGAATAGTTCCAGCCCGCCACGATCGGTTGGCCGTGCGAATGCCGATACGGATGGTGGTACAAGCCACGATCGGGGCTGGTTTCGGCATCGCAGCGCGGCCAGACACGCGCGTCGACCGCAAACCACGTCGTCTGCGGCTCGAGCGGATGCGCGGCCACCAGCGTTTCGAGGCGCTTCAAATCCATGGTTCCCGCGTTGAGCGCATCATAGAGACTGCCCCAACTGCGCCGACAAGTGGGGGAGAGACTCAGGTGCGCAGGCGTTTCCATGATGGGGGTGGACAGCACGGCATCCAGCGTCTCGAAGAGCGCGTCACGCCGGAGCCCTAAGACCGTGTACACTTGGTGGCGGAAGGCTCGCAGCGCTTCCCATTCTGGTGTGTTCATATCCAGAAGGATGGGCGCTCGAGTCTCTTCCTGTCTACTCCATCCGATCCGTATGCTTGGTGTGGGTTAAAATATAAGTTAAGCGACTGTATAGCCTGTGATCGTGCGGAGAAAGCGCACCGCGTCTGCAGGCTGGAGAATTTCGCCGCGCCAGCCAAGTGCTCGAAGCGCTTCGAGTTTCGTTGACCTGAGAAAATTGTGGTCGCTCGTCACGAAGACGGAATGCTCGTTATGCGTGGTATACCAGGCGAGCGTGAGGTGATTATAGAAGCCCAATGCATCGTTCTTCGCGTTGCCCCACACGCGATAACAGCGGCTGCACGCGCTAGCAGTCTGGGCTTCTTCTTGTCTTCTTCTCTCTTCCGCTTCCTTCTGCTTCTCTGTGGTGTCGTCAGTGGGCATGCTCGCCCCGTTCTATATGCGCTGGCTCCGTTGAGGAAGAGCCGCGCAGGAGGCAACAGAGCGCGGTACAGACGCCGCGCGGCGTTGACTTGGAGGTTCATTAACTATGGCAATCATCATTACTACCCTCTGACCGTGCATCGACGCGCCGATCCACTCCTTGGACACCTTTGCGGTGCTTACCGCAATGACACCCGCATCATCCCCGCTCCTGGTTCCTATACCAGCCCATGCGGCCTCCGCTGGTGTCGTGCGAGTGTGGCTCAGCCACTTCATTCGCTCTCATACCTGGTCTACTCACCCTGTTGACTCACCCTAGCGCCAGTGTGCTGACGGCTTTGCCGCTTTATACTTGCCGTGCGTGCTCCACGGGAGGAGACCTCACGGGCAGGGACTACTTCATCACGTGTGGTAACAATCTGGCTGCGAGACGAGCGTACGTCCCATTGCTTGAGGTGATGCCACTAGAACCCGTATGCGATACTGCTTGCTTTCGGCTGGACGCTACGAGCGAGGGAATGGAGTGGAGGCACTTTCATTCCTCTTTCCAATCTCGTCTGGGGTGCCTCGACCGGCGGCGGAGCATGCAAGTGACCTTTTAATCGGCAAACCAATGGAGGTTTCACATGACACTCGGTCCGCTTCAACTTGTGTTCCTCGGCCTGCGCGGCGACAAGCAGCGCGATGAAGTGAGCAAGGCACTGCAGAAACTCGGCGACCGCGGCGCTATTCGGATCGTCGATATCGCCTTTGCGACCAAACAACAAGACGGCACCTTCACGCCTGTCCAAGAGTACACATCCATGACTGACCCAGAGCTCCAACAGCTCGGGACCACAGTGGGAGCCCTGGTGGGGTGGGGCTATGTCGCCGGTGGGGGCAAGGCGGGGACTCACCCAGGAGCCAAAGCGGGGACTCCGATCAGCACACAAGGAGGCGCGCAGGGAGGCGATGGGGGCGTGGCCTCCTTTGCGCAGGAGGACTTCGGGGAGTCTGTGCAGGAGGTCCGCGACCATATCCGCGAACTTGCGAAGGATGTGCCCCCTGGCGCGACCTGCGCGTTCGCGCTGATTGAGCATCTGTGGATGCCCGCACTCAAAGATCAGCTGCAGAAGGCAGGGATTGTAGTGATCGCATCAGCGTTGATCCGCCCGCGCTCGCTGGCGCTACTCGGGGCGCAGATCGCGCAGGACGAACAGGCGTCAGCTCAGTAGCTCGTGCGGCGTGGCCTGTGCCAACTCGGACGGTCATGCGTGAACTCATGTGATCAGCATGGCGCACAACTGGTGATTTTCGCAGTGTCGACAGCCAGATCGCGAACACGAGGACCGGCCACACACGTTTTGTACGACATGAGTCGTGGGGTTGCGACTCGCGCATGGACCACCGAGGAATGAGGCTGGATCACTGTAAACGGTCGGCTAGGCTGTGGCGGCGCTTGGCTGCTCCCTATTTCGCGCCCAACTTGCCAGTAGCGTGACAGCCAGCGCGACCACGACCCCAACGAGCGTCCACATGACGCGCTCCCAGTTGGCGCTCAAGTTCGCGGGGCGCCGGAGGCCCAGCGCCGTGAGGAACGCGGTCGAGATGCAGGTGCAATAGAGGGGGTAATACGGAATCCGGCTAGATCTTGGTGGAAAGATTCACGTGACTGTTCAGGCGGACTTGCGGAGCAAGTGTAGCATAGAGGTATGACGCCAGCAGAAGAAATTGCCACCTTGCAAGCCGAGAACGCCGGCTTGCGCGAGCAGATGACGGCGCTGGTGGAGCGTATCCGGGATCTGGAAGCGCGTCTGGCCAAAGATAGTCACAACAGCGGCAAACCACCCTCTTCGGATGGGCTCAAGCGGCAGTTGCCGCGAACGCGCAGCCTACGGCGCAAGACCGGCAAGCAGCCCGGTGGACAACTGGGGCATCGCGGCGAGACGCTGCATCTGGTGGCGGAGCCCGACGCCATCATTGAGCATCGCCCCGCCGTTTGCGCAACCTGCCAGACACCCCTGGACGAGGCAGCGGGAGCGGCCATGGAGGTCGTGGCGCGCGAGCGCCGTCAGATGCAGGAGTTGCCGCCCATCCGGCTGTACGTCACCGAACACCAAGCGCTGCATGTCCGCTGCCCGGTGTGCCAGCAGGTGACCGCCGGCGCGTTTCCACCCGAGGCGCCGAGCCGGGCACAGTACGGGCCGCGGCTGCGCGCGTTGGCGGTCTATTTGGTGGCGCAGCAATTCGTGCCCTACGCCCGGACGCGGGATCTGCTGGCCGACTTCTGCGCTGTGCGCCTCTCAGTCGGGACGCTGGTGCAGTGGGTCCAGCAGAGCGCCGCAACCCTAGCGCCAGTGGAAGCGGGACTCAAGCAGGCGCTCCAACGGGCGCCCGTGCTCCACAGTGACGAGACCGGGGTGCGCCGGAGTGGGCGACTGGCTTGGGCGCATGTCGCGAGCACACCACAGCACACCGCGGCTGACCCACTACGCCATCCACACGAAGCGGGGCAGTGAGGCGACCAGCGAGATCGGCATCCTGCCGAGCTACACGGGCGTGAGCGTCCACGACGGCTGGAAGCCCTACCAGTCGCACATCGCCTATCGCCATGCGCTCTGCAACGTCCACCATCTGCGCGAGCTGACCTTTGTGGAAGAAGAGTACCAGCAGCTCTGGGCCAGAGACCTCAAGGACCTGCTCCTGGAGATGCGCGCGGCGGCCGACCTGGCGCGGGCGCAGGGCCAGGCGCGCATCCCCGCGTCGCAACGGGACGTCTTGGTCGCCCGCTACCAACAGCTCCTCGCTCTGGGGCTGGCCGCCAATCCCCCGCCGCAACAACACCGCCCTAGACGACGCGGGCGAGTCAAACAGTCACCGATGCGCACCTTGCTCGAACGCTTATGGCTGGGGCAGGAACAGGTGCTCGCCTTCCTCGATGACCTGACCATCCCGTTCGACAACAACCAGGCCGAACGCGATCTGCGCCTGCTCAAAACCCAGCAGAAGGTGTCGGGCTGTTTCCGCTCCGAGGCGGGCGCAGACGCCTTCGCACGTCTGCGCAGCTACCTTTCCACCTTGCGCAAACAGGGGGTGGCGCTCCTCGATGCGCTCCAAACGCTCTTCACCGACA
The DNA here is from genome assembly GCA_963712005.1 of uncultured Chloroflexia bacterium. Lineage (GTDB taxonomy): Bacteria > Chloroflexota > Ktedonobacteria > Ktedonobacterales > JADMIN01 > DAHUXT01. Next base: position 56,208 of record CAVQGK010000017.1, on the reverse strand, counting down.
CCCCGCTCTACCCTGCCTTCGCCTGAACAGTCACGATTCGCGGTACCAAAGTGCTAGAGCGCAGCCTGGACAAAGCTGACGCTGATTGATCCCCAATGCTCCAGTCTGATGTCTCTTTATGTCACGTGGCACGCTGTCTGCAGTTTTGACTGCAGAACGGGCGCCGAGCAAGCTCGGGCCACTATCCACACTGGATCAGCTGGAGTGACGGAGGGACGGACGTGACTGGCAGCATACCGACAGCACCAGCACCTGAAACGAAGGGTTCGTCTTATAGTCGGGACCGGGTCCTCACCCTCAGTGATGGGGTCTTCGCCATCGCCATTACTCTGCTTGCGTTCAATATCGTGCCGCACATCGCCGCGACAGTGACGGGCTCTCAGTTTGTGCGTGCGTTGTGGGATCTGGCGCCAGCGCTCGTGACATACTTCCTCAGCTTCCTCGTCATCGGTCGGTTCTGGGACTCCCATCGGAGCTTCTTTCGCTACATTTCCCTAGCTGACTCACGTGTCTCCTGGATCAACCTGTTGGTCCTACTCTGGATCACCCTCATCCCTGCCACGGCGGCGCTCTTGGGGTCCCACTGGCAGGAGCCAGTCGCGCTCATCCTCTACGCACTCGACCTGGTATTTACCATGATGTCGTACTGGCTGCTGTGGAGGTATGTATCCTCTGCCAGATACCTGCGAGAGGAAGCGGTGCCTGCGACGGCCCCACACTATCTCGAGCGGTATATTGGATTCAGCGCGGTCGGCTACACCCTTGCCATTCCAGCTGCATTCCTGAGCCCGCCAGTCGCCTTAGGGCTCATCTTCCTGACCTCGACCTTGGCCCGGATACTGGCGCGTCGCGTCCTGGCTGCCCCCCCGACACGTGAGAGCAACTCGGCATCGGGTCGTCCTGGTCAAGACACCAACCCGGTGGACGACGAAGAATGAGTGGATCGTCTCCTGCGACGTGGTCACCGTTCATGCTGCCGATCCAGGCGCTTCCGTCAAACGGCCAGTTTGACAGATCTATGTGGAGGGAACTCCCAATGGGGATTCAAGCGCCTAGCATGGTTTCCAAATGGAGTGCAGGCAGATGAACGCCCGCGCCAGAAATTGGTCAAAGAACATAGCTGACTAGATAAGAGCTATACACAAAGATATATCTGCTGATCGGATGCCCCGGCGGCGGCCCTACGCCTTCCCTCAGCGTACACGACGGTGTCGGGGCTATTGTCGTACGTTCGGAGACATGCTCCATGTTCAGGAATGCATGCAATCGGGGTACTTCACTCAGCAGTGCGCTCAGATGAATTGTTGTATGCGGTGGCCCGAAGGCCGTCAGTGAAGTTGCTGGCCGCCCTGAGGCACGTCGCGTTGGTCGGCGGCGCTGGCGCTGGAGGCGTCGGCAAAGCGCTCCCCAAAGGCTACGAGCGTCTCGGGCTGCACCATTCCCTGGGCGAGCACCACTCCGCCAGCGCGCACCAACGCGTCCTTCAAGCGGGATGCCCAACGATGCTCAAACAACACCATCACAGCGGTTGTACCAGGGGCGAGATCATCGGCAAGCCCACGAATCTCGGTATCCGTGAGGCCGAAGGTCTGCTTGGCAAATGCTTCAGCTCCCAGGTCAGAACCTGCCTGAGCCCCTGCTGTCGTCCCGGTCGCGCCAAGTCCCATCAAGGCGCCAACGACGGAACCGTACTGGCGCCGCTCAGCCGGGGTGAGGTCAGACTCCCCGAGCGACGCGAGTGTCCCATCTTGGCGTTTCTGGACGGCAAGGGCATCGAGAATGGTGATGAACCCTGCGTCGCTCGCGGCGCGGAGCTCGCGCTCAATATCGCCCCGCAGATTCTCGTTCTGCAGTCCGATGACGATGAATTGTACTGGACCGATGGCCATGTGAGATCTCCCTTATGGCGTATACGTCACTTATACGTGACTCATGCGGCCACGCACGACTTGGGCACAACACGTTATCTCCACGAGCATAGGTGATTTTCGTTGTCTTGTCCTCAGGCGAAAGGGGTTCCGAAGTGGAGTTGTTCACCTACCCCAACGGGACACAATCAATCCTCAACGAGTACCCCGAAAGCGTAGCCCAGCGCACCAAAGTGACCTGCACCCCTTTATGAGCGCCCGGCAGAATGAGAGCGGTCGGTTGCTATTGGGATGCCCCCAGTTTTGCCCCCAACGCTGAGGACGAAACGCGACATTTGACGACACAGGGCAAACGTGCGTGCCTCGAAAACCCGCCTAGAATGGCACTTCCCGGCACTCGGCGAATGATGGTGCGCTGGACGGTTTAGGTTTCCTAATTCGCGTGTCAAGCGACTTCAAATCCCACCTCCAGCTTGGACACACATCGGCGACCAGAGAAGCGTACAATGCCCTGAGGAAGGTTAGTGCTCCTCCGTGGCTAGACAATGCTCGAGATTGGAAGGTCGGTGGCGATGCGACTCGAGATGCGGCGGACTACCAACGCGGCGCCCGTGCAGTACGAGGGGACCATCGACGGGCGTCCGTTCTACTTCCGCGCGCGCCACGACGGGTGGTCCTTCGGCGTGGCGGCCACCTTCGACGAGGCGGTCGAGGTCTCCTCCTTCGATCCGGCGATTGACCGCACCACGCTCCCGTATGGAACGTTCTTGCGTGCGGCGAAGTGGGGGGACAGACCTGATGCGGCCAGCTACTTGCCCTTCGAGGAGGCCGAGCGCATCATCTGGGCGTGCGCCGCGGAGTATGCCGCGGAGTATGGGGACGCGGCCGAGCGCGACCACTGACGCCGCATATCTATATCTGCATATCCTCGCAGCGGGATGACCGAGGCTAGACCAAGCCTGAGCTCATCCTGCCAGCGCCAGCGCCTGCCACTGCAGCGATGGCCCCCAACTCAGCCGCTGTTCGACAACGAGTACCTACGACACTACGACACCATATGACAGCCACACTGACAGCCAAGAGGGCGAACAACCGTGGACAATGGCGAACAAGTTCGGGGAGAATGAAGAAAAGCGGCTGCAATAACTCAGCATTCATGGACGTTGGCGGACGTTGGCGGACAGTGGGCAAGAACTGAGCCACTGCCTCTTGATCAGCGGGTTGAGAGTTCGAGTCCCTCGGGGCTCCTCAAAATACTCGAGCATTGCAGCGGATTGACCTGGGCGCATCTAGTCGTCTAATCATCTTGACGGATCTTGGTAAGCGTAATGCGAATCGCCTGAGAAAATTGAGCAGCGTATTCGTCTGGCACATGATCACTGCCAAAGATGCGTCGGCTCAGTGGCGCATATTTGGCGTCATAGGCCGGATAGTGCAACCAATTGGATGGCTCGTCAACCAGTTCTGCTCGCCCCTCAATCACGAGAGAGAAGTAGTCGTCAAAGCCGAAACTCTCCACTGCCAGGCAAACATTCGGATTCTGAAGGATGTTGCGCACCTTCACGGAATTTGGCAGGCTAAAGATCAGGATGCTGTCACGCTCGTACAGAAAACAGATGGGGACGGAGTGGGGACGGCCATCCGGGCGGACGGTGATGAGAAAGGCATACTCTGCCTGTTCCAGGCGTTCGCGAATTTTTGCTGCCTGCGGGCTGGTGGGATCGAGCATGGTACGTCTCCTGGGGTAGTATGACGAGTTTGGTCGTTCTTGGTCGTTTCAGTGGGGGAAAGTCGCCCAGGCCGATGGGCAGTACAAGTACAACATGGTCGCCCAGGAACCTGAACACCATACTACCATAAGAAGGGGGCTGCGAGCTAGCGCATGACCGAGATAAGAGGTTGGATGCTGCGTCTCCGGCGTCTACAAGACGTGGCACCGTAAATTTGCCCCTAATACTACCCGTAATACCAACGATCATACGCGACCTCTGACGTGGTGCGCGCCACATAGAGGCTCTCTACATCTCAGCCCACTCGTGCAATCGATGCAATGGATGCCGTTCTACCTCGAATGACAGCAAAACTGACAGCAATGGGGACGGATAGATGTGGACGACTGTGGAACGATGACCGTGCATGAGCGCCTTCAATGCGACAGTTGTGGATGAGTGTGGACATGAGCGAACGCGCAGGATTGAATCCCGTATGCGCTACCCCCTATGGCTCGGTTATAATGCCGGGCCATATTTTATGCGCTCTTCCTGTCAGCAATGTCGTGTGACTCAGCGATTTGACGCCAATTCTGACACTGGTGGCGAAGTCATTACGCCAGGTTGCTAGGCTGCTTGGGCCATAAAGCGCGAGAACGCCGATTGCCGGGTGAGAGCGAACGGCGTGCCGGTGAGCCAGGCGCCCAGGCGCAGGACATTGAGAGCGGTCGCCGTCAGCAGCTGCTGCAGGTGCGTCTTCGCCAGCCCCGTGTAGCGGGACCGGCGCAAGCCGCAGGCCCGGAGCGCTTGGGCATGGGTGGCCTCCACGCCGGCCCGCTGGGCATCGGCTGCCACAAACTCCGGGGTCTGTTCGCGGCGCCGGGCCGCCCGCAAGGCCAGTTCCTCGTCGCGGGGATGCAAGGTCAGCGTGCGGGGCGCCGCCCGCGTACACGAGGTGCGACAGGGACAGGGCCGGCAATCGGCGAGCGCGAATTTGACAGTAATCATCTCATGCTCCCGCCCCGGTCGTCGGTCATAGCTGGGTCGCCAGTGGACGCTGGCGTGTCCCTGGGGGCAGATGGCTCGGTGGGCGTCCCAATCGACCTGGAACTGGTGGCCGTCGAAGCCCTGCGGGTCCCGTGCTTGCCAGCGAAAGTTGCCGCGGGTCGGGCCGACCAGGTCCACCTGGAAGCGGCTCTGGGCTGCCGCCAAGCCGTCCGCATCGACGTAGCCAGCGTCGACCAAATGGGTCTGGGGGAGCCGCTGAGCACGGGCAAGTCCCTCATGAATCGGGGTCAGGGTCGCCTCGTCGGAGGCAGACCCGACGGTCGTCGTGGCCTGGATGACCAGGTGGGGCAGCTCGAGGTCACAGGTCTCCGTCAGATGGGCTTTGTACCCTACCCAACTGATCGCACGCTTCTTGCCGTAGCGTGCCTCGGGGTCATCGGGGGAGTTCTGGATCTGGCTCGAAGGCGGTAACGCCTCTTTCTGCCGCCAGGTTCCGGGCCGCCCCTTCCCCTCTCCCTTCCGGCTGTCTTCGGCCGGGTTGGTTTCGGGGTCGGTCGGATGCCGGGGATGATACTGTTGCGCCCAGACCTGGCGCAGCGTCACCACCGCCGGCAGTTCCCGCAGCCAGGTCGGTATGCTTGCCTGCTCTAGCGTCTCCAGGATCCACCATCCATCGGCGCCGACCTCGTTGGCATACGCCTCGCGCTCGGCAGCCCCCTTGGGCAGGCGGTATTCCTCGATGCGACGCCCATAGCGCTCACCCCATTCGGCAGGTAGATGCTGAGCCCGAAGCCAGTCGGGAGCCACCTCCCCCAGCACATTGAGCGCGTGCCGCAGCCTTTCCCCCACCACTTCGAGCCGGCCTAACATCCGGCTGGCGGCCAGCACATGCGTGGAGTCCGTTCGCTGACGGCCCCGCTCCTTGAGCCAGCCGTGTGTCTGCGCCTGCTCCAGCACCACATCGAGCAGACGCTGCTCCGCTCCACCCTGGATCAGCCGGGTGCGGAACTCGCTCACGACCGTGTGGTCGAAGCCGGGATCGGTCAACTCCAAGCTCAAGGCATACTTCCAATCCAGGCGACTGCGTACCGCATCGGCGGCCTGCCGATCGGTCAAACCTTCGGCAAACTGCAGCACGCTTACTAGCGCCAAGCGCCAGGGCGCTTCCGCCGGCTGGCCGTGGGAGGGGAACAGGTCAGCAAAATCCTCATCAGTATACAGGGTTCCCAGGGTATCACGGATCTGGACGAGCAGGGTCCCATCGGGAAACGCGGCGTGCGCGATGCGAGCGGTCTGGTCGGGGACGGCAGGAATGGGCATGATGGTGAGCGACATGAGGCAAGCTCCTTATAGGCAAGCGCGTTCACGCTGTCTCTTGCCTCAGCCTACCCTCTCTGTGGCCCTTGCTGCCTGTTCCCTCTGACTTCGCCACCAGTGTCAATTCTGATGCCAATATGCGAGGGGTGACTTCTGTCCTTGGCACGGAAGCCGCAGGTAGACGAACTCGGCCTCCTCCCCCACATCCGACCTTCCCCGGCGAAGATGATCAACATGTAACGAGCCTGGCTGATGCGCGCTACCGTCTGCAGTGCGTTCGCGATAGCCAGCGGCCAGCAACCATGTTTGCTACAGCTAACGGTAACCGTCTCAATAGCATCCATCTCAACTAGGGGCCAGCGCCGAGCGGCTGCGCCTGCACTGTCCTACACCATATGGAATCCCTACTCCGGGAGGTGTGAGGTGGGTAGTGACCGTCTGCGACCGATCGTCGCGCATGGATGCATGGATGATGCGTGATCCAGTCGTGACCCTGCAGGCGGCCACGTGTGAGTGTCTTGTGAGACACCACACCTACCATGAGTGGCAGGGAGCGAGTGGTTGGGTTGGCGAGGGGGTGCCTCTGCCCTCTTTATGCCCAGCCTGCTTTGCCATACGAGGCTAGGCCTTCATCGCCAGGGAAAGGGGTTGTTCAAATGGCCATCAACATGCGTCCGCCCGTCGAATCCAGTATGGCGACGTCTCCATCGTCACCGTCGTCACCGACCTCGGTGCGCCGCGACAGCCATTGGGGGCTCCGCGGCATGCTGGGCGTGCTGGCCGCCTTCATGGCGTTGACGACTATTTCAGGAGCGATCTTTGTGGTGCCTGCTATGCCGCACGATGTCCTGCACAAGGGGATCCTGGCGCTCTTCCCTGACTTCACGATCCCAGCGCTCGCACTGGGCGTGTTGTGCGGCGGTGCCGCTGTCGTCGCCTTCATCCTGGTGCTCTGGCGTCCGCACTTTGGCGCGGTGGCTGCCTTGGTGGCAGGGGCGTTCATGATCGCCTTTGAACTAGTCGAGATCGTGGTTGTCGGCTTTACCCCCGCGCAAACACCCGATCAATGGCCGGCGTGGCTCCAAGTCGTCTACCTGGTGGTTGGCGGAGCACTGGTGGCGCTGGGCGCCCGCCTGTGGAAGGCGGAGACAGGGTCCTATGCGCTGCGATGGACCGCCCAGTAGCCTAGTAGCCGCACTAGGTGTTGCCGGGTCTGTTGCCGGGTCAGCGCAGTGTTCTGCCGTAGCCGCAGTCAGCGGGTGGGTGCGAAAGAAGGGGAATACTGTGACAAGATGGCCTGTCTGACTTGACCCTCCCTCTGGCTGAAGCCAGGGGATTCCTCCTTCGCGGTGGCGCGCTTCAAAGTGAGTCTTACAGCCACTCCAGAGGCGTTGCGTTCCCGTCGGCCCTACGGTACGTTCTCAGTCGGTTGTGATTTCAGAGTTGTCAGACGCTTGGTTATCGCATCTGGCAAACTGGCAACGTGAGAAATATAGCACCGTGTGCAAATACGCTAGTGCTTTTACCCAGGCGAGCGATTTAGCCTGGAACCCGCAAACACTATTCCATTGTTAATGTGCCTACCTCCTCGTTCTCACACAGGCAGTCAGAAACGGCAATTTGTCTCAGACGAAAGGAGACGGCCATTCCTCCCTATGCCTGAAGACAGGGGTCTTTCCTGGCCGAAGATAGGTGAACGTTTCAGACTCGTTTCGGAGGGCATCTCGTCATGGCACCTCATGCCGCATCCTAACGACCTCAACGACGACGAGTGGGGACGGTAGTGCCCACTCACCCTACCCGCGAAATCAGGCGGTCTTCCACGCCCGAGCGTGAGTGGCCTGTGATGGGGTTGTCCGCTGCTGTGGTGGTTTTGTGACCTCAGCACTGTATGTTTGCGCGAGTGGGCATCTCGAGGCGACGGCCCAGGACGGCACCAGGACGGCACCAGGACGGCACCAGGACGGCACCAGGACGACGCAATCACGAAGGTGTCGCCAGGTGACAGGTGCTCATGGTCTGCTACGACAGGAGGGGATAACCATGCGCGCTACGTCCGCCGTGAGCCAACCTCAGCACAGCCATAGGAGAGGTGGGGCGGCCGCCATCGTCCGCACCACCGCGAGTCGCACACTCAGCGGGCTTGCCGCCATGGCTCTCCTGATCGCAGCGCTCGGTGGCTGTGGAGGTACCCCGACCGGTCCAGCCACACCTCGGCTCGCGTTGTCGTCCTGCGTCGTTCAGGGAGTGCCTGCTCGCTGCGGCAGCCTGAGTGTCGCCGAGAATCCTGCCCAGCCAGTCGGCCGCAAGATAGCCCTTCGCGTGGTGGTGCTGCCTGCGACAACGGCAGACCGTGCGGCCGATCCGTTGTTCTACCTGGAGGGAGGGCCAGGGGGCGCGGCATCAGACGAGGCCCAGTGGGTCGCCCAGCATTTCACGACCCTTAACCGGCATCGCGATATTGTGCTCATCGACCAGCGGGGCACAGGCGACTCGAACCAGGTGTCCTGCTCCACGACGGGGCTGTCCGGAGCGCCGACTGAGACCCAGATCGCGGCGGCTGTCCGAGGGTGCCTGGGGTCGATCAATGGCAAGGCCGATCCGCGCTACTACACGACGCCGATCGCGGTCGACGACTTCGATCAGGTCCGCGCCGCGCTTGGCTACGACAAGGTCGACCTGTACGGGATCTCCTATGGCGTCTCCTCAGCGTTGACATATATCCAGCGCCACGGCGCGCATGTGCGCGCAGCCGTGCTTGACAGCGGCTCTCTGCTCGATGTGCGCCTCTGGGAACTGATACCCCGCTCAGCGCAGCTGGCGCTGACGAGTATGTTTGCTCGCTGCCAATCCAGTCCAGCCTGCGCCTCCGCCTTCCCCCACCTGCAGGCTGACTTTACGGCGGTGACCGCGCGGCTGTCCCAGGCGCCCATCGCGTCAACGGTCGTGAATCCCATGACGGGCAGCACTCTACTACTCGACCTCCCAACGTTCATGGGCATGGTGATCAGTACCTACCTCGCGTCGGCGCAAGGCTCAGTGTCCTTCCCCAGAGACATCCACGCCGCGGCGCATGGCGATTGGTCGGCCATTCTGAAGCTCTTTGCCAGCTACCAGTCGGACTCACCATCGATCCCGGTCATGTCCATTACTATCCGGTGTACTGACGCGTGGGCGTCTCTGGATCCGCGGCGCGTCGCCGCCGTCGCTTCGGGCTCGCCCTTCACGTCCTACGAGGTGGGGTTTGCAACCGGAATGAACATGATCTGCAAATACTGGCCGCATGCGACTGGAGCGAGCGGTCCAGTCTCGTCGTCGGCCCCCATCGTGTTTCTCAATGGGACCACCGACCCGGTGGATCCGCCGGACAACGTGGCGAACGCCCATGCAACGATGCCGAACAGCCTTATTGTGCCGGTGGCAGGGATTGGCCACTGGCAGCTCAACTTCGATCCCTTAGGCTGCTTGGCGGGCGCAACCAACACCTTCCTTGCGCTAGGCGTGCCGCCTTCCCAGGAGATGTGGCGTTGCGCGCAATCGATGCCGTTTCCTGACTTCGCCGTGTGACTGATCGGTCATCCGTGACAAAGAAGGCACATCATTGTGTTCAAGTCTCCTGCGGCGAGCACGAACAACTCGGATTGAGCGAAGGCGGTTGACGTTCAGAGATAACCGGGCCAACGATTGCGCCGCCGTGCCTTTCCTTGTTCGAGACTCCTTCGCTTGTCCCACTTGACGCAGAGCACATACATACGGTACGTACCAGATGCGGCGAGAAGAGTGCGCGTGCCGCGTTTGGCACACATCAAGCGCGACGGTGATCAGCGTCGATACGCAGAGTGGCTCAACGTACCCGGGCACAGAGCAGTACGAGCGGAAGCAGGCGGTGCAATGTCATCAGATCATACAGGCGCACGTGCCGCGATACCGGTTGCCACTGAGCTTGTCCTTAGGCGTAGCCTCTCCGAGCGCGAGGCGCTCAACCGCCGTGCCAATGGTCAGGGCAATACAGCGCCTGCCCCCACCAGCCGTTCCTATCGACAAATCATCGTCGAAAATGTCTTCACTTTCATTAATCTGTGCCTGTTCGGATTGGGCATCGCGCTGACCGCACTTGGGCGCATTCTCGACGCCTTGGTTTCTACTGCGGTCATCTCCCTCAATATCGTTGTGAGTGTCGTCCAGGAGATTCGCGCAAAGCGGACACTTGACGAGATTGCGCTCCTCTCGCGGCCAACGGCGACTGTGCTGCGTGATGGACAGGAGCGTCACGTGCTGCCGGACGAACTCGTCGTCGGGGATGTGGTGAAAATAGGCCCAGGTGATCAGATTGTCGTCGATGGCCGCGTGATCAGCGAGGGACATATTGCAGTGGATGAATCGCTGCTGACGGGCGAGGCTGACCTTGTGGCTAAGCAGCCGGGGGATACGGTCTATTCGGGCAGTTTCTGCGTCACGGGCGAAGGCTATTTTGTGGCCGAGCAAGTCGGCGCGCTGAGCATGGCGCATCAGATCACCGCCAGTGCCCGGACGTTTCGTCGTGTCTTGACACCGCTGCAGCGCGAGATCAATCTGGTCGTCCGGATCGCATTGCTGATTGTGGTGTACTTGGAGTTCCTCCTGGTCGTCACGTCGGTGTTACAGCAGATCAATCTCGGAGACAGTGTGGAGAATTCCACGATCGTTGCCGGACTCGTCCCCAATGGGCTCTTCCTCTCGATCGCGGTCGCGTACGCGCTCGGTGCAGTACGTATCTTGCGGTTTGGCGCGCTGGTCCAGCAATCGAACGCGATTGAATCGCTCAGTCATGTGGATGTTCTCTGCCTGGACAAGACCGGTACGCTAACGGCAAATCGTTTGCGGGTGTGTGGTGTCTACCCATTAGGTCGGTTTACCAAGACGCACGTTGCGCAGGCGCTCGGCGCAATTGCCGCAAGCGCAAGCGGCGGCAACAAGACCAGTCAGGCGATCCTGGCGGCATGGCCAAGCCCCAGGCGAGAGTTGGTCGGCGAGATTCCGTTTTCTTCGGCACGGAAGTGGAGCGCACTGGCATTCGAAGCAAAGCACGAAGAACGAGCGGTAGGGGAGGAAGGGGAGGAGCCTGGCCTGACTGGAGTCTACGCGCTTGGTGCTCCTGAGGTGCTGAGCCCCTACCTGAGTAGTGTGAGAGATGACGCGGAGCCGTCACATGCGGGGTCGTCTGCCTGGCACCGCATCGGCGAACAGTTCAGTGCGCTGGCCGCGCAAGGCCAGCGGGTGCTCCTGGTGGCACACACACCTCATGCCGCGCAACTGGAGGATCAGGGTGATGCGTCGGCGCTTCCCATGGGGATGGAACCCATGGGGTTGGTAGCGCTGGAGGATGAGTTGCGCCCCGAGGCGCGTGAAGCGCTTCAGGCGTTTGCGCACGCTGGAGTCCAGCCGAAGATCATTTCTGGTGACCACCCCGAGACCGTGGCGGCACTAGCACTGCAGGCTATGCCATGGGCCAGCGTCCGGGCGGTATCCGGCTCCGAGTTGGCACAGATGAGTGAGGCAGAGTTTGATGCAACGGCTGAGTCTGCAACCATCTTCGGGCGGATCACCCCGCAGCAGAAGGAGCGCTTGGTCCGCTCGTTGCGTCAGCAAGGGCATTACGTCGCCATGATCGGCGACGGGGTCAATGATGTGCTCTCACTCAAGCAGGCCGACCTAGGGATTGCCATGCGCAGCGGGAGTCAGGCGGCACGCGGCGTGGCTGATATCGTGCTGATGCAGGACTCATTTGCGGTACTGGTGCCAGCGGTTGCCGAGGGGCAACGTATCCTCAATGGGATGCAGGATATTCTCAAGTTGTTCTTGACGCGTATCAGTACAGTCGCACTCGTCATTCTCTCGTCGCTTGTCGTTGGCGCGTTTCCCTTGGAGTTGCGGCAGGGATCATTGGTGACCCTCTTTTCGGTGGGCATTCCAGCAATTCTCCTGGCAGTCTGGGCGCGCCCTGGCCCATCGGCACCGGGCCATTTGACACGCCAGTTGCTCCATTTCATCCTGCCGCCAGTGTTCATCACGAGCGTCCTTGGCCTCTTGCTGTATGTTGGAAGCTACACCCTCTGGCTGGTCAGTCTGGGCAGCTTTGGCGCTAGAAGTCAAATCTATCAACTCGACGACTATCCGGCCGCGCAGACCACGCTGACGACATTTCTCGTCTTCTGCGGTCTCTTCCTCGTGATCTTTGTCGAGCCGCCAACACCGTGGTGGGTAGGTGGCAATCGTTTGCGTAGTGACTGGCGGCCTACGATCCTGGCAGTCGGCATGATGGGCGCCTTTGTGGCGATTAGTCTCATCCCTGCGCTGCGCGCATTGTTCGTTCTCTCGGCACTCGGGTGGCGCGAGCTCCTGTTGGTAGCATTAGCTCTGGTCGTCTGGCTCTTCGCCGTGCGCGCGACGTGGCGCCTGCGTCTCTTGGGCCGCTACCTGAACATACCCTCGAGATGATCCCATCGCGCGCAGGGTGCGTCTTGTCCAGCGCAACAAAGTGAGCAGTCAGGTTACGCGGGCACTGCGGTGTATTGATCTCAGGCTCCGCGTCTGATGCCAGCGGCAAGAGCCCAGCGCCGTAGTCCAGCCTACGGCGCGGCGAGCAGGCGCGGGTGGTCGTGGTGGTGAGTGGGCGCAATCCCTATCGCGTCATGTTGGGCGCGCTAAATGTCGTGACCAGCCAGTTGGTGCGCGTGGTCCGCGCGATGCTCACCCTTCTGGCTGACCTACTTTGTTATGAGGCCCAATGGATAAAGTCGAGCTAAGAGCGTGCTTGGCAGTACAGGGACCGGCAAGGGAGCGGCCATGCATCTCCCTGCTTGAAGGTAGAAGTCTTCCGCGGAGAACCAGGCGGCCTCGTCCAGCAGCCTGTCCAGATCGGGACCCGTCCGTGATGCGCAAGGCCGCCATTGTGACATGGTTGTGCCACACGCGTGCCACCACTACGGGTGGTTCCGTGATGGCGCCGCCGGCGCGGAGGATTCCGTGCTAAACACCTTTGCTCGGCCGCATCCCGAGGGAGGTGCTCGCGCCTGCTGGACCGAAGAGATCGGCGCCCTATGAAAAGCTATCGAGCCATCAGCTCCACCGCAGGCATCCTCGCGACCCTTCTGCTATCTGACATTTGCAGTTCTGGCCTTCGCACGCTATCCTTCCGCGTATTCCCCGACGGCGAACTGGCTGAGCGACCTGGGCAATCCCAGCCTCAATCCCGATGGCGCGTTCTTTTATGACCTCGGGGTCATCGCGACCGGCGTGCTGCTCATGCCATTCTTCCTCGGCCTGACGTCGTGGGCGATCGCAGCCAACCAGCGGCAGCTCCGCCTGCTGCTCCTCGCACAGGGCCTCGGCATCCTTGGCTCTGTTGCGCTGATCTTGAGTGGGCTGTTTCCGGAGACGTTTCCCGCGCTGCACGGACCCCTCTCTGCTGTCCTGTTCATCCTGCTTGGGACCGCGTTCGCGTTCTCCGTTACGGCCATACGGTACGTACCCACCTGCCCGCGCTGGCTGCTCACCCTGGGCGCCGTAACCGCCCTAGCCGACGTCATGTACGGCATATTCAATAGCGTCCGCCCCCTCGAATGGGTCACGACCGCGCTATTTCTGTGCTACGTCTGCTCGCTAGGCGTCCAGACCAGTCGGCTCGAACGTCGCGACCAAAAGGCGCTTACGAGCTAACGCATGAGGAGGATACCTACCATGTACATCGACCATGCCAACATTGATCGTGCCCCGTTCGGCGACCGCGTCGCCGTCGTCACCGGGGCTGGGCAAGGGATCGGCCGCGAAACCGCTCGTCTCCTGGCCCCACTTGGCGCTGCCGTCGTCATCGCCGAACTTACCGAGACGGGGCGCGACACCGAACGGCTTATTCTAGCCGAGGGTGGCGAGGCCTTGTTCGTCCAGACCGACGTTGCCGACCAGGCGAGCGTAGCGTGGTTGCAGCAGCAGAGCCTGGCGACGTTCGGCGCGGCCGATCTTCTGGTGAATAACGCCGAAGCATTCACCTGCAAGCCACTGCTTGACCACAGCGTCGCCGAGTGGGATCGTGTCTTCGCCGTCAACCAGCGCGGAGCCTTTCTGTGTATTAAAGCCTTCTTGCCAGACATGCTTCGACGCAGGACGGGCGTCATCCTCACGATGCAATCGGCCGATGGGGTGCCCTACATGGCGCCGTACCTGGCCACCAAGGTTGGTCTGCGCTCCCTCGCACTTTCACTTGCTCAGGAGGTAGGCGCTGACTCTGGCGTCTGGGTGTACTGCTTCGGTGCGGGGATGGTCGAGACGCCCGGTGGCTTGAGAGCCTTCCACGAGCTGGCCCCACACTACGGCATGACCTTCGACAAGTTCATCCAGCAGGCGGCGCCCGCCGGGCGCCTCATCTCCGCCGAGTTGTGCGCCACCGGCCTTGTCGGCACCATCCTCCATGCCCAGCAGTTCCACGGGCAGGAAACCGATTACGTGGCCGGACTCTCCCTGCTGGGGCTGACATCCGATGGGCAGCCAATAGACAGCCAGCCACGTCAGGTCGTCGAGCGGTCGTACCGTGACCCTGCACTGGTGCGCGAGGCGATCGCGCTCAACCAGCAGATGGAGGCGATCATCTGCACCAACCTCAAGGAATACGAGGAACAGAATATGTTCGTGCGTCCCGTCGTCAAGCGCATGTTTCAACGTGGCACTGGCCTCAAGGTAGAGGACTGGCTGACCCAGGCAGAAGACATGACGCGCCGACTGCAGAGCCTGAGCGAGGACGGGCACGCGGAGCAATCGGCGCTCGACGCACCGACGCTGGCGGCGTATCTTGCCGCCGTGCGTCGTATGGGGGACTACATTACGAAGCAGGAAGCGGACGCACGCGGCTGGATGAAAGACCTGGCGCAATTGCAGCTGGCCCTGGACGCCCTGCGCCAGAGGAAAGCGACCGTACAGAAGCTGGCGGACGTTCTTGCCCAGATGCAGCAGCAAGCTGTATTGATACTCCACACGGGCTCAAGCCCGCTGGATGCTCAGGAGATGCGCGCCTCTGCGCCCCTGGGGCCACGTTAGCTCCTGAAGGGCGAGGGCCCGCCGCGGCCCAATGAGGTGTCGCCTGCATCGCCAGGCGAGCGAAGCGGGTGCATCCGAATACAGTTTGATAGACGACCATTGTGTTTGTCACACCGTATGGCCCGTCGTCCCAGGCGAGCTACCAGCAGACGAATCATCACCACCTCGATCAGCGGTTCACTGGTCTGCACTCTGCGCTCATGGTCCATGGACGGCCACCGATTAAAAAGCAACCAGGCGAATGTTGGTTTCACGATCCACCGCTTTGGCTGCTGGCTCCACTATGCATCTCTGGAGTGCGCTTGACCACTGCGAGCTCCCAGCCGCTCGTGGCCTTTGAACATGTTTGGCAATAGAGTGAGTGACCACATGAGCCACACTGCTCAGGATGAGCACACTCTATCCAAGCAACCTCACTGATGCTGAGAGCCAGTACGGCACCGACTCTCGCCGCAACCAGCAAGAACTGTCGGACAATAGTGCCGTAACGATGTCCGTGCCCGTGAGGGCGTTAACGCCCCACGCCGGCACCACGTGCTTGCGTGCAAGCCTGTGCCATGTGGTCGCCATGCCCTGCAGCAGATCGTCACTGTCGTGGACTGCCGAGGCGTCGGCGATCACGATGCGGTTGAGTTGGCCCGCGTGGGAGGCTGCATAGAAGCACACGGTCAAAGTATCGCTCAGCAGGCCACCGAGGCGGGGGATGACCTCCAGGATGCGGGCCAACAGACAGAAACTGTTATAGAGCGCTAACATCGCCAGGTCTATCATCACGATAGCCAGCCCGGTAGCCATGCAGAGGAGGATCGACCTCAGCCAGCGCTTCAGATCACTGATGACAGCGCTCCTTGCTAAACTCCCTGGTCCGTCGCTAGGGGGGCCTCCTGCGCTTCCAGGTACCGCTTGAGACCCGTCCAGATGGATTGCTCCTGGCGGCGGCCGATCAAGATGACCACCGGCGTCATGAGCTTGAGTATGCCCCGCGCCTCCAGTTCCCAGGACCACCGCATCTGGGTCCCTTCTGGAACCGGGTCAAAGGTGAGCGTTCCTTGAATGTCCATTGTCGAGAGGTGGGTCGCTGACGTGAGTCGCCGCGGGCGCTCGTAGTCGGTGTAGGTAATCGTCATCTCCACCGGTCGTCCGCGCGACGTGCTCTCGGCACAGAACGTGCTCCCAACGCCGATCGGTCCAGCCGAGGTCTGTTCCGCGCGGCGCATCTGCGGGTTGTAGCGCGGCTCATTGCGCTCATCGGCGACAAAGTCGAACACCTCATCCACGGGCCGATGGATGATAAGTTGCCCTTCCACGTGGGCCATGATGCCTGCTCCTCTCTCGCTCTCGCTCACTCACGTATGTGGCGCCACACGGCGCCGCTTTGTTGTGCGCACGTCCTGGCGCTACGCTGGTACGTTTCGTGATGGTCGTTGTTAGCGCTAGCTCTGCACTAGCTCTGCGCTAGCAAACTGCCTCTTTCGCTCGCGTCATATCCCGCTGTGTTCTGCGGAGTCATGCACGGAGTCATGCACGGAGTCATGCTGTTGAGGAGACGCAAGCTGGAAGAACCGCCAGGCAAGCAAGGCAAGCCAGATGACCGTTGGGACGAGTGAGATGAGCGACAGGTATAGGGCAATCGTCCCCGCCGTCGGCGGCACGAGCATCAGGACACCCAGCACAAGGCCGACATACGCCGTGACGCGACCGAAGACGTGGCTGCGCAGCATCACCGTCGCGACGAGCAGGGTGGCGACCGCACCGAGCACGTAACTCACGTCGTACGCGGTCCCCTGCCAGATCGCCAGCATCGCCTGCCCTGCCGCGCGAATCGCCGCGCGCTGCGCCTCCGTGGTCGCGGCGGCATATTGGCCGCTGAGAACGAGCAGATTGAAGCCGGTGTTCGACGCAACGTAGATCACGATGCTGACCAAACCGCAGACCGTCGCCAGCGCCATGACCGGCTCGTGGCCGCGGCGGAGAGCGCCATAGAGCGCGACGTAGATCACGCCCATCAGCACATAGGTCGCGAGCATGAGGAGATCCAGGTTCAGCAGACCCAGCAGGCCATTGCGCTGGAACAGCGCAAACCAGGCGGTGATAGTCGTCGGTGGGGGGTTGGCGATGAAGACGATGACCGCCACGAAGGTGAACGCGATGGACAGCAGCGCCACCACGCCAGCGGCGCGATAGAGTGGCCTCCAGGCCGACTCGACCCGATCTGCAACTGCTGCCTCGCGACGAGGCTCGCTCGCCGGTGGGGATCCCAAGATAGACGTCGACATGGCCATGCTCCTTGCGCATTTCGCTTTGCACTCTCCTGCCTCTCGTCCTATTCAGGGCACACCGGCCTCACAATCTTATCTCGATCCTAAGCAGCGCGCGTACAATGGCGTCTCAGCGGTCAGCTACCTTCAGCCACTCTCGTCGGATGACACAGGTCACACACACCTCACGTGGCGGTAGCCATGGGCGGCACGCGCGCGTCATTTAGGTGTTGGTCGCCTGGGTGAACGGACAGTGTGGTTGGCAACGGCCCACCGAAACCGAGCGCTTCTTCCGGTGGAACGAAGACGACCGAGGTCATGCGACCGAGGTCATGCGACCGAGGTCATGATGGGTGGCGTTCGGCTGTGCGTGTCACGCCCATCATGTGCCCGGCCAGCCGACCGAATACCAAGCATGTCGCCGCGATCTCGATCAGCGTCTCGCTCGTCTGCACTGTGCGCTCGTAGTCCTTGGCGAGTCGGTGGTCCCAAATCACTCAGGCAAAGCTTCTCTTCACGACCCAGAGGCGTGGTTGGATACTGCAGCCGCGCATGGCAGATCCACACTCCACGACCTCGAGGTCCCTGCCGCCGCCCTGCTGCTGGCACTCACTGCTCTACTTGACTAACTCCTTGCCGTGGTAGGCGGCATCGGTCCAGAACTTCTTGAGCTGGGGCGCCAACGTCCCGAGCCCTCCCAAGAGCTTGCACACGCCAACCATGTCCTTGATGTCATGGACATCGGCAGGGGTACTGCAGATCGAGAGTGGCAAGCCAAGTGTAGCGACCAACAGATGGCAATTTGGCAGTTGCGGCCCTTCACGCACTTGTGCGCGTCGTAGCCGCGAATGCCGGGGGACTCCTCGCCTCGACGGCCTTCACACTCTGGCTGTCTCGGATGTCCACGATGGCCGCGCTCGGGTCAGGGTTCCGGCCCACCTGCTCGTGCTCGAACCGGTGTAGCGCAACGTCGAGGAAGTGTCAGATGCTGTTGAGGCGAAAACGGCGAAATTGGTAGTATACCGTCTGCCAGGGAGGGAAATTCGAGGGGAGATAGCGCCAGGCGCAGCCGCTACGCACAACATAGAAAATAGCGTCGAGGATGCGGCGGAACGAGTGGACCCGCAGTCTGCCACGTCCCGATGGCACTTCAATACGTCGTGGGATACAAGCCCATTCAGCGTCGGAGAGATCACTGGGATATGTCGTACTCTTGCACCGGAGCGCGCCGCATTACAGGGCATGGGACAGAAAGCCCCGTCATTCGTGGCGAGGATGAATGGCCCAGATACTTCACTGGTCACTTGACACCAGTTGACAAACATTTGTTCTAGCAGCCATACTGTGTCTGTCTGAATTCAGGCCAATACGGACTGTGTGGCCCGGCTTTGAGCCCATCTTGTTGGTTCCAGAGAGGACGATAGCATGCTCATCTACGAGTACAAGCTGCGCCTCTCCTCGACCCAACAGACGGCGATTGATGCGGCCATCCGCACGGCGCAGTTCGTGCGTAACAAAGCCCTCAGAATGTGGATGGATGGGCGGCGCATCGGTCGGAGCGATTTGCAGGCGCTTTGCGCGGAGCTTGCCAGGGATTTCTCCTTCGCAGCGCAACGCAACTCAACTCGATGGCGCGGCAGGCGGCGGCGGATCGGGCCTGGCAAGCCATTGCCCGCTTCTACGACAACTGCCAGACAACTGCCAGAACAAGAAACCCGGGAAGAAGAAGGGGTATCCCCGCTTTCAGCAGCATAACCGGAGCGTCGAATACAAGACGACCGGATGGAAGCTGGAGCCGAATGGGAGACGGCTCACGTTCACGGATGGTATGGCCATTGGAACCGTGCGCCTCATGGGAACGCGCGCCTCATGGGAACGCGCGCCCTCGAGACGTTTCCTATCGGGCAGATCAAGCGGGTGCGGTTGCTGCGGCGCGCTGATGGCTATTATGCACAGTTCGTCGTGCAGGCCGACCGGCGCCTCACGCATGTGCCCACTGGCACGCAGGTGGGCATCGATATGGGCCTGAAAGTCTTATTGATGGACAGCGACGGTGGCGCGGTCGCCAATCCGCGGTATCTGCGGAAGGCGGAGCGGAAGCTCAAGCGATTGCATCGGCGCGTCTCAGGCACGAAAAAGGGATCACACAACCGCAAGCAAGCGGTGCGACGTCTGGCCAAAGGCTCTCTCAGGGTACGCAGGCAGCGGAAAGACTTCGCGGCGAAAACCGCGAGGACGCTCGTCCAATCTCACGATCTGGTCGCCTACGAAAACTTGAGAATCGCCAATATGGTTCGGAATCGACGTCTGGCCAAGAGCATCAGCGATGCCGCCTGGGGACTCTGCTTGGGCTGGCTCCGCTATTACGGGCAGCTCACTGAAGTTCCTCTGGTCGCGGTGGCCCCGCAGTTCACGACGCAGGAGTGCAGTGGCGTCTTGCCCGACGGGACGCGCTGCCAGACGCGGGTCAAGAAGTCCCTGAGCGTGCGCACGCATGTCTGCCCGCACTGTGGGCTGGCGCTCGACCGCGACGAGAATGCCGCCCGGAATATTCTGGTCGCTGCGCGTGCGCTCATGGCCGCATCGTGAACACCTTGAACCGTACCGCCGGGCAGGCGGAAACGGGCAGCCTTCGGGCTGCGAACGCTTCTGGACAGACCGCCGCTACGGCGTCTCCGGCAACGGGACGTGGCAAGCGGGCTGGATGATGGAAGAATCTCCCGCCTTGTAAGCGGGAGAGTGTCAAGTCATCTCGATACTTCTACCAAGCACGCTCATCACGCTCGTGGAGGGCAGCCAGCGCTGGCTGCCCTCCAGCGCTGGCGACCGGTGTTGGGTTGCACGATGTGCCAATCAGCGTGGGCTAAGGGTGATCGAACCGACGTTCACGCGCACGGTCATCGTACTGGTGGGTTGGGGGTTGAGGTCGAACACGCTCGATTGGCCCGCGCCCACGCGCGAGATCGGCGTGGCCCAGGACGAGACCGCGACACTTCCCACGTTCGTTGACGCATCGAAATGCGTGGCGCTCGTGGCTGGCAGCCGAATGGCGACAGTGCCGGTAGTCACGGTCACAGTCATCTGGGCATCGTTCGCCAGCGCGCCGTCGAAGTGCACTGTGCCGCTCGTGAGATTCACGTTTGACACGCCCTGAACTTCCATATCGCGTATATCTACGGTGCCCGCTGTAGCTGTGACGTTGACGATGCCAGACATCGAATCAATCGAGAGCGTTCCGGCGGTCAGCGTCACCGTGAGATCGCTCGTCTGCGGCACCGTGATGCGCAGGTCCACGGTCTGTTGGCTCAGCGGACGACTCGGCCCGGTTGTGGCCGTGATGCGTGCGCCGCTCGCTGTGGCTACCGCTGTGGCAGTCATGCCGTCGAGCAGACTGCGGGCAGTCTGGGTATTCGATGCGCGGGCGTGCTTTGTCGCTACCACCGTGACGCGCTGCACGGCGCCACTGGTGATGGTCACCACGCCCGACGTGTTGGACACGACGATTGTGGGATGATCTGTCACCACGAACTGGAACTGTTTTGTGGATGTCTGCTCAACCTGGCTCAATGACACAAAGACACCGAGGCTTGCCGCCAACAGCGCTGCGCCGACGCAGACCACTGTGGGCACCAGCACCATCGCCGCTATCACTGCGACGATCACGCCCTTGTTGCGTTTGCGCGGCGGTGAGATGCGCGGGATCGACGGGGGCGTCTGTGGTAGTTGCGGCACGCTCGGCGCTACAGAACTGGCCGCGTTTGTAGGCGCGTTGCGCGCTAGGTCCACCTCTGGACTAGTAGTCGATGTTAGTGGTGGTGCTGGTGGTATTGGAGTTGGAGTGCTCATGACGAGCTCCCTTCTGCTGGTTGTGGTCTGGTTGTGGTCGGTCGCTCATGGTACATCGTCCTCGTCGTGCCAAAACATGTGATGGTCAGCGTACCCGACCGGTATCTCAACCCTCAACCAGTGGGCACGCCGCGAGACGGCCCTGTGCGTGCAATCAGCAAGCTAGTTCCACTGTGCTACGTTATGCGACGACCATTGACTCTTCCTCATGTTCCCCATGTTCTTCATGTTCAGCCGCATATTCGGCCGCGCGTCGTGCGGTCAGGTAGCGGCTCAGAACAATGCTGATCGTGAGGCTTACTACAGTCGCCCCCGCCGCCAGTGTGATAGGAAGGATGAGCGACGAGCGACGTGCGCGCCGCGACCCGAAACGGCGATTTACCCGCTGCACGAGCGTTTGGGGTTTGAGCGCCATCAGGCGTCGCGGTAGCTGGCGTTTTGCCTTCGATCGGCGCTGCGTTGTTGAAAGCACAGTAGATGCTCCATTCTGCAGTGCGTTTCTGGCCTTGGTCACGATGGTCATTGCGATGTCTCCTTCGCTTCGCTATCGCCTGGGGATCATTGGCGTAGCACCATATCTTCGCGGTTGCCCGCAGTGATATCGTCGTGCATGCTCATCACGGAAGCATCAAGAAGCAGCGCATCCACTTCTCGGTACGGTCACAGGGGTCGCCGGCAAAGTCACTTGGCTAGAAGATGTTGTCTTGGCGCAGTGGGTGGGAAGGACGTTCGCTGTGAGGGGTCAGGTGAGAGGTCAGGTGTTGGGCGGGGAGCCAATCACCTCTTCGCGCGTCCCTGTCACCATCACTGTCACCATCACTGTCCCCGTCACTGTCCCCGTCAGCTCCAGCTCCATCCTCGGGGTCGACGTCGTAGTATTGCGCCTAAACGAGCTCATCCCCAGCGAACTGGCGGCCAGCCGCCGCTGATTCCCACAGCGTCCGTGGTAGAAAATAGGCGGTCTCGCCCTGCTTGCGGCGACCTTTGTATCGCAATGGTACTCCTTTGGAAAGTGCTGTACTGGCCCATCAAGGTGCGATGAACCTTCGTGACGAACCCGTGAGGATCGCTCAGCGGCTCGTGACCACACTGTGTTCTTGGTGTATTACGCTACATCGAATGGTCAGTTCAAGTGCGCGCCGGACGGATACAGCCCGCGTCGGAGTACCGGGTGAGGAATAGCGTGAGGATGAGGATTGGCGGCGTTCCTCGTCGCGCCTTGGCCACCGGAGACGTGCCCCCGTAAGAAGGGACGCGCAAGTGCTCCGTCAAGTACTCCGTGCGGCTGAACGAGCATAGCAGTTGAGGAGGCACATCATGCTGTGGCGACGTATCATCACAGGATTCGCTGTTGCCCTGTTCGTGGGCATCTCACTGATAGGTGGAAGCGGACAGACCCAGGCGGCACAGAAGGCACCGGTTGCACTGGTGGCGGCACAGGCAGCGGCACTTATGGCGCCGCACCTGGTCAGCAAGCAGATTCTTAGCGAGACCAGCATTGACGGGCCAGGGCTTGCCAAGAACATCATCGGTCATGAGGGCGAACGCACCATGGTCCTGGCATGGACGGGCACTGATTCCCAACACCATCTGAACCTGTTCACCAGCACGAATGGGAGCACCTGGACGAATAAGCGCACGCTGGGTGAAACGTCTTTTGTGCGCCCCGCCGTCGAGCGTGTGCCCGAGATGGCTGGCGGCGAGGTCGTCCTCGCATGGACCGGCACCGACGCGCGCCATACCCTCAATGTCCTCTGGAACGCCTATAATAATGGCAATTCCCCGACCAAGAAGGTGACATTCTGGGGCGACATGAGTTTTACTGCGCCTGCGCTGGCGATGTCGGGTGATCGCATCTATATGGTCTGGGCAGGCACCGACCCCACCCACTCGCTCAACATCATGGCGCTCTCGCAACGCACGCTGAAGGTCATCAGCATCAAACGCTACCTGCCCTTCAGCAGCTCGGCGCGGCCGAGCATCACGCTGGGATCAGCGAATAGCCTCTTGCTCTCGTGGACGAACCCATCCGGACAGCTGTCGTTTGCCATCGGCGATGCGGCTTTCCACTTTGGGGCGGCTCAAGTCTCGACCGATACGAGCTTCGCGGGTCCCGACTTCTTCTATGCCTTCAGCGGCTACATCGGAGATGTGGTCACCCCGAAGTATTGGTGGGCCTGGACTGGCAAAGACGCTCAGCATTCGCTCCATATCGCGTTCAACAAGACAACCGTCTGGCCATCCGCCAGCAACAAAGCGACGCTCGGCGAATGGGCGCTGGGCGGGCCAGAACTGGGGTGGAGAGGCTTGACGTTCACGGTTGTTCTGGTCTGGACCGGCACTGACCCACATCATCATCTGAACATTGGTATGGTGAGCGCCGCATGACCCAGTAAACTCGTACGGTGTCGCTGACACGTCTCCACCCTCCCAGAGTGATGCGCGCTGCGACACCGTACGTCTTAGACCACGGGTAACTCCCTCAAACTCGCGGCCCAACAGCCGTTTGCCGCTGTCCCGATTGTCAGCAAGCGGGCTATTGTCCACAGTAAGCACCTCCCATGCGAACTGCCGCTACTTGGGGCTGGCAGAGAGCGATCACGTCCTGGCGTCTGGGCTAGACGGCTCTCCCCCGCTCGCCTTCAGATGCAACCAACGCACAGGACACGCACACATTTGCGGAGTCACTCCACTGTGAGGCACGTGTGAGTCCTGGACGATGATTCGTGCGCCTACTGTGATACCCGTGCGTTAGACTCCAAGCTGGGCAAGTAGAGCACCCCCGTAGGAGTATCACCACTTGCCTGCTTATTTGAGGGAAGGAAGGTAGCACAATGTTGAGCTACTGGTTCGCTACACCTTTGGCAGCCTGGGTACCGCTCGTCTTCGCCATCGGCTTCGCACTTCTGGCTGTAATCGCCGTCGTGGCGACTCTGGCACGGCAGACCGAGGAGCGCGATGCGACTGCTATCGCGACCATGTACGGCTTCGGCTTCAGCGTAGCAGCGATCTCTGAGTTGCTGATGTACCTGGATGTCGCGTTCGGGTGGTCGCTGGCGACATTCTTCGCCATCTCGGCAACGCTCGCGCCCTACATCGCGATTGCAGCGGCGGTAGTTGCCGTTGTCGCGATTCTGGCTGCGGTGTTCATGCAGTTCCGGGAAGAGGGCGCATATCGGGCAACGCATGGCTATGCCCACTGATGGAAATGGGCGCTCCATGCGTTCAACCACGGAGGGACGGCTCGTATGAGCCGTCCCTCTTGCCCCTATGATGGCCCAGTTCGTTCCATATCTCGGATAAACAGCGATTAGGCGCATCAATCGGTCGCCTCCAAGGCTTTCCATTGGCCACCAGTGCGTTCGGCAAAGACACTGGTGTCCGCACAGCTGCGATCCGAGATGCGGGTAATTGGCACAGAATTGGACCCGTGCGTGCTGAGCGCTGCACCCTGCATGCCTCCCTTCACTGGCGTCAGTACGTCAGTTGTTGTGCGTGTCCAATTGTGATGTAGCTGTGCGCTTCATTGCCGGCAGTGCGATATCCGTGTGACCTCTGCGGTCTATGCTCCTTGTACCCACACGGGTTAACTTTCCGCGTGCGCAGCAGGAAGCGAGCGCCAAATTACTGTCGCGACTGACTTGATCGGCACACGCTCCCGGCTGCAATCGGGTAACGTCCACTTTTCCAGCCGAAAGGTAGGCGAGGACGATGTCCATGTCCATGATGTCCATCCAACAGATGCAAGCGCACAGGGCACGCCAAATAGGAGGCGCGTTCTTGCTTCTGGCTGGCGCGCTCATCTTGATGGGGATAATCACTGCTGAGGCGCTGCGCCCTCCAGGCTACAGTACTGCCCGCAATGACATTAGCGACCTAGGCGTCGCGATACAACCCTCAGCGATACTCTTCGATGCAACTATGGTTGTCTCCAGCATCTTGATTCTCGTGGGAGCGTATGGGGTGTATCGCGCATATCGGAGTCGCGCCGTCGGCATCCCCCTGGCCCTTTTAGGGGTTGGGGTTTTGGGTGTTGGGCTGTTTCCCGGCTACCCAGGCAATGTGGTTCACCCCTGGGTAGCGTTGCTGGCGTTCATTGCGGGAGGTGTCGCGGCGCTGCTCGCGGTCAGGATAACGACGGCGCCGTTCCGCGTCATCTCGCTGGTGCTCGGCACGGTTGCCCTGCTGAGCTTGGTGCTGACCGAGGCGCACGTCCTGTCGGCGCCGCTGGGCTTGGGTGGGGCTGAGCGGTGGATCGTGTATCCAACCGTGCTGTGGCTCGTTGGATTTGGCGGGTACATGCTTGGCCACCAGCCCGACAACGCATCAACCGCCATGCGGTTCGCCACTGACGCCACGGAGCCACATGAGGAGGTGCAACAGCACCATCAGCAAGACCAGCAACTACCAAAGGCAGCAGACGCGGCGCCCCAGCCGGTCGGTGCTCTGGGCCAGAGCTTGTGAAAGACGCAGCGGCGCAGGCCAGCGCACCAGCGCCGCTGCGTTCCTCGTAGCGAGGTGCCTGCAAGCGAGGTGCACCGGGTGAGTGACTTCATCACGTGCGCGGCGGGTGGTGAGGTCACTCACTGCGCTCGACCCGCTGGTTTGTCCTCCGTGGCAGAAAGGCGCATCACCATGCGTAAGTCTCCCGCTCGCATATTCTTCCTGGTTGCCATTGTCTTGCTTGTTGTAGGTGCGGTTTCCTTTCCGCTCTTTCCGCAGCCCTTCATCACTTACTATTGCTCGGCGAGCGTCTGCCCACGTCAGACCGCAGGCGGAATCGCTATTTGGATACGTGTTGCTGGCATTGGGTATCCTTGCTGCCGCGATCGGTATCATGGTGAGCCTCATCGTTCGCGCTCGCCAGGCTCACCACAGCAGCTAACGACCATAACAAGTAGCAGAGCATGGCGGAAACCGCGGAGCCTGCGCATGGTGAAGTGGCAAATTCACGCACCGCTAGCAGCGCTAAGTAGCCTCATTGGTGTGGTGACCAAAGAAGGTCGCGCAGGCATTGGTGCTGTGTGATGCGCGACGTGCGACGTGCGACGTGGCTGAGCGTTGTTTGTTTTCTCCCACCTCGATCATCACTGGCACGCACGGCCTTGAGCAGGCGGAGGCTACCGTGTTGCCTCCGCTATCAGGCACAAGGTGCAAGAATACGCCGCCCGTTCTCCGCACAGCACCTGTGATATAACCTGTAACGCCTCTGTGCGACGAGCAGCGGTCGCCCGAAGGCAAGTGAGAGATCCTCATCCGGTCACGAAGGAAGTCGTCCCTTGTGTCAGATCTGGTCGGGAACGAGCGCACATGACAAACCAGGCAGGTAATAGTATGAGAACCCACAGCAGCGGTGTATTCGGGTCGGTGGCCATACCGCTTAAGACCATTCCAACCCCTTGGAATACTACCCATACGAAACCGAGCCAGACAAGCGCGAGGATATACAGCGTTCTGCCACCGAGCCCAAGCAGGAACACCACAGCCAGACCAAACATTGCTGCGCTCAGCGCCGTATTCCAGAGCATAGGGGCTTGGGCCATCGAGACGACCAGTTGTGCGTCTAGGGCAGAGAGCCCAAACGGCAGGGGCATCATGGCCACATTCTGGAGCACGGTCGCCAGGCCCAGTGGTGACCAATAAAGCGGCGCCAGTTGGAATAGCGCGCCGCCTGCCCAGAGCGCACCAACAGTACGTCGAAGGACTATCAGCAGGTGGGGCGATGTCCAGAGCGCGTTTGGGAGCAGCAGCGCTCCGGCCAGCAGCACATACAGCATTGCGGAGCCCGGTGCGCCATTCAGGTATGTGGGGCTGCCGACAAAGAGCCCTCCGAGACCCTCACCAAAGTACCACACGATAAGTCGCCACACGAGCGAAAGGATGAGCCCATTCCGACCCCGCACGGTGCGCCTATAACCAACGAGCAGAAGAGCTCCAATCAGCAGCTCGAGAGCGACAGCGGCCACATTCCAAAGCACCGGAGCGCGCTCCCAGAGCTGCATGCCACCGATCATCGGTACGGCGATCCAGGCAGGCTGTCCTACAGCGGCGGGCGCCAGCACATTGCTGACGAAGCTCGTGGTGAACATGGCGGGCTGGGCTTGCAGCAACGCATTCACAATCCACAGCACGCCAAGGCCATACCCTCAATCAGCGGTACGGCGCAGTGACGGCCTATCCGTTCAGCGACGGGGTATTCGAGCAAGGTAAGGATGTGGTTGATCTGACCATGCGCGTCATACGGCACCAGAGCGTGTGTGACATGCAGGGTCAGATCTCATGGGTGGGTGATAATCAATTGATCGTGGACAAAGCCAAGTGGAAGATCCTACAAGCGGACGGCCTCTTATGGTCTATGGCAGCCAGGAGCAGCATGCTTTGCTATCTCGTCACTTGATGTCAACGAGGCGTACATCGGATGCACATGGTGCTGGCGATAGGGGTTGAGGCGGTTGCGGTTGCCGTTACCACCGTCTATCCAACAACCGTCACTTGCTGACTCATCCTCTCCGCGGAAGATAGGGGAACTGGCGGCCGGACCACGACCGCGGTATGCTATGCTCCAGAGCAAGCAGCAACAACAGGCAGCGATACTGCTGCAGGGTGACAAGCGCAGAGGGCGGTGTGACATGACCGCAGCGGCGTCAGGCAGCGGACGGGCTTTGGTGCTCGGTGGTGGAGGGGTCACGGGCGTCGCCTGGGAAACCGGGCTGCTGCTGGGACTGGCCGCGGCAGGCCTCGACCTCTCGCAGGCCGACCTCTTCGTTGGCACCTCGGCAGGGTCAGTCGTCGCGGCGCAACTGACCAGCGGACGCTCGATTGTCGACCTCTACGCCGCCCAGGTCGCTGCAGCATCCGGCGAGATTGCCGCGCGCATGAGCCGGAGCGCCCTCTTGCGATTTCTGTTGGCGATGGCGTGGCCCGGTGACCCGCAGCGAGCCCGCGCGCGGCTCGGACACGCCGCGCTGCGGGCCAGGACCGTTCCCGAGGCAGCTCGGCGCGAGGTCATCGCGCGCCGGTTGCCCAACCACGACTGGCCAGAGCAGCGGCGGCTGCTCATTACGTCAGTGAACGCGGAGACGGGAGCCGCCGTGGTGTTCGACCGCGACAGTGGGGTATCCTTGGTGGATGCCATCGCGGCGAGTTGCGCGGTGCCGTTGGTGTGGCCGCCGATGACCATCAATGGGCACCGCTATATCGATGGTGGCGTGCGCTCAGTCGCCAACATTGACCTGGCGAAGGGGTGCGACCGGGTCGTGGTTCTGGCTCCGACGACGGCCGCATTTCGACGCGCAGATCGACCCGCCGCTCAGGTGGCCGCGCTAGGCCCGGGCGTGCGCGCGGTTATCGTAAGCCCCGATGCGACGTCGCGTGCGGCGATTGGCCCCAATGTCCTCGACCCCGCTCGGCGCGCGCTCTCGGCCCAAGCAGGCAGGGCGCAGGCGGCGGATATGGCAGACCAGGTCCATAAGGTGTGGTCTTAGAGAGCCCATGCGTGTCTGGCCCATCGCAGGTCATCTCGCCATTCTTAGAGGGCTCGCCGCGGCCCGTCGAATGTGTCGTCGCGCGCGTTGCTGAAAACGTCGCCGACTCTACACGACCGCGACGCCTGTTTACAAGGGCGCGAATACCTCAACCGTTATTCACGATCGTTATTCACGATCGCCTCCCTCACCGACCTGCGGCGCCACCGCCGGGCCGAACAGTCGGTCGAGCGTCGCGGTCGAGCGTCGCGGTCGCGTCGCGGTCGCGTCGCGCTCAGCGTCCGGGAAGGCGTGCGAGTAGATATCGAGTGTCATGCTGGTGGAGGAGTGGCCCAGCAAGCGCGACACCGCCGTGACGTGCACGCCCTGCTGCGCTAAAAGCGACGCCGCAGTGTGCCGCAGATCATGCAGACGGATATTCGGCAATCCGGCCTGCTTGAGCAGTGGGGCGAACTGGCGTTGCAGAATGTGATTGCCGCGCAGCGCATGCCCCCGTCGCGTCAGTGAAGACGAGGTCCTCCTCCTGGCACGCGGCTCCTGTCGCCAGGCGCTGTTCCAGTTGCTGTGCGCGCTGACGCCTGAGGGCGGCGACGGCCAGCGCGTTGAGCGGCACACGCCGTCGGCTGCGTTCGGTCTTGGGCGGCGCGAAGGTGTAGCGTCCGCCCGTGTTATGTTCGAGTGTGTACTTCACATCCGCGTATCCTGCATCCAGATGGACATCCGCCCAATGGAGCGCCAACGCCTCCCCCCGGCGCGCGCCCGTCATGATCAGTAAGGTAAAGAACGCCCGGAGTGGATGCTCCTCAAGCGCGGCCAGCAGGATGCGCACCTGCTCTGGTGTCAGCGCATGTTGCTCCGTGCTCGGTTGACGTGGCGCCGTAACCAGCGAGGCAGGAATGCGTGGGATCAGGTCCAGTCGCAACGCCTCGTTCAGCGCACGGCGAATCACTGCGTCGAGCCGCGCCACACTCGCAGGCGCCTGGCCTTCATTCAACTTGGCGCTATAGAGTCGTTGTAGGTGTTGCGCGCTGAGTCTGGCAAGCGGCACACGACCGAGGGTCGGCACAATGTGCAGCCGGATGGCCTCTTCGTAGCGGATGTACGAGCGGGGACGCAGGCGTTGCTTGGCAATTTCCAGCCAGTGCGTCAGGTACTCCTGGAGTGTTTGCTTCTCGCCGACAATTGGGAGCCCGCGATAGCGATCGCGCAGCGCCGCGGTCAGTTTCTGTTGGACCTCGGCGCGTGTTCTGCCATAGTACGCCTTGCGCGCACCGCTCTCCAGGGTGATGCGCGCTTGCCAGCGGCCATCGCTGAGGTGTGTGACGCTGCCCTCGCCATTGCCGCGTCGGCCCGTTCTACGGGGTGTCTTCATGCTCGTCGTGCCCTGCGCGGTCTGCGCGGTGAGCGTAGGCAGAGTCGATTTGTGTGATGAGGTCGTCATAATTGAAGGTCTCCTCCTGGGCCGGTAGTTGGTCCGTAGGCCGCACCAGCCGGGCGATCGCCAAGTTGCGATCGCGTACAAAATTGGGGCCCTGGTCTGGTGAGTATTGCCACGCGGGATCGGGGACGGTCGCATTCCACGCCGCCATCTGCAGCGGGATGGATTCTCGGTGAGGACGCTCGGCGGCGAAGGCAGCCAGAAACAGGGTCTTCGGCTGCTTCGCGCGTGCCTGGGCAATGTGGTTACGCGCCTGGCGATAGCCGCGCGCCACGGCGGCAGGAGTCGCCGCCGGATCGACAGAGAGTGTAATGCGGCTCAGGGCCGGAACGACGGGGTTGGGCTCGATGGTTGCGGTGAGCACTTCGATGGTCGGGACGACGTCGCCCACGAGCACAAAAGCGATCGCGGCAGGCGCCTGCCAGCGGTAGCGCGCCGCGAGCCGATCACCCAGCACGCGCAAGCGATCAAGGACACCTCCTGCCACGACGGGCGTCAACTCCAGCCCCTGCCCGATGGCTTCGATATAGGTAAGCTGCGGCGGTTCACCGGGAAACGCCTCCAGCTGCGGTCGCTCGCGCTCGATCTGGCGCGGGATCCACTCTTCTACTCCCTCTCGGCTACTGTCCAACGTATAGGCGAGGAGGCAATCGTCCAAGACCTCGTCTCGGAACGCGAGCACCTCGGGGTCTTTGGCTGCCCTGGCAGCCACTGCAAGGCATAAGGCGTCCTGGCGCGTGAAGCTGTACTCTTGCGCATTGTCCTTGCGTCGCGGGCTAATCTGCTCGCGTGGACGGATTTGCACCGGGGCAATGTCGGTCGTGGCTGTGGCGCCAAAAGCCTCTTGCAGTTTCTGAACCTGACGCACCAAGTCGTGGATCGTCCCCACACCCTGCAGCAGGGCTCCGACATCTCCCGCGTCAACAAGGATCTTCCACTGTTTTGCGGTGAGCCGCGTACCGAGCTGGCGCTCGACTTCCACACGAATCTCGGCCTCACTGTGAGGCAGGAGCAGCACTCAGCGTCGTGGATGAGAAGATCGCGGCGCGTGTCCTTCTAGGGCAGCCGCTTGGCAGAAGCCGCTCAGTCCTCCGGCGGCTTGCGTGCGGCGGCGCCGATCAGCGAGAACCAGAGAGCCGTTCCCTGGGTGGCGACCATTTCATCGCTCAAGCGCCGCGCCAGCGTGTCAATGTCCACCTGGCTGGTGGTCGCGAGGCCCAGCTTTTCCACAGCAGGCAGCAAGGTGCGAATCGTTTCCGTCACGATCGTGTAGAGGGGGTGGTCTGCCCCGGCTGCGATGCCCGCGTGCAAGGACAGGGCTGGCGGGGGAAGCCCAGCAGCGGGAAAGGTTGCCGCGAGTTTCAGGCCCATGAGGGGGTCTGCGCCGGACTGTCGAAAGGCCTCGGTGGCCCAGCGCACGCAGTGGCTCCATGTCGGCGTCGCAGGCTCTGGCCACGACCGGCAGCCCGTCCAATCTGCTTCCTGGAAGGCGATCAGGCCACCAGGGCGCACCCGCGCCATCACCTGGCGCAGCACAGCGACGGGATCCGGACAAAACATCAGCACAAAGCGGCCCACCGCGGCGTCGAACGGTTCCTCATCAGCCAGTGCACCAGTCTCCCCCACCACAAAGCGGGTGTTCGGCAGATCAAGGTCATGTGCCCGGCGACGGGCCGTCGCCACCGCAGCTGGGGAGCGATCGAGTCCGACCACCTGGCTGGTGGGTCCCACCATCCGCGCTGTCAGCAAGGAGACGTCGCCAGCACCGCAGCCAAAGTCGAGCACGCGCATCCCGGTCGTGATGCCAGCGTCGTGGAAGAATTGCTCGGTGAAGGGCTCGAAGAGGTGTGACTGCGTGATGAGGCGCTCGAGTTCCTGGACGGAATGGCCGAGGACATACGCAGCGTCGGGAGGTCTCTGCGTATTCATCTTCCATCCCTTCTATTCGCCATCGCTGCTGCTGGCATCTTCCGAATCCGCGAGGCCCTGCTCGTATTCGTGGTGACAGCATACGAGGCCAAAGCCGACGCCATTGTACCCCATCACCTCTTGCAAAGGAAGTAGCAGGTCGACCAACGCGTCTTTGTTTGAAGAAGAACGAGCCCTTTTGGTGCGGCGCAGCCCGTCCAGGTCGCATCCAGCTGATGCCAATTGTGATGCCAATTGGAGCGAACTGTGGCGAATCTTCGCGTATCAGTGCGCAGAAGAACCTCGAATTCATGCGATTTCGCGAACAAGGACGAACACCGACGAGCAGGCCGTGACGCATCCCGTATGCGCTACCATTGGCCTCGATTCACGAGTCTCGCAGAAGCCGTAATGCCAGATGGCATGCGGCTTCTTGCGTTTCCACTCATTCACCCGGAACACCTCAAACGCCGATTTGACCGCAACCGTGGCCGCAATCGACCTACTTGTCTTCATGCGCCCGCAGACACCGAGCAGGAAGTGACAATTCTCACGCCTTCTGCTATACTGCACGCTAGCAAACCGCCTCGCTAGCTGTGCAACCGCAAGTTTCCTCATCATGAAGTAGGGAAGAACGCCATGTCTGACCAGATTGAGCCGCCCGCATCCTCAGCCTCCGACTCAGCATCAACAGCAGATACTGCCATGAGCGCGGGCAGCACATCGAGCCTCCCCCTCGATGAGCAGGCGTCCGCGGCGCTCACACGGCGACTGGGGAGCAATGAGCGGACGAGCCGACGTTCACCGTGGATTGGACGCGCGGGCGCGTTCATGGTGACAGTACTCGTCGTCACGCTGATCAGTTACCTGCTGGTCAATCTGGCCTCAGCGCGCTCGAACCTGGGCGACTCCCCGACAGGCACGCCGCCACTCTCGGCGCTGGCGACCGCGACGACCGCGACCGACACCGCGACGGCGACTGCGACAGACACCGCGACAGTGGCGCCTAATGCCACCGACACGTCGGCTGGATCGGGGGCTGGAGTGCAACCGTCGCCTGGATTTACTGTCCAATCCATCCCGAGCGCATCGGTCGATATGTCGACAGATTCTGGCTCTCAAGGGTTGGTCGTAGAGTCGGGCGCGCCTATCCCCACTGCTATTGGCGGGTGCGGGCCACATGTCATATTTTATGTCACGTTTACGATCAACCTCTCTAACAACCCCACCCCCGCCAACCGTCATGAAGGCAATACGGCGCCGATCAGCTACTACACCCGTCATAGTGACGGCTCCAGTGACGGCTCAGCCGCGCATCCGCTCGTTGAACAGATTCCTAGCGGAGGCACCGTCATGACGCTTAGCACCAACTGGCAGATGCCATATACGGAGGGGTCCGGTTCATCGCAATGGACGGAGCTCGACATCGTCCAACCCAATCAGATTAGTTACCGGGCGAACTACAAAGCGGTATGCGCGTTTTCTCCTACGACTCCGCACGTGTCCGTGAGTCCTAAATCATATAACTGTGCGACCGGAGGTGATCAAACGTTCACCGTCACGGGGACGCTCAAGGCGTCATTCACGCCAGACAATGCCAGTCACACAGTGACGTATTATTGGGATAACGAATTTAGCACCCACGGCACGACTACTCCCACGCAAACCGTGACGTTCCCACCTGGGGTTACCTCGATGCCGGCGCAACCAGAGACCGTCATTGGCAATGTCGCTACCCAGACAGCGGCGTTCAAGGCTTTCCTCGAAGTGAATTATGGTACGTCGGGATATGACAGCAGTGTAACGGTAACAAGCGCCTGTTAGCCAGAGCGGCGTGTGCACCCGCTCTCCGCGCCGATGACCGTCAATCAGCGCCCTGCGCGGCCGTGGGGGATCGAGTTGACCACGCCCGCGCTACCCTGCTTGCTATGTCTTGAATCCACGCCAGGACAGCCGAACAACCTCTGGCGTAAAGGACCCTACGACTTCCGCAGCGAACTCACCGACGCTGGAATCGGTCCGGTATACTGTTGTACGAGCAGTCTCCGTGAGAAGACCGCGACATCACCGTTCATTCAACGCTTGCATTGGTTCGCTCATCGGGAGGGCAGAGCGCATGGGAGGGCAACCCACACGCGGGGATAGCGATCGCGGGAAGTCTGCCAGTGGCGGGGACGCTGAGACTACTCCCAGCCATCCGACACCGCAACCACTCGCTTCGCTCGACGAGCGCCGTGCGCTGATTCAGGTAGCGCGTGGCAAGCGACCCGCGGATATCGTCTTCCGCAATGGTCAGGTGGTGAACGTCTTCACGTCGGAGATCTACCCGGCGGACGTTGCCGTCTATCACGGGCATATCGCGGGCGTTGGTGCCTCTGGCGCATACAGCGCTGCGCGGGAGATAGATGTGAAGGGCCAGTACCTCGTTCCGGGGCTGGTCGAGGCGCATACGCACATTGAGGATGCGTATGTGGTGCCGGGAGAGTTCGCTCGCGCCCTGGCGATCCATGGCACGACCACCTGTGTCAGCGACCCACACGAGATTGCGAATGTCGCGGGCATCGCAGGACTACGCTGGCTGCTTGCGACGGCGGAGGGGCTGTCGATACGCATGCTCTTCACGTTGCCGTCCTGCGTGCCAGCCAGCCCCTTCGAGAGCGCGGGCGCTACCCTGCTCGCGGAAGACCTGGTTGCGCTGGCGTCGGATCCCCGCATCGCCTCGGTCGGCGAGGTGATGAACTTTCCCGGTGTGCTTGACGGCGACCAGGTCATGCTAGACATGATCGCACTGGGCCAGCCCGGCAGGGCCACGTTACGCGGACTGCCGGTGGATGGACACGGCCCCCAGTTGCGGGGGCTGGATCTCTGCGGCTATGTGGCGGCCGGGGTGCAATCCGACCATGAATCCATCGGACTGGAGGAGGGCCGCGAGAAGTTGCGGCTGGGTATGTGGCTCTGGATACGCGAAGGCTCCATGCGGAATATGGATGCGCTGCTGCCGCTCGTTCTGGAGAACCTGCCCGAGCGCGCCGGATTCGTCTCCGATGACCGGACGCCGAGCGACCTGTTGCGCGAGGGCGACCTCGACGCTATCATTCGCGAGGCGGTTAAGCGTGGGCTGGCGCCGCTATCCGCCATCACCATGGCCACGCTGCATCCCGCCCAGTATTTTGGCTTCGGTGATCGCGGCGCTATCGCCCCAGGGTATCTGGCTGACCTGCTCGTGGTACCTGATCTTGCCGATTTCCGCCCGCGCCAGGTGTATGTCGGCGGCAGGCTGGTTGCTGAGGATGGCGAGGCGCTCTTCGCCCCGCCGCCATTGCCAACAGGATGGGAGCATGTTGTCGAGAAAACGATACAGCTCCCTGACTTTAGCGCCGAGCGCCTGCGGCTGCACGGCCAGACCGGCACTGCGCGGGTGATTGGCCTGATTCCCGACCAGATCGTGACCGACGACCGCGCGATGGAGGTCGAGGCGGTCGATGGCGTCCTCCAGCCTGATCCTGCGCGCGATCTGCTGAAGATTGCGGTGGTCGAGCGCTATGGCCGTGGGCGCGTCGGCGTCGGCCTGCTGCATGGGCTGGGGCTGAAGGCTGGCGCGATGGCGTCATCGGTGGCGCATGACGCGCATAACATTGTCGTCGTGGGAACGAATGACGCGGATATGGTCGCCGCCGTGCGCGAAATCGAGCGACTTCAGGGAGGATTGGTGGTCAGCCAGCATGGAGCCATCGTCGATCAACTGCCACTCCCGCTGGGTGGCCTGATGTCGCCGCTGCCTATCGCCGAAGTTGTGGAGGCGCTGGAACGACTGGATCAGGTAGTAGCCAGCCGGGGAGTCCAGGTGGCTCATCCGTGGGGATTCCTGTCGTTTCTTGCGCTCAGCGTGGTGCCCAAGCTCAAAATAACTGATTTGGGCGTGCTCGATGTCGATGCATGGAAGATCGTTCCGGTACAGTGATGACCAGTAGCAGGAGGAAATGGTAGGCATGGGTACTCGTATGCGATTTGGCGTCTTCGTGCCACAGGGCTGGCGGATGGATCTCGCTGAGATTGCCGACCCCATCGAGCAATATGAGGCGATGACGAACGTGGCAAAGGCTGCCGATGCGATCCCTGCCATCGACTCGATCTGGGTCTACGATCACTTCCACACGATCCCACAGCCCACCCTCGACACCACCTTCGAATGCTGGAGCATCACCGCGGCGCTCTCACGCGACACCAGCCGGGTCAACATCGGCCAGATGGTGACCTGCAACGGCTACCGCAACCCGGCGCTCCTGGCGAAGATGGCGTCCACGGTGGATGTGCTGAGCCACGGACGGCTCTACTGCGGGCTGGGGGCAGGCTGGTACGAGCACGAGTGGCGGGCGTACGGCTTCGGCTTCCCGGAGACACGCGCGCGCATGCGCATGTTCCGCGAGGCGTGCGAAATCATCACGAAGATGTGGACCGAGGACTATCCCACGTTCAGCGGCGAACACTACGCCATCGACAAGCCGATCAACGAACCCAAGGGCGTGCGGAAGCCGCACCCGTCGTTCTGGATCGGGGGCAGTGGCGAGCAGGTGACACTCAAACTGGTCGCCCGCTTCGCCGACGCCTGCAACGTCGGCGGCGGCGATCCCGATGCCGCGGAGCGCAAACTGGCGGTGCTACGTCGGCATTGCGACGAGGTTGGCCGTGACTACGACTCCATCATCAAGTCGACCAGCATCGAGGATATCGTCCTCGTCAAGCAAGGCGAGACGCCTGAGGCGGCGGTGGAGCGCGCCCACAGCGCCACGGGCGTCGGGTTTGTCGGGACGCCAGAGGCGCTGGTGGAGCGCCTGCGCGCGCTGGCCGAGCGGGGCATCGACTATGTAATCGTCTCGTTTCCCCGCCTCGCCTATGACGTTGAGCCGCTCCATCGGTTCGCTGATGAGGTGGCGCCGCTCGTTACCAGTTGAGCGGCTACGCGCCCTTCGAGACCCTGTCCACCTTCCTGCTGTTTAGGGCGCGTCGCCCGCTGGATTGCCTGGCGCGCGGCGATGTGTTCCACCCGTCTGTGCGGTGGACTCGGTACCGGCGGCCTCTCTGGCGCGATCTTTGGCGGGAGCACTGGGCACGATGGCCGGTATGCTGGCTTCGCGGATCAGCGTGTTAAAGGCGGCGACATCGTTGTCGATCAACTCGCGCAGGCGCTGAAGCTCGGTAGCAACGCGGGCCGAGAGCGCGTCAAAGACCTGGCGCGCCTGGCGGGTTGGCGCCGCCTCGCCACTGGAGACGACGGCAGCGAGCGCGGCCACCCTGGCGTTGAGTTTGATCGGGTAGTCCATCGTGTCGGAGCGGACTTTGGCTTTGACCTGCGTCAATTCGCCTTCGAGGGCAAGCAGCTTGTCACGTAGCTCCTTGGCGGCGCTGGCGACCTGGCCGTGGGTCTCGTGGTCTTTGGTGCGGCTCTCCCACTCCTCTGTCTGTCTGCGGATGCTGCGGATGGCGTTGATGCCATCATGGACCTCGGAGAGACGGTCGCGGATGGCGAGCAGGAGATCGAACTGCGCGCGCAGATCCGCGTCGCTCGTGGTAATACGTGGGTCTTTGCGGACCTCAAAGGGCTGGGTGTAGGACGTATCGCCGACCTGGAGGCGCACGTGATAGTGGCCGGGCGCGGCGACTGGTCCGGCCAGCGCGTCTTCGCCCGCGACGTAGCCTTCGATCTTGATGGAGTCGGGATATTTCAGATTCCAGACGAAGCGGTTGCCCCCGGCGTTCTTGGGAACGCGCGGCTCTTTCTTCTCCTCCTTCTTCTTCTCGGACGGCTCTTCGGCGGCGGGTGGCACGGCTGCGCCACCTTCGGCGCCCTCGGCGGCGGATGCTCCAACAACCCCTGTGGCGGCAGGCTTCGGCTCCTCGCTGCTGAAGCGCTTGATTTCTTGCTCGTCCGCGTCGAGGAAGGTCAGCGTAACCTCGCCTTCGGGTTTCTCCTTGAGATAGTACTGGACCAGCAGGCCATTGGGCGGATTCTGGCCAGCATCGACGTAGATGCGCGTCTTCTCGCCGGTTGGCAGCTCTTTCTCGCGATAGGGGAGAATGAACGGGCCGCTGGAGCCGTAGTTGATGCCGGGCGTGGAGCCGCTGCCGTAACCGCCGGACTGTGTGTAGCGGATGGCGGGCTGTGGCGCGAAGAGATGGACAGGCGCCGCACGCGCCGCGTCGGTCATCTGGCGCAGCGGACCGATGTCGTCGAGCGCCCAGAAGGCGCGGCCATGCGTCGCGGCGATCAGGTCGCTTTCCTTGATGATGAGGTCGTGGATGGGCACGGCAGGCAGGTTGAGCTGGAGCGGCTGCCAGTGCGCACCATCGTCGAAGGAGACGCGCATGCCGGTCTCGGTACCCGCGAAGAGCAGGCCGCGCTGCTCGGGATCCTCGCGGATGACACGGGTGAAGTCGTCGTCGGCGATGCCATCGGTGATCTTCGTCCAGGTCGCGCCGTAGTCATTGGTCTTGTAGAGATAGGGATGGAAGTCGTCGAGCTTGTAGCGATTGGCGGCGAGATAGGCGGTGGCGGGGTCGTGCGGGGACGGCTCGATGATGCTGATCAGCGACCATTCGGGCAGGTCTTTCGGGGTGACGTTCTGCCAGGAGGCGCCGCCGTCGCGCGAGAGGTGAACCAGGCCGTCGTCGGAGCCAGCCCACAGCAGTCCCTTTTCACGCGGAGACTCGGCGAAGGCGAAGATGGTCGCATAGTATTCGGTGCCGACATTATCGCCAGTGATTGGCCCGCCGGAGGGGCCGAGCGTGCTCGCGTCGTTGCGGGTGAGGTCTGGGCTGATTTCGTCCCAGCTCGCGCCCTCGTCGGTCGAGCGGAAGACGTGGTTGCCGGTGGCGTAGAGCACGCCCGGGTCATGTGGCGAGAGCAGGATCGGGAAGGTCCACTGGAAGCGGTACTTGACGTCACTTGCCGGTGATCCCATCGCGGGCTCGGGCCAGACGGTGATGTCGCGCAGTTGCCCGGTGGCGTGGTCGTAGCGGGTCAGGTAGCCCTGATAGTTGCCAGCGTAGATGATGTTGGGATTCCGGGGATCGACGGCGATGTAGCCGCTCTCGCCGCCGCCGACCTCGATCATGTCGGCATGCACGATGGCCGATTGATAGGAGCGGCTGGGCACGCTGATGGTGCTGTTGTCTTGCTGGGCGCCGTAGATGCGATAGGGCGTCTGGTTGTCGGTGGTGACATGGTAGAACTCACAGGTCGGCTGATTGTAGAGTGAGGTCCATCCCTGGCCGCCGTCGTACGTGACGGTGGCTCCGCCGTCGTTGCCAAGGATCATGCGGCGCGGGTTGGCGGGATCGATCCACAGGTCGTGGTTGTCGCCGTGGGGGGCCGACACCTGCTGGAACGTGCGCCCGCCATCAATCGAACGATAGCAGCGGACATTGAGCGCCCAGACGGTGTTGGGATCCTGCGGATCGGCGATGATGTGCTGGTAGTACCAGGGCCGCCCGGAGAGGTCGTGCTCGTCACAGAGGCGCTCCCAACTCTCGCCGCCGTCATCCGAGCGGTAGACAGCGCTCTCCTTCGACTCGACCATGGCGTAGACGCGGTCAGCGAGGGCGGGTGAGACGGTAACGCCAATCTTGCCGACAGGACCAGTGGGCAGACCCTTGTTGCGGGTAATCTCCTGCCAGGTATCGCCGCCATCGGTGGATTTATACATGCCACAGCCCTCACCGCCACTGATAAGCTGGTAGGGATTGCGGCGGGCAGCCCAGGCGGCGGCGTACATGGTACGTGGGTTGTGGGGGTCGATAGAGAGGTCGTGGATGCCGACGTTCTCGTTGATGTAGAGGATGCGATCCCAGGACGCGCCGCCATCGCGCGAGCGGAAGAGGCCGCGCTGCTCGTTCGGGCCGTGGGCGTGGCCAAGCGCGGCGACATAGACGATGTTGTGATCCGTCGGGTGGATGCGCACTTTGCCGATATTGCGCGTATCTTCGAGACCGAGATGCGTCCAGGTCTTACCGGCGTCGGTGGACTTGTAGACACCGTCGCCATGGGAGACGTTGCCGCGAATAGTGGCCTCGCCCATGCCAACGTAGATCACGTTGGGGTCGGAGGGCGCGACGGCGATAGCGCCGACCGAGGCGCGTTTGAAAAAGCCGTCGGAGACGTTCTCCCAGAAGAGGCCGCCGTCGGTGGTCTTCCAGACGCCGCCGCCCGTGGAGCCGAAGTAGAAGGTGTGGCTGTGACTGGGATCGCCAGCGACGGCAACGACGCGCCCCCCGCGATAGGGGCCGATGCTGCGCCACTCCAGCGAAGAGAGGAGGCTGGGAGCGACGGCGTGCTCGTTACCCGCGTTCTGCTTCTTCTGAGAGCGGTTTGACGGTGACTGCGAGGTCGGTGACATAGAATCGTTTCCCTTTCTGATGCCAGTCGAATGTCCGCCGTATGTCAGTCATGGCGTGGAGCGGTGTGCGGTCAACCGGGTGGGGCAGTGCACGAGCCAATCCCGCGCTCGTGCGTGATGTGCATCTAACCTATATATACTTGTACCATACACATGCCTTACTTCTTCAAATGCAAGGGGACATTTTAGAGAGTTTCCTGGATTACGTCATCGTGTGAGCGGACCATGTGCTGCTTGAGCAACAGCTATTAGGCGCCAATGGTGATGTCGCATAGTTCATAGCCACTGGTGGCTGGCGGCTGCTGCTCGCAGAAATAGCTGACTGTGCCGACGGGCGCCTGTGCGTTGCCGGATACATTGATGAACTGGTCGGGCGTAAACGTGCCAGCCATCCCTTTGCTGGTGTAGATATGCTCGGTGACGACGATATCGCCCAGCCTGCTGATGGAGGCGGTGCGTTGGAAGCGCGCGTCGGTGGGCAACAGGGCTTTCACCACTGCCGCCGCGGTCGTGGCGCTCCATTGCTCGCTAGCGAGCCGGTCACTCGGCACCCATACCTGGACTTCGACAACGTGCGCCCGTCCATCGAGGCTCTTGCTCGGATCATCAGGCCCGATCAGCATCTGCACTGGCTGGCCCGCGACCACGGCGGTGTAGGTCAGACCGCTGCCATCGGTGGACGGGCCGTACCGCTGCTGGAAGGCGCCAATGGAGCCTCCGAGGGTGGGGGTGTAAATGATGGCGCTTAACGTGCCTGTTGACACAGGAATCGTCGGCACGGGGGTGTAGTACGAGGTCGGTGTGAGGTAGGGGGTGCTGGTGGCATGGGGACCGGCCGCCTGCCAGGGCAACGACGAGGGATGCGCTGCCAGCACCCAGGCCGCTGGGCCACAGATGAACGCGATAAGTAGGACACTGGCCACGATAAGATAACGCATCCTGCGACTCATGGGTTGTCGTGGCTGCGCCTGTGGCGGAGACTCAGGCTGATTCGTACGTAGCGCAGCATACGCCTGGTTGTCATCACCATTGGCGCCACTCTGTCCCTCGTCGTGGTCGTCTCCAAATGGAGCATCTTGCGGTGTTTGCTGCGGTGATGGCTCTGGCGGATTGTGCGGTGATTGCATGGGAGCACACCTTTTTCGCAACGCAAGACGCTTGATGGTCGCTACCACGATGTAGTATCTATCCGCATATGCGTCTGCGCTATCAGCATTTCTACGTAGCGCAGGGTAGGCGGGCGATCTGGCCGAGCCACTACGCTGAGGAGTTGGTGACAACGGAGACCACGCCCGCGTTGTGGCCATGGCTGAGCAGCCAGCGGAGCGGGAGAGTGCTGCACAGTTGCTTAGTTGGCGCGTTTTCGTTGCCAGGGCCAGCGCCACCCATGCTGTGGCGATGTCTTCTCAGGGACCGTTGGCGGCGTGTCAGGCGCATCTTCTGAGGCTCTGTTGCCTGCGTCGAGATAGGCGATGTTATCGGCAGCGACGCGAGCTTTATCCACCGCGCCGATCTCCTGGAAGATCGTGAGCGCCTGCTC
Organism: uncultured Chloroflexia bacterium; assembly: GCA_963712005.1. GTDB lineage: Bacteria > Chloroflexota > Ktedonobacteria > Ktedonobacterales > JADMIN01 > DAHUXT01. The sequence continues at coordinate 14,370 of CAVQGK010000017.1, read as the reverse complement.
GTAGTAACCCCGCGCCTGCTCTTTCTGCCCGAGGCTGCGGGCTAGATAGCCCAGGTTGTTGAGGATGCGTCCTTCGTCGCGACGGTCACCCACCGCACGGCAGGCCGCCAGTTGCCAGGCATGCAGCCGCATCCCGGTGGTCCAGTGGCCACCCAGATTCACGTAGTCAAAGAGCGCGTCCACGATGGCGATGACCTGCTGGGGCGCCGCCTGGCTTGCCTGTGCCAGATCAAGGGCGGCGACGATCAGCTCCTCCTCCTGCGCCAGGGTGGCAAAATCACGTCTCTTTGCGTTGACCAATGCACCGATGCCTGCCAGCAGCGCTGAGAGACCTGACTCCTGAGTGGCAGGTGGTTCGTTCCGCCACAAATCGTGGGCATACTCGCGCAGCAGCGGATGCAGACGTATGCGGCCCTCCGTCGGGGTGACTAGCGAGAGCGCCGCCAGCAGATCGAGGTCCGCCTGGGCCGACTGCGCGGAGGCCATCGCGTTTGCAGAAGGCTCGTTGGCGGACACTGGTGCCTCGTTTGTCGCAGAGGCGCTCGCGGTCGCATCCCGCTTCGTGATGCCCGTGATGCCAGCGAATAGCCGTATAATGACGCTTCGTGGCCAGTCGGGGCCACCGGGCAGGCCGAGGGCGGCGAAGCGGGTGCGCTGGAGCGGGGTGAGGGTACGCAGGCTTTGCTCGAAGCTGTAGCGCAGATTACAGGCGGCGTCCAACGGGTCGCCGAGGAGTCCCTGGCCGCGGTCGCGGGCGAGGTCAGCATTCAGGTCGGCGGCGCTCATCTGGCGCAGCGCGGCGCGGGCGGCCTGCAGCTCGATAGCCAGCGGCAGCCGTCCAAGGCGCTCGACAATGGCGTCGGCGGACGCAGCATCGCGGGTATCGTCCCAATCGCCGCCACGCTCGCGATAGCGTTCGGCGAAGAGCTCGACGGCGGCGGGTGGGTCCAGCACATCCAGGCGCACCACCGCGAGGCGCGCCACGGCAGGCTAATGGCGCGCCGTCACCAACGCCGTGATCCGTAGTGGTGTCAGCGTTTCGAGCGCGCGGGCGAGCGGCAGGCCGACTTCGACATTGTCCAGCAAGACCAGCGCGGGCGCGTGCTCCGACGCACTCAGAACCGCCTGCAATGCGCGTTCGCGTAGCTCTACCTCTGCCTCGGGGCCAGCCACCTGCGCCTGGGCGACCTGTTCAGGAGCGAGCGGCGCACCCCAGTCGGCCAGCAACTGATCGTAGAGCCAGGCGAGGCCGGGTAGCCCCTCGCGTCCGTCACAGCGGACCCAGGTGACGCCGCCGGGGAAAGCAGCAGGATCAGCGGCCAGCGTGGCGAGCGCCTCCGCCGCCAGGGCAGACTTGCCGATGCCGCCCATCCCGGCCACCAGCGCCGAGAGGCCAACGCTCTGCCCCGACCGCAGCCGCTGGCAGAGGTCGTCAAGTTCTCGAGTGCGGCCGACGAATTCGGGGGCACGGGGCGCCAGCTTCACAGGCGGTCGCGGCTGGTTGGGCGCGCGCTCGCGCAGGAAGCGATGCAGGGCCACGGCGACCTGTAACGCCGCACTATCGGGCGTCGTGAAAAAGCGGGCGACACGATCATGCCCCACTTCGTCACGGAAGGCGCGCACCTGTTCGGCGTACTCGTCATCGCGGACGGCGGCGGGGAAGATCGCATCTTGTCCGTCGTCCTTCTCGGTGGCGGGGTCGGCGAGGAAGATCAGACGGGGCATGTTCGCGCCATAGGCGGCGCGGTACTCTAGATGGGTGACGGAGAGCGTCTCGTTGGCGGGGATCGAGCCATAGCGCCAGGCGAGCAGCAAGATGTAGACATCGGCGGAGGCTAGCTCCGTCAGCGAGACTTGGGTCGCGTCGCCGTTTTGCGCGCCAAAGTCCTCCATCACGACGGCATGCTCGTCGAACTTCTCGATGAGGCGGCGGGCGGCGTGTCGATGCGCTTTCAGGTCGACGCTGGTGCAGCCGACAAAGATGCGCAGCATAAACTGAGAGGGGGCCGGAGACGAAGCAGGAGATGCCGATGAGGGCGTCGCCATCGTCGCCTGCCTCTCTCACGCTTGTGCGCTTGCCTGCTTACTCGATGTCGTGGTCGGTGGTGTGAGCCGCCAGGAGTTAACCGAGGAATGCGTTTCTTGGCAAGCGTATGCCGAGTGGTCTCCATTCTATGCGCCTGCTGCACGGAGCGTCAAGAGGCAAGATGTAGGGCCAGCGGCGCGTGCGCAAGTGCTAGACGCCACTGAACCCCATATCCCGAAGAAGGCGCTTACGCTGGTTCAGGCTGCTTGAATTGGGCGACGCTGACATAAGCCATCATAGGCTGTCATAGGCTGTCATAGGCCACCTCGCCATGCAAGATCTCGTCGAGGCCAGCGATTTCCCGTTTCTTTGGAGACCCGCACCGGCTCGAAGCGGTTGATCAGACGCAAGATACCGTAGGTCACGACAAATGCGTAGAGTGCGGCAATGGCGACCCCCGCGACCTGGACAGCGAACTGGCGCACGTTGCCTTCGGCCAGTCCAGCGACTCCGTTGATGGCCGCACTGGCGAAAATGCCGGTGAGGATGACGCCAAGCCCACCGCCCACTCCATGCACGCCCCACACGTCGAGCGCATCATCCCAGTTCCGTCGCACGCGGAGCTGAATCGCGAAATAGCAGACGACCGCGGCGCACAGGCCGATCACCAGCGCGGCCCAGGGCGGCACAAAGCCAGCGGCAGGAGTGACCGTCGCGAGGCCAGCTACCGCGCCGGTGAGCGCGCCGGTCATGCTCGCGCGATGTTCGCGCCACCAGACGAGCGCCAGCCACGCGACCATGCCCGCTGCCGCCGCCGTATTGGTGTTCACGAATCCAGTGTGACCTGACCGCTGCCCCCGCCGCGACCGTGCGCTGCGCTTTCGCGTAAAGAGGCGCCTGCTAGACGGGTCGCCACGGATGGTGGCCTCATCTGTGGTCGTGCGACCGCTGCGCTACGGGCATGTGTCCTTGTAGCGCAGCGGTTTTTGTGTGATCGTCACCTCACCCAACAGTGCTTGATACGAGGAGTAGAATGAGGTTCGGAGATGTGCGGTCAGCAGGAGAGAATCATGAGCCAGGTGCGCGTCTTTATCAGCCACAGCTCCGCCGACAATACCTTCTGTGAAGCGCTCGCGAAGGCGCTCCGAGCAGTTGAAGTCGATGTGTAGTTCGACCAGCAAGACATGGGCGCGGGGCAACTGACCGAGACGATTACCCAGGAGCTACGCGCTCGTCCCGTCTTCATCCTGGTGGTGTCGAAAGCGGCGCTCGCCTCACCGTGGGTGCGGAGCGAATGCCAGTGGGCGTTCAATCTCCACCAGCGAGAGCCTACGCGCATGATTCTGCCCGTCGTGGCGCAAGCCATCGCACCGTCTGACTTCGATGCGCTGCTCTACATGGAGGGATTCAAGCGTGTTCGAAGGCCCAGGCAATGCGCCCTACCCGCCGTACGAAGCCATCCAGGAGGTGCTGCGCCTGCTCCAACTCCCGACTGACGCACATCCCATGTCAACGGCGGAACGCCTCATCCTCCAAGGACAGATGTTGCAGAACGAGAAGCGCTATGCCGAAGCTGTCGCCTGTCTTCATACAAGCAAGTCGAGCAGCGCCAAACGACGCTGCCGCTTGGGGCGGTCTGGGCGCGGCGTACGGTGGGCTGGAGAACTGGCCGGAGGCGCTCGGGCCTGTGAGCGTGCGACCGCGCTTCAGCCCGATGGCAGTGAGTACTGGAGCAATCTAGCGTCGCCCTCATGTATCTCTCGCGCCACAAAGAGGCTCTTGCGGCCTGTGAGCGTTCTTACGCCTGAATCCCGATAACCCTGCGGCATGGAGCGACAAGGCGGTGATCCTGTACAAATTGAACCGAGCCAAGGATGCTGTGGGAGCGCTTGAGCATGCCATCACCCTTGCCCCCGATGAGGCGCAGATGTGGCTCAACAAGGCGGGCATGCTGTCTTTTCTGAAAGGCAATCATACCCAAGAAATCTTGCAAGCGCTCGACCGCGCCATAGCGCTCAATCCCGATTTCGACGCGCGTGGGCAGAAAAGGCTATCTACTTGGGAGGTCGTTCAGACCATCTTGCGGCCCTTGCGAGCGTAGACCGGGCCATCGCCATGAACCCCAACGTCGCACGCTACTGGATGATTCAGGGGATGGTGCTGCTGCGGTTACAGCGGTACACAGAAGCCCTCGCAGCGGCGGACAGATGCTTTGCGTTAGGCCCGGATACAATGGAGGGATTTACGCGCGCCAGCGCCGAATCCCTGAGAGACAGCGGCGTAAGGGGCTGAGCGAATCTTGGAAACGCTTCAAGCGCTAGGGGACGGCCTCGCCGCGCCTCTCAGACACGCACAGCCCCGCCTCCACGGCAGGGATGGGGAAGGTTCTTGCCGTGTGGCGGGACTGGTAATCAGCAACGACAAAAAGCCGGGTGCCCCGTTGTGTGAAAGAACGTGTGAAGTGAGGCGTTGGCTGTCAGCGCGCAGGGCACCCTGCCCTCGATCTACGCACACGGTGTGATGTTGCGGCAGAGACGAGAAGATGCGCCCGTGCCGCCTGTACATGCTCAGACGAGACTTGCTCATAGCATACTGAACACATGCGGGCAGTGACGCTGTCCGATGTGGCTTTCACAGCTTGCCTGAGCCTCACATTCCGAGTACAATGTGCCAGGGTAGCCGCAGACAGCCAGTATTGGGGGAATAAGTATTGGTGAGCGTTTGCGCTCAAGAATCTCTTAGCCACCAGATCCCATAAGGTCATGCCGCATGCCGACGCGCCCTCGTCGTGCTCACATAAAACACACCGAAGACTGGCAAGTCATCCGCCAGCAGTGTCTTTGGCCCGAACAACGGACCTATGAACTGCTACGCCCAGTGGTTCTCTTTGGCGACACGCCTGGCGGGCGTGCGACCGAGACCGGCGCGGTGGAACGAACACTTCGGCGCCAGGCCAATGCCTTCGCTGCGCACGGCATGTCCACCCTCTTCCGTCCCTCGCCCGCCCAACGCGCCGATACGCATCGCTCCCTGCCACCGCCTATGCGCCAGGTCATTGTCGATCTCAAGGCTGAGTATCCAGCTCTCAGTTTGCACGAGATTGCCCGCATTTGCTACGTCCGCTTTAATCGCACTCCCAGTCATCACACCGTGAAGCAGGTGCTCGCCGATGGTCCAAGGCCGAGTAGCGCCTCTCGGCGCTATGCGCGCTACCATGACATGGCTGACCCTGCCGCGCGGCGGCATGCGATTGTGGCGCTGCATGCGGAGGGGTGGACAGCCTCCAGCATCGCGGGCTACCTGGATATCTCGCGTACCACTGTCCACACGACCCTCACCCGCTGGGCCGCAGAGGGGGTGGCGGGCCTTGAGGATAAATCGCGCGCCAATCGAAGGTCAGTGCGCAAAGTGACGCTGGCGACCCAGCGCCGCGTGCTGCAGCTCCAGAAGAATCCTGAACTCGGCGCCTTCCGCATCCAGGCTGCGCTCCGCCGAGAAGGCATTCACCTGAGCCAGGCCACCTGTGGACGCATCTTGGCCGAAGAATCACCGTCTTTACGGCGTGGGCAAGCCTAGCAAGGAAGCGAAAGAGCCGAAAGAGCATCCCTACAAGGCGCGATATCGTCACCACATCTGGAGCGTAGATGTGCGCTACATCGAACACCATCAGATTCCTGGGCTGGAGGGACATCCCTTCTACGTCCTCTCGATTCTCGACAACTTTTCGCGCGCGATTCTGGCGAGCGACATTTTCCAGCGCCAGGATTTGACAGCCTATCTGCTGGTGCTCTATGCCGCGATCCAGCAACATGGCTCGCCGGAGCTGCTTGTGAGTGACAGTGGGAGGCATCTTTAAGGCCAAACAGGCCCAGGTGATCTACGACGCGCTCGCAATTCGCAAGGAGCAAATCCACAAGCGGCAAGCCTGGGAGAATCTTATCGAAACCCAGTTCAACCTCCAACGGCGGTTGGCTGACTATCACTTCGCCGATGTAACGAGCTGGGAGGGGGCGAAGCGTGTCCATGCCCAATGGATGACCGACCACAATTATCAAGCGCATTGGGCGCACCGTGACCGGGAGGATGGACGTCTCAGCCCTGCCGAAGTACTGGGATGGGTGCATGGGCGTGTCTGGGATCCGGAGCGCGTTCACCGCGTCTTCTATACGCGCCGGTCGCTCCGCCGACTGGATGGCAACGGCTGCGTCCGCTTCCGTCACTGGCGGCTCTATGGAGAATTAGGGCTGGCGCGCCAGCAGGCGACGCTCTGGCTCTACGGCGAGACGCTCACGCTTGAGTTCGGGAATACACCACTTGCGCAGTTCACGGTTTCTTACCAGCCCGACAAGAAGCACTTTCGCCAGGTGAGCGACCCTCACCTGTTCGAGACCCAGTATCGTTCCCCTCAGTTGCCCTTGTGGGAGCCAGACGTGGCGGTATGGCATATGGTGCAACGGCTCCCAGTCTACGGCAGACAACACGGCGGGCATAGTGGCACGACTTCAGTAGCTCTATTCGTACAAGCACCCTTGTTCTCTCTGGCTTACGATGCATGACTCAGGATTCGTATCGCAGAGTATCAGCAGAGTGTCATACGCCCTGCTGATACTAGTTCAGGCGACCCAACCGATCCTCAAATTAGTAGACGCTCTGCAGAGACCGTTGCCTGTGAATCTCCCCTCGCGCTAGGAAGCCCGTGTATGCATGTACCTGATACAACACCATCAATTACAACATCTATAGAATGACCACATAGATGTTCCTCTGTGAATATATATCATGGTGCTGGAACAGCTTGAAAGAGGATAACCTCGCTGAAGGTGGTGCCGTCCACCTGATAGGCGTAGCAACCGGGCGCCTCCAGCCGTGTATAGGCTGATTCCATAGCCGCCCAAGGAACGTTGGTGTTCTCGGACAGCAGATGTAGGTGTGTGAGGAGAGGGGTTGAAACCCAATTCCCCTCAGTGATCGTGGGTTGTTCGAGACCCCCATTGAACCGTAGCGCCCCAGGCGCATCCAGCCGAGCACCTCGGACGAGTACTGGGCCCTGATACTGCACTGCGGCAACCCAGAGCGTAGACTGACCTCCCCACGGGCCTGCACTGGGACCTAATCGTTGCGGATCAAAGTAGGTGAGCTGCCCTTGATCCGCACCTGGCTGAGCCACGACTACCGGCATGTCGCCGAGTACAAATGCGAGAGACGGTTCGATCTCTCGCCCTGGTGTCACTGGACACGCAGCTCCTGCGTTGAGATGCGGCAATTGGAGTGGGCGCACTTCAAGCAGTTTCCAAGTTTGCGCTAACTGTGTGGTCGACGTCGCTATAACTGATGAAGAGGAAAGCGATGTAGGAGTGGGAGTGATATGCCCCAAGAGTATGGGGAATTGTGTGCGGAAAGGTGGAAGGGTACTAACGATCAGGATGCAGACAAGGAGTGGTAGGCCGACACTGAGGCCAATCCGTGTCCAGCGCGAACGCGGGAAGAGTGTGAATGCTAAGGGTCTACGCGTAGGCGTGTATTGCTGCTTCAAGGGACGAGCATTCGGATCAGCGAACCTGTTGGCGGTGTCATCGTGGCCGTCCTGAGAGTTCCCATCTGGGCCATCGGCCATACATACCTCCTTGGTGGATATCTATGCAGGGAAATCTCACAAGCGCCGAGCGTATGCGCATATGCCATGGCAGGCAACCACACTAGCACAATATGTTACTGATGATCAAAGGACGTGATTCCCCTCTAGTGTTAGCTGACTTCCGAACCTACCTCTCGGGCACCGCCTCGAACACAATAATCTCACTGAAGTCATGGCCGTCAACCTGATAGACATAGCATCCGGGTACCTGCAGTCGTGTATATGAAACCCATGTGCTGAACTCCCCTGTATCACTACCACTACCATTACCAGCCAGGCGAAGTTCTGTGAGCAGAGGAGCCGTAGTCCAATTGCCGTTGTAGGTGCTCTGAACGAGCCCCCCATTGAAACGCAGCACTCCTGACCCGTCTAGCCGACTACCGCGCACAAGCACTGGCCCCTGATAAGCTGGGGAGACTATCCACAAGACTTTCTGGCCACCCCACGCACTGCTCCCATCGCCGAAAGCGTCGGCCACAGCGTAGGCCAGCGTACTCGTATAACCTAACCCGACAGGATATACGGGCCCATCTCCAAGTCCAATACCATATTTCGGCGTCACCTGACGAGCGGGTGCCAGCGGACACGGCATGCCTGCCTTGACTACAGGCAGGTGGAGTGGTCGACGTTCAAGACTGGCCCATTGATCTGCTGCGTTTCGAGTTACTGGAGCATGACTCACTTGGCCGCAGCCTGTTACAGCCATTACTGCCAGAAGCGCAAGAGAAAGCACTACGCGCGTCGGCGCATGCCAGCGTGTGCGTGTGTAAAGCACATCACCCTTCTCCTTTATGTCCACGTCATACGTGGTCCACGTAGGTTCCCCTTAGTCTATTGAGCTACTAATCATACGCTCTACAGGTTATCGCACTGCATGTTTCCAACGAGGACATGCGATTGTCTATCTATCAGAACAGGTTCGTGGAAGTGGTAGTGATGCCAATTCTGGTATGTACCACCACTTCCCCTCGGCGTTCCAGCGGCGGTCACCGGTCGGCAAGTCCTTGATGGCGTCGCGGCCCGCCTCAAACACCTCCGTCTCCGGGGTGTAGGCAAAGCGCAAACGCCACCCCTGCCCAGGGGCGTGCGTCAAGTACGCGATTTTCAGGCGATCTACCGGGTCGTCGTCGTCGTTATACATCGTGTGCTCCCCCTCCCATTCCCACCGTCAAGCGCCCTGGGCGGGGGTACTCTCCAGTAAAGCAATCAAGTATGCAGGGTTTCCAATTGGCGTAAACGCCCATCCTGCCTGGGTTCGTAGCAAGCGAGCATGTAGGGTATACCCTGTTTACAAGGAGCGCTCTATACACACTCTCTAAGAAGACCAACTGAAAACAGGGGGGTACCCTGCATGCCTGCCTGCTGAAATCCAGAAAACAAGCCTGTTCGTGAAAAATGACCACCCTGCACGAGCAGGCAGTAATTAGTAGCCACGGCGCGCTCGCCGACTATCAGTCTCCAACTGCGCGCGATAGGCGGCGTCCTCTGCGATGTTGCGCGCCTCGGCGGTCAGCGCGGGGCCAGTGTAGTACCACCCTTTCGCCGTCCTACGGCGGTCGAACCCCTTGGCCGTGAGCTTGTCGCCAAACCCCTGGTACATCGCCTTGGTGTCGGTATTTCCTGATTGTTCGAGATACGACCAGTACCACGTCAGCAGCGGCAGTTCGATTCGTGTCTTACCGGGCGCGCCCTCCGGCTCGTGCCTGAAACAGATATCGAGCCAGTCCACCAACAGGTCTTGGGTGTCGAGATATTGCTTGCTGGCATCTTCCACCACCTGTGGCATAGTCATGCTGCGCCCGCCCGTGTTCCACGCGGCGACCCGTTGCACGAGATCGTAGAGAATGGCTGCGCCCTCCTCTTTCAGCCCCGCAATCACTTCCGTCATGGACGGGGCGTGCTTGACGCCCTGGGCTTCGAGCAGCTTCGGCACGTTGTGGGGGAACGGCACGACGCGCACCCGACCGCGTAGCGCCGAGTCCACATCGGCGAGGATGGGCATCGTATTGGTGCCGATGACCAGCTTCGATTTGGAGGGGAAGGTGATATCCGGTTCACCCTTGCGGTCAGCCGTGATACTGCCCTGCCCGGTCAGCTTCTTGACCCAGGAACTATCCAGCACATCCCCTGGCCGGAACTCCTCCGCATAGACAAAGCGCATGCCCTCAGTTCCGGCAATATCGTGCAAGATGCCTGTATCGCGGCGCTCTTTCAACAGCGCTCGCAGCGGGATGCTGTACGCGAACTTGCCGAGCAGCCACTCAATGAAGGTCAGTAAGGTCGTCTTGCCCGCGTCGGTTTCGCCCTGCCAGAACCAGAACGACTTCTCGCCGGTATAGCCCGTCGCCGACAAGCCGATAATCCACTCGACATAGGCGATGAGGTCGTCATTCTCCCCGAACAAGAGTCGCATGTAGCGGTCATACCTGGGGTGCGGCGCGGCTTTGGGCAGCGCGTTCACGGGCACCGCACGGGTCATGTAGTGCTCCGGCAGTGACGCAAGCATCCGCCCGGTCGCGAGATCATAGGTCTGCCCGTTGGCGCAGGGCAGCAGCCAGTCGTGGGTATCAAAGTGCTCGCGCGTCGTGGTCACCTGCCGCGCCGCCGCCGTGAGCGCCGCCGCAACCTTGGGGGTATTCAGTGACCCTAAGAGGAACTTGGCGATATCGGTCTGCACCACCCGCGCCTGCCCGGATTGCCAGTTGTCCACGTAGGCGTCGTGGAGCACCTGTTCGAGCCATCGGCCCACGTAGTTGGTGCGGTCTTCCGGCCAGCACACGCCGTCCCAATAGCTCCACGGGAAGGTGCGTTTCAGCACATAGAGCAACCGTTCCCGGCCCCCGGCGTCTAAGAGCCGCGCCGCATTGCCTTGATCGTTCCAGGCGTAGCCCGCCGCTGGGGTATGCCCATTCTGACGGTCTTTCGGTGGCACCTTGGGCGGGGCATAGCGGGTATAGCGGGCGCGACTCTGGGCCGTGCGCTGGGCTTCCCTCCTGGTGAACGGGTCGTTGGTGTCGGCGCTCATGCGTTCCCCCCTACTTCCTTGGCAAAGGCGTCGGCCCATTGGCTCAGTTCATGCCCCGAAAATCCCAGCGCGAGGAGTTGGCCGGAGAGCCAGAACAGGGTATCGTTGCGCCCTGCGCCCTGGTTCCGCACCCACCAGAGCGCCTCGCGGTAGAACCGCATCGCCCGCGCGCGTACCTCTTTGCGCGACCAGCCAATGTCAATCCCCTCAACATCGGCCATGTTCACCTCACTGCGCCCCGTCTGGGCGTCGGGGGCGGCGCGCTGCGCCTGGACGGCCTCCACCACCACGTCTGGCAGTGGCGCGAGGGCGATCTCCCACGGCGCGTGTCCACGCAGCCAGCGATAGCGCCTGCCCGTGTCAGGATGCACGGAGGGCGGGACGATGACGATGTTGCCATCGGCGCGGAACTCGATGCCCTCGGCATAGGCCGGGAGGTTCGGCAAGCCGCCCGTGAGATGGGCGCAGGAACAGTAGACATGCACACCCGGTCGTTTGCCTGCCGTCCGGGCGATAACCGTCTGCCGGGGCCAGCCCAGCCTCCACAACGTAGTCAACGTGCCACCGTGCCGTGGGTCAATATCGGCCACCACCACCCCAGCGCGCGCGCCGGTTGGGAGGGCGATATTGGTAATAGCGCCGTAGCGTCGCAGCGCGTAGTTCCAGCCGCTCCGTAGGTCGTCCAGCGTGAAGGTTGGGTGGTCAGCGAGGTTCCACGTCACGACGGGCTGTTTGCCGACCGCAGGCAACGCAGGCCAATCCAGCATCTGCCAGTACCAGCCCGCCAGAGCGGGCGCGGTAGCGAAGTCAGGAGGTGGTGTGGTAAAGTGTTGGTACATGCAGCACTCCTTCGGTGCGGTGTGGTAGCTCCTCTGGGCTACGGGTGGTCGGTAGGTCACGGCGAGACGGCTTTTGGTCGGGCCAACTCGCCATTCAAGAAGTCTGATGGGCTGGTGGCACTTGGCGGTGTGCATCAGCCCATCATCGTGTCTGCGCTACAACTTTCTGATATTGGGTGTCGCTGTCTGCTCTGCCTCGGCCCTGCGTTTGGCGTCAGCCTCTTGCTGGGCGGCGGTGAGTCCTGCGCTGATGCGCAGAAAATACCGCTCGGTCGGCTTGACTTTGCCGTGCATGACATCGGACAGATACGGCACACCCCCGCCGATGCGCTCTGCGAGTTCGTACAGGTGGATATCCTGGCGGGCAACCTCTATCCGCAGCGACGTGGCGTCCTTCACCTCTATCGGGGTGGTGGTGGCTGTGGGTTCCATTGGCGATGCTCCTTTCATGGCGCTGGTGTCTCGGTGTCGGGGTGGAATAAGATGTTCCCGACACGCTCATTGTACCCTGCGGTCAGCGGGGCCGCCACTGTGGATTTTCCCCAGTTTCTTGGTCTTCTTCACAAGCGTCGCGGTGTTCCTCCTCCGCCACAACTCGATTTCCAGTACCACTTTGGGACTCTTTGGGTACACCCCAGATCGTCTCGCCTCCCGGCTGGCGGGGTGGAGCGTGTCGAAAGTAAGCCTCAGAGGCGCACTTTACGTGGTGGAGCAGGCGACCGATGTTCACACGGTGTACATCGAGCGGTTGGCTGGTGGAGCGGTGGCGCAGGCAGGCGAACAGCATTCACCCGGTGAATGCTGCACAGTTGGTGTGAGTAATTATTACTCACCAGCAGGCGAGCAGCGGCCACACGCAGGGGGAACACTGACTGCTATCTGTTAAATATGAACAGTAATTAGGCGGTGAGAGGAACACTGGCTGCTATGTGCGGTAAACCGGCAGTAGTCAGGCGGTGATTGCGACCGTGGCGCTGGTCGCCCTGAGCAATAACCTCTGTCCCAGGGACAGAGGTTTTGCCTGTGGCGCAGGTCGCCAGCAGAAAAACTCTATCCCTGGGATACAGTTTTTCGCGACCGTGCGCGCACGCAGGCAGGGGAGCAGAGAAGCGCCACACCGCATGAATCCCGGAAAGCTATCTAACAAACGTTTGTTAGATAGCATCTCTGCCCGGTCCGCTATGCCCCTGGCCATCACGCTTAGGGCTGCTGGCCGGGGTGACGGTCGTGCCCATCCTCACCTTCATCCTCCACCTCCCCCAGCGCCAACGCGCGCAGATGCGCCGCTAGCTGCTCTGCTGCTTGGTCGCTGAGGGGTTCGCGGCCCAACAAGACCAGCGTCCAGTGGGGCGCTGGACGCTGGTCAGGGTCAGGGTCAGGGTCAGGGCGGCTAGGCGTCGTCGTTGGACTCCGCGAGGTTCAGCAGGTCGTCCAGGGCGGCGTACGCTTCCCGGACAGCCTGGAACTTCCCGCGCAAGGCATCCGACCACGTTGCCGAGACGAACTCGGCGTCACGACTGCGCATCACCATGACTGCCATCTCCTCCACCGCGCCGTCCAGGGCACCAAGTCGCTGCCAGTACTGCTCCCGCTCTGCCTGCGTCAACGGCTTCCCCGCCAGCGCGCCGCGACCCCGCAGTTCTTCGTCGCTCAGCGAGTACCCGCGACGCCTGTCTTCGAGCGTCCGCCTCCGAGGCTCTTTCTGCGTACCCACTCCTATCCCTCCCATGCCGCTTCAACAACCACCGCGCGTGTGGCACGGCGCGCCTCCAGCGCGGCGAGGCGCGCATCAAGCGCCTGGAGGCGGTCGCGCACTCCGCCTAAGAGTAGCCACTCGCCCTCACTCAGCGCGTCTATCTGCGACATGGTGGGCAGTTTGGCGCTGGCGGCGTCCAGGTGTGACATCAGCTTGTTCGCCACGCTGCCCCACTGCGCCCGCACCGCTGTCTGCGCGCGCGCCTCGCGCCGCAACGCGGCAATCTGCTCATGCGCCCGCTGCAATTGGTCTTTGAGCCGGGTGTTCTCGTCATCCTGTGCAGTGCTCATCAGGTTCTCCGCTCTTGGCTGCGCCCACGATAGGGTACCCCCATTATCGCACAAGTTGAGGCACGTTGCCCCCTATTTGTGTGGTAAAATACTGGCAGGCCCATGTTGGGTCAGACAGGAGCATGAGGAATGGTGATGAGCATGACCGACACGCCAACCAACACCCCGCGCTGATCTCACGACCGCGCAGATGGCGGAGGAGACGGGCTTCCCGTTGGAGAGTATCCGTACCGCGCTCAGGAATGGCGAGATGGCGCATGTGCGGCTCGGCAAGGGGCGCAACCGTGGCTACTACGTCCGCCGTGACGAGTTTGAGCGCTGGCTGCGCGACCGTGAACAAGGAGCACAAGAGTGACCACCACCCCCGCCGACTACGGCGATGATGTCCTCCCCGCTGGCATGTTCCCCTTGCCCGGTGAGTTCGCGGGGCAATCCTTTGGGGCATATCCGCGAGTCAGTACACTTTCTCAAGCTGCCGACGACCGCGCCAGCCTGGACGCGCAGCTTGAGGCGTGTACCACCTACGCGGAGCGCCTGGGCATGGTCTTAGACCCGCTGTGCGTGGCCCGTGAGGCGTATACCTCCACGACCATCGACCGCCCGGAACTGACGGCGCTCTTGCGCACGATGCAGGCGCGTGGGGTGCGCAATCGGTCATTGACCGCGTGGACAGGCTCACCCGGCAGGGGCGACTGGCCGCGTCGCAGTTGCTCGTGCGCTTCATGGACGCGGGCATTTTGCTGCATATCGCCAGCTATCAGATGGTGGTGCGCGATGAGATGGACAGTGAACCGCTGCT
>CAVQGK010000016.1:0-8643 GCA_963712005.1 uncultured Chloroflexia bacterium | reverse complement strand
TACCAGTTTAGTCTTGGTCATTGTATGTGGGCATCGGGTTGGCGTTAAGTCGGATTCGACGCATGGGCGGTCAGGCCGAGTGGCTTTTCAGCGCAGGAGGAGAAAGCGTGCAGGATAATGCCTGCTTCGCGGATCGTGAGGCGCTTGTGATGGTGCGGCCCCATATGTGACCCCCATGTGAAGTCGTTGAGCTATGTATGGTGCGAATGCTGGGTGGCGTGCCCGATGTCTCGCGCCTGCGTGAGCCAATCGAGGGCGGCTGTAGCGTGGGTCGAGGGCGAGACGGGCGCCAGCAAAGCATTGAAAGGCAACGAGGTGCATGTTTCCGGCGACCAGCCAGAGCTTGCAGCTCGATCGCATTTCCAGTTGGTCCACGTCGTCATCTTCATGTGAGTCGCGAGGAGGTGCAGACGATGTCTTTGACAACACACGTTGTACCAACGCGCCCGCTCGCGCCCGGCATGTCGAGTGCCGCCCCAGCGGCAGTCGCCGCCTCACCCAAGAGCCGCCGCTTCCTGTATATCGACAATCTGCGGATCTTATTGATCGCGCTGGTGGTGGTGCAACACCTGTCAGTGACGTATGGCGCGAGCGGCTCGTGGTATTACCGCGACCCTGCTTCGGATCCGTTCACCGGAACCTTCCTCATGCTCTGGAACGCCCCAGGAATGGCCGTGGGCATGGGGCTCTTCTTCTTGATCGCGGCATACTTCACGCCTGGCTCCTACGACCGGAAGGGCGGCAAGGCATTCCTGCGCGATCGGTTCGTCCGCCTGGGCTTTCCCTTGGTGGTGTACAGTCTCCTCCTCGACCCGGTGGTGGATTACATCGGTGATGGTCTACACGGTTCCTACGGGAGCTATTACGGCAGTTACCTGCTGCGGTTACGCGGGGTGACAGGACCGGTCTGGTTCATCGCCGTCCTCCTGCTCTTCACGCTCCTCTATGCCGCATGGCGCGAACTGACCAGGCATCGCAAGCTGGATATGGAGTGGCGACTGCACTTGGTGCGGTTGCCGCGTTCTGGCGCGATGCTGGCGTTTATCTTCGGGTTGGGGATCGTGACCTTCGCCGTGCGCATCTGGTGGCCGGTGACCGTGATGTTTGCGCCGCTCAACGTGTCGATCGGCTATCTACCACAGTACGCGAGCATGTTTGCGCTGGGACTGCTGGCCTACCGTGGCGACTGGTTCTCCCAGCTCACGCCCAGAATGGCCAAGAGGTGGTCGCTCGTTGCGTTGGTCGCGTTTCTCATCTTTGTGGGCCTCGCGATCCCGATCATCGCCGGAGGCACAGGACGCAGTGGCAACGATCCTGGCACGATGGTCGCGGGCGGCTGGCACTGGCTGGCCTTGATCTACGCCATATGGGAGCCGTTCATGCTCGTCGGGATCAGCATTGGCATGCTGGTCCTCTTCCGCGAGCGCTTGAACCGGCAGGGGCGGCTGGCCAAAGAGGCAAGCGCCAGCGCCTACACCGTCTATC
Organism: uncultured Chloroflexia bacterium; assembly: GCA_963712005.1. Lineage (GTDB taxonomy): Bacteria > Chloroflexota > Ktedonobacteria > Ktedonobacterales > JADMIN01 > DAHUXT01. The sequence goes on along the minus strand of CAVQGK010000016.1, from coordinate 7,158 downwards.
TGATCCATCCACTGGTGCTGGTGCCGTTCTGTTACGCCTTCGCTGCGGTCGCGCTGTACCCCCTAGCCAAGTTCGGTGTCGCCGTGCTGATCACGCTGCCGCTCTGCTTCCTCGTGAGCAGCGGTGTGCGCAGGATCCCCGTGCTCAACCGGGCGCTGTGACATTGTGGACAACCCGAGCCGGGGGTGCCTCGCCCCGGCTATCCGGGCTGGCGACTTCCGTGCCCAATGTCTTCAGGACGCTCCCGGAGGGCCGACGCGCCCTGCCCTGCTCCGTAAAGCTGCCCGTCGCATCATCCAAACGAGCCCCACCTCTTGGCAGAGGCGAAGACTGCCGTCTGCGCCTCTGTACAGCGCTTGAGTTAACCGCTTCAATGCGCGGCTCACATCGTTGTCACCGGGCACCCCGCTACTGTCATGCTCCGCGCCTGCCGCTCGGCCTGACCTTTGATGAGATAGCGTCCCACAGAGCGAATGAGCAGGCTACCTGGTGAAAACAGCGACCAATAGCGGCGGAAACGGCGCCGGGCGATGGCATCGGTCGTGGTGACACGTGTACGCAGCGTGAAGCGGCATGCGCCCGAGCGTAGCGGCGTTGCACCCCAAGTAGTAGTGATCTTCACGTAGTCCGGCTCGTGAAACGCGGCAAACTCCACTGGTGGCACGATGCGGGACGTGGACGTGGCATCCGCCTCCCAGGGGCGTGTGATGGTTCCGAGAACGACCGCGCGGCCAGGAATTTCGGCTAACACGATCCAGCCGAGTGACGTCATCCAGGCAAGCAACGGCCTGGAGCGTCCTGCCTCCTCCTGGTTGCCGCCCAAGAGCGCCGCGCGAGCGTTGAAGAGGATGCGGGCAACCGCCAATCGCTGGACGTCTATCCCGGATGCTACCCGCTGGGTGATCTCCGCTGGCGCAGCCACACGCACGTCATCCCTGATCGCTACATCATAGGATGGCATGAACTGGTCAAGCATCGCATCTCCCTCATCCCGCGATGACGGTTTTGCGTGCCCGTAGCGCAGCCAAGTGAAACCGGCATACGCCGCGTATGTGGCAAGGGCGACACCGGTACTCATCGCCATCCATCGCACTGTTGAACGACCAGGGTGCTGCTCTTCCATAGCCCACCTTCCTGTCGAATACATGGACCCCTTAACGGGCGCAACAGAATAAGAGCGACTCAACGAGCTGCGATAAGCTGTTCGCCTTCGCTCTTATGGAGACCGTAGCCACTCTCGATGAGTTCTCGCAGCCGCGAGACGAAGCGGGTCGCCGGAGCGCCGTCGATGATGTCATGATCGAAACTCAGTGTCACGCACAGGTACTCGCGGATGGCGATGCTCCCATCCACCACACCTGGTTTCTGCGCGATGCCGCCCACTGCGACGTCGACCGTGTGATAGTCAATGGGGATCGCCCAGCCGCCACCCTTCCCAAACATCCCGACGGCGGTGAGGCCCACCGTCCCACCATAGCGCTTCTGGAGTCGTGGATAGCGGCCCCGCGCCCACCAGAAGATGGCCCACAGCCCCTTGAGCACGATCATTGGGATGCGCACGAGCCAGCGCTCCGCCTGGAAGCCCTCCCACTTCGTCTTCACCGCTGCAACCTGGGCCTCCCGAATCTCACGCGTAATCTCACGGACACCTTTTCTGTTTGCGCCACGGACGCTGTAGACGATGGGTTGCTTATGCCCCTCCATGTCGCGCTCGATGAGCATGGCTACATCCACATCATTGAAAATGGCGAGGCGATTCCCGCCTTTGCGACAGGCGTTCAATGTCTTGTTCTCGTCCACAGCGTGCGCCAGGCAGGCGGTGATGAACGCTGTAAATGACAGCGATTCGCCTGTCTTCACCTCATGGTCTCGCAGGTATTGCCGTGCCTCGGTCACGTCTACCTCGATCAAGCCACGAGTCTTGTGCGACCGCTGGACCGCCGGGTACATCAGCGCCAGTACCCGGCGAAGCCTGGGGAACGGCACAACCTGGTATGTATCGCGCTGATCGTCCTCATGGCGCTTGTTCATAGCGGTCAGACCTGCTCTCGTATCGTGCCCAAATACCAGATTCTGCGGCCTACTCCAACCGAAACACTGGGTGCATAGGCGCAGCCGTGATGAACTCCTCGTCAGGTGCGTTCGCGGATGTGACCGTAGTCAATGGTGCGGCCAGGGACCACCAACGCGTGAAGTAGGCCCGCAAAATAGGTAGCTTCTCGTCGTTGGTAAGCTCTACTGCTCGAAACTCCAGAACATGGCTGCCGAGCCGGATCCGGCCGCCACCCTCTGCCCTGAGGTTTCTGACCCAGTCCGTTTCCCCTGAGGGGCGACAAGATAGTGCTGCCCGTCGCGATCGAGCAGCCTCACGGGCGTCGCGCGCCAGCGGCCACTGGTCCGGCCCTTGACCTCGAGCACCCGTGTCCCATTGTGGTCGTCCAGACCCATCCTTCCCACCGCCAGGCGTGAAGTGGATTGACCACATGCAGAATCATCCAGGACGACCGCCGGTAGGCAGGAATGTGTCCATTTGCCAACTTCCTTGGTTTCTGCGCCAACTGCTGCGCCATAATGTCCACCTGCTTTCTACTTGCGCGGCGCGGGAATCTTCGCCCTGCGCCACTCACCAGAGAATCCACCAGAGCCAAGAGTCAGGTTGTGGCGCCGGATCAGGTCGGCGGCTCAGCCATGACCGGTGAGGCCGGCGTCGCTGCCAGCTCGTGGGCGATGCGCTCGGCCCAGTCCTCGATGTCTTTCCAGTCCCGGAAGTCACCCTCCGGCAGCAGCGCGCGTCCGGCCGGAAGTCGCCTGACCAGCCGCTCCGAGAAGCCAAGCTTGCTCGGGTCCAACACCCCGAAGAACACCTGGAGGCCGCAGGGTTTGATGGTCTCCTTGAATTCTGTGAATTCCTTGGGCTCCGAGACGACCAGCACGTCTCGCCCCTGGGCGTCCGTGGTCGCGGTACCGAGCGGGCCGCTACTAAACAGCCATACCGGCCGAGTGGCCAGGATTGCCTGGTTGCGTCGCACGAACTCGGTGGCCTCCTTCAGCCAGGACCCCATATAGTTTGCGCCGCCGATCACGAAGGCGTCGTAGCTGCCCAGGTCGTCGGCTGCCTTCACCGAGCGTGCCTCCGCCTCCTGCCCGGACGCCATCAGCGTCGCGGCGATGCGCCCGGCGATCCCCTGCGTGGCACCATGCTTGCTAGCGTATGCGACGAGTATGGACATCGTGGTCTCCTTCCCGCGCGCCGTCCACGCGCAGTTCATGATATTTTACCGTCTCACTTCGACGCAGTTGTACAAGACAGCGATCACACCCGCATCACGTTTGCCATGTCCGGTAATTCACTCTCATCACAATCTGCTCCCGTATCGGCAGGGAACCGTCCTTACCGTCACCTGCCTCACGCCGACGCCCCGTATCTCATAGCTGTGTATCCTTGCATTCGGTGATGATTGGCGTACGCTCCAGAGCCACACACTCCCAACTCGAACACGAATGCCAGAGCGACGAAAGCCAAACCTCAGGCCCAGCCCGTCATACCACAGCCAATCATTTAGAGGCACCATGCTACAAGTCCGTCCCTTCCCAGGCCGCGGCTGTGTGGTAGCATACACTTCGACTATGCCAGAGCAAGAGCGGACGATCGAGGAGGCGACTGGTGTTTGGCACGGCACCCCACATTTCATCTTTCGCGCCATATTGCGACGAGTGTCCACTCCGGCGAACCGGCGTGGATGATCCCACACCAGGCGGCAACTGGCTCCCATGTCGCTGTGAGTACCACATGGTCTGCCAGCACTGCGGCAGGGCGAGTTGCTTGCTTTACGCTGGCGCGACGTGGATCTCGCAGGTGGGGCGCTGGCCGTGCGGGCGACGTTGCAGCGCACGAAGGAGGAAGGCTATGTCCTGCGCCCGCCCAAGACCAAACAGTCCCAGCGCCGTATCATCCTCGGCGCAGTGGCAACAGCTGCGCTCCGAGCGCATCGGGCGCGTCAGGCCGAGGAACGGCTTGCAATGGGTGAAGCATGGGATTCGTCGCTTGACCTGGTGTTCTCAAATACACTGGGCAAGCCGATGGATGGGACGAACCTGCTGCATTATCACTTCTATCCGCTCCTGAAGCGGAGCGGGCTGCCACGGATTCGCTTCCATGATCTGCGCCATACAGCCGCTACCTTGCTTTTTGGTCGTGGCGTCAATCCGAAGATCGTCTCCGAGATGCTGTGTCATGCATCCATCAGCATCACGCTCGACGTCTACAGTCATGTCCTGCCAGCAATGCAGGCGCAAGCGGCAGCTGCCATGGATGACGCGCTGGCAAATGGAGGTGCAGGTTCAGCTGCTGATTCCACATCTGAGCGCCAGACCAACAGCGACGAGTCCGGGTTGGCATAACGGTTGGCATACTTCGTGGACTGAAATGTCAAGCGGCTCCGAGTGCTGTAGCTCGGAGCCGCTTGAATTCCGGATTTGTAGGGGCAGGTGGGACAGGAATCGAACCTGCAACCTGCGGTTTTGGAGACCGCCTTGGGCCATTCCGTTGTATTCGGTTGTGTATGAAACCCTGGATTTAAGCGGTTTCCGCTGCTCATGCGTATGGTAACGTTCAATCACGTTCCGTCAAGTAGGGGTATGCGTAGGGGTACGACTTTAGACCTGTGAAGACGCTTGAAATCTGCTGGGAGATGCACTTTGATGTGATCTCCAATTCCGTTTCGGCATATATACGCTTCAGCGCCGTACGGCTTTTCGTATGCCTCATCGGACTCATCTAACGCTCTCCACAGCTCGCAGGCAGCTATCCCGCCGATGCCTGTCCAGACTCCTCGTCCCCGCCCCCATGCGCTTCATCACCTTCGTGCTCGTGATCTCGAGCTTCCTCTTGATCTTCCTTCTCCTCCTCCTCCTCATCGCGCATCGGCACCTGCATGAGGCACCCTTCGAGCCAGAGCAACGCACCCTCACCAAATGCCCGCTCACTGGCGTTCAGCTCACGGTCGTGTTTGAGCCCGTTGCGCACGTCAATCGCTGCACTCATGCATTGCTCAAAGCGCGTGCCGTCACCGAAGACATCCTGGAACAGATCCCAGTTCCGCTTGATGATTTTGGGATAGTCGCTCATCATGCAGTGCTCAAGTCGGGATTCGAGCGCACCGTAACGTTCTCCTTCAAAGGGATTCTGCTTGACACGACTGTCAACGCGATTCTGGATGGTGCGTTGCATATCGGGTGAAAGGCCATGATCCCACGCCAGCGCACCGTACGCTTCTGTCAGACGCACCGCAACCAGTTGGCGCAGCTGTCGCTCGAGCGCGTCTAAGCGGCTCTCCAGGAGCGCCGCTTGGCTGACCGGCCACAAGGTTGAGCCATCCAGGAGCGACTGCAGCAACTGGTTGATGGCGTCCGCGAGAAGGCGCCGCCGTTCGCGCACAAAGTCTTCGAAGCGGTCTAACGTCCAGAGTGATCGGTCGAGAGGCACATACTGCGCACGGAGCCGGGCCTCGTCGATCTGAGCAAGATAGACGGCTGGATCACTCGCCGCGATGCGCGCGTTGGCCTTTTGCGAGAGGAAGGCGAGATTGGCCACCTGATTCACGATGCGACTATCCTGGCGCAGATCGAAGCGCTGGCGCAGCACCGCACGTGGGAAGATATGATGGAACTCCAAAGCTTGCCCGCTACCGATTGCTACGCCATTGAACCAGTCTTGTGCTTCTGCTCGGCGCGCTAGCACGTACGCCATGAGCATGAAGGGAGAATTGCTCAACTGGTCTTGCAACTCGCGCTCGGTCACGGGCCGCTGCGTGCCCACTTGATCTTCGATGTTGCGAATCATGGTGCCGATCGGGTCATCTTTGCCGAGTGCCACGATGTCTTGATCAAGCTTACTCTCGACCGAGAAGCTATAGCGGGACCAGATGAAAGCCATGTAGAGCCAGCGCTGCAGGTGGTGCGCTTGCTCGGTAGATACATGGCGTCCATACCGATCGAAGAAGGCGACCAGTGGAATGAGCACATTAGCGGTGGGCATGAGAGTGGGTTGGTCGATCCCACAATTATGCACTATGAAATTGGTCGCCTGATCCATGGCTGGTTTGGTGCGGGTCCAGGCACTCTGAAAGTCGTCCACAGTCAGGTTCTGGCGACCAGTGGAAAAGAGCTTGCTCAGATAGCTTTGATTGGTGAGGAGGGCGGTCATTGCACGGAGCAAGACTCGTGTGTCGAGATCCCATCCGCGCTGTTTCATACGCGCGCGATAGCCGTCGAAGATCTCGGTGACCCGCGCCAGCGACTGGACAGTTGTGCCAGCGCCAGGTCTGCATGTCCGAGCGTCGTGCCGCCGGAGTTAATGCGGACAAAGATATCGGTAACTTCGTCGTAGGAGAGATTCTCCAGCACATTCACCCGATAAGTATAGTGCTTGATCTGTGCAAGCGCCTTGAGGCGGTTCAGCACTAACTGCGCATCGGGCGACGAGAAATCCAGCTTCAACTGGGCAAACATCGCCAACTCGCCCTCGGTAAAGAGCTTGGTCAGCGAGATCCAGCCTGGTTGGCCGCGTTGACGTGGGCCGGCAACTTCGAACGCCTCGGTGAAGACATTGAAGACGATGTCGATCGGCCGCTCACGCCACTTCACCTTGAGTGGGCGCCCTAGCATTACGGCTGCTAGCGAGGTCAGCCGCTGTTGCCCGTCGAGGAGCAGTTGTGGTCGGCGCGAATCGAACTAGTAGCACTAGCTACCCCAGGTGTACGAGCGAACGGTAGATCATCCGTTTCCCACACCAGGATTTGCCCACTAGGATACTGGTGGTAGAGCGAGTCAAAGAGATTGCGCACCTGTGTCGAATCCCAGACATAGCTGCGCTGTAGTTCAGGCAGGAGAAGTTTGCCATCGCGAATGTCTCTGACGAGTGAATCTATTTCCCGTATCTTGCGCACTTATGCCCATGTTCGGTCCGATCCTTTGCGCCATAGCGCCATCGACAACATTGGTAGCTTTCTACTCTGCTCAGTGTAATAAGCTTTCCTGCTTTCTGTACAGCTTGTCAATTACACCAGTGCACAACTCCGTCCCGTGTGTCTATAGAGCTTCAGAAAGCGGATATCAAAACGGGTTAGAAGCCTTTCGTAGCTTTCGTTACCCCATGCA
>CAVQGK010000015.1:0-133595 GCA_963712005.1 uncultured Chloroflexia bacterium | reverse complement strand
CGTGGTGCTGGCCTACTCCGGAGGCTTGGACACCTCCGTCGCCATCGGCTGGATCGCAAAAGCCACCGGCGCCGAAATCATCGCCGTCGCCATCGATGTCGGGCAGGGCGGCGAGGATCTCGAGGCATCCGCGAGCGCGCTCTCGAATGCGGCGCCGTGGAATCGGTCGTCGTCGACGCGCGTGAGGAGTTCGCCCGCGACTTCGTTGGCCCCGCCGTACGCGCCAACGCGCTGTACATGGACCGCTATCCGCTGGTCTCCGCCCTTTCCCGGCCGCTGATCGTCAAGCACCTTGTCGCGGCAGCGCGCACCCATGGCGCCGACACGGTCTCGCACGGTTGCACCGGCAAGGGCAACGACCAGGTGCGCTTCGAGGTTGGCATTCGGCGCTTGCTCCGGAGCTCTCCTGCATCGCGCCGGTACGGGACAGCGGGATGACGCGTGACCGGGCGATCGCGTTCGCCGACGAGCACGGGCTGCCCATCGACGTCACCAAGCGGTCGCCGTACTCCATCGACCAGAACCTGTGGGGACGTACCGCCGAATGCGGCGTGCTCGAGGACCCGTGGATCCAGCCGCCGGAGGACGTTTTCGTCTACACCGCCGACCCGACGGTCGCGCGCGACCCCGACGAGGTGACGATCGGCTTCGTCGACGGGCTGCCGACCGCACTCGACGGGCGTCCGCTCTCGATCTTCGACCTCGTGGCCGAGCTGAACGCGCGAGCCGGCGCGCAGGGCATCGGCCGTATCGACCTCATCGAGGACCGGCTGGTCGGCATCAAGAGCCGTGAGATCTACGAGTGCCCGGCGGCTATCACGCTGCTGACCGCCCACCGCGATCTGGAAGACCTCACTCTCGAGCGCGACCTCGCCCGCTACAAGCGGGGGATCGACCAACGCTGGGGCGAGCTGGTGTACGACGGGCTCTGGTATTCGCCGCTGAAGAACGCGCTTGATGCATTCGTGGAGACGCGTCTCACTCGGTGACGGGAGAGGTGCGGCTGCGGCTGCTGGGGCGGCACCGCGACCGTCGTCGGACGCCGCAGCGAGCGCAGTCTGTACGACTTCTCGCTCGCCACCTACGACGTGGGTTACCAGTTCGACCAGAGCGAGGCCCGTGGCTTCGTCGACCTTTGGGGGCTGCCGTCGAGGTGTGGGCCGCGCGCGAGCAGCGGCTGGGCGGCTCGAATCAGCGAGCAGCCGGACGGTGGGCTGCGCCTGTGGGGTGGACGGTTCGCGTCGTCGCCGGCGGAGGCGCTGGCCAAGCTTTCGGTCAGCGTCCAGTTCGACTGGCGGCTCGCGCCGTACGACCTCGCGGGCAGTCGCGCCCATGCGCGGGTGCTGGCCCGCGCGGGGCTGCTCAACGACGACGAGCTGAGCGCCCTCCTCGGCGCGTTGGACGAGCTCGAAGCCGATGCGGCCTCCGGAACGTTTCGCCCGACCATCGAGGACGAGGACGTGCACACCGCCCTCGAGCGCGGCCTGCTCGAACGGCTCGGGTCACTCGGCGGAAAGCTGCGTGCCGGCCGGAGCCGCAACGACCAGGTGGCCACCGACCTTCGGCTCTACTTGCGGGATGCGGCGCGCGGGGTCGCCCGTGAGGTGATCGCGCTCGCCGACGCGCTCGCGACGCAGGCCGGTGCTCACGTCGACGTCGCAGCGCCGGGCATGACCCACATGCAGCACGCTCAGCCGGTCGTCGTTCGGCCACCTGCTGCTCGCCCACGTGCATCCGCTGCTGCGCGACATCGAGCGGCTCCGTGACTGGGACAAGCGGGCCGCGATATCACCACTCGGTTCGGGTGCGCTGGCCGGTTCGTCGCTTCCGCTCGACCCGGAGGCGACGGCTCGCGAGCTCGGCTTTGCATTGGCTGCCGCCAACTCGATCGATGCCGTGTCCGACCGTGACTTCGCGGTCGAATTCCTTTTCGTCGCAGCGCTTCTCGGCGTGCACCTGTCGCGTATCGGCGAGGAGATCGTGCTCTGGACGACAAGCGAGTTCGGCTGGATCGAGCTCGATGACGCGTTCGCTACCGGCAGCTCGATCATGCCGCAGAAGAAGAACCCTGACGTTGCCGAACTCGCCCGCGGCAAGGCCGGTCGGCTGATCGGACACGTGGTCGCATTGCTCGCGACCCTGAAGGGGTTGCCGCTGGCGTACGACCGGGATCTGCAGGAGGACAAGGAGCCCGTCTTCGACGCCGTGGAGACGCTGACCACGGTGCTGCCCGCGCTCACTGGCATGGTCGCCACGATGCGGGTACGCGCGGATCGCCTGGAGCAGGCAGCGCCGGCGGGATTCAGCCTGGCGACGGACGTCGCCGAGTTCCTGGTACGCAAGGGAGTCGCCTTCCGCGATGCGCATGAGGCTGTCGGGCATCTCGTTGTGTGGTGCCTCGCACATGACGTCGGACTCGAAGCCGTCAGCGATGCCGACCTCGCTGCAGTGAGCCCGCATCTGACCCCGGACGTCCGGGAAGTCCTGTCGGTGCCGGGTGCGATGGCCGCGCGGTCGGCGCCCGGCGGGACGGCCCCAGTACGCGTACGCGAGCAGTTGGCTGCCGTACAGGAGCAGCTCGATCGCGATCGGACGTGGGCGGGTGGCGGCCACTGATCCACCGGGGCCTCGTGCGTCCATGAAGCCTCTACCGGCCGCTTTCTATGCGCGCCCGTCGCTCGAGGTTGCTCGCGACCTGCTCGGCTGCCGGCTGACCGACGGCGCCGTCACGGTGCGGCTGGTCGAGTTGGAGGCGTATACCGGACTGACCGATCCCGCGTCGCACTCGTATCGCGGAAAGACGCCGCGTAACGCGATCATGTGGGGGCCGCCGGGAAAGCTCTACGTCTACTTCACCTACGGCATGCACTGGTGCATGAACGTCGTATGCCGGCCGGCGGATGAGGCGTCGGCAGTGCTGTTTCGCGCGGGTGAAGTCGTGGCCGGGCTCGACGTCGCGCAGGCTCGCCGGCCGGATGTGCGAGAGCGTGATCTGGGACGCGGCCCGGCTCGGCTCGCCCGGCTGCTGAACGTCACGGGCGAGGACAACGGGCTGGATCTCACCGGCAAGGCCCCGCTGACATTGCTTGCCGGCGAGCGCGTACCGGATGCAGTGGTGCGCACCGGGCCACGGGTAGGCCTTAATCCGCGGATGGGCGAAGCGGCCGAATGGCCTTGGCGCTTCTGGGTCGACGGTTCACCCGCCGTGTCGCCGTTTCGGCCGGGCGTGTTGCGCAAGCGGAAACCACCGCAGCCGTAAGGCAGGATTGGACGTGAGCGCAGCCGCCCCGAACCGTCCGGCCTCCTCCGTACTCGACGAGCTCGAGTGGCGCGGCCTGATCGCGCAGTCGACCGACGAGGTCGCCCTCGCCGAGGCTTTGGCGAAGGGCCCGGTGACGGTCTATGCGGGGTTCGACCCGACCGCGAACAGCCTGCACGCCGGAAGCCTGGTGCCCTTGCTGACGCTGCGACGCCTGCAGCAGGCCGGCCACCGGCCGATCGTGATCGCCGGCGGCGCCACCGGAATGATCGGCGATCCGAGCGGACGGTCGACCGAGCGGTCCCTGCTGACCACCGAGGAAGTCGAGAGCAACGTCGAACACATCTGCGGGCAGCTGCGCCGCTTCCTCGACTTCTCGCCGGGCCCGGCGCAGGCACTGCTGGTCAACAACCTGGAGTGGACCGCGCCGCTGTCGGCGATCGATTTTCTGCGAGACATCGGCAAGCACTTTCCGGTCAACGGCATGCTCGACAAGGAATCGGTGCGGGCCCGCCTGTCCGGTGGAGGCTTGACGTACACCGAATTCAGCTACCAATTGCTGCAGGCGTCGGACTTCCTCGAACTCCTGCGCCGCTACGACTGCCGGCTGCAGATCGGCGGATCCGACCAGTGGGGCAACATCACCGCCGGGCTTGACCTCATTCGCAGGGTGACGGGCGAGTCGGCGCACGGACTCACGGTGCCGCTGGTGACGAACGCGAGCGGGGAGAAGTTCGGCAAGTCGACCGGCGGTGGCCGCGTCTGGCTCGATCCCGAGCTGACCTCGCCGTACGCCTTCTACCAGTTCTTCCTCAACACCGACGACCGTGACGTCGGCACGTATTTGCGGCTGTTCACCGATCTCGATCGCGAGCAGATCGAGGCTCTCGATCAGGCGACGCGGGAGCGTGCCGCAGCTCGTGAGGCCCAGCGCAGGCTCGCGGCCGAGTTCACAGCCCTGCTGCACGGCGCTGACGAGGTTGCGAAGGTGATCGCCGCGTCCCAGGCGCTCTTCGGTCGCGGTGCGCTGGAGGACCTTACCGAGGACACGCTGCGGGCCGCCGTCGAAGAGGTACCGACCGCGCAGATCCCAGCCGCCGTGCTCGGCGCGTGACCATCGTCGAGCTGGCAGAACGGGTCGGGCTCTGCGCCTCCCGCTCCGAGGCCCGGCGCAAGATCAAGGAGGGCGGCCTGTCCGTCAACAACGTGAAGGTCACCGATGAGAACGCCGTGCTGACGAGGGAGCAGCTGCTTGCCCGGGGATCGCAGTGCTGCGCGTCGGCAAGCGGCAGCTGGGCGCCGTTCGTGTCGACAGCGCTCTGATCTCTGAAAGCCCCTAGCCGCGCTAGCACAAACCCCCTGCGGTTACTGCAGATCCGGGCGTGTCGCGAGAGACGTCTGTCTCACAGCGTAAGTGCCCCTTTCGGGTTTGACGGAGCGGTCTTGCCGCCGTAACTTCTTCAATGCCCTGGTGACGGGGTGGCTGCAGTCAGGCCACTCGTCGCAGGGGCGCCGATCCACTCGATCGGCGCGGCCGGAATGGCTCGTCACCGCAGGTAGACGCGGCGGAGACGTTGACAGGACCAGGCCTCACAAGTATGTTTGACAGGTTGCCCCAAAACCGGTTGAAGGACCGGTGATGGTGCGCATTCGCTCCTTGAGAACTCAACAGCGTGCCGAAAGTCAGTGCCAACCCCCGTCCGCGTGGGCCGGCGCGATCCATCCGGGTCGAGCAGGTGTACGTGGCGGAATTTCTATCTGCATACGTGCAGTAGCAATGGCACGATGGACGATCTACGGATCTGACGTCATGCCAGGATCTTTTCATGTGTCATCGCCCGCAGCTTCGGCTGTGTTCGATATATAGACATCAATGGAGAGTTTGATCCTGGCTCAGGACGAACGCTGGCGGCGTGCTTAACACATGCAAGTCGAGCGAGACTTCGGTCTAGCGGCGAACGGGTGAGTAACACGTGGGCAACCTGCCCCGAGCTCTGGGATAACCCCGGGAAACCGGGGCTAATACCGGATATGACTCGAGAAGACATCTTCTCGAGTGGAAAGTTTTTCGGCTCGGGATGGGCCCGCGGCCTATCAGCTTGTTGGTGGGGTAACGGCCTACCAAGGCGACGACGGGTAGCCGGCCTGAGAGGGCGACCGGCCACACTGGGACTGAGACACGGCCCAGACTCCTACGGGAGGCAGCAGTGGGGAATATTGCGCAATGGGCGAAAGCCTGACGCAGCGACGCCGCGTGAGGGATGAAGGCCTTCGGGTTGTAAACCTCTTTCAGCAGGGACGAAGCGAAAGTGACGGTACCTGCAGAAGAAGCACCGGCCAACTACGTGCCAGCAGCCGCGGTAATACGTAGGGTGCAAGCGTTATCCGGAATTATTGGGCGTAAAGAGCTCGTAGGCGGCCTGTCGCGTCGGCTGTGAAAACCCAGGGCTCAACCCTGGGCCTGCAGTCGATACGGGCAGGCTAGAGTGCGGCAGGGGAGACTGGAATTCCTGGTGTAGCGGTGAAATGCGCAGATATCAGGAGGAACACCGGAGGCGAAGGCGGGTCTCTGGGCCGGAACTGACGCTGAGGAGCGAAAGCGTGGGGAGCGAACAGGATTAGATACCCTGGTAGTCCACGCCGTAAACGTTGGGCGCTAGGTGTGGGGAACCTTCCACGTTCTCCGTGCCGCAGCTAACGCATTAAGCGCCCCGCCTGGGGAGTACGGCCGCAAGGCTAAAACTCAAAGGAATTGACGGGGGCCCGCACAAGCGGTGGAGCATGTGGCTTAATTCGACGCAACGCGAAGAACCTTACCAGGGTTTGACATGCAAGGAAATCCCATAGAGATATGGGGTCCGCAAGGGTCTTGCACAGGTGGTGCATGGCTGTCGTCAGCTCGTGTCGTGAGATGTTGGGTTAAGTCCCGCAACGAGCGCAACCCTCGTCCTATGTTGCCACCAGGTAATGCTGAGCACTCATAGGAGACTGCCCGGGTCAACTGGGAGGAAGGTGGGGATGACGTCAAGTCATCATGCCCCTTATGTCCTGGGCTGCACACGTGCTACAATGGCCGGTACAAAGGGCTGCGATACCGCAAGGTGGAGCGAATCCCAAAAAGCCGGTCTCAGTTCGGATTGGGGTCTGCAACTCGACCCCATGAAGCCGGAATCGCTAGTAATCGCAGATCAGCAACGCTGCGGTGAATACGTTCCCGGGCCTTGTACACACCGCCCGTCACGTCACGAAAGTCGGTAACACCCGAAGCCAGTGGCCCAACCCTTTTGGGAGGGAGCTGTCGAAGGTGGGACCGGCGATTGGGACGAAGTCGTAACAAGGTAGCCGTACCGGAAGGTGCGGCTGGATCACCTCCTTTCTAAGGAGCAACTGGCGGCAAGCCTTCGTGCTTGTCGTCCAGAGCCATGCCATGGCCATTCGCGCCATGGATGGTGCTCAGGAGTGGAACACTGACCAGTCGGCCGGCCGCCTGAGCCGCTCAGCCCAGTACGACCTTTCGAGGTTGGAACGATGAGCTGCACAGGCGTACGACCCAGGCACGCTGTTGAGTCCTGAGGGAGCGAAGCTTCCTTAGGGCGTATGGACCCGTCAGCTTCGGCTGCGGGTCCATTGCCACGATCGGACCATTTCAGTGCCTCACGGCACGGCGAATGGGACCGCCCGTAATTTGAGAACTGCACAGTGGACGCGAGCATCTTTGTGGCCAAGTTAGTAAGGGCACACGGTGGATGCCTTGGCACCAGGCTCACCCCTCCCCGACGCGGGGAGGGGAGCCAGAGCAGATAGTAGAGGAGCAGATATGATCGCGGCGGTTCGTGGCATTCTCGCGGGCAAGACGCTCGATAGCGCGCTGGTGAACGTGGGCGGTGTCACACTGCGTATCTTCGCGCCACTCAGCGTGCTCAGCCGGTTGAATACCGGTGAGGAGATTACGCTCCATACGTGGCTGCTGGTGCGCGAGGACGCCCTTGCCCTCTACGGCTTCGCCTCCCCCGATGACCGCGACCTGTTCGAGCAGTTGCTTGCCGTCGGCGGCGTTGGCCCGCGCATTGGGCTGGCGCTGCTCTCCAGTATGTCGGCGCAGACCTTCCGCGAGTCCGTCCTGGCCGAGGATGTCACGCGGCTGACGGTCGCGCCAGGCGTCGGACGCAAGCTGGCGAGCCGGTTGGTGCTGGAGCTTCGCCCGCGCTTCGAGAAGGCCGGATTCGGCGGCGCGCCCGTGGTGTCAGGCGTCAGCCCCAATGTACGCGCGCAGGTGCTCGAAGCGCTCACTGGCCTGGGCTACTCCGCAACCGATGCCGCTGCCGCTGTACGCACGCTACCCGAGGATGCCAGCGGCAACATCGAAGACCTGATCTTGCAGGCGCTGCGCTCCCTCGCCCGCGACTAGCGTGGGAAGTTAAGAATAGTGGCCTGACAGCAAGGATGTAGCAGGCGACGACGGACAAGCATTGCAACCGTTTCGGGGAGATCCTCAAAGCCACCCCAACAGGTATATGCCTTGACAGGCATATACCTGTTGGGGTATATTCGGATCATGTTGACGACGTTGGGCGCTCTTGCCGAGCCGAACCGATTACATATTGTCGAACTCTTGCGTGATGGACCACGCCCGGTAGGCGAAATCGCCGAGAGGCTTGGGATTCGCCAGCCGCAAGTTTCCAAACACCTCCGCGTGCTCAGCAATGCTGGCGTTGTCGAGGCGCATCCCGTTGCCCAGCAGCGAATCTACCAATTGCGCGCTCAACCGTTCCAGGAGCTTGAGGCATGGCTGGAATCCTACCGCCACATCTGGGATGCGCGCTTTGATCGCCTGGAAGCGTACCTGCGTGACGCGCAACGCCAGGAAGGACGGGAGCAGCAGCATGACGACAAACAGTGATTCTGCGCCGCCGCCCGAAGAGCGGGAACTTGTCATCACTCGCACCTTCGACGCGCCGCGCGAACTGGTCTGGAAGGCCTTCACCGAGTCCGACCGTCTGGCACAGTGGTGGGGGCCAAAGGGTTTTACGATGGTGGTGCGCACGCTCGGTGTTCGTCCAGGCGGCGTCTTTCACTATGCCATGCGCTCTCCTGGCGGTCAGGTCATGTGGGGGAAGTTTGTCTTCCGCGACATACAGGCTCCTGAGCGCCTCGTCTTCGTCAGTTCCTTTGCGGACGAGGAGGGCAACACCGTCCGGGCTCCGTTTAGCCCCATCTGGCCACTGGAAATCTTAAATACAGTAACGCTTACCGAAGCTGATGGCAGGACGACGGTTGCTTTCCGCGGCGGCCCAATCAATGCGACTGAGGAGGAGCGCGATACCTTCTGGAGCAGCCAGGAATCGGTACAGAAGGGCTTTGCCGGAACGTTCGATCAACTTGCCGCCTATCTGGCCAGAGAAACCTCAGGGCGGTGAAGGACGCAACTTTCCGCCCAAGGACGGGAGTGATGTGGTTACGGCGTGGGTACAACGGTAGTAGGAAGCCAGAACGAAAGTGAGAGCATGACCATGGGCAACATCGTCGTTTCCGAGTTTGTCTCCCTCGATGGCGTGATGGAAGATCCAGGCGGCGCTGAAGGCGCAAAACATGGCGGCTGGACCTTTCAGTTTGGCAGCCCCGAGCAGGAGCAATTCAAGGCTGAGGAGCTTGTCAAAGCCGGCGCACTGTTGCTGGGACGCCGCACCTATCAGGGGTTTGCCGCCGCATGGCCGACTATGGAAGGGACTGGAGCGTATGGCGAGAAGATGAACAGCATGCCCAAATACGTCGTCTCCACGACTCTCTCCGATGCTGACGTCACCTGGAATGCCACCCTCCTCAAGGGCGAGCTGGCGGACGAGTTGCCCAGGATGAAGCAGGAGGTCAACGGAGACATCCTGATTTTCGGCAGCGGCCAGCTGATGCACTCGCTGGTCGCGCAGGGTCTCGTTGACGAGTATCGCCTGATGGTCTTTCCGGTCATCCTGGGATCTGGGAAGCGCATCTTCCCGGATGGTGGCGAGAAGACGACGGTCAGCCTCGTCGAGAGCAAACCACTCGCTTCCGGCGTCATCGTTCTTACCTACAAACCCGCTGGAGCCTAACACGACGTCTGTAGACGGAAAGGAAACCTCTATCACGTCACAACATCAGCCTGGGGCGCCCATGGAGAGTGGCTATGTTCCCGTGCATGGTCTCGAAATGTATTACGAGATCTACGGCAGCGGCTCGCCACTGGTCCTGCTGCATGGCAATCTCTCGACCATCGGTACATCCTTCGGTAAGGTGATCCCTATGCTGTCCGCGACACGGCGGGTTATCGCCATCGAGCAGCAGGGACACGGACATACCGCCGACATCGATCGCCCGTTCAGTATCGCTCAGTGGGCGCAGGATACAACGGCGTTGCTGCGCCATCTCGGCATCGAGCAGGCCGATTTCTTCGGCTATAGCTCAGGGGGCGGCGTTGCACTTGAGATAGCGCTGCGCTCTCCCGAACTGGTACGCAAATTCGTCTTCGCGGGAGGAACCAGTTACAGCCGCGACGGCTTCTACCCTGAGCTAGCGGCAGGCAGCCAAAGCATGAAACCCGAAGATCTGGATGGCTCCCCATTCCAGCAGGCATATGCCCGCGTCGCGCCGCACCCGGAGAACTGGCATCAACTGGTCATGAAAATCGCTGAGCTTGATCGCGCGACTGACGGCTGGCCGAGCGAGATCATTGCCTCGCTCAAACCTCCTGTCTTACTCGTCATCGGGGACTCGGATATCGTGCGGCCAGAGCACGTCGTCGAGATGTTTCGCCTGCTCGGTGGCGGCGTCGCGGGCGATCTCGTCGGGCTGCCACGCTCCCAGCTTGCCATACTCCCCGGCACGACGCATGTGATGCTTCCAGACCGCGCCGAGTGGCTCAGCTCGATGGTCATTGCGTTCCTCGATGCTCCAGTGGCAGGCGAACAGCAGAGTGTTTAGCCCGATAATGGGATGTGAATAGCCTCTCCCCCTGACCGTCTTCCCGCGTCGGGGAGAGGATGTCACACAGGACCGTGAGGCCCTGGGCTGCGGAACGATATCTGCTCGATGCGCTTCTTCAATCTTCCGTTATGTCCTCTGGCTCCGCGCTTTCTTCGTCGCCTTCATCACTCATATCATCGTCAACCTCGGCCAACAAGCTGGTCAGCACTGTATCAGTGACTTGCGCGATGAACGCATCTACAGTAGAGGGATCGTCTAGCTCGCGCGGCAGGCGGAAGAACGCGCGTGCGTCATCCTCGCTATGGTGCGAGATCCAGCGGGCGATGATGTTGATCTGGTCCACCTCGGCGCGGCCAACCCGCGATGGTGGCGTACCGAGCGCCGTCCGCCTCGACTACCAGCGCACCTAGCTCTTCGCGAATACTGCCTCTTCCTGGTCGACGCGCCGCTGCGCCAGCAGCCGTCCATGCCGGATGAGGAAAGATCTCGACATGATCCGGCTCCGCCGACGGATAGACGATCAGCAGATTGTTCGCCTCCACCGCGCCCGTCACCAGCCGCTGGCCCAGCAGCACCTGATCGGCGTCTTTCAGCGCGTCACGCAGCCGCGCCGCCCGCTCGAAGTCCTGTCGGGCCGCCGCCTCGAACATCTCGCGTTTGAGCCGGTCGATCAGGTCGGCGCGCTCGCCACCCAGGAACGCGCAAGCCTCGGCAATCGCCGCGTTATAGGCCTCCGCAGCCGCTACCGAAAGCTCACTGCGGCAGGGGCCGGGACAGCGTTTCAGGTGATAGCGCAGGCACGGCTCGCTTGGCTTCGCGACGGGCGGCAGGCTGCGGGTGCAGGTACGGATGGGAAACACTTTCTGAATTAGTTCGAGCGTCGCATTGACGATACGTGTGCTGCGGAAGGGGCCGAAGTAGCGCGCGCCATCGGCGCTGACATCGCGGGTGGCATAGAAGCGCGGATACGGATGCTGGACATCCAGCTTGATGAAGGGGTACAGCTCGTAGTTGCGCAACTGCACGTTGTAGCGCGGCTGTAGCTCTTTGATGAGCCGCGACTCCACGAGCAGCGCCTCCAGTTCGGAGCCGAGCACGCGCGTCTCGATCTGCTGAACGCTTTGCAGCAGGCCATCCATCTTGCGCGTGTAGCCGAGCGGCTGGTTATAGTAGGATGCCAGCCGGTCGCGCAGCGACTTTGGCCTTGCCAACATAGATCACTTCGCCGACGGCATCCTTCATCAGATAGACGCCAGGTTTCGAGGGGAAGTTCTGCCGCCAGGCGGGGTTGAGATACATGCTGCCGGTTGGGCGGCCCGAGGGCAGGCTTGACCTCACCGGGGCAACGCCGCTGATAGCCTGGCGTAGATCGTCCAGCGTCTCGCAGCCCTCCTCGCGCGCGCGCGCCAGCAGCAGCGCGAAAACCTGCGCTGTTAGCAACGCATCGGGCAGAGCGCGATGGCGTGTAGTGAATCGGCAGGTGGAGGTCACTGGCGACACGGTCGAGGCTGGCGCGGCGCATCCCGGTCAGATAGCGGCGGGCCAGCGCGATCGTGTCTATCCCTTCCAGTGGGAAGTCGAAGTCGAGCCAGGCATGCTGCGTCTCATAGCTGAGAAAACCGAGATCGAAGCCGATATTATGCCCGACGATAGGGCGGCTATCCATAAACTCGTGCAGTCGCGGTAATATCGCGGCGGCGCTGCCTGCCCGCTTGACCATCGCCTCGCTGATGCCAGTGAAGCGCGTGATGAACTGGGGAATCTTGCGCCCTGGGTTGATGAGCCGCTGAAAGTGCGCGCCCTGCTCGCCGCCGCGCACGATGACCGCGGCGACCTCCAGCAGCCGATGGCGTCCCGGAGCCAGCCCGGTGGATTCCACATCCAGCGCCACGAACTCGATCTCGTCGAGCCGCCGTATCGTGGTATCCCAGACCGTCAGCCGCCAGTTTCCAGCGCTATCGTAGGCGAAGGCGGACGACGCACGCAGTAGCTGCGTTGAGCAGCGGCGTCCACGCGCCCCCTGCCATGCCCTCGCCAGTGGCAAACACCTGCTGGGCGAGGGAAGCCGCGGACATCGCGTTGCCCTGCTCGCGCAGCACGTCGCGCGCACGGCGCAGTAGCTCGCGGTGGCCCTGGGGAACGGCATCGGCGGCGGAATCCTCCGCATCTTCGCCATCAATATCGTCGGTGGCATCGGCCGAGGGCGCAATCAGGCGCTGAAAGCTCTTGAGCTTCCGTTCTTCGGGCGTCGTCATAGGCCACCTCGGCTGATTCGCGTTGGAGTAGTTCTAGTAGGCGGACAATAGCACAGATGTTCCTGTCCGTCAAACACATCTCCCGGTTGTGTTGCGCGGTAATCGCTGGCGGCGTATGCTGGAAGGGTGTGTGCGGCGGGTTGACCGCCCTTCCCCATACGAGGAGGGGAGATGTGCATGCAGGCGCGTGAAAGGTGGGCGGACGTTTGTCTGCGGAGTGACGCTGCGTATTGTCGAGGCGCGGGGGCGCGAGGAGTGGAATAGCGCGCTGGCATGTGCGCCACGCAACGACCTGCTGCAAAGCTGGGAATGGGGTGAGTTCAAGCTGCACAGCGGCGGCTGGCGGCCTACACGAGTGCTGGCCTGGCGCGGCGAAGAGCCGGTGGCGGGCGTGCAACTGCTCTCACGTCGCGTGCTGGGCGTGCAGTCGGTCTATGCGCCGCGCGGCCCGTGGTGGCAGGATGACGAGGCGCTGGGCGCGCTGGTGCGCTGGCTCCGCCGCTCGCTACGATTCGCCGCACCGTTCCTGCGCGTCGATCCACTGATCGAGGATGCCGCTCCACTGACACGCCTGGGCTTCCGGCTGGCTCCACGCCAGGTGCAGCCACGCGCCACCATCGTCGTCGACCTTACACGCCCTGCGGCTGATATTCTCGCGGCCTTCGATCAACAGGTGCGCTACAACGCCCGCCTTGCCGAGCGCAAGGAGGTCGAGGTTCTCCAGGGCGGCTTTGAACTGGTGGACGACTTCTATCGCTTGCTGGCCGCCACCGCCGAGCGTAAAGGCTTCGCCGAGCGCGACATCTCCTACTTCCGCCAGCTCGTTAGCGGCTTTGGCGACGACGCTCCCGTTTTCCTTGCGCGCTACGACGGCAAGATTATCTACGGAGCCATCGTGGTGCAATTCGGGGCGACGGCCTATTATCTCTATGGCGCATCGGGTGGCGAGCGCAAAGTGAAGCCTTCCGAGCTGGTGCAGTATCGCTCGATGGTCTGGGCTAAAGAGCGCGGCGCAACACACTACGATATGTGGGGCATTCCGGCGCATCCCACCCCTGAGAATCCACTCTATGGCGTCTATCGCTTCAAGAGCGGATTCGGCGGCGTCGAACAGCGCTATTGTGGCGCGCTCGATCTGCCGCTCTTACCAGCGGTAGGCCGCGCGTCACCGGGGCTGGAGGCCACCGCAATCAAGCTACGCTCGCTGGCGGCTGGTAAAGGCTTCCGCATCGAAGACCACCTCGCCTGAGCGTCGTCGGGGCGCTCCTGCGCACGGCCACCCGTTAGGGGATGAGCGACGAGGGAGTGGCAGCGGCCATGGGCAGTGACACGGTGCGCGTGGCGATCAACGCGCGGCTCGTCTCCTTCGACGATTCGTACCGCAATGCCGGCATCAGCCGCTTTATCTATACCCTGCTCGAGGGACTGGCGGCACTCGATTCCAGCCAGGAATACACCGCCTTCATGCATCCGAAGGAGGCGGATCGGGCGACTGATTCGCCGCTGGCGCGCGCCGCCCATCTGCGCCTGATGAGGACTGCCTTCTGGGGCGCTGATGGACCGATGCGCCGCATCGCCTGGGAGCAGTTCGCGCTGCCTGGAGTACTGCGGACGCTTGGTATCGATGTCTTCCACGCGCCCGCGAATGTCCTGCCCGCGCGGCTGCCATGTCCCTCGGTTGTCACCGTGCATGATCTTGCATTCATGCGCTATCCCCAGTTTTTTCGCCCCGCGCGGCGACTCTACCAGCGCCGCTTGACCGCACGTAGCGTCACCCACGCCACTCAGGTTGTGGCCATCTCTGAGAGCACCAAACGCGACCTGGTCGAATTCGATGCGTGCCCCAGAGGAGCGCATACACGTCATATATCCAGGGATAGCCGCGGACTTCCAGCCTGTCGGCGA
The DNA here is from genome assembly GCA_963712005.1 of uncultured Chloroflexia bacterium. Taxonomy (GTDB): domain Bacteria; phylum Chloroflexota; class Ktedonobacteria; order Ktedonobacterales; family JADMIN01; genus DAHUXT01. The sequence goes on along the minus strand of CAVQGK010000015.1, from coordinate 119,219 downwards.
CCCGGAGACACTGGCCAGATTTCGCGCGAAACACGGGCTGCCAGAGCGATATCTGCTCTACCTTGGCACGCTTGAGCCGCGCAAGAACCTGCTGACGCTGGTCGAGGCGTATGCGCGTCTGCGCGGGCAGGTGGCTGATACGCCGCCATTGGTGCTAGCGGGGGCAAAGGGCTGGTATTACCAGCCGCTCTTCGCGCGTGTGCGTGCGCTGGGGCTGGAACGAGTCGTCACATTCCCAGGCTACGTAGCCCGCGACGAGCAGCCGCTTTGGTATGCGGGCGCGGAGATATTCGTCTTTCCATCGCTCTACGAGGGATTTGGTCTTCCCGTCGCCGAGGCGCTGGCCTGTGGAACGCCGACGATCACGTCGAACGTCTCCAGTCTGCCGGAGGTCGCGGGCGACGTTGCCTGGCAGGTCGATCCGCACAATGCGGAGGCGCTGGCCCAGCTCCTGCGAGATGTACTCGCCGATGGCGCTGCCAGAGATCGTATGGCGCGGGCCGGACCAGCATGGGCGAGACAGTTCTCGATTGCGCGGATGGCGCGGGCATACGCCGGGATCTATCATCTGGCGCATACCAGCGCGTGAACAGTGTGATGCAGGCAGAGGCGGAAACACGATGGACATCAAGCAGCAGCGCGTCGTGGATGGAGGCGTCCGCTCTACCCTCGCTATCAACCGCACCGAAACACGGGTATCCTCGCCCGCACGCGATCCCAGCAGCGGAGGTTGCGCCGCCTGATGCCACGATGCTGCCTACTGGCGCTGGATGCCGCGATGATCACCATCGCGTTTGTCGCCGCCTACTTTACCCGCTATGACGTGCTCAACGGCGTCCAGTTCACCACGCCATTCATGGAAGAGCAGCTTTCCAGCTTCCGCGAGCTGCAGGTCGGTCGTCACCATTGGCATGGTCGTCGCCTTCGCGCTCAAGGGACTGTATGGACTACGGATTGCCGGCAACTCGTTCAAGGAGTTCTGGGCGATAGCCGCGGCGACGACCGCCGCATTTGCCGTCTTCTCAGCCTTGACTACCTCGTCCGCAAGACCGATATCGCGCTCGATTCGCGTTCGCGCTCGCTGGTCATCTTTGCCTGGCTCTTTATCATTCTCTTTGTCAGCCTGGCGCGTGTGGTCGTCTCGTTCGGCGTCACCTATCTGTATTGCCGTGGCATTGGCCTGACCAATCTGCTGGTGGTTGGTTCGGGCCGGCTGCTCGGTCTGATGATGCAGCAGATCGCCGCGACGCCGAACCTGGGCTACCGCGTTGTGGGTTTCATCTACGACCAGGAAGGCCCATCGGTGACTTTGGACGTTTCAAGGCGCTTGGCGAGCATCGGCGACCTCGAACGCATGTCATTCGCAGGAGCGCATTGGCGAGGTGGTGATTGCGCTGCCGTCGCAGCAACATGAGCAGATTCTGCGGACCGTCGCCATACTGCGAGCGTGCGGGGGCCGCCTTCAAGCTGGCGCCCGATTTCCACGAGCTGAGCCTGGCGCGTTTCGATATCGACGCCATCGAGGGCATTCCGCTGCATCGGGCTGAAGCAGAGCCTCACCAGCACCTGGCGCCGTCAGCATCAAACGGGCGGTGGATATCGTCGGCGCCGCGCTCATCCTGCTCGTCGGCGCGCCGTTCTGGCTGCTGATCGCGCTGGCCATCAAGCTCGACTCGCCGGGGCCGGTGCTCTATCGCCAGCAACGCATCGGCTATCGTGGCACGCGCTTCGCCTGCCTCAAGTTCCGCTCGATGTATGCTCGACGCCGAAGAGCACTTGCACGATACCGTGCGCGACCATGGCGCCAGCCAACGAACGCGGCAAATTCAAACTGCGAAATGACCCACGTCGTACGATCGTCTGGCCGCTTCCTGCGGCGCACCAGCCTGGATGAGATTCCGCAACTCCTCAGTGTGCTGCGCGGCGAGATGAGCCTGGTGGGCCCGCGCCCGCCGCTGGTCGTCGAATACGAACGCTACGAAGACTGGGAAAAGGGACGGCTGGAGATGCTGACCGGGCATGACGGGACTCTGGCAGGTGCGCGGGCGCAGTGATATTGACTTCGATGAAATGGTGCTGATGGACCTCTACTACATCGAGAACTGGAGCCTGCGGCTGGACTTCCAGATTCTGCTGCACACGATTCCGGCCGTTCTGGCCAGCCGGGGCGCGTATTAGGCGATTCAGGCATGTATGGCCATCGGGAGTGAGATGGCTGCCAGTTCTGGCGTCTCGTAGCCACTGGCGAACATTGGGAACATTGCGGAGCGTTCATGCGCGTCGCGTTGGTTCACGACTATCTCAATCAGATGGGCGGCGCCGAGCGCGTCTTGCTCGCCCTGCATGCGCTCTTTCCTCAGGCGCCGATCTACACGACGATCTATGACGCCGCGCGCGTGGATGAGCGCTTCCGCTCGATGGATATCCGCACGAGCTTCATGCAGCGGCTGCCCCTTCGTCAAACGCCACCACCAGCCGTTTCTGCCGCTCTATCCGTTCGCCATCGAGTCGATGGACCTGCGCGAGTACGATCTGGTCATCAGCGACAGCAGCGCCTTCGCCAAAGGCGTGGTGACGCGCGCCGATGCCCTGCATATCTGCTACTGCCACACGCCGATGCGCTGGGCGTGGAACTTCGAGGAGTACGTCGAGCGCGAGCGGTTGGGCGCCTTTCCCGTATGATGCTGCTCGCCCGTTCATCACCTGGCTGCGCCAGTGGGATTACGCCGACCGCGGCGCGCGTGGACGTCTTCCTTGCCAACTCGCCCAATGTCGCCGCGCGCATCGCCAAGTATTACCGTCGCGAGGCTACGGTATCTACCGCCGCCGGTAGATGTCTGCGCGCTATGCGGTCGCCACGCCCCATGATGACTATTTCCTGATCGTCTCGCGCCTCATCCCCTATAAGCGTATCGACCTGGCGGTCAAGACATTCACGACACTGGGTCTGCCGCTGCGGATTATCGGCGCGGGGCGCGACGAAGAGCAGTTGCGGCGGATGGCGGAAAGAATATCGAGTTTCTCGGCTGGCTCTCCGATGAGGAGGTGCGCGCCCAACTGGCGGGCTGCCGCGCGCTGATATTTCCCGGCGAAGAAGATTTCGGGCTGACCCCGGTGGAGGCGCAGGCCTGTGGTCGACCCGGTCATCGCCTATGAGCATGGGCGGCGCGCTGCTCCAGCGTCGTCGAGGGCGTCACCGGCATTTTCTTCGGCGAGCAGACGACCGATGCGCTCGCGGCGGCGGTGAAAGCGCTTTCGCGACGACCAGTTCGATCCTCAGGTGATTCGTCGCCACGCCGAGCAGTTCGATACCCGGCGCTTCCTCGACCGGTTCGAGCATTTATCGAGGCGTCGCATTCCGAGCATCCACACTGCGCCTCGTCGCGGGAGCGCATTCACCGGAACCAGCGCCAGCGGGAAACGTCTGTACGTCGGCCGTGGTCGCCGATTCGAGTGCGAGTCAATAGTGTGGTCTGCGCGCCAGTGAGGGAGCGAGACGTGAGGTGGGCCGATTCGTCGCCATTGTCAGGCGATGGTGGTGGGTGCTGGCGCTAGTGACGCTGCTGATCGGCAGGCTGTCGGTGATTCGCTGGTGGCGCTCGCCAACCAACTACGACGCCACCCACACGGTCTCTATCGCGATCTTGCCCGCTGGCATGCCCTCGGCGCCAGCATAGCTATTCGCGGAACAGCAGTCGCTCGCTATCGCGCGATTCATCGTCTCGCCGGGCTTTCTGACCGCACCCGCGTTTGACAGGCCCTCGCCCACGCGCTCTCGACCGCGCCCGATCAACTCTACGGCAGGCGTCGCCGCTGGCGTTGGGCCGCGCGCTGCGGCATCGCACAGCCGGAACACATCATCAGCTTACGGCATCGTGGGGGAGCGCGCCGGGCGCAGAGGCGCTGGCGCGTGCGGCGGGCGCATGTGCTGGCGCAGGACGATCCTGAGATCATCGCGCTTCTGGGCGGCGGTGATACGCCGCGTTTCTTCGTCACCGGCTGACGCATCCCCCGCAGTGCGCGATGCTGTGGCCGACGCTGCGGCGCGCGATGCGCTGCTGCATGCGGCTGGCGCTGGGGTGCTGGCGGGGCTGCTGGTGATGGCGACGCTGGGGCTGCTAGAGTCGCGCCAGGCGGGCAATGGCGCTCTGTGGCAGGCAGATTTTGCAGGGGACAGAATAGCGCTGGCTGGGAGAGGGCGCATGAGAATTGAGGATGTGTGGGGACGGCTACCAGCCCGCCGCGCACACCAGACACGGCGGGTTACAAAGCGGACATGCGGCAATCACACGGCAGGCTAGACTACTGTCGCAGCCAAGTGTAATCGACCGATGGCTGCTGATGGCGCACGACACGGTCTACCGAGACGACGCGCCTCATTCACGCGCTCGCCGCCAATCTGAAAGGCGATCAGCGAGCCGAGAACCACGCCACACAGGCCGCCGAGTACAATACCCTCAATGAAGAATCTGTTCCGCAACGTCGCCATTGCCGTCACCCTTTTCTACGTGTCCGCTATTGCACATACACCACGGAAGGCGCATTGCTCCAAAGACGTTCCAGGCGATAGAATTCGCGCTCCATTGGCCCAAAGATATGCGCGATCACATCGCCACAGTCGAGCAGCATCCATCCGGTATCAGCATTGCCCTCATAGCCACGTGTCCACACATGCATCTCCCCGAGCCGGTCTTCGATGGCATTGGCGATTGCCTGAATCTGGCGGGGATTCGAGCCAGTGCAGACGACAAAATAGTCGGCGATGACGGACTGTTCGCGGATATCCAGCACGACCACATCGGTCGCCTTCTTATCCACAGCAATATCAGCGATGAGCCTGGCGAGTTCGGCGGGATCCAGCTTGCGGCCTCCTTAGGTTATTCCGACGTCAGTACATTGCCCTGGCGCCTACCCGAATTATACCGCAGGAACCCCGCCGATGAAAGCGTGCCGCGCTGCCGCGCAAACTCATCTGATACCACATACACCGTCTTCATGATCTACTACGTGAGCAACCGCTCTTTCGTTCACACGCCGCACGAAATTCCTACACGCTACATCCCCTAAACGTACCAACCAGTATCGGACTTTCGGCGGTGAGGCGGCTGGTCACGCGGTGGCGCTACGTGTCTTGTGCGAGCGTTTCCAGGCGTCGGCGCGCTTCATCAGGTCGGCGGCGTTGGCCTGCGACGCGCTTGTGCGCGCGCCACCAAGCATCTGCGCGACCTCCTGGGTACGCTCGGTGGGCGCGAGCTGCTCCACCTGGGTCGTGGTGCGATCAGCGGAGAGCGCCTTGCTGACGCGGAAGTGCGTATCGGCCAGCACCGCAATCTGCGGCAGATGGGTGACGCAGAGCACCTGATGATCTCTGTCCCAGCGCCCACAGCTTCTCGCCAACCACCTGCCCGCTGCGCCCGCTGATGCCCGCGTCGATCTCGTCGAAAATGAGGATGGGCACGGCGTCGGCCCGCGAGAGGATCGTCTTGAGCGCGAGCATGATGCGCGAGGTCTCGCCGCCGGAGGCGATGCGCGCCAGTGGCTTGAGTGGCTCGCCGAGATTTGGCGCCAGCAGAAACTCGACCGTAGTCGATGCCCGTCGCGGTGAACGCCCAGGACGCCGACTGCCCATCCAGTTGGGCGGGCGCTCCCTGTTCATCCTCGCGCTGGGTAATCTCGGTCTGAAAGCGCGCCCGCTGCATGTTGAGGTCGTCTAGCTCGCGTTCCATTGCCGCGCCAAGCGCGCGCCCGGCGGACTCGCGCCGCTGCGAGAGGTCGCTGGCGATGGAGCCGATACGCTGGCGGATCGCCTGTTCCTGCTGCTGAAGGTCGGCGATACGTTCCTCGCGATGCGAGAGTGTATCCAGTGTCCGACTGGCCTCCTCGCCAAACGTCACAACCTCTTCGATGGTCGAGCCATATTTGCGCCGCAATTTCGCCAGCAGGTCGAGCCGTTCCTCCACCTCCGCCTGGCGCCGTGGGTCCGCCGCCACGTTCTCCTGATAGGCGCGCACGGAGGTCGCGACATCTTCGGCGAGATAGAGCGCCTGCTCCAGTTCGCTCATCTGCTCACGCAGACTGTCATCCAGCCGCAGCAGGTCGCTGAGGGCGCGTTGCGCCGCCCCCAGCATATCCAGCGCGCCGCTCGCCTCGCCCGTCTCGTCACCTGCCAGTGCGCTATGCGCCGCGACGCCTAGCTCACCCAGCCGCTCGGCGTTCACCAGCATTTTGCGCTCGCGCTCGAGTTCTTCCAGTTCGCCGGGACGTAGCTTCGCCGCCGCGATCTCCTCCACCTGAAACTGGAGCAGTTCGCGCTGCCGCTCCAATTCGCGCTCGTCGCGCTGCAGCCGTTCGAGTTCGCGGCGTGCCGCGCGCCAGTCGCCTACCAGTCCCGTCACCTGTTGGCGCAGGTCGTCGGTCGCGGCATAGCGATCCAGGTAGAAGACGTGCTGCTCCGGGCGCAAGATGGTGAGATGCGCGCTCTGGCCGTGAATGTCGATCAGAAAGGCGGCGATGCGCTGGAGGGTCGAGAGCGGCGTCGCCCGGCCATTGACCCGCTGGATGCCTCGACCCGCCCGCGCAATCTCGCGTGCCAGAATCAGCGTGCCATCTTCGGCGTCGATGCCCAGCTCCGCCAGGGTTTCCGTGAGCGTCTCCGCCTCAAGCGCGGCGCCTTCGTCTTCAGAGACCTTTGCGGTGGATGGCAAGAGTCGGTAACCTTCTCGCGCGCGAGCAGGCGGCTGATATCGAAGACGCCCTCGACGATTGCGCGCTCGCTGCCCGCACGGACGACATCGCCACCCACGCGCTCGCCCACCAGCGCCGAGATCGCATCGACGATGATGGATTTGCCCGCGCCCGTCTCGCCGGTAAAGACGTTGAGATGCGGGCCGAAGCGCAGGTGTAGCGAATCGATGATGGCAAAGTCGGTAATCGTCAGTTCGAGCAGCATATCAGACGTTGTCCTGCAATTTTGCCGACAAAATGCGATAGAAATATGTCGGAGGACGCCGGCGCAGAAAGCGTGTGACGTATTGCGAGGCGCGGATGCTCACCTGTGCGCCAGCATTCAGCGTCAGATTGATCTGGCCATCCGCCGAGAGAATCGCGCCATCGGAGCCGGGCTGCAACTCCAATGTGGTGACGGCGTTCGGCTCCAGGATCAGCGAGCGGTCGGCCGCAAGATGCGGCGCGATGGGTGTCAGCACGCTGCTGCGCACCTGCGGATGGAGGATTGGGCCGCCAGCGGCGAGGTTATAGGCGGTTGATCCGGTGGCGGTCGAGACGATGATGCCATCGGCGACGGTGGTATTGTAGTAATGGCTGTCGAGCCAGACTTTGACACGAATGACCCGTGGCACCGCGCCGCGCACCACCACCATTCGTTGAGCGCGATAAAACGACGCTGCATCTCGCCCTCCATCTCTACCTCAGCCTGCAACATGGCCCGCTCGTCGATCCAGTACTCGCCGTTGAAATAGAATGGCAACTTCTCATCCACTTCGGCGGGTTCGAGTTCCGTGAGAAAGCCGACGCGGCCAAAATTGATGCCGAGCAGCGGAATGCCCGCCTCCGCGCACATGCGGGCGGCGGAGAGCAGCGAGCCATCGCCGCCAAGCACCAGAACGATATCCGTTCCGGCAAGCCGGTCGTTTACCTGTCGCGTCGTGCCTTGCAGCGCCTCCTGCCAGACGACGCGGCCCTCAGTCTCCAGGCGCGCGGCCAGAGTATTCGCCAGTTATCAGCGCCCTCGGAATGTTCCTGATACAGGATTCCGATGGTCTTCGCCATCTGACGCCCGCTTGTGCTCATCGCGAAAACTCCCCCTGGAAGAACGCCAATTCCTCACCTGTATCATGGTACCGAGGCAACAGCGGCGGTGTCAACGCCGACACAGGATGACTGTTCTCACGAGCGAGCAGTAAAGCGGTCAAGCCGGAAGCGCTCCATGGAGACGGGCGACTCGACGCCGCGTGCCAGCGCAGCGAGCAATTCGCCAATCAGGATGCCGAACTTGAAGCCGTGGCCGGAAAATCCGCTGCCAATGATGACACCGCTGCCGCCTGGATGAGCGTCGAGAATGAAGTCCTCATCCGGCGTCACATCGTACATACAGCGATCCACCAGCTCGCAGTGTGGCTTCTGCGGCATCGGGAATGACGCGGCGCAGGAAGTCGCGCACCGCCTCCACCTCTTGCATATCCGGGTCGTAGCCCGTGTTCGGGTCGGCCGTCTCACCAAACGCATGCAGACCGACCTTGATCCAGCCCGGCCCATGCAGCGGGAAGCCATACTGGTTCATGCCGACGAGAAAGACCGGGAATCTGCGCACAGCGAACATTGCTGGATCGGGCAGGCCAGAGAAGTAGCAGACCTGCTGGCGCGTTAGCCGCACGGGCAATGCCACCTCAGGCAGCACATCGTGTATCCACGGCCCCGCCGTCACGACGACGCGATCAGCAGTCAGCTGCGTGCCATCCGCCAGCGTCACACGGCCACCATCGCCCTCCAGCTCGACGCGCGTTACCTGCGCGCTCTCACGGAGTATGCCGCCACGCGCTTGTAGCCGCTCGCTGAGCGCAACCAGACATTCGGAGGCATGCAGCATCCCACCGATGGGGTTCCAGGTGATCGCGTCGTACTCTTCTGGCCGAAATTGTGGAAAGCGTTCGCGACACTCGGCGGCGGTCAACCGTTCGGCGGGCAAGTTGCGCGCCCGCATCACGTCCAGTCCGGGGAGCGTATGACCATCATCGGCGTGGCCAAGGCTCAGCACACCAGTCTCGGTGTAGAGCGCCCGTCCGGTCTCGCGCGCCAGTTCTTTCCAGAGCGCCAGACTCCTGCGCGACCATGTCGGTATAGATGGTGGCATCGCCGTATTCATGGCGGATGGCGCGTGTCAGCCCATGCGACGAGGCCCACTCGTGCCCCACCTTAAAGCGTTCGAGCACCGTCACCTCGATACCGGGCTGCGCCGCCAGCGCGCACCCCGTCGCCAGACCCATGACGCCACCGCCGACGACCACCATTCGCTGTTGTGCCACAGATTTCGCCCTCCGCGATAGTAGTCCCCCAATATCAGCCGATTGTTATGCTTTCAGGTCGCTCGAATCCACGGTCAGATAGACCGGCTTATGATAATCGCTTGAAATGACCCACACCGGCAGCGGCGGCAGCCCAGTGCGCTCGACAACGCCCTCACGGCCAATATGCGTATGCCCGCTGATGACACGCCGCAGCTTGCGCATTGGGAACAATCGCTCGCCAAGCGTCATGTTGCCGAAGTACGCGCTGCCAGTGCCCCAGCGCAGGTCTCCTGGCTTATAAAACATCTGGACGCGGTACATCGGTACGTGCGTCACGACCAGCACCGCCGCCACGTCAGGATCGTCTTCGAGCGCCTGCATCCGTTCGACCAGCGCATCGCCGAGCATCTGGGACATTTCCAGATCGGACCACTTCCAGTTGATGAGGTAGGCGTCAGGGTTATACTGCGCTTTGTACTCGGCGAACCACTCGGCGGTGTGTGGCGGCACGATTGGATCAACGGCGGTGTAGTCGTACCAGGCCATCGAACCGGCGACCGAGATACCATCGCTGCGCCAGGCGGCATCTTCCAGCCAGATCATGCCCGCATCACGAACAGCCTCCGGCAGCAACCGGTCCCAGAGCTCCTGGCTGTCCAGGCCATGCTTCCACAGATCGTGGTTACCCATCAGCACGGCCACCTGTCCCGGCAGATGCTCGAAGAGCCGCAGGCAGTCGCGCACATTCGCCAACCCCTCGCCAATGTCGCCCGCGAGGACCGTCAGGTCGGGCTGCTCAGCGACAATCTGATCCGCCAGCGCGCGCAACTCCTCTTCGGTCGTGATGCCCAGATGCAGGTCGCTGGTAACGACGATCCGTGACATTGGTTTCCCCTTCGCGGCTAGATGCGCACATCAGCACTGACGATAACGTTCTTGCCTGTATTGTACATGGGGAAACTGGTTGGGTGTGGCGACGCTCAGACGACACCCATCATCGTCAGCAGCAGTGGGGCAAGGCCCAAGGCTACGAAGTCCGCCTGCCAATGCACGAGCATCAGCGGCAGCAAGCGCTGCCTGGCAACGAGGTAGAAGATGCCGTAAGCAACGCCGAGCATCATCATCGAGATGCCGCCGATCACCGCGAGACGCCAGTCCACCAGCGCAAACGCCACATGCTGGAGGCCGAATCCCAAAGCCGTGCTACCGATTGCCAGCCAGCGGCGTCCAGTGAGCGCCCGCACCGAGGGAGGGCATAGCCGCGATAGACCAGTTCCTCTGTGATGCCCGAACTGATGGGAATGATCAGCAGGGTGATGGCCACGTGCCAGGTCGTACCAAGCGGATTGAGTAGCGATGCGGCGCCTGTGCCAGCGCCGACACCTCGTAGCGCGGACGAAGGCGACAGAATCGCGTAGAATACGATGACGACGACGACGAGACATGCAAACGGCGCGAGTATCAAGACGCCACGAATGAGGTCGCGTACGAGATGTTGTCGCGTTGGTCGCACAAGGTCTCTCAGCCTCATCCCCTCGCGGCGCACCCGCCACAGCAGGAGGCCAATGCAGACGACATCCGCCAGCAGGGGCGCGTCATAGCGTGTAAAGGCCTGCGCCAGCTCTCCCGCATGTGCGCCATCCGTCGAACGGTATACCCAGTACGCCACGGCGAACCCAGCAACCAGCAATGGGAAGCGAATCACGCAGAAGACAAGCGGCCAGGTCCAGCCAAGTCGGCCAGATGCGCGCTCGACGGCCAGTTTCCCGAAGCTGTTGGGGCCGTTCGTCTCAGCGTCGTCATGATATGCGGGGGCAAGCACGGTTGCATGAGAGGGAGCGGTTGTCATGCCAGTCCCCTTATCGGCGTATCACTGATCCTCAGATTGCGAGATGATCTGCCGCAGCACGTCCAGGTAGTTCGAGAACGCCGCACGGCCTGCATCACTCATCGCGATCCAGGTGCGCGCGCGTTTGCCGACGAAGCCTTTTTCGATGGTGACATAGCCCAACGTCTCAAGCGCCGTCAGGTGCTGCGAAAGGTTGGCATCTTTTAGGCCGAGATGGTCACGCAGAAACGCGAATTCGACCTGCTGCGAATGAGCAAGTAGCCCAAGTATCGAGAGACGCACTGGCTGATGGATCGCCTCGTCGAGTTGAAATCGTGGGTGTGGCGCCTGAGCATTGGGGTACGTCGCGGCGACTGTCTCACTATCGGGGAGCTTATTCCTGGGCATCGTGTCGCCTCCTTATTACGCCTGTGCCTGCTGACGCATGCGATATCCAGAGAGGGCGAGGGGTAACGCGCCAAGCACGCCTAAGAAGACAAACCATCCCACAGGATACGAACCGATAAAGACAGCCCAGCCGCCAATCCCGGCGCCGATCAGCGCCACGTAATACCACGACCAGAGAAAGATGACGCGCTGGGTGAGCGCGCGCAGCGGATGGATCGGTAGTCGTCGCCGATACCAGATGAGCCAGAGCAGCAGCGAACCGTTGATGATGATGACACCAACCACAGCGCCCGCCACCGAGTGGGCAATGTGGCCAGCCTCGAACACCAGCATATCGAGCAGGTGAATCGCTGCCCACGCCAGGAGGATGACTCCATTGTTCGAGCTATAGCGCGCCGCCAGCCGCTGACTGTTTCGCAGTTGCAGCAGCGTCTGCGCCGCCTCACGCGGAGTGGTTTCCATCGTGATGCCTCCCCCTTCGCATAATCGCCACTAAAGTTCTTTAGTATCATTAAAGTACTAGCACGCGACTGAAGATCGCGTCAAGGGCGGCGATATTTCGAAATGGTTGACCGGCGAGCGGCGGATAACGCATACTGCTAAGTAGCCCTCTGGGGCCGCGGGCGCGCGCCTGTGCAGCGCGAATGCCGCAATAATGGGAAGGGTACGTCTTCGTGGACGCGAAACGCGGTTTTTCGGGCTGGTATGTGGTGCTGGCCGCTCTTTTTGTCACCTGTCTGATCGTGGCAAACATCATCGCAGTCAAGATTCTGGCGCTGCCATTCGGCCTCTTTGCTCCTGCGGGAGTGGTTATCTTTCCGCTTAGCTACCTCTTCGGCGACGTATTGACCGAGGTCTATGGCTACGCGGCGACGCGGCGGGTCATCTGGCTCGGCTTCTTCTGCAACCTGATTGCCGTGGCGGCGTTTCTCCTGGCGGGCGCGCTGCCTGCCACGCCGTTCTGGGCGGGACAGGAAAGCTACAATGCCATCCTTGGCTTCACGCCGCAGTTGCTGATTGCCTCATTTTGCGCTTATCTTCTGGGCGAGTTCCTCAACTCGTTCGTGCTGGCCCGATTGAAGATCGCGACCGGCGGGCGTTGGCTCTGGACGCGCACCATCGGTTCGACCCTCGTCGGCGAGGGCGCCGATACGGTCGTCTTTATCACGCTGGCGTTCGGCGTGACGGGCATCTTCAAGCCGTCGCAGATTGTGACGGCGATTCTGACACAGTGGGCTATCAAGGTGCTCTATGAGGTAGCCGCGACGCCGCTGACGTATCTGATCGTCAACCGGCTCAAACGGGCTGAAGGAATCGACCATTTCGATACCAACACGAATTTCAGTCCCATCGTGTTCGGGCGCAGGGGCGCGAAGGCCTAGCCGGTACGCTCGCCAGTGACACAGTGATGGCCCAGTGTATGGCTGTTCATAGGCCGGGCTGGCGCGAGGAGGCGCATGCATATGGCTGACACGGCTGATTTGGCTGAATCAGGTAGCTACCAGCACCTCCGGGTCGAGCGCCGCGGCTTCTCGGCCCGGGTGACGCTCGCGCGGCCCGACGTTCATAACGCCTTCAACGCCGAGCTGATTGCCGAACTCCATGCCGCCTTCGAGCGCATTGGGCGGCGACGATAGTGTTGGCGCCGTTGTGCTGGCGGGCGAGGGCCGCAACTTCTGCGCCGGGGCCGACCTCAACTGGATGGGCGCCAGCCTCGACTATACGCACGATGAGAATGTCGAGGACGCGCTGCGCATGTCCGATATGTTCCGCGCAATTGACCGCTGCCGCCATCCGGTGATCGGGCGCATTCAGGGCGCGGCGCTCGGCGGTGGCTCCGGGCTGGCCGCCGTCTGCGATATCGTCATCGCCGCCGACGATGCCCGCTTCGGCTTCACCGAGCCGCGACTGGGCATCACGCCCGCCGTCATCTCGCAGTTCGTCGTGCCCAAGATTGGCGCGGGCGCGGCGCGAGCGCTCTTTATCACGGCAGAGCGGTTCGACGCGCAACGCGCCCAGACCATCGGCCTCGTCCACAAGATCGTCTCCGCCGATGCGCTGGACGACGCCGTCACCGCGACATTGCGCGACATCGGGCAGAACGGGCCTGGTGGCGTGCGCGCGGCCAAGCTGCTGGCCCGCGACATCCTCGATCTCAGCCGCGACGAGGCGCGCGCCATGACCGCCGCGACCATCGCCGACCTGCGGGTCAGCCCGGAGGGGCAGGAGGGCATCCGCGCCTTCCTGGAGAAGCGCCGCGCATCGTGGGTGAGTCGCAGCGATGTTTAGACTCAGTTCTCGATCGCCAATCGGGGCGAGATTGCCGTGCGGGTCATCGCCGCCTGCCGCGGGATGGGCATCCTCTCGATTGCCGTCTACTCCGAGGCCGACCGAGACGCCCTCCATGTGCGGCTGGCCGACGAGGCGTGGCTGCTCGGCCCGGCGCCCGCCCGCGAGAGCTATCTGAACATTGAGGCGATCCTGCGGGTGGCGCACGAGCACGGCGCGGAGGCGATTCACCCCGGCTACGGCTTTCTCTCCGAGAACGCCGACTTTGCCGAGGCCTGCGCCGCGCGCGGGCATCGTCTTCATTGGCCCGCCGCCCGAGGCGATCCGCCTGATGGGGTCGAAGACGGCGGCCAAGCGCGCGGTCGAGCAGGCGGCCGTGCCTACTGTCCCCGGCTACATGGGCGATACCCGCGACGCGCGCAAGCTGGAGCGCGAGGCGGCGCGCATTGGCTATCCGGTGATGCTGAAGGCGGCGGCGGGCGGCGGCGGCAAGGGCATGCGCGTCGTCCAGTCGGCGGCGGAGTTCTCGGAGTCGCTGGCGGCGGCGCAGCGTGAGGCGCTGGCGGCATTCGGCGACGATAGCGTCTTCCTGGAAAAGCTGGTGATCGCGCCGCGTCACGTCGAGTTTCAGATTCTCGCCGATACCCACGGCAACGTTATCCACCTGGGCGAGCGCGACTGCTCGATTCAGCGCCGCCACCAGAAAGTAGTCGAGGAAAGCCCCTCGCCTGTGCTGACGCCTGAACTGCGCGCGACGATGGGCGAGGCTGCCGTGCGGGCGGCGCGAGCGGCGGGCTACGTCAACGCGGGCACCTGCGAATTTCTGCTAGATGCCTCGGGCGACTTCTATTTCCTGGAGATGAACACGCGGCTCCAGGTGGAGCATCCGGTGACCGAATCGGTGACGGGGCTGGACCTTGTGCGCCACCAACTGCGTATCGCTGCGGGGGAGCCGCTAGGGCTGACGCAGGAGGCGATTTCGCCGCGCGGGCATGCCATCGAGGTGCGCCTCTACGCCGAAGATCCCGCCAATGGCTACCTGCCCTCGACCGGCGAGGTGCTGGTCTTCGAGCCGCCGCGCGCGCCCGGGGTCCGCGTCGATACCGGCATCACGGCGGGCAGCGAGGTCTCAGTCCACTACGACCCAATGCTGGCGAAGCTGATCGTCGCCGCCGAGAATCGTCCGGCGGCCATCGAGCGGCTGCGGGCCGCGCTAGACGCCTTCGCGGTGCTGGGAGTCGCGACCAACATCCGACTGCTACGTGCCATCGCCGACGACGCCGACTTTCAGGCGGGCAACGCGACTACCGCGTTCCTGGAAACGCACGACATGAGCGCGGCGACGCATCCCATCTCCACCACACCCGCGATACTCGCGGCGGCGGCGCTCTGGGAAACCCTGGCGACGCCGAAACCATCCGATAACGGACGTCCGTTCAACCCCTGGTCGCGCGCGGGGATGAATGGCTCGGCTGGCGGCGGAGTCGCGGCGCTTCCGCTATCGCGCTGGCGCGGACGATCACGTCGTGACCGTGACATCCGCGGCGGTTGGCTCAGGCTACACGCTCACTGTGGACGACGCGCCCTTCGCCGAGAATGCGCCTGTCACCGCGCACCTGGATGCGGCTACGAATCAACTCACGCTCAGCGTTGGCGGCAGGCAGGAGAACTACTATATGGCCCGGCGCGGCTATGATGTGCTGGTGAGCGCCCACGGCACGAGCTACACGCTCGCCCGCCCGCGTCCACTGACGGTCGAGAGTGCGGCCCATCATGGCGACGCCACCACCGGCGCTCAGTCGCTAGTCGCCCCAATGGCAGGGACGATCATCAAGGTAAACGTCGCGGAAGGCGATACCGTCGCGGCGCAACAGACCCTGGTGGTGCTGGGCGCGATGAAGATGGAGCACGCCATCGTCGCGCCGTATGCGGGCCATGTGCGCAGCGTGCGCTACGCGGCTGGCGATGTTGTGCCAGGAGGCGAGGTGCTGGTCGAGCTGGAAGCGGCAAAGGACTAACGATCATGGCGAACAATGGAAATATGCCAAAGCGGGTGACGGTGGTGGAGGTTGGCCCGCGCGATGGGCTGCAGAATGAGAAGGGCGTCATTCCCACTGAGGCGAAGATCGCGTTTATCGACATGCTCAGCGCGGCGGGCTTTTCGGTCATCGAGGCCACGTCGTTCGTCAGCCCGAAGGCGATCCCGCAACTGGCCGACGCCAGCGAGGTGATGGCGGGCATCACGCGGCGGCCTGGAACCCGCTACGCCGTACTCGTGCCGAATGAGAAGGGCATGGAGCGCGCGCTGGAGGCAAAGGTAGACGAGGTGGCCGTCTTCACTGGCGCGTCGGAGACGTTTGTGGAGCACAACATCCGCACCTCCATCGCGGGCAGTATCGCTAACTTCCGCCCGGTCGTGGAGATGGCGCGCCAGGCGGGCATCCGAGTGCGCGGCTACATCTCGACGGCGTTCGGTTGCCCCTACGAGGGTGCGGTCGCGCCGGAGGCAGTGGCCCGTGTCGCACGCGAGCTGGTGGCGCTGGGCGTGGACGAGCTCTCGATAGGCGACACCATTGGGGTGGCGACGCCGAATCAGGTGGGCGATGTCGTCGGCGCGTTGCGTGAGATAACGAGCCTCGACCGGCTGGCGATGCACTTCCATGATACGCGAGGTACCGCGCTGGCCAATGTGCTGGCAGCGCTGGAGCCTGGCATCAGCATCTTCGATAGCTCGACCGGCGGACTGGGCGGCTGCCCTTATGCGCCGGGCGCGTCGGGCAATCTGGCAACCGAAGACCTGCTTTATCTGCTCCACGGCATGGGCATCGCAACGGGAATCGATCTGGACGCCGTGGTGGAGGCCAGCCGCTATCTGGCCGGTGTCCGGGGGATGGCGCCCGCCAGCCGCTACTACGCCGCCGCGACCGCGACATCCTGATGCCCATATCGTGCCTTTTGGGGGATTAGCTTTGCGGTTGAGCTAGTCCCAGGCATATGCTTCCTTCCGGCGACAGGCGCAAATAGCGGAGAAGTCCCGACGGCGCAGGAAGGCTGGGAGGAATGGGCAAAGGGCAGAATAACGGACGGCGACCGCAGAAACGCGCTCTGCCCTCGTGGCAGCGACGCACCGACGAACCCGATGATTTTGCTCCATTTGCCTCATGGGACGGCGACGACTTTGGCCGCGTCTATGGCGACCCCGATGACGAGCCTGAGGATACCAGGCGCGCAACCGTCGTCGTCCCGGCGATTACTCTGCCCACGATGCCTTCGGTGCAACGTCCTCCAGATCCCCGCCGTGACGGCTATGATGATCCCGGCGAGTATTATGAGGACGACAGATACAACCAGCAACCACAGCGCGGCCCGATCCGCCGTGGCCGCGAGCCGATGTCGGTTGAGCCAGCGCCCGCGCCGACGCGCCAGAACCGCGCCGTCGTGCCTGTTGGCAAGAGGCCGAAGGTACCACCCGGAGTCGATGTGGTGCTGGTGCCCGGCAACGACCCATCACGAAGTAACGCGCGCCACACTGCTCGCCGCGTGAGCCAGCGGTTTGTCGGGCCGCTGCATGTCGTGCGCAGGCATCGCAAGGCGCTCACCGTGTTCGCACTGACGGTCATCGTTATCGGAGTGCTGATGAATACGACCGGGCTGCTCACGACATCGGGACTGGCTCCGGGCCAGTGGATCGCTCTGGCGAACTTCGGTGGCCCAGCGCCGACGCCGACACCGCCGCCCGCGCCAGATTTCACCGACCCATCGCACTATGTCGCCAAATATGGCTTCGATTATCCGTCGAATCCGCTCGGCATTGCCAGCTCGGAGTTCAACCGGCTGGCCACAATGCTCCCGTTCGCCTACAAGGCAACGGCCGCCTATGATCGACGGTATCACGAGAATATCGAGCCGGAAATGCTGGTCTGGTGGACGCACTCGGAGGGCATTCGCGGGCGCATCAATTACAGCAATTGCGCGAACTATCCGCCCCGCGCTGGTTACAACTATTTCTCCAATATCCAGAACTGCCCGCACGCGAGCTTCTGGCAACTTGGCTATGGCAACCAGTTTTCGGTGATCTACGTGCTGAAAAACGCCTTCACCGACCTCTATGGCAACCCCAACGATACATCGGTGGTGCAGAAGGTTGGCCAGGGCGTGCTGGACTACGACCGGAGTCAGGGGACGGTGCCAACCTGCGGCGGCTATAGCTGCACCTTCCCGGCGCGCACGATTGACTCGATTATGTCGGGCATCGATACGACTACAGGCGTGCAAACGGCGGATAACTGGTGGGCGTCGGTGCTTTCGCGTGATCCAGCCATCAACTGCTACATGATCGCCCATGCGCTCACGTACTTCGACCACAACGCCACCAGGAACTGGATTGGCTGTTATTACGCCGAGCCATGCTGGGGCAACGAGTCGAACCGACTTGGCGATATCCTCTCGGCGTGGCCCGCCCTACGCCGTGCGGCCCATCTCTAGCGTGTCACGCTTGGGTGACGAATCTGGCCGATGATGCCGATGCGCGTGTAATTTGCGCACGTCATCCTGGCGCACCACATACTGGTCGCCTACCCGCACAAAGGGCAGTCGCTTCTGCGCGATGGCCCTGGATAGGTCGGCATTCGTCACCGGAGTGGGCTGTTGTTTCTGTGTATCGTCATGTGTCTCGTCATATCGTTGCATGGCCATCACCCTCGTCCTCATCAACCGCGTCCTCATCTCGCCCATAGCTCTGCCATTCCTCAAAGCCCATCCATAGCAAAATCTGGGCCACCCCACGTATCACGTCCTATTGAAGAGTACGCAGAACAGGGCGGTTTGGTTCCTTCGCGCCCTAACACGTCGTAACGATTCGCTATACACAGAGGACGCGGCCGACACCAGCGTTTTTACCTCAGTCGCCAGCGCCCTCATCCGTGTCAGCGCCATCCGCATCATCCCCCGACAAATCCGCCTGCTCGGAGGCGATTAGCGCATCGACGGCCTCACGCATGCGGCTGGGGCCGACGCCTCGCCCCTCGGAGAGCTGCTCCAGCAGAAGCTGTCGGCGTTCGAGGGCGGCGCAGAACTCGCCCAACGGCATATCCACAACCGTGGCGACCTCGGCCAGCGCCTCCTGTGTCGCGGGGAGGAACGTATCGCTATGCGCCTGCCACTCGGCCAGCGGAATCAGTCGGATATCGTTCGGCGCGCCATCGGGCGCCTGGGGCGCGAGGAAGTTGACGGTGAGGAAGCGGCGGCGCGGCGGCCAGACCCGACCCACGATGCCAATGTTGATGATGATGCCCAGCCCGCGCACATCGCCAGCAGGCAGCCGCAGATCTCGACGCAGCATCGAGAGAACATCCTGTACCGTATCGGCATGGCACGAACTGGCGATAGCATAGCCATCCCCAGGCAGGCGCAGCAACGCGCGCGCGACGTCGCCCCACATGTAGATGCGCAGATGGTTGCTCACCTCGTTAGCCAGCACGCAGGTCGTCGCG
Source organism: uncultured Chloroflexia bacterium (assembly GCA_963712005.1). Taxonomy (GTDB): domain Bacteria; phylum Chloroflexota; class Ktedonobacteria; order Ktedonobacterales; family JADMIN01; genus DAHUXT01. The sequence goes on along the minus strand of CAVQGK010000015.1, from coordinate 100,179 downwards.
GGGTCTACCTCGTCGCGGAAGCCAAAGTCCTCATACATGCCGGTCGTATAGACGAGCGTGCTCCCCGGCGGCAGGAACCCCAGGAGCGCGTTGAGCGTGGTCGTCTTGCCGATACCCGGCGTCGGATCGGTTGGCCCCGAGACGATGACCGACTGGTGGCGCTCGACCAACAGCCAGAGCAGCGCAGCCGTGCGGGCATCCAGGCTGCCGAGCGCAATCAATTGGGCAACCGAGAGTGGCCGGTCAGAATCGTAATGCCACATGCGGCGCTGGTAGGGGATACGGGGATCGAACATTGGCAGTACTCGCTCTCTCGGATTGCCTGTTACCTGTGCCCTGGTCGCTCAGGAAGTTGGCGATGTCATGCCTGCATAGTACACACGAATTTAGCCATTGGTCGAGGTCTCCTGTCCGCCATCCGCCGATTTCGGCGACTCAGGAGCTGGCGCACCGGGCGTCAGAGGTGGAGGTGTGGTAGGCGCGACCAGCCAGCGAGGATCGGGCGTCCAGTTAGTTGCCAGAATCTGCGGCGGCGAGTCGCCTGTGAACGCCATCCCGCTAATGGAAGCGTTGCCAATAGCCAGAAACGGCACGCAGGGAATCGGCGTATTCATATACTGCGCCAGGATGAGCTTGACCACATCGCCATGCGCCACTAGCACGATATAGTCGCCATTGTTCGGGTCGGCCAGCGCTTCTCTGGCGACCGCGACGGCGCGCGCCTGCACCGACGAGAAGCTCTCCGCACCTTCCGGCGGCTCGTCGGGATTGGCGACGTAGCGCTTCCAGGCTGGGTCGTTCTTGGCCACATCGTCGATCTTCTGCCCCGCCCACCGCTCGACGTTCGTATCCATCAGGCGCGGATCGGTGCGGACCGTCAGCCCCCAGCCCCTGGCGATGATCTCCGCCGTCTCGGCGGCGCGCTCCAGTGGGCTGGAGATGATCGCGCTCAGCGGCAGGGCTGAAAGCGCCACTGCGGCCCGATGCGCCTGGCGGCGTCCCTCGTCGGTCAGCGGGATACCCGGCAATTGGCCAGGCAGCCGCCCCTCGACGTTGTAGGTCGATTGCCCATGGCGGACAAGTAGTAAGACCCGCGTCTTCGGCGGTGTGGCAGGATTGTCTGACGTTTCGACGGGTATGTTATCGGATATTGGTGTGCTCATGAACCTCATCGCAAACTGGGCGGGCGTCTCTCGTTTCAGACACCGCGCAATCCGCTGGCGGAGCATACCTCCATACCAGCGGACAACAGGGCGCAGGCAGCCCGGATGCCGCGCCAGCCGCGCGATATCGGCAACTGGCACACCCCTGAGCAACCCGCGCTTCTTCACGCTCATATACCCAATTGTGACAACTCCCCACGGCTAAAGCCGGGGGCTTCTCGCTTCAACCGGGACAGCATCCTGCCCCGTCCACGAAGGCGGTGCCCCCGCCCATAATCCAGATTGTAAGATATTCTTGGCAGCGTTCACATCACGGTCCTCAATCAGCCCACAGGAAGAGCAAACATGTGTCCGTACCGAGAGACTCTTTTGGACATATGCTCCACACCGATGGCAGATCTGCGTCGTGAAGCGTGCGGGTACTCGTATAACTTGATGACCAGCTCTCGCAGCCTTATCCTCAAGGATACTGAGAAACGCGCTCCAACCTGCGTCGTGAATGCTCTTAGCAAGATGATGGTTCTGTACCAGTCCCGTTACATTCAAGTCTTCTACACAAATACGGCCATATCGGTCCGCATATGCTTTGGCTGTCTTGAAATGGAAATCGCGCCGCTGGCGGGCAATCTTGAGATGCCTCTTGGCGACCTCTTGCTTGGCTTTGCGTCGGCGGTGACTGCCTTTCTTGCGGCGATCACTGAGACGTTGTGCCTTGCCGAGTCGTTTTTGCCCCCTTCGGTAGTGGCGCGGGTTTCCTATAACGGCACCTTCAGAGTCCGCCAGAAACACCTTCAATCCCACATCTAAACCGACAGCCGGATGCTCACATACAGACTGCTTGGGATGGACGGTTCCTTGTTCGTCATGCGGGAGTGTCTCACAGACGATCAATACATACCAGTGCCCATCCGAGCGCAGCACCAGGTGGGCTGTAACAGGCATCCCAACGAGCGGGCGATGCAGTTTGATTTTCAGATGCTTTCCCATCTTGGCGGGGACTTGCAGCCGTGCATCAATTGCGGCATTGAGGGTAACGTCCTTGCCATACTGACGCAATTGTATGGAGTGCCAGCGATTAGGGGTTTTAAAGCGGGGAAACCCAACGTGTATACCGAGATTTTTCAGTTGAAGGTACCGATTGTGTGCCTTACTGAGTCGATCGGCAAGCGTTTGCACGGTCGTAGCGGGCACGTACTCACCACCACGTCCCTTGAAGCGTGCCGTCAGGTCATACGTGGAAGGAAACGTGCCATCCGTGTCGAACTGCGCTTTCAGCACTTCCAGCATCTCGTTGTAGATGACCCGTGACTCCTTGAGGCAGGTCATCAATTGCTGGCGCTGTACGCGGTTTGGGTAGATGCGAAACTCAAATGTTCGCATGCTTCTAGTTATACACATTAGCAACTTGGCTAGTCAAGCGTCGCTCGTGAGAGCGTCGACCTTGACACTGCCCGCCTTTTGCTTAATGGTACCCCGTCCTGAAGCACCTGAAGTCGCTTGTCTTCAGGTGCTTTCATTGGTAGCAGTTTCAGTCGCCGGTTTACTCGGCGGCGACGCTGGCAAGCGGCGCGTTGGCGGCGGCCGGGCCAATCCAGACCGTCTGGATGTTCACGAACTCGCGGATGCCAAACGACGAAAGCTCGCGCCCGTAGCCGCTCTGCTTCACCCCGCCAAAAGGCAGGCGCGGATCAGAGGCCGTCATGCCGTTGATGAAGACCGCGCCCGACTCCAGCCGACGCGCCAGTTGCCGCCCGCGTTCGATGTCTCCAGTCCAGAGATTGCCGCCGAGGCCAAACTCCGAATCGTTGGCTAGCTCCACGGCATGCTCCGCGTCTCGCGCGCGAATCACCGCCGCCACCGGGCCAAACGTTTCCTCACGGAAAAGCGGCATCTCCGTTGTGACGCCTGTCACGACAGTCGGTGGATAGAACGCGCCCGCGCCGTCGCTCGCCTTGCCGCCCACGATCACCTGCGCGCCCATGGCCACCGAGCGCTCTACCTGATCCACCAAGCCCTCGCGCAGATCGGCGCGCGCCATCGGCCCCATCTGCGTCTGCGCGTCCAACGGATCGCCCATGCGCAGCTTGCTCGCCTCCTCGGCGAACTTCTGGGCGAAGGCATCGGCCACCGGCTCCTCGACGATGAAGCGCTTGGCGGCGATGCAGCTCTGCCCGGCATTCTGGAAGCGCGAGCGCACCGCCATCGCGGCGGCGGCGGCCAAATCGGCGTCGGCCAGCACGATAAAGGCATCCGATCCGCCCAGTTCCAGCACCGATTTCTTGATGGCGCGCCCGGCCGCGCCGGCCACCGCCATGCCAGCGGGGCCGCTGCCGGTCAGCGTGACGGCGGCGATTCGTGGATCGGCAATGATGTGCTCGACCTCGGCGCCCGGTACCAGAATCGTGCTGAAGAGGCCGTCCGGCGCGTCCGCCTCGCGGAAGATGCGCTCGATCTCCAGCGCGCAGCGCGAGACGTTCGAGGCGTGCTTCAAAACGGCGGTGTTGCCAGCCATGATGGCGGGCGCGGCAAAGCGGATGACCTGCCAGTACGGGAAGTTCCACGGCATAATCGCCAGCACGACGCCAATCGGCGTAAACTCGACGTAGCTCTCGGCGGCGTTCGTGGCAACACGCTCAGGTGCGAGGAAGGTTTCGGCGTTCTCGGCATAGTAGTCGCAGTTCCAGGCGCACTTCTCGACCTCGGCCTCAGACTCGGTGATCGTCTTGCCCATTTCGAGCGTCGCGATTCGCGCCAGATCGGCTTTCCGCGCGCGCAGGGTGGCGGCTACTTGCCGCATCAGGGCGCTACGCTCGGCGAAGGTGGTCGTGCGCCAGTGCCGATACGTCTCGCGCGCACGCGCCAGGGATTCGTCAATCTGCTGTGCGGTAAATGGCTCAAATGTCTCGATGACCTCGCCCGTGGCTGGATTGATCGATTCGATGCTCATGAGACTCCTCGATTTTTTCAGAACAGCTATTCACTGGTACATTCCGGCGCACCGCCGCGTCGCCGCTTCTTCGCGCATCGTATCATGTTTCGCGGGCGCACAGATATGGGCAGCGTGGCGAAAGTGTACTGGCCGCTGCGGCGCCCACCGGGAATGCCGTAACGTTTCGCTACAACGTCCGATTGGATGAGGTAGCAAAAGAATTAAGTGGTATCCACCACAGGCAGTATAGAGCCAATATGATACACTCGGGCCAGCCTTGAAGAGACACCATAGATCGGAGGGATAGCGCATGAGTGCGGATAACATAGGAGGCGACGACCCACAGGTGGCCGCCCGCATCAACGAGTTGCGCGAGCGCCTTGTCGCGGCGGATCACGCCTACTATGCCCTCGACAATCCGCTTGTCTCCGACGCCGAGTACGACACGCTGATGCGCGAGCTGCGCGCGCTCGAAGAGGATTATCCGGCACTGATTACGCCCGACTCGCCGACACAGCGCGTCAGCGGTGAGGCCGCCACTGGATTCGCCAAGGTGCGCCACCGCACGCCCATGCTCAGCCTGGCAAACGTGCGCACGCCCAATGAGCTACGCGCCTGGCAGCAGCGGGCGCAGCGGCTTCTTCCCAACGCGACCTTCGCCTACGTCTGCGAGCCGAAGATTGACGGCCTGAGCATGAACCTGACCTATGAGAGCGGCCGCCTGGTTTCTGGCGTCACCCGTGGCGATGGCGCGGTGGGCGAAGACGTGACCAACAACGTGCGCACCATCAAAGACATTCCGCACCAGTTGAAGCAGGTGGACGCAATCCCCATCCCGGAGCGCATCGAGATTCGCGGCGAGGTCTACATGCGGCGAGATGATTTCGAGGCGCTCAATGAGCGGCTGGCCACCGAGGCCGAGCAGGCAGGCACGACGCCACGCCTCTTTGCCAACGCCCGTAACGGCGCCGCTGGCTCACTCCGCCAGAAAGACGCCAGCATCACGGCGAGCCGCCCGCTCTCGTTTCTCTCCTATCAGATTGGCCAGATCGACGGCGCTCCAGAGCCACGCTCTCAGGTGGAGGTGCTGGAATGGCTGCGTGGATGGGGCTTCCCGGTTAGTCCGCGCGCCAAACACGTCGAGACGCTCGAAGAGGCGCAGGCGTACTGCGACCAGACCGCTGCCGAGCGTTTCACCGTCGGCTATGACATCGACGGTGCAGTCATCAAGATCAACGAGCGCTGGCAGCAGGAAGAATTAGGCACGGTCCAGCGTGACCCCAAATGGGCGATTGCGTACAAGTTCGCGCCGGTCGAGGGCAACACGCGCCTCCTCGATATCGTCGTCACCGTAGGGCGGACAGGGAAAATGACGCCAAACGCCCGGCTGGAGCCGATTCCGCTCGGCGGGGTCACCGTCTCACGCGCACAGCTTTTCAATGAGGACGAGATTCGCCGCAAGAACCTGATGATCGGCGATATCGTGGTGGTCCAGCGCCACGGCGATGTCATCCCCGGCATCGTCAAGCCGCTGGTCGAGTTGCGCGACGGCAGCGAGACGCCATGGACGTTCCCGACGACCTGCCCGATCTGCGGCTCTCCGGTCTTCCGGGCCGACGGCGAGGCCGACAACTACTGCACCAACACCGACTGCCCGGCGCAACGTACCGAGCGCATCATCCACTTCTCAGCGATAATGGATATCCGCGGACTGGGCGACGCCATCGCGGAGCGGCTGGTCGAGCAGAATCTGGTGACTGATGTCGCCGACCTCTACTCGCTGACCGAGGAGCAGGTGCTGACGCTGCCGGGATTCCAGCACAAGAGCGCCACCAATCTGCTCAACTCTATCGCCGTTAGCCGCGCCCGTTCCTTCGCGGACGTGCTCAACGCCATCGGCATCCGCTATGTTGGCTACAAGGCTGCCGAGACGCTGGCCGAGGGGCTGCGCTCGATGGATGCGCTGCTCGATGCTTCACAGGAGCAGATTGCCGCACTGCCGGGTATCGGCGATAAGATTGCCGAGAGCGTCTATAACTGGGCGCAACTGCCGACCAATCGCGAATTTGCCGCGCGGCTGAAGGCGGCTGGCCTGACACTGACGGTACCAGAAGGTATCGAGGCTGACCAGGATACGGCGAATCGGCCGTTTGCCGGTGAGACGTTCCTGCTGACCGGCTCGCTAGAGCATCTGACACGCGGCCAGGCGGAGCAGGCTATCACCGCGCTTGGCGGCAAGATCGCCACTGGCGTCAGCAAGTCGCTGAGCCATCTCATCGTCGGCGAGGCGGCGGGCAGCAAGCTGGCGAAGGCAGAAAAGCTGGGAGTGCCAATCCACGACGAGGCGTGGCTGGTCGAACGCTTGCGCGAACATGACGCCATGCCCGGCGAGCCTCACCGCCTGACCTGAGTACGTACCAAGCCGCACGTTTACTCCCATCCCCTGATAGCATATACTGGTGACGATGAGGGCCGTATCTATCGAGTGAGAGCCATCTCTATCGAGGGAAGGGCAAGACCATGGGGACGCTGCAACCACAGACCTTCGCGGCGTTGCTCAGACGCTTCCGGCGGGCGGCAGGGCTGACGCAGGCGGAACTAGCCGAACATGCTGGACTCAGCCCGGAGGCTATCAGCGCGCTTGAGCGTGGCGTCAATCGTACTCCACGGCGCGAAACCGTCGATCTGCTTGCTGAGGCGCTCGGCCTTGATGAACAGGAACGCGCGCGGTTCGAGCAATCCGGCCGCCACCGGAGCGCGCCGCTTGTGGCGCAACCAGTCTCTCTGGAGCCAGCGCACACAGGCATATCGCTGGTTGATCGGACAGCCGAGCTTGCCGTGATCGACCGCCTGTTATCGGATCGTTTGCCACCAACACTGCTGTTTGAGGGCGAGCCAGGCATTGGCAAGACACGGCTGCTCCACGAGGCTGCCTCTCTCGCGGCAGGACTGGGCTGGGCTGTCCTGATGGGAAGCTGTCCGCAGGGCAGCTATCAGGATCCCTATGCGCCGCTGCTGAATATGATCGAGCGTGACATCGCCAGACGCTCGCCCGCCGACCTGAAGTCCGCGCTGCAGGGCTGCGGCTGGCTGGTGCGTCTGCTGCCCGAACTGGCCGAGCGCGATACGGTCCAGTTGCCGCCATGGACGCTGACCCCAGAGCAGGAGCGGCGACTGATGTTCGCAGCGGTGGCGCGCTACATGGCCAATATCGCTGGCACGGCAGGCACACTGCTGGTCTTCGACGATCTACAATGGGCTGGCTCCGATGCCTGCGATCTGCTGGAGGCGCTCGCCCGCAGCTCAACCTCGGCGTCATTGCGCATAATTGGCGCCTATCGCAACAGCGAGGTGTCCGCCGGAAGTCCACTCGCCCAGGCAATGACCCACCTGGAACACGAGGGGCTGCTCCACCAGCACGCGCTCAGCCCCTTACGTGAGGATGAATCCATTGCGCTCCTGAGGCAACTGCTACCCGACGGCGACACGATCAGCGAAGACGCACAGGCGCACGTCACGCAACAGTGCGGCGGCATCCCGTTCTACCTCGTCGGCTGGGCGCAGGCGCTCGCAAGTCGAACGTTGCCAGCGGGACAGGACGATGCGCTCCCATCGGATGTGATGCAGAGTATTCGTCGGCGGATCGCCATGCAGCCGGAGGTCGCGGGAGAGGTCATGCAGACGCTCGCGGTGGCGGGTGGCAAGGCATCGCTGCGATTGCTGCGCGAGGCGCTGCTTGCGAGCGGGCGAAGCGAAGATGAGATCGTCGCCGCGCTGGAGACTTGCGCGCGCGCGCGGCTGCTGGACGAAACGAGTGATGACGCGTACCAGTTCGCCAACAATGTCATCCGCGACGTGGTGACGCACGATTTAAGCGCGGCCCGCCGCAGCGCGCTCCACCGCCGTATCGCCACGGCGCTCGAAGGTGAGCCAGGCGAGACTCCAGCCGAGATGCTGGCCTTCCACTATCTTCGCGGAGATGAGCCGGTGAAGGCTGTCACCTATCTGGAACGCGCTGGCGACCGCGCCGTCACGATGCAGGCATATGCCGCCGCAGAGACTGCCTATGCGGAACTGGTCGACCAGCTGGATCATCTCGGCCGCCCGCTCGAAGCCGCGCATGCCCGCGAAAAGTGGGGCGGTGTGCTACGCGCCATGGCACGCTATGACCAGGCGCTTACGGCCTTCGAGCACGCCCTCACGGTGTATCGTCATGAAGCTGACATCGAGGCGCAGGCGCGCGTTTTGACGCAAATCGGCCAGGTCAATGCCGACCGTGGCTCCGCCCGCGAGGGACTGCAGCGGCTGGCCCCGGCGCTTGCGCCAGAGGCGGCTCGCGGGGTCGCGCCACAGACGCTGGCGGCGCTGCACGACATCTACGCCCAGCTCCTGCACCTCGCCGGACGATACGGCGAGCAGATGGCGGAGACCGAGCAGGCAGCGGCCTTCGCCCGCGACGCTGGCGACGAGGCGCTACGCTGCCAGATCGAGATGCGACGGGGCAACGCATTCCGCATGCTGGGGCAACTGCGCGAGGCCAGCCAGACCCTCGAAGATGTGATCCGTGCGGCGGAGACATTGGGCGATCCACGCATCCTCTCGCAGGCGCTGGACAACGTCAGCGTCGTCTATCTGCTGCAGGGCGAGTTCGCCCGCTCCACGCACGATGTCGAGCGCGCGCTGGCACTGGCCGAGCAGATGGCTGATCCGCTGGCGACCGAGCTGCTCTTGCTGCGTCGCGGGCTGAACGCCTATGCGGCAGGCGACTGGCCACAGGCGCACAGCGACTACGAGCAGGCCCAGGATATGGCCCGGCAACTGGGTGCGTCGTGGGTCTCGCCCTACATTGCGCTTGGCCCCGGACTACTACGGCTGGCGGAAGGCAAACTGGACGACGGGAACCAACTGATCGAGGAAGGCGCCGCGCTGGCCGAACAAACGGGCGATCTTCAGGCGTTACGGCTGGCACAGGCCACGCTGGCCGAACGCGATCTACTGGCCGGGCAGCCCGCGGCGGCGCACGCCCGTCTCGTCCCCCTGCTCGACCGACTCGGACAGCAGGAGGGGCTGGTCACCTATCTATTGCCCTATCTGGCGTGGGCATCGCTCGACCTGGGTCACGAGGATGAGGCGGCAGACCGGCTCGAAGAATGCCTGGAGCGATCACGCCGCGAGGATATCCGGCTGGCGGAGGTAGATGCGCTGCGGGTGCGGGTAATACAGGCGACGCGGCGGGGCGAGTTCGCGGCGGCGGAGCAGGCGCTTGGGGATGGGCTGCGCCTCAGCCGCGAGCTACCCTATCCCTACGCCGAAGCGAAGCTGCTCTACGTCGGCGGCCTGGCAGCGCAGGCATCTGGCGACAACTCGCTGGCGCGCGAGCGGCTGCTTCAAGCACGAGATGCGCTACAGCCGCTGGGCGAGGGACTGTATCTACCACATGTCGAGCGCGCACTCGATGAGCTGCCATGAGTTGGATTGCCAGCAGCGCATGTTTGAGAAATCGAAGATATCGGTCCACAAGGCAGCGCGAATGGTCTGGCTGGAATAGCGTGCGCTCGCCGCTACCACGACATGCGATAATAGCCGCAAATGAAACACCAGGGCAAGCGCTCACTCTGTTACCGCCGGAGGACAAACCAATATGCCACTTCGCACGCTCCTGCTCGGTATCGACCTCTCGACAACCGGCGCCAAGGCGCTACTGATTGACGAGCAGGGGCAGACCGTCGCCAGCGCATCGACACCGCTCGCACTCTCCACGCCACGCGCGCTCTGGGCCGAGCAGGAGCCGCACGACTGGTGGGAAGCCACCGCAACCAGCATACGAGCGGCACTTTCCGAGGCGGAGGCAACCGGCGACGAGGTGCGCGCAGTGGGGCTGACGGGCCAGATGCACGGGCTTGTGCTGCTCGATGGACAGGGTGAGCCGCTGCGCCCGGCGATTCTCTGGAACGACCAGCGCACCGCCGCCGAGTGCGATGAGATTCGCGCGCGCATGGGGAAAAGCCGCCTGATCGCTGTGACCGGCAACGATGCGCTGCCCGGCTTCACAGCGCCCAAAGTGCTCTGGGTGCGCCGCCACGAGCCTGAGATTTATGCCCGCGCCGCCCACATCCTGCTGCCAAAGGACTACATCCGCTACCGACTGACCGGCGACTTTGCGATGGATAAATCCGACGGCTCCGGCACGCTGCTCTTCGACCTTGCCGCGCGCGACTGGTCGCCGGAGGTAGCCGACGTTTTGGATATCCCTCGCTCGTGGCTGCCGCCCACCTATGAAGGGCCGGAGACGACGGGAGTCGTCAGCGCCGAGGCTGCCGCGCTCACAGGGCTTGCCGTGGGGACGCCGGTGATGGCGGGCGGAGGCGATCAATCGGCGCAGGCGGTGGGTGTTGGCGCAATCGATCCGGGTATGGCGGCGGTGACGCTGGGCACATCCGGCGTCGTCTTTGCCGCAACCTCCGCGCCGCTCTTCGAGCCAGAGGGGCGGCTGCACGCCTTCTGCCACGCGGTACCGGGACGCTGGCACCTGATGGGTGTGATGCTCTCGGCGGCGGGGAGCCTGCAATGGCTGCGCGATACGCTCGCGCCGGAGGTCAGCTTCGACGCGCTGATGGACGAGGCGGCTCAGGCGCCAGCGGGCAGTGAAGGGCTGCTCTTCCTGCCGTACCTCTCTGGCGAACGGACACCCCATCCCGATCCACTGGCGCGGGGCGCATGGGTTGGGCTGACGCTGCGGCACACGCGGGCGCATATGATCCGCGCCGTGCTAGAGGGCGTCGCCTTTGGCCTGCGCGACGGGTTCGCGCTGCTGGCGCAGGTGGGCCTGGGCGAGATGGCGCGGGTGCGCGTCTCCGGTGGTGGCGCGCGCAGTCCGCTCTGGCGCGCGATTCTGGCGAGCGTGCTGACGACGCCGTTAGAGACCGTCGAAGCGAGCGAGGGTGCGGCCTATGGCGCGGCGCTGCTGGCAGGGGTCGGCGCGGGCGTCTGGCCCGATGTCGCGTCAGCCTGCTCGGCTACGATCCAGCCGGGCGAGATAACCGCTCCCAACGCGGAATGGCAGGCGGAGTATGAACGTCTCTATCCAGTCTACCAGTCGCTTTATCCAGCGCTCAAGCCGGCCTTCATCGCGCTAACCTTCGATTAGCTCTAGGTGGCTCTAGACTCTGTAAACGATGCGCCTGAAGTATAGCGTGCACGTAAAAAACACTAAGGCGAAGGTGATGAATCCCGCGATAACATCGGGTAAGATCTTGACGAATCCCGTGTCGCCCGTCATCAGGGTTTGCATCAATTGATATGACACGACGATGGCACCAGCGAAGCAAGAAGCGCTCAAGAATGCAACCGTGTGTACCTATACAAATGTTACACTTCCAAATCTTTCGCGCCGTGGGATTGAGTACATACGCCACAGGAAGGCTTTGTCTATCGATAGCACCTCCTTATGAAGGTCTTGAATGAAATACTCTTTGATGCGATTCATTGCGATAGAACTTGACCGAGAGGCGAGGCTCGAGCCAATCATCGCCTGGAATACAATAAGTCCCAATAGGCCTACTGCCAATGAGGTACCCAGCAGCACAACAGGCACAACGCTCTGTGCTCCAACTTGATCTAACTGACATACCCCGGCAATTGCGCCCGCAGTCAGTTGCGCCGACAGCAACAACATATTGTTGAGCGACACTGTTTCGCTCAGCCATGGTCTGCGATGACATCTGCATGGCGTACCGAAACTCCTCAATAAGAATCGCCTCTAGATGAAGTCCGGTATGGTTCTGTTTATCGGTCGACATTCCCTGTTGCGTTTTTGATTCTTCTAAGGGATTGTTTGGAGAATCGGACGCAATGGATACATCTTCTGACCTTGATATTGTTGGGGTAGCATCGTCAGTCATGTGCTCACCTCGTTACACATTTGTGATCTGCCATTACCTCTGAGCAATTCTGTGTTGAAGCTAGGCGTACCTTCTCATACCCTTTGTAACGAGCGATTTTCTACATGGTATCAGGCTGTATTTCACGTCACTTCTGATGCATGTGAATTCTAATTTCGCTGGTTGACTAGCGATTTTGCCTTCGTGTCATATATGAATCATGCACTCAAAACGAAATGTCGGACCTAATCCACTTCTAAATGCATCTACTGACTTAGTGGCGCGTGGTGGCGCTCTCCTGCTCAGTGGCGGATTCGGCTGGATGCTGCCCGTTGCCCTCCGCTACCGCCACATCGCCGTTCCTGGAGATGAGCGCGGCGTTGACAGCTTCGGGGGACGGCTCTTCTGCCGGATTCTCCTCGGGCTTGAAGAGCGGCAACTTCTGGGTGAAGCGATCATAGAATATCTCGCCGACCGCCGCGAAAACCGCGACGATTGGCCCGGCGAAGAACGCGCCCCAGACGCCACCCCACTTCGCGCCAACAGCAGCGCGGCGAAGAGGATCAGCGGATTTACGCCCAGCGTCTTGCCGAAGACACGCGGCGCGATGAGCTGGAGCGCTATCTGCTGCGCGACGATCAGCAACAGACACAACACCAGCGCCTTGCCGAGCAGTTGATCGTTCGGCGTCTGCAACAGCACCAGCAGCAACGGCGGCACAAACGCGCCAAATGAGCCAATAAACGGAATCATCATAATCAGGCCTGCCAGCACCGACGCCAGAAAGCCGTTAGGCTCGCCAAGCATCAGCAGAACGAGCCAGGTAAATAGTGGCATAGATCGAAGCGACGATGATCTGCGCGCGGAAGAAGCCGCCAAACGTGTCGTTGACGTGCCGCTGGAACATGCGGAATGTCAGGCGCCCACCTGGGCGGCAGCTTCGCGATGATACCCTTCGACCAGCCGCTCACCATCCAGCATCATGTAGAACGAGAGGATGAAGACCAGCGCGGTATCGAAGAGGATGCGTCAGGATCGACGTCACCAGCGTGGTCGCGAAGTTGACCGCGTTGTTCGCCAGCGAGCCAGCCCAGCCGGGTACCTGCTGCGAGATTTGCGAGACGATGTGCTGCGCGTCCTTCGCGTGAACCCAAACGCTGGAGCACGTCGACATGCTCTGATTGAGCGTCGCCAGCCGCTCCGCCGAGAGGTCTGACTTGATCTCCTCCGCCAGTTGCGTCACCTGCGACTGCATGGCTGGCACCAGCAGCACGATCGCGCCTGAAATGACGACCAGTAGTGCGATATAGACCAGCGAGACGGCCAGCACGCGTGGGAATTTGCGGCTGATGAGGAAGTTCGAGACGGGTGCGAGGATAAACGTGATAACCCACGCCAGGAAGAAGAGCAGCACGATATCCCCGACCGATGCCAGCAACGTCCATACGATACTGATGACCCACATGGCGACGAGGACGTCACCAGGCCCAGCAGTATGCGCAGTACGCGATGCCGATCTAAGATATCTCGCCTATCCACGGGGATTGCGCCTCCCTGAGAGGGGTCTGTCTTCCATAACATAGGACGGACCATGCTGCCATGTCGTTCCAGTCTACCACGACACATCCCCGTTGCGGAGGAAATCACACATCGGCTTTGAGCGCGCCCATCAGCAGGGGTTCGACGCCAGCAATATTCTTCACGAGTTCGCTGGGGATTGTATAGCGTTGCGCGAGGAACGGGACTCGTATAACTCACCTGCGTCTGCCCGGCGTCATTCTGCCAGACGAGCGCCTTGAGCGGCAAATCGAGCGCGAGCAGCGGCGACGCGATCATCAGCGGCGTGCCTGAGCGTGGGCTGCCAAAGATGAGCACATGGGCGGGCTGCATCGTCAGGCCAACCGCGCTGCGGCGCCTGAATGGTCGATATGCGCGAACAACGTCAATCCATGCCCCGTGATTGCTGTCTCGATGCGCGCAATCGTTTCCGCGACACCGAACGGGCTAGCAAGTGTCACGATGCCCTCTGGCTGATCGATCATCTGAGTACCCACCCTTTCTCTGCGGCCTCATGCGTAAAGACAACGCACAACGTCTCAAATGCACCTTCCAACTTTGAATGGCCAGCAGCGCGCGCAGGCGATCATGGGGCAGCGCATGGAGCATGTGGCCGTCGCGTCCGCGCATCGTCGTCGCCGCCAGCAGCGCGTTGATAACCGCCTCTTCGGTCGCCTCTACCACCGCGTCAAAGATCGTATTTAGCCCACGATTCTCATAGCTGCCCTCGCTGAGGATGGTGATATTCACGCCGCCCGCCGGGCGCGCGATAGGGGATACGCTGCGCCGTCGAGAACGCCAGGATGATCTCGCCGCTGCCGTCGCCTGCCGTCGAGCCAGTCCGCGCCAGCCCCAACCCGGCACGCTTGGCCAGCCGCCGCAATGTATGCGCGTGGAGCGGCGCATCGGTCGCGACGATCACGATGCACGAGCCATCGGCGGTCGGCTGCTCTGGCATCAGGTCGGTGATGGCGCGGCCAACAGGAACACCCGCGATGGTAAGTTGCGGTCTGCGACCAAAATTCGTCTCGACCAGCACGCCAACCGTGAATGTGCCCGCCTCGATAGCGACGGCACGCGATGAGCTGCCAATGCCGCCCTTGAAGCTGAAGAGCGCCATGCCCGTGCCCGCGCCGACACAACCTTCCTCGACTGGATCGCGTCTGTGCGCCTTATCCAGCGCGGCCCAGACATCTTGCTCGGTCAACGCGAAGGTCAGGTGGTCGTGCAGGAAGCCGTCATCACATTCGGCGACGACGGCTATCGGAATCTCGTCGCGCGCCTCCTGGGATAGCGCTGGGCGAGATAGCGCGTGGTCGCGTGAAGCGCCGTCCCTACGCCCGACGTGCCGGTCAGCACGATCGGTGAGGAGAGTAACCCCCACTCGTCAATCACTGAGCGGCAGGTCATCTCGCCGTAGCCGTTCAGCGCGAAAATACCCGCATAGAGGCGCTCGGTCATGGGGTTGCCGTCGTGCGGCCAGATCGCCGTCGCGCCCGTACGTACATTGTCGCCGCGAATCAGCGTCGTATGCCCACGCGCACCCCGGGCACATCGGTCAGGGTATTGGATGGCCCCGCCGGCAATGTGCCGATGGCAACGCCGAAATCGCGCAATCGCTCCACTGATGGCATCTCTGGAGTCTCCCTCTCTTCGATGGTGAGCGGGTGATACAATTTCCGCTGCTGGCGGTTCCTAGTATATCTACACCCTATGGAGGACGAAATGACACTACGCTATATCAACCCTCCGACGCTCGCGCATCCGACCGGATACACCCATGTCGTCGAGGCGACCGGCGTCCGCACGGTCTATATTTCCGGGCAGGTGGCGCTTGACCCATCGGGGAATCTCGTTGGCCAGAGCGACATACGCGCTCAGGCGCAACAAGTCTTCGAGAACCTCCACATCGCGCTCCGCACCGTTGGCGGCGGCTTTCGTGATGTGGTCAAGCTCACCTACTTCATCGTCGATATGACGCAGATGCCGATCGTCCGCGAGGTGCGCGACCAGTTTATCCACCCTGAACAATTACCCGCCAGCACAGCAGTGGAGATTCGTCGCCTCGCCCGCGAGGAGTTTCTGCTCGAGGTCGAGGCCATCGCCGTGCTTGGGGAATGAGAGATGCGCGGGCGGTTAAAACCGCGCCTGAATGGCCTACGGCCACGAAGTCCGCCTGCGCAGACTCATCGGAGCCAGCCTACCCACTGTCTGTTAGAACGCGAAGTCCGTGGCCAACCATCACCAGCCGGAAAGCGTGTTTCTGGACTACACGGCAGCCTGAGTGGAGCGGCCATAGACGACGGTGGGATCGGTCAGCACGTTGACGCATGCGGGCTTGCCCGAGGCGAACGCGCGCTCGATGGCGGGCCGTATCTCGCTGGCTCCGTCACTAGCTCGCCGTAGCCGCCAAGCGCCTCCACCATCCGGTCGTAGCGTGTCCCCGGTGTAAGGTCGGCGGCGGTGCTGTGGCCAAGCATCGCCTTCTGCGGGTGCTTGATTTGCGCCCACTGGCCGTCGTTGCCGATGACCGCAACTACTGGCAGATTGTGGCGCGCCATCGTCTCGAACTCCATGCCATTGAGGCCAAATGCGCCATCGCCAAAGAGCGCCGCCACCTGCTTATCGGGCCGCGCGATCTTCGTCGCAATCGCGAATCCAGTTCCCGCGCCGAGCGTGCCCATCGGGCCAGCGTCGAGCCAGTGGCCCGGCTCCCAGGCGTTGATGACACGCGCGCCATAGCTGACGATATCTCCGCCGTCGCCGATCACATAGGCGTCGTGGTCGAGCGCGTCACGCAGTTCGCGGCAGAGACGGAGCGGATGAATCGGCGTAGAATCCGATGCCATCAGGGCCTCCTCAGCCGCACGCGCCTTCTCTTCCTGCCCGCGCAGGTTCGCAGCCACGCATTTGGTCATCCACCTTGCCAGACTTACCGAGCGCCGCGCTCAGTTGTGCCAAGCGTCGCGCCCACATTGCCCGCGATACCCGACATCGGCGCTCCGATTGACGCCAATCTCGCTCTCCAACCGATCCAGCCAGATGAGTTTGGCCTCGGCGGGAATGAGCGGCGGCTGGCCATAGTTCAGCCGGAAATCCAGCTTCGTACCGACCACCAGCAGCAAGTCAGCGTTGCTCAGCGCGGCACGGCGGGCGTACGAGAAGAAGAGCGGGTGATCCGGCGGCAGGCTGCCCCGGCCGCTGCCATTGAGGAAGACGGGCGCTTGAAGCTGCTCGGCCAGCTTGCGCAACGGCTCGGCGGCGTCATCCCACCAGACGGTGGTACCCGCGAAAATGACCGGACGCTTCGCCTTCGCCAGCAGCGCCGCCGCCCTTCAATAAGCGCCGGGTCGCCCTGGGGATGGCCCTCGGTGCGATAGCCGGGGGCGGGAATGCGGCAGTCAGCCGTCTGGACGAAGCCATTGAGCACATCCATTGGGCATTCGAGGAAGACCGGGCCGGGCGCTCTGCCGTCGCCTCGCGGAACGCCATCGCGGTATATTCGGCGAGCCGGTTCGTCTGCACGACGGTACGCGCCCATTTGGTGATCGGCCGCACCAGTTCGACATGGCGCAGCTCCTGCAGCGCGCCCTGATCCCAGTGGGAGACGGGCGCCGCGCCGCCGAAGACCAGCACCGGGCTGCCCGCGAGATACGCGTTGGCGATGCCGGTCATGCCGTCGGTCACGCCTGGCCCCGCCGTCAGCAGCGCGACGCCGGGCGTGCGCGTGACCTTCGCCCAGCCCTCGGCGGCATGCACCGCGACCTGCTCATGGCGCGTATCCATCACGCGGATGCCCTCGCGCACGCAGCCGTCATAGATTGCGGCGATATGGCCGCCGCTGAACGTAAAGACGACCTCGACGCCCTCTTGCTTCAGCATCTTCGCCATCAGCAACCCTCCGTGAAGCATCACCTCGTCCATCGCGTTTCGCCTCGCCTTCTATGCTATTTATTTCGTGTGTTGTCACGTTCTCGTCGCCAGCATACCACGGCTGCCTGGCGCATGGGCAGCGCGCTGGCGGGCGTATATTTGTGGATGCTTGGTGATATCGTGGAGCGATAAGGGAGACATGTGCATGCTCGACGGTCTTAAGCAACGCGCGCGGCGGCTCAAGACGGAACTCTACGCGCTGTACCTGGCATACCATGATCCGCGTGTGCCCTGGTATGCGCGGCTATTCGCGGCGGTCGTCGTCACCTATGCATTCAGCCCCATCGACCTCATCCCCGACTTCATCCCGGTTCATTGGCTACCTCGACGACCTGATACTCTTCCCATCGGCATTGTGCTGGCTCTGCGAATGATCCCGCCGGAGGTGATGACAGAGTGCCGCGAACGCGCCAAAGACGCACTGCGCGAGGGTCGGCCGACGAGCTGGATTGCGGCTGGCATCATCATTGGCGTATGGCTGTTGCTTGCCGCCTTCTCAGTGTTTCTTGTTCTACGTCTCGTGATTCGGTAGATGCCACGCGTTACGCGCTGACGAGCACAATGCCAACGAGAATCGCGGCGACGCCCGCCCACTGCCAGCGCGCCAGCCGCTCGCGCAGAAACACCCACGCCAGCATCACCGTCACCGCGCTGAAAAGCGACGAGATGACCGAGACGATAGCTGTCAGCGAGACGGTTATGCCGATATTGTAGGCGATGTTGGCGGCGGTATCGAGCAGCAGCCACGCCCACCACCCACGGCCAGAACGCATGCGCGGGTCTGCGGACCACGTACCACGGCGCACTTCCGCTCATGCTCTCGCGGCTCCCTCGGCTGCGGAGGTGGTATAAATACAGCCCCACCAGCGCGATGAGCATCAGGACCACCATGTCGGCGACTTTGGAGATAAATACCGTCGTGGTTCCGCCGAGCGCCGCCACCGGAAAGCGGAACGCCCAGTAGCAGACGCCGAAGATCAGCATCGCGCCGAGCGCCTCAACCAGTCCCGGCGCCAACTGCCAGCGCCCGCTCGGACCCGAGCGCCTTCGGTCGTGCGCCTCGGCGTTGTCCGCGCTCGAGGCTGGCACCGTACTGGCGACTGTCACACCCAGCCACCGTCAGCACGATGCCGACGAGTTGCAGTGGATTTGCCCGCTCACCACCGAGCAGCGAGAGCAGGGCGGTGATGGCGGCGAAACTGGCGGCAATTGGCGAGACGAGCGAGAGTGTGCCGATGGCGAACGCACGATAGAGCAGCGCCGCGCCGCCGAGAATCGCCAGATTGATAGGATCGCCAGCGCGACTATATTCTGGCGTCGCATGGGTAAAGGAAATCAGCCCAAGCGGCAGGGCGAGCAGCGAGCATGCCCAAACGTCGCGATAATCTCGACATAGAACAGTGTGAGGAACGTTCCGCCCGTTCGTGAGGAGCCGCGCGCGCAAAAATCGGCGACGCCCCAGCAGAGCGCCGCCACCAGTCCAAACGCGATTCCACCGCCGATATTCATAATCTTTGTTTATGCCACTTCGAGTGAGGATATTTTACAGGGCAGAGTGAAGCTTCGGCCCGCGGCCCCTCCCTTTTAGGGGAGGAGGTAGGGGGAGAGGGCCTCACGTTAGAGCCGCTCGATGATCGTCGCCGTGCCCAGGCCGCCGCCGCAGCACATCGTCTGCAGGCCATAGCGCGCGCCGCGCCGCTCCAGTTCGTGCAGCAGCGTCGTCATCAGGCGCGTGCCCGAGCAGCCGAGCGGATGGCCCAGCGCAATCGCGCCGCCGTTGACGTTGACACGCTCCATGTCGGGCTGCAGCTCGCGTTTCCACGCCAGCACCACCGGCGCGAACGCCTCGTTCACCTCGAAGAGATCGATGTCGTCCAGCTTCAGCCCGGCCTTCGCCAGCACCTGCCGGGTCGCCGGGATCGGCCCGGTCAGCATCATCACCGGGTCCACGCCGACGACCTTCTGCGCGACGATGCGCGCCCGTGGCCGCAGCCCCAGCTCGGACGCCTTCTCCGGCGTCATCAGCAGAACCGCCGCCGCGCCATCGCTTATCTGGCTGCTATTGCCCGCGGTGATGACGCCATCCGGCTTGAATGAGGGCTGAAGCGCCGCCAGCTTCTCCAGCGTCGTATCGCGGCGGATGCCCTCGTCGCGCGTAAAGCTGGAGCCGTCAGCCAGCGAGACAGGCATGATCTCGCGGTCGAAATAGCCGCTATCGCTGCGCCGCCGCCGCCAGTTGATGGCTGTGCAGGCTATAGGCGTCCAGCTCCTCGCGGGGAATATCCCACTTCGCGGCGATCATCTCGGCGGAAAGCCCCTGATGCGTCAGTGGATACATCTCCAGCAGTGACGGTGGGAACGGATGGCCGCCTGTGGCAGTGGATGAGCCGATGGGCAGGCGCGACATACTCTCGACGCCTGCGCCGATGGTGATGTCGCAGACGCCCGCCGCAATCAGATTGGCGGCAAAGTGGATAGCCTGCTGGCCGGAGCCGCACTGGCGATCTACCGTCGTCGCGGGTACCTCGATGGGAAAGCCCGCCTGCAGGACGGCGTTGCGCGCGATATTGAGACTCTGCTCGCCGACCTGGCTGACACAGCCCATCACCACATCTTCGACCAGCGCCGGATCAATCTTCGCGCGCTGCATCAGTTCGCGCAGCGCCATCGCCGCCAGCATCACCGGATGCACATCTTTGAGTGCGCCATTGCGCCGACCAATCGGCGTGCGCACCGCCTCGACAATTACGACCTCACGCATGGCTCCATCGCCTCCATTTCCGTCACGTTCCCACGGCGGCTCGATCACCACATCTCTTCGCCCCAGATAATCTCCATCTTACCAAAGTAAATGACATCGCCGGGTTCGACACCGGACTGCTCCAGCGCCTCCAGCACGCCCAACTTGCGCAGCTGCTTCTCTAGCCGCTCCATCCCTTCTTCGCTGTCGGGATTCGTCATCGCCGCCATCCGCTCGACCCGCTTGCCGCGCACGCGGTAGCCATCCGGCTCCGGGACAATGGTAAAGGCGTCCTCCGGCTCTGGACGCAGGACAGGCCCGCTCGCCGGGGCCAGCGCCGCCTCCGCAATCTTGCGCTCAGCATCCTCCTGCCGCAGTTCGCGCAGCCGCTCCGCGGCGACGTTCATAAGCTCCTGTGTGCCTCATGCGTCGCCGACGAGATCGCCAACGCGGTCAAGCCCTGCCTCTTCGGCCCGCTTGCGCACAATCTCCCAGCGCTCTTGCGCGTCGGGCAGGTCCATCTTCGTCAGCACGACAATCTGTGGCCGCTCCGCCAGATCGGCGCTGTATTCGTCCAGTTCGCGGTTGATCGCCTCGAACTCCTCCCACGGGTCTTCGCTCATGCTGCCGCCATCGATCAGGTGAAGCAACAGTCGCGTGCGCTCGACATGGCGCAGGAACTCATGCCCCAGGCCGACGCCCTGCGCCGCGCCCTCGATCAGGCCAGGGATATCGGCCAGCACGAAGCTGAAGTCGTCCGCCGTGCGTCGGGTCGCCGATGACGACCACGCCCAGATTGGGCACCAGCGTCGTGAAGGGATAGTCGGCGATGCGCGGGCGTCGCGGCCGTCACCACCGAGAGCAGCGTGGACTTGCCCGCGTTGGGATAGCCGACCAGCCCTACATCGGCGATCAGCTTGAACTCGAGCAGCAGCGTCACTTCCTCGCCTGGCTCGCCGAGTTGCGCCTCGCGCGGCGCCTGATTTGTCGAGGTCTTGAAGTGAACATTGCCCAATCCACCGCGCCCGCCGCGCGCCACCATCACCTGCTGGCCTGGCTCGGTCAGGTCAGCCACCAGTTCGCCCGTTTCTTCATTGCGCACAACCGTGCCTGCGGGCACCTTCAGATGAGAGATCCTGCCCCTTCGCGCCATGCATCTGCTGGTCGCCGCCCGGCCTACCGGCGTGGCGCTATGGTGTGGGCGATAGTGGTAGTCCACCAGCGTATTCATGCCTGCGTCCGTCTCGAGATAGACGCTGCCGCCGCGGCCACCGTCACCGCCATCGGGCCCGCCCAACGGGACGAATTTCTCGCGGCGGAAGTGGGCCGAGCCATTGCCGCCACTTCCCGCCTTCACATAGATTTTGGCGCGATCAAAGAATTGCATGTGTACTGCCCCATCTCCATCTCGGCTCACTGGACCCTGCAAACCGGCAACCCGACAAACGCAGTGCGGCGGGGCGACCGGTCTAGTCACCCCGCCACGTATCTGCCAGATCCATACCGGGTTTTCCGCCTGAATATCGTACTGGTGGGCCCAGCAGGATTCGAACCTGCGACCAAGCGGTTATGAGCCGCCCGCTCTGCCGCTGAGCTATAGGCCCGGCGTAGTCCAATATACCACATGAACAAGGGAAACTTACGACTCGACAACAGGGCAAGTCCCATAATCGGCTTCGAGCCAGCCATGGATGCCCATGCTCATCCCATCGCCATCGCGCAAATCCATGAGTTCGAGAACGTTCTCCTGATTGGCATCGCTGCGCCGCAATTGCACGATCATATGGAGATCCACTTGATACTGAGAATTATTCAATCCCCCACGTAGTCCATCAATGACGCTCATGAGCTGATACATCGTCGCATCAATCGCTGCGATTGCCACCACCCGCTCGTCCGTGGAAAGTTGTGGATCGAGCTGATCGATAGCGGCTTGCCGCACATTCTCCATGAGAATAAACCCTGCAGCATGCTGGAGCCATAGTTCACGCAGTCGCGGCTCGTCTGGTGGGGAAGCCAGCACGAATTTGTCGGTTGTCATGAATTATTCTCATTTCTATCTGTGATCGTTGGGAGTCTCATTATATCCGCCTCAGACAAGGCGAGTTTGCAGGATGGGCGAAGGTTCAACCTCTTACTCTTATCGCTGCTCGCTTGAGGAGCGCCCTGATTTCGTCGTATACTGAAGGCAGCGTCTCCCGTGTGTCCTGACCGGGGGC
The DNA here is from genome assembly GCA_963712005.1 of uncultured Chloroflexia bacterium. Taxonomy (GTDB): domain Bacteria; phylum Chloroflexota; class Ktedonobacteria; order Ktedonobacterales; family JADMIN01; genus DAHUXT01. The sequence continues at coordinate 77,758 of CAVQGK010000015.1, read as the reverse complement.
GCGAGGAGTACTCGATGATTTTCAATGTTGCTCAACTGCTCAAATCTCCCGTCGGAACCACGTATGATGTCGCGCTCGACGACGAGGACAAACTGGAACTAGAGGATGGCGAGGCCGAGTTGGCCGGACCGATTAGCGGGCGCCTGCGCCTGCACCGCACCAACCAGGGTATCTTTGCCACCGGCAATGTGTCGGCGCCTGTCCATATGAACTGCACCCGTTGCCTCAAAGAGTTCGATACGGCGATTACGTTCCCGCTGCGTGAGGAATATTACCCGACCATCGATGTCGTCACTGGCACGCCGGTCGCCCCACCCGACGACCCGGAACTGGCTTTCCCGATCAACCGCCGTCATGAGATAGACACGCGCGAGGCGATTCGACAGAATCTCGTCCTGGCGCTGCCGATGCGCGCGCTCTGTCGCGAAGACTGCGCGGGCCTCTGCCCGCAGTGCGGCAAGGATTGGAATGAGGGGCCGTGCGACTGCAAGCAGGAGGTGGTTGACGAGCGCTTCGCCGCGCTGCGCGAACTGCTCAACGGTGTGGACGCTAGCGAGGCCGATTAACCCGAAGTGTTCCAGCGGGCGGCGACCATCTCGCGTGTTGGGATGCCCTCGCCGCCTACTGCTTCCACCGACCACGCCGCCACCTGATTGGCGAAATCAATGGCGACCGCCGCGTCACCAGTCCGCTGCAACTCGCAGAGGAATGCCGTCGCGAAGACATCGCCCGCCCCGGTTGGGTCAACCTCATTCGCCGGATAACCCGCAAACAGCCCCGACCTGACGTCATTCTCCCATATATACGCGCCATCGCGGCTACAGGTGACCGCGATGAGCGGCACAGTCCGCGCCCATTCGCCAAATACCGCGTCGGCTGACTCTCCGATATCCTCGCGACTGAGAATCATCGCACGCACATGGGGCAGAAGCATTTCGGCGACGGATAGTGGCGATGGGGTAACGGCGCCATCCGCGTCCCACTGACGCAGCCAGCCCTGTGGCGTCGCCCCAACCAGTGAATGCGGAAATGCTGTCACGATGCTGGCATCAATCTCTTGCGCCACCGGCCCCAGGAGCACGATGGGCGCATCTCGCCAGGCTTCGGGCACAGCTGCGATGGTGAGCGGTGCGGCGCGTCCACGCAAGAATTGCTGCCGACCCTGCGCGCTATAAATGTTCTCGAAAGTCGTCGCTTCAGCGGCAGGAAGGATGCTCAATGCGCTATCTGGCAGCACGGCATCCAGCGCCGCCAGCACATCCGGTGGCGCGCTGGTGACGATGGCCACGCGCAAGCCCAGGCGGGCGGCAGTCAGCGCGGCATAGGTGACGGTGCCACCCAGTCGCCAGCTTCCATCGGGCAGCAGGTCGCGGGTGATATGCCCAATCGCCAGGAAGTCGGTGCGCTCATCGGCATGGCGTATGACAGCTAGTTCAGGTGTTTTCACAGGCGCAAGATTGCTAGTGCCGCGCGCCATGCTTCAGCGAAACCACCACACGCCGCTGGTCGCCCTCACCCTCGCTCTCCGTGGAGATATCCTCGAAATCGGCCAGCGCCATATGCACGATCCGCCGCTCGTTGGGCGGCATCGCCTCCAGCGTGACTGCCCGGCCAGACGTACGCACCTGCTGCGCGATACGTTGCGCCATCGAGCGAAGATTTTCCTCGCGGCGGTGGCGATAGCCCTCGACATCCACGATGACACGCTCGCGGGTATCGCCCTGCTTCGAGACAACCAGGTGCATCAGCAGTTGCAGCGCCGCCAGTGTCTCACCGCGTCGTCCAATCAGCACACTGAGCGCGCTCGAAGATCGCTCGTCGGCGCCGCGAATGTTGAGGACCAGCGGCTCCTCACCCTCGGCGGGATGCACCTCGATACCGGCATGCACGCCCATATGCGCCAGGATGGTGTAGAGAGCGGCGACGGCAATATCCTCCATGCTCGCGTCTTCGGCCATCACATCGCTGAGCGCGTCGGTGGTTATCTCTGGCTGTTCCTGCTCATCCACCGGGGGAAAGTCCAGCTCGCCACCGCCATCCGGCGGACGGTCGTCTGGCGCGAAGTCGTCCGCGAATTCGTCAAAGTCGTCGGCGAAATAGGGGTCTGCCGTCTCGGGGACTGCCGCCGGACGCTGCTGCAGCACGGTGGCACGCACCCGCGCCTCGCGCGCGCTGGCGTCACGCGAGCCACGCGCTGGCCTTTGCAGCACGATGATCTCTACCTCATCACGGTTGCGTCCCAGCCGCGCAAGCGCATTGATGATCGCATCCTCGATGGACTTGCCGGAGGCCTCAACACTCTCCACGCCTACCTGCCCTTCTTCGAGCGCCCACTACCATTGCGCGACTGCGCGCCCGATCCACCCTTCGCGGTATTCTTGCGCGCGCCGTTGCCTCCGCCGGTCGCCGCGGACCGCGTTCCATTCGCACTCGCGCGCGCGCCGTTCGATGCGCCGTTGGATCCGTTCCCGTTTGGTATTTTCGCCCCGCCTGTGCCATTGGAGGGCTTCGCCTTCACAGTCCCATTTGCGCCACTGGCTCCATTGCCGCCATTGACTATTTCCTGCTCTGGCAGCACCGTCTGATCTGTCGCCTGATGGATCGCCGCGTCTATCTCGTCCCCATTCTGAGTACCCTGTGCGGCCGCTGTGGCTGACTGTGGCGGCTTAACGAGCACCGGCCCCTGGCGCGACGGGCGCTGGCGACGTGCTGACGACGAGGCGCCCTTGTTGGCTGTTCCCTCACTCCCGGAGCTTGCCTGCTGGGATCGGGACGCCTCCAGTTGCTTGCGGGACTCCTCGGCGCGCTCCACTGCCTGCGACTGGGCGGCAGACATACTCTCTTTCATCCGACTCCACCAGCCACGCAGTCCACCCTCCTCAGACGCCGAAGTGGCTGGCGCTGTCAGCGCGCGTGCGGACGCGCCACCCGCAATGGCGGCTGCTGTGGCTGGTGCGCGCGTGATGGTGGGCGAGAGGTCTTTTGGCGGCGGGACGAGATGCTCCATCCCTGGCACACCGACGAAGAGCGAACCCCAGTTGCCGTTGATGAAGTACTGCTGGGCAGCAGAGAACCCGGTCGAGATACACCAGTAGAGCGCAAGGCCCGCGGGGAATGTCCAGCCGATGAAGAGCGTCACGAGGGGCATAATGTATTGCATCGTTCCGGTCGCCTGCGTCGTCGGATCGGGATTCTCGCCCGGCTGGCGTGGCTTGCGCACCGGCATCGCCATACGCAACTGGATGAACGTCAGCAGAGCGGCGAGGACCGGCAGAATGTGAAGCGGATCGGGGTGGATCAGATTCGTCCAGAGAAACCACGTCTGCGGGAAGGTTGTCAAATGCGGGACAAAGGAATAGAGGTCTTTATTGATTGCCACGACACTGTTCGCATGGATGACGGTCAGGAAGGCGCCATAGAGGGCGTAGATGAACGGCATCTGCACAAGCAATGGCAGACAGCCACCATACATGCTGACGCCATTTTCCTTGTAGAGCCGCCGCTGCTCAGCCATGAGCGTCTGTGGGTCGCCGCGATAGCGCTGTTGCAGCGCCTTCAGCTCGGGCTGAATCAACTGCATCTTGCGGGTAGATTGAAGTTGTTTGCGCGTCAGCGGGATCAGTGCGGCGCGAATCATCAAAGTAAGAATAATGATGGCAATCGCGAAAGCGCCGCCAGGGAAGACATTATTTAACGCCTCATAGATCACCATGAGGATGTTATAGACGGGCAGATAGAAGACGTAATGGAAGATCGTTCCTATCGGCCCGAAAATTGTCCCAAAGAAACTCAGAATCTCTTGCACGCGCTCTATCCTCCCCGCAGCGACCGGCTGGCCTTGCTGATCCGGCTGCTATCGTTCACATATCAAATCATCAAGTGAATTGCATCAATCACGCCACTATGCGCCTGACAATCTCGCCATCATTGCCTTACTACGGCACAGGATCGTACAGGCTGCCGTGATAGAACGGGTGGCAGCGTCCAATGCGCCTGATCGCCATCCACCCACCGCGTAAAAATCCGTATTTCTCGATGGCCTCGTAGCCATACTGCGAACAGGATGGCTCGAAACGACAACTCGGTGGAAGTACCACGGAAAAGGTCCGCTGGTACACGCGAATCAGCCCCATCCCCAGATATTTCATACCTCTGCGCCTCGATCTATCTCTGTGTCTGTGTCTTGAGTATCTTGAATCGTATCCGCTATCAAGAGTCGTGCCCGCGCCAGCAATACCGCCACATCCTGTTCGAGCGTTTCCATGCGGGCGTCTGCCGCGCCAGGACGAGCGGTAATCACGAGATCATAGCCTGGAGCAATCCTCGTCAGTTTGCGGCGTATCACCTCGCGCAGCCTGCGCTTCACACGATTGCGTTCCACCGCGCCACCAACGCGACGGCTCACCGAGAAACCGATGCGCGACAAGCCGACGTTATCCGGTTCACTCCGCGCGGCGTATCCCAGGAGAAGCACCGCCCCAGAAACACGCCTGCCCTGCGCGCGTACTCGCTGAAAATCGCGGGACGAGCGGAGCCGTTGCACGCGCCGCAGCCGTTCACCAGAAAGTGTACGTTCGGGTGGCCTCCGCAGTTTTAGCTGATCCCCCGACGCGGGGGTATTAGCTGAGATACTGTCCACTTGCGCCACCACGCTTCATCCGTTCAGTATAGGCCCATTACGCCAAAAGCACGACACATGGAATACGACGCCAGAAGCACGCAAAATGCGCCTCGTGCAGCAAACGACCCGGCACCCCGGATGCGCGTTTGGCATGAGACGCACTCGACACAGAGCCTGCCCAATCTTAGACGACCGTCAGGCGCCAGCGCCCCTTGAGACGGCGGGCTTTGAGGACCTTCCGTCCCGCCTTCGAGCTCATCCGCTTCATAAAGCCATGTTCGCGCTTCCGCGGAATGCGCTTTGGCTGCCAGGTTCGCTTCATATCGGTTGTATCGTACCCTTTCCACGAGATATGCTGAATTATTATACCCGCGCGGCCTCGTGCCTGTCAATCACGGGCGGGACTAGCTCATCGTGTCATCCATGCACGGTCCAGGCGCGTCCGCCGAGACTTTCACGCGCGTTTGGCCCGCTTCGTGGCCCGCAAAATCAACGCGCGATACTTCGCATCGTCGTTCTGCCCCACCAGCTTGCCCGACGGATCGAGCTTGTGCTCCCGGACGATGGCGCGCAACGTACCCAGCCGCAACTCCGCCAGAGCGTCGCGCAGACCGTCCTCGCCAAGCTGCTCACGCAACGCGAATGGGTCAGGAATGCCCGTTCCGAGCTCCGGAGCGGCGCCAGTGACCAGTCGCGGTTTGAACGCTTTGCCCGCGCGTCGTGCTGGCTGCGATGGTTGCTCGTCCGTCGCGTTTGGCGCAACGTCCGCGACTTCGGGCGGCGTAGCGACTTTTGGCGCGCGCATCGCGCCCGCGACTCGACGCGCCAACGCGGGATCGCGCTCGATCTCGGACGCCATCGCCCGCAACGCGCGAGCCAGCTCTTCCGGGCTAAGCGTCTCCCCGGTGTCAGACGAGCCATCCGCCTGCCCGGTCACTGGCGGCGGTTTCCGCGCGGACGTTCGCGATTGTCTGGCGGGCATGGCGCCTCCACTCTACTCCTGGCAGTGACCGAACGATCCCGGTATCAAGCGTGGCGGCGCTCGTGGCCACGAGCATGGGCCGAGGCCAGCTTCTTCACCTCGCGGGCAAGCTGCGCATACGCCTGGCCGCCGCTGCTGGCGGGCGCGTAACTCAGGACGCTCTCATTCGCCCGGTGCGCCTTTTCCAGATCGAGGTTCTTGGGAATGCGCGTTTCGAGCAGCCGCCCCTCGAACTTCTTCTCCAGCAGGCTCCACGTCTCGCGCGAGGTCGTCGTATCTTCATAGAACGTGGCGAAGACGCCGAGAATCTCCAGGTCAGGCAGATTCAGCCCGTCGCGCAGGTCGTCAATGGTGGATTCCAGCTTGTCCATGCCGATGACACTGAACTCGGTCAGCCCGATGGGTATCAGCACGTCGGTCGCGGCGGCCAGCGCATTCTGCGTGAGCACACCGAGCGATGGCGGTGTATCGATGATAATGTAGTCGTAATCCAGCCCGGAGAGCGCCCGCGCCAGCCGAAACTCACGCCCCGGACGCGCCGCCAATTCGACGTCGGCGTGTTGCATGCGGCCATCGGCGGGCACGATCCAGACGTTCTCTTCGTTGGTCTGCCAGAGGACGGTATCGAGCTGGCGCGTGCCGACCAGCACATCGTAGATCGACGGCACTGGATGCACCCGACCCGTCAGCGCGTAGGTGGCGTTGGCCTGCCCATCCAGATCGATCACCAGCACGCGCTGGTTGAGGCGCGCCAGGCCAGCGGCAAGATTGACGGCGGTCGTCGTCTTGCCGACGCCACCTTTATTGTTAGCGATACAGATCGCGGGCATAGCCGATCCTCCTGGGCGGACGTGTCATGCTGCCGCGCCAGATACCCCCGGCGCCGGGCGCAGTGTAGCATGCGAGAGGCGCCCCGTCAAAGTCAGGCGACCATTCGGCCACTGTTCCCCACTTTTTCTGCTACAATGCAGCTAATGGGACTATCCACTGGCACTCTGACGCATGGATGCACTGACACGTGGAGGCGTTCAGCACAGGAGAACGGTCCTATGACAGAGTCAGAAGGAAAGGCCACGGCCCAGGCGGCCCAGGCACAGACAACACAAGCGACGCAAACTGGCGGCATGCGGGCGATCACCATCGCGCGGCTGTATGGCAGCGGTGGCGGCGAGGTCGCGCAGCGGGTGGCGAAGCGGCTGGGCTGGCGACTGATTGACCATGAGGTCATCGTCCAGGTGGCGCACGAACTGCGCATCACCGAAGAAGAGGCCGAAGACCTGGACGAACATACAGAGGGCTTCATTTTGCGCGCGCTCAATAGCATGTCGCTGATGTATCCGAGCATGGTCGAGAACGTGCCGCCGTCGCCATCGCCCGCCACTCGCGAACGGCTCTATCAGAACGCGCTGCATCGGGTGATCGAGCTGGCGGTCGAGGAGGGTCAGTCGGTGATTGTTGGCCGGGGCGCGGGCGCACTGCTCGAAACCAGGCGCGACGTGCTGCGAGCGTTTGTTATCGCGCCACTGCAGCAGCGTATCGCCTATGTGGCGCGGCGCGAGGGGCTGGACGAGGCGAACGCCCGCAAGCGCATCACATTGAAGGATAACGGCCGCAGGCGCTACGTCCAGACGCAGTACCACCTCCAGCCTGACGACCCCGTCCGCTATGATGTGACGATCAATACCGCGATTCTCTCGCTCGACGAGGCGGCGGAGCTGATCTGCCATGCGCTGACTTGCAAGGCGGAACGGCTTGGGGCGACGGAGTCGGAGCTGGGGCCGGTCTCGGGCATGGGGCGCTACCCCGGCGAGGTGGAAGACGTGCCCGCGCCGGAAGGGCCGCCCGATACGGAGCAGTCGCCTCCCGCGCAGTAAGCGGCAGAGCGACTGGCGGCTGTAGCCGCGCCTATGGGCCTCACTGCGTTCCGCCGCAAAGCCCGCCTGCGCGGGCTAGCCAGACCTCACCAAGCCATTTGCCAATGGTCAGCGGTACGCTCGCTCCGGGATTAGCCGCAGAGCTTCAGCCTGCGGCCCTGTTGTCGCAGGCGCAACGATGCCAGGCTACTCCGTCGCTGACGTGCCGAGCATCTCGGACGCTGTGCCGCCAATCGCCGCGACATCGCGCGCGTAGAAGCGGCTGCCCCAGATGCCGATGACGCCCGACGCCACGAGCACCAGCGGGCAGGTGAGCAACATCGCCAGCCCAATCTGCTCGCCGCCAAGTGATTGATTGAGCGCCACGGCAATCGCGCCGATGAGCGCCGCCGCATAGACATCGCCGAAGAGGTGGGCAAGCGTCAGCTCAGTGCCACCTGCCGCGCCACGCTCTGAGGCGGGCACGACATCCAGCAGCGCCGCACTGACCGGACCGTTGTAGATATTGAGGAAAAACGCCGAGAGCAGCGCGAAGACGACGAAGATACTCAGGCCAATGGTGAGTTGCGTGCTTACGTCTGCACTGGTGAAGAACGTGAGTTGGCGCAGAACCATAGGCGATCCGATAGCAATGATCATGCAGGGCGCCGCTAACAGGAAGCCGAGGCCACCGGTCAGCACGCGCGCGCCTTCGTGGTGACGGCTCAGGCGATTGGCCCAGATGCCGCCAAAGAGATTGCCAAGGATGCCGCCAACCAGGACGACCGCGCCCGCGAGGACTGGCACCAGTCCAGGCGAGAGACCTTCCTCTGGATAGAAGCTGCCGTTGCGGCCATACGTGTCGCTCAAAAAGATGGCAAGGTATGTAGTGACACCCGTCAGCGCGAAGAAGCCGAGCGCATGGAGCGCAATGATGACCCGAACCGTGGGGATACGCAAATAAGCAGCAAAGCGTGCGAACACTGACTGGCTGCCTTCGCCAGACAAGTGCTCTGCGGGCGGGTCGTCTTCATGCCGCGTCTTCTCACGGGTACGCCAGATCTAGAAAGGCGAAGATCAGGCCCGGGATGCCCGTGAAGAAGAATGCATAACGCCAGGCGCCCGGCGAGGAGAAAAAGCCGGCCAGCAGGAAACCAGCGGCGCCGCCGATCAGGGCGCCAACACTCCAGCGCGAGATAATGGTGGCACGGCGTGATGGCGGATAGTAGGCGGCCAGCATCGGCGTGCCCGCGGGATAATAGCTGCCCTCGCCAATACCGAGGAAGGTTCGCACGGTAAGCAAAATCGTGAAGTTACCCGCCAGACCGGTCAATGCCGTCGCCACACTCCAGACGGCCACACCAAGCGCCACAATCGTCTTGCGGGCGATGCGGTCAGCCAGGAAACCCAAAGGCAGTGCGACAATGGTATAGACGAGCAGAAAGGCGCTGCTCAGCAGGCCAATCTGGAAGTCGCTGAGGTGCAGGTCTTTCTGGATGATCGGGCTGAGGCCAGTGAAGATCCAGCGGTCGAGATAATTGAGGAAGTTGATGATGAACATCAGCCAGAACTTGTTGTCAATAACTCTAGATGACCTACGGCAGTGCGCCTAGATGAGAGGACAGCAAGAGATGAAGAACCTACAACCACTACCGGAACAAGACCCCATAGACCCCACGTTCGCCGACACGCTGGCCGCGCTACACGACATCGACGCCACACTCTTCGACGCCCAGTGCGGCTACCGAGAAGCCCAAAGCATCACCGAACGGCGCACGATGTGCGCCCAGTTTGCCGGAGCACTCTACGAACTAGAGGGAGCCGTGACCTACCTTCAGAAGTACCTCGCGCATATGCGCGAGGGAGTTACCGCCGTAGCACCTGGGCGCGTCATCCGCCCACGACGTTGGAGTCAGCCACGCGATGCACACGGGCGGTTCATCAAACGGGCGGCGTTACCTGAATAGACAGCGTACACAAGAGCCCTGTCACCAGTCGGCGACAGGGCTCTCATATTATGTCTAGTTGTCAAGAACATTTGCATAGTGTGCGTTTCTTATAGTGAGAGGTCGAACGAGTGTTCGACCATGCTAGAAAGAGGAATTCATGGACAACGAACTCGAGTATACCCTACGAGAAATTGCACAAGAATTAGGGGTCTCACTGTGGCAGATTCGCTACGCGCTGAATACGCGGCGCGACATACCACGTAGAATGGTCGGGCAAACGACGGTCGTAACGCTGGCACACGCCAGGCAGTCGTTGGAAGACGTACGGCCCCTGCATCGACGGCTCGTCAGTGCCTAGTCGCTGGTTGGTCAGGTTGGGGCGGGAGAGAGGTCAAGGGGACGTGAGCGAGCGAGGTGGGCGAGGAGCGCGGCCAGTTCGGGCGGTGGGGCGCTCTTGGACCAACGTTGCCAGTATCCCTGCAGCCGAGCCCAGGGGCAGAGCCAACTGCGCACCCGCCGCAGCGTGGCGCTCCAGACGACCCGCTCCCCGGCCGGGGCTGCGGCGAAGGTCGATGCGGGGAGCGCTGATTTTTCCCCCGGCCGCGGTCTCTCGGGAGGCAGAGGACGGCGGCGACGTGGTGGATGCTGCGAAGCTGGAGGGAACCGCCCCCACCAGCAGGCTAAAGGTGAAGGCGAGCATCACCAACTGCCAGTGGCGCACAATCGCCCGTTCGGGACGCACCTGATAATCGGCCCATCCCAGCTCATGCTTGGCCGGTTTGTAGTAGTGTTCAATCCAGTCCCGCAAGCGCTACAGTTCGTAGACTTGTCCGGGGCTGGCTTCCTCCAGCGGTAGGGTGGTCGCTAGATACCAGGTGTTGTCTGGTTTGAGGGTCGCGCGGGATCGAGGGTGGCGGGATCGAGGGTGGCGGGATCGAGGGTGGCGGGATCGAGGGTGGCGGCGATCGAGCCGGAAGCCCTTGGTGGGTCCGTAGCCACTCGCGCCCATGCCCAGCTCCAGTTCGGCCACATACCGCACCAACGAGGCGCCATGGCTGTCGTACCGGACCGTCCGCTCCCAGGCGTCGGCAGGCAGGCGGGCGGCCGCCTCCGCCGGAGTGAAGGCGGGCGGATGGGCGGGATCGTCGACCAGCTGCCAGGTCCCTGCGTGGGACGGGCGCAGGCCCATGATGTAGGGAATTTGAGCGGTGACCAGGTGCGCTTCCAGCTGGCTGCTTTCCCCAGAGACGCTGTCGGCCACGACCAACCGAAAGGGGAGGCCCGCGGCCTGCGCTTGCTGGATGAGCGTCCAGGCCAGCTCGGGCTTGGTCGCAAAGGCCGGATCCTTCTTGCCCAGCGGCAGTCGGCTCGCCGGGCGGTAGGGTTTGACGCCCAGGGGGACCTGGCGGGCGCCGTCGGTCCACTGACTGGTCACCGAGACGACGCCGTTGGCCACATGGCCGAGTTTCCCCAGATACTGCTGGGCCGCCAAGCTCGATCCGGTGGCCCCGTTTGGGATCACCGGTCAATCACCGGTCTCATCGACGATGAGCACACCTTCCGGATGCGGCCCCAGGAAGGGATGGGCCTGCCAGACCTGCAGCCGGCGGCGGTTGAGGGCGTCAGCATCCCAGGGCGCGTCGTGGACAAAGTGGTGCAGGGCTTGGCCGCTCGGCTCCTGGCACTAGTGCAGCGAGTTCGACCAGGGTCTTGTTGTGCTCGCGCGGCAGCAAGAGACCGATGAGGTACTGGCGCAGGGCTTGCCGTTCCTCCCAGCGACCGAACAGATCGTCGAACTGGGCACAAAACTGGTCGATGGCCTCGGTAGTCGGTACCGTCGGTTTGCGGGCAGTGGGCATGGCACGCTCCTCCTCTGGAGCAAGCAGCAACGGACACGACGTGGCGCTTCCTGGCAGGACTCGCACTTTTCGTGCCACATCTGACCAACCAGCGACTAGGAATAGGCTATGCCCAATAACACCCCAGTCGGCAATCTGGACTTTACCAGCCAGCTAGAGGCGCTGAACGCGCTGCAACGCAACCCACAAGTAGCACGCCTGTCACTGCATGGCGTACTGACGCAGACCTTCAGCGCTAGCACGCTCTACGGATTCATAATCGATTCTAGTAGCGTGACCCTCACTGCTGGGTCATCTGGCGGGGCTTTCATCGCCAAGCTGACAGGCTCGGCGGCTGAGAGCTTCAACTTCGGTGCGCCTATTGGGTCACCGCCGCCAGGGAGTACGATTGTAGCGACCGTCTCAGCGTCAACCGTGAATTGCACGCTCTGGTACACATGAGATGTGCATACGCACATCTCATCCAGACGCCTTACCAGGCGTCCAGATGACGTAGCGGCGCAGGTAGGTAGGACGTTTCCCCGTCGCTTTGAGCTACCATAATACCCGCGCTGCCGAAGCCCTGTCCGGTTCCCTTCCATGGAACCCTGCCGGACAGAGTTTCGTTTACCCTCTGGGGCGTCTAATCCTCGCCCTTATAGGGTTGCGGTTCTGGTAAAGGCTTGCCGTCTTCCTTGTTGGCTTTAACCAGCATCTCCAACACCTGCCGCCCATGTTTCGCTGCCTGCTTGTACGTCTTGCCGTCAGTGCAGGGCTGGCCTACCAGCCCTTCCCATTCTGGCAGGAAGACGACGTAGGTTTTGTCCTCAGTGCTCCACTTCACGACGACGGTATAGTGCAGTTTCACTGCCTCACCTCCTTGGGTTCCTCTCGTTGTCTGACTTGCCGTCTGGCCAGAACCTAGACCACATTTTGACAGATGGCGGGAGCTTGGTGTCTACGACGTAGCCAGCCCGCTTCGGGTCGGGGTCACCGAAGACGAAGTAGGGGACGCCCCTGTCAACGGCGAGCTTCTTGACTGCTTTGAGTGCCGCGCCCAACTCGCCAAAATCGAAAAGCATGGAGACCCCCTACACTGCTTTCTCGCTATGCTGCATAGCAACCGTACGGCGACCTTTTCAGGTCGCCGAGTTTGTTACACGCAGTATATACGGGTAAGTGCATACTCCGCACCGCCGCGCCCCGCGTGACCGGACGAGAGTACCGCAATAGTACCGTGCCGATGTACGGCGTGCATCGCACGCCAAGCGCTTCATAGACGACACTCGGAGAACAACGTAGTGCAACTAACTTGCATTACTTGAAGTATAATTTCACGTTCTTTCATTGAGCGCATGACCCAATGTAATTACATAAGAATTGCACAAGACGGGTCTGTCGGTCAGACCCCGACAAAAGCCGACAACTACGACGCCGATGCTTCGGCGTCAGTACCACAATATTGACAACAACTACCGCACGGACTATACTTGTCACTGAGGGTTGTTGCTGTGTGAGAGCGAGAAAGGGCCGATGTATGGAGATGGCGGTATTGTTCCTGCGCAAGTCAGACGAGAACGCCGAAGCTGACGACTTCGACATTCAGGAAGACATCACACGCGCCTATGCTGAGAGCAAGGGCTACGGCGTATACGCGGTCTACCGTGAAGCGCATAGCGGCAAACATTCGCCATTGACGCGTACTGTCTTGCGCCAGGCAATCAACGACATTAAGGCGGGACGTGCCAGTGTCATGGTCATACGCTCGTATGACCGCCTAGCACGCACCATCGAGCAGACGTACCACATTATTTTTGAAGTTGAACAACTCTACCATGGCCGCATTGAAGCCGCGAAGGAACAACTAGACCGTGAGAGCCCTACGGCGAAGATTCAATTCGCCGTCATGGCCGCTGCCTCGGAGATGGAACGAGACCGCATTTACGAGCGCATGGAAGCGGGCAAGCGCAAGCGTGCTGCCCGTGGTCATCTCATGGGGAGCCCTAACCCACGCTACGGCTATGCCTGGGTTGATGACCAGCCGGGCAAGCGTACCGCATACGCCATTGACCTTGAGACCGGGCCTGTGGTTCAGCGTATGTTTGCGATGACAGGCGAGGGCATGTCCACGCGGGCCATTGCCCGAGAGCTAAATAAGCAGGGCGTCGCAACACCTAGCACCTATGCCGCTCGTCATGGGTACGGAGGGAAGCGTCAGGTTGCGCCGTACTGGCATATGCAGCAGGTGCGCGTCATTGTCAGTGACGAACGCTACGCCGGGAAGCCGGTCGCGTTCCGGCATAAGACGACGCGAGAGTACCAAGGCGGCCAAGAGAGGCTTACTAGGACGCTACGCGAGGACGCTGTAGCCCTGTCTACCGACGCATGGCCCGCACTCGTGACCGCTGAGCAGTTTGCCCTTGCGCAGCGGCGGCTTCAGGCAAATACCGCCGGGCGTCCGCCCCTCCTACCGGCGCTCATGCGGCGGCACGTATTTTGTGGCATCTGCGGTCGGGTTATGTCGCCGCAGAAAATAAACGGGCGTCACCGGTACATGTGCCGTATGCGAGTAGGTGACGTAGCCGCGCCTGCTGAAGCCTGCCGGGCGCACTCTATGCTTGTTGAAAAGGCGGACGCTCTAGGCTGGAACGCGGTCAAGTACTTGCTCGCGTCGCGCGAGCAATTCGTAGCCCTCTTGCGTGAGCGCTTCGCACATCCAGACGACGGCGCAATGCTGGCGAGTGCGGCGGGCGCACTCAGAGAGAAGCAGGAAGAACTGGCGACACTGGCGGGTAGCGTCGGACTTACCACCAACGCCACGGTACGTCAGTCACTCATTGCCCAAATGGAGTCCGTCGCCGAGACGGTCAGCAAGCTGGAAGCCCAGTACCGGGACACACAGCGGATTGCGGACAGCGAGAAAGCCGCCGAAGCCTGGATTCAGACGACGCTAGACCGCATTTATGGATGGGTGAAGGAGGTGGGAACAGGAGCAGAAGGGACGTACCCAACCGCCGAGCAGGTAGCCCAATTTGATGCATTGCCCTTCGAGGTGAAGCGGACAGCGGTAGAGGCGAGCGGAGTAAAAGTGAACCTCTTCCCTACGGGCTGGCTGCAAGAGCATTTAGGATTGCCAGAGGACGCGGGACGCGTCATTATTACCTTCGAGCATGCTGTGGATGTTACCGACATGGCGCGAATGATTCAGGGGGCCAGTAGTCAAATTGACAACAATAACCAAAAGATGTAGGCGGCATAGCGCCCCGCGCGGGCAAGAGCGCCCGGCGCCGCTGGCTGGCTGGCTGGCTGGCTGGCTGCGACGAAACCTGGCTCACGGCGTGCTCCTTTGCATCAAGCGTGTCGTGACCGCGTGAGCCGCCTGTGCAAGCGATTTTGGCGTCGCGAAAGGCTGGCGCTGCGCCGTCTAGTCAGCGCATCATAACATGGCGTCAAGTGCCCTACAAGCATATGATTTTGAGGCGCATCGCGCCCTGAACTGTACCCTACACGCGGATGTGTGGTAAATTACCTCCACATCACGAACAGGCTTGCGTTAATGCCACCTGGCTGGTTTTCGGCGTTTTAGCCCGCTGAGCACCTGCGTCGAAGTTCTCTCCGCAGAAATGCTGCCTTTACAGCGCGCCAGATGGGCGGTATCATTCTGTAGAGTACGGAAAATTAGAATCGATGCGTGGACCGTCGCAGCACACCGAGCAGCAGCCGGAATAAACCTGCATAGATGACGATAGCGACGGAGGAGAAGAGACATGGCACGGCGAAGCGCGCTGGCAGACGAAACCGCGACTGCCGCCAGCACCTGTGAGGACGATGACTCGCTGGTGTGCCCCGTCGCCCGGACGGCAAGCATCGTCAGCGGAAAGTGGACGTTGCTCATCATCCGCGATCTCACGACTGGCACCAAGCGTTTCAGTGAACTGGAGCGCTCGCTCGTTGGCATCAGCCCCAAGACACTCTCCGAGCGTCTTTCCGCGCTGGAGAGCGAAGGCATCTTGCAGCGCAAGACCTACGCTGAGGTGCCGCCCAAAGTGGAATACTCGCTGACCGAGAAGGGACAGGCGCTCTTCGTCATCATCGAAGACATGCGCGCCTATGGCCGCCTATGGCTCGGCTGCAAAGGATAGGCGCGGCCTCGCCGTTACAGTTCCGTGGCTGGGCGCGAAATGAGCGCCACGGCATAGCATGCCACGCCCTCAGATCGTCCGGTGAATCCAAGCCGGTCGGTTGTCTTGCCCTTTACGCTGACGCACTCCACCGATAGCTGAAGCATTTCCGCCATGGCGTCGCGGATCGCGGTGATGTGTGGGCCGAGGCGCGGCGTCTCCAACACTACCGTCGCATCCACATTATCAATACGCCAGCCCGCCTCTGTTAGCAGCGCGACCGTATGCGCCAGAAACTCAGCGCTGGATGCGCCCTGCCAGCGAGCATCGCTGGAGGGGAAGTAGGCGCCGATATCGCCGAGCGCCGCCGCACCCAGCAGCGCATCCACCACCGCATGCAGCAGCACGTCGGCGTCGGAATGGCCCGCCAGCCCCCGGTCATGCGGGATAGCAACACCGCCCATCATCAGCGGTCGCCCGGCATCCGGCAGCGCGAACGCATGCACGTCGTAGCCGATGCCCACCCGCACGGCGCGCTCGCCCATCGTGTGATCCTTCCTCCGCGCGCTCCCGGATATCAGACGCCCAGATATGCCCGCAAGATAGCCCTGCTGACGGGCAGCGCATACTTCTCACCGAAGTCCGACCGCTCCACCAGCGAGCCAATGGCGATCTTCGGCGTGACCGCCGGACCGCTGGCGGGCGTCGCGGGCGCATAGCAGGCGAACCAGCCGTTCGGGAGCGACTGCCCCGACTCCGCCGTCCCGGTCTTGCCCGCAACCAGCACTGGCACGCTCTTGAAGTCGCCATAGGCGGTACCGTTCGGATCGTAGAGCGGGCCAAGCATCGCCGCCTGGATCGTCGCAAGATTGTCCGCGCTCAGAGCCAGCGTTGCCCGTTGTGTCGGCCCGAACGAGGTCACCGTTGCGCCAGTGCTGGCGACCACCGACGATACCAGCCGTGGCTGCATACGCACGCCATTGTCGGCAATGGCCGCGGCGGCAAGCGCAATCTGCGCAGGTGTCGCCTCGAAGAAGCCCTGTCCGATGCCCAGATTCGCCGCGTCGGTCACCGACCAGTTGCCGTGGTTGTTCGCCTTCATCCAGTCTGGATCTGGTACGATGCCCGGATTCTCGTCGCTCCTTGGCACGCCGACGATATCAGTATACGCGCCGAAGCCGAACGACTTCGCCATATTCGGCAGCAGCGTCGGGTCTTTGCCGTTAAGCATCACGGCAATCTGCCAGAAGACCACATCACACGAGGGCGTCAGCGCGTAGGGCGCGGTAATCTTGCCGTGGCCCTGCGGCAGATCGTCCTTGCGCGGTTTCGCCTCGCCCGGCACCTGATACGACCCCGCACAGGTAAATATCTGCGCGGCGCTTACGTTATTTTGCAAGCCTGCCGCTAACGTGAAAAGCTTGAAGACCGAGCCGACCGGCTGCGCGCTGGCCATCGCACGATTGAGAAACGGCGCGTTGAGCGCGTTCAGCCGGGCGAAGGCGTTCGGCGTGAGGCCAAGGGCGAGATCGGTCGGATTGTACGTCGGGTACGTGCCCATCGCCAGCACCTCACCCGTCGTCGGGTCCACTGCCAGCGCGCCGCCGTTGTGGCCCGCCTGCTGGCTGAGGCTCGTCATCGCCGTCTGCTGCGCCTTGAGCGAGATCGTCGTACGGATGTCGTCGCCATTCGTGGGGATGCGCGAGGCGACAGTAAAGACGACCGCGCCATCGGAGCCATCGGCGTTGGTCGCGAAGATCTGGAGCCGCCCGCCGTGCTGTGGGCGCAGATACTGCTCGCCCCAGAGTTCGACGCCTGCCTTGCCGATGACATCGGCTGGATTGTCGTAGTAGCCCGATTTGTCATTCTTGATATCGTCGGCGGTTACCGGCGCCACATAGCCTGTGACTGGCGCTGTCGCGGTCCCGTAGGGATAGACGCGGCCAGTTGTCTTCTCCGCCGCGACGCCCACCAGCTTGCCCAGGTCGCCGCTCACCTGCTGGTAGAGCTGCGTGGTGATCGTCCGTATCGTCACCGGCTGGCCGGCGGATGCGCTGGAGATTTTCTGGCTCAGTTGAGCGACGGTAAAGTCGAGGTCTTTGCCGAGGATGGTCAGCTCGCCGGTCGTATCGGTCAGCTTCGCGGGTGTGACAGAGATATCGTAGACCGTGTCGTCCTTTGCCAGCACATTGCCATCGCGGTCGAAGATCGTCCCACGCGCGCCATCGAGTGCGACCAGGTCCACTTTGCGCGAGTAGTAGGGATCGCTGGCGTCATCGAGCTGCGTGAAGATCAGGCCTGGCGTCCAGAGGACACGCCACTGGTTATTTTCGTAGACGAGCGGGATAGAGATATCCTGCTCGAAGGTGCCGACCCGCGAACTCTGGAACTCGATGCGCGCGGGGACAGTCGCCGTCGTCGCGCTCGTCTTTTGCGCGGTATCGGGCGAGGCGGTGATAGACGTAATCTGCGCCCGCGCCAGGATTTCGCTGGTGCGCGTGGTGATATAGTCGTGCGCATTCTGATAATTGCCGCGAAGGATGCGTGGGTCATCAAACTGCTTGATTGCCTGCTGGGAGACGAGACCATAGAGGTCGTCGTATTTGCCCGCGACATAGTCGGCGAGGTAGCTGTCCGCCGCCTGACAAGGCGTATTGTCGTCGCAGCCTTCGAAGGCTGGCCCGTTGCCCAGCACACCACTGCCGCTCCCGCGCGTCGCGAGAAAGAGCGAGGTGACGAGCAGCACCGCCAGCGCCACCACCGAGCCGATGGCTATCAACCTGGGACGGCGACTAGCCGGTATCCGCGGGATGGGGCCGCCGATCAGCTCTGGCGGCAGGTCGCGCGTCTTCTCTTCGCTATCATCGCCAATGGTGGAGTGCATGGCGTTGGGCATCGCGGGTATGGGCGATGGCTGGTTCGCGCGCCGCCGCAGATCCGGGTCGGTGTCGTCATCTGGCCCCGGGCGTGTGTCGCCGTCCGACCGATTCGTACCCATCCGATGCTCCGTTCTAGCCCTAACATTGCAGCGAGCGCGCCGCGTCGTCATTTCCGCCCCATTGTACACCTTCAGCGGGCATGCGAAAATGGCTCGCTTCACACAAGGACGACAACACAGGATGCGGAAGCAGGCTCCATGGCTGGAAGGCTATCCGTCGGAGAATTGGCGCAGGTAGCGCTGTAGCTGCTCCACCAGGCGCTGGAGCTCGCGCTGAGACTGGATGAGCCGATCCCGCTGCTGCTGTTGGCTGGCCTCCAGCATGAGCTTGCTGGCGGTCGCCATCTGCTCGGCGAGGCCGCCGCTGTAGCGCAAGACTTGCAGGATGCCCGCGCGGAGTTGTTCCAGATGCAGCGCCACTGGCGTCAGACGCCCTAATTCCTGCGGCGAGATGGGCTGCTGGAGCTGCCCTTGCGATAGGGCATAGGTCGCGCGCTCCAGTTGCGCGATGCTATGCTCGATGCCGCCGAGCGTCTCTTCAGCGCCGCGTGAGCGCGCCATACGCTCCAACATCAGATTGAGGCTGTGCGCCAGCGGAGCCAACTCGCCGCTGGAGATCGTTGCGCGCGCGCTCAGATCGCCATTTGCCGCACGCGCCTGAGTTTCCTGCAATTGGGCGATGGAGGTATCGAGCCGCCGCTTCTGGTCCACGATGAATAGGTAGGCGCGCTCCAGCTCATAGGTGCGGTCGGCCTCATGTACGGCCTGCTGGACACTGCGCGCGGCGAGCGACGAGATGAGAGCGATGAATGCCATCGAAGCGGCGGGGGTGATTGCCGTGCCATAGACGCCGAACTGCGCAATGTAGGCGTCCAGATCGCGCTGATGTATCCCGAAGAGCAACTCAACGATCATGAAACCTGTGCAGCCAAGCCACATCAAGAGCGGCGCGCGCGGCGAAAGCAGGATCGAGGCGACGATAATGGGAATCGACAGCATGTGGAATGTCGCGCGGTTGGCCAGACTCAGCCCGCCTGTCTGAAAGGCCATCGAGCTGGCGATGGCGCTAGCGATGCCAAGGACGAAGAGCCAGCCAGCAATAAGGATATAGCCGTATCTGTTGAGTATCGCGCAGATGGCCACCATCAGCAAGCCAACTCCGAGCACGCTCAGAAGCACCGTGTTGAATTCACCGACGAAACTTCGTGGCGCCAGCACGAGAATCAGGGCGATGGCGCCCAGAAGCATCTCGCTCAGCAAGCGCGACTGCCGCAGATGCTCACGCGCCTGTGCCGGAAGTAACGCCAGCGACCCCATCGGCGGCTGGGGAGATGTCAGGCGCAGCCAAAAGCCCAGAGGATTGAAGCGTGGAGTTCTCGCTGGCGTCGGGCGTCCCGTATCGCGCCATCCCGGCCACTCCCCGAGCGGACCCGAACCACCCACGCCTGAGGGATCCGTGCTCCACATAGGCTCCGTAGCTGACGACACCCTTCTTTGACGTCCCTGGCGGATTCCGGCAAATTCCGGTGGCGTCCAACCCGAGGTGTGATCCTGTGGCGACGATGGATAGTTGCTGGACATGCCTTACCCCCTCTATGCGTCTCTATCTTCTCCCTGATCGTCTCCCTCCGACGACGAGGGCGATAGCTGGAAACACCGTAGAGATGACACTATTTTTCACGTGAGATACCTAGCGATATGCCCCGCACATCCGCATCTATAGCCAGAGCGAGCGTTTGCACGATGAGTGAGCCTGGCAGCAACAAACCAGTGACCAGGATGAAGACGACAGGTGTGTTGTAGAAGAGCGGCGCTCGAAATGCGCCTGCAGGGTTTTGGTGTACATCTGGCATCGGCTCACACTTCCCCTCCGCTGCTTATCCCCACTGCTCTCGCTTCCGAAAGAGAGGTGCGTCTGGGGCCGAATCTATCCAGACGACCAGCCAGACTCAGTCACTCAACCGCTTTGTCACCAGGAGTTCCTGGCGACCGGCGAAGGTTGCTCAGATGCGCGATGCGCTCCGCGAATATCTGTGGATCAACTGGTTTGATCAGGCAGTCATCAGCGCCTGCCTGGAAAACAGCGATCTTGTCCCGTACGGCAGTGCGGCCTGTGACCGCTACAAGCACCGCATTGCGCGTGGTAGGGCGACCTCGCACTGCCGCAAGGAGTTCCAGCCCAGAGGCGTCGGGCAGGTCCAGTTCTGTGACGACGATTGAGGGCGCCCGCGTCGCTATGGCATGCAGCGCCTCCTGCGCAGAGCCGACCACGACGACGCTGAGCCTGCGCCACAGCCCGCTCGCAAGCTGTTGGGCGCCACTGAGATCGGGATCGACGATGAGCAAATAGCTTGGGGTCGGAGCGAACAGACTCTGGGCGAGCCGTTGCAAGAAGGTAGAGTCCCGTTGCGTTCTCATGGCGCCAATCCTCGTCAATCTGTTGGCGTTGACTCTGCTCACCATGTCATCGGACTAACCGAGCAAGGCGTGTAGGGTACAGTATATCTTTCCATGTCCTCCGTTCGCAACCCATGGAACAAGGAGTACGTGTCCCCCTGAGGGACGGCTGGGGTATTCCGCTATTTGAGCCAGTCGGGCATCGCATCGTGGTCAATGCCAAAGTGGTGCGCCACCTCGTGCAGCACCGTGCGCCGCACCTGCTCGCGAATGCGTTTAGGGTCGCCATGGCAGTAGCGCTCGATGGGGCCGCGATAGATCGTGACGAACTCGGTGCCAACGGCCTGCGCGCCCTGCGCCGTCAGCGGAACGCCCGTATAGAGGCCGAAGAGCATGCCGCCTGGGCCAACTTCCATGCGGCGCAGCTCCTCCTCGGTCGCCTCGCGCTCGACTCGCACCAGCACATTGTTCATGAATGGCTTGAACTCGTCGGGGATGGTCGCCAGCGCCTGGTCAACCAGTCGGTCGAACTCCCGCGCACGGTCGGCATCGTCGTCGCCAGTGTCGTCGCTCGTATCGGCGTCGTCGTATCGGTAGCTTGACGTGCCGGTCTGCTGGTACGCCACCGGCTGTTCGTGGAAGCCGCGCGGCTCGCCCTCGGCCCAGTGCGTCGCTATGCGCGCCAGCGGCGAGTCGCCGGTAAAAAAGAAGCCTGCCAGCGCCGCCAGCCCAAAGACCACCGCCGCCATCAGCACCACCTGCCAGGTCTCGTGCAGCGAGCCGCTCAGCAGGTTGATTAGGAATGGCAGCGCCAGAATGATACAGAGCATGCCCGCGAAGACCCCGGCACCGTTCTCCATCTGCTTATCCATCTCTGGACGTGGTGTATAGCTGGGCCACGTGGCCTCGTGACGGCGGCGGTCATAGGCGTAACGGCGGATCGGGTCGCCCAGCTCGGTCCATGCGCGCGAGATCGTGCGCATCCGGCGTTCAGCGCGCTCGCGCAACTCGTCGGGCGCGTAGGTATAGCGGTCGGGATGCCAGAGCTTGGCGAGCCGCCGATACTCCTGATGGATGGTCTCGTGGCTGGCATCCGGCGCGACCCCGAGGATGGCGTAGTAGTCCGCCTCGCCATCCTTGGGGTGATCTCGCTCATCGCGCCGGTCACGCCACGTCTTTGTCTCGGTCACGGTGTCTCCACTACCAGCAACTCGCTCGCCAGGCGCTCATCTCGAATACCGATACGGCTGACGACTACAGGTAGCCCGCCCATGTAACAGCCTCACGATAGCACGAAATAGTCGCCACATCACGATTGGGATGTTGCAATGCACGCTACAATAGATGAAGCATTGTCAGCAACGCCCGTTTGCTGTTAGAAAATTACACCGTATCGAAAGGTCAGCAATTTCGTGGAATACAGGCAACTCGGCGCATCCGGCCTGCGCGTCTCGGTCATTGGCCTCGGCGGCAATACGTTCGGACGCTATGCCGACCAGGAGCAGACCACGGCCATCGTACGCCAGGCCATCGAGAGCGGCATCAACATGATCGACACCGCCGATATCTATGGCAATGGCCTCTCGGAAGAACTGCTTGGCAACGCGATTCAGGGCCACCGCGACGATCTGGTGATCGCCACCAAGGTTGGCATGCGCATGGGCGACGGGCCGAACGAGCACGGCTCATCACGCCGCCGGATTATCGCCGGTTGCGAGGCCAGTCTGCGCCGCCTGCGGAGCGAGACGATTGACCTGTATCAGATTCACGAGTTCGACCCGCATACGCCGCTGGAGGAGACGCTCGGCGCGCTCGACGACCTGGTGCGCGCGGGCAAGGTGCGCTACATCGGCTGCTCCAACTACGATGGCTGGCGCATCGTCCAGGCGCTCTGGATCAGCGACCGCGCCCACCTGAACCGCTTCGTCTCGGTCCAGCCAGAGTATAACCTGCTCAAGCGCACGGTCGAGCGCGAGGTCGTGCCGGTCTGTCAGGAGTTCGGGCTGGGTATCATCCCCTACTTCCCGCTGGATGCTGGTGTGCTGACCGGCAAGTATCAGCCCGGCAAGCCCGCACCCGAAGGCACGCGCGGCTACGAGAATCCCCGCTTCGCGCCACGGTTGAGACAAGCCACACTGGAGGCGGTGCAGCGGCTGGACGCCTGGGCGCGCGAGTCTGACCATACCGTCGCCGAGCTAGCGCTGGCCTGGCTGGCCTCGCGTCCCGCCGTCAGCACGATCATCGCGGGCACGACACGGCCAGAGCAAGTCGCCGCCAACGCGCGCGCGGCAGCCTGGAAGCTCTCGCCCGACGATCTAGCTGAGGTGGAGCGGCTACTTGCTGGTTAGTCTGCCATCCACCAGCAGCGTCTCGCCCTGGTCGCGGTACGCGCGCAAGAAGCTCCAAAGGGCATCGGCGGCGGCGGAGAGATGGCGGCCAGCGCGGCGCACCAGATACCAGTAGCGGTGGACGGGGAAGCCCTCCACATCCAGTGTAATCAGGCGCTCGGCCTTCAACTCAAGCTCCAGCGCGCTCTCCGGCATCACCGAGACGCCCAGGCCCGCCGCCACCGCCTGCTTGATGGCCCCGCTGCTGCGCAGTTCCATCCCAATGTGTAGTGGGATATCGCGTGCCGAGAACATACGCTCGACATCGGTGCGCGTGCCTGAGCCAGCCTCACGCAGCAGCAACGTCTCCTCGACCAGCTCTTCGAGCGGAATGTCGGCGCGTCCGGCCAAGCGATGGTGCGGCGGCGCGATCACCACCAGCTCATTGGGGAGGAATCGCTCGACATCGAGCTCGTGCGTGTCCTCGATCAGGCCCATCACCGCCAGGTCGATCTCATCGTTGAGCAGATGTTCCTGCACCGTGATGCGATTGACTACATCCAGCGTCAGCTTGACGTCAGGATTCTGCCGGTGGAACGCGCCGAGCGCCGTCGGCACCACGTAGATGCCTGCCGTCGTGCTGGCGGCGACCTTCACCATGCCCCGCCGCGCGCCGCTCAACTCCTCCAGCACCAACTTCGTCTCATCCAGCAGCGCGAAGATACGGTCGCTGTAGGTCAGCAGCTCGCGCCCGGCATCGGTCAGCCGCAGCGTGCGCCCGCTCTTCTCGAAGAGCGGCAGCCCTATCGTTTTTTCGAGCGCCCGCACCTGGAGCGAGACGGCGGGCTGGCTCAGGTAGAGCGCTTCGGCGGCGCGCGTATAGCTGCGATGGACGGCGACCGCCTGAAAAATCTGAAGCTGGTGGAGATTGATAAGCATCGCTAAACCTCCTCATAAATGAGTGCAAATACATTTACTCACATAAATCACTTTCCAAAGATATTTTACTGGCAATTATGATGCCATTTCCAGTATGCTCTCCCTATCCGACGTTGCATGGGCACGCTGTGAGGCCCATGGCGCAGATCGCACGATGCCGTGCGCCGTGTTCGGGAGGACACTGGGAGGAGAATCATGAGCGACCAACAGGCTCAGACAATGGCGAAAAGTTGGCTTCACGACGCTCGTTGGGCCGATATCACCCGGCCTTATACCGCGGATGACGTTGTACGATTGCGCGGCTCCGTCACCATCGAATATACCCTCGCCCGTATGGGTGCAGACCGCCTCTGGACGCTCCTCCACTCCGAACGGTATATCGCCGCGCTGGGCGCGTTGACCGGAAATCAGGCGATGCAACAGGTGAAGGCGGGACTCAAAGCGATTTACCTGAGCGGCTGGCAGGTCGCGGCGGACGCGAATCTGGCGGGGCAGATGTATCCCGATCAGAGCCTCTATCCCGTCAATAGTGTTCCCCAGGTCGTTCGCAAGATCAACCAGGCGCTGCAGCGCGCCGACCAGATTCATCACGCCGAGGGCAACGACGATACCTACTGGTTCGCGCCCATCGTCGCCGACGCCGAGGCTGGCTTCGGCGGCCCGCTCAACTGCTTTGAGTTGATGAAGGCGATGATCGAGGCGGGCGCGGCAGGCGTTCACTTCGAGGACCAGCTTGCCTCCGAGAAGAAGTGCGGCCACATGGGCGGCAAGGTGCTGATCCCCACCCAGAACGCCGTCCGCAACCTCGTCGCCGCGCGGCTGGCAGCCGACGTGATGGGTGTGCCGACGCTGGTGGTGGCACGCACCGACGCCAATGGCGCGCATCTGATCATGAGCGACATCGACGAGCGCGACCATGAGTTCCTGACCGGCGAGCGCACGCCGGAGGGCTTCTACCGCATGCGTGGCGGGCTGGACGCGGCGATTGCCCGTGGCCTGGCCTATGCTCCCTATGCCGATCTGATCTGGTGCGAGACGGCAGAGCCGAATGTCGAGGAGGCGCGCCGCTTCGCCCATGCCATTCACGCGAAGTTCCCGGGCAAGCTGCTGGCGTATAACTGCTCGCCATCGTTCAACTGGAAGAAGAAGCTGGATGAGGCCACCATCGCATCCTTCCAGCGCGAGCTTGGAGCGATGGGCTACAAGTTCCAGTTTGTCACGCTGGCGGGCTTCCACGCGCTCAACCACAGCATGTTCGAGCTGGCGAGCGGCTACAGGGATCGCGGCATGGCGGCCTACTCCGACCTGCAGCAGGCCGAGTTCGCCGCCGAGGCGCAGGGCTATAGCGCGACACGCCACCAGCGCGAGGTCGGCACGGGCTACTTCGACGAGGTGGCGCAGGTCATCGCGAGCGGGCAGTCCTCGACGACCGCGCTCACCGGCTCGACAGAGCTGGCACAGTTCGCGCATCATTAATTGCAGTGCAAATTCGCCTCGGCAGCCCGCGTCTCCCTGGCGATGCGCGGGCTATTGTCATGTTGCGAAGGATGGACACCCGTCAACTACCCCATCGCTAAAGCGAGGGCTTGCGATCTACGGAGGATCACCGTGACGCCATCAGGAGCACTACTTCCCGTGCATCCCTACCCGATTTTCAACGGGAGGCTGGTTAACTCACTGAGTGGAGCAGACGGCCCGTCTCCGCCGACAACGCATCCACTATTCCTCCGGCCTTACGACCTATGCGTCTGGCGTCACCGCCCTGGCGAAGCTACCCACGTCATGCATGGTAGCTTTAGCACAGCACAACAGAAAGGAGACGGCCATCCTCCCCATGCATGAATGCAAGGGTTTCCTGGCCGAATAATTGATGACGGCTGCTCACACATCCACATTTACCGATGGCATTCAGGTCACTGGCCCGATGGCGCAAGGCTACGACGAGATCCTCACCCCTGAGGCGATGGCCTTTGTCGGCAAGCTCAACCGCGCGTTCAACGCCCGCCGCCTTGCGCTGCTCGAACGGCGCGCCGAGCGGCAAGAGGCGTTTGATGAAGGGCGGTTGCCCGACTTCCTGCCCGAGACCGCCGAAATGCGCTCAAGCGACTGGACCATCGCGCCGATTCCGGCGGACCTGCAGGATCGCCGCGTGGAGATCACCGGCCCGGTGGACCGCAAGATGGTCATCAACGCGCTCAACTCCGGCGCGAAAGTCTTCATGGCCGACTTCGAGGACGCCAACGCGCCGACCTGGGCGAACCTGATCGAGGGCCAGATCAACCTGCGCGACGCCATCCGCCGCACCATCAGCTTTAGCAGCCCGGAGGGCAAAGCAGTACCGGCTGAACGAGCAGGTCGCGGTGCTGTTCGTGCGCCCGCGCGGCTGGCATCTGCCCGAAAAGCACGTGCTTGCGGATGGCCAGCCAATCTCCGGCAGCCTCTTCGACTTCGGGCTGTATTTCTTCCACAACGCCGCCGAATTGCTCGCGCGCGGCACCGGCCCCTACTTCTATCTGCCGAAGCTGGAGAGCCATCTCGAGGCGCGGCTCTGGAACGACGTCTTCGCGCTGACGGAGCGGACGCTCGACATCCCGGCAGGCTCGATCAAGGCGACCGTGCTGATCGAGACGATGCCCGCCGCCTTCGAGATGGACGAAATTCTCTACGAGCTGCGCGACCACTCCGCCGGGCTGAACTGCGGCCGCTGGGACTACATCTTCAGCTCCATCAAGAAGCTGCGCAACGATCGCGGCGTTCATCCTGCCCGACCGCGCCCAGGTGACGATGACGACGCCCTTCATGCGCGCGTATTCGCTGCTCTGTATCCAGACCTGCCACCGGCGCGGCGCGCACGCGATGGGCGGCATGGCGGCGCTTCATCCCGGTCAAGACCGACCCAGCGGTGAACGAGGCGGCGCTGGCGCAGGTGCGCGCCGACAAAGAGCGCGAGGCGACCGACGGCCACGACGGCACCTGGGTGGCGCATCCCGGGCTTGGTGCCCGTCGCGACCGAAATCTTCGACCGTGTCATGCCGCAGCCGAACCAGATCGAGCGGCAGCGCGAGGACGTGCAGGTCACGGCGGCGGACCTGCTGGTCGTGCCGGACGGCACGATCACCGAAGCGGGCCTGCGCACGAACATCAGCGTCGGCATCCAGTATCTGGAGGCC
This sequence comes from uncultured Chloroflexia bacterium, assembly GCA_963712005.1. Lineage (GTDB taxonomy): Bacteria > Chloroflexota > Ktedonobacteria > Ktedonobacterales > JADMIN01 > DAHUXT01. The sequence continues at coordinate 50,623 of CAVQGK010000015.1, read as the reverse complement.
TGGCTGCGCGGCCTGGGCTGCGTGCCGCTCTACAACCTGATGGAAGACGCCGCCACCGCCGAAATCTCGCGCGCGCAGGTCTGGCAGTGGATTCGCCATCCGCGCGGCGTGCTGGACGACGGGCGCAAGGTGACGGCCGAGCTGTTCCACGCGATCATGGGCGAGGAGCTTGCGCGTATCGAGCAGACGCTCGGCGCGGAAGACTACGCTCAGCGGGCATTCACGCAGGCGAGCGTCATCTTCGACCAGATCACCACCGCCGACGAGTTCGTAGATTTCCTGACCCTGCCTGCGTACGAGTATCTGCCATAACGACGAAAAAGCTGCCCCTGTTCACGCATGAGCAAGGGCAGCTTTTACTTCGCAGTATCAGCTAGAACTGATAGCGGACGACAATTGAGGCAATGGAATCATCACTGCTGTAGGGACGGACTACCAGTGTGACTGTATCATGGCCATTCGCGCCAGGGGTCACAATAATTTGCTTGATATCGGTTGCGGAGTGGCCATCAGGATCCTGGCCGGGGTACGGTTGCAGGTGTTGCCACGCACTTGTACCTGGCTTCCAGAGGTACGGCGTATCGGTAATGTCTGGCTGAGCGAAAAAGATGATCGACCCATCACTCAAGACAGTGACTGTACCAATTCCAAGCGGTACTGATCCTGATCCTGATCCTGCCCCAGATATATCTAAGCCACCAGCAGTCAGGGCGCCAGAGAGCGCAGGAGTCAGTTGCCAGGTCGCGCCGCCATCTTCGCTGTGGTAGTAGCTGACATCGTGCGCAGCGCCAGTGATATACGGTTGGTTCAGGTACAGCGTCTTTGCGTGCGATGTACCAGGAGCCGCCAGGAGCGGCCAGCCAGACGAGCCTGGCACTCCAAACGTGCCAATGGATGGGTCAGGTATCGGCTTGGGCAGCAGCGGCCCAACGAGCTTCCAGTGTGCGCCCGCGTCGTCGCTACTCCAGATGGAGTACTCATGGTCGGTTATCTGCCCACAACTCGTCTTCGACGTCACTTCATAGATCGTCGTTCCGTCAGGAGCCAGGGTAAACTCGCACAGGTTCGCTCCATGAACCGCAACGCCACCATCGGCAACTTGCCAGGCGAGACCGCCATTTGCGCTTTTGAGCAGGTGTGTACAGGAGTCGGGGCCGCAGTAGTCGTAGGCGTAGAGCAAGCCACCCTGTGCCTTTAGCTCGAGAGACCCGAAACCAGGATTCAAAGCGGCTGATATCGGAAGCGCCAGTTGTTGCCAGCTATCGCCGCTATTAGTGCTGACATAGTTGTGTGCGCATCCAGCGTTTGGGTATAGATTGGATAAATGTTCTGCGCAGGCGGTCGATTGATCCCAGAAGGTCAGAAATAGTGTTCTGGCATCGAGGGGACTGACGCCCAGCATGGCAGATAGACTACCGGCGGGAAGAACTGCCACTGGAAGGGTTTTCCACATGTTACCCCCGTCCATGGTACGGAGCAGGCTACTGTTCTCTCCAGCCTTGCTATCGTCTGAATAGCTCAGTGTGTAAGCCACCTGGATGTTGCTGGGAGCAACGGCGGAGGCCATAGTCATTCCCGCCTGATGTTTCACTGTCAGTTTGTCAAGAGTTTGCCAGGCTCCACGAAGCATCGTTGGCGTTGGCTGCGCCTGTCCTAAAGGATTCTGGCCACGGCCTGCCAGCCCGGCTTGCAAGACAATCGCCAGCAACACGACCACGGCAACAGCGGCGAACGCGCCCACAATCCACTCGCGCCTGCGCAGTGGACGCTGAGATGTCGGCGACGCCTGGTACGACACCTGCGGGATAGGTGCAACCGTCTCCACGTCCGATGCGGCTTCGCGCGTGGCCGTTACCATCCGTTCGGCGCTGGCAACCAATTTCTGCGTCAACGCGGTAAGCTTTTCCGCCGAAGCAGCCTGCCAGGAAGCGCCATCGTCGGTAAGCCGCCGATAGAGCGGTTGAAGCTCGGTGGACAGCTCATTCAATTCGTGCGTCTCGTATGTCGCCTCCGAATCCGGCAAATTATGATTCACATTATCCATGTGTTATCTCCTCAGGGGGGTAAGATGAAGAGCCATCCTGCTCCGGCGTGATCAAATCCTGGCGGAGCAATTCGAGCGCCCGCCGAAGCCGTGTCCGCACCGTCGCCGCTGGCAGTTCGAGCACTGCGCCAAGTGTCGTCGAGTCCATACCCGCATAGAAGCGGAGCGCAACCACTCGCCGGAGGTCTATCGGTAACCGTGCAATCGCCTGCCGCAGATCCAGCGCATCTGCGCTTGCCAGCCCATTACCTTCGTCGTGCGCGGACAAATCGCCATGAATGGCGTCATCGAGCGGCCCATTTCGGCGGCGGGCCGTACCGAAGCGCCCCGATTGCCAGTTCCGGCAGACATTGACGGTGATACGCAGCAGCCAGGTGTGCATCGCGCCGAAATCGCGCAGTGCGGGAAAGTGTCGCCACGCACGTAACAGCGCTTCCTGCGCGGCATCCTCGGCGTCGGCCAGCCCCACGAGAGCAGCGGCGACACGCGCCATCGCACCGGTATGCGGCGCGACTAACAACGAGAATCGCTCGTACTCCTTCTCCATCTCCATGCACTACTCCTCTTCGCAGGTCGTCGGTTGCGCAACTCAGTCCTATAGACAGAGCGACTCCCGCAAAGTGTTTCGCCGCGCTTGCCGAATCACATCCCAACTGGCACAATGAGTGCAGAAATATCCTACGGCGTGGCTCCTCCTCATACGGCGGCATATGGTAGCGCGCTTTTCGACAGGTATCGCGATGGCAGACTTCCAATCATCCGGTGCAGACCGAGAGACGAACCAATCCGACGACACCCAACTCACAGTTGAGACGATGGCGCATGCTGGCCAGCGACACCTATGGGCACGGCTCTGGCGCGCGGGCGGCCTCACGGAGCAACCGCTCACCACGCGCCAGAAGGTGTGGCGCGTCGGCGGCATCACGCTGACGCTTGCGCTGGTAGCGGTGCTCTTCGGGCAGAGCCTCGCGTCTTTGGCGGGGAGCGCGTGGAATCGGGCGTTTCCGCCACCGCCTGGCCCGATAGCCACCTGTCTGCATGATGCGCAATGGTCGCCATCGGGCAATAGTCTGGCGGTGCTAGGTTATACCGGAAACTGCGGCGAGACGATGGAGCGCCTTTCGGGCGTGCTGGACATTTACAACGGCACAGGCCAACGGCGAATCCGTCAGATCGCGCTCGATACGTTGCTTGAGCCTGCTGAAAAGGGGCTGGCTCACGCCGCCGATACTGACCATATCACTTTGGGGCAGGTCGTCTGGCTAAACGGTGAGAAGCAGGTTGCCGTCACGTTCTCCTTGCCACCGCGCACTGGCAGCGGCCAGACGACCACACAGTTCGGCATCATCGTGATTGACCCCAGCAACGCGAATGCACACCCCAATGTGCAGTTCGAGGAGATCCTCAATCGCTATGGAACGTCGTACCCTATACCGGGAATCAGTGTCGTCTGGGATCTGGCTACGGGCCATAGTCGTATGATCGCCAGCGCGACGCAATATTTCTACGAGAACGCCCTTCCGCTGGCCTATCAGTACGCGTGGGCGGAGCAGGGGATAGACCCCAGTAATCTGGCCACAACGCTCATTGGCAATCCACAGGGCGATCCTTCGTTCGCATTGTGGCAGGCGGGTTGGCTGACGGGCCTCTCGCCAACAGACGCCCGCAACCCCGGAACCAATGGCGACGCGCATGTCTTCTTTCAGACGAATTTCGCGGCGGTATCACCCGATGGCCGATTCGTGATGGCGCCTATCGCGATGCAGACGCTGGTAACGCCGCACCTCGCGGGGCAGATGCAACCACAGCCAGCCAATCACGACGAGCTGCCAATTGTGCTGACACGAGACCAGGCCTTCCTGAAGATTCTTCAGAGCATTCCCACAAATACAGCCGCTCAGCCGATTACTTATATTGCCTGGCGGCCTGATGGCAAACAGGTGGCAACATTCAACCTCAAGAATGACCAGAAGGTGAACATCTACGACTGCGCCACGGGTCGGCTGCTCAAATCGGTGAGCGAGCCGCCGCAGCCGTCCACCTTCAGCGGCATTCTCGGCGCACTCCGCTGGTCTCCCGATGGAAAAAGGCTGATGCTGCTGGATGGCGCTGTCCTGACGATATGACAACCTGGCTGCGGGGGCTGTAATGACCGCGAATCATGCGTCGACATTCAGCCAGATACTCGCATGCAGATCATTGCCGCGAGTGACCTGTAGCTGCCAGCAGCCCGGTGTTGGGAAGATAAAGTTCGTCTGCCACTCGTCGCCAGGACGCTGCCAGTTGGAGCCCCCTGGATGCGGGTCGGGACCACTGACGGGCAGCAGTCGCGCATCGCCAGGCCCACTGGCGTAGACCCGGAACGCTCCTGAGGCAGTTGCCCGCCAGACAATGAGCGTGGCGCTGTTCGCGGAACTCGTTGGCCCCAACAACAGCAGCGCCCAGACATCGCCATTGCCGATGGTATCGGCGTGCATCTCATTCCAGCCATTCGATGTAACGAGTGGTGTCACCGGGCATATGGTAGCGGGTGTACCTGATGCGCCCGACGATGTACCACTCACGATAGTGATGCCGCTCTGAAACTGCGAGCGCGACGTGAAGCCGCCTCCTGCCACGGTGGCCGCCGGGGCGGGTCGAAACGCGGAGAAGAACGTTTGATATGAGACAACTGGCCAGAGCAGGATCGCCAGAGCGCCGATAAGCACGATGGCGACGACGGCTACCCGGCGTCTACACTGCTCAAGAGTGAGCGGCGGGCGCAATCCTTCGATGATCATCCCTTCGTAAGATGCATCATGATCCGGTGAATTGTCCCGTGTGCCGCCACGTTCGTCGCCATCATCCATCGCGGTCTCCACAGATAGTATCTACTGACCCCTCTCCACAAAGGGCGGGAGTTGGGGTGAGGTCACTGCTGGGCAATCGCCGCTTTGCTGCCACGCAGGACGAACTTCTGTATCTTGCCGGTCGCCGTCTTCGGCAGTTCGGTGACGAAGTGGACGGCACGTGGCGTCTTGAAGTGCGCCATGCGGTCGCGCACGAACTGGCGTAGCTCCTCGTCGGTCGCGGTCGCGCCCGGCTTGAGCACGACGAACGCATGCGGCGACTCGCCCCACTGCGCGTCGGGCATGCCTACTACCGCCACCTCCTGCACGGCGGGATGCCGCAGCAGCACACCCTCGATCTCGATGGAGGAGATATTCTCGCCGCCGCTGATAATCACGTCCTTGATGCGGTCGCGAATCTCGACATAGCCGTCCGGGTGGACCACCGCAGCGTCGCCTGAGTGGAAGTAGCCGCCCGCGAAGGCCTTTGCCGTCGCCTCGGGGTCGTTGTAATAGCCCTCCATAACGACGTTGCCGCGCGCCACGATCTCACCAATCGTCACGCCATCGTGCGGCACCTCGTTGCCATTGTCGTCCACCACCAGCAGCTCGCCCGACGTTATCAACTCGACGCCCTGGCGCGCCTTGATGGTCGCCCGTTCCTCCGGCGTATAGGAGGCGTGAAGCATGCGTGGCTCGCAGATGGTGATGAACGGCGCCGTCTCGGTCAGGCCATAGACCTGCGTGATCGTCCAGCCCAGCTCACCCTCCACGCGCTCGATGGTGGCTGCCGCCGGGGGCGCGCCCGCCGTCACCACCTGCACACCCGTCGGCGCGTTGCTGCGAAGCTCCTCTGGGCTACCCGCGATAGCAATCAGCACCGTTGGCGCAGCGCAGAGCATCGTCACATGCTCCTGGCGAATCAGTTCAAAGATGGTGGCAGGGTCCACCTTGCGCAGACAGACGTGTTTGGCTCCGGCGGCAGTGACGGTCCAGACGTAGGTCCAGCCGTTGGCGTGGAACATCGGCAGTGTCCAGAGATAGGAGTCGTCTGGGGTCATATGGATGTGGACCAGCGTACCGACGGTATTGATATAAGCATTGCGATGGGTAATCATGACGCCTTTGGGGCGCGAGGTCGTGCCGCTGGTGTAGTTGATCGTGAGAAGATCGTCTTCACCGATGTCTGGACGCGCGAAGTCGGCGGGCGCGGACTCCAGCAACTGCTCGTATTGCTGCCAGTTGGGCCGCATACCCTCCAGCGCGATGTAGCGCTCGACATTGGGCAACTGGTCGCGGATACCATCCACGGCATCCAGATAGTCCTCGTGGACGCAGACCACTTTCGCGCCGGAGTGATTGATGATATAGACGAAGTCGTCGGCGATCAGGCGATAGTTGATAGGCACCAGCACCGCGCCAAGCTGCGGCACGGAATAGAACGATTCGAGCTGCGCGTGTGTGTTGGGGGCGATATATGCGACGCGGTCGCCCTTGCCAACTCCCAGCGCGGCCAGCGCCGCCGCCCAGCGGTCGCAGCGGTCGAAGAACTGGGTGTAGGTGAGACGAAGATCGCCGTCAACGACGGCCTCCTGGTTGGGGTAGAGGCGACGGCTGCGGCGCATGAACTCGAGCGGGGTCAGCGGTGTTTTCATGGCGTTTCCTCCGGGCGGGGCATTCGACGACCCTGTCCACTTATCGCTCGCCATGTTGCTCGCCTGCGTCGAAGGCCGAAGTCGCTTTCAACGGCCTGGTACGACTCAGCGCGCAAAACGACGAGCGCCAGTCATCTTCGGGGCTATACAGCCGTTATAACGCATGCAAGGCACATCCGTCTACCAGCAGCCGCCCGGCATGTTAGAATATCCCGGCAAGCCGACTGCCTTGCACGTGCGCAATGGGTCGCCACTGCGGCTCACGCAAACGGCCATTCGATGGGGAGGGAATATGCCGGATCTAACCAACGTGAATCTGGGCGTGCTCATTCTATCCATATTCATCGCGTCAATTCCAGGCGTTGTTGTGGCGCTGTTATCACAGTATTTAGAACAGCGGCGCGAGGATCAGAACAACCGCCGCATCTACCTCAGCGCGCGTAGCCTGCTGGCAGCGGAGGTCAATAGCAATCGCGCCGCGCTCGAAACCTACTGGCGCGCGATCAACGCCCTGGATGCGGAGGCCCACACCGACCTGAAGGAACACCTGACTGCGATGGCGGAGAATGGCCTGCTGGGCTATCCGCTCCCACACTGGAGCCTCGCGCGCTGGCAACGTCTCGAAGCGATCACATTCCCAGGGTTCACCGCGGCTGAATTGACAGCGGTCGAGCAGATCAACCGTGGCCTGGAGGGCATCGTTGACCTCTACACTCAGCTCGTCACGCTTACCCCTGAGGAAAAGGAGGAGATGTCGAGCGGCAGCGCGCGACGTTTCTGGCCCAGTTATTACGCGAACAATCGTGATCTCACCTTCACCAGACTGACGCAGGTTGTCAATCAAGTGCTCGACGCGCCGCAGCCGTTCGCGAAGTGACCACCCGCCATCACAGGGATGATCGCAACGATAGGGCAATCGCCCCGGTTCTATGGAAAGCCAGTACCTGGGAAATCCAGTGCCTACAGGGGGTCACGCTATGATATACTGGCGCGAACGCAGACATTTGTTCGATATTATCGTCGATGGAGCTGCCACATGGCACAGCGGAAGGTGAAGATAGAGGCGTCATCGGCGGTACCGTACGAGCTGGCCGAGCCAATGCAACTGAGCATCGAAGAGGCACGCGCGCTGATGCTGGCGGCGCAGGGGCTGCTCGATCCACCGCCCGCTCGCCCGACACGCGCGGATGTGCTGGCCATGATCGAACGGCTGGGCGTCGTGCAGATCGATACCATCAATGTGGTGCGGCGCTCGCAATATCTGGTACTGTGGAGCCGCCTTGGCGCCTATGATGAGGCGCTCTTCGATAAGCTGCTCCATCCCGAGCGCGCCATCTTCGAATACTGGTGCCATGCCGCCTCGATTCTGCCGATGTCCGACTATCCTATGTACCGGGCGATGACGGTAGACGCCGAGCGGCTCCTCTACGACGACTATCGCGACTGGGCAGAGAAGCATCCCGAGATCGTGGCGACGACGATAGGGGCGATCCGCGAGCGCGGGCCGCTGGCCTCGGCCGACTTCGAGCGCCCCAATGATGGCCGCCGCGCCCAGGCGTGGGACTGGTATGGCCTGAAAGAGACTCGCGTCGCACTCGAAGTGCTCTGGACGCTCGGCGAGTTGATGGTCCACAGTCGGCGCGGTGGCCAGAAGGTCTATGATCTGCGCGAGCGCGTGGAACTGGAACTCAGCGGCGACGCCCTGAATGGTCACCACAAGCCGCAGGACGAACGGCTGGCGACGCTCACGCAGCGCACGCTCCAGGCGATGGGCATTGTGACGCCGTCGTGGTTGTTCGACTACTTCCGTATGGTCTGGCCGCGCAGCGTGACCAAAGGCGGACGAACCCGCGCGCAACACCTGCTGGATGCGCTGGTGGCATCAGGCAATGCGGTGCACGTTGCGGTTGAGGGAATCGCTGAGCCAGTCTACCTCGCGCATGATCGGCTGCCTGACCTGGAGCGCCTGCGCGCTGGCCTGCGCCCGGAACGCACCGTCCTGCTCTCGCCGTTCGACAGCCTGATCTGGGACCGCGCCCGCACCCGCACGCTATTTGGCTACGAAGTCGTCTTCGAGGCGTATGTCGTTCCGGCGAAGCGGCGTTATGGCTACTACTCGCTGGCAATTCTGCATCAGGGACGGCTGGTGGGGCGGCTCGACCCGAAGATGGACCGAGACACTGGCACACTCATCGCGCGCGCGGTCTTCCTGGAACCCGGCGTTGCGGTTGATGCCGCGCTGGTGAATGGCATCGCGGGCGCGCTACGCGATCTGGCGCGTTTCCTCGGCGCGCGGATGATCACCATCGAACGGTCTGAGCCGGCGAAACTGGCGGAGCGGCTGCAACGCAAGCTGCAACCACGCACCCAACGAGCCAGCGTCAGCAAAGCCGAGTGACAGCTCAATTGAATCTAGAGCGATGGAGTGGGATGAACATCGCGGACACACGATGCGATACGGCCTAGCCGCACCGTTCCAGGCCGTTGCCGCGCGAGTGGGGTAACCCTCACGTCCCCTTACTCTCTCCTACTTTGCGTTGAGCGGAGCCAGTGCGGCGACGACGAATGTGTCGCGCAGGGCGCGGAGAGCCTGCGTATCGAGGGCATCGAGGGCCACTAGGGGACCCATGAGGGCTCCTATAGCCGCCGCCACCCGCACCTGCCCCGCCAGGCTTGAGTCGGCCCCGGCCAGTAGGCGCTGCAGGTGCGCCGCGAGGGCCGCGAGGCGGTCGCCGATCTCGGGCTGCGCCAAGGCCGTGAGATCGCGTGCCAGCCAGGCTACGACGGAGCGGTGGGACAGCAGCAGGTCAGTCAACGCGCAGACGACTTCGTGGCGGACGGAGGTAGCGAGCGGACCGTCGGTGTAGGCGTCCAGCAGCGCGTGGACCCCGTCGAGCAGCGGGTCCGCCAGACTGGTCAAGAGCTGGACTTTGGCAGGGAAGTAGAAGTAGAGGGCGGCTTTGGTCACATCGAGCGCCGTGGCGATCTCTTGCAGCGAGGTAAGGGCGTAGCCCCGCGTCGCGAACAGGGTGAGCGCCACATCCTGAATGCGAGCGCGGCTGACGGTGGTGGCGCGGCGGGCCATGATTGGCGCTCCTTTGTGTTTAGGGGCGGCGTAATAATTTACTTGACGGCAGGCTAATTACATGATACACTATGACGAAGTGAGCATCAACTCGCTCCGTGGATGCCTCGATCCGCCGCTCTACGCACGGCTCGACGCCCCAGGGATGGCGCGTCGCCCGCGGGAAACGCCCCTCCGTGTGACGCCGGTCGTCGTCTGGCCACCTGCAGAGCGCGGGGAGCAACTGGTGAAACCGACCACGCCTGTCAAGGCGTGTGTCGGTTTTTTGGTGTCGCGAGGAGCCAAGGACGCCGGATCTGCGTCACACATCGACCGCGCCATGCTCGGCGTGGTGAGACCGAGGGGGCTTTCATGGCCAAGAAGATCGTAACCCCAAACCGCATCAAGGACGACAGTGCTCTGGCAAGGGGGGCTGACACGATGAAGGCAATCGTCCAACACAGGTACGGCGTACCCCAGGCAGTCCTGGCGCTCCAGGACACCGCCAAGCCGGTGGTCAAGGATGACGAGGTGCTGGTTCGCAACCGCGCGGCTTCCGTCCATGTCGGTGACTGGATCCTCGTGCGAGGCGTTCCGTACGTCCTCCGCCTGGCATCCGGGCTGCGTACGCCAAAGAACTGTGTTCCAGGAACGGATATCGCAGGGACGGTCGAGTCGGTTGGCAAGAATGTGATGGAGCTCCGACCAGGCGATGAGGTCTTCGGCTGGTGCACGGGCGCATTTGCCGAGTATGCGTGTGCTGGAGCGGACCACTTCGTGCCGAAGCCAGCCAACCTCACGTTCGAGCAAGCCGCAGCCGTCGGGGTGTCTGCGTCCACCGCCCTCCAGCTTCTTCGCGATCAAGGGAAGGTCCAGCCAGGTCAGAAGGTCTTGATCAATGGTGCGTCGGGAGGCGTCGGGACGTTTGCTGTGGAGCTCGCCAAAGCGTTCGGCGCCGAAGTGACCGGCGTATGCGGCACGGCGAACGTGGATATGGTCCGCTCCATCGGCGCTGACCATGTCATTGATTACACTCAGGAGGACTTCACCCAGGGTGGGCAGCGCTACGATTTCATCCTCGACAACGTGGCGAACCATTCGTTGTCAGATACCAGGCGCGCCCTCACCCCCAACGGGAAGCTGCAGTCCAACGGTGGAGGACACTCGGACGGTCGTTGGGTTGGCTCAATGGGGAGCGTCATCAAAGTAGCTGCAGTGTCGCGGTTCGTGCGCCAGCAGCTAGGTCCATCCATCAAATTTACGAACCGAGCGGATCTAATCATCCTCAAGGGATTCGTCGAAGCCGGGAAGGTCACACCGGTCATCGACGGGACATACCCACTGAGTGAGACCGCCGAGGCGATCGGTCATGTCGGAGCAGGACATGCACGCGGAACAGTCGTCATCACCGTCTAAACTTCCGCTGGTCCAGCACGACCCGGCGTCGATGGGCCGCTGTGCTCAGGTCCGTACTTCACACAAGGGGAGGCAAACGTGATGAATGACATGCAACAGATGGCACTCCCCATGGCCGACAAGGTTGTCCTGATCACTGGTGGTACCGAGGGGATCGGCAAGGCCACCGCAATCGGGCTCGCCTCGCTCGGCGCCCGGGTCGGCATCACGGGTCGCGACCGCGCACGCGCCGAACAGGCCGCGGACGACATCCGTATCGCTTCTGGAAACCTGGCGGTCGACGCATTTGCCGCCGACACGACCTCCCAGGCCGAGGTACGACGGCTCGCCATCGCTGTCCTCGATGCCTACCCGCAGCTAGAGGTGCTGGTCAACAACGTCGGCGGGTTCTGGGCACACCGGCACCCGACCGCCGACGGCCTGGAGCGCACGTTTGCCCTCAACTACCTCGCCCCGTTCCTGCTCACAAACCTGCTTTTGGATCGGCTCACAGCCAGCGCTCCCGCACGGGTCGTCACCGTCTCCTCCGGTGTTCAGGCGACGGGCCGGATCGACTTCGACGACCTGCAAGGCACGCGCAACTACTCCGGACAGCGCGCCTACAGCCAGTCCAAGCTCGCCACTGTCATGTTCACCAACGAGCTGGCCCGCCGCCTCGAAGGCACTGGCGTCACGGCCACCTGTCTGCACCCCGGCGTCGTGCGCAGCAACTTCGGCGCTGAAGACCAGGCCTGGTTCTTCGCCGTCATCAGCCGCGTGGCCCTCCCGCTGCTGAAGACCCCGGCGCAGGGCGCCCAGACGTCGATCTATCTGGCCTCGTCACCCGACATGGACGGCGTCACCGGCCAGTTCTTCGCCAACCGCAAGCCCAAGACCGCCAACAAGGTCGCCTACGACACCGACATGACAGCCAGGCTTTGGCAGGTCAGTGCCGATCTGGTCGGCATGACACCTGTGACAGTTGCGATCCCGTGATCCCTACCGCATAACGAAATGCCAGGAGGGAGGTCTAAACCATGGCTACATTGCCTGCTGTACACGTTGAATTCGGCCGACTCGACCCCACTCTTTCCCAGGAGAGGACCGTGAATCCCGCTAAGCCAGACGAGCGCATTCCCGCCGCGGCATAATCGCCTCTATGCACTGGCGGCCAGGAAAAGGGTTACCGCCGGGTGCGGAGCGCCAACCTTCAGAAATCAGCAACCATGATGCGCTCTGTGGCAAGGCCATTGCAGAAGGAGAAGCGGAGGTCGCCCCTAATAGGCAACGACATGATCCTGTTCATCAGCCGATGGGTCCACCATCGAGCCTCGATAGGCACTCAGCGATGCACGAAAGGAAACTGACATGACAACCGCCGTTCGCACCACCGCAACGAAACGAACTCCCATGACCTCACTGAGAAAGACTGCGCTCGTTGCAGGCGTGCTCTACCTGCTCACCTTTGTCTCGATCCCAACCCTGTTTCTCTACACTGCGGTGAAGAGTCCGAATTTCATCGTCGGCCCTGGCCCGGACACTGCCGCCATCGTCGGCGGCATCCTGGAGATGATCGTGGCCCTCGCCGGCATCGGCACCGCCGTCGTGCTGTACCCCGTAGTCAAGCGGCAGAACGAAGGGGTCGCACTGGGCTTTGTCGGCTCGCGAACCCTGGAAGCGGCCACCATCTTCGCTGGCGTCGCGTGCCTCCTGTCGGTCGTGACCTTGCGACAGGCCGGCGCCGGAGCAGATGCGTTGGTCACTGGCCAGGCGCTAGTCACTCTGTATAACCGGACGTTCCTCATCGGACAGAGCTTCATTCCGGCCGTTAACGCCCTATTGCTAGGCTCCCTGTTGTACCAGTCGCGTCTGGTGCCGCGGGTACTTCCCCTACTGGGATTTATCGGAGCGGTCCTGCTCGTCGCGTCCTTCATCGCCATTTTGTTCGGCCTCTGGGGACAGATGTCCGCGCAGGCGGCGCTCGTCGCACTCCCGATCGCGCTCTGGGAGTTTTCGCTGGGCGTCTGGCTGGTCGTCAAAGGCTTTAGGCCCTCTCCGATCCTCGCCAGCGATGCACGAGATGCCGGAGTGAACAGGTCACTTGCCCCAGCGGCGGCTGCTCAGTAGTCATCTCCTCCAATGGCTGCGATGCAGGCGACATCTCGCGGATGGGGATCCGAACAGGGTCTCAAGGCCCCTGGCCAGGAGTCGCGGCGGGCTGGTTGACGTGATTGACCGGCCGTGATTCAAAGCGTTGTCGTTTTCTAGATCTCCTGTTTTTGCTTGAAAACTAGCCCTGAACGTTAGAGGCTAGAAGAACACCGTATGCTCAACCCTCTCATGCTCTTCTCGCGAAAGGGACACACGACGATGACTCAGACAAGCGACCGTAGGGATGACTTTCCCCCCTGTTTGTACGCCCACGTCGGACGATCAAACAGCGTCTCTTGCGCCTGCTGGTCATAGGCAGTCTGTTCCTTGCGGGACTTCTGCTGAACGGGCTGTTGTATGGGCTGTCCTTTCAGGCCATTGCGAGTGCGGTTGACGCTGCTCGCAACCCTGCGCCAGGCAAGCTCGTGGATGTTGGGGGCTACAAGCTCCACATCAACTGTACCGGCACAGGTAGCCCAACGGTGATCCTCGACGCTGGATTGGGAGGGACTTCTCTTGATTGGAGCAAGATCCAACCAGCTGTGACGCACTTCACGCGCGTCTGCTCGTATGCTCGTATGATCGAGCAGGCTACAGCTGGAGTGAGACCGCGTCAGGCGCCCCGCGCACCAGCCAACAAATAGTGACAGAACTGCATCTCCTGCTGACGCATGCACAGGTACACGGCCCATACGTGCTGGTTGGCCATTCCTTTGGCGGATTGAACATGCGCTTGTATGCCTACCATTATCCTGCCGATGTGGTTGGGATGGTCTTGCTCGACGCCACGAGCGAACATCAGTTTGCTTCGTTTGGAACACATCCAGCCTACTTCCCCTCCCAGGCCGTCAGTGCGGTGGTGAAACAACTTCAGGTATTCAGCGTCGCTGCCCATTTTGGCGTGGGCCGCATGGCTCTACACTCGGGTCTCTTTCCTTTAGAGGACTTTGCCGCCTATCCAGCTGCTGTCAAGCCAATCCTACTGGCTCAAGCATCACAAACCCGCTATTACAGCACAGAACATGACGAATATGCGGCCTTGCAGGAGAGCGCCGCACAGGTGCGCGCTGCGCGGCTCACGCGGCCGTCCTATGGGACGCTTCCGCTGATCGTGCTGTCAAAAGACGATGCGCAAGATCGGTTGGCGGAAGGACAGCAGTTAGCAGCCACATGGGATGCGTTACAGCAGGATTTGGCATCGCTTTCTTCCAACAGTCGGCATATCGTTGCTCAACACAGTGGACACTATATTCACCTGGATCGACCCGATCTTGTCATCACCGCGATACAGTCGGTCTGGCAACAAGAACGGTAGTCTACACACGACGTGCAGAGGCGACGCATGCGATCACGTCGCCTTCGTAGCGTTATAGCGTTCGACCCTGCGCTCTCCTGACTCGAGACCATGTGCGGGCGGAAGCGGAGCGCACTGCCACCACACTGCCGCCACACTGCCGCCACACTGCCACTGCACCGGAGGGCTATGCGATGACGAACCCAGCGACGAACCCAGCGATGAAACCGGTTCTGATGGCTGTTGACGACCATATGCAGGATCTGGAGACGATCCAACGCGAACCGCTCAAGCGCTATGGCGCCGACTACGACATCTTGGCTGACCACGCAGCAGCGTCGGCGCTGCAGCGGCTGGATGAGTTGCGGGCGGTGGGTGTGCAGGTAGCGATCCTCTTAGCCGCTCTTGAGATGGATGCGATGACGGGCATTGACTACCTGGAGCAGGCGCACAAACTGCATCCATATGCGAAACGCGTGCTGCTCCTCAAGCACAGTGTCCGCTGGGGTGATCGCTCAGCGTCTCAGCCGATTGTGACTGCCATCTCCCACGGGCAGAGCGACAGCTACATCACCAAGCCAACTGCTTCGCCAGATGAACGGTTCCATCGACTCATCACTGAACTCTTGCAAGAGTGGCAACGACCCGGGCAGCGGGAGATGGTCACCATTGTAGGAGAGCGCCTGGGTGCAACGTTCCTATGAACTGCGCGATCTCTTCGAGCGCAATGGTCACCCATTCACGTTCATCGAGAAAGATTCGGACGAGGGACAGGCGCTCCTAAAGCATGCTGGGCGTCCAGATGGACCGTTTCCAGTTGTTATTCTGCGTGATGGAAAGACACTCGCCGATCCCTCCAGAGAAGAGATTGTGGTCGGTTTTCTTGGCGCACACGACAGTATCGAGGGAGGTCTTTATGATCTCACGATCGTCGGCGCAGGACCCGCTGGACTGTCCGCGGCGGTCTACGGCGCGTCGGAAGGCTTGCGCACGCTCGTAGTGGAACGAGAAGCGATTGGTAGGCAAGCCGGTACCAGTTCGCTCATTCGCAACTATCTGGGATTTCCGCAAGGGATAACTGGGGCGGAACTCACCAACCGGGCATTTGACCAGGCCTGGCTGTTTGGCGCTCAAACCTGCATCATGCGGGAGGCAACCGATCTGCAAATGAAAGGATCCGACCGCGTCCTCACGCTTTCCGACGGCAGACAAACCGTAAGCCGCACCGTGGTCCTGGCAATGGGGGCGAGCTACCAGCGGTGGGCGTCGCCAGTCTCGAGGCGCTTGTTGGAGCAGGGGTCTTCTATGGGGGCGCCACTGAAGCGCAGGCGATGAGTGGCCAGCGGGTCTTCGTTGCTGGCGGTGGCAACTCGGCGGGGCAGGCGGCTATTCATCTGGCAAAGTACGCGGAGCGCGTGACGATGCTCGTGCGCGGCGACGCGCTTGCCGCCAGCATGTCCGATTACCTGGTGAAGCAGATCGCAGGGAAGGACACATTGACGTGCGCACCCACACCACGATCGTCGGTGGTCACGGCGATCAACGGCTGGAGGGTCTGGTCATACAGGACAGCTCTTCGGGGGAGACGCTGAGCGTTCCGGCGCATGCATTGTTCGTCCTCATCGGCGCACAGCCGCACACGGAATGGTTACCAGCGAGCATCCGACGTGATCAACAGGGCTTCATTCTCACCGGCCAGGATCTCATATCTGTTGAGGACTCTAGCGGAGGAGCGCCGCCGCAACGGTCTCCTTACTTGCTTGAGACCAGTATGCCAGGCGTGTTCGCGGTGGCTGATGTGCGTCATGGCTCGGTCAAGCGAGTGGCCTCGGCGGTCGGGGAAGGTGGGATCGCGATACAGATGGTTCACCAGTATCTGTCGCGGGGCAGCCACTAGGACGAGACATGCGCATTTTCGCCCATTCAGTTCTTACTATTACAGTGGCAATTAATTGGACGATATGACGTGAGTTGACCTGAAGCCGAAAGGAGTCAGGTCATGGGCGAGCAGGGTGTGACGCAAATGGAGGTTGCCACCTGGGTGGCGGGCTTGGATGAGGTGCAGCGGCGGATTGGGCCGCGCTTCGCTCGGTCGGAACAACGCCAGCGAATGGGGCGCTATCTGGAGGGACTGCTGCGTCCAGTCGAGCGCAAGAATGGCTGGCAACTGGGCGAACATGCCGGTGAGGCACATCCCTACGGGATGCAGCGGCTGCTAGCGGGCGCCAAGTGGGATGCGGAGGCGGTGCGAGATGACTTGCGCGGGTATGTGCTGGAACACCTGGAGAACCCGCATGCCGTGCTGGTGATTGACGAGACCGGCTTTCTCAAACAAGGACCCAAGTCGGTGGGGGTCAAGCGCCAGTACAGCGAGCGGAACCGCTGGCCGCATTGAGAACTGCCAGATCGGCGTGTTCCTGACCTATGCCGCGCCCGCTGGACATGTGCCGCTCGACCGGGACCTCTTCTCCCCAGCGAGTGGGCTAGTGACGCCGCACGCCGCCGGGAGGCAGGCGTGCCGGAAGCGGTGACGTTCGCCACCACGCCAGAGCTGGCCCGGCGGATGCGCGCACGGGCACGGGAGGCGGGGGTTCCCGCGGCGGGGGTGACCGGGGACCCGACAGTATCTATGGTGGCGACCGGCGACTGCGGGTCTGCTTGGAGCAGCAACAGCAGCCCTTCGTCTTGGCGGTCAAGAGTGACGAGCCGTTATGGGCGGTGCTGGATGGACGCTGGGGGCAACCACGCGCCGACACCATCGCGGCCCAGATCCCCGCTGACCAGTGGCAGCGCCTCTCGGCTGGGGATGGCGCCAAGGGACCGCGCCGCTACGATTGGGCCCGGTGTCGGCTGGCGCGGCTGCAACTGCGTGTCGAGGAACGGCGCTGGGCGCATTGGGTGCTGGTGCGCCGCAGTTGCAGCGATCCAGCCGAGGTAGCTTACTACGTCGTCTTCGCGCCGACGGGGACCTCGCTGCGGACGCTGGTCCGGGTGGCGGGGCAACGGTGGCGGATCGAACAAAGCTTTGCACTGGCCAAGGGCGAGGTCGGACTCGACCAGTATGAGGTGCGGCGTTGGGACGGCTGGTATCGCCATATGACCCTGGCGATGTTCGCGCTGGCCTACCTCGTGGTTCTACGAGCACAGCATGCGCCTGCGACGGGGAGCGCAAAAAGGGGACGTATCAGCGCCCGATCGATTTGCGCGTCGAGTTCTTGCCGCTGACCGTTCCCGAGATCCGTCATGTGCTCTGGGCGCTGGGCCAGACCGTCTCATCTGCCGCGATCGCGCAGACGCTGGCATGGTCCAACTGGCGACGGCGACACCAGGCCCGGGCGAGGCGATGTCACTCCCGACGCCGCCTTGCCACCACATCTACGTAGCTGCAACTGTAATAGTAGAGCGTGTTTTGCAATGGCCTCCGGCGGTAACGCTATGCCACGGGTGCCTCGGCTGTCCGTTGGTGCCCAACGCTCTTGCCGAACTCACTTCTCGCCGCCGCTGCCTCCCGCTGTGGGAACTCGTTGGTTGGCCTGTGCTAGACTCAGGGTGCGCTCTACAAAACACTGGGCTGTCGCTGTCGGAGCGGGATGGCGCTCGCGCCTCTCTTCCGTCCTGAAGGAGTGACCCGATGACACTGGAGGCGTATCTCACTGAGCAGAGTCGGCAGGGGCGATTGAACGGAGCCGTCCTGGTGCGCCGCGCGGACGAGACGCTCGTCGATCAAGGCTACGGCGCCGCGGACCGTCCGGACGGGCGACCCAACACCCCCGAGACGGCCTTTCAGATCGCCTCCATCAGCAAGCAATGCACGGCGGCGGCCATCCTGCTACTCCAAGAGTGGGGTGCCTTGTCCGTCCAGGACCGCCTCTCGGCGTGGGTGCCTGGGTCTCCCACAGCGTGGACACCGATTACCTTGCACCACCTGCTGACACACACCTCGGGCATCGGGCACTGGGACGACCTCCCCGAGCTGAGTCTGTTCGCGCCCTGCTCTTGGGAGCATTTGCTGCCTGTTTTCCAGGCGCACCCGCTCAATTTCCCGCCCGGCCACGGCTGGGCGTACAGCAGTCCGGCGTACGTGCTGTTAGCCCATGTCGTCGAGCAGGTGGCAGGCGAGCCGTATGCGCTCTTCCTCCAGCAGCGGATCTTCCAGCCGCTGGGCATGGCCGGAACGGGCGCCGGGAACCAGGCGCCACACCCAGACCAGCAGGCGCGGGGCTACGCGGGCGAAGACACGGTGCGATCCTACGAGCTCGACACCGTGGGCAGGGGGGCGGGCGACATCTGGTCCACCACGTGGGACCTTGCGCGGTGGAATGCGGCACTCTCGGCCCCTGGAGTGCTCAGCGTCGCCTCACTGCAGGCCATGTTTGCCCCGCACGCCCACGTGCCAGATGCGGTGGCTGGGATGCCCGGCATCCACTATGGGTATGGCTGGTTCATGGGTGTGCTGGAGGGGCACCGGGTACGCTTTCATGACGGGGCGAATGCGGGGTTCCGGGCTATTAACCTCCACCTGCTTGACCACGATGCCGCCATCATTCTGCTCGCCAACGACGAGCACAGCGACCTCCTGGGCATCTGTCGCCAACTGATGGCAGCGGTGGCGCAGAGTGGCGACAGCGCGCCTGCCACGAGTCAGTAAGGGCGGACACACTGCCGCGCCCAGGGTACCTCAAGCCAGTCGGCGTAGCAGCAAACGGATGGCCGCCAACTGGATGAGCGTCTCGCTCGTTTGCACTTTCCGCTCGTAGTCTTTGGCCAGCCGCCGGTTGCGGGACAACCAGGCGAAGCAACGCTCAACGACCCAGCGGCGGGGTTGCACCTGGAACCCTCGGGTGCCGGGCTCCCGTCTGACGATCTCGAGATCCCAGCCGCCGTGCTGCTGACACCAGTTGGCCAAATCCTTGCCACGGTAGGCCGCGTCGGCCCAAATCTTCTTGAGCCGCGGCGCGCGGAACACGAGGCCTGCCAGGACCTTGCGCGCGCCGGCGGGGTCAGAGAGGTCGGCTGGGGTGACAGAGATGGCGATCGGTAGCCCAAGAGTATCGACCAGGAGATGGCGTTTGCGCCCTTTGACCTGTTTGCCGCCGTCGTAGCCGCTGATGCGGGCAGACTCCTCAACGGTTTTCACACTTTGCGCATCCAGGATGGCAGCGCTCGGGTCCGCATTCCGGCCCACGCGCTCACGCTCGGCAGCGTGCAAGGCGCAATACACACGGAACCAGATGCCCTTGAGACGAAAGCGCCGGAAGTGGTAGAAGGCGGTCTGCCAGGGAGGGAAGTTGGCGGGCAGATACCGCCAGGCGCAGCCTGTCCGCAGCACGTAGAAAATGGCGTCGAGGATGTCCCGCAGGGAGTGGCTCCGCGGTCTGCCACGCCTGGTCCCAGAGGGAAGATACCGCTGCACGCACGCCCACTCGGCATCGGTGAGGTTACTCGGATAGATACTACTCATGTACAGCAGTCTACCGAGCTATATCTCTTCGCAACATTGCAAAACACGCTCTTACATGTGCGAGTCGGAGTTGGTCACGCTTTTAAAGCAGACCTCGCCGGGTCAGCGCGGCCAGCAACCCTGGCTCGACCTGCGCGCGGATGGCGGCGTTGGCATAGCCCACCCAGGCGACATCGGTCCGCGTATCGAGCGGAGCATCGAGTGAATTGCCACGGCTATCGGTGAGCAACACGCCCGCCTCCTCGGCGATCAGCGAGGTCGCCAGGTCATACGGATGGCAGGCAAGCCCGAGTGCGCGTCCCTCGCGCGCCAGCAGCGCTTCGACGACGGGCCGCAGGTCCGCGACAAATGCATCTTGCCCAGCAATCAACCCATACAACTGCCCGCCGCTACAGATATACTGGTCCTCGAACGACTGTGTCTCGCCCCGCTTTACCGGACCCAGCGCCGCCCGCATGATCTCTTCGTCTATCACCGAAAGCTCGACCCGCGCGCCTGGCACGAAGCGCGCCACGGTAGCAAAGTGGTGGGCAATGGTCGTGGTGGTGTCGGGGTGAAGCGCGAGCGGCCTTCGTTCGCTGGTGAGGCGGTTGTAGCGTTCGGCGCCGAAGCCCTCGCCGCGAATGGCCCAGAGCGTATCGGCGAGATGTTGCTTGACCAGCGGAATCTCCGTCTGCACCGCCAGCTCGATATCGCTCAGGCGGGTGTGCGGGCCACGATTGGGCGCGACACCAGTGAGAATCCACGCGCTCCGCTTCTGGAACATCAGGCCGCGCGTGCCGTCAATCGGGTCCATCAGAATGCGCACTTCGGCCTCGTCGACGCTGATGCCGCGCGGCAACGCCAGCATCCCCGGCCCATTGCCGCTATCGGATAACCCCTCGGCTATTAGCAGCAGCGGCCGCTCTGGAGCCACCTCGCGCGCGAACCAGTCGACAAGGTAGTCTTCGCTGATACGGTCGAGAGCATAGATGGTGTCGCCCTTGTCGTCATCGGCCACCACCGCCGCCAGCGCGCCAGGCGCGCACCCGCTCCATCGCGGCGACGACCGCCTGCTGAATAGCCTCATGCAATTGGCGCAACTGTTGCAGCAAGCGTTCCCGGTCTCGTATCACGGCGCTTCTCCTGTTGGCATTCCTGAGCGTACGAGATATGCCCAACAGCTACTGAGTGTACCATACCAGGGCGGGCAAGCCCGCTCAGGCGGCATGGGTCCACGGGATAGAGATGTACGCCGGTGTCCCCTGCAATCCCCAGACGCTGACTGGGTGGCCGCTGGCATCCCAGATGACGGTGTTGAGGAAGAGGGATCCAGGAATAAGCGGCGAGACGAGTGTCCACTGGCTCGCGCCTGGCATGAGTTTGAAAATACCCGCCTGAAAGGAAGTCGTCCCAACGAAGGTCACGTATATCGTACCGTCGGGCGTCTCGACTGCGTCTGTGTTTGCCTGAAAACCAGCGGGAACCGGTGGCAACGCCTGCCACGACGCGCCGCCATCACTCGACCGGACCATCGGATAGACATTGGGGCCATCGATGGAACGAGCGTCATACCCCAGCATCGGCGCGCCAGAAACCAGCGTGGTGGCGTTGATAGCATTGCCCTGATAAGCGGGTGTCACTTTGGACCAGGAGACGCCAAGGTTGGCGGAGGAATAGAGCACTCCACCGTCAGTTTTCACATAGAGCGTGGTTGCCGTCGAGAATATTTGCCTTGCGTAGTTAGGGAGGCTCGTCCACGCGAACGGCCCGCCATTCTTGCTGACCGCAAGATTCTGTGTCGCCGAGGATGGAGTTCCAGAGGGAGCGCCATTGGCGAAAAACGTCGTCCCCACCCAGGCAAAAGGCGCTTCCGTCACTGAGTCGCCAGATGTATAGACATGCGTCCAGTGCTTGCCGCCGTCGAGCGAATAGTCCAGGTAGAATTCGCCCTGTCCGCATTCCGCACGGCAGGAAGCAGAGTAGACCGCGACTGCCTGCGGCGCGGATGGTGAGACACTCATCGCGAGGCAGGCAGAAGCCGGAATCGAAGTCGCCCAGGTCGTCCAGGTCTTGCCTCCATCCCGCGAGATTCCGAAGCCCAGGCCACTGCTCGAACCAGCGGGGGTAGGTCCGCAAGCGTAGACGGTATTCGGCGCGGCTGGCGACTGCTGAATCTGATCCACAACCGCTGGACCCTGGCGCATCCATCCGAGAGCAGCCGGATCGGTTGCCGATGGTAGAGGAGTAGCTGAAACCGCAGGCGCGGGGGTGACGGTCGCTGCGCCAGTGGTTGTGCTCGACGTAGATGTGGCCGCGCCCGAACCCTCTGACTGCGTACTGCTGCTCGCACAGCCGCAGAGCAGGAGAGACCCAAGAACAAGGGCGAAAATGACCGCTTTCTGGCGCATTGGCTCACCAATCCCATTTCGATCACGCGACACATCGAGGAGGCTGGCGTCTATGGCAAACGTACACGATATGAGCGGGCGAAACGTCCGCGTTCACATCTTGCCCAGCCTGCTGAGTTATTGATGCCCCAGTCTAGCGGATGCCTGTTGAGAAGGCAATACTGTTGGGAAGGCAATAGGCAAACAATTTCCGATTCCCGGATCTTTGTGAAGCCACTTCATTTCCGGTGTCATTGCTCCTATATCAATGCGCTGCCAAATTCAGCTCTTGCGCCACCTCGGAACCCGCCCAGGGAACTTTTCATCGCCCAGCCGGTGGCAGACTTCTTTCAGCCGCTCGTAGGCGCCCTGCCATTCCAGATCGGCCAGCGTTTCCTTCAATGGCACATCCTCGCGCAGCGTCGCCAGTTTGCGGAAAAGCAGCGCCTCAGCCCTGTGCTGCGTCAGGCTCGCGGCCAGCCGAGCGGCGCGGCTGGCCGCGATGGACGAGAGCCCCCAGGTTTGCGGATCGGCGGGGATCGCCTCGAGGTGCTCGTATTTTGCCAGCACGGCCGCCGCGGATTTTGCACCCCAGCCCGGGATGCCGGGGAAGCCATCGGCCGCATCGCCCACCAGCCCCAGCCAGTCGGGGATCGACTGCGGGCGCACGCCAAATTTCTCCACCACGCCCGCTTCATCGATGAGAATATTGCGGCGGCGATCCCAGCCAACGATGCGGTTTCCAGAGACCAGCTGGGCCAGATCCTTATCCGGCGAGCAGATCACGACCTGTTCGACCTCAGCTTCGTTCTTGAAACGGGCGGTCGCACTGGCCAGGGCATCGTCGGCCTCGAACTCCACCATTGGCCAGACCACCAGCCCAAGCGCGGAAACGGCCTCTTCGGCCAGCGAGAACTGGGCTATCAGGTTGGAGTCAACGCCCGCGCCGGTCTTGTAGCCGGGGTACAGGCCGTTGCGGAAGGACTCGATCACGTGATCGAACGCGCAGGCCACATGGGTGATGCCCGGCGTGTTCACCAGCATCAGCAGGCTGCGTAAGAGGCCCAGCGTTGCGCCGACCTCGCGCCCATCCGGCGCCTTGCGCGGCGGCACGCCGAAGTGGCTGCGAAACAGCTCGTAGGTACCATCCACCAGGTAGATCTTCATAGTGCCTCCTTCCTTTCGGGTGCGTACTCCAGAGATATTCTCCCATATGAAAAGGAAGGCGGAAATAGACAGGGTAGCGTTTCCCCTTTGCAGTGCAACCGCAAGAACTGACACCAAAGGGCCACCATTACTCACTGCCTGCCAGGCTATACACTGCGCCTGCTGGTGTGCTATCTTGCCAATACACGGTGTGGCCGGGTCAGTGACAATTCAATTGAGGGGGTAACGACATGGCAGTCGAAGATGTGCTGGAAGAGGT
This sequence comes from uncultured Chloroflexia bacterium, assembly GCA_963712005.1. Classification (GTDB taxonomy): domain Bacteria; phylum Chloroflexota; class Ktedonobacteria; order Ktedonobacterales; family JADMIN01; genus DAHUXT01. Next base: position 26,936 of record CAVQGK010000015.1, on the reverse strand, counting down.
AGCAGCGGAGGTGCGCGTCTGCACAAAATGCGACCTGTGCAAGAACACCAAAAACGGCGTCCCCGGTGAAGGAAGCCCCCATGCCGAGGTGCTTTTCATCGGTGAGGCGCCTGGCTATCACGAAGACCGACAGGGTCGACCATTTATTGGCCCGGCGGGACAATTCCTCAACGAGCTGCTCGGCTCCGTCGGCCTGGATCGCAGCTCCGTCTTCATCACCAATGTCGTCAAGCACCGCCCTCCCGAGAACCGCGACCCCCTTCCCGACGAGATTGCCGCCTGCTCCTACTATCTCACCCGCCAGATCGCCGCGCTCAACCCCAAAGTGATTGTGACCCTGGGCCGCTTTTCGATGGCGCGCTTCTTCCCCGGCGCGAAGATCAGCGCGATTCACGGCCAGGCGAAGAAGGTTGATGGCCGCGTCGTCGTGGCAATGTACCATCCGGCAGCGGCGCTCCACCAGCAGTCGCTCCGCCAGACGGTGGTCGACGATTTCAAGCGCTCTATCCCGCCCGCGCTGGCGGAGGCGCGTCGCATGGAAGCTTCTGGCACGCTAGGAGGCAAGCCAGAGAAGAAGGAGGACGACGAGGACGAGCCGCCGAAGCAACTCTCCCTGTTCTAGCCACACTTTCATCAACACGTCGAGGCGCAGCGCAAACCCTCCCCGCTGTAGGGAGGGTCGCTTGTTGGCAATCGGCATTTTTGAGGCCGCGCGCTATCTTCCGACGATGCTCCACACACCATCTTTGTAGTGGACGATCAGCGGCGTGACGGTCGGAGTATAGCCATACGCTGTGCCTGAAGGGATACCTGTCGACCAAAATGACGTCCCGACACCCCAGAACTCATCAGGTGCGAGAACTGTGACCTGGCTCAAAAAGGCGCTACGCCGCTGCTGGATAGTAGGTGTCTGGACCTGCACCCAGCGCCCCTGCTCCAGGTGGAATGCATCTGGCCCCAAAGCGGTGGTGTCATCGAGCGACTGCATGCCATAGTCCAATGGTCCAAACATCCAGCCCTCTGTCGCGGAGAACATGGTGATGTTCTCTATCTGCCCTTCCGACGGGGCTCCCTCGGGTAAGCGATTGGATCGGGGCGCGCTGACCTCGGCCCACCGTCCGCCGGCATAGCGCCAGAGCTTCGGGGTGTCCGTCTCGTCTGGAGATTCCGTCTGCGGCAGCTGGCCTGTCTTGGAATAAGTGACCATGTTGCCACCGACCCATCCGTCGCTCGCAGACCCCATCGAGATCGTTTGCAGATTCGTGGCTGGAAGGGTCTTCGCCATGCGCCAGACGCCATTGACATAGTGCAGAATCGCGCCCGTCGGAGGATACCATCCCTTGCTGCCATCGAGCGTGGCTGAGCCTACCGCCCAGCCCTCGTTCGGCGAGACCATTGAGAGGCTAGCAATGCTGAAATAATCCGATAGCCTTGGCGTCGCCTGGCGCGTCCACGTTGTGCCATCGTAATGCAAAATGGTGACATTGCCATCAGGCGGATAGGCGTATGAGCCATCGCCCGCGATCCAGATATCAGTGGGCGAGATGGCGGCGATGGCGTTGAACTGCGTAGCCACTGGTAGGCTCGCTTCCTGCCACGAAACGCCATCATAGTGATAGACGCGGTTGCCAATGGCCCAGCCATCGGTCGAACTCAACATCTTGATGGTCTTGACCCAGGCGTGGATCTGTGTGCTGACCGGAACCCACTGGCCAGCAGTGTAGTGCATGACATATGCAAGGTCGTCGCTACTCCCACCGTTTTGGCCCGCCGGTATCTGAGTCCCCATTGCCCAGCCATCGGTCGCAGAGGACATCCCAATCGTCATAAGGCTCTTCTGCGATCCCGGCGTAATAGCTGGTGTAGATGTCACGTGCTTGTTCGAGGCGGATTGCGGGCGACCATGCGAGACGAAGATCAGCCCGGCAAGCAGCGAGATGACCAGCACGGCGGCGAGTGAGGCAGCGCCAGTAGCCAGCCGCCATGAGCGTCGCGGCGGGCGCGGTGGAATGGGCAGCGGAGTGACCGTCAGTCGCAATGCCTCGTCACCATCCTCATCGGCATCTTCGAGTGGAATATCTGTCGCAGCAGCGTCATGTATATCCGACATAGAAAACTCCCTGGCGTCTATTTGCAGGAGGGGCATCGCATCCGGCGCGAAATGCAGGCGCAATGCCTCGTCGAAGCGGGTGTAGGTGGCGCGTTGGGCGCGACACCAGGCACAGTCCGCCAGGTGGGCGCGGGTATCGGCGGCCAGCCGGGCATCCGTCAGATCGTCCAGCGCAGGCAGCACTTGCGCGTAACTGTTGCACAGCGGCCCCGGAACAGGGCTAGGTTGGCGATGCTTGCCGTTCAACATCAGTTTCGCTCCTGGCGGGAAGATGGATTCTGTTCGAGATAAGCCGCACGTAGCCGTTGGCGGGCGCGAGAGAGCCGTTTAGTGATAACCTCAGCCGACGCGCCTATGATCTCGCCAGCCTCGGCGGCGCTAAAGCCATGCACGATGCGTAAGAGCAGACAGGCGACATCTCGTGATGGCAGTTCCGCCAGCGCGGCGCGCAGGGCTTCGCCTTCGATCACCTGGTCCTCGAATGGGGGCAGATCGCCTGTCTCCGTCCCGGCGATAGGGTCGAGCGATTCCCAGCGCACCAGCCGCCTTCGGCGCAGCAGATCGACCGCGCGGCGATAGGCGATACGGTAGAGCCAGCGGCGGCGCTCCTCCTCGGCAACTTCCGCGACGAATGGAGCAACGCAGGCCTGGGTCGCGCGCCACGCCGCCGCGAATGTATCCTGGGTGAGGTCGCGTGCCTGCTCGCCTTGCTCCACGAATCCCCGCAGGAAGGCATAGAGTGGCTGCTGATAGCGCTCCACCAGCACGGTAAACGCATCGGATGAGAGCGGCCCGCTGGTCACCGCGACACGTTCGTCATACATGGCGTCTCCGCGACATACCCATCTCACTTTCACCACTGTCCCACACGACAATAGTCAGGCGGTAGCTACCAGGCAGACGTCATGCCTCACCCTTCAACAGCACTATCGGACCAGCGCGCAAAACCTGACCAAACATATCTATCTGGCATATCTATGCGAGCAGGGCTGCCAGGTCGCGCTGGAAAGTCGAGGAGTTGATGGGGCCAGTATAGACGGCGCGGATGACGCCGCTACGGTCGATCAGATAGGAGGAGGGCGTCGCGCGCACCTGATACGCCAGCACGGCGCGCTGGCCGATATCGCGCAGGACGGGGTAGGTAATACCCAGCCGCGAGGTAAACGCCGAGATGGTCGAGGCATCATCCACCACGTCCAGGCCAACGACCTTGAAGCCCTGTGACTGGTGGGCAAGATAGGCGCGTTCGAGCGCGGGCATCTCGATCTGGCACGGCGGACACGAGACATACCAGAAGTTGAGCAGGATAACGCTCCCGCGCAGGCTCGACAACGCCGTCAGGTGGTCGCCCATGTCATGCACGGTCACGTCGGGCGCGAGATGCCCAACCAGCGGATCAGCGGGGGCAGCCGTCGCGGTCGGACCGGCGGCCGATGTCGCGCGGCCAGGGGTCGCCGCGCTGGGCGCGGCGGGCGTCAGCAGCGCATGCACGAGCAGCGCGATTGCCGCGACGACCAGCACGCCAGAGACGACCTGAAGTATGCGGATACGGCGGCGCGCATGCGCCAACTCCGCCACGGTATCAGTGGCGTCGGCAGTACTCGGTTTGGGGGTATCAGCCATTGGCGCTGTGCTTCCGCGCTGGCCCGCCTGGCCAGTTGCTCATCTGTTGCCTATCGGACTACATCGTGCCCAGGCCCATGATATGGAAGCCCGCGTCAAGGTGAACAATCTCGCCCGTCAGGTTGCGCGCCGCCGGACTACAGAGAAACGCGGCCATATCGCCGATATCGCTCTGCTCGATATTGCGGCGGAGTGGCGCCACCTGATCCACCAGATCGAACATCGCGTTGATGTTGCCGACGCCTCGCGCCGAGAGCGTGCGCAGTGGGCCTGCCGAGATGCCGTTGACGGTGATGTTCTGAGGACCGAGGTCCCAAGCCAGATAGCGCACCGAGGCTTCAAGCGCCGCCTTGGCGATGCCCATCACGTTATAGCCGGGAACGACACGCTCGCTGCCGAGGTAGGTCATCGAGATGATGTTGCCGCCGCCGCGCTGCTGCATCAGCGGTTCGGCACGTTTGGCCATTGCCAGCAGCGAATAGGCGCTGATATCAAGCGAGGCGGTGAAGCCAGCCCGTGAGACGTGTGAGACACGCCCCCGGAGGTCGTCGGTCGGCGCGTACGCAACGCTATGGATCAGGATATCCAGCCCGCCAAAGGACTTGCCAACCTCGTCGAAGACGGCGTCCAGCTCTTCATCGTTCTGCACATCGCAGGGCAGAACCGGCGCATCTGGCATGTTAGCGGCAGTGAGCTTGCGCACATTCTGCTCCATGCGCCCCTGATAGGTGAAGGCGAGGCGAGCGCCCTCCGCCGCCAGCTTCTGGGCAATTGCCCAGGCGATGCTGTTATGATTGGCTACCCCAAAGATGAGACCGGTCTTCCCGTCGAGTGTTCCCACCGCAGAATCCTCCGCACACTATTCACAGTCTGGCCCCACCTGGGGGCCACACGACTCGCGCGATGTCGCACGCATTCTAACATGCGCGCGATGCGCGGGCAAATCTCGCACACCAACCACTCACCCAATCAGGCGAATAAGCGCGGCTGGCGGCTGTTTCCATCTGGAATGCTTGATGCTATACTTGATGGATGCCAGGGCGATTGCGGAATCGGCTCAAGTACCCAAATTGCGGCGGCCTGTATTTGTCTCTCATCAGGCAGGGTGTGAACCATGCAGCAGCGCCTACTCAAGCCCCAGCATCACACTGAGCCTTCATCTCTGCCAGCGGTTACGCAGGTCAGCCAGCCGTATGCGCCCGATTCGCCGCCAGACTCCCCGCTACAGGCGTCCCCAGACCTCGCTGACCCGGCGATCTCGCTCCATAGTTTTGGCGACGTTCCCCTGTTTTCCAGAGTTGCCAGCGGCCCAGCGCGGCAGGCGCATCCCATCCAGACGGCGCTGGCCGTCAGTCAATCGCACGATCCCGCCGAACAGGAAGCTGAGCATATCGCCGACGAGGTGATGGCGGACGAGATGACGCCGGGAGATCAGCACGCGGAAGGCCAGGGCAGGAGCAAGCGCCAGACAACACGGACGGTGACGATGGTTCATCGGTGTGGAGCGACGCCGTGCAACTGCTCCGCTGAAGAGCGCGAGCACAAGGCGGCGGAGGCAGCGGAACAGGCAATCGCCATGATGCGTGGCGGCGACAAGGATGAAGATGCGCACGAGGATCGTCTTGCCCGCAGCGCCGAGGGCACGACTCCTCCAGTTGGCGGCGTTGATCGCAGACAGATTGCGGCGCTTTCGGGCGGCTCGCCCCTGGATGCCGAGACCCGCGCCTTCATGGAGCCACGGTTCGGCCACAACTTCGGTCAGGTGCGTGTGCATACCGATGAGGAGGCAGCGGCGTCGGCGCGAACGGTGCGGGCGCTGGCCTACACTGTGGGGCGCGATATCGTTTTCGCCGCGGGTCAGTATCACCCCGGAACGCAGTCAGGGCGACGCCTGCTGGCCCATGAGCTCACCCATGTCGTGCAGCAAAGCGATAGCCCCACTGTGGTGCAGCGACAGCCTGACCCGCAGACTCCACCGACCACACAGGCGACGCCACCCGCGGTGGATACGACACTATCACCCGGTTCGCCCTATGCTGGATTGCCACCTGAGCTGCTCGATACGCTACGCATTTCATTCGTGGAGCGCACCGACGCCAACAGGAACCTCGATAACGCCTTCTGGGCCGGGCCAACGACGAGTTTTGAGGAAGCGCTCAATCGCATCGCGACGCTGGATATCGCGACCCTCGTCGAGGTGTATCAGCGCGCTAAGGCCGCGGGCATCTGGACCTACATCCACAGCATTCGGAATATCTGGAGCGGCACCTCGCGCGGCTTCGAGTTTAACAGTCCCTTCGTCAACGAACTTTCGGCGGCGCTTCAACAGAGCGAGCATTTCTGCAAGGACACGATGATCGGCGAGGCGTTGCACGCAGGCTCCTGCTGGCGGGAGACTGTAGACGGCACACCCGGACTGCATGTCTGCCTCAGTTCCGGCGTCCCCGGCATCCATATCGATATGCACCAGACGATTCTTGGCACGATCACAGGGGTGAATCCGCTCGGATTGAATCCTTTTAACAACGAGCCTTTGCTGATGCCCAGAACGTGCTTCTATGATCCACGCTCGGTGCTCGAACACTGGAATGATCTATCGGGCAGCGGCGATGAATCTATCTTTGCGCGCATTGGTCGCGAACGCGCCACAATCAATAATCTGCGGAGCGAATATAGTCGCAATGCGCCAGATGGTCAGTCGCAATACCTGCCGGAAATACCCGGTGACCTGAATGCCGCTGAACGCAAACTGGACACCCTTGAGCCTGTACTCCGGCGCTTTGCGGTGGAAGGGTTCAAAGGCGAGCAGGACGCCAGCGCCGCGCCCGATGTCACCGAGACGTTCAGGCAGGTTGACGAAACGATCCAGAACGTGCGCCGCTTGCTCGACAATGTCGCTCCGCCCCCAGGCGTCCGACCAGCGCCTGGCGGCTAATACAATGCGAGGTGGCTCCTGCCCACATCGCGCGGGAAGGTTCCACCTGGCAGATCGCGACGCTATCTCACTACCGGCTTCCGGGCCTGGGACTCTAGACCAGGCTCTGCGTCGAAGATGGGTCGAAGAAATGCAGGTGGCTCGTATCCACATGGAGCGAGATACGCTCTCCTGGCGAGACCTTCGCGCCCGCGGCGACCCGCGCCGTCGAGCCTTTCGTCTCCGATGCCTCGGGGACGTAGGCGCCGGGCAGCCGCACGTAGACCAACTGCTCGTTGCCCAGATGCTCGACGACATCCACTACGCCTGAAATGGTTGCTCCATCGCCGCTCTGCGCGCCATCCAGACTGAAGTGTTCGGGGCGGATGCCGACAATCAACGCGCGCCCATCCGCGCTATCCCCCGCACCGGGCGCCTGACCCGTAGCCACCTCCGCCGCATGCCCCTGGAGCGTGAGCCGTTGCGCGTCATCCCCTTTGCCCACCACGATTTCGGCCTGGCCGTCCCCCTTGCGGTGCAGATTCACCTCGAAAAAGTCCATTGACGGCGAGCCGATGAAGCCCGCGACGAACAGGTTGGCGGGGTGTTCGTAGAGCTCCTGCGGCGTCCCCAACTGCTGAATGATGCCAGCGTTCAGGACAGCGATACGGTCACCCATCGTCATCGCCTCTACCTGATCGTGGGTAACGTAGACGAAGGTTGTTCCCGTCGCCTGATGCAACCGGCTGATCTCCGTCCGCGTCGCCACCCGGAGCTTGGCATCCAGGTTCGAGAGTGGCTCATCGAGCAGAAATACTTGCGGATCGCGCACCAGCGCCCGGCCCAGCGCCACACGCTGCCGCTGGCCGCCGGATAGCTCGCGCGGCTTCCGCTTGAGATAGGAGGTGATGCCCAGCATCTGCGCCGCCCGCTCGACATGCTCCTGAATCTCCGCCTTTGGGGTATGCCGCAGCGTCAGCGCAAAGGCCATATTGTCGAAGACCGTCATATGCGGGTAGAGCGCGTAATTCTGAAAGACCATCGCGATATCGCGGTCTTTGGGCGCCACATCGTTGACTATTCGGTCACCAATGTAGAGGTTGCCCTGCGAAATATCTTCGAGGCCCGCAATCATACGCAGCGCGGTCGATTTGCCGCATCCAGACGGCCCGACCAGCACCAGAAACTCGTGGTCGGCGATCTCCAGATTCAGGTCAGTAATAACCGGTGGGTTGTCGCCGTAGCTCTTATACACGTGCTCAAACCGAACGTCAGCCATTGCCAACCTCTTTTCCACGGTAGCTGGCCGTCTCATCGCGGGGCCATCCGATACAGTCGCCAATGCTGGAAAATAGCCTTGTTGCCCGGAGATGCAGCGGCGCGTACATCACACGACAATCATCGTCGGCGCTCATCTCCTAATATGTATCACATCCACACAACCAAGGGCATAGCAAGAACCAGGCCGTCACAATCACTCGCCCCCACAGTCGCGCGCGGGTGGATGCGCCAGATTATTCTGCAACGCGGCAACGGTGAGCGCTGGCGTCGCGGCCCCCGGCGAAAGCGTATGAGCGGCTGGGGTAAGCGCCAGCAACACCCCGCTCGCGTAGAGCCAGATCGCCACAGCGGCGACGCCAGCGGATTGCGGCGCTTGTTGTGTCTGCATGCTGATGCGTTGCGTTAGCACCACCCCCGACGCCCAGGCCGACGCGCTGGTCAGCGGCACGGCGGTGATCGCGCCCGCCACCAGGCTCCGGCTACCAAGCCAGTTGGCGAGAGCGGTTCGGGCGGTGAGCGCCAGCAGGTAACCCGGCGTGACAGGTGTGGCGGCACTGTCTGGCGCGGTAAAGATGTCCGCCGTGGGATTGAGGGCATACGGTTTCGTGGCCATCCAGTGTTGCGCGTCGGGACGCAGTGAAAAGGTCATACTGGCGCGGGTTGTGTAGAGCACGGGCATGCGCCGTTCGAGCAGCGGCCTGGCGTCACAGGTGTCGTAGATGGTGACATGCTCCCGCACCACCGCCGCGACCCCCACCATGCCCGTCTCAGGCGCGATAGGACGCTGGTAGGTCGTCTCAGTATAGAATGGCTCGTATGCATCGAGCGCAACTGCCTCGAAGCGCTCATGGACGACGAGCGCTGGTCCTGAAGGCGCGGCGCGCAGCCCAAGCGCCCGCCAGAGTGAGGCCGGAAGCGTGACCACCTGTTCATACTGCGTGGCAAAGAAGCTGTTCACCGCATCGAGCGCATCGGCAGTTCCCTGGGCCGTCAGGGTGAACTCGGTCAGATAGAGGCCGGGCGTGGCCGCATGGACGACGATATAAATGGGATAGGGCGCGAAACCTTCAGCCGTCGCGACTAACGTGTGCTGCCCAACTTTCACCGAGAGCCGGGCCATCGGCAGCGCGCCAGCCACACCCTGGTGGCAGGTGTTTGCTGGCCCTCGGCCATCCACCCGAATCACTGCCCAGGGCACATCGCAGACCACCGTGATGGGGACCGGCGCGTCGTTGGGCGTGCGGTGAAAGAGCAGCGCAAGCTCAGGCTGCGCTGCAACTACCAGCAGCAGCGCCGTCAGCAGCAGCACTGGCAGCGTCCGCACGATGGCGCGCCGCAGTCGCCGCAGATGGCGACCACTTAGGGTCGAATCGTCGTCGAATTCGAGGGTTGGGCCATCCTCATCGTCGGCTGAGAACCCATCGCGCATAGACCTGCCCCATTCCAGTGTCGCGGCACGAGTTCTTCCCTCTCACAATGTACCCTGCCGGGAAACGCACCGCCAGTATCACCCGTGGCGTTGACGCCACATACCCGGAGCGATAGACTAGAACGAGTTTCCGCCGCGACCCACGTAGTAGATTGCGGCCCACGAACGATCTGATTCCTAGCAGGAGCGTCTCGCGCTATGAAATGGCCTCGGGCCAGTGGTATCCTGGCGCATCCCACATCGCTTCCGGGTCGGTTCGCGGTCGGCGACCTCGGCCTGGGCGCCCGTAACTTCCTCGATTTTCTCGTCGCCAGCGGCCAGCGCATCTGGCAGACGCTGCCCCTTTGTCCAACCGGTTTCGGCGATTCCCCCTATTCGCTGCTCTCGGCGTTCGCGGGCAACCCGCTGCTGATCTCGCCGGAATCGCTGCTGGCCGAGCAACTGCTCGACGAGGATGATCTCGCCGATGCGCCCGCATTCGATCCCGCAAAGGTAGACTTCGATATCATCAGGCCGTGGAAAAACCGTTTACTCCAGCGGTCGTATCAACACTTCCAACACTACAAAGACGCGGCTCCGCACGAATCGTTTCAGGCATTTTGTGACGAGCAGCGCGACTGGCTGGACGACTATGCGCTCTTCATGGCGATGAAGGCGCACTTCGACGGCAAAGCCTGGACGGAGTGGCCGCGCCCCTACGCGATGCGCGACCCGGAGGCGCTGGCCAGCGCCCGCGCCACGCTGACGGATGAGATTGCCCTGCACCGTTACGCGCAGTTCCTCTTCTTCCGCCAGTGGGCGGAGCTGCGCGCCCAGGCGCACGCGCGCCATATCCGCATGATGGGCGACCTCGCGATCTTCGTCGCCAGTGACAGCGCCGATGTCTGGGCGCATCAGGATCTCTTTCATCTGGATAACACTGGGCGCGCGGCGGTGGTTGCGGGCGTCCCGCCAGACTACTTCAGCGAGACCGGGCAGCGCTGGGGCAACCCGATCTACCGCTGGGACGCGCTGGCGGCGGACGGCTACCGCTGGTGGATCGCGCGGGTCCGGCAGGCGCTACAGCTCCAGGATTTCCTGCGGCTCGATCACTTTCGCGGCTTCGAGGCGTACTGGGAGATTCCGGGCGCGGACGAGACGGCGGTCTCGGGTCACTGGGAGCCAGGGCCAGGCGATGCGCTCTTTACCGCGATCCGCGAGGCGCTGGGCGAAGTGCCTTTCGTCGCCGAAGACCTTGGCGTCATTACCCCAGAGGTGGTCGCGCTACGCAGGCGGCTCAAGCTCCCAGGCATGCGTGTGCTGCAATTTGGCTTCGGCTCCGACGCCAGCAACGGTTTTTTGCCGCACAACTATACGCGCAACACGGTCGTCTATACCGGCACCCACGACAACGACACCACCCGTGGCTGGTTCGCGTCGCTCGCGCCATCCGAACGCGACCACGCCCTGAAATACCTGCACAGTAATGAGCAAGATATCGTCTGGGATATGATTCGCGCCGCCGAGGCATCGGTGGCAAACCTCGCAATATTGCCGTTGCAGGATCCGCTGGAGCTTGGCAGCGAGGCGCGCATGAATTATCCGTCGAAGCCGGAGGGCAACTGGGCATGGCGCTGCCCGCCAGACCTGCTGACGCCGACGGTCGCCGCGCGCCTCGCCGAGATGGCGTCGCTCTACGGGCGCGCATCAGCGGGCAGGCAGCAACAGAGCGATGAGTGACGAGGTACGCTCATCCCGCGTTTGACGCCTGCCGCCCGCATATGCTATTCTTGATGGGCATCTATGGGCTTTGGCAGCCCATGAGGCAGACGCTCGGGTGATTAGCTCAGCCGGCAGAGCGCGTCGTTCACACCGACGAGGTCACTGGTTCAAGTCCAGTATCACCCACCAGACGATATCAACTCCCCGACAGCATACCCAGCGCATCCGATACATCACCTTCCTAATTCCTGGCTGCAACACGCCGCTGTGTGGTAGAATCACATTCGTACTCGGTGAGGCGCCTGCACGGGCGCGCCCCGGTGCTGGTGATGAGGCTCACCACCAACCGTTCCGCCCACGATGGCGGCGCTGATGGCTTCTACGCTCGACACGCAAGCTGTTTTGCGGGGTCGTGAGTAGGAGTTTTTTGTGCCATCGGAACGGCGCTGACTCCCCACGCACATCCCCCGGTTCCATCCAGACGAGGTAATCGCATCTATGCTCTCTATGCGTAATATCGCACTTGTGTTCGCGGGTGGTTTCTGCGGCACACTGGCGCGGGCGCTGCTCGCCGCCCCCATCACATCGCTCACCCTGACGCTCTTCCCACACGCCTCGGCGCGGTTCCCGTGGGACATCTTCGCCATCAACCTCTCCGGCGCGCTGGCGCTTGGCCTGCTCTACGGCCTCTGCGAGCGCGGTGTGGCGATCCCACATGGCCTCCGGCTGGCTGCTGGCCCTGGATTTCTCGGCGCGTTCACCACCTTCAGCTCCTATATCGTCGGCGGCGAGATGCTGGCGCGCACGGGACTGCCCGCGCTGGCCGCCTTCTACGTCATCGCGAGCCTGGCGATGGGCATCGGCTGCGCCTGGGCTGGCTACAACGCGGCGGGCACGCTCATCCAGCGGCGCATGGCGCAGCCAGGCAAGCGCCTTATCGATATCGTGCCGAGCCTGGAAGAGGAGATGGAAGCCGAGGTGCTCGACTGATGCCTCCTTCCATCCCTGGAGTCGCGGTATTCCTCTTGCTTGGGCTGGCGGGGGCGACTGGCGCGGTGGCACGGTTCGCGCTCTCAGAGTGGGCGACGAAGCGCTGGCCCGGCACGTTCCCGCTGGCGACGCTGCTCATCAACGTGACGGGAGCCTTCGCGCTGGGCCTGCTGATGACGGCTGGCGGCACGGGCAGCGCGCTGGCGCAGGAGCGGCTGCTGCTCGGCACGGGCTTTCTCGGCGGCTACACCACCTTCAGCACGCTCAGCTACGACACGCACAGCCTCTACCGGAGCGGTCAGGCGCGCGCGGCCTGGCTGAACGCGCTCGGCTCGCTGGCCATCGGTCTCGCCGCCGCCGCACTGGGTATGGCAATCGGTACGCTGGTATGATTCGTCGCTACCAGGCGAGCCAGCCACCATCGACAGCAACCGTCGTTCCGGTCATATAGCTGCTGGCAGGTGAGGCCAGGAAGACGGCAATCCCGGCAAGCTCTTCCGGCTCTGCCAGACGGCCCAATGGCGTGCGCCGCACAAGCTCGTCGAGGAATGGCTGCGTCTCCGCTGTGGCGTGCGCCAGCAGACCACCAGCGATATTCGTCCGTACGAAACCGGGCGCTATCGCGTTCGCGCTGATGCGCTGGGCCGCCAGGCTGATGGCTGCGGTGCGCACCAGATTGGTCACGCCGCCCTTTGCCGCCGTATAGGCCTGGGCCTGGCCCGCGAAGTCGCCGACCGAGCCGTAGATCGAGGAGGTCGCGATCAGTCGTCCGCGCAGACCACGGCCCTGCGGCTCGGGATTGCGGAGCATCGCCCGCGCCGCCTCGCGGAATGTCAGGAATACGCCGGTGAGATTGATATCAATCACCTGTTGCCAGTCCTTCAGCGACATCTCCGTCATGGACGCGCCTGTCCCGCCGATGCCAGCGTTCGCGAAGGCGACATCCAGCTTGCCAAAGGTCGAGACGGTCTTCTCAACCATCGCGCGAACGTCGTCCTCGCGCGAGGCGTCGGCACGCACGGCGCGCGCCTCATGGCCAGCATCGGAGAGCGACTTCGCGAGTTGCTGGGCGGCCTCCTCGGCGAGATCGGCGCACATCACACGCGCCCCCGCCTCGGCCAGGCCGGTGGCGTATGCCCGCCCGATGCCACTGGCCGCGCCCGTGACCAGCGCGACGGTCCCGTTCAGATTGAATTCGTCGAGCACGCTCATGATCGAACCTTCCTTTCAGGTGATCTTTCAGGCAGTCTTGCACTTGTTTGCTGCTATCAACGCTCCTTGCATCCACTTCAGATGGTAGCACCCGGAACAGCCGCGGCATATCACATGCCAGTCGCAGATGCGCCGCCATCCTCACAGGTCGGTCACACACGGTGAGTTGGTAGAGCGTCTCATACGTGCTTTGTCGGGACGCCAGTCCTCTCCCCCAGCCCCTCCCCTAAAAGAGTGGGGGGCCAGAGCAGGCCAGAGATGACCATCGCCGCCGGATCATTGCGCGTTGTCGGATATTGTCGAGGCGTGCAGAGGCGTGCGCATACAGTTATAGGGCACGCTCGCCTAGCCCAACTGTACTATCTTGGGTACGGTTGCCGCAAACGGGGAATTGCGCAGGATACACTAGCAAGTAACCAGAGCAGCAACAGTGATCGCCGGTAGGTGATTGCGAGAACCCAACGTCTGCCTTCTACGGAGCAACTCATGAGTGATGAGATTGACCTGACGAGATACCCGCCCCCGCCCGATGAGCAGCCGTGGGCTTTAGCCTTGAAGATACTGGTCTCCCTCATGCCATACGGAAGCGGCCCGGCGTCTTTGCTATTGTCGGTCCTTGTGCCTGCAACAGGTAAGGTTCAGATTGCCTGGCTAGAGTATCTCGGTCTATCGCTGCTCGATCTCCGGGAGCAGGTTGATATTCATAAAACTCGCCTGGACAACAATGAAATACAACTACAGGTGCTAGACCAGGCACTAAATGAGTATGTCGAACGCCAGAAATTCTGGCGGCTGTCCAGCGTACAACCGCAATCGCTATCAGCGACCCGAAACGCAAGAAGTGGGAAGTGCTGCGCAACATCGTCCTTCATAACACCAAGCCCAATCCCATTGAAGATGATCTGCAATTGATGTTCATAAACAATATGACAACGTTCGGGGAATGGCACATTCAGTTACTGAGGTTCGTGGATACGCCGCGCTCATGGCAGTGGACGGAGAAGCAAGGTGTCGGTGGCGATGTAAGCCAAATACAGCGTGTCGTGGAACCTTTCGATCTCGTCACTCATCACATGCCGCAAGCAGGAGTGAACTGGGATTTCTGCGAGCAGTGCTTTGTAGAGCTGGAGGCAAGAGGGTTAATGTCACTCGACGCTAACAAGCTCACCTACGACGATGCGAACCTCCCGCCAATTCCCATAAAGTTGACGGAAATATTCGGGCTGGGGCCAAGGCCACAGACATTGCGTCTGACAACATTCCTCGGCCAGCAGTTTCTGCAATTCATCGCCGATCCGGCGAAAGAGAATGGCCAGGGAACGGCGAAGAAGTAACGGTCAGCGTCGAGACGGTGCGCCTGGTGGATGCGCTGGCGCAGGTAACGCTGGTGGCGGAGGACGTGCTGGCGGGCGGGAAGTAGGGCAAGCAGACCGTCGCGTAAACGCTACGGCGAATTTCCCAGCTGATTCGCCGGGCCTTCAGGCTCCGGCTCGCTCGCCCGCGCCAGAATCTTACCCTTGGCACACCACTACTGCTCAAAGTGTCCAGTGCTGTTCTCTCCCAGAGAGAACAGCACTGACGGAAATGAGCGGCACTGAGCCGCTTTGCCCGTGTTACGCGGTCTTGCCAGGAGCGAACGTACGTTCTACACTGTTCACTATAGTTAGTATGCTGGTCAGCCCGAATACGGCGCCACGCTATCCTGTTCGCGCATTGTGCTGCGCGCGGGATGGTGGGGCGCCGTTTTTTCGTGGGGCGGCGGCAGACCAGAGCACACATGGGATAAGGAGGAGAAGCGGCATGGATCCGAGCATGATTCCGGGCAAGAGGTGGAAGATGGACACCCTGGGCTATGAGGCGATTGCGCTTCTGGCACAGGCCTGGCCAGACGTGGGCCAGCGCGACGAGGCAGCCAAAGACCTCGCTGGGATGCTACTGCGGGCAGGCTGGCGTGAGGAGGTGGTGGACGACTTCGCGCGGGCGGTAGCTTTTTCGGCGGACGATGAGGGGTGGCGCCAACGCGGCAAAGCGAGGACAACGGCGCGCAAACTGGCCGCAGGTGACAGGTGACAGGTGACAGGTGACGGGCGCTCCTTCCCTGGCGCGGCGGCTCAAAGGAGATGGGGAGCGCGTCGTGGCGCAGGTGCGCTCCTGGCTAGGACTCACAACACAACCCGAGAGGAGCCATGCCAGCGGGCGGATGATCGCGCCAATGGAGGAGGAGGGGACGATGGATAGCACACCTATGCATGTGGAGGTAGAACCGTGGAGTGTGCTGGCCAGCGAGGTGGAGGAGCGGCAGGTAAGCTGGCTCTGGAAAGGGCGTATCCCCCTGGGGACGATCACCCTGCTGGATGGCGACCACGGCCTGGGCAAGTCGCTGCTGGCTCTCGACCTGGCGGCGCGTGTGACCACCGGGCGCGAGATGCCCGACGACACGCCCGGCGTGGATGGCGGGGTGGTCTTGCTCTCCGCCGAAGACGATCTCGCCGCCACCGTCCGCCCCCGGCTGAAGGCCGCACGGGCCGACCTGGAGCGGGTGGAGATGATGCGCGGCGTGACGCTCTACGGTGGCGCAACCAACCCGACGGAGCAGCGGGATGTCCTCTTACCACGCGATATTTCCGAGCTAGAGCGCCTCATCTGGCAGGTGGAGGCGCGACTGGTCGTGATCGATCCCCTCATGGCCTATCTCGATCTCAAGGTGAACAGTTGGCGCGACCAGGACGTGCGCAGGGCGTTGGCGCCACTGGCATCGCTGGCCGAACGCACCGGGGCGGCGATCCTGATCCTACGCCATTTGAATAAGGCCACTGGGATGAACGCCCTCTATCGGGGTGGCGGCTCCATCAGCATCGTGGCCGCCGCGCGCTCTGGCCTGCTGGTGGCCAAGCATCCCGACGACCCCGACCATCAGCGCGTGCTGGCCGCGACCAAGAGCAACCTCGGCCCGCCGCTGCCCTCGCTGAGCTACCGCGTCACCGCGTCCATGGACAGCAAAGACATTCCGTGGATCGAGTGGCAGGGTGAATGCACGCTGAGCGCGGAGCAGGCGTTGGCGGCTCCCCAGCCAGAGCAGGACGGCGAGCGATCCTCCAAACTGGAGGAGGCGGTGGAATGGCTACACACGAAGCTGGCGAAGGGTCCGGTCCTGGGGCGGGCGGTCGAGCGGGCGGCGCGGGGGGCTGGCATCAGCGACGCGACCCTCCGCCGGGCGCGGGGTCGTCTTCCCATTCACATTCAGCGCACGGGATTTGGCGCAGAAATGTACACCTGGTGGTCCCTGCCGGTGAGCGAGCTTGACCCGGAAATCCAGAAGCTCCTGGCAGAAGCGGGAGACGGCCCAGCCGCTTATGGCTATATCATGTCCGACCTTGAGCATCCAATTCTGCTCAATAAGTCCAATCCCGCTCAATCAGAGATAATACACAACACTGGTGATGATGAGCAGCACTGATGCAAGCGGCCCCAGCCCCGCCCGTTGGGCCGCTGGCGCTGCGTGTGCTTGACGCGCACCCCGAGCTTCTCGACTCGCGCGTCCGCCCCTAAAAGGGAGGGAAGTCAGAGGTAGAACCAAGCTAGCCAGAGCCTGCATCTGCCTCCGCTCACTCTCCCTTTTAGAGCGCGTTTGGGGAAAATTCAGAGGAGAGGTCACAGGGAGATCTTATTCGCGCTGCTAGGACCGAGCAGGTTGGTAGGTGAGGAGCAGACCTCCCGTTTTGGTGGATGTGGAACGGACGAGCTGCAATCGCTTGAAGCTATCTCCCTCGTTGAGCAGGCGCCTTCCCCCACCCAGCATAACGGGCATAACACCCAGGTTAAGCTCATCCAGCAGATCCCATTCGAGCAGGGAGCGCATGAGGGTCAGACTGCCATGCACGCCAATGTTCTTGCCAGGTTGCTGCTTCAACTGCGCGATTGCCTGGGGAATATCCCCCGTGAGGACCGTCGTGGGTTGCCATGCCTCGACGTCGCTCACGGTGGTGGAAACCACGTACTTGCGGACCGGGTTAATGAAGCCAGTAAAGGGGAGTTCGTCGGGCGCGGTGGGCCAGAAAGCCGCCCATGCCTGATAGGTTCCACGCCCGAGCAGGACGGCATCCTGCTCGTTGATCGCTTCCACCATGAAGTCCTGCATATCGGCATAAAATGGAGTCCACTCTTCTGCCTGGGGTTGTGGGAGGACCTCTGCCTCGACGACGCCATCAAGGGACGTAAATAGACCGCCGACCACTTTTCGCATCGTGTGCTGACCTTTCTCGCATGATGGTGCTTGTCAACTCCAAGCATCCCCACCCTAGCACGGCGTTGTCAGTAAAACTTCTTCTACCTTGCTCTTCTTGATGCACAAGGCGCCGGGGGAGAGGGCGTTGGCCCGTATCACCAGCCCCTCCGATGCAGACGCTATCAGCCTTCCGCGCGCCTGCTATCTGCGCGAATTCTGCGCATTCCCTGCTTGTTTTCTGCGCATTCAGCGTCTGCTCGCCCTAAGAGCGCAATGGCTCGCGCGTCGTACGAGCATCACAGCCGCGTAGCCGTTATCCTTGCTGGCCGTCCTGATCGACTCATCCGGGAGGAGCCTACCTATGAAGACGCGCGGAACACTGCCCCTGCTCGCGATGCTCATGCTGCTCATGCTGCTCATGCTGCTCATGCCGCTGCTCGCCGCCTGCGCAACATCCACCAGCGCCACACGCTCGCCGACACCCGCTCCCACCGCGACCATGACCATTCCCAGCCATCCGCAGGTCTTTACGCTCGATACCAAAGGCCCCGTCCTGCCGCATGGCTCGGCGGCCGCCTGGGATTCGGAATACATCGATCCCGGCGCGATAATCTTCTACAACGGCACATATCACATGTTCTTCAACGGCATCATCAGCTATCCCGCGCCCGTCTCGGTGGGCTACGCGACCTCACCCGATGGCCGTACCTGGACGAAAGTGAGCAAGAGTCCCGTCTTGCTTTCCAGCCAGGTGAAGTATGCGCCGCTGACCATCTTCGTCTCCAGTGTCCTGGTGCAGCCCGATGGCACATGGGTCATGTATTTCTACACGCTCGATAACAGCGGCACACCCTTCGGCGGGCCTGCCACCATCGGCAGGGCGACCGCGCCACAGCCCACCGGCCCCTGGACGCCCGACGCCGCGCCCGTCCTGCTGCCGGGCAAGGCGGGATCGTGGGACGCGATGAGCGTCGCCAACCCCAGCGTCGTCCGCACCGATGCTGGCTACGCGATGTACTACAATGGCGTCGCCTCGCTCAACGATAGCCACGGCGCGATAGGCATGGCGACCTCCACCGACGGCATCCACTGGCGCAAGTACAACAATCCGGCGACCACCGACCCACTGTATGCCAAGAGCGATCCGGTGCTGTTGCCGGGCGCGAGTGGCGCCTGGGACGCGCAGAGGATGGTCGATCCGAATGTGGTGCGGACGGAGAACGGCTGGGTGATGGTCTATCTCAGCGCCGCGCCTCCCGGCAGCGCGCCAAAGAACTACTCCGCCTTTGGCTACGCCACCAGCGACGACGGCGTCAGCTGGCATAAGTCCGCAGCCAACCCCATCCTCTCGACGCTGAATGTCTCTGACTGGTTGGGCATCTATCTCGGCAATCTGCTCTACCAGAACGGCACGCTGTCCCTCTACTTTGATGTCGGGCAGCTCGGTTTCACCAACGTCTGGATGGCCACGCACCAGGGGCTGCTGAACAACTGAGCCACGCGCCCGGATCGCATATCACTGCGAGCCGCCATCTGGGGAACCGTGGCGGCCCGCGCCGCCCGCGAAGCGCTGCGCGCCCTCCGCAGCGCCCGCCCGTAATGCGCCCAAGCCGTGCTGAAACTCGTTCGCCAGCGCTGCCTCGAACGGCAGAGCAACCTGCTCATACGCCGAGAGCCGGTCGCTGCGCAGGCACACCTGCGGCAGTTGGGCGAGTTCGTGGGCCAGCGCCTCTGCCGCCTGGCGCGCCGTTCCCTTCGGGACGACACGATTCGCCAGGCCCATCGCCAGCGCCTCCTGCGCGCCCACCGCGCGGCCCGTGAGGATCAGGTCCAGCGCGCGGCTTAGTCCAATCAGGCGCGGCAGCCGCACCGTCCCGCCGTCGATCAGCGGAATGCCCCAGCGGCGGCAGAAGACGCCCACCACCGCGTCGTCCTCCATCACGCGCAGGTCGCACCAGAGCGCCAGCTCCAGCCCGCCCGCCACCGCGTAGCCGTTGATCGCCGCGATCACTGGCTTGCCCAGCAGCATGCGCGTCGGCCCCATCGGACCATCGCCTTCTGGCTCAAGCCGGTTGGGCGCGCCATCCGCGAACGCCTTGAGGTCCGCGCCCGCGCAGAAGGTATCGCCCGCGCCCGCCAGCACCGCCACGCGCAGGCTGTCATCCGCGTCGAAGTCACGGAATGCCTCGGCCAGCGCCTCAGCCGTCGCCCGGTCAACCGCGTTGCGCACCTCGGGCCGGTCCAGCAACACCGTCAGCACCGCGCCGTCACGTTCGATACGAAGTGTCATTGCCCGCCTCCCTGGACGTTATACTCATGAGAGCGAATGTGCTGGCGATACGCTCTGATCGCCAGGAGTTGAGAACGAACCGCCTATGAATCGTATTGATCGCCTGACCGGCATCCTGCTGCTGCTCCAGCGCCGCCCGCGCACGGCAGACGAGATCGCGCGGCGCTTCGAGGTCTCGAAGCGGACCGTCGTGCGCGATATGTGGGCGCTGCGTGAGATCGGTGTGCCTATTTTCGCACAGGATGGCGCGAAAGGCGGCTATTCGCTGCCCACGGACTATCGCCTCGCCCCCCTGCCGCTAACCCCGCGCGAGATGTTTCTGCTGCTGCTGGCGCTCGATGCGATTGACAGCCACGCCGACGTCCCATTCGCACAGGAGCGGACGACACTCCGTGGCAAGCTCCACGCGCTGCTGCCGGATGAGGAGCTGGCGCAGGTCGAACGCTGGCTGCGGACCACCAGTATCGCCGTTCCCAGGCGCCGACAGCACGCGCCATTTCTCGACGCGCTGATCGAGGCGACCGGGCAGGCAGGACAACCACGCTGGCTGCGTATCACCTATCAATCCGTACGCAGGCGCACCTTCTGCACGATCTATCCCCGTGAGGTCTTCGCGCAGCAGGGCTTCTGGTACTGCAACGCATATGTCTATGAAACGGGCGCCGAGCGGATGTATCGCGTTGACCGCATCGCCGCGCTGGAGCCAGCCGATGATGACGAGGGGCTACCGGAGAGTCCGCCGCCCGCGCCGCCCTATGACGACGACGCCCACCCGCTGATCGTCGCGACGCTCACCGCCAGCGGGGCCGCCCGCCTCGAAAGCGAGCCGCACCTGGGGCAGATCCTCATGCGCCAGAGTGACGGCAGCGCCACGCTCTCCTTCCGCTGCCCGCCGGGCGAGCTAGACTTCTACACGCGGCTCTTCGCCATGCTCGGCTGCGAGGCTGAGGTGATCGAGCCAGCGGGGCTACGCGAGCAGCTTCGCCTATTGGGCGAGCAGATTGCTGAACACTATCGCGAACGGTAGTGGACAGGAAGAACAGACTGGACATCCACCCAGGCCCTCTCCGCCATTCTCGCCGCGCCTGCTACCTGGAACACACCGTCTATTCCATCCACGCCCTCTAAACCGGCAGCGTCTGCCAGATCAGCTAGTACCCCATCCAGACTAAAGGCGATACGCCAGTGTTTCCCCTCTGGCGGCTGTGGGTCGTTCCCCCGCGTGACTTCTACCCGAACACCTAACCAGCGCAATACCGCCCGCTTGTCATCGATACTCCAATGCGCTTGAATGTGGGCGGAGAGTCGTTCTCGAATATCCTCTCCAACCTGACTGAGCCGCGCCCGGTCGTCTGGCGTATCCTCACCAAAAGCCGCCGCCAACCATGCGTCTGTCGTTTCATCGTCAAGTAGGGAGTCTGGGGTACGATACCGCTCTGGGAGGCTGATAACGCCACCGGGAAGGCCCATCAAGAGGTGTTCGGCAATGCGCGCCGTCTGGGCTAGGCTATCCCGCTGGGCTACCAAGTTCTCCCGTTGGGCGCGATACCTACTCACCCTTGCCCGCGTCTCCTCTGCCTGGGTTTTCGCGTATGCGTAGGCGTCTTCATCGTCCGCTTCTGCCTGCATCCTGAGCAGGTTCTTCAGCTTCTTCTCTTGATCGAGTATCAGTCCATCATGGGTGGCTATCTCGCGGGTCAGGCGTTGTTCAGCGATGCTCCCGCTTCCACCGTCCGCCGCTACCTCCCGCCGTTCTAGGGCAACGCTCACAGCATCGGTGGTCAGCAGGGTAATCACTTTCTCCCACACGTCATTGTCCAGGATGTCTACGGCTGCGGTAGGGGAGCCACCCTCACACTTATTGGGCGGATAGGTATATCGTGCGGCACAGCAATAGGTTCCTATCTCGTACCGCCGTGCTTGTGTGCTTATGTGCTTCACATACATGGGTCGCCCGCAGTAACCACAGACAGCAAACCCGGCCCGGAGTAGTTGAGTTTGGGGCCAGCGTGAGTTCCTCCCAGCGTCTTCTTTATTCCGGGTTAGTTGCTCTTGTACCGTTCGCCACTCGTCCGCCGGTATCAGGGCCGGTACGTTTTCTGCTGGGATGGCAATTCCCCCTTCTGCGCGCTTCTTCTGGCTACGTCGTGTGATAGTCCGGCCCGTCTGGGGGTTGCGGTCCTTCCGCTTCACTGCTTGCCAACGATACGCGCGTGCTTCACCAGCGTAGTAGGGGTTGGCCAGCATCTTCTGGACGGTACTCTTGGCCCACTGTTCGGCAATCGGCTTCTTGCTTGTACCTGCTCGAACTTGGGAGGGCGTTGGAATGCCGTCCGCGCCCAGCCTACGTACCACATCACTGAGAGATGCCCCATTGACTACCTCTTGGAAGATGCGCCGCACAATGGGGGCTGTCATCGGGTCTTCTTCCAGTCTGGTCTTCCGCTGTCTACCATCTGGGCGGGTCTCGAACACCCACTTGTATCCATAGGGCGCAGACGGCCCTGGCAACGGCAACCCATCCCGCTCTACCCGTGCCTGTCGCCCTCTGGCAGTGCGTTCCTTGATCTTCTGTCTCTCCTTCTCAGCCACGTACGCAAAGACGCCACGAAGTATCTTGTCTTCAGCGGAATCACTTAGCTTCTCCAAGACTGAGACAGCCCGGCACCCTAGTTCCTGCTCGATCTCAAACAGTGCGCGCACATCCCCGTCCTGGTCTCTCATGAAGCGGTCATAGGCATGGACGACAAACACTCCTGCCTCCCCGCGTCGGAGATAATCTAGCGCTTCTTGGAAGACTGGCCTATCCCAGTCAGCGCGGAGTGGACTTCACGTAGGGTAGCAAGGACGGTTAGACCTTCAGCCGCACAGAGTTCGAGACAGGCTGTTTCTTGGGTGTCGAGGGAGTAGTTGTCTCGTTGCCTACCATCTGAGACGCGACAATAGACCACTGCTACTCTTGGAAACACTGGTTGCTTGATTCACGAATTGCCCACCTTTCGGAGTACTGGCAGGCATTGGGGAGTTGGGGGCTAGCGGGGAAGTAACAGAGGTGCTATCCTACCCCTAGGCCCGTCGTTGCTGAACCCAACGCCGTGCTTAGATGCCCTTCAGCGCCGCAAACGCTGTGGGGTATCGTCATCTGTGGACAAGTATAGCACGCCGCCCGGTAGGAAACCAGTCGCCTATAAGGACTAGCCAGCGGTCAGCAGACACGCGCATTACAAGCACTTGGTGAGCGGCTACACTTCTAGACGTGGTCCGTCCACAGTGGGTCAGGCGGAGTTTCCTACTTTCGCACCTGGCCCACTTCAATGCACCATTCAGCCAGCCTTTCCTCGACGAACCCACGTAGCCATGCGTAGTATCGTGCTAAGTATGAAGAGTGGACTGAAGCCCATTTACCGGACCATGGAGCAAGTCAACGCATCAGTGGATAGAAAACAAATGGCTTCAAACTCGACCGGCGGCAGATACCCTAAACTGAAATGCAGCCGCTTTGCATTGTAGACCGCTTCAATAAAGTGGCCGAGATTCGTTTCGGCCTCGGCAAAGGTACGGTACTCCTGAAGGTAGACCTCCTCACGTTTCAAGGTTTTGAAGAAACTCTCGGCTTTGGCTTTGTCGTATGGAGTAGGGATTGCCCTTGGCCGACATGCTCACCTGCGCCTCAGCCTGTTCGAGCCGAGCCACATAGGCCAGGCTGGCATACTGCACGCCGCGATCCGAGTGTTGAATCAACCCAGGCGCGGGATGGCGCTCACGTAGCGCCATCTCCAGCGCCGCGAGAGCGTGCGGTGAATCAATCTGGCGCGCGAGCTTCCAGCCAACACAGCGCCGCGAATAGGCGTCGAGCACACAGGCCAGAGAGACAAAGCTCGTTGGCAAACGCATAGAGGTGATGTCGGCGACCCAGGCCTGGTTCGGCGCCGTCAGGCTGGCCTGCGTCAGGCTGGCCTGCGTCAGGCTGGCCTGCGTCAGCAGGTTGGGATAGGTCGGTAACCCATGCGTGGAATCGGTCGTCACCAGGAATCGGCGCTTGAGCTGACAGCGCAAGGATTCCTGGCGCATGACCCGCAACACCCGCTTGTGATTGACCGTCCGGCCCTCGCGCTGCAAGGCATGCGTTACGCGCCGATAGCCGTAGCCCGGGAATTCCAGTGTCACCCGCTCAATCGCGTCGCGCAGGTCCAGGGCACGTTCGGCACGCGTCTCAGGCGTGGGATGCGTGTAGTACCAACTAGGGCGTGTTTGCAGTTGTGTCATAGACTGAAAGGATGAGACACCGACACGAACTCACCGACGAGCACTGGGCGCG
The DNA here is from genome assembly GCA_963712005.1 of uncultured Chloroflexia bacterium. GTDB lineage: Bacteria > Chloroflexota > Ktedonobacteria > Ktedonobacterales > JADMIN01 > DAHUXT01. The sequence continues at coordinate 2,843 of CAVQGK010000015.1, read as the reverse complement.
GCTGGAGCCGCTGCTCCCGACACCGAAGCGCGGGCCGCAGCCCCGGAACCGCCGCCGTCTGCTCAACGGCATGCTGTGGATTCACGCCACCGGCGCCCAATGGCGCGACCTGCCGGAGCGCTACGGCCCGTGGGAGACGGTGGCCTCCCAATTCTACCGCTGGGTGCGGGCAGACGTCTGGCAGACGGTGTTGGCGGCGCTCCAGCAGCAGGCGGATGCGGCGGGTCGGCTCGACTGGTCGGCGCACTTTGTGGATGGGACCAGCATCCGCGCCCACCAACACGCGGCCGGCGCCCGGCGCGTCAACGGGGGCAGGACCAGCAAGCGCTCGGGCGGAGCCGAGGCGGCTTCTCCACCAAGCTCCACGTCCGCGCCGAGCGAGGCGGCAAGCCCCTCGTCCTGCTGCTGACGGCTGGTGAGCGCCACGAGCAGAGCGTCTTCATCCCGCTCCTGGAGGCGGGAGCCGTCAAGCGTCCGAGCGGGCGAGGTCGGCCGCGCCGACGCCCCAAGCGCCTCGTCGGCGACAAGGGCTACAGCAGCCGTACAGTCCGCCGCTACTTGCGCCAGCATGGCATCGGTATCACCATCCCGACCAAGCGCAACGAGCGCCCGCAGCGCACCTTTGACCGGGAGCTCTATCGGGAGCGCAACCAAGTGGAGCGCTGCATCAATCGGCTCAAGCAGTTCCGCCGGGTGGCGACACGGTACGAGAAACTCGCGGTCAATTTCCTGGCGATGGTCACCATCGCCGCCATCCTGATCTGGTGGTAAAAGTGCAAACAGGCCCTAGTTTTACAGTTGCAGATAGCGGCGTGATGTGTCTCGAATGACGTGAAGCCGAAAGGAGTCAGGTCATGGAGACACGGGAGACAAGCGAACTGACCACAAAGGAGATTGGTTCCTGGAGCGAGGGATTGGTTGAGGTGCAGGAGCGCATTGGGCCGCGTTTCGCCCGCTCAGAACAACGCCAACGGATGGGGCGCTATCTTCACGGGTTACTGAGTCCAGTCGAGCGCAAGAACGGCTGGCAGCTCGCTGAGCATGCCGGCGAGGCGCGTCCCTATGGCATGCAACGGTTGTTGGCCGGGGCAAAGTGGGATGCCGATGCGGTGCGCGACGATCTGCGCGCGTATGTGGTGGAGCAGTTGGGCGACCCACGCGCAGTGCTGGTGATTGATGAGACGGGCTTTCTCAAACAGGGCACGAAATCCGTGGGCGTCAAGCGGCAGTACAGTGGGACGGCGGGGCGGATCGAGAACTGTCAGATCGGCGTCTTTTTGACCTACGCGGCGCCGGAAGGGCATGTGCTGCTCGACCGGGAACTCTATCTGCCCCGCGAGTGGGCGGACGACGCAGAACGGCGCCGTGAGGCGGGCGTGCCGGAGGCAGTGGCATTTGCCACCAAGCCTGAACTGGCCCGCCAGATGCTGGAGCGGGCGCGGGAAGCAGACGTGCCTGCGGCCTGGGTGACAGGCGATAGCCTCTACGGTGGCGACCGGCGGCTCCGGGTCTGGCTGGAGCAGCAGGAGCAGCCGTTTGTGTTGGCGGTCGCCAAAGACGAGCCGTTGTGGGCCGTACTCGACAAGCAGTGGGGCCAGCCGCGCGCCGACGTCATTGCTGAGCACATTCCTGCTGAGGCGTGGCAACGGCTTTCAGCAGGCGCGGGCGCGAAGGGGCCCCGCTGGTACGACTGGGCGCGTGTGCCACTGGCGCGGCTGCACCTCACCGCAGAGGAGCGGCAGTGGGAGCACTGGTTGCTGGTGCGTCGCAGTCGCAGTGATCCGACCGACCTGGCGTACTACGTGGTGTTTGCGCCCGCCGGAACCACGCTCCAGACGCTGGCGCGCGTGGCGGGACAGCGCTGGCGCATTGAACAGAGCTTTGCACTGGCCAAGGGTGAGGTGGGGCTGGATCACTACGAAGTGCGGCGGTGGGCGGGCTGGTACCGCCATATGACGCTGGCGATGTTCGCGCTGGCCTACCTCGCGGCCTTGCGCGCGGCCTTGCGCGCGCGGCTACACGCTCAGCACACCCAGCCGACCCAGCAGGAGCCGCTGCCTTCTGGCGAGACCGCGACCGAGGTCGCAAAAGGGGGCCGTATCAGCAGCCAGTCGACCTGAGCGCCGCGCTCGTCCCGTTGACCGTCCCTGAGATTGGGCATGTGCTCTGGGCGTTAGGGCAGGCGATCTCAGCGGAGGCAGCGTTCCAGGTGGTCGGTTGGTCTGAGTGGCGACGCCGCCACCAGGCGCTGGCCAGGCGCTGCCACTACCAGCGTCACCTGGCTCCCACATGACCCGTAAATGCAACTGTAAGACTTAGTACCAACTAGTACCAACTCCGGCTCACGCCGAACAACTGGCAGAGCCGACGCAGTGAGAGCGGTGGAAACTGCTGCTGAAGCATGGCAATCATGGCGTGTTGCTCCCCGATGGGGTCGGCGCGGTGCGCGAGGCGTGCTGCGCGGCGTGCTGCACGGCTTTTTTTAACGCCGCATTTTCCAAGGCCAACTGCCCACAGAAGCGCTCCAACTCCGCGATCCGCGTCTCCAGCGGCGTGGCGCTCGCGTCGGCTCCCGCGCCATGACGCGATGTGAAGGCGGCTTCGCCACGCTCGGCGTAGTCGCGCCGCCACCGGGCGAGGAGACTGTCGGCCAATTGGTGTTCGCGGCACATCTGGGCCGGGCGTTTGGTCCCATTCGCCAATTGCCGGACCACCGCCAGTTTGACCTCGCGCGTAAACGTTCGTCCTGGCATGGCATTCCTCGCTTTCTCGCCTGCGGTGTCTGTCGTCAGTCTACCGCAGACGTACGGCTGAGTTGCCTTGCCTCACTGGTCCGGGTTTTG
>CAVQGK010000014.1:0-179196 GCA_963712005.1 uncultured Chloroflexia bacterium | reverse complement strand
CTGCCGAGCGAGATGGCGGCGCTGCCCGCATTCGAGCCAGAGGGGGGCGCGATCTCGGCGATGCGAAGTCCGAGCGTATGCCCGGCGACCGAGGCAACATCGCTGGCGGTAATCGCTCCTGCAGGAACGTCAATTTCGAGACGTCCATCGCTGCCGACGAACTGCGTGGCGTTGTTCGGGTCGAGTTTGAGGGAGCCGGGCTTCATCGTCGGGACGAACCCATGGGACATCACGGGGCGCTCTTTCAGCGAGGGGCCCGCTGGCGGCGCCTTGGAGGCTGGCGGCTGATGCAGCACCGACTTCGTGCCGCTCTTGGGATCAATCTTGTGCGGCTTGGCCTGCGGGGCTGGTGTCTGCGCGATGGTGCGACTGCCGCCCATGCCATAGGCAAACGGCGTATTGAATCCGGCAAGCAGCGTCGCCGCTAGCAGGATGGAGACGACCAGCACGCGCAGATGCGCTGAGGCGCGCGCGAGCGGGGGGCGAAATAGCGAGAACAGAGAGGACAAGCGGTGTAGTATGGTAGAAGACCATAAAGCAACAGATGAGAAGTAGTTTGTCCTCAAGGAATGCCCCCTTACGACGCCAGTATCCAGCGACCAGATCCCGGTATTTCTGCGCACGGTGAAGCACGTGCACGGCGTAGCCCTTTGACAGGGATATCGCGTGCCATCCTAGCGGATTGTGCTTGGTGGCGTTACGTAGAATTCGGTAGGTATTGGGTATCTTTCATTGAGGAATCGGGATTTTTCCGGGTATTCGCACACGCCATCATGGCAGATAAAGAGAGCGCTGACAGCATGCAGTGCCAAATACGCGGCAGATGTGTACCAGGCAGGCACAAGAAGGCATCTTCCACCGACACAGAGTCAGTGAGCGGCTACTGGTAGATCGCGTTCAGGAGGATTTCAGGAACCAAGTATTCGTTGCTTGCGTCTTGCGTTGCGCAGGTGCGTGTAGACCGTTTCCACCGAGAGTTGGAGACGTTGAGCAATCTTGCGGGGTGGGTATCCTTTTCGGGTGAGGGCCATGATCTCACGCTCGCGTACAGTGAGTTGTGGAGATCGGACAGCCGAATGCCCTGCTAACGGGCTACGGCGTTCGCCATGCGATCCAGTATGTCCAACGGGGTATATGCCATGCTGCGCGCGCTCGATAAGCGCGGTCAGAGCCATGTGGCGTTGCAGCCAGCGCATGCTGGCCTCGCTGAGATCTGCGGCATGGGCAATGTCGCTCGTGACCATTTGCAGGCAAGCGCCGAGTTCGGTCATGAGCATCAGCGCCAGCTGCGCGAGTCCGCGCGGCGACTCGCTGCCGCGCGGACCAACGGTTACGACATCCTTCGCATGATGTTGACTGCGTGGGGAATCGCCAGATGCCAATTTCACCTGTCTACTCCATCTGTAAAATCAAGCGGTGACTCCTGAGCGGGGCGTTGGCTATCCCGCGAGCACTGAGTGGAAGGGGAGCGCATGCAGGCTGCTGAGGCGTCCTTCGCTTTCCCGTGTTATCCTTCACGCCAGTACACCGGCGGTGCTATTATCGGCTGAGCTTGGGATGCTGTCAATACCCCGATTTGGTTGGTGAATTGGTTCGTATGCAGGACGTGACACGATCTATAGAACATTCACGAAGGCGCTCAAACTGGTGACCGTGTAAGGGTGTGGTTGTACCGTTAGTCAGGTAGTGCAGCGAGAACTCACTAGTTCTGCGGGTGGTCGCTGGAACCGTTGCCAAAGATATCGGAGTGCGCGCCTGCCTTATGGCCGTGGTTTCCCATTGTCTGCCCAGGATGCGACATGCGAGCGTGTCGCGGCTGTGTATGCGCCAGCCCGGTCAAGCTCTGGGCTGGGTAAGGACAAGGCATGTCCAGAATCCCAAACCACCGACCGCTATGAGCATGGTGGTTACGAAAAGTTACTAGGATTTACGAACATTGGGACATGCTGCGTGTCATCTCGAACCAGTCAATAAACCGTTTGACATCCTGTTCTAGAGGCGTTGTCGGCCGCCAGTTCAGCATTGTGCGCGCCTTCGAGATGTCCGCACAGGTAAAGGGCGCATCTCCTGGCTGTTCCTCAACATGCCTGATGCGCGCTTCCCTCCCAGATGTCCATTCGAGCACCGTTATGAGGTCACGCAGCGTAATCGGAGTCGAATTGCCGAGATTGATGATCTCGAAGCCAGGCGCAGGCTGACACTCCAGGGCAGCGACAATTCCACCGACGATGTCATCCACGTAGGTGTAATCGCGCGCGGAGAGCCCGTCGCCGTACAGTGAGAGCTCGTCTCCATTGTAGATGGCGCGTATGAACTTGTGGATGGCAAGATCCGGACGCTGGCGCGGCCCATAGACCGTGAAGAACCGCAAACAGACGACCGGCAACCCATACAAGTGATGGTAGGTGTAGGCTAAGAGCTCACCCGCGCGTTTGGTCGCGGCATAGGGCGAGATGGGCCGGTCCGCAGGAGCGTCCTCGCGAAAGGGATGGTGGGCCTGTGCGCCGTAGACCGACGAGGAGCTGCCGAAGATGAACCGCTCTACCGTGTGGGTGCGGCAGAGCTCTAAGAGATGGATCGTTGCCTGGACATTCACCTGCTCGTAGAGCACTGGGGCGCCAATCGAGGGACGAACCCCGGCGCGCCCTGCCAGGTGAACCACCTGGGTGATCGAATGCTGTGCGAAGACCTCAGCCAGAGCTGGCGCGTCGGTAATGGAGACCTGGTGCAGATGGAACTGCGGCGAGGTCTGGGCCTGGCGGATATTCTGCCACTTGCGCGCGGGATCGTAGAAGTCATTGAAATCATCCACGCAGACCACGGTGTGCCCTTGTGCGAGGAACCGATCGCACAGATGCGATCCAATGAACCCGGCCCCACCCGTCACCAGAACTGCCATGAACCATCCTTTGCCGCTGGCTACTGCCAATATCATTCCTTATCGAACCCACGTTGTTGGTGTTGCTGGTGTGAGGGGCCACTCCGCAACCGCGAGGATGAGGCGAGGCCCCATCCCTTCCACGACCTCTGTGCACCAGTACCAAGCTCAACTATCCTACTACGATTGGTCGTGCGCTGCAAGCCGGTCATCAGAGGTACCAGTTTGGCATACAGGGAAGAATACCGTATGCTTATTCGATCATGCACACGATCACGACACATGTCCTGTATATGGCAGCCGTATAGCATCTGTGTGGCATTTATGTGGCATCTGTGTGGCATTGCGGTTGTCTTCATATCGACGTAGCGCAATACCAGCAGTGGAGTAGTGGACGCCATGAAGAAGGACGTTGCGCGGTGTAATGGGCACTAGACGATCTCACCATCTCATTTCTTCTCTCAAGCACGCAGGCAGCTATGCAAGCGACCTTGGTGAGTCAGAATCGGTGAGGAGGTATTCCCCACTGATGCGCCAACGCCTCAGATGGCTCATACGAGTGACTCATGCTGTATGGTGCTGGCTCACGCAGAGCAGCAGCAGCAGCAGCACGCGCCGCCCAATCACATGGCGTGACCTGTGGCGTCTCGCGCTGCCGCTCTGGCTGGTAACGCGCCTCCTGATGTTCGTCGTGACCTATCTTGCGCAGACCATGCTGCGGGCGCGCAGTGTGCAGTCCCGGATTAGTGAGACGGTAAGCCTGACCAGCCTCATCAACTCCTGGCGCTTGTGGGACGGCGGTTTCTATGGCCGCATTCTGGTGCATGGCTACCGTGCTAGCGACCCGATCACCGCAGGGTTCTTCCCGCTCTACCCACTGCTCGCCAAGCCGCTCGAACTCGTCCTGGGGCCGGAGCGCTGGCAGGTCGCGCTGCTGGTGGTGAGCAACCTCGCCGCCCTCGCCGCGCTGGTGTTGCTGGGCGCTCTGGCAGTGCAGGAAGATGAGACCCTTGGCGCAGCACGTCGGGCGGTGCTCCTGCTGCTCGCAGCGCCGCTCGCGCTCTTCCTGATAGCCGCCTACTCCGATAGCCTCTTTCTCGCGCTCGCCCTCCTAGCGCTGCTGTGCGCGCGGCGTGGGCAGTGGCGCGTGGCGGCGCTGGCGGTGTTCTGCGCGGCGCTCGCGCGGCCCGTTGGTATCGTGCTCGTGGCTCCGCTGCTATGGGAGTATGGACGGACGGCGTGGCAGACGCGACGGGTGACGTGGGAGGGATTCGCGCTTGCAGGCGCGGCTCCTGCAGGGCTGGCGCTCTACTGCGCCGTCTGCTGGCACGTCTATGGCGATCCATTGCAGTGGATCCACAGCCAGCAGCATTATTTCCAGCATGTCACGATGACGCCGTGGTCGGCGATAGGCTACGCCTGGCGCCAATTCTGGTCGCTCACACCGGGCAGTTTCCAGCAGGCGCGCGTCCTAGTGGACTATGTGCCGCTGGCCTTCGTGCTTATCCTGACGCTCGCCACCATCCGCCGTATCCCGGTCAGCTTCACGCTGCTCATGGCGGGCATCCTGCTCACCATTCTCATGACACCTGTCGCTGGCGCGGACTTCCCGGAGGCATTCGTGAGCGCTGGTCGCTATTTACTGCCTGCCGTGCCGGTCTATCTCATCCTGACGCGCGTCACGAAGCGCTACGCCTGGCTGGAGCTGGCGCTCATCGCTGGTGGCTTTGCGCTTCAGGCGCTGCTTGCCGCTTTCGTGCTCACGGGCGGTTGGCTCGTGTAGCCGGAATGAAAGCCAGCCAGCCCCTCCTTCTTCCCAAGCTGAGGTCTGACCATATCTACGCCCACACATGCCGCCAGCAGCCAGGTACTCGACAACGACAACGCCTCCCGTCCCGACGGCCGTAGAGGCGCTTGCTGCATTGGTGGAGTTGGCGAAGACGCTTAAGTTGGTTCAGACTTAGACGTAGGCGTTAGGGACGATCGTGAACGCAGAGTGGATCCCGGCTGAGGAAGCGGCCCAGCGCGGGATCATAGGCGCGGACACTCATCCAATAGAGACCCGTTTCGCCGTCGTAGCGCACGCCATCTCTGCCGTCATAGCGATACGGGTTGGTCCAGGTCGTGCCGCTGCCGAAGCTCTCAGAGGCTGAGGTCAACTGTCCGAAGGCATCGTAGGCGTAGCTAGCGGCGACGTTCCCTTGCGCATCCACTAGCGCCACGACATCTCCATGCCCGTTATAGACATAGTAGCGCGGCGAGTTGTTGGGGTCACTACCCACCTGGACGCTGACCGGCACGCCCATCGAGTCATAGGTGAAGGTGGCGAGCACCGTCCCGTTTTCATCGGTCTCGTAGGCGAGGTGGCCGAGCACGTACACGTCGTTGACGCTATGGCTTACCCCACCGCTGGTGATCGTCTTCGTGGTGCGGTTGTTATCGGCGTCGTAGCCGAACTGGATGGTGGTCCCGCTGGGCTGGTCGATCTCGGTCAGCCGCCCGTTGGTATCGTAGTGGTACTGCGTCACCTGGTTCACGCCAGTTGGATCGTAGCTGGCGCTGGTCAGGTTGCCCGGGAGTCGTAGCTATAATTGGTGACCTTGCCGTTGGGATCGGTCTTCTGGGTGAGTTGATCCGAGCTATCGTAGGCATAGCTGGTCGTCCCGGCGGCCGTCACCAGGCTGATGCGGTTGTGGTTGGCGTCGTAGGTGTAGGTCGCGGTGATGGTCGAGCCCACTGTCACCTGGGTCAGCTGGTTCAGGTCGTCGTAGCTGTAATTCGTGGTGTCGCGCCATCCTCGATGATGCTGCTGCGGTTGCCGTTGCCATCGTAGCTATAACCGTAGCTGTGCAGAATAGTCGCGGATGGCCCAACCCTGTCGTAGGGCTGGCGATGCGGTTGCCGCCGTCATAGCCGGAGTCAGCCTGCACTGCATAGCCGCTGCCGGAGACGACTACCTGCATGTGGGTGACGTTGCCCGCGAGATCATAGGTATAGCTGCGCTGACCCGTCATTCATCGTCGCCTGGCGGTCCAGCGCGTCGTAGGTGAGACGTCGTCGTCACCTGGCTGCCGTCGGCGAGTGTCGTCACCTTCTGCAGCACGTTGCCGTCAACATCGTAGGTGTAGGCGACGCTGCCCTGCGAGACGCCGCTGCCGTTCTTGCGCTGCTCGGTGCTGACCCGACCGAGTGGGTCATAGGCATCGATGGTCGTTCCCGCGCTATTAGCCTCTGTCAGTTGCTCGCCCGCCACGTCGTAGGTCGTGGTATCGACGGTGGTATCGGGATTGGTGACACTGGCGATGCGGCCTAGCGTATCATAAGTGGTGCTCGTGGTATGGCTGTCCTCGTTGGTCATACTGGTCTGCTGTCCGGCTGCATCGTAGACATAGCTGGTCGTCTCGGATGAGCCAGTGTCGGCATCCTGGGTCTTGCTGAGCTGGCGACCCAGCGCGTCAAAAGTCGCTTTCGTATCGGTGACCGTGCCGGGGCCGATTGGTGGGGCGTTGGTAACCAGTGTCTCGGTCGCATTGCCGTTAGTGTCATAGGTGTAGGTTGTGACGTTCGACTGCCCGCTCTGGTCCGACGCGCCCGGATCGGCGGGAGGATCAGTCTGGGTTAGCAGCCGGTTGGCGGCGTCGTACGTATAGGTTGTCGTCGTCAGGAGCGCACCCATCTTGTCGAATACCTGCGACGAGACCTTGTTGCCGGCGGCATCCTAGGTGGTTACGGTATCCTGTACCACCGTGTTGCCACTGTCCTGAACTTTGGTCTCGGTGGCGCGGTTGTCGGCATCGTAGGTGGCTACGGTCTTATTGTTCTTGGCGTCTTTCGACTCGGTAGCGTTACTACCGAGACCGCGTCATAAATTGTCGGACGGTAGAGGGCCATTTCTGTGTCCATCAGCACCCCTAGAAAATTCGGCGTTGGAGGGGCCGTATGCCCTCCAACGTGGACAAAAATATGGCCCTCCAGTGACCGGGATTTCATGGCGCGGTCTCGTAGCGTTACCTGCGCCATCGTAGGCATTCGTCGTGGTCACTAACCTATTGCACGTGCATCTTACCGCTGACAAAGCGGATTCCCCTGAGCATCGTATCCATAGTACTGCGAGCCACGCGGTACGTGAGATACCAACCTCGGGTACATGGCCGTGAAGCTAGAAGAAGCCCAGCAATCCATATGGAGATAGGTGAACCAATACTTTTGGTAGCGGCTGGGGATCATACTGAAGGTCATCGCATGTTGGGATCCATCAGCATAGGTGATGTCTAGGTGGACTTCAGCCCGTGGCGGTTCAAATGGGCCAATACCTCCCGGACTGCTCGCCGCGGCACCTACCTGCACCGTGCGCACAATCACTGAAGCGACGGGGCGATGTACCAAACAAGGCTGCCCTCTCAGCACGGGATCGTTCCCGTCATCGTAGTTCGCCAGATCCTGCGCACAGGGATAGGTGCCTGCCAGAGCTTGGTAATCAGTTATGTACTGGAGCAGGACCACATCTGGGCGAGCGTCCAGCAGCTCCGGGCTGGGTGGTCCCTGCTCGGGAGTATAGGTCACCGTTTTGCCGAAAACACCCCAAAACACATTGGGAATATCATGCGACGATTTGTACTGTGCGTAGGGAATGAGCAAGGGCGAGAGCAGCGCACAAAGCGCCACGATGCCTATGCCTGTCCCAAGTGCCGTAATCCTGCACCCGCGTCTTCGTCTGGTCGGTCCCGAAGCGGGAGCTTTATCGGACGTTAGTTCGGCCATCACCAGTAACTCCTGTTTCCCAGGATTCCTCAGTTCCCCTTGTTAACCGGGTCGTGTCCACACTCAAGAGAGTGCTGTCTATCTCCACAAAATTAGGATTACGCCGATAATGCGCGTCAGAGCATGGCGGCGATGAGTGCTGGTTGATGACTAGTCGCCAGCCAGTTGTGCGCGGCTGCGACATCGAACCATGCCCAATACCAATAGAAGCGCGTGCTCCAGGCTCCATACACAGGAGTCGAGGCTATGTCATACACATTAAAGGCGTACACGCCGCGGGTGCCATGGTCCCACACGTACTGGCTCGCGAAGTACATCGTCAGGTACGGGTGCCACCAACTCCACATCGCCTTGAATACGATGGATATGGCAGAAATAGCGCCAACCGGTGCATCCAGCGCGACAAAACGCGATATCACTCGCTCGGTACTGTAGATGCCAAGCGCTGAGCCAGCAAGGTACATGAAGAGGGCTGCCGCGCCATTGCTCTCAGCGGCAACACTGATACGACCCTTGTAGCCCAGACGATTCAGCCGCTGCAAGACAATGTTGAGACGATAAGCGCCTGTGGGTGCATCTGGCGCCTCGAAGTAAATGAACCCGACGTTGTATTTAAAGGCCGAATTCAAGTCGTCGTGCCAGGTTCCCCAGAAATCTTTGTCTGCCTGCAGGCTGTCCTCGTGCCTTGCCCACGGCCAAGTCACGTCGATGCCGGGGATGAAGATGACACAATGTTGCTTCCCAAGGCAGTTCGACTCCTGCCTGGTTTGCCATCCCGTGGCTTGTCCACTAGGGTCGGTATTGACCAGTGGATTGTTAGCGGCGTAGACATAGGGCTGGTCGCTGAAGAGGGGAGAACGCCCCAGCGGATCCCGGCTGAGGAAGCGCCCGAGCGCCGGGTCGTAACTGCGCACGCTCATCCAATAGAGGCCAGTCTCGCCATCGTAGCGCACCCCGTCGCGCCCGTCGTAGCGATAGGGGTTGGTCCAGGTTGTCCCGCTGCCAAAGCTCTCGGAGGCCGAAGTGAGTACACCGAAGGCATCGTAGGCATAGCTAGCGGCGACGTTCCCCTTGCGCATCCACCAGCGCCACGACATCGCCATGGCCGTTGTAGACATAGTAGTAGCGCGGAGAGTTACTGGGATCGCTGCCCACCTGGACGCTCACCGGCACACCCATGCTGTCATAGGTAAAGGTGGCGAGCACCGTCCCGTTTTCATCGGTCTCGTAGGCGAGGTGTCCGAGCACGTACACGTCATCGACGCTATGGCTGACCCCACCACTGGTGATCGTTTTCGTGGTACGATTGCTATTCGCGTCGTATCCAAATTGGATGGTGGTCGCGTTGGGTTCGTCGATCTCGACCAGCCGCCCATTGGAGTCGTAGTGGTACTGCGTCACCTGGTTCACGCCTGTTGGATCGTAGCTGGCGCTGGTCAGATTGCCCTGGGAGTCATAGCTATAGCTGTTGACTTTGCCGTTGGGATCGGTCTTCTGGGTCAGTTGATCCGAGTCATCGTAGGCGTAGCTGGTCGTTCCGGCGGCCGTCACCAGGCTGATGCGGTTGTGGTTGGCGTCGTAGGTATAGGTCGCGGTGACGGTCGAACCCACTTTGACTTGGGTCAGTTGGTTAAGGGCGTCGTATGGTATGAACCCCTGTCACCGGACCAGGGCCAAAGTCACCTCATCCATTGATCGGCCATGAGCGGCTTCGAACTCGGCTGGAGGCAGATAGCCCAGACTGGAGTGAAGTCGCTTGGTGTTGTAGACATCGTCGATGAACTGGCCGAGGTTCGCCTCGGCATCCGCGAACGTTTGGTAGTCTTTGAGATAGACCTCCTCTCGCTTCAAGGTCTTGAAGAAGCTCTCTGCTTTGGCGTTGTCGTACGGATTGCCCGTGGCCGACATGCTCACCCGCGCCCCGATCTCCTCCAATCGGCCCACGTACTCGGCGCTGGCGTATTGGACCCCGCGGTCCGAGTGGTGGATGAGGCCGCGCTGGGGCCGGCGCAGCTCAATGGCCATCTCCAAGGCGGCCAAGGTCAGGCGCGTATCGATCTGGCGCGACAGCGTCCAGCCGATGCAGCGACGCGAGAAGGCATCCAGGATGCAGGCCAAGTAGACGAACGTCGTCGGCAAGCGGATATACGTGAGATCGGCGACCCAGGCCTGGTCGAGGTGGTCGAGTGCGGCGCCTTTGAGCAGATGCGGATACGTGCGATACCCGTGCGCCGCGTCCGTGGTCACGACAAAGCGCCGCTTGAGCTGGCACAGCAAGGACTCCTCACGCATGATGCGCAGCACCCGCTTGTGGTTGATCGGGCGCCACCCAGCACGGCGCAGCGCCCATGTCACCCGTCGATAGCCATACCCCGGAAAGTCCAGCACGATCCGCTCGATGGCATCGCGCAGCGCCGTCACTTCCGTGCCCACGGTATCGTGCAGGCGCTCATCCCGTAGGGCCGTGGCTCTCAGGCGGGCGTAATACCAGCTCCGGCTGACGCCCAGCCAGTGTGCGAGCGTGCGCAGGGAGAGCAGCGGATACTGCGCGTGCAGGTGCTGCATCAGGGTGTGCCGTTCTTCGACGAGGCAGCCAGGCGCGTCTGCAAGTGCTGCAAGGCTTTTTTTAGCGCGGCGTTCTCCACCGCCAGTTGGCCGCAGAAACGCTCTAGCTCCGCCACCCGCGCTTCGGCCGAGGGCTGGTTGGCGATGGCTTCCTTGGGCGTAAAGGCTGCTTCCCCCCGCTCCTCATACTCGCGGCGCCAGCGCAGCAGCACCGTCTCGGCCAACTGATGCTCGCGACACACCTGCGCAGGTCGCTTCTCTCCGCTGGCGACCGCTCGCACGACTTCCAGTTTGAACTCCCGTGTAAAGGTCCGTCCGCGCATACTCGCTCCCTCACCTTTCCTTGCGGTTAGTCTACCGCACGGTTACGGCTCAGGTGACTTTGCTCTGTGGTCCGGTCCGAGGGGTTCACTCCAGTAGGTGTAATTCGTCGTTGCGCCATCCTCGGTGGTTGCGGTGAAGTTATCCTGACTGTCGTAACTGTAGCCATAGGTATGCAAAGTGGTAGCTGACGGCCCAACTTTATCGGTCAGGGTGGTTAGACGACTCCCATCATCATAGCCGGAGTCAGTTTGCGCAGCAATGCCGCTGCCGGAGACGACCACTTGCATGTGGGTGACGTTGCCTGCTGGGTCATAGGTGTAGCTGCGGCTGCCGTCGTTCATCGTGGCCTGGCGGTCGAGCGCGTCATAGGTGCTGAGCGTCGTCACCTGGCTGTTATCGGCGAGTGTCGTCACCTTCTGTGTCACATTGCCGTCAGCATCATACGTGTAAGTAATGGTTCCCTGCACCGCGCCAGTCGCATCTTTGGCTTGCTCGGCGCTCACCCGTCCCAATGGATCATAGGTATCGATGGTGGTTCCGGCACTGTTAGCCAGGGTCAGCTTCTCTCCAGCCGCATCGTAAGTGGTAGTGGTGACAGTGGTGTCGGGATTGGTGAGGCTGACGACGCGGCCCAGCGCGTCGTACCTACTGCTGGTGGTCTTGTTGGACGAGTCGGTGGTACTCATTTGCTGCCCAGCCGCGTTGTAGGTATAGGTGGTTGTGATTGGGCTGCTGGTGTCGGCATTATCGGTCTTGGTCAGCTGCCGACCTAGGTGGTCGAAGGTGGCACGCGTATCGGTGACTGGATCACTCAGAGCAGCATTGGTCATCTTGGTTTCGAGTGTGTCTCCGTTGGCGTCGTAGCTGTAGGTGGTGACGTTCGACTCGCCACTCTCATCTGAGGCACCTTGATTGGCGGGTGGATCGCTCTGACTCGCCTTGCGATTAGCGGCATCATAGGTGTAGGTAGTGACGGTAAGGACAACACCATTTGTATCAATTTCGGTTGTGCTTGTGGTGTTGCCTACAGCGTCGTAGCCGACCTTGGTATCAGAGATCACTATGCCTGTTGAACCCTGACTTTGCGTTTCAATCTTCCTGCTCGCTGCATCGTACGTGCTGTACGTCTTGCTGCCTTGGGATTGATCTGTAAAGTCGCGTTGCCCGCGCCATCGTAGGCGGTCGTCGTGGTGACGTTGGTCTGGCTGTCCGAAGTACCGCCATTCACATAATTCGCGATGGTCTGAATCACACGCCCATCAGGATCATAGACGGTCTTGGTGACGATGCCACGCGGGTTCGTCGTCGTGACTTGGCGACCGAGCGCATCGTAGCCATACTGCGTCTTGACATTGGTCTGAGCGTCAGTTAGCCCACCCGACTGCTCGTTGGCCGTCTTCTGCTGCACGTTGCCGCGGATGTCGTAGACCGTCGCAGTGACGATGCCGAGCGCGTTGGTGGCGGTCATCTGCTCGCCCAAGTCGTCATAGGTGGCGCTGGTCGTCACATTGGTGTGGTCGTCCGTTGGCCCGCCCGACTGGTAGTTCTCCGTGGTCGTCAAGACGTCGCCATTGCCGTCGTAGGTGTACTTCGTCACTACCCCCAGCGCATCGGTCGCAGTGAGCACCTCGCCATAGCTATCGTAGGTGTTGCTGGTGGTGACGTTGGTGTCGCTGCTGTTTGGTCCGCCGTTGATGTAATGCTGCACGGTCGTGACGACGTTGCCGGTCGCGGGCGCATCATAGGTGTATTTGGTGACGATGCCGGCTGGATTGGTCTGGGTCAGCACGTTGTTGGCGCTGTCGTATGTCCAGGAGCTCGTCAGCGCCAGATGCCCGCTTCCGGATGCCACGACTTGGGTCAGCATATTGCCGCTGCTGTCGTAGGTGTAGTTAGTGACGTTGCCGTTGGCGTCGGTCAGCTGCGTCAGCTCGCCGTTACCATCGTAGGCATAGAATGTGTGGTTATTGAGCGCGTCGGTGATCTCGTTCACTTCGCCTGAGCCGTCGTTGGCGGCGGTGTAGGTCGTCGTCTGATAGACCGAGCTTCCAGCTAGATGGCGTCGTATTCGCATTGGTCCAGAGCTGCTGCACGCTGGTGGACCACGTCCCCGCCGCGCCGTAGGCGATCCCCGCGTCGAAGCCCATCGGGTCCACCAGGCTCACCAGCCGATTGGCGGTATCATAGCCGAGCATTGTGGCGACATTCGTCTGTACGTCAGCTGGCCCACCGGACTGGTAGTTCAAGGTGATTTTGGTCAGGCGATGGTTGGCGTCGTAGTCGTAGTGCGTGACGATCCCCTGCGGATCGGTATAGTCGATCAGGTTCCCGGCAGCATTGTAGGCATAGTCGAAGGTGCGCGAGCCGGGCGCGGCGATATGCGTGATGTGCCCACCACTCGTCGTAAAGGTCAGCGTCCGCCCCGAACTGTCGGTCATTGTCGTCGGCAGGTTGTTCGCGTCGTAGGCGATGGTCAGCGCGTTGCCGTTGCGGTCGAACACGCTGGTCAGGGAGCCCGAAACGTTGAAGTTCGTCTTCGTCTGGTCACGTGCCGTAAGCGTATAGCTGCCATCCGGGTTGTGCGCCAGCGTTAAGAACAAGCCTGGCGGGCTGGTGTAGCCGCCTGATCCATTGGGCAAGAAGAGGTGGACGCCGCCACTTGCGTCGTAGTAGGTCACCGAGTTGTCGGCGTTGACATAGATGCTCTCGTCAAGGTCGCTGGTCCAGCCATAGCCGAAGAGTTTGGGCGACGGCACAAGGTCGTTGTACTCGCGGCCGAGCGCGAGGTCTGGTCCCCGACCCGCGACGTCGATGTCCTGCTCGGTGACGACCGCATTGCCGGTTGCTACGTTGACCCCGGCCTTGATGTCGCCCGCAGGGAGGTCACGCAACGCAAAGGTCTCATAGCTCATCTGCCCGGTGTTGCTGACCGAGACCACGACGCCCGCGCTCATCGGGCCGACGTTGCCCGCGTTGTCGGTGGCCTGCATGGTCAGCGTGTGAGGGCCAGGAGTCTCGTTAGTGGTATCCCAGAGGATACAAGGCGCACCGCAATCGGTTCCCGGAGCGCCTTTCTGCGCGCCGTCCACGAAGAGCGCAACGCTGGCGATACCCGAAAAGGACCCATCGCTCGCTGCCGGGTCGGTCGCGGTCGCGTTGACGGTCACGACGCCCCGCACATCTTGGCCCGCCGTTGGGCTGAGGATGCTGGCGGTCGGCGGAGTAGTATCATACGTGATCGTCGCACTTGCCGTTGATGAGGACCTGCCTGCGTTGTCGATGGTGTGTAGGGAGACTGTCTTCCTGCCGTCCCCAGCGCTCAGCGTCCAGTTCGGCTGGTTGCTCGCGGCGACGCACCACATCCCGCCAGTTGGGCAGCTAAACGCGCCGCCGTCGTTCGAGAATTGCATGCCATAGACGCCGTAGCCAATTGTCCCGCTGTTCGTATCCTTGGCAGTTGCGATCACATTGGCGATGGTGTAGGTGTGGAGACCACTGCTGCCACTGCCGTTGTCCCCATCCTCCCAGAAGTTCAGACCTGGCTGCGCCATGTAGGCGCCGTTGCGAATCACGGTTGGCACGGCCGGTTTGGTCTGCCCCACAGGCCAGATATAGATCTCGCCCAGACTGCTCCGTGAGAAGTCGACCTGGCCATAGTACCAGGTATTCGCGGTGAAGGGGATGTTGACCGCCAGCGTCGTGAACGAGCCCGAGGTAGTTGAATACTCTAAGGTCGTGAAGGCGGACGAGCCAGCCGAGGCCTTCAGATCGAAGCGAGTATTCTCATTCCCACTGGCAACCATGCCAAACCAGAACGCGCCGCCAAGGTCTGACTTAAACATCGCGGTATAGGTGGGCCAGTTCGCCACATTAGACCAGCTGGATGCGTTCGACGGGATGAAGGTCTGCGCGGAACAGGTCGTCGCGCCGCAGGATGAGGTGTCTGCGGTCAACTGGGCGCCATTGGCCACCCAATGCGCCGCCGTGCCGCCGTTAGCGCCGATCCCATTCGTATTGCTCCAGTTGCTGCCCCACTCGGTGATCGAGCCAGTGTCTGTAGGCGATGTAGTGAGAGAGACATTGGGATTATTCGTCACAGTCGCGCCACCATTGATCGCTGTGATGGCGGCGCCAGGGTTCGTCGTATCCAGAACATAGTTGACCGTGAGCTGTGGCAGTTCATTCGAGATGCCGCGGTCGTCGGAGGCGAATAGGTCGCAGGGTTTGGTCTCATCGGTATAGCGCAGGCGCAGGCCATTGTTGGTCTGGCCATTCTGCCACCAATCGTAGATCGCCTGGGTGACATCGACCTGCCACCAGACATTGTAGGTGGTCCGCTCAGCGGACGATCCCACCATCGCGACATTGGTGGGGTGGTTGTCCCAGGTCAGCGTACGCGCATTCCAGGCCGTTTTGATCTCGTCGGCGGCAATCGTCGTGCCGCCTCCGTAGGCGCTGAGTTGGTAGAGGGACAAGGTGGCGCTTGTGACACGCACACCTGCTGGTGCGGAACCAACCGGGAACTTGATGTAGGAGCGGTTAACCTGTGTGCCGTATCCCGTGGACCCTGAGGGAATATTGTTACAATCGCCGATGCGTTCCGTGTTGACGTTGTAGAAATTCGAGCCGTGGTTTAACTGCTCGTCGAAGGTATCGGAGTAAACATTCCCGCTGGTGGTGCTGCTGGTGGTTTCAGTGCCCGAGAAGGTCGGATCGATGGCGACCGGGAAGTGGCGCGCGGGATCGTTCAGCCAGGTCTCATCAGGCGTCAGTGTGACGGTGTAATTGGGGCTTGCACCTGAGAGCGTCACCGTGACATGATCGGTCGCTTTGCCCTGCGGCAGCGGCTGCCCCTGTGCATCCGCCTCGTACATCGAGATGTTGCCAACCGTTAGGAGGATATTGCCCTTATTATCCACGAACTCGATATTGCCAGCATCGTCTAACTGAGCTGTCGCGCCGGGGACATGATAGGAGAAGCTATAACTGCTGGGCGTTTGTGCATCGTGGAGCAGAAGCGTTTCTTCGAGGTGGGCATTGCCGACCAGATAGAGCAGATCCACGCTAGGAAATACGCTCGGATAGATGACTTGCGAGCCACTCGTCGTAGCGGAGACGGTTGCTGCCCCGTTCAGCGCTTCTGCGACCGTCAGGCCAGGATAGCGCAGATGGAGCAGTTTGGAGCCACCCGCCTGTTGGGCAAAGTGTACTTGCCAACCATTGGCCTTATTCCCGTAACCATAGCCCGAGACGGAGCTATCAGAGACGACGGTGTCGTCGATATTCTGCCAGTTGCCCTGAGCATCCTGATAGTGGACTGGCACTGGATATGACTTTACAGCAACTTGCGAGAAGCAGTGGCAGGCACGAGTTCTGCAGGGATCCCAGGTATGCGTGCCTATTCGACCGACCTGAAAGAACGCTTGGTACGAGCGGTGGCTGCAGGTCAGCCCATGCGAGAAGCCGCTCGCCGCTTTGGTGTCTGCGTGAATACGGTCAAACGCGCCGTGGTGCAACAGCGTGAGACGGGTTCCCTCGCGCGCAAGCCCATTCCCGGCTATCCGCGCCGCATTGGCCCTGGATCTGAGCAGGAGGCGGCGTTGCGAGCGCGGCTGGAGGCGGCCCCCGATGCCACGGTCCTGGAGCACTGCGCCTGGTGGGCGGAGCACTCCGGCCAACAACTCAGCGAAGCGACGATGTGGGATGGTGTGGCGAGCTATCCGTCGACTGGGCTGGACCCATAAAAAAAAGTCCTGGCAGCCAGCGAGCGCGACGAGGAGGCGCGTACCGCCTGGCGCAAAGCGGTTGCCCAACTCGACCCGGAACAACTCGTCTTTGTCGACGAAAGCGGCACCAACATCTCTTTGACCCGGTTGTATGGCTGGGCGCCGCATGACCGGCGCGCCACTGGATCCGTGCCACGCAACCACGGCAAGAATACGACGCTGGTCGCCGCGCTCGCCCCCGACGGCGTGCACGAGCCGTGGCTGATTGAAGGAGCCATAGATACATCGACGTTCGAGTGGTACATCATCGAGCAGCTGGCGCCCACGCTGCGGCCCGGGCAGGTGGTGGTGCTCGATAATCTGAGCGTGCACAAGGCTGCCAGCATTCGCCACGCTCTTGAAGCCCGCCACTGCCAGCTCCTCTTCCTGCCCCCGTACTCACCCGACTTTACGCCAATCGAGCAGGCGTTTTCCAAGATCAAGGCCGTCCTGCGTCGGCTCGGCGCCCGCACCAAGGAAGCGCTCTGGGAGGCGATGCGAGTGGCAGTTGAGGCGACCACCCAAGAGGATGCGGCCGCGTGGTTCGCCCATGCCGGCTACGCTCTGCCCGCCCAACCTACCTGAAAGTTGCTCTAAAATCCGCTGGGAGGAAACTCCCGTGAGGGTTCGAGTCCCTCCCGCCCTACCAGGGAATCATACAATCACTGTACTCGGCCCACCAAGCGGTGGGCCGAATCGTTGAGTAAGGCAATTGCCCTGGTTGAGCTGAGTGTCGGGCGGAACGCCAACTCTACTACTTGACGTCAATGGCCCCCATCGCTCCCATGCTTGCTGCCATGAACGAGTGGGTCACAAACGGATAGTGACCGGCGTCCGGAATAGTTAGCTCCACCACTGCGCCGCCACCGGGTGGCATCAACACCGTCTGCTGGCCGTAGGTATGGTTAGCCGGGTTCCCATCGAGGTAGACGTCACTGAAGATCGCGCCGATCACATGGAAGGCCGAGACTTCTGAGGGACCAGCGTCCAGAATGAACAGACGAATGCGTTCGCCGGGTTTGGCTGTCAACGGAGACGACACGTACTGATTGATGTAGCCGTTGAACGTTACATGATCAGGCGCCATCGCCATCGCCTTCTGCGCATCATAAGTATAGTCGCCGTTGGACATCGGCTTCATGTAGAACTCGCTCTGCACCAGCACATATTCTTTTGCCGGAGCCCAGCCGTTGGCCGGATCGACAATAATCGCGCCATACATGCCGTTCGCCATATGTTCCATGACGGGCGGCACGCCACAGTGGTACATGAACACCCCGGGAAAATTGGCATGCCAGTCGAATGTGAGACTCTCACCGGGTAGGACAGGCTTGTAATTGACGTTAGGCGGTGTCTGTGCCGCGTGGAAGTCAATCGAGTGGGCCATACCGTGGTCGGCATTTTCCAACGTGAAGTGAATGGTCTGTCCCTGGCGGACACGAATCACCGGACCGGGTACTGTGCCGTTGAAGGTCCACGCCTGATAGGCAATATCTGGGGCAAGCGCGATACGCTGCTGCTTGGCCACCAGCTTCACATCCACAACATCACCGCTTGGCGCATTTGGCGCCTGGGGATCGAATGTCTGATGTGCCGGCACGTTCTTTGATGCGGTCATGGGACTCGACTGGTTTGTCATGGTATTCGACGATGTGGGGCGCCCGATCGCGCCTCCCCAGACCAGCGAGATGACCAAAGCCACGAGAATCAACGCGGCCACTACCGCGCCGCCAATGACCGCAAGCGCAGGACTGTTGTTGCTGGTCGCGCGCAGCCACACATTCAGCGGTCGCTCTGTTGCAGTTTTGCTCTTGTCATCAGTCAGTACCGCAGTCTGCGGGGCTTCTGCTTTTGTAACTGGCGACTCTGGTCGCTCAAGCATCTGGTTGCTCACAATCTCTCCCTCTCTCACCATTCCAGCATTCTGAAGTAGTTCGCGCCGCACCGCCTGCGGGTGATTAGGTGTGAATCTGGATCGTCTGTGAAGCACAGTAGGATATGCTAGTCTCACTGTTGTGTGACAAAAGTCGCAACTGACGGCCCGAGAAGGAAGGTGTGATTGAGTTGTTACACCGAGAAAGGGCATCTAGGCATAAAGCATGGTGAAGCGGTACTCTACCTGGAGTCTCTGCGTACTCTCATTCAGAGCGCCTCGCTGTGGAAGGGAGTCATCCACGGGAGCGAAAGCTTCGTGAGGGTTCGAGTCCCTCCCGCCCTACCACACTTGACCGCACACCTTGGAAACACCTCTTCGCTATGGCGAGTCTCACTAGCAGGCGTCTGTAGCCCGCATGACCCCCTCAGATGTACGCCAGTAGCGAAAGGACTACCGTGGCATGGATTATGAGCGATTCTCCCCGCTCGTCACACCGCATACCGCAACAATAACACGCATGGCAGCCGCTCTTGTCGGTATTTCTGACGCCGAAGATGTAGCCCAGGAAGCGCTGATGCGCGCGTGGCGCGCGTGGCCTGGACTGCGAGAGGCAGACTCCACCCGCGCATGGCTGATGCAGATCACGGTGAACGTCTGTCGCACCTGGCGCGCGCGCAGCAAGAGCCCACGATGACGAAGATCATCTCGATCATCTCGATACCCTGATGTCCATAGAGAGCGTCACAGTGGGCGCCAGCGACCATATCAACGCGCTCGATATGCGCCAGGCGTTGCTGGCATTGAGCGCCGACCTGCGTCGAATCATCGCGCTGCGCTTCTATATCGGCATGGATTCGACAGAAATTGGCGAACTGCTGAGCGAGCCGCCAGCGACGGTGCGCACGCGCCTGCGTCGGGCGATCATGCAGCTTCGGCGCGCGCTCGATGACGGCCGCCACCCGATACCGACCTATGACACGCCTGCCAGAAAGGACGCCTAAATGCCCACTCGGTTCGACCTGGATAACGCACGTGATGACGACATAGGCGGTCTGCCAGGGGACGCGAGGGAACTCTATCACAGGCTGGAGCAAGATGGGGCAGACTCGCGCGAGACCATCGCGCAGATCAACCAGCGGCTCCAGAAGCGTATCACCCAGTTGAGCGCCAGCCAGATCGCCGCAAACCAGGAGCCTGAGACAATCGCCACGGCCAGCGCTCCGACGCCTGCCCCCTATGCGGCAGCGATCACCCGCCGAGCGCCCCGATCCGCGACCATGCGCCGCTGGACGCCAGTGCTGGCTGCCGCGGCTGTCGTCATCGCCTTTGTTGTAGCCGTCTCCGTGAACGCAGGACTACGGGCCGGGAGCCCATCGCCGCTCCAGACACGTCCAGTTATTAACCAGACACCGCCAGCTATTGATCTGAGCGGCGTACCGCTGACGCCGGTCGCCACCCTCGGACCAGCCGCCAGGCCGTTCGTCCAGGTGGTCACCGCGCTGCATCGCCAGGGCAATTGCAGTCCGGTTGACCCGTCGTCGTACTTCCACGTCGGTGATATGGTCTGGGTCTTCGTCACCCTCAAGCATCAGGCGCCGGGGCACACGATCAGCGTCCACTGGTACGCGAACGAGACCGATGTCAATCCGCCTTCACCCGATAAGACAACGCTGATCCTGGGAGACAATACCAGCGCGTGCTTCGCGCTGCAATATCCCACGCCGGGCAAAGGTTCGGTGAAAGTCTATTGGGATCGCCCGGCGAACGATGCCGGGGATAGTCCCAACGATCCGTCGCTGAGGGCAACCTTGAATTTCGCGGTGCTACCCCTTGGATACGGCACGCCAACTCCCTGATCTGCTGGAATGAGTGCGCTTGACCGCTTGCGGGATCCCGTCAGGTCCAGAGCGTACGCATCTGGGTTGTGACGGCAAAAGGATCCTCGCCTCGCTGTATTCCAAGGACCGCCTGGGCGCGTGGATCTTTGAAATACAGCGCTGAGCCAGCAGATACGTAGTGGTTCCAGGCCGCCTCAAAGGCGGACACGCGCTTACGATTGGCGCCCAGCGCCGACGGCACGGCGTGGTAGACAACGCTTCGGGACGGAAGCCGCTCGGGTGCTCCACGCAGGGCGATACCCAGGGCTGCCAGTGGCGTGTGAGGCTCTCCCGAAATGAAGCGTGGCACGATGTAATGCGAGTTGTCCAGCGGAGCGAGCAGTTCGTCGAGAGATTCGGCGAACAATCGAGCCTCATCGTTCGATGCTTCGCTGAGGTAGCAGCGGTAAAACCCATCTTGCTGAGGAACGACACGCACGGAGTCCGCTCCCAGTGATGGATTGATCAAGCCAGCATTGCGCAAACCTTCCGCCACAGCGGCGCCAAAATCTTCAAGCGCATCGGAAGAATCGAACTTGCGGAGATAAACGCTTGCCGTTCCAGTGACCCAGATGACACCGGCGGCCGCGAGCGCCGTTGCAATGGCAATGCCTGCAGCTTCGGAACCGGCTATGGTAGAGGCGAAGGCCGCCGTGAGCGCGGCTCCAACGAGCCGAATAATCTGGCAGGGAACCGGGGTGGCGTATTCCCGCTTGACCTCGCCAGCCGTTGCACGGGAATGCCGATTGAGCGTCCGAAGTGGACGCGAACGGTTTGCGTGGTTCGGTTTTCGTAAGGCTTGCCTACGCCCCACAGGTCATACACCGCATCGCGCCTGCTGACTCGCGCGATAAGACTGGAATTGATCGTCTGGAAAACGCTTGCTGGCGGCGGGCCGTAGGGTGAGAGTCGAGAATCGACGTGCGAGACGCCCGACTCGACTTCACCCTCGGCGGTGAGCGCGTCGTAGGAGCGATGCTTGCGAACGAAGCGGGCATAGTCGGCTGCGCCCTTGGGATTGTCGGGGGCGACGCAGACAACATCCCAGTTATCCGCTACCTTGCGCGGAAGTGCTGGATCCAGCCGTAACGAACGCCCCCGCATCTGGTGCACGGAGGTACTGGTCGCAGCGCCGGTAAGGTCGATGAGCACATTCACGGATTCGGCGTCCCAGCCTTCACCCAGAAGGCCTCGGGTACCGATCAGGCAGCGGCTACGCCCCTCCTCGAAATACTGGGTCACCAGCGGGACGTAGCGGCGCGGTTCCCAATCGCCAGTTGACGGCCTGACGCTAACCAAATCCTCCCAGTCCAGGTCTGCGTCGCCCGCGCCTGTGAACAACTGGGCTGTATCGAGTCGCCTGCGCAGGTCGGGCGCTTGCTCAGCAAGCCACTTCAGGAGGTTGGTCGCGGTGGCGCGCGAGCAGGCCAGCGTCTTTCCCGTCACCAGGATGGGGTCAAGCCCGGCAGTGCGGCTGTCCAATTGCAGACAGATAGATCAGATTGCGGCGCTCCTCTAAGAGATTGGCCCATACCGGGCGTAACGGCGCGAGATACGATTCATAGGACGGCGACGGAGCTGGCTGCGTCCCGCGTAAGATGGCATCTACGATGGGCCAGGGATCACTTTCTGGACGCATCTGTCCAGCACGCATCAGATCCACGATCAGGGACGTTCCAATGCGAAGCCCGAGCGCCTCCAGAGCGGATCCGACACCGGGAAACTCGCCTCGATCCCGCCAGGTGGCAGCAATCTGGTCGTTGACCCATTGCTCCCGCAGATCCCATGGGCCGCGCGCGATGCCTTGCGCCCGAATGAGACGCACCGCATCTAAGCACATGATCAAAAGAAAGCCATTCATTTTCAGGAGGCGAGTAGGTGTTTGACAGGATAGGGACGCAGTGTGGCCAAGAAATCCCGTGCCGCCTGGAGCAACGCGTCCATACTGCCCGCCGGGCGATTGGCGGCGACGGCCGTCTTCATCAGTCCCCAGATGCGCTCGACCGGGTTCTGCTCGTGGGCGGCATACTTGGGCAGCCACAGTGCGGTCACGCGCGGGTGGTCGGCCAGCCAGTGCGCGATGAGCCGTGCGGTGTGGATCGGAGCACTGTCCAGCGCCACATACAGCGGCCCCTGCGGATAGAGCGCCAGGAGCCGCTGCAGGAAGGCCAGCAAATGTGCGGCCCGTTTGCGCTCGTGATCGGTCGAGATCCAGTTGCCGCTCAGCGCGTCCCCACGCCGGGCGCCAAAGAAGGCGTGCCGCCGGTTGGCGCCCGGCGTGGGGATGGGGATGCGCCGACGCGGCCCCTTCATCCCCATCGCCCGCAGCACCGGCAGCAGATGCAGATCGGACTCGTCCACCAACAGCAACTGGCCCTGTCCCGCCTGCACCTGGATCCCGGCGGCAGCGAGTGCCGCCACTTTGCGCTCCGCCTCGGGATCGACGCGGGGCGCCGGCGCCAGCCGCGGACGCGCCCAGCGCCAGCCCTGCCGATGCAGACTCCGTCGCAGGCTCGCGCCCGACAGCGGTATCCCAAAGCGGCGACCCAGGAAGGCGCCGAGCAAGCCCACGCTCCAGCAGGTCTGCACCTGCCCCGAACAGGGCGGCGACTGGCTGGCTTGGGTGTCCACCACCAGGTCCGCCCAGGGATGCGTGCGCGGCCGACCGCTCCGCGGCTCATCGTACAAGCCCGGGCTACCCAACTGCTGGTAGCGATGCAGCCAGTGGCGCGCCACCTCTCGTCCACAGCCGGCAATCCGGGCAATCTCCGGCACGTGGTAGCCCTGGTCATTGAGCAAGACCATCTGGGCGCGCCCGGCCACGCGTCCCACCGCGTGCCGGCGCAGCCCCTCCAACGCGGTGCGCTGTTCGGTACTCAATGTCGTTCGCAACATCTCTGCTCACCTCCGGCTCTCTATGGTGCCAGAAGTGTGCCTAACTTTTGATCACATGCTTAGTGGTCTATCTGGCAAGTTCACGCAACTGCCGGTAAGCGAGCGATTCCTGGAGCGCGGCGTGGGCGATGGCGTCGCCGCTGGCCCCAGAGAAAGGGATGTTTGTGCGCCTGCCAGTAGGTGGTGGCCGCCTCCACGGCCCGGCAGATCTCGGCCCAACTCTCGAAACGACGCCCCTTGAGGGCCAGTGACCGCAGGATTTTCCACCAGGGTTCGATCAAGTTGAGATACGCCGCATAGGTTGGTTGAAAGACAAACTCCCAACGAGGATGGGTCAGTTGGAAGAGCAGCACATCCACGGCCCGGTGGGTACTCAGGTTGTCCAGCACGGCGTAGACCCGCCCCACCGTGGCGGGCAGCCAGCCATCTACCCGTTCCAGGAAGTCCACCCAGTTCGCAATCGTGCGCCCCGCATAGGGAGCCGTGAAGGCGTCACCCGTTGCCGGACAGAAGGCGCCAAACACGTAGCCGCTCTCGCGGCGGCCGTAGTCGATCTCTTGTCGGGCGCGGCCCGCTGGGCGGCGTGACGGTTCCTGACGCGGAGCCGTCACCACGGCGCGCTGGCCGGGCCAGCTCTTGGCCGCCTCTGGCCCCATCTCATCCAGACACACGACAGCACTCCCCTCCGGCGGCTGTACGTAGAGCGCTTCTATCGCCCCCTTTTGGCCGCGAAGTTGGGATCGACCCGCTCACCAAACCACGTCTCCTGCTGACGCCAGCGCAAGCCTTCGGTCAGCAAGACCTCGTTGACTCGGCTGCGCTTCATGGCAATCCCCTTGCACTCCCTCAGGCACGCCACCAACCGGTCGAGCGTCCAGGACGCAAACGGCAAGCCTAAGGTCTGCGGATCGGTCAGCGCCGTCGCCACGATTTCCCCTACCTGTTCCCGACTGTAGGTGGGCGGACGGCCACCACGCGGCGCATCCTCGAGTCCGGCCAGCCCCTTCGCCTCAAAGCGATGCAGCCACAGATAGACGGTGTTGCGTGCCAAGCCGAGGTGCGCAGCAATCGCCTCGACCTGCTCG
Organism: uncultured Chloroflexia bacterium; assembly: GCA_963712005.1. Classification (GTDB taxonomy): domain Bacteria; phylum Chloroflexota; class Ktedonobacteria; order Ktedonobacterales; family JADMIN01; genus DAHUXT01. The sequence continues at coordinate 155,170 of CAVQGK010000014.1, read as the reverse complement.
CCCGCCAGCGCTGCCTGCACCACACGCGCCCGCTCCACAGCCCGTGCAGGTGCGGTACGGGAGTGCGCCAGTCGTTTGACCTGCTGCCGCTCCTCTTCCGTCAAGTCACGCACCTGTGCCAGGTCCAACCGCTTGCCCATGAAACACCTCCTCAACCGAGATGCTTCACTCTACCATGAACTTGCCGGATAGACCACTTAGTGGTTCATTCGTTAAATGCGGAGCACTTTGGTCACGAAGGACACCGCGCGAGCGGAACGGAGCGGACGATGGCGGCGGCGCTGGCCCCAGACGAAGGGATGTTTCTGTGCTTGCCAGTACGCAGTAGCGGCGCCAATCGCGGCGACGACCTCCTCCCAGGTTTCGAAGCGGCGGCCCTTGAGCGCCAGCGAGCGTAAGACCTTCCACCAGGGTTCAATTAAGTTGAGGTACGCCGCATACTTGGGTTGGTAGACGAACTCCCAGCGGGGATGATGAATCTGGAACAACAGCAGATCATGGCAATGATGCATGTCGAGGTTGTCCAGGATCGCGGAGATGCGGTGCTTCTCCGCTGGAATCTGGTCATCGACCCAACTGAGGAAATCAATAAAATGCGTCTTGATCCGGCGCGGATAGCACTGCGTCCAGCAGTCGCCCGTCGTTTCCCACAGTGCCCCAAAGACGTAGCCCTTGGCGCGGCGTCCATAGTCAATCTCTTGCTTCGCGCGCTGGGCAGGACGCGCTTGCACATCCACGGCTTCCTGCCCAGGATAGCTCTTCGCCGCCACTGGCCCCATTTCGTCGATGTTCAGGATGACGCTGTCTGCGGATGGGTTCGCGCGGAGCGCTTCGATGCGCCCCTTTTTTCGGCGAACGCGGGATCGAGTCGCTCGCCAAACCAGGTTTCCTGCCGACGCCAGCGTAGTCCTTCCTCCTGCAAGATCTCGAAGATGCGCGTCTTCTTCAACGGGAGACCCACGACTTCATGCAGGTAGGTGGCGAGCCGCTCGAAGGTCCAACTGCCGAACGGTAAACCCAGGTCACTCGGTCGTGTCCGCGCCGTCGCCACCACGTGTGCCCGGTTCTCGGGCGTATACCGGGACGGTGCGCCTGAGCGCGGCGCGTCGTTCAACCCGGCGAGTCCCTGCACACTGAAGCGCTTGAACCATTTGCGGACCACATTCGTGCCACAGCCCAGTTCGTCGGCAATCTGGGAGATGGTCTTGTCCTGGCTGGCAAGGTGGATGATCTGTGCGCGACGCACCAACCGGATGGAGGCGGTCTGCGACCGCGCCAGTTTGCCAATGACACGTGCTTCCTCCTCGGTCATCGCACGCAATCGCAAGGGAGGATACATCACTGCCTCCTGTCTGTTTGGCTGGGTTGCTCCTCTTTATCTTAGCATACATTTAACGAATGAACCACTATAGACAGCGCATCAATACCGAGAGCGCGACATCGGACGTCGCCAATTCCGACGAATACTGGAAAGACGGGAGATGCGCCCGGTCAACCGTAATGGCGATTGTTTCCAGCAGTTCCCGCCGCCGCACGTCCTCGTCGGCATCCCCGGTCGGCGCGAGATAGTCATGGTAGGGCAAAAGAAATCCGTCGCTGCCAACAGGCCGAATCGTATGGTGTATCTTGCGATCCCAGAACGGGTAGGCTATGTCGCCATCGCTCTCGTAGTAGCCCTGCGTTCCAATCGCCTGGATACGTCCAATCCCGACGACAAGCCGCGAGACGCTTTCTCCGAGCGGCTGACCTTCTTTGCAATAGAAGAAGACAAGCGATCTCTCAGGCGTAAGTCGCCCAAAAAGCCGGGAGCCAAGCGCTTCCTGTCGCGTGGGGCTAACTACCCATGATGAGGGAAACCCTTGTATATCGTCGGCAGGCAATGGCTCTGGCAGCGACTCATCAATTCGCCGCTGACTCTCGCGCAGCATCCAGCGAACTGGCGCGGTTCGATCTCACTCCCGATCAGGCGCGTCGCTGGTATGAGCCATCCGAACGGGCGAAGATATCGCTCTCACCAATTAGCGACGGCGAGATTCTGGCGAACCCCTACCGCATCGCGGAGACTGATATAGGCGACGATACCTCGCCCGCCATACCGTTGGAGGCAATTGATCGCGGTCTTTTCCCCGATGACGCCGTCACCATTCACAGTCCACCGCCAACGCGAACTCCCTTCGAGGACCGAAACGACATCCGTAGGATACGTGGCGCGCTCGTCACTACCCTGCGCACAGCGAGGGAGGCGGGGGATTCGCTGCTCAGTACGGAGGATGCCATTGAGCGCTTGCGGAAACTCCCAATCGCCCATCCGCCTCGCGATGTTGGTGTGGATTGGCTCGCGGCCTACCGCGACCATCTCGCCGATGTTGTCGCGGTCTTTGATACTGCCGCAGATGATCGTGAGAATCCTACGGTCAGCGTTGTGCAGCTTGCCGAACTCCGCACGCGCGAAGAATTCGTCCGCAAGGTGCTCCAGGCTCGAGCCGCCGCGTCGCTTGAATCGCTTCGAGTAGACTGACGAGCAATGCTTGTCGAGGCTATCGGCGATGCCTATCGGCCCCGGAACCAGCGCCACCTGGATGCTCTGGAGGAACAGGCGGCGGCGCTCGAATGCATAACAACCCGCAAGCTCTCTGTGCTGACCGGACATGCCGGGACTGGCAAGACATCGGTCATAGGCGCGCTGCTGCGCTGTCAAAGGCTCGCCGAAGATGGCATATTGCTGCTAGCGCCCACAGGCAAGGCGCGGGTACGGTTGGAGCGGACGGCGAGCGGGAGTGCGGGGAAGCGAAATATTCGCGCGTACACCATCGCCCAATTCCTCAACTCACTCAGTCGCTACGACCCTGATCACCAGCGGGTGCTCTTTACTGGCGCTTCCACGTATAAACTCGCCCGCACCATCGTCATTGACGAGGCTTCCATGCTGACGCTGGATGATCTTGCCGCCCTGCTGCTCGCGCTTGACCTGGCGCATACGCAGCGGATAATCCTGGTTGGCGATCCGAATCAACTGCCGCCTATTGGAGTGGGCCGACCGTTCGTGGACCTGCTGGTGTATCTTGAAACGCTGGCCGGTCGCGCGGGCGCGGTTGATACGGATACGGTAACTGGCGCGGCGGGAGCGCTCGGAAGGCTTACCGTCGAGGTGCGTACGAGGAGTGGCGATGCCCCATCTGACGCGCTCAGGCTCGCCTCCTGGTTCACGCGCGACCCACAGTTCGTCAACGCCGATCGCGTGTTTGATCAGATTGCTACTGGCGCACGCCTCAACGATCTGGATATCAGCTTCTGAAAGACGCCCAATGATCTTCACGAGCGCCTGCTCGAAAAATTCCAGGCGTATCTGGGGCTGGAGCATCCCCGCGACATTGCTGGATTTGACCGTGCTCTCGGAATCAGGGAAGATGGCTGGGTGCGCTTCGATGCGCCGGATGGCGTCGAACACTTCCAGATACTTACGCCGACGCGCATGCAATCGCATGGGGTCTATGATGTCAACCGCTGGCTGCAACGACGTTTTCGCGGAGACGAGCTTCGCAAGGCGCGTAGCAGGGACGGTAAGAGTCTCGGCCAGGAAGAGATTGTCCACAAGGACAAGGTGATTCAGGTGCGCAATGAATTGCGTTTCATGTATGACCATCAACGCCGTCAGCGGACGAAAAGCGCCCTTGCCAACGGGGAAATTGGCATTGTCTCCTGGGGACACAAAGACTACATGGATGTCGCGTTCTCAGGCCATCCGCACCAGACCGCCGGATATAAAGCAGATTCCTATGTTGACCGCGAGTGTCCGTTAGAGCTTGCGTATGCGCTGACCGTCCACAAGGCACAGGGCAGCCAGTTCGATACGGTCTTTGTCATCATTCCCAGAAGCGCATGGCTCTCGCGCGAACTGCTCTACACCGCGCTCACACGCGCACGAGAACGGCTGGTGTTGCTCCTGGAAGGCGACAACGCTGGCCGTCTCTACTGGTTCAGCCTGCCCAACGCATCCGATACCGCGCGTCGCAATACCAATCTCTTTACTCCGGCGATACGCCGCCCTGGGTCAAGCGACCTGTTCCCCCGAAGTCTTGTCCATTGCACGCCCGGCGGTCAGTTAGTGCGCAGCAAGTCCGAGCTGGTCATCGCAAATATGCTTGAGCACATGGGCATCCCCTACAGGTATGAGGCGGAATTCTTCGGAGAAAATGAGCCGGGACGACGCCTGCCCGATTTTACCTTCGCGACACCCGACGGAAGCCGCATCATCTGGGAGCACCTCGGGATGTTACATCGGCCTGAGTATGCGCTTGGATGGGAGGAGAAACGCCGCTGGTACGAGACGAATGGCTTTATCGAGGATGTCAATCTGTTTACTACTCGCGAGCGCGCCGGGCTAGATTCTCGCGACGTACAGAAGGTCGCGGAGCGCATACGGGCGCTTATTTGACTGTGGGTGCTGCTGCACGTCGCGGATTCCTCATGGCTTTGCGGACCACGTTACAATGAAGCTGGATAGCCCGCAGCCACAGCGTTCGGGAGATACATCAGCAACACGGGTGACAATGAGCGAAGGTCAAATGTGATGGCGCGCAATGAGCAATCGAATAGCGTGACGATCTGGCGCCGTGTCTGGTGGCGGCGCTGGCTCCAGCGCGCGCTGACGACGTTGCATATCGCGAGCTATCGCGCCACCGGCGGGCTCATTGGCCATCGCCTTGGACCGCTGCCGAATGTGTTACTCACCACGATTGGCCGCACGTCGGGCAAGCCGCGCACCACTGCGCTAACCTACATCCGCACAGATGGGTTGCTCGCGCTCATCGCCTCAAACTTCGGCAGCCGCAGCGCGCCACAATGGTACCGCAACCTCCAGGCGCACCCGGAGGCGACGGTGCAGCTCAAGCGTCGGCGCTGGGCTGTACGCATGCGGCCCGCGACGCCTGACGAGCACGAACGCATCTGGTCGGTGGCGCTCACCATCTGGCCAGCATGGGCGGGCTATTCCGAACGCGCGCAACGCGACATCCCCATCGTGGTGCTGGAGCCAATTCAAGAGGCCCCCCTGAGATTGGCGGGGCCTTGAACAGCCGCGCGTCGATTAGAGAGGCCTTCGCTTTTAGCCTATCGATCAGCCCGCATCGAAGGGGCGCAGGAACTTCGCCGGATGGAACTGAATGAACGATGCGGGCAGGATGTTCGCGGTGGGGCCGAGCGCGGTAGCCTCCGCGTTCATCGTCCTGGGATTGGTGCTGTCTTTCCACCTGCCGGTATCCAGCCGATTGATGAGCGTCTGGAATGCAGTGATGGTCTCGGCTGGCGTAAAGGCGCAGTGGCCCGCGCGATGCACAAAGGTTTCGCGCAGCAGGCTATTGTTGCCCGCCTCGCGCACAACGCTGGCATACGCCTGCTCATCCTCATTCACCACCAGGCCATCGCCCGTGGTGTGCATCGTCAGCACAGGAATGTCGATCTCACCGTTGAATGTAATGTACCGGTTCAGGTAGGCAACGGTGCCTGGATCGGCAGAGATGCGCGGCGCCTTTTGCAGCGTCTTCAGGTCAGCATTGAGATCGAGTCCCGCCTGCTTGTAGAGGGCGATGACCTCTTGCTGGTCGACTGAGTGAGACAATTGCACGCGATAATCCACGCCTGTGTTCCATGATGGATTGCCACCAGCGCGGCCCTCCAGCTCGGCGCGCAACGCCCAGGCAAATGGGAAGTCTACCTGCTGCTCCCAGAGGAATTGGTTTGCCTCCTGCGCGGCAAAGTCGTCGGCGGCTGGCTCTGGCGAGGTGGAGCTGAACCAGCCCGGCAGATCACCCAACGCGGCGGCCAACGCCAGACGCGCCCGGCCCTGTGGCGTGGCCTGGGCGGCGGCGAGATCACTCTCGGCGGTAGTCAGGTTGCCCCCGGGGTTAGTGATATGAACTACTTGAAGCGCGCCGCCTCCCAACAGCAGGTTGAAGGCAAATGCGCTATCCAGCGCCTGGTTCCAGGTTCCCACGCCTCCCGCCAGCACGCCGCACATCGGCAGGGCTGCGTCGAAGCGCTGGGGATAGCGTTGCACGAGGCCAGCGGTGATGATGCCGCCGAGCGAATGTCCCCAGGCAATCGTGCGAGTCGGGCTGCCGACGTTCATGTCGAAGAAATTGAGCAAGGCGATCTGATCGTGGAATGCCTGCTGGATCGCCCATCCGGTCTGGCTGTACGACGAGCCAGCCAGCGCATAGCCATTGCTCAGCAGCCACTGCCCGGTAACGGCGTCGCCGACATCTTGTCGCCGGATTTGCCTGTCCGGGAGCGACGTAGCCATGGCTATAGAGGACGAGGGTCCCATTCCAGTTGTCGGGCACCTGGATGAGATAGGCGGCGCCGTCGATAGTGCCGGTGAGCGTCTGTGCTCCGGCGGCGCGGGCGAGATGGACGTTGAAGGCGAGGCTGCTGAGCAAGGCAAGCAGCAACAGCGGCAGGAACAGACGCAGGCGACGTTTCATGCGGGGCCTCTTTCCATTCGCACAGATTCGATCCACATGGATCGGCACGAAAGTGAGACGAGGGACGAGGGCACGCTGCCCAGACCACCAAATCAGCCGCACTACAACACCACTGGGGACTCGCGGGGAAATTTACCGGGGAACAAGCAAAGCTGCGTATCGCGGATTATAGGGCGCTTTGTTCGCCGTTGTCCAGACTGAGGAAGGAGGAAGTACGTTCTGCGGCGAAGATGCCGAGCGGCAGATCGGGTTGGCCTCCGACCTGCCGCTGTCGTTCGTGCGCGTATCGCTGTGCGAACGGAGCCTGCTAGCGCACGTCAATCTGCGTGGCGTTAATGCTGCCGTCGCTGTTCTTCGTACCCTGCACGTGAATCTGACTGCCCGCGGTGACGGCGCTCGCCGACGCCGACTGGCCGCCTTTGGTGTACTTCGTGCTCGATGAGGTGTGGATGGTCACCATCGAGCCATCCGCCGCTTTGGCGGTGATAGTCTGTCCGCTGACACTGGAGACGGTATAGGCCTCACACTGGCCCTGCCCGCCCGATCCCCGCGCGCCTGGAGTGCTTGCCTGAGAGACCTCTGTGAATACCGGCCCGGCGCCCGCCGCGTGCGCCGTCTTGAGCATGCTTGCCCCCGCGAAGGCCCCTACGCCAAGTGTGAACGCAAAGGCGAGCGCCAGCAATGCGGGAACGAGCCAGCGGCGGCTCCTGCGTGGGGTAGCCTCCAGTGGCGGCGGTGGCATGGCCATCGGCTCACCATACGGGTTCATCGGCGTGTCTCCTCTCCCTGTGAAAGCGCCATGAAATGAGTGACGAGACGCGCCACGCTCACTGCCAGACGGACGCGCCTCGCCTCTGCCACTGACTGCCGCGCTGGCGGACCAGTGACAGGGGAAAGTGTAGCTGGGGCAGGTGAAAGAACGATGGAGAAGCGATGTGAGTTCTCACATGAACAGCGTTAAGAATGGCGCGGGGCTGGCCCCTTCTATGCGGATGGGCGTGATGCGATTGTATGCGAGGCGCGGTTGGCCGCGAGCGTTTTGTGATGTCCACAGGCGACGCTGCCTAGAAGAGTGGGGCCGCGTTGGCCCGCGCGCGCACGATTCGTTAGCGGCTGCGCTTTTGATAGAGGCGCGTTGCTGGCAAGGGAGCTATCCATGCAGACATCGACTCAGTTGCTCTCGCTGCAAGGGCGACGTGTTCTGATCACCGGGGCGGCGGCTGGCATCGGCCACGCCATGGCGCTGCGCTTCGCCGAGGCGGGCGCGGACCTCGATCTCGTGGATAGAGACACGGCGGGGCTAACCCGACTGGCGGATGAGCTTGCGAGCGGCTTGCGCCAGGTGCGAACTCACGTGGTTGATCTGACGAATCGCGCCGCTATCCTGGCGCTGTGGGACGGTATGGGCGCGGAGGTGGAGACACCCGATACGCTTATCAACAACGCTGGATCGTATCCCATGCGCGATTATGAGGAGGTAGACGCGCACTTCCTCGAAAAGACGCTGCGGGTGAATCTCGAATCGGCGCTCTGGATGGCCCAGGGCTTCATCGCTGGACGCAAGCGCAAGGGTGGCGTCATCGTCAACGTCTCGTCGGTGGAGGCGCTCATCCCGCTACGCGACGACCTGATACCCTATGGCGTGGCCAAGGCGGGAATCCTCGCGCTGACGCGCGGGCTGGCCCACGCCTATGGCCGCGACGGCTTCCGAGTGAATGTGCTCGTTCCGGGCGCCATCCGCACACCGGGGACGGATCGCCTGCGGGGGGCGGCCATTCGCCAGCTCGATGTGGACATGATCAAGACGGGCATACAGTTCGGCTCGCGGCTCTCGCTGGGACGCTGGGGCAAAGCCGACGAGGTGGCGCGGGTGGCGCTCTTCCTGGCCTCCGACCTGGCTAGCTACGTCCATGGCGCGATGATTCCGGTGGATGGCGGCTTTCTCGCGTCGTAGTCGAAGCGAGACAAAACAACCGGGATGCGGCGACATTGCCCGCACCCCGGCGATTGGTGTCCGTGGATATGTACCCGGCCTCCGGTATAAATCGGCCTTACCGGAGCGCCAGTGAATGTCGCAGCTCGCTCAGCGCTGGATCGTAGACGAGCGCGCCTGCCGCGATGGCAGCATTATGCTGCTCGGCGCTCATCAGCGCGCAGTAGAGATCGGCGTGGCTGAGGTTGGCGCCGCGCAGGGTGACGCCCGTCAGGTCGGCGCTAACCAGCAGCGCGTAGGTCAGGTCGGCGCACTGCAAATCGGCTCCGGCCAGATATGTGCGCCGCAGATCGGTTGCCCGTAGCGATGCGCCCTCCAGTGCCGCGCCGGAAAGGTCGGCGCCCCAGAGCGACGCGCCATTCAGGGTCGCGCCGCGCAGATCGGCGTTGCGCAGGCGGATGCCGGTCAGCGTCAGATCGGTGAGTTGTGCGCCGCGCAGGTCAGCGTTCTCGAAGTTACGCTCGACCCGCGAGATAGCGGCGCTGAAGTTCCCGTATGTGCATGAAGATGCAATCTCCCCCTCGTGTGAAAAAGCTGAGAAATGGACGCAAAAAGCCCGCCTGACCTACACGTGAGGTCTGACGGGCAACGCTGTCCACCTGAGATATGTTGTCGCGACTTGCGAACGATTCCGATAGATGATGTGGCAGGCGTCGTCGCCCGCCGGAATACATATCACCCCCTATTATAGTCCGCGCATCAAGGGGCGTCCATGTCGCCTTGCGATGTTTTCTCTTCTCCTCCAGAAACATGCCTGGCGCGAGAACCCTGAAAAAATCCGCTCCCGGAACAATATGCACTATATTGATAAACTTTGTCGAGTAGTGTATGCTTTGACCACCAATACTTCACTCGGTGAAGTGGAACACAACCCGTACGCATTTTTCTGACGGATATGGCAACACCCGGAGGTGGAGGAGTTCGTATGGAGCAATCAGCGCGCGTTGGAATCCCTCATGTTGATGTTCGTCTGCTGAAGTTTTCACAGGCATGCACGGTGCTGCTGACGGCGTTAGCGTTTATTGCCCAGCAACCGTGGCTGGTGGTCGTGGCCGCCGTCGCACTGGCATTGAGCGCCGCATTTCCCGCCATTGGGCCGTTCCGCCTGCTTTATCGCGGCGTGGCGGTTCCGCTGCGCCTGCTCAAACCGCATATCGTAGAGGATGATCCGGCGCCGCATCGTTTCGCGCAGGCGGTGGGCGCGGTCTTTCTGGTGGCGTCGAGTGTCATCTTGCTCGGCACGCAGGCGTTCGCGCTGGGCTGGGCGCTCGATCTGGTGGTCTTCGTGCTCTCATCTATTAACTTGACGGTGGGCTTCTGCGCGGGCTGCTTTGTCTACTATCAGCTGGGGCGGCTCGGCGTGCTGCCACGGGTACGCTATAGCGGCGGATTTCACTGGCGCGGCGTCTAAGGTCAACAGGGGCAGTCGTGTATGAATCCCACACTCGTCCGTCTCGGCGTTATCCTCGCGCTGGCGCTGGCGGTTGGCGCTGTTGTCCAGCTGGCGCGCTGGCGCATCAGACGCAGGCAGGCGTGGGTACTGGCGGAGGCTCCCGCGTTGGATCTGCTGTCGGCTGGCCGGGGATGCAGCCGCTCCGGCGCGTATTCTGGTCTTTAGCAGCGATGACTGCGCTCAGTGCCACCGCTTACAGGCGCCCGCTATCCAGAAGGTGCTGGCGGCGCGTAGCGCATCGGTCGCCATCACTGAGGTGGATGCGCCTACCTCACCCGAACTGACCGCGCGCTACCGGATTCTGACGCTGCCCAGCACCGCAATTCTGGACGCCGCGGGCAAGACGCACGCGATCAACTACGGTTTCGCCAACACGTCGAAACTGCTGGCGCAGGTGGATCGTGTGCTGGCGATGGAGGCACAGGTGGCGATGTAGGTTGGCTCGAGCCACACGGCTGCGGCTGATGCCGCGTTACGGACGTGTGAGCCATCCGCAAGCCCGGCTTCGGCGGCATAAATGCCACGGCTGGAAGTCCAATCTGCGCAGCCGGGTTTCGTGGCGAGCCTTAGACGCGTTTCACCGCCCATCTCCGTCGGTCGCCAGCCATACGATTCCTCTATGACTGGATGCTCTTAGTGATGTTCGACAGGAACTCCTCGTTGTTCTGTGTCTTGGCCATCTGCGCCAGCATCGCCTCCATCGCCTCCAGCCCGCGCTGCTCCGCCAGGGTGGCGAACATGCGGCGCATCACCACCACCGCCCGCAGCGCGTTCTCATCCAGCAGCAGTTCCTCGCGGCGGGTGCCGGTGCGGGTGATATCGATGGCCGGGAAGATACGCCGGTCGGAGAGCTTGCGGTCGAGCGTGATCTCCATATTGCCGGTGCCCTTGAATTCCTCGTATATGACGTCATCCATGCGGCTATTGGTATCCACCAGCACCGTCGCGACGATCGTCAGCGAGCCGCCCTCTTCGACATTGCGCGCCGCGCCGATGAAGCGCCGGGGCGGCGTAATCGCGGCGGGATCGAGGCCACCAGAGAGCGTACGCCCGCTGGACGCAACCGCCAGGTTGTAGGCGCGGGTGAGCCGGGTAATGCTGTCGAGTAGCACCACCACGTCCTTGCCGCCTTCTACTAGCCGCTTGGCGCGCTCGTTGACGATCTCGGCGACGTGGACGTGCGCCTCTGGCTCCTCGTCAAAGGTCGAGCTATAGACCTCGGCCTTGACGCTCCGGCGCATATCAGTCACTTCTTCAGGCCGCTCGCCGATCAGCGCAATCATCAGTTGCACGTCGGTATAGTTGGCCAGGATCGAGTTGGCGATGGTCTTGAGCAGCAGCGTCTTGCCCGCCTTGGGCGGCGCGACGATCAGGCCGCGCTGGCCGCGCCCAATGGGCGAGAGCAGGTTGATGAGGCGCCCGGTGATGTTGGCGGCGTCGGTCTCCAGATCGAACATCCGGCGCGGGAAGATCGGCGTCAGGCCGTCGAAGTTGGGGCGGTGCTTGGCGGCCTCGGGGTCCATGCCGTTGACCGCCTCGACGCGCAGCAAGCCGAAGAACTTCTCGTTATCCTTCGGTGGGCGCACCTGGCCTGAGACCATATCGCCGGTGCGCAGGCCAAAGCGGCGGATCTGCGTCTGCGAGACGTAGACATCCATCCCGCCGGGCATAAAGCGTCCGCGCCGCAGGAAGCCGAAGCCTTCCTCGACGATTTCGAGGACGCCCGCGCTGAAGATGTTGCCCTGGCGCTCGGTCTCAGCCTGGAGCAGCCGGAAGATCAGCTCCTGCTTGCGGAGCGCTGTGTAGCCGGAGAGGTCGCGGTCGCGGGCAATATCACGCAGCTCGCCAACGGTTTTCGTTTCCAGTTCGGTAATATTCATGGTATGTGCATTCGAGAGCCGGGGGTGTGGTCGTCCACATGCCATCATCCAGGTGGCGGATAGCGTTGAGGTGCGGCTCTCTCTCCTTTCGGTGAATGTATTGTCGGGGATGTTTTGAAGGATCTCTACGATAGGGAATACGACACTGCTACGGGCGTCGTTCAACACACTTCTTTATGCAGCCAGACCGCCGGAACATCGTGAAACGGCGAGCATCGCATGTGTGGGGAGGGGTTGTCCCCCAATAGCCAGGAGCAAATGTACACGGAGATATCTGTCAGCAAGCCACCGCACGCTCCACTCGGGAGCCGGGTGAGCCATGCTCTCTAGTGATATATCACGTATGAGCCGCGATGTCAAGCACAACGGCGGCAAGCATGGGCTATATGACCAGCAGTGACGCCGCTTGTCGGATATTGACGCCTCTCTGCCCGGTGCATCGTCGGTGTCAATTGTCCCATTGTCGCCATTCCGTCGCCGTGGTATAATTCCAAACACGAGTTAGTGTATATCGTACACTAAACACTAACCAGAATTTAATGGTAGCGGATGGCACGCTGTTGGCGCCGTCTGCGCGGGCGATAACGACCGTTCATTGCCTGATTGGGGAGTCATAGATGACCGCGCCAACGGAGAACGAAACCTCTGTAGTGTGCGATGTCGCCATCATCGGCGGCGGCATCGCCGGACTGACTGTCGCGCTCAACCTGCCCGAGAGCCTGCGCGTTGTCCTGATAACCAAGGCGGCGCTCGGCGAGAGCAATACGCGCTATGCCCAGGGTGGGTTGGCTGCCGCCGTCGGCCCCGACGACGACCCCGAGCTGCATCTGCGCGATACGCTGGCGGCGGGCGCGGGGCTGGTGGATGCGACGGCGACGAGCGTGCTGGCGCATTCGGCGCGTGATGCCGTGGCCTGGCTGATCGCTGAGGGCGCGCGCTTCGACGAGCAGACGGATACCCCGACAGCACAGTATGATCTTGCTCACCGCTATGATCTAGCCCGCGAGGCAGCGCACAGCCGCCGCCGGGTGCTGCATGCGCGCGACGCCACTGGCGCCGAGATCGAGCGGGCGCTGGTCGCCGCGATCCGCGCCCGGCCTGGCGCCATGGTGCTCGAAGATACGCAGGCGCTCGATCTGGTCTTGCGTGATGGCGCGTGCGTCGGCGTGGAGGTGCTCCATGGCGACGAGACCCAGCGCATTCTGGCGCGACGCGGCGTCGTGCTGGCGAATGGCGGCGCGGGCCGGCTCTGGCTGCGCACGTCGAATCCGGCGGGGGCGACGGCGGACGGGCTGGCGCTGGCCTGGCGCGCAGGCGCGACTGTGAGCGATGTCGAGTTTGTGCCAGTTCCATCCCACCACGCTCGTTTCGCCGTCGGGCGAGACGTTCCTGATCTCTGAGGCGGTGCGTGGTGAGGGCGCCTGGCTGCGCAACGCGGCGGGCGAACGCTTCATGACACGCTACTCGCCCGACGCCGAGCTGGCCCCGCGCGATGTCGTCGCTCGCGCCATCCTCAGCGAGATGCTGGCCGAGGGCGCGTCGTCCGCCTTCCTCGATCTGCGCCATCTGCCTGAAGACGAGGTTTACGAGCGCTTCCCGACGATTGCCGCCGCCTGCCGCAGAGATGGCCTCGATCTCGCCCACGACCTGATTCCGGTCGCGCCTGCCGCGCACTACTTCATGGGCGGCGTCACGGTGGATACCTGGGGGCGAACGACGGTTCCCAGCCTCTTCGCGGTCGGCGAGGTATCGTGCACTGGCGTGCATGGCGCGAACCGGCTCGCCAGCAATTCGCTGCTGGAGGGACTGGTCTTTGGCCGCCGCGTCGCATCCGCTGCTGGCGGGCGTGACCGCAGCCGGGCGACTGGCCGACGACCTCGCCGCTGCCCGGCATCCAGCTTGAGACCAGACGGTATCGTGCTGCCTGAGCGCTCGCTGACGGCGCCCTCGCGGCTGCGATACGCCAGCAGTTGCGCGAGACGATGTGGCGTGCGGTCTCGCTACGCCGCGACGCGAAGTGGCTGACGGACGCTATCGAGACGCTGCGCAAACTGGCGGCCTCCGGCCCAGTGGACCCAGAGACGGCGAATATGCTGCTGGCGGCGCAACTGATTACCACGGCGGCGCTGGCACGCGAGGAGAGCCGTGGCGGCCACTTCCGCGAGGACTTCCCCCATCGCGATGCGGCGCTCGACGGCGTCCACTCGCTGCTGCGCGCCGCGACGACCGTTGCCCCGCAGGAGGTACGAGAGGCGGCGGCCCATGTCTGACTTCGATCCAATCTTCGATACTGACCTGGTACGGCGCGCGCTGGCCGAGGACGTGGGCCGGGGCGACGTGACAACGCAGGCGACGATTGCGCCGGGAACGCACAGCAGCGCCCGCATCGTCGCGCGCCAGGCGGGCGTCGTCGCCGGGCTGCCCATCGCCGCGCTGACCTTCGCCCAACTCGATCCTGGTGTCCAGTTCGAGACGCTTGTTCCCGACGGCACAGCGGTTGAGGCGGGTACGACCCTGGCGCGCGTCTCCGGTGACGCCGCGGCGCTGCTGACGGCCGAGCGTACTGCGCTCAACTTTCTGGGCCGCCTCTCTGGCATCGCCACACTGGCGGCCCGCTGTGTCGCGGCGGTTGAAGGCACGCGGGCGCATATCGTGGATACGCGCAAGACGACGCCGGGCCTGCGCCTGCTGGAGAAATATGCTGTCCGCATGGGCGGCGCGCGCAATCACCGCGCCGGGCTGGACGACGGCATCCTGATAAAAGACAACCATATCGCCGCCGCTGGCAGCCTGACGCTGGCGGTCGAACGGGCGCGCGCTCACGCCTCGCATCTGCTGAAGATCGAGGTCGAGTGCGAGAGCGAGGCGCAGGTACGCGAGGCCATCGCCGCCGGAGCCGACGCGATTCTGCTGGACAACATGACGCCCGACCAGCTTCGTCGCGCCGTCGCGCTGGTTCGCGAGCAGGCGCCGCGCATTACCATCGAGGCATCGGGCAATATTGGTACCGATCCGCGCAAGCTAGCGGATGTGGCGGCGACGGGCGTTGACCTGATCTCGCTCGGCGCGCTGACCCATTCCGCGCCCAACTTCGACGTTGCGCTGGACTTCGAAAGCTAGACCATACTCTTCGCATGGCAATGACGCCGGATAGGAGCAACCTACATATGGCTATCAAACTGGAGACACTACCGCAGGGCGAAATCTGCGTCGAGAGCCGTGACGCGCGCATCCTGCCCTCGCTGGACGAGTGGCGCGAGCGTGAGGCGGGCAACCTGGCGCAGCACAAGCCGCGCCACGCGGGATCGGAACGCGCCGACGCCATCCCCCGCGAGTACGCGCTGATGGACGCCGACGAGCTTGACCGGCGCATCGCGGCGGCACGGGCAAAGCTGGGAACTCGACTAGTGATCCTCGGCCACCACTATCAGCGTGACGAGGTCATCAAGTACGCCGACGCACGCGGCGACTCGTTCAAGCTGGCGCAGTTCGCGGCGGCGCGCCCGGAAGCCGATTACATCCTCTTCTGCGGCGTTCACTTCATGGCGGAGAGCGCCGATATTCTCAGCGGACCGCACCAGACGGTGATCCTGCCGAATCCGGCGGCGGGCTGCTCGATGGCCGATATGGCGAATATCGCCGAGGTGGAAGAGTGCTGGGATGCGCTGGACGCGCTCTACCGCGACGAGACGACAGGCGCGGAGGGCGAGCCGCAATCGGTTATCCCGGTGACGTATATGAACTCCGCCGCCAACTTGAAGGCGTTCTGCGGGCGCAACGGCGGCATCGTCTGCACCAGCTCCAACGCGGCGCAGGTGATGGCATGGGCGTTCGCGCGCGGGCGGCGGGTGCTCTTCTTCCCCGATGAACACCTGGGCCGCAATACGGCGCTGAAGGTGGATATCCCGGAGGAGCAGGTCGTCGTCTGGAATCAGCGGCTGGACTTTGGCGGCATTGAGGACGACGCGACACTGATGCGGGCGAAGGTGATTCTGTGGAAGGGCTGGTGCTCGACGCATGCGCGCTTCACTGCCGCGCAGATCGAGCAGGCGCGCAGGGACTATCCCGGCGTGCGCGTGCTGGTGCATCCAGAATGCCGCCACGAGGTGGTGGCCGTCGCCGACCTGAACGGCTCGACCGAATACATCGTCAAGGCGGTGTCGGAGGCGCCAGCGGGGACTATCTGGGCCATTGGCACGGAGATCAACCTGGTGAACCGGCTGGCGAAGGAGCATCCCGACCAGACGATTTTCTGCCTCGATCCAGTCGTCTGCCCCTGCTCGACGATGTACCGCATCCATCCTGCGTATATCGCCTGGGTGCTGGAAGAATTGGTGGAGGGCCGCGTGGTCAACCAGGTGCGCGTGGACGACGAGACGGCGCGGTGGGCGAAGGTGGCGCTGGAGCGGATGCTGGCGAACAAAGGATAGATGCCCTCGATAATCGCCCGTTTGGCAACAGTTGTCGTAAGGCGTGGAGGCCGCAGGCTGAAGATCCGCGGCTAATCGCGCCTGGCACGTATGTGGTTTTACGGCGGCGGAAAGCGGGCGGTTAAAACCGCGCCTGAAGGGCCTCGCTGGCGCTCCGCCACAAAACCCGCCTGCGCGGGTTTCAAAGCGGTGTCCCGCCATATCCGTGCTACCGGCAAGCATCCCCAACTCACAGACTTAGTTGCAGGGCCTCAGCCTGCGGCGCGCCCGCCCGCCACAAATGCTGTTCTCTCAAATATCCTGCTAACTATGGCGGGCCCCCCCTATCACAAATGCTGTCATGTGCCTGTTATCTGCGTCATGCGCCATCAAGCCTCGCTCCACCGCAGGCTGCCATCGTCGGCGCGGGTGACGCGACCGAAGTTGGCGATGTGGGCGGCGGTCATCAGCGCGTTTTCAGCCAGCGCGTCCCGGAGCAGCCACTTTCGCGTCGCCAGCATGACGTCGGCATCGGCCCAGCCCACCATCCAGTCGGGATGCTCGACCTCGATGGCATCGTGGAAGGCGTCGCCGAGAATATAGAGCGTCTCGCCCGCCGACTGAATGCGCACGATCTGGTGGCCCGGCGTCTCACCCGGCGCTGGCAGGATGTCTATTCCCTCGGCGATCCGCACTGGCCCCTCGACCAGGTGCAGCATACCTCGCTCGTGAAGCACGCCCAATGTCCGCGCCTCCAGCGACGTTCCATCCTGCACTGAGGCCTGCGTTTCGGCGTCCGACCAGTCGGCTGCGCCCAGGTGGTAGCTCGCCTGCGGATAGGTGGGTACGTAGCTGTCGTCAGCGAGCGAAGTTGTACCCGCGAAGTGGTCCCAATGGGCGTGCGTGATGATCATGTGGGTGATCTCATCCGGCTGGACGCCCAGGCTTACCAGTTGGTCGGGAATCGCGGGCGGCGGCGTATAGTTGGGCAGCGCGTACTGCGAGTCTGGTTCCATCGTCGCCCGGTAGTCGTTGGCGTCCACCAGCACCCGAACGCCCTGATGCTCGATGTAGACGCTCAGGCTCGGGCAAATATCTGGTCGTTCGAAGAGGTCGGCATACTTGGGACGCCAAAGCTCTTCGGGCACTTCCAGCTCGCGCGCCAGTATCAGGCGCATATCGCCCGCGTTGATGAGGGTCACGCGCGCCTCGCCTATGCGCAGTGTCGTCATGTCTGGCATCGCAGCCTCCGCTTCTCTGGGTTGGGCATGAGAGTCATCACCAACCGGCGATGACATCATACTACTCACCCCGGCGGTAACGCGCTACTGCGATGACGAATATTGACGAATGGACAATAGCTGTATATACTGCTTTTATGAACAGCCACCCACGACAACTGGATACCGAGAAGTTTGCCCGCATGGGGCGGCTGTGTACCTGCGCCAATCTGCGCAGTGCGTCGCGCGCGATCACCCACGTCTATGATGAGTTCCTGCGCTCCAGTGGGCTGCCGACGACCCAATTCCTGCTGCTGGCCGCGCTTGGCGCTCATGAGGAGACTACCCTTACGCCGCTGGCTGAGGATCTGGGGATGGATCCAACCACACTGGCGCGCAATCTCAAGCCGCTCGAACGTGATGGATTGGTTCGCATCGACGCAGGCAGAGACCGCCGGACACGTGTGCTCCGGTTAACCGAGCGCGGAGTGGCAGCGTTGGAGGGCGCATACCCGCTCTGGGAACAGGCGCAACGGTGGGTTATCGGCCAGATCGGCGAGGATCAGTGGCGTACTATGCTGGGCGACTGGTCGTACTTGACGGCGCTTGTCCACAGATGATTTTTTTCTTTCGCCCAAATAGCTGTATATACAGGCTTGCCCTTGTGTGTACAAGCGTGATGAAAGCGAGTAGTATTACTTATGGCAGATGGCAAAGCCTTTGAGCTGTATCTTGACAACCCAATTTGGCATGCCCTGACGAACCAGCAAGCGCCGCTCGCGCTAGGTGATGGCCTGGCGCGGCGCTATCCGCGCGATGTCGCACCGTTCGGCGCTGTCGTGGCCAACGACGAGGAGGCGCTCGCCAGCCTTGCCGCTCTAGAAAAGCCAGGGGGCGTCGTTGCGCTCTTCCTCCTCCAGCCAGCGGTCACGATAAACACATGGAAACTGCTCAGGACGGCGACGGTGGCGCAGATGGTCTATGCCGGGCCAATCGCCGGGCCGAGTGAGCCAGCCGAGGCGAGCAGCGCCATAACACCGCTTTCCCTCGCCGATGTTCCGGCGATGCTCGAATTAGTGGAACTCACGCATCCCGGCCCGTTTCTGTCGCGCACTATTGACCTCGGCCGTTACCGGGCGATCTGGCAGGATGGGCGACTGGCGGCGATGGTGGGCGAGCGGTTCCATCTGCCAGGCTACCGTGAGATCAGCGCCGTCTGTACCCATCCCGCATTCCAGCGGCGCGGCTATGCGCGGCAGTTGATGCTCGCCCTCATGCACGAAATTCAACGTGACGGCGACGCTCCAATGTTGCACGTTTTTAGTGACAACCAGGGCGCGACAACGCTCTACGAGGCGCTGGGATTCCGACGGCGGGCTACTGTAACGCTATCTGTCCTCGAGCGCACATAACCGGCGCCATCGGCCCCCATTTCTCCAATCGGTCTTATACCCTGACGCCTGCCTATCCTACCGCCTTCGCCGCCACGCTGCCGCGATGTGCCCGCGTCGCCAGCAGTATCGCGAATACCAGCGCCGCCATTACCGAACATGCGCCCGCGATGAACGGCAGCGAGAGCGCCACTCGTGAGAGCGCCGCGCCGGTGATCGGGCCGAAGAACCACGAGAGCTGTGAGGGCAGTAGCGAGAAGTTGAGGATGGGCGCGCGCCGATCCTCCGGCGAGAGCAGCGCCAAGAGCGCGATCACCGTCGTGCCGATGCCGCTCTGGAAAAGCCCCATGCCGATGATATCGAGTTGGAGCGGGAAGAGCGAGTGGGCCAATGCCGCGACCACAAGGCCCGCCATGACCCCCGCCAGGCAGATGGGCAGCACGATCCAGCGCCCCGCCGTATCGCCGATGCGGCCCCAGATGGGCGTCATGATCGCCATCGCGATGCCCGCCAGTGTCAGCGTCAGGCCAATCACCCCCGCAAGCTCGCGCGGGTTGCCCACATACCACTTTTGCAAAAGAATCGGGATGAACGGCGAGGCGAGCGAGTAGCCATACATCGCCAGGAAGTAGAGGATGAAGAGGCGCAGCACGATGGGCGACGAGACAATCGCGTGCACCGCCGCGCGTAGCATCCGTCCCACCGTCTCACCAGTGCGGGACTTGTGAAGCTCCTCGCGCACGATGATCGTCAGCGCGACTCCCATCAGCGCCGAGAGGCCCGCGTCAACGCCTAACAGTACGCGAATGCCCGGCCCCTGCGCGATCAGCCCGCCGAAGAATGGGCCGATGGATGAGCCAATCGGGAAGCCCGCGCTGGCGATACCCACCGCCATACCGAGGCGTTTGCGCGGCGTGACATCCGCCAGCATCGCCAGCATCACGCCAGTGTTGCCCAGCACGAAGCCGCTGAAGAGCTGCGCCACCGCCAGCACCCAGACGTTGGGCGCCAGCGCGGCGACGGTGAACATGATGCCTTCGGCGTAGGCGCTACGCACGATGATGAGCTTGCGCGAGTAGCGGTCCGCCCAGGCCGCCCACATCCAATCGCGACCTTGCCGGACTGGTCGAACTAGTCGCGACGATAGCGGCATAGGCTGCGTACCCCCGCCAGATCATCCTTGATCTGGCGGGGGGGTTGTGTGCCCGGCACGCGCGCGTATGACAAATGACGCCTAAGTCGTATCTAGGCCACCAGCCCTGAAATAGCCTGTGTTTGTGGCCCACCGCGCGCCTAAAACAACAAGGATTAAGGGGGTCGCGGTGCGACAATGTGAGCATAAATTTGCTCGTGCGAACGGGCATCTAGACGGGGGAAGGACTGAACTGATGGAGACAGACACCGAGACGGGGACGCAGATCGAGATCAAGAGCATCGTTGACGCGCGCGTGGAACTGACGCGCCACCAGATTCCCCAGCACACGCTCGCTGAGGTGATGGGCACCGATCAGTTCCATCTCTCGCGCGTGCTGCATGGACACCGACCGCTGACCACGCTGCTCCGCATCAAGATCGAACAGGGGTTGAACCAGATCGCCCAGGAAGGCGCAGAGGCGAAGCCACCTGTGCCACGGATACGGCGACTCTGACCGCTTGCGAGGAGACGGGGACAAAGCTGAACCCCAGCCACCTTTTTGCTCTATGGGGCTGGGGTTCGTTGGATCGGAGTGGATCGTGCACCAAGATCAAGACCACCAATCACAGTCTACCACATCATCCAAGCGCGCGGCTGGCAAGGGCGTGGTGCAGCAGATCAAGCTGAATGGCAACGGCCATAGCCAGACTGCCGATCTTGCCCTGCTTGCGCAGGAGCGCGTGCTGACCTTCGAGGCGGTGCCTGCCGATCTACGCGCCCGCGATCAATGGGTGGTCTACAAGGTGCGGCCCAAGCGCGATAAGCGGGGCCGGATCATCAAGGGCAAGAGCGACAAAGTGCCCTTCAACCCCAGGACGGGCGCACCTGCGTCCACCGCCGATTCCGCTACCTGGAGCGGCTTCGATGACGCAGTGAGCGCCTACGAAGCTGCTGGCGGCGTGTACGCTGGCATTGGCTTTGTGTTTACCAAGGATGATGCCTTTGTCGGCGTGGACTTCGATGAATGCCGCGACAAAGAGCGCGGCACCCTGCTGGCCTGGGCGGCTGAATTCCTGGCAGCGTTCGCGACCTACGCGGAAATTTCACCGTCAGAGACAGGCATCCACCTGATCGGGCGCGCGGCGGGGGGGCGTGGGCGTCGGCAACCGGAAGGACTACCAAGGCGGTCGGATCGAGAAATACGACTCTGGCAGATTCTTCACGGTGACGGGCAGGCGGGTGCCGGGAACACCCACGACGATCAATGAGGTGACCCATGCGCTCGCGACGCTCCAGGCAAAGGTTTGGGGCAGCGACAGCGACAGCGACACGTCGGACAGCGACGGGGGGAGCGAACGCCAGGGCGCTCAACTCGATCCGCGTGACCGGAGGCTCTTTGGCAAGATCGTCAGCAGCGCGCACGGCGAGGTCTTCCTCGCGTTGTGGTCAGGACAGCCAACCAGCGCCGACCCCAATACGAGCGATGATGACGCCGCGCTGGTGGAGCGGCTGGCATGGTGGCTCAATCGCGACGCCGCGCGGATTGACCGCTGGTTCCGCACGTCGTCGCGCATGCGGCCCAAGTGGGACGCCATCCACCACGGCGGCACAGAAACCTACGGCGCGCATCTCGTCCGCATCGCGATCACCGAGTGGGTCAAAGAGGGCAAGGGCTATACAGGCGAAGGTGAGGAGGGCGACTCGTTCACTGCCGGGAACGGCAACAAGATCGTCTCGCGTGCCTTGAACACCGTCGTTGCCGAGCCGATTCCGTGGTTCTGGAAGAACTACCTGCCCCGGCGCCAAGTCTCGGTGCTAGCGGCTCCCGGTGGATCAGGCAAGACGCATATGCTCTTTGATCTAACGGCGCGGGCGACGCTGGGGCTGGGCATGCCGAATGGCGGCGCGGTGGGCGAGCCTGTCGCGGTCGCGATTGTGACCAGTGAGAACGACGCAGGCACCATCGCCCGCCCGCAGATCGAGGCCAGTATGCGCAGGCTCCTGGGCCGTGATCCCGACGCCGACGCCAAGATTGATGCGGCGCTGGCGCGGATCGAGTTCATTGATGGCGTCTCGAAAGAAGTCCAAACCAACATGCGCATGACGGTGCCGCTATCCTTCCCCGACGACACCCGGCTGCTGCGCGATTTTCTCATCGAGCGCCAGATCAAGTTGCTCTACTTCGATCCGCTGATCTCGTTCACCAGCAGCGCGGTGAACACCAGTGAGCAGTCGGATGTGCGCCGCATGATGGATGGGCTGCGACAGGTCGCGCTGGAGTTGGATATGACGATTATCGCCGTCATCCACTTCAACAAAAACGCTGAGGGCGAGTTTATCAACCGGGTAATCGGCTCCCGCCAGTACACCGATTTCGCGCGCATGGTCTTGACGGTCGTAGTTGAGGGGCGCGATGACGACCCGGCGAGTGGCGGCGCGATCCGCCGCTGGTTGGCCTCGGCAAAATGCAATCTGGTCAAAGACCCTGAAGCCATCTCATTTTTCATCGAGGGGGAGCGCGATCAGCCGTCGCTCGTCCGCTGGGATTATACCAAAGAGGCCCGCGCTGAGGATATCGACGCCGAGCTTCACGGCGACAAGACCAGCAAGCGCGGTGGCGCTCGTGCAGGCGCTGCCGACAGGTTGCGCAAGCGCTGTATCGCACTCTGGCTGGAGGGGCGCGAGTTCATCACCGCCGAGGAGTTGGAGGCGCTGCGCCTCGCGGTGGATGTCTCGAAGGAGACATGGGTCAAGGCCAAGAGCGACGTGGGCATCAAGACCACCAAGAGTCGCCACACTGGGGGGTGGATCGCCCCGCTGGTGGGATAGGAGTTCCTGCCCAAGCGCCCTGGTGAGCAGGATGATCCCAACGTGATGGATTTCTCTGAGCGAGGGTAGCCAGGAGTAGGAATATACCGAAATGATAGAAACTTACCGAAAAGGTGGAAACATGCCGAAACATGCCTTGCTGCCTGGGTTGGCAGCCTCCAGGCACAGTTGTTGCCGCCTGCACGGTGCAAACCCTGAATTCAAGGCATGTTTCGGTTGTTTCGGGTCGTATGGAGGCTCAAAAACCGAAACATGGGGGGTGGCTGTGAGCGAGAGGACAGGGGAACAACCATGAGTGGACAGCGTGAACGGGAGAAGCGCCAACGTGAGCGCGGGGAGTGGATCGCGGTGGAAGATGACACGGCGATCAGCGTGATGGATCGTGTGAGCGCACGAGATCGGCGCTATTTTGCGCGGCACCGCGAGCGCGACTGGTATGTCAGGCCGTGTGTGGCCGGGGAATATGGCGCGTATGAGCGCGAGCCAGAGTATGCGATGGCATCGCACACGATGGTCGAGCAGATCATGCCAGGGTATCGCGTCAGATCGCCGATGATCTTGTTGCGCCACCGCGATTATCCGAGCCATTAGGTGCCGTTCGAGCACATCGAAGCGGCGCAGGTGTTGACAGGCGCGACTGAGATGTTCACTGTGCTGGATAGCGCCCTGGACGATTCCGACGACGATGACACCCTGGAGTGAAGCGAGGTAAGGCGTGATGGCCCGGTTGTGTTCGGTGTGTATCCGCCCAGATGTGGACGCCGTGAATGCGGCCTTGCTCGAACATCAGCATGGCTACGGCTATATAGCGGGCCTTTTCGGGCTAAAGCGCACCAGCTTGCAACGCCATGCGGCGACGCACCTGCGTGACGCGATTCAGGAATCAAAGGAGCTTCACATGGCGCTCTCATCACGCAAACTCTTGGCCCGCCTGAACGAACTCGATGAGCAAACCCAGGCGCTGCTGGCGCGCGCACTGGCCGGTGATGACCTGCGCGTAGCGCTCGCTGCAGTACGGGAAGCGCGGGAGCTTGTCCTGGCCTATGCGAAGGTCAGCCCGATCCAACGCATCGAAGCGTCCATGTGGGAACTAGAACGAGAACGCCATCGGCTTCTACGCTGGGAGCCACAACCGCTGCAACCGCTGCAACCGCTGCAACCGCTGCAACCGCTGACCGCCAGCGTCCACCAGACACCGGCACAGTGCGCGGAGACGAGGACGATGAGGGCGACGCACACCTCTCACGACCGCCGCATCTAGGCGAACCAACCGACGAAGATTTCGACGTGCTCCTGAGCGGTGGTGCGAGCGACGCCGATTGGGACCGGCTCATGTGCACGCCGCCCCAGTTTCACCCTTGGCGTTCAGGCCCACCCAAAGTGTAGGCGATTTGTTGATGCGTCGCCTGGATAATCTGGAACAGGAGGCCGGGAAGAATGGGTCTCTCTCCAACAGCTAGTTGCAGACCACATCGCCAAGGTGTTGAAGGCTCAACTTAGCAGGGCCGCATACGTTGGCATGATTCCTGATACTGGTGGCGAAGTAATAAAGGAGCAGGCAGCAAGACCGGGATTGGCGGTAGGGTGAGCGATAGGATGCCGTGTGAGACAGTCTGCGAAGGCGTTGGCTCACATGTCGCTCTATCGCTCAATATCCTGCTTCTGCCGCTGCCTGCTGTTCCGGAGGAGACCAGCTGTATCGCGCGCGCCGTTTCCCCACGGGACGCTCGTGGTCAAGCTGCGTGACGCCCCTGGCCCTGTTAGGGCCGGTGCATGGTTAACGCTCAAACTGGCGTGAGAGAGTTGCGGACTATAGGCTGGAGTGGGGTGGACGTCCACGCCAGTTTCATCCGCTGCGCTGACGCAGGGCGTCACCCGGCTTGACAGCCAAGAGGGCGCACAACCGTGGACAACGGCGGACTGTTCGATGGGAGAAGATGAGGAGGAGGGGGGATGATCACCCTCTCCTCGGCCCCACAACCTCAATGAAAGGACGCTTCCATGGCAGTATCTCAGCGCGACCAACAGGAAGTGAACAGCTACGAGTTGTTCATTGCGGTGCTCTCCGTCTTCTCCATCGTCAACATCGTGCTCTTACTGTTACCACTAGATCAAAACGTCAAGAACGTCATTCTGATCATTGACACTGGCCTGTGCGTTGTGTTCCTTGCCGACTTTCTGGCGCGACTGTGGCGCGCCGACAGCAAAGGCGGCTACTTCTTCCACCACTTCGGCTGGCTGGACCTGCTGGGAAGCCTGCCGATTCCCGGGCTACGTATCGCGCGTGTATTCCGCGTCGTGCGGGTCGTGCGGCTCGTGCGCGCCGTGGGGATGAAGACACTCATTAATAAGGTTCTCCACGATCGCGCAGGAAGCGCCCTCTACACCGTGCTCATTCTCTGTCTGGTGGTGATCCAGTACGCCAGCATCTTCGAGCTGATTGCGAATCATAGTTCACCGGACGCCAACATCAAGTCGGCGTCCGACGCCGTCTGGTATGTCATCGTAACGATCACCACCGTTGGCTACGGTGACATGTATCCGGTGACGAACTCGGGACGTATCGTCGGTGTCATCACGATGATTGTTGGCGTCGGACTGTTTGGCGTGCTGACAGGCTACCTGGCCAATACTTTCCTCGCGCCAACGAGCAAGAAGGCAGATGGCGAATCGACCCAAGAATCCAGCAGTGAGCCGAGCGCGCAGTCACGTCAAGAGGCAGCTGCGCTCCTAACCTCCGTGGGACTCATGGCGAAGTTGGACCAACTCCAGGCTGAGATGGCTGAGTTGAAACGCTTGCTGCAGCACCAACCTCCGAGCTAAACCCCGCGTACAGACGGGGAGGCGGCGCCTGCCGACAATCATCCAGACATTCACACAGGCAATCACCCATCATCGTAGCGAGTTGACAGCTTGACACTGGTGGCGAAGGTGGAGAGTTGCCGTGAGGTAGCTTGCGACATCGGCTGTGCGAAGGTTGACTGGCGGGTGGGCGCCAGGGGGCATTCAGGTCGGCTTCGAGCACGCCTGTGTGCAGAGCTATGCAGAGCGCCTCGGCTCACCCATTCCCATTTTCACGGGAGTGTCATTCCTGGAACCAACTGCGTTGACAACGTAGCTGTCCGGAACTGACACCTTGGGTGAGGTGAGCAACTAGCCCACCGGACTCACCGAATGGTAAGGGTATTTTGCCGCAAGAAATGAAAGGATATCAGGACATACTGGAAAATCGGTGTAATGTCTGCCGCGCACAACAACAACAGGCTGCGGCGAGGTCGCGGGCTCCAACAGCGAGCGCGAGCCCTGGTGCAAGTACTGATGACACGATCGCGCAATTGCAGAAACTGGGCGAGATGCAGAAGGCAAAACTCCTGGGCTCGTAGACGTATCAGCCTCAGGCCATAGGTGCTCGCTTGATATCGTCCAGATACCCTCCAGACATCATGACGAATGCCGCCCCGATCGCCAACGACTGAAGGCATTAGGAAGGCATCCGTATGGACGCGCAGACAGGCGCAGGCACAGGCATAGACACAGGCGCAGGCACAGGCATAGACACAGGCATAGACACAGGCATAGACACAGACACTTCCACCACTCCGCCGGTCGAACAGGGCGAGAATCTCGCCAGGGACGAGCGATCGTTACGTCGCGCGGCCTCTTTGACGATCGGCGTTGGCTGCGCCCATGCGGCGCTTTTCCTGGTGTCGTTCTGGCTGACGTCAGGCGGACCAGGGCCCAATGCATCAGATGCCCAAATCGCCGCCTTCTATCGAAGTGGTGACCAGCGGCACCTGATGCTCGTCGGGCTGTATCTGATGCCGTTTGCGGGTATTGCCTTTATCTGGTTCATTGTTGCTCTGCGCATGTGGATAACGGGATATATCAGGCGGGAGAACCTCATCTTTTCGAACATCCAGTATATTAGCGGCATCATCTATGTCGCGCTCTTCTTTATCGCGGGCGCCGCATCCGCATCGCAAGCAGCGAGTGTAGAGTTCGCGAATGCGTCGATCTCCCCGATCATCGCACGTGAGTTCCCGCAGTTCGGCTCAGCTCTTATCTTCATCTTTGCGGTGCGCATGGCAGCCATGTTCGTGACCTCCACCTCGTCCATTGCCCGGAGCGCAGGCTTCTTGCCACGCTGGTTCACGTATCTCGGCTACCTCGTAGGTTTATTCCTGCTCTTGAGCGCGACGTTCAGCCAATTCCTCGTGCTAGTGTTTCCGGTGTGGCTCCTTGCGCTCTGTGCAATGCTGTTCGTGCGTGTGCGAGCGATTCCATCTGCTGCGTTCATGCGCCACCGCGTGGCCAGATCGGCGCCAGTGCCGTGAATGTCTGTGCTTAGGCGTGTGTCCTTCTCTCTCTCGGTCTACACATTTGTCCTTCTCTCTCGGTCTACACATTCAAAATGCACGTAGGCGGTATCGCCAGCGGCAGTTCGCATATCTTCACGCAGGAGTTGGAAGGGGGAACGTATGCTTCCAGAGCACGAACGCGCCAATCAGCGTAGCAATACGCGCATCGATATGGGATCAGGCGCCGATCTCGGCGACGTAGAGTCGCTGTCAGTGGATGCCGCAGCGTTGGCACGCTATCAGGATCTCTATGCCCACATGGCTGAAGGCGTGGTCTTTCAAGATGCCGATAGGCATATCATCGACGCCAATCCCGCTGCCTTGCACCTCCTTGGCCTAACGAAAGAGCAACTGCTGGGACTCACCTCGTTCGACGCACGCTGGCATGTGATCCACCTGGACGGCACCGAGATCCCTGGGGCGATGCATCCGGCGGCGGTGGCGTTGCGCACCGGCCAGGCGGTGCGAGACGCTATTCTGGGCGTGTTCATTCCCGGCGAGGAGCGCCACCGCTGGCTGCGCGTCAACGCCATTCCACGGCTGGTTCCTGGCCGCGAGCGTCCGATCGGTGTGTTTGTGACGTTTGACGATATCACCGAGTGGGATTATCTGAAAGAGTCGGCACACCTACAGGAAGCGCGCTATCAGGCGCTCATGGAGCAGGCAGCCGATGCTATATTCGTAGCCGACCGCGAGGGCCGCTTTATTGAGGTCAATCCCGCGGCCTGCGCACTCCTGGGCTATACGCGCGACGAGTTACTGGCTATGCGCATTGTCGATGTGCTCCCACCTGAATATGCAGCGCACTT
Source organism: uncultured Chloroflexia bacterium (assembly GCA_963712005.1). Lineage (GTDB taxonomy): Bacteria > Chloroflexota > Ktedonobacteria > Ktedonobacterales > JADMIN01 > DAHUXT01. The sequence continues at coordinate 127,211 of CAVQGK010000014.1, read as the reverse complement.
CCCTCGGATTCGTGAGCAGCTGTTGCAGGGAGAAACCATCCGCGGCGAGCAGCTGATGCTCCGCAAAGACGGCTCGCTGGTGCCCGTCGAGCGGAATGCGCGCATCATCTCGGATGGACGTCTGCAAGCGATGGTGCGCGATGTCACTACGCGCAAGCAGTTGGAGGCGGAGCTGCGTCGGGCGGAGCGAGCGAGTGCGGCGGCAGAGTCGCGGTTCCGCGCCCTGGTCGAGCAAGCTCCTGATGCGCTCATCAGCATTGATGCGCACGGCCGCATTGAGCTGGTGAATCGTCAGGCCGAATTGCTCTTTGGCTACGACCGCGACACGCTGCTCGGCAAACCAGTCGAACGGCTGATTCCCCAGCGGCTCCAGGCGCGGCACCGCATGCACCGCGCCATATACGCCACGCATCCGCACGTGCGCCCGATGGGGGCCAACCAGCAGTTATGGGGTCGTCGGGCGGATGCGACTGAGTTTCCTGTTGAGGTCAGTCTGGCGCCGATCGGCACAAATGGCGGAACGCATTTCATCGCGACATGCCGTGATATGACCCAGCGCCGGCAACTGGAACGGGCGCTGCACGAGCACGCTGAGCAGTTGACCCGCACGTTTGAAGCGATGCATGAGGGGGTGTATATCTATGACCGCACGGGCGAGCTCATCCAAATGAACGGGACCGCCCGGGCAGTTGCGGGATACGGCCTCCATCCCGAGCTAGAGCGGGAAGCGACACATGAGCGACTGCGACGGCTCCAGCCAAGGAATGTCGCGGGGAGTCCGATCCCAATGGAGGACTGGCCTGTGCAGCGGGCGCTGCGGGGCGAGATCATTTTGCCCGCTGCGCCGATCGAGATGACCATCTCGACGGCTGCCGGTCACGACGTGATTCTGGATATCACCGGAGCGCCGTTACATGATGCGGAAGGGGGGGTGATGGGTGCGGTGGTGGTCACGCGCGACGTGACCGAGCAGCGGCGCCTGGAACAGCAGCGCATGGATATCTTCAAAGTTTTGGCGCACGACCTCGCGAACCCGCTCGCCGCCCTCAAGATGTATCTGCAATTGCGACAGCGGAAGAGTGAACGTGGAGATGCGCTGGGCTTGCCTGATCCCGATCTGCTGGAGACTATGGTGTATGAGGTCGTGCGGATGGAGCGCTTGCTCGGCGATATGCGCATTGTCAGTAGCTTCAAGTCCAACGAGCTTGCCCTCGACCGCAAGTCGTGTGATCTGGTGGCGCTCTGCCGGCAGGAAGCGCGATCCATGCAGATGGCGGGGATGCGCGTACTGCGTGTCACCCTCCCAGATGAGCCGGTCATGGTGCTGGCGGATCGTGATCGGATCGGACAGGTGCTGTCCAATCTGCTCGCGAATGCCGACAAGTATTCGCCGATCACCCAGCCAATCACCCTGACGGTCCGTCTCGAACGCGGCAAATCCAACTCAGATGGCGCGACTAGCGGGCAGGCTCGTGTCCTCGTCCAGGATGCGGGGCCAGGAATTCCGTTGAGTGAGCAGGAACAAATCTGGGAGCGTTTCCATCGCGTACCGGGTATCAAGGCCCAGGCGGGAAGGGGCGTCAGTCTCGGTCTGGGGCTGTATATCAGCCGCCAGATCATTGAGCAGCATGGTGGCGCCATCGACGTCGAGAGCGTGCCAGGCAAAGGCAGCACCTTCTGGTTCACCTTGCCGCTGGCCCCGTCGTGACTACATTAGAGTAGGGGGACGCTGATAGCCACATCTTCAGCCGTGGAGCAAACCGCTGCGCTACGGCCACTGCTTTCAGGTGCGCTCTTCTTCATGTAGTGCCATCTGAGGTTGCTCCAATCCGGTGACTGCGACGAGCGACCTCTATCGCCTCCCCAAATCGCGCACTCGCAAACAGCTGCGCCTCCGCCACCCGCGAGCTGCCTGATCAGTCGCGAAGGTCGCTTCGGTCCTGGACCGTACGTGCAGAGGGTCAACAACGATGTCGGGACTCAGTTCAGTTCGCGTATTGGCTCTCGCGCCGTCCAGCGGGGGAAGAGCCGCCTGTCGGTAGGCCAAGCCGCGGTCCGCGTAGCAACTTCACAATGCATTGAAGCGTTTTGCATTGGAGTTCCGGGCCACACTGTCGTCGGAGCGGCCTTCGAGCATTGGCGGTGTCCCGTTGGGATAGGCAAACAACTCGCCCTCGCATCTCACCTTCCGGCAGAGGGCATGCTGACGTAAATCGCCTACGCTTAGTGAGGTAACTCGTTGTGCCCAAGTTGTGCGTGGCTGGGTGAGTCACGCAGGAGCGTCACGCAGGAGCGCCATTGCGGAAGGAACAAGCCGTGAGCGAGAACCCGAATGCCCAACCCGCCAGCATCGAGGCCATGTTTGTTCAGGTCGGAAGCGCGGTGACGGGTGGTGATCACAGCATCACGCTGCATGGGATAGGACATGCGACGCTGTTCTTTGCTGACCGACCGGAGCGCGTCGTGGGTCACGTCAGTACCCAGAAATTTGTCAGCGAGTGGGGCGAGGGCGAGAACAGCTTTGCCGAGGATCCGCCGAACGCGGTCGTCTCCTTTCTTGAGAGCGGCGACGCCATCCCCGAAGACGCCACGGTGATCCTGCGCAACCCGCACCTTGCTGGGGACTCGCTCACGTACAACGTCGAGGTGCTGGAGGGGACACTTCCACCCCAAGCAGGGCCCTTCTCGCTCTTCATCGACCCAATCGGCAGGCCGCTTTCACCGATGTCGGTCGCGGGCGTACGCCGCCGCCAGCGTCGCAGGTGATGAAAGCGTTTGGCCCCAGTCGGTTGCGGATAGGTGACGAATCCGCGGCCACCTGTCGGCGCCAGCGCTGCGCCCGGTCGCGCCAAGTAATGCCAGGTAGTGTCGGGCAGGTTGATTCAACAAGTTGGGTCCCGGCTCGCCATCTGGTCAAGGCGTGATAACAGCGAGCCTCACAGCAAGGAACCATATCTACATTGGTGGATGCATGTGGACGCATCGACAACGGTGCACATGCGTACCACCACATGCCTACCACAACGGCACATAGATGCCGTGTCAGAAGTATGTCAAAGGAGATCTCACATGGCCATCGGTCCAGTACAATTCATCGTCATCGGACTGCAGAACGAGAATCTGCGGGGCGATATTGAGCGCGAGCTCCGCGCCGCGAGCGACGCAGGGTTCATCACCATTCTCGATGCCCTTGCCGTCCAGAAACGCCAAGATGGGACACTCGCGTCGCTCGGGGAGTCTGACCTCACCCCGGCTGAGCGGCGCCAGTACGGTTCCGTCGTTGGCGCCTTGATGGGACTTGGCGCGACCGGGACGACAGCAGGGGCTCAGGCAGGTTCTGACCTGGGAGCTGAAGCATTTGCCAAGCAGACCTTCGGCCTCACGGATACCGAGATTCGTGGGCTTGCCGATGATCTCGCCCCTGGTACAACCGCTGTGATGGTGTTGTTTGAGCATCGCTGGGCATCCCGCTTGAAGGACGCGTTGGTGCGCGCTGGCGGAGTGGTGCTCGCCCAGGGAATGGTGCAGCCCGAGACGCTCGTAGCCTTTGGGGAGCGCTTTGCTGACGCTTCCAGCGCCAGCGCCGCCGACCAACGCGACGTGCCTCAGGGCGGCCAGCAACTTCACTGATGGTATTTGAGGGTATCGGTACTGCTCCACTGGCGAGAGCGCGGAGTCCCCAGGAGGGCTCCAGCGCTTGATCACGGCTGGAAGGTGCGTAGATCATCCCATTCATGAACCCAGCTCCGTCGGGCGTGAGTGTCAGCGTGTCGCCTTTGCGCAGGTGTGTGCAGACAGACAGGGCTTGTGTGATGGTCATTTGCGTTGGCAATTCAGCCACAGCGCATGACGATTATTCGGACTGCTCGGCCAGATCGTGGTAATAGGCCAGCATATCCTCCAACCGTGGCGCAGCGTCGCGGGATCGTCGGCGGCGTGGAGGATGAGATCGCCCAGATCAAAGACGCCTCCCTGATTCTGTCTCCCAGAGGCGCGGCTCACTGAACGCCGTGCCATCCCCTGCGCCGCCCAAAATCGCGATTTTGACGCGATCCCGCGTCAGTGGCCCATCGAGCGGGCGCGCCCAGGTGTGTTCCTTCATCGTCGTCTCCCGTATCCACCGTGTCGATCAGCACGACGCCCACCGTGCCGATCTGGGCCACGGTGGGCGTGTGTGTCGATCTCGCGATGCCCATCGCGTTAGTCGAGAATAGGGGTAGTGCGCAGATCAGGCGGCTCCATGATGTAGATTTCCGTGGGGCGCTTCAGCCTGCGGGTCTTCTCATTCGTCCATTCCGGTATCCAGCCAACTGGCAGCAGCACCGCGCCCGCCTTCCGCTCCTCCTCGAAGACGTTGTGCGCCCACATCCATTTGATCTGCTCACGGCGTACCGGGTCATGCAGCTACGACCGCACCAGCGCGTGGTGCCCCGCGTGCGTGGGAAGCCTCCCGTGCTCCAACTCGCCGCGTATCCAGTCATCCACGCCCTGCCGATACGCCCCCACATGCGTCCAAATGTCCTTCAGCATGGCGCGCTGATCGGCGGCGCTCCACCGGGTGCCCGCGCGATCCCAGCCCATCTCACGCTGCAACTTGGCGCGGAAATCTTTCTTCATCTGGACACCCGTCAGGATGATGACGATCAAATTCTCGTCCCTGTTGCCATTCTCGTCCTCGTACCACGGTTTCTCCGTGTGATCCGTCATCTCAGTCCCCCTCTCTGGCGGGCGCATGGCCCGCCAGATGGTGTGTCAACAGCATCATCAATGTCGGTTAGTCAGTCGGCCCCAACTCTCCCCGGTGCCACCGCTCCTCGATCTCGGCCAGCCGCGTATCAATCTCGGCCCGCCGCGTTCCGCCTACTTCGAGCCGCTTCTCCTTTTTGAACTCTTCCCACGCCCGACGGTCGTCCTCCTTCTGCTGCTCTTGCATGCGGTCGTGTTCTTCCTCCTCCTCGCGCCATTGCTCCGCCAGCCTGTGGGCGCTCGTACGTGGATCGTCCCATGCCGCGATCCACCCATCGGGCGCGAGCGTCACCCCTTGGCTGCGGTGCATCTCAAGCCGATACAGCGCGAGCGTCGCCTGCCCCTCCGGCCCCTCGCGGCCCACGCTGAAGAGATATGACATCGCCAACTCCATGAGTATCTGCGGAACAGCGTCGATCTTGTACGTTGGATAGCCCCCCTTATAGGTTGAATAAGCCAGCGTCTGGCTCATCTCACCTAAGAAGGCGCGCTGCACCTGAAACACCTCCTCCAAGTAGGTGCGCTGCTCGTCAGCCGCCCAGGTCACCGTCACGGGCGTCACCGGGGTATCGGTGGTGAAGTTGATGACCCCATCCGACGCCAGCGCATCCACGGCGGTCTTGATCGTCGCCAGCATCGTCTCAGCGGTCTTCAGGGAGCGCTCTGCGCGCTTCCTGAAGACCTGTATCAGACCACAGCGCCTGTCGCGCCTCCTCCGTCCTCGGCTCCTCAATCCGATCACTCATCGCATTCCTCCTCGGAACACTCTGGGAGCCAGATGGCTCCCGATCTGCTGCGCTACCAGCGGCGCATACCTGTATTATGTCACGCCAGGGCTAAGGGTAGCAGCAGTTAGCGTCATTTTGCGTAGTCAAACATAATGTTCCGTAGTGATGTAGCTACCAGTGTGGTAAACTGTGGGTATGAGTCGTGCATGATGGCGCAGATGAGGGAAGCGAAAGAGAGGTGCATGATGGCAATGGTGGAGGTGATCGAGATGACAGACAAAGATGGGCCGAGCAACATCCTTGGTGATCGGCTGATGAAGCCGCCAGAGGTCGCCGCGTTGCTGGGCGTCCACCGGGCGACCGTGCTTGAATGGCTGCGCGCGGGCAAGCTCCCTGGCCTCAAACTACCGGGAAATGCGGGCTGGCGCGTCCGCGTGAGCGAACTCACGGTCTGGCTGCTCAACCAGGAGACGCGCCTGCCCAAAGATCAGGACGAGGACGAGGACGAGGACGAGGACGAGGACGAGGAGGTAAGCGATGACCACCAAGAAACACACCACCGCCGCAACCACGTCCACGGCGGCTGACACCTGCGAGGTGTATTGTCGGGTATCCAGCGACCGCCAAGCCGGAGAAGATAAAGGCAGTCTCGACGCCCAGGAAGCCAACGGTCTGCGCAAAGCCGCCGCGCTCGGTCTGCGCGTGCTCTACATCGTCAAGGACGCTGAGAGCGCCGCGATTCTCGACAAGCGCAGCAAGTTCCAGGCGGTGCTCAATGACGCCAAAGCGGGCAAGTTCAGCGTGATGATAGCGGACAGGATGGACAGATTTTCTAGAAGCGAAGATTTGTCGGAATTCATGGCGGTCATGGTGGAACTGCGCAAGGCGGGCGTCAGTGTGGTGTTTGCCGACAAGGACTACGGGGACGGGCGTACCGCCCAGTTGATGCAGTTCCTGGACGCCTATGTCTCGGCGGGTGAGCAGGATGCGCGGCGCAAGCAGAGCCTCCAGGGCAAGCGCAACAAGGTCTTGACCCACCGCCGTCCAAACCCAGGTAGTTGGCCTTTGTATGGTTATATCTGGACAGACAGCGCGAAGACCCAACTGGACTTCGACCCTGGTGAGAGTCAGGCCGTCGTGCGGCGCATCTGGCGCTATTTTCTCCACGGCGCGCACCCGACGCTCTCTGGCTGCGCCAAGATGCTCAACCGTGACCACATCAAGACCCCGCGCGAGTATCGCGGCGTCGCCCAGGGGCGCAATGCGCTGGCGACCGGGCCGCGCTGGACGGCGGTCACCATTCGCGACATCTTGCACGATGAACGCTACTGGGGTGGCGATGAAGAGGGCATGGTGCGCACCTTTCGCTACGCGGCGCACAACGCGGTGACGACCGTCCCCGCCTATGGCCCTGGCTATGTCACCCGCGCCGAAGCCGCGCGCGTCCACGCGTGTCTCGCCACCAATGAACGGCTCGCCTTTCGCAATCGCAAGTATCCCATCGACACCCTACTGCATGGCTTTGTAAAATGTGGCTATTGTGGCTGGACGCTTGAAGCGAAGCGCACACCTACAAAACGCCGCGCGTCGATGGGTCGCACCTCACGCTCTATCGCTGCCTCCAGTCGAATCTGCACGGCGTCAAAGACTGCAAAGGCGTCACGCTGAGCGCCGAGACGTTGGACACGGCGGTGCTCGCGGCGCTCGATGAACAGATTCACCGGGGCGACTTCTTGCGGCGCATCTTCGACGCCTGGGCAGCGGACGCCGAAACCGCGATGACGAACGTGCGCGCGGCGGAGGCGACGCTCAAAGACACCCAGACCCAGGTACAGAATCTGACGGTGCGCATCGCCAGTTATGCCCCTGGTGACGCGCTGGCGGCTCCCCTGGAGGCGCACGCGCGCATGCTGGCCGAGACACTACCAGGACTCGAAGCGCGGGTCGAAGGGGCGCGGGCGGCAGTCGCGGCGGCGCGCGGCAACCCCGACCTACGGACGGAACTCGCGCGCTGGTTCGACGCCTGGATGGGCGGGCTGTGGCTGCTCAGTCGCGAGGCGCAGCGGGAGTTTCTGGCGTCACTAAGGGTGACGGTGCGGCTCTGGCGCGCCGAAGACCGCCAGCCACGGGCTGAGGTCGTCATCGCGCTGCCCACGTCCACGCTGGCGCTGCCCACCGCCCGGAGACGACCTCACCGCTGCGCTATGACGTGGCGACGGGCGCATGGACATTGGCGGTCGATACCCGCGAAGCCGCCAAGATGGTGCGCGATGCGCGTGGCGTCAGTTTCGTCGGGGAGGAGGCTCTGCCTGCGGTGGCCGAGGCGACGCCCAGCGAGATTATGCAGGCCGTCGTGGCTGAGTTGCTGGAATGGGGCTACAGCGAATCCGCCGCGCGGCGGATGGCAGGGTATCGGGGCAGTCTGGACGCGATTGCTTGTGAGCGGCCCAGACTCCCCAGAATGGAAGAAGCGGCAGGCCGATGACGAAGCCCAGCGCCGCCAGCACGCGCCCGTCCAGGTGGGGATGTTGGGGGCGGGCACGCCAAGTTGTTGGAGATAGAGTGGCCGGAAGGCGTTGAGGTGCCCAAAAGCCTGCGATTCGACGACGCCCGCCATGGCGAAGACCAGCAGCAAGACGACCCAGCTGTTCGCGTGATGCCGCGGATTCCCTGCCGTCGCGTCACTCCGCTCGTCCGCGCTGGCCGTTTCAAGTGTCATGAAGTGTTGTCCCTGTCCGCTGTGTATCCCATCCGTTGCGATGGGCGCCTCCCATTTTGACACTCCCCGGCTGAAGCCAGGAGATTCTCGGTTCTCTGGGGCGGCCTACGCCACCTCTCCCCGAAGGCTTTGCCCAAGCCTTTCTATATTCTTGGCGGCGTTATGGTCGCGATGCAGACTTGTTCCACACTCCGGGCAGGTATGCCAGCGGACGGACAAGCCTTTCGCGACGAGGACGCCACAGCCAGAGCACATCTGGCTGGTGTAGGCAGGTGGCACAGTTACGACTTGCTTCCCAGCGCACGCTGCCTTGAAAGCAAGGATGTTCAGGAATGTGTACCATTCGGCATCCTGAATGGACTTCGCCAAATGGTGATTCCTGAGCATATTAGCGACCCGCAACTCTTCGTGATAGATCGTGTCGTAGTAGCGCACCAGTTGAAGTGCCGTCTTGTGATGGAAGTCTTGACGCTGGCGGCGCACTTTCAGATGCGCTTTGGCGAGCAGTTTCACCGCCTTGCGCCGACGGTTGCTCCCCTTCTTGCGACGAGACACCTTGCGCTGTGCCGTCTTGAGATGCCGCTCAGTCTTCCGGTAGCAGCGCGGATTGTGAATCATAATGCCATCCGAGAGGGTGGCAAAGGATTCCAGTCCAACATCAATGCCGGTTTCCTGTCCAGTGTGGGCCAGTGGTTGTATCGGCACATTGGCACAGGAAAACGAGACATACCAGCCGTCCACTTGCCGGCTAATGGTGACGGTTTTCGGAGTCCCCTCCATGGGACGGCTCCAGCGCACGGCGATCCGGCCAATTTTGGAGAGAACGAGAAAGCTGTTATCCAGCCGAGCGCCGTTGCCGAATTGCTTATAGGTGAACGAGTGGTAGCGGGTGCGTCCGTGAAACCGGGGAAAGCCGGGTGTCTGGCCTGTTTTGCCGGTTTTTACGCGGCGGAAGAAGTCTTGATAGGTTTTCTCCAGCCGTCCCAGCATGTCTTGCAAGACCAGCGAGTGAGCGGTTGTATAAGCCGAGAACGCGGTTTTGAGGTCGGGCAACTCGGCCATTTGCTCATAGGCGGTGAGAGTGACGCCGCGCTGCTTCCACAGTGTGATGCGCTGTTCCAGCGCGGTATTGTAGAGCTGTCTGCACAGCATCAACACCCGCTCAAGTTCCCGCTCCTGGTCGGGCGTGGGCTTGAGCTTGTATTGATAGGTTTTGTGGATGCCTTGTGGTTCCTCCTGCTCCATAGGTTTCTATTTTGTCTGATAGGTACGAATCTGGAAAAGGGTTGGACCATTCATCCCTTGGCTGAACCCAGGGGCTTTCTGGCCGATTTTCTGTAAAGCAACCTCCAAATCGAAAGCTACTCAGTAGGAGTCACCCCGCCGACGGAGAGAATCAGGCGGGCGCTACCGTATATTGCAGCAGGAACGATTGCGGCCAGCGGCACGTGCAGAGAGCCAGCACGCGGAAAAGGATCGGTGCACCATGTTCTCTCCCAGGTGGATTGCGCGGAAGCGCGGGCGTTCTATCTTGTGGCTGCTGCCACTGTTGAGTCTGGCGCTGGCTACCCTCGCCTGCGGCATTAGCCTTGGCTCGCATATTGGCTATCATCCCCCGCCAGCTACACACCTTCCCGCCTCACAATTGCGCCTGGTGATCCAGATCAGTGGCCAGTACGAACAGTATGGTAATCCGAGTGGCGCGCCTACCGTTGGGATCGCGGTGCGTGTCTTTGAGGGAACGAGAGCCAGCGAATCATCTTTGGCCGATAAGGCAACATTGACCTGCAATGGTGTCGATAGCAAACGGAACGCCTACGGCTTCTCGCCACCATGCCCGCGCCAGCCGCCAGGGGGAGCGTATCGTCTTGTCTATACCGACGAGCATGGCGCGAAGACAACTGTCGTCATCCCTGTTCCTACTGGCACGTTCGCCATCGTCTCACCGCAGGATGGCGCGAACGTTCCGATCCCCGCGAATGGAACGCTCCCCGTCCGCTTCACGGTTCCGACGGCGCCTGCCGACGGCAGCGTCGCCATTGATAATGTCACTGCGGCATGCAGTGTCTCGGATGCCCAGCCCTGTGGCTCGGTCTATGCCAACCTTCAGCCCGACGCAACACCGACGCTGGGCCAGGGTCGTGGGATCTCCGGACGTGTTCCTCTCAGCACAGGCATAGGGAATGCGACGCCGCAGCCGGGGAAAACACCGACAAACGTTCCTATCCCCACTCTGCCTCCCACGCCAACGCCGGGTGCAACACAAACGCCGACCACACCCTCCCTCACTCCAACTGTCGTCGTGACCCAGAAAGGCGATACCGGAACCATCCTGCTGACAGGCGACTACGGCGAGTTCCAACCTGCAAAGGGCTTCCTTTCGATGACCGTCGAGGCGCATGTGACGCCTGATCCTGGCGACTTTTCCTCGGTGATGGTCATCTACACAGATACCCTTCACACCCAATTCACCTGGGCGCGCTGATAGGAGTGGACTGATAGGAGTGGATAGGAGCGGAGTCTCATGAGCAACAGGCGTCTTCGAGTTGGCCGTGGTCGGCGACTCCTGCTATGGCTGCTACCGCTGATGAGCCTGGCGCTGGCCATCCTGGCCTGTTCCGCTGTAAATATCACCCCACGGCGAGCCATTCCTCCGCCCGTAACGCACCTGCCAGCCGCGCAGTTGCGCCTGATGATCCAGATCAATGGGCAGTATAGCGACGAGCCAGCCGTGCAGACACTGATCCACGTCTATGAGGCGCAGAGCGGCCAGGAGGTTTCCCTGGCCAACAAGACCCGCCTGACCTGCAATGGCAGCGATGTAAAGTATAGTTACCCGAACAACGCCAATCCGACATGCCCGCGCCAACCGCCCGGCGGGGCGTACCGTTTCATGTATACCGACGAAAACGGCGCTTTAACAACCGTCGTCGTGCCCGTCCCCGCTGGCCAGTACGCCATCCTGTCGCCGCGTGCTGGCTCGACGGTTCATATCCCCACGGATGGCGCGCTCGCCACACGCCTCTCCCTCCCCATCCCGCCGCCCAATAGCAGCATCACATTGCTCGAAGTGATCGCGGCGTGTCAGGGGACGCCTGGTGCCTCATGCGACTCGGTTGCGAACAATTTCTTTATTGCCGCCACGCCCACGCCACTCACGGGGGGTCCCAGCCCCACGGCCTTCGTCTACCATGGTCCGCCAACACCGACGCCGAGTAGTAGCAGGCCCACCGCGACGGTCTACGAGAATCACGGGCCACCCACCCCAACGCCACCGCCAGGCTCTACACCGACGGCGCCAGAGTTCGAGGGGACGGTGACGCAGACTGGCGGCACGGCGACTGTCGCACTGACCGGCGACTATGCCCCGTTTCTGCCAGGACCGGGCAGCATCGAAATCAGCATCGAGGAGCAGATCGCGCCCGACCGGGGAGGCTTCGCCGCCGCCAGCGCCACGATGGGCGGCGATGTGACCGCCAACATCACCTGGACGCGCTGACGCCATGGCGGCATGCTCCGGCCTGCGCCCCAACATTCTGCGGTACATTGACTGCTCCCCATGCCTCTCGGCGGGGGATTCCTGCTTCACTGAGTCGCGCGAGGTTGGGCAGGACGAATCCCAGCCCTTCCCGGTCTTACCGACTCTCCACAGGCTGAAACCGCCAGCCCGGCGGCCAAAATGTTGCGTGCGGCGTTCACATCCCGGTCATGCTGTGCGCCGCACGACGGATTGGGACACGTCCATGCCCGCACCGCCAGCGGCAGCGTGTCCAATGCCTGCCCGCAGGCGGAACAGCGCTTGCTGCTTGGCTCCCAGCGATCGATTTGGATGAGCGTCCGCCTATACCATGCCGCTTTGTAGGTTAGCAGGCGCAGGAACTCCCCCCAGCCGACATCATGAATCGCCTTCGCTAACGTCGGATGCTTGACCATTGCCTTCACCGCCAGACTCTCGATGCAGATCGTTTGGTTCTCACAGATCAGCCGGGTCGAGAGTTTGTGGAGGAAGTCGGTGCGCCGGTCAGCAATACGGGCATGGATGCGAGCGACTGTGCGGCGCGCCTTGTCACGATTGCGCGACCCGCGTTGCTTTTTGGCGAGTCGTCGCTGCGCGGTTGCGAGCTTCGATTCCTCCTGCTGGAAGAAGCGTGGATTGCCCACCTTCTCGCCGTTGTCCAAGACCACCACATCATGCAGCCCCAGGTCAATTCCCACCTGAGGCGCCACCGCAGGCAACGGCGCAATCTCCTCCTCGACCAGCAACGAGACAAAATAGCGCCCTGTCGCATCCCGGCTCACCGTCACCGTCGTGGGCGCGGCTCCGTCGGGCAGCGGCCGTGACCAGCGGATGGCCAGCGGCTCGTCCATCTTCGCCAGCGTCAAGGCACCGTTCGCCGCGTCGTAGCGAATGGCGCTGCCGACGTAGGTGGCGGATTGCTTCCCGCGTTTCTTCTTGAAGCGGGGATACCTGACCCGTCGCGCGAAGAAGTTGCGCAAGGCGATGTCGAGATGGCGCACGGCTTGCTGCAAGGGAACGCTGGAGACCTCGGTGAGCCAGACCGTCTCTGGCTGCTGTTTAAGGGTGGTGAGCGCGGCGGAGGTCTCCTGATAGGAGAGGTGTTCCTGCCGCTCCTGATACGCCTCGCTCCGCAGGTGGAGCGCCCAGTTGTAGACATAGCGGGCGCAACCAAACGTCCGCGCCAGCGTTGCGGCTTGCGTGGGGGTGGGGTAGAATCGGTAGCGATAGGCGCGTGACTGGGACTGTGGTTGCTCCATGCGTCGAGGATAGCATGCGGCTTGCCTGCCCGCAAGCGCGCCGCGCAGCCCGCTGGGGGCGTTGACAGCATTTGACAGCATTTGACAGCATTTGACGGTGTTTCATCCCCATACCTGGAGGCAGGGGTCTTCACGCCGCAGTGGGCGATAGAGCGGAGAATCTGGCTCCCCTCTCCCAATGGGGGAGGAGCCGGGGGAGGGGGCGGTGTATGCCAATTCGCCAGTTGCCGCGGGATGTCGCCGCCAAGATCGCCGCCGGTGAGGTGGTCGAGCGGCCAGCCTCGGTGGTGAAAGAGTTGATCGAGAACGCGCTGGATGCCGACGCGCGCACCATCCGGCTGGAAATTGCCGGGGGCGGCCTCGACCTGATTCGCGTCAGCGACGACGGCAACGGCATCGCGGCGGATGATATGCCGCTGGCGTTCGCGCGTCACGCCACCAGCAAAATCGGCGCGCTAGCCGACCTCGAACACATTGCCACCCTCGGCTTTCGCGGCGAGGCGCTCGCCAGTATCGCCGCCGTTGCGCGCGTCACGCTGCTCAGCCGGCCGCGCGAGGCCACCGCTGGGGCGCAGGTGAGCGTGGACGAGGGCGCCATTGGCCCGGTGACGCCCGCTGGCGCGCCCGTCGGAACCACCATCACCATTCGCGGACTCTTCGCATCCGTCCCCGCGCGCCTCAAGTTCCTCAAGACCCGCGCCACCGAGACCGCCCACTGTCTGCGCCTGCTGGAGCAGTACGCGCTGGCGTGGCCGGGCGTCCGCTTCACCGCCATCAGCGAGGGGCGGCAGGTCTTCAGCACGCCGGGCGATGGCAGGCTGCTGAGCGCTATCGTCGCCGTCTATGGGCTGCGCGTCGCCGAGCAGATGGTTGCGCTGGATGAGGATGCCGACGCCGAGCAGCCGCAAGAGAACGCGGCCAGCGAGCGGCCACAGGTCAGCGGCTACGTTAGCCGTCCCTCGTGCTACAAGGCGACGCGGCAGTTCATCTCGTTCTTCGTCAATGGCCGCTGGGTGCAGAGCCGCACGCTCAACTATGCCGTCGAGGAGGCGTATCACTCGCTGCTGCTGACTGGACGGCATCCTATCGCGGTCATCAGCATCGCGCTCGATCCGGCGGAGATGGATGTCAACGTGCATCCGGCGAAGACGGAGGTGCGTTTTCTGCGCGAGCGGCTGGTCTACGCCGCCGTCCAGCGGGCAGTGCGCACGGCGGTCCTCGCCACCGCCGAGACGCCGCAACTCTCCGGGCGGGCGTTCACCGTCCCCGCGTGGCCGTCGTCTGACTTACCGTTCGCGTCACAGGATGGCACGCTCCCAGCTTCAGCGCCATCGACCACACCAGACTCGCTCTGGCATGGCGCTGGCGTCGAGGCGGGCCAGTCGGTGGCGCGCGGCGCAGCGGGCGGATTCGCGGTGCCCGGCGTCGCGGCGGAGGGCGCGGTCGGCGGCAAGAAGCTCCCGGCGCTGCGGGTGCTGGGGCAGGTCTCGCAGAGCTACATCATCACCGAGGGGCCGGACGGCGTCTACATGGTGGACCAGCACGCCGCTCACGAGCGCATCCTACTGGAAAAGATGGTGGCGGAGTGGCGCGCGCGCGGCGTCGCGTCGCAAGGGTTGCTGGAGCCGCAGACCGTCGAGCTGGCGGCCACCGAGCGCGAGGCAGTCGAAGAACACCTGGAGCAGTTGCGCGGCATCGGCTTCGATATCGGGCCGTTCGGCGGCGACGCGATGCTGGTACACGCCGTCCCCGCGACGCTCAGCGCGCAGGCGCATCCACAATCCCTGCGCGAGCTGCTGCTGGAGCTGGTTGGCGCGGATAGCGAGGCGGCCAGCCACGGCGAGACCTGGGAAGAGCATGCGCTCGCCAACGTCGCCTGTAAGGCGGCCATCAAGGCGGGCCAGCCGCTCTCGCCCGAGGAACAGCGCGAGATGATCCGCCAGCTCGAGCAGGTGGACGCGCACCAGAGCTGCTGCCATGGCCGCCCGACGATGGTGCATCTCAGCCTCGCCGCGCTCGAACGCGAATTCGACCGCCGATAGGCCAGGACTGACGCAAGGAGTGGCGACGTGCGCGAACTCTCACGGATACTGGCCGACGAGATCAGGCAGAATGGCCCGATCACCTTCGCGCGCTTCATGGCCGTCGCGCTCTACCATCCGGCCTATGGCTACTATGTTGGTGGCGGCGAGGGGCGCGAGCCGGTTGGTTGGGAAGGCGACTACTTCACCAGCGGCGACCTGCATCCGCTCTGGGGTGAATCCATCGCCCGGCAGTTGAATCAGATGTGGGAGCTACTCGGTCGCCCCGCGCGCTTTGACGTGGTCGAGTCGGGCGCGGGACGCGGCCTGCTGGCGCGCGATGTCTGGGGCTGGGCGCTGAAGCACGCGCCTGAGTGGGCCGAGGCGCTGCGCTATACGCTGGATGACCGCGCTCCCACTGGCACATCGCTGCACGCCGCCCGTGAGGCACGGCTGCGGACGGAACTTGAGCGGCTGGGCGCACCGGAGCACGCGCTCACCTGGGCCGCGGGGCTGGATGAGGCGTTGCCTCCCGTTGGCATCACCGGCTGCGTCGTCTCGAATGAGCTGGTTGATGCGATGCCGGTGCATCTCGTCGAGAAGCAGGGCGACGCGCTTCGCGAGATCTTTGTGGACGTGGATGAGGCGCCGGGGCGCTTCGTCGAACGCGCGGGGCTGCCCTCTACGCCCGAGGTGGCGGCGTACCTGGACGACGACCATATTCCCTGGCGCGGCTATCCCGATGGCTGGCGGGCGGAGGTCTGTCTGGAGGCGCGCGACTGGATGCGGCGCGTCGCGGCGGGTATCCAGCGCGGCTTTGTCCTGACGATAGACTACGGCGACACCGCGCGCAGGCTCTACACGCGCGACCGAAGGCGTGGCACCCTCGCCGTCTATAGCCAGCACCAGTTTGGCGAGCGTCCGCTGGCGCAGCCCGGCACGCAGGATTTGACGGCGCATGTCAACTTCAGCGCGCTCATCCAGACGGGTCGCGAGAGTGGGCTGCGGCTGGCGGGGCTGACCACCCAGGCGGCGTTTCTGACGGCATTGGGTCTGCGCGAACGGATGGCCGCGTTGAGCACGCCTACTATCGGACGCGGTGGTATCGTGGGCGATAGCCAGCTTGACCAGTTGCGGCGCATCTCGGAGCGTAACGCCCTCGCTGCCCTGCTTAACCCGGCGGGCCTCGGCGGCTTCAAGGCGCTGATCCAGCAGCGCGGCGTGCCGGGCGCGGGTCGCGCGCTGCTCGGTCTGCAATCCGCCACGATGTAGAGGAGGGTTTGCCCATGCCACGCTATCTGGTCTGCCTGACGTTCGACTTTGACGCGCTCTCACTCTGGCTCGCGCGGGGTATCACGTCGCCGACGCCGATCTCGCAGGGGGAGTTTGGCGCGGTCGGCGCAGAACGCATCCTGGCGCTGCTTGCCAGCCACAGCATCCATGCTACCTGGTTCATTCCCGGCCATACCATCGAGACGTATTCCGACCTCTGCGGGCGCATCCACGCCGCGGGCCACGAGATCGGCCACCACGGCTACGCGCACGAGGCGCCGGTCAATCTCGCGCGCGAGGCGGAGGAGGTGGTGCTGGCGCGGGGGAACGAGGCGATTCGCAACCTTACTGGCGCTCCAGCGACCGGCTACCGCTCGCCCGCCTGGGATCTCAGCCCGCATTCGGTTGATTTGTTGCTGGCCCACGGCTTCACCTACGACAGCAGCATGATGGCGAACGACTACACGCCGTACTACGCGCGGCACGGGGACGTGATTGCCCTCGACCAGCCAGCCCAGTTTGGGGAGACGACGCGCCTGATCGAGCTACCGGTTAGCTGGTCGCTGGACGACTTCCCGCACTTCGAGTATCTCTGGACGGCAACGCACTTGCAGGGCGGTCTGCGCCGCGCCGACGACGTGCTCGCCAACTGGCTCGACGACTTCCGCTACATGGCGCGCACACAGGAGTGGGGCGTGCTCACCCTCACCTTCCATCCACAGGTGATCGGGCGTGGCCACCGCATGCTTATGCTGGAGCGGCTGATCGAGCAGCTCGAAGGGCTGGGCGCTACCTTCGCCCGCATGGACGCTGTCGCCCAGGAGTTCGCCCAGCGCGGCGCAATGCCTGGCTCAAACTGATAGCAGACGTCTGTCTTGAACGCCACCGCCGCTGATGCTACACTGACAGGGCAGCCAGACATAGTATGTTCCGTAGTGGAGAGGCAGTGGGCATGAGCGCATTTCATACGACCTTCGTCAGTCATGCCCACGTTGATAACGACCTCTGCGACCGCTACGTCGCCGCGTTGCGGGCGCGCGGGATCGATATCTGGTATGACCGGGACAATGCGCAGAACGGCCATCTGCTCGGCTCGGCGATCCAGGATGAGTTGAAGCGTCGTTCAGCCTTCGTGCTCTTGATGACCGAGGCGTCGCTCAACTCCTTCTGGGTTGACCTGGAGATGCAGACCTATCTTGGCCTGATGGCGCAACAGCGTTCGCGCCTGCTGCTGCCCGTACGTATCGGCGCCTGTGCCGTGCCGCCGATGCTCAACGCCTTCTTCTGGATCGATGCGCTGTCGATGTCCTTCGACAAAGCGATTGACGCCATCGCCGCCGCGCTGACGACCCAGGGAACCGCCACGGCTCAGCCGCCCAGCGCAATATCGCCGCACGACACCCTGCCGCCACTCGGCCCGGCGCCCGCGCCCGCCAACAGCACCCCGGCCCACCACCTGACGCCGATGCCGCTCTACAATCTCGGCTTTCGCGGCTACACCATCGGCGGCGTCGAGTGCATCCTGCCGCCACTCTGCCCCGTTCCTGGCGGCGTCTTCACGATGGGCAGCGACAAGAGCCGCGACCAGCAGGCAGATGATGACGAAACGCCTCAGTATCCAGTGGAGGTGGATGGCTTCGCTATCGGCCAGCATCCCGTCACTGTCGCTGAGTATGCCTGCGCCGTCCGCGCCAACGCGGTGCGCGAGCCAACTCCATTTGAGTGGGATGGCAAAAAAGATGGTCTGGACTGGGTGACGCAACAGGCGCAGCCGAACTGTCCTGTGGTCTACATCTCGTGGAGCGACGTGCATGCCTATTGCGCTTGGATGGCCAAGACAACGGGTCAACGCTGGCGGTTGCCGAGTGAGGCGGAGTGGGAGAAGGCGGCGCGTGGGACCGATGGCCGTGTCTATCCCTGGGGCGACACGTTCGATAAAGCGCGCTGCAATACCCACGAGAGTAGCATCGGGACGACCACGCCCGTCGGCAGCTATCCCAACGGCGAGAGTCCCTACCACGCACAGGATATGGCGGGCAACGTCTGGGAGTGGACGAGCAGCCTGTTCCGGCCCTATCCCTATCGCAAAAACGATGGACGAGAGAATCCAGATTCTACTGAGGGTAGAGTGCTGCGTGGCGGTTCGTGGTACGTCTACTCCCGAGATGTGCGCGCGGCCTACCGCGGCGACTACAGATTGGAAAACTACCACGGCAACGGTGGGTTCCGGCTGGCGCGTGCGGCGGCTGGTTCAACATAACGGCGCGGGCGGTTGAAACCGCGCCTGAACGGCCTGTGGCCACGAAGTCCGCCTGTGCGAGTTCCCAGAGGTCCGCTCGCAATCATATACGGTACCGAATGGCCAGGATTAGCCGCAGGGCTTCAGCCTGCGGCCAGCGTTCCCATGGTCCCGCCTCGCCCAGAAAGCAGTAGAGGATCTCAATACCCGCGATATTGCGGCGGCTGCGGCCAGGCGGGATACGTCCGCGATTTTGGCGGCGGGAGCTTGCGCATGAATGGCCGTAGTATTAGCGCGATCAGCAGCCCCGCCACGAAGCCGCCGACGTGCGCGAAATAGGCGACGCCGCCGCTATTGACCAGTTGCGGGTTGAGGCTTTGCAAGCCTGAGACCAGCTGCAGCACGAACCACAGCCCGATGACCACCAGCGTGGGCAGCGTGGTAAATGTGATGAAGACGCCAAGGAAGATCAGCGACCGCACCCGCGCGCCCGGATAGAAGATCAGATACGCGCCCAGGACGCCCGCGATGGCTCCGCTTGCGCCCAGGTTGATGAGCTGCGAGTTGGGGTCCACGAAAATCTGCGCCGCCGAGGCGACCAGGCCGCAGAAGAGATAGAAGATCAGATACCAGAAATGGCCCAACCGATCCTCGACGTTATCGCCAAAGATCCAGAGATAGAGCATATTGCCGCCGATGTGCAGCAGATTCGCATGGAGGAACATTGAGGTGAGCAGCGTGATATAGACCGGTTGCGGCTGGCCGTAGGGACATCCCTGCAACGCGAACTCGGCGTTGTGGGTGATGGCGTAGGGGATCGTCGAATAGGCGAATTGGAAGCACTGGCCGTAGACCATCTCGGCAATGAAGACGCCAATGTTGATAAGGATCAGCGCATAGTTGACGAACGGAAAGCGCCGTCGTGGTCCAGGGTCGTCACTGAGAGGAATCACAAGCGCCTGCCTTTCCGTGAGCGGTGTGCCGCCTGCCAGTGTCTGACATGATACCAGAATGCTGTCAGCATCAGTGGGGCGATAGTCACTTTGCGTATTCAGGCGGCTGACAGCATTCTGGTGATTGGAGCACGCGAGTGACCAAAGCGTAGTCCTGACTGATGCGGCCCTGCTGGATGTGGTGCGCTGGCGAAAGATAGCGATTTTGCGATGGCTTATGGTACAGTATGGTCAAATTGTTACATCGGCACCTTGATTGGGAGAGGAAAACATCCATGGCCACAATGTCGATCTTCATTAGCCATAGCCATGACGACAATGCCTTTTGCGAGATGATCGTCCAGTCTTTACGCGGTGCGGGAGCTGATGTCTGGTACGACCAATACAACCTTGACTCAGGCCAGTTAATGGAAGTGGTTCAGGGTGAGCTCGACCGCCGCCCTGTTTTCATCGTGATTCTCTCAAAGCATGCCTTCGCCTCAAAATGGGTCAAACGGGAAGCGACCTGGGCCTATCATCTCGCTGATCGTGATCCGACTCGCATCATTATCCCCGTTACAGCAGGCCCCATTGATCTTAGTGATTTTAGTGGACAGACGGGTTGGCTTTTTCTTGAAGACTACAAGCGTATCGAAGCCACAGGATTCCAGCCCTATTCTCCAGGCGAAGCTTCACATCATCTGCTACATGCATTGGCTCTCACCCCGAAGGGCGCTATTCCCGAACCTGTGATTCCGCAGTCAACAGAAACTGTGGATGATCTTATCGCGCGCGGTAAAGCTCTAAATATGCAAAAGCGTCCTGCTGATGCTCTGATATTCTTCGAACGCGCAAGTCGATTAGCGCCTGAAAATGCTGAAACTTGGGGCTATCTTGGAGCTACCTTGGGTATGATGGGGCAGCACGCTGAAAGCTTACGAGCAAACGCACGTGCTTTGGAAATAGACCAAAATCTAGACTGGGTCTGGCATAGCCTAGGTATTAACTTGAGGGAACTCGATCGTTATGAAGAAGCTCTTGGTGCCTTCGATCGCGCTATCGCTCTAAACGAACGTCGCAGTAACTCTATAAGTGGACGTGGGCTTGTGCTAGTGCAGGTCGGAAGGAACGAAGAGGCGTTAGCTGCTTTTGACCTTGCCTTATCGATTGACTCGACGAATGCTACAGCTTGGGGAGGAAAGAGCGTTGTTCTGGCATTTTTTAAGCGCAGCGAAGAGGCGCTTGACGCCTCAGATAGGGCAATAGCTATTGAGCCAACAAGTGAAGATGCCTGGATCGCAAAAGGCCTGGCGTTCAAATCTCTGACCCGATACGAGGAGTCACTAGCTGCCTTTGATCATGCTCTCATGATTGATCCAGACAAAACGATTACCTGGAGCAGCCGCGGCGATACATTGATGCTCCTAAACCGCTATGAGGAAGCAATTGCCTCGTACGATCATGCCTTAGCCATGGATCCTAATCACGTAGAATCCTGGCGAAGGAAGGGCGCTGCCTTAAGCCTTCTGCAGAGATATGAGGAAGCGTATGCTGTTGTGACACATACTTTAATGCTTGACTCCTCGAAGGCTACCGATTGGATTGAGAGAGGAATGATCTTAATTTTACTTCAGCGACGTGAGGAGGCGTTGGCTGCCGTTGACCATGCCCTCCTGATTGATCCAGGCAATGTCACAGCGTGGAACGAACGTGGCGCAGCCTTACGCTATCTTAAGCGCTATGAGGAAGCCGTAACTGCCTATGACCGTGCTCTAGCCATCGATGCGAATAATACCCATTCCTGGAACGGTCGTGGTCTTGCCTTGGTGAAACTTAAGCGCTTTGAAGAAGCTCTCGCTGCTTTTGATCATGTTTTGACCATCGATCCACGTGATGCCGTTGCCTTGAACAGTCGCGGAGATACTTTAAGCGGTCTTGGAAGGTACATAGATGCGCTTGCTGCGTATGACCAAGCCATCAACTCTGGCCTGACAGCCTCAGATCCTATCATGATCAACTCCTGGCAAGGGAAAGGTATCACACTGTTGATGTTGCGAAGAAATGAGGAGGCGCTAGCTGTTTTTGAGCAAATCAAAGCGATTGACCCAGACAATGTAAGCGCCTGGGCTGGTCTTGGCTTTGTTCTGAACGCTCTGAAGCGTTACGAAGATGCGCTGACTGCCTATGAACGCACTCTGGATCTTGATCCAACCTCCGCCTATATGTGGAGCAATAAGGCAGGAGTGCTCCGCGCGCTCGGTCGCGAGGCAGACGCCAAAAATGCCGAGCAACATGCCAAAGAGCTCCGGCTGAAATCGCCGCAAAATGATGACGAAGATCAGGCCTTGAGCGTGCTACAGCGTTTGTCTCCTGATCTGGTTACCGAGGAATACTTTGATACCGATATCGTCATTTTGCTTCAAGGAACCAATCTGTTTAGCAATCCAGTCTACAGTTATTTACAACTAAAAGGGAGAGATTTAAAAAGAATGTTTGCTGCAATGCAGGCCGGACAGAATTTTAAGCCAAGCGATTATGGCACAGTGCTTGCAAGCGGAAGCGGCGCGCCGTCACAGGAGCTTCGTGACAAGATGAATAAGGAACACCATATGGTTGATTTGCCTCAGCCACGCACAGCCTGAAAGGCTCATAGATTTTTATTCGGCTCTAAGAAACTGTTTTGAAAGGGTAGCGGTGTGGTAGACTGGCGGCATGGAACCAACATCCCCCATCCGCACAGCCTATCCGAGCGACCTGCGCGACGGCGAGTGGGCCATCCTGGAGCCGCTCGTCCCGGCGGTCAAGCCCGGCGGACGTCCCGCGCGCCACAGTCGACGCGAGATCATCAACGCCATCTTGTATGTGGTGCGCGGCGGCAACCAGTGGCGGGCCATGCCGCACGATCTGCCACCGTGGCAAACGGCCTTTTATTATTTCCGGATCTGGCGCAACGACGGGACCTGGGAACGCATCCACACGGCATTGCGCGAGCGGACCCGGCGGCATCTGGGACGCGCGGCGACGCCGAGCGCGGCGATCCTGGACAGCCAGTCGGTCAAGACCAGCCAAAGGGGGGCCCGCGCGGCTTCGACGCCCACAAGCAGGTGAAGGGACGCAAGCGGCATCTGCTGGTGGATACGCAGGGCTTCGTGCTCAAGGTGGTGGTCTCGGCCGCCGATGTGCAGGACCGCGACGGGGCGCGGCTGCTCGCCCACGCCGTGCAACTCTATGGTCCCGAGTTGCCCCGCCTGTCCCTGGTGTGGGCCGACGCGGGCTACGCCGGCCAACTCGCCGACGACCTGCGCCAGCAGATGGGCTGGACGCTGGCGGTGGTCAAGCGCTCCGACCAGCAGCCGCGCAGTGCTTTTGCTGTGCAGCCGCACCGCTGGATTGTGGAGCGCACCTTCGGCTGGTGGGGCGGGCTGCGCCGGCTCAGTAAGGACTACGAGTACCAAGTCGAGTCCAGCGAGGCGCTCATCTACGCCGGGATGAGTCACCTGATGCTCCGGCGCCTGACCCGCGCCGCGGCGCGTTCCAGCCCGGCTGGATAACTTTCAAAACGGTTTCTAAGACGATGCGAACTCCCAGACACCCGTGCAGTTCTAGTCCAGTAACGACCTGAACTGTATGTATTGCCGTACGTAGCTACGACCTGCCCTGGCGGCGGTGTGCTAGCATGGCAGCAGTGACTCATTCAGTGAAGCAACATCCTAGGCAAAGGAGCACAGGGCAATGGCGGCGCAGACGAACGAGATAACGACCTACCAGAACTATATTGGCGGCGAGTGGGTGGACGCGGCGAGCGGCCAGACCAGCGAGAATCGTGATCCGGCGACGGGCGAGCTGATTGGCCTCTTCCCGCGTTCCGGGGCTGAGGATGTGAACCGGGCGGTGGCGGCGGCGCGCAAAGCGTTCGACGGCTGGCGGCTGACGCCCGCGCCAAAGCGGGGCGAGATCCTCTATCGCGTCGGCCAGTTGCTTGCCGAACGCAAGGAGGAGATTGCCCGCGCGCTCACCCGCGAGATGGGCAAGGTGCTGGTGGAGGCGCGAGGCGACGTGCAGGAAGGCGTTGATATGGCCTTCTACATGGCGGGCGAGGGACGCCGCCTCTTCGGCAGCATTGTCCCCTCCGAGCTGCCGAACAAGGCCGCCTATGGCGTGCGCGATCCGCTGGGTGTCGTCGCCTGCATCACGCCGTGGAACTTCCCCGTCGCCATCCCCAGTTGGAAGACGATGGCCGCGCTCATTGCCGGGAACACAGTTGTCCTCAAGCCCGCCACCGATACGCCCAACTCGGCGCGGCTGCTGGTCCAGGTCTACGCCGACGCGGGCCTGCCGCCGGGCGTCCTCAATTTCGTCTGCGGGACCGGCTCCGAGGTCGGCACACCGCTGGTGCAGCATCCCGATGTCGCGGGCATCTCGTTCACCGGGTCGAATGAGGTCGGGCGCGAGGTGAATGTCGAGGCGGCGCGGCAGTTCAAGCGGGTGACGCTGGAGCTTGGCGGCAAGAACGCCATCATCGTGATGGACGACGCCGACCTCGAACTGGCGGTGGATGGCATCGTCTGGAGCGCCTTTGGCACCACCGGCCAGCGCTGTACCGCCGCCAGCCGCCTGATCGTGCAGCAAGGCGTCCGCGCGGAGCTGGAGCAGCGGCTGCTGGAGCGCGCCACCGAAGCTTCGGCTGGGGCCGGGGCTGGACGACACTACCGACGTTGGCCCACTGATTAGCCGGAGCCAGCGCGACCGCGTGCATAGCTACATGGCGGTGGCCCGCGACGAGGGCGCGCGCATCCTCACAGGCGGCGAGATCGCGACTGATGGCGACCTGGCGCGCGGCAACTTCTACGCGCCGACGCTGCTTGGGGATGTGCGGCCGGGCATGCGGGTGGAGCAGGAGGAGATCTTTGGTCCGGTGCTCTCGATCATCGAGGTGGAGTCGCTGGCAGAGGCCATCGCGGTCAACAACAACACGCGCTACGGGCTGTCGAGCAGCATCTTCACCAACAATATCAACGCGGCGCAGACGGCCATGCGCGACCTGACGACCGGCATCGTCTACGTCAACGCCGGCACCATCGGCGCGGAGATACAGCTTCCCTTCGGTGGCACGCGCGGCACGGGCAACGGCCATCGCGAGGCGGGACTGGGCGCGCTGGAGTTCTTCACCGAGTGGAAGGCGATCTATATAGACTACAGCGGTCGTCTCCAGCGGGCGCAGATCGATGCGTAGGCGCGGGCGCGCGAACGAGCTTCGCGGCATAAATGCCGCGGCTAATCCTGGGACGAGCAACTCTCGACCGACGGAAAGCCTCAGTGAGTTGCTCTGGAGCCCGCGCAGGCGGGCTTTGCGGCCAACGGCCCATAGGCGCGGCTTCAGCCACCAGCGCCCTAAAACCCGATGCTGAGCGTCATGTGGGCAAGCTGCTGGGCGAGGCCATCCACCAGCAGCGCCACCACCGCCAGCAAGAGCACGATGCCGATGCCCGCGAGCCATCCATAGGGGGCGCTGGAGACGTTGCGCGCCTCGTCGGTGCGCGTGGTGTAGAACTGCACCAGCATCATGTCATACTCCATCGCTCGCAGATTCTCATCGCTCGCTATCCTGCATGCCGGTGCGCGGATCAACCGCCGAGCGTCGCCGCACATCGGCGTCGATATCCGCGCGGCGCATCGTCAATTCACCCAGCCAGTGACGCCGCCAGCGGAAATGCCAACGCGATAGGGGATATCCAGGCCAACAGCAACACCAGCGCTGGAATCGACGAAGAGCGCCACCGTCAGGAGTGTGAGCGTCTGGGTCAGTGGGCCGACGGTCACACTGGCCAGGCGACGCTGCGTCATCCCCAGTTGCGGAGCCAGCGCCGCCACGCGGCCTAGCGCCGCTACCGCGCCCGCGGCGAGAAATGCCAGCACGTGCAGCGCGGGGCCAGGGCATAGCGACGGGCGGCCCGCACCCAGCCGATATTGCCGCGCAAGCTCGCCGATGAAGCGCAGCGCCGAGATCAGCAAGAGCGGCAGCGCCAGCGCGCCCACCGCCGCCAGCCCCACGAGCGTGGGCAGCCAGATTGCCCTGACAATCACCGAACCAACCAGGGCCACCCAGTCGAGCGCCATCGTCGGCAGGTATATTTTCTCCGAGAAGCAGCCAGATGCTATAGCCGAGCGCCAGCGACCATGCCAAGCAGACCAGCCGGCGGCGAAGACGCCCCAGACGCGCAAGCATCCCAGCAATGATGCGTGAACCAGCCGTGCCAGCGCGTGGTGAACGTTGCGCGGAGAAGACCGACAGCGCAAACAGATAGTCCAGTCCGCGCCGGGCCGCGCCGCAGCAAGAGCGCGAGCAGCACACGCACGACCAGCGTCCCGTGGCCGCCAGCGCCAGCACGCCAATCGAGGCGAAAGCGCCCTGGCCACCACCGCAATCAGCGTCGACCATGAAGCCGACCCAGAGCACCATCACCACATCGCCGACAATGGCGAGAAAGATGTTCCAGAGCAGCAATTCCAGGTTGCTTGCGCGCGGCCAGCGCCGTCGCGCCACGCAGATGCGCCAGCGCCTCGCCCATGTCCGCGGATTCAGCGGGCATGCTCAGATGCGATTGCCAGTCGCGCAATCCTTCGCGCTGCAGCCGCAACCGCCGCCGCCAGAAAAAGGGACGCTTGCGGGGCAGCGGAAACTGTGTATTGTTGGCGGCCAGTCTGGCTCTCGTTGCTGCATGCGCTTCACCTGCCGGGCAATGTTGATGGCACTCTGGCGATGGGTCTGCTCGGCGCCGCTCTGCTCCAGGCGCTCCTCGGCGACGGCGATCCAGGTGTCGTCCGCCAGGATAACATAGGCGCGAATTGTCTCGATATAGCTGCGCTCGTGGGTCTTTGCCAGCCCGCTGGTTTCGAGCGATTCCGGCAGTACGAGCAGCTCGTGGGCCAGCATTTTCTGTTCGTCAAGCGTCTGGCGCGCGACATCGGGAGGCGCGATCGCTCGCATCTGCTGGGTCAGGTGCCGCTCGGGCTGGCGACTGCGGCAGTGAGGGCGACCCTGTTGGCCGACCGCGCGCGAGTTTCGCGCCGACGCCCAGGGTATGCGGCTGGCCGGGCTGGGACGCGCGGCCACTGCAGGTGTCTGGCATCGTGGTCGATTGGGCGCGCGACCCGCGGCGTCAGCCGTGGCGACGGCCGGTGATATCCGGCAACCCGTACTGATTCGGGTCGTAAGGGGGCTGCGGGCCGGGCGCGGGCGCGCCACTCTGGCGGTTCGGGCCACCCGATATCTGTGAGCTATTCGATGTCTGCGACGTGCGCGACATGCGCGGCCCACCTGATCCCCCCGCCTGCATAGCTCCACTCCTTACCCCAATATCGCGCCTGACTCCGCCGCTCCTTGCGACCATCGCGATGCGGGAAACTCCACCGTACTCAGACCACGCTTGCCTGCGCATTGTATCAGGATGCATCGTGGCGGGCAACCCGTATCACCAAAAGAGCGGTTGTCACCTGGCAAAAGCGCTGAGAGCAATTCTATGAGACCTGGCAGCAGCCCAACGGTATATGAAGTGCGCCACGCTGTACGGGCTTGCGCTCGCCCACTTTGCGCTTCTCTGTTGTCGGGCTGGAGTGCCAGCGCCCGATCAAACGCCGAGAGCGCATCCGCTGAATTGCCCATCTGGAGGAGAACGTCGCCCTTGCTTATCCAGGCGTCGCACAGATCTGGGTCGCAGTTGAGCGCCGCATCCAGCGCGTCTGCCGCGTCTGCCCCACTTGTCCAGGGGTATCAGCATCTTAGCCTTCGTGAACCACATATGGCGGACTCCGGCGACATCTGTAGCCGCTGCTCAACGATTTCCTCCGCTTCATCATAGCGACGGAGGGACATCAACACCCAGCATTTCAGTGTCAGGGCCTCAGGGTGCGCTGACTGGTTTGCTAGCACCGTATCACAGGTGGCCAGGGCGAACTGTGGCTCTCCCATGTAAAGGAGCGCCGCGACACGTCCAAGCCGCGCCTCAATATCGCCTGGATTGGTGCGCAGTAAGGCATCAAAGACGGCCAACGCCTTCGCGGGCTGTCGTTGCGTCAGCAGCTCCTGGCCCTGCGCCAGCGCCTCAGGCGCATCATCCACCGCGTGTGCCCTCATCCCGCTTGTTGCTCACGGCATATTCCTCGACGCGATCCAACCACTCGCCGACCAGCGCGTGAAACAGCGTCGGCTGCTCTTCGGCGAGAGCATGGCCTGCGCGATCCAGCGTCACGAACGTCGCGCGCGGATAGCTTTCGAGCAGCCCCCAGGCGTCGCGATAGCCGACCATCGAATCCTGGCGACCAGTCAGAATCAGCGTCGGAGCCGGAAATGGCTCGGGTAACTCATCCACGGCAAAGGAGAAGACGGAGCCAGCAGATTGCAGCTGCTCCAGAAACACCATGTCAGCCGCCTGTAAACCCGGCTTCACCGACGCCCGGAATGCCGCCAGCGTCTCCGCCGTCTGGATCACCGCAGCCTGCGTCCAGAGCGCCTCATCGGGTTCGAGGGTGGCAAGCGTATCAGCGTCGCGCACGAGGGTCTGTGGCGGCGGGAGATGACGCTCGCCAT
This sequence comes from uncultured Chloroflexia bacterium, assembly GCA_963712005.1. GTDB lineage: Bacteria > Chloroflexota > Ktedonobacteria > Ktedonobacterales > JADMIN01 > DAHUXT01. The sequence continues at coordinate 99,191 of CAVQGK010000014.1, read as the reverse complement.
CGCCTGAAGCGACGCTAGGCGCCCAGAGCATCAGCCCATCCATCTGCGCCATACGCTCATGGAGGACGCCTCGCGCCAGGAAGCCACCGTACGAGGCGCCAACTACGACGATGCGCTCGCCAGGCGCCACCGCGTCCAGAAAGTCGAGAACGATTGCCAGCATATCATCCTGGTTGGTGATCCAATCCGCGCCCGGGTCTTTCCCATGCCCGGCAGGTCAGGATAGATGCGCCGCCAGCCGGATCGCTCCGTCAGGATTGGTTCCATGAAGTTCGACGTCAGGCGATGATCGCTGGGCCAGCCATGAAGCATCAGCAAAGGCCCGCCAGCGCCCGCCTCCTCATAGAAGACCGGGATACCACGCACGGTGCATTCCATTGAGCTTCCACCTTTCGCCGCGCCTGAATAGAGCGTCCGAAGCGCATCCAAAGCGTTTCTCTAGAATATTCTAAGCCTGCTGCATACCCGCGACTATGACGCTGCTCACTTGACATCGAATTAGTTTAGCAATAAACTATTTGTGGCGGACGAAAGATGCCATAATGCACGTGATCGCGTCGCGCCTCCAGAAAAGGAGAACATGCCATGTCAGTTCTGGGGCTGCATCACATCTCGATTATCAGCGCTGACGCCCAGCGCACCATCAACTTCTACACCAACATCCTCGGTATGCGGCTGGTCAAGCAGACCGTCAACTTCGACGATCCCCGTAGCTACCATCTCTACTTCGGCAACGAGCACGGCACGCCCGGCTCAATCGTCACCTACTTCGAGTGGCCCGGCGCGGCCAGGGGACGGCCCGGCATCGGCGGCACGCACCACTTCGCACTGCAGACCGCCAATCGCGAGACGCTGCTGATGTGGAAGCGCCGCCTGACCGACGCGGGTCTTTCAATCGAGGGTCCGCTGGATCGCCACTACTTCATCTCGATCTACTTCAACGACCCCGACGGCACGATTCTGGAGATAGCCACCATTGGCCCCGGCTGGACGATTGACGAAGCGCCTGAGGCCCTCGGCACGGAGTTCCGCGCGCCGCCCGCTGAGATGCTCATTCGTAACCGAGACGAGGAACGCATCGCCGCCGAGACGTGGCCGGAGCCGGTATCGGTCATCACGCCGGAGATGGCGCTACGGCAGGGGATGCACCATATCACCGCCATCGGCTCCGATATCCAGCGGACGCAGGCATTCTTCGGCGATCTGCTTGGGATGCGGCGTGTCAAGATGACCAACAACTTCGATGATCCCAACTCGGCGCACTGGTACTGGGGCGCGGGCGACGGGCGGCCCGGCACACTGATAACCTACTTCGAGCATGATCCCGCCCAAAAGCCGCGCAGACGGATGGGCGCTGGGCAGACGCATCACTTCGCGCTGGCGGTGGCCGACGACGAGACGCAGCTTGCGTGGCGCGAGAAGCTGGTCGAGGCGGGACTTCAGGTGACACCTGTTCTGGACCGCGTCTACTTCAAGAGCATCTACACCACCGACCCTGATGGCCATATCGTCGAGCTGGCGACGGTTGGCCCCGGCTTCGCGGTGGATGAGTCGCCCGCCGAGTTGGGGCGCTCGCTGCAATTGCCGCCGTGGCTGGAGGATAGTCGCGCGAATATCGCTGGCGGCCTGAAGCCGCTGGAAGTGCCAGTATGGCAGCCATCGGAGGCGCAAGCATGAGCGACAGGCAGAACAATACACCCACCGACCCACACGCGCAGACGCCGGTCCTGGTGGCGGGCGAGCCGCTTGCCAGCGCGCAGGCGGCGCTGGTGATGGTACATGGGCGCGGCGCAACGGCGGAAGATATTCTCTCGCTGGCCGATGTGCTGGATGTCGCGGGCTTCGCGCTACTCGCGCCGCAGGCCGCTGGTTTTCAGTGGTATCCCTATCCGTTTACCGCGCCAACGGAGCAGAACGAGCCGTATCTCTCATCGGCGCTGGCGAAGGTGGGCAGCGTGCTGGCGCAGGTCGCCGACGCGGGCATCCCGCCGGAGCGGACGGTCTTACTGGGCTTCTCGCAGGGCGCATGCCTCTCGCTGGAATACATCGCCCGCAACGCGCAGCGCTATGGTGGCGTCGCGGGGCTTTCGGGCGCGCTGATTGGCCCGGATGGCGCGCTGCGCGACTATCCCGGCTCGCTCTCCGGCACGCCGGTCTTCCTGGGATGCAGCGACGTGGACCCGCACATTCCGGCGGCGCGCGTGCGTGAGAGCGCCACGGTGCTGGAGAAACTGGGCGCGCAGGTGACGATGCGCCTCTATCCCGGCCTTGGCCATACGGTCAGCCGCGACGAGGCGGACGAAGTCAATAAGATGCTGGCGGTCGTGCGAGACCGTTAGCGGTGGCCGAAAATACGAGCGGCGCTACGGCTAAAGCTGCGGGTTGTCGCTGTTCCTGAATATCTCCCTCTCAGTATGCTAGCGATAGTCCACGTGTAGTGCTTGCGACTCGCTCGACGGGAGGTCTTTTCATGTCGCGCAGAGTCGTCCTGGCGCTCGGCTATATCGGCGCTGTTCTCTTCTTTTTGGCTGGCGTCTGGGCGCTGTTAAACCTCGAATTCGTCTGTTTCAACGGCTGCGCGCCCGCAGATGTCCCCAGTAGAGTCATCGGCCTATTGCCGGACTTTGCCCCGTTCCTCATGCCAGGTATCGTGATGCTGGTGACCGCCTGGATCGTCTGCCTCATACTGCTGCGGCGTGCGCGGTGGCAGGGCTGGTTTCGTACGGTGCTCGTCGCGCCAGCGCTGATCTTCGTGGTGTCGGCTACTGGCCTTATCGTCACCTGGACCATCTTCGCCCAGACTTCGGTGAACTATCGCACAGTGGCCGAGGGGAGCTATCCGGTCTTCGTTGTCACAGTGCTGGTGAGCATGCTGCTCACGCTGGTGAGCAACCTCATCGTCATTATCGCGGGCCATGCGCTTCGTCGCGCCACTTGGCTAGCCGTTCCAACGCGCGGGCGAGCAGTTGCTGGTGGGAGGGATCGTTCAGCCAGCGACTGACGCCGGAGGGGTGCGGTAGCGGCAAGAGTAGCACGCCGTTCCGCTCGAAAGCCTCGCCAATGACATCCTCCAGTCGCTGCGGTCCCAGAAACGCGGCGATGGCCATGCCGCCGACCGGCAGAATGACCTGCGGGCGCACCAGATCCAGTTCGCGCAGCAGATAGGGGCGGCAGAGCGCCAGCTCAGGCAGCGAGGGCTTGCGGTCGCCGGTACCGCGCGGATTCTTGCCCGGATCGCAGCGGGTCAGCGCGGAGAGATAGACCTCGCGGTGGAGCGCGCCGACTGCAAAGCCAGCCTGCTGGAGCCAGCAGTCGAGGATGACGCCTCCTGGTCCCGCGAAGGGAACCCCGCGCTCGACCGAGAGATGTCCCGGCGCCTGCCCCACCACCATCACCGCGTCACCGATGCGGCCGCGCGTTGCGCCGACGGTATTCGCCTGCGCCAGATAGGCCGCCACGACGCACTTTTCGACAGCCGCGTATCTCGTCGTGCAATTCGGCCAGCTGTCGGTTGCGCCGGGCATAGTTCGGCCTCTTTCGGCAGTGGCGCTGGCACGGCAATGCGAGGTCAGATTGGATAGCGGAGGAGAGCGTCTACTCATGCGCTAAACATCCGAGTGTTGTGAAGAATATCGGTCAAATCAGCCTTCTGCCGGGTCTTTGAGCTTCGGATATTTGCCGCGATAGTAGAGCAGCGGTCGGCCCTCACCGCCGCCGAGCGCCTCGACATGGCCGACGATGATACTGTGGTCGCCGCCAGGGAAGACATTGACGATGCGGCAGTCGATCCAGCCGAGCGAGTGATCGAGCACGGGCGCGCCGGTGGCGGCGGTATGCGAGGGGGCGTCGCAGAAGTTGCGGCGCGCCGTGGAATGCCCGGCGAAGCACTTGCACAGGTCAAGCTGGTCCTCACCGAGCACATTTACGGCGAAGTAGCCGTTGCGCAGCATCACCTGATGCAGATACGACGTTTTCTCGATGCAGACAAGGATGAGTGGTGGGTCGAGTGAGAGCGGAGGAGAATGCGTTGACGGTAATGCCGAGGCGATGCTCGCCATCGCAGGTGGTTACAACAGTCACGCCAGTCGCAAATCGCCCCATCACCTTGCGAAAATCTGCCGGGCTGGCATCCATCGTCTCGTCTCTTCTCTCTGCTTCGGAGTTATCATGCGCGTCCTTGTAGTCCAGTATACTTCCAATAGGAAAGTATATGCGCGTTGTATAGCGCGCGGCAACTGGCCAATGGGCCAGCATGAGGCAGGCTGACTGTCATCGCGCGCGGCGTCGCGTTCCTGGCCGTTGCACAGGCATGGTGGATCGCGCAGCAGCGATAGTCGTGTCTATGCGACCTATTGCCCCTGTATGGTATCCTCTAGCCCAGCAGCAACAGTGAAGGATGAGTGTTTGCTACTCACGCGGAGTTGACAGAAAGCATGAGCAGACAGGATTCGCAGCCGCCTAGCGGATATTCAGGGGACGACGACAACGCGCGCAGCCAGCGGATCGCCGCCATGCGCGAACTCGGAGGGGCGGTTACTTCCTCCGTTGATGAACCACAATCCTCACTCGCCACCAAACCGCCATCGCGCCGCCGTGTCCCTGTAGCGCTTATCGCAGTGACGGCAGTCGTGTTAATTTCGGTGGTGGACGCGGCGTGGCAGGGCTGGCTTCCCTGGCAACGGAGCAAGCCCGTGACCACCGATACCACCATCAGCGTCAATCTCGCCGACAACAATCTTCACTGCCCCAGCGCCGCTGTCTGGTCGCCCGACGACAAGCGCATCGCTGTGCTGGCGCAACTGGGAGCATGCGCGAATGGCAACTTCGGTATCATCGAACCGAATGTGGTCGCGCTCTTCGATACTCAGGGTAATCTAGAGCGGATGCTCTATCCTGACACAATAGTGCTGGGCGCGAAAGCGCCTACCACCGCGCAACCTACGCCAACTGTAGACACAGACTCATCGGCGATAGCACCCGCATACGCAGAATATTTTGCCATGAGCTGGTCACCGGATGGTAAGCGTCTAGCGCTGACGTACGAGGCTACGCTCCCGTATAGTCAGGAAACGAACACCTTCGAGAGCGGGCTGGTATTTCTGCCAACAGGTGGCGCTGATGGCGAGAAGCTCTCCGGGTTCAATCAATCGCCATACGATATCTGGGACATTCAGACGCGCAAGCAGATACAAGGTGACAATACTGCTCAGGTGTTCGCGCTTGCCTACCACTGGTCAGCACAGGGGACGTTGACGCCAGTTGAAGACGCGGCAACATCGGGACCAATTGGCAATCCAGCAGCAGGACAGCGATTCACGATATGGCAGCCGGGCAGCATTTATCTGGATCGGGAGAAACAGGCGTTTGACTTTAGCGCGAGCTGCATGGTGTGGTCGCCAGATGGCCGCTATCTTGCGCCGAACTTCGGCTTTGGGGGGGAACTGACACAGAGCGCCAGCGGCATCGTGCGCCAGGATGACGGGGCGTACCAGTTGCCGTATCGCGATAAGGCGCTGCTCATCGCCACCAGCCAGCTCAAATCGCCGTCCAACCCAGATGCGCAGATGATGCCCGTCTCATGGAGGAGTGATGGCCGTCTGCTCGCCGCGATGGAGCCAAATCCACTCATTGACCTGATCCTCAAGAATGGCGATGGTAGTGTGATTCCAGACGCCAAGGAGCAAATCGCCATCTACGATAGCGCGACTGGAGAGAAGCGTTTAACCCTTGCCACGAAACCGCTGGCGAACCGACTTCAACTGGCAACAGTACAATTCCACCCGCTGCTGCGCTGGTCATCTTCGGGGCAGAGGCTGTTTCTGCTGGATACATCATTCGACAGCCTGACCATCTGGGACGTTGCGCTGAAGTAGATATGAAGTGCGCGCCGTGTTGGTCCTCGGTAGAAAACCATCCGTGTCGAGCGTCAGGAATAGAGCGGACTGTATAGTGTGGCGCTCTCTTCGGGAAGGATGCGCGACTTGTTGCGGAATGCTTCACCGTCTCATGTAATATCACGCCATTCGCTGAAGTTCATTGCGCTGTTGCCGCTGCTGGCCAGTACAATACTGCCGGCGTGTGGTGTGACGCCAACGCAGCAAAAGACAACGCTTTTTGGCGCCGTTTCTACGGTGACTCCTACCGCCTCATCAACCGTCCCGGCGCCTACGAATATCGCGCAGCCTACCTCGACCGTCGCTCCAATACCAAAATCGTCACTGCCGACGCTGACCTCGGCGGCTGGCTGGCACACGGTACTCACACTGAGCGATACGACGGGCGTGCATGGCGCCGACATCGCACAGGGAACCTTCATCGCCAGCAAGCCGTATGTTATTCTCTATAGCTGCAAAGGCAGGGGCGCGCTCAAAGTCCTATACCCAGGCACAATAGGCGGCGCCTCCTGTACAGCGACGCCAAAATTGCATCGCACCGGGACGATCAACCCGGCCCAGCCCGGCGATCAGGCGTTCGTCACCGCATCACCAGACGGCGCGATCATCTGGGAGTTGCTCGTCTCGATGGAAGACTGACGCTTCACCCTTCACCCTTCACGCCTCATCCGATAGAGGATCGGCGATGCGCTTCTTCATGAAGACCGCGACCTCGCCGCGTTCGATGTCGCCGTTGGAGTAGAGCGAGAGATCTACTGCGTCGATGATGAAGCCGAGGGCGCGGTAGAAGCGGATTGCGGGCACGTTGCTGGACTGTGTCTCGCAGACGAGGCAGCGCATTCCCTCGTCGCGCGCGTGAGCTTCCACAGCGGACATCAGCGCGCGGCCAGCGCCCTGCCGTTGGAAATCCGGCGCGATGTGGAACTCCCAGACGGTGAGGCTGCTATTCCAGCGCTGCGGCTCGCAGATCGCGATGCCAACGCACGTCTCGCCATCGAACGCGCCGAACGCATTGCCCGCCGCCGCAAGGTCACGATAGCGCTGAAGTTCGGTCGCATCGAGCGGTGGATAGCGCTTGACGAACGGATACTCCAGCGGGGTGAGCCGTAGCTCGAAGTGGACTGTGTCGGGCGTCTCTGCTCTGGTGACCCGATATACCTCGGTGGACGTGTAGCCAGTGATGAGGCGTTCGAGCAGCGAGGCGTCTATACTGGATAGCGGGCGAATAACAGCCATGTTGCGCCTCCTGATGCAGTATGTCATGTGACAATGTCTGGTTGGAAGGTAGACCTGATATGCGCCGACTGTTCCTCATTCGCCATGTAGCGCCCGCGAAGATTCCCGCCGTGCCCGCGCGCGAATGGGCGCTCTCGCCAACTGGCCGTGCCGATGCCGAGCGGCTGGCGGAGATACTGACGCCCTTTGCGCCAGCGATTATCATCCCTGGTGTACCCGCCGCTATCGTCGCCAGTGATGAGCTGAAGGCCCAGCAGACCGCGCAGCCGCTGGCCGACCGCCTGGGCATGACAGTGGAGGTGATGCCTGGTCTGCATGAGCACGAGCGCCGCACCGCCGACTATCTGGATGATGAGACGTTTCAGGCGACGATGGCGCGCTTCTTCGCCGAGCCGGATACGTTGGTCTTTGGCGAGGAAACGGCCAACCAGGCGCTGGCGCGCTTCTCGCGGGCGGTCGAAGATACATTGGCGCGCCACCCCGAGGGGGACATTATCATCGTCACCCATGGCACAGTGATGAGTCTCTTCGTCGCCGCGCACAGCATCATCAAGCCAATGGATTTCTGGTGGCATCTCCATCTGCCCGCGTGGGTGATCTTCTCTGTTCCGGATTTCACGCTGCTCAATGCGCATATGCAACTGCCGGAGGTGTGACATGCCCGGCAATCGCGCGTACAATCTGGGAAAGCGATTTGGCGGATGTCCAGGAGGAGAGCGATGACGAACGCGCCAGACGCCTCATATGCGCCCTATGACGCGATTGCCGAATGGTACGACGAGTACGTCCGCACGGAGCCGCTGCTTGCTGAGGTGGTCATACCGGCGGCGTTGCGGCTGGTCGAGGAGGCTGGTCGCCTGCAAGACGCCATCATCTGCGATCTGGCGTGCGGTCAGGGGGTCGTCTCGCGCGAACTGGCGCTCCGAGGCGCGCATGTCACCGGCGTCGATATCTCCGAGCGGTTGCTCATGCTCGCCCGCAGCCAGTCGGTTGCCGCGCCCTACGCCATCAGCTGGCGACACGATGACGCGCGGGTGGGCCGTACACTGGCCGATGCCGGTTTCGACGGCGTGGTCTGTAATATGGCGCTGATGGATATCGCCGATCTCGCCGCGGCGCTAGGGACCGTCTCGCGTATCTTGCGGCCCGGCGGCTGGTTCGTCTTCTCGATCACACACCCCTGCATACAGATGCCCGATTCCGACTGGATGACAAGGCCCGACGGCGCTGCTATTCGTGGTACCGGTGACTATTTCGCCGAGGGGTTCTGGCAGCCAGCTGGCGCGCCGGGTGTGCGTGGGCGTGTTGGCGCGCACCATCGTACCCTCAGCACCTACCTCAACGCGCTCGCCGATGTCGGTCTGTCTGTGGAGCGCGTCGCTGAACCGCTTGCCACCCCGACGCTGATCGAGCGGATGCCCGGCTATCGCTGGCTGCCCCCGGCATTGCTGTCACGTTGCCGAAAGCGCGATGGCGCCTGATGGCCCTCATCAGTGGACGATTGATTTGCGGTTCTCAGCGCGAGTTTCGTATACTGAGAATGGAATGTGCCAGTGCCGCAGTAGGTGATGAACACCCGCCGGATGCGATGTTGGGTCGTGTGCGCGAGCAGGACGGGGTTGCAGCATCGTATCGGCTGGGTGAAAGGTTGGATCGGGATGGCCAAGGGCCGGGGAACGGCCGATATTGACGCGGGCTATCGTGGGACAAGCGCGCCGCCAGTGGTGGCCCCGGAGTGGCGAAGTCGGCTTTACATTGAGCGTCCATCTGATTTGCGCGAGCTTGCCAAGACGCTGAGCAAGGCTGCTGTGCTTGCTATTGACGCTGAGTTCGTGCAACTGCGTGTCCATCATCCAGGCGATCCCGCGCATCGTCTCTCGCTGCTCCAGTTCGCTATCGACGACGACCACCGCACCTCGTGGGTCGTTGACGCGCTCCGGCTCTATGATCTTTCGCCGCTGCGCGATCCGCTGGAGTCGGTCGGGATTCTCAAGCTGTTTCACGGTATCAGCGCCGATGCGCGCATGCTGGCCTCGCGCGGTCTGGTCGCCCGCCACTACGTTGACCTGGAGGCGGTCAGCCGCTCGATCTTCGGCCAGAGCGAGTCGGGCTTGCAGGCGATGCTGCAGCGCGCCTGCGGGGTGCGGCTGGATAAGAGTCTGCAGCGCGCCGACTGGGGCAGGCGTCCGCTGACGACGTCGATGGTGGCATATGCGGCGCGCGATGCGCAGATGACGTATGTGCTCTATGGCTGGCTCAGCGACAACTATCCATGGGCGCTGCATCTGCACGAGGTCGCCGCCGACGAGGCAACGCTCCCGGTGGCGGAGTGGCTGCGTCCGCTGCTGGAAGGTGGCCGGGGCCGGCCGGTGGAGATGGCGGTGGCGGAGGCGGGCCTGAGTGGCAAGACGCAGATCGTGACCCGCGACCTGCGCGCCGCGCTGGCGTTGGCGCGTCACCCGACGGAACGCACGCGCCTCTTCCGCGTCATTGGCGAACTGGGGCTGAAAGGGATGGCCGATGAGCTGCGCCCGTACCTGGCGTCGCTGGCCGCTGAGGAACGCGCCACAGCCGCCCGGGCGCTGGGACGCCTGCACGACGCCGACGCGCGCCCAACGTTGCAGTCTCTGACGCAGGATCCGGTCGAGGATGTACGTCTGGCGGCGCACCACGCGCTGGAACATCGCTCGTCCACGGCGGCGAGCAAGGTGATGCGCGAGGAGGGTGGCGCGGGCGCGCCGAAGCGCTGGACATCGGTTGGCGACGACGAGAGCGATGGCGATTCCCCAACGGCGGATGACTGGCGGGCGGCGCTGCGCAAACAGTTCGGCGCGGCTGGTGGCGATGACGACGGCGGTTCCGGCAAGTAAGGGGCTGATATCCCGGGAAAGGGCGCATTGTGGCCGAGCGGAGCGAACGCGAGAAGATGCTGGCTGGCGAGCTCTACGATGCCAGCGATCCGCAACTGGCGGTGGCCCGGCTGCGCGCCCGCCAGTTGACCTGGCGCTACAATCAGTCGCGCGAAGATGAGGGCGATCTGCGCGTGTCGCTCCTGCGCGAGCTGCTCGGCGCAATGGGCGAGCGGGTGACTATCGAGCCGCCGTTTTACTGCGACTATGGCGAACATATCACCATCGGCGAGAACTTCTACATGAACTTCGGCGGCATCATCCTCGATTGCAATCTGGTGCGTATTGGCGCGAATGTGCAATGCGGCCCTTCGGTGCAGCTGCTCGCCGCCACGCATCCACTCGCGGCGGCGGAGCGTATCGCCGGGCCGGAGTTGTCAGCACCGATCACCATTGGCGACAACGTCTGGCTCGGCGGTGGCGTGATCGTCTGCCCCGGCGTCACCATTGGCGCGAACACGATAATTGGCGCGGGCAGCGTCGTCACCCGTGATATTCCCGCCAACGTCTTCGCCGCGGGCAATCCCTGCCGCGTGATTCGAGAGTTGGAGTAGGCTGGCTGGCGGGCCTCTCCCGGCAATCGGCCACCCTCCCCTACATACACTTTTACTCTTTGCCGGAACTCTCTGGCGAAACGAGAGCACGTAGGGCAACTAGCCGCGGCCTTCAGGCCGCGAAGCCACCCCAATACACTGTTCGGACGTAATGCTCAAACGTTTATTATGACGCGAATAGCTCCCATTACTCCGCCGTTCCCGATTCGGCCAGTTGCTCGCGCAGGCGGTAGCGCTGAATCTTGCCGGTTGCCGTCTTTGGTAGCTCCGCGACGAACGAGATCCAGCGCGGATACTTATGGGGCTGGAGCGTCGTCTTGACGTGCTGCTTGAGCATCTCCTTCATCGCCTCGGAAGGCGTCTGGTCCGGCTTGAGCACGACGAACGCATAGGGCTTCACCAGCCCATCGTCGTCCTCCGCGCCAACGACCGCCGCCTCGAGCACGGCGGGGTAGGCCACCAGCGCCGCCTCGACCTCGACCGGCGAGACCCACTGGCCGCTGACCTTGAGCATATCGTCCGAGCGCCCGCCGTACCAGTAGTTGCCACGCTCGTCCTGATAGTATTTGTCGCCGGTGGCGATCCAGCGCCCGGTGATCGTCACCTTGGTGCGCTCGTGCTTGTTCCAGTATTGCGAGCAGATGCTGTCGCCCGCGATCAGCAGGTTGCCAATCTCGCCCTGGGCGACCGGCTGGCCCTGCTCGTCGACGATCTGCGCCTCATAGCCCGGCGTCACTCGGCCAGAGCTGCCCGGAACAACCTGCCCGGCGACGTTCGAGATGAAGATGTGCAGAATCTCGGTGCTGCCGATGCCATCGAGGATCTCGACCCCGAACCGCTCCTTCCAGCGCGTGAACAATTCGGATGGTAGCGATTCGCCCGCCGAGACACAGAGCCGGAGCGACGAGGTGTCGTATTTCTGCTCGGCGTCTGGTATCGCCAGCATAGCGGCATAGAGCGTTGGCACGCCGAAGAAGATGGTAGGGCGCTGCTCTGCGATCACCTGGAAGGCGGCATCCGGGGTGACGCGGCCCGCGAAGTGGATGGCGCTCGCGCCCGCCGCCAGCGGGAAATACAGCCCGTTGCCGAGGCCGTAGGCAAAGAAGAGCTTGGCGGCGGAAAAGGTGATATCATCAGGCGTCAGGTTGAGGATAGGTTTGGCGTAGTGCTCGACACAGTACTCCATGTCGTGTTGTAGATGGACGCAGCCTTTGGGGAAGCCGGTGCTGCCGGAGCTATAGAGCCAGAAGGCGGCGTCGTCGCGGGTGGTCGGCGCGATTGCCAGCGTCGCGGATGCGCCGGAGAGCAGCGCGGCAAAGTCCACCGTGTTGGGGTCGCGGCTAGCACCCTCGCCATCGCGCTGCACCAGCACGACATGGCGTAGGAACGGCATCTGGCGTCGCATCGGGGCGATCTGCTGCCAGAGGTCGGTCTCCGCCACCAGCACGCGCGCCCGGCAGTCGTTGAGCAGGTACAGGTAGTCTTGTGGACGCAGCTGGGTATTGAAGGGAACGGCCACCGCGCCAAGCCGAATCGCGCCAAAGAAGGTGGCGGCGAACTGGGGGGAATCGTAGAGCAGCAGGGCGACGCGCTGTTCCATCTCGACACCGAGCGCCGCGAGACCATTGCCCGCGCGATTCGCCTGTTCGGCCAGTTGGGCGTAGGTGAGCGTCTCCGTCTGGGTGCGGATGGCGATGCGGTCGCCCCATCCTCGGGCGAGGGCGCTATCGAGAAAAACGGCGCTGGCGTTATACTGTTCTGGCAGGCTTTGAGCGGGGTTGCCCGCCGTGCTGGACGAAGCTTGCACCATGGCAATGACCTCCCGGGGGCATCCGGCGCGCCACTGCGCCGGGGGACACATAGGTGGCGGTTATGGGTCAAGTATAGTCCGCTCACTACACAGGGGTCAATCAGCGTGCGGCGCAGGTGTGGCTTTAGCGACGTGTATGTGCGAATGGCACAGGTTGGCCTGGAAATTGCTAGTTATCGTCTTCAGGGTTACAGGCATACAGTAATGTAGGGGCGCGCGATTGCCGCGAACTCCGACGAGCAGATGTCGCGGAGCCTGCGGGCGCGCTCAACCAGGAGGATACAGGAGGATAGTCGAGATGGCAGAACGTGCTACGCAGGAACGACGGAAGGGTCGCGGTCGTGGGTTCGCTTCGATGGACCGTGAGAAGCAACGCGAGATCGCCAGTCGCGGAGGGCGCGCCGCCCACGAGCAGGGCACAGCCCACGAGTGGAGCAGCGATGAGGCGCGTGTCGCCGGGCGCAAAGGTGGCTCTTCGAGCCATAGCGCCAAAGGGGAGAGCTAGCGCCGCGGCTTCATCGTCCGCGCGTGCAATGATACTCAAGATGCCCCGTCTCAATCCTCTGGATGGCGGGGCTTTTTGCACGGTTGGCAGACTCTCTCTTATTCGCCCGCGAACGCACGCCGCGCCAGCCAGCCAAGGATACCCAGCTCCGCGAAGAGGGCCAGCGAGGCCAGTAGCAGTGGCAGATGGGTCACGCTCAACCAGAATGGCGCGTCGAACCGTCCACCCGGCGCACTGCCACCGAGCCCGATATACGGCGTGAGAAGCGTACCCGCGTGGGCGATCACGACGATCCACCACGGCAAGATCGCCAGCACGAGCGCGCTCCGCCAACTGCGACTGAACATCCCGATGACGCTGGGCAGCGCGAACATGGCGATGCCGAAGAGCGCGGCAATCAGGGGAACGAACCGTTGCCCGCTCGACCCACAGAGTGACGAGCAGCCCTAGACGGTGTTGAGGATAGACGTTGAACTGGTGGTCACGTAGAGCAGAATAGCCTGGACGGCAGCCACAATGAGCGGGACGATGCCAATGCTAGCTCTTGCACGTGCCAGAGATAGCTGGTTGGTGGTCATAGCGTTGTCGTCTCCCTCCCGGCTGTTCACCACTTCGGGCATATGTGTCGCCAGCGTTGCGCTACTGTATCTGACTGCGTTCAACCTCGAATGTGGCGTCCTGCGCTTGAGAACTCACATGCCGGTAGCGCAGGCTGTAGATAAACACAACTACTGCCAGGAAGACTGGAAATATGCCAGGGATCAACTGGATCAGATAGTATGCCGCACGATGAGTGGGAAGTGAGTAAAAATCAGAGAAAGGCGTTCGTGAAATCCGCATCCAGATAAGCAGGAGCGGACTGTAAACACTCAGCAGCGCCAGGGCGAGGAACGAGAGAAACCATGGGCGTTGGTTACGCTGGAATGCAGAGACTAGCGCCAGCGTACTCATGACGATGGTGAGCAATGTGCCGGAAATGATCAAAGCCTGCAAGACAAGGAACCCAACTCCCGCCACAGTAACGAACCAAATCGGGGGAGAGATGGTTAAGAGAGCGGTGAGAAGCGGCGTACATACCTCGACAATCACCACCGCGATAGCCAGCAGACGCAGATAACGCCCATGAAGCCACCTTTCTGCTCATCACAGCGCTTTATTGGTGGGCACAGTGTACATGCATTCCCGTGTGATGTCTATAGGCAATGAGGGGTAACGTATCATCATTCACGCAATACGATGATGTGGTCTACCGAGTGAGCAATCGCTGATTACCGCTCGCCCAGTACGTCCGCGACCGCCGGAGCGAAGTCGCTGTCGAGCGCCGCCACCGCGCGCAATAGGCCGAAGCAGCCTGCCAGCATCATATCCCCGTGGGGCGTCGCTTCATAGGGGGCAAGCGCGGAGCCGCGCAGCAGTTCGCGGCGGGGACCGGTGACGGCCAGGAAAGGTGTGTCATTTGTGGGGATGTGTGACGCGAGCGTGAGCGCACCGTGGCCGCTATCGTCGAAGATACGCTCGTTGGTCAGCATGCCTGCCGCTAGCTCGCGCAGGTAGCCCTCCAGCTTGGCGCGGTCGAGCAGGCCGGTGTGGTGCTCGAAGAGGGCGAGGATTTGCCCATCGCGGAGGTGGAACGCCAGGGTGTGGAAGTTGCCGATATTGGCGACCAGGCATTCCTCATGGCTGCGCACCACGGGGTCTTCCAGCGCGCCCGCCAGTGCCGCCGCGCCCGTATCCATCACGAAGACGGGGCTATCGCCGTCGCTATAGAGCGCGGCATCGGCTGCCACCGCCGCCAGCCGGGTGAGGTCGGCGGGAAGGTCTTCGGCACGATAGGCGAAGGCAAGCGCATCGGGTCGCTCACGCACACGCTCGGTGATGGCGTCGAAGCGGAAGCGGCGGTCGCTGACGCCGGGCGGCGCGGCGCCATGATCGAAGGCGGCGACGGCCACCGCATCCACCGCCTGATCAACGCCGAACGCGGTCAGCGCCGTATAGATTGCGCCGCCGTCGAAGTCGCGCATCGCGATCTCGACTAGCCGCGCGCCCTCCCGCTCGCGAATCTGAATCGCCTCGGCATCGTCTACGACGATCAGCCCCTCGCGCTCGACCATGGTCAGATCGTCATCGAGGGTACGGGCGGCGTCTGGCGTGGCGAAGCAGGCGAATCCGGCCTGGGCATGGTCGCGCGCCGCCCAGCCGCAGGGACCGCCACCCATCGTCCGGCCGGTCAGCAGTACGGGCCGCCCCTCAGCCGTCGCGCGGTGGATGCGCTCGGCGATGATGACGGTGGGCGAGGGCATCACCATCTGAAAACAGTTCTCGATGGCGCGGTCGCTCTCGAAGAGCAGGATGTCCTGCGTGCCAGTGCCAACATCCACCGCCAGCACGCGCCTGGGCTTGCGCGCGACCTTGCCCGTCACCGTGGCCACGGCTAGCGCCCGACCGCGTCGCCCAGGCCTCCCAAGACGACGGGATGATCGCGGTTCAGGCGCAGATTCTCGCCGTTGACGGGATCAGAGGTCTGCATCAGGATGCCATCATCCACACAGATGCGCAGCAGCTCGCGGGCAGAGTCACGGGTCAGCCGACCACGGAAGCGATTCTTCGGATTGTAGGGGTCGCCGATGAAGTTGGCGACACCGCTGACGGTGCGCCACGACCAGTGGCGGTCAATGTAGTCGAGGAACTGGATGAAGCCCTGCTCATCCGGCATGACCGGGCCGCTGGGCATCGTGAACGCTGGTCCATAGCTCTGCGAATGGGGCGCGACGCCGCGATGGTTCGATGTCTGCGGCGAGAAGACCGCTCCGTTCGCGCCAAGTGGCAGGAACTGATCGGCGGCGGACATCAGATCGCGGCTGACAGTGCCGGGGATGCCAACGACGATCACCCGTTTATTGAGCCGCAGCTTGAGCCGGGCGCAGATACGTGTGAAGTCGCGGTCGCCGCTCATGAGAATGAAGGTGTTGATGGAGGGTCGGTCGAAAACTGTCTCGATCATATCCATCAACATGTTGAGATCAACGGTGCTCTGGGTGATGATCTGCTGCTGTGGCGGATAGTAGGCGCCACCATTACCATTACCATTACCATTGCCGTTGCTATAGCTGTAGCCGGGATCGAGGCGCTCGGGCTGGTCGTCGCCCTCCTCGTCGCCATCGTCCATCTCGTCATCGGATTCGCCATCTTGCAGCAGGGGGATTTCCTGCTCATCCTGCTCATCCTGGGGCGCATCCTCGTCGGCGTACTCCGCGTCATCTTCGGTGGATACCATCGGCTCATCACCATAGATGTCCATCGGCTGCTCGCGATTCGCCTCGTCGCCATCTTCGTCGGCGTAGCTCTCATCATCAGCTTGATGGGTGTCGTGCCGGTCATAAAAACTGCCCTGGGGATTGTAGGGAGCGCCGTTGTTCTGGCGGAACCGCTCGCGGACCTTCGCCGGGCAATCTACGCGATCGATCATGGCCGCCATCAGGCTGCCTTTGAAAAATTCTGGCTGGCGTGTCCAGTCAGCGTAGGCGCGAGCCACCATAATCGTGCCGAATCGCCGGGCAATGCCGATCAACTCCTGCGGATCAGGCTCCCGATGTTGCACATTGATCATGCTGTACCGAATGTTCTCGAAATCGATAAACAAAGCTATTTCGTCGTTCACAGCAGTTCTCCTGCTCTTACGAGACAGTGGGCGCTACAATCATACGCAGGCGCATGGTGACTTCAGGTAGACACACGACTTCGGAGAAACCAACCCCCCACACCACGACGTTACTAGAAGCGACAGGTCGAGACTCCAACGTTTTGCGCGCGAACTTCCCCAGAAAGTGCTTCATTGCCCGTGCATGACATCGCGTAAAAACACATAATAGAGATACACAGGTGAGCATATCACATGCGTTTGAGCACGTCCAATCTGGTTCCCATGATGTGTGCATCGCGCGGAGGTTCGCGGAAAGGCTGCTTAGAGGGCGCTGGCCCACTGCGCGATAGCCCGCGCCACATTGGTCTCGTGCCCACGATAAAAGTGGTCTGCCCCCGCGATAATCTCGGTGGTGACATGAGGCGCGGCGGTCGCCTTCTCACGGATGCTCGCCAACTCAACTGATGCGTTGCGCTCGTCTCCACCGAACGCAGCGAAGAGCGGAACGCGGACAGACGCTATAATCGGCGTGCCGCTTTCGGAGTTGAGCAGCCGGTCCGCCAACTCGGTATGGCTGACGACAGTCTGCGCGCTCTGGCGATACCAGGGCGCCCAGGGCTGCGCGGGAACCACCTCCATGCCGCGCCCTTCAGCCAACAGCGCGCGGGCGGCCTCCAGGTCTCCCGGAATGCGCAGCCCATGCAGATCGGGCGAGATCAGCGCGACACCGCCGAGTCGCTCGGATGGTTGCTCCGCCGCGAAGAGAAGTGCCTTCTGAGCGCCCTTGCTATGCCCCACCAACAGCGCCTTGCCCGATGATCTCGTCGCGGCGAATTCTACCCACGCCGCCAGATCGCGTGGCGCTTCCTCCATTCGCTCCCAGCCACTACCACCGCCGCCAGCCATCGGCGAGCTATCGTCCGCTTTCCAGAGCGTGGTCGCGATGTCATGACCGCGGGTGTTACCCAGCACGACGGCAAATCCAAGCCGCGCCAACTCGCGTCCTATCAGGACGTATGGGCGGTCATAGAAACTGGCGGCATTGCCGTGAATCCAGACAATTGTGGCCTGAGTGGTTATGTCATCATTCGGAGAGATAACCGCGCCCGCGAGCTGGATATTGTCCTCGGTTGCGGTGTAAACGATCTCCTCTATCCAGGGATTTGCCATCGCATCGTGCCTCGTCTCGATTCTGCTATGCCTCGCCCTGAGTAAAACAGGCACATTGTAGCACCGGTGATGGTACGCTCAAGTAGATCGTGGGCCACGTACAACTTAATCGGAAGCGTGGTAGAGTGGGGAGCGTTGAGCAGGCGGCCTCAGACTAGGGGGCAGAAGGTGGGATAGACCCGACCGTGGGAGGTGAGCGAGGAGCTATGGGAGCGCGGTGCTGAAACGTGAAACGACTGCAAAGCGTTGCTGGCTCAATCGCTCGCGCGGACTGCTGGTTCGCAGGGAGAAGCTGGAGGGAACATGCGCTACCATGTGACGTTGACGGATGTAGCGGCCCGCCCGACTGCGGTGGTTGCGGCGACCACCACCTGGTAGGAGTTTCCCATACTGTGGCGGACACTCCTCGACGAGGTGTGGACGTGCCTGCATGCGGGTGGGATCGACTGCGGCTGCCGTAATATCATGCTCTACTGGGATGACACGCCGCGCGTTGAGGTAGGTGTCGAGCTGCTCGTTCCGTGCCTGCTCACCGGTCGGGTGGTAGCATCGGCTCTGCCAGCGGGACAGGTGGCGATGGCCACTCACTACGGGCCGTACTCGGGGCTTGCGGCGGCGCATCAGGCAGTGATCGACTGGTGTGAAGCGCAGGGACGGCAACGAGTCGGTACGCGGTGGGAGGTATACGGTCCACACAATGACGATCCCGCCAAGGCGTGGACCGAGGTCTACTATCTCTTGGGGTGACAGCGTCTCTTCCAGACGCCTGACCCCTTTTCAAACGCAATGGTGCGGTTTTCAACAGCTATCTCTATCCCGCCGCGCGCTCCTCGCGTCCGCCGCCGGTCATCAAGAGGCCGAGACGCTCCTCGGAGGTTCCGGCAGGCTCGATGCTGACGATACGTCCTTCGTACATCACCGCGATGCGGTCCGCGAGGGAACGGATCTCGTCTAGCTCCGCCGAGACGAGCAAGACCGCCGCGCCCGCGTCGCGCTGCTCGACGATGCGGCGGTGGATAAACTCGATGGCGCCGATATCTACGCCGCGAGTGGGCTGTGCCGCCAGCAGCACGCGAGGCTCGCTCGACATCTCGCGCGCGATGATGATCTTCTGCTGGTTGCCGCCGGAGAGTGTTCGCGCCGCCGCCTCGGGGCTGGGTGTGCGGATGTCGAAGGCCTGTATCAGCCGTTTCGCCCAACTCAGGATCGCCTGCAATCGTAGCACGATGCCGCGCCAGGTGAACCGCGCGGACCGCTGGCGGCCCAGCACCAGGTTATCCGCCACCGAGTAGTTGAGCACGAGACCCGCGCCGCGCCGGTCCTCAGGAATGTGCGAGACGCCCGCGCTGCGGATGGTTCGCGCGCCCAGGTTCGTGATGTCACGGTCGCCAAGGAGCACCCGCCCGCTGGTGGCCGAGCGTGTACCGGCAATCACTTCTACCAGCTCGCTCTGGCCGTTGCCTTCCACCCCGGCGATGCCAAGGATCTCGCCCTGATGCACCTCGAACGAGACGTCTCGCAGCGCTGGCACCCCGCGATCCGACTCTGCCACCAGATGGTCAACCTTCAAGGCGACGGGACCCTCTTTGGCCTCGGACTTCTCCACGCGCAGTAGCACGTCGCGGCCGACCATCATACGCGCGATTTCCTGCTCGTTCGTCTCGGATGTGACCAGATGGCCCACCACCTTACCGCGCCGCATGACCGTGATACGGTCCGAGATGGCCATGACCTCGCGCAGCTTGTGGGTGATGAAGATGATCGTCTTGCCACCCTGTACCAATTCTCGTCAGCACGCCGAAAAGCTCGTCGGTTTCCTGCGGACGCAGCACCGCTGTCGGCTCATCCAGGATCAGAATATCGGCGCCGCGATAGAGCGTCTTCACGATCTCAACCCGCTGTTGTAGGCCAACGGGCAAATCGCCTGTACGCGCGTCGGGATCGAGCGTCAGGCCGTAGCGGTGGGTGAGCTCCGCGATCTGCTGGCGCGCACCCACTTTGTCATAGATGTCGCCCCGTGTGACCGGTTCGTAACCCAGCGTGATGTTCTCGCCGACCGTCATCACGGGAATCAGCATAAAGTGCTGGTGCACCATGCCGATGCCCAGCCCGATGGCATCACGTGGGCTGTGGATTTGCATGGACCTGCCATTGACGACGATCTCACCGGAGGTCGGCCTGATCAGTCCATAGAGGATATTCATCAGCGTCGTCTTCCCAGCGCCGTTCTCGCCGACGAGCGCGTGGATCTCGCCTTTACGCACGCTGAAGTCGACATGGTCGTTGGCCACGACACCCGGCCAGACCTTCGAGATTGCGCGCATATCGACGGCCAAATGGTCCGCCGCTGCTTTCGGTTGCTCGGACATTATTCGGCCTCCGGAATGTAGGGAACGCCATCCGCCGCTGGCGGTGTGCTGCGGCCAACCAGCCCGGCCAGCACGATCAACACGAGGATGTACGGCGCCATCTGGAGGAAGTAGAGCGGTACATCCAGAGCGCCGGAACTGGCTCCCAGAGCGTCACCGATGCCGAAGATGACGCAGGCGCCAAACGCGCCCCATGGCGTCCACTTGCCGAAGATCATGGCCGCCAGGGCGATGTAGCCGCGCCCGCCAGTCATGTTGTCGTTGAAGATATAGGCGATGCCGATTGAGAGGAAGGCGCCGGAGAGACCGGAGAGCAGGCCGCTCACAATCACCGACCCATAGCGCAGGCGATAGACGTTGATGCCCGCCGTATCGGCTGCCTGGGGGTGCTCACCCACCGCGCGCACACGCAGGCCCAGCCGCGTGCGGAAGAGCACGATGTTGCCTAGAACGAGGAAGGCGATGGCGACGTAGAACATGATGTTCTGCTGAAAGAGCACCTCCCCGAAGAAGGGGATGTTGCTCAGCAGCGGAATATTGACCTGTGGCAGGCGCGCCGCAATGTCTACCTGTGGCAGCCCCTGGAAGTTGGTGAGCTTCGCGTTCAGGAATGTCGTGAGGCCAATAGCCCCGATGTTGATCGCGATGCCGCTGATGATCTGGTCCGCATGGAAGTGGATGGAGACCACCGCATGGATCAGCGCCATCAGGCCGCTCGCAATGGCCGCGACGAGGACCGCCAGGAAGGCGTTATGCCAGGCCTGGGCGGCCACCACGGCAAAGAATGCGCCGGTCAGCATCATCCCTTCCATGGCGATATTGACGACGCCGCTACGCTCGCAGATGACGCCGCCGAGCGCAGGCAGCGAGAGCAGCGCCGCGTTGCGCAACGCAAGCTGCCAGAAATCGCCCGAGACGAACAGGTGCAGCAGCTGAAGTATGAGGTTCATCGTCGCATCCTCCTCAAGCCTTGCCTTCGATATCTGTCGCGGCCGAGCTGACCTCTGCCTGGAACTCGTCTTGTACCGCTTCCTCACCTGACGCCTCGGCGACCTTGCGCCCTGGCCCGGGCAGCCGCAGCTTGAGGGTACGCAGGAAGTTCGCCGCCAGGCTGAAGAGGATCACCGCCTGCAAGATCTGGACAATGCGGCTGGAAATCTGGGCGTCGCTCTGCATAACCGATCCGCCAGCATGCAGCGCGCCGAAGAGGATCGCGGAGAGCACTACACCGATGGCGGAGTTCAGCCCAAGTAGCGCAACGGCGATGCCGTCGAAGCCGGTACTGTCGTTCGCAAGGTCGGCATAGAGATAGTGCAGCGATCCTCCGGAAATCATGATTGCCCCGGTCAGTCCGGCGAATGCGCCGGAGATGAGCATGGTCACAATGATGGTCCGGCGTACGCTGACGCCCGCATAGCGTGCCGCCCGCTGGCTCTGGCCCACGGCGCGAATCTCGTAGCCGAGCGCTGTTCTCCGCATGATGAAGAAGAAGAGCACCGCTCCCGCTAGCGCGACGAGGAGGCCCCAGTCGACGTGGTAGACGCCGCCCGGCTGGCCGAAAAAGGTGGTGTTCGGCGGGACAAACGTCGGTAGCTGCGCATTTTCACTTACTGGCAGCGAGATCGCGGAGCTGTTCGGCGCCTGCATCGGACCGTTGACGACCAGGAACTTCAGGAGATTGTACGCGACGTAGTTGAGCATGATGGTCGTCACAACCTCGTGCGCGCCGGTCATTGCCTTCAGCACACCGGCGATTCCGGCCCATGCCGCGCCACCAATGATGCCCACGAGCAATACCAGTGGGATCAGCACGATGCCTGGCCAGTTGCCCAGTCGAATGCCGACAATGGTCGAGAGGATGGCCCCCACGATCAGCTGACCCTGAACGCCGATGTTGAAGAGGCCAGCGCGGAACGCAAACGCAACGGATAGCCCCGCGAGGATCAGTGGTGTGAGGAAGAAGATTGTATTCGCAACCTGGAGCGCGGGTGTCTCACCCCCGAAGCAGAAGAGGCCGAAGCCGCCGCAGGCCATAGCCTGGTAGCCAAGCACCGGATCATTGCCCGAGATGGCGAAGATGACGGCGCCAATGAGAAAGGCGAAGATTACCGAGCCTAGAGGGACGGCCATGGCCTTCGCCGCCCGGCGGACCCAGCCTGTGAAGTCGGGCCTCGCTACGTCTTCTTGCTGCTGCGGTGGTGCGGTTGGTGCAGTCATCAATTCTTCTCCTTCACGCCACAATGCGCGATGAGATGATGAGACAATGTGGGGCTCTCACGCAGTATAGCGCAGATAGAGGAGGGGCGAGCACCCTGAGGCGCTCGCCCTGTGTCAAGCTACATCAAGTAACGTGTCGATGACCTAGGCAACGGTGTCCGGCACCTGATCTTTGCCCGACTTGATGTCGGCCGTGACTTTGTCGATCTCGGCCTGGATGTCGGCAGGGATGGCGATGTTGCCCTTGACAAAGCCGACACCATCGTTCGCCAGGCTGAACGTCGAGACACCAGACTTGAAGCTGCCATCGGTGACGCTCTTGATCGCGTCATAGGTAGCGGTATCCACGCGCTTGACCGCGCTGGCGATGACCGACGGGGAGATTGCGGCCTGATCGGTGTCTACGCCGATGCTCCAGATGCCCTTGCTCTGCGCCGTCGTCAGCACACCCAGACCGCAGCCGCCAGCCACCTGGAAGATGACGTCCGCGCCGCGGGAGATCTGCGAGGTGGCCTTGTCAGCGCACTTCGTAGGATCCGCGAAGTCGTCGGAGTAATCGACGAAGACCGTGGACGAGGGATCCTCCATCTTCATGGCCCACTGGAAGCCAGCGATGTAGTGATCGACCGGCGGGATCTTCTGGCCGCCCACCGCGCCGACCTTATGGAGGCTGCTTCGCGTCTTGCCCTGCTCCATCAGGCCCGTCAGGAGCCCACGAGCGACCGGACTCCTGCTCCTGGAAGAGCAGTTCGCCACGACATTGGGCGGTCCACGCTGTTGCCTTGGCGTCGGCAGGGGTGGTATCGATGGTGCGAACTTCACGTCGGGATACTGCTTCGAGACCTGTCGACCGCGTTGGCCATCAGGAAGCCGACCGCGATGACGAGCTCGTCGCCCTTCGAGGCATACTGGTCAGGTTCGGCACGTATCTGAGGCCGCTGCGACTCGGTCACATCACCCGATGCCGAGCTCCGCTGCGCCTTCTGCAAGCCGAGATACGCGAGGTGGTTGAAGCCCTTGTCGTTGAGGCCGCCGACGTCCGTGACGAGACCGACACGAATCTTCTTGGTGGTTGTGCTGCCCCCTGGAGTGGACGTTGCGCCACAGGCTGTCAGCAGTGACAGCAACATGAGCAACGAGACCCCCAGAGTGAGCAAGCGGATGCGTGAGCGGGTCATGAGATTCCCCCTACTTTACTTTGTCATTGGCCGTCGTTGGCCATCCGTCGCGTACGTCCGTGGTTGCGAACAACTGCGCGGCGAAGAATTCTCCACCTGCATCTTGTTAATGCCCCCCACTATAGCAGGCCGTATCCTTCAACGCAATAAGAGGTTTTACTCAAGACACGTTCGCTCTGCGTCGGACGCATGCGTGCAACAGGATGGCGCGAAGGGCTTATGTCTTGGGATAACCAGCGAGAAGGTGGCACGGCGCACACTATTGGGAGCCATATAACACATACGGCATCAGACGCCCGCCAACTCACAACGTGCTGCACAAGTCCCATCCATCCCGACCGTCGGCCTCTGAGATACCCGCGAATACCCATGCATGCGAAGACCCCCGCCCGGACGTTCATCTCAGGCGGGGGTCGCGTTATCGTCGTTTTCGCAGCAGGCGTTTTAGCGTTCAGCGCTATATGTTTGGCAGGAAGGCGTGGTAGCCGGTCTGTAAGGTGTAGTTGAAGTCGCCGTCGCAGCCAAATCCGCTCAGCCAGTATTGCCAGAGTTCTGCCTTCTGCCCGGCGAATGTGGTCTGCGATACCGTTGATTGCCAGCCATGCACGACCGGCGGCAGCGTAAAGCCGACCGGATCACATGGCGCGGGCATTGTGCCAGAGAGTGGGCCACCGGCGACCCAGTAGACAAAGGGCACCTGAGAGATGTAATCAGCCGGGAACCAGGTTGTCTTGTCGTTGTTATTGATATAGACACCTGGAACGAATTGCGCCTCGGCAATCGTGGTGAGGAAGCCGTTAAGCAGTTGGACGTTCTGTTGCTGCTGCTCGGGGGTTGGCTGTCGCGTCCAGCCGCCGAATCCGAACTCGACATCGGCAAAGATGGTGATTCCAGCGACCCCAGGTGTATTATGCCAGGCGTCCAACGCCGCCTGACCCTGTTGCTGGCCGTAGGCATAGGGATCAGCCGCGCCATTGGGGCCGCTCAATCCCCAGTAGCCGTGCACGTAGTCCTCGCCGACGTAGCCCATCACATCCTGCTGCACGCAGTCCAGGCTGTATGCGCCCGCACCCAGCTCCGCCATGTAGAACTGCGTTGGCATCATCTCGGCGGTCGCCGCCGTCAATGTCGTACAGCTATCGACACCAAACGAACCAGGAAAACCGCTATCGTTTTCGTCAATTGCGCCGCGTGCGCGGTCGCTATTGGAGTAAGCATCGCGACGGCTGCCAGCGTCACTGCGACAAACGCCAGACGGATGCCAACCCGTTGCCCGCGCGTACCACCCTGCATCCTCACGACTCGTTGCCACAATGCCATCTGCATGCTCCTGCTATTTACTGGCGGCTCTGAATAGCGGTTGTGCCGCCAGCATAATATACGCACTCCATACCGACTCTTGTCATCTCCGCGGGACCAACTCTTATGTAGCTCTTATTGTGGCCTCATCAGGCTCTCATCCGCATGACGTCGACGCTAAACACTCTGCCTGGTATACGTGAGGAAGCTCTCAGTTGTTGTGAATCCAGGTGGACAAGGATGATTTTCGCGTCTGTATTTGTCCGTCAGTCTCTGCCATATACGCCACCTGGGTCGTCGCCGTTAGCTTAGCATAATGCGTGCCTGGCTCGATATGAGCCGCTTCACAACCTTCATCTGCCCAGTGCGCTTGGCCGCGTGTCTGGGCTGTGTGGTTCATTGGCCATATGCGGGAGTGTTATAATCGGGCGAGATGTCGGCGAGCGTCATCAATCAGGCGAAGTCTGTGCCTCTGTTCGCGATTCCACAAGGTCAAGGCAATAGGATCAAGGCAATATGGGTGAATTGGTGATTGAACGGCTCCGACAGGGGCCTCTGCTCTGCGATGGCGCGATGGGCACGATGCTCTATGCGCGGGCGAGCGAGAGCCAGATGCATGGCCGCTGCTTTGATGAGCTGGTGCTGACCAGCCCGGAGCTGGTGCAGCGGATTCACCGCGAGTACATCCTGGCAGGCGCGCAGGTCATCGAGACCAATACGTTCGGGGCGAATGCCATCAAGCTGGCGACGTATGGCCTTGGCGATGAGGTGAAGCGCATCAATCGCCGGGCGGCCAAGCTTGCGCGTGAGGCGCGCGAGGTCTCTGGACAAGCGGTTTTCGTTGCGGGGGCTGTTGGACCATCCGGGCAGATGCAGATACCAGACCTTGCCGATAGCGAGCCACGGCTGGCCATCCTGCGCGCCACCTTTCGCGAACAGATAGAAGCCTTGATGGAGGGCGGCGTCGAGCTGTTGATCCTGGAGACCTTCGGCAGCCTTGTCGAGTTGCGCCAGGCAGTGTTGGCCGCGCGCGAGGCGGGCGATCTGCCGATTGTCGCGCAGTTGACCTTTAACGAAGATGGGCTGACGCTGACGGGAGACAGCCCCGAGACGGCGGTACGCACGCTGGCGGGCCTGGGTGTCGCCGTGTTGGGCAGCAACTGTAGCCAGGGTCCGGCTGGTATCGAGGACGTGGTGCAACGGATGTCGGCGACACTGCGACAGGTTGCGCCAGGCTCGGAGGATGATCTGCTGCTCTCGGCGCAACCCAACGCTGGTCTGCCACAGCGGGTGGAAAATCGCTTCTTCTATGGCGCGACGCCCGCCTACTTCGCCGACTATGCCCGTCGCTTCGCCGAGAGTGGCGTCCGGCTGATTGGCGGCTGCTGCGGCACGACGCCCGCGCATATTGCCGCCATGCGCGACGCGCTTGCAGGTTATCAGCCGCAGGACGCCGCACGTGTCTGGTCGGTCACGATGCCGCTGGCCGAAAGCGAGCTTTCTGGCGTCAGCGCGCAGGCCACTGAAGGCGCCGATGAAGGGACGCGCTTCCAGCAGGCGTTGCGCGCCGGGCGGTTCGTTGTCAGCATTGAGCTTGATCCGCCCAAGGGGCTGAATCCGTCGAAGATTCTCGATGGCGCCGCCTATCTCAAGTCACGCGGCCTGGAGTTCATCAACATCGCCGATAGCCCGATGGCGCGCGTGCGCATGAGTTGCATCGCGCTGGCCCGCCTGTTGCGCGACACGCTCGACCTCGAAACGATCCTGCACATGACCACGCGCGACCGCAACATGATGGCGCTGCAATCGGACCTGCTGGGCGCACACGCGCTCGGCCTCCACAATGTGCTGGCGCTGACCGGTGATCCTGTCCATGCGGGCAACTATCCAAATCTGACGGGCGTCTGGGATGTCGATTCGGTCGGGCTGATTCGCGTGCTGCGGGGCATGAATGAGGGGTACGACGCTGGCGGCGCGGCGCTCGGCATGTCATCGCATTTCCATTATGGCGCGGCGTTCAATCTCAATATGCGTGACGACTTGATCGATGTCGAGCAGGAGCGTACCCGCCGCAAACTGATTGATGTCGCGGAGGCGAGCGAAGAGGCGCCTGTCGAGGATGAGCAGCTCACCGAGATAGAACTTGAGATGCGCCGACTGCGGCAGAAGCTGGATGCTGGCGCGCAATTCATCATGACGCAGCCGATCTATTCGATGGAGCCGCTGGAGCGATTCAGGGAGGCCTTTGGGCCGGTGCCAGTTCCCATGATATTGGGCATGGTTCCGCTGCATAGCTCGAAGCAGGCCGAATACCTGCACAATGAGGTGCCGGGTTTCGACATCCCCGAAGAGGTGCGCGCCCGGCTGCGTGAGGCGGGAGATCGCGCGCGTGAGGTCGGCATCGAGCTGGCCTATGAGGTCATCTCAACGGCGCGCTCGCGCGGGTTGATCCAAGGCTGCTACCTGATGCCGTCGTTTGGTCGCTACGACCTGGTGGGCGAGCTGGCGCAGGAGCTGCTGCGCCCCGAGCCAGCGATCTCTGACTGAGGCGGGCTGAGATGGAGCAGTGGCAATCGTTCTTTGTCGCCCAGGCGAGCGCATCGGCTGCCTTGACGGGGCTGCTGTTCGTCGCCGTCTCCATCAATCTGACGCATATTCTGCAACTGGATAGCGAGTTCAACAGCAGACTCGCTGACCGGGCGTTCGGCGCGCTGGTCACGCTGGTCACGCTGGTCACGCTGGTCACGCTGATCGGTATTCTCCTCGCATCCTCGCTCCTGCTCGTGCCAACCTCCTCGACGATCATTCCAGGAGTCGGGCTGCTCGTCATTGGGGGCATTGACGTGGTCTACCAGTTTTTCAATCAGGCGCGACGGTGGCGTTCTATCGAAAAGCAGTACCGCGTGCGCGGCGCGATGGTTGGCAGTGTTGGGGTGCTGGCTGCTGCTTTTATCGCGGTCGCCGGGATTGCGATTCTGCTCTTCGGCTTCGGCGATATCGTCTGGCTGGTCGTGAGCGTCATGCTCGCATATGTGTTTGCCATCGAGGAGGCGTGGGTGCTGCTCGTGGAGATCAATCGCTAGCCCAGCATTCCACCTCGGGCAGCCTGACGGAGAAATATCTGGTGAGTGGAAAATCGCCATCCCACTGATTGATCCTTCATGCAATTGAGGTTATCTCCATGAAGCACACATCTGGAAAGCATCTCAGCACGCAGGGCGCTGATCTCATCGATCTGGTGATCGCGCGCGTCCGCGAAGACCCGCATTGTATCTCCGGATTTTGCGACGACCATCCCCTGCCGCATCCGCAGCCGCTCACGCCTGAGGTCATCGCTGAACTGGCTTTTCCGAGTGGCAAGCCGTTGCCGCCGAGTTTGCAACGCTGGCTCGCCTTCGATGCGGGCTGGCTCGAACGCTTCGGCTGGTTCTCGTCGCTGGAGCCGCCGACCTTCTTGCCGCGCGGCATTGGCCAGATTGCCGACGACGAGTTTGGCCGCGAGTACGAATTGATCAAGCAGATCACGGGGACAGAAGGTGATCTCAACTTCTACGCCGGGCTGGATGAGCGGCTGCCGGAGTGCTTCCTGCTGCCCGAAGGCTCCGACTCGCGCCGCATCTTCGCCGTAACCGAGCCGGATGAACTGGGCGAGTATCCGGTGATGGTGATCGACGAGGATGACGTGCCCTACGCCGCAGTGATGTATCCCGGCTTCGATGTCTACATGGCCGATCTGGCGGGCCTGCTCAACCTCGACTTCGATACCTACGAATCCCTGCATGATGACAAACGCTATCAGTCACGTCTGCGCCAGCACGCCGCGCGCATCTTTCACGGCAAGCCCGGCGCCGAGATGCAGGATCCAGAATGGTTTGGCGAGGAAGGCTGGCCAGACGATGACGGGGAAGCCAATGGCTAGCGCGCAAGGGCTTCGCGACTGAACGCAGCGCGGCCAGTGGGCTACCCTCCCAGCCCCTGACCGCGAAGAAAGTGGTCTTCCCGAAATCGTGGCAAATGGCTCTGGCGAGCTTGTCGGCAAGTGGATACATTCTAGCGGGGGATATGTCCAGAGCGCATAACGGGAGGGGGAAGAGCATGCTGGACGCAGTATTCTATGAGTTGTTGCAGGAGACCGGTGGCGCGATCTTCCAGGCAGTGGCCGATATGCGCGCGCGTTCAGGTGTGGAGGACGAGCCACCGCCACCACTGCTCCAACTACGTGCAGGACTGGCGGAAAGCCCGGGCTGGTATCTCGTGCAGGCAGTCGAATTCGCGCCGGAACCATTGACCGTCGAACTGCTGCGTGTACGTGATATCTACGCCTCCGAGCGGATTGCGCAGGCGCTGCTGGAGATGATGGCGGGCGAGCGCTGGCTTGAACGTATCGGCGATGTGTATACTCTGACCGAGATGGGATGGGCGATGTCCAGACGTTCGCGCGAACGGACGCGGAGCCTGCTGGCGGGCCTGGAGCCGCTGCCTCCCGCTGACCTGGCATACCTGCTGACGCGGATCGAGCAGATCATCACCACAAGCCTCGCGAGTCCCACGCCGCCGGGAAGCTGGTGTCTTGCCCACTCGCGCAACCGCGCGCCAGATGCCAGCGCGCCTCCACTCGCACACCTGAGTCAGTATATCAACGATTTCAATGCCTTCCGCGATGACGCGCATATGGCGGCGTGGCGGCCATACGAAGTGAGTGGCGCGGCCTGGGAGGCATTTTCATTTGTCTGTAGCGAAGGGGTGATCTCGGTTGCGGCGATTGCGTCACAACTTGCGCACCGTGGCTACTCGCCGAGCGAGTATGGCGCGGCGTTGGCGTCGCTGGCGCGGCGGGGCTGGCTGGAGTCAGCATCCGCCGATGGCGCCTACCGTGTGACCAACGCTGGCCGGGCTATACGGGAGGCGGTGGAGCGCCAGACCGACAGCTATTTCTATGCGCCGTGGTCGTCGCTTAGCGAGTCCGAGATTGAGCGGGTGAGGTTCCTGCTGCTCCAGATCCAGGCCAACCTGCTCCAGCCAGCGTCAACGCATTGAAGCCGCGCCGCCCGAGGAGCGGACACGAGCCAGCCTCGCAACTTTGGATATGCAAGGCTGGCTCTCATCTTCTCGCAAGACTCAGGAGAAGCCGACGCAGGCAGCCCAGACTGTCGGGACCAGGGGAATCAGCCCGTAGCCGGTGACACCGTAAATCGCGCCTTGCCACCCACCAGTCGCCGCGTGGAGCGCATACAGATTGCCAATGTTGGGCGCGCTCCCATTACCGGCGCGGTAGTCGAGTCCGCCGCCGACTACCGTCGTTCCAGCGGGACAGTTGACCGTGACACTGCCCGTTGCGCTCGCGTAGACGTAGCTGCCAGCCTGGCCGGGGTACCCCGCAAAGAACGGGACGTCTGCCAAGCATTCGGCGTAACCTTTGGCGACGCGCGCTGTCACGTCGTGGCTCTTCACCCAGAAGTTCCACCACACCCCCTGTTCGAACGTCTCGGGATTGGTTGCCTGGAGTTCGAGATTGCCGGGCGATGCGCCGAGATCGAATCCGAAGCCCACTGGAGCCTCATTGGCCTGGCAAACCCCGGACAGCGTATCGAACTTATCGGGTTGCACCGTGGAGTCAACCTCGCGCTGCGTGACGACGGCTCCCGGCGCGCCCGCAAGGCACTCCACGTAGGCGGTGTAGCTGGTATCGTCTTGCGGTGCGCCCGCAACCTGTTGGTTCACAGCAGTTGGAGTGTACGTGTAGACCGTCCAGGTATTCCCGGTGAGCAGCGCCTTGTAGACCCGTTTGGTCTGGGGAACGCTCCATCCACCACCGAGCGCGACCTCGCCAGCAGGGCAGCTCACCGATATAGGAGGAGTAACAACAGTGATTGGTACCTCCGTGTGAGCCACCTCGTGAATAGATGGCGTCGTGCTGGTGTTGATTTTGGATGGGAACGTCGGCTGCACTTTTACTATCGCGGAGGTCGAGGTTGGGCTGGTGGAAACAGTGGGTGTCTGCCCTGCTGTGCCTGCGGTCGGGCTGCCAGCCGCCAGACCCTGAACAGCGGTCGCGTCACACCCCGCAAGCAGAATAGATAAGCTAGGGATCGCCATAAGCGCCGCGATATTGCCTAACAGCATTGGATGGCGGCGGCGCGCCTTGTGATGTGATAGTTGCATCGCATTGATCTCCGTCCGTCTCTCACTCGCGTCTTTGTCCCTATCAACGGCGCTCACAAGGGCAAAAGATGACGCGAGCCAACTACTCAAGCGGCCATAGAGTAGCCGAGCGAGAGGCGATATCTCATCGGCGGAAACACCCATTTTGGGGTTCAGCTTCACCTATATTGGAGGTAATAGCCAGTATTGAGGCGCGACACTATTTTGCCCGATTCGAGTAGCCTGCTAGCCACCAGCTCTGGCAAAGGTGAACTGCTCGCCCTTGGAGTCCACCACAATCGTGTCGCCGTCGTGGAAGTCGCCGGAGAGCAGCCGCAGCGCCAGCGGGTGGACGATGCGCTGCTGGATTGCCCGGCGGAGCGGGCGCGCGCCGTAGACTGGGTCGAAGCCGATATCGGCCAGGCGTTCTCTGGCGGCGGGGGTTAGCTCCAGCGTCATGTCGCGCTCGGCCAGCCGCTGGCGCAGGTCGCGTAGCTGAATTTCGGCAATCTGCGCAATCTGGGCACGCCCGAGCGGCTGGAAGATGACGACCTCGTCGATGCGATTGAGTAGCTCCGGGCGGAAGCTCTCACGCACCGCCGCCATCACGCGCTCCTCGATCTGGGCGGACGTCAGTCCCGGCTCCATGATGTACTGGCTGCCCAGGTTCGACGTCATGATGATGATGGTGTTGCGGAAGTCCACCGTACGGCCCTGAGCGTCGGTCAGCCGCCCATCGTCGAGCACCTGGAGCAGCACATTCAGCACCTCGGGATGCGCCTTCTCCACCTCGTCGAAGAGGATGACGGCGTAGGGCCGCCGCCGCACGGCCTCGGTCAGTTGCCCCGCCTCCTCGTAGCCGACGTAGCCGGGAGGCGCGCCAATCAGGCGGCTAACGGTGTGGCGCTCCTGGTACTCGGACATGTCGATGCGCACCATCGCGTGCTCGTCGTCGAAGAGGAATTCGGCCAGGGCGCGCGCCGTCTCGGTCTTGCCCACCCCGGTCGGCCCCAGGAAGAGGAAGCTGCCGAGCGGACGGTTGGGGTCTTGCAGGCCAGCGCGGGCGGCCCGCACGGTGTTGGCGACAGCGGCGAGCGCCTGGTCCTGTCCGACGACACGCTGGCGCAGGTTTTCCTCGGTACGCACCAGCTTCTCGACCTCGCCCTGCATCAGCCGCGTCACTGGGATGCCGGTCCACTTGCTGACGACGTCGGCGATATCCTCCTCGCTGACTTCCTCGCGCACCAGTTTATGCTGGTCCTCGCGCTGCGCCTCCTGCTGCTGGATGGCGTCGGCGATTTCCTGCTCCAGCGCGCCAACGCGGTACTGCATCTCCGCTGCTTTCTCCCAGTCATAGCTGGTCTGCGCACGTTCGAGCTGCGTGCGGGCGGCGTCTAATTGCTCCTGAAGTTTGCCGACGCGGTTGAGCTCGTCCACCTCGCGCTGCCAGCGCGCTCGCAGCTGGGTGGCATGCTCTTTCTGGTTCGCCAGTTCGCGCTCTATCGCCTGGAGGCGTGTCTTCGAGGCGGCGTCTTTCTCCTTGCGCAGCCCCTCACGCTCGATTTCCAGCTGCATGATGCGCCGGTTCACCTCGTCCAGCTCGGCGGGCATACTGGTCGCCTCCATCCGAATCTTCGAGGCGGCCTCGTCCACCAGATCAATCGCCTTATCTGGCAGGAAGCGGTCGCCAATGTAGCGGTGGCTGAGGACAGCGGCGGCAATCAGCGCGGTATCCTTGATGCGTACTTTGTGATGCTGCTCGTAGCGGTCGCGCAGGCCACGCAGAATCGAGATGGTGTCCTCGACGTTCGGCTCGCCGACATAGATAGGCTGGAAGCGCCGTTCCAGCGCGGCGTCTTTCTCGATATGCTTGCGATACTCATCCAGCGTCGTCGCGCCGATCATGTGTAGCTCGCCGCGCGCCAGCATCGGCTTGAGCATATTGGCCGCATCCACCGCGCCCTCGGCGGCGCCCGCGCCGACGACGGTATGTAGCTCGTCGAGGAAGAGGATGATCTCGCCGCTGGACTCCTGTACCTCGTGCAGCACGGCCTTCAGCCGTTCCTCGAACTCGCCGCGATACTTTGCTCCCGCCACCAACGAGCCGATATCCAGCGCGACGATGCGCTTCTCTTTCAACGCCTCCGGTACGTCGCCGCGCGCGATGCGTTGCGCCAGCCCCTCGACGATGGCGGTCTTGCCCACCCCCGGCTCGCCAATCAGCACGGGATTGTTTTTGGTGCGGCGCGAGAGCACCTGGATTACTCGGCGCACCTCTTCGTCGCGCCCGATGACTGGATCGAGCTTGCCGTCGCGCGCCGCTTTGGTCAGGTCGTGCCCGTACTTTTCGAGCGCCTCGTAGGAGGCTTCGGGGGTGGCGCTGGTGACGCGCTGGTGGCCGCGCACGCCGACCAGCGCCTGCGCAATCGCGTCGTGGGTGATGTTATGCGCCACGAAGATCTTCTGTAGCGCCCCGCCAATCTTTGGCTGCGCCATCGCCAGCAGCATGTGCTCGGTAGAGAGGTATTCGTCCTTCAGGGCGCGCATCTCGTCCTGCGCGCGCTCTAATGTCTGTCGCAGCCGTGTCGAGACAGTGACCTGGTTGGCGGTTGAGCCGCTCACCATTGGGAAGGACGCCAGCGCGTTCACCAGTTCGTTCGCGATAGTGGCGGGAGGAACATTTAGTCGCTCGAAGATGCGCGGCACGACGCCTTCTGGCTGGCGTAGCAATGCCAGCAGCAGATGTTCCGGCTCAAGTTGGGAGTGCGCGCGCTCCTCCGCGATGCGCTGGGCGTTGACGAGTGCGTCGCGCGCCTTCTCGGTGTAGTTCGTGAGATTCACCTGGCGCCTCCTTGTGGTGTCGCGGTGGCTGGCGGCTAAAGCCGCGCCTATGGGCCGATGGCCGCAAAGCCCGCCTGCGCGGGCTGGTAGAGCACATACCCGTGGTCTCTGTAGAGCCTGCGAAGGCAGGCTTCGCGGATGCGCTTGCGCATCCCTTAGGCGCGGCTTCAGCCGCCAACGCCTCTTTCACGAGCCCAGCTACGACATTGGCAGGTCGAGCGCCAGCACCTCCATCGTCAGTCGCGGGTTGGCGTTCGCTTCCAGCACCAACTGCGCATCGAGCAATGCTTTCATAAACGCCTGTGTGCGTTCCACGCCCAGCGCGCGGCCAAGTCGCTCCGCCTGCGTCCGCAATGCGCCTGAGGTTGCCAGATGGCTCGCCCCGCCCGCCGCCAGCACAACATCGCGCCACCAGAGCGTCCACAGCTCCAGCACGCGCCGCGCAGACTCCACATCCGTCCCCAAAGCGCCAGCCCGCCGCAGCCGCTCGTCGCGTGAGGCCGTCGCCAGTCCAGCAAGCTCCTCAAGCTCGTGGATGCGCTGTTCCCGCAGCTCGGGCTTTTCCACGGCGCGGACTGCCCAGCCGAGCCGACCATTTGCCAGCCCGGCCAGCGCCCGCGCCTCTGTGTCGGACGCCTGCCACCGCTCGGTGAGAGCGCGCGCCACCTCGTCCGGCGAGAGCGGCAGCATCGGCACCATCTGGCAGCGCGAGAGCACCGTTGGCAGCAGCGTCTCCGGCTCTGAGCTAGTTAGCAGCAGGATGACCTGTGGCGCAGGTTCTTCCAGCGTCTTCAGCAGCGAGTTCATAGAGGGCAGCAGCATCCGCTCGATCTCTGGAATCACAAAGATTCGCCAGCGCCCCTCGGTCGGCGCGAGACTTGCCATCCGTATCATCTCGCGAACGATATCAATGCCGAGAGCGCGCTTGCCCTTTTCGGGTTCGATCAGGGTGACGTCGGGGTGGGAGCCGTGCGCAATCTTGCGGCAGGATGCGCACTCGCCGCAGGGATCGCTATCGGTGGGACCGCGCTCGGTGCATTGCAGCAGGCGGGCAAATTCGAGCGCCAGCGTCGTTTTGCCGATGCCTGCGGGGCCGGTCAAGAGCCATGCGTGGCTCACGGCGTCGCCCAGCGCCGCGCGTTCCAGACGCGCCCGTGCCTGCTGGTTGCCATAGATGGCGCGCATGTCCCGGCCTCCTCTCAACGGCGATTGCGAAGCAGTTGCCCACGCATATGATACAGCCCTATTGTATGTGTTGTGGCTGGTATCAACATGATACCGCGTTTGAAGATGCGCGCGGCTCTGGAATGGATGGTTGCAACGATCGCTGAAGTGGTGACAAAGGGGGTATACCGTGGCTGGCGCTCTGCTGGAGATACCGCTGTTTCCACTTCATGTCGTGCTCTTTCCGGGGATGGCGCTGCCGCTGCACGTCTTCGAGCCGCGCTATCGCCGCATGACCAGCGATTGTCTGGATTCCAATCTCCCGCTTGGTATTGTGCTGGCGATGCCCGGAAGCATCGATGGCCACGAGATTCCGGCGCCCGTGGGGACGTTCGCGCGCATCGTCGACTACGAGCGGCTGCCCGACGGCCGTTATAACTTGCTCACCATTGGCACGCAGCGCTTTCGCATCGTCGAGGAGTCGCGCGGCAACCCGCTTTATCTGACGGGCCGGGTCGAGCCACTGGATGATGTGCCCGACGCCGATACGCGCGAGCAGGCCTATCTGGCGGCGGAGGCTCATGAGGCGCTGGGAGTCTACCTGCGCGCGGTGCTGACACTGCTCGGCAGCGAGGAGCGCACCATCGCGGTGCCTGAGGATGCCGCCGACCTCTCCTACCTCATCGCCACCTGTCTCGGCTGTGATGACGACCAGAAGCAGCGGATGCTGGAAATCACGTCGATTTCGGCCAGACTCACCGCCGGACTCCACGGCTTGCGCGCCGAGATCGAGACGCTGGAGCGCCAGAGCGACGACGGCAACGATACCAGTTATCCACCGTTCGACAGTGACCCCACTGGGCTGAACTAGGCCGGGTGGCCAGGTATGACGACTAGTGACGAGTCGTAGTCCGCGATGCGCCAGTGATTTTGCTCCAGCGTGAGCCTCACCTGGGCTTGAGTCGCCATCACCGTGCCGCGCGCGAGCGTGAGGGTGAGCGTCGCGCTGCTGGCGTCCTGCCCCGCGACGGTGTAACTGCATTCATGCGCCGTGCCGAGCTGCGCATCAAGCTGGCGCTGGCTGGCGACGAACTGATCGCGCGTGCCGACTGCTTGTTCAGAGGTCGAGAGCAGCCCATAGAGGTCATCGTATTGCTGGGTGGTGAGGTCGCTGCAAATCTGCTGCGCGACCGGCGCGACCGAGGGGCTGTCCGTGGATGTCGCGGTCAGACGCGAGATGATCGCGATCCCCGAGGATGACGAGGAGGACGCCTGCCGCTACGCCTAGCGCCAGCGGCAGCCATCGCGGCGTATTCCAGCGCGCGGGTGCGATTGTTGCGGTCGGGCGGTCGTTCATGCGGGTTGCGCTCCTCCTGGCATGGGTGGTTCCGTCGCAGTATAGTCGTCGGCGGCGGCATGCGACAACGACGCGGGCGAAAGGTACGCCGCTACGATGGCTGGCATGCGGGCGCGCGATGCGGTAGAGTTTGAGGCAGGCGGACCTCTCCCCCTGCCCCCTCCCCGACGCGGGGAGGGGAACCTCGGCCAAGAGAGTGATTTCCGTCAGGCAGCATTTCTATCATCTATGCGTATGTGGCGAGGGATAGTGCGATGGCAGCGAAGTCGGAACGGCCGGGGTCCACGCGCCCGCCGCTGATCGTCGGCATAACCGGCGCGAGCGGTGTGGTAATGGCCTGCCGCGCCATCGAGGTGCTGGGTGAGCTGGGCATTCCAATGCACATCACCTATACTCCGGCGTGCCGCCAGGTCTGGCCCGACGAGATTGGCCACCCATTCAACGACGATCTGGCCGACTGGAAGCGGCGTTTTGGCGCGCGTGTCTTCAACCCAGATGACTTTCGCGCGCCCATGTCCAGCGGCAGTTTCCTCACCGCCGGGATGCTCGTCATCCCCTGCTCGATGCGTACCGTCTCGGCCATCGCGCAGGGCCTCTCGTCCAACCTGCTGGAACGCGCCGCCGACGTGGTGATCAAAGAGGGACGGCCGCTGGCGCTGGTCCCGCGTGAGGCGCCGCTCTCGGCGATCCACCTGGAGAATATGCTCAAGCTGGCGCGGTTGGGCGTGCGCATTGTGCCGCCGATGCCGCAGTTCTATCTGCGCCCCCAGACGGCGGACGAGATCGTTGACTGTATTGTGCGCCGCTGCCTGGCCGTCCTTGGCATCGAAGAGGCGTTGCCCTCAGAGATGCGTTGGCGCGGCGACGAAGAATAGGGTGAAGGAGCAAAGAAGATGATCGTAAGCATGTTCCATGTCACGGTGCCGCCTCAGGCGATGGAGTCATTCGAGCGAAGCTGGCAGCAGCGCGCGGGCAAGGTGGACGCGATGCCGGGCTTTCGCGGGCTGGAGGTCTTGCGCGCGGGCGACACGCCGGGCAAATACATCGTGATGACGCGCTGGGAGACACGCGAAGACTTCGAGCGCTGGGCCAGCAGTCCCGGAGTTTGCGGCGGGCCATGCGCGTACCGGTGGCAGCGGAGCGGAGGGTGGTGGCGTCGAGTTCTACGAGGTGCTTCCGAGCTAGGTGGGCGCCCGTGGAATGGTAGAGATAATCACATCTCCCCACATCCTACCTCCGAAAGGATGACCAATGCCGTCCGCCCGCGCCTTCGAGATTCACCCGCTGACCGCGGACCGCTGGGAAGACCTGGAGACGCTCTTTGGCCCAAGCGGCGCGTATAGCGGCTGCTGGTGCATGTTCTGGCGCATCACCCGCTCACAGTTCGCCGAGCAGTGCCGGAATGGTGGCGCCGAAAACAAGGCGGCGATTCACGAGGTGGTCGCTAGCGGAGAAGTCCCTGGCCTGCTCGCGTACACCGATGGGAAGCCAGTGGGCTGGTGTGCCGTCGCGCCGCGTGAGGTCTACGCCGCGCTCGAACGGTCCACCACCCGCAAGCGCATCGACGACCAGCCCGTCTGGTCCATCACCTGCTTCTATGTGGCACCCGGCTGGCGCAAGCGCGGAGTAAGCACGGCGCTGGTCAACGCCGCGATTGAGCACGTACGCGGCCAGGGCGGCACGATGCTCGAAGCGTATCCCACACTCAATGAGCCGGGAATGAAGCCGCCATCGAACTCTGCCGCCTACATGGGGCTGAGCGAGGTCTTTCGCGCCGCGGGCTTTGTCGAGGTGGCGCGCCCTGGCAATTCTCGCCGCGTCACGGTGCGCTACGCCATCGAGGGATAATCTCTGTCCACACGCTCAGATATGAGAAAGCGAGGCCTTGATGACTGACCAGGACACGACCAGGGGCACACCGCAGGCTTTTCCCGCGTTCGCAAGCCTGCCACCTGCGGGGGCGTGGCTCCAGAACCATGGCCTCGTGCTCGACGAGATCAGCGGGACGCGGGTGACGGCGCATATTGACCTGGGCACGCGGCATCTCACGCCGTGGGGCGTCGTCCATGGCGGCGTCTATACCACCGCCATCGAGAGCGTTGCCAGCGTCGGCGCGTCGACGGCGGTCTTCGAGCAGGGGCAGTTTGCCGTTGGCGTCAACAACTCGACCGATTTCCTGCGGGCGATGCGCGAGGGTACGGTCGATATCGTCGCCGAGCCGGTCATCCAGGGACGCACGCAGCAGCTCTGGCGCGTCACCATCACACGGCGCGAGGACGGGAAGGCCGTCGCGCAGGGGCAGGTGCGCCTCCAAAATGTGCCGCTGATGCAGCCGAAGGAATGACAAACAGTGGCGCGGCTGCTGATCGCTTGACACGACTTGTTACCCTGAACGTAACGCGAACACACAGGACGTGGCAGGATTCGCTCGCATCGGACGCGGCGGTATGCGGTCAGGAGCGGAAAACAGCCGATGCGCTACTGCGGCAACTGTGGAGCGACGTTCGATCCCGCGCTGCTTGTTGGCAGGACATGTCCATCATGTGGCATGCCTATCAACCAGACAGGCGATATCACATTTCCCAACGCGATGGACGTCTCCGGTGAGCCGACACGGCAGCCACAGGCTGGCGCGGACGCGCTAAGCCTCTCGTCACATCCAACGTTGCCTGAACATGGTTATACCGGTACGCGCACGCATATTGCGCCGCCGCGCCGCATCTCGCGAAAGCTGCCGATAATGCTGGCGCTGATTGGCCTGGCGCTGCTGCTCGTCGGTGGTTCCGATATTCTGCTGAGCAATGCCACTGGCGGCAAGGTTCACCTGCCAGGGCTGCCTGCCGTGGGCATTGGCGGCCCACAGGCGACTGACACGCTATCCGCTTCACTGGCTACATCGGCTACTTCGACTGCGGGCGCGCAGTCTGGACCGCTCGCCTCGCCAACTGGATCGCCGCCTGCTGGCACAGCTGGTTCTGGTACCCCCATCTCGGGCACACCTACACCCGACGCGACCGTTACCGCGACCGTCACGCCAGCGCCCGGCCAGCCAGCGTTGACTGTTTCGCCTACCTCGTTCAGTGGCCTGCTGTGTAGTGTCCTGCCCAAGACCGTGCAATTTTCGGTAACCAACGAAGGTGATGGCGTCATGTCCTGGAGCGCGACCGCGTCGCAGAAGGCATACAAAATCTCGCCGCAAACTGGCTCGCTGGATAGCGGGCAGAAGCAGACGGTGACGGTCAGCAGCATCTCGGTGAGCGGCCGTGTTACGATCACAGCTCCGGGAGCGGCGAATTCACCCCAGACCATCTCGATCAACTGCACTCTATGAGGGATTGTCTGGGTCGGCCCTCATAGACTGGCTATGAGCGACAGGAACCGTCGCCACGGCGACAATCGCGAACCTCTATATTACCGTCATTTGGCGGGGCGTTCTTCCAGTCTTCCAGCGAGAGCGATGGTGGCGCATCAGCCGGAGCGCTGCCCCAGGCGCGATTCGGCGTTGACGCCATCGTGTAGGTCAGCAGATTGGCGTCGGTGAGCGTTGAAAGCGGCAGCCACTTCGAGCTATAGGACGAGCCATCGACGAGCATTTGCTGGACGTACGGGGCTTTCTGACCGGCCCCATTCGCGACGATGCTGACACGATGGCCGCCGAGCGTCAGCGTCACCAGCGGGAAGAGCGGGCTGCCCAGCACAAAGCCAGCGCGCCCCGGTATCAGCGGATAGAGTCCCAGCGCGGCCCAGACATACCATGAGGACATCGTGCCCAGGTCGTCGTTGCCTGGCAGGCCGGTGGACGAGTTGTTGAAGAGTGCGTTCATGATGCGCCGCACCGCCGCCTGTGTCTTCCAGGGCGCTCCAACGTAGTCATAGAGCCATGGGGCGCCGAACGATACCTCATTGCCCATCCATGCCTGAGTCTCGCGCGGCCCGACATTGATCTTCGCGAGAAAAGCATCCAGACGCTGCTCGGCATGCGCGCGCCCACCCATCCGTGCGATGAGGCCGCCAGCGTCGAAGGGGATCATCCAGGTGTACTGGCTGGCGGTGCCCTCGATGAAGCCGTCCATCGTCGCGCCGTTGCCCACGAATGCGCCGTCGTCCGTGCGCGGCTGAATGAAACCGGTGGCGGGATCGAAGAGGCGCGACCACTTCGAAGCCCTGGCGGCAAATGTTTGCGCGGTGGCGGTATCGCCGATGCGCGCGGCGAAGCAGGCAATCGCGTAGTCGGCGGTATAGTATTCGAGCGATGTCGCGGTCGGCGCGCTGACGTTCGCGCCCAGTGGGACGTAGCCCATGCGCAGATATTGCGCAAGACCAGGACGCTCCTGCACCCCAGGCGCCCCAACGTCGGGACGAGTGGCGCCTCGTACCAGCGCGTCCAGCGCCGCCTCCGTATCGAAGGAATCGGCTCCAAATGCCAGCCCCTCGGCGAGAATCGGCGCGGCGGGATCGCCCACCATCAGGCCAGTGTCTATGTTCGCCAGCGACCATCGCGGCAGCCCACCGCCCTCCTGCGCGTCCACTATGAGCGACTGCATCATGTCACTCACCTGTTTCGGCGCAATCATCGCGATCAACGGTATCTGGGTACGGTAGATGTCCCAGCCTGAGAAGTTGGCGTAGTGCGTATGGCTGGTATCCGTGTGGATACGCTGGTCGAAGCCGCGATACTGGCCGTTGACATCGCTGAAGGTGTTGGGCTGGAGCAGCGCGTGGTAGAGCGCGGTGTAGAAGGTGCGCATGTCGGCTGATGCGCCGCCCGAGGCCTGAATCTGGTTCAGCATCGTGTTCCAGGCGCCGTGCGCGGAGGCGCGCACCGCATCGAAGTCCCAGCCGGGATTCTCCGCCGCCAGATTGGCCCGCGCGTTCGCGACGCTCACATACGACAGCCCGACTTTGAGAAGTAGCTCGCTCCCGGACGAGGGCGGAAAGTCCAGATATAGCCCGCTCTGCGATCCACGCGCCTGATGCGCTCCGGGCGTCACCGTGCCGTGCCAGGCGCCGAATGCGCTCACCGGTCGGCTGAATTGCGCCACGAAGTAGATAGTATAGGTGGACGAGAGCACATTGCAGAAATGCCCGCCCCTGATCCAGCCAGCCACCTCGTTCGGGCCGACAACCTGCGCCTGGGCATCGTAGACGGTCTGGATATCAGTGCCGGTCTCGATGAGCAGCGTCTGCCGCTGGCCCTGTGGATACTGGATGCGCGCGAAGCCACTACGTAAGGTGGTCGTCAACTCGACGTTGATCCCATTGCCCAGCAGGACGCTGTAATACCCCGGCTCCGCGGTCTCCTGGCTGTGGCTAAAGGTTGCGCTGTAGCGCTCGCCGCTGGCTGGTGGCGCGGAGACGAGCGCTGCGGTGGTCGGCATGAACGGAATATCACCAGAGACGTTGCAGCCCGCGCCGTCGATGTGGGTCATGCTGAAACGCTCGATGCGATGGTCGCTATAGGTGTAGCCGCTGGGGTCGAGCGCCCAGGAGGGTGTCGGCCCAGAGTCGGGGCTAAATTGCGCCATGCCAAAGGGCAGTGTCGCACCGGGGAATGTCTGGCCTCCGCTGCCACCATAGCCGAAGCTGCGCCCAGCCCAGTCGCTGCCGACAAGGGGATTGACGTATTGCGTCAACGCCATCGGCGCGAGTGTGTCGCTTCCGGGTGTGGATCCGCTCGAAACGGCTTGCCCCACTGGTGGCTGTGTGATGCCGCTGATCGCAGTCTGTATGTTTGCCAGGTGGGTCGAGGAAATGGCGAATAGACCACCAGCGATAACTATCACCAGCAGTGACCAGCTCATCCAGGCGCGGAGCCTGCTCTTGTTCTTCCTCTGCTGCCGTATCCAGCTGCGCATGCGCCTCAGCCCATGAGGTAGCGCATCGCCCACTCGTTTCCGTTGTTGGTCCTTCATGCGCCTCTCTCTCGCTCCTGCGCGTCGTCTGCTCGCGCATAGGGGTCTATCCTGCCTGAGCGCTGCGAATATGGCAAGCGAATGGGCCATTCCTCCCCGCCCTGGCGTGGTCGGCTGCTGTGCGGAGTATTGGGTTGGACTTCTCACATTGCGGCAATTGAGTAGAATGGCATTGTGTGCGAGGTATCCCAAATCGCGCGGAAGGGCGAATCATTATGCGGTACCGTTTTCTAGTGGTCTATGAACAAGGCGAACATACCTACAGCGCATACGTGCCTGATCTGCCTGGCTGTGTATCTACTGGGGGCAACGCTCGGGGAGACCCGCGAGCATATCCGAGAGGCTATCGCGTTCCATCTTGAAGGTGTGCGGCAAGACGGCGAGGATATCCCCGTGACCGACCCCGCCGAGGTCGCGGAATACCTGGAAGTTGAGGTCACTGATCCTGGTGCTGTATCCGGGAGCTAACCTTACTGTCACCTCACAGAGATAGAGAGTCCTTGCCTATGTAGGTGTGTAGCGCAGATGGGAGCGCCACCGAGCCGTCGGCGCGTTGCCCGTTCTCCAGCACCGCCGTCAGCGTGCGTCCCAGCGCCAGCGCCGAGCCATTGAGCGTGTGTGGATAGCGTGGCCGCCCGCCGCCTTTCGGACGGCAGCGCAGATGCAGCCCGCGCGCCTGAAATGTGCCGCAGTCGCTCACCGACGAGATTTCCACGTAGCGGCCCTCGCCCGGCATCCACACCTCCAGGTCAATCGTCCGTTCCGCCGCGAAGGGCAGCTCGCCCGCGCAGAGGGCAACCACTCGGTACGGCAACGCCAATCGCCGCAGCGTTTCTTCCGCGTCAGTCAGCAGCGTCGTAAAGGCGGCATCCGCCGACTCGGGCGTCGCGATGCGCACCAGTTCCACCTTGTCGAACTGGTGCTGGCGAATTAGTCCGCGTTCTCGCGCGCCAGCCGAGCCAGCCTCGCGTCGGAATGCGGGTGTACATGCGGTGTAGGCCAGCGGCAGCGCCTCGTCGGCTAGCGTCTCATCGGCGTGGAGCGCCACCAGTTGTGTCTCCGCCGTCGGGCTGAGCGCCAGCGCATCCATCGGGAACTGATAGAGGTCGTCGGCGAAGCGCGGTAGATGGCCGGTGCCCTCCAGGATGGTCGTACGGAGCAGGTGTGGCGGGGCAACCTCGATATAGCCACGCGCGTGATGCATGTCGAGGAATAGTGTCGCCAGCGCCCGTAGTAGCCGCGCGCCGTCGCCCACGAGCAGCGGGAAGCGCGGCCCAGCCAGCTTCGTAGCCCGTGGCAGATCGAGAATGCCCAGCGCGGAGGCTAGCTCGTCGTGGCGCTTTGGCGTGAAATTGAAGATCGGCGGCGTTCCCCAGCGCCGTAGCTCGACGTTGTCGGATGTGTCATGGCCGTCGGGAACGTCATCGCGCGGCAGGTTGGGGATGCGCGCCAGCAGGCTACGCTGCTCATCTTCGAGCGCCTTCAGTCGCGCCCGTATATTCTTGAGCGCCGAGGGCTCACTGCCTGTCACCGCCAGCGCATCGTGCTCGCTTGCCAGCGTTCGCCGCTCGTCGTCCAGCGAGAGCCAACGCTCTAGCGCATCCAGCGTCTCGGACGCCGACCCACGCCTTCGCAACCCCGCGCGGACGCGGTCGGAATGGGTACGGACCAGCCTTTCGCTTAGCATGATGATCCCCTGGTCTCTGCCAGTCTCTCCTCTCCCAGACACGGGAGAGGATGGGGAAAGACGTGCTCCTACTTCTCCGGTTGCATGATGAGCAGGGCCTGGTTGTCTTTCGCGATGGCCGAAGCCGTAAACAGCATCTGCTGATAGCGGCCCTGGTCCCACAGCGGCACGAGATTGCTATAGTGCGCCGAGAATGGCTGGCCCGACTCACCGGTCGTCGTCACCCAGACCGAGTTATCGAAGTTCGAGAGGTCGATAATCTGGCGCATCGAGGGAACCGAGCGCTGGTTATAGTTCGCCGGGTCGTCGCTGAAGCGACCGTCGCCGCCGACGTCGATGGTCGTGCTGTCGCCGGGGCGCGCTACGGGCGCTACGTCGAAGATCAGATTGAGCGGGCTGACGGTTGCCAGCGGATGCTCGAAGTGGGCGGTATGCAGCGCGCCCCACTGCCACTTGCTGGTGTCGTCGCCAAACTGCGCGCGCAGTGTGTGCACCGTGTCGGCCAGCGCCTTGCCAATCGCGGTATCACGCGCCTGGCTGCTGGCAAAGAGCGGCGCCGGATTGCTCAGGCTGTTCACCAGCGTCGTGAAGAGACAGCTTGGCGTGGCGTTGCTCTGGAAGATTCCGTAGAGGTCTTTGCCGAGCAACGGCTCGACGGTCTCGCGCAGCAACATGCCCGCCGCCACCTCGTAGATCGCCGCTGCGGTGCTATCGCGAGTCATCGTGAAGTCCCAGTTTTGCAGCAGATCCGCCGCCTTCGCCGCGTCACCGCCCGCCGCCTGGCCCGCCTGGATGAACGCGGGCACGAGCTGGCTGGCGGGGATGGAGTAGACATCATTCTGAATCTGCTCGATGTCACCCACACTCAGTTTGTCTTTGCTTGTGAGCAGGTCGTCGATGCGCCGCGCGCGATAGCCGCAGTCCCAGTCGTTGGTGACGTAGACCGGATAGTCGCTGGGTACGATACGGTTGTTGGCGGTCGCGATCAGGTGTGTATCGGGATTGTAGAGCGCCGGCATCTCGTTCTGCGGGACGACGCCCTGCCACTCATGA
Source organism: uncultured Chloroflexia bacterium (assembly GCA_963712005.1). GTDB lineage: Bacteria > Chloroflexota > Ktedonobacteria > Ktedonobacterales > JADMIN01 > DAHUXT01. The sequence continues at coordinate 54,255 of CAVQGK010000014.1, read as the reverse complement.
TTCGAGGTGCTGCCAGAGACCGGCAGCAGCCCGTTATCCGCTGAGCGAATCGGCAGCACGCCCGACATGCGATAGCCGATGTTGCCATAGATGTCGGCATAGACGAAGTTCTGGCTGATCGAGATATTCGCTAATGCGTCGAGAAACTCAGACCAGTTGCGCGCGAAGTTGAGTTGGAAGAATCCCCGGAAGCTGTAGTTGGGCTGGAGCGCCGTCCACTTCAGCGCGACAGGCGGGTACTTCTTCAGGTCGTCGAGTCCGCTGTTGATGATCGGTCCGTGGATAGTGCTGCTGATGGTGATGGTCTTGCTGCCGCCGCCCCGGATGTGGATGACCTGCTGCCGTGTCTGCAAGGGTTCCCACGAGCGGTCATAGAGGTACTGGCCGGGATGGCTCGTTGGGTCGAGGGTTTCGAGATAGAGATCGGTGTTGTCCGCGCCGACATTGGTCACGCCCCAGGCGATATAGTCGTTGTGGCCAATGACAATGCCCGGCTCGCCGGGGAAGGTGAAGCCGATCTCGTCCAGCCCGCCACCGCGCAGCGCGACCTCATACCAGACAGATGGCATGTTAATACCCAGATGAGGGTCGTTCGCCAGCAGCGGTTTGCCGGTGGTGGTATGGGTACCGTCCACCACCCAGTCGTTGCTGCCAAGCGCGTCACGGACATCGCCGAGAATCTGGCGCAGGAACGCCGTCCCTTTGAGCAGGTCGGGCGAGAGCGCTACGGTCTCTTCATCCGCCACAGGCGAAGGTGTCTTGCTGCTCGCGCCGGACTCCTGAGGCGGCGCGGCGGTGCCGGGGCTGGCGAATAACGTTGGGTTGGCTGACGGATACTCTGGGAAGAGCGCCGACGCGATGAGCGGGCCAGCCTTGTTGGTGACCATCGCGCGCGAATACTTTGTGCCCCAGGTGCTATCGAGCGAGAGCGCCACCACGCGCCCATAGGCCAGACTATCCAGTGGGGTCCATTTCTGCGGCGTGATGCCAAGGATGGTGAACTCCAGCGGCAGACTATTCTGGTGGCTGTCCAGGAAAGCATTGACGCCATCCGAGTATGCGGTCAGCATCTCCAGCGTGCGCGCGTCGAGATTCGCCTCCTCGAAGCGAGCGGCGCCATACAGGTCAAGCGTGCGCAGCAGGATGTCGGTATCGAGGATGCTGTTATCCTCGCCCGCGCCGAACATCTCGGCCAGCCGTCCCTGCGCGACCCGCCGGTTGAACTCCATCTGGAAGAGCCGGTCCTGCGCTGTGACGTAGCCTTCGGCAAAGGCGACATCATGCACATCGTCGCCAGTGATATGTGGAACCCCCCACGAATCGCGAAGCACCGAAACCGTGCTGTCCAGCCCTTTGACCTTCAGAGTTCCGGTTGTCTGCGGCAACGTCCGCTGGACGAACCAGACTGACGTGGTTCCGGCGAGCGCGGCTACTATCACGACGGCGATCGCGATGCCGAGCAGCACGCGAAACACAATGCGGCCAACTGAGCGCCGCCGACGAGCCGGCGCGCCGTGGGTCACAGGGGCGGGGGTCGCTGGCGCTACAGGAACGGGCTGGCCGGTGGGGGGAATTGAACTCATGGCAGATATCACTTCACTATCGTTGGCATACGCGAACCGTGTACCCTCCAAATGAAGGCATGTGTCGCCAGTCTAGCAGGGGAAGGTATCACCCGGCAAGTGGGGAGATATTTCCATTGGCGGAATAAGGTCGTATAGTATATATTCGATATATCGAGATACGACAAAAGTCATAGACGAGACATTCCTTTCGTCACATCACTTTGTCGCCCGCTGGACGTATACTATGAAGCGAGAACGGATTTATAGCCCCGTCGCGAAGCTATCGGCGCTCGGCCCGAGGAGCAGAGGATATGGCAAACACACCGGAAAAGCCACAGATGAGTGATGACGAACGCGCTGAGCTGCGGGCGATGATCGCCGCGGGGCGCGATCTCTCGCCTGAAATGGATGAATCGCTGGTCGACTCCTATGCGGAAAGGCGCGCGTCTGAACAACGAGCCAAGGCGGAGGTACAGGGCAATGGTAACGCTGTGGTTCCGCAACAGCAATCTGGCGGGGTGGTGGCCGGGACGCATCCAGCGGTGGCTATCACAGGCATCCTGGCGACAGTCGCTATCTTTGTGGCGATCATGGTATTCACAAGTGGTCAGGGCTGGTGGTTGATCTTCCCACTGTTCGGTATCTTTGGCGGCTGGTGGGGCAATAATGACCGCCATCGCGCCCGGAATGAGCGGCGCGCGCAACGCTATCAGGTGCGCGCGGACTACTATCGGGGGCGCATGGGCTATCCGCCTGAGCAGGATGGCCGTCGTCTACCCGAGTCAACCGAGGCGAGCACGAGCGATTCCGGGCCGCTGCCACCGCCCGCCAGCGCGCCGACACAGACACCTCCACCAGCACGGAGTGTCCCGCCTGCCAGTACGCCGCCATCGACGAGCGCATCAGGTGAGCAGCCTCCGACTAACCCCGCTGGCTAGTAATCGGCGTAGCATATCGCGTGAGCCTCTCCACACGCTGGGGAGGCTTTCTCTTCTCCGTGAGAAGGGTGCGTGCATCATGACCGGTACGCCGCTGCTCATCATCATCAATGGGCTGCCTGGAACTGGCAAGACGACCCTGGCGCGGCGGCTTGCAGTCGATGTGAAGCTGCCGGTCTTCTCGCGCGATGGGCTGTATGAAACGCTCTACGATGCGCTGGAGGGATCCACTGCTGGGCCGCCATCAACGTTGGGCGCCGCGGCCTACGCGCTGCTCTACGAGGTAGCGGGGGCGGTGCTGGCGGCGGGCCATCCGGTGATCGTCGAGGGCTTCTTTGGCCGCCGCGACATGCGGCGCGCCGAGCTGCTCCGTCTGCGAGAGCGCCACGATTTTGAGCCGCTTGAGATTCTCTGCTGGGCGGATGGGCAGGTGCTGATGCAGCGCTTCCTGGAGCGCATGGCCTCTGGCGAGCGCCACCGTGGCCACTTGGACCGGGAGTGGCTCGAACACAACGAAGCGCGACTTCTGGGCGGCCAGCTAGCGCCGCTTGCCATTGGCCATCACGTCATCGAAATCGACACGACTACTCCACTGAGCTTTGCATATATCGATGTGCTACAGCGCCTTCAGGAAGCGCTCAGGGCCAGACCCGTGCGGTGATCTTGCGGGGCGTACAGCATACTATGTCAGGATGGGAGCGCTGTTGGCGAGGCTATCGGCGAGGGCGTTGTGGTAGGCTGTGGCTGGCCCTTCACCAGCGCCTGCATAGCGGGGTCGAAGGTGGCGGCGGTAATCTGGCCGGGGAAGCGTCTCACAATGATGCCAGAGCGGTCAATCAGGAGCGTCTGGGGTATCCCGGTGATGCCAAAGTTGGTGACGATATCGCCTTCGGGGTCGGGGCCGCACGGATAGCTGATGCCGTGCTGCTTAATGAACGCCTGCCCGTCCTTCACTGGCGTCTGATAGGCGATACCGATGAAGACGACACCCTGCGCGGCGTAGGTTTTGGCCGCCGCTGAGAGTATCGGCGCCTCGGACTGGCACGGCTCGCACCATGACGCCCAGAAGTTGAGCACGACGGGCTTGCCATGGAGCGCCGCCAGATGAATGCCCTGGCCAGCCGCGCCGTTCCAGATGCTGACGGTGAAGTCGGGCGCGGCGTTCGGGTTGGTGACCCCCGCTGGCTTGCTCGTCACCAGGCTATTCGCCTGAATGATGCGAATCACCAGCACAGTCACCAGAATTGCCGGAACCAGTGCGGTAATGACGAAGCCACGAAAACTGGGCTTGCCGTTCGGCATCATCACCGCACGGATGTTCTGCAACATGGGTTATTCGCCTTGGTACAATCGGCCAGCGCGCTTTCAATAACCACACGATCAATGCCAGAGATGATCAATCACCATCGCGGCAAAGAGCAGCGCCAGATAGTAGTTCGAGAACCAGAAGAATGCGCGCGCGTCGGCCAATGAGCGGGAACGCATCAGACGTATAGCATAGTAGAGCAGCGCCCCGCCAGAAAGCAACGCCACCGCCAGATAGAACCACCCCAGCGTCCCGATGGCAACCAGCGTCAGCGAGCCAAGCAGCAGCGCCACCATGTAGAACACGATCTGCTTGCGCGTCTCGGCGTCGCCGCGCACCACGGGCAGCATGGGCACGCCTGCCCGCTCGTAATCCTTGCGCAACACCAACGAGAGCGCCCAAAAATGCGGCGGCGTCCACAAGAAGATGATCAAAAACATGCACAATGCTGGCAGTCCCACCCGTCCTGTGGAAGCGGCCCAGCCAACCAGCACCGGCACGGCGCCCGCCGCTCCCCCGATCACGATGTTCTGCGGCGTCGTCCGCTTGAGCCACATCGTGTAGACCCCCACATAGAAGAGAATCGCGCTGAGCGCCAGCAGCGCCGCAAGAGATTGACCACCAGGCTCAAGAGCACGAAGGAGGCGACGCCCAGGCGAGCCCAAAGAAGAGCGCCTGCTTCTCGCCGACTTTGTGGCTGGGCAGCGCGCGGCTGCGGGTCCGGCTCATCACCTGGTCGATGTCACGGTCCCAGTAGCAGTTGATGGCGTTGGCGCTCCCGGCGGCCACGCGCCCCCGAGCAGGGTCGCCAGCACCACCGGCAGGCTGGGCATGCCCCGCCACTGCCATCGCCGCCAGCGTCGTCCCCAGCAGCAACACCGTCACATGCGGCTTCATCAGCCCCACATACGCGTCTATGCTGGCGCGCAGCGAAGATACTCTGCGCGCTCGTTACGTTCTGCATACCGCAGACCTTTCATCATCTGAATCCGAGTCGCTGTCGTGTTGGAGTCGTCATGTTGATGCGGCTCGCCGTCAACCGCGCACTGGGCGCGGACGGATGGGCGTATCGCTGAGACGCTCCGTTGCCTGGAGCCACAGCCCAAGCATCACCATCACCATGACGGTGATGATCACCGTTCCAGAGACGCTCATGAGCGCGCCAGCGATGTGCTGGTCTTCCAGAACGGTGATTGCGCCCGGCGCGCGCGGCAGCGCAGCGTAATAGGGATAGATCACTCCGGTCGAGAACATGAAGACGGTATCGAGGAAATTGCTGGCCAGCCCTCCCAGGACGAGATAGGCCGCCCGTCGCGGATAGCTGAGGCGGGGCCTGCCGGGACGCCAGGGAATCACCTGTGACCAGAAGAATAGTCCCGGCCCAGATAAAACACAGATGCTGGAATGCGTGAATGGTAGTCATTGCCCAGTGCGGCGTCGTAGAGCGCGGGCAGATGCCAGATATAGATGATGACGATGAAGATGCCCATGCAGGTAGCTGGCGCGCTGAAGACAGCGGCCTATCATGTGTATCGTGACGCCGGGTGCTCCGCCGCGCATCAGCCACTGGAGCGAATGCGCGCGTGCGGTCAAGCGGCACTGCTCGCCAGATCGGGAGCGTGGGCATGCCCAATAACAACAGCGGTGGCGCGACCATCATCAGTAGCTCGTGCTGGATCATGTGCGACCAGAGCAACTGTTCGGCATAATCGTCGAGCGCGGATTCGAGCGCGATGAAGATGACCAGCAGGCCGCCGTAGAAAGCCAGGACATGCCACCAGTGCAGTCGGGTCGTCTGGCCGTGCTGGCGTGAGTAAATCACCCCTCGCCCATAGAGCAGCGCCGCTATCACCAGTCCGGCGATCACGGTTGGCTCCAGGGTCCAGTCGGCCAGGACGCTCCACATTTCCATTCCTCCACTTAGCTAGCCCCTTCCCGGCGCCGGGAAGGGGCCTGGGAGAGAACGTTATCCGTTCGGTTGCAACACGATCATCATCACCGTAATCAGCACTGGGGTCAGCGCCATCCAGTACCAGTAGTAGCTGATGGCGCTAGCCCTGCCGTCCGGTCGCTGCTATAGCGTCCGCGAATCGCGCGAATGGTCACGCCAATGCCGAGGAATGTGCCAAGCAGCAGGTGATAGACGTGATAGCCAGAGAGCATGATGTAGTCACTGGCAAACGAGCCATCGCCCGTCGTGAAGGGCAGATGTCCCATGAAAATGATCTGCCCGACGAGCGCGGCGATGATGAGCAACGTCGCGATGGCCACGCCAACAGTCAGCGTTGTCGTGCTGCCGTTGCGAAGCCCGATGAACCCAATGAAAAAGAAGACCGCACTCAGCACGCACAGGCCAGTCAGGATGTAGACATTTTGCTTATCTGGCAGCTTTGTCCCATCGGGGAACCAGCCCGGAGCATGGTAGGCGCGTAGCCAGATATACGTCGCCAGCAGAAAGATGACGAACAACACGTCGGTGAGCACGTAAAAGAGCATGCCCCGCCGCAGCTTCAGGTCGTGGTCGACGCCGTCATCGTGTGATGCGGCGTGTCCGGAGGCAGGAATCGAACTAGCCATCAACGTCTCCCTGTGAGGTATTCTGCCAGCGCTCTCGCGTGTGGTGGAGGGCGCTGGCGGGTGGCGGTATCGGTCTAAGCCAGGCGCGTCAGCGGCAGAATGTTAGCCCACTGCCTGCCCGGCTGATCCTCCTCCGGCTGCTGGTATATCTTTGCCGCTGCCAACCGGCTCGCCGTAGTTGTACGGGCCGCTGGCGACGACAGGCATTTCCTCAAAGTTTTCGAGCGGCACTGGGGTCGGCACCATCCACTCGAGCGACTTCGCGCCCCATGGGTTGGCCACCGCCTTCTCGCCCGCGACCCAAGATGCGATCACGTTGTAGAAGAAGACGATAATCGAGGCCGCCAGGAGGTATGCGAAGATGCTGGTGACGAAATTGGCGCCCGCGAAGACTGGCGAATAGTCGGCGACACGGCGCGGCATCCCCTGGAGGCCCGCGTAGAGCATGGCCAGGAAGGCGACGTTGAAGCCGATCTGCGTGCCCCAGAAGTGAATCTTGCCCAACTTCTCGTCCATCATCCGGCCCGTCATCTTCGGGAACCAGAAGTAGACGGCGGCGAAGAAGCCCATCAGCGCGCCACCCACCATCGTGTAGTGGAAGTGCGCGGTGACGAACATGCCACCATGCAGCTGCACATCGGCGGGCACATCAGAGAGGAAGACACCCGTGATGCCGCCGATCAGGAAGTTCCAGATGAACGAGAGGCCGAAGAGCATCGCCGTCGTCATCCAGAGGCGTCCGCGCCAGAGCGTGCCCAGCGCCACCAGGAAGACCAGCCCGGTCGGGATGGAGATCATCTCAGTGGTCGCCATGTAGACGGGGCGAATCTCTGGCGCCCAGCCCGAGACGAACTCGTGGTGCGCCCAGACGAGGAAGCTCAACACCACGACGCCCATGATGCCGAGCACCGCGGTCTTGTAGCCAAAGAGCGGTTTGCGGCCAAAGACGACAAGGATGTCGATCACGATGCCAAAGGCTGGCAAGACGATCAGATAGACCTCAGGGTGGCCGAAGAACCAGAACAGGTTCTGTGCCAGCCAGGCGTTACCTCCGCCCGCGCCGGCCGCGTCACCACCGACTTGATAGTAGAAGAAGCTGGTCTTATAGGCGCGATCCAGCAGGATCAGCACCAGGTCGGCTGAGAAGGAGCTGGTGCCGATGGCCGCAAGCAGCGCCGCGCCAAAGATGCCCCAGACTGTCATTGGCAGGCGGGTCCAGGTCATGCCGCGCGTGCGCATCGTCAGCACAGTGGTGATGACATTGACCGCGCCTATGATCGAAGAGGCGCCGATGAGCAAGACGCCCGCCGCGAGCGAGGTCATGCCAACGCCTGTCTGATCCGCGAGCGGGGCGTAGAGCGTCCAGCCGGTCTGCACGCCGCCACCCTGACCGTTCATGAGCACGAGGCCAAGGAAAGGCGTGAACAGGAAGATGACCAGACCAGGAATCAGCAGCGCGATGCTCAGGGCATTCAGCCGAGGGAAGGCCATATCACGCGCGCCGATCATGAGCGGCACGATGAAGTTGCCAAATGGGCCAATGAAGAACGAGATCGTCGCCAGAATCATGATCATGCCATGCATGGTCACGATGGTGTTGTAGGTGCCGGTCGGGAATGCCTTCGCACCTGGCGTAATCAGCTCGGTGCGGATGAGCATGGCTCCCAGGCCACCCAGCGCCAGCATAATCATCGTGACGACGAGATACTGAATGCCCACTACTTTGTGGTCGGTGGTGAAGCGGAAGTAGCGCATGACGCCGCCGTCTTTTCCGGCCAGACGCAGCTCTTCTTCATGGTCAGGATCTTTGCGCGCGAGCAGCCAGGTGAACGGATACTTGAGCGCGCCGATGCCGATCAGCCAGCCGAGGAGCAGGCCGATGAAGCCGATGATCAGCGCCTGCTCGTCGAAGTTGATGCCGCCAACATCGTTACCGACGCCACCCTTCTGGATGAAATCGGTGACAAATTTGTTGCCGATGATGTAGCCAATGGCGCCAAGGACGGCCCCAGAAAAGTAGCTGGGAACGAGTTTTCGCATTATGCAACCCACCCTTCCCGGATGCTAGCGGAGCGCGCGTCGGCATCCTGTGACATCCAGGCCAGCGCGTTTCCCCTGGCTGGAGATGCGTGCCGACTCGCCCGACTGGATCGTTGCGACCCAGGAATCAAAATCATTGGAAGAGACAACCTGAACAGGTGTCTCCATGTAGGAGTGATAGACACCGCAGAGCTCGGCGCAGCGCACCTCATAGTTGCCGATCTCTGTCGGCGTGGCGCTGATATGCGTCGTCTGACCGGGAACGGCGTCCTGCTTGACTGCGAAGGCTGGAATCCAGAAGGAATGCTGCACGTCGGTCGAGGTAATGTCGAAGCGGACCGGTCGGTTGACGGGCAGCACCAGCGTTGTCGACGAGATATTGCCGTATTGCGGGTAATAGTAGTCCCAGAGCCACTGCTCGCCGTTGACTTTGACGACGAGGGCGTCTTGTGCGGACGCCGAAACAGACTGGACCTGGTTGTAGAAGTACAGGCCATAGCCGAAAAGGAACACCACAAGAAGAATCGAAATCACCACCCAGGTGACCTGGAGTGGCATGTGGCCGCGCGTCCCCGGGCCATCGCTGTCTGGGCGGCCCCGCGAACGGAAAGCGAATGCGGCATAGCCGCCGAAGACGACCACCATCATGAAGACGGGAATCGACAGGAGCGTAAACAGCCCCAGCACCTGATCGACATCCGAAGCGCGATTGGACGCGACGGCTGGTATTGATCCCCAACTGGCGAGTTGTGGGCCAATGAACCAGGCGACCGCCAGACCCACAACCGTGGCTATGAGCCAGATGATCGCGGCGCGTAGCAAGTGTCTTGGTTCGTTCATGTTATATCTCTACCGTGCCTCTCTACTGCTTCTACTGCTTGCTGTGAACTCAGCGACTGTAGCTGCCTCAGGCAACGTGATCACACGACATCAATGGTGCCGGACATGTAGCCTTTGGTAGACATCGGGCCGCCGAATCCATCGAAGCCAGAGCCGCAGGGATCGAAGCACTGCCAGATGTAATGGCCTGGGCCTTGCGTGACGAAGGAGAACTCGGTGACGACAGGCTTGAGTGGCGTCAAGCCAGCCGGGTCAAGTGCAGCGCTATCATCAACGCCCGTTATTGGCACGCTGACGTAGAGCCAGTCCTGCGCCGAGCTAGGGATCGAGTGGATGGTGAAGGTGTGCGAGGCATCTTCGGACTTGATGCTGGACATCGTTTTGCCATCAACTGTGATGGTGTTGTCCAGCGTCCCCTGAGGCTTGTTGTAAAAGTCATTGAGCAGCGTCGATTTGCCGTCGTAATTCTCGAGAATGATCGTGACGACTGAATGGGCAGGCACTTGGTAGGTAGTCGTCGGCCAATAGGTGACCCAGTCCTGATTGTCGCCTGCCGGGGGAATCGGCACGCCGTGATCCATGCCGTCAGGGTAGTTTTTCGCAATCCAGTCGGGGTCTTCATACGGGCTTTGTGGGAAGGTCTGAATGTTCAGCGTCACATGCTTGAGATTCTTCGCGTCGAGATTGTAGGTGCCAGAATCTGAAGCCGCCATCAATTTCGGAATGCGGGCGGTGTTGATAAGGGTCAACAGTACCGCCACCACGACGGCGGCCCCTACAAGTACTGTCACCAGTGCGCCCAGATATCTGCGCATATCTTCGTGCTCCTCTGCGGCCCGCATGATGAGATGCCATGCAGGTCACTCGCGACAATTGCAATTGACCATTCCCCGTGGCTGTATGGCCGTATCCTGGGGATTCCTGGGCTGACGACTACGCACTCAAACCACCCAAGCTGATGGGCGCGTGTGTAGCCGTCATGTCGTGACCCGAACGCCTCAGGTCACCTCCACAAGCGTAAATTTCCGCAGGTCATGCGGTATGCGCCGACGCGATAATGTCCCGATATACGCAAAAGCGTGCCCGAAAGCATCCGGCCTTTCGCTTCACCGGGGGGTGGTGAAAACGTCATGCCGCCTGCTTGGCAAACACGCTGCCTGTTGATCGTATGGGCGCGCACGGCTGCTATATTCAGGTTTACCTCACCTGTGGCCTGTGTAGCATGGTGCGAACTCACTATATTTGTGTATTTGCCTCATGCGGATAGATATCGGTCAGAAATCTGGCATGGCTCCGGTACGAAGCGCACGGCAACCTCGCCAGGATGGGAGGTCGGTGGGGTGAGATAGTGGTTGATGAATGGTCGGAGAACTGTAAATATAGGCTAAATCAGGCCAAGGTGAGATGCTGCCAGTACCGCTTGCAGGCGGGTCTTGACCCCAAGTTTTTCGATGACACGTGTGACGTGATTGCGCGCGGTTACCCGGCTAATGCCGAGTGCAGTTGCGATTTCGACTGTCGCCATGCCCTGCGCCAGCAACTTCAGCACCTCGTGCTCGCGCGGCGTGAGATGCTCCACCGTCAAGGTCGGGGTGTCGTCGATCTCCGTACTCTCCGCAAACCCTACTGGCAGGCGCAGAATGCTGCCGGGATGGTGAAATGCGTCGGCGGCGACTGCGCTGTGCTTCTGGCGCTCGGCGTCATCGGTCACATCCCGGAAGATATGGACGACGCAGGCGGAACCATCGAGTTTGCGCGCGTGAAGGGCGCTCACCTCCAGCCAACGCGGCGCGCCATGCTGGGTGATGACGCGAACGCGCATGGGTGTATCGCGGCGCTGGAGGGCGTGCGGATCGGTCCAGCGTACGTCAGCGGATTGAGTGCTCTGAAGGGGATCGATGACCTCAGGACACACCGGCACATCCTGGGTGTGGAGCAAGGCAAGCATTTCCTCACAGGTGCGCCCCAGCGTCATTTCAGCATCAAGGCCAAGTGTTTGTGCGGCGCTCTCATTCCAGGAGATAATTCGATGTGTGTCATCCACTACAAATGTGCCAAATGCCAGCGATTCGGTCGTAATCGTTAGCGTCATTGCATGCCGCATTGCGCTCATGCGCATTCCTCCGCTCGTTTTGAGCATCAGCATGCGCAACCATCCAGCAGGTACGCCTCGTGCGTGGCGTAGATGGCCACCATGCCTGAACTCAGCCAGACAAATTCTTCTTCGAAATGACATCTGTGCTCAGGCGGGGTCAGTGTGTGTTAAGTCTAGTATCCTGCGCATGTCAAGTAGTTAATAGCGCGTAGTGTCCTCTAGGCCATGATATTGAGCATGCGGCCTTCCAGTACGGTCCGGCTGCGGCGTATCATGGAGGGCAGTTGCTGGTCGACACGCAATAGCGCAGGAGGGGGCGCTCCATGGAAAGCGGCGATGAGGTAGGTGTGAGCGAGCGCTTCGGCGAGGGATTGGGAGCCCGGTGGACACGCACCACTCCCAATGGTGGCACGCTCGAAACCAGCCCGACCGGTCTGCGGCTCGCGCTGCCCGATGGCGCGTATGCTGGTGTTTATAGCGATGCCCAGATCGACGATTACGGAACGCTGCCGCCATCGCGTTTTCCCTGGCGTCCGCCGCTCCGTCTGGAGGTGCGCGCGCGGGCGTCGCACCCGGCCCATCCGGCGCGCGCCATGCCGCTGGAACGGCTGGAAGATCAGCAGTGGCTCCGGGGGACAGCGGGCTTCGGTCTCTGGAACTACCCCTTCTCGCTGACGGGCGCGGTCCTGCGTCTGCCGGAGGCGATCTGGTTCTTCGCGGCGTCGCCACCATCGAATATGGCGCTGGTACCTGGATCGGTCGGCTGGGGCTGGAAGGCGCAGGTTGTCCACGCGCAACGTCCTGGTGTCGCGCTGGTGGCGCTGCCAACGGCCGCGGCGGTAGCCTGGGCGCGTTTCAGCCGCCGGGAGCGGACAGCGGCGCGCTGGGTGCAGCGGCTGAGCGGGACGCATGAGGCGGCGCTGGAAACCGATCTGCGTGAATGGCACACTTATACTATCGACTGGCGGCATGATCGCGCCCGCTTCGCCGTAGATGGCATGGAGGCGCTGACTGTGGCTAATCCACCGACCCGCCCGCTGGGCTTCGTCGCATGGATCGATAATCAGTATGCCATCGCGACGCCTCGCGGCCAGTTTCGCTTTGATACGCTTGCCACTGGCCCCGAATGGCTGGAAATCGAGTCGCTGCGCATTCTGCCCGGCGAGGATGGTGCGCGGGTGTGAGTGAGAGTGGACTGGCGACGGTAGAAATACTCCAGGTTCGCGGCATGAATGCCGCGGCTAAGCGCAATTGTGCGGTCTTCTCTTGCCGATCGCGGTCGATACTCATAGCCAGGGATTAGCCGTAGGACTTCAGCCTGCGGCGTGTTCGAGTCAGAGAGATGTAGCCATTCAGGTCTTTCAGTTCTCTATATCCCCAGCCGCTCGATGGTTTCGAGGAGCAGTTGTGGCAATGTCTCGAAGGAGTAGGACATCAGCAGCCGCTCGCCTCGCTGGTGCGCGCCCGCGCCGTACGGCCCGAAGTTGGCGACCGGCAGTCCCAGCGCCGCGATGTGCGAGAGCGGCAGCGAGTAGTCGCCCGCGCGCGGCGCCGCTTCATCCGCGCGCCAGACCGGCATGTTGGCCGTTAGCGCCGTCAGGTCGGCGGCGGTATCGAGTTGTAGGTAGCTCATGTCGGAGATGAAGGGATAGAACTCTTCCACATTCAGTTGTAGGTCAGGGTGAGTGGCGGCAATGTGCGCGACCGCGTTATGAAGCTCGCAAGGCGTGGCGGCGATATGCGGGTAGTAAGGCGGCGAGTAGTAGAGCACCATGGCTGGCCCCTCGCGTCCGCTCAACGTCCAGAGGGCGTGCGCCTGGCGCATGCTGCGCTCGCGGCTATCTATGCTATCCGGCAGCCGCGTCCAGGCGTCATCCAGCGCCGCGGCGACAGCTTCTTCGCCCAGATGCGCGACACAGCCTGCCCATAGCTCCTGCCAGGACAGCACGTCTCCGGTGCGCGGCGTGGCGCGTGGCTGCCAGCTCGCATCATCCTGCGCGGCGATCCAGGCGCGCTCGGCGGCGTCGATGCGAGCGAGTGTCCGATTGAGCGCCGCTGCTGCCCGCTGGCGCAGTGTCTCGATAAGTTGGTCAGGCGTGGTTGAGAACGTCAGCACATTGAGATATAAGTGGGCGGCGAACGGCAATTGTACGTCGTAATGCGCCTTGAGGTCGGCGGCGTGGAGCGTGACCGGTGGCGGCGTGCTCTGGCCGCGCACGTGGTCGCACAGGTCGGGGTTCATGCTGAGGTCGCCGATTAGCTCCGCCGCCAGCAGGTTGGCGTCCACTCCGCTGAATGGCTCGCCGACGTGTGACTCGCGGCCAATGGCCAGGAAGCTCGGCAGCAGCTTGCCGACGGTGCCGGTGTAGATATAGCGGTGCGTGTCGCCTTTGTAACGGGCGGCGGTGTAGTCGGTGTTGATCGCGCCGAGATAGTCGAGTCCGTGCTCCTCGCGGAGCCGCAGCAGAAAGCGGACAGCTTGCAACACGCCCGCCGACTCGTTCTCCTCGTCAGGGGTCGCCAGAAAGACGACCGAGAGTGGCAACGGCTGCTGGCGATTGCGCGCGGCGAGGTGGCGTATGATGGCGATATTGGCGGCGACGCCCGACTTCATATCGATCGTGCCGCGTCCCAGCATCCAGTCGTCGGGATAGGCGGCGAGGTCGTCCGCCAGCCCAGGCGTGAACGCCGCCAGCTCGTCGCGTCGCGTCCAGAGTTCGTCCGGGTCGCGCGCCCACATTTCAAGGGGTCCGTAGTCGCCCGTCTCGACAGTATCGAAGTGGCCCAGCAGGACGATGGCGCGCGGGCTTGCGCCTTTGATAAAGGCGTAGGCGTTCACCCGCTGGTAGCGGTCGCCTTCAACGGGATCGAGGCCGCTGGCGGTGTAAGCGTCGTCGTAGCCATCCTCGGTGAGCAGCGCCACGATCTCCTGGGCGCACGCGATCTCGCCAGCGCCGGGACTGACGCTATTCACGCGCACCAGCCGCTCGGTGAAGCGTCGCACATCATCGTACCACTCGCTGGCCATCTCTCGCCTCTCTCGTTATTACCGATTCCACTGTTACGGACAGTCGCGTTCGATTGTAGCAAGCGGCACACCCCGGCGCAACTGGACGCGAGCGCGCGCCGATTGGTACAATTCGCCCGGAATACATTGTGGTATGCCACCAGCTCAGCGGCCGCGGCGGCAGGATGGCTTACTGGGGCGCGATGGGCGATTTCGAGGTAGAAAGACAGCAGAAGAAGGGTGGAACGATCATGCGTAGCAAAGTAACCGTCGTCGGCGCCGGATTTGTTGGCTCGACGCTTGGCCAGCGCGTCGCCGAGCGCGACTACGCCGACGTGGTGTTGATGGATGTGGTGCCGGATATGCCGCAGGGCAAGGCGCTCGATATTCTGGAGGCCGGCCCTGTCCTGGGCTACGACTCGCTTGTCATCGGCACGAACGGCTATGACGAGACGGCGAACTCGGATATCGTGGTCGTCACCTCAGGCATCGCGCGCAAGCCCGGCATGAGCCGCGATGATCTCATCCGCACCAACCAGGGCATCGTGACACAGGTTGTGCAGGAGGTCGCGAAACACTCGCCCAACGCGATCCTGATCTGCGTGACCAATCCACTCGATGCGATGGTGCAACTGGCGTATAAGGTGAGTGGCTTCCCCAAACAGCGCGTGCTGGGCATGGCAGGTGTGCTGGATACCGCGCGCTTCCGCACCTTTATCGCACAGGAGGTGAATGTCTCTGTGCGCGATGTGCAGGCGTTCGTGCTGGGCGGCCACGGCGATACGATGGTGCCGCTGGCCCGGCTCTCGACGGTGGCGGGCGTGCCGCTGCCCGAGCTGATCCCCGCCGAGCGGTTGCAGCAGATCGTAGACCGCACGGCGAACGGTGGCGCGGAGATCGTCAACCTGCTGAAGCAGGGCAGCGCCTACTATGCGCCGTCAGCCTCGGTACTGCAGATGATCGATTCGATTCTGCTGGATAAGAAGATGATTATGCCTTGCTCGGTCTACCTGGAGGGTGAGTACGGCATCAACGGTCTCTTCGTTGGCGTTCCCGCGAAGTTAGGCGCGAAGGGTGTTGAAGAGATCATCCAGCTTGACCTGACCGAGGGCGAGCGCGCCGCGCTACAGAAGTCGGCCGACGCGGTACGCGAGTTGATAGGCGTCATGGGTATCTAGACAACAGCCATACGCCATTCACGCTAACCATTGCTGGCCAGCGTGTACACCGCATATTGCGGGAATCATGGGCGCTCACGTGGTATGCTGGGTTCGGGGAATATGTGGGGAGTTTCCTGCTGTTTCGCCGGGTCCATCTCCATGTGAGCGCCGCTGAGTCTGAAGAGCGCCTGCTGGCCCGGCCATGCGGAAGGCGGTCTATGAGCACGGCGGCTGGCGCGAAATCTCCGTTTCTCTCGACATTTCCAGGACTCTACTATTACGATCCGGCGATCTTCGCCCGCGAGCAGGAGCGTATCTTTTCGCGGATGTGGGTCTATGGCGGGGTCGCGAACAGTCTCGCGAAGCCGGGTGATTACCGCACGCTCACTATCGCCAATGAGAGCGTCATTGTCGTCCGCACGAAGCAGGGCGACCTGCGCGCCTTCCTCAACGTCTGCCGCCACCGTGGCTCGCGGCTCTGCCCTGAATCATCTGGCCACCTGAACGGCTCAATTCAGTGTCGCTATCACGCCTGGACCTATGGACTCGATGGCAGGTTGATCGGCGCGCCAAACGTGTACAATCGCCCAGAGTTCGAGCGTGATCTCTACGGTCTGCACCCCGTCGCGCTGGAGGTCTGGCATGGGCTGATCTGGCTCAATCTCTCCGAGAATCCGCCATCGCTTGCTGAGCAGATGGATGACCCCACCGTGCGCGACTTCGGCAGCAACGCCTCACTCGACCGCTACGGTATTGGCAACCTCAAGGTCGCGAAGACGATCACCTATGATGTGGCGGCGAACTGGAAGCTCATCATGGAGAACACGCTCGAGTGCTACCATTGCGGTCCGATGCATCCCGAACTCTGCGCGCTGCTGCCTGAATATAAAACGGGCGCGATAGACGGCAACGACGGCACGACGTTCGCCGATGGCGTCGAGGCGTTCTCGATCACCGGCAAGGCCAGCCGCCCGCCGCTGCCGGGGCTGCTCCCCGAAGATACGCGACGTTATGCCGGTTTCTTCGGCCTGCCCAGCATCTTTATCAACCTGCTCGGCGACCATGTGGCGATTGACTGGCTGGAGCCGCTGGAGCCAACCCAGACGCGCGTCACGACCGAATGGCTCTTCGACTCAGGGGTAATGGACAGCCCAGATTTCGATCCAATGGACGCGGTAGCCATCCTGGACCTTGTGAACCATCAGGACTGGGTCGTCTGCGAGCTGGCGCAGCAAGGTATGACTTCTCGAGCATATGTGAATGGCGGCAACTACGCCCCGCTCGAACACCACATCCGTGACTTCGTGGACTACATCCTCGCACGGCTGGGAAATGAGGGCGCGGAATAGACTCGTGAGTCTGGCTCACACCCGGCGGCGGCTCTTGCTCAGCGCCTTGCGCGAGAAGGTGAAGTCGAGGCCCTCGCGTTCGGCAAACTGCTGGAAGAGCGCGTAGAAGCGGGCGCGGTCCTCGGCGGAGATGACGGCCACAGCGTCCGCCGCCTCGATGGAGTAGGGATAGCCCTGGCCGGTGATGATCTCGGCGCGCAGTACATCCATCGCGCGGTCGAACTGGCCGTCTTCACCTTCCAGCAGCCACGCCGGAAACTCCACCCGCGCGGGCGGACGGTCACTCGCGGCGCGCAGGTAGACGAATGCCACCGCATCCGCGCCGCCACGATAGCCCATCGCCGCTAGGTCTTCGCGCGCCGAGACGAAGGCGGGCGTCCGGTCTCCCCAGGCGAGCGCGTCGCCCCAGAGCAGCGCATCGTGGATGCCGCGTGGCGAAGGTAGCTCGTCGCCGGAGAGCGCGCGCAGCATCGTGATCGTATCGCGGGCGTAGCTGGTGTCGATGTAGCCGAGCAGCGGAATGCGGGTGCGGCGCGAGGCGTCCAGCAGGCGTTGCGCGGCGGCGGCATAGCGCTCAGGATAAGGCGGCGGCATCTTGATCGCGAATGAGACGATCAGGCTGCCATCGAAGAGCGCCACCACTGGCGTATTCTCTCCCGCCTCTCGCTTCGCCGCGTGGTAGTTCAGCCGCTCGACCAGTGTCTCCACTTCCAGCTCGAAGCGCCGCAGATGGACGATACGCTCTGAGTAGCCCGCCGCCTCGTTGGTGCGCGCATTTGCCAATTCCGGCTCGCTCACCAGCAAGTCTTCCGGCGGCAATAGCTCAGTGCGTACATCTTTGAGATAGGGCGCTGGCGGCTGGTGCGGATTCTCGTAGATGCCCGCCTGCACCAGCGCCACTGGCACCGAGGCGTCGCGCCAGGGGAGCAGCTGGCTGCCGTCCACGGCGATGGTGGTCGTGCCGCGCAATCCCTCTGCCCAGGCGCGCGACTCCTCGTGATGGGCAAAGGCGCGGCCAAACGGCAGTACAGGCGGCCCGGATCGTCCCAGGTGGCGCCAGCGGTCGTATTCGCTGGTGGGCAGCGCGCCCGCCGCGTGAGGTCGTTCGGCATTCTTCAGCGCCGAGTCGACCGCCCGCTGTAGCGCCGCCGCGTCGGGGAAGCGCGCGCCAATGGCAGCCAGCGCCTCGCGCCAGGCCTCACGTTGCTGGCCATAGCTTTCGTCGTAGGAGGTGAAGAGCGCCCGTTTGCGCTCCAACTCGGCGACTAGCTTCTCCGTGTAAAGCATCGCGAAGCCCTCCTACGCGCCGCACCGATGGCGTACCCAGTCGAGTAAGGCAAAGGCGCGGCGTCGTGCGTGTCCTGCCTGGATTGCTCACTTCATGGAGAATGAGCCTAATTGCACCGGACAGAGTGGTGCGACCGTGAACGAGAAATACGACGTATGGGCCTCATCTGCCCACCAGGCCACGTAATCCGTCCCGCCAGAGATGGGGCGCGATGTGGAGAGGTAATAGGTCCCCTGCGCCACGAGCTTGAAGGTAAACGCTCCGGTCGTAGCATTCAGCGATGTCGAGTATTCGTCGGAGAAGTAGAACCCGGAGAAGTTCATGTGCTTCGAGAGATGCACCGTCGGCGAAGGATTGGTCGGCGCACTTGTAATGAAGCCTGTGACATCCTGCGGCGCATTCAGCGCATCCTGCGCTGTCTTGGCCTCGGGAGTATCCTTATAGCTCGTGACGATAGTCTTGTAGGAGCTAACCGCTCCAGCGCACTGCTGACCGCTAATCTGCTGCTGCCCGTAGGCGAGGTAGGCGGTGGCGGCTTTGGCGTGTCCCTGGCTGGCGTATGGGCTGGAGGCGTATTGTGATTCCAGCTTGGTGAGCTCGGTGATGGCCAACTGGTACCGCTTCTGTTGCAACAACTGAGCGCCATAGAGATAGTAGGCCTCAGGCGTTACATCGGCCAGAGTCGCCTTACACGCGCTGTCACAGTCCGGGCTGGACCCGAAATTGGCGAAGGCCGTGATGGCGTCGCGATAGGGTACGCCGCTGACGTCCTGCTTCATCCACGCCGCGTACGCCTGGAACTGGCCCATTTGCGCGCGCTGGACGGCGTCTCCGCTCTCCTGGTAGTCATCGAGCACGGTCTGGAAGTGCGTCAGCGCGCCCTGATAATCGCCCCGCTGGAGCAACTGCTCGCCCCAGGCGTTCTGCACGCGAGCGATGTCGGGGGCATCTGGGCCTTTCTGTCCGCTCAGGCCATATTCACGGATGGCCACGGCCCATTGTCCGCTCTTCTCCATCGCCTGCGCCTGCACCAGATGAAGTGGCGCGCTGCCGACGAGGCCGACCACGCCAGAGGCGGCGAGGCCAGCCACCAGTACGATGGTCAGCAAGGCGAAGCTGAGCGAGCGCCGACCCACCGCCGCCCGCAGCAGCGCGATCAGCCCGAAGACCGCCGCCAGCGCCAGCGCGACCATACCGCCAGCGACCGCGCCGTCGGCCCAGTCGCCGCCGAGGAGCAGCACGCGCACGCCAAAGACGAGCGCCAGCAGCACAATGCTCCCTACCATCACGAGTAGCGAGATCGAGAACGGGAAGGGTTTGCCAAGCGGGCCACGGCTGCGCTCGGGAACCCGCGCGGGAATCGCCGCCAATCGCCCAGAGGCAGAGGTCTGCGGTGGCATTGGCGGCAGAGGCGGCATTTGTGTGTAGCCATAGCCTGAGAGGTACTGCGGCCCCGGACCGCTGGGGATAGCCGGATAAGGTGGTATTGGCCCGCTCGGGATGGGCGCTGACGGGGTAGAGGGTATCGGTGGGGCGGGCGTCAACGGCGGCGGCACATACGCGGGAGCGCCAGATGCAGGCTGTGCCCGCTCTGCTGGCTGATCGCTTTGCTCGTTCGGTCGCTCGTCCATGACCCCTCCATACCTCTTCGCATCACTCAAGGCCCAGGCACATGCCAGGATGGCCCAGGCAGGCGGACAATTTGTATTGTACCGCACTGGTGAACAAGCGAGGGGTTAGGCGGGGATCAATGTCTCATTTTCGGCAATGACCGTCTGGCCGTTGCGCTTCTCCAGGTGGATGACGCCGTCGAGTCCCTGCTCGAAGGTATCGTCATGGCTGATGACGAGCAACTGGTCGAAGCCACGCACGCGCCGGATCTGCTCGGCCAGATTGCCACGCCGCTCGCCATCCATATTCTGCGTTGGCTCGTCGAAGAAGGCGATATCGAGGCGCGAGAGCCGACGGAGCAGCGCCAGCCGCACCGCCAGCGCCGCGCTCATCTGTTCGCCACCACTGAGCTGGGCGAAGGTGCGCTCGCGGCCATCCCGCCGGAGGACGATCTCGTAGTCAGCCTCCCAGGAAAGCTCGGCGGAACGGTCGCCCAGGATCTCGCCGAAGATGCGGTTGGCCTCGCGCGAGATGGCGTGTAGCTGCGCGCGGAGAATATTCGGCCCAGCCTCTTTGATGATGTCGCGGAACTGCTTGAGCATCCTGTCCAGGTCATCGAGCGTCTGGCGCTCCTCGCGGGCGGCGTTCAGGTCGAGCAGCAGCGCCTCGACGCGGGCGATCTCGCTGGCGAGCCGCGTGCTATCCTGCTGTGTTTGCCGAAGCTCCGCCGTGCACTCGCCGTGCTCGCGCCGCACCTCATCGCCGCGTGCGGTGACTGCTGCCAGCCTGGAGCTATCGAACTTCACAGCCGCCTGCTCGTAGTCGCGCGTGGCCTTCGAGTGGCGCGTGGCAGCCGCGCGCGCCGCTTGCTCCGCTGCCGCATAGGCTTTCTTGCGCTCGCCGTGCCGTGTCGCCATCTGCTCATAGTGCAGATAGCGCAGATGGCCCTCGCTCGTGCGCGTCCGTGCAACTTCCAGCCGGGCCAGCTCGTCATCCAGCGTAGCGAAAGGCGCCAGACGCTTCTCGCACTCCGCCAGTTGGGTGTCGCACGTGCGCAGGGCGCTTTGGGCGCGCTTTACCCGCTCGGCGCGCGCGGAAATTTCGGCGGCGGTGGCTCGCAGTGATGCCGCCAGCCCGCGCGGATCGCCAAGGGCAGCAAGCTCCGCCTCGATGCGTTGCAGATCGGCAGGGGCTGATTCAAGCTCCGCCAGCTCGCGAGTCAGTCGCTCTAGCTCTGCGGCAAGCGTATCGCGCCGGTCGCGGGATTCGCGCAGGTGCGCCAGGATGTCAGGGAGGCGGGCACACTGCATCGCGGCCTCATTGCTCCGGTCGTAGGCTGCGCGCAGACGGTCGAGCGTGCGGGCGTCATGGCCGTTGGCAAGCGCAGCATCGAGTTGGCGCTGTTCCGCCGTCAACGCCGCAATCTCGCGCTCCAGCCGCTCGCGGTCTTCGGCGGCCTCGCGCTGCTTCTCCTCGAATTCACCACGCCGATCCCAGTAGGACAGGACCGTACGGGCGTGATCTATCCGCGCCGCCAGCTCGTGCGCGTGCTCGTCCAGCGGCGCAAGCTCCTGCTCGGCATCGGCGATCATGCGGTCGAAGTAGGTGATGAGGCTGTTCTCGCCGCGCTGCTTGATATTCAGGCATGGCTCGCGCAGGAAGGGACAGTTGCCCATGCCGGACTGCTGCCGCGAGAGGCGATGCTGCTCGATGCGCGCCTGTACCTGTCGCACCTTGCCGTCGAGAGCCTTCTGCTCGGCTTCCAGCGCCGGAAAGCCATCAACTACCGCCTGTTGCGCCACAATCTTGCGCAGGTTCGCCGCTGCCTTCTGCTCGAGTTGCGCCTTCTTCTCTCGTTGCGTCTGTTTTTCGGGCAATTGCTGGCGCACCGCCCGAAGCCGGTCGCTGTTGGTCTGCCAGGTTGCCTGTGCGGTCTGCGCTGCTTCAAGCTGGCTGCGGCGTTCGGTCAGCGTGTCGGCATCAGCGCGAAGCTGCTCCAGCCGGGCGATCTGTTGCTCATCTTGCGCGCAGGCCTGCTGTGCCGCCTGATAGTCACTATCCAGCCGCTTCCGCGCAACCGCCATCTCGTCGCGGCGGGCCACACGCTGCCGTGCGGCCGTGCGCTCGTCTTCGAGCGTTCGTTGCCGTTCGGCCTTTGGCTCGACCTCTGCCAGGTCGCGCGCGGCCTGTTCCGCCGCCGTCAATTGCTCCTGGCCGTGCGCGAGTTCCTTGCGCGCGCCCTCCTGGGCCAGGGCCGCCTGCGCCCGCTGCTCGCGCAGTTGCGCCCGCTCGCGTTCGCGGAGACGTGCCTGCTCTAAGTGCCTTTCTGCCACGAGAAACGCATCGTGGTCGGGACGGCTCTCGGCGCAGACGCGCGTGGCGTCGGCGGCCTCGGCAAGCTGGCGCTCGGCCTCCATACGCTGCGACTCCGCCGCGCGGTGCTCCGCCTGGGCGACATCCGCTGCGTTTTGCAGCCCCGTCACCTGCTGTCTGCGCTGTTCCAATGTCTTGCGCTCGGCCTCAAGGGTCTCGGTCTCGCGCAGGAGCCGTGCGAGGGTCTCCGTCAGCGTGCGCTCGTGTATACGCCCCTGCTCGAACCGCGCGCGCCAGTCGTCCAGTTGCGCCGTCTCGCGTTCGAGGGCGTCGATGTGGCGCTCCTGCTGGTGCTGCTGCTCGGTCAGGTGGTTTTTCGCGGCCAGCAACTTCTCCGCTGCGGTGCGATAGTCCTCTACCTGGAGCAGCACGTCGAACTTCTTCTTTCGGATGGCGGGTGTCTGCAAGAAATCGGCGGTGAAGGTACCCTGCGGCACGCCGACCGCGTCATTGAAGAGCGTCTCAAGGTTGAGGTCGCTCTCGATACGCAGGTGCTGGCGTAGGAACGCGATGACGTCGGCCTTCTGCTCTACCACACGCTCATCCAGGTCAGGATCGTAGATAAACCAGTCGGACGACGAGCCGCAGCGCCGCACCGCCTGATACTCGCGGTCATCCTGCGCAGAGGTGAAGGTGACAGTGACGACGCCGACCCGTTCGCCCTCGCGGACAAACTGCGCCTGTTTGTAAGGCAAGGCGTCGAAGAGTGCGAAGCCGATGGCCTCGACCAGGGTAGATTTACCCGCGCCGTTGCTGCCGCGGATGGCTGTCGTGCCAGGGCCGAGATCGATATGCAGCCGCTGGTAACTCTTGATGTTTTCGAGTTCGACGCTGTTGATTCGCACGGGTTTGCCTTATCAATACGCACGCCTGGGCGCCGCGCAATGGGGAGATATGTTCAACTAAGAATATTCCACACCTGGCGCGAAAAGTGGAAATCAGATCTCTTTTCCCACAGGAGAAGCGGAGCCAGAATCCAGATTCGTATCAGGAAAATTATAGCATGCGGGCAGGCGGAGACGGCGGCGGGTAGGATGGATAGCATGGTTGCGTCATGCCAGAGAGGAAAGAACTCTTCGCACAGGGCTTGTTCTGTGCGCATCTCCAGGAATCTCACTTGTTTGCTACTTGTGTTGATCTGATTCTGAGCCACCTATGGAAGCGGCCAGGAGGGCCAGCGGCTTGTAACGAAAACACTCGATGGTGTGGTCATTGACCATGCCAGTAGCTTGCATGAAGGCATAGCAGATCGTGGAGCCAATGAAGCTGAAGCCGCGTTGTTTTAAGGCTTTGCTCATTTCATCGGATTGCGCGGTTTTGGTCGGAATATCAGACAAAGCGCGCCACTGATAGATCATTGGGCGATGCCCCACAAATTGCCAGACAAACTGGTAAAAGCTGCCGTATTCTTGCTGGATAGCAAGCGCCGCCTGAGCATTGTGAATGACCGACTGTATTTTCGCCCGGTTGCGCACAATACCTGGATCTGCCAACAATTGGTCCACTTTTTGTGGGCCAAAAGAAGCCACCGTGCGCACATCAAAGTCCTCAAACACCACGCGGTAGCGCGGGCGCTTCTTCAAGATGGTCTCCCAACTCAGCCCAGCCTGTGCGCCCTCCAGGCTGAGGAACTCAAACAGCCGCTGATCGTCAATGACCGGTACTCCCCACTCTTCATCGTGATAGAGTCTGGATATAGCGCTGCCTGCCCAGGCACAGCGAACCACTGCCTTCTCTGGCGCTTCTTCCATTGGGTCTGTCGCCTTTCTCGCTTCCGGGGTTTATAGAGCACGAAACGGATGGCCTCCCTCGTGCTCCGCTTGGTGGCAGGGGTTATTGCCGCTCAACTTTGGTCTGGAAATGGAAGAGAGCGCATCGAGACCCAGTACCTGCGCCAAGGCAATTATGCCTCACTGAGGAGTAATAATCGCCCACACTGCTTACCTACTCTGCGTCGCCTTCCACCAATCTATTGTCACCTCAACGTGGCCGAGATGTAGCCCCATGTGCTCGATGGTGTGTGTCAGGCAGCGGCGATTCATGCGGTCGCCTGCGGGATGGCGGCTAATGGCGGCCAACTGCTCAGATGACATCCCGGTGAGCAGCGTCTCGGCGTGCGCCAGGAACCCCACGAAGCGCGGGCGTAGTTCGGCCCAGGTGGGAAGCCCGGCGAATTCGGCGTCGCGGTCCCGCTTGATGGGACCGTCGCCAACGCAACTGATGACCCACCACTCGGCGGAGGAGATGGCGTGCGAGCAGATAGCCGCCAGCGAGTTCGTCTGCTTGGCGGGCGGCTGCCAGGCGAATGTCTCCTCGCCGATCGCGTCGAGCGCCTCGATATACCAGGTTATCAGCCGCCGGAGGTGGTAGCGATACAATTCCGACTCGTTGTTCGGCTCCTCGCCGGGCTTCGGCGGCGTTGGCATCGGCATGGCTTACTGCCCCTTCCCTGCACTGTCGCTCAGCGTGTTGCGCAGCATCCCCAGCCGCTCGATCTCCATCTCCACCACGTCTCCAGGCAGCAGCCAGCGGTGGCGCTCGGTACCCAGTTCGAGGATGCAGCCAGTGCCGCAGGTGCCGGAGCCGATCACGTCGCCCGGCCGTAGTCGCACGTGCTCGGAGGCGCGCTCGATCATCTGCGGGAAGGTGTAATACATATTCTTCGTATTGTCATGGGTTAGGTTGTCGCCGTTGATCCAGCCGCGCATTTCCAGGTTATAGCGCTCGTCCTTGCCAGAGCCGATGCGAAGATCTTCCAACTCATCGGGCGTTACCAGATACGGGCCGAGCGAGGTGGCGAAGTCTTTGCCTTTGGCTGGCCCCATGTTGAGCACCTGCTCCTTGCGCCAGAGGTCGCGCGCGCTCCAGTCGTTCATCACCATGTAGCCCGCGATGTGGCCCGGCGCATCGGCGGCGGCGATGTCGTGTCCCTCGCGCCCGATGACCGCCGCCATCTCCAACTCGAAGTCCACTTCCTGACTCCGCTGCGGATAGCGTACCGGCTCCTCCGTACCGTAAAGCTCCGAGGTGTTCGAGAAGTAGAAGACCGGGAACTCGTACCACGCGGGGATCATTTCCGCGCCGCGCCGGGCACGCGATGCCTTGACGTGCTGCTCGAAGACGTAGAAGTCGCGCAAGGTCGCTGGATTCGGCACAGGCGTGCGGAGCTCGATGTCGCGTAGGTCATGGGCGATCACCGGCTCGCCCGGCTCCAGCGCCACGTCTTCGGGTCGGCCCTTATCCGCCGCTGTCAGCGCCGAGCGTACCGCCGTCATCCCGTCCGGCCCAAGCTGCAGCAGCGCCAGCGTCGTCGTCGGCAGGCCCTGCGCGCCGTTTATCTCCGGTAGCACGACCCCATTCCGCGCTGCCCATGTCCCCAGCGCTCCTAGATCGAACACCTGCTCGCCCACGAGGACGCCCGCGCGCCCGCCCGCCAGATGCGCCGCGCCCGCCTGTACGTATGTCACCAGCTTCATTGCTTCATCACTCCTATGTGGCTATTGGTGGGATAATTCTCCGGGAAATGCTATCCGCGACGCATCCGACTTCGTTGTCGACACGCCTGAAGGAGTATAGCACGGTCGTCGGCGGGCAGCATGGCAGACACAAGCCAAGATGGGTCTGGAAACGTCGGAACTGATATGTCATTGACTGACGCTTTATTATAGAGTGTAACAATTCATATTGAGGAGGTTCCGATGAGCGTCAGCACTCTCGTTACGACCTCACCGAAGGCGGGTGGACCCAGGGACGAGATCGGTAGCGACCCGTTTGCTTACATTCTTTGCAAGATTGGTTTGCTTGGTCCCGGTCTGAAAGGCCGACTGGTATGGCCAACTATTTTCGGATTTGTCTATTTTGTGGTCAATGATATATTGCTGCCGATCCTTCTTGGGCGATTTGCGACAACCCCCAATTACATCGGCCCATTCGACCCTCGTCTGTTGCCGAATCGCATTGTGGATGTCATATTAGTCCCCTTGATTGTGTATTACTATGGACGAGTAAGTCTGGAGCTTCCGCATATCTTCAATGAATTGGAGCGCAATGGAGTCTTTGGACCAGTTGACGCGAATGCCGAGACTGATCAACAAACGTTCCATCGCAATCTCTTTCGGAGATGGGCAGGAAGCATTATAATGACCCCACTTGCTATTGCAGCGGCAGTGATTGCGGGACTTGAGGAGTCCTTTGATTTCGCAAGTCCGCCGCATGCGCACAGCTTCATCAACTCCGATCCAATTATCTTTGGCTTTAACGTGGCTATGTGGGTACTCCTTGCTTACATGATCGCTGCGATATTCTCAAAGTATATCCTTCTTACCTTTTGGCTTATCAGGCTCCAGTTTGTGCCGCAGAAGGGCAGATTCCAGGTCGATATTCTCAACCCTGACGGCCGTATGGGGTTTTCGCCGATCACGAATAGCTCAGTGCTAGTCGCCAAGATTTTTACCGTTGCGCTCCTGGCGTTTGTCTTTATTCTGAAAGGCGCCCGAAATATTGGGCTATCCTTAAACGGGCCGGACTGGCCAGGGTATGTTGGAATAATCGTGCTCAGCATACCGTTCGTGCTATTGCCTATTTATCTCGTCCATCGTGCAATGCTCCATGAGCGAGAGCGCATCCTGCACGAGTTTGACGAGGATGTGCGCTACCCCCACACATCGACGATTATTCTGCGTTGGGATGAAATTGGAGACCAACAGCGTCAGCGGTGGCACACCGCTCAAGTGATGCTTTTGCGTTTAGCGCAGGTAAAGGATTGGCCGATTACTCTAGATGAGGCTGCGACTGTCTTCTTTACGTATCTCTTAGGTACCGTGTTCACTATCTTGAGTACATTGCAGAGTATCGTCAGTTTCTTATCGAGGTGAGACAATGGTCGTGAATGAACCGATATATCGTTTTGTCTCCCAGATGGGAAAGCATGCATGGCTATATATCGCAGTGGCGACCTGGCTTCTTGGATTCGCGACGTGGCAAGTGCTCTATCTCATTTATTCCACTGCGCCATTTTCCGCACTTCCACCAGGTGTGCCTGGGCCAAATAGCTTTGCAAGCGCTGTTGTAGGCGATGGCGTGCTACTGCCGACGCTGAACGCACTTATCATTGCGTTTTACATGGTGTGCGAACACCTGGATATAGGGCTCATTGGAATAGAATCCAAAAGGATTGGCGGAGGGGTGCAGGCACTGGCCGCTGCTGCTTGTGCTCTTGCGGCATGCATCGGAACATATGCGTCCTGGTTTGCCGCTGGTAAAGTGGATTGGACCATACCAGAACCGGGGACACTAAATTTCGCTGGGGTATATCATGCAATCTTCTTAGCGGTCGAGACATATTTCATCGTTAACTTTGCGTTAAGCGTTGGACGAATTCTGATTGCGTTTACCGCTGGCGGAGTGATGGCTGTCCCGGCCATGACTAATTACAAACGACATAGAGCGAAGGATTTCACCCCGCTCCTGTGTCTTCTTAGTGGAGTGTGGCTCGCGATAGATATTTTCTTGATTGCGCTTCTGGTTGATGGAGTAAGAAATGCAATCCCGATGATTAGCTTCGAGACTTCGGCTCTGACCAACTTCATCACCATGTGTGGCTTTCTACTGGCCATACTTATTGTGGTATATCGGTCGCAGTTTCGTATCCTTTTCAAGAACCCGTTAGTCGTTTTGTTGGTCCTGTTCGCGCTATGCGGGTCGGTAATTCCGTTGGTTATCGCGTATCTACGATAGGGCCAGAGATTGCGGGCAAGACTGCGGCCTGACGCCACGGTAACTCACCTCCATATGGTAGCGACCCGTCCGGGAATGCATGACGCACTACAAAACTGCTAAGTGCCGCATTGTGTGCCCCTTCACTGCCATACAACAGCGATATGCTTTGGTGACACTTCATGGCAATCATTATGCTCTACCCTGCGAGTTAAGACTGGGAGGGGTATTCAACCAGTACCTTGAGTGGGCGCGGCGACTGTGTAGTCAGTCGCTCAAATGTCTCCGGTAATGTCTCGGCAGAGATGGTTTCTTCAAATAGGATCTCTATCGGCAGGCCAGCCGCCTGCACCCATGGAAAATACCAGGCGGCATGGGCCTGATAATCCCAGCCATCGCTCGACGCGACGATAGAGAGCTCGCGCTTATGGAAGGCAGAGGTTAAACGTAGCGGCTCAAGGTTGCCATCGGCCAGGATGCATATTCGTCCCTCCTCATTCATGTGCTCCTGCATACTCTCGAAGGCGGCATTATTGCTGGAGCATTCCAATCCAATAGGATAACGATTCTCCGTCTGCGCGAATTCATCAGGACTCCAGACGTGAGTGGCTCCCAACCGATATGCAATCTCGTGGCGCTGAGCCAGTGGTTCCACCATGTCAATTGTCTGGACACCGTAGGCTCGAAGCATAGCCAACGTGAGAAGCCCAATGGCTCCAGCGCCGGTAATCACCACGCGCTGCTCTGGGGTGGGCGCAAGCTTACGGATGCCCTTGGCGACATCGCAGGTGAGGATGACGAGCAGTGCCTGCGCATCTGAAACGATAGTAGGGACCGCGAGAACCCGATTAGCGTTGACCACCCAGCAGGTGCGATGTCCATAGAACGCCACCACGCGATCACCTGGATGGAAATGGGTGACCGCCGTGCCACACTGCACGATGGTTCCCAGGCTCTCATAGCCAGTCATCATAGGGAAAGCAAGCGGTTTGGAATGACGGGCCGTGCCCTTGTAATTGGGGAGTTCACTGCCAATACTGATCGCCCCGGCCCGCGTCTGGATAAGCACATCATTGTCTTGTAGGTCGGGTAAGCCGGTTTCTGCCCATCTGAGTAGTCGTGGGGCATTGAGGATAAGGCTACGGCACTTCATTGTGGTATGAACTCCCGCTATGCTCCAAATGAGACTGTTGACCATACCATATCCGATTTCATTCAGGGAGAAGAATGAGCAGTGGTATACTTCTATGAAACTCAGAGGCTTGTTTTATGCTCTGCATTAGTGGCCTTCAATTGTTCAGGTCATTGCGGATAGATGCCTGACGTCACGTATGCTCATGGCAGAGTTCTGCAGTCCGCGTCGGCGGACTTCGTGGCCGCGGGCCATTCAGGCGCGACTTTAGTCGCCGGCCCGAAATAGATGAGGAAGTGCTATGTCCCAGGTGAGTCGCTATCTTGATGCGGTTCGGCAACGGGTGATCGTCTTCGATGGCGCTATGGGCACCATGATCCAGAATCTCGGGCTGGAGGCGGCGGACTACGGTGGCGAAAGCCTGGATGGCTGCCCTGAAATTCTCGTATTGTCCCGCCCCGACGCCATCCGCGACATCCACCGCGCCTATCTGGCTGCGGGCGCCGATGTGCTCGAGACCGACACCTTCACCGGCACGCGCCTCAAGCTGGACGACTATGCCCTTGGCGCGCGCACGCACGAGATTAACCTCGCCGCCGCCCGGCTGGCCCGCGCCGCCGCCGATGAGTTCAGCACCGCCGAACGCCCGCGCTTCGTCGCTGGCTCGATGGGGCCAACTGGCATGCTGCCCTCCTCAGATGATCCCGCCCTCTCCAACATCACCTATCAGCAGCTTGCCGAGATGTACCGCGAACAGGCAGCGGCGCTGATCGAAGGCGGCGTTGACCTGCTATTGATCGAGACGAGCCAGGATATCCTTGAGGTGCGCGCTGCAATCACAGGTATACGTCGCGCCTGGGCCGAGACGGGCCGCCGCGTGCCGATCCAGGCGCAAGTCACGCTTGATACGTCCGGGCGGATGCTGCTGGGCACCGATATCGGCGCCTCTTCCACGATTCTCAGCCACCTGGGTGTGGACATCATGGGCCTCAACTGTTCGACAGGCCCGGAGCATATGCGTGAGCCGGTGCGCTACCTCACCGAAAATATCCCGCTGCCGATCTCGACCATCCCCAACGCGGGCCTGCCGCTCAACGTCAACGGCCGCGCCATCTATCCGATGGAGCCGGAGCCGTTCGCCACGGCGCTTGCTGAGTTCGTTGGCACGCTGGGGGTCAATATCATCGGCGGCTGCTGTGGCACGACGCCCGAACACATCGCGCGCATCGTCGCCCACCTGGACGACCTCGATCCCAGCCATCGCGCCACGCCGCAGCGGCGGCTGACCGACTTCTCCGACGAGACGCGCCACCGCACCCAATTGCTGGTGGCCTCGGCGATGCGCGCGAACTCGCTCCATCAGGATCCCGCGCCGCTGATTGTCGGCGAGCGTGTCAACTCGCAGGGCAGCCGCAAGGTGAAGCAGGCGCTGCTGGCCGACGACTACGATACGCTGCTCCAGGTGGCGCGGACGCAGGTGGATGGCGGCGCGCACGTGCTGGATGTCTGTGTCGCGCTGACCGAGCGCGCCGACGAGTCGGATCAGATGCGCCGCTCGGTGAAGAAGCTGGAGATGGGCGTCGAAGCGCCGCTGGTGATCGATTCGACAGAGGCGAGTGTCATTCAGGCCGCGCTGGAGACCAATCCAGGTCGGGCGATCATCAACTCGATCAACCTGGAGAATGGCCGCGTGCGCGTGGACTCGGTGCTGCCGCTGGCGCGCGAGCACGGGTCGGCGGTGGTCGCGCTGACGATTGACGAGGAAGGCATGGCGAAGACCTCGGAGCGCAAGCTTGCCATAGCGCAGCGGATCTTCGAGATCGCTACAAAGGAGTATGGGCTGCCCGCCGAGGCGCTGCTCTTCGACGCGCTGACTTTCCCCGTCACCACAGGCCAGGAAGAGCTACGCGACAGCGCTGTGCAGACACTCGAAGGCATCCGCCGCATCAAGGCGGAGCTACCAGGCGCACTGACTATTCTCGGCGTCAGCAACGTTTCCTTCGGTGTGACGCCCCATTCACGCGCCGCGCTCAATAGCGTCTTCCTCTATCACGCCGTGGAGGCGGGTCTGGACGCCGCCATTGTCAATCCAGCGCACATCACGCCGTATGCGGAAATCCCGGAGGCCGAGCGCGCGCTGTGCGACGATCTGCTCTTCAACCGTAGCGAGGACGCCCTGCCGAACTTCATCGCGTACTACGAGCAGCATGGCGCTGAGCGCCCGCGCGAGGAGAAGGCCGACCCCACCGAGGGGATGAGCGTGGATGAGCGCATCCACTACCAGATTCTCCATCGGCATAAAGAGGGCATCGAGGCGTTGGTAGACACTGCCATCACCACCCGCGCCGGAGTTGAAGCAAACCCCGATGCGCCTGACTGGAAGACGACGCCCCAGCTCTCGCAGGCGGCGGTGGGCGTGCTCAACGGTGTGCTGCTGCCCGCGATGAAAGATGTCGGCGACCGGTTCGGCGCAGGCGAGCTGATTCTGCCATTCGTGCTGCAGTCCGCCGAGGTGATGAAGAAGTCCGTCGCCCGGCTCGAATGCTATCTGGAGCGCACAGAGGGCTACACTAAGGGGCGCGTCGTGCTGGCCACCGTCTTCGGCGACGTGCATGACATCGGCAAGAACCTGGTCAATACGATTCTGAGCAACAACGGCTACACCGTCTATGACCTGGGCAAGCAGGTGCCCCTCAATACGATTATCGACAAAGCGATTGAGGTAAAGGCTGATGTGATTGGCCTCTCCGCACTGCTGGTCAGCACGTCAAAGCAGATGCCCGCCTGTGTCGCGGAGTTGGACCGCCGCAAGCTGCCGTTCCCGGTGATGGTTGGCGGCGCGGCGATTAATCGCGCCTATGGCCAGCGCATCCTCTACGTCGGCGAGGCGGGGCAGGAGCAGCCGTACGGGCCGGGCGTCTTCTACGCGCGCGACGCCTTCGAGGGGCTGGAAATCGTCGAGGCGCTGACCGATGGCGAGAAGCATGCCCCCTTCGTCGAGCGAGTGAAGCGCGAGGCGCAGTCTGCGCGCGAGCTACAGGCTGAGCGTGAGGCGGCGCGGGCGGCTGCGCCAATCGTCGTGCAGGAGCATCCACCGGTGGCGCCCGCCCCGGTGATTGTTGCGCCGTTCTGGGGGCCGCGCGTGCTGGACCGCGTCGCCGTCGAAGATGTGGCGGCCTACCTCGATAAGAACGCGCTCTATCGCGGGCGCTGGGGTGGCGTGGCCCATGGTGATGAGTATAAGCGGCTGGTGCGCGAGGAGTTCGAGCCGCGGCTGGAGGGGCTGCTGCTTCAGGCACGCCAGCGCCAGTATCTGCGCCCGCGCGCCATCTACGGCTACTATCCGGCGCGCGCCGAGGGTGATACGCTGCTGGTACTCGATCCGGCCGACCAGACACGGGTGCTAGAGCGCTTCACATTCCCTCGCCAGCCCGACGGTCAGCGCCTCTGCCTGGCGGACTACTTCGCCACTGAGAGTGGCGAGCCGACCGCCGTCGCCTTCCAGGTAGTGACGATGGGCAACCGCGCTTCACAGGAGACCGAGCGCATGCAGGCGGCGGGCGACTACTCCGAAGCCTACTTCCTGCATGGGCTGAGCGTGCAGATGGCCGAGGCGATGGCCGACTACGTCAATCGGCGCGTCTGCGATGAGCTGAAGCTGACAGGCGAGGCGGGACGGCGCTATAGCTGGGGCTACGCCGCGATTCCTGAGCTGGCGGACCACGAGCGTGTCTTCCATGCTACTGGGCGTACCCGAGGCGATTGACGTCACGCTCACCGACTCCTACCAGCTCGTGCCGGAGCAGTCCACCGCTGCGATTGTCGTGCCGCATCCTGACTCGGTCTACTTCGCCGTGCGCGAGGCGGCAACGTCAACGGCGGGGTGAGCCGCTAATGGTCGCCGCCGGTGCTGGTGGGGGTGGCGGAACCGCCGGGTGATCCATGGTGATCGCCGCTATGATCGTCGCTTGTGGGCGTTTGCTGCGCGCCGGGCGTGCCATCGTCGTCGTTTGCCTCATGACTGGTGATGCTCGTCGTGACCGCCGCGGTATTGTCGGGGTTGCCCACGCCGATGCTGCTCGGCAGGGGCGCGGAATCATCGCCCGACATCTGCGCGACCAGCTTCGTTGGCGTCACGGTGATTGACGCGGCGATAGGTTGCGCATTCATCAGCAGCATGGCGCCCTGCTGGAAGTCTGAGCCAGTGATGGTGATTGTCCAGAGATGCTGACCATGCTCGGAATAGACCATCTCGGCCTGGGTGACGGTCAATACCTGGTCGCCAATCTCGGCGAGCACGCCCGTTGTCTCGATACGTTGCGGCCAGGAGAGAACAGGCAGCGCGGTATGCAGGTCGGCGATTCCGTTTGCATGCAGCTGATCCAGTTGAGTCGCGAGGGTATCGTGCTCCCCGCCAGCAGGCACATTGTCCAGACTGGCCGCTGCGGCGCGCGCCTCATCACGGAAAGTCGCCAGCGCATCGTCATACGTAGCGCCCGTCTGGTGATTGGCGACGGCGCTGTTGAGCGCGGAGAGGGCGTCCTGGGCATTGCTGATATGAAGTTGCGTGCGGACGGCTGCGCTCCCAGTGAGGTTCGCCTGGAAGTTCTGTTCCCACTTGTGGAGGCCATAGAGTGGCGAGCCTGGCCCAGCCAGTGCCGCCGCCGTGAACGTTGTTAGGCCAATGGAGAATAGCAGAGTCGCCGCCAGCGCAGGCCAGAGCAGCCGCCTCCAAACGGGTTGACGACGCGCGGCATACTGGCGCGTTCCCTGGACGATGTCTGGCAGCGTAGCGTCATTCGATGCGGCGCTCCACTCAATGCCAGGCAGTGTGGGGTCGTCGTTTCCCACGAATAGCGGCGTCTCAATGAGTGGGAGTGGGGTTGTGTCACCCATCAGAGGCTGCGACACGGTTCCATTCCGCTCGCGCAGATACGCGGCGCGGGCCAGGAAAAGCGATTCCAGGTGTGCGACGAAGGCCTGCGAAGGCTCCTCATCGCCAAGCGTGGCGACGCGATCCGCGGCGTCCAGCAAGGGCTGGAGATCACCACTATTGCCACCGCCATTGGCCGAAGGCCGCTCAATTCGCCCTCGGCGCGCGTCCACACGGAGGGTGAGCAGGGCGTCGAGTCTATCTTCGGGTAGCATTGCCCTTTCCTCCTTTCCGTGCAGTCGCATGTTCAGACCCATTGGGTACTGGAGTACGATCCGCGATATTCAGGAAGCGCGCCAGCGATGCCAGCGCGCGAAATTGCAGCGCGCGAATGGCGTTCGGCTGTTTCTCCAGCAGCTGCGCGACATCCTCGGTGGAGTAACCCAGCACGTAGCGATAGAGGATAACCGCCCGCTGCTCCTCGGTAAGCCGGTTGAGTCCCGCGACGACCTCTGCCCAGCTTTCGCGCGCTGTAATAATCGTCAGAGGATCGCCCGCTTCGGCGACGGCCCATGGCTGCTCGCTCTCTGGAAGCGTCTGGGGCGCCTCGGGGTGCGTTCGCTGACGGCGGTAGTGCGTGGCAACCTTATTACGCGCGATGCCAAGCACCCAGGCCGCGAAGGTTAGCTCGTCGTGCGCGCGCATGGCTCCAATGCCGTTGATGACCGCCATGAACGTCTCAGAGGTGATATCCTCGGCTGTCTGGACCGCGCCCACACGCGCCAGCGTATAGCGATAGACGACTGGCATGAAGCGCCGGTAGAGCATCCCCAGCGCGGACTGGTCGAGCGCCCGCGCGCGTTCGAGCGCAAGGCCGAACGGAAGCGCGGGAGGCCAGGTCATCCCCGTCCCCGCGTTTCCCATACCCCGTGTCGTGTTGTCAACCCTGCCGGGCGTCACCGAGCCGGGATCAGCCAAGAATAGATCGCCTCTCTGGAAGAATGTCTCGCTAGTGCATCGCGCTAATCGTGCGGTGCGCCATCGTCGTGGCCGCCGCTACCTGGCGTGCTGGATCCGCTGGCGCCGCTGCCACCATGATCGTCAGCGCCGGGTGTGGCGCTGCCTCTGTCGCCGCCATGATCGTCGTTCGTCTCGTCGTCCGAGCCTTCGCCGTCACCGTGGACTTTGGTGGCTGTTAGTGTACCATCCGCCTGCGGGTTACCATCAACCTCAATGGACATTCCGGTCTTGAGATCGGCGAAGCTGTGCAGACCATCGGTGAAGACGGTCGCCGAGGTCACAACCACCGTGACGGATGTGCCGTGCTCAGCCTTGACGACAAAGCGCGATCCGGCAGCGTCAATGCTGCTGATGGTTCCCTCAGCCTCATGGCCGTCATGCTGGCCATTGTCGTCCTGGCCATCATTATCCTGGCTATCGTTATGTTGGCCAGCGCTGTGTTGTGCTGATGGCGTCTGGGACGCGAACGGCATCTGGATGTTATTGCCGCTGGCAGCCAGCGCGGCGGCGCTCCCAGCGCCCGCAATCAGAACAGCCCCAAAGATGGCGACCGCGATCTTGTTTCGGAGCAAATGTGTCAGTCTCCCTGGCATGATGTCTCGATTCCTCCCCAGTCACCGTGTAAGCGATGTATCCAGTCGCGGGCGCCACGCGACGATCTTTGTTTTGAGTGACATGTCATAGAGGAAGTCGTACAGGGTGGGTGAACTGTTATGGCTGTCATGTGATACTGGCGAGAATTGACACGATTTGCCTCATTCCCGCCTTCTGTCTGCTGTGCCATACGGTGTAGACTATGAGCAGAGACCGTTCTGCGACGGGGCAGAAGCGGCGATTTTTCACAGAAGGATACGAAGCATGGCGGATGTGCTGGGCGAGCTTGAACAGTATATCGAGGACCATCTGGCGGAGTCGCTGGAAGACCTGCGGCGGCTGACCGCGATTCCCAGCGTATCGAGCAAGCATGAGGGCATCGACGACGCGGCGGCGTTCGTGCGCGAGCTGCTGGCGGGCGCTGGCTTCGAGGCGCGAGTGATGCCGACGGGCGGGCATCCGGTCGTCTATGCCGACTCTGGCGGCAGCGGCAAGACGCTGCTCTGCTACAACCACTACGATGTCCAGCCCGCCGAGCCGCTGGACTTGTGGGAGTCGCCGCCATTCGAGCTCACCGAGCGCGATGGACGTGTCTACGCGCGGGGCGTCTCTGACGACAAGGGGCAGTTGATCTCGCGGCTGGCGGCGATTCGGGCGGTGCGCGCGGTGACGGGCGGCCTGTCGGAGCGCGTCAAGTTCCTGGTTGAGGGCGAAGAGGAGGTCAGCAGCCCCAGCCTCGAACCGTTCGTCGAGGAGAACCGTGACTTACTCGCCGCCGATGCCTGCGTCTGGGAGTTCGGCGGCGTGGACCCCGACGGGCGGCCCGAGGTGGTGCTAGGGTTGCGCGGCATCCTCTACGTCGAGTATCGCGTGCGGACGCTCTCGCGCGACGCGCACTCTGGCAACGCCCACAATCTGCCAAACGCCGCGTGGCGGCTGGTGCGCGCGCTGAACACGATCCAGGGCGCCGATGGCCGTGTCCTGATTCCCGGCTTCTACGACGCGGTGCAGGGGCCGACCGATACCGACCTGCAACTGTTGGCGGGGCTGCCATCCACCGAAGAGTTCATTCACGAGCACTTTGGCGTCAAAGAGTTCGTCAACGGCCATACCGGCATGGACTATCGGACCGCGGTCTACGAGCCGACAGCCAATATCGCGGGCATCGGCGCGGGCTGGCAGGGGCAGGGGTCGAAGACAGTCATCCCGGCCTATGCGATGGCCAAAATGGACTTCCGCCTCGTGCCTGACCAGGTTCCCGAGGATCTCTTCGCGAAGCTGCGCAAGCACCTCGACGATGGCGGGTTCAGCGATGTGGAGGTGGTGAAGCTGGGCGGCGAGCGGGCAGCCACCACGCCCGGTGATGATCCATTTGTCCAGTTGACGGCGCGGCTGGCGTCGGAAGTCTACGGCAAGCCCGCCGTGATCGATCCGCTGGTTGGCGGGACTGGCCCGGTCTATCCGTTCCGCGCGTTCCTGGGCACGCCTATTGTGACGCTCGGCCCTGGCGACCCGCTCTCCAACGCGCACTCGCCCAACGAGAGCATGTCCATTGCTAACTTCAAGCTCGGCACAATGCATATGGCGCGGCTGCTGGTGGAGTTTGGCGACATGTAGCGATATCCACATGCGCTACCCATGCTGCAGTCCCTCATTGTGGGGGGAATAGCATGTGAAGATGTGGCCAGATGCATTGTCTACGCCCGAGACCATGCTATAATCAAGGCGCGGCGCGAAAACCGTTAGCTGGGGAACGCGCCGCCTGGCATCTCCTCCGCTCGTCAGATTTCCGGAGACGACCACACCGCTCGCGCCGGATAACAGCCCCCAACCGCTGACCGTATTCCGCCGACTCGTTGGCTGGCGCATGGAGCGTGGAGTTTGAGCCGCGGTGGGGCCAGCATGGCGTCGTCGCGCAAAGAGAATGGGTTTCTCTGACCGCGTAACATTCGTTCGTACCGTCACTATCATCTATCACTGGATTCCGGTTCGCTGTTTGACCGGCAACGTGTCCGTGAGGCGCGGATGTCCTGGAAAGTTCTGATCGAGCGCGGCAATTTGGGCTTCAGCGCCGCACACTTCATCACGTTTGAGGGCCAATGCGAGCCGCTGCATGGGCACAACTATGGCGTGCGCGTCGAGGTGGAGGGGGAACTGACTCCCGACAGCTACGTGCTCGATTTCGTCGTCCTCAAGAATACCGTGCGCGCGCTCTGCAAAGAGTGGGACCACCGATTCCTGCTGCCGCTCAACAATCCACATTTGCGCCTGACCGAGCACGAGGATGCCTGGGAAGTGGTCTATAACGGTCCGCTGACCCATGGCGCGGCCACCACCGATGGGGTCACCCGTTACCTGCTGCCCAAGGCGGCAGTGGTCCCGCTGCCCATCGACAATGCCACCGCCGAGCGCCTGGCCCAGCAGCTGGCCCGGCGCATCGCGGATCGGCTGCGGGAGGCGAAGAAGCTGGAGCAGCTCGACCGCATTCAAGTGGGCATTGAAGAGACAGAAATGCAGGTCGCCTTCTTCACCTTGGACCTGCGTACCCATCCATCTGGCGATCTCTCCCCGCCGGTATAGCAATTGCTATCCAGGTTAGCGGTGGTTATTTTCTCCCACGTCGCGAAGTGTTTTTGGACCTTCACAATTTTTCAACGTTGTTGTGTGTATCTGGTGCATGAGCAAATGGCGCTCGTGTGCTGAGATGGCCGAAATTCGGCCCGAACCGGCTCTGCCGGCCGTGAGCAATGGAGCTCCACCCTGGCCAGCGCTGGCTACCTTGCAGGAGGATTAGTACCTGTGGCGATCAAAGAACCTGAAGTCATGAACCCGTATGCGCAGGCGGTCGCGCAATTCGACGCCGCCGCTGAACGCCTCAACCTCTCCCAGTCCCTGCGCGATATTCTGCGCAAACCGAAACGCGAATTGATCGTCAATTTCCCCGTGCGGATGGATGACGGCAACTATTGAAATGTTCACTGGATACCGCGTCCAGCACAATGTCAATCGCGGACCAGCCAAAGGCGGCATCCGCTTCGACCCCAATGTCTCGCTGGACGAGGTGCGGGCGCTGGCGATGTGGATGACGTGGAAGTGCGCGGTGGTCAATATCCCCTTCGGTGGCGCCAAGGGCGGCGTCATCGTGCGATCCGCGCAAGCTCTCACGCACCGAACTGGAACGAC
The DNA here is from genome assembly GCA_963712005.1 of uncultured Chloroflexia bacterium. Classification (GTDB taxonomy): domain Bacteria; phylum Chloroflexota; class Ktedonobacteria; order Ktedonobacterales; family JADMIN01; genus DAHUXT01. The sequence continues at coordinate 15,589 of CAVQGK010000014.1, read as the reverse complement.
TGACTCGCCGCTATGCGACCGAAATTGCTGGCTTGATCGGCCCCGACAGCGATATTCCCGCGCCCGATGTCAATACCAATCCACAAATCATGGCATGGATGATGGATACCTACTCCATGCATCATGGCTACTCGGTGCCCGCCGTGGTCACGGGCAAGCCGCTCTCGCGATCGGCGGCAGCGAGGGACGGATGGAGGCCACCGGACGTGGCGTCTATCATCACTACCCGCGAGGCGCTGCAAGGTGCTCGATATTCCGCTGAAGGGCGCGCGTGTCATCGTGCAGGGCTTCGGCAATGTTGGCTCGATCACGGCGCGGCTGCTGCACGAGGCGGGCTGCAAAGTCGTTGGTCTCGCCGATGTCACGCGGCGGCTACTACAACAAGAATGGCATCGATGTAAACGATTGCCCTGCGCTACTCCCAGGAGCATGGCGGACTGCTGAAAGATCTGCCACATGCCGAAGCACGTCGAGGGCAAGGGCATACTTGAGTTGCCCTGCGATATCCTGCATCCCGGCGGCGCTCGAGGGCCAATTGACCGAGGAGAACGCGCCGCGAGTCCAGGCGCAAACTGATCATCGAGGCGGCGAACGGCCCGACGACGAACGAGGCCGACGCGATCTTCCACGAGCGCGGCATCCCGGTCGTGCCGGATATCCTCGCCAACGCGGGCGGCGTGACGGTCAGCTACTTCGAGTGGGTGCAGGACCTCCAGCACTTCTTCTGGTCGGAGGACGAGATCAACGCCCGCCTGGAGCGCATCATGGTTCGCAGCTTCGAGGCGGTGGAGTCCAAGCGCGAGGAGCAGAACTGCGACTACCGGCTGGCGGCCTATCTGCTGGCGGTCTCGCGTGTCGCGGAGGCGACCCAGGTGCGCGGCATCTACCCGTAAGCGACAGGCAAACAGTACACTCTCAGAGCGGCGATTCACCAGCACAGGTGGTCGCCGCTTTGTCGTGCGTGGCAACGATGTGGTAGACCATCACGCCGCGATACGGTAGAATGGTGCAGTCGGCTGGCTGGTTGTATCGTCTCGGTTCACTTATTGGTTAGCGAGGTATCGATGTCAACGCCGGAGAAGCTGCAACCTGCGAGGCAGAAGACCTTAACTCCACTCTTCACATGGCTATCAATTTTCATCGTGGTACTCACTATCGTTATCACGCTACTTGTGTATCATGCCGTCAATTGGATCACATTAAGCGCACCTGCTCTGCTTATTATCGGCTGAAGCTATCTCGTCTGGTGGCAGGTCCGTGCAAATCGCGCGGGTGTCTGGCATAAGCAAGGAGACGAACTCAGGAAACGTGAGGGTTATGATGAAGCGCTGGCTCATTTCAATCAAGCGCTAAAGCTGTTTCCACAATATTTGGACGCCCGGTATAGTAAGGGCCGCACGCTGAGCCAAATGGGCCGTTATGAAGAAGCCCTGGCAAGTTATGATCGTGTTTTGCGACGTGCCCCCAATGCCCCCAGAATCCTACATAGTGCAGGCTTTGCTCTCTTATGCCTCGGACGCAAGCAGGCGGCATTGGATAAGTTTGAGCAGGCGCTTTTACTCGACCCGAATTATGCCTTGGCCTGGCTCAACAAGGGCTATGCTCTTTCAAATCTCAAACAGTACGAGGAAGCGTTAACCGCCTTTAAGCGGGCGTTGATATTGGATCCAGACAGCCCGATCGCCTGGAATAATCTGGCGAACACGCTGAATGACGACCTTAAACGCCACGCAGACGCGCTGTACATTTGCGATGAGGCGCTTTCACATGACATTTCCATTAGTGGAATCTGGGCTATCAAGGGGGAGGCGCTACAAGCACTCGGTCGTCAGGAAGAAGCGCGAGCGGCCTATCAGCAGGTCCTGACCTTCCCAACAGATGACTTCCTGAGTTGGGTTAGCACTGGCAGTGCGCTCGCAGCCTTAGGACGATTCGATGAGGCCCTGACGGCATTCGAGAGCGCTCTCGCTTTCCACACCGATTCAGCCGATGTTTTGCACAAGAAAGCCGAAGTGCTGCGTGCGCTTGGCCGCGAGGATGAGGCGCAGGCGGCGGAGCATCTGGCTGAAGAGTTGGATCGGTAGCCCGCTCTAGCCCCCCTCTTCCGTGGAAGAGGGGGGCTAGAGGTGTGGTCTACTCCAGCACAATGCTCTGTTTGCGGGCGAGGTAGACCAGCTTGCCCGCCAGATTCTCGATGGCTTCGGGCCAGGTGAATTCGGCGGCGGTCTGCCAGCCTGCGGAACGAATTTTCTCCTTCTCCTCGGGATGGTGCAGGAGATGGAGCAGATAGCCAACGATCTCGTCCGGGTCTTCGGTCTCCAGCGCCACCGCGTTCTCGAACGAGACAGCGTAGTCCTCGCCGGTTGAGCCAGTGAAGGCGATGCCACGGGCGGCCATCACCTCTAAGCCAACCAGCCCAAACGGCTCGTGGCCGCTGTTGGCCAGCACCGCATCGCTGGCGGCGTAGCACATGCGCACGAATTCCTCCGGCACGAAGAAGCGCAGATTGTAGATATCGGCCTCGCCCGCATCGCGTAGCAGCTTGATGCACTCCTCCGGCGTCGGCTTTCGCGCCTCGATGTCGCGCACCGTCAGGCCGAGGTAGCGCGCCCGGCCCAGTACATCACCGCCATGTGGCTCGATGCCGCCGCGAATCACCATCGAGAGCGGATGGCCGCTATACTTCAGTCGTGCCGCCGCCTCGATGGCCATCAGCCAGCGCTTGTCGGGGTCGAAGCGCCCAATCTTGAAGAGGAAGAGCCGGTCGGGATTGCCGCGTTGCGCCGCCTCACGCAACGAGCGTACGGAGCGGGGAGTGACGGCGTTGAGGTAGCGCTGGGGGATGCCGTTCGGTATCGTGAGCGCGTTGACGCCATGGTCCCACAGGCGGTGCTTCATGTAGCGGCTGACGGTAGTGATGGAGGTGGTGAAGTTCAGTTTGCCCCAGTTGATGCGATGCAGCGACATCAGGCTGTTACAGTTCCACATCAGGATGCAGCGGTGGCGGGCGTTGTGCCAGTGCAGCATATCGGACGTGCGGATCATCGTCTCGGCGGTGTGCCAGTCTTCGCCAATGATGACCACAATCTTCCCCTGCGCGACGGCGGGCCGAACGATCTCGTCGTAGACGAAATAGGGTACCGACTCGTTGTAGTCGTAGAGTTTGTGCTCCTCGCCGTCATAGACGCCGTTGGGATAGTGCTGGCTGATCCACTGGCCCCACCGTCGCAGATGCAGCTTCCCATTCACCAGGTCTTCCGCCGCGGGCTTGTTGGGGTCGCCAACAAAAATCAGATGGGTTTCGTAACCCATCTGCGCCAGCGATTCGGTGAACTCGGTGACGCGCGTGCCAAGCCCCCCCGCCATCGAGTAGATATCTGGCCCCTCGAAGCAGAGTGAGACGAAGATCGTATTCTCCGGCGAGATGCCGCCGCCCCGCGCGATGACGCCAGGCGTCTCGGGCTCGATAGCGGCCTCGCGCGCGCTGGTCGTCGCCGCGTCGATCACCTCTTCCGGCAGTATCGGCTGCTGCGGCGCGTCACCCTGCGGCGTTACTCCATTGGCCGGAGCGCTGGCTGGCGGACGCTGTGTGCGCGGGCGTGGGCGGGCGCGTCGCACGGTGTCTGTGCGCTGTTCGGATGGCGTCTTCGATGTTGATGCCTGTTTTACCTGGTCCTGCTCTGTCATTGTGTGCGTCTTTCTAGTGTTCGCCGACAGTGCATTATCTGCTGTGCGTCAAGTATGTCATGTATCGCAGGTGGGGCGTATTGGATTCCTGGCAGTTGTTGCAGAGGGTTGCAGTGTGCGGGCCTGCCCCTTAGACGGCCCGCATTCCACCGCAGTCACAGTTGCGCACAAAACGACGCCAGGAATCGTCGGGAAGCGCGGCTAGAGATTTGTCGTCAGCCAGCGCATGATCCGTTCGTCCATATCGCGCAGGTGCTCGCGCTCGGCGGGACCGTGGCCCTCACGTGGATAGATCACCAGCTCCGTCGGTATCTGTCGTTCGAGCAGCGCCCGATGGAACGCATACGCCTGATTGACGGGCACGCAAGGATCCTGCTCGCCGTGCAGAATGAGCGTGGGTGTCGTGATCTCGTCCGCAAAGGTAAGCGCCGAGTGCGCTCGGTAGACCTCTGGCCGCTTGAGCGGGTCGGCGGCAAGAATACGCATATCCCAGTCGGGGATATTGGTCTGGGCATGGAAGCTGTGATAGTCACAGACGCCCGCGCCCATCATCGCCGCCTTGAAGCGCCGCGACTGACTGATGGCCCACGCTGTCATGAAGCCGCCGTAGCTCCAGCCGATGATGCCCACGCGCTCGCCATCCACCAGCTCCTGCGCGACGAGATAATCAATGCCGCTGAGGATATCTTGTAGGTCTTTGCCGCCCGCGTCTCCCAGCACCGCATCGGCGAAGGCGATACCGCGTCCCAGGCCGCCACGAATATTCGGCTGGAGGACAGCGAACCCGGCGCTGGCGCAGATCTGACCCCACATGACGCCGCCGCGCCAGTCTGTCTGCCAGGCGGCGGATGGTCCGCCATGCACCTGCACCACCAGCGGCGGAGGCGAGCCGCGCGTCGCGCTCAGCGGGCGGGTGAATAGGCCTTCGATGCGCAAGCCGTCGGCGCTCTCCCACGAGATGACCTCGGCGGGCGCGAGCAGCGTCGTCTCCTCGATCAGCGCGTTGAGATGGGTGACTTGCCGCCATTCCAGCCGCGCGTCCGTACCAGAGGCGCCGGAAAGCTCGCCTGCCCAGACATCAGATGGGTGCAACCTGTCAGAGGAGTGGGTGACACAGCGGCGCAGGTCGGGTGTCGTCGAGAGCCTCGGCCCGCCGCCACCGCCAATGATGACGTCACGCGAGAGGGGAGTGAGCGCGCCACTGGCCTCGTCGAGTAGCCCCACCTGATGTGCCACGCCGTCCCAGCCCGCATAGAGCATGCGCGATCCGTCAGGGAGCCAGCGCACCCAGCTTGGGCTGAACTCCACCCCTGGCGTGAGATTGCGCGGCTCGCCGCCAGCCGCCGGGATGACGAAGACCTCGCCCCCGACCAGCCCACGGTCGCTCCACTCGCCTGATATGTATGCGAGGCGGCTGCTATCGGGCGCCCAGGCAAGCGCCGCCGCCTGCCGGGTAAGCTGGGTCAGCCGTCGCACAGCGCCACCTTCCGCCGGAACCGTGCCGACCTGGCCGCGATACCAGTCGGTCTCGCCGGGGCCAGCCGAATAGTAGACGGCGAAGCGCCGACCGTCAGGCGACCAGGTGTACTCCCAGATGGTGATATTGGCGGGCGTCACGGGCGCGGGCTGGTCGCTCGTCAGCGCCACGATCCAGAGGCGGCGGTGCCGGTCGGGCGCGACCACGATGGGATCTTTCGCTGGCTCGTCGCCTTCCCACGTCAGCAGCGCCAGGCGGCTGCCATCGGGCGACCACTCGAACGATTCGACGCCGTTGGGCAGTGAACAGAGGCGGCGCGGCGTTCCACCATTCGCTGGCATGACGTAGATTTGCGCTTTGCTACCGCCCTGCTCGCCATCGCGCGTCGAGAGAAAGGCAAGCTGCTGGCCATCAGGCGACCAGCGCGGATGGGTGTCGTTGCCTGGCCCGGCGGTCAATGCGGCGGCCTGCCCACCATCGAGCGGGACAGTCCAGATGCGCGCCACCGACTTCGGCTGGTCCGCCGCCCAGTCGCGCAGCACGAACGCGGCGCGGCTGCCGTCGGGATGGATGTTTTCGTCGTCGGGGTTGCGCGCCTGCCGTATGCTCGCCGATGTCGCGGGCACGCGTGCTGGCTCCAGATCAACAGTGTCTTCCGATGCGGCTCGTCGAGAATTCGTCACACGCTTCTCCTTGGCAGCTATCCGATTTATTGCGAGCGCTGAGCGCGTAGCCGGTCGAAGGCAATGCGCAGTCCACGCAGCAGCAGGTTTGGGTCCACAACATCAATGCAGGGGGTGACGCCCGCCATGACATCCGCCAGCCCCCCATGGGCGATCACCTTCGCGCGCGCGCCGCCGGGGATTTCGTCGCGTAGCCGCGCCACCAGCCCCTCCACGAGGCCGACATGCCCGTAGACAATGCCCGACTGCATGTTGGTGGCGGTATTCTTGCCAAGCGCGTGGGGCGGCGGTTTCAGCTCCACCTGATAAAGACGCGAGGCCGCAGTCGACAGCGCCTCGGCGGAGATGCCCAGCCCCGGCGCAATCGCTCCGCCAAGATAGTCGCCCTCAGGCGAGACGCAATCGAAGCTGGTCGCGGTGCCGAACTGGATGACGATGGCCGGGCCACCGTAAATGCTGTGAGCGGCCAGTGCGCTGATCATGCGGTCTGCGCCTGTCTCCCACGGGTTATCCACCAGTAGCTTAATGCCAAGATCGAGCTGGTGGGTGATAACGATGGCCTCGCAGCCGAGGTACTCGCTGGCGAGCGCCTGGAAGACCGGCGTGAGTGGTGGCACGACACTGGCAAGGATGACATCGCCGATATCGTCCATCGACAGCCCGGCCTGCTGACAGAGACTGGCCAGCAGCGCTGCGTACTCGTCAACAGTCTTCTCGCGCACCGTCGCGACCCGCCAGCGAGCGCGCAACTCATCACTCTCGTGCGGGTACAACCCGAATTTGATGCCCGTGTTGCTGCAATCTATCGCCAGAAGCAGCGAGCGCTGTGCTTTTTCCATCGTGATGCTCCGAATAGTGCGCATCGCATATCGCGTGGGCTGCCATTGCGCCTGAACGTTTGATGCGGTTGCACGATGCTGGCTCGTCCCTGCGGCGATTGTAGGCTTGCGCTGTTGTTGTGGTCAAGCGCCCGCGCGGCGTTGACGTGATTCAGCGGCCCACTATGCAGGGGCGTCGTGCGAATTGTACAATGAGGGGAATCTGCGAACGTCGCGAAGCGTCTTCAGAACCATCCAGGATCATCAGTGCTTTCCCGGTACAATCGCGGGAGACCAAGCGCACTATACCCTTGAAAAACGCCCCCATTGTGGAGGTCAGCGAAACCATGAACGCGGGAACCAATTACAGCACAAACCGTCCGTGGCCGTCAGGTGAAGGGCGTGGGATGAACACGATGGTGGGCGTGACACAACAGACGGCGCAGCAGCGGTTCATTGCCAGTGAGCAGCTGCGCAGAGGTCGCCTCGTACGGATCGTCTCGCTTGGCCTGCTGATTGCCATGGGGCTGCTGATTCCGACATCGCTGATTCCCACGCCAGATATCGTTACCCTGATCACTGTATTGATCGTCTTCGTTGGCGCTGGGACGGGATATCTGTTGAACCGCATGCGGTTGGTCAACGCGGCTGGTTACGTGGTGTTGATCGGCGGCATGCTGGCGCTTGGCTGGGAGGTCGTCGCGCAGTCGTTGCGCCAAGGTGGGCTTGATTTGAATGACCTGCGCGTCTATGACCTGTTTGTGCTGCCGATTATCCTCTCAGCGATTCTGCTCACACGGCGTGGGCCAGTGATCCTCGCGGCGTTGTCCATCGCCTTCACCATTACCTCGATCATCCTGCTTCCCAAGTCGCCTGCGCTGCAACAATACTGGGATGGCACGTATCCCTATGCGATTGGATCGTCCTACGATGTCGTCATTGTCCCGGTGATTCTGCAGGGGCTAGCGGCGGTAGCGGCGTGGCTCGGCGCAGATAGTGTCCGGCGGGCGCTGCTTCAGGCGTATCAGGTGGAGGAAATCTCGGCGGCGAAATTGCAGGTGGAAGATCAACAGCGGCGGCTGCAACGCGGCATTTCCCATATTCAGCAGGTGCACTCGGCGGTCGCACATGGACAATGGGATGCCCGCGCGCAGGTGGAGGCCACCGAACTGATACCCGTCGCCGTCAGCCTGAACTTGCTGCTGGACCGCATCTCCCGGCTCACTCGCGACCAGGAGCAGCGTCAACGTGTGGATCACACTGCCCATGAGCTGGCGCAGGCGTTGCGGCGGCTGCGGCTTGGCGATGGGTATTCGCCGCCTGCCTTTACGGGTACGTCGTTCGATGAAGTGCTGATGGAGCTGGATGTGCTGCGCACCGTCCGACCGACTTCGCGACCGCCGACCTCGAGCGCGCCCAGCCAGGGCAGCGTTCCCGGCTGGCCAAGTGGACCCGGAAGCCAGACGAGTTTGCCGACCCCTGGGCATATGCCCCCATGGCGAGTATCTGGCCCATCGCAGGCGAGCGCTCCGAGCAATACCGGTGGCAACACCGGCGGTAACACGGGCGCGCCGCCGCCGCAATCATGGCCATCAATACAGCCAGAGGGTGATCATCCCACGCTTCCACAATGGCTGCGTGAAAGCTAACGGATAGCGGCAGAAGGATGTGGCATGGAACTGCTTCCCGATATCCACCTGATCGACGGGGTGAACTCTAACGCCTACCTGATTCTCGAGCCAGCGGGCCTGACCCTGGTGGATTCCGGCCTGCCCGGCAGCGACCAGAAGATTCTGGCGTACCTCCGCGCGCTGGGTAAAGCGCCATCGCAGGTGAGCCGTATTCTGCTGACGCATCAGCATGTGGACCACGTTGGCGGCGCGGCGGAGCTGGCCTCGCTCAGCGGGGCGGAGGTGATCGCTCATCCGCTGGATACGCCAGCCATCGAGGGGACCGGGCCGCGCGATATGCCTTCCGGGCCGATGGCTATCCTCTTCCGCGCCATGCTGCTGCCACGGCTTCGCCCCGTCGCGGTGACACGACAGGTGCAGGCGGGCGAGACGCTGCCCGTTCTGGCCGATGATGGTGGCTTGCGGGTGATCGAGACGCCGGGCCATACCCTCGGCCAGATCGCGTTTTATCTGCCAGGACGCCGTTTGCTCTTCGCGGGCGACACGTATCGCCATACCGCGCGTGGCGAGGTCGCCATCCCCTTCAAGATGTTCAATCGCGATACCACGCAGACGCGGGAATCACTCGCCGCGCTCGGCACGCTGGCCATCGATATCAGCCTGCCCGGACATGGCAAGCCGATGGTACGTGGCGCCGCTGAGCCACTGGCGCGCGCCGTGAAAGCCGCCGAACGTTCATGAGCGAGCCGCCAGGCTGGTTGACGGAAAGCCGCTGCCCAGCGCTATAGTCTGCAACAGCACTATTCCTCACGATGCGACTATTCGCGACTGCACTGTCTTGAAATGGTGGGAAATGGCGGACGATACCACGGCGCCTGTGATAGATAAAGATAGAAGGCTACGACAGGCAGAGCTGGCGATCAGCCATGTCTTGCGCGGCGGTGTCATTCTCAGCGCGGCGATTATCCTGCTGGGTGTCGTCTGGTTCTACCTCCAGATGGCGATTACCGGACATGCCAATCTCACCTATCCACACTCAGTGGTCGAGGTCGCGCGGGAGCTTGCCCAGGGTGATCCGCTGGCGCTTGTCGTGCTCGGCCTGTTGGTCCTGCTGCTGACGCCTATTCTGCGCGTGGCCATCTCAATCGTCATCTTCGCGCTCGAACGCGACTGGCTCTACACGGTCATCACGCTAATAGTGCTGCTGATTCTGCTCGTCAGCCTGCTGCTCGGTCGGGGAGGCGCATGAGATGGCAACGCCACCACATCTGCTCTTCTTCCTGCTCGTCCTCACCGCGTCCATCGCCGCCGGACTGATCGGCTCGCTGGTGGGGCTGGGCGGCGGCGTCTTCGTCGTGCCGCTGCTGACGCTGGTATTCGGGCTACCACTTCCCGAGGCCATCGGCGCGTCGATCATCTCGGTGATAGCCACATCGAGCGGGGCCGCCGCCGCGTATCTGCGCGACCACATCACCAATATGCGCGTCGGTATGTTTCTGGAGATAGCGACGACGCTCGGCGCCATCACAGGCGCATTTCTGACCGCTATCGCGCCGACTGGACTGCTCTTTCTCATCTTTGGCCTGGTGCTGGCCTTCTCTGCCGCGCCGCTGATTATGCGCTTTGGCGAGGAGTTGCCGCAGGGCGTGAAGAATGACCGCTGGGCCGAACGGCTGAGTCTGGCAAGCAGCTATCGTGATGAGCGTCTTGGGCGCACCATCCCATATCAGGTGACGCATGTGCCGCTGGGCGTCCTGATGATGTATGTCGCGGGGACGATCTCTGGCTTGCTGGGCATCGGCAGCGGCACCTTCAAGGTGCTGGCGATGGATACGGCGATGCGCCTGCCGGTGAAGGTCTCGACGACGACCAGCAACTTCATGATCGGCGTGACGGCGGCGGCCAGTGCGGGCATCTACTTCGAACGCGGCGACATCAATCCTGTGGTGGCGGCGCCCGTTGCCCTGGGGGTGCTGGTGGGCGCGACGATTGGCGCGCGGACGCTGACGCGCCTCTCGAACCGCTCGATCCGCAAGCTGTTCGTCCCTATTCTCTTCTTCATCGCGCTTTCGATGCTGATTCGTGGCGTGTCCATTTTCCTGGGAAGCTAGCCGCTGCCCGCCAGCGCCCGCGCGATTGCCGCCGCCGCCTGATAGCCTGTCTGTAGCGCGGCATGCACGGTGCCGGTCTTGCCCTGGGTGTTGGTGGCCTCGCCCGCGAAGAACAGCGTATCTTCCACTGGCACGGCCAGCGTTCCGGGAGCGGGCAGCCCACCCGCACAGACGTAGCTATAGCCGCCACTGCTGAAGGGATCGGTGCTCCAGTTATGGATGAATCTGCCTGTCAGCAGGGTATTCAGGTCAGTTCGGCCTATGCCTAGCGCTCGCGACAGCGCCGCAACCGCCTCGTCGGCGATCTCATTGCTCGTCATGGCGGCCATCCTGGCGGCGCGAGGTCCGGCGGCCCAGCCGGTGAGCATCGGCGCAACGACTGGGTGGGGAGTCCACCACGTAGGCATCACTGGATCGTTAGAGAAGAGGAACGAGAGCCGAGGTAACGCGATTGATTCGCGACTGGCATGGCGTGCCTGTGGCAGCGCATCCCAGAAGATCTCGTTGAAGAGCAATACCACCTTCATCGCGTGACCCATCTCCAGGTACGACAGCGCCTCGCGTTTGTCCGGTGGCTCGGGCAGCAGCCGTAGCGCGCCCGGCGACTCGGGATCGTCGAACGAGCGCTTGAGCACGGCGAGTGGCACGGTGATGAGGGCGGCGCGCGCGCTGATCTCGCCGAGCGGCGCGCCAGTGGGCGACTCCAGGTGAATTGTGACGCTACCACGCTGCCAGCGCACCTCGTGGGCTACGGTCTCTAATCGCACATCAGCCGAAACGCCAGGAGAGTCGCAGAGCCACGCCAGCACACGGTCGTAGCCATCCAGCACGCGGAACTGGCGGTTGCCATCTATCGCGTCGGAGGCCAATTCGGTATGCCGCAGCCAGGCGATGCTGACGCGGTCCACCTCGGCGGCGTCGAATCCCTCGGCGTAGCCGCGAATCTGCTGACGCGCGGCGGCCCAGCGCTCGCCCGCGAATTGCTCATCGAGCAGGGATTGCAGCGTGCGGTCTTCCCCCTGCCAGTCGCGGATTGCAGCGAAGATCGCGCCGACATCGCCCTCGTCGTCCTCGTCGTCCTCGTCGTCCTCGTCGTCCTCGTCGTCCGTTTCGTCATCATCGTCGTCGTTTTGCAGACGCCCGTCGCGTGCGGCCCAGGAGTTGCCAGTCTGCTCGTAGAGGCGCAGACCCGCCTCCGCGGCAATCGCGAAGGTCTCCGCTGGCCGTCCATGGACGAAGTCAGCGCCAAGCTCGATGGGCAGTGTCGCGCCGGGAGGGCGAATGGTATGGACGCGCCCACCGATGCGGTCGCGCGCCTCCACCAGCGCCACAGTGCGCCCATCACGGGTCAGCGTCGAGGCAGCAGCCAGCCCCGCCGCGCCCGCCCCGATGATGACGACATCGTAGTCGGTCATACGAGTCCTCACTTTTAAGCCTGTGACTGCCCCAGATGTTTATGAATTGCCATTGCCCACTGCGCCAGTGCGCTGCCAATGCGACCACCTATCACACCGAGTAGCAAGCCAGCGCCATTGAGTACGGCAAGTGTACCCAGGACAGTGGCTAATGTTCTGAACTCCCCTGCGGGATCATAAAGCCCCCATTCATGGGGTTTTCTTGGATTGAAGATATGAGGCGTGTTGGTATACTGCAGAAAGATGACAGCGAAAATCAGCGCAATTGCAAGCATAAAGACCGCGAAGCCAACGAATCCCACACGGAAGCCAATCCGGCCGCCTTCCAAGCCCTCAGAATGCCGTTGGCGGCAGAACCAATAGCCCGCGACAGCAGGAATGACAAAATAAAGTGGCAAACCAACCAGGACGGCTTGCGGCGGTAAGAGTCGGCTGGAATACGACATGCTGACGCCAAAAAGGCTGACTTCAAGAAGCGCCAGCGGTAATCCAAATAAGAGCGCTTGTCGCCAACCAATCCTCCGGGTATTCCGCAGCATTCGCCTTACCTCCCACCCAGATAATGTTTGATCTTGCATCTATTGTCGTCCATTGACTGTGTAGCCGTCTAGCTGAAGCGCTGCTGACGTGCCTGACCTCGCTTTGCGCGCCAGATCGCCAGCGCGCCGCCAATGCCACCGCCAGCCGCGCTTGCGAACAGGCTGAAGCCGCTGACAAACGCGAGAAATCCCCAGAGAATCACGTCAACAATCAGTGCGAAGCTGGGAGAATAAGGTATACGGGAATTTGTCGATGGAGGCGGTGAGTTGTCAGCAATAATGAGCGCGACCCCGATGTCGATCGCCGTGAACAGGAGGAAGACGACGCACGCGACCACCCGGCGCGCAGGCCAGCCCAGACGCTCTCCCATCCCTTTTGCCGCCAGTGCGAGCAGAAGTGATAGCCCGCGACGGCGGAGATGAGGAAAACGAGCAGGTAGTCCAGCAGAATCGGTCCGTAGGTCAGTTGTTTGGCATGCGTGACGGTAAACGTGTAGAGAACTAATTGAAGCACGCCCAGCGGGAGCCCAAAAGCGAGCGCGTGCCGCCAACGAGTCCTCGGCATTGACTGCCACATGTGGCGCCCCTCCCGCTCGTATGCTCCGAAGACGAGAAGCGCACGCCTTCAATGGAGCATACGGCGGGAGGAGAGGATACATCACAGACTTGCAGGCTTTACAGCGCGGCGAAGAGATCGACGGTGTTGCCATCGGGATCGACAACGACGGCGTAGCGCTGGCCCCAGAAGGCGTCCCATGGCGCTTTGTGGCTGGTGTAGCCTGCCGCGACGATCCGCTCGTGTAGCGCGTCCACCTCCGCCGGGGTGTCGCACTTGAAGGCGAGCGACATACGCTGCCCCACCGGGTTCTCGACGTAATCGGGGTTGATACCCTTTATCATTTCCAGGGTATCCCAGGCGATGCGGTAGCCGTTGGGCGTGATGACCTCGACGTGTGGCTCGCCCTCCACGCCTTCGGGCACCGCCAGATCCAGCAGCCGATAAAATTGCAGCGTGGCCGCCATATCGCGCACCACCATACCTACCATGTCGGGACGCACAGCCATGAAAATCGCCTACTTTCCTTTGTTGCTTGCTGTTTGCTGAGCAGATAGCTCTTACTCACTGCCCACAGCATACCTGAGCAATGGTGACAGTCCTATGTCACCGTTCGCGGTTAGGGACAGCAAGAATAGTCCGCATTGCGCCGATTAGCTGGGAAGAGATCAAAGCCGCCCTAACCGCGTAGACCATTCAAGGGGGCTGGCTTTCGGTGGAGTGAACCCCAAAACCCGGCTCTCCCGCAGATTTGGTGAAGCCCGCTTGGTGAACGCGAGACTGCATCTGGTGGGAGTGGCAAACCTCAGCAGTAACGCTTGCTTTTGAGACGCGTCGGGATGAGCGCTGCTGTTCTACCAAGCAGCCATCACCAAAAGTGACACTGTTGGGAAACCCCTAAGCGGCGGCATAGAGCCGCTGAAAAGCAGACACCCGCGTAGGGGCCAGTTCGTCGCCATCTAACCAAGCCATTACTCGGACAAGATTAATGGCAGCCGCTGTGCCAGTATGTTGCAGGTGCGTTTTCTCCAGACCGCAATAGCGCGAGCGGCGCAGTCGGAAAGCCCGAACGCCTTGCGAGATCGTGGCTTCAATCCCCGAGCGAAGCGCATAGTGCGTGGAGAACGCTCTGGTAGCTTGGTGTCGACGGGCCGACTGCAAGCTTCGTACTGCTGCTGCGGCCGTATGGTGAGCAAGCCGCGTGGAGCACGCGAGCGTGAAAATGTGCAACGGGGTAACAATGGGCACACTTGGCAATCTTTCGCCGAAAACCGCACCTTGATTACCTCTCGTTTGTGGTTATCACGTGTGGGCGTCCAACTGACGCTCGTCTGCCCTTGCGGACAGGTCGCCTGTTTGCGTTCCCAATTGATCAGAAACTGGCTCGCGTCAATCCCACCCTCGGTGGCGGCTTGCCATTTGGCATCGGGATGGGTGGGGCTCACCACGTCGATCCCAAAGCGTTGCTGGCTGGAGGCCAATACCTCCGCGTTGACATAGCCTGTGTCCATGAACTGCTGACTGGGCAGCAGCCGAGCGCGTTCGAGATCGGCTTGAATGCATTCGGTCATACCCACATCACTCGCGGGAGCAGGGATCGTGGCCACATGGATGATCAGGTGTGGTTGGTCTGGTTCACAGGTTTCGGTGACATGGACCTTATAGCCGGTCCACTGCGTGCTATATTTCTTGCCGTAGCGCGCTTGCGGATCATAAGGGGAACTGATAAAGAGGCTCGCTGGCGGAATGTCGCCGGGGTCGCGCCAATGCAGTTGACCCTCCTCGTAGCGATAGTTTTGGATCCAGACGCGCCGGAGGATCTCGACCGCCGGGATCTCGCGCAGAAATGCCGGCGCCGCTGGGGCAAAGAGGTCCGTCAGCAGAGCCCGCCCATCCTGCCCGATGGTTTCCGCGAGCGCTCTACGGCTGGCTGCGTCTTTGGGAAACACCCTCTCTTCGATGCGGTGCCCATAGCGGTAGAGCCAGTCCTCCTGACTATGCGCCAGGAGCCAGTCGCCCGCAACGAGTGCGAGACTGTTGAGGGCAAACCGCAGGGTTTCTCCGACGCACATGAGTCGGTTGATGGCGCGTACTTTGGCCAGGATGTGCGTGGAATCGGTCCGTTGCCGCTTGCGTTCGGTGAGCCACCCTTGCCCTTTGAACAGTTCCAGCAAGGTATCCAGCAAGATCTGTTCGGCTTCGCCTTGTACCAGACGCGCTCGAAAATCAGAGAGGACTGTAAAATCAAATCCGGGATCCTCCAGTGGCAATCCGAGCAGGTACTTCCAATCAATGCGGCCGCGCACAGCATCTGCTGCTTGTCGATCGGGTAACTCTTCTAGAAATTGGAGCACGGTAATCAATGCCAGTCGCCACGGAGCTTCTGCTGGGCGGCCATTGTGAGGAAACAAATGGGCAAAGGATTGATCTTGATAGATCGTACCCAGCGCGTCGCGCAGTTGGAGATACTTCTGGCCTTTGGGATAGGCCGCACGTGCGACGCGAGCGGTTTCTTTCGGGATCGAAAAGTCGTTTTGCGGCGGCAATGTCATCGTGTCTCTCCTGTGTGCGAGCTTCCTCGGCCGATTTCTTGGAGGTCGTACCTAACTATACCCAAGGAGCGTTGGCTTCAGGAGAGTTTCCCAACAGTGTCAAAAGTGCGGGAGAGCCCA
>CAVQGK010000013.1:0-399417 GCA_963712005.1 uncultured Chloroflexia bacterium | reverse complement strand
GGCAGCGAGTAGTCGTCCAACGTTGACGCATCAGTCAAAGAAGCGTAGAGTAAAGCCACTAGACTGAATGCTCACAGCAGAATGTATGCCCAGATGCCCCCCGAGCCATGATTGGAGCAGGCTATGTCGCTGACGTGTGCCCACTGCAAAACGCCACTGCCTGACCAAGCAAACTTCTGCTTTCATTGCGGCAAGCCTATTGCTCCAGCCCGCATATCCACACGTGTGTTCGCCATTGCGAATCAAAAGGGTGGCGTAGGCAAGACCACCTCGACGATAAATCTGGCCGCGTTTCTGGCGAATGCGGGCCGCAAGACACTGGTCATCGACCTTGACCCACAGTCCAACACGACGACAGGACTCGGCGTGGACTCCCACGCGGTAGGGACTTCCATCTACGAGGTGCTGGTCAACGAGAGCGTCAAGCCAGGTGACGTGATCCGCAAGGAGATTCGCCCCAACCTCGCGCTGCTTCCGGCGAAGGTCGATCTCTATGCCGCCGATATCGAGCTGGTCTATCTGGATAACCGCGAGTACCGAATGCGGCATATCCTCGACCAGATTCGCGACGACTACGAATTCATCCTGATCGACTGTCCCCCATCGCTCGGCCTGCTGACCGTAAACGCGCTAACCGCCGCCGATGGCGTGATTCTGCCGCTCCAGTGCGAATACTTCGCCCTCGAAGGCATGCAGCAGTTGCTCAATACCATTCGGCTGGTGCGCGACCGCCTGAACAACAAGGTGATGCTGTTCGGCGTGGTGCTGACGATGTTTGACTCGCGCACGAATCTCGCCACCGAGGTCGTCACTGAGATCAGCCAGCACTTCCCCAAGGAAAAGTTCGATACCCTGATCCCGCGCAACATTCGGCTTTCGGAGGCGCCCAGTTATGGCCGCACCATCCTGGAGCACGATCCGCGCTCCCCGGGCGCGTTGGCCTATCAGAAACTGGCAGAGGAAGTAATCGCTCGCGCAGCCAACATGGAGTCGCTACTCGCCTGATGAGGCAAATGACGGCAAGGGAAGTGCTATGTCAATACTGATGCTCTATCTCGAAGGCAGTATCCAGCGATTGCTGCAACCATCCCTGGAGGCTGAAGGCTACACAGTCATGGCCACTCAGAGCGCCAATGAGACGCTGCGTGCTATCGAGGATAATAGCGACATTGATATGCTGCTTGCTGACAATTTTCGCGTCAATCCCGAAGCGCAGCAAGCGTTCGCCTTGCTTAGTCAGCACCCAGTGCTGCGCCAGCGCGTGTTGGTCGTGGGGCTATCAGCCATAACTACCCCGGACGCACAGCAGTGGATTACCGACGGCTTGATAGATATCCACGTGCCTTTGCCTTTTACGCTCGATTAGCTACTCGCCAATTTCAAGGCATGTGGCAGATACGCGCCGCGCTGAGAGCATGCTGAGAGCATGGATAGAAAACCCCATCAAATCACACCATACCCGCGTAAAAATAGCTCCGAATCAGTATTATGCACCAGTCGGTCAGCCAACGGGAAGCTACTCCACCTGCACAGGTGCAGCAGACGGTGGTACGGCATCGCGCACGAGCGATTGGAACTCGCTGTAGGGTTGCAGCTTCCCATAGCGCCTGCTTCACAATACCGCGCCTCCTCCAAACGCCGCAGGCTGTAGGCGATCATGACTCTGACAACCCTCCGCCGATACCTTAGCAACACCTCATCCTGACACAACATTGACGCAACATGTGTATGCGATTGATATGGCATTGGCGCGCTGCTTTTCCGCCTTCGCGCCGTGTTGGCATATTCACTATATCGGTACCAGACACGCTCTTTCTACACCCAAGTTACACGTGTGTACGCATACGTTGAGCATCACTGATTGCTACTCTAGGGTAAATGGTTTGGAATGTGCCCTTCGCCAGACATGCTTCTGGCGCGTGTCTGGTGTGTATTGGGAATACAGTCACGACAAGCGGGCGATATGGTGTTGTTGGGAGAGGTGTGTCTCATGGGGTCACAGCAGATGGCGCAACGCAAGCGCCGAACAGCAAGAGGCTCGTTTGCAGAGTGGCAACGGGTCGCTCTACTCTGTATCCTGGTCTTCGCCGGGCTTGGTCTAAGCGTCGGCAGCGCATTCGTATCCGGCGTGCCGCAAGCGTCTGCGGCGTCTAACGCCATCCAGATCGAGAATACCCAGCCGGGTGACTCCACCTGGGACGACTTCAGCGCCAATCTGAGCCAGACGGCGCTCTCGGGCTATTCCTCGCCGATCAGCGTCAATCACGGCCAGACGGTGAACTTCTACGTCACCACGACCTCCGCCACTTTGCAGATCAAAATCTACCGCATGGGCTGGTATGGCGGCACCGGCGCGCGATTGATGCAAACGATGAACGCCATCACCGGCCAGCAACAGCCGATTCCCAACCCCGATAAAGTCACTGGTATCGTCGTCTGCAACTGGCAAGTGACCGCCTCACTGGCCGTGCCGTCCAACTGGGTAACGGGTGTCTACCTCGCCAAGCTGATCGGCTCTAGCGGCGATAAGAGTTTCATCTTCTTCAACGTGCGCAATGATGGCGGACACGAAGATTTCGTTTTCCAGACCAGCGTCACCACGTACGAAGCGTATAACACCTACGGCATCACCAGCCTCTACAACAACTCCGCCAACGATCCGACCTACCCGTACCCGCACGCGACCAAGGTCTCGTTCGACCGGCCCTTCAATCCCGGCGACAGCAATGGCGCGGGTCACTTCCTCTGGTACGAGTATCCGATGTTGCGTTGGGCCGAGAAAAATGGCTTCGACATGACCTATACGACCGATATCGATACCGACCTCAACACCAATCCGCTCACCAACCACAAAGCGTTCTTCTCGGTTGGCCACGACGAGTACTGGTCGAAGGCGATGCGCGACAACGTCCAGGCGGCTATCAACGCGGGCGTGAACGTTGGGTTCTTCGGCGCCAACGAAGTCTACTGGCAGGTTCGCTTCGAGCCGAACGGGCAGGGTGTGCCTGACCGTGTGATGGTGGGTTACAAAGACTTCGCCACTATCAATCAGGCGCCTGGGCCAGACCCTCAATGGAACGTCAACAATGCCATAGTGACCACCAGATTCAGGGATCCACCGGTCAGTCAACCGGAAATGGGCCTGTCAGGCGTTATGTTTATCGATGAGAACGATACCCCTGATGGACGGCCCTACGTCGTCACCAACGCATCGAGCTGGGTCTTTGCCAACACCGGCTTTGTCAACGGCACATCGATCCCCGGCATCGTCGGCTACGAGTTCGACAACTCCTTTACAGATCCGACTACGATTGGGTACGATCAGTACCATTCCTACAGCCCGGCTGGCCTCCAGGTGCTCTCGGCCTCTCCCGTACAGGGCGACAATGGCGCCGGAATCGCCAACTCCACCATCTACACTGCTCCCAGTGGGGCGCGCGTCTTCGCGGCGGGCACCATTGAGTGGAGCTGGGGCCTCGACAACTTCGGTGGTCGGAACACTGCAAACGCTGGCATCCAGCAGGCAACGGCGAATATCTTCTACAACTTCAACGGCGGCACGCCACCACCACCACCGCCGCCGCCGCCACCAGGCACCTATCTGCAAGACAACTTCGAGTCTGGCAACCTGACGCAGTGGAACGGCCCGTTCGGTACAGGGTCGGCGGGCGTCGTCACAGGCCCAAGTGTCCATAGCGGCACCTACTCCGCCCAGTTGATTGACCCAAGCGGAACCGGCCAGTATGCGACACTCACACAGAATCTGGTCAACAGTCCGGGGGCCAACACCTATACCCGTTTCTACTTCCAGGTCAGCGACACCAGCCAGCCCTCGACACTCGCCATAGCAACCGATAGCACTGGCGCCAACGGCATTAATAGCTGGGTTGCTCTCTACGATAACGGTAGCCATGGCATAGTTGTCTATTTCCGACCTGACTCGGGTAATCCGATTGAATTCGACAGTGCTCCCAACCTGATCACAGCCAATACCTGGTATGGGTTGCAGATCCAGTTGAACCAGGCGACGAGCGGTGTCGGCAATGTCTGGCTCAATGGCGCCTTGCTGAAAAATGCGCTGACTGGGCAGACTGGGGTGAGTGGGAACCTCTCGGCCTCCACGCCGATCAATTCGCTCACACTCTGGAACGAAGCGCCTGGCACGACCATCTACTACGACGATGTGATCGTCTCCGATCATGACAATGGCACCGTCAACAGCGGCGGATCGCCCCCTGCCTTCAATCCGACGAACTTGAGTTTTGGCAATCAGAACATCGGCACGACCAGCGCCGCTCAGAGCGTGACGCTGACCAACGCGAGCGGCGCAACGCTGCATATCAGCGCCACCAGCATCACCGGAAGCAACACTGGCGACTTCGCCATAAGCGCCGACACCTGTTCCAATCAGGCCATCGCGGTGAACGCCACCTGTACCGTCGGCGTCACCTTCTCGCCGACCGCCGTGGGCAGTCGCGGCGCCACGCTGAGCTTCACCGATAACGGCGCGGGCAGCCCGCAGAGTGTCGCGCTCAGCGGCACTGGCGTCGCCGTCGGTCCGGCGGTCAGCTTCAATCCGGCCAACCTGAGCTTTGGCAACCAGAATACCGGCACGACCAGCGCGGCGAAGACCGTGACCATCACGAATAGCGGCACGGCCACCCTGCATATCGCCACGGTGACGCTCATCGGCACCAACGCGGGCGACTTCGCCAAGAGCGCCGATACCTGCACCGGAGCGGCGGTCGCCATCAACGCCACCTGTACCGTCAGCGTCACCTTTACGCCAACCGCGGCGAGCGGACGGAATGCCGCGCTCAGCTTCGCGGACGACGCCGCTGGCAGCCCCCAGACCTACGCTTTGACCGGCACGGGCGTCGCGCCAACGATTAGCTTCAATCCGACGAGCCTGACCTACCCCAGTCAAGGGGTTGGCACGACCAGCGGAGCGCAGACCATCTCCGTGATCAACAATGGCACGGCGGCCCTGCACGTGACCTCGGTGACCTTCACTGGGACGAACGCGAGCGACTTCGCCAAGAGCGCCGACACCTGCACTGGGGCGGCAGTGGCTCCCCTCGCGGCGTGTAGCGTCAGCGTGACCTTCTCACCGACCGCGACCGGCTCCAGGAGCGCCACAGTCTCCTTCGCCGATGACGTGGTTCCTAGCCCGCAGACCGTCGCGTTGAGCGGCACAGGCGTTACCGTGGCGCCAGGAATTAGCTTCAATAACCCCACACTCACCTTCGCCAATCAGGGGGTTGGCACGACCAGCGCGGCCCAGACCGTGACGGTGACGAACAACGGCAATGCCAGCCTGCATATCACCTCTGTAGGCTTTACCGGCGCCAACGCGGGCGACTTCGCCAAGAGCGCCGATACCTGCACTGGGGCCACCGTTGCCGCCAATGCCACCTGCACCGTCAGCGTCACCTTTACGCCAACCGCAGCAGGCAGCCGCAGCGCCTCGCTCTCGTTTACGGATGACGCGCCGAGCAGCCCGCAGGCCGTCGCGCTCACTGGGACCGGCATGCAGGTCGGCGTCTTCCTGCAAGATGGCTTCGAGAGCGGCAATCTCAGCCAGTGGGGTACTCCCGCCGGAACGGGATCGGCTACTGTCCAGACCAATGTGGTGAATAGCGGAACATACGCGCTGGCGATGACCAACGGCGCCAACCAGTACACGATTCTCTCGCAGAGTCTGAACGGTGGCGCGCAGGCGCATACCTTCAGCCGCCTCTACTTCCGCATCACTAACGCCAGCATCTCCTTCAGTCTGGCCTCCGCCACCGACGTGAATGGGAACAATCTGTGGGCAGTGGTCTACGACGCGGGCAGCCATGGGCTGGATGTCTACTTCTGGAACGGCGCCCGCGCCCGCTTCGACTTCTATAGCAGCACGAACCTGATCCAGGCGAACGCATGGTATTCCCTGGAGATCGAGCTGAACGAGGCGACGGCAGCGAATGGTGGCGCGGGCAATGTCTGGCTCAACGGGAACAAGCTCGGTGGGGTGGCAACAGGTAGCGACCTCTCGGCCACCAACTATCTCAGCAAGCTCTTCCTCTGGAACGACGCTTCCAGCGCCACGACCTACTTCGACGACGTTGTGGTCTCGAATGTCTACAACGGGCCGTTGGGCAGCGCCGCTGGCATTACGTTCACGCCCAGCAGTGTGAACTTTGGCAGCCAGAATACCGGGACGACCAGCGCGGCGCAGACCGTGACCGCCAAGAATACCGGTACCGCCACCCTGCACCTGACGACCGTCGTCATCACTGGCGCCAATGCGGGCGACTTCGCCATCGGCGCCAACACCTGCAATAGCGCGACATTGGCGCCGAATGCGACCTGTACGGTCAGTGTGACATTCACCCCGAGCATCGTCGGCAACCGGAGCGCCTCGCTCTCCTTCACCGATGACGCGCCGCTCAGCCCGCAGGCCGTCGCGCTGACTGGATCTGGCGCCACATCGGGGATCAGCTTCAATCCAACGAGCGTCAGTTTTGGCCCTCAGACGGTATCCACCACCAGCGCGCCGCAGACCATCACCGTGACGAATAGTGGCGCGGTCAGTCTGCATATCACCTCGGTGACGCCGACTGGGACCAACGCGAGCGATTTCGCCAAGACCTCGGATACCTGCACCGGCGCCACGGTTGCCGCCAACGCGACCTGCACGGTCACTTTGACGTTCACTCCCGGCGCGACCGGCGCCCGGAGCGCCTCGCTCTCCTTCGTGGACGACGCGCCGAATAGTCCGCAGACGGTGGCCATGTCGGGCGCGGGCGCTGCCGCGGCTCCGGTGGTCAACTTCAACCCGACGACTGGCCTGAGCTACGGCAACCAGAATACTGGGACGACCAGTGCGGCGAAGAGCGTCACGGTGACCAACACCGGGACGGCGGCTCTGCATGTCAGCATCGTCGCCCTGGCTGGCACGAACTCCGGCGACTATACCATCAGCGCCGATACCTGCACCGGAGCCACGGTCGCGATCAATGCGACCTGTAGCGTCAGCGTGACGTTCACTCCGAGCGCAACGGGCGCCCGCAGCGCCACGCTGACCTTCACCGACGACGCGGGTGGTAGCCCGCAGACGGTCTCGCTCTCTGGCACTGGGACCGCAGCCGGGATATCGTTCAGCCCGACCAGCCTGAGCTATGGCAACCAGGGAACGGGGTCGACGAGCGCGGCCCAGACCGTGACAGTGACGAACAGCGGCACGGCGGCCCTGCACGTGACCTCGGTGACGCTCACTGGGACGAACGCGGGCGACTTCGCCAAGAGCGCCGACACCTGCACCGGGCAAGCCATCGCGGCCGGAGCTACCTGCACGGTCAGCGTGACCTTCACGCCGACGGCCACGGGCGCTCGCAGCGCCTCACTCTCCTTCGCCGACGACGCGCCCAGCAGTCCACAGACTGTGGCTGTGAGTGGCACGGGCACACAGATCGGCGTCTATCTGCAAGATGGCTTCGAGAGCGGCAATCTCAGCCAGTGGACCGGGCCTGCTGGAACGGGAACAGCCACGGTTGAGAATACCGTTGTCAATCGCGGCTCGAATGCGCTGGCGATGACCAACGGCGCCAACCAGTACACGATTCTCTCGCAGAACCTGACCGGCGGCGCGCAGGCGCATACCTTCAGCCGCCTCTACTTCCGCATCACTAACGCCAGCGTCTCCTTTAGTGTCGCCTCCGCCACCGATCTCAACGGAAACAACCTGTGGGCGGTGGTCTACGATGCGGGCAGCCACGGGCTGGATGTCTACTTCTGGAACGGCGCGCGCACCCGCTTCGACTTCTATACCTCGACCAACCTGATCACCGCCAACACCTGGTATGCGCTGGAGATCGAGCTGAACGAGGCGACGGCAGCCAATGGTGGCGCGGGCAATGTCTGGCTCAACGGGAACAAGCTCGGCGGGGTGACAGGGGATCTCTCGGCCACCAATAACCTGAGTCGCATCTATCTCTGGAACGATGCCTCCAGCGCCACGACCTACTTCGACGATGTCATCGTCTCCAACCAGTACAATGGCGTCCTGCCGTAAACGCTGGCGAGAAACATAGCGCGGGCCGCCAGGAGTTTCCTCCTGGCGGCCCGTTTTCGTGTACGGCTGATGGGCAATTCCCATCACACTACTTCGTTCGCTTAGTGTTTCAGGCAGACGATCTGCATCTGCACAAAGATTACGCCGGAACTGTTGTCGTTGTTGGCCTCTGAGCGTGTGGTAGTGGTGCTGAGTGGCGCATTCCACATCAGTGTGAAGTTGCTGTAGCCGCTGTTCGGTCCGCTGCCAGCCACCAGATAGCCCGACGCGCATGATGCATCGGTGATAGGTGAATTAGTACCTGCGCCGATATTGCCCAGGGATTTGGTGATGATCTGGCTGTGCAACCCTGAGACCGCCAGGCACGCGATCTGTACGTCCACGTTGATCGTGCCGGAACTGGCGTCATTGTATGCCTCGGCGCGCCAGGTGGTGGTGTTGATAGGCGCGTTCCACATCATGGTGAAGTTGCTGTAGCCACTCTTCGGTCCCCCACCTGCCACCAGATAGCCTGATGGGCAGGCGATATCGGTAATGGTTGAGTTGGTGTGCGCGTCAACAGAGCCCAGCGTTTTGGTGACGATCTGGCTATGGAGACCAGCAACGGACAGGCAGGTGACCTCTTCGTCCACATTGATCGCGCTCGCGCCATCATTATTGGCTTCCGCGCGCCAGGTGGTGGTGTTGAGTGGCGCGTTCCACATCATGGTGAAGTTGCTGTAGCCACTCTTCGGTCCGCCGCCCGCCACCAGATAGCCTGACGGACAGGCGATATCGGTAATGGCTGAGTTGGCGCCGGGATTGATGGTACCCAGAGATTTGGTAATGATCTGGCTCTTGAGCGGCGGAATCGGTGTGGGCGTGGCAGGCACATTGGTCGGCGTTGGCGCTACTGGCGCATCGGTGGCAGCGGGCGCAGTTGTGGCGGTCGGGGTCGCGGGTGGCCCGGCGGAGGTGTCAGCGGCCGGGCCAAATCCGCAAGCCATCATGACGGCGGCGAAAACTGCGAGTAGCGCGAGCGAACCGTAGAGCCGCCTTGGCAGCGTAGCGCGGGATACATTCGATATCCGTGGTGGAAGATGATTCATGGATGTAGCTCCTCCCCAATGAGCGCGTAAGAGTGGCATCAAGATGCCGCAGATTCCCAGATTATTGAAGTGCGCAGTTCTCGACAGCCTTCGAAGGGCAGCATGCTATCTACATATTCCGCATCCTCCTCTCGTGTGCTGTGCAGCTGCTATCAATTGCCGCGCGGGTTGTGTGAATGCGCCTCGGCTGGCCGCTTTCAGCCAGAAGCAGAGGCAACCGATACATGGCATGAGGAAAGAGACAGGCAAGCGAAGGATATGCGAGGGCCATGCGAGGGATGCGGACGCAGCAGGAGCGGCCGTCGGCAAAACTGCCTTCGCACGACCGCGGAAGATACCCAGCATATCTACCTTCCGCTGCTTAGGCGCAACTATACAGGGGAACAGCAATCCGCACAATGGGGCAATTCACAGTTAGCCAGCGATGAGATCACTTTGTGATGAGGTCGAAGAAGATTATGCGGAAGCTCGCTACTTCCCCAAGGACGTGAGAAGAACGAGCGAATAGCGGCGCCTTCACTCTCGGCGTGGATGGTCAGGGAAATCTGCTGGCGGCCTGTTTTTGTCTGTGAGCTACCACACCGCTTGCCCGTACCTAATAGCGGATGCTAGAAATAGTATGCGCGGGAAGGAGGCGGGGCATGAAGCGGCTGCTCGTTCGCATTGTCCTCGGCGGCCTGTTGCTGCTGACGCTTGTGAGCTGCGCCGCTATCCTGCTGACTCAGCGCGATCTACGCAATCTACCGCCTCCCAAAAGCGTCCTGGGCGACTGCCCGGATCATCCTCCCAACGTCTCGGTAACATCCCCCATTCCCGCCGTGACCGCGCATACGATCTATGCCAGCAGCGGCGAAAATCTCTATGCGCTCAACGCACAGACGGGCGCGACGCGCTGGTGCAGGCAGATCACGGTCGCGAGCGAATCCGGCAGCCGGGGAAAGAGTCAAGCGCCATACATGTTTTTGAGCCATCCTGCCATCGCTGTCGCGCCGCCGCCGGAAGAGTTCTTTGGCCAACCAGCCGTCGCGGATGGCGCCGCCTATGTCTGCGCATCGGGCTACGGCGATGGGCAAACCTACGCTTTCCGCGCCAGCGATGGGGCGCTGCTCTGGCAGGCGATAAGCGACTGCCTGGTAGGCTCCATATTCACCGGGGAAACCACGGCCCCGCTGGTGGGTCGTGGCATCGTCTATAGCGGCGCTGCCGCGCTAGGGGCGCAGGATGGGCACATCGTCTGGGCGACGCATGTGGGAGGGCGCTCCTTTGTGCCACAGGCGCTGGCGGATGGCGTGCTCTACGCCAACGACGCCGAGAGCATCCTGGCGCTCGACGCTGACAATGGCGAAGTACGCTGGAAATATGCCCCACCGGAAGCTACACCGGGCGACCGGCTCGCCGTCGCCAATGGCCGCGTCTATGTTGGTATGCATGGGTCGGGGAACACGCTGCACACGCTCGATGCCGCCAGTGGCGCGCTGCTGTGGACATCGGCGATGGCCGCCGCTAGCAACCCAACGGTCGCCAATGGCAAGGTCTACCTCGGTTCATGGGGCAAAATGCTCTATGCGCTGCAAGCCAGCGACGGAGCAGTCTGCTGGCGCTACACGGCGTCGGTATCTATCGCTACAGCGACGACGATTGCGGATGGCGTGGCCTATGCGAACCTGGACGGTCCCTATGCATTCGACGCCACGACGGGTGTGGAATTCTGGCATCAGTCGCTCGGCGCGGGCCAGAATGTCTGGTTCACGCCACTGGCAATCGCTGGAAATGTAGTCTATCTCGCGCGCACCGATGGGGAGGGCAACAGCACCATCTATGCATTGAATGCGGCGACAGGGGCGACCTACTGGCAGACCTCGGCGATATGGCAGGTCACGCCGCTGGTGGTAGGATAACAGGCAGCTATATTTGACGAGGAGACGGTGAAAATGCGCGTGCGAATTGAGCGCAGGTCTTGGGCAGATTGGTCTCTCTCTATTAGCGGCGGATCCGACCGACTAATCACCAGGCGGTCGCTTATCCGGAAAACTATCATGATGGTTGTGCTGGATATTGCCACTATCATGCTAATAACGGCGGTGATTGCACGAGAAATCCAGGCTGGCGATAACGCGCTGCTCATGATGTTGACGGCGTTCCCTGTGGTGGCAGGTAGCGTAGGTCAGTTTCACTGGTGGCGGACTATTGGCCAGTCGCTACGTGAGCATGGTGAGAACGAATCGGAGTGACCATCAGAAGTGGGCCAACCATCAAAAATAATGTAGATGCACAATCTCACTCAGAGGCCTCAGTCTCCTCATCCCATTCGCATGGATGGGTTGGGCCATTTCTGGCTTGCTCGAAAAGTTCGGCGACGAAGGCGTCTCCACGTGGGTCTTCCAGTCAGTGATATCGCCAGCATATCACGCCGCGTATCCATGCTCACCCCTCGGCGCGAGCGGTGACGATGTCGTTGCGCGCCGCCCAGAGGCCCAGGTCGCGCTTCTGGATCGTCGCCGCCATCAGGTCGGGGAAGAGGTCGGGCGTACAGGCAAACGACGGGACGCCCATCCCTGCGAGCGTCGCCGCGTTGCGCTGGTCGAAGGCTGGGCGCGCCCTTATCGCTGAGCGCCAGCAGACAGACCATCTGCACGCCGCTTGCCGCGATTTCCCCCGCCCGCCGCAGCATCTCCTGTGTGTTTCCGCCCTCGTAGAGGTCGGTGATCAGCACCAGAATTGTCTGCGCTGGGCGCGTGATGACCTGCTGGCAGTAGGCGAGCGCGCGGTTGATGTCGGTGCCGCCGCCCAGTTGCGTGCCGAAAAGCAGGTCCACCGGATCCTGCAAGTCCTCGGTCAAGTCCACGACGGATGTATCGAAGACGACCATCCGCGTGCTGACGGCGCGAATCGAGGCCAGCACCGCGCCGAAGATGCCCGCGTAGACGACCGACGACGCCATCGAGCCACTCTGGTCCACACACAGCACGATATCGCGCAAGGTCGAGCGCTTATGGCCGTAGCCGACAAGTTTCTCGGCGATGATCGTGCCACGGTCGCGCTGGTAGTTCTTCAGGTTGGCGCGGATGGTCCGGTGCCAGTCGATCTCGTTGGCGCGCGGACGATACGAGCGCGTGGCGCGGTTCAGGCTGCCACGAATCGCCTGCTGCATCGGGCTGGCCAGCTTGCGTTCCAGATCCTCGACCACCTTGCGCACGACTGCGCGGGCGGTGTCCTTCGTCTTATCGGGGATGACGTGGCTCAGTGAGAGCAGCGTCGCCACCAGATGCACGTCGGCGTCCACCTGCTCCAGCATCTCCGGCTGCAGCAACATCTGCGTCAGGTTGAGCCGCTCCAGCGCGTCCTGCTGCATCACGCGCACCGCCGTCGAGGGGAAATAGGTGCGGATGTCGCCAAGCCAGCGCGTGACGTTGGGCGATGAGCCGCCCAGCCCAGCCGAGCGCTCGCCGTCATAGAGGGCAGAGAGCACGTCGTCCATGCCGCGATCCGCGCTCGCCAGCGCGCCCGTGCCTAGCCCTTCCTGCGCCGGGCCGCCAAGCACCAGCCGCCAGCGTCTCAGCCGCTCGCCTTCTATTGGATCAGTGATTGGTGTCGTCATACGTCACTCCCAGCACCTGCGCCAGCACCGGCAAGACCCGCCGTGCGCGCTCTTCGGCCACCGCGCCGCCCGCTGCCTCAGTAGCCACAGCGGCAACGGCATGGTGCAGATTCTTCACCTTCTCGCCCATCGTCCGGCGGGCGGGCGCCTCGAAATCGCTGAAGGCGCGTCGCAAGATCGGCAAGAGCGCCACGAACGTCTCGCCGTCGAGCGCGGCCAGCCAGCCATCCAGCGCCAGCCAGAGGCCATCCTGGACCATCATCATCTGCGCGCCGCCACGCAAGACGCCTGCCACCCAGGCGGCGGCCTCTGGAGCAGGGACTGCGGGCGAGAGGGTCAACCCGGCTAGACGCCGCAGCTCCTCTTCGTCCACCGCGCCTTTTTCCAGCAGCAACCGGCAGCAGCGGCCACGCACCAGCCCATGCACGCCGTCGCGCTCCATCACGGCACGCAGCGCCCCCTGCCACGCCAGCCGCAGATCGTCGCGCTGCAAGGTATCTATCGCCTGATGCGCACGCTCGATGCTCTCGACCATCTCATTGGCGGCGTCATCATCCAGCGAGGCGCAGGCCTGCGGCAGCCCGACGACGATACGGGCGTAGAGATTGTCCACCACTGGCAGCACCCGCTCGGCCCGCGCGCCACGCACGTCGCCGTAACGGGCGACCCTGGCAAGCGGCGGCATCGCGTCCATCAGGCGGCGCACGTCGGCGGAGACCGCTGCCCGCGCCTGAATGTGCACGAGCAGGTCATCCACCGCGCCAGCCAGATCGGCCAGCATCGCGCGGTCCAGTAGCTCGGTCAGCTCGGCGAGATGGTCCGCTTTGGCGGCGGCGTCACGCACAGCGGCGGTCGCGGCGGTTTCGATGGTGTTGCCCCAGACGTTCGCCTCGATGATGGCGACGGCAAACTCAGGCTGCCACTGCACGCGCCAGATTTCGTGGAAGGACCCCCGCACGTTGCTGCTAACGTGGCCTTCCTCCCCCCAGGGGATGTTCAATAGCCGGAGGGCATGGAGCAGTTTGCTGCGTGCTCGCTCGTTATCCAAGCGTAAATTGAGGTCGTACTCCTTTGAGTCCGCGTTTGCGGGCATGCGCAGCCGACGCTGACGGGCCTCCAGGTCGCGCTGGAGCGGGACGGCGGGCGTCTCTGGCGGCACCTCGCCCATATGCTCGCCAATCTCCAGCTTCTCGCGGATCAGCGTCATCGGCGCTTCCTCGCCATTGCAGAGCACGGTGAGCGTCGCCTCGTGCATCTCGTCCAGCCCCGGCATCGGCAGATCGCGCAGGGCCGCCAGCGCCTCGGTCAGCCGCACCGCCTCGATCACGCTGGCCGACGAGACATCCAGGCCCTCGCTCCGCAGCAGGTGCGCCGCCCGCGACATCCAGCGCGTGCCCATGCGGTCGGTGGTTGTCCAGATGTGCTCGTACCAGCCGGGTGAACCGACGCCCGCGCCGTAGCCGCTGCGCCAGGAGAGCCGCGAGTTCGTCCAGGGAATCCAGGTCGCGGCAACTTTCGTGCGCGGCAGCTTGCTCAGTAGCGCGGCGTCGCCCTTCGCGTCGTCACGTTGCGCCAGCGCGGGCGTATGCCACGCGCCACAGACGACGGCGATCCGCGCGAATCCCTCGCCCTCCGCCGCACGGATGCCCTGGCGCATGTGGGCCTCGCGCAGCGCCTCCTCCTCGTCTTCCGGCGTCAGGTCGCTGCGGAGCGCGGTCATCGCCTCCAGAATGCCGTCGAAGAGGTCGTTGGCGTTCTGACGCTGCTCGATCTGGCGCTCCCACCACAGCTCGTGATCGCTGTAGCCAGCCGCCTCCGCCAGCATCGCCAGCGGATCATCGCGTACAGCGGGAGCATCTGTTGTCGGCGCTTCGGGCGCGGCCTCGGCGACGGCATCCGCCGCCGGAAGCATCTCTGGCCCTGCCTTCATTTCCGCCGCGACGGGCTTCTCGGATGTCTCATCTTTCGCAGCTGCCATCTCCTGCGCCAGCCGCACAGTCTGCGGCAGGTCGATGAAGCGCGCCGGAATGTTGCGGGTCAGCGTATAGCTCATCGCCTGCCATTCGGGCGAGAAGCTGGTGAAGGGATAGTAGACGGCATGGGCGGGCGCGTCGGGCGCGTAGATCAGCAGCGCGACCGGCGGCTTCATCGCCGGGTGCGTCAGCAGCGGCAGCACCGCATGCGCGTCGGGCGGACCCTCCACCAGCACGATATCCGGTTCGAGCCGTTCAAGTGCCTCGCGTAGCGCCCGCGCGCAGCCCGGTCCATGGTGGCGAATGCCAAAGATGTGAGTGGTCACGGTGGCACGTCCTCAGATTACTTCGTGGCAGGCCCGATAGAAGTCTTTCCACCCGTTACGGTCCTTGACCACCGTTTGCAGATACTCCAGCCAGACGATACGGTCCTGCACCGGGTCTTTGATGATCGCGCCGGTCAGCCCGGCGGCCAGGTCACCCGCATGCATCGCGCCATCGCCATAGTAGGCGGCCATCGCCAGCCCGTTGGTCATCACCGAGATGGCCTCAGCGGTGGAGAGCGTGCCGGAGGGCGACTTCAGCTTCGTCTTTCCGTCCGCCGTCACGCCGTCGCGCAGCTCGCGGAAGACCGTGACCACCCGGCGAATCTCTTCGAGCGCGGGCTTCTCGGCGGGCAGTTCCAGCGCGCGGCCAAGTTGCGCCACACGGCGGTCCACGATCTCCACCTCTTCATCCATCGTCGCGGGCAGCGGCAGCACCACCGTGTTGAAGCGGCGCATCAGCGCGCTTGATAGCTCGTTGACGCCCTTATCGCGGTTATTGGCCGTCGCGATGACGTTGAAGCCCTTCTGCGCCTGCACCTCCGTGTTCAGTTCGGGCACAGGCAGTGTCTTCTCGGAGAGGATGGTAATCAGGGTATCCTGTACCTCGGCGGGGATGCGGGTCAACTCCTCGATACGCGCCAGCCGCCCCTCACGCATTGCCCGCATCATCGGGCTGACCACCAGCGCTTCCGCCGATGGTCCCTCCACCAGTAGCCGCGCGTAGTTCCAGCCATAGCGGATAGCGGACTCGTCGGTGCCTGCGGTCCCCTGGATCAGCAGCGTCGAGTCGCCCGTGATGGCGGCAGCGATATGCTCGCTCACCCAACTATTGTGAATAATGAAGTCATTCGTCACAAAATTGTGGGTATCAGCCATGCTCAGGTCATAGACCTGATGCTCGCCGATTGGCTCAATCGAGACAATGGTATCCCAGTAGATGTCGCTCTCGGCGAGTTGACGAAGCTCGTTGTCACGTGTCAACATTGCAAGGCGCAGCAAGCGCGACCGTGAAATGCTTTGATGTGGGCGTGCTGAGGCGCTTGCCGTCAATTTGCGCTGATTTAAGTCAGCTTGCAACATGGTTCCCACGCTGATATACCCAGCGTGTATGGCAGCGTTTTGGAGACGTGGCCATATTTGCCGCGGAATAGTATCGAGATTGGGGTTAACAGTTCCCGTGAAGGACTCCAAAAAGGTGTTCGCTTCTTCGATGTACTTACGCCCCAAGAGTCCAATCTCGTTAAGGAATGTTCGGCACTGTCCTGTCCCGTGAATGAAGAGCCGATAATGTCCGCTAGACAACTGACGTACACGGGCATTGATGCCGAAGCGAAGCAGTAAATGCTGCACATCCTGTATCAACCGCTTTGATTTGCTGGCATAGTCAATGGTAGCCTGTTTCTTTGGCGCGTTGCGCATGTGCAGGAAGCCGTCACCGCTGAATAGGCGATTGAGAAAGAGCGCCACCTGTCTTCTAGGCAGCATGAAGACCAGAGCGGGAACGAACTTGGTTCCGGAGTTCGTACCCATCAGCCCCAACTCTCGAAGCCATTGCGTGCAGGGATTCGATACCCCCCTACCGTGTACTCCCCTCGAAACGCTACAACTTCTCCCATCAGGGTACCAATGAGCCTGGAGTTCTGGAAATGCTTCACTAACCGCTCTGCTGAAGTCATCCTTCATCTCTGTGTTGGTATTGGTGAAGTAAGGCAACTCCTGGGTCAGTGTGCCTTCCGCAATCAGATGTCCAAGCAATTTGACGTGTGCGTCACTAATCTCTGCTGTACCGAAATAAGGCAAAACACGTGGAACTGCGATTCTGCTGCCTATCTCCAGTTTTTCAAGGGGTTGCCAGCCATCCATTGTGAGGAAAGGATGGTTGAGTGTCACCTCGATTTCTCGTCCCAGATGCGTTGTAACACGATAGCAAGGACGAATGCCATTATCCACGTAGTCACTGGGCGCTTGCGTCTTCAGACGACACTCGCCTCCCAATGTGGGTACTACAACGTCTCGTGCTTTACATGCTTCTGCGATGGTGACACGTCGCCCAGTTCGCGTATCAAGAACCAACGCGTCATGTTTTACGCATTTTGCGGTTCCCGGGACTCCGTAGAGCAGCAGGGCACGGTCGGTGGCGAGGGTGGCGACGGCGATCTCGATCAGGCGGGCGTTGCCGATGTATTTGGGCGAGATGGTGAAGCCGCTATCCAGCTTGCCGCCGAGCAAGTACGTGCGGACGGCCCAGGGCGAGAGCGTCCAGTTGGGCGGGCGCTGGCGGTCATCCACGCGCGCAAGCTCGGCCAGCTCCTCGGCGAATTGCTCCTCGGCGTGCTGGCGCAGGACGGAATCGTTGACGCTGTTCCCAGAAGTATCGTTCGCCATGGTGATTCAATCTCCTCACATCAATTACGCGCGGGTTTTACTCATGGGCGGGATGGGTACTGGCCACCTTCGCATAGGGCAAGGTAGGTGGTTGGCCACCTTCGCGGCATGAATGCCGCAGCTAATCCTGACCCAACCGTACTCTTTCGTTGGTGAGTTACGGCGCGCTCGCGCCCGGAATCTCGTCGCGGATGCGCTGGCGCTGGCGCACCGTCTTGAGAAAGCGGTCGTGCTGCTCGCGCCAGGCGTTCGCCTGCCACCGGTTGTTTTCATACTCGTCCATCTCCCAGGGCGCCAGCGTCTCATCCAGACATTCCGCTGGCAGGAGCGTCGCGTGCTCCTCCGAACAGTCGCGCCAGTCGGGGGCGTAGCTCTTCAACGACGCCAGTTCGTCGCGGGCGAAGGCGCGCAGGCCAGCGAGCCACTCGCGGGCCAGTTCGGCGCTCCACGGGCGGGGCAACGCCGCCACCAGCGTATCCCAGGCGATATCCTGCTTCGATTCGCCGTGTCGCAAAATCTTGAGCGCCAGCGCTTCCAGCGCGGACTGCGGCAGCTTGGGCAGCAGTAACTCGCACATCTCCAGCGGCGCCACGCCACCACTGGCGCGCTTGCCAAGCCGTTTGCTCCACGCCTCCACCAGCGGCTGGACCCAGTCCCTCGCATCATAGAGCACTGCAGCGCGCGACCAGCCCTCCAGGACTTCGGCTCCATGCTCGTCGGTCGCGGCAGCAATCAGGTCGGCGGATGGCATACCGAACCGCTCGACCCAGTGCGCGGGCGGCGTCACCGCGACGATCTGCATCAGCCACCACGAGCGCTCGCCCATGCCCTGCCGCGGCTTCGCTACGATGCCATCGCGCTCCCAGCTTTTCTCATGCGCCGCAGGCAGCGTCGTCGCCAGCTTCTTCTTGCCCATCGTCAGCAGGGTATCGGCGCGGGCAACGGCGCGTGTGTGGTACGCCGAGCCAGGGATGCGCGCCAGCAGCCGCTGCGCCACAGCACGCACGTTGCCACTACGGTCGTCCAGCGCGGTTTCGAGCAGCGCCTCGTCATCGGCGGAGAGATTATCGGCCAGCGCCTCGACCAACTCGACGCGGAAATCGGCTTTCTCCTGCCGCCAGACCGCCGCGATCTCGTCGCGCGCCTTCGCCGGGTCGGTGGCCCGCCAGCGTGCCAGCACCTGTAAGCGGTCGGCGGATGTGCCTTCCTGCCAGATGGTATCGGCGTCGGCGGGCATCTCATCCAGCGAATGCGCCAGGGATTCGCGCACCCACGACCAGGCGCTATTGAAGCTGCCCAGCCACGCGCCACGCTCGCCCGCCACCTGCGCCATCAGTGGACGCTGCGCCATCGTCGCGCCGCCCAGGGCCAGCGGCAACATCGCTGGCGGCAGGACCAGTCCGGCGGCAATCATGCGCTCCAGCGCCTCCTGGAGCAGATCGCTCGCTCGCGCGATGAGCAGTTGGTGGATCAGGTCGGCGACATTCGCTGGGCAGACCGTTTTCATCTCGGCGGATGCAGGCTCCAGCGGCTCATCCAGTCGTTCCGGGGTGTAGCCAGCCATGCGATAGATGGCGCGCACTCCGGCGGCCAGCAGCAGCCGCTGCTCGGCGTTGGCATCGACCAGCGAGCCGATGAGCGCACCCTCGGGTGTAGCGGGCGGTAGCGCCTCATCGATAGGAGCGCGGGCGGAGCCGATGAGCGCGGCGTTCGTAATACGATCTAGCGTGCCCATTACTCGGCCTCCCCCAGCGGATGGTAGACGCCATTGCCAAGCACCCCCAGCGGACGCAGCAGGCGTCCATCCCACTCGCCTGCCATCTCCACCGGCTCCCCGCCGGAGATTGCCAGCAGCAGCCAGTGGTCGCCGGAGGTCAGTGGTAGCGCCGCGCCATCGGCATCGCGCACGCGCCAGACGCCCGTACCTGTGTCGTAGTGTGGCGTCACCGGCGCGAGCACCGCCAGGAAGCGCTCTTGCCACGGCTGGCGCGCCAGTGATTCGGCGATGCTGGCGAGAAACGGCTCGATGGCGCATGCGCCGGGAAGCGGGCCGCTCAGCGAGCGGACGTCGCCCTGGCGGGTCATCAGGGAGGCGCGTTGCGGGCTGGCGCCGGGCCAGAAACCCAGTTCCGCCCGCTGGCTGACGCCGGGCATCAGCAGATCGGCAAACGGTTTGGCGAACATCGCAAACTGGACGAGCAGGGCGGTTCGTCCGGTGGAGTAGCCGCGCAGCCAGGTATATTGATTTTGGCCGCGTAGTGGGCCGCGATCCAGCGTCTCGACCCACTGACCGAGGAATGCCCAGTCATCGCTGATACGCTCACCTTGCGTTTCCAGGTCCGCCGTAGAATACGTCCAGCCGACGAGATGGCGCACATCCTTGTGCAGCGCTAGATCAAGCTCATCCAGCCGGGCAAACGCCTTCGTTATCAGCGCCACGCGGCCCAGATCGCCAAGCAGCTTATCTGGCCAGTCGGGCGCCGAGCCGGGAAGCGTCGCCATCGTCCGCAGCCGTCCGGCGATGCCTGGCGCCTGTGCGTCGGTCATGCGCGCCGCCTGAACCTCCCAGAAGCTCTCCGGCTGGGTTTCCACGGCGGCCAGTCCGTTGCGCATCAGGTCGTCGAGCCAGAGGTTCAGGCCATCGATGCCATCGGTGACCAGCTTCTCACGTTTCCCGGCGCGTTTGGCTTTCTCTTTCTCGCGCGCCTGCTCTTTGGCGGCGGCCTCTTCGGGTGTGAGCGTCGTATCGGCAGTGTGCTTTTCCTC
The DNA here is from genome assembly GCA_963712005.1 of uncultured Chloroflexia bacterium. GTDB lineage: Bacteria > Chloroflexota > Ktedonobacteria > Ktedonobacterales > JADMIN01 > DAHUXT01. The sequence continues at coordinate 379,225 of CAVQGK010000013.1, read as the reverse complement.
GTGGGCGTGGCGCTTGTCCAGCCAGTCGGCTACCCAGGATGGCGGTTCCGCCTCGGCCACATCGCTGGCCTTGGCGGCGAAGATGAGCATCAGGCCAAGCCCGTGCTTGCAGGGGAATTTGCGGCTGGGACAGCTACATTTGACGCTGAGCGTCGCGAGGTCTACCTCGACCTTATAGGGGTCTTTGCCGCTGCCCTGGCACTCGCCCCAGAGGGCGTCGGGATTGCGGCCAAGCGACTTCCACTGGCGGGTATTGGCGAGCTTGCGTCCTGCGGCGGCGGATGCGCTATCTGGCGCGAGGGCCAGCGCCTGTTCGCTGGTAAATGGCATCGTCTCCTCCTCCCCACGGCCGCCAGAGGCATATTTCCGATTACCTGTCTATTCCGAGACAGTCAGCCAGAAGCGGTCAGCGCTCCCCACATGGAGACATGACGAACCTGGCTCTCCCTGCCCGTTTCCCGCAGGTCGAAGGGATAAGAGCGAGCTTGACACTCCGCCGGGGCTAAAGCCCCACGGATTCTCGGTTCTGCGGGGCGGCCTACGCCACCTCTCCCCGACGGGCCCGCCCGGCCCTTTCTATGTTCTTGGCGGCATTGTGGTCCCTGTGCAGGCTCGTTCCACAATCCGGGCACGCGTGCCAGCGGACGGACAAGCCTTTCTTGACGATGACGCCACAACCAGAACATATCTGACTGGTATAGGCAGGTGGCACGGCTACGGCTTGCTTCCCAGCGTCTGCTGCTTTGAAAGCAAGGATGGTGAGGAACCCGCTCCAGCTCGCATCGCTGATGCTCTTGGCGAGGTGGTGGTTCTTCACCATGTTGGCGACCTGCAAATCCTCATGATAGATCGTGTCGTACGCGCGTACCAGTTGAAGCGCAGCTTTGTGCTGGAAGTCTTGTCGCTGGCGCTTCACCGTCTGATGCGCTTTTGCCAGCAGCTTCACCGCCTTACGTCTGCGGTTGCTGCCCTTCTTGCGGCGGGCGACGCGGCGTTGGGCGGTTTTCAACCGACGCTCGGCACGGCGATAACAACGTGGGTTATGGATCATGGTTCCGTCTGAGAGCATGGCAAAGGACTCCAAGCCAAGATCAATGCCTATCTCTTGCCCGGTGGGCGCTAACGGCTGTCGCGGCACGTCCGCACACGAGATGCAGACATACCAGCCATCTGCTTCCCGGCTGATCGTGACGATCTTGGATGTCCCTTCCATCGCGCGGGACCAGCGCACCGCCACGCGTCCGATCTTCGACAAGACGAGATAGCCTTTATCCAGCCGCGCCCCGTTGCCGTACTCCTTGTAGGTGAAACTGTTGAAACGGCCCCTGCCCTGAAAGCGTGGAAAACCGGGCGTTTGGCCAGTTTGTATCCGCCGGAAGAAGGCTTGATAGGTCTTGTCGAGCCGCGCCAGCACATCCTGTAACACATGGCTGTGGATGGCCGCATACTCTGGCATGTCGGCGCGGAGGTCTTTTAACTCGGCTTCCTGTCCGTAGCGCGAAACCGAAATGCCGCGTTGCCTCCACAGGGTGATGCGCTGTTCAAGCCCAGTGTTGTAGAGCGTGCGACAGCGCCACACGATCGTCTCAAGCTGGCGCTCCTGGTCGGGCGTCGGCTTCATCTTGTATTTATAGGTCTTGCGGAGTGTCGCTTCTGTCGTTTCCATGCTGCTCACTCTGCCGCAGACGGGCCAACTCAGCATCCGCCAGCCGATCAAGCACCTGGACGATGCGCTCGTCAGTGAGCGCCGCAATCAAGCGGAGCTTGCGGACAGTGCGTGTCCAAATGCGGGTACTCGTGTACGAAGACTTCTCAGAACTCATGTGATAATTTTATCACAAATCAGTAGGTATGCAAGAGCTACAGCCTACGAGCGCCTCACTACTGCCGTTACGCGTCTTGCAACGGCGAGGCTTGCGGCGGGCTAAAGCCCTATTCTGTCAATCGTCCCATGATATCGCCACGGCGGACAATGTGCAACGAGCAAAAGCGAGCACGCCCTGAACTCGGCAAAATCGCTGATCGGGCGTGCTGGTGGATCGGTACTGGCGGAGGCACTGGCAGGTGGTGAGCCGCCTTCGCGGCATGAATGCCGCGGCTAAGGACCTCACTGCGTTCGGCCACGAAGTCCGCCTTTGGGACGCTGCCGCTCTGCGCGGGCTAGCCAGACTACGCCTCTAGCCATCCACCTGCATTGCTCGCACGGTCCCTCCCCTCGTAGGGGAGGGTGGCCGAAGGCCGGGAGGGGCCTGCGTTCGCTACAGTGTCGTCAGAATCTCCGGGCCGTTGTCGGTGATGGCGAGGGTATGCTCGAACTGCGCCGAGCGCTTGCCATCGGCGGTGCTGACGACCCAGCCATCCTCGCCCAGCCTGGTCTCCGCGCCACCTTCGTTGAGCATCGGCTCGATGGTGAAGACCATGCCGGAACGAATCTCGGGGCCGGTACCCACTTTACCGACGTGGGTGACAAATGGGTCTTCGTGCAGTGAGCGTCCAACACCGTGGCCGCCATATTCGCGCACGACACCATAGCCCTCGCCCTCGGCGTACTTCTGGATGGCCGCGCCGATATCGCCGATGCGTCCGCCTGGCTGCGCCGCCGCGATGCCCAACTCCAGGCTGTGCTTCGTCGCGGCGAGCAGACGTTCGGCCTTTTCATCGGGCTGGCCGACGGCGAAGGTGACGCAGGAATCGCCGACCCAGCCGCGATAGATGACGCCGATGTCGATGCCGACGATATCGCCGTCTTCGAGTATCTGGTGTGTGCTGGGGATGCCGTGGCAGATGACATCGTTGATGGCGATGCAGATAGTCGCTGGGAAGGCGGGACGCACCAGCCGCCCGCGATTGGTGATCGCGCCGTAGCCCTTGTAGATAGGCATCGCGCCGTGACCGCGGATGAACTTCTCGGCGATGCTATCCAGTTCGCCGGTGGAGACGCCGGGCTTGACGTGCGGTCGCAGCTCTTCGTACGTCTCGGCGACGAGGCGGCCCGCCGCGCGCAATTTTTCGATCTGGTCAGGCGATTTAAGCAAGATAGCCATATGTCAGTGCCTCTGTTGACTCGTATGTTGTTGACTCGATTTGACGTTGCGTTGTCGTACATGGCAATGCATTGATTCAGTATACAATTTTGGGGCAGTAATTGGCCCTCTCCCTCGGCCCCTCCCCGACGCGGTGAGTGAAGCCAGAAGAGGCTGGCGGCTAAAGCCGCGCCTAAGGTCCTCGCTTTGCTCGGCCACAAAGCCCGCCTGCACGGGCTGGCAGAATACCTCACCTCGGTTCCTCCCTGACACGGGGAGGTTCGTCCGAGAGTACGCGCGCCGTGGCCTGAAGACCACGGCTAATCCCGAACGTCGCGTATCCGCCTTCTATTCACAGGAATACCGAACGATGAGGATTAGCCGCGGCATTCATGCCGCGAAGGTGGCCTACCGCTTGAGCGCCTGCTTCACCAGGTCGGGGATGTCGAAGATCGTGTCCGCCACTGGCACATGCGCCGCCTGGAGCGCCTCGACCTTGCCCTGCGCCGTCCCCGTCTTGCCGGAAATGATCGCGCCCGCGTGGCCCATCCGCTTGCCCGCAGGCGCCGTGCGTCCTGAGATGAAGCCGATAACCGGCTTGCTCATCGTCGCCGCGTAGGCCGCCGCGTCCTCCTCGTCGCTGCCGCCGATCTCGCCGCACATCACTACCGCCGCCGTCTTCGCGTCGGCCTCGAAGAGCCGCAGGCAGTCGATGAATGTCGTACCGATAATCGGGTCGCCGCCGATGCCAATGCACGACGACTGGCCAAGCTCCGCCTGGGTCAGCAGCGCCACGACCTCATAGGTGAGCGTGCCGGAGCGCGAGACGAAGCCGATATCGCCCTCGCGGAAGATATGGTACGGCATGATGCCGACCTTACCCGCGCCGGGAGTCGCCAGCCCGGGGCAGTTCGGCCCAATCAGCCGCGTCGGATGTTCCTTGAGGAAAGCGGCGACGCGGGTCATATCGTTGACCGGGATATTCTCGGTGATGCAGACGACCAGCTCCATCCCGGCGGCGGCGCACTCCATGATCGAGTCGGCGGCGCCCAGCGGCGGGACGAAGATGCAGGCGACGGTCGCTCCCGTCTTCGCCTTTGCCTCCTCGACGGTGTCGAAGACCGGCTTCTCCTCGACGGTCTGGCCACCCTTGCCGGGGGTGACGCCGCCGACGACCTGTGTGCCGGAGGCGAGCATGCCCTTGGTGTGATACAGCCCCTCGCGACCAGTGATGCCCGTCACGATGACGCGCGAGTCCTTGTCAAACAGAATGCTCATAGTGGTCTCTTAGCTCCTGGCCTTGATCTCGGCAACGATCTTCTGCGCGCCCTCGCGCATGTCAGCGCCCCAGGTGAGGCCAGCGTCGGCCAGCAGGGCGCGTCCCTCGACCTCGCCGGTGCCGGAGAGGCGGGCGACGATGGGCATGCCCTTGGGAAGCTCGCCCTGGGCCATGATGATGCCCTTGGCGACCTCTTCACCACGAGTGATGCCGCCGAAGATGTTGACCAGAATGCCGCGCACCTGGGGGTCGCGGGCGACGAAGAGCAGCGCCTTCTTCATCACCTCGGCCTTGGCGCCACCGCCGATATCGAGGAAGTTGGCGGGCTTGCCGCCGGAGCGGGCGACCATGTCGAGCGTGGTCATGACGAGGCCCGCGCCGTTGCCGATGATGCCCACGTCGCCGTCGAGCTTGACGTAGGTCAGCCCCTCGCCCTTCGCCTCGAACTCCAGCGGGTTCGCCTCCTCCGGCTCGGCCCAGGCGGCGTACTCTTTCTGCCGTGCCAGGCCGTTATCGTCGATCAGGATTTTGCCGTCGGCGGCGAGCACCTGACCATCGGCGGTGAGGGCGAGCGGATTGATCTCGGCGAGGGTGGCGTCGCTGCCTTCGTAGGCGCGGGCCAGCGCGGCGAGGATCGCGCCGCCCTTCGCGATGACGGTGGACGGCATGCCCGCCTGGGCGAGCAGCTCGCGCGCCTGCCATGCGGGCAGTCCCCAGCGCACGTCGATGGTGTGCTTGATGATCTTTTCGGGCGTCGTCTCGGCAACCTCTTCGATATCGACGCCACCCGCCGCGCTGACCATGACGACCGGGGCCTGGCTGGCGCGGTCGAGGACGATGCCGACGTAGTATTCATCGCTGATGGCGATCTTGGGCGTGACCAGGACTTTTTCGACGGTCAGCCCCTTGATGTCCATCCCAAGCACACGGCTCGCGGCGTCGCGCGCCTGTTCAGGCGTATCGCCAAACTGGATGCCGCCCGCCTTGCCACGTCCGCCGACGTAGACCTGCGCCTTAATGACGACCGGTTCGCCAAACTCGCGGGCGATCTCTTCGGCCTGCTCGGGCGTCGTGGCGATCTTGCCCGGCTGCACGGGGATGCCGTACCGGCGCATGATTTCTTTCGCCTGGTACTCATGAATCTTCAATTGCCTCCTTAGGTTCGTGCAGCGGCTAGATTGGACTGGTATTCGTATGCACCTGGATGCTGCTGTCACTGAGTTCTTCTACTCTAAGGACTTTACCACGACTCAGCACGGTTCTACCGCCGCACCCTGAGCGCCTTTCAAGCCTGGGCCGCACAGCAGAGGTGACTACGGTTGAAGACCTACCAGCCCTCTCTTGCGCCGCTATGTGGCCTCGCTGAGAGAGCGTATCAGCCCACGTTCAGGGCAGCCGATTACGGGGTTCTCAGCACGGCTATGCCAATGCCCTGCGTACCTTCCTCAACTTCTGTGTACGTGAGACTGGCTGAATGACCGCATTCCGCAGCGGCTGAGATGCCCAAGCAGGAGAAGACAGTTATCCCGGTGTTGTCTGTGCGCAGATACAGATGCTCTTTCGGGCCTGGAGGACACCACCACCCCGGGCGTGATCGGGCGCTGCTCTCTCTGCTGCTGGATTGCGGGCTGCGGGTCAGTGAGTATGCAAGCTGACGCTGGAGGATGTCCACTTCCACGGTTACGAGGCGTGGCTCACGATCACGGAAAGGGCGCAAGAGCGCCAGTACCGCTAGGCAGAAGTCTCGCAAGCTCTCCACCGCTACATCTACAGCGCTCGCAATGCTCCGGCAAGCGAACGTCACGCCCTGGTTGGCAAACGCGGCCCACTCACTCAGGCGGGATAGACAAGTTGCTCTACGGCTCGAGACGCGGCAGGGGCGCACCACTTCAGCGGCGTCCGAGTTGCGCCCACACCATGAGACACTCATTTTCTGTTCAGTATCTTCTGCAAGGTGGTGATGTCTAGACGCTGAGTAGGTTGCTTGGACATGAAAGCGTCTCGACTACAGAGCGGTATCTCAGAGCCTTCCGGGCCAGGGATGCGCGACTTACCAGCAAGAGTGTACTGGACAACCTTTAGAGGGCGAGAGAACTATGAAGCGGCTGAAGACTGCGTGTGATGTTGGCATGGCGGCTGGGGCACGGGCAAAGCAGCGGGGAGTACCGCCAGAGCAGATATGGGACGCGGGGGCACAGCATGCGCGGGCCTTCGCCAACGGTAGAAAGCCAGCCACAGAGCGAGAATGGGCATTCCTGGCGCTAGAATACGGCGTGGGCTTCTTCTCGATGTACGACCTCTCCCCGGCCCATCCTGTCGCTAAGACGCTCGCGGCGTGGCGTTGGGGTTGATACCACCTTATGTAACTACACAGGACTCAGGGGTGTGCCTTGTGGCTGTCCCGTGAGCTGAGGCTTGTGCCAAATGTGCGTAGAGTACACCATCCTAGGCCGTATCAGGAGGAAGTAGGCATGACACAGCTAAAGTACAGCATGTTGATACAGTGGTCTGAGGAAGATAACTGCTATGTAGTGACCTCCCCAGAATGGACGAATTACGTGGGGCCGTCACTGACGGGTGGCGGGCGGCCGGGCCGCGCTGGGCTGGGTGCCGGGGCTGGCGCGTCCGGCCTCTGGCCGGTGCACGTCGGGGGCTGGCGTCCTGCGCGGCGGGTTGGCACGTGTATCGTATGCTCTGTGGTCTCGGGCTTTTGGGTACCCCTCTTTGGCGGCTTCTGGTCGCTCTCGCCGGTCGTGGCCCTGGGCATCGCGCGTCCGCCAGTTGCGTGGTGCCTTTTTCCTCGTCTACTCTTGGTTCTCCGTGGGTCTTGGTGGTAGGTTCTGGGGTCTCATACGCGCGTTCACGTGGCGTTTGCGTGCTGTCGTTCCGCGTCCTGAGGCGCACAGGAGAGTCATATGGCAGAACAGACCATGACCGATCTAAGGCCCACATCGGGCAGGTGGGGGACATGTTCACCGTAGACCAGGCAGCCAAGGAACTGGGGCTGACCTATTCGATTGTATACCGGCGCATCCGCAAGGGCCACGTGCCGACCTACCGGCTTGGACGTTCCATGCTGGTACGACTGGAAGACCTCCGGGTGTAGTTCCGGACACACAGAGAAAGCGAAGACACATGCAAGACGTGCAAACGAAGACATTGACCAGCTATAACGTATGGTTGGTTGCCTACTGTATGGCACAGGGAATCAAGGTGGTGCGCGTAGTGCCGGGGGCCTGGAAGGCCATAGAGCTTGATGACTCCGATGGGCGCGCAACAGCAGCCATGACAGGCTGGCTGGCTGCAGGTAGGGCGGCCAACCTACGGGCCTTTGTGGACTGCTACAAAGAGCTTCAGTACTGGATTCACGCATCCTGAGACGGTCGAGAAAGAAAGGGTTTGATGACGATGACACACGAGAGTACGGACACTGGCGCTGGGTTCGAGGCCCCGTCTGCTAGTGATGAACACGAGATAGACGGGTGGGGGAAACTGATGAAAGCATCGCCGCAGGTTGACTGGCTTGTACCGGGGTTACTACCGGCCAGAAGGCGGGCCATGATGTACGCGGAGTCCGGGGTAGGCAAGAGTGCTACGTCACTGAGCATAGCCTACAATCGCTACCGGCAAACCCTGGCGCGGTGAGACAGTCAAACAGGGGACGGTGTACTACATCGCCGCCGAAAACGCTGAGGCCATCCCGTCTGGGTTGCAGGCATGGGAGAAGCAGAACCGGGGGTTCGCACCACTGGGAGAAGAACCACAAGCAGCCGGGAGAGACAGAACCGCCATTCCATCGTATTCCGACAGCGGTAGACCTGATGAACCCGGACGCGGTAACGGCGTTGCTCCTCAGACTAGGGCCAGCAAAGCTAGTCGTGATTGATACCCTGCTTGCGTCTGTAGGCGCAGAGGGCTATATCACCAACCTCAGCGACACCGCCCGCGCTATTCAGCAAATCAAACAGAATCATCCAGCACACGAGCGCGACAGTCTTGCTGGTGAACCATAAGCCAGACGGCAAAAACTCACCCCTTGGGTGGGTCGGCATGGCGTGCCGGTATGCAGGTACGTATTGAGCTTACTCGACAGCACAAGGACGGAAAGAACTACGGGGAGGATGGACACTTTCAGGACGGAGATACTAGTCACCCTAACCTGCAAAAAGATGACGAGCGCACCGCAATTCCCTGATATTGTCCTGCCTGTGCGGATAGTGCATGTGCAGCGTGAGGTAAATGTGCCTGTGATTGTGGCTGAGAAGAGCAAGAGAAGGCCCAAGACCGCCCGCCCCCGTACCGCCCGTATCCGTCGTCAAGCCCAACCATAGCGGCTCTCAGAGGCTTGACTTTGCGACAGTGTACGCAGAGTGCGAGGGAGATAGGGCAACGATAGCCACACGCACCGGTATGTCCCCGGCAGCAGTCAAGCAGGCCATCTATCGGCTATCCCCTCAGGAACGCTACGCAGTCTAATAACTCACGTGTTACGCCCCAAAAGTGCTGTTTGTTACGCCTGTTACGCCCAAAATGCAGGTTTGTTACGCTAAAACGCACTTTTGTTACGTTTGTTACGCTGAGTGTTACGCGAAGGAAGTGCCCTCGGCCCAGGAATAGCCTCGGCTGGTGGCCGCCGTAACAGAATTGCGTAACAAGTCTCCCTAAGAAGAAAGGTAGACCAAAGAAGAACTACCAGATAAAAACGGGAGAGGTAGGAGTGGGTCTGGCTATCGCTAAGGCTCTGCCATCCCCCCTGGTCGTCTACTCGCTGGCTCGCAGACGCCCTACTCTCTGGCTTACTTTTCTTTTACCAGAGCCATACAGAGCCAGACTTAAGGATGGTGGATAGCTCCTCCCCACCCCAGAGAGCAGAGCCGGACTCAAGGATGCTCCTCCCCTTCGGGAGTCTCTTCGCCGCTGCGCGGCAGGCCAGAGGCCCACCCTTTAGTCTCGTCTCTGGCTCTGGATTGAAGAGAGAAGCCAACCCGTGACCTGTGGCCTTGGACTCGCTTCCTGAGCGAGTCCAAGGCCACCCCTATGAACGCAGTGAATTAGGGTCTGGACAGTCTAGACCCTTCCAAACTAGGAGACAATGATGACCCCCAGCAAGACCCCCAAGCGCGTACCCAGCCCGACAGTAGAGCGTCTGATGCAAAAGGCGATGACAGACAAGCGCCTCATGCCCCAAGTGGCTGCACAGATTGTCTATGAGGAACAGAACGGCATTGTTTGGCTAGAGGTCAACAAGGCCACTGACGACGCCAAGGAGTACCAGGCCCTCAAACTTCGCGGCCCTCAAGTCTGCCATGTTCCCAACCAAGTAACTAGAGACAGAAAGAAGCAAGGAATCACATGCCCATCAGTATGACCCTCAACACAGCAGATCGTAACGCCCTGGTAGCCCTGTTGACCGAGACACCTAACCCCGCAGACTCCGACATGCGCGGCCTGGCTCAGCGTGTCCTACTCCGTGACCTCGACACGATGGAGGCCAAAGTACGCAAGTTTGTGTCTGACCTGCGGACAAGCGAGCGGCGAAATGCTGACTTCCAGCAACGACAGTACTTCCAGTTTGTAGCGCCCTTGCCAGCCGGGGCCAAGCCCACGGTTGTGAGCGAGAACGCAGACACCAAGGTGATCGAACTGCCCCAACGCCAGACATTCAAGGTCACAGTCCGCAACCTGACCGCGTTCTGTCGGGCCAACAAGCTCAAGGAAGCGGACATGATCGAGGTTGGCATGGGTAGAGTCAAGAGTCATCGTGGCTGGGAACGCCGTGGGGGCTTTGGGCCGAACCACCTGTGCCTTGGCAATGAGTACAAGGATGTGTCCCACGCTCGGCCCGTAGATGCCCCAACCGGCCAGAGACAAGTGGTCAAGGTTGTCCATCAGTTCGCGCCAAGCATCGTTGTCTGGGCACCTGAGCAATAGCTTGACCTGGACAAGTTCAGACAAGGGGTGGTTTTAGAATGAAGTACCTCTCCCGTCTTGACTCTTGACCCTAGCAACGAAGCAACCCCCGACCCCTGCTAGTATCCTGTCCGGGTATTGGTGGGGGTCATTCTGTGTCTTGTCCGCTTGTCCTGGACACCCCGGCCATGTCCCCTACTTGTCCTGTCCACTGTCCACCCTGCTGTCCGTTGTCCTGTCTGGCACTGTCTTGTCTCTGTCCTCCTCACGTTTATCCTGCTGATGTCCGTTCCTTGATATACACCCGCGTACATGGTCATCATCATGGGTACACACACAGAATGGCGCGATACTGAAAGGTATAGTCCTATACTGTCCACTTGTCCCGGCATTCATGGGGGTTTGTCCATGTCCAGTGGTCAAATAGACATCACGAGAAGTAGCCTTAAATAGCCGAGAAATACGCCGTTAATGCCGGTGAAATGCAGCCATAATGACCCTCTTCTGTAGACACGACAGCAAGTGCCCAGCCAGACAAGGAATTCGCCCGACGTGGCCAGGACAAAGAGGCAAAAAGGATGACCTCTACCTTTCTGGCTTACCAGGTGACATACTGACGCTGGCCCTCGTGCAATGCGAGATTCCCCCAGCAGCCGATAAAAACCAGGTATGCCAAGCATGAATCCTAACTTACAACTGAGTAGAGACGACATCGAACGATGTGAATGGGCGTATTACCGCGCTATGCGTGAGCTAATCGCTGGGTATCAGACACTCGAAGATGCATTTCCTCAGTTCGTCAAGGGCTTCAAGCGTATCGTCGCCACCATCTGTAGTGACGGGGGCGTAATATTCCATTGGCCAAGCGACCATGATGAGTTCGAGTACTATGAATCGGACAAGACCGTCTTCGAGGTATCCGCGCGCATGGATTCACCCTCAATCTTGCGCCCGGAACTAGGAGGGTTTGGTTCTCTGGGCTAACAATTGGCTACACCACGCTTACCGGTGAATCCAGGCAAGTGGCTGCGGACTGGGATACTGCCGACGCCTGGACGAGTTACCATCTGCACGACTGGGAAGAGGCAACCGCAGAAGCACGCGCAACGAAGGATGCCCTTACCTTCGTAGCCGCCTACCACATGGGTGTAAGCGCCAATCGCAAGCCGGACGAGGTGCGCGCCGAATTGCTGCGTAGGCTGCAAGTCATGATAAATCGCTTTGAGGCCACGCTCCATGGGAACCCAGGCGAGGAAATTGTTCAACAGTTCCTCACTGAGAATTGGCAATTGCTCGCACTGAATGCTATCCAAGTCACTCCGAAGGTGCCTTTGGGCAATGAATACGTAACCGACTACGTTGTGGAGCTACCTAATTGCGAGTATATCCTCGTTGAGATCGAGCAACCCAAATACACGCTGTTTACCAAGCAAGGGAATCCGACGAAAGAACTGACCCATGCGCAAGGACAAGTACGCGACTGGCGCGAGTGGGTAGCAAATAACATCGCGTATGCCCGGCAGTCTTTGCCTGAAATTTCCGACCCAGAGTGTTGGGTGATCATTGGGCGAAGCAGCTCTCTCGCAAAGAAGGATTCCCATCGCCTTAAGCAAATGAACAGAGATTTACGCCGAACCCGAGTCCTGACATTCGACACGTTGCTCGACGACGCCCGGCAAGCACTCCGCAACCTCAAAGACTTGGCCTAGCATAGAGCAATCTAACATCATCGTGCAAAGAACCGCTGGGTGAAAGTGGCGATGAAGGTGATCTCAATCAAGAGACCGATGATAGCTTCGCCCGCAGCTAGTCTCGCTAGCGTGTCACCCAGGTGAATATCAGAGGAAAAGAATCCTCGACCATGAAAAGCACTAATGCTGAGGACGAGAGCTTCATCCCAAGTGAGATGTGGAGCAGCGAACTGGGCATTAACCAGATAGGCTGCTGCAAAGGCGCAGACAAGGAGAATATAGGCGATAATACTGCGCATCGGTTTGTATCCATAGCCAGCAATTAGCCACAAAATCAACGAGCCAATGTAGCGCGAGTAGTGATATTGACGACGGAGGACTACACGCTGGCAAACTTGAGCACGATAAGCCAAGTGGTCAGCTTCTTCAGTGAGTCCTTGGCTGCGCAAAACGACCGCGACTTGGCGATTCAGACCGGGTTGCAGCCCTAAAGTCTTCTAGCCGAGTTACAGCATTCTTCTTCTTACCGTCAACTGACACTTTGCGGCGTGCCTCGCGCTCATCTCCAAGCACACGTAAAGTAGCCCAGTTTATCACGGCGAGATTCGCCCCGTTCCACCGAACATCTGCTAATGATGTCGGTCCATGCGACCCATCAACGAATCTCACTTCATCAAGCAATGTGTCGGCGTCAAATGCCGCTCGGCGCAGGTCTGCGCCCCCCAAGTGTGTCCGATAAAATCTTGCTCCCTGCAACTGCGCTTCAAATAGGCTGACGCCTTCCATGTGTGTATCGTACAAGCGCGCCCCTTTCAATTGGGCCTCCGCTGAGATCGCCCCCTTGTAAAGCCGTTTCCCGCAAATACGCTGCATCCAGAAACGCATGACCGAGGATAGCGCCTCGCAACTGTGTTCGGTACAGAATGGCTCGTTCAAGATGCACCGCAGCGGCAGTCCTCTGCTCTGGCGTTGCCTGTTGCCACTCGTCGAATGTGAGCCCACCACGGAACCGCGCTAATGGCAAGCCAGTTAGGTCGATGCCCCGCAAACTCGCCCCACGCAGGTCCAACTCGTTAGTGCTATGTTGGTTGGAGTCCTGCTTGCCATGCGCCGTCTTGAGTTGTCCAATGTCTCCAGGTGGCAGCAAGTCTTCAGGACGAAGAGGTTGCGATGGCCGACTCAGGGTCTCGAATAAGCGCTTCGTACAGAACCGTACGATGAAGCAGTCGGAAAACCCGCTGGCCTAGATTTTAGCCCTGGTCGCTTTCCGTCATTTTGGTCTGGATCAGGGCTCATGTTATCTGACCCTCCCGTGGTATCCGAGCTATCACGTCGACCTTGGGTTAGTAGCCATTCCACATCAGCCCGCGTTAACTCGATATTCTTGAAAGGATAATTCTCGAACTCAATGCTGGGCGAGATGGATAGCCGCACGGCCAGAAAGCGCTGCCGCACCAAATCGATTTCTGGCTCAGTGCGCCATAGTTGGTTACGAACTATCGTCCAGTACTCTTGCCATGTCTTAAAGCCTATGGGCACCGGCTTTGGTTGGGTCTCTGTGTTGGACTCGGTTGGTTCTTGCTCGCTCATCGGGCACACCTCCTGTTTGGCAAACTTATCAATCTATACGACATATCAACCAAGAGGTTAGGAGAGCAGACTAAAGACAAGGCATGACTTCCCTCGGCCCATCCTCAAGCCCGCCATAAGCAGACCGACACCCCGAAGAAGCCCAAAATAAACCCCTCGCCAACCCTGAATATTCCGGCCCCGCATGTACCTCCATTTGCCCCTACTCACTGAGGAGACAATCTAGTGGCCTGCTAGCAGAAGGACACACATTTGTACTACGGCCCTCAGATTTGGCTCTCAGAGGCTTGATTTGGCACTTAATTGCACGGGATAGTAGTCAGCAGAGAAAGGACTCAAGTATGCGGCATGCATCCCCATTCCATAGGTGTGCAGCCCCCCCAGTGCCTACCCTTTGTCTGGATGCTCCCTGTTTCCGAATGGGAGAGGTGCTATAGTTGAGGGAGGACTCGCCTGTATTACTGGGGATTGGCCTGTATTCACGCGATCTGAAGTGCCCCTCACCGCATGAACCTCACCATTGGTTCCGGCCAATCGCCGTTGGCCCTCGTCAACAAGTGGATGCCGTACCGGCGCATGATCTCTTTCGCCTGGTACTCATGAATCTTCAATGGTTCAGCTGCCTTTCACAACGTGTTAGAACGTGTTGATTGCTGCACCAGGATGCAGCACACCGCTGTGGCCCGAGCCGGGCAAGGAACCGCTGAAGGATGTTGATCGCGCTGTTCTCGTCACGATCCATCACCAGCCCACATTGCGGATTCCCACAGCGATACGTTCGCTTCCACAACGGCATATCCTGCCTCCTTCCGCAAGCAGAACATTCCTTGGAAGTGTATCGCTCGTCTATGCGATGTAAAGCTTTCCCAGCATGCTGACACTTGTATTCGAGCATCTGCACAAAGCGATACAGTCCCCAGTCATTGAATACAGCGCGGTGCAAGGGTCGTCTCAATCGCTGCTTCTCCTGGTGGACTTTGGTAACCATCTGCCGCTGGGAAAGGTCGCCAATCACCACGGTACTTGCAACCAGACGGTGTGCGACAAGATACGACGCCTTATGCAGACAGTCTCGCTGTTTATGGCGTTTGCGTTCGGACACTCGTTGATATATCTGCGAGAGATGGACGTATCGCCTCGATTTCTTCTGGCAGCGCGCGCGTTTGGCCCGAATCTTATCGAGTTGATGATTGTACCATTGGTGGCCTGTGAAGCCGCCGATGTGGAAGATCCGGCCTTGCTCATTCACCCCTGTTGCTAGCGTCTTGATTCCCAAGTCAAGCGCTAATACACCACCATGTGTTTGGGCAGGAGCATCGCTTTCTTCAGTCACAAAGGAGGCATAGTAGTGGCCACGCGCATCCCGCGAGATCGCTACCTCGTGATACTTCGCGGGTGCTGGCTCAGTGGGCCGCGCCACAATGTTGGGGTATCGCTTAGGAACGCCTGTACTGCCTCCTCCACCTGTGGGCAGATAGAGGCGACCGGCTTCCACCTTGATATACATCGCAGGATAGCGTAATGTGAAGAAGGAATGACGCAACCGCACCCTTGGGAAGCCTGGCGCCTCCCCTGTCTGTACCCGCCTATAGAAGGCTGTCATCGCTCTATCCAGCCTAAAGTAGACCTCGTGCAAGAGTTTACCGTAGACGAAGCGCAGTTCCTGGTCGTAGTCCTTACTAGCTTCCAATGTGGCTTTAGCTGCGCGCCAGCCCGGCCACCGCTCCCCATCACGCAAACGCATAATCCACCAGTTATAGAGGCTGCGACACTTACCCTGCATGAACTCCAGAGCGGCGGCATCTTTCTCACTCACTTGGAGCTTGATCTTAGTACAGAGAAGCATCGCGAATCACTCTCATAGATATATCTGTGGCGTGTCCACTCCAATATTAATAGCCCTATAGATGCGAGCGGGCTTGCCCGTGCTGTTTCTAGTTCTCCACGCGCATATGCTAGACCAATGGTGTACACGTTTGCAAGCTCTCAGTTACTCGCCGGTTGTATTTGTGTCTGCGGCGGATAATTACTTCGTTTGACTCCGATACCATGTAGCATGTTACCCTATCCTGCCAAATAGCTCTACTAGGAGATATTACCACGAGCTATGGCGGCTGGCTGCTCCATCGGCAAACATTCGCCGTCCAGGACGCATCATGCAGCATACGGGCTATACTGCTGGCAACGCTTCTTCATGCAGTAGGTAGATAATCATACCCACTACAGTACATATAGAATGAGATGAAAAAGGAGATACTACAATGCCAACCTTTAAGGGGCGCGAGATGACACCCGATGAATACGTCTCAGCGCGTTTGGGAATTGACTTTCCGCCGTTCTGGAAAGATAAGATGGTGGCAATGGAGTACCTGTTGCGCCGCTGGCAAGGGTCGCTGATAGCCGCCATCATGGGAGTTAATGATGACGAGTACGATGCTCACGTCACAGCACTATTCGACGACTGGGCACGTGGTGAGATCGACATCATCGATTGCGCTCAGCAGCAAATAGACTACGAACTTCGCAGAGGCCTCTTTGACGAGCATGGAAGACCAAGTGATAACTCATCGGAAGAATAAGATAGGCATCCATTCCACGTTCACCCTGTAGTTCTTTACCCTGTGAGACTGCCATCAACCATACCGACCGTCGCGGCTCTCGTCGAGCAATTGCTCATCGTCCAGTGGAGTCACAGTGCGGGCGATGCCACGCAAGCTAGCGGCGCTGCCCCCTTGTGGCGCTGGTGGTAGCTCACGCCTTGTATCCTGCGCCAACGCCTGCATGATTTCCTGGGCAAGCGCTACTTGTTCTTCCGGCGGCAACTGATGCACCGCATCGAGAATCGCCTGCCTTGTAAGTTGAGGCATCATGAACTCCTTTTATCGGCTGCGGCCACGATATGAAACAACCCTGATGGCTACCTGAAGTATAACTCAAGAGCCATCAGGGCGTTTACTACCATCGTCGCCATTAAGGCCCTCCCCTCGTAGGGGGCTGCCGCGCGAGCCGTCAGGCGAGAAGCGCGCGAAGCGGCAGCAGCCCGAAGGGCGGGTGGCCGAAGGCCGGGCTACCCCACCGTATCCGGCGTGCGCTCCGTCGTCGTTGTTGTGGCAGCGGTGCGGTCGCCGCGACGAATCGCCACGATGAGCAGCGCCACCAGCCCGAGGATGATCGCCACCAGCAACGCCACCTGCGGCGTGCCGATGGGCAGTTGAGGCAGCCAGCCGGGCAGGCTGTGCTCGTTGCGCGCGGCCGTCGCCAGCGCCGTGCCAAACGGCGAGAGTTGGATGACGCCCGCGTTGGTGAGCGAGAGATCGTATGTTACCTGCGGCTCGGTCGCGTTCAGCGTCAGATACGTCAGCCAGGCGTCCGACGGCACCCAGCCCATATTGCGGTCGGTCGAGAGATCATGGTAGAGCGAGGTGTTCATCTTCTCCTGGAAGGCAAGCTGGAAGCCCGTCGCGCCCGGTACCGCGCTGCCAACCGGCGATTGCCCGATGGCCGCGCCCACCGCGCTGGTATTGACCGGCTTATCGGTCAGCAGATAGAGGTCGGCATTCACCTGCTGCCCCTCGACGGCGAGCACCTCCAGCGGCACCCAGAGGCGCGGCGTCTTCATCGTAATCAGCACCGGAGCGCCATCGCCCTGCAACTGGCCGCGCGCGCGGGCGGCTGAGGTGTCGTATTTCGCCGCCATGAAGATCGGGCTGCCGTGGGCATAGCCCAGCAGATGCGCCTTCGTCTCGTCATTCAGCTCGAAGCCATTGGTCGCGCACCATTGGATCACCTCCTGCCCGCTGCCCTTGAGGACGGTGATGTTGAGCGCCTCGACCTTCACCTGCTCGATCACCTGGGCCGCGCTCGGAACCGCCGCGCCTGCCGCCTGGTCCAGCGCGAACGTCGGCTGCGGATGCGTCTCGCGCTTCAGCCGTTGCAATGTCCAGGCGCCACCCTCCTGGATGCTGGTTGGAATCGCGGGCAGCGGCACGATCCAGCCGACATCGTTGAAGTCGCCCTGATAGGTAAAACTCGTCAGATAGTGTTCGATGCCGTCGTGCCAGGCGACCAGCGTCGTGGCGCGCTCCAGCCGCACGGAGCCGTTGGGGGCGACCAGGCCACCACAGGCGGCGGCGGTGGCTGCCTGGGTCACGAAGACGCCAAGGACGAAGAGGACGGGAACGAGCCTCCACAACTTACGGATCATGCCGGGGTCTCCTTTCATCGCCAGTGTCTGGAATGGGGTCTGCGCTCTGGTCTTTTAGAGATTGCCTGGCACTCTTGACGCTGGCACAGATTGAAAGGTTCCCATGCGCGCGCAATCTGTGTCCAATTCCACACAATGCCCTACTCAGGACAGATTATGTCCGGATATGCCAGTATGCTGGTTCTGGATGATGGTGCGCTGGCGCTTGCCCGACGAGCGAATGAAGGAGCGATTCGATGACGGAGACACCGATTGACGCGAGCCTCGGACGGTATGGGAATGTCGTGCCTGAAGGGTATACCTACTCGCAGAAGCTGGTGACTCCCGGCGACGACCTGCGTCTGCCACACGCCTATCTCAAGTGGTACGCCATCTACCCTCCTGACCGGGAGATCGCGCCGGAGCACGTGCGCGAGAGCCGCGATTTTGTGGCGGCCGAAGTGGAGCGCTTGCAGCTGAGCGATGAGCTGGGGTTTGTACTGCTACACGCCTGCGGGCCAGCGCTGCTGCTGATGTTGATCACCTGGCGCAATACTAATGAGCTGTGGGAATCGGTCTATGCGAAAGACCTGACGCAGCCGGGAGGTCGCTTCACGCCGACAATGTTCGAGACGAGCCACCGGGGCACGTACTGTGTGTGGGAGCTTGGCCCGATCTGGCACGAGCGCAATGCCTGGATGCGTTTCCTTTCATCCCCGCGTGATGAGGCGGCGAAGCAGGCCTATATCAGCGATCGGTTCTCAGGGCTGGTCTGAAGAACGCCACACCTTCTGGCCCCGGCCTGCGATGTGAACGTGCTGTGCGGATGCGTCGGTAGATGTCGTCGCGCGCCGCCGGAAATTCGCGGTGATGGCGTATGATACGGGCAGGGAATATGCCTGTATGCCGTTGCGGGCGCAATCCAGATGGGGTCGATGGAGGCGCAGATGAAGCTGTTCTACAGTCCCGACTATGTGCTGACCGAGTATGTATTCGATACGACGCGGAAGGCGCGCTGGGTAGCCGAGTCGCTCCAGGCGGATCCGGTCGCGGGGATCGAGTTCGCCGCGCCGGAGCCGGTGACTGAGGCGGCGCTCTGCGCGCTACACGACCCGGCGTATGTGGCGGCGGTGCGCACCAGCGAGCCGCGCGCACTGGCCGAGTCGCAGGGCTTCCAATGGGACGCGCTGCTCTGGCCGAGTGTCCGCACCTCAACCGGAGGGGCGATTGCCGCCGCCGAGGTGGCGCTGCGCGAGGGGCGCGCCGGATCGCTCTCCAGCGGACTGCACCACGCCTGGCGTTACCAGGGGAAGGGCTACTGCACCTTCAACGGGTTGGCGCTGGCGGCTTTCCACGCGCTGGCTGGCGGCGCGAGCTCGGTGCTCATCCTCGATCTGGACGCCCACTGTGGCGGCGGCACCCACTCGCTGGTGGCGTCGGAGCCGCGCATTCGCCACGCCGATATCGCCGTCAATTCGTTCGACTATTACACGCCCACGGCAGATAGCAGTTTCGAGTTGGTCAGCGACGCGGCGCGCTATCTGCCCGCCGTCCGCGAGTTGCTAGAACGCCTGGAAAACGGCGGCAGCTACGACCTCTGCCTCTACAATGCGGGCATGGATCCCCATGAGGACAGCGCCGAGGGCGGTCTGGCGGGCATCACCGAGGAGACGCTGGCCGAGCGCGAGCGGCTGGTCTTCGCGTGGTGTCGCGCCCACGCGATCCCGGTGGCGTTCGTGCTGGCGGGTGGCTACGTCAGCCCACAGCTGACGCAGGAGCGGCTGGTGGCGCTGCACCGCCTGACGGTGGAGACAGCGGCCACGGCATACGGGAGCGCATAATGCAAAACGAGCAAAAGAGCTTGAAGCGCGCGGCGTGACTGACGCTTCCCCTGTTCGCGGCGATGACACTTGCAGGTGTAATCGCTCTCGAAAAGACTGGCCAGCCCCACTGGCAATCGGTTCTGACAGCTCTGCCCTTTGTGTGTCTCCTCCTGGTGGCCCTATTTCCAAGGTTGGCGCGGCCCCTGGTTTTCATAGCCCTTGGCGCAGTCGTACTCTTTGCACTCTGGGTAGCTATCGAAGCAACTGGTCAACTCGACTGGGTCTTAGTCGTTGCATCACTGCTATTTTTGCTACTGATTGTGGTGGCGGTATCAGCAGCGTTCAAGCGAAGTGCTCAGGAGCGTCCTACATCACACTCATAATGCGCGGAGTAGAAGGACCGATGCGATGCCAGCCACACGCCGCGTTGGGTTAATTGGCTACCCCGTTGGCCATTCGCGCTCGCCCGCGATGCAGCAGGCCGCGTTCGACGAGCTGGGCATCCCTGCCCGCTACGTGTTGTGGGAGACGCCGCCCGAGGCGCTGGCCGAGCGAATCGCCAGCCTGCGCGCGCCGGATGTGCTGGGCGCGAACGTCACCATCCCGCATAAGACGGCGGTCGTGCCACTGCTGGATGCGCTGGCGCCGAGCGCGCTGCATGCCGGGGGCGCGGTCAACACCATCGTGCGCGGCGCGGATGGCCGCCTGACGGGCCACAATACCGACGTGACCGGCGTGCTGCGGGTGCTGGATGCGCATGGAGCGGGAGACGCGGGCCAGTCGGCGCTAGTGCTGGGGGCGGGCGGCGCGGCGCGGGCAGCCTGGGCGGCGACTCTTGAGCGCAAGATGACGCTGCGGGTGGCGGCGCGGAATCCAGCGGCGGCGCTCAATGCGCTGAGCGGTACCGGCGTTATCTCCGCCGAAGTCATCCCGCTGGGTGCGCCCGATGAGTTGGCGAAGGCACTGGCCATGAGCAGCATCCTCATTAACGCGACGCCCGTCGGCATGGGCGACCCGCTGGCGTCGCCGCTCTCCGCCGAACTGCTGGCACATCTGCCGCCAAACGCGCTAGTCTTCGATATGGTCTACGCGCCAGCGGAGACGGCGCTGCTGCGAATGGCCCAGGCGCGTGGGCTGCATGTGGCGATGGGGCTGGAGATGCTGCTGGAGCAGGGTGCAGCGGCGTTTGAGCTATGGACAGGACTATCCGCGCCCATCGCAGTAATGCAGGCGGCGCTCAATGGGGAAGCGGAATAGAGTAAAGGAAAAGAACGACATGCCAGGCGTCAGGGGGACGACGCCCGGCTATCGGTTGCGTGAAGGTTGTTCTACAATTGGTGGCACTACGCGCGTTTCCTAACACTTCATAATTCTGCAAGGATGTCGAGCGCCTCAACCTGATCGCGCTCGAGTGTCTTGATGCTGATGTTGTGCAGATACTCGCAGACACGCTGCCGCGGCCAGCGCTCTTCCAGCGCCAGGCGCACGATCTGCCGCTGGCGCGGGCGCAGGCGGTCAATTGCCGTCGAGAGCTGTGCGCGGGTGAGCAGGCGCTGCTCGCCATCGGGCCGGACGATCACCAGCGTCGTCTCGGTTTCCGAACGCGGCACCGCCCGCAGAAACTCGCGGATGATCTGCCGTGTATACGCCCGTTGCTGCCAGTCGGCGGAGGTCACATCCCCCAGTTCGGTATCAAGCTCGTCTTCCGTCTCAACGTCGGGCAGCTGCGGTCGGCCATAGCCGCTCTGGCTGGTCCACCCCGCCTGTACATACCCCTGTCCATTGCGATTCATCATCGTCGTCCCCCTTCTCGTACCACTACCACTAAAACCCATCTTGTTCACCAGAAGGCACGCAGCGCGCACGCAGGTAGAGAGCAGGCTGCATCCCGTCTTCAATTAGAACAAATTTTCTAGAAAAAGTCAATAGCCAATTTGGTGTGGAAGGGTTGGGATGTCGGGATATGGGGGCAATGTTCCGCCGGTGCTATCGTGACGCCGCGGCTCGCCAGTCGCGAATCAGGATGTAGAGGCCCAGTACGGCGGCGGCGGAATCAGGATGGTGGCGGGGGCAAGGTAGAAGCCCGCGCCCGAGACGGCGGGAATGGTGATCGCGACGATGAGGAAGGCGCAGGTCACCAACGTGCCGCAGGCGACGCTGCGATTGGATGGCTCAGGGGTGTGGTGCTGCCACCATGCGGCGAGTGTCGCCGCCAGGAACAGCACGACGACGGTGCTGAGCACGAAGGCGATGCGCGCCGCCTGCTGCGCGAACTCGATGGAGCTGGGCGCGATGGGCTTGCAGAGCATCGTCTGGTTGGAGACGCCATAGCAAATCTCATGCGCGCCAAAGAGGCTGATGAGCAGGTAGGCGCTTGCCAGCACGCAGAGGACGAACGAGACGAGGGCCAGAATGGTCTGGACGCGGGCGATAGGCTCTAACTGGCTCAGGGAACGAAGCTGTTTCAACGGGCGCACCTTCTCAGGGAAATCATCGGCATCACAGATATCGGTGATAGTAGCTCTATCAGAACAAGTATAACGCGCCCGCGAACCGCCATGCTGCAACTACCAGCGTTTCTCCTAATACCTGAACCCTATGGCCATCTCTGCCAGTCAGTGTCCGCGTATGACCGTACATGTCGGGATATGTCCGCAACGCGCCGCTTGACAACCTGACTGCATACATTCACTATTGCATCAAAGCGAACGATGTTGGCACGGTGTGATACGCCAGGCGTCAGACAGGGAGTAGGAGCAGAGGCCATGAATGACGAACCCAACGACACCACCGAGACTAATGACGAGCAGGCGATGCTTTCGTTCGATGACGGCAGCATGGGACGACTCATTCGCCAACAATGGCATGAGGGGCGGTGGTTTTTCAGTGTCATCGATGTGATCGCGGTGCTGACCGATAGCGATGCTCCACGACGCTATTGGAGCGATCTGAAGCGCAAACTCCACGACGATGAGGGTTTCAGCCAGTTGTACGAAAAAATCGTACAACTGAAAATGCGCTCACCACTTGATGGCAAGAAATACGCGACCGACGCCGCCGACGCAGAGACCATGCTGCGGATCGTGCAGAGCGTGCCCAGCCCGAAGGCCGAGCCGATCAAGCAATGGCTGGCGCGTGAGGGCGCCAGGCGTCTGGAGGAGGTAGCCGCCGGGCTTCCTGAGAATCAGAAGCGCCCACTACTGCGCTCTGAGATGGCCCATCGCAACCGCATTCTGGCGAATACCGCGACCACCGCTGGTGTCATCACGCGGTGCGACTTCGCGATCTTCCAGGACTTCGGCTATCGGGGTCTGTATGGCGGTGAGACGGCTCGTGACATAGCGGCGCGCAAACAGTTGGCGAACGGTGAGCATATTCTGGACTGGATGGAGTCCGAAGAACTTGCCGACAACATCTTCCGCGCCGCACAGACCGAGGCAAAGATACGCCGCGAGGAGATCGACAACAAGGCCGATGCCAACACGGCGCACTATGTTGTCGGCAAGAAGGTCCGCGAGACCATTGCTGAGCTTGGCGGCACGATGCCCGAAGACCTGCCCACGCCAGAGCCGTCCATCCAGCAGATCGAGCGCGCCGAGCAACGGCGCATCGAGGCCGAGCGCCGTCCCGCGCTCTTTCCACCCAGCGCCGTCCCGCGCTCTTTCCACCCAGCGCCGACCAATAAGCGGCCCTCCCGTTTTCAGAGAGGGGTCGCGAGAGTGTGCTGTGTTATGGGCTGACTAGCGCGAGCGCGCCTTGCCGCCGCTGCGCGTTTTCGCGTGGCCGTTCGCGTGGCTGCTATGGCCATTGCCATTGCCATTGCCATTGCCATTGCCATTGCCATTGCCATTGCCATTGCCATTGCCATTATGAGCACTGTGGCCGTTGCTGGCAGCTTTGCCCGCGGCGACCGGCGCCGCCTCGTAGACCGGGGTGAGCCAGTCGCGGTACTCCGGCCGCATGCCGCGCACCACCTCGTGATACGTCTGTTGCAGCGTCTCGGTCAGCGCGCCGATCTTGCCGGTCCCCACCGGGCGATGGTCCACCTCGATCACCGGGCAAATCTGCGCGCCGGTGCCGGTGAGGAAGATTTCATCGGCGACATACAGCTCGGTGCGGTCGATCTGGCGCTCGCGGGTGATGCGGTCCAACTCGCGGCGAGCAAGCTGCATAATGGTCTCGCGGGTAATGCCCAGCAGGATATTCTCGGAGGCGGATGGCGTCACCAGCTCGCCATTGACCAGCATGAAGATGTTTTCGGCGCTGCCCTCGCTGACGTGACCCTCGCTGGTCAGCATGATTGCCTCGTCGAAGCCGTTCATCAGCGCCTCAGACTTGGCGAAGGCGCTATTGACGTAGGCGCCGGAAATCTTGGCGCGGGCGGGTATCATGTTATCGTCCACCCGCCGCCACGACGAGACACCGCAGCGCAGGCCAGTGGTGGCGACATAGTCACCCATCGGCACGGTGTAGATGAGGAAGGCGTCGTCCAGGTCGTTGAGCCGGACACCGATGATCTCGTTGGCCTTATAGGCGAACGGGCGAATGTAGCAGTTCTCGCGCAGATTGTTGCGGCGCACCAGGTCGATGGTAATCGCGATTAGCTCGTCAACGCTATAGGGCAGCGCGATATTGACGATGCGGCAGGAGCGGTGCAGGCGCTCGAAATGCTCGCGCAACCGGAAGATATAGAGTTCTTTGGTCTGGTCGTTCCAGTAAGCACGGATTCCCTCGAAGCAGCCAGTGCCATACGAGAGCGCATGGCTCATGACGCCGACATGCGCCTCATTGGCGGCCACAAACGCGCCATTCATGAAGACAGTCATATCGGTCCGCTGGGAAAGAGGAATAGACACGCTCACTCGCCTCCTCTGCTGCGGCGTCGTTGCCGCATCACTATGTTCAGACCGCTACGCCAGATAGCGGCCAGCCCCATCTCACTCGAAGTCGTCGCGAACACGCGCCCCATACCATCAGACTAACCACATTGTCAAGACGAATCAGCAGGCCAGATGCCTACACCTACAATGCCGCACTAAAGAACATGAGAGAACTCACATGGTTCATATGGTTCACATGATGCGTTTGCCGGTGGCCGAGAGCGCCAGTTGCGCCGCGAGATCAGCCGTGCGGTTGCGTTCGTCTAGAATCGGGTTCACCTCGACCAGATCGAGGCTGAGCAGCTTGCCGGAACTGGCGACCAGCTCCATCGCGAGATGCGCCTCGCGCCAGGTCATGCCGCCGGGGACTGGCGTGCCGACGCCGGGAGCGTCCTTGGGATCGACGCCATCGAGATCGAAGCTGACATGAATGCCCGCGGCGCCTTCGGATGCCAGGGCAATCGCGTCGCGGGTGATGCGATCCATCCCGTGGCGGTCGATATCGGCCATGGTGAAGACGTGCGCGCCGGACCGCTTGAGCAGCTCGCGCTCGCCGAGATCGATATCGCGCGCGCCGACGATGACGACGTGCCGTGGGTCGATATGCGGGCCGCCGCCAGCTACCTCGACCAGCGCCGGATCGCCCGCCGAGGGGTCGCCGTAGCCGCAGAGCGCGCCGAGAATCATGCCGTGGATATTGCCGGATGGGCTGGTCTTTGAATTGTTGAAGTCGGTATGGGCGTCGAACCAGATGATGCCGGGTGACGTGACCGCGTTGGCGACGCCGCTGCCGGAGCCGAGCGAGATGCTATGGTCGCCGCCAAGAATGATCGGCGTTGAGCCAGCGCGCACGACGCTTTCGACTCGTTTGGCCAGCTCGTTGGCGACGCAGACGACCTCGTCCAGGTATTTGAGCGGATTGTCACGCGCCGGGGTTGCGGTGGGTTCGGGGACGGGAATCGAGCCAAGGTCTTCGACGGTGTGGCCCAGGTCCGTCAGTTTCTCGCGGATGTTTGCGTACCGGATGGCGCTGGGGCCCATATCTACGCCGCGACGCCCCGCGCCCAGGTACATCGGAACGCCAATCAGGCTGATGTGCATGGTCAACAATCGTTTCTGTCTCGACCACCGCTACGGGCGCCGTTGCCAATAACGGGGAGCGCTGAAGCTGAGAAGGGTCAGTGCTGCCATCAGTATACTGCCCCCGCCCCGTTTCGTCCAGTATGGGAGCGGCGCCGAAGTCGTGCCAGAGCCGAATTTTCCTGGGGAAGTTCGTCTGTGATTGTGGGGGATACAGCGCGGACTATGTGGCTGTGGCGGATGCGCGGGGCTGTTCTAGCGCGGTGTTTGCATGATGCCAACATCCCTCTAACGTTGGTCTACTGGCGGTCTAACACACATTGGCCGCGGCGGTGAGTATACTACGTTTGTAGCCACCATATAGCCGCAATCCAGGCACGTCGGAGCGCTGAAGGAGCCGCTCGTGTGAGGGGCGAAGGGAGGACAACATCATGTCCACCAGGACTACTGTGCGTGTCCGCCAGGCAGTTGAGGGTGACCTCGATCAGGCGCTCGCGCTCTTTCACAAGTTCCATGAGTTCCACGTACGCGGCGTGCCGAACCGGCTGCGCGTCCCCCATCCCTATAACGACGCGGCGGCGCGTGAGACGCTGCTCGGCATCCTCCACAACGCGGAGGCGGCGCTCTTCGTCGCCGAAGAAGGCGGGCGGCTGCTTGGTCTGGCCGAGGTCTATCTGCGGCGAGATACACCCCATCCGGCGGCCATCGAGTACGCGTACGGCTACCTTCAGAGCCTGATCGTCACCGCGTCCATCCGGCGGCGCGGCCCGGGGCGGCAATTGGTCGCCGCCGCAGAGCAGGTCGTGAGTAGCGGCAGCATCGAGCCGGGCAATGCGAGCATTGGGCCAGGGAGCAGGCAGGACTTCCGGCTGACCTCGCTCGGCTGGACCGAGAGCCGCAACGTCTACGTGATCTACGTCGGGCAGGACATCCGCGCGCTCGAACAGCAGCTCACCGCGGCGAACGCCCACGTCGCCCAACTAGAACAGCAGCTTGCCAACATGCCCGCTCCTGCCCCCGCGCCCGCTGATCCGAAGGCGACCGAGGCGTTGGCGGCACTGGTGGAGTTGGCGAAGGCGCTCAAGCTGGCGGCGGCGTAGCATCAAAAGGTGCGCTCGAAGTCCGCGCGCGAACTATCCGGCCTGGAGTGAACGAAGCGCGGCTGGCCCCATGCCTTTGACACGATAAGCGATGATGGATCGCTTGACTGAGCCTTTGACGCCCTTTATGCGCACGATATCCTCGACGCTGAGCGCGGTTAACTGCCCCCACAGAGGACGGTACTCACTCTCAGCGCCTGCCTTGAGTGTTGTTTCTGGCGTGATAACGACCTTGACTACGTGGCCATCTTTCCCTCGTGCGGCAGTGAACGTATCGCCGCCTATCGAAAGCACCTGGTACCGTTGATGGAACCACTTTGCCTCTTTACGCAGTCGTTCAAGCTGGCGACTGGCATTGCTGCTCGCCAGCGCTTTTTGATGGCCTGTCGGCTTGAGGGGAGCCAGTGGCGCGCGAGTCTCAATCGTCGCTGGCTCAAACAGGTCTCCCTGGTATGTGCGTGGAACCAGTACACTGACACCCTGCGCCATGGAACGGAACGTATAGACGACGCCATCGGGAGTCAAGTCACTATCATCGAGGTCGATCACTCCACCGTCAGTCTCAAGCGGAAATATCACAGGCGAGCGCACGATAATGTTGGCGGCCCGATAGATCTCGGCGGCGGCCTGGCTGACCTTCCCGCGCAAGGTGAGCG
Organism: uncultured Chloroflexia bacterium; assembly: GCA_963712005.1. Taxonomy (GTDB): domain Bacteria; phylum Chloroflexota; class Ktedonobacteria; order Ktedonobacterales; family JADMIN01; genus DAHUXT01. The sequence goes on along the minus strand of CAVQGK010000013.1, from coordinate 352,010 downwards.
AGGCCAATTGGCGCAAACCGAACAATGGCGTAGCCGCAGTAATGAGGCAGATATCGAGCTGGCCGTCGTTCGCGTAGGCTTCAGGGGTCATACTGGTGAAACCAGCGTAGCGCCGCGTGTTGCCGATCACGATCTGCGAAACTTTACCCTGCCAGTACGCCCCATCGAGCTCGATATGCACTGGGGCTACCGTCACATCTGGCAGGGCGCCGATGGCGGCCACGCCAATGGCCAGTTTGCCGATACGATTCTTGAGCTTCTTGTTGACGCGCGCCATGACAGCAGCGTCAATGCCAAGTCCCGCCATGAGCAAGAAGTATGCGCCATGCTTGCCGTTGACATCCACGTGGCCAACATCAACCCGTCGGCGAGTCGCCGTCACGAGTTGCATCGCAGCCTCGGGGAGTTTTTCCGAGACGCCCACCTCGTGCGCCCAGACATTGGCAGTGCCTCCAGGCAGGGTACCAACGGCGATGTCCGTACCCGCAACTCCGTTGACAATCTCGCTCAAGGTTCCGTCGCCGCCACAGTTCACTACGACATTGAAACCTTGCTCCACGGCTTCGCGGGCAAGGTCTGTGGCCATATCACCATGCAGCTTCTGGCGTACAGTGATGTCCCAACCATTGGCCTGCAAGATTGTCACGGCGTCTGTAAGGTCAACGCCGCCGTGTCCAGACTTTGGATTGGTTATCAGGAGCGCGCGTACAAATGAGTCAGCCATGGTTTCTGACCTTTCCAAATCTTCTACTACCTGACGACTGTATCCTCGCTGAGCTGCTACCGCTCGTTCCCTGCCGGTGGCTCGGCAGATACCGGTGGTATTCTATGAATCCAGGGAGGAGAAGCGGTAACCGTAAGATGCGCCTTTGCCCAGAGATAGCCAGCGATCAGCGGCGCGAGGCAAAGAGCCCCTACGAGGTAGCCGCCAAGAACGTCCGTTGGCCAATGCTCGCCAAGGTAGACGCGTGAAGGCCCGACCAATAGCACCAGCAGCGCGCAGATCACGAGCGCGCTATTACGTATCCACGATGACTTGAAATTGGTCGCGATCACAAAGAACAGAAAACCGTAGAATACGGTGTAGTGCAATGTATGCCCGCTCGGGAAACTCGGCTGCTGAATTTGCTGAACCACATGCACGAGATCCGTTGAAGGACGATGGCGTCCGATGACAATCTTCAGGATCCCTCCCAACAGGTCAGCAAGCAGCGATAAGACAAGAAATATGCTCTCCAGGCGTAGCCGCAGCAGCCAGAGTACGAGCACAGCGACGATTTCGATAATGGCGGACGGCACGGCAAAGCCTATGGCTGAGATCGAGGAGAAGAACCAGAAGACAACGGGCGACTGACTCTCTTGCAGTTCCCTGGTAAGCGGCAAATCGCCTGGTAATACCGCGTGAGCATGCGCTGCGACAGCGAGCGCCGCCAGAGCAAGTAGCGCCAGGATATAGGCCGCCAGGATGTATCGCCCACGTAGCAGCACGCGCCTGCGTGGCTCACGCTCCTGCGCAACGTCTGCCTGCACGTGATGAAGCGCCTCCGAGCCCGTATCGAGCGCCCGCTCGACGTGCTGTTTGGCGTCGGCGGTAACGTCGCTGGCGGTTCCTTCATCGCCTGTAGTGTGATCGTGCGCATCGTGATGAACATTGGACCCGACTGAAGCTGAGGTCTGGGGCAACTCATCATGCTGCATGCGCTTCATATACTCCTCTTGTATTCCTCTTGCCGTATTCCGCTCCCCATTGACGGATGAGCTGAACAGATCACTTACGCCAGCAGATGTACAACGCAAGCCTCATGCCAGCTGTCGTTCAACGCACACTGTTTTCGGCGCCCGGTCGCTTTGGGTACCTGGAGACTGGCTTCAAGACATCAGGAAATTTCCTGGCTCAATGCGCTGGTATATGTCGTGCATATGACAAGTAGCATTCGTAGTTGATCTGCTAACCAGGCATGGCGGTTACATTGTCAACCGTCAGCAAGGTGGAAAGCCAAGGAAAACGGCTGTGTGGCCAGAAGCGCCCGCATCCCAACGCTCATCGGGAGCGTGTGGGTAGAGCACGCATGGCTAACATGCACCAAAGGATGGGAACGATATGGGTAGGACTCACGACAAGACGGTCGGCGCTAAGACCGAAGATGCTGCAACTCAGGTGTCTCGTGTTGCCCACGAGGCGCGGTCCGATGCGAAATCAGCAGCCACTAGCCCGTGGTTCACTCCGCTGGCACGGGGTGGCTATGCGGCAAAAGGGGTGATTTACCTTATCATCGGTGGGTTGGCGCTCAGTGCCGCGCTCGGCATCGGCGCGACACCTACTGATCAACAGGGCGCATTGCTGACGATCGTTGAACGCCCCTTCGGCCAATTCTTGCTGTTCGTAGTGAGCATCGGCCTGGTTGGCTACGCATTGTGGTGCCTATGTCAGGGCATCCTGGATGTTGATGGCAAAGGTACTACGGCCAAGGGCATCGTCGCGCGCATTGGCTACTGTGTGGTCGGTATCACCTATTCGATACTGGCATTCGGCGCGTTCAAGCTCGCTACCGGCGGCAGCGCCGGGAAGAACTCTGACACGGCAACACGCGACTTCACGGCGCAGTTGCTCGCGAAACCTCTTGGCGTCGTCCTGGTCATATTGGCGGGCGTGGTCACTCTTGCGGTCGCGGGCATTCTGTTCTACCGCGCATGGAAGGTCGATTTCGAGAGCCTTATCCAACCGAAGGAACTCGGGCAGAAGGGCAAGGACGTGATAGTGACGCTGGGACGGGTGGGATATGCCGCCCTCGGCGTGGTCTTCACGGAGATTAGTCTCTTTCTCGTGATTGCCGCTCAGCGCTACAATCCTGGAGATGCGCAGGGACTCAGCGGCGCGCTCCGCCAGATGGAGCAACAGCCGTTTGGGCGACCGCTCCTGGCGCTGGTGGCGATAGGGCTGATCGCGTATGGCATTTATTCGGTCGCCTCGGCCCGCTATCGTCGCGTGGGTCGTGCCTGATCCGAGCGCATATGGGGAACTGGACGCGGCTATTGTGGCGAGCCCAACGGGAGTTCTTTGCGGTGCCGATGCCGTCGCCACACCACGTCTAGCCAGTGATAGAACATACACATCAGGGGAAGCATCAGCGCGGCGACGAGGTAGCCCGCCAGCACGTCGCTCGGCTGGTGATCGCCTTCGACAATCCTTCCGACTCCTATAAGCGCAATGAAGTAGACACAGACGATTTGAATGAGGAGTAACCACGCCCGGCGGTCTGGGCGCGCATACGCGGCAAGCACTGTCAGATAGAAGAGGAATCCGAAAAGGACCGTAACATGTTCGACGTGACCAGATGGGAAGCTATGCGCGCCCAAGCCACTGATCGTCGGAACATGGACATTATTTGGGCGTGGACGAGCAACAAGCCCGTTGATGAGCGCGTTGATGAGGTCCGCAACCAGTGTACCCACGGCGACCGCGATTGCCGCGCGAATGTGGCGCAATACGGCCAGAATCGCGACGATGACAACCACCAGTATCGCGCCCAACGTCGGCTGATTCACATTGCTTGGAAACTCGATGACAGGCGCCAGGATAGAGTGGCGCAAGGGACGTAGCAGTCCCGTAATCGCCGCATCGCCCGGGAACTGAGCCTTGCTATGCGCCAGCACAGACAGGACAATGAGGACGACAAGGCCGGTCGCCCACAATAGTATTGCGAGAAGCCTGGCGCGATGTGATCGCAACGTGGCGCCTGGCGGCGTATCTACTCTGTGAGAGCTATCTTGCATTCGTTCAGGTGGTTGGGTACGAACCATTTTATACGCGCTTTCTGTGCTGCATTCATACGTCCTTGATGACCCGAGATAGGGGACGGTAATGCAGATCGTGTGCCAGCCTACATACATGGGACGTTAAGTAAGGATGCTGCGAGCGTAGGGAATGCTCGGGTCCATTGCTGGTATGGAGCTTGCTATGCGCTGTTCGCTGTAGGATAAACCACACAGCGTAGTACGTAATAATACGTAGATTGTAGCCGATGCACGCACCGAGGCGCGCATCCTGCGGCAGACCCACAGGAATGGTTATGCCCTTCGCACGGAAGCGGTCCTCAAGCTGCGTATTGCCGCGTCCAGGTCGCGTCCAGGCGAAGGTGTACTCGGCCGTTGTTTGCTGTCACGCACTCACATGCTGACATATGCTGAAACTGGAAGAGGAAATAGGATGCGGGGAGGTGCGTTCAGACGGCTTGGCACGATCGTGCGCAAGAAAGTCTGCAAACGGGTGGCTCAGGGATTTCCCTTGAATCGCGTCCGAGTCTGGGCGTTGCGATGCGCTGGCTACCACGTCGGCGAACAGGTGTACATTGGCGAAGGGTTCTTTGTCCTGGACGAGCTGGAGAGGGTTTCCAGCGCGCTCTCGATTGGTGACCGGGCGGCCATCGCTCCACGGGTGCTGGTTGTGCTGGATTCCTACCCGAACAACTCGCGGCTGCGCGACGAGCTTGGCGATGTCTGCGGAAATGTGACGATCGGCGCCGATGCGTGGATTGGCGCCTGCGCGGTTCTCCTGCCGAACGTCACGGTCGGCGAGCAGGCGGTGGTTGCCACAAGCGCGGTGGTACGCGAGGATGTGGCGCCGCGTACCGTGGTGGGCGGAATTCCCGCGCATTTCATCAAGAGCCTGGATCCGATCCCAGAGTCGTTGCTCCGGCGTCGTAGCAACTAGCCAGGCAACTCAATTACGTGGGTGGTTAAGATCGTCTTGAGGTATCTGGCGAGACCTGACCTCACCCCCAGCCCCTCTCCTCCGAGGAGAGGGGAGCCAGAGCCGTCACCACCTGGCACAATGGTCGCCTATGCCCTCCCCTGGTAGTGGTCCGCCACGCCGCCACATCCGCGACACGGCAATTGGCGAGTGCGCAGGCGCGCCATAAGCATGGCGCAAACCCCCTGGTTACGGCAGTGTCAAGATACCCAGCTGCACCTTGAGGCGAATGATGCGCCGGAGCGCCGTGTCCAGCCGCGCCTGCGAGATGCGCCCAGACTGCACGGCCTGCGTCATTGCCGCGACCACCGCCGCCAGACGATCCTGCTCGATAGGCGCCTCGATGAGATCGTCGCCCGCGAGAAACGCCTGCACGCATGCCTCGGCGATCCCCTGCGCTGGGTCGCTGTAGCCCTGCTGTTGCATATAGGCGACGATGCCCTGTGCGTCCATCGCGTCGGTGACGACGACCCCCTGGTAGCCCAATTGCCCGCGTAAGACCTGCTGCACCAGTACCGGCGAGAGCGAGGCGGGATTCTGCGCGTCGTAGGCCGGGACGATGACGTGCGTCACCATAATCATGTCGGGATGGTGGGGCAGCAACTGCCGGAACGAGGCGAAATCGGTGTTATTGAGCTGGTTCTGCGAGTGATTGACCGTCGGTAGCGTGAAGTCGGGGTTTCCGGTGGAAGCGCCCAGCCCCGGCCAGTGCTTCAGCGTCCCGGCGACGCCGTTCTGTTGCAAGCCATCGAGGAAAGCGGCCGCATACGATGTGACCTGGCCGACCGACGTGCCGAACATGCGGCTTGGGTCGATGCCACCGCCCTGATTGATATCGGCCAGCGGAGCAAAATCGAGGTTGAGGCCGATCTGCCGCATGCGCTGGGCGTCGGTCTGCGCCTGGAGATATGCCTGGTGCGGGTCGCCGGTCGCGCTGAGCTGCTGGGGCGAGGGGGTCTGGCCGTAGTAGAAGGAGAGGCGATCCACCAGGCCACCTTCTTCGTCGGTCGCCAGCAACAGCGGCGTATCGGCGTGCGACTTGAGGTCGCTCACCAGTTGCTGCATACCAGCCAGTGTGGTGGGCATCAGCGGGCCGCCGTTATAGTTGGGGAAGATGATGGCGCTGCCGAGATGCCACTGGGTGAGCGCCTGATTGAGATTGTCGTTATAGCCGTTGGCGTAGACGGCCAGCATCAGCGTCTGGCCGATCTGCTGCGCGGGCGTGAGCTTCGCGATGTAGGCGTCGATGCGCTGGTCGAGGTTCTCAACGGGCGTTGCAGTGGCAGTGGCGCTGGCGGTAGCTGCTGGCCCCGTCGTTCCCGTCGTGGGCAGGCCGACGCAGCCAGAGATCATCACAAGGACGAGCAGCAATACCGCGCCAGGGGCCGCGCGGAACCGGCGTGGATACCTTGTCCTCAGCGTGTGCTGTTGGTGTTGCATGGTTGCTCCCCTGGCTGTATGACTAATCGCTAAACGGCTGCTGTCGGCCCTCATATTTCGGCATATTGTGCCGTGCAAGCTCAGCCGGAGTCCACAGCAAGGCTACCATAGGGCCATCCCAAATACAAGATCAGGCGTGCGGCTGAAAAGAACGACTGGTTGCGCGTGGCTGCGCAATCGCCGTCACCCTATCGCCGCGTGCGCGTTATCTCTCCGCCGCTGGCCCGTTGATATGCGTAGGGAAGGAGCGCGGGCGGATGGCTCGCGGATGGCACCCGTCAGGAGGGGAAACAGGGACGTATGCAATCACTTCGACGCCTGCTGGCAGACCTGTGGAGCCACTTCGTTTCGGCAATCACCGGACGAGAAGGCCGTTCGCGGCAGCTCGCCATCGCCGCGCTTTCCGCCATCTGCCTGCTCGCGCTGGCTGGCACGGCGCTTCTCTTCGCCGCGCAGAGCGATCCGCGGGCCTCTGGGAACGCGGCGCAGTCGTCATCCCCAACACTCTTCATGTCTACGCTGACGCCGACCGATCCGCCGACCGCGGCCGCGCAGGCAACGGCAACCACAACATCCGGCGGAGGCAAGAAGGTCTCTGGCAAGCCCGTCAACGTGCCGAAGCCGCCGCCACCACCGCCGAAGCCGCCCGCGCCTCCGACGGCGACGCCCTGCGCGACGGCGACGCCCGTGCCGACGGCCACCGCAACGGCGACCGCGACCAGCACGGCGACGGCGACCACTTCGACCGGGTCATCCGGCGCTATGTCATTGGCGGCGCTGCGGGTCAGTTCCTGCACACCCTGTGGCGTGAACGCCGGGAATAATCCGAGCCAGTCGCAGATTCGCGCCGCGCTGGACGCCGCCGCCAATCTGTATGGTCTGCCGCACAACCTGCTCTACGCTTTTGCCTGGCAGGAGAGCAAGTGGCATCAGGATGTCATGGCGTGTGATGGCGGCGTCGGGCTGATGCAGATCCAGTATTACTACGAGGACTACTTCAACCACTCCAGCGTGCTGAACGCGAGCGGCTGCGGCATCTCCGACACCAGCTACGATATCTACACGCTCAGCGGCAACGCCAACCTCGGCGCGAAGGTCGTCAAGTATCTCTCGTGCTACTACATGCGTATCGCCGCGGGCAAGTATCAGGCGGCCGGGCTGGGTTTCCCCGATACGGCGAGCAATCCGAGCCTCTGCGCCACGCTCTACAACGCCAACACCAACGGGCCGACCGCCACGCTCTACCAGGATTTGCCATCATCCGTGGGCGACGGCTGGAGCTGTCCGCTCGATCCGACGCAGGGGCTGGCGAGTGCCGAGGTGCTCGACTACAGCGCCAGCGCCTACAACGCCGGGCAAACCGCCATCTACAACTGTAGCTGCATCCCCAACCTTGGCTACGTCGGCGCCGTCGAGTACTGGACCAGCCAGTTCGCCCAGGGCGCGCTACCGTAGCTCATCGGGCTGCTCGGCGCATTCTGTGAAGACGCCACTTTGAGGTACAACGAATCACGGATGCTTGTCGAGCAACGACCGGATGAGCCTCTGGGACTCACGTTGCTGTTCAACCGGAGAAAGTTTGTGCGCATCCAACAAATGGCGTCCAATACTGAGAACAGATAGCAGAATCCCACCAACGAATGTCACTACTATTGCGGTCATGAATTCAATATATAATCCTGCGAACAAGAGCAACATCAATCCGATGAGAAACAAACCTATGCCGCCAAAGAACGCAATGAAGAAAGGTCGTCTTCCCAAAAGCCAAGAAAGTCCAATCGCGATCATACCGAACAGCGCCAGTCCAGCTGCAACGCCTAGATGATGAACGATTGCGCTGACAACGATAAATATGCTTAACCCTACCAGCAGGCCAATCACCACACCAAGTATTACAAGGCGTCGCCTTCGGCTAATAGTCTGCATCTGCTTCCCTTTCTGCCCTCATAAGCCGACTCCGGCGTCAAAATATCCTCTTGATGTAGCCTCCCATATTACACCGTCGCAGATTAGACCGCCTGACAAAACCATCATCGGTTGAGCTCTTGCCAGCAGAGCTTCAGGACATGAGGCAATCGGTCGCCAGAGCGCTCGCGTCAAAATCTCCATCAGAGACTGGATTCTGCAGGTGGATGGTCCAAGCGGGGAAAGCGAGCAGCTCTTCCAGATCAGCAAGAATTCCCGGCAAAGCTGTGGGGTCCACCTCAAACTCGATAGTTACTTGGTGAATACCTCCAGATTGATACTCGGTGAGTGCGGCACGTAGGCCGACGTGGCCTGCACGGTCATATACAAAGAGCGCTAGTCGCAACTGAGGGCATTCCAGGATGGTCTCACCACGCCGGTCACGCTCCAACACGCGGAACTCATCGACAAAGCGAATCAACGCCTCCTTTTCAATGCGCACCGTCGGGTCGCCTGGAAACGTTGCGCCAGCGAAACGGTGTGACGCCATTGCGCAGCTGCAGCCAAGTGTCGGCTGAGAATCGTTGAACACGAAAATGGGGTTCAGCAGCACAAATTCGTCATGAGTACCGCGGATTTCCATAGATTCTTCCTTCACTCTACAATGTAGCTCTTGATGTGGCGTCAGCATAGCCAGATTGCGCTGGCAGTTATTCAGTTATTGGTTCATATCTGCGCCATCGTCCTCGTCGTCCTCCAGCAAGATATGCACGGCGACGGATATCTCCAACTTCGCCACCCCCGCCGCCGCGACGATCTCGGCTGGAATGCCAAACCCCCCCATCGCCTCCTCGCGGGTCGTACCGATCCAGAGTGCGGAGTTGACGAGATGCCGGTCGAGTTGGGCCAGTCCTGGCGCCAGGCGTCGTAGAATATCGGCGACACGCGCGGTCGCCTCAGGAAGTGGGAGGCCATCCTCCCACTCGCTCCGCTCGATCAGGTCAAGACCCCACACATCGGCAGGTTGCTTCCGCCGCCCGGGAGGGATCGTCTCACCCTTGCGCCGTTGGAAGGTTGGTGCAATCCCCAGCAGGCGCGTCACCTCCTCTGAGGGTGGCAGTTCCCCAGAGAGGCGCAAAGACATGTTTGTGCGACTTTTCGCGTGACTCACGGCTGTCATTTCCCCTTCCCGTAGCGTCAAGACATCCCTTAGCCCATTCTATCAGCCTCTTACATGTGTAGCTTTTTAGAACTCACCTGTCGCGAGGCGTAGGGAGTTGGGCCAGTCTGTCGCGTTGACGCCTGCCTGGCTGCCCGTCTACCATGAAGAGCAGTCGCATGCTGGGCACAGCGCCACAGGAGAATGGCGCGCGATAGGCCAGCGGCAGGCATGGTGGAGAACATCAAGGAGGCAGGGAGGAAGTAGGATGATTGGACTACTCACACGGGCGCAGAACAATGTGTCGCTCACCCCGGCTGAGCGCGCGCTGCTCAAGCTGGTCGAGGGGCTGGTCTGCACGGCGCTGGTGGCGGCGCTCCCCATCGTCGCGGATGCGCTGGGGCACGGCAGTGTCAACTGGGCTGATGTGGGACGTGCGGCGCTGGCGGCTGGAGCGACGGCGGCGCTCCTGGCGCTTATCAAATATTGCAAGGCGTATGGCGACCCGCCGCTGCCATCCCAGCCCTGATGCTGTGTGGTAGAGTGCTCTTTAGAGAGGAGGCGGGAATCACGATGGCAATTCACACCGTTGAGCACATTCAAGAACGCGATAGCGACTACTTTGTGGGCGGTTCGCGCGTTACCCTTGGCAGCGCGATTGCCGCGTGGTTGCAAGACGGCGAGCGACCGGAAAGTATCACTGAGGCGTTTCCTTCGATCACGCGGGCAGACGCCTACGGTGCTATTGCTTTCTATCCCGACCATCGCCAGGAACTGGATCGATTCTTTGCTGAGCAGGAACGCGAGTTTAAGCGTCAGCGCGCTGAGAGCCAGGCAGCCAACCCTGAATTTTACGCGGACATGCGGCAGCGCATAGAAACGCTACAAGCCTCGGGTGCTGTTTGGAAAACAACGTGAGGACGGTGGCTGCCGTCCTCATCCAGACCTACGCTTCGAGAGGGTTTCCAGTGTGCCCGCTACTTCACGGACGTTACATCAGGTGGGCGTGCGAGGCCGTTTCGGCCTGTGGGATGGGTTCTGGCAGATCACAGGCGGTTTCTTCGACGTCACGTCCTCGTGAAATCAGGCGCACGAAGAAGAACATCAGACAAAACACACCACCCCAGAATGCGAATACGGCCAGTACCCAGAGGACATCACTAAAGGACATGGTATCCCCCTTTTTATGGCGCTTTCGCGTCTATTCCGCGGCGCTACCTCCCGCATGTACCCCCATTGTACCCCACTCGACATAAGCATGAACAGTCTGAGCGCACGGACTTCCCATCGCGGATGCTCCCGGCGTATAGTATTTTCTAATGGGTGAATGTGTGTGGATAGAATGAGTGATCGGCCAGTGTTGAAATCTGAGAAACGCCGTTAGATCCGGCGTCCATGCCCCTTTCGCTCCGCTGGGATGCGCCGCTGCCCGACCTGGCGTTTCTGGGGCTGTTTCTGCTGATGGCGCTCTGCCACCTGGTCTCGGCGCTGCTGGCGCTCGGCTGGATCACCGCCGCCATCTCGATGGCGTTGTCCTCGGCTATCTGGCGGTGCTGCTGCTAGCGCGTCCCGAATGGCGGCCGCTCATCGGACGGCTGCTGCTCTTTGGCCTCGTCGCGGGCATTATCGAGCTGGCCACCGATGCCGCTGGCGAACAGGTCGCGCGCTCGCTGGTCTATCCCGCCGGCGAGCCGATGATCTGGCAGTCGCCCGTCTATATGCCGCTCTCGTGGATGATCGTGCTGACGCTGCTCGGCTACCTTGGCTGGCGGCTGGCGGGCCGGCTACCGCTCTGGCAGGCCGCGGCGTTCGGCGGACTGATGGGCATGCTCATCATCCCGTTCTATGAAGAAAGCGCCTGGTATGCGGGCTGGTGGCGCTATACCACCCTGCCGCGTCTTCGGCCACACACCCGTCTATGTCTTTCTCTTCGAAGGCGGCATCGTGGCGATCCTGCCGCTGCTCGCGCGCGGGCTGGAACGGCTCCCGCTGCGATGGGTCGCGGCGCGCGGACTGCTCCTTGGCGCGTGGATGCCGCTGGTGGCGTTCGTCTCGTGGCGGCTGCTGGGGCAGGGATAGGCGCGCTTGGGGTACAATAGCGCTATGAGTACCGTTTCGACTATTCTGCATGTCTATGGCCACGACGCCGACGCCGTCGAGCGTGCGCTGACCACGATCTTCGCCGCTGAAGACCGTGTGAATGCGCTGCGGCTCGAAGGTACCTTCGGCGCGGTGCTGGAGCGCGTCACCGACCCCGATCTGGCTGCCGGTTATCGCTATCTCATCTGCCGCCCGCACGATGTCTCGCGCTGGACGCCTGTGCTGGAGCTGGGCAACCGCACCGAGGGGCTGGATGTGGAACTCTCGCGCCTGCTGGATGGCGCGCCTGTCTTCACGGTCTTCGACTATGGCGAGACTGTCTCTGGCTACACGCTGGCGCGTGGCGGGGCGCAGGTTGATCGCTATATCAGCGATCCCACCTGGCTCGAAGACGAGGGCGAGAGTGGCGGAGAGCATAAGCCCGCGCCCGACCTGGAGGCGCTGCGGGGGCATCCCGAGCGCTTCGCCGATCTGCTGCCGCCCGATACCGCGCCAGAGGACTTCGTGCGGGTTGTGCTGGCGCCGGGCTGGTGGGAGGATTACAGCGCGAGCACTGGGCGAAGACCTCCCAGCGGAGGAGCGCGCTGAGGAAGACGAGCTTGTGGATGAGCGCGACCGCATGCGCTGTATCGCGCTGGCGCTCGAACTCTGGAGCCCCGCCGAGTATCCGCTGACGCAAGACCTGGACGACCTCGCGAACAGAACGGTTGGCCCCGGCATCATCCTCGCCTTCAACTGAGCGGCGGGCGCCAATTCGTGCGACGATTCAGCCTGCGCGGTCTGCCAGCCAACTCGTCTCTTCGTTGTGTGGCATCCTGCACCTGTGTGCAGCCGCTGTGGACGTGCGTGCTGGCGTCCAAAGGTCCTGGTACGGTACGATATTATCCGAAACATTGCGTAGACTGAGTGCGGAGATCGTCGTGGTTATCTGGTTACTGCCTGGTGGGAAGACCGTTCCACCTGTATGATATGGTGGCGGAGATTTCCTGCGGCTGGCTGGTTGCGAAAGATGTCTCATCGTTTTGGTGGTGATCCCAATACTGTACACATAGAACTATGCAAACGTTTCTGATGTTCCGGTGGCCCTCGTCATGCGATCTGCCAGGAGGCCGGGGCAAGCAACTGGGACATGAGGCGTCACAAGAGTATCTTTGAGGAAATCGCCGGAGGAGAAATGGCTCAGCATCTGCCGCGAAAGAATGCGATAGACTATTACGATACCCAGCCGACACCCGCCACGCGGGCCGTTGAGGCCGATACGGCAGTTCTGCCAAAAGCGAAGGCGGGGACGCAGTTTGCCAAGCTATCATCCGACGGGCATGGCGAAAGTTGACCGCCTGCTCGACATCATAGACCGGGTGACCGGCGGTCGCGCCGAGTGGATTCAGCGGGCGTTCAGTTATCTGTTCGTCGGCGGCATCGCGGCGATCATCAACCTGATTACGCTGCAAGTGACACTCAATCTGCTGGCGTCGTCGCCACTTCCCTACAAGATTCATTATGGCATCGCATTCGTCATCGCGACTGAAGTCTCGATTATGGCAAACTTCATCCCGAATGACCGGATCACCTTCAGTCACCTGGCAGGACACAGCCGCTCCTGGCTTCAGCGGTGCGTGCGCTTCCATGTCACCTGCACTGGTGGAGTTATCGTGACATTCGCGGTCTCCAGCCTGCTACATCTGGTCTTTCAGGTGCCCGCGCTGCCTGCGCAGGCGGTGGCGCTCATCATCGCGACCGCGTTCAATTTCACCTTCCACCATCTCTTTACCTACCGGCACAAGCCAGCCACCGTGCTCTAAGGCTGTTCAACTCGGCCACGGCCCGTACCTACAATTGCTGCCCTCTTGCCTCGCGAGGTGAGAGGGCAGGCTCGTTGCGCACATCTCAGAACAATTGTGATCTATTGCATTCCACAGCGGGTAATTATAGGGTAAGATAGACATAACCGCGTTGGGCGCCTCGCGCGCTCACTCTCCGCGGAAGGATACCCGGCGTATTTGTGTAGGTGGGGCCGCAAGTTTGCGAAGGGTCATCCTGCGTAATGTTATCTGGCCCATCACCCATTCGTTTTCTAATTATTACGTGATCATCAGGCGCGCCAGTTTTTGGGGGCGGAGAAGCAACCATTGACAGTTATCCCGTGAAGCTGTTACGCTACTGCCAGGGTTATTGCCTGACTGCACCCACGACGGTTATCGCGTGAGAGATCCGTACCGCCGACGTGCAGTGACGAGAATGCGCCGGGCGATGTCATGGATGGCAGCATGCGGTCTGACGTGGCAAGTGACCGGTTACCCGTGCTTTGCAACTGGCTCATGGTTCCCAGACCAGACGAGAGCTGTATCCCCACAAAAAGGAGGTGTCCGGCAACGGCCTCACCGGGAAATCGCGTGCGTGTGAGGATCCCCGGCAGGCTGTTGGTGAACAAGACGCCGCGTTTCGCGCAGTATCAGCCCTAGCCCTCAGCCCGCATTTCTACCGATATTTACCTGCGCGAGAGAAGCTGTCAGCCACTGGATGTGTACAAGTTCACAAAGATGTACGCGGAATGCGGTACCAGAAGGCGGCGTCTACGTTGTTAAGAGTACAACGGCTTCTGTCACTGGCATGCGCAATCAGACCGCGGAGGCATATCCGCATGATGGCGCAGTTCCTGCCCCGTCGCGGGCAATCGTTCCGGGCGCATCGGGAATCGATAGGGGGAGATGATGCCAGAGGCGCCGGTGCGATTCTGAATGTGAGCTATACCAGTGGCAGATGACAACGGACTTGTATTGTGTCTTCTTATGTCTTCTGGACGACGGCAAACGACGAAGCACGCAGACCCTAGAGGGCCAACGGTGGCCGGGGTGGAGCCTCCTCCCAACATGGTTTGTGCGAGCGAGCGGTCGTTGCAGCGCGACCACAGGGCTATTCTTCAGGATCAGAGGGTAGCGAAGCAGGGAATGCCAGCCAGGTGAATCCGGCGCTGGAACGTCACAGCCTTGAGAGGGGTACGAAGCATGCTTGTGTTACGCAGAAAAGCAGGCGAGGCGATTGTCCTCAATGGCACGATCACCATCCACGTCCTCGCCGTAGAGGGCGAACGAGTCAAGCTGGGTATCAACGCGCCGCCAGAAGTGGTTATTGTACGCTCCGAATTGCTGGAGGGCCAGGGATCCGGCCCGGCCAGTTCGATGCCCGGCGCGCCGGTTCCCCCACGCGAGCCGCGCCCATATACCTACCGCGAGCCTAGCCCCAATGGGCAGCGCCCCTATCGCGAACCAGATGAAAGCAGCACTCCAGGGGAAACGCCCGGCCCTGGGCGCCCACCCACGACCGGCATGAATGGCACGAATGGGATGGCTGGCACGACTGGCACGACTGGCATGTATGGTGGGCAGGCGCGTTATGCGCCGCGCCGTCGCATGTACGATGATCCAAACACGCCGACGCCGCTGCCCAATCCGAACCCACGCTACCGCTGATGCCGACGTGCCACGTCATGCCTGGCCGTGCCTGAGCGTGCGTTATCTGTGTCACGACGGTGTGAGCATCTCTAACCCGACGCCCGTCAGGGAATCCTCTCCCTGGCGGGCTGTTCTATTGTCTCGCATCGCAACGTCAACGTGAGACTCAGGATGACTCAGGGGGTGAGTCGCGCCACATAGTTGTCGTCGGCGCCGTCCCCACTGATCCAGATCGCGCCATTGTGCCCCAGCGCCATCCCAAAGGGAATGCTCTGCGTGGCGGGCACCGTATAGAACGTGTAGAGGTCATCGCTGGCCTGATAGTGGACGACCGCGTTCGCGCCCGCGCTGGCAAACCAGACCGAGCCGTCGCCGGTCGTCACCAGGCCATAGAGAATGCTGGGATCGCCCGCTGAGTGCGGCACTGTACGCTCCGTCACCTTGTCCGTCGCGGGATCGATGCTCCCCAGGATAGCCGGCTGCATCTCCGTAAACCAGATGCGCCCCGATGCATCCGCCGCCATCGCATAGACCGCCGCCTGGTGGTTGGCCAGCGGCATCAGCGTCGCTTTGCCCGTGGTGGGATCGAGCCTGCCCACCGTGCCGCCGTTCAGATAGCCAAACCAGATGCCGCGGGATGTGATCGCCAGGCTGAATGGATAGGAGCGCGTGGCGCCCGGTGGGACGGGTATCTGCCACGACTGTATCGCGCCCGTGGCTGGGTCGAGCCGCCCGATGCGCCCGCCGAGCAGCGTAAACCAGAGCTGGCCGTTCGCGTCGAACGCGAGATCCTGTGGCGCCATGCGCGGCGCAATCGCCGTATCGAGCGGATAGATCTGGAAGGTCTGGGTGGTTGGATCGAAGCGCCCGATATAGTTGGCCGCCTGCTCGGTGAACCAGACATCGCCCTGCTGGTCTATCGCCGTCGCCATGATATTGTATTTGCCCCCGGGCGGCGTCCACTCCGTCACCTGTCCCGTCTTTGGATCGATCCGGGCAAGCTGATTGGTCACCATCTCGCCAACCCAGATGTTTCCCTGCGCGTCAACCGCTGGCTGCATCAATCCGGCGCGCGAGGTGGGCATTGGGATAATCTGGGCGTTCGCGCGCCGCACGATGGACCCGGATTGCGATTGTGTGGCGGGCGTCGCCGTGCCGCCGGTCTGAGACGCCGTTGTTGTCGATGGTGTGGAGGCTGATGGCAACCGGCTGATGACGAGCACCGTCACGAGCAGCGCCACCAGCATCAGCACGCCGAACCCCGCATCGCGCCGCAAGAGGCGACGCCAGAATGGCGGCCGCGCGGCCGTTGGCGGCGCATCAGAGCGATCTGGCGTATGCGATGTATCTAGCGATTGTTCCACTGTCTCGGTTGTATCGGGTCTCTCAGCCATAGAGTTGGTCTTATCCAGTTACAGCTTGATGCCGTATTCCGCCCATCGTTTGGTGACGAGCGCTTTCATCTCGGGCGACATTTCGATATCATCGGGCCAGGGTCGGGGATGTCCTTCCTCTGGGAGCTTGGCCGTCGCGTCCAGGCCCATCTTCCAGCCATACTTCTCATACGGCGACGAGTGATCCAGCGCGTCCACCGGGCCATCCACCAGCAGCGTATCACGCTTGGGGTCAACGTTGTTGCCCACGCGGAAGAGTACCTCGTGCATGTTCTGCACGTCCACGTTCTCATCCACGACGATGATGAACTTCGAGAGCATCATCAGCATCATGCCCCAGATGCCCGCCATCACCTTCTTCGCGTGGCCGGGATAGCGCTTGCGAATCGAGACGACGACGACGTTATGAAATCCGCCCTCGATTGGCATGTTGATGTCTACGATCTCCGGCAAGATCACCCGCAGCAGGTGCAGGAAGAAGCGCTCCGTCGCCTTGCCCAGATAAGCGTCTTCCATCGGTGGCTTGCCGACGATGGTGGTGGCATAAATAGGATTACGCCGCGAGGTGACGGCGGTGATATGCATCACCGGATAAGGCTCGACGGGCGTATAGTGGCCGGTGTGGTCGCCGAACGGCCCCTCTGGGCGCAGCTCGTCGGTATCCACATAGCCCTCCAGCACGATCTCGGCCTGTGCGGGCACCTTCACATCCACCGTTTTGCACTGCACCACCTCCACGCCTTTATGGCGCAGGAAGCCCGAAAAGAGCAGCTCGTCCACGCCGGGGGGCAGCGGCGCGCTGGCGGCGTAGATGCTGGCGGGGTCCGCGCCGATGACGACCGCGACCTCCATCCGCTTCTTCTCGCCGCCCTGCGCTTTGGCGTCGCGGAAGTGGGCCGCGCCCCCCTTGTGAATCTGCCAGTGCATGCCGACGGTGCGCTCGTCGTAGACCTGGACACGATACATGCCGATGTTGCGCTTGCCCGTCTCGGGGTCCTTCGAGTGGCACATCGTCAACGTCAGATACTGGCCGCCATCCTGTGGCCAGCATTTGAGAATCGGCAGGTGGGCAATCGAGGGTTTGTCGGTGACGACGACCTCTTGACAGGGGGCATGGCTGACGGTGTGTGGGCCGATGCGCGCCAGTTGCGCCAGTTCGGGCAGCAGCTTCGCCTTCTCGATGATGCCCTCCGGCGGGCGATTCTGCACGAGGTCGAGCCACTTCTTGATGCGCGCGCCCAGTTCATCCAGCGATTCGACGCCGAGCGCCCACGACATCCGCTCCGCGCTGCCAAAGAGGTTGATGACGACTGGCATGTCGTAGCCGCGCACGTTCTCGAAGAGCAGCGCTGGCCCGCCAGCCTTGACGACACGGTCGGCGATCTCGGTGATTTCGAGCTCGGCGGAGACGGGCGCGGTGATGCGCTGAAGCTGCCCCTTCTTCTCCAGAAACGCCATGAAGTCGCGCAGATCCTGAAACGCCATGCCGTACCGCTGCCTCTCCCCGATGGGGGCGCGTCACGCATTCGTCACGTGGAACATATCGCGCCCATCGTAGAAATTATGGGGTGCGGCGCGCGGTAGCGTCAAGGAGATGAGAGGAGAGTGGCGAATGGGCACGGCTGGAGCAGGAACACGCTGCGCGGACGTAGGGGTATAGGGGTACCGTGCCGCAGGCTGAAGCCCTGCGACTAATCCTACCCGACGCGCCCGCTCTGGCAGCCCGCGCAGGCTGGGCTTTGCGCCGTAGCCACTAGGCGCTGGCAATCGCGCCAACAGCCCTTTAGAGGAGACCTCCGCTTCGTCTGTTGAGCCACGAGGTGATAGCGATTATTCCTCCCACAATCACAACCGCCGCTAGCACCGCCACTCCAACAAAGATCAATACATCGACGAGTATCTGCGAAAACATGTCAGCGCCCCTTTCAAGCTGACTGCCACTACTACATCAAGGTGTCGCTCAAGGTCTATTATGCCTGCTCGCTTTCGCGTGCAGCGTCCAACTACGCGAGTGCCGTATGGGCCTCCTGCGCCTCTGGCACGTCCATCTCGGTCAAGCGCTGCGCCGCCTCCGCCAGCAGTGGCCGCGCCTCCTGGCGCCGATCCAGTCGCTCGGCGAGCAGCGGCCCCAGCGCGAGCTGACCCAAAGCAATCTCTGGCCCCTGGTCGAGTTCGATGGCCAGTTTCAAACCCTCTCGATATTCCGCCTCAGCGCGCCCCAGATCGTGCTGCGCCTCAGCCAGGCGTCCGATGGAATACAAGGTACCGACAATATAGCGCCGGTCATCAATGTCATGCTGAATGCTGAGCGCTTGATCACAATAGTTCGTCGCCACGGCGGCCTGCTGGCGCGCAAGCGCCACATCGCCCAACAGACACAGCACGAGTCCTTCGGTCATTCGATCGCTGAATTCGTGGTAAATGGCGAGCGCATGCGTCAAATAATCGCTCGCCAGATCGAGTCGCATGCGTTGGATCGCAAGTTCCCCGCAGATGCGCAGCGCCAGTCCCTCTTCTGAGCGATCACCGATTTCACGAAAAATAGTAAGGGCCTGCGCGAGCAACTCGTCTGCTCGCTCGACCTGTCCGCGTCGTAGTGCGACCCATCCTAACACGGCAATATCGGTTCCTTCACCCTGTCGGTCGCCAGTCGCACGATCCAGTGTACACGCTTGGGTCAGGTAATCCTCCGCCACCTGAAAGTGTCCATGCCAGAACGCAACCTGCCCTAAATAGCAGAGCGCTTCACCCTCACCTCGTTGATTACCCATTTGACGCTGAATATCGAGCGCCTGGAGGAGATATTCCTGCGCGGCCGCAGGCTGCCCAAGCAACAGGGTTGTTTGGCCTAAGTGCGCCAACGTTTCCCCGATGCTTCCCTGGTCGCTGGTCGCTCGTTGTATGGCAAGCGCTTGGGCGAGATACTTGCGCGCGGCCTCGAGTTGTCCTTGCCATAACGCTGCTTCTCCTAAAACCCGGAGCGCAGCTCCCTCACCTGGGCGATCCTGAATGTCCCGAAAGGTGTCAAGACTGCGCTGTATTACTGCTCCGCCGCTCTGTGGTTCACCAGTCATGACCAGCGCGTCACCATATTGGAGCTGCAGTTCTGCCCAGTGCTGGCGCGCTTCGGGATTCCCTTGCGCTTGACCGGTAGCCTCAGCTGCCGCTACCCCCCAGGCCAGGTAGTGAACTGCCTCACGGCTGCGCCCACGTACGTCCCAGAATTTGCGCATACCGTGCGCCAGGTCGGCTACGAGCATCGGCTGATCGTGCGCGTGCGCCCATTCTAGCGCGCCGGTCAAGTTGGCTTCGTCAGCGGCCAGCTCGGCATAGTCCGTCTGGTGGGCTTCGGCGTAGGTTGCCAGGTAGCGCGCAACTGCCAGAGCGGCGAGGTCTTGGTCGGATGGTAGCCAGCCATGATAGATTTCCTGCGCCAGGGCCAACAACAGCGGATGCAGGCGCAGCCGCTCACGCTCGCTGGCCGCTCCCATTTCACCATCGGTCGAGGCGCCGATCAAGGCGCGCACCATCAGTGCATGCAGGCTGCTCTCTGGGCGCGCCTGACCGAGCGCATGGCCGAGCGCCAGCGCTGCTTGCCGCCCGAACTCCGGCGTGGCGAATGCCGCCAGTCCGGCGAAGAGCCGTTGCGCCTCTGGCGAGAGCGTCTCCAGGCTGCGCGTGAAGCTGCGTCGCACGGTCTCTGGCATGCTCTCATCGTTGGCTAATTCGAGGCCCCCCATTGGCGTCGAGAGTTCGCTGGCCAACGTCGCCAGATCACGCCCCTCGGCGGCAGCGTAGGTGCCAGCCAGATGGACGGCCAGCGTATGATACCCCAGCGCCTGGACAATGTGTTCCGCGCTGGCGCGCTCACTCGGATTCAAGGCGCTGGCGTCGGCGCGCCCCAGCGCGGACGCGAAGATATCCAACGCCTCCTGTGGCGTCAGCAGATCGAGCGCGCGGCTGGCCTCGGCTGGGGCCGCGCTCAAAGGGAGCGCCTGCCGCGAGGTCAGCAGCAGGGCGACGCCTGCGGCATATAGCGGCATGGTGACACTGCCAATTGGCAATTCTGGCTCGATATTGTCGAGGACGACGAGCGCCTGCTTATTATGCAGAACCGTCTTCGCGGTATCTTGCAGGTGAGGGAGGTCAGTGACTTCTGGCGCACGGCGCAGTGGATCAAAGCGAATCAAGACCCGGCGCAACACGTCAGCGGGGTCTGAGAGGCCCTGGCAGAAGACGACCGCCACACCATCAGGGAAACGTCCTTCGCGCTGGAGTTGGCGGGTCGCCGCTCCCGCGAGCGCCGTTTTCCCGATCCCGGCCAAACCACGGATGGACACCAGCGCGTCTGCCCCATCTGCCCCGTCTTCTCGCAACCGCTCCTCGACCCAGGCGAGGTCATCCCATCGCCCGACAAAGCGCGTCGGAACTCACATTTCGCAGCCTCAGACCTCGACTTTATAGAGTTTTTCGCAGGACGGTCCCAGTAAGGCAGCGACCTGCTCGTGCAGCGGCTCCAGGTTGGCCAGTTCCCAGTGTGGTGGGCCGTGGGAGGGCGGGAAGGCGATCAGGCTGACGCCTTCGAAACACTGGAAGATCCACCGCATCGTCGGCCGATCGGTCGGCTGTTTGAGCTGATTGGGGACCGTTTGCCCAGTGGCGGCGAGCCGCTCGCGCAGCCGGTGCTCGGCCAGGCGGTAGACCAGCAGGCACAGCACCATGACGAGGCTGAGTGCGACGATGCGCTCCGGTTTCTTGACGAAGACCGAAGAGGCCAGGAAGAGCGGATCTTTGAGGAAACCGAAGCCGCGCTCGACGCTGTGCTGCTCTTTGTACGTCCGGATGAGCTCGTGGTCGGAGAGCTGCGCCGGATCGAGGACATTGGTCGCGACTAAGAAGGCGGCTTTGCGCCGCGCCTCCCGTGCGACGGCCGTCGCGTCCACGCTGAGGGTAGTCAGGATCTGCCACTCGACCTGATCGGGAGAAGCATCCTTGCGGGGGCGTCCGGGCCGGCGATGCTTGGGCTGCATGACGAGCACGCTCTCGACCTGCAGCCACACGGGGCACGTCTTGAGCTGGCGCGCGAGGGCGGCCCGGGCGTCGGGCACACAGGCGAAGCGCTGGTTGCCTAGGTGCCAGAGCGCTTTCTCCCACTGGGCGCGCATGGTGTCCACCTGCCGCTGCAGCGTCGCGCGGGCTCGGTCCTCGCCTGCCGTCGTGCGCACCGCCACCCAGCGTTCGCCCGCCGGGGCTTGCGGAGCAGACGCCCAAAACAGGTCGCCCTCGTGCTGCCAGACCTCGTCGGCAACCGTCAGTGCCGCGTTCGCCTCCTTGGAGGTGTCGGGCACGCGGCTGATCCAGCGCACGCCCGCGGTGGTGAGCCGCGCGGCGTTCTCGGCGCTGTAGAGGCCGCTGTCGGCCACGAAGATGGGCGCATGGGTGTCTTTGTCTTGCGTGTCGTCGCCGCGCAGCTGCTCGGCCAGCGCCTCCACCGCGGCGACGAGCGTCACCTTGTCGCTGGCGTTGCCGTCGAGCGCCTGGCAGAACAGGGGCACGTCGCCCTGCCGCGTGGTCGCCAGCGCCAGCATCCACTGCTTCAGATCCGCCCGGTGGTCGCGCGAATAGCCATAGGTCACCGCCAGCGTGTGCGCGTCCAGCTCGGTGTCGTACTCGCCCGTCACCGCAAACGAGGTCGTGTCCACGTGGATCTGGCGCACCGCGATACCAAAGCGCTGCCGCGCTTGCCGGGCGATGCCGGCGAACAGCGTCGTGGGGTCGTGCGCGTAGAGCCAGTCCAGCGTCCGTCCCAGACAGTCGTCGTGCAGCATCTCGGCGCTGACGCCCGGCCCCAGCAGGTGCTCGACCGGCTTGGTGGCGAAGTATTGGGACACCAGATACAGCCGACGATTGCTGAAGCCCAACCCGTTCAGGAGCATGGCCACCGTTGCGGTCCCTACGCTCACCTGCTGCTGGGTTGGGCCAGCCAGCTTGTCCAGGTACTCTGCGAGCCCGATCTCGCGGCAGACGCCCGCGACAATCCCTAGATGATCCAACCGTTCGACGCGCACACCTCGCATGCTCTGCATGATGCCCCCTCCGCCGTACTATATATGAGGCTCATGCTAGCAGAAATGGCAAAAAGTCGTCACAGCACCCTGCGGAATGTGGGTCGGAACAGGCAGAAGCGCCGCATCATCTGGTGGCCCCAGCGGTTGCGGTGGCTGGGTGGTGGTCGCCGAAGCGGTGACAGCAGAGAGCGCGCGCTCAGCGGTAGCCTGCGCTGACAAGGCTGTTTGGCGCGCTTCCTCGACCGTGCGCTTTTGTCCGGCCGTTTGCGCTTGATTCGTGCGCTGTTCCGTAATCTCTTCAGCCAGTCCCGCCAGCGCCAACGCCGCAAGCAGGCCGGTTGTAATCCAGAAAACCAGCGGATTTGTATGTTCGAGTGGCCCTAGAATGCCCCACGTCGTCAGCGTTTTCTGCAGCGCGCCCCAACCACCTTGAAGAAAAGCAAACATCAGCGCCGCAATGTAGTTGCCAATAAAGAGAAACGAAAAGACCTTCCATCACCCATGCGCCACGACGCGAACAGGCTGCGGCAGGTGTGCTGTCCAGGACTGGCGCTCGCTCATTTCAACTGGAGCTTGCTCCCCACTCAGCGACATTTCAACTCTCCCAATCAGAAGCAGCGTGAATAAAGCTCATTAGACTTTGGCCGCCTGCATGCCATTATGGCATGAACTAAGGCGTATTGGAAAGCCAATTTCGGTATCAATCGTCAGAACTGGGGATCAACAATAGAATCCATACGGCCGCAATAACGAGCGACTTGAGCAGGGCCATATCATCTGTCCTCACTCCCACTTAAAGGTGAGCGCCGCCACCCACGCTGCAAGCAGTAACATACTGACACCGTGGATGACTGTAGGGCTTTGCTCTTATTTAGTCGACTCATCATCGGTTGCGTTCGGCAGCGGCAACTCGCCCTTGTCGCAACGTCTTGTAGTTCTCGCCGCTGACGACTGGGTGGCCAGTGCGCGTCTCGTTAGCTCTCAACTACACTCCATGTCGTCCACGACGCAACTGGTCGAGAAATTTGTCATAGGCGGCATGTGTCCCAATCCAAAACCATAACCAATGATCTGTACGTCGCATCGCCAGAGCACGATATCCTCCGCCTACACGTGCTGAGTAATATGCTCCAACAATTTGTTTGAAGTTCAGCCCATGCGCATCAGGGTCTTTGGTGAATTGCTGATACGCTTCATCGGCCTCTTGTTGCGCTTTCTCTGGTAACTGCGCATACAGCTTTTTGAATGAGGATGCCCGTTTTGAAGGGAGCCTCGGCGCAGTCATGAGAGGAAACCATCACCAGTAATCTCCTCCGTCTGGCCCGCATCGTCCTCGGCAATCGCTTCTGCCGCCAGCATTTCGAGCGCCTGGGGCGTGAGCGGATCGGCGAAAAGCGCTTCCCACTTCGCATCGTCGTCCATTGCCTGTATCAGCATGGCTGCCAATGCCTCCTGCTCCTCCGCAGGTTGTTGTGAGGCACGCTCAACCGCCTGTTTCAGTGCGTCAATCATCGTGCTCATCGTTTGTGTTTTCCCTCAGTTAATCCTCTCAAACCATCGATGTTTTCCCGATCTGTCAGCGTACCAACTAGTATACCGTATACCGCCTGTCCATGAGAATTATATTGAGTCCGGTATCTTCTGTACTTTGAGGGGGAGCTAGAAAAGGGGCTCGCCTCTCTGGTAGATTGGTTCTTGTCAACGAAAACCAGTCAACAAGAGAGGACGAGATGACCCAATACCAGCTTACGCTCGACAGCGACTCACTGCAACGACTGTTTGGTGGGAATGAGCAGCTGGCCCAGTTGCTCGAACAGGTCTTAAAGCAGGTGCTGGAGGCGCAAGTGGCCGAGCACAGCACGTGCAGGCGGAGCCGTATGAGCGCACCCAGGAGCGGCGGGGCTATCGCAACGGTTACAAACCGCGGCAGCTCACCACGCGGGTCGGCACGCTGGCCCTGCGTGTGCCCCAGGTGCGTGACGGCTCCTTCTCGCCCGACCTCTTCGAGCGCTACCAACGCAGTGAGCAGGCGCTCGTCTGCACGCTCATGGAGATGGTCGTCAACGGCGTCTCGACCCGCAAAGTCGCTCAGATCACGGAAGAACTGTGCGGGAAGGCCTTCTCCAAATCGACGGTGTCTGATCTCTGCAAAGGGCTCGATCCGTTGGTCAGCGCCTGGAATGCGCGTGACTTCGCGCGAGCAGCGCTATCCCTTTGTGTTGGTGGATGCGCTGGTGCTCAAGATCCGCGAAGGGGGACGCGTGCGTGCACGCAGCGCCTTGGTGGCGATTGGCGTCAATGCGGCAGGCTACCGGGAGATCCTGGGACTCCAACTCGGCGACAGCGAATCGGAGCGCAGTTGGAGCGACTATTTTGTCTGGCTCAAAGGGCGTGGTCTCTCGGGGGTCGATCTGGTGGTCTCAGATTCCCATGGTGGGCTGGTCAACGCGGTGCGCCTGCAGTTCCAAGGCGCGACGTGGCAACGCTGCCAGACGCACCTATCGGCCAATGTCAGCGACACTCTCCACGCGACGCCCAAAGTGCTCCAGGAGGAGGTGCATCGCCGGGTGCGTGCGATCTTTGAAGCGCCCGACATGGAGACAGCGCGCCTCCTCTTAGCGGCATTCAGCGCCGAGTACCAGCACCGCGCGCCAGCTGCAGTAGGGGTCCTCGAACGCGGCTTTGAGGATGCGGCCGCCGTGCTCGCGCTCCCAGAGCCCTATCGCCGTCGCCTGCGCACGACCAATGCTGTCGAGCGCCTCAATGAAGAGGGCGCCGCCGCGAGCGCGTCATCCGCATCTTTCCTGCTCGCGAGTCGGTCATACGCCTCCTCGGTGCGCTGCTGATGGAGCAAGATGAGGCGTGGACGACCGGTAAACGCTATTTCGATATGACCGCGTATGGGCAGTGGCGTCGAGCACAAGCAGATTCGGCGGAACAGGAGAAACTCCAGCAGCACACTGCTTAACGATATGGATCTGCCAGAGCACCAAAGTACAGACAACTTCGGACTTGACCGAGAATTATGCAAACCTCTTACTTGCCCGGCTCCTCATCCTCGCTGGCGTCGGGCAGCGGCAACTGGCGTGCTGCCATTCTTCCCTGGCGCAGCGTCTTATAGTTCTTACCACTGACGACCGGATGACCTGTGCGCGCCTCGATGTCTCGCCGTGCCGCGCCACCGACCTCGCCCGCCTCCTGCGTATCGCTTCGCAGTTCTTCATAGCCCTGGCTATCGTGCGTCTGGTGCAACTCCGCCGCCGTCGCCTCGGCCAGTGTGCTGAGCGCCAGTTCCACGCGCGTCATCGAGTCGCGCAGATTCTGTGTGCGCCCGATGTGCTTGATCGCCTGATGGTCGCGCACGCCCACATCGAATGTGCCACGGTGCAGCGTATCGGTGAGGACGGCGAACTGTCGGCCTTCCTCCGCGCCGCGCTGCTGCCATTCATCGGTCAGTTCATCGCGGGTGACGATATTGAGCAGCCGCTGCCCAATCCAGTCCTCGTCATAGCCCAGGCGGCGATATTCTTGCTGCAAACGATCAACCGCCAGCGCGGGATTCTCCATCTCCCGCAGCCGCTCCGTCCCGACACGCGCCAGCCACTGCTTGAGCGGCTCCGCCTTCGGGCTGGGGATAGATTGCACGATACGCAGCAGCGTCTCGGCGTCGGCGGCGTCAGTCAGGCGCTGCTTGCCGTCAGACGCCAGCATCTTCAACTGCACGATTCGTGCGTGCAGTTCAGTGAAACCCTCATCCTCAGCCAGTCTTCGTTTCAGATCAGACCAATAGTTACGCGGAATCCGTGCTTCCGTCAGCACCCCCACTACGTCAATGACGCTGAAGAACCAGCGCCCGTTGTGCCAGACATGCCGAATCTGCGCGGTGGCCTCCGCGTCGAAGATGCTGAGTTGCGCGTCGCCCTGTTGCCCAGTTGTCATAGAACCAACCTCCATAGCAATCGTCGCTTGTACGTGTGTTCTATTATACACCGCTGTCAACAGGGCAGATAGGCGACAATCTATGAGGTCTGGTACCTGAGGGGTAGCCCTCACTCCCACTTGAAGGTGAGCGCCGCCGCCACCAGCAGCACCACCGCCCAGGCTGTCAGCAGCAGCAGACTGCCGCCATCGATGCCCGCTGGACTCATCGCCGTCCGTAGCGCGTCGGAGAGTGCGGCGGCGGGCAGAATCTGCGCGATTTGCTGGATGACGACGGGCAGATGATCGGTGGGGAGCACCACGCCGCCAATCGCCAGGAAGAGGATGAAGAGGCCGTTGGCCCCGGCCAGCGTCGCCTCGGCGCGCAGCGTCCCGGCCATCAGCATGCCCAGCCCGACGAACGCCGCCGTCCCAATCAACATCACCAGTAGCGCCAGCGGCAGCGAACCAGTGGGCCGCCAGCCGAAGAAGATTGCGGCGATCAGCACCAGCAGCGCCGTCTGCGCCGCTTCGATGGCCAGCACCGTCACAATCTTGGCGGCAATCAGCCCCCAGCGTGGCAGTGGCGTGCTGCCCAACCGCTTGAGCGAGCCGTAGTAGCGGTCGTACGCGGTGGCGATACCCAGGCTGACGAGGCTGGTGGACATGATCGCCGCCGTGAGAATCCCCGGCAGCAGGAAGGCGATCTGCGCGCTCTGGGTGCCCGGCGCGATATGCAACCACATCGCCAGGAAGAGCAGCACGGTCGGAATGATGATCGTGACGAGCAGGCTCTCGCCCCGGCGTAGCGCCATCGTCAACTCGGCGCGCGTCTGCGCCAGAATCGCCTGGCTCACCGGGGCCGCGCCCGGCATCGCGGTGGTGTTGGTTGCTGGCGCGCTCATTCGCGAATCTCCTTCCCGGTCAACTGGAGGAAGACATCCTCCAGCGACGTGCGGCCCACCCGAAGCTCGCTCAGCGTCACGCCCGCCGCCCGCAGCGCCGTCGTCAGCTCGATCAGCAGCGCCGCCGCATCACCCGTCTCGATCACGTACGAGCCGAGGGCGTCGCTCCGCGCCATCCGCGCGCCCGGCAGCTTGCCCAGCGCCGCCACATCCACCGAGCCGGGAGCCGTGAAGCGCACCTCGGTCGTCGTGGTGGACTGCGCGCGTGTCAACCCGGCGGGCGAATCGAGCGCCAGCAACTCGCCGTGGTCGATGATCGCGATGCGGTCGGCCAGCCGCTCCGCCTCATCCATGAAGTGTGTCGTCAGCAGCAGCGTCGCGCCACGGTCGCGCAGCTCGCGCAGCATCTCCCAGGTCGCCCGCCGCGCCTGCGGGTCCATCCCCGTCGTCGGCTCATCGAGAAAGATCAGCTCCGGGCGACCCACCAGCGCCAGCGCCAGCGAGAGCCGACGCTTCTGCCCACCGGAGAGTTGGCGGCAGCGCGTTCCGGCGGCCTCGGTCAGCCCGACCACATGGAGCAGTCGCTCGGGGTCTTCGGGCGCGCTATAGAAGCGGGCGAAAAGGTCCAGCAGTTCGCGTGTGGTCAGGTAGTTATAGATGCCGTCCTGCTGGAGCATCACGCCGATGCGTGGCTTGAGACGCGCGCCATCGCGGCGAGGATTCAGCCCCAGCACGCGCACCTCGCCGCTATCGGCCGTGCGATAGCCCTCGAGAATCTCGACGGTCGTCGTCTTGCCCGCGCCGTTCGGCCCCAGTAGCGCGAAAATCTCGCCGCGCGCGACGGTGAAGCTCAGGTCACGGACGGCCTTCTTCTCGCCATACGACTTGGTCAGCCGCGCGACGACGATGGCCGCGTTGCCTGCGCTGGCTCCTGCCGCCGCTCCCTGGGCATGGGTATCAGCAGTGTTCATGCAAAATGCTTTCCCGAATACTATAAAGACGCGATGTGGACGCATGTCCGCAGGCGAAACACGTTCTGCCGTGGGGCGCACTCATCCGTATTGTAGCGTATCGCGCGCTCGGTGACATGGCGGATGTGACCGATGAGGTCGATGAGACCCCGGTACGGACAGCCCGGCGGAGCATCTTTGGGCATCCGGGCCAATGACGCCCAACACGCCTGCGTCTATAGTGCAGGACGATACCATCATGCGCGTGAGTTTGTAGCCAGCGAAGCGAGGCCTCATGTCTTCCCAACCAGCCATTGCCGATAGATTATCCTCAAAATCAGTCGATACCCCGCGTGCCGAAGCGCCCTGGTGGGATGGTCTGCCGCCGCGTATCGCCGCCCTGCTGGAGATACCGGGTGTGGGGACACTGGAGCCAGCCCAACGCAACGGCCTGGATGTGGTCGTCGTCGGTGGCGGCGTGGCGGGTCTGAGCGCGGCGGGCGCGGCGGCGGCTACGGGCGCGCGTGTCTTGCTGTTGGAGGCGACGCCAAAGCTGGGGCTGGGCGCGACGGGCCGGAACGCGGGCATCCTGAGCGCGGGCGTCAACATGGGCATCACCGATACCCCGCCTGATAGCCTCGCCGCCGAGCTGTGGCCCGCCACCTATCAGGAGATGCTGCGCGTCCACGAAGAGGCAGCCCGGCCCGATGCCGTGCTTCAGGCACGGTGCACGCGCTCATTCAGCCTGGCAACCAGCGCCACCGCCGCCCGCCGCCTCGAACGTGAGGTACGCGCGCGCAACGCCGCCGGGCTACGCGCCGAGGTCTGGGCACCGCAACAGGTCGCCGAGGTCACGAGCGGACGGCTGGCAACGGGTGAGGTGGTCGCGGCGATGTGCCTGCCCGACGAGGGGCGCATCCATCCGCTGACGCTGCTGGCGCATCTCGCCCAGGTCGCCCGCCAGCGCAGCATGACGTTGGCTGGGCAGGCGACGGTCTCTGGCATGGAGGTGGAGCGTGGCAAGGGCTGGCGACTGACATTAGAGAACGGGTCATTCGTGACGGCGCGCGCGCTCATCTGGGCGGTCGGCCCGACCATTCGCCCGAACGCGCGGCTCTACGCGCTGGCCTTCGCCGCCAATCTGCCCGAAGACTTCCCGGTGTTCTGGGATGCCGCGCCCTATGTCTACTACGATTACCGCCCCGGAGATGGGCGCATGACGGTAAGCGGCGGACGCTACGGCGCGCCAGATGCCACCAGGGAGCGTGACGCCGCCTATCACGCGCGCATGATCGAGGCGACGCGGCGCTGGCTGCCGGAATTTGTGGGGGTCGAGCCGCGCTGGGCCTGGGGCGTTGACCTTGACAGCACGGCTGACCTGTTGCCTCACCTGCGCCCACTGACCAAGAGCGCGCCGGGGCTGGCCATCGAGGGGCTGGGCGCGCTGGGTGTCTTGCCTGGCATGGTGCTGGGCCAGCGCGCCGGAACCGACCTCGCGCGCAAAGCTGGCGGCTAAAGCCGCGCCTAAGGGTTGCGCTCGCGCAACCGCAAAGCCCGCCTGCGCGGGCTGGGGGAAACCAGATCAGGGGAGATTGCTGGCGTAGCTAGCTTAAAGGCCGTTGTCTGCTCTGCATTCCGCTCGCACAATATGTTCTGCCATTTCAGCAGGTCTTGCGCGAGCGGGTTAGCCGCGGCATTATGAACTTAAACTATTTAGTCCAAACATCATCGGCGAAATCAGGGCTGGGGGAGATCAGCCGCGGCCTGAAGGCCGCGAACCGCCCCCCAGCACGCTGGTCGGGGGTCATGCGTAACGTTCATTGTGCCGTGAAGATAAACTACACCGCCGAGCGATGATGGCGCGCGCGGTTGGCCTGCGTCAGATCGGTGAAGAGCCGCAGGTAGTTGCGCAGGTTGGCCGTCGAGAGGAAGTTCTGGCGCACCACCTCGCGGCCAAGCTCGCCCATCTTGCGCGCCCGCGCTGGATTGCGCATTAGCTCCAGCACGCGCTTGCTGCATTCCTCGATGCTGTTCACCAGATAGCCCGTCTCGCCATCCTGGATTTGCAGCGGAATGCCGCCGACATCGCCACCGACGACCGGTTTGCCCTTCCACAACCCTTCGGAGATGGTCAGGCCAAAACCCTCGCGCAGTGACTTCTGAAGCACGACCGTCGCCATACGCTGAATGGCGTTCACCTCGACATTGCCCACGCCGTCGATGTTCGAGAGCAGGTGAATATCGGGGTCGCCGTCGGCATAGTCTTTCGTGCGCTGGTAGTATTCCATCCCCTCGGGATCATCGTGCGCCATCGAGCCGACCATCACCAGCTGCACATCGGGGAACTTCTGGCGCACCGCGCGATAGACGTCGATCACGCCGAGCGGGTCTTTCCAGGGATCGAAACGCGAGACCTGCACCAGCATCGGCCGCTCGGGGTCCATACCATAGAGGCTGACGATGCGGGCGGCATCCTCATCGCTCATCGGCGCGTTCTTCGGGCTGAGTGGATCGATGGCTGGAGGCACAATCGCCACCTTGCCAATCTGCAGATCCTTCTTCACGTACTCTGGCATCGTGAAGATGGCCGCATCGTAGGCCTGCACATAGGGGCGCAGAAAATTCCAGTAGGTCGCATTGGCGGCGGTGAGATCGATATGGCAGCGCCAGATCCATTTGCCACCGTCACCCGCGCGGAGCATGCGCAACGGCGCGGGCTGTGGATCATGAACAATGATAAAGTCGTAGTCGTTCTCGAAATAGACCGCGTTCTCGACATTGGAATGGAGATACGCCGCCTTCATCGCGGGCGTCAGCTCCAGTTCCATCCCCTGCAGCGCATTGTGCATGCTCTTGGTGACGGCGAAAAACTCATCCGTGCCAGAGATAATCTTCCAATGAGCATCCAGTCCGGCGCTACGCATCAGCGGGATCAGTGTGTGCAGCATCTCCGCGACGCCGCCACCATAGGCCGTAGACGAAATATGCAGGACGCGCGCGCCCTGAAACGGCTCGGCCAACCGATGAAGTTCGGCGATGATATCTTCGCCGACAACCGGCGCATAGTCTGCCAGTGATTTTTCGACGAGTACAACGTCTTGCATGCCTGGGTTACGCATCTCCTGCATGCGGGCTTAGCTCCTTGACCATGTGTGAAAAACGTCCCGGTAGCCCCACTCGCTCCGGGAAAATAATGTCTTCGTGTACCTACGTGTACCGTTACGAGATGGCCGTGCACAGACCAACAGACAGATAGTTAGAGAATGAACAACCTTCGGCCGTCGTGTGCCGCATATCCTTCGCCACACATAACCACGCCCGTCCCCATGGCTGCACGGCTGATGTAATGCCACGCGGAGCAGGTGGATAGGGTGAGCGTATCACCTTTTACGACCGATGAGGATAAGAAATAGGTACTGCTATGACAAATTGGTCCGCACGTTAACAATACGCGGAAGACGCGTTGTGGTTGGGGCGAGAGACCAGATATCCTTCAGCCTGCGCTGGGAAAGCGCCCGCAGCGGACAACCAGATTTTCTTCGACCTCGACAACCTCACGCACCAGTAATTCGCGGCCAATGCGGCGCAGATGGTCATCGAGGTAGGGCGAGCGCCAGAGATTGATCGTGGCCTCCCCCTCTGGCGCAAGCAAACGCGCCACATCGCGCAGAAAGCGCGCGCCCAACACGCCGTGCGCCATCTTGCCCGCGGTATAGAGGTCCACGCAGATAGCGTCGTAGGTCTCGTGGCAGCGGCGCACGTATTCGAAGGCGTCCGCGACGACGATGCGCACATGCTCGTGGGCATCCAGCCCGAACTGCTGGCGCGCCAGCCAGACCACCGCTGGATCAAACTCCACGCCAGTGATCGGCAGCGGGCCGAAGCGCTGCGTCATCAAGTGCGCGACCGTTCCGCCGCCAAGCCCCAGAATCAGCGCATTCGCGGGCTGATTGTGCGGCAGCAAGGCATCCCAGATATCCGCCTGATAGGCCTCATCCACGCTAATTGATTGAATTACCCCGCCAACGCGCAGCACCAGACGGCCCTGCTCGACCACCGCAATCGGCGTCTGCCGCGCACCACGAATCGCCTGCCCCATTGTCTCTGCCAGCGCCCTCTCACCCAGATCGTCCAACACCACGGCATGCTGGACCATCGCATCCCCGTCGAAGCAGGCGCACAGCACTCCAGTTTAGGAGTATATATCAAAACCGTCGCGCGCGCTATACTGATGCGGGGGAAATCCTACGAGGGCGTCAGAAATACATCGTATGCAGGCGACGCGATTGCAACTTCAGGATGAACCGCGTCGTTGGGATGAAGATGATATAACCGCGATCCCATTACGCGAATATGCGCGCAAATGGCTGGAGATGGTTCCCGCTATGTGGCACGCCCTGTTCAGGCCGCTTTATCAGCTCAGTTGGGATTCAATAGGCGGCAGCTTCATTGCGTTGATCGTAGTGACTGTGGGTGGCATTCCTGGAGCGCTGGCGGCGCTCGATCTGGTTGGCCATCTCTCGGGCATACCTGCCCTTATAGTGATGCTGATAGCTCTGGTGGCAGGAGCAATCGTCGGCGCGTCGGTTGGGATACTCATGATATTTCTCCCGTAGGTGGTGACTGAAATACTCCTCGAGCGCTGGGTCAAGCGGGACAGAAAGAGAGCAATGGAAGCAACAGAAGCAACAGAAGCAACAGAAGCCGCGGTTTTGAACGATACTGATACGACCAAAGTAGATGAATACGCTACGGACGAGGACACTCAACAAGGGACATAGTCCGGCTCCCAACAGGTCGACAATACTCTTAAAAATGACAGGATGCCCGATGACTCAGAATTCGCATGAAGACGCAGCGCTTCCCAAACTCACGCTCCAGCCGGGGCGCGACTATGCGCTGCTGCATGGGCATCCGTGGCTCTTCTCGGGCGCTTTCCGCGCGCTGCCCAGCGATGCGCCCGCTGGAATCGTGGCCGACGTCTCGAACGTCGCGGGCGAGTGGGTGGCGCGGGGGCACCTCAGCGCGCGCAACAGCCTGGCCTTCCGCGTACTCACCCGCACTCCCGACGAGACTATTGACGAGGCGTTCTATCGCCGTCGGATCGAACGCGCCGCCGGTCTGCGACGCCTGCTGCCCGCCGATGTCACCGGCTACCGGCTCGTCAACGCCGAGGCCGACGGGTTGCCCGGCCTGATCGTGGACCGCTACGACCGCTGGCTGGTGGCGCAGTTCTCGACGGCGGGAGTGGAGCGCCAGCGCGAGCTGATCCTCGATGCGTTGGAGGGCGCGCTGGCTCCGGCGGGCATCCTCGTCCGCGATGATATCCGCGTGCGCGAGCGTGAGGGGCTGCCAGTGGGCGGAGCCACCGTCGCGCGGGGCGGCGTGCCGGAGGAGATCGAGATCAGCGAGGGGGCTGTGCGCTACCTGATCGATCCACACGGCGGCCAGAAGACCGGCTTCTTCCTCGATCAGCGCGAGAAACGCCAGCGAACATACCAGCTCGCCCCGCATCTGGCGTCCCTGCTCAACCTCTACGCCTATAGCGGCGGATTCGCGCTGGCGGCGCTGGCGGGCAATTCAGCCATCCGTACAGTCAACGTCGATTCATCTGGCCCGGCGCTGGCCCTTGCCCGGCGCAACTACGCGCTCAATGGCCACGACCCCGATGCGCACGGCTTCGAGGAGCGCGATGTCACCCGTTACCTTCAGGCGGCAGGCGACACCGACCAGCGCTTCGACCTGGTGGTGGTGGATCCGCCCGCCTTCGCTCGCAGCAACGCCAAGAAGGAGCGCGCGCTGCATGCCTACGAGCAGCTCAACACGCTGGCGGCGCGAGTCGTCGCGGCGGATGGGCTGCTGCTTACCTGCTCGTGCTCGGGCGCGGTGAACGCCGCCGAGTTCGAGACCGCTGTGCGTGCGGGACTGGTACGCGCTGGACGTAGCGCCCAGCTTATCGAAGTGTTTGGGCCAGCGCTCGACCACCCAACGCTGCCCGGCTTCCCCGAGGACCGCTACCTGAAGGCGTTGCTGCTGCGGCTGGCATGACCACCGCAACCTCGGCGAGAACGCAGGCGTACATAACGTAGCAACAAACGTCGCGTCAACGGGTCTCGGCCAGGCGCGGGGTGTATCTTGCCTGAAAGCGGGCACAGTGCTGTAGGGATTAGCCGCGGCATTCATGCCGCGAAGCTGGCCTGGTACCTATCTCGCCCGTAAGACTGGCACTGTCGCCTGGATAACAATAGACTCAGGAGCTTCTGAACATGCGCCTCATTCTCTATCTCGGCAAGGGGGGCGTTGGCAAAACGACGCTCGCCGCCGCAACCGCTGCCCGCGCCGCCCAACTTGGCAAGCGCACGCTGGTCGTCAGCACCGACCTTGCCCACAGCCTGGCCGACGCGCTGGACCGTCCGCTGACCGCTGAGCCGATGCAGATCGCCGACTCACTCTGGGCGCAGGAGATCAACGTCCTCGACGAGATGCGCTCGCACTGGGGTCGCGTGCAGAACTACATCACAACCGTGCTGAAGAAGCAGGGCATCAGCGATGTCGCGGCGGAGGAGATGGCGCTCATCCCCGGCATGGATGAGATCGTGGCGCTGCTCAATATCTATCGCCAGGCGCGCGACAGCAACTACGATGTGGTGGTGATCGACGCCGCGCCAACGGGCGAGACGGTCCGGCTGCTCAGCATGCCCGAGACGTTCCTCTGGTACGTCAACCAGGCAAATGGCTGGAAGGGCATCGCGCTCAACGCCGCCAAGCCGCTGCTCAAGACGTTTCTGCCGGGCGTAAATGTGCTCGATTCGCTGGCGAAGCTCAACGAGCAGGTGGCGGCGCTACGCAAAGTGCTGACCAACCCCGATATCAGCTCTTATAGGCTGGTGGTCAACCCTGAGAAGATGGTTATCAAGGAAGCCCTGCGCGCCGAAACCTATCTCGCGCTCTATGACTATCCCATCGACGGCGTGATCTGCAACCGCGTCCTGCCACCACCACCGCCCGGCGGCTATCAGGATGAGCTACTGCGCGAGATGGCCGCTCAGCAGCGCCGCTACTATGAGCAGATTCACACGACCTTCACGCCGCTGCCGGTCTGGGATGCGCCTTATCGCTCGCAAGAGATTCTCGGGGTGGAGGCGCTGGCCGCCCTCGGTCTGGAAATCTGGGGCGATGAGGATCCCACGCAGGTCTTCTTCCATGGCAGCCCACAAGAGATGGTGAAGCGCGGAGACAGCTATCTGCTGCGGCTGCCGCTTCCCCACGTCGAGCTATCGAAGGTGGTGATGACAAAGAAGGGCGACGAGCTGATCGTCGAGGTGGGCAACTTCAAGCGCGATATCGCTCTGCCCGCCGTCCTCGTGCCGATGGAGGCGACCGTCGCCCGCATGACCGATGGCGCGCTGGAGGTGACCTTCACCGCGCCCGCCAGTAGCGCCAAGGTGTAGCTGGCCTGGCCTGGCCTCATCCGACCTCATCCTCTGGTTCGCCCCTCTCCTGTGGGAGAGGGGGTCAGGGGGTGAGGTCCGCTTTTCCCGATATGCTATCCTCTGGATGGTGAACCGCGAACATGCGTATCTCAACGGTGAGGTGCGTGCGGTTCAACAGAGACAGCATGACGCCACATAGCGGGCATATCAGGGAGACGACGACACGATGGCGAACGACCGACAGCAGCAGGACTCTAAGGCGCGCTTCCGGGTAGCGGCCTTCGCGATCATCGAGCAGGAGGGCAGGTACCTGCTGGCGCGGCGGCGCGATATCGGCTGGTGGAATCTGGCGGGCGGCGGGCTGGAAAACGGCGAAACGGTCGACGAGGGGATGTTGCGCGAGGTCATGGAGGAGGTGTGTCTCACCGTGACCATCGAGCGGGTCGTGGGTATCTACTCCAAGCCACGCAAGAATGAGGTGGTCGTCACCTTCCTCTGCCATCCAACCCCCGACGCGGGCAAGCCAGGAACAAGTGACGAGGTCTCCGAGGTGGGCTGGTTCAGCCCCGACAGGTTGCCCGACGATTTCCTCCCCAAGCATCGCCAGCGGCTGCAAGACGCGCTGCTCGGCCAGCGCGAAGCCATCGTGCGGGCGCAGCGCACCAGCACCGAGGAAGATCAGGGGCTACCCGCGAGCAAATGAGCAAACCTCACCTCACCCGCGCTCAAATGGGCTACCCCGATTGGGCTGTTATGGCGCTCTGTGAGGCGATTCATGGCATGGCGGATTCTTGTGTGCAATACTACCCACAGTATCAGAAACTGGCCACCTGTCTCGTTTCAGGTTGCTCTGGAGCGGGTCGGACAGCATAACAGGGAGGACGAACGCGATGGATATTACCACGCTCGACGCGCCTCCCGCCTCGATTCTCATCGTTGAAGATGAAGCCCCTCTCGCCCGCATGCTCGGCTCAACCTTGGCCGCCGAAGGCTACGCGCCGACGATAGCCTATACCGGCGAGGACGCCATCAGCCTTGCGCTGCGCGAACCGCCGCAATTGATCTTGCTCGATCTCATGCTCCCCGGTATCGACGGCTTCGATGTCGTCTCGGCGATTCGCGCCAACGCCCGAACGACGCACATCCCCGTCATGGTGCTCACCGCCCGCCACGATATCAGCGTCAAGATGCGCGCCTTCGCCTCGAAGGTTGACGACTACATGACCAAGCCGTTCAACGGCGAGGAACTGGTCGCGCGCATACGCACCCAACTGCGCCACCTGCGCGAGACGCTGCTCTCCCCGCTGACGGGCCTGCCCTCCGGTCTGCGTGTCGAACACGCCATCGCCGAGCAGTTGCGCTCTCCCCGGCCATGGGCCATCCTCTATCTCGACCTGGACCACTTCAAAGCCTATAACGATGTCTACGGCCCTCTACGCGGCAATGACCTCATCCGGCTGCTGGGGCGGGTGACGTCGGAAAGCCAGCGCGCCGAGGGCAATACGAGCGATTTCCTGGGCCACATCGGCGGCGACGACTTCATCCTCATCACCACTCCCGACCATATGGAGCCGCTCTCGCGTGGCATCATCAGCGCCTGGGACCGCGAGAGCCGCGCGCTCTACTCGCTCGAAGACGTCGCCCGTGGTTCGCTCGTCGCCCGCGACCGGCAGGGTCAGGAACAGGTCTACCCGCTGGTCGGTGTCTCGATTGGCGTCGTGACCAATCTCCATCGCTCGATGACCACGATGGAAGAGTTCAGCCGCGTCGCCGCCGAGGTCAAGGCGCAGGCGAAAGCCATCCCCGGCAGCAGCTACTACATCGACCGTCGCGGCAACAGCTAACGGCTCTGGCTCCCCTGGGACGAGATCGTCGCCCATCGGCAAAAATATGTACCCCTCGGCAAACTGCTGCTTGACACAATACCTGCCTACCGCTATACTTCTCGCCAACCTTGTGTGCTAGCCTGTTTTGACCACTAGACTACGAAAAATCACGTAGCAGGGTATTTGTCGCCAGTCGGCGATCACAAGGATGTAGCAACAAGGGAGCCGTCTCCTGGGAATGGTGATTCCCGGCGGAGCCGCGTTGTGTGCGCGTCCGCTCGCATCGCACCCATGCTTATCCTATCGGGTCCATCTAGCCAGGTTCACTCGCACGGTTTGCGAGCATTGGCGGTCCCCTGGGGAGGAATGCCGCCGCACGAGCCTGGCGCGTTCCCCACTGTGAGGACGCTCGGAAGGCGTTCCTCAACAAGGAGAGACATCGCGGTGAAGAAGCTACGTATCGCCCTCGTTCCCCTCGCCATTGTGGCCGTCGCGGCCATGGCCATCATGCTCGCCTTTGGTGGGCACGTCACCAGCGCCAGCGCAGCCGCGGGCGGCTCCGATGTCCTGCACGGCCAGGCCATGAAGCCCCGCCCAGCAAAGGGAGCGTCTCCCCAGGCCGTCACCAGCAGCAGTATGACGTATCACGGCGGCCCCGTCTCGCTCGCGCCAACTGTCTATATTAGCTGGTGGGGCAGCCAGTGGAACTCCGGGTTCTCCAAGGGTGGCTATACCAGCGCGCAGGCGCAGACCTATGCCACTGGCTTCTTTGGCAATGTCGGTGGCAGTTCCTGGCATAACATCGACACGCAGTATTGCCAGGGCGTAGCGGTTGGCACGGTGAACTGCGGCGCCAGCGGCCAGCACATCACCAATGGTGCGGGCGAGCTTGCGGGAACCTGGGTGGATACCACCTCCCTGCCCAAGCGCATCAGTCAGTCCAATATCGCCAGCGCCGCCGTGCGCCTGATGAACCACTTCGGTGGCTACAATGCCAACGCCATCTATCTTGTCTTCACGCCGAGCGGCCACTCGATGAGCGGCTTCGGCACGCAGTGGTGCGCCTGGCACTCCAACACCGCCAGCGGCAGCAACAACGTTGCCTACGGCTACATCCCCTACATGCCGGACGCTGGCGCGAGCTGCGGCATGAACTTCGTCAATGCCAGCAACAACAGCTATGGCAACGGCTACTTTGACGGCTTCTCGATCGTGGCAGGCCATGAGTTTGCCGAGGCCGAAACCGATATGAACCCCAACACCAGCGCTACTGTTGCGTGGCAGGGTCCTGGTGGCGGCAGCGACGAGAACGGCGACAAGTGCGCCTGGAACCAGAACGGTGGCACCTCGGCCAATATCTCCCTGGGCGGCAATAACTACGCCGTGCAGCCAATCTGGAGCAACAACTCCACGACCAGCGGCGGCAGCCACTGTGTCACATCGCATGCATAGAATTCACGTCCTCTAGCGTGAGTGCGGGCAGGGTGGGGGAAATATTCCCTGCCCTGTTTTTGTCTCCAAGGGAATGGCATCGTCGTGCGATACAATAGCAACAAGGAGTCTTGCGAGCCGAAAGAAAGCGTTATCAACCGATGAGTGATGCAGGGCCACCAGAACTATCCCCTGATACTGACACGCCTATGGACGAGGCTCGGCGGAAAGCCATCCGTGACAATGCCCGGCGGGTGCTGCGCGAGAGCGGCGTCGCCGACATTCTCCGCAGGCTGAATAGCAACGCGCTGCAGGGGCGCGGCACCTTCGAGGAGTATGATTCAGGCGTGATCTTCCGCTGGGGACATGGCTATACGCGCCGCCATATCTGGGTGCATGTCGAGGGCGATGAGCTGCGTTTCCGGCTTGCGCCCCATCTGCGCTGCTCCCGAACCGTGCCCCGGTGCGATGGCGAATATCACACCTTCACCGAGGAAACCTGGAACATTCCTGGCGCGGTTCTCAGCGAGGTTGATCGTAACTATCGGAAACCTGTTGCCGAAGCATCGGAGGATTAGCATCCATGACACGACCGCTGACCCCGGAAGATTTCTACGCCATGCGTCTCGTCGAAGAATCGCGCATCTCACCTGATGGATCGCGTATCGCCTATGTGGTGCAGGGCATGGATCGCGAGAGTTACGAGTATCGCCGCTCGATCTGGGTCGCGCCCGCCGAGGGTGGGGAGCCGCGTCGCCTGACCGCTGGCCCGAATGACCACTCGCTACGCTGGTCGCCAGATGGCCGCGCGCTGGCGTTCGTGCGCGCTCCTGCCCGTCCGACACCGCCGCGCACCAAAGCCGAGCGTGACGCGGGCAAGGACAAGGGACAGATCTGGATCCTGTCGCTGGATGGCGGCGAGCCAACTCAGCTGACCAAACTGCGCTATGGCGCGGGCACGCCGACGTGGTCGCCCGATGGCGAGACGATGCTCTTCACGGCGAAGACCGGCGAGCCGGAAGAGCCAGAGGTGGCGGACGCGGCACTTGGCGAGGATGCGATGCACCTGCCGCGCGTGCGCACGATCAACCGCCTCTGGCACAAGCTGGATGGCGTCGGCTTCATCTACGAGCAGCGCACGCACCTCTTTTCCGTCGCAGTCAGCGGCGGCGAGCCGCACCAGCTCACCGATGGCGACTACGATGATGGCGATTCCGACTGGTCGCCTGATGGCAAGACGATTGCCTTTGCCTCGGACCGCACCGACGAGCGCTGGAAATGGCCCGGCGCGTCGATCTGGACGCTCAATCTGGCCAGCGGCGCGCTTACCCGCATGACCGATGAGGCGCTCTCGTGCCACGCGCCGAAGTGGTCGCCCGATGGCGCGACGATAGCTTTCCTCTCCAGCACCCGCCGTGAGAGCGATGGGCATGCCGATCTCTGCGTCGTGCCAGCCAATAAACCGTGCAAGCATCGCCAGCTCACCACCGATTTCGTGCCGAATTGCGACGACACCTGCATCGACGATATGCGCGCGGGACACGGCGGCGCGCACCTGGTCTGGTCGCCTGATGGCGTCAGTATCTTCTTCCTCGCCTCGATGCGTGGCGCTACCCACATCTATGCCGCGCGGCCTGCGGGCAATCTGCTGCCGCGTCGCGTCACCGAAGGCTCGCGCCGGATCTTCGACTTCTCGATGGATGACGCCTGCCAGCGGTTCGCAATGGCTGTCTCCGATCCCAACATCCCCGGCGATCTCTACACGCAGGCGGTTGACCTTGGCGAGACGACCGCGCCGATGATGGAGCGGCTGACGAACCTGAATGAGGCGCTTTTTAGCGAGGTGGAGCTGGCGTGGCCGGAGGAGTACACCTTCCTCGGCGTAGACGACTGGGAGCTACAGGGCTGGATTCTGCGTCCGCCACGGGTCGGCGTCGGCGAGACGGTGAACGTCCCGGCGGTGCTGGAGGTGCATGGCGGCCCGATGGCGATGTACGGCTATGGCTTCTTCATGGAGTTCCAACTGTTGGTGGCGCGCGGCTATGCCGTCATCTACACCAACCCGCGCGGCAGCACCGGCTACGGGCGCACCTTCTCGGCGGCAGTGCTCAACGACTGGGGCGGCAAAGACTACGAGGATATTCTCGCCGGGCTGGACGCCGCGCTGGCGAAGGGCGGCATCGATAGCAAGCGGCTCGGCATCGCGGGCGGCAGCTATGGCGGCTTCATGACCAACTGGGCCGTCGGCCACAGCGACCGCTTCAAGGCGGCGGTGACGATGCGCAGCGTGGTCAGCATGGCGACGATGTTCGGCATTAGCGACATCGGCTGGGAGCTGACGGTGGACGAGCTGGGCGGCGCGACGCCCTGGGCCGAGCCGGAGCGGCTGGCGAAGTTCTCACCCTTCACCTACGTCCAGAACATCCACACGCCGCTGCTGATTCTACATAGCGACCAGGATCTGCGCTGCCCCATCGCCGAGGGGATGCAACTCTTCACCGCGCTGAAGTACCTGGGCCGCGAGACCGAACTGGTCATCTTCGAGGAACAGTCGCACGATCTCTCGCGCAACGGCCATCCGCGCTCGCGGGTGCTGCGTCTGCACAAGATTCTCGACTGGTTCTGCAAGTACAACCCGGTGGGGTAGACCTCTCCCCACAACCCCTCTCCGTGGGAGAGGGGGAAGCCAGAATGCTAGACGTACTCTGTGTCTGCAGCCCCTCTCCCTTCAGGGGGAGGGGTTGGGGAGGGGGCCGTCACCCCAGTGCTAACGTCCCACCCTTGCTGATGGCCATTATGTGTCTTATCCCGCGTTCTCCGCATCCTCCGCGTGGGTCGCGTCCGCCACGGGAGCGGCGTTCAGCGAGGAGACGGTCAGCCCGTCCGGGAGTTTGCGCGCACGCCGACCGAATGGACGTGAGCCATAGACGCCATAGACCAGCGCCGCGACGGGGCAGGCAAGGTAGCCCAGGAAGGTGAGCGCCTGCCTGAATGTGTCAGGCTGTGGGCACGAGAACTCCGCATCCACTCCGCCAAAGCATGGCTGAATCGAGAATGAGGCATAGATAGCGGCGAGGGTGAGGTAGCCCGCGACGAGCAACAGCCCAACCCAGACCCAGCGGCGCGCCTGTGCTGCCGCATTGAGCGAGAGCATCCACGTCGCGAGGGCGAGTAAGACACCACCAAAGAATATGAGCGTTCTGATGGCATAGTTGTCGGAATTGCTGAAGAGGCTATTAGTCCCTCCCAGCACCAGCCAGAACATGGCAAAGACGACGGTCGCGAGCGCTCCGCTCACCACAACCGAGCCAGTAGAGCGCCGATAGCCGACGACAATCGCGAGCGGCACAACCAGCAACACCGCCGCGGGAACCAGCAGTACTCCCCAATCAATCAACGTGGTTCGCCGCCTTTCTCAGCGCGCCGCTGGATATACTGGGCATGACGCCCGCGTATCGCCCGCTGCTTCGCTACTCGCCAGCCACCCAGCGGTCGCCCGCGCGCTCGTAGCTCACCAGTTCGGCGGGTGCAAAGAAGATGCCGATCTCGCGCTGCGCCGACTCTGTGCCATCCGAGCCGTGCACGATGTTGAGGCTGATGTCGAGGCCGTAGTCGCCGCGAATAGTGCCGGGCGCCGCCGCCTTCGGATTCGTGACGCCCATCATGGTGCGGGCGACGCTGACAGCCTCCGGGCCTTCAAGCACGCCCACCACGACCGGGCTGGATGTGATATGGCCGACCAGCCCCTCATAAAACGCCTTCCCGGCGTGTTCGGCGTAATGGCGCTCGGCCATCTCACGCGGGATCTGCATCAGCTTCAAGCCGACGACTTTCAGCCCCTTCTGCTCGAATCGCGCGATCACCTGGCCAATCAGGCCGCGCTGCACCCCCTCGGGCTTGACAATGATGAGCGTTCGCTCCACGTGTAGTCTCCTTTATGTTTCGTCTTGTCTCGTGACGCGATCATCGCGGGCGCGGGACAACGTATCCCGGCAATTGCCCACATAATAGTAGCGGATGGCGCGCACTGAATGCACACCAATGGGGAGTCGGCGGACAGGACGGGCCTCGTTAACATGATTAACCGCGACATGATGGTGTTTAACGTGTTGCTCAGGAAATCGGTGATGCGTCTATGCGTTCGCTAGCCCGCGCAGGCGGCCTTTGCGGCCAACGGCCCATAGGCGCGGCTTCAGCCGCCAGCACTGCCAACACCATCTACGCCGCGAAGCCGAGAATCAATACGCGCCCATCTGCTCGGAGAGGCGCAGGCCAGCCTGCTGCATCTCAATGCGCACACGCCCGATATTGGCGTCGCGCGAGCTACGCACCACCACCAGCAGATCGCCACCGTCGCTCACCTGAACGACACCGCGTGTCGTCTCGAAGAGCACATGGCGGATATCGCCCATATTCAACTGCTCGATGTAGCGCCCCGATGCGTCGTACGCGGCGGCGGCCATCGCGCCAACCATCTCTTCATCGTCGCTATCCATCGCGCTGGCCACGACCAGCCCATCTTTGCCAACGAGCAGCGCGCCCGCGACACCATCTATTGCCATCAGCCGCTGAAGTATTGTCTCCACGTTATCCCCTCATACCCTCACACGCCATTCAGGATTGTCCGCTACGCGCCTGGGCCAGCTCCATCGCTTTGTTATAGGATTCCAGCGCCTTTTCGTATTCGCCCTGGCAGACCAGCGCATCGCCAAGCACACTGTGCAGATTGGGATGATCGGGCAGTTCGGCCAGACTGGCGTACAGATCATCCAGGACGTCTGGCAGCAGATCGGGCGCATTCTTGATGATGACGCGATACTCGCTCAGCGCCTCTTCGAGTTGTCCGCCATCCCGCCGCTGGCGTGCGCGCGTCAGCCGTGCCGGATAGTCGCGGGGATCGGGGCCGCTGACCACCGGTACCCTCACCGGCGCATCGCTGCCTGCCGTTTCATCGCGCGCTGGTTCAGCGCTCGTCGGCGGCTCTGGCGGCGCGGCGAC
This sequence comes from uncultured Chloroflexia bacterium, assembly GCA_963712005.1. Classification (GTDB taxonomy): domain Bacteria; phylum Chloroflexota; class Ktedonobacteria; order Ktedonobacterales; family JADMIN01; genus DAHUXT01. Next base: position 308,281 of record CAVQGK010000013.1, on the reverse strand, counting down.
ATCGCCAATATCCTCAGCATCGCCAGCATCTGCGGGGCGCTGTCCGCGCTCGATCCCCGCCAGCAGACCAGGGCGCATCTCGATGTGTGTAAACCCGGAGGCGGAGAATCGACGCTCCAAATCTTCGAGAGTCTGCGCCTCGTGTGACAGGTCATCACCATCGTCGTCATCATCATCATCGTCCGCGGTGTAATGCTCTTGCGGACGATCTGGCGCATCACCCGCTTCGACGTACGGGTCGTACGTTGCCTCTGGTTCCCACGGCGTATCCGGCGTCCCAGAGGCGGGCGCGTTGGCGACGGTCCCCGCATCCACGACTGGCTGGGAGGAGGTATTGCCCCCCAGTTCCGCGAACATCGAACGTAACGCTTGAGACGATGGCAGCGGAATCGTCGCCTGCTCCTCATCCTCACTCTGTGGCTCCGGCTGTGGCTGTGGTTGTGGTAGTGCGCCCGGCGGCTCAACAGGGAAGAGCAGATCAGGCTGTTGCGCGGGCGGTATGGGCATCGTGAATCGTGGCCCCCCCGCGCCTCCTGCTCCTCCCGGCGCGGCGGGCGGATGGCCGTTGGTGGCGCCTGGTGGCGGGATCGGGGCATCCATCGGGGTGTCGATGCCGGAAAGCGGGATCGTCGGGCCGCGGGATGGCGCGGGCGCTGAGGCAGCCGGGGCAACTGGCGCGCCTGGTGTGGACGCGGCGCCCAGGGCTACCGCGCCCTGCGACTGGAGCCAGTTGTACCAGTTGAGCGCTCGGCGCGTCTCATCGTCTTCCGCCGCGCTATCGAGGTCGCTCAGGGCGGACGACGACGCTGGATCGGCATCGCCCGCAGCCTCGGCTGATTGCGCCGCGAGACGCGGCTGGCTATCCTCGTCCTGTCCCCAGATCATGAAGGCAGTCTCTTTGAATGCCCGCGTGACCTGTGTTGGCTGGCTAGGAACCGGAACATCTGGGCGTGGCGGTGGCGGCAGCGGCTGGCTGGTCGGTTGAGACGCGCCAAATGCTGACCCTGAGGTAGCGGGCGCGGAGGTGACGAGCGGGCGGCTCAGGTTGCGCTGCCCCGAAACCAGCGCCGACTGCGCAAATCCGGCGGTCTGGCGGCTCAGCTTCATCGTCTCATCGCTGCCCTCGGCGCCAGCGTCGGCGCGCAAGAGGGGAATCAGCACGGGATCGCCCGAGGCGAGCGCGTCGGCAAAGAGCACCTGAGCGATGCTCATATCAGGGTCGAGCTGGAGCGTCCGCTGCAAGTGCGCGCGTGCGCTGTCCATATCGCCATCGGCGAGGGCGAGCGCCATCAGAATCAGCATCGCCTTCACACAGGATGGCGCATTCGCGAGAATCCGCAGACACCGCTCCTCGGCGACGCGCATATGACCGGCGAGCCAGAGCGTCTCGGCCAGACCGACCTGCGCATCGAGCATATCGGGGCTTTCGTTGACAAGCTGCTCCCACTCGCGGATGGCATGCGCGAAGAGATCGCCGCGCAGATAGAGCCGCGCCAGCCCAGCCCGCGAGGGGCGATAGGATGGCTCGCGCAGGCGGCGCGCCAGATCCCGATAGGTGATGCGTAGCGCCTGGTCTTCGGGGCGGAGGTCGCAGGCGCGACGATACCACGCCAGTGCAGCGGTGTCGTCGCCGTGCATCTGATGCACCAGCGCACGCGCGCAACAGGCGCGCACGTCTTCGGGATCACCCGCGAGCGTGCGGTCGAGCGCGGCCAGCGCCTCACGCGGCTTGCGCAGCGCCAGATAGATCTCGCCGAGCACGCGCTGCACCCGCAACGCGCGGGGATACGCCGCCTGCAAGTCCTGGCAGTACGCCAGCGCTTGCTCGGGACGGCCAGCCGCGATCTCCGCCTCAACGCGACGCAGGCGTTCAGTCAGTGTGGTGCGCTCCATCTCCCCATTTCCCCGGAAAATCGCTTCGTGCCCATCTTGAGTCAGTCTTGAGATGATCCCGCGAAGTGCGCCGATTGGTCGTCCAGTGGTCTGTGGCACGTCCTGGAATTATGGCTTGCGCCCGCCCGCGCGTCAAGCCCGATAGCCATTGCGCCCACGGTGGCGCGATGGGTTTGCGCACGGTATATAATGTGAAGCGTGGCGCGCAATGTACGAATTTCCCCGCCACATCAAAGAGGAGAATGAATGCAAATGTATATGTGTAGCGTGGCCGCGTGCGCCGTCGTCATACCCGGCGCAATGGTGGCACAAGCCGACGAAGGACGGTGGCCTCGCATCTGCGCCAGACCAAGGCTCCAGCGGCGCGCTGGCAAGACTGGATGGTGTGGCAATGTGCTTTAGGGTCGCCATGTTCAGTCTGCATACCTCGCCGCTGGCATCCCTCGGCCGCACCCGTGACGCGGGCGGCATGAATGTCTACGTGCGCGAGTTGGCGCGTGAATTGGGCCGCAGTGGCATTGACGTTGATATTTTTACCCGGCGTTCAGACCCCAACCTTCCCCCATTCAGCAAATTGCCGAACGTGTCCGCCTGATACAGATCGAGGCTGGGCCCGTTGCGCCCCTTCCGCCCACGGAGCTTTTCCCTTACGTCGGCGAGTTTACCTGTCGGGTGAGCCACTTCGCCGCGCGTTCGCCGCATCCTTACAACCTGCTGCATACGCACTACTGGCTCTCGGCGGTGGCGGCGCTTCCGCTGGCCCGCGCGTGGGACGTGCCGCATATCACCATGTTCCATACTGTCGAACGGCTCAAGGGCCAGCAGTATGGCAGCACGAGCAGCAGCGATCACCTCGCGGCTATCCGCATCGAGCAGGAGGGGCGCATCGCCTCGGCGGTTGACCGGATCACCGTCTCGACCGAGAGTGAGGGCGAGCAGCTACGGCGTCTCTATGGTCTTCCGCAGTGCCACATGGCCGTGATCCCGTGCGGGGTGGACCTGAGCCTGTTTACGCCCGTCACCGCCGAATCGCGCCAGGCCGCCCGGCAGGCGCTCGCGCTCGACGCCGATCAGCCAGCCCTTCTCTCTATCGGTCGGCTCGATCCCATCAAGGAGCTGGACCTGCTGCTGGAGAGCCTCTCGCTCATGCGCACACCCGCGCAGTTGATGATTGTCGGCGGCAATCCCGAAGGCGACCCTGAACTTGAACGTCTCAGGCGGCGCGCGGCTGATCTCGGTCTTGGCGAACGGGTGCGCTTCCCCGGCGCGGTGCCTCAAGGCGATTTGCCGCAGTACTATCACGCGGCGGATTCGGTCGTCGTCAGCTCGCGCTATGAGAGCTTCGGGCTGGTTGCGGTCGAGGCGCTTGCCTCGGGCACGCCGGTCGTCGCCTCGGCGGCGGGCGGCCTGACGAGCATCGTGCAAGATGGCCACAACGGGCTGCTGGTCCGCTGGCGCGATCCCCGCGCCTTTGCCGAACGGCTGGATGAGATACTGCGCGATCACCAGCTGCGCGCGCGGCTGGCCTCCAATGCCCGCGCCTCGGTAGAGCGTTTCGGCTGGGAGCATATCGGCGACGATGTGCGCACGCTCTATCAGGAGCTGACGGCGGACGCGCGCCACGTGGCGGCGTGTAGCTGCCTGTAGGCTTTCTTCTCGATTCTTTACTGTGCTGGCAGGTGTCCATGGTGACGCCTGCCATGCCGTTTTCCCGCGCAAGTTCGCCGCCCTGTCACGCGATGTGACTGCTGTATGGTTGGAATTAGTGACAGAAGGCGAAGGGGTCTCACTCATGACCAGGCCAGCCGAACAGCGGGATGCCGCAGTAACAGCAGGCGCAGATACCGACGCGAATAAAGGATTGCCCACCAGTGAGCGGGAGCGGCTGGGCGAGCTGGCCCTGCTGTTTTCGCGCCTCGGCTTCACCGCGTTTGGCGGGCCGGTCGCGCACATCGCCATGATGCGCCAGGAGTTTGTGCAGCGCCGTCAATGGATCAGCGACCAGCACTTCGTCGATCTCATCGGCGTCGTCAACCTGATCCCCGGCCCCAACTCCACCGAGCTTGCCATCTACCTGGGCTACCTGCGCGCGGGCTGGCGCGGGCTGATCGTCGCGGGCGCCTGCTTCATTGGTCCGGCGATGCTGATTGTCATGGCGCTGGCGTGGGCGTACGTCCACTTTGGCGCGCTACCAGCGACGGGCTGGCTGCTCTATGGCATCCTGCCGGTGGTGATCGCCATCATCACGTGGGCGCTCTGGGGACTTGGGCGGACAGTGGTGCGCAATGTCCCGATTGGCCTCTGGGCGCTGGCGCTCGTCGTCCTCTATCTGCTGGGCGTCAACGAACTGCTGTTGCTCTTTGGCGGCGCCCTTCTCTACGCCGTCGCGCTCGGCGTCTGGCGCATGATACGCGAACGGCGGGCGACCGCGTCGCTGCTGCTACCACTGTTGCCCGGCGCGGGCAGCGGGATAGGCGCCACCCTCGCCACCGTAGCGAGTTCCGCCAGCGCGCCGTTCAGCTTGCTGACGCTCTTCGTCACCTTCCTCAAAATTGGCGCGGTGCTCTATGGCAGCGGATACGTGCTCCTCGCCTTCCTGCGCACCGACCTCGTGCAGGGGCTTGGCTGGCTGACCGACCGCCAGCTGCTCGACGCCATCGCGGTGGGCCAGGTGACGCCTGGGCCAGTCTTCACGACGGCGACCTTTATCGGCTTCCTGCTCGGCAGCTGGCAGGGCGCACTGCTCGCCACGCTGGGTATCTTCCTGCCATCGTTCCTCTTCATTCCCGTCATCCACCGGCTGGCGGGCTGGATGCGTCGCTCACCGGCAGTGGCGCTCGTGCTCAATGGCGTCAATATCGCCGCATTGGCGCTGATGGCGGGGGTTACGCTACAACTGGCGCAGTCCGCCCTGCACGATGTTTTCACGTGGGCGCTGGCGCTGGTCGCGTTGCTGGCGCTGGCGCGTCTCAAATTCAATTCGGCCTGGCTCATCCTGGGCGGCGGACTGCTTGGTATCCTTATCCATCTGCTCACGTAACAAATCGCCAGCCGGTATTGCCGATAATTTCGCGTGTCTGCGGCTGTTAGCCAGCCCGCGAGCAGACGCTCCGAAGCAAATGCCCCTCGCCTGTCAACCGTGGCCATTCTGACGAAACTGTCAGACATTGCTCGATATTCCCCCCTTGAAGGTACCGGTAGCTGTGGTACAATAGTCCCGTTCAACGACGAACACGTGAGCAGAACTCCTGAATTTCCGGCATACCCCGCACACGGTTGGACGCATCCCCAGTTTTCGCATACCGTGCTGGTGGACACATCGGGTTGGATATTTTGAACTGCTGGTTCGGAGCAGGCTCACTTTCTATAGACGACAATCGAAACACTGCAATCGAGACAGGATTGGGTTGAGGCAGCACACACTGCCCACCAGGCGTGTTTGCACGAGAGGGGCAATATGGAGCAACCGGTGCGAATCCTAGATGGCGATCTTGAAACGCTCGGACTGCAAGCCACGTTGAAAATGCTCTCGCTTGGCGGTAAAACCGGCATTTTGCGGGTGAGTTCCGGTTCAGAAACGCTCCAGATTGCTTTGAAGGATGGGCATATCGTTGCCCTTGAGGAGAGCGGTGTTACTCCACCCGACATGATCGAGGTGTTTCGCCTGCTGATGCACCTGACCCGGCCAGAGGCGTCGATGCTGAAGCAGCGTGCCGACCACAACGCCGCCAACTCGCTACGGGTGATGGTCGAAAACCAGGTCATCGCCGCCGATACCGCCCAGCGTTATGTCGAGTTTGCGATCATCCAGCCGATCAGTCGCGCGATTCGCTGGGAACGTGGCCGCTTCGAGTTCAATCACTACGCGACACCGATTCAGCCACATGGCGGGTTTATTCGCCCCCTCAGCGTCGATCACATCTTGCTCGAAGCGCTGCGGATCGCTGATGAAAGCGCGTATGCTGGCCCGATACGGCTCTCGCGACAGGCAACGGCGCGATGGATGCCACAGTTCAGCGGCAACGTTCGCTCGCTTGGTCTCTCCCCGGATGAAGTCAATGTCCTCTGCCTGGCGAATGGGCAATTTACCCTCTCCACGATGTCGTACGCATTGCTCCTCCCCGAAACAACCGTCGCGGCGGCGATAGAAAAGCTCCTCCAATTGCAGTTGATCGAGCTGGTGGACGAACACCTCGAAGGCGAGCTCGAACAGAATCTCATCGGGTTGATCACGCGCTGCCAGTATCAACTGGCGCAAAAAGGGCGCGCCTCAGCGGAGCAGCGGATGCTGACGATGGCGCGCACGATGGGTTCCTGCATCAACGGGCTGCTGGCGCACCACCGCGACTTTGCGCGCGCGCTCCGTGGACGGGGTCAGCTCCCCGAGGCCGAGATCAATCGCTATCTGGAGCAACGCTTCGCGCCAGTGCTGGCCGATATGCAGCGGCAGTGTCCCCGCATGGACGAGATTATTCGCTTCGAGCACGGCGTGCTGGTCTACCACGAGGTCGAGATTCTCGAACGCGTCGTTCGTGGCCAGGAGTTGCTGGAGTGCTACCACGATGCGGTCTGGCTGCTATATCACTTCATGTGCCACGTCTTTGGCGCGGTCATCGAGGATGAGACCGGCTCATCGCGGCTCGGCGCGCAACTGGACGATTTGTGGAAGTCTTTCCTGCACGAGATCAACGACGAAATGCGCCCAATCGCCAACAATCACGCAGCCATGCGCGCATAAACCGCGCATAACCTGATCGCCGATGTGAACGTAATATGAATGAGATGAGATGACAGTGTAAGCATGATCTAAAAGTCATAGCGACCTGAATAAACAGGACAATACGTTATCTGGTATCTTTGAACTGGCCCATTCGGCGTCAGTTTGCCATCATCGGCGAATGTGGAGCATGGTGAAAGGGAGTGTGCGGGGTGAGTGAGCCAGTAGTACTGGTGGTGGATGATAGCCCCACGGTACGCAAGATTGTTCAGCTCACACTGCAACGTGAGCGCATTCGCGTCGTAACAGCCGGTGATGGATTGACGGCGCTGGCGGCAGTCGCCGATGAGCAGCCTGACCTGATTTTACTGGATATTATGCTTCCGCGGATGGATGGGTATAATATCTGTCAGGTCATTCGCAAAAATATGGCCTATCGTGACCTTCCAATCATCATGCTGAGCGGCAAAGATGGTCTGTTCGATAAGATGCGCGGCAAGCTCGCCGGTTCGACTGAATATATGACGAAACCCTTTGATTCCATCGAGCTTGCGCAGACCGTCAAGCGCTACCTGGACTCCCCAGCGGCGCGTGAGCGCGCGGCGCGACGTGAGATGCGGATGCAGGGGCGGCTACGCCGTCAGGTGTAATAGCATTCTGGTATGATGGTCTGGCGCGATGATCTGGTGTTAATCTGGCATAATTATTGGAAGGGTTTCTTCCAAGAGGGCAGACGCCTGAGCGAGCGAGAGGCACGATGGATATCATGCGATTATCGCTCGCAATGCAGCCGCACAACAGCACGTGCTACCTGTGACGCGGTAGCATCGTGGTGAATCGATCAATCAATCAGGCGTGGCCATCCGGCAGTGGGCGACTGACAGGCACGAGGGAGATCTATGATGCTCGCACCGAAAATCCTGGTGGTGGATGATAGTTGGACTGATCTGACGCTTATCGCGACGCCGTTGCGTGAGGGCGGATTCGATGTCATTACGGCGGTGGACGGCGACGAGGCGCTGGAAAAAGTCATCAGCGAGCGGCCGCAGTGTGTCCTGCTCGATGTCGTGCTGCCAAAGCAGAACGGCTTCCAGGTCTGCCGCAAGCTCAAACAGATGGAGCAGAGCCGTCATATTCCGGTCATTCTCATCAGCCAGAAGAACACTCCGCTCGATAAGCGCTGGGGGCTACAGCAGGGCGCGGATATCTATCTGACCAAGCCCTTCGATAAAGAGGAGCTGCTCTCCAGCGTCCGCAACCTGACGGGCTTTGGCGCATGACCGATTCCAGCCTACCTGATCCACGCCGCGGGCAGATGAACGAGATGCTGCAGCAGGCGTTGCAAGCGTTGCGAACCTCGGGCACAGGTAACTCGGCCATGACGCCCGATGCGCTGGTGGAGCTGGCGCGGCGGGCGGGCATCCCCAACCCTGAACAACTCAACGACCTGACCCGCATGATCGGCGTGGACCCAGCCGCCGAGCGGGTGCCACAGTTGATCCTCTTTCTCCTGGGCACAGTCGAATGCGCTCTCCCCGCGGATGCCGTACAGGGCATCGAGCGCATTACCGAGATCACTCCCATACCCAATACCGCGCCGTGGGTGCTTGGGGTAGTGCAGGTCTGGGGATCCATCGTTTCAGTGGTGGATCTGCGCGCGTTTTTCGGCCTGACTCCTGAGCCGCTCTCAACTCGCAACCGCCTCCTGGTCCTCACGATGAAAGATATGACGATTGGCTTCCTGGTTGATTTCGTGACCGAAATGCGCCCTACCGACAACACGGTGGCCATGGACGATCCCACCATTCCGCAGTGGCTCCAGCCCTTCGCCGATGGCAGCTTCCACCTGGAAGATCGCACGGTGGTTATGCTTGATCCCGAGCGCCTGCTCTTCAGCGAAGCAATTCACCACTATCGCTACGAGGTGTGACGAGGCGTGACGCGCGTTCGTATACCTGGCGGCGCGGGCTATACCAGGGGCACAGAATGACACTGGAACGATATCATCCACATGTGGCGCATTCGTGACTCGTCTATGGTCATATGCTACTTTGGCCGCGCGGGGAGATGTGATAAACTGCGGATGATTCGCGGCCTCTCCTTTGCGCGCTTATGCGCGTGAGGTCTGCTGTTTCAGCATTGAGCGCATGCGGCGCATGCTAGTACGATGCCGTCTGGGCCAGTGGGTCTACCCGATACCCGATGGTTCCCAGCGTCTGCGGACTCATCCGTTGTTGTGCCCGACGCATACGACGTATCAGATGCGCGCCCGGTTCTGGGTGATCTCGTGAGTCTGCGCGTCAGCCGCGGAATACTCGTGACAGGAGGTCTCATTCTCTATGGACCCCAATTCTCGTACGGGAGCATCGGTCAGCGGACAACTGAATCTGCTCGTGAGCATCGCAACACTCGTCCCGGCCATTGCTATTCTTGGCCTGGGCTTTTATTGCATCAACCAGATTACCAGCGCGAATGGGTCTGGTTCGGAAACGCTGCTCTGGGCGGTGACGCTTATCGTCGCGGTGCTGACCGTACTCATCGTGGCTTTTGCCGCGCTACGCATGCGTGGATTGATGCGCGGGCGTGCCCTGGAAATCGCGGAGGTATGCCGTCAGGCCAGCGCTGGCCAGCGTGATGCGCGCGCGCAGGTGGTTGGCGACGACGAGTATTCGTTGCTGGCGGCGTCAGTCAATGCCTTGCTGGATGGCGTGCCAGCGCCCGGCATGGGTATCTCGAAGGCGCTGAGCGATGCGCCAGATGCCGCGCGCCTTCAGGCGCAGATTGAGAAACTCCTGCAGGAAGTCAGCGCGGTGGGCGATGGCGATCTGCGCGTGCAGGCTGAGGTGACACCGGATACACTGGGCGTACTCGCGGACTCCTTCAACTATATGATCGAAGAGCTAGCCAAGGTGGTGGGCCGTGTACAGGCGACCGCCGTACAGGTGACCACCGCCACGCGTCGTCTGCTGGATCGTTCAGCGGAAGTCTCACAGGCCTCGGAGGCGCAGTCAGAACAGATTGTGCGCACCTCGGAGGCCGTGGCTCGTCTGGCTGACTTCGTGCAACTCTCCGCCAACAATGCGCTTCAGGCCGCCGACGCGGCGCGTGGGGCGCAGCAAAGCGCGGAAGCAGGCCAGGATGCCGTGGTGCAGACGATTGATGGTATGGCGCGCATCCGCGAGAACGTGCAGGAAACCGCCAAGAAGATCAAGCGCCTGGGCGAGCGTTCCCAGGAGGTCGGTGAGATTGTCCGCCTGATCGAAGATATCGCCGATCAGACCAATCTGCTCGCACTCAATGCCGCTATTCAGTCGGCGATGGCCGGTGAGCACGGACGCGGTTTCGCGGTGGTGGCCGAAGAAATCCGCGAACTGGCTGTGCGCGTGACCGAGGCCACCAAGAAGATCGCCAACATCGTGAAAGCGATTCAGGGCGATACCTACGACGCGGTCGTGGCCATGGAAGACAGTACCCAGCAGGTGGTGAAAGGCACGCAACTTGCCGACGAAGCGGGACATTCGCTCCAAAACATCTATGGCGCCGTCGAGAATCAGGCGCAGATGATTCAGGGCATCGCGCTGGCGGCGTCCGAGCGCAAGCAGACCGCCGAGGCGGTGGCCTACGCGATGAATCAGATCGCCGAAATCACGCGCCAGACCACCATCGCCACCCAGGACGCCGCCAACAACATGAGCTATCTCGCCGAGTTGGCGGAACAGCTACGCGGCTCAGTGGCCACCTTCCGCTTGCCCGACAGGATCTCGGAGGAGGCCGGGTTACAGGCGACGGGCTACCAGCCAACGGCTACCGACACCGGGTTGCAAGAATGGGTGAATGGGCCGCAGCCGCTGCCCGCGCTGCCTCCTGGGCCATCGGCGCCCATCGGAGCCTATGGCAACATGGGCGGTATGGGTGGTGGCATGGATGGCTACCCAGGCTACGGTGAATATGCCGCTGGCTACGATGGCTATGACGGCTATAACACGAGCTATGACTACCCGGCGGTTCCCGGCATGACGAACGGCCTTTCTGGCCAGACCGGTATGGGCAATGGTATGGGCAATGGTATGGGCAACGGTATGGGCAATGGTATAGGTAATGGCAACGGTATGGGCAACGGCACGAACTACGGGACGCCCGGCAACGGACAGCGTGGTGGCTATCCAGGGTGGCCAGACAACAATAATGACCAGTTCCCGCCGCCTGATCAGACGGGTGGCCAGTCGTATTGATGTCGTCTTGACAGCGAGCGGCTCACCGGGATAGCGTGTTGAACGCGCGCCGAATTGTGGACAGGCAGCGTGATAGTCGGAAGCGATACGTAGCGCATGACGGACAACTTCGACAAATCAACCATCCTCGATAGTTTCCTGGATGAGGTTACTGCGTATTTGCCGGAGATCGAGGCCAACCTGGATCGCCTGCAACAATCGCCCGGTGATACCGAAGCGCTGGAAGAAACGTATCGGCGAGCGCACACGATTGGTGGCTCCGCCGCGATGATGGACTTCCCGGCGTTGGCGCATGTGGCCCAGGGGATGGAGGAGATCCTCAGCGAGGCGATGGATCGCGGCGCGCCCCTGTCCGGCGCGACGGTTGCCCTGCTGCGTCGTTCGCACGGGCGGCTCTCGCGGCTGGTCGAGCATATTCGCACGGGTGCCGACGATGGGCCGGTAGTCACCGAAGACGACGCCGACCGCTCCGCCTGGCGCGGAACAATCCCCAATAGCGCCAGCGGCTTCGAGGCAAGCGGACCGGGCCTGCGCAGTCAGCCGGGCTTCAACGGCGGCGCTCCGATGCCTGGGGTGCCCGCGGGCCTCCAGACCTCGCCAGGTCTTCAAGCGCCGGAGTGGATGGCTGCCTTCGCCGCATCGAACGCGAACGGACAGCAGCAACAACCAGCGGAGGATTTCGCCGACAGACCCACCGGAGCGCCACCAGCCGTCATTCCAGGGTCATCGTCATCTATGCCTGGAACATCTATGCCGAGGGCCGACATCGCGGAGATGGGCACCCGCGCCATGCAGGCCATGCCCGCGCCGCCGTCCATCCCATCGAGCAGTCAGCCCTCACGTCCGGGCGCGACATCGTTTCCGTCCGATCCGTCGCGGCACGCCCAACCCGCCCAGCCTTCACAGCCCGCGTGGGATGTTTCGCAGCCGGCCACCATGCCGATACAGTCGCCGTTTATCGCGCCCGCCTCCTCTGCCCCGGCGCCATCTGTCTCCAATGCGCCCGCGACGCAGGGTGGTGGGATGGAAGGGTCGGTCGTGGATGAACTCTACACCGACGAAGAGGCTGTTCGTCGTCAGGTGGGCCAGCTACGTGACGTGGTCGCGCAGTTGCGCCAGGCCGCGCAGACGATGGACGAGGAGCGCACCGAGCTAAGCTCGTTCCTTGATGGCTCGCAGGATGCTCTGGCCCGCCTGGAGGTCTGGGCCGGACAGCAGATGGGCCTTGATCTTCCGAGCAGCCCGGACGGTGTGCGCCAATACCTGCCGCTCTCGGTCATCTGGGTAACCACCGCGCGGTTAAAGCGCCTCGTCACGCTGATTCACGACTCCAGCCGCAGTCTGACGGTGACGCAGGAGCAGGCTGACGAGACACTCAACGAATTGCGCGACGCGATTCGCGGACTTGGCAACATTTCTGGCGCGATCAGCACGATGGGCGGCTCGCCAGACGCGGGCTTCAGCGCCACCGTGGCCCAGATCACCTGGGCGCCGGGCGGTGGAGGCGATCAGCAGGCGCTCTCGCCGGGCGCGCGTGTGGAGATCGAGCGCTCGGTCCGCGAGGAGTTACGGCGCGAGCTTGAAGATGACGTGCGCGATGAGATCGCCTCCGAGGTGCGCCAGAACGAGGAGCAACGCCTGCGCCACGAGCTAGAGATCGCGATTCGCCGCGAGTTGCTTGCCGAGATTCAACCGAATCTGGGTTCCAGCGCGGTGACGATGCAGGATGGCGGCGTGAGGGTCTTGTCGCGCCTGCCATTCGCCAGCGAGAACGTGCGCCGCCAACGGCAGGTCACCAGCGAGCAGTCTCCCGAGGCGCAGGAGGTCTTCCGCGAAGAAGCGCTAGAGCATTTGCAGACCATCACCAGAGGCATCGAGGAACTGGAACATCGACCGGGTGATGTGGAGGTGATTCGCTCGATTCGCCGCGCGACCCACACGCTCAAGGGCGCGGCGGGCATGATGGGCTTCCGGCTCATTCAGGAACTGTCTCATGTCTCTGAGGACTTGCTCGAACGGCTGGCGGATGGGCAGATGACATTCACGCCCAACGTCCATAGTCTGATTCTCGATACCTCTGAGGTGCTCGATCAACTTGTCGCGGGCGCGATTCCCACTGAGGCGCAGCCCGCGAAGGTGCGCGACGTCATCGAACGCTACAGCGCCCTGACCGGCATTCCGATCCCCGACGATCTCTTCTCGTCGCATCCCGGCGCTAGACCCGGTTCGGTGGATCTGATCGAGCAAGTCGACCGCGCCAGATGTTTCGCCAAAGCGGCCCTCCAACGACCTGAGTGTCCGACTGCAGTTGAGCAAGCTGGATGATCTGGTGAATCTCTTTGGCGAGCTGCTCATCAATCGGTCCGTGCTGGAAGAGCGCATCGAGCGCCTCGGCCAGCTTGTCGGCGAGACGGTGCAGGTGAGCGATCGCCTGCGCGATATCGGCGGGGAGCTTGAAACAGGTTTCGAGACGACGATGCTGGCGAATGGGCAGAGGCCGATGGCGCGCCCTGGCGCCGGACCAGCGAACGGCATGGCCATGCGTGGGCCAGCGAGGGTAACGGCTTTGGCGGCAATAAGGGAAGAATGCCCGCGTTTGGCGGCGAGTTCGACCCGCTGGAACTTGACCGCTATACCGATTTCCATCGCCTCTCGCGCGGATTGAGCGAGGGCGTCGCCGACGCGACAAGCCTGAGCCATGAGATGGAAACGCTGATTCGCGAGGCGCAGACAACCTTCGCGCGTGAGAATCGCCTCAGCTCCGACTTCCAGGATCGTCTGCTCAAGGCGCGCCTGGTCCCGCTGCAATCACTCACGCCGCGTCTCTATCGCGCGGTGCGTGGCTCGGCGCTCCGGGCGCGCAAAGAGGTCGAGTTCTTCGTCGAGGGCGTTGAAACCGAGGTTGATCGCAAAGTCTTCGAGGAGGTGGAAGGCCCGCTGCTGCACCTGGTGCGCAATGCCGTCAACCACGGCATCGAGGCGCCCGAGGAGCGCGAGGCCAACGGCAAACAGCGCGAGGGACGCATTCTCGTCAAGGCGGCCTATGAGGGCAGCCAGGTCATCATCTCAGTCAGCGACGATGGCGCGGGCATCGACCCCGAAAAGGTGCGGGCGGCGGCGGTCGCGCGTGGCCTCATTGACGCCTATACGCCCATCTCTGAGAAAGAGGCGATAGACTTCATCTTCCGCCCTGGCTATTCCACCGCCGAGAGCGTCACCGAGGAGAGCGGGCGCGGGGTTGGCCTGGATGTGGTGAACGACGTCGTGACGCGGCTGCGCGGCTCGGTGGAAGTTGATACGGTGCTGGGCCAGGGGACGACCTTCACGATGAAGTTCCCCATCAGCCTGCAGATTGCCCGCGCGGTGATGGTGAAGCTTGGCGAGCAGACGCTGGCTATCCCGATGGCGGTGGTTGAGCAGATTGGTCGGCTCGACTACTATCGACGGGTGCCGGGTGCGGTGCCCGCCATCGAGATGCGTGGCGAGCGCTATCCGCTTGGCGCACCTGGGCAATTACCTGAAGGTTCCGGTCGGCGTGGTCGATGAGCGTTCTTCGGTGCTGCTGGTCAATGCGGGCAAACATCGTATTGCGCTGCTGATCGATGCATCGTCAACCAGCAGGAGATCGTCTCGAAGCCGCTTGGCCCGCATCTGCGCGATGTGCGCGGAGTGGCGGGTGCGACGGTGCTGGGCAACGGCCAGATTGTGCTGATTCTCGAGTTGCATGAGCTGCTGTCGCAGCAGCCACGCGGCGGTTTCACGCTGGCCGAGCCGGGGAGTTCGCGCCGCGCCGACACGCCGGAGCCGCCACAACGGCCCACTCCCGCGTCCGCTCCGCAACCGCAGTGACATCTTCACATCTGCCCACCGAGCCACTGCCGCCAGCGCCAGGGATCGCGCATCGCAGGCGTCGGCGCCCAGCGGCCCGGCGTCGCAACACTTCACGGGATCGCCCTCGCAACCCGCGCAGCGCGCCTTCGTCATCCCGCAGCGCACGACTGGTCATCCGGTGGTGGCGGGTCAGCCCCATTCGTACATTCTGGTGGTGGATGACAGCCCAAGCGTGCGCCGCGTCGTGAGCAGTATGCTCAAGAATGCGGGCTGGGCGGTGCAGACCGCGCGGGATGGCGTGGAGGCGCTGGAGATCCTCGGACGCGAGCGGCCCGCCGCCGTCCTGCTGGATATCGAGATGCCGCGCATGGACGGCTACGAGCTGATCGCCACGATCCGCAGCCAGGATAACTATCGCAACCTGCCGCTGATCGTGCTGACCTCGCGCGCGGCCACCAAGCACAAGCAGCGGGCGGACCAGCTTGGCGCGGACGCCTATCTCGTCAAACCGTATCAGGATGAGCAGTTGGTCACGACGCTCAATTCGCTCATCAACGCGCGCGGATAGCTGGCGACCTCCCTCTCCGGGCAGACGGCGCGCCGCCCTGGCCTGGGGAGATTACAAACACTCCCAGTTTGCTGGGAAACACCGTTGGAGGGGTTATGCCAGGCGGACGCGAGCGAAACATCATGCGCTGGGAGTTGCGCGTCTCGCTCTTGCGCGAGCAGATTGCCCGCCTGGATGAGCGGCTGGCGCGTCTGAACGCGGCAAATGGCTCATCCTCGCTGGCGGCGCAGCGCGAGGGGCTAATCGCGCAACGGACGGAGCTAGTGCGCCAGCTTGACGCAATAGGGCCAGATCCACGCGCGAAGATGGGCTAGCTCGGTGGAACCCGCGACGGCGGGTTTTTGTGGCGGAGCGAGAGCGAGGCCCTTCAGGCGCGGTTTTAACCGCCAGCCGCTATAGAGGCGGAATCGCCATGATGCAGCCGACCCATCACGAATACCGCGCGCCAGCCGAACACAATGGCGCGGCGATTCTCAGTCTCGTCTGTGCGATTCTCTGGCCGCTGACAATCATCACCATGATGCTCGGTAACAGCGCGAGCAATGCGCCTGGCACTCCTGGTCCAGCGCTGCCCGAACAGTTATATACCCTGCTCCAGTGCGGCTTCACGCTGCTGCCCGTAGTGGGTATTATCGCGGGAGGTGTCGGCCTCTATCGCGCGATACGGCAGCCCCAGCTTCACGACACACGCTGGCTGGCGCTGGCAAGCTTGCTGCTGGGGTGTCTGTGGCTCGTCGGCATATTCCTGACGTAAGTTTTGGATAAGCACTACTCAGCTGCCAAGAGATCGAGGTCACGCTGCCGACGCACCGAGGATTTCTTGGGTTGATGGCAGTAGGTGATTAGCCTCTGGACAAGGCGGCATGACCTACCACTGCAGAACTGATCACTCAGCACACCCCCTGAATGGTCAGTGCTGTCGTTCTTGGCGGAGGAACGCATGTCAAAATTGCCAAAACGACCATTCCAGCCATCGGCCCCACCGAGACACGGGCGCGCCCACTCCTGCCCCGCGGTGACTACGACTGTGCCATGCTGATCAGTAGCGGCGTCACGCTCCGCGACATTCAGGTCTGGATCGAGCCCAACCGACTGCCCACTAGTCTGGCACGGCGCATGCGCCAGGATGCCTCGCTGCTCCTCATGGTCTGGCGAGACAACCTGGCCTTCTTTCTCTCCATCCTCGCCATGTGGGTATCGGAGACATCATTTCAATGGTAGACTGGTTGGATGTAGGACGAAGTCAAACGTCGGCTCACCGGGATCACGCTCTACCAGAAGACTGGCGACGCCGGGTTGGTATGGCGCCGATGTGGCATCTCGCGTCCGACGCTCGGCAAGTGGCTCCAGCGGTAGGCGGTAGGCGGTAGGCGGTAGGGGGTAGGCGGTAGGCGGTAGGCGGTAGGGGGGATGGAGGGACTAGAGGGCTTAGCCTCGCGCTCGCGGAGTCGTCGTCCGCAGCGTAGCCCGAACCAGAAAGTCTTTGAGCAGGAAGAAAACAGGAAGAAAACAGGAAGAAAACAGGAAGAAAACGGGATCCTGGCGCTGCGCCGCGAACGAAAGCTCGGCGCGCGCCGGATCCAGCACGAGCTGCGCCGAGAGCATATGTGCTGCTTGTCGTTGTCGTTGTCGTTGTCGTTGTCGTTGTCGTTGTCGTTGTCGTTTAGAGACCATTCACACGGTTTTGGCGCGTCATCCCTCGCCGCCGGTGCGACGGCCCAAACGCCCGCTGGCGCCCAAGCGCTACAGCATGCGCCTACCCGGTGAGCGAGCCCAGATGGCCACGATGAAACGCGCGCCTGGCTTGTATCAGGCTTGTATCAGGCTTGTATCAGGCTTGTATCAGGCTTGTATCAGGCTTGTATCAGGCTTGTATCAGGCTTGTATCAGGCTTGTATCAGGCTTGTATCAGGCTTGTATCAGGCTTGTATCAGGCTTGTATCAGGCTTGTATCAGGCTTGTATCAGGCTTGTATCAGGCTTGTATCAGGGGCTTGTATCAGGCCTTGTATCAGGCTTGTATCAGGCTTGTATCAGGCTCTCTATCACGGCGCTTCGCGGCGCTATCCGCGGCGCTATCCGGCTCTCTATCCGCGCATCTATACACCTTCGTGGACGACTCTACGCGCTATCTCGTCGCCGCGCTCTATCCGCGGCGCTCTATCCGCGGCGCTCTATCCGCGGCGCTCTATCCGCGGCGCACCGCCGCCCATACCTGGAGTTCCTGGACTACGTCCTGGAGCAAACACCCTTCCCCATTCAACGCCGGCAAACCGACAATGGGACCGAGTTCCTCGCCTATAAGGTGCGCGACCGTCTCTTGGCGCTGCGCATCAAGCATCGTCCGATTCCCCCCCGCGCACCCCCCATCTCAACGGTAAGGTGGAACGAGCGCAGAAGACCATGCTCGATGAGTTTTACGCGATGACCACCCTGGGACAGTGCGACGCTTGGCCGATGATGTAGAGGACTGGCTGCAGGACGACAACTACCGGCGGGTGCATGGCAGTCTTGGCGTCACACCCATCGACCGCTGGGCGGCATTGGAGGAGGAGCTGCCGTCCTGGGACGACGTGATCGCGGCATTCGACCGCACGAAGGAAGCCAGTTATGTCGAGTTACTCCCCCTCAGGCGCCCGTATGCGGCAGCTCGGAAAAAGTGAAACGATGTGTACAAATCTCACAGTCTACGGTGCGGTGGCCGCGGTGTCATTGGCGGCAGAGTGACCTGTCCGCAGTGTAATGGCAACGGGCAGCTCATCATTCCGGACGGCTTTGGGGGTGACTAACGACACAGGGCAGTCCTCAACGCAAGCACATAAGCTAAGAGCATCCCCACAACGGGGGTGCTCTTTTTTGTTGTGTATTGTGAGAACCGTGTCTTGTCCCGACTGAAGGCATTTCGCTTATCCAGAATTCACGTTATTCCTGCTCTCAAATGCCGGGTCGGCCCTCGTCTATTGGGTACAACACTTGTAACACGCTAGCTCTCGCCCGCGACCAGCCGCGCCACTTGCTCGCCCATCTCGCTCGTCGAGACGACTGTGCCGCTGGCGCCGCCGACGCCGGCGATATCGGCGGTGCGATAGCCCGCCGCCACCGCCCGTTGCACCGCTCGTTCCACCGCCCGCGCCGCCTGCTCGCGTCCCAGCGAATGGCGCAGCAACATTGCCGCGCTCAGAATCGCCGCCAGCGGATTGGCCTTGCCCTGCCCGGCGATATCAGGCGCGGTGCCATGAATCGGCTCGTAGAGGCCGAACTGGCCGGATGCGGTGCGGCGCGTACCCAGGCTGGCGGAGGGCAGCATCCCCAGCGAGCCAGCCAGCATGGACGCCTCATCGGTGAGAATATCGCCAAACATATTCTCAGTGACAACCACGTCGAACTCGCTCGGCTGGCGAATCAGCGCCATCGAGCAGGCGTCCACCAGCATATGGCGCAGCGCCACATCGGGATAGTCCTTCGCCACGCGGTCGGCGACGCGCCGCCAGAGCAGCGAACAACTGAGCACATTCGCCTTATCCACCGAGGTAAGTTGCTTGCGGCGGCCACGCGCCAGCGTGAAGGCATAGCGCAGAATCCGCTCGATCTCATACTCGGTGTAGGCCATCGTATCTACCGCCGACGCGCCGCCTTCCCCTTCGGTGATCGCGCTGGGCTGGCCATAGTAGATGCCGCCGGTCAGCTCGCGCACGACCAGTAGGTCAACGCCCGCGCAGCACCGCACGCTTGATGGACGACGCCCCGGCGAGCGCGGGCAATGGCCGTACCGGGCGCAGATTGGCGAAGAGTTCGAGGTCTTTGCGCAGGCGAAAGAGGGCGTACATCGGCTGATTGGGCACATCGGGACGGCTGGCCGCGCCGCCGCCGACCGCGCCGAAGAGGATCGCGTCACACTTGCGGCAGAGGGCCATCGTCTCTTCGGTGATGGCGACACCTTCGGCATCAACTGCCGCCCGGCCCGCCAGCGCCTCGCGTATCTCCAGCGTCAGCCCAAAGCGGCGCTCCACCGCGCGCAGCACCCGCACGGCCTCGCCCGTCACCTCCGGGCCGATGCCATCGCCGCCCAGCACTACGATCGTCCGCGCGCTCGAAGCCATATCATGTACCCTTTCGCC
Organism: uncultured Chloroflexia bacterium; assembly: GCA_963712005.1. Classification (GTDB taxonomy): domain Bacteria; phylum Chloroflexota; class Ktedonobacteria; order Ktedonobacterales; family JADMIN01; genus DAHUXT01. Next base: position 288,923 of record CAVQGK010000013.1, on the reverse strand, counting down.
GGATATTTCACTGTGTCATCGTTGACTCGTGCAGATATGCCCGTCTGCTGAGTATAGGCGTCTATCTGAGGCGTGGTCAAGCGTCATGCCATGTAGCGCCGCTATGCTATAAGCATATGGCGCGGCTGGCGAACAGGGTGCTATAATCGGAAAATACCGTCCCAGAGGATGGCATCGTTCTGGAAAGGGGAGATGCATGGCAAAGCACGACGAGTAATCGGAAGTCATCGGTGAATGTGGCGCTGCTCAAAGCGTTGAGCGAGACGCCAGGCGTCGCGGGGCGCGAGGAACAGGTGCGCGCGCTTGTCATCAAGCAACTCAAGCCGCTGGTGGATGAGCTAACCGTTGACGCGCTCGGCAACGTGATCGCGCTGAAGAAGGGCAGCAGCGACCGGCGCGTGATGCTGGCGGCGCACATGGACGAGATCGGCTTCATCGTGCGCTACATCGAGAAGGATGGCTGGCTGCGGGTGCAGCCGCTCGGTGGCTTCGATCCACGGGTGCTGGTGGCGCAGCGGGTGCTGGTGCATACGCGTCGAGGCGGGCGCGCTGCATGGCGTCTTCATGCCACAGAGCAAGCCGATCCACCTGCTGGAGGGCAAGCCCGAGGCGGCCAAGCTCGAAGAGCTGTACATCGATCTGGGGCTACCCGCCGATACGATCCGCGAGCAGGTGCGCATCGGCGACTTCGTGACGATGGATCGCACACTGGAGCAACTGGGCAACCGTGTGACGGCCAAAGCGATGGATGACCGCGCGGGCGTCTTCACGATGATCGAGGCGATGCGTAAGCTTGGCGCGCACAAAGCGAACGTGCTGGCGGTGGCGACGGTGCAGGAGGAGGTCGGCCTGCGCGGCGCGGGCGTCTCGGCCTTCACCGTCGAGCCAGATGTCGCTATCGCGCTCGATGTGACGCTGGCGCTCGATATCCCCGGCATGCCGGAAGCCGACGCGGTGACGCGGCTGGGCGATGGCGCGGCCATCAAGGTCTTCGACTCCTCGACCATCAGCAACTACAAGCTCGTGCAGCATATGCTCGAGGTGGCCGAGCGGCACGACATCCCGCACCAGATGGAGGTGCTCGCGCGCGGCGGCACCGATGCGGGCGCGATGCAGCGGGTGCGCGGCGGCGCGGCGGCGATGACGATCTCGGTTCCCACGCGCTACGTCCACACGGTCAATGAGATGGTGGACCTGGGCGACCTCGATGCCGCCTCGACCCTGCTGGCGCGCTACCTCGAAGACGCCCACAAAGGCGACTATTCGCTCTAGCTAATTGCATTCCTCAAGTCTGCCCCATCTCTGGCGCTGTACATCCAGGGATGGGGCAGTGTTGATTTCAGAAGTCTGGCCTACGCCTGGGCGGTTGCGGCGGGACTGATGTTCTGATTGTGGTTGAAGATGTTATCGGGATCGTACGTCGCCTTGATGCGGGCCAGGCGCGCGTACGTGGCGCTTGGATAGACGGCAGCGACCGATGCCTCGCTGGCATCGCTCAGGAAGTTGAGGAATGCCCCGTTCGTCAGTGTCGCCAGCGGCTGCCAGGCTGCCTGTCTGATCTGACGCGCCTGCTCGTCTGACGCATCTCTGGGGGCGAACGCCGGAACGGCCACGAGCGCCTCGTTCTCTCGGTGCGCAAACGCCGTGGCCTCCGGGCTGATGCGAGCCACCGCTCCCCCCAGCGCGCGGACCTGCGCGCTGGGCTGACCCGTATGCCCATAGTTGGCGGCAAGGACGGCAATCGCCTCAGGGCTTAGGGTCTTGAGAAACCCATCATGACCCGCCACTCTGAGCGCGGGAGGAGGAGAGACGGCGTCTTCCAGCATCGCGTAATATGGCTCCCGCTGAATATCCTGCGACCGCACAGCGCCCAGGTGCAGGAAGGGCTTGATGGCCTTATTCGCCTCAGCCTCATCGTCTCCCGCATAGCAGAGGAGCACCATAATCTGAGAAGGCATCTGTAGGCCAAAACCCGAGAAGAGCACAACGGTGGAGCTGAGTTCATCAGGCGCCTCGCGCATGGATCTGGCCCAGGCGAACAGCACGTTCTCCGCTTCGGCGGTGTCATAGATCACCGAACCGCCAACAATGTCTCCGCCGGGTTGGGCATGGAAGTCAAACGAGGTCACAACCCCGAAGTTCCCGCCGCCGCCGCGAATAGCCCAGAACAGATCGGGGTGCTCCCAAGCGCTCACGTGCAGGGCGCGGCCATCGGCGGTCACAAGGTCAGCCGCCTCGATGCTGTCGATGGTAAGCCCATACTTGCGCACCATCCAGCCAATGCCCCCGCCAAGCGTCAGGCCGCCCACACCGACCTGTCTGGTATCGCCGGATGAGATGGCAAGGCCGTGGGACGCCAGCGCCTGCGCCACATCGCCCCAGCGGGCGCCAGCCCCAATGCACACGAGATGGCGCGCTGGGTCGAGGATCTCCACGGCATTGAAGTGCGCCAGGTCGATGACGAGGCCGCCGTTATTGGTCGCAAGACCGCTCAGGCCGTGCCCGCCGCTGCGCACGGAGAGCGCCAACTGGTGTTCGCGAGCGAAACGGATTGCGGTGATGATGTCATCACTGGTCTGGGCGCGAACAATCGCCGCCGGGCTTCCTGCCCGATTGAAGACGTTGCGCAGTTCATCATAGGATGAGTTGGCGGGCAGAACGACGTTGCCCGCTACGCGATTTGTAAGCTCAGTCAATTCCTGAGGCTGCACGGATGAAATGTCCTTTCCGGGATTGCTCCTGTTGTTATACAGGGTTGTCTCTAGCACGCTCATTTCGAGCTTGAGGGGGTTGTCCATAGATCTCGTGAGAGACTGTTCCGCTGTCTCTCCCTATCGCATCGTTCGCATTTCCCCCTCCATGACTTCGTCGGATTCCAACAACAGAATGTGACAAGAGAATGTGATATGACGTGGCAGAACGCGATGAAGGACACTAACCAATGGATACACGGAAACACGATACGCTGGCGGGCCGGTTCGAGGCCGAGCGTTCTCACCTGCGGGCGGTGGCCTACCGTATGCTTGGCTCCCTCTCGGAGGCGGATGATGCCGTGCAGGAGTGCTGGCTGCGGCTCAGTCGCGCCGACACGAACAGCATCGAGAACCTGGGCGCCTGGCTGACGACGGTGGTTGGGCGAGTCTGCTTCGATATGCTGCGCGCGCGCCAATCCCGGCGCGAGGAGTCGCTGGAGGGCTACGCGCCTGAATCCGTCGTACGCCCTGAGGACGCGAATGGCCCGGAGGAAGAGGCGCTCCTGGCGGACTCCGTAGGGCTTGCGCTGCTCGTGGTGCTCGATAGGCTGAATCCCGCCGAGCGTCTGGCGTTTGTGTTACATGATCTCTTCGATGTCCCCTTCGAGGAGATCGCGCCGATTGTGAACCGCTCTCCGACCGCGACACGGCAGCTCGCGAGTCGCGCGCGTCGCCGGGTGCAAGGGACAGGCGCGGTGCCTGATGCCGACCTGGCTCCCCAGCGTACCGTCGTCGATGCCTTCCTGGCTGCGTCGCGTGCCGGGAATTCCGAGGCGCTGCTCACGCTCCTTGATCCTGAGGTTGTCTTCCGCGCTGACCGCACAGCCGTGGCGACAGGCGCCAGCGAGGAGATTCGTGGGGCGGCGTCCGTGGCGAGGCAGTTCCTGGGACGTGCCCAGGCGGCGCGACCAATGCTCGTCGATGGAGCGGTGGGAGCCATCGTGGCGCCGCGCGGGCGGCTGTTCGTGGCGCTCCAGGTCACGATCAAGGGCGGCAAGATTATCGCGATCGACGCGATTGCCGATCCGCGGCATCTGCATCAGCTCGATCTGTCTCTCCTGCCCTCTGGAGGCTGATAGAGTTCCGCGTGACGACGACCGTGCACCTGACGCTCGAAAGTGGAGGCTTTGCTGGCGTGGCCGTGACCTTTCAGGACAACCTCGTGGTACCCATCACCTGGACAAATTAGCCACATGCGCCTCGTCGCTAGCCCCATCCCTGGCATTGTCTCAGAGAATGAGAGCGATGTAGGCGCGCGGCGCATTCCGCTTCTCCTACCCCTGCTGCGAAAAATACGACGCCTTCTGCGGGTTGTTCTACGGGTTGTTTGTGACGTTTCTCCTCTAGCTTGCGTACACTTGACAACAAGGAGGGACAAAACGTCATGCTCGAACGCAAACAACAGCGACGGAGGACCGCGCGCCGCGCCGCGATGTGGGCGCTGGGCGCAACCGGCGTCGGGCTGGTCGCGTATCTCGGCGTCTCCGCCTATGCCGCCCGCAGACTCGCCTTCTCCACGCCGCTTGCCATCGAGCAGACGCCCGCCGACTTCGGGCTGGACTTCCGCGACGTCTCCTTCCTCAGCCGCGACGATGGCATTTTGCTGCGCGGCTGGCTGATTCCGGGCATTGGCGCGGGCGGCCAGCAGACGCTCGAACACGCCATCATCGCCGTCCATGGCGCGTGGCAGAATCGCACCGATCCCGCCATTGGCCTGCTCGCGCTCTGCTGCGCGCTCGCCCGCGCCGGATTCGCCGTGCTGACATTCGATATGCGCGGCCACGGCGAGTCGCAGATTGCCCCCTTCACGCTCGGCTACTCCGAGCAAAACGATATTCTCGGCGCGGTGGATTTCCTGCGCGAGGACGCGTTCCCCTATCCTGAGCTGGCGCGGCCCGAATGGATTGGCGGCTATGGTATCTCGATGGGCGCCAGCGCGCTGCTCTATGCCGCCGCGACCGAGCCTGCGATCCGCGCTGTCGTCTCCGACTCCGCCTATGACGAGATGACGCCGACCATCGAGCGCGAGTTGCCCCTGCGCAGCAAGTTGCCACGCTTCTTCACCCCCGGTATTCTGCGCGCCGCCCGCATCCTCTATCACCTGGATGTTGCCGCGGTGCGTCCGGTGGAGGTGGTTGCCGCGCTTGCGCCGCGCCCGCTGCTGCTGATTCAGGGTGGCGCCGACGCGATGAACCCGGCGGCGAGCCTGACCAATCTGGCGCGTGCCGCCGAGTCGATCCTGGGAGCGCACGTGGTGACCTGGCGTGTGCCGAACGTTCCCCACGCGCAGGCATTCCACCAGGAGACCGAGGCGTATGTGAGCCTGCTCATAGCATTCTTTGCCAATGCGTTTCACCATGGAGTTCGCACAGCGGCAGCGCATGCCGACAAAATTGCCGGATAAGGAGAAGGTATGGCTATCGCTCGCCGCACGCTTCAAAACGCCGCTCATAGCAGGCGCGCGCGTCCCGTACCGATACCACCAATACCGCGCCGACTTGTGCCCAGGGTTGCGCTGAGTACGCAGCTCTCGCCCGCCGCTTTGGAGCGCCGCTGGCAACTACTCTCCGTCTCGCACGAAAGCCGCGAGGCGCTGCTCGACGCCCCCACACTCGATGCGCTGGAGCAGTATCGCGGTAGCATCGAAAACTGCATCGGCGCGCTACGGACGCCGGTTGGGCTGGCCGGACCGCTGCGTATCGAGGGCGCGCACGCCCACGGCGACTACTACCTGCCGCTGGCGACGACCGAGGCGGCGCTGGTCGCGTCCTACAGTCGGGGCGCGCAACTGATCTCCGAGGCGGGCGGCTGCACGGCGCTGGTGCTGGCCGAGGGCATCGGGCGCTCGCCGGGCTTCGCCTTCGCCAGTCTGCGCGAGGCGGCGCGATTCGCCGAGTGGGCGCTGAGCCAGCGGCTCGTCTTCAACGGCTGCGTCGCCACCACCACCAGCCATGGGCGGCTCAAGGAGATGCGCGCGGTAATCGAAGGCAACCACGTCTATCTGCATCTCGACTTCATCACAGGTGATGCCGCTGGGCAGAATATGGTGACGCTGGCCACCGAGGCCATCTGCGCCCACATCCTCGCCGAGTCGCCCGTCCAGCCGGATTACTGGTTCCTGGAGGCGAACTACTCCGGCGACAAGAAGGCCAGCGCCCGCTCGTTCGTGGGTGTGCGCGGGCGGAGGGTCACTGCGGAGGCCACGATTCCGGCGGAGTTGGTGCGACGGCGTTTGCGCACAACGCCCGAACGCATGGCCGACTACTTTCGCATGGGCGCGCTCGGTGGCGTTCTCAGCGGCACACTCGGCGCGCAGGGCCACTATGCCAACGGACTGGCGGCGCTCTACCTCGCCACCGGGCAGGATGTCGCCTGCGTCGCGGAGTCGGCGGTCGGCGTCACCCGGATGGAGGTGACTGCAACTGGCGACCTCTACGCCGCGGTGACGCTGCCCAGCATCATCGTCGGCACGGTTGGCGGCGGCACAAGCCTGCCGGGGCAACGCGCCTGCCTGGAGTTGATGGGCCTCGCCGGACCGGGACACGCCGCCGCGCTGGCGGAGGTCTGCGCTGGGCTTTGCCTCGCGGGCGAGCTTTCGCTGATTGGGGCGCTCTGCGCTGGCCACTTCGCGAGCGCGCACCGCAAACTGGCGCGCGATGTACGTCACCAGAATCACCAGGAAGGCGGCGGCAATGCCTAACGACGCGCCCATTCAGGCAAATCAGGCGAATAACGACGTTGCGGCTACTACATTACGTGCGAAGCAGCGTCCATCGTTTCCGGCGCGGATGTGGGTCTATCAGCGCGAGCGCTTCCCGCTGGCGACGCATGTCCCGCTGATCGCCGCGTTCAGCTTCTGCACGCTCACCTTCTCAATGCTGGCGCGCGGCGTCGTGGCGCTGCCGTCGCTCAAGGCAGTCGTGGTCGCCTTCTGCACGGCGCTGCTCTTCTTCCTGGAGATGCGGATCGCCGACGAGTTCAAAGACGCCGGTGAGGATGCCCGCTACCGCCCCTATCGTCCGGTGCCGCGCGGGCTCGTCACGCTGCGCGAGCTGGCCATCGTCGCGGTGGCGGCGGGCGCCGTGCAGACGCTGCTGGCGCTCTGGCTCTCCCCGGCGCTGCTGCCGTTCCTGCTGCTGACGTGGGCGTACCTGGGACTGATGTGCCGCGAGTTCTTCGTACGCGACTGGCTCAAGGCGCATCCAGCCACCTATATGTGGAGCCACATGCTGATTCTGCCGCTGATCGACCTCTACGGCACCGCCTGCGACTGGCGCGTCGCCAATGTCGCGCCGCCGCTCGGCCTGGGCATTCTGCTCTTCGTCAGCTTCGCGAACGGCTTCATTCTCGAAGTTGGGCGCAAGATTCGCGCGCCTGAAGACGAAGAATATGGTGTAGAGACCTATACCGCGCTCTGGGGACGCCAACGCGCCGTGTTCGTCTGGGTGGTCGCGCTGACCATTACGGCAATCGCGGCGGCGCTGGCAACCTTCCAGATCGAGACGCCGTGGGAGATCGTCGCCTATGTGGTGGTGGCCGCGCTGGCGGTCGTGATGGGACTGCGCTTCCTGCGGTGGCCTGTGCAGGGCAGCGGCAAGCCCATCGAGCTGATCTCTGGCCTCTGGACGCTGGTGCTCTACCTGAGCCTCGGCGCGATTCCACTGGCGCTACGCCTGACGTTCGCCTGATATTCGCCTGATGTTCGCCTGATGTTCGGAGGTAACGCGATGCGCTACATCATCCAGCCAACAGCGGCAGTGGCCACCCGTCAGCAAATCGGCGGGAAGGCTGCCGCGCTGGCACACCTCCAACAGGCGGACTTTCCAGTGCCCGAATGGTTTGCGCTCGACCCCGCCGCCTTCGATGATAGTCTCCCTGCCGCCGACCGCGAACGACTGGCCGCCGCCTGCGAGTCGGGCGACGAGGCCGCTGTCCCCGCCGCGCTGGCAAGCCTGATGCCTGGCAGTGCGGTGCTGTTTGAGCTATCCCAGGCAGTCGCGGCACTCATGCCAGATGGGCAACTCCTCGCGATACGCTCCTCCGCCAGCGACGAGGACGGCGGTGCCCATTCGTTCGCGGGACAGCTCGCCTCCTACCTCAACGTCGCGCCAGCGGATGTGGCCGCACGGGTAAGCGATGTCTGGTGCTCTGGGTTCAGCGCGCGCATCCTGGCCTATCGCCGCACACATGGGCTGGATAGCGTTCCGCCCGCGCCCGCCGTGCTCATCCAGCGGATGGTGGCGGCGGACGTATCAGGCGTCGCCTTCAGCGCGGACCCCGCCACCGGACGGCGCGGCGTCGCCGTGGTCAGCGCGACTGCCGGGCTGGGCGAGGCGCTCGTCTCCGGCGCGAGTGAGGGCGAGACCGCGACGGTGGACCGCCTCGGCGTCATCGAGCGCATTGGTCAGACTGAGCAGCGGCCACTATTGAATGACGACCAGTTACGCGCGATTGCCGATCTGGCGCGGCGCTGCGAGCAGCACTTCGGCGTCCCGCAGGATATCGAGTGGGCGATTGCGGGCGGCGCTCTTTTCCTCTTGCAGTCGCGGCCCATCACGACGCTCGCCACGCTGCGCGATCCCGATGGCGCGTACGCCCTGTGGGATAACAGCAACATCGCCGAGAGCTACGGCGGCGTCACGACTCCGCTCACCTTCTCCTTCGCGCGCCACGCCTACGAGGAGGTCTACCGCGAGCTATGCCGCCTGCTCGGCGTCTCCGAGGCCGAAATCGCCGCGCATGCCGATACCTTCCGCCGGATGATTGGGCTGGTGCGCGGGCGCATCTACTACAGCCTCTTTAGCTGGTACGACCTGCTGGCCCTGGCCCCCGGCTTCAGCTCCAACCGCCGCTTTATGGAGCAGATGATGGGCGTCAAAGAGGAGCTACCGCCCGCGCTGGCTGCGCGTCTCTCCGCCAATGGTGGCCGGATGCGCCTGCTGGACGCGCTGAAACTGGTGCGCGCGGTCGCCAGCCTGGCGCGCCACGAGCGGCGGCTGCCACGCGACATCGAGCGTTTCTACGCCCGGCTGGATGCGGCGCTATCTCCCGGAGCGATTCTGCTGGAGGCGATGCGCCCCGACGAACTGGTCGCCCACTACCGCGACCTGGAGGGCAAACTGCTGGCCCACTGGGACGCGCCACTGGTCAACGATCTCTTCGCCATGCTCTTCTACGGCCTGCTGCGCAGGCTCTGCATCGCCTGGTGTGGCGACAAGGCGGGCACGCTACAGAACGACCTCGTCGGCGGGCAGGGCGGCATCATCAGCGCCGAGCCTGCGCGGCGGGTGCGCGCGCTTGCCATACTGGCGGCAGCCTCGCCGGAGCTAACCGACATGTTGCGCATTGTCGCCCCCGAAGCCATCCAGCGCGAGATTGCGCGCCATCCGGCGTTCGCCGAGGAGTATCAGGCGTATCTGGCGAAGTTCGCCGACCGCTGCCTGGAGGAGTTGAAGCTCGAAAGCCCGACGCTGCGCGACGATCCCACGCCACTGCTGCGGGCCATCGGCCACCTCGCCCAGCGTTTCGCGTCGGAGGATGGCGATTCACTGAACACGCCCACCAGCGATGCGCCCGACCAGTCGAAGCGCGCGCTGGCCGAGCGCACGGTGCGGCGGAGGCTGGCGTGGCATCCGATGCGGCGGGCGCTGTTCGGTTTCGTGCTGACGCGGGCGCGGGTGCGGGTGCGCGACCGTGAGAATCTGCGCTTCGAGCGTACGCGAGTCTTTGGCCGGGTGCGGCGTATCTTTGTCGAGCTTGGCCGCCGCTTCTACGCCCTGGGTCTGCTGGAGCATCCACGCGACATCTTCTACCTGGAGGTCGAGGAGGCGCTTGGCCTCGTGATGGGTACGGCGACGACGACCGATCTCAAAGGGCTGGTATCCGTCCGTCAGGCGGAATATGCTCGCTGGCGCGCTGCCGAGCCGCCGCCCGACCGCTTCGAGACGCGCGGGCTGGTCGCCGTCGGCCCACTGACGGCACGGCTCATCCCGACCAGTGAAGAGCAATCGGCTAGCGACACGACCGATCAGCGCAGCGGCATTGGCTGCTGCCCTGGCGTGGTACGTGGACGGGCGCGCGTGGTGACCGATCCCAAGGCCGCTGAGGTGCGCGCAGGCGAGATTCTGGTGGCGGAACGCACCGATCCCGGCTGGATTCTACTCTTTGCGGGCGCGGCGGGTGTCGTGGTCGAGCGCGGCAGCGTCCTCTCGCATTCGGCTATCGTCGCGCGCGAGTTGGGCATCCCGGCGGTCGTCTCAGTACCCGGCGTCACCTCCTGGCTCAAGACCGACGACCTGATCGAGGTCAACGGCACGTCCGGCGTCGTCACTCGCATCACCGAGGATGCACAGCCCGTCACGGCGGCGCAGAGGGAGGCGAGCCATGTCCAGTAGCTGGCGGCCCCCTCCCCTAACCCCTCCCCCTTTCAGGGAGAGGGGAACTATGCTGAGCGTTCACGGCGTTCCGGCTAGCATCCGAAACGTTCGATCAGCTCTTCCTGTCGCCCTCCGCCGCACTAGTCGCCTTGGCCCCCTCCCTGTAAGGGGGAGGGTGGCCGCAGGCCGGGAGGGGGCCGCCCGAGCCCGAGCATCCGCCAACATCACCGCCCGCGCCGACTTCTCCGCCATCCGCTACGCGCAATGCTGGGAGGACGCCGACGTGCTGCTGGCCGGGCTGGCGGTGCAACCGGGGGATAGCTGCCTCTCGATAGCCTCGGCGGGAGACAATACGCTGGCGTTGCTGGCGCAGTCGCCGGGACACGTGCTTGCGATTGATGTGAGCGACGCGCAGTTGGCCTGCCTGGCGCTCCGGGTCGCCGCATATCGGGAGTTGGAGCATCCCGAGCTGCTGGAGTTGATCGGGTCGCGTCCGAGCGAGCGCCGCGAGGAGTTGTATCTCCGCTGCCGGTCGCATCTCTCGTCCGATGAACGCCGCTTCTGGGACGCGCGCCTGGATGTGATACGCGCGGGCATCGGCGGCGCGGGCAAGTTCGAGCGCTACTTCCGGCTCTTCAGGGAGCGTGTTCTGCCACTGGTCGAGAGCCGCGCGAAGGTAGCCCGGCTACTGGCTGGTGGCACGCTGGACGAGCGGCGGGCGTTCTATGCGCGCGAATGGGACACCCGGCGCTGGCGGATGCTCTTCCGGCTCTTCTTCTCGCGCGCGCTGCTGGGACGGCTGGGGCGCGACCCCCAGTTCTTCGCCTATGTCGAGGGGAGCGTGGCCGACCGCCTGCTCCAGCGGACGAGATATGCCCTGACCGAGTTGAATCCGGCGGAGAATCCCTACGTGCAGTGGATTCTCACCGGCATGCACCAGACCGCACTGCCATTCGCGCTACGCCTGGAGAACTTCGACGCCATCCGCGCCAACCTGGACCGGCTGGAATGGTGCCGCCAATCGCTGGAGGAGTATCTGGCGACGGCGGAGGCGCACAGCGTCGACCGCTTCAACCTGAGTGATGTGTTCGAGTACGTCTCGCGCGAACAGTATGCTCGGCTGCTGGCGCGGCTGGCCGATGTCGGGCGACCCGGTGGGCGGCTGCTCTACTGGAATATGCTCGCGCCGCGCGGCTATCTCGACGAGCTGGCGCATCGCCTCTGGCCGCTGGAAGCGCTGGCTGAGCGGCTGCATCGTCAGGACAAAGCCTTCTTTTATAGCGCACTCATCATCGAGGAGATCGTCACATGATTACGCCGCTGCCGCTCAATCCCTGGCTGGGCATGGCGCTCGAACTCAGCACGCTCATCCTGCTGATGGTCGCGATCCATGTCTACCAGCATGCCCGCAACCTCGCGCCGGAGACCTCGCGCAAGCTCTTCCACCTGGGCGGCGGCCTGACGACCCTGGCGCTGCCGTGGATGTTCGCCGATGTCTGGCCGGTGCTGCTGCTCACTGCCATCACCATTCCCACACTGCTTGCCCTCAAGCACGTGCAACGCCTGCGCAACGGCCTGGGCGACGTGCTCTACGGCGTGACGCGCCCCTCGCTGGGTGAGGTATATTTCCCATTGAGCGCCTGCCTGCTCTTTGTGCTGGCGCATGACCAGCCGCTGCTCTATCTCGTGCCGCTGCTGCTGCTGACGCTGGCCGACCCGGCGGCGGCCATCATTGGCTCGCGCTATGGGTCGCTGCAATATGTCACGCGCGACGGCCACAAGAGTCTCGAAGGCTCGCTGGCGTTCTTCACGGTGGCGTTCTTCGGCACGTCGGGCGCGCTGGTATTGGCCGGGACGACGGCTGACGTGGCCGTTCCAGGCGTCGCGCTGACGCTGGCGCTGCTGCTGACGCTGGTCGAGGCGATCTCGTGGCGCGGGCTGGATAACCTGCTCATCCCGCTCACCGGCTTTGTCTTTCTCCGCTCGCTGCTGGCGTCAGACCTGACCGCGCTGCTGGTGAGCGTGCTGCTGATTGCGGCGATTCTTGGCGCGATCACGATTCCATGGGGCCAACCGCAACGGGCGCGGTTGTAATTGTGTCAGCGTGTATGTGGTGATTCAGGTTCGCGGCATGAATGCGTGTGGTGGGCCGGATTCGCGGCATGAATGCCGCGGCTAATCCTGCTCGTTGCGTCCACGAGGTGTGGGAGAAGGGGTCTAGGGAGTCCGCGCAGGCGGACTTCGTGGCGGAGCGGTGTGAGGCCCTTCAGGCGCGGTTTTAACCGCCCGCGCATATAGTGCAGACATAGACTGGGTAACACACATGTCTTTGCAACGTGCGATACAGACAATACAGATCACCCCAGCCGCCGACACGGCTGAGATGGCCTGGTTCTGCGCCGCGCCGGATGGGACGCCGCTCGACCCGGCGACGCTGGCGGCGACCGGCGCCGACGAGCACTGGCTGCTGGTGGGCGCTACCGGGGCCGTGGCGCGTTGCTCCCTCTGGTGGACGACAGCTCCAGCCTATCAGCAGCATCGTGTCGGGCTGATTGGCCACTATGCCGCCGCTGATGAGACGTTGGCCGAGGCGCTGCTGCGGCATGCCTGCGAGCGGCTGCGCCAGGCAGGCTGCACCGTTGCCATTGGCCCGATGGATGGCAGCACCTATAACCGCTACCGGCTGGTGACCGAGCCAGGCACGGAGCCGCCGTTCTTCCTCGAACCGACGAATCCAGCGAGCTGGCCCGCGCACTTCACCAACAACGACTTCGCGCCGCTGGCAAACTACTACTCCGCCGTGCAGGATCACCTCGAAGCCACCGACCCGCGCGTCCCTGAGATCGAACGGCAGATGGCGGCGGCAGGCGTGCGTGTTCGCCCGCTCGATCCTGGCGTATTCGAGCGCGACCTCCGCAGCGTCTACCCGGTCGTGGCCGCTGGCTTTGCGGAGAGCCTGCTCGCAAGCCCTATCGACGAGGAGGCGTTCGTTGCGCAGTATCGCCCGCTGGAGTCGCTGCTCGTCCCGGAGTTGGTGCAGATTGCCGAGACGGATGAGCGCGCCGTCGGCTTTCTGCTGGTCGTGCCAGACTGGAATCAGGCGCGGCGCGGCGAGTTGATCGATACCGGCATCGCCAAGACGACCGCCGTCCTGCCAGACTATCAGCGGCAGGGACTGAGCATCCTGCTGGCCGCGCGGGCGATTGCGGCTGGGCGCGCGCTCGGCTACACCCGCGCCATCCACGCGCTGATACGCGAAGACAACGTCTCGCGCCGCCTCAGCGATGTCTACCATGGGCGTGTCATCCGGCGCTACACGCTCTATGCGAAGGAGCTGGGGGGCGTGTCATGAGCGTGACATCGACACCATCTACCACCTTCGCGACTGGCAATCTCGCCGACATCCTGCGCGAACAGGCGCGGCAGCGGCCCGACCAGCCCGCGATCATCGATACCTATCGCGGCCAGACGCGCGTTACCACCTTCGCGGCGCTGGAGCGGCGTGTGGGGCAGGCGGCGGCGTTGCTGTGGCAGGCAGGGCTGTGTCCCGGCGATACCGTGCTGGTGCTTCAGCCGATGTCGCTGGAACTGTATGTCGCGTTGATCGCCCTCTTCCGCTCCGGGCTGACGGCTATGTTCGTGGACCCTTCGGCGGGCATGGAACAGGTGGAGCGCTGCTGTGCGCTGGCCCGTCCCCAGGCGTTTGTCGGCAGCGTCCGCGCGCATCTGCTGCGGCTGCTCGCGCCCTCGGTGGGCCGCATCTCGCGCAAGTTCGTCATCGGCGCGCGATTCATGCCCGGCGCTATCCCGTGGAGCCGTACCGACCAGCTTGCCCCGCGCGAGGAGATCGTCGCCTGCGCGCCTGATGCGCCCGCGCTGCTCACCTTCACCAGCGGCAGCACCGGCCAGCCTAAGGCGATGCTGCGGACGCACGGCTTCCTGCTGGCGCAGCATGACGTCCTCCAACGCAACTTCGCCGCCGACACCGTGAGCGACGCGGGCAGAGATGTCAGCATGACCGCGCTGCCCGTCTTCGTGCTGGCCGATCTCGCCTCCGGGACGACCAGCCTCATCCCATCGGGCAATCTGCGCAAGCCAAGCGCGATAGATCCCGCGCCAGTGGTGGCCGATATCCTGCGCTACCAGCCGCGCCGTGCCGGAGCCTCGCCCGCCTTCTGGGAGCGCATCGCGGCATACTGCCAGCGGCAGCACATCACACTCCCCTCGCTAGAGGCCGTCTATACCGGTGGCGCGCCGGTCTTCCCGCGTCTGCTCGATGCCCTGCACGCCTGTGCGCCCCAGGCGCGTATCATCGCCATCTACGGCTCGACCGAGGCCGAACCCATCGCGCACATCGCCCGCGACGACTTTCTGCCGGGGGATGGCGCGGCAATGCAGTCCGGCGCGGGCCTGCTGGCGGGCATGCCGGTCCCTGAGATTGCCCTGCGCATCCTGCCCGACCGCTGGGGAACGCCACTCGGCCCCTACGCGCCCGACGATTTCGAGCGCGCATCGCTGCCAGTGAGCCAGCCGGGCGAGATCGTGGTCAGCGGCGCGCACATCGGCGCGGGGTATGTCGGCGGGGTTGGTGATGCCGAGACGAAGATTCGCGTCGGCGAGACGATCTGGCACCGGACGGGCGACGCGGGCTATCTGGACGCGCATGGGCGTCTCTGGCTGCTGGGGCGCTGCTTTGCCCGCATCGAAGACGCGCGCGGCACGGTCTATCCTTTTGCCGTCGAGGCGGCGGTCTCGGCGCATCCAGCGGTTCGTCGGAGCGCTATGGTGGCCTGGCGGGGGCAGCGGCTGCTATTGATCGAGTCAGCGTACCCGCTCTACGACGGCGAGCTGGATACGCTGCGGCAATCGCTGACCTGGGCGCATCTCGACGCCATCCGGGTCGTGCCGCGCATCCCGGTGGACCACCGCCACAACGCTAAGGTGGACTATCCCGCGCTGATGAAGCTGCTGGAGCGAATCGGCTGAGGATGACCTGGAAGGAGTCGGAGTCGCCCGCTGGAACCAGCTTGACGCGATGCTTGTTACTGTAGCTATGGTGCTACGTGATATCGCCTCGTGAGTACATTGCTGCACGATGACATTGGCGTGCTCCTGGCAGCCGCGAACATGGGGGATTGGCATGGCTGATACCGCAAACACCGAACTGATCGCCGCCGTCCGTGAGGATCTGGCGCGGGTGGCCGATCCCGCGAAAGCGCCAGCCATGCAGGCGTACATGAAGTCGGTGATGCCCTATCTGGGCGTGACGACGCCAGCATTGCGCCAGGTCTGCCGCAACGTCTTTGCCGCGCACTCGCTCGTCAGCTTCGACGAGTGGCGCGAGACCGCGCTTGTCCTCTGGCGCGAAGCCCGCTACCGCGAGGAGCGCTACGTCGCCATCGGCCTGACTGGCGACCGCCGCTACCCCGCCTATCAGCGGCTCGACGCGCTGCCGATGTACGAGGAGATGATCGTCACTGGCGCGTGGTGGGACTACGTGGACGACCTGGCGACCCACCGCGTTGGCCCGCTGCTCGCGCTCTATCCCGACCCGATGCGCGCGACGATGCTGGCCTGGAGCCGCGACGCCAACCTCTGGAAGCGCCGCACCGCGATTCTCTGCCAGTTGAGCTTCAAGGCCACGACTGATGAGGAGTTGCTTTTCGCCTGCATCGCGCCAAATCTGAACGACAAAGACTTCTTCATCCGCAAGGCCATTGGCTGGGCGCTACGCGAGTACGCCAAGACACAGCCAGACGCCGTCCGCCGCTATGTGATCGAGCACGAGACACGCCTCAGCCCGCTGAGCCGCCGCGAGGCTACCAAACATCTGGCATGAGATATACATTAGAGATATACATGGACGTATGCGCCGAACAGGCATGAAGAGGATGAAGGAGACACGCATGCACGATTCGCTCGCGCTGTTCTGGAAGCGCCTGCTGGCGTTTGCCTTGGACTATATCGTCATCAGCGCGTATCTTGTCGTGCTGGTGATCGTCGGCGTGGTCATCGCCCGCACGCCGGCTGGCCCAGGGTTCCGCGCGCTCTTCGCCAACCCGAACTCCGCTGAGGCGACCGCATTTCTGCTGCTGGTCGTGCCGGTGCTGCTCTATTTCGCCATCTTCGAGTCGTCCCCCTGGCAGGCGACCTGGGGCAAGCGCGTGCTGCGGTTGCGCGCCACCACAACCAGCGGCGTGCGTGCTGGCTTCCTCCGCGCGCTCTGGCGCAACGCGCTGAAGCTGCTCCCATGGGAGCTGACACACGCCTGCCTGTGGCGCATTCCCGGCTGGCCCTTCGATCCACAGACACCGCCGCTCTGGATTGACGTGGGGCTGATCCTCGTCTGGGTGATCGTCGCGGTCTATGTTTTGAGCCTGCTGTTCAGTCGCACTGGTCAGACCCTCTACGATCACCTTGCTGGCATGCGGATTGCGTTGGCCGCACCCATTGTGGCGCCACATGATAAACTAATAGAATAACTCATAGAGTGTGAAATGCCCCTCAAGCCCACAAGGAGACGCATATGCGCGCGAATCAGGTGGGTACCCCGACACCAACGCCACCATGCGTGGAAAATGGCCTCTGGACGCCCCTGCCGGTCCCACCGCCATCGGGCCGTCTGAAGGCGTATACGCTGCGCCTCAGGGATGTGCATCGCCGGGAGGCGCGGCGCATCAAGGCGGCGGGCGCGATGACGTTTCATATGGTGGGCTGCACTGGCAATTTCAATGACCATGTGCCCCAGCAATCCGTGGCGCGCTTCATGGTGGCGCAGGCGCGCGACCCCGGAACCGACGGCTGTGGAGACCCGGCCATCCGGCCCGCCTCGTTTCTCTACCATCTGGGTGATGTGGTCTATAAGGACGAGAACACGCTGGACGAGGAGCGTAACGACCAGTGTGAGATGTATAACACGCAGTTTTACCAGCCCTACACTAACTACAATCGCCGTATCTTTGCCATCGTGGGCAACCACGACGGCAAGCATACGCACGAACAATCCACGTCCGCGATACACCACTTCCTGCTCAATTTCTGCTCCAAACGCAGCGGGCGCACCTTCGACAACCAGACCGACCGGCGGTGTGCGATGCGCCAGCCTTACCCCTACTGGCGACTCTCGACGCCAAAGGCCTATATTCTCGGGCTCTACAGCAATATCGCGAACGGCGGCATCCTCGACAACCCCGCGTCGCCCGAGACTCAGCCGCAGTATCGCTGGCTGGTGGACCAGCTTGCCGCGATGAAGCGCCGCAACGCCCGCCGCGAACAGCCACGGCCGATCCTGCTCGCGCTGCATTATCCCCCCTTCTCCGGCGCCAGCAACTTCGCCCAGCGCGGCGACCCGACGCTTGGGCCATCGCACGCGATATACGCGCGCCCGCTCGCGACGGTGCTGCGGCAAGCGTTCGAGGAAAGCGGCCAGCGCCCCGACGCCGTCTTCTCGGCCCACGCGCATCTCTATCAGCGGCTGACGTATCATTATGCCGATGGCTGGGAGTTGCCCTATATCGTCGCTGGCGGTGGTGGCCATGGGCCGGTAGAATCGCTGTGGGAGAAGTGCGGCAAGGGCCGCGCGCCACGCAGGCGACCGCCATTCGATGCGACGCGGCCGCCGGGAATGACGCTGCCAGCGGACGAGGATGTGCGCCTTGTGGCGTATAACGATACCGCGTTTGGATTTCTGCGTATTACTATCAGTGGAAATATCCTGTTGGGCGAGTTCTTCACCACCGATGGCAACGGCGGCCATGTCACCACGCTTACGGATACTTTCCGCCTCGATCTGGCGGCTCACCGGCTGGTGGAAACCGCCACGATGGCAGCGCCAACGGATAGAAATTAGAGGGTGCGGCGGTGATAGCGCTCGCGGCGGGTGATTTTCTGTTCCGCCTGTTCGTTGCAGCGTTGCTGGGCCTCATCGTTGGCCTGGAACGCGAATACCGCAGCAGCTCGCCACGCGCGGCGGGTATGCGCACGCTGGCGCTGGTCTCGATGGGCTCGGCGTTGTTCACCATCCTCTCCGCCTATGGCTTCGTTGCCTTCACCAGCGTGCTCTACGCCCGGACCGATCCCTCGCGCATCGCCGCGCAGATCGTCACCGGTATCGGCTTCCTCGGCGCGGGCGCCATTCTCCTGCACAAACAGATCGTGCGCGGGCTGACCACCGCCGCCGCCGTCTGGGCCATCGCGGCGGTTGGGATGGCCAGTGGCCTGGGGCTATTCGTGGAGGCCGCCGGGGCGACGGTGCTGGCGCTGGCCGTCCTGGAGCTGCTTCGCCCGGTAGAGGCGTGGCTCTTCCCACATCACCAGCAGAGCCGTATTCGCCTCAGAGTGAATCCAACGTCTGACAAGAGCGACCCGTCGGAACCGATTCGGTTAATCTACCGCGAACTCCAGCTTGTCCCACGGAAAGTCACCGTCGTCGAGAGCGAGCGCGGCGCCATGATCGAGTTGCACTTTGCGCGCCACCGGGCAGGCGAGATGATCGAACTGGTCCAGCGGCTGCGCGCGCTGCCGCAGGTCACGGCGATTCGCACCGAGGTGCTCCTGCCTGACGAGGGCAGAAAGCCTATCTCTCGCCGCCACTCATCGTGAGGCACGAGGCATGAACAAGCCCTCGCCGTCGCTGGCGAGGGCCTGTGAAGTCAGGTGCAAACTATGGGTTGCCGCCATGCACGGACGCGCTCGCGGCGAGCGAGACGCCCACGCTATTGGCCGCGAACCAGACGCTCTTATGGCATCAGATCGTCGTCCATGGTGCGATTGGTGGCCATGTCTGAGACGTCTGATGTGGGTGGCGCGGTAAAGCGATCCGCCTTCAGGTCGTCCTTGAACAGATTGAGCTGGATGCCGTCCCTCGTGGTGCGGTTAATCGCGCTCACCGGAACATACAGGTCCTTCTTGAAGAGCGTTCCCTTCTCAAGTACCAGATAGCTCGTCTGCGGATTGTACTGCCGCACCGTGCCGACCTTGTCGCCGTTCGCGTCGTAGACATCCGTGCCTGGCGCAATAGGAACCTGCCCAGGGTTGTTGTACATATCGCGATTGCTATCCATGTTTCACTCCTTAACAGTGCTAAGTCGCTCATCCTGGCGCCATTCGTTGTTGTGGGCGTACGTTCCCACAGGAGATACTTAATGCGTGCAGGATATGTGCCATCAGCCGCGCGTCTGGCATTCTGGCTCCCCTCCCTTTCAGGGGAGGGGCAGGGGGAGAGGTCAGGGGTCGTAGCCAGTGCGGTACAATGCCCTTAAACAATGCATTGCACGTTGGATAGCAGGCTTTTACATCCTCGCATCGGGTGCCATCCAGCGGATAGCGGAAAGGAGCATCGCTATGGCTTCATCGTCGGGGGAGACAGGGCAGGCCCAGCAACCCAACAAGAATCTACGGATCTATCGGACCGACAAGATAGCCGTCTCCTGGAATCCAGGCGTCTGCATCAACTCGCATCGCTGCGTGCAGGGGTTGCCAGCGGTCTTCCAGCCATCCGCGCGTCCGTGGATAAAAATTGACGCCGCCGACGCCGACGAGATCGCGCGGGTCGTCGCGCAGTGCCCCAGCGGCGCGCTCCATTTCGAGCGGCTCGACGGCGGGCCACAGGAAGAGGTCGCCCAGGAGGTAACGGTTTCGCCACAGCCAGATGGCCCGCTCTATCTGCGCGGCCCGGTGCGCATCGTGAAGGCTGACGGCACGCTGCTGCGCGAAGATTGTCGCGTCGCGCTGTGCCGTTGCGGCCAGTCGCACAAAAAGCCGTTCTGCGACGGTACCCACCGCACGGCAGGGTTCGAGGCGGAGTAGGCAATAAGCGGGAGCATACATCATGGGCAGCGAGAATGAGCCGATTTCGGTGATTGATAACGAGGCGGAAAACCAGTACGAGGTCCATGCCGAGGGTGAGGTTGCCGTGCTCACCTACCAGCGCCAGGGCAAACGCATCACCTACTACCATACAGAGGTTCCGCCCGTGCTGGAGGGCCGTGGCATCGCGGGCATGCTGGCGCGCACCGCGCTCGATGCCGCCCGCGCCGATGGGCTGGAAGTGGTCCCCCTCTGCCCCTACGTGGCGGCCTATCTCCGGCGTCATCAGGAATATCTGCCACTGGTAAGCCCACCATACCGGAAAAAGCTGACCGTGGGTGAGTGAGCCAGCGCCAGCGACTTTTCCGGCATCAGCGGATCATTTTGCCGCCGGGCCAGCACAATAGTCAACTTCGTTATAGCGGTTCGTGCATTCAGGCCGTATAATGACGCCATCTACTGAGATCAGGAGTGACCGCGTCGGTGGGCCAGCATGGCCGACTGGCCGAAGCAGGTGCGCGTTGTGGAGGGCGGCATGGAGCAACTCACCAATATCGTCGTTTCGCCGGGCGAGCTAGAGGCCATTACGCGCCTGCTGGAAAGGCTGGCTCAGGAGAGCAGCGCCAGCCATGTCTTGCTGCTGGATAAGAGCGGGCAGGTCATCGCGGCGCAACAGCAGTCCAGCGAACGGGATATTATCGCGCTGGGGGCGTTGCTGGCAGGCGCGTTCTCCTCGTCACGTCAGGTGGCCGAGATTCTGGGCGAGCGCGACTTCCGCGCGATTCTGCAACAGGGTGTGCATGAGAGCATCTACACCAGCCTGATTCGCGAGCACTGGCTGCTGGTGGTGGCCTTCGACAAGCAGACGCATGTTGGGCTGGTGAAGGTGCTGGCGCGCCGTGCTACCGATGAGCTCGACCGCGTGCTCGACCGCGTTCTTTCGGGCAGCGCCGAGGCGAAGGAACAGGTCGTCAATGTCCAGTTCCGTAACTCGGTCGAGAATACCATCGATTACCTTTTCCGAGATTAGGCGTTAGGCGGATCATGGCCCTCATCAATGTTGCCAGCCGCGAGATCCAGTGCAAAATCGTCTACTATGGCACCGGCTACTGCGGCAAGACGACCAATCTGCAATATATCTTCTCCCATGCGCCCCAGCCTGCCAGAGGGGATCTGCTCTCGATAGCCACCGAAAACGAGCGCACGCTCTTCTTCGACTTTCTGCCGCTCGACCTGGGCGACATCCATGGCTTCCGGGTGCGCTTCCACCTCTACACGGTCCCGGCCAGGTGCTCTATGAGCGCACGCGCGTCGCCGTGCTGAGCGGGGCCGATGGCATCGTCTACGTCGCCGACTCTTCCGCGGAGAAAGCTGGAAGAGAACTTCCAGAGCCTAATCGAGCTGGAAACCAATATGCGGCGGATGGGCAATGACCTGGCCCGTTCCCCTTTGTGATGCAGTGGAACAAACGCGACTTGCCCAACGCCATTCCTGAGACTACACTGGAACGGTATCTCAATCGGCGGCGTGTGCCCGCGTTCCCTGCGGCCGCTGTGACTGGCGAGGGCGTTTTCCCCACGCTCCGGGCGATTTGCAAGGCGGTGATGGCTGGGCTGTGATCTCTCAAACCTGCCGGAAATTAAGGAGAAGATGCATGCGCGCAATCATCAGTGTCGACGATAAGACGGGAGTCGTCGCGTTCGCGCAGGGATTGAGCGCACTGAACGTCGAAATCTATTCCACGGGAAACACCGCGCATGCGCTGGCGGAGGCGAGCCTGCCCGTCCACTCGATCACCGAGATCACCGGTTTTCCCGAAATCCTCGATGGGCGCGTCAAGACGCTGCATCCGGCGGTGCATGGCGGCATCCTGGCGCGCCGCGACCGCGATACGCATATGGCCGAGTTGGAGGAGCATCACATCACCCCCATTGACCTGGTGGTCTGCAATCTCTACCCCTTTCAGAACCGTCGCGCAGCCCGATGTGACGCTCGAGATCGGCGCTGGAAGAGATCGATGTCGGCGGGGTCACGCTGCTACGCGCGGCCGCCAAGAACTTCCCGTCGGTCACGGTCATCGTCCGGCCGGAGGACTACGATATCGTCCTCGAAGAGATCCAGGCGCAGGGCAGTCGCCAGCGCGGAGACGCGCCGCAAGCTGGCCGCCATCGCCTTCCAGCATACCGCGATCTACGACACCGCCATCGCCGAATATCTGCGGCGTGGGACGTCGGACGAGCTCTTCCCCGAAAAGCTGACCCTCGGCCTGCGCGGCTGATGCGGCTGAAATATGGCGAGAATCCCCACCAGCAGGCGGCGCTCTATGGCTGGGGTGGCACGCCCGCCGGGCTGGACGAGCGCGCCCCTGCATCCGCTGATAGCGCGGCGGGTATCGCCACAGATAACACCGGAGAAAACAACGCGGCGGCGCACCCGACTCCGCCATCAGTTGCGGGGGCGCGGCAGTTGCAGGGCAAAGAGCTTGGCTTCAACAACCTGCTCGATCTGGACGCCGCGCTCAGATGCCGTCGCCAGCTTCAAATCGCCGACCGCTGTGGTGGTGAAGCATACCAACCCCTGTGGGCTGGCGTGTGACGATTCGCTGGTCGAGAGCTATCGCCGCGCCCATTCGGGTGATCCCATCTCGGCCTATGGTGGTATACTCGGCTTCAATCGTGAGGTTGATGAGGAGACCGCGCGCGAGCTGAGCCAGATTTTCTACGAGGCCATCATCGCGCCGGGCTATTCGCCCGAGGCGCTAGCGGTGTCTGGCGGCGAAGAAGAATCTGCGCCTGCTGACCACCGACACCCCGATTGGCCCGCAGTTTGTCAAGACCGTATGCGCACGATCCCTACCAACTGGATGTGCGGCGGGTGAGCGGCGGGCTATTGATCCAGTCGGCGGATATGATCTCCGACAGCGATATCCCGCGTAAGGTCGTCTCCGAACGTGAACCGACGCTGGAAGAGGTGACCGATCTGCTCTTTGCCTGGAAAGTCGTGCAGCAGGTCAAATCGAACGCGATTGTGATGGCGCACAAGCTGACGGTGGTAGGCGTGGGCGCTGGCCAGATGAATCGTGTCTATAGCGTGCGCATCGCGGTTGATCGCGCGAGTGACCGCGCGCGTGGTAGTGTGCTCGCCTCAGATGCGTTTTTCCCGTTCGCGGATAGCGTGGAGATGGCGGCAAAAGCCGGGGTGACGGCGATCATTCAGCCGGGCGGCTCGATTCGCGACGGCGAGGTCATCAAGGCGGCGAACAAATCGGGCATCGCGATGATCTTTACTGGTCAGCGCCATTTCCGGCATTAGACACATTGGTGCATTGGTTCACAAACTTTGGGCGGCCTTTCTCCGTATTAGAGAAGCGACCGCGCAATGGTATTATTGTCAACAGAGCAACAGCGGCAACAGAGAGCAGGTTCAACGTGACACAGGCAGGCAATCCGTACGAGACAACCCCAGTGAACAGCCAGATGACGGCGCCAAGCGCCACCGCGCCCACGGTCCCGCCGACCGACAAGAAGAAGTCTGGATCGGGTGGCAAGATCGCGCGCCGCGCGCTGCTCGCCGGGGTAGGCGTCGGCGCCTGTGTGGCGGGTGTCGAACTGGCCCCAGTCGCGCTCAAGAAGATGGGCGAGTTCACGCAGGCAGAAGTACAGGATGCTTTCAGCGCTGGTGTGGATAGCGGGCGTAAAGCGATTCTGGACGAACTCTCTCAGATCGAGGGTCTGACGATTGATGGCGCCATCGCGACGGCGGAACTGACCCGGCTGGCGGTCAAGTTTATCGTGCTGCCGCTCTCACGGCTGCTGACCACCATCGAAGGCGGCGCGCTCGATGTGCTCTACAACGCGCTCCAGTCGGCCAAGGATAATCTGTCGAAGATCAACGTGCATATCGGCCCGCTCGACGGCCTCGAACAGATGGTGGGCCAGTGGCGCGACTCCGTCAGTCAGTTGCCAAAGACCCTGGAGGAGTACGCCAACGCCGATATCGACAGCGCGGAATCCTACCTGAAGGCGCTCCAGAAGAGGATCGCGCAGGAGAAGCAGCCCAGCCTGTAGTTTACCCCATCCGACCTCTTTCCCAACTCCGCCCTCGGGGCCGTTAGCGCTCTGCGCGCTTGACGCGCGCTCCGAGGCAATCGTCTCGCGCGCCAGCCCCCCACAGGAGAGGGTCTATCGCACGTGATTCGATACACCCTGTGTTTCCATTTCCGTTTCCACCACAAAGAATTGTATAAAGAGAATTGCCCTGATTGCGCCCAGTACCGGGCGAACTGCGTATCAATCATCATCACACAACGGGATGGAACCGACTGGAGTGCCCTTCATGACTGATTTTCAGGTCGTTGCTCCCTTCCAGCCAACTGGCGATCAGCCCGATGCCATCACTGCGCTGGAGGGCTCGTTGCGCGCGGAAAACCGCTACCAGACGCTGCTCGGCGTCACCGGCAGCGGCAAGACTTTTACCGTGGCAGAGGTGGTCGAGCGGGTCAAGAAGCCGACGCTGGTGCTGGCGCCGAACAAGACGCTGGCGGCGCAGCTCTACGCCGAATATAAAGAGTTCTTTCCCGCCAACGCCGTCGAGTATTTCGTCAGCTATTACGACTACTATCAGCCAGAGGCGTATATCCCCCGCACCGATACCTACGTCGAGAAAGAAAGTCAGGTCAACGACGAGATCGAGAAGCTGCGGCTCTCCGCCACGCGCAGCCTCTTCGAGCGGCGCGACGTGCTGATTGTCGCCTCGGTCTCGTGCATCTACGGCCTGGGGTCACCGGAAGAGTATGGCGAAGTCGTGCTGACGCTCAAGGTGGGCCAGGAGCGCCGCCGCGACCGTGTGTTGCGCCATCTCACCGACATCCAGTATGAACGCAATGACCAGAATTTCGTGCGCGGCAAGTTCCGGGTGCGTGGTGACGTGCTCGAAATTTATCCGTCGTATGAAGACCTGGCGATCCGCGTCGAGTTCTTTGGCGACGAGGTGGAGCGCATCGTCGAGATCGATCCGCTCACTGGCGAGATTCTAGGCAATCGCACGCGCGTGGATGTCTACCCGGCGAAACACTGGGTCACCACGCAGGACCGTCTGAACCGCGCCATCGTCGATATCGAGGAAGAGCTGGCGGTACGGCTGAAGGAGCTGAATGGCGAAGGTAAGCTGCTGGAGGCGGCGCGGCTACGCCAGCGCACCAATTTCGATATCGAGATGCTGCGTGAGACTGGCATCTGTTCCGGCATCGAAAACTACTCGCGCCACCTTGCGGGACGCCAGCCCGGCGATCCGCCCTGGACGCTGATGGACTATATGCCCGACGACTTCCTGCTGGTGGTGGATGAGTCGCATATCGCGCTGCCCCAGGTTCGCGGGATGTTCAACGGCGACCGCGCGCGCAAACAGGTGCTGGTGGATTACGGTTTCCGCCTGCCCTCCGCGCTCGATAATCGCCCGCTCACCTGGAACGAGTTCCTCGACCATGTGCCACAGGCGGTCTTCGTCTCAGCCACGCCTGGACCATACGAGTACGAGCATAGCGCGGTGGTCGCGCAGCAGATCATCCGCCCGACCGGTATCCTCGACCCGGAGATCATCGTCCGCCCGACCGAGGGCCAGATCGACGACCTGCTGGCGGAGATTCGCGCGCGCACCGAGAAGGGGCAGCGCGTGCTGGTGACGACGATCACCAAGAAGATGTCTGAAGACCTGGCTGATTACCTGCAAGAGATGGGCATCAAAGTCCATTATCTCCACTCGGAGATCGACACCATCCAGCGCGTGGATATCCTGCGCGACCTGCGGCTAGGCGTCTACGATGTGGTGGTGGGAATCAATCTGCTGCGCGAGGGACTCGATTTGCCTGAGGTCTCGCTGGTAGCGATTCTCGACGCCGATAAAGAGGGGTTCCTCCGGTCGGAAGGTTCACTGATTCAGACGGTGGGGCGCGCGGCGCGGCATATCGAGGGGTCCGTCATCATGTACGCCGACCGCGTCACCGATTCGATGCATCGCGCCATCGGCGAGACGAATCGCCGCCGCCGTATCCAGATGGAGTATAACGAAGAGCACGGCATTACGCCGGTGGGCATCCAGAAAGATGTGCGCTCGCTCTCCGACCGGCTGCGCGTCGCCGAGGCCCAGGGCGAACATACAGGCGGTGGGCTGGCCATCGCGGCGATGCCCCGCGACGAGATCATGCGCATCGTCAAGGATCTGGAGTCGCAGATGAAGCGCGCCTCGCGCGAGCTGGAGTTCGAGAAGGCGGCCCAACTGCGCGATCAGATTGTGGAACTGCGGCGCGCGCTGGTAGAGTAGGTTCTCATCGAGGCTTCGCAGCATGCGCCGTCACTGGCGGAATCCTACCTGTATATGATGGAGCGCAACCACGGTGGCGCGATCGATCTTTGCCAGCAGTGAGGGATAGAAAACATCCGCTGTTGCCCGGAGAGCGTCTAACCGGCGCAGGGCCTCGTCAGCATCGGACAACATGAGGCTCTGCGCTTCGGCGATGCGCGCCAACAACTCATACCCTTCCCAGTAGTGGTGTCTGTGAAAGACCGCCACGCCCGCTGGGAGCACATTCAACGCCTTGCTCGCGTAGTGTTTTCGATCCGGCAAGTAGCGATCACGCTCGGTTGCCAGACGTCTGTAGCCCTCACCCCAGGAATACTCCACCAGCGCCTGGAAGGTCTCGCGCTCATGGCCTTGAATGCCGCTCGCGACCCGTCGAGCCATCTCCAGATCATCCTGCCACTTCCGAATATCCCCTATCTCTCCGCGTAACAGGTGCGCGTGGGCACGGTTGCGCAGCAGCTCTACCTGAAGGGTGGGTTCGCTATAATCCCACCGCATATTATCGAGCGCCTGCGTCAGTTCGCGAATGCTCTCGCCGAAGCGGTCGGGCATGAGCGACGCATTGGGCCGTTTGTAGTACAACGGGCCGCGCAGGTTGAGTAGATGGCCATGTTCCGAGGCAAACACGATTGTCGGGAACTGGGAAATGACCTCCCTCTCCATGCGCGAAAGTGTTTCGATCATCATAGGAACGCGGACATACCAGCCCAGGTAGGCCGCTTGCGCTTCGCAATACTCGAAGCCCACCTGTAACTTTGCGCGCGCGAACTCTGGTGATCGCGCGACCCGCGTTGTTGCTACTGGCGCATCGAACATTGCCTCGAACAGTCCTTTGGCGCGCCGAAAACTCTCTGCCACCTCTCCTCGGTTGCGGCTTTCGCGTAACTCACCCACTTCTCGTTCAACATCTGCGAACGACTGGCCGATGAAGTGCTCTAGCGGGCGGAAATGCAACTGCGCCGGAGCGCCCCGATAGACGATGGACAACAGACTGGCCTCCGCTGCCAGCGCGAGAAACGCCCGCCGATCCATCACGTCTAGCGCAAGCGTGCGGCATATAGAGTCAACATCGATGGTATGCGTTGTCGCCAGCTTCCCCCGCGTCAAACGTGAGATCGTTGAGGGCGCTACCTTGAGTTGACGTGCCAGCCAGGACTGCGATACTCCCTTCGTATGCAGACAGGCTTCAAGGAAACGGCCAAACTTCAACAGGGGCGAGCCGTCGTGATCTGACGTGCCGTCACCCACCGCTCCGGACGTTTTCTCAGCCCCAGCGTTGTCATTCTCGCGCTGACTGGCGTTCCCCACATAGCGCGCGCCCGCCCGCACAAACGCGGCTCGCTCCTCGCCGGTGAGTTCAAGTGCGCGGCACAATGACTCAACGGTGATGCGTCGGCTGGATTCCCCTTTGCCGTTCAAGAATCGCCAGAGCGTCGCCCGCGAGATGTTGAGCCGCCTGGCGAGCGTCGGCCCCGATATTTCCCGCATGTCCATCCGCTCGACAATGAGGATGCCGAGAGGAGATGCGGGGGTTTTTCTTGGCCGCCCCGGACGTGCTAAGGGTTCCATGTCGCCTCTACATCTCCAAATACTTCCCGCAACATTTCCATGCTGCATCTTATCTCAAATTGGTTTGGCGCGCTGAATTTGTTGCATTCGTGCACAGCCCCTCCCGTGGTGTACTTGCTTTAGTCACTGTTCGCGAAGGGAAGGAGGCATCAATGCACATCGAGAGTCCGTAGCAAAAAGACAGGCCGACAGCATCCCCGCTTCACCAGGGCTGCCACAGGCCTATCTCAGGAGCATCAATCCCCGCCCGCACAGTTTTGCGCGGACGCCTGTTTTGAGAGCAGAAAGGCCGACCTCCTATGGTCAATGATACACCCCCGACGCCTGTTGTCGTATCCCCCACTAGCACTGCGCTCCGACGCTATATCCTGAGCGCGATGTGCGTCACGCTGCTGGCCCTGATCCTGGGCATAGGGATATCTGGCGTTCCAATGGCCGCTTCGGCGCATGCGCACCCCACGGCGCCATCTGGTCAACTGGTTGACGGCACGCCTTCTCCGTACGCGCAGTGCGGAGGAGTATTTGCTGGCTGTTAGTAGCCAGTGCCAGCCCATAACTCCGCAGCCAGGGAAAGGCCACTGTTCGGCCTTTCCCTGGCCTTGCTTCATGCATAAAAATAAGGCATGCTGAAGCTGTAGCCAGTCGGCAGGTTTTGTCGAGGATTGTGCCGAAAACGATGCTATTGATAGTGGTTCCAGTGCTATAAGGAGAGCCATCAGCATGCATCTGTTCAGTAGTTCGTTGCATGCCCCTGATGATGAGGCATGGAAGGCCTCGTACGGCTACTCGTCCGACATCGCTGGTGTCCTCGTCGCCGCCTATACGGCCGTCTGGCGCGGCAGAGGTCGTCTGGATGGCTACCTGCAGGCTATTGCGCTCGCGATGCCTTCGGTCAAAGCGCGCATGTCCCGCCGCCAGCGGATGCATCTCTATTTCATTCTGGCCACCGGCGCGGCGGCAAAGAATTGGTATGATGAGGCGCTCTACTGGATTGATCGCGCGATAGCTCTGGCGATACAACTGGAAGATATTGCCGCGGAACTGGAGCTGCTCTCACTGCGCGCGTCATTCAATCGCGCACTATTGAAGTTCATTGACGCCATCGAAGACTGCCGGGACTCTCTCGGCCAGCTCGACGCCCAGTATGGAGCGCTCGGCGTGGATGATCCCCCCGCCCGTCTCCACACGCATGCGCAACTAGCCACATTCGCCTACTTCACCGCTCAGCCCGACCTCGCCAAACTCCATCTGGCGGAGGCGCGCGCCCTCACGCCAGGAGTCCCCAACGGTCAGTTCGAGAGTGCGACCTCCGAGTGGGTTCAGGCTCACCTCTATCGCACCCTCGGAGAATATGAACGTGCCTTGCGCCATCTGCTGGGCATCTACGATGACTACATCAAGGAAGCGACAATCGTCTCGCGAGAGCGCCTGGAGGGTTTCATTGCGGAGGTCGCGCTAGACTGGGCTGAAAAACTCAGCCCCGGCACGGATCGCGACGCCTTCCTGGCGCTTAGTCGCGCCCATCTGGAGACGGCCGAGCGCCTGGCGAGCGAGAATGACGATCAACCCGGCCAGGGGCTGGCTCAGCTCGCGCGCATCCACTACAACCGGCTGAGTGGCGCGAACGTGGAGCGGATTGCCCCGCTTGAAGATGTGATACACCTGGGGTACGCGCTCGACGATGTTGCCATCAAGGCTCAGGCATATACCGCCCTTGGCGACGAGTATGCCGCAATCGGGGAGCGTGAATCGGCTCTGAGTTGCTATCGTAAAACGCTGGATGTTCTGGAGCATAGTCAGGTTACCGTGCTTAGCACAGGGGCCAGGCGCGCTTTATGGCGACCATAACCTTCTGCAGCGCACGCAGAACACGATTCAGCCATGCTACAATACATTGCGCTACCAGTTGTGACGAGACGGCTGGGCAATGTCGACGAGGCGCGGCAAAACACCAGGGGGCAAGCCATGAGCCAGCGACGCGAGCATGGTGAGCATGACGCCTATGTCGAGATCCTGGCGTCTGGGGCGTGCCGCGCGCAACTGCTTGACCTGCCCGGCTGCTTTGCCATCGGACCAGACGTGTGGGTGGCGGTTTCCCACCTCGAACAGAGCATCCCCGCCTACTACGACTGGCTGCGCTCCCACGATGAAGAGACTCCCATCGTGACGGGGCCGTTTCGCGTGCAGCTCATGGAGACGCAAGAGGTTGCGGGGCCACTACCGTATCAGGCGGACGCTTTCTTCGGGCCGGATAACGATCCCGTGAGCAACGAAGACCTCGACTGGCTGCTGGCGCTGCTGGAGTGGGCGCTGGATGACCTGCTCGAACTGGGCGAGCGCATCCCCTTGGAACGACGCAATCTTCCCACGCGCGAAGGGCTGCCGCCCAATGCGCTGCTGCACCAGGCTGCCACGGCGCAGGCGGGCTATCTCGTCATACTCAACGCGAGGCCAGACCCTACCGCCGCGATTACACTGGCCGACGCGCCGCCGCTGGCGCAGCTTCGCGAGGTGAAGGACGTCAGCCTGCGCCGCCTGCGCAACGTCTCGGAGAATGACCGCGGGCGGATCATTGAGGTGTTGGGTACGCGCTGGTCGCTCCGCAAAATCCTGCGATGCGGTATACTTTCCGCACGTATGTACGCCGAGCCACTGGCAGCCGCCGTGGCGCAATAGAACACACCTTGCGAGTGAGGCGCATGACCACCATACCCAACACAGCCCGCTACCCAGGCTACTTGAAGCTGCACGAGACGGGCGAGCTGGCCCAGCGCGCCGAGGCGGCATGGGAACTGTTGCGCGGCTGCACCGTCTGCCCGCAGAACTGCCCGATAGACCGCACGGCGGGTCGCTGGGGCGCGTGCCACTCCACCACCGATATCATCGTCGGTTCGTGGAACGTGCATCGGCGCGAGGAGCCGCCCATCAGCGGGACCGGCGGCGCGGGCACCATCTTCTTCGGTGGCTGCCAGGCGCGCTGCTCCTACTGCCAGAACTTCTGGCTCAGCCAGCAGGGCAACGGGCTGCGTGTCGGGCCAGAGCGGCTGGCCGAGATGATGCTCTCGCTCCAGCGCAAGGGCTGCCACAATATCGACCTGGTCACGCCGACGCACTTCGTGCCGCAGCTCCTCAAGGCGCTGGTGATCGCCTCGGACCGGGGACTGCACATCCCGATGGTCTACAACTGCGCGGGCTATGAGCATCTGCACACGCTCAAATTGCTGGATGGCGTGATAGACATCTACCTGCCCGACGCCAAATACTCCGACAACCGCAACGCGCTCCGCACCTCCAAGATGCACCACTACGTTGAGTATAACCGCGCCGCCCTCAAGGAGATGTATCGCCAGGTGGGCGGGCTGGAGGTGGATGAGCACGGAATCGCGGTGCGTGGGCTGATCGTGCGCCATCTGGTGATGCCACACGATCACGCGGGCAGCAAAGCGGTGTTGCAGTGGCTCGCCGACGAGCTTGGCTCCGATATCGGCCTCAGCGTCATGGACCAGTATTTCCCTGCCTACAAAGCATTCAACGACCCTGAGCTGAGCCGCCGCCTCACCTGGCGCGAGTATCGCGAGATCGTCGATTTCGTCGAGACACTCCCCTTCGAGAACCTCTTCCTGCAAGAAGATATCGCCGAGCTCGATCCCTCCAACGATATATGAAGCCAGGTGGTGATGCTCAAATGAGTTTTCGGGTGATTACGACAACCTTGTGGCCGGATGAAGAATATCCGCCATTTGGCAAGGGCTACTACGTAGCTCCTGTGGATAAATTGGCCAACTTCATCGAAGGGCAGCAAGTGATCTTACGGGAAGAGCCTGATTTTGAGATTACTGCGATCATGCATCGGGTAACTGCTCCAAGCGGTGCCGAGTGGTGGTTTGGCGCGGAGGTGGGAGGGTCACTCCGATACCTTGCCAATCCATCAGATGCGCCATCTGCCTCTGTCATTGATACCGAATAATTGCTCATAGGACCTTATAAAATACTCCCTCCACAATGCAGGAGGAAGCTTTTGCTGTCTATCTGACCACATACCACCAGAGCGCCGAGTGGCTGCTAACGCACGCACGCTGCATGCTGGCCCGGCAATTGCACTGGCTGGCAGATGTGCGGCTTGGACGCGCCGTGTTACAATAAAAGGTGGCGTGCCTGCGAGCCGCTTCATACGCGAGGCGATGGCGCAGACCGGACTATTACCTCGCACATCTGGGAGGAACCATGAGCGACGCGGCCACGTTGAGCCGTCTCTTTGCTGGGATAGAGGCGGACCTGGATGTCGTGGATTCGACATTTCATCAACGAGCAACATCCGGGCTGGAAATGCTCAACACCGCATCCGCGTATGTGCTCAAGTCTCCCGGCAAGCGACTGCGCACCGCTTTGACGCTCCTCTCGGGCAAGCTGCTGACCTATCACTTCGAGAAACTCCTGCCGATGAGCGTCGCCTTCGAGATGGTGCATCTGGCGACGCTGGTCCACGACGACATCATCGACCACGCGATGACCCGGCGCGGGCTGCCCACCGTCAACGCCCGCTATGGCAATGGCGTCGCGATCCTCCTGGGCGATTATCTGTTTGCCCGGACAGCGGGCCTGATCGCCGATGTCGAGGACTTCCGCGTTGATCGGCTGTTCTCCGAGACGGTGGCGAGTGTCTGCGAGGGCACGATCCTCGAATTGCTGACCGCGCGACAGGCCAACATCACAGTCGAGAACTACATCGACCGCATCAGCCGCAAGACTGCCTGCCTGATGTCTGCCTGCTGCAAAGGGGGCGCGATTGTCGGTGGTGGCAGCGAGACGCAGATAGCATTGCTGGGGCAATTCGGACTGGACTTGGGCATTGCCTTCCAGATCATCGATGACGTGCTCGATTACGTTGGCACCGAGGAGTCCATTGGCAAGCCAGCAGGCAACGATCTACGCCAGGGGCTGGTGACGCTGCCGCTGATCTATGCGCTTCAGCAGCAGCAGAACGGGCATACCGAGCGGGTTGGGCAGGCGCTGGGCGCCGAAACAATCCCCGACGACGAGGTACGCGACATCGTGGCATGGGTGGCGGCCAGCCCAGCCATCGAAGAGGCGATGGAGCTGGCTCGCCAGTATTCCTGGCGGGCGCGCGCCTTGCTGCTGGAGTTCCCATCCTCGCCCGAACGCGATGTGCTGGAACAACTGGTGGATTTTGTGGTGGACCGCAGCCGCTAGAGTAGAGAAGAAATAAGGCAGGACCCGTGGACGAACGGCAGACGCTGGGAGCAACGAAGCCAGAGTTGCGCGCGCGCTTCGAGGCGGCGGGCGGCAAACCCGTCTATGTTCGCCGCATGTTTGGGCGCATTGCCCGCGTCTATGACGCCATGAACCGAATCATGTCGCTTGGTCTGGATGGCCGCTGGCGCCGGTTCACCGTCCAGCATATCGCGCTCGGGCCGAACGAGACCGGCCTCGATATCGGCACGGGAACGGGCGATCTCGCGATTGAACTGGCCCGCGTCAGCGCACCCAGCGCGCGCGTCATCGGCGTGGATTTTACGCCTGAGATGCTGGATCGCGGACGGGCGAAAATCACACGGCTGGGGCTATCTGACCGGGTGGAGCTGCGCCAGGGCGACGGCGAGCATCTCGACTTCCCCGATAACAGCTTCGACGCCTGCTGCTCGGCGTTTGTCGTCCGCAACATGGCCGACCTGCACCAGGGCTTTGGCGAGATGCTGCGGGTGGTGCGCCCCGGCGGACGTATGGCCTGCCTGGAGATCAGCCATCCGCGCAACCCGGCATTCTCAGCCCTCTTCGACTTCTACTTCGGGCGGCTCGTGCCAATTCTCGGCAGCCTGATCGGGCGCGC
Source organism: uncultured Chloroflexia bacterium (assembly GCA_963712005.1). Classification (GTDB taxonomy): domain Bacteria; phylum Chloroflexota; class Ktedonobacteria; order Ktedonobacterales; family JADMIN01; genus DAHUXT01. The sequence continues at coordinate 255,213 of CAVQGK010000013.1, read as the reverse complement.
CTTCGACGCCTACAGCTACCTGCCCACCTCGGTAACCGCCTTCCCCAATGCGCCCGCGCTCAAGCGCGTCATCGAAGCGGCGGGCTGGAGCGACGTCCGCTACTACTATCTGCTCGGCGGCGTCGTGGCGGTCCACGTGGCGACGAAAGCCCCCACACGCTAAAGCCGTATCGAATCACTCCTACGGTATCTCAGTAGGGGGTGCAGTTTGTTGCGTGGCCGCAGAAGAGCGCTTTACCGCCCACAACCATGGTAAGCTGAAGCTGCACGACAGGGGCGTTCTTCGGCGCGTTCGGAATGGGTAACAACTCGTAGATGCCCAGCGCCTTGTTGGGCTGGTGATTCGTGTTACTGAATCCGACGGATCCGCCCAGGCCCATAAATGGTTGCTGGTTGGTGAACTCCCGGATCGCCACGGTGATCTCCTGCACGGTGGGAATGACTACGTCACTTTGCGCCATCTGCAGGTTCTTTTCCACAGCCACCAGCAGCAGGTTGGTCGCGTCGTACGACAGGATGGCCAGCGAGCCGGGCAATGACAAACCGCCCGCGCCCCAGAAACTCTTGAATAATGTCCCAAAGCCGTCGCTGAACGCGCGCACATCTGGCGGAGCCATATTGAGCATCTGCCAATGGTCGACGCTGGCAAGGGTCGCAACGTAGATCAGGCCGAGCGGGTCGGGGTTGGCGCGCGCCGCCGCCGCCCCTGGATCGTCGCCAACCCCAAAGTAGGACGACATCAGGGTCTGCGTGCCAACGAGAATATGGGGTGGGATGCGATTGGTTTGCGTCGCCTGTTGCGCGACCGCATTCGCCAGAAATATCGAGGCGTTCTGGTTGCCCACCAGATAGATGAGATCCGCGTTCTGCGCCAGGGCTGTCGCGGCAACCTGCTGGAACGTGCCGACATCCTGGACGGATGCGCCGTCGTAGGGAACGCGCCCAAGAATCGTCGTCGTTGCGCCGTAGTTCTGAATGACATAATTGCTGAAATAGGTCGCAACGTCGCTATTCTCCTGGTCGCTGGGATCATAGGCCACCAGAATACGATGCGCCTTCAGGCTTTTGACGGCGGCATCGGCCAGGTCACCCGACTGTTGCGAATCGGATGGCACGAGACTGTAGAAATTACCCGCGGTATCTTCGAGGTTATTGGCGCTGGCCGTCGGCGAGATCAGGGGAAGGCCGGATGCGCCCAGCGCCGCCATTGCCAGACGGCTCTGATTCGACTCTGGCCAGCCGATAATGCCGACGATATTCTGGACGTTGCCCTTATGGATTTGATCGAGCATCAGCGTCGAGGCGAGCTGCGCATCCGATGGCTCTTTGCCGGAATTGAGGATCAGCACACGCAGCCGCACATGTTCCGGCGACGTGGTTGACTGGTTGAAACGCTGCTGCGCCAGATAAATGCCCTGTAGCTCGTAGCGCGCGGTATTGAAGTCCTCGGAATCGGCGCCGTCACCGTCATCGTCTGACCCGAACGCCACGCCAGCGATCACCGTCACATACGGATCTTTGTCCACCAGAATCTGCAAGTCGGCGGCGTAGATGAGCGCCTCAACATCATTGGGCTGGCTCGTAACCGCCTGCTGATAGGCCGCGAGCGCGCCTTTGAGATCACCTGATCCCAGGGCCAGCGCGCCTGCCTGTTTCTGAGCATAGTCAGGTTGTTGGGAATCGAAGACGAACTCTCCGCCGCTCAGGCCGATTCCACTGGACTGATAGTATGACGCAAAGGCGCTGGTGAGCGACTGTGGGGAGGTGGTTGGCGTGGATGAACGGGGTCGCAGCGCATAGAAAGCACCGCCACCGAGCATTGCTACCAGTACCAGGACGATGGCGACGAAGAAGAGCGGATTCTGCGTCATGCGTTGTCGCGGGCCAATCAGCCGCCCCTGCGCGTCGCGCACCAGCCGCAGCCCCGTTGGGCTATCCGGGTCCAGTTCTTCGTCAACGTGTGTCAGGCGCTTGCCAGACGCCAGCGGCGCCAGCACCTCGCGGAGCGCTCCGGGGGATTGGTAACGCTGGCTCGGCGAAGGGCGCAGACCCTGCCCAAGAATATCCTCTAATTCCAGGGAGACCGCCGGATTGGCGTGACGCGCCAACGGGAACATGCGCCCGACCGGCTCGGCTCCTGTGACCGCATGATGCATCACCGCGCAGGTGGCGTAGAGATCGGAGCGGGTGTCGGCCGTGCCACGCGCCTGCTCTGGCGCGGAGTAGGCGCTCAGCGCGCCTGCTGGTCCGTTTGCCACCTGTCCCGTTGGATAGATCAGCAGTGTCGGTGAGAAACCGACCAGCACCGCCTGGCCACCGGGCCGCAGCACGATATGCGCCGGTGAGATGTTGCCGTGAATGATTGGCAACGGGCTACGCTCCAGCGCGGAGAGGATATCGAGTATCTGTAGCACGATGCCGATAACGGTGGTTTCGGGCAGCGGCCCATGCGCGCGCCGGAGACGGTCGAGCAGGCGGTCCCCAGATGGCAGCTCAAAGACCAGAAAGCAGCGGCGTTGTTCCACGAAGCTATCCCGCAGATGCGCGATGCCGGGCATCTGGGAAATACTATCCAGCCGCTCGATGACACCATGCCGCACATACTCGGCGTCTTCAGGATGCAGCGACGTCAGCGGCAGCTCCTGGACGAGGACGCGCTCGTTGGGCAGCTCGGTATCGGTGGCGACCATCAGTGGTGGCTCGGTGTCACTGCCCGTTGACCCTCCAGAGAACCGTTGGATGATACGATAGCGGCCGTTCTTGAGCGCCGTGCCCGGGCTGAGTGCGGGCGTAAGCGCGAGCGGTGGGGCTGCGGGCGCCGGGGCCGAGAGCGCATTATTCTGCGGTAGCCCATAGGGAGCGAGCGCCGTGTCTGGGGGATAGACGTCAGGCGGGTTCACCATGTACATCGGTGGCATCTGCTGCTGTGGCTGTGGCGCGCCACGTTGATTGATCTGCTGTGAGTCTACCCCGTAGTACGAGGGATACTGCGAGGGCGGCTGCGGCGTGTATTGCTGTGGTCTTTGCTGCGCATACTGTGAGGGGTACTCTGCGCCGAATGGTCCCGAGGCGGGGGGAGCATTCCAGCCGTTGTTCTGCTGGGCGGGGGCGAATGGGCCAGAGGGCATCTGCGACGACGGTGGATTGCCGCTGCCGCCCGACGCAAGCCAGGGTGGCAGCGGCGCCTGTGCGGGCGTCCCGCCGAGCGCGGGCCACTCTTCGCGCCAGACCCCGTCCACCGGCTCATTCTCCCCGGCGGGATATCCCGACCAGTTTTGGCCCTCATTCTGGCCGCCGTACTCTGGGCGCGTGGGAAACAGAGGGCTGCCACATCGGGCGCATATGTCCTGGCCCGGCGCGTTTATCATTCCACATTGCGGACACTGCATGAGTATCTAACCCCCCCGCGAACACCCACCACACCGTGCCTGGTGACGCACACTGTTCGCTCACGATTCGCCGATTTGTCTCGATGTCAGGCGAGGCAGGCTGGAGTCGTGTGGTGCTATTGTATCGCGTCGCGCAAGTCTTGTCCGCTAAATAGCACACAAACCTACCAAAAGACGTGCGTTGACATCTCACGTTGGCGTCATCGCGTACAATCATCAGAGAGCGCCAGAGAACATGGCAGACACATAACCGCGTTTGGCTACCCTGAATGGACACGTTGAGCATATGACAACAGACGCAACCGCTGATCGCTCCTCGGACGATACCCCGGACAACATGCCGGATAATTCGCTTGACAATGCTGTAGAGAACACGCCCGAAGCGCCGATTGAACACGATGACATGACCTCCGCCACAACGTCCGCCGTTTCAGACATAGCGGCGCACGAGGCGGAGTGGCTGGCGCGCTTCGACGCGAGCATCCCCCGCAATACCGTGCGCGACACCTGGAACTGGGCCTGGAAGGATACCGCCGGGCGAGTGCTGCCATTCTTCGCGGGCGCGGGCCTCTATGCCTGGCTCTCGGGCCAGGGTCCAGAGGGCATCGGCATTACCGCCGATGGCTGGCGACGCGAACTGCTGCTTGGCGTCGCCGTCGGCATGCCGCTAGCGGGGCTGGCTGCCGCGTTTCGCGGCTGGGTCGCGCCGGGCTATCGCCTGCCCACCGACGCCGATCAACTGACGCAGACGCTCTTCTACTTCGCCATCAACGCGCCCGGCGAAGAGCTTTTCTGGCGCGGCACGGTGCAGGATCTGGCGGTGCGTGGGCTGGCGCATGTGCCACGTCTCGGCAAGATGGCTGGCCTGCTGGGCTGGGCGGCGACGACAGCGGTCTTTGGCGCGTATCATCGCCTGGGCAAGTGGAGCTGGCGTTCGATTGCGGGCGTCACCTTCGCCGGAGCAATCTTTGGCGCGCTCTACCAGTGGCCGCTCGGCAGACGTGGCAGACGCTCCATCCTCGCGGCGACGATTGCCCACGGTTTCGCCACGGCGGGCTTCCTCAGCTGGGCCGACTTCTCTCTGTATCTGCGGCAGCGGCGGCGCTTCCTGGCAATGCTCCGCGCGGGCAAGATCGCGAGCGCGAGTTAGCCACTGGCGACTAGTCGCTTCACCTGTCAATACTCTGGTTCGAGGACTTTCTTGGTTGACTACCATCAATATTTTCAGATTCGATTGATGGTCACCATCTTCGAGTCTTACATTGAGTCTTGACAAACCAGCGCCACTCTGCTGTCTTTGCGTAGGAACCCCTGGTCTTGTTTGCGTAGGAACCCTTGGTCTTGTTTGCGTGGGAACCCCTGGTCTTGTTTGCGTAAGAGGAGAAGCGCGAGCCATTTAGCGCAGCTTGTACAAAGCCAGAGGGCAGCGTCATTAGCAAGGAGTACACCATGCAAGAATCTGGTACAGCGCGATCCTCTTTCAGAAATTCGTTTGCAGCGGTTGGTTTTTGGGCAACAAAGCTCACACTTGCTATCATTCTTGGGTCAAGTCCGAAAGTAGCTGTACTTTGGTTGGTTAGGTAGACGGATTGGGTTACGCGGTGTGTGGAAGGGTAGCCTCCTGTTCCTGGTCTAGGTTTGCTTGGCTCGCACGCCACTGCCAATAGTGGTCATCTCAAAGTAGCGGTGTCCAGTTGTCCACGCCTCGTCCTGCTCGAGGAGCAGTGCGCCTAACAAGCGCACGACTGAGTCCCGGTTGGGGAAGATGCGGATGACGCGCTCACGCCGCCGGAGCTCTTCATTGAGCCGCTCCACGCCATTGGTCGTGCGGAGCCTGCGACGATAGTGGAGGGGCAATGCCAAGACCGCCGTGGCGTCGTCGAAGCCTCGTTCGCGGGTGGCCACGGCAGCAGGGGCAGTCTGCTCACAGTCGGCCGCGAACTGGGCAAGCAGGGTGCGGGCGGTCTCGGGATCGGGTGCATCGAAGATGGCATGCAGCCGTCCCTGCACCTCGTCGTGCAGCGCCTTCGGGGTCGCGTCGGCAACATTGGCGGAGAGGTGGGTCTGGCATCGCTGCCAGGTGGCTCCTTGAAACTGGACCCGTACAGCATTGACGAGCCCTCCATGGTGGTCAGAGACGACCAGATCGACGTCTGCGAGGCCACGCCCTTTGAGCCAGGTGAAGAACGCCATCCAGCTGCGCTCCGACTCGCTGTCGCCCAGCTGCAGCCCCAGAATCTCCCGGTAGCCGAGCTCGTTGACGCCAACCGCCACGAGCGCACGGAGCGCACGGAGCGCACGGAGCGCACGGAGCGCACGGAGCGCACGGAGCGCACGGAGCGCACGGAGCGCACGGAGCGCACGGACCCGCCCTCCCTCACGGACCTTGAGCACGAGCGCATCGACGAGCACAAACGGGAAGCGCTGTTCGCTCAAGGTGCGCTCGTTCCACGCCTGCACCAAGGGATCCAGCCCTTTGCACAGGGCGGAGACCGTCGACTTGGCAAAGCCGGTCCCGCACAACTCTTCCGTGATGCGGGCGACTTTACGGGTGGAGACGCCGTTGACGACCATCTCCATGAGCGTCAGGATGTCAGGATCAAGGCTTGTTCGCTGCGCTGGTCGCGGGTGAAGAGCTCGGTCGAGAAGACGCCTGCACGCACCTGCGGCACGCGCAGCGTCAACCGACCCACGCGCGTCGTCAGGCGCCGCGGCTTGTAGCCATTGCGGTAGCCCTGCCGCTGCTCGGTCCGCGCATACGGCTCCGCCTGCCGCTGCTCCGTGATCTGTGCGTCCAGGACCTGATTCAACACCGCCTCCAAGAGCTGGCCTAATTGGTTGTCTTTGTCGCCGCTACAGAGCCGTTGCAAGCTTTGCGCATCAAGGGTAACCTGGTAGTGGGTCATGGGAGCTCCTCTCTGCTGCTGGATGCTTGATTCACAACCAGTCTACCAGAGAGGCCCTGCCCTCCCTCTCAGCAAACCCTCCTCAAAGTACAGACAATACCGGGCTCTCCCGCACTTTTGGTGATGGCTGCTTGGTAGAACAGCAGCGCTCATCCCGACGCGTCTCAAAAGCAAGCGTTACTGCTGAGGTTTGCCACTCCCACCAGATGCAGTCTCGCGTTCACCAAGCGGGCTTCACCAAATCTGCGGGAGAGCCCAATACCGGACTCAATACATTCTTGGCGCTGGGATGTATCTCTTGACAGTCAATCTGGTATTGTTTCCCGTAACTTCTATCGCACTTGCTACGCCAGCTAAGCCTCCTACTGACTGGAGTTTTTACATTATGACAAGCGACACAAACACCGTACATACACTCGATTGCAACCAAGGTCGCTTTGATGCTGGTTTCTCGCCACTCCACACTAGCTTGGTCGTGCTAGACTTTGGCGTACAAAATTCTTCGGGTACAGGAGTGACGACTACCCAAGGGCAATCGTTGACAAACAGTCAAATAGAGAATATCGCCTATTACTTCTCCGAGGGATACTAGGAATGTAGTTCAACTACGGTATTGACGCTCGCTGTCGGTACAAGTGATTCTGATCCTTCATACTCCAACGCAACCTATACAGCGCTCGGTAAAGATTGGGCGCAGGTGACACAAGCGGTCATCGGCGATGACGCAAGCCTCAACGGTCAGGTGAGGGTCTGGGGCGCAAACGATCTCGAAGCCTGGAATTACCCGCATGGCCAAGTCACCAGCGATCAAGGCACTGCCTGGATAAGTGGCTACTCTTCGATTGATCCTGCCCCATATGTTAATTACAGTGATGCCATTGGCTGTCCCGATTCGTATACTAGTGGCAAGGGTAAGGCGTGCAGCTACGGCTATTATCAGTATGACTACTACAGGTACAGTTGGGGCGCTCCGCCATCCTTTGTCGCGCCAGAGATTTACACGACCAGTCCCGACAACCCAGGTCAGTGGGCCAATATCAGCCTCTACGCAACGCATTATCAGATGTCGATGTCCTTCGAGGGACCCTGGGATGAGAACGATTTCCACCCGACACAACTGACCGCGAGTCAGGCATGGACTGACTTATCCAATGCTTTGAGCGCAGCCGGGGTAAACGCCTCCATGCCCTACTCGCTGGAAATCCATTGCGAAGTACAGCCAGACCTGACCAACTGCCCAAACCATTGATAAGGGACCGTCCATTCGACCTGCATATCATATAAGGAGCAATAGGATGCCACAAACAAACAAGAGATGGACAGACCACCGAACACCTCAGACAGGCCGACACTTCGTAGCGCTCATCGCGGCAGCAGTCGTCCTACTCATCGCTATCACGTTTGTTGGCATCAGCCAGACTTCTCGGCTAGGTGTTCTGGGAGACTCAGCGCCCCAACTGCCGCCTGCCAAGGCAACCCTGCTTGCACAGGGCGATGCGACGCTGGCGGCTGCGCGCGCCCAGAATCCCCATCCCATCAAACCACCCTATGCAACGCTTGTATCGGTTTCTACACCCACTTTCACCGCAGGTATCATTTACTATGACGGCCAAGCCAAAGTCACGAATTTCCGGGTGCAGGATATGTATCGTGGCCCAGTCAATGGCACGTGGGAGTTTGTCTATACTGGGTCAGATACGGCGAATGTGGCGGCTGGCGTTGGCGCCGTGCGTGTCTTGACGTTCTCCAACGCCAATGGCTACCAACTGGTGGGGATTTTCGATGCGCCAGATCAATCCACCTACATTGGCATTACTGGGATCACAGGCAATGTGCTCCGCATCAAATCGGACAAGACAGTGTCGTTTGGCTTCGATCTCACGACAAACACCTTTACCAGTTAACCCCCGAAGAGTGGCTGGCCCGCCTGGGCGACCATCAGCCCCTCGGTGGCGAACATGCCGATGGCCAGGGCGGCGGCCAGCCCAAAGTAGAAGATGGTGATGTACGCGCGCGAGAGCAGCGGAATCCGGTAGTAGAAGCCAGCAACCGCCGCCATGCGGAAGCGGCTGATTGTCTCCAGAAAGCCGAGCCAGAGCAGGATGATCAGCAGGATGCTGTGGGTGTAGAGGAAGGCGATGCCCAGCATGACCAGGCCAATCGGCCAGATCCAGCGCGAGATGGCTCCGACGATGCGCCCGCCATCCAGCGGCGAGACTGGTATCAGGTTCAGCAGGTTGATCAGGAAGCTGAAATAAGCCAGCGGCAGCAGCACCGTCAGCCCTGTCACGTGATAGAGCCAGAAACAGAGCGCGCTGGCCATCGCCCCCGCGAACGGTCCCGCGATGGCGATCTCCGCCTCGTCGCGCACGTTGGTCGGCATGCGCCGCATCATGACATACGCGCCCAGCAGCGGGATGAAGACGGGCCAGCTTGCCGGGAGCCCCTTGGCGCGGATAATGACGTAGTGGCCCATCTCGTGTGCGAAGAGCAGGATGAGAATCCCCAGACCGAACTGCCAGCCGAAGAGCCATGCGTAGGCGGCGAGGCTGGCGAGGGCGCTCAGGAACGGCAGCAGCACCTTGCCCGCCACCGCCAGCTTCGAGAGCACCGCCAGGATGGCCGCCCCCGACGCGCACCCCGCCGCATCCTTCCTCCCGACCGTTGCCCGTGCGTCCGCTGGCGTCTGTGTCTGTGTCTGGGACAGGTTGGCCTGCTGTTGCTGCTGCTCCGCGACGCGCTGCTCGGCGATGTAAGGGACGTATGAGGCCAGGTGTCGCGCTGGCGGGCCGCCCGATTGCGCGGGCTGCGCGGTTTGAGCCGGTGTCGAAGGCGCGTCGGGCGAGGCATGCTCCGGCGGCGGTGGCAGAATCGTCCCCCACTCGCTATTCCACGGATTGTTCGCGGACTCCGGCTGTTCCTGCTCGTTCCGCTCTGGTCGAACATCCATGCGGCATCTCTCTCCCCGTATACGCCCGGCGCGCTCTGCGCTGTTTTTGCATTATAGCGCGTGGGCGCCCTCCGCCGTGGCGACCGCCTCCCGCACCAGCGGCGCAAGCCGACGCACACCCTCGGCCAATCGCGCCTCGGACATGCCGCCGAATCCCAGCAGCAGACCGGGCCGCGCGCTCCCCTGGTAGTGTGGGCTGAGGGGCATGCAGGCGATACTGTGCCGCTGTGCCGCATCCACCAGCGCGACATCGTCCACGCCGTTGGGCAGCCGCGCCAGCAGGTGGATGCCCGCATCCGCCGGGCCAATAGTGATGAGGTCGTCCAGATGCTCGCGCAGCGCGGCGGTCAGGGCGTCGCGTCGCCCGCGATAGAGCCGCCGCATGCGAGCAAGATGACGTTCCAGCTCGCCCGCCTCGATGAAGCGGGCGACGGCCATCGCGTCGCGCCAGGCGGGATGCCGGTCACTGGCGGCGCGGGCGCGAGCCACCGGCTCGATCAGCCAGTGTGGCAGGACGGCGAAACCCAGGCGCACGGCGGGATAGAGCGCCTTGGCGAAGGTGCCGAGGTAGATCACCTCGTCGCGGTCGTCCAGCCCGCGCAGCGCTTCGAGCGGCTGCCCTTCGAGCCGCAGATCGCCGTCGTAGTCATCCTCGACCAGCACCACGCCCGCCCGCCGCGCCCATTCCAGCAGCGCCACCCGCCGCTCCAGCGTGAGCGTTACCCCGGTGGGATACTGGTGCGACGGCGTGACAATCGCCAGTCGTGGCGCCGCCCCATCCATCCCACGCTCATGCGCGGGCAGCGCCTCCACCCGCAGGCCGTGCTCGTCTACCGGCATGCCTGCCAGTACCGCGCCCTCCGCCAGAAACGCCGCGTGGAAGCCGACATAGCTGGGATCCTCGACCAGCAGTTGCTGTCCCGGCTCGATCAATAGCCGCGCCAACAGGGCCAGCATCTGCTGCACGCTGCCCGCCACCAGAACCTGCTCCGGCTGGCAGCGCACCGCCCGCGAGCGGCGCAGCCACGCGGCGATGGCCTCGCGTGTCTCCAGCGGGCCAAGCAGGGCGTCCCAGTAGGTGGATGCTGTGGCGGCGGAGAGCACGGCGCTGGCCGGAGGGGCGTCACCCGCCAGCGGATCGGGCCAGCCGACGGTCCGGCGCCAGCGTGCCCAGGGGAAGGCGTCCGCCGCGCCAACACTGGGGCGCATATCCCACATGCAGGCGGCGCTTTCTGCGGGACTGATGCCCGCGAGGGGAATGGTGGCGATACGGCGCGCCCAGCTCGAGAGCGGCACCGGCGGCTCCTGTATCGCTGGCGCTGAGTCGGAACGGGGTGGCGAGATGTGATGGGGCCGTGGCGCGCTTGCGGTGACGGGCAGCGCTGGCTCGGCGAAGACCGCCGCGACGAACGTGCCCGCGCCAACACGGCCGTAGACGTAGCCCTCCGCGCCCAGCCATTCGTAGGCGGTCGCCACGGTCAGCCGGGCCACACCGAGATCGCGCGCCAGGTCACGGCTGGGCGGCAGCCGGTCGCCCGCGCGCAGCCGACCATCGAGAATCGCGGCGCGCAATTGCGTGTAGATCTGGCGTGTCAGCCCGTCGCCCGAGACCGACCGGTCGAGATGCATCAGCAGGTCGGTACCTCGTCGCTTCTGCATTGGCATAATAATCCTCGCAAAATATGGCTCTTCCGTCAGGCCATTTCTCCCTGTACCATACCACGTGGACGGCATTATCTGTGACTGGATGATGTGAGATGAGTGAAACTGGTGAAATTGCGATGACTGTGACATCTCGGACAACCCGGCGGCATATTCATACACATGACGAATTAGACGCGGCGGATTTAGCATCGCCGACACCGTTAGCATCACGCGCAAGCGTCAGCCCGCGGTCGCGCATCCGGAGGCATCCCGAGCGCTCGACGCCGGAGATTGCAGAAGAGATACTGCGCGCGGGCCGTGTAGCGCATGTCGCCTTCGCGGTGGACGGGCAGCCGTATATCGCGCCGATGACGTACCATTATGAGGACGGCGTGGTCTACCTGCATGGCGCGCCCGCAAGCCGCCTCCAGAAGACGCTACGGGCGGGGACAGCGGTGGCCATCGAGGTGATGCTGCTGGATGGGCTGGTAGCCTCGCGCGACGCCAAGAACCATTCGGCGAACTATCGCAGTGTCGTCGTCTACGGGACGGCTGAGCCGATCACCGAGACGCAGCGCAAACGCGAATTGATGGAGGCGATGACGCTGCGCTATTTTCCGGGGCGCACGGTCGGGCACGACTACGACCCGGCGCGCATCGGCGAACTGCGTGCGTTGGACGTGATGGCGGTCGCGGTCGAAGAGCTGAGCGCGAAGGTGCGAACCGGCCCGGCACGAGGCTCGCGCGACGCGCTGGATGACGCGCCTGGTAGCTCGTTCGTAGTGCTGCTGCCGGGGGTGGATGGGTGAAGAGTGCAGACCTCTCCCGGCCTTCGGCCACCCTCCCCTCGCAGGGGAGGGAATGGGTGACCATCCTGCCGGATGGCAACATACGCGCGTACTCCCCTCTCCTCCTAGGAGAGGGACTGGGGGTGAGGTCTGCGCCCGTAGGGTGGACTGTGACGCATTGTGCGGTGTAATGGCCGAGAGGCCGGGGAGATGGTATGCGGATTGATGAGCTGACGACCGAGGCGGAGTGGCGCGAGGCGTTCCCGGTGATGCGCGAGCTGCGCACCCATCTCGACGAGGCGATGTTCCTCGACCTGATGCGCGTCATCACGCCGCAGGGCTACCGGCTGCTGGCGGCGCGCGACGACGACGGAACCATCCGGGCGCTGGCGGGCATCGGCGAGCAGACGAACCTCTACTACGGCCATCACATCTGGGTCTATGAGCTGGTGACGACAGCCAACGAACGCTCGCGCGGCTACGGCAAGGCGCTGATGGACCGGGTGGATGCGCTGGCGCGCGACCTCGGCTGCGATACCGTCGCGCTGGCCTCGGGTCTGCAACGCGCCGACGCCCACCGCTTCTATGAAGATAAAGTGGGGATGATGCGCTCGGCCTACACCTTCCAGAAGGCGGTCCGCCCCTCGATATTTACGTGGCCGCCCGCGCCGCCATCCGCAACCAAGTCCTGAATCGCTGGCTGGCTGGAACACTCTATCCTGCTGGATACGTCTATAGCGATAGATTGTTTCCCTCATCCGAGGCCATTCAGGGAGCGTAGTATGAGCGCTGGCGGGATCAGCCGCGTGAAGCGTAGCGCTATTGGCCTTGCGTCGCTCGTCATCGTCGTCCTGGTCTCGCTGTTGCTCAGTGGCTGCGGCGAGACGAGCATCTTCAATGCGGCCGCGCCTCTCGCTTCGCACGTCACTATTCCCTACTCTGTCGGCGGAAGCGGGGCCACGACGGCGGGGCTGACCGCCCTCAACGGGCGCGACGGCGACGACGCCTGGCACGCGGCGACCGGGGAGCCGAGTACGAATTTCCAGCCAATCATGGTCAATGGAATCATCTACACAGAAGGCGGCTCAACGCAGCCATCATCGCGAACGCTGGTGGCTGTGCGCGCCAGCGATGGGCATACACTCTGGAAGGCTCCGATGCCCAACCCCAAATTCACCATCGCGAGTGATGGCCTGATTGTGCTGGCACAGGCGAAGGCAGACGGACTTTTCGCGCTGGACGCCGCCACCGGCGCGCTCCGCTGGCGACTGGATCAGCCCGCGACCGACCCGGTCTATGTGAAGGACGGTCTCGCCGTCGCCACCATCACCGATGCGCAGGGTCAGGGCGCGCATCTGGCGGTCTATCAGGAGGCGGATGGGAAGCCGCTCTGGCAACTGATCTATGCCGCCCTAGTTGGCATCAACCATAGCACCGTCTATACCTCGGAGAGCAACGAGATACTGGCGTATGCCGCGCGCACAGGCAAGGAGCTCTGGCACAGCGAGATCGCGGGCAATCTCGTCGGCGTGAACGACCAATCGGTGCTAGTCAGCGGCCCGCAGTTTGTCGCCAGTCTCGATGCGGAGACAGGCAGGACGCTCTGGGATGTTCCGGTCGTGTTCGACGGCTGGCAGGGCATCGTGCAGACGCCAACCACCATCTATGGCACGCATAATGACTCGGTCATCGCGCTGGACGCGACCACTGGAAACGAGGGAATGTCTATCGCATTCTCTGGCTATACGCCCATCCAGATCACCGAAATGCAGGGTGTCATCTTCGCGATGCTGGCGGGCGGGCCAGAGAGCAGCAAACCGGCACGAGTGGCCGCGCTTAGCCTCAACTCCACGAAAGCCCAGGTCTACTGGCAGCGCGATATTCAGGAGATCCTCTTCCTCGCCAACAATGTGCAGGTGTGACCTTGCGGGCAATTGACTGCGCAGATACCATAGCCGCTTGCCGAGGTATGTTACGCTGATTCCAGAACACCTGGAGGATTAGCGCATCGTGTCATCCCTCGATACCAACACTCAGCAGGCGACACTCCCACCCGACGAGTCAGGCGCCCTGCCACCAGCCGCGGCCCGCGCCAATCTAATCACTATCAGCGCGGCGCATGCCGTCCTCCATGGCGTCAGCATCCTGATGCCGCTCATCTTCCCGATTCTGCACGACCAGTACGGCTTCAGCTATACACAGATTGGCCTCATCGGCACCGTCTCGGGGTTGGCGGGCGGACTGCTCCAACTGGTCTTTGGCTATCTCAGCCGCAGCGTCCCGCGCAAGGTGTTGATTGGCGTCGGCAACCTGGTCGTCGCGGTGGCGACGTTCATGACTGCTACCGCTGTCACGTTCCTGCCATGGCTGGGCTGGTCTGCGTTACGTGGCATTGGCGGCGCGCCACAGCATCCGGCGGGCAACTCGATCCTCGCCGATAGCTACGGCGCGCGCAGGCGTGGATTCGCGATTGCCGGGCACGTGGCGGGCGGCAACGTCGGCACGCTGCTGGTGCCGTTCATCGGCGCGGCGCTCATCAAGTCGTTCGGCTGGCAGCCCACGTTGATGATCTTCGCCCTGCCTGGGCTGGCCGCCGGGTCCGCTGTGATGCTGCTGACGCGCGAGCCTGCCCGGCCCGAGGCGAAGACCGTTGTAAAGACCGCTGACCGTCCTCTCAGCGCGCGCATGGCGTCACTCCTGGCGCCGCTCCGCCACCGTGGCGTCGTGCTGGTCATCATCGCCTCACTGGTCGCTGCGGGCGGGCGCGGACTGGGCATCCTGACCAAGTACCTGCCGCTCTACCTGCTGGGGCCGGTCAAGCTGCCGCAGACCACTGTAACCGTCCTCTATACGCTGCTGCTGGCGGGCAGCATCGTGGGGCCGCTGCTGGCCGGGCGCATCTCGGACCGCACGGGGCGGCGTCCATTGTTGCTGGTCAGCTATGGGCTGGCGACGGTCTTCACGCTGCTGGTGCCAATTGTCTTCGGCGGGGGCGCGTCGCGGATTGTCATGGTAATCTCTATCACCGCGCTAGGGCTGGTCGTCTACTGCGAGAGTCCGCTGCTCCAGACGTATCTGGTGGACAACTCCGCGCCGGACCAGCGCGACGTGGCGATGGGCTGGTACTTCACGCTGGCCTTCGGCATCGGCTCGCTCTGGGATGTCATTCTCGGCAGCGTGATCGACCGAACCGGCAGCTTCATCCCGGCGTTCCTGCTGATGGCCGCCTCGTATGTGGCCGCCGCCACGGTCCTGCTCTTCATCCCCCGCGACCAGCGCCGGTAGCGCGCATCATCCCGTTTGCTGCGGCACGGCCTGCGCCGCCAGTTGCGCGCGGGCGATGATGACGCGCTCGGGGTAGTCGCTGAAGAGGCCGTCCACGCCCCAGGCGATCAGTTTGCGGATGGTGGCGAGACGGTTCACCGTCCAGACGTTGACGCGCAGACCCTCGGCATGCGCCCGCGTCACCAACTCGGCGGTGGTGAGGGCGACGCCGGGGTGGATCGCCTCTGCGCCCATCGCCAGCGCTGGGGCGAGCATATCCGCCTTCTGCCACTCGCGCCCGCTATAGAGCGTCGCCACCCGCAGCCACGGCAGCCGCTCCTTCAAGAACGCCACGGCTGGGTGCGCGAATGAGGAGACGCGCAGCTGCGTTCGCAGCTGCGCGTCCAGCACGCGCAGCACCGGCTCGACCGCCTCCGCCGTGCCAACCGACTCCGCGACCGACTCGCCCTTGATCTCCAGATTGAGCGCGCCATCGCGCCGCCGCGCCAGGTCGAGCGTCTCGGCCAGCGTTGGGATGCGCTGCGGGATGCGCCAGACACGCCCGGCATCGAGCGCGCGCAGGTCGGCGAATGTGAGCGCGGCGACGGCCCCCACGCCGTTGGTGGTGCGATCGACTGTTCCGTCGTGGATGATGACCAGCTCGCCATCGCGGCTGCGCTGCACGTCGCACTCGATGGCCTCCGCGCCGAGGTCGAAGGCGAGCTCGAAGGCCATCAGGGTATTCTCGGGCGCGTGTCCGCGCGCGCCGCGATGGGCATAGCAGATCACGTTTCGTCGCTCATCCATGACTGCCCCACGTTCCGCCTGTCGCCCGCATACCGTCTCTGTGCGCCTATGGTAGCACACTGGAAGCACACTGGAAGCACACTGGCGCGCCCGTTCAGGCCAGGTGATGCGCGTGGGGTTGGCCGCTCACGCCCGGCTGATGCGTCTTCGCCCATTGCAGCAGTCCCGCCAGGCCGATCATCACCAAGCCTGCGGCGAAGTAGGCCGCCTGCACCCAGATATCCAGGCCAACCATCGCGATCTCCACCGCCATCCAGCCCACCATGATACAACCCGCGGCCGCCGACGCCAGCGCCTCGAACCGGCGCGGCCCAAACAGCGCGATGATCGCGGCCACCAGCGCGCTGCCACCGACGACGATGCCCAGCAGCAACGCCGGGACGGTGAAGTCGGCGAACGGCGTCCCGGCCAGCTCACTGAGCGGGATATCCATAAACCCGACGAGCAGCCCTATGGCTCCCACAATAGCGCTCACCGCGGCAAAAAGGTTCACGACAACCAGCGCAATCCTTACTCCCTTTTCTTCCATGGTGTCACCCTCCCTTCGGCGGGGCGGGCAGGGCAGCTCCCCAGCCACAATCCCCGCACGATGGCAGGATAACCCTAGGCGCTCACGGAACGGACACGGCAGCACGCGCGCATCTCACGCTCGCCTCACACCTGGCCATGCGCCTCACCATGAGATTTTCTTCATGAAGAGACTCCAATCGTGTACCCATATTTCCTTCATCATCGCCTGCCACACTCTCTAAAGTACACAGCGTACATGAATGAACATGACGCAACGACGCGCCACACTTCCCCTGGTCTCTGGACCGACGCGGGAAGGCTGATGATATGAGAAGGAGTGAACGATGGCCACGGCTATCTCAGACACCAGGCGCACGCAGGCGGCGGCCCGGATGATCACGGTGCAGGTTACCGCCGTGACGCTCGCCGCGCGCAACGCCGTCACCTTCACGTTGGCGCGGCCCGGCACACATGGGTCACCTGGCCCCTATCGCGCGGGCCAGTTCATCACGCTGACGATTCCCGCCGCCAGTGGGACGCCGCTCTACCGCTCGTACTCGCTCTGTGGCGACGGTAGCGCGGATGCTCCCTGGCAGATCACCGTCAAGCGGACTGCGGGCGGCAGGGTTTCCAACTACCTGATCGACCGCATCAGGCCGGGTATGGTGCTGCAATCCAGTCAGCCACAGGGCAGCTTCACGATGACCCAGCGGCCCCATCCCGACGTCCCGTTCGTCTTCGTCGCCGGTGGCAGCGGCATCACGCCCGTCTTCGCGATGCTACGCGCCCTCGCCCGCATGGCTCCGGCTGAGCGCCCGCAGGTCACGCTGCACTACGCTTACCACGGCCCCGAAGACGCTATCTTTGGCCGCAAGCTGGCGGCGCTCGACCCGCAACGGACCTGGCTGACGCAGCGCCATTACATAACGACACAGGGACAGCGGCTCAATCCGGCGCGCATTGTCGCCGCGCTGGGCGTGCAGGCCACGCAGGCGCAGTGGTACGTGTGTGGCCCCGCCGCGCTCCGCCACGAGTTGGAGGCGGCGGCCACCAGCCACGGCGTCCCCGCTACCCATCTCCACGCCGAGGCCTTCGCCAGCCCGTCCGTCCGCCCTGCGGGCCGATCAGCGCACGCGGGGAAGTCGGCGCACATCCGCCTGGCCGATAGCGGCGCGGTGCTGAATGCGCAACCCGGCGAGACGCTGCTGGAGACGCTCGAACGGAGCGGCTACCGTCCCGATTTCAGTTGCCGGGCGGGCGCCTGCGCCACCTGTCGGTTACGAGTCCTTTCTGGCAGGGTCTGCGCGAACGGCGAAAATAACGCGCTGACCCCCGATGAACGCGCCCAGGGCTACGTCCTCAGCTGCGTCGCGGAGCCAGAGGGCGATCTCACGCTGGCGACGGCGGGACGTCGGGTTGCCGCACCACAGGCGGCCTCCACAGGCGGGGCGCGTCGTCCTACGGGAGCGGCGCGATTGGCGGCGCGACGTGGTCTGCGCGCGGGCGTTGCGGCGGCGACGATTGGCGTCTTCGCCGGGATGTGGGGGCTGACGCACATCTCGTCTGCCACGGCAAGCGCGGTAAACTCCAGTGGCTCCTCGTCCAGCTCAAGCTCCAATTCAAGCTCTAGCGGCAGTTCCAGTAGCTCGACCGATGACGGATCGAGCAGTTCCAGCAGTTCAGGCTCGATCATCACCTCGCCGAGCCTCGGCGGCTCCAACTCCAGCACAGGGACATCGTGAATGGTGGCGCCGCCCTCTCCCCCGGCCCCTCCCCTAAAAGGGAGGGGAGCCAGAGCCAGTTTCTGGTCCCCCCTCCCCTGAAGAGGGAGGGGGATAGGGGGAGAGGGCCGTAGGGCAAGGCGCACCTCACCAAAACAGACTGGATAGATGACAATGACAACATCCACACCCTTCGGTGGACTCTCCACCGTCTCGATAGACGACACTGATTACCACACGGACGAGCGCTTCGAGCTGGTCCAGCGCAGCGGGCGACCGATGGCGACCGATGTCAGCGTGCAGATCGCCGTCCCAAGGCCGCGCTGGGCCGAGGCCGCCGCAGCCGCCGACGCCTGCATGGACTGGTTCGACGAGGTTGACGCACGCCTCTCGCGCTTCCGGCCTGAAAGCGAGCTGAGCCGCCTGAATGCGGCGGCGGGCGACTGGTTTGCCGCCTCCGATGTGCTCTATGAGTGCGCCGCCCTGGCACTCGAAGCGGCTGAATCCAGCGGTGGCCTCTTCGACCCGACGATGCTGCGGCAGTTGTGCGCGCTCGGCTACGATCGCGACTTCGCCGCTATCGCCCACCACGAGGTTGCCACCGCCTTCGATTTTCCGGTGCCCGCCGAACGCGCTGCCTGGCGCGCCATCGCGCTCGATCCACGACGCAGGCGGATACGGCTTCCTGCTGGTGTGCAGCTAGATTTCGGCGGCATCGCCAAGGGCTGGGCGGCTGATGTCGCGCTGATCCGCTACTGTGCAAAATTTCCCGGCGCGCTCGTCAACGTCGGCGGCGACCTGCGCGCGCGCGGTGGGCCGCAGACAGGTGAACTCTGGTCGGTGGGCATTCGTGACCCACGACTGGAGCTATCAGGCATAGACGATCCTGCGACCCATCTGGCGACCGTGCGGCTGAGTCGCGGCGCGATGGCGACCTCCGGCGCGGTGCGGCGCTGGTGGCTGCGCGATGGCCAGCGCCAGCATCACCTGCTCGATCCGCGTACCGGCCAGCCGATACCGCTCTGGACCTCAGGTGGCGAGGAGCCAGACTCGCTCATCGCGACGGCGACGGCATTCGCGCCGACGGCGGCGCAGGCAGAGGTAGCCGCCAAGGTGGCGCTGCTACGTGGCTATCCCAGCGCGCTCGCGGTCGTCGAATCCGCCTGGAAGCGCTACGGCGCGCTTGGCCCGCGTGACGATGGCGACGCCGGGGTCGCACTGGCTCTCGTCTTTGGCACAGGTGAGATTGCCTTTTCGCGCAACCTGAACGAATATCTCGCCACCTGGGGCACGCAGAGCGCGATGCTGCCGATGATGGTAGGCTCGGCGCTCCCGCCACTCAACCTCGCCGAGATGCGCCAACTGGAGCAGAGACCATGAATATATTCACATCGCTCTCGTCGCTGAGTCTCACCATCGCGGCGACCAGCGCAACCGCCAACCCGTTCCTATGGTACGTCACCCGCGCGGCGGCGACCTCTGCCTACATCACTCTCTCGATCACCGTCATCATCGGTCTCTTCCGCTCGCTGGCGCGTGTCTCGCGGCTGCGTAATGCGCGGGCGCTCTGGCTGCTGGATGAGCTACATCCCTATCTGGCGGTGCTCACGCTGGCGCTGGTGGTCTTCCACCTGCTCTCGCTGGTCTTCGATCCGCTCATCCCGTTCTCGCTGCTCAATCTGCTCTTGCCCTTCGACCAGCCCTACCGGCCACTCGCGGTGGATCTGGGCGTGCTGGCGCTCTACGGGCTGGCGGTGGTCTGGCTAAGCTCGTGGGCGAAGCGGCGCATCACCTATGCAAGCTGGCGCGCGCTGCACTATACCAGCTTCGCCGCATTCGTCCTGGTGACGCTCCACGGCGTCTTCGCGGGCAGCGACTCCGGCGAGCCATGGATGCGCGTGCTCTACCTGGGCTTCTCCGGCGTGGTGACGCTGCTCATCCTCGCCCGTATCTTCTGGCCAGAGGCGCCGCAGGCTAACACATCGCGAGTCGCGCCCGCCCGCCGTAGCCGGTAAGCGTTTACCTGTCGCCGTAGAGGTATGGTGGGCAGGCCGTAGGCTGAAGCCCGCAGGTGCGCGAGGCGATAGCCTCGGAGCGTGCGACAAGCACGCGTAGCGCCAGCGACCCGCAGGGTGCGGCTAATCCTGGGGTGAATGTACGTTTCGCTGGGCAATAGGGGCCATGTGGTTGGGATTAGCCGCGGCATTCATGCCGCGAAGCCGGATCATTTCGCATCTCCATGCTCGCTTCCTATCATGAGAGAACACACATCGGACTCACATCGAACGTGAATGTTGTGCCGGTACAGTAGCTGAGAAACATCCCACACGAACCACATGCGCCGCACTTGATACACGCATGTCGTCATATTTCGTCAACCGATCACACCACGATCAGCGTATGATTGGATGACTCAGCCCACGACCGTAGGAGGAGACCATGGCAACCGATATCGCCCCGCCGGCGCTCGATGACGCCGCGTCGCCAGCTTCACCGTTCCGCTCGCTTCCTGGACGTGTGCGCGCCTTCTGGGAGCCAGGCCGACGCCGGGCGCTCGCGCTGATCCTGTTGCTGGCCGCCTTCACCAACTTCTACGAGTTGCAGCGCAATGGCTATGCCAATCTCTACTACGCGGCGGCCATTCGCAGCATGCTGGAAAGTTGGCATAACTTCTTCTTCGTCTCCTTCGATCCGGCGGGCTTCGTCACCGTCGATAAGCCGCCGCTCGGCTTCTGGATACAGACGGCCAGCGCGAAGCTGTTTGGCTATAGCGGCTTCAGCATCCTGCTGCCCGAGGCGCTTGCGGGCGTGGTGTCGGTCGGGGTACTCTATCTCGCCGTCAGGCGCGTTTTTGGCGCGGGCGCGGGACTGCTGGCGGCGCTCTTCCTGGCCATCACGCCGATCAGCGTCGTCACCAACCGCAACAACACCATCGACAGCCTGCTCGTGCTGACAGTCCTGCTTGGCGCCTACGCGATGACGCGCGCTGTCGAGCGGGGCAGTCTGCGCTGGCTCTTGCTGGCGGTGGTGCTGGTGGGGCTGGGCTTCAATATCAAGATGCTCGAAGCCTATCTGGTCGTCCCCGCCTTCCTGGTGATGTATCTGCTCGGCGCGCCGTTGCGCTGGCGCACGCGCCTCTGGCATCTGGCTGGCTCAGGCGCGGTGATGGTCGCCCTCTCGCTGGCCTGGGTCGTCGCCGTTGACCTCACGCCCACCTCGGCGCGCCCCTACGTCGGATCGAGCGGCACGAACTCCGAGCTTGATCTGGCGCTCGGCTACAACGGCATCCAGCGACTGCTGGGCATGGTCTTCGGGCGTGGCGGCTCAACCTCTGGCTCGTCCATCATCTCGGTCATCACCAGCGGGACCGCTGCCACAGGCGGGCCGGGCGGCGCCTCCGAGAACGGCGTGCCGGGTCTCTTCCGGCTGCTGAACGCCCAGCTTGGCGGCCAGGTAAGCTGGCTGCTCGCGCTCGGTGTCGTCGGACTGCTGGCGACCGGCTGGGGCATCCGCTGGAATGGGCAGTCGCTCGTCGCGCATGTCCGCTCGTGGTTCCGCTCGGCGGAGGCGCGGCGCAACGCCCACCTGACGCCACGGCAATCTGCGCTGGCGCTCTGGGGCGGCTGGACGCTGACGATGGCCGTCTTCTTCAGCGTCGCGGGCTTCTATCACACCTACTATCTCTCGATGCTCGCGCCGGGCATCGCCGCGCTGGCCGCCATCGGGCTGACGCTGCTCTGGCGTGACTATCGCGCGGCGGGCTGGCACGGCTATCTGTTGCCTGTCGCGCTGGTCGTCACCGCCATTGTCCAGGGTGCCATCCTGGCCGACTACACCGGCTGGAACGGCTGGATGACACCGCTGATCGTTGGTGGCTCGCTGCTGATTGCCGCGCTGCTGGCCTGGTGGCGTTACGCGGGGATGGCTATGCATGCGTCGGCGTCCACCGCACCCGCTATGCTCGATGAGCGTGGCGAGATCGTGGATGCTCCAATCTACACGCCGCGCAATGCGCTCGTGGATCGGCTGGCCCGCTCGTCGGCGACTGCGGTGGTGGCGACGGCGCTCGGTGTCGCGCTGCTGCTTCTTGGCCCGGCAACCTGGGTGGGCGTCTCGCTCGCCAGCGGCGCGGGCGGGACACTGCCGACGGCTGGCCCCTCGGCCAATCTGGCGCAGGGTGGCGGCTTCGGCGGCAACGGTAGCCCGCGCGGTCTCGGCGGCGGCCTCCCCAACGGCTTTGTTCCCGGTGGCCCGCGCAATGGCGGCCTCGGCGGCTTCCCACCAGCCTTCGGCGAGCAGGGCAACGGGCAATTTGGGCCGGGCAATGGCGGTGGTGGTGCGCCCACTGGCGGCGGCAACGGTACTGGCGGCCAGAGCTTGCAGGTGAATGAGCAGTTGCTCGCCTACCTGGAGGCGCATCGCGGCTCGGCCCGCTACCTCCTCGCGACGCTCAACTCGCAGACGGCGGCGCCTTACATCATCGCGAGCGGCCAGCCAGTCATCGCGCTGGGCGGCTTTAGCGGCTCCGACCAGATTCTGAGCGTGAGCCAGCTTCAGGCGCTGGTCAGCTCAGGGGCCATTCGCTACTTCCTGCTGGATGGCGGTGGTGGCGGCTTCGGCGGCCAGGGCGGCGGCAACGGCCAGCTGGTGAGCTGGGTCACGTCGAACTGCACGCAGGTCGCGGCGAGCCAGTACGGCGGCGCAACATCCGGCGGCACACTCTACGTCTGCTCCTCGGCGGGCTAGAGCCGCTCCCCAAAACAAGACAGCCTCACCTCGGCAGATGGACGCTTGCATCGTCCGCCGGGTGGGGCTGTCTCATCTTCAGCGCACGCATTGTCGGCTAGGTGAGTGACGGCATCCAGGGCTAGATTTGCTCCTCTCTGGCTTACTTGGCCTCAGTCATAGTGCCGGGCCTGTGACCACAGCACCGCGATCGGCTCCTTCGGCTGGCGCAAGATGAGAATCGGCGCGTGATTCTCGAAATCCACGCATGCGTCGCAGGAGGTTCTGGCGGCCAGCGTCACCGAGCCGTACCCGCGCGCGGCATCCTGAGGATCAATATTGATCGTGATCAGCACCTGGCCGGTGCATCCCTCCGGTCCCCAGAGATAGAAGGCGTTGTGTCCGCTAATCGCCGGGGGCAGATGATAGCGTCCCCCAAACTGCACGAGCGCGCCCGCCTCGCCATAGTTTTCGGTGAAGATGCAGGCGACCTGCTGCTCATTTGGGGGCAGGCTGTGATACACTTGCGCAATCAACGCGACCTGCTGCTCCCAGCCAAAGCGGTCGGCCAGCGCCTGTGGCAGACCATAGGTGTCGCCTGACTCCTGCTGCGCTCCCGAACTGCCGCTGGGGCCATAGATCCGCGCGTATGTCGCGGGAGGTAGCACGGGCATCACCGCGGGAGCGAGCAGCACGGCGCTCAGGATCAGCAGTCCAGCATAGGCCGCGACCCATCGTGGCCCCCAGGTACGCCAGCGCACTCGCCACGCGCCAAACAGCATCGCCCCACTGGCAAACAACGGCGGGTAGGCGGGCGCCAGAAAGTACGACTTGCCCTGGAGCAGGATAAAGAGGACGAATAGGATGAGATATGCCCACCCGAAGACCCGATAGCGCGCGCCGCGTTTGGAGAAGAGATACCACAGTCCCGCGACCCAGAGCGGCAGCGAAAGGGGATTCATGATAAGGATCTGGTTGGCCAGAAAAGCGAGGGGCGACCCCGCGACGCCATGGTTGGTGGAATAGCTCGCCCAATACTGAACCGACGCCCACCCATTGAAGGCGTTCCAGAGCAGGAACGGCGAAACGAGCGCGAATGCGATCAGGCCGCCAAACAGCGTCCAGCGAGTGAAGAGCAGGCGGCGCTGCGGGGTCAGCAGCAGGCCGACGACCAGCGCGAACCCCCAGAAGAGGATCGTCTCCTTCGTCAAGAGGCCCAGGCCAGCCACCGCGCCAAACGCGAGCCAGAGGCGGGGACGTTCATCACGCACCAGGACGATGAGGATCGTGGCGGCCAGCGTCCACCAGAAGACATCGAAGACATCGTAGGCGTAGATCGAGCCGTTTCCCATCAAAACGAGCGCCGTCGCCGAGCCCAGTGTCGCGAGTCCCTGGACCCACCCGTTGCCGCCGAGTAGCCGCGCCATCAGTCCGGTCAGCAGAATCGTCCCAGCGCAGACCAGCGCGGAGATCACGTGGATGGCCCAGAGCGCGTTGCCGGTGAGGAAGCGGGGAATCAGCGTGATCCAGGCGACCAGTGGCGGCACATCCACATAACCGAAGGCCGGATGATGGCTCATCGCCATGAAATAGAGCTCATCGCGAAAATAGCCATAGTTATTCCCCACCAGGACGTGCGCCAGGAACGAGACACCAGCGATTACCCAGACAGCGGGAGCCAGGTTGGCGCGACGGAAGAGGGTGGCGATGCCGCCGCGTAATGACGAAGCAGTGGGCATGGCAACGACTCCTTTTGCGGAGATACACGCGGAAAACGGTCTCAAGACGAGTAGCAAGCGCCTGAACAGAGGTTATCTCATCTCTTTATGGGCAGAATATCACCAGGCGAGCACCTCAAGGACACTTCCCGGACCGATTGTAATGCGTGGATTTCGCGCTCGGTCACTATAAAGAGCGACACAGCGGCCACTGCGCTCCGTATCATGGACTCCGCAAGAAGGTATAGTATGGAGACCAAAGATGTTTATGTGAAGGAGAGACACCTTGGAGAGTTCGCTACCACAAGACCAGGCGACACAGGAATTGAGCGACGAGCAGCTCTATGCCGAGAAGGCGCGCATCGCCCGGCTGAGCCGCATCCGCGAGGTGGTCTTTGGCACGCTGGATGGACTGCTGGTGCCGGTGGGCGTGGTGAGCGCGGTGGCTGGCGGCACGGGCAGCACCAACGCGGTCATCATCGCCGGGCTGGCGGAGGCGTTCGCGGGGGCGCTCTCGATGGGCGCGGGCGAGTTCATCTCGGGGCGCTCCGAGGCGCAGGTGCAGAAGACCGAGGTGGAGAAGGAACTGCGCGAGATTCGCGACAACCCGGAGTTCGAGCTAGGCGAGATGGCGCAACTCTTCCGCCACGAGGGCGTGAGCGCTGAGGACGCCACGACGATGGCCAACCTGCTGGCGAAGTATCCCAACGCCTACCACAAAACGATGGTCGAGAAAGAGCTTGGGCTGCAAGTTGATCCCGACACCGTTCGCATCCCCGAGGCGCTGACGATGGGCGTCTCCTACATCATTGGCTCCATCTTTCCGCTGATCGCCTACTTCTTCCTGCCGATCCCAGTCGCGTTGCCGGTCTCGCTCGTGCTGACGGTGCTGGCGCTCGTCATCATCGGCATTATCAAGGGGCGGCTCGCCAACATCAATCTGGTGCGGAGCGCGCTGGAGGTCGTCGTCGTCGGCACGGCCTCCGCGCTGGGTGGCTACCTCCTTGGCAATGTGATACCGCATTTGTTCGGCTTCTGATGCATGCTGATGTACCGTAGCGATTTCGTAACGGGCCGATGGTATGCTACGCGCCAGATGCCAGATTGCATATCGTCATCGTATCGAGGAGCCAGTCAGACATGAATCAGCCAGCGGTGACCGTCGAGCACGCCATGGCCCAGCCTTCGGCCGACAGCGGACAGACGCTGCATGGCCCCTGGCTATTCGTCGCCCGCGTCGCCTGGATCGCGCTGACGCTGCTCTTGCTGGCGCTTAATGTCGCCATGTTGCCGCGGTTTAATGCACTGCTGCAGACGCCGTGTTCCCCCGGCATCCACTGCTTTTATCTGCACCCAACATCGTTCGATCAACGCCTATTCCGCCAGTCTGGCCTGACGCTGGGATTCCTGGCCAATTTTCAGACGTCAGCGAACGCGGTCGTCGGGATGATCTACTGTGTGATTGCCACCATCATCTTCTGGCGGCGCTCTAATGATCGGATGGCCCTCTTCTGCGCCTTCACCCTGGTGCTCTTTGGTGGCGCCGCGTTTACGTCCACCCTCCAGGACACGCTGGCGGCGCAGTCCGCCGTTGGATTCTGGCTGTTTGGTATCCTCTATGTCATTGGGCAGACCTGCCTCATTACAGAAAAGGGCCATTCATCCCCTACTTTCGAGCGGAGGATGAATGGCCTTCTCACCTTGCGTTCAGTGTTTCCATGGATACACTATCTACATGGAGTATCAACACGAACAGCATAGCGTACACCTTGTCGTGTACCACATCATCTGGTGTCCCAAGCGGCGGCGCAGGGCGCTCGTTGGCCCAGTGCGCGCGCGGTTGGAACAAATCATTCGCGAGGTAGCGGCAGAACACGACTGGACAGTGATTGAACTGGCGATTCAGCCCGATCACGTTCATCTGTTTCTCCGGGCCAATCCTTACATGCTGCCGTCGGATATTCCCCGACTCATCAAAGGGCGGAGTTCGCATCTGCTGCGTGAGGAGTTCCCTCATTTGCTGAAACTGCCCTCGCTGTGGACACGCAGTTTCTTCCTCAGCACAGCAGGCAACGTCAGGCAGGAAACGATCAAGAAGTACATCGAACGGCAGAGCAAGACGTAGGAACGGGCGGAGATGGACGAGCAGACGGTCGACGGGGTACGCAAGACCTACAAATACAAACTCACGCCGACTCCGCAGCAGGAGCAGGCGATGGCGTTTGTCGTGCGGCGCTGCCGCGAACTCTACAACGCGGGTCTTGAAGAACGCCAGGAAGCCTGGCGCAAGCGCGGCGTGAGCGTCACCCTGGCGTGTCAGAGCGCCCAACTGCCCGCCATCAAAGCAGTCCGGCCCGAGTACCGTGATGTCCATTCGCAGGGGTTGCAGGGGTTGCAGGGGTTGCAGGACGTGCTCACCCGCCTCGAGCGTGCTTTTCACGCCTTCTTTCGCCGCGTGCAATCGGGCGAGACGCCGGGCTATCCACGCTTTGCGGGCAGCAATCGCTACAACTCCTTCACCGACAAGCAATTCGGCAATGGCGCGACGCTCGATATGTCTCACGACAACGGCTTTCTGGTCTTATCAAAAATTGGACGGGTGGCGCTTCGTTGGAGTCGCCCTGGTGGCCCCTGGGAGGGGACGCCCAAGACGGTCACGATCAGCCGTGAGGCCGATGGCTGGTATGTCTCCTTCTCGTGCGCTGATGTGCCAGTCCAGCCCTTGCCGCCCACGGGACGCGAGACGGGCATTGATGTGGGGCTGAAGGTCTTCCTCATCACGGCGGATGGAGACGTGGTAGAGAATCCGCGCCTGCATCGGCGTGGTGAGAAGAAGTTGGCGCAGGCGCAGCGCCGTGTCGCGCGCCGCAAGAAGGGTAGCCATCGTCGCCGCCAGGCTGTCGGCAATCTCCAACGCGCGCATCAGACGGTGAAACGGCAACGCGCTGACTTCCATCACAAGACGGCGCTTCACGTGCTGCGCCAATACGACACAATCTATCTGGAAGACTTGCAGGTCGCCAACATGGTACGGAACCATCACCTCGCCAAGAGCATCAGTGATGCGGGCTGGGCGCAGTTCCGTGCTATCCTCGAAGCCAAGGCAGCATGCGCCGGGCGTCGGGTTGTCGCGGCGCCTGCACAATACACCAGCCAAGACTGACTGTAGCGGCTGTGGGACGCGCATCCCCAAAAGCCTGAGCGTGCGCACCCATGTCTGTACATCCTGTGGGCTGGTCTTAGACCGCGACGAGAACGCGGCACGCAACATTCAATGGGCCGGGCGGGCCCTTCGGGGACTCGCGGGTAGCCTGCGGGGACGAACCGAGAATCCCCCGTGCTTTAGCCGGGGGAGTGTCAATTCAGCCATCTCATCTACAGTGAGTCGTTTGACTGGAGTATTCTCCTCTTCTTCGGTTCGATCCTGGCTCCTGTAGCCGCGCAGATCTACCGCTATCGCCGCGTCTCGACACATCGGGAGCGCCAGCAGTCCAAGTGGGTCGTCTTCGGATTCGCCATCTGCATGGTGGGCTTTGTGCTCTTCCTGACAGTGGGGAATCTCCTGCTGCCACCAGGGGTGCTGGCTTCGACTGTGATGAGCACGTTTGTCGCGCAGACGGCCCTCGCAGGATTCCTGCTGCTGATCCCCATCTCGATAGCCATCGCCATTCTGCGGTCGCGTTTGTATGATATCGACGTCATCATCAACCGGACGCTGGTCTATGGCTCGCTGACCGCCATCCTTGCGTTGATTTATCTCGTGGGAGTCGTCGGTGTGCAGGCCATCGTCAATGCCTTCGCCCAGCGTCAGAGCAGCGAACCCTCGCCGATCCTCGTCGTTATCACCACGCTCTTGATCGCCGCGCTCTTCCAGCCGCTGCGCCGTCGCCTCCAGCGTGGGATTGACCACCGCTTCTATCGCCGCAAGTACAATGTCGAGCAGACGCTAGCCAGCTTCAGCGCGACGCTACGTAGCGAGACTGATCTGCCCCACCTCACCGAGAATTTGGTGGGGGTGATTACGGAGACGATGCAGCCAGCGCACATCTCGCTCTGGCTCCGCGCCCCGGATAAGCGCCTCTGAGTGCGCAGCGCCACCCAGCCCAGATGGAGTCTCATACTTCCTGGCATTCTCAGAAGTGGCCTGCTATACTGATGCCCAAAGTTGCTCACGATACACGAGCCAGCCCCCCGAAAGTGAGGAGCATCCATGGCCCAGCGGATCAATGCGCCGACGACGCCGATGGGCCACTGGCGCCGGTCGCGCGCGCGTCTGCTCATGGGCGC
Organism: uncultured Chloroflexia bacterium; assembly: GCA_963712005.1. Lineage (GTDB taxonomy): Bacteria > Chloroflexota > Ktedonobacteria > Ktedonobacterales > JADMIN01 > DAHUXT01. The sequence goes on along the minus strand of CAVQGK010000013.1, from coordinate 226,504 downwards.
ATGGATCGTCTTTACGCTGTTCTCTATTAGCTTTTGCGTCGCCAGCCTGGTCGCCCGCTACAAGCTGCTGCTCCATCCCCCGGCCGACCTGCGCGCGGAGCTGGCAGCGCTGGGCATCTCCCCTGGCTTCCACGCCGTCTGGAATATCGCGCTCGAGGCGCTGGTGGTCCTCAGCTATTTTGGCATGGCGGCGCTCATCGCCTGGCGCAAGCCGCGCGACCCCGCCGCGCTGCTGGTGGCGCTGGCGCTCGTCGGCTTTGGCGCCGGGCTGCCCGGCACCATCTACGCCATCCTCAATGCCGAGCCGATCTGGCTACAGCCGTACGGCTTTCTGCAGACACTGGGCTGGCTGCTGCTGCTCATCTTCGCCTTCATCTTCCCCAACGGGCGATTCGTGCCGCGCTGGACGGTCTGGCTGCTGATCCCGTGGACCGTCTGGGTTATCGGCTTCTTCCTCTTTGCCGGGACCGTCGTGGCGGCGCATCCCTGGGCGATTGCCCTCACGTTTTTGATCTGGGCGGCCTGGTTTGTGGTGGGCGCGGCGGCGCAATATTATCGCTACACTTGGGTCTCGACCTGGCTGGAACGCCAGCAGACCAAGTGGGTCGTCTTCGGCTTCCTGGGGATGCTGCTGGGCATCTTCCTGACGGTCCTCTACCACGTGGCCGCGCTCACCGGCATCGTCACAGGCAGCGTCACAATCGTCCTGCGCATCGCCGCGGTGATTCTGCTCAGCGCCACGACGCTGCTTGTGCCGCTGACGGTGGGCATCGCGCTGCTGCGCCATCGCCTCTTCAACGTCGATGTACTCATCAACCGGACGCTCATCTACGGCTCGCTGACGGTCCTGCTGGCGCTCGTCTACTTCGTGATGGTGGTGCTGTTGGGCGTACTGTTCAGCAGTGTCACCCACGAGTCTACCCAGGGGTCGGAGGTGGCGATCACGCTCTCGACGCTCTTCATCGCGACGCTCTTCCAGCCGCTGCGAGGCCGGGTCCAGCGCGGCATCAACCGGCGCTTTTACCGGAGCAGCTACGACGCGGCGCGGACGATCCAGGCGTTCGCGGCGCGGCTGCCCGGCCTGGTGGATATCGAGCATCTGACTGAGAGCGTCTTGAGCACGGTGGAAGATACGATGCGGCCAACCTTCGCCACCCTCTGGCTGCTCAAATCTCACTCCCCGATTCCCTCTGCCACGGGGCGAGTGGGCGAGACGCGTGAGCCGAAAGGCTCGGAGTGAGCGCAGCGATGCATAGGTCAGGGGTGAGGTCAGTATGCTCCCGCCGCAATAGTCGCCTAGTCGTCCCTTCTTCGCCGCTCCTGCCGACCAGGGCGACGCCTGGTTGGATGCGGGTGTGGCCTGGTGGGGAGTGGGACTTGCGTCAGATCGCCTCATCCGACCCGCCGCAGCGCTTTCTCGCGTCGTTTGGCCACGCTCGATCCTGACTCCCGGCGCGCCATCCGGCGCAGCACCATCGGCGCAAGGATCAGGCCGAGCACAGACCAGGCTCCTAAGGCGCCTATGGTTTCCAGATGCCGCCAGGACGCGCCGATCTCAACGCTGGCCGCGCTGGTCGGCAGGAGGGCCGACCGCATACCGAGGCCGAGCCAGTAGATCGGAAAAGCCTGGGCGATCCATTGCAGCCATTGTGGGAGGGCAGTGATTGGGTAGAAGATGCCAGAGATCGCGATCAAACCGGTGACCGGCAGCGAGATGTAGCCCACACTACGGGGGCTGGGGATCAGCGCTCCGAGCTTGGCGCCGATGGACTGGGTCGCCACGAGTCCCAGGAGCAGCACCCATACCAGCGTGAGCCAGGAACGGATATTGCCGATGTCCAGCCCTTTGACGATGAAAAGGCTGGGAACCAGGAGGATAGCCAGGTACGCCAGGATGGTTCCCGACACGGTAGTGAGTTTGCCGATGAAGTAGCCGCGTATGCCGTTCGGGGTGGCCTTGGCGCGGAGCAAGGCGCCATCTTCGCGGTCGGCGCTGAGGTACTGGATCATGAGGAGCATGCCGAGCGCGGTGAACATCCCGAGGACGCTCGGTACGATGAAGGTACCCAGGGTGAATCCGCTGGCTCCAATACTCCTGTCACGGAGGAAGAAAATAGCTACCAGCGTCACTGCGGGCCACAAGAGTTGACCGATGAGCGCAGCACCTGTGAAGGATTGGCGCAGTTCGATCAGGCCACGGGTGAAGCCCGCGCGCATGGCGACGGTTGTGGGGTTCATTGGGCTGCCTCTTCCAGATCGTTCGCTTCTCCTGATGTGGTCCGGCCCGATTCGGCCTGACGCACCAGGGAGAGATAGGCGTCCTCCAGCGAGGATCGCCGGATTTCGAGGTCGGTGATTGCCTCGCCATACTGCTTGAACAAGTCGAAAACGAACGTTGTGGACTCGGCGGACGGCTGCCTGAAACGCTGCCCGCCGAGCGTCCATCGCACCTCGTCCTCGCCCGCTATCCGCCGTGCGAGTTCTGCCGCCGTACCATCCGCGACGATCCGCCCATCATTAAGGATGATGATACGGTCGGCGAGTTTCTCTGCCTCATTCAAGTCGTGGGTGGTCAGCAGAATCGTGGTCTCGTACTCCTTGGCGAGGCTGTCTACGAGTTCGTGGAACTCACGGCGGGCCTTCGGATCGAAACCAGCAGTGGGCTCGTCGAGGAAGAGCAACTCAGGACGGCCCACGATGCCGACCGCCACGTCCAGTCGGCGCCGCTGCCCACCGGAGAGCATCCTGATTTGTTTGTCAGCGTGCTCGCTCAGGCCAGCTGTGGCCAGGAGTTCATCCGTATCCCAGGGGCGGCGGATCAGTTTCGTGGAGTAGGGGGCGTAATACGATCCCAGGTGCGTCAGGAGTTCGCGCACTCGCCACTTGCCGTGATCGCGCCAGGATTGCAGCACAATTCCCACCCGCGCCCGCCATTGCTCGTCGCCATGCGCCGGATCTGCGCCAAGCGCCCAGACCACCCCCGCGGATCGCATCCGGAAACCTTCCAGGATTTCAATGGTGGTGGTCTTGCCAGCGCCATTCGGCCCGAGCAGGGCCAGCACCTCTCCCTGGCGCGCCTGGAACGTTACATTGTGCAGGACGTCGGTCGTGCCATACCGCATCCGTAGCCCAGCGACATCGAGTATGATGTCCTCGCTTGTCGTCATCATCTCACCTTCATACGGTTCGCGTGGTTCGCGCCTCGCGATGAGACACACTACCTACAGGACACGGTGGATACGCCCAGGGACACTGGGCGCTCCACTACATCTGTCAGTTCAGATTGACGAACGTCAGTTTACCTTGACAAGTTCTGGATGTCAAGATAGGCTGACACAGATGACGATGGGAGAGCAATGATGGACAGTGAACAGTTAGCGCAACGTATTCGATCCCAGGACCCTGCCGTGACACTGCGGGCGGTGGGCGCTCTGCAGCGGCTGGCCGAGCAGGTCGAGGCAGCGGGGGTCGCCGCCGCCCGGGAGCAGGGGTGGTCCTGGGAGCAGATCGGCGATGCCCTCGGCGTGTCCCGGCAATCGGTGCATGCGAAATACGGAAAGTGAGCGTTGCCGATGGCTGGACAATCCGCAACCGGTATCGGGAAGGTAGTGCTCGCGGCCTACGAAGAAGCCCGGCTACGAGGCGACAGGCTCCTCGGCAGCGAGCATCTCTTCCTTGGGCTGCTGCATGAACCAGACTCGGTGGCAACCCGGGCGCTGGGCGTTGACCTCAATGCTGCCCGCGCTGCGCTTGGCGCTCTCGACCGAGCGGCGCTGTCCGCGATTGGCCTCGATGTCGCGGAACTCCCACTTGCCGGTTTCGCCCCGTTGCGGAAAGGCCCGCGCATGAGTTCCGCCGCCCGTGCAGTGATCAGCCGCGCTGCCAGGGAAGCAGCTCAAACGAAGAGCCGCCATGTTGGAGCCACGTACCTGGCATTGGCCCTCCTCACTTCCGAGCCGCCCGATCCCGTGACGGCGCTCATGGCGGAGCTACGAATTGACAGGGCAGCCGTGCGCGAGCGCCTGAACCGGGCAGAATCCTGACGTCAAGCGACTCGCCCCAGTGAACGGAGCAAGGCGCGCCGCATCATTGCAGGCATTCCAATCATCGATCATGCCGAGCAATCGGCGGCGCGGTTGATGGCACGGTGTCTCAGCCTCAATAGGCGCGCAGCAGGCAGCAGGTCATGCAGGTGGCCCCGCCGTCGCGGTTGAGCGTCAGCTCGCGCCCCTCGTACTCCCAGACGGTGACACCCGCGTCGCGCAGGCGTCCGGCGGTGATAGGGTTGCCCTTCATGGTGATGACATGACCCGGCGCGACGGCCAGCGCGTTGGGCGCGTGGGTGGCAAACTCGCTATCTGGCACCTCTATCGTGCGGATGTTGCGCGCCTCCAGCAGTTCGTAGAGCGGGACCGGCACGAGCGGAGGGTAGACCAGCGCCAGATCCTTGGCCACCGGACTGATGACCGAGAGCAGGTGGAGGATCTCATCGCGACCGTGCCAGTGTGCCATCTGCACTTGGTGGATGTGCTTCACGCTGCCCGCCAGCAGCTCACGCACGCGCTGGTAGCCCGCGTCGTTGGTGCGATAGCTCCGTCCGATGACGAGCGTATCAGGGTCGAGCCAGAGCACGTCGCCACCTTCGAGCGTCTCATTCCCTTCGAGCGTGCCAAGAATCGGGATGCCCAGCCGGGTGAGTTCGTGGGCCAGCGCTGGCTCTTCGCCCCGGCGCAGTTGCTTGCCCATGTGGCCGATGATCGCGCCCGCGTCGGTGACGAAGCCGGGATCAGTGACGAAGATGGAGTCGAGCAGGGCTGGCTGCGTCTCCTCGGCAAAAATGACCTCGGCGCCAGTGTCACGTAGCAGCTTCACCAGTCCGTCATGCTGGCGGCGCGTCTCGTCCACATTCGGCGCGAAGTGATAGCCGAACTCCTGCCACCGCTGGGCGTCTTCGGCGCTCTCGCTGGGCGGCTTCACCAGCACGCGCTTCAGCGGCGCCACCATCGACTGGTTGCCATAGGTCCGGGCCATTGTTATACTCCTCCTGCTCGCTACTGAGACACCTATTGTTGCGAGTCTACCATGCAATCAGATGACATCAATTGGTTCTGGCAAGAGCCTTTTGGTCACGATGGTAACAGGCGCACCGCGCGCTGGCGTAAGCTCCTCAACACGGTCGTAGCCACATCGCTCATAAAACGCGACTGCTCGCCCTGCCGTTTCGGTGCTTACCCATAACTGCTCGATCCCAACAGCGACAGCCCATGACTCCAGGCGCCGCATCAATGCCTGCCCGATACCATCGCCACGCCGGTCCGCGCGGACAATCATGCCCACAATCCATGGCGACTGGTCGCGTCTCTCTTCGAGATCAAACTGATGCAGGCCGACGCCACCAAGTACTTCACCATCATCCCCAATAGCAATAAACGCAACTGGGACGCTCGTACGCTGGACCGCCCGTGAGGCATCCTCGATCCACCACGATAGCTCTTCGCGCCCAGGCTCGTTGCCCCATTCGCGCCAGTGCAGCTCGGCCCACCCAGCCGCAAGATCAGGTCGGTCGGCCAGCATGGTGATGCCGACGGTGGAATGGTTCATACTATGCTCCTGAGCGCTGCCTGACGTCACGTTCGACACATTTGTCTTGAGTTCAGTATAATTCGCCAGCGGCACTCACCGAAATAGACCTGGGCCAGGCGCGAAGATGTGAAAAATAACGGGAGAACAGCATATGCGCATCGCCCTCATCGCGGATATCCATGGCAATCTCGTCGCCTTCAACACGATACTGGACGACATCGCGAGCGAAGGGGTTGACCGTATCGTCTGCCTGGGCGATGTGGCCGCCTTCGGGCCGCAGCCGGAGGAGGTGGTGGCCCGGCTGCGCGAACTAGATTGCCCGGTGGTGATGGGCGACGCCGATGCGACGCTGCTGACGCCTGAGCCGCCCGCGACGGATGAGCTTTTCCGCAACTTGCAGGAGATCGACGCCTGGGCGCTGGCGCGGCTCTCGCCCGCCGACCGCGAGTACATCGCGGCGTTCGAGCCAACGGTTTCCATTGCTCTCGACGCCGACACGACACTGCTCTGCTACCACGGCTCGCCGCGGTCGTTCAAGGATCCCATCCGCGCGACGACAAGCGATGACGATCTGGCGCGGCTCTTCGCGGGCTACGACGCGCATATCTACGCGGGCGGCCATACGCACATCCAACTTTTCCGCCGCTTCGGATCGTCGCTGGTGCTGAATCCCGGCAGTGTCGGCCTCGCCTACGACCGCACGCCCTCACCTGGGGTCAACGTGCGCAACCCGCCCTGGGGCGAGTACGCGCTTCTGACGGTGGCGGATGGCTACCTCGACGTCGATCTGCGCCGCGTCCCCTTCGATGTGGCGGCGCTGCTGCGTGCTGCGCGCGAGAACGAGATGCCACACGCGGACTGGTGGTGCGCGGAATGGGACGTCGAGTAGATGCCCACTACCCGCCAAAACGCTCTTTGTCCTGGCGCCTCATGCTAGAACGAGATCGCGCAGTTTGATTAGCCGCCGTCGGTGAGGGCTGCCTGCAACCGATGCAAAGCGTCGATCATCTGCTGCTGTTCCTGCTCGTTCAGGGCTTGAAACCATTCCTTTTGGTGCTGATGCACAATGGGGCGAAACGCATCAGCAACCTGGCGCCCCTTCGCGGTGATTTCGACCAGAATCATCCGCCTGTCCGAGTGATGGGGCCGTCTCACAACATACCCCCGACGTTCGAGCGAGTCCACCAGGCCAGTGACTGTCGCCCGGCTAATAATCAGCCGATCAGCGATTTCATTGGGCGGCATTGACCCCTCAGCATCCGCCAGGATACTGAGCACCAGCCCAGAGGCCGGGGTGAGCTTAAAGGATTGGATTTGTTCGGCGATGCGCTTGACCAACAGGTCAGCCGTGAGGACCAGGTCCATGGCGCATTCCGTCGCCGCCGCGCTGGCGGTTGGATAGCGCGCTTCGAAATCGGACGCAACGCGAATGGGAATATGGTTAGGCACTTGATTATCAACTCCCTGACTAATATGATTAGCCGCCTTATTATGTGGGTATACCATAATAACAGCCGAAAAGGCAAGCGAGGAGGTCGCCCGGATGGTTACGAAACCGTACATTGTTTGGGGGCCCGGTGAAGGTCTGGCCCTCCAGTCTGGTCCCGGTCGGGATCTCATCTTCAAGGTGACGGGTGATGACACGAATGGAGCGTTCGATTACTTTGTGGTCGGGGTCGCGCCACATGGCGGTCCTCCCTTGCATGTCCACCACCGCCAGGAGGAGACGATCCATGTGGTCAAAGGGCGATTCAAGGTTAGGATTGGGGAGTCCCTGTTCTACTGCGACGAAGGCGACTTTGCCTATCTTCCGTCACAAGTCCCCCACGCTTTCCTGAATGTCACCGACGAGCCAGGCGAGATCATCGTCGTCTACACGCCGGGCGGTGGCCATAAGTTTTACGAGGAGTTTGGGCCGCTGTCACGCTATGGTCCCCCCGATCCAAAGGTTCTGGCTCCGGTCTTTGAGAAATACGGGATGAGCCTCCTGGGGCCGCCCTTGCAGCTTGATGCGGAGTAGCAGGTCATTCGCCCCTGCATGGTACACCGCAGCGCAGGCGCAACTAGCGAACAACCGTGAAACGAGCCTCCTTGCTGAAAGAAGATGACAGCCATCCTTTCGGCAAGGAGGTGGTCTGACCTTCAACCAGTCCATAGCTCAGAGGGCCAGAATACAAGTCGCGTGCTGCGCGGCGCTCTGATTTGCGTTGGCTGCACGCTGCGCTGTGGCCTGCTCCTCGGCGCGATTGCCAGTGGCGCAGGCGATTATCGGGGAGCGCTCGAATCCGCAAGCGAAGCATCACAGTGGCAACCGGTACCGCTCGTGTCGGCTCTAGCGCCGCCCGCTCACCCTTGCGCCGTGCCAGTCGGCGTGGTATACTTCACTGCACTTGGGGATGTAGCTCAGCTGGGAGAGCACCACGTTCGCAATGTGGGGGTCGAGGGTTCGAATCCCTTCATCTCCACCCCAATACCAATAGAATAATGTTTGTAGCCAGTGAGTGCGATTCACGGCAGTAATGCAGTGGTCGCGCTCTTTTTTTGTGCGTTTGGCCTGCTGCATATCTTCTTAGCAGGAGGCCGACATTGCTTCGCACATGCACCAAATGTGGAACCGGGAAACCCGAAAGCGAGTTCTACTCCGTAACCCAGCGCGGCATCACTCGTCTTCGACGCATCTGCAAAGAATGCTTCAGAGCACAGTTACGCGACCATTCCAGCGATGTCAGACCAACAGGACGCGTCTGTTCTCAACGTGGTGTCTTCAAGCCGCTATCACAGTTTCACAAGCACAAAATCTGCTTGTATGGCGTTGAGCCTATGTGCAAAGAGTGTCGGCTCAGAAAGCGGCGTGAATACAACAGGAAATACCCAGAGCGCATCCGCGATACTGACCTGAAAGCTAAGTATGGCATGACCATCGAAGACTACAACGCCATGCTTGCACGCCAAAACGGCAAATGCGCCATCTGCGGCACATCGGAGGAGAAGCTGGTGGTGGATCACAATCACACGACGGACAAGGTGCGCGAGTTATTGTGCCATCTGTGCAACGCCATGATCGGTTGCGCGCGCGAAGATATCGCCATCCTCACGAGCGCCGTTGCGTATCTGCATCGGGAAGAGCGGTAGGCTTCGGCCCGCGGCTCCCGGAGAAATTTGCCTAATTGATGTTCCCGCGATATAACTTACCTATTCAGGTGTATTGCTTACGGCGTTTTACTCACCGGAAGCCTATGCCTCTATGTCCTGTAGCAAGGAATCTCGCGAACAGTCCTGCGTTTCAATCGGTCAGCGGCTCGGCAATTCTGCGTGCCTGGAGCTGCGCTGCCCGGTCAAACGCTGGACCGCGGATGCAGGAAGGTTTCCCCGCGGCCAGGTAGCGGGATCACGGAGAGGAGGAGGAGGAGGGGGGACGAACTCAACGAGGAGTTCAGAACGCTACAGATGCAATGGCTGCAATAACTACATGCGGCGTGTCCTGGTGGCGTAGACACTCCTTGTTGGCGGGAAGGGACCTAGAACGCTAGACCAAATGCTCAGCCGGGAAACTCATGCGGAGTTGTGCTGATTAGTGTCCAGGCAACAGTTCTAACGCACCTGTTACACGAAAGGGCGTACCTTCCATGCGAATTGCAAAGCGAATCGTCGTGACCGCTCTCAGCAGCTTCGTGCTGCTTACCATGCTTGCCGCAACGAGTGCCGTTTTCAATGCTGGCATCGCCCGCGCGGCCGCAGCCAGCGGCATCACCGGGACGACCAGGATCATCACCCTGGGTGGCGCAGGGTCTCCACAGACCGGCTCGTTCACACCCTCTGGCGCACACGATGTCACTCTGGACGAGTTTGCCGGGGCGTCGGATGACGGCGCTATAACCACTCCCTATCCTGGGATGATCGCCAGCCAAAGCACGGCCAAGAGTAGCGGCACTGGCGGATCAGTGAACAGCGGCACGAAGGCCAAGTCAAACCCGATCGTCAACACGAGCTTCGACGGCATAAACCACTACCAATCGCGATACACGCGAGGTGGAAACCAGTTCTCGCTTGAGCCGCCCGATCAGGGAATGTGCGCAGGCAATGGGCAGGTAGTCGAGGTCGTCAATGACGCGTTCAACGTCTATGATACCTTGGGCAACTCGTTGCTCCCCGATAACACGTCCACCAACATCGTCAGCGGTCTTCCGCGTAACGTGGATCACACCATCGACTTGAACTCGTTCTTCGGCTATGCCCCGTCGATCAACCGCTCGACAGGCGTCCGCGGGCCAGAAATGACCGATCCTAGCTGCTTGTTCGATGCGGCGACGCAGCGTTTCTTCCTTGTCTCACTCAGGCTCGAGCAGTTCCCAGGCGGCGGATTCACGACGCAGAACTTCCTCGACCTAGCCGTCAGCAAGACAGCGGACGCGACGGGCGGCTGGAACTTCTACCACATTGACGTCACCAACGATGGCACAAATACTGGTGGCGTCAATCCCGGTCCGTATCTGGGCGACTATCCGCACATGGGGGCTGATGCGAACGGCATCTACCTGACCACCAACGCCTACCCCTGGTTTTTCAATGGCTTCAGTGGCGCGCAGGTCTATGCCATGTCCAAGGCGGCGCTCGCTGCAGGAGCCAGCAGTGTGACGGTGGTCCACTTCGACACGTCCGGCGCCGTGAATGTGCCCAGCGATGCTGGCTCGACACAGCCCGGCTTCACCGTCTGGCCTGCACAGTCACCTGGCACTGGCGTGTTTGACTCGGACAATGGTGGCACCGAGTTCTTCATGAGCTCGAATGCAGCCGATGAGGCGCAAATGCCGGTATCCGGTAACGCCGGAACGCGCACGTCGAATCAGATCATCGTCTGGTCGATGACGAACACCGCCTCCCTGAACGGCTCACCAGCTCCCATCCTCAGCAACCAGGTGCTGAGCGCGAACAGGTATGCTCGTCCTCCGGCTACCCAGCAGCCGGGCACCGGAACCGCTCCGACTACAGCGGTTCCGCAGGGCTTCTGCCTCAACAACACCACAACCGTAACCATCGCGGGGACCGGCTGTTGGCAACTGTTGGTGAGCGCAGCCGCACACAATGCGTCAGGTCCGGAGACAATCACACAGATTGACTCGAACGACACCCGCATGCAACAAGTGACGTGGGCAAACGGCAAGCTGTGGGGCGCGCTCGACACGGCGCTCAACCCGGACGGCGGAGCGCAGCGGGCCGGGATCGCCTACTTCATCGTCAATCCAAACGCGGGCAAAATGGTCAAACAGGGTTACCTCGGCGCTGCCGGTCACGACTTTACGTATCCGGCGATTGGGGTGACGGCAAGCGGGCGTGGCGTGATGGCGTTCACGGACACTGGCGACACCACGTTCCCGAGCGCAGCGTATGCAGCCATTGACGCGAAAGTCGGCGTTAGTGTGTGGAATGACATTGCCCCAGGCGCTGCGGCGGATGATGGGTTCTCTGGGTACAAGGCGCAGAACTTCCCCAACCCCAAACGTCCGCGCTGGGGTGACTACGGCGCGGCTGCTGTGGTCGGCAACTCGATCTGGATCGCCAGCGAGTACATCGCCCATTCGTGTGATTACACCACCTGGGGCGGCCCATTCTTCGCGGGCGGCAGCGGCGACAATCTGCTAGGGTCGTGCGCAACCACCCTCGGTGGAGTTGGCACGCGCACGGCGCTCGCCAACTGGGCCACCCGCATTAGCATGCTGACCCCATAACCAGAGCGTTACTGCCTCATCTGAAGCGGCAGAAGCGCCAATCGAGGGCCAGACTCCCCCAAGGGGAGTCTGGTTCTTTCTATTGCTCACTATTGTCGGTGTCTGCCAGTGAGTTCCCAGCCACAGGTCAATCGCTCAAGTCAAGCGAACGCGCGCAATCATCAGAGAAGGCGAGAGAACGAGTGGGACTCAACGTCTAGCTCATCGTGAACTCGGCGGAGTGTACGATGCCGCCTGGGCCACCAGTTCCCTCGTCGCCGCCTGTGTAGCTCAGCGTCACCCGGTAGTTCGCCGGTGTGTTCGGGATACCGATCTTTAGCTCGGTGACACTCCCCTTCGTGAGCTCGACCACGAGCGTTGGGGTTTGGAGATGGCACGGGTCCACGGCCTGCCAGCTACCGTTCACCTCCTGCTCCAGCTGCACAATGGAACAACTGCTTTTATGGTTGGTCGTGGAAATGCTCTGCGCCAGGCCGTTGGTGACTGTCACAAGAGCGAGTTCGCCTGCGTGGTATCGCGACTTGTCCAGGCGGATGGTGACCACGCTGCGGACGGGCGGGGCCGTGCGTGCGGCGCTCGCGGTGGCGCTGGGGATCGGCGTAAGGGTGATGGATCGCGTGGAAGTTGCTGCAGCACCCGGCTGGGCGGCCGTCATTGAGACGCCACATGCGCCGAGCGTTAGACAGAGACCCACTACCAAGGCAAGCAACACCAAAACCGAGGTGTCGTTGCGGGTTCTCACATCGCACCGTGGAAAATGAGTATCAGACATTTCCAGGACCTTCTTCGGCCCGTGAACTATGCAGTTCCGGATGGCGCCTCACGTACACACGTCGCCTCGCATACACAGATAACGCGCAGAAGGGAAAGTAGGTTCCGGCCGCAGACAGTCAGGCCTTTGTCTTCATGCAACTCTTTCAGTGCTCGCCTATAATGCGATGAGAGCGTGTCTTGCTACCGAACATCGTGAGCTGCTCGACCTGCTTGCTAGCATGTATCAGTGTGCTACGAGGAAGATAAGCCTGCGTAACAGATGGGAAATTCGCCTCACAAGAAGGAGGCCGACATTGCTTCGCACATGTACCAAGTGTGGGACAGAAAAGCCTGAAACCGAGTTCTATTCCGTTACACCGTGTGGCATCACCCGCCTTCGACGCACCTGCAAGGAATGCTCCAGAGCGCATCTGTGACACTGACCTGCGAATACGCTATGGCATCTCGCCGGATGACTACCGAGCCAAGCATGCGCGCCAAAACGACAAGTGCGCCATCTGTGCAACGCCATGATCGGCTGCGCGCGCGAAGATATCGCCATCCTCACCAGCGCCGTAGCGTATCTCCAACGTGAGCAGTGTTCCGAACGGGAAGGCGTGCGGGCGAGGATCAGCGCCTCATAACGTCGGCATAGTAGAGGGTCCGCGTTTTGCGGAGTAGTAAAGCGCACACATGCGCGACTGGCCGATGGCGAAGGAATTGCTATACACCGCTTCGCCAGGAGGTGGCCCGCACACAGCGGAATGATAAGGAAGCGGGCGATAGGGGCAGGAAATCAGTTACTTCCTCCCGCTTTTAACTATACAGCATGCATGAGGTCTTGCGGCAAGCCCACGGTCGTGTCGTACAATCGCAGGCCGGGAGTCGGAATGGAGCATTCCCCGCGATGCGCTCGGATGCCATTCCTTGCGCGAGATGGGGCCAGAGGTCCGGTGAGACGCGGCGACATCCTTGAGACGACATGCATGAGACACGGCACGAAGGAGGGAGCGCATGGGCAGCTATGTGTTGGGCTTCCAGGAGATCGATCAGACGCAGATCGCGGTCGTTGGCGGCAAGGGCGCAAACCTGGGGGAACTATCGCGGATCAAGGGTGTCCGCGTGCCAGATGGCTTTTGCGTGACGACGGAAGCCTTCCAGCGGATCATGGCGGAAGCCCCGTTGATCGAAGATCGGCCTGATCGGCTGTCGCGCACAAAGCCAGACGACCGGGAGGCGATCCGCACGCTCAGCGCCGAGATCCGCCAGGCCATCGAAGAGGTCGCTATCCCCGACGATCTGGCGGCGGCGATTACCCGCCCGCTCGCCGATCTGGGCGAACAGGCCGCCTACGCCGCCCGATCCAGTGCGACAGCGGAAGACTTGCCGACGGCCTCCTTCGCGGGCCAGCAGGATACGTACCTGAACGTCGTAGGCTCCGCGGCGATCCTCCAGCATGTCAGCCGCTGTTGGGCCTCGCTCTTCAGCGAGCGAGCTGTGACATACCGTCTGCGGAACGGCCTGGATTCGCGGCAGGTCCACATGGCGGTGGTCGTGCAGCGGATGGTCTTCCCGCAGGTGTCTGGCATCCTCTTCACGGCCGACCCCATCACGGGCAACCGGAAGGTCGCCTCCGTGGAGGCTAGCTTTGGCCTCGGCGAGGCTCTGGTCTCCGGTTTGGTGAACGCAGACGTCTACAAGGCGCGAGACGGCCAGGTCGTCGCCAGGGCGATAGGCGCCAAGAAGCTCGCCATCCTCGCCGCGTCGGCAGGCGGGACACAGGAACAGGCAATCGAGCCGGGGCGGCAGGAGCAGCCAGCGCTGACGGATGCGCAGGTCGTGCGGCTCGCGCAGCTAGGCCGGAGGATCGAAGCGCACTTCGGCCGCCCCCAGGACATCGAATGGTGCCTGGTCGACGATGACTTCCAGATCGTCCAGAGTCGGCCGATCACCACGCTGTTCCCTATCCCCGCGTCCGGCGACGGAGAAAACCACGTCTACGTTTCCGTCGGTCATGGGCAGATGATGACCGATGCCATGAAGCCGCTGGGGATCAACCTGTGGCAGCTGACGGCAGGCCGACCCATGTACGAGGCCGGTAACAGGCTATTCGTCGACGTCACGCAGGGCCTGGCTTCGCCCACGAGCCGCGCGGGCCTCCTGGAGGTCATGGGGCGAGGCGATCCGCTGATCGGGGACGTGCTGCGGACCATCCTCGAACGCGGCGACTTCATTCGGGAGCGACCGGATGAGGAACCCAGCAGGGCAGCGGCGGGCTTCGCGCCAGCCACGATTGAGACCAACCCGGCCATCGTCACCGAACTGATCGAGCGCAGTCAGGCCTCCATCGCCGCCTTGAAGCGCGATATCCAGACGAAATCCGGGTCGGCGCTGCTTGACTTCATCCTGGATGATATCCAGGAGCTACGGCGGGTCTTGTTCGATCCCCAAAGCCATCAGGCGATCATGGCGGGGATGGAAGCCACCTGGTGGCTCAATGACCATCTACAGACGTGGCTGGGCGAGAAGAACGCCGCCGACACACTCACGCAGTCCGTCCCCAGTAACGTCACATCGGAGATGGGGCTGGCGCTCCTGGATGTCGCGGACGTGATCCGCCCGCATCCAGACGTGGTGGCCTTTCTGCGGGACATCAATGACGAGGACTTCCTGGACGAACTGCCCAGGCTCGCGGGTGGGCAGCAAGCGCGAGACGCCATCCAGGCCTGGCTCGACAACTACGGCATGCGCTGTGTCGGTGAGATTGACATCACCAGGCCACGGTGGAGCGAGCGCCCCATCACCCTTGTGCCCATGATCCTCAGCAACGTCAAGAACTTCGAGCCGGGCGAAGCCACGCGACGCTTCGAGCAAGGGCTGCGGGAAGCCCGGATGAAGGAACAGGAGCTATTGGAGCGTTTGCGTGACTTGCCGGACGGGGAGCGGAAGGCCGAGGAGGTCAAGCGGATGATCGACCGGGTTCGGACCTTCATTGGCTACCGGGAGTATCCGAAGTACGCCATGATCAGCCGCTATTTCGTCTACAAGCAGGCCTCGCTGGAAGAAGCCGAGCGCCTTACGCAAGCCCAGGTGCTTCGTGAGAAAGAAGACATCTTCTACCTCACGCTCCAGGAGCTTCACGATGTCGTGCGCACACACCAGGTGGATGCCCAGCTCATCCGCCAGCGCAAGGACGCGTTTAAGTCGAATCAAGCGCTCACGCCGCCACGGGTGCTCACCTCGGATGGCGAGGCCGTGGCGGGGTCGTACCGACGCGAGGATCTTCCGGCTGGCGCGCTGGTCGGCTTAGCGGTGTCCGCTGGGACCGTCGAGGGGCGAGCCCGCGTTATCCTGGACATGGCGGAGGCGGATCTCGAACCGGGCGACATCCTGGTCACCGCCCACACAGACCCCAGCTGGACGCCGCTGTTCGTCACGATCGCGGGCCTGGTGACGGAGGTGGGAGGCCTGATGACGCATGGCGCGGTGATCGCACGGGAGTACGGCATACCGGCCGTCGTGGGAGTGGAGCATGCTACCCGGCTGATCCAGGATGGGCAGCGGATTCGAGTACATGGGACGGACGGGTACGTCGAAATCCTACCCTAGCGGCGGGAGCAGCGTCCCGAAGCGGGGAGCATTCAGAGTGTTTGCATGCCATCCTGAATGTTCTCCGTGCAATTTGCAATCTGCTCCGGGCGGCCATTTGGGCCACTCGGCACCGTGGAAGTCTCCCTGCTGATGGGCTACAAATCCGCTGTTTAAGCGGTCTTGTGCACCATTCGGCGTTTGACACACTTCCCGACCCGTGTTACATTATCCTATGGCGTGCCAGGTAGCCATTCGCTGCGGGCGCGTCGGCAGCGAGCGCGTGTCAGACGGTGGGAGGCCCGTGTATGCCTGAAGTCGTGCCCGTTCTGATCCTGATGGGACTGGCCTTTGTCTTCGCGGTTCTGGTGATTCTCGTCACCTTCATCCTCGGCCCCAAAAATCCAACCCCTGAGAAGCTGGCTCCCTACGAGTCTGGCATTCAGGAGGTCGAGGCGCCGCGCTCGCGTTTCCCGGTTAAATACCTCACCACCGGCATGCTCTTCATCATCTTCGATGTCGAGGCCGCGTCGATCATCCCGCTGGCCATCCTCATGCGCCAACTGAAGGTGCTGGGGCTAGTCGAGTTGATCGTCTTCGCGGTGATCCTCATCATTCCATTCTTCTACGTTTGGCGCAAAGGGGCCTTCCGATGGGAATAGACGACCAGAAGCCATCCGAGCGCGTCAATCCCTGGGCGCCCGTACAATACGTCTCGAATACCCAGACGCCGCGACTGCCGCGCAACGTCGAGCCTGCCGATGGCGGCAACATCCTGCTGACCTCCGTCAATAAACTGATAGACTGGGGGCGCAGCAACTCGCTCTGGCCCGCGACCTTTGGCCTGGCCTGTTGCGCGATTGAGATGATGTCGGCCAGCGCCTCGCGGTGGGATATCTCGCGGTTCGGCGCCGAGGTCTTTCGCGCCAGCCCGCGTCAGGCCGACCTGATGATCGTCGCCGGACGGCTCTCGGTCAAGATGGCGCCTGTCCTGCGGCACATCTACGACCAGATGCCCGACCCCAAGTGGGTGATCGCGATGGGCGCCTGCGCCTCGTGCGGTGGCGTCTTCAACAACTACGCCATCATTCAGGGTGTGGATAAAATCGTGCCGGTCGATGTCTATGTGCCCGGCTGCCCGCCCACGCCAGAGATGCTGCTGCACGGGCTGAATTTGCTCCAGGAGAAGATTCGCCAGCGCATTCCTACCCCGCCCGACCCGCTGAAGGTTGCTGGCATCACTTACATCGGCAGCGAGGACTAAGACGATGGCTGACGAACAGCGCATGGGCGCGCCTGAACTGGCGACACCGTCGAATCCGCTGGCCGCGGCAACCGTCGCCTTCCTGCGCGAGCGGTTTCCCGACGCCGTGCTGGACGCTAGCGAATACCGTGGCGAGATGACGATCACCGTCCGCCCGGAGCGCATCGCCGAGGTCTGCCGGGCGCTCCGCGACGAGCCTCGCCTCGCCTATAACTACATCGCCGACATCACCGCCGTCGACTGGCTCGAACGCGACCCGCGCTACGATGTCGTCTATCACCTGCTCTCGCTGGCGACCTATGGCGTCGTGCGCTTGAAGGCGCAGGTTGGCGACGAAGATACCCCCGATCCGGAGCTACCCACCGTCACGACGGTCTGGCCAGGCGCGGACTGGTTCGAGCGCGAGATCTACGACCTGTTCGGCATTCGCTTCGCCGGGCATCCCAACCAGACGCGTATTCTGATGCCAGAGGACTGGGTGGGCCACCCGCTGCGCAAGGACTACCCGCTGACTGGCATCCATCTGCCGGAGCCGCACTGGGGCGGCCAGGTGCTCTTCGATGAGTCACTGCCAGCGGGCATGGGCCAGCAGACCCTGCGCACCGGCGACCGCACCGCCGTGCCACGCTCGGACAACCTGACGCCCGATACGTCCGAGGATGGGCTATCCGACGCGCCAGACGATACACCCGCGAACGACGATGCTCGCTGAGATTCGAGGAACACCATGCAGCTAGAGGAACCAAGAACGCTTCAGGTGGACGAGAGCGAGCAACTCGACGAGAGTACGCGCCGCGACACGATGACCATCAATATGGGCCCGCAGCACCCCTCGACGCATGGCGTGCTACGGCTCGTGCTCACGCTGGACGGCGAGACGATTCTCAAGGCGCGGCCAGATATCGGCTATCTGCACACCGGCATCGAGAAGACCGCCGAGGACAAAAGCTACTTCAAGTCACTGGTTCTGACCGACCGGATGGATTATCTGGCGCCGCTCTGCAACAACCTCGGCTATTC
Organism: uncultured Chloroflexia bacterium; assembly: GCA_963712005.1. Lineage (GTDB taxonomy): Bacteria > Chloroflexota > Ktedonobacteria > Ktedonobacterales > JADMIN01 > DAHUXT01. The sequence goes on along the minus strand of CAVQGK010000013.1, from coordinate 208,570 downwards.
GCTCGCCGTCGAGAAGCTGCTGGGCATCGACGTGCCGGAGAAGGCGCGATTCGCGCGGGTGGCGCTGGCCGAGCTACAGCGGATCGCCAGCCACCTCGTCTGGCTCGGCTCCAGCGCGCTCGACCTGGGCGCGCAGAGCGTCTTTCTCTACTGCTTCCGCGAGCGCGAGCTGATTCTCGATATCTTCGAGGCATGCTCTGGCGTGCGCATGATGACTAGCTACATCATGCCTGGTGGCCTCCAGGCCGATTTGCCGCCAAATTTCGAGAAGCTGGTGCGCAACTTCATCAAGATTTTCCCGAAGCGATTGCGCGAGTATCACGACCTGCTCACCAATAACCGCCTCTGGATCGACCGGACGCGCGGCATCTGCCTGCTGCCCGCCGATAAAGCGATTGCGCTGGGGTGTAGCGGCCCGACGTTGCGCGGCAGCGGCGTTGCCTATGACGTGCGCAAAGTCTTCCCCTACGGCGGCTACGAGCGGTTCGCCTTCGATGTTCCGGTCGGCGAGAATGGCGATGTCTACGACCGCTATCTCGTCCGTATGCTGGAGATGCGCGAGAGCCTGAAGATCGTCCAGCAGGCGATGGATGGGATGCCCGAGGGCCGCTGGCAGGTGGATGATCCCAAGATCGTTGCGCCGCAAAAGTATGAGGTCTCCTCGAATATGGAGGCGCTGATCCATCACTTCAAGCTCTACACTGAGGGCTACCGTCCGCCCGCTGGCGAGGTCTACGTGCGCACCGAGTCGCCCAAGGGTGAGCTTGGCTTCTATATGGTCAGCGATGGCAGCGCGAAGCCCTATCGTATGCACGTGCGCGCGCCCTCGTTCGCCAATCTTCAGGCGCTGCCGCTGATGATCGAGGGCTACCTCATCTCCGATGTGGTGGCGGCTATCGGCAGCATCGATATCGTGCTGGGGGAGGTTGACCGCTGATGACCAGCGATGAGCTACAGACACGACTGCGCGAGATCGTCGCGCGTTACCCCTCGGCGCGCTCGGCCATGCTGCCCTGCCTGCACCTCGTACAGGCGGAGACCGGCTACGTCACGCCCGAAGGTATTCAGGCGGTGGCCGAGGCTATCGGCGTCAAGCCCGATGAGGTCGAGTCAGTTGTCACGTTCTACTCGATGTATAGCCAGGGGCCAAAAGGGCGCTACGTCATCAAGGTCTGCACCAGCATCTCCTGTTATCTGCGCGGCTGCGACGACATGATGGCCTATCTGGAGGAGCGGCTGGGCATCCAGCGCGGTGAGACAACCAGCGATGGCCGCTTTACCCTGGAGTCCGCCGAGTGCCTGGCGGCCTGCGGCATGGCGCCTGTGGTGCAGGTGAATGGCCGCTTCGTCGAGAACGTGACCGACTCCGACGCCAGCGCGCTGCTTGGCTATCTGGAGAACGGTGGCGCGGTCGAAGAGATCGCCAGCTCGTGGCGCCCATCAGCGATGGGCGCGGCATGGCGACGGTCACCACCATCGGCGCGATTGACGCGCCAGGATCAGCGCTCGACTCGGCGCATGACGGTCATGCGCGCAAAGATAAAGATCATGCGTATAAAGCGCACCAGAACGGGGCGGAGACGAATGACAGACACACCAGGCACACCGCCCACCACTCCCACCAACGATGCGCTGCCCCTCGGCGCCGACGCCGCGCTTCGTCACGCGCACATTCGGCGTGCCGGGCATCCACCGCATCGCGGTTTACCGCGCCAATGGCGGCTATGAGGCGCTCGCCAGGACGCTCAGGGAGTTCGAGCCGGACGCGCTGCTGGATGAGGTGAAGAAGTCGGGCCTGCGCGGGCGCGGCGGCGCTGGCTTCGCGACGGGCATGAAGTGGAGCTTCCTGCCGACGAAAAGCCCCAAGCCGCGCTACCTCTGCGTCAACGCCGACGAGAGCGAGCCGGGCACCTTCAAAGACCGCATGCTTATGGAGGTCAGCCCGCACCTGCTGGTCGAGGGCGACGATCATCTCGTCCTTCGCCACCAAAGTCGCACCACGCCTTTATCTACATCCGCGGCGAGCTGCCCCTACGCGGAGCAGCAGTGGAGCGCGCGGTGCGCGAGGCCTATGACGCCGCGGCTGCTCGGCAAGAACATCCTCGGCAGCGGCTTCGATCTCGAGATCACCGTCCATCGCGGCGCCGGGCGCCTACATCGCGGCGAGGAGAGCGCGCTGCTCGAGTCGCTGGAGGGCAAGCGCGGCAGCCGCGCCTCAAGCCGCCGTTCCCGGCGGTCGTCGGCCTCTACAGCTGCCCGACGGTCATCAACAACGTCGAGACGCTCGCGACCGTGCCGGCTGTCGTCGAGCACGGCGCGGAGGTGTACGCCGCCTATGGGACCGAGAAGAGCAAAGGCACGCGCTCTACTGCCTGAGCGGGCATGTCGAGCGCCCCGGCAACTACGAGCTGCCGCTGGGCATGCCGCTCGGACGCTGATCGAAGACTACGGCGGCGGGATCCGCGGCGGGCAGGCGCTCAAGGCGATCATTCCGGGCGGCTCGTCGACGCCGTTCCTGACGCCGATCGCAGCTCGATACGCCGCTGGACTATCGAAGCGGTCGCGGCGGCCGGCTCGATGCTCGGCTCGGCGGGCGTGATCGTGCTGGACGACCAGACGTGCATCGTCGGCGCGGTGCTGCGGATGTGCTGAGTTCTACCGCGACGAGTCTTGCGGCAAGTGCACGCCGTGCCGCGAGGGGACGTTCTGGCTGGTGCAGCTGCTGGAGCGTCTGGAAGAGGGCACGGCAAAGAGAGCGATATTCCGCTGCTGGCCGACATCTGCGACAACATCGCGGGCAGATGCTTTTGTCCGCTGGGCGATGCCGCGACAATGTGGATCACCAGCAGCATCAAGTTGTTCTACGACGAATACCTTCACCATGTTACGGCGCATGGCTGCCTGGTTGGGCCGCGGGCGCGCGGCGTGGCCGTCGGGGCGCATGCGTGAGCTGGGTATATGCCAGGTGTGCGCCAGGTATAGGCAATCTATGCGACGTGTGGCAAGCGGGAAGAAAACAGATCATGGGTGAGCAACAAGAGCTGGTCACGATCACGATAGATGGGCGACGAGATCAGTGTCCCACCGGGCACGCTCTCTGGGAGGCTGCGCCGCAGGCTCGGCATCGAGATTCCCATCTATTGCTACCATCCCAAGATGGACCCGCTGGGCGCATGCCGCATGTGCTTTGTCGAGGTCAAGGGGATGCCGAAGCCCATGACCGCCTGCACCACAGTCGTCGCGCCCAACATGGTCGTCTCCACCGACTCGCCGATGGTGAAGAAGAGCCGCCAGGGCACGCTGGAATTCCTGCTCATCAATCACCCGCTCGACTGCCCCATCTGTGATAAGGGCGGCGAGTGCGACCTGCAGGATTTCACACTGCGCCATGGGCCAGGCGCGAGCCGCTTCGACCTGAGCAAGCGCCACTTCCCCAAGCCGGTGCCGGTCAGCGAGCAGATTCTGCTCGACCGCGAGCGCTGCATCTCCTGCCAGCGCTGCGTCCGCTTCTGCCAGGATGTCGCGATGGAAAACGGCCTGGTGATGCTGGAGCGCGGCTTCAAGACGGAGGTCGGCGTCGAGGTGGATGCGCCGTTCGACTCGATCTTCTCCGGCAATGTGGTCGAGATGTGCCCGGTGGGCGCGCTGACCGCCGAAGAGCTATCGCTTCGTGACGCGCCCATGGGAGCTTAAGCGCACCGCCGAGCGTCTGCGGCCAGCTGCTCGGTCGGCTGCAATGTGCTGGCGGATGTGCGCGTGAATAAGCTCATGCGCCAGTATAGCCGCACCAACGACGCCATCGACGAGGGCTTCCTCTGCGACCGTGGCCGCTGGAATATGTCCTGGACCAATAGCGCTGAACGGCTGCGCACGCCGCTGATCCGCAAGCAATGGGCGGCTGCAGCCAGCGAGCTGGGACGACGCGCTGCAGACGATCTCGCGTCCGGCTGCACGATATCATCAAGCGGCACGGCGCGGATGCCATCGGCGGCATCGGCTCGACCCACACCACCAATGAAGAGGCGTACCTCTTCCAGAAGCTGCTGCGCGCCGGGATCGGCACGAACAACGTTGACCACTATCACGGATGCTTCCCCACGCGTAGAGCGTAACGGCGCTGCCATGGGTCTGGACCGACTCTATCGCCGGGCTGGAGAAGGCCAGCGTGATCGTCCTGCTGGGAACCGACACATACCAGCGCCAGCCGATTATCGATCTGCGTATCCGCCGCGCCATTCGCAAGGGGACGCATGTCTACGTCGTCACGCCAGAGCCAACGCGGCTCGACCGGCTGGCGGCGGATACGATTCGCTACACCGCTGGGCAGACCGGGCACGGTGGCGCGGGCGCTGCTCAGCACCATTTGAGCGAGCAGTTGACCCGCGGTGACTTCGCCGACCAAACGGGCGGACAGCGTCGCATCGCTCCGACAATCGCTGGGTGACGCCGGGACGCTGGCGCGGACGGCGGGCGCGGGCGTAGAGGCGCTGCGGGCGCTGGCACGCGAGATCGCGCAGGCCGAGTGGCGCGGTGCTGCTCTACGATGAGATGGCGACCCGCGAGCCGACCGGCGCGACGCTGCCGCAGGATGTGCTGCAACTGGCGCTGCTGACCGATAACTTCGGGCGGCCCGGCGCGGGCGCTGGCCCACTGATGGAAGACGGCAACTCGCTCGGCGCGCGTGACATGGGCGTCTCTGCCCGACCAACTGCCCGGCTATCTGCCGCTCGCGGACGGCGCGCTGCTGGCGCAGGCATGGGGGAAGAAACTGCCCGCGACAGCCGGGAAGGACTACGATGCGATGCTCGATGGGGGGGTTCGCGCGTTATATGTGATGGGGGCCGATCCCGCGCGTCATGCCACGCCGGAGCAGTTAGCGCCGGCTCGAAGCGCTCGATTTCCTCGTCGTGCAGGATCTCTGCCTGACGGAGACGGCGAAGCGCGCGGCGGTGGTGCTGCCAGCGGTCGCCTACACCGAGAAAGATGGCACGTTCACCAACACGGAGCGTGCCGTACAGGTAGTGCGCCGCGCGATGGATGGAGCTGCCGGGGGCGCTGCCCGACTGGCAGATTCTCGGCGGCGTGGCTAACGCGCTCGGCCTGGGCTGGCGCTATAGCTCGCCGGTCGAGATTCTGGCGGAAATCCGGCGTGTCGTGCCGCTCTATGCGGGCGTCTCGCGCCGTGGCTTGGGCAAAGAAGGCGCGCGCTGGCCGTTGAGCGTGGGCGAGGACGACGCGAATGGCAAACCGGCGCTGGTGGGCAGCACCTGTCTCACCTGGGATATGCTCGAGCATGGGGTCACGGGCGGCGCTGGCGGCGATGAGCCCGCGTTGCCGCGAACGCAGGGGGAGCAGGGCTGATGTCTGATCTTGCATGGGGCATCGTCGCGGCGGTGGTGAAGAGCATTATTGCCATCGTGCTGCTGCTGACCGCGTTCGCCTATATGACGCTGATCGAGCGGCGGGTGATCGCGCGCTTCCAGCGGCGAGTCGGGCCGAATCGCGCGGGTCCGTTGGGCGTTTTCCAGCCCGTCGCCGACGCGGTCAAGATGGCGTTCAAAGAGCAGTTCATGCCCGCGCGCGCAGTCCGGTTCACGTTCCTGCTGGCTCCCGCGTTGGCCGTCTTCATCGCGCTCTCGGCGTTCGCCGTCATCCCGCTGGGCGACCGCACCACCTGGGGAACATCGCCCATCGCGCTGGCCTGGGCGCCGTACATCAGCGATATCAACGTTGGCATTCTCTACATCCTCGCCATCTCGTCGCTGGCCGTCTATAGCATCGTGCTGGCGGGGTGGTCGTCGGGCAACCACTATTCGCTGCTCGGCGCGCTCCGTTCGGCGGCGCAGATGGTCTCCTACGAGGTCAGTATCGGCCTCTCGATTGCGGGCGTGCTGATGTTCGCGGGCACCCTCAATATGGTGGATATCGTCCACGCGCAGGTGCATCAGGGCATCTGGTTCATCCTGGCGCAGCCGCTCGGCTTCATCCTCTACGGCATCGCGGCGGTGGCTGAGGTGAACCGTGCCCCGTTCGATCTGCCCGAGGCGGAGCAGGAGCTGGTCGCGGGCTATCTGACGGAGTTCAGCGGCCTGCGCTGGAGCCTCTTCCAGATGGCCGAGTATATCAACATGATTACGACCAGTTCGGTGCTGGCGACGCTCTTCCTGGGCGGCTGGACGCTGGGCGCGCTCAGCGGCATTCGCGGCGCGCCCTTCATCTGGTACGGCATCAAGGTGGCGTTCTTCCTGTTCGTCTTCATCTGGCTGCGCGCGACACTGCCCCGCATTCGCTACGATCAGTTGATGCGATTCGGCTGGCAGGTGTTGCTGCCGCTCTCGGTGCTCAACGCGCTCGTGACCGCCGTGGTGATCGCCTTCGACCTGCCGTGGTGGATTAGCGGGCTGGTTGGGCTGGCTCATCCTGCTGATCGCCAGCGCCATCTATTACACTGCGGCTGCGGGCGCGGCGCAGGGCAACGCCCATCATGTCCGCAACGGCGGACCTCGATCTGGTGCTGCCGTCCAGTGTGCGCATGGCAACCATCGATCCATCACGGCCGCCTGTCATGCCAGCGAACACCGCCGAGTTGCCGAGTCGTCGACGCGGATACCACCGTCGCCACGCCCTGAAACGCCGCGACTGGCAGGATATGGCTGGGCGCTCTAGTAGATAGCAAGTAGATAGCGAGAATACCCATGGGAATGGAAATCATCAAGGGTCTGGCGACGACGCTCAAGGAGTTGGGCAAGAAGCCAACGACCGTCTCCTATCCTGAGGAGAAGCGCGACCTTCCGCCGCGTTTTCGCGGGCGGCATGTGCTGCACCGCTACGAGAACGGGCTGGAGCGCTGCGTCGGCTGCTATCTCTGCGCGGGCGCCTGCCCGGCGGATGCCATCTACATCGAGGCGGAGGAAAACACCGAAGAGCATCGTGTCTCGCCCGGCGAGCGCTATGCCCGCGTCTTCGATGTGAATCTGCTGCGCTGCATCTTCTGCGGCTACTGCCAGCAGGCCTGCCCGACTGGCGCGATCACGCTGGAAAACATCTACGAGCTCTCGACGCATGCGCCCAGATGACCTGGTCTATCACAAAGAGCAACTGCTCGAACCGGCCGGGACTCGTCGACGCGCGGCTCGCTCGACGCGTGGTCGCCGACCCGCCGGAGGAGACGACGACGCCGCATCCCGAGCCGCCAGGGCTTCTTCGATGGGCTTGAGGCGTCAGCGACGGCCGTTGGCCAGGCCAATCTGCCCGCTGAGCAGCAGATCCTGCTCGATGGCGAGGATGAGCCTGCGACGCAGACGCCGCGTGCATCCGTCCGATTCGTCGCTGCAGAGCGAGCCAAAGAAAGAGGGCTGAGCGCACATGACCGCTGGTGTGATCGCCTTCTTTGTGCTGGCCACCGTCGCAGTGGCCTCGGCGCTGGGCGTGGTGACATTCCGTAACCCGATCTACAGCATGCTCAGCCTGATTCTGAATCTGCTGAGCCTGGCATTCTTTTTCCTGATGCTGGAAGCGATCTTCGTCGCCACGATCCAGGTGCTCATCTACGCTGGAGCGGTGATGGTGCTGTTCCTGTTCGTCGTGACGATGCTGACGCCGGAGGGCGGCGGCATCACCGGGCCGGATCGCGCTGCGCTGGCAATGGGGCGCGGGCCTGGGGCTGGGCATCATCCTGGCGGGCGGGCTGATCATCGCCATGCTCAATGGCTCGATCGCCGCGGACGCGAAGGTCGGCGGGCATCAGCGGGCTCTCCCAGGCGGTGGCGCGCTTCGGCAACACCGAGGCGTTTGGTCAGGCGCTCTTCCATGGCTTCTCGTTTCCCTTCGAGCTCACGGGCGTGCTGCTGGTGATCGCGGTGCTGGGGGCGGTGGTGTTGAGTCGGCGCTTCACGCGCGAGAGTAGCGAGAGGAGGTTGACATGCCAGTCTCCGCCTATCTGATCGTCAGCGCGCTGCTCTTCACCATCGGCGCGATCGGCGTGCTCGTGCGCCGCAATCCGCTGGTGATGTTCATGTCCATCGAGTTGATGCTCAACGCCGTCAATCTCTCGTTCATGGCCTTCGCGCACTTCCTGACTCGGTGGAGGGCTGGATGTTCGTCTTCCTGGTGCTGATGGTCGCCGCCGCCGAGGTGGTGGTGGGGCTTGCAATCATCGTCTCGATCTTCCGCGCCGCGCCAGACATCGACGTGGACGAACTCAATACGCTTGAAGGGCTAGTATGCTGAATCTGACGCCGTTCATCCTGCTCTCTGCCGCTGGTCGGGTTCGTCGCGCTCGGACTCTTTGGGCGCGCGCTGCCGCGGAGAGTCATCTCGCTGATTGGCTGCGGGGTGGTGCTGGTCGGCGTTCGTGCTGGCCGTCGCCGATTTCATCTCGATGCTCGGCGTGGCGCCGATGCGCGCTTCTCCATCGTGCAGCCGTGGACGTGGGTCATCTCTGGCAACCTGACGATTCCGTTCGGCCTGCTCTCCGACCCGCTCTCGGCGGTGATGCTGCTGATCGTGACCGGCGTCGGCTTCCTCATCCACGTCTACTCCATCGGCTACATGGAGGATGATCCCGGCTACTGGCGCTTCTTCGCCTTCCTCAATTTCTTCGTCTTCGCGATGACGCTGCTGGTCGCGGCGGATAACTTCCTGTTCCTGCTCGTCGGCTGGGGCGGATGTCGGCCTGGCGTCGTTCCTGCTGATCGGCTTCTGGTATACGCGCCCCTCGGCGGTGGCCGCCGCGCGCAAAGCGTTCGTCGTCAACGTCATCGGCGACTTCGGTCTGATGCTCGCCATCTTCCTGCATCTTCAAGACGCTTCGGCACGCTGGCACTACAGCAACCGTCCTCGCATCGGGCACGCTGCAGTGCAGTTTCGCCTACGTCAGTCGCATCGGTTGACGCGACCGATTACCGCCATCGCGCTGCTGCTGTTCGTCGCGGCGGCGGCCAAGTCGGCGCAGTTGCCGCTGCATGTCTGGCTGCCCGACGCGATGGAAGGCCCGACGCCGGTCAGCGCGCTGATCCACGCGGCGACGATGGTGACGGCGGGCGTCTATCTGGTGGCGCGCGCGCTGGCCATCTTCTCAGCGCGTCCCCGACCGCGCTGGCGGTCGTCGGCATCGTCGGCGGGGCGACGGCGCTCTTCGCGGCGACCATCGCCTGCGTGCAGACCGATATCAAGCGCGTGCTCGCCTATTCGACGATGAGCCAGCTTGGCTACATGTTCATGGGCGAGGCGGCGGGCGGCTTCTCGCGGCGGCATCTTCCACCTGACGACCCACGCCTACTTCAAGGCGCTGCTCTTCATGGCGGCGGGCGCGGTGATTCACGCGCTGGCGGGCGAGCAGGATATGCGCAAGATGGGCGGGCTGCGCGGCGAAGCTGCCGCAGACGTTCTGGCTGTTTGTGGTGGGTGGGCTGGCGCTGGCCGCGATCTTCCCGCTTCGCCGGCTTCTGGAGCAAAGATGGCATCCTCAGCGTCGTGCTGGAGCGTGCGCAGACGGGCGGCGGCACGGGCTGGTATGTGCTCTACGCGCGTGGGGCTGTTTACCGCCGTCCTGACGGGCTTCTACATCTTCCGTCTGATCTTCGGCGTCTTCCTCGGGGCGTATCGCGGCGGCGCCATCGCCGCCTGGCGCACGGCAGCCCATGCGGCCGGCGCGGACGCGGGCGATCCGCTGGCGCAATGTGCACGAGGTCGGGGCGGCGATGATGGTTCCGATGGTATGTCCTGGGTGTTCTCTCGGTGATTGGCGGCTTCTACGGCACGCCCTGGGCCGACGCGATTGGCACGTTCCTCGAGCCTTCGACGCATACCGCGAACATGGGTATCCCACCTGGCAGCGGCCTGTTCTGGTTGGCGCTCGCTGTCGGTCTGGTGACCGGCCCCATCGGCATCGCGATTGCCTGGGCGCTCTATGCGCGCCGCCAGCCGACGTTTCGTCCGCGACGCGCAATCCGCTGGTCGTGCTGCTGCAGCACAAGTATTACGTTGACGAGCTTTACGACGCGGTCTTTGTCGTGCCGGTGATGTCCATCGGCGTGCTCTGGCGCATCGGGCTCGAAGAGGGACTCTTTGGGCGTGGCTCGCGCGGAGTCGGGCAGCTCGTCGGCGGCATGAGCAAGGGTCTGCGCCGCCTGCAAACCGGCTACGCGCGCAACTATGCGCTGGCGATCTTCGTCGGCGCGGCGCTCATTCTGGTGTATTTCGTCGTCCACCCATGAGGGGCAACGGTCTGGATAGAGGATTATGTCAAACTTTCCGGTGTTGAGCGCGATACTCTTCGTGCCGCTCGTCGGCGCGGTCGGCGCGCTGTTCCTGCCACGGCTGATTGGCTGGGGCTGGGCGCTGCTGGCGGCGCTGGTTGACCTGGCGCTCGCCCTCGCGCTGATTCCGCGCCTGGGCCTCGACGGCTCCAGTATGCTGGCGATCACCGAGCACGCGCCCTGGCTGCCCGGCACCGGCATCAACTACACCGTGAGCGCCGATGGCATCAACCTCTTCCTGCTCAGCCTCAACGCGCTTCTCACGCTGGTTGCCGTTGGCGCGTCGTTCAACATCGCGCGGGCGGGTGACCGTGCGCGCAGTATTTCGCGCTGATGCTGCTGCTTCAGCTTCGGCATGCAGGGCGTCTTTCTGGCGACCAATCTCTTCCTCTTCTATTTCTTCTGGGAAGTGATGCTGGTTCCGGCCTATCTGCTCGTGGGCATGTTCGGCGGGCCACGGCGCGGCTGACGCGGCCATCAAGTTCGTGCTCTATACCAGCGCTGGCTCGCTGCTGATGCTCGATCGGCATCATCGCCACGGGCATCGCCGTCAGCAACGACGCAGGGGATCCCCTTCACGCTCGATCTCCCGGCACTGCTCAAGGCGGGCGTGCCCGAACGGTCCGCAGGTCGCCCTCTTCCTGGCGTTCGCCGCCGCCTTCGCCGTCAAGACCGGCCTCTTCCCACTGCATGGCTGGGTGCCCGACGCCTATAGCCAGTCGCCCATCCCGGTGGTCGTGCTGATCGCGGGCGTCATGGCCAAGACAGGCGTCTACGGCTTCGTCGCGCTTCTGCCTGCCGCTCTTTCCGCAGGCGGTGCATATGCTGACCCCACTGATGGAAACGCTGGCCGTCGTCAGCATCCTCTACTTCGCGCTGCAGGCGCTGGTCGCGCACGACTTCATCGGCTGCTGGCCTATGTCAGCATCAGCCACCTGGGCGTGATCGTGCTGGGCATCTTCGCGCTCAACGTGCAGGGCGTCGAGGGCGCGATCGTCCAGATGGTCAACCACGGCATCATCATCGCGGCGCTCTTCCTGATCGCGGGCGCCATCGAGGCGCGCATCGGGCACGCGGCGGCTGGCGGACTTTGGCGCGCTGGCGACGCGGCTCCCCTGGCTGGCCGACGGCCTTCCTGATCGCGGCGATGTCGGCGCTGGGCCTGCCCGGCCTCAATAGTTTCGCGGGCGAGTTCCTGGCCTTCCTGGGCGCCTTCCAGTCGAGCATGCTCTTTGGCGCGCTGGGGACGCTGGTCGTCATCCCGGCGGCGTGGTATATGCTACGCTTCTTCCAGGGCGCGATGGAGGGGATAGCCCCATTGCTCAGGGCAGCGCGGGTGCGACCGCCAGCACGGAGAAGGTGGTTGACCTCCGTGTGGGCGAGTGGCTCCCACTGCTGCCGCTGCTCGCGCTGATCTTCTTCCTGGGGTTCGTGCCGAATGTGCTCACACGGCCGATGCAGCGGCCCGTCGGCGAAATCCTGAGCCAGCTACACACCAGATGCGGGCGGGACGCTAGGCAGCAGCATCCACACATATGCTGCATTGGAGGCGACGAACGAATCGCGTGTATATGTTAGAGGTGGCGCAGCCCAGCTGGCGTCGAGCGTGAGAGAAGAGGCGGGAGTTGGCGCATGACGATCGCGGTTATTTCACCATTCACGTTTACCCCTGCCGTCACCGACTGGCTGCGCATCTGGCCAGAGTTGATCGTGCTGGTCGCGGGTCTGCTGACGCTGCTGGCCGATCTGTTCGCGCTGCCTGGGCGCAAAGGCTGGCTGGCGGTGGTCGGGATTGGCGGGCGTCATCGGCGCGCTCTTCGTCCACGGTGATGCTCTGGAGGATGGGGCCAACGGTGACGCCTTCTATGGCATGGTCAACGACGACCGCGTCGCGCTCTTCGCCAATGTCGTCATCCTGTTCGCGGTAGGCGTCGCGCTGCTCTTCTCGCCGGGCTACCTCGAACGCCAGGGCATTGTCCACGAGGGCGAGTATTACACGCTGATGCTGCTGGCCGCGCTCGGCATGATGCTGATGTCCGCCGCCAGCAACCTGATGATCCTCTTCGTCGGGCTGGAGATTGCTCTCGCTGGCGCTCTACATTCTCTCGGCTATCGTCACCACCCGCCGCCGCTCGCAGGAAGCGGGCATGAAATACTTCATCCTTAGCTCGTTCGCCTCGGCGTTCTTGCTCTACGGCATGGCGCTCATCTATGGCGCGACCGGCTCGACCAATCTCACCGCGATCCGCGCCTTCCTGAGCAGCCACCACGACTCTCCACTCGGCGCTGGCTTTGGCCCGCTGCTGCTGGTGGCGTTGGGGCTGATGGCGGTGGGCTTCTGCTTCAAGGTGTCGGCGATCCCGTTCCAGGCGTGGACGCCCGATGTCTACGTCGGCGCGCCAACCTCGGTGACGGCGTTCATGTCGGTCGGCACGAAGGTCGCGGCGTTTGTCGGGCTGGCGCGCGTCTTCCTCTTCGCGCTCTCATCGCTCCGGCCGCAGTGGGAGCCGGTCTTCTGGGCCGTCGCCGTACTGACGATGGTTGGCGGCAATCTGATGGCGGTGACACAGCGCGATGTCAAGCGGATGCTGGCGTATTCGAGCGTGGCGAACGCTGGCTACATGATGGTGGCCATTGCCACGCATACGCAGGCATCGCTTGCACGCATTGCTCATCTATCTGGCGACGCTATGCCGTGATGAATGTTGGCGCGTTTGGCGTGGTGCTGGCAATCGAGCGGCGCGACGGCCAGGGGACGACGCTGGACGATTTCGCCGGGCTGGGGCGGCGCAATCCGGCGCTGGCGGCGCTGATGGCCGTCTTCATGTTGTCGCTGGCGGGCATTCCCGCGACGGCTGGCTTTATCGGCAAATAGTACGTCTTCTACGCGGCGATGCGTGGCGCGCATGTCGAGCTGGCGATCATCGGCGTGCTGGCCAGTCTGCTTGGCATGTACTACTATCTGCGCGTCGTCTGGGCGATGTACTTCACCGAGCCAGCCACCGCGCCGCTGCTGGTGAGAGCCGACGAGCCTGCTCCAGCGCGTGATGCCGCGTCGTGACCGCCTCCGCGGGCGGGGTTGCCGTCGCCGAGCCAGCCACCGCAACGAGTGTCGCCACCGCGCAGAAGGCGCTCTCAGCGGACCTGCGCCAGTGCATCCCGCCACCTGGATCGGCCTCGTGCTGGCAGGCATCCTCACAATCGTGCTGGGCATCGTGCCAATGCAGTTGGTGAACTGGGCGCTCCAGGCGGCGCAGACGCTTATCAAATGACGGATCAGCGCAATGACGCAGCCAACCCCAACGCAACAGACACAGCAGGCGCCAGCCGCCATATCAGGGCGTGGCGCACTGGTGGTCGGCGCATCCAGTGGTATCGGCGCGGCGGTGGCCCACGAGCTGGCACGCCGGGGCTATATGCTGGCGCTGGTGGCTCGCCGCGAAGATGTGCTGGTCAGCCTGCGTGGCGAAATCAACAGCTCCGTCGGCGGCGAGTGCGCCCGCGCCTATGCCCACGATGTGCGCGACTACGACGCCGCGCCCGCTCTGCTGCGCCAGATTGTGACCGATCTGGGAGAGCAGACGCCGCGAATGGTCGTCTATACTGCGGGTATCATGCCTCCGCCGGAGAGCGCGACGGGTGACTGGCCGTTCGAGGACGAGCGCGCTATGCTCGAAACGAATACCATTGGCGCGATGCGCTGGCTGGGGTTGGCCGCCGACTTGTTCATGGCGCGGGGATCTGGCACGCTGGTGGGGGTCTCGTCGGTGGCGGGCGAGCGCGGGCGGCGCGGCAACAGCGCCTATCAGGCGTCGAAGGCGGCGCTGACGACCTGGCTGGAGTCGCTGCGCTATCGTCTGAAGGGTAGCGGGGTACGGGTGGTCACGGTCAAGCCGGGCTATGTCGCCACGCCGATGACTGCTGCGTTGAAGCTGCCCGCGCGGGCCACCATCTCGCCCGACGAGGCCGCGCGCCGCATCGTCTCCGCCGCCGAGCGGGGCCGCGCCGTCGCCTATGTGCCAGGTTACTGGCGGCCGATCATGTGGACGGTCCGCCAGTTGCCCGCCTTTGTGATGACCCGGCTGCCGGTCTAGAGGGCTAGCGTATTCGGCGTGGGCGAGACGTGTGGTAGGCCAGCTTCGCGGCATGAATGCCGCGGTTAATTCGCGCCCATGACGTATCCGTCGCCGGGCGAGCGGTACCGATATGACAGGATTAGCGGGTGGTCTTCAGGCCACGGCGCGCTCGCCGCAAGCGCGCGTCGTCAGTCGTCGGTACATTACATCAAGAAAGAACTCGCAATTATGTCTGTCGCGCTCGATGTCATAGATGAAGAACTGACTGGCTGGGGACTGGCGCAAGCGGCCCGGTGCAAGGTCGCGCGGCCCGAGGCGGTGGCCGATATCGCCGATATCTTTGCCGAGGCGGCGCGCGCTGGCCAGACGATTGCGCTGCGTGGCGCGGGATGTAGCTATGGCGACGCCGCGCTCAACGCGAACGCGCTGGTGCTGGACTGCTCGCTCCTGAACCGCATTCTGGCATGGGAGGCCGAGAGCGGACAGATGACCGTCGAGCCGGGCGTGACTATCGCGCAGGTCTGGCGGCGGATGCTGCCCGACGGCTGGTGGCCCATAGTGGTCCCGGGCACGAGCGCGGCGACGGTGGGTGGCGCGGCGGCCATGCAAATCCATGGCAAGAACAACTGGCATACGGGCGCGTTCGGCGAGAGCATCCTGGCGTTCGATCTGCTGCTGCCCTCCGGTCAGATCATCGCCTGTTCGCGCGAGAGCAATAGCGAACTCTTCGCGGCGGCGATTGGCGGCATGGGCCTGCTCGGCGCGTTCACCTCGCTCACGCTCCAGACGCGGCGCGTGCACTCCGGCAACGTCTGGGAGGTCACCTCGGTTCACGACACGCTCGATGCGCTCATCGCCGCGCTGGATGAGGCGACCAGTTGGGCGACCGATCTGGTGGCGTGGATTGATACCAGCGCGCGCGGCAAGCGGCTGGGGCGTGGCCTGCTGAAGATGGCGCGCGACCTCAAACCTGACGAGGACGCCCATCCAGAGCTGACGCTCACCGAAGCCTACCAGACGCGCCAGCGACCACGCGCGGCGCGGCTGCCGAAGGGCTGGCTGCCACGGCTGGCGCGCCCGCTGACCAGTCCGGCGGGCGTCTGGCTTTCCAATCGCGGCCAGTGGATGAGCGGCCAGGGCGTTCGCTATCGAAGCTCGCACCTCACCAGCTACGTCGGCGCGAATTTCCCGCTAGATGCCATCCCTGGCTGGCGTGAGAGTTACCGACCCGGCGGCCTGTTGCAGCATCAGAGTATGATTCCCGCCGAGGCCGCCAGCGCCGCCTTTCACGAGATCCTCGACCGCTCGCAGCGCGCCGGATTGACGCCGAGCTTCGCCGTGCTGAAGAAGCACCGCGCCTCCGATGCGCTGCTCAGTTGCCTGGTGGATGGCTACTCGCTGGCGCTGGATTATCCGGTGCGGCGTGGGCAGGAGGAGAAGCTGCGGACGCTGCTAAGCGCGCTCAACGATGTCACCGCCGAGGCGGGCGGACGCATCTACTTCGCCAAGGATAGCGCGCTCACACCCGCGCAGACCCAGCGCATGTACGGCGACGCGCTCAACCGATTCCACGCGCTCAAACAGCAGCACGATCCGCAGGGGCTGCTCACCACCGACCTCTACCAGCGCGCCATCGCCCCGCTGTTTACAGATAACAGGAGGCGTCCCGATGCACGCACCCACTGACAACACTGCCGCGAAAGGTCTGCGCGGGTGGTGGGCATCTCCCCCGCGATCCGGCATGCGGAGCCTGATCGTGCCATGGGAGTACCGCCACCTCCGCGCCTCTGGGGTCACGCGTATTGCCGGTGGCAGTGTCGCAGCCGCCGCGGGCGTCGTGTGCCTCTCGTACCGCGCCTACAGATGGGCAGCCTTTTTCCTGGCGCTTGGGACGCTGAATCTTGTGGGTGGCTGCTGGTATATCACAATCGCTCGCTCCGCACCCCACGAGCCTCAGCCCGCGCGACTCGCACTGGGCTAGAACCGGTTTAGCCGCCAGCCGACTCTCGCGGTTTGGCCAGCCCCTCGATGACCGCTACATTGGGCAGCTTCAACATCTCATGCGGATCGAGGAGTAGCTTACTCGAACGATTGCCGCCGCCCATGATCACCTGCTCCGATTGCATGACGGCGCTATCGACATAGACGGGTATATCGGTGATGCCAATCGCGGTGACGCCGCCAATCAGCATACCGGTCCGCGCTACGGTGGCCTCCCCATCGGCGAAGGACGCCTTCTTCACGCCCATCAGCTCGCAGACCTTCTGGTTCACGTCTAGCCGGGTCGTGGCCAGCACGACGCAGACGGCATAGCGCGTTGGCTCGACTTTCCGCGATGCCACCAGAATCGTGTTCGCGGCCCGCTCAGGTGAGAAGTGGTAATACTCACAGAAGGCGGCGGTATCGGCCATTTCCGGCAAACACTCAAGAACTGTGTAGGTCATTTCGTACTCAGCGAGGGCGTCTTCGACAACGGGCAATAGTATTGTTTCAGACAAGGCGCTGCTCCAATTCAACTGTGGTGAGACTGACTCGGCCAAGATCATAGCCCGGATTCCGCAGACTTTATCATATCATCCGCCCGCTCGCCTATCCTCAACCGCTGCCGTGATGATACGCAGCGCGTTGGCGAGATCGTCGCCGGATGGGGCGCGCTCAGGGTCGGCCAGCCACTGCACCACCACACCCGACATCAGCGCCTGATAGAGCGAGCCAACCATCCATGCCGTATGCTCATCGCTGACCGGGTCTATGCCCTGGAACAACTCTGCCAGTCCCAGCCGTCCCTGCTGGAGGGCGTCGGCCAGGAACGCGCGAACCTCAGGGGCGCGCTCGATCTGCGCGGCAACCTCCAGTGTCGCCACCCACAGCGTCCGTTCCGTCTCCAGCGACGCGATCACGCGCGACCAGATCGCCGCGAATCGCGCGAACGGCTCCATCGTGGGGTAGCGCTGGGCATCGGCGGCCAGGTCACGCCCTAACCGCTGTCCCCAGTCGTCAATTGACTGAATCATCGCCGCGTTGAGCAGCGCCTCCACCGACCCAAAGTGATAGCCGATGGCCGCCAGGCTCACGCCCGAGGCCGCCGCGATGTCGCGCGCGGTCGTGCGCGCGTAGCCCTTCTCATACAGACAGCGCTGAGCGCCAGCAAGCAGATCTTCGCGATTGCCCATGAAATAGTTATCTCCAGTGAAAGAGCCATCTCCAGTTGGTCAAAATTGTACAAATGTCTGAGACGCTTGTCAAACCGTGTCACTGTGTTGTACAAATGTGTAAGACAAATGTGTGATACGTCTGTGCAATTCCACGACGTATATTGAAACGCATGAGCGAGGAGATCACCTCTATGGCAGACCGCAACGACCGCAACATCCTCATTTCCGGCGCGAGTGTTGCCGGGCCAGCGCTGGCCTACTGGCTGCGCCGCTACGGTTTCAACGTCACCATCGTCGAGCGCGCGCCCGCGCCTCGCAGCGGTGGCCAGGCGATTGACCTGCGTGGGGCAGCCCGTGTCGTCGTCGAGCGTATGGGCATCCTGGATGACGTCAAACGGGCGCACACTGGCACGCACGGCATGTCGGTGGTCAACAGCGCGGGCAAACGGCTGGTCAGCATGGGTTCTGACACGATGAACGGCTCAGGTGGCCTGATTGCCGAGATCGAGATACTGCGCGGCGATCTGGTGCGCATCTTCTACGAGGCGACACGCAACGACGTCGAATACCTCTTCGATGACTCCATCACCAGCATCAGCCAGGACGACGCGGGCGCGCATGTGACCTTCGAGCGTGGTGCACCACGGACCTTCGATGCCGTCATCGGCGCCGATGGGCTGCACTCCAACGTGCGCAGGTTGGTCTTCGGCGACGAGGCGCGGTTTAGCCGCGATGTGGGCTGCTACGTCGCCATCTTCAGCGCCCCCAATGTCTATCATCTCGATGGCTGGGAGCTGTTCTACCGGATGCCTGGGACCAGACGCACGCCAGGCAAGAGCGTCGGACTCTATCCGGTTCGCGACAACACCGAAGTGCGCGCCATGTTCTACTTTGCCCTGCCGCACCTGCGCGTTGATCGCCATGATAGCGCGCGGCAGAAGCAGATCCTGGCGGAGACATTCGCCGGTGAGGGATGGGAGATCCCCCGACTGCTCGGTGTGATGTGGAACGCGCCTGAGTTCTACTTTGACCAGATTGCCCAGGTGCGCATGGACCGCTGGTCGAGTGGGCGGGTGGCGCTGGTGGGCGACGCCGCCTACTGTCCCACGCCGATGTCTGGGATGGGCACGAGTCTGGCGCTAGTGGGTGCGTATGTGCTGGCGGGGGAGCTGGCGACCGCTGGTGATGACTACACCGCCGCCTATGCGCGCTATCAGCGCGAACTGACCGAAGCGGTCAGGCAGGCGCAGAAGTTCGCCGACGGCGCGCATGGCTTCCTCTTGCCGAAGTCGCGCACACAGGCGTGGATGGTGAATCAGGTCATGGGCATGATGGAGCACTGGCCGCTCAAGGGGCTGATGTCCAGCGGCGTCGAGAAGTCGGCAAACGCCGTGGCGCTGAAGGAGTATCCGGTACCTACAGGCGTCGTGCCTGCGTCGCAGCGATAATATCTACTCGCCGGGGATAGACGACAAGCAACACAGCGCCGACATCCCACGAAGGATGTCGGCGGATATCGGCCTGCATTACCTGTTATAACACCTACAAATTCACCTACTCGGCCTTGCCCGCCTCTTGCGCGTCCCGTTCGCGCCGCCGCGCGCGCAGACCGCCCATCCGGCCAATGCGCTCGTAGTGCTCGACGCCCAGTGTGTCGCGGGTGGTCTGGCCTCCGAGTCGGCCAATGTTCGCGTAAAAATCTGGACCGCGCTTCTCCCGGACGGTGCGACCGCCCTTCGAGCCAATTCTGGCGAAGAACTCTGGCCCATACTTCTCCCGGACGGCCATGCCGCCACGGCGCGCGTTCTCCGAGCCAGCGCGTGGTCCGCGGCGTCGTTTCGGTTGCTCGGGTTCCGTCTCCGCGGCGACCTCAACAGCTTGTTTTTTTCGTGCCATGGATGTGCCCCCTCTCGTCGGCAAGGGTGAGCGGCGGCTCACGATACAGTCATTGCCATACGTGGCGAGACGCCGTCGCACAGCCGAAAAAGAGGTTAGAGCCGTCCACGCTCTCTTGCTCGAAGTAATCGTACCAGACAAGTAGCGATTGCGCACGTACCAAAATGCGTAGCAGGGCCGGGAAGTTCGGGTGAATTCCGCTTGCGGTAAGGATTGCTAGCTTGCCACGTAGAATGTGTTATGGCATCATGATGGCTGTACGCTTCGTTACATGCGCAGTATGATTGGGGTCACAATTTCGCGCTGAAATGGCTATCTGGCGAGTCGAGCGGATACAATGACCTACGGGGATGTCCCGCGACGATCCAACCGAAGATCGCACGAAGATCGCGCCTGCCACAAAAGGCCTGTTGGGTTGCGGGGCTACGACGTGAGTGATACACTGGCGCACGGCCTGATATACATTCCCGCACCGGGGAATTCTGAACGTCGCAACTACTGTGCAACTACTGTCGGCACGATAGATAACAAAGATAAACTCAACGCACTCGCACTGGCCGCCCTTCGCACGATGATGGTCACGCAGGCGCTGCCCTATTGAATCGAGGAGTATCGTGACAACTTGTCCGCGTTGTGGCCAGCCGCTTCAAGCACCCGTCCCCGCGTGTCCGCGTTGCGGTCAGCGATTCGCGCCTCCCCCTCAGCAGTATCAGGCCAATGGGTATGATGGAACGGCCGCTGCCTGGGGCTATCAGGCGCCGCCGCAACAACCACCGCAATCACCGCAACAGCAGCCAGCGCCGGGCGCGGGAGTGTATGGCCAGCCAGCGGCGCGACCGGGCTTCTCGGTGCACGAGCTTGTCAGCGAGGAGGCCTTGCCCGACTGGCTCCGTCATGCCTCAGCGGAGTCGGCGCAGCCCACCCAGCGCCAGCCGATTCCCGGCGCGCTCGGATCTCCCGGTTCTTCCGTCTACCCTCCGCAGCAGCCCTATCCCTCGGCGTATCCTCCCGCCAATCAGCCGCCCGCGCCAGGCTACGGCGGCTACGGTAACAATGGCAACGGCAACAATGGCAACGGCAACAATGGCAACGGTAACGGCAATGGCTATAGCAACGGCTATGGCGGCTACCCACCCGCTCCGGCTGAAGAGCCGCCGATGCAACGGCCCGACGCCAGCGCGTTCCCTTCACTTGAGAGCGCGGGCAGCTATCAGGGACCGCTCGCTGGTGGTGGCGGCATGCCCGCCAGTTCGTTGCTCGATCCCAACGCCCTGCCAACCTGGCTTGGTGGCCAGCAGGGACAGGTCGCGCCCGACGGTATGCGTGGTGGCGAGGGCATGCGCGCCCAATCGCTGGTGGATGAGGCCGCCCTGCCCGGATGGATGCGCAATGAGCCAGCGTCACCCGCGCAGGCTCCGGTTGCCGCGCCACTACCACCCGCCGTGCCGGGCTGGGGCGGATATCCCGCTGCTCCTGCTGCCCCCGCTGGATATGCGGGAATGCCGATGCAGCAGCCGATGCAGCAGCCATGCGCGATGCAGCAGCCAATGCAATCACCGGCGGCGCCTGTTCCGATGAATGGCCAGCCGGGGTTCTCCGCCAACCAGCTTATCGACCCTGGCGCGCTCCCCGAATGGATGCGGAACCAGGGGCAGGCGGGCGTCCCCCAGCCGGGTGGTATGCCACAACCTGGCGCCCCCGCGCAGCCGGGATGGTCGGCCTCCGATTTGATCGATCCCTCGATGCTACCGGGATTTGTGCGTGGCAATGAAGCGCCGACGCCGGAGGACAACCTGGCGCGCGAGCGTACCAGCAGGGTACCAGCGCCTCCCGTCGCGAATCCAGCCGCTGAGCGCGACTTTGGCTCGTCGCGGGCCGGAACAGCCCATCGTGGCGCGGTGTCGCGCAAGCAGCAGGCGGTGCGTCCGCTGGGCGACGGTGAGAAACCGGCATGGCTGCGTGAAGAGTCGCAGGGGGGATACGGCCAGGACGACTATGGGGCCTATCCACCTGGGCGTCAGGGCAGAGCCGACAACGGCCGGAATGGGAATGGCCACAACGGCTACGGAGATCGCGACGGCTACGATGACCCTAACGCCTACGAAGACTATGGCGGCTATGGCGCTCAGAACGGCCGGAATGGGCATCGCGGTCAACCCGGCCAGCGCGGGCGGATGCCTGAGGGCCAGACAGGACGATCACGGGCCGCGCGAGATGCTCGCGACGGCTATGAGACATCGCGCCACGGCCGACAACAGCCGACCCGCCAGCAAGCGGCACAGGCGCCGAAGAAGCGCAAGGGTGGTTTCTTCGGGTTCTTGAGACGCGGCTAGGCGACAAGGAGGCGAGCGTGTTGGGCGCCACGAGTAATGCGGCGCAGTCGCCGGATGCTGGGCACGGTCGTCAGCCGGGCGCCGTGCGTTCGCTGCTGCTGATTGATTGCGGGTCAGCCTTTACCAAAGCGGCGCTGGTGGACCTGGTGGAGAGTCGCTACCGAATGCTGGCCAGTGTCAGCGTTCCCACGACGCTCGCCGCGCCCCAGGCCGATATCATGCTTGGCGTGCGCAACGCTATGAGTGAAATCGAGCGGATCACCGGCCGTATCCTGATGCGCGCGGGTCAGCCGATTCAGCCTGAGGATGAGGATGGCGCGGGGGTAGACCTCGCCGTGCTGGTTTCGAGCGCCGGGGGGCCAATGCGCCTGATGACACTTGGGCCGGGGCGCGAATCGCTTGCGATGCTCTTGCAGCGCGCGCTGAGCGGCCTGTTTATCCAACTCGAAACGCCTCAATTGCCGCCAACCGACGCGCCGCTCTCCGAGGGCGATCTGCACCGCCTCGCTGTGAATCTGCGTGCGATTCAGCCGCACGCCGCGCTGATCGTCGGGCCGCCGACGCCGACGCCAGGCAACGCCGCCGCTACCGTCGCACAATCGGTCGCGCGGGCCATCGATATGCTCCAGCCAACAGCGATGGATGTCTCCTATCCGCGCCCGCCAGGCCTCCCGGTCATTTTTACCGGCGCGCCTTCCGACGCGCAGATTGTCGCCACGACACTGCAAGGGCGCGCGAATGTTCAGAGTGTCGAGGCGCTCTCGCCATCGACGCTCGCGCCGCTGACGCGGGCCGTGAGCGCCCTCTACGAGAGTTGCGTGCTGCGCGAGGCGCCCGGATATGCGGCGTTGCGGCGCATGGTGGCGGCGCCCCCGCTGGCCACGGTGACCTCGCTGGGTGGCGTGTCGCGTTTCCTGGCGCATCATTTCCAGATGAATGTCGTCGCGGTGGATGTCGGCGCGAACTCCACTGAATTGGCCGGAGCCACCGCCAAGGGTGAGTTTTTGCCCGCGCTGCATCCGACGGCGGGCGTTGGCGCGGGCAGCGGGCAGTTGGTGCGGGCCGTGGGCGCCGACAGCATCCTCCGCTGGATCGCCGCGCCGATTGATGAAGACGACCTGCGCGAATATGTCCTGACCCATATGCTGCGGCCGCGTCTGTTGCCAGCGACACCCCTCGCGCTCGAAATCCAGTATGCGCTGGCCCGCGAGGCCATCCGGCTGGCGATGCACGCGCCCGGCACCCGGATGGCGGGTCTGCACCCGATGGATATTGTGCTCGGCACGGGTGGCGTGCTGGCGCATGTCGCCCACCCCGCCGACGCCGCGCTGATCCTGCTGGACGGCCTTCAGCCGCGGGGCATCACCTCGCTGGTGCTCGATAGCGCGCAGATTGCTGGCATGCTCGGCAACCTGGCGATGGCCTCGCCCGATATCGCGGCGTCGCTCTCCAGCACCGACGCCGTGCCGCTGTTGCTCGGCTCCGCCATCTCCATTCATGGTGATGCGCCTGAGGGCCAGCTGGCGCTGCGCATTGTGATGGAATTTCTGGATGGGCGGCAGGAGGAGGCGGAGATTGCCAGTGGCACGCTCGTGCGACTGCCGGTGGCGCCTGGCGACCGCGTGCTGCTCTCGCTCTATCCAGCGCCAAATGTGGATATTGGGCTGGGGCCGGGCCAGCACGCGCGGTCGAGCGAGCCGGTCGAGGGAGGCGTGCTCGGCCTGATCGTCGACGCGCGTGGCCGTCCGCTGCTCCTGCCATCCGATCCTGAGACGCGCGTACAACAGTTGCGCGCCTGGCGGAAGGCGCTCCGTGGGGAGAACGAACTGTGAGCAATGTCGCGCTGGATTACCCGCTTGGCCGACCAATCGCGCCATCCATCACGGTGCGTCGCCGCAGGCCGCTCCCACAGGGCGCCGTGCTGCGCGTGCAGACGGGAGATGGCGTCAGCGCGCTGCAACCCATCGCCGAGCTTGCCACACAGAACGGGCGCGTGCCCGTGCTGGCGGGCATCGATGGCCGTGTCATCGCGGTGACGCCAGGCAAGGGGATCATCATTGAGGGCGTGGCGACGCTGCTACAGGGGCTTGTTGGCCTGGGCGAGAGCGCCGCTGGGCCGCTTGCCTTCCTGCCACAGGGTGAGTCGCCAGCGGTGGCGCTGATTCCACGCGGAGCCATCCTCGTCTATCCACAGCGGGCGCCGCTGACCTTGCTGCAGCGGGCTGCGGCGCATGGCGCGATGGGCGTGATCGCGGCGAGCGCCTCCGCGCTGGAGTTGGAGGCCTTTGCTCGCGCCGACATCAGCGCTTTCCTCGAACAGCGGATTCCGCTGGCGGTGCCGGGGCCACTGGTCGTCATCCTGACCGAGGGGCTGGGGGACGCCGCGATGCAGATGGAGATGCAGACACTGCTCCGTCGCCGCGAGGGTGAGATGGCGCTTGTCAACGGTACCTCGCATCCGCGCCAGAATGTGCGGCCAGAGGTGCTGCTCTCGCGCCCTGATCTGGCGGTGGGCGAGTATGCGCCGCCGCCGGTGCTGCTCCGGCCGGGAGCCATCGTGCGGGTGGCGGCTGGCGCGCGCCGTGGGATGCGGGGAATGATTCGCCACGTCCCGGCGCATATGGCGGTGGATGCCGCCGGACTGCGCACCCGCTGCGCCACCGTCGAGCTGGATACTGGCGAGCGGGTGAGCCTGCCGCTGCACCTACTGGATATCATCGGGTAGCCAACCGCGAAAAGGATCGCTGTGGAGACGCTGACCTATCTGCGAGCGGAGACACTCGCGCCGGAGCATGTGGTCGAGGCCTTCAACCGATCGTTTGAAGGCTATTTTGTGCCGATGACCCACACCGTTGACTCCTTGCGCTCGCTCATCGAGGTGAACGATGTCGCGCTCGCCCACTCGTTCGTCGCGGTGGATGAACAGGGACGGCCCGGTGGCGTGGTGATGCTGGCGATACGCGGGTCGCGCGGCTGGATTGCTGGGATGGGGCTTGCGCCCCAGTGGCGCGGGCGTGGGCTGGCGGTTCCGCTGATGGAGGCGGTGCTCACCGAGGCGCGGGCGCTGGGCCTGGCTGCGGTCGAGCTGGAGGTGCTGGCGCAGAATACCCCCGCGCGGCGGCTCTACACGCGCCTCGGCTTCGAGGAGGCGCGGTCGCTGGCGGTCTTCACGGGTCCGCTGGCCGAAGGGACTATACCAAGCGAAGAGCCGTCTCCGGTAGAGGATGTCACCGTCGAGCAGGCGCTCGCCGACTTCACCGCGCTCCACCAGCCGCCGCCACCGTGGCAGCGGGATCGTCCCTCACTGGCGCACATGGCACCGTCGCTCCACGCCTCCGCCCTCATGGATGGGGACGACATCCGGGCCGCGCTGATCCACATGCCATCTGGTCTCGGCTTCAGCATCATGGATTTCGGCTCCCGCGCCGCTACCCCAGAGGCACGGCGTGATGATGCGCTAGCGCTGATTCGCGCGCTGATGGCTCCGACGCCGGGTGCGCCGCTCCGGGCAATCAACGTAGCGCCGGGCGACGCGCTCGGTGACGCGCTCCTGTCGCTCGGCTGCCCAACGCCGCACACGCAGTGGGAGATGCTGCTGCCGCTGGAGTAAATCGGCTGGATCTCAGAGCGACTTGCGAGTGCTTGTGTGCAGAACGGTCAGGCCAATCACCTCGCCAGCATCGTTATAGCGCACGATAATGTCGTCATCGGTCATGTCACTATCGGATGCGACATTGGGAGTATCAAGCTCGGTGAAGTGAATGGCAAGCGCGTCAGCCTCGGGATCATAGTGGCTCCAGAGGTGAACGCCGTTTCTGTCTATATGCACGCGCTTTGATTACTTCGAAAGCGACTCCAGCAACGAGTGCTAGGCTAAACGGGACGAGTGCCTCCCATTGCTGGCCAATGCCAGACTTGAGCCAGGGCTGGGCGATCAAGAAAAGGCCAACTGCGCCGCAGACTGTTGCGGATAACCCGCTGTAACAACATAGAATAGCGAGGGCCATCCGCTCTGGAAGTGCAAATACAGCGATAACAAGCAGGAGAGCGCCAATGACGCCAACAACTATTGACTCAAAATGGGCCCGCGTGAAGGCACTGTTCATGCCGATCTCGTAAGATAATAACCCACCGATTAGGAGAGTTAAAACTGTTGCGGCGATCACCGCTACACGTTCTGTAGTCGTTGCGTTCATCAAGAGTGTCTCACATATCCGAAACCGACTGGCCAACCATTGCCGTCATTCTACTGCTGCTTTTATCGCGCGGGCAATCAGGAAGTCGGCGGTCCAACTGACGAGGTGGCCGTCGGTTTCCGTCACCGCGAAGTATTCGCGCGCCGCTGGTGAAGCGGCCAGAATGTCGGCCTCCAGTTTGGCGCGCTTATCCGCTGGCATCCGCATGCGCGCGGTCCAGGGGGTGAAGTCGTACGTCTTGCGCTGCATCTCCTCGTCGGTGATTTCGAGGCCAGCATCCGCCAGCAACGTTCTCCACTCGCTCGCGGTGTAGTTGCGCACGTGGCTGGGGTCGCGCCACTTTTCCCAGCGGTTGCCCAGCGCATCCAGCGTCGTGTCCTTCGGCGCGATGTTGTCGATCAGCACCAGCCGCCCGCCGGGACGCAGCACCCGCGCCATCTCATGCACCGCCGTGGTAACGCTGGCGTAGTGATGCGGCGCGATGCGCACCGTCACGAGATCGAAGCTGGCATCGAGGAATGGCAGATTCTCCGCGTCGGCGATGACGTAGCTGGCGTTGGTGACGCCGCTGGCCGTCAGGAAGTCGCGCGCGGCGGCCAGCATGCGCGGGGTCAGGTCGCTGGCCGTCATATGGGCGACGTGCGGAGCAAGCGCCAGCGCGGTATGCCCGCCGCCGGTCGAGACATCGAGCGCGCGGTCGCCGAGGACAGGCGCGGCCAACTCTACGAGGCGATTGAGATCAGCGCCATCGGCATGCCCTGGGCTGGCGACATACGCCTCCGCCGACTCGCCGAACATCTCGCGCACCCGCGCCTTGATCGCCTCGCTCTCGGCGCTCTCAGACCCATGGGCATCCGCCAGTGGACGCAGGCATTCGATGCGGTTGCCGAAGGGGTCGGCGGTGTAGAAGCGCTCGTAGCCGGGCAGCAGATCGTCGGGGACGATGGGCGCGCCTGCCGCCTCCAGCCGCGCGCGGACCGCCGCCAGATCGCGCACCAGCAGGCCGGGATGCCCCTTACGCTGTGGGTGAAAATCTTCCTCGACGCCGAGGTTTATCTGCTGCTCGCCGCAACGGAACCAGACGCCGCCACGCGCCGCCAGCGCCGGTGGCTTCGGCAGTTCGTCCAGCCCCAGCACGCCGCCGTAGAACGCCCGCGCCTGCTCCTCCATGCCACGCGGCATCGCCAGTTGCATATGATCCAGCGCAAGAATCAGTGTCTCGCTCATGTGGTGCTCCGTATCTTGATGCATGTCAGCGGCTGGCGGCTAAAGCCGCGCCTATGGGCCTCACGGCGTTCGGCCACAAAGCCCGCCCTTCGGGCTGCTACCGCACTTCACGTGCTACGCGCCTGTCGGCTTGTGCGGCTATTCTGTCCAGACAGGGCGATCAAGCCTTGATGTCTTGAGCCTGCGCAGGCAGGCTTCGCGGACGCGCTACGGCGCGTCCCATAGGCGCGGCTTTAGCCGCCAGCCGCTGTGTTTTGAGCGTACCCGACTTTGCGCTATAATGCCAGCCATTGCAAGCGATAATCAGTATCGGATTTTTCGATAGGGAACGGCGCAAGGCGGAACATGACGCTCGACCAGTTGGAGACGTTCGTCTACATCGCCCGCACGCACAGCTTCTCGCGGGCCGCCGTGCTGCTGGGGCTGGCGCAGCCGACGCTGAGCGGACGCATCAGCGCGCTCGAAGGCGAGCTGGGGTCGCAGTTGTTTCTGCGCCACGGCCACTCGCTGGAACTGAGTGAGACGGGGCGGGCGCTGCTGCCTTACGCCGAACGGATGCTGGCGCTGCGGACGGAGGGCGTCGCCGAGGTGCAGCGGCTCGCGCTGGGCGGGCTGGGACGGCTCACGCTGGGCGCGAACCTGAGCGCCAGCCAGTATCTCGTCCCCCGGCTGATCGAGCTATTTCACCGCCAGCATCCCGATGTGCCGATTCGCGTCCGCACCTCCACCAGCCCCGCGCTGATGGAGAGCCTGCTGGATGGCGTGATTCAGCTTGCCATCTGCTCGCAGGCGCAGCTCGAACCACGCGCCCAGGTGCTCTGGAGCTATAGCGATCCGCTGCTGCTGGTCACCAGCCGCGACCACCCGCTGGCGCGTCAGGGCGAGTGCTCCCGCGCCGACCTCGCCCACCACACCATCCTCTCTACGCAGGCCGGGCCAACGCGCCTGGGGCTGCGCCATGTCCTGCCGCCGGACGACGCGACGCCGATTGCCATCGAGGCGAACGCGGGCGAGGTAATGACGCAACTGCTGCGTCGCGGGCTGGGCGTCACAGTCTTGCCCGCCATCGCCGTCTGGGACGAGCTGGCGCGTGGTGAGTTGGTCAGCATCCACGTGCGTGACGCCATCTTGCCGCCCTATGATGTGGCGCTGGTGCAGTGGAGCGGGCGGGCGCTCTCCCCCGCGGCGACGGCCTTCGCCGAGATGGTGCGCGGCGTGCATGTGCCGGAGGCGCTGAACGGTGGCGAGTGAAGACACCCATTCGTTTCCGCGTTGACAGTGCTGTCTGCTTCGTCTACAGTGAGACCACAACAGTCGCCCGTTTTGCGGAGCCGGTCCCGACAGTGAACGATGGAGCGACCATGGCAAATGAGCGCAACGTAGCACAACTCCCATGGTTGGAGCATGTCATCAGGATTCGCCGGTTCTGGCTCACCAGACTCGTGACTTTTAGCCTCGCCTTGGCAAGCTTCACGGTGTTCGAGTTTACGTCTGGCCCATTACAGGTTGTCGCGCAGGTGGTCTTGTCGGCATACATATTGTTAGAGGGAATAGCACAAGGCACCGAAGTGATGCGCAGTGTTTGGGCATATGACTGGGATCGTTGGGGACGCTTCGCCTGGCTGCGATACGTCACGTTAGTGGCTGGTTTGCTGGCTATTTTCTCAGTGATATACATGCTCCTCCTCGCCATAAATCCTGTGCTGCGACCCATTCCTATAACGAACGTGGCTGTGGCAGCGCTTATAACTCTGATCTTCCTAATTATGGGACTGCTTGCGCTGCTACTGCTGGTGGTGGCGCTTGTAATCCTCTGGCTGCCAGTACTCGTCGTGCGTTCGCGGCTTCGTGACCGCCGTCGTCGCCACTATCGCTACCCGGCCCGCTGAATCACGACCAGCCTGAGTTTGCCGAAGGTGCTGGGTGACAAGAGATGAGGATTGTGCTGCTGGGCATCGTCGGACTGGGGCAACCGCGCCGTAGGCTGAAGACCTACGGCTAATCCTGGTCGCACGGGGTCCACCTGCCAGCTATTGCCCATCTACAGGAAGGTCGGATACGTACCCGACATCGAAGGTTTCATCATTGATGCGCACGAGGCGTGCCTCCAACAGGAGTATTTTGGCCCCAAGTGCGATCAGGAAATTGGGGTGCGTGTCAAAATCCGCAGCCCATGAACTGACACATGTGCCCGGTACGGCGCGGAAGCGTACTCCATCAACCGTTTCCGGAAAGTAGGTCGCGTCATCACATTCCCCAAAGAACATATCTCCTGGGAACCGATCTGCGCGGGGTGGGACGAATCGTAATTCCTTCGCACCGAGTACAACATAGAATGAGGCGACACCCTCAAACGCCACGGAGTAGCGGTGCTCTCCATCACTCCAGAGCGAATGCGCGTCAAATGTGACACGCTTGTGCTGTACATCAATGACCAGATTCTCGACGATTGCTGATACTAGAGCAACTTGCGAGAAGCAGTGGCAGGCACGGGCACGAGTTCTGCAATGACCCTGGGTATGCGTGCCTATTCGACCGATTTGAAAGAGCGTTTGGTACGCGCGGTGGCCAATGGTGGCCCACGGTCAGCCCATGCGAGAAGCCGCGCGCCGCTTTAACGTCTGCGTGAATACGGTCAAACGCGCCGTGGTGCAGGAGCGGGAGACCGGCTCGCTGGAGCGGCGGCCCATTCCGGGCTATCCGCGCCGCATTGGCCCTGGATCTGAGCGTGAGGCGGCGTTGCGGGCCCGGCTAGAGGCGGCTCCCGACGCCACCGTCTTAGAGCACTGCGCCTGGTGGGCGGAGCACGGGCACTCTGGCCAGCAGTTGAGCGAAGCGACGATGTGGGATTGGGATGGTGTGGCGCGCCATCCGCCGGTTGGGCTGGACGCATACAACAACGTCCTGGCAGCCAGTGAGCGCGCGCGACGAGGCGGCGCGCCACGCCTGGCGCGAGGCCGTGGCCCAGCTCGACCCACAGCAGTTCGTCGTTGGCGACGAAAGTGGGACGAATATCGCCTTGACGCGGCTCTATGGCTGGGCGCCGCACAACACGATCAGCGCGCCACCGGCTCGGCGCCGCGCAACCACGGCACGAACACCACGCTGGTCGCGGCGCTCACGCCCGACGGTCTGCACGAGCCGTGGCTGATCGAGGGCGCGATGGATACGGAAGCGTTCGTGTGCTACATCACCGAGCAGCTCGCGCCAACACTCCAGCCGGGCCAGATCGTCGTGCTGGATACCTTGAGCGTCCACAACGCGGCCCGCATTCGCCAGGCCATTGAAGCCCATCACTGCACGCTGCTCTACCTGCCGCCCTTATACGGTAAAGTCTAACCACGCCTCTCGGAGCATCGCATTCAGGAGAGGGGCGGAAAATACTCATGGGGATGCTGGGGAAAGGCTTTGCCGCCCTTGCGGTGCGACCGCTTCGAGTAGATAGTCCTTCCCCAGCTCTTCGCGTCTTGGATGGCACCGACGATAGAGGGTTGTGCTGCGAGCACCGGCGTATAAGGCCACGATCATTCAGGACCCCAGCTTTATCCCCATGGACTGTATTGGTATGGTCGGTAGGTTGTGCGCATGAGGAGGGAAGCAATCGTGTGGTATGTTGGCATCGATTGGGCAGATGATCATCATGACGCCGCCGTGGTAGACGAGACCGGTCACCAAGTGGCAAAACTGCGCGTGGCGCACTCGGCAGAGGGATTGCACGAACTGATTGCCTTCCTGCTGGACCTCGCAGCGCGCCTGAGTGCCCCAGGGAGCGTGCCGGATCTCGAGCAGATTGCCTGTGTCGTTGAGACCAACCACGGCTTGCTGATCACTGCGCTGTTAGAGGCTGGGGTGCCAGTCTATCCAGTGAATCCGAAAACCTTGGAGCGGCGGCGTGCCCCGGCTGGAGCCAAAACCGATGCCCTCGATGCGTATCTGCTGGCCAAGAAGGGACGTAGTGATCTCGCCGATCTGCGTCGCCTGGCGCCCGATAGCCCGCTGGTGCACGAGTTGAAAGTACTGACCCGTGACCAAGATGGCTTGGTCCAGAGCCAGACGCGCCTGGTGAATCAGCTCACCTCCTGCCTCAAGGCCTATTACCCCGTGGCCCTGACCCTGTTTGCCATGCTGCAGCAACCCACGACGCTGGCCTTCCTGCGTAGCTATCCGACGCTCGAAGCGGCCCAAGCAGCCTCGGTAGCGGAGTTGCGGGTCTTCCTGCAGACGCAACCGCATTATCCGGGACCGGCCAAAGCGGCCCAACGCCTGTGGGACCAGCTCCACGCGACGCCGCAACTTCACGCGGACCCCGTCACCACACGCACGAAGGCCCGCCTGATGCTCGCCTTGGTGAGTCAACTCAGCCCGCTCATTGCTGCGCTGAGCGCTTACGACCAGGAGATTGACCGCCTGTTTCTGACCCATCCTGATAGTCAGGTCTTTCGCAGCCTGCCCGGAACGGGCAAACGCCTGGCGCCGCGCTTGCTCGCCGGATGGGGTGACGACCGAGGACGCTTCGGGAGTGCCGCGAGTGTGCAAGCGCTCGCGGGAACCGCGCCAATTCCCTACGCGAGCGGCAAGTTTGCCCGAGCGCGTCGGCGCGTGGCGTGCGTCAAATCCCTGCGCAACACGCTCTACCAGTTTGCCTGGCAGTCCACGGCACAGGAGCCCTGGGCGCTGGCCTATTATCGTCGCAAGCGTGCCGAGGGTAAAAGCCATAGCGTGGCGCTGCGCGCCTTGGCGAATCTCTGGGTCCGAATCATTTATGCGCTGTGGCACAAGCAGATCTGCTACGATGCATCGATCTTCCTCGCCGCCCAGCAAGCTCATGCGCGACCGGCGGCATGAGCTTGCTGCCAAGCCGCCTTGACATAGAGGGTCTATTCGCCTGATTTCACCCCGAGTGAACAGGCGTTTTCCAAGATCAAAGCCGTCCTGAGACGGCTCGGCGCCCGCACCACGGAGGCGCTCTGGGAGGCCATGCGAGTCGGCAGTCGAGGCCATCACGCCCGAGGATGCGATCGCGTGGTTCGCCCACGCCGGGTACGCCCTGTCTGCTCAACCTACCTGAAAGTTGCTCTAACTGCCCTAAAGCACGATTCACCAGGTCATGCTCATCTATATCGCCCATGCAAACCTCCTCTCGGCGCGTGCGCCGCTCAACCGGGATTAGCCGCAGGGCTTCAGCCTGCGGCCTACACACCCTATGCGCGCGCTGCCATTCTGCTTGCAAATGGCCCTCAGTCGCCTGTCGCACCTGCGTCACTGTGTCACTCTCCACAATAGGCTGCTTTGCTGGCCAGTCTTGCCCCATATCATATATAATGACGCCACTATGCGGCACGGCATGGATGAACTATGGGCGGACCCAGGCCGGAGAAGGGAAGACCAACGTGGTAGATGCAAACGGCGCGGCGCGACGCGCTGAGCGTGGCATTGGCGCGAATGACGAAACAGCCGACGAACTGCACGAAGCGGGGAAGCGCGAAGTCGAGACTGTATATCCGCACCTACAACACTCTGCTGCGCAGTTCGGGCGAGGTTAGCCTGAAGGCGCTGGTGCAGGCGCACTACAATATCGACTCCGGGCTGCACCCAGAGGCGCGGTCGCCCTATCCCGACATGTCCGCGTTCATCTACAGCGTACTGCGCCTGCCGAAGTTCCATCCTGCACTGCAACCTGGTCCTGCTCGGTCAATCAGAAGAAGTGTTCCAGCAGAATCTTCGAGGTCGATAGCTGGCAGGCAGTGACGGCCTCGGCGCGGCGCCGCAAATGGTTCTACGATAGCAATGAAACGCTGGCCGCCTATGTCGCCAGCGTCAGCGACACCGACGACATCGTGCCGATCCTGGTCGCGTTCCAGATCGAATGGAACAAGATCTACTACCTGCTCAACGCTGACCCTACTACGATGCAACTGTTGCAGAGCCTCTTGACCGCACGTCGCCGGTCTTTACGCAGATATCGAAGGTGCTGCGCGAGCGCCTGCATATACACCCAGGAGACTGGCGGCGGCTGGAAGTGATGTGGGGCGAAATGCTCTGGCAGAACCTGCGCATTATTGGGCAGAGCCGCAAAAGCTTCTCGCTGCGCATGCTGGGCGGCTCGCATGTTGGCTACGTGCGGGCAACGCGCAAATGGTGGGAGCCGGTTGACAAGCTTTTCGACACGCTGCGGACTCCAAAACAGGCCGGTGTACTTCGTTTCCAGCAACACCCACAGCCTCGTCAATCTCACATCCGGCTTCATGCCCTGAATCACCAGGATGCCCTGACAAAATTTGCCCTGAGCGGCAATGATCCCTATCTCGCCGAAGAGTGCCACAAGCTCCAGCAGGGCATTGTCCCCGGCAACTGGCAGAATTTCCTCTACTACGTAGCGCGCGAGTGGATACGCACGCCAGAAGGCAAACTTGCCTCACACAATCGCCAGTGAGGAACAGGAGCGCGGCATCTGGTACGTGGGCGCGCGGCATGGCCTGGAAATCGACGCGCAGGTCTTCGACCTGTCAAAGCTGCGCCATGTCGAAATCGATCCGCGCTGCCGCATGTCCGGCCTCGACAAACTGGTAAAGAGCCAGGCCGTGCTGCTCAACATCGACTACCCGCTCGGTATGGCTGCCTATCGCATGTTGCGCGAAATCATGGAGAACCTGACGCAGATCAGCGGCATCTACATCCTGGGCAAGGCGGCAACGCTCAACGGCAGTATCGGCGACGTGATGATTTCGAACGCCGTCAATGACGAACACAGTCAGAACACCTACTGGCTCGATAACTGCTTTACCGCCGCCGGACATACATCCCTACCTCATCTACGGCTCCGTTCTGGACAATCAGAAAGCCGTCTCCATCCAAAGGCACGTACCTGCAGAATCGCCAGTACCTGGATTTCTACTACAGCGCCAACTACACCGTGGTGGAAATGGAGAGCGGCTCCTACCTCAACGCCATCTACGAAGAGCCACTACCTGGTACGCTATCCGACCGGCGAGAACATCAACTTCGCCCAACTGCCCTACGAGTTGGGCATCCTGCACTACGCTTCGGACACGCCCTACACGCGCGGCAAAAACCTGGGCGCGGGCAGCCTCTCGTACTTCGGCATGGACTCGACTTACGCCGGCCGTATCGCGATCCTGCGCCGCATCTTCGAGAACGAGGTTGGCAGCAACAGCCAGCGTGGTGGTGAGGCGGTGGCGCGCGCCGAGGCCCTTCGTATCCGTCGCGGGGCCGCGCCAACTGGCTCAACGCGATAGCCGAGGGGTATGTGCGACGAAAGGTGATTTTGCCATCTGGACCATCATTGTTCTTGTCGTGATGGTTGGCTTCCCGATTATGATGGTGGCAATATATCGTATGTGAGATTTGTACACATCGTTTCACTTTTTCCGAGCTGCCGCATACGGGCGCCTGAGGGGGAGTAACTCGACATAACTGGCTTCCTTCGTGCGGTCGAATGCCGCGATCACGTCGTCCCAGGACGGCAGCTCCTCCTCCAATGCCGCCCAGCGGTCGATGGGTGTGACGCCAAGACTGCCATGCACCCGCCGGTAGTTGTCGTCCTGCAGCCAGTCCTCTACATCATCGGCCAGCGTCGCACTGTCCCAGGGTGGTCATCGCGTAAAACTCATCGAGCATGGTCTTCTGCGCTCGTTCCACCTTACCGTTGAGATGGGGGGTGCGCGGGGGGGGAATCGGACGATGCTTGATGCGCAGCGCCAAGAGACGGTCGCGCACCTTATAGGCGAGGAACTCGGTCCCATTGTCGGTTTGCCGGCGTTGAATGGGGAAGGGTGTTTGCTCCAGGACGTAGTCCAGGAACTCCAGGGTATGGGCGGCGGTGCGCCGCGGATAGAGCGCCGCGGATAGAGCGCCGCGGATAGAGCGCCGCGGATAGAGCGCCGCGGATAGAGCGCCGCGGATAGAGCGCCGCGGATAGAGCGCCGCGGATAGAGCGCCGCGGATAGAGCGCGGCGACGAGATAGCGCGTACAGTCGTCCACGAAGGTGTATTGATACAAGCCTGATACAAGCCTGATACAAGCCAGGCGCGCGTTTCATCGTGGCCATCTGGGCTCGCTCACCGGGTAGGCGCATGCTGTAGCGCTTGGGCGCCAGCGGGCGTTTGGGCCGTCGCACCGGCGGCGAGGGATGACGCGCCAAAACTGTGTGAATGGTCTCTAACGACAACGACAACGACAACGACAACGACAACGACAACGACGCATTGCCTCACTTGAAACCTCACTAGCGGAAAGATGTTGCCTCATCGATAATGACACCCAACGCACGCACTGACCACGTGGCATGCAGAGGGAGGAAGCATCGTGAGGCTCTCGATGAGTTTTCAGGCGAAACGCGAACTCTTGGCGCAGGTGGCCGGCCGCTACCGTGACGCGAACGGTCGCCACAAGTCGCACATCCTCGACGAATTTGTCGCCATCACTGGCTATGCGCGCAAGTATGCCATTCGGCTCCTGACGCAGCCGAATCTCCCACCGGCGAAGCCACTGACGCGGGAGCGCGCTCGGCGCTATGGCCCGGAAGTCCAAGCGGCGCTGGAAGTGGCCTGGGCGGCTGCCAATCAGGTGTGCGCCAAGCGCCTTGTACCCTTCTTGCCCGATCTGGTCGCTTCATTGGAACGGCATGGCCATCTCAGCTTGAGTGACGACGCGCGTACGCAATTGCTCCAGATCAGCCCGGCGACGGTGGATCGGCTCCTGCACGCGCGTCGCCGCCAGGACCAGCCACGCGGCATTTCAACCACCAAAGCTGGATCGCTCCTCAAACACCAAGTGCCGGTGCGCACCTTCACCGACTGGAACGACGCCCGGCCAGGTTTTCTGGAGGCCGATCTGGTCGCCCACTGCGGTACCCGCGCGGAGGGCAGCTACCTCTACAGTTTGGTATTGACCGACGTCGCCACTGGGTTTACCGAATGCCTTGCGCTGTTGCATCGCAGCCAGGAGGCCGTCCTTCAAGCCCTCACCTACGCGAGACGCCTGCTGCCCTTCCCGGTGCTTGGTCTGGACACGGACAATGGCAGCGAGTTCCTCGACCAGGAACTGGTGGACTACTGTGCACGCGAGCGGATCACCTTTACCCGCGGCCGGGCCTACAAGAAGAATGACCAGTGCTACGTCGAGCAGAAGAATGGCTCCATCGTCCGCGCCCTGGTCGGCTACGACCGCTTTGAGGGCGAGTCAGCCTATCGCCAGCTCAGCGAGCTGTATCGCGCGGTCCGCCTCTATGTCAATGGCTTCCAGCCGTCCATGAAGCTGCAGACCAAACACCGAGAGGGCAGCAAGGTGACCCGCACCTATCATGACGCGCGTACACCCCTACAGCGCCTGGTCATGTCTGGCGCGCTCCCCCAGGACATCCAGGATCGTCTGGTGGCGCTCTTTCAGACGCTCGATCCCGTCCGCCTCCTCCAGCAATTGCACGCCTTACAGGAGGCGCTCTGGCAGCATGCCATCGTTCCGACGGCTCCGACGGCTCCGACGGCTCCGACGGCTCCGACGGCTCCGACGGCTCCGACGGCTCCGACGGCTCCGACGGCTCCGACGGCGGCGCCAGAACCGCTGGGCGCATCGCCAGCGCTCCTCAGCGAGATCCAGTTCAATGTACAGGGCTGTGGCTTGCCAACGACCGCTGACAGCGGCGACGGTTCCACTTCGGCGTCCGACAGGACTACAGTGTCCTTATCGGTCGCGGAACTGGCCGCGCTGCTGGAAGGCCAGGGTTCACCCCAGCGCAAATACCGGCGCACCAAGCCACAGGTCGTCCGCACCTGGCGGACGCGCGCCGACCCGTTCGCGTCCATCTGGGACGAGGTGCGCCAGCGTTTAGAGGCAGCTCCCGAGCGGACTGCCAAGGCGATCTTCCAGGAACTGCGACAGCAGTATCCTGGCCAATACCCCGATGGCCAACTCCGTACGCTGCAACGGCGGGTCAAGCAGTGGCGCGCCCAGGCCATCCTGCGGTTCGATCAGCGCTGGCTCGAAGACGAATTGCTCCCTGCTCAGCTCCTCCCAGCAGCCTTGACAGCACAGACCGTGGAGACGGCTGAGCATGCGGCCCTGTCGCGGTAAGATCTTTCGTGAGGCAGCACGCACCTGCTTGGTAAGGTTTTTCAGTGAGGCAATACGAACGACAACGACAACGACAAGCAGCACATATGCTCTCGGCGCAGCTCGTGCTGGATCCGGCGCGCGCCGAGCTTTCGTTCGCGGCGCAGCGCCAGGATCCCGTTTTCCTTTTTCTTCCTGTTTTCTTCCTGCTCAAAGACTTTCTGGTTCGGGCTGCGCTGCGGACGACGACTCCGCGAGCGGAGGCTAAGCCCTCCATCCCCCCTACCGCCTACCGCCTACCGCCTACCGCCTACCGCCTACCGCCTACCGCCTACCGCCTACCGCCTGGGAGCCACTTGCCGAGCGTCGGACGCGAGATGCCACATCGGCGCCATACCAACCCGGCGTCGCCAGTCTTCTGGTAGAGCGTGATCCCGGTGAGCCGACGTTTGACTTCGTCCTACATCTAACCAGTCTACCATTGAAATGATATCTCCGATACCCACAGCAGGTATCCAATGGCTTCATGGAGAACAGACAAGAAGAGGGCAGCGAATATACGTAAACATCCGCGAGGCCACAATGAAAGTAGTCAATGTTTCAAGGAACCCGCACTGTCGTGGCGTTCATACGCTCGCGCCAGCAGAGCCATATGCGATTCCCGTGCAGGGGACTAATACAATTGCTACATTACTCGGTTGCGTACGTGAGTTGGTGGGCGAAGCCACAATTCCACTACCCACACAATTCGCTATGCGCATCGCTTGCACAAAGTGTGGCAGGTTAGCAGAGCCACGTGTTCCGGTGTGGCGATGGCGCCTCTCTCCGCTCTGTGTGGATTGCGGCGGGCCATTTCCACTCGCGGCTGCGGGGAAAGCCATCAACGCTTATGGTCTACTGGAAACGGAAAAGCATATTCATGATGAAGTAGGGAGCGTTACCTGCGCGGAGGCAGGGCTGGCGCCGGGAACTACACTGGAAGCATTTCCAACGTCTCCGCATTCAGACTTTGGCGCATATTGTCTGCTCAGCCTCGCGGGAGATATCGACGATCTCATGATTTCCCTTCGATGAACGCGGATTAAGGAGTCAAGTGAGACCGAGCAGCGAACCGCACCGGAAGTCGCCCGGCAAGCCTCAGTTGCTCCAGACAGCGAGTAGTTACACCGGCTCGATGGTGCAGGTGAGGGTGAATCGCTCCAGCCGCTCGCGGTAGTATTCCGCTGGCTCGCGCGGGCAGACGATTACCTGCGCGCATCCAGTGCTGTCGGTCTCGTACGTGATGGCAGTAGCGGCCTCGATGGACAGCGTTGGCACGGTGCGCACCAGCGCGAGGATCACTTCGTCGAACGAGTGAACGTCATCATTGTGGAGCATGACGCGATAGCGTGGCAGCAGCCGCAGGAGTTCGCGCACTTCCTCATCGGTGCGCGGCGCGGCGTTCATGATGTAGTGTGCCTGAATGAATTGTTTTTTGCCATTGGCTCGAAAGAATGCGGGCATATGCGCCCCCTCGCTCTGGTCACTTCATTGGCCGTATCCAAGACATAACACACCTCTCGTAGTTCAGAAACGTTCGAGCGGACGCCTACGCCACATTGCCCGTCACGGGGTATACATCGGTAGCGCATATGGACATCTTTTTCCGCGAATGAACCTGATGCCTACCTGTCTGGTAAAGAGCTATGAGTGCGATGAGACACTCTGGCTACTATCCAGACCGGGGAGTGCAATGGCGGCGGACGAAGAGCTATTCCGGGATCAGGAGGCAGCGGCGCTATCTGACCACTCGTCGGGCGCGAGGAGGCGCAGATAGCGCGGCGGGACGCTTTCGGTGAGCCAGACGCCGTTCTCGCTGCGATAAAACTGGTAGCCATCACCAGCCATCGCGGCGGCCTCCACGCGGAAAACGACAGGCTCGCTGTGTCGTCTGCCGACTTTCACCGCCGTCGCGATATCGTCGGTGAGATGCACATGATGGCGGCGCATTTTGCGCAATCCGTCGCGCAGGATCGCGCCGATGGTAGCCCTGCTCGTGCCGTGATAGAGCGCATCAGGCGGCGCAGTCGGCGCAAGCTGGAGATCAACATCTACGCTATGCCCCTGGCTAGCGCGGATGCGTTCGCCCGTCGCGTCGAAGGCGAAGCGCTGTTTGTTATTGCGGGCGACGATTTCATCCAGCTCCGACCGTGAGATGGTCACGCCGTGCTGCGCCATCGCCGCCAGTAACGTCTCGATGGCGACCCAGCCACTCGGTTCGAGCGTCAGCCCAAGCGCCTGCGGCTGGTGGCGCAGGTGGCGCGAGAGATATTTGCTCAGCTTCACCAGCCGCTTCTCATCCATCGACGGCGCGCTCCCCTATATAGCCCAGATGCCCAGATGCTCATCAGGGCTATTGAACGACACCGGGCGGCCGCTGAGCAAGAGCGAAGACATTTGGCGGCGCATCCACATGCGTTTCGAGTCAACTATTTGCGGATGAGGCGGAGGATATGCGCAACGATCATCAGGTGTGGGCGGCCAGCCACGCCAGGATGCTGGCCAGCGCCTCGGGGTCCAGGTACGCATCGGGCGCGTTGTAGCGTGGTAACGCTTCGGGCTGCACCAGCTCCGACCGTGGCCGCGCCTCATACTTGAGCACGTGATTGGCGTTCTCGGGGAAGAGGAACGTCACGTTCGCATGGCCCGCAGCGGCGCGCTGGAGCGGCTCGCCATCGTCCCGCCAGTCTACCTGGATGTCTTTCTTCCCGATGACGACCAGCACCGGGACATCCACCTGAGCCAGCAGCGGAGCCGCATCGGCCGTCCAGAGCTCGCGGGCAAAGGGCAGGTTGGCTGGCGTTTCGAGACTCTGCAGCAGCATCTGCACGCCCTGTGGCAACGCCGGGTCGGGTGCCATTGGCTCGCCCGCCAGGAAGCGCGCGATGGCTCTGTCGTAGAGCGCCAGCAGCGCATCGCCGTTCGGGATGCCAGCGGCCTGCGCCGCCAATTGGGCGCGCGCCACCACGCCGACGGGCCGCCCTGGCGGGGCTAGCAGCACCAGTCCCGCCAGGGGGATCGTGGGGTTCTGTAGCTGGTAGTGCAGCGCGTGCAGGGTTCCCTCGCTGTTGGCGAGCGCGAAGATGCGGTCGTCATGGACGTACGACTGACTCGCCAGGGCGCCAACGGCGCTGTCAAGCTCGTCCAGGTGGCTCCGCATGCTCAGCGTGCCGTAGAGAACCTGCATATTCTCGCGAGCGCGCGGACCCGAAGCGCGCTTGTCGTAGCGTAGCGACGCGATCCCCGCTTGCGCCAGCGCCTCCGCGAGCAGGCGGGCGCTGCCGTTGGGTCCGGGCAGCAGGGGTGAGTTCCAGTCGCGGTCGGTGGGGCCGCTGCCCGCCACCATCACCGCTGCGGGGAATGGACCGGCGCCGGATGGCCTGACTACCGTGCCATCGATAGTCGTCGCATCCAGCGGCCAACTGATCTCGGCGCTCTCTTTGGGTGATGCTTGATCGGTCATTGCGCGCACCTCTCAATGTTCGCTGTAGTTGCGCTCGCCTGCGGGAATGGCGACTGCCAGCGTATTCTCGGCGGGTGGGATTGGGCAGTTATAGTAGGGACTGTAGGCGCAGTAAGGGTTATACGCCAGATTGAAGTCTATGGTGGCGGTGTGCGAGGTATCGGCGTGGTGCTCCAACTCGATCTCCAGATAGCGCCCGGCGCCATAGGTGTCGTGGCCGGATGTGGTGTCGCGGAAGGGCACGAACAGCTCGTGCGTGTGGCTGACATCGGGGTCGGTGAACCCGACGAGGCGTAGCTCCCGGTCGCCGATGTGGAAGTGTAGCTCGGCGTAGCGCAGTTGCGGGCGGATATCGCCAGTCGAGGTGGCCATCTCGATCACGTCGGGATGCTCGAACGGCGTGACCTCGGCGGCGACTCGATACGCCGGGTCGGGCGGGTAGTAGTTCAGCCCGCCAAAATGGTCGCCACGTTCCTCGCGGGGAATCGGCGATTGGTGCGCGGTGGCGAAGAAGCGATCTTTCTCCAGGCGAAACGCGTTCACCTCGTCCGTGTACTCGTTCTCTACTGGCTGATGCTGATCGGTCACGGTCGGCCTCCTATGGCTGGCGGCTGAAGCTGCGCCTAAGCGCCTCGCTCACTCGGCGGCAAAGCCCGCCTGCGCGGGCTGAAGAGAGCGACACGTTCCACTCGGATCGCCCATATGCAGATGGTAGGGCAATGCGTCCAGAGGCTGTCGGGCGGGCGGCATCGGCCGCGATATGATGTGGTCTTAACGGTCTCGGCCTTGAAAGGCCGGAGTAAGAGGGCACAGGACGTAAACGCCCACCAGGGCGGCATAACCACCTGTCTCGACGTGGCCATTCATGGCCCTTTCTCTCGTTACTCCGGCCATTTATGGCCGAGAAAGCACCGCCGCGAACCTGGCGCAACGCTACACCGCCAGGCATTCCCGCGCGCGCGCGACCAGCGCTGGCGAAGCCGCCGTATCGCCCGCCATCCAGACGCGACCGATGCCCAGCAGGCGGAGGTAGGTCAGCGTGAGCACCGGCTGGAATCCAGCGGCGGCGAATCCGCGAATCGAAGAGGTGTTGTCGAGCGACGCGCCGATCCAGATGCGGCGCGTGCCGTCGCGGCACAGGGTCGTAGCGATGTAATCGAGCAGGGCGCGATAGAGATGTTGGCCGCGATAGGGTGGCAGCGTCGCGCAGTCCCAGATGTACGCCTCATCGGGCGCCATGCGAAACGAGCGCTCCAACTCGCCGATGCTCTCGACGCCATGCGACACCCAGCCGTAGGTGGCGATAGCGCCATCCACCAGTGCGACGAAGCAGCGCCGCCCACTTTCGAAGCGCCGCTGCGTCTCCGTCGTCCCGGCAACCCCCATCGCGCGGGCGAGCGCCTCGGCATCGTTGAGAAGCGCCTCTCTCAGAACAGCTTCTCTCCTCGGGACGACCGGGGCGATGTCCTTCCTGTCGCACTCTCGCGCCCAGAGCGCGCCGCGCTCGAGGGCCCACAGATGGAGATCGCGCATGGCTCAGACTCCTCGCGCGGCAGATGGGCAGGCGTTAGAGGGACTCTTTGCACTGCGAGAGTTCTTCGATGGCCTGGGCGAGATGGCTGTCGTTCACGTTGTAATCGCCCGCCGCGACTCGGATGCGATGGGCATGCAGCAGCACATCGGCGACTGTGCAGCCCGCTGGCGGGACGAACTTGTAGCAGGCAAGCTCGCAGCCGCTGGCCGTTGGGATCGCGGAAGTAGATCGAATCCATGAAGCCACGGTCAATCGGGCCGGTATTCTCGATGCCAAGCTCGTTGAGCCGCTTGACCACCTGGGTATAGACAGCATGCGAGACGGTGAGCGCCATGTGATGCAGATTGCCGATGTCTTCCGGGTTGGGCGTGGTGTCGTTCTCGCGCGTCGGCCGGACGAAGTAGGTTAGCAGGCGACCATCGCCAGCATCGAAATACAAGTGCTCTTCGTTAGGCACGTCCAGGTTGGGCTGGTCGAGCACCAGTCGCATGCCAAGCACGCCCTGGTAGAAGTCGATGATCGCGTCGCGGTTAGAGCCGACGAAGGTGAGGTGATGGACACCCTGTACCTGTAACTTAGCCATGGGAATTGTCTCCTGATAGGGAATCGAGCGCTGCCCCTCCCCTGGCCCCTCCCCCGTAGGGAGAGGGGAACCAGATTCGCCCTGTGCGTTATCTTGCCGGGCACGTTCTGGAAACCCTCCCCTCGCAGGGGAGGGTGGCGCGCAGCGCCGGGAGGGGTCCTCCGCAATCTCAAATCCTGAAGAAGAGGTGACGCGCCTTCTCGATGGTCGCTGGATCGCCGGTCGCCGTCCCGCCTTCGATGCGCCCGAAGGTCGTCAGCACGAACTCGGACTCATCCGCATAGTGAATGGTGGTTGGCAGATTCGAGACGTCATCGGCAGGCTCGTAGGTGAACTGCCCATCCTTCACGTGCACGTGCCACGTGCCGCCCCAATCGCCGTCCACCACGATGCCGTACTCGATATCCACGTCCTTCGCGGATTCCTGGTCCACCGTGGACATCATCAGGATGAACATGTATGGGACGAGCACGCCAGCGGTCCGCTGATCCAGCTTGCCGTTCTTGTCGCCCAGCCCCCAGCGCATGTCCCAGCTATGCACGCCGTAGTCCATGATCTGGAAGGCGGGATAGAAGAAGGTCGGAAGCGGCCCCATGAAGACGTGGGTGATGTTGAAGCCGCCCCACTGGTCGGCGGTGAGGCCGTTGAAGATGGTCATTAACTTGTCGGAGTCCGCCTTCAGGCGGGAGATCGCCTGGTCGCGGGGGAGATCGCGGAATGTCGAGCGCGACCCGGTCAAGCTCCTGCGCCATAACCAGCAGGCCGAGCGACTCGGCGGGGTCGCCGTGCTGCGCCATATCCCAGCGGGTGAGGTAGCCCTCGGTGACGTCGATCATGTGGCCGACGAGGTCGCGCACCTCCCAGTGACCGCTGCGTGTGGACGCCTCCCAGTTC
Source organism: uncultured Chloroflexia bacterium (assembly GCA_963712005.1). Taxonomy (GTDB): domain Bacteria; phylum Chloroflexota; class Ktedonobacteria; order Ktedonobacterales; family JADMIN01; genus DAHUXT01. The sequence goes on along the minus strand of CAVQGK010000013.1, from coordinate 164,843 downwards.
TGCGGGGCGTCGATGATCGCGTAGAACTTGCCCCGCTCGGTACGCACTACGTCGAGAACCGTGTCTTTGGCGCTGTAGTCCATCGGATTGATTGCCACCGGCGACTTCTCCTCTTGCTGAACAGGCTGCTCCACAGGAGCAACATCGGGGCTAGCAACGGTTGCCGTCTTGCGCTTGCTCCAGGGCCAGTTGGGCAATGGGGCCTCCTCGTCTTGACCTGATGATGTCAAATACGTACTACGCACAGCGCACGCGCTACGAGTTCGGCGCACATTTTCATGCGCCACGACGCACATCACCACGCTTCACGCAACAATGTCTCGATCTCGGCGACATCGCCGATGGGTCGTGGATCGTTCTGAACCGTGCGACTGGCGAAGGCCAACCGTGCCAACTCGGGGATCTGCCGCTCCTGGATACCCAGTTCACGCAGGCGCGAAGGAAGCTGCATCGCGGCCACCCAGTTGGCGACCTGCCGGGCAGCAGCCGATGCCAGCGCCTCGTCTATCTGCCCCGCCGCGGCGCTGCCCATCGCGACCGCCGCCTCGGCCAGTTGCGGCGCGATGGCCTGCGCGTGGAAGCGCATCACATGCGGGAGCATGACGCTATTGGCGTCGCCATGGGCAACCCCGGTTGCACCGCCGATGACATGACATATCCCGTGGTGTAGCCCCATCGCCACGTGAGCCAGCGCCGTGCCCGCCAGGAACGCGCCGCCGAGCATCTCGTCGCGCGCCGTCACATCGTCGCCGTGGGTATAGCAGCGGAGCAGCGCATGCGAGATGGCGCGCAGCCCGCCGGATGCCGCCGCCGAGGCGAGCGGATTGCGCGCAGTAGAATAGAGCGCTTCGACGCAATGGGCGATGGCGTTGATGCCCGTGCCAGCCGTCATGTGCGGGGGCAGATCGAGCGTCAGCAGCGGATCGTAGATGACGAGCCGGGGCGTGACGTTCGGGTCGGTACGGGTGACCTTGCGCGTGCCACCGTCCTCCTGCTCGGTGACGCCAAAGACGGGCGTCATCTCCGACCCGGCGTAGGTGGTGGGAATGGCGATCACCGCGACGCGCGGGGGTGCTGGTTGCGACGCCAGCGTGGCGCTGACGGCTTTGGCAGTGCCAATGGCGCTGCCACCGCCGAGGCCAAGCACGGCGTCCACCTGGTACTGATCGGCCAGAGCGGCGGCATCGGCGACCTGAAGCGCGGGAACGTGCGGCTGCACATCCTCGAACGTGATTGCCAGCCGCTCGCCGAGCGCGGCCTCGATGGGCGCGAGGCGGCCGCGCGCGCGGAAGCTAGGGGTGGTGCAAAGCATGACGCGCCGCCATCCGGCCTGGGCCACCGCGTCGCCAAGCTGGGCGACGGAGCCAGCGCCGAAGATGATGGTCTGTGTGTAATTGGTCAGCTGAAAAGCACTCATCCCGATTTATCCTGCTGGATGTCGCGCTGTCGCGCTACGGGGAGGAGCTACACGAAAGCATCTGCTGAATTATATGATAGTTTACGCATGAAGTAACACATAGTTTATGAGTAATATGTCGAACAAAGATTAGAAACTGTTAGCGCGACCTCTAGACGCGCTGAGGGGGCATCGCCCGCTCGTTGGGCGGTACCTCCCACACACAAGCAGTCCGTGTTACCGCTTACTTGAATCTTGCGAACCAGCTTGTCAAGTGACATACTTGAGTTCATCGGCTTTCGTTCGGTTCTACTCACTCGGACGTTCTTGGATCATCCGATGAGAACCACCTGATGGCATGGCTTGTCAACTGGCTGCCACTCACCTCGCACTATTGCACATCGTCTCGTATTGCGTGTCTCCTATTGCATGTCCCTCATGAAGCGGAGGGGTGATTCTACAGCAGGCGAATCGCCGCTCAGGTCGGGAGATTTCGATACGACCCTGGCCTTCGGAGCTTTTGCCGACTGTTGGTTCGCGCTTACTGCAAGTATGGAGGGATGAGATGGCGGCACCAGAGCAGCAGCGATTATATGATCTGGTGGTGATAGGGGCTTCGGCTGGCGGTATCGAGGCGCTCTCGCGCCTTGTGGGCGCCCTGCCAGAATCCCTCTCGGTGCCAATCGTGATTGCACAGCACATCGACCCCAAAGCGACTAGCCATCTCGGCCAGATCCTCGCCAGACACGGTAAGCTTCCAGTGCATACTGTGAGAGACGATGCGCCAGAGCACCTGGAAGGTGGGTGATCTACGTCATTCCGTCGAACTGGGATGTCGAGATCACCGATGATGTAGTTCACTTACTGCCAGGTATGGCCCACCATCCTATGCCATCCATTGATCGGCTGCTCAGCAGCGCCGCGCGAGCCTACGGTGAGCGTGTTATCGCCGTCATTCTCACTGGCTCAGGCTCAGATGGCACGGCAGGCGCGCGCAAGGTGAAAGAAGCTGGCGGCGCCGTGCTCATCGAGAACCCTGCTACGGCCAGCTATCCGACGATGCCCGCATCTCTGCCCCCGACCAGCGTTGATTTGATCGTTGATCTGGACCGCATGGGATCGGTTATTACCAATTTCGTCAGCGGCGCGCAAAGCCTGACAAGCCCAGGCGCAGTTGACACACTGCCTGCTCTGCTCGAAAGGGTACGGCAGCATACCGAGATTGACTTTAGCCTGTATAAGCGGCCTACTATTCTGCGGCGTCTGCATCGCCGGATGGCGGCAACGGGCGCTGAAACCCTGCTTGACTATAGCCGCGTCCTGGACGAGCATCCAGAGGAATATCAGCACTTGGTCGCAAGTTTTTTGATTAATGTGACCGATTTTTTTCGCGACCAACCACTATTCAACCTCCTACGCGAGCAGGTCATTCCAGATGTAATCGCACACGCAAGAGAGAGCGGCAAAGCAATACGTATCTGGTCGGCAGGTTGCGCGACCGGAGAAGAGCCCTACTCCATCGCCATGCTACTGGCAGAAGCCCTCGGCACTGAAGCCCTCCAGTTCACCATACGGGTGTTCGCCACCGATATAGACTCCGAGGCAATCACCTTCGCGCGCCGAGGTGTGTACCGTGAAGAGTTGTTAACGGGTGTGCCAGATGACCTGCGAATACGCTATTTTACTCCAGCTGAGCACGGCTATGAAATCTCGAAATCCATCCGCAACATGGTTATTTTTGGGGAGCATGATCTTGGGAAGCGTGCGCCCTTTCCTAATATAGATGTGGTGATCTGCCGTAATGTGCTGATCTATTTCACGGCTGAACTGCAGATGCATACTCTCCGGCTATTCACGTTCTCGCTGCGGGCTGGCGGATACCTTGTGCTGGGCAATGCGGAGACGGCGAGCGCGTTGAGCGCCTACTACAGTCTCGTTCATCCTCATTTCAGAGTGTATCGTCGCTCAGGGAGTCCTATGGCGCCGCCGCTCCCTGTCGGACTTGCTACAGGTCGAATATCCTATGGGGCCCTGGCTCCTGTTGATAATGCGTCGCCCAACGCTCTCACCCCCTCCTCTGGGAGAGTGCGCATAGCGCTTACTGGCGAGCAAGCCGCTGCACATGAGATTGGGCAACCGGCGCAGACGTCGCGAGATCGTTTCGCTGGGCAGATCCTCGGCTTGCCGATGGGTGTGGTCGTCATTGATCCCAATTACGACGTCCAAACCATCAACAGCGCTGCCTACACGTTGCTGGATATTTACCGCCCAGCCTTCGGCAAGGATTTGCTTCATCTCGCGACGCGAGTCCCTACCAAACCCTTACGGGCAGCGATTGACGCCGTGTTTGCGGCGGGAGGAAGCACAAACGCCTCGGCTGCGGTGACAATCAGTGTCGAGTTGGAGCAGATCGGGCAAGAGGATAGACGCACCCTGCAGATCACCTGCTATCCCTCCACGCGTGAGGATTCGACTCCCAATGGAAACGCCACACCCGCCGTGGAAGCCGTGATTTTGCTCATTTCGGAACTCCCAAACACTGAGCGCCCGCCTGAAGCGACCGCGGGGGCGGAGCCAACGCAAAGCAAAAGTATGGGGAAGAAGCAGACGGCACAGCGAGAATCTGATCTGATGGAGGAGAATGCGCGCTTGACTCAGCAGGTTGAAGCGGATCGCGCGCTCATCCAGGAGTTGCGCGTGGCAAACCAGGAGTTGCGCGATACGAGCGACGGTTTGAGGCACGCCAACGAAGAGCTTCTGGTGGTTCAGGAGGAATCCCAGGCCTCTGCGGAAGAGACGATCACACTGAACGAAGAGATGCAGGCTACCAATGAGGAACTGGAGACCCTCAACGAGGAGCTAGAGGCTGCCGTTGAGGAGTTACGTGCGACGAATGACGACCTTCTTGCGCGAACCGAGGAGCTGCAGATCCTGGCTCGAGAGAAGGAAACGCAACGCCAGGCTAGCGAGCGCGAGCGGGCGCAACTAGAAGCCATTCTATTGAGCATGGGAGATGCGCTGCTCGCAGTCGACGAGGCCACGCATCAGACGCTGATGAATGAGGCGTATCGTCGCTTATTTGGTGACACTGATGCGCACCTCACGCTCGAAGATGCATTGGGTAACCCTTTGCCGCCTGAAGCGGCTCCCTGGCAGCGTGTAGGTGAGGATATTCCCTTTGTTCTGGCATTTACGATACGAGCTTCGGATGGCGGCCGCCGCTGGTTCGAAGCGACTGGACAGCCAATTCGTGTCGGCGAACGGAAATTGGGGGGAGTGGTTACAATTCGTGACCTCTCCGATCGCAGCATCCGCGGATTGTATGAGGGATTTCTGGAGCGGTCGAGCCATGAACTCAAAAGCCCGTTGACCGCACTCATGATCACAATTCAAATGATGCAGAAACAATTTCCAGAAGGATCAGTTGGTGAGCGCCTGCAGACCTTGGCTGCGAACGCGTTAAGGTGTGCGCACGAGCTAGATGTCATGGTTGATGACCTCAAGGATATGCAGCGCATCCAGCACGACAAACTTGAACTCACACTGGATCGTGTAGATCTTGTAGCGCTCGTCCACCAAGCTATAGATGATGTCGTGCTCGTACAGTCTTCAGACCAGCAACATCCGCCGATTGTTGTGCAGGTGCAGGCTGGTATTGAGCCGCTCAATGTCCTGGGCGATGCGTTGCGGATCGGGCAGATTGTGCGGAACCTGCTAACAAATGCGCTGAGATACGCGCCAGATAGCCCGCAAATTGATGTGCGAGTACGCCGCACCCGCGAGCAAGACACTCCCGACAGAGCGGAGGTTGAGGTACAGGATTATGGACCAGGCATTGCGGCTGAAGACCTGAAATTCCTATTCGTCCCATTTTATCAAGCGGTCCATAGCCGCACATCTCAACATGGTGGATTAGGTCTTGGATTGTATATTGTCCAGCAGCTGGTTAGAGCTCTCGGCGGTGAAATCAAGGCGATCTCCTCGGAAGGGCAAGGGGCGGTGTTTACCATCTGGTTCCCGCTCTACACAAATGAGCGGCAGACTCCGCCAGCCCCGCTTCGGCAAGAGAATTAGCCAAAAGTTTAGAAGGAGAGACATGCGTCTGGTGCAAAAATGCCGTGGGTTTCCCTCAGGTGGTTGCCTCGGTTGCGGTCGCAGAGCGAATATCTTCCATCCAGCTACTGTGCACACTCTGGAGAACCCATAGCCAGTCACGGCGCGCCTGAACATCCAGATATGGCCACGCCTCCATGGCGTCGCGCGTAGAGGCGCCAAAGAGCGCGCGCGCTGGCTGCGCGTGTATCATGTCCCGGGCCACCGCAGCCGATTTGGGATCACGCTCCGCGAACTCGTCCAGCACGGATTTCCAGAGAAGATCGCGCCATCGGCCTGCCAACTGATGCACCTGCCGTATTGTTTCGGCGCTCGTCATCATGTCGTCCTCCGACTCTGGCCATTTTCGACCTAGATAGATGTGACTCGCAGCATGACGATCACACGCTCCATGCGCGACAAGAGGGGCCGTCCACTAGAATATGGTCATCATACATGTACCAGACTCATAGTGAGCTTTAGCGCAAGCAATCCATTGCATACCGAAATATAGCATATCCTCAGCCTCCCCGTGCGTTCTGTCTCACCTGTTCACCATGTCGGGCAGTCGCAGGATTGTCGCCGACTCGACCCGCCGGTGATGACGAGCGTCGCCGCTCCATGGAATCGCTGAGCGACGGGCTGCTGCACCAGGCGTTCGCGGGGTACTAAGCTTACAATTTAACCAATAGCAAAGGGTCGACAGACGGGATCGGTGTCGACGCAAAGGTAACCGCTCAGTGTCATCTGGAGGCAAGGGCCGATTCAGGGCGTCAATTTGACCGCCGGGAAGCGTGGAGCAGGCGGTGAGCGCTTGCCGCTGGGACGGCCCGGCGAGCGTCCGCAGGGTTTTGGCCCGTTCACTGGGCTGCTCAGGTAGGGGAGAGCATGCGACAAGCCGCGGCGCACGCGTGCTGGCGTACGGCGCTCGGCTGGTAGCGGCGGCTGCCAGGGCAAGCGCGGATCAGTGACCAAATCAGGCGCCAAGCGGAGCTGCACGTAGGCGAGAATAAGCAGCCAGGTCCACTGGTCGGCAGCGTGGGGTGAGCGCAGTTTGGGCGCGGTCCAGCGCAAGGTCTGCTTGAAGAAGCGGAAGGTGTGCTCAATCGAGAATCGCGCCGTGTAGGCCTGCCAGACTTCCGACAAATCGGGTGGGATGGGTCCGACCCACCAGAACCAGAGCGGAGTCGGCGCTTTGGTTCTGGTGGGTCGTGGTAGGTGTTGCACCTCCAACCGGATCAGGGTACCACGCACCAGCGGCCGCGGCTGGCGTGTGCCACGCGTCGCGTGGTTTTGCGGCGTCGCATGCAATCCATCCCAGGCGTGTAGAGAGATGTGGCCGTACTCAGGATCGGTCACGGTCCATGTTGCGGTCGGGGTCGGCCACGTCGCCGGATTGCCGCAGACAAACTTCGCCCCATGCCGACGCGGTCGCCCCGTTTGGGGCTGTGAGATAGGGTCGGCGTCGAAGCAGCGCCCAGCGCGCAAGCGTACGAGGAGACAGACCGGCAGATTCACCAAGGCCAGGCTGAGTTGAACGGCGTCGTAGCCCGCATCGAAGGTGAAGATCGGCGCTCCAGTCGGTGCCCCTAGCTGCTCGAGCCAGGAGCGGATCTGCTCGGCCGCCACCCGATTGAGATTCTCTCCCGGGATGATGCGTCGTACACGCAGGGGCGCGGTCCAGCTTGAGCGCCGTAGAGGCGCCTGCACGAGCCACGAATAGTTCCATCCAGCCACAATGGGTTGGCCATGCGCATGGCGATAGGGGTGGTGGTAATAGCCCCGCTCAGGGCTGGTCTCAGCATCACAGCGCGGCCAGACACGCGCGTCGACAGCATACCAGGAGGTTTGCGGTTCGAGTGCATACGACGCCACCAACGTTTCAAGGCGCGCCTGATCCATGGTCCCGGCATTGCGCGCATCGTAGAGGCTACCCCATCCACGACGACAGTTGGCGGCAAGGCTCAAATGGGCGGGCGTTTCGAGAGTTGGTACAGTGAGTACGGCGTCAAGCATCTCGAACAACGCATCGCGCCGACACCCAAATACGGTGTAGACTTGTTGGCGGAAGGCTCGGAGCACTTCCCATGCTGGTGTATTCATGTCCAGAAGGATGCGCTCACGAGTCTCTTTCTGTCCACTCGTCTTTAACTGGCTCTTTCGTGTTGGTTAAAATGTAAGCTTAGGAGACCATTCCCGCTGAGGCATAGCGGCGCATCCCCCGCACGATAGTCGTACAGGTTTCACACCAGAGGAGTTTCACGCTGCACGCGGGATTCGCCCTTGTATTAGCACTATTTATCTGACTATAGTCAGATAAATAAATGGCAACGCAAGCCACGCTGGTCTGCTATGGCGGCGAGGAGGTCTCCTGATGGATAGTGCACTGGTCGAGCAGGTCCGCAGCTTCAACCGGACCGTGACCGAGCGTGTCGGCGCGTTGAACGATCATTTCCTGGGCCGCGATCTCTCGCTTGGCGAGGCGCGGCTGCTTTGGGAGATTGGCGGCGAGGGAGAGGCTGGGATCGAGATTCGCGCCCTGCGCGCCCGGCTGGCGCTCGATTCCGCCTATGTTAGTCGCCTGTTGCGCACATTGGAGCGCCACGGCCTGGTGGTGGTTGAGCCAATCCAGGGTGATCGGCGCGTTCGTTGCGTAAAGCTCACCGCGGCAGGGCAGGTGGAGCGCGACGAGCTCGATCACCGCGCCGAGGGATTCGCCCGCGCCCTCCTGGAGCCGCTGAGCGCGAGCCAGCAGACACGGCTGGCAACGGCTATGGCTGAGGTCGAGCGCCTGTTGCTGGCCTCGACGGTGCGCATCGCTGTCACTGATCCCGCGAGCGCGGATGCCATATGGTGCCTGGAACAGTACATCGCCGAGCTGAACCGGCGTTTCGAGGCTGGCTTCGATCCCGCCCGCAGTATCTCAGCGCAGGCGCACGAGATGACGCCTCCGGCTGGCCTGTTCCTCGTCGCCAGCCTGTGCCAGGAGCCGGTGGGGTGTGGCGCGTTGAAGTTCCACGCGGATGCCCCGGCGGAGCTGAAGCGCATGTGGGTCGCCCCAGAGGTTCGCGGCCTTGGCGTCGGACGCTGCCTCCTCCGCGAGTTGGAGGGCCACGCGCGCGAGGCGGGAGTCGCCGTCCTGCGGCTGGAGACGAACGGGACGCTCGCCGAAGCCATCGCGCTCTACCGCCAGTCAGGCTATCAAGAGATGGAGGCCTTCAACGCCGAGCCTTACGCCCACCACTGGTTCGAGAAGCGGCTCTGAGCGGTACCGGTTGTTCCCAATTACTTGCCGAGCATCACCTCGGTTGACTTGATGATAACGGTGATCTGGTCCCCAGCCTGGAGATTGAGTTTCTCGGCCGAGCCGCGGGTGATCACCGAGACGAGCTCCTGTCCGCCGCCGATCTGCACCGTGACCTCAGCCATGACGCCGCCAAGCTTCACTGACGTAACGGTTCCAGAGAGCTGGTTCCGTGCGCTTAGTTCCATCGTCTTATCCTCCTCGTGGCGTTCCATCGACGCGCGCTCAGGTCAGGCGCGCAGCCTCACCATACCACAGGCATTCAGTTAAGGCTTGACACTCCGCATAGGCTCAAGCCGTAGCGGATGCTCGGTTCGTCCCCGTAGGTTATCCCGCGAGTCCCCGAAGGGCCCGCCCGGCCCATTGAATGTTTCTGGCCGCGTTCTCGTCTCTATCAAGCACGAGGCCACAGGACGTACAGACGTGAGTGCGCACGCTCAGACTCTTGGGAACGCGCTCCCCACAGCCGCTAGAGTCCTGGCTGATGTAGGAAGGTGGCACGGCGACAACCCGACGCCCAGCGTATGCTGCTTTGGCTGCGAGGATGGAACGAAACTGTGCCCAGCCAGCATCACTGATGCTCTTGGCAAGGTGGTGATGCCGCACCAGGTGGGCAACCTGCAAATCTTCCAGATAGATCGTCTCGTAGGCTCTGAGCAGTTTCAGCGCTGTCTTATGATGAAAGTCAGCCCGTTGGCGTTTGACCGTCTGATGTGCCCGTTGAAGGTTCCTGACGGCTTTCCTATGGCGGTGGCGGCCCTTCTTGCGCTTAGAGACACGGCGCTGTGCTTTCGCCAACTTCTTTTCACCTCTGCGATGCAAATGCGGATTCTCTATGACTACCCCATCAGCGGTGATGAGAAACACCTTTAAGCCCACATCGATGCCTGTCTCACGGCCAGTAGATGGCAAGGGCTGCGCTGGTACATCGGCACAGGAGATGATGGCATACCAACCGTCCGCTTCTTGGGAAATTGTGACGGTCTTCGGCGCGCCTTCCAGCGGACGTGACCAGCGAACGGCAACACGCCCGATCTTCGACAGAACAATGAAACCGTTATCCAGCTGTGCGCCATTGCCGAATTGCTTATACGTGAAGCTGTGGTAGCGATTGCGCCCCTGAAAGCGCGGGACGCCTGGCGTCTGGCCAGCCTGGCGTCTGGCCAGCCTTCACCCGGCGGAAGAACGCTTGATACGTCTTGTCGAGTCGCGTCAACACATCCTGCAAGACCTGAGAGTGTATTCCCCCGTATTCGGGGAATGCCGCTTTCACGTCGGACAACTCAGCTTGCTGCTGAGAGCAGGTGAGGGTGACGCCGCAGCGGCGATAGGCGGTGATGCGTTGCTCCAACGCAGTGTTGTAGAGCGTGCGACATGCCTCCTCAAGCTGGCGCTCCTGGTCAGGCGTTGGCTTGAGTTTGTACTTAAAGGCTCTGCGCAAACTCTCATCCATTCTCTCACTCACGGCAGGCTCTCAGGTGACTTACTGGCGGCTCTGCGCCTCAACGTAGCGTTGGATAGTTTCGCTACTCACGTTTCCGGCGGTGCTGGCAAAATAGGAGCGCGTCCACAAGGAGGGCAGCCGATGCAATTCCGGGAACTCCTTGCGGAGCGTGAACGCGGAGAACCCTTTGCACTCTGTCACCACATCAGCCGCACTCACTGAGAGCCATACGCGCACAAAAAGGTGGACATGATCAGGCTGCACAGCCAGCTCCAAAATCGTCCAGCCCTTCTCGTCACACTTCTGGCGCATCAGGTCTTCGCACCGTGTGCCAATCTGATTCACGAGCACCTTTCTCCGGCGCTTGGGACACCAGATGAGGTGGTAGACAATCAGGTGGACATGGTGTTCATCGCGTTGGTAGTCCAGGTTGCCTGGGTTGCCTAGGTTGCCCAGATTGCCTAGGTTGCCTAGGTTGCCCAGGTTGCCCAGGTTGCCCAGGTTGTTTCTCCTGTAGATAATCTACTATAATATCTACAGAACGGCATGTGGCTAGACTTCTGGCTAGAGCCAACGCAAGCCCTTACATCCGCATGGCCTGAAGGCGCAGCGGCTTTACGGGCTATCTGCTGTAAAGCGCTGGTCGGAGCGCGTAGAGTGGATCCGGTCAAGGCGGTTGGCGAACCAGCCGATACGATCGGTTGCACGCGCATCGAAGGCGGGGACGTACGGTTTGAGATCGAGCAGCGGCGTGCCATCTAGCACATCCACATCCTCGATCAGCAGCGTGCGGCCCTCGATGGCGACGAGCCGCACCACCGAGAGCCCGAGCGGATTGGGGCGCCGTGGCGAGCGGGTCGCGAAAATCCCATGTGTCCGGTCATCCAGATACGGCGTCACCTCCAGCGCAAAGCCAGACATCCGGTGGAGATGGGTCAGCAGGATGACATGCGAAAAGGCCTCCAGGTCTTTGAGTCCTTCCTGGAACTCCGGCTCAAGCTCGACTGAGCCTCGGGCACCCTGGGCGGCCATAGTCTGAAGCGGCATGCCTTCCAGTGTGGTGAAGGGTGAATGTACGATACCAATGGGCGTATAGGTGATCGCATCCATAAGAGATCTCCAATGATGTATCGGTTCGAGTATGGGGACATAGCGAGTGTAGCATGTATGCGCACCGCTGGCGCACAAGCGGAACATCGCGGACAAGTGACATAATAAAGGTGTGCCAGGCCAACAATCACAGCGCCATTTCCGCAAGCAATGCATGCCATGCTCTAGAGCGAGGCCGTATCTGTAGACGCCAGGAGAGCGCAGTCTCTCGAATACAGCCGTGGCATACTGAGGATAGAGTTGACTCTCCCCACGGCTAAAGCCGGGGGATTCCTGCTTCAGCGAAGCCTGCCGAGGACAAGCGAACCCGTCCCGGTCTTATGGCCTCTCCACAGGCTGAGACCGTGAGCCCCACGGCCAAAATGTTCTGTGCGGCGTTCACGTCGCGATCATGGACATTGCCGCATTCCGGGCAGGTCCACTGTCTGCTATCGAGCGGCAAGGAGTCGAGCACGTGGCCACAGGCGCTACAGCGTTTGCTACTGGGATACCACTTGTCAATCGGGACAAGGGTGCGCCCATACCAGGCTGCCTTGTACTCCAACATGCGCACGAATGCGCCCCAGCCGACATCGTGAATCGCTTTGGCCAGTGTCGGATGTTTGACCATCGCCTTCACGCGCAGACTCTCGACGCAGATCGTTTGGTTCTCACGGATCAGGCGCGTCGAGAGTTTGTGCAGGAAGTCACAGCGACGGTCGGCAATGCGGGCATGAATGCGGGCGACGTTGCGGCGAGCCTTCTCACGGTTTCTGGAGCCGCGCTGCTTCTTGGCGAGATGGTGCTGGGCTGTGGCCAACTTCTTGGCATCTTGCTCGAAGAAGCGCGGATTACCCACCTTCTCACCGCTGTCCAACACCACCACATCATGCAAGCCCAGATCAATACCAACCTGTGCGTTGATGAGTGGCAAGGGTGCTATATCTTCTTCGATCAGGATACTGACGAAGTAGCGCCCAGCGGTATCGCGGCTGAGAGTGACCGTGGTAGGCTGCGCGCCTTCAGGCAGCGGACGCGACCAATGGATGTGCAGCGAGGCCTCCATCCTGGCGAGGGTCAGCGTGCGCTTCTCGGCATCGTAGCGGAACGCGGAGGTGGTGTATTCCGCCGATTGGTTGCCACGCTTCTTACGGAAGTGCGGATAGTTGGCGCGGCCTTCAAAGAAGTTACGAAATGCTTTATCCAGGTGGCGCAACGCCTGTTGCGTCGGCACGCTAGACACCGCATTGAGCCACGCCGTCTCCGGCTGCTGTTTCAGGGTCGTGAGCGCGGCGGACGTATCTGCGTAACTCACCCGTTCCTGCCGCTCATAGTAAGCATCGGTGCGCAACCGAAGCGCCCAATTGTAGACATAGCGCGCGCAGCCGAACGTCCGCGCCAGCACAGCGGCTTGCGCGGGCGTGGGGTAGCAGCGGTAGCGATAGGCGCGTTTCTGTCTCACGCTCACAGTATATAATATAGAGTGTAAAGATGTCGTGTGGGTAAGACGAAAGGAGACGGCGCTTCCTCCCCTTGCCTGAAGGCAACGGGTCTCCGCGCCGAAGACTCGATGAAGAAACAACAGAAACAGCATCCACAGCCAACCGACCCCGCGCGTCTGGAGCGCCTGACACCCCTACAGTACCACGTGACCCAGGAGCACGGTACGGAGCGCCCCTTCTCAGGCGAATACGTTCACACAAAGGACGCGGGTGTCTATACCTGTGTCGTGTGTGGGGCGCCGCTCTTCAACGCCGAGACAAAATACGATTCCCGATCAGGCTGGCCCAGCTTCTATGCGCCGCTGGCGAATGGGAACGTTAGCGAGGAGACAGATCGAAGCTGGCTGATGACCCGTACCGAAGTTCACTGTAACCAGTGCGGCGCGCACCTCGGCCACCTATTCGACGATGGCCCACAACCGACGGGCATGCGCTACTGCATCAACTCGGCATCGCTCCAGTTGGCGCAGGAGCAGCCTGGTGAGACGGACACAGACACAGACACAGACACAGACACAGACACAGAGGAGCAATTATCGTGAGCGAAGAAAATACTGTGGATACGACCGCAATCGCTGAAACGACCGAGGCGCGCAGCTCCAGAAGGCGACATTTGGCGCGGGCTGTTTCTGGGGCGTCGAGGTGACCTTCAGGAATACGCCCGGCGTGGTGGACGCGATTGTCGGCTACGAGGGCGGCAAGCTCGCCGATCCAACCTATCGCGATGTCTGCTCGCATACGACGGGGCACGCCGAGGTGGTCGAGGTGACGTACGATCCGGCGGAGGTCTCGTATGAGACGCTGCTCAACGTCTTCTGGGACGAGCACGACCCCACACAGCTCAACCGCCAGGGGCCGGACATCGGCGACCAGTATCGCTCGGTGATCTTCTTCCACACGTCAGAGCAGCAGGCCGAGGCGCGCGCCGCGAAAGAGCGTTTGCAGGCCAGCGGCAAGTATCGCCGCCCCATCGTGACGCTGATCGAGCCAGCGCAGACATTCTACCGTGCCGAGGAGTATCATCAGCGCTACCTGGAGAAGCGTGGCCTCGCCACGTGCCGGATTTAGGGCGCAGTCACGGATAACCCCTCTCCTCGTGGGAGAGGGGGTGAGGTCCGCTCATGTTGTCTGGACCGAACCTACAAGCGACGCCTCGACTGTAGAGACCGACCGGAGATCAACCCACGCGCGGACTCGGGTTGCCACGGTGTGGCCGAGGATCGCGCCGAGTGCGCCGGTCACGCAGGCGAACGGGAGCGCAGCCAGCGGTGTGGCGGGAACGATCTGGTTGGCGGCTCCCATGAGCGCGATGCCGCCGTACAGGACGATGGCCGCGACAATCCCGGAGAACCCGGCGGCAATCAGTCCCGCGTACGGGCGAAGCGCGGCCTCACGTCCGCCAGAAATAGCCCCGACAATGCGCGGCCCAAACACAACCGCCAGGTCTATGACGACGCCCACAGGGATGACGTACCAGTCTACGACGGGATACGCCTGATGTACGAAGAGGAAAAGCGTGCGAAAGCCCAGCCGCCAGAGGACGAAGACCAGGGCGAGCGCGGTCGCGACGCCGAAGGGTAGCGGCCACACATCGGTGCGGCGACGTGTCTCCCGCGTGCGTCGCTGGAGCACAGTCGCGCCGAAGGTCAGCGCATACGTGAGGGCGAGCGCGAAATAGACAAGATAGACCCAGTTGGGTATGCCGCCGGTCACCAGCTGGGCGGCGCGCGGCCCCGCGAGCTTCCAGAGCGCGGGCTCGACATACCACGGGGGCCGTCCGGTCCGTTGAATCGAAGCCAGGGCTACCGCCCCATATTCCTGCTAATTCAGCGCAAAGTGGGTTGTCAGGATGTTACGGAAGCATATGGCGAAGGCAATCGCCCAGGCGCCGAGGCCGCGCGCGGCTGGTGATGCGAGACAGGCGATGATGACACAGACGTTGTAGACATCGGAGGGGAAGTTGAGCATGAGGTGAGTTGGCGACCAGGTGGTGATGTCAACGCCGAATAGCTCATGCCAGAGCAGGTCGAACGGCATATCCAGGATGCCGATACTCAGCGCGACGGCAGCCACGATCAGCGCCTTGCGTTCCAGCCCGATCACCCGCTTCCGTTCGCGGACGAGCGCCCACAGGAGCAGCCCGGCCATGAGGCAGGTGCCGGAGAAGGAGGTGAGGTGCGATGGGGAGAATTCGTCGAAGACGTGCCCGAAGTGCCACGATACGTCCAGGGTTGAGCCAATTTCTGTGAGCGCCATTCCGACCAGCCAGAGGACGTAATATCTGCGTGGCATCGACAACCTCCATCGTCCACAGGCGCTCGATGCTACGTCGTCACGACCGAAATGCTTCAATCGTCGCAAAGCTCGCTATCGGCGCTCGCGCTTGTCTCGCTATAATTACTGAGCACCGAGTATAAGGTATTACTTGCCGCGTGGCAAATCACAATCGCCACACATTCCGCAGCGGTTGGCGCCTCTCACCCCTGGGCAGTGACCGGGTCTGCCGTGCCACGGATGTCGTGATAGAGTTGTTCGATGCGATCCGCGACGACGCCCACCGTAAAGAGGCGCGCTCGCTCATGCCCGGCCTCGCCCATCCGCGCGCGGCGAGCGGGATCAAGCAGCAACTCGCGCAGCGCCAGCCGCAGCGCTTCTGGATCGCCGGGTGGAACAAGTAGCCCCGTCTCTCCGTCCACGATCACGTCGGGCAGGCCACCAATAGCCGAGGCGACGACCGGTTTACGCGCGGCCATCGCCTCCACCGCCACCTGTCCAAACGGTTCCGGCCAGAGCGATGGGACGACACCGACCGCGCTATGCGCCCAGGAGGCCATGATATCCTCATGCGCGACATTGCGGGCAACGGTGACCCCCGGCGGAAGATCGCTGGACGATGCGGTATGTTGCGACCCGATCATGACGAGCGGCGCGAGGTCGGCGAGTCCGCGATAGGCGTCGAGCAGCACCTGTGTGCCTTTGTGTGGCGATAGCTCGCCGACGAAAAGGATGTAGTCATCGGTCGTGGGGAGGAAAGCCGGGCGCTCTCGTTCCGCGTGCGAAGTGAGAACGTAGTCAGGGACAAAGGTTGGAATGACCTCCATTGGGCGCGGTGGGCGTCCCGCTGCCTGGATGCTGGCATCGCGGACGGCCCGGCTGATGCTGATATAGTGATCCACGCGATTATGCGTGCGCTTGCTTATCCCCAGTCCGGTGGTGAGCAAGAGAGACTTCGCGAAGCCATACTGCTCGACACCACACCTCACGCACTTGAAGTATGCTGGTCCGTTGCATACCTGCCCGCGATACATGAAATTTCTGCGCGGGCAGACCAGGCTGTAATCGTGCAGTGTGACGACAAGTGGCGCATTGGAGCGCGAGCGCAACGGCAGATAGGAGTAGAGCATCCAGCCCCGCCCGTGAACGATGTCGGGGCGTTCTTCAGCGAGAACCCGGCGGAGGCCCGCTGTCACGCCGGGATCGGGCAGTGTCGGATGAAACTGGCGCTCGGCGCTGGCATAGAAGGGTTTGAGCGCCCGGCTCCACCCGCTCAATCGATAGATACGGATACCCTGGTCAACCTCAAATGCGGGCGATCCCTCATGCGCAAGGGTTGCCACCGCCACGTGATGCCCCCGGCGAATGAACTCGCGCGCGAGCGTCTGCACGTGGCGCTCCATTCCGCCGATGAGGGGAGGATACATGTCTGAAAACATCAGAATGCGCATGAGTGTGCCTTTCAGACCGCGCTAGTCGAGTACGTTGGATTGAGTCGGCTGTCTGGACAGTGGAGCGCCAGCGCCCTGGTTGTCGCTCAACCAATCGCCTTTGCGTTTGCCGACGGTCAGCGCGCCAACGCCGTATCCTACCGTTGTCAGCAAAAGCCCAACGACCACGGACCCCGCGCGTTGCAGCCCGCTCAAGTCGCCACGTAGCGGCGCGAGCAGGCCACCCACCACCGCGCGCGGCAGCACACGGAGCACGTAACCACGTTCCGCGGCCAAACCGCGATTCCGACCAACCAGACGGGAGATAGCGGACTTGGAAATGCCCTCGTAATAGCAGCGCGAGCAGAAATACTTCCAGCGGGCGCGCGACGCGGGCACCGAGTGGCGCATCACCGCCGACGGCTCGAATATCCAGCGAGACTCTGGCCAGTGCATGCTCGCCCGGATGCAGAGTTCGGTTTCTTCATCACCAAGTGGCTTCGTCCCTATGCGCCCCAGGCTGATGTGGAAATCTCCTACCGTCTCAAAGACCGCACGCCGGACACTCATGGATCCCCAGAGGTTGCGCACGGCCTGGCGCTTCTTCGGCTGACCCTCATAGGTGCAGCCAAAAACCCAGAAGAATTCTGGAGGAAACCACCGCGGTTGTTTTCCCTCCCACATCGGCGCAATCGTTCCACCCGCGCCAAGCGTCGCGGGGTCAGCCAGGCACTCACAGAGTCGTTCGAGCCAGTCGGGAGCAATGACGCCATCATCGTCGACGAAGGCGATGATCTCTCCTGTTGCGTTGGCAATGCCAATATTGCGCGCTCCCGAAAGACTCTGCTGGTTCAGATTCGGGATGACAAGCACATCGGTGAATGCCGCCTGCGCGCGGGCAAGCAACGCATCGTTGTGGTCGATCACCAGGATGATCTCGTGCGCTGGCAAGGTCTGGTTGCGCGCGGACTCGATGCAGTTCTGAAGCTGCACCCAGCGCTGCTCAGTGTAAGAGCAGACGATGATAGAGACGGTTGGAGCCATATATGTCATCATTCCCCTTTACCCAATGACGCGTCCATTGGTGCGCTGGCGATGCCTGTGCGCATCTGGGCTGCCCGTCGCACGCCACGCCATGCCAGCGACCGCACACGACGCGCGCGCTGCACCCACTGTAACCCGCGTCCATCGAGGAGATGCCCATATGCGTCCGCATCCATGCCTGGGAGGACAATCAGGCGCGAGAGCGCGAAGTGGTCCTCGGCATCGGCGCTCATCTGATATCCCACCGCGCAGGCTGCCAGATAACCAGCGGCAGCGGCGGCGCCCCGCACGCGCCTGGACTCGAAGCCGAACGGATAGGCGAGCGTGTGCACTTCCTGGTTGAGCTGATCCTCCAACAGCGCCTTCGGGTCAGTCATCTCAGCGCGGAGATCCGGCGCCGAGAGCGCATCCATCGCCCGGTGCGTGATGCTATGCGCGCCAATCTCAATGCGCGTCGCGGCGATCTCGCGTAGCTCGTCCCACGTCAGGATGCGGCGCGGTACATCCCCTTTGACCCAAAAGTTAGCGCCTCCCACCGCACCCGTGGTGACATAGAGCGAGGCCGTGAATCGATGGCGCAGCAGGAGCGGCGCGACTGTCTCGCCAAAGTCCGCGTAGGCATCGTCAAACGTGAGCACGACGGGACGAGGCGGAAGCTGGCTATCACTCATCCTGATACGCACGAGGTCAGCCAGTGTCAGCGTCGTATAGCCGTGGGATGCCAGATACTCTATCTGGGCGGCGAACTCGTGTGGGGGGATAACAAATGGGGCGAATACCTTGCTGGTCACGTCACTGATGCTGTGATACATCAGGATTGGAACCTGTGTGCGTGGCGCGGCATGGACTCCAGTGGCGTTCGCGAGTTCGCTGGCGTCAGCGCTCGCCGTCCCGATGTCGGTCGGATCAGTCATGCCTCAGTCATGCCCTTCGCTCCTGGCCGTACCACGCTCTCGCACATGCCGAGCGGAAGACTATCTGCGTGTCGCAGCGTGACATGAAAGCTCGCCTGGCGATTAGCTACCGTGCCAGTCTAGGTGTCCGCGCCAGTGGTGTCAACTGTAGCGGGGCGCTCTGGCTGAAGGTACTACCTGCCCGGATCAGCGCCTCGAACGTTCTGTTACCCCGTAAGTACTACGTAAAAATACGGCGAAGTACTGGGAAGATGCAGGGGGCGTACGAGATGAGTATAGTGTCGATTGCCACCGCTCTTGGCGGTGGGCCACAAGAGGTTTTCGGCTGCACATCCCCAGGTTTAACCGGTGCGATCACCGTAACTGCTCCACTATGCGTCAGGGAAAAGGACTGAAGCGCCATGAATTGGCGCAAGACCATGTATTTTGCGGCGCATCGGGCCATGGGCGGCAATATGCCCCGGATCTATGACCGGTTCGTGCGAGAAGACCACAGCGAATCCCACAGCACGATCGCGCGCGAACGCCTCACGCTCATTCTGGAACACAGCGCGACCGCCGTGCCCTACTATCGCGCCATCTTTGCCGAGCGCGGACTCTCGCCCCAGGGCGATCCCCTCGCCACGCTCCCGCAGCTTCCCATCCTGACCAAAGACCTCATCCGCGCCAAGACTAGCCATCTGACCTCCGACGATCTCCCACAGCGCAAATGGGGCTACAACACCTCAGGCGGCTCCACGGGAGAACCGCTCCAGTTCATACAGGACAAAGACTTCGATGAGCAGGTCGTCGCCTTGCAGATGCTCTATTCCACCTGGGTTGGCCTTGAGGTGGGCGAGCGCGAGGTTTCCCTGTGGGGCTTTGAACGCGAGATACTGCGCGGCAGCGTGGGGTCGAAAATCATCCTGGCTAACCTGCTCACCAACCGCACGCTCCTCAATTCTTTTCGGATGCCACCACAAAAAATGCGACAGTACCTCGAAGTCCTTGATACTCAGCGCCCCAGGCTTATTGTCGCCTATGCGCAAGCCATCTATGAGCTTGCCTGCTTCGCCGAGCAGGAGGGCGTCAAAGTGCGACAGCAGCGCGCCATCATCTCTACCGCCGGTACGCTTTATCCCTTCATGCGCCAGAAAGTCGAAGAGGTCTTTGGCTGCCCCGTCTACAATCGCTATGGGTCGCGTGAGGTCGGCGACATCGCGGGTGAGTGCAAATACCACCAGGGGCTGCATGTGCTGCCGTGGGGTTCCTACGTCGAGATCGTCGATGAGGCAGGCAATCTGGTCCCGCCAGGCGTGGAAGGCCGCATTCTAGTTACCTGCCTGACGAACTATGCTATGCCGCTCCTTCGCTATGACATCGGCGACCGTGGCGCGCTGGCATCAGCGGAAACCCACTGCCCCTGCGGACGTGACGGCCAGATGCTCGCCAGCCTGGCGGGGCGGAGCGTAGACAGCTTCAGGACCAGTGACGGCACGCTCATCGGCGGCAGTTACTTCATCCATCAGCTTTTCTACAGGCAGTGGGTCAAGAAGTTCCAGATTGTGCAGAACGCCACGAACGAAGTGCTGTACCGGATTGTGCCCAATGGGCAGCCCGGGCCACAGGCGGACCTGGACGAGATCACCGCCGGGACACGGGTCGTCATGGGGCCTGCGTGCGCCGTCACATTCGAATTCGTCGAAGACATCCCCCTGCTCGCCTCGGGCAAGTATCGCTATACGGTCTCTCTGGTTACCGCCTAGATTGCTCGAACGCAAGATGACATCAGGCGTAGAGAGTCGCCTCCCTCCATCTCTGGTGGCGGCGCGCCTCCTGTGCCTCTTGTGCATTCCGACGACAGCTTTCTCAGTACTATTGCTCTTGTATTGTGCGCTAACACAATGCTAGGCTGATTGAACGTTGGGACAAGACTGATTCAACCGGTCATACACTGCTCCACCGCGAACACGTTCTCCTGTTGGAGTAAGCCGTTTCGACTCCGAGCGGCGGCCAGAGGTCAGTGCGCCGCGTTTTGCCATAGGCAGTTCCTGGAACTTGCTTTCTCTGGTGGGCGTAAGGAGTCTCCACCGATCCGTCCGGGACAGTCCCGTCTGCGTGGTTGCATAGGCCGCGCCATCACCAGCCGGGGAGTAGCGTTGCTGCACCCGGCATGCGATCCTTCACGAATTACACGATACTGCTCAGATGCAGAGAGGAGACAGCCGCGGCATGAATTGGCGCAAGACTATCTACTTCGCGGCACACCGGGCCACCGGCGGAACGATGCCCCAGGCGTATACCCGTTTCGTGCACGAGGATCACACGCGCCCCCACCATGCCATCGCGCGCGAGCGGCTCACGCGCATCCTGGAACATAGCGCGACCGCCGTGCCCTACTACCAGGCCCTCTTCGCCGAGCGCGGCCTCTCGCCCCAGGACGACCCTCTCGCCACCCTCGCGCAGCTGCCTATCCTGACCAAAGACCTCATTCGCGCCCAGCGCGGCCAGCTGACCTCCAACGATCTCGCACAGCGTACATGGGGCTACGGCGCCACCGGTGGCTCCACGGGAGAACCGCTCCAACTGGTCCAGGACAAAGACTTCGACGAGCAGGTCGTCGCCTTGCAGATGCTGTATTCCACCTGGGCCGGAACCGAGGTGGGGGATCGTCAGGTGTCACTATGGGGGCTTGAAAGCGAGATACTGCACGGCAGTGTGGGAACTGTCATCACCCTTGCCAACCTGCTGACGAATCGCATCCTGCTCAACGCCTACCGCATGCCACCACAAAAAATGCGCCGATATATCGCTGTGATCAATACCAGGCGTCCCAGGCTCATCGTGGCCTACGCGCAGTCCATCTACGAGTTAGCCTGCTTTGCTGAGCGGGAAGGCATCGCGGTGCGGCGGCAGCAGGCAATTCTCAGCACAGCGGGAACCCTCTATCCGTTCATGCGCGAGAAGATCGAGCAGGTCTTTGGCTGCCCCGTCTACAACCGCTATGGGTCGCGCGAAGTTGGTGATATTGCTGGCGAATGCCACGTCCACCAGGGGCTGCATGTGCTGCCGTGGGGTTCCTACGTCGAGATCGTCGATGAGGCGGGCAACTCGGTAGAGCCGGGCGTGGAGGGCCGCATCCTGATTACCTGCCTGACGAACTACGCGATGCCGCTCCTTCGCTATGACATCGGCGACCGTGGCGCGCTGGCGGGAGAGCATAAATGCCCCTGCGGACGTGACGGTCAGATGCTGGCGCGCCTTGCGGGGCGGAGTGTCGATAGCTTCAAGACCAGTGATGGCGCCCTTATTGGCGGCGATTACTTTACGTCTCTGCTGGATTTTAGGCACTGGATCAAGAAATTCCAGATTGTGCAGACCTCCGCCCACGACGTGATGTTCAGGATCGTTCCAGGCGATCAGCCGCGCCCTCAGGAAGACCTCGACGCCATCATCGCCGAGACGCGAATTGTCATGGGATCTGATTGCGTCGTCCAGTTTGAGTTCGTCTCAGACATCCCCTTGCTCGCCTCTGGCAAGTACCGCTATACCATCTCGCTGGTGAACTCCTAGACGGCCGCACCGCACGCAGCACCACGGCTACTCCGCTTCTGGCTCGATCCGACGCATTGTATCGGCACTAAGGGGCTTCTCTTCTGGAGAGGTTCGTGAGAGCAGGCGCGTGATTTCTCCACGGCCGCCGCGAACGAGCAGCGTGGCGAGAACGACGATGCTGCCGCATGACTGGCCAATCAGCCAGGACCAGCCCGCCCCGGCGACGCCGATGTTTGGGACCAGGAACCAGGCCAGAATCAGCGTTATCGCCGACATGCCGAGGTTGAGCATAGCAACGGCGTATATATGCCCGCGCACGCGCCACACGCTCACCGCAAGGTTTGTGATGGCGTCTGGCACGGAGGCGAAGACCAGAATCGAGAGCAAGACCGCGCCATGCGTCGCATAGCTTGGGCCAAAGACCTCGAGCACCAGTCTGCCCCAGAGGAGGAACACGCCCCCAACGGGAACCAGACACGCGCCAATCAGGTAGATACTTTTGCGCACGCGGGCAGTCAGATCGCCGCGGTTGGCGCTCCCCTCGGCCCAGAGCGCCGAGCTGATCGACGACGAAATCATGAAGAAGATGATGCCAATCATCCAGGTCGTATAGAGGTACGCGCTAGCGCTCGTCGAGAGGCGCGTCGCAACGATGACCGGTAGCAGGTACATCGGCAGGGCGCCACCCAGCCGGGCGAGATGATTGCCGACCATCCGCGTCCCGAGCAGGCGCGCCTGCTTTCCTCGCTCCCCGATGCTCTTCATCAGGCGATAGCCCATGCGCGGCAGAAACCAGATCAGCGAGAGGATGAGTGAGATGGCGGTGGCAAGGATCCAGGAGAGCAGAATCGTGACGGCGCTCCGGTTGAAGAGCAGCGGCAACAGGAGCGGAAGAAGCAGCAGGGGAATCTTGACGGCGGAGAAGACGGCGTTACGCGCGAACATGTAGTGGGCGGCGCGATCAGCCATGAAGATGCCGTCGAGTACCGTCGTGACATTCCAGACGACGACGAGACTGATCAGCAGCAACGCCTCCGTGCCGCCCCCATCGGCCAATTGCAGATTTGGGCCTAAAGCCGGTAACAACAGCCACATACCAGCGCCGAAGACCACTCCAGAGATCGCCACCACCCCAAGCGCGGCATCCACCATCAACGACCAGGACTGGCTGGTGCGCTGAGCAGGGAGCAGATCAATCACAGCCGCTTGCAGGCCGAAGATCGAGAGGATCGTGACCAGGTTCACCGCGGAGATGAGCGCGGACGCCAGACCGACGGCGGAGGCGGGAAACAGGCGCGCCGCGGCGGTCCAGTAGATGTAGCCCAGCCCGGAGGAAGCCACCGTGGTGGCCATGATAAAGAAGCTGTTCCGCAGCAGAGAATCGCTCGCCAGGCGCGGAATCCAGCTCCGGGCAAGCGCTAGATAGCGACGAATGGACCATACTGGCGCCGCCTCATCTTGCGTCACCTCGAGCTTTCCACCCATGACCTGATACTCCGCCCTGTTCTACGATTCACCGCTTCGTTGTAGCTGCGTTTTCGCGCATCGATTCGCGTCTGCTGAGCTTTGACGGAACACCTCGCATGTCTTGCGACCGGCGGCGAGGACACCTGCATGCATACATGCCTAGCCAGTACCGCCAACCCAGATCAGCGTCTGGCGATACGGCTCATTGGGCGCGTTGGCGAGATACAGTGTCGCCTCTACCGGCACCTGGAAACTGCTGTTTGCCACATCCGCGGGCAATGGCGCCGTGGTTGTCCAGCTTTGCCCAGGCTCAAGCGAAATGTAGTTCCAGGTATAGAGGGGGCTGCCAGATGCGGTGAGCTGCACAGTGTACTCTTTGGTGGTCTGCTCCTCGTTACGCACGCCTACCTGCACGGAGGCCGAGTCGGCTGGAGGAAGCAGCCAGAGTTGCGTGAAGCCCGCCGAGGGGGTGTTGTAAGCCGCAAGCAATGAGATGGTGAAGGCGCCTGCCACCGCTACAACGCTCACCAGCGCCATCACACGAACGAGCGGCGAGGCGAAATACGTGTCACGGAAGCTCTTCTTGCGGAGTTCTGGCGGCATGGCGGCATCGGTCTGACGGCGTGTCGGCTTGCCCCACCATCGCACCAGCGCCACCAGCGCGCCGCCAACCGTAATCGCGCCGAGAACCGCGCCCCACGATGTGGTCACCAGGCCGTCTGACGCCAGGTTGATCAGCAGCCCGCTGATGATATCTATCGCGATGCTCAGCCCCACGCTGAGGAGGATGCGTTCGGCGAGCCGCCAGGTGCGCAGATCGAACACGGTCGAGGCAATGACGTAGCCGGGGAGGATGAAGACGAAGAGCGCGCCGAAGACCGGGTTGCTCAGGCCAAAGATCCCCGAGGTTACCAGCTCGGCAAGCCCAAGCACACCCATGACTCCCAGCAGAATGGTATTGCGCTCCATCGTCTTTATCCCACCCTGTAGATGAGCAGATCACCACTGTCGTAGACGAGGTCGATACCCACAACGCTATCGAACTTCTCCAGCGCGGCCTGGGAGAGTGGCGTGGTATGGTCAGGCTCCTGCCCGCCAGAGCCGAAGTACGTGCCTTGCGCGGGCAGCTCCTGGCTCATTCGTAAATCAACCACCAGGTATTGAATATGCTGTGTCGCGATGATTTGCTGCACCTGGGTGTCATACTGTGGGTTCATGAAGATGGGGCTTTGCGCCACAATGGGAAACTGCGCGCCATACGTGGCGAAGAGCAGCGAGTTCTCGCTGTCTGTCGCGAGGCGGTGGCCAGAACCCAGCGCCCCGCGCATCCAGGTGGCGCTGGATATACCCTCCGGCGTAATACCACGCGCGTCGCCTTCTATCATGAAAGGACCGGGGGTATGGAACCAGGGGAAGCCAGCATCCGTCGAAATATTGCCGACCAGCATGAAGCCGCACGCCAATGTTAAGACCAGCGGTATGACCAGGGTTCGCATCCAGGATCTGGTATTGACGAACACCTTGATCGTCGTGGGTATGCCCTTCAGGCCGCTCTTCGGAGACCCCTCTTCCACCGGCTGATTGCCCGCCCGCGTCAGCACGACCACATCGAGGGCGAGCAGGAACCCCGCCGGAATGAGCGCCCACCCCATCAGCCGCGTGGCGCCTGCCAGGCCGGCTGGGACAAAGTGCAGCGCCAGTGAGGCGAAGTATGCCATCGCCGCCAGAGCGAAAACCTTGCCCAGGCCGCTGAGGCGATGCCGCTGGACCGCGACCATCCAGCCAAAGACCAGGCCGCCAGCGGTTATGACCACAGCGCCATATATGGCGAGCTGCTCCCATAGCGGCACGGGCGTACCCGTGTGCGAGAAGAGCGAGCGCGACTGCCCCGCGCCTGAAAGGACGTTGATCAGCCCGCTGAGCGCCTGTGCTGGGAACGGCGCCAGATACCACCAGACGACATTCGCCACCACGACATACCAGAGGATCATCATCGGCAGGATCACAGTGAGCGCAATGATCGGAACGCGCCAGCTTCCCAATCCGTTATCGAAGCGAGGCTCGATCACGGCCCAGAAGAGAATGAATGCGACGAAGAGCAGCCCACTCACATGGTGCGTCACGACCAGCGCGACGGTGGTGGGTATCGCCAGGACAAGGTACGGCACGCGCGCCGCGCCATGGCGGGTCGTCGCGCAGACAAGCATGTAGAGGCTGAGCGCCGCAAGCGCAAGCCCGAGGACTTCGTACGCAAACTGACCGTCATCGTAGAGGACGGTTGGATTCGCCAGATAGATCAGCGTGCCAATGGTCGCGAACCGTGTTGATCGCGCGACGCGCTCGAAGGTAAGGAACAGGGCCAGCGTCAGGAGTTGCTTGGCCACCATGATGACACACATCGAGGCGACAAAGTCTGGCAAGCCGGTGAGCTTGATCAGCGCATCGGTGGGAAGCTCCAGTCCGGGGAAGGCTGGGCTGACCGGCAGTATCGGGTTCGGCGAGAAGAGATGGTTGGTGGAAAGGATGTCTTGTAGCGTGCGCAGGTGCTGAAACTCATCGTTGAGCGCGTACCCCGTTGGATATGCAAGGATACGCACTAGCGAGAAGCCACAGGCGACGGTCAGCACCGCGCTCACCCCTTCGCTGCGCCCAATCTGCCCGCCGACGAAGACCCGCGCGACCGCTGGAAGGTAGATCAAACACAGGCCAAGCCAGTAGAGTGGGTCAGCCCAGTTATTCGACGCGCGCCCGGCGGCGTCGGCCAGCGCCAGCGATAGCACGCCAGCGGCAGGGCCAAGCCAGAGAAGGACAACCCAGTAACGCGCGACCCGCGCTGTCTCCTCAGAAGGCTTGAGCGTGGTAATCGACATCGTCAGTCTATCGTAGAGATCGACCGTCAGCGGGCGGGCGGTCGGCGTCTTGGGCGCATCAGGGTTCTGCATTGACCGCTCGCTTCCGTGAAGGATCTGAAGTACGCCCACCATGACTGACCATCTCCGCCGGGGTCGCGCGTGCTGTCTGCAGGTACAGGCCGCGCAACATCTCGGCGCAGGTGTCCCAGGTGGGCAGGTCAACCGGCGCGGGAATGTGTGGGTGATCAAGCTGATCGGCAATCGCCCCGGCCACCTCGGGAGTCTCGCTCGTGGGAGGAATCGCCGCCGCCAGCCCCTGCTCGGCAAACTCCAGCAGGCCAGTCGTCGCGGTCACCAGCACCGGTCTGCCGAGCGCAATCGCCTCCACCACCGCGATCCCCTGCGACTCGTAGTCGCTGAGCAGCGTCACGAGATCCGCGCTCCCTAATGCAGCCGCCATACCTCCGCGGTCTTCAGGCGCTATCACGCCGATCTCGACATGGTTCTCCAGGCCCAGGCGGTGGACCAGTCGCCGCAAATCGCCTTCGTAGGGGCCAGCGCCGATGATGCGCAACGTGGCGCGCGGATAACGCGCCAGCAGCAAAGGCATCGCCGCGATGACCCGATGATGCCCTTTATAGCGTTCGAGGCGGCCAACAGAGACGATATGCGGGAACTCGTGAGACACTGGACTCGCGCTATGATCCACTCGTGGCAGGTTGCCACCATTCGGGACCACGGTAAACAGGCCCGTGGGAAGCCGCAGAAGCGTCCGAAAATGCTCCGCTTCAAAGCGGGAGACGCCGATGAGACGTTGCGCATAGGCGTAGAGTTGCCGCTGCATCCGCCACTGAGCGCCGCGTATGCTCTCGCGCCAATCGGAGCTATGGCCACCGCTATGGAACGTGAGGAGATAGGGCAAGCCAGCGCGCCGCGCCGCTATCATCGCCAGCGGCGCCACCAGGGTGTGACAGCCCTGGACGTGCACGATATCCCAGTGGCCGCTGCCGCCCTTGCGGAGCGCGCGGTACACACCGGGAGCGTAGTAGTAGTCGCGATGCGCTGGGTAGGCGGGAACACGAATGATATGCACGCCATCGACGCGCTCTTCACGAGCGAGTTTCTTGCTGGGGTCGGTGGTCAGAACGGTCACGTCGGCTCCGCCCGCAGCCAGTCGACGGCTCACCTCCCAGACGTGCGTCTCGATTCCTCCCAGATAGGGAAAGACGCGCGCCGTGACCTGCAGAATGCGCAGTCTGCTGTTGACCTGGCGCTCTGCCTCAACCCGTGCGTTCAACTCATCCTGTCCCATCTATTCGCGCCCTTCCCGGCCCTTCCCGCACTTGACCCCAGGGTGAGCCAGCGGCTGCGACATTCGCGATAGTGTCCTTAGCATGGCAATGGTAGCAATGACCATGACAGCTGGTTTGGCCCGGATCGAACCGCCGCATCAATTTTTGGCGCTCCATACGCGGACATAGTCGATGTCAAACGACTGCGGCAGAACAGTCGAGGCATTCGTACTCTCGAGTGATCCATCGATTGCCGCGCTCAGGATGAGGTACATCGGCGTTGGCGGGATGTCGTTCGTTGCGGTGCAATGCGTTACCCCATCGACCTGCCACTCGACCAGCGTCGGTGTCCAGATGAGCGTATAGGTGTGATAGTCCGCCGAGAAGTTTGGCCCATTCACCTCGCACCCATGCTGGCCGGTGCGCCAGTGAAAGAAGAAGTGCGCGGTGGTAGGCTGGCTGCCCCACGCCTCGATGAGATCTATCTCATAGGGTGAGTACCATGGCCCGGTTCCCGTCGTCGGCAAGAGCCACGCGGCAGGCCAAAGCCCCTCGGTCGTCGGCAGCTTGGCCCGGATATCCACCCGTCCATACAAGAACGAAAACTTGCCTATCGTCGTGACGGCGCCTGAGGTATAGGGACGGCCACCACTCGGCTTCTTCTCTGTCACCAGATGGAGTGCGCCACCGCTCACGAACACATTACTCGGACTCCACTGCTGGTTGGCGTACTGCGCGCAGCAGCCAGCCGTGCTGGGGATCGTACTATCGATAGGCTGCCATTTGGATGAGTCGAAGACGCCCGCGTTGAACTCCGAATCCCAGATGAGACTCCAACCCGCCAGTGTCGGCTCCGATTGCGTTGGCGTCGCCACTTTGCCATGGGTCGCGGTGGGCTGCGCCTTCACGGGGGGTGACGCTCCCGTGGCGTTGGCGGCGCCGGTCGCGGAGCAGGCGGCAAGGCAGACCATCAAACAGCACATTCCCACGAGGAGCAGAGGACGCGCCCCACTTACCACGACCCGACCGGTATCTGATAGAGGTCGAAGTCGAGGTTGAGGATTGTGGCCGCGATGTCGTCGCTTCGGTATCGTGATCATTTGCACCACTCTACTCGGTCTCCATTGCCGTATAAGTTTCTCGCCACGCTTTTCAAGAAGTATTACCGTCAAAGCAAAGCGGCGCACAATTAGTAGGACTGTCGGAACCTGATCTGCCACCGTACGCAGTGAGCTTGTTTTGTGTTGTCAGAGCGCTCCCAGATGCATGGCAGTGGGCAGGCAAGCGCGCAGACCGAACGTGCCGTGCCACTATAACATAGCGGCGCCCGGCCCCACAACAAACCCGCGCCTATTACCTATTTGTTATCTGTTTGCGCGGCGAGGGGATCAATGGCTAGAGGAGCCGTTGCGCCGGTCCACCTCCCGTTGAACCTCGGGAGTTATCGTGGCCGACCGTGGTCTGGTGCGTGGCGCGTTCGGGCGGCTGCGTTGGCCCGCGGGTGGATATGCCGCGGTCGTGCGCTGGCCGTTCGTGCGCTTCACCTTCCTGGACTGGGTATCGCCGATGGCCGTATGTGAGGGCTTCCAGTGGCGCTCGCGCAGAATGGTGCGGAGAATACGCCAGCCATCGCGCAGCGGCATCAGATGGCTCTCCCCGTGCTGCCGTGGCCTTTCGATGCTGGGAACCTCGATGATGCGCAGGCCAGAGCGGACGGCGCGGCAATTGAGCTGAGCCTCGACCTCAAAGCCGTCGCATTCGATGGGAATGACGGGGATACACTCGCGCCAGAAGGCGTTGAATCCGTAGCAAAAATCGGTGAAATGGGTATGGTAGAGCAGGTTTGCGCAGGTATTCAGGTACCAGTTTCCCATCCGACGCAGTGGTGTGAAGTCTTCGCTGCCGCCGCCGGAGAGGTAGCGCGAGCCTTTCACGTAGTCGGCGTTGCCACTGATGAGCGCTGCCACGAACAACTCGATCTCCTGGGGGCGAGTTGAGCCATCCGCGTCCATCAGGACGACGATCTCACCGTGACTACGGGCTACCCCCACGCGCAAGGCGTCGCCTTTGCCACGCCCTTCCTGCTCGGCGATGACAATGTCGGGCCACAACACCCTCGCCACCTCAATGGTAGCGTCGGTGGAATGTCCATCCACCAGAATGACCTCGGTGACAAGGTCTGGCAGTTCCCGGAGCACGTAGGGCAGGTTACGCGCCTCATTGTGCGCCGGAATGACCACCGTGACCGTCGGCCAGTGCCCACGAGACCCGTAGCTGGAATCGGAATGAGCAAAGCTTTTATCAAAGGGGGCATTCACGACAACCGTTGGCATCTCGCCGGTTTCCAGCGAGCCGACGATGTCGAGAAATTCCGCCTCTGACCAACCATGCTTCTCCGACATTACGCTCTCCTCTGGGCCGGGTGGCGAATCTGGGGGCTCCTGCTCCAAATGGATGAGATACGTCACCAGTATTTAGACGGGGCTATACTACCATACGCGCCGTAGGGATGCTAGAAACACGGGCAGGATAGACCATTTGGATGCGGTGACCGCGCCCATTCAGCAGTGGAGTCGGCGCCGGAAGGCAAGTAGACGGCCACCCGCCGAGAGTGAGTGCTTGCTCAGCCGACTGTGAGCCGATTGCTCATAATGGCTGCGCGGAATCCGTGAGGGCCGACTCGTCCTCCAGAGGACGTTCGGGGGTGTCGGCTACATCCTCGGGTGAGAGGGGAAGTGGGGCGTCGGAGAGATAGCGTTCCCCAAACGCTTTGATCCCCGCCATGATATCCGCGAGCGCGAAGCCTTTCTCCGTCAGGTCATACTCAACACGCGGTGGAATCTCGGCAAATGCCCGGCGCCGCACAAAGCCCAGCTCTTCAAGCAGCCTGAGCCGATGCGCAATCGTCTTGGGGCTAACATCCTCCATAGCCGTGCGTAGCGCCCCGAATCGTCGCGTGCCATGCAAGAGCGTGAAGATGATCAGGAGTGTCGGGGCATCGCCGAGCAAGCGCAAGGCGCGGCCCATTGGGTGGGTCGCGCACGCTTCCATCTGCTCAGGTGACGGTTCAGGAGTGCTCATGCCCACAGCATACCACAGGCGGACTCGCAACTTTTCCTTTGCCGCTCTTGACAACGGTCAATTCCGCGGCTAACATTAGTTCCGTATTGGAAGTAATGTGACATTGGAAACTCTTTGGCGCGGGGCGGACATCCGCGCAACGGTGTCACATGGCACATGCTGGTACGGCTGAGAACAAGCCTGGCACGATGAACAGTGTTAGCAAAGGAGTCTACACAATGGCGGAATCCACAGAGATGGGAACACAGACGGGCACGACTGCCGCCCAGGGTATCTGGCAGGCGGATCCCTTCCATACACAGGTCGAATTCGCCGCCAAACATCTCGGCATGATGACGGTGCGCGGACATTTCGCTGAGGTGCAGGTGACGGGGACGATCAACCCCGACCAGCCCGAGGCGTCGGCGATTGAAGTCACTATCCAGACGTCGAGCATCCGCACCAATCATCCGCAGCGCGACAATGATCTGCGGTCATCGAATTTCCTCGGAGCCGACGAATATCCGACGATGACCTTCAAGAGCGCCAGAATCGAGCATGTCGGCGGGGATCGTTACGCGATGGCTGGCGACCTGACGATCAAAGGCGTCACGAAGCCGGTCACACTGAATATGAACCGGCTTGGGGAGTTCAACGATCCGATGATGGGGCACCGTATCGGCTATAGCGGCGAGACCAAAATCAACCGCAAGGACTTCGGCATGAACTTCAATCCGGTGCTCGATGGCAAGTTTGTCGTCAGCGACGAGATACAGATTTCGCTTGAGGGCGAACTCGTCGAGAAAAAGCCGGAGTAGACGGCAGTCGCAGATCTGTGATGGGCGCTCATCCCTACCGGCCGTGTCCATGGGGGATGAGCGCTTCGATTGCCTCAAGCGGCGCGACCAGCGTCCCCGTATCGCTGGCGTGGATTGTGGTAGCGGGTGGCGGCAGAAGGATGTGGCCGCCATCGCGATCCAGCGAGAGGATCAATAGGCGATACTTCGCGCGAATCTGCTCGACGGTCAGGCCGTTGAGCAGGCCTTTCGGCAGGGCGGTGAACTCGTCACTGGAGAAGATTCTGCCCGTGGCGGTGAAGGCGCGATTGACGCCGCCATCGTCCAGCCCATGAAGCACGGCGGCGGCGGCGAGTGTGGGGCTGGCCAGGTTCGAGGTGCTATAGGTCGTGCGAATCGCGAAGGCCACGTTCAACTCATCGGCCAATGCGTCGCTGAAGACACGGACAACCAGATGGATGTCGGGCCGGATGCCGCGCGCCGCCAGCCCAATCTGCAGGTTGGTCAGATCATCCGAGGTTGCGGCGACCACAGAATAGGCGTGGTCGAGTCCGGCGAGGCCGAGGGTTTCTGGGTCGCGTGCGTCGCCCTGGACGATAGTGACGCCGGGGAGGCTGGAGACGCGCGGCAGAAACGCGGTCTCGTCGCCGGGGAGAGAGATCGCGACAATCTCCGGTGGAGTGCGCAGGCCAGCCAGCCGCTCGACGACGCGATAGCCGACCTTGCCAATGCCGCAGACAATGACTGTGTTGTGGTCGGGCGTGGGATGCTGCGGCGGGATGGGGTCGTCGCCGACAACGTTGCGCAGGCGCGTGGCTTCGAGCGCGGATAACGCGCCGATACACGTCAGGTGATCGCCGGCGTGGAAGATACTTTCCGGGCCAACACCCAGCCGCCTGCCCGCGCTCGTCCGCTGATCGAGCACAAGGACGCCGCTGCTGGCTTCGTAGCCACGCACGGAGCCGCTGAGCTGGCTGCCCTTCGCGATGGTCAGCTTGACGACGCCGATGAGGTCATTGCCAACAGGCAGCGCATAGCTGATCTCGCGACTGATGGCAGCGGCGGCGAGGGTTGGCGCGGCGAGGGCGGAATGGCTGAAGGCGGAATCGGGGCCAAATATCTTTTCCAGATTGCGGTCAAGGTCCTCGTTGAAGGCGCGCAGGATCACGCGAATCCCTGGGCGGATGCTCCGGGCCGCGAGCGCGATCTCGATATTGAGCTGGTCGTTGTTGATGTCGGCAATGACCGCGCGGGCGCGCGTGAGGCCAGCCTGTCGCAGTGAGAGCGCTTCGCTGGCGTCGCCGACGATAACGGGAACGTGCATGGCGAGCGCGCGGGCGACATAGCGCGATTTGAAGCTCTGCTCGACGACGACGACCTCATAGCCCGCTTCGATCAGCCGTGTGACGACACGCAACCCAATGCGCCCCAGCCCGCAGACAATAACATGGTTGCTGAAGGTGGTTGCCAGCGAGACCTGCCACGCCTCCTGGCGGCTGCCCTTATCCAGCACACGGCGGCCAAAGTTGAGTGTGCTCTGCACGATGACCAGCAGGCCGAGCAGCGGCAGCAGGAAGAAGAGCAGTTGGCCCACCACATCGCCGGGAAATGGCTCGCTACTCTGGAAAATCAGCAGTTGCAAGGTGTTATAGAGCGCCGAGGTCACATCAGGATGACCATGCTGAAATTCGTAGCCAGCGCCCACCACCAGCACCACGCCAAAGAGCATGAGGGTGAACCACGACTGCCGCAGCAAGAGGGCGAGATCGTAGAGATTGGCGCGGAGCAGCCGCCAGAATCCACGGCGCTGTCGAATGGTAAAGGACTGCTTGCGGACGGGGGACGCCGTAGCGCCAGGATTCCGCTCCATAAGATTCCCTTCGAAAACGAACGCATCTGACGGCGATTCCGCGGCCCCACTAGAATAGCTGATAGGCCGCGAATGCGCAAGGAGAAGTCGCTACTCAGCGCGTTGTGAGAGGAGAACGGAGGGAATGTTGAGTAGCAGTTGGTCGAGAAACGATGGATCGAGCATGACACCCGCCGCGCTGAGCGCCTGGAGCATGACGCCAATAATCGGCTCGGCGGGGCTGCGTATCGGGCGGATAGCAGGCGCATCCGGGCGGATGCTCGCCACGATGGCGTCTTCGAGGATGGTTGTCGGATGGCGAAAGACACCGCCCGCCAATATCAGCGGAGTTGGGACGTTCTCAAGCCCGACCTTGCGGATGGCAACGCGCGCGATGCTGCCCAAACCAGCGCCATGTTCCCGCACAACCCGTAGCGCTACGTCGTCGCCAGCATCGGCCTCATCGAGCAGAATGGGAGTCAGGCTTCCAATATCATCATCGGACGGTTCCTGCAGCCGGTTGTGAAAGCGATGCAGGACATCCTCAACTGACGCCGCGCCAAAGTGGGCCAGCACGCGCTGTGTTAACGTGGTGGGCGGCTCTAGCCCTAGATCCGAGCGATAGACCGCGAACAGCGTCTTCTGGCCCAGGTGCGTGCTCCCGTGCCATTCGTCCTGCCAGTAGCTGCTATGCCAGATACGCTCGTCGGCGGAGCGCGCGCCCGTAGCCGCGCCTGTGCCACAGACAATCGATACGCCAACTGCGTCTGGCGCACCAAGGTAGAGAACGCCCATGGCATCATTTTGCGCAATGACCTGCTCCCCGATGCCACGTTCGGTCATGGTGTCGCGCCAGAAGGCAATATCTTCGGGCCAGTCAGCGCCAGCCATGTTGAAGACGCTGACCACAATATCTTCGCGCGTGACATTGGCTGTGCGCAGCGCGGCTGCTACAGTGGATTCGACGTTTTCCAGTGCGGCTGTCGTCGGGTCGGGCGCTGTCCTGGTGGGTGTCGCGTTATAGATATCGCCGCACGCGCCGCGCTCAACGCTCAGAATTGTGCCGTCGAGCGTGGCGACCAGGGCGAGTGTTTTGGAGTTGCCGCCATCAACGGCCAGCACACAGCGCATATGCTATCTCTCTCAATATTCGACAACGGTGACTTTTGAACACAGACCGTCTGCCCCGCGCTCAGGCGAGCAGCCGCTCAGGCAACAGATGGCGATGGGCGGCGGCCAGCTCGTCGTAGATCGTCTCGGCGGTGTGCGGCGAATAGACCAGCGGGTGGCTGGCCAGCGCGCGAATAGCGTCGGTACGTGTGCCGCTCCAGGCGGCCTCGGCCGTCAGCGCCTGATATTCACCCAGCATCTTCACCAGTCCGACGACATGGCGTGGCAGATGTCCCATCGCCAGCGGCGTCACGCCGTTGCGGTCCACGAAGCCGACCGTCTCGACGACGAGATCATCGGGGAAGTCTGGCAGCGAACCATTGTTCGGCACGTTGACATACCAGACCTCTTTGCGGTCGTTGAAGACCGCGTCCATCATGTCGATACCCAGCTCCATCTCGTGGATGCCGCCACGCGACCGCGTGGGGTCAAGCTCTGGCTCGTCGCGCTCGGCCTGCTCGCGGTAATGCGCCCAATAGTCGGGGACGCTCGCCATAATGTCCTGCGCGCGGGTCGTCGCTTTCTGCTGAAGCTCCGCCAGGATCTCGTCTTTGAAGTAGTAGTACTGGAAGTAGGAACTGGGCAGCGAATCCATGCGACAGGCCAACTCCAGCAGCCGCATCTCTTCGCTGGCATTGTCCGCGTGCGCATCGGCGCGCAGTCGCTCGTAGCCCTCACGCAGCAGTGGCATGACGTCCTGCCCATCATACTGGTGGCGTACGGTCCATGAACCATGATTCAGCCCGACGGAGACGGCATCCAGCTTGTCGGGATCCAATCCCACGAGCGAGACGTACTCACGGTTCGAGACGATTGGCCCTTCGCAAAGTGACACCGTTGGAATAGACGTGTGGTGTGTCACCGCCTCGGAGACGATATTGATCGGATTCGTATAGTTGAACAGGCGCGCACACGGACAGATCGCCTCCATATCTTCGATGATGCCCTTCATGACATGAATCGAGCGCAGCGCCATGAAGAAGCCACCCGGCCCCTGCGTCTCCTGCCCGATGACACCATATTTGAGCGGGATGCTCTCGTCGAGATAGCGCGCCTCGAACCCACCAGGGCGAAAGCTGGTTAACACCGCATCGCAGTCGCGCAGTCCCTCGCGCCGATTGGTCGTGGTGGTAATCGTCAGATCCAGGCCACGGGCGCGCGCCATCTTGCGCGCGATGGTGGCGACGACGTTCAGCCGCTCGGCGTCGAGGTCGATCAGCACGACTTCGGAGCCGTTGAACTGCGCGCCCTGCCAGATGAAGCTTGCCATCGTGCCCGCGGCGCGTGTGCTGCCGCCGCCGATGTATGCCAGTCTGATCCGTGCCATGGGATAAACACTCCAGTCTCAGGAAGGATTCGCGGTTGTGGACGCCGTTGGAGATGTTGGAGCGGTGGCGTCGTTGCCCTCGCTATAGAGAAAACAATGTGTCCAATGGCCGTTGCCCAGGTCAGTACGCCCAGGGAAACGCTCGCGGCAGACCGGCATGGCATGCGGGCAGCGCGGATGAAAGCGGCAGCCGGTGGGCGGCGTAATCAGGCTGGGAATCTCGCCGTGCGCCTGGAAAGGAGCCTCCTCTGGGCGGTCGGGATCGGGCGCGGCGGAAATCAGCAGTTGCGTGTAGGGATGCTTCGGCTGCTGGATGACCGTGTCACTTGGCCCGCCCTCCATCACCTGGCCCGCGTACATAATCATCGTCTCCTCGGCGAAGTAGCGCGCGCTGGCAATGTCGTGCGTAATGAAGAGGAAGGCAAGCCGCTCCTCGTCTTTGAGAGCGAGCATCAGGTTGAGAATATCGAGCCGGATCGAGACATCCAGCATCGAGACTGGCTCATCGGCAAGGATGACCTTGGGCCGGACGGCCAGCGCCTGGGCAATCGCGACGCGCTGCCGCTGCCCGCCGCTCAACTGATGCGGATATTTCTGGATGAACTGCTCCGCCGGGCTTAGGCTGACGCGGTCGAGCAGGGTGAGTATCTTGTCCGTCTCCTGCCGCTTCGACGACACATGGCCATAGAGATGAAGCGGGCGGCTCAGATGATAGCGCACATCATGGACAGGATTGAGCGATGAGAACGGATCCTGAAAGATCATCTGGACGTGACGGCGATACTCGCGCAGGGCGGCGCGCCCATTGCTGGTGACGGGATTCCCCTCGAATCGCAGGACGCCCGAGGTGAGCGAATAGAGCCGCGCCAGCATGCGCGCAATCGTGCTTTTGCCACTGCCGCTCTCGCCCACTAGCGCCAGCGCGCGTCCGGGGTAGAGTGCGAGCGTGGCATCTTCGACGGCATGAACGACGTTGCTCGTCGCGCCGACCTTGAACTGCCGTAGCGGAAAGTGCTTACGCAGATGAACGCCCTCCAGCACGGGCGGCGTCTTCGGCGGGCCGCTGGCAAACTCCGCCGCCAGCGAGAGCGCGGCCTGTATTGATGCGGCGTTGGATGCGTCGGTAGAGCCTGTGTGGTTGGATGAGTTGTTCACCCTGGTATTTTCCGCGCTCATCGGACATCCTCCACCGTCGCACGCCGCGTTCCCAGACTGGACTGCGCATACACCTCCTCATAGCGCGCGCCAAAGTCGGCGTTTGTTGGTAGCGGCCCACTCGCGTGTGTGGCATCGTAGAGGTGGCAGGCAACGATCTGTTGGGCCGTCTCGGCGCTGGAACTCCGCATTTTCGGCAGAACCGTGGCGCAGGGAGCGAACGCCATCGGGCAGCGCGGATGAAATGCGCAGCCCGCGGGTGTCTCACGTAAGTCTGGCGGCGAGCCAGGGATTCCGGTCATTCGGCGGCGCGGGCCATGCAGCGTCGGGAATGAGTGCAGCATGCCATAGCTGTACGGATGACGCGGCTGTTGCTTCAGTTCGGCGCGGGTAGCGGTCTCGACGATACGGCCCGCGTACATGATCGCGATTTTGTCGGCTAGTTCCAGCAGCAGCGAGAGGTCATGGGTGATGAAGATCACCGAGAAGTTGAAACGCTCACGCAGCCTGGCAATTTCCAGCAGAATCTCGCGTTGCACCACCACATCGAGCGCGGTGGTTGGCTCATCCATGATGATGATTTCTGGCGAGAGCGCCAGGGCGATGGCGATGATGGCGCGCTGACGCATACCGCCGCTCAACTCGTGCGGATAGCTCTTGATGCGATCAGGCGAGATGCCCACGAGTTTGAGCAGTTCCTGAGCGCGCTCGCGCCGCTCTTGTGCGGTCATCTCTGGCCGGTGCGCCTTGATGACATCGTCTATCTGGCTGCTGAGCCGCAAGACTGGATTTAGCGCGTTCATGGCGCTTTGAAAGACAATGGCGAGCGTGCTCCAACGCACGGCGCGTAGCTGTTTGCCACTCATCTGGAGGATGTCGATTGGCTGACCGTCACCCGGCGTATTGGCTGGCCTGGCGCGCCGCGAACCATCTGGCGGATAGTAGAGCGCCTGTCCCCCTGTGATGGTGGCGGGTGGGCGAAGCAGCCGCGCAATCGCATGCCCGAGCGTCGTCTTGCCGCTGCCACTCTCGCCCGCGAGTCCCAGAATCTGGCCGCGCCCGAGGGCAATGCTGACGTTATTGAGCGCGCGCACGGTCCCGCTGGCCGACGCATATTCGACGCTCAGATTCCTGACCTCCAGGATGTTGGCTGTCGAGGAGAAGGGTGTTGCTGTTGCGTGTGGCGTGGTCATACCATCTCCTCCTGTAGCTGGGGCGAAGGCACTGGAACGCCAAGCGCACGCTTGAGCAGCGATGGTTTGCGTCCGCGTTCGGTACGCAGACGGGGATTGGCGATCTCGTCGATGCCGAAGTTGACGAGCGCCAGCGCTGCGCCCAGCAAGGCGATGCAGATACCGGGCGGCAGGAACCACCACCACGCGCCCAACAGCAGCGCATCGTTATTCTGGGCGAAGAAGAACATCGTCCCCCAACTGACGCTGCTGAAGTTGCCAAGGCCCAGGAACTCCAGCCCCGCTTCGGCAAGGATACAGTAAATGATCGTCCCCAGCAGTTCCGCCGCCACCAGCGCGGTCTCGTTGGGCAAAATCTCGAAGAAGATAATACGGAACGAGGTCTCGCCCCGCGCCTGAGCCGCCTCGATGAAATCGCGCCCGCGCATCGAGAGCGTCTGCGAGCGCATCACGCGCGCGCCCCACGACCAGCCCGTGACGCCGATGACGATGCCGAGCGTCAGCGGACCTTTATACGGCAGGAACGCCGCCAGCAGGATAGCGAGCGGCAGCGTTGGCAGCACGAGAAAGACATTGGTCACGAGCGAAAATGCTTCGTCGATGACGCCACCTAGGTAGCCCGATACGACCCCGACGACGACCGAGACTGCTGTCGTGAGCATGCCGACGATGAAGCCAAGCGCCGCGGATACCCGCGTGCCAACGACCAGTTGGGCGAAGACATCCTGCCCGTTCTGGGTCGTGCCGAGCCAGTGCGCCGTAGAGGGCGGCTGGAGCAAGTCTTCGGTAAACTCGGTTGGGTCCTGATGAATCAGCAATGGGCCGAACACGGCGACGAGCACGAAGAATGCGACGATCACCATACCAATGGTCACCTTGCGATTGGTCGTCACAAAGCGCCAGAGCGCCGACAAACGGCCGGGAGAAGCCGTCACGTTTGGGTTCATGATCGCCCCCTTTCGTGGCGGACACGCGGATCGAGCGCGACGTACGCCAGATCGGCGAGGAAATTCGCGGCCAGCACGGCGATAACCACCAGCAGGAATATCCCTTCGATAAGCGAGTAATCGTGGTTCTCGACGGCCTGCAAGAGGGCATAGCCGATGCCGGGATAAGAGAAGACGATCTCGGTGAGCAGCGCGCCGCTGACGACGAAGCCGAGTGAGAGGGCGAAGCTGGTGATATTGGGCAGGATGGCATTGCGCGCGGCATAGGTCAGCATAATGCGCCGGTCAGATAGCCCCTTCGCCTCCGCCATCAAGACGTAATCCTCCGAGAGCGTGGTAATCATCGTGTTGCGCATGCCGAGAATCCAGCCAGCTATCGAGCCGATGATGATGGTAATCGCTGGCAGCACCGCATGTTCGACGGCGCTAAAAAGAAAATCCGGATTGAAGCCCGGCGTGGTGCTCGTCGCATCATAGCCACCATAGATCGGAAACCAGTCGAGCTTGAATCCGAAGAAGTAGAGGAAGATCAGCGCCAGCCAGAAATAGGGAATCGCCGAAAGGAAGGTGAACATCGGTGGCAGAATGGAGTCCAGCGCCGAGCCGTGCCG
Source organism: uncultured Chloroflexia bacterium (assembly GCA_963712005.1). Classification (GTDB taxonomy): domain Bacteria; phylum Chloroflexota; class Ktedonobacteria; order Ktedonobacterales; family JADMIN01; genus DAHUXT01. The sequence continues at coordinate 125,100 of CAVQGK010000013.1, read as the reverse complement.
CCAGGCCACCAGCGCGCCGAGCAGCGTGCCGACGACAAAGCTGATGATCAGCGTGACACCGACGAGAATCAGCGTCCAGAGCAGATCACGCGCAATCACACTCGATACCGGCTCTGGCAAATAGGTAACCGAGACGCCCAGGTCGCCATGCAGCAGGTTGCCAATGTACTGGACATATTGCGACCAGAGGGAATCGTGTGTATTGACGCCGAGCAGAATCTCGAGGGCATGGAGTGCCTGAGGTGACGCCCTCCCATGCAGGCGCGCCAACATCGCCTGTGCGGGATTGCCAGGCGAGAGCCGTGGAATCAGGAAATTGATCGTGACGGCGACCCAGAGCGCGACCGCATAGAAGGCCGCGCGCCGTAACAGATGACGCATGATGCTTCTCCTCGTCGTGGCGAAGCCCTGAGAGGCGCTCACCGGGAGTCATCCAGGCGAGATGCGCGGATGTCCCGATGAGCCTGTAGCCGCGAGCCAGCTAACTGGCCGGCTGGAGATGGAGCAGCACCATCTCGTTGTCGGGATAGCTATAGGGCGAAGGCTCGGCGTAGAGATGCTGTGCATCTGGCCAGCCAACAAAGCTGCTGGTATTGTACTCGTACCAGTATGGCTCATTGAGCAAGGGGATGCTCGGTAGCTGCTCGACCATCACCTGCTCGATGCCGGCCATGGCCTGCTGTTGCGTCGCCATGTCATTGGTCTGCGCGAACTGGTCGAGCAGGTTATCAATGGCCGGGTCCATCCAGCGCTCGTAGTTCGAGTTGGCAGTCTGACCAATCGGCGCGGAATTGCTGGTTCGCAGCAGCGCGTCGTAGAGGAAATACGGTGATGGTCCAGGGTTGGTCCAGCAGAGCGAGATGTCGAAGCTTCCCATGTTGAGGTTGTTCTGCCAGTCATCCTGCGAGACGGTATTGACGTTGACATCGATACCGAGTGTCTTCAGGTTACTCGCGATGATCTGCGCTCCGGCAATCCAGTCGGTGAAGCCAGTCACCACATCCAGCCGCATTGAGAGCTTCTTGCCGTTCTTGTCGGCGTAGATGCCGTCGGACCCCTTCGTGAACCCGGCGCTTTCGAGCTGTTGCTGCGCCCCGTTTACGTCCGTTGTGAAGTTCAGATTCGCATACTGCGACGCGAGGAACTTCTGGTCGTTGGGCAATACCAGCCCGGTCGGGCTGGCCAGCGGCTCATACCCACTCTCGGCAATCTTCGAGAGCTTGTCGCGATCGATGGCGAGGCTGAGTGCTTTGCGCACGGCAAGCTGGTTGAACGGGTACTTCGCGGTGTTGACGAAGAGCATCAGAATGTCGCTCGGCGGGAACCAGTAGTGGTTGTGGGCCGGATCGCGATTGATGTAGGTCTTCTGGATATCGGAGGTGTAGATGCCTGCCCAGTCCACCGTGCCCTGGTCCATCGCCAGCTCCGCGCTGGTATTTGAGTCGAAGGCGGGATAGCGCACCTCCTGCACCTTCACCTTATCGGCCTGCCAGAAGCTCGGATTCTTCGCCAGCGTGACGAGTTGGGGCGTGAACGACTTCAGCACATACGGCCCGGTGCCGACGGGGTTGGGGTCAGCATACTTGCTGCCATCGCCGACGTTTGCCCAGATATGCTTGGGCAGAATGTAGGTCTGGCCGCCCAGATACCACAGCAGTGGCGTGAAGGGCGCGTTCAGCTTGACGACGACGGTGGAGGGATCGGGAGCAGTGACGCTGGTGATCTGGTTCCAGAGACCGTTGAGATCCATCGCCGGATACTGCTTCAGCTCGTTGAGCGTGAAGGCCACGTCATCACTGGTGAATGGCTGGCCATCTGACCATTTCACATTCGGGCGAATCGTAAAGGTAATCTGGGTGAGGTCGCTCGAATACTGGTAGCCCGAGGCGAGCCACGGCGTAACGCTCTCGTCGGCGCGGTTGAAGAAGAGCAGCGTCTCGTAGATCACGCCCTGGGATGTCGTTAAATTCGACGTGTTATAGGGGTTGAAGTTCTGGGTGTAGTCGCCAGACGCATTCGCGACCACCGTAATGTAGTTATGATGCGCCCCGTTCTTTGTGCCGCTGTTACAGGCGGAAAGGAGCAATGAAGACGCCACCAGGAACGCCAGCAGGAACGTTCCAATGCGGGGACCGCGCGGACCAAAACGGCGACCTGTCACAACACACCTCCAGTGTCGAGTCGGGAACAGACTTTGTTCCCCAGGATGGACAGACGAGGTTGCGCGAAGTTGCCTGCCTCCGCAGGCTCAGGTTCATGGGCCTATGCGTCACGTAGTTGGAGTAAGTGGCAGCGAGATGGGATTGGCCGCGCCCGACGAGGCCCGGACGATCAGCGACGTCGGCAGAAGTATCCGCGGCGGGTTAGATAGGGCATTGTCGCTCCCGTATGGCGAACCTCCCAGCCCGGACTCCTGTTCTTCCGCCTGCGCGACCAGCGCGAGCAGCAGCTTGATAGCTTCCTGCCCCATCTCAAAAGATGGTTGGCGTACAGTGGTCAACGGTGGCAGCACGTGGGCGGAGGGCGCGTCGTCGTCGAAGCCGACCAGGGCGATATCTTTGGGTATGGAGATACCGCGTTCCTCAGCAGCGCGCAGCACGCCGTAGGCCGTCTGGTCGGCGGCGGCGAAGATAGCGGTGGGACGCGTCTCGGGCGGCAGGTCAAAAAGGCGGAGAGCGCCATCATACCCGGATTGCGGCAGAAAGTCGCCCGCGAGAACGAGCGCTGGGTCGGGCGTGATGCCTGCCTCCGCCAGCGCGCGGAGATAGCCCTCGTGGCGGTCGTGTGAGGCGAGATACTCCGCTGGCCCCTGGATATGAGCAATGCGGCGATGGCCAAGCTGGGTCAGGTGGCGCACCACCTCATAGGCGCCGGTGACGTTATCCGCACGCACCCAGGGAGTCACCTGCGTTTGCTGGTCATCGATAATGACCACGGGAACGCCCTGGCGATGTAGCTCGGTCAACTGGCTGGAAAGCATTCCCGGAAAGACACCCAGCAGCCCGGCGGTCAGATTGGCTGCCAGCCGATTGACGACATCGCGACGGTCGCGATTCAGGTCTTCGTCGTTGAAGGTGTACAGCACCAGCTCGTAGGGGGTCTGATTCAGGATTTCGCTGATGCCACGGATGAGGTCGGGGATAATGGGCCAGGTAAAGACGGGAAGCAGCATGCCAAGCAACCGGTTGCGCCCTCCCGCCAGCCCGGCGGCGGTAAGGCTGGGCACGTAGCCCTGCTCGTCGATAATGCGAAGGACGCGCTCGCGTGTCGCACGATCCACATCGGGGCGGTGGTTCAAGACGCGCGAGATGGTGGTGCGCGAGACGCCCGCCAGTCGCGCGATGTCTTCGATGGTTGGTTTCTTTGGCATGCCGATCCTCTCAGCCTCGCCGAGTACAAAACCAGCGCGGAGCATTGTGAGCGCATCCGGAATCGATTCCGGAATCGATCACAAGGAGTATGCACTGAACGCTTCTCGTTGTCAAGCGGCAATTTTGTGGGGAGTGGTCGCGAAAGAAAGTTCGGTGTGAAACGCGGGCGATGAGGCCTGAGCGGCGATGGTATGGCGTGCTATGCGTCTGGCGCGATGGGGAGAGTGAGGAAGAAGGTGGTTCCTTTGCCTTCCTGTGACTCGAACCATATCTGTCCGCCATGCCGCTCGACCAGGCCACGCGAGATATAGAGCCCCAGGCCGGTTCCGCTGATGCCCGATTGCCGCGCGTTATCAGCGCGCATGAAGCGTCCGAAGATGAGGCTATGTTGGTGCGCGGGAATACCCACGCCGTGATCCTGCACCTGGATTTCCACCTGCTTACCACCTCTAGCGCCACGATCGTTACGAAGGGAGAGCGCGATATGGATGGGGCCGCCATCAGGGCTGTATTTAATGGCGTTGGTCACAAGATTGGTGAGTACCTGCTCGATGCGGGCGGCGTCTACAGTGGCGATCAACTCCTCATAGGATACGTGCGTACCGCGTCGCCCGGCGGCGCCAACGCTGATATCCACCTGATGGCGATGTGTAGTCGCCTGTATGCGGGTCACCACTCGCCTGACCAGCGCCACGAGATCGGTTGGGGCTGGATGTAATAACATCTGCCCGGCCTGCAAGCGGGTCACGTCCAGCAGCTCATCCGTCAGGTTGGTAAGTCTGTCGGTGGCCGTGTCTATCTCCTGCAACATCTCCTGCTGCCAGTCCGCGAGCGCGGGGCCGTGGCCCTGCCGTGTCTGAAGCAATAGTGTCCCAATGGCGCCCTTCAGCGCCGCCACGGGTGTGCGCAGTTCATGGGCGGCCAGCCCGATGAATTCATCCTTGACGTACTCGGCTTCCTTGAGGATACGGACATCCTGATGGATCACCAGCGCGAGCGGCTCGCCCGCCGAGCGTTCCTCGGCGGAGTCCTCGGGGTGGAAACCGACGCCCGTACGGTCGTCTGGGGAGGGCTGCCCAACCTCCAGACTCTGCCAGTAGGAGAAAGCGAGCGGAACGGCGTTGACCATGACAGGGAGCGCATCTCCCTGTGGCCGATAGATCACTTCCTGAAGCTGCAGGCTGGTCTCGCCATAGCGTAGAGCACGCAGCGTCGCCCACATATCCGGCATGAGCGGCTGTCCCTGGGCGTTGGTGAGCTTGATGTCATGCTGATCGAGGAAGTCCTCCATGGGCTGCTCTGGCTCCCAGACGGCGCCCCATGTGCTCGCCGCGGCGCGATTCGCCAGCATCAGGCGGGCGTCACGTCCGTGAACCACGTAGATTCCATTGGGCAGCGCGTCGATCAACTGTTGCAAGAAACTCAGTTGTACGAGTGTGTTAGCCTGCGCAGTCGCCTCCGCTTCTTCTATCTGGCGGCGCTCGGTGATATCGCGGTTGATTTCTAGAACCGCGCTGGGCTGCCCCGCAGCGTCATGAACCAGCACCTGTCGGCTCTCCACGATCACTACTCGTCCATCGGGCCGTATATGCGTCAACTCGCCTTCCCAGGCGCCATTCCGCTGAAGCTGGGCCTCGATGGTGTTGCGACTGATTGGGAAGCGCGTCTTGAACAGGGTATGCGTGACGCGCCCCAACGCCTCCTGCGCCGTCCAGCCATAGAGTTCTTCGGCGCCCTTATTCCAGACCAGAATGCGGTTGGCTGGATCGCGCACCAGAATGGCGTCGTGCGCCAGGTTGATGAGATCGGCCTGAAGGCGCAGGCGGGCCACCAGATCGGCGCGCTCGCGTTCCCACTGGCGCTGCGCGCTGACATCGCGAATAGCGGCCATCGCGTAGAGCTGACCTTTGATGAGGCAGGGACGCAAACTGATATCAACCGGAAACTCCGTTCCGTCCTGACGCCTTCCCACCAGATCAAGCCCGATACCCATCGGGCGCGAGTGGGGCGCATCGAGGTAACCGTTCCGGTGGTGGATATGGCTCGCCCGCAGGCGTTCGGGAAGGAGCAATTCGAGTGGATGGTCAATCAGTTGATCGGACGCATAGCCAAACAGCATGCTGGCTTCTGGATTGACCAGGACGATGACGCCGCGCTGGTCTATTACCACGACGGCGTCTGGTGAGAGATCGAGCAGGCGTCTCAGTGTCGCCAGCGATGTCGCTGTTATTGAGGAGTTTGTTTGGCGTAGCGTTGGTGTGTCGGAGGCTATGGCCGGAGGATGAGACGCCGCATTTCTTTGGGGTTCCATAAATTGTACGCCTTCTCCCTCCGCCAGCGCCTCTTGCGCGGGTTGCGAAGCCTGCGTGTGATGAGTTTGTGATTTGGCCTCAGTGTATTTCAGCGCGCATGAGAGGTCAAGGCGCATATAGCAATGAAGTGGTGCAGTGCGATACATAGGGAGCAACGAACATGCCATCCTGAGGATACCGAGATAGCGGAACGAAGGTTTCTACCTGAAGAGAACGGACACTATGACTCCGCATCAGGGGCGTCGGTCGCCAGCACATCCTCTGCTAGGTGGAAGGCCGCGTTGGCCGCGGGCACGCCGCAGTAGATGGCGCAGTGCAGAAATACTTCCTGGATTTCCTCGATGGTGACGCCGTTGCGCAACGCGGCGCGGATGTGCATCCGCAATTCGTCGTCACGGTTGAGCGCGACCAGCAGCGCCAGCGTAATCAGGCTGCGCGTCTGGCGAGGCAGGCCCGGACGATCCCAAATCTCGCCCCAGGCGTAGCGGGTGATGAGGTTCTGGAATGGCGCGTTGAACGGCGTCACATTGGCCAGCGCCTGATCGACATAGGTGTCGCCCAGCACGGCGCGACGAACAGCAAGGCCCGCCTCGTAGCGCTTCTGCTCATCCATCGGTTTGTCCATCGGTTTGTCCATCGGTTTGTCCATCGGTTTGTCCATCGGTTTGTCCATCGGTTTGTCCATCGGTTTGTCCATCGGTTTGTCCGTCGGTCTATCCCTGGTCATGCTTCTGATCCCCTGAAGAAGCGCACCAGCACATCGGCAAATGGCTGGCCAACCTCGATATTGGCCATGTGCGCCGCGAGGAACTCCTGATAGCGCGCGTCGGGAATCGTCTCTGCCAGGAAGCGTCCATCGGCGGGCGGTGAGGCGGCGTCGAGCGACCCGGCGATGACGAGGGTGCTGGCGCGAATACGGGGCAGCGTGGCGCGCATATCCATGTCGCGGATCGCCTCACAGCAGGCGATATAGCCTTCGGGCGGGGTGCGCAGCAGCGTCTGGCGCATCGACTCGACCATCTCCGGCTCGCGCTCGAAGAATGCCGGGGTGAACCAGCGCACGATCACCGCGGCGATGATATTTGCCATGCCCCACTGGCGCACGGATTCGATACGGGCATCCCATAGCTGGGGTGGCCCCATACGCGCGGCGGTGTTGCAGAGCGCCAGCCGGTTGACGCGCTCCGGCACGTGGGCAGCCAGCCACATGCCGACCATGCCGCCCATGGAAAGTCCGCAGAAGTGCGCTCGCGCGATATCAAGCGCATCCAGCAATGCCAGCGCATCCTGCCCCAGCATCTCGATGGTATAAGGGCCGGGAGGAACAGCCGACGCGCCGTGCCCCCTACTGTCATAGCGTAGCACGCGAAAATAACGCTCAAGCGCAGGCATCTGAAGATCCCACATGGTATGATCGGCGCCGAGCGAATTGGAGAGAACCAGCACCGGAGCATCGGGCGGGCCGTCAAACTGGTAATAAAACTTCCCCGACGGCAAATCAATTGAATGCATACTTGACACTCCGCACGGGCTAAAGCCCGACAGATTCTCGGTTCTCCGGGGCGGCCTACGCCACCTCTCCCCGAAGGCTCTGTCCGAGCCGCTCTATGTTCCTGGCGGCGTTGTGGTCTCGATGGAGGCTGGTTCCGCAGTCCGGGCATGAGTGCCAGCGGATAGACAAGCCCTTCTTGACCACGATGCCACAGCCAGAGCACGTCTGGCTGGTGTAGGCAGGGTTCACTGCGACGACTTGCTTCCCGGCACATGCTGCCTTGAAAGCAAGGATGGTGAGAAACCCACTCCACCCCGCATCATTGATGCTCTTGGCGAGATGGTGATTCTTCACCATGTTGGCGACCTGCAAATCTTCGTGATAGATCGTGTCGAATTGGCGCACGAGCTTCAATGCTACCTTGTGGTCATAGACCGCGCGGGCTAAAGCCCGACGGCTTGCAGCTAGCCCGCGAGGGCCGCCGCGTCTGGCGGTATGACAGCCGCCCGACTGCAAGCACTCTGACGAATGTTCACAGCCGCGTTCACGTCGGCATGGGCGGAGAACCCGCACGACGTGCACAAGAACTTGGATTGGCTCTTTCGATTCGCCTTCTCACAATGCCCACAGGCGCTACAGGTCTGGCTGGTATACGCCGGGTTGACGTAGACCACGCGCACGGCAGAGAGCGCCGCCTTGTAGGCAATGAAGGCGCGGAGTTGGAAGAAGCCCCAACTGTGCAGCACTCTCCGGTGGCGTTTCGTAACCGTTTTCCCGGCGCGTTGGCGGATACCCTGCAAATCTTCCAGGGCAATCCCGCGCTGGGTGCCTTTCGCCGTGCTGACAATCGCCTTGCTGAGACAATGGTTCACATCCTTAACAAAGCGTTTCTCCTTGCCGCTGCGCTTCTTCAACAGGCGCTTGGCCGACTTCGTCCCTTTCTTCTGCAACTTCTGGCGAAAGCGGCTGTAGCGGGCGCGTACCTGATTGACGTGCCTGTGTTTGGGACCAGCCGAATAGTTCAGAAACTCGCCGTCGCTTGTCGTCGCCAGTTGGATGATGCCCAAATCCACTCCCACAAAATCAGCGGTATCATCTGGCGTTGGTTCGGGCGCATCCACGGTAATGGCCAGCAAGAAGGTGTCATTGCGGTAGAGCAGATCAGCTTGCCCGCGTGTGCGTCGCAACATCCCTTCGGCATATGCGCCAAAGCGGAACGGAACTTCCACCCGGCCATCCAGCGTTAAGAGCGAGACGCGATCAATGCGCGGGAAGCTGCAAATGCGCTCGTCATACACCATCGCGCCATGCGGGCGAAAATGTGGCTGCTTCGTCTTATCCCGCTTGTATGCCTCGCTCACCTTGCTAATGGCGCGAATCGTCATCTGCGACGACAAGCCAAACCGCTCTCTGATGTCATAGTAGACTAGCTTTTGTAGTTCGATTTTGTTGGCGCAGCGCTCAGCAAACGCGGTCCCTGCGATGTCGTTGCAGGCGGCATTGAACCGTTCCAATGTCCGCAAAAGCGCGGCATGCTGGTCAGGCGTTGGAGCCAGTTTGACGAGCAAGGTCTGTTTCATAGAACAGGTGTATCATAATTGACGGTACACGTCAATGGGACGTGTATTCTCCGCCTGCGGGCGGCGGCGCATTCCTCCGCATGGGTTGAAACCCGGCGGCTTCCTGCGCCGATTTATGTGAAAGTCTTGCCGTTGCCGCTTCACCTGCTGATGCGCTTTGGCGAGCAACACCACTGCTTTCTTGCGCCGTTTGCTCCCCTTCTTCCGTCTGGCTACCTTGCGCTGTGCCGTTTTGAGGCGACGTTCAGCTTTGCGGTAACAGCGTGGGTTATGAATCATCGCGCCATCGGCAAGCGTAGCAAACGACTCCAGACCGACATCAATTCCTGTCTCTTGGCATGTGAGCGGCAAGGGTTCCACAGGCACATCGGCGCATGACACGCACACATACCAGCCATCTGCTTCACGGGAGATAGTGACGGTTTTGGGTGTCCCATCAATCGGACGACTCCAACGAATCCCGACGCGGCCAATTTTGGACAGCACCAGAAACCCGTTATCGAGAATCCCATCCAGCCGCGCCCCGTTGCCAAACTCCTTGTAGGTGAAGCTGTTATAGCGGTTGAGGCCCTGGAAGCGCGGAAAGCCTGCCTTCTCGCCGCGCTGGATACGTCGAAAGAACGCCCGATAGGTATTCTCCAGCCGCGCCAGCACATCCTGCAAGACATGGCTATGAATGGCCGCATAGTCGGCCATACCGGCCCGCAGGTCTTTTAGTTCGGCCTCTTGCTCATGCTGGGAGCGGGAGATGCCGCGCTGTTTCCAGAGCATGATGCGCTGTTCGAGCGCCGTGTTGTAGAGCCTGCGACACTGCCATACAATCTCCTCGAGTTGGCGTTCCTGAGTGGGCGTCGGCTTCAGCTTGTACTTAAAGGTTTTGCGGATTGTCGTTTCCATTGATTCCATTGATTCCATTGATTCCATGCTGCTCGCTCTGGCTGCTCTGGCGCAGACGGGCCAACTCGGCATCCGCCAACCGATCAAGCACAGCCACAATACGCTCGCCTGTGAGTGCTGCAATCAAGCGGAGTTTGCGGACGGTGCGTTTCCAAATGCGCGTGCTTGTGTAAGAAGGCTTCTCGGTATCCATGTGATAATTTTATCACAAGCTGGTGGGATATACAAGGGCTAAAGCCAGCGAGCGTCTAACCGCTTGGGCTGAAGCCCAGCGGCGTGCGGCAGCCTAAAGACCGTTCCGGCCATAGAGTCCTTTTGATCATGATTCATTCAACGCGCCGCCAGAGTGTTGCGCCAGCGCACGCTGGATCAACTGGTCCGCAAGCCCGGTGGCGTTGCGCGGGTCGCAGAGCCGGTCTAGCGTATCGGCGGAAAGTGTCTCCGTCACCTGTGGGATATCGGCAAGGACGGCACGCAGGGCCACATCTCGCGCTAGCGCCTGACGGCAGGCATCTTCGACGACCTGATGCGCGGTCGTCTTGCCCAGTGTCGGCACGAGCGCCATCGCGACCGCCTCGGCGCAGATCACCCCTTTCGTGATGTCGAGATTGGCGCGCATGCGATCAGCGTCAAGCTCCAGCCCCTCGGCAACCTGGGTCATCTGCCAGAGCGCGCCCGCCGCCAGCCGCAGAATCTCCGGCAGCGTCTCCCATTCGGCCTGCCAGCCACCCAGCCCGCGCTCGTGCTCCTGGGGCATCGCCGCGAGCATGGTCGCCACCAGCCCCGGCACGCGCACCGCCGCGGCGAGCGCCACCGACGCGCCCACGGGATTGCGCTTCTGCGGCATCGTCGAAGACGTGCCATTACCTGGCTCCGCAGGCTCGAACGCCTCACCCACCTCCGTCTGCGCCAGCAATGAGAGATCGCGCGCCATTTTGCCCAGAGTCCCCACGAGCGAGCCGAGCGTTGTGGCGACCTCGACCAGCCGGTCGCGATGCGCGTGCCAGGGCATATCGGGCAGCGCCAGGCCAAGGTCATCGGCCAGCGCCTCTGCCACCACCAGCCCATTTGAGCCAAATGCCGCCAGTGTGCCGACCGCCCCGCCGAGCTGCGCCACGAGCACGCGCGGACGCATCTGCCGCAGCCGCTCGCGGTGGCGATTGACGGCGCTGAGCCAGCCCGCCGCCTTCACGCCGAAGGTGATCGGCAGCGCCTGCTGGAGCCAGGTGCGCCCGGCCATCGTCAGGTCGGCGGTGCGCTCGGCCAGTCGCGCGCATGCCGCCGCCAGTCGCGCCAGATCCGCATCGAGCGCATCGAGCGCGTCGCGAAGCTGCAAGACGAGTCCCGTATCCATCGCGTCCTGACTGGTGGCGCCCCAGTGGACATAGCGCGCCGCCTCCGCGTCATCGGCGGCGACTTGCGCGGTCAGCGCCGCGATCAGCGGGATGGCCGGATTGCCAGCCGTTGCCGTCGCCGTTGCCAGCGCCGCGACCTCGAAGCGCTCGGCGTGGCAGCGCGCCGCGATAGCCGCCGCGATCTCCTCGCGCAGCATGCCAGCGCGCGCCTCCGCCCGCGCCAGGGCCGCCTCGAAGTCCAGCATGCCCTGAATGCGCGCCGCATCCGACAAGATGGCTCCCATCCGCTCGGTGGTAAACAGGTGATCGAACATGAGCAACCTCCGGGATGGACCCGTGGCGCGTATGGCCCATATCAGGTGGCGAAGAAGACGGTCTCGTCCGCACCCTGAAGGTGGATATCCCACTCCAGCGTCCCATCCGCCGCAGGCCGCGCAATCAGCGTCGCGCGCCGCTCCACGGGGACGAGTTGCAGCACGGGGTCGGTCGCGTTCGCCGGATCGCCGGGGAAGTAGACCCGCGTCACCAGTTGACGCAGCAGCCCGCGCATGAAGAACACGACCGCCAGGTGGGGCGCTTGCGTCTGACCGTCGGAACCCGGCGCCGACCCCGGCTTGATTGTGGTGAAGCGAAACGCGCCGTCGTCATCGGTGGGCGAGCGGCCAAATCCCTGAAATCCGGGCGTCAGCGGCTTCTCCTGCCTGTCGTCGGGGTGGGCGTATCTGCCCGCCGCGTTGGCCTGCCAGACCTCGATCAGCGCGTCGTTGACGGGTCTGCCGTCACCATCGAGCACACGTCCGCGCAGAGTGATACGCTCGCCGGGCACATCTGGCCCAGCGATCTCGGTGACGAACATAGGCGTCAGGCCAATGCGCAGATACGGCCCGATGGTCTGCGATGCGGTTGGATGTAGTCCCATCTCACTCCTCCATCGGTGTGTCATCACGACCACGCAGCACGATATCGAAACGATAGCCCAGGGCGTAGTCCGGGCTGGTCAGCTCCCAGTCGAGCTTCGAAATCAGGCGGCGGCGCGCCTTCTCGTCGGGAATGCTATTGAAGATCGGGTCTTCGTCCATCAGCGGATCGCCGGGGAAATACATCTGCGTGACCAGGCGGCTCAGGATGCCCGCGCCAAAGAGTGAGAAATGGATGTGCGCGGGCCGCCAGGCGTTGTAGTGATTGCCCCAGGGATAGGCGCCCGGCTTGATGGTCAGGAAGGTATAGCGTCCCTCATCGTCGGTCATCGTCCGCCCATAGCCATCGAAGTTGGGGTCGAGCGGGGCGTTGTGCATATCGGACTTGTGCCGGTAGCGCCCGGCGGCGTTGGCCTGCCATAGCTCGATCAGCGCGTGGCGCACGGGCCGACGATAGTCATCCAGCACGCGCCCGCAGACGATGACGCGCTCGCCGAGGGGTTCGCCCTCGTGATGGGTGGTCAGGTCGTTGTCCGTCGGCGCGATACGGTCGTAGCCGAAGACTGGCCCAGTCACCTCCGAGAGCGTGTGCGGCAGCAAGACCAGCGGCCTGGTGGGCGCGCGCTTGGGCGTCGAGGCATATTGCGGATAGAGGTAGGGTGGCTGCAAATCCTCCTCAAGCCGCCGATAACCGCGAGTCTTGGGCATCGTCAGACCTCCTCACTGCTCTCAACTGCTCATCATTCGTGCTGTGTTCCATGCGCCAGCGCCGTGCGCCGTTGCAGATCACGCAGCGTGGCAAGCTCCTGCTCGGATGGCGGCGTGGTCGTCCCCACTGTGGCCGCGAATCGCACCGGCCAGCCGATGGTCTCCCGCACCTGATTGCGCGTCACCCCCTGATGCAGATGGGTCACGATCAACTCGTTCGTGATGTCTTCTGGCTCCATGACGCACAAATCGGTAATGACCGCAGTGGGGCCGCGTCCGCTCAGGCCCAGGCGCGCGCGCGCATCGCCGCCATCGCCATAGCCAACAGAGGTGACGAAATCGAGCCGTTCGACGAAGGCGCGTGACGACTGCTTGAGCAGGATGAAGACTTGGCGCGCCGCCCCAGCAATCTCTGGCGCGCCACCGGCGCCAGGCAGGCGCGTATGTGGGTGATCGTAGTCCCCAATCACGGTCGTGTTCAGGTTGCCGAAGCGGTCAATCTGCGCGGCGCTGAGAAAGCCGATGTCAATGCGCTCGCCCTGCAGCCAGTAGCGAAAGATTTCGGAGGTCGAGACAACCGTATCCGCCGTCTCGGCCAGGTCGCCATCGCCAATCGAGAGCGGCAGCACGGCGGGTTTCGCGCCAATCGGACCGGATTCGTAGATGAGCACGAGATCCGGCGCATGGGTCAGCCGCGCCAGGTTGGCCGCCGTCGAGGGCAGACCGATGCCGACGAAGCAGACGGCGCGGTCGGGGAGCATGCGGGCGGCGGCGACGGTCATCATCTCGCTGGTGGTGTACGGCATATCGCTCATGCTGTCGCTCATGGCTGCGCCTCGTCTCCCTGCGATTCCTGAAGCACCCGCTGGAACTCGGCGAAGTCGCCGGTATCGAGAATGTGGCGCTGAATCCACGCGGAGAAACGGTCCCGCTCGCGTGCGATGGCGTCCCAGGCCAGGTAGAAACGGTTATCGCGCTGATAATAGCCCTGCGCGTAGGAGGGCGACGCGCCGCCGGGAACGAGACAGACGGCGCTGACGACCCACCAGGGCAGGATGCAGGCGTTGGGCCACGCCTCCAGATCATCCACGATCTCTTCGACGGTGACGATGGCGCGCTCCGCTGCCAGCACCGCCTCTTTCTGAACGCCCAGAATGCCCCAGAGCAGCACATTCCCCTTGCGGTCCGCTTTCTGCGCGTGGATCACGGTGACGTCCGGGCGCACCGCGCGCACCGCCGCCAGCTCCTCGCCGGTGAACGGGCACTGAATGAAACGAATATGGTCATTGTTGCGCGGCAGGTCCGTGCCGCTGTAGCCGCGCAGGACGCCAAACGGGAGATGCGACGCGCCCGCGACGTAGGCGTTTGAGAGGCCCGCGTGGCTGTGCTCCTCGATGTCGAGCGGCTGCGGCCAGCCGTGCTCTACGGCGTCGCGCAGACGATGCAGCGAGCCAACGCCGGGATTACCACCCCACGAGAAGACGAGTCGTTGCGCGCAGCCAGCGCCGATGAGTTGATCGTAGATGACATCCGGGGTCATGCGGATGAGCGTCAGTCGCTGTTTGCGCTGGCGAATCACCTCATGACCAGCGGCGAAGGGAATGAGATGGGTAAATCCCTCCATCGCTAGCGTATCACCATCGTGAATAAGCTGCGCGACAGCTTCGCTCAACGACATGAGCTGCGCCATGATGTTCTCCAGAATGCGATGTCGCGAGTCGAGCCAGTCCCCCTGTGGGCCAGCAGTCGTCGCGCTAGGGCTGTTTGCCAGTATTCATGACTTCTAGAATTGTATGCGCATTCAACTGCTCCGCGCTGAGGGTTGCGCAGATGCGCCCCCGGAAAAAGACTAGCACCGTATCGCATATCGTGGCGAGTTCTTCGAGATCGGTCGATGCCAACACCTGCACGACGCCCTGGCGCGCGAGATCGCGCATAAGGGCATATATCTCGGCCTTCGCCCCGATATCAATGCCCCGTGTGGGGTCGTCCAGCAGGAGCACGGAAGGGTTCGCTTCGAGCCACTTGGCAAAAAACACCACTTTTTGCTGGTTGCCGCCCGAGAGCCGGCCCGCATCCTGGTTGACGGAGCCAGCCCGGATGCCAAGCTGGGCTATGCGCGCCTGCGCCCGTTCGCGTAGCACATGGGGACGGATGAGGCTGCCGTCCCGCCCCAGCGCGACCGACCGCACCTGCGCCATATTCTCCCAGATGGGCGCATCGAGTGTCAGGCCGACACGCCGACGATCCCCTGGCACCAGCGCCACACCCTGCTGCACGGCGGCCCGGCGTCGCGGTTGGACGAGCGCGCCACCCGGTAGCTGTATACGTCCGCTGGAGAGCGAGAGCAGGCCTGCCGCCGACGCCAGCGCATCGCGATGTCCCGAATCGGCCAGCCCGACGACGCCGACAATGGAGCCTGCCGGAGCCTCGAACGAGACCGCATCGAGCCGCCCTGGCGCCGTCACAGCGACAAAGCGCAGGGCATCCTGAGTGGGCGGATAGCGCTTGTGGGTCACGTCCTGGCGCGCGGGGAGCTGTTTCTTCTCGCACAGCATCGCCCGAACGATCTCATCGATCCCCAGGCGCGCGGCGGGAACGCCGTCGAGCACGCGCTCGCCATCGCGCAGCACCGTCACGACATCGCAGAGGTTGAGCGCGTCTTCCAGGATGTGGGAGACGTAGACGACGGCGACATTCCGCTGGCGGAGCGCGCGCAAGAGATTGTGCAGCCGCTCGGTCTGGTGAATGTGCAGCGCCGAGGTTGGCTCGTCGAGAATGAGCACACGCGGATTGATCATCAGCGCCCGCGCGATCTCCAGCAGCTGGCGTTGTTCGAGGGAGAGCGACGAGACCGGCGCGCGCGGGTTGACGCGCAGACCAAGCTCCTCCATCACCGGCAATGCCAGGCGCGCCATACGGTCACACGCGACGACTGGCCCACGGCGCGGCTCGCGCAGGACGAAGAGGTTTTCCAGGACGCTCAGGTCAGGGAAGAGATTCAACTCCTGCGAGACGACCGCGATACGCTGGCTGGCCGCATCGGCGGTGCTGCTGAAGCGCACGCGGCGCCCGTCGAGTTGTAGCGTTCCGGCGTCGGGTGTCGTCGCCCCCACCAGCACCTTGACCAGCGTGGATTTGCCCGCGCCGTTCTCGCCGAGCAGCGCGTGGACCGTTCCCGCGCGGACGTGAAAGTCCACCCCTTTGAGGGCCGCAATCCCGCCGTACGACTTGCGAATGCCGGTCGCATTGAGCGTATCAATCTGTGTATTCATGCGTCCCTCGTTGTCCGTGTGCGCTGTCTCGGCCATAAATTGTATTTCACAGCGTGATCGGGTGGCCGGGGCGCTGGCGGCTGAAGCCGCGCCTAGGGGCCTGCGCTGCGCTGCGGCCGCAAAGCCCGCCTGCGCGGGCTAGCAGACGCAGACGCAGCCCCACGGCGCCGATTCCTTGAACAACACGGTAAACACCATCAAAGCCAGGACTATCTCCTCTTGTTCCCCCTCCCTTTTAGGGGAGGGGGCTAGGGGGAGAGGGAGGACGGTTACATCTACTTCGCCTGGTCCATCGGTTTGATATACGCCGACGGGTTCGCGAATTGCTGATCGATGATCGGCTTGTAGTAGGCGCCCTTCGCGTCCAGACTTGCCTGGCGCGCGATGATCTGGTCGATGTTGGTCTGGTCAACCATCAGATGCCCGGTGTTCCACCAGCCCTCAGGAATGGCCGTGCCATTGAGCGCGTGCTCGATCAGCAGGCGCATGGCGACATAGCCCTTCATGAAGTGGTAGGGGTCGAGCAGGCCAAAGTTGACGCCATCCTTCACCGCCTGGATCGTCGCGTCGTTGAGGTCGAAGGCGCCAGTGAGATATTTGCCGTTATTCGCCGTCTTGATCTTCGCCAGCGAGACGCTATCCTGGTCGCCAACGCCGAGGTAGGCGAGAGCGTTCGGGTGGGCGTTGACGAGGTTATTCCAGGCGTTGTAGTTACCCTGTGGATCGTTCGCCGTCGCAAACGGGCCAAGCACCTGAAGGTCGGGGCGCTTCGCATTGAACTCGTCTTTGATGCCCTGCGCGCGATAGGCAAGCACCGGAACGCCCATTGCCGGATCGCCGATGACGATATCGCCCTTGGCGTCGGCGGGGATCTTTGCCAGCGCGGCGTCGGCCAGCGCTTTTCCGGCGGTGACGTTATCGTTGCCGATGTAGGTCTTGATGCCGGTGTCCGCTGGGGCAACGGTGTCCACCGCGATAATCGGAATGCCCTGCCCAACAATATTGGCCTCGGGATGATCGAAGACATCCGGCGCGAGCGTCTCAACCGCGATGCCATCGGTCGCCGTCTTGGCCGCGTTGATAAGCAGGTTGACCTCGGCCTGTGGGTCGTTGGGGTTGGGCGGGGCCAGCAACTGCACATTGACGTGATACTGCTCTCCGGCGTATTGCGCGCCCGCCGCCATCTCCGACATGGCATTGATGGCCGTCGTCCAATAGACAAACGCGACATGGATATCTGGCGGATTTTTCTTGTTTCCGCCTGCGTTGCTCGTGCTCTCGCCACAGCCAGCAAGCGCGACGACGATGATGGCGGCAACGGCGAGTAACGAAATCACCTTTGATCGCATGATCTCTACCTCCAGGTCAACGATGACAACCTATGACAACCGGGACAATCTATGCGTAGACGCCTGCCTGAATTGGGGCGCAACGCGCAATGTATGAGGGATCTCGTCGGAGATCCACATGAACCATCGACAGGTCAGGTCAACAGTCAGCTCAGCGTGGCAATATGTTCAGAGTCGAGGGGAATTAGTGGTGCGCCGTCTGCGCAGTAAGCTATCGAGAATCACCGCGAGCAGGATGACCGCCCCGGTCGCGAACGAATTCCAGTTGATGGGGACACTGAAATACGCGAGGCCAGCGGCGACGACCGCCAGTAAGATCGAGCCGAGCGCAGCGCCAACGATGGTGGCTTTTCCCCCATCAGCGATGTGCCACCGATAACAGCCGCCGCCACCGCCAAAAGCTCGTAGCCGATACCCAGGTTAGGGTCGCCAGCCCCGAAATAGCCAAGCGACAATACCCCTCCCAAACCGCCAAGCGTCCCCATCAGGACGAATGCCAGCAAGCGAATCCGCACGACAGGAATGCCACTGAAGGCAGCGGCCTCTGGATTGGAGCCAATCGAACGGATGCGATACCCAAATGGGGTGTAGTAGAGGATGCCAGAGAGGACGGCCACCAGCGCGATCATCACATAGACCGTGTTCGGAATGCCGAAGAGATGGCCGCTGGCGAAGACCGAGAATGAGTCGCTCAGCGATGGGCCGAGCAACTGCTGGCCGTTGGTGATGGCGTAGGCCAGCCCGCGGAAGATCGAGAGTGTCGCCAGGGTGGCGACGATGGACGGCAGCCGAAACAACTGGACGATCAGGCCGTTCGTTAGGCCGAGCGCGGCCCCGACGCCGATGCCAATCAGCGCCGCGACCCATGAGTTCATCCCGTGTTTCATCAGAATCGCGGCGCACACTGAGGTCAGCGCGTAGATCGATCCCACGGAAAGGTCAAGCTCGCGCATGGCCAGCAGCATTGCCATGCCACAGGCCAGAATGGCGACGAATGTGGCCTGGTTGAGCACATCGGTCAACTGGCTGAAGCGCAGAAACGCCGGATGCGCAATCCCGATGACGAGCGCCAGCGCGACGATGGCGATGAGCACGCCAATATAGTCGCGCGAGCCGATCACCCGGACGACGGCGCGCACCCACGAAGGCACGCGACCGCCGTCAGGGGTCGGTGTGGAGACGTCGCTGACGCTGGCCTCAGCGGCGCGTGGAGCAGGCATATCGTGAGATGGCTGCAATGGCTGAGCAGGCTGCGGTTGGTCCGTCGCCAGCGTTGGCTCATTGCCAGTGCCATTATCAAATGACGGTGCGGTCATGGCGCGTCCTTTTGAACTCAGAGCTGATGCGGCACGATCTGGCCACGAACGGTAACCCATTGCGTCTCGGTAAAGGCGTCAATGTTCCACTCCGCGCCGCCAAAGCGCGCGCCCGTGCCCGATGCGTTGAGACCGCCAAAGGGCGCCACTGCCTCGTCGTTGATAGTTTGATCGTTGATAGTTTGATCGTTGATATGCACGATGCCACTGGGGATGCGGTCGGCCAGCTCCATACCCTTCATCACATCGCGGGTCAGAATCCCCAGCGCAAGCCCGTACTCGGTGTCGCCCGCCAGCGCGACCGCCTCGTCGAGCGAGGAGAAGCGAATCACTGGCGCAACCGGCCCAAATACCTCATTGGCGTAGGCGGGCATCGTCGGCGTCACATTCGTCAGCACCGTCGGGCGATAGGACAGCCCCTCGTAGCGTCCGCCCGCCGCCAACTGCGCGCCCGCCCGCACGCTCTCGGTCACCAGCGCGTGAATCTTGTCGCGCTGGCGCTCGTCGATGATCGGCCCCAGCGAGACCTGCTGCTGCGCCGGATCGCCCACCGCCATGCGCTCGGCGGCCTCGGCCAGCTTCTGCGTATACTCGTCCGCGATGCGGTGATGGACGAGATGGCGTCCAGTCGTCATGCAGATCTGGCCCTGGTGGAAGAATGAACCCCATGCGCCAGCGCTGACGGCGAGATCGAGGTCGGCGTCGTCGAGGATGATGAGCGCGCTGTTGCCGCCGAGTTCGAGATGGGCGCGTTTCAGGTGCGTCGCCGCCAGCTCGCCGACTCGTCGCCCGGCGGCGGTTGAGCCGGTGAAGCTGATGACCCGCACATTGGGGTCGGTAATCATCGCCTCGCCCACATCCGGGCCGCCTAGGAGCATATGCAGCACGCCCCTGGGCACGCCAGCCTCCTCAAAGACGCGCGCCAGCACAACCCCGCCGCTGACAGCGGTGCGCGGGTCGGGTTTGAGGATGACGGCGTTCCCCAGCGCCAGCGCCGGAGCCACCGAGCGGATGCCCAGGATCAGCGGCACATTGAACGGGGCGATCACACCGACGACGCCGGACGGTATGCGCCGCGCCATACTCAGACGTGGCTCCTCGGAAGGGATGAGACGCCCGTACGGCTGTGATGGCAGCGTGGCGGCCTCATAACATTCGCTGGAGCCGACGTGTAGCTCGAAACCCGCCTTGCCAGGAATCGACCCTGTCTCGCGGATAATCCACGCCTGGATTTCGCGGGCGTGCTGTGCCAGCAGGTCACCGGCTCGCCGCATGATGCGCGCGCGTTCGGCATAGGGGAGGCGCGCCCACTCTTTCTGGGCCGCCGCCGCCTGCCGCCCGGCCTGGCGCACGTCGTCTTCGTTGGCCTGCCCGACTGAGCCGAGCGATGCGCCGGTCGCTGGCTCGGTGACGGGAAAGACGCCGCCAGCCGGTGCAACCCATTCTCCGTTGAACACTTTTCCGCCCAGAATGCTGGGATCGAGCAGGTATGGGGATGCTGGGGAACTCATATCGGTCTCCTTCGTACAACGGCGTACTATCAGGCAGACGACGGCTACAGGTCAGGCACGGGGCTTCGGCAGCACAGCGCCAGGAGGCGTGCGTCGCGAACCACCCCCTGTGGCTCAAAAGCCAGCGGGAACGGCTGAGCATCGATATTGGGAGGAGTGTAAACAAGGCATGTCATTCCGGCTATCCCTTGCAACGTCCTTTTTCGAGATAGCGATATCAAGCGGCTTCCTTGCGATGTGAATTACCCAATGTGGCGCGGAATAGGCGTTGGGTAATTCACGGGCAGAGCTGGCTCCGCAGATGGTTCGCCCAGGCATGCAGCGCGGTGTAGTCACTTCCGCGTAGCAGTTCCTGCGCGCGATTGAGGATGAGCCTTGCGACATCCTGCCTGCCGACCTGCGCCTCAATCGAGATTGAGGCGCAGGTCGATGGTGATGAGCAGATAGCGCGCGGATTCGCGCGTCAGGCGCGCGTGGGCGTTTTCCAGCAGCGTGATGGCCTGGTCCACCTTGCCGCGCTCGAACGCGACCAATCCCATATCCGCCTGAAGTTGCGCGCTCTGGACGGTGTTATCATGGCGCTCGGCTTCGGTCAGGCCGCGCGCCAACCAGGTTTCCGCCTCGTGCCAGTGCCGCTCGGCCATGGCCAGCTCGCCGCGTGTCGCGAAGAGCCACTGGTTCACCAGACGCACCGCCCGCGAGCGCGCCAGCCGCATCCCCGCCTCGATGGCGTTGCGCGCCATCGGCAGATCGCCCACCTGGAGCGCGGTAGCCGCCAGATTGTGATAGCCAAGCGCTTCGTGGAAGTAGTCGCCGATGGTATGCGCGATGGCGACGAGTTCATTAAAGCAGCGGATGGCGCTAGTGGACTCTCCCGTATGAGCGACGACCGTTCCCAGCTCCAGCAGAATGCCGGGCAGCAGCTCGACCATATTCCCCTTGATTGCGCCGAGCAGCGCCTCATTGAGCTGGGCCATTGCCTCTTGCAGCGATTGGCCGGTACCGCGCAGATGGCCGCCCATCAGGTAGGCGGAGAGCACGTGTGGCAGCACCGGGTCTTCGTCATAGGGAAGGTAGCCACTGGCGCGCTCCACCCAGATGACGATATCGTCGAACTGGTTCCGCGCCAGACAGATGCGCGCCATTTCTAGGCAGATGCGCGATGCCCACGACCACTCGTTGGCCTGCTCGCAGGCGCGTAACGCCTGCATGTAAGCTGCGCGAGCGCCCTCCAGGTCGGCCTGGCGACGACGCGCCAACCCCAGGCGATAGTAGCGGAGCGCGGTGACCTGCAACGCCAGCGCCTGCTCGTAGAACTGGGCCGCCTCCACCGGCGCGGCCAAGGCGAGCGCGCGGTCCCCGGCCAGCTCGGCGTAGTAGGCGGCGCGTTCGGAATTCCCGGCCTCGCGGAAGTGGTGGGCCAGCCGTCCCGAAATCTCTGTCAGCCGCTCGCCCGCGAGGCGCTCCAGCGTCTCGGCGACGCGACGATGCAGGATAGTCCGGCGGGCGCGGCTCATCTCGGCGCCGACCACATCGGCAATCAGCGGGTGGCCGAAGGCGTAGCGCTGCCCTTCATCGCGCAGCAGCCCGGTCTGTTGCAGCGTTTCGACCGCCTCAATCGTCTCCTCCTCGGTCCGCCCGCTGATGTGCTGAAGCAGCGTGCAGTCAATCTCCGGCTGGATCAACGCGGCGACCTGCAATATCTGGCGCGCGGCGCCGGGCAACTGATCGAGCCGGAGCGTGATGAGGTCGGCTAGTTGGGCGGGCATCGCGCCCGGTTCAGCGCGTAGCAACTCGATCAGGAAGTAGGGATTGCCCGCACTCCGCGCATAGAGTTCTTCGGCGCGCCTCACATCGCCGTTGAGCGCCGCGATCAGTTGGGTCGTCTCCTCGTGGTCGAGCCGGGCCAGCGCGAGACGCTGGGCCACTCCGTCGCGCATCCACGAAGCAATCAACGCCAATAGCGGCGGCGCTTCCTCTGGCCGGTAGGCGCCGACAAAGAGCAATGGCAGATTATGCCCCCGATGCAGCAGGTAACCCAGCCACTCAATGGTCGCCTGGTCCGCCCAGTGCAGGTTATCGACAAACAGCACCAGCGGATGCTCCGCCCGGATGCCGAGGCTCTGCACCAGCGCCTCGAAGAGCCGCCGCTGTTCTTCGAGCGGGGGAAGAATGGTGGATGGCAGCGGGACCGGTAGCTCGTCACGCAGGTCGGGCACGAGCTGCATCACGTCTTCCAGCCAGACCGGCGCCGCATGGGCCAGCCACAGCAACCGGCGGCGCATCAGCGGGCTGCGCAACAGATCGGCCACGGGCGCGAAGGGCAGACTCTGCGTGGTGGAGAGGCCCTGTGCCTCAAGCACGGTTGCCGCCGGGGCGAGTCGTGCGGACCACATCTGCCACAGGCGCGACTTGCCCTGGCCAGCCTCGCCCGCGATAAGCGCCGCCAATGCCTGCCCCTGCTGCGCCGTCGCCCAGAGTTCGTCGAGCGCCGCCATCTCGCTATCGCGCCCAATGAACGGCGCGGCGGGCAGATGTGCGCTGGATCGCGCTGGCGGCGAGGATACCGGGGTATCCGCCGGGGTGGGTTGCAGGCGCCCATCGAGAATATCGCGGCGCAACTGCTCGGTCTCAGCCAGCGGCGCGACCCCCAGCTCGCGTTCGAGCGTCGCCCGCAGCGTCTCATACTGGCGTAGCGCCGAGGCGCGATCTCCCATACGGGCATGCGCCTCCATCAGCATCCGATACATCGGCTCCTGCAGGATATCCGCCATGACGGCCGTCCGTGCGAGGGTGATGACATCCGCCCAGCGCCCCTCCGCGCGATACTTCGCGGCGAGCGCGCGTAACGCATGGGCGTGCGCCTCGTGGAAGTGTTCGCGCGTCATGGCGACCCACGTCTCGAACTCAGCCGCGTCGTTGATGGCGATGCCATCCAGAAAGCTGCCCTGATAGAGCGCAGTCATCGCCTGATAACACTCGAACGCGCTCTCGCCGCCTGCCTCGCGTTGCCGCGCCTCGTGTTGCGCCTGCGTAAACTGGCCGGTATCCACCAGGACGTACGCGCCCAGGGCAAGGCTCTCATGGCCAGTCACCACCTCCTGGCCGAGCGTGTCGCGGATCGACCAGAGGAGGTTGCGCAGATTCTTGCGCGCCTGGGCAACGGGGCTTTCGGGCCACAACAACGCCAGCAGGTGCTCCCGGCGCTGCGGGCGACCATGGACGCCGAGATAGGCCAGCAGGCCAATGGCTTTCATAGAGGTGAGGGTGATGTCACGGCCAGCGCGCCGTCAGGCGTCCCGCGCCGAGAAATGTCAAGCGCACGCCGAGCGACGGCTCTGGCGTCCCTGGCGCCTCTGGCTGATGGGTCAGTGTAGCGGCGACCAGGCGCAGGCGCTCCGCGGTCATCGCATCCGCCTTGCCAAGATACGATTTGCGCAGGGCGCCTTGCGTCGCGTGATAGGCGTACCAGTACCAGCCCTGGCGCTTCCGTTCGGGCCGGATGGTGATGGCGCCGTTGGTCGTCTGATACGAAAACGAGGACGGCGTCTCACGGCACAGCCACGCAAACCATCCCCGCGACCCAACCGGGATGGCATTCGCCTCGCCGGAGTTGGTCACCAGATGATCGTCGATAACGGTAGGGATGCGACGTGGAGACACCGGGCAGTTCTCCCATTCGGCGGTTTTACCCAACGGTTTTAACCAGTCTACCCAAGAGCTTCGATTTGCGCAAGCAGGCGCGCCGACCCAGCCGCAATCTTGTGTGTTGACGGGCAGAACTCGACTGTGTATACTGCTGACATCGCGCGGTGACGAAATGTGATTTCACATATGAAATCATGGACGACGGTGTCCGGGAGGCTGCGATGGAGTACGGCATTCCATCCGTTGCGCTGGCGGCGCAGGCACTGAAGCTGCTCAGCCGCCACAAGTACCGCTCCTCGTCCCTGAAGGTCATCGCGACCAAACTCGACGCCAGCCCAACGACCTGCCTGCGCATCCTCCGCTCGCTCGAACGCGAAGATTTCGTCCGCTACGACCGCGAGACGCGCAAGTACAGCCTCGGCCCCTATCTCATCCCGCTTGGCAACCGCGCCGCTGAGCTGAATGACGCCTTCGCGCGAGCATCGGCGGAGATCAGGCGTGTCGCGGCGCAGACCGGCCTGATTACCGCGCTGGTCCAGCGCTGGGATGACCGTCCCGTCTTCATCGCCTCCGCCGAGCCGCCAGCCGACGATAATCGCTTCACGCGCCTGAGCATCTCCATCGGCGAGGCGATCCCGCTGACGGCGGGCGCGCACGGCCGCTGTTTCCTGGCATTCGACGACGAGGCGGAATGGCAGCGCCACATCGCGGCCGGGCTGCGTCCCATCACGCCGACCACCATCACCGACGTCGCGCGGTTCATGGAGGCGCTACGCAAAGTGCGACGCCAGGGATACGCCGTCTCCGAGGGCGAATTTCACCGTGGCGCGACCGCCGTGGATGCGCCCATCTTCGGGAAGGCCGGGCAGGTCGAACTGGTGATCTCGTCTGTCTGCATCACGTCGCAGCTCGATGAGCGGCATCTGGCCAACGTCGTCAATACCGTCCGCGCCGCCGCGCACAGACTCTCGGAGTGGAACGGCTACACGCCCCACACCGGGGACGAGACAGCAACCGAAGCGGCGCTCGTGTAAACATCGCGCGTAGCAATCGTAAAAGCCATCGCAATATTCAGAGCAGTGCAGCGTAGTTGCCGGGCAGGGCGCCAGAGCGGCGCGCAGACCTGTCGTTATTCGTGGAGGGTGATGATGGACTTCACGCTGGCTCCCGAAGAGAAACTCATCCAGCAGACAGTGCGCGACTTCGTGCGGCGCGAGTTGATGCCGCTGGAGGGCGATGTGCTGCGCAACGAGCGCGAGGGGCGCCCCGGACTGGAGCCGGAGCAGGTGCGCGCATTACAGACGAAGGCGCGCGACCTGGGCTTCTGGGGCATCAATACGCCGGAGGAGTATGGTGGGGCGAACCTTGGCTCGGTCGCCACCTGCCTGACCCTGATCGAGCTGGGGCGGACGTTCGTGCCGTTCAGCTTCGGCGGCTCCGCCGACAATATCCTCTACGCCTGCAATGACGAGCAGAAGCACCGCTACCTGCTGCCGACCATCGAGGGGACGCGCCGCTCGTGCTTCGCGCTCACCGAGCCGGGAGCCGGGTCGGACGCGGGCAACATCCGCATGTCGGCGGTGAAGGATGGCCACGAGTGGGTGCTGAACGGCGAGAAAATCTTCATCACCAACGGCAACGAGGCCGACTTCACGATGGTCTTCGCCGTCACCGATAAGGAGGCGGGGCCACACGGCGGCATTACGTGTTTCCTGGTAGACCGTGAGATGGGGTGGCGTTCCGAACGTATAGCTACCATGGGGGCGTGGGATCCAGCGACGCTGATCTTTGAGGATGTGCGCGTCCCCGAAGCAAATGTCCTCGGCGAGGTCGGGCACGGGTTCGATACGGCGATGCAATGGATTGGCGCGGCGCGCTGGGCGATTCCGGCGCGTGCGGTCGGCGCGTGCGAGCGGATGATGGAGATGTCCATCGAGCATGCGAAGAACCGCGTCACCTTCGGGCAGCCGCTGTCGGACCGGCAGGCGATTCAATGGATGATTGCCGACTCAGCGGTGGAGATCGAGGCGACGAAGTGGATCACGCTGCGGGCGGCCTGGCTCGCCGACCGGGGTCAGGATAACCGCCACCAGGCCGCGATGGCGAAGCTCTACGGCGCGAATATGGCGAACCGCGTCGTGGACCGCATGCTTCAGATACACGGCGGCATGGGCTATACCCGCGAGCTGCCCATCGAGCGCTGGTATCGCGAGATGCGCGTCTTCCGTATCTTCGATGGCACCGACGAGATTCAACGGTTCATCATTGCGCGCAATCTCTTCAAAGGGCATGTCAAGATTGGCGAGTGGGCCGAGTAGTGGCGCTCTTAGCCGCGACAATCATGCCGCGAACCGCATGATTGATAAGCCGCGGCATTTATGCCGCGAACGGCGCCATTACAAACCATTAGCTGCGGCATTTGTGCCGCGAATCGCACTCTCACATACCAATAGCCGAGTCAGCGGGAGGTAGCCTAGATGCTGGTCGTCCGGGAGCTTGAGGTGACCTATCAGGGCGTCATCGCGGCGGTGCGCGGGGTGACGCTGGAGGTACCCGAACGCGGTGTGGTGGCCCTGCTGGGCGCGAATGGCGCGGGCAAGACGAGCATTCTGCGGGCGATCTCCGGCCTGCTGCGGACCCAGGGCGGCCGTATCACCCATGGTTCGGTGGAGTTCGACGGCCAACCGATCACCTCGCTGGAGCCTACACGCATCGTGCGGATGGGTATCGCGCAGGTGCTGGAGGGTCGGCGGCTCTTCGGGTCGCTCTCGGTGGACGAGAATCTGCGCGCCGGGGCCTTCGCCTCGCGTGATGCCGCCGCGACGCGCCGCAGCTACGGCCGCGTGATGGAGCTTTTCCCGATTCTGCGCGAGCGTCGCCGGAGCGCGGCGGGCTACCTCTCTGGCGGTGAGCAGCAGATGCTCGCCATTGGGCGCGCGCTGATGGCCAATCCCCGCCTGCTGCTGCTCGACGAGCCATCGCTTGGGCTGGCGCCAGTCATGGTGCAGCAGATCGGTAATATCATCGGCGAGATTAGCGCCGGGGGCACCGCAGTCTTATTGGTGGAGCAGAACGCCCAGATGGCGCTGACCCACGCGACCCATGGCTACGTGCTGGAGACCGGGCAGGTCGTCCTCGACCAGAGCGCGGCGGAGCTTCTGCGCGACGAGAGCGTGCGCACCTTCTACCTGGGGCTGCATGAGGAGGGCGGGCGCGCCGACTTCGCCACGCTACGCCAACGGCGGCCAGAGAGGAGGTGGTCGATATGAGCGCGTCGAATGCATCGGGCACACCAGCCCAGGCTCAGGCGCAATCTCCGATCCTCTCGGTACGTGGCATCACCGTGCGCTTCGCTGGCCTGACGGCGCTCTCGGACGTGAGCTTCGACGTGCGGCCCGGCGAGCTGTTCGCCATCATCGGGCCGAATGGCGCGGGCAAGACCTCGCTCTTCAACGTGCTCTCGCGCGTCTACCGCCCGGTGGCTGGCGAGGTGAGCTTCGAGGGGCGCAACCTGCTGCGACTGCGTACCGACCAGATCGCGGGCGCGGGCATCGCGCGCACCTTCCAGAACCTCGGCCAGTTCCCCCACACCACCGTCATGGATTATCTGCTGCTGGGGCGGCACAGTCGCATGCGCAGCGGCATACTGCGCGGCGGCTTTTACCTCGGCACGGCGTCGGCAGAGGAGCGCGAGAACCGGGCGTATTGCCAGCGTCTGCTCGCGCTGCTGGGGCTGGAGCGCTTCCAGGATCGGCCGTTAGGCAGCCTGCCGTTTGGCCTGCAGAAGCGGGCCGACCTGGCGCGAGCGCTGGCGGCGCAGCCACGCCTGCTGCTGCTGGACGAGCCAGTGGCGGGCATGAGCCTCGAAGAGAGCCACGACCTGGCGGCGGTGATGCTGGACATCCAGCAGCAGCTTGGCATCACACAAATCCTGGTCGAGCACGATATGGCGATGGTGATGGGAATTGCCGACCGAGTGCTGGTGCTGGATTTCGGGCGTGTCATCGCGCAGGGGGCGCCCGCGGAGGTGCAGGCCAGTCCCGAAGTCATCAGAGCTTATCTGGGTGAGGAGCAGGCGGAGAAGGCGCCCGCTGGCAGGGAGGCGAAGGCAGACTCGGACGGCTGAGGCGGCAAGGCCGGGTAAGGCAGAGAAAGGCAGAGTGGGGCCAGCCGCGGGCCAGACGCGGCGAGCAGGAGTGGCAATGACGACATTCATCCAGCTAGTGTTTTCGGGCCTCGCACTCGGTTGTGACTATGCCCTGATCGCGCTGGGCTTCACGATTATCTTCAAAGCTAGCGAAGTCATCAACTTCGCGCAGGGCGAGTTTCTGCTGGTGGGAACCTTCGTCGTCTCGACGGCGATGTTTACCTGGCGGCTTGGCTTCTTCCCGGCGCTGCTCATCGGCATGGCGCTTACCGCGCTGATCGGCGTGATCTTCGAGCGGGTCGTCTTGCGGCGCATGATCGGGCGGCCACCCTTCACCATCATCATGGTCACCATCGGCCTCGATGTCCTGTTGCTGACGGCGGTCACAATCCTGGTCGGCGGGAATACTCCGGCCTCGCCCGCGCCGTTCGACATCCTGAGCGCGGTCACTATTGGCGGCGTCAAATTCGGCTCCAACGCCATCGCAAGCATCATCGTCACCGCCTTGATCTGCGCGGGGCTTTTCGCCTTCCTGCGCTACACCCGCTACGGGCTGGCGATGCGCGCCACAGCCATTGACCAGGAGGCGGCGCGGGCGATGGGTATCCGCATCTCGACGGTCTATGCGCTGGCCTGGGGTATCTCGGGGGCCATCGCGACCATCGGCGGCGTCTTTCTCTCGGCGAGCGCGGGCAATCCCGCCTTTGACGTGGGCCTGGGCCAGGCCGCGCTGGTGGCCTTCCCCGCCATCATCCTCGGCGGGCTGGACTCGATCCCCGGCGCGGTGGTCGGTGGCATCATCATCGGACTGATCTATGTGTTGACGCAGGGCTATGAGACGAGCGGCTTCCTCGGCACGAATTTCCACCTCATCGCGCCCTACCTCGTCATGATTCTCGTCCTGCTGATCCGTCCCTACGGGCTTTTCGGCTCGCGAAAGGTGGAGCGGATATGAGCGCGCCCACGGCTACCACCACTCCGTCGCCAGCGCCAGGTGCCGCGCGGCGAGGGCTGCTGCGCTCCTCGCGGAATCGCGCGCTGCTGCTGTTCGGCATCATCCTGCTGGCGCTGATATTTCTCTTCGGCGGTGATGGCTGGGTCTCGGTTCTCGACTTTGCTATGGTCGCGGGTATCGCGGCGCTCGGCCTGAACGTGCTCTCGGGCTACGCCGGGCAAATCTCGCTGGGCATCGCCTTCTTCATGGGTGTTGGCGCCTACACAGCAGGCTGGCTGGGCGGGGGACAACCGCTGTTCCCCGGCGATCCATCGGGGCTGGGCCTCCCGTTCCTGATCTGGCTGCCCGCCGCTGGTATCGTCGCGGCGCTGATCGGCGCGCTAATCGGCCCGACGGCGCTCCGCCTCAAAGGCTTCTATCTTGGCATCGTCACCCTGGCGCTGGTCTTCATTGGTCAGTATCTGTTCCTCAATCTGAAACCCATCACCGGAGGCACACAGGGCCGTTACAACTTCCCGACTCCAAGCATCGGCGACTTCTCATTCGCCAGCCCCACCACGGTCCTGGGGCTAGACCTCACGACGAACCAGTGGTTCTTCCTGCTCTTATTGCCGCTGCTCGCGCTCGCGGCGGTCTTTGTGGGCAATGTGGCGCGCACGCGGATTGGGCGGGCCTGGCAGGCGGTGCGGGATAACGAGGTTGCGGCCTCGATCATGGGCGTCAATCTCTTCGAGGCGAAGATGGGCGCCTTTGTCCTCTCGTCCTTCCTGGCAGGGAGCGCGGGCGCGCTCTACGCCTCGCTCTCCGGCATCGCCACGCCCGGAACGTGGAATCTGGTCTTCTCCATCGAGTTTGTCGCCGCCATCCTGATTGGTGGTGTCGCCAGTGTCTGGGGATCCATCCTGGGGGCGGCCTTCGTCTTCGCCGTGCCGACCGCGCTCGACAACTTCCAATTGCTGCCGCAAAGCGCCAATTCGACGGGCCTTTCGAGCGGCGACCTGAGCGCGATTCTCTACGGGCTGCTGATTATTGTCTTCCTGTTGTACGAACCGGCGGGCATCATTGGCCTGATTCATCGGTTCCGTGCGGCCATCCAGCGCTTTGATGCGCGACGCAAAGGAGGTGAGCCGGCCACGACGGCCTCATCGGAGCACACATTCCAGCTCGACGTCGAGCGCATGGATCTCGCGCAACGCACCGACGCGCCTCAACCGCCCGTCTAATGCGCGTTGCTCGCGAGCGGACGGTGTTCGACCCAACGAGCATCCGTCACCGTTCATCTGTCTTCGAGAGGGGGAACTCATGGCGCTTCATCTGTCGCGGCGCGCGCGCGGCCATCTGCTGGGCGTGTTGACCGTCCTCGTCGTTCTTGGCACATTTCTCTCGGCTTGCAGTACCTCTGGTGGCGGCGGGATCACAGCTGGCCCCGGCGTTGACACGGCCAAGAAGACGATTGCTCTCGGTGTTCTCACCCCGCTGTCGGGGCCGGTCGCGGCGCCCATCGGCATTCCGCTGACCAAGGGCATCGAGACCTACTTCGACGCCGTCAACGCCAGCGGCGGCATCGACGGCTACAAGATCAATCTGGTCGAGAAGGACTCGAAGTACGACCCGCAGACCCAGGTCCAGATGTATAACCAGATTCACAATCAGGTGTTGATGCTGGCCGAGAGTCTTGGCTCCCCAACAACACAGGCTATCGTGAGCCTGTCCGAGCGCGACAAGATGCTGGTCTCCGCCGCCTCGCTGGACTCGATTCTGGCGCGCCAGCAGTACATGATTCTGATTGGGACGCCGTATCGACTGCAGGTCGAGAACGGGCTTGAGTATGCGACCAAAGTGGCCACGCAGCTGGGCATCACGAATCCCAAGGTGGGCATCATCTCCCAGGATGACGCCTATGGGCAGGACGGCCTCACTGGCTATAACGAGGCTATGGGCTGCTATACCAACTTGAACAACGTCGCGCAGGCGACCTATGAGCTGACCGATACGACCTACACCGCGCAGGTCACCAAGATGAAGCAGGCGGGCGCGCAGTTCGTCGTCCTGACTGCCATTCCTACCGTCGCGGCGGGCATCATCGGCACCGCGGCCCAGGCAGGCTATTTCCCGCAATGGATTCTGAACAGCCCGGCGTGGGCAAATGGGCTGCTGGCCGTCTCGCCGACATTCACCGGGCTGCTGGAGAAGAGTGTGTGGGTCGTGGCGCAGGGGGCAACCTGGGGCGACACGAGCCAGCCGGGCATGGCCGAGATGCTGCAGAATGTCGCGAAGTATGCCCCAGACCAGAAGCCTGACGGCTACTTCCAGTTCGGCTATGCCGAGGCCAAAGTCACCTATGCGATCCTGAAGAAGGCCATCGCCAATGGCGACCTGACACGCGCTGGGCTGCTGAAAGCCTTCAATGAACTTGGCACGGTGGATCTGGGCGGGCTTTTCGGCGCCAACGCGCAGTATGGCACGTCGCCGAACCAGCGCGTTCCTACCCGCGACAACAGTGTCTACGGCATCGACACGACGATTCCGAATAACTTCAAGAATCTGAGTGGCGATTTCGTCGGTACCTGCGCGGCCAAGTCGAACTTCTAGTGATGGTAGAGGTGTTTCCGGACTGGAAAGGCCGGAGTAGGGACGGCAGCGGGGCGTTTACGCCCCGCTCGCTCGATAGGGCGAGACGGCCATTTATGGGCCGTTTCCTGTACTCCGGCCATTTATGGCCGAGGGTAACTTCATCAGCATACACCTACGGACGCCCCGGTGGTCACACGTCGGGGCGTCCGTTGTGAGAACTCTGTGAGGCAGCAGGCGCGCCCGATATGGGGCGTTCGGCGTATCATGTGCGTGAGAATTCGCGGTCGTCTGGAGCAGCCGTGCGAGGAGGGAGCTTCCAATGGATTTCGCCTATAGCGAGAAGGTCAACGAGCTGCGCGCCCGCATGAACGACTTCATGGAGCGCCACGTCTACCCGAACGAGCGCACCTACCACGAGCAGATTGCCGCCTCGGGCAATCCCTTTCACCATGCCGAGATCGTCGACGAATTGAAGGCACAGGCGCGGGCCGAGGGGCAGTGGAACCTCTTCCTGCCCGATAACGAGTATGGCGCGGGACTAACCAACCAGGAGTACGCGCCGCTGGCGGAGATCACCGGACGGGTCCACTGGGCGCCGGAGGTCTTCAACTGTAGCGCGCCCGACACCGGCAATATGGAGATCCTGGCGCAGTTCGGCACGCCCGACCAGAAGCGCGACTGGCTGCAACCGCTGTTGGACGGCGAGATACGCTCCGCCTTCGCAATGACCGAGCCGGAGGTCGCCAGCTCGGACGCCACCAACATCCAGCTCACCATCCGCCGCGAGGGTGACGAGTATGTGCTCGACGGGCACAAGTGGTGGATTTCGGGGGCGATGCGCCCGCGCTGCAAGATCCTGATCGTGATGGGCAAGACCGCGCCAGACTCGTCCGACCGGCACCGCCAGCAGAGCATGATCCTCGTGCCGGTGGAGACGCCGGGCGTCACGGTGGTGCGCAACCTGCCGGTCTTCGGCTACATCGAGAACGAGAGCCACTGCGAGGTGACGTTCGAGGGCGTGCGCGTGCCCGCAAGCAACATCCTGGCGGCGAGGGCGACGGCTTCGCGATTGCGCGAGGCGCGGCTGGGGCCGGGGCGCATCCACCACTGCATGCGCTGCATCGGCGCGGCGCAGCGGGCGCTGGAGTTGATGTGCCGCGCGCGTCTCCGGGCGTGTCGCCTTTGGCAAGCCACTCGCCCAGCAGGGCGTCATCCAGGAGTGGATCGCCGAGTCGGCATCGAGATCGAGCAGGCGCGGCTGCTGACGCTGAAGGCGGCGTGGATGATCGACACGGTTGGCAAGAAGGCGGCGCAGAACGAGATCGCGATGATCAAGGTGGTCGCGCCGAACTGATGACTGCGCGTGGCCGACCGCGCCATCCAGGCGTTCGGCGGGGCGGGCGTCAGCGACGACTTCCCGCTGGCGGGGATGTACGCGGGCGGGCGCACGCTGCGTCTGGCGGACGGCCCGGACGAGGTGCACAAACGCGCGATTGCGCGGTCTCTGCTGCGGCAATATGGCCAGTAGTCCAGCCTAAACAGGAGTGGAAGAACGATGGCAATCGAGGATATCAACGGCGCGGTGGCGGTGATAACCGGCGGGGCGAGTGGCATCGGGCTGGCGACGGCGCGGGCGCTCCACGCGCAGGGCGCGCATGTCGTGCTGGCGGATATCAACGCGGACGGCTTGCGGGCGGCGGCGGAGAGTGTGCGCGGCATGACGTCCGATTCGGCGGCGCGGTCGCGACGGTGGCGACAGATGTGACCGATGATGTGCAGGTGCGCGCCCTGATGACAGGCGGCGCTGGAGCTGACCGGGCGGATCGATCTGCTGGTGGCGAGTGCGGGCATCGGGCGCGGCGGGCGGATCGAGGATCTCTCCTCGGCGGATATGCGCAGATGCTGAATGTCAACGTGATGGGCGTCTACCACTGCGTTCAGGCGGTCGTTGCCGACGATGCGCGCGCAGGGCGGCGGCCAGTTCGTACTGCTTAGCTCGGTGGCGGGCAAGCTGGGCGTGCCAACGCTCTCCGGCTACTGCGCCAGCAAGTGGGCCGTGCGCGGCTTCTCTGGCGCGATGCGCGCCGAGCTATTCGGGACGGGCATCGGCATCACGACGGTCTATCCAGCGTGGGTGGATACGCCGATGGTGCAGCAGGCGACGGAGCAGAGCGGTGGGCTGGAGATCGAGGTGCTGCTCAAGCCGGAGCAGGTGGCAGACGAGATTCTGCAGGCGGCGAAAGAGGGCAAGCGCGACCTGACGCTGGCGCCAAACCCGGACATCCAGTTGCTCATTGACCTGACAAAGACTGATCCTGACCGCGCGGAAGATGGCGCGGGCTTCGCCTTCCAGCGCCGCGCGCAAAGCTAGGCTACGGACATGGGGGCTGTTTGTCCGTCTACCCGCGCTCTGGTGGGTTGTACCGCGCAGGCAGAGAGCGGAAGTACAACGATTGCTTGACACCCTTGTCGGCGTGGGACTCTACTGGATGATGCATGGGGGACAGGGCGACCGACGGGGCGTGTGGGGCGTACTCAGCAAGGGGAGGTACGGAGCGATGCCCACCTATGTCAACCTCATCAAGTTCACCGACCAGGGGATAAAGAACGCCAAAGACACGGTGCAGCGTGCTGCTGCATTTCGTGGTGACGTTGAGCGCCGAGGCGGTAAGCTGCTCGGCATCTACTGGACTCAAGGACAGTACGACATTGTTACCACCATTCAGGCTCCCGACGAGCAGACGGCAATGGCCGCTGCGCTTGCTGTCGCGAGCCTGGGCAATGTGCGCACAGAAACGCTGCGCGCGTTCGACGAGAGCGAGATGCAGTCCATCATTCAGAAAGTTTGACCCCTGTTAACCTCGTTAGCGGCCTTCCCCATGCATACTCTTGCCAGACGGTGTTACGGAGAATACAGGCCCCTCCCACACAGGGAGAGGCTTGTTTTTGTTCTACAGACTATCCAATAGGCGCTCGCCGTAGATGCTCGGTGATGTGCCTGGCGTGATGGTAGCGATTGCTGTATGTACTACGCGGGGGGTGGTCAAGCGCAGACTGCCGCCGCCGGAATCACCCCAGCGCTCATTATCCGGCTGGCGATGCGGGAGCCAGGACGGTCCAGGCGCCGCCCCCATCGTCGGTGCGCAGCAGGCCCGCACTGTCGATTGCCCAGCCCTGCGTGGCGGAGACGAAACTGAGCGCCGACACCTGCGCGAACGGGGTGGACGACGGGAGCATCGTCCAATGCTGACCACCATCGGCCGTGCTCAGTGGAGCAGCGCCATCGGCGGAGTCGGCGTCGAGCCACCAATGCGATGGATCAAGCAGGCTCACCGCGTCGGGCTCCGTCTCTGCCGGGGTCGCCGCAATCCAGGTGGCCCCGCCGTCGTGCGTCACGTAGACGAGCGTGAGCACCTCCCCTCCCGCCGAGCTTGACCCCAGCGCCACCGGCAGCACGCCCACCTCAGGCGAGAAGAAGACGGCAGGCAACACACCCGCAATGTAGAACCAGGGGTATTGCGCGAAGGTGGCTGGCAGCGCCAGAGGTTGCCGCTGCCACGTGGCTCCCCCGTCGTGGGTCGTGAAGAGCCAGGCGTCCCCCGGAACCGCGCTGGCCAGATCCGTGGGACCGGCCCCGGTGGCCCACCCCTGGTCGCGTCGCGGAAGGTCAGGCCCGTCTTGTGCCCTGCCAGCGGGAGCGCGCCTGGGTGGTCGGCGGCGCTCGCAACCCTGGCCCAGGTTAATCCGCCATCCGTTGTACGGAAGATGTCAACGCCTTGCTCTCCGTCCGCCGTGTCGAGGTCCGCGAGCATTCAGCCGTGTTCTGCGTCCGCGAAGGTGATTTGCGCCACCGCGAAGACCGGCAGCGTGATCGAGCGCCAGGTCAGCCCTCCATCCGTCGTGTGAGAGATGGCCGATTGCGGCGCACCCGATCCACCCGCATCGAGACCGCGTGCGACCCAGGCCTCAGCGGCAGAGCGCGGGAACATGGCGAGACTCAGCAGACTGGCTCCAGGCGGCGCGGGCGGCGTGACGTCTTGCCAGTGAAAGCCGCCGTCAGTCGTTCGCAGCAGTTGGTTGGATGTCGCGCCCCAGCCGGTGGTGGCGTCAAACATATGGAGGGAACTGATTGCCCCGACCACCGCAGTCGGGACGAAGGAGGCGGCAGGCGTCACGGTATGTATCCGTTGAACGTGGGGTGTCTGTACGCCACACCCTGCTGCGGCGAGAACGCAGAGCGCCAGCAACAGCGCCACAGCGCATCTCATCGGGACATCAGGATCGCCTCTCGACGCATGCATGCGTAACTCCAGTTCCAGTTACCACTGGACGGAAGAAAGGCTGTTCGCGGATCCGCGGGCGACAAAGATTGGGCTGATGCTGGTCATCACGGCTGCCTCTACGCACATTGGCGGGAGACGGGGGAACTGATAGGTTGCATTATACGCGATATGGGGCCACATCTGCGTCGTAACCTCACAGGCTCTGGAAGAGTACGACGCTGGTGCTGGTGTAACTGTGATCTTCGTGGGCGTGGTCGACATCACAGCGCTATCGGTCATCGTTACCTGACTGCACTTGCAAGGTAACCCATCTGATTGCGCATAGACACCCAGCTACCCCTGCAAGTGAACCAAGTGTTGCGATTGCAGTGGGTACCGCGAGTCCGAACCACTTCATATCGCTTGGCAAAACGCTGAGAAGTATCACCGCAACAATAATGCATGCCATGCAGATACCGAAAAACAGCAACACTACGTTTCTCCACCCACGCCCACTGGGAGATTTCTCGCGAACCATAAAATATTCTTTACCTACTCCACATATGAAATCGAGCGTTGACGCCTGCGCCTGGCGTTCGCTATCCTGTGGGCACGGCGAGCGAAACGCGAATGAACCATTGTGCCATCCTTCGCTATCGGGTGTCATCTTTCGCGCCAAAGGCTGGCCGCGCTATTATCGGCGAACGGTCGCAGCGCTGTCAAGAAGTTGGGGCGACCGTGACGCTCTTGCGATGTCGTGCGTAGCAGCAGAAAGGGAATCGCTATGGATGTCAAACCGCCGGAGAGCGTGCTGATCGACGGGCGCAAACTTGCCTATGATGAGGCGCGGCCTGCGAATCCCGCCGACGAGAAGGGGACCATCCTGCTGCTGACGGGGCTGGGGTCGAAGCGGCTGGGCTGGGCGCGGCAGATCGACGTCTTTGGTCGCGAGTACCGGACGATTGCGATGGACCACCGCGATACCGGCGATAGCGATGAGGCGACCGCCGACTACACCGTCGCCGACCTCACCGATGACGCCGCCGCACTGCTGGGGGCGCTGGGCATCGCACGCGCCCACGTCGTCGGCATCTCGCTGGGTGGCTTCACAGCGCTGCAATTCGCGCTGCGCCACGCTGATATGCTCGATAAGCTGGTGCTCGTGTCGACATCCCCCGGCGGCAGTGTCCACGTTCCGGCGTCGCAGGAGGTGCTGGCGCTGCTTGCGCCCACGCCAGGTGAGGAGGCGGGCGAGCGGGCGATCCACATATACAGCCAGATCATGGCCGCCGAGTTCGTCGCGGCGCACCCGGCGGAGATGGAGCGCATCGCGGAGACGGCGCGCTACCGTCCGCAGAGCGCCGCCGCCTATATGCGCCAGCTTCGGGCATCGCTCGCGCATGACGTGGCCGACTCGCTACAGCGCATCACCGCGCCAACGCTCGTCATCCATGGCGGGGGCGACCCGCTGGTGCCTACGCCGAATGGGGCATATCTCGCCGCGCACATCCCCGGCGCGCAGGCCATTATCTATCCTGGCGTCGGCCATATCCCCATTGTCGAGCGCGCGGACGAGTTCAACCGCGACGTGCTGGCTTTCCTCGCGGATAGCTAAGGTGTCGCCGTCGCCTGCCCAGCCGCCGACTGTGGCAGGGGAATCAGCCCCATCGCGATCTTGAGGGTCAGAATACGCTGAACCGAGGTGTCGATCCGCGCGCGGGTGAGCGTGCCGTCGCTGATCGCCTGCTTCAGCGCCGCTTTGGCGTCCTGCACCATCTGCGCATTGTATGGCCCGATGACGATGTCGGACCCAGCGATGATTGCCAGGACAATCGCCTGCGAGACCGACCAGTGCTGGTTGAGCGCGCCCATATAGAGGCTATCGGTGATGACGACGCCGTTGTAGCCCAGTTCGTGCCGTAAGACGCCGTCGACGATTGCGGGCGACAACGAACTCGGCAGATTTGGGTCCACCGCTGGGATCATCTCATGCGAGACCAGAATCGCCCGTACGTCGTCGCTCTTGAGGAGCGCGCTATAAGGCGCGAGGTCGGTGTTTATCCAGTCCGCACGCGAGCTTCTGAGCACTGGCATGCCGACATGCGGGTCGGTCGCGGTTTCGCCGAGGCCGGGATAGTGCTTGAGGCAGCCGGTGACAAGACCGCTTCTGCTGAAGCCCTTCGAGATATGCGCCAGCCATCGCGGCGACACGATCGGGCGACGAGCCGAATGTGCGGCTCCGATAACTCGGGATCGAGCGTGCCGACATCCACAACCGGGGCCAGATTCAGATTGAAGCCGTAGGTGTGTAACAACGTCGCGTCCGATTGCCCCTCTTGCCGCGCCTGCGCTGGCGAGGTCAGCGAGGCGGCGGATGGTCGCGCGCCAACGATGTTGGAGAGGCGGTTGACGGTCCCACCCTCCTGGTCGATGCTCATCAGCAGTCGGTATCGGGGCGATCTGCTGGAGTTGCGCGGTCAGCGAACGAATCTGATCACCGGATCCGATGTTTGGCGCCGAAGAAGAGGACACCACCAGCGCCCTGCGCGTTAATCATCTGGACAGCGTCGGGCGTGACGTCCTGCCCGGAAATCTGCACCAGCATCATCTGCCCAAGCTCATCGTCGAGTGAGAGCTGCCGCGTGAGCTGCGCCGCGTAGGTCTCCGCGGCGTGAGCGGCGCGGGTGTGGCTGGTTGGCCGAGCCGTCGCCGTAGGCGCATGACGCAGAACGTACAGCGCACGACGGGCAGGTCACTCCAGCCGAGGATCGCGCCCCCTGGCGCCATGAACGTGCGCTCGCCAGGGCAGCCCGCGCGCCCAGCAGCAGCAGACCTGCCAGCAGCGCCAGCCGCACCAGTCGTGGATGGGCGTGGGTCGTCGGTGGATGTGGCGAGGTTTCATCGTCTACCGCCTGCCGGAGCCAGGTTAGCGCGCTGATGACGAGCGGGCGGGCGAGCCAGCCCAGCGCCCCGAGCGCGGCGAAAAGTTCGAGCGTGCCAACGGTGCTCACGGCGTGCGGCTCCAGCACGAGATAGTAGGGGCCAATGCGCGACCGCCGCGGCGATGGCGAAAATGCCAAGATCGAGCCATGCGGGCAGCGTTGCGAGGATGATGCGCGACCTGCCATCGGCGCGCAAGCAGACCCGTCAACGACGGGAGCATATAGAAGAGGCCGCGACGATTGGCGCGGACTCCGTGGGAATCGGGCCATTCGGCATGCCAAGATCATTCCAGACGCTGGCGGGGACCAATGCGATCAGCAGGAGAACGCATTGAAGCGCGACGACGCTCCCCAGCGCGATTACTCGTGGTGAAAGACGGCGGATGCGTGCGGTCATGCTATCGAGTCGCGCGCGGCTGCGGGGAATATCAGGCCGGGGTGGATACGTTGCGCGAGGCTCTGGCTCTACGAGCGGATTTCGTGGCTGCGCGGACATCACCCATTTCCTCCATGAGCATACCGCTTTGGGGGCGGACGTTACGCAACGGGCGCGATTCATGATGCATGACGCGATGCACGACACAATGCATGACGCATGCCCGCCGCGGATAGTGATTGGTTGCCGCTGGAACTGGCTGCGAAGGACGCCCTCCACCCGGTAGGGCCGTTTGGCACAGCAACGCCGATGTGCTTGCTACACTGTAAACTGGAGCCGATCCCTGTCGGGGCATACGTGTGGGAGGCAGCGCCCTGTACTTCCATCGCGTACCCTGCCATCCCCGATGACTGAGATATTCTCTGGTTCGCGGTGACAGGGTATCTATCGCATCACAGCCCGGCTCCAGACCCACTTCGTGTGATTCGTTTTTGATGTCTCGATCGGAACTGGCGTCAGGCTGTTTCTCCTCGTCGAGCGCCCGCGCCGTCGCGCTTCCACTGATATAGATGATGTATCCGCGACAGAATGTACGCGTCCACGGACTTTCTCAGAAATCTCACCGGATTCTCATGCAAACGTCCATATTGAGCGACTCGCGCGAGAAAGGTAAGTCCCAAGAGCCTCTCTATGTTGATCGCCGCGAGCGAAGACGGCGGCGCCTCTCTGGTAAACTGCGTATTGTGATCATTCGAGCCAATCATGCCAGTGAGAACGCACCGGAAACGCTCCGGCGCCAACTTAACCAGGAAGGGGAAGCAGAGATGGCGAATCGAACTTCGGGTGACGCTCGAAATCGGACCGAAAGGCAAGAAGGTGGTGGCGGTGGCGCCGGATTGGCCCGGTCTCGAGCGCGGTGCGAAGACCGGGGAGGCCGCGATTGAACGGTTGCAATCCTACCTTCCACGCTATGCACCGGTGGCGAAGCTGGCTGGGATGGATGCGGAGTTTGCGGCCATCACCACCGTCGACGTGGTCGAGCGCTATCCGGGCACGGGCTCAACCGACTTCTGGGGCATCTCGTTCGCGTTTTCGGACATCGATCGGCAAGCCATGTCGAGCGACAGAATTGGAACGTGAACTGACCCTGATGCAGGCGTGCTGGGCGTTTTTCGACGATGTGCGTTCGCGCGTGTCGGCTGAGATGCAGAAGGGTCCGCGCGGCGGAGGGCGTGATCGGGATCGCATCGTCCGTCATACGCTTGCGCGCGGAGCAGGACTGGGCGAAGAAGCTCGGGGTGCGCACTCCCCAAGGTGCGATGCTGACCGACGAGGGACTGCAAGCGCACCGCGACGCCTATTGCAACGCCATTCGGGCGTTCCATGCCGAGGGCAAAATGGCCCGAACCTGGCCGCTCCGCTACCTGATTCGGCACACCGCGTATCACACGCTGGATCACGCCTGGGAAATGGAAGACAAAGACCTGACCGTCGGGGTCGAGCGAGGACGCCACGTTCGACCCTGCCGTCGCTGAGTGCCAAATCTTACTATAAGGTAGAGGCGCGTGGCCACATGAGCCTTCTGTGTACGCGAATCCGCCCCGGGCGGCGCTCGTCCGTGGGGCGGATTCTGTCGCGTCTGCTCGCGGTCAGGCCGATCTGCCCAGACGCACGCGCCACACCTCCGGCCCCGCTTCCAGGTACTCCCAGAGCAACTGCCCCTGATATTCAGCGATAAGCTGGTAATAGAGTGGCTTGGGGTCGTGATCGTTGACCAGAACGAAGCTCCCGCCCACCGGCAGCGCGTTGAAGCGCTCGAAGATCACCTGATGGCGCCGGGCCGATAGCAATGGCGCACATCGAGAGTTTCAGCCTCGGCAGCAGCCGTTCCGCGCTTGCCACGCCATGCGCCTCCTCGTGCAGCGCCGCGAGTAGCGCCTGCTGGTCCCCAGCCGAGATCGCCTGCTCGATCAGTGGCAGGTAGACGCGCTCCTCTTTGGCCAGATGCACGCTGAACAGCCCTTGCAGTTGAACCAGTTGGCGCGCCAGTGTGCGAGCCAGGCCCGTCCGGGTGTGCTGGCCGGCGGAACGCAGGGCGCGCGCCGTCTCGCTGATCTGCCGGGCGTAATCGCCGATGTACTCGTGATCGACACGCATCGTCGCGGTCGGCGAGCCCTGTTCGCGAATGATTGGGTCGAGCGCGGGGTAGAGCGACTTTTCCTCGCCCTGCCGCGTGCGGCAGCAGGTCTCCGCTGAGGAAACCTGTCAGCCCGTCGAGCAGTTCGACGAGGTGTGCGGCATCGAGTTCGGTGACTCCGGTCTCTACCTCGGCGGTGTAGTTATCCAGCGTATCGGCGAGGGCGCGGTGATGCGTGCGGATCGCGGCGCTCAGTTCGTGGGTGGTTGCGGTGCTCATGCGGGTGTTCGTCCTTACTAGCGTGCCGATGGATGGCGCTGGCGCACGGCGCGCCAGGCGCTTCCAATCGTCACCTGTAGTATGGCGTGACACATCCACCGCTCGCAGCGACTTTTGTCATACACGCCGCCATATCCATCAGCACCATCACGTCCGCGCTCAGGCCTGTCTGCCGCCGGTCTCCTCGGTGAACTTCTGCCAGTCTTTCAGGAAGTTCTCGATGCCCTTGTCGGTGAGCGGATGCTTTGCCGCCAGCTCCAGCACTTTGAATGGCACGGTCGCGATGTCCGCGCCCGCTTTGGCGGCGTCGATGATGTGCAGCGGATGGCGGATACTGGCCGCCAGCACGAGCGTCGGCAGATTGTGTTTGCGGTAGATCTCGACGGTGTCGCGCACGACCTGCATGCCATCCTCGGAGATGTCGTCCAGCCGCCCGACGAATGGGCTGATGATGTAGGCGCCCGCCGAGCGCGGCGAAGAGCGCCTGATTCGCGCTGAAGCAGAGCGTCACATTGGTGCGGATGCCCTCCTCCTTGAGCCGCTTCACCGCCGCCCAGCCGTTCGGCGTCGATGGCACTTTGACGACGACGTTGGGATGCCACTTGGCGAAGCGGCGCGCCTCACCCAGCATGCCCTCGGTATCCAGGCTGATGGTCTCGGCGCTGATGGGGCCATCCACGATCTCGGCGATCTCGCGGATCACCGCCTCGTGGCTCTTGCCGCCGCTCTTCATCATCAGCGTCGGGTTGGTCGTGACGCCGCTGAGGATGCCCCAGCGGGCCGCCTCACGAATCTCGTCAATGTCGGCGGTATCCAGAAAGATTCTCATAGTACCTGCTCCTTGCTTCCCGTATCCAACAGCCTCACAGCCACTAAAGCTTATAGCGCGTCACCTCCGTTAGCGCCAGCACATTTCACGCCAATGGCCCGCCACGCCTCCCCGCTGTATCATCTGTAATGGCTGTATCACAGTGCGACAAATGTCGCTGACCCTTCCGCCCGCCGCGCCTACGGTGTGATGTGGTGATATATGGTATACGGCGCGCATGTACACGTAGCAAGGAGTCTGATCGCATGCAATCGCGTATGGAATATCAGAAGGTTGCCCCCGGTGTCTCGCAGGCGATGAGCCAGTTAGAGCGACATGTCCGTGAAAGTGGGCTGGAGCTACCCCTGCTCGAACTGGTCAAGACGCGCGCCTCGCAGATCAACGGCTGCGCCTTCTGTCTGGATATGCACACCAAGGACGCCCGCGCCCGTGGCGAGACGGAGCAGCGCCTCTACGCGCTGAGCGCCTGGCGTGAGACGCCGTTCTATACCGACCGCGAACGCGCCGCCCTGGCATGGACGGAGGCGGTGACGTTGGTCTCCGAGACGCATGTGCCCGACGACGTGTACGAGCAGGCGCGCGAGCAGTTCAGCGAGCAGGAGCTAGCCAACCTGACACTCGCCATCATCGCCATCAATGGCTGGAATCGCCTCGCCATCAGCTTCCGCACGGTACTGGGAACCTACCAGCCGCGCAAGGTAGAATGACGGCGTAGCAGCGACGTCATGAAGGGAGGAGACACTGATGAGTAGCGCAACGCCACAACCACGGCAGTCGCAGCGGACGCTCGCCGAGCAACTGCGGCAGTGGCATGGGCAGCCGCCGATACTTCTGCTGCCGAACGCCTGGGACGCCGCCAGCGCCCGCATCTTCGCGCAGCTTGGCTATCGCGCCATCGCCACCACCAGCTCCGGCGTCGCCGCCGCCAACGGCTACCCCGATGGCGAGCGGATGCCGCGCGCGCTGATGATCGAGACGATTCGGCGCATCGC
Source organism: uncultured Chloroflexia bacterium (assembly GCA_963712005.1). Taxonomy (GTDB): domain Bacteria; phylum Chloroflexota; class Ktedonobacteria; order Ktedonobacterales; family JADMIN01; genus DAHUXT01. The sequence continues at coordinate 81,876 of CAVQGK010000013.1, read as the reverse complement.
GGCGGCGGTGGATTGCCCCGTCACGGCGGATATCGAGGCGGGCTATGGCGACGACATTTACGCGAAACTCGCCACGATCCGGCAGGTCGTGGAGGCGGGGGCCGTCGGCGTCAACATCGAGGACTCACTCGAACACGGCGCGCCCGCGTTGGTGAGCGAGACGGCGCAGGCGCAGCTGATCGCGGCGATTCGCGCGGCGGCTATCGGGTGGGGTGTTCCGCTGGTCATCAATGCGCGCACCGACATGTATCTCCACAACGAGGGCGACGCGGCGAGTCGGCTGGCCGAGGCGACGCGGCGCGGCAACGCCTATCTGGCGGCGGGAGCGGACTGCGTCTTCCCCATCGGCGCCAGCGACGCGGATACCATCGCCGCTCTGGCGCGCGGTATCAACGGCCCGATCAACATTCTGGCCAGCCCGCGTACCCCCACGATCCCCGAACTGGCCAGCCTCGGCGTCGCCCGTGTCAGCTTCGGTGGCGGGTTCACGAGCGTCGCGCTCGGCGCCATCCGCCGTGCCGCGCAAGAAATCCTGGAACAGGGAACGTTTACCAGCATGGCGCGAGATGCCCTGCCGCCCGGCGATTTTCGGGGATTGTTCGGCGACTGACACAGCCCGAATGGAGGGGCAAGCCTATGGATAAGCGTGACGCATTGCCTGTTCACCCCCTGCCCGCGCAGCCCAGCGGCCAGCCCAACAGCGAGCCAGGCGCGCTCCGGCTCAGCGGTTTGATCGCGCAGCCGGGGACGCTCTCGGGGGCGGAAATCAGCGCGCTCCCACGAGCACGGCTGGCCGAGCCGTTCGTGTGCGAGGAGGGGTGGTCGGTGGATGGGCTGGTGTGGGAAGGAATTCCCCTGCGCGAGATTGTCGAACGTTGCGGCCCGCTGCCGGAGGCGCGCTACCTGCGGGTCTACGCGGGAAGCTACTGGCTCGCGCTCTCGGTCACCGAGTTGGAGGGCACGCTGCTCTGCGACCGTCTGAATGACGCGCCACGCACCACGGAGCATGGGGCGCCGTGGCGGCTGGTGCTCTCAGGTGGCGCCTGCTTCACCAGTGTCAAGTGGGTGGATCATCTCGAACTGGCCGCCGAGCCAGGCGACGCGACCGCTGAACGGATTGCACGCCGCCGGATTGCTCCCAGTGGTGGCTGAGGGCAAAAGCCTGTTGTCGAGATGAGCCTACGCGCGGGCGTATGGGCGAATTGGGCGGCCCATGTTGCCCGCGTGGAGGCCGCGTGTCGCGCTGAGGGCGGTCAGCGTCAGGCGCGCCGGGCGTGTCTGAGCTGCGACGGGGAGGGCGACAACCAGTATGCCGTTGCCATAGGTGACGTTAGCCAGCTCGCCGTCTACCTCTTGGGGCAGCACAATCGCGCGCTCGTAGTCGCCCGCGCTCCACTCATTCACCAGCTCGTCTTTGAGGCCCTTCAATTCCCCGCGCAGCCGTCCGCGAATCACGAGGGCGCCGTCTGGGGTAATCTCGACGCTGATGTCGTCTGGCTCCAGCCCCGGCATCGGAACCGCCACCATCACTCTGAGTTGCGTGCGGTAGATTTTAACGGGCATGCTACGCATCTGAGATGTCGTCACCATGAGAAACCTCCTCGTCGAACAGCGAACCAACTCGTCGAGCCGCGCCATATGTTCGCGGCAGAGGTAGCTCCAATATATCGTGTCTCACTCGCGGTTCTTCGTGTCGCTCACCGCTGCCAGGCGTCGTGAAGCTCGGTCCGATGCGCCTCGACCCAGGCGGGGAACGTCTCGGCCCATTCGAGATGCGCCCGGCACTCCCGCTGCGAATAGATGGGGCGGCCAATCTGCTCGGCAGAGCAGAGGTCGTCGGCGACGCCATTGACAAAGATGACCGGCAAGACCAGCAGCAGCGCGTCGCTCAGCAACTCCGCCTCGCCGGGCCATGGCGTCGCGATGCTCTCGTATGCCGCGAGGAATGCCCGCGCGCGTTCGAGATCCAGCCCCCGCGCGACCAGCGGCGGTGTCGTCCCGGCCACCGATGCCGCCGTCTCATCCTCCCAGCGCAGCCCAGTGAACGCCAGCAACGCATAGGCCAGCTCCAGGATGCGCAAGTCCCAGTGCATTGCGTCGAAATCGTAGATCGCACTGACGCTATCCGCCTCGAAGGCGAGATTGTGCGGCTGGTAATCGCCGTGGACGTGCAGGCGCGGGAGGTCGGGCTGCCGCTCGATGCGCTCCGCCGCCGCCGTGACCCATCGCTCGCCCGTGCGGGCCAGCCGCCGCAGCCCGATGGCAAGCGTGCGCGACACCTCCGCGCCGTGGCTGGCTTCGGCGATGCGCGTCAAGTAGAGCCGGGCGAGCGCGGGCGCCGAACGCTCTCGCGGCCACCGGTGCTCGGGGCCTTGAAAGTCCAGCGAGGCGTTGTGCAGCGCGGCGAGGGTCCGCGCCGCCACTTCCAGATAGCTGTCTTCGGAAGGGCCATCCGTCACGAAGCGCCGCCCCGGCACGTACACCTGCACGTCGTAGATGGCGTTCTCCAGCACATAGCTGAAGCCATCCGCCTGCTGTGGATCGGTCAGCGGCACCACCGGCACCACCGCGTAGGCGTTGCCCTCGGGGCGACTCAGCAGCGCCGGAACCGGCAGGCCGCGCTCGCTCAGATGCCGCATGAACGCATGCCGGGCGACGATATCGCGCTCGGAGAGGCTCATCGGCTGGCAGCGCACCACCACCGGCGATTGCACCATGGGCGACTGCATCACCACCTCGACGATGGGATGCGCGACGGGGGCCGCGGCGGAGAGCCGGTCGGTCGCGGGAGCGGTGAAGCCGATGATATTCCAGAGTTCCGGCCGGTAGCCCCAATATTGGAGCACCGTGGCGATTTCGTAGCGCGCCCGGTCCACATACTCTTCGGGAAGATGTATCCTCGCCATACGCAGCGGCGAGATATTGCGGAGGCCAACCAGCGGCAGCGCATCTCCGGCATTCCCCGCACTCCCCGCATCGGGCGGCGGGACATCTGACAACATAGAATCCGGTACCATGGCTTGCCCCCTTCTGTGCGGCGATGTCTCAGGGAGAAAATCGGCTCTGATGAGAAACGTGCGCGTCTGTCTCAGCATATGCGGCGTCCGTGGTATCTCGCAAGTGCGCCCCGCGTCTGCCTACAGCCCTGTTTCCCGCACACATCATGCCCAGTCGCCATCTCTCGCGCTATGACATTCATCGCAACCGACATCGCAACAGACAAATGGGCCATCCCCCAGACGGCGTCGCCTTGTCACAAAACCCGTGCCAGCCGCATGGCGCGCGCACTATCACCGCTTCACCTGCTTTCACCGCGGTGGCGCACCGAGACGTACACTGAATGGACTCAGGTGGACTGTCGTTGGCCCGTCGCTGGCAAGGATAGCACCGATAGATAACTTTCAAATAGATTAATGATTTGGTAAGGAGATGCACATACTGTGGCGATCATTCAGGTAGACGCGCCGAGGACCAGCGCCAGCCTGCCCGGGAAAACCTCACCTCTCGCGGCGCGAATTGCTGGGGCTGAGCCTCCCCTGGTTCGCGCTCAATTTTCAGTTCGCGGCGCTGCTGCCCGTCGTAATTCCAGCGCAGATTCTGCTCTTTGTGGCGCCCGGCTCGGCGGGCAATGCGCAACAGGCGCTCTTCCTTGGCGCGCTGGCGGCGCTCGGCGCGGTGACGGCACTCATCCTCCAGCCGACCATTGGCGCGCTCTCTGATCGCACGCGCACGCGCTTCGGGCGGCGGCGGCCCTTCATGCTCGTGGGCGCTGGTGGCCTCCTGGTTGGCCTGGCGCTGCTGGCGCTCTCACATGTTCTCGCCCTCTTCATCGGTGGGCTGTTCATCGTGCTCATCGCCAACACCATCAGCTCTACCGCATCGCAGGGACTGGTCCCCGATTGCGTGCCGACGCATCAGCGCGGGGCCGCCTCTGGCTTCGTCGGGCTGATGACGCTGCTCGGCACCGTGGGCAGCCTGGCGGTGGCATCCGTCCTGCTGGGCCAGTCTACCAGTGGCGGCGCGGCGACCTCGGGTATCGCGCACGGCGCGGCGCTCTTCTACATCGTCGCGGCGGGCGTCCTGACCGTCTTCGCGACGATTCCGCTGCTGCTCATCAAAGAGAACACGTGGGCGCGGCGCGTTGGCCTGCATGGCGCGCAGCATCCGAGCGAAGACGCTGACGAGCAGGCAAGCGAATCGGGCGCGTCGACGGAGGCCAGCGGCTCGCGCTGGGCGGCGCTGCTCCATCCGTGGCGTCAGGCGAACTTCCGCTGGGTCTTTCTGACCCGCGCGTTCGTGATGCTGGGGCTGGCGCTCTTCATGACCTATATCGAATACTACTTTGCCCGCGTCGCGCACGTGACGAACTTCGTCCAGGCGACGGCGGTTATTGCCATCCTCTCGCTGGCCGGGGCGGTGGCAAGCACCTTGCTAGTGGGTATGCTGTCGGACCGCATCGGGCGGCGCGCGCCCATCGTCGCCGTCGCGTCGGCGTTCATGGCTGCCGCGGCGCTGATCTTCGTCGTCGCGCCCGGACAGGTTCCGCTCTGGCCCCTCGGCCTGCTCTTCGGTCTGGGCTACGGGGCGTACATGAGTGTTGATGTCGCGCTGGCGGTGGATACGCTGCCCTCGCGCCAGGCCGCCGGTCGCGACCTGGGTATCTGGAGCATGGCCTCGACGCTCCCGGCCGTGATCGCGCCGGTGCTGGGCAGCGCGGTGATTGTGCTGGCCAGCGACATCGGCCAGACAGCCATTGGCTATCGCGGCGTCTTTGGGCTGGCGACCGTCTTTCTGGTGCTGGGCGCGGCCCTTGTCTTAAAGGTACGCGAGAACCGCACGCATCACGGTGACTCGAAAGCAGATACGACGCCTGATACGACCGACGCGCCCGACACGGATATGCCCGACGTGGAGCAGATCGCCATTTGACACTCCCTACGGCTGAAGCCGGGGGATTCTCGGTTCTCCGCCGCAGCCTACGCCACGGCTCCCCGACGGGCCTGCCCGGCCCGTTCTATGTTCTTGGCGGCATTATGGTCACGGTGCAGACTCGTTCCACATTCCGGGCACGTATGCCAGCGGACGGACAAGCCTTTCTTGACGATGACGCCACAGCCAGAGCATGTCTGGCTGGTGTAGGCAGGTGGCACGGCTACAGCTTGTTTCCCAGCGTATGCCGCTTTGAAAGCAAGGATGGTGAGGAACCCGCTCCAGCCCGCGTCCTGGATCGACTTGGCGAGGTGATGGTTCTGCACCATGTTGGCGACCTGCAACTCTTCGTGATAGATCGTGTCGAATTGGTGTACCAGCGTCAGTGCGGTTTTGTGCTGGAAGTCCTGGCGTTGGCGCTTCACCTTCAGATGCGCTTTGGCCAGCAGCTTCACCGCCTTCCTGCGGCGGTGGCTGCCCTTCGTCCGGCGCGATACCGTGCGTTGTGCGGTTTTCAACCGACGCTCGGCACGGCGATAGCAGCGGGGGTTGTGGATCATCGTGCCGTCCGCGAGCGTGGCAAACGATTCCAGACCCAAGTCTATGCCCGTCTCCTGCCCGGTGGGCGCAAGCGGCTGCATCGCTACATCAACGCATGAGATACACGCATACCAGCCATCGGCTTCCCGCGAGATGGTGACGGTTTTGGGAGTCCCTTCCATGGAGCGTGACCAACGAACTGCCACGCGGCCGATCTTGGATAGGACCAGGAAGCCGTTGTCAAGTGTGACGCCGTTGCCGAACTGCGGATAGGTGAGGCTGTTGTAGCGGTCACGTCCATGGAAGCGGGGATAGCCGGGTGTCTCATCCGCTTTCTGCCGACGAAAGAAGGCTTGGAATGCGCGGTCGACTCGCTGCACCACATCCTGTAAGAGCTGGCTGTGGACTGTGCCGTACTCAGGCATGGCTTCCTTGATGCCCGGCAATTCGGACTTCTGTTGGTAGTAACCAACCGAGACGCCGCACCTCTGCCAGGCTTCCCGGCGTTCCTCGATGGCGGCATTGTAGACATGGCGGCAGAGCATCAAGGTACGCTCAAGCATCCGCTCCTGTTCGGGAGTGAGCTTGAGCTTGAACTTGAACGTTTTGTGTACCGTTTGCACGGCCATGGTCTACTTGCCGTTCTACATCACGCGCTACGTGCCCTTGTGGGTTTGCACGTGGCGCGTGAGCGTTTCCAAGGTGACGCCGCCCGTTGTCGCGCACAAGGAGCTTTTCTTTTAGTTCACAGCGAGGGGCAACCGCCGATTCAAGGCGTGAAACTCCTCGCGCAATGTGTGTGATAAGGATCCCTTGAGCAGCTTTATCTGCTGGTGAATGCCGAACTGCGGATCACAGCCAACAAGCAGATGCACCTGATCGGGCAGAACTTCCAGCTCGATGAGTTCCTGGCCCCAGCGTTCAAGCTGCTCGGCAAGAATTGTTTTGACGCGTTCATCTATTGGCTGCTATTGGCTACGTCAACACCTTGCGCCGGTACTTCGGGCAGACCACCACGTGATACCGAAAGACGTAGACGACGTTGTCGTAGGTACGCATTACGCCTGTCGTTCATGCAGACAAGGTAAAGCAGTAGATGGCTGGCTGTCAACTATAGCCACCTATTTGCCTGCCGCCTATTCGCCGCCTGCGGGCACCCCGGCTTTCATCCCCATGGGTAAACTGGGGGCTTCAGCCGGGAGTTTTCGCTAAATAAATGAGGTGGCGGCGTCGGGTGATACACTGGTGCTGGAGCGCATCATGGAACACCCGGACGCACAGCACCCGACACCCTCAACTGAGGCGCCATCCGCTAACGCCTCATTGGGGCGCGCGAATGGGCGCTATCGCGGCCCTATCAGTGGTCCGCGCCGCCCCAATTTCCGCACCTATGGCGTGCCAGTGCGCGAGCGGCGACAGCGCGCCTACGCGGCGCAACACGCGGCGCGCGCTCCCGGCGCAGGTGTCGGCGCTCCCCGGCGGCTGCTGGCCACTGCGTTCATCAACCGCAATTTCGCGCTGCTCTGGTGGGGACAGTCGGTCTCCAGCATCGGCGACTTTGCCTGGGATACCGCGCTCATCCTCTGGATCGCCACCGACCTCGCCGGAAACCAGTCCTGGGCGCCGCTGGCGGTGAGCGGGGCGATCCTCGCGGCGGCAATCCCGCAGATTGTGGTCGGGCCGGTCGCGGGCGTCTTCGTAGATCGCTGGGATAAGCGCAAGACGATGATCGTGATGACGGCGATCCAGACCGTGCTGGCGGCGCTGCTGGTCGTGCCGGTGCTGGGCGTCGTCCTCCCTGATATTGGCCGCGCCCATATCCCGTTCGGCTGGCTGCTCGGCGTGATCTACGCCGATATCTTCCTGCTCACCAGTTGCTCGCAGTTCTTCCTGCCCGCGCAGCTCGCACTGATCAAAGATATTGTCCCCGAGCCGCGCCAGGACCAGGCCATCGAGATGACGCAGGCCATTCAGGGGCTGGCGGTGGTGATCGGCCCGCCAGTAGCCGCCGCGCTGGTCTTTGGCCTGGGCATCCAGTGGGCGCTGCTGCTCAACGCGATCACCTTCGCGCTCTGCTTCTGGGCGACCGTCGCCATCAAGGCGCCGCCCTCGGTCAGCAGCCTGGCGCCCGGCGAGACGGGCCACTTCTCGCGCGAGTTCGCCGCCGGGGTTAGTTATGTGCTGCGCCATAACGTGCTGCGGACCGTGCTGATTGCCGAAATCCTCACCTGGCTTGGCTTCGGCGCGCTGCAGAGTCTGGGCTACTTCTTCATCACCGAGAACCTGCACGCCCCGCCAGAGACCTACGGCTGGTTCGGCGCGATCTTCGGCTTCGGGGCTATCGTCGGCGCTGTCTTCGTCACGGTCTTTGGCAGACGGATCGGGCTGGTGCGCGTGCTCTGGGTCGCGCTGGTCACGTCGGGCATCTTCGTCGCGACGATGGCGCACCTGACGAGCTTCGGCCTGGCGATGCTGGCGGCGTTCCTCTTCGGGGTCACGGCCACCGCGATCCTGATCTCGGCAGGCCCGCTGGCGATTGACGCCACCGAGAAGGAGTTCGTCGGGCGCGTGACGGCGGTCATCAATCCGGTGGGGCGACTGGCGGCGTTCTTCTCCGTCATCATCGCCGGATCACTGGTCGCCACCGTGCTGAGCGGCCTCCACGTGACGTTCCTGGGCATTGAGTTCGACGGCGTCAATGTCGTCTTCAGCCTGATGGGCCTGCTAGCCGTTGCCGGGGGCATCTACACGCGCGTCCACTTGCGCGATGCGATGGACATCGGGCGGCAGCATCGTCACGCCGCGTAGGTCGCTGCCTCGCTGCACTTGATTCAACTGACATGTTAGGATGGCACTCACGTTGAAGAGATGCTGAATCTATGCTTGCATATGCATTTGCTGGATATGCTGCGTTAGTTCCTGCCCATCTATCGTGCGCAGATAATGCTGGTGAGCGAGTTTGAGCGCAGGCTGGGTGAAAGATGATGTGGTAACAAAGATTCCAAGCCTCGCACGGTGGTGTACTGTGAGCATTCCTATGAACTTCTGGACGTCAGGAGAGCCAACCAAATTGCCAGGCGCATATCGCTTACACTGGACTACTAGCAACTGTCCATCTACAGTACGACATGTCAGATCTGCCGCCAAATCACCTCCGCCACCCGTGTGTCGGACATTGCGATAGCCCCAACGAGTTAGCAGTTCACCAACTGCTAACTCAAACTGAGTGGGCGTGAGTGCCAACAGGTCACCAAGAGTATGCACATGCCGCAGCCAGCGCCGACGCCGACGTAAATAAAGCCAAATAAACAGCCAAATAACACCTGCGGCGACAAATACAGTTCCCATGCAAGAAAGAGCCAGTACCCATCCCGGAGCGTGTAGTAGTCCATTGAATCCACCTACTAGAAGAAGAAGTACCATGACCCCGAAAACCGCTATGGGTACTACGCCGGATATTTCAGAACTCTTTCGCCTGCTTCGTCGTCGCCTGGCCATCAGTGCCTGCCGTTCCCGCTGCTTTTCGTATTTAGAGCAACTTGCACTATGATTGAGCAGGTAGAGCGTAGCCAGCGTGCGCAAACCAGGCACCTGCGTCGGCGGGAGTGATCGCGTCGAGCGCTGAACGGACCGCCTCCCAGAGGGCCTCGTGCGTGCGTGCACCAAGCCCGCGCAGGATAGCTTTGAGCTTCGCGAACGCCTGCTCGATCGGGGTGAAGTCGGGGGAGTACGGCGGGAGAAAGAGCAAGTCGCAGCCGCGTGCCGCGAGGGCTTGACGGATGCTAGCGGCTTTGTGCACGCTCAAGGTATCCAGCACGACGACCTGCCCAGGGCGCCGCGTCGGTCCCAGTTGCTCCGCGATGTACCGGGCAAAGGTCGTCGTATTCATCGCTCCCTCGATCAACCAGGGCACGCGCAGCCCCTCCGGCGTGAGCGCCGCCACCAACGTCGTATTCTTGCCGTGATTGCGTGGTACTGAACCGGTCGCCCGCTGGTCGTGAGGCGCCCAGCCATACAAGCGGGTCAGGGACGTGTGGGTGCCGCTTTCGTCGACAAAGACGAACTGGGCGGGATCGAGCTGGCCAGCTGCCTCCCGCCAGGCCGTGCGCGCTTCCTCGTCACGCTCACTGGCTGCCAGTGTCTTTTTTTATGCGTCCAGCCGAGGCGGCGCAAGGTCCGCCACATCGTGGCTTCGCTCAGCTGTTGGCCGGGTGTCCCCTGCTGCTCGGCCCACCAGGCACAGTGCTCCAGCACGGTGGCGTCGGGGGCGGCCTGCAGTCGGGCCAACAGGAGCGCCTCCTGCCTCCTGCGCACGACCGATCGCACGGGGGCGGCCCGGACTCGTTCGGTGCTCCAGGGAGCCGGTCGTGCGCTGTTGCACTACCGCCCGTTTCACCGTGGTGACAGCCACTTCAAAGCGGCGAGCGACTGCTCGCATGGGCAGACCGTCGGCCATCATTGGCCACCGCGCGCACCAAGCGTTCTTTCAGATCGGTCGAATAGGCACGCATGCCCATCTGGCTCGCACATTCCGTGCCTCCATCTGCCGCTGCTTTTCGCAAGTTGCTCTAACGTATACTTTCACCGAAAAGGGCCAATTGTATCAAGTGTGTGCAAACATACATGAAATTAGACTCGTCACAGTAAATCAGCAGGATTTCCTGCTCCTGTTTGTATTGATGTCATCTGCTGAATTGTGCGCTACGGCTCGTCGGGATGCTGCTCTTGGCGGTGTTGTTCGCGCGCGTAGCCCTCGCCGATACTTCGGCCGAAGACACGGACGAGGAGGAACAGCCCGACGGCGAGCAAGACGACGGCGAGCAAGACGACGAAGGCAATCGGGATCAAGTCCCACCAGTGGAAGCCGCCAAGCATCAGTATGTCCTTTCTCTCGCCCTGAGGAAGTTATGAAATCCTGAAATATGCCATCCCACGATGACCTGTTGGTAACGCTAGCATAACTCAGTCGCGACGTATACGCAAGTCAGCGATATGGAACGATATGTCTGTGTATCATATGCCAGCATTTTTACCTATGAATCCCCTTCATTCCTGGTTTCCCGCTCTCGATGGAACACTGCTTGCGATGACTCAGACAGAGAGTGGAATAGCTGCCAGCAGATGTATGGCCGCTGTTCCGTGTGGCATGGCGAAGGAATCCAGGGATACTCAGGATGGCAAAACGCAGCCCCGGCGCGTTGGAGCGCCTCGCGATTGGCCTCGCGCTGGTCGCGCTGGTGGACCGCGCCGTCAAGCTGGGGCTGGTGGCGCACTACTTCTCGCGCCCGCGCCCGGACGATCCCGCCGTCTGGCCGCGTGTGACGCTCCTCCAGACGGTGACACGTGGCAACGACGCGCTCCGGGCGAACCTCGATGCGCGGACCCGGCTCGACTATCCCGCGCGCGTGCAGCCCATCCTCGTCTGCGACGCCGACGACGCCGATTCCCAGGCCATCTGCAAGGAGCTATCCACCGCGCATCCCGAACTTGATCTGCGTATCGTACGTGTCAGGGGCGAGGGATGTGGCCCAGCCTCGAAGCTGGCGAAACTTCAGGCGGGCCTCCCCTACGCGACCGGCGACGCGCTCTGCCTGATGGATGACGATGTCGCGCCGCCCACCGATGGGCTGCGTCGGCTCGTGGCGTATCTAATGCAGCCGGGCGTCGGCGCGAGCTTTGGGCTGGCTTGCTACGCGAGCTGGTCGAATCTCTGGTCGGGCCTGCTGAGCAGCTACGTCAACACCTACACGCTCGAAACATTCATCACCTGGGCCTATCTCTGCGGCCCGATACGGGTGGTGGGCCAGATGGCCTGCTACTGGCGGCGGCCATTCATCGCGGCGGGCGGATTCGACGGCCTGGAGGGCTATCTCGACGACGACTTCGTGCTGGCGCAACGGCTGCGGATGACCGGGTTGCGCCCGCTACAGACGCCGGTGGTCTACGATATCAACGACCCCACCAACTCCTGGCGAGACTACGCGGCCAAGTTCAAGCGCTGGATTATCCTGCCCCGCCAGTCGATGGCGCCATTCCTCACGCTGTGGCAGCGCGTGGCGGCCTTTCTGGCGACCCCGGCGACGATTCTGCTGCCGAGCGCGCTGGGTGTCATTGCGCTCGTCACGCGGCGCCGCATCCCGACCTGCGCGCTGGCGGCGACTCTCGGCGCATTAGCCGTGACGCACGAGGTGTCGCGCCGATATTTTCTGCGGCGGACCATGCCACGACGGCGCTGGCCGATGCTGCTCTACACCGTGCTGGTGACGCCCATCCATGCGGCGCTCACGCTGCTTGGCGGCAACGAGATCGAGTGGCGCGGGCAGCGCATGCGCGTCTTCCGCGACGGCCACTTCGAGAGTATCGCGTAGGTGGCGGCCCCCTCCCCTGACCTCTCCCCCATAGGGAGAGGGAAATCAGAGGTAGCCCAACGATGCGCGCCGGTCGGCAACATACACGCCCCCTCCCCTCGCAGGGGAGGGGCTGGGGGTGAGGTCTTCGCCTTCTTCGGCCTGTGGCGCGATATGCTACTATGAGGCTGGCGCTGGCCGTGTTGGTCTGGCGGGTCTGCGGAGCGAGGGAAGAGTTTCATGGCTATAGCGACGAGGTCGCCGGAGGAAGTATCGTCCGCGGCAACGGCGGACGAGCTGGCGGCGGTTGGCGCGGCGCTGGCCGATCCAACGCGCGTGCGGATGCTGCGGCTGATGCAGGCGAACGACGAGGTCGCGTGCGCGGCGCTGGAGGCCACCTTTTCGCTCACCAAGTCGACGATCTCGTATCACGTGCGGGTCTTGCGCCACGCCGGGCTGATTCGCGTGCGCAAAACGGGCAAATTCTACCATTACGCCCTCATGCGCGATGAGATCGAGCGCCATTTCCCCGGACTGCTAGCGCTGCTGGCCGCCACGGAGCCGCCCCAGGCTGCCGATGCGGGGTCGGCGGAGACAGCGACCGGCTGCGACCCGGAAACGTCCGCACCTTGACAAGTCGTTTCGATACTTTTAAAATCGTTCTCAGATTCTTGTGCGATGCCATGGGCGCGGCGCGCGTAGTACGTGTCTGCGCCGTTTCGCCTCGTATGGGCAATGTCCGGCATTGTTGCCGCGTTCCAGAGGAGGAAGCGCGTATGTCCACTACAACCGCCACGGGCGAGCAGACCCTGGTCAACTACTCGACGGATAACGGTGTGGCGATCATCGAACTGACCAATGCGCCCGCCAACACCTACAGCTATGAGATGATGAGCCAACTCGACGCCGCCATCCTGAAGGCGCGGTTCGACGACGATGCCTATGTGATCGTCCTGCGCGGAGCTGGGGAAAAGTTCTTCTCCGCGGGCGCCGAGATCGCCATGCTCAACGCGGTGACGCCCACCTTCAAGTATTACTTCTGCCTCCACGCCAACGAGACGCTGACCCGCCTCGAACAGACGCCCAAACTGGTGATCGCCGCGCTCAACGGCCACACCGTCGGCGGCGGCCTCGAGATTGCGCTCGCCTGCGACATCCGCATCGCGCGCAAGGGCGGCGGCAAAGTTGGCCTGCCGGAGATGAACCTGGGCGTGCTGCCGGGGACGGGCGGCACACAGCGCATGGCGCGCGCCCTACCCAAGAACAAGGCTATCGAGCTGATGGCCGAGGCGCGGCTGATGGACTTCGAGGAGGCGCAAGACCTGGGCCTCATCAACTACATCTATGAGTCCGATGGCTTCTGGGATAAGGTGATGGAGTACGCGCACGGCTTCTGTCCGCCGAACAAGGCGGCCAAAGCGGTTGGCCGCCTGAAGCGGTCGGTGCAGTCCGGCTCGGAGGTCGCCTTCTCCGAGGCGCTGGCCATCGAGCGGGAGCTACAGCAGCTCTGCTTCCAGAGCGACGACGCGAAGGAAGGCATCGCCGCCTACCAGGAGAAGCGCAAGCCCACCTTCAAGGCGCGCAACTAGCCGTTGGTTGTAGATCACACCGGGAGGGACGATGCTCCGCGAGGCTCTCGTGGAACGCCGCCCTGTTCGCGTGGCGCATTGCTCTATCGCGAGGCGCGAACACCGCGTCTGGCGGGAAGCGCGCCATAATCCCAACCGAGCAACGCCAACGCCCGGATGCTCACCAGCGCCATGCGGCCCGCATAGTTGCCGACCGCCATGCCGATGAACGCATCGTTGAGCGCAGCCTCGCTCACATCCAGCTTGAGCGCGTATGCGGCCATGCGTAGCAACATGCGCGCGACAATAAGCCCCAACAACACGAGCAGATATTTCCAGCCGCCGCGCTGCATAACGAGGCTCGTCGCGCCATCCCGCCAGATGGTGACGACGGTGGCGCTGGCCAGCGCAGAGCCGACACCGAAAAGCGCCGCTCCAATCACTATCACGACATCCGTCGCGCTGCCCGGATGGCCAAGGTAGACAGAGGTGAGATAGGCCGCGCCGATGAGCGGCGGCAGCAGGTCGCGCCAGGTCACCTGGCGGGCGACGAACTGGCGATAGGCCATGTAGCCGAACACGAGTAGCGCAATGAGCGCGGTCTGTAACGATGTCATGGGTGGTTTCTTCTCTAACGTCGCCCTGCCTCGATGGGCTGAGCGGTGATGACGGACTTCGCGGCACTGGAGAGATGCCGACTTGGCCAGACCCAGTTCCAGCGACCTAACAACGTGGCAATCGCCGGAACGAGCAGCGGACGCACGACGAAGGTATCTACCAGAATGCCGAAGAGGATGGCGAAGCCCGTCTCAGCGATTTCGAGCACAGGATTGGTCATCATACGGGCAAAACTGGCCGCCATCACCAGCCCGCATGAGGAGACGACGCCCCCCGTCAGCGCGACCGCCGCCGCGATGCCCTTATGATGGCCGAGCTGCCCCACTTCTTCGCGTATCCGCGCCATCGTCAGGATGTTGAAGTCTTCGCCGAGCGCGACCAAAAAGACGAAGGAGAGAACCGGCACGAGGTAGAACAGGGGTTGACCGAGCACATCGTGAAAAACCAGATTCGTCACACCGATGGCTGTTCCCGCCGAGAGCGCGATGGTGCCGAGCAGGTACAGCGGCGCGGTCAGGCTGCGCACGAGCAGCGCCAGGATAGCATAAATCGCGACGCAGACCAGCGCGATGATGAGCCGGAAGTCGGCGCCCAGTTGTAGCGTCTGATCATGCGTAAACGACGCCTCGCCACCGATACGCACAGTGGCGCCAGCCAGCGGTGTGTCCCGGTCCGCGCGCGCGGCGGCCGCATACGTGGCGTCTATTGTTTGCTGAGCGTCTTGCGAGTCGGGATCAATGTTGAGCTCGAGCGTCAGGTAGGCGGCGGAGCCATCGGTCGCGAAGAACTGCGTCCGCTGCGAGGAGGCTGCCGTCTGCGTCGGCGCGAGAACGCGCGTGACATGTGGTACAGTCGCCAGCGTTGTGCCAAGGGCGCTGATGGCGCTGGTGTATGTCTCGGAGCGCAGGTCATGGCCCGGCGCGCTGACGAACACATTCACACTGGCGACATCGTCGAAGTGGCGCTGATAGGCGCGGAACGCCCGGGCAGAGGGCGCGTTGGCCGGAAGCGTCCGCAGGAAGTCGAACGATGGCACAGCGGTCAGCGCGGAGATGGCGAGCGGTGCCAGCACGAGCAGTGTCAGCCCGGCGACGACTACAGGGCGACGTGTCACGAGCCTGCCAGCGGCCGCCCACATCCCATGTTGCGGCGCGCCAACCTCGCCGAGTGCGCCTGGGCGCGGCGTCGTTGGCCAGAAGAGCGCGGGGCCGCACAGCGCCATGAGCGCGGGGAGCAGCGTCAACCCGGCGAGCAGCAGGCAACCAACGGCAACGGCGACAGCGGGGCCAGTGGCTCGCAACAGGCTGAGCTGAGCTATCCCCATGATGGCCGTTGCGACGATGACCGTGGCGGCGCTCGATGAGATCACCTCTCCCACCCTGCCTACCGCGCGGCCCAGCGCACTATGACGCCCCGCCTTGCCCGCGTCAGTTCCGCGTTGTATCTCCTCTCGATACCGCGAGAGCATGAAGACACCATAGTTGGCGCCAGCGCCCAGCAGGACAAAAGCGACGTATTCCAGGCTGGAGGAGGCGACCGGAAAGCCAAACACCTGCCCAAACCAGGCAATCATCGGTATCGAGAGCGCGAAGGCGAAGCCAGTGCTGACGAGCGGCACGACGACGGCCAGTGGTGAGCGGTACACGAAGCCGAGCACCGCTAAAATGATGAGCACGCCAAAGAGAACGCCTGCGCCCGACGAGCCGAAGATCATCTCCACAAAGTCGCGGTTGAACGCCGACGAGCCGTCCAGCCCGACGGTGACGCCAGCGGGCAAATGCAGCCGCGAGAAATAGGCGTCTATCGCGTCAACCGATGGTTGGAGAGTCGTGGTGTTGGTGGTATCCCATGTGAGGACGATGCGCAATGCCTGACTGTCTGGACTCTCGAACATCGTAGCGGGAGCCTGTGGACCAGGACCAGTCACACTCACCAGATGCGCCGGGCGCGTTTGCGGTGAGGTCAGCCAGGCTTCGACCCGCTCGGCGAGCGTGATATCAGCGGAGGAGATGCCATGCGCATCCGCCAGCACGAGCAGGTCACTTTCGCCCACGCTCTGACGTTGGCCGTCCGCAAACTTTGTACGATAGAGATGATCCGCCTGAACACTTGGCGCGGAACTGGGCAATGCCTGAATAGTTTGCGCTTCGGCGACCGCCTGAAGCGATGGCCCAAAGTGGAACGCCGCCACGACCAGAACGATCCACGCGGCGAGGATGACCAGTGGGAATCGGGCGACAAGACGCCCCCATTTTTCGAGCAACAACTCCATCTGAAGACTCCTTCTCAGGGTTCGCAGACGCCCAAACTGGGGCATGACATCTGCGTCGCTGAGAAGTGTAGGTGGGAAGCCATATGGCGCGCGTCGGCCCACAGATGGAGTGGCGGGCGATTTGTCGCGGGAAAGATCTACATCTCAGGGTGGAGAAGAAGCGGAGGGCAGGCGGCTAGGAGAGGCCGCGCTGGCGAGCAAGCACGATAGCATGAGCGCGGTCACGAGCGCCGAGCTTCGTGAGCAGGTGGTGAACATGGGTTTTTACGGTGGCTTCACTCACAAAGAGTTCGGCGGCGATTTCGGCGTTCGTGCGCCCCTGGGCGATCAGCCGCAGCACCTCGCGCTCGCGGTCGGTCAGGCCAGCGTCATCAGGCGAGCCGTCTGTGGCCTCTCCACGCCCGCCGGGCTGCTCTGGTATCCGCATACCCGCGAGCAATTGCGCTGCGCTCTGCGTCTGTAGCAACATCTGGCCCCGCGCGACGGCGCGGATGGCGGCGCGCAACTCCTCCGCGCTGCAATCCTTGAGCAAATATCCAGCCGCTCCGGCTCGCATCCCTTCGATGACGAGGTCTGGGGTATCGAAGGTCGTCAGCAAGAGCACGCGCGTCTGTGGCGAGACCTGGAGTACCGTTTCAGTGGCCGCGATGCCGTCCCGCTGTGGCATACGGATGTCCATCAGCATAACATCGGGCTGTTCCGCCGTGGCGAGCGCTGTTGCCGCCTCGCCGTTGTCCGCCTCGCCGACCAGCGTCATATCGGGCGTCGCCTCGATGATGATGCGCAGTCCCTCGCGCAACAACCGCTGGTCATCGGCCAGTGCCACGCGGATTCTTTCCGAACTCATGCCCATACTCATGCGATTCTATCCCCGGCTTTCTGATCCGCATCAACCACTGGCGTCTCAGACTGATCCACGCGGAGCGGCAACGTCAGGTTGATCGCGAATCCACTACCGTCCGTCAGTGGCCCAGCTTCGACCGATCCGCCAAGCGCCTCGGCGCGCTCGCGCATCCCGCGCAATCCATTACCCGTCCCCTCGTCCGCCGTGGTTGCCTCCGTGCCAGCGCCGTCATCGCGCACCGAGAGCCGCACAATGGCGCTCTCCCACACAATATCCGCCTCAGCCTCTGTCGCCTTGCCGTGGCGGTAGGCATTGGTGAGCGCCTCCAGCAGGGCGAATCGCAGTGTCTCAACATGCCGTGCGGAGAGACGGACGGGGGCGCCAGACTCATGCAGGGTGCAGCGCATTCCCGTGCGTTCGGTGAAGCGTTCCGCCGTCACCTGCAGACTCGCCGCGATATCTACCGCGCCGCCATCTTCGGGCATCGCCTCGCGTAACAGCCCTACGACCTGTCGGCTCTCCACCTGGCTCTCGCGCAATACCTCTGCCATCTGGTCGAGCAGCGCCGCCGCCCGCTCCGGGTTATCACGAACGAGTTGTCGCAATGCCTGCGTCTGTACTGAGAGCACCGTCAGCGAATGGGCCAGCACGTCGTGGACATCGCGGGCAATGCGTGCCCGTTCGCGGGCCGCCGCAAGCTCCGCCGTGCGCTCCATCTCATCTCGCAGCCGCTCCTGCGCCTGTTCGAGCCGATTGATGAGCAGGTGTCGGCTACGCTGTGATAGTGACGCGGCAAACGCAAAGCCGATGATGAGCGCCTGACTGACAATACTCATGCTGCTGGCGCTACTCATGCCCAGTAGCAGATTGATCATTCCTTCAGCGGTGAGGATGATGAGGGCGCAGAGCAGAGAGATCGGCAGGCTGAAGCGCAGCGGCAGGCGATACACAACCGTGACGATAACAACGTACAGCCCGATATTGCCCCAATCGGCATGGGTCATCGCGTCCAGCAGGACACAGAGCGCGATGGCCAGCAGTGAAAAGCCAATGACCCCCCAGACAGACCGCAAAGCGCGCGCCCAGGCCGCAACGACGATGCCCGCGATAAAGACGATCTCTGGCAGCAGTGGTGAGTGATTCTCGGCGCTGAGGGCGAGCCACATCTGGACAGCGGTGATCATCACCGCTCCCAAAAAGAAGATGAGCACAGGCCACGTGAAGTTACGATTATCAATCGTGCTGGTTACCACAGCACTCCCACCGGACTGGGCGAGCCGCGATCTCCACGAGCGTAACCGTCCCGCGAGTCGCCCAGGAATGGGCGCCTGAGCCATGGCGTGATCTCCTTTCACAAACACGCGCCGCGAAACCGACCTATTGTACCATTCGTCTACGCGCCACGACATGCCCCCATCAGGCGTGAACTTCTCGTCATCGGTAGCGTAACGTTTTGGCCTCCTCATAAGACCAATCAGCAAAGGCTGCCCAGGCGAAGAGGCGCAGGCAGCATCGTGCTATCGTGCGGAAAAGCGGTCTACCTATGGCGAATCCCGATGCATCGAGTTTGAGTTGCCAGGAACTCATTGAGCTGGTGACGGACTACGTGGAGGGAACGCTGTCCCCGGCGGACCGGGCACGCTTCGAGAGCCATCTCAACATCTGCGCGGACTGCCACCATTACCTCGACCAGATGCGCGAGACCATTCTGCTCGTCGGGTCGCTCGCGGAGCAGGATATCCCCGATGACGCGAAGGAGCAGCTACTCTACACGTTCCGATCCTGGAAGCAGCGAACCTGACGCCGAGTCACGATGTTGCGCCAACCTGGCGCAGTATTGCTCGCGCGGGTGCGCCATCGCCGCCGACGATGCGTAGCGGCAGGCAGATGAGATCGTAGACGCCCGGCGCTGCCTGTGAGAGATTGAGTCCCTCGATGATCCAGATGCCGCCGCCCAGTAGCGCCTGATGCGACTCGGGGCCATCCACGGAGAAGCCGCCGACGGAGAGATAGTCCACGCCGACCAGTTGCACGCCAACTGACGCCAGATAGTGCGCGGCCTCGTGCGCGATGTAGACGAAGTCCTCCACGAAGTCGTCGGTCTGCCAGCAGCGGGCGGAGTTGCGCGTCTTGAAAAGGACACGCTCGCCACGCTGGATGTTGTGGCCCGCAAGCTCCTCCGGCTTGATGGATTCGGGGTCGCCGATCTCGATGACGCGCGCGCGGCCAATCGCTGTGGTCAGCGGCATCTGATCAATGCCGGCGCCGTCGTGGAGAAAGTGAATCGGGGCGTCCATATGCGTGCCGGTATGGACGCCCAGCGACATTTTCGAGACGTTACAGGCATCGCCGCGCTCCATACTTAGCTCTCGCTCGATACTGACCGGGGGATTATCGGGCCAATGGACCATGCCTGTATGCAGGGGAACCGATACATCTATCCACTCATCCGCCATGAGACGTCTCTCCTTCGCCAAGAACAACACAGTACAGACTATACGCCTGACGCAGCGATTCCGCCTCTCCCGCAATCGTCGCCTATCGCATATACTACGGGTATATCGTGCGTTGCTCGCTTCACCTGCCGGGGAGGGAATAGCCGATGGCCTAGTTGCGTATCTTCCTCAGCCATAGTTCGTCTGACCGGGATTTTGCTGACGTGTTCGCCCGTGCGCTGCGTGGCGCGGGCGCGGATGTCTGGTACGACGAGACCCATCTCGGCACCGGGCAACTGCTCGACGAGATTAGCGCGCAGCTGCCGACGCGCCTGGTCTTTCTGCTCGTCGCCTCGAAGGCGGCTTTCGCTTCTGACTGGGTCAAGCAGGCGTGCAAATAGGCCTTCAACCTCTATCGGCGCGAGCCAAACCGCATCATGCTCCCCATCGTCGCGAAGCCGCTTGACCCGGCGTACTGGAACGCGATGCTCTGGCTCGAAGACTTCCGCCGCATCGAGGCGCCCGGCGAGAAGCCCTATCCACAACACGAGGCGATAGAGCACACGCTGCGGCTGCTCGCGCTGACGCCCGCCGGTGAGGCGCCCGCGCCAGTTGCCCCGCAGCCGAGCGAGAGCGTGGACGATCTCATCACCCGTGGCAAGGCGTTGCGAGAGCAGGGCAAGCACGCCGAGGCGCTGGCCCTCTTCGAGCGCGCCACCCAGCTCGATCCTAATTCATATGACGCCTGGTTCAATGTGGCATATTCCCTGGATGACCTTGCACGGTACGAGCAGGCGCTGGTCGCCTATGACCGTGCCATCAGCCTGAATCACAATAACGCTGCGATCTGGAGTAATAAAGGTGTATCGTTCGAAAACCTAAAACGCTATACTGAGGCATTGGCAGCCTACGAGCAGGCGCTGACTCTCGACCCCAAGCTGAAGGAGGCCTGGACTGGTAAGGGCAACGCGCTCAAGACTTTGCAGCGCAACGATGAGGCGCTCTCTGCCTATGAGCAGGCGCTCACCATTGATCCGAATAATGTGATTGTATAGGGCAACAAGGCAAACACGTTGGTTGCTCTGAAGCGCTATACCGAGGCGCTTTCAGATTGCGATAAAGCTTTGGCCATTGATCCGAAAGACGGGTGGGTGTGGAAACGCAAGGCTAAGGCTCTACGCGGTCTGGGACGGACGAACGAGGCGGAGGAGGCGGAGGAGGCGGAGGAGGCGCGGGCAAAGGCGCTCGGGGGGTAGCGGGCGGCTGGCGGTTAAAACCGCGCCTTTAGGGCCTGTGGCCACCAAGTCCGCCTGCGCGGACTCCCCAGAGACCGTACCCCCAACGAGGCACGCGCTGGCAGGCGGGCCTCTGCAACCTGCGCAGGCAGGTTTTGTGGCGGAGCGGAGCGAGGCCCTTCAGGCGCGGTTTCAACCGCCCGCCTGTACCCATCCGCGCACCAACGCCTCCGCCTGCCCTGCCAGCGTATCGGCGGCTGCGCGGCGTCGAGCCAGGTGATGCGCGTATCGGGGCGAAACCACGTCAGCTGGCGGCGGATGTAGCGGTGGGTCGCCAGGTTGAATCGCTCGACCGCCTCATCCAACGACGACTCGCCACGCAGATACGCGCCGATCTCGCGATAGCCCAGGCTCGACATCGAGGGCAGCCGCCAGTCGTAGCCGCGCGCCACCAATCCCGCCGTCTCCTCGACGACACCCGCCGCCAGCATCGCGTCCGATGCGCGTATCGGCGCGCGCATAGAGCGCGGCGCGATCCATGTTCAGTCCCAGCAGCAGCGTGCGATAGGGCGTGGGACGCGCGCCCTGCTGCTCAGAGAACGGGCGGCCAGTGACCAGACAGACCTCCAGCGCGCGAATGATCCGCCGCAGATTCGTGGGATCGATCCGCGCCGCGGCGGTGGGATCGAGCGCCGCCAGCCGCTGATGCAGCGTAGCCGCTCCCATGCGTCGGCTGCCTCGGCCTCCAGTTCGGCGCGCAGGGTGGGTTGCGGCGCGACGCTGGGAATCGCCAGCCCATCGACCACCGGCGCGGACATAGAGGCCAGTGCCGCCGATCAGCAAGCGGCAGCGCGCCAGCGCCGGCAATCGTCGCGATCGCCGCCTGGGCATCCGCCTGATACTGCGCCAGCGTATAGCTCTCGTCGGGCCAGACGACATCGATCAGCGCGTGAGGCAGTGCGGCGCGTTCAGCGGGAGTGGGTTTGGCCGTGGCGATATCCATCAGCCGATATATCTGGCGCGAGTCCGCCGCGACCGCCGAGCATCGGATGATCGTCGCGCAGATCGCTCGGCCAGCGCCAGCGCCAGCGCCGTCTTCCCGGTGGCCGTTGGCCCCACCAGCGCCACCAGCGGTATCGTGCCCGCCATGACTGTCGCGGCGCCCCGCGATCACGGATAGCCCTTCGTGCGCGGACGCGCCGGCCTGTCTCCGTGACGCTGCGCAGACGACTGGTTGAGGTAGCGCGACTTCGTGAGATTCATCGAAGATGCTGTTGATGCGGTCACAGATGATGCCGCCGATCATCGCCCCGACGACCACCGCGACGGGCATCAGCCACGGCAAGTCGCGCGCGAGCCACCATGCGCCTGACTCCGCCAGCGATGATGCCGCCGACCACCGAGAAAAACGCCGAAAAGCGGCGGAAGAACGCGGCGATGCGCAGCATGACGCCACTATAGAGGCGTTCGGAGCCAAGCGCAGCGCCGAGGCTAATCATGGCGGCGGCCAGCAGCAGCGCACCCGTCAGCGCGGCCTGCCCATGAAGAGCGCTGGTTCGACCAAATCGGCTGTCCCATCGTCGCCAGCGCCGGCCACCAGCTTCGGGAGGGTGAAACCCGCCAGCAGTACTGTGTGTTCCGTCACCAGCGCGCGCACAACCCGATGGCCGCGCCCGCCAGCGTTGTTTTGATGCGTCCCGGCCAGCCTTTGCCGCCGCCGCCAATGAGCGCGCCCGGCGTCGTCGACCAGCGTGACGAGCGCCAGCAACGCCACCATCAGCGGGCCGCCGACCAACAGACCCGGCGCCCACATCGCCAGCAGCGAGGGCAACAGTTCCAGCGTTGGCACCGAGAGACCTATCGCCAGCAGCAGCGCGCCCAGGAATCCCAGGTTGAGCGGACGCCCCAGCGGCGGCGCGGCATATTTCGATTGTGCGTCTGGGGCGTGCCACCGCCGCATGAACCTGGGTGGCGTACGATGCGCTGCTCTGCGGGGATGTGGTCGCGCGTGGCGCGCGCACGATCTCGGCGGTGATGGGCACGTAGATATGCTGCGTGCCCGTGATGATTTGCAGGCTGCTATACTGCTTGCCCGGCGCGGCGATTTTGGTCGTCTCGGCGGTCAGTTGCACGAGGGTGCTCGACCCGCTAAATGACTGTTCGGTCGAGCGTAATCCAGCTGGGTGCGGCGGGATAAGCTGGCCATTGACGCTCACGCCGTTCTGGCCGCTGATGGTGATCGTCACCGCGCCACGCTGGCCCGCTTGAGCTGGCCAAAGTCAATCGTGCGCGGCTGCACCGTCACCAGTGACGCAGTGGCGCTGGGCGCGGCGCTGGCGGCGGCGTGTGTGGTCGTGCCGCGCGCCGATTGCCCGGTGCGTGGCGGCTGTTGCGTTGTGCGCTGGCGGGTCGCCTGGGCGCTCGGCCGGGCGGCTGTTGTCTTCGCCGCTGGCGCGGGGGCCTGTCGCCAGCGTAAGAAACGCGGCCAACCCTGCCGCCTGATCCGCCGTGCGCATGGTCGCGGTGAGCACCGCCTTGGCGGCCTGGCGCTCGCCCCAGCGCGACAGCCAGGGTCGAACCGGCGCGCGTAGAGCTGTTCGGCGGCCTCTTTGGGGTGCGTCTGGCAGAGCGCCACCAGTTCGCGGAGCGAATGCGCGCACTCGCCCGTACGGAAATACATGCCCTCAGGGTGCTCAGCGCCCGCTGAAAATCGGCGGCGGAGCGAAATCGGCTCTCGCGATCCAGTTTGGTGGCGCGCTCTATCGCCACCTGCACATGCGGCGAGATCGTGGGCGCGCGCGAATTGAGCGGTGGCAGCGCGAACGGCGTGCTGGCGGGATCGTAGCCCGTGAGCAACTGGTAGAGCGTGCAGCCCAGCGCGTAGACATCGGCGCGCGGATCGGTCTGCGCCTTGCCATACTGCTCCGGCGGCGCGTAACCCCGGCGTGCCAAGCACCTGCGTATCACGGGTGCGTCCCGGCACAAAGACACGCGCGATGCCAAAGTCGATCAGTTTGATGCGCCCACTGGCTGTCACCATGATGTTGGCGGGCTTCAAATCGCGGAAGATGATGGGCGGGCGGCGATTGTGCAGATAGGTCAGCACATCGCAGATCTGATCGGCCCATGCCAGCACATCGCGCTCTGGCAGTCCCTTGCCACCGGCGGCCGTCTGCCGCTGCTCCAGCGTTTTCCCCTCGATGTATTCCATGACGAGGTAGTGGCGCGAGCCTTCGGAGAAATGGCCTGAGACGCGCGGCAGCCCTTTATGGCGCAGGCCCATCAGCAGTTCGGCTTCCTGCACGAAGCCGTCGAGCGCCTCTTGTAGCTCGGAGGGCGCCAGGCTATCCTGGCTCATCTCCTTGATGGCCACCTGCGGGCTTGTTGCGGATATCGGTCGCCTGATAGACGGCGGCCATGCCCCCCTGGCCAACGGCGCGGCGATGACGTAGACGCCAGCCAGGCGCGACTGCGCAGGGAGCCGCCCAGTGGGGTGAAGGGAGCGGCGGTTGGGCCACGTGCAGCGCTCGCAGCGGGGTGGATGACCGTTGCGCCTTTGAGTGCATAGCCGCATGAGTTGCAGTACGTCGCGTCAGAGCGATTCGGTGTACCGCAATGCTGGCATTTGACATTCATGGGCTTTAGCCCGCCGCAAGCCGCTGGGGTTCAACCCAGGCGGATAGGCGCTTTTCGGCTTGAGCCCCTTCTTCCTGGTCCATTGCTGATTCCTCCCTGTTGTGCGAGAATCTATCTATAGGCATTTAGCACCTCACCAATTGAATAGTGTTTGGCGGTTCCAGGCTAAATCGTTTGCCTGGGTAAAAGCACTAACGTATCTTGGACGTGGTGCGCTGCGCTTGAGCCAGAGTTTTGTTGTAGAGCCTAGCTCGCCTGGCGATGCAGTCAACGCCTCATCGGGCTGGGCAGACCCTTCAGGAGTCAACGTGATGGGTTGCCATGTGCGTATCCTGAGAATCCATCGGGCCCCGGCCTGTGTGGAGTGTCAACATCCGCCGCTGCTCCCTGATGTTGGGCCAGACTCACCCCCTGCCTGGCAAATCGCACACCTTTCAGCAGAAACTACGGCTCGCGCAAGGCCCATGTTGCAGACAATGTGCCGTTAGCTCCCCGACCCGACTATTTGTCGCGCCGCAATATCATCCCTTGAAGGGTATAGCGCCGGCGCATCCGTCAATGCCACGGAGGAGCGCGGTCGGCGACAAACGCCGACTATTGTCTCATCATGCCGGGAGGATTCTGGCGGGACGCCAGTTCGCGGCGGTCGCGTAGCGCGCCAGCACGGCGGCGAGGGCGGCGTTGGATGGCTCGACGAGCACACTACCATCCGGGAAAACGATAGTGGGAACGCTGCGCATGCCGTTATTCAAGGTCTGCACCAGTTCAGCCGCGTCTTCGTCGTCTTCGATGTTGACTTCGACGATAGGGGACGCCGAAATCGGCGAATACACGTTTGGCCCGGCGGCAATCGCCACACCAGGTTGTCGAATACATCGTAATGGCGGCGGGATTTGTCGTTGGAATCTGTATCTGCCTCGGGGTTGGATTGGATCATCGAGACTGCTGGACCTTTCAGGCAATATTGTTGCGATATTCCATCATGAAGAATAAGAATGATCTCCTTACTTCAAAAAGTATAGTACATGAAGAATATCATGACAAGAGCTATTTGGGTAGCTGGCCTCGATCCTGCGCTTGCGTATCGGACGGTCAACGATGCAGACTACCAGATGAGCCAAACGGACTGTGCCATCTTGGCCATTTCCGACCACCCCACTCAATAATGCTGGTATGCTGTTGCTAGAGCATGCTGTCGGTTTCCGAACGCATGCCTGAAGGGCGGCGCGAACATTGCGACCTACGAATCGCGAGCACGGGTGGTACTATTGCGAACATTTCTGTACAATCCCGGTGGTTCTCCCGCTCGACCCGCTTGATGTTTCTCTGAACGCTTACTGGGTGTAACCAATGGACCCGTCTGTTCGTCCCTACAACTCGAATGGCTCTGGGCAGCCGCGTCGGCGAGCCAGCAAGAGCACCAAGCGTCCGAGTGACGCGCCGGTACAGGCGCCAACACGGAAGACGCGCTCGAATCCACCTGCCCGCAAGGCGGTGGTCGAGACGTTGCTCGAACCGGCGGTACCCGCTGGCGAGGTGGCGCCGGAGCATGCCGGTCGCGTTGAAGCGATTGGGGAGCCGGTCGCGTCAGTCGCGCCACATGAGGCGGCGGAGGCTGGTCCCGTTGTCACGATTGCGGACTTCGAGGACATCTTCGCGCGCTTCCAGACGCCGCTGATCAACTTCGTCTTCCGGCTGGTGGGCAACCGCGAGCAGGCGTGCGACCTGACGCAGGACGTTTTCGTCAAAGCGTATCGCGCGCTCTCATCGGGGACGACCATCCAGGCGGCGGCGCTCTCGTCGTGGCTCTATCGTATCGCCTCGAATACGGCGACCGATGCGCTGCGACGGCGGCGGTTGATCTCCTGGCTGCCGCTCTCGCTCTTCAATGAAGATCGCGGGGTGCGGCGCCGGAATGCCGGGGATGGAGGGTACTGGCAACAACCAGCAGGGGCCATCGGAAGACGCCCTTGCCAGCGCTGCCAATGCCTTCTCGGCTGGCTATGACGGCGGACGCTTTGAACAGCATGTCGCCGACCGGGAAATTGTAGAAAGCGTGCTCAAGCGGCTTCCGCCGAAGTACGCCGCATGTCTCTTGTTATACGAACACGAAGGTTTCTCATGCGCGGAAATCGCCGAAGTACTCAACGTCAGTCCATCAGCCGTGAAAATGCGCCTCATGCGCGCGCGCGAGCGGTTCATCACCCTGTACCGACAGGAGGTCAGCGGACAATGACGTGCAGGCGGGCGCATCGGTTGCTCGCCGCGTACCGCCGGGATGACTGGGCTCCACGCGACCGGGCCGCGCTTGGCCAGCATCTGAACACCTGCTCCGCCTGTCGCAAAATCGAGTTCTCCTATCGCAGTGTGGGTGAGTCGGTCCGCCAGCTGCCCTCGATCACGCCGCCGCCGGGATTCCGCGAGGCGGTCTTCGCCGCGATTCGCGCCGATGAGCAGCGGATGGGATCCGCCGTTGCCGCATTCACCGAGGCGGATACATCGCCGGAGCTGCCAGTGATCACGTCGGCGCGCCAGCCGATCAGTCTGGCCGCGGCCCGCAAGCGCCGCACGATGCGGCTGAATCCGCGGATTGCGCTGATTGCCGCTGCCGCGGTGGTCTTGCTAGGCGTGCTCTCGATCCAGGTCTTGCCGCATTCCGGCCTCGCCTCACTCGCGACGAGCCTGGGCGCGGCGCATAGCGGCAATGGTGGCAATGGTCAGAACGCGAAGCCTTCGGTCGCCCGATATATGCCCGATGCCCGCGCGCACGCGATTACACGCGCGCTGGCGACGACGAAGTGGCTGGTCTATAGCGCCTCCGATACGGCGGGCGCGACGACGCTCTACGCTGAGAACCGGCAGACCAAAGCCATTGCGCCGCTGACGCATGGCTCTGCCGCTGCTCCGGTGATGCTGCGCGCCGTGACGAATGACTGGGTCTTCTGGACTGCGGGCGACAACTCATCCTGGACGCTCTACGCCGGGCGCCCTGGCGATAGCGCCGGCGCCGCGATAGCGCTGGTGAAGAGCGATACCTCTGCCGATGCCCCAGCGGCGCTCAACGGTGTCTGGGCGAATGCGCATATGGCGCTGGTCGCCGTCACGACGAACGCGGGCGGGAGCGAGGTGCTGCAGTTTGCGCTGCCCGCGACGAATGCCGCGCCGGTCACCATCGCGGAGACAGCGGTGCAGGGGCATGCGCTGGTCGACCCCTCGGCAGATAACGCAAATATCTACTGGGCGGAGCGGTGGCAGGACACCTCTGGCCAGCACAGTCTGATCTGGTCGCGTAACGCTTCGGGCCAGGCGCATCAGATGAGCGCGGATGATACCGCCTTCGCCCCGCACATCGCCAATGGGTTGCTCATCTGGGTTGAGGGGCAGCCAGGCACGCTTGAGGCGGAGACGCTCTCTGGCAGCCAGCAGCAGTGGACCATCGCGCAGTCGGTTGATAGCGAGAGTGTCCGTGTCGCCGGAGAGACGGTGCTGTGGCGCGCGGGTGGCGCGATGCACGCATGGGACGCGCGCACCCACCAATCGAGCGCGGTTGACGCGCTGGTGCGGTCGGCGGCGTGGGTCGAGGCGTGCGATTCGAGCATCGTCTGGGCTGGCTCCGATGGCGCGATCGATGTCTACGACATAGACTGATCGCCGTTGCCAGGCGCGTGGTAGAATATGCCTCTTCTCCTGCATGGGGAAGGGGCATTTCCCTTTCGTACCCCGTGCCAGCGTGGGCGAGTCTTCATTGAGGAGCGGCGGCTATGACCGAGAACGTGCCACCAACCGATGACGCCAGTCTGGGGCGTCTCCTCGCGCGCCCACTCCCGCCGCGCGAGTCGCCAGCCGCGCCCGGACTGCACGCGCTTGGACTTGCTGGCGCGGATGAACGTGATGGCCTCTTCTACGTGCCCGCCGGGTATGATGCGACGCGCCCTGCCCCCTTTGCGCTGCTGCTGCACGGAGCCAGCCACGCCGCGAATACCGTGCTGGCGCCGATGCTGCCATGGGCCGATGCGGCGGGACTGCTGCTGCTAGCCCCCGATGCCCGCCAGTTCACCTGGGATGTCATCATGGGCGGCTTCGGCCCCGATGTCGCCTTCATCGAGCGCGCGCTGGCCCATACCTTCGCGCGCTATGCTGTGGACCCGACACGCCGCGCCATCGGCGGCTTCTCCGATGGCGCGTCGTACGCTCTCTCGCTGGGGATGACCAACGGCGATCTCTTCAGCCACATCATCGCCTTCTCGCCTGGCTTCATGGCTCCCATGGAGCGGCGTGGCCAGCCCCATATCTTCGTCGCGCATGGCGTCCACGACCAGATTCTCCCCATCGACCGCTGTGGCCGTCGGGTTGTCCGCGCCTTGCAACATGCGGGCTACGACGTGGACTACCACGAATTCGACGGCCCGCACACCGTTCCGCCAGAGATTGCCAGCGGCGCCGTCACCTGGCTCACCCGCCGACGCCCTCGGCCATAAACGACCGACGCGCCCGGCGACTATCTTGGGCTTTCAAGCCCTCTGCTCCCTTACTTCGGCCTTTCAAGGCCGAGACGGATAGCTATGCCGCATCTTGCTGGGCCTCGCGTTGCGTTGCAAGGTGTTTCCGCCGCGCATGCCGCAGGGCCATCGCTGCCGCAAAGAGCGCCGTGATCGCCAGCGCGTACCACAGGCTATGGAATCCCGCCACGACCAGCGCCAGAATGGCAAGCGTCGATATCACCAGCGCGGGCAGCCAGCGGCTGGACGGTGCGCGTGGCCTAGCATCGTTTAGTCCTCTACTAAGATGTCGTGATTTCGCGTTGAGAGGCAAATCTACGGGTGGGGGGTAGTCCCCTCCCATCCGTTTTTGTTGCCATGGCAGGATTTGGCTGTGGCAGCGTCTACGACTTTTGGTGTAGGCGCTCAGCCCGGAATTCAAGCCCCGCAAAAGCATCGCAGTGGGACATTAGTCCGGGTGTCACCCCGTGAATACCAGCGAGGTGGCGAGCCTCGATTATGTGTGATACGCTTGGTTCTTGCACGCAGGATTTTGGTGGTATTCGGGAGCCGCTGATGACATGTGTGCCTTATGAGGAAGCGGCGGTAGCTTCACGATGACCACCACAGGACGCTCTACGACCAATGCACCTCGGCTCTGCCCTGACTGCCGCCTGCTGTTACAAGTAGCAAGACGCGGCAAGCTCCAGTGTCCAAAATGCAAAGCCATCTATCCACGCAATCCGAAGCCGCCTGACCTCCTAAGAGACAAGGTGTTCAGAAGTCTTCTCGTGGTTCGCTACACTATCCTTGTACCATGCGTCGTCCTCGCCATTCTGTTCATCGTCGGCGCTGGAGGGTCACAGGCCAAAGCTGCCATCTACTTTTGGAGGTCAAGCAGTCGCTTATCGACCGTGGCATCCAGGTCATACGCACCAGCATAGGCAGTGCCGTTGGCGGCGCTGCTGTGTGCGGTGCTGGATTTATTGCGTGCCAAGGTTATCACCTTTCCTTTCCTTCCGATTGTTCTTGTTGTTCCTGCTCACGCTGGCGCTCGATGATGGCCTGTTGGAGCACCACAGCTTCGGCGGGACGCAGATGCCCTAGATGGACATACACACCGGGCGGAATCGCCTCGGCGCGATAGACTAAACTCAGGCCGCAGGGCGCGCGGTGCCAGGAGCCGTAGCGGCCTATCAGCGTGACCGTGACGCGGCCCGTGCGTTTGTCCTGGCTCACGCGGTCTACGCGGTTCACGGTGTGGTTGTCGTGGCAATACACCACGTCCATGTGGCGCAGCGTCAGCGCTGCCGCTGGCGTCATGGACATGGCTAGCGTGTCTCCTTGCGCGTCTCGGCGGCCTTGCGCGCGCTGATGAGCGCATCTATCCGGGCCAGTTCCTCGGCGGTCACGTGGCCCAACTGCGTGCCGGGCGGGATTTCCGCTGCGCGCCAGATAAGTTCCACTTGGCGCACGGGCACAGTCGCATCGTGCGTGTGCCCAATGAGGTGAATCAGCATCCCGCCGCGCAGCACCTGGGCGAAACGGTACAACTCCGCGTGGCAGAGCACCACATCACCCCATTTCAGTTGGCTCGCTTCGGTCGGCGTCATGTTGCGCTCCCTTTGCCATTGGGCGTTGCCCTAGCCTCTAAATTCATCGGATATGTCACGGCAGAGCCTTCAGCGAGGGCAATCTCGTTGAGATGGCGGATGCCGCCCTGCCAATCATACTTCACCGGGCGATAGCCGATGCTGAAGCTCAAATAGCCGTGCTTCAGGCCGTGATAGGCTTGCCTGCCGCGCTCGATGCCAGATTGATGTGCGTCTTGATGCGCAGTCCCTTAAAGTCCTCATGCGCGCTGACGATGCCGCCAATCGGCTCGTCTTTCTGGTGTTGCCACAAGAGCGGATAGAGCGCCGCCGCGCCATGCTTGGCGGCGAAGTCCTTCGCCTGGGCCAACGTAGTGCGAAACGCGCCCTTCTCAATCTGGTCTTTGCCCAGGTCAATGTCCCAAGTGGACAGGTAGCCGTCGATGACGCCGGTCTGGCCGTCGTCAGACTGCGCGGCGGCTTTCACCTCCAGCGCCAAGTCAACAGTCGCGGTGACCTCGCCCTGCACAGGCGGCAGGCGCTTCCAGTCAGTGGATATGGGTTGCTCGCCCGCGTTGCGGACGGCTATCTCTAGCTCGGTGAGGTGCAGTTTGACCAATTCGCGCTGAATAAGGGCCGCAAGCGCGGCCCATTCGTCATCTTCATCATCTTCGTCGTAGAGCAGATAGTCTGCATAGTTGTTCATGGAGTTGTTCTGTGCTTCCTTACGGTGTGCTTGCGGGTCGATTAGGCTGTTGTCAAACGAGCAACCGCGTCCCCAAGAACCACCTGCCCGCCTGTGCGGCTGAAAATGTAATAGCCGACGAAACCTTGTTCCGCGTATTGCTGCACCGCGCGCTGCACCACCACGTCCTGGCGGACAACCACGGCATAAGCAAGGGGGTTTAAGAAGTAGGCCACCACGTTGCCAGCAGCCGGTGTTGCATTGTCTGCGAGGTCAGGCATGAGGCTGACCGGGATACCCATGAAGGTGTTGGGGCTAACCATCACTGGAGCCAGATAGCTCGTGCCCGATGCCGCCTTCAGCGCCCGCAGTGTGCCCAGCATTTTGGGGTTGACGAGCAGACGTGCGCCTGCGATGTAGGGCGCGGCGATGCTCTTGTAGCAGAGCTTGATGATATCGTCGGTGGCCACGAGGTGACCGCTAGAATCACCGCAGGTTATCAGGTTGGCCGCTGGAATGTTGCCCGCGTTATTGAGGCCCATAAACTTGCCATTGCCATCGCCCGTGATAAACTCGGTGCCTTCCAGC
This sequence comes from uncultured Chloroflexia bacterium, assembly GCA_963712005.1. Lineage (GTDB taxonomy): Bacteria > Chloroflexota > Ktedonobacteria > Ktedonobacterales > JADMIN01 > DAHUXT01. The sequence continues at coordinate 50,109 of CAVQGK010000013.1, read as the reverse complement.
AAGGCAAACGACGCGGCGGCACCGCTGACGAGTTCGGCATCGAGCGGATACTGGCTATCGGCCAGATTGGCCCGGCTTATCTTGGTGAAGGCGTACATCTCGTGGAAAGGCACCTGCTCCAGCTTGAAGGTCATATCGCCGCTGGTGATGACGCGGGTGGCTGTCTCACCGACACGCACAGCGGTCTGGATGCCCGTGCGTACGGGCTGGAGGAAGCCACGTCCGCCGGTCGTATGCACGGTCACCACTTGCCGCACCGGAGAGGCATTCTGCATGGCGCGCAGGATATCGTTGGCAAACTCCGGTGATGCGCCGTAGCCGCCTGTGGTGTCATCCGCCTGGGTCATCGCTTTATGGCTCTGCATCCAGGCATCGTCGGCCATCGGGATGCTATCGCGCATCGGCTCTGGGATACTGGCCAGCCCGCCGCGCAACGCGCGTACAAAGCGCAGGTGCTCTGGCGTCTGCTTCTGGTACTGGTAGGTCACGCCGTTGAGGGTCAGCTCGCCCAGCAGTTCATAGCGGGGGGCCAATGTCCCAGCAGGCGCGCTGGCGCGGGCGAGTTGCGCTTCTAGCACGCTGATGCGGTCGTTGACCTCACCCAGCGCGTTCTTGGTTTCGGTCGTCATCTGGCCGGAGCTATCGCGCTCGGCTTCGCTCTTGTCGCGCACAGCCAGCCGCTCCAACTCGTGCCACGCACGCTTGAGGTCGTTCGTGAGGTCGTCGGGGTCGATAGTATGCAGTTTGGTCGTCATTGAAGAAGCGTCCTTTGCAAGATAGTGTTTAGAGAAGATAGTTTGCTTATTGGATTATTGTTGAGGTAGTGGGTTAATCGGCGCAGTCTTGTTCAATCTCGATATCGCTGTCGATATCGCTGTCATCCGCTTCATCGAGTGACGCCTGCTCAATGTGCAGCGCTAGCGCGAGCAGCGTTGCAGTTGCCGCGTTGAGCCGCGCCACCTGCTCTGCTAACGCGGCGTCACGCGCGGCACATGCGGCGTTGGCCGTCTCATGCTCGGCTTTGTCTTGGAGCAGCCGTTTGCTCTCTTCGGCAGCCGTGAGTGCGTCCCACGCGGCCTGTTCGTCGGCGCGCACCTGCGCATATGTGCGCGGCTTACGCCTGGGCCTACGCGCAGCATCATTCTCAGTAGTAGTCATCGCTTCGCTCTTTCATGAATCAGTCAGTTCCACGGTCGTATGCGTCATCGTCTTCGTCGTTTATAGGCTCGCCGCGTTCACACTGTGCGAGCGTTAGGGAAGCGACACTGGCATCGCGCAGGTATGCTTCCAGCACACTCTCAAGATAGGTCAGGGTTGTCGTCACTAGGGTCGAATCGTCAGTTGCATCGGCCAGAAGCTTTAACACCCGCCGTTGCAGTGAGTTCGCCCGCTTCAAACAGCGCCGCTGCTCGTCAATCAGCCAGACAAGGCGTTGGGCTTGTTCTATGGTCACATGATTCTCCTTTCTCGTTCGTTTCAGTCCCTGTTTGCTCAGCTACCGTGCTGCGTGCTACACTACGCCCATCGAGAACTCGCTGCATGTCGTATGTGCGGCACGGCATAGCCGCCTACCCCGCAAGGAGAGTGTCCATGAGGTCGCTTCGGCGCTATTTTTGGCGGCTGCCGATGCATTTGCGCGTCCTGGCAACGCTGCCAGACCCATCTGTCGGCCAATAGCGCCGATGCGACCCCCAAAGCGCTCCAGGACGAGATCCACGCCCGGGTGCGCCCGATCTTCGACGCCCCCGATGAGGCCACGGCGCGTACCTTGTTGGCCAGCTTCGTGAGCGACTACCAGACGAAAGCGCCCGCCGCGGTCGCCACGTTGGAGCGCGGCTTTGACGACGCCACTCCACTGCCGTGCTCGCGCTGCCTGCGCCCTACCGCAAGCGCCTGCGCACGACCAATGGCGTCGAGCGACTGAACGAGGAGATCCGCCGCCGCGAGCGCGTCATCCGCATCTTCCCTAACCGCGACGCGGTGATCTGCCTCGTCGGCGCGCTGCTCATGGAGCAGGACGAGGTCTGGACGACCGGTAAGCGCTACTTCGACATGACCGCCTACTGGCAGTGGCACGCCAGTCAACCGATACAGACTCCGCTCTTCCAGGAGGCCCCGATGTCCCAATCCGCCTGATTCCCAGGGTCTACCAGGGACCCCAATTTACAGATGACTTCGGGCTCTCCCGCACTTTTGGTGATGGCTGCTTGGTAGAACAGCAGCGCTCATCCCGACGCGTCTCAAAAGCAAGCGTTACTGCTGAGGTTTGCCACTCCCACCAGATGCAGTCTCGCGTTCACCAAGCGGGCTTCACCAAATCTGCGGGAGAGCCTGACTTCGGACTTGACCCTGTGGATTTTCCACAGGGTACTAGCCTGTCCCTGCCTGCGTGGGAATACTTCGACAAACTCAAAGAATAGTTTACCGAATAATTCGGTGAACTGGTGCATCCTGGCGGATGCCAGGGCCACCCGTGGTGCGAATCTTGACGATATCGCGTACCGGCGAGAGGTCTGTTTCCAAGCGCAAGAGTTCGTTGACAAACTCTGGGCTGGCCCTGCTCCGGGAATCACCACGTTCTTCTTCTCTTATAGCCTCTACGTAGTTATTACTTGTAATGCTCTCTTAGTGGTTCATTCGTTAAATGTATGCTAAGATAAAGAGGAGCAACCCAGCCAAACAGACAGGAGGCAGTGATGTATCCTCCCTTGCGATTGCGTGCGATGACCGAGGAGGAAGCACGTGTCATTGGCAAACTGGCGCGGTCGCAGACCGCCTCCATCCGGTTGGTGCGTCGCGCACAGATCATCCACCTTGCCAGCCAGGACAAGACCATCTCCCAGATTGCCGACGAACTGGGCTGTGGCACGAATGTGGTCCGCAAATGGTTCAAGCGCTTCAGTGTGCAGGGACTCGCCGGGTTGAACGACGCGCCGCGCTCAGGCGCACCGTCCCGGTATACGCCCGAGAACCGGGCACACGTGGTGGCGACGGCGCGGACACGACCGAGTGACCTGGGTTTACCGTTCGGCAGTTGGACCTTCGAGCGGCTCGCCACCTACCTGCATGAAGTCGTGGGTCTCCCGTTGAAGAAGACGCGCATCTTCGAGATCTTGCAGGAGGAAGGACTACGCTGGCGTCGGCAGGAAACCTGGTTTGGCGAGCGACTCGATCCCGCGTTCGCCGAAAAAAGGGGCGCATCGAAGCGCTCCGCGCGAACCCATCCGCAGACAGCGTCATCCTGAACATCGACGAAATGGGGCCAGTGGCGGCGAAGAGCTATCCTGGGCAGGAAGCCGTGGATGTGCAAGCGCGTCCTGCCCAGCGCGCGAAGCAAGAGATTGACTATGGACGCCGCGCCAAGGGCTACGTCTTTGGGGCACTGTGGGAAACGACGGGCGACTGCTGGACGCAGTGCTATCCGCGCCGGATCAAGACGCATTTTATTGATTTCCTCAGTTGGGTCGATGACCAGATTCCAGCGGAGAAGCACCGCATCTCCGCGATCCTGGACAACCTCGACATGCATCATTGCCATGATCTGCTGTTGTTCCAGATTCATCATCCCCGCTGGGAGTTCGTCTACCAACCCAAGTATGCGGCGTACCTCAACTTAATTGAACCCTGGTGCAAGGTCTTACGCTCGCTGGCGCTCAAGGGCCGCCGCTTCGAAACCTGGGAGGAGGTCGTCGCCGCGATTGGCGCCGCTACTGCGTACTGGCAAGCACAGAAACATCCCTTCGTCTGGGGCCAGCGCCGCCGCCATCGTCCGCTCCGTTCCGCTCGCGCGGTGTCCTTCGTGACCAAAGTGCTCCGCATTTAACGAATGAACCACTTAGTCGCTGGTTGGTTAGGTTTGGGTATGAATTGTGCGACGCTTGGCGGGAGGGAGCAGATTTGCGGGCTTGCAGGCGAGACCCCACCGAGGGGATGGAGCGATGCCATGGCGACCAAGCGCAAGCCGACCGCACCCACCACGGAGGCGATTGACCAGTTTTGTGCCGTGTTTGACGACCTGTTCGCGCGCTAGGAGGAGCGCACGGCCCTGCGGCAGTATCTCATCGGCCTGCTCTTGCCGCGCGAGCATAACAAGACGCTCGTCGAACTGGGGACGATCGTGCCTGCAGCGAATCGACAGGCCCTGCACCACTTCATGCACGACGCGCCCTGGGACGCGGAAGCGCTCAAGACGCGGAAGCGCTCAAGACGCGGAAGCGCTCAAGACGCGGAAGCGCTCAAGACGCGGAAGCGCTCAAGACGCGGAAGCGCTCAATCGGCGGCGACTGGAGCGCTGGCAAGCGCACCCGTATCTGGGACCGCATGCGGGCGGGGCGCTCATCGTGGATGAGACGGGCGATCCCAAGCGGGGCCACCGCATCGAGCTGGCGGCCCAACAGTATTTGGGCAAGCTGGGGCACGTTGCCAATGGGGTGGTGGCAGTGACGAGCCATTGGGCGGACGGCAGTCGGCATGTGCCGCTCGGGGTCAAACCGTATCGTCCGGCCATTCGACTGCCCAAAGGCAGGAAAGATCCCGACTTTCACACCAAACCGGCCCTGGCGTGGCAACTCATCGAGGAGGCGCGTGCCGCCGGGATCCCGTTTCGTCTCGTCGTCGCTGACTCGATTTACGGCGAGAATGCCGACCTGGAAGCCAAGCTGTTTGCGGCCCAGATCCCCTCCATCATGGGACTCAAGCCGTCCCACGGCACCTGGCAATTCGTCGACGATCCGGACCACCCGCCCGCCTTCACCCCAGCCGAAGCCGCCGCGCGGCGGCCCCTAGACGCCTGGCAACGCACGATGCGCTTCGATAGCCACGGCAAGGAACTCGTCCGCTACATCGCAGAACTGGAGGTGGGGACGACGTACGGGCCGACCAGAGGCGTCCGCCTCATCGCTGCCACCCTTGATCCCAAGCGCCTCAAGCCCGAGTCCACTTGGTATCTAGCGACCACATTCCCCCTCGCCCAGCTCAGTGCCGAACAGGTCTACGAGCTGTACCGCTTGCGGGATTGGATCGAGCACTCCTACAAACCCGCCAAACATGAGTTGGGCTGGGCCGATTACCAGCTGCGGCCTGAACACGCGATTGTGCGCTATTGGCAACTGGTGATGCTCGCCTACACCTTCAGCCTCTTGGTTGGCGCGCCGCCACTCTCTCAGCAGGAGATGGCGGCTGGGGGAAAAAGCGGAACCAGTGAGCGACACCGCGTCCGTGGAGCCGGGCGCGAGCGTCGCCGCGGGAAGTCGTGTGGTCTGGAATCAGGCGTGACGGCGGGTCCGGGCATGGCTGTGTCCGTGGGCTCGGCTCCAGCGCTATTGGGCACGCTGGGCGAGCGCCGCTCCCTGCCACTTGACGCCCCCACTGCCCCAACCTGACCAACCAGCGACTTAGAGCATAGAGAGGATAACCTTGGCACCTATATATGAGTTACTAACGTAGTTAGTAGCTGTTATGTGTAGGATGTAGGGCGGTCTACTTTGCGCGACGCACACGCGGCGTATACGCGACGCCTACGCGACGTACATGCGACGTATACGCGACGTATACGCGATGGCGGTCTATGGAACGGCCAATGTTAGTATTTGCAAGTGAATTTGCACAAACGGTTTGCAGTTTGGCGAGGGCATTCTTGCAAAGCGTCGCGCCCCTTGTTTCCTGGCCTTGCGGTGTGCGATAATGGGGTATAACGTTCGACACCCGCCAGTGTTGGAAGCACTGACGGATGTCTGGGCCACGGCGCTGAGCTTCGCAGCGGCGGGCTTGGTACGTATCGTACCACACCCCACTCAGCGCCCCTATTCAGCTAGCAGCTAAGGGGGCAACCTTCATGGCAACAGCAACCACACCCGTCCGCACCGCCTGGGTCTATATCCGCGAGAGTAAAGACGCCAGCGCCGCAGGCCACAACCCGGACAATCAAGAGCGGCTGTGCCGCGCGCTGGCCGAAGCCGAAGGCTTGACAATTCTCCATACGGCGGTCGAGATTAAGCCCGCCGCCAGCATGAAGAAACGCCCCACGTGGCGCGCGGTGCAACGCGCGGCGCTGCGCCATGAGTTTGATGCGCTCATCGTCTGGGAGTACTCGCGTATCGCGCGTAACACCACCGACTGGATGCATTTCATCAGCCGCGCGCTCTCAGCGGGCGTGGACGTATTGAGCACCGACAAGCAGGAAGCCGCCATCGACTGGCACAAACCGATGGGCGTCGGCATGCTGGCGATGGTCGGCTCCTTCAACGAGATGGAGCGGTTGAAGACCAGAGAGCGCACGATGCAGGGCAACCAGATGCGCGTCTTGAAGGGCATGCCCCCGGTCGGCAGGAAGCCAGCCTACGGCTACGAGTGGGTCGAGGAAGCGAGCACCACCGTCCTCACAGGTGCCAGCAAGGTGCGCAAGGTGCGCCTCGCGCCGGATGCCACCGAAGCGCCACGCCTGCGCGCTATCTGGCACTATCTCGATACGCCGGATGAGGAACACTCGCTCACGGCGTGCGTCAACTGGCTCAATCTGGTGCAGCGCTGGTCCAGCCCCATGGGTATCATGGGCGGCTGGTCAGCCAACACGCTGCGCCATCTCTTGCAGCAGGGCTACTACTGGGGCGAGGCCGAAGCGTTCAAGCGCGTCACCGTCGATGTGCGGGTCACGGATGCGCAGACCGGCGAGCTTGACATCGAACGGCGGCAGCGCGCACGGCCCAAGGCGGAACGCATCAAACTCAGCGTCGAGAGTGTGCTGCCGCTCATCAGCGCGGAGAAGGCGGCGCGCGTGCATGCGTACCTGCGCGCCAAAGCCAACCGGCGGCACTACCGTGACACTACGCACGACGGCACCCCCACCAAGCGCTTCCCGCGCACGTGGTCACCGGATGAGTTCCTGCTCGTAGGTGGCCTGATTCGCTGCGGCGTCTGTGGCAAGCAGATGTTCCCGCGTCGGCGCAAAGACGGCAGCAAGGCCGATGCCTACGTCTGCGCCAGTGGGGCGACCTATGCCAAGGGCCATCCCAAGCGCCACACCCTCTCGGCGCTGGTCAAGACGGCGGACGCCTATGCTGTCGAGCGCACGGTGGCGCTGCTCTATACCCCCGGCGAGGCCGATGCGGCCTTTGCGCGCCTTGCCGAGCGTGAGGATGAGACAGACGCTGAGTTAACCGTGGCGCTGGCGGATTTAGCCAAGACCGACGCCACGCTGGCGGCGCATCGGAAACTGGCCGAGGTGCTGACCGAGGCCGATGTGGCGCATTTCGCCCACACCTTCACGGAACTCCAGAAGACGCGCGCCAAACAGGCCGAGTGGGTGGACAAGCTGCGCGGGGTGGACGCGCATATCCAGTCGCTGGCGCGCACCCTCGCCACCGTCGTGCAGGCGGCGCGTGCGCGCCCGCGCGAGGCCGAGCGCACAGCGGGCGCGTCACTCGCCCAGGATATCATGGGCGGGCTGGTTATCATCCCGTCAGACGATAGCAAGCGTGAGCCGCAGTGGTTCAGCAAGGCCGAGGCGGCAGAGGCGCTCACTTTTGCCGAGGCGGACAAAGAGGCCCAACGGACGGTGCTCCGCGCGTTAGGCGTCCATATCGTGGTCATCCCCCGTGACAAGCAGGAGAAGAAAGCGCCAGGGCGCGCGTATGTCAAGGGTGCGGACAGACTGCGCTATGAGTTGCCGCTGGCGTTGGCCGTCTCGGATGCTGCTGACGCTGGTGTGGATGCTGCTGGTGCTGATACGTCGGCTGATACGTCGGATGCCGCAGACGCCTTGGAGGCGCGGGCGACGCGGGCGGCGCGGAAGCCCTGGGGGAACAGCAAGACCTTCCCGGCCCACATGATGATAGACCAGCATACGAGGAAGATGGCGCTGGAAAGCTGGATGTAGGTCTCGATGGGGATGGCGAGCAGGAACTGGATGGCCAACGCTACTCCCCAGACGATGGCAAGCGCGAGCGCCGCACGGCGCGGCGAGCCGGTCGCACCGTCGATGCGCGTCAGCGAGGACGGCAGCAGTCCATCACGCGCCAGGGCATAGATCAGGCGTGACGCGCTCCGCGCCCAGGTGAACATGAACAGCAGCATCAGCGCCAGCGCAATCGCCGCCGCGAGACGGGTGGCCGCCAGCCCCAGCGAGAGGCGCGCCAGGTCCGCCAGCGAGGCGTCACTCGTCGCGATGACTGAGCGCGCCAGGCTGCCGACGACGGTCACGCCCAGCAGCACGAAGAGCGCGCCCACCACGGCGACCGCCAGCCCCAGCGCCTTGACCAGCGTGCGCGGGTCGGCGAACTCCTCGCCGGAGAAGGCGGCGTTCTCCCAGCCAACAAAGGCGAAGAAGCAGATGAGCGCCGTGGAGGCGACGCCCGCGAGATTATAGCCGTTGACATCGGTCAGCCGGGCTGTGGTGACGTGTGGTAGCGCCAGCAGCATCGTGACGGTGATGGCGGCGAGGCAGACGAAGAAGCCCCAACGCTGGAGGCGCATGATCCGCGAGACGTCGAAGCAGTTGCCCAGCACGAGCAGGGCAAGCAGCCCCGCCGCGACGACGAAGTTCCAGTGGCCGCGCAGTGGTACGAGTTTCGCCACATACTCAGAGAAGATGAGCGCCGCCGCCGGTCCGCCCACCGCGATGGCGGTGAGATAGAGCGCGCCCGTCAGCCAGGCGATAGGCTGGCCCAGTCCCTGCCCGATGAACGCGATGACGCCGCCCGCCGAGGGATAGCGCGCGCCCAACTCCGCCATGATGCGCGCCAGCGGATAGGAGACGACGGCCAGCGCGGCCCAGACGAGGATGGACCACGGCCCGGCATGTCGCGCGGCGATGGAGGGCAGCACGATCAGGCTCTGCCCCAGGACGGCGCTAGTATAGAGGACGAATCCGTCGGTCAGCGAGAGGTGCTTCCGCAGGGATACGCCGGGTGCGGTGGTGGTCGCCATTGATTTTATTCACTCCTTGCCTAGAGAAACCAGCGCTAGCTGGCGGTAGTTGCGCGATGATATGATAGAAAAGTATGCGCGGCAAGTGAATGGGATTTCCAAAGCAAATATGGCGATTGGTGCGCAAACGAAAGGGAGATTGCCCATATGACTAACGATCCCGAGAGGTTGCTTGACGAGACGGGGTGGGCGCTGCTCTGCGCGCTCCAGGAGAACGCGCGCAGCTCGTATGCGGACCTAGGGCGGCGCGTGGGGCTGACGCCGCCAGCGGTAGCCGACCGCATCCGGCGGCTGGAGGCGGCGGGGATCATCACGGGTTATCACGCGACGGTGAATCCGGCGAAATTGGGCCTCTCGCTCACCGCGATTATTCGCTTCAAGGGGGCGAATGTGACCCACGAGCGCATCATGGCCGTCATCGAGGACTGCCCGGAGATCATCGAATGCCACGACATCACCGGCGATGATTGCATGTCGCTGACCGTCGTCGTCTCCTCGGTCTCGCACCTGCAATCGGTGATTGCCCGGCTCATGCCCTATGGCTGGCCGAACACGTCGATTGTGCTCGCCTCGCCGCTGCAACACCGCGCCATCGGCCCATCCGCGCTGCCACAGGAGGAGGAGCAAGAAGAGAATGCGCGTGCTGAAAGCGCCTGAGCGCTACGGGCGCCACTCGTGTTGGAGCAGGCCATAGTAATATTCGTCCTCGAAGCCGTTGTGGGAGACGAAGCGCTGGCGCAGGCTGCCCTCATACTGGAAGCCCAGCTTAAAAAGCAGGCTTTTAGATCGCGCGTTGGCGTCGTCTATGACCGCCTCGATACGGTGCAGTCCTATTTCGGTAAAGCCGTAGGTCAGGACGGCGGAGACCGCCTCGGGCATGATGCCCTGTCCCCAGTAGGCTCGGTTCAACTCGTAGCCAACCTCGGCGCGATGGTATCCCTCGTCGAAGTGGTGCAGGCTGCAACTGCCGATTACCCGGTCGTGGTCGTCATCACGCAATGTAATGCCCCAGCGAATCACTGTACGCTCAGCGTAGCGCAACTGTTGGAGTTGCATGTAGTCGCGCGTATCCTCAATGGTCTGATGTATTTCGCGGCCAATGAAGCGCATCGCCTCCTCATCCGAGGCGGTAGCGAAGATGGCTTCCGCGTCACCAGGCCGAATCTCTCGCAGCCGCAAGCGCTTGGTGGTGAGTGTTGGAACGGTGGTAAACGCCTCGTCTATCGTCATGCCAAGTAGCCATCTATTTCGTCTGTGCGCAACCGCGCGGCGCTGAAATCCGCCCAAACAGCGGGAAGATTACTTGTCTCCCTGGCGCATTCCGCCATGAGCTTTCCCAGAGCATCGTTCTCGGTTGTTATCGAATATATCTTCGCCGAAGGGTTTCAATCTGGCCCGAGCAGCACACGGTAAGTCGGCGTCAATGGTGCAGTCTCTGCCACTCGTCGTGGAGCAGGCCAAAGTAGTGCTCATCCTCGAACGCGCCGCGAAAGAGGAAGCGCTGGCGCAGGTTGCCCTCGTACCGGAAGCCCAGCTTGAGCAGCAGGTTCTTCGAGCGCACGTTGGCGCTGTCGATGACCGCCTCGATACGGTGCAGATCCATGTCGGCGAATCCATAGGTCAGGATGGCGGAGAGCGCCTCGGCCATTAACCCCTGGCCCCAGTAGGCGCGATTGAGGATATAGCCTGTCTCGGCGCGGTGGAATTCCTCATCGAAGTGGTGCAAGCCACAGGAGCCGATGATGCGGTTGTCGTCGTGTCGCGCGATGCCCCAGCGGATCTCCCTGCGCTGGACGTAGTCGTTCCGCCGCAGAATAATGTACGCCTCGACCTCGGCAAGCGACTGAAACGTCTCGTTGCTATAGTAGCGCATCGTCTCCTCGTCGGAGAGCATGGCATACAAATCGCTGGCGTCGCTCGGCTCGTACTTCCGCAGCCGCAACCGCTGCGTCGCCAGCGCGGGAAACGTAGTAAACGCTTCGTCTATCGTCATGTCAATGAGCCTTCTATGTTCGTCTGCGCGCAAAAAACGGCGCTGCAATGCAGCCTCGACCATCGCAGGAAAATTGGGATCTTCCTCAGCGCAATCCGCGATGAACTTTTCCAGATCGTCGTTCTCGGTTGCCGTCGAATACACCTTCGCTAAGGGTTTCAGTCCGGCCCGAGCAGTGTGTGGCGGATCAGCATCAGCGGCGTGAGTGGTCCGAGGCCGCCGGGGACGGGCGTCAGCGCGCCAGCCACCGCGCGCAGGCTCTCGTAGTCCGCGTCGCCGACGAGGCTCCCATCCACCGCGTTCATCCCGGCGTCCAGCACCACCGCGCCGGGACGTATCATCTCCGCCGTCAGATAGTTGGGGCGGCCAACGCTGGTGAAGAGGATATCGGCGGTTCGGGTGATGGCGGCCAGATTGGGCGTGCGCGAGTGGCAGAAGGTGACGGTCGCGTTCTCGCGTAGAAAGAGCAGCCCCGCAGGCTTGCCGCCGACATTGCTCCTGCCGACCACCACCGCGTTCTGTCCTTGCAGCGCCACACCCGCATTGCGCAGCAAGGCGAGCGCGGCATCGGCGGTGCTGGGCACGAAGCTGGGGAAGCCGAGCATCAGGTGGCCCGCGTTGCGCGGTCCCAGGCCGTCCACATCCTTCTCGGGCGGCAGCACCTCCGTCACCATCCGCTGGCGGATATGCGCGGGCAGCGGCAGCAGCAACACCACGCCGTCGGCGTCACCGCGCGCGCCGAGAGCCGCCACCCGCAGCCGTAGCGTCGTCTCGTCGATCTCCGCCGGGAACTGCTCAAGCTGGCAATCCACGCCCGTTCGCGCGCACGACCGCCGCACCTGTTCCGCATAGAGCAGCGCCGTGGGATTCTCGCCAACCGCCACCAGCACCAACAGTGCGCGGCGGTCATGCGCCTGGATGAAACGCTCCGACTCACGCCGCAGATCGTCCATCGTGCGCCGGGCCAGCTCGCGGCCATTCAGAATTGTCGCATCCATCGCGTCCATCGCAGCCTCCCAGACATTGAGTATGATGTGGCTGACGCCGTTCCGTACTATACCATCATCACCATCATCGAAATGGGTATCGTCATGGCCGATCAGGATGAGGCGCTCGCCGGGCTGAGTTGGCATGTTCCCGCGCGTATCTTCGTGCGTGGCGGCACATCGCGGGAGGATGCTGTTCATCTGTCACTACCGGGCGCGAAGTATTACACCCTGCGCTACCTGCTGGCGGCGCTGCTGGCGGACGGCGTCTCGCTGGTGCGCAATCCCGCGGGGAGCGACGATACCGTCGTGCTGGTTCAGGCGTTGCGGGCGCTCGGCGCGGAGGTCTCCGAAGCGCAAAATGATGGTGACTGGGCGCTACGCATCACCGGCACGGGTGGACGCCTGAGCGCGCCGCCGGAGAACACGCTGGCGGTGGGCAACGCAGGCGCCGTGCTGCGGCTGTTGCTGGGCCTCGGCGCGCTCTTGCCAGAAATCACCTTCACCACCGACCACCCTGATTCACTCGGGCGGCGGCCCAACGACGACCTGCTGGCTGCGCTGGCTCAGCTTGGCGTCAGCGCCGAGGCTCATGGGCCAGACGGGCTGCTGCCGATTACGCTGCGCGGCGGGCCACCTGCTGGCGGCGAGGTGACGGTCTCTGGCGCGCGTAGCTCGCAATATCTCAGCGCGCTGCTCTACCTTGCCCCGCTGCTGTCGCGGGGCTTGCGCATCACCGTCACGAATGGCCTGCGCTCGTCGGATATCGTGCGGGCGACGGTGCGCGTGCTGGCGCAGGCGGGCATCCACGTCGAGGCAGCCGATGATCTCCGCGCGTTCACTATCTCAGGCGGACAGGCGTATCGCGCGCTCGATGTGACTGTGCCGGGCGATGTGCCATCGGCGGCGGCGCTGGCGGTAGCGGCACTCGTGCTCGGCCAGCCTGCCCACCTCGCCTCGCTGGATGCCTCGCTGCCGGAGTTCGTTGCCCTGCTGGCGGCGCTGGAGGCGTTGGGCGCGGCGCCTAAGCTGGCTGACGGTGTGCTCTCTGTCGGCGCGGGGGCGTCATTGCGGGCGGTGCGGCTGGACGGCGATCCGCTGATTGATAGCATACCCGTCCTGGTGGCTGCCGCCTGTTTTGCCGAGGGCGAGAGCCGTTTCGAGAACGTCGCCAACCTGCGGCTGAAGGAAAGCGACCGCATCGGCGATCTCTGCGCCGAGTTGCAGCGCGCGGGCTGCGACGCGCAGCCGTTCGACGACGCGATTGTGGTACGCGGCCAGCCGGGCGGCGTGGCTGGCGGTGTGACGGTGGATGCCCACGACGACCACCGGCTGGCGCAGGCGCTGGCCCTCGTCGCGCTGCGCTCTCGCGACGGGCTGACCATCACTGGCGCGGACGCCGTCGCCAAGAGCTACCCGACGTTCTTCGAGGATCTGCGGCTGCTCGGTGCGGAGGTGCGCGACATGTAACAAGAGGTGACGTAGAACAGGGAAGGCGCTCTCATGACGACACCGCGATTCCGCCGTTGGCCGCTACCTGAAATGGTCGATGACACCAGCGATGCAGGCGCTACGCCTGGCCGGGATGCTACCCATATCACTTGGCGCGTGGTTTCACCAACCGCTGTTGATCGCGATGGGGCTGGCGATGGTGCTGTTTGGCTGGCTGCGCGGATTGATCTTTCCGCGCAAATAGCTCGCTGGCAGGTGAGCGAGTACAGGTGATTTATCATTCTTCAGCGTGAAGACCCCTGACTTCAGCTATAGGGATGAAACGCCGTCTCCTTTTGTCCGCCCCAATTTCCGTTTTCGCCCGCCTGTGCGATAATGAATAAGCAGGCACATTGACAACAGAAGAGTGTTTGGCGGTTCCGCAGTAAATCATTCTTGCGGGTAAAAGCACTAGCGTATTCATGCCTTGTGTCGCCTGTTTTCTCGTGTTTTCTCGTGTTTTCTCGTGTTGCCAGGATACCAGATGCGATAACCAAGCTTCTGAACGACAACAGATTGAGAACGTACCAACGTACCGTCGGGCCGACGGGAACGTAACGCCTGTGGAGTGACTGTAAGACCCACTGTGAGGCACGTCACGTCGAAACAGGAATCCCCTGGGTTTACCCATGGGGAGGGTCAAAGAAAGCGATGGCTCCGTGCGAATCCTCTTCACCTTTGAAGGTGGCAGCGGTCACTACAATCCCTTGGTTCCGCTGGCCCGCGCCGCCGAGTCCGCTGGCCATACCGTCGCGTTTGCCTGCGCGCCGCGACAGCTCGCCATGGTCAGCGCGGCGGGATTCCAGGCATTCCCTGCCGGAATCGACGTCGGCAGCACGCCCGCGACAGAGACGATGGAAGACCACTACATGGCGACCCCGGATATCGCCGAACGGGAAGCGTACCTGCTGTGTGAAGGATTCGCCGGATGGTACGCGCGCCACAAAGCGGCGGATATCGTCACCCTGGGCGAGACGTGGAAACCCGATCTGCTGATCCGCGACGAGATAGACTTCGGTAGCGCCGTCGCGGCGGAGCGGCTGGGGCTGCCTCACGCCAACGTCCTCGTTATCGCCGCTGGCTCCTTCGTCCGCCACGAGCTGGTGGCGGAGCCGCTGAATGCGCTGCGCCTGGAGCATGGACTCCCGCCCGACCCGGAGATAGCGATGCTCAGCCGCTATCTCGTCCTTGCGCCGTTCCCGCCGAGCTACCGCGACCCGGCGTTTCCGCTCCCTGCCACCGCGTACGCGCTTCGCCCGCTCCTGCCTGAGCCGACGAGTGAAGACCACTTGCCGCCGTGGACTACGAACCTCACCGGAGCGCCAACCGTCTACTTCTCGCTCGGCACCGCGTTCGCCAGCAGCCTGCGCGATGTCTTCGCGCGGGTCATCGCCGGGCTGCGCGACCTGCCGATCAACCTGATCGTCACGGTAGGGCGGCGGCTCGACCCTGCCGACTTCGGCGAGATGCCCGCCAACGTCCATATCGAGCGCTACATCGCGCAATCGCTGCTTCTGCCACACTGCGACCTCGTCATCACGCATGGCGGATCGGGGAGCGTGATGGGCGCGCTGGCGCATGGCGTGCCGCTGGCCCTGATTCCCCTGAACGCCGACCAGCCGCTGAACGCCGAACGATGCGCCGCGCTCGGCGTCGGGCGTACCATCGGGGGAGAGGACATCACGTCAGCGATGGCGCGCGCGGCGGTGGAAGAGATGCTTGCCAATCCAGCGTATCGGCGCAACGCCGAACGAGTGTGCGCCGAAATCGCCACGCTGCCTGGGCCAGAGCGCGCCCTGGAGTTGCTCGAACGGCTGGCGGCTGAGCGGCCATTACTGAACACCTGAATAGTGGTCATCAGATTTGGCTTGATACACAGCCTACCTCAGAGGGCTTCGTTCAGTCACCTAAGGTGAATATTTCAAGCGGGCGTGTCTCCCACAGGTCGTAGGGCGCATCTTCACCAAGCGAGTTCATGGCGCTCTCCCTGCCGATGCGGAAGTGCTCGGCGCTCTCCCAAATGGAGACGGCGACAATGCGGCCATGCTCCGGGTCGGCGAAGTCCGCCAGTTCTAGCAATCCTGCCTGGGCTTTGAGCGCCACGCCACGGTACGCTCGTTGAGCTACCAGCGATCCCAGACGCGTCGCAGGCCGAAGCCAACCAGATTGCAGCTCACACACAAGATCAGCGCCGTGAGGAGCGGACTCAAGACGAGCCACGGCGCCGGAGCGCCAAAGGTTAACGACTGCCCGAGCAGGATGCTAAGCGACGGGAGTGGGGGTGATGGCAGCCCCAACCCAACCCCGTAGAAAGCGAGTTGTGGCTCCAACAAGAGTGTGTCGCCTGCGATCCAGAGACCCACGACGACCACTGGCCCGACGAGTCTCCACCATCCCGTCGACATCGTCTTCCCTGCTGCCGGTGCTGGCGCCACGTCCCTGCCGCGGATACGCTGGACGAGAAGATAGACCAGCCGCAGCGCCTCTCCCACGACGACCAATTCAAGCAGCACAGGTATCCACGTGCCGGTGCGAATGTCTGTGCCAAGGCTGGCGGGGGACTGAATGATGGACCAGAGGTCGGTGACGACGAAGCTGAACAGATTGGGGAGAGGACTCGGCCACTGCCCGCTTGTGGCCACCGACGCAACGCCCAGCAAGAGCACGCCCACCAGCGGCGTCAGCATGACCTCAGCCCAGCGGCCCCACTGCCGCGCGCGCTCACCGCCTATGAGGCGCGCGGCAGCGAGCACTATGCCACTGACCGCTGCGGCCAGCACGAGCGCAGCCCCTGCCAAAAGCAGTGAATAGTGCATGCCGAGGAGCAGGCGCAGAAGCTCGTCCCCCCCCAGCTCATCTGTTCCAAGGAGATGCGCCCCGCTCGGCCCCTGGAGCGTCTGGTCGATATTGGCGGGGATGGACGTTGCTGCCTGCGTGCTGATGAGCAGCGGCGCGAGGAGCGTGTCGAGCGCCGCAACGATCAGCACTACCAGGCCAACCATGGCCAGAGGGCGGCGCGCAAAGTCGCTGGCCATCTTTCTCAGACCCCCATTGCCTCCGGCTGCGCCACCAGTCGGGGTCGGCGCATGGTTGGCATTGTAGTTTCCCGCCTGTGCCATCTGCTTTTACCTCCTCCGATCTCATCCCGACCGCTGCCGCGGGCTACTTACATGCTACTAGGCAACTCAGACCGTACGCGTCTACTGGGCGCGTCCCTCCTCATCGCTGCATGGCCCCAAGTGTGGTCCTCACGCGAACACTAAGGCTGCAAGGCTGCGATGCAAGCAAGAGGAATACGGTTCTGTGCGTCGCCGGTTGTATGGAGTGACACCTTCAGAATTTCGCGTACTCGTTGCATGCGCCACTATAGGGAGGTGACATCATGCATGATTCGCTTGTCGGCGAGTTAAGAACTGGCATTCTGTGGAGATCTCACTGCGGAGAGCAGAAATGTAGTCCTCCTGTGGCATTCGCCTGTGACGGTCGCTCACTCTAAGGAGGCTACACAGAGGAGACAGAGCAGCGGCAGCCAGTGATGATGATATAGAGGATGCCGTCGATGGCGTCGCGGTCGTCCGCTCGCGGTCGCCTAGTAGGTAGCCAGAACCGCATGGACCAGATCCTGCAGCGAAGGCCTGTAGAGGAGGGACAGGCGATGCAGTTGCAGATGAGTGCGACAGAGTGGGACGACTTGGAGCGGGCGCAGCGCAACGAACGGCGCGTGCGCCACTGGCGGCGCTACCAAGCCATCCGCTTAGTGGCGCAGGGACAGACGCCGGACGAGGTCGCCGCCGTGCTGGGGTGCCGGCGATCAAGTGTGTACAACTGGCTCGCGGCATGGAAGAGCCGGGGGAGTCAGGGACTGGCTGAACCGCGCCACGGCGGACGGCAGCGGCGGGTAGATGGCTCAGGGATCGTCCAGCTCGAGAGGCTTCTGGCCATCGATCCGCACGAGTTGGGCGAACAGGCGACGAATTGGACGGTTCCCCTGCTCCTGACCCATCTGAGTCGCAGGGGGTATGCAGTGAGTGAGCATACGCTGCGGCGGACGCTGCATCGGTTGGGATGGCGCTGGAAACGGCCCCGCTACGAACTGGGGCGGCCCGATCCCGCCTATGAGGTAAAAAAAACGCGGTTGTGGCGCAAATGAGCCAAGTGCTCGCCGAGGGAGGCGAGGTGTGGATGGCTGATGAGACCATGTTACGCGAGTTTCCGCCCCTGCGCGCCTGTTGGACCCGACGCGGCGAACAGGCGAAGGTGGTGGTCAGCGGGCGCAATCCCCATCGTCTGCTGCTGGGCGCGCTCAACATCGTGAGTGGCCAGCTGGTGCGGCTCATCCGCGCACACGGGCGGACAGCCGACGTCCAAGCGTTTATTGAGCAGCTGGGCACAGTCCGTCCCCACATTCCCAAACTGGTGGTGTGGGACAATGCGCCCCCGCATCACCCCAAGGTGGTGCGCCACGCCGCTGAGGCGGCGCACATCCGGCTCGCGTTCTTGCCGTTTCGTGCCCCCGAACTCATGCCGTGTGAAGATCTCTGGCGCCAACTCAAGGCGGTGGTCGCCGCCAACCGGGCGTATGCTGATATCACGGAGTTAGCCGAGCGGGCCCTGGCGTGGTTGGACGCTATCCCTCCGGCTGATCGGTTACGGCGAGCAGGCGTCACCTCGTCCAAGTTCAATTGGTTACCGACTTAGTGTGGGCTGGCGGTGGTAGCAGCGGTTGGATAAAGGCCCATTGCCGATGAGTGATGTGAGATGAGTAGTTGAGTCCGGTATCATCTGTAAATTAGGGGAGCGGCTGTAAGGGAAGTAGGGCAGCGCCTCTCTGGTAGACTGGTTGTTGCAAGACAGATCAGATCTCAACAGAGAGGACGCCCATGACCCAGTACCAGCTTACCCTAGACAGTGAGAGCCTGCAACGCCTGTTTACTGGTGATGGCCAGCTGGGCCGTCTGCTGGAGGCCGTCTTGAATCAGGTCCTGAACGCCCAAGTGACCGAGCAGCTTCAGGCAGCGCCCTACGAGCGGAGTGAACAGCGCCAGGGCTACCGCAACGGCTACAAACCGCGCCAGCTCATGACACGGGTCGGCGCGCTGACCTTGCTGGTTCCGCAAGTCCGCGAGGGACAGTTCTCGACCGAGCTGTTCGCACGCTATCAGCGCAGCGAACAGGCGCTGGTTCTTACGCTGATGGAAATGGTCGTCAACGGCGTCTCGACCCGCAAAGTCGCCCGCATCACCGAAGAGTTATGCGGGACGAGCTTCGCCAAATCGACCGTCTCTGATCTCTGTAAGAGCCTGGATCCGTTGGTGACGGCGTGGAATGAGCGCGACCTGAGCGGGAGTCGCTATCCGTTTGTGCTGGTCGATGCGCTGGTGGTCAAGGTGCGCGAGGCAGGGCGCGTGCGGGCGGTGAGCGCGCTGGTGGCCACGGGCGTTCATGAACAGGGGTACCGGGAGGTGTTGGGGCTGCGTGTCGGGGACAGCGAGAGCGAGCGCACCTGGCTGGAGTTCTTCACCTGGCTCAAGGGGCGGGGGCTCACCGGCGTGGATCTGGTGGTGTCTGACCACCACGGCGGACTAGTCAACGCGGTCCGTGTGCAGTTCCAGGGCGCTTCCTGGCAACGCTGCCAGACCCACCTGTCAGCCAACAGCGCCGATACTCTCCACGCCACCCCCAAAGCGCTCCAGGAGGAGGTCCATGCGCGGTTGCGGCCGATCTTCGATGCACCCGACGAAACCACCGCTCGCACGCTGCTGGCCAGTTTCGTCAGTGACTACCAGACGAAGGCTCCCGCTGCGGTAGCGACGCTGGAACGCGGCTTTGACGACGCCACTCCACCGCCGTCCTGGCACTACCTGCGTCCTACCGCAAGCGCCTGCGCACGACCAACGGCGTCGAACGCCTCAACGAGGAGATCCGTCGCCGGGAGCGGGTCATTCGCATCTTCCCCAACCGCGACTCCGTGATCCGGCTCGTCGGCGCGCTGCTCATGGAGCAGGATGAGGTCTGGACGACGGGGAAACGCTATTTCGACATGACCGCCTACTGGCTGTGGCGGGAACGGCCGCCTGCACAGCCCACACTCTTTCAGGAGACGCCGATGCTCCAACCTGCCTAAAGTCTCGGGTCTATCAGAGACCCCTATTTACAGATGACTTCGGACTTGACCAGATGAGTCCCGCGCATGCGAGCAGGTTAGTACATTTCGGCAGTGTTTCGGAACCACTCAAGGGAAAACATATACCCCTTCGTTCTGGCTTGCGCCAATTACGAAGGGGTATATGCACGACCACGTTGTGCGATTCCGCCGACCCACAACTTCTTCACCGACCCCACACCATGCCGCGCGGGATCGCACAACCACCCAGCTACCACAGCCCCGTCTTCTCGTGACCGCAGAAATAGTATATCCTGAGTGGGTGTTCACGAGCATGAAAGACGCCACAATTTCCATGACAAATCTTTCATGATTACCGGGAAATGCCCTGTGCTACAGACCAGTTTCATGACAATTCTTTCATACTGGCCCGAAACTAGGAAAAATAGGCCTGCTGGCTTACGGCCAACGCGCCGCAATCTTCGGTGCCTGCCAGCCGTATCGCCGTATTTTCGGCGCTCAGGGAGGATGCCATGCATATCGAGCGCCTGCGTTTGACTGATTTTCGTAACTATCACGAACTCGATATTGCCTTGCCACGCGGCCTAGTTGTCTTTCGCGGGCGCAATGCCCAGGGGAAGTCGAACCTGCTCGAGGCGATCAGCCTCATCGCCACCAGCCGCTCCTTCCGCACGAACAGCGAACGCGAGGCGGTGCGCTGGGGCGCTCCGGGCCACTTCGCGCGCGCCGAGGCCGAGGTCGTCCGCCGCAACGATACCCTCGATGTCGAGGTGATTGTCGCCGATACCGGCATCGAGGCGCCCGCCAGCGCCGTTGCCCGCGCGACGAGTGGCGCGGCCTCCGGTCCGCCACTGCCCGCCGTCCCCTTCCGCAAGCGCATCCGCGTCAACGGTATGCCGCGCCGCGCGATGGACCTGCTCGGCAAAGTCACCGTTGTCGTCTTCGCGCCAACCCACCTGGAATTGGTGACTGGCTCGCCCTCCGAGCGGCGGCGCTTCCTCGATCTGACGCTCTGCCAGGTGCATGCGGGCTACTGCCGCGCGCTCGGGCAGTACCAGAAGGTAGTGACACAACGGGCCGCCCTGCTGCGGCGTATCAAAGAGGGCGAGGAAAGCCCCCATGCGCTGCCTTTCTGGGACGAGCAGCTTGCGACGCTAGCCGCGCCGTTGATGCGCACGCGCGCCCGCTTCATCGCGCACGCCGAGGGGACCGCCGGGCAGCTCTACGAGGTGCTGGCCCGCGATGAGGGGCTGCCGGAGTTGCCACTTCATCTGGCGTACGAGCCGTCGTATAAGGGTCCGCTGGATGTTGGCGACGATGAGCTGGCGGCGGCGTTTCGCGCGCGGCTGGTGGAGCTGCGGCGGCGCGAGATTGCCCAGGGCGCGAACGTGCTGGGGCCGCATCGCGACGACCTCGCCTTCTACGCCGGAGACATCAACCTGACGACCTACGGCTCACGTGGCCAGCAGCGCACAGTTGCGCTGGCGCTCAAGCTCGCCGAGTTGGCGTATATCGAGGCGGAGACCGGCGACCAGCCGCTGCTGCTGCTCGACGACGTGCTGAGCGAGCTGGATGCCCGCCGCCGCGCCGATTTCCTCGATGCGGTGAGTGATCTCGATCAGGTGCTGCTCACCATTACCGACGCCACTAGCCTGCCCGAAACGGTGCAGACGCGCGCCTACGTCTACAGTGTGGAGGGTGGGCAGGTCACCCTGGAGGCGTCGCCAGCGTCCGCCGACAGCACCGGGAGCACCGATAGCGCCGAAACATCCGGGCACGAGAGCGCGTCACGATGACAGGATGCAGGCGTTGACGCTGGTCGAGCAAGGCCGCGCGGACTCACAGCAGCGTAGGACAGAGGACGGACAGGGGTAGGCAATGGGTCGTGTGGAGGCGGAGTCCCGCCTGAAGGCAGCCGCGCGTGGAGACCGTATTCGGCGGATCAACTGGTCTCTGCTGCTCCGGCGGGCGACGTTCGTTCTCTGTCTGCTGGATGTCCTGGCGGCGGAGTCGCAGTTGAGCGCGCTGGTGAAGACGGGCGGCGGGGCGAATCGTGTGGTCGCCTCGCCACTGGTGGTCGCGCTGCTGCTGATCGCCAGTCTCGGCGCGGCGGTGCTGCTACGCTGGCAGGATGTCTTTGACGGCGTAGCCGATGCCTGGTGGACAGTGAGGCAAATGCCTGAGGCGTTAAGGAATCTGCGCCATCTGCCACAGATAGCCCGCGCATGGCTGTTGACTCGGCGCGCGGCTCTTCAGCCGCTGCTCGAACGCTGGCGGATCGCGCTCCATGCCACGACCTGGCGGCACTGGGTGGGCCTCTCGCTCGCCTGGATTGCGCTGGTGTTGGCGTTGATCGCCTCCGCGCTGGCGGGCGCTGCCGTTCCGGTGCTGGCCGCCCAATGGTTCTGGATCGCAGGTACGCTCCTGCTGCTTATCGCCGCGTGCGTCTGGCCATCGGCGCACTCGTCGCCGCTCCACCGGCTGCGCTGGCGGCTGACCGTCGGCGCTACCTCATCACGGTGGCCACGCTGGCGCGCGCTCTGGCACACCTGGGGCGATTGGCTGCTGCTCGGCGGGCTGCTGGTGGTCGGCGCGGCGCTCCGGCTGCCAAATCTGGCCAGCATGCCATATGTCGTCCATGGCGATGAGGCGTCGTGCGCGCTGGAGGCGCTCCGCTGGCTCCATGGTGAGGTGCATACGCTGCTCTCGACCGGCTGGTACGGGCTTCCGGAGTTGGGCTATGGCATCCCCGCCCTGGTGATGCATTTCGCGGGGGGTGACCTCTTTGGACTGCGCCTCTCGTCGGTGATCGTGGGCCTGCTCTCGCTCATCGTGATGTACCTGCTCGCGCGCGAGTTCGCGGGCCGCCGCGTCGCCTTCGTCGCGACCGCGTTGCTGGTCGTCTCGCACCTGCATATCCAGTTCAGCCGCTCGGGCATCCACTATATTCACGCGCTCCTCGCCGTCGAGCTGACTCTCTGGCTGCTGGTGCGCGCGCTACGCGACCGGAGCGCCGTCGCCGCCGTGCTGGCTGCCATCGCCATGAGCATCTCCGCCCAGGTCTATTTCAGCGCCCGGCTCGTCTTCGTCATCGTCCCGCTCTTCATCGTCGGCCTCTGGCTGCTCAACCGCCGCCTGCTCTCCGGGCGTGGCCCAACCCTGGGCTGGCTCATCGCCGGATTGCTGGTCGCGCTGGGGCCGCTGGCATCCTTCTTCCGCACGGCCGGTGACACGCTGAACAGTCGCACCGATGAGGTGCTGATTCTTAATCAGACATCCTGGATGCGCGACCATCTGATCCAGCAGTTCGGTACCGCCGATATTCCCCGGGTGCTGCTGCACCAGCTCGCCGCCATCCCGCTGCTGCCCACGGCGGTCGCCGACCAGAGCACGCAATACGGCCCACTCTACAGCCTGCTCGACGTTGCCGTCGCCACGCTGGTCACCATCGGCTTCTTCTATGCGCTGCTACGCCTGCGCAAACCGGTCTATCTGCTGCTTGCCATCTGGATTGCGGGAACGCTGGTGTTTGGTGGCATACTAACGATAGATATGCCCGACTGGCAGCGGCTGCTGGTGATGCTTCCGGCGCTCTGCCTGCTGGCGGCGCTGCTGCTGGACGATATCCTGGAGCGGGTTGAGCAGGGCATCGTCACACTGGCCGACCACCTGCCATCGCTGCGGCTGCCCAGCCTCGCGCCGACGCTGGCCGCGACGTTACTGGCGCTCGTGCTGGTGGGGCTGAGCGCCAACTGGAATATCCAGCGCTATTTCGTGGACTACCCCCACCAGACGAATCACGATCCCTGGTGGACGACCTACACCGACATCGGGCGCTACCTGGGCACGTTGCCAGCGGGCACGCATTTCATCCTGTTCAGCGACGGCAGTCTGGTGGCGGATTACGCGACACTGCGCTATCTGGGGCCGGGCACGACGGGCAGCCGCGTGGAGACGACGGATGAGCTGGCGCAGGCGCTGGCGAACAGCACCGGCCCGACGGTGACCATCGTGACGCTGAGCCGCTTGAGCGATGTCGAGCAGGCGCTGGAGGCGGGCGGGAAGCTGCCCATAGGCTCATTCACACCATACGTCACCGCCAACCATACGACGACGTTCTATCTCTACACGACGCAGCAGGCGCCACCTGGCGACACAGGGGGATAAATCCTAACCGCATGTGGCAAACTGTGGGGGTGTGGTGCGACTGTATATGGGAGCCCGCGCAGGCGGGCTTTGCGGCCTTCGTCAGAAGGCCCATAGGCGCGGCTTCAGCCGCCAGCGCATCGATTTCCGGTTCTGGCCAGAGGGAGAAGAAGATGTCGAAAGGAGCGCATCTTCTACACTCTCATCACATCACACAAAAGCCAGTATGATATGGCTGAGCGAGAGCGATAGAGATATGGAGATGTGAGCAACAATGGATGAGCGAGAACACGCGGCCCGGCGGGCGCAGCAGAAGCGCGAGCCAGACGCGAGGGAGGCGATTCCGGTAATGGGTGCGACATCCGCAGAACAGATGGTTCAGGAGACGGCGGCGCAGCAACTGCCCGCCAATCCGCCTGATCCTCGTAATCCACATACAGCCGAGAGACTGAAACAGCGCACCTCCAGCGGTGGCTACGTCGTGAGCGATGCCGATCTGGTACGCGCGATTCGGGCCTGGAAGGCACGGGGCGAGAGCGAGCGCATGCGTGGGCTGTGCGAGGTGCTGGTCACCCGCTGCATGCCTGAGTTTCAGCGCCGCAGCTATGGCCTGCGCCACCGGCCTGATTTGATGGAAGAGGCCATCGCTGGCATGATCGAGCAGTTGCTGCGTGAGGTGCAGAATCCGCGTGAAGAGTTCATGCTGGCCAACTTTATTCATTATCTGCGCTGCCTCTGCGCCGATAATTTTCAACGGGTGCTGCGTAACGAGGGGCTGAGCTTCCGGCGCGATGCCCAGGGCAACCCGGTTGGGCGCGGAATGCACGTGCCCCAGGCGCTGGTAGACCGGCTGGATGTGCCGCTCGGCGAGGGCGATGGCGCGGAGACTGCTGGGCGCGAGCTGGCCGATCCGGGCGATCAACTGGCGACGCGGATGGCGTCCATTGAGGCGCAGCGCATCCTGCGCTACCTGCCCGACCCGCTCGACCAGCGGATTATGATTTTGCGCGTCTTCGAGGAGATGCGCTGGGACGATATCGCCGCGCTCTGCGGCAAGACAGAACGGACAATGCGTCTGCGCTTCGAGAAGGCGAAGGCGCTCCTGCGCGAGCGGATTGCGGTTGAAAACGCGGAAGCGCATTGAGCGGGTCGCCCCTGGTAGCCGATGAGGCAGGTCAAGGAGTACAAGCATATGACGAAGCGAACTGCTGCACAGCGCGATCCGCTGATACAGGTCAAGATGGAGCTGGCAGCCGCCAGCGAAGATGGCAATAAGGGCGCGCTGGCCGCCGCCCTGACGCAACATCCGGCGCACGCCGAGGAGTTGACGGCATTTTATGGCGCACTGCTGGCGACGCAGAGCTATGACAACGCGCCCATCACCCTGGCGATGGACGCTATTGCCGAGCGTGCCTCCGCCCGTGCGTTTGCCGCTGTCTTCGGGAGCGTAGGCGTCGCCGCCGCTGCGCAGGCCGCGCCCGTTGTCACGCCCGCGCTTGCCCAGGCGCATACCCTCAAGGCGCTCCGCCAGGCGCAACGCAAGAGTCTGCGCGAGGTCGCGCGCGGGCTGGGGCTGGGCGTCGATGTGCTGAGCGCGCTCGAGGCCGGACGTATCCGCGCGAGCACGGTGCCGGAGCAGCTGCTCCAGCGGTTGAGCGGCTTGCTCGATACCGCCGCCGGGCAGCTTCAGGCGATGCTGGCTGGCCCGACGCAGGCGCCCGCGTTCCTGCGCAGCAGACAGGGTGAGCGCAAAGATGCCGCCGCGCCCGAAGAGATGTCCTTCGCGGATGCGGTGCGCCTGAGCGCCGAGATGTCCGCTGAGGAGAAGTCCACCTGGCTGGCCGCCGAGTAGGTGGCCAGCCGATCATTTCGCCGCCGAGTAGGTGAAGCGCGAGGGGCATGATGCTGCCTGATTGGCGCTTTTTGCTGGATAGCTATGAGACACATCGCAAGCTCATCTACTGAAAATTCTGTACCTGACACGGAAGTTGTATGAAAACTATCATACGAGTTTGATGACAATCTGGCATGAACAGTTGACGGAATGTGGATAACTCAGTACAGTGTGTTGGATAATAGATCGCGTTGCCGTGTGAAGCAAGATGTGGTGCAGCAAACGGCAACAGATTTCCCCGTATTTCAGGGAGTAGCACGGGAGAGGAGTCGCGGGATGCAAGCGATGCCCTACCGCCACTCCTCGCCAGAGTTGCGAGCGGTCCGAGGGCCAGGCGCACCTGGTGAGGGAGTGGACGAGCTAGCTGGCCGGAGCGAGATGCTGTTACACCGTATTGTGGAGATCGAGCAGGGGCTGGCCGTTCAGGAATGGTGGCTGCTGGGGCGCGCGCTCCCCGAGGCGAGACTGCTAACTGAGATTATCAGTCTGCTGGCCGTGGCGCGTGGCGAGCTTTTCCAGTTTCTCGCCGACTTCTTTGGCCGCGCCCCCCTGGGATTCGACCCGGCGGAAAATCCCGCTGGCAGCGAAGAGCCGCGCCTGGAAGATCCCATGTGGGTGAACGAGCGCCACCAGCAAACGATCTACCTCCTGCGCAACGTGGCGACCTCTCTGCCGCCGATGATTCAGTATGCCCGCATGCTGCGCGCCAGTGCCGAGCGCCTCAATCTGGCGGTCACCGCACTTGACGGCCTGAGTATCGTCGCGGGACGCCTCGAAGAGGCCTACGAGTTGCTCCAGCAACCTCCGTCGTGAGTCGCGACGCCAATTGCTGGTAAGTGGTTCGTTTCTGAGGAATGAGCCGGAGCCACTAGACCCCGGCGAGTGGTTTGCCTGACCCAAAATAGCCGCGGCATGCATGCCGCGATGTTGGACTACTCCTCATCGCGCCCGCGTCAACCTGTTCCGCAAGGATGTTATCCGACTCGTTCGGCAAGCGGTGTCTCGCTCGTGTCAGCAGCGCCACCCACACCTGCCTGCGATATTCGCCGCTGCGCCAGCTTCACCGCCGTGAGCGCCGCGATGAAGATCATCGTGAAGAGGCTGATGATCGCCGCCGAGTGTGACCGAGGCGCTTAGGCGCGGCTTCAGCCGCCAGCCGGTGTGGCTACTCGTCGGCGCTATCTGTCTCTGGTTGTCCGTGTGGCCCATCGTCGGCCCAGAACGCGCCGTTGAGGCTCTCATCCGAGAGGATCGCGTTGCTGAGATCGGCGCCGGTGAGGTCGGTATCCTCCAGGCTCGCGCCCGTCAGATCGGCCCCATCGAGATGCGCGTGCTTCAGTTCCGCGCCATCGAGGAAGGCGTCTTGCAGCGTGGCTTCGGTCAGATCGGCGTTAGTCAGGTTCGCCTCTTCCAGGTCCGCCCCACTCAAATCCGCCGCACGCAGATTGGCCCCTTTGAGGCTGGCATAGGCCAGCACCGCATCGCTGAGGTCCGCCTCGGTCAAATCGGCGTCGTTCAAATCCGCCCCCGCGAAGACGGCGTTTTCCAGGTTTGCGCCCGCCAGGTTGACCCCGTGCAGCACTGCGCCGCGCAGGTCGATATCGGCCAGATCAGCCTCAGCCAGATCGGCCCCGGCCAGATTCCAGTGGTAGAAGTCTCGTTGTCCGCGCGCATAGGCTTCCAGCAACTTCTGGGATGTGGAGGTGGTCTCCATAGTATGCCCGTCCCTTCATGTCGCGCGCCCTTGCGCCCGCCGCAAGCCATACATCCGCGCAGAAGGAGTATAACGCCCCGCGCAACTACGCGCCAGTGGAGAGACGCGTGCCTGCCAAATCGCGCCAGTCACCTATCCATTCCGCGTGCGAGATTGTGGGTGAGCTTGTATGCCAGACGTGCTAGAATGGGAGGAGCAAGCGGCATTGTCGGCGGATCGCGACACGAGAATGTAAGGCACGAGCTTTGAGAGAAGAGGCGACATATGGCCGAGGCAACACAGCAACTGCGCGTATTCGTCAGCCACAGCCACGAGGATGACGCCTTCTGCCGCACCATTGTGACGGCGCTACGCGAGGCGGGCGCGGATGTCTGGTACGACGAGCAGAATATGGGATCAGGCCTGTTGATGTCGGTCATCCAGAGCGAGCTGGGCACGCGCCCGGTCTTCGTCGTGATTCTCTCGAAGGCGGCCTTCGCGTCGGAATGGGTGAAGCGCGAGGCGACCTGGGCATACCAGATGGCTGAGTTCGACCCGACCCGCACGATTTTGCCGGTGACAGCCTCGCCTATCGCACGCGAGGACTTCACCCCGGCCTCTGGCTGGTTCTTCCTCTACGGCTATAAGCGCATCGAGGCGCTCGGCTACCAGCCATATGCCGCCCACGACGCAGCGGGCCACATGTTACGCGCGCTCGGCCTGACTACGGCGGGCGAGGCTCCCACCCCGTCGCCCCGCAGCCGACGGAGAGTGTCGGCGATCTAGTGACGCGCGGCAAAGCCCTCAACGCGCAGAAGAAGTACGCCGAGGCGCTGCCTCTTTTCGAGTGCGCCGCCCAACTCGATCCCAACTCGTTCGAGGCATGGGCCAATCGCGCTGGCACGCTCTTCACGCTTGGCCGATTTACCGAGTCGCTGGACGCCTGCGTCCGCGCCCTGACCCTAGATGACAAGCAGGCATGGGTCTGGAGCAGGAAGGGTGGCACGCTCATTAACCTGACGCGCGACACCGAGGCGTTGGACGCTAGTGAACACGCCCTAGTGCTTGACCCAGAGTATGTCCCCGCCTGGTACAATAAAGGCGCCGCGCTCGCCAACCTGGGGCGCTATAAGGAGGCATTGGCCGCCTATGACCGCGCGCTGGCGCTCGACTCGAATGATGCTAATGCCTGGTTCAACAAGGGCACTACACTGCGCGCTAGGTCGCACCGCCGAGGCCGAGGCAGCGGAGAGGCGCGCCAGGGAGCTGGGGTAGACGGGGTAGCGCGAGCGGTTCGTGATGGCGAGCAGTTAATGAACATTAAGAATGAACCCCAAACAGCGTTCTATGGTGTGCAAGCCGCGGGCTGAAGCCCTGCGGCTAATCCTGTGGGTTCGGTAGCACGCTGCCTGACATGCGGGGCGTGTTCAGGGCGGGATTAGCCGTGGCCTTCAGGCTACGGCGCGCTCATCCAGCACGAAACTCGCCCTTTGTTGCAGCCTTTGGCCCAGGTCTCCGCAAACCCGCGACGGCGGGTTTTGTGGCCGCAAGCCCTTCAGGCGCGGTTTTAACCGCCCGCGTTCTTGACACGCCACACCTGCCCGCGTAAGATACCCTATATCCAAATGGAGATATGCATCCCCTTGCGATGGCCTTGAATACGCGCGTGCGCTGTGCGTATGTTTTCGTATGTCCGGTGTAGCGAATCCCTGGCGCTGAAGCTGAATACAGCAGAATGCAGACTAAGGAGGCCCGATGGACGCCTTACTGACCGATTCCGCGGTGCTGGAACGGATCCATGAACAGCGACTGATCGAGGGCGTCGAGCATATGAGTCCGGCGTATCTCGAAGGCATGAAACGCATCCTGACCGTCTCGGCCGATACCGAGCTCGTCAGCGCGCCCGCCTACCTCCACGCCGCGCGCTCCGCTCCCAACATCAACACCTTCGGCTCGGCCATCGCCATCATCCAGGATGAGCTGGGCCACGCCCACATCGCCTATCGCCTGCTGCGCGACCTCGGCGTGGACACCGAAGAGCTGATCTACCGGCGCGAGCCGCGTCAAATGGAAATATCCCTATGCCTTCGATGTGCCGCTCGATAGCTGGTACGAGCTGATCGTCGCCAACGCCTTCTACGACCGCGCGGGCTACATCCTCCTCAGCGATGTCTATAACAGCACGACGTTCGGCCCGTGGAAGCGCGCGCTCATCAAAGTGGATAAAGAAGAGACGTTCCACCTGCGCCACGGCGAGCAGTGGATGCGCAAGCTCGCCCCCAACACCGCCGACCACGAGACGCTGCAGAACGCGATCAATTGGATGTTCCTGCTGACTGTCGAGTGGTTTGGCCTGCCCGACAATCTCAAGAAGCACACCGAGCAGCTTGATTTTGGCTTCAAGGGCAAGAGCAACGACCAGTTACGCCAGCAATGGATGAGCACCGCCGTCCCCTTCTGCCAGGAACTTGGCTTCGACGTTCCCGCGCACTTCGACGACGCCAGCCAGAAGTGGGTGGTCGACTGCGCCTTCCCGGCGGCCTTCGACGAACGCGAGAAGCGCTGGCTGCTCGAAGACGGACAGATTCCTGGGATGAGGTGATTAAGCGCTGGAAGAAGCGCGGCCCTAAGAACGAGGAGTTCGTCGAGACGCTCCAACGAGGCAACCGGGGGCTGGCGCGGCTGCTGGGCGAGGAGGTGGCCTGATGCTGGCCGGGCCCGAATACCCCCACGACGCGCTCTGGGATGCCCTGCGCGTCGTGCCCGACCCGGAGATGGCCATCTCCATCGTAGACATGGGGCTGGTGGTCGCGGCGGAGCGTGACGAGGACACGGCGCGCATCACGCTCACCTATACCGCGATGGGCTGCCCTGCCATGCAGATGATCGAAGAAGATGTGCGCGCGGCGTTGCTGGCGCTGCCCGGCGTCGGCGCGGTGGAGATCGAGACAGTCTGGCTGCCAGTCTGGACGAAGAGCCGCCTCAGCGCCGAGGGACGCGACGCGCTAATGCTACAGGGGGTTGCGCTATGAGTTATGTCTCCGAATACGATGCGCTGGACGATCCTGCCACCCAGCCCGATGCGCTGGAGGGCAAGAACGTCCAGCATCGCCACGTCATGGCGGACTGTGTCTGGCTCGTGCTGGCGCGGCGCCAGTATGAGAACCCGCTGCACCAGGTGGGCACCGTCGAGGCGGATGATCCCGAGTTGGCCCGCGTCTACGCCCGCAGCATCTACGACGAGTTCGCCTGGATCGAGATGGTCGTCGTCCCGCGCGACGCGGTGGTGACGGTCATCGCGTCATGACAGGGGGACGTGAGTGGCGGGCGGACCTCTCCCCCTAACCCCCTCCCTTTTAGGGGAGGGGAACCAGAGTTGCCCGGCGCGTCTCACGGTTCGGAAGGGGTTAGCCTCGGCATTCATGCCGCGAACCTGGGGTACTTCGACGCCTGCCCATCGCTTCTACCGTTGGGCCTAGGTTCGGGTAGCCTGCGCAGGCAGGCTTTGCGGCGAAGCCCTTAGACGCGGCTTCAGCCGCCAGTTGAGGGGATCAGATAACCATGAGCGAGACAACCACCCAGGCGCCCACCGAGGCAATCTTCGCCCTAATGGCGCGGCTGGCCGATAACAAATACTTCCTGGGCAGGCGCTACGCCGAGTGGTGCAGCAGCGCGCCGACGCTGGAATCGAGCGTGGCCGCCGCCGCCATGGCGCAGGATGAACTGGGCCACGCGCGCGCCATCTACCCCGTCTTGAAGACGCTGAACCCCAGCGCGGGCGCCGAGACCGAGCCGGAGACGCGCACCGCGTTTACCGCGCTCGCCTGCTTGGGCGAGCCATTCGGCGGGTGGGAAGACTTCGTCGCCGCCAACGTCATGATTGATAACGCGCTCACCCTCGTCTTCGAGGCAGGCAAAGACTCCACCTTTGAGCCGCTGGCGGGCCGCAGTCGCAAGGTCTTGCAGGAAGAGCGGATGCACGCGCAGCACGGCGAGGGCTGGGTGCGGCGGATGGCGCGCGAAGGCGGCGCGGCGCGTAAGTCACAGCAGCAGGCGCTTCGCCGCGTCTGGGATGAAGTGTTCTGCTGGTTCGGCCCAGCTGATGACGGCGATGATCCCCTCAAGGCGGCGGGCGTGCTCGATGCGACCCCCGACGAGCTACGCGCGCGCTTTCTGGCGCTGATCGGCCCGATGCTGGGCACGGTTGGATTCGACCTGCCGCTGCGCCGCGTCGGCATGCGCTGGGAGCTGACCGAGCCGCTGCCGTGGGATCGTTGGGACGCCACTACCTACCAGCTTGCGCATGCCAAAACGAGCAAAGGCAAACAACGGCGAAAAGAGTCGCGGGCATGAAGCGTCAAGAAGAAGAGCAGGAGCACAGCCATCGGTGAGTTCGTCCCCTTCTGCGGCTCGGCGGAGGTCGAGCTTCTGGCGCTCTTTGGCTCGCAACTCTTAACCGATCAGTATTACTGCCGCGCCTGTCACACCCCGTTCGAGCATCTGCGCGCCGACGCGGATGATGATGCGGGCATCCGGCCCGGCGCATCTGGACACCGGGAGAATAGGAATAGCGCGCATGGCAGAGCAGACGGCGGCGACCTCGGCAGAACGTTCAAAATTGGCTATCTGGCGTCGCTGGATGATACGCCAGCCGAGGGCACGATGCCGCGCTTCAGCGATGTGCGCGCGTTGGCCCTGGCAGCCGAAGCGGCCGGGATCGATTCATTCTGGGTGGCGGACCATTTCATCGCCCGTGATGCCCGAAGAGGGCGAGGTCGGCCAGTGGGAATCGCTCACGTTTCTCAGCGCCCTCGCCGCCGTCACCTCGCGCATCCAACTCGGCCCGATGGTTGCCGCGACCTCATTCCGCAATCCGGCGCTGACCGCCAAAATGGCCGACAGCATCGACGAGATCAGCAACGGACGCTTCATCATGGGGCTGGGCGCGGGCTGGCACGAGCCGGAATATACCGCGTTTGGCTACCCCTTCGATCACCTGGCGAGCCGCTTCGAGGAGGCCTTGCGGATCATCGTGCCGCTGCTGCGTGAGAGCAAGGTGGACTTCGCGGGCGAATACTACACCGCCAGCGATGCGGTGCTGCGCCCGCGCGGCCCCTCGCCCAAAGGGCCGCCCATCCTGATTGGGCGCGCGACGCCCACGGATGCTCCGGCTGGTGGCGCGCTATGCCGACGCCTGGAACACCGCCTGGCACACGAAGCCGGAGGTGGTGGCCGAGCGCCTGGCGGGGATGCGCCAGGCGTGTGAGGAAGAAGGGCGCGACCCCGCGACGCTGGAACTGACCGCGGGCGCGATCTTGAAGCTGGGGCCAGATGGTCGGCCTGTGGAGGGCAAACCCTACCATCTCACCGGCACCAACCAGGAGATCGCGGACCGCCTGCGCGGCTTCGTCGAGGTCGGCGCGCAACACCTGATCCTGGTCATCGAGCCGGAGGGGATGGTGGGTTTCGAGCGCTTCCTGCCGATCCTCGATCTGCTCAACCAGCGCTAACTCCCGCAAAGTGAAGGTACCTGCCGGATTGACATATCGCCAGCCAGACCTCTACAATGTTCCAGCCAGCACACAAGACCGCGCGCCGCGGAGCGGATATGCTGGCCGAGAGCAGGGCGGGGAATGGTATGGCAGAGGGCGAAGGGACGCTCGCGTGGAGTCGCGTCGGCGCATATCAGCTTGGCGAGCTGATTGGCGCTGGCCAGCTTGCCGAAGTTTACCAGGCGCAGCATCCCGCGATGCCACAGTCCGTCGCGCTCAAAATCTTCATGCCGGGCGTCGCCGCTAATACCGCCTACATGGGGGCCATGCACGACATCGCCTCGCGCGTCCAGCTTCTCAAGGCGGACTACATCCTGCCCATCCACGGCTTCGGGCAGGAGGGCAAGCTGCTCTATCTCTCGATGCCGCTGATGTACGAATCGCTGCGCTCGATCCTTCAGCGCACGGGCTATCTGCCGCTCTATCGCGCTATGGCGCTGCTGCGGCAGGTCGCGACTGGGCTGGCGGCGGCGCACGCGGCGGACATCATCCATCGCGACCTCAAGCCGGAGAATGTGCTGCTAAACGTGGCCGGGCAGGGCTTCCTCAGCGATTTTGGCGTCGGGCGCGACCTCTCGCCGGAGAGCGTGGAGCGCCGCTCGCTGGGCACGCTTTCCTCACTCATCGGCACGCCAGCCTATATGGCGCCGGAACAGCTTCGCGGCCAGCCAGCCGACCAGCGGGCAGATGTCTACGCGCTCGGCGTCATCTTCTACGAAATGCTCACCGGCGCGCCGCCCTACAGCGGCAACACGATCTACGATGTCGCCGCGAAGGCGCTCACCACGCCGATTCCGCCGCCGTCGCAGCACGCCGCGGGCATCAATCCGCTGCTGGAGCGCGCCATCCTGCGAGCGCTGGCGCGTGACCCCACGGAGCGCTGGCCGACGGTGCAGCGCTTCATCGTCGGACTCAACGCGACGCTGCCCGTCCGGCCCGACGCGCCACACATCCCCGGGCGCTCGTTTACCACCATGCCGCTCACGCCGCAGATGCTGGGGGAGTATGCGCCGGTCATCGGCGACGAGGTGGCGATAGACGAAGTTTCGACCGAGAAATTCCCGGCCCAGCCCGTCGATGCGCCCGCCGACGAACCAACTGAGACCGGGAGCAGTGGCGCGCTGCCAACGCCCGATCTGCGGCTGTTTCGCGTCCGGTCGCGGTCGGACTCGGCCAACGGCAGGCGGCCCCTCGCGCTCCTGCTGCTCTGCGCGCTCCTGCTGTTGCTGGGGATCGTGGGCGTGGGCGGCGCGCTGCTGGCGAACGCCGCGCAGTCCGGTGTGGCGACGCCAACCCGCCCGCCCGCGACGCTTGTCCCAACGCACATCATCATCGGGCCGCTGAATACGCCGTTCCCGACCGCGACCCCAAAACCAACGGCACCGCCCAGACCGAAGCCGACCGCTACGCATGCCCCCACAGCAACCGCGACGGCAACCATTTCTCCCACTCCAACCGATACGCCAACGCCGTGAAGATATAGAACGTATGAGTGAGGGATAGCAGAGCGAGCGAAGACAGGAAGATAACAGGAAAACGGACGAGGAAGGATCATGCGGACAGGGCGCGCGTTGGATGGTATAGACAGTAATGGTGCGCTGGGCGAGACGAAAACGGCGACGCGCATCTCACGGCGGGATATGCTCCGCGGGCTGGCGGCTGGCGCGCTGGCTTTGGGGGTCGCGGGCTGTGCGGTTCCCGGTTTCTCGCCCGCCGCGACGAAGGCCCCCTCGTCGGGTTCGCCACTGCTCGTCTATAAGGGCCACAGCGCCTCGGTCAATGGTCTCGCCTGGTCGCCTGACGGCACAAAAATCGCCTCGGCCAGCAGCGATAAGACCGTCATGATCTGGAACGCCGCGACGGGCGAGACCCTGCTCACCTACAAGGGCCATGCCAAGGAGGTGTGGGACGTTGCCTGGTCGCACGATGGCGCGAGCCTGGTGACGGGCAGCGCCGACAACACCGCCCAGGTCTGGGACGCGCAAAGCGGCAAAATGACTCAGACGTATACTGGCCACACCAACGATGTCAACTCCGTTAGCTGGTCGCCCGATAACGCGAAGATCGTCAGCGGCAGCGCCGACCACACGACGGCCATCTGGGACGCCTCGACCGCCTCGACACAGTTCACCTACACCCGCTATCTCAGCTTCGTCTTCGCGGTCCGCTGGTCCCCCGACGGCACGCGCATCGCCAGCGGCAGCGGTGATTATACGGCGCGCATCTTCAATGCCGTGACCGGCGGCGACACCATCGTCTACCGCGACCACTCGCAGGCGGTGAACAGTGTGGCGTGGGCGCCCGACAGCACGCAGGTCGTCTCGGCCAGCAGCGACGGGACGGCCCAGGTATGGGACACCATTCAGGCGAATACCATCGTCAACTTTACCGGTCACAAGGGGCGGTCGAAACGGTAAGCTGGTCGCCGCAAGGCGGGCGCATCGTCTCTGGCGGCGCGGACCAACTGGCGCAGATCTGGGATGCCACCAACGGGACGATTGTCTTCACCTATCGCGGGCACGTCTCAGAGAAGAGGATCAAAGGGCAGCCGGGCGGGCTGCTGCACGCGGTGGCGTGGTCGCCCGACGGCAGCAAGATCGCCTCGGCCAGCCTGGATGGCGTTGTTCACATCTGGAACGCGCCCGCGTGAGTGGGTGTAAATGAGGAGTTGCTATGGCGAACGACATCGTGTTGCGTGACGTGACCGACGACGACCTGCCGATTTTCTTCGAGCAGCAGCTTGATCCAGACGCCAACTATATGGCCGCCTTTACGACGAAGGATCCGACCGATAGGGACGCCTTCGCGGCGCACTGGGCGAGGATTCGCGCCGACAAGACCACCATCAACCAGACGGTCCTCTATGATGGGCAGGTGGCGGGCAGTGTCGCGAGTTTCGAGGACTTCGGCCAGCTAGAGGTCACCTACTGGTTTGGCCGTGAGTTCTGGGGAAAGGGATTGCCACACGGGCGCTAACGGCGTTTCTGGCTTATCAGACGACGCGCCCGATCTATGCCCATGCCGCCAAAGACAACCTCGCCTCGCTACGGGTGCTGCAAAAGTGCGGATTTGTCATCACGGGCGAGGACAAGGGATTCGCCAACGCGCGCGGCCAGGAGATCGAAGAGTATATGCTGACGCTGGCGGCCGAGACGCCAGCAAGTGAAAGCGAGTAGGTTTGTGGCTGACCTGACAGAGCATGAGGTTGCTGAAACGCCCGTGGCGAGTGTTGGCGCGGAGTTCCTGCTGCGCCCAGGGATGAGCTTTCTCAATCACGGCAGCTTTGGCGCGTGTCCGCGTCCCGTCTTCGCGGCGTATCAGCGCTGGCAGCGGACGCTGGAGGAGCAGCCAGTCGAGTTCCTGGGGCGGCGGCTGGATGGCCTGCTGGCCGAGGCGCGCGCGCCACTGGGCGCATTTCTCGGCACATCGCCCGATAATCTGGTCTTTGTACCCAACACCACCTATGGCATCAACGTCGTCGCGCACTCTTTCCCGCTGGAGCCGGGCGACGAGGTGCTGGGTACCACGCATGAGTACGGCGCGGTCGAGCGCACGTGGACGTTCGTCTGCGAGGCGAAGGGCGCGCGGTATCGCAGCCAGCCGATTGCGCTGCCCGTCACCAGCGTCGAGAATGTCATCGAGCAGCTCTGGCAGGGCGTCACGCCACGAACGCGCGCGCTGGTTATCAGCCACATCACCTCGCCGACCGCGCTGATCTTCCCAGTGGCCGAGATATGCCGACGGGCGGCGGCAGAGGGCATCGTCACGATCATCGACGGCGCGCACGTCCCCGGCCAGATTCCCCTCAATCTCGAAGAAATTGGCGCAGACTTCTACACTGGCAACCTGCACAAATGGGTCTGCGCGCCCAAGGGTTCGGCGTTTCTCTACGCGCGCCCCGACCGTCAGGCGATGCTCCAGCCGCTGGTGGTGAGCTGGGGATGGCGCGCCCTCGCGCCCGGCCCGTCGCCATTTCAGGACTACTTTGGCTGGACCGGCACCAGTGATCCCGCCGCCTATCTGAGCGTGCCCGCCGCCCTCGCCTTCCAGCAGGAGCACGACTGGTCCGCTGTCCGCGCGGCATGCCACGAGCTTGTGACGTCCGCCAGCCAGCGCATCGGCGCGATCACTGGCCTGCCGCCCATCAGCCCGGAGACGACGGAGTGGTACAGCCAGATGCGCGCGATCCCCATTCCGCGCACGGATATTCCCGGAAGCGAGCTACAGCGGCGGCTGTGGGATGACTACCAGATCGAGATACCCGTGGTGGACTGGCAGGACCAGCGCTTCGTGCGCATCTCGATTCAGGCGTACAACACGCAAGCCGACGTAGACCACCTCGTGGCGGGGCTGACCACCATCCTCAACGCCTGACCGCTCTATGCCCTCTGCCCGGTAATATTTCCCCGCGCCAGCGCGTCGTATGTTCGGCACAGCAAGCCGCGCTACGGCGCACAAAGGGCATGGGGGCTTTCATGACGGACTTGACGGGCGGGCGGGCAAAACCTGACGGGGTGATGGCGCGGCGAGGCTTAGTCGTGGCGAACATCCTGGGCGCGATGCTCTCGCTGCTCCTAGGCGCCTCTGTCCTTGCCGCCTGCGCGCCATCGCAGTCAGTGGTGAAAACGCCGACCGCGACGGCACAGCCGACGCCAGCGCCCCGGCTGGTCTACCAGGCCGATTGGTCGCATGGGTTGGCCGGATGGATGGCCACGCCGGGATGGACCGCCTCAGGTGGCGTTCTGATCAGCGATACTGGCAGCGACCGTCAGATCACCAGTCCGTTCCGCCCGACAACGCCCGACTATGCCGTCGAGCTCCGCCTCCAGCTTATCAGCGTGGCGCAGGATGCTGGCGCGCAATATGAACTGAGCGCCGATGCCACCACGAGCGCGGATGGCTATTTCGCCCTGTTCGATCACGTGATGCTCCAATCATGCATGTCTGGCTGCCACCCCCACGAAGCAATCTATATCGATCCCATGGTCGATCAGGACGTAGGCACTGGCACGGTCCAGATACATGATTTCGATCCAGGAGTCCGCTGGCGAACATACCGAGTGGAGGTGCGTGGATCCCTGGCGACGCTGTTGATCGACGGCCGCGTCGCCAGTCACGCGCGCACCTCCAGGACGGCGCAACTCTCCACAGGCGCCATCCACTTTTATTGCACAGGCGTCGCGCTGCGGCTGAGCGACTTCAAGGTCTATGCGCTTTAGGCGATTGAGACGACCCTGATGTACGCTTTCCAGCAGTGGCCAGCACCAGTGACTCCCACCAGTGGCGCTGTGTGGAAGGGAGCGCGCGGATGTCCTACACCATTCTGCACCGGGATGATATTCGGGAAAGCGTCGGCAGCTACGAGTTCCAGGGCTATCTGCACGGGGATAGCAACGTCTCCTTCATCTGGATAGACCTGCCGCCTGGAGGGGGACCAAAGCTGCACAAGCATCCGTATGAGGAAATCTTTACGTTTTTAACGTCAGTACGTACCCGTACCGTCCCGAGCAACTCCAGGTAGACTCGCTCCGCTAGCGCTGGTTTCTTCACGCCTGCGTCGATCTCGGCGCGCGTCCGCCCTCGCTCTACCTTTACCACCGCATCCAGGTCATGCAACAACTTCCGGAGACGTTCACGTGGCATCCGTGCCAGCAGGCAGTATACCACATCCTCAACCTCAACAAGGTCGATGTCTACCTCCTCGCGCTCGGTTTCGTCGTCCCAATACGGGCGGCCACGCCGAATCGGGATGCCTAGTGCTTCGATGCTATCAACTGGAACGCCTAAGAGTTCCGCCGCTTGCGGGAGTGTCAGATTCCTATAATTTTCCGCTGTACCGTCTGCACCACGTCGAACGCCTGGCAATCCGATACTTAGTTGGGGGCTGCCGATGGGCTTCGACTCGCCACCTAAAAAGTTGACGTGGTATCGTTGCACGGTAAACATGGAGCGCAGGAACTCAGCGCGTGCCTGCGCGTAGTCACGCTGGGGAGTGGCACGCTCGCGGTCATTTTCTGCTTGCTCGCGTTCCTGGTCTAGTTGGGCGAGACGTGCTTGAATCCCTGCTACCACCTCCTCCATGCCCGTCGTTCCTCGTAAACTCGCTTTCGCAGCTCGCAGCTTATCTTGTTCAGCCGTGATGTCAGTCAATCGCTGGTGATAGGCAGCGAGCGCAGACAATGCCAGTTCAGCGTCGGTATTCGCCTCTATCAGCTGCCCTTCTGCAGCACTCGCCAGTTCCAGAATCTTCTCTGGATCGGTCAACGCCTTTGCCAACAGCCGTACCGCAAGCACATCAACAGAGTGGGCGGGCACATGGAATCCTACGTGGGGGTGGCTGGGGCGATCGCCCTGCTTGTAACACCTGTAGTATGGATGATTCGATTTCTTCTCCCAATGGCGTGTCATCCTACCACGGCACTCGGCACACCTGACGTATCCGTTGTCGAGCAGCGTACTGTTAGCTTCGGCATCGGTACGGCGGGGACCGCCGCGATTATTGAGTGCGGCTGCCTCTTTGAGCTTGGCTTGCACGCGCTCCCATTGGTCTGGCTCGACGATAGGCGGGATAGCAGTCGGCAAGACAGGATAGGTCTCGCTCTCCCAGCGTTCTTGGTCGTTCATACGGTCGAACTTGGACTGCACATCGCGCACTATATTTGTCTCTGGGTCGCGCTTCTTACCCCAATCCGACCCGTAACGAAGATTCTTACCACGCCCGCAATATTTGGGATTGCGAAGAATGCTCCGCACTTGTGATGCCGACCATGCTGGGCTGCCCCTAGGAGTGGCAACACCTTTGAGGTCCAACTCTCTCGCCATTCGACGAAGGGATACTTCGGCGGGAGGTTGGACGTCTACCTGGTCGAACATCCACCGAACATGCTTCGCCTCACCTTCGTTAATTACCCACGTCAACAAGCCCATAGGCTTGCCGTGCTTCCCTTTACGGCGCTCGCCAGGAGCATAGCCATACAATCTACCGTGTGGCAGACCTTCTTCAAAACGGAGCATCTTTGCGGGCATGAGACGGTCAGCAATCTTCTCAGCCTCAGCTGCGCCATACTCTTCGAGGAAGTTTAAGTACATGCGCGTGCCAGAGTCATCTGGCAACTTGCCCCGGTCCTTCGCGAACTGAACAAAGCGAAATTCTACCCCATAATCGAGCGCCGTCTGGATGGCTTGGTAACGGCGCATCTTGTTGCGGGCGACGCGCTCCATCTCGCTACACACAATCACGTCCACCGCACCCTGTATTGCCAGCTTTAACACCTCGTCCAGGACGGGGCGCGTAACGTTGCGCATGCCGCTCCTACTCTCAGCAAAGGTGTAGGCATCGAAGGAGAGCGTCCAGCCCATTTGCTCGACAAAGTTTTTGACTTTCTCAATTTGGCCGCGCATATCCTCGGCCTTCGCCCCAGGGTCGCTGGAGCGGGCGAGGATGACGGCCCGAACACTTGCGGGATCGCGCTGGTCGATGGGGATATAGTCAATACGCGCATTGTTGGCCACGGGCTACTCCTCCAGGTGCGGGGTGCGCACCGCAACGCTTTGGGTGATAGGACAACTGACGGTGTGTTCGTAGCTGTTGGCGTGGAGCGCGCCCTCGCAATACGGGCAGCGCCGCGCTCGCTTCCGCGCGGGGAGTTCGCCGGGGAACAGCCACCGCCGTACTAGCGCGTCGATTAGAGCGTCCAGCCGCTGGAGATAGCGCCGAACAGCGCTGAGTTCCTCGGCACAGCGCTGAGTTCCTCGGCTACGCGCTCGGTCTTGATGGTTAACCGTTTATCGTCCATCGCGTGCTTCCTTTAGTTTACGCCAAAGAGGCGAAGTGGGTTATCCCCCTCCGCCTTACGCGCGCTATGCACCGCATTACTGTTCGTCGCTTTCGGCCTTTGCCTTGCGTTCCCGCTTCGCGACGTCCGCCGCGTCCAGAAGCTCGCGCACCTGGGCCAGAATCTCTTCCGTGGCCGTCTCGCGCTCCTGGCCCGCGCTCAGTCGCGCCCGCAGCGCAGCGGCCAGAGTATAAACCAGCGCTTTGTTCGGGTGCTCGCGCTGGCTTGCCTTTACCGCGTCCAGACGGTTCGCCTTCGCGCTCTCGCGCAGCGCCTTCATTTCATCCCGCAACCGGGCCTGCTCGGCACGCAGCTGGGCAATTTTGTCCGTAGCCATTTCTTTTTCCACAAAAGCCGTCCGGGCTTTCTTATCTTCGGCGCTCAACGGCGCGCTCTTTGGGGACTTGACGCGGATTGGAGCCGCGTCCGTGGCAAACACGCGCGTAGTAACCAAGGCAAACGCTCCGTTCCATTCCCACTAGGGCGTGTTTGCAGTTGTGTCATAGACTGAAAGGATGAGACACCGACACGAACTCACCGACGAGCACTGGGCGCGGCTGGAGCCGCTGCTCCCGACACCGAAGCGCGGGCCGCAGCCCCGGAACCGCCGCCGTCTGCTCAACGGCATGCTGTGGATTCACGCCACCGGCGCCCAATGGCGCGACCTGCCGGAGCGCTACGGCCCGTGGGAGACGGTGGCCTCCCAATTCTACCGCTGGGTGCGGGCAGACGTCTGGCAGACGGTGTTGGCGGCGCTCCAGCAGCAGGCGGATGCGGCGGGGCGGCTCGACTGGTCGGCGCACTTTGTGGATGGGACCAGCATCCGCGCCCACCAACACGCGGCCGGCGCCCGGCGCGTCAAAGGGGGCAGGACCAGCAAGCGCTCGGGCGGAGCCGAGGCGGCTTCTCCACCAAGCTCCACGTCCGCGCCGAGCGAGGCGGCAAGCCCCTCGTCCTGCTGCTGACGGCTGGTGAGCGCCACGAGCAGAGCGTCTTCATCCCGCTCCTGGAGGCGGGAGCCGTCAAGCGTCCGAGCGGGCGAGGTCGGCCGCGCCGACGCCCCAAGCGCCTCGTCGGCGACAAGGGCTACAGCAGCCGTACAGTCCGCCGCTACTTGCGCCAGCATGGCATCGGTATCACCATCCCGACCAAGCGCAACGAGCGCCCGCAGCGCACCTTTGACCGGGAGCTCTATCGAGAGCGCAACCAAGTGGAGCGCTGCATCAATCGGCTCAAGCAGTTCCGCCGGGTGGCGACACGGTACGAGAAACTCGCGGTCAATTTCCTGGCGATGGTCACCATCGCCGCCA
Organism: uncultured Chloroflexia bacterium; assembly: GCA_963712005.1. Taxonomy (GTDB): domain Bacteria; phylum Chloroflexota; class Ktedonobacteria; order Ktedonobacterales; family JADMIN01; genus DAHUXT01. Next base: position 8,163 of record CAVQGK010000013.1, on the reverse strand, counting down.
TCCTGATCTGGTTGTAAAAGTGCAAACAGGCCCTAGTAAGCTGTACCATGAGAATGGATGTTCTATAATGCTCCCCAAAATCTGAGTCAGGTCCTTAAGTGGAGGAAGCTGGAGTACACTGGCCGCAAAGGAGCAGGTCCATGGGACGACAGCGCCGCCGCTTCAGTGCGGACTTCAAAGCCAGAGTGGCTCTGGAAGCTATTCGTGAGCAGCATACCATCAACGAACTGGCCAGTGAGTACGGGGTGCATCCCAATCTGATTCGGGAGTGGAAGAAACACCTCTTGAGCGAACTGCCCCAGGTGTTCAACAGCCGCAAAGTCGACGAGCAGAGGATGCTTGAAGAAGAACGGGATCGCCTCTTCCAGCAGATCGGGCAGCTCCAGTACGAGTTGGCGTGGCTCAAAAAAAAAGTTGGCGTGGACCACTGAGCAAAAGCGCCAGGCCATCGAGGTGGACGAGTCCCATCTGAGCGTGCGACGCCAATGTGACTTGCTGGGGCTGAGTCGCGGCAGCTGGCGCTATAAGTCCATGGGAGAGAGTGAGGAGAATCTGCAGCTCATGCGCCTGCTCGATGAGCAATACACCCGCACGCCCTTCTACGGGGTGCTGCGGATGACGGCGTGGCTGCAACGCCAGGGCTACGCCGTCAATGAAAAGCGCGTGCGGCGCTTGTTGCGGATCATGGGGCTCACCGCCATCTATCCCGGCCCCAAGACGAGTCTGCCAGCTCCATCGCACCGGATTTATCCGTACTTGCTGCGTGGTGTGGCGATCACCCGACCAAACTTTGTCTGGTCCACCGCTATCACCTACATCCGTCTGGCTCATGGCTTTGTCTATCTGGTGGCGATCATGGACTGGTTCAGTCGCTATGTGTTGGCTTGGCGGCTGTCCAATAGCCTCGAGACCCATTTTTGTGTGGACGCTTTAGAGCATGCCTTAGCTGGCGCCGTACCCGAGATTTTCAATAGCGACCAGGGCGCTCAGTTTACCAGCCTCGAGTTCACGAGCCGGCTCGATCAACGCGGGGTGCGCATCAGTATGGATGGTCGCGGCCGCGCGCTCGACAATGCCTTTGTCGAGCGCCTGTGGCGCTCGGTCAAATGGGAGGAGGTCTACGTTAACTCGTATCCATCGGTCCGAGATGCCTGGCATGGGCTCAATCGCTACTTCGTCTTCTACAACCAAGAGCGGCCGCATCAAGCTTTAGGGTATCGGACCCCAGCAGAAGTGTATCGTCAGCAACACACGGTCCATCTCTAGTCGCTTGCTCCACCTTAAATCTGACTCTCGGTGGTCTTGACAATGGGGAGTACCTCATTCTTCGTCGTCTCACCGTGTGGTGACTACGCGCACAATGTAATCGATTACCGTTGCCTTCGATCGTTTGTTTGCACGTAATGCTTGAGGGTTTCGTTGCTCAACTCTGCGCGCCGCATCCTTTAACTTCTCGAGTGAGAATAGGTCCAGCACGGCGCCTAACTGGTCCGCTCCATACGCCTCGTAGACGAGGTAGGGGTCCACCGGCGCAGAGGTATTCAGCGTGAAGCCCTCGACATGCTTAATGGGTGCAAGCTGCACTGCCAGCGCCTTCGGAGTCGTCCCAGACTTTGCTGTGCTACGTTTCTTCGTCGCAGGTAGCACGCCGTATAGGACACGCACACGCCGGGCAAAGGTTGAGTTGTGTTCCAACTCCTCGACCGCTGCGATGAGGATGGCCCCGTCGAGGCGCTTAGAAACTGTTTTGAAAGGGTAGCGGTGTGGTAGACTGGCGGCATGGAACCAACATCCCCCATCCGCACAGCCTATCCGAGCGACCTGCGCGACGGCGAGTGGGCCATCCTGCAGCCGCTCGTCCCGGCCGTCAAGCCCGGCGGACGTCCCGCGCGCCACAGTCGACGCGAGATCATCAACGCCATCTTGTATGTGGTGCGCGGCGGCAACCAGTGGCGGGCCATGCCGCACGATCTGCCACCGTGGCAAACGGCCTTTTATTATTTCCGGATCTGGCGCAACGACGGGACCTGGGAACGCATCCACACGGCATTGCGCGAGCGGACCCGGCGGCCTCTGGGACGCGCGGCGACGCCGAGCGCGGCGATCCTGGACAGCCAGTCGGTCAAGACCAGTCAAAGGGGGGGCCGCGCGGCTTCGACGCCCACAAGCAGGTGAAGGGACGCAAGCGGCATCTGCTGGTGGATACGCAGGGCTTCGTGCTCAAGGTGGTGGTCTCGGCCGCCGATGTGCAGGACCGCGACGGGGCGCGGCTGCTCGCCCACGCCGTGCAACTCTATGGTCCCGAGTTGCCCCGCCTGTCCCTGGTGTGGGCCGACGCGGGCTACGCCGGCCAACTCGCCGACGACCTGCGCCAGCAGATGGGCTGGACCCTGGCGGTGGTCAAGCGCTCCGACCAGCAGCCGCGCAGTGCCTTTGCCGTGCAGCCGCACCGCTGGATTGTGGAGCGCACCTTCGGCTGGTGGGGCGGGCTGCGCCGGCTCAGTAAGGACTACGAGTACCAAGTCGAGTCCAGCGAGGCGCTCATCTACGCCGGGATGAGTCACCTGATGCTCCGGTGCCTGACCCGCGCCGCGGCGCGTTCCAGCCCGGCTGGATGACTTTCAAAACGGTTTCTTAGTGTCATCCACTCCCAATAGTTGCGCCGCCTGCTTTGACGCCGCGCTAGGCGTCAAACGTGGTACTGTCACGCTACTTGCTGACATCGTTCACCATCGCTTTCACAAACTCGTCGTACTTACTGGCAGCTGGTCCCATCGAAGCTGTCAACCGGAAAATGCTACGCAACCCGCCCCCGCCCGTCCCTTGATGCGCTGTCTCAACGCGATCATCGGCAGGAATGGCCATGTTGTAGATTTTGATGTGTTCGTTGGTGAGGAAAACTCGCAGGGTAGCAAGTGCTGCGTCGGCAGTTCTACCTGGCTTCCATCTGGTAATAAGACAGCCCAAGATGCGCCTTCTCGCCTCGTCCACCGCGTCAGTGAGTGCTCCCATAGTCGCTGCCATTATAGGGAGTTCCTGCACGCCCTGAACTGCAAACGTCTCGGCAAACGCTGGAATCAATATGTAGTCCGCAGCGGCAAGTGCTGCTCGTGCGTAAAACGTGTCACCAGCCGGAGTATCGAGCACAACCCAATCGTACGGCTCTGGAGGCGCGCTGTCGCCACTTTGCGCGGCAGGCATCAATTGACGTACATCGTGAGCGAAACGTAACTCAGCTTTGGCGCGTTCAGCCCCAGAGAACTGCAAACGATAGAGATCGCGTTGAGCGGGCACCAACGACAAGTTCTTGAAACGTGTGTCACGGGCCAGTGCTGAGAGCGGCGTCCCACTCCGCAGATAATCCGTCAGAACTGCTGTGTCGGGTGGTGGAGGAGCGGTTCTTGCTTCTGCCCTCGACAAGCCTGGCGGTAGTGGTTGAGGGAGTGACTGCGTGAGGCTCGCTTGGCCATCAAGGTCCATCAGCAACACGCGCTGGTTATACGGTTGATCGGCCAACGCGAAGCCGATATTGAGCGCAGTGGTCGTCTTCGCGACGCCGCCCTTGGTGTTTGCCACCGCCAGAGTGCGCGTGTGGCGCGGAGGACGACTCGTATCCTTTGCGAGGTCGCTTCCTTTGAAGAGCCATGCCGGTGATGTCGGTTGGGTGGGGGCAAGCGACACTCCTTCAAACGTGCCGCTGAGGCGCGAACCGCCCACGTAGGTAATGTACCTGACCAGCATAGACCCATCGATCAGGCGGACCTTATCGCCTACATTTGTCGCTGCCTGCCGAGCATTGTCATTGAAGTCGCTTGTGGTCACGAGATAACCTGGCACACCACCTGCCACTGTGAGCACACCCAAAAAATCGGTCACGTCGTGAAAGGTCAGCAAATTCGTTGGCGAGTAGCGCCGTACCTCAACGCGCACCGCTGGCTTATTCTGGTTAGCGCCTGTGTACAAGTTCAAATCTACGCCAGGGCCGTTAGGGAACTGCTTCTGCCCTACGTGCTCTACGGTATATCCCGCACAAGTAAAGACATGCGCGACAAACTGCTCAAAGTCTTGCCAGCTGAGGTCTAACATCGCCTGGACGGATGGACGAGCAAAGAGATGCTCGAACAATGCCATCTTAGTTGTGTCTACATTGCTCGCCGCCACTCATTGCCCCCTTTGTCCTCGCCGGCACCATGTCGAGAGAGTGCGACACTCGCTGGTAAACTTGCAGGCGTTGCACCACGCGCGCCGACTATAGCATACGAGGGAGCGTAGTTCAATCCAATTGACTTAAAGTCGGCAGATGGCCTATCCGCTTATCCTATTCGCTGCATTTACTGAGTCTTGGTGTTTCCTCCTTCGTTTGGTTAGAGACAACACTTACTCCTCTTGTCCGTCTATCACTGCCGTATACCTCAGCCTATGAACGAGAAGGAATGTCCACATGCCCATGTCATCTGACAACACATCTGCTCCTCAACCAATGCCACCGTCCGGCGCAACGCCTGCGCCTCCACCGCAGCCGGTATCCCGCTTTGGCCCGATTCCGATCTACAGCGAGGGGCAAGTACGCGCGCAGGCTGCCCAGCAAAGCAAAGCGATCTGGAGCCGTTTCCGCGAGATGCCACGCGTCGCGCAGGTGCTGATTGCCATAGGAGCAGCGCTGTCGCTGATGGTGTGTAGCGGCTGCTCCTGCAGTGGACTGGTCGGCGCGCTCGGTAATATGTCTCCCATCGTCCAGGCGACAGCAACGCACCGTACGTACGACCGCTGGCTCGGTCACCTACAAGCCGGGTGCATCCGCTACCGCGACGCAAGTGCAGCCCTCGCCCACAGATCTGCCAACCGCGACCGTCACGCCGATTCCGAAACCTACCTCTACTCCAAAACCCAAGCCCCAGCCAACCGCAACACCCAAGCCGTGCGCCATTCCCTGCAATCCATGGGGGTACAACTTCTCAAGTGGCCATGTTATCTATAGCCCGCCAGGCGCCTTCTGCAACTTCTTCAAGTGCATCGCCAACTTCTGGAATGGCAAAGGCTATGTGATGGAGTGTCAAGATGCCACGTACAGCAAATCGGGCGGCATCAGTGGGTCGTGCTCGCATCATGGCGGTAACTGGCGACCGCTACTCGCACGATAGAATGGTAGAATGACATAACTTGTGCTTCACTGTTATGGCGCTGACCATCTCGCTGCGAAAACGTGTGCTAATGCGAGATGATCAACACTATGGAGGACGCTAAATGCAAATCCCACTTACAAGGTTCCGGATTGAGGGCCTACATAATCAACGCAACATTGATATAACAATGAAAGATAACAAGCTGATCTTAGTAGGGGAGAATGGCCTCGGCAAAAGTACAGTTGCGAACTTTATCTTCATCATCCAGCAGGGCCGCCCGCTCTTCACCGTTGGCGCGGAGACGCTCGAAGGGCAGCCGGGACAGATCATCGTCGTTCCGCCGGATACGCCCCACAAATTTGTAAACATCGGCGATGGACCATTGCGGCAGATCGACATCCACGCCAGCAAACGATTCATCACGGAGTGGCTCGAAGACTGACCTCCTCCGCGCACCGACCGAGCGCCATAAGCGACATCTGAGCGATTGCATGTGTGGTCTCGCTGGCGTTGATGATCAACCGTACAGGTCAGCTCCAAAATGTCTTGCTTGCTACTAACTGGCTCACCACGTTGGATTCGTTTTATACATCGACCTTCGCCTGGATGCGGCCCATCTTGATGGCAGCGAGCAACGCTGCATGATCACGTTCGGTCTGATCCGCGTAGGTCTCGGCAAAGAGGGCAATCGCCTGTGCAAACACATCACTGCTGCCCAGGTAGCCACTGATTTGGGCCGGGTCGCTGCTGCGGGCATGCGCTCGCGCAAGGGCCGAAGCGCACAACCGGGTGTAGTAATCGAACTCTTTCTTGGTCAACGTCGCAATATCCGCCGACAACTTCATATCGCGTAACTGTCGCACATAGAGATCGGCCTCATCGCCATGCGTCCAGCCCAGGAAGATGTCACTCGCTTCCTGCATCAGGCGCTGCCCCTGCACCACCCGCTCGCCATGGTTGGCGTAGGCACTTTGCCAAAGTAGGGTTCAAGCGTCGAAGCATCTGCTTCCTTGACCTGCAGGAAGAGTGGGTCGTCTCCGTCCCCTCCTGCCATGAGCAACACGACCCAGCAGCGTGTTCCAACGCTGCCCACTCCGACCACTTTACGACGCGACGTCGACGAAGTGGTACTTGCTGAGCAGCACTTTGCGATCATCTGGCAGTGTCTCCACATAGGCGTCAAAGTAGCCCTTGATCCGTTCGGCTTCATGCTCCTCCGTCTTTGTGACATCGCCTAGTATCCGCGACATGTACGATCAGCGGCGGCTCATCCTTGATGCGGTACTGCCCATCAACCACCTCAGCCAGCTTGGGAAAGACCCCCTCGCTCGTACGGCGACTCGCCCTCTGCTCCTCCTTCTAGGAGCTTCCTGTCCTTTGTGTTTCACCATCCCCATCAGTTGCTCAGCATCGATGTGCTGGTACCACACATCAAGGCACATCATGCTCGCCATACGCTGCATCACGGTCTGGTACTGCTGGATGCTCTTGACGACTGCCTGCCTGTTCTCTTGAGCCGAGTAGCCATTCTGCCGACCGGCGACGACGATGCTGGCTGCCAGGCGCTTCACGTCCCACTCCCAGGCTCCCGGCAGCGTCTCGTCGAAGTCGTTCACGTCGAAGACCAGGTCGCGCTCTGGCGAAGCGAAGCCACCGAAGTTACTCACGTGTGCATCGCCGCAGAGCTGCACCGTGATGCCAGAGACGGGCGTCTTCGCCAGGTCAGACGCCATGACCACCGCTGAGCCGCGTAAGAAGGCGAACGGGGACAGCGACATGCGTCCCATGCGGATAGGTACCAGTTCCGGCAAACGGGTGCGGTTCGGCTCCTCGAGCAGAGCTGATCGGATCAGGGCGATCAGAAGCAGGAGCCCACTCTCCATGACTGTTACGGGGAACTTTGGTACGCAAGGCTTTGCCGAACGCATACCGCTCAGCGCGCGTTGCAGACTGAGACACTACTGGAGCATGTTCGGTCGTTGTCATGGCTCCCTCCTGCGCATATTCTGTCGCATATTCTTGTCGCATATTCCATACTTGTCGCATATTCTGGTCGTCAATAGAACGTGAGAAGCGCTCGGGTTTCTACGCAAGATAGACGACGACGCGCCAGCTACGCGCCCCCTGGAAGCGGAGACTGCGGGTCCAGTCCTGTGCTAACCTCAGGGCGGGGACAGATTCGGGGCTGGGTAAGGGGCCGCAATATCAACGATGGGCCGCTGCGGCAGATCGACATCCACGCCAGCAAGCGCTTCATCACCGAGTGGCTGGAATAACCGTCAACTCCCGCATTCTAAATCTCTATGCGTGCAATCCATTGCACAACGCCTCTTGCTAGGAAATGTCATCATTAGTTGCTGCGCCACTTTTCCTTACACGAGAAGTGGATGCAAGCATTGCGCTTCTGATTATCCCTGTTAGCCATCCTCAATCATCTGTATTGAGTGAGATGTTCCATATTACCCTGAATTGACCGCCCCGCTTGGCCGTCACTATAGCACAGCCACAAACCGACCGTGTTGTGCTACGATGCCGAGCAATCAGCATCCCCTCCACCCCGACAGGAGCGCGGTATGGCAAAGCCCAAGACATTCGTCAGCCATAGCCATGTGGATGACGTGTTCGCGGAGCGGCTGGTCAAGGACTTGCGCGCAGCAGGTGCTGGCGGACCACTTCGCCAAGATCTATAAGGTCCACCGCAGCGCAGTAGCATAAGCGTATTTTGGCGTGCCTTGGGGCAAGATGCCACAGTTGGCGCGAGCTTTGAGAGCCAGCCCCGCAAGCATATCCAAGCATCGGAGAGAGTCAGGTGACAACCTACCCCGCTTTTGGGCATGGCAGTGAAATTCGCGCCCTACCTGGACCCTGTGACCCTGCTAGCAGAAACGCTCGAGGTATCAATATAACCACCCTTTGGATAGCCCGTGATAGCCTTGTCCGAGCAGTAGAAAGCTATGCTGAAACCTCCCCCCCATGATGACGCACCATAGGAGGTGCGCGACGACGATGAGTGGGAGAATCGCGTCACCGTAGGTATATG
>CAVQGK010000012.1:0-89699 GCA_963712005.1 uncultured Chloroflexia bacterium | reverse complement strand
TATGCCGCTCTCGCGGTTGCCACTGCTTACAGCCCCCGAGCGCCAGCAACTGCTCATCGACTGGAACGCTACGCAGCAGGACTACCCACGCAAAGAGTGCCTGCACCACCTCTTTGAGGAACAAGTCGAACGAACCCCAGATGCCATTGCGGTCGTGTTTGAGGACAGCTCACTCACCTATCGAAAAAGACCAATCAACGAGCCAATCAGATAGCGCATTATCTCCAAATGCTGGTGTTGGCCGGAAACCCTGGTTGGCATTTACATGAGCGTTCCATCGAGATGATCACTGGGATACTTTCGGTTCTTAAGGCTGGAGGGGCCTACGTCCCGCTTGATCCGTCCTATCCGCAAGAACGTCTAGCATTTGTCCTGCAAGATTGCCAGGTATCGCTCTTGCTTACTCAGAAGTCATTGGCTCTGCCTCCTCATCAAATGCAAGTGCTGTATCTGGACGAGGTGCCAGAGATTTATGGGGCAGGTGCCAATATTGCTCATTCAGATACGGGCACAAGAACTGCTGATACTACTACACATCAGGTTCCACAGGGCGGCCTAAAGGCGTTATGGTTACACATAGCAACGTCACGCGTTTGTTTGCTATGACCAACCAATGGTTCCACTTCCATTCTCAGGATGTCTCTAGACTTTTCCACAGCATCGCATTCGACTTCTCTGTCTGGGAGATCTGGGGTGCACTGCTGCATGGGGGGCGATTGGTGATCGTCCCCTACTGGGTGAGCCGCTCCCCTGATGAGTTCTGGCGGCTTCTCCGCGAGTCGCAGGTCACCGTTCTCAACCAAACGCCCTCCGCGTTCCATCAGTTGACCCAGGCAGGGCTGAGAGATACCTCCCCTCAGGACATGCACCTGCGTTTTGTCATCTTTGGCGGAGAAGCCCTCGAAGTAGCAAGCCTTGAGCCGTGGATCAGTCGTTATGGGGATCAGCAACCACAGTTGATCAACATGTATGGATCACTGAGACTACGGTGCATGTGACCGCTTGTCGCATTCGGGAGAAAGATGTAGGCTTAAGGGACCGGAAGTCTCATTGGCAGAGCCATTCCTGACTTGCACTCTTACGTCCTTGATGCCCATCAGCAATTGGTCACCGATTGGAGTAGCAGGGGAGTTATATGTTGGGGGTATGGGGCTGGCTCGCTATCTTCATCGACCAGAGCTAACTGCAGAGCGTTTCGTGCCTCATCCTTTTGAGGGTGCTATGTCGGGGGCCCGGGTCTATCGCACAGGAGATCTAGTGCGTTACCGCTCAGACGGGCAGCTCGAGTACCTGGGACGCATCGACAACCAGGTCAAACTGCGTGGCTTCCGTATCGAACTGGGTGAGATTGAAGCCACCTTGCGAGTCCATCCTGCCGTGCAAGAGGCCGTCGTTGTCCTGCGAGAAGAGAACGCAACCAGAAAATATCTTGTTGCCTACGTTGTACTGAAACAGGACATGCCGTTCTTACCGAGCACTCTGCGTCAAGAGCTTTCGCAGCGCTTGCCAGACTATATGGTACCAGCACTTTTCGTCCTGATCGAGAAGCTCCCACTGACGCCCAACGGCAAGGTAGATCGCGCCGCGCTGCCAGCGCCCGATTGGATCGAGAGCCGTACAGAATCTTACGTGGCCCCGCGCACGGCGACAGAAGAGACGCTCACGCGCCTCTGGGAAGATATCCTTGAAAATGCGCCAATCGGCGTCCATGATGACTTCTTTGCGCTTGGCGGCCACTCGCTACTTGCCATGCGAGTCATTGCGGGCGTGGCCGATATATTTGGCGTCACGCTGCCAGTACGCGCGATATTCGAGGATCCGACGCTCGCGGCGCTAGCCGAGCGTATCGAGCAGCCCGGCGCCTACCCAAAGCCGCAGATCACACACCATTTGTGACAGCGCCCCGCGCCGGAGAGCCGCCGCTCTCCTTCACGCAAGAGCGTTTCTGGTTCCTTGACCAACTCACACCAGGCACTGCGACGTACAACGTCCCGATGATCCTGCGCATTGAGGGTCAGCTCGACAGCCTCGCGCTTGAACGTAGCCTCAGTGAGATCGTCCGTCGCCATGAGGCGTTGCGCACAACGTTCGTCGTGGTCGATGGAGCGCCGGTCCAGCGTATCGCCGCCCCCGAGCCGATCAAACTACCTGTCGTTGATCTGGGAGCCCCGCCGTGACGACACACGTATGGAGGAGGCGCTCGCCGTAGCCCGCCGCGAGTTCGAGCAACCGTTTGATCTGGCGGTTGGCCCACTCTTCCGCGCGCAGGCGCTATGTCTGGCCGCCGAGGACCATTTGCTCGTACTCACCATCCATCACAGCATCTTCGATGGATGGTCCAAAAACGTCTTCTATCGCGAACTGGCAGCGCTGTACACTGCGTTTTCCACCGGACAGCCATCGCCGCTTGCCGATCTTGCCGTGCAATACGCCGATTATGCCATCTGGCAGCGCGCCCACTTACAAGGGAATACACTCGTAAGCAGCATCGACTACTGGCAAAGCCAGCTTGCGGGGCGCCACTCTTGCTCCAGCTTCCCACGGATCGACCACGTCCGATGCAGCGAGCATTCCACGGTGCGCGGCATCAGTTCGACGTGCCAGGGATGTCTCTGAGCGGCTTCTGCACTTGAGCCGACAGGAGAACGCCACGCTCTACATGACACTTCTCGCGGCTTTTCAGACGCTGCTCAGCCGTTATACGGGTCAGGAGGATCTGCTGGTTGGCTCGCCCATCGCGGGCCGCACGCATGTCGAGGTTGAGAATCTTATCGGCTGCTTCCTCAACATCTTAGTGCTTCGAGGCGATCTGAGCGGCGACCCGACGTTTCGCGAGTTACTTGCGCGGCAGCGCGAGGTTGCGCTGGGAGCCTACGCCCACCAGGATCTCCCCTTCGAGCGCCTACTTAGAGATCATCGAGCCAGCGCGCGAATCGAGCTACAGTCCGCTGGTGCAGGTGTTATTCATCCTCCAGAACTGCCCCACGAAGCGCCCTGGCATTGCCTGGTCTTGCGTCGCGGTCGCTTGATGCCGAGAATGGCACGACCAAGTATGACCTCACACTGGAGATCGCCGAGACTGATGAAGGGTTGAGCGCCTCGCTCCAGTATGACAGCGATCTCTTTGACGCCGCCACCATCGCACGTATGGCAAGCCACTTCCAAACCCTGGTCGCTGGTATCGCCGCGGATCCCGACCAACGGCTCTCGCGGCTGCCACTGCTGACATCCAGGTGAGCGCGAGTTGCTGGCCGAGTGGAACGCCACCGAGAGTCAATTATCCAGTAGATACCAGCATCGTCGCCCTCTTCGAGGCCCAGGTCGAGCGCACGCCAGATGCGGTTGCCTTCACCTGCAATGGAGAGGCACTGACATACAGCCAACTCAACGCGCAAGCCAATCAACTTGCGAGGTACCTGCGCCAGCTTGGTGTGGGTTCCGAGACGTTGGTGGGCGTCTGCGTCGACCGCTCGTTTGAGTTGATCGTCGCGCTTATGGCTATCTTCAAAGCTGGCGGCGCCTACGTGCCACTCGATCCAGCGTATCCGCTTGAGCGGCTGAGCTACATGCTCGCCGATTCGCGTGCCGCTGTGCTGCTTGGGACGAAAAGTCTCCTCGAACGTTTCCCATCCTCAGATGCGACACGTTGTGCCGCTCGATGGCGAGGCCGAGCGAGTCTGGCCATCGCCGCCGAGTCGCAGGCGAATCTGGATGACCCTGTTGTGGCCACAGAACCCGGAAGCCTGGCGTATGTGCTCTACACCTCTGGCTCGACGGGCCAACCCAAAGGGGTCGCAGTCGAGCATCGCCAGTTGCTCAACCGCTTCGCCTGGATGTGGCAGGTGTACCCATTCACGCCCGGAGAGGTTGGCTGCCAGAAGACCAGCATCAATTTTGTCGATTCGCTCTGGGAGATCTTTGGCCCGCTCGTCCAGGGGGTTCGGAGCGTAATCATTCCTGATCGTGTGCTCAAAGAGCCAGCCCGGTTGCTGGAGGAACTGGCAGCCGAGCGCGTCACGCGGCTATGGGTAGTGCCGTCCTTCCTGCGCGCGCTGATCGAGGCATATCCTGACCTGGCGCGGCGGATACCAGACCTCACATTCTGGGCGATTGGCGGCGAGGCGCTCACGCCAGAGTTGTTGCGCTTTTCCACGACCGCATGCCCGGATGCGCGCTCGTCAATATCTATGGCGCCTCGGAGTTTTTCGACGCCACCTTCTTCGATTGTCGCGTTGCGCTCGCCGACATGAGCGCGGTTCCTATTGGGCGTCCGCTTGCCAACATGCAGGCCTATGTCCTGGACGCCCAACGCCAGCCCGCGCCAATTGGGGTACCTGGCGACCTCTATATCGGCGGAGTTGGTCTGGCTCGCGGCTATCTCCACCAGCCGGAGCTGACCGCCGAACGCTTTATCGCGCATCCATTCAGCGCCGACCCTCATGCGCGTATCTACCGTACCGGCGATCTGGCGCGCTGGCGCTCGGATGGCCAGATGGAATATCTTGGTCGTTCAGATCATCAGGTCAAGATTCGCGGCTTCCGTATCGAGTTGGGGGAGATCGAAGCGACGCTCGCCCGCCACCCAGCGGTACGACAGAATGTCGTCATCGTCCGCGAGGATCACCCTGGCGAGCGCCAACTCGTCGCCTACGTTGTCCTACGCGAGCATTTGGCGACCGCCCCCACCGCGCAGGAATTGCGCCGTTTTGCGGGGGATCATCTGCCCGTCCATATGACGCCGATGGCAGTGGTCATCCTCTCCGCATTTCCACTGACCCCCAGTGGCAAAATACATCGCCTGGCGCTCCCCGCGCCTACCTGGACACACGCTGCCGAGGATTCCGCCGACACTCCGCGCCTCTCAACGCAGTAGAGCGCAAACTGGTTAGTGTTTGGGAAGAGGCGCTTGGCGTCTCTCCTATTGGCAGTCACGATAACTTCTTCGATATGGGCGGTCATTCGCTGCTGGCAGTGCGCATGTTCGCGCAACTCGAAACGATCTTCGGGGTAAACTTGCCACTCGCGGTGCTCTTCAGCGCGCCCACAGTGGAGCAACTCGCCGAGGTGATCGCCCGCAAACAGCCATCTCACGCCAGCGATGCGCTCGTGACTATCCAGCAAGGCGGCGAGAAACGACCACTCTTCCTGATTCATCCTCTGGGCGGCGGAGTCCTGGGATTCGCGCCACTGGCTCGCCATCTCGGCCCAGACCAACCAGTCTATGGCTTACAACCAGACATAGAGGATCCTGGCACCGACATCGTTGAGATGGCTACCCACGTACATTGGCGCGATGCGAACTGTGCAACCCACCGGGCCGTATAATCTCGTCGGATACTCGGCTGGTGGCCTCATCGCGCTTGAGATGGCACAGCAACTCAAGCGGCAAGGGCGAACAGATCAGTTTGCTTGGCATGCTCGATACCCATGCCACTAATCCTCAGCAGCAATACAGTGACCTATTGAACGCGCGATTTGCCGTGCGGTTGCTGCGCGATATGCCTGGCTATCTTTCCGAGTATCTTACGCAACGCACCATGCGCTCACGTATGGAATCCTTGCGCGTGCTCTCGCGGGTAATGGCCAACAGAATGGCGCGCCTGCTCTCACGCAGGCATGACGGCAAATCGCAACGTATGCGCGCCATGCTCTTTGACGCCTGGATGGAAAAGCGCGCGTCACAACTCCCGCCTACGCCTGGGCAATGTCGTACAGGCCCATTCGATGGCCGTTCGCAACTACGCTCCTCAGGCTGTATTCTGGCCACGTGACTATTTTTCGCGCCACCAGCCAGGTACTCTTTAGCTCCCATTTTCTCGATCTGGGGTGGGGCAGGCTTACGAAGAGCGTTACGATCTTCGCGACCGATGTCCGTGTCCTGGCCGAGCCCACGCGCATGCCTGCCGAGCACTACCGATCCTGGCGGAAGCGGGCATCCATCACGTCGTGCTGCTCAAGCCGAGGCGCTAGCCGAGATGCGAGAATAGACGATGCGCTGGATTCGCAGACACCCAGGCTCAGCCTTGCCCAAAAGAGTAGGACATGCTGCGGTCGTATGCGCCCGCATCGCAGAAGGCGAACAGATCACCAACGGCAAGCGAGTCAGGCACGTCAACCGCTTCGGCGAGGATATCTTTCTCCATGCAAAGTCGCCCCAGGATCCTCGCCTGGCCACGCCCCACTGGGCGCCAACGCTGCTCCGCTGGATCGCGCCAGAGAATGCGGTGCGGAAAGATGGTGTAATTGTGGTAGGCTAGCTCGGCGATGGATCCATCTACGACCACATCGCCGATCCGCCCATCGGCCCCTCGTCGTACCTCAAGCACTCGCACCGCTAGCGCCATGCTCGACTGAGCCAGCATTCGCCCTGGCTCCAGAAATAGCTCACGCACATGGGGCAGCGCACGCGACACCTGCTGGATGACGCGTTCCTCGAAGCGCGTGGATAGCTCGTCCGCCCAATCGTCGGGGTACCATCCTCCCCCAAGATCCAGGCAAGGCGACAGCCCGCTGGTTGTCTCGATAGCCCGCGCCGAGACCAGCATTTGACTGAAGAGCCGCCACCAATGGTCAAGCCCAAGCGCATTGCTGCCCATATGGAAATGAACGCCGAAACGAGATGTTACAGGCAGTTGCCGCAACCAACGCGCCAACTGTCTCCGTGGACCCAGCCGATTTCAACCGGAATACCGAAGCGTGACGCGAAATGTGGCGCCCGCAACCGGATTCCGAGAATCTCCGCCTGGTAGATGCCAGGTTCACCCGTTTCTTGGCGGCGACGGCAGCGCGCAATTCCTCAAGTGAATCACAAAATACCGCATGCAGCGGCTCCTGGCGTGGTGGGGGTGGGCCATTGCTTCGCCGGGCCATTCAGGATGATTCTCCCCGCTGGGAAGCCACACGCTATCGCTTTCTTCACCTCAGCTTGGCTGATCGTTTCTGCCAGAAGCCCCGATGCGCAGCGCCAGTTCCAGCAATCGCCGCTCGGGATTGGTCTTCACGCTGTAGGCAACCTGCACCTGTAACTCCGGCGAACTGTAACGCCGCATCAGATCCTCTGCTCTGGAGGAAAGCCATTGTGCTGCGCCTGGCAAGAAGAGCCACGCTGGTGTCTCTTTGAGGTTACGTGTTGCCGACCGACATCTGCCACAATGTCTTCGGGAATCTGGGGCGCGGCAGCTCTCACAGCCCTGGGCTGGTGTGTAGCGCTCTCGCCGCTGCGCGGTATCGTCTTCAGTTACTGGGCGCGGGGTTCAGGTCCGATGCGTGTCCGCTAGTTCTGAAGAGGAACCTCGATCACAACGCGTACAAACTCTTGGCCACCTCGTGCTGCGGAATCGCGCCTTCGCCCGTCACGCGCTCAAGCAATTGCGCTGGGAGATTCCGTCCTGCCAGCGCCGCGCCGAATATCCACGCTGGAAAAGCCTGCTCGCCATTCAAGCGCCCAGCGACGCTCCGCGCGTCACGCATGAGCGAGAGAACGCGCCCCCTGTCCATCGCAGCGCCTTGAGTGTCTGTGCCAGCGAATCCACCAGCGGCGCGGGCGCCTTTTCAATACGGCTTGCCCAGCACTGGCTCCCCGGGCGGAGTTTCCCCGACGATACACATCGTGCAACCCAGCAACTCACCTCGATAGGCGGCGAAGGCAAGCGACTCTGGCGTTCCCTCGATGTGTTCCTGGAAGGATAGCGCATCGGCGAAGGCGCGTGACCGAGGGCAAGCCGCGCCTGTTGAAATGCCTGCCAGCTACGTATCTGGCTGGGTTGGGCCATCGGTCGAACACAGCCATACGCGCCACCCGTGTCTGCGCCCGAACGTGTTGAGATCCCAGTCTGACGCTGTAACGAGGAGCGAGGCTGGCGTGCTCAGCCCCACCTCTTTGGCCAGCATCGTCGGTGCCTGGCTGTGCTCTAGCGCCTGGACTAGCGGGGAAAGGACGCGCTCATGACCAGGCGCGACGTGCGAGCCATCGATTTCCTGGCATCGGAGATATCCACCAGGCCTCGGCATCGAGGCGTTCCTCAATTTCACGCTGATGCTTGGCGAAATCCAGCGATCGCCAGTCGCCTGCGTCCCATTGCTCGTCGAATTCCGGCCATTGAATTCGGGTTCCCGGGCGCATAGTTCACCCCGACGAGTTGCGCATTCGGGTATGCGTGCCGGATGGCCCGCGCTAAGCCGGCGCCGCTTGCGCTCTTCGAATCGTTCTCCAGCCCGGTGATATAGACCTGCATGGGAACGGATCAACTTTCCACGTACTGAGGCAGTGTTCTGGGGCATTTATGTGGTGCCGAACACATTACCGGCTGACATAACTGCCTGTCATGGATATCAAGTGTGCACGATGACAGGGCTAACTCAACAAGGGCAGCAGCGGAGTTACGTGCCATGCGGCCGGAGTGAGCGATCCACATCCGATGCAAGCGCGCTGGCGGTGAGACCTCCTTACGACGACCGCTTCGCAGCAGATGTCGATGGGGCATCCTCATGTCCCACTCGCTTCCGTCGGCGTAGGCGACACACGCTGGTAGTGCGCGATGGACCACTGATAGATCGCCCAGCGGCGCCAACGCACGCTCGTCGAATTTGTTCTCGACATTTCGGCGACCGGCTGCGCCGATTGCCTCCGCAATCTTGGGGTTATCAGCGAGATAGACCAGCCGATCAGCGAGGGCTTCGGGATTGCGTCCGACGAGAAAGCCGGTGATGCCGTCGCGAACGACTTCGGGGAAAGGACCATGAAGCGTAGCGACGACGGGTAGCCCTGCTGCCTGCGCCTCCACCAGCGCCACACCCATCCCTTCCTCATCGCCACTTGGGGCTGTCACGCTGGGCAGGGTAAAGATGTGTGACCCCGCCATCATGCGTGCCACCTCAGGGGTGGGAAGCGCTCGGTGCAGCGTGACCGCACCGCCCAGATCGAGTTGCCTGACGAGGGCCTCCAATTGGGCACGGAGATGTCCATCGCCGACGACATCCAGGACAAGTTGTGGATGAGTTCGCCGCGCAATCGCCACCGCCTGGCGATGGCGTATTCGATGCCCTTCTTCTCGACGAGCCGGGCAACGGCCAACACCCGAATGGGTTCGCCAGGTCGGCGAGGGTGCGGCTCGGCGCTAAAAGACTTCATATCCCAGGACTCAAATGCAGTGTGGATCTTCTCGCCAGGACATCCCAGGGCTTCTAGTCGCCGCCGAGTATGCTCGCTGTTAGCGGTGACAGCGGTGGCTTCCGCGAAGAGGCGCCGGTAGTAGCCCAAACCGTACTTGCGGGGCCACGCACTGAAGTCTTGTCCATGAAAACTGACGACCAGTGGGGTTTGCCACAAGGCGCCGACGAAGAGGAAGCGGTTGGCAACCATACCAGCATGCGCGTGAAGCACGTCGTAGCGGCCAGACACCATGGCCAGACGATAGAGTCGATGCAGCGACGAGAGACTCACCACAGAGCGCCCATACTGTGCCGGATTGAACACACTCAAAGTCACCCGTGGCGCGAGGCGATAGCATGTCATGGCGCGGCGCAACGCTGTGAAATAGCGCTGGCCTGTATGTATAGGAGGGGCATCCATGTAGGTCGTGCGATTGAGCAGATGGTAGTCTTGCACATCGGGCTGCCCTATGAAGGTTTTTGGATCCACGTGCGGCCGATACTCGACGTAGAGGTCAACCTCGTGGCCCAATTCGAGTAGGCCGATGATCTGCCGATTGATATAGGTTCCAAATAGGACCGGGTAGATTCCGAGGAATTTGGCGATCCGCATCAATTGCACCTCTCACTGCAATTCCACAGCGTCTGTTCACGTTGGCATAGCCCAGCGGAAGACCCTGCGTCCTTTCAGTATGTTGGTCAAGCAGAATCGCCTCAACCGTTGCATCACAGGGTGATGTTCCCAGAATACACTGTCAGTCAATATGTGATACGCCACATGATACGCCAAGGACGAGGAGGGATACGTGTGCGCGCATACGTAAGGGGGATCGCCATGCTACTCGACTCCTTAGCAACCAAACAATAGCAATCAAACAATCAGCCATGCGCGTTGCTGGCATCCTTCATGCCGACACAGGTACATAATTGGACTCATTTCCACACAAGGACATCACACCTATTGCTACCCACCACGAATACAGGTATCTTCTGAACGCACATGCCTAGCGTCGTTCTGGGATACGCTGGAATACACCGCAATGGCGCGGGCTGGATCTTCGTTGCGCTTTATATATCCAATTGACCTGTGACGCCAACCCTGACGCCAACCTGGGCAAATCTCTAAGAATGGTAACGGACAGAGAGATGCGTAGAGACGACTTTACTTCAGACTCTGCGTACCTCTAAGAACGTCCTCGGACAGCTAGCGGGGAGTTCGACTCTCCCCCATCTCCACCAAAATTGACATTTAATCAATGTCGCGTGATGTCGCAGAACCCTGAAATTCAGGACTCTGCGACATTGCTTTTGTCGTAGAGTGTCGCCCCATATCGCAGAATGTCGTCTGGGTTGGTACAGTAATTGGTACAGTAAGCAGCATAGAGGTGTGGCCATATCTCACAAGGAGCTACTTGCTCATCCACTCCTGAGCCAGATTATAGAGCTGCACGTAACTCCCCGCTCCAAACTTAGTCGATATATCCAGCTTCCGACAGAGGCACACGAAGTGAACACACACGGTCGTTGAACCAATGCCCATTTTCTTCGCCATTTCGGAGAATGGCAAGAGTTGCGAGACATACTTCCACACCTGCAACTCTCGGCTACTCAGCTCCTCAATGCTCATGGCGTTACCTCCGATCAGCTACTAGCCAGTCTCCCTGAACGTAAAATTCTATCTGTGGCGGTGAATACTTGCTGAATGGCTTTATCTGGTGGGTGTTCACTCCGTAGCCAATGATGTATATACCCTCGGCTTTCAGCAGCTTGGTCTTCGTCGAGTAAGTCCAGCTCGTTCATGGCTAAGTAAGCCACAGCCTCAGCTTGAAATTCAAGTACGCCACGGTGCGTTTGGTATTCCTCATAGTGATGTGGAATCGTATGTCCGAGAACGATATGGGCTAGCTCGTGAATGAGGTACTCCCCATTGTTTGGACAGCATTCAGCCCGAAAGATGTTAAAGAAGCGAGGGGTAAAATCAGTCAAGAGGCTACGCCATAGACCTGGGCCGGTGTCTGATAGCCCAGGGCTTGGTGCAGCCGTTCATGATTGTAGAACGGGAAATAGCGGTCCAGTCCACTGACCGCTTCAGCTACTGTCCGGTAGTCTTTGAGAGAGACCTCCTCCCATTTCACCGAACGCCCGAGGCGCTCGACAAGGGCATTATCCAGGGCTCGGCCGCGTCCATCCCAACTGATCTGAATGCCGGCCTACACCAGCCGGCCTACACCAGCCGGCTGGTGTAGGCCGGCTGGTGTAGACCGGCTGGTGTAGGCCGGTGTTGAAGATCTGCGGCTGGCCCACACACAACGCCTGGTCAAGCGCATCTAAGCAGAACCTGGTATCGAGCGTATTGGAGAGTTGCCAACTGAGCACGTACCGGCTGTACCAATCGAGCACGGCGACCAGATAGAGAAAACCCTGCGGCATCCGCATCTAGGTAATGTCGGTGCTCCACACTTCATTACTTCATTGCGCTGCCGAATCGGCCGATCCCGCAACAGATAGGGATAACGCTGCTCGCCCGGAGCTGGAATGCTCGTGCGTGGCTTGGGATAGAGCGCCTCGAGCCCCATTAGCCGAAGGAGCCGCCGAACCCGCTTGGCGTTGACTGCATAGCCTTGCAATCGCAACCAGGCCGTCATCCGCTCCACGCTGTAGAACGGCGTCCTGGTGTAGTGTTCGTCTAACAACCGCAGCAAGCGCAGAGTCTCCGGGCTTTCGCCGCGGGGCGCATAGTACCAACTGGAGCGCGCCACGCCCACCAGGGCGCATTGGCGCGCGACGCTGAGTTGTGCATGGGATGGCTCAATCAGTGCCCGCCGCTGCTGTAGCGGCCCAGGCCCTGTTTTTGCAGCCAGTCCACCTCCATCTGGAGTTGGCCGATCTGTTGGTAGAGCTGCTCCACCAACCGCTCCTGCTCCCGCTGCTCCTGCTCCCGCTGCTCCTGCTCCCGCTCGCGTCGGATCGCCGATCCGCTCTCGAAGATTCCTGGACTCGCGTCGAGCAGCCGCCGTTTCCACTGGGTGATCTGCGCCGGATGCACGCCGAACTCACCGGCCAGCTCCTTGAGGGTTTTCTGCCCTTTGACCGCTTCCAAGGCGACGCGCGCCTTGAAGGCGCTGCTATGCCGCCGGCGTGGCCGTTTCCCGCTCGGTCCGTTCTCCTGATGCTGTAGCCGCAGGTTCATAGGTGATGTTGTCTCCCCGCTTCATGCCCTCTGCTTCTTTAATATACACACCTGTCCAGCTTGTGGGGAGTACTACAGAAAGACTGTCTTATTCCGGTTCGCAGCAATGGGGTTAATACCGAACTCTGTCCCTTTCGACCATCCCTGTAGATTCCCGTTGGTGTTATCAAACGGTACTTCTCTGATCCCTAACTTCTCTAAAGCCGTCTGTAAATCCCAGCCTGGTGTCTCGACTGAGGGCAGCTCTTCACCCTCGGTGTCCGATAAAGCAAACACCGCCTTGACAACTTTGAAGCCGATGAGTCGTTCAACACGCTCACGCTTCTCATCTGGCGTTTCTTCATCGGTTACTGGCACTGGCACCTTCACGATTTTAGGAACGATCACCTCTTTGCGCTGCGCTCCGTCGCGGATGGTACGCCCTAGCTCTCTCCAGCGTGACCCTGATGCAACCGGCTCACGAATGCCTTGCATAGCAAACATAAGGCGGTTGAGAAATGAATAATCGTGAAATGCGGAATAAAATATCCCGATTTTCCCCTCACGGGTTACGGCTTCTTCCACGAGTTGTTGCCAATCAAGCTTCGTTTCCATTGGAGTTGGATTTCGCAGCCCGCTTAGGAGAATGGCTGCGCTTAGGATGCGATTCGGTTGCTAAGGTACGCAAAACCAGATGCAGTTCTGCAACATGCTGAACCACAGCGGAAAGAATGTCAGTGCGGGCATCGTCAGTCAGTTCGTCGTATCTCAACCCGCTGAATGGTTCATATTGGGAATAAATGCGCTGTTCGAGGTCATCCCACCAGAGAGGGTTATGAACATCAGGGGTTTCATTGTCGGCCATAGAGGTTATTATACTTGATTGCTTAACAGCCTTCTCTCTCTACTTGATTAGTGGGAGAGGCGCCAGAATCGTATGCCTCAGCGTAGTCCTGCATCGTATGATTCACAATACTGATAGCATCATCGAGCGCCAACATAACTGCTGTGATATTATCCCGGCTACCCTCATCAAGAAACGACCTGAGCTGTTTCGCAGCTTCGGCATATTCGTGCTTCTTAAACTTCAAAACTGTCTATTAGGCATCCGCCGAATAAACGCACGATGGCAACAGCATTATCTACCTGATCGTCTTTTGATTTGTTGCTCAGTTCTTCCTCCAGTGCCATCATCGTAGACAATATGGTAATAGGTATTCTAACGTCAATACGGGCTTAGTGGTTCATTCGTTAAATGCGGAGCACTTTGGTCACGAAGGACACCGCGCGAGCGGAACGGAGCGGACGATGGCGGCGGCGCTGGCCCCAGACGAAGGGATGTTTCTGTGCTTGCCAGTACGCAGTAGCGGCGCCAATCGCGGCGACGACCTCCTCCCAGGTTTCGAAGCGGCGGCCCTTGAGCGCCAGCGAGCGTAAGACCTTGCACCAGGGTTCAATTAAGTTGAGGTACGCCGCATACTTGGGTTGGTAGACGAACTCCCAGCGGGGATGATGAATCTGGAACAACAGCAGATCATGGCAATGATGCATGTCGAGGTTGTCCAGGATCGCGGAGATGCGGTGCTTCTCCGCTGGAATCTGGTCATCGACCCAACTGAGGAAATCAATAAAATGCGTCTTGATCCGGCGCGGATAGCACTGCGTCCAGCAGTCGCCCGTCGTTTCCCACAGTGCCCCAAAGACGTAGCCCTTGGCGCGGCGTCCATAGTCAATCTCTTGCTTCGCGCGCTGGGCAGGACGCGCTTGCACATCCACGGCTTCCTGCCCAGGATAGCTCTTCGCCGCCACTGGCCCCATTTCGTCGATGTTCAGGATGACGCTGTCTGCGGATGGGTTCGCGCGGAGCGCTTCGATGCGCCCCTTTTTTCGGCGAACGCGGGATCGAGTCGCTCGCCAAACCAGGTTTCCTGCCGACGCCAGCGTAGTCCTTCCTCCTGCAAGATCTCGAAGATGCGCGTCTTCTTCAACGGGAGACCCACGACTTCATGCAGGTAGGTGGCGAGCCGCTCGAAGGTCCAACTGCCGAACGGTAAACCCAGGTCACTCGGTCGTGTCCGCGCCGTCGCCACCACGTGTGCCCGGTTCTCGGGCGTATACCGGGACGGTGCGCCTGAGCGCGGCGCGTCGTTCAACCCGGCGAGTCCCTGCACACTGAAGCGCTTGAACCATTTGCGGACCACATTCGTGCCACAGCCCAGTTCGTCGGCAATCTGGGAGATGGTCTTGTCCTGGCTGGCAAGGTGGATGATCTGTGCGGACGCACCAACCGGATGGAGGCGGTCTGCGACCGCGCCAGTTTGCCAATGACACGTGCTTCCTCCTCGGTCATCGCACGCAATCGCAAGGGAGGATACATCACTGCCTCCTGTCTGTTTGGCTGGGTTGCTCCTCTTTATCTTAGCATACATTTAACGAATGAACCACTAAGAGCGTGTTTTGGAAAAGCACGGGAATAACGTAACGTCGTACGCTCCGAGGCGCTCGCCAACCCATGCGGCCACCGTGCGTCCGCACCGGCGGTCACCGGCGGGATGCGGTGCAGCGAGTGCGGCGCGCAGGTCCGCGTGCTCGCCCTCAGTCAGTAGGACGCGGGAGGGCACTGCAGCTGTGTGGCGTCGATCGTGCACGCCCTCTGGGCCGTCGCAGTTGTACCGGCGCGCAATCTGACCAATCCAGTACGCGGAGTAACAGGTCACGCCGGCCACGTCCGTGGCAGTCATCCCGCGGGCGAGGAGCCAGAGAAAAGTGCCAATGGCTGCGTTCTACCGAGTCGTGGCTCTGGCGGTAGCGTGCTTCGAGGTCGTCGTTGGACAGGTGTGGCTCGAGATGGATGGATCGTGGCATGCCGCGGTTCTACAACACTCGGTCACGACCTCGTATGAGGTATGAGATTGAGCGCTCGCTCAACTGAATTCTGGCGCGCCTATCGTCTTATCTGCGTGAAGAACCAGGGGCTATGCCTGTGTGTCCAGCGCGCAGTTCAAGGGCGCTTCGATACAGTGGAGCCACTATGAATGCAACATTGCCGAATTTGGTCGATCGTTTGCTGAAGAACAACTCTTCTACTTACTCATTTGCTAGTTGTTCGACCTCATCCCGTGATGTTGTGAACTGCTGCCATCTCAGTTCCAGCGCTCGCTCGGGTTACGCTCTGTCCTCGCTGCCACCTTATGGCCAATAACGTCGCGCAACAATGTCATGAGGCGATACACCTTGACACCTCGAATGTTCGTCGGGTATCTTATGACTGACCGGTCAGTCGCTAGGAGGGCTCCTAGACAGATGCTCCTTCCTAGTCACTCTGCGGGGCCGCTCCATACTGCTCCATGCCGACGCGTGCCGCAGCGCGTCGCGTATTGCCCCACGCGGAAGAAGCGCTAACGAGGAGGTATGTATTACTAATGTCAAGCATGGCATCTGCGTCACCACCGTTACTCCGTATCCGGGACATCGCGAAAACCTATGGCCACTTTCGCCGCCATCAGGTGCTGCGGGAGATCACCTTCGCCGTCGCGCCGGGTGCGCTCGTCGGCATCGTCGGCGAGAACGGCGTCGGGCAAATCGACGCTGCTGAAAATTCTTGCGGGCGTGTTGCGCCCTGATCGCGGGCGTGTCGAACTGGATGGCGCACTGGGCTACTGCCCGCAAGAGGTGGTCCTCAACGAGTCACTCACCGTTGCGCAGCACCTCGCGTACTTCGCCGCGGCCTATGGCATCCATGATCTGCGCCGCGCGGACGAGTTGGTGAACCGGCTGGCCTACCAGCAGTATCGGAACACTCACTGTCGCCACATTGAGCGGTGGCACCAAGCAAAAGCTCAACCTCACGCTCGCGCTCATGCACGATCCGCGTATCTTGCTCCTCGATGAGCCGTATCAAGGCTTCGACTGGGAGACCTACCTGCGCTTTTGGGACCTGGCAGCGGAACTGCGTGCCCGCGGTTGCGCCGTGCTCATCATCTCGCACCTGCTCTTCGATCAGCAGCGCTTCGATGCGCTCTACCAGTTGCGGGACGGTCACCTGCAGGTACAGCAGGTCCAACAAGACCAGGTGATCCCAGCCACCTCAGCCACGACAGCAGGTACAACAGCCGCAACGGCAACTTCCCAAACCATACACACGATACAGGAGGTGCAGTGATGCTCCACGCGTGGCTTACCAGCGTCCGCTTCGCGCTCATCGAGCAGGCCCGCAATCGCTTCGCCCTAGGACTCCTACTGGTCTTCGTGCCGGTATGGGATTGGCTATTTGGGGCACTCATTCCCGACACGTCTGTGGCGTTCAAGCTGCAAAGCACCGGCGCCTTTCTCCAGGTCAATGGCCACGACCTGACGGTGTTGACCTCGGGGTTCAATGCTATCACCCTGATTGTTGCTTTCATGATCTTCACCGCCGCCCGCCGCAACGCGGCCTTCGACCGGCGGCTCGTGCTGGCCGGGCTGCCCCAGGTCGTGGCGATCGCGGCCAAGACAACCGCAATTCTTATTGTGGCACTGCTTGTCTCGCTCTATGCTTCCATCGTGCTAGTAGCGTTCTGGCATCCTACGGCGTTCGCCGCAGTCTGGCTCGGGTATCTGCTCGATGCGCTGATCTACGGGGCACTTGGCCTGCTGCTGGGGGTGCTGGTTTCCAGCGAATTGGCCGGATTCTTCCTCATTATCATGGTGAGTCTGTTGGATACGACCCTGCAAGCGCCCGTCGAGAACCCGCTGGCGAACAAGGATTTCCTGGCAGTCTTCCCGAGCTACGGACCGATGCAGGTTGCCGTCAGTGGAGGGTTCGGCTACGGCGTGCCGGGAGGTGGAGTCGTACTGGCTCTTGTCTGGTTTACCGGCTTCGCACTGGTGGGTCTGGTAATTTTCTGGTGGCGCACGCGCGCCTGGAACGCGCAGGCGCGCGGTCGTGATGGAGCTCCTGCGCCCATGCCGCTCACACCAGCGGCCAGCGCCTAGCGGAAACCTGGCGGAATTGGAGTACTGCTCGTACAATGAGCACATTGGGCACAATGAGCCTCGATGAGACACCAGCGCGGTAACGTCCGCTGCGAGCGTGCAGACACGGTTCCAGACAAATGACGTCAACGGGAAGGTCGATGTGCCAAGCGACGAGCTGAGTGAAGAACGTCAGAAGCAGATCCTCGAAGCCGCCATCAGCGAGTTCGCACGGCATGGCTTCCATGCGACCCGCATGGAAGATATCGCACGCGCATCCGGGCTGAGCAAGGGCGCCGTTTACCTGTATTACAAAAGCAAAGATGCGATCATCGCGGCGCTGCTGCGCACGCTCTTCGCGTGGGAACTCCGTGGCACGCGCGCGATCGTCGAAACGGAAGGCAGCGCCACCGACCGGCTGCTGGCGATCACGCGCATGTTCGCGGACGAACTCGAGCGCATGACGGTCGTGATGCCGATCTTTCTGGAGTTCTACGCCGTAGCCTTCCGGCAAGCCTCAGTGCGCGAGCACATCGGCGAGATGTACGAGGAGTTCCGCGTCCCCTTGGCAGCGTTAATCCAGCAGGGCATCGAGCGCGGGGAGTTTCGCCCGGTCGCGCCTGACGAGGTGGCGCTCGTATGGATCGCGCTCTTCGAGGGGCTCACCCTGTTGTGGGCGATCAATCCACGTGGCATCGCATGGCGTGAGCAGGCGGAGGTTGCTATTCACCTGCTGCTCGATGGCTTGCGCCTGCGATGACTCCAGACTGCTGATCTCAGCAATGTGGTAGGGGCAGCCGCAAGAGCAGGCGGTAAAGAAGTATGGCCCCGTCAATGAACTAGCAGGTGAGGTCACGCAGCTACTATTCTCTTGTGGGGAAGGATCTCTCCAAACGATATCCTCCAAAAGAGCGCCTTTGATCCAGCGATACACGGGAAGGAAATCCGCGGCATGCAAGGGCTGGTCGCTTGGAACATTAACGTGCATCTGCGAGAAGCCGAACAGGTGTTGCTTGAGGTTGGTGGCGATAGCAATCAGCGGACCCCGGCTGTATCTCCCTTATCTTGCCTCCCACACTTCACTTCATTTCCAGAGGCGCTTCCAGTAGATGACTGGGCTAGATGACTGGTAAATCCACCCGATAAGAGGCGCACTCAGCAGAACCATGATGGCCCGCGCCCAATAGTTTCGGCCTCTGAGCAGCATCACCAGACTCACCATACCGCCGAGAATGCCACTTTTCACGATGCCGGTGCGACCTGGCAGCTGGTAGTGGAACACTGGCAGGACACAACTTGCGACGATGGCGTAGCGCTGCACGGAACGGCGAAGCGGCTTGGGAAGCGCACGGAATGGAAGCAGCCACAGAGGCAACTGCACCATGGTGAGCGCTCCGACACGCAGGCGTTCACGGAGCCGATACATGCGGTCCAGACTGCGCATCTCTGGGGTAATGGAAGCGTTCTGGAAGAAGTCGGGCAGATCCCGCGCGTCAAGTGGCCCAACCACCACATCCCAATGTGTGAGCGTGGCGAGCGGTGTCCGGATGCGTCCCGCCAATCGCGGAATAATGACCCGGCGATGTGACACCAAGTGCTCGACGTCGTACAAGCGCATGAGGGTGGCGGCTCTTTCAGCGGTGAAGATTCTGGCATCGCTGGCACACCAGACATTCCAGCCATTAGTATCTGCCACGATGAGATAGCCGTCGCGACCGACGAGCGCGTGTCGTACCGCTTCGACGCTGGGGAGGAAATTCCCGGTGAGCAGGACGGGATCATTGGCGCCAGGCGTGCCGACGCAGTAGACACCAGACGTGATGGGGATCGGGAGTGCGAACCACGCGGCGATACGCAGCACAGCACGGATGAATCCTGTAGGAAGTGCGCTCTCGAGCGGCTTCGTCGCTCGCTGCAAGGAGGGCAGGACTGCAGGTCGCTCGGCCACGAGCAGGCGTAGCGCGCCATGTTGATAGGTGGCTTCCTGCCGAATGGTTAAACCGGCCTCCTTCAGCAGCACAGGCAACGGATGCCGATGAGTGGGCGCCAGTTCTTGCAAGATCGCGAAGGCGAGCAGCGCAAAGATGAGATGCTGCAAGCTAGATATGAGGCGCAGAAAAGGCGATTGCGGGGCCGCCTCATCGGCGATGATGATCCTACCACCAGGACGCACCACCTCGGCCAAGGCACGAACGGCGAACGCTGCCTCATCGCGCGAGAGTTCGCTCAGGACAAAGGTGGCCGTCGCCACATCAAAGGCCTCGTCTGGTACTGCAAGCAGCGGCAGACGCCCTTCACGCAACTCAACAGATACCCCAGCCCGGGCGGCTTTTTCGCGGGCGAGACGGAGCATCGGGCGGGAGCGGTCAATGCCAACGACGCGCGCGCCATGGCACGCCGCAGCAATGGCCAGTGTGCCCGTGCCACAGCCCACGTCGAGCAGCCGTTCGCTGGGCTGCACCGAACGCAGCGCCGCAGTGCGCACAAGCGCATCGCGACCGCTGGTGATGAAACCCATCCATCGGTCATAGTAGCGCGTGAAAGGCTCAACGCGATCAGCAAGCACCATTGCTGCCAGTGACATCACCTACCTCCGATGACTATTAGATCGGCGCGCAGTCAGACCACAGCATTGCCATGATCATGGCTGTCACCCGGGTGGTTGGTGCGCGCCTCCAATGGACGGAAAGCAATCATGAGCACCAGTTCCGCCAGCCCATGCAGCCCGGCTTCCGAGCCATCATATGGGTAGCCCAGCAGGCGCATTACGGCGCGAAATGCCCGCTGATACCGCCGCTGGTAGATGCGCAGCGCCGCAAGGCGCTCGTCAGGGCCGAGCAGGCGATACTGCGGCACATACTGGGTTCTGCCGGTCCTCACCTCGACGGCTGGATGGGCCTGGAGATTGCGATACCAGTCTGCTCGTTCACCATACGCCGAAAGCACCATGCTTTCGTGCCTGACACGATCGTACTGGACGACCTCTAGCACTGTACGCCGGAGTTTCCCGGTCGTGCGTCCCCGATGGGTGAGCATGAGGAAGCGATGACCGAGCAGCCAGCCAATTCGCGCACGATACAGCATCATGGGTAGATTGAATCCCCATCTGAGCAGTCCATGCGGCTTCCGTGGCGGATGATGTTGAAAAGGTGCCATACTCACACGAAACATCCTCGGGAGCACTGGAATGACGCCGTCACGAGCTTTCACTATGAGCGCGAACCCAGGATCCACCCATGGCCAGCGCCGACAGCCAGAGTTGCACCTGTTACGACCCGTTTGGACCTGTCAGGCAGCAACGGCCTGCTGACACTGTGTTGCAATACGCGACTTATACACGACCGATCATCAGGAACACGTGTGGCGTTCAGCTGCCGCTGGTTACACCTTGCGCCCGCTGCAGCACACCGCGCCGCGCTACTGTCTTTGACAGCTGCCAACGCATGACACTCATTCTTCGTCCTCATTCGTGTTCATTGGTCCTCCTCGGCTTCGTCTGGTATAGGTGCTGTGGATGATACGGTGGGAGGTGATTCCTCCTGTTTCTGGTCATAGGCCGCCAAGACGTCGCTCCGGCGCAGCATGCCTAGTGGCGGCGTCGGAAGCTCGGCATCCACGATGGGTAATTGCCGAAGTCCAAGCCGACTCATTCGCCGGACCGCTGTGTAGAGCGATTCGTCGGGCTGGGCGGTCACGAGGTTGCGCACTGCAACGTCCCCGACTATCAAGCGGCGACCGTGTTCGCGGTCTTTTCGCTCGTGGAGGTCGGCGCGGGTAATGATGGCCACCAATCGTCCTGTATCATCCACCACCAGCAGCGCCGCGCCGCGTTCCTCGAGTAATGCGCGAGCCTTGAAGAGTGGATCAGATTCCCGAATGAGGCGTGGCGTGGCCAGCATCACCTCGGCTACGCGGGTCGTCGTGAGTGGATCTCCCTCGCGAGACGGCTTCAACACGCGCCCACCCAGACTCTGCTCTTGATCGGGACGCAGATCGCGCTGGCTGGGGATCTGCGCCGGAGCTAGTCCCTCACTCGGCGCGTGAGGTTGCTGTGCTCCAGTACGTTGGGCAACAGTCGCAGGTGGTATCCGTGTTTTGCCCGACTCGCCAGCGTTCGATGCGGTGGGCAGGCGGAGCACCTGCGCGATCGCACGGGAGGTCAAGACGCCGACAAGTCGGTCTGGCTCCGCGTGATTGACCACCGCGAGTTGCCTGACGCCGCTGCGCGTCATGCGCAGCCATGCCTGATAGAGCGACTCATCGGGATAAGTACGCAGCACGCGTCGCGACATCACCTGGCGCGCCCGTGCCGTTGGCAACTCCTGGTCGCCAATGCGCCCGAGGTCAGCGGCGGACACGACTCCCACCAGCCGCCCATCGTCCACGATGGGGATACTGGCTGCCTGGCGCTCTCGGAAGACACGCGCGAGTTGATCGAGCGGCGTATCGGGCGTGGCAATCGCCAGGGCGCCACCGAGTCCCTCGACCATCGCGTCGCGCACGGTCAGGCTTTGCAGCAGCGGCAGGGTATAATCATCCTTGTGCGCGGGCGAATCCAGCCTGGTCGGCACCTGACTTTCATAGATGGAGGCATCACCGGTGATCACATAGGCGACCATCGTGGCGAGCATCGCCGGGGCAATGAACGCATACGCGCCGGTCATCTCGGCCACCATCAGGATGACCGCCAAGGGCGCCTTGGCGATGCCGCCGAAGAAGGCGCCCATGCCCACGACCACGAATGCCCCCGCATTGGTCCCAGCAACGAGTCCTGGAGCGATCGCGTGTAATCCTGCCCAGAGCGCCCCACCCAAGAATCCACCGATTACCATGCCAGGGCCAAAGACCCCACCACTGCCCCCGCTGCCAATGGTGAGTGAGGTCGTCAGGATCTTCACAAACACGAGGACCAGCATCAGCCACGCAGCGATGTGGGTGTAGTCGCTATTCACGCCAAATTGCACAAAGCCGTAGCCCATACCTAACGCTTGCGGGATGAAAAGTCCAATCAGACCGACCAGCAGCCCACCAATTGCGGGCTTGAGGTAGTTGGGAAGGTGGATACGATGAAAAAGATCGCGTAGGCCATAGAGGGCCTTGGGGTAGAGCAGGCCTACCAGTCCTGCGCACACGCCAAGAATGAGATAGCCCAACAGGCTGGCAACATGGGTAAACTCATAGTGCGCCCCTGACCCAAAGACCGGTGTCCAACCGGCCCAGGCGCCATAGATCACGAAACCGACCGCCGAGGCCACAAACGAGGGGAAGAGCGCATCCGCTTCAAAGTCGCGTTTGTAGAGCACCTCAGCGGAGAGCAGCGCGCCGCCAAAGGGCGCCTTGAAGATCGCCCCGATCCCGGACCCGATGCCAGCGGCCATGGCGATGCGCCGATCATGCTCGTCCAGGTGTAGCAGGTCACTGAGCCATGAGCCAAACCCGGCCGAGATTTGCGCGGTCGGCCCTTCGCGGCCAGCGCTACCCCCTGATCCGATGGTGATTGCTGAGGCCACCAGCTTGACGAAGGGGATACGGCCACGGATGCGACCGCCTTTCTCATGGAATGCCTCAATCGCGGCGTCAGTGCCGTGTCCTTCGGCCTCTGGCGCCAGGGTGAAGACAATCAAGCCGGTCAAGAGTCCGCCCAGTGTCGTCACCACCGGCAGCAGCCAGAGGCGTGTAATCGGCGTCACCACAGTAGCCCCTTCACCAGCGGGATCCGGCGGCATGAAGCCTACGATCCCACCGAGGAAGAGGTGCGTGCAGAGGGCAATTGCGGTCGCGAAGATGATGGCGCCTACGCCTGCGACCACGCCAATCAACGCCCCAATGACGAGCCAGCGCTGAAAATAAGCTCGACTGTAACGCCCGAAAGCCGCCATTACGCCCTGTTCATTGTGATGCGCAGGTTTCTGATGGCGGCTCGGTCGCCAGATCATCCAGGGTTCGGCAATACTCCAGACGCGATCTCGCGTTGCCGTGGCCACCGCTACAATCTTCACCCTACCCCGCTTACGCCACATCCCAACACTCCGACTGCTCACTAGTTGTCTCTTTCCGCCACCTATCGCTCGTAAACATTCCTATTGCTGTAGGGGTTCGTGCTAAGTCGTCACAGTACGTCCCTGTGTATGCCATGCATCGCCTGTATGCTTTCCATTCATGGGTGACCCTCGCAATCCGTCCTTCTCCCACTTACTGCACGGTGATGTCGAGATACATGCCGGGATGGATGGTACAGATCACGTGATCTGTGCCGGGTTACGTAAAGATGAAGTCCCTTGTCTCGCCGGCATTGAATGTCGTTCCCTTGTCGAGTAATCTGGCAGGCGCGTTACCGCTTTTCTGGCACGTATTCATGCCACCATTTCCGGTGCCGACGCAGAGAATGTGGAGACCACCGCCATCCGTGGTGTCGCTGAAATGGACCGGCTGGTTGACTGTGACAGTGATGCTGTGTTGCGTGAAATTACTAGTGTCCAAGTACACCGTATTGGACGCGCTATTACTCGAACCTCCGCTGTTGGCGTTTCCAGTGCTTGCCTTGCCACAGCCCATCATGACAATACCAAGCAAGAGCAATATCGGAAGGAGTCGCAGCAGTGCTCTCGTATTGTTCCGCTTCGTCGATGTCCTCCTTGCATGGTCAGCTTGTATCATCCTGTCGTCTGGCCAAGTCTGAATCCAGAGCTGCTGGCATACATCTTTGGCTCATGAAGGCGGCCCAAGTTCACTATGCCGAGTCTTGCTTGTCTCGCTGGGTGCAACAGGCGTGGACGCTTTGTCATCACGTGACGTGTCGTCGGCGCCTGTTTGGGGTGAGATGATGAGCCTTCGCTCTGCGCTCGACGCAACTCTCGCAGGGCAGAACCGACGGATCGTCCCAGTTCTGGGGGCCGCTTGGGGCCGAAAATGCGCAATCCGAGCGCTAAAAGCGCGAGCATATCGGTCCAGTGGAAACCGTCCATCGTCGTCCTACCCATGTTTCGCTATCTGTCGGCCCGTTCGTCAGTCGCACCTCGCATGTTCCTGGTAAACAGTGCCAGCTTCCTTCCCAGCGTTCGGATCAAGTATTTCGGATCATCTATCGGGAATCCGGTGCGCTGGTCAAGTGCCACCGCGCGGAAACGATTGTTGCGGTCGCGTCATGAATCGTGTCATGACATGTCCCCTTGGTCGCTCGGAAGTAGCGGCATCATGCCTCGCCACAACAGCATTGCCAGCGTCTCTGCCCGGTCGCCATCTCCAAGAGAGCTTTTGGGCAACATGTCAGGCAGCAACGCCAGCGATTCCAGCGCACTGAGGACCAGTATCGCCAGCGTATCTGCTGGCATCGGCAGAAGCATTCCCTGGTCCATACCTTCCTGGACAGCATTTGTGAGTCGCTGTGCAGAGGTAGATAGCCACTGCGCCATTGGCGCGCCGATATCACGGTTCACCCCATGGAGCGCGCTCACGTGGACACGAAAGAAGTCGCGATGTTCATTGGCCAGGGCAACAAATGCCCGCGAGAGGGCAAGCAGTCGCTCCCGCCAAGGGAGATCGAGTTCCAAACACAAGCGCACACTTTCGTCGATGAGCGAGCCAATGGTATCCAATAGCGCATCCAGGATCTCATCTTTACTGTCGAAATACAGATAAATGGTTCCACGTCCGATTCCGGCGCGTTCCGCAATGGTATTGATGTTGGCACGCTCGTACCCATAGCGGGCAATCTCAGCCGCTGCGGCATCCAGGATGGTGCGCCGCTTCTGCTCTCGCTCCGCCGTGGTGACAATCTTCGGCATAGCGCAAGATACCCCCGGACTCGCCTGCTTAAAATGGGTGGCTGCCCACTCACCTAAATTGAATATAGCACAATTGTGGAGCCATGTCGATTCGTGTTTGATACGGATTCCTTGATGGAGCTCGTACAATCGAGGCATGGGTAGACACATTCATCTGGCGATGCATTTGCGCATCGAAGACCTTGAAAAGCGATATCGAGCAGCACACGAGCCGCATGAACGCAGTTGGTGGCAGATTCTCTGGCTCTTAGCCAAGGGGCAGACGGCCACCACGATTGCCGAGAGTACGGGTTATACGCGCGCCTGGATCGGGCAGATTGCTAGGCGCTACAACGCGCAGGGGCCTGAGGGCATGGTCAATCGGCAGCACACGACCTCCTGGCGCGCACCACGCATGTTGTCAGCCGAGCAGCAGGAGGAGCTGCGAGTGGCACTGGCAGGTCCTGCCCCTGACGGTGGCAAGCGCTGGCGCGCGCGTGACGTCGCCGACTGGATGGCGGCCACATTGGGCCGTCCGGTCGTCACCCAACGGGGCTGGGATTACCTGCAACGGCTCAAGCACAGCCAGCAGGTACCCCGACCGCAGCACGCCCTGGCCGATCCGGAACAGCAAGACGCCTTCAAAAAAAACTGAGACCACTGCTCCAGGCAGTCGCTAGCGCCTTCCCCCAGGCCCGCGTCGAACTGTGGGCGACCGATGAGCGTCGCATCGGACTCAAGCCGCTGCTGCGCCGGGTCTGGGCAGAATAAGGCGCCGATTGGTCAGCGTCCAGTTGCCACGGTGCAGCACCGCTTCGCCTGGCGCTATCTCGTCGGCTTTGTCCATCCCGCCTCCGGTCGCACCTTCTTCCATCTGGCCACGACGGTGAGTATCCCGGTCTTTGAGGTCGAGCTGGCCGAGTTCGCGCGCCAAGTCGGGGCCAGTGCCACCAAGCAGATCGTGCTGGTACTCGATCGGGCGGGCTGGCACACCAGTGTCAAGCTGCGGGTGCCGGAGCACGTCCATCTGCTGTTCTTACCACCGTACTCGCCGGAACTGCAGCCCGCCGAGCACTTGTGGCCATTGACCAACAGCGTCCTTGTCAATCGCCACTTTGCCACCATCGAGGACCTGGAAGACGCGCAATTTGCCCACTGCGCTGACCTCCAGCGGCAGCGCGACCGCATTCGCTCCACCACCAGCTTCCACTGGTGGCCAAAACAGATTCACAAACGTCGAGGACCGAAACAGAATTGATATGACGCGTGCGGCACTTATCAAATGTGGCATGCCTTGCGGTGTCGGTCGTCGGCGAGTTTAATCCACGCTGGTCTTAATCCTGTAGATACCGATACAGCGTACTTCTTCCAATATGGAGCGTCTCGCACATCTCCTTCACCGGCATGGTCCGTTCGGCGTAGTGTTTTCGCGCGAGCGTAACTTTCTTGGGATCGAGCGATAGCATCGTCGGTCTGCCACCTACCCTGCCGCGTGCTCGCGTGTTGCACGCACAGGAAGAGGAACGGCGACATCTGGCGCTTGAGCTTCATGACCAGACCGGCCAGAGCCTAACTGCACTCACGCTCCATGCCGAAGCGATTGCGCAGCGACTAAGCACATTGCCAAAAGAAAGACATGAAAATCAGGCAATCAAAGGGAGTTTGACTGGATGGGGTACCAGGTCGGTGAAAAAGCGGCGTGCCGCTGCTACCAACTCATCCATGCTGCCTGCCAGGCGATCAGCCGCAACGGCAGACTTCATCAGGCCCCAGATGCGCTCTGCTGGGTTGAGTTCATGGGCCGCATAGCGGGGCAGCCACAGGAGCGTCACCCGCGGATGGCTCACGAGCCAGGTCTGTACCACCTTGGCGGTATGCGCCGGCGCCTGGTCCAGGATCAGCAGGAGGGGACCCGTCAGGTAGGCGCTCAGGAGGCGCTGGAGAAAGGCCACAAAATGCACCGCGAGTTTGCGCGCATGCTCAGCCCAGCACCACTGGCCCGTCACAGCATCCAGCGCGCCGAAGAACGCGTGCCGGTGGTTGGTGCCTGGGGTTGGTACCCGTACCCGTCGGCCTTTCATCCACATCGAGCGGATCAGCGGCAACAGATGCAGATCCGACTCGTCCAGGTAGAGCAGATGAGCGTGCCCCAGGGCGGCCTCACGCTCAGCGGTCGCCAAGGCGGCCAGCTTGGACTCGGCCTCGGGGTCCCGCTTGCGAGCGGGAGCCAGCCGAGGCCGTCTCCAGCGCCAGCCCAACCGGCGCAGCCAGCGCCGAATACTCGTGGGGGCCAGAAGCAGGCGAAAACGTCGTGCCACGAAGGCGGTGAGCAAGGACACCGTCCAGCAGGTCTGCACATGACCCGAACACGGGGGCGACTGGCTGGCCTGGGTGTCCACGATCCAGCCTGCCAGCGGATATTTCGGCGGGCGTCCCGAACGGGGCTCGTCTTCCAGTCCGGCCGCTCCCTCCCGCTGATACCGATGCAGCCAGGTGCGCACGACGTCGTCGCCGCACGCATGGATCGCCGCAATCTGCGGCACGCTGAAGCCGCGGTCAGAGAGCAGGACCATGTGCGCGCGCAAGGCCACCCGCCCGATCGCCTGGTGGCTGAGGCGCGTCAGTTCCTCGCGTTGCGTTTGCGTCAGGGACACGTAGATCATAGCTGGTACCTCCACCTCTTGGAGGCTGCTCAAACCATGCCACACTTTCGACTATGTGCTTAGAACAAGAGCGCAGCACCAATGCTAATCAGGCGCGCAGACAAGTAGAACAATTAGGGGTTCTCGCCCAACGAACGCTGACAGAGGTTCAGGAACTCTCGCGCCAGCTACGCCCGCCGCTCCTGGACGACGTAGGCTTGGAAGCCGCCCTCCGGTGGTTGGCGGAGGACGCAAGTGACCGGCTGAAGGTTGAGGTAACCGTTCGTATCGAGACGCTCAGCCAGCTCAACGCTGCCGACGACCTGACCAGCACCGAGAGCGATATGCCTGTGCGCTTTCTAGCAGATGTGGAGATAGCTTTGTTTCGCATTGCCCAGGAAAGCGTTACCAATGCGGTGCGCCATGGGCATGCAGCGTGTATCACCATTGATCTTTTCTCAACAGTATCGGACGTAGTGCTCCAGGTGACCGACGATGGATCTGGGTTCGACACGACTACCACGTCGTCGACAGGATCGGGCAATGTTAGTGTCGGCATTGAGGGCATGCGGGAACGCGCGCAACTCATCGGCGGACGTTTCACCCTCTGTTCTCGGCAAGGGCATGGGTGTATGGTCTCGGTGAGCGTTCGGCGCTCCCCAGCCATAAGTGCCTCCGTGGTCATAGACGCCACGCACGTCACATCCACATCAACCCCTGCTGAACCTGGGGAGAGGCACCCGCAGGGACCAGATGCCTCCTCGGCATCGTCAGCATTCAAGTCGTGAAGAATACTACCCAACACATGCCAACTGATGAAGCGAGTGAACAATGGGTACAGTGATTTCGGCGAACAACTCTGGCTCGCAAGATGGTGAAGCAGGCGTCATTCGCATTTTGCTTGCGGACGACCATGACATTCTGCGTGATGGTTTGCGCGCACTGCTGGAGATGCCTGGAGATATGGAAGTGGTCGGTGAGGCGCGAACGGGACGCGAGGCCATCGCCGAAGTAGAGCGGCTCCATCCTCATCTGGTGCTCATGGACATCAGCTTACCTGAATTGGATGGCGTGGAGGCATGTCAGCGTATTCGCCAGCAATCGCCTGACATTCGCGTGCTGTTTCTGACGATGCACGAGGCCGAGGAATACTTCTTCCGCGCGCTCCGTGCTGGCGCGGCTGGCTATGTCATCAAGCGAACAGCTGCGGCCGATCTGCTGGCCGCCGTACGCGCCGTTGCCCATGCTGAGTCATTTCTCTCCCCAAGCATTGCGCGAGCATTGGTCGAGGAATACACGCGTCAGCAGTCCCGCCAACAAGCAGGCATTGCGCACGCGCCTACAGCCGATGAGGGCGTGAACCGTCGCGATGCCTATGACACGCTCTCCAGTCGTGAACGCGAAGTGTTGCAA
The DNA here is from genome assembly GCA_963712005.1 of uncultured Chloroflexia bacterium. Lineage (GTDB taxonomy): Bacteria > Chloroflexota > Ktedonobacteria > Ktedonobacterales > JADMIN01 > DAHUXT01. The sequence continues at coordinate 60,609 of CAVQGK010000012.1, read as the reverse complement.
CTGGTCGGCGAGGGTCATACCAATCAAGAAATCGCGAATATGCTGCGTCTCAGCATCAAGACAATCCAGTCGCACCGCGCTGCGGTCATGGAAAAGCTGGGGTTACGCGATGTCACGCATCTGGTGCGTTATGGTGTGCGCCGTGGAATCATTGATCCGGAAAAGTAGATCGGCTGCAGTCTGAGCCGGGAACCTCTCTGGCAGCTTCGGTTACGACAGGCGAAGTCTGCTCGCATGAATATGTAGGGTCAATGACTCTTGCAAAATTGTGAGCATCGGCCATAGTCTCAGTAAAGACCTCCAATGTCATCTGGTGAAGCACACTCTACACAACCCAATCGCAGCTTCCAAGTGCTTCTGGGTAAGTGCTGCGCGATGTGACCATACCGATCAAACTGCTGTTTTACAACGATGGATGCTCCGTCGGCCAACCTGGGCTGGCTATGTAGGTCCACTCGCGGTGCATGGTTGCTCCGAAGAGGGCATTCTGCAATGGCGCCAAACCGACGTAAGGCTTGCGCTCGGAGGTATGAGCAGAAGCTATCCGAGCGACCTGAGTGACACAGAATGGGAGTGCGTCCAGCGCTACTTGCCCTCGCGGTCGAAGCGCGGCAGACCGCGCACGCACTCCCTTCGCCGGATTCTCGACGCTATCTTCTATGTGCTGCGCGCACCGGCTGTCCGTGGCGGTATCTCCCCAGCAACTTCCCTGCTTGGCAGGCGGTGTACTATCATTTCAGGCAGTTCCGCCGCAAAAACACCCTGCATGCGCTGTATACGGCGCTGCATCGAGCCGAGCGCGAGCGCGTCGGGCGCCACGCCGATCCGAGCGCGGGCGTTATGGTCAGTCAGAGCATGAAGACGGTCGAGGAATCGGACGGCATTCGCGGCTACGACGCGCACAAGTGCGTGAAGGGCCGCAAGCGCCACCTCTTGGTCGATACCTTGGGCCTGCCCATCGCTGGTACGTGACTCCCGCCGACCTGTCCGACTCCCGAACGCTCGCAGACTCCTGGGTGGACTCGCGTTCTTCGTGCCCCGGCTCAAGAAGATCTGGGCAGATGCGGCATATCGCGGCTGAGAGTTAGCCGAGTGGCGCCGACAGCAAGGCGCCAGTTGGGACCTCGGGGTCGTGGAGCGGGAGCCCGGCACGCGTGGCTTCAAGGTGCAGCCTCGCCGATGGGTCGTTGAACGCAGCTTCGCCTGGTTATCGCGCAATCGACGATTGGCCAAGGACTACGAGCGCACGGAACAAGGGTGCAGACGGACGAGTCGTCTATCGAGCCCGCGGCGATCCGCCTCATGCTCCGTCGACTGGTCGCTGCGGGCGACCTGAGTGTGACCGCTCACCGGCGCGATGCATGACAGCATGTTTCAGCATATTTTGCACAGCTGCGAAACAACGACGCTGCTCCGTGAGGATGGGGGGAAGACGCATCCCTGCCAGGAGCTTTCTCTGTTTCCCAGACGCTGGCAGAGATGTGCTCTCAGCGCGCCTACCGTCGCGTGTCAACCTGGTCAGGCGCCAGTGTAATTTCGCGCAGCCTCCCAGTGTTGACGTCATACACGAATCCTCGAACCGGAATGTCTTTGGGAATCCAGGGATGCCCCTTCACTTTTTGGATCTGTTCGCGCACCTGAGTCTCTGAGTCGGTAAAGGCATAGAAGCGTTCAGGAATGATCGCCGCCGTCCCTGTCTGCTGTTCAAGCCTCGCCTCGAGCTCTTCATCTTTGAAGGTCTGCATCCCACACCCGGTATGATTGATAATCATGATCTCTCGTGACCCCAGCACACGGGTGGAGACCAGGAGGGATCGCAAGGCATCCTCGGTGATCGCATTGCCGGCATTCCTGATCACGTCGGCATCACCGGGTTGCAGACCCAGCATGGATAAAATGTTGTTTAACCGGGGATCCATACAGGTCACAATGACCATTTTGGGCGCGGGTGGGCGACCTAACGCCGCATCATAGGTTTGAGCTGCCTGCTCATTCGCGTGCAGGGCTTCATCAATCAGACTCATGGGTGACTCCTTCTGCGCATGCTGTGTATGTCCACTGTGATGTCTTTTCGGCCAGAGGGAGCTGCACGAACTATGCCAGGAGAAGAGCGGCCCCGTCTGCGCCTCTGCGCCTCTGTACCCTCCCTGACTTACTCTGTCTGCTCAGCCCACTGCGCCCGCCAGGCGGCGGCTGCAAAGGGCTCGGCGAAGTACTGCGACTCGAGGACGACGTGGCCCGCGCGAAACTCCATGATGCTTACGGTGTCGTACGGTTTCCCGTCGTAGGTGATGATCAGCTCGGTGATCCAGAGATCGCCACTGCCGCGCACGCGCCGGACGACGAACTCGCGCCGTGCGGGGTGGTGGCCCCGCTGGCCCTGGATGTTGCGACGCCCGCGGAACCGCTCGCCTGATTGCGGATACTCCAGGACCGCATCATCGGCATAGATCGCATGCTCCGCGGCCTCATCCCCTGCCTGCGAGGCGGCCCAATGCCGCTCAATGGCGGCCCGACGATCTGTATCTGTCTCTGGATCTGTCTCTACATCTGTCATGGGCGCTTGAACTCCTCCTCGGTGTCGGTGTGTACTGCCGACCACTCCGGCGAAGCAGCACAAGCCGTACCAACACTGCCAAGGTTCACCGCTTTTCGTGTGAGGCTCTCTGATTGCGCTGTCTCCACAGGACACGTTGCGCGGAGGAACGGTCGCGCTCCTATCGGGCAGGAGTCCGCAGCGTATCCGCACCCCATCTATAAGTGTCCAATGCTTCGTCCGCCAGCCGCATCGAAACATTGCCAAACACTTAATAAGTCGCATTCGTCAGCCATCGTGTAGGAGTCCGGTTGAGTACGGTTGCAACAGAGAGTGGCCTGAAATGAAGTATGGAGAATAGCCGTACATTAGTACATTTCCCATGTAAAAATCGGGAGTACTCCTGATGCGTACCACGTGGACACGTGCTACGGTAAAAGCGAAATGCCGCAGACAGAGATCGATGCCACTCGCAAGCGCTAGCTGATACGTTGAGACAGGATCGTCGATGTTCTATGCGAAGGTAGGTGCCACTTCTCGCTCTGTGCGAGCATGGCCCAATCAGTCTTGACTAGGGCGCACGACCAGCCTATTTACCGTGACCACGATATGTCACAGTCGCCGGGCTACACATGAAAACTGCTTACCGATGGCTAGCAGATTGCGGCATGCAGCCGCTTCGTGTGGTTACTTCACCAATGCTTAGGCTTACTAGGTTGGTGTCATTCGCCTCGTTCATATCAGTCGTTGTACAGTTGTACATCTGACTGGGCCTGCATAGGCTTGTATGGACCGTAGCGTTGACATCGCAATCGTGTTTCAAGCCTTGCGCGGCTGCTGCAACGGGCCATCCCGGCGAGATACATGTTCCAGATAGCATGTCGACACTGGAGGGAACATGAAAAGCGTGGAAGATTCTAGGTGACTCGGTGTAGAGGGGTTGGGTACTGAAGGACCGCGTATGAGCGCCAGACGGAGGCACTGTGATGGAGCGCTCTCGTGAGGCGATGGATACGAATGAAGGTGAAAGTTTGCGCGCAACGCGTGTGCGCCCGCTAATATGGAGCGTCCTCGTCGCGACGCTCCTCTGTGCCACAATCTTGGTCGCTTCACAGTTATGGGAAAACGGACAACGAGCAAACGATCTTCCATTGCTTGGCGCCTCTCTAGGCGCGTCACCAGCCCCGGCGTTTGCGCTCGTTGATCAGGATGGTGGGCTAATTTCGCTCCAACATCTTCGTGGACAACCGGTCGTTGTCACGTTCTTATACACTCATTGTCCTGGTCCATGCCCGTTAACTGCAGGGAAACTCCATCAGGCAATCGAACAGCTTGGTACCAAAGCCGCCGATGTTGCCTGGGTTGCGGTGAGTCTCGATCCACATGGGGACACTCCAGCGGCCGCGACAAATTTTGTTGCCATGCATCAGCTTTCAGGATACCTGCACTTCTTGCTTGGCAGCGACCAGCAACTTGCGCCTCTTTGGCAGGCGTACGCTGTCGCTGTCCGGCCCGCGCAAGGCGCCGAAGAGGCGACGGCTGGCCCAGTAGTGCATGCGGTGGGTGCGTTCGTGCTGGATCAGCGGGGACGTGAGCGTGTCTACCTCGATGATATGTTTACGCCTGCATCGCTCGCAACCGATCTGATGCGTTTGCTCGATGGGCAGAGCTGATGGCGCCAGGTCATCTGTTGCTGTGGTGGAAGGCCAGCACCGACGACATAGAGAAGGCAGGGGGTGATATGCATGAACACACAACGACCAGCGCAGATTCCGCGCCGTAAGAGCCTCAATCAGTCCGATGCGCAGCCGTTGTGCGACAGGTATCGTTCTATTGCCCTGGCAACTGCGCTTCCCTGTGGTATGCCTGGATGCAACTCGCCTGCCCGCTTTGGATTGTTAGAGGCTGCCCTCGATTCAGTATCAGCAGGGTTATGGCAGCTATTGCCGCTGTGTGAGCCGTGCGCAAGAAGGCTACGGCTTGGTGCGCTGTCCGAAGGCGCCTCCATTGTCCAACTGTGAAGGAGCTTTGCGGTGATACGCGCGCAAACGCGGCTTCCTGACCCGGACGTACTGGCCTTCGTGCTCAGCTAGTGACAGTGAGCCTTCCTGCGTATCGCGCTGTGATCTGTGTCAAGAGGTGTCGCCGTGTTATTCGTTGCACAGTCGCTCTGGCTCGCGTGGAATTTCGAGCCAATGCTTCTGCTCGCCATAGCCCTTCCCACAGCTGCATACGCCTGGGCGATCAGCGCAAGTGGGCGACACTTCTATGGCCAGGATGAACCTGTCGCCAGGAAGTATCCGCTCTTCTTCTTCAGTGGTATTGCCAGTTTGGCCATAGCGCTCTTCTCACCGCTCGACTTCGTAGCGATGCACTATCTGCTGACAGCGCACATGATCCAGCATGTTATCTTCTCAGTTGTCAGCCCACCACTGCTGTTGCTGGGTATACCCGGCTGGATGGTTGAGCCGTTTTTCCGCAGGGAGCGTGTGCGACGCATTGCCCGCTTCCTGACACATCCGGTGGTGGCGTTTGGCCTCTATAATCTCAACATGTGGGTCTGGCATCTCCCAGCGCTGCTAGACGCCACCCCATCGGGAGCCGTTATATCGGCTATGGAACTGCTGGATAATGCGCTGCTAATCGCAGCCCTGCTCATTGGGGGCTTCGTCCTGGCTTCCGCGATTCGTGCATGGCGTTCCCAATACTCCCCTGCTGGCCCTCAGCGTGGCAACCCTTGTCGTCATCGGTCTGACGGTCGCGGGGTCACTGAACGTGGCCAACTGGCCGATCTCCTCCCAACCCCATAACCCCATCCACACCTTGATGAATGCGCTCTTCATCGGCACAGCGCTTCTCTACTGGTGTCCGATCCTGAATCCAGTGCCACAACTGCCACGCATTACGCCCCTCTTTGGCATGCTCTACATGTTCATCAGCACGCAACCAATGATGGCGCTTGGGGCTTTGATCGTGTTCTCAGGAAGCCCCCTCTATACCCTCTATGCTGGTGCTCCCTTGCTCTGGGGCTTCACACGCCTTGGCGACCAGCAGATGGCAGGATTGATCATGTGGCTTATCATGGATATTCCACTGATTGTCACAATCACCATCCTCTTCTTCCGCTGGATGGCCCATCAGGAGCGCATGCAGCAGCGCATTGAGGCCGAACAGGATGACGAGTTGATCTGGCAGGTTCCTACGCACATGGGCAGTCCCAGGTAATCGTCATCGCCTAGTGGATATGCTATCCACCTATCGTCCTGTCCTCTAACGCGCGTCGCAACAGGTGTCGCCATAGGTGCTTGTAGGACGGCATGTGACGAGCGCAAACGAGTAGGAATGACAGCCAATACTGACAGCGTATCGACAGACACCAAGTCCCTCGCAGGACCAGTGCACCGAGTTAGGCTGTAAGCACAGACCGCCAATGTTGGCCACCGTCGGTCGTGATGTCGAGTCCCAGAGGGTACGAGAATCCAACATAAGCCGTGTTGGGATTTTGAGGGTCAACAGAGACCAGACTGGGATGACCACTCAGTGGCGCTGTCGCCTGCCAGGTCTTTCCCCCATCCAGTGATCGTTCTACTCCTGTTCCTGTCAGGCCGAATCCCTGATCCGGAGCGGCGACGCTGAACGCTACGCTCGAAAAATTGACGGAGGGGTTGGCCAGATGAAAATGAGTCCCGGTCGCGTCGGAGACAAACAGACCCGAGTCACTCTGGACAAAGGTCCGCGCTCCAGCAAGAGCGAGTGCATAGACGCCTCCCTGCACTTCTGAGATGGCAATCCAGCGCGCGCCCGCATTAGTGCTTTCATACAGTCCGCTCGCTGGACTCCAGATGAACATGTGATCGGGATGGGCGGGGTCATCGGCAATGCCAGTGATATCTCCAATCGGGAGCGCTGGTAAGGTCACCCAATGGACGCCAGCGTCATCGCTCGCGACCAGACCGTGACTTGCCATTGCGGGAAGAAACGCGTAGACATCACCGCTTGCCTCTGCCCCCGTACCCATTGTGTACACACTCTGGGTAGACAACGAATGGAATGAGGCCGTGAGACGCCAGGTTTCTCCTGCATCCACACTGGTATAGAGTCCTGGAGCGGCTGGCGGAGGGGTACTGGTGCGGAGCGATGCCAGCGCATAGATGCGCTGGGGATCGACCGGGCTTTGCGCCAACTTGAAAATCATGAGGCCATCCATCGCCTGGCCAGGGCCGCCTGCAACCTCACGCCAGGTCTTGCCGCGATCCGTGGTCCGATAGAGCCCCAGATGGGTCGCGAGTAAGACGGTTCCATCGAATCCGTTGAGTGGCAAGAGATCATGCAGATGATTCAGCGAGCCACCGTATGCTGAGTTCGCTGTGGATGATCCGCTGGCGCAGCCAGACATCCCGAGTATCAGCAAAGCCGCGCACACAGCGAGAATCAGAGAAGCCATACGAGTGACTGCTCCAGCATGGCTCATTACTCTTTGTTCTAGCGAGGGATCTGCGGGAAACTTCATGCGGACCTCCGACGGGCGCGAAGGGATTCTCGAATTGCCATAAAGAGGAGAATGCCGAAACCGACGATGAAGGCGCCAATAATGAGCGCGACGACGATGACCGTGGTCTGGCGATCCAGCGCTGGCGGATATGGACCGGTAACAATGGCGCGCGGCGCGCCACCAACTGCCACCGTGCCAAGGCTCTGGCGGTTGGTGATGTCAAGCTCTACCACGCGCCCATCGCCGCGTTCTGCGACAAACCCCAACGCTCCCTCAAAGGTGATCGCGACTGCTGAAGGCTCTCCAGAGAAAGCCAATGTGCGCAACGGTTCCGCTGGGGCGATGAGACTCCCGTCGCCCCCCACTCCAGCGGGTCGCAGGATAACTACGCGGTCCATTGTAGGAATTGGTATGTAGATTTGCCCCGTGATGGCATCGTAGTCCATCGTCCCCGGCGTGCCGCCCAGGTCCGACAGCACAGTGCCGAGTACCTGATGCGATGCCAGTCCGATCGCGAGCACTGCTCCTTGGCAGGTCGCTACATAGGCGACGCCGCCTGTTGACGGGATGTTAATGGCGCATGGCGGTGCAGGCAGCGCAATTGTCGCCAACGTGCGCAGATCACTTGTCGCGATGACCGAGACTGTTTGACTTTGGCGATTGGCGACATAAACCTCCAGCGTGGATGGGTCGCTGATGCCGCTATTTGAGGCGGCCACAGCAACGCTGACTGGCGCATTGCCAACCGGAAGTGTCGCTTTCACTCGTTGGGAATCTGAGTCGAGAACCGTGAGGGTATTCCCGGCAGTATTGGCAACGAACAGCCAGTGCAAACTGCCTGATGGATCCACTGCTATTGCCGCTGGACCAGAACCAGTCGACATGCTCCCAGCCACGCGATGCTCACGCGTATCAACGATGGCAACCCGGTTGGCGCCTGCCTCGGTGACATAGGCGAAACGTCCATCGTTGCTCAGGACAACCGCTTGTGGTCGATTTCCGAGAGCGAGGCTCCATGCCACATTCCGTTGACCAATATCCATCACCGTGAGATTGTCACTTGAGCTTCCTCCGCCCACGATATAGGCGAGGTTAGGAGCGCCACCATCGGCTCGCGCTGACATAGCCCCACCGCACCACCAGATAGTCAGAGTCAGGACCAAAGCAAATAGCGTCGCGAAACCTGCACGTCTTCCTCGAATATGGACAATCGGTTTGTTTGTGTTCATATGCTCATCCGATGTACGGCTTCTTGTCGCTGATGATGCTTCATCAGCCACCTTCACCCACGCCACCACATGTTCATCAATCGTGCTCCAGTATACGCCTCCGCCGCAACGCCGCAATACATGAGCATGCCTCCGCATGCCTATCAGTTGGCGTGCCGCCTCGTATGTCGAGTGACCGAGCGCGTGGAGTGCTCTGTTCGTTGAGCTAAAGAGAAGTGTGCTATAACTCTTTCCAGAGAACATCAGGCGAGTCTTTGTAGCAGTCCTCGTCGAGACTCCAGGCGGTTCACATCTTCGGCACATCTGCTTCATGTACGCTTGGCATAGTGGGAAGCGCATGCGGCCATCCCTCGCACGTCCAGGCTGCGTGCCCTTGGCCTTTCTTTGTGCTGATCCGTAGGTATCAGTCTATCGGCGGTGTTCAGTGTGTGGCAATAACCTAACATTGGAGGTTTCTATGCAAACATCTCGTCAAGAAACACCGGTGGGCGTTGCGGATATCAAGGATGACGACCGTCAGAAAGAACCCTCATCTAGCCAGCCGTCTGGTAAGTCATCAGGGGTGTCGCGGTGGCGCTCTGGATTGGCCGATTGTGGGTAAGTGCCGCAATCGTCTTGTTCTCCTTGGGACGCTCCTGCTGCGGCCGGCCACAGCCAGGTAGACCAATCTTCCCAGTTGTTGGGGACTGACCTGGGAGGGACATCAGCGCCAACCTTTAACCTCGTCGACCAGCAGGGCAAAACCATCAGACCTCTCCTCAGTTGCATGGGCATCCAATCATGCTCACGTTTTTCGACTCCGTCTGCCCACATACCGACTGTTCACTGATGGCCAATTATGTCAACATGAGTTCCAAGAGATGTCGTCCGCTGAGCGCGCACAAGTGATCTGGCTTGCGATTAGTCTCAATCCCTGGCACGATACGCCCATCACGGTGAAGACCTTTCTTACCTCTCATGGCGTCACAGTCCCAATCCATTATCTGCTAGGTTCTGTGTCGCAGCTCGCGCCGGTTTGGGGTAACTATCATATCCAATCGGTGCTGCAATCCGAATGGCATAGTGATTCATACTACTGGGGTCTATGTCATCGACCAGCAGGGACGCGAGCGCATCTTCCTTGATGAGGGATTCGATCCGCATATGCTCAGCGGTGATCTTCATCTGTTCTTGACATCACATCCGTCCGTCAATGCGCACCAAGCAGCACAGACCGACGGCAGCGTCACGCTGACGACGAACAGTGACCGGAGGAACCGTAACGCTGCAGGCGATGCCGGATGATTACGGCACCTATAGCTACATCGTGTGGCTATGGGACGCGAAAGGACGTCCGCTCGCCAATGGCGCGGCCGCGCTCGATCTCTCGATGCCCGACATGGCGATGCAGCCACTCCATGTCGCGCTCGAAGGAGGATTCGTCCATTGGGCCAGGGATCTATCGTGCGACTGGCGTGCTCTCGATGGCTGGCCAATGGGTCGCGGTCGTGAGCGCAGGCCCACCAGCTACAGCGGGAGGCGCCGCTCATACTGGCTCAACCGCTCCTGCCATCCAGGCTACTTTCACCTTTACCTCCAAATATTGATGCAGTGCTGGCCGAGTGGAAATCGGCCGACCTGACAACCAACGACGGTCGGATTGCCTTCGCTCACTGCACACGATTCCCACGAGTGGCGCTCAGGAGAAGTACTGAAAAGCGGCGAGGGATCACTCCCAATAGACACCCAGCAGCCGACCAGCGCTAGACTCTGCCCAAGATGGGTACAAACCGCCGCACTGCGGCGCACGCCATCTCGTGGAGAGTGTTTACGTCGTCATTGTGGGGTTCTCTTGGGAGGGTATGGCCATGCATCGCAGCCGCATGCTACGAGGCGTGATGGTAATTTCGCTGGTATCCTTTGCAGCTATTCTTGCTTTGGTCTCTGGCAGCCTCACCGCACAAGCGCACGCAGCCTACAAATCGTCCGATCCTGCCGCGAACTCGGTGCTCAAAACGGCGCCGACGAGCGTCTCCATCACATTTGTGCAGAAGCTTGATCCGCAGGGGTTGAGTATCACCGTTTATGGTAACAAAGGCGATGTTGTCTCAACCGGCCAGGCGCAGATTTCGACCAGCGATCCCTACACCGCGATGATTAGCCATGAAAGGTGACGACTCTGATATCTACCGTGTTGACTGGAACAATGTCTCGGCCGAGGATGGCGATCCCACGCTCGGCGCTTTTGTCTTCGCGGTGATGCCAGTGGCACCAGCGACAAAGTCACCCCGACGCAGAGCGTAACCGCTGCAAGTACAGCTGCTGGCGTCTCCATCTGGGTAGCGATCCTGGCAGGGGTCGTTGGCCTCGTGGTTGGTGGCGCAGGCGACATTCTTTGGGCTGCGAGCGCGTACACGCCAAGTAACCATGACGTCTTCTTTCGGGCGATCGGCCCCTGACGGGTGATCTGGGCAACGTCGAGGGGGCTTAGTATGTATCAGGTAAGTCGGTCAGTGCGGCGTGGATGTTTCTCCTAATGTTCGCACTGGGCGGCGCTCTCCTGCTGCTCGCGGCGTGGCCGTCTGCGCCTGTTTTGGCGCGCGCCGAGCATCCGCAGAGGCGCTTGCATCCTCTGCATGCGCTTCCGGTTCGCTACAGTCCAGCGCAGAATGCAGTGCTCCGGACACCGCCAACGCAGGTGCAGATCACCTTCAGTGAGCATCTGAATCCTGACATCTCGAAGATCGTGGTCGTGAACCCCTCCAATCAGGAGGTGGACAACCGTGACAGCCAGATCAGCGCCGATGCGCTGACGATGACAGTAACCTTGCCGCTGCTACCCGCAGGCACTTATGTGGTATTTTGGCGCACGCACTCCGCCGATGATGGCCACGTCGTCGGCGGTTCGTATCTCTTCCACATCGCGCGCGCCGATGGGACCGTTCCGCCACTCTCTGGGCCGCTTCCCAGCGGAAATATCATTGGCGGCGCCGGGCTCGCCAATACCGGTAGCCTTGATGGGCCGAATCTGCTCGGCGCACTTGCACGATGGGTTGCTCTCCTTGCGCTGACCTTTCTTGCTTGGTCTGCTGTTCTGGGCTTACGTTGTCCAGCCACGCCAGCCCTATCTGGACGATGCATTTCGAGCAGACTTCTCGGTACGTTTGCGTCATGGCATCCAAATAGCCCTAGCCATTATTCTGGTTGCGACGTGTATCGAGATTGCCGCACAAGCATGGCTGCTCAATGGCTCGCTCCAGGGAGTTCTATCGCCGACGCTCCTGAGCAGCATCCTCTTCCAGAGTCGTTTTGGACGCGCGATTCTCATTCGCGCACTCTTTGCCTTCTATGGCCTGGTGGCACTGGCTCTGCGCAAACGGCCGTTGGCTGATAAATTGCTGCAGGGGATCATCGCGTTCGTGTTCGGCCTTGGGCTCGCTGTAGCCTTCGAGTATTCTGGCCATGGCGGCGCGGCGCCACAATGGTGGGGACCAATCATTGACCTCTTACATCTCCTAGCGAACAGTGTCTGGCTCGGAGGACTCTTCGTGATCGCGCTCGTAATCGTTCCGCTACTTGCTTCGGCGGGGACGTGAAGAGCGCGAGGCATATCTTGCGCAGAGCGTCCCAGCCTTTAGTGTGCCCGCGTTGATCGCAGTCGGCTTCTTGGTTATCACTGGTCCGCTGAATGCCACTGTCCGCCTGACGAGCGTTCAGCAACTCTGGACGACCCCGTATGGGATAGTGCTCGATCTCAAATCACTGCTGTTTCTCATCATGGTCGCTATCAGTTATCGCCATGCCTTCCGCCTCCGACCCCGCTCGGTCGCAGAGCTGGGAATCGCTGGCATGGATGCATGCGCCAACGGCATGGTATAGCGAACTGCCTATCATTGGGCATCTTGCCCATCTCATGGCAATGCCACAAACGCCGAGTGATGTTCGTGGCAAAGTGGCGCCGGGCGTGCCTGCTGGCGGTGTGGTAGCCGTGCCCGGACGCAAAGGAAGGTTCCAGTCGAACGGTAAGGCAGACCAGATACTGTACTGGATGCGCGTGGAAGCGATCGTTGGAGTGAGCGTCCTGCTCTGCGCCGCGCTCCTTGCGCCGCTTGCGGGTACCCTTGCGCCAGGGCCAGCGTCGGCCAGCGGGAGCTTTGGCGCGTCGGGCGGGACGCAAACGCTCACACAAAAAGTGGACAACTTAACGGTGACGCTCAGTGTCAATCCCGGCAAGTTTGGGACCAATACGTTCACCCTCGTGGTCAAGAATCCTGACGGATCCGCAGCAAGTAATGGCACAGTCTTTCTGGAGACTCAATATGGTCGAAATGGATATGGGCACCAACGAGGTAGATCTGAAGCCAACGACGGCTCCTGGCACCTACACCGGCCAGGGAGCAATCGCGATGGCTGGGCATTGGCGGATCCAGGCAGTCATTCGTACTAAAGAGGATCCTGGCCACCTTCACCGAACGACGTTTACCATCAGTGCGAGTTATTAGGCGGAGCGAGAGACACAATGGTTAGCACCTTTACTTCCCGCTGAAAACAGGTGCCAGTCCTCTTGATGGAGGCTCGCGAGGGCATGCATGAGGCATTCTGGAAAGTGTCACGTTTGGGATGCCCTGTCAGTAAGACCATCTTCATGTAGGTGGCCCGGCAGGATTCGAACCTGCGCCACATGGTTTAGGAACTCCCGCTCTTGTTCAAGCAGTTGACGCGAGACCAGGAATAGACCTTTCTCGCATACACTCTAGTCATTATGTGGCGCGGCAAGAGGGGCATCGGCCAAACACTTCAAGCGTGTGTCCTTCCAGGGCGAAGTCAGTTGTACGAGCTATCGCATCCAGCACCTCCGGCGCGAGGCATGCCTCAACATCCACTACCCGATGGCACTGCACGCAGGTCACATGGTGGTGGTGTGTCCCTATGCCACAGGCGCGGTAGCGATGCGTGCCATCGGCAAAAGTGACGCGATCGAGGATACCCTGTTCCACCAGGAGGTCCACCGCACGGAACACCGTCGCACGCCCGAGTTCCGGGTCGCTTTGCTTCAGCTCCGCCCACAACTCGTCGGTGACGAAATCGCGTTCAGACGCAGCGATGTCTGCCAATTTCTCGGCGATCAGGCGGCGCGGGCGCGTGTTGCGCAGTCCTAATGATTCAAACGCCGCGTGAATGTCATCCGTCGTGAGCGCCACTGCTCACCATATCCTTTCGTTTCCGTGGGCTTTTCCTCTGCCAGTATACACTCCACGCGTGTCATTGCGCTATTGTCTCACTGCCTGTCTCACTGCCTGTGTCGCGCACAGTTTGGGCATAGTCCGAAAACATCGAGAGCGTGTCCTTCGACCACAAAGCCGGTATCATTGGCTACACGGGCGAACAACTCTTGCGGAGCGCAGAAATCGAACGCAACTACGCGTCGGCAGTGCGTGCATGAGATGTAGTGGCGGTGATCGCGCCCACTGACCCGATAGTGGTGCATGCCGTCAGCAAATCTGATCCGATCCACCCGTTCAAGCCGCACAAGTGTCTCGACGGTGCGGTAGACTGTGGCACGGCCCACTTGGTAATCACGTGCGTGGGCCATTGCGTAGAGCCCATCGATGGTAAAGTCTGCCTCCGTGGCGGCGAACGTCTCGAGGCACTCCGCAATGCATCGTCGGGCGTGCGTTATGCGAAGACCCTCGTCAAAGATAGCCTCCAGGATGTCGTTCCCGATATGCTCCATCGGCGCGTCGCTCTGCATGCCTTCTCTTTGATCTCCTGTCCAGAAGAGATCTACCTGGTTTCTCCCAGATTGCAATAGCAGGAGAACCGCGCTCCAACGGTTTTTGATACAGTGTGTCATTGACAGGTTCGCCATGCACCTGGTATCCTCTGTGCAGCGTTTAGAGACATTGTATCATTAATGTGTCGAGACGCGCTTGGATATAAAGTCTGGCGAGTAATTCGTAGAATGAGGTAGCTGCATGTTTTTGTTCACGCGTCCGTCGTCCTCATCAGGCCACTGCCCGCGACGATTCGTTTCACGCCCAGGAGGTTTGCACCCGGCTCTCCTGAGCGCGGGAATCTTGGCTGTCATTATTGTTATTCTGACCGGATGTGGCAGCAGTGTCGTTGGGAATGGGCAGCCAAGCGGCGGCGATGGCAAGGTACAGGTGGTGGCCGCCGAGAATTTCTGGGGGAGCATCGCGGCGCAAGTGGGTGGCGACCATGTGCAGGTGACTAGCATCATCACTAGCCCAGACACTGATCCACATGACTATGAGCCTACGAGCCAGGATGCGCGGACGTTTGCCATCGCGCAATACGCCATCGTCAATGGGGCAGGTTATGATGCCTGGGCGCAGCAGTCTCTCGACGCCAATCCTAACAGTGCGCGCAAGGAATTGGACGTCGCCAAATTGGCTGGGCGCGCTACTGGGGACAATCCCCACATGTGGTACAGTCCGACCATCGTCAACGCAGTCGCCGATCAGATCACCAAGGACCTCAAGAGTCTGGATACAGGTGACGCCACCTACTTTGATCAGCAGAATCAGCAGTTCAAGACGGCCGCGCTGAAGCAATACAATGATCTCATCGCCACCATCAAGTCCAAGTATACTGGTACGCCAGTCGGTGCGACCGAGAGCATTTTTGAGGATCTGGCACCTGCTCTTGGGCTGAATCTCATTACACCCCCGAGCCTGATGAAGGCCATCGCCGAGGGCGAGGATCTGACCGCCGAGGACAAGGCGACCATGAGTCAGCAGCTTGCCACGAAGCAGGTCAAGGTGCTGGTCTTTAACTCACAGAACACGACCAATGACGTCAACGGGTTCGTCAACGAGGCCAAGGCGGCAGGCATCCCTGTCGTCTCGATCACCGAGACGCTCTCGCCAGCAGGCGCATCGTTTCAGGCGTGGCAGATCGCCCAACTGCAATCCTTGCAGGCGGCGCTGGCCCAAGCCACTGGTAAGTAAGGTGCTCGCTGTTCACGCTACAACCTTGAGGAGGTGGCGCATATGGAGCTATATGGAGCTATATGGAGCTATATGGAGCTATATGGAGCTATATGGAGGTGAGCGACGTGCACTCTGATTTCGCCAAAGACATTGAAGCTCTTTCCCAGACGCCCCCCGAGAGCGTTCAGCGCCAAGCAGACGCGATGCGAGAGACGCAACAGACGCATGAGACCATCGTGGCACTCGAGCATGCAACCGTGAAGGTGGCAGGTCGCATCATCTGGCGAGACGTGTCGTTCCGTGTGCGCCCTGGCGAATTCATCGCCATTCTGGGACCGAACGGGTCGGGCAAGTCGACCTTGCTCAAGGTGCTGCTCGGTCTCCTTCCGCTGGAGTCGGGGCAAGTGCGCGTCCTCGGCCGACCAGTACGTCGCGGAAACGCGGC
Organism: uncultured Chloroflexia bacterium; assembly: GCA_963712005.1. GTDB lineage: Bacteria > Chloroflexota > Ktedonobacteria > Ktedonobacterales > JADMIN01 > DAHUXT01. The sequence continues at coordinate 44,975 of CAVQGK010000012.1, read as the reverse complement.
CATCGGCTACCTGCCGCAACGGCGCGTCTTCGACTCGGATGTGCGCATCCGTGGCTACGATCTGGTACGCCTGGGGTTGGAGGGAACGCGGTGGGGCGTTCCACTGCCGGGCCTCTCAGGTCTCTCAGGTGTACTGGACATCTTTGGTGTAGGGTCACGGGCTCGTGCGGAACGTGCGCGAATTGATACGGTTCTCAGGCTTGTCGGAGCAACCGACTATGCCACCCGACCCATCGGGACAGTCTCGGGGGGCGAGCAACAGCGCCTCTTGATCGCCCAGGCGCTCGTCACGCAGCCGCGCCTCCTGCTGCTGGATGAGCCCCTGGAAGGGCTCGATTTGCCCAACCAGCAGGCCGTCGCCACCGTAATTCGCCGCATTAGCCAGGAGGAAGGCGTTACTACGCTCCTGGTGGCGCATGATGTGAATCCAATTCTGCCCTATCTCGACCGCGTGCTGTATATGGCGCGGGGCAAGGTACTGATTGGGACGCCTGACGAGGTCATTACCACCGAGATGCTGTCGCAGCTCTACGACGCCCGCGTGGAAGTGCTGCGTACCAGCGACGGGGGGATCCTTGTCGCAGGTCAGCCAGAAGATGGGGTTTCTCATCATGCTTGAGCCTGCCCCTTCCTGGAATTTGGTGGCCGATATGCAGGACCTCCTGCGTTTTCATTTCATGCAAAATGCCCTCCTGGCGGGCACTCTCGTCGCAGTAGTCGCTGGGCTGGTCGGCTACTTCATGGTCCTGCGCAGCGCGAGTTTCGCCGGACACACTCTGGCGAACGTCGGCTTTGCAGGAGCGGCTGGGGCCACGCTCGTAGGGGTGACGCCTGTCGTCGGATTGCTCGCCTCTGGACTGCTGGCGGCGCTCGGCATTGGCGCTCTGGGCGAGCAGAGTAGCCGTGGCTGGAACCGCTCAGACGTCGCTGTCGGGACGATCCTTGCGCTTGCCCTTGGACTCGGCCTGCTCTTTGAACGCCTTTCCAGCGCGTCAGCGAACTACATCTATGCGGTGCTTTTCGGGTCGGTGCTCGGTATTAGCGACGCCGACGTCACCGAGATCGCGCTCACTTCAGCACTGACACTGCTCGCACTGGGGGCTATTGGGCGACCCCTGCTCTTCGCCTCGGTGGATCCCGAGGTTGCGACAGCACGAGGTGTGCCGGTGCGAGCCCTGTCGTACCTGTTTTTGGCGCTGCTCGCCTTTGCGGTCGCTGAAGCCGTACAGGTCACGGGTGTGTTGCTCATCTTTGCGTTGCTTGTCACCCCGGCTGCTACGGCGCTGCAACTCACCGCGCGGCCCTTCTATGCCCTTGTCGTTGCGGTCGCACTTGCGCTGCTGGTGACCTGGGCTGGCCTCGTTGTGGCCTACTACACGCCCTATCCGGTGGGCTTCTTTATCACCACGTTTGCCTTCGGCCTCTACCTCCTGACGCGGCTGGGGCGTGCGATATCTGGACGATCCTTGATCAAGCGGGAGACAGGCGAAACGCCGAACCAGGTAGGAGCGCCTGTATGAATCTGTCTTTTTCGCTTCCGCTACTTCCGAGTGCTCCGCTTGCGTTGTCAGTGACGCTGTCGCCGTCGGCGTCGTCGGCGTTGCCCTTGTCACCTGTGTTCGCATCAACGCTGCCACCATTCTCGCCGAATCTGGTCTACGACATCCAGGTGATGCTAGGCTATGATTTCATGCGCAATGCATTCCTCGCTGGCACGGCGGTGGCGCTGCTTGCGGGATTGGTCGGTTACTTCGTCGTGTTGCGGCGATTGGCCTTCGCTGCCGACGCGCTCTCGCATCCCGCGTTCACCGGCGCGCTGGGTGCGGTACTTGTCTCACTCAACCCGCTGTCCGGCGTCATTGGGCTTACCATCGCGGCTGCACTGGTGATCGGCGTCTTGGGCGAGCGCGCGCACGCACGCGACGAGGCCGTTGGCACAGTGCTTGCCTGGGTCCTGGGGCTTGGCGCGCTCTTCCTGAGCATCTATACAACCAGTGCTAGCGCCGCCAGCAGCGCCCTCGGCGTCAAGGTGCTGTTCGGCTCCATCTTGGGGATCCAGTCGGACCAGGCGATCCTGGCAACCATCCTCTCCGCAGGCGTGATCGTCGTCCTGCTGCTGATGGCGCGGCCGCTGCTCTTCGCCTCGATTGATCCTGCCGTGGCAATGGCCCGCGGTGTCCCAGTGCGGTTGCTTGGCGTGGCGTTCTTGGTGCTCTTGGCGGTTGCCGTGGGCGAGGCAACGCAGATCGTCGGCGCTCTGCTGATCTTCGCGCTGCTCGTCACCCCGGCAGCGACAGCCCAACGGTTGACCACACGGCCCTTTGCAGGTATGGCGCTTGCGGCAGGGCTCGCACTTGCAATCACCTGGGTTGGCCTGACGATTGGCTTCTATACGCCGCTGCCTATCAGCTTTCTCATTAGCGCGCTGGCGTTCCTGCTCTACGTTGGTATAGTTGTTGGACAGCGCACGCGCGACGCACTTAATCGAGCGCGCGCTCAAACGACACCGATGACCCTGGAGCCAAACGATATGTCGATGTGATAGTCCCGCATGAGCATCCTATCGGACCACGACAGAGCGATTGATCGTTGGCTCCTGGGCGCCGTGCTCTCGATGACCGCCCTGCACTGGCTCGACACAGACGCACTGGTGTGGGTCTTTCGCTAGGTTGATAGCCTCGTGCACTCAGGCGACATGATGCGCAATCGGAATCATGTTGGAGTTCCCGCAGCACCTGCTCTCATTCCGCACCGTGGCACATCCTTGCACCGCACGGCAGCACGCCGAGGCCTTCGATGCTCGCGACACGGACGATTGGCGCCGCTGGTGGAGCGCTTTCGCACAGCGACCGGGCATGGAGCGGTTGGCGGTGGTGGAGGAGCGCGAGCGACGTTTCAAGCGGCGCTTCACAGGAATTGCGAAGCCGTGTCATCACACCTTCCCGCGTGGAAGGCCTCGAGGGCGTCGGAAGGTCTGATGTCCCTGTAACTGCTGTAATTGAAGAAGAGCAGGAATCACCGATCGGCGAGGTGCACGAGGCGGCACTGCGCGGCACCGGCTTCTGTGTAGCAGGACATATTTGGCGGCAACCGGACGACGATGTGCTCCTCGCGATCCGCTAGGCACTATGCTTGAGCTTGAGACAGCTCCCATTTATTCTCATAGAATCTCCGCGAGGGTGTCGCCAATCTTGCCAAATGTGAGGCCCTTCCCTGTTGCTAATGCCGCTGCGCTATCCATAAATACCGGCTGCTTTATCCCATGGAGCAAGTAACCCCGCCAAGCGGGCAGACTACCGCTGTACGTAGCGATACAGCGTACTCCGTCCAATATGGAGCGTGGCGCAAATCTCCGTCACTGGCATATTCCGGTCGGCGTAGAGCTTTCTCGCGAGAGCCACTTTCTTAGGATCGAGAGATTGGATTGTCGGCCTACCCCCCAACCTCCCACGCGCCCGGGCGGCTTGTAGCCCGGCGTTGGTGCGCTCTTTGATGACTTCGCGCTCGAACTCAGCAAATGCCCCGAAGATATGGAAGATGAGCTTGCCCCCCGAGGTTGTGGTATCCATGTTCTCCTGCAAGCTCTTGAAGCCAATCTCCTGCTCGCTCAGGTCAGTTCTGCTGGCTCGCTGCTATGCAAGTCCGGCGATGGTCGGTGTCCTACATCCCAGACATCGGCACGACTACCCGCGCCGGTTTCATGCACTGACTGACCACTCCTTCCCTCATGAAATACAGATCGAATTCCCACTGAAATTACAGCGAAGCAGCAAACGGAACAACAAAGCTGCGATGCCGCGAGCAGGGGTAGACTGGACTAGGATGCTTCCCCATGCTACACTCCTCACATAGCAGTGTCTCAGTGGCTTTCTGTAGCATGGGTAGAAGGTCGGCGTGGCCGACCACATTGCTCCCTAACCAAACAGACCAGAACGGATAGCCAGATGTGCTCCCTTAGGGTTCTGTTCAAACGAGACATGTCGCTCGCGGCGCACGACGTACCAGCCAATCTCCGCGCGAGTGATTACACCCCCTTGCTGCGTTTCAACCACGACCCCCAGCCCCTACGGCCCCTACGGAACCAAAGGCGCCTCTGAGATCAGGAACCGCCCTGCCAGCACCTGCCTGCCATCGCCAAGGCTACTGGAGACCTGCCGGTTGCACTGAATTGATAGGAATCGTAGGACGTGAGCGTAAAGCCAGGAGGTGATCAACCCATGGCGAATGAAGACGAAGGAATTGCGGTTTCCGAGGCACAAATAGCTGTGCACTGGCGGGAGGAGGAGTACTATTCACCCCCGCCGCGGTTCGTTGGCCAGGCGAATGCCAGCGATCCGAATATTTACGAGCGCTTCACTGAGGAGCACTTTCCTGAGTGCTTCAAGGAGTACGCGGATCTGCTGAGCTGGGACCACTACTGGCATACGACGCTCGACACCAGCAATCCGCCGTTTTGGAAGTGGTTCGTCGGTGGTCGGCTCAATGCGTGTTACAACTGCGTCGATCGCCATCTGGCGACCAGTCGTAACAAAGCGGCGCTCATCTGGGTGCCCGAGCCCGAGACAGAACGTACGCAAGGCCATCACCTATCAGGAACTCTATACCAGAGTCAATGAGTTCGCCGCACTGCTCCGCGATTTCGGTGGCGTCAAGACTGGCGACCGCGTCACCTTCCACCTGCCCATGGTTCCTGAGTTGCCTGTGTCTATGCTGGCCTGTGCGCGCCTTGGCGTCATCCATTCGGAGGTGTTTGGTGGCTTCAGCGGCGTGGCATGCGGCGGCCGCATTGCCGACTCGGGCAGTCACATCTTGGTGACGATGGATGGCTACTACCGCAATGGCGAGTTGGTCGACCACAAAGCCAAAGCCGACGAGGCGGTGGACGCAGCCCGTGAACAAGGCGTCGAGGTAGAGAAAGTCCTGGTCTGGCGGCGTCATCCAGGCCAGTACGCCTCAAAGAGCCCGATGGTCGAGGGGCGGGATTTCTTCATCGACGAGTTGGTGCAAAACTACCGCCGAGTAAATCGTCGCGCCCGTCTCGATGCCGGCCGAAGCCCCTTTGTTTCTCATGTACACCAGCGGCTCGACCGGGAGGCCCAAGGGGTGCCAGCACAGCACTGGCGGGTATCTGGCGTATGTCGCTGGCACATCGAAGTATTACCAGGATATCCACCCGGAGGACACGTACTGGTGTTTCGCCGACATCGGATGGATCACCGGACACTCCTATATTGTCTACGGTCCCTTGGCCCTGGGGACAACCAGTGTGATGTACGAGGGGGTGCCGACATATCCCGACCCCGGACGCCCCTGGCGAATCGCAGAGCAACTCGGCGTGAACATCTTCCACACCTCTCCGACGACCATTCGCATGCTCCGGAAGGTCGATCCGTATGGGCCGAACGAAGTACCACTACCATTTCAAGCACATGACCACCGTGGGCGAGCCCATCGAGCCCGATGTCTGGCGCTGGTATTACCATACCGTCGGTAAGGGCGAAGCCGTGATCGTTGATACCTGGTGGCAGACCGAGAACGGTGGCTTCCTGTGCAGCACCCTGCCTGCGGTGAAGGCGATGAAGCCGGGCAGTTGCGGCCCGGGCGTCCTGGGGATCTACCCTGTGATCTATGATGAGATGGGCGAGGTAGATCGCGGCGGGCAGCGGACGGGCCGGCAATATCTGCATCCGCAATCCCTGGCCCGGCATCTTTCAGACGATCTGGGGCCAGCCAGAGCGCTTTGTGCAGACCTATTACGCGAAGTACTGCCGGAACAAGGAAAGCAAAGACTGGCATGATTGGCCGTACTTCGCTGGGGACGGTGCGGTGCTCGCGGCTGATGGCTATTTCCGTATCCTCGGTCGGGTCGATGATGTGATTAATGTGGCCGGGCACCGCCTCGGCACGAAAGAGATTGAGTCGGCGTGCCTGACGGTAGATGAGGTGGCAGAGGCCGCCGCAGTGCCGCTGATGGACGAACTGCGCGGCCGCGTGGTCGAGGTGTATGTTGCGCTCAAGCCAGGGATTACCGCGAGTAGCGCCATTGAGGAGAAAGTATCGAAGGCTATCGAGCGGGAGATCGGACCGATTGCGCGCCCGAAGCACATCTGGATCGTCGCGGATATGCCCAAGACGCGGTCAGGCAAGATCATGCGGCGGATTCTAGCAGCGAGCAGCAATTTCACCGAAATTGGCGACACTACGACGCTGGCCAATCCAGAAATTGTCGAAAGTGTTCGCCATCATGTCCAGAGCGAGAAGCTGGCGCACGGCGAAGTGCCGCGCACCCTGTCACCCGAAGAGGTCGAAGAGATCAAGAGTTTTGGGAGTGTTGAGTAGTCCTGGCTGAGCGGTCCTGGCAGAGAGCGCGTCGTCGAGGGGGCGCCGCTCGGGGCAGCAAGCGGTAGCATAGCAGTCCCCGGCGCTTGTTCAATAACGAGGGCCTAGATCCTTACTAATTGAGTAGGGTCTTGGCCCTCCCGCGCCAGGTCGTACTGAAGATCCGTCTAGGGTCCACAACAGCTGGCTGTCGCGAGATCACCGCCTCCCTTTCTCACCCACCAACCACCCCACCGACGCTATCCAGTGGTGTAAGGTCAACGGCACCCGACAGGGTATCTTCGTCCAGTTGTTTCAGCGTGTAGGGAAGCCCGCAGTGCATGAGTGCGCGAATGGCACGGTCATTCGATCGGCTCATCGTGGAGATGAAGGTCGTGTAATCATGGCGGCGCGCGTACAGCGCCAGGTGGTATAGCAAGATGAGACCAAGACCATGTCCTTGCCAGCGATCAGCCACGACAGCCGCTATCTCCGCAACCTGTTGGCGCACCCGATCATAGCGCGCGACACCAATGATCTGCTCATCGATTGGTTCGTCTTGTCCGTCTGGTTCCTCTAGTTCGACTGGTTCGTCTGACTCACGCGCGGCATCAGTTGCGACGAAGGCCATGCGTTCATCCTTATCGACGCACGAGAGACGACTGATCAGTTCGTCGGGAAACTCGCCCAGCAAATGCGCAAACCGCAGGAATCTCGTCTCAGAGGAAAGGCCAAGATGGAACGCTCGGAGCCGTTGTACGTCATCGTTTTGGATTGGTCGCACTGTAACTACGACACCATCACGTAAGGTGCAGCGATACACGAGGTCCCCAGGCGCCCCAACCGCCCGAGAAATGGCAGCGATGTGTACAAGCGAAGATGGTGATGACAACGGTGATAACATACTGCTAAGGTCAGCGGAAAGCAAAGGAGAGTCCACGGAATCGCTCCTTGGTGCTGCACTGCACCGGACATCTGGCACCTGACATATTCTGGCAGGTAAGCAAACAACTGACACATGACTCATTCCAGACGCGCGCTATACGCCCAGCGCCCTTCACTACGTGCTAAAGCATCCATAGCTTCTGTCAATAGTGGTGCCACATGTTCGCGTGGCCGCCTCAGGCCACTTCTCACTTCTGCGCACTCTTGCAACGAGATCGAGATGTAGAGGGCATATGTACCGCTACTGCGGAAAGAAGAACCCGTGCCCCGGGACAACTTCTACACCTGTGCGAATGCTGTCTCGCGACGCGAACAACGCGACTGTTATGGGCTCTGCAACCTGCAAATACCGATCTCTCGGAGCCCAGCGGACATCATTTCCTGGCGACAAACAGCTAGCAGGCGACCTTACCTAACTCAACTCTCTCGTCGAAACCATCTATCGCACCCACCATTACCATCGACCAACACGCCAGAACATGGTTCTGGCTATTCCTTCTGGTGCTCCCTGTGCAGTATATGCTGCAAATTGGCAGTTGGAAACCGTCTAGGACGGCAGTTGGGATAGCGTTGAAGACGTCTGTGAGTATATAAGGGGCAATAGCCGGAGAAGCTGGTGGCAAGCAAACATGACTACAAACACAGCTAGCAGCATGTCGGGCGATGGACCTGGCATAAATAGGCGCCTCAACCTTCAATCCTGTACGTAGCGATACAGCGTACTCCGCCCGATGTGAAGCGTGTCACAAATCTCCTGTACTGGCATGGTCCGCTTGTCGGCATAGAGCTTTCGCGCGAGCGCCACTTTCTTGGGATCGAGCGATTGAATCGTCGGTCTGCCACCGAACCGTCCACGTGCGCGTGCGGCTTGCAGCCCAGCGTTGGTGCGTTCTCTGATGACTTCCCGCTCGAACTCGGCCAGTGCCCCGAAAATATGGAAGACGAGCTTGCCGCCGGAGGTCGTGGTATCCATGTCTTCCTGGAGGCTCTTGAAGCCGATCCCCTGCTCGCTCAGGTCCGTGACGGTCGCGATGAGGTGCTTGAGTGTGCGGCCGAGTCGGTCCAGACGCCAGACCACCAGGGTATCCCCGGCTCTCAGATGATTCATGGCTTCCTGCAAGCCCGGACGCTCCGCCTTGGCGCCGCTCGCCGTATCCGTGAAGATCTTCTCGCAGCCTGCTCGTTTGAGGGCATCCGTCTGGAGGTCGAGTGTTTGATCCTGGGTGGAGACGCGGGCATATCCTATCAGCATGCTGATCCTTTGGTCTCTGGCCTAGAACAGCACCAATTGCCCGCTCTTCTGTTGTTGCTTGCGTAAGTAATGGGTTCCGAGCACCGCTTTGTACAGCACGCGGGTCAAGTGATAGACGTGTTCGATCTCGTCTTCCTTTGGGACCTGGCCGAATTCGCTGTAGAGCGCCAAGGCTACCTTGGCCCTTAAATACTTTTGCCGTTGCTCCGTCATGGTCATGGTGAGCTTTCAGTGTATCAAAACCCATGCAAACAAGCAAGCGGTGATACATAGTTTATGGGACGGCTTTCGGGACGAGGCGAGAGGAAGCCGTCATCTGTCAGTCGTAGGCCAACTGCGAATTGGACTGATCAGCCGCTCCATGTCCCATATACGGAGCAGCGTGGTGAAAAACACCCCTATATCTTCGCCTGTCTAGCATGGTACAAGCAGGATCCCCATGCACACCCTAGTCGATGCTGATAATGCTGCGCCCAAACAGAAGTTGACAGCGGTTGTATGCCACTACCAGGGGTCAGCGCGAGGGGGTCTCGCGGCCGTAGAGGAGGTAGAAGACGGCGCCGATGATGCCGACGAAGACGATGATCAGGGCCCAGACGTTTTTGGTGAAGGCGAGCACTTGGCGGTTGGGCTGATAGAGATCATTGATGCTATAGATCGCCAGACCCAGCCAGACCAGCAAGATCAATGCGGGGCCGATAAGGGAGGCGGGGTTAAAGGTTCCGTGCACTGGCATGATACCATCTCCTGAACGCCGGGCATAGGCATAGGCATGTTCGCATGGTGACCGTGGCGCTTGCTGACAGTGCCATCGTACCGCGAGACGGCCGCGCATGTCCATCCGTAGGATCCTCAGGCGCCCAACTCCCTGCTCCCGCTGCGCGCTGCAGGTGGCCTTATATGCCGCGATCCTCGCCCTGACATGTGTGGGCTATTGGGCCATCTCAACGGCAGCGGCAACTGCATTGCCTGAGTCTCCATTGTATGGTATCAAGCAGGCCAGTGAGACGATCCGTCTGCAGTTGGCCTGGTCAAATCAGCAGCGCGGTGATGCGCTGGCGCAGATTGCCGCACACCGTCTGGAAGAGGCGCGAGCAGAAGCCGCCCAGAATCATACCCATCAGGCGCTCGCATTGATGGGCGAGTGTGACAATGCTACCCATCAGTTGATTGTGCTCGTCATCGCAACGCGCCAGCAGCATCAAGACGACACAAGTATTGTCAACGCGCTGAGAGCCACCATGCGCGCTGAATACACGGCTCTTGAGCAAGCACATAGCAAGGGGCAAGCTGCTCTAGCACGGGCATTATCTACCAGTGTTAATGGTCAACAACATGCACTCAGTGCAAGCAATATTGTCATCCCTCAGCTTGCGACACCATCCCCAACCGATGCGTCAGGTCACGCAACTCCTACGCCTCACAACAATGGCAATGGCAATGGTAACAGCAACGGTGGTAATGGCAATGGCAATGGCAATGGCAATGGCAACGGTAATGGCAACGGTAATGGCGGCAAAAAGAACAACACACCAACGCCACTATCTCAACCTTAGCTCATCGATACTCCTCAGCGCGCGTTTGGGCAAGTCGTTTTCCCTAATCCTCTTGCCATTCCGCTAGCCCATTTACCCTGGTATTTCAGGAGGACATTTGGTACACTGGCAGTTGCACTGGCCATGATGAGCCCGAGATTGACCCGCTTTCAAACCACCCTGGTTCCGCTCAGGATCTGACATGGACGATAGTGCTGCCAACCGACAACACCACACCTGTCGATGCGGTCGGACCGACATTCTGGATTGGCGGGACAGTCACCGATCCCAATAGCCGCTATGGACAGGCGTTCCTTGAGCTGCAGTTCTACCCCAATAGCTTCGTCAACAACTGCGCATCGGGCGGCGGATTCAATGTTTCCTACGCTCCCGGAATCTACTCCGTCTGCTCTCCAGTTTGGGAGGTCTCGAAAACTGGCAACTCGGAGTCAGCGGCATTCAACGCGATGCTGACCGACAGTGTAAGCGGTGGACCGCTGATCATGCACGCGGGCGACACCATAACCGATCACCAATATGCCACCCCTGCCGCGGATGGTATGCACATTACGGTGACCAATCTAACCACAGGGCATTCTGGCACGATTGTGCTCAACAGCCATGTCGATGGCCCCTTGATGCCAGCCTATGGCACGCAGCAACTGGGCAACGCGCTCGGCTGGGGTCTGGTAGATGATGCCCCCAACAGCCTCGTATGGGAGATCGGCCACACCAGCCCATTCACCTCACCTGGTGGCCAGTTCTGCCTCCCTGGGAGTGCTACCAAGCCGCCCTGTTACTCCTATAATTTGCCGAGTTGGCTTGGGTTCAAGCCGTTGCAGATTCTCGGCGTGACCTTCGGCGATGGGAGCAAAGCCCAGGGCTGGGCGGCAGTGAGCGACTATGGCGGCAAAGCCGAGATCAATCAATATTGCGGCGCGGCGAACTATGGAACCGCCTTCTGCACCTACCCGTGGTATTCGCTCAACAAGGCCGGATACTACACCTACGGCGGCGACTACCCCGGCACACAGAAGGATTTTGGGCAGGCAGACCAGTTCCAGCCGACGAAGCAATGTCCTAGTCCTCGCGGCCCCAACACGACCTACTGCGCGACTGTGCTCAAATAGTCAAGCGCCTGCCGAGGAGCCAGGATTTGTCATATCCCATATGTCGGCAGGAGTGCGGGTACGTCCCGGCTCCTGCTGTCATCGAGATGTGGTGGTAGGCCTGCCACGCAGCCATGCAACGCCGCCTCATACTAGAGCGGTGTCGCGAAGTCCTGGGTCCAGTAAGAGCCGTAGGGGCTGCCCTTCTGATAGTAATATGCGAAGCCGACGTCACGCAGCGCGCAGTTGAGCAGGTTGCGGCGGTGGCCGTCATCGGGCGGCTTCTCGTTGAAGAAGGCGTCTATAACGGATTCGGGCGTCGGATAACCCGCGGCAATGTTCTCGGCGGCCATCGAGAACTGGTAGCCTGCCGCATGGATACGATCCCATGGGGTCTGGCCAGCGGGGCTGTTGTGGTCGAAATAGCCATGCACTGCCATATCCTTGCTATGCGCCAGCGCGGCCTGGTCGAGCTTCGCGTTCTCACGCAGCGGCGGACAGTTGAACTGGCGGCGGTAGGCGTTTGTCCTGGCGAGCGCGCGGCTGGCAAGGCTCGCGGCAGCGGAAGCGCTAGTCGGCGTGGGCGCCAGGCGGGGCGCATGTGTCGGGGTAGGGGCAGCTGGAGAGGGAGTAGCTGGAGACGTTGGCGTGCTGCCCGTTTTGGCGAATACTGTCGCTGGTGGCGATGAGCCGTCACTCGAACGCGCTATTCCCGCCGTGACCGGTCCGCAGCCTGCGATGAAGAGGCCAACGAGCGCAACGAGCGCGAGCAGGCAGGAGAATTGACGCCTCATTGCTATCCTCGCTATCTTTGCCATCCTCGCTCATCACTTTGCCAGAGGTTCCATCCGTACCCTGCGCCATGCCACGCCATACCACTCCATTGTGCCATGCTATCATTGGGGAGTCCAAACACCGTAAGCCGAACGGGCCACACTTCTGGTTCTCTGGCTTGCGGAGATCCCCTGGGGAGCCACTTTGGCGAGGCCGAAAGGGCAGCCGGTCATGAGCGAGATACATCGCATTGGAGTTCTCTCCGATACACACATTCCCCAGCATGGCGCGCGGCTGCCAGACGCGGTGCTGCGGCGCTTCGAGGATGTCGAACTGATTCTGCACACGGGTGACCTTTCGACACTGGCGGTGCTGGACCAGCTCAGCGCCTATGCTCCTGTGGAGGCGGTGCGGGGCAACGTCGAGCAGCAGGAGGTTGTGCTGGCGCTGCCCATCAAGCGGACGCTGGTGGTGGGCGACTGCGAGATCGGGCTGGTGCACATTCTCGGCGAGCGCAAAGACTATCGCCGCAACGCTCGCCGCGAGTTTATGTCGGCCCGCGTCGTCATCTTCGGCCATAGTCACATCCCGCTGCTGGAGGACGCGGATAGCCTGATGCTGCTGAATCCCGGCAGCGCGATGGATCGTCGCCGTGAGCCAACCTGCACCATTGCGATTTTGACGATCACCGATGGCGCGCCAGCCGCCGAAATTATCCCTGTATAGCTGGATAACTGCGGCGGCGACGAGTCCGGTATCAGACGCCGCTGAACTGGGGCGCGCGCTTCTGCAGGAAGGCTTGTAGCCCTTCGGCAAAGTCGGAGGAGGCCGTGCAGTCGGCGAAATGCGCCTGCTCCTGCGCCAGCCCGTCCGAGAGCGCCAGATCGCCCCCATCGCGGATGGCGCGCTTGGCCGCTGTGAGCGCCACGGGCGCGTAGCTCGCGATGTTCTGGGCAAGCTGGAACGCTGTGATTTCCGCCTCACCGCGCGGCGTCACGATGTCCACGAGTCCCCAGCGGTTCGCGGTCTCGGCGTCGATTTCCTGCGCGCCCAGCACCAGCGCCAGCGTATGCCCCACCCCGATCAGCCGCCGCAGCCGTTGCGTGCCGCCGTAACCGGGAATGATCCCCAGCTTGACCTCAGGCATCGCGAAGCGCGCGTCTTGCGCGGCAATTCGGATGTCGCACGCGCCCGCGATTTCCAGCCCTCCGCCATACGAGATGCCTTTCATCGCGCAGATGAAGACCTTCGAGGAATGGTCGATATGGTCAAGGACATCATGCACGCCACTGAGCCAGCGAACGGTCTCATCGTGGCGGTCCGCCAGGTGGGTGAATGGCTCCATCTCGCGAATATCAGCGCCGACGGTGTAGAGCCGGTCGCCACTGCCATGGATGACGGCGACCCGCAGGTCGGGGTCGGTCTCGAACTCTCGCACGTGCCGACCGAGCTGCTCAAACATCGCCGTCGTCAGATAGTTCCGTGGCAAATTGTCAATCACGAGGCGCGCAACCGCGCCTTCGCGGTACATCTCGATGGTTCCCATGAGCCTGTCCTCTTTCAAACATGCGGCCAGATTTGGGTGGTGATAACACTCGCAGCCGGCCGCAGACGATATCACTATTGAGGCAGGCGCGCCGATTGTCGTGTGGATCGGCGCTGCTCCTGCATCACGCTTCCAGAGTAGCCGACCCGAGTTACGGGCCCGTTACGGCAAGCGTGACGAAGCGTGCGAGTAGAGTGAGGTGCTTCACAAAGTGGGGCGGGAATCGTCATCCCTGGCGGGCGACGGATGTGACGTGTTTACATCGCGGCGCCCATGCCCTCAGCAGAGCATGAGCGAACGATGTTACGACGGAAATGCCGCAGTCTTGCTCCATGAATCATCCCTTGTATCTGAAAAGTCATGTAGTATGGCGCAGTGAGATGCTGCAGGTGGGCGCGACAGGCCGTTCGTCCCTCGGTCCCGTGAGGCCGTAAAAGAGCTGGGGTCGTCGCGCGCCTCGCCCCAAGGAGCCCGAACAGTTGCCAGGGCCAGCCATGCGCTGAGCCCGTATCCTGCAAGGCCGGGTCGGCGTGGGCGACCAGGGAAACGGAGAAGAAGTTAGGAAGGGGCAGGAGGACGTGGTCGTTGGGATCGATGGGGCCAAAGCGACGCTGGAGGTGGCCGTCCGCCCGAGCGGCGACGAGCGTCAGCTGAGCAATGACCCGACGGGGAGCGCTGAGTTGGTGGTGTGGCTGCAGACGGTCTGCCCCCAAGTGATCGTGGTCGAGGCGACCGGAGGCTATGAGGCGCCCCTCGTGGCGGAGTTGGGTGTTGCCCACCTTCCGGTCGTGGTGGTCAATCCCCGCCAGGTGCGCGACTTCGCCCGAGCCACCGGGCGCTTGGCGAAGACCGATCGGCTGGACGCGCAGGCGCTGGCGCATTGCGGCCAGGCTGTGCGCCCGACCCCGCGCCCGCTGCCCAACGACGCGGCGCAGGCATTGGCGGCGCTGGTCGGCGTGGCGCCGCCGTCAGGTCGTGGCGATGCGCACCGCGGAAGGGAATCGCTTGGGGGCGACGCGGGTGGCGCTGGTGCGGACCCGCATCCAGGCGCATCTCGCCTGGTTGGAGGCCGACCTACGAGCGGTGGACGAGGACCTGCTGCAGAGTGTCCCGGGCATCGGCCCGATCCTGTCGCTGACGTTGCTGGCAGAGCTCCCCGAGCTGGGGCGGCTCTCCCACGGGGAGATTGCCGCGCTGGTCGGCGTGGCGCCGCTCAACCGCGATAGTGGCACGTTGCGCGGCCGGCGCGCGGTCTGGGGTGGACGGCGGGCTGTCCGCACGGTGCTCTACATCGGCACGTTACGAGCCACCCGGTGCAATCCTGCCATCCGGACGTTCTACGAGCGCCTCCTGGCAGCTGGCAAAGCGAAGAAAGTGGCGCTGGTGGCCTGCATGCATAAGCTGCCGACCATCCTCAACGCTCTGCTCAAACACCAGACCTCCTGGCAGGCTCAGGCCGCCTGAGCCTGCCAGGAGGAGACATCCGTCGTCACAGTTGCTCTTTTGTCATGTCGGGAAGAGCGGGCGATAGGTATTCATGAGGGTGCACAGGTCAGCAAAGCCCGTCACGAGGTGAGGTAACGGGTAGAGACGCAGCCAGGGCAACAGGAGGCAAGCGCAGACGAAGGGCTGGAGCAGCAGCCGCAGATTGGTCAGGCGGTGCTTCCAACTCGCATCTTCGGTCCAGGCTGGATGCTGAGGCGTGTGGGCTGGCGAGTTCATGCCGGGGGTGACCGTTGGCTCAGCGGACGTAGCGGGCGTAACCGCCGGAGGCGCTGCCAAGGCGGGTGCTTGCAGACTCACCAGCAGGTAGGCGCACATCACCAACTCCCACCAGCGCGCGATGCTGTGCGCGTCGGTGACGCGGTAGTCAGCCCAGCCGAGCTCGTCTTTGGCGTGCTTGAAACCATACTCGATCCACGTGCGCAGCCCGAAGGTATTGCCGACCGTCCGCTCAATCTTGCCCGGCAGATTGGTCATGATATTCCAGGTGGTCTCGGGGGGCAGATGGACAGGATCGGTGGTAATGGCAAAGTAGCGGATGGAGGTCCGTTTGCCAAAGACGAACTCGCAGCGATAGCGCTGCTCGGTCGTACCATCCGTGAAGACGCGCTCAAACGGCCGCCAGCGGGTCTGGCGCACGCGCTCGCCGGGAAACGTCCAGACGATGTGATTGGAGCGGATCGCCACCACATATGAAAGGCCCAAGCGCTCTAAGGCCGTTGTGAACTCCCAACTCTCGCCATACATGCTGTCAGCCAGCACGACACTGAAGTGAAAACCTTGTGCGGCCAGTTCCTGGATGAGCTCGACCGCCAACTGGGGCTTGCTTTTGAAGATGTCGCCCGACCATGGCGTTGAGGATGGGATGGTGAGCAGCTTATGCATACAGGCCACCAGGGCCACCTTCTTGGCTTTACCCACGGCCAGAAGGCGCTCGTAGAACGCCTGAATGACGGGATTACAGCGAGTGGCGCGCAGCGTGCCCATGTACAGCGCCGTCCACACGGCTCGCCGCCCGCCCCAGACCGCGCGTCGTCCACGCAGCGTGCCGCTATCGCGATTGAGCGGGGCGACGCCGACCAGCGCGGCGATCTGCCCGTGGGACAGCCGCCCCAGCTCGGGGAGCTCTGCCAGCAACGTCAGCGAGAGAATGGGACCGATCCCCGGCACGCTCTGCAACAGGTCATCCTGCTCGCGCCAGAGCGGGCTGGCGCGCAACCGCTGGCGCAAGTCCTCGTCGACCGCTCGCAGATCGGTCTCCAACCACTCCAAATGCGCCTGGATACGCGCGCGCACAGCCACCACCCGCGTTGCTCCCAGGCGGTTTTCTTCCGCCGTGCGCATCGCCACGACCTGCCGTCGACGCTCGACCAGCGCCGCCAACGCCTGCGCCTCTTTGTCGGGCAACGGGCGTGGGGTGGGGCGCACAGCCTGGCCAAAGTGGGCCAGCGCCTGCGCGTCGAGTCGGTCGGTCTTGGCCAAGCGCCCCGTCGCACGGGCAAAATCGCGGACTTGACGGGGATTGACGACGGCCACCGGCAGACCAGCGATCCCCAGCTCCGCCACCAGGGCTGCCTCATACCCGCCGGTGGCTTCGACGACGATCACCTGTGGACCGAGCAGCTGCAGCCATGCAACCAGTTCGGCGATCCCTGCAGTGTCGTTGGCGCGATGCCGTTCTTCACCGCTCGGGCGGACGGCCGCATCCAAGGCTGCTTTGGCGATGTCAATCCCAACGACTACGCCCTCCGACGCGCTCATCGGTTCTCCCTTGCTCTTTCGTCTTACCCACCATGGCCCGGCCTTGCAAGATACGGGCTCAGGAGACTCCTGGCCCTGGCAACTGTTCGGACTCATCGGGGCGAAGGGCGCGACGACCCATGCTCTTCTACGGCCTCACGGGACCGAGGGATTACCGGCCTGTCGCGCCCAGATGTGGCGTCTCATAGTGCCATACTACACGAACTTTTCAGATACAAGGGATCACTATCCGGTAGAATGGCGGCATGCCAACTTCAGGTAGAACCCGCTATTTATCCGAGGAGCAGCGATGATCATCTTCATGTCGCAGGCGCCAATTCTTGTCGCCGTTCTGCTGATGTTGCTACTGATCGCCCTATTTGAGCTGATTGGACTCAAGGCCCGATACAATATCGCCGTGCTCGCGGCGGTGTCGCTGCTGTGCCTCGGGGCAGCGGCTCTCGAGCGCAATGGCGACCCCTTCTTGCCCGCGATCCTCTACGCGGTCGGCGTGTCATTGGCGATGCTTCTTGCGCTCTACGCACTGGCAACGGCCCGCAGAGGTCGGCAACGGAGGTGGTTTGCGGGTCTCCTGATCGTCGCCATCCTCACGCTGGGGGCAGTGATAGTCATTCACGCGGCGATGGCGGCGCAGGACGCAGAGAGCGCGGCGACAATAACATACGCGCTAACCTTCATACCAGCGATAGGCGCGCTGATGTACGGGCTGTTCGCGCCAGACATTCCGAAGCCAAAGGGCGGTGTGTGAGCCTACTCACCGCCCGTAGTCGCTACAGCGTGATGGCATCCGCTGCCTTGCGCGCGGTTGCCTCGGCCTCCGCGACGGTAGCGCCAAGCGCGGTGACATGGCCCATCTTGCGCCCGACACGCGATGCGAGTTTGCCGTAGATGTGGACGTGCGCGCCGGGGATCGCCAGCGCGTCCGCCAGCCCATCGGCGCGGGCGGGTCCGGTGCGACTGCCCAGCAGATTCACCATCACAGCGGCGGGCGCGACCATCGCCGCGCTGCCCAGCGGCAGACCCAGCACGGCGCGCAGATGGTTCTCGAACTGCGACGTGACACAGCCCTCGATGGTGTAGTGGCCGGAATTGTGCGGGCGCGGCGCGATCTCATTGTAGAGGATAGGCCCATCGGCCAGTTCGAAGAGTTCGACGCCGAAGACGCCGATACCGTCAATCGTCTCGACCGCCTGCCGGGCAATCGCTGCCGCACGCGCCAGCATCGCCGTATCACCTGAGGCGGGCGCACGCACGATATGGCAGATGTGGTTCTGCTGCACCGTCTCGACGACTGGGTAGACCACACACGCGCCATCGCGCCCACGCACGACCATCACCGCCAGCTCGCGCGTGAAGGGCGCCCACGCCTCCACCAGCAGCGTCCGCTCCGGCCAGCTCAGCCGCGTGCAGGCGTCGGCGATATCTTCCGACCCGCGTAAAGTGGCGTTGCCATAGCCATCGTAGCCGTTGCGCCGCGCCTTCAGCACCAGCGGCCAGCCCCAGCGCTCGCCCGCAGCCATGATATCCTCGGGCCGCGTAACCTCCGCGAAGTCGGGCACGGGCACGCCCGCCGCGCGCATATACTGCTTCTGTAGCAGCTTGTCCTGCACCGTCGCCAGCGTCCGCGCCGTCGGGAAGACCGGTACGCCGCGCGCCGCCAGCCATTCCAGCGCCGAGACTTCGACAAACTCATTTTCGAGCGTGACCGCCAGCGCATCCTTCGCCAGCGCCGCCAGCGCCTGCTCATCCGTCCACGCGCCGGTGACCTCACGCGCGGCGATGCGGCCCGCCGGGCTGTTCGCTTCATGCTCCAGAAGCGCCGTCTCGATACCGAGGGTTGAGGCGGCCTCAGCAGTCATGCGCGCAAGCTGGCCACCACCGAGAATGCCCACCAGCGCGGGATACTCGAGCGTGCGGCGGGGCGCTGGCTGGCTGGCGGTTTCGTCCTGTGCTGATGTCATCTGTGGCAATCCTCCTGATGTGTCAAGGGCATTCACGTAGCATTGTACCGTATTGCCGGGGGAAAGGCGGTGATTGTGTGGCTGGCGGCTGAAGCCGCGCCTATGTGACACGCTCGCGCGTGCCCGCGAAGCCTGCCTGCGCAGGCTCCAGACAGAGAACAGAAAAGTCGCTCTCTGGAGGCCACGCAGGGCGGCCGCGCGAGGCGTCAGCCTCGAAGCTCGCTTGACGCGCGCGGAGCGGCAGCGGCCCGGAGGGCGGCCTTTGCGGCGTAGCCCTTAGCCGCGGCTTCAGCCGCCAGGCGCCAAACCTTGCCTGCGATTTCTTGTGCTTGCATGCTACACTGGATGGCGAGACCACCAATGAAAGAGGCGAATAGATGGGCAATGAGGCGCTGACACAGCTTTCGGCACGCGAACTGGCGGCACGCATCGCGCGGGGCGAGATTTCCTCGTTGGAGGCGGTGGAGGCGCATATCGCCCGCATCGAGCAGGTGAATCCCGCGTTGAACGCCGTCGTCGTCAAGCGCTATGAGAGTGCCCGCGCCGAGGCCCAGGCCGCCGATGAGCGCCGTGCCCGTGGCGAGCCGCTGCCCCCGCTGCACGGCGTGCCGATCACGGTGAAAGAATGCCTCGACCTCGCCGGGACGCCCTCGACGTTTGGCATCCAGGCGCTGGCGCAGAAGCCCGCCGCCGAGGATGGCGTCTACGTCACGCGTATGCGTCAGGCGGGCGCGATTGTTCTGGGCAAGACGAATGTCGCGCAGGCGCTGCTCTACATCGAGAGCGACAACCCCGTCTATGGCCGCACCAACAACCCCTGGAACCTTGCGCGCACCTGTGGCGGCAGCAGCGGCGGCGAGGGGGCGATCATCGCGGCAGGCGGGTCGCCGCTGGGCATCGGCACCGATATCGGCGGCAGCCTGCGCGTGCCCGCCACCTTCAATGGCATCGTCTCGCTCAAGCCGACGAAGGGGCGCATGTCTGATCCGGGCCGCTACAGCATTCCCCTGGGCGAACGCGCCATCGTCAGCCAGATTGGCGCTCTGGCGCGGACGACCGACGATGTGGCGCTCGCCATCGAGACGCTCAATGGTGGGCGCGCGCCTGTGGTCGAGCCGCCGATGCCGCTGGGCGATATGGCGGCGGTGGATGTCGCGAAGCTGCGGGTCGCCTATTATGCCGACGACGGCACGCTGGCCGTCTCACCCGCCGTGCGCCGCGCAGTGATCGAGGCGGCGGGCATGCTCGCGGGCCGGGGTGCGCAGGTGCTGGAGTGGCGTCCGCCCGATGTCCCGCATGCCGTGGACATCTTCTATGGCCTCTTAAGCTCGGATGGCGGCGCGACGCTTTCGGGCATTCTACGCGGCAATCAGAAAGACCCGCGCATCGCCCAACTGTTGACGCTGGCCAACGCGCCCGCGCCGATGCTGGCCTCGGTGCGTGGGCTGCTGCGGGCCACGGGGCAGAGACGCACACTGGAGGTGGCGCGCAACTTTGGTCAGCGGCGGACGGTGGACTACTGGCGGCTGGTGGAGGCGCAGATGGCCTATCAGCAGCGCTTCCTGGCCGCGCTGGACCGCGACGATGGCGGCCCATTCGATGTGATTATCGCCCCGGCGTGCGCAGTGCCCGCATTCCCGCATGGGGCGAGCAAAGACCTGCTGACGGCGGGCGGCTATGAAGTGCTCTATAATCTTCTGGGCTATCCGGCAGGCGTCGTGCCGGTAACGCGCGTCCGCGCCGAGGAGGAGTCGTCCCGCAAGCGCTCAGGCGACCGGGTGGAACGCGCGGCGCGGGCGGCGGAGCAGGGCAGCGCGGGCCTGCCCATTGGCGTGCAGGTGGTGGCGCGTCCCTGGCGCGAACACGTGGCGCTGGCGGCGATGCGCGCCATCGAAGAGGATGCCCGCAGGCGCGACGACTTCCCCGCCAGCCCGCCGCTGTAGACTCCTCCGATACGCAGGATAGCGGCTCAGGCGAATAGAAGATACTGCTCGCTCGGAGGAAGCGCAGAGCGAGCCAGCAGCCGCCATCTTTTGCGCTCTTTCTCATAGAGGCGCGGAGTTGTGGCGATTTTACCGCTTTCCCTTGTGAGCATGAGAAGAAGGAACCGGCGGACGACCTGGGAACGTGGACCATGATGCGCAGCCTTTGCGGATGCACAGGGATGTGGCCAGATGATGCACAGGGATGTGGCCAGATGATGAACAGGAGGACCAGATGGCAGGACAGATGATCGAGTTCGAGGCCAGTGGAGCGACCGCGCCAGGCTATCTGGCGACGCCGAATGGCGCAGGAGGGCCAGCGGTCATCGTCTTGCATACCTGGTGGGGGCTGACGGAGCCGTTTCGCCAGGTCTGCGACCAGCTCGCGGCGGCGGGGTTCGTCGCGCTTGCCCCCGACCTCTACCACGGCAAGACGACCGCGTCAATCGAGGAGGCGCAAGAGTTAGGCTCGACACTGGACCAGCACGAGGATCAGTGGCGCGGCGATATCTGGGGGGCGATGCGCTACCTACGCGAAAACGGCGCGACGATTCCGGCGGGCGGTCGCGGCGCGTTCGGCTTTGTCGCCTTCTCGCTGGGCGGCGCCTATGCGCTCGATACCTCCGTCGAGTTACCTGATGAGGTCGCCGCCGTCGTGACCTTTTATGCCACATACCCCGGTCTGGACTATCGCCGCGCACAGGCAGCCTATCTCTGCCACTTCGCGGATGATGATCCCTACGAGTCGGCTGACTCAGCGACGGAGATGGAGCGGGAGCTTCAGGCGGCATGCAAACGGGCCACCTTCTACACCTATCCGGGAACCAAACACTGGTTCTTCGAGGCGAACCGCCCAGAAACCTACGATGCCGCCGCCGCGGCGCTGGCGTGGGAGCGCACGCTCGCCTTCCTGAATGCCGAGCTACGCCGGACGTAACCGCGTCTGTGGCTGCGATTCAGTAGCTGGAGGGTGGAATGAACAGCAACACAAGCACGAGCAAGGCGCAGCTTCTCGCTGACCTGAGAGCCGAACGGGTTGGATGGGAGGCGCTGCTGACCGAGATCGGCGAGGAGCATATGACACAGCCGGGCGTCGCTGGCGACTGGTCGATTGCGGATATCGTCGCGCACCTGACCGGCTGGCGTAAGCGAACGGTGGGGCGATTCCAGGCGGCGTTGCGCCACGAAGCGCCACCTCCGCCCGTGTGGCCACCGGACCTCCAGACGGACGACGAGATCAACGCATGGATCTACGCCGCCAACCACGACCTGCCCGTCGCCGATGTACTGCGCGACTCACGTGCCGTCTTCGAGCAACTGGTGGAGACACTCGGCGCCTTCCCCGAGGCGGAACTGCTGGCGCCCGAACGCTTCCCGTGGATGGAGGGCGAGCCGCTGACAGGCGCGGCCTTCTTCGCCCATTATCACGAAGAGCATGAGCCAGATATGCGCGCCTGGTTAGAGAAGATCAGGCGGGAGGGATGACGTTACGTGTCCAGCGAATCGCGCGAATCGCTTACGATTGAGCAGGCGCTGACCCTGCTCGAGGCGACTCCACCGCGCCTTGCCGCGCTGACCGAGAGTCTGACGCCAGCGCAATTGCGGATGGCGCCCGCTCCCGATGAGTGGTCCGCCAACGATGTTCTCGCGCATCTGCGCGCGTGCGCCGATATGTGGGGCACGTGCATCATGGCGATGCTTGCCGAGGACACGCCGACGCTGCGAGCGATCAACCCGCGCACCTGGATCAAGCGGACGAACTATCGCGAGCTGGACTTCCAGACCTCGTTGCGCGCCTTTGCCGCGCAGCGCGCCGAGTTGCTGGCCACGCTGAAACCGCTGCCCGCCGAAGGGTGGTCGCGCTCGGCCACCATCATCGGGGCGGGAAGGCCATTGATGCTGACCGTGCTCTCCTACGCGCAGCGGTTGGCGCTCCACGAACGGCCGCACGTCAAGCAGATCGAGCGCATTGTCACTGCTATCAACAAAGGGAATAAGTAGCGCCATTCTTGAGGGAAATGACATGGAGAACGTGTGGAATACAGCGCTGTGGCCGCAGTTTGGCGCTGCCATCGGTATGCTTGAAAAAGCTCTGGTGGCCTGCCCCGAGGCGCTGTGGCAGGAGCGACTCTGGCCCGATCCCCCGCCACTGGAGTTTCCGCCACAGTTCGCGGAGTTCTGGTACGTCACCTTTCATACGCTGGTCTGGCTCGACCTGTATCTCTCAGGCGTCCCGGAGGAGGAATTCGCGCCCCCCGCGCCATTTGCCCAGGGAGCGCTCGATTCCGTTGAGGCGCAGCCCGAACAACCGTATACCAGGGATGAACTGCGCGCCTATCTCGCGTCGGTGCGCCAGAAATGCCGCTCCACGCTGGCCGCGCTGACGGACGAGCAGGCGCGCCGACCGGTTGCGTATCCCTGGTCAGACTGGCAGCCCATCCCTTATCTGGAGCTGCTCCTCTACACGATGCGCCATGTCCAGGAGCATGCGGCCCAGCTCTGCCTCTTTCTCGGCCAGCGTGGCGTCCCCGGCGCGGACCTCGACGCGATCCCGCGCGCGACGGACAGCCTCTAAGCGCGTGCAGGACGCCGCACGCGCCAGCGGCGGATGGCAAAGAACGCCAGCGCGCCCAGCGCCAGCGCCGTCGGTATGGTGAACGGCAGTGAGCCGACCAGCTTGTTGCGCAGCGCCGCCACGCGCGGATGAATATCGTCCCAGGTGGGCAGGTGATCCACCACATGTACGGGTATCAGCTGAACGCCAGTCCGGGAATCTACCTCGACAATGAAAATGCTTTCGCCCAGAGGTGTCGCTGCGGGAATCTTCACTTGCTGGCGCATGCGCCCTCCCGCATCGATGGGAATCTCGGTGAGTATGGGCCATGCGGCCTTGCCACAGTTTGGCCCAATTGACCACACGCCAGCTACCATCTGGGAATCGCAGAGCTTGAGCGGAATGACATCACCGGGATACCAGTTCTCGCCGCTCACCGTGATCGCCATCCCCGGTGTGACGAGCGTATGATTCACGCGTAAGGTGGGCTGGGTGTCGGGCAGCAGATTGATGAAGCTGGATACATCATACGTACCATAGCGCGGGCCAACGCCCTCGACCATCACCAGCAGATTCCGATTCCAGGGCAGCCGCGGATCGAGTAGATAGCTGGCCGTGAAGCTGCCCTGCGCGTCGGCGGTGGCGTGTACATCGCTCGCATAAGGTATCGTCGGGGGATGCGAGGCATCGCCGGATCGCAGGGAAATCGTCAGGGATTCACTCGGCTCCCAGCCTGAGGCAGCGACCGTGATCGTCGTACCCACCTTCATATAGTACGAATTCGGACCACTGCCGTTGATGGTGACCATCGGCGCGGGCAGTAATCGGAATGCGACCGGCGCGCTTACCTCGCCGTCATCCGATGCCAGCACAAAGTAGCCGATGGGTCCACCAGTGGTGTCTAAGTGGTACCCGCTGTTGGGCGCATTCGAAGGATCGTTGCAAACATAGTAGGGAACCTCAACCGAAGTGATTGTCACAGAGCCATCACTTGCGACGATTACCTGTGGCGCGGCCTGGGCAATCAAGACGGTGAGCCTCCCTGAGTGCGGATCGCGCCCATCGAAGTGTAGCCTGACGCGCGCTCCGGGACGCCATCCGCTTGCGCTCACGTTGATGCGCATACCAACGGGGCCTTCGCTGTAATTGAGATGAATTGCGGGCCGGGTGGGAGCGTGCTCAACGATCGGCGGTATCACACAGTATCCGGGGCCAGCGGCGCGGACGACAGGCGCCTGCTCGGCGACCCATAGGAACGCGAACAGGCGGAGTAGCACGCCAGCGCAGATGACACGCATGGTCACCGCTAAAGCACGCGTAGGGGAAGACTGGCCACTCGCCATCATAGTAGCTATCCTTGATCGCCGAATCCGCCATCTTTGTTAAGGAAGACGGAACCGCGCAAGCAAGGTGTGCTGGACGATTAGCATTAGCGGTTGCCCCCTTGGGAAGAGCCCGCGCAGGCGGGCTTTGCGGCTGAGCGCCAGCGAGGCCCATAGGCGCGGCTTCAGCCGCCAGCCATCTTCACTCGCCCGGTTTCTTCATCCAGTCGTAGGTGCGGCCCTGCTCGAAGGGTGAGGCTGGGTCATGCGCGCCTGTGGATGTGCCGCCAGTGGCGTTCGTCGCCGACGCGGGGGCGTGTGGCGCGGATGGAGCGGATGGCGTCGCGGGCAGAGCGGGCAGCACGATATCGCCGACGCTGACACTATTGAGCGGCAGCGCCTCCTCCCATGGCTCGTCATCCTGCGGGGCGCGTTCCGGCGGCGCATCAGCGTCTCCATCGTCTGTGGACTCATCATCAGTCGCGGTATCATCCGCTGACGTGGACGCCCAGGGCGGCGACTCTGGTTGCTGTGAGTCGGCCGAGCTATTCGGCGGGGGCCAGGTGTAGCCCTCTGGCAGAGGCGCCCAGATCAGCAACTCACCCTCAGGGCCGCGATAGACCGTCGGGCGACGCGCCGCGGGCGTGCGGTGAATCAATCTGGCGCGCGAGCTTCCAGCCAACACAGCGCCGCGAATAGGCGTCGAGCACACAGGCCAGAGAGACAAAGCTCGTTGGCAAACGCATAGAGGTGATGTCGGCGACCCAGGCCTGGTTCGGCGCCGTCAGGCTGGCCTGCGTCAGGCTGGCCTGCGTCAGCAGGTTGGGATAGGTCGGTAACCCATGCGTGGAATCGGTCGTCACCAGGAATCGGCGCTTGAGCTGACAGCGCAAGGATTCCTGGCGCATGACCCGCAACACCCGCTTGTGATTGACCGTCCGGCCCTCGCGCTGCAAGGCATGCGTTACGCGCCGATAGCCGTAGCCCGGGAATTCCAGTGTCACCCGCTCAATCGCGTCGCGCAGGTCCAGGGCACGTTCGGCACGCGTCTCAGGCGTGGGATGCGTGTAGTACCAACTAGTACCAACTAGTACCAACTAGTACCAACTCCGGCTCACGCCGAACAACTGGCAGAGCCGACGCAGTGAGAGCGGTGGAAACTGCTGCTGGAGCATGGCAATCATGGCGTGTTGCTCCCCGATGGGGTCGGCGCGGTGCGCGAGGCGTGCTGCGCGGCGTGCTGCACGGCTTTTTTTAACGCCGCATTTTCCAAGGCCAACTGCCCACAGAAGCGCTCCAACTCCGCAATCCGCGTCTCCAGCGGCGTGGCGCTCGCGTCGGCTCCCGCGCCATGACGCGATGTGAAGGCGGCTTCGCCACGCTCGGCGTAGTCGCGCCGCCACCGGGCGAGGAGACTGTCGGCCAATTGGTGTTCGCGGCACATCTGGGCCGGGCGTTTGGTCCCATTCGCCAATTGCCGGACCACCGCCAGTTTGACCTCGCGCGTAAACGTTCGTCCTGGCATGGCATTCCTCGCTTTCTCGCCTGCGGTGTCTGTCGTCAGTCTACCGCAGACGTACGGCTGAGTTGCCTTGCCTCACTGGTCCGGGTTTTGGGCTCTCCCGCGCATTTAGTGAATCAGGCAGGGTGAGTAAATGGTGGGCATGGTACGCTAGAAGGACGCTCGGAGGCCGTTCGTCCCAACCCCACCATTCTCTTGGAGTCAGCTGTGCCATCTGCTTCCATTTTGCCCGATCCCTCGTGCTTGGAGCTGCTTGCGCTCAGTGCTGATACCAGCACCATCACCGCGACGGTGACGAGCACCACGACGACGGCCTCGTGTCCGGTGTGCCAACGCTCCTCCACGCACGTGCATTCGCGCTACACCCGCCGCCTCGCCGACCTGCCGTGGCATGGCGTTGCCATGCGGCTGATGCTGCATGTGCGCAAGTTCTTCTGCGACAACCACATGTGTGAGCGCCAGATCTTCACCGAACGTCTGCCCAGTGTCGTCGCGGCTTACGGGCGGCTTACGGGCGGCGGACGCAGCGACTGGAGGCATGGCTCATCACGATTGGGTTTGCGCTGGGCGGCGAGGCCGGAGCTCGACTGCTGCGTGCCCTGGGGCTGGGCACGAGTGCCGTCGGTGCGGATCGTCTGCTCGTGCGCATCCGG
Organism: uncultured Chloroflexia bacterium; assembly: GCA_963712005.1. Taxonomy (GTDB): domain Bacteria; phylum Chloroflexota; class Ktedonobacteria; order Ktedonobacterales; family JADMIN01; genus DAHUXT01. The sequence goes on along the minus strand of CAVQGK010000012.1, from coordinate 18,238 downwards.
CGGTTCCCAGTCGCCGCACCACCGCCGGTGCGAGTCCTCAGTGTTGACGATTTCGCGCTGCGGCGCTCTCAGCGTTATGCGACGCTACTCGTTGACCTGGAGCGGCAGACGCCCATTGATGTGCTGCCCGACCGCACCGCCGACACCTTCGCGCAGTGGTTGCAGCGCCAGCCGTGGGCCGGGCGCATCGAGGTGATTAGCCGGGATCGCGGCGGCGACTACGCCTTCAGCGTACGCTGAAGGCGTCCGGCGCGGCGCACCGCAGGCGGTACAAGTGGCCGACCGCTTCCATCTGGTCAAGAATGTGGGCGAAGTCGCTGAACGCGTGCTCAAGCGGCATACCTTGGCGCTGCAGTGCATTGCGGTCCCGGCCCGTGCGGCGGGGAGGAGTGTGGGCACGCTCCCAACTCAGGCTACGCTGGCGCCACCTCGCCGCTACCGCGAAGCCGCGCGTACGCGCACCCAAGCCCAAAGGGTGGAGCGGTACGAGGCAATTCATGCCCTGGTGCGGCAGGGGATGACGCGGCGCGCAATTGCGCGGGTGCTCGGCTGCAACCGCAAGACCATCCAGGCCTATCTGGCGGCCAACGGTGTGCCCCAGAAGCCCCCTCAGGTACGCAAGGCCAGCATCCTGCGGCCCTACGAGCCATACCTGCTCGAACGGTAGCGGGCGGGAGTGCACAATGGGGTGCAGCTGTGGCGCGAGATTGTCGCGCTGGGCTATCCCGGCACGCGCGGCAATGTGTCGCGCTTCGTCGCCTATCTGCGCCGCCGTGAGCACGAGGGCATGAATCCCCCTGCGGCGCCGCCCGCCCCCGGCCTGCGACCGCGCCAAGCTGCTGGCCTCCTGCTCGTCCCTGCCGCAGAGCGGACTGCGGACCAGGAGCGTGCCTGGCGCCAGATGCAGCAGATCCATCCCGAGGGCGACCGCGCGCTGACGATGCTGCAGCAGTTCCTCGCACTGGTCCGCGCCCGCAGCAGCAAGGGGTTGGACGCCTGGTTAGACCGAGCGGCTGAGAGCGGTGTGCCCGAGTTGGCGGCCTTTGTCACGAAGCTACGCCAGGACGGTGAGGCCGTCCATGCGGGGCTGTCGCTCCCCTGGAGCCAAGGGCCGATGGAAGGGCACGCCAACCGCGTCAAACTGATCAAGCGCAGCATGTACGGGCGGGGCAAGCTCGATCTACTCCGCCAGCGGGTGCTCTATCACAACGCTGCCTAGTACTCTAGAACTCCAGAAGGACGCGCTTGGAGCCTTTACCACGTCACGGCTTCCCGTCACCAAATGCGCGGGAGAGCCGGGTTTTGGGGTTCACTCCACCGTAGTGAAGGTCACGCATCGCCAAGGCGATTTCATTAGGCAGTTCTCAGGACCTGGAGATAACAGCATCGTATGCTTCAAGTTCTGGCAAGCCGTCGTGGCGTCGGGTTGTCCTGGCGAATGCGCATACTGTTTCTTGCAGACGCAGACTCCGTATCGTCGTGGCCTCTATGATCTGAAGGGCACGCTCTTCGAGAACCTGAGGGATATGGAACCTGAAGTCAAGGAGTGGTTGAAACAGCCTATTCCAGCTGGACTGATCATAGGGGAGAATCAAGACGGTCTAGCATTTGAAAGACCATACAAGAAGCTACTCGGAGTGACTCCCTTGGAGTTGCTTGTTCCCCTATTCACTACTTCCAACCCACACCGGCATACACTTATTGTCCTCTCGAAGTTCACGACCACTGAGTATGCAGAGGCATTCGGCCCATCACCCAACGTCGTCTTCTCCTGGTCGCTGTCCTTGCCTTCTATCAGTTCGAGATACGAGAAGAAGGTTGCACCTCTTAAGAAGCGCCTGGAACATGACGCGAAGCTGAAAGCCCAAGGGTGGCGTATCCGTTTCCGCCTCGATGCCCTAGCACCTGTACCCGGATGGGAGGACGATCTGGAACAAGTGATGACTCAAATCAATGAAGTCGGACCTGAGATGCTGACTATCGGCGCACTCCGGGCTACAAACGTCTTTGCTTTGCAGCGTGCCTCGGCGAAGAACGGTCGAGATGCGGCAATCTTTAACTATGTGCGCGATAAGGACCCATCAGGTTTCAAATACCGTGTGGATGAGACCTTCCACGTCGAGGTGTTTCGTCGAGTCGCGGAGATGTTGAACCCTCAAACGACACTTGGGCTGTGCAAGGAGGACACCAGCGTATGGAAGGCTGTGGGACTGAAGTGGAGAGGTTGTCACTGCTTGAACGGTGCAACTGATGCGGTGGTAGCCGAGCGAGGAGAGCCAAGGAAGCTTATCCAAGTGATTAGTAGAGCGCACAAACCACCGGCCCATTCTGAGCCTGAGCAGTTCGAGGCCGTACCTCTGATCGCTATAGGCGCTGTACCAGAACCGGTGCGATGATTTGCCTTACAACCAGTTGTTTCCTACCGGGCGGCGTGCTATACTGTCCAGAGACGACGATACCCCTCAGCGTTCTAATTTTACAGTTGCATTTACGGGTCATGTGAGAGCCAGGTGACGCTGGTAGTGGCAGCGCCTGGCCAGCGCCTGGTGGCGGCGTCGCCACTCAGACCAACCGACCACCTGGAACGCTGCCTCCGCTGAGATCGCCTGCCCTAACGCCCAGAGCACATGCCCAATCTCAGGGACGGTCAACGGGACGAGCGCGGCGCTCAGGTCGACTGGCTGCTGATACGGCCCCCTTTTGCGACCTCGGTCGCGGTCTCGCCAGAAGGCAGCGGCTCCTGCTGGGTCGGCTGGGTGTGCTGAGCGTGTAGCCGCGCGCGCAAGGCCGCGCGCAAGGCCGCGAGGTAGGCCAGCGCGAACATCGCCAGCGTCATATGGCGGTACCAGCCCGCCCACCGCCGCACTTCGTAGTGATCCAGCCCCACCTCACCCTTGGCCAGTGCAAAGCTCTGTTCAATGCGCCAGCGCTGTCCCGCCACGCGCGCCAGCGTCTGGAGCGTGGTTCCGGCGGGCGCAAACACCACGTAGTACGCCAGGTCGGTCGGATCACTGCGACTGCGACGCACCAGCAACCAGTGCTCCCACTGCCGCTCCTCTGCGGTGAGGTGCAGCCGCGCCAGTGGCACACGCGCCCAGTCGTACCAGCGCGGCCCCTTCGCGCCTGCGCCTGCTGAAAGCCGTTGCCACGCCTCAGCAGGAATATGCTCAGCAATGACGTCGGCGCGCGGCTGGCCCCACTGCTTGTCGAGTACGGCCCACAACGGCTCGTCTTTGGCGACCGCCAACACAAACGGCTGCTCCTGCTGCTCCAGCCAGACCCGGAGCCGCCGGTCCCCGCCATAGAGGCTATCGCCTGTCACCCAGGCCGCAGGCACGTCTGCTTCCCGCGCCCGCTCCAGCATCTGGCGGGCCAGTTCAGGCTTGGTGGCAAATGCCACTGCCTCCGGCACGCCCGCCTCACGGCGCCGTTCTGCGTCGTCCGCCCACTCGCGGGGCAGATAGAGTTCCCGGTCGAGCAGCACATGCCCTTCCGGCGCCGCGTAGGTCAGAAAGACGCCGATCTGACAGTTCTCGATCCGCCCCGCCGTCCCACTGTACTGCCGCTTGACGCCCACGGATTTCGTGCCCTGTTTGAGAAAGCCCGTCTCATCAATCACCAGCACCGCGCGTGGGTCGCCCAACTGCTCCACCACATACGCGCGCAGATCGTCGCGCACCGCATCGGCATCCCACTTTGCCCCGGCCAACAACCGTTGCATGCCATAGGGACGCGCCTCGCCGGCATGCTCAGCGAGCTGCCAGCCGTTCTTGCGCTCGACTGGACTCAGTAACCCGTGAAGATAGCGCCCCATCCGTTGGCGTTGTTCTGAGCGGGCGAAACGCGGCCCAATGCGCTCCTGCACCTCAACCAATCCCTCGCTCCAGGAACCAATCTCCTTTGTGGTCAGTTCGCTTGTCTCCCGTGTCTCCATGACCTGACTCCTTTCGGCTTCACGTCATTCGAGACACATCACGCCGCTATCTGCAACTGTAAAACTAAGCACTGAAGGGCATCTAAGCACGGCGTTGGGTTCAACAACGACGGGCCTACGGACTAGGATAGCATACTTGTGGACAGGTTTGTCCACTGCGCAGAGGCGTCACTCTGTGACAGCCTCAAGGCCGCTACTCCTCCGCTAGTCCTGCTTTCCCCCAACGTCTACCAACACAAGAGAGGTAGGCGACCCCATGCAAGCAAACGATGTATCCAGAGTAGCAGTGATTTACTGTCGTGTCAGCACCACCAGGCAAGAGGAAGAAGGCACCTCGCTTGAATCGCAGGAACGAGAGTGCAGAGAGTTTTGTGGCCGGGAGGGGTTGCGGGTTGCTGCAGTGTTCAAGGATACCAGTAGCGGCGCGAATATGGATAGGCCAGGGCTTGAATCCACGCTAGAGATGATAACCCAGGGTGATGCTGGCGTTCTCGTTACCTATGCCTATGACCGTCTCGCCCGCAACCTGACACACCAGTCAGTAATCACCTATCGTGTTGAAGACCAGCACGGCGGGAAACTGCTCAGTGTGACCGAGGAGCGCGACGATAGCCCACTGGCGGCTCTCATGCGTACCTTCCGGGGTGTGATGGCTGAGGAGGAGCGCAAGAAGATCCTTGAACGCACCGAACGAGGCAAGCGCCAACGGGCAAGGAATGGCGCAATGTCGGCTACGGTGTCCGCCTATGGGTATGTTTGGACTGACGACCGCCGAAGTTATGTGATCGATCCGGATACAGCCTCGATTGTGCGGCGCGTCTTTGCTGAGGTCACAGCCGGTCGTAGTATGAGCATGATTGCCAGGACGCTGACACAAGAGGGCATACCGACCCCCTCAGCCCGCCACGCCAACGCGCAAGAGGGCGGGAATCGGCGGGTTGTGCCAGCATGGAACGGAGAGACAGTCCGCAAATTGCTAATCAATCCGCTCTACAAGGGTGAGCCTGTGACCTTTAGCCGCCAAGTGGTGAAGGAGCGCGTTCGCGACCCAGAAACGGGTGAGGTACGTACGGTGCGGAGAAGCCTCCCCGGCGTAAATCCAATTGCCCTGCCAGCATCTACCGCGCCAGCGATTGTCACCCCCGCTGAATGGCTGGCTGCCAATGAACAACTCAAGCGCAACAAGGAGGAATCGGCACGGTCGTCAACACATGCAAAGAATCATCTCTTACGGGCTGGCTTTGTGTTCTGCGGCACCTGCGGGCGCAAACTGCTTGCTAAGGCGACCCGTAGTTACGGCAAGATGCAATACCGATACGAATGCCTGGGCAATAACGTCGCCAAAAAGCATACCTGTGAGTCCGGCGCGACGATTTCAGCCCCGATGCTCGACGCTGACATCTGGGGGAAGGTGCTAGTCGTTCTCAACACTGACGCCGTGGCGCGGGCGTTGCTGGAGCGTTCAGGGGGCGGCGTGGGTGCCCCGGCCACGCTGGCGGGGTTACAGGACAGGCTTATCGGGTACGACGGCACACTAGAGAAGTTGGGTAAGCGAAGGAGGATGCTGAGAAGGCAGCAAGCGAACGCCTACGACGATAGCGAGTACGACGAACTTGAAGCCGAGATCAAACAAGTGTCTGATCGGCTGCGGACACTCACCCAGGAACGTGACGAGGTAGCGGAGACGGTAGAACGCTTGACGGCCAACGCCGCAACGGTTGCGCCACTGATAGAGCGGATACGGCATGTTGACGTGGACGCGCCGTTTGACGTAGAACCGGGTGATGTCACCTTCCTACCGGGCGGTAAAGTGGGATTCGAGCTTGAACTACCCTGGGACGCGCCAGAACCGGGGGAACCTGGCTGGCAAGAGGCACTTCTCATGGCGACGTACGCATTTATGGCCCCACGTAAGGAACAGCTACGGGGTAAGGCGGTCGCGCACATGGCAGACGACCTGGCGATGATGGAAAAGCGCTCTATCCTGCGTTGGCTGGGTGTGCGCGTGGACGTGTACCGGGAGGCGCGCAGGCAATATCGGTGGGAATTGCGCTTCAACACGCCAACCGGGTCAGGGCCGTTCCCCCTGGGGGATAGCGAAACACCAGTTGTGACAACATCGTTTGGATCACATCGGCGGGCCAGGGTGCGCTAGTTGGCTGACTCGTGCTCACTTCGGCAAATGTCTTTCTACTCGAGCATTCTGGGAATAATTACTGGAGGCCAGCGCCGTGGAGCGGGCGCGATTCACCACCGACTTGATGTAGGAGCCTTTGGCGTCGGTATAGGCGGTGCGGTTGGCGGCGTGCTGTGTGGCGAGAGATCGCTTGAGGGCCAAGTATTCAGCGGCGGTATCGGTGTGGAGTCGGAGGAAATCGCGGAAGAGGAGCTTTTCGTTCCAGAAGGCGCTCCCATACTCGGTGATGTGCAGGTGGCGCGTGCTCGGTCCCCAGACGCCGTGGCAGAAGAAGCAGCTATCGGTGAAGTCGGCGCGGTCAACATACTCATAGCCGAGACGGCGTAGCGGCTCGATGCAGGCCGGGAGATCGCACTCCATGGAGCGCACAGCCACCATAATATCGATGATCGGCTTCGCGCCCAGGCCCGGCACCGCTGTGCTGCCAATATGCTCGACGGCGACGACGCGCTCGCCCAGGGCATGCAGAATGCGATTTTTCTCGTATTCGTAGCGCTCGGGCCAGTGGGGATCGTACTCGGCGAGAACGACTGTTGCACCCACCGTCTTCCTCCCTTCCAGCAATCATCCTCTACGAGTTTCTACGGATCATCCATGCGTTGTGTTGGTCACTACTTTATCACAACTCCGCACGATCAAACATCCAGTCCCGGTGTCCGTGGGACGTTATGGCCCTCGCGAGTTACAATAGACAGGCGCACTACCCCGATAGATGTAAGCATGAAGCGCGCCATAGGAAGGTCTACTAGTGTCCGCAACCCTCTTCTTCGACCTCGATAACACGCTCTGCCGTCCGCGTATGCCGTTTCTTGCGATATTCCTCGAAAGCTGCACGCCGCTGATGGCATCCCCGCTGGTTGACACCCACATGCTCCTGCAAGCCTGGGCCGAAGCGCTCGAAGCGCCGGGCCATTCCACAACCGCCGGATGCCTGGCGCGCGCGTTGGCGGCCTGTGGCGCTCCCGCCCCCGAGCAGATGGTCGCGTCGTGCGCGCACTCACTCGCCGCCAACTGGGCCGAGGCGCAGGAACTTGCGCCAGGGGCGGAATCGATACTGGCATCGCTCGCCGAGCGGTATCCGCTGGGGATTATCACCAACGGGCCGAGCGACTCACAGCATGCGGTCATCGCGGCGCTCCATCTCGAACGCTTCTTCCGCTGGCGCATCGTCTCGGGCAACGCCACAGTTGGCATTCGCAAGCCCCAGCGGGGCATCTTCGATCTGGCATGTAACCTGTCCGCGAGCCAGCCAGCGCGCACCTGGTACATCGGTGATTCGCTGGTCAACGATATCGCCGGGGCGGCAGGCGCCGAGTGGCGTACCTGCTGGATCAGCGCGCCAGATGCGAGCATCGCGGCGGGGCTGCCAGCGCCAGACGCGCGCATCACCCGCCTCGACGAGCTGCCCCAGGCCATCGGCGAATTCGAGTGATGCCGGTTAGAGACCATACTCACGCAACACCCGTTCCACGTCGGGATGGCCGCTGGTCGCCAGCGCCTCGCGCAGCGTCTCCATCGGCAACGGCACCTTGCGAAACTCCAGGCTTATCACGCCATCCGTCGCACTGAGAATGGCGTATTCGGCCCACGGCTCGCGGCGATAGCGGCCCTCTGGAAGCTCGAAGTTACCTGCCAGGCCGACGCTGCCGGGGTTGAAGAAGAACGTCTCGCTCAACTGACGAATCTGTTGCAGGTGGGTGTGGCCGCCGGTCAGAATCGCGGGCGCGTAGGGGTCGAGCACGCGGCGCAACTCCTCGGAGGGCGTTGACGGCAGCAGAATCTCGTCGAACGACGTGGGCGTGCCGTGAAAGCAGAGCAGCGCGCGCTCCGCCGTCAGCGGAATCGTCACCGTTGGCGTGAAGGCAGCGATGAATGCCCGATCGTCGGCTGAGAGTTGCGCCAGCGACCACTGACGCACCCGCTCCATCGTCTCGGTAGTCGGTTCGCCACCCGTTTCCACGCCGGTCAGCATCCAGGCGTCGGCGTTGCCCATCACCACCGGGCACGCCAGCTCGCGCAACCGCTGCACCGTCGCCGCTGGCTGCGCGCCACCCTGGATGGCGTCTCCCAGGCAGACGACCTGATCGACCGAGGCGCGGTCAATATCGGCCAGCGCGACATCGAGCGCGACACAGTTCCCGTGGATGTCGGAGATGACGGCGATGCGCGTCATGCGATGGCTCCTCTCAGGATGGCGCGACAGCTCAGGGGCGTGAGACACCCGCTACTTGAGTGTATGACGCCCCAACGTGCATGATGCTTACCATCCCGGCGGTGGCTGGTTGCCGCGCCTCGCGTCAGGTTCCGTGTTTTCCCAGTCAGATGCTCCCTGCCCTGGCTGGGGCTGCCCGCCATAGCCCGGTCGGCGTCCGGGTTGTTGCTGCCCGTAGCCTGGGGGCTGGTTGTAGCTGGGCGGTTGGCCGTAGCCCGCTGGCTGCCCATACCCCGGCTGCTGCCCATAGTCAGGCGACTGCCCATAGCCCGGCTGCTGGCCGTAGCCAGGTTGCTGTGGCGGCTGTTGCCCATAGCCGGGTTGTGGCTGTCCATAACCGGGTTGTTGCCCATACTCAGGACGCTGGCCATAGCCGGGGGAGCGCCCGTAGTCCGCATGGGCGGGATACGGCGCCGTTGCGTCCGGCGTCATGCCCACGCCACGCGAGATCGCCGCTGGCGCAGGTTTTTCTTTGCCCTCGCGCGACCCACCGCCAGCGAAGAGTCCGACCAGCTTCGGCCCGAAGAAGCCGAGCAGGCCCACCAGCGCCGCGATGCCATAGACCGGCAGGAACGCGCCCACGACCAGGCCAAAGACCGTCCGATAGGGCGCGAAGGCGTCTGGCTTGAAGAGCGAGAAGGCGAAGACCAGCGCGAAGATCGCCAGCACGGGCCACGCGCCATGCAGAATCGTCCGCGCGAGGCTGGTGAAGCGCTTCTCCCCCGGTGTCGTCAGCAGGGCCAGCGCCGCCGTGATGGCCGCCGCCAGCCAGAACCAGATCAGCAGCGAGGCGATATTGGCGTGTCCCGCGGCGGTGAAGGTTGTGGGCGAGAGGCCGATCACGCTGAAGAGCGGCTGCAGGAATGACGGCAACGTCGGCAGACTTACTCCCGTCGTCGTTGGGATCGCCGAGGAGGCGCCGGTTGCGGTGGAGAACATGCCGAAGGCCCCCAGCGCTTTCTGCGCATCGGCGGGGAGTGTGAAGACGCTCTGCGGGCCGTTATCGTAGTAGCCTTCGGCGACCTTGCCATAGATGGCGTGGAGGCCATCGTCGTAGCTCTTGCCGACGATCACGCTCCCCGGAATCTGCACCTTGAGGATGGAGAGATCGAGCGCCTTCGACGGGTTGGCCTTGGCGGCGTTCTCTAGCTTGACGTAGCTATCGGTCGTGATGCCAATGGCGCCATTGGTGATGTGAATCAGTTGCGGATTCAGCGTCTGCGCGCCCGCCTCGGTCAAGAGCGCCACCGCCGTGGGCCGCGCCGAGAGCAGTGTCAGGCTGGTGACCCAGAGGGCGCCGAGCAGCACAATGCCAAAGAGCGTGTGCGCCAGGCCACTCACTCCTTTGAAGGGGAGGCCCATTAACATCTTCATGCCCTAATCTCCCAACACCTTCGTCTGGAAGGCATCTCACATCGGCGCATGCGCAAGCGATGCGCGAAACGCGAACGTACGGATACGCACATCACATGGGGTTGTGATGGGAGTGTATGGGAGCGATGAACAGAATACAAGTGGCGTAGCTCACATCACCCACTGCGCGCCGCTTTTCTGTTCAGTCGGCGTAGGAAAGCGCGTAGACTGTGTCGCTGCCGCTGGCGATGAAGAGCGAGTTGCCAGAGATGACCGGCATGGAGGGAAACTCGCCGGGCCCCGCAATATTCTTGTCACTCCACATGCGGAAGTCCCAGCTCACCTTTCCGGTCGACTTATCGAGCACATACAAGATATTGACGTTCTTGCCGGTCTTGGCCTCGAGCCTGGTCGCAAGCAGCAGATTGTTGCCATTGACCAGGACAGAGGCTGGCAGAAGATCCGGCTGGAGGCCGTTGAGTTGCACCTGTTTATCCGGCGTGCTCGACCAGGTGATCTTTCCAGTTGCAGGATCGAGCGCGTAGAGAAAGCCTCCAGATGGCGAGCCTCCGATGCCAAAGCTGTCTAATGGGAGTCCGCCACTGGCATAGAGGACGTTATCGCTCAACGTCAGCCCCAACGTTGTGAATTGAGCTCTGGCGTCCGCGTCGAGATTGGCATCCTTGAGAAAATCCGTTTTCCAGCGGACTGCGCCCGTCGCCGCATCGAGCGCGTAACACCAGCCGCTGTCGGCGCCGACATAGACGATGCCATTGGCGACCACTGGCTGCGTGCGAATGGGCGTGTCAGCCGCGAAGGGCGCTGGCCAGAGGGCAGCCCCACTTAGCGCGGAAAACGCATGGAGGCTGTGGTCCCCCAACTCGACAAAGACCTTGTCGCCAGCAACCGTAGGGGCGGAGAGGACCTCATTGAATTTGATTGCCTCATTACCCGCGGTCTGATTCCACAACACTTTGCCTGTGGTGGCGTTGAACACATAGAGCGCCTGGTTATAGCGCATAAATGCCATGTTATCCGCCACGGTGATAGCCGAACGTACATTGTTGTCGCTGGGGTCGGTGATGATGAGCTGACTCCAGCGCTCCGATCCATCGGACACGTTGAGCGCGATCAGAAAGACCGTATATAGCAGCGAGTTGGCTTTATGAGGGTCTTCGACGATATCTCTGTACGACGTAAAGACCGTATCGCCCACTACCGTCGGAGGCGCATCGGTGTTGAGGGCGCTATATCGCTGCCCTGTGTCCCATAGGAGCTTACCGTCGGCGCCGCTCAGCGCAAGGACGACGCCCGAGTTCTCGCAGATGACGTTCTGCCCTGCCATGGCCACGACTGTCGAGATCCCGAAAGACAGGGGCTCAATGGTATAGGTCCAGCGGATGCGCGAGGCGCCAGGCAACGCGGTTGGCGTCGGTTGGTGGCCGACTGGCAGGTAGAGATTTGGCGCAGGCGGGGTGAAGAACAGAGCCTTGCCCACCAGGCCCAGGCCGCCGAGCGCCGCCAGCGATGAGATGCCCACCCCCAGGAACGCGCGCCGGTTCACCCGCCGCTCGCGCGAAGGAACGTTGAGCACCTCACGCAGCTTCTGCAGCCACTCGACCTCTGGCTGTTGTGTCGCCTCGATCACTACATCGCCTGCCTCTTCCGCCGAGACGACGTAGCCTGGCTTGAGGATCAGATCGATCATGAGACGCTGGCCGCGATTCGGCGCCTGTAGCGTGCGGGCAAGCTTCTGCTCCTCCGCCATCCAGGGCGAGGCATTGGCGGCGGGGGTACAGATGCGCAGGTAGATATCGCGCCCCGCCAGCCCACGCTGGATGTTGTCGAGCAGCTCCAGCCCGGCAGAGAGTTGCGCGGTATCGAACCAGTAGTCTACCTGCCAGGCGTCGAGCGCCGTTAGCACTTGCGCGCAGACCTCGTTATCTTCATGGGTATGGCTAACGGTAATATTTTCCCATTGCCAAACATCTGCTGCTCCCTGCATCACAAACCAGGTTATGGATTGACTGCGTAGACGTGGTTATCGGCCGCGCCGACGAGCACGAAACCATCGCTTATCACCGGCGGACTGATAGTACCCAGTTCTTCTTCGACGGGGATGTAACGCCACCGCAGCGAGCCATCACGGATGTCAAACGCGTAGAGGCCACCGTACGATGTGGCGAAGAGCACGTTGCGATACACAGCAAGTGTATTCTCGATCCTCCGGATTTCGAGATTGTCGGAGGAAGGATTCGCGCCTGCATAGGCCCGCCAGAACATCGCGCCTGACCGGCCATCTAGTGCGTAGACGTAGTTATCCTCACAAGGCGCGTAGACCACTCCATCGAGCACCAGCGGCGCGACGCGGAAGCCATCGCTGCCGGCAAAACGCCAGCGGAAGGCGCCGGTGTCGGCGTCGAGTGCGTAGAGAGAGCCATCCCGAGAGCCAACATAGACCATCCCGTTGGCGACGGCAGCTGGGGCGACAACTGCCCCTCGCGTCAGATAGTTCCAGCGGGGCTGGCCCGACTTTGCGTCGAAGCAGTAAAACTGGTGGTCCTGATCAAAATATGAACCGATGTAGAGATTGCCGTTGGCAACAACAGGCGTGAGGGTGGTATCGAACGAGTAGTCTGTGGTTTGCCAGAGGCGTGTGCCATCCTTCGCGTGAACAGCATTCAGCGAAGTCTGGTAATAGGCGGTAGTGGAGTTGGAAAACGTCAGGTCCATCGAAACGTAATAGACAACGCCGTCCGCAAGCGTCGGCGTTCCAGCAAGAGCGGTCGTCACCGTCCAAATTTGCTTGCCATCACGTGCGCTCACCGCGCTCAAGACGCTAGATTCCGTGGGCGCAAACACCCCAGTTGGGTTCGAGAAGAGGAACAGTGTCCCATTGGTGGCAGTGAGCAGCTTGCTCTGTACCGGATCCCTATCTTTCAAGGCTGGCTGGCTAGCAATTACTATACGCCTCTGTTTCCGGTCTCCCGCCGAGAGGACATAGACACTGCTATCCGGCGACGACGACCCGCCAGATTCGAGGTCTGGTTGCGCATAGACGGTCGCGCCATCCTGGAATACGGTCGCGTAGGAAGCGGTCTTTGTCTCGGCAAGACTAAAGGTGAACCGGGGGTTGCCCGATAATTTCCCCTGGACCGGCAGGAGCTGTTGTTGCTGCTGCTGCTGGCTCTGGAACTGCTTGACCAGCAGCGTTCCCGCGACGCCCGCCGAGGCGACCGCCACCGCCGCGCCCGCGCCCATGCCGAAGAGCGCCCGTCGGCTGATCTGCTGGGTGAGCGTGGCCGCGCCGACTGAGATGGCCAGCTCCTCGAGCCAGAGCGGGCGTGACTTGCCCGGCGCCATGATGTAGAGTGTCTTCTTTTCCTCATCGTCGAGCAGATAGGCGGGGTCGAGGATCAGGTTGACCAGCCTGCGCCGCTGATGGCCCCCCTTCGAGCGGTCTCGCTGAAGCTGTAGCTGGAAGTAGTCGGTGGCGAGCTTGACGGCGTTCGACTGGCGCGTGTGGGTTGTGCAGACGCGCAGGAACACGCCACACCGAAGGATCTCCGACTCGATGGTGGGCGGCATGCTGCCGACGGGGTTGGGGACGACGCCCATCTCGGTGTGGGGTACCTCCCAGGCGTTCAGGGCGGTGATAAGCTCACCATAGTATTCGGCGTCCTCGGCCGCCGCGCAGATGAAGACCTGATTACCAGCCATCGCTCTCCTGGCCTCCTTGCGATACCGCTTACACTGTCAGGCTGTATCTTACACAATTGCCGGGGTAGCGCGCAAGGGCCGCAGTGTCATTGCGTCCATATCACGTACACGCGGCGATAATTTTACTGGCTACTCGTAGCAGTTAGGTAGAAGAGAAGCCCGCAGATTGTGAGTTATTGCGCGACGGCGAAGGGGAGTTGCAGGTTGGGGCGCACGTCGAGGTCGAGGCCAGAGCGCTCGCCCAGCCGCAGGTGGAACCAGGCGGCGGCGCCGATCATCGCGGCGTTGTCGGTGCAGAGGGCGACCGGCGGGAAGCGCAGATCGATCCCCAGCGGCGCGAGATCACGGGCGAGCCGCTCACGCAGGGCGACGTTGGCCGCGACGCCGCCCGCCAGCAGCACCTGGCGCACGCCCAGCGACTGTGCCGCGCGCACCGTCTTCGTCGCCAGCACATCCACCACCGCATCCTGAAACGCCGTCGCCAGGTCTGGAATCGAGAGATCACTGGCCAGCGCCGCGCCCTCACGCGCATAGCGGCTCGCGCCATCCCCTGCGCCGTGTTGCGCGCCCTCGACCAAATGCAGTACGGCCGTCTTCAGCCCGCTGAAGCTGAAGTCCCAGGTACCGTTGAGCCAGGCGCGCGGCAGCCGGAACGGATTCTTGCGCGAGAGGTCACGCTGCGCCGCCGCCTGCTGAATCGCCGGGCCGCCGGGATAGCCGAGGCCCATCACCCGCGCCACCTTGTCGAACGCCTCGCCCGCCGCGTCGTCGCGTGTCTGGCCGAGCAACTCGTAGCGCCCGTGGCGGGGAATCGAGACCAGCTCGCTGTGCGCGCCCGAAATCACCAGCGCCAGCAGGGGAAAGCGCGGATCGCCGGGCCACTTGTCCGCGTCGGCGTTCGCGGGGATCGTGATTGTGTTGGCATCCTGCGAGCGCAGCCAGTTGGCGTAGATGTGCGCCTCCAGGTGGTTGACGCCGATGAAGGGCAGGCCACGCGCCAGCGCTAGCGCCTTGCCGCCCGTCAGCCCCACCAGCAGCGAGCCAGCCAGCCCCGGCCCATAGGTCGCCGCGATGGCGTCGATATCGTCCCAGGTGGCGGACGTCTCACGCAGCGCCGCCTCGACCACCGGAATCAGCGCGTCTAGCTGATGGCGCGAGGCCACCTCCGGCACGACGCCACCGTAGCGCTCGTGGATGCTGGCCTGCGAGGCGACGACATTGGAGCGGATGATGCGGCCATGCTCGATGACGGCGGCGCCGGTCTCATCGCAGGAGCTTTCGATTGCCAGAATACGCATAGAGGCTACTTTCCCATTGCCGATATCGTGGTAGTGCAGACGAGACTAGGCCAGTTGCGCAGTACCACTGGTGGCATCCGTGCCCTTGTCCTTCTCCTCGGCGGCCAGCCGCGCCGCCAGCGCCTGCGTCAGATGGAAATAGCGCTCGCGATAGTGGTTCGACATGATATCTTCGGTCCACATGATAAGCGCGTCTTCCCCGTTATCGCTGTAATAGCGCCGACGAATGCCCTGCTCGCGGAACCCGTACTTGTGATAGAGGTTCTGCGCAACGGAGTTGGTGACGCGCACCTCCAGCGTCACCTGGCGCGCGCCGATATCATAAGCGATATCGAAGAGCGAGGTCAGCAGCAGCTCGCCGAGGCCGCGATGGCGGTAGTCCGGGTGGGTGGCGATGGTCGTGATGTGCGCCTCGTCCACCATCAGCCAGAGGCCCGCGAATCCCACGATGTTGGCGCTCTCTGGCGGCTGCTGCGGCTGCGGACGCGAGAGTAGCGAGAGCGGAAACGGCCGCCGCCCGGAATCGGACGGGCTGTCGCTACCGACGTGCATGTGCATCTGGGTATCGCGCTCGACAACGTAGTGAGCCAGTGGGTTATCCTGCAATTCCTTGCGATACGAACTGGCTGGCCAGGTAGAGGAATAGGCAAGCTTCTCGATCTCGATCACCCGCGGGATATCCGCCAGCGTCATCCGGTTCACGACGTAGCGCATCGGCTATTCTCTCTCCTCTCGGCGCATCGTTGCGCTACCCTGCTGTGTTGCCATGCTCGTATTGCCTGCCGCCTCGTCGGCGCCCTCTTCTGGCGTCGGTAGCCGTCGGCGCGCGCTGGTGGTGATGGCGGGACGCCGGAGGTAGAGCGGCTCCAGCGCCATAGGATCATCATAGCGCTGGGAAGCGGACCGCGCCAGCGCCAGCTCCGCCAGCCAACTCGCCCGGCGCGCATCCAGCGCCGACGTCGCTCGCAGACGGCTACCGAGCGCGTTCGCCAGGCTTGCGCGCGTCTCAGCCGACATCTCGCCGCAGCATAACGCCTCACTATGAATCTGCGCAGCAAGTTCGGCGGCTGTCAACACTGTGTAGTTAGCAATCGGCTGCCAGCGGGCGGCGTCGGGTCGCGTCGCATTGTAGATCGCGGCATATATCTGCCCGCGTCCCGCCTCCAGTATAGCGCAAATCGTGCCGCCGCTGAGGCGATGTCCCCAGGCGATGATGTCGAGCGTCGGCACGCCGTAGAGCGGCACGCCGCGCGCGAAGGCGAGCGATTTTGCCGTCGCCAGCGCCACCCGCACGCCGTTGAACGAGCCGGGGCCAAGCGCCACCGCGACGCCCGTCAGGTCGTTCATGGTCAGGTGTGACGCCGCCAGCAGCCATTCGAGCCGCTCGAATAGCTCCGTGCTGTGACGCTGGCCCACCTGCCAGGTCAGCTCGGCCACAGCCGCGCATCCTCCGCCGTGTCTGCGGGGTCTGCGACGAGCGCGACGCTGGCGACGCTGGTGGAGGTGTCGAAGGCGAGCAGCATCGGTTAGCGACCTCTCTCGGCGGCTGTCGTAAACGCCCGCAGCAGCGCCTCACCGCGCGCGCCACTGGCAGCGCAGGTCAGCGCGCGCTTCGCTCCGCCATCCGCCACGATGGCAATGCGCAGCCAGCTTGCGGGCCAGAGCGTCGCACCATCCACCGCTGATGCCGCGATCCGCCCACTCGACGACGCAGACGCCATCGCCGCTGAAGTAGTCCTCGAAGCCCAGCGTGAACAGTTCTTCGGGGTCTTCGATGCGGTAGAGGTCGAAGTGATGGAGCGGCAGGCGACCCGTATACTCTTTGAGCAGCGTGAAGGTCGGGCTGTTGATTGTCTCGCGCACGCCCAGCCCCGCGCCGATACCCTGCGTCAGCGCCGTCTTGCCCGCGCCGAGCGGCCCCTCCAGCAGCACGACATCGCCCGGCCGCAGTAGCCCGCCCAGCAGCGCGCCGAGCCGGTGGGTCTGGCTGGCGCTCGCGCTGTGCAGCGTCACGTGCGACGCATCGGGCACGGCGCGATTGTGCTTGACGGCCATAGCGTGGCGGCCCTTTCAAGGATGTGCGTAGACGTACGGTGGCCTATGAGAAATACGCAAGGCGATTCAGGATATTATAGCCCATCAACAGCCTTGACGCCGCCTTGCCGCCCGGTGGCGCGGGCTACACTTCACTTGTTGAATCATACGGACCGCACATTTCCGGCACGAGACATGCGCAGCATTCTCGATTCACTGGGGAGAGGCATAATGCCACCTATGCCGCAACCATCGCCGCTGACCGACCACCATCACTGGATGGCGCAGCGGCGGAATCCGCGAGTCCGCCCGATGCGGCATCGCCCGCTCTTCAGGCTCCCGTCGCGGTTCCGCGCCACGCACCCGCTGGCCCGACGATATCGACGTCATCTTCGAGAAAGACCCGGCGGCGCATGCACTATCTTCGAGGTGCTTACCTATCAGGGGCTGCATGCGGTCCTGCTGCATCGCCTTGCCCATACGCTCTACCTGCGCCACTCCCGTTCATCACCACGGCTGATCTCGCAGTTCGCCCGTCTGATGACTGGCGGCATCGAGATTATCCCGGCGCGCGTATCGGGACGGCGCTTCTTCATCGACCACGGCACGGGCGTGGTGATCGGCGAGACGGCGGAGATTGGCGATAATGTGATGTTGTATCATCAGGTTACGCTCGGCGCGACTGGCTGGTGGAAGCATCGCGGCGATGGGCGCGTCAAGTGTCACCCGACCATCGGGGATAACGTGACAATTGGCGTCGGCGCGTCGATCCTGGGGCCAATCACCGTGGGCATGACAGCAAATTGGCGCGATGGCGTTGGTGCTCGAATCGCTGCCACCGATTCCGTGGTGATGGCGCAACCAGCCCGTCTCCAGATTCGCCCCGGCTCGACCAAGGAATTGGAACCGCAGTGGGACGAGGTATCGGGCAACGACTACGTGATCTGGGCGCCTCTGAAGCACGATGGGGCACTGGAGCAACCATGAATTCGGAGTCGTCCGCGGCAGAGCCGGAGGTCACACTGGTCGAGCGTGGCGTCGCGGTAACGGGCGTGCGGCTGGCGTCGGCGATGAATGATACGCCGCGCGCATTGCTGGCGCGGGCGCCGCTGATCGTGCTGCCCGCCGCCGCGTTCACCTGGCAAGACTACACGCCATCTTCGAACACTTCGCGCCTGAGCGGCGTGTCTTTGCGCTCGACTGGCCCGGCTTCGGCGCCTCCGAGAAGCCCGCGCCCGACCGCGTTCGCCTATAGCGCGGCCAGTTATGCGGAGACGCTCGCCGGATGGATAGACGGCTTGGGCATCGCGCGTGCGGTGCTGCTGGGCAATGGCATCGGCGCGACGGCGGCGTTCACTATGCGGCGACCCATCCCACGCGGGTGCTGGGATTGGCGCTTTCCGGGCCGCTTGGCTTTGGCGCGGGTGGACGTTTGGGTCGGATGGCGGGGCGCGCGTTGGGAGTCCGGCGTTGCTCCGGCGGCTGGAGCC
>CAVQGK010000011.1:0-3116 GCA_963712005.1 uncultured Chloroflexia bacterium | reverse complement strand
GCCACTGCCAGCTAGCCGCGTATAGCCCGGTTTCCACCGCATGATGCCGCTCTCCCCACCCAGGAGGAGCGGCTATTTGTGTGTCTTGAAATTCTACTCCGCAATAGCTGCCTGTTTGTGGCGCTCGTGGGTGCTGAGCTGGCCACAGGCGGCAGCGATATCGTCGCCACGCTCGGCGCGGACGCTGTTGCTGACGCCGCCCGCACGTAGCGTCTCGCGGAAGGCGCGGATCGCCTCGCCCGACGGTACGGCATAGCTGGCGGCAGTCTTGTTGACCGGGATGAGGTTGACGTGGCAGAGGTGGTGGAGCGGGGAAAGCAGCGTTGCCAGCTCGCGAGCATGTTCGGGCGCGTCGTTGACTCCCGCCAGCAGGACATACTCGAAGGTGACCTGCCGATTGGTGCGCGCGACGTACTCGCGGCAGGCGTCGAGCACCTGCGCAATCGGGTACTTGCGCGTGACCGGCATCGTCTTCAGGCGCATCTCATCGTTGGGCGCATGAAGTGAGATCGCCAGATTGACCTGAAGTGGCTCCTCGGCCAGCCGCAGAATGCCCGGCACGAGACCCACCGTCGAGATGGTCATGTGGCGCGCGCCGATATTCAAGCCCTCAGGCATGTTGAGGATGCGCACCGCCCGCAGCGTGTTGTCGTAGTTGTGGAACGGCTCGCCCATCCCCATGAACACGAGATTGCTCACGCGATCAATCGTCTCGCCATCGGTCGCCTGCCACGGCTGGGCGCGTAGCTCGCGGGCGAAGTACAGCACCTGCGCCACGATCTCACCTGAGTTCAGATGGCGGTCGAAGCCCATCTGTCCCGTCGCGCAGAAGGTGCAGCCATAGGCGCAGCCCGCCTGGGTGGAGACGCAGACCGTCGCCCGCGCCCGGCTCTCGCCGCTGGCGGGATAGAGCATCAGCACGGTCTCGATCAGCCGCCCATCGGCAAGTTCCAGCAGCAGTTTGCGCGTGCGACCATCTTTTGCCTTGACCTCGGCGCGCACCTGCGGGCCAGCGATGCTCGCCTCGCGTTCGAGCTGCTCGCGAAGAGTTGCCGGGAGATTGCGCATGGCGGCGAAATCGGAGACGAGCGAGGTATAGATCCAGCCCGCCAGTTGCTTCGCGCGAAACGCTGGCTGCCCGCGCTCCGCCAGCCACGCGGCCATTTCCGTGACGGTGAGGCCGAGCAGGTCCGTGCGAGCAGGAACCACAGCATCAGGTGTTGTGTTGTCAGTCGTCGAGAGAGAAGTCATCGTTGAAGCGAACCGTTCGAGATGTATGGTGGATTATCGCCGCGCATGAACGCATGGAGTTAGCTGCCCAGGCGCGCGCTGGCGAGCGTTGGATGGCCACGCGCTACCTCTGCGGATGGCATGGCGCGCTTGCCCTCCAATTGTATCACCTCCAGCGCCAGCGCCCCCTGCCCAGTCGCCACCGCCAGCGATGGGTCGCCAGCCGGGGCGAGACACGCGCCCGGCGGCAAGTCCGTCTCGAACGGTATTGCTCGCGCGCGCAAAACCTTGAGCGTGCGCCCCTCCCAGGTGGTGAAGGCTCCCGGCCACGGCGTGTATGCTCGTACCTGCCGCGCCAGCTCATCCGCCGGGCGCTGCCAGTCGAGCCGCCCATCGCTTTTCTGCAGCAGCCGTGTCATCGTCGCCCGCGACTCGTCCTGCGGCTCCAGCGTGATGATGCCCGCCAGCCAGCGGGGAATCGTCTCGACCAGCAGCTCCGCGCCCAGCAGCGCCAACCGGTCGCTCAACTCGCCCGCCGTCTCATCAGCGCCGATGGGTGTGGCGCGGCGTGCAAGCGCTGGCCCGGTATCCAGCCCGGCATCCATCAGCATGATCGTCACCCCGGTCTCGGCGTCGCCCGCCAGGATGGCCGCGTTGATCGGCGAGGCGCCCTGCCAGCGCGGCAGCAGCGAGGCGTGCACATTCAGACAGCCATGCAGCGGCAGCGCAAGTACCTCCGGCGGGAGAATCTGACCGAAGGCGGCGACGACGATCAGGTCGGGGGCGAGGTCGCGCAGGAGCGCCAGCGCCTCCGGTCGGCGGAGCGGCCCGGGCTGGTAGACGGGGATATCATGCTCCAGCGCGAACTGCTTGACCGGCGAGAAGACGACCTGCTGCTTCCGCCCGACAGGCTTATCGGGCCGCGTGACGACTCCCGCCACCGCCAGCCCCGCGTTGGCCTGCTCCGTCAGCGCTCGTAGCGAAGGGACCGCGAAGTCGGGTGTGCCCATGAAGAGCACGCGAATCGTCGCCTCTGTTCTCATGTGCCATCCTCCGTGTCGCGCTCGCCTCACGTCCGCCTGTTGCAGAGTATACTGCGCTGAGAGACGACAACGACAAAGGCCATCAGGTAACGAGGAGACCGATCCATGACTGATGACAGCGGCGGAACGCGAGGAGTTGCTGGCGGCGGCCCGCGAAGCTGCCACGCATGCCTGACGCCGTACTCGCACTTCCGCGTCGGCGCGGCGGTCGCAATCGATACCGCGGGGGGCGGCGCATCGTGTCCGGCGCCAGTATCGAGAACGCCTCGTATGGTTTGACGCTCTGCGCCGAGCGGGCAGCGCTGGCGGCAGCCTGTCAGTTTGGCGCGGCGGGTGAGCCTCCGAGGTCACGGCGGTCGCAGTCGTCGGGCTGGACGCGCGGCCGGGCGAATGCATGCCGTGTGGCGCGTGTCGCCAGTGGCTTGCCGAGCTAGCGCCCGACGCTGACTATTATGTGGAGGGGGTCGAGGAAACGCTTCATCTGGACGACCTTCTGCCCCGCCGCTTCACCCTGGACAGATAGACGGCTATCCCGACCCCTGCAACAGCGCCTTGATGTCAGCAATCGCCTGGGGTGTGTTGGTGAAGAGGACGGCCTGGATGCCGCAGGCGCGGGCGGGGTCAACATTCTCCGGGAGATCGTCGAGGAAGACAATTTCAGCGGAAGGGACGCCAAGACGCTCGCTGGCGATGGCGTAGATGCGCGGATCGGGCTTGCGGACCCCTTCCTCATGCGAGTAGATGGCCAGCTCTACCATCGAGGTAAAGCCGTAGCGGTCTTCCTCCTGCTCGCGCGCGCCAAGAAAGCTGTTTGTCAGGATCGCGGTGCGGTAGCGCGGACGC
>CAVQGK010000010.1:0-169973 GCA_963712005.1 uncultured Chloroflexia bacterium | reverse complement strand
AGAGATGATCTCGGCGCGCATAACGTTACTCCTGATAACGGTACTCCTGAATGAACACTTGTGTTTGTCGTGGTGCGCCCGAGAGGAATCGAACCTCTGTCTCCGGCATCGCGAACCGGTACTCTCTCCGCTGAGCTACGAGCGCGGAATGGGACTGAACCCGGCGCCCTCGCCGGGAGTCGAACCCGCTGCTTTCTGCTCGACAGGCAGATGTGCATCCCGGTACAGTACCTTGAATTGATGACGAATATGCCTATTGGTCATCCGTTTAGACGGCCAGCCGTCTCGGGTGAACTGCCGCACCCTCTACTCCTCGCCCCACTTGCCAAGGGTCGGAGCTACTTTTGCGCAGGATGTTGTAACTGCCGTTCACATCGGCATGGATCACCCGCCCATCCTTGGCACGATACCAACTACGCGCGAAGCGCTTCCCTGAGAAATCAAAGCGCTGTGAGGGCGTAAAAGAAGCAGGAGAATAGGTGGGAATAGGATCAAGATCAAGAAAGCTGGCTTTGCTGGTATAGCTCTCTTCCTGAAGCATCACCTGTATGCCGACAAGTTCTCCCTTGTAGCGCAGCATCTCGGCGAACCGCGCATGCGGGATCTGGACGAACTGCTGATTGGTTCGCTTCCCCAGATTCGTTTCTTGCTTCCAGCAATGGTTTTTACCGACCACGATAGTACCAATGCCTCCGCTGACGCACATCTCGATGATACGACGGCTTGCCGTGCGCAAATAGTGTTGAACGCGGCGATTTCGCTTCGTCGTAAGTTGGTCGAGTGCGCGCGAGGTATATCGTTGGGGATACACGTGGCTCAAGCGGTTCTGCTGCTCTGCGCGCTGCTTGTTGTAAAACTGATTCAGACTTTTTAGTGGCTTGCCACTGACCAAGCGCGGTACGAAACCCAATTTGTTGCTGGTAATGGCGGCCAGCACGTTCACGCCTAGATCGAGCGCTGCCACCAAGCTAGGGTCAACTGATTGGGGGTCGGGGTCTTGGCGATAGACTACCTCCACAACGTAGAAGCCATTGCGCGGGACAATGCGCAGTTGATCAATTTGGTCCCAGTCAGTAATTCTGGTTGGAATCCGGCAGGTCAATCCAGATGGCGCCAGCATCCCTGTCTGCTTGAAGAGGCGCTTGCCGATGGCTTGGGCGTCATAGATTAACAGAAAGCGTCCCTGCGTTTTGGGCTTATAGTTGGGCAACTTTGGCCGTCCCAAGAACCGCTCTGGATGCGCCTTCCACGCCTCCATCCCCTTAAAGAAGGCAACCCAAGCTTTGTGTAGTTGGATGAGGATTGAGTTGCTCACCTTGGCGGGCAACGCCCGATAGGCGTCATGCGCCTTGATCTCGTGGTAGAGCTGCACATTGTCAAGATAGATTCTGTGTAGGATGAAGGATTGACGGACCAGGTAGTTCGCCGCATTATACAGGTTCTTGGCTGCGAAGGCCGCCTGATCAATCTCATGGAAACGGGCATCGCGTGGACCAATGATGGTCTGTTCCACAAGTTGCATTAGATCGGCGCCTCCCGCACCTCCTGAAACTGTCTGCCAGTTACTTCGGTTTCTGTGTGTCGCTCGCCATCTCGACAGAGCGACAACCGTCGCAGCGCGGCGTTGGTTGATCCGTAGGCAGGCAGAAGGCCATCATCTCCAGAATCCTCTTTCGCTAATGTTGCACTGTCGCGCGAATATATGCGCTGGCCTGCTGCCCTGTCAAGGTGAGTACCAGCACGCTGGCGGCGCAGGAGTATACTCTAGCTTGGAATGTCTACGCAAGCCATCGTCATCGTCTGGCTGAACCCATCACATTGCGGGAGCGCCTGTCATGTCCGATATTGCCCTCTTCGAGTTGCTGGCCGCCATCTGCGCCCTGGTGGCCGCCGTCTTCATCTTCGACCAGCATCTGCACCGTCCGCGTCCCTTCAAGTTGATGTGGTCGCTGGGCCTGCTCTTCTACGGCATCGCCGCCGCCGCCGCCTTCGCGGGCGCCATTGACCACTGGACAGTGCTCGAATACAAGCTCTGGTATTACTTCGGCGGCATCATGACCGCCGCCTTTCTGGGGCTTGGCTCGTGCTTCCTACTGGCGCCGCGTCGTGTGGCCTAGGGTTTCGCCACCGTCATATTCTTCCTGGCCGCCTATGCCGCTGTCCGCATCGCGTTCTATCCCGTCCCGGCCGATGTCGCCGCGCAGATTGCCAGCGCCTCCTTCAGTGAGGTGACCAACGTCAGCAAGCTGCCCGTCTTCCCTGGCGATTTGACCGTTGTCGCCATCATCATGAACGTCACTGGCGCGCTCTGGCTCTTTGGCGGCGCCCTCTGGAGCGCGTGGACCTTCTGGCGCAGACGCACTCCCGGCTATCGCGTCGTCTCGATGGCGCTGCTGGCGCTGGGCGCGATCTTTCCCAGCATCCTGACGGGGCTGCAACGGCTCGGCTATAGCGCCGCCGCGCCGCTCGGCGAGTTTCTCGGCGCGGTCTGCCTGCTGGCCGGGCTGCTCATCAGCCTGGATGTCTTCAGCGTCTTCCGCATCCCCTTCACCTCGATTGTGCTGCGCGAGCGTCGCCCCGCCAGTTCGTCACACTCGTCGGCGACGGCCAGCCAGTCATAATTGTTTGTATGATTCGCTTGTACGAGGAGAGATCGACTATGCGGACCCGCATCGCCGCGACACTGATGTGCCTCTTGCTGGCGTTCTCGCTGGCCGCCTGCGTCCAGGCTGATCGCACCGTCGTACTCAACAGCGACGGGTCCGGCGTCTACACCTTCACGGTGGGGCTATCGGACCAACTGGTCAACCTCGGCGGCAGCGCACTCTCTAAGGGCATGGATGACTTCGGCACGCAGGCCCAGCAGGGCGGCGGGAGCTTTAGCCGCTATGAGGCGAACGGCTTCAGCTACTGGAAGTACGTGCGCCCGTTCCACTCGGTGAGCCAGCTCAATACCATGCTGCCCGAGTCCCCAAATACCGGATCATCCAACGGCGCACCGAGCACATCTACCGTCAACGCCAACGACTCATTGAATGTGGTGGACAACCGGGCTTCTTCAGCACGACCTTCCACGTTACCGGCTCCCTGAGTCTTGTGATCCCCAATGCCGACCAGTCCACCCGCGACCTGTTCAAAGACGCGCGGCTCTCGGTCGCCATCACCATGCCCAACTGGGTGAGCGAGCAGCACGGTGGCAACCTGAACGGCAATACCGTGACCTATGCCGTCACATTTGGCCAGTCCGCCACGATCGATGTCACCGGGGGGGGCTATAACACGCCGCATATCATGCTGGTCGTGGGCGGTGTGCTGCTGGCGCTGGCGCTCTTCGCCATCGGGCTGTTCCTGCTCTGGCGCGGCAGTCGTCCCCCGGTCAAGCCAGCCGCTTATGCCTCGACCTCGCCCTACTATATGCCCTCTCAGCCGAGTGGCGAGACGACTTTCCCCGCGACACCTGGCTACCCAACAGACTTGCCGCCGCCGACGTTACCGCAATCGACAACGCCCACGCCAGAGTAGCTGTCCTATGAGCCTGTCCGCTGATCACCATCCGGCGGTCGCCTTCGCGCGGACCGGGCAGCCCTGCGCGCTATGCTATACTCGCCATAGAGCCACGCATACCTGCCGCGATCCTGAAGGAGCCAGCCGTGCAGCGCCCCCTGATTCCGCCGCCGTTCGATGTCAGCGCCGCCGAATATGCCATCGCCACGGGCGTGGTGGATGTGCATGCCGAACCAGCGGAAACGTCTGAGGTGGTAACGCAGGCGCTGCTGGGGACGCCGCTCGTGCCGCTGGATGCCACCGACGGCTGGCGCGCCGTCCAGTTGCCGGACTACGCCGGATGGATATCCGAGACCGCGCTGGCTACGCGCGCCACCGCCAGCGAACAGGTGGCCGTCGTCACCGCGCTATGTGCGCCGCTCTATCAGACACGCGAGGCACGGCAGCCCATAGGCGAGGTCTATGCCACGACGGTCTTGCCGCTAATGGCGGAGGCAACCGCTGGCGCGCGGCACGGCATCGCGCTGCCCGGTGGCCGCTCCGGCTGGCTCGACGCGGCTGATTGCGCGGCACGGCCCGCAGACGAGCCATCCCCACAGCGTACGATAGACGAGATACTGGCGTTTGCTAGGTGCCTGCTTGGCGTGCCGTATCTCTGGGGCGGCGGGACCGCGCGCGGACTCGACTGCAGCGGTCTGGCGCAGCTCTGCTTCCGCTACATGGGCGTCACGATTCTGCGCGACGCCGACCAGCAGTACGCCAGCATTTCGTATATGGTTGAGCGTGGCGACCTCCGCGCGGGCGATCTGGCATTCTTCGCGCGCGATGGGCGCATCGTCCACGTCGGCGTCATGCTCGACGCGAGCCAGATGCTGCACGCCGATGGCTCCGTGCGCCATCAGGTGACGGTGAACGCGCTCGACCCTGACGGCGAGGAGTATAGCCCTCGGCTAGCGCACCTCTACGCGGGCGCGCGACGCCTGCTGCCAAAGGCGGAATCGTGATGGCTGAGACGTCCACAACACCCGCCGACAACTCTGACGCGCTCGCCCAGGCGCTCGACGACATCCTCCAGCCGCTGGGTGGGCGCACCGCGCTGGCCGCGCAGAGCTTCGCTGGCGAGAAAGCGGCGATTCGTCTGCGCGCGGATGAGGTATTTCCGGCGGCGAGCCTCGCCAAGCTGCCGATTGCCATCGAACTGGTGCGGCGGATAGACCTCGGCCAGTTTGCCCTTGGTGAGCGCTTCGAGACCTCGGATGAGCCGCGCGCGGGCGGTGGTGGCGTGCTCGACTATCTCAATCCCGCCACCGCGCTGACGCTGGACGACCTCTGCACGCTAATGCTGATCGTCAGCGACAACACCGCCGCCAACTTCCTGCTGGGCCTGCTCGGCATGGGCGAGATCAACGAGACGATGAGCCGCCTCAAGCTGACACATACACGGCTGGCGCGGCGCTTCATGGATATGGAGGCACGGGCGGCCCACCGCGATAACGTGACGACGGCGGGCGAAATGCTGACGCTGCTCACGCTGCTTCGCGGCGGCGCGCTGCCCGGCGGCAGACATATCGCGGCGATGCTGGCAAATCAGCAACTCTTCGACGAGTTGGCGGACTGGCTGCCATCCTCCGCTCAACTGGCGCACAAAAGCGGCTCGCTCGACGACACATATGCCGACGCCGGGCTGCTCAGCGGGCCAGGTGGCGCCTGCGCCTATGCCATCTTGACGACTGAACAAGATACTATCCCCGCCGCCCGCGCCGCCATCTGCCGCGCCGTGCGAGCGCTGTGGGACGCCTGGTGCGCTGGATAATATCTGGTTTCCCACTCCCGGCGTTAGCTGGGGGAGGGGTTAAGGGAGGGGGCCGCAACCTTGATATTGCCCTATCGCGGGGTCTGGCCGCGCATCGCCGAGGACGCCTTCATCGCGCCAACGGCGGTGATCGTCGGCGACGTGTCTATCGAGTCGGGCGCCAACATCTGGTTCGGCGCGGTGCTGCGCGGTGATACCGCCCCCATTCGCATCGGGCCGCGCACCAATGTGCAGGACGGTTGCGTGCTGCATACCGACGAGGGCGCGCCAGCCACCGTCGGCGCGGAATGCACGCTGGGCCACGGCGCGATTGTGCATGGCGCGACGATTGGCGACGGGACACTGGTGGGCATGCGCGCCACGGTCCTCAACCTGGCGGTGGTCGGCGCGGGCTGTCTGATTGCCGCCGCCACGCTAGTTCCTGAGGGCAAGCGGATTGAACCAGGCCAGATGGTGATGGGCGTGCCAGGCAAAGCGATTCGCGCGGTGACGGAGGCCGAACAGGCGCGCATCCGCGATGGCGTCGCCCACTATCTCGACTACGCCCGCGAATACGCCGACGCGCTTGCGAAGGTACAGGAGCAATAGATAGAAGGAGCAATCATCGTGAGCTCACCGACCCCCACCGGCGCCGAAATCATCCGCCAGTGGCTGAAGACCTCACCATTCGTCGGCTATCTCAGCATCGAACTCGTCGCGCTGGAGCCGGGCAGGGCGACGCTGCGGCTGCCGTATGACCGGACGGTGACGACCATCGGCACGGTGGTCCATGGTGGGGCTATCGCCACCTTGCTGGATAGCGCCGGGGCAGCGGCGGCCTGGTCGGACGCCGAGGTACCCGCGAACGTTCGCGGCACGACGGTCAGCCTCACGGTGTCTTATCTCGCCGCTGCCGACGATGAAGATGTGCTGGCGACCGCGCGCGTGCTCAGCCGTGGCCGCAGCCTGGTCTACCTCGATATCGACGCCACGACCGCATCGGGCAAAGCGGTCGCCAAAGGGCTGGCGACCTATAAGATCGGGTGAGGTGGCGCCGACTACAGGCCAACCTCCGACATCGCGTCTCTCACCATTGCCTGTTCAGCCGCATCGCCTTCACATCTATCATAGCGTCGAATTCTGACATTCAATCGCCTGTATGCCGGGTGGGTAAGGGCAACAGCGGCGGCGGGATGTGGCATACCCTCGATTGTGACTGGACACACGAGTCCGTTTCCTTGTTGATCTAACGACTTGAGTTGGCTTACTCCCGACCATGGCGTCTGCAACTCTGGGGATAGGTGGGCTAGAAATTGAGGCGCATAAGAACCCAGGGTGAGGACAAGTCGCGGCTGCATCAGCTCGAATTGTTTGAGTAAGAAGCGTTGACACCATCGGACAAATGCTGGATCACGGGCGCCGGGGAATGCTCCTACCGCGCTATTTCCGGCCACCAGCCCTACATACGCGTTCGTGAAGAAGCATTGTTCTGGGAGTATAGTCACCGACCGCAAGAATGTGAGCAGATTGCGCCATGTCGGCCCCCGCATATTCTCGCCAGGGCGCAGATGAGATCGCGCGAAACCAGCTTCGCTATCGAAGTTGTGGCCCACCACCATAATCCCCCCGACGGGCGGGCGATGAGCGTTTTCTGTTGACTGGGGATTCCAGATGCCAAGAGCGCCCGGGAAGAAGCCCGTGCCAGGAAGGATCGTAGGAGTCGGAATCACGCCATTGGGGTAGTCTTTGAGCTGGTGAAGTAGTGCGAATAAATCCTCAATTGTTTGGACGTTTTGACTCATCTCGCGGCGTTCTCGGAAAGCTCTTCAGCAAACAATAGTCGCGCAGGCATTGCTCTCGCCTCCTGCCTGGCGCCAGATGAACATCTTTCAGTCTGCCTCTGTTATGCCACCAGGCTGGCGCTAACGTCAAGCGGCGGATTCGCTCTCATCACGCACATTTCGCTCACATGCCCTTGGAGCCAATTCCTCTGATGAAGCCGCTAGAATCAAACGCTAGCGGCTCTTTGGTGTATCGGATGGCGTCGTCTACAGCCCCAACAGTTGCCGCTTCTTCGCCTCATAATCGGCCTCAGTAATCACTCCCTGCTCTTTCAGCTGCGCCCACTTCGCCAACTCATCAGCAGTGGATACGTACGCGGCGGGCGCTTGCGGACGTGCTAGCGCAGCACGGTATTGGTCTATCAGCGCCTTCGCCTGCTCGAACTGCTTTTGCTGCCCACGGTTGAACGTGACGGAATTCTCATCCTGGTTCGCCGCAATGATACCGCCACGCAGATCGGCTGCGCCAGTGAACGTGAATTGGATATAGCCAAGCGTCGCCAACCCGACATTACGCCACTGAATCGCGCTCAGGCTTGCCAGACTAATCTCCTTGTCGCCTCTGCCAATGCCTTGGCTGGCAAACGCCATGAAGCCCTTGCGTCGCAACACCACGCGGTCAGGATAGACCACTAGTTGCCCGTTGTTACCCTTCGCTATAAACTCATTACTCGATGCCATGTCACACTTGTTCCTTTCTATTCTACTCGTCTCGCGATATATGCACTTGTATCTCATTGTGATGCAATACGACCAACCTGTAAAGAGGTAGTACCATGTTTGCCTTCAGACATCTGGTCGTAATCTCGTTGCCGACGTTAGCGGATATTGTGTATATCAGCGCTGGCAGCGTGGATTCCTTGCTCATCCCTGCTGAATGGCGGCTATACCTCATGTGTCGATAACCCCATCGGTCTCGTGTCCACGCCATGCCGCGAGCAGCCGTGTTATCTTTGCGAGGCTGGCGTGTGTTAGAGAATATCCACAGGGTGCGATGATCGAACGTTTAGACCATCATCAGGAAGTGGTTAGCGCATGATCTGGACGATTCCCAGCAAGCTCAGACGTGGCAGACACCTGCCGCTGCTCAGTCGCTGGCTCGGCGCGCTCACCGGCGCATCGCCGCTCGACGAGACGCCGTCGGGCAGCGAGAGACGGACTGCCCCGGCTCAGCAGCAGCATGCGGAGGCGCGTGAGGCGACCTTCGAGCAGTTCTTCCACGCGCATGAGGGCGCCATCCTCGGCTACCTCTGGCGCATCACCGGCGACGAGCAGACCAGCCACGACATTGCCCAGGAGACGTTTCTGCGCGCCTGGCAGCGTTTCGAGCAGGTCAGCCGCTATGAGCAGCCGCGCGCCTGGCTCTTCCGTGTCGCCACTAACCTCGCCAGCAATCATCGACGTCATCGCTCGATCCACGACGCGACGATGGCGCGTTTCAGCCCAACACATCCCGCCGCAATGGACCCCGCCGCTGGCGTCGCCGAATCGGCCGTTGTCCGCGCCGCGTTACTGGCGATGCCCGTCCGCCAGCGGAGCGCGCTTGTGTTGCGCGTCGTCTACGGTCTCTCGATCCCCGAGATTGCTGAGGCGCTGGGAGCCTCGAAGGCCGCCGCTGCGATGACACTTTCGCGCGCCCGTGAGGCTTTCCGCGCGCACTATACGCAGGAGGAGACGCGATGACGACCGCCAACGCCTCATGCCCCCTCAGCATTTCGCCCGCGACCATTGCCGCCTGGCGTGATGGCGCGCTTCCCAGCGACAAAGCGGCGCGGATCGCCGCCCATGTCTCCGGCTGTGAGGCATGCCGCCGAGTTATAGCGCTCTATGAATCACTCGACAATGCGCTGCGCCGCCAGCCTGTACCGCAGAGCGACGGACGCCTCTGGCGCGGCGTGCGGGCGGGCATGACCAGCGCTCATAGGACGCGCAACACACGACGGACGGTGCGCCGTGTGGCGGGCGCGACGAGCGCGTTGGCGGCGGTGCTGCTGCTGGCTCTCGGCTTCGCTCAGCTCTTCCAGGCGCGCGGCAACGTGACCTATCATCCAAGCTCCACCGCAACGGTAGTTCAGGGAACACCCACACCGCTCCCGACCGCCGGACCCGTCTCACCCGCACTTCGCGTCGCCGCGCCCAACTGGCAGCCGGGCAATTTTCCCACCAGCGGGATTACCTTTGGTGACAAATCAGACGACATTCTCACTTTTGGGGTCGCATCCACCAACGGGAACATCGCCTATGCCTGCTACAGCCAGACGAATCAAATACGTCAAGCGCCAAATGCGCCCGCGCAAATCAGTTCGCAGATCACCATCTACCGGACATCCGACCGCGCCGTGCATTGGATGCGTCTCGCGCAGTTCCCCTGGCCCGATGCGCAGACCTCCGACTGTGAAGTTCAAGTCGATGCACTGGATTCCAGCCGTGTTCTTGTGAATATCTTGGGGGCCGTTGTGGGGCAGACTGATACGGCAATTTGGTATGAGTTGACCGAAGATGGCGGCGCAACCTGGACAAAGTTATCGTATGGCGACGGTCTCTCGTACCTGGCGACAGCCAATGGGCGCACCTATGCGATTCGCTGGCAGGTGGTAGGACAACAGAGTAATGGCCTTCCGAAGTATGACATCCACCTTTCGGTGAGCACCGATCACCTGCGCACGTGGCAGCCGATTGATGTACCCATCACTGGCGCGGGCGGGGAGGTGAACCAATTCTGGGAACGCCCTGATGGCACGATACTCGCCTCGGTTTCTTCAAGTGCGGGCATGCTGCAACAGTCAACCGATGGCGGCGCGCATTGGAAGGTGATTCCGCTGCCCACATTGGGCGCTGGCCTGGGTTTTGGCGGCATGGGCGTGCAGCAACCGACCACGACGAGCCAGCCGTGGCGCATCTGCTTCGATGAGGTGACCACAGATGGTCCCGCGGCAAAACGCACGGATGCGGGAGTAATCTGCACCTTCGATGGTGGTGTTACCTGGAGTATTCGTCCCACACTCTGTACCAATGCTCCCTGCTCGACGCGCGCAAGCCAGTATTTGGAGGAGTTCGCCATAGCGTCTGATGGCGCGATTCTGGCTGGAGCGCCGGACTCATCGTTTCATATTGGCCTGTACCGACTCCCCAAAGACTCCAGCCAGTGGGAATATCTGGGACCGGCCTCAGGTGGTTTCTTTGCTCCTACCTCCTCTGCTGGCGGTGTATTCTGGTCCTTCGCAGGTGGCGTCTATATGGATAATCTCAGCGGCAACATCGGCGGCCACCTGGGGTCGCTGCCCAGTGTGCTGCTCTCCACGGCGACGTATCCGTAAGGCCGGTTTCGACTGGGTTGTTGGCGGCTGCCCCCTCCCCTAACCCCCTCCCCTCGTAGGAGAGGGGAACCAGAAGTGGCGAATCTGCCTCCCCTCTCCTCGTAGGAGAGGGGCCGGGGGTGAGGGCCAGGGGTGAGGCTCTCATAGCTCCGCGCGCAGGTAGCGCAGCCAGAGATCGTTTGCCAGCGCGGCGGCATCGGCCTCGACGCCGAAACGGGCGAAATACTGGCAGACGCGAGTGATATCGCGGGCTAGCAGATCGCCCACGGCGAGGTTATAGCGCGGGTCCACCGCCTGGGCGAAGTCGATGATCGTGATCGCGCCGTCCCAGTAAAGCATGTTATAGGCGGAGAGATCGCCATGCACGCGGTCGCACATCAGCCATAGCTCGATGTTGCGCATGACCCGCTCGAAGAGAGGTGTGGCCTCATCGCGTCCGAGCGTCACCTCGCGCAGCAGCGGCGCGGGCGCGCCTGGCTCGCCGCCGATGTACTCCATCAGCACGGCGTTGCCGCTCTGCGCCAGCGGTCGCGGCGCATCCGCCCCGGCATCGTAGAGCAGTCGCTGTGTCTCGTACTCGTAGCGAATCCAGGCGTTGATCTTCGCCGCGCGCCCGCGTTCGGTCTCCTTTGCGGTCGCATTCCAGCGTTTCGCGCCCCTCCCCTCGCGCCCCTTCGCATCCATCTGTGGACGGCTGGCGCGATAGACGGCATCGTTGCGCAGGCTGCGGAACATGCGCGGGCGATAGACCTTCGCCGCCACGTATTCCTGCCCGGTGGAGGGATGCGCCGCACAGCAGTAGACTGTCGCCTCCTTGCCGCTTTTGACCATCGCCAGCACATCGGTAATCAGATCATCTTCGTAGAAGGTCTCCAGCGACGAGAGCACCCACGGGCGGTCGCGTTGATGCGCCAGAAACGACGGATTGAACGGCGGCTTCGTGCCCGCACGCTCAGCCTCCTGTTCGCGTAACCAGCGCTGCACGTCGGCGTTGGCCTCGTAGCTGGCCTTCTGGTTGCGGCGGATGGACGCGCTATCGGTCTCGGAGTCAGTTTCAGACAGCAGATCGAGATCATCAGGCGTGGTGGAGCGATTCGTATCCACGAGCGGTATTCTCCCAGGCGCGGCGGTCGCCCTGACTGGACGCGTGGCCCAGATGGCGGGGTGAGGCGCGCGCAGTGAATGCGCGTGATCGTAGAGACGCAAACAGACGATGTGAAATCCCGCTGGTGGAGGGGATGCTGGTTCGCGGCGTAGCTCCGCCAATCACAGCGCGAGCGAACGAGGGTTGAGACGCGCACGAAACCATCATCATGAGGACACTCCTTCCGCACTGGCATGCGGGACGCTATGAGACACTGTGGGATAGCGAGTGTAGTGGGCGGTGATGCTTCAGCCGCCGCGTACAGCATATCCGGCGAGAGCGCACGGTGGGTATCAGATTTCCGCACCTTCTTCTCGCAGGCGCGCGCATCGCGCGGGATACTGATGTATAGTTTTCACAGAGCACGCGGCTGCGGTAAAAAGCGGTGGCTGTGGCGCATCTCACGCTTAGCGCATGCTTGACATGGTGATGGCCCACTCTGATCGTGCCGTCACGAAGCGACACACGAGGGACGAAACGTGACTACTCCTCAATCGCAGCCCAACGATGAGCTGAACCTGACGACATCGGATGCGCGCATCCAGGAATTGCTGGAGCGCATGAATGAGCTGGCCGATCTCGGCGCGATGAATGCGTTGCTCGCATGGGACCAGAACACCGCCCTGCCGGATGGCGCGGGCGAGGTGCGCGGCGCGCAGATGGCGACGCTCCAGGGCGTCCTGCACGAGCGGCAGACCGCCGCGCGCATCGGCGAGTTGCTTGGCGAGCTAGAGTCCGTGGTGGCAAAGGCGCCCTACACCGACGCCGACCGGGGACTGGTCCGTGAGACGCGCCGTGGATACGATCAGGCGACGAAGCTGCCCGGCGGGCTGGTGCAGGAGATTGCCCGTGTGGGGGCGGCGTCTTTCGAGGCATGGCGACGCGCCCGCGAGCACAACGACTTCGCCCAGTTCGCGCCGTGGCTCGGCAAGACGATCACGCTGCAACGCGAGGTGGCTGACCGATTGCGCACGCCAGGGCAGGCGACCCGCTACGATGCCCTGCTCGATCTCTACGAGCCGGGCATGACCTCTGAACGGCTTGACGCGCTCTTTGGCCCGATCCGCGAGGTGAGCGTCGCCACGTTGCAGCGAATTCAGCAGAGCGGCCACACGATTGACGCCTCGTGCCTGGAGGGCGACTTCCCCGCAGACTCGCAGGTCGCCCTCTCGCGCGAGCTGCTGACCGGCATGGGCTACGACTTCAGCAACGGCGGCATCGCCATCTCGCCGCATCCCTTCACCACCAGCTTCGGCTCACCGTTCGATGTGCGCGTGACGGTGCGGCCCGATCCGAAATTCCTTCAGGCGGCGCTCATGGCAGCGGTCCACGAGGGCGGCCACGCCATCTACGAGCAGGGCAGCGATACGCGGCTGGCGCGCTCACCGCTGGCTGGCGGCGCATCGCTCGGCGCGCACGAGTCGCAGTCGCGTCTGTGGGAGAACGCCATTGGCCGCTCCGAGGCGTTCTGGCAGGGCCAGTATGACAAGGTGAAGGCGGCCTACCCGCAGCAGTACGCCAATGTGGATGTGGCGACATTCGCCCGCGCGCTCAACACGGTGCAGCCCAGCCTGATTCGTGTCGAGGCCGACGAGGTGACCTATAACCTGCACATCATCGTCCGCTATGAGATGGAGAAGGCGATGGTCAACGGCGAGGTCGCGGTCGAGTCGTTGCCGGGCATGTGGAACGGGATGTATCAGGAGTATCTGGGCGTCGAGCCACCAACCGACGCGCAGGGCATCATGCAGGATATCCACTGGGCGAGCGGCTTCGGCTACTTCCCAACCTACACACTCGGCAATCTCTATGCGGCGCAGATTTACGCGACGCTGCGCCAGACCTTCCCCGATTTCGATGAGCGGCTGGCTGCGGGCGATACCAGCTTCGTGCTGAACTGGCTTCGCGAGCGCATGTACTCCGTCGGCGTGGTCTACCAGCCGGAGCAGTTGATCGAGCGGGTGACGGGCGAGAAGCCCAACCCGGACTACTTCCGCCGCTACCTGACGGAGAAGTTCGCGAAGGTCTACGACCTGGGCGACTAGCCCGAACACATTTCACTGTTTAATACAGACAATGCGCTTCCAGACGTGCCCGGCGAGCATTTCACCTGGGCACGCCTGATTATCTTCGCACGTGAGGAGCTTGCGCTACTGGCTCAATGAGCCAGCGCTTTCCTGGGCAGCCTCCCGCAGTTGTTGCACGTCGCGCATCGGGGAGAGGCCAAAGAGGCTCTTATACTCCCGGTTGAAGTGAGAGGCATCGTTATACCCCACACGATAGGCCGAACTGGCCGCGTCGAGGTCTTCGCCCAACATCAGGCGGCGAGCCTCCAGGAGCCGCAGCCGCTTCTGGAATTGCAGGGGGCTTAACGCTGTGACAGCTTTGAAGTGGTGATGGAAGCCGGAGACGCTCATGCCCAACTCGCGCGCGATCTGTTCGATGCGCAGCGGCTGATCGAAATTTTGTCTGAGTCGCTCGACGGCCCTGGCGATGTGGGAGATATAGCCTCCCGAGAGCGCCAGGTGACAGAGCCGACCGCCCTGCTCGCCTATCAGGAGTCGATAGATGATTTCCCGTGCGACGATCGGCAGGAGCACCCGCGCCTCGGCAGGACAATCCAGGAGTCGGACGAGGCGCACCGCTGCGTCGAGCAAATCTACATCCAGTGGACTGACAGCCATGGCCATCGGATCGGCAGGGATTGGCGGTGCAGAGAAATAGCCAGCTTCAACCATAACGGCATTGACGAGGGCAGGGTCGAGTTCCAGGCGTAGGCTGAGGTAGGGCCGCTCCTGCGAGGCTTCGAGGACCTGGCTAACCCAGGGGAGGTCGACAGTAGCGAGCAGATAATGTGCGGGGTCGTATCGATAGTGGCTCTCGCCCAGAAGCACCTCTTTGCTCCCCTGGGCAACCAGGCACAGAGATGGATTGACGACGCTGTGAAGCGGCTCCAGCGGCACGGAGCGGCGGGACAGGTATAGCCCTGGGAGCGGCTGGATGGTTCCATCGGCGCAGACGGCCCGCGCGATCCGCTCAACGAGTTCCTCGCGGTTTGCTTTTACCCGCTGTGCCTCGCGTCTCCCTTGCTGTGGAGGCATTACTTCCAGATTTATAACAGCCATGGAAAATCCCTCCCTACTTTCTCCTGCATTCATCGAGGTTTGCAGAATCATTCAATCATCTTCGACAAATATTCTATCGTCTAGTGCTCTGGGGCGTCTATCATTACTGTCGAACTTAGAAAGTCTCTCTGGGGCCTAAGTGACACAAGCTGGACTTTTCTTCAAGGGCGATTCAGCATAGGTGTTGAGGGGAAGGTGGGGCGGCAGACGATAGATAGACACGTTAAACAAGAAGAGGGAGAACGCATGAAAGCCGCACTGTTTGAAGGCAAAGGGAAGATTATGCTCGGAGAACGACCAGACCCGAGCATTCAAGCGCCGACCGATGCAGTCGTTCGGGTCGTGATGGGGTGCGTCTGTGGCTCGGATCTGTGGTACTATCGCGGGATTAACCCGCATAAGATCGGCAGTATTGGCCATGAGTTCATTGGCGTCGTCGAGGCCGTCGGCGCTGACGTAGCTAATCTGCAACTGGGTGACTTCGTCATCGCGCCGTTCACCTACTGTGATGGTACCTGCGCCAATTGTCGGGCCGGGTACACGTCGCAGTGTGTGCATGGCGGCTCGTTCGGGAATGGAGATATGGACGGCGGCCAAGGAGAATACGTCCGCGTGCCCCTTGCTGGCGCCACTCTCGTCAAAGTGCCCGGCTCGGGGTATTCTGAAGACACGCTGGCATCCCTCCTCGCCCTGTCGGATGTCATGTGTACCGGCTACCATGCTGCCGTCAGCGCCAACGTTACGAAGGGTGACACAGTAGCCGTCATCGGTGACGGTGCGGTCGGCCTGTGCGCGGTCATCGCCGCCACACTCAAAGGCGCGGAGCGCATCATTGCCTTAAGCCGCCATTCGACGCGCCAGCAGTTGGCCACCGCATTTGGAGCGACCGATATCGTCGATGCACGCGGTGACGCCGCTGTCGCGACAGTGCTGCAGCTTACGCACGGCGTTGGCGTGGATGCCGCCCTGGAATGCGTGGGCACTGATGAGTCAATCGCGACGGCCGCAGGTGTGGCGCGCCCAGGATCGGTTATCGGTGCGGTCGGCTTTCCGACCTACGAACACTTTGCCTACAAGGACATTTTTTGGAAGAACGTGGGCATTCAGGGCGGTGTCGCGCCAGCGCGCGCCTATATCCCAGAATTGCTTGAACCGGTTCTGCGCGGGCGGATTCAGCCAGGCCGCGTCTTTGATTTTCGCAGTACTCTCAACCAGGTGGCGGAAGCATATGCCGCGATGGATGAACGGCGCGCCATCAAGTCCCTGTTGAGCATCAGCAAGGTGTGATGAGGCGTCGATCTGTGTATGGTGATGACATGAGCGAGGCATGATCGAACACGTCGCACGATTATTGCTTGACTTTCAAACGGGTCGATTAAGTCGAAAGGGAAAGTGCAATGTCAGAAAACACAGAACACAAAGAGCCATCGGGCGCCGAGAAGATGTTCGGAGATTTCGCCCCCGCGCTGGTGCATTTCACGGACGACGTGCTGTTCGGACAGGTCTGGCCGCGCCAGCAACTGTCGCCAAAGGACCGTAGCCTCGTCACCGTCGCCTGCCTCGTAACCAATGGTAACACCGAACAGCTCGTCTACCACCTCGGCCTGGCCAAACAGAATGGCGCCAGCGAGCAGGAGCTCATCGAGGCCATCACCCACCTGGCCTTTTATGCTGGCTGGCCGCAGGCTATGGCAGCGATGGCGGTGGCCAAACGGGTATTCCGAGGAGAGTAGTGAAGAGACAAGGAGCTACCCCATGCAAGGAGTCATCTTATACGGGCCGCGTGACGTGCGTGTCGAGGAGCGTCCCGACCCAAAGATCATCGAGCCTACCGACGCCATCATCAAGATATCGGCGACCTGTGTCTGCGGGTCAGACATGTGGCCTTATCGCGGCATCGAGTCGATCACCGAGCCAACACCGATGGGCCACGAGTATGTCGGCATTGTCGAGGAGGTCGGTAGCGTGGTCAGGACCATTAAGCCTGGCCAGTTCGTCGTCGGCTCGTTCATGGCATCGGATAACACCTGCCCGATCTGCCAGGCAGGGTATCAGAGTCGGTGCGTCCACGTGGTACCGGTAGGCTCGATCGGCACCCAGGCGCAGTTCGCGCGCATCCCGCTGGCGGATGGCACGCTGGTCGCCACGCCGGACATCCCGCCCGATGATCTGATCCCAAGCCTACTCGCCGCATCGGACGTGCTGGGTACCGGCTGGTTCGCCGCTGATGCGGCTGCGGTTGGCCCCGGCAAGACAGTCGCAATCGTCGGGGACGGCGCAGTCGGTCTTTTGGGCGTGCTAGCCGCGAAGCAGATGGGCGCCGAGCGTATCATCGTGATGAGCCGGCATGAGGCGCGCCAGCGGCTCGCCCGTGAGCTCGGCGCAACCGACATCGTGACCGAGCGCGGCGACGAGGGCGTGACGCGCATCAAGGACATGACCGACGGGCTCGGCGCGCATTCAGTCATCGAGGCCGTCGGCACACAGGAATCTATGTTGCAGACCATCCGCTCCACTCGTCACGGCGGGCACGTCGGCTACGTCGGGGTCGCCCACGGCGTGGAACTCGCCCGGCGAGGAGCTATTCTATGCGGAGGTCCACCTGCTCGGCGGCCCGGCGCCGGTGCGCCGCTTCCTGCCTGAACTGGTTGACCTGATATACACCCGGAAAATCGATCCCGGCAAAGTCTTCGACCTGGAACTGCCCCTGGAGCAGGCAGCGGAGGGCTACCGGGCCATGGACGAGCGCCGCGCCATCAAGACGCTGCTGCGCCCGTAAGGAGATACCACCATGGTGGCATGGACAAACGACGAGCTTACCAGAATCGGGGCGGCGGAAGAGATGGAGATCGCCACGCTCAGAGGTGATGGCACGTTGCGACAGCCCGTTACCATCTGGGTCGTCCGCCAGGGCGACGATCTTTATATCCGGCCAATCCACGGCCGCACGTCCTCATGGTTTCGCGCCGCCCAGGAACGCCATGAAGGCCACATCGCGGCTGGTGGTGTCGAGAAGGATGTTCGCCTCGTCGAGACAGACGATAGGAACGACGAGATCGACGCTGCGTTCCGCAGTAAATATGGCCACTATTCTGCCAGCGTCGTCGGTACTGTGGTCAGCCCGCAGGCGCGGGCCGCGACGCTCAAACTTGAGCCGCGCTGAGTAGGCGGCGAAATCTCACAACACCACGAGGGAGAATGAGAACGACATGCAGATTACCAGGAACTCTGTCGCGACCAACGCTGGACCAGCCGACTGGTTCACGGGCACGGTCTACATCGACACGGTCGCGGCGCCATCCGCTGGCTCGCGCCTGAGCGCCAGCAGCGTCCACTTCACGCCGGGCGCCCGGACGGCGTGGCACACCCACCCCAACGGACAGACGATCTACGTCACCGAGGGAGTCGGCCTCTGTCAGCGGCGCGGCGGGCCGGTTGAGGTCATCCGCCCCGGCGACCGCGTCTTCTTCGAGCCGGGCGAGGAGCACTGGCATGGCTCTACGCCCAACCGCTTCATGACTCATCTCGCGATGTTGGAGGTGGACGAGAACGGCAACAACGCGACCTGGGGCGCGCACGTCACCGGCGAGGAGTACAGTCAGCAGCCGGGATGATGCGGTGGTTGGCGCAGATCCTCTCCCCCTAACCCCCTTCCCTAAAAGGGAGGGGAGCCAGAGAGCGGGCGAAGGGCGCGTCAGACAAGTTCGCGGTTGACGATGGCGGCGCCCTCGACCATCGCCTGGAGCTTGCCGAAGGCGACCTCGCGCGGCAGGTACTTCATCCCGCAGTCGGGCGCGACGATCAGGCGCTCTGGCTCGACGTAGCGCAGCGCGTCGCGAATACGCGCGGCGACCTCGTCCGGCGTCTCCACCGTCATGCTGCCGAGATTCAGGACGCCGAGGATGATGGTCTTCTCGGGCAGCTCGCGCAAGACCGAGAGGTCTAGATTGGGCTGGGCGGTCTCCAGCGAAATCTGCTGAGCGGCGCATGCGTTTAGCTCCGGCAGGAAGGCGTAGCCCGCGGGCCGGTCGTGGACGATGGCGGCGTAGCCGAAGCACATATGCAGGGCAGTCGTACCCTCAACCCCTTCCAGCGCGCGATTGATCACCTCGACCCCGTAGACGCGCGCCTTCTCCGGCCTCGCCTGAAGGTACGGCTCGTCAATCTGCACGACATCGGCGCCCGCCGCGAACAGATCCTTGATCTCCTTATTGATGGCGGCGGCCACATCCAGCGCGAGCGCGCGGTCGTCCGGGTAGTAGTCGTTCTGCGCCTGCTGCGTGACAGTGAAGGGGCCAGGAACCGTGATCTTGATGCGTCGGTCGGTGTTGCGGCGCAGAAATGCCAGATCGCGCACCTCCACGGGACGGATGCGGCGGATGGGGCCGACGACGCGCGGGACCGGATTGGGGTGGCCGGTGCGGTCGATGGCGGCGCCGGGATGATCGAGGTCGAGACCCTCCAGCGCGGTGGCGAAGCGATTGGAGTAGCTCTCGCGGCGAATCTCGCCATCGGAGATGATGTCCACACCCGCCCGCTCCATCTCGCGAATAGCGACGATGGTCGCGTCGTCCTGGGCCTCTTCGAGGAGCGGCTCCGGCACGCGCCAGAGCTCGCGCACGCGGACGCGCGGCGGCAGCCGACTGCGCAGGTTCTCGCGGTCCACCAGCCAGTCCGGCTGGGGATAGCTGCCAACGACGGTTGTGGGAATTCGATCAGCCATGAGTCTCGCCTCCACCATCATGCGCCACGAAAGAGCAGGTTCTGCGTCCCCAGACTCGGGGCATCCTCACACCTCGAAACCCGGCTCCACAGCTTTGTGTTGCACGTCATCTCATCTCATGTCACATCACGTCGTGATGTCGGGGTAGGGCAGCGACCAGTGCCGCAGCTTGCGCGCGTACTCCAATTGGAAGCCCAATGGCTCGGAATAGTCACGCTCGAAGAGGGCGATGAAGAGCGTCAGCGTCAGGAAGGGGTGCGCGCCCAACTCGAACAGCTTGACGTAGTCGTGCGTCGCCAGCGCCTCGCGCTCGTCATCGGCGAACCGAAGCCACGTGCTGCGCTCCATCTCCGGCAGATTCAGGATGACATTGGCGCGCTCGGCCTCCCACCACGTCACCGTGCCACGTGGGTCGGCGCGGTATCGCTCGACCAGCGCCGGGTCGCGGTCAATCGAAAAGAGGAATTTGTTGACGAGGTATTTGCTCATGGGTTCGCTCCCTTCGGATACCAGGTGAAGTAGGCCTCCATCGGTGCGAAGAGGTCAAGCGTATCGGCGTAGTCGGCCTTTACCTCCCCGGCGACGCCCATCATC
Source organism: uncultured Chloroflexia bacterium (assembly GCA_963712005.1). Taxonomy (GTDB): domain Bacteria; phylum Chloroflexota; class Ktedonobacteria; order Ktedonobacterales; family JADMIN01; genus DAHUXT01. The sequence goes on along the minus strand of CAVQGK010000010.1, from coordinate 149,933 downwards.
AGCATGAAATCGAGGAAGCCGTGCGTCGCGTTGCCCGGCTCCCACAGGCTATCGAGCGAGACGCCTGCCAGCGCGCCCGCGATGTCGCCGTTGGCGATCCAGTTGACGGCCCTGCGGTCGAACTCGGGGTCGGGGCCGTGCGGACCGAACTGGCGCGGACCACCAAGCTCCAGCGAGAGATGCCCGGTGCCGATCACCGCGACGCGCGCATCGCTGGGCCACTGCTCGACGAGCCGCCGCAGCAGACGCCCGAAGGCGACGTAGCGCTGTGGCTGGGGCAGCGGCGGCGCGAAGATATTGGTATAGACCGGCACGATGGGCAGATCGGCTTGCGGGCGCGTCGTGATGATCGGGCAGGTGATGCTGTGGTCAACGCGCAGCTCATTGCTAAAGGCGAGATCGAACCCGGCATCCAGCCCCTGGCGCAGCAGGTACGCCGAAAGCTCCTCGTGCCCCTTGAGCACCATGCGCGGCAGACCGAATTCGCGCTCTTCGTTGTAGTAATTCGCGTCGTAGAAGGACGCTTTGCCAATCAGGAACTGCGGCATGTTGTCATACCAGAGCTGATGGAAGTGGTCCGAGCCGACCATGACCAGAATCTCGGGATTGGCCCGCGTCAGCGTCTCGCGATAGGCCGTCACCTTGCGCACCCACTCGTCGGCGAAGTCGGGCCTGCTCTCCGGCGGTGAGGTGCTGGCGCGATAGAAGAATGGATGGTGCGTTGTTGCGAGGACGGCAACCAGGTTGGCCATGCTTCCCTCCTTCGGGTACGCCCTGCGCGCATCGCAGGCGCTGGATATGTCGGGCGCGATACAGACCCCCTCCCGGCCTTGCTCCGCTCGGCCACCCTCCCCCCTGCAGGGAGAGGGTTTCCAGAGTGGATGCCTCTGGTTCCCCCCTCTCCCGCACGGGAGAGGGGGTTAGGGGGAGGGGGGCTCCGGACGATAGACGGCGTTGCGGTCAACGGCGTAATAGATGGCGGGCGCGATGGGGTTGCGCATCTCCTCGGCAAGCTGACCGAGCAGCCCGGCGGTACGCGCCAGCAGCGCCACCCCGCGCAGCAATTCCGGCGGCAGTCCCAGGTCGGCGAGCGCCGCTCCACAGACGCCCGCGCCATTCAGCGGCAGCGTGCGCCCGAGGATCTCAGGATGCACGCGCCCGATGGCCTCGAAGAGCCGCAGATGCGGCCCCCGCAGCCCCTCCTCGGCGGCGATGCCGATGATGACCGGCGTGCGCGGATCGCCCTGTTTATGGACTGGATGCCCCAGGCCGGGAATGAAGCGGCCAGCGGCGCGCGCCTCCGTGACGGCATGGCGGGCAAGCGCATCCCAGCCATCGTCGGTCGTCGGCAGATCGCCCTCGACGCCCGCGAGCGCCGCAGCAAGAAAACGCCCCGTATCCTCGGTGACGCCGAGGAAGCGCGAGCCGCCGCCCAGCAGTCCCGCCGCAATGGCTCCCTGGAGCGCGTCGGGCGCGCTATAGAGTGTGAGCCGGGCGGCGATGGCGGTGGGGGTAAAGCCGTGGTCGGCCAGTGCGACAAGCACCGCCTCGAAGACGCGCACCTGCTGCGGCGTCGGGCGCTCTTGTGTCGCCAGCCAGAGTGCCAGCTCGCCAAAGCCAACCTTGCCAATTAGTTCGCCCGCCAGGTCGTGCCCGAGCAGATAGATACGGTCGGCGTCGGATGTGCCGATTCCCGTCGGATACTCGGCTGGCCGCTGCTCCCCCATCGCTCCACTCCTTATCCATAGCTGGCTGGCGGCTGAAGCCGCGCCTATGGGCTACGCTGACGCTTCACCGCAAAGCCCGCCTGCGCGGGCTGTCCAGACTGCGCTTACGGCTCGCACCGCAAACGTCAACGATGCACAGAGACAGATCATGTATTATTGCCGTTTGGCCTGCTCCCCGGCGTGGCGCGCTCCCCTGGCTGGCTGAGCCAGGCGCGAATGGCCTCGCTGTCCTGCCCCAGGGCGGGCGGCGGTAGCTCGTAGCGCGGCGGAGTCGCCGAGAAGGTCATCGGGTTGCGGATCATCGGCACGGCGGCCTCGCCAGCGCCGACCTCCACCACCGGATCAAGCCCCAACTCGCGCGCGAACTCGACCCCGCCCGCGATGCTGTTGATGGGACCACAGGCAATGCCCGCCGCGCTCATCTCGCGGAACCACTCGTCGGCGTCCTTCATGCGCAGACGCTCCACCAGCAGCGGATAGAGCGCCTCGCGGTTGCGCGTGCGATCCTCATTGTTGGCGAAGCGCGGGTCTTCTGGCAGATCCGGCAGGCCAAGGACATCGCAGAGCTTGCGGAACTGGCCGTTGTTTCCGGCGATGACGATCAGCTCACGGTCGGCGGTGGGCAGCGGCTCGTAGGGGAAGAGGCTGGGGTGCGCGTTGCCCATGCGCGTTGGGACGACTCCGCCCGCGACGTAGGCGGACGTGTGGTTGACCAGCCCTGAGAGCGCGGACGAGAGCAGATTTAGCTCGACATGCTGGCCCTCGCCGGTCTGGTTGCGATAGTTCAGCGCGGCGAGGATGCCGATGGCAGCATGCAGCCCCGCCATCACGTCGAAGACCGAGATGCCCGCGCGATACGCTGGGCCGTCCGCGTCGCCGGTCAGGCTCATCAGCCCGGAGATTGCCTGCACCACCAGATCGTAGCCGGGCAGAGATGCGCCAGCCGCCGTGCCGAAACCGCTGATCGAGGCGTAGATGACACCGGGATTGCGCTGGCTGACGGCGCCGTAGTCCAGGCCGAAGCGCTTGAGTCCGCCTGGCTTGAAGTTCTCGATGAAGATATCGGCGCGGTCGGCAAGTTCCTGCGCCAGCCGCAGATCTTCCGTATCTTTGAAGTCGAGGACGACCGACCGCTTATTGCGATTGATGGCCAGATAGTAGGTCGAGACGCCGTCGCGGACGGGCGGTACCCAGGTGCGGGTATCGTCGCCGGTTGGGCTTTCGACTTTGACGACGGTCGCGCCGAGGTCGCCGAGCAGCATTGTGCAGTAAGGGCCAGCGAGCACCCGCGAGAAATCGGCGATGAGCAGGCCGTCGAGCGGGCCTGGTTTGCGCCTATCCTGCCTATCCTGCCTATCCTGCCTGCTATCTTTCGGCTCTGACATCGGCTTTGCTCCAGCGCTGCGCGTGTCCGCTCTACGGACAACTGTCCGCTAGAAATCCTAGCCGCTGGAGGGTGCGCTGTCAAGTGGTCGCCGCCCCATGCAATACGACCACATGCTTCTCTCCCTCGCCCGCAGACCGGTTCCCAGCACATCTGTGCTACACTGAACACCGTCGAAAGCGCCACTTGAACAAGCAAGGGATAAACAGCCATGACGACCGCATCAATTACTCTTCAGGTCGATGAAGAAGCGGCGCGCATCTATGAGAACGCCTCCCCTGAAGTACAACGTAAGCTCGCCGCGCTGGTCAGTCTGCAACTCCTTGAGGCAGCGCATTCCACGCTATCGCTGCGGGAGGTGATGGACACCATTGGCCAGAATGCCCAGGAGCGCGGACTGACCGAGGAACGCCTCCGGGAGATCCTCGCAGAGATCGACGAGGCTGACAACGCCGACGACACTGAACGCACTCCATGAGCATCGCGCCTGCGCGCCGCGTGGTTTTCGATACCAATACCCTGGTCAGCGCTCTGCTGCTCCCGACTTCGATCCCACGCCAGGCGCTAGACTACGCGCTTGACCACGGTAAGGTGCTCACCTCGCTGGCACTCTTGAGCGAGTTGGATCGGGTGCTGAATTATCCTAAGCTGGCGCCCTACATCACGCCTGCCGAGCGGAGCCAGTTCCTGGGCAAACTCACGTTGGAGGGGACATTGACGACGATCACAGTTCAATTGGTCGTCGTCCGTGATCCCAAAGATAATTTTGTCCTCGAGTTGGCGGTCAGTGGCGGAGCGAATGTGATCGTCAGTGGTGACAATGATCTCATAATCCTTGGGCGGTATGACGGTATTCCTATCCGCACGCCAGCCCAGTTCTTGCAAGAACCTAACCTGCCGTGAGTCATCCGTGGCCCTTTGGACACCTGGTCAAGACATTGCCGACCGGCGAAGAAAGGGTGCAACCCGTCTACACGCCCTGACGCAATCCTTCCTCGATCAGGGTGATGTGCTCGGTCGCATGCCCCGCTCTCCCAGCAAAGATATCGCCGACGGTCGCCTCACCAACGACCGTGGGCACCGGAGCGGCCAGCTGCTCATCCGTGAACTGGCGCAGGAGGTCCACGGTGTCCTGCCGCGCCGCCAGGAACTCCGCTACCAGCATCTCCAGTGTGTCATCATGGTGCGCGTTCACGTAGGTTTGATTGAGTTGGGCGACGGCCAGCTCCAGCCGCTCCTGCTCCTCCGGGGTTAGCGCGTCCCAATCGCCCAGAATGCCCGGCAGCGGCATTCCCTCCGGGTATTGACCGCGTAAGAAAACGTCACGCGGCTCCCCGGCGAGAGCACGGCGCAGCAAGTGCTGGATGTTGCGCTCGTTTTTCACCAGGTGAGCAAAATGATCCCTGGCGCACCACGGAGCTGCTCCGGGCACGTCACTCGCCGTTGCCGGGCGCTCCAGATCTTGCTGGCTCAGCCCTTGAAAAAACGCCAGAACCTGCGTCTGCGACGCCGCAAGGGTGTCCAGAATCTCCGCGCGAGTTGGCATGATTTCTCTCCTGGAAACCAGTGGGAAGCACGGGGAGACGCCAGGCGCGTCCAGCCGACTCCGCCCGGCCGAGAGATGAGAGGCAACAGGCACTATAGCATACAAGAGGGGAATAGACTTCTCCTATGTTGCTCTTTTCCGCTCGACTCTATCACCAATCTCTCCCGCAAGTCAGGCTTTATCAGCGTGCTTGGAAGGGCATTAGGGGAGTCTGAGACTGCAAAAGAGCAAGATAGGAGAAGCTTCTTGAGAGTCCGCATGCTATCCTGGGAGAGCCGCGGCATGACCCGGCGAGGGCCACTTGACCTCCAGGGCGTATGCTCAGCTGTGGGGGTTGCCGATTAAGGGCAAAAACAGACAGTTTCGAGACTCTATGGGGCCAGTGTCTGTACTCTACTCAATCGAGCAGGGAAGACTGTCGGCCGTGCGTGCAGTGATCTGTGCGTGCAGTGATCTGTGCGTGCAGTGATCTGTGCGTGCAGTGATCTGTGCGTGCAGTGATTAGTAAGAACGCCGAACAAAACGGTCATGTCCGAGTGGCAAAGGTGGGAGTAGGCCACCTTCGCGGCATGAATGCCGCGGCTAAGAATGTCGCGGCATTCATGCGGTTTTGCTAGGAACTCTAAGAGACCAGGAGAGCATCGTGAGGTTACTTCTTACTTCCTCTGGCATCAAGAACGCCAGCATCGAGAACGCGCTGGTTGAGTTGCTGGGCAAACCGATTGCCGAGTCCAGCGCCCTCGTCATTCCCACCGCGATCTACCCCTTCCCTGGCGGCGCCGCCGGGGCCGCCCGGCTGATCCGCGGAGAATCCGGCCCCTTGTGCGGATTGGGGTGGAAGTCGTTGGGCGTGCTGGAGCTGACCGCGTTGCCCAGCATCGATGAGGAAGCCTGGATCCCCACGGTCCAGGAGACGGACGCGCTGCTGGTATGGGGCGGCGATCCCCTGTATCTCTCCCACTGGATGCGACAATCGGGACTGGCCAACCTCTTGCCCTCGCTGCCGCGCGAGTCGGTCTACGTGGGGGTGAGCGCCGGGAGCATGGCGGCGGCCGCCACCTTCAGCGAGACCTACCCCGATCCGCCCAGGATCGCCAGGGGCAGCGGTGAGGTGCTCATTTCGGAAGACATAGTTTTTGCCACCCCTGAGGGAGACATCAGCAGGCTGTTAGTCACGGCTCGGGGCGTGGGCCTGGTGGACTTTGCGCTGATTCCGCACCTGGATCACGCGGATCACCCGGACGCTTCCCTGGCCAACGCGGAAACGTGGGCCGCGCGGCTACAAGTGCAGGCGCCCGTGCCAACGTACGCGATTGACGATCAAACCGCCATACGAGTCGTGGACGGCGCCGTCGCTGTCGTCTCCGAGGGGCGCTGGAAGCTGTTTACCCCCTGATACGCTGGTTTCGCCTGGGATGTTGTCACTGGGGCAACGGCCCCCTCCCGGCCTTCGGCCACCCTCCCCCCTGCAGGGAGAGGGCCTGGGCTGCCAAAGTGACGAATGGCCACAGGAAGAACTGATCGAAAGTTTTGGATGCTAGCCGAAACGCCGTGAACGCTCGGCAGAGTTCCCCCTCTCCCTGCAAGGGGGAGGGGGCGGGGGAGGGGGTTCCGCCCCGCATCGCGAATACTCATGAGGACACGATCCAATTCGTCGTTGACCTCGCGATTGGTGAAACGCAGGATGCGCACGTTGTGTGCGGCGAGTGCCCGGTCACGTGCCGCGTCGTAGTCTGCCTGGGCTGCGTGAATTGGACCATCCAATTCGACCACGAGGTGAGCGGCGGCGCAGTAGAAATCAACAATGAAGCCAGCGATCACCTGCTGACGTCGCCAGTGCATGCCATCGAACCGATGGGCGCGTAGCTGGCTCCACAGGCACTTCTCAGCGGGCGTCATCGTCTGGCGTAAGACTCTGGCGCGCTCCTGCTTGACCCGTTTTACGGGCAGCCCTCGAACGATGCCTGTATTGTTGGGGCGCTCATCAGGTGGCATGGATGCGGCCCCCCTCCCGGCCTTGCTGCGCTCGGCCACCCTCCCCCAGCTGACGCTGGGAGAGGGACTGATTGTACTGTTGCGATTGCTGACTATGATAGTACAGGACGGACGCTTTGGATACTTGCCGGAACGCCATGAACGCTCAGCAGAGTCCCCCTCTCCCTTTAGGGGAGGGGCAGGGGAGGGGGTGTCCCCCACTCGCCACCACCACTCGCCCCATAGTCCCCCTCTCCCTGCAAGGGGGAGGGGTCAGGGGAGGGGGTCCACCAGCGTTACCTGCGCCAGCGCATCCACCAGGCGCACCGTCTCGACGCTGACCGTGACCACCTGGCCGATGAGGCGGACGATGTATTGCGGGTCGTCGGGGCGGTTGGGATCGCTGGTGATGCCGCTGCGGCTATTGGTGCTGATGTGGTACTGGTCGATGACCCATTCGAGGGCGGAGCGGTTGCCCAGCCGCTAGCGGTAGACCTCCGCCGGGATGCCCTCCAGCGTCAGCCAGCTATTGTAGTCCAGCGTCGTCTTGTCGGCGGAGAGCCGCATGCGCTTCTCGCCCACGCGCCACTCGATCCGCTCGCCCGGCGCCTCTTTGCGCGCCAGTGGATACTCCTTCGCCTGCTCGTACCGCCCCGGCGCGCGTGTCAGCGCCGCCCCGCTCTTCATGTGTGTAGCTCCTTCGTCGTCGTGGAACCGCTCGCCCCGGCCCTCTCCCCCTACCCCCTCCCCTAAAAGGGAGGGGCCGTAAGGCGACCACTGTGGCCTCCGGGTCTGACGGACGTTGCCATCCGCCGCATTGGTCGCCTAATCCCTCCCCCTTACAGGGAGAGGGGGGACCAGAGCCAGAACCAGCGTTGTCGCCATCTGGCACGTTAGTCGACCTGCCCCTCTCCCAGCGTCAGCTGGGGGAGGGTGGCCGAGCGCAGCAAGGCCGGGAGGGGGCCGCTACGATCTGGCGGCGATGGTCATCTCCGGGCGGCTCTGGTGGAGCATCCAGTCGGCGCTGATGGCCTCGGCGGTCTTCAGCAGCAGCGGCAGGTAGGTCTCGGTGAGGGTCTCGATGTTGGTCTCGGCGGCGTGCGTGCTGACGTTGAGCGCGGCGGCCACATGGCCAGGCCGGTCGTAGACGGGCGCGCCAATCGAACGGATGCCGCGCGCTAGCTGCTCATCGGTGAGCGACCAGCCACGCGCGCACACCTCACGCAGCGCGCGGTCGCGCTCCTCGGCGGAGGGATTCCAGCGCGGCGTGATGCCCGACCGGCCCGGCTGCGCCAGCGTCCGCTCCATCTCGTCATGCGGGAGCGCCGCCAGTAGCACCTTTCCCAGCGAGGTCTGGAGCGCCGGGAAGCGCGTGCCGATGGTGACTGCGAGCGTGATGATCTTCGGCACAGCCACCCGCGCTACATAGACGATGTCGGACCCATCGAGCTGCGCCAGCGACGACGATTCGCCGGTCCGGGCGACCAGCCGCTCCATGTGCGGGCGGGCGAGCTCCCAGATGCTGGTGGCGCCGATGTAGGCCATCCCCAGCTCGAGCACACGGGGCGTCAACGCGAACGTGCCGTTGTCGGCGCGGATGTAGCCCAGCTCTTCGAGCGTCAGCAGGATGCGGCGCGCCGTTGGGCGGGCGAGTCCCGCGGCGGCGGCTACCTCGCTGAGGCTCATCGCCGGGCGATTGGGCGCGAAGGCGCGGATGACATCCAGCCCCCGCGCCAGCGCCTCGATGAAATCCGGACCCGTCTGGCTGCGCATGACTTCTCCCTGTGCATCTCGGCGCATCGCGGCATCGTGAGAGCGCGCCGCCATTCTATGCTAGTGTGAGCATACCGGAACCGGGCATGCATGTCTAGCGAGCTATGCGCTTCACACCCACATATCACCCCTTGACACTGCCTGAGCCGTCGTGTAGCATTCTAGCGGACGAGTGTCCGCTATGCGGACAACGCGGCTCTCCGTTTCGATGTGGATGGGCAATTTGGCGAACAGGACGCTGGCAGAGCAGCCGGGCCACCAGCCCCCGCAGTCGGCGCTGAAGGTCTGGCATTGCCACCGCCTCGTATCCTGCGCGCCAGGAACAACGAGGTGAGCAGCATGAGCCAAATGAGCCAAAACCCCGCCCCTAGCGCCGATGATTTCACCCCCGGCCGTCCTGTAGTGTTTCGTAACGCCACCGTCCTGACCATGGATCCTTCCCTTGGCGTCTTGACCGGGGGGGATGTTCTCGTCGTCAACAATCGTATCGCCGCCGTTGGCAAGCAACTGACCGTCCCCGACGGTACGGTGGAGATCGACGCCTCCGATGGCATCCTGATGCCCGGCATGGTCGATACCCACCGCCACATGTGGCAGACGGCGCTGCGCGGCTTCGGCGCGGACTGGACGCTGACCAACTACTTCGTCTTCTACTACCTCAGCTTCGGCAAGATCTTCCGTCCCGAAGATATCTACGCGGGCAACCTGCTGTCCGCCATCGAGGCCATCGACTCAGGCGTCACGACGACGGTTGACTGGTCGCATGGCCTGCAGACGACCCAGCATGCGGACGCCGCCGTCGACGCGCTCGAATCGGTCCCCGGCCGCTTCGTCCTCGCCTATGGCAACATCCAGCAGGGGGCATGGGAGTGGACACGCACACCCCAATTCGCCGATTTCATCAAGCGGCGCATCGACGGCAAGGGCGATATGCTGCGCATGCAGATCGCCTTCGACGTGACGGGCGATCCCGCTTTTCCAGAGCGGGGCGCATTCGAGGCGGCGCGTGATTTCAACCTGCCGGTGACGACCCACGCGGGCGTCTGGGGCGCGACCAACGATGTCGGCATCCAGCAAATGTCTGACAACGGCTTCCTGACGCCATCCACCATCTGCGTCCACGCCTCGACGCTCTCCGAAGACTCCTACCACCGGATCGCCGCCGCTGGCGCGCACACATCCATCTCGGCTGAGAGCGAGGATAGCTGCGGGCAGGGGTATCCGACGACCTGGGAGCTGCGGAAATATAACATCCCCGTCTCGCTCTCGATGGATACGAGCGTCTGGTGGAGCGCCGACCTCTTCTCGGCGATGCGCGCGACGCTCGACGCCGACCGCGCACGCACCCACCTGGAGGCGCATAAGACCAACGAGACGATCACCCACAACTTTCTGCGCGCCGAGCATGTGGTCAACTGGGCGACGATGGGCGGCGCGTCGGCGCTGGGCATGAGCGACCTGATTGGCAGCATCACCCCAGGCAAGAAGGCCGATCTCGTCCTCATCAAGAACGACGACTCGCCCGCGATGTTCCCCATCATCCACCCCTACGGGCATGTCGTCTTCCAGGCGGGACGCGGCGACGTGCATACGGTGGTGGTGGATGGCAACGTCGTCAAGTTCGACCATCGCCTGCGCGGCGTCGATCTGGCGCGGGCAAAGCAGGCTGTGGCGGCCACCGTCGAGTACGCCTACTCGCAGATTGGCGAAAAAGCCTGGAACGAGACGATGTATCCCGAAAAGCCCGAGGTTGTGGTCATCGAGAACCCCTACACCTATTCCCGGCAGGTTGACATTCCTACTGGAGAGCAGCATTGAGGTGGTTCCAGCGCGTGATACGCCGCGATGCAGAGGGAGGGGAGACTATGCCGGATTCCGAGATGGCCGCGGCAGTCATTCATCAGCATGCCGTCCCTCCCGAGCATCGGCGGCATCCTGTCCCGCGCCGGGGGGCCGGGCAGGCGCTGGTGCGCGTCACGGCGGCGCCCATCAGCCCACTCGATCTGCTCTGCGCGACGGGCCGCTCGTATTTTGGCCCGCCGCAGCTCCCCTACATACCCGGCGTGCAGGGCGTCGGTGTGGTGGTGGAGGCCGAAGGGTTCGCGTCTGGCCAGCGGGTATGGTTCTCCTGTGACGCGGGCATGAAGCCGGGCGACGGCAGCATGGCGACCTACTGCGTCGTCGAGGAGACGGCGCTGCTCGCGCTTCCCGATGGCGTTGACGATGACCTGGTGGCGGCGCTCGGACTCTCCGCCATCGCCGCCTGGATGTCGCTGACCTGGCGCGGCAAGCTCCAACCGGGCGAGCAGGTGCTGGTGCTGGGGGCGAGTGGCGCGGTCGGTCAGGTGGCCGTCCAGGCAGCGCGGCTGCTCGGCGCGGGACGTGTCATTGCCGCCTCACGCGATCAGGCGGCGCTGGCGCGCGCGCTCACTCGTGGCGCCGACGCCACCGTCGATCTGACCGGCGACGACGTGGACGACATCCACCGCCGTATCGTGGCGGCCTGCGACGGCCCCTTACATCTCGTGATCGATCCGGTCTGGGGGCTGCCCGCCGAGGCGGCGGCGCGCGCGCTCGGCTTTGAGGGGCGGCTGGTCAACTTCGGCTCCGCCTCTGGCCCCACCGCGCGCTTCGACTCAGCCACCATCCGCAGCAGGCTGCACAATATCATTGGCTATACCAACAACGCCCTGACCCACGAGCAGAAAGCCGAGGCGCTGAGTTCGATACTCGCCCATGCCGCCGCCGGGCGCTGCACCGTGGACCGGGAGACGTTGCCGCTTGCTCGCGCGGGCGAGGCGTGGGAGCTACAGGCCGCCACTGCCCGTCGCAAGCTGATTCTCGTTCCATAGAGAAGTCACGCGAGCCGCTATTTACGCACGGCGTCTGTTCGGGAGGAAGCGCTGGGCCAGAACGCATCTGATATGGCGATATAGGTGGAGGTTCCTATCAGGCCCGCGCCCAGGTCGCCGATGCTATCCCACGCCCCGCGCACATTGTGCGTGCCGAAGAAGACGTCGGTGAAGATTTCTTGCGCCTCCAGCAGGCCATGGATACCGTTGGCGACACCAAAGGCGGCCAGCGGCTGCATCCTGAACGCGTTCAGCAGCACCGCGCCCAGCGCGCCTGTGCCGTGGGCATGGGGAATGAGGTCGAAGTGTTTGTAGCGGTCATAGAGATCGAAGAAGTTGCCCGCCATATCGAGCCAGAAGATCGAGAGGAAGAGATCATCCGACAAGACGGGATAGCGCCGCCAGCCCAGGCGTCTGTCTGGTCGCCGATTGGGGCGACGCTGCCAGAGGTAGAGCAGCGGGAAGGTGAGGCTGAGGCTGCCCACCACCACCAGATTGCGGATCGGGATCGCCTTGCCTTCGTAGCGCGGGTCGTGCGGATGGCGCAGCGTATCCACGAGGAAGGCGACGATGCTGGCGCGCAAGAGCGCATTGAGCGCGAACCCCACCACACGACGCTTCATTGTTCGGGCCTCCGCTCATAATTCGCGGGCGAGGACCAGCATGACCTCGTCGTCTCCCTCGTAGCCCGCGCCAGCCATCGCGTCGCGCAGAATCAGCAGGTCGGGCAGCCAGAGTTCGACCCGTGCGTACCCTGCGGAGGCCGCCTCGACGCGCAGCGAGAGCGCCAGCCGTCCGATGGCGTCGGCCAGGCCATCGATGTAGCGCACGGCGAGGGTTGGCGTGCTCTCCCACTCCGGCGCGGTCGGAACAGGGATCGCCAGCGCCTGAATCGCGTCCCACTCCTCGATCAGCCGTACCTGGCCCGCCGCCAGATAGCCGCGCAGCAGCGGCTCGGTCAGCGCGCGCGCCTGCCAGTCGGCGTATTCCAGCCCACCGGTCAGCGGCGCGAGATTCGACTGCACCAGCCATTCCCAGATCCGCTCGAAGTCGTCGGGGCCGGGGCGCGCCAGTGTGGTAACCTCTACGGCGTCATTCTGGGCGAGCGCTGGCCCGCGAAACCGCACCATCTCCGCCACACGGACGAAGCCGAAGCGGGCGAACATCCCCTGCGACGCCTCATTCTCGGATGAGGTGATGAGCCGGGCGACGGCTGCCCCATGCTCGCGGGCGGCGACAAGCGAGCGCGAGGTCAGGATACGCCCGAAGCCCTCGCGCTGGTGGGCCGGATCAACACGAATACCCTCCAGCCACGCCTCGTCATCCGAGATCATCGCCACGTGGCTGATGCCGACCGGCTGGCCGTCGAGCAATCCCACCAGCAGGACGCCTTTGCCGTCTTCCTTGAGCCAGTCATCCCAGACGTATTCGATGTAGTCGCCATCGCTCCAAGTGTGCGCGCAGAACGCCAGCACGGCGTCGCGGTCCTCCGGGCGCGCGGGCCGCACCTCCAGCCTCGCCTCGCGCGGAGTATCTGGCTGCCCGTGTCCCTGCTCCTGCTCGTCCGCCATCGTCGCCACCTCCTCTTCGTCACATCAGAGCATAGCCAACGGGGAGCAGGAGATGCGAGAGCGCCCGATTCAGGCGGTATGGACGAAGCCCAGCAGCGGGATGTCCATTGCCGAGGTGGTCAGCGTGACGCCCGATGATACGCCGCCATCCAGGCCAACGTGCACTGCCTTGAGCGTGAACGGCCCCGCGCCTACGCTGCCAACATCGCCCCAGCCAGCGGCATCCTCGTTGATGCCTTGCGAGCTACTGGCCACGATCAGCGTCGAGCCGTCGGGCGACCACGCTTCGGGCGTGCCGGGCAGCATGATGGGCATCGCGGTATCATGCAGCGCATCGATCAGCATATAGGGCGATTGACCTGGACCGAAGTCGCCGACGGCGATGGCCTGGGTAGTGCCAGGACGCCAGAGCAGCGAGGAGGTGTTATTCTGCGGAAGAAGCGTCGTCAGATGGTGGAGAGGTGTCACTGCGCCCGTCGTGTTGTTGATGAGCGCGGCCAGCGGCGTAAATGGCGTCACCGAGTCCTGCTCGCTTTGCTCATCGACGAAGAGCGTCCAATGGCCACCGGGCAGCACGCTGAAGGTTCCCAGGTAGCCATAGCCGCGCAACGTGGCGATTGGCCGCACCTGATTGGTAGCGACATCAAGGCTCGACAGTTTGACCCACGTTCCCGCGCTGGGAGCGGGCGTGGCAAGGGCGTGCGTCCCCGGCGTGCCTGATCTGTCTGGAAGTTGCATGATGGCGACATGGGTCGCGTCGATCCAGCCGAAGGGGCCATCCAACGGCGGAATTTTGGCGAGCGATGTCGTATCCTGCGGAGTATAGAAGAACGTCCTGGTCGCCAGATTAGCACAGATAATAGCGCCTGAGCCACGGAACGCAATGTATTGCTGACCAGGAGACCAACTGATCTCAGAATCGCCAACGCCCACCATATCAGTGCTGCTGCGCACACCCGACGCAGCGTCTATCGTCGTCACCTGCGTATATTCATAATAGGCGAGTTGCCTGCCATCGGGCGACGTACCAGCGGACCAGATACCTTCTTCGGGGAATCCCGCGAGTGGAATGGGCGTGCCAGCCAGGTTCGTCCTGCCGTCCAGGCTGACGACATGCAGCAGCGAGTCGGGGCCAATGTAGGCGACGCGCGGATCGCTGAAGGCGGGCAGCGGACGCGGCGAGAGACGGGCAGGCGGGGTGACGGTTGGCATACCTTTGCGAGGGTCAACGCCGTGCCACTTGGCGGGCAGCGTCGCCGTCGGACTGGCGCCAGCCTGGCTGGTCGATGATAAGCCGGGCGCTCCGCAGGCGGCAAGCGCTAACAGAACCACGGCCAGCAGCGCGCGAAATATCGTCCGCTCTCGTTTCCCTCGGTATCGCTTCCTCATAGTTATCCATTCTCCTTGCACAGAATAATCTGCCTGCCGCCATCCTCGGTCGTGCCGTGGATCATCTCTACCTATGAGACGGTGTCCACTAAGCTACCTGTTTTTTGGCGCATACCGCTCTTGCGGGCGATGGTGTATCCGTGCTACTATTGAGAACGTTCTCAATGAGAATATTCTCAATAACGAAGAGGCAGTATCTTATGGGCAATCCGCTGGAGGATGCGGGCTACCGGCTGACGGAGCCGCGTCGCCGCGTGCTGGATGCGTTACGCGAGGCGTCGGGGCCGCTGACGGCGCAGGACGTGGCCGAGCGGGCGGGCGCGAGTGTCGCTTCCACCTATCGCGTGCTGGCGCTGCTAGTGGAGCTTGGCCTGGTGAGCGAGACGCCCGACGACGGGGCGGCGCTGCCCGGCTGCGAGACACGCGGGCGCCACTACGCGCTCTGCACCGCGCACGAGCATCACCATCACTTCTTCTGCCGGTCGTGCCACGCGACGCTGGAAGTCTCGTGCGAGGCGGTGGAGGTGGCGTTGACGCAGTTGGCGCAGGCGACGGGATTCCGACTGGAGCAACACGATATCATGCTGCGCGGGCAGTGTCCGGCATGCGCGCTGGCGACTGGCATGGGCGGCGGTGAAGGGGTAATCGCATGATCGCGGCGCTGGTATCGCTCAGCACATTCTTCTCGACACTCTTCGGCGGCCTCTTCGCGCTACGCCACAGCAAACGTCTGCACCTCATCATGGGGTTCACGGCAGGCGTGCTGGTGGGGCTGGTCGCCTTCGATCTGCTCCCCGAAATCTTCGCGCAGGTCCACGAGCAAAATATCAACAGCGTTATTCCGATGCTGGCGCTGGTGGGCGGCTTTCTCCTGTTCCACATTGCCGAAAAGAGCATGCTTATCCACCGTGGCAACACTGAGGAATATACCGACAACAAGCATCCGACCGTTGGGCTGCTCTCGGCGCTGGCGCTCTCGGGCCACAGCTTTCTCGACGGCGTGGGCATCGGCCTGGGCTTTCAGGTCAACGCGGCAGTGGGCATCGTCGTGGCCATCGCGGTCGTCGCTCATGACTTCTCCGACGGGCTGAATACGGTCACGCTGATGCTGATCAACCGCAATACCAATCGCCGCGCCTTTGGTCTCTTGCTGGTGGACGCCGCCGCCCCCGTGCTGGGCGCGCTCTCGACGCTGCTCTTCGCGATTCCCGCGGCCTGGCTGCCGATCTACCTGGGGTTCTTCGCGGGCTTCCTGCTCTACATCGGCGCCAGCGACATCCTGCCCGAGGCGCATAGTGAGCGCAGCACACCAAGCACGCTGCTGCTGACGGTGCTCGGGGCGACCTTCGCCTTCGTGGTCACTCGCTTCGTGTAATGGGCGAGAGCGCGGCTGCTACATCGCCGCTGAGTGTGAGATACTGATGTCACTCAACAACAGACCATTCGCATGCCGAAAGATTGGTTCAATGACAACAGAAGAAATTACTCTTCGAGTAACCCCAGAGGCTGCCGAGGCATTTCGACGCGCATCGCCTGCGGATCAACTGAAACTCGAAACGCTTGTGAGCCTGCAGTTACTGGCGAAGCTCCAGCCACCGCGCCCACTGGACGACATCATCGAGGATATCAGCAAGCACGCGCAGGAAGCGGGACTCACACTGGAACTTCTTGAGGAGTTGCTCCGTGACGACGCCTGAGGTCGTGGACAACATTCCACCGCAGGAGTTGCGTGTCGTTTGCGATACAAATGTGCTGGTGAGTGCTGTGATGTTTCCTCAGAGCACTCCTGGCCGTGCATTTACCTATGCGCGTCATGCAGGAAGATTACTGACCACTCCTGATCTTGCCAGCGAACTGAGAGACGTTCTCTTGGGCCCCAAGTTAGCTCGTTATATAAGCGAAAGCCTGAGAGACGAATTCCTCGCGGCATATCTTGCCATGGCTGAGTTCGTCGTGACAACCGAACAGATAACTGCCTGCCGTGATCCTAAAGATAATCATGTGCTGGAGACGGCGATAGATGGGCATGCGACGTGTATTCTGAGCGGGGATAAAGACCTGCTTGTGCTGAATCCATTTCGAGACATTCCAATTCTCGGCCCAAGCGAGTTTCTTGGCCTCTACCTCCCATTGTGAACGCGCGACCTACGCCTTCGTGGTCACTCGCTTCGTGTAACATTGGCCGCCCGCGCACTGGCCACCTGTTCGCGCACCACTGGAATCACCTCGTTGGCGAAGCGCATGATCTGCTCGGCGGGGTCCCCAGTCGGGGCGAAGACGTAGGTGTCCATACCCTGCTCGATGGTTAGCGCGGTCAACTCGTCCACCCATTGCTCCACTGGTCCATCGAGAAAGCCGCCGGAGGGGCCATCGCTGATGCGGCCCATCACGTTATAGATGCGGCGTACGGCGGCGGGGTCGCGCCCGGCGCTCTGGATGCCCTCATCAATCATCCGCCGCAACGCGAGCAGACGCTCCGGCGTCACATAGGCGGACGACGGAACCCAGCCATCGGCCTTGCGCCCGATCAGATCGAGCATCTTCGGGCCAGACGCGCCAATCCAGATGCTGATGGGGTGGGCAGGCTGTGGCCCAGGATGGCCTCCCGCCAGCGAATAGTATTGCCCGGTGAATCGGACGCCCCGCTGGTCGCTCCACATCAGCCGCAGCACCGTGATCGCCTCTTCCAGCGCCGCAAGCGCCTCGCGCGGACTCCGCCGTGGGCCACCCATCGCTGCGATGGCATCCCAGAAAGCGCCCGCGCCCAGCCCCAGCTCAAAGCGGCCGCTACTCAGCAGATCGAGCGAGGCGGCTG
Source organism: uncultured Chloroflexia bacterium (assembly GCA_963712005.1). Classification (GTDB taxonomy): domain Bacteria; phylum Chloroflexota; class Ktedonobacteria; order Ktedonobacterales; family JADMIN01; genus DAHUXT01. Next base: position 132,902 of record CAVQGK010000010.1, on the reverse strand, counting down.
CCTTCGCCAGAACAGCGGGCGGGCGGAGCGGCAGACTCGCGACATCCGGGAAGACGCGAACGCGCCGCGTCTGCGCTAAAATCGCCGCCATCAGCGTCCACGTATCGAGAAAGCGGCGTTGATAGGGATGGTCCTGGATGCCAATCAGATCAAAGCCAAGATCATCCACCTGACGTGCTAGGCGCATTAGTCCAGCGATATCGCTGGCGTCGGGAATCAGAAAATAGCCGAATTGGAGCGGCTGGCCATAGTCGGACATGGGGAACCTCCGGTGCGACCCGCATTTCAGCATCCAGCATCCATCTTCGCACAAGCGATTCCCCGTCACAACGACTCAGGGGAGCAGGCCGAGGTATTGGGCCAGGAAGAAGCCGAACGCCAGCAGGCCCGCGCCCAGGCAGTAGTAGGCGAAGGGGTCGAGCGATTTCGTCTCGAAGTAGCGCATGAGGAAGCGCACCGAGAGATACGCCGCGACGCCCGCGATCACGCCGCCGATGAGCGCCAGCGCCAGTATCTGCGTACCCGCGCCGAAGAGCTTGGGGATCTCGAGCAGGCCAGCCGCCAGGATGATTGGTGTGGCCAGCAGGAACGAGAAGCGCGCCGCCGACTCATGGCTCAGCCCAATGCTCATTCCGGCGACCATCGTTACGCCGGAGCGCGAGATACCGGGGAAGAGCGCGAACGACTGCGCCAGGCCAATCAGCGCCGCCTGCACAAAGCTCATCTCGTGTAGCGATTGATCGAACTCGGCGTCGTCCGCCGCGCGAGTGACGTCTTCAGGTGAGCTGTAGGCGCCACCTTGCAGCGCGGTCGCCCCCAGGGTTACGCCACTCTTGTTGATGGACTGCGCGTGGAGCAAACGCTGGCGTCGGGTCAGGCGCTCCGCGGCGAGCAGCACCGCGCCATTCATGCAGAGAAACGCCGCCGCCAGAATGGGCGCGCCAAAGAGCGCCTCCAGTTTGGTCTGGAAAAGCACGCCAATGAGACCGGCAGGCAGCGTCCCGACAATCACCAGAGCCAGCTGGCGCCCATAGCCATGCGGATCGACATCCGGGGTGAATTTTCCCGCGATGAGCACCTTCACCCCGCCGCGTAGCAGATTCACCCAGTCGCGCCAGAAGAATGTCAGCAGCGCCAGCGCGGTGCCCAGATGGAGCGTAACGACGAGCGGCAGAAATGTGTCGCTGCGGAGCAGGTCGCCCCAACCCAACAGACCTGGGATGATGACGGTATGGCCAAGGCTGCTGACGGGGAAAAGCTCGGCAACGCCCTGCAGCAGGGCCAGCAGCACGACACGCACAGGATCCATCAGGGCAATCCTTTAAGCTGGCAAGCGACTGACTATCGACGCTGATAGCAACGACAACAACTACGAAGCTTTGGAGTTGGCGGCGAATCGCGCGCCGATGAGGGCGACGATGGCCAGAGCGAAGAAGACGAGGGTGTGTTTGATATGCTGCGCCTGCGGTGGATCGGCGAGGACGTGATTGATGCCAGGGATAAGGTAGTAGATTCCGAGCGCGACGCAGACCAGAGCAATGATGCCGCCGATGAGATACGCCGTGGAAGGCTTCACGGATGAATATCCTTTCTTGGCAACGCGGGCACTAGGGGCATGACGCACAGCGCGCCACCCCGCCAACGATGCTGGAGAGCGGCATAAAGAGCCGCGCTACTCACGCCGCTCTATGTCGCCTCATAGACGATACCGGAGCAAGATTAAGAATGTGTTAAAAAACGATGAACGGCATGCCGCCAAATAGATACGATCCGACCGTCTCCTTTGGCGCCATTGCCTCACGCATGAACCGCGTCAGCAGCGTGGTGAAGCGCTCTGGAATCTCGATTGGCCCGGAATGGCCGACTCCATGCCAGACTTCCAGGCTGCAGTTGGGAATCGCGGTGAATGCCTCGACAATCGCGGGGAACGGGATCACGGTGTCTTTGTCGCCCCACGTCACCAGCGTTGGCACGCTGATCGCGCCGAGCTGGTCCGTGATACGCACCGCCGCCATGTCGTCCATCATGCCCAGATAGATCGGCCTGTCCCAGCGCGCGCCCTCAGCGACGAGTCGCTCCAGATAGGCGCCTGTGGGCGGTGTGGCAAACGCGCCAAGCACGAGCAGACGGACGCCTTCCGGGTTGCCCTGCTGCGCGTTCACCCATGCCGTTTCATCGGCAGTGAGCGTCGTGCCACTCGGCCCCAGCGGGTCTACCAGCACCAGCGCTTTCAGCCGGTCCTGATGCTTGAGCGCGTACTGCATCGAGATGCCGCCGCCGAGCGAGTGTCCCACCAGCGTGAACCGCTCCAGCCCAAGCGCTTCCACGAATGCGTGCAGATCATCGGCATACTGCGCGATGGTATGCCCCGTGGCGATCTGGTCGGACTCGCCGCACGCGCGCAGGTCTACCGCGTAGGCGTGATACTCGCTCTGAGAAAGCTGCTCCAGCGTCGGCAGCCACCATGAGTGGGTGCTGATAAAACCGTGGACGAAGACGACAGGCTCAGGGCCGGCCCCCTGCTCGTGGTAATGCATGGAGAACTCAGGAAGTCGCACATGTGGCATGGGAGGCTCCTTGTCGTTCGCTCATCGGCCTGTTGGTTGCCAACAGTCGGCAAACGCATTATGCCACTTCGCACACCATATGCCACAGCGTTGTCGCTTCAGAACAGCGGCGAATCGCTCGACCCGACCATCACATCGAGGACCATGGGGCCGTCGGTGGAGAACGATGCGCTCAGGGCAGCAGGGAGATCTCTGGCCCGCTTGATCCGCTGGGAGGGACAGCCATACCCTTTCGCGAGGGCCGCGATATCGATGCCAGGAAGATCGACGCCCGTGAAGCCGCCGACATTGAACATCTGGCCGAAGGCTTTGAGCGCGGCGTATTCCTGGTTGTGCAACACGACGAAGGTCACTGGCAATCGGTGCTGCACGGCGGACCACAGCCCCTGAATCGCGTACATGCACGACCCGTCGCCGAGCACCGCGATGACGCGGCGGGTGGGGTCGGCCAGCGCGATACCAGTGGCGGCGGGCAGGCCGTAGCCCAGCCCTCCGCTTGCGCTGGTGTAGAAGCTGGCGCTCCTCCGAATCGGCAGATAGGCGTGGACATCGTTTTCGTGCGATGGCGCCTCCATCACCACGACGGCGTCCGGCGACATCGTGCGGGCGATGGTCTGCATCACGAATGGGCCTGAGATGGGGTCGCTCGCCTCCACCTCACAGGGCTGCGCGCGTAGCCGATCCGGCACAGGTCGCCGCGTTGGAGCGACCCGTTCGAGCAGTTGCGTGATGCCCAGGCGCATCGTGGCCAGGACGCTGCTCCCGACCGGCGCCCATGCCGCCGCCTGCGGGTCGTCGATGATCTGGTAGAGCCGCGTCCTCTCTGGCACGAACGGCCCTTCGGTATGCACGTGGTAGGTGAAGACCGGCGCGCCGAGGACGACGACCACATCGTAGCCGGTGAGCTTTTCCGCTACGAGCTGGCGCACGGGCGGCAGAAATCCGGCAAAGAGCGGATGATCTTCGGGGAAGCCGCCGGGGCTGGCCTTGGGACTGACCCAGACCGCCGCCTGCAAACGCTCAGCCAGCGCGATAACGGCATCCCAGGCGTTATCCTGGTCCACGGCTGGCCCGACAACTAGCGCGGGACATTCGCAGGCGTTGAGCGCATCCGCGACACATTGGAGCGCAGCCGGATCGGACGCGAACTCGAAGCTCACCGCGCGCGGCGCGACCGGCTCGGCGGCGCAGTCCCAGTCATCCGCCGGGATCGAGACGAAGGTTGGGCCGCAGGGCTTCTGCATGGCGACGTAATACGCGCGGGCAATGGCGGCGGGCACATCCTGGGCGCGCGCTGGCTCGCAGCTCCATTTCACATAGGGCTTGGGGAAGGTGGTCGCGTCGGTGGCCCAGAGAAACGGCTCCGTCGGCTGCATCGCGCGGGTCTGCTGCCCTGCCGTGATGACCAGCGGCGTCTGGTTGCGAAAGGAGGTGAAGACGCTGCCGAGCGCGTGGCCCACGCCCGCCGCCGAGTGCAGATTGACGAAGGCCGCGTTGCGCGTGCTCTGCGCGTAGCCATCGGCCATGGCGACGGCGCAGGATTCCTGAAGCGCGAGGATATAGCGGAAATCGTCCGGCCAGTCTTTGAAGAACGCCAGCTCGGTCGAGCCGGGATTGCCAAAGATAGTCGTCATCCCCAGCGAACGCAGCAGCGCCACCGTGGCGTCTCTGACCGTGTATGTCTCCGACGTGTTGGCCGATGTATCCATGGTGATCGCCGCTCCTTCCGGGAATCCCGCGCGATGCCGCTCAGGGAATCAAGATGCCACGGCCACGTATCCGGCCCATCTCCAGGTCATGGATTGCGTCGCTGGCCGCCGCGAGAGGATAGGTGACTGTATGCAGCGTGACTTTGCCCTCGGTGGTCAGCGCCATGAGCTCGACGAGATCGTTGTACGTGCCGACCAGATTGCCGACGAACTGGATCTCGTTCGAGACGATATAGCCGGTTGGGACCTGTAGTTGGCCGCCGTAGCCGACAAGATAGTAGCTGCCCGCGCGGCGCAGCATGCTGATCCCATCGGCGATGGCGCTTCCCTCGCCGACGAAATCGACGATGACCTCAGCCCCGCGCCCGTCGGTGATATCCAGCACGTGCGCGACATGTGTGCCGTCGGCGACGATGGTGTGGTCAGCGCCACCACGCCTCGGGCGAGCGGTCAACTACGATAATCTGTGCGGGCGTCAGCGCCTTGAGGCACTGAATGCCGATGTGGCCCAGCCCGCCCGCGCCAATAACGACGACTTTCGTGCCGGGGTAGAGCCGGGATGCGGCCTTCTTGACGGCGTGATAGGCGGTAATACCCGCGTCCGCCAGCGCGGCGACATCCTGGGGCGCCAGGCCCGGCTCCAACTTGATCATCGAACGGGCATGTGTGAGCAGAAACTCGGCCATCCCGCCGTTAGCATCCATACCGGGAAAGACGGCCCGCACGCAGCGCATGTCGTCGCCCGCGCGGCACGCCTGGCAGAGGCCACAGCTGACCTGTGGATAGACAATGACCGCGTCGCCCGCGCTCACGTTGCTGACCGCCGAGCCGACCGCCGCGACCCATCCGGCGTTCTCGTGGCCCAGCGTATAGGGAAGCTGCAAGTTGGCCTGTTCGCGCGTCTTGAACTGGCCCTCGATAATATGCAGATCGGTCCGACAGAGACCTGCGCCGCCGACGCGCACGATCACGTCGAAGGGAGAGGCAATCTTCGGCTCATCGACTTCTTCGACCACCGGAAGCTGCCCATACTGATGCAACCGTACAGCTTTCATAGAGACATCTCACTTGCTCAAGAATACCGAAATGACAAGTGTGACAAACACAACCATACACGCCATGTGCTGCCAAGAATAGCATCGCGGCCTTCGCCTGGCAATCATCAAGCAGACACCATGGCAGGCTGTTTATTCCTGCCGCTCTGCCCGGGCTTCGACCACTGCTCGCAGGCCGTGGAGGTCGTAGGAGAGCGCCCCCTGCTCCAGTTTCGCCCTCAGGGCAGCCTCGCGGGCCTGGCGCTCCTCTGACGCCACCAGCACCTGCTCCGCCCGCTCCGCCGCGACGACGCACGCACCATCGCCATCGAGCACGACGATATCCCCGGCGGCGATACGTGCGCCCCCGACGATGAGCGGGTCATTGATCGCGCCAACCTGCGTCTTGGTCGCGCCACGTACTCGTATCCAGCGCGCCCAGACCGGCAGACCCAGCGCCCGTAGCTCCTCGCTATCGCGCGCGGCGGCGTCCACCAGCAGCGCGGCGACCTGGCGAACCAGCGCCTGCGTCGCCAGCAGCTCGCCAATCAGCGCGACTGGCTCGGGTTCCGGCATGGTCAGCACCAGCACCTCGCCGGGCTGCACCTGATCGAGCACAGCATGAACCATCAGGTTGTCGGCCTGCCCGCAGCGGACTGTGCGCGCGAGGCCAGCAACGCGGCTGCCGGGAACAATCTGGTGGAGCGGAATATCAATCAGCCCAACGCGGCCCGCCGCCTCGTAGACCGTCGCGACACCGTAGCGCGCGAACTGGCTCATATCGAGATTAGTCATAACTGTGACACCACCTGTGGGAGAACGCGCTGAAACGCTTCAGCGTAGCGGACGCTTTGATTGCCCGAGACACGGCGGGCGTGATAGGCGCGATGCTCCGCCTGCTCGGTGTAATACTGCCACAGATACTTCTGCGCGGCTATCGCCTCCATAGCGCGCCGCTTCCGCTCGAAGACCGGCGTAATATCCACGAAGGTATTCGGCACAAAGCCACAAAGTTCGGGTTGGTGCGGCTCGAATAGATAGAGTTCAGGTGGCTGAATCGTCGCGAAGCTGCTTGCCACCCCCGCGCCGCTAGCCAGCAGACGCGCCCGCTGCGTGACGGTATACGCGACCGGATGGTCGGGGTTGAACGGGTCTTTCTCGGTATGCGTCACGATGACAGCGGGGGCCGTTGCGCGTATCAGCTCGGTCAGCCGTAGCAGCGCGTCGCCATCCACATTCAGTGGGTAGTCGCCCAGGTCGAAACACTGGAAGCTGGCGCCCAGCGCTTCGGCGGCCTGTGACGCCTCCTCCTGGCGGATGCGCTTCACGTTCTCCACCGTCTGCCCCGGCTCTTTCCACAGTTCACCCGACTCGCCACGCTCGCCATAAGAGAGCGCCACCACGACCGCTTTGCCGCCAGCGGCGGTATGGACGGCGACCGCGCCCGCCGCCCGCCAGACAAAATCGGCCGAGTGCGCCCCGACGACCAGCATGACACGTTCGCTGGCTTGTTCGTTCATGATTCCTGCCCTCCCAACGCCAATCGTCGTGTATTGACGACTGCCATCATATGCGCCTCATCGTCGGTGAATCCCGCCGCCAGCAGCCGGTCAACCATCAGGGCAAGCCCATCCTCGATAGGCGGGTTGTCTGGCTGGCCGAGGTCCGTGGAGAGAAATGAGTGCTCCACGCCAGTCGCGCGGATATTGGCGAACATCCGCTGCCAGGGAACTTTGCCGGTATAGGCGGGGGCGAAGCAGCGTTCGAGGTATGCCCCCTGCCGCGCCAGCGCCACCTGATCGTCGGCGGAGAGATTCTGCGACGGGTACTCCGGGTGGGTGATGATAATGTCGTCCACGCCTTCATCGCGCGCCGCCGCGACGACCGCGAAGATCTCGTCGCGCGAGAGATGACCCGTCGCCAGCACCAGCCGATGCCGCGCGATGGACCGTAGCACGCGCCGCACCTCGGAGAGCACACTGCCCGCCTCATCGGTCACGCGGACTGGTTCGCCACCGATGTCCTGCTCGCGCAGCTCCCGCTGCAAACGCGCCCATTGCGGCTGCTTAGCGCCCGACGGCAGCGACGCATGGCCAGACATCTCATTAGCGCTGTCAAAGGTCGGCATCCAGACGATGCGCGCCCCTTCACGCGCCGCGATTTCGACGGCCACGTCATTGATGCCCCCAATAGCTGCGTTGAGCGTCACCGAGCCAAGCGCCACAACATCCGGCACGAGCGCGCGCACCCCCGCCGCACCACCGCCGCGCGGGGCGCGCTGGGCACATAGTGCGACTTGATGACGAACCCCGCCAGACCGCGTTCCCGGCAGCGCTCGGCCAGTTCCAGGTCGGTTGCGCTGCGCGGCAACAGGTCGGGGCCAGTGTGGACATGCAGGTCGAAAGCGCCGTGGACCAGCGCGCGTGCGTGCGCGGAGAGCTGTGGGTGACTGGTGGTAGTCTGGGCGCTCATCGCTCACCCTCCCTGTCATTCGCCGGTCGGGCGGCCCTGGACTGCCTGAGCGCCTCCGCGACCTGAGTGAGATGGTGGCGCATCGCCGCCTCCGCGCCGTCGGGATCGTGGCGCGCGACCGCCTCGACGATGGCGCAGTGCTCCTGGTATGAGTGTTCGGGTCTGCCCGGCACGAGAATCGTCCGGCATTGAAAGCGCACCTGCTGCGGCTTGAGCAGTTCGAGCAGCCGCGTCGTGGTGGCGTGATTCGCAATGCTCAGCAGCATCTGATGCAGTTGGGCGTTGACATCGGAGCTTGCGAGCAGATCACCGGCGTCGATGCACTGCCGCTGCTCCGCGAGCAACCCGAAGAGCGCGTAGCTCTCCGCCAGCGTCACCTTCTCGGCGGCATACCGGGCTGCCAGGCTTTCGAGCGCGGCGCGCGCTTCGAGGATCTCGATGGCCTCCTCCTGGGAGATGAGCCGCACCCGTGCGCCCCGATAGCGTTCCCGTTCGACCAGCCCCTCAAGCTCCAGGCGGGCCAGAGCGGTGCGAATGGCCGCGCGCCCCGCGCCGAGCGACTGGACGAGGTCCATCTCGATCAATCGCTCATTAGGGAGGAGTTCTTCGCGCGTGATGGCCTCGCGCAGCCGTAGATAACAGTCTTCATCGCTCAGAGTCATGGCTCTCTGCTCCCTCCTGCTGGCGGCTCTGCTGGTTGACTATCTATCGCCTCTGCTGGCGTGGTGAGATCAACCATCGGCGTGCCGTAGGTGTGAAAGCTGGCGATGGTTGGTTGTCCCCATGCCTGGCCTTTGGCGCGGTCGGCCTGGGTCCAGACGACCGGCTCCCAATCGGGATCGAAGATGAGGTAGCTGCCGGTCGCGATCTCGATCCGATTGCCGCCGGGTTCGCGGGTGTAGAGGAAGAAGCCCTGCGCGATGGCATGCTTGCCGGGGGCGAACTCGATGGCGATGCCGTGTTCCAGGTAGATATCCGCCGCGCGCAGCACGTCCTCCCGGTTATCGACCCAGTAGGCGATGTGGTGTAGCCGCCCGGATGACCCGGTCGCGTCGGGGGTATAGACGACGTCATACGCCTTGTTGGTAAAGGTGAGCCAGGTACCCGCCTCGGTCCCATCGTCGAGGACGATCAGCTCGGTGAGCATGGCGCCCAGGCGCTCCCGCAGAAAGGCGCTGTTCGTCGCGGGCGCGCGCCCGAGGAAGTTGACATGGTCGAGGCGGCGGACGCCTATACCGCGATCTGGGGTACGTTGTGGCTGATTTTTGAGCGCGGGTCGCTGGTCTTGAGGGGCGCGGTACTTTTCCGTCTCGTAATAGACTTCCAGCAGGTGGCCGTCAGGATCGGTGAACTGGTAGGCTTTGCCGTGGCCAACGTCGCCCTCGATCCAGCCCCGGCCGTGGCCGCTGGCTTCGAGCGATTGCGCGAGCCGTTCCAGCGCCTGCGGGCTGCTGGCGCGAAACGCGGTATGGCCGATGCCCGGCTGCGCCGATTCGGTGAGCTTGAGCGAGCATAGCTCATACTCGCCCCAGGCGCGCAAAAAGATGGATTGGCCGTCACGCGCCACCTCATGCATACCAAGCACGTCACGGAAGAACCAGAGGCTTTCGTCGGGCGTAGGAGTCAAAAGCTCGACGTGGCCAAGGTGGGCGATGTCGTTCCGTGATTCATTCATCGCATTCATGGCATTACATCCTCTCCGGCGCGCGTTGCACGATACATAGTGAGAGGTGAACACTTGATCAACGATATTGTTGACAATATTGCAGACAATTTTCAGATGTTTCTATTGTAGAGGGTATGTCAAGCATTGAGTATCGGCGGGTACCAAAAATCCCGCCCTCGCGCGCAGGCGGGAAAGATGCTATCTTCTTGCCGTTGCTAGCGTTGCCGCCACATTGAGAGGTAGCGCCCTTGACAGGCAAGCGTGTTCCTGGTTACAGTTTAGAACATAATATCTAGTTGACTCCCAACCACTTTCGGATAAATGCGCATGAGGGGGGAGCATGGACGATGACAGCAAGTTAGCAGGACGTGCGGCGCGTCCTCATCTCCCAGGCGGTGGAGCGGCTCGCCGACACCCAGAAGGCAACCCGCGCCTCCAAATACTGCATGCTATCGAGGACTATTGTCGCGAGCACGGGCGCCCACCGACGATCCGCGAGATTGGCGCGTTGGTGGGGATCAAAGCGCCCAGCCACGTTGCCCATCATGTGGCCATCCTCGAGCGGCAGGGACTTCTGCGTCGTGAGCCTGGCATCAGCCGGGGCCTCACACCCACGCGGGCCGTCGGATTGGTCGTGCAGGGCACGATCGCGGCGGGTGAGCCAATCGACCTGTTTGACAGCGGCGAACCCGAGTTGCTGGAGCCTGGCGAACTCGCGCTCACGACGGCCTCTGCCACAGCATCCACTGGAAGAGACATCTACGCTCTGCGGGTGCGAGGTACCTCGATGATCGAGGAAGGGATCCTCGATGGCGATTATGTTCTCATCGCTCCTGGTTCGACGGTCGCGAGCGGGGCAATCGCGGTCGCCGTTGAGAACAGCGCGAACGGTGGCCGTGGGGCGGCGACGCTCAAGCGTGTATTCATTGAGCAGGGCGGTGTCCGGCTCCAGCCAGCCAACAGGGCGCTCAAGGCGCGGTTCATCGCCGCCGAGGAGTGGGATCGCGAGTGGAGTGTGCAGGGCACGGTTGTGGCAGTCTACCGTCGCTATGTATAGTAAGCGCGGCCTTAATACTCATCCTGGCCTACAGCCGCGGAAAGAAAAATCCGCGCCTGAAACATCAGGGCGGAATTCCTATGGATCGCTCGACTCTTCTCGATAGCTCGGAGGCGACGACCGGATTCGAACCGGTGATGAGGGTTTTGCAGACCCTTGCCTTACCACTTGGCGACGTCGCCGCGATGGAGCGGGAGACGGGATTCGAACCCGCGACCTTCTCCTTGGCAAGGAGATGCTCTACCCCTGAGCCACTCCCGCATTGCTGCGTACCTGCGCTCTCGCGTCGGCTCCCCAACTATACCGCACCCGCTGATAGCCTGTCAAGTGACTGTGACTCGCTATGACGCCTGCTCACGCTCACACCGCCAGCATCTCGGCCACCAGCGGCGCCTCGTGCGCGATATTGAAGAGCGTGCCACGGATATTGTTGTACATCCCCACGAAGTACAGGTTTGGCAGGTCCAGCGAGCGCACGCCATCCATCCGGGGGAATCCGGCGTCGTCCAGCGGCAGCACGTCGCTCAGATAGCCCAGTGCGGGCCGGTAGCCCGTCGCGATCAGCACGGCGTCGAATGGCTCCTCGCGGCCATCCACAAAACGCACGCCCTGCTCGGTGAAACGCTCGACCGCCGGGCGAATGGCGATTGCGCCCGCCCGCGCCTGCTGCAACAGATCCAGCCCGATGACGGGGACGCCTGGCTTTTCCAGGATGCCCACCGTCGGGCGCGGCACCCCCGCCTGTGTCTGCCGCCGGACCGCCTGGCGCAACATCACCGGGGCCAGCACGCGCTGTGTCACGCCAGATGGGAGCCGAACGATCAGATGCGCCCAGCGCTGGATAGGAACGCCTACCAGTTCGCGCGGCACGATATTCGCCCCGGCCCGGATCGAGATCGTCGGGTGCGCGCCGTGCTCGGCCAGATCAACGGCGATCTCGGCGCCGGAGTTGCCCACGCCGATCAGCAACACGCGCTGTCCCACGAACGGCGTCGCATTACGATACCCGGCGGTATGCGCGATCTGCCCCTGAAACAATTCCTCGCCGGGATAGCGCGCCCGCATCGGATTGCTGAAGATGCCCGTCGCCGAGACCAGCGCCCGACCCGTATGCGCGCCAGACGGCGTCTCGACCCGCCAGCCATCACCCTCTGCCTCTGGCTCTGGCGCGCGCCCGCAGGACCGGCATCCCCGTCTCGATCACCAGACCAAAGTGGCGCGCATAGGCTATCCAGATACTCGACCACCTGCTCGCGCGAGGGATAGCGCGGGAAGCGGCGCGGCATCGGATAGCCCGGCAGGCCAGAGAGCGCGCGCACGGTATGCAGGTGCAAGCGATCATAGAGCCGACGCCAGGTAGAGGCAGGCGCGTCACCCGCCTCGAAGATACGCGCGGGAACCTTGCGCTGCTTCAGACAGGCAGCAGTCGCCAGCCCGGCTGGCCCCGCTCCAACGATTAGAACCGGCTCGGATGCGCGCTCTGCCATAGTCTCATTTCTCCCGCAGATGTGCTGGCCACAGGTATTATCCCGGCGGCCAGCCGAGCGGACGGCCACCGAGCAGATGCAGATGCAGGTGAAAGACGCTCTGACCTGCGTCGTGGCCGACGTTCCAGATGAGCCGAAGCCGCTCGCGGCGATTCCTTCGGCCCGCGCCACCGCGTTCGCCGCGCGCACCATCGCCGCCAGCATCGGCCCATCCGCCGCCTCGGATACGTCGATGCCCGCGACATGCCGACGCGGAATGACCAGCGCATGCGTCGGCGCCTGGGGGTTGCGGTCGCGGAAGGCAATCACCTCGTCGTCGCGATAGACCTGCGTGCTGGGGATACTGCCCGCGATGATGCGGCAGAAGAGGCAGTGCGGGTCAGCCGCCACGACACTTTCAGTCTCATCTGGCATCGTGACGATTCCTCGATTTCAGATGCGGAGACTGGCCTGCTGGGCTAGAAGCGCGCCGTACGCAAAAATTCGCCGGGGTCGCGCCGAAGCGCTCGCGCAGGAAGTTGCTTCCCCATCGCCGTGAAGAAAATCAGCGCCCCGGTGGCACGGGTCCGCTGGATGGTGGCCAGCACGCGCGCCTCGCCCCATAGCGGGAAGCGCCGCTCGCGTAGCAGCCCCAGCATCCGCCACACGGTCAATAATGCCACCGGGATCGCCACCACGACCAGTTGCGCCGTGACCGACTGGCGTAACCCGGCGATAGGCGGGGGAGTGAGCAGATAGAGGCTGACATATGTGGTTCCCGCGACGGCCAGCGCAGCGCAGAGAAGTTGCGTGATGACCTGGCGAGCTGGTGGCTCGCGCATCGTGATGGCGCTGATGCCGAGCGGGCCGATGCTCCAGCAGACCAGCGAGCGGTCGCGCGCGATGGCAATAAAGGCATAGGCGAGGTGGTAGATGGCGAGCCAGGCAAGAATCACGACAGTGAGGTAGATCGGGTTGATATGGATGCTCATGCCCACCTCCGTCCGCCAGATGCCAGACGTTCTGAGAAGCCGAATCCAGGTCGTTCAACGGTCAGGTCATCGTACAATATTTTTCGCATCGTCCACGCCCTCTCTAAATAGTACTACGTATGGCGACACATTTCCGATGCACACCCCGCGCCTGCTGGCGAATAGTTCCTGCACAGGCGCGATCCGAGGAGCACGAGTTGTTATACCTAACGGGGGTATGGTATAATGATGAAGCGTGGTATAGTCTGAATGAAGCAGTGTATGCGCTTTCCACATTGCGTGAGGAAGGTCTGAGGTCTGAGATATGAGCGAATCTGCTGTGTATGATGTTGCCATCATTGGCTCCGGCCCGGCTGGCTATACCGCCGCAATCTATGCCGCGCGCGCGAATATGCGTACGCTCGTCCTCCAGGGCGAGGCCTTTGGCGGCCAGTTGATGATTACCAGCGAAGTCGAGAATTACCCCGGCTTCGAGGAAGGCATTCAGGGGCCGGAGCTGATGGATAAGTTCGAGGCTCAGGCGCGACGCTTTGGTGCTGAGATGGTCCCTCAGGATGTCGAGCGCGTGGACTTCTCGCAGCGCCCCTTCCAGCTCTGGACCAGCGACGGCCACTATCTTGCCCGTAGCGTGATCGTAGCGACAGGCGCCAGCGCGAAGTGGATTGGTCTGCCCAACGAGCAGCGCCTTCAGGGGCGCGGCGTCAGCGGCTGCGCCACCTGCGACGGCCCGTTCTTCCGTAATCGGGCGCTGGCGGTGGTTGGCGGCGGCGATACGGCGATGGAAGAGGCGCTCTTCCTGACCAAATACGCCTCCGAGGTGCACCTGATCCATCGGCGCGATAGCTTCCGCGCCAGCAAGATCATGCAGCAGCGTGTGCGTGAGCATCCGAAGATCACGATCCACTTCGACTCCGCAGTGGAGGATGTGCTTGGCGAGCAGGCGGTCGAGGGAGTGGTCGTGCGCAACCTGAAGACCGGCGCGGCAGAGGATTTGCCGGTGCAGGGATTCTTCGTGGCGATTGGCCACCAGCCCAATACCGGGATCTTCCGTGGCATTCTGGAGATGAACGAGGTCGGCTACCTCAAGCACGTCGAGCATACGATGACCAACGTGCCGGGCGTCTTCGTCGCGGGCGATGTGGACGACCATCGCTACCGCCAGGCGGTCACCGCGGCGGGCGAAGGATGCCGCGCGGCCATCGACGCCGAGCGCTGGCTCGAAGCGCAGCATGCGGTCGATACGACAACGGTCAGCGACCCACGCGAGTACGGGCAGACCCGCCCCACCGAGACGGCCACAAATCCGGCGTAAAGCGATTTCTTCACCACAGGCTCCTCCTTCCCACATCGGGACGGGAGGAGCTTTTTTGTACCATCTCGCACCGCTGTCCGCTATCTCTGCGAGTGATTCTACGAGTTATGCGTGTTCAATCGGGCCGCGATGGCGTAGACTCGTTGGCAGCGAGCCGCTGTCGTTGCGGTTCAGGCGACGTTGAAGGAGCATGCGCATGGCGCACCCGACAACCAGCGGACCGCGCCGGATTGCCGCGTGCGTCCTGTTCGCGGGTGGCGCGCTGGCCCTCGCCGCCACTTTCCTCCCGCTCGGCTATGCCACGTATCCAGCGAGCTATGGCGAGATCGCCAGCACAACTCTTGAGATTCCCGCGCACGACCTCATCGTAGCTATCCAGTACAACGTGCAGTATCCGCGGGAATCGGACATCGGCGGCACATGCTTCTGGGCGTTCCTGCTCTGGGGCGCGCCGCTCATCCTGGCCGCCGCTGGGCTGGTGTTGCTGCTGGCGCGTCGTTGGAATCCCAGGCGGCGTGTCTGGATCGTCACGCTGATCGTGGCGCTTCTCGGCGCGGGCTTCATGCTCGTCTCGTGCCAGTTCTACGTCTATTCATTCTTCGGCTTGCAGGGCGCCACGGCGCATACGCTCACCTATGGAGCTGGCCTGTCACTCCTGGGCTATCTTGCCGCACTGGTGGGTATCATCTGGCTGGCGCTCCAACGTACCAATAGAAACACCGCCTGACCGATACGGTATGCCAATGAGTCGGGGAACACTCAGCATCTGTTGGTCAACGTCGCGGATATGAAGGGAGACGTCGTATCAGCGCTTCTATTGGCCGCTCCGCGCGCTTCTGGGCGGCGAGTCTCCTGTTCGCGGGCGGCGCCATGGCCTTCGCCGCGACGTTTCTGCCGCTGGTCTACTTAACATATCCAGATACTCACGGCAGGATCGACGCGGAACCTGAGATCCCTGTGCAAGCCTTTATCTCGTTCCTCCAATTCTACCGGCAGTCTTCGTATACGCAAACGCCAACCATAATCGCGATGTGCGTTTGGGCATTCTTGCTCTGGGGAGTCCCGCTCATCCTGGCAATCTTTGGGCTGGCGCTGCTGCTGACGCGCCGCTGGACCCCTGGATGGCGTCTCTGGACCGTCGGCCTGATTCTGGTACTCCTCGGCGTTGGATACACGGTCGTCTCGTGTTTGTTCTTTGTGAACCTGCAAGGAGCCGTCGTGCAAGTAATCACTTACGGGACCGGCCTAACGCTGTTCGGCTATCTCATCGCGCTGGCGGGCATCACCTGGTTGGTGTTACTGCGACCCCACCGGGCGCGTGTGAAGAGGAGACTGCCCGACCTGTAGAGAGGAGAAGAGTTATCAGCCGTGGCGAGCGGCGTTCCGCGGCGTGGGCATCAATCCGCCGCGCCGTCGGTGGCACGTCAGATAGGTGACGCCCTGGCTGCCCGCGCGGATAGCCCGGCGCATGTCCTTCGGGATGTAGACCGCGCTGCCCTCGTCGAGCCGTTCATCACCGCCGTCCAGCTCCACCGTGCCCACGCCACCGAGGCCAACCAGCAGCACATCCACCTCGGTGTTGATATGCGCTTCAAGATAGTCGTCAGGCAGCAGCCGGACCAGATTCACATTGAGGTCTGCGCCGACCAGCGACCCGATGACGCCCGCTCGCTGTTGCGTCTCCGCCTCGGCCTGACCGGCGACGAGATCAAGGCGTTGCGCCTGTGGCTGGGGATGTTCCATCACTATCCGCTCCATCTTTCTGTTCAGTTTCATCGCAAGATCGATGAAAGTGTCTGTTACAAACAGGCTCGTTCGATTGTGTAAATGAAAGGGGACATTCATCACGAACAGTTAGAGCATGCCGAAAACACTAGACGAGCTTCAATCCTTCTCTACCAATTAGGTGGAGAACGCACGGAGGGAGCGCGTCGTATCATGGAATTGAGGCGAACGAAGATGGCGTTATCCAGTCAGCGATTGCGTGCGATGATACAACACGGTCAGGACGCTGAAGCCACCGGGTTCTCTGCCGATGACGCCGAGTTCGTGGCGATCATCCCTCAATACGCGACCGCGATTCTGCGCGTTGCGGCGGCGCTGGTTGGCCCCGCCGACGCCGAAGACGCCGCCCAGGAGGCGATCACGCGCGGCTGGCAGGCATGGCCCACCCTGCGCGATAGCTCGGCGGCGCGGTCGTGGCTGCTGCGTATCACCGTTAACGTCTGTCGCGACTGGCAGCGCGGGCGCTTTGGCACGCGTCGTCGGCTGACGGAGCCGCTCTATGATGACGAGGCCACGCCGCTGGCGATGCTCGGCGGCGACCCCGGCGCGAGCGACCACGCCAACGCCATAGACCTGCGCGGGGCCGTCGGCGCGCTGGATGAAGACCTGCGGCTGGTCGTCGTCTTGCGCTATTACTCCGGCATGGACGCAACCGAGGTCGGCGCGATTCTGGGCATCCCTCCCGCGACAGTGCGCACCCGGCTGCGGCGCGCGCTCCGCGAGCTGCGCGGCCAGATGAGCGCATCATCGGGCATCTATGCCAAACCAGACGTATCAGGAGAGGCGCATGGCGAATAGCGCCAACGGTCCCTGCGAGGATCAGACTCGCGAAATCGTGCCATCAGACCTGCTGTTCGTGCACGAGGGACTTGAGGAGGATGGCGAAAGCTGGCGGGCGGCGCTCCCGCTGGCGGAAAACCTGCTTCGCCGGGTCGCGGTCTTCCCAACACACACATCCGCTAGTACCGCAATAGATTCTCGCCGCGATATTCTCACCTCCGCGCCGCCAGCGCCCCAAAAACGCCCCCATCACAGGCACACGCGCCACTGAGTCCATCGTCACTGACTCCGTGTGTCTCTATGTGACTCGGCGGCGCATCCCTCGTTCGCACAGTTGACTGGCTCATCCGAAGTTGGCGCTTGCGTAGCGGTCGGGTGGGCATTGGATACTCATTGACCACAGTTTGACGGATTCTTTGGTGACACTGTCCCCAAACGGATGGCTGGTGCGGCGTAGTAGGCAGAGGGGGAACCAGAGCAGATGTGCAGAGGCGCTCGACGCGAGGAGGCGGCATGAAGGATGCTTCCGCGCCCAGGATGCTGGCTCCCGGAGCGTTTGGCGATCTCCTCACTCGCTTCCAGTGGCCGCTCTATAGCTTTCTGCGTGGATTCATCAGCGACGCTGAGCAGGCGCGCGACATCGTGCAGGATGTTTTCTGTGACGCCTGGCGCGTCTCGCAGCGGGCCGTCGCGCCATTTGATGGGCACGAGGGCGCGGAAGAAGGCATCCGGCGCTGGCTCTTCAACGCGGCCTACTGGCGGGCGGTCTCGGCGCTGCGGCGGCGGCGGTTGATTCGCTGGGAATCGCTCGATGCGATCACCGAGCAACACGGCGAGATTCCACTGCTCATGTACCCATTCGAAGACGCCGTGCTGGAAGGCGAGGTGTTGCGTGATGTTTTCGCGACCCTCGCGCCGGAGGCAGTCGCGTTGCTCCTCCTCAACATCGTACACGGCTTCACCACCACGGAAATCGCCGAGATTACCGGTATCTCGACGGAGGCGGCGAAGAAACGGCTCACCCGTGCGAAGCAGCGGTTGCGCGCAGGCTACCTCGCACGGAATCCACGGTCGCAGGAGACTCACGGACCATGAATACGCAACCAGAGCTACCGAAGCCTCCCTGCCCGGCTGACGCCACGCTCTATCGCTCGCTCGCGCCGCGGCTCCGCGATGGAACGCTTTCGCCAGACGAACAGAAGGCGCTACGCACTCACCTGCGCTTCTGCCCATCTTGCCGCGAGGAGGCGATGGCGGCCTCCGACCAGGTGATCGAGGAGGGCGTGCGGCGACACTATGGCGTCCCGGCCAATGTGCCTCCGTTCCTCACGCTCGACGATATCCAGCGGCGCGCCTCGCTGGCGCCCGTGCCTGATACGCTTCATGCATCCAGCGCGCCAAACACTGACGAAATCATTGGGATAGACAGTCGCCTGAACCATCGGGGGAAACGCATGACAACCGACGAGAGCGATCAGCCAACGTCTCCCACGGAGAGTTGGCCTCCGCAGCCCATTCAGCCGATCCAGCCCAACAAGACGCCGAATCACTGGCGCACCGTCGCGGCGGTCACCTCGGCGATTGCCATCATCGCGCTCTTCGCACTGCTGCTGCGCGGCTTCGCGGGGAACAATGGCGCAAACAGCCCGGCGGGAACCGTCGGCACGGCCACCGTGGATGTCACGGCCAATGCCACCACATCGCAGACGACGCCAGCTATCGGCCACGGCAAGTGGCAGGTCATGGACGCTATGACCTATAGCACGACGGTCTTCACGCAGACGCCGTATCCCGCCTTCTCGCCCGTAGATCCGAACATCGTCTATGAGACCTCGATGTCTCCTATCTCGCTACGGCGCTCGGATGACGGCGGCGCCACCTGGAAAGCGCTAGACCTTCCGGCCTCCGCGGACCAGGCGATCATCATCGAAATCTGGGCCAGCCCGCTGGACGCCCATACCGCGTTTCTCACGGTGACGGTGAACCTGGCCTACGGGCAGGGGACGAACGCCTGCCCGTCCTCAGCGCTCGCGTCGGCTGGCGGCGCGACCCACGGCAACATTCTGGCGTCGGGCCAGGTACCGTGCAGCACGACCTATCGCTCGACCAATGAGGGCGCCTCATGGAAGGCGATCAGCTTCCCGGTGAATGGCTCGCTTTCTACCCCTTACTCTGACTCGGCCCCCTACGCCGGGACACCGATTCAGGCCCAGGGCACGCGCCTTTATGCGATGCTGAGCTGCGGACCAAGCTGTGTCAGCCCAGGCGGACGGCTGGTCACCAGCACGAATGGCGGCGCGACCTGGCAGGTGGCCGATGCCGGCGGGCTGGGCCAAGGCGTCTGCGACTTCGCCGCGCAACCCAATAGTGAGACGATCTTCGCCGCGGTCAGTCGTGGCTCATGCGATATGCTCAACTCGCCCGTGCTTGCCATCGACCGCAGCGACGACGCCGGGAACAACTGGGTGCACGTCAGCTTCCTGCCGCAGGGCGCGTCACAGGGCATGGCGTCGGTGATAGCGAACGGCAAGCCACTGCTGGTCGTCAATCTGCCGGCGGTCAACTGGCAGCCGCATATCATCGGCGTGACACAGTCCGCCGACGAGTTCCTCGCCAGCAGCGATGGCGGGCGCACCTGGAAGAAGTCGCCGCTGGCAGGCCCGCCCGATAAGGCGACGCCGATTATCGGGCCGGTGATTGTGCGCGCTGATGGGTCGCTGGTCGTCTCCTTCACCACGCAGGCCGATCAGGGGCAGGCGGCGAAGGTCTATACCTGGAAGCCTGGCGAAGCGAGCTGGCGTGTCATCGCGCCCGCGCCCGATGGCCGTGTCTCGACGCTGCGCTACACCGTCTCGCCAAGCGGGGAAGAGTCGTTCTGGGCGGTCATCACCAGTAGCTCGAAGCAGGAAGCCAATACACAGCTATTCACCTTCGAAGTCGACCGCTACCTACCCTAGCCGCCTGGCGTCTTGCTCATCCTTCCACACTGCCCTCCGGTGATTGCTGGAGGGCAGCTTTGTGTGCTATGCGACCTATGATGACCTCTGCGGCGCGTCTTCAGGCGGACTCTTGGCCAATCCGATTGCCAAGGCTACGCAAAATGGCTTATACTGCGACCTATTCAGCTTTAATAGAAGTTTAACATGTGCTTAACATGCGCTGGCTGCTATGCCATGTATGAGGGCCATGTAGAGACGAACGTGAAGCGTAAAGACCGAGGAACGACGACATGGTGCAAGATGTGCTTTCGTGGAACTGGGATCTCTTTGAGTATGTCAATCAGCCTGCTGGCCATCAGATGCTCGGGGATCCGATGATGATCTTCGCCGCCAATGACCTGATTTTCCTGCTCCCGCTGCTTGTGCTTGTGCTCTGGTTCGCCCTGGCGCGCTGGTCGCCCCTGGCGCCACGCGGCTCCGATGGAGAGGCTGCCCGGCTGGAGGGGCATATCGTGCTGGCGCTGGCGGTGGTCGGCGTGGTCATTGCCCTGGGCATCAACGTCCTGCTGGGGCATCTGCTCTTCGAGCCGCGCCCGTTCATCTCGCATCCCACACTCGTCCATAAACTCATCGCCCACGCCGCCGACGCCTCCTTCCCCAGCGACCACTCGGCGGCGGCGTTTGCCCTCGCCACGGTCCTGCTCGTCAGCGCCCGAACCATTGCGCAACGCAACGTCGCGCGCTGGCTGGCGGCTATTATCGCGCTGCTTGGGATTCTGGCCGCCGTCACGATTGCCGTCGCACGGGTCTACGTGGGGGTGCATTACCCCAGCGACGTGATCGGCGGAGCACTCTGTGGCATCCTCGGCGGAGTGATCGCGCTGGCGCTCCGCCCTCTGCTGACGCCGCTGCTGACGCCGCCCATCCGCGCGCTGGCGCAGATCGGCCTGGCATAGCGGGCAGAGCAGGCAGAGCAGGCAGAGCAGGCAGAGCAGGCAGAGATTGGCAGAGCGTGCGGCGACAATCAGCGAATTGATGTGCTACACTGCCCAGAGCAATCGAGGCATCGCGTGACTCCGACGACATAGCGCGCAGGATGACAGGCGCTGTCGTTCCAGCAGACATTCCGGGTGTACGCGACTATCGCTACTGGGGAGCAGCGACTATGGCGCATGTGCTGATCGTGGACGACGACCCGGACTTTCGTGACGCCGTGCGTTTCATCCTGGAAGACGCCGACCACGAGGCGCTGGAGGCGGGCGACGGCGCGACCGCCCTGCAGATCTTACGCGACAGCCAGGAGCGCCTGATTGTCCTGCTCGATATGCTGATACCGAAGCTCAATGGGATAGACCTCCTCAGAATGGTTGTCGCGGACCCGCTGCTCAAAGAGCGCCATGTTTACCTGCTGATGACCGGCAGCAGCAGGCTCCTGCGGCGGGAGGCGGGGTCACTGCTGGCAGAGGTGTCGGCGAGGATTGTCGACAAGCCCTTCGAAATGGACGACCTGCTGGCGATTGTCGATGAGGCCGCCGAGCAGCGGCCCGCGTAGTCTACGGCGCATATGGCGCGAAGGATCAGCCAGTGCGACGACCCTCGCGTGGACTGTGTGCTCTAGCGTTTTCCCTCTTGCGCTTCAGTGC
Source organism: uncultured Chloroflexia bacterium (assembly GCA_963712005.1). Lineage (GTDB taxonomy): Bacteria > Chloroflexota > Ktedonobacteria > Ktedonobacterales > JADMIN01 > DAHUXT01. The sequence continues at coordinate 111,480 of CAVQGK010000010.1, read as the reverse complement.
CCGGATGGCGGACAATAGTTTGTGCTTGCGCATATTCCCGGCGCTGTGGGCACGCCGCCACGCATCGCCCGCCGCCGGGAAGCAAGATTCCACCCGTGTGATGATGTGTCGTGTGAGAAAGAGGTTGGGAGAGCAATGGGTAAGGCGAGGCATCGGACATGCCCCGAAAAATGTGATTGCCGTGCTCGATGAGCGTGGCCTGATCAGTCAGATCACCGAGAGCGGCCTGCCAGAGGCGGCGGCAACGGGCATGCTCTCGGTCTATTGCGGGTGGGATCCATCCCGACCCAGCCTGCAGATTGGCAATCTCGTGCCGATCATGATGCTGGCGCACTTTCAGCGCGCGGGCCATCGGCCCCTTCTGCTGGTCGGCGGTGGCACTGGCATGATTGGCGACCCCAACGGGCAAATCTGAGGAGCGTGTGCTGCTGAGCACCGAGCAGGTGCGCGACAACGCCGAGCATGTCCGCCAGCAGCTCGACCGTTTTCTCTCGTTCGAGGGCGAAAACGGCGCGCGTGATGGTGAATAACGCCGACTGGCTCGGCAAGATGACGCTGATCGAATACCTGCGCGACATCGGCAAGCACTTCTCCGTCAACCCGATGATGGCCAAGGAATCCGTGCGGGCGCGGCTGGAGAGACCGCGAACAGGGCATCTCCTACACCGAGTTCAGCTACATGATCCTTCAGTCGGTTGACTACCTGCATCTCTTCGATCATCTCGGCTGCACGGTGCAGGTAGGCGGCAGCGACCAGTGGGGCAATCTCACTGCCGGCGTCGATCTGATCCGCACGCACCCGCCACGCGCAGGTCGCATGCGGTGGCCGCGCCGCTCATCACGTCGTCATCGGGCCAGAAGCTCGGCAAGACGGAGGGCAATGCGCTCTTCCTCGATCCGGCGATGACCTCGGCCTACGAGCTGTACCAGTACTGGATCAATACCGAAGACGCCGATGTCGAGCGCTACCTGAAGGTCTTCACCTTCCTCGCCGCTGGACGAGATTGCCGGCATTGGCAGGCAACAGGCGGCGGACCCCGCCAGCCGTGTGGCCAGCGCATGCTCGCCTTCGAGGTGACGAAGCTGGTGCATGGCGAGGCGACCGCCCGCTGCCGTCGCGGAGGCGTCCGATGCGCTCTTCGGCGGCGGGGTCGCGTCGCTCTCGGAGGCAGCGCTGCCCCATCTGGCGGGCGCGGTTCCCACCTCGCCGCTTCGCGCCTACCGCGCTGGAGGCGGGTGTCTCGCTGGTGGAGACGCTGGTCAGCGAGGGCATCCAGCCGTCCAAGGGGCGAGCGCGCAGGCTGATCCAGCAGGGCGGCCTCTACGTCAACGATCAGCGCGTCACCGACCCGGAGATGCTGCTGACGCGCGAGACGGCGCTCTTTGGGCGGGCGATTCTGGTGCGCGCGGGCAAGAACAAGTACCACCTGTTGCTGGCGACAGTGTGATCTCAAGACGGCTGGCGGTTAAAACCGCGCCTGAAGGGCCTGCGGCCACGAAGTCCGCCTGCGCGGACTGCCCAGACTGTGCCTCACAACGGGAGCGTCGGTCGCCGGGCGATTCTATGGAACCCGCGTAGGGCTGCCGTGCGAGCCGTCACGTGCTAGTCTCTGCAACCCGCGCAGGCGGGTTTTGTGGCGGAGCGCCAGCGAGGCCCTTCAGGAGCGACTTCAGGCGCCAGCTGCTTGGCATTTTCTACGGCGGAATAGCGAGAAAGATGGCGAGTTATGACATCCGTGCAGGTGACGCGCGCGACCGTGGACGATATCGACATGGTTACGCCGCTCTTCGACGCCTATCGCCAGTTTTATCAGCAGCCAGGCGACCTCGACGGCGCGCGGGCGTTTCTGGCCGAGCGGCTGGAGCGCGGTGAGTCGGTCATTTTCCTCGCACTGCTCGACGATGGCACGCCCGCTGGCTTCACGCAGCTCTATCCCATCTTCTCGTCCACCACGATGCAGCGCGCCTGGCTGCTGAATGACCTCTTCGTCGCGCCCGCCGCTCGCCGCGCTGGCGTGGGTCGTGCCCTGCTGGAGCGCGCACATGCCTTCGCCCGCGAGACCAACAGCAAAGAACTAATGCTCCAGACGGCGGTAGACAACTTCCCGGCGCAGCGCCTCTATGAGTCACTCGGCTGGCAGCGCGACAACGACTTCTATGTCTATTTGCTGGCGCTATGATAGTTGTCCTCATACGAGTATGTGAGCCTGATGACATACTTGTCCTGGCTAAACGATCATCCGGGCATCCAAATCTCGGATAGGCAGCGCAGACACCGTAACCCAAGCGCGTACACCATGGCGAGCAAATACCTACCCCTCGTGGCCACCCCTGCCCGACCGGCCGCATTACGGTTCGGGGTGTGAACCAGACGAAGCGTGAAGCAAACGGGAGACGAAAGTGGCGCATGGTGACATCTCAGACAACGCCCACTCGGTCCAGGCTGCTCTCGCGTCGCCTCGTGCTGGTTGTGGGCTTTGGCGCTCTGGCTTTCGTGGTGACCGCGGTGGTTGGAGGCATTTGGACCGCGCTGCTCACCGTTAACCTGGCGACGAGCCCGGCCATTCCCTGGTCGGTCGCCGCCATGGCCCTGCTCCTTTGGCTGCTGTGGCGCTACCTCGGCGGCGCAGGGTGGCCGCGCGGCACGGCGGAGGCCCGGCGCCACTACTTGCGAGCACGGCGAGTGTCGGGCCGGGTCTTTCTGTGGGCCGTGGGGGCGGGTCTGCTCGCGATCGTGGCCCTGGCTGGTTTGTGGGTCGTCTTGTTCCAGCTTGCCCACCTGCCCGCGCGGGCGCTGCCGGACTATTCCAAGTATCCATTCGTCACCGTCGCCCTCGCGCTGGTGATGGCCTCGCTGGTCGGCGCGGTGACCGAGGAGGCCATGTTTCGGGGTTACTTTCAAGGCATCCTGGAAGGAACTGCCGGTGGTATGGTCGCCATCCTCATCACGGCCCTCGTGATGGCGCCAGAGCACGCGCTCACGCAGGGATTCGTCTGGCCCACCCTGCTCTTCTACCTCGTGGTGGACGTAATGTTGGGCGCGACTGCCTTCCTCACACGGTCGATTCTGCCTGGCATCGTGACTCATGGCATCGGCCTGTTGGTCTTCTTCACCCTCGTGTGGCCGGGCGACATGATCCGACAGTTCGTCGGGAGTGGCGCTACGGGGTTGTGGTTCTGGGTCCACGGCGCACAAACGCTCGTCTTCGCCGTCTTGGCCACCCTCGCCTTCATCCACCTCGCGAGGATCAGCAAGCGACCTCAAGGCGCGTAGCGGGCGCACCATCTGCTTCCGTCACGAGCTGGCTAGACGCCGTTCCCCTGCCAAGGATGGCGAGATAGATATAGATGGCATAGGCGAAGACCACGACGTGCAGAGCGGCGAGAGTGGCGCTGAGCCAGGCGAAGTTGGCGGAGAGATACGCACGCAACGACGGGAGCGCAAGGAAGGGAATCGGCTCGCCACCGCCAAACAGGCCACCACCTACCCCGACCACCATGTTGAGGAAGCAGAGCGCCGTACCGAGCAGATAGAGCGCCGCCAGATGTGGCCGCTCCTCCCGTCGAGCGAGAACGATGCTGGCAAGCGCGAGGGGTATGAACAGGAAGAGATAGCGCTCATGCTGGCCGCCCATGAAGAGGAAGAAGCCGAACAGCTGCACCGCCAGGCCGAAGACTAGCATGATTGGCTCGCGCCGCCGCCAGACTTGGATGCCGACGAGCAGTGTCACCGCGCCAAGGAGCGCATCGCCCACCAGCCCGCTCTTGATGCCCAGGAAAGTGCTTCCGATGGCCTGCTGCCCATAGCCGATCAGCCACCAGAAGTTGAAGGCGTCCGAGCTGAGGCTGAGGTTATCGTTGTAGGATGCCGACTGCATGTTCCGCACCATATCAACCAGTTGGAAATGCGGCAGAATCACCGGCAGCAGGAAGAGCAGCCCGGTCAGCAGGCCAGCCACCACGAATCGGACAAACTGCTCGCGGCTGGCCCAGCGCCAGACATAGAGCGCGATCAGCGGCGCGAAGATGATCGGCTGCGGCTTGAGCAGCAGCGCCAGCGCGAGACTGACGCCCGCCAGCGCGTAGCGCTCGGAGGTCAGCGCGACGATAGCGGCCAGGATCGGCAGCGCGACCAGCGCATCGGTCTGCCCCCAGAGCGCGCCATCGTAGAGGACGGCGGGCGAGAAGGCGTATGCGGCGGCGACCACCAGAGCGAATCGTTCGGAGTGGCGACGGCGCGCCCAGATATAGAGCAGCGCCACGGCGGCCACATCGGCAAGCAGCAGTGGAATCTTGGCGAAGAACGGCCCGAAGCCATCCTGCCGCACCAAGGCATCGAGGGAGGTATGGCTGAGCGGGAGCACAAATTGATTGTAGGCGAAGACCACCGCGCCAAAGAGATAGGGCATCCCCGGCGGATAGTTGATCGAGCCGCCGCCACCACCGCCGCCTATGCCCGCCCCGCCGAAGCCACCGCCGCCACGGAAGCCGCCACCGGGAAAACCACCGCCCGGAAAGCCGCCACCGGGGCCGCGTGGGAAACCGCCGCCGCCTGCTCCAGCCGTGGAGGTAGAGGTGTAGATGTCGAAGAAGTGCTGAACGACGGTGTTGCCCCAGCCAATATACGTCGCGAGATCGGAATAATAGCCGCGGAAGATCATCAGCGGAATGCGGATGCCCACCGCGACGACAAGAATCGCCAGGAATATGCGCCCGGCGCGCGTCGCGAGGAAACCGCGCAGGCGCGTCAAGATGATCCGCACGACATCCGCCTCCAGTGGCTGAGGGACACGCATCATCCACTCAGTATGATCGCTGTAGATGTGAGGCAGGTGTGCGAAGGATGTGAGAATCTTCAGACGAGCCACGCACACTGGTGCATTGGCTCTAGGAGTTCTCGCTCGCCGCGTTCCGTGGCACGATGAGCAGCGGCAGCGTCGTCGCGCCGCGCAGGCGCACGTCGAAATTCGCGCTGGTATGCAGGGGATAGCCGCGATTGCCGTGAGGCGCGAGCGCGAGGAAGGTCGCCTGTTTCTGTGTGGCAAGCTCCGCCACCGCCTGCGGCAGATCCTGCTCCGCGATCACCTCCGAGGTGACGGTAAACGGCCAATTACCCGTGGCTTCGCCGTGCAGGCGCTCTTCCACCGCGCGCAGATAGAGCGTGACATTGTCGTCGCCGGGGTGGTGTGACGGTGCGTCGGGCACGAAGGCGCCGATCCACGCGAGCCGCAGCGTGGCGCTGGCGTGTTCGGGGCCGCTGAGCGCCTCCAGCAGTTGTTTCGCGGGCGCAATCGCCGCCTCTGCCTCCTCCGTGCCGTCTAGCAGCACCAGCCCCTGCGCGGGTTTCCCCTCGGCGGGGAGCGCATCGGCGTCGGTCAGCGAGAGCACCGGCACAGCGCCACGATGCTCCACATGCTCGGCGACTTTACCCGGAGCCCAGCGCGCCAGCCCCGTATGCGCGTGCGCCGCGAGCACCACCAGATCGGCATGCTGGTGGGCCGCCACATCCAGAATCGTCGAGCCAGCCAGCCCCGAGCGTACCTCGGTGATCGTGGTGACCTCGGCCAGATCAGGACGACCGGACGCCGCTTCGAGATAGGCGGACGCAGCCTCCACATCGGCGGTCAGCGTGGACGGCTCCATCATCGGCAGCACATACGGCAGTAGCTCGCGCGGACTGCTGAGCACATGCAGCAGCACCACCGTGCCATGGCTGGCCTGGGCGATGCGCGCCGCCACCGGCAGCGCCGCCTCGGCATAGGCTGAGCCGTCAAGCGGCGTCAATATTCGCTGCCACATGTTGTCAATTTCACTTTTCTGACCTGCAAGCGGTCGCGTAGACGAAAGGACACCGAAATGAAGCGCATTGATGCCGCGTTGGCGAGGGTACACGACATCCATGACCGGCTGTATAACTCCGACGCCGCGTACCAGGCCGCGTCTTGCGCGGCCCAGCAAGAAGCCGCCTGTGCCGCCTTTGCGGCGGCTACCAACGACCTCTTGAAAATATACATCGCCATGATGATGCACGAACAAGAGATGCATGACGGATTGACGCCGATGCCAGGGAAGATTCTTATTCTACGCCGACGCCAGCCCCGCGATGCACGCGGGCGGTTCATCAAGAGCATTCCTGAGTAGCCTTGTGTAATTGCCCAAGACACCTACGGCCCATCTCCCTGAGGGATGGGCCTTTGCAATACCGGTCGGTTGTAGGAGGGTGTGTCTAACTATAAATATGGGACATATTTTCTATGCCGCACAGGTCGTGCGGCCCTATTCCCCGCAAGAGGAGAACGTCAATGGATGAAGTGTATACGTTGCGCCAGGCTGCTATACGCCTGGGTATACCGTACAAACGCGTCTACTACGCGTCGTTGCGCTACGACACGCGCCAGTACGAGCGGTACACCACTCGGTTGGTGACGCTGGCACAGGTTGAGGTGGCATTGTCGCAGGTCAAGCCTTCGGCGCGACGTGTCCGCGCCTAGTCTGTCTCAGAATGAGACAGTTTTTCGAGCAATAAGAGAACCGGCTGGGGATGCCAGCCGGTCAGGAGATGAGGAGAAAACCGCCATGCCTATAAAGAGAACGCGCGCCAGGAGCTACCTGGCAGGGGACGACCCGCCGCAATCGGGCCGTATAGACAATAGTTTAGGCATATACAATGACCAATTCCAGTATACCCCAGGGGGGTACCCAGCGTCAAGAAGAATACGACGGCAACCCCTACGAACCTACTTCCTATAGTGGCAAGCTCGCGTCGCTATGTCGCGACGCCATCAGCAAGCTTTTCATGAGTCCTGAGGGCAAAGCCTATGCCCAAATAAAAGACATTCCCGACAAGGACGACAAAGGCAACCCGGTATGGCGTACCCGTCTCTACGAACTAGACCCCCAGAACCCGAAAGACTCTGACTTCGGACTGTGGTTGACGCATGAAGCCGAAGAACGCTGGCACATTACCCCTACCCCTGCCCGCATCGAAGAAGTCGTACGGTCACTGCGCGCCAAAGCGCGCCTAGAACCACGGGAGAAGCCTGTACGTCGCATTGCCATGCGGCACATACCCGTACACACAGAGAAAGACGACGACGGCAACATTACCCGCATAGTCACTGAGGAACGGCCATTCCTTGACCTCTGCGACGCTGGGGGACATGTCATACAGTTTACGGCTGATGGATGGACAATCATTCATCCATGGCATGTTCCCTATGGAAACGGTTTCTCACGAGAGGAACCAGCGTTCACCGACATTCCCTGGCAGCGAAACAATGGTATGGAGACATTGCCTCTACCCGCACGGTTACAGCCAGGGGAAGCCGCAGGTGTCATAGATGACTGGTTCAAGCTCTTCCCCCCTCTTACGAGGGTGTACCGCGCAAAGGCGCTGCTCTGGCTCGTAAGCGCGATGTCACCAGACGCCCCCGACGGGTACTTCATGTTGAACGTGCGCGGGGCGCACGGAACCGGGAAGTCCAATATTTTACGGATGTTGCAGCGCGCCTTTGACCCTGGTGTAGAGTTGCGCGAATGGTTCAAGAAACCTGACGACCTGACCGCCGCTGCGCAGGCTTGCCACGTACTCTCCTATGACAACGTTTCTGGGGTAATTTCTACCGAAAAGAGTGACGCCCTTTGCCGCACTCTGCTGGGGGGCAACGACGCCAGCAGGACATTCTACCAGCAAGGGCATGAGACCGTACTCCCGGTCAAGAACCCGATGCTGTTAGACGGCATTGACTCGTCAATCGTCAAAGGCGATTTACAGAGTCGTACCCTCGTCATTGAAACGGAGCCGATGACGGGCGACTATGTGACGCTGGAAGACATTTCGTCTCAGTTTGAGACACTTCGCCCGCGCATTCTTGGCGCGCTGTGTGATGCCCTGGTAGCCACAATGAGAGCTCGTCAAGAGGGGAAGCGGTATACAGGACTGCCGCGCATGACGGATGCCTGTACATTCGCCATTCCAGCACTAGCCGTGCTGGGCTTCACTGAAGACGACGTACGAGAAGCCCTCAGGCAAAACGCCGCCGATGCGATGGACACGGCCCTCAATGCGTCGCCGCTTGCTCAGGCAGTTGTCGCGTTCATGGAACCGCGTCAAACGTGGGAAGGGACAGCGGCGGAACTTCTCGAAAAACTCGACAGTTTCACGACAGCGCGTGTCCTGTACGGCAAGACCTGGCCCGACAATAGCAACCAGCTTATAAGCTGGTTGACACGAGACAAGCCCCTACTCATTACGCAGGGTATTGCCTGGGTACGCATAACCAAGGGGAGCCGCCGCAACGGGCGAAAGCTGAGACTCTACAAGGTGAACCCGTCGCCAGATGGAGACGACATGGTGACGCATGGTGACACCTCGACGGAGGGTGTCACCGAGGGTGTCACCACCACAAACCCAGACGCCGCCGGGGCTGACGCCCCTTACGGTGACACGGTGACACCCCTCTCCCTAAAAATAGAAGAAGAAGAGAGTACACCCCATAGGGACGGTACAACGGCTGCAACCGCAATCGAAAACATTGCGCCCCAAAGGTGTCACCATGTGTCACCAGAGGGCATGACGCCCGTTGAATTCAGGGCTAGTGATGGTGACACCCTCTCATCGGGGGGTGTCACCAGTGTCACCACATCCCCGGAGGGTGTCACCATGCGCGGCCCGCGCATCACTCGCGTGGGGGTGACCTATAGACGGGACGCTGACGGCCCACGGCGCGTCGTTGAGGAGGTGACGGCATGACCTTCACTGATGACCTGGGCTGGTCGCTGTCAGCATCGAATACCTCGACGGCGGTCACTCTTCTCTCTGGTTGCTGGCCCAGCGCAAGCTGGGTCACGACCTGCGCCACGACGGCTTCTGCAAGTCGCCGGCCAACAGTCTCGGCAAAAGCAATACGATGACCAGGGACATGAGGCTGAATCCCAAATTACCTACATTGGCGCTATTGAGCGGTTGCTCCCAGTGGTTGATGACTTGGCTGAGTGCCACTGCAGCACTGACTGTTAGCGCCAGTACCATCAGGAACTGCGGCCAGCGGTGGCCATTGCCCCACCAAGCGCCGTACCCAAAGGCGAGCCAGCCGAGGCCGAAACTGCTCAAGTCAGGCGGCATACGGGAGCGTCCAGTCCATGGCGAGGAATGGCAAGTGTTACCGCAAACAATATGCCCAACACCAGGAGGGCCGCCCCGAGAGTGAGACCGAGGATGCCGATGAGGACGCGCCAGCGAGCCGTTGTCACATGATTGCTCCTCGAGTGCACGAAAAGACAGTACACCACAGTAACGGACCTGCGCCCCAGCGTAGCGTAACCGGCGCAAAAGGGCAATACCATCAACAGCAGCGGAGGTCGCCATCTCCTACCCTAGCTAACGCCTGTTAGCATGCGCAACCCTTGTTCACTTACTTTTATTAAGCTCTACCTGGGCCGGCGCTGCCTCATGCAGCGCCGATTCCTGTTATGCGTTACACGGACTCAGAGTGCGTCAGGCTCAGGATTTGACGGCAATGCGAACATACTAGTAGGACGGTGATGGCGCAGATGCGCCATCCTCTAGCCAGGAAAAGGACATGTCACTCCGTATGTTAAGCGCCCTATCGGGCGTCCCACTCACCACCATTCGGCGCACTTGCGCCACTCTCCGTATTTACCCCAAACGGGTAGGCGGTGCTTGCTCGCTTACCGAGCAGGAACAGGCTGCTATTCTGGAATATGCCGTCAGCAGGCATGCCGCAAAGGAGCGGCAGTAACAATGCGCATCGACAAAGTAAGCCGTCACCTTGACTTGGCCATCCTGAAAGCCGACATGACGGAAGATGATTTTTGGGCTCTGGCTCTGGATGCACCTGAAGGCTACGTGACGGGCTGGCCGTTTGCGGATGGGACCGCAAGCTTCGCGGTTAAGTCGAAACATCTCAAGAGCTTCCTGGCAGCGACTAGGACGCGCAAGAAGGCGTCCAGTTTGACGCCGAGTGAGTGGCAGACCCCAAGAGAGCAGCCAGCAGGGCTGGCACGTTATAGAAGGAATTGGCAATGACCCTCGTCACCGAAGAGCGACCCAACGAGCAGGTCGCGAAGAAACCAGCAACAGCGGCGCATGCGCCAGCACCCCAGCGCGACCTGAGCGATGCTCGGCGTTTCGCAGGTCAGCCAGTCGTAATGTGGTTCCGGCTCCAGAAGTCGATGGAAGAAATTCTCTTTTTTCGCGCAAGCGGAAGGCATCACTCGGCGGCTGAGGTGAGCGAACCACGTTCTCATGCGCGCTGGCGCAAAGAGAGCGTCGCCTTGCTGCGTTCACTGGCCGACGCCATTGTGGAAGGGCGGCTTGAGCCAGAGCAGCCCAAGAAACCTGAACCTGAGCTGGAAGACGTGGACGGCATCGAATGGTAAGGCATCAACCCGTCAATACTACGGCGAGCGTCGTGACGACCGCGCATGGCCCCGCATATACTGCCCCAGCTATTGTCTTCAAGACGACCTATTCTGACCAGGCGGTAACGTCCCTCGTCAGCACCTCGACGCGCTGGGGACCAGTGCTCGTAAGCACTGTCAACGAATCGACGCCCGTCATCTTCTCGTCACCTGTATAGCGGCGGGGGTTCGGGTCTGTCCATAGTCCGTATAACCCTGTTGCCGAAACCCCCTGGTCTGCCATGACTTCCAGGGGGGTTCGTTTGCCTCTGCCGAGGTTCAACGCACAGGCCATCTCTGCTATACTCCTTCTAGTATGCGCGCAACCTCTGGAAAAGCAAGGCGACATGCCGGCACTCGTCGCGTTCGCAGAGTTCATAGGTTGTTGCCTTGTCATCAGTGCCATAGACTGGCTGCGGCACCTCCGTGGAGCGCCGCCGTCGCCGCCGTGGGGCAGAGACGACGTTCGGGGTCGCTATGTCCTTCCCGCCTCGACGCTCATCTTTATTGCGGTCGTCGTAGTCATGGTTATGACAGATGCACAACCACACAGGGCGCTTCACGCGGAGTACTCGTCCCCACCGGCAATCGTCATAGCGCTTGGCCTCGGCGTTGGTCTGGTGGCTCTGGTCGTCCATCTGGTCGTTGAGGTGCGCCGGTTTCGGGCCCGTCCGTATGGCACCTCACGAGTCAATCGGTAAGCGCGCCGCCAGCGCGCTGGTTTCAGTCCGGTTACTGAACGCGCGCTGGCCACACGTCATTGGCGGTCACTTACGACTACCTTAGGTCGTTCTTCATCCGTTCTTCGGCACGACAAGTAAGAGTGTACTCGACAACACTGCCTGAGGTACGGGACTGTCCAATCCAAAACATCCCAGCAGCGGAGGAGTGCGGCACATGCTACAATAATGCTCGGCAAGCGGACAGGGTAATTGCGGTATTTCGGGAGCACAGCAATGGCAGAGCAGCCACTGAGCGAGAACGTGGATGACCTCACCACTCGTGGCGGGGCACTGATTGCCCAGCAGCAGTACGCCAAGGCGCTGACGCTCTTCGAGCACGCCGCCCAGCTTGCCCCACAGAGCTTCGACGCCTGGGCCAACCTTGGCTACATCCTCAACGAACTGGGGCGCTACCCGGAGGCACTGGCCGCCGACGACCAGGCGCTCGCGCTCGACCCAAACGACGCCGACACCTGGGTTCGCAAGAGTGCCGCGCTCGGCAACCTGAAGCGCTACCTGGAGGAGTGGGACGCCTGCGACCGTGCGTTGGCGCTCGACCCACACCACGAGGCAGCATGGCACAATAAGGGCATCGCGCTCAGATGTCTTGGGCGTTACCAGGAGGCGCTAGACGCCTGCGACCGGGCACTCGCGCTCGACCCAAACGACGCCGAAATCTGGACCAACCAGGGAGCCGCGCTCGGCAGACTGAGCCGTTTCCAGGAGGCGGTTGCCTCCCATGACCGGGCCATCGAGCTCAACCCAGACCTCGCCCACGCCTGGTACAACAAGGGCAATGCGCTCTTCAACCTCATGCGGTTCGCCGAGGCACTCGTCGCCTATGACCAGGCACTAGCAATTGACCCCGACTACGTCTCCGCGTGGAATAACAAGAGCGACACGCTCGCTTACCTCAAGCGCTATGGTGAGGCCATGGTAGCCGTCGAGCGGGCGCTCGCGCTGGACCCGAACCACGCGTACGTCTGGGACACCAAGGGCGAGGTGCTCCTTGGGCTGCACCGCTATGAGGAAGCGCTCCTTTGTTTCAACCATGCGCTGACCCTCGACCCGAACGACGCGGACATGTGGAAGAATAAAGCCGTGACGTTGCGCGCCCTCGGTCAGACAGCGGAGGCTGAGGTGGCAGAGCGACGTGCGAAGGAGCTAGTAGGCGAATAGCGCGCCACGAGCGAACTAGTTTCAGTCCAATGACTGTCTGATTACTTTCCTACCGCTGCCGACTGTACCGTCCTCCTGGCAGGTTGCTGGTCAACCTTGCAGCATTGTAGAATGACGCGATGCGTTGCACAGCTTCCACCAGGAGAGAGCGGTATGGACATGCCTCGCGCCTTCATGAGCCACAGCCACGAAGACAACGACTTCGCCGTTCGACTGGCGCGCGACATTCGCGACGCTCTTGGCGACGAAGACGCCGTTTGGTATGACTCAGACGGCGGTTTGGTGAGCGGCGAAACCTGGTGGAGCGAAATAATACACGAAATCGAGGCGCGTCCTGTCTTTATTGTGGTGCTCTCGCCCGACGCATTAGTCTCAAAGTGGGTGATTGACGAAGTTAACATGGCCTGGCAACTCAAGAACAGCGCAGCGGGCAAGACGATTATTCCTGTCAAATACAGGGACTGTCAACCGCGTCAAGACTTGAGCAGTCTACAAATAACAAGCTTCGTGCCGCCGCATCAATATGACGTCGAACTCGGCAAAGTGCTGGACGCGATTCGTAGAGTCTCACAGCAGAATGCCGGGGCTACCCCTGGTTCGGCCCACGGCGCATCTGGCGCATCAGCGCGGACAGACCAATCGTCGACGATGCAGGAACTCGTCCGACGCGAATGCCAACGCAATTTAGAGCAACTAAAGGCCATTCATTGGCGCGTCATTTATGAGCCACCACCTGAGGGGACGATTGAGGAAGTCGCCTTCGAGAAGTCGCTGCGCTTGTCGCGTATTTCTCCACAGTCATGGGAACGCAGCTCGGTAGCTACATCGGAATTAGCGGGCGCTCTCTTCGTAGATGAGTTGGACCACCTGAACGTGCTTCACGCGCGCCTAGGCAGGTTCAACGAGCTTCAGCGCGAGATGCACGCGAAATTTGATTCGCCTGGTGCGCAAGCTCTTGTAGCGTCGTACAGGAACTGGCGGCAGGTGGCGAGGGGCAGCGGTGTAATGTACTTACCGGAACTGAGCGGTCGGCTCATACACTTTAACGCCGACACTCAGGGTCTGTTCGCAGAGTGGGAGGTTCTCTGCAATGAGGTGCTCCAGCGTGGCAATCCAATCAACAGCGACGAAGTCCCGCAGGTGAATAACCCTTCCCCCTCCACGCCGCAATCCTTCTCACCTGCCTTCGCCTCGGAAGACGACCAGCGCGCCTTTTATGAATCCGTGCAGAAACAATCAGAGCAGATGGGGCCGCCAATCTTCCGCAAGGACATGAAATTCTAGGTTCGCGGCGACCCGAAAAGGTCGCCGTTTTCGTTACACGCGGTGTGACCTACCCAGTGCCTACGCCGCGCTGCCGTGCCCCGCCTGACCGGACAATAGTACCGCAACAGTACCGTGCCACTCATGCGGAATCACACAAGCACGGCTAGCCTATACAGGTGAGGCATACGGTGTTCTGCGCAGACTCATGTTATGCTTGCCTTGCTTGCTAACCCAGAGTTGCTGCTGGACGCAGGTAGGGGACATCGCAAGGTGCTTCCTCCCCATGTAGGGTAGTTGCTGACCTTGCATGGGGGAACCCCCACCTAATGAACCCAACCCCAACCCCCAAACGCACCACATGTACCCACACACGGCCCTGTGTAATTACCCAAGAATTGCCTACCGGTCAAACCCCGACAAATGCTGACAACTACGACGCCGAAGGCATCGGCGTCAGTACCGCAATATTGACAACACCTACAGAGGTCACTATACTTGTCACTAGTAGGTGTTGGTTGCTATGAGGAAGAAGGGATGCACGGTATGGAGAATTGCGTCATACTCTGCCGCAAGTCAGACGAGAACGCCCGCGAGGACGATTTCGCCATTCAGGAAGACGAGTGCCGCGCCTATGCTGCTGAGAAAGGCTATAACGTCCTTGTCGTCTACCGGGAAGCCCATAGCGGCAAGCTCAGTCCGCAAACTCGTATAGTGCTGCGACAGGCACTTGGCGACATAAAGAGTGGTCGTGCCCATGTGCTCGTTGTGCGGATGTATGACCGGCTGGCCCGCGACACGACCCAAATGCATGCCATTCTTTACGAGGTTGAACAGTTGTACCACGGGCGCGTGGAAGCTGCGCGAGAACAGCTAGACCGTTCTGACCCTATGGCACGACTGACCTTCACCATTCTTGCGGAATTGGCGGGTATGGAGCGTGACAAGATTGTCACGCGCATGGAGGCAGGCAGGCGCAAGCGTGCCACGCGCGGGCACCTCATGGGCGGTCCCCAGCCTAGGTACGGCTATGCCTGGCTGGACGACGTACCGGGGGAGCGCACTACCTACGTCATAGACCCTGTGACCGGACCGGTCGTGCAACGCATGTTTACCCTCGCCACGCAAGGCGTGTCCATACGGGCCATAGCCCGAATCTTGAACAGTGAAGGCGTGCCGACGCCTTCCACGTATGCATCCCAGAAGAAGGACACGGGAAGGCGCGCAGTCGCGCGCTTCTGGCATGCCGAGCAGGTACGTAATATTCTCACCGACAAACGCTATGCAGGCTTCCCCGTCGCGTTCCAGTACCAAACGACGCGCGAGTACCGCGACGGCAAGGAGGTGAAGGTACGGACGCGGCGAGACGACGCTATAACTCTCACTACCGACGTATGGCCCATTCTCATTCAACCTGAACAGTTTGCACTGGCGCATCTGCGCCAGCAGACGAACGTGGCGGGACGCAAGCCCAGCATACTCGCCCTCTTGCGCGGGCATGTCTATTGCGGCGTCTGCGGGAGTCGTATGGGCGTCTCTTCCAAAGGCGGCAAGTACGGCAAGCCGGTCTACCTCTGCCAGAACCGCCCCGGTAATGTGGCATCCCCGGCGGAAGCCTGTAGTCACCACAGTATGTTGGTGACGAAAGCGGACGCGGCGGGTTGGGAAGCCGTCAAGTACTTGCTGGCGTCGCGTGAGCAGTTCGTGAAGCTCTTACGAGAACGTTTCGCGCATCCAGACGACGGCGCACTATTGGCGAGTGCGGCGGGCGCACTCAAGGAGAAACAGGACGAACTGGCGACGCTGGCGGGGAGCGTTGGACTGACTGCCAACGAGACGGTACGCCAGTCCATTGTGGCGCAGATGGAATCCGTCGCGGTGATGGTGACGAAGTTGGAGAAACAGTACCGAGACATGCAGAAGATTGCCGACAGTGAGAAGGCTACCGATGCCTGGATTGAGACGACCTTAGACCACATTTACAACTGGGCGAGGGACATGGGCGCGGGAACCGACACATACCCTACGCATGAGCAGGTAGCCCAGTTTGACGCACTGCCCTTTGAGGTGAGGCGGGTCGCGGTTGAGGCAAGCGGTGTGAGGGTGAACCTCTTCCCTACGGGCTGGCTGCAAGAGAACCTGGGACTCCCTGGTAACGAGCGCATGGTAGTGACCTTTGAGCAGGCTACAGACCTGCTCGGCACGGTACGCACGATTGAGGGCGCCAATACTCAAACTGACAATATTCGCTGATACATGCTCCCGCTCCTCACTATCCTGCACCATTCTGTACGGTGCTGTATGGTGCTACCGCATCATTGCGCGCCGCCAAAGTCTTCGCGAATATCACACGGATATCCCCCTTGAGGATAGCATCCCACGGGCCGCCACGGCTACGGCGAGCCAATTAGTAAAGTACACTTGACATTTTGTCGCGTGTGCTTTACACTTATGATGTCAAGCATGTTTGACATATCAAGAGGGGAACACTCATGAATGCCGCCGGTCGCGCCTATATGGTCCAGTTTCTCAGCGCTATGGGCGCGTATGCCGTCCTGTTGTTGCTCTCGCTGTTCCTGCTCCAGCGGAACCCTGAGGCGGGGTGGCGTGGACTAGTGCCGTGCTGCCAGCCATCCCCGCAGCGCTGGTGGTGCTGGCGGTGGTTCGCTATGTCGAGCGCATGGATGAATTGCAACGGCGCATCCAACTGGGCGCGGCGGGATTCGCCGCGATCGCGACCGCCCTGCTGACGTTCACCTGGGGACTGTTGGAGAATGCGGGGTTTCCGCGGATCAGCATGATCTGGGTGTTCCCGCTGATGTGCGCGTTGTGGGGCATTGGCGCGGCGGTGGTCGCCTATCGCTATCGCTAGCGTTTGGAGAGCCACCAATGAAGAATTCGCTGCGGCTGTTGCGCGCCGAACGAGACTGGTCGCAGGCCGACCTCGCCGACCATCTGGAGGTCTCGCGCCAGACCGTCAACGCGCTGGAAACCGGCAAATACGACCCCAGTCTGCCACTGGCGTTCAAGATCGCGCGGCTGTTTGGCCTGCCCATCGAGGCCATCTTTCAGCCAGACGAGGAGGACCACCACGAGTAGCGGACAGTTTACCCGACCTTCGTCATAGTGCATCATGTGACGAATGGCACTGGTACGCCCGCACGCTGATATGCGATGGTAGCTATGAGCTGCAAGCATGCGCGCGCAAGGCAGCACACCGCGGGAAACACTGATGTTCCGCATGTCGATGACTGACATGGATTAATCATTGATAGAAGACATGAAGGCATGACAAAGGCATAACAGAGGAGATGCACTATGAGTAACGAGTCCTGGGCGATAGTCGCCGAGGATCTGCGCAAGACCTATGGCCAGACCAAGGCGGTGGACGGCATCAGCCTCAAGGTTGCCGAGGGCGAAATCTTCGGCATGCTTGGCCCCAACGGCGCGGGCAAGTCCACCACCATCGAGATGATCGAGGGACTGCGCACCGCCGACAGCGGCACGATCACCGTGCTGGGCCTGCGCCAGCCGCGCGATGCCCGCGCCATCAAGATGCGCATCGGCATTCAGCTCCAGACGACCGCGCTCTACCCGCGCCTGACCGTCATCGAGATTCTCGACCTCTTCCACACGTTCTATCCGGGTCGCAAGACCATCCCGACCGACCAGCTCATCGAGATGGTGGATCTGGGCGAGAAGCGCACCACTCGCAGCAAAAACCTCTCCGGCGGCCAGCGGCAGCGGCTGAGTGTCGCGCTGGCGCTGGTCAACGACGCCGACCTCGTCTTTCTGGACGAGCCGACAACCGGCATGGACCCGCAGGCGCGCCGCCAATTGTGGGATGTTATCCGCGACCTGCAACGCCGGGGCAAGACCATCCTGCTGACGACGCACTATCTCGAAGAGGCCGAGGAGCTTTGCGACCGCGTCGCCATCATCGATCACGGGCGCATCATCGAGATGGGCAGCCCCGAAGAGCTGGTACATCGCTACTTCAACGAGATCGCCATCTCATTCCGCGATCCAGCAGGCGGGGACACCTATCGCACGCTGGAGGGCGTGACGCATGTCTCGACGGAGGACGGGCGCGTCACGCTCTACTCCAACGATGTGCCACATACGATGGCCGGACTGTTGAACCAGCAGAACGGCGGTGGTGTCGGCATGGCGCTGCGCGATCTCAATGTGCATAACGCCACCCTCGAAGATGTCTTCCTGAAACTGACCGGACGGGCGCTGCGCGACTGAGCGCGCCCTCTTCCGAGGAGATAGACAGGTTATGAATACGATACGCAGCCTCTATGTGGCCAGCATCAAGGAGTTCATACGGGATCGCGCCGCCATCATCTGGACGCTGGCGTTCCCGCTGATCTTCATCGTGCTCTTCGGCGTCATCTTCAACGGCAATAGCGCGCCGAACTATACGGTTGGGATGATCAACGAGGACAATGGCGCATATGGCACGGCGCTGGCGTCGACGTTCAAGAAATATGCGACTTCGTTCAAGTTCGAGACGGGCAGCCTCGACAGTGAACTGAATAAGCTCAAGCAAGGCCAGATTGATATGGTCATTGTCATTCCGGCGGACACGAGCCAGAAGATCGCGCAGAAACAGACGGCCACCGTGCAGTTGTATGACGACCCGAGCAAGGGCCAATCCGATTCCCAGATCAAGCAGAGCATTGTCCAGGCGGTGATGCAAGCCTTCAGCAAGAACCTACCCGGTACAGTAACTCCGCTGGCATTGCAGACGAACTCGATCTTGACGCACCAGTACACCTATGTGGATTTCCTGGTGCCGGGCATTCTGGCGATGGCGCTGATGCAGCTTGGCCTCTTCGGCACGGCGACCCCGCTGGTGACGCTGCGCCAGGAGCAGGTGCTGCGCCGCCTGGGCGCGACCCCTCTGCCGCGCTGGCATCTGCTGGCCAGCCAAGTGCTGATGCGCCTGACGATTGCGCTCGTGCAGACCGTGCTCATTCTGGCGTTGAGCGTCTGGGTCTTCAAGGTGGAGATTCAGGGGAATATCCTGGCGGTGCTGGGGCTGGTGGTGCTGGGCGCGGTCGCCTTCGTCAGCCTGGGCTACCTGGTCGCCGCTATCTCGAAGACGGTTGACGCGGCCAACGGCATCACCTCGGCGGTCAACTTCCCGATGATGTTCCTGTCGGGCATCTTCTTCCCGCTGGCGGCGCTGCCTATCTTCCTGACGCCCATCGTGCGAGCGCTGCCACTCACCTACCTAGGCGACGCCCTCCGGCAGGTGGTGACCGGTGGCACGCCAGCGTTCCCGCTCTGGCTCGACATGGCGGTGCTGGCCGCGTGGACGCTTGTCTGCTCGCTGGTGGCGGTTCGCCTCTTCAAGTGGGAATAGGACCAACCACGAGAACCCGAATCAACCACTACAATTGCCAGAAGAGGGTCGGCCCAATCGGGCCGACCCTCCCCTGTTCAATGGCATGGTAGCGCCCGTTAATGGGCGTAGCCATGCGTAGTGCGGTAGGTGCTCTCTTCCCGGATCTGCATGCCTACCGCGAGGATGATCGCGCCGACAGCGACCACCACCGCTGCCACCGCCAGAAATGTGACGACGCCTGTGGATAGCGCGAACGCCGTGGCAAGGGACCATCCAAATGCGACATCCAGATACATCATCAGCTCAGTGAGTGCCGCCAGCCCGAGGCCAATCCCGTAGAACGCCGCGATTGGCGCCGCGTCTGGTTCCTCCTTGCGCCGAGCCAGTGTTGCCACGACCGCGATCACTGCGAGGAGAGCGAAGCCGATGACGAGCACTAATGGTATCCAGGCCGCCAGAGGTGTGGGGAACCAATAGCTCAACATGTGCTACCTTCCTTCCCCGATAGAGGAGGCAAGTGGAGCTACTCCCGATGGGTATCCTACTTCCCCAGTATGCAGTCTACGCGATGGACGTCACAACGGGGGCAAGAATCACCTTCCCAGACTCACACTTGCCTCACACCGCAGTTGGCTGCCTTTCGCGGCCTGGCCCCGTCCGTGGCGCACGTCGGTTCAGACGCCGACGGCGACGCGCGGGAATGTGGGCGCCATCCGCGAGCGCATCGGCGCGCCGCCCTTGAGCACCAGCCCCAGCCGCTCCGCATCAGCCACGATGCCAATCTCCTCCAGCGGATTGCCCTCCACCAGCAGCAGATCAGCCAGCTTGCCTGTGGCGACTGTTCCGAGCTGGTCATCCAGCCGCAGCAGTTCCGCCGCCGTCTGGGTGCTCGCAACGATGGCCTGCATCGGCGTCATGCCATTCGCCACCATCAGCCCTAGCTCGCGCGCATTGCCGCCATGCGGCCCAACGCCGGTATCCGTGCCCATCGCCACCTTCACGCCCGCCTCCACCGCGCGGCGGAAGCTCTCTCGATGGCTGACCATCACCTCACGGGCCTTGTTCACGGCGTAGTCGGGCAGCAGGCCGGGGCGTGCCGCCGCCAGATCAATCACATCCTGCGGCGCGACCAGCGTCGGTACCAGATAAATGCCGCGCTTCAGCATCATCTCGATGGCCTCGTCGTCCAGGAAAATGCCATGCTCGATGCTGGCGACGCCCGCCTCGATGGCGTTCTTGATGCCCTGGGTACTCTGCGCATGCGCCAGGCAGCGTTTGCCCTGCGCGCCCGCCTCGTAGACCGCCGTCGCGATCTCCGCCACCGTGAATTGCGCATGCTTAGGCGAGTCCGCCGAGGAAAGCACCCCGCCGCTGGTGCAGAGCTTGATCCAGTCGGCGCCCGCCCGCAGAATCTCGCGCACCTTGTGGCGCATCGCCTCCTCGCCATCCACGACACCGGACGGCACATCAGGCAGCTTGTTATCGCCGAGGTCAATGCAGCAGGGCAGCACGTTATCGCCGTGGCCGCCAGTCTGCGAGAGGAATGAGACCGAGACGAGCATGCGCGGCCCAGGGAACAGCCCCCGCTCGATGGCCATCTTCACGCCCGCGGGCGCGCCCCCCGCGTCGCGCACCGTCGTGATGCCCGCCTCCACCGTCACCCGCGCATTCGGCACGGCATAGAGCAGCGAGAGCGAGGGCGGCGTCATCAGGCCGCGCAGCAGGTCGTAGCCCCACTGGCCGAAGAAATGCACGTGGCAGTCGATCAGGCCGGGCAGCAGGGTCATCCCTTCGGCGTCGATCACCGTGGCGTCTTTGGGAATCTTCACCTTGCTCGCCGCGCCGACGGTGTCGATCCGTTCGCCGTCGATGATGACCGTGGCCCGCTCAATCGGGTCAGCGCCCGTCCCGTCGATCAGCCGGACGCCGGTGATAGCCAGCGTCTGTCCCCACGCGCGCGTGTCCTGCGCCAGCGGGGCGTACTCGATCTCATCCATGTGTCCGTTTGCCGCCGCGTGGTTGTATCCGTTTTTGCCGTGATCGTCGTTCTTGTCGTGCTTCTCGTGTTTCTTCGCCATCTGCTGCCTCACCTCGCCCAATCTCGCCCCGGATAAATGAACTTTACGTATGAACACCGAACAGCGTGCTGGGGGTGGTTCGCGGCCTGAAGGCCACGGCTAATTGCGCTGGTGTTCGGACGAAAAGGCTCAAGTTCACATATTCGGGAGACGCCAACACGACCGCCATCATCCATCTCTCATCAGTATAGCAGCGGTGGAGCGACACGGCGAGGATTTGGCGCGGCGAATCTATGCGAGCGCGCCCTGCTCGTGCAGCAGGCGGACGACAGCCTCGTGCCCACCCTCCTGTGCGAAGGAGAGCGCCGTCTGGCCGTCATCGGTCCGCGCCTGGGCATCGGCGCCACGCGCCAACAGCAGTTGCGTCGCCGCGAGATTGCCGTTCTGCGCCGTCGCCTGGAGCGGCGTGAAGCCGCCGCGCTGCCGCGCGTTGACATCCGCGCCCGCCTCCAGCAGCAGCGTCAGCAGTTCCACCGGCGCGGGTCCGGCGGTGGCGGCATGCAGTGGCTGATTCGCCAACTCATTGCGCGAGCGCGCGCGGGCATCGGCGCCTGCCTCCAGCAGCCAGCGCACGGCACTGGTATGGCCGAAGTGCGCCGCCAGATGCAGCGGCGTCCACCCATCGGCGCTGTAGACGTTCGCCAGCGCGGCATCTTCTTCTAGCATCTCGCGCAGCCGCATCTCATCGCCTACCGTCGCGGCATCGACCATCTCCTGTGCCACGTCCATCGCTTCACTCCTCCATCACATCACATGCTTGTTGGATGATTACCCCGCATCGGTCGCAATACTAGAACGTTTGGTCGCACATGTCAAGCCATCCACCCGCCACACGACGCAACATATGCAGTTATCCTTCCGCCACCCCGGCCCGTTTCCGGCAACCTGTTTGCCCGGTCACGCTCGTTCCATATCAGAGAGGCCGCTGGCGTGGTTCTATGCTATGCTAGGCGCAGCGGCTGTAGCATGCGAGGGGAGTAGCAACCGATGCCTGAGCTGGTCTGGAGTGGCAAGTACGAAGCGGATGGCTCGCGGCGCCGACCACACCTGCCGGTCGCCGCGCTGCGGACGGTCGAGGCGGGCGGCGTCTCGACTGGCGATACCGCTCCCGTTACGGCCAACCGGCTGATTGCGGGCGAGACGCAATACGCGCTCCCGACGCTGCTGGCCGAGCTTGCCGGACAGGTCAATCTCGTCTATATCGATCCGCCGTTCGCCACCGGACTCGACTTCACAAGCACGGTAACGCTTCCCGGCTCGGAGCGGCGTATCCGGCGCACCGCCTACCGCGACGCCTGGGAGAGCCTCGACGGCTACCTGCGCTGGATGGACGAGACGCTGACGCTGCTGCGCGAGTTGCTGGCCGACGATGGCGCGCTGCTGCTGCACTGCGACTGGCGCGCCGAGGGGATGCTGCGGCTGCTGCTGGACGACATCTTCGGCGCGGAGAACTTTCGCAACCCCATCGTCTGGTCGTACCGGAGCGGCGGCGCATCGCGGCGCGAGTCGCTGGCACGCAAGCATGACACCATCCTGCTCTATGCCAGATCGCCGCGCTTTCGGATACGGCCTCAGATCGAGCGCCAGTATCTGCGCAAACCATTCATGGGGTCCGCCTCTGACGCGCGCGGTCGCCACTACGTCGATACGCTGCTGCGCGACGTGCTGGAAGGCGAGATCACCTGCGTTGGCGCGGACGAGACGCTGGTGCGCTACAACGTGCGCCCCGTCCTCAACCTCTCGCGCGACCGGCTCGACTATCCGACGCAGAAGCCGCTGGGCCTGCTGAAACTGTTGCTGACTCTCACCAGCGATCCCGGCGACCTCGTCCTCGATTGCTGCTGTGGCAGCGGCGTCACCGCCCTCGCCGCCGAGGGCCTGGGCCGCCGCTGGATCGCCGCCGACGCCAGCCCGCTCGCCGTCCAGACCACCCGCAAGCGGCTGCTCGCCCTCACCGCGCCTCGTTCGTTCGTCGTGCAGCGTCCCGTCCAGGAGGGCGAGATACGGGTGGCTGCCGACACGGCCAGCCTCACGTTCGCGGTGGAGCAGTCGGGGCGCGCTGTCATCGTGCGGCTGACCGGCTATACTCCTCCACCGGGCAGCATACTCTCATCGGCCACATCATCAGAGGATGGCGACCCGACACACGGCCTGTGTTGCCTCGATAGCTGGAGCGTCGACTGGGCCTACGATGGCGCGACCATCCGCCACAGCGCGCACGCCGCTCGCACCCGGACCGGCGCCCGCGAGCTACCCACCACGCTCACCCATACGTACCCCACTGCTAGCTGCGCCACCATCGCGGTCCACGTGGTGGATTTTGCCGCCCATGAGACGACACGGACGGTTAAGGTGGTCGTGGAGTGATTCGCCATGTTGAGAAGCTCGCATCGTGCTACTATCTGACAGTGCGGTCTATCCAACCAACCTGCGCCACGCCAATACCTCGCTGCAGGCGATGCTCTATCCGACATGGGAGGCATCCATGACTGAAGCGGCGATCCAGACCACCGACCTTACGCGCGACTTTGGCAGCGTCCGCGCGGTCGATCATCTCACGCTCGACTGTCCCACCCGGCATCATCTTCGGCTTTCTCGGTCCCAATGGCGCGGGTAAGACGACCACCATTCATCTGCTGCTTGGCCTGATCGAAGCCACCGCTGGCCAGGCGCGCGTCCTCGGACTCGACCCGCGCACCCAGGGCGACCAGATCCGCGCGCGCTGCGGCGCCCTCCTCGAATTCTCTGGACTCTACGAGCGCCTCACCGCCGAAGACAACCTCGAATTCTATGGCCGCGTCTGGCGTTTCCCACCCGCCGAGCGCCAGGCGCGCATCAAAGAGCTTGCTTACCCACCTCGATCTCTACGACCGCCGCACGGAGCGCGTCGGCGCCTGGAGCCGTGGCATGAAACAAAAGCTCGCCGTCGCCCGCGTCTTGCTCCACCGCCCCGAGCTTATCTTCCTCGACGAGCCTACCGCCGGACTCGATCCCGTCGCCGCCGCCGCCCTGCGCGACGACCTGGAGGCGCTCGTCCAGCGCGAGGGTACCACTGTCTTCCTCAACACCCACAATCTTCCCGAGGCCGAGCGCCTCTGCCAGCAGGTCGGCGTCATTCGCGACGGCAGACTCGTCGCCGTCGGCAGCCCAGACGTGCTCCGCCAGCAGACCGGTCGCCCCCAGGCCGAGATCGTCGGCGAAGGTTTCACGCCCGAAGTATTGTCCATGCTCCAGGCGCGCCTCGATGTCGAGAGCGCCACCATCGAGAACGGCCATCTCATCGTCAACCTGCGCGGCTCGGCTAAGGCCGCCCCCATCGTCACCGCGCTCGTCGGCGCGGGCGTCCAGATCGAAGAAGTCCGTCGTGGCCAGGCCAGTCTCGAAGACGTCTTTATGAGCCTGATGCAGGAGGGCGAGGAGCGATGATCGGCGACATCACCACCATCATGACTAAAGAGTGGCGCGAATTCTTCGTCTCTGGCGGCAGCCGCCGCACAGGCCTGATCTTCGTGCTCATCATCCTGGCGATCTTCGGCCTCTATCTCCCTTACCGGGCCGGGCCTGTCTTGCTCGCCTCACCGTGGATCGTCGTCCTCTACTCCTTCGTCCTCCCAGTTCAACTGATGACCAATGTTATCGCCGACGCCATCGCGGGAGAACGCGAGCGCCACACCCTTGAAACACTCCTCGCCAGCCGTCTCTCCGACCGCGCCATCATTCTCGGCAAACTTGGCGCTGCCGTGGGTACAGCGTGGCGCTCTCGGTTATCACCGCGCTGGTCGGCATGGTCGCCGCCAATCTGCAAGGTGGCGAGAGCTTCCAGTTCTATTCTGTCGGCGTCTTCGCCTCCATCGTGGCCTTCGCCTTGCTGGTCTCGCTCCTCTACGCCGGATTCGGAGTGCTCGTCTCCCTGCGCGCCTCCACCGTGCGCCAGGCGCAACTGACGATGGGTGTCTCCATGCTCGTCGTCTACCTACTACCAATCTTGATCTACGGCACGCTCTCCGATACGGCGCGCCAGCAACTCTCCAACTGGCTCTGCCACGGCCAACTGGGCAACCGTCGGCGTAATCGCTATCGTCCTGCTCCTTATCGACCTTATTGTATCGCGGTGGTCATCGCACGGTTCCAGCGCTCGCGGCTCATTCTCTCGTAGCCCGCGAGTCGATGTGGGTGGTTGAGATCGTGAGGTGGGAGAAGAACCAGGGGAGCGAACGTCAGTGATGACAGAGAACAAGGAGGCTCAACAGAAGTTCTGGTAGTCCGCGCAAGGCATCCGCGCGAGCCGAGGCACGAGGCGAGAAGCGCGCAAGGGCGCGCGGAGCGGCAGCGGCCCGGAGGGCGACTTCGTGGCCGAGCGCAGCAATGTCATTTATAGGCTGTACACAAAGGCTCCAAGCCCGGAGGCAGCACTCGTCATGCTACAGGAAGCACGGTAGGGTAGGAGGGATCAGTGGCGGTACGAGGGCAAGGAGGCGTGCAATGCCTGAGAGTGCCTCTACCCCCTATCCTTCCGAACTGAGTGATCGGGAATGGGCCTTCCTGGAACCGTTGTTGCCTCTGGCCAAGCTGAGCAGACGCCCGCGCTCCGCGAACCTACGGGTAATCCTGAATGGCATCTTCCATGTCCTGCGCGGTGGTTGTCAATGGCGGATACTGCCGCTCGAGTACGGCCTGTGGTCCACGGTCTATGCCTATTTCCGCCGTTAGCGTCTCAGCGGCATCTGGGAGCAGATTCACACAACACCACGCTGGCAAAGGTGCGACGCCTCCTTGCCCCGGTCATCAACCAGCAGGTGAACATCGCTACATCCGGCGCGAATCAACTCAACATTGGCTTAACCGCGGCCACACATAAGCCGTAATACTGCGCCCGCATGGTGAAGTCGCCGTACTCCGCACGATAGTGAACGGTATCCGCCTCAGCGCTTGACAGGCAGGCGCTTACACGCTACACTCACGCATAGAACATATGTACCTGTCAAGACAGGATACGCGCGTTTCGGGGGAGGAAAAGATGGCCCGCGTCGTTCCGGTAACGCCTATTTATGCCAGTGAAGACCTGGGGCGCATCCTGGCGCTGGAGCAGCTTCAGGTTGAAGAGACTGTAGCGGATCTTACCGAAGAGCAATTTGCCTGGCGTCCCAACGAGAAAGCCAAATCGGCGCTTGACATCGTCTGGCATCTGGCTGTGAACACAGTCCCCGAGAAGCCCGCCACGAAAGACGAGGCGCTTGCCGCATTTCGCAAAGCGCATGAGGAGCTACAGCAGGACATCGCGACGCCCAGCAAGCTGGACGAGCCGCTGACCTGGTGGACCGGCGATACGATGACCTATCGCGCCTACATCTGGTCGGCGATCCGCCACCGCTGTTATCACCTCGGCGAGCTCGTCTATCTGCGCCAGGTGATGGGCCTGGATGAGCCGCTCTACTACCACGAAGCAGGCTGGGAGCCTGGCAGGGAGGCCCGCAAACTGTCTTGACCCGGTACCTCCGATGCCTGTTATACTGCGCTCGCATGGTGATGTATCCCCATCGTCGTATCATGAACAGTGTCCAGGGACACTATCCTGGCCGATGGGTTATAGACCCGATGAAAGCGAGCGCACAGCGTGCGACAACACCTCCTCGTATGGCAGAATGGCGAGCTGCAATCCGGTCTCTCGCCCAGCAACCTGGGCCAGACGCTCGATGTCGAAGGCTCGCTGATTTGGCTCGACATAGAAGGCGATCCAACCGGGGCCCAGAAGCTGCTCTCGCATACCTTCGGTCTCTCGCGGCTGACGGTGCGCACCATCGGCGAAGAGGACGAGCGGGCCAAGTTTGTCGAGGGGCACAACTACTTCTACCTCGTCATGCATGGCATCGGCTTCGACCAGCAGACCGAGGACTCCAGCACGCCGAAGGTGGATATCATCTTCAGCAAGCGCTATCTGGTGACGCTGCACCGCGAGCCGTTGGAGTGGATGGACAAGCTGCGTGAGTCGGTGCGCGTCGATACCAGCGACGAAAGCCCCGGCAAGCGCGGCTGCGCCTATCTGCTCTACGCCGTCCTGTCCGGGCTGGTGGACAGCTACTTCCCCGTCCTCGACGACCTTGACGACGTGATCGACCAGCTCGAAGACCTGACCGTCAGCACGACCTCGAATCAGGTGCAGGCGCGCATCTTCCACATCAAGCGCGAGGTGGCGCACATGCGCCGGGTCATCAGCCCCAGCGTTGAGGTGACGAACGCGCTCATAACCCGCACCCGCGAATACATCCCCGCCGAGTCCGAGGCCTATTTCAGCGACGTGCATGACCACCTGATTCGCGCCTTCGAGGTGCTCGACTCCTATCGCGACCTGATGAGCGGCCTGCTCGATGTCTACCTGACGACCGTCTCCAACCGGCTCAATGTCGTGATGAAGCAGCTCACCATCATCGCGACGATCTTCCTGCCGATCACCTTCGTGACCGGCGTCTTCGGCCAGAACTTTGGCTATATGCCCCAGGTGGAGCACGATGGCGGCCTCAATTTCTGGTTTGTGCTGCTCCTGATGCTGGTTATTACTGTCGGACAACTGTGGTTCTTCAAACGGCGAGGATGGATTTAGATGGTGAAAACGGTCGATGTTGTGCGTATCCATGGAAGCAATGCCGAACAGGCGCGTGGCGTTGTCGTGGTGATTGATGTGCTCCGCGCCTTCACGGTCTCGGCGTATGCGCTGGTGGGAGGCGCGCGCGAGTTGCTGCTGGTGCGTGGCGTCGAGGAGGCGTTCACCCTGCGGGGCGAGGCGCACCCCGACGCGCTGCTGGCGGGCGAGGTCGGCGGGCGTCTTATTCCCGGCTTCGACCTCAATAATTCCCCGGCGCGCATGCAGTCCGCCGACGTGCGCGACCGCCTCATCATCCAGCGGACCGGCGCGGGCACCCAGGGCGCCGTCAACGCTCGCCACGCCGCGCGGCTGCTGGTAGCCTCGCTGGTCAACGCGCGCGCCACGGCAGCCTACGCCGCGCGGCTGGCCGAATCAGGGAACCTGGGCCAGGTGACGCTGGTGCCAACGGCGAGCACGTTTGAGGATGGCGGCAGGCAGACCATCGAGGACGAGGCCTGCGCCGACTATCTGGAGGCGCTGCTCACCGGGCGAGACGACGCCGAGGCTGTTCTGGCCCGGAGCATCGAGCGGATCAACTCTGTCGAATGTAGTGGCGTCTTCTTTCAGGGCATGGAGGATCTTCCCGCGGGCGACGTGTCCGCCGCGCTGGCGGCCAACCGCTTCGACTTCGCGATGGAGGGCGAGCGCCACACCTTCGGCGAGATCGAATATATCGCCGTGCGTCCCACAAGTCACATTTCTGTTGATGAATAGAATCGCCGTATGCTGGTGGTCCGATGTACCGTGAAGCGATACGACATCTTCTCGATTGACCCCTTCGCTATGATAAGGTCAGCTTGTTATGCTCGTGACGACATCGGATCCAGGAGGGCGCATTGGAAAGCAACTCAAACCAGATGAATCCCCAGCCTGCCCCTGCATCGAGCGGCGCCTCCCGGCGGGGCTCGATGGGATTCGCCCTGCTCGCGGTTATCGTCGGGGCGCTCCTGGGAATCGGGACGGCCTTTGCGGGTAAGTTCCTGGAAGGAAACGGGCAAACGATTGGCCCCTTCGCCTTCAATGGCAACGGCGCACTGGTCGTGCCCTTCTGTGCGGTACCGCTGCTGCTCGCTCTCGGCATCGTCGTGCTGGCTCTTCGACGCGCCTGGCTGGCTGTGGCGCTCTACGTGATCGCGTTCGTGGCCGGGTATCTGCCCTTCAGCGGTGTCGGCTTCTTCGCGGCTTAGAACGCCTGGGCAAAGCAATCGATGGCGTAGAGCCTGCCAGTCATGTGTGTAAATCCCGCTTGACCTGCGCGTTTGTGCTCGTATATTAGGTGCATTGGCGTGGCGTGTGTGGCGTCACAGACGCGCTGCGGCGGGAGATGAGGCACAGAGCAGGGGTAGCCAAATGCTATGAGCGATGATACGTCTGGCGTCAATCGCGACGATAACGAGCTGGAAGTTACCCGCCTCCGGCCACGTGACCCGCACCGGGAAAATAGCCCTGGGCGGCGTCAGCGTTTAACGGCGCGAACGCGGCAGCGGCTTGCCATTGGCCTGAGCCTCGTGGCGCTCGTCGCCATCCTGCTTGGCAGCCAGCAAGTCATCCGTGACCCCCTCCAGCAGATGGTCAACGCGACACTGTTTCCCACTCCGCTTCCGACGGCGACCCCGCTGCCAACCGCGACGCCGCTGGTACCCGTCCTCGCCACGCCCATAGCGCCGTTCACGATGGCGACACCACTACCCGGTGTCACTGGCGTGCCCGCCCTTGATCCCGCTCCTACCAGTTGCGGTGGCGCCACGCCCACACAGTTAGGCGATGGCCCTCCCTGGGGATCAGAGTCCATTGGCCGCGATCCCGTGCTGCTGAGCGGCTTCAACAAGTCGTACCCAACCCTGCTGCTTGGCCTTATGGCGGCGGCCAACGCCTACGACTGGCGCGCGCCTTACACGCAGTATGGCTGGCCCGCGCCCATCGGCCTGGTCTTACAATCAGACTTCATCGGCCCAGCAGTGACCCTATCTGGATATGATCTCCGCACCGGGCATCCGCTGTGGTTTGGCTTCATAGTGGCAGGAAACTGGGGCGCGCCTGAGATAATCAGGCCCACATACGTGCTCGACCTGACCAATCCCCCCGTCCCTGCTGGCGGAGCGACCGATACGGAGCGCTTCTGGTACGGCTATATTTTTCTGCCGGGAGCGGGCTGCTATACAATCTCCGCCTCCTGGCCGGGCGGTGGCTGGCAAGCGCTCGTCAGCGCCGGACAGTGATAGCGAAGAGGGCTACAGGCAAATACGAAAGTCGCAGCGGCCAGTAGAGATCGTCGGCTCTGAATGCCGTGACCTCCTCTCCTCGGCACGCAGGCCCTTACCTTCGGGTCGGGGAATAGCGCCATCTAGAACAGATGTGCTACGCTCTGGCGGTACGGCTTGAGGAAGCGCCTGCTCCTGGAGATCAGTCGCTTGTCTCATCGGGCCGGGCAGGCCCCTCAGGCGCGAACGTCGTCCGTTGGGAGAGACGTCGCCTGGGCATCACTCCTGGGGAGTGTCACAGTGTTAATAGGCGAGGCGCAATGAAGTATCTTCTCACGTCCGGTGGTGTCACTAACGCGAGCATCCACAACGCACTGGTCGAGCTGCTGGGCAAGCCAATCGCCGAGTGCGATGCCCTCTGCATCCCTACGGCTGTGTACGGGCATCCCATGGCTGGTCCTCGCAATGCGTGGCGGTTCATCAGCGGACAAGAACCTCGCTGCCCCATGGTTGGACTGGGTTGGAAGTCCATGGGCGTGCTGGAGCTCACCGCGCTGCCCAGCCTCGATGAGGAGCGCTGGGTTCCCCTGGTCCGAGAGATAGATGTGCTGCTTGTCGAAGGCGGCGATGCCGCGTACCTGTGCCACTGGATGCGAGCGTCCGGCCTCGCGGATCTTCTGCCGTCGCTGTCCAAGACAGTCTGGGTGGGACTGAGCGCCGGGAGCATGGTGATGACCCCTCGAATAGGAGACGACTTCGTCACCTGGCATTCCCCGGCTGGCGACAAGACGCTGGGCGTTGTCGACTTCTCGATCTTCCCGCATCTCGGAAATCCAGACCTGCCGGAGAACACCATGGCCACCGCGGAAAAATGGGCGGCCGACATCTCCGGTCCGACGTATGCGATCGACGACCAGACCGCCATCAAAGTGGTTGACGGCGCCGTCGAAGTCGTCTCCGAGGGTCACTGGAAGCTGCTCACCCCCAAAGAAGCGTAAGACGCTGGGTTCGGAACGAAGGATGTGATCCGACACCGGGCGCCGCGCTAATAGCCTGCCGCCTGCCCATCGGCGCGCGGCTCGCTGCCCGCGATATAGCCGCCGGTCGTGTCGGAGAGGCGCCAGATGATCTGGCCGCGTCCCGCCCAATCCACCTCACCGTTCACCTCGACTGCATGGCCACGTGCCGCCAGTTCCCCGGCAAGCTCGGCCGCGCCAGGCTCCAGCTTAATGGAGCGCTCCTGCCCCCACCACCAGCGCGGCGCGCCGAGGCTGCTCTGCGGGTCCATCGCGTAGTCCAGCGTATTGACCATCATCTGCACGTGGCCTTGCGGCTGCATAGGCCCGCCCATCACGCCGAACGGCCCAATCGCCTTTCCGCGATGCGTCAGGAAGCCGGGGATGAGCGTGTGGAACGGGCGCTTGCCCGGCGCGAGACGGTTGGCGTGGCCCTCGGCGAGCGAGAAGCCGTTGCCGCGATTTTGCAGCGGGAAGCCCGTACCCGGCACGACGATATGCGCGCCAAAAGAGTGGAAGGTGGACTGGATGAAGCTCACCATCATCCCGTCGGAGTCGGCGGCGCAGAGGTAGGTCGTATCGCTGCCCAGCGGGTCACCCACCTCTGCCAGCAGCGCCTGCTCCCCGATCAGCGTGCGGCGTTTCGCGGCGTATGCCTTGGAAAGCAACTCCTCGACGGGAACCTGCTCGTGTTGAGGGTCGGCGACATAGTGGTGTACGTCGGCGAAGGCGAGCTTCATTGCCTCGATCTGCCGGTGGAAGCCTTCGACGGAGTCGCGCGGGAACTGGCTCAACTCGTAGCCTTCGAGGATGTTGAGCGCCAGCAGCGCGGCCAGCCCCTGGGTGCTGGGCGGCATCTCCCAGACATCGTAGCCGCGATAATTCGTCGTGATCGGTTCGACCCAGTCGCTGGTGTGCCGCGCCAGATCCTCCGCCGCCAGGAATCCGCCCGTGCGCGCGGCGAAGTCCACGATGCGCTCGGCAATCTCGCCGCGATAGAAGGCCTCGGCGTTCGTCTCGGCGATCAGCCGCAGTGTCCGCGCGATCTCCGGGTTGCGCCAGACCTCGCCGACGTGCGGCGCGCGTCCCTCCGGGGCGAAGACGGCGGGCAGCCCGGCAAACTCCTCGCCGGTCAGGCTGGTGTGAATCTGGTGGATCGCCCACTGCCAGACCCGCTGTGAGATGGGGGGAACGGGATAGCCGCGCTCGGCATACTCGATGGCGGCGGTGAAGAGCGTCGCGAAGGGCAGCCTGCCGAAGCGCTCATGCAGATCGCGCCAGGCGGCGGGCGCTCCCGGCACGGTGACGGCTGCCCAGTGATGGAGCGGCATCGCGTTGTGGCCCCGGCGTCGCAGCGTCTCCGCGGTGAGCGCGGCGGGCGCTCTGCCAGTTCCGTTCAGGCCGTGGAGCCGCTCGCCATCCCAGACGAGCGCCAGCGTATCGCCGCCGATGCTATTCGAGGCCGGTTCGACGACAGTGAGCGCGATCCCCGCCGCCAGCGCCGCATCCACGGCATTGCCACCCTGCTGGAGGATGGCCAGACCAGCCTGCGAGGCCAGCGGCTGGCTGGTGGCAACCACGCCATGTGGCGCGAAGACAGGCTGGCGTCTGCCAGGATGAGCGAGCGCGTCGAGGTTGAGCGTGAGTGTCAATGAATGCCGCCCTTCTTGGTCAGCAAACATGGATGCGGGCGGTTGAAACCGCGCCTGAACGGCCTCGCTTGCTGAGGTTGCCCATAGCGGGTTGCGCCGTCTCTTGCTCCAACCGATATTTCGTTGGAACGCATCCTCTGCCGCCCGCGCAGGCGGCCTTTGCGGCGCAGCCCATAGGCGCGACTTTAGTCGCCAGCCATCGCTACTCGAACTGGAGCGCGTCCTTGATCTTATCGGAGACGCGCTCGAAGAGATTGTGCGCGCCCTTCTCGTTCTGCTGACGCTCGATCTCGGCGAACTCTTTCAGCAGCTCTTTCTGCCGCGAGGTGAGATTCTGCGGGATGACCACCTTGACCGTCACCAGCTCGTCGCCACGCGAGTTGCTGTGCACCAGCGGCACGCCCTTGCCCTTCAGGCGGAACGTGCGCCCGCTCTGCGTGCCCGCCGACATCTTCACGGTCTCTTTGCCATCGAGCGTCGGTACCTCAATCTCCGCGCCCATCGCCGCATCGGAGAAGCTCACCGGCAGCTCGAAGAGGATGTCGCTGCCCTGTCGCTTGAAGAACTCGTGCGGCTTGACATTGAGCGTGATGAGCAGGTTGCCCGGCGTGCCACCACGCGCGGGCGCCTCGCCCTCGCCCGTCACCCTGACGGTGATGCCGTCGTCCACTCCGGCGGGAATGTTGACCGGCACCCGGCGCACATTGCGCACACGCCCCTGGCCGTGGCAGCGCTCGCAGGGCGTGGTGATGATGCGTCCCTCGCCCCGGCAGCGGTCGCAGACCATCACGTTGACGAACTGGCCAAAGATCGACTGCTGCACGCGCCGAATCTCGCCGGTTCCCTGGCAGTTCGGACAGCGCGTCGTATTCGTGCCCGGCTGCGCGCCGTTGCCGCGACAATTGGAGCAGGTCTCCCAGCGCGGGATATCGATCTCCTTCTGGCAGCCGTGGACGGCGTCCTCGAAGGAAATCGTCAGCTCATATTTCAGGTCAGCGCCACGCTGCGGCGCGCCACGTCGCGTGCCCGCCGAGGCATTGGCAAAGAGTTGCTCGAACAGGTCATTGAAGCTGCCAAAGCCGAAGCCCTCGAACGGGTTGCCGCCTGCGCCAGCCCCAGCGCCGGAGACGCCCGCATGGCCGAAGCGGTCATACGCCTGGCGCTTCTGCGCGTCGCCCAGCACCTCGTACGCCTCGTTGATCTCTTTGAAGCGTTCTTCAGCGCCCTTTTCCTTATTGACATCAGGATGATATTTGCGCGCCAGCCCGCGAAATGCCTTCTTGATTTCGTCTTCGGAGGCATTCTTGCTGACGCCGAGTAGCTCGTAATAATCGCGTTTGGCAGCCATAGGCTTCCTCTTCACCGTATGCGACGCAGGGCGCGCCGCCTGGTCGGTACCCGCAAAGCACATCTACTATAACACAGCATATCGCATGGTATGATACTCAATCGGCCAGAAAGTCCCCGATGCCTTGTCGAGAAGATCCATGATAATGACGTCCTGGCGCACGTATGCGGGATACACCGCCAGGTGCGCCAGAGAGGTAAATCTACCGGCCACGCCTGTGACCAGACACGGACAACATGCCATGCCTGACCGCAGGTGCGACCGGCGCCAGCCGACTATTGCGGCTCCTCTTTGAACTGAGCATCGACCGTGTCGTCGTCAGCCGGGCCGCTGCCATCGGTGGGTTGGCCCTCGCCCCCGCTGCTGCCACTGCCGCCGCTGCCCGCCGAGTAGATCTGCTCGCTGACCTTGTACATCGCCTGTTGCAGCGCATCCTTGCCGGAGCGCATGCGTTCGATGTCGTCGGTGCCCAGGGCAGCGCGCACATCCGCGATCTTCGTGTCCACATCGGACTTGAGATCGGCGGGGATGCGGTCGCCCAGGTCGCGCAGCGTCTTCTCTGCCGTGTAGGCGGCGTTGTCGGCCTCGTTGCGCACCTCCACCTCCTCGCGGCGGCGGCGGTCGTCCTCGGCATGCGACTCGGCGTCATGCACCATGCGCTCGACCTCGTCCTTGGAGAGGCCGCTCGATGCCTGGATGGTGATGCGCTGCTCGCGTCCGGTGCCCTTGTCGTGCGCGCGGACGTTGACGATGCCGTTGGCGTCGATGTCGAACTGCACCTCAACCTGCGGCACGCCACGCGGGGCGGGCGGAATGCCGTCGAGGATGAAGCGGCCCAGCGACCGATTATCCTTCGCCAGCTCGCGCTCGCCCTGCAGCACGTTGATCTCCACGCTCGTCTGCCCATCGCTGGCGGTCGAGAAGACCTGGCTCTTCTGCGTCGGGATCGTCGTGTTGCGCTCGATCAGCTTGGTGGAGACCCCACCGAGCGTTTCGATGCCAAGAGAAAGCGGCGTCACGTCCAGCAAGAGCACGTCGCGCACGTCGCCGGTCAGCACGCCAGCCTGGATGGCGGCGCCAATCGCCACCACCTCATCCGGGTTGACGCCCTTACTCGGCTCCTTGTCAAAGATGCGCTTGACGGTCGTCACGACGGCGGGCATGCGTGTCATGCCGCCCACCAGCACGATCTCGTCGATCTGCGAAGACGAGATCTTGGCGTCAGACATCGCCTGCTCGCAGGGCTTGCGCGACTTCTCGATCAGGTCGTCCACCAGCTGCTCGAGCTTGGCGCGGCTGAGCGTCATCGTCAGATGCTTCGGGCCGGACTGGTCCGCCGTGATGAAGGGCAGATTGATCTCCGTCTGCATCGAGGAGGAAAGCTCTTTCTTCGCCTTCTCCGCCGCCTCCTTCAACCGCTGTAGCGCCATCTTGTCCTGGCGCAGGTCGATGCCCTGCTCGCGGCGGAACTCATCGGCCAGCCAGTTGATTATGCGCTGGTCGAAGTCGTCGCCGCCCAGATGGGTGTCGCCGTTGGTCGCCTTCACCTCGAAGACGCCCTCGCCTAACTCCAGCACCGAGATATCGAACGTGCCGCCGCCCAGGTCATAGACGGCGATGCGCTCGTCCTTCTTCTTGTCCAGGCCATAGGCCAGCGAGGCGGCGGTTGGCTCGTTGATGATGCGCAGCACTTCGAGGCCCGCGATCTTGCCCGCGTCCTTGGTCGCCTGGCGTTGGGCGTCATTGAAGTAGGCCGGGACGGTGATGACGGCCTGGCTGACCTTCTCGCCCAGATAGGCTTCCGCGTCGGTGCGCAGCTTCTGCAGGATCATCGCGCTGATTTCCGGCGGGCTATACTGCTTGCCCTGCGCCTCGACCCAGGCGTCGCCGTTGCTGGCGCGCACCACCTTGTAGGGGACGAGGCGGCGGTCGCGGTCCACCTCGGGGTCGTCATACTTGCGGCCCATGAAGCGCTTGATCGAGAAGACGGTGTTTTCTGAGTTGGTGATGGCCTGGCGTTTGGCCACCTCGCCCACCAGCCGCTCGCCATTCTTGGTGAAGGCGACGACGGATGGCGTGGTGCGGCTGCCCTCGGCGTTAGGGATGACGACAGGTTCGCCGCCCTCCATTACCGCGACGCAGCTATTGGTCGTTCCCAGGTCTATGCCAATCACTTTTGCCACGATTGGTACTCCTTAACATGAACATTCGAAACGGTTCGCGATTGTGGTCTTTTCCGCACATGGATGTCTACGTTGCGCATTACGTCTGTGTCGCAACTCACACGATCACTTACACGAATCACGGCGCAGGCCCGGATGGCTGCGTCTCTTCAGTCGCCTCGGCTGTAGCTGGAGCCGCAGCCGCTTCGGATGCCGTTGGCGTCCGCGCCACCTGCACCAGCGCAGGCCGTATCAGCAGGACGGACGTCTGGTAGCCCTTCTGGAGCACGACGGCGATATGCCCCGTGGGTTGCTGGTCGGTCTCGATCTCGCCTACCGCCTGATGGCGTGTCGGATCGAGCTCCTGCCCTGGCTCGGCGGCCACCTCGGTAATCCCCTGCGCCTCCAGCGCGCGCCGCAGTTGATAGTCCACCAGCGCCACCCCTTCGATCCAGGTATAGCCACGGAGCGAGTCGGGCAGCGTGGCGAAGGCGCGCTCGAAGCTATCCAGCGCATGCAACACGGGCGCGAGCGCCTGCGCGGCGAACAGCTGGTCGCGCTGCTCCTGTTCCTGCTGGGCGCGGCGCTTGAAGTTGGCAAAGTCGGCCACGGCGCGCTGCCACTTCTGCATGTAATCGATGGCGGCGTCGCGCTCGGCGGCAAGCTGACGGTCCAGCTCGGCGATACGCTCGTCGGCGCCAGGCGCGCTCCCCGCTGCGGACGCGCCGTCGTCTGTTGTGGCGGGCTGCGCCGTTGCATCCGCCGGTGTGATGGGTTGTGCGTTGGCCTGGATGTCTTCGGCCGGTTCAGTCTGGATATCGGCCTCGGTTGTGGTGTGCTCGTCCTGGCTCATGATCCCTCACCCTGGAAAACATCTGAATAGGGTACCGTCGGATCGTCTGATTCATCCTGTCCCGCAGGCTCCGACACATCCTGTGGGTTATACGTTTCGGCGAGCAGGTCGTTGAGCAGTTGCGTCAGATAACGCACCACCGCGACCGCCCGGCCATACTGCATGCGGGTTGGCCCGACGATGCCGAGCAGCCCGCCCATGCCGCCACGCTCGCCATAGCGCGCGACGACGACGCTCATATCTTTGAGCGCATCGGCCTCGTTCTCGCCGCCGATGATGATCTGCACGCCGTCGCCCTGCATCACCTGTGGCGCGAGCGCGGGCATCAAGCGATTCAGTTCCAGCGCCTCGACCACTTTGCGCACCTGGTCGGCGTCGGCGTGGGAGAATTCCTCGCGCTGGAGCAGTTGGCCGATGCCCTCGTGATAGAAGGTGTCAGGCGTCAGGATATCCAACTGGGCGAGCATCCGCGCCAGCGAGGCCATCACCAGAAGC
The DNA here is from genome assembly GCA_963712005.1 of uncultured Chloroflexia bacterium. Lineage (GTDB taxonomy): Bacteria > Chloroflexota > Ktedonobacteria > Ktedonobacterales > JADMIN01 > DAHUXT01. Next base: position 74,093 of record CAVQGK010000010.1, on the reverse strand, counting down.
TCGTCTGGGGGCAGGTCGCCGCCCTCGGTGAAGGCGAGGGTATCCATGGTGCGGGCGTCGGCGCCGCGGAAGCGGTCGTTGAGGCGGCTGGCGAGTCGGCTCAGATCTTCCTGGCTGGCGGGATTATCGAGGATGATGCGCTCCTGGCGCACGGTGCCATCCTCGAGAACCAGCACAATCAGAGCGACGCTTTCATAGAGGGCGAGCAGTTCGAAGTGCTTCAGCCGGGCCTCGGCGTCGCGCGGCGGTGTGATGACGGCGGCGGCCTGGAGCACCTGCGCCAGAATCGAGGCGGTGAGTCGCACCCATTCGTCCAGCCGGTGCTGCACCTGATAGAACTGGTGGCGGATGAGCCGCTGCTCGTCAAGCGTCAGTTGCGACTCGCCCATCAGTCGCTCGACGAAGTAGCGGTAGCCCAGGTCGGTCGGGATGCGTCCGGCGGAGATATGTGGCTGTGAGATCAGGCCGTCCTCTTCGAGAGCCGCCAGCTCGTTGCGGATCGTCGCGGAGGCGTAGCCCGGCCCAAAGACGGCGGCAAGCTGGTCGGAGATGAACTTAGAGGGCACCGGCTCGCCGGTACGGACATATTGCTCGACCAGGGCGCGGAGAACGACCTCCTTGCGCGCGCTGAGCCTGCCCTCTCGTGCCATCGTTTCAGTCTCTCCCGTATCTCCCGACGCCTGAACAGGCGTCTAAAGCAACCGTTAGCACTCCCACTTGGCGAGTGCTAACACTGGAAACGGTATCACCTGCTGGCAGTCATGTCAAGGGAGTGCTATAGCAATATGGCAGAGCAAGATTGGAGGACGATGAAATGGGAGCGGCTGGCGGCTGAAGCCGCACCTATGGGCGGTTGGCCGCAAAGCCCGCCTGCGCGGGCTAGCAGACCACAGGCGCAACGCACCGCCGCACTGCTGATGATTTTCGTACGCCAGTGGCAGGCGCTCACGCACTGGCGCTGCACGGATGCAACCTTACGCGGTGGCTGGCGTCTTATTAGGTGCGGAGAAAAAGGGCCAGGCGCTGCCCTCGTGTCGAAAGGAACGTCCGGCATGCTCGACTCTGGACAACAGCACGATCAGGACGCGAAAAGTCGACACGAGACGACGCCCCGGCTGATGGTTGGCTCGTGGGCGGGCGAGGCAGCTGTCGTGGAGGCCCGCACAGGCCGGGTCTGCTGGCTGCGGCGCACCAGACGTGAGCTTGGAACGCTGGCAATGGATGGTGAAGCTGCGTACCTCGCGACCGATATCACGTATGCCGGGATGAAACGGCTCTCGTCCGCCCGCGACCTCGACCCTGAACGACGACAACGCCTGATGGCGCAGGTGAACATTCCATCCCACCTGGAGGCGCTCTGGGCGGGTGATGGCGCACTGCTGTGGACGTATACGCACCCCAAGATCACAGGGCGTTTACATGTCGAGGTGGAGCGCGGGATGGTTGTTGTGTCAAATCCTCGCCACTTCGAGGCTGACGTCCCCCCGATTCAGGTATTTGATGGCATGACAGGTGATCTGCTGTGGCAGGTGGAGGGAAGGAACGCGCAATGGAGCACTGACCGGCTCGTCGCGGTTCGCGAGGAGCATATCTATGCGCGACTCGGTGAGCATTCAGGCGAGACAGCCACTGCGCTCGACCTGCACACCGGCGAGCCGCTCTGGCAGCACACCTGGCACAATCCATGGATATTCTCGCCGAACGGTGCGCTAATTGGCGAGCGGCCTTCCATGAGCAATATGACGCTCATAGATGCGCGCGACGGCGCCGAACTGGCGAACATTCCGCTGCGGGGTATGCTGCACCGACTCACCGATGATGGCATCGCCTATACCTCAACGCTAGAGGCGCCGAATGATATGTGGCTGTCGGCGCTGGATGCCCGCACAGGAGAACATCTCTGGCGCGTCGCGGGACTGGGCGCTGATTCCATTGCGCTCGACGGTCAGATCCTGTGCTATGCGCGTACTCTCCCTGAGCAATGCATCGCTGTGGTTGGCGCGCTCGATGGGGCGACGGGCGAGCGATTGTGGCAGTGGCGTTCGCCGGATTCGCTGAGGGAATTGCTACGTCTCTGGGGTCCGCGCCGCATGCCAGCTATGCTCTGGGACTCGACCGAAAAGTCCGCGGCGACCCTGCGCGAGATTGTCTGGCGGCCCTGGTTTCGGCTGCGTAGACCTCGTTGGCCGGTCAGGGTTCCTCAGCGCAGGCAATCACCCATCATTAAGCTGCGCGGCATTCGGGATGCTATTGCGAGCGAGGTTGTGTGGCCGCTGTGGCGTGAGTTTTCGCAGGGACATTGGCTGCATCCGTGGCAGACACATGGCGCGACGAACGCCAACTGGCTGGCGGCGCGCTGGGGGATCGTCTTTCTCGGCACGTGGCTCGGCCTCTTCGCACTCGACGCCGCCAGCGGACGGCTGCTCTGGCATGCGCTGCCGACCATCGATCTGTCATTTGTAGACCCAGCCCTCGCTCCATAAGGTTGCGCTCGCTTCATGAAGCGAGCGCAACCACATCCGCTGGCAAGAGCGCAGGAAGAGGGGCATGCCTGAAACCGGCGATATCCCGCGTGGCGATGGCGTGCAAGCTAGCGGCTTGCGCACTCGCGATTTGAACGTCATCCTCGAAGTCAGGGCCGACAAGTTGTAGCGCCGCCTCTACGATGGTCCGATCAATGGTAAGGATGATAAATCGGCGAATGCCTTCGCCGACAGCCATTCTGGCGCGATCGACGCCAATTTGCTTGCGACAAATATAGAAAATATCGGTCAACGCTGATGCGGAAAGATAGACCTCCACACGTCCTGTAGAATGCGCGTCCCACAGCGGTCTGGCTTCACTCGCCCAAGGCTCACGCCCCACTAGCAAATCAAGTACGACATTGGTGTCTATCAGCACATGCGCAGGTGAAGGCAGCGCAAGCCCACTTCCACGACTACCACTACTGCCCATATTTTTTCATCTTATGCTCATCAAGCCACTGGGCGACTTGCTCATCAGATGGTGGTTCCTGTCCGTCGGATGCGATTCCACACAGGGCGTCCCAGGTTGAGCGGGCAGGCTCTTCCTGCAATATTCGTGATGAGCTAGTTACGGCGCGTTCGAGAATGGTTCGGGCAAGCGCCACTTGATCTTCTAGTGGCCAGCGCTCGATAGCGTGTAGAATCGCATCGCGCTCAGGAGATGTTGCTGCCACCGCAATCCTCCTTCTTTACCTGCTAACTCTATGACCTACCAGCGCATCAACCACTTTAGTGTAATATACGATACCGATTTATCAGTCAGCGACGGACGACTGCTCTGGCACGCCCTGCCGACGATTGACCTGTCGTATGTCGCCCCCGCTCTCGCGCCATAGTCTCACTGGTACAGTCGCCCGCTTGCATTGACGCGCGCCTCGCACTCATGGTACCATCGCCAGGATACCGCCCTGCGCGGTAGGATACGATATGGCAGAACGCGACAACGTAAACGTGACAGCTAACGTAGCAACGGCGGATATGCCCGGAGAGCGCGGCGAGTGACCAGGAGCGAGGCGTGAGCAGAATGGTGGCCGAATCGAGACTCGGATGGATACAGAGCATGCGGCGCGCGCGATTGCTGCCACTGCTCGGCCTCATGATGATGGCGGTGATATTGCTGGCGGGCTGCGGCGCGAATGCCGCCTCTGATCCACTGCTGGCAGCAAAAGTAAATGGACATTCGGTGACGCTGGCGCAGTATCAGCAGATGCTTGCCCTCTACCGCTCCACCAACGCCCGCAATAGCCTCTTCACCGACTGGCGCAACGCCAGCCAGCGCGCCGACCTTGCCACAACCCAGCAGCAGGTGCTCGACCTCCTCATCACCACCGAGCTGACGCGCGAGCAATTGAGCAAGCAGCACCTCACCGTCTCGGCCAAGGCGATCCAGACCGCGCGCGATACGCTCAATAGCCAGCTTGCCCAGAGCCGCAAACAACTGGAGCAAAGTCCCGATCCCGCGCTCAAGTCGCTGCTCGATAGCATCACGCCCGATGTGATCAGCATGCTCTCCGAGCAGGAGGCCATTCAGGCGCTGATGCAGCAGAAGGGCAAGATTCCGGCGGTCCATCTGCGCGGGATCGAGGCGAAGAATCAGCAGGACGCGCGCGACTTGCAGCAGAAAGCGGAAGGCGGCGCCGATTTCGCGACACTCGCCCGCGATAACTCGCAGAATAAATCGACCGGCGACATCGGCGGCGAACTCGGCACGTTCTTCCCTGGGCAGGTCAACGCGGACTTCGATAAAGCCGTCTTCGCGCCGGGCGCGCACCCTGGCAAATACATGGTTCTGCTCTATCAGAGCAACTACTGGCTGCTCGAGCTGACCGATTTTGGCCAGCACGATGTCTCCAGCATCAGCGACACCCAGACCCAGTCCACTGTGGTCACCGCGTGGCTGGAGCAGGTGGTGCGCCCCGGAGCATCCGTCGAGGAGTATGTGACCGTTGGCTGAGGCAGAGGCAGCGCAGACTACCATCATCGTCGTTGGGCTTGGGCCCGGGCGCTGGGAGGACTTGACGGTTGAGGCGCAGGCGATGCTCGATGCCGCCCCCGCCGTCGTCGTCCGCACCGAGCGCCACCCCACCGTGGATGCGTTGCGCGCGCGTCGCCCCGATCTGCCGCTGACCTCGTTCGATGCGCTCTATGACAGTGCCGAGAACTTCGCCGACCTCTATCCGCTGATGGCGAACCAACTGCTGGAGCAGGCGGCATCGCTGCCCGACGGGCAACCGCTGGTCTACGCCGTGCCAGGCCATCCGCTCATCGGCGAGGAGTCGGTGCGCCAGGTGCGCGCGCTGGCGGCGGAGCGTGGCGTTTCGGTGCGTATCGTGGCGGGGCTCTCGTTCGTCGAACCAGTCTGCGCGGCGCTAGGACTCGACCCGTTGCAGCGCGATCTGCAACTGCTGGACGCGACCTTGCTGGCCGATATCTCGACGGCGGCGCTCGCTGGCGCGGTGCTGCCGACGGTTCCGGCGCTGGTGGCGCAGGTCTATAATCGCCGTGTCGCGGGTGGCGTCAAGCTGGCGCTGAGTGAGTTGTATCCCGATGACTGGGAGATTACCGTCGTGCGCTGGGCGGGCATGCCGGAGCAGGAGGCCATCGAGCGGATGCCGCTGGTGGCGTTGGACCGCAACGACCGCGCCGACCACCTGACGACAATCTACGTCCCGCCGCTGCCGCCGACCGAGACGCTCCGCGCTCCCGAGGGGCTGCGCGCCATCGTGGCGAAGCTGCGCGCGCCGGATGGCTGCCCGTGGGACCGCGAGCAGACGCACCAGACGCTGCGTAAGTATGTGCTGGAAGAGTCCTATGAGGTCGCCGAGGTGCTGGACGAGTGGGACGGCAGCCCGGAGATGGCCGAGAAGCTGGCCGAGGAGTTGGGCGATCTGCTGCTCCAGGTCTACCTCCAGGCGGAGATTGGCGATGAGGAGGATCTCTTCTCGCTGGCCGATGTCTTTCAGCACATCAACGAGAAGTTGATCCGCCGCCACCCTCACGTCTTTGGCGATGTGCAGGTGAAAGACGCCGAGCATGTGCTGCGTAACTGGGAAGTGATCAAGCGGCAAGAGCGCGCGGACCGTGGCGAGGCGACCGAACACGAGAGTATTCTGCGCAAGGTACCGGCCAGCGCGCCCGCGCTCACCCAGGCGTATGAGCTGGGCCGGACCGCCGCGAAGACGGGCTTCACCTGGCCCGATGTCTCCGGCGTGCTGGAAAAGCTGGCCGAGGAGGCGCGCGAGCTGGTCGAGGCCAAGGATGAGTCCGTCGAGCGCCGCGCCGATGAGCTGGGCGATGTGCTCTTCGTGCTGACCCGTCTCGCCGATTCGCTGGGCGTCCAGCCGGAGGATGCGCTGCAACGCACCAACCGCCGCTTCCGCCGCCGCTTCGCCGCGATGGAGGAGCGCGCCCACCGCGAGGGCCGCGCACTCGAGTCGCTCGCGCCGGACGAGTGGCTGGCCTGGTGGGCCGACGCCAAGGCGGCGACGGCATAACTCCTCGTGAGAGTGTTCTCACGATACCCCTGCTGCACTGGTTTCAGGCCACTCTATCTACAACCCATCGTGCCCACACGCAGTAATAGGTTCGAGGACCGAATCTCACACTGTCTCATGCAGGGCAAGTTTGGCACGCATGGACACCTCTATAGATAGGAGCAACATATGGCCGCCTCGGATCTTGAGAACACTACCTGGAAGCTGGCCTCGTATTTTGAGGGCACAGCGCTACATGACTTGCCGTCCAGCGCTGAGGTGACGCTGACATTTCAGGATGGCGCGGCGGGCGGGAAAAGCGCCTGCAACCGCTATCGCAGCGAGGTGAAAATCGGCGACGGTACGCTGGCGTTTGGCATGGCGATGGGGACCAGAATGGCCTGCCCGCCGCCGCTGATGGAGATCGAAGGCGTGTACCTGCGGACGCTCGAAGCGGTCGCCACCTGGCGCATCAGCGACGACACGCTGGAGCTACGCGATAGCGCCGGAAAAACGCTGCTGGTCTTCGCGCGAGGATAAGAATTAATCCAACATCGCAACATGATGGTGTTGTAGCAATTACCGAAGCGCGGGCGGTTAAAACCGCACCTGAAGGGCCTGCGGCCACGAAGTCCGCCCGCGCGGACTCCAGGCCACATGTCAGTTCGACAATCGGCCATAGGTAGTTCTGTGAAACCCGCGCAGGCGGGTTTTGTGGCGGAGCGTAGCGAGGCCATAGAGGCGCGACTTTAGTCGCCAGCCCTCCTGGCTAGTATCGCCCTACTCGCCCTATGTGTTGCCCTGGTCGGGGTTTGCGTCCAGCACCTCGGTGCGCGCGGCCAGCAGCACTGGCGTTGGCTCCGCGATGCCCTTGAGCTGCTCCTGCCCGCGATGAACGTAGGTGACGCCGTCCACCTGGGGCGCGATATAGGCGACGCCCGTGGAGACCAGCACATCGCCGGGGCCAGCGATGCTACAGAGCCGCGCCGCCCGATTGAGCGCCGCTCCACGGTAGCCGCCATCCTCCATCGGAATCGGCTCGCCGACATCCATGCCAACGCCAATCGCCAGTGGCAGGTCGGGATGGGCCGTCGCCTCTTCAGCGCAGCGCGCCTGGAGCATGTGGGCGGCATGCAACGCCTGACGCGCCGAGGCAAAGACCGCCAGCACCTCGTCACCACGCACCTCGACGATTCGCCCATCATACTGGTCGGCGATAGTGTGCGCCAGTTCGCTAAAGCGTGTGGTCAGGCGCGCCGCGGCGGCATCGCCATGCTCCTCAGTGAAGCGCGTGTAGCCGCGAATATCGGCGATCAGGAAGACGAGAATAGCCGCCGTGAGCGTGGACTGCCCGGGCGCGGATTTCTCTTTGCCAAGGATTTTACGGAGCATCGGCGACGATAGCTCAGCCGTGTCTATCAGCGTCTCGCGGTCATCTTTCTCAAGGTGGAGGGCATTTGCCAGTGCGATGACCGTGCTCTCGGATGGCGCCGAACGCTTGCCGCTCTCGATGTCACGGAGCGCCATCGGCGTAATCCCAACCTCCGTCGCCAGATCGTCGACGGACTTGCCGCGCAGGGTGCGGAAGTCGCGCAACTGCTCGCCAAAGCTGGGCAGCGGAATCTTATTCAGCGGGACATTCTCCAGCGGAAGGTTGTCGAGAATCTTGGACAGATCGGCTATGCCCTGTACATCCTTGAACTTCTCTAAATTTTTGAGTTTCTTGAACCAGTCCTGCATAGCGCCAACCCCTTCCCTCGCTCTGGGTTCGAGAGATCATCCCACTGGATGAACTATGTCCATCATACACTCATATAATCGCGGACCGTCATGCTTCAGCCTCCGGTACCGCTGCCTGCTGCGTGAGCGCCTGCACCAGCGCATCCATCCCCGCGCCGAGCGAGCCTTTCACCAGCACGAGATCCTCCGGCTTGAGGCGCTCGCGCACGTAGGCCGCCGCCGCCGCATGGGCCGCCGCCAGCGCCCTGGCGTCCTGCAATGGCGCGGGATAGAGGTGGATACAATCGGCGGGCATGCCCGCGCCACGCGCGCCCTCGGCGGTAGTCCATACCGCATCCCCCACCAGCACCAGCTCGTCGACGCTCATGGCCGCCGATGCGCCCACCAGCGCGTGTTCAGATGGCGCATAGATGCCAAGCTCCAGCATATCGCCCAGGAGCAGCCAGCGGCGCGCTCCCGGCTCCGCGTGCGCCATGCGCAGCAGATCAATTGCCGCGATTGCCGACTGCCGGTTCGCGTTATAGCTATCATCTATCAACGTGGCGCCGTTGAATGTCTGGTGGATTTCGCCGCGCCGCTTCGATGCGCGCACCTCGCCCAGCGCCTCGGCCACCGCGGGCAGCGCCATGCCGCACTGTAGCGCCACAGCCGCCGCCGCCAGCGCTGTGCTGATCGCGTGGACGCCCGGCAGCCGCAGCCGCACGTCCGCCTGCTCGTCCTGCCAAGACAGTGTGAAGCTCATGCCGGTCAGCGGGTCGCCAAGTGGATCGAGCGCGCGTACCTCCGCCGTCTCGCTCCGGCCGTAGCGGATGACCTTCGCCTTTGTGTGCTCCGCCATCGCGCGCACGTCGGGGTCGTCATCGTTGAGGACGGCGATGCCATCGGCGGTGAGCGCCTCGACGATCTCGCGCTCGCCCAGGATGACGTTTTCCATGCTGCCGAAATATTCCAGGTGCTCCGGCCCGATGACCGTCACCACGCCAATCTGTGGCGGCGCGACACGGCAGAGCAGCGCCACCTCGCCGATGCGCTGCGCCCCCATCTCCAGCACGGCAAACTGATGCTCAGCGGAGAGCCGAAGCAGCGTCAGGGGGACGCCAACCTCTGTGTTGAAGCTGCCGACCGGCTTGAGAGTGGGCGCGAGATGCGCCAGCAGCGCCCCCGTCGCCTCCTTCACCGTCGTCTTGCCGTTGCTTCCGGCGATGCCAATCACGCGCGTGGAGGGCTGCCGCGCCAGCCGGGCCTGCGCCAGCCGTTGCAGCGTCTCCACCGGGTTGGCGACGACGAGTTGCGGAATATTCTGGCTGGTGGCGTAGGCGTCGGGTTGCGCGCAAAGTACAGCCGCTGCGCTCGCGCGTACCGCTGCCTCGATGAAACGGTGGCCATCGGTGCGCTCGCCCCGTAGCGCGATGAACAGCTCGCCCGGCTGGACGAGACGGCTATCCACCGCCGCGCCAGCAAACGTCTCTGGCAACGCGCCACCCAGCGGTGTGACGCCAGCAATTCTCAACAGTTCTTCACCCGTAAACACGTCGGCGCAAATCCCTTCACTTTATGCTTCATGCCGTCATCAGTGTAACGTACGGTGTCAGACAAATTTAGGCAGATATGCTGGCAGCCCGCGTGGGTGGGTATCCATCAGGCCTCAAACGACTGGCTCGATCACAGCCAACCATTGAGAGATGGCTGATGCCAGCAGTGGCATCAGCGAGACGACTGATTAGAATCAGGCGTGGTGAGCAGTTCGGAGCACGGAGTAGCTTCATGACAGGCTACACAACAAGATGGCCATGCAATGAGATGATTCCTCTTTCACTATAGCACCATAGCGCCATGGCATTTAATTGGCTGCAAGATCTAAATGCCTGCACATTCTACTGGCATGCCGAGGAACGCGCCGAGGCGTCCGGCGGCGGCGAAGATAGCCTCGCGTTCGGGTGTGGCCAGCGGAGCGAACGGTGCCAACTCGATCACCGCCGCTCTCTTTGTGATTGTGCGCCGCCAGTTGCCGACGACCCGCCCGCCGATCACGATTGTCGCGCTGAACGCCGTCCGCTCGCCGTTGCCGCGACCGCCCGTCAGCGCCGCGCCGAAGCCATTGTAGCCTACCAGGAGCTCGTCATAGGTCGGCAGCAGAAAGGCCGTCTCAGGCGATTCCACAACTGGCGGCGGCGATGCCGGAAACCAATAGGTCTGGCCCACGATCTCCTCGTGGCTGAGGTCTGAGCCGACCATCTCCAGGCCCGCTCGGACGTCGGCCATCGTCAGCCCCGACCACCAGGCGAAATCGCGGCCTGTCGCGGGCCCGTGGCTGGTGAAGTAGCGCCGGGTCAGCTCGGCCAGCGCCTCATCGCGCGGCAGCGTCTGCGCGGTCGGCGCGCGTTCCGCCAGCAGCGCGTAGGTGAACTGCTTGCCATGCCGGGGGCCGCTACAGACGATCCCATCCAATTCGGCGGTAAAGATCATGACCTGGAGCCGCCGCCGGTCACTGATATCCAGTCCTGCCGCCGCGAGCGCGTCACCCAGCGCGGAACGCTCCAGATATTTCCCTCCCCGCAAGGCATCGGCGATGACCGCATTGCTACGGGCGAATGACTCCTCGTCGAGTCTCACCTGACGACGGTAGTTAGCGATTGCCCGTTTGATGCGGGGAGCGGTCAGCGCCAGCAGCCAGCGAATATCGGCGGGCGCCACGAAATGCCAGGTTGGGCGCATGACGTGGGTGCGCAGGATCGTTCCCTCGGTAAAGGCGCGCTCGATGACGTTGTCAGTCGCGTCGCCCCCCATGCGCATGCCGAGGGACCAGATCGCCCCCAGATATTCCTGCGACTGGACGGCGCCGAGCCAGCCGACCACCTCCTCCGGCGTCGCGAAGTGATGGCCGGTGAGCCGCTGCCGTGCGACCCGTTGCAAACCGATATCCGCTGGCGTCATGACAAGCTCCTGATCGTGTCTACATCTCATGGTCTGAGGATGACTGGAGAGACATTCCATCCATACCCAGCCAGCATCTCCAACCGTACCCGGTCTACTTCTGTGCACGCAACGAGCGGAAGAACTGGCGAATATCGCCGACGAGCAGGTCGGGCGCCTCCATCGCGGCGAAGTGGCCGCCGCGGTTGAACTCCGACCAGTGCACGATGTTGTTCGCCCGCTCAGCGTAACGGCGAATGGCGACATCCTCGGCAAAGACCGCGACTCCCGTTGGGGTGGTACCTGGCTGCTGCCCCCAGTTGGAGGCATGCATATTCTCATAGTAGGTCTGCGCCGAAGAGCCAGCCGTTTTGGTGAGCCAGTAGAGCATCACGTCGGTGAGCATGAGGTCACGGTCAATGGCCTGCTCCGGCAGATTCTCCATTGGATAGGTCCACTCTTTGAATTTCTCGACGATCCAGGCAAGCTGGCCGACCGGCGAGTCGGTCAGCCCGTAGGCCAGTGTCTGCGGGCGAGTGGCCTGGACCTGGAAATAGGCGTTCCCATCGTTCAGGAAGCGATTGAGGCGTTCCAGCCGCAGCTTCTCAGCATCGGTGAAGCTGGCAAGCTCGTCATCCGCGACGAGGCCGAACGGGATGAATCCCAGCGTGGCAGCGTTGACATGCACGCCAATGACCTGTTCGTGGTCGGCGCGCCCCAACGCCGGCGAGACGAATGCGCCCCAGTCGCCTCCCTGCGCGCCGTAGCGCTCGTAGCCGAGGCGGCGCATGAGCTCGGCCCATGCCTTTGCCACCCGATCCGTGGTCCATCCGGCGTCGCGGGTTGGGCCGGAGAAGCCGTAGCCGGGGATCGAAGGAATCACCAGGTGAAATGCGTCGGCGGGGTCGCCACCATGCGCGCGCGGGTCAGCGAGCGGGCCGATGACGTTGAGGAACTCTACGACCGAGCCGGGCCAGCCATGGGTCAGAATCAGCGGTAGGGCGTCTGGCTCCGGCGAGCGCACATGCAGAAAATGGATGTGCGCGCCGTCGATCTCGGTGGTGAATTGCGGAAACTGGTTGAGCCGCGCCTCGTACGCGCGCCAGTCGTAGTCCGTGCGCCAGTGCTCGGCCAGCTCCTTCAGGTAGCCCAGTGGCACGCCGCGGCTCCAGCCAACATTGGGCAGCTCCTCTGGCCAGCGGGTGCGCGCCAGCCGGTCGCGCAGATCGTCGAGGTCGGCCTGTGGAATGGCGATGGTAAACGGCTGAATCTCTGTCGTGTCCATGTCGAAGCCTTTCTTGCTCGTGGGCGTCTTGCCCAGCTGCGATTCGGTAACACCTGCTCCCGATAGCGCCGAGGTTGACCTTGCCTCAACCCGCTATACTTCTAGTATAGCGGTGAATCAGGACAAGTTCGGCCCTGATTACAGCGAATTGTGGAGGATGTGAAGAAATCATGTATTCTCCGACAACCCGCCTCCTGACCGTGCTCGAACTGCTGGAGTCGCGCCGAGAGATGAGCGGCCCAGAGCTTGCCCGGCGGCTCGAAGTCGATGTGCGCACGGTCCGGCGCTATATCGTCATGCTGCAAGATCTGGGCATCCCCGTCGAGGCGGCGCGCGGCGTCTATGGCGCGTATCGTCTGCGGCGCGGCCACCGTCTGCCCCCGCTGATGTTCACCGATGATGAAGCGGTCGCGCTGACGCTTGGGCTGCTCGCCATCCGCGAGTTCCACTTCCCGGTCGATGTGGCGGCGGTGGAAGGGGCGCTAGCCAAGACCGAGCGTGTGCTGCCCGAACAGCCCTTACAACAGGCCCGGAGCCTGCAAGAGGCGATTACCTTTCACGTTCCAGCGTTGCCTGTCTCGCCACAGCATGACGTCGTGGTGACGCTGAGCAATGCCGTCCAGCGGCGCAGGCGGGTGCACATGCGCTATCGCGCCTGGAATGGCGAGGAGTCGGAGCGCGACTTCGACCCCTATGGCATCGTCTTCAACGAAGGCTTCTGGCATACCGCGGGCTACTGTCACCTGCGCCACGATCTGCGCACGTTTCGCGTGGACCGTATCATCGCGCTCGATCCCGTTGAGTCTGGCGAGCAGACCTTCGAGCGCCCCGATGATTTCGACGTTCTGGGGTACGTCTTGCGGTCGGTCGCCTTCACGTCACCCAGCGAGCAGGTCGAGGTGCTGCTGGAGACGACGATGGAGCAAGCCCAGCAGGCTATCCCGGCCACTATGGGTACGCTGGAACAGTCGGAGAGTGGGATAATCTTTCGCCGCGGCGCAACGCAACTGGAGTGGATCGCGCACATTCTGCTGACGCTCGACTTCCCGGTGCACGTCCGCCGGCCCGCCGGCCTGCGCGATCTGCTGCGGCAGCTAGCCAGCAGAGTGCTTCAAATCGTGGGCGACGAAGGATAGTGATACGTGTAGACGCCCCGAATGCCGCATGGCCGCGGCTTCCGTGGTGCCGTTGTTTCAGTGTGACACCCTTATCGCTCACGCGCCCGTTGACGCCGATAACTCCGGACTCACATAAATCGGCGCAGGAAGCCGCCGGGTTTCAACCCATGCGGACCATGCGGAGGAATGCGCCGCCGCCCGCAGGCGGAGAATACACGTCCCATTGACGTGTACCATCAATTATGATACACCTGTTCTATGAAACAGACCTTGCTCGTCAAACTGGCTCCAACGCCTGACCAGCATGCCGCGCTTTTGCGGACGTTGGAACGGTTCAATGCCGCCTGCAACGACATCGCAGGTACCGCGTTTGCTGAGCGCTGCGCCAACAAAATCGAACTACAAAAGCTAGTCTACTATGACATCAGAGAGCGGTTTGGCTTGTCGTCGCAGATGACGATTCGCGCCATTAGCAAGGTGAGCGAGGCATACAAGCGGGATAAGACGAAGCAGCCACATTTTCGCCCGCATGGCGCGATGGTGTATGACGAGCGCATTTGCAGCTTCCCGCGCATTGATCGCGTCTCGCTCTTAACGCTGGATGGCCGGGTGGAAGTTCCGTTCCACTTTGGCGCATATGCCGAAGGGATGTTGCGACGCACACGCGGGCAAGCTGATCTGCTCTACCGCAATGACACCTTCTTGCTGGCCATTACCGTGGATGCGCCCGAACCAACGCCAGATGATACCGCTGATTTTGTGGGAGTGGATTTGGGCATCATCCAACTGGCGACGACAAGCGACGGCGAGTTTCTGAACTATTCGGCTGGTCCCAAACACAGGCACGTCAATCAGGTACGCGCCCGCTACAGCCGCTTTCGCCAGAAGTTGCAGAAGAAAGGGACGAAGTCGGCCAAGCGCCTGTTGAAGAAGCGCAGCGGCAAGGAGAAACGCTTTGTTAAGGATGTGAACCATTGTCTCAGCAAGGCGATTGTCAGCACGGCGAAAGGCACCCAGCGCGGGATTGCCCTGGAAGATTTGCAGGGTATCCGCGAACGCGCCGGGAAAACGGTTACGAAACGCCACCGGAGAGTGCTGCACAGTTGGGGCTTCTTCCAACTCCGCGCCTTCATTGCCTACAAGGCGGCGCTCTCTGCCGTGCGCGTGGTCTACGTCAACCCGGCGTATACCAGCCAGACCTGTAGCGCCTGTGGGCATTGTGAGAAGGCGAATCGAAAGAGCCAATCCAAGTTCTTGTGCACGTCGTGCGGGTTCTCCGCCCATGCCGACGTGAACGCGGCTGTGAACATTCGTCAGAGTGCTTGCAGTCGGGCGGCTGTCATACCGCCAGACGCGGCGGCCCTCGCGGGCTAGCTGCAAGCCGTCGGGCTTTAGCCCGCGCGGTCTATGACTGTCGTTGTGGCTTCGCTCGCCGCCACATCGCGCGAGTTGAGCGCCCGTACATTGGGTAACGCAAGAGCCAGCACGCTCAACACGACAATTGCGCCGCCGCCTATCCAGAGTCCGGCACGTGTGCCGAAGGCATCGCCCAACACACCAGCCAGCACCAGTCCTAGCGGATTCATCGCCATGGCGATCAGCGTGAGGACACTGAAGACACGGCCACGCATCGCGGCGGGAATGACTCGCTGTAGCAGTGACGTGAACATGACTTCAGGCACGATGAACGAAAGCCCCAGGACGAAATAGGCGACGTCGAGCATCAGCGCGGTGTTTGCCACGCCCATTGCGATAATCGCTACCCCGAAGACCAGGATGGCGAGACAGATAACCTGCGCGCGTCGTTGCACCCTGCCCGCGATAAGTCCCGTGACGATTGCTCCCAATAAAGTACCCGCGCCCATCGCGGAGGCAAGCAGCCCGAAGGCGGTCGCTGGCAGGCCAAGCTCCGTGCGTACCAGACGCGGAACGAGCACTGCCTCAACATTGTTGAGACCATTGACCAGCGAGAAGAAGACGAAAAGACTCAGAATGCCGATCTCGCCCTTGAGAAAGCGGACCCCGCCGAATATGTCCCGCCATTGGCGGCGGACGCTACCTGAGCGCGCTTTTGGCCTATCCACATCTGGAATCTGGAAGGTTTTGCGGCGCGTAAGCAGCAGCGCGAGAAAAGAGATCACAAAGGTCAGCGCGTCAAAGGCAAACGCCAGTCCCACGCTCGACTGGGCAATCAGGTAGCCACCCAGGGCGGGGCCACCGAGTATGGCCACCTGCGAGACAATCTGGCGCAGGCTGTTCGCGGCGTCATAGTTGTCAGGGCTTACCAGGGAGGGATACAGAGCGCTCAGCGCTGGATTGAAGAACGCCGCCGCCACCCCATAAAACGCCGCCAGTATGAATACCATTGGGAGCGAGATGACGCCTTGCGTCGCAAGCACGGCGAAGGCCGCTATCGCGACCGCCCGGAGTCCATCGCAGATGAGTACGGTCGTGCGCCGACTGCCACGATCCGCAACGACACCGCCCACGAGAAGCAGGAGGAGGGTGGGAATATACATCGCCGAGAGGACCGAGCCTAGCAGTAAGCTGGACCCGGTCAGACCCACCAGCAGCCAGACCAGGGCAATTTGCGTACAGTTATCGCCGATCTGTGAAATACCCTGACCAAGCCATATCAGGACGAAGTCGCGCGAGCGTAATGGAGCGAGCAGAGAGCGGATTCGCCGCATGATCGGTCTCCTTGCTTGTTGAAGAAGAGGGGAAATAGCTACCTGCAGCACAAT
This sequence comes from uncultured Chloroflexia bacterium, assembly GCA_963712005.1. Lineage (GTDB taxonomy): Bacteria > Chloroflexota > Ktedonobacteria > Ktedonobacterales > JADMIN01 > DAHUXT01. The sequence goes on along the minus strand of CAVQGK010000010.1, from coordinate 58,295 downwards.
GAGCGGTTCTATAACCATAGGCTATGCTACTGTAGTATTACTATAGTGTCAAGATGGGTGATGGTAATATCGCTCGATAGGGTATACTTGGCGGTGAATCTGGAGGAACTTCACCGATTTGCTATGCGATCCGCGCAAAACGAATAGGCCGGGAGATATGAGATGGCGACAGTGACGGAGCTGCTACGGCACTTTATTCAGGCGATATCTGATCCGACGCGTGGGGCTATTCTGGGTGAGCTGCACCATGCGGGCGAGTTGACTCCGACGCAGCTTGCGCGCCGTTTGGGGCTGACCGCGAACAACGTGTACCATCATATGCGCGTGCTACGCAAATTGGGTATCGTCGATCCACCGCGCGTTGTGCCACGCGAGACATATGTGGAGAAGTATTATTCCATTGCGCCTGACATGCTGGCTATTCTCAGCAGAGACCCTGTCTGGTTCGACAGAGTCGGCGCGCACACTAACGGCGGAGGATCGTAAGGAGCTCCTCATCGCGATGTGCCTCACGATGTCCCAGTTGTTGCAGCGTGCGGCCAGACGCTATGGCGCGATGGATCCAGAAGCGATGGATGATCTGTTCAGCAGACGCGGACTGGGGATGCTTTCGATCAACGAAATGAGCATGGAGCGGCTGGAGGCGCGGCTTTCATCGCTCCGTGCCATCCAGCACCAGGAGCATGAGGCTGGCCTCGATCAACCCGATCCGAAAAATCTTCCGCAACATGTCGTGCTGATGGCAGGACTTCCATTGCTATGGGGCGATGTGGGAGAATCGGACATGGCTGAGCCTCCTGGTGGTGGGGGCGATGAAACTACTCGACCATAATTAAGAGGCCCCCCTCGTTGCAGGGGGCGTGACAACGCTCCATGAAGAGCTCAAGCGAGGACCGACACATTGATGACCGCGACAATCTACCGCTATTTCGGGCATCTGGTGAACGCACTTATCCGTCGCGAGGGGCACATCCTGCTCGTGGAGCAACGGGGTCCACAAGACGTTGCGCCGTCGTGGGCGCTGCCCGGCGGCCAAGTCGAGGCGGGTGAGGCGCTCGCCGAGGCGGTGCGGCGGGAGTTGAGCGAGGAAACGGGGCTGGATCTCGTGGGAGAGCCGCGGTTGACGTTTGTCGTGCAGGTGCTGCGCACAGCAGCGGCAGATGAGATGGTGGAGGGCGTAGCCTTCACCTTCGCTTGCGCGGTCTCAGGAGTTATCCAGCCGCGCGATCCCGATGGAGACGTGCTGCGCGCCGCCTGGATCGAGGAGGAGGATGCCCTCAATCGCCTCGACGCCTTGGCATGGTACGACACCGCTCCCCTTCGTGCGTGGCTCAGCGGAAACGGGGAAACAGCCAGGATGCACACCCTGCGCCGGTGCGCTCTGTCCATCAATGGAGGGTCAGGGTCCGCGTCGGCTTGACTCCGCTGAACCGCTCCGGCATCTGCTCACCGGTCGCCTCAACCTCCGTGAATAATCCAGGCTAACAGGGCTTCCGCGGTCCATCACCCATTGTCGCGCCCGCGCCATGAGCTGTTGGTGGACGAATACTGCACGGTGGTGATCTCCAGCTTCGGCGCATCTCCCTTCCTTGGCATGCCATGGTACGATATGGCAGGGGAGAATACCGCGTGACCATCGAGGCAGACAAGACAGACCTGACGACGGGCTTCAAGACAGACCTAGCGACAGACCTCACCAGAGATTCCACGACCCGCGACATTGGCTATCGCCGACTCTTCAACCTGCCGGGATTTCCGAAGCTTGCCGCGGCCACCGTGCTCGCGCGCACTGGCGGCCAGCTCTGGCAGATCGCGCTGGTGCTGTTCGTGCTCCAGCGCTTCCACTCACCCGCGCTGGCAGGCTTCGCCACATTTGTCGCCATCGTGCCCGGCCTGGTGGTCAGCCCACTCGCGGGCGCGCTGCTCGACCGCTACGGTTGTCTGCGCCTGATTCGGGTGGACCTCAGCGTTGCCGCGCTCGCGCTGGTGCTGCTGGCGGCGCTCGCGCTGGCGAACGCGCTGACCCCGGCGACCTTGCTGGTGATCGTGGCGCTTAGCTCGCTGACGAGTCCATTGACCATCAGCGGAACCCGTACGCTCTTCCCACGGGCCGTGCCGCGCGAACTCTGGGACCGCGCGAACGGAGTCGATAGTGGCAGCATGGCGCTGGCCATGGTTGTGGGGCCTGCGCTGGCGGGCTTTCTGGTCGCGTGGTTCGGTGGCGAGGGCGCGTTCCTGCTGACGGCGGCTATCTTCGTCATCACGTGCGTCGTGCTCTTTGGCGTCGCGGAGCCGCCGACGGAACCGGGAGATCGAGAGCCGTTGCTGCGGGCGGCGTGGCAGTCCCTGGTGTATGTCGTCCGCCACCCGACGTTGCGCGGAGTCATCGTGACACTGTGGACGGCCAATGTTCCCTATGGCTTCCTCGTCGTGGCGCTGCCGGTCATGATCTTACGCGAGTTCCACTGGGGCGCGGATGGCGTTGGTCTGCTGTGGGCGATCACGGGCGTGACGACGGTGCTGGCTGGCCTGGTAGCCGGGCGCATCAACACCGAGGGACGCGAGCGCCGGATCATTGTCGGTGGGATGGTCTTCGCGGCGCTCGCATGCGTGTGCATTCTGCTGCAAACGCCAGTGGCCCTGCTGGCGGGGATGGCGCTACTGGGCCTGGCCTCCGGCCCGATTGATATCGGCCTCTTCGCGCTGCGCCAGCGCCGCACGGACCCGCGCTGGTTCGGGCGTATCTTCGCTGTCTCGATGAGCCTGAATTTCGCCGGGATGCCTGTCGGTTCCGCTCTGGCTGGTCCGGTGGTCGAGCAGTCGATTCCGCTCGCACTGCTGGTCGCGGTCGTCATCTCGGCGATTGGCTGTGTGGTTCCCCTGCTCGTCATCCCACAAGACGGCTAGCGCGAGAACGCACAGGGCGCTTCCTGCCTGCGCGCTCTGTGGCTCTATATGGGGAAACCTAGTCCCGGGTACCCACAAGCTCGTGCTCGACGCCTGAGACCTCCTGCCCGACTTCCTTTGCCACGCCATGCTCAACCGTCAGCGCCGCGCGCACTGCCTCGCGCATGAGCATCGTCAAGCCAGCGGCGTAGGCTGCCAGCACGCCAATCACCGCCGCCGCCACGTCAACGAGCGTGGTGGGTGGCCAGAGACGTCCATCATTCAGGTAGATGACTAGCAATGTCGCGCCTGCCGCGAGGACGCCGAAGAACAACGCGGTGAAGGTGATTTTGAAAAAGGCATGGAACAGGCTTTTAATGAGATGGAAGATCAGGGTCATCGCAAAAGCTCCTTATTAAGGCATGCATGACATCACTCTTGCATCGGGCCATACCCGCTGATTCTCGTTTACGCCGACCGCTTAAAGTGCGTCGAACGCTTTCTTTTCCTTACCGCAGCCAGGAGGAGTCCACCGGACGCCGCCCTGCCTGCTTCGCGCGGCACGCCATACAGGATCCAAGGTAGTACGCGAGGCCGTCCAGGCCTGTCTTTACCAGCTTCACCGTTGGAACGCCGGTGATGCGCTGACGTCGGTTGCCGTTTTCCTCTGTCGCCTCGAAATGCTCTTCACAAAACCACTGATCGCACGAGTGGCACTTGATCATCATGTACGCGTCCCCATCGTGATGGCAGCCCGGCGCGGAACACTCAGGAGCGACAAGAAGCGGTGCGGCTTGCTTCATGATGGTCCTCTCTGTCTTACAGGTGACTTGTTACAGATGCACGATCCGATCAACACGCCAATCTGGCGTCGTTGCATACCATGCATACAGCAAGACGCGTGCCAGCTATTGCCTGCGGTGTGGCATCCAGGGCAAGAGTCATCGGATGTGCCATGGCGGGGAAGCGCGAAGGTGGTCAGGCGCGCGGGTTTCTACCGATGAGCAGGACGATACTGCGGGAGTGTCATATCTGCTTCCGCTGCTACTCGTTCCTGATAGGTGTCTTTTGCTACCCGTTGTCGCCGCGCATGGCGGGTCCGAAGGGATCGGCAGGCTGCGCAGTGCGACGTGCATTGAGCGCGGCGAGAATGTAGGCGTACAGATCGCGCACGGGGCCATAGTTGCTGCCTACGTCGTACTCTGTCTTCTTCTTGTTGCGCATCTCGAGGACAATCTGCCAGCCGTAGTTGCCGCCACCGCTACGGCGAATGTTCCGTACGTCAGCCAGCGTCACGCCTTCGACCTTCTGGCCTTTCACCTCGGCGACGTAGCGCGGGGTCACCAGAAAGAAGTAGTCCTGCGGATGCTGTAACGTACGCAGCCAGCGGAGGGTAAAGGAGTAGAAGAACCACAGACCCAGCCCGGCGCAGATAATCCCCTCGCCATAGAGCACCAGCGACCGCTGCTGCCCGACGAGCCAGTCTTTGGGAATCTGATCGAGGCCGACGATGGTACCTGAGGCGACGATGAAGATGCCACAGCCCACCGCGACGATTGCCAGCACCGTGTAGATAATCAGGTTGGGCCAGATGATGCCGCGACGCACGGGGAAGCGTGTCCAGCTTGGGGGAATGGATGGCCCGCGGGCAATCGTGATGGCGTCGGGCAGGCTGACATTCGGTTCGGATTGTGGCGACGAAAACGGTGAAGGCAGCCCGCGCCGCCGCGCCTGCACAGCGGGAAGCTGATCGATGCCGACCGCAGCGTACTTCGCCCGCGCGCGGATCGCCTGGAGGAGCGGGGACGGCGCGCCACCCGAGAGCGGCGAACGCACGAGCACCTGCATGCTGCGTCGCGGACCCGCCTCGACGATCAGTTGCTCATCCTTCCACCTGGCGACGGTGATGAAGTACTGCTTCTGGGTGGTCTCGTTGCTCTCCAGGTAGAGCAGGTCGATCTCTTGCCAGGGGAGCGACCGCTTGAACGCCAGCACCTGACTGGTCAGCCTGGCGTTATCCGCGACCCAGAAAAGCAGCGCGCTGGGCAGGAATGCCACATAGCAAATGCCAAGTAGAAAATAGCCGAGGAAGAGCCAGATGCGGATATCGTCGCCCGGAGCGAGCAGTATATCCACCGCGCAGAGCGCCTCGATCACTATCAGGGCGATGATGACTGGCCACGGCCCGCGCGCAAAGACCACCACGCCGTTGCCGCGATAGGCGCGCACCGCCAGTTGATGCCAGACGAGCAGCGCGACGGTCAGCAGGAGAAAGAAAGCACCAAATACCAGCGCCGGGACCAGTGGAATCGCGCCAATGGCGGCAAGGCCAGCGGAGATGGGAATCGAGCCCGCGGCGAACAACACCTGACTGCGTCGGCTCATCGTCGTCTCCTTCCTCAACGGCGTACGGCTGCTTAGGCTTCGTGTAGCTCGCTCAGTCTAGCGGCTCTTGTCGTCGCCGTCAATGCACCGCGCGCATGTTCCTCCGATGACCGTCACTGGCGCTCGTGAAGACGAAAATGCCCCTAACGTCGAGGATATTAGCATTCGAGGCATCATAGAATGGTTTATCACGCGCGAAGTGTTGCGCTAGGGGAGCTCTAGGACACTGGTCGAATCGTCGTATTCATCGGTTCGCTGCGTCGCTCAGGTGGGTACGGTTGCCTTCCTTAATCGATTTCCACGGGATACAGGAGCTCGATGCGAGACGAATACCGTTTAGCGGTGTTGCCGCGTTAGATGGAAGCCACCAGACTCGGCAGCGAAGAGCATGTAACCACATTAGTCAAAGTGTACCGAGATCACGTGTCTGAACTGGGCGCGTATCACGGAGTGGATTAACACTATTTACTGCAACAACAACTAAATAGGACAATTGCTTTATGAGAGTGGATTTACCGCACGTTGGCATCAAGCTAGGGCGAAATAATCAATAGCCCACGTTTACGTGCTAATAATGGCTCAAAGGTTGTAGCAAGGTTGTAGCTTGGCACGGAACTTGCGCTAGTTTGTGGTACGAGGGATCAGCCAAGAAGTCAGTCAAAAGGTGTACGTTCTGTTGCTAGATATTCAACTGTGAGCCGAAGGATGTAGGATTCGATTTCCAGGAGATATCTGCTGAAAGATAGCACCCCCATCGGAAATGTGAGGTGTATGGGCAAATTGCTTGGAACCAGGGAGCGCTCACCCCTATGTTGGCAATGAGCAAGCGACGCATCGATCTACGGGTATTGAGACAATATCACTGTTCCCATGTTTCGCAGTAAGAATCAGCCCTTCTTGAATAACGGGGACAGTTGAGGAGACAGACAACCATGGCAGCAGACCCGTCTGAGCCCACACAGGATTCGGAGCGAGCGATTGAATCGCGTCCGTACGGTATTGACCAAGATGAGATACGACGAACATGTCTCGACCAGATGCGCCAATGTATCCGACGGGCTTCCGATGAACTCGTGGGTGACATAGAATACAGTATCATCGAGGTTTCACCCTCACGACTTCGCAGTGACGCGGCGGCAGGCATTCTATGGGGATACAATCTGTCGGTTGAGCGTTAGAGATGGCCCTGTCCGACCTGCAGAATCCTGTTGTGGACAACTCCATGACCGCCCAGGAGGCTGATGCGAGAGCACACAAGGCAGTGCTGGAAGCAGTGCTCGAACTGCGGTATGGTGCGCGTCTGCGAAGGAAGTACTTCGCGCCAAGACCGTTGCCACCCGCTGCTGAGCTGGGCCGTGTGTGCGCTATTGTTGAGCGGCTGGCCTACGAACTCGCTTCTTTGGGAGACCGATGTGGATACGGTTCATCATGGCAGCGAGAATCCACGATCCATATTCATGTCCATTCTGATCAGTAATCGTTTGTTGTGGTGCGGCGGCTGTAAGAAGATAATCATCAGCCGCCATTCTGGAGGGAAAACCAGATGCAGGCCGATCTCGATGCGTTTGCGGCCTATTGCTTTCAACGCGAGTGGCCATTCGAAGTCATTGACGAGGCAACTCTCGCCATGCGGCAGAAGATATCGCAAGGTGAGTTGTATTGTATAGCGCGCGTCCAACCCAGATACCTCATCTTTCGGTCGCGCTATCCCTTTGTGGCGCCCGAATCAAGACGTGTATCGGTTGCCGAGTTCGCGGCACGCGTGAACTTTCAGTCAGTCTTTGCCGCTGTCTATCTTAACGCGATTGACGGCGAAATAGGTGTCACGACCGCAATTCCTGTCGCCGAGGGCTACCTCTGTTCCGCAGTCATCGATCCGGTCGTGAAATTCAACCTCGCTATGGCTAAACACTGGTTGCCCAGTGTGGCCGCGGTGTGCTTGCCCGACGTTGCGCCATAGGTGACGTAGCAATGCATGGTCGCGTACCTGATCGCGGGAAAAGCCGATGCTCTGAGCACTCATTATTTCAGTGCTCAGAGCATCATTTGTCACCTGGGGTACCCGATGGGGTTTGAACCCACGACCTCCAGAGCCACAATCTGGCGCTCTGCCAATTGAGCTACGGGTACCGTATGCGCGAAGAGTACACCTCGCGCCCATTCAGTATAGCCCGCGGGCGAACGCCTGTCAAACACACATAGCGCATGACGGAGCCGCTATCATCGCTCGATAGGCCCGCCTTCCTTGATCCAGTCCCGCACCTGACTGGTCCCCTCGGCACGCGCTTCAGGGGTGATATCAATTCCGCCTTGGTCCTCGTCGTTTGTGGATCTGCTTGGGCCACCAATGGAACAAGGTCGTGGAGCGGATGCGCTCGCGCTGCCGCTGGAGGCCGGCACAATGAGCAAACTGGGCGTCTTCGAGGTCCTCGATGGTGGCGAAGTGCTGGTTGACGAGTGCAGCGTTGGTCAGTGGCCACAAGTGTTCGGCGGGCTGCAATTCGGGCGAATAGACCCTCTATGTCAAGGCGGCTTGGCAGCAAGCTCATGCCGCCGGTCGCGCATGAGCTTGCTGGGCGGCGAGGAAGATCGATGCATCGTAGCAGATCTGCTTGTGCCACAGCGCATAAATGATTCGGACCCAGAGATTCGCCAAGGCGCGCAGCGCCACGCTATGGCTTTTACCCTCGGCACGCTTGCGACGATAATAGGCCAGCGCCCAGGGCTCCTGTGCCGTGGACTGCCAGGCAAACTGGTAGAGCGTGTTGCGCAGGGATTTGACGCACGCCACGCGCCGACGCGCTCGGGCAAACTTGCCGCTCGCGTAGGGAATTGGCGCGGTTCCCGCGAGCGCTTGCACACTCGCGGCACTCCCGAAGCGTCCTCGGTCGTCACCCCATCCGGCGAGCAAGCGCGGCGCCAGGCGTTTGCCCGTTCCGGGCAGGCTGCGAAAGACCTGACTATCAGGATGGGTCAGAAACAGGCGGTCAATCTCCTGGTCGTAAGCGCTCAGCGCAGCAATGAGCGGGCTGAGTTGACTCACCAAGGCGAGCATCAGGCGGGCCTTCGTGCGTGTGGTGACGGGGTCCGCGTGAAGTTGCGGCGTCGCGTGGAGCTGGTCCCACAGGCGTTGGGCCGCTTTGGCCGGTCCCGGATAATGCGGTTGCGTCTGCAGGAAGACCCGCAACTCCGCTACCGAGGCTGCTTGGGCCGCTTCGAGCGTCGGATAGCTACGCAGGAAGGCCAGCGTCGTGGGTTGCTGCAGCATGGCAAACAGGGTCAGGGCCACGGGGTAATAGGCCTTGAGGCAGGAGGTGAGCTGATTCACCAGGCGCGTCTGGCTCTGGACCAAGCCATCTTGGTCACGGGTCAGTACTTTCAACTCGTGCACCAGCGGGCTATCGGGCGCCAGGCGACGCAGATCGGCGAGATCACTACGTCCCTTCTTGGCCAGCAGATACGCATCGAGGGCATCGGTTTTGGCTCCAGCCGGGGCACGCCGCCGCTCCAAGGTTTTCGGATTCACTGGATAGACTGGCACCCCAGCCTCTAACAGCGCAGTGATCAGCAAGCCGTGGTTGGTCTCAACGACACAGGCAATCTGCTCGAGATCCGGCACGCTCCCTGGGGCACTCAGGCGCGCTGCGAGGTCCAGCAGGAAGGCAATCAGTTCGTGCAATCCCTCTGCCGAGTGCGCCACGCGCAGTTTTGCCACTTGGTGACCGGTCTCGTCTACCACGGCGGCGTCATGATGATCATCTGCCCAATCGATGCCAACATACCACACGATTGCTTCCCTCCTCATGCGCACAACCTACCGACCATACCAATACAGTCCATGGGGATAAAGCTGGGGTCCTGAATGATCGTGGCCTTATACGCCGGTGCTCGCAGCACAACCCTCTATCGTCGGTGCCATCCAAGACGCGAAGAGCTGGGGAAGGACTATCTACTCGAAGCGGTCGCACCGCAAGGGCGGCAAAGCCTTTCCCCAGCATCCCCATGAGTATTTTCCGCCCCTCTCCTGAATGCGATGCTCCGAGAGGCGTGGTTAGACTTTACCGTATAAGGGCGGCAGAAAGAGCAAGTGGACGTGGTCGGGAATGCGGAGTTTCACACTCGTATGCCCAGTCGCCACCCCGCCCGATCGAGCATGAGCACGATCTGCTTGGTTGGACTGGCTCCCGCCTGACGCGCGAACTCCGCCAACTCGACCTCAAACACAGGAATGCTGACCGTGGTCGCGATGTGGAAGAACGTCCGACCCTGAGACCGGAGGCGGGATGGACAAAGCCGACGAGATAACGCAGATGGCGCCAGGCAAAGCGGTGCTGTACCGTGGCGATTGGCCGCTGGCCGATCGGCGCCCATTCTGCCCACACGCGTCGGAGCAGGGGCTTTAAGCCGATGCGCTGCTCGTCGGTGAAGTCGGTCGCCCACAACTCGACGTGAGCGTCGGGAAACGCGGTGGCGACCGCCTGGACCAGCGGCCTCAATTTTTTTTGAAGGTCTCTTGCTGCTCCGGATCAGCCAGCGCGTGCTGCGGCCGCGGCACTTGCTGACTCTGCTTGAGCCGTTGCAGATAGTCCCAGCCGCGCTGGGTGGCGACTGGACGGCCCAACTTGGCCGCCATCCAATCAGCGACGTCGCGTGCCCGCCAGTGTTTCGCCCCGTCGGGAGCTGGACCCGAGCCAGCGTCTGACGCAGCTCTTCCTGCTGCTCGGTTGATAACATGCGTGGCGCACGCCAGGAGGTCGTGTGCCGCCGGTTGACCATGGCGTCTGGTCCCTGCTCGTTATACCGCTTGGCGATCTGGCCAATCCAGGCGCGGGTGTAGCCGGTAATCTTGTGCTCTCGGCAATGGCCCTGCTCGTCTGCCCTTTGGCTAAGAGCCAGAGAATCTGCCACCACGTCCGTCCATGCGGCTCGTAGGCCGCACGGTAGCGCTGTTCGAGGGCGGCGACGCTCAGATGCGTCGCCAAATGAATCTGTCTGCTCATGCCATCCATTGTACGGGCACCGTCAAGGAAACCGTATGATGCCACTGCCTCCACCGAGGATAGTGAGCCCCGACGTTCGCAGCGCATCGGCGGAGAGCGTGATGTCTGATCCTGGCGATGTTCGAGATATTCGGATGGTTACATGTTGTCTCTACGGCGCGGTTGCGCCCGGCTGGGCAGCGCCCGGTGGCAGGGTCGCGTAGCCCGTCAGCTCGACGTAGCCCTGGCCTGTGATCGCCGCGCCGTTGGCTCGCCCGGTTATGCGCACCGCGCCCTCCCAGTAGGCGACGCCGGTAGACTGCGCCGTCACCAGCTCCTGATCCAGCAGCGCGGGCGTCAGCGTTAGCGAGATGGCGGGATCGCTGATCGTCACGCGCCAGCCGGAGGGATAGACCCCACCGGTCACATGGCTGGTCCAGTGGCCGAGTACCTCGAAGCGCATATTCTGCTGCGGAATCTCATGCGCCGCGCCGTCCGGCGAGACATAGGTGCCGACCGCGCCAAGAGGGCCGCTTCTGGCTGTCGCGGATGATGTAGAGCATGTATTCGGTGTGGTTGGCAAGCTGGATGCTGTACCAGTCCCACCCGGAGCCTGCCAGCTGTGAGGAAATTGCCCCACTGGTGGTCCATCCACGCCTGCCCCGTCACCGCGACCGGCGTCCCATGGTCGTTCACCGTGCCGCTTACCATCAGCAGCGGACGCGAGTAGTAATACGAGTAGCCCGCCTCACCATAGGTAATCAGCCCGTTGCCGTTGTGCAGTATCGGATGTGGCAGCGCGTCCGTCAGCTTCAGGTCAATCGTATAGTCGGCCATCTCTGCGTGTAGCTGGTCGTGGCCGTTCAGCCCCGTCGCCGTCCAGCCGTTGAGCGCCAGGTGAAAGCCCTGCGTCGAGCCAGCGGGCGGTATGGAGGACGGCGAGCCGAAGCCCACCTGCTGATCATAGTGAAACTGGCCGCGCGAGATGTCGCTAATGGCGTAGTGTGCGGCATAGTAGGGCGGGAGCGATCCACGCAGCGTCTGGAAGAACGTCAGCTCGAAGCCGTATTCATGGCCGCTGGCGCTGTGAAAGTGGCCGGTATAGTACCACCACTCGGTCAGGTCGGTGTGTGGCGCCTCATCCTGTGGGAAGCGTACTGGAGGCAGCGGCGTCGCCGTCGGGACAGCTTTCGTCGCGGGCAAAGTTGCCGCCCGCCGGCAATCGTGCCCGGCAGGCCACAGCCGCTGAGTAATACGAGGAACGTAAGAGCCAGGAGGGCAAGGAGCCAGGCGCGTGAACGCGCGGCTAAGGGCCTCGCTTCGCTTCGCCGCAAAGCCTGCCTTCGCAGGCTCCAAAAGAGCGTGATGTGTCTGGGAGGCCGCGTAGGCGGCCTTTGCAGCGGAACGCTCTTAGGCGCGGCTTCAGCCGCCAGCCATCCTTTGCGCATCATCCTACTCCCCTCCCGCCGCGACGGGCTGGCGCTCTTCCTTGCTTGCCGTGCCCTGCCCATGGAAGACTACGCCCGGAAGGAGCCGGTTGAATGGCCACGGCCACCACCAGTTGACATTGCCCAGCAGGCGCATCGTCGCGGGGACCAACAGCCCCCGCACCAGCGTCGCATCCAGCAGCACCGCCAGCGCCATCCCGACGCCCAGCGCCTTGACGATCACCATATCTGCCGTGGCGAACGCGATGCTGACCAGGAAGACGATGGCCGCCGCGCTGGTGATAATGCCGCCGCTACGCTCCAGCCCCATCGCGACGCTGCGGGTGTTGTCGCCAGTCTGTTCGTACGCCTCGCGCACGCGGGAGAGCAGGAAGACCTCGTAGTCCATCGAGAGGCCAAAGAGCGCGCAGAACATCATAATCGGCGCCGACGCCTCGACGAAGCCGAGCGGCGTGAAGTTGAGGATGTTGCTGAAGTGGCCCTGCTGGAAGATGAAGACCAGCGCCCCATACGCGGCGACGATGGAGAGCGCGTTCATCAGGATGGCCTTGAGCGGCAGCACCAGCGAGCGGAAGAGCAGCATCAGCGCCAGATAGGTAATCAACGCGACGACCAGCAGCGCGCGCGGGAACTCATTGTAGAGCGTGTTGACGTAGTCGATCACGCCTGCCGTGCCGCCATCCACCAGCGCATGCAGGCCAGTGGGCGGTGGTGTGTTGCGGATCGCCTGCACCAGGTCCTCTGACCGCGTATCGATCATGCCGTAGCGGCTGATGACCTGCACCAGCGTGATATCCGCGCCTGCGAGATACTGCACCGACTGGCTGATATAGGGGTCGGCAATCGCTTTGGGATTGGCATACATCAATTGATACTGCGCCAGCGTCAGCCGTGGATCGAGCGAGACGATGCTCGTCACCTGGGCCACACGCGGGTCGGCCTCCAACCGACGCACATAGCTATCGAGTGCCGTCAGATTGGCCGCGCTGGTCGGGCTGCCGCTGGTGCGCACCGCCAGAATGATCGGCGTCGTCTGGCGCGCATCGAAGCGCCCCGCCAGCAGATCGTAGGCGGCGCGCGACTTGACGCTGGAGGGCAGAATCGAGGCGTCCGGCGCGGCGAGTCGCACGCTCAGATACGGCACGCCGAGCAGCAGCATGAACGCCAGCACCGGCAGCAGCACCGCGACCGGATGGCGCATCACACCGGTCGCCAGCCTGTGCCAGAAGCGATGCTCCTCGACCACCTCGCCCTTCGCGGCGCGCGAGCGTGGCCACGGCAGCCGCACCGGCAACGCGTTCACTCGCGCCCCCAACAGGCTCAGCAGCGCGGGCAGGAGTGTCACCGCCGCCAGAATTGCCAGGGCGACGGTCAGCATCCCACCAAGGCCGACGGAGTGCAGCACGTTCAGCGGCAGAATGACCAGCCCCAGCAGGCCAATCGAGACGGCGAGGCCAGAGAAGAATACTGAGCGCCCCGCGGTCGCCATCGTCCGGCCCACGGCGTCGGTAATCTCGCGTCCCTGCGCCAGCTCTTCGCGGAAGCGGCTGACCATGAAGAGTGAGTAGTCTACGCCGAGGCCAAGGCCAAAGAGGGTGGTGATGTTGAGCGCGAAGATCGAGACGGGCGTCGCCGTCGCCAGCAGGTAGAGTAGCGCCAGCGAGACGACGACGCTGCATCCTCCGACGGCGGCGGGCAGTCCGGCGGCGATCACCGAGCGGAAGACGAGCAGCAGCGCCAGCAGCGCGAATGGGAAGGCGAGCAGTTCGGCCCGGCGCAGGTCCGCCTCGCTGACGGACTGGATATCAGCGTAGAAGACCGGCCCGCCGCCCACGGTCATTTGCAGATTCGGCGGATTCACCAGCTTTGCGCGAAAGGCTGGCAGCACCTGGGGCGCGTGGTCGGCGTCGGAGCGGATGAAGACGGCGGTATAGGCGGCGTGGCGGTCTTTCGAGACCTGCGACGGCGCGACGGTGAAGGGCACGACGCGGGTTACCTCGCTCCACGTCTGGAGTTTCTCCACGGCGGCGGTCGCCTCGGCTTGGAAACGCGGATCGTCCGCCGTCAGGGTGTTGCTGGAGAAGATGACTAACACACTGGTGAAGCTGGTATGTAAGCCTTGCTCCAGGGCGGTCACCGCCTGCTGCGACTCCATATCCGGACTGCCGAATCCACCGGGGGAGAGGGCCTCGGCGGCGTGGGGCGCGAAGGGCAGGGCGGCCAACACAACCAGCGCCCAGGCGGCAATAATCCAGAGTCGCCAGCGCACCGTGGCGAGACCGAGCCGATAGAACATATTGCCGTCTTCCTGATTGTGACGAGTTACGCGCTTCCCGCTGGCTTGCGGGCGAGCGCATGGAGAGATAATATAGTGTCAACGACTACCGCCTGAAAGCGGCAGCTTGCCCTCACCCACAAGGGGCAGGGCTTCGGGGAAGGTTGACGGCTCCCCGTCCAGCCGAGACTGGACATAGCGTACGCGGATGTTGATGGCGGCGTTGACATCCGCATGTTGGGAGTGCCCGCACTGCGGGCAGGTGAACAGGTGACGCTTCCGGATTCCGAGCAGGCCACAGCGATGGCAGCGTTGACTCGTGTAAGCAGGATCCACAAAAGCAAGGGCAATACCCGCTTGCTCGGCTTTGTTGGTGACCGCTTGACGGATAGCTCGATGCTGCCAGAGGGAGAGGCGCCGCCGCAGCGCCTGTCCGCGCTTCAAGCCCTTGGCGGGTTGGTCAATCCGCAAGTCCTCAAATACAAGGATTGCATCAGCAGGCGCCCAGTTGATGAGTTGCCTGGCGGTCACCCGCGCAAAGTCGTCGCTGCGCCGTCGCCGCCGACCAGCCAGCCGTTTGAGGACGCGACGCACGCTATGCGTGTCCTTGCCCTCTGCCTTCTTGGTCGCCAGCTTGCACTGCACGCGCTGGGTCGTCTGCATCGTGCGTCGGTTGCGCACTTTGGTCGCTTTGCCCGTGATGAACAACTCGCGTCCGTCCGCATCCACAGCCACGAGTGCATTGGTCTCGTTCAGATCAATGCCGACAGGCACAATCCCTGTAGGTTCTGGCACATCAAGCGTCAGCGCCACACGCCCATAGAGGGTACCCTGGCGCTCGATGACTGTCACCGAGTCGATCTCCTTAGCAGCCCCGAACAACGGGCGCAGCGCATCGGGCACCCGATACGAGAGGCGCTTGCGTCCTGCAACAGTCCAAATAGACAGGGTGCCATCGGCGCGGAAGTCGGCATCCCGGCCCCGCTCACCCACCAGAAACATCGCGGATGGGCGCTCGAAGCGGCAGATGCCCAAGGGCTTGATGGTGCGCGACTTGTATGCCCAACCTTTCGCCTCATAGCGAGCTTTGCGCTTCGCCTCGGCTTGCACGCGCCGAGCGTGGGTGCGCTTGGCAGCGGCATACGCGCCAGCGACCAGCCGCAGGGCCGTGATGGTCATCTGGCTGGAAAGCTGCCCCTTCACCTGCTCATAGATGACACGCTGCAACTCGACGGCACGCAAGGGCCTCCCAACATTGAAGGCGATTTCGCTCACGGTGTTTTGCACCGTGCGGAAGACCTCCATGGTTGCGCGAAGGTCGTCGTCGTTGGGTAGCAAGATAGTGGTGGTGCGCTGGATCTCCATACCGCTACGATACCACATCATAGGGACGCGGACAAGCGTACTGTATGTGGTATTGGCTAAAGCTGATAGTCCTGTCGGCCTTTTCGTGGTTCTCATGCGTGCTGTTCGGCATATGAGAGCCACCTATCTCCTGACTCAGACTATAACGTAGTTGGGCATAGTGATGCCTTTATACATGAGCTTGTTGACAGAAAAGTAGAGTACATGCGATGCCAGATACATCGAACAATTTTGAGATGGTGACGGTGAATCGCCAGGCCTATCATGACTATTTCGTGGACGAGACCATCGAGGCGGGCATTGCGCTGACCGGCACGGAGGTGAAGTCGGCGCGCGCGGGGCATGTCAATCTGCGCGGCGCATATGCGCGCATCAAGGACGACGAGGTCTGGCTCGATGGCGCCCACATCGCCGAATACGAGCACGGCACATGGGCGAACCACGATCCATTACGGTCGCGCCGCTTGCTGCTGCACCGCAAGGAGATCACGCGGCTGGAGATGCGCGCGCAGGCGAAGGGTCAGACGCTGGTGCCGCTGAAGATGTATTTCAAGGGGAACCGGCTCAAGGTCGAGCTGGGTCTCTGTCGCGGTAAGAAGCAATATGACAAGCGCGAGGCTATCGCCAAACGTGACGCCGAGCGCGAGCTGGCCCGAGTCAGCAAGTACCGCCAGCGCGGATAGCGGGCGCAAAGGAGGTTAGCATTGACAGAAAGGGGCTTTAGCCCGCCGCAAGCCGCTGGATCTTGACCCAGGCAGTTAGGCGCTTCCTGGGCTTTAGCTCGTTTTCCCGTTCCATTGCCGTTTTTGCCTGCTTGTGCGAAACTAGATCTGTAGGCATGTTACACCTCACCAATCAAAGAATGATGTTTGGCGGTTCCGCAGTACATCGTTCCTGTGGGTAAAAGCATCAACGTATTTTGGACGTGGTGCGCTGCGCTTGTAGCGGTGGTATTTTGAGCTCACCACGCCACACCGCGATGCAGTCAACGCCTCGTAGGGCCGGGCTGGCCCTTCAGGAGTCAACGTGATGGGTTGCCATGTGCGTATCCTGAGAATCAGTGGGGATTTATCCCCAGCGGAGTGTCAATTTCTTGCTGAACTGACACCACAGTTAGTGTCTGTAACGCTGGTCGTAACGCTTGCATGACGAGTTAATAGTATTCTGGAGGAAAACAACGCAACTTTCACTGTTGTGAAGAAAGGGTCGAGCAATGGGTGACTCTTCGACCTTTAGGGCTGACAACAGCGTTCAAAAGTCTGATGTTGCTGGCGCTCGTTTGCGTGGGCCATCGCCCCTTCTTGTACGAATAGCCTGGTTTATTTTGGCCCTTGCAGCGCTGGGATTATTCGTAGCGGTTCTTCCAGCCTTCTTGGCCGATCTACGCACCCCATGTCCCACCTCGGCCTCCTCTTGCGTTTTTGGATAGCTTGATCCTTCAGCGGCCCGTACGCTTTCGGCTATTGGCATCTCCCCGAATAGCTACGCCATCGTGAATGTCACTAACATCATCGTAGAAGTGCTTGTATGCATAGTGCTGGCAGCAATCCTGTTCTGGCGGAGATCATCCTATTGGATGGCATTATTGGTTGCGCTCTGGCTGCTTCTGCTGGTCAGTGGAAACCTATTCCCTTCTGGGCGGTTCGTGCCGGGCTGGACTCGCTGGTTGGTCGTAGCTTTGCTAGTTGGCCTGGTGAGCCTCGCGGTCTTGCCATCCGCTGATGTGTTTGACCTGCTGGGAGGGATATTTTGGTTTAGCCTGCTGCTGAGCGTAGGGGTTGCTCAGGTCTATCGCTATCGACACGTCTCTACCCCTATGGAACAACAACAGACCAAGTGGGCCGTCTTTGGGATTACGCTCGCCATAATCGTTGCAGTTTTAGCCTTTCTCCCTGAGGCACTCTTCCCTGCACTTAGCCAGCCCGGCTCCCTCTACAGCATTGTCGGAAATGTCATCTCAGGTGTTTGCTTTAACCTGCTCATTGTGCTCTGCTTCAGTTTCGCGGTTCTGCGCTCACGCCTCTGGGACATCGATTTTCTGATTAAGAAAGCGCTGGTCTATAGCACGCTAACGGTGCTGCTGGCGGGTCTCTACGCTGGTCTCGTCATCGGTCTGGAGCGACTGGCGGGAGCCATCAATAATGGGAGCCTCGCGCAACAACCGCCCGCAATAGTCATCTCCACGCTGGCGATTGCCGCACTGTTTCAGCCGCTACGCTCGCGCATTCAAAGCCTCATCGACCGGCGCTTTTACCAGCGCAGATACGATGCGGCCCACACGTTGGCGACTTTTAGCGCTACCTTGCGCGATGAGGTTGACCTGACGCAGTTGCAGACCCGCCTCTTCTCGGTGATACAAGAGACGATGCAGCCATCGCAGGTCTCCCTCTGGCTGCGCCAACCAGAGCCGCGGCGTCCGTAGGCCGCCGATTCACCGCTATCGCCTAGCCATGCTCTACCATCTCACCGCCAGGATTGATACACTTTGATACAGCACATAGATAGCGACCTTTGCGGAAGGTAGGAATTGCTCGTGTCAGTTATCGAGACTCGTCCTATTCGCGCAACCGAGACTTTGGATCTGCGCCATCGTATCCTGCGACCTCATGAACCCACTACTTTCCCCACTCCAGGCGATACCAAACCTGGGGCCTTGCACATTGGATGTTTTCTGAACGGACGGCTCGTTGGCGTTGGCTCTCTTGTGCCCGAGTCGCGCGACCACGCGTCGCAACCCACCAGTTGGTGCGTTCGCGGCATGGCCGTTCTGGCGGATGCGCGCGGAATCGGCGCGGGCGGCAAGATTCTTGAGGCGCTCATTGACTACGCCAGCGCACAAACTCTGCCCGCCGAAATCTGGTGTCACGGTCGCGTCAGCGCCAAAGGCTTCTACGAGCGTTACGGCTTTGCGCAGGAAGGCGAGTTTTATGAGCGACCAGGCACTGGTTTGCATGCGTTGATGGTCAAAACGCTCCAGGTTGGTAGCTGACAAATCGTCTCGTCCACAGCGTTAGCCAGACACCAAGTGCAAACGGGTGAACCTCGCCCCAGCTTCATACCTGGCGCTCGCCGTGAATCGTGTCTTCCTCCTCAAAATATGACATGGCGTTGGCAGAGAACTCCTGTACGCTATGCCCAACAGACGTGCGCGTTGGGCGTCTTGCTAAAGACTGACAATAGTGGACAGGGATGGATAGACGACGATGAGTAGACGTATCAGGTGGCTGGCGAATCCCTACGGTGAACTGTTCCGCTCGCGCCCCTTCGCGCGCTTCTGGACCGGGTTTACCATCTCGGCGCTGGGCGATGCGATGACGCGGGTCGCGCTGGTCTGGTTTGTCTACCAGGCGACGAAATCGCCAGAGGCGGTCGGTATCTTGCTGCTGTGCTATACTGGCCCGGTGCTCGTGGGCGGCTTGCTCGCCGGGTATTTGCTGGACCGCTTCGACCGCGGGCGCGTCATGCTGGTGGATAATCTCATTCGCGGGCTGGCGGTCGGTCTGATTCCGCTGCTCTATGCCCTGGGCGTGCTGGCGCTCTGGCAACTCTACGTGGTGGCAGGTCTCTACGGCTTCCTCTACATGATTACGCTGGCAGGCACGCCCTCGCTGATCCCCTCGCTGGCCCGCGACGAGCAGCTTTCCGCAGCCAATGCGCTGGAGACGCTGAGCTACACGATCAGCGGTGTGCTGGGGCCGCCCATTGCCGGGCTGCTGATCGCCTGGGTGGGCGCGCCGGGCGTCCTGCTGCTGGACGCGGCTTCCTACGTGGCCTTCGTCGTCGCACTCGCGGGTCTGCCTCATCTCACGCCGCAGTCTTCCGCCGTCAGCCAGAACCCTCTCGATGCTCTAGATGAGCCAATACGCGCCTACCGATTGAGCGATGCGGTGCGGCTCATGCTTTCTAACCGGGTGCTGCTCTCGACCACGGTGATGTTTATCCTCTTCAACGTCGGTTTTGGCTTCCTGGCGGTCTGGCTCCCCGTCTTCGCTGATAGCTTCCCCGGCGATGGCGCAACGTTGTACGGTGTGCTGCTGGGCGCGCTCGCGTTGGGCGAGATGGTCGGCGCGACGCTGGCAGGCAACTCCACCGGCTCGCGCGGGCTTGGTATCCTCATCTGTCTGGCACAGCTGCTCTCCGGGCTATCGCTTACACTGCTGCTGGTGGGCCAGGCTATCGGATGGCCGCTGGTGGGGGCGCTTGCCGGACTGACGCTCCTGGGTGTCTTTAGCGCGCCGCTCACCATCTGGGCGCAAACGCTCCGCATGCAGATCATCCCGGAGCCGTTGCGCGGGCGCACATTCGCGCTGTTGCGAACACTGATGCAGGGGGCGGGGCCACTGGCGAGCGCGGTGGCCGGGTTCGCCTTGCCGCTCATCGGGGCGGCGAGCCTGCTGGGCGCGGCTGCGGCGCTGATAGGAGTCCCCGGGTTGGTGGGCACACAGGTCAGGGAGCTTCGCATGGCGTCAAAGAGTGCAGCTATCGTGAAGGATTGGTGAAAAGACACCTTGACAACACCGCCAGCTTCTGGCATAGTCTCCTGGCAGCCTTCTAACTGGCGGGCTGCGGCGTGTGGGAGCAGAGAGGCGTCGCGACTGGCCCAGGAATCCGCTGCAAAACGTCTCTTTCACACGTTGGTCTTCAGGAATACCGTAGTTTCGCAAGATGTTGACAGAAAGGGCTTTAGTCCTTGTCGTGCCGCTAATATGGTGATATAATAGCGGCATGGATACTCAGCAGTCAGAAACCAAGATCACCATTCGCATCCCGGCGGAGATTGCCGAGCAGATGCGACGACTTGCCAAGCAGCATGATCGTTCTCTCAATGGGGAGATCGTGCGGGCGCTGCGTGAGTATGCCGAGCGCCGTAGGGACGAGAAGTAGCCATGCGCGAGATGAGCCTGCGCAAGACCTACAAATATAGCCTCAAGGTAACTCCTGAGCAAGAGCGGGCGTTGGACGGGATCATGTGGGCATGTCGCAGGCTCTACAACACGGCCCTGGAGCAGCGCATCATACTCTACAAGCAGCGGGGCGTTACCCTCTCGCGCTACGAGCAGGAAGCCGAATTGAAAGACCTTCGCGCCGCATCTCCCGACTATGCCGCAATTCACAGCCACCTCTTGCAAGAGGTGTTGGCCCGACTGGACAAGACGTATCAGGCATTCTTCCGTCGGATGCAAGCCGGAGAGAAGCCGGGCTTCCCCCGCTTTCATGGACGATACCGCTATCACTCCTTCACCTACAAGGAGTTTGGCAACGGGGCGCGGCTGGATAATGGCTTCCTGGTGCTGTCTAAAATCGGGCGTATCGCTGTACGGTGGTCGCGCCCGCTTGAAGGCGCTCCCAAGACCATCACCATCTCAAGAGAAGCGGACGGCTGGTATGTCTGTTTCTCCTGTGCCGATGTGCCGCTACAGCCGCTCGCCGCAACCGGGCAGGAGACCGGCATTGATCTGGGCATCGAATCGTTTGCGACGCTCTCTGATGGCACGATGATTCATAACCCACGCTGCTACCGTCGTGCCGAGCGTCGGCTTAAAACGGCGCAGCGCAGAGCGGCACGCCGCAAGAAGGGCAGCAACCGCCGTCGTAAGGCGGTCAAGCTACTCGCCAAAACGCATCTGAAGGTGAAGCGCCAGCGCGCCGATTTTCACCACAAGACAGCGCTTCACTTGGTGCGCGAATATGACACGATTTATCACGAAGACTTGCAGGTCACCAATATGGTGAAGAACCATCATCTCGCCAAGTCCATCCATGACGCGGGCTGGAGGGGGTTCTTCACCATCCTTGCTTTCAAGGCAGTGTGCACCGGGAAGCGAGTGGTCGCAGTGAATCCTGCCTATACGAGCCAGACCTGTTCTGGCTGTGGCGTTGTGGTGAGGAAGGGTTTGTCTGTCCGCTGGCATAGCTGCCCAGACTGTGGGACGAGCCTGCATCGCGACCACAACGCCGCCAAGAACATAGAGCGGGCCGGACAGGCCCTTCAGGGAGAGGTGGCGTAGGCCGCCCCGGAGAACTGAGAATCCGTCGGGCCTCAGCCCGTGCGGAGTGTCAAATCACCATGGCGACGAGCGGCGGTACCGTGAAAGCACAGCCCTCCGCGCTCAACGGCAGCGGGAACGGCTTCAGCGATACCTGGCATCACAGCTAGCCCACCCAACGCCTCATGCACATAGAGCGGCTGCGCGCGTTCATGCTCCTGGATGTGCGCGGCCGTTTCTCGTTCCCCTGGCACTGGCCCATTATATATGCCTCGCGGCGTCCCGCAATGATCCCGCAAGCACTCTGCTGTGCAACAGTGGCGTACAGGTTCGGGCCACTTGTGCCATAGTCAGGAATAGGCGAGACTTGGTATCATCGGTGCGAACGTAGCGCAGAGCGGAGTCGGTTATATGCGAAGCGAGGCAGGTGCAGATGATACAGGACGGACAGGTCTACAATTACATCGCTGGTGAGTGGCGGCGCTCGAAGGCGTCCGAGTTTCTTGATGTGCAGAATCCCGCCACCGCTGAGACCATCGTTCGCGTCCCACTCTCATCCGCCGACGAGGTGGACGAGGCGGCGCGGGCGGCACAGGCGGCTTTCGACAACTGGCGGCGCACCCCACCGACCGACCGCATCCAGTATCTTTTCACGCTCAAGAACTTGCTCGAAGAGCACTCCGACGAGATCGCCCGCCTGACGACGCAGGAGTGCGGCAAGACGCTGGCGGAGTCGCAGGGCGAGTTGCGGCGCGGCATCGAGAATGTCGAGGTGGCCTGTGGCATCCCCTCACTGATGATGGGCTACAATGCCGAGGACATCGCCCGTGGCATCGACGAGCACATGCTACGCCAGCCGCTCGGCGTCGTCGCGGCCATTACGCCGTTCAACTTCCCCGGCATGATTCCGCTCTGGTTCCTGCCCTACGCCATCGCCTGTGGCAACTGCTTCATCCTCAAGCCATCCGAGAAGGTGCCGATGACGATGGCGCGTGTCTTCGACCTGATTGACCAGCTTCATCTGCCCAAGGGCGTAGTGAGCGTCGTCAACGGCGGACGTGAGACAGTGGACGCGCTGCTCGATCATCCGTTGGTGCGCGCAATCTCCTTTGTTGGCTCGTCGCCCGTCGCCAAATATGTCTATGGGCGGGCGGCGGCGAACGGCAAACGCGCGCAGTGCCAGGGTGGCGCGAAGAACCCGGTCATCGTGCTGCCAGACGCCGATATGGAGATGACCTCGACCATTGTCGCCGACTCGTCGTTTGGCTGCGCGGGCCAGCGCTGCCTCGCCTCCTCGGTCGCCATTACCGTCGGCGAGGCGGAGGCGCCCTTCCGCGAGCGTATCGCCGCCATGGCATCCGAGCGCACGGTGGGCAACGGCCTTGACTCCGGCGTACAGATGGGGCCAGTTATCAACGCCGCCAGCCAGCAACGCATCGAGTCGCTGATCGCGCAGGGCGAGCGCGAGGGCGCGACGGTGCTGGTGGATGGGCGTGGCGTGAAAGTCGCTGGCCACGAGGCGGGGCATTTCATTCGCCCGACACTGCTCGAAGGCATCAGCCCGGAGAGCGAGCTGGCGCGCACGGAGATTTTTGGTCCGGTGCTGAGCCTGATGCACGTCGCGATGATTGACGACGCGATTGCGCTGGTCAACGCCTCGCCGTTTGGCAACATGGCGTGTCTCTTCACCAGCAGCGGCGCGGCGGCGCGCAAGTTCCGCTACGAGGCGCGCGCGGGCAACATCGGCATCAACGTCGGGGTGGCGGCGCCGATGGCCTTCTTCCCCTTCTCCGGCTGGAAGGACAGCTTTTTCGGCGATATGCACGCCCAGGGCCGCGACGCCGTCGAATTCTACACGGACAAGAAGGTGGTGGTCGAGCGCTGGCCGAAAGAGTGGTCCCGCACATTCTAGTGGAACGCGGACTGTAGTCACTACAGGCGACGATGACGATGGACCAACCTCGCGGCATAAATACCGCGGCTAATCGCAGTTGGCGCGTTTCCACCTATCCGCAGCAGTGGTATGGTTGTCTCAAGATTAGCCGCACGGCTTCAGCCTGCGGCGCGCTGCCCGTCGATATCTCTGTTTGCCACGTGGAGGTACGTCCATGTCCAGGCGCGCGATTCCCCTGCGACAACGGCCATTCGATCTGCTCATCCTCGCCTTCTTCGTCATCAACCTGCTCTTCATCACCTACATTGTGGACATCGAGCAGCTCATCATCGCCAACCCGTATCACTTCACCTATCCGCTCTGGCCGCCCGCGCCCGCTGTCGACGCGATTCACTGGTGGGGCGCCACCTTCGATCCGCTGCTGATGGCGCGCCCGGTCTGGTGGAAGATGACGATCTGGATCGACAACCTCGCCTTCGGGCCGTTCTACGCCATCGCCATCTATGCCTGGGCGCGTGGCCGCGACTGGATTCGCCTGCCGAGCCTGCTCTATAGCGCCATCATGCTCACCAACATCACCATCATCCTTGGCGAGGAGTTCGCGGGCCCACATGCCGCGCCGCACTTCCCGATGGTGCTGCTGGCCAACCTGGCGTGGCTGCTCGTGCCGCTGGCGATCATCGCGCGGATGTGGCGCTCGCCCACACCCTTCACTGTGGAAGCAAAGCCGTCAACCACATCAACGTTGATCGTCATGGATCCTACGTAGCCACTATAATGGTGTAAACGGCGCACACGGGCGGGATTAGCCGCGGCATTTATGCCGCGAAGGTGGCCCACCATCTCCCTCGCCCGCATGCTCGCACCCAACGTCATTATCCCAACGAAAGCGACAGCCCTCATGCCATCATCATCTTCATCCCCAGCCCGCGCTCTGCTTGCCGAACAGACCCTGCTCGATGGCCGCTTCCAGCCCGATATGGCCGTATTGCACGAAGGCGGGCGCATCACAGGCGTGCAGCCGGTGAGCGAGCTTTCGCCTGAGACGACGGTTGAGCGCTATCCCCGGCGGCTGCTCGTCCCTGGCACAATCAATGCGCATAATCACTCGTTCCAGTCGATACTGCGTGGCATTGGCGACGACTGCAACTTCTTCACCTGGCGCGACCGCGCGCTCTACGGCTACACGCCCTACATGGACGAGCGGACCGTCTACGCCGGGGCGCTCTTCGCCTTCGCCGAGATGCTGCGGGCGGGTGTCACCACCGTCTGCGACTTCTTCTACATTCACCGCGACGGCAACGCCAATGACCGCGCCGTCATCCGCGCCGCCAACGACCTCGGCATCCGCCTGGTGCTGGCGCGCACGATGTACGACTGGGACGGCGCGCCGCGCGAGTACCAGGAATCCATCGCTGACGCGGTGGCGCGCACCCGCGAGCTTTGGCAGGAATATCAGGGCCGCGACGACGTGCATATCTGTCCTGCGCCCCACTCGCCGCACGGCGCCAGCCCGGAGATGATTCAGGCGGGGTCGGCGCTGGCGGATGAGATTGGCACGCGCTTCCACATTCACGTGGCCGAGGGCCGCTACGAGCGCGACACCATCCGCGAGAAGCACGGCAAGACGCCGATCCGCTGGCTGGAGTCGCTGGGGCTGGCGCTGGAGCGGATGACGATCATCCACGGCTGCTGGCTGGAGGATGACGATATCGCGCTGATGGCCGAGCGCGACGTACGGCTGGTCTATAACCCGGCGAGCAATATGTTCCTGGGCGACGGCGTGACCCGCATCGTGGATATGCAGGCGGCGGGGATCAAGCTGGGGCTGGGCAGCGATGGCGGCTGCTCCAATAATCGCGTCTCGGTCTTCGACGAGATGCGGATGTGCGCGCTCTTGCAGAAGGTGACGCATCTCTCCTCGGAGGTCGTGCCCGCCGAATCTGCCTTCGCGATGGGCACGGCTGGCAGCGGCGCGACGCTGGAGATACCCGCCGGGCAAATTGCCGCCGGACAGTACGCCGACTTCGTGCTACTGGATATGGATGATCCTTCGCTCCAGCCGCCGCTCAGCTACGAGAAGAATGTCGTCTACTCGATGACGCCCCATGCCATCGGCGAGGTGATCGTCGGCGGCGAGGTCGCATTCCGCGACGGCGCGCCTGCCCGCATGCCGTGGAGCGCGGTGCTGGCCCGGCTGAACGAGGCGACGCGCGACTGGCCGAAGTGAGGACTATCCCGAATAGATCACTCAAGTGGTAAAGTGGCCCTTATACCTAGAGTTGCTGCCGTCTCTCCCCAAATCTGACAGCATGACGAGAGCGGCTTTCGACTGGACGCCACCGACTATAAGCGTCGCCAATTTCCTGAACAATGCCATCGAGACGACCGGCGAGCATGAATCGGGGAATGCAGATGCTCCAGGGCGAAGGTGGGCGCAAGAGCAGCCGTGCGATCTTCCGCTGCATGCGCAAAGATGGTTCTAGAGTCTCATCCGAGACCAGCAAGTCGCTCGTAGTAATGACAAGAAATGGCGCGCGATAGAGTTCACGAGGCCCTAGCATAGGTCTTTCAACGCAGACAGAGCTTATCTTCGACCAAGGTGTAAAGCCAACACCTCGATAAACGAGAGAAGCATTATTAACGATTCCGCCCGTGTGGACGATGAGAGCGGGCGCTGGTCGCATGAACCGATAGATGATTCCCAGGCAGGGCGCCAGAAGCAAAAGAATACCCAGGATGCTTGCGGCTATCCCTAGTATTTTGAGTACTGGGTAAGGCGTTGTGCCAGGCGATCGTGTTGGATACGACAACATTACGATGACAAGGAGCAACAGCGCTATCCCAAAGCCATAGATACCCAGCCGCAAGAGCATTCGGGGACGTGAGGACATAAAGATGAGGCGCTTCGACGCTTGATCCGGTTGTGGCATAACACTCCCTCGCTCGCTATGGCGCAACTGCACAGATAATCCGCTACCAAATAGCCCCTCTTCCAAAGCTATAGCGCAGGACAACCAGACTGCAACCATAATAGCGCATTGAAATGTTCACATATTGGTGCGACATCGTAAACGAGTGAGGAGCGTATAATGCCGCTACAAAACCGTGTGACCCCGTTTGGCGATCTCATCGCGACGCCTGAGCGTGGGCTGATGTTCGGCAATCGCGGCGTGCTGCACAATCGGGAGCGGCGGATCGTTCGCTATAACCAGGGGCGGCGCTGGATTGTCTGCGTGCTCGAGTTCCGTGGCCGCCATCGCGAGGTCATGCCGCCTGGATGCTACACCGGGCTGTTTTTCCTCGACGAGGCGACCGCGCTGGCGGCAGGACATCGTCCCTGCGCGGAGTGCCGCTATCAGGATTATCAGCGGTTTCGGAGGAGTTGGAACGCCGCAGGCAATGATCCATCTGGCCCGCTCCCGTCCGCCGACCAGATGGATGCTCAGTTGCACCAGGACCGCCTGGAGGCCCCCGGAAAGAAGAAGGTCTATACAGCGGAGGTCGCCGCGCTGCCTGACGGCGTGTTTATCCTGCGTGACGGCGAGCCGTGGCTGCTCTGGCAAGCGGAGCTACACCGCTGGACGCCAGGAGGCTACGACCAACGCATCCCACGTTCGGCGCATAGCTCCGTCATGGTGCTGACGCCACAGGCTATGGTGCGCACGATAGCGGCGGGATATGCGCCTGACGTTCATCTCTCAGCGCAACCGGCCAGCACCTAGAGATTGTCGGGATACATACAGATGTCTCGATGCGTCTATCAGGTGGTGTCTGGTGAGGTGTTTCGGGCCAGCGGTCAGCAGCGATGCCCCAAGCGATGCGATAGCGCGCCGCGACCGCAGGTACAGCCCCATATCGCCGTAGTCGGGTCGGCCGAACGGTGGCTGCGGGTCGTAGTCCAGGCTGATCTGAACCTGCCGCGCGGTCGCCTCATCGGTTAACCGGGCTGCCAGTTGAAGTCCCATGTCGATGCCTGCTGAGACCCCCGCTGACAGGATGAACTTGCCGTCCTCAACCCACCGCGCATGCCGATACGTGGCGCCGTAGCTTTCTAACACCCTGGCGACCGCCCAATGCGTCGTGGCATCTCGGCCTTCAAGCAGACCCACCGATGCCAGGATCAGTGCACCGCTGCATACCGACGCGACGATCTCCGCCGTCTCCGCCGCATTTCGCACATAGGCACGGATGATGCGGTTGCTCATCGCGCGCAGTGTTGGAAGGGCGCCGCCGGGCACGACGAGCGCGTACGGATGCGGAATCTCGGAGAACGTCTTATCGGGGATGAGATCAACGCCAGCATCGGACGCCATCGGCGTGATACGCTCGCCCACGACCACCGGGCGCAACTCAGGATGCGTCTCCGCCAGGCGCGCGATGACCTGGAGTGGCCCCGCCAGGTCAAACGCTGTGAGGCCCGGATAGAGCAGGAACGCAATCGTCTTATCCGAGGATTCCGCTGGCTCCCGACTCTGAATGCCCTGAACATTCAGCGCTGACATCGCTTTCTCCTTTCGCTCCCGCTGCACATCTGTCTGAGCGTGCGATGTGCTTCTGGCGGCGTTTTGCATAACCTGCACGGCGACGAGCAGGTCGGGTCGATGCGCGAGCGCCTGCCGCCAGTCGGCCTCGTGCGCGGCGAGGATGGGTACGAGTGCATCTTCGTCGGCGTTCTGCCAGTCAATGTGACCGAATGGCGGCTGCGGATCGTACTCGATCCAGAGCTGGACATGCCGCGCGGTGCGCTCACTCGTGCGCCTGGCCACCAGATGCAGCGCCAGATTGATTCCCCCAGAGGCGCCGCCCGCAGTGATATACTTTCCGTCCTCGACCCAGCGCTCCTGGACGTAGGTGGCGCCCAGAAGCTCCAGCAGCCGACTGTACGTGTGGTGCGTGGTGGCGCGTTTGCCGGTCAGCAGACCAGCCGCCGCCAGCATCAGCGCGCCGGTGCCGACCGAGGCCACGAAGTCCGCCGTTTCCGCCATCGCGCGCACGTACTGAAGCAACAGTTCGTCACCCATGGCCCGGATGGCGCTCATCAGCGTGCCACCCGGAACGAGAAGTGCAGCGGGGTGAGGCGTCGCGGCGAAGGTGCTCTGTGGAACCACCCGCAGTGGTGTATCGGTCGTGAGTGGCTCCCGGCGCGCGGCCACTGTGACCGGGCGAAATCCAGTGTTCAGCCCCAGCCCGTTCAGCGCCGAGACCGTTCCGATCAACTCCAGCGGTAGTATCCCGGGATACATGACGACCGCGACCTGCGTTCGTCGGGCGCTTCTGCGAGCCACCGATGTGCCTCCTTTCGTCACTTGTCCGCGTTGTCATAGCCTCATGGCAACTATCTCAGGAGATACTCGCCGTTAGACGATCAGGAACATGCACGGCCTGCGCTTCAATCTCGCCAACGCGCTGGCGCTTGCGGCGTGCGCTGTTGAGCAGCACGGCGATGATGATGAACTGAACTACCGTGAAGGCGGGCACTGCATAGGTGAGCAGGAGCCAGACAATCCCCAGATGATACGTGGGAAGACCGAGGCGCAGCCCCTGCACAGTGGCATTGATGAAGTCCGCCAGACCTACCACCGTGAAGAGCCAGACGAGTGCGGAGGCCTCCCGCCAGCCAGCGCGCACTGCGACGAGCGCGACGAACGCCAGCGCCACGGCGAGCATGTCGCCTGCCGCCGCGGGAACGGCGAACCCGGCAGGCAGCGCGGCGTCCACACTGCCCGGCACGAGAACGACCAGCCCCACCGTGCGCAAGGTTTCAATGAGCAGTAGCGGCGTCAAGACGTCGCGCAACGAGCGTTCTCGCAGGCGTGGGTAGATCACCCAGCCCGCGATCAGCCCAAGGGACAGCAGACTCAGTGTGGCCTGCGTTGCGAATATCAGGGTTGCGTCCATGGAAATATCCTTTACATTTCGTGCTGTATATATGTGTGCGGTGTCCCCGCCTTGCTAATGGGTATCTGGAGTTCGATAACAGCATTGTCTTCACCGGGCTGAGGAAGTTGCAGCAGGATTTGCCGTCCCAGCCCAGCGATCTGCCACTGCTGCTGCTCCACCCAGGTACCTAGCAGGCCATAACTACGGTGGATGTCGTTGATGCTTCCAGTGTGCGCCAGTGTCGCCATCGTCTCAACCGCAGGGAGGTCACGCTCGGTCAATAGCCGTTCCTCCGAGAGCTGGACTGTTTTGGGGATCTTTCCGAGGCCGCCTGTGAGGAGGTAGCCGACCTCGAAGTCCAGAGCATCTGGGTCAAACATCCGTGAGTGAATGACAAAGGCAACCTGGCCCAGGCTACTAGCAGGCATTTTGTGCGGCACGATAGCCGTCATGTGTATGACCAGCCGACGAACCGACGCAACATCCGGGAATACTTCGCGCAGCGCCAGGTAGCGCTGGGGTGGGATGGCCTTCACCACGACATCAAGAATGGGCGACTGGCCAAAGGCGTCCAACTGGTCAAGACGCGCTTCGACCAGTTGGAGCTGGGCCAGATCATCCTGCATTGCCTGCGCAATTTGCGCTTTCCGCAACAGCAGCATGCCTCGAATCTCCTCGGACGAGGTATCCTGGCCCAGGAGATGGGCAATCTGGTCGAGTCCCAACCCGAGTTCCTTCAAGACAAGAATGCGATTGAGGCGCGGCAGTTGCCCGGCGCTATAGTAGCGATAGCCCGTCTGCGGATCGGTATGTTCAGGGCTGAGCAACCCAATCTCGTCGTAGTAGCGCAGGAGCCGCCCTGATACCTGGGCGATCAGCGAAAATTCCCCAATACGAAACATACTGGCTTCTCCTTCCTCGCTTCCTCCCGCATGACGTGCTCATGCCTGAAGCCACGCCAGGGTGCGCTCATAGATTAGCGCGGCGAACAG
Organism: uncultured Chloroflexia bacterium; assembly: GCA_963712005.1. Lineage (GTDB taxonomy): Bacteria > Chloroflexota > Ktedonobacteria > Ktedonobacterales > JADMIN01 > DAHUXT01. The sequence goes on along the minus strand of CAVQGK010000010.1, from coordinate 28,201 downwards.
ATCAGGATGCTCCGCCGTGATGAGATGACCGCCGGGCAACATGCGGATGTCGAGGCCATCGGCGCCCAGCCGCGCACGTGCCGCCACAATTTGTTTCGGCTCGTAGGGATCTTCCTCGCTGCCAACAACAAAAAAGCTGACCGAATCGCGCAGTGCGTGATACAGCCGGGCGAAGTCCCAGCGCGTGGCATGGGCTTTATGCTCGGCGACGAATCCAGCGGCCAGATGGAGGAATGCGGCTCCATCCCTGCGCGTGATCGCATCATACAGTTCCAGCAGTTCCGCCTCAGTCACCCTGTACTCCGGAGCATACAATTTAGCGTTGCGTATGATGTTCTCGAAGAGCGCCGGTGAGCGCTGCGCCCGCCGCATGCTGAGCGCGCCCAGCGGCGTCCTGAGCAGAGGTGTCGTGAGCCAGGGATGGGAATGCGCGTCGGCGAACAGCCCGCCATTGGTGATGAACACCGATTCGATACGGGTGGCGATCGGCTCACCGTGACTGAGGCGCTCTTGCTGGCGCGCGAGCAGTTCGAGCAGGACGAGCGAAGAGTAGTCGAACGTCACCACGAAGGTGCGCCGCACCCCGTGTGCCAGCCACTGCGCCTCGACCAGATCGGCACGCTCCATCGTCGAGTAGGGGTACTCCTTGGGCTTATCGGAGTCGCCCTGGCCCACATATTCGAGATAGAGGCGTGGGACCAGCTCATCCGCGGCATCCCCAAGCAAAGCGTCAACTTTGGCGTAGTCGTAGGAGCCATCAGGATAGCCGGGCAGCATGGTGATCCAGCGACCGGTGGCATCGGGTGCGCCGACGACCCGCTCGAAGACCATCAGGTGAGGGGCGGTCAGGTCATTCATATCATCATGCGCCATCAGCATGCGGTGATGGCTGGGATCGTAGGGTATGCGGTGTCCGCTGCCAAACCACTCGTTGGCAGTGATGAGAGTATGTTTGTCGGCAATTGCAGTGTTCATGGTGAACCTCATTATCCTCGCTGTTCCGGGCGGATGGGCGCGAGCGGAACGACGACATCGATCAGACCCGTCTCGGTGTCATAGACCAGACCGGAGACGAGGACGGCTGAGGGCGCCTCAGGAATGGCACGCAATATCGCTATGTCACTGGCCACGGCGGCGCGTGGATCCATGATGGCTTTGGCCGGAAGCTCCGCGGGCGGGACGCCGAAATATTCGGCCATCATCTCCGTATTGCTGGCCAGCCGGGTGATGCCGCAGTCGGTATGGTGGAGAACGATCAGTTGAAAGGGCGAAGCGGCGGCGCTGGCGCTGTTGCTCGCTGGCGCGCCTGCGCTGGTGGGAACCTGGAGCAGCATGGTCAGCAGTTCCAGTGTTCCCAGCGTCACGCGCCCGCCAACGTTGCGCAACACGACCGCCTCACCCGGCTCCAGGCCGAGGATATGCACCGGATCAACGCGCGGGTCGGCGCAACTGACAATGAGCGTGCGCAGGGACGGGCGCATTGACAGGCCAGCGACGAAGTGGTGCGCGGCGAACTCGTGGTTTCGTTGTACGAGCATATCAAGCGTGTCGAGCGTATCAAGCGTACTCATGGCAGGACTCCTTGTCTTTAAGCCTTTACATAGGTCGGTTGGTATGGTTGCCGGACGAATCTCGGTTCACCAGACTGCGGCAGCCCGCAAGTAGAGGATGCAACATTGACGTAACGTCAATGTCAAGGGGAGTATTGGCGCTTTATTTTGGGGTTTCTCGAAAGGGGGAAATCACGGCTGGCAGCGACTAAGGACAGGAGGCGCGCCACTACACTACTGCGGGCGAATCAACAAGAGCCTGCACGGCATACGAAGGGGAAACATGATGATGAGACGCTATTGGTGATTCGTCTTCATGAACCTATTGACTTACCGCCGACGACGACCGCGCTTCCCTGCTGGCCTCGTGGCCTCTGGACGCACTACCGCCTGCTCCTGCAGCGCATCGCGGGCACGCTCGACCGCACGCTGCGCCTGCATCGCCGGGTCGGGTCGATAGAGTCGTGGCGACAGGTGGAGTCCCAGCCAGCCCATCGGTCCCGGCTCGATGCCAATCGTCATGCGCAGGCGCGTGCCACTCACGCTTTGCCCCTCTCCCTGTGGGAGAGGGGTTAGAGGAGGAGGCAGAGCTGTTGGCTCGCACCGCATCTCCCATCGCAGATTCGTGCGTGGCCAGTAGAGCGCTGTCCGCCAGACGAAACGCGTCGGCGGCTCGTAGATCGCCATCCGCACCGGAACGATGCGCTTGCTCCGCGCCTGCACGAAGCGCCAGCTCATCCCGGCCTGCGGCTCGCCCTCCGGATGCTCGGAAAGCGCCGCGCCCGCGAACCATTGCTGCGCATTGCGTGGGTCGGCAAGATACGCAAAGGCCACCTCAGGCAGCGCCGCCACCGTCGTCTCGCCGGTTCCCTCGCGCATCACGTCACACCCCCGTCTGCTCTCGCGCTCCAGATGTCACTCAACCACGAGCAGATTCTACCGAATGTCCACCATTCGCATACTGTCATCATCCAGATCATAGGGTCCACGTGTACAGAGGGGTAACGATATCGTTCGTTTGCCGCTGGTGTCTGGCATGCCATCCAGCGGGCGGAGGGGAGAGAATAGCTATGGCAACGGCATCTATCACCAAGTCATCCCCGGCATTCCTGCGATTCGCGGGCGTCTGCGGCATTGTCACCGCGATCAGCAGCCTGCTCTACGCTGTCTTTTTCCTGCTGGTCAAATGGTCAGCCCATGATCTGTTGCCGCCGTTGCTGCTGGGGATCGGTGGTCTGCTGGCCTCGGCGGTCCTGACGGCGCTCTATGGCCTCGTGCGCGACGCCGACCCGCTCTTCGCGCTCTGGGCGCTGGCGCTGGGGCTGCTTGGTCAGTTGGGCGCGCTGATTCATGGTGTCCACGACCTCGCGCTGGTGATTGTTCCCGCGCCGGCCAATACGCCCGATCTGAGTAAGCTGCCCAACCAGTTCGATCCGCGCGGTTTGCTGGCGTTCGGATTAACCGGTGTGAGCACCTTCGTCCTGTCGTGGCTTGTCCTACGGAGTGGCGCGCTGCCGCGCGGTCTGGGCTACCTCGGCTGTGTGCTGGGCGTCCTGCTCGTCGCGCTCTTTCTGGGCAACCTCTTCACCAACAACCCATCGAGCCTTTTCGTCCTCGTGCCGGGCGGCCTTGCCAGCCTGATTGCCAATCCGGCGTGGCTGCTCTGGCTCGGCTTATCGCTGCTACGTCCGCGCTGATGGAGCGTGAGTTTACTCCTGTCACGAAGCGCTACGCATTTCCGATGACCTGATGGTGCGCATTTTTCGGGCTACGGGAACGCGCGGACCTGGCGAATAATCTCCCCTGTCCGCGTATGTCATGTTGTGCAACTACCGGGCGACCGTGAGAGGGGGTACCCCAGTGCTTGTCTGGACGATCATCATGCAGTGGCTGCACGTCATCCTGGGCATCATGTGGTTTGGCTCATCGCTCTATGCCACCTTCGTGCTCTTTCCATCACTGGCAAACGTGCCATTGGGAGAGCAGCAGAAGGTTGGCGGCATACTTGGGCAACAGACCGCCAGGGTGATTGGCCCTGTCGCCGGAGGTGTTGTGCTGCTCGGCTTTCTGCGCGGCACGTTCTTCGGCAGCCTGCACTCGCTCGATACCATCGTCGGGACGACCTACGGGCTGACCTGGTTGGCCTCGCTCCTGCTGGGAATAGCGCTGATTCTCTGGGGCGCGCTGATCGTGGGGCCAAAGGCGCAGGCGCTCGTCGCGGCGACTACACCGAGGCCTATGGAGCCATCCAGCAGCGACTCATCTTCCTTGCGCGGATCGAACTCGTGGGGTTCGTCGCCATCTTCACCTGCATGATTTTGATGCGCTTCGGCTACTAGCGTATCGTTCATGCAGTGCTGTTGAGCCTGGGAGATGCCCGCCATCCCAGGCCCAATGGTGTCTGCTAGCGTCCCAGAATCTGAATGATGGCATAGACGGCGAAGAGCGCCAGGATCACGAAAAATATGGCGATGCCGATGGTGCGTTGCCGTCGCGCCTTTGCGCCCGCCGCCAGAGCCTGGTTCTCCTCGGCGACGGACTGTTTGAGGTCGTTCAACTCGTTCGCGGCGCTTGAATAGAGGAGTCTCCGCGGTTCACCGCTAACTCGCTGGCCAGCATCAAAGACTGGATTGTCGTCGTTCTCGTCCATAATCTTCACCTCACAGCCGTCGGCAATCAATCTGCTTCTTGACGCGAAAGATTCATCATCGCACGTCTGCTGGCTATCCGGCGAGAATATGCACAATCAGGTAGGCCGCGAGTCCCGCCAGCGCCACGAGCACGAGCGCGATGCCGATGGCGCGCTGGCGTCGCCCTATTCTGCCGGATGTCGCGGCTGCCTCTTCCTCAGCGGTCGTCTTCAGGTCGCGTGGTCGCGCGGCATTCTCGTAGATCTTGTTCTGCCGTAGCATCCTGTCATCGTAATTGAAATTCACCGCCGTGCCCTCCTCGCAACCTACCGTCACATCGGACCAGCGCATCTCTGGCGTGCGGATGAGTCTATAAACGCCGATAGCCAGTATACGAGGAAGCAGACATTGCGTTGTAGCCAGCATGTTCACGCATGTGTCGGATGGTATCATGTGGCTTGTGGCATATGATTCAACAGGCCGGGACACGCTAAATCACTGGAATAGATTGCTACCATGACCGACACAACGCCGCCTAATAGCGAGAATATCGGCGGACCACCGCGACACACGACGAGTGAGGAGGAGCGTTTCTGCTCGCCGTCCGTGGCGCCAACGATGGCCTGTGGGACTGGGACATCGCCACGGACACGGTCTACTACTCGCCGCGCTGGTATGAGATGCTCGGCATCACCAGGGATGAGCGAGATGATACGCCCGCGACGTTGCAGACCTGGATCGCGCGGGTGCATCCCGCCGACCGCGAGCGCGTGCTGGCGGAGTTACAGCGCCTTTGTCGAGGCGCCTCAACCGTCTCAGACTCCTCAGCAACGGCTGGTTGTGGAGCATCGTCTGCGCCATCACAATGGCCACTATCGCTGGATGCTGGTCCGCGCCGCCGCCCGCCGTGACGCCAGTGGACGGGCGCTGCGCATCGCTGGCTGGCATACCGATGTGACCGAAGACAAACATGCCGAGAAGTTGTCTCTATGAGATGGAGGCGCGCTATCGTGGCATCTTCGAGTCTACCGGCGACGCGCTCATCATTACTGATCTGGATGGCGTCATTGTCGCGGCGAATCCCGCCGCCTGGCACATGCATGGCTACAGCGGCGACGACTTTATCGGCGCGCACTGCTCCGAGCTTCATTCACCCCGCCTCGTACCAGCATTTCGCTGAGTTTCTGGCAAAGTGCCGCGCCGGGGGAGCCTATCGCTATACGGCGCTGCACGTCCGCCACGATGGCACGCCGTTCCCGGTGGAGACGCATGGCAGCGCGTTCACCTATCTGGGCGGGCCGCATGCGCTGGCGGTCATCCGCGATATCAGCGAGCGCGAGCACAACGTCGCCGAGATGGAACAGCGGATCGAGAGCCGCACCCAGACGTTGACGGCGCTGCTGGATGTCTCGCGCAGTGTCGCCTCGACGCTCGAGCTGGCGCCGGTGCTGCGGCTGATCCTCGATCACCTGGAGTCGCTGGTAGGCTATACCGGGGCGTCGATCCTCTCGCTCGATAAGGGACAGATCACCGTGCTGGATTATCGCGGACCAACGCCCCGCAGGCAGGTCGTGCGCGAAGCCTATGAGCCAGAACAGCGCGCCATTTTTCGCGCAGATCGCCGAGATGCGTGTCGCGGTGATCCTGGACGACGTACACGGTGATTCGCCGCTGGCGGCGGCGATTCGAGAGCGCTTTGGCGAGCGTATCCGCACGATCTACCCCTATATGCGCTCGTGGATGTCCATTCCGCTGGTGGTGAAAGACAATGCCATTGGGCTGATCTCGATGCAATCCAGCCAGCCTGGCTACTACACCGAGCGTTCCGCGCGAGATCGCGACCGCCATTGCCGCGCTGGCCGCCATCGCGCTGGAGAATGCGCGCCTCTACGAGCAGGCGCAGGATCGGGCGGCGATTGACGAACGCCAGCGGCTCGCCCGCGAATTACACGACTCCGTCTCGCAGGCGCTCTATGGCGTCGCGCTGGGCGCCCGCACCGCACGCACGCTGCTGGATCGTGACCCCGCGCAGGCCGTCCGAGCCGCTCGATTATATGCTCTCGCTGACCGATACGGCGATGGAAGAGATGCGCGCGCTGATCCTGGAACTGCGGCCCGAATCGTTGGAGCGCGAGGGGCTGACGTCCGCGCTGCGCAAGCTGGCGGAGGCGACCCAACATCGCGATCAGCTGATCGTCCAGGCGCATGTGTGCAGCGAGCCAGCGATTCGCTGGAGGCGAAGCAGGCGTTCTATCGCATCGCGCAGGAGGCGCTACATAACGTCGTCAAGCACGCCAATGCCACCGTGCTCGACCTGACGCTGGAGACGACCGAGACGCAGTCACCTGACGGTGGGCGACGACGGTGCGGGCTTCGATCCAGACGCCAGCTATCCCGGCCACCTGGGGCTGCGCTCGATGCGCGAGCGCATCACGCGGCTGGGCGGCGACCTGAGCATCACGAGCGCGCCTGGCCAGGGCACCACGGTCCGCGCCTCGCTGCCCATCCATGGATGAACCGCGCGACAAGCAGCCTCTATCCTAACGGCAGGAGATGGGTGTACACTATGCCTAACCAGCCGTCCTATCTGCGATAGAGAGGTCTATACGTTGCCAACGATCGAGTTTGCAATTGCGCAAGGCGACATCTTTACTTTTGACGCTGATATCATTGCTCTCAAGTATGCTCAGGCATTTTACGGCGCAGACTCGAGTCTGGCTTACTCGCTTCAAAGAGCGGGTATCTCATTAGGGGAACTGCAACCTGCCATTGGCGCGTTTCGATATGTCGAGACGCTCGGAAATGCGCGCGCAAAGCACGCGCTATTTGTTGGCGTTCAGCGCCTGACCATGTTTGGCTATCGAGAAATTCGGTCGTTCGCTGCGCAAGTGCTCGAAGGGGTGAATCAATATGCGCCCACTACCGAGCACGTCTGCATGACCATTCATGGCGTCGGATACGGTCTCGATGAGGCGGAAGCGTGTCGTGCCGAACTCGAAGGCTGCCTGGACGCTATTCAGGCCGCACAGAACTTGCCATTCTTGCCTCATCTTCGCGCTGTTACTATAGTGGATAGAGACGCGACACGTATAGTTCGACTTCGCGGCTCAATTGATGAGTACTTATCAAGCGGCACAGGTCCAGCGAAAGTGTCGAAAAGTGCTTCCGTCGGCACATACCTTATTGATACCGGTAGCGAAATTCAGCGGCTGCCTGCTGCGCGTGGAGGCGCAGGTTCGCACAAGGAGCCGCATGTTTTCGTGGCTATGCCATTTAATACAGATATGAACGATGTCTTCTATTACGGAATCGAAGCCCCCGTTCATGCGTCAGGGTATCTTATGCGAGCGGATGGATCACATCAGCTTCACTGGCGAGATTATGGAATGGATGAAGCGGAAGATTGAAACAGCAGCACTCGTCATAGCTGAGCTAAGCGGGGCGAACCCAAATGTGTACCTTGAGGTAGGTTTTGCATGGGGAATAAGGTAGACCCACTCTGCTACTGGCTAGAAATGGCGTTAATCTGGAATTTGACGCTAAGGGACATAGATGCATTTTCTACACTGGAATCAAGGATCTCGAAGATAAGATAAAGAGAGAGATGGCCGAACTCAAGGCCCAAAGCCTCATTTAGTGACATCTGTTGGATGAAGGAGAATCAGCTTGAGCAGCGCGAACAACGAGAGCATCCAGCTTGCACGCACGGCGCAGGTATACATCCTGACCGCTGGCTACGCCCGCCGGGGTAGCGACGGCACGCGCGTCGCCTCGACCGTCGCCTATGTGCGCGACGGCGCGATTCGCCTGATTGTCGATCCCGGCATGGTCGCTCATCGCGACGACATCCTTGGCCCGCTTGCCAGCCTGGGCGAGTCGCAAGGCTCGATCACCGATGTCGTCATCTCTCATCACCACCCCGATCACACGCTGCACACCGCCCTCTTCCCCAATGCGCGCGTCCATGATTTCCAGGCCATCTACAAGGATGACTCGTGGATCGACCAGCCCTGCCGAGGGCTACCATCTCTCGCCCGCGATCCAATTGATCGCGACTCCGGGCCATACGCCGCAGGACATCACGACGCTGGCAGGCACGCCCGACGATATCGTCGCCTTCACCCATCTCTGGTGGATGGCGAGCGGCCCCGCCGACGACCCCTATTCGCACGACCCTGCAGAGCTGCATGCGAACCGCGAGCGCGTCTTGCGGCTGGCAACGCTGATCGTGCCGGGGCATGGCGAGCCCTTCCGTCCCGGGCCAGAGACGCCCCGCTAGCGCGATGTGCCAGGGAGATACGTGTGAGCCGTATCACCTGTAACGCCTGAAGAGATGGCGGCCAGAGCCTGACCGCCGCGATGAACGCGGCCCTTTCGATATCGTCGGTGACGTGCATGGCTGCTACGATGAACTGCTTGAGCTATTGGAACTGCTCGGCTACCAGCCCGACGAAGCCCCCGCGCATACGCCACCCGGAGCGCAGGCGTCTCGTCTTCGTCGGCGACCTGGTGGATCGGGGGCCGAAAATCGTCGCATCGGTGTCGCTGGCGCGGCGGATGGTTGAGGCGGGGCAGGCGTTCTGCGTGCCCGGCAACCATGATAACAAGCTGTTGCGCTACCTGCTTGGCCGTAATGTGAGATCAACCACGGGCTGGCCGAGAGTATCGCTCAGATCGAGGCGCTGCCAGCAGACGAGCGCGCCGAGTGGATCGCGGCATACGAGCGGTTCATCGGCGGCCTTGGGCACGCACCTGCTGCTGGATGGCGGAGCGCTGGCGGTGGCACATGCGGGCATCCGCGAGGACGATCAGGGGCGCGACTCGCCGCGTATTCGCGCCTTCACGCTCTACGGCATCCCTACGGGCGAGAAGGACGAGAACGGGCTACCGATCCGGGTCAACTGGGCGGCTGACTATACGGGCGCGGCGACGGTCGTCTACGGTCACACGCCTATCGCGGAGCCGGTCTGGCAGAACAATACGATCAACATCGACACCGGCTGCATCTTCGGTGGCCGTCTCACCGCGCTGCGCTGGCCGGAACGCGAGCTGGTCAGCGTGCCAGCCCGCCGGGTCTATGCCGTGCGGGGGCAGAAATAGTCACCAATTTCACATGAGAGAATGCCATCTTCGACCCTATTCTCTCATCGCTCCTTGATTGGTCATGTTACACTTGCTATACTTGCTGTGGCAATAGATCGAGAGCAGGAGTGACACTATAAGTGATCCCGAACACACTTCGAAATTGCCTTCGTCACGATCGACAATCTGGCATGCATTCTGGAAGCCACGCGACCCCACGGCGAGCTCGACCCAAGACGTAGCTAGTAGACAGCATCATGATGCGATTGGGTCCTCAGAAGAATCCCTGAACAAAGACAATCGTAGTCCCTTTATCTTTATCAGCTACCGGCGGCAGGACAGCTCTGCCGCTTCGCGCTGGCTCGCAGAGACGCTAGGCATGGTGTTTGGCGCATCCGCTGTATTTATCGACACTGACGCTATTCGTATCGGCGATGAGTGGCCAACCAGAATTGAGAATGCGCTCCAGCGTGCCACCGTACTCATTGCCACAATCGGACCCGATTGGCTGCATCTGGCAGACGAAGATGGACGGAGAAGGCTTGACCTACCAGATGATTGGGTCTGCAATGAAATCAAATATGCGATTAACCACAAACTGGTATTGAGTCCGGTAGTAGGCTCTCCCGCAGATTTGGTGAAGCCCGCTTGGTGAACGCGAGACTGCATCTGGTGGGAGTGGCAAACCTCAGCAGTAACGCTTGCTTTTGAGACGCGTCGGGATGAGCGCTGCTGTTCTACCAAGCAGCCATCACCAAAAGTGACACTGTTGGGAAACTCTCCTGAAGCCAACGCTCCTTGGGTATAGTTAGGTACGACCTCCAAGAAATCGGCCGAGGAAGCTCGCACACAGGAGAGACACGATGACATTGCCGCCGCAAAACGACTTTTCGATCCCGGAAGAAACCGCTCGCGTCGCACGTGCGGCCTATCCCAAAGGCCAGAAGTATCTCCAACTGCGCGACGCGCTGGGTACGATCTATCAAGATCAATCCTTTGCCCATTTGTTTCCTCACAATGGCCGCCCAGCAGAAGCCCCGTGGCGACTGGCATTGATTACCGTGCTCCAATTTCTAGAAGAGTTACCCGATCGACAAGCAGCAGATGCTGTGCGCGGCCGCATTGATTGGAAGTACCTGCTCGGATTGCCACTGGAGGATCCCGGATTTGATTTTACAGTCCTCTCTGATTTTCGAGCGCGTCTGGTACAAGGCGAAGCCGAACAGATCTTGCTGGATACCTTGCTGGAACTGTTCAAAGGGCAAGGGTGGCTCACCGAACGCAAGCGGCAACGGACCGATTCCACGCACATCCTGGCCAAAGTACGCGCCATCAACCGACTCATGTGCGTCGGAGAAACCCTGCGGTTTGCCCTCAACAGTCTCGCACTCGTTGCGGGCGACTGGCTCCTGGCGCATAGTCAGGAGGACTGGCTCTACCGCTATGGGCACCGCATCGAAGAGAGGGTGTTTCCCAAAGACGCAGCCAGCCGTAGAGCGCTCGCGGAAACCATCGGGCAGGATGGGCGGGCTCTGCTGACGGACCTCTTTGCCCCAGCGGCGCCGGCATTTCTGCGCGAGATCCCGGCGGTCGAGATCCTCCGGCGCGTCTGGATCCAAAACTATCGCTACGAGGAGGGTCAACTGCATTGGCGCGACCCCGGCGACATTCCGCCAGCGAGCCTCTTTATCAGTTCCCCTTATGATCCGCAAGCGCGCTACGGCAAGAAATATAGCACGCAGTGGACCGGCTATAAGGTCCATGTCACCGAAACCTGTGAACCAGACCAACCACACCTGATCATCCATGTGGCCACGACCCCTGCTCCCGCGAGTGATGTGGGTATGACCGAATGCATTCAAGCCGATCTCGAACGCGCTCGGCTGCTGCCCAGTCAGCAGTTCATGGACACAGGCTATGTCAACGCGGAGGTATTGGCCTCCAGCCAGCAACGCTTTGGGATCGACGTGGTGAGCCCCACCCATCCCGATGCCAAATGGCAAGCCGCCACCGAGGGTGGGATTGACGCGAGCCAGTTTCTGATCAATTGGGAACGCAAACAGGCGACCTGTCCGCAAGGGCAGACGAGCGTCAGTTGGACGCCCACACGTGATAACCACAAACGAGAGGTAATCAAGGTGCGGTTTTCGGCGAAAGATTGCCAAGCGTGCCCATTGTTACCCCGTTGCACATTTTCACGCTCGCGTGCTCCACGTCGCTTGCTCACCATACGGCCGCAGCAGCAGTACGAAGCCTTGCAGTCGGCCCGTCGACGCCAAGCTACCAGAGCGTTCTCCACGCACTATGCGCTTCGCTCGGGGATTGAAGCCACGATCTCGCAAGGCGTTCGGGCTTTTGGACTGCCCGCTGCCCATTCTTCCGGATAAAACGCACTGTCGGCTTGACCCAAACTGGTTGTGGTTCCACTCATTGGTAAGTCGCGCCCAATTGCCGAAGAGAAGCGCTCTACCTCCCCAGATCGCTTCTCTTAGCAATTACCAGACGTTCGAATTGCGGGATACACATTGGGATAATGATGTCAAACAGTTACTTTCAACACTTGAACGGAACGGATTTCATCATATCGGTCCTAGAGTAAGCTATCCACGTCCATATGTTCGCCCCGAGTCGCTCTCGCCAGAAGAGCTTGCCGAAATTTGCAGGAAGGGATGGGAGGTTGTCGTTAGTCCTATCCCAGGAAGTGAGCCACTCAAGCGGACGGAGTTAATGCGCGTTTACGAATTTGCATCATTTGAAGCTGCTTTGGAATTCATGTCTGAAGCTAGTAAATTCATCTCGTCTTTCAACCATCATCCACGTTGGGAAAACATCTGGCGTAACGTCACAGTATGGCTAACCACATGGGATATCGGTCACAAGCCATCCCAATACGACCTTGAGTTGGCCCAATATCTTGATAGCCTGTTTGAACGCTATCCCTTGCCCAAAAAAAGGGCAAATAATTAGGCTGGGGTGGTTTCGACTTCCACCCCGGCCAGTTGTCGAAGTAGTCAGCTATGCCTGCTGCTCGCGGACGAGGCGGCGCAGCACGGCGGGCAGGATGCCTCCCTGGCGGTAGTATTCGATATCTACCGGGCCGTCGAGGCGGGCAATCGCCGTGAAGTCGAACGTCGAGCCATCCTCGCGGGTGGCGTGGATCGTGATCTCCTGATGTGGCTTCAGCGCGCCGTCAATGCCCTCGATATCGAAGGTCTCGCGCCCCGTGAGGCCAAGGGACTCGCGGCTCTCGCCCGGCTTGAACTGGAGCGGCAGGACGCCCATGCCGACGAGGTTGCTCCGGTGGATGCGCTCGTAGCTCTCGGCGAGCGTGGCGCGGATGCCCAGCAGCATCGGCCCCTTTGCCGCCCAGTCGCGCGAGCTACCCGAACCATACTCCTTGCCCGCGATCACCAGCAGCGGCGTGCCCTCCGCCTGATAGCGCATCGAGGCGTCGAAGATCGTCATCTGCTCGCCGGTCGGCAGGTATTCAGTCCAGTAGCCCTCTTTGCCCGGCGTCAAGCTGGTTGCGCAGCCGGATATTGCCGAAGGTGCCGCGCATCATCACCTCGTGGTTGCCGCGCCGCGAGCCATAGCTGTTGAAGTCGCGGACGGAGACACCATGCTCGCGCAGATACTGCCCGGCGGGGCTATCGCTGGAGAACGATCCAGCGGGCGAGATATGGTCGGTCGTGACGGAGTCGCCCACCGAAACGAGCACCCGCGCGCCACGAATCGCGCCGAGCGGCTTCGGCTCCAGCGACATCCCCTCGAAGAACGGCGGCCGCCGCACATAGGTGCTGGCCTCGTCCCAGGCGAAGAGGCCGCCCTCCGGCACCGGCAGCGCGCGCCAGCGGTCGTCGCCATCGAAGACGCGGGCGTACTCTTTGGTGAAGACCTCCGGCTTGACGACCCGCGACATTGTCTCGCTGCACCTCCCGCTGCGAGGGCCAGATATCGCGCAGATAGACCGGCTGACCGTTAGGATCCTCGCCCAATGGGTCGTTGGCGAGGTCGAGATCGGTCGTTCCGGCGAGCGCATAGGCCACCACCAACGGCGGTGAGGCTAGGTACGACGCGCGCACCTGCGGGTGGATGCGTCCCTCGAAGTTGCGGTTGCCGCTGAGCACCGAGACGACTACCAATCGTTATCACGCACAGCCTCGGCCACCGGCTCCGGCAACGGCCCGCTATTACCGATGCAAGTTGTACATCCATATCCGACAGTATGAAATCCGAGTGCTTCCAAATATGATGTCAATTCTGCTGTATTTAGATATTCGGTGACAACGCGGGAGCCGGGGGCGAGGCTCGTCTTGACGTGCGGGCGCGTCTTCAGCCCGCGCTCGACGGCATGCTTCGCCAGCAGACCCGCGCCAATCATCACCGAGGGGTTCGAGGTGTTGGTGCAACTGGTGATCGCCGCGATGACCACCGAGCCGTCGCCAATCTCCACATCCTCGTCCTGAATGGAGATGGTCGCCGTATGGGGATGCCAGGGTCTGCCCTCAGGCTCCTCTGGCGAGGGATTGCCGCCCTCGTTCTCGAAGCGACCAATCGACTTGCCGTTGGCGTCGGGGCCAGTGCCCATGATCTGCTCCTGGAACGACGTGCGGAAGTTCTCGCGCACGCCGCCCAGCGCCACGCGGTCCTGCGGGCGGCGCGGCCCCGCCAGGCTCGGCTCGATGGTGGCGAGGTCAAGCTCCAGCAGAGAATTGAACTGCGGATCGGGCGTAGCGTCGGTGCGGAAGATACCCTGCTCTTTGGTGTAGCGCTCGACCAGCGAGACCAGCGCGGCGTCACGTCCGGTATCGCGCAGGTAGCGGAGGGTCGCGTCGTCCACCGGGAAGAGCGCGGCGGTCGCGCCATATTCCGGCGACATGTTGGAGATGGTGGCCCGGTCGGCGACGCTCAGTGCGCTCAGACCCGCGCCGCAGAACTCGACGAAGCGCCCGACGACGCCGTGCTTGCGCAGCATCTGCGTGACAGCCAGTACCAGGTCGGTGGCGGTGGTGCCTTCAGGCAGCGCGCCCGCCAGCCGCATGCCGACGACTTCGGGGGTAAGCTGGTAGAGCGGCTGGCCCAGCATCACCGCCTCGGCCTCGATGCCGCCGACGCCCCAGCCCAGCACGCCCAGGCCGTTGATCATCGTCGTGTGTGAGTCGGTGCCGACGAGGGTATCGGGATAGGCGAGCGTCTCGCCATCTGGCCCGTTACTCATCATGACGACCTTACCCAGATATTCCAGGTTGACTTGATGGACGATGCCTGTGCCCGGCGGGACGACGCTGAAGTTGCGGAACGCGCCCTGCGCCCAGCGCAGCAGCATATAGCGCTCGGAGTTACGCTCGTACTCGCGCTCGACGTTGGTGGCGAACGAGAGAATCGTGCCAAAGGCGTCCACCTGGACCGAGTGGTCGATGACCAGATCGGCGGGGACGAGTGGGTTGATGCCATCGGGGTCGCCACCCAGCTCTTTGACGGCGTCGCGCATGGCCGCGAGATCGACGACGGCGGGAACACCAGTGAAGTCCTGCAAGAGGACGCGCGCGGGCATGAACGGGAACTCGTGAGCCGCGCCGCCAGCCGTGGGAGTCCAGCGAGCGAGGGCGAGAATATCCCCGTCGGTGACAAGGCTGGGCGTCAGGTCGGCGGTGCGCAGCAGATTTTCGAGCAGAACGCGGATGGTGACCGGCAGGCGCTCAAGCGCGACGCCGGATTGGCCCGCGAGCGCGCTGAGCCGGTAGATGGTGGTATCTTCGAAGCCCTGACCGAGTGGACCACGGGCGCCAAAAGGGTTGGGGCGCGAGGCAGATGTTGTCATGACAATCACTCCTGAGGCGCGAGGATGGCGACGGGAGGAAAACTGCCGGGATCATCCTCATCGATGATGTGTGTCTCCAACGGTTTGGTATCTCTCCCCAGTATAGTGCAAAGGCGCGGGCCATTGCCTTTCCGCTGGGGTTGGAGACTCTGCAGCCATTGTAGCAGGCTGCGTATCCGATGGGATGATGCGTTGTATTGGATTTGGCGATATGTGAGCCATTTGAGGCAATAGTCGAGGTTTTGCAGAGAAATGGGTCAGGGAATCGGCGCTCTTAAAGTTTTCCATGCGCCTCCGGGCTGGCGCCGGGCATTGTCGATGGGCGCACGAAAAGCGGGTGGCCGCACCAGTCTTTGATGCCTGCCACCCGCACCCTCTCCCCCTGCTCCCGCCCTGCGGGCCGCTGGCGCTGCGCGTGCTCGTCGCACGCTCCGAGGCTCTCGCCTCGCGCGCCAGCCCCCTAAAAGGGAGGGGGGACCAGAATCCAGAGGGGGAATCAGACGGATTCTGCTCTAGCTGTTGCCTGACCCGGATGACGCATCCGGCTCGTGGGTATCGCGGAAACCAGCCTGGCGCGCCTCGGCCTCGGTCGCGAAATAGATCCGGTTCTCTTCGGCGGGCAGTTGGCCTGTATCGTCCGCGCCCTGGAAGGTCATGGTGCGGATGTCGCCCACATAGCGCGGCATGCCACCCGACGCCGAGGTTGTCCCCATGCCCGCGTAGGTCTGTACGGGAACGCCGTCGGCACGCTCGGACTTGGAGGTGTAGGCGTTGCGCCTGGAAGACCCTTTGCCGACGGTCGCCTCGGCCAGATTGCGCTCGGCTGGTAGCTCCACCATCGGCTCCTCGGCTTCGAGGGCGGTCGTCATGCGGCGGCGCGCGACGAAATACGCGCCGACTCCGGCGGCTACCAGGCCGACGCCGACACCCGTCAGCCATAAGAACGTCGTCCGGCGCCGTTGTTGCTGCCGCTGCTGCTCTAATTCCAGCAGGCGTTTGCGCGCCAGCGAGAATGGCAGCACATTCTGCAACGCATCGGGAGTGCGCACCTGCGCGAGCCGGTTGATCGCGTCGTCGAACCGCGCATTGGCCAGCACGCGGGCATCGCCAATTCGGGCGTTCGCCGCCTCGCGGATCGGGGCGAGCCGCACCATGGCCTGGTCGCGTGCGATACGCGCATCGCTCAGTCGAGCAGCGGCGAGTTCGCGGAGGGTCTGTGCTCGATAGCTGGCCTGCATTTCATTCCAGCGCGCAATCAGCGGCGCCGTTACCATCGCCGAGAGTACGCCAACGCGAATCCAGTTGCTGGTCGTGTCGGCGCTCGTCCGCCTCGCGTCTTTCCGCTGTGGCATCCTCATCATCCTTTCCTGCCCCCGCATCCAACTTGGCGCGGACGCCACCCTACTCAATACACCGTCAACACACCTTCAAGTATCCTCAGTCATTGCATGCGTTTTCTCTGCTCGCCGCTTCGTGGCGCTCGCGCGCCAGATTGTGGAGCGCATGAACGCATGCATGCACATCGCGTGCCAGAACTCGTCTATTAGCCTGGCACATGTCACGCCTGTTACTACGCGTACGTGTATGGGTACGTTTACGTTGCCTGCCAGACGCCACGCAGCGTGGTGTATCTTTGTACTATGTCCCCGACTGGGGCATGAGCGCCAGAAGCGGGCGGCGAAACTGGCTGCCTCTCCCCCCAGCCCCCTGCCCTAATGGAGAGACGCTGGCGGCTGAAGCCGCGCCTATGGGCTACGCTCACGCTCCGCCGCAAAGCCCGCCTGCGCGGGCTCCCAGACACAAGCCGCACTGCGGATTCCCTGAACAACGCCCTAATAAATAGCATATAGAGAGGTGAACAACGCCAGCCTCAGCATGTCATGTCGCGAAGGCAGCGGCACAGGCGCCCATGCCCGCTACGTCTCCTGTGCAGTATGCTTGACAGTACACGGCGCGGCACGTAGAGTGTGCAGGGCATCGGCCACGCATTGTGTGGGCCCGACGTTCGCGAGATTCGCTACTGGTTCGCTATTGGTTCGCTATTGGTTCGCTATTGGTTCGATGCATCACGGCACGAGCACGAGCCACGGCCACATGCGCCCGAGGCAACCAGCGTGTTCAACATATCCAGCAGGTCCAGTGGGGACGGAAGGACTCATCATTATGCCCATCACTAAGGCGGTTATCACGGCGGCTGGCCTGGGGACACGCGTGCTCCCGGCCACCAAGGCCGTGCCCAAGGAGATGTTGCCTCTGGCCGACACGCCAACGATACAATATATTGCCGAGGAAGCTGTGGCCTCTGGTATCAGCAGCATCACCTTCATCACCAGCCGGACGAAGCGCGCCGTCGAAGATCACTTTGACGACCAGCCTGAGTTGCGCGAGGTGCTGGAACGCAAAGGGGACGCCGAAAAGCTCGCCAAGATCAATCAGCCGTCCGAGCTTGCCCATTTCAGCTTTGTGCGCCAGCCCGCTCCGCTCGGCCTGGGCCATGCCGTGCTGATGGCACGGCCTGTGATTGGCGAGGAGCCGTTCGCGCTGCTGCTGGGCGACGATGTGATCGTGCACCGACCGCGGCCTTGCCTGCGCCAGTTGATCGACGTCCATGAGCGAACCGGCGCCAGTGTGATCGCCGTCATGCGCGTGCCACGCGAGGTGATCTCGCGCTATGGCGTGGTGACTGTCGATCCAGCGGGGCAGCTCGACGCGCGCACATACCGGGTGCTCGATACGGTGGAAAAGCCACCGGCAGAGGATGCGCCCTCCGACCTGGCGGTCATTGGCCGCTATGTCTTCACGCCAGACATCTTCAATCTGCTGGAGGTGACGGCGCCGGGAGCGGGCGGGGAGATTCAGCTGACCGACGCGATCCGCGCGATGGCTGAGCGCGAGCCGGTCTACGCCTATGAATTTGAGGGCACGCGCTACGATATTGGCGATCCTGTTGGGTTGCTGACGACGTCGCTGGCGTTCGCGCTGATGCGTGAGGATCTGGCGCCGGGTGTAAAGGCGTACCTGCGCACGCTGCAACTGGACTGAATAGGTTCCATTCCAACTGACCTGGAGGTGAGGGAGATCAACATGGCAGAGGAACAAATACCCTCGACGACGCAGCCACTGGAGGGACGGATTGCGCTGGTCACGGGCAGCAGCCGGGGCATCGGCCGCGCGACTGCGATCCGTCTGGCGGCGATGGGCGCGAAGGTAATCGTGAACTATCGCAGTGACGAGGCGGGAGCGCAGGAGTCGTGCGCGACGATCAGCGCGGCAGGCGGGCAGGCGCTGGCGTTACAGGCGGATGTCTCGCACGAGGACGACGTGACGCGGCTCTTCCAGGAGGCTGAGGCGCGGCTGGGGGCTGTGACGATTCTGGTCAACAATGCGGGCACGACCAACGACCGTCTCATCATGCAGATGAAGCTGGACGATTTCCAGCAGGTTTTGCAGACCAATCTGGTTTCGGCGTTCCTCTGCACGCGGGCGGCGCTACGGCCCATGCTGCGGGCGCGCTGGGGCCGCATCGTCAACGTCACATCGATCTCTGGCATGATGGGACAGGTGGGGCAGGCCAACTATGCCGCCTCGAAGGCAGGGCTGATCGCGCTTACCAAATCCACCGCGCGCGAGGTGGCCAGCCGGAGCATCACGGCGAATGCGGTCGCGCCGGGCTATGTGCCAACGGAGCTGACGGCGAACGTCTCGGACGAGTTCAAGAAATATTACATGGATATCACTCCTCTGAAGCGCTATGGCTCGGCGGAGGAGGTCGCGGCGACGATTGCGTTCCTCTGTTCGCCAGAGGCGGGCTATATTACGGGGCAGACGATTGCGGTGGACGGCGGAATCAGTATGCAGTGAGGAGGGCGGCCCCCTCCCCCTAACCCCCTCCCCCATGGGGAGAGGGGGAACCAGAGGCAACGTGCTATCCACGAACCCTCGATGATATGCAGACCAGCACTTGACATAGTGTGTCCGGCGGCCATACGCTGATGGCGGGACGGCGGTGCGTGTGGAGTGGATGCGCTTGCTGTATCCGGGCCTGTCATCCCCGTGGATTCGGAGGAGCCGATGGGACGCATTCTTGTCGCGAATCGGCGTGGGCACCAGCTGATCGAGTGGGAAACCACCGACACCGAGGCGACGCGCCAGCAGATCGAGGAGGCTGAGCGCATTCTGCGTGAGGCTCGTCAACATGGCTGCATGGTCTCGAAGAAGGTAGACGCCCAGCATGTGCTGGATCGCGCGCCGTTCGACCCCAACGTCGAGGAGTATCAGATCATTGCTCCCATCGCTGGCGGCTAGTCTGAGCGGCTGGTGGCAGCGGCTCCGTCGCGGTTTCGCCGTATCGGCGGGGTCCGCCACTGGCCACGATACGAATACGAATACGAATACGAATACGAATGCCATCGAGCGCCCCTGGCGGCGGCACTGGGATCACCTCCCCAAACGGAGCGCGGGCGCGGACATGACGCGCGCTGATTATCGCGTGGCGCGCGAGCGTGCTCGTGAGGTGGCGCGCGCGACGCTCGGCGACGAGCTATGGCAGACACTCCAGCGCCAGGGCTATCTGGATGTTCCGTCGCACCTGCGCCCCGGATTGACCTATCGCCTGCGGGTTGGCCGACGTATCGAGGTGCTATGCGCGCCAGGCGTACGGCTGCCCTGGGCATACCGCTGGCTCTGCATCAATCCGACCTATCCGCTGCCCGAAGAAGAGTTTTTCGCGCAGCTCTACCTCTATGCGCGCGACCGTGAAGACATCATCCTCCAGGTCGCCGCGCCACAGCCCTGGGACCAGGCGCTCGGCCGCACGTTCTGAGATGATGGCAACTCAGGATGGCGGCTCATACATCGCAAGATTCTGGAAGAGCACCTTTGCTCCCGGTTCCGCAACCATGCACAGATAGCCTGTGCCGTATGTTGAGTCACTTTGCTGGGAGATCAACTGACCGTTCACGTAGAACGAGAAGTTCGAGCCATTCACGACAAGGTCGAGCGTCGTCGACGCATCGATCGCGAAGGGTAACGAGCCATTCGAGAGAATGTGCCTGGTACCGTCGGAGTCGTACTGGTTGTACTCCCACTGTCCGTTCTGGGCGAATAAGAAGGCGTATCCGCCGCGCCCCTGCGACGTATCCTGCAATGACTGCTGGCGAAACTTGAGTCCGTAGAATGCGGTTGGGTCAGAACCGAGCAACGTGGCATGAACCTGCACCACATAACTCTGTGGATAGGATTGTCCTTGAATGGTGGCCAGCGTAACTACTCCTAAAGGACACGCGCAGTTCGGGCCAGCCAATATAAGTCCGCCGCTGCCACAGGATTGAACGGCAGATGGGTTTTGTTCCCAGTTGCTGCCAGTGCTATCGCACTGGCCAGGCGCGGATGTCGCGTAGATCAGGTTTCCCGCTGCCACGAGCACGCCACTGTTTGGCGCCGTGGGAGATGCGGATGCGGGAGTAGTGGTTCCACCCGAGGTAATCGTGGATGTCGGGCGCCTGGGCTTTTGTTCCCGAATATCGCTGATGTGAAATTGGACATGTTGGCGAGAACGAGAATCAACGCAGCGATGACGACAACAACCAGCGCCGTAACACCAATCGGCGAAAATGAGCCGAGTGATCGTCGGGCGTTGGATAACCCAGGTATCGCAACGTTTGGAGGCTGTGACGCCATCTGTGTCGAGCGGGCTTGATAGTCTTGAACTGTTGACTCCGTACCCGGGACAGGCGCATACGGCACTTGTGGGGAACGTCCCTGAATCCCTTCTGAGAAGGCATAGACCAACGCACCAGCGCTTGGAAACCGCTCCTCTGGGCGTTTCGCGAGCGCGCGTAAGATCGCGGCCTCAGCGGGCTGTGGAAGATCGGGCCTCAGCGCACGCGGCGAGGGCGGAGGTTGCTGTATATGTTGCATCATCACAGCGGCCTGTGTCGGACCGTCAAACGGTACGCGCCCGGTCACACACTGATAGAGCACGATTCCCAGACTGTAGACATCGGCTGCTGGTCCGGCGTGCTGGCCGAGCGCCTGCTCAGGAGACATATAGGCGACGGTACCCAGTATTCGGCCTGTCGTCGTCAGTCCGCCACCAACCGGATCGAAGAGTCTGGCAATGCCAAAATCGGCCAGAAAGAGTTGGTCGCGATTGTCGAGCAAGAGATTCGCGGGCTTTACGTCCCGATGGACGATGCCGCGGGTATGCGCAAAGTCGAGCGCCTGGGCTGCCTGGGCGGCATATCGTGCGACGACATCCAGCGGCAAAGGGCCACGCTTTAAGCGATTGGTGAAAGGCCCACCTTCGAGATAAGGAAGCACCATATAAGAATAGCCAGTAGCCTGGTCTTCACCAAACGCATAGATCGGCAAGATATGCGGGTGGCGTAACTGGAAGAGCAGTTGTGCTTCCTGCAGAAATCGGCCACGAAACTCCGCGCGTTCCTCGGCAGACGACTGGGGCGGCAGCATCAGCACTTTGATGGCTGCCAGCTCTGTGGCGTTATCCGCCTTCCGCCCCAGAAAGACGACCCCCGCCCCGCCCGTGCCCAACTCGCGCTCCAAGGTATAGCCGCCAATGGCTCGCCCAATCAGTCCATGTCCTCCGTTTGAGCCGAGGGTACCGTACTCACCAGAATGCATCGTTCTTCCCCTCCACCGGCAAGTTGGCGGCAAAGCCAATGAAACTAGCATACGTCGTCACTGGAAATAGTGTACACCTGCTGGTAAAGATATGGATAGATCTCAGGATTGGTGGCTCTCTTGACAGCGATAACGATTATTTTAGACTATAAATATGACATCTTGACTACTTCGCACATACAACGGCCGCACATCTATAATCGTCACAGTGCAGACTGAGAGACAGGGATCAATATGAACCTGGAAAACGGCGATTTCTTGCTGATCATGTCTATAGATGGGACATTTCCCCCGCGCCGGGCCACGTTGAGCAGGCAGAGTTTATCCATTGGCCGTGATCGGAGTAACGATATTCCGCTGGACGATAACAGCGTTTCGCGGCAGCACATTCGTCTCGAAAAGCTGGCGAACGGATGGCATGTTGAACGCTTGCCCGGCTCCACCACCCTGTATGTGAATGGGCGTCTCACCGATAAAGCGCTGGTCGCTGATGGCGATCAACTTGTCATTGGCGGGGTGGTGGCTCGCCTGGAAATAGCGGATGAGCAGCGAAGGGGGGAGGAGATGCCCGCACGATTCAGGCTCAACCGCCAGCGCCACAGTTGAGCGTCGAGTGGCCGGGAGGGCGCTTCATTGCCCCACTACGGAATGCGGAGTACGTTGTCGGCAGGGCGCCCGATTGCGCCTTGATTGTGCCATCGCCGCTCGTTTCCAGCCACCACGCGACGCTACGGAGAAGGCAGCATGGCGCCTGGCTTATCACCGATACCAACTCCCAAAACGGCCTCCTGGTCAATGGACATCCCATTAGCTCCACGACACTCAACATTGGCGACGCGGTGACGATTGGCTCACGCGAGAGCGGTCAGTATGTTTCCATGCGGCTCATTGCTCCAGCGCAGAGCGCGCTGACACCCCCGGGCGCAGTGATTCCGTCTGTCCGCGAGACAACCATTGGTCGCGATCCCGCTTCAACGGTCTGTTTACCCAATGCCCAGGTCTCGCGGCAGCACGCACAGCTGCGTCGTGCTGCGGGCGGAGCAGTCGTGATCGAGGATTTGAACAGCACAAACGGGACGTATGTGAACTATAAGCGGATTCGCCAGCCGACGCAGCTACGGATATCGGATCACATCACGATTGGACCATACGCGTTCATTTTCGATGGAACATCGCTCGGCCCGGAGGGACGGGGCGGCGCTATTCGGCTGGATGCGCTGGACCTGGTGCGAACAGCGCAGCGCGGTAAAGCGGTCCTGCTGGATCACGTGACACTGACGGTGATGCCAGGCGAGTTCGTGGTCATCGCAGGCGGCAACGGGGCCGGCAAGACGACAGTCCTGAAGGCGCTGGCTGGCATCCAGCCCGCACAGCATGGTCATGTGCTCTTTAACGGGGTGGACAGCTATGCGAATTATGAGGCGCTGCGCGGCCAGATTGGCTACGTGCCACAGTCTGATATCGTTCACGGCGCCCTGACGGTCGAGCGCGCGCTCTATTTTGTCGCGCGACTACGCCTTGCGGGCGATATGCGGGATGATGAGGTGCAGCGACGTATCAGTGACGTGCTCGATGCGGTTGATATGGAAGCGCACAGGCACAAGACCGTGGAAAAGCTCTCCGGTGGCGAAAGAAAACGCGTCAGCCTGGCGGTGGAGCTCCTGGCGGAACCTCCGATACTCTTTCTCGACGAGCCAAACGCGCCGCTCGATCCTGGGCATCGCGGCGAATTACTCCAGACGATTCGTTCGCTCGCGACCCAGGGGCACACGATCGTTATGGTGTCGCATTTCCTCGAAGATCTCCAGGCGTGTGATCGCATCGCGATGATGGGGCATGGTGGGCGCCTCTGCTATTTTGGCCCACCCGCCGAGGCTTTGACATTCTTTACGGTTGGAAGTATTGCCGAAATCTATGGCCAGTTGGAGGGTGCTTCACAGGCGGAGCAGTGGCGACAGCGCTTCATGCGTTCAGCGATCTATGATCGCGATGTTCGCGCGCGTCCCCCGCAGGATCCTGGACAAGCCGCAGACGGTACGCTTCCACCATCTCAGCGCGGTTGGGGCTCATCGGCGCGCGGGCTCGGAATATCCGCGCCCAGACAACTCGCGCTTCTTGTCCAGCGCTATCTGGAGATCATGTTGCATGATCGACTGACCATGGCAATTCTGCTGTTGCAGGCGCCGCTCATTGGAATCGTCCTGGCAGCGCTCAGCCAGAGCAGCGTTTTCACGCGCGAGAATGGGCCACTCGACGCGCAGAAGGTTTTGTTCGTCGTGGCTATCGTCGCCATCTGGTTCGGCACGAGCAACGCAATTCGTGAGATCGCTAAAGAAAGCGACATCTATCAACGGGAAAGGCTCGCTGGGTTGGCGGTGACGCCCTATGTGCTTTCGAAGGTTGTTGTTCTCGGCCTTTTATGCGTTGTACAGACCGCGGTCTTGTTGGTCATCGTCACGGCAAAAACGGGGAGCCCGCCAGATAGCGCAGCACTGATTCTGCGTCCGACGCTGGGGTTCTTTGTTGGCGCGCTGCTCGCCGGACTTGCGGGGCTTGCCCTGGGCCTGTGTGTTTCCGCATTTGCCAGCAATTCGGATAAAGCTATCGCTGCGGCGCCGCTCGTCCTCTTACCGCAGATACTTCTAGCGGGCGTCATCTTTCCAGTCTCGGGGCCAATTGGAGGCGTGGCGTCATTGACCGCGAGCCGTTGGGCCGTCGAGGCGCTGGGCACGTCCGCTGATCTCAACCATCTGTATTATGCGCAGATAACCGCGCGGGCGCCAGGAAGCACGCCTGTCATCACTACACCTCAAGCTCAGACGCATAGCGCTTCTTCCATCTACGACCCCAGCGACTATGATAGCCATCCCACGGCGGCCAACTATTCGAGGAGTTCATCCTGGGCGGACGCGTATGGTGGGCGTCTCTCGCATCTGCTGTTGACGTGGGGTGCGCTCGCCGGACTGTTGCGCTCTTCCTCGTCATCGCAATAGCGCGGCAACGTACGAAAGACCCTTAGTTTTTGCCGTCTTTCTCGTCTTCTGAGTCTGGGGGCTGCACGCGCTCGGTAGTGAGATAGGTTACGGTGTCCCAGGCGTTGTGGATGCCGATGGACAAGAGCAGAATCATCGCCGCGCCGATAATGAAGAGCGCTGGCGTCGGATCGACCAGGAAGAGAAACGCGGCGACGACGAGCGCGCCATAGGCTACAAGCGGCAGAGTGACGAACCAGACCCAGTCTTCGAGCACCGGGTCGTAGCTGTCTGATAGACTGGCGCGCCGGATCACGCGCCGGGCAATGATTGAGGCGTAGATGGCGCCTGCAATGCCAGCCGCCACGAGCAGCACGCCGACGATGTGCAGCGACTCCCACGGCGCGGCGAGCATCGCGGCGAGAAAGAGCACGGCGCAGAAGTGGACGACGTTTGGCGTGCCATAGGCAGCAAGCTCTCCGTCCCCGCCCGACCGGCGCGGCGCGTTCCCCGCGACGAGGGTGATGACCACGAACATCAGGCCCGTCAGCGCCCCGGCGGACGAGCCGACGACGACATAGAAGTTCTCCCAGCCGGATAATGGCGCCACAGCAGCCTCCTACTCGACAGGTTTCTCGTCCGCTGCGAATGCTCGGACGTGTTCTCAAGGCCGATTATAGCAAGTCTGGAGAAGGCAAAGGGGATATAGTGCGGAGCGGAGAGAACCCGAAGGCGCTCCCCGCTCCCTGAAGATCAGGTCAGGCGATGCACGCCCTAGCTGATGGCCACATCATCATAAAGGGTATAGGTGGGGTCACCTGCGTAGCCGTCATCGTGATCGATGAGCGTCAGCGTGTAGGAATGCCCCGCCGTCACACTCGCCGTCACCTTGACCCACGTGCCGCTGTTGTTACAGGTATGCGCCAGCACGGTGGTCGTGGTGTTGCTGGTGTTGTCCTTGAGCGTCGCCGTCGCCCAGTCGTACGTGACCGTATCGGTGCAGACCACCCGATACCAGAAGGTCAACGACGTTGCGCCGGATGGAGCCGTCACCGTCTGGCTGACCGAGCTATCGCCGTTGAACGCGCCAGTCGAACCGACCCGCGCGGAGTCGCTGCCACTATGCGCCGTCGTGCTGATGGCGGTGGTACCTGCCGTTATCCAGCCGCTCAGGCTGCCCGTCTCGAAGCCAGGATTGACGAACGGATTCGTCACTCCGACAACGTTGGAGAGCGCCACGTCATCATAGAGGGTGTAGGTCGGGTCACCCGCGTAGCCGTCGTCGTGATCGATGAGCGTCAGCGTGTAGGAGTGCCCCGCCGTCACACTCGATGTGTTCGACGACCATGCGCCAGTGTTGCTGCAGGTATGCGCCAGCACGGTGGTCATCGTGTTGCTGGTGTTATCCGTCAAGGTCGCCGTCGCCCAGTCATAGGTGACGCTGTCGGTGCAGACTACCCGATACCAGAAGGTCAGGGTGTTATTGCCCGTTGGCACGGTGAAGGTCTGCGCGACCGAGCTATCGCCGTTGAAGGCTGAGGTTGAGCCGACCTGAGCCGAATAACTCCCGCTATGCGCCGTAGTGCTGATAGCGGTGGTACCTACCGTCGTCCAGCCGCTCAGGCTGCCTGTCTCGAAGCCGCCATTGGTGATAGCACCGCCGCCACCGCTCGATGTGACGGTGACGCTGACGGTGGTGGTATGGACCGCGCTGCCCTCGGTGCCCGTCACCGTGACGGTGTAGGAGCCGGTGGCGACCGACGCGCCCACAGTCACGGTCAGGGTGGAGCTTCCGCCAGCAGTGACCGAGGTGGGGCTGAGGCTGGCTGTTGGGCCGGAAGGCGAGACGCTGGCGCTCAGACTCACTGTGCCCGCCGAGCCGCTGGTGACCGCCGTGCTGATGGTGGATGTGCCATTGCTACCCTGAGCAATCGAGAGGCTGGATGGGCTGGCGCTGATCGAGAAGTCGTTCGTGCCGCCACCAGAGCCAACCAGATCGCGGGCCATGTTCCAGACATCCGGCGTGCCGATACCCGAGGCCTGGTCGTAGCCACTGGTCGCCGGATAGAAGAGATTGTTGCCGCTGGTGATGTCGTGATAGGCCATATAGGTCTGGGTGGTGTTGAAAAGCGTGTAGAGCGTCGCGCTGCCGCTGCCCAGGACCGGCTTGCCATTGGCCGCTAGGTACTGGTTGAGGTCAGCCGAGAGGCCCGCCCAGAGCGGGGCGGCCGCGCTCGTGCCGCCCACCTCGATCCACGGGCTGGAGGATGAGCAACCCGACGCCGTCACCGAGCAGTAGACGGAATAGCCGGTGTTCGGATCGGCGTCCGCCGAGACATCCGGCACCTGGCGCTTGCCATTGGAGTAGGAGTTGCTCGTGCCGGGGCCGGTCTGGTAGCTGGGCTTAGCGAAGTAGGTGCTCAGGCCGCCGCCACCGCCTGCGCCTTTCGGGCTGCGCGAGGTGTCGGAGGGATTCGACCAGACCGACTCGCTGGTGTAGGAGCCGCCGCTGCCCGTCTGCAGGTTCGTGCCGCCCACGCCGATGACGTTCGGATCGCTCGACGGCGAGTCCACGGCGAGGCTGCTGTTGTTGCAGTCATACGCGCCGGAGTCGCCTGCCGCTGAGTAGAGCGCCTGGCCCTGGGCGGCCATCTGCGCGAAGATGTTGTTCAGCGCCTGTAACTCAGACGTACCCGAAGATGCCTCACAGAGTCCCCAACTGGAGCTCGACACCTTGGCGACGTTATCGGTGACGATTTTGTTGTAGGTGTCGTTGACGCCGGACGTGCTATTCGGGCCGATGTAGATCTTCTGGGCCGCGCCTGGAGCAATCGCCGAGACGACCTCCATATCCAGCTCGACCTCGATAGCGCCTGATCCTGCTGTGTTGGTCGCGCCATCCACCAGCACATTCGAGTACTGCGCCGAGCCGAGGCTGTAGTTGCTCAGGTACGCGTTGACATCGCTCGTCTTGTAGCCATCCAGCTCGAAGATCGCGACGGTCTGCCCCGTGCCGTTCGCGCTGCTGATGAGCGAGTTCATGTCGTAGGCGGTGCGCAGCTCGCTGGGGGTGTAGCCGCCGCCAGGGCCGCTACCCGCGCGTGGGCCGGTGGCACGCGGCTGGACAATCGGGGCGTGGGTGTAGATGCCGACATTATCCAGCCCGCCGATGTTGACGATCATGCCGCTGAGCGCGTCGGAAACCGATGGCTCAACCGTTGGCGCGTAGGCGGAGCGGCCATGCACCGATAGTTGGCGATCGTTGTCTGGAAGGCGGCTCGACGGTCGCCACCGAGCCGGAGGCATCGATCAGCGTGCGGTTGGACGAGACCGAGTGGACCACCAACCCCTGGCTACGCAGCCAGCTCGTCACCGCGTTGACGGTCGCCTGGGTCGGCGAGAACTGCGCGGCGAATTGCAGTGGGGTGAGGTACTGGTGATAGAGCGCCGAATGCGGATTGTTCTGGGCGGCGAGCAGCTGGGCCAGGGCGCTCTGGTTGCGCA
>CAVQGK010000009.1:0-184813 GCA_963712005.1 uncultured Chloroflexia bacterium | reverse complement strand
ATGCCACTAACAAGTCTGGATCTTGCGTGGCTAGATGAACTGCGTCGCGCCCTCGACATTGTTCGTACTCTCCAGATGACAACGGATGCTAAGCCGTCCACCTTGACTGTTCCTGAGACTGGCGACATTCACCGCCACAGACACGCAGCTAGCCAGTTCACACAGCATCAATCTGTCACACTAAGTCCGACGCAACGTCGGATGAAGTCCTCCCCAAGAGATAGGCATCATCGCGGTAGCGGCTGGCGAGGGCTGGAACGCCGTCTTCCGCAGTTTAGGGATCAGTGCCATTGTTCCCTGTGAGCGGACGATGACCCCAAGCAAAGAGGAACTCTTGCAGGCGGTCGAGACCTGCCCGTTCGAGCAGATTATCCTGCTGCCGAATAACGGATACGTCATACCGAGCGCACAGCTAGTTCCCAAGTTCAGCAACAAGAGGGTATACGTGGTTCCTAGCGACTCAATGCCGGGCAGAAAGGAAATATTGCGCACTACTCGCCTTCAACATAGACGCTGACTTCGATACCAACTGCCAGGCGATGGAAGTAGCGATCAAGGACGTGGATACTGTAGAGATAACGCACGCCGTACGGTCGGCGAAGATCGACGGTGTGGATGTGCGCGAGGGCGATAGCATCGCGCTCGTAAACGGGCAGTCTGGTTTCAGTCGGCCAAAATGAGACGCAAGTGACGCGCGAGGCGCTGACGCGCATGGGCGTGGAAAGGCATGAGATCATTACGATCTACTACGGCAAGGATACCAAGGCTGCAAACGCGCAGGCGCTGGCACATCAGATCCAGTCGTGGCTCCCCAACGTCGAGATCGAGGTAGTAGATGGCGGACAGCCATACTACCCTTATCTGATTTCGGCAGTAATAACATGCATCGTTGTATGCCAGAATCTTGTGAGGATGTGTCTGGTTACTCGACCGAAGCATCTTCCGTGTCCTCTTGCAAGCTTCTACGTCGCCTTCTTGTTAGGAAGTGGGTTCTTGCTATGTGATACCGAATCCACAGGGAATGTTGTAGTCTGAGGTCATGAGACAAGTCAAGGTGGCTCCGTATCTGAGTGTGGAAGAACTTGAGCGCCGCTATCGCGGTGCCCAGGGGCCGCACGAGCGCAGTTGATGGCAATCATGACAGATCCTCTGGTTGCTGGCACGCGGCCAGACGGCGCGTCAGGTAGCCGAGAGTACGGGCTACTCCGCCTACGGGATTGGGCAACTCGCGGGGCGCTACAGCCAGCACATGCCAGATGCGATGCGTAACCGGCAGCGTTTCTCTTCAGGCTGCTCGTATCGTCGCCCACAGTTGCTTGCGGCGGAGCAGCAGGACGAACTGCGCCTGGCGCTGGCTGGACCACCGCCCGGAGGAGCGGCGGGGGATCTATAGACAGCGCGCGGTCGCCGCGTGGATGAGCGCGCGCTTGGGCAGGTCCGCCGCTCCCCAGCGGGGCTGGGACTACTTGCCGCGCCTGCAGCACAGTCCGCAGGTGCCGCGGCCCTGCCACACTGCGGCGGACCCCGAGGCGCGAGTCACCTTCCAAAAGGCTCCGCTCGCTCGTAAGGGCAGTGGCTGACGCTTTTCCGCAGGCGAGCGTTGAACTCTGGGCAACCTATGAACAGCGCAACAGCGCATTGGCCTCAAACCGATTGTGCGGCGGGTGTGGGGAGTTGGGCACCCGGCGGACGAGCGCCCCATGGTGTCGGTCCAACACCGCTACGCCTGGCGCTACCTCGTGGGCTTTGTCCATCCCGCCGGACTGTCGTACCGTGTTGCATCTGGCGACCACCGTCAGCATCGCACTCTTTGAGATGGAGTTGGCCGAATTTGCCCATGAAGTGGTGCGGGGCCCCGCAACGAAATCGTCCTCACCCTCAACCGGGCTGGCTGGCATCGCAGCGTCAAGGTACAAGTCCCCGAGCACGTCCACTTCCTGTTCTTGCCCGCCTACTCGCCCGAGCTCTAGCCCGCTGAACACCTCGGGCCGCTCACCAACACGGTCCTCGCCAATCGCCCCTTCGCCACCATCGAAGACTTGGAAGATGCCCAGGCTGAGCGCTGCGTGGCACTGTAGGCCCGCCCTAAACTGATCCAATCGACGACCTTGTTCCGCTGTTGGCCCCAACGTATTTGGAAACGACACAGGCCTTAACGGAACTAGTATAACGTCAAGACGCGGAGTCGGCGGCGTTCCTACAGACCATCGCTCACAATCCAGAAGGTCCTGCTCCTCGCCGCCCTCGACTATGCCTTCATGGCTTCATTGCTCTCCATCTGGCATGTGCTCCGTACTTGTTGCCATAGAATAGGCAGGCGGAGCCTACAAGCCTCAGCTCCGCTCTACCACTTGCGTTTGACGCTCATCCGCCTTGGCTAGCTCACCTCCTGCTTCCTCTTCCAGTCCTTCAAAATACGGATGACTCGTGACATCCCACCATTTGGTATCAATGCCTAGTTTATTGCAACGAGTAGTTACTTGAACCTATTCTTCTAACACTCGCTGTATCCGCAGTTGTGGCACTTGCGGCAACCTTCTTCCATGACATAGGAACCGGCGCTGCCACACTGTGGGCACAGGTTGCCTGTAAGCGTTGGGAACCTCGTTGGTGACACTAGTTGGGTCTCATGGCCTGAGTGTCCATTGCTTTCTCCGGAGGAATTGACCACTTCCTCAGACGTGGGATCCGCGAACTGCTTCTCCGACTCACCTGCACGTGATAGCGGATGTTCCTCAATATGTCGATATATCGCTTGTGCGACAGCGTCAGGGAGAGACGCGACCCGTTGCTTTCCGAAACCAATCGAGCGGCTTCCTCCGATGCCTCGAAGTTGGTTTGCTACCTGACGCAGACGATCTTCCTGGCTCATTGTGGACGGTAACCGCAATTGCAGGGAGATCAGCCGACCGAGAGCCTCAGCGAGAGCCGCTACGTCCGAACCCGCCCGTCCAATGTTGACGAATACCTCAAGCGGACCATCAATGTCGGAATTGATAGTGATGTTGACCTTTCCCTCAGGCGCTGCGACATTCAGCGTGTAGCCAGCCATCTCACTCGGCCGTCGCTTCAATTGACCCTGCAGCATCCATTCGGGAAGATTAGACGCCGTGGTGCTTGTACCTCCCAAGCGTGATTCTGGCACCTGATCGTCTACATCTACTGCAACTGCCGCCACCACTGCGTCGATCATGTCAGACACCACGTGATTATCCTCGCTCTTACCACTCGTCTTGTCATTCGCTGCAAACGAGGTCAACACCGCATCTCGGCTACCGTCGCGATAGTAGGTGACACCCTTGCATCCGAGATCATAAGCAAGCATATACAGTCGCTTTACATCGTCGATGCTATTGTCGGATGGACCGTTCACCGTCTTACTGATGCTGGCATCGGTGTATTGCTGGACTCTCGCCTGTACCGCCACGTGTTCCTCGGGAGTAAGTTCCTTTACGCTGACGAAGTATGATGGTTTATCTTCACCAGGGTGCTCAGCAAGCCATGCCTGAAAAAGAGGATGATAGATGATGTGTTCTCCGATACGATCGGTACGCTTCATCGCAAAGTCGAAGACGGGCTCAATGCCGCTCGAGACCCCGGCGAGCAGACTTGTTGTACCTGTTGGCGCCTGGGTCATGAGAACGCCATTTCTGATGCCGTGTTGGCTGATCCCCTCGCGGATATCATCAGGGAGCGCTTGGATGAACGCCCCATTAAGATATTTCTCCTTCTCGAAAAAACCACAAGGGCCTTTTTCCTCGGCGAGCTCCACACTCTGCCTGTACGCTGCATCCCTGATCGTGCCGTAGATACGATCAATTACCTCGAGCGAATCGGCGCTCCCGTACGCTACATGCATCTTAATCAACGCGTCCGCGAGTCCCATGGTGCCCAATCCGACACGGCGGGTACCCTCACGCTGCATTTGCACATGAAGCTCGGAGAAATATGGGGTTGCATCGATTACGTCATCGAGGAAGCGGACGGCACAGGCCGCGTCCTGGGCTAATTCTGCTTCAAGCAGTTGACCATGCTCATCCACATAGCAAGCCAGGTTGAGAGCGCCCAGGTTGCAGACTGCCCCGGCTGGGATTGGCTGTTCACCACAGGGATTGGTGCAGCGGATGTTTTCCGCATACCACATTGGACTTTGTTCCCGCGCACGCTGCATGAATACCACGCCAGGCTCAGCGGTGTGCCACGCAGCTTCACAGATCTGATCCCAAATATCTCGGGCGCGGACGGTGCGCACAACCTCCCCTTGCCAGCGCAAATCCCACGGTAGGTCCGTCTTCACTGCATCCATAAAGGCGTCGCTGATGCACAAGCTCATATTAGCGTGCTCAATCATGACGGGGCGCCCGTCTCCGGGTCAATGCGCTTAGCAGCGATGAACGCTTCAATATCAGGATGGTCGTCATCAATCATGAGCATGAGCGCACCACGGCGAGACCCACCCTGTTGGATAGTCTTGCCCGTGACAACCGAAGCGATCTCGCCAAACCAAATGACGCCTTTTTCGACCGGCGAAACACCATCGTCAGATCGTGCCACAGCGTCGAAGAGATACATCCAGGCCACTGGTCCCGAACTTGTGCCATTCACCGTCTTGATATAGGCACCTTTCGGCCGTAGGAGAGAGAAGTCTACAACTGGCACTCGCCCGTGGAAGAGTTCCATAGCTACCCGAGCCGCCCCATCCACGATGGCATCGCGACTGTCAGCGAC
Organism: uncultured Chloroflexia bacterium; assembly: GCA_963712005.1. Lineage (GTDB taxonomy): Bacteria > Chloroflexota > Ktedonobacteria > Ktedonobacterales > JADMIN01 > DAHUXT01. The sequence continues at coordinate 180,085 of CAVQGK010000009.1, read as the reverse complement.
TCGCAATGTTAGCGCGTCTGGTCGCAAAATGGCGACACGGCGCCCTTGATCCGACGTGACTCGCGACCAGAGGTCGCGCGCCCGCGTGATTTCGCCCTTCCAATCCTCCCACTGCGGAGTCCAATCAACATCGTCCGCGATTGCCGCGTCGAACTCAGGAGGGACGATCACCGCCAGCTCAACATGCCGCAGGTTTGGGCTGTCTTTTTCAGCGATAAAGCGGTCGATGTCCGGATGGCTAACACTCAAGGCTACAGTGGGCCGCACAGCACCGCGCCGGCCCCGCCCGGTCGCCTTAATCGGCATCCCACGTGGAGGGAGCGCAGAAAGGTTCATGCCGACACCGCCAGAACGCGACATGATATCCGTCATCTGCGACAACGCCGTATAAAACGCCTGGCGAGCGGAATCCGGATCCAACATAGGCTTCTTGGGGGCCTGAGAGTTCAATGGATCCTCACCAAGCCCTACGACATAGCAGTTGTAGTAAGTCACTTCATGTGAAGTGCCCGCGCCTGACAAGATCCTGCCGCCGGGCACAAATTTGAAGTCTTGTAGCAGGTGGAAAAACTTGTCCGTCCATTCCGCCTTCTTCTCGGCAGTTGGTTCCACCTCAGAGATCCCCTTTGCGACTCGCAACCACATCTGTTCGGGAAAGTTCTCCAGTGGTGTGCCGTTCTCGCCCCTGAGGGCATAGCGATCCAAGAAGACCTTACGTTGCAAGCCCTCGAGTTTCGTCGCTTCTCGCATGGTCGACGAGTGGTCGCTCGCCCGATGTCGTTGTTTTGTACCTGATGCCATGCCGCTCTCCTCATAATGCTGACTGCAAATGCATGTTTGCCGATGTTAAAGGTATATTGCGAGTCTTGACCTCAGATTGATCCTCACCTCAGATAACCCCACATAGACTGTTCTCGGCTGCTGCATGATGGCCGGAGAACTCCTGCAGTCGCGAAGGTAGTGGTGACCTGGAGCGACTGTACGTCCCTAGGAGACAGGTCTCAGCCGATCGGTATGGCTTCTCAATTCTCTAAGGTTGAACCAAGCCATCTAAGGCCTTCACCTCATCCCGATACTTGCCTGATGCTCGCCTATCGTACCCGAGGGCAGCGCTATCAGTGCATTTCGGCGCGTGCTACTGTCGCGGTGGAACCTCCTCACCTGGATCGGCGATCGCGGTTTCAGCACCTTCGCACCGCAGCATACCATCTGGCATCTCAATCACGGTGCCATTCTCGTCGAGTAACATACAAATAGCGCTCGCGAAAAACGCGAACGGCTGCCTCCGACCACCCGCCTGTCTTGCGCTGCGACGACGCAGCAGCACTCGCCTTGCTGGCGCCAGCCTTCTTCTCTGCCACGGCTGCTCTCCTGAGGGGGGATATTCAACTGATGAGTTGTTCCGCACCGACCTGTGCGAAGGGGACAAAGGCAATTGTAGCACAACATATAGATTTTGCAATACTAATTTTACCACATATTGTGTTGTAGGAAATATCCTGCATTTGACACAACATCTTGTGTTTAGTCACCATAACATCGAGGACTCTTGTATAGTCTGCTAGCCTGAAGTGGCCCCGACAACCACCGACAGTGCTCCACATAGCCCGCATCTCGCGCCATATTTGGCACATCCATGAGTGGTAGAATAGAGCGGACTGTTTGCGGCGACGTCGCTACTAATTGAAACAGGATTTGTGAGAATCTCGATGCGCTCTGAAATACTCTCGGTTGGCACCGAACTGCTGCTCGGGCATATCACCGATACCAACGCCTCCTGGCTGGCGCAGCAGCTTACTCCGCTCGGCATCGACCTGTTCTACGTCTCACAGGTTGGCGACAACCTGGAGCGCTTGGGCGCAACCGTACGGCGCGCACGCGAGCGTTCTGATCTGGTCGTCATCACCGGTGGCCTTGGCCCCACCGAAGACGACCTCACCCGCGAGGCCATCGCTGCCGTATTGGACGAGACGCCCCATGTCGAGCCCAAACTCGAAGCCGAATCTCCGCGCCTTCTTCGCCGGGCGAGGCATCGTCATGCCCGAGCGCAATATCAAGCAGGCGTGGACGCTACCGTCAGTCACGATACTGCCAAACCCCATTGGCACTGCGCCCGGCTGGTGGGCCGAACGTGACGACAAGATTATCGTCGCCATGCCAGGTGTGCCGTACGAGATGAAGCGCATGTGGCAGAACGAGGTAGCTCCGCGCCTGCGTTCGCACACCGACGGCATCCTCTTTACCCGCATCCTGCGCGTCGCGGGGTTGGGCGAATCGAGCGTCGAGGAACGGCTCGATGCAGTGCTACACAGCTCCAACCCCACCGTCGCCACCTATGCCAAGCAGGACGCCGTCGATGTGCGCGTCACCGCGAAAGCCGCGACATCCGAGGAGGCGCAGGCGCTGGTCGCGAACGTCGAGGAGCGCATCCGTTCGACGCTTGGGCAGCATATCTTTGGCATCGATGACGAGACGCCGCAGAGTGTCGCGCTACGGATGCTTATCGAGCGCGGTCTGACGCTGGCGACGATGGAATCCTGCACAGGCGGACTGCTCTCCAGCCTGATTACCGATATACCGGGAAGCTCGAATGCCTTCCGCGGCGGGCTGGTCTCATACGCCACCGACGCTAAAAGAGGCGTGGGGCGTCCCCGCTGCGGTTATCGCCGAACACGGTGTCATCAGCATTGAGACGGCGCGCGCCATGGCCAATGCTGTGCGCCAGCAGACCAGTGCGGACGTCGGCGTCAGCGTAACCGGGGTCGCTGGCCCAGACGAGCAGGAAGGCAAACCAGTCGGCACGGTACATATCGCCGTCGCCTCGCCAGGGGGCATGCGCGAGACCAGCCAGCGCTTTCGCGGGCCGCGCGGCGAGATCAAGCTGCGCGCCGCCTACACCGCGCTAAACCTGCTGCGGCTGCAACTGCTGCGCGAAAATGGCGGCTGAGCAGGACGCTCAGGACGGCTTGATCACAAACGTGATAGGTCTGGTTCAGAGCTATCCTTCACAGTAATCGTGACCTGGTCCGGGTGGCTGGAACAATTGGAGAGGTTCACCAGTATTGTGTCCGACTCCTTGCGGCTTCAGACCGGGATTGCTATTTTTCGGCAGGAATTGACCACCATGCAGAGTGCCATTGTACGTAAATACGATAGCTGGTGCTTAGGCTCGGATTAGCCGACGTCCACTGCCAGCCCAATTTCGCTGAGTCGTGTTGCGTAATCGTCAGCGTCCCCGTACAGGTACCACTGTTTGAAGGTCGAACCAGTGCCAGTGGCGACGGGGAGAACGTCAGCCTGGTAGGTAGTGGCGGCGTGGTAGCCGTGGGTTGCGGCTGTCGCCGTTGGCACGGGCGTTGGCGTCTCGGTGGGCACAGGTGTCGCCGTAGGAATCGCAACTGCGTGCGCCGTCTGCGTCGCGGAAAGTGCCGAGAGGCTCGCCGGTGACGTGCCGCCAAATGGCAGCCCTCCGTTGAGCGCCATCAGCGTCCCACCACCACACAAGCTCGCCAGGAGAATCGCCGACGCCACCAGTATCAGCATCCAGCGATAGCGCGACCTGAATCCCGGAGACGCCGGTTGGCCAACCACCGCAAAGGACTCGGTCGTCGCATCTGCCGTATACCTGGTCACTCCACCATGCGACGTTGGAAAACGGACCGTCTTACGCTGCCAGCCTCCCGCCAGCGTGCGCATCGTCTTCCGCCTGGACCCGACGGCGGTATTGAGGTCCAGGGCAAAGCTGCGCATATCGGGATAGCGCTGTGCCGGAACCTTCGCAAGCGCCTTCATGATAACCTGCTCAAGCTCAGGCGGAATGTCTTCGTTGCGACGGGACGGGGGAACCACTGGCTCGGTAAGAACGAGCGCGGCCACCTCATACGGCGTATCCGCCTCGTGCGGCACGCGACCCGTCAGCAGCTCATAGAGCACCGATCCCAGCGCATAGACATCCGCGCGCTGATCCACCGGACCGCCACGCAACTGCTCCGGCGCCATGTATTCCGGTGTGCCCACCGGCAGACCCGTCGCCGCCAGCGTCTGCGCCGCGTTGCCCTGACGATGAAACGACGGCACCTCGCGGGCAATGCCAAAATCCGTCAGCAGTGCGCGCCCGTCCTTATCGAGCAGGATATTTTCCGGCTTGACATCGCGGTGCACCAGGCCGATACCATGGGCAAGATCAAGCCCTGAGGCAATCTCGGTCACAATGCGGACCGACTCGCGGATCGGCAGGCTGCCCTCCTCATCGAGCCGGTCGCGTAGTGACTCGCTCAGCACTGGCATCACCAGATAGAGCAGATCCCCGCGCTCCCCACCATTGAAGGCGTAGACTTCGACGATATTCGGATGGCGCAGTTGCGCGACCCGGCGAGCCTCCGTACGGAAGCGTGTGACGTAGTTGGGGTCGGCGGCCAGCGCGGCTGGCAATACCTTCACGGCGACCTCACGCCCCAGCGGCAACTCAAGCGCGCGGTAGACCTCTGCCATACCGCCAGCGCCGAGCAGCGACTGTAGCTGATAATCGCCGAGTTTGCGCCCTACCAGATTTCCTCCGCTCCCTGGCCCCACCGGTTCCACCTCTCTCCCGCGCCCATCTCCAGAGTTCCACGACGTTCCCAGCACATCATGGTTAGGCTATGCCGGGCATTCTAAGGCACACAAGCTGACGGCGTCAACTGACTAGCCCATTACTTGTAACTCCGAAAACACCCCAATGGTATCGCCCGCCAGGAGTGTTGGCGCTGCGCCCGATGTATTTCCCAGCGCGGCTAGAAGGGGCATCCTGGCGCCTCCGGGCGAGGTATGCAGCACGCGCGCGCCCAGCCGCAGCGCTCCCGCCTCCCGGCTGGTGATCAGCAACGGCCAGTTGCGCACCACGACTACCTCGCCCGGCCGCCATGTCGTCAGCGGGCGCCAGAGCGTCGTCGCAAACTCATCCTCGGTGAACTCTGAGCCATCAGAGCGGATGAATACCATCTCTATCGCGTCATCAGCCGTCAGCGGCTGCTCGACGCGCCAGTAGGTCGTCACGGTGAGATAGGGATTGTTCACATAGAGCACGGGCGCCGGTGAGACACCATACCCCACCAGTTGCAGCGACGAACCAAAGTGGATGGAGGTGGCGTGCGGAATGCCAGTCGCCGTCGTCACCGTGAAGCGGTAGAATGACTGTGGCAGCCCCCAGGGATCAGCCGGATCGAGCGTTGGCCCGCGTCCCTTCGCCAGCAACAGATAGCCATCGTCGGCCACGACCACATGATACCTGCCACCGGTCAGCAAGGCATGCGCCTGATCCATGTAGGCCTGCACCGCCAGACTCTGCGGATACAGGCTGCCTGTCACGTCAAGAAAGATATAGTCAGCGTTCTCCATATGGTCAGGGAAAAGATAGATGTGGCGACGCTGGCTGAGATGCGGCACGAGATCCGTCTGCGCCGAGACGCTGGCATCGGGGGGAATCCGCGCGATGATGGCGTCGGCCAATTGGGCGTGCGCCGTCACAACTGGCCAGGTAAACCCTTTCGCCAGCGCCGTGTAACCGTGATCGCGCTGCGCCCGGAGCGCAAAGAGCAGCACCAGTAACGTCAGCGCCACCATCAGCGCCCGCTGAAGCGGAATCCGCGCCACCCACCGCGGCCACCGGAGAGTTTGCACAGATATCCGTAACCTCGCCTGCGCGCCAGTCCAGACCCGCAGGCCCGCGATCACCGCCACGCCCTCGATGGCGGCAACGATCAGCACCGGGACGATCTCGGCGTTGTACTGGTAGATGCCAGAGTACATCGGCGCGTAGCTGCTCAGCATATTGATCGCCAGCGCGGGTACAGCAATGAGCAGCGTCAGCGGCGCCAGCAGCGGCAGATAGGCCACCGAGGCGAGCAACGTGCGCAGGTAAACGATGCGATCTGGGGTGAGGACATAGTCTCGCAACACCTGCACTGGATGCGTCAGCACGTAGAGCGCGACCTGCCCCGGCGAGGCGCCAAATTGGGCGTAGCGGGCAACCGTCGGGGACTGTCCCAGCGGACTGGCGAGATGCATGATCGCCAGCTCCACGACCAGCCAGGCCATCGCGAGCGCGACCAGCCCCCAGCCAAGGCGGGCACGGCGCTGAAGTACGATGATGCTCAGGCCTATCAACACGATATCGAGCGGTATCTCCTCCTTGGTCGAGAGCGCAAGCAGGCAGGCGATAACCAGTCCAATATTGTTGCGCGAGAGCATGAAGTAGAGCGCAAAGAGCAGAAACGCCGCCGAGAGTGTCACCGCGTGAAAGTCGTCGGTCACGGCGGCTTGCAGTGATGGAAAGAGCAGATAGGCCGCAGCAAAGACGATGCCCGCGAACCGGCTACGGAGCCGCCGCATGGCGAGCCAGAACGCGGGGAAGGCGCCGCTGGCAACGATGAGCGCCTGCACGAACTGAAGCGTTTTGGGGGACGGCGCCACCAGGTAGAGCAGCGAGAGCGGAAACATGATTGGCTCGAAGTGGATGGCGAGCCGGGAGACATCGCCAAGGCAATTATTGTCGGTGACACGGTCGCAGATCGTCTGGTGAAGCGGCGCGCCATGGAGTGTGTTCCACAGCGCCTGATCCATGATGCCGAGGTCTTCGGCGTGCGTCATATAGGCATCGTGTCGCGCGAACAGGTACGCTGAGAAGAAGATCGTGAAGGCCAGCGCCATCGCACTGACGATACCAAGTGCGATGCGGGGCCAGATGCCCTCTGGCGCGGGCGAGAGCGGCGGATAGCGATCCAGCAGGCGGGCAAGGATTTGGCGCACCGGACGCAGTCGTGGAGCATTCCAGCGCTCACGGGCCGCCATGCGCAGCGACGCAAGAGAAGACGTTCCACGAGCGACAACGCTGGAGACTCCATGAGACGCCGACACAGGCGATGAGGACGATGTGCTCGACGAATCGTCTGGCCCTGGTGTGTCTGTCGGAGTCATGGGATGCCTCCTACGACTCCGGCGCTGGCTCAGCGGTGGGCGGCTTCACCTGGACACCTCCAGGGGCCAGGTGGGCGGCAGACACACAGATTAGTTCAGCGCCGGTGGTGAGCAGCCGCGCCATGAACGCCACAACCAGCGCTACACCCAGACTGGCATCCGCGCCAGACACCAGGCCACAGGCTATCAGCAGCCCCGCGATGGCCGCCTCGCGGAAACCCAGCCCACTCGGTGTCAGAATGGCAAGGAAGCCAACGTCCCAGCCTATTGCGTTGATGCCGATGGCCAGCACTACCGCGATAATCGTCGTCGGCGCATCGGTCAGCGAGCGAATCAGCAGGTAGAAGCCGACTCCCCCAACGACCCAGCTCAACGCCCAGTAGCCCGTGATGATGAGGAGATCGCGGTAACGCAGCCCCAGGGTCACCGGCTCGCGCCGCAGCATGCGCAGGCCACGGTTCAGCACCCCCTGGAGCAGCCGCGGATGTAGCCCAATGAGGAGTAGTGGCACGCCCACAAGTCCGATGCCAACGATGACATCTCGCGGTATGACCCGTGTCAGCCCGGAAACGTCGGGCCAGAAGAGCAGCGAGAGCGCGAATACCAGCGCCGCGGACGTGATCTTGGTGGCCAGTTCGATCACCATGCTTGCCAGGCCAATTGGCTTGGGCACGCCGCGACTCTCCGCGCCGAACACGCGCGCGAACACATGCCACACGTTACCAGGGATGTAGCGGACGAACTCCGCGCTCAAATAGATGCGCTGGCTGGAAACGATGTCGAGGTCACTGCCGAGGCGGCGTAAGATGCCGCGCCAGATGAGCGCATAGGTAAGCTCCTGCGCGACAAACAACAGCAGCGCCGCCGCCAATAGCTCCCACTGCACGTGCCACTGATACTCGGAGAGCTTGCTCCAACTCGAACGAATACCCAGCGCCAGGAACACCAGGATCAGCGCGACCACAACGAGTTGCACTAGGCGCTTGTGCGTGCGCAGCCAGCCGGCCGCCCGCTGAACGCTATCCGCGAGACGCGATGGTTTTTGCGTTGCCATCAGTCGAGCACCTGTTTGATGCTGTATTCATCGTCCGGGCGATAGGCGAAGTGGCGGATCATCTCACTCTGCAAGCCGGTCAGAATGAAGCTGATGCCGAAGACGATCAGTAAGATACCCACAAACAGGAGTGGGCGAGTGTGAATCTCCTGATGAGAGCCAATTGGCAGAAAGCGGTCAAGGACGATATAGAGATCAACCAGCACGCCCGCCACCGTCGCCAGCAGCCCAATCGCGCCGAACAGGCGTAGCGGCGTCTGAAGATACTGCATGAGGAAGACGACCATCATCAGATCGAGAAAGCCTCGCAGGAAGCGCCGTGCCCCGTACTTCGACTTGCCAAACTTGCGTTTATGGTGACGCACCTTTACTTCAGTCACCCGGAAGCCGCGCTCGTGCGCCAGTACAGGAATGAAGCGGTGCAGTTCGCCATAGAGCTTCACGTCATCGAGCACTTCGCGGCGATACGCCTTGAATCCACAGTTAATGTCATGCAGGCGCACCCCGGTCGTGATGCTGACCATGCGATTGAAGAAGAACGATGGAAAAGTCTTGGTGATCGGGTCGTGCCGGGGATATTTCCAGCCCGAGACGAGATCGTAGCCTTCGTCGAGCTTTTCGATGAACTTTGCCATCTCGTTGGGGTCATCTTGCAGGTCGGCATCCATTGTAAAGACGATATCCCCACGCACATGCGAGAAGCCCGCCACCAACGCCGGAGTCTTGCCAAAGTTACGGCGGAAACGAATCACTCGGACATGTTGATCTTGCTCGTGCAACGCGGTGAGGGTGGCAAATGACCCATCACGGCTACCATCGTCCACAAAGACGATTTCGTAGGACTGGCCCAGCCGTTCCAGCGCGGCAGTGAGCCCGTGATACAGCGGGCGCAGGCTCTGCTCCTCGTTATATACGGGCACGACGACTGAAATGCCCAGCTGTATCTCCTGTACGAGCTCAGGCGCCGTGTCAGTGCGAGGGCTTGTCGAATTTTGCATTGTCCTGCAACTCCAGACATAGGCGGGCATGGCAACGGGAATTTTCCATGCTCCATCTGGGAATTATCCCACTCGACCGCCGCAAGAGTCAACGTAACCGCGACCTTCAGGCAAATGGCAAATCACATAGAGCGCGCACATCGTGCCCGCAATATGATACCCTGCTGTTGGCAAGATTGCACATAGATGCACAGCGATGAAAGTGAGCGGAGCCAATGGCGCTGACGGTGGGTATGCGCGGCGAGGCGTCACTGGTGGTCGGCGAGGCACAGACCGCCGCGGCATTCGGCGCGGGCGGAGTGCTCGTACTGGGCACGCCGGTGATGATTGGCCTGATGGAGAACGCGGCATGGCAGCTTGTGCAGCCGGAACTTCCAGAAGGTGAATCAACAGTGGGCACGCTGGTGAATGTGCGCCACCTCGCCGCAACGCCACTTGGCGGGCATGTGGTCGCCACCGCCGAGTTGGTCGAGATCGACGACCGTCGGCTGGTTTTTCGGGTGAGCGCCCGCGACGATACCCAGATTATCGGCGAAGGCACGCACGAACGTTTTCGCATCGTGCTGGATCGTTTTCTGGCGCGATTGCCAAAATCTCCCGAGGCCTGATAAATAAAGCTTGCGCGCTTGCATCTTGCCAGCGGTGCGATACAATACCACTGCTGAGACAGAATACACAAGCTCATGACATAGACGGCGAGACACATGGTACAGTGTTAGCTGTGTGAGACGTTGTGGCGCGGATGGCAAGGCGCCGCCGCTGCCGGTGGTTAAACCGCGAGGTGGGGCAGGAGTCAATATGTCGCTCATCAACATGGCGAAACGCGAGATCAACTGTAAGATTGTTTATTATGGCATCGGCCTGAGCGGCAAAACTACGAACCTGCATTTCATCCACCGGACCGTCAACCCGGCGGATGTCGGTGAGATGGTCTCGATTGATACCGAGACCGAGCGCACACTTTACTTTGACCTGCTGCCGCTCGAACTAGGACGTGTTCACGGTTTCACCATCCGCTTTCAACTTTACACAGTCCCCGGTCAGGTGCTCTATCAGCAGACGCGCATCTCCGTGCTCAAAGGCGCGGACTGCGTCGTTTTCGTGGCCGACTCGCAGGCCAATAAGCTCCAGGAAAACATCGAGAGCTTCAACGAGTTGCGCGAGCAGCTGCGGCGAATGGGCAAACGCCCCGGAGAGTTCCCGCTGGTGATGCAGTGGAATAAGCGCGATCTGCCGGATATACTGCCTGTGCCCGTGTTGGAGCAGTACCTCAATCCGTTCCACAGCCCCAGCTTTGAGGCAGTCGCGGTCAACGGCGGCGGCGTGATCGAGAGCCTGCGCGTTGGCATCAACTCAACACTCCGTCAACTCGACCGCATGTAGGCTGCAACCAGTGTCGAAGCAACCTTCTTAAGCGAATCCACGGGCGCCTCGAACAAACGAATGACCAATCTCTCGGTTCCTCCAGACGCGCTCTTGCGAGTGGCGGCAGGGGTGACGTATCCTCTGTCCATCATCTATCTACCAGCATGCTCGGCCATCGAATCGGGCTTGATGCAGCCGCCCCACCATCGCACCGGAGACTGACCCGTTGAGTCCGAAACTACTTGAGCGCGAACAGCATCTTGAGCGCCTAGATGAGTTGCTCCACGAGGCTGCCCGGGGCGCCGGGCGATGCGTCTTGATTGGCGGCGAAGCGGGCATCGGCAAAACAACACTCATCGAGTATTTCACCCAACAGCATCGCGCTGACGCCCGGTTTTTCTGGGGACAGTGCGAGGCGTTGTTTACCCCACGTCCGCTCGGCCCTTTATATGACATAGCGCCATCGTTAGATGGTATGGTGGATGTTCTTGGTGACCGCGAAGCAAATCGCGCCACATTATTCTCAAGGTTCTTAAGCGCTCTGCAAGCAGGACCAGCGCCAACCGTGGTTATTATCGAGGATGTACACTGGGCTGACGAGGCAACCCTGGACTTGGTCAAGTTTCTGGCTCGGCGCGTACAACAATTTTCCATCTTGCTGATTGTGACCTATCGTGATGACGAAATTGGCGCCGATCATCCACTTTGGTTCGTGTTTGGGGATTTGCCCAACACGGCGACCACTCGCATGCGCATCCCAACGCTGTCAGAGTCGGCGGTGACTCAACTCGCCGCTGAAGCACAGTACCCCGCCAGTAATCTTTACGCGATCACGGGCGGTAATCCCTTCTTCGTGACTGAAGTGCTTGCCAGTACTGATGCGGATATACCAGAGACAGTGCGTGCGGCTGTGCTGGCTCGAGCATCGCGCCTGTCATCGGCAGGTCGTACCGTCCTTGAACTGGCATCGGTAGTTCCGGCGCGCGCTGAGCTATGGCTCATTGGGGCGATTCTTGGGCCATCATTGGGCGCTATTGATGAATGCTTGCAGACCGGAGTTCTCCACCTCGAACGAGAGGCCGTTGCGTTTCAACATGAACTTTCGCGGCAGGCCGTGGTGAGCACCATTCCACAGCAGCGCTTGAAGCAATTGCATGGGCAGGTCTTGCGTGCGCTGATAGAGCATGAACTTGAGTTGTCCCAAATTGCCAGGCTCGTCCACCATGCGACTGGAGCGGACGAGAGTAGCGTCCTACTGCAGTGCGCTCCTGTGGCCGCCCAACAGGCTGCTGCCCATGGGGCTCATCGTGAAGCGGCAAACCATTACGAGTCGGCGCTGCTCTACGCAGCGAATCTGCCCGCGCAACAGCGGGCTGAACTGCTAGATGGACGCGCCTATGAGTGCTACCTGACAAATCAATTTGAGGAAGCGCTCAGAGCACGCGCAGAGGCGCTCAATGTGTGGAAGGAAACAGGAGACATAGACAAAGTTGGGGCGTCGCAGCGTTGGTTATCACGCCTCAACTGGTTCCTCGGCAACAAGCCCGCAGCGGACCGATACGCCAAAGCGGCAATCGCCACGCTTCAAGACCTGCCGCACGGCAGGGAACTGGCGCTGGCTTATAGCAATCTGGCCCAACTGTGCATGCTTGAGGAGGATCTTGCCAGCACGTATGAATGGGGATCGCTGGCTATTGAGCTGGCCGGAGCGCTCCACGATGACGAGGTACTGTGTCATGCATTGAACAACGTCGGAACGGCGGAACAGATGGCTGGCATGGAGGAGGGTCTGCATAAACTCAAGGAGAGCCTGCGCATCGCACTGGAGCACGACTTCGAGGAGCACGCCGCACGAGCATATACGAACTTAGCCAGCCGCGCGGTCTCCTGCCATGAGTACCCAGAAGCAATGCAGTACCTGGACGAAGGCATTACCTATTGCGCCGACCACGATCTTGACTCATGGAGACTGTACATGACCGGTTGGCGTGCCCGCGCGCATCTCGACCTTGGGGGTTGGGCAGCCGCGACGGACGATGCGTATCTTGTCCTCAATGTTCACCGGGCGTCGTCTGTCGTGCGTATCTCCGCCCTGGCTGCATTGGCTACCGTCCGCCTCCGACGGGGTGATCCTGGCAGTGCGGCGCTACTCAATGAGGCGCGGGATCTCGCCGTGCAGACAGGCGAAGTGCAGCGTATTGCCCCAGTCGCCATCGCCCGCGCTGAAAGAGCCTGGCTGGCAAATGACCTTGAAGCATGCCAGGCCGAGGCGCGAGTTGGATTTGATCATCCGAACAATCGGAGGAATTCGTTTGAGTTCGGGCAGTTGTGTTTCTGGATGTGGAAGGCTGGCGCATTGTCTGAGGCTCCCGCTGAGCTTCCAGAACCATATGTGGCACAGCTTGCAGGCGATTGGGAGCGTGCTGCCTCACTCTGGGCGCGCCTTTGCTGCCCCTATGAGCAGGCGCTGGCGCTTGCTGATGGTGACCAAGCCGCACAAAGCGAGGCATTGCAAATGTTCAAGGTATTGGGCGCGCAAGCTGTGACCGACCGCTTGACACGCCAACGCTACACCGAGAGAGTCCAACACAGTCCGCGTGGCCCGCGCGCTTCAACCCGAAGCAATCCAGCGAGTCTGACCGAACGGCAAATGGAAGTATTACTATTGATGGCCACAGGATGCTCGAATGCGGAGATTGCGGCAGAGCTATCCGCATCCCCCAAGACCGTCGAACATCACGTATCCTCGATTCTTGCCAAGTTGGGCGCAAGGTCGCGCACGCAAGCAATAGCAGTGGCGCACAGTCTAGGAGCGATTCAGGATCCACTCTAAAATAGGGGTCCGGTACAGCCCAATATAGGGAATATCCCCGTCGTAACAAAGCGCTCGGCCAGGTATCCTGTGGACATCGCCTTGAACGCGATGAGGCTTTGTCACTTGAAATCCGGCTTTGTGCAACAACTGGGCAGTGAGTTGTTCGCATCGCCAGGCAAAACAGAAAGGGAAATCTGGAGATGCCACTGTACATGGACATTCATAAGCATGTAGAAGGGCTAACAGCCGAGGCTGTCAAGGGCGCGCACGAGGCCGATCTCGCGACGCAAGAGCAATTCGATGTGCGCTACCTTCAGTATTGGTTCGATGAGGGCACAGGGAGAGTATTCTGCCTGGTCGAAGCTCCCAATGCCGAGGCAGCGGCCGAGGTACACCGTCGGGCACATGGCCTGGTCGCCGATGAGATTACCGAGGTGAAGCAAGGCTCCTGAGCCGCACGATCAGCACATAAATGCTGGTCTATCGCGTGGGTCCCCTCTCGCCTACCCCGGCCGATTGGGGACTACGCTAGCTCACTCCGCGCCGTGTGAGCCGTCTGCGGATTTCAGGAAGGCTCGGCACGATCCGATAGCGCGCCAGGACAAACCAGGCGGCTGCCCCAATGATCACGATGACCACCAGCGTACCAAGGATGCCCCCATCGCCGCCCGCCACGGCAGGATAGCGTGCGATCTGCCCAGCCGCGACGAACGTCACCGTGGGAGTGTTCTGGCCAGGCACCACGACAATTGCGGGAATGTCATGCGCCAGGCCGCCCGCGACCATAGCCCAGTGCTGGCCGCCATCTGTGCTGGAATACACCGTCTGCGCCGTCCCGGCATAGAGCAGCCCAGGCGTGGCAAAGTAGGTCGCCAGCGAGTACACCGTTCCCGTCGGCAGGCCAGTGTTGACCGCTTTCCAGCTAGCCGTGCCACTTGAACGGGCGTAGACGCCTGCCGAGGTTCCGACGTAGAGCGTTGGCCCCGAGGATCCGGGAACGCCAAATGCCACATCCAGCAAGGCGTAGGCATCGGTCTTGGGGGGCAAGCCGTCACCATCCTTGAGCCAGCTTGCGCCAGCATCGTGAGACACGTAGACGCCATTACCAGCATCCGAGACCGCCGCGTAGAGCGCCTTCGTTACGCTATCCCACAGCATCGCCTGCACCACCGCATTGGTTGGCAATGACTCAGCCGCCGTTGACGGAACGACGGCTTTCCAGCTTTTTCCACCGTCGGCGCTCGAAAAGAATCCCTTGCCCGCAACGCTGATATATAGCGTCGTCGCATCGGCGCCTGTGGTAATCGCGGTCACACTCGCCCCGGCAGGGAGTCCACTATTGCGCGCCGTGTAATTATTGCCATAGTCGCCGCTGGCATAGAAGCCGCCAGCAGTACCCGCGTAGACGGCTCCGTTGGTGAAGGGATTGGGGAAGACAACATTGATCGGGCCATGCCCAGGGCTGTGCTCGCTCGTCACAAAAACGCCCGACTTGTCGCCGCGCGCCAGATATGTTGTGCCGTCGCTACCGCCCGCGAAGATGATGCCGCGAATATGAGGATCAGACGCCAGCGTATTGATCTGCGCATTCGCCGGGCCGATGTTCTGCCACTGATTTGCTGCCACCGTTCCACAACCTGCCAGCGCGAGCAAGATGGCCATCAGGCCAAACGCACCGACCCGCCACAGACCCAGTCTCATGCATCCATCCCCAGTTCTCATGAAGGTGCCACTGCCCACGCCATACGAATTCGATCATTACGGCAGCAGCTCGATCTCCTGCCCTAGCCCGCGCTCGCGCGCCAGCGCATAGACCCACCCGGCGACCGCTACATCTTCAAGCCCAATACCGAGCGACTTGAAGAGGGTAATCGCCTCCGCGTTCGGGCGGCCAACCACGTTGCCCGCCACAATTTCACTCAGCTCGACCGCACGCCCCATCGCGAAATCGCCAGACTGCGCCGCCAGCAGCAGGTCACCCGCCTCGATCTCCGCCTGATCGCGGGCATCCACCGCCACGACATCGCTCCGCCGGACCGTCTCGCCATCTACCTCGCGGCGATGCGCCCAGTTCGATCCCATGACGTTGAGATGTTGGCCCGGTTGCAGCCAAGCGCCCAGCACCACAGGATCGTGCGCCGTCGTCGCGGTGACGACGATATCGGCCTCGCGCACCACCTGTTCAGCCGCCTCGACTGGAACGCACATGACGCCAGTCTCCGCCGCCAAAGCTTCACAGAAGTCATGCGCTCGCTCAATAGAACGCGCGTAGACCAGGAATTTTTCGACGGGCCGCGCTTCAGACATCGCTAGCGCCTGTGTGTGCGCCTGGCCACCCGCGCCGATAAGCCCGACGACACGCGCATCGGGACGCGCCATGTAGCGCGTCGCCACGCCTGACGCCCCGCCAGTGCGCATCTGACCCAGGAGGTCCGCCTCGATCAGCGCCAGCAGTCGCCCGTCCTCCGCCGAGAAGAGCTGGATGAGGAAACGCACCTTCCCCGCGATGGCGCTATAGTCCTTCAGGCCAACCAGACCAGGACCATCCATCTCTGGATGGCCTGGCGTTCCCGGCACATAGGCGGCCAACACATGCAACACGCCGCGCCCCTCGGGGAGCACGACGCGCCTTCGCGGCTGATTGCGCGCCTCACCTGCCGCCTGCCGACGAAAAGCGGCATCGAGCACACGCATCGTAACAGACATGGTCAGGACAGCCCGGACATCCGCCTCGCGCACAA
The DNA here is from genome assembly GCA_963712005.1 of uncultured Chloroflexia bacterium. Taxonomy (GTDB): domain Bacteria; phylum Chloroflexota; class Ktedonobacteria; order Ktedonobacterales; family JADMIN01; genus DAHUXT01. Next base: position 164,158 of record CAVQGK010000009.1, on the reverse strand, counting down.
TCAGAGTCATGCCGCCCTCCTTATCGACAAACTACCAGTTGCCCGCTTCCCTCCTAAGCGCGAGCGGCCAGTAATTCATCGAGCGCCGTGACGATCAACTCGTTTTCCTCGACGGTATTGTAGAAGTGCGGCGAGATGCGTAGCCGCCCCGGACGCGAATCCACAATGATGCCACGTTGCGCCAGGCTGCTCACCAGCTCTTCGGGGCGCTCCATGCTCAGCATCACAATGGAACTGCGGACCGCGCCGTCCGCCGGACTAAGCAGCTTCCAACCACGCTCCTGAATGCGCCGGACGAGGTCATCGGCCAACCAGCGTGTGCGCTCGCGAATCCGCTCAACGCCGACCTCCAGCACGATATCGAGCGAGGCGTTTGCCGCGAAAATCGGGGCGACAGCGGGAGTGCCCGCCTCTAGCCGTTGCGCGTCGTCACGATACTCGAAGACGCCCGTGCGGAACTCGAACATATCGCGCGACCCCCACCAACCGGTAACGCTAGGACGCACCTTCTGAATCAGGTCTTCGCGCACGTAGATAAAGGCCAGACCGGGACCGCCCATCAGCCATTTGAGCGTGCCAGTCACCAGGAAATCGATATCCAGCGCCTTCACATCGATTGGAATCTGACCGGTGGCCTGATAGTCGTCTATCAGAACCAGCGCGCCCTGCTTGTGCGCGTGGCGTGTCAGCGTCGCGATGTCCTGGATATAGCCGCTGAGGTAGAAGACGCGCGATGTCGCGACGAGGCCGGTCCGACTATCTATCGCCTCCATAAGACGCTCGGTGGGCATGGTCATACGGTCAGGACTCTCAACGAAGTCCACTTCGATGCCCAGCCGCTGCTTGGCCATCCACTGATATGCCAGCGTCGGGAAATCGAGATCGGCCATGACGATGCGGTTGCGGTCGCCCAGATCAAGCCCCGTGGCGATTTCGCTGAGCGCGGCAGAGACATTGGGTGCGATGGCGACTTCATGGGGCTTGGCGCCGATAATCCGCGCGAACTTCTCGCGCACCTCGGCAATCTCGCCCACCCACAGCTTATACCATGCGGAGGCTCCATACTCGTTCCAGAGTTCCTGGAAGCGGGCCATACCTGCCATCGAGCGGGTCGAGAGCGCGCCGAGCGAGCAACTGTTGAGATAGGTCTTGCGCTGAAGAATGGGAAACTCTTTGCGCCATGATAGTAAATCCCGATGTGGCTCGGCGGCCTGTCGCTGGCGCACTGCAGTCGTCGCTCCGTCGCTTCGCTGCGCCCTGGATGCCGTCGTCGCTTTCGACGGCGCTCGCTTCACCGATGGGGTGGCTGTCTTGATTGCCGCGCCGTTGCTGCTCTCAGATCGTTTCCGCTGCACGATGTCGCCTCCGCTCAGTCCATCCATGCCGTTATGCTTTCAGGACGCTATTGTACCACGGCTCGCGCCAGAAATAACCACGAAAAGTGTCCACTCCTTCCGCGTGCTACACTTGATGAGTGCATTTCATTGCGGTCAACCATAGGCATCGCAGGCAATGCGCCATAGTTCTGGCGACTCACGGTGGATAGGAGTGGACATGGTCAGCGCGGAGATCGAGCTACGGGGGCACATCATCGATTCATTCGTTCTGCCGCGCGTCTGGGGCGCCATCGAAGAGGCGGGCGCGCACTTCCACGTTCGCGAGATGCGTATCGGCCAGAGCGAGACCGAGACAAGCTATGCCCGTATCGAGGTGTCCGCCGAGAGCCAGCGGATGCTCGACGACCTCATCCCTGAGTTGCAACGCCTTGGCGCCGACCTGGCTGAGGTCCAGAATGCGCGCACGACGCCGGTGACGCAGCCAGGAGTGCTACCCGACGACTTCTACTCCACCACCAATCTGCCGACCGCGGTGCGTGTGGATGGTGAATGGCTCCCTGTCGCGAACATCGAGATGGATGTCGCCATCGTGATCGATCATGACGCGAAATCAGCACACACCACGCCGATGCATGAGGTGCGCGTTGGCGATGCGGTGGTAGTTGGCTACGAGGGTGTCCGTGTGGAGGCACAGGAGCGTCCCCGCCAGCGTGAGGCGTTCGGCTTCATGCAAAGCCCAGTCTCATCCGAACGCGCCAAGGCGCTCGCCATCCGCGACGTGGCCTCGGCGATGATTGCCGCAAGGCCGCGCGGCGGCAAAATCCTCTGGGTGCTTGGCCCGGCCATTGTCCACACAGCGGCGCGTGGTTCGGTCGCCGAGCTGATCCGGCGCGGCTACGTGCAGGTGATCTTTGGCGGCAATGCCATCGTGGCCCACGACGTGGAGGCCGCGATGTTTGGCACCTCGCTGGGGGTGGACCTCAAAACGGGCGAGCCGGTGGAGCATGGCCATCGCAACCACCTGCGCGCCATTAACAAGGTACGCTCGCTCGGATCGCTCGAAGCAGCGCATGAGGCAGGGCTGCTCGGCGATGGTATCGTCGCCGCCTCGCTGGATCATGGCGTCGCTCTGGTGCTTGCTGGCTCGATCCGCGATGATGGGCCAATGCCCGGCGTCATCACCGATAGTGTCGCGGCTCAGGGGAAAATGCGCGAGGCAGCGCGAGGCGTGGAGGTCGCGATCATGGCCGCCTCGATGCTCCACGCCATCGCTACCGGCAACCTGCTGCCTGCCTCGGTGCGCACCGTAGTGGTGGATATCAATCCCGCCGTCGTCACCAAGTTGGCCGACCGGGGCAGCGCGCAGGTGATGGGCCTCGTCACCGATGTCGAGCTATTTCTGAGCGCTTTGGTCGATGCGCTGCCTACCACATAGCGCCCACTCACTTGCCAAGTGCCCCTCACTCCTGCCTACTCGGCAGGCGCAAGTTCCGAGAGCGGCTTCGCGTTGCGTACGTGGGGGTTGATCGTCGCGAGTATGCTCACAAACGCCTGGAGCGCCATGAAGGCGAGCACCGTCACCAATGGGTTGAACGCTTCGAGCAGGAAGCCTGTCACCGCGAGGCCGATGGGCTGCCCGGCGAAGGCGATCAGGCGAAAGACACTATTCACCCGCCCCTGAAGCTCGTCTGGGATGAGCGCCAGGCGATAGCTCATCTGCACGACGTTATACACGGGACTGCTCACAAATGCCGTCGCCACGACGATACCCAGCCAGATCGGGTTGGGCGCCAGCGCATAGAGCGGGAAAAGCAGCGTCCAGAGCCACATCATACTAATGATAACCGTGGCAAAGCGCGCCCGCTTCTGCACCCACGGCGCGATGACCGCGCCGATGATGCCGCCAATGCCGCCAATCGTGAAAATCAGGCCAACCACTAGAGACGATGCGTGCATCTGGTCTTGCGCGACGACAATGATGATGAGCACGAGTCCTGGGATGTTGGTGACGCCCGTCAGCACGGCAATAAATCGTATGAGCGGCTGATGCCAGAGCCACGCAAGCCCCTCGGCGATCTCTTTCCGTAAGGAACGGCGGGTCTCGGCTGTTCGCTCTCCCTGGAAGCGCGCGGGAGTGAAGAAGAGCGTCACGACCGAGACGGCGTACGATACGGCATCGGCGACGAATGGCAACAGCGCATGCAGACCGAAGAGCGCACCGCCCAGCGCGGGACCAACCAGGGCGGCTGTTCCGTCGGTCGCGGCATTTTGCGCGGTGGCCGCGGGCAACTGCTCTTTCGAGACAACCCGCGGCAGACAGGCTACCTCCGCGATATTGAAGAAGACAAAGAGCGACCCTTCCACCGCCGACACAACGTAGAGCTGCGCCAGGCTGAGATGATTCAATGCCAGGGCCACAGGGATACTGCCCATCGCGATTGCACGCCCGGCGTCGCAGATGATCATCACGCGCTTGCGGTCCCACCGATCCACCAGCGCGCCAGCGGGCAGGCTGAAAAACAGGTAGGGAAGCGCCCGCACAGCGCCCATCAGTCCGGCCTGGGCTGGTGAGTTCGTCACGAACAGCACCAGCAGCGGGAAGGCGACGGTCGATATCTCCGTGCCTATCGTCGAGACCGCCTGACCGCTCCAGAGCAACATGTAGCTACGGTTGCGCCAGAGCCGCTCGGGACGTGTCGCGCGCGGTTGTTCGGCTGGCATCGCGGATGTGGTCATGCATCGTCCTCTTTGCTGCTCACGTCTCTATCATCATCGGATTTCGATTGCTCTGGCAGTGGCCCATCCTGCAAATACGGGGGCGACTGAAACAACGCGACCGAGAGACTAAACACCGTACCTTCGCCTGTCGCAGGCTCGGCGATAAACTCTTCAACAAGGTCCGTCAACCGCCGCTCAAAGTATGCATAGCGCTCTGCGGTCAGGCGCGCGTGTGGAAACGCCGTCTTTACCAGCGCCTCCGGGACGCCATCTACCAGCGTCTCCGCCAGTTCATCGCGGGCATCGGTCAGAAATCGCACCAGCGCCGGTACCTTACCGGTGACAACATCGGGGAAGTTATACGTGAAGATGCGCGCTGTCCGGGTATAGTACTTGGCGACGATGCCACGCACCAGCCGCCGCGCAACCACCTGCGCCAGCCCTGCGGACTCGAGCACCTGCAAGTGATGGCCGATTGTGCCTGGCGGTATTTTGAGCCGGTCCGCAATCTGCTTGGCCGTCGCGGGTCTACTCTGAATAATGCCCAGGATGCGATGGCGAACTGGGTCAGCCAGCGCCTTCATCTGCTGCGGCGTATCAACATCGCGCGAGAGCGGGAGGTCTGGCATGCTCACTGGCACACTGTCTGGAAGCGCTTCTGTCTCGTGCTGCTCAGCAGCCCCTGAATCATCCATAGTCGCTCCCCGTCTCCGTCACTCGTCCCAGCGGCGACCTCGACGTACTGTCTTATTCGTACGTGCGGGGAATATAGCACGACACTCACTTCGTGTCAAGTGGCCACGTGAGGGGCCGCTGTCGGTCGCAGTTTTGATGGTACGGGTCCAAAAGGCTTGACAGCGTCCGGGGATGTCCGTTATAGTCTAGCTTGTCACTCGCGAGTTGTGAGACGCGGGGGGATTGGTGACTAGAGCGGAGGGGACACACCCGTTCCCATCCCGAACACGGTCGTTAAGCCCTCCAGCCCCCACGATACTGCAGGGGCAGCCCTGTGGGACAATAGGACGTTGCCACTCCCCCCGCGCACCACAACTCACTCATGCTCTGGCCCGAGGCAGTTCGCTTCGGGCCTTTTGCTAACCATCAGCGCGCAGACGCCAGTAGTACCTCAGGAGTTGGCTCCGGTCCATGACATCCACATCCAACGAGAGAACGCCGGTCACGCCTTCGCCTGACGAGCCACTTGGGAACGTGGCCGACGCCTCCGCCGAGCCACCGTTGGAGCCGTCGGGCGCGCGCCGGGGTAGCGCGTGGCAGGTGCTGCGCAACCGCGACTACTCGCTGCTTTTCTGGGGACAGCTGATTTCGGCGGCAGGGACGCAGATTCAGGTCGTCGCGGTCGCGTGGCAGGTCTATCAACTCACCAATTCGGCGTTGGCGCTCGGCATCATCGGGCTGGTTCAGGCGATACCGCGATTGATCTTCTCGCTGGTGGGCGGCGTCGTCGCCGATGCCTATGATCGGCGGCGGCTGCTCATCATCGTCAATACGATTCTCGCTTCGCTCTCCGCGATCCTTGCCGTCACTACTCGGATGGGCGCGATCAACGTCGGCCTTATCTACGCGATTGTCTTGCTGGCAGCCGTCGCCTCATCATTCGAGTTCCCCACACGTCAGGCAATCATCCCGACGCTTGTGCCGCGCGAGCAGATGGCCGATGCCCTCTCAATCAGCATGGTGCTGATGCAGCTGACGTTTGTCGTTGGCTCGGCGGCTGGTGGATTCATCATCGCATGGGTCGGTTTGGCGAACACCTACTGGATCGACGTCTTCTCCTATTTCGTCGTCCTGGGGTCGCTCTTCGTGATGATGGCGCCACGTGTTCCGGCGGAGAAGCGCGCGCAGGCCGGATTGGGCGCGCTCGTTGACGGCATGCGCTTCCTGCGGATGCACCCTATCATTCTCGCGGTGCTCTCGCTCGACTTCTTCGCTACTTTCTTTGGCTCGCCGCGCGCGCTCTTGCCCGTCTATTCCGTCGCAATCCTCCATACTGGCGCGGCTGGCCTGGGGGTTCTGCAGGCGTCAACCTCTATCGGCGCCGTGGCGCTCGCGCCATTCACCGGGCGTATCGGGCGCATCCGACAGCAGGGACTTGGCGTTGCGGTCGCCATCATCGGCTGGGGCATCTGCATCATCGCGTTCGGCGTCTCCACCGGACCATTGCTGCTCTCGGCGCTCTTCCTGGCGGGCGCGGGCGCAGCGGACATGGTGAGCATGGTGCTGCGCGGCCTGATCGTCCAGATGACGACGCCGGATGAGTTCCGTGGCCGGATCAGCGCGGTCAACGCCATGTTTGTCATCGGCGGGCCGATGCTCGGCCAGTTCGAGTCGGGCATTGTGGCAGGCCTCACCACGCCCATGTTCTCAGTCGTCAGCGGTGGCGTCGCCTGCATCGTCGCGACGCTGGCCGTCGTGGCGCTGGCGCCGGGGCTGCTACGGGTCCGGGTGAAGTAGCTGGAAGTTCACCGATTCACGCTGCGGTTGACGAGAAAGATGCCCAGCAGCGCCACCGCCCCACCGACAATCTGGCGCGGCTCTAAGAATTCGCTCAGAAACGGGGCAGCCAGCAGCGCCGTCAATACTGGCTGACCGAGCAGTGTGGGCGAGACCACCGAGGCAGGCAGATGCCCCAGGGCATAGTTGATGGCGAGATATCCCACCACCTGCGAGACGACGCCAAGGGCAAGCAAATAGAGGTACTGGGAGGATGTGAATCCCCACATTGCCCGTCCCAGCGCCAGATTGAGCGCAAACAGCAGCACCGTTCCCACGACCGTCGAAATCCAAAGCGACGAGAGCGTATCCATCCAGACGCGCACCCGCTGAATCACCAGCATGTAGAAGGCATAGAAAAATCCCGCCAGCATGGCCAAAAGATCCCCAACGCCGAGTCCCGACCCGCGAAAGAGATCAAGCCCGACGATAATCCCCATGCCACAGAGGGCAATTGCCAGACCAAGCCAGTAGGAGATGCGCAGACGCTCGCGAAATACCAGCAGCGCCACAAGCCCCACGACAATCGGCGCGTCATTCCCCAACAGCGTGGCATTGGCCGCGTTCGTCAGGAAGAGCGAGGTATTCCAAAAGGCCAGGTCCAGTACGAAAAAGACTCCGGCGGCCGCGGCCAGCAGCCATATCCGCCACCCAAGTACGACCTTGCCACGGCTCATATTGCGCAAGAAGAGCGGGGCGAGCAAGACCGCCGCGATCCCTACCCGATACACAGCGGAGACCGTGCCAGGGGTCTGCGCCAGGCGCGTGAAGATGGCCGAGAAGGAAATGCAGACGAGGCCCAGCGCCAGCGCGCCATAGACGCGGCTCAGCGGTACCGTAGCGACCGCCAATCTGGGCTGCTCGGTGGCTTGAACGATGCGCTGGTCAACCTGGGCACGTAATGAAACGCGAGCCATACGTTCTATCCTTTGGCTGGGCAATCGCCAGCGGGTGTGTAACAGGGAGCGGATGATGGTCAGTCGGCCACTGGCCTGAGCGCGCCAACCTCACTGGCGCCGTCGTCGGCAGCAGGCTCGGCGGGGCGGCGTTGCTTGCGGCGAAAGAGCGCGGTAAGTGTGCCGTTGGTCAGCATCGTGCCCAGCAGCACCAGCGCCAGCCCGGCGATAGCGTTCCAGGTGATGTGCTCGTTCAGGAGCAGCGCGCCCCAGATGAGCGCCGTGCAGGGCAGCAGGTAGGTGACGAGCGAGGTGCGCGTTGGGCCGACATGGTAGATGAGCCAGAAGTAGAGCAGATAGGCCACACCCGTCCCAAGCGCGCCGAGTATCGCAATCGCGCCAATCACTTTGAGCGAGGGCAGATGCGTCGGCGGACTCCATACGGCAGCGACCACCAGGCTCAGGATGAGTGCGGGAACCTGGGTAGAGATCGGACCAACCAGTTGCGCCGAGCCTGCGAAGCGACGGCTGAGTAATCCACCGATGCCGTATGAGGCGGCGGCGATGAGCACGGCCACCTCGCCAATAAGCCCGTTGGAGCCGTGTCCCACGACATCGATCGCCGACGGACCAATCGTCACAGCGACACCAACGAACCCTACCAGCACACTCAACACGCGGCCAAACGACAACTTCTCGTGTCCGGGCCCAATCCACCAGCTGGCGAAAATCACGATAAATAAGGGTGTCGTCGCGTTAAGAATCGAGGCGGTGCCGCTTGCGATGCGCGTCTCGCCCCAGGAGATGAGCAGAAACGGAATGATAATGTTAAAGATGGCCGTAATAATGCCGAGCCGCCAGTACCGATACCAGCCCTTGACCAGGCGGGGACGGATGGCGACGATGATGCCAAGCGTGATAACCGACGCCGTCAACCGTCCAGCGACGACGGTCGCGGGCGAAACCTCCTCGACACCGATCTTGATAAACAGAAATGACGCGCCCCAGATGAGCGCCAGCGCGAATAAGACGCTGTACTCGCGAACTACGGTACGCACCGCCGATTCTCCCTCCCAACAGACACCAGTCGCCAGATTCGCGGATCAGCGTGCCTGTGTCGCCTGAGGCGTTATCCATGCCAGGCCACGATCCCAGTTCCTAGCCAACACGCGGTCCGCCAACGCGCCATCGCGCGCCGCCAGCGCCGCGATCAACTCCTCATGATCTCGGAGTGATGGTGTGCGGTCTGCCCAGCCCCAGAAAGCGCACTCCAGACGCCGCACCTTTGCCTTCAAGTCCGCCAGGGTCGTCTTCAACTCATCGTTGCCACAACACGCGATGAAGCCGCTATGTACCGCCTCGTCGGCCAGCGTCGCGGCGTTCGCGTCGCCACTGGCCAGCGCGTCAGCCAGTTCCGCGTTGGCAACCTTCATCGCATCGAGCGCGGCCTCATCGATCGTTGGCAGGGCCAGGCGCAGCGCGAGCGCTTCAAGCGCGACGGTGATCGGATAAATCTCGCGCGCCTGCTTCAGTGTGACCGGGCTGACCGACGTGCGCCGGGTAGAGCTGGTGACGACCAATCCCTCGTTTTCCAGCCGCTGCAGCGCATCACGCACGGGTGTGCGGCTCATCCCCAGCGCATCCGCCAGCGCTTCATCGCGTAGCGCCTCACCAGGCGCCAATGTGCCATCGATTATCCAGTCCCGCAGTTGGGCATAGGCGTCGTCGGAAAGGCAACGCCGTGTGAGTGGCGTCGCAGACACTGGAACCGGCATTGGAAGCTCCTCTCACCTGTGGGCCGTCAGATAATGTATACAATATACCAATTAACCCGCTATGCAGACAAGAGCAACTGTGACGACGGATGTCTGCCCCTGGCAGGCTCAGGCCGCCTGAGCCTGCCAGGGGGTCTGTCGCCTGACCATGGCGTTGAGGATGGGATGGTGAGCAGCTTATGCATACAGGCCACCAGGGCCACCTTCTTGGCTTTACCCACGGCCAGAAGGCGCTCGTAGAACGCCTGAATGACGGGATTACAGCGAGTGGCGCGCAGCGTGCCCATGTACAGCGCCGTCCGCACGGCTCGCCGCCCGCCCCAGACCGCGCGTCGTCCACGCAGCGTGCCGCTATCGCGATTGAGCGGGGCGACGCCGACCAGCGCGGCGATCTGCCCGTGGGACAGCCGCCCCAGCTCGGGCAACTCCGCCAGCAACGTCAGCGAGAGAATGGGACCGATCCCCGGCACGCTCTGCAACAGGTCATCCTGCTCGCGCCAGAGCGGGCTGGCGCGCAACCGCTGGCGCAAGTCCTCGTCGACCGCTCGCAGATCGGTCTCCAACCACTCCAAATGCGCCTGGATACGCGCGCGCACAGCCGCCACCCGCGTTGCTCCCAGGCGGTTTTCTTCCGCCGTGCGCATCGCCACGACCTGCGCGTCGACGCTCGACCAGCGCCGCCAACGCCTGCGCCTCTTTGTCGGGCAACGGGCGTGGGGTGGGGCGCACAGCCTGGCCAAAGTGGGCCAGCGCCTGCGCGTCGAGTCGGTCGGTCTTGGCCAAGCGCCCCGTCGCACGGGCAAAATCGCGGACTTGACGGGGATTGACGACGGCCACCGGCAGACCAGCGATCCCCAGCTCCGCCACCAGGGCTGCCTCATACCCGCCGGTGGCTTCGACGACGATCACCTGTGGACCGAGCAGCTGCAGCCATGCAACCAGTTCGGCGATCCCTGCAGTGTCGTTGGCGCGATGCCGTTCTTCACCGCTCGGGCGGACGGCCGCATCCAAGGCTGCTTTGGCGATGTCAATCCCAACGACTACGCCCCCCGACGCGCTCATCGGTTCTCCCTTGCTCTTTCGTCTTACCCACCATGGCCCGGCCTTGCAAGATACGGGCTCAGGAGACTCCTGGCCCTGGCAACTGTTCGGACTCATCGGGGCGAAGGGCGCGACGACCCATGCTCTTCTACGGCCTCACGGGACCGAGGGATTACCGGCCTGTCGCGCCCAGATGTGGCGTCTCATAGTGCCATACTACACGAACTTTTCAGATACAAGGGACTACACAAATCAACCAGCGCGGACCATGACGGGTTGCGAAACGAGGGCAACAAAAATCCCCCAGCATGTGCCAGGGGACTTGCAGCAGCAGGATGGCTAGGGAGTCAGCGGCGGGTTCCAGAGACGCCGAGCGCCTCGCGCCCCACGCCGATAGCGACCAGAATCGCGATGCCCTCGATCAGCACGATCATGGGGATCCAGAGCCAGAGGAACTGGGTGCGGCTAATCTCCGAGTTGCCAAGAATCATAGCGAAGATGACGCCTGTGGCGAGCGGGAGCGCGGCGCACAGGAGGACAATGACTACCTTCGAAAGCGAGTCGAAGAGGGGGTGTTGATAGTTCTTGGGCGCTTTGTATCCCTGACCCGGCCCGGCCTTTGGGATTTTGACATACACCTTTTCTGGTGTGGTCTTTGTCTCAGGTGATGTATCAGCGCCCATATCGCTCTCGCCTTCATTCTAGCGTCCCATCGCCGCTGATGGTCGCATGCTGCTTCTAGTCTAGTGTAGGGCGGTATCCACTCTCCGTCAAGAGCGTTATGCCGCTGGATAGTTCATCCCCCTGATGCTTTGCGTTGCCGCTCGCGCTCGCGCAGCTCCACCCGCCGAATCTTGCCGCTGATCGTCTTGGGCAGTTCAGTGACGAACTCAATCTCGCGAGGATACTTGTAGGGAGCAGTCACTGTTTTGCACGTGTTCCTGCAGCTCAGTGGCCAGTTCATCGCTCGGCGCGCAGCCTGGCGCGAGAATCACGAACGCTTTGACGATCTCGCCACGGACAGCGTCTGGGCTGGCGACCACTGCCGACTCGATAACGGCAGGATGTTCCACCAGCGCGCTCTACACCTCGAACGGGCCAATTCGCTAGCCCGCGGAGAGGAGAACATCGTCGGCGCGTCCCACGAACCAGAAATAGCCGTCGGCATCGCGGTAGGCGCGGTCGCCGGTAAGGGACCAGTCACCCTTGAAGGATCGCTCCATCGCTTCAGGATTGCGCCAGTACGCGCGAAAGAGGCCGAGCGGCCGCTCGGGCCGCACACGCACGGCGATATCGTCCTCCTGATTGGGGCCAGCCTCCTGCCCGTCGTTGTCCACGACCGCTATCTCGAAGCCTGGCGAGGGCTTGCCCATCGAGCCGGGGCGTACCTCCATACCCGGAAAGTTGCCGCAGAGCCGCACGGTTTCTGTCTGGCCGTAGCCGTCGTGGATGGTCAGCCCGGTTGCCGCGCGCCAGGAATCGATCACCTCGGGGTTGAGCGGCTCGCCGGCCCCCACACAGTGTCGGAGCGCCGGAAATTTGACGCTGGAAAGATCCTGCTGCACGAGCAGGGGATAGGCCGTTGGCGGCGCACAGAAGGTTGAAATGGGATAGCGCTGGAGCAGCGCCAGCGTCTCGGCGGCGTCGAACTTGCCGCGCGCATCCTGAATGAAGAGCGCCGCGCCATTGCCCCACGGGCCGAAGAAGTTGCTCCAGGCCGCCTTGGCCCAACCCATCTCAGACAAGTTCCAGTGCAGATCATCCGGGCCGAGATCGAGCCAGTACCGACCAGTCACGGCGGTATGACCGACGGGATAACTGGCGTGGGTATGCAACACCATCTTGGGATAGCCAACAGTGCCGCTGGTGAAGTAGATCAGGCAGGGATCGCTACTGGTGGTCACGCGGTCGTACCATGTCAGCGCCTCCACATCTACCGCAGGATGATAGCCAACGCAGCCTTCCGGGCACTCGGCGCCAGGCTCATCCACCACCATCACCGTGCGAATAGTCGGGCATTGCTCGCGCACCTGCGCCAGTTTCGCGGCCCCAGCCTGATCGGTAATCAGCGCCACCGCCTCGGCAATCTCGGCGCGATACTGGATGTCTTTAGGGGTGAGCAGGGTGGTGCAGGGGATGCCTATCGCGCCCAGTTTCATCAGGCCCAGCATCACCTCCCACCACTCCGGCACGCGCGGCAGCATCAGCAACACGCGCTCGCCCTTCTGTATGCCCAGCGTCTTGAGCGCATGGGCGGCGCGGCTGCTCTGTTCGTCGAATTCGGCGAAGGTGTAGCGTTCTTCCCTGCCATCATGGCCAATCCAGAGCATCGCCAGCTTGTCGGCGTCCTCTGCCCAGTGGCCAATCGTATCCATCGCGAAGTTGTAGTCGTCGGCCACCTGCCATCGGAACGTGCGCCGCTCTTCGTCGTAGTCGGCCATGTTGTGCGCTGGGGTACGATCATCATCCGTCATCGGCGCCACTCCTCGCTTCGTTGCCCGGAGCCTCGTATGAACATGATTGTGAACGGGGATAGTCCAGTATACGCCGCACGGAATTGGCCCGGCAATTGCTGGCAGATTCTGCCAGGGGACAGCCTACGGCGTCAACAGGATACACGGGTACTTCAGGGGTAACACGAACTGGTATGGCCTCTCGACAACGTCTGAAATACGCGGTACCATGCTCGTATGCTGGCGTCTTTGCACAGCACAGACATAGTGTATACAGCGGCATCGGTCTGTAGATCGGTGATGCAGCCATCTATGTGGTCATCTATCCAGTAGTACCAGGCAGCGTAGTACCTGCCCCCCAAACTTGCGCGGCATCGGCGCCAGTGCTATACTGCGCCCGCAGACGTCGGAAGTGAACGGACACAGTCATGGCAATGGACGAACAAGCAGCGGCTTACGAGGCTGCCAGGGCCGCAAGCCAAGCAGAACGCAACCGCGACCGCGACACAACGACTGAGGCAGATACATCCGACCTGAGTAATCTGGCGCAGAGCGATAGCTTACGGCTGTATCTGCGCGAAATCTCCAGGATTCCTCTGCTCTCGGCCCAAGATGAATTGTCGCTTGCGCATCGTATCAGGCTCGGCAGCCGCGACGCGCGCAATCATCTTATCGAAGCCAATCTGCGGCTAGTGGTGAGCATTGCCAAGCGCTACGTGGGCCAGGGCATGGCACTCGAAGACCTCGTCGGCGAGGGTAATATCGGTCTGATTCGCGCCGTCACGAAGTTCGACCCGGACCGCGGTTTCCGCTTCTCGACCTATGCGACCTGGTGGATAAAACAGGCTATTACCCGCTCTATTCTCGAAGGAACGCGCGCCGTTCGCCTGCCCGTCTACATCATGGAAGAAGTCATGCGGGTCAAACGCACTACCCGCCAGCTCTATCAGGAACTTGGGCGCGAGCCAAGCGCTGAGCAAATCGGTGAGCGGCTGGGGATCACCGGCGACCGGGTGAGTGAGTTACTGGTTTGGGCGGAAAAGGTCTTCTCGCTCGACGCGCCACTCTCGGAGGAAGAAGAGAATTCCCTCGGCGATATCATCGAAGATCAGCATCAGCCCGGCCCCGTCGAATCCACCGACCGAAGCCTGCTGCGCGAAGAGGTCTACCGCGTGCTCAATAATCTCACCCAGCGGGAGCGCGAAGTCATCGAGCTGCGCTTCGGTCTAATCGACGATCAGGACCATACGCTCGAAGAGGTAGGACGCCGACTGAAAGTCACCCGCGAGCGCGTGCGCCAGATCGAGGAGCGCGCCATCCGCAAGCTACGCCATCCACAGTCGAGTCGGCTACTGCGCGAATATCTGGGCTAACCGGCGCTTTCGGAACTGCCACATCCCCTTTTGGTCAGCCGATTAGCCGCCTACACATCATGCCCTCCAAAGATTGCCTTCCACCCATGTGCGAATCTACGCGGCTCGGTGTATGATGACGACGCACAGGTTACGACCGGACAGAACATGCTGATGGTGGAAGGGCACGCAGATGGTTTCGACGGACACAGATAGAACCGATGTGCTGGTGCTTGGATGTGGCGTTTCCGGCCTGACAACAGCAATCCGCCTTATCGAGCGGCAGCCGAACCAGGGCCAGCGGCGCGTCATCATTTGGGCGCGCAAGGTTCCGCCAAACACCACATCGAACATCGCCGCCGCAGTCTGGTACCCCTATGACGCCGGATCCAACGATCGTGCGGTGAAGTGGGGCGCGATAGCCTATAAAGTGTTTGGTGACTTGATGGACGCGCCCGGAACCGGCGTGATTCGGCGAAATGTGCTCGAACTGCTAGCGGAGCCCGACCCCGAGGGGCCGTGGTGGAAAGCCAGTGTGCCTGGCGTCGATCATGCGCGCCCTGAAGAGCTACCCGCTGGCTATACCGACGGGTTTGTCTTCGATGCACCGGTCATAGACACCTCAATCTATCTGGACTATCTGCGTTCCCGCTTCGAGGCCGCTGGCGGCGTGATCGTCGAAGACAGAACGGTTCACGACCTCTCGGAAGCCTTCACGATCTGCGATGTCGTGGTGAACTGTACCGGCCTGGGCGCGCGCGAGCTGGATCATGACGCCTCGTTCAGGCCAACCCGAGGGCAGGTGGTACGTGTCAGGCAGAACGGATTCACCCGCGTGCTAATAGATGACCATGGACCAACGACGAATCCATACGCGTCGGGGAAGCTGACGTACATTGTTCCGCGTGGTAATGACATCATCCTCGGTGGGACTGCCATCGCCGACGATAGCATCACCGACGACGAAATTAAGCAGAAGATTGACAATGAAGAGGTACAGGCCATTATTCGCCGCTGCGCCGCGTTAGCGCCGGAGTTTGCGCGCCTCACCCCGGACGACATTCTGGAGGTGAAGATTGGTCTGCGCCCAGTGCGCGCAGACGTGCGGCTCGAGCGCGAATCGCCCACGCCGGGACACTGGCTCATCTCCAACTACGGTCATGGAGGCGCAGGTGTCACGCTATCCTGGGGGTGCGCGGCAGAGGTCGCCGAACATATCGAAGCGATTGAAATGCCATGAACACGCCTGACCCAGCCGGAGCACGCGACGCCTACGTAGCAACGCTTGGCGACATTGGCAATATCGGCGTCATCGGCAGTGGCGCGGTCGGTGGCGCCCTGGCTCGCGCCATTGCGGCGGCGGAGGGAACGGTCGTCGCGGTCTCAGCGCGCCATCTGGAGCATGCCGAGGCGCTGGCCCGACATATTCCGGGCTGCCGGGCGTACACAACTCCCGAAGAGGTCGCGGCGGTCAGCCATCTTGTGCTGCTGGCCGTGCCCGACGACGCGATCATCCCAGTCGCCGAGCGCGTCCAGTGGTCAGCCAATCAGTGCGTCGTGCATCTCAGCGGGGCGATGAGCGCGCGCGTGCTTTCAGCAGCCACCGAGCGCGACGCAGCGGTCGCGGCGCTGCATCCGCTGATGACGTTTACCCGCGCGTTGACCAACTCGCCCCTGGAAGAGATTCAGGAACGACTTCGCGGCTGTGTCTGGGCGCTGGAGACGAGCGATGAGGTGTTGCGCAAGACGCTTCACGCACTGGTGATTGCACTGGGCGGGAAGGTCGCTGTGCTGAGCGAAAACGACCGCATCCCCTATCACATCGCGGGCGTGCTTGCCTCGAATTACGTCGTGACGCTGATCGGCGCGGCGGTGGCTCTCTGGGAGTCGTTCGGTGAGGATGCTTCGCTGGCTCGTGAGGCGCTGATGCCACTCGTACGCGCCTCCGTGGAGAATCTCGCGGCGATGCCGCCCTCCGCAGCGCTCTCTGGCCCAATTGCCCGAGGCGATCTAGGCACGCTGCACGCTCACCTCGACTGGCTCGCGTCCGCCGCGCAGACCAGCCCGGACATGAGTGACCTTCGTGACGTCTATCTGGCGCTTGCCCGGCTTACCGTTCCACTGGCCGAGGCGAAAGGAACGCTCACCGTCGAGCGCGCCTCCGCGATCCGCGCGCTGCTCGACGCTGCTTCAAAGAGGTAACTGCTCCACGCGGACGGAGTCGTCCGACCATGAGCGCGAGGGAGTCTCTCAAGTTGAGAAGCTCCCTCGATGGTTTTTCGCCTGCGCGGCCCTATGTGGTAACCCACTGATCGCGACTATGAGGTCGTCACCAGGTCATCAATCTTCCAGACGCCATTTTCGAGCACGAACTCGACCTTGGTGGGCAGCGTATCCTTGAAGTTCAGCACAGAAATCGCGTCGGTAATCGGAATGACCACCGATGCGCTACTCGAGTTAACGACATACGTTGTGAGATCGGGCGCTCCGCACGACCACTTCACCGTATAGCCATTGATCGTTTGGAAACTCGTGATGAATTGGGACTTAGTAATGGAGGCTTGCGCTGCCGACGAGAGCAGCCCATAGGCGTCCCCGTAGCTGCCCGCCGCGAAGAGCGTGCAGAACGTGCCACCCAGAACGAGCGGGCGCAGATCGGTGCCATTGAGCGTCGCATCAGTCGCATCCAACTTCCAGGCGGAGCCGTCGAGTTTCAGCGTCACATCGCCCGTACGCGCTCCCAGTTTGGAACGATTCAGTTGGATGGTCAGATGCGTGATCTGATCATTATTCCCCTGTGGCACTTTCGCCAGAGCGCAGGTCGTAATCGAGCCATCGATCGTGTCATGCAGCTTGCCGGACGCGACAAAATCGTCGCGCGAGACCAGCCCTTGCTGCGTGCTATCGAGCAGATCGTAGGCAGCCGAGTAGTCCTGGCCCTGCATGGCCGCGCAGAAGGCGCCCGACGCCTGCAATGCGCCAATGTTCACGCCCAACAATGACGTATCGATGCTATCGATCTTCCAAGACCCATTCTGATTCTTCAGATGCAGCGCGCCGGTCATGTTGCCCTGTGTCGCGCGCGTCATCTGCGCGCCGACCGTCGCCGTGCTTGCGCCCAGGCTATACACATAGGTATTGCTGCCCTGCGTCTGCTGACAACCCTGAGCTCTCCCCTCGGCGGTATCCAGCGATGCCACACCCGCGCTAAAGGAGGACTTTGAGAACCTGGCCTGCAAGTCAGAACTCAGCCCGCTGTAGGCGCTGTCAAAGCTCTGTGTCTTGAGGTCATCACAGAACTTCAGCGCCGCCGCGCCCGGCGCGCCATACTGGCTGAGCAGGAACACTGCGGCTCCACCAATAAGCCCAAGTAGCACCACAATGACCGCGCCCACCGTCAAGGCGATCTTCAAGCCGCGGCGTGACTTCTTCGGAGCGGGAGGTTGCGTGAGCACCGTCTGCTGGCCATAGAAGGCTGTGACACCGGCCCAGGATACGGCTGGCCCGGATACGGCTGGCCCGGGATACGGCTGCGAAGGCGCGCCCGGATAAGGCTGGGAAGGACTACCCTGGTACGGCTGCGAAGGATAACCTTGGTATGGTTGAGATGGTGCGGCAGGCTGGCCGTAGCCTTGGCCGCCATAGTTGCCATAGCCCCCATAACCACCATAGCCCCCAGCGGGCTGGCCGCCCCCAGGCGTCTGGCTCTGCCGCCCGGCGGGCCACCGTATGATGTGTAGCCGTTTGGATCATACTGATCGGTCATCGCCTGTGGCACTCCTTATCGTCTGGCTGCATGGCGCAGTGCGGTGGCGTGCGCATACCCACACGCATACATGTGCCACCGATGTGTGAGACGAGAGAATCGAACGGGAGTAATCCACTGTGGCAGAAATACCGACAATGCGGCGCACGTATACTGCTGTATCCACAAACCGCTATCCACAAACCGCTATCCACAAACCGCTATCCACAAACCGCTATCCACAAACCGCTATCCATATAAAGTATACAACATCTGGCCGCCACAGTCACTGACTATAAGAAGGGCGGAGGCGGACAACCGTTCGCCTGGTGCTTCCGACTATGGATTGCGATGCGGCGTCACATGGGTTTCTGGGCGGATTGCGCAATGTCTGGTAGACGACGCAGTAGCGCTCGGTCAGGCGGATGAGGGTCGCCAGTTGTTCGTCGCTGGCGTCGGTATCCAGGTCGAAATGCAGGTCGATGCGCTGGAATCCGACGGGCACATCCGAGCCAATGCTCAGCGTGCCGCGAAAATCCAGCAGCCCTTCCGCGCGGACAACGCCGTCGCGCACCTCGACGCCGATGGCCGTCGCAACTGACGACAAGCGTGACTCCCGCACAGGCGACGAGCGCCTCGAGCAGCATGTCACCGGAACAGGCGGACAATCCGCTCCCACCCGTCGCGGGGTGCAGTCCCGCCTCGACGAGCGCCTTGCCTGTTTGCACATTACAGGTAATGCCTTCTCCCAACCTGCCTTCAGCCCGGAGGGTAACGAGCGCAGCCTCCGGCTCCGCACGATAACTGCTGCTTCAAAGGAGCTTGCAATGAGCGTAACTCTTCAGATTTCATCGTTGGCCTCCCGAGCATACCGATTCATCGCGTCCGCGAACGCATGCGCTCAAGTTCGCGACAATGCATAGTGGCCCGTGTTGAGTATAGCGCCATCTGCCGTATTCTCGCCAATCCACCATCTTTCGTACCACCGACTTTAAGAAGACCTCGCTGGCGACATCCGCTATACTCTGGAACACGGGATTTCGGCATCCTGACGTCCCTCTGCATGATGCTCTGATCTGGCCAGGAGATTGCCCATGCCTTCCGCCGCAACATCACTGCTGACGCGACCTGCCACCGAACTGGCCGAGCTTGGTGCGCTCGGGCCAGACTCCGTTCGCGCGAACTGGTCGAGGCAGCCCTTGAACGCATCGGGGAGATGCGCGCGCTCAATGCCTTTACGCTCGTGGATGCCGAGGGTGCGCTGGCTGCCGCCGACGCCATCCAACCGGGCGATCCGCGACCATTCGCGGGTATTCCGATTGCGATCAAGGAGTTGAACGCGGTCGCTGGCCAGCCGCTGACGATGGGGTCCGACCTCTACGGCGACTATCGTCCGGACGCCGACGCCTATGTCGTTCGCCGCCTGAAAGATGCGGGCTTCGTGTTGATTGGCCGCACCGCCGCGCCTGAGTTCGGTATTTTGCCCGTCACCGAGTCACGTCGTTTTGGCCCGACCCGTAATCCCTGGAACCTCGATCACACCGCCGGCGGGTCATCTGGCGGCGCGGGCGCAGCAGTCGCGGCGGGCATTCTCCCGATCGCCCATGGCTCCGATGGAGCCGGATCTATCCGCGTGCCAGCGGCATGTTGTGGGCTGGTAGGTCTGAAGCCGAGCCGCGGGCGCATCTCATCAGGGCCAGATCTTGGCGAGAATTTCCTTTCGACCAACGCCGTGCTGACACGCGCCATCGGAGACACAGCGCGCCTGCTCGATATCATGACAGGCTATGAGATCGGCGACGCAACCTGGACGCCGCCACCATCGGAGCCATTTGCCGTCGCGGCAACGCACGCGCCAGGACGGCTTCGCATCGCACTCGTGACGGAGTCTCCACTGGGAACGGCGATTGACCCCGCCTGCGTGCAGGCAGCGCGCGACGCGGCGAACCTGCTGGAATCGCTGGGACACACCGTCGAAGAAGTAACGCCACCAAGCTGGGATCAGCGGCCACTCATCCCCGTTTTTACGACGGTCGTATGCGGCAGGTATCGCAAGCGGCGTGGCGTTTGGCGCCATGATCCGCCAGCGCCCGCCACAGCCCGCTGACGTTGAGCCGCTGACGTGGGCATTCTGCCAGCTGGACACAACGCACCGAGGCGCCGACCTGCTAGCCGCAATAACCCAGCTTCAGGGACAGGCCCGCCGCATGGTCGCCTTCTGTTCGAACTTCGACATGCTGCTCACTCCGGCGTTGGGGCAGCGTCCCGTACGCATCGGCGAGATCGACGCATGCTCCCCTGAGCCGATGCAAGCCTTCGACCGGGCGATGGCGTTCTCGCCCTTCACTGCCATCTGGAATGTCACCGGCCAACCCGCCATCTCACTGCCGCTTTACCAGGGCGACGATGGTCTGCCGCTTGCGGTACAATTGGTGGGACGGCCACTGGGCGAGGGCGCACTGCTAGCGCTCGCCAGCCAGCTCGAGGCGGCGCTTCCCTGGGCCAACCGCATGCCAATGCCCACCGCCTGATCCAGACACCGGGACGTCAGGCTGCTGCTCGCCCTGGCGTCCCGACTACCGTAGCGGAATCATGTTGGGCGCTGGCTGTGCGATTGCCGGGCGCGGCGTCGCGGCCTTGCGCTGGGCCGGGCGCCTGGTAGGAGGCTGAGAAAGGCGTTCGAGTCGTAACCAGGCTATTCGCGCCAGACTAAACGCCTCGACGCCCTCGAGCATCGCGACGGCATCACGATAATGCTTCTCGGCTCCTCCAGCTTCTTTCTGGATGGCCGCGCGCGATGCTGCTGGGCCAGCTCGTCGCCCCAGGCGGTCTCGACCTGGCCCAGCAGCAGGATATCCGCCTGCGCCATAGCGATAGCCTCGGCTTCCTCGATCCTTGGGATTCTGCCATCGGTCTCATTGTTCAGGGTCAGCCATTTGGCCGCGGCCAGCAAAATCATGGCATAAGCCGCGCGATCTTCTCTCCCCTGAGCTTTGCCAACCTGCCACCAGTGCTTTGCCTCAACGAGCGCGGCGGAGGCGGCGGCCATCAGCCTCGCCCGCGAGTAGTCACCGACCTCGCCTTCTTCCACACACGCCAGCATGATCCGCCCAATGAAACACTGGAAGCGCGCCCTGTTCTGGATAGTAAAGAGAACGTCTCCTTTCTTTCTGGTCTCGCGAGCTTTCTTGAAAGCGTGCCGGTATTGCCTGGCGGAATAATAGAGAACGGCCCAGTCCCAGTCAAGAAAAAGATCGTCGTTGGCGAATTGGGCTGGATTACAATCTGCACGGCCCTGCAACTCATGGAGCATCCAGGCGGCATACTCCAACCCACGGACTGCATCAGCAACCTCGGCGACCATCTGCCCACACACACCAAGCGAATCACCGAGACGGAAGCCGAAGGTCATGTCGCTCGTCACGTCACGACGGGGCAGGGCCATCCAGGCGTCGAGCGCTGCTTTTGCCGACTCAAATGCGCGGCGATAGCGCCTTCGTGTTGCGTGAGAGCCGTAGCAGGCACGACTTTCGAGCGCTTTGAGCTGCGCGACGAGCGCCCCATCCCCGATGGCGCTCGCAATCTCCGCCGCCCGGCGATAGTGGTCCGCCGCCTGGCCTAGAGGATCGTCCTCGCGTGCAGCCTCGGGTACGCCACGTTTATCCAGCTCGCGGTCCAATTCAAGATAATACTCGGCGGTGAGGTATTCGGTGCGGACACGCTGGTAGGGCGACATCGAAAGATGCTTGTTTCGAGTGAGCAGTCTATAGACCTTGCCGAGTTTGCGCCGTTTCTTGTACTTGTGGGCATACGCTGCATCGAGGATGGGATGATAGACTGGATCCGCCGATGGCTCATCCGCGCACGAAGCGAAGTTCAGGCGATCTCTGCGGTCCAGACGAACTTTGTAGCTTACTGTAAGGTTTTGGTCCTCACTCACGACGCGACACCTTTCGCAGTCAGACTTCGACAGCCATATTTCAGGCAAGTATACACAAATATCTCACTATGACAAGAAGAAAAGTCTCATTCCATGAAAACGCCCCAACCGACTGCCAGAATAATTCTGGCTAATAGGTTGAGGCTCTGCGGCCCCGAAATAGCCGGGCTAGATTCGGTTCAAATCAACAGTGCCCGGAACCTGGAGGACACGTATCCGCTAGTTGCGCGTGTGGCACAGCACTGCCAGTAGCCGAGTATACGCGCGGGGCAATTTGGAATGCAGCGAATGCGGCAACCAAAACAGCTAAGATGACGAGGAAGAACAAGGTTTGCCGAAGATGCGATTGCATGGAGACCATGATTGCTCCTCCTGCTAATTGGGATACGCGAGCAGCACAGACTTGCGCATCAATTCACGCCTAGCTACGGCCGGTTGGTCGCACTCGAATACCAGCAGTATACCAGAGCGTGCCAACAGTGCAAGAGCGAAAAGTGAAACACTGAGACGGTTTCAACGTCGGCGTCGCAATTAGTTGCGGGATAGGTCAGCTCCTGGTCGAGGCATGAATGGCTTGCGCGACAAAGACATCTGCTTACGCAGACGCACAAGCCTCTTATTGGCTATTCGCGCCAGGCCGAGCGCCTCCACATCACGCAATCTGCTATAGGCTCGGAGATAGTGCCCTCGGGCAGTTTCAACACTCTTCTCGGATTTCCGCCGAAGATTGCGAAATGCATATTCATCACCCCATGCAATCTCCACTCGGCCAAAGAGCAGCGGATTCCGATCCAAAACAGCTGAGGCTCGCTTCGTAGCTTCTTTGAGTTTTGCGGACCTCTCCGTCCTCCATCTAGTTCGACCAAGCCATCGCGCTTCTGTCAGCATGGTAAGGACATAACCGGGTTCATCGCGGATCTCCTCAGTGGCTTCAATGGCTTCATCTTTCGCCTTCTCTGCCACGTTTAACAGCCTGACTGGTGAAAAGTCACTCCAGGTAGCGCCAATATCAAGGCAATCAAGAGCTATCTCAGCAATGAGAATGTTGACGCGACCATAATTGAGAGGAGTTGATGCGCTGGGTGCTTTATCGCGAGCCTCAAACGCTCGCTTGAGCGCCAGGTGATACTTGCCCATTGAATGATGCAGGGCCGCCCAATTCCATGCGAGAAGAAAGTCATCATTCAGATATTGCGCTAGATCCTGGTCACTGCACTCGCGCAACTTAAGGAGTAGGGTAGCGGCGTGTGTCAGACCATCAACCGCAAGGCGGTCGTCGGCAACCATTTGCGCTCGCACTGCAAGATCGTCGGCTAATTGGTATTCGAAATGTAAGTCACTTGCGTGAGTACTGTTGCGTAGGTTGTCACATGCGCGCCATGCTGCCAGCGCAACCTGTGCCGCCTCAACTGCTCGCTGGTAACGCCTGCGATATGGATTGGATCGGTAGCACCTGTCACTCTCGAATTTCTTGAGTTGAGCAACTAGTGCCGAATCAGGTATTTGCGAAGCGTAGTCCGCTCCTTGGGCATAGTGGTCTGCGGCTGTACCGAGGGGGTCTTCTCTTCCATGGTGATCTAACACCTTGTGTTCTGCGTCCAACCACTGGTAATACAGTGCAAAAATATACTGTGTACGAACTGCCTGATAGAGAGACTTTGCAAAATCCGTTGCCTGTTCCAGCAGCGTGCAGGCTTCGTAGAGATCGTTGCTGTCTTTGTATCCATATGCCTTGTCGAGGATCTCCTGATACCCAATGTACTGGGAACCGAAAGGTTCATCGTCGAGTTTGGGGTACAGAAGGCGATCGGTTCTACATATCGTCGTACCCTCATCTTCGTTCATGAAAACTGCTCCTTCTACTTGGCCATTACCGCCCTACAAGCAAGTATAAGCAAAAAGGCGTCCGTGGCAAGCGAAGAAGTGATGACACAAAGCCCCTTTACTTGACTGCGTGAGCACGAGCAAAGGGGCTGGATTTCGTCGTTACATGAGCAACATCAACCGCCCACTGTTTAGCAGTGCGTATATGCAGAAGGACACTCTTCGGCAATCAGCCCATGGGGAGATGCCGTAGTGGTGGCTGTCGCGTGGACGAGCGGGGCGAGCTGCATGCCCGCGTATCCTGCGATAAGCAGGGCAGGCACAACCAACAGGTGGGCGATCAGTTTGATGCGGGGACGGGCAAGTTCTGAGCTCTTCATGGTCGAGTTACTCCTAATCAAGGTGTGCCGAGAGTAAATGCGCGCGAAGTTCGACTCAGACCCGAATGCGCGCAGGGTTCGGGTCTGGTTGATGGCGTTCTTTCCTCCTCGCGCGACAGGTTTTTGAAGCAGCGGTGAAGTGCCTGATTCTTCTATTACTTCACTTATCAACTGACAGTAGGCCATTATTTGTAGAGTCACAGGGCGACAAGAGGCGCGGTATGTGATATGATTTCACATGTCTCGAATCGCGGGAATCCGTGATCTACACAACAACGCCAGATGCGCGAGGCCGGAGAAAGCGGTGAGACCTATGCCCTGGCCATTCCTCTATGATGCGATCAGTCGCGGCGGTACCACCACGGCACTTCGGCCATAGATTGGTCTGGTTGGGCGCTTACGGAACATCACATACATAGCAAGATTTGCGAGCGCGGCGACAGGGAAGCAACGCTTACTCTTCTATGGAAGCTATAGTACAATGTAATTTTGCTATTGTCAATAGCGCAGCAGTGTAATTAATCAACTCACCGAGAAGCTCGCTTTAAAAACCCGGCAGGCTGCATCCAATAGGAGGTAGATCGGTGCACGGTTCGTGATAGCGGGATAACACAGCCACTTCAGGCGCTCGCTCGCCACTGTGAGCAATCTGTTATCTCTCACGCGCCGAATGTTACGCGCTTGTGAGCGCGAACCCCGATGCTAGGAGCAATGAGCGCGAGGCCAACGCGCGCTGGCGTTATTTCGAGCCTATTCGAGATGAGAAAGCGTGGTCATTATGCGTAAGAAACTGTTTTGAAAGGGTAGCGGTGTGGTAGACTGGCGGCATGGAACCAACATCCCCCATCCGCACAGCCTATCCGAGCGACCTGCGCGACGGCGAGTGGGCCATCCTGGAGCCGCTCGTCCCGGCGGTCAAGCCCGGCGGACGTCCCGCGCGCCACAGTCGACGCGAGATCATCAACGCCATCTTGTATGTGGTGCGCGGCGGCAACCAGTGGCGGGCCATGCCGCACGATCTGCCACCGTGGCAAACGGCCTTTTATTATTTCCGGATCTGGCGCAACGACGGGACCTGGGAACGCATCCACACGGCATTGCGCGAGCGGACCCGGCGGCATCTGGGACGCGCGGCGACGCCGAGCGCGGCGATCCTGGACAGCCAGTCGGTCAAGACCAGCCAAAGGGGGGCCCGCGCGGCTTCGACGCCCACAAGCAGGTGAAGGGACGCAAGCGGCATCTGCTGGTGGATACGCAGGGCTTCGTGCTCAAGGTGGTGGTCTCGGCCGCCGATGTGCAGGACCGCGACGGGGCGCGGCTGCTCGCCCACGCCGTGCAACTCTATGGTCCCGAGTTGCCCCGCCTGTCCCTGGTGTGGGCCGACGCGGGCTACGCCGGCCAACTCGCCGACGACCTGCGCCAGCAGATGGGCTGGACGCTGGCGGTGGTCAAGCGCTCCGACCAGCAGCCGCGCAGTGCTTTTGCTGTGCAGCCGCACCGCTGGATTGTGGAGCGCACCTTCGGCTGGTGGGGCGGGCTGCGCCGGCTCAGTAAGGACTACGAGTACCAAGTCGAGTCCAGCGAGGCGCTCATCTACGCCGGGATGAGTCACCTGATGCTCCGGCGCCTGACCCGCGCCGCGGCGCGTTCCAGCCCAGCTGGATAACTTTCAAAACGGTTTCTTAGAGAGCATAACGACCTTGACCCATATACTGACACTCTTAGGCTCCCCATCGGGGGAGAGGCGCTCCTCTCCTTGCGCTCTCTGGTATGCTGTGCTTTGGGGTCACTGTCAGACTTGTTGGCCCGCACCAGGCGGGCATCCTTGCCTCGCGCCTCGTGCTTGGCGCACGTCCCTGACGCCACGGCGTTCCCGGTTGCCTATAAAATACTCTTATAGACTCCCGGAAACGTGTGCGCGCCTTTCGCTCACCGTGAGCCGACGCGCGCCCGTAACCCGCGTAGCTCGCTACTGTGCCAGACGAACGGCGTCCAGTGAGCAATTGGTGCTTTATGTCGTGAACTATACCGGGATGACCCACTCGATAGACTTCCACGCCGCCGAGACCCCCTGGAATGTGAACTATCAGGGCGTCAAGGCGGGCGAGAGCTTCAGTTTCAGTTGGAAGGCAAGCTTTCCGGGCATCTTCATGTACCACTGCGGCACGCCACCCGCGATCGAGCACATCGCCAATGGCATGTATGGCGCGATTGTCGTTGATCCCGCCAGCGGCTGGTCGCCCGCCAAGGAGTTCGTGCTGGTGCAGAGTGAGTTCTATACCCGCAAGCTCTCCGACGGCAGTTATGTCTACGACAACACCAAAGCAATGGCGATGCAGCCCGACTACGTGACCTTCAACGGCTATGCCAACCAGTACAAGGATGCGCCGCTCACCGCGCAACTGGGCCAGCGCGTGCGGCTCTTCGTCCTCAATGCCGGTCCCTCGGAGTTCTCCGCCTTCCATGTCATTGGCGCGATGTTCACGAATACCTACGTGGACGGCAATCCAGCGAACCACATGGTCGGCAATCAGACGGTCACGATCCCACCGGGCGGTGGGGCCGTGGTGGAACTCACGATTCCAGAGGCGGGGCTGTATCCGTTCTTGACACACTCGTTCGCCAACGCCAGCTCTGGCGCGCTCGGTGTGATCGAAATCAAGAAGTAGCGCTACTCAGCGCATCGCTCGGCGACCTTCGCCCCCAGCGGGCAGGAGGTCGCCCGCGCGCAGGCGGTGAGGGCCGCGCGGAGATGCTGTAGCCGCGACTGTTGCGCGAAGCCTCTCAGGTCAGGAAGCAGTTCGTCGAAGGCGCATTCGAGCTCAACCGTGGGAATGGCCGTATCACGCGAGGCCGTACAGATACACGAACGGATCAGCCGATGGAGCGACGTCCATGCTTCTAGGCGCGCCAGCAACTCTGGCCTTGGCTGGCTCTCGCCTTCCAGATAGAGCACGTGCTGTTCTACGGCAGCCCGGGCGATTTCCTCCATCGCCTGTTGCAGCGGGCACCCTATCGTTGGCCCTTCTGGAAGCATCACATGCTGGGTAATAACCCCGGTTCCAGGACTGTTTTTCATGGCCTTACCCCGCTCGCTTGTATCCGTGCTGGGATCGATGCTCCTGGCGAAAATCGTGACGCCGACACCTCTCGCCTTCATCACAGGATGATGAAGCCAACTCACAGACCAGACACAACATGCCACCCCCATATTGGAGGATGGGTGATTAGGACGGCTCCTCCGCCAGCGGCAGCGTCACATAGAAGGCGCTGCCGCATCCCTCCTCAGACGTGAACCACAGATGCCCGCCCTGAAGCTCAACCAGCTCGCGACAGAGATAAAGTCCCAGCCCTGTGCCAGTGATGCCGCGCACACGGGCATTATCGGCGCGCGCGAAGCGATTGAACAGCAGCGACTGCTGGTTGGCCGGAATGCCAATCCCATTGTCGCGGACAGACAACCTGGCCATGCGCCCGGGTTCGTCCTGCTCGATGGTGATGGTGACTGGGCCGCCATCCGGGCTATATTTGATGGCGTTGCTCAGCAGGTTGCCGACGATCTGCTCCGTCCGCCGAACATCCAGCGTCGCCACCACAAACTCATCGGCGGCGACCAACGACAGCGTGTGCCGGTCACTGGCCATCTTGAAGCGTTTTATCACGCGACGGACAAGCGCGATCAGGTCATGCGGCTCGCTATGAAGCTGGATACGTTCGGCCTGGAGCCGGGCGACATCCAGGAGGTCTTCGGTGAGTTCCACGAGGCGATTGGTCGCCTGGTCAATCGTTTCGAGCGCCTCCATCTGCCACGGCTCCAGGGCTGCGGCGGCGGCGCTCTGGGAACGGCGTACCAGCATGTCCGCATAGCCTTTGACCGCGGCCATTGGCGTCTTCAACTCGTGGGCCGCAATTGCGATAAACTCATCCTTGAGCCGCTCCGCCTCTTTCATCGCAGTGACATCCTGTAATACTACGAGCGCCAGCCGCTCCGGCGCTGATTGCGTCCCACGTCCAGAAGTCGCGGGTACTGCCGAATCCGCCAGCATGCCTGGGTCAAGCGTGACCGCACTGAGGAGTACAGGCATGGCCGTGCCATCAGGCCGACGAATCACCTCCTGATAGTGGTTAATCGCTTCGCCGGTACGTAGCGCCCGCACGGTCGCAAGCTCACCCACCTCCAGCAGTCGGCCCCCGCTGCCCACAATCTGCGTCCCGCTCTCCTTGAGGAAGTCCGCCATCGACTGCCCTTTGGCCCAGTACGCGCCCCAGACGTCCTGCGCGGCATGGTTGGCCAACTCCAGCATGGCATCAGACCCACGCGCCAGGTAGACCCCACTCGGCAACTCATCGATCACATTTTGCAGCAGCAATCGCCTGGCCTCAGCCTCAGCGCGCGCTTGTTGCTCAGCCAGCAACTTGCGCGTCTCGGTGACCTCGTGCCAGACAACCACGGTTCCGCCGGATATCTTTACGCTATCGAGAATGCCATCCGGCACGAAGGCCGCCAACTCATCATCGGATGCCATCTCCTGAAGTTGAGAGGCACTTACCACGTATTCGCGAATATCGCCATGCGCGTCCATGAGGGAGAGTGGAGTATGCACGCCCTGGATGCGCCGTCCATCCGCCTCCTGTATGCCAGCGCCTATGCGGGCGAGAATATCCTGGATCGACGGATTCCCTATCTGTGCGCCGCCGCCCGAACCGAGCAGCGCATGAATGGCGGCAGCGGCATGATTTTCGTGGAGTAGAGCACCCTGGTGGTCATAGACCATGACCCCATCGGCGATGCTCTCGAAGACCGCGTTAAGCTCCTCGGCCTGCGATTGCGCGTTGTGGTAGAGGCGCGCATTTTCGAGCGCGACGGATGCCTGCGCGGCAAGCGCCTTGAGCAATGTCTCATCATCTGTGCTGAAGCGCCCCGGCTCGTCATGACCCAGCAGCAGACCTCCGCGTACGTTGCCGTCGCGATCCAGCAACGGGGCGCCCAGAAAGCTGCGCGTCACGGGGTGGCCGCGAGGAGACCCGACCGCGCGCAAATCGTTGGCGCTGGCGCGACCGCGCGCAAACTCGTACGCCTTCCTTCGGGCAAGGTCGCGCGGTGATTCGCCTCGCGCCTGCTTCTCGGCATTTTCGAGCGCCGAAGACGGTGCGTTGGTGGCTGCATTCATCTGGCCACGATGTGCCATCGCCGCGTGGTGGCTCGCTGGCTGAAGCTCCAGCGCGTCGTCAACGTGGACCGTCACGCCATAGCGGAAGATTGGGGCGAGGATTCCTTCGCCGCCAAGGGGCATGCGGCGAAATAGCTCCTCTTGTTCGGGTGTGACGCCGACGACCGCTGCCAGACGAAAGTGGCTGCCCTCGGAAGGCCCAACCAGCTTGCCTCTCGCATCCACAGGGCGCAGGGTAAAGGCGGCAAAGCCAGCGCCCGTCAAATCGCACGCGGTCCGCGCAATTAGTTGGAGAAGCTGCGATTCATGCAACTCGCCAGAAAGCGCTGTACCTACTGTATTGAGCGCGGCGAAGCGAGTCACCTCGCGTTCCGCGGCGAACCGCCGATTGCGGGCAAGCATTACAAGGAGCAGGACATAGACACTGATGGCTGCCAGCAAGAGTAACTGCGCCGCTGAATGCGGATCGAGCGCCTTAAGGCTCCCGCTGGGTGGGAGCACCAGAAAGTACACACAGACGAGCTGCACCGCACAGCCAATGATCGCCAGACGCCAGCGCCAATAGTAGGCCAGCATCGCAATAAACGGCAGGTAGACAACACCTACATTCGGTACCTGGAAGAACCGCGTCGAGAGCCAGACCAGCAGCGTGACCAGCACGGAACCAACAACCAGCGTCACCATGCCACTATACGGCTTCTGGAGCCAGTTCGCGAGAGCGCTTCTCCCCTGGAGAACAGTCTCCGACCCCCAGGCGCGACGAGCACACGCCCACACGCCATCCGCACGCCACACCGCGCTGAGTCGCTGGCGCAGCCGCTGCCAGTACGATAGAGCATCTGGCGTCCGCGCACTGGCGGGCGGATCAGGGGTCTTGCCACGCGCATCGTCCGAGCGCGTCTCATGGTCATCTCTCATACGAGCCTCACGCGAGCCTCACATGGCGTTCCCAATACTGAGATCCTCTTCCGCTATCGCACGCACATGATACGAACGAGAGAGGAGATGCAGCTACCTGCATTTTATAGCCAGAGCGCTCCAAAGCACAAAACCGCGCGTTGAGGCAACATATTGTGATGTAGTTGTGACCTCAACCGCGCGGGTGTGAGCATGTTGTGACGGGCAGCAGGCTATCCTGTTTGATAGATGCGATGAGGGGAAAATCTCTCGATCAACCTGTGAGGAATCGTGCTCCGCAACACTCTTGCGGCAGATAACGCACAACGTTCCTCCACACGATGGCAGCAAAGCGATGTTGATGACTGAAAGAGCAAGTATGCAGGCGGGCAGTATGATGGAGAACAACGCAGACACCAATACGACGCATCCACCGACGTCGCCCTCAGATATGTTGGCTGATACTCCGGCGGATACCGGGCATGCTGATGTTGATGCGCCTCATGCATCCAGTCGGCTGGAAAGTGAGTTTCTGGCAATCGTCAGCCATGAATTGCGTAGCCCCCTGGCCGCGATCAAGGGGTACGCCGCAACACTGCGACGCCACGGACAGAGACTCGGGCGAGCCGAGCGCGATGAGTTTTTGCAGGCAATTGATGAGGCCAGCGACCGCCTTGAGCAGATGATCTCACGTATGATGGAACTCGCACGGCTGGAGGCAGGCACACTCACACCTCACCCGGTTCCCGTTGATAGTGTCCAACTGGTCAGAGAAGCGCTCGCCGCCGCCGAGTATCGCTGGGGGTCATATCCACCAGTAGCGCCATCACAGACCTATACATTCGAGCCGCCCAGCCAACTGACCATGCCGCTTGTGCTGGCAGACTTACGCCTGCAACGCGAGGTGCTCGACATCGTTCTGGAGAATACCGTCAAATACTCACCGGACGGTGGCGCCGTCCATGTGACCCTCGATACCGATGGCGTCATGCTGACCATCGCGGTACGAGACCATGGCATCGGTATACCCCCAGACCACCTGGAGCGCATTTTTGACCGATTCCACCGCGTTGATACCCGCCTGACACGCGAGGTCGGTGGCGCTGGGCTTGGCCTGGCGATCTGCAAGCGCATCATGGCCCTCCAGGGCGGCGACATTTGGGCGGAGAGCGCACCAGATGGCGGCAGCGCCTTCTACATGACGCTGCCTCTGGCCAAGCCGAACGATGAGCCTCAGTGAGATAGAGACAGAGTAAGCCATGATGAGACATACTGACGATGACGCGAGTAGTGTTGAAAGGGTGATACCGCATGCCTGCAAAGAAAACCGCTATCCTGGCCGCCGATGATGATCCTCAGATTCTGCGGCTCATAGCCCGAAATCTCCAACTGGAAGATTACGATGTCGTCACGGCGACCGATGGGCAGGAGGCGCTTGAGCGCCTCGAAGCGCAGAAGTTCGATCTGGCGATTCTCGACGTGATGATGCCTAAACTCGATGGGTTCACCGTCTGCGCGCGCGTTCGCGAGTTTTCGAGCGTGCCAATCATCATGGTCACGGCGCGCGGCCAGGATCAGGACAAAATCCATGGACTTGACCTGGGCGCGGACGATTATCTGACCAAGCCGTTCAGTGTTGAGGAGCTCCTGGCACGGGTGCGCTCAGTACTGCGTCGCTCGCAATTTGCCGCCAACAATGAGGGGCAGAACGTCCTGCCAGTCGTCGTGATGGGCGATCTTTCAATCGACTTCGCCCAGCATCGTGTCACTGTGGATGAGCAGGAGATTGAGCTGACGCCAATCGAATATCGCCTGCTAGCCTATCTGGCGCAAAATGCTGGCCGTGTCGTGACCCAGGATCTGCTGCTGGAACACGTATGGGGTGAGGAGTACATTGGCGAGAGCCATCTGCTCCAGGTCAACATGAATCGGCTCCGGCGCAAGATCGAGACTGACCCCGCACATCCACGCTATATCATCACCAAGATGGGCGTCGGCTACTATCTTCCCGCGCAACCAGCGCCAGCCTCATAGATTGGCTGGGCGTTTGTGATGAGGGCCGAGGCGTCGACCATGTGCAACGCATGAGCTCGTCTCGGCCTTCGACATCCCCCATCCACCTCGACTATGCATACTCATAGCGTGCTCCGACGGCATAGTACTCTTGTGTTACACCACACGCTACGTGCTACGATGAGCGCATCTCAGACCTCTCGGGTCGCTCCCGGTTCATGTCGATGCTTTTTAAGGATGGAGAGGCGACATGCTCAGACGCTCGCGCTATCTTGTCGTTGTTCAGGCGGTAACGCTTGCGGTGATGCTCCTGCTTTCGGCTTGCAGCGCGCCTTCCATGGGCCAGGCAGGATCATCTGCCGCCACCACCACAACATCGAGCGCGACCAGTGCCGCGACTGGAACGGCCACAAGCTCTCCAACGGCACAGCCATCGGCAACGGCAAACTCACCGAAAGCGCTGCCAGCGAACTCCAGCGGTAATCTGCCACCCGGCGCGGCGCTGCCCAGCGAGGCAACCTGCGCGGCGCGCATCCACCGATCATCGTGGGAGCCACGGCCCGCCAACAGCGCGGCGAACTCCCGCGTGCCGACAGCGGCGCAGATTGCGGCATTGAAGCCATGGGGGTCAGCGATGGGCATGGACCCCAGGGCCGACGCGCTCCGCAAGCAGATCACAGGCAATTTCACCGGCACGACGGACGAAATATTGCAGTGGGCCGCCTGCAAGTGGGGCTTCAACCCCGACGTTTTGCGCGCTGACGCGGTGGTCGAATCGTACTGGCAGCAAAGCCAGCGCGGCGATTACACCAGCAACCAGCAGTATTGTCCTCCCGGCTCATGGGATGGCGCTGGCTGCTTCCAGAGCTACGGGCTATTTCAGATCAAGTGGTATTTCTTCAAGGACGCCTTCCCCATGGCTCAAACCAATACCGCGTTCAGCGCTGAATATGCCTATGGCATACTGCGCGCATGCTATGAGGGCTGGACCACCTACCTGAGACAAGGCACGCCTCTGCCCGGCTATCCGAGCTATTCCGCGGGTGACCTGTGGGGCTGCCTTGGACGATGGTACAGCGGCTGGTGGTATACACAGGACGCGCTGCAATACATCGCGAAGGTGAAGACGACACTGGCGGATCGGACCTGGAAATCCCCCAACTTCTGACATGAAGCCGCCGCTCAGCTAACGTAATTGGTCATCGCACCAGTTCCGATGAAATAAGGGAACGGGTCAATCGGATTATTGTCCCACTCGACCATAAAGTGCAGGTGCGGCCCCGTGGACCAGCCAGTGGAGCCTTCCAACCCAATGGGGTCGCCCATCAGGACATAGGCGCCGACTTTCACCAGGAGCTTCTGCATGTGGCCATAGAGCGTCGAGATATGGTTGCAGTTGTTGATCTTCACCGACCAGCCCAGTCCGTTCGTGGCGTCATAGCCTGCCCAGATGACCTGTCCAGATTGGGCGGCATGAATGGTGTTCCCATTCTGCGCCGCCAGATCATCCCCATTGTGATACCAGGAGAAACCGCGCACCCAGTGCGAGCCCCAGTTCGGTGAGTGCAGTTTATAGGCAAGGGGACTGCCGTGTCCATCGGGCGCGCAGGGCGATTCCCCATCAGGCGTACCGGAGACGGAGTTCCACCAGTTCGACCCGAACACATTGCCCCCGCCAGCCGAGGCGGTAACAACGAAGGTGGGTGGTCGATAGTTAGCGCCATAGCTGTGATCGGTGGGAATCTTATACGCCGTTCCGATGGCAAGCTCCTGGCCCAGCAGAAGGCCGTTCAGTTGGTAGATACCACCGATCTGCACGTGGAACTGCGCTGCCAGCGCCTCCACATCATCGCCAGGCTGTGCGGTGTAGAGGAAGTAGGTAGGGCCTTTCTGTAAAACCAGCGATCCGGCGAGCGCCTGAAAAGCGGTTACCTGGCTGGCGCCAGTCGCGCCCATCGGCGTGATGGCGAAAATACCCGTTACGATGATGGCGGCCATGAGTGAGATTGCGGTGATACGCATCGTCAGCGGGCGCTCGCGCCGCTTGATGAACGGGTTGCCCATCGGGACGCCATCACCCGCTATGATAACGGGACCAGTGTCGGGCGGCAATTTCTCTAACGCGCCACCGCCACTCCACGCCGCGAGCGAGCGGTCTGATCGCGACTCACCGTCCCAGGCATCATCATCACGTCCCCCAGACCACGGATGCCGCTTGCCCATATCGTGTCCCTCCTCGATGGCATTATGTGTCCGCGCCTAACCACCGACATCGTGCCGTGGCTGCCACTGGTCGGATGCATAGCCTCCAAGGAAATCTAGGCGAGCAGAATCCAGGCGTCAAGCGGAGCGCCCGGTATGGCTACGCCGCGATATTGTGCGTACGCGCTTTTGCTGACTACACTCGTCCAGCTTACGGTTGAACTATGGCTCTTGCGCGTCGATGTAACTCTGGGGGTCTTTGTCGAAGCGATTTTTGCAACCCACCGCGCAGAAATAGTAGGTCTTCCCCTGGTACTCGCTGGTGGCCGCCGCTGTCGCCGGATCCACCTCCATCCCACAGACCGGATCAGTTGCTAGTGTTGCCTGACCACCGTGCATATCTTGCGTCTCCATCGTGTTGTTGCCCTTTCTATCGAGCGCTTGTCGAATTCGCGGACGCCGCGCCTCCCGCGTCCATTAGCGGCTCAGCCCGAGCATCCTCACGTTGCGACGTACTATCCGCAGCCTGCCGGTGTGGGCCTTCTCGAAGTGTCGGCTCAATAGTCTTGAGCAGCACCGCATTCGTCGCGACGGTAATCGACGAGGCGCTCATCGCCAGCGCGGCAATCACCGGGTTGAGCAGGATGCCTAGCGGATACAGGATGCCCGCCGCAATCGGAATGGCAATGACATTATAGATTGCCGCCCAGAACAGGTTTTGCTTCATCTTGCGCACGGTCGCCTTCGAGAGCCTGATGGCCGCCAGCACATCGAGCGGGTCGCTGCGCATCAGCACAATCTCGGCCGTCTCGATAGCCACTCCTGTCCCAGCGCCGATAGCCATGCCAAGGTTGGCCTGGGCCAGGGCAGGCGCGTCGTTCACACCATCGCCGTGAAAAGCCCCTCGTCTTGCAGACGCCTGACGTAGCTGGCTTTCTCGGCGGGTAGCGCCTTCGCGAAGACGCGCTCAGGCGCGATACCCAGCGCCTGCCCCACCGTCTCAGCTGTATGACGGTTATCCCCCGTCAGCATGGCCACCTGAATGCCCAGTGACCGAAGCTCCTCGATGGTCTGGCGCGCAGATGGCCGAATGCGGTCCGCAACCGCGATCAGCCCCACTGGCTCTCCCTGTCGGGCAACCAGCATTACCGTTTTCCCCTGCTCCTGCAAGGCCGCCGCCTTCTGCTGCTCGGCGTCCGACAGTCTCACCCCATTCTCGGCAAGCAGCGTCGGCGTGCCGATGATAACTGGCAAGCTCTCCACACGGGCACGAATGCCGCCGCCCGCGATAGCAGCGAACTCATCGTGTGGGAGGGTGGCCAGCCCGCGCTGCGACGCCTCAGCGACAGTCGTGCGCGCCAGCGGATGCTCAGAGTCTGTCTCCGCTGCCGCCGCCACCTGCAAGAGGCGTGTCTCGTCGAGTTGTTGCGCGTTCCCTGCGGCGAGGAGAACCAGATCGGTCACAGATGGCTTGCCCTCGGTCAGGGTGCCTGTCTTATCGAAGATGATCGCCTGGATGCGTGAGGCCTGCTCCAGCGCCGTGGCGTTCTTGATGAGGATGCCGTTACGCGCGCCGATGCCAGTCCCGACGGCCACCGCGGTCGGCGTAGCCAGCCCCAGCGCATCCGGGCAGGCGATCACCACGGCGGTCACGGCCAGCGTCAGCGCGAACAGAGCCGACTCGTGAATCACAAAGAACCAGATGAGAAAGGTCAGCAGGCCCGCGCTCACCGCCGCGATGACGAGATACTCCGCCGCCCTATCGGCGAGCCGCTGTGCGGGCGCCTTCGAGTTCTGCGCCGTCCGCACCAGCTGAACAATCTGGGCGAGGGCGGTGTCGCTGCCCACTTTCGTGGCGCGCAGCCGTAGCGAGCCGCTCCCGTTGACCGTGCCGCCAATGATCTCGTCACCTTCGGCCTTGGAGACCGGCAGGCTCTCGCCAGTGACCATACTCTCATCGATCGCACTCGCGCCCTCAGTGACGATGCCATCGGTGGGCGCCTTCTCGCCAGGGCGCAGCAGCAGGAGGTCGCCCACATGCACCGCTTCCATCGGCACGCTGGTGATCCGCCCATCAGGGCCAATGAGATTTGCCTGTGTTGGGGCGAGGCGCAGCAGCGCATTCAGGGCATCTGAGGAGCCACGGCGGCTACGCATCTCCATCCAGTGGCCGAAGAGCACGAAGGTGACCAGCATCGCGGCGGCGTCGAAACTGGTCTCGACCGTCGGCGCAAAGAGCGTCGCGAAGACGCTGAACAGATAC
Source organism: uncultured Chloroflexia bacterium (assembly GCA_963712005.1). Classification (GTDB taxonomy): domain Bacteria; phylum Chloroflexota; class Ktedonobacteria; order Ktedonobacterales; family JADMIN01; genus DAHUXT01. The sequence continues at coordinate 127,640 of CAVQGK010000009.1, read as the reverse complement.
GCTACCGGCACGCCCAGGCTGACCAGCACATTCATATCAAGCGCGCGGTTGCGCAGCGCGCGATACGCCCCCGAATGGAAAGTCCAGCCGCAATACCAGACCACTGGCGCCGTCAGGATAAGCAATATCCAGTTGGGGTTGATGCCAAACGATGGCATCTGGATACGCAAGACATGCACACCGAGCGAGGAGTAGAGGATGATCGGAATCGTCAGGACAAGCGCGATGAAGAAGCGACGGCGCATATCGGCCTCCATAGCCTTCGCCATCGCCGGGTCACTCATGTCGTGCATCCCACCATGCGCGCCCACGCCTGCGTGCCCCATCGCCTCATGATCCGCTTCGGCGGGTTCCATCACCGCGTTGTGCTCGTGCCGCATGCCTGGTATGGTCTCTTCGGCAGAGGGATTGGTTGCGCGAGATGCCTCTGCTGACGTCTGGAGCCGATCCGTCGCCGTCAACGGTCCACCGCAGGCAAAGCCGCAGTCTGTGACAAGGTCGCGCAGCGCAGCCTCGCCGATGTGCCGTTCGTCATAGGTCACCGTGACGGACTGTGTGACATAACTGGCGTCTACCTCGGCGACCGCCGCCAGCGCTCCCAGCCGCTTCTCGATACCGCGCGCACAGGTCGCGAAGTTCAACCCCTCAACGGGGAGCGTGACGGTTCGCATTGGTCGCCTCCTGGCAAGAGTGGCAGGACTGGGCGGAAGGCTACTTTGCGACCGAGTAGCCCTCGTCGTCCAGTGTCGCCTCGATCTGCTCCATCGAGACCTGGGTGGGATCAAACCGTAACTGCACGGTCTTTGTGGGAATATCGGTGCTCACCGACTCGATGCCCGACAAGGCGCCGAGTGCGCCATTGATCGTTTTCACGCAATGCTCGCAACTGATATCCGGCACGGAGAGTAACGCTTCCTGAGTGATTGCCATTCTGAAGATGCTCCAGTCGAACCCGCTGGTCCGGGTGTGGGCCAGCGCGATACAACAACATCACAACATCGCTATGTCGCAGGCGTAGACTAGGTCCGCGACTCCTGTCACCGCGCGCCGACTCACTGTGCCGCGCGGACTGCCGACGACTCCCGCACCTGGCCAAATCGGCGGAGCGAGAGCGAATTCGTCACGACAGTGACCGACGAGAGCGCCATTGCCGCGGCGGCAAAGATGGGCGCGGTCTCCCGCAGGAACGGGATTGCGGGCGACGCGATGACAATGGGGATCAGCACTGTGTTGTAGGCGAACGCACAGAACAGATTCTGCCGAATCTTCCGCATCGTCGCGTGCGAAAGGTCGAGCGCCGTCACCAGACTGCGCAGGTTGCCCTTGACGAGCGCGATATCAGCCGTCTCTATCGCGACATCGGTTCCCGTCCCCATCGCGATGCCGATATCAGCCTGCGCCAGGGCTGGCGCATCGTTGATGCCGTCGCCAGCGAACGCCACCACTGCGCCATCAGCTTGCAGCCGCTTCACCTGCGTCGCCTTCTGCTCAGGCAAGACCTCCGCCAGCACATAGTTGGTAGGGATTCCAACCTGGCGGGCGACGCTCTGAGCCGTGCGACGATTATCGCCCGTTATCATCCAGACCGCGATTCCTCGCGCCTGGAGCCGTGCAATCGCCTCTGCCGAGCCGACTTTCACTGTGTCGGAGACGCCGAGGATTCCCGCCACCGCGCCATTCACCGCGACCAGCATGGCCGTCTTGCCAGCGGCCTCCAGTGGTGCAAGCGCGTCCTCGAGCGCTGCCGTCTCGAAGCCGTGTTCGGCCAATAGTTTGCGCGTGCCAATCCAGAGGTCGTTTCCCGCGATGCGCGCCTCGATCCCGCCGCCGGGGACCGCCGCGAAGCGTTCTACCGGCGTAGCGGGGACGATGCCACGCGCCTGCGCGCCAGCCACGATTGCCCGCGCCAATGGGTGCTCTGAAGCGCTTTCCGCGCCCGCCGCCAGCCGCAGCAGCTCATCCTCAGTCAGGGCGGCGCCAGGGGCCACAACCACATCGGTCAATTCCGGCTTGCCGCGTGTAATCGTACCCGTTTTGTCGAGCACGACTGCGCTCACCGCCTCGATGCGCTCCAGACTCTCGCCGCCCTTGATGAGCACGCCCTGCTCGGCGCCCTGTCCCGTACCAACCATGATCGCAGTCGGCGTTGCCAGACCCAATGCGCAGGGGCAGGCGACTACCAGCACGGCAATCGCCGCGACCAGCGCCACAATCCATGGACTCGTCGCCGCCATTCCCTCAGCCGCGCCTTCCGGCGCGAAGCCAAAGACGTATCCTGCCACGCTCCAGCCAACGAAGGTCAGCAACGCAATGACAAGGACCGCCGGCACGAAGATGCCAGAGACGGTATCGGCGAGCCGCTGAATCGGCGCCTTCGATCCCTGTGCCTGTTCGACCATCCGAATGATGCCTGCCAGCATGGTCTCGCTGCCGACACGGGTGGCGCGTACGCGGAGCATACCAGTCTGGTTGATGGTCGCGCCGATGACAGCCTCACCTGCGCTTTTCTCAACCGGCAGACTCTCGCCCGTCAGCATGGACTCATCCACTGGCGAACTGCCGGATAGGACGATACCATCGGTCGGAATCTTCTCGCCCGGCCGCACGATCAACTCGTCGCCAACCACCACCTGTTCGAGCGGCAGGTCCAGCTCGCGACCGCCACGCACCACATGGGCGACGTTAGCTCGCAAGCCCGCCAGCCGCTTGATGGCCTCGCTGGTCTGGCCCTTGGCGCGCGCCTCCAGATACTTGCCAAGATAGATCAGGGTGACGATCAGCGCGGTCGTGTCATAGAACGTGGTCATACCAACAATGTTCGGCCAGATGGTCGCCACAACGCTCATCAGAAAGGCAGCCGTCGAGCCGAGGCTCACCAGCACATCCATATTCGCGCCAAAGTGCCGCACGACACGCAGCGCCGTCCGGTGAAAGTCCCAGCCAACGTACGCCCAGATCGGCGTCGTCAGCGCCAGCAACAGCCAGTTTTCGCCGGGAAAGCGATTCATAAAGAACATCGAGAGGACGATGACGGGAATCGAGAGTACGATCCCCAGCACGAGCGTGTTGCGCCTCCGAACCAGATCGCGCTCTCGCCGGAGTGATTCCGCATCTGGCTCGAACTCACCCGCGTCGGTAATGACAGGCAATGGCGCGGCGACCACTTCTTCAGCGCCATAGCCAGCCTTTTCGACCGCGCCGATCAGGTCCGCTATCATCGTTTCGTCAGGTGCGAAGGTCACGGTGGCGCGCTCCGTCGCCAGGTTGACACTCGCCTCGGCGACGCCCGGCACTTTGCTCAGGCTACGCTCGACCCGCCGCACGCACGACGCGCAGGTCATCCCCTCCACTATGAGTGTGGTGGTCCGCGTCCCTTGCGCGGGCGACTGAAGTGTCGGCTCTATCTGTGGATGTATCTGGCTACGATCCTGTAATTCTGCCATGGCTCTTGCCCTGCTGCTCTCCAACGATGGTAGCAATCTTGATCAACGTTTTCCTGGACACCGGATACTTACCGATTGCCCGCCAGGTTATAGAGCTGCACCAGCTCCTCGACCACCTCGTTCTCGCGCCCCTCGCGGATGCCTTCGGGCACGCAGCCATGCAGATGATCTTCGAGAATCATCGCCTCGAGCTTCTCGATAGCCTTGCGTACGGCATAGGTCTGTCGCAAGATGTCTACGCAGTATTTGTCTTCTTCGACCATCTTGCGAATGCCGCCCAGATGGCCCTCGATATAGTTCAGCCGCTTGAGTACACTGGCTTTGTCGGCCTGCATTGTCGTCCTCGCTTTCATACCCATACCCCCTGGGTAGGGGTACAAGTGGAGCATAGCACACCCGTCAAGGCTGGCGCCAATGACGGGCAGTGGGTAGCTTGGCCGGGTAGCGATTCAGCTTGGTTGTGGCCGATCCCGGGCTAGCGGGGCAACTTGTAGTGGAAGTTCTTGGGGACGATGACCACGTTGCGGGGACGCGCCATCTGGTTGTAGGTTCCGATTGGCAGCGACTTAATGTAGTAGAGCGACGAATCGGTGAGACGGATCCTCGAGCTATTGCCGCCGGTCATGACCAGAACGTGGCCGCCTGAGAGGTAATGATAGTAGCCCGTGGTCGCGCGCATATTGACCAGGACGGGAATGCCAAGCGTATTGGTCAGATAGAGCATCTGCTTATAGGATAGTGGATTGTCGGCGAGATACACGTCGGCGCGCAGGCCATACTTGGAGACGACCTTGTTGAAGGCGCTGTAGGTAAGCAATCCCCAGTTCGGCGAGATATCGGCTCCCATTTCGCGGATTATGCGTCCGATGGTCATATGCGGCAGGCCATAGGCGGTCAAGACCTCGGCGAGCGAGGCCGCGCTGCACGCGGCGCCAGCCCACCGACTGAATTGCGCTCTGCTGTCATAGAGATCGACGCGCTTCATCTGCGTCATCGGCTGGACACGGCTCGCCATTTTACCATCAAAACGGTAGGGTGTCTGGGCGCTCCCCACAGACGCGATAACGCCAGACGCTGCGCCATTGCTGGCCGCCCAGGGAAATGGCGCAAGCGGCAGACCGGGTTGGCCAACAACTTGCAGGCCGGACGAGAGCACATAATAGAGCACAAGCGAGATCAGCAGGGTCCGCACAACACCCGTGGCCGTCCGTCCCATGCGGCTGGGCGCGGGTTGGTTCTTCGCGCTCGGCAGGACAACGTGCTGGCGCGTCGCCGGAACAATGGTCAGCGCATTGTGTGCGTCGGCGGCTTCATGCTGGTCGTCGCGACGTATGATCGCGCGGTTGGCCAATGGCCGCGCGGTCGTCGCCCCACGCTCTCTGTCAAACGATGATGTGGCAGGACTCCACTCATCCCATTCGCTCCACTGGCGCCACGGATCCTGCCAGATGGTCTCCGCGTCCCCGTCGACACGGGCGCCGACAGATATTGCACCGCGAGGCCAGGTCTGGATGATGGTTTCGTCCTGGTCGTCCAGGAGATCGTTACCCGCGGTACGCCAGACACCTGGGGTGTGACCGCTACGAACGCCGTATGCCCCAGCCTCAGGCGTCACATACGGACGAAAGCGGCGCGCCTCCCGGTGGCTGGACCCGCTACCCCCTGGGTCGGTTGGCCAGCTACGATGCGGCAATGTTTCGTCCATCGCGTCAAAATGCCAACCGTGCTGCGTCACGAGGTAGTCCTTCCCAGGAGTTCCGGAGAACTTAGGCCCACATCCTTGTTGCTTGCGTTGCTTGTGTTGCCTGCATCACCGTGCGCTTAGCTATCACTTGAGATAGCCAGCGGTGATTTCTGACACCACGCCAGATCAGGTTCAGTCATGATACAAGCGTGGCAAGCTCTGCCGTCAATGAGGGCTACCGAAATGTCCTGGGACGGCAAACAGGGAGTAATTCAGGGAAAAATCGGCTCCAGAAGAGCACGCTATGCTCCACACGATATAGCTTGCTTGCTGGCAATCTTGGGTGGGGACAATCTACCTACGGCCTGGCTATACGGTAATCCCCCTAATGTCCGAACGAGGTGTTTGCGACGGCTTGGACGTCTTGCGCGCGTGATGGCGCATCGTCATGCTGCCTCGTTCGTGCCGTGTCCTTCGCATTTATCCATGTGTAGGGCTGAAGCCGCGTCGCGAGCAGAGTGACATGCCCAGCTGAGCGCTCGACCGTGCCCGCCACTGCCAGGATGCGAGACTCCGCCAGCGCTGGGCGCAATGTCTCAGCTAACGGCGGGGGGAGCGCAACCAGGACGCGCCCGGTCTCGTCCTCCAGGACGATAAAGCCCATACCCTTGGCGGTTGGAGGCCGTTGCGCGCTGATGGTCAGCCCAGCTACACAAGCGCGGTGTCCTGTCTTCACATGTTTGAGCCGCGCTAACGCCAGGAACCCAGCATCGCGTAACGCCTTACGTGGAAGGTCAGCAGATGCGGTCGCGCTGAGAGCGATTGCGTTGCCAGATCGAGTTGCATCTCCTGCTTCAGCGTCAATGGCGGTAATTTCGGCGCATCTGTGGGTTGTTCGTCATCCCAGGCCCAGGGTGGCGCCACCTGGTGCGCTTGTGCTAACTGTACTTTGGCATGGCGCCGTCGTCGCTGTGGCATGGCCAGCCCGATGGACCAGTTCGCCCAGCGCTCGTCCAGCAGCCAGACCAATCGCCGCCGTGGGATGCCGAAGCTATCGCATGCCCCAGCCGCCACCAACGTCTCTACCGCCTCTCGTCGTAGCGATACTTTCCTCCCTATTCGCGTGCAGAAGCTGGCCAGCGAACGATACGAACCATGCTCGTCGCGCTCGGCCACAATCGCCTCGGCCAGCGTCTCACCGACACCCTTCACCTGAAGCAAGCCAATACGAATGGCGTACTCTCTGTCCATTTGCTCGACGGCGAAGGCCGCCGAACTTGCCTGGATATCCACTGGCAGCGCCGGAATGCCCAGCAGCTTCGCCTCCTCCAGCACGGTGGCGGCAGGGAAGAATCCAGCGGGCTGGCTGGCGAGGAATGCGGCGAGATAGTGCGAGGGGTAGTGGGCCTTGAGCCAGGCCGTCTGATAGATCGTGCGGGCAAAGGTGGCGGCATGCGAGCGACAAAAACCGTAGCCGACGAAACAGGCGATCTCATCAAAGATGCGGGTCGCCGTCGTATAGGGAATGCCCTGCCCCACCGCGCCATTCACGAAGCGGGCGCGCATACCTTCCATCTCCCTGGAAGTGCGATAGTGCGACATGGCCTTGCGGAAGCCGTCGGCGTCACCGTAGGAGAGGCCCGCGACGACATGGGCAATTTCGAGCACCTGCTCCTGGTAGAGGACAATGCCCAGCGTATCGTTCAAGATCGGTTCCAGGTCTGGATGGGCATAGCGCACGGGAGCACGACCAGCACGGCGGGCGGTGTAGGGGTGGACCATCCCTGCCTGAATGGGGCCAGGACGGCAGAGCGCTGTCTGGATCACCAGATCGTCGAATGTCTGCGGCTGGGTATGCGCCAGCAGGTTCCACTGCGCTGGAGATTCGATCTGGAAGACGGCCAGGGTCTGCCCACGCCGTACCAGGTCCATGGTTTTCTCGTCCGGCCGGTCCAGCGGTAAATTGTCTATCACTGGACGCTTCCCCTCCGTCTGCTCGATGAGCATCAGGCAACGCTCCATCGCGTCGAAGGTGCGCAAACCCAGCAGGTCGAACTTGATGTAGCCGAGCGCCTCGACATCGTCCTTATCCAACTCGACGGCGCGGACGCCATTGGCCGAGCGACGCACCGGCATAGTGTCAGTCAGTGGGGCGCGTGTGAGCAGTAGTCCGCCGTTGTGCAGCGAGAGATGGCGCGGGAAGCCCTCAAGGCGGGGCACGATTGCCAGGAGCACACGCAAGCGTCGCTCCCACTGGTGGCCTACCGATGTATTGCTCAGCCCCTTCCGCAATACATCCTCGTAGCGGCCAATGTCGGAGCAGCGGCCAAAGGGCGGCAGGCGTTTGGTCAACTGGCTGATAAGGGAAAGTGGAAAGCCAAGGGCTTTGGCGGTGTCGCGGACGGCGAGACGCAGGCGGTAGGTGACGACGTTGGCGACCATCGCGGCGTGCTGCTCGGAGTAGGTAGACTCGACATAGGCTATCAGCTCTTCCCGGCGACTCGACTGCACATCGACATCGATATCGGGCATAGTCTGACGCTCGACGTTGAGGAAGCGCTCGAAGAGGAGGTGATGGGCCAGCGGGTCCACAGCCGTAATACCGAGCAGATAGGCGACGAGACTGTTGGCGGCGCTGCCCCGCCCGGCGCAACGAATGCCGCGCACCCCGGCCTCGCGAATGATATCCCAGACGACCAGAAAGAACTCATCGAGCGATAACTGGCCGATCACCGCCAGTTCCTTCGCCAGTTGTGCCCTGGCCTGCTCCTGCCTTTCTGGCCCTGCTGACTCAGGATATTGCACTGGCAACGCCTCATCGCACAACTTTCGCAGATAACTAGCGGGCGTCTCACCATCGGACAATGGCATCTGTGGTGGGACACAGGCGCTGGCCAGTAATTCGACGGAGCACGAGGCGGCTACATCGGCCGCATTGGTGAGTGCATCGGGGGCAGCATCGGCAATGAGCGGCGCGAGATCATCCACGGTCTTGAGGTAGGCTTCGGGGTTGCGAGGCCGCTCAGGATGTGGCACATCCAGCGGGATACCGAGACGGATGCAGGTCGCCAGATCGTAGACCGCGCAGTCCTCGGCGACGGCATAGCGAACGCCGTTGCTCGCCAGACACGGCAGGTTCACCTCACGGGCGAGATACGCCAGCCGTGCCAGCAGCAGCGCCGATTCAGGGAGCTGCTGCTGCTGCTGCACCTCGATGTAGAGGTTGGATAGCCCTAGCACGGCGCGATAGTAGTCGAGCAGGTCGCGTGCTGCCAGCATCTCGCCATCCACCACCAGACGCTGCACCAGGCCGTCGCAGCCGCCGATGAGCAGCACCAGTCCCTCGCGGTGGGCGGCTAGGTCGGCAAGAGAGATAGCAGGTGAAGCATGCACGCCGTCATCAGCCAGATTCGCAACGGTGAGCATCTGGCAGAGATGGGAGTATCCGTCGCGATTCTTTGCCAGCGCAATGAGCGTTCCCAGCGCGCTGTCGGGATGGCACACCACCAGCTCACAGTCGGTGATGGGGCGTATCCCGGCGGATTTGCAGGCCCGGTGAAAGCGGACGACGCCCGCGAGATGGTATGCGGCCAACGGTGGCTCGAAGTGCAGTCGCGCGCCGAGCCATTGCGCATTCACAACTCGTCGCAACGAACGCAGATCGCTCCCAGACGCCAGCACAGCCAGAAGGCCGCCGTCCGCGCCAAATCGCCGAGACAGCGCCTCCACCGGGAGACGCCAGAGCTGGCCCAGCGTGTGGATGCCTGACGCCTCCAGCGCAACTACCATGTTGGCCAGTGAGACGATCTCCGTCGCATCGGGCGTCTGTTGAAGGAACGTAACGGGGAGCGGCGCGAGAAATGCGCGCTCCTGCCCTGGCAGCACAACCGCCGTGTCTGTGCTGGATAGTACGGGCGCTGCCAGCCACGCTAACATCCGCGTCGGCCCAACTCCCACCACGCCGACCGACTGCCCAGCACCCAGTGGTGGAACGGCTTCGGTGAGTAATTGGGCAACCGCTTTTGCCAGCAGCGGCCAGACCTGATCTATCGCATCTCCGTCAGGGGTAGTTCCGCGCAGTAGCAAACGCTCGCTCCCCCCAAGCGCCAGGATCAGAGCTTGTGACGCACGATGCGCTTCGACCAGCGGCGTCAGGCATGTAAAGACGCGGACCACGCGCTGCCACTGTTCCCTCGCATCTACCGTATCCGCCGCGCACAGGCGCACGCAGGCAAACGGCCGTATTTCTTTCAGGTACATATGTTCAACATGATTACTTGGATGCATACACGAGCGTCAAGTGGGCAAGGTCGGCCATGTGCATACAGAGGTGGCCATCGGTTAATGACCTGCGCCATTCAGCGACCGGAGATGACTCGCGCTGTTTCATTCTGGCGAATTCCGCTGGTTTTGAGATGGCGCCAAAGCAATTGGTTTGAGGTAGCAAAAAAGCCCCCAGGCCAAGCCTGGAGGCTGTTGGAGCGGGAGACGGGATTCGAACCCGCGACCCATTGCTTGGGAAGCAATTGCGCTACCACTGCGCCACTCCCGCGGAACACTTCCATCCTACCCCAAAACCAGCCGCTGGTCAAGAGACTGTGTACAGACGCGTGGTTTAAGACATAGCCGTACAGGACGTGAGCGAACGAGGGAATCATATTTTGCCAGACAGATGTGACATCATCGCCTATCTAGCGCGGGTGGAAGAGTTGCATCGAGCGCCTCAGCGATGGCACGCATGCCACGCGCGTTGGGATGATAGACAACCGGCCCGGCGCTGAAGGGGGTCGCAGGTAGATCATACCATTCGTCCATGGGTCATCAGCACACGCATCGTGCCCACGCGTTATCTCCGAGGCGCGCACCAAGAGCGCACCGACCTGCTCTGCCACCTGGCGGTGATGTTGGCCAGACATTGCGCCACATACCGGGCGCGACGCAGATACTCCTCGGACAGCGGCGCCTGCTCTCGATTCTTGCACCCGTCCGCTTCAGGCAAGACGGTGGCGTAGTCGACGAAGACGAGCGTAGCCCGCGGCGAGCGGCGATGTACCTCCTCGGCGATGCGAGCGAACACGGAGGGGAGTGCCTCAAGCGCGCGATCGACCGCCGCGTCCGGAACTGGCCGAGATAGTAGCAAGCGCCAGAGGAACGGGGTCTGCTGCGGCGCGTCCTGGCGCGACCAGGCGAGAAGGTTCCCGGTGTAGGAGATGTCGTTGCCCCCTGCGGTAAGCGTGACCAGCGCGGTCTCGGGGCGCAATGCCGCTACCTGCGGCGTACGGCCGAATGGCCCACCCTCGAGCACCTGGCGCGCGGTCGCTCCTGAGCAGCTCACGTCGGTCAGCGCCAGCCCCCGCCGCCGCGCGAGCAGGTGGGCGTAGTTGTCGTCCGAGTGTCCGCACCGCCGCGAGCTCCCCAGTGCTCGTTGGCCCACGCCGGGACCTGCCGCGAATGAGCTACCCAAAGCCACATAATGCGTCTCTGCGCTCCCAGCAGTGTGCGAAGATGCCATCGAAGACTTACAGGAGACCGGCCAGAAAGCCCCCTGCTTTCAAGCGGGGGATGAATGGCCACTATGGCCGCTCCTTCTTGATAACTCGCATGCTTTAAGCATAAACTAGAGCATGCGCAAGACGTTCAAGTACCGGTTGTACCCAAATACACAACAGCGGCGACTGCTTGAACAGCAACTGGAGGAATGCCGCTGGTTGTACAACGACCTGCTGGCGGCGCGGCGTGACGCCTGGGAGCAACGACAGGAGTCGCTACGCCTCTACGATCAGCAGGCGACCTTGCCCCTGCTCAAAGCCGCTCGCCCTCTGTTGGCAACGGTGCAGTCGCAGGTCTTGCAGAATGTCGCGGTACGCATTGATCTCGCCTTTCAAGCGTTCTTCCGGCGGGTGCGGACTGGAGGCGCTGGCGAGGGAGAGAAGAAGCCCGGCTACCCGCGCTTTCGCGGACAGGGGCGTTATGACAGCATCACCTATCCGCAGGTGCCGGTCGGCTGCAAATTGGATACGGAGGCCCGTCGTCTGAGGTTGTATGTCGTCTGAGGTTGTATGTCGTCTGAGGTTGTATGGTGTGGGACTGGTGAAGATCATCTTGCACCGCCCACTTGAGGGTACTCCGAAGACCGCCACCATCAGCCGCAGCAGCACCGGGAAGTGGTATGTCTGCTTCTCCTGCGAGTGCGCGGAACCGGCGCGATTGCCCGAAACCGGGAGGCAGGTGGGGATTGATGTCGGCTTGAAGACGTTTGCCACCCGCAGCGACGGGCAAGAGATCGCTAACCCGCGCTTCTTCCGTGCTGAGGAGCATGCGCTGGCCAGAGTGCAGCGTCGTCTCTCGAAAGAAGAGAAGGGCACGCCTGAACGCACAAAGCGACGTCGTGTGGTAGCCCGTGTCCATGAGCGCACGCGGTGGCGACGGAGCGATTTCACCCACCAGCATAGCCGTCGCATTGTCAACGGTTTTGATCTCATTGCGGTCGAGGATTTGTCGGTCAATCGGATGACGCACACCCATTGTCTCGCGAAAAGCATTCATGACGCGGCGTGGAGTCAGTTCACAGCCCTCATCGTCTACAAGGCAGCATAGGCCGGTCGGCAGTATGTCGCTGTGAACCCTGCGTATACCAGTCAAGATTGCTCCTCGTGTGGCCATCGGCAAACGCTCTCCCTCTCCGACCTCGCGAACCGTACCTATACCTGCCCGTGTTGTGGGATCGTCTTGAACCGCGACTACAACGCGAGTCTGAATATTTTGAGACTGGGGCAACAGTCTCTGGCTTCGGCCTAGCCGGAGCCTAGAAGCTCCCGGATTCATCCGGGAGAGTTGTCACTCTCAGTCCATCTGGTACACAATATCCAATGAACCTCGTTAGGGAGTGGCTAACGGGCAAGGTGTGTCGTGTAGGCGCCATGCCGCAGGCTGAGAGCTATGTGGCTAATCCCGACGGCACAGGATATGCCTGCATGGGCGGGTGTACTCTATGCTCCGCCCATGTCTACCAAAATAGCCACTCCCTGCACAGTCGATAGGGCACGATTAGCTCACTGCCCGATGGCGGGTTGTGAGGCGACAAGGTTCAACCCCAACCGCTCAGACAGGAAACGGGCCACAAGTTGGCCTTTGACGCTGTTACCTGCGTTATCGAGTGGTGGGGCGAATGTGCCCACGCCGCCTTTACCTGGCGCGACCGTGATGATTCCGCCGCCGACTCCACTTTTGCCTGGCAGGCCACTATGGTACAGCCAATCGCCTGAGGTCACATACAGCCCCGCAGTCGCCATCACGGCGAGCACTTGAGGGCAGTGTTCGGCATCAATAACCCGCTCCTTCGTGAGTGGATTCTTCCCACCATCGGCCAGAGTGGCAGCCATCACAGCGAGATCTTTGGCGGTCACAGCGAGCGAGGACTGTCTCGTGTACAGCTCGGTCGTCGCAACAGGATCAAAATAGAGCCGGTCGTAGCTCCACATGAGGCGAGCAATCGCCTGGTTGCGATGGTTGGTAGCCGATGCTGAGGCATAGACCACGTCATTCAACGCCAGTGTCCTGCCTGCGAACCGCGACAGCCCTCCGTGAATGAATTGCCATTTGTCGGAGATCGTGGCTCCCGGCGCCAGGCTAGTTGTCGCAAGCGCTCCGGCATTGACCATTGGGTTCGTCAGTCGGTCCTCGTTCAGTTCGATGGCCATCAGCGAATTGAACGGTAGTCCCGTGCTATTCACTCCGAGTTTTGCACGTGCTTCCTCCGCTCCGATGGCCTGGATAACCAGCGCGAACACGAACGGCTTGGCCACGCTCATAATCGTGAAGGGGTAGTCGGTGTCGCCAGCCGCATAGATAGTGCCATCAATCCCAGCCACGCAAACTCCGAACAGATCGCTGGGTACGGTGGCCAGCGCCGGGTAGTAATCCGCGTTTTGGCCCACATTGTTGGACTTGTATCGCTCGTATGCGGCCTCAACCAGCCGCTGCACCTGTATGGACGCTGGTAGGTGACCTGTTGACACCGGTGACGAGCTGCCTTCGGCATCGCTCGACTGACCCAGGAACGGTGGGGCCATTCCGATCCTCCTCTTCACCACAGCTGATCTTGCCCGGACTAACCCCGCACTGGATATCCTGGCCCAAGAGAAATCCCCAGCGCAAACCAGAGCACGAAGAGCAGAATCCACGCTGCCATCATAATCACCGCGTACGGTAGCATGAGCGACACAATAGTCCCGATCCCTGAATTCTTCTGATAGCGTTGGGCGACAGTGACGAGGAAGGGGAAATACACCATCAGCGGCGTGAGCACGTTTACTGGTGAGTCCCCCACCCGGTATGCCGCCAGGACGGTCTGCGGCCCGATTCCCAGGTGAAGGAAGATGGGGATAAATACGGGAGCGAAGATTGCCCACTTGGGAATGATCCCCGGTATGATGAAGGTGAGTAGAAAAATCACGAATATGAACGCCACGAGCAACAAAATCGCAGGGATAGCAGCCTGCTCAAGCACACTCGCGAGCGCTGTGGCGACGACTGTGGGGATATTGGAATAGTTGAAGTAGGCGATGAACTGCGCCACCATGAGTAGCATGAGGACCAGCCCGCCCAGGCTGTTAAAGGTCTTCGTGGCCGCCGCGATGACATCGTTGGGACTTGTCACTGTCTTGGCGCCGATACCATAGCAGATGCCTGACACCAGGAAGAACAGCGTAATGATAAACAACAGGCTATCCATGAATGGTGTATTCCCGATAATATTTCCGGTCTCGGGATCACGCAATGGCGCTCCGGGCGGCAGCGTCGCGGCTAGAACCACAATATGAGCACGCCCAGAAAGCCAAAGAGCGCGAATCGCAGACCACGCCCCTCCGCGGCTGACGCCTCATCGTCTTGCTGCGGGCCACTGTCAACAACCGGTTCGGCTCCTGCTCCCGATGTGGTTGCAGTCAACTCCATCGCCGTGGCTTCGTAGGCGCCGAGCCGTGGCTCGATCATTCGCTCTGTGATCACCGTCGCGACGAGACACAACATCAAGAGCGAGACTGCGCTAAAGTAGAAGTTGTACACGACGGTAATCGGCTGGCCGCCGGAGGATCCGATTACCTCATTCGCGACCTCCGTCAACATCGCGTCAATCGGTTGGATGATTAGGTTGACGCCGAATGCAACGCCAACCCCTGCGAAACCAGCGGCAAGTCCAGCGAGCGGTGTCGCCTGAGGCTCAGAAAGGCGACCGCGGCCAGTGGTATCAGAATCAGTTAGCCGGCATCCGAGGCAAGGCTTGATAGTCCACCGACGAGCACGATGAGGAAGGTAATGAGTCTCTGGGGGGCGACGCTGACTAGCTTGTGAATCAAGGCGTTCATCAACTCGGCGCCCTCAGCCACCCCTGCGCCCAACATAGCGATGAACGTGACAGCGACCACGCCAAAGTTCTGGAAATTCGCCACGAAGGACGTGAAGAGGAAGCGGATCCCCTCAATCGTCAGGAGGCCGTTGATTGGGATCGTCTCGCGCCGGACCTCGAACTTAACGTCCGAGTATTGATTGCCTTCCGCAGGAACATTCGACTGAACTGCGGTGGTGTCCTCATAGTAGTTATGGCTTACTGAATAGGGCACAGGCTCAGCGATTTCTTGAGTGACGGTTACACCCGCGAACGCGAGGATCTGGGAGAGCACGATCACACCGACAATCAAGTAGAGAAACATGAGGACCGGATGCGGGACTTTATTGCCCAACTTCTCGACACCGTCCAGCATCCGCTCGGAGATTGTGCGCCGCTTGCCACTCTCCGCCGAAGCGGCCCCAGACGCGCCGGTTGCTCCAATTGACGTGTCGCTCATGGATGCTCTCCTTGATCTGGTGGATCGCTGCCCTGGCTACATGCCGATACGTCTGTCGCTCATGCATCCTTGCACAGTCAGCCCATCGAATTCTCTTTGGCAGTTGCCGACTGCTGTTCGTCGCTCCAGAGTTGCACCAGTATGATGCACATCTCCGTTGCCCGAGCCATATCCTGTACGCTGACCCATTCAAGCGGCCCGTGAATGTTCTGCATGCCTGTGAAGAGATTGGGTGTCGGAACGCCCAACTCCGTCAGACGAGAGCCATCCGTGCCCCCACGGATAGGCGTTGAGTGAGGCTCAATACCCGCCTGGCGACATGCCACCATCGCCAATTCGACGGGGCGCATATCGCTTTCCAGCCAGTAGCGCATATTCCGGTACTGCGGTGTGATGACGCAGGTGATGTGCGCGCGCGGCTCGGTCGCCTGTACCGTGGCACAGACTTGTTGGAGCAACTCGCCGTGGCTATGCAGGCCATCCATGTCAAAGTCGCGCAGGATGAAGTGGAGTTCGGCGGCAGCAGCCGAGCCATTCATCTGGTAGAGGTGGATGAAGCCCTCACGCCCCTGTGTCGTCTCGGGTGTGCGCGTGACATGAGGCAGTGTGTCCGCAATCTTGGCGGCAAGATGCAGCGCATTGACCAGGACACCCCTGGCCTGTCCCGGATGGGCCGAGACACCTTGAACGCGCACAGTTGCCTTGTCTGCGGAGAACGTTTCATAAACGATCTCACCACGATCGGCGCCATCCAGTGTATAGGCGATTTCCGCTTTTAAGTCGCCTGGTAGATTGGGGTGGACGCCCCGGCCGATCTCCTCATCTGGCGTGAAACACACCCGGATGGGACCGTGACTAAGGTTCGGATGTTCCAGAAGGTGACGAGCCATAGACATGATGACTGCGACGCCTGCTTTGTCATCCGCGCCCAGAAGGGTGGTCCCACTGGCAGTAATGATGTCTTCGCCGACCGCCTGAGTCAGGTAGGGAAACTGCATGGGCGACAGCACCATAGATTGGTCGTCGGGCAGCACAATATCGTGGCCATCATAGTTCCGATGTACGATTGGCTTGACGCCGGTCGCGTTGAATGCTGGCGCGGTATCTACATGCGCCAGAAATGCGACCGTGGGCGCTTTGATCGAACTGGTAGCGGGGACAGTGGCTATGACCGCGCCATAATCGGTCAGCACCGCATCAACTGCGCCAATCGACCGCAATTCGCTGACAAGAAGCTCCAGCAAGTCATATTGTATGCGTGTGCTGGGCTCCGTCGGCGAGGCTTCATCGCTCTGGGTATCGATGCGGGCGTAGCGCACCAGGCGCTCCTCAAGTTCGCTGTTGAATGGTGAGCTAACCTTGCTGCTTGCGGTAACAGTAGATCGTGTGGACATGGTCGTTCGTTCTCCTGAGTTTATACATTGAGAGTGGCTGCGACATCAACGGCGCTAGGCAGTTGCGCAAGCTCCTCAAGATAGACGATTGCAGTCTCGACGCCTCGATGGAACATTTCAATGCTGAGATGTTCATTGGGGCCGTGAATTCCGTCAGCTCATGACGAAATCGCACCCCGTGGGTGCGAGACTACTGGCGCGCGGCGTCGCTTGGCTGCATCTTCTGAGCCATGTAAGCCCTCCTCGACATGGTGTCATCAAAGTGGTTAGCATGTTGACCCTCGCACGTGATTCCGCCATTCGCTTTACGCCCGGTGAGATTGCCCGAGGCTGGATTGCCTGGTTTCCCTGAATCCGTGGAGCGGCATCAGGCGAGTCACGTCGAGTCTTCATACCGTTCGACTGCACCATAGCCTACATCCCCTTTTGCTGACTTAACCGCAGGGTGGGTTTATGGGGATAGTCTCAGGCTATGCCAGTGGCGTGGGCTACTCTTACTTTTAGGTGCCGTCAGACGGCAGCAGCGGGATGCTTGCCCTGATGTGTGTGCCCTGGTCGGGAGTGCTCTCCAGCGTGAAGACGCCGCCCAGCCGCAGCACCCGCTCGCGCATCGAGTTCAGGCCCAGGCGACCGGGAAAGCTCTCCGAGGGATCGAAGCCAATACCATTGTCGCGGATATCCAGCACCAGTTCATCGGCGTCTTTCTGGGCGACGCTGAGCGTGACCTCTGTGGCCTGCGCGTGCCGAACCACGTTTTGCAACGCCTCCTGCGCGATGCGATAGAGCGCCTCCTTGGCGTCCAGCGAGATGGGCGGCTCATCCATCAACGTCATGTTGACCTCGATATGGTGACGGCTACGCGCCGCGGCTGCCAGCTTCTCCAGCGCCACAATCAGCCCCTCATTCGCCAGCGATTCAGGGCGCAACTCGAAAATCAACGTGCGCATCTCCGCCAGCGCTGCCTCGGCCAGCGACATCGCATACTCCAGCGGCTGGGCTGCCCGCGCTGGGTCACGGTCGAGCAGTGTTCGCGCGGTGCGCGCGCCCAGCGCGATGCCAAAGAGCGCCTGCGAGACGGAATCGTGCAATTCGCGGGCAAGCCGCTGCCGTTCTTCGAGCGCCGCCAGATCTTTGCTCTGCTCGTACAGTCGCGCATTTTCCAGGGCCACCGCTGCCTGGCCCGCCACCGCTGTCGCCAGCGCGACGTGTCGCTCGGCGAAATAGTCCGGCTCGTTATGGACGATGTTCAGCATCCCAATCACGCGGTCTTTGGCGATCAACGGCAACCCCATCCACGAACGGACAAAGGCAAACTCCGTCGCCATGTACGCGCCCGCTGCCCGACGAAAGGCCGCCGCCCCTGGCTCATCCCCGCGCACATCGGCCACCACACGCACTTCCTGCTCGTCGAGAAAATTGCGCAAGACCTCCTGGAAATCCGGCGAACGCTCCAATATCTCGATCTCATCGCCGCTCGCTGGCCCGCGATAATCCAGCAGCGAGAGTATGTCGCCACGACGCGCGATAATCGCCGCGCCCGTGTAGTCCACCACCGTCTTGAGCTGATCGAGCACGGTATGCAGCAGCGGCTCTAGCTCCAGTGTTGAAACGACGCTCTGAGCGATCTCGAGCAGCGTGGTCAGCTCCTGCGTCCGCTCGTGAACGCGCCGCTCCAGCTCCCGATAGTAGGCCACGCGCTCGCTGATGTCGCGCACGACGCTGAGCATATACGACCGCCCTGAATAGGCTATCATCGAGCTGTGTATCTCGACATGCAGCAGCGAGCCGTCCTTGCGGAGGTCGATGGCGTGCGTCCGAAACGGGCGTCCCTCGCGCGCGGCGTCCATATATCGCTCAAATGCTTCGTGATACTCCGGCGCGATGAAGGTTGTTGGATGCATCCCAACAAACTCGCGGCGCGTGTAGCCGTGCATTGCGCAGGCAGCCGGATTGGCATCGACGACGCGCCCGGCCTTCAGGTCGTTGAGGATCAGTCCGTCGCTGGTGGACTCGAAGATGTCGTGATACTGCCGCTCGCGCTCGGTGACCTGGCTCTCACGTGCCCGGCGCGCGGTGATATCGGTATGCCAGCCCGCGATGCGATAGGCGCGGCCACTGGCGTCCCGTAGCGATGCCGCGCGCGAGAGAATCCAGCGCCACGAGCCATCTTTATGGCGAAGACGGTGTTCCAGGCGATAGGCGCTTTCAGGCCCGCGCAGATGCGCCTCGATGGCGGCCAGACAGCGCTCCCGGTCGTCGGGGTGGATGCGCCGCGTCCACTCGTCGAAGGCATCGGATATCTCGTCGTCGGCGTAGCCCAGCATCGCCTTCCAGCGCGGCGAGTAGTAGACGGTATTGGCGTCGATGTCCCAGTCCCACAGACCGTCGTTAGCGCCCTCGATGGCCAGGGCGAGGCGCTCGCTGGTCCGGTGTGTTTCCGCGCCTGACTTGCGGATTCCACTCATACTGCGCGGCCTTCCCATCTCGCTGCCATCACGTGGCCGGGCCAGTTGTGCGGGTCGATTCGGGTGATGCGATGCCGACGCGGAGGGCGTAGAGCGCGGCCTGCGTGCGGCTCTGCAAGCCCAGCTTGGCGAGGATGTTGCTGACGTGTGTCTTGACGGTCTTCTCGGCGATATGCAGCGAGCGCGCGATTTCCTTGTTGGCCTGTCCCTGCGCCAGCAGCCGGAGCACCTCGATCTCGCGCTCGGTGAGCATGTCGGGATTCTCAGGCGTGCGCACCTCGTTCATCAGACGGGCGGCGGCCTGTGGGGCTAGCCGCACCTGACCCGCGGCGGCGGCGTGGATTGCTCCGCACAGCTCGTCGGCCTGGGTGTCTTTGAGGAGATAGCCAATGGCACCCGCGCGCACCGCCGCGACGACGGTCGCGTCTTCGAGCACGCTGGTCAGCGCGATCACCTCGGTATCCGGCTGGGCGCGGCGGATGGTTGCCGTGGCGGTGACACCATCCATCTTCGGCATCAGCAGGTCCATCAGCACCACATCGGGATGCAGCTCACCTGCCTTGCGCACCGCCTCTTCGCCGTTGGCGGCCTCGCCGACGACCTCCAGTTCAGGGTCCAGTCCCAGAAACATTTTGAGACCCTGCCGGACCACGCTGTGGTCATCGGCAATCAGGATGCGTATGGTCATCGCTCTGCCCCTGTACGCTGCCGCGCCGTGCTCTGCTTGTTATGCGCGCTGCTTTCCACTGGCCGTTCTCGTCGGATTGTATCACACGATCTGGGCAATCACTGCTACCCTGCCTCTCTGAATATGGCTGCTTGCGTCCCCTGGTTCCATCGTGTACACTGAAGGTAACAATCGCAGAATGATAGGGCATCGAACGAGGAAAGTACGCGCGATTCCGCTCGTCAGAGAGCCGGTGGCTGGTGCGAACCGGCGTGTGGGTCCGCGGAAGCTCCCTCGCGAGCCGTGACCGTGAAACGTTTACGAGCGAAAGTAGCGGTCGCCGGGTGTTCCCGTTACCGGACCGGGGCGTGTTGGCGCCCTCTGAGGCCGTCGCCGCGAGGCATCGGCAGAAACAAGGTGGTACCGCGAAGGTTCGCTCTGTGCGTCGCCTTTCGCCCTTGTCGGGGCGGAGGGCATTTTTGTTGCCCATCGCCGTTCAGGCTCAGACTTTCCACATCGCTGGAAAGTGACTCGATGACCCAGAGCGGAGGACCACATGGCACAGCGAAAGACGACGACAGCGGGCCCGGCGCGGCGGGGGCGGCCACCACGAACAGCCGACAAGCGCGCGAGTACGGCCATTATCACGACGCGCCCACCACAGTACGACTTCGCGGCTTTCGAGGCGAAGTGGCGCGAGCGCTGGGAGGCCAGCGGCATCTACCAGACCGACCTGGAGCATGCGCGGAAACCCTACTTCAACCTGATGATGTTCCCCTATCCCTCCGCCGAGGGGCTGCACGTCGGCAACATGTATCCCTACACTGGCTCGGATATCCATGGCCGCTGGATGAGCATGCGCGGCTACGATGTCTTCGAGCCGATGGGGTTCGACGCCTTTGGCATCCATAGCGAGAACTTTGCCATCAAGCGGGGCATCCATCCGACCATCCTGACGGCGCGCAACGTGACCCATTTCCGCGAGGGCCAGTTGAAGCGCATCGGTAACCGCTTCGACTGGGCGCACGAGGTGGATACTACCGACCCGCGCTACTATCGCTGGACGCAGTGGATCTTCATCCAGTTATTTGAGGCGGGACTGGCCGAGCGCAAATCGGCGGCGGTCAACTGGTGTCCCAACGATAAGACCGTCCTGGCTGACGAGCAGGTCATCAACGGCCACTGCGAGCGCTGCGGCTGGCTGGTGGAGCGGCGCGAGCTGGAGCAGTGGTTCCTGAAGATCACCAAGTATGCCGACCGGCTGCTGGAGAATCTGAAGACACTGGACTGGTCCGAGCGCGTCAAAACGGCGCAGCGCAACTGGATCGGGCGCTCCGAAGGGCTGCAATTCGCGATGGCGGTGGCGGGCGATACCGCGCAGACTATCGAGGCGTTTACTACTCGCCCGGACACAATCTACGGCGTGACGTTCGTCGCGCTGTCGCCGCAGCATCCGCTGGTCGCCGCAATCACCGACGAAGCGCATGCCGCCACCGTCACAGCCTATGTTGCGGCCAACCAGCAGCGTCCCGCCGACCACTCCGACGAGGCGCGGCCCGACACCGGCGTCTTCACCGGGCGCTACGCCATCCACCCGCTGACCGGCGAGCAGATACCGATCTGGGTCGCCAGCTATGTGCTGATGGACTACGGCACCGGCGCGATTATGGGCGTTCCCGCACATGACGATCGCGACCTGATCTTCGCGCGGGCGATGGGGCTGCCTGTCCGCACGGTAGTGCAGCCAATGGGCAAACATGCGCAAGCAGACGACGCGGAAGCATTCACCGACGATGGCGTGCTGATCAACTCCGGCGCGTATTCGGGTATGCCCTCCGCCGAGGCGTCGTCGGCGATCATCGCGGAATTCGAGGCGCGCAAGATTGGCAACCGCTCGGTCAAATATCATCTGCGCGACTGGTTGATCAGCCGCCAGCGCTACTGGGGTCCACCCATCCCGATCATCTACTGCCCGGAGCATGGCGCGGTCCCTGTACCGGATGACCAGTTGCCGGTGCTGCTGCCCTATGTCGAGGACTTCCAGCCCAAGGGGACGGGCGTCGCGCCGCTGGCCAGCGATCCCGCCTTCGTGCAGACCACCTGCCCCATCTGCGGCAAGCCTGCCCGGCGCGAGACCGACGTCAACGACAACTTCCTGGATTCCGCCTGGTATTACCTGCGCTACCCATCGTCCGACGACGATAGCGAATCGTGGAATCCAGCGATGACGCGCAAGTGGCTACCAGTCAATATGTACACGGGCGGCGCGGAGCACAGTCTGCTGCACATGATGTATTCGCGTTTCATCACGATGGCGCTGCACGACCTGGGGCATCTGGACTTCGAAGAGCCGTTCCCGCACTTCCGCGCGAACGGCACCATCACCCGCGACGGCGCGAAGATCAGCAAGTCGAAGGGGAATATCATCAACCCCGACGACTACATCAACCGCTATGGCGCGGATGTCTTCCGCATCTACCTGATGTTCCTGGGACCATATGAGGCCGACGCCGACTTCACCGACCGCAACATCAGCGGCGTTGTGCGCTTCCTGGATCGTGTCTGGCGCATCGCCACCAGCACTGCCACCACGTCGCAGAGCAAGGCACGTGGCGTAGCGCGGCGCGATCTGCACCGGACGATACAGCGGGTGACGGAGGATACGGGAGCCTTCAAGTACAACACGGCAATCGCGACGCTGATGGAATACGTCAATGGGCTGGAGGCGCGAAAGCAGCCCTCACGCGAGGAGCTGCGCGCGCTGGTGAAGCTGCTGGCGCCCTATGCGCCGTTCATCACCGAGGAACTGTGGGAGCGCATCGAGGGGGCGAGTGTCGCCTCGATTCACACGCAGCCCTGGCCCTCTTTTGACCCTAACGCGCTGGTGAGTGAGACGGTGACGATGGTGGTGCAGGTAAATGGCCGCCTGCGTGATCGCATCACAGTCGCCACGAATGCCACAGACGAGCAGGTTCGGGCGGCGGCTGCGGCGGCTCCTAATGTGCGACGCGCGGTCGGCGCCGCCTCGGTGCGCCAGGTGGTCATCGTGCCAGGTCGCCTGGTGAATATCGTCACCGGGGAATAGTGACTCGCGTGGAGGGTTAGTGAATAAGGGAAACGCTGGCCGCAGGTTTTAAGCCTGCGGCGACTCCCTGACTTTTCCAAGTCTGTTGAAAGGCGATGAAGACGTTCGCGCCAGGATTAGCCGCGGCATTCATGCCGCGAAGGCAGCCCATTCCCTACGTCGTTTTCTCGCGTCTAATCAGCGTCCATCTTGATCCAGCCCTTTTTGAGAGCGTGGACCACCGCGGCCGTGCGGTCATTGACCGAGAGCTTCTTCAGGATGGAGGTGATGTGATTCTTCACGGTCTGGTCGCTGATCTTGAGTGACTTGGCAATCTCTTTGTTGCTGTTGCCGCGCGCGATATAGTCCAGAATCTCGATCTCGCGCTGTGAGAGCGGGGTAAACACCTGCTGCACTTCGGGCGGCTCTTCCTGGGTCATCTCGCGGAAGCTGCGCAAGACGCGGCTGGCCACCGTCGGACGGGAGAGCACATTGTCATTGATGATGTAGACACCCGTACTAACCTTCCGCACGGCGCTGACCAGATCGTCGGCGGAGATGCCTTTGAGCAGATAGGCAGCCGCGCCAAGCTTCATCGACTGAAAGAGTTGCTCCTCGTCCTCGAATGCCGTCAGCATGATAATGGCGGCGCGCGGCGAAGAGTGGCGGATCTGCCGAGCCAGCTCGAGCGCATCATTGGTGGAGAGAAGCGCATCTATGAGCACTACATCAGGCGTATGCAGCTTTGCCAGATCAAGTCCGGCGGCGCTTTCCGAGGCCTCGGCGACGATGGTGCAATCCCCCGCCTCTTCCAGCGCATTGCGACAACCCTGACGAAACAGTGGGTGCTCATCGATAAGCATGACACGGATAGATTCCATTTTATTTCTCCCAGCGCGAGTAGTAGAACAGGTTCGCGGCCCCGGCACATGGGCAGAGAGACAACACGTGCAGTATATACGATGCACAGGAGCACCTGCCGCCCGGTGGGCCAAACGGCGCCAGCCCGCAGACCGACGCCGTTCGTTGCCGTCAAACACTAGATGATACCACGCGCGCTGCCTCAGCGCATACCCTCCCTCGCGCGGATGCGCGCCGCCGCCTCATCGCGCGTCATGCGGCCTGCCAGCAGCGCATCGAGTATCCCTTCGAGCGTCTCATAGGGTGAGGGCGTCGCTGCACCGCCAACCGCCGCCACCGGCTGTGTGTTCGCCGCGCTCGGTTCGACGCCCACAGGCTTCGACTCTGGCCGCGCGCCAAGATAGCGATTGCGCACCGCCACCGTCATAAAGATAGCGACCATCGTCGCGCCGACCAGCAGTGTCACCAAGCCAGCCCGTGTCGTCTGCTGCCAGTTGTCGGCGGGCGCGCCAAGCATCGCACTGAGCGACGCCTGCAAGGCAATAATCAACCCACCAGCGCCCGCAAGCACACCAGCAGCGAGCAGCACCAGGACAAAGATACGATGCGGCCACGTGACGCCGGTCTGGCGCGTCCACGCACCGAGCCGCAGTGTGATGAATATGAAGGGCAGGCCCGTCAGCAAGAGCGCACCCGCTTGAGCGAAATTCTCCACGGGCGGCTGCGAGCCTGCGGGGACGACATGCTCGATCGCGTCAATCAGCAATGTCTGCGCGCCCGCCCAGAATGGGTAGGCAAAGATGATGCCAGCCAGCGCCCACTGGGCCAGTCCCGCCGCGGGCACGCCAGATGGCAGGTCCGCCGCCTCGCGGGCATAGAGCCAGAGGTACGTCAACACCACGACGAGACCGAAGACGAGCGCGCCCGCGATGGTCCCCGCCCCATAGGGGAGATCGTTGGACGGGAATGGGCTACCGATCAGCTGACGCAGAATCACGTTGAAGATTCCCTGGCAGCCGCTCAACACGTATCCGAGTCCAAAGCCAAACGCCAGCAGATGGGTCACCTGGCGGAGCCGCGAGTGGCGGTCATGACGCGTGAACGCGGTATAGCCAGCCCAGCACGCGGCGAGGAACAGCGCCGCGCCCCACTGCGCGACGGTCTGGCGCAGTGGATAGTAGTTTCCGGGATCGCACGTGAAGCCTTCAGGGTAGCCCGAGCAGGGATTATATGCGCCACTGCGCGCCAGCACAGTCAGCACAATATCCTGGACCGCCTGGAGCCAGAACGCGGTGGCGATGAAAACGATGATAAGCTGCGCGCCGTACTGATGCAGACGCTGCAAGGCTACCGCGGCCCTTGTGGTGGCGTGCGTTCGCCGTCGCTCCCACTCGAGCAGGGCAAAGAGGCCCGCCGTCGAGATTGCCACCGCAAAGGTGGAGGTCGGAGAATTGTTCCGGTCACCCAACTGCGAGATGCCTATCGCGGCTGTCCAGATGGCGGTCAACACCGCAATCAACTGTGTGACATTGAGGAAGTACGAGCGGACAGCGCCACCGCCTGCCTCCGGATCGGTGGCCATGTCGCGGCGGATCAGCCAGTAATGAAGACCGCCGAGTAGCAATGTGACCAACCACACCACGGCGAACGCCACCACCGTCTGAACGATCTGGCTGTGGGAGGGCGGATAACTATACGGCCCACGCAGTGACGTCTCCATGAGCAGCAGCCCCAGCGAAACCGCGGTCACGACCGTAGCCGCGATCAGCAGGGCGATACAGACAGCGTAGAGATAGATACGATAAAGATTGCGTACCATGGAGCGGTTCCCCTTCTCCGGGTCAGGCAGGCATGCCACTTGTCCCCGCCGGTCGGGGAGCATAGCATGCGGCCATGCCCAGAATGTGCATGGAACCACTCTACTGCATCACGCGGCAATCCACCAGCCATCGTTCGCAGAATCAGCCGTATATTGAGTCGTATATTCGGCGATCAGTTCAGGGCAGCGGGATGAAATCCATTCTGCTTCTCGCACATGTGATTTGGGCCCATCGGTCTGTTGCAGAATGGGCAACGCGGTCGGCCAGACGCCATGATGCCGCGAATATGCTGCGCCAGTTGCTCGGTCTGGGCGCGTGAGAAATAGACACTGAATGGGAACTCAGCATCTTCCTGCGCAAAGTATTCGCCGTCGCGCTCGATGAGAATCAGCGGCCCTGCCCGCAGGGTGGTGCGATCCACCGACTCATCATAGCCAATCTGCATGTTGCCGACGGCGAACTCGATATCGGGCTCTTCAGGAAAATCAGCGGGGGCGCTCGGAAGCTTCGGCGCCTTGGCAACCGCCTCGATCTGTAGTGCCATGCCACTGTTGATTCTGGCAATCAATTGCTCTAGCGCCTGGCCAAGCGCATCCAGTTGCTCGCGTTCGAGCCAGAGGCTCGCGCTACCACGCAGGCTGCGGGTGTAAATGCGGAAGCGGCGATTTCCTGGCTCGCCTATCGACTCCGCGCCGAGAAGTTGCGCGCGTCCAAAATCTATCTGATCTTCGCTCATCATTCTGCCCCATGATTTGTGTTAAGCGCCGGTCGTCCATGATGGCAAGAGGCGTTCGCGTTCACAAGAGATGGGACAGTATATCACCCCTGTATCTTCTCGCATTGGAGGTGTGCGCTATGCGCGAGAACGAACGAGCGCATCAATGCCATCGAGGATGCGTTCAAGGCCAAATATGAATTCGTCATCTGGGGTATCCTGCTGGTCAATCGCCCCTGCGTCTATAACTGCTCGAAGCGCCGGGAACTGCTTGCTCTCGGTGACACGCGCAAGCAACTGGCGATATCCAGCCATCATCTGCTGCGCCGTCGAGCCGACAGCTTGAGAAGCAGCGATGATGCTGGCGGCAAGCGTCGCCTCATTCCTGACAAAACCGCTTAGCAGGATAATCACTGATAGCTTCTCAGCCTCGGTAAGACCTGTGCCATACAGAAATTCAAGACCCCGCTCCATCCAGGCTACCTGATTGGGCGTTGCTGGCGGCGCGGTGATCGGGATTTGCAGCGCCCACGGATGCTGGCGATAAGCGGCTAGAACCCCCCATGCCCAACGCGAAAGCCCCTGCCGCCACCCCTCACCTGGCTCTAGCGGAGCCGGAGGCGCCCCGCTGATCGTGTCCATCATCAGCATCAGCAGCTCATCCTTGGCTGATACATAGCGATAAAGTGTCATCGCGGACGTCCCAAGCTCAGCGGCAACCCTGTGCATCGAAACTGCCGCTAACCCCTCGGCAAGAGCGACTTTTACAGCAGCCCCGACGATCTTTTCCAGACTCAGCCCTGGTTTCGGCCCCTTCTGCGCGCGCCCGCGCATGCCCCAGGCCGTTGCGATACCCGCCGGTATCTTGAGGTCGTTTTGGTCGCTCATGTTGTCTATGTTTCGCTTTCTCGGGGTTGACAAACCTTCCTGTACTGAGTATAGTATACGCAGTAGCGCGTACGCCATACGCAGAAGAGCGCTACAGATGACCAGAGCGAGGAGTTTACGGTTCTATGCACGACGAACAGGTAATCGAGGCAACTGGCCTCGAAAAGTCCTACGGCACAGTCACGGTGTTACGCGGCGTCGATGTTCAGGTCGCGCGTGGCATGGTGTTTGGCCTGCTCGGCCCCAATGGCGCGGGCAAAACGACGATGGTACGCATCCTGGCGACACTGGTCTGTCCAGACGGTGGTCAGGCGCATGTTGCGGGATTTGATATTCTCAAGGATCGCAAACAGGTACGGAGATGTATCAGCCTCACCGGCCAGTATGCGGCCATTGACGAATTGCAGACAGGCGAAGAGAACCTGCGCATGATGGGGCGACTATCCGGTCTTTCCAGCAGGCAGGCGCGCGCCCGGGCCGACGAATTGCTGGGGCAGTTCGACCTTTCCGACGTTGGGCAGCGCAGGGTCGCTACCTATTCTGGTGGCATGCGCCGCCGCCTGGACCTTGCGGCGAGCCTTGTGGGCCACCCTACGGTGATATTTCTCGACGAGCCAACAACCGGTCTGGACCCGCGCAGCCGACAGGCGCTTTGGGAGGTGATAACAGGCCTGACCGCGACAGGTGTGACCGTCTTCCTGACAACACAATACCTCGAAGAGGCCGACCGACTTGCGGATCGCATCGCCGTGCTCGACGGTGGGCGTATCGTCGCAGAGGGAACACCCAGCGAACTCAAGCAACAGGTCGCGGGTCAGCGACTCGATTTCATGGTGTCAGATAGGCAGTCCTTCGAGGATATCGTTCGTTCCCTCGGCAGTCGTGCAATCCAGCATGACGCGAGCGGCCTGATGATTGGTGTGGCGACCGACGGCAGCGCCGCCCATATACGAGCACTACTCGACGAGATAGATCCCCAACGTCACATAGTAACGCAGTTCGCAGTCCATAGCGCCACGCTCGACGATGTCTTTTTCGCTCTCACCGGCCACACCGCCGAACATCTCCAATTGGAGGCCGCTCATGTCTAACGCGACTGCTATCACCTCCAAGGCTACTTCAGCGCTGGCGTCTTCGCGTCTCGATGGAGCCCTGACCATGGCCAGCCGCTGTGTGCGCCTTACGAGCCGCAACATGGAGGCGCTACTCACCTCGTTGATGTTGCCCGTCATGATTATGCTGCTCTTTGTCTATCTCTTTGGCGGAGCCATCGAGACAGGAACTAGGAGCTACGTAACCTATTTTCTTCCTGGGGCGCTGCTGCTCTGCGTCGGCTATGGGGCGGCGTTGACGGCCGTCAGTGTCAGTCAGGATATGAAGGGCGGCATCGTTGACCGCTTCCGCTCGATGAACGTCAATGGCGCCTCACTTCTTGGCGGACACGTTGTCGCCAGTATCGCGCGTAATCTAGCGGCGACCGTTCTGGTCATTGGTGTCGCATTCCTCATCGGTTTCCGCACCAGCGCGGACTGGCTTCACTGGCTCGGCGCGGCCGGCGTATTGCTGCTCTTCGTTCTAGCGTTCTCGTGGCTGGCCGCCACGGTTGGCCTTCTCGTCAAATCGCCAGAGGCGGCTAGCGGATTTGGCTTTTTCATGATGTTCATGCCGTATCCTAGCAGCGCCTTCGTACCGATCAGCACGATGCCGTCATGGATTCACGGGTTCGCACAGTACCAGCCAGTCACTCCAGTGATCGAAAGCCTTCGTGGCTTCCTGCTGGGGGCGCCTATGGGGAACAACCTCTGGCTGGCGCTGGCGTGGTGTGGCGGCATATTGGTCATCTCGGTCGTGTTATCTGGCGTCCTGTTCGCGCGCCGTACCGCGTAACAAGGCAACCACAAGCCGCATGTGGAACCCCCTCGCCGATAAGGTGAGGGGGTCTTTTCGCTGCAAAACTCGGATGGTAGCTACACCTTCTGATGCGCCTGTTTGGCGACATCGCTCGAGTAGATACGCGCGCCAAAAAACGCGGCAACCGAGGCAATCGCCAGGCACGGCAGGCCGACGATCAACAGCGCCAGATTCGCGTGTTCGTGGAGGTTGGTCGAGATGCCACCGACGAGATACGGCGCCCAGACATCGCCAAACAGATGCGCCAGCGAGAGCGCGACGGCGAACGCCGTGGCCCGCAGCAACGGCGGTGTCGCGTCGGTGAGCGCGGCGACCAGCGGCCCCACCGGAAGGTTCAGCGCCATTACCGCAATGATTGCCGTAATGATGAAGAGTGGAAACGACGACGTTAGCAACGCCAGCGCATAGAAGGGAATCGCCAGCATGAATCCGAGCGCGACCGCCAGCACCCGGCCACCACGGAAGCGAGCGCTCATCCGGTCGGCCAGCAACCCGCCCAGAAGTATGCCAGACACGCCACCGATGACAATAATGACTCCCGCCCAGATAGCCGTGGCGTTTGACTTGAGATGGAACGGGCCATTCTCTGAATGGACATAGATCGGCAGGAAGGTGATCGCGGGCGTCACAACAATGAACATCAGCGCCTGGAGCGCGACAACGACCCAGACGGTGCGGATGCGCAAGACGGTACCCACCAACTGCATCATCGCGCCGAAGCCGCCGGAAAGGCTGAGCGCGGCGCCGTGCGCATCGCCGACATGTCCCGCCTCATTGCCCTCTAGCTCCTCACCGCTCTCGACTGAGACACTAGGCTGATCCTTCACGAACCAGATGAAGAGCGCCAGAATCAAGCCTGGAATGCCCGTGATGAAGAACGCAAGACGCCACGGCTCTCGTGCAGGATCAATGATCGAATCGAGCAACGCGACGATGCCGAAGGCAAGCATCATGCCGAAGAGCTGGCCCGACTGCCAGCCGCTCATGATGCGCGCGCGCTTCTTCAGCGGATAGTATGCACCCAGGAGCGCCGACCCAGCCGGGTAATAGCTGGCCTCGCCCACGCCGACCATTGCCCGCGTGAAAAAGAGCAGGGGGAAGCTGCGCACGAAGGCGGTCGCGGCGCTCATCAGGCTCCAGAGCGAGACGCCAAACGTGATAACGCGGGTGCGGGAGAAGCGGTCGGCAAGCAGCCCACAGGGCAATGCGGCAACCGCATAGACCAGGATGAAGGCGCTACTCAAGATGCCAATCTGGCTATCGCGCAGGTTGAAATCCGCCTTCAAGGCCGGACCAACCGCGACGACGATCAGCCGGTCGAGGTAGTTGACGGCGTTGATGGCAAACATGAGCCAGAAGACAACCGTCGCGTTCTGCATCCACTTTCCGCGCACCAATGCGCTGGATGCTTTTCGCACAGGCGCCGATTCGCTTAGTTCTGTGGTATCTTTAGCTGTATCATCCTGGCGATCTTCGATCACGTGGTCCTCTCTCCCCAACCTCCGGTGGCCGTCCTGGCCGCACACCATCGCCCGATGGCAGAGTGTCCTGTTCGACTATATCACCCCGAACGGGGCCTCTCGCTACGTAGTACTGCCTAAACTCAGTATAGTGCGACACAGTTACGACATCGTTACGACATTGTCGCGACAATGCTACGATGAAGCAGTTCGTATCACCGCCAGCCGATCCCAGCCCGCGTAGTCCGCGACGATGCGTACCTCTGCCGCAGGGAAAGTCGTCTGCGCCAGCGCCACAACCGCCGCCCGCTGATCGTAGCCGAATTCCAGCATGATCGCGGCTCCGGGCTTGAGTCGTGCGGGCATCTGGGCAAATAGCCTGCGCAGATGTCCCAGCCCGTCGTCATCGCCATAGAGCGCTAGCGACGGCTCATAGCGGCGCACGTCGTCGGAGAGCGTCGGCGCGTCGCGGGGGGCCACGTAGGGCAGATTCGCGATCAGAATCTCCACCGGCTCAGGCAGAGGCTGTAGCAGGTCACCCTCCAGAAGGTGTATACGCTCCATCACCCCCAGCCGTTGGGCGTTCTCCTGTGCCAGCGCCAGCGCGTCGGCGGAGATATCGGTGGCATAGATCGTGTCTAGCCGAAGCTCAAGCCGTGCCAGCGCCACCGCAATCGCGCCGCTACCTGTGCCAATATCGGCGATGACAGGCGCGTGCGACGTCAACTCTGCCAGCCGTGCGCGCACCTCTGCCAGCGCCGCCTCCACCAGCAACTCCGTCTCTGGCCGGGGGATGAGCGCGCGCGCATCGGTCAGGAAGTCCAGCCCCATGAACTCGCGATGCCCGGTCAGATATGCCACCGGCTCATGCGCCACTCTCCGCACGACCAGCGCCGCATAGCGCTCCGCGTCTTCAAGAGCAAGCGAGCGTTCTGGGTAGGCAAGGATCGTCGTCCGCGCGAGGCCAGTGACATGCGCCAACAAGAGTTGCGCATCGAGCGCGGCACTGTCATTGTCTGGCACAGAACGAAGCCACCACTCTGCCAGGGCCAGCGCCTCACCCAGCGTGCGCGCCTTAGCCAGCGCCGCGCCTACTGTGTCGTGTGGCTCCGACGGTGTTGCATCCATAGTCCGGTCCTTGATTCCATGTATTAGAACGCCTAACAAACCGTCATGGCCCAGTGGCAATTGGCAATGATAAGAGTAGGCCAGCTTCGCGGCATGAATGCCGCAGCTAAGAACGGGTTTTGCCAGGAACTGTTAGAAATGGTACGTCACCGTCTGGTTCTCTGCCAGCGGTCCCGCGAAGACCAATGTGGCATTGCCAAGCAACGCGGCAAACGCGGTGGCTCGCGCCCCAGGCGTCTTGCCCTGAATCGTACCATCAGGCGTATTTCCCGGCGCGCCAGACCAGCCCGTTCGCAACAGGTTCGCATCGACATAGACCGCAAGCGTCTGCTGATTGCCCGCCTGGCGCTCGACTACTTCAGTATACGAGCCATGACCGTTCGCACGCACAGTAAACGTCTGCGGTGTATACCAGGAGATGTAGATGGTCTGGCTATGCGCCCGTGGCTCCGTCTCGCAGCTTTGATATTCGGGGCCAGTGCCAGGGAAGGTGTTGTTCCGGCCACAGAGCAGGAGCAGCCCTCCGCCGACCATTGTACGCCCCGGCACGTCCGAGGTTGTCACCGGGTTGATGATGGCATAGTGCGGCGAACAATCGGAGATGAGCGAGCCATAGCCGGGCACACCTGAGCCGCTACAGCCTACCGGCGTGAAGGTGTTAGGATTGTAGCCAGCCATGCCCAGGATTGTCGCGTCGCCGGGCAGGTAAGTGCGCTGGAAATCGCTGTAGTCGTCCTGGCGGGTGGTTCCGGGAAAGACGCTATGCCGCCCTTTATCGTAGGTCACCGTGATTTGCAGATGGTGAATCGCGCCACCATTGGGTAGGAGCGTCACCACATCGGTCTGCCGCTCGGTAACATAGGAGTTTGCCTTATTCCCACCATCATTCGCGTCCACCACCATGAAGCCATCGCCATTGGTATTTACCTCAGAGGCGACCCCAAACTGGCGCAATACGGATTCGGCGTGCGGGTCGGCAAAGTAGACCTGCAAGTCCTTGCTCATGAGTGCAGCCTGCCCGGCTTTGATGAGCGCCTTGAGTCCGTCGCCGTGTAGCGCCTTGAGCCGGTCCAGCATAGCCATGGAAAGCTGGTGAGTAAATGCCTTGCGGTCACCTTGCTGGGGTTTAGCATCGGTCAGTTGGTATTTGTGGATCATCTCTTCAAGATTGGTCGTGTTCACCGTCACATTGAACTGTGGCACGAGGATTGGGCCGGTGATGGTCAAAATATCCTTGATAAATCCGGGCGTAAAGGCGATTACCCCCTGCAACGGCGCATCGCTGGGGATCACACCATCCACCGACTCGACGATCTGCATCATCGCCTGCGCGTTCTCGGGGAAGCTCGCCGAGAGGTTGGCGTCGCGCAGTCCCCAGCCATATTTGCAGGTAGGGTCGAAGGCTCGAAATGGCCACCACCAATAGAGCGCGGGCGGCTGCGGGCCAAGCGACTGGCACCCCTTCACGGCGGTGACAGTCTTCACGTGTTGCTGACGGCGATACGGTTCGAGCGCATTCTGGTAATACTTCTGGTCCAGTGCATAGGTGTCATTCAGCGCCAGTGGCAGGCTTTTGATTTCCTTGCCGCCTTCCAGCCCCAGGATGCCATAATTGCCGATGAAGCCACCGCCAGGCCGTAGCTCTGTCGAGTCCATCGCCGCGATCAGGTAGTAGGCGGGCTGTCCAATCCCCAGCAGAGTGGGCGCGGCGTCGAGCACGGTCTTCATCGTATCGGTGGCGCTCAGGATCGTCGGCAGCGCGGCCAGCAACTTGCCAGCCGTGGCGGGCGGCTTGAACTGGTGGGGCAATGTCCGCTGATCGAGCTGGAGATAGTTCTGGTAGGCATCGAGCACGTTGATACGTGCAAGCGCCAGCGCTCCCTGCGCCTGCTGGATGTCGGCGGAGCTCATGCCAGCGGTTACAACATTCCCATGAGCTGGCTCCAGCATGGCCTGGGCAAAGTCCATACCACTCTGGGCTGCCGTCGTCAGATCAAGCCCGATACGCGCCAGCAGTTGATAGTTCCGCACACTGGAACCGGCTGTTCCCAGCGGCGTGCCAATTACGCTCAGTGCGCCGTTGATCTCGTAGAGGTCTTGCCGCATATCGGCGACCTGAAGCCGGGCCTCTTGCAGCTTGCCAGCATTCGCTAGCTCGGCGGGGCCGCCCGCAACCAGTTCGTTCAACGCGGAGACGCGGCGCGAGACATCGAGAGCATCGTAACCCAGGCGAAGGAGCGGAATCAGGGGCGCGAAGCAGGTGAGCGTGAAGCCGAGCAGCAGCATTGCGAGTACAGCCGCCGCAGCCGGTCGCCGCCGCGCCAATGACAGCGCGCGTCCGGCTCCCCGCCGAGTCGCATGCTCGCGACCGAGGTGAGCCAGCGTCCCCAGCGCGCTGACGAAGATCCCCTGGCTGATGCGTTGGTGGCCATCTTTGCCGGTAGAAGCCTCCGGCGAGTGCGCGGTAAGCCGAAACCCAGTGTCCCACCCAGCATCCCAAACGTCGTCGCTCAGTTCGGCATCATGGACTTCGACGTCCGGGCCACCGTCGGCGACGTGGTCAGGAGGGATGGACTCTGGTGTAGGCGGCTTTTGCGCCACCTGCGTCTGAGGATCCCTCGGCTCCTCCACAGCGCTAGCGCCGACATTTCCCGCAGTACTCTCGGCTGCCCTGGCGGTGTCCTTTGCGTTTGGGATCGCCTGTGTCTGGTTGTTCGATGCGCCATGCCGCTTCCGGTGACCCCGCCGCTTCTTGCCCAAGCGCCGCGCGGACGCGATTCGGTCACTCAACCGCGTGCCTCGAATCCCGCCTATGAGGCGTGGGGCATCAGATGCAATCTGGCGCCCTGGTTGTCGGTCTGGACAAAGTGCGCTGGCGCGCCGAGAACCGTCATCTTCTTGACGCCAGTGATCTTCATCTCCTCGCCCGGCGTTCGTGTCGTGACATAACGCTGCACCATCAGCCCCAACGGTCGGGAGAGCACGATGGCCGCGGTCGTCGCCAGCACGATGTTGTTGAAGCTATTATACGGCTTGCGCAGTCGTGCCACCGTCATTGCTGACAGCCCAGTCAGCATACCGGCGACGGCCAGATTGGTGCCACAGCGCTCGTGAATGGCCATCTCAGGCTCGCCGCCGCGCAGCCGGGCGAGCGCCTGCTCGGCCATCGGCCGTATCATCTCGGTCGGCAGGTCACCAAAGACGAAAAACCCGGTGGCAAAGGAGATACCAGAGAGACGGACCTCCGGGAAACGCTTGCTCAACAACACAATAGTGGCGTGCTCGAGCGCGTGATTCTCGCGCACGGCGCCGCCCAGCGTCACTTGCTGTACGACCTGCTCGATCGGATTCATCAATGGGTTGTCCTCTCTGTTCGCACGCCCTGTCGCGCATGGTCGCGCATCCTTCAGATGCACCTCTCCATTCTCGCTATTATCGCATGTGAACGGGCATGGCGTCTGTAGAGTAGCAGCAAGTTTGGCGATTTCGCATCAATGCAACATCTGCCTCGTTTCCTGGCGTCAATCGTGCAAGATGCACCCAACGTTCAGCATCATTCGTAGATAGGACGAGTGGAGGCGCGCTCCAGTCAACGCGGCGAGGGTATCGAGGCAGCCGGAGTACCACCGTCGTTACCCAACCTCGTCACGTGACGTTGTAACGGGTGTTCGTACACAATTTCCAGATACTGATGCGCGTGGCGACAAACATGAGGAACATTGCTTCGGTGCGTGAGGTATTTCCCGGCACACGCCGCTATACACAACATACGATCTTTGAGCTGGCGGAAACGATTCGCGCCCGCGATGTCGTCACGTACGAACATTGCCGCCGCGTCGCCATCTACGCCAATCGGCTGGCCCGCCATATGGGCTGGCATCGCCGCGCCGCCCGTGAGCTGGCGCTCGCCGGACTGATTCACGACCTGGGCAAGACATGGGTGCAGAACAGCGTCCTGCACAAGCCAACCGCGCTCTCTCAGGATGAATGGCTGGAGATGCAGCGGCATCCGGCGATAGCGGCGCGCATTCTGATGACTTATGATGTGCCCGACGATCTGATCGAAATCGTGCTGCACCACCACGAGGCCTATGACGGGCGTGGCTATCCCGACCACCTCGTGGGTGAGGCGATTCCCCTGGGCGCGCGCCTGCTCACCGTCGCCGATGTTTTCGATGCCCTCACCTCGGCGCGTTCCTATAAGGAGCCGCTTCCGCTTCAGGAGGTGCGCGAGCGCATAGAGCGGAGCTCGGGCATTCTGTTCGACCCGGCCGTCGTCGGTGCGTTCATCGAGCTGCTAGACACCACACCTGATTTCCTGTTGCCCAGCCGCGCCGTCCCCGCGCCGGTTGAGCCGATCCCCGGCTGGGACAACCACGACACGTTGGAGTCGATATAACCTACCCGTTGAGACGACCGGCTCAGGATGAGTTGGTCCCCGATCTGTACTGCGACTCTGTCTGCTGGTGGAATGCGGCTCCCCGTTAGCCACTGCTCACGTGGCTGCGGTCGCTCTACTAAGACACGTAGCCCCAGCGCGCGCAACACAGCGCGGAGCCGCTCGCGTGGCAACTGCTGCAACCGGAGCCGGAGGACATCCGCTGTGGCAACCGTATCGGCCTCGACATCAGCTACCCACCCTTCAGTGGTCTCATAGGTGAATGGTTGTCCACGACGTATCTCCAGCCCGAGTTCGCTGTCTGCTGGCACATCGAGGAACGCCGCCGCCTGGGGCACTGCCATCCACCGCCCGATACCGAGATGCTCGTCGCCTGTCTCCGCAACGCCGCCCTCTGGCAAGAAGATCAGGTCACGCATTGCGAACAGGTCATGCAGCAATGTCGCTCGGTCTGCCGCATGGTCTATCAGTGGCTGTGGGTCATGTCGGTGCGCTAGCGCCTCCTCATGCTCTTTGTCCAGTGCCGCCAAACGGGCGCGCAAGCGCGTCAGTTCTGCCTCCATGCCTGACACATGCGTCAGCGCGGTCAACGCCGTCAGAACGTTGTCTTGCGCCGCGGCAATCTCCGCAAGCCGTTGTACCGTGGCCGCACCCTGCGCTTGGGCCACCGCCGCACGATCCGCTGCCTCTCGGTTGCGGTGTTCCGCGGCATCAGCAATCAGCAGCATCTCATCAGGGTCGGTCAGCGCATGCGCCAGTGTCTCGAACAGCACGCGCTCAGCGGTCTCAGCGAGGATACCATGCCGTCGATGCGGGTGGTTAGGCACGTCAGCCGTCTTGTTACACTGGTAGTACGGTTTCCCATCCTTGGCCGCCCAAAAACGGACCATCCGACCTCCGCACTCAGCACAACAGACGAAGCCTCCATCCAACAATGTGGAATGTGCCAGCCAGTCGGTACGCCGCACCCCACCACGATGATGCAGTGCCGCCGCCGCATCCAGCACCTGCTGCACCCGGTCCCAGAGTTCTGGTGAGACAATCGGAGGTACCGCTCCTTCGGCCAGCGGCGCTGTCTCCTGCTGCCATGCATCGGGATCGCTCATGCGATCTTGCACCTTTTTGACTGGGTGTACTCGGCCACTCTCCGGGTCGCGTTCTTTCACCCAGGCACCATGATACCGGCCACCGCGGCCCCGCCCACAATATTTCGGCTGGCGCAGCAGCCTCCGCAGACCTGCGCGCTCCCAGGTGGCAACACCTGTGGCGGTCGGTGCGCCACGCCGGTCGAGCTCAGCCACCAAGCCCCGTAATGAAAAGTCCACTGAGTCCGTCGCGGCAACCGTCTCAAAGAGCCAGCGCACCCAGCGCGCGCGTTCTTCATCAATCACCCAGGTCAAGCACCCCGCCTGCCGCCCATGTGAAATCTTGCGTTCACCTGGGGCGTAGCCGTACAGCGCTCCGGCACGACCACCATTGGGCAACCCGTCGAGTTGTCGGCGGCGCTTGCCCGCCCCGGTCCGCTCAGCAATCTTCTCAGCCTCAATCTGGCCGAACTCTTCAGCAACCTCACGGTAGATGCGGTCCATCGGAGTGTCTGGCATCTTGCCGCCATCCTTCGCGAGATTGGCGTAACGAAATTCGACGCCATAGTCCTCAGCGGTCTTGGTTGTCTGATAGCGCCGCGCCTTGATGCGGTCGACACGTTCCCATTCCCGACAGACCACCACATCGATGAGCCGCCGCTTACAGAGGGTCAACACCTCGTCGAGGATAGGCCGTGGTACACTTCGCATACCGGTCTTCGCCTCAGTAAAGATGAGTTGCGGTGGCACCACCGGCCAGCCCATCTGCGCGATGAACTCTTTGCATTCCTCTACCTGGCTGCGCATGTCCTCGGCCTTGGCACTGGGGTCGCTTGACCGTGCCAGGATGGCCGCGCGGACCGTTGCTGGTTCACGCTCATCCAGTGGTATGTACTCTTCATAAGCGGTCATTGGTGCGGCTCCCTTTCAGTCCCTAGCAATGAAACTACGAAAAGGCGGGACCAGAAGTTTTGCGCTTCCAGCCCGCCCGTGTCCCTCTGCAGTTACCCATCCAACCCGTCTTCGGCCTCTTCGCTGGCTTCGACGGTCTCTGGCATCTCGGTCAGCAAGCGGCGGCACAGCGCCACTATTGCTTCGATGGCTCCCTCGCGTGGTTGCTTCGCTGCCAGACGGGCGCGGAACTTACTGGCGAGCAACATGCCAAGACGTTTGTTGTCGTGTTCCTGGCGGGCCTCGACACGCTCCAGTGGCGTTCCGCTCTGCTTCAATGCTTTTAAGGAATTCCTCAAGGCCTTCGCCGCTGCCTGGTGCTGTGCGATGCTCTCTTTGATGGCCTCAACGTCGACGGTCTCGACCTGCTCTTCGACTACTGCCCGTGTTGCTGTCTTCGCTGCCACTGTGTCCTGCCTCTTTCTGTTCGTCTGCGATCCACGCACGCATGCCGTCACGCTGTACTTATCTATGATTCTATTATACGCCACGCTCCTGTAAATGGCACGGGGCGTAGCCGCCAATTCCAGGCAGTTCCTTAAAACTGAGCTAGCTGATGTGGCTCAAAGCTCGCGAGATGAAACCGCATATAGCTCACAGAGCTGCGCGACGGACCTAGTGGCCACAAGCTCGCGAGCTATGAGCTAGCTAGAGCTTGGAAGGGAGCTACGACGCCAGTCTTTTGCGGTCGGGCATACTGCGTCTTTGTTGCTGTGTCTGCCCCCGTGCCACTGCCTGCGCAGTAGGGGACAATATATATAGAAAGTTTGTAGCACGTATAGAAATGCAGCAATGCAATGCAGACGACGAAGCGAGTGGCGTTGTTGGAACGGGAACTAGCAGCCGCGCAGCAGGCAGTGAAAGACGCACAGAAGACACTGCGCGAGGCCCTGGAGCAGGTGGCGTCCCTGGAACGGCAGATACGTAGGGAATCGGCTTTGCCGCGTGGACCGAAACCCTTCAGCCTCCTAAAATAGCACAGTCGCGTAATTTGATATGCCCGCCGATCACAGTCGATCTGGCGGGCTTTTTGATGCCCCTGTGCAGCCCGCAACACAAACAACGCCTACGTCTCCGGTGGATACCGATACGCTATGCTAAGGTACGCCTGAATGCGCCAGGCCCCATAAATCCCGGACTTGCAAGTTGTTCACCAGAGCCGCAGACCGCAGTGTGCAGGGGCGCGAGTGCGAGAGTGCAGGCATGCGCGCGTCGCTCGCAGTGCGTCCCTGTAATGCAGCCATATAGTGCGAAACCTCTTATTTGGAAGCTCAACAGATGACGAAAGGGTTAACACAGTGGAGATTGGTGTAGTGCTACAGGCAAGTGCCGTTGCGGCGCAGGAGCAGGCGCGGCGGTTCAACCACAACTATATTGGGACCGAGCACCTGTTGCTGGGATTGGTGCGCGAAGGCGACGGGGTGGCGGCCAAGGTGCTGGCCAAATGTGGAGCCGACCTCTCCAAACTGCGCGCCGCCATCGATTTCATCATCGGGCGCGGGGACCACGTCGAGTTTGGCGAGATCGGGCTGACCCCGCGCGCCAAGAAGGTGTTCGATCTGGCGGTCGATGAGGCGCGGCGGCTCCATCATCACTACATCGGCACCGAGCATCTCTTGCTAGGGCTGGTGCGTGAGGGCGAGGGCATCGCCGTAGGCGTCCTGGAGAGCCTGGGTATCAACCTCGAAGAAGTGCGGACCCAGACGGTCAAGGCGCTATTCCAGCCCAGCCAACCTTCCAAGACGCCGACTCTTGATCAGATGGGCATTGATCTGACGATGTGCGCTCGCCTCGGTGAGTTCGGCCGAGTGGTTGGGCACGAGCAGGAGATCGAGCGTGTCATTCAGATTCTTTCGCGCCGCCAGAAGAACAATCCGGCGCTTGTCAGTATGCCGGGCGTCGGCAAGACGGCCATCGTCGAGGAACTAGCCCGGCAGATCGTAGCTGGCGAAGTGCCCGAGACGCTCACGAGTAAGCGGCTGCTGACGTTGGATATTACACTCCTCCGGACAGGCACTAAGGATCGTGGCGAGTTTGAAGAGCGCCTGAAGAAGATCATCGAAGAGATTCGCTCCAGCCAGGACTGCATCATCTTCATCGATGAGGTGCATACTCTGGTGGGCGCTGGCGCGGCCGAGGGCGCGGTAGATGCCGCCAATATCCTCAAGCCGGCGCTCTCACGGGGCGAGTTGCAGTGCATCGGCGCGACCACGCTTGATGAGTATCGCAAGTACATCGAGAAG
The DNA here is from genome assembly GCA_963712005.1 of uncultured Chloroflexia bacterium. Lineage (GTDB taxonomy): Bacteria > Chloroflexota > Ktedonobacteria > Ktedonobacterales > JADMIN01 > DAHUXT01. Next base: position 87,617 of record CAVQGK010000009.1, on the reverse strand, counting down.
GACGCGGCGCTCCAGCGGCGCTTCCAGGAGGTGATGGTTCGCGAGCCGAGTGTCGAGGAGACGCTTGAAATCCTCAAGGGCTTGCGCGACCGCTATGAGTCGCACCACCGGCTGACGATCTCCGACGACGCCTTGCGCGCCGCCGCCGAGATGGGCAGCCGCTACATCACCGATCGTTTCATGCCGGATAAGGCGATTGACCTGATTGACGAGGCGTCGAGCCGCGTGCGCATGCAGCGGTCGCTGGCCCCGCTGAACCTCAAGGAGGCGATGCGTGGGTTAGAGGCGGTGCTGCGCGAGAAGGACGAGGCGATCCAGAACCAGCAGTACGAGCAGGCGCAGGAGCTGTTGGAGCGGGAGAAGAAGCTGCGCGAGCGCATCACCAAGCTCGAATCCGGCTGGCACAAGGACCAGTCGAGCGAGAAGCCGGTTGTCACCGAAGAGGACATCGCGCAGATCGTCTCGATGTGGACGGGCATCCCGGTCATGCGGATCATGCAGGGAGAGGCCGTGCCTCTGGGCGAGATGGAGGACACCACGCGTGCGGCAACGTCATCCTCTCCAGGCAGTGAGCACAAGATATTCATCAGCTATAGCCACGAAGATGAGGACTTGTGCCGTGTCCTTGCAAACGAACTCGCCAGAGTTGACTTCAACGCTTGGTATGACTATCACCTGCAGGGTGGCGTAGCCTGAATCAAGGAGATCGAACGAGAGATCAGTGAGCGAAGAGTGTTCGTTCTGCTCGTGAGTCCAGAGGCAATGTTATCTGACTGGGTACAACGGGAGCTTCAATTGGCAATGCGGCGCGAGAACAAGATTATCCTCATAATGGTTCGACCAACGTCCCTCGACAGTAGCTTTCTCGGAAACCTCCAAGTCGTTGATGCGGCTAACCGCGATGGGCATGAAATCGCACATCTATTGCTCCCCGTATTAAGGGGCCATTAATGCGTCTTCAAAGTATCGTCAATCGTCATTACTGCCCACCGGCAGTCTTTGATGTGTTGCTTGCGCACGAGTTCCTACCCCTGCGCGTTCAACTCCACGCGGAGGCTGATGAGGTTCGCGGCGTGCTCAGCCTCGGGCCCCGTCGGCATATTGCCGAAAGTGACTATTATTAGCCAGCTCTACGTGCGCACCACACGGCGGATATAGGTGATGTTGATCCAAACATTGACACGATTGAATAGCCGCCGTTTCACTTCATCCGCGCCCGCGGGACGCTGCTTCGCTGTAATGAATGCCCCCGCCCGCACGTCTTCTCACATGACCGGTTTGCATTTCCCAGCACGAGGTTTGGTGGTATCACATTCCATCATCTCGTGATAGTGTATAGGGCGAACGGCGACGAGATGGCGGCGCGGAGCGGAAAGGGTAGCACATGCAGGGGCAGCAGGCGGAGCGACTGAGCGCGGACCAGATGGTTGACCGCGTCCATGCGGTGGCAGAGGCGGCGCGGGCGGTTCGCGCGAATATCGGCAAAGTCATCGTCGGCAAGGAGGGCGCCGCCAACCTGCTGCTGATCGCGCTGCTCGGCGAGGGGCATATCCTGATCGAAGACGTTCCCGGCATGGGCAAGACGGTGATGGCGCGTGCGCTGGCCCGCTCGCTCGATTGCTCCTTCGCGCGCATCCAGGGTACGGCGGACCTGCTGCCGGGCGACGTGACGGGCGTCAGCTACTTCAATCAGAAGCTCAACGAGTTCGAGTTCCGCCCCGGACCTATCTTCGCCTCGATTGTGCTGGCCGACGAGATCAACCGCGCCACCCCGCGCACGCAGTCCGCGCTGCTGGAAGCGATGCAGGAGCGGCAGGTGACGGTGGACGGCAAGACGATGCCGCTGCCACATCCCTTCATGCTGATCGCCACGCAGAACCCCATCGAACTGGAAGGCACCTTCCCACTGCCCGAGGCGCAGCTCGACCGCTTCCTGCTGCGGATGCGCATCGACTATCCCGGCGCGGATGACGAGCGCGCGATGCTCTATCGCTTCCAAGAGGCGCAGCCACTGGAGACGCTATCATCTGTGCTGACAGGCGAGACGCTGCTGGCGCTCGTCCCAACTGTGCGGGCGGTGCAGGTCTCCGAGCCAATCGCCAATTATCTGCTGGCCATCGTCCGCGCCACCCGCGAGCATCCCGCCTTTGAGCTGGGAGCCAGCCCCCGCGCCGCGCTGTCGCTCTTCCGCGCCTGCCAGTCGTTAGCAGCGATCTCTGGGCGACCGTTCGCCCTGCCCGACGACGTGAAGCAGCTCGCTCAGCCGGTGCTGGCGCATCGCCTCGTCGTGACGGCGCAGAGCCGCCTGCATGGCCAGGACGCGGCGCAGATCCTCGACGAAATTCTAGAGCGCACGCCTGTGCCGGTGGAGCGGATGATGTCGTAGGGGCGAGCAGACCCCTCCCGGCCTTCGGCCACCCGCCCTGCGGGCCGCTGCCGCTCCGCGCGCTCGTCGCGCGCTTCTCGCCTGACGGCTCGCGCAGCAGCCCCCTAGGCAGGGAGGGCATGGGCGAGCAGCGTGGCGATGGGCGGCTAGTGGTTGAAGCCGCGCCACAGCGGCTGGCGACTGAAGTCGCGCCTCAATGACCTCGCTGCGCTCGGCCACAAAGTCCGCCTTCGCGGACTCCCAGACACCGACTCGCCCTCAGCGACAGCGTCGAACGAGCAGGATTAGCCGCAGGGCTTCAGCCTGCGGCACGCTCGCCTTACACCCCATTTTGCCAATGGTCCCTCCCTCATAGGGGAGGGTGGCCGAAGGCCGGGAGAGGTCTGTCCCTACTCCTCGCTGGCGTCAGTAGCAATTGCCCGGCCGTTGCCGATATGCTCCAGCACGCGTTCGGCGGCGTCGCGAGTCATGCCGTCCACAGAGAGCAGATCGTCGAGGGTGGCGGCGGCGATGGCACGCGCTGAGCCAAAGCGCTTGATGAGCGCCTTTTTGCGCTTCGGGCCGATGCCGGGAATATCGTCCAGCACCGATTTGAACGTGCGTTTCGAGCGTACCTGGCGATGGTAGGTGATGGCGAAGCGGTGCGCCTCGTCGCGGACGCGCTGGAGCAGATACAACCCCTGCGAGCCGCGCGGCAGCACCAGCGGATCTGGCTGGCCGACGAGATAAATCTCCTCGTAGGTGCCAATCGCGCCGTGGTTCTCCTTGGCGATGCCAATCACCGGCACGCCCACCGGCAGATCGGCGATCACTTCCATCGCGGCATTGAACTGTGGCTTACCACCATCCACAATCACCAGGTCGGGAAGCTGGCTCCATGGGTCGCCCGCCATATCGGCGCTTGCCCCCGCCTCATCGGGTAGTGTCTCCTGCTCAGCTTCGACAGCTTCAGTGGCGTCGGAGCCTCCGACCGCCTCGTCGCCCGCTACAGCTTCGGTCTCCTCATCATCCGCCTCGCTGGTTGGCGCGTCGGTGGCGAAGAGACGCTTGAAGCGGCGACGCAGCACCTCTTGCAGGCTGGCGACATCGTTCGAGCCTTCGACCGTCTTGATGCGGAAGCGGCGATAGTCGCTGGGCTTGGGCCGCCCATCCTCAAGCACGACCATCGAGCCAACCGACGACGTGCCAGATATATTCGAGATGTCGTAACATTCGATCCGATGTGGCGCCGTCGGCAAGTTCAGCGCCTCACGCAGCTCGTCGAGCGCCAGCGCCGTCTTCTGCGAGTCCGAGAGCCACTTGATCCGCTGTTGCTCCAGCACCTCGCGCGCGTTCTGCGCCACCATCTCCACCAGCCGCAGCTTCTCGCCGCGCTGTGGCACGATCAGCGTCACCGCGCCGCCACGCTTCTGCCGGAGCCACTGCCGCAGCGCCTCGGCGTCGTCTGGCTCGGCGGCCAGCACCAGCTCGCCGGGAATATGCGGCGCGGTATCGTAGAACTGTTGCAGGAACGACGACATAATCTCGCTCGCAGAGGTCTCGCGCGTACCTTGCAAGATGAAGTATTCGCGCCCAACCAGCTTGCCACCGCGGAAGAAGAAGACCTGTGCGCACGTCTCGTCGTCGCCATCCGCCAGCGCCACTACATCCTGGTCGCCAGGGCCGGTCGTGTGGATGATCTTCTGCTTCTCCAGCACCTGCTCCACCGCCTGCATGCGATCCCGCAGGGACGCCGCCCGCTCGAACTCCAGATTTTCGGCGGCCTCCTCCATCTGGCGACGCAGGTCCGCCAGCACGGCCTCGTGCTTGCCTTCGAGGAAGAGCAGCACCTGCTCGATCACCGTGTCGTACTGCTCGCGCGAGACATTGCCGACGCACGGCGCGCCGCAGCGGTGGATGAAATACTGCGTGCAGGGACGCGGCAGGTACTTCAGCTTCCACTCCGGCGGCGGATTCTCCTCGCGGCCACGCGGCGGCGCCCAGGTCGCGCCATCGTAGCGGCAGGTGCGGAACGGGAAGATCTTATTCATCAGGTCGAGGGTGGCGTCTACGTTGCCAGAGTTGGTGTAAGGGCCGAAGTAGCGGTTGCCGTCGCGCCGGAAGCTGCGGACGCGGTAGACGCGCGGGAAGTCTTCAGTCAGCGCGACCTTGATGTACGGATAGTTCTTGTCGTCGCGCAGGCGCACGTTGTACCTGGGCTGATAGCGCTTGATGTACTCGTTTTCGAGAATGAGCGCCTCAACCTCGCTACCCACGACGATGTATTCGATATCGGCGATCTTGGCGACGAGCGCGCGATTCTTCGGACTCAAATCGGCGGGATCGCCAAAATACGAGCGCACCCGCGAGTAGAGCGAGGTCGCCTTGCCCACGTAAAGCACAGTGCCCTCGGCATCCTTGTGCAGATAGATGCCGGGCTTGTGTGGCAGCGAGTTGAGGACCGCCTGGAGCGTCTCGGCGAGTTCGGCCATCCTTAAAACCATCCTGATGCATGAAGAATTTGGCGCGCGAGTGGGCTACACTGTTGACCCCTCAGGCGTACGAGAGTATTATAACATTTGGGCATGGGCACTCCTGGCCTCAGGCCTTATAACATCTCGCGCAGGCGGAGCGGCGAAACACCGGCTGATTCTACCATCTTGGATATATCAGAGAACGTAAGGGCATGAAACAAAAACGCGCCTACCGCTATCGTTTCTATCCGACGAATGCGCAAATCGCCGTGTTAGCACAAACCTTTGGCTGTGCGCGGTTTGTTTACAACTGGGCACTGGGACTGAGAACCGCTGCCTATAATGAGAGCCAAGGACGCCTCAGCTATCAGGATACCTCGGCGGCGCTCACCACACTAAAACAACACCCAGAAACGGCATGGCTCAGTGACGTTTCGAGTGTTCCGATCCAGCAGGCATTGCGGCATCTCGAAGCAGCGTTTCGCAACTTCTTTGCTGGCCGAGCAAAGTATCCAACTTTTCGCAAAAAACACGGCGCACAAACAGCGACCTATGCCAGTTCCGCCTTCCGCTGGGATGCTGGTACTCGTAGATTGACGCTGGCCAAGATGGAAACGCCGCTCGACATCCGCTGGTCGCGCCCCTTACCTGTGGATACTCAGCCAACCACTATGACCGTCAGTCGGGATACTGCTGGACGCTACTTTGTTAGCATCCTAGTCGAAGGGGATATTACACCGTTGTCGCCAGCAGGTGCGCAAGTCGGCATTGACCTGGGACTGCATGACGTAGTGGTATTCAATACAGGTGAGAAGGTTGGAAATCCCAACTTTCTTGCTCAAGATGAGCGGCTGTTAGTGTTAGCTCAACAGCATTTGGCTAAAAAGAAAAGAGGTTCTAAGAACCGGGAGAAAGCTCGTACAAGGGTCGCTCGCATACATGCTCGCATTGCTGATCGTCGCCAAGATTTCCTGCACAAGCTCTCGACTCGCATCATCCGTGAAAACCAAACGATCTGCATTGAGAGCTTGCGCGTGAAGGCGATGGCCAAGCATCCGACACTGGCTAAAGCGATTCACGATGTCGGCTGGGGAGAGTTTGTACGCCAGTTGGCACACAAAGCCACATGGTATGGACGCGACCTAGTCCAGATCGACCAGTGGTATCCTAGCAGTAAGCGCTGTCATACTTGTGGGTACGTCCTTGACGTACTTGCGCTGGATGCGCGAAACTGGACATGCCCTGCTTGCGAGGCTGACCATGACCGCGATGTGAACGCAGCGCGCAATATTTTGGCCGTGGGGCTCACGGTGTCTGCCTGTGGAGAGACGGTAAGACCAGCAAGGGCTTCGGCCCGCGTCGGCGTGGCTCAGTGAAGCAGGAATCCTCCAGCGTCAGCTGTGGGGAGGGTCAAAACCTACAGCCCAGTTGGGCATCAGCAACTACACGGCGCGCGCGCGAGACCCCCAAACTCAGCGCGCAGGCGGCTGGCGAATGATTATACGCCCGGACTCTCGGGCGAAGGAAGCGCCCGCGGAGGGAGTACGTATTTTATGCCGAATACAGCGAGCAAGCGCGCGCAGGCGCGCAAGATGGCACGGGTCGCCCGCGCGCATACGGTAGCGCCAGAGCGGCCTGTCGTCCGTCGAACACCGTCTGCGAAGCGCAAAAGCTCGAAGCCGCGCGGATTTGCGGCGTTCGTAAACAATTATCCCTGGGCTACCACGATCTTCAGTCTGGTGGTCGTGGCGGTGGTTGTGCTGATCCTGCGCCAGGGGCAGGTTGGCCCATTTGCCCCAAAGCCCAAGGCGACGGCGACTCCTGCGGTCCAGGCAACCTGTGACCTCAAGACGCACAAGTGCGACAAAGCGCCGATCATGACGATTGACAAGAACGCCACCTACACCGCCACGATCAAGACGGCGAAGGGTGACATCGTTCTCCAGCTTGACCCCAAGACCGCGCCGATCGCCGTCAATAACTTTGTCTTCCTGGCGCAGACGAAGTGGTACGACGGCACGTACTTCTGGCGTGTCGAGGTGCCCGGCAAGCCCAGCCCAATCGATCCCAGCGGCACGCCATCGCAGCTTTCGCTGGTCCAGGGCGGCTCGGTCGCCAGTGACGGCTCCGATGGCACTGATGTCCCCGGCTACTCCATTAAGGATGATAGCCCGTTGCCTTCGGACTACACGCCAGGTACAATCTCAATGGCCAACACAGGAAAAGTGGACAGCGCCAGTGCGCAATTCTTCATCACCATCGGCGATGAGTCCTCGTTCTTCAGCAAGACCTATGTCACCTTCGGTAAAGTCACGTCAGGCATGGATGTAGTGAAGAAGATCACGCCGCAGGACAAGATCGAGACGATCACGATCACGGTCCAAACGCCAGCCAGCGCCACTCCGGGCAATGGCACGCCAAGTTCAACCGCGCCAGCTGCCACCGCCACCAACAAGCCGTAGCCAACCGCTCTGCGGGCAAGTGAACCCCCTCTCCTTATCGGGGAGGGGGTCTTTCATCTCATGCCGTCGGGATCTCGCGCTCCATCCGCTCTGGCGCGCTCATGCCGATGAGGGTAAGCGCCCGCGCCAACGCCGCCTGACCCGCGCGCAGCAGTCGCAACCGCGCCATCCGCACCTCGGTCGAGATGTCTGTGCCCTGCTTCAGGATCGGGCAGTGGTCGTAATAGAGATGGAAAGCGTCAGCCAGGTCCATCGCGTAGCGGGTCAGATGGTGCGGCTCCATCGTCGTCGCGACCCGTTCGACGATCTCCTCCATCCGCAGAATCTGCCGGATTAGCGCCAACTCATAGGTCAGCTGCTCCGGCGGGTCCGCCACCAGCACCGCGACGTTGGCATCGCCGTACTGCTCCTCGGTGATGCTTTGATCCGCCGCCTTGCGCAGCACACCTGCCGCTCGCGCGTGGGCATACTGAACCGAGAGGCCGGGGTTCTCGTCGGTCTGCTTGCGCGCGAGATTGAGGTCGAACTCAAGCGGCGTGTCGTTCGAGCGCATCAGGTAGAAGAAGCGCGTCACATCCGGCCCGATATCCTCGTACAACTCGTCCAGCGTGACCGCGTTGCCGAGCCGCTTGCCCATCTTGACGCCCTTGCCATCCACCTTCAGCGTGACCTGCTGGTTGAGCACGACATGCGCGCTCTCCGCGGGATGCCCCAGCGACTGCGCGATACTCTTGAGCCGCGCGATGTAGCCGTGGTGGTCGGCGCCCAGCACAAAGATCAATTGGTCGAAGCCGCGCTTGAACTTGTTGCGCATATAGGCGACATCCGAGGCAAAGTAGGTCGGCAAGCCGTTCGAGCGCAGCACCACCCGGTCGAGATCGTCGCCGAAGTCGGTCGTGCGCACCCAGAGCGCGCCGTCCTTCTCATAGGTATGCTCACCCGCGCGCAGATCGGCGATTCCCTGCTCTAACTCACCACTTGGCCCCAGCGTCGCCTCGTTGAACCAGACGTCGAACTCGACGCGCATCTTTTGCAGCGTCTGCTTGATGTCCTCGATAACGAGATCAGAGGCGGCGCGACCAATCGCCGCCCGTCGCTTCTCCACATCCGGCTCGTCGAGCAGCGCCGCGCCGCCTGTCGCGATCATGCGCTCAGCCAGCGTCTCATAGAACGGGGCGAAATAGCCTTCTTTTCGCGCCGGGGCGCTCTCACCCTGCCCTTCCGCCGCGTCGTCCTGTGGCGTCGCCTCGTCGTCCGCGCCCTGCTCGTCAGCTTCCGCGTCATCTTTGTGGCCGTAGACACGCTTCTTCTTCGCCTGTACATCTGGCAGCGAGGCATGCACAGTCTCGGCCTCCGCTGTCTTGCCCTGCGCCAGCAGCAGATAGTACTCCATCGAGCCGCCGAGCCGGTTGATCTGGCCGCCAGCGTTGTTGAAGTAATACTCTCTCGTTACGTCGTAGCCTGCGGCGCTGAGCACGCTGGCAAGCGCATCGCCGATGAACGCGCCCCGTCCGTTGCCGACGGTGACCGGGCCGGTCGGGTTGGCGCTCACGAATTCGACGTTGACTCGCTGCCCAGCGCCAACCTCGATACAGCCGAGCGAATTGCCCGCCGCAAGAATCTCCGCAGTCTGGCGCAGCAGCCAGTCGTTCGCCAGCCGCACATTGATGAAGCCCGGACCCGCGACCTCCACCGAGTCAATCAGGTCATAGGCAGGGACGAGCGCCGTCGTCTCGCGAACACGTGCGGCTATCGTCTCCGCCAGCGCGCGCGGATTCACCTTCGCGCCACTCGCGCGCACCGCTGCCGCCAGCTTCATGGCGACGTTGGTCGCGTAATCGCCGAAGACCGGGTTCTGTGCCCGCTCGACCTCGAAAGGCGGTATTTCCACCGCTGGCAGCTCACCTGCCTCCTGAAGCGCGGCGACTGACCGGGTGATGACCTCTGCCACCAGATCGCGGATCACGATAACAACTCCTCTCAACTCCACTGTGATGAAAGATGATAGCGGAAAATCTAGCCGTCCTGAAAACAGCGCTGAGGGCGAGCCGGAAGACTGCTCCCTGAGCAGATCCTCGAGCATCGCCCTCGTCGTTGGCTGCGTTGCCGATAGAGCGGCGCACGGCTATGAGATGCCTTGCACCTCGCTCTATTATCTCACTTATCTTACTTTACTGCGCTTCTTAGCATCGACCAGATAGCTAATGACCTGTTCGATCGTGGCAATCTCATCGAATGAACTATCTGTCGCTACGACGACCTCGGTATCTGTGCGGGTATCCATGAAGGCGAGTACCGGAGCGCGCTTCGGCTCGCGCGGCGAATAGAAGTTGCCCGCGACACGCGAGACGCGCTTCCACGGCGACATATTCGAGAAGTCGGCTTCGCGCATGGCATCATACTGGGGATTCACCTTCACGCCCCGCATCGTCACATGCGCGATGTCTTCTACCGGCACATGCGTCTGCTTGCTGCTCGGCCCCACACGCAGATAATCGTCCGGCGTGATCACCAGCAGATACTCATTGGCGTGCATCATCCGCCAGACATCATAGGCGGCAATGCCCAATGAGCCAAAGGCTACCGCCCCGACGAGCGCCAGCAGCAATGTCGCAAAAACCGACAATCCTACGCCATGGGTAAAGTCGTAGGGAACGGTCGCCATGATGATTGGCACAAGGAGAATCAGGCCTACCAGCGCGCAGGCGCCCCATCCCAACGCCGACCGGCGCACCCGCTCCACACGCAAAGGCCAGACATTCCAAGTATCCGGCACATTATTGGAACGCGCTGTCTCCAGTATTGTCTGGGCATCCATAATCGCCTCCCGATGATTCGCGCCTGGCAGCTCCTGGCAGCTTTCGTAGGCATGCTTACGTATGCCAGAACACCCCGGAACCGCCACCACGTACTGCGGAATTATAGCACAAGAGGCGGCAATGAGCCGCATCTTTTCGGCACTGAGCGGGCGTGCCCGTATGGTACAATGGAGGGTGCTGAACCGTGTTTCAGCGCCGCTCAACCAACCATGTGACGCGAATTCGATGGCAAGATTTACCCAGAGGTGAGCGTGGCAGACGAGACGACACGCATCGAGCGGGCGGCGGCAGCGCTTCTTAGCTGGTTAGAGCAGCGTAACGGCCCATGGCAGGGCGACTGCGTCCCGGTGGATGCACTGGTCGCGGCTATCGGGCTGGATGTCGCACGCTTCCCCGCGGCGCTGCATCCGAGCACACTGGGCTACCTGGAACCCGGCGAGGAGCTTATCTTCCTGCGCTCTGGCCTAGCGGAGCCGGTGCGTCGCTTCACGCTGGCGCATGAACTGGGCCACGCCGTGCTCCACCGGACTGATGGCCTGGCGGCGCGCACGGCAGGCACATGGCTGGCCCAGCCCATGGAAGACGCTGGCGACGAGTGGAACGAGTCAATCTGTGGCGACGATGATCTGACCGCCGCGCTCGAGGCTACTGGCGCGAAGGGCGAGCTACTTGCCGCCGGAGCGGCCTATAGCGCCCGCGCTCAGCGCGAGGGTGAGGCGAATGCGTTCGCGGCTGCGCTGCTCCTGCCAACGGATCGGCTGCGTCAGGCTATTGCGTCGCTCCGTGCTGGTGATAGCAAGCGCACTATCACGCGGCATCTGGCATCGCGCTTCGGGGCCAGCGAAGATGTCCTCCTCCGCCGCCTCTGCGGCTTGCTCACGCTGCCAGCCTCATCGGCCTCGTCTTCCTCATCATCCACACTATCGACAGATGCGGGCCAGCCGCTCCCATCTGTCGAGCCTTCATCCGCACCTACACCCACGCTCGACGATGAACAGCGCGCGGCGGCTGCGGCGGAGACACCAGCGCTCATCATCGCAGGGCCGGGATCCGGCAAGACAACCACCCTGGTGGCGCGCGTGGCCCATCTGGTGCGCGAGCGCGGCATTGCCCCTGAGCGCGTGCTGGCGCTCACCTTCTCGCGCAAGGCCGCCCGCGAAATGGCCGACCGGCTCGCTACGTTGCTCCATGACACGGCTGGAACCGATGACGGCGCCTCGGACGAGCACGGCCCACTGGCGCAACCACCCGGCCCCACCGTCAGCACAATCCACGCCTTCTGCGGCGATATGCTGCGCCGCTATGCACCGTTAGTTGGTCTGCGACCGGACTTCCGCGTGGTTGGCGAGGCAGAGGGCTATTTTCTCCTGCGCCGCGTCGCCAGCGGCTTGCACCTGCAACATTACATGCCGCTCACCGCGCCCGCACTGTACTTTCCCGATCTGCTTCGTGCTATCTCACGCGCGAAGGATAGCCTGATCGAGCCAGAAGACTACGCCGCGACCGCGCAGACGATGCTGGATACCGCAAAAACACCAGACGACCGGTTCGCTGCTGAGCGCGCTCAGGAGCTGGCGGTCGTCTACGCCGCATATCAGCAGGCGCTCGCAGCCCGTGGCGACGCCGACTATGGTGATCTCATCCGCCTCTGCGTCCGGCTGTTCCGCGACAATCCCGACGTGCTGGCAGCGGTGTGCCAGCGCTTTAGCGCGGTGCTGGTGGATGAGTTTCAGGACATCAACCGCGCGATGGGAATCCTGCTGCGCCTGCTGACCGGCGAGGATGGCACGCTCTGGGCGGTGGGTGACGCCGATCAGGCGATTTATCGCTTCCGTGGCGCGTCGCCCGCCAATCTCGCCTTGTTCACGCGCGAATATTCCAGCGCGCACATGTACCATCTCAGCGGCAACTATCGCTCGACGCCCACAATCATCGCGGCAGCGGAAAGCATCGCCCAGGCGCTGCTCCCCGGCGACAACCGCCTGTCGTTGCGTCCGGTTCGTGCCTCCGGCGCCACGCCGCAGCAGGTGACGCTCGCCACCGCCCCTGATGAAGCAGCCGAGCATGCTGGGCTGGTCAGAGCGATTGCGAATCGCCACGAGGCTGGCTACGCCTGGCGCGATCAGGCGGTGCTGTGCCGCACGCGCAAACAGGCGCGTGCCGTGGTTGAGGCGCTGCACCTGGCGGAGATCCCCACGCGTGTCGCGGCGCCCTTGCTGGACCAGCCGCTCATCCGCGATGTGCTTGCAGTGTTGTCGCTGCTGACGGAACCGGCGGGCGCTGGATTGTTGCGGGCAGGCGACCTACCCGGCCACCAGTTCAGCCGGGCGGAGGCGCGTAACGTTCTCGCCACCGCGCGCGATGCGCACACATCCGCGCGAGCGTTGCTCATGGGTCATCTCGACGAAGTCGCCAGGCTATCGGGCGCGGGGAGACGCGGCCTGCGGGCGCTCGGTAAGGCGCTGGCAGAGTTGCGCGCGGCCCCTGATGTCGCGACCGGCCTTGCGCGCTATTACTTCACCGCCACTGGCCTCGGCTTCACGCTCATGGAGCGGGCGGCATGCGGCAACGATGAGGCTCGCACACAGTCCGGCGGCCTGAGCCATCTGATCGCGCTCGCCCGCCTCTTCGACGATTCGCAGCGCGCGACCGAGGACGAACGCGAGCGCGCGACACCCGCATCGGCGGACTGGAATGGATTCCTCGAATACGTGCGCGTGCTCCTCGGCACACCACAGGGACGGGCTGGTATTGAGGACGACTCAGCGGGCGAGCCGCCCGATGCCGTCTGGGTGCTGACGGTGCATGCCAGCAAAGGGCTGGAGTTTCCGGTGGTATATGTGCCGGGTCTGGCCAGCGGGCGCTTCCCATCGCAGCGCCAGTGGGAGCGCGTCAAAGCCCCATTGGCCGATGGCGACGAGCCGACCGATGCGGCGCATGGCGAAGAGGAGACGTGTCTCTTCTATGTGGCGATTACCCGCGCACGTGATGAACTCGTCCTGAGTCGGCCTGAGCGCCTCGGACGTCGTAGCGCGCGCCCTTCGCCATTTCTCGCGCCCATCGAGCGGCGGCTTGGGGACGGTCTGTTGCGGTTCGAGTGGCCTGCCACTTCCCCACGCGAGAGCAGTCAGGAGCGCGAAAGCGATGACGGCCATATCAGCGTGGCTGGAACGCGAGCCGACGATGAAACACTGAGCGTCTCAGCCATCGAGACCTACGCGCGCTGCCCGCGCCAGTACGCCTATCGCTATGTCGAAGGACTCTCCGCGTCCGACGGGAATCTCCCGCGCATGCGCCGTAGCGTGCTCGAAGCGTTGCGGCTGCTCTATGGCGAACCGGACGAAAACAGCGCAAACGGAACGTCAGCCCTATCACGCGCGCTCGATCGTTTCGACGAGACATGGAAAGATCCACCAGCAGTGGCCCAGCCATCAGAAACCGCAGGCGCCGAGAACGCTCGCAACGCTGATGACAATGAGCATGAGCGACCGTTTAACGATGTCTATCGCCGCTATGGACGCCGCATCATTGAATCCGCATCGCGCGAGTTGGCCGAAAGCAGCCAAGCTAGCAGTGCAGCGGACAGGCAGGTGGGATTCGAGGAGACTTTGGCAATCCCAATTGGCAGGCGCACCATCGCCCTCACCGTTGATCGTGTCGAGCGCGACGCTCCCCCACCTGAATCTGGCGCGCCGAACCAAGCGCGGCCGAGCCAATCAGCGGCAACACACTACATTCGTGATCGCCTGAGCGCCGCACCGGATCGTCCAGACCTGCGCGCGCTGCTCTATACCCTGGCGGCGGAGCAACAGACAGGTAAAGGGGAACACGTAGAGGTCAGCCAGCGCAACATGACGACCGGCGCGCGCGAGCCAGTGACGATACGGCCCCGCCAGCGCGAGAACCTGCACGACGAACTGACATCAGCCATCGAGGGGATTCTGCGCAACGACTTCACACCGCGGCCTGAGGCGCATCGCTGCCAGAGCTGCCCGTTCCTGTTAATCTGCCCGGCGCAATAAGGAGATAGCATATGACCGAGTCTGAGACCGAGAGCCACGACTGCTATATCGAGCAGTTTCCCCACCAACTGCCTCACCGCGACGAGGCGAAGTTGCGCCCCTGCGGCCATTGGGCCTGCGATCCGCACACCATCACTTACTACGGGACGGGCGAGGAGAACGACATTCGCGAGGGCGACTACTGCATGGTCTGCTACGAGCAGGCGCTGCCCGGCATGTGCCCCGACCGCGTGCTGCGTGACGCGCTCCATATTCAGGCCGAATAGCTGATGCGATAGATCAGCCCGGCAGCGTCATCGCTTACGTAGAGCGCGCCGTCCGGCCCAATAGCCAGCCCCACCGGCCGACCAGACGACGAGCCAGCATGCAGCCAGCCCGTCGCGAAATCCTGGGGTGGGCCTACGACATGCCCCTGGTCATCAAGGGGGATATAGACGACCTTGTAGCCGGTCGGCACAGCGCGATTCCACGAACCGTGATAGGCGACGAAAAGCCCGCGAAAGCTGGCTGGAAACGCCGAAGCTGAGTAGAAGGCCAGCCCTAACGGCGCGGAATGGGCCTGAATCCGCACCAGCGGCTGCTCGACGCTGTTGCAGTCGCCTGGCTTGCCCATATCGGGATCGATGATGTTGCCCGCGTGGCACGTTGGCCAGCCATAGTTCGCGCCCGCCCGCAACGAGTAGATGGTGTCGGGCGGGATGTTGTCGCCCAGCAGATCGCGTCCCATATTCGTCACCCATATCTCGTGAGTGACCGGGTTGACCGCCATCCCGACAGCATTACGCAGCCCATACGCAAAGCGCTGCCCGCCAGAGCCATCAGGATTGTAGACCCAGACGGCGGCGCGGTGGGGGTCCGTCTCGTCGCAGTCATTGCACGACGAGCCAATCGAGACGTAGAGCTTGCCATCCGGCCCAATGAGCACGGTGCGCGTAATATGCTCGCCGCCATTGGGCAGATCAGTGATGATGCGCTGCTCGTTGCTCGCCTGCATGTCAGCGCCAATAGTCATCTGGGTGACGCGCGAGGTCTCGCCGACGTAGAGCACATCGCCCGCAAACGCCAGGCTCGTAGGATGTTGCAGGTCGCTTGCCACCGTGACATGTCGCGCCGCCTTGCCCGTCGCGGGGTCCATCGGCAGCGCGGTGACGCGCCCATTCGCGCTCTCCGCGACGTAGAGCACGCCATCTGGCCCAAACGTCAGGAAGCGCGGGGCCGATAATCCCGATGCATAGACCTCGGCGGTGAAGCCTGGCGGCAGATGGAGCGTGGTCGTCCGCGCCGCGCCGCCGACAGGATGCACCTGTCCCTGGATGAGCGCGAGGGGGTATTCGCGATGCTGCCAACCGAAGCCAGCGGCGATGGCCAACAACACGACAATCAGGACTATCACGATGCCTCGCCGAGTCAGTTTCTGGCGGCGCGCGGTCGGCTGCGATGGCGGTTGAGGCGCTGCGGGTGTTGGAGTTGCCATGGTTCTCTAAGCCATGCCTTCCTTCAGAGCGCGCGGGTTCTGACTACGGTCGCGTCTATGTCCGCCACCGTCGGACGGCCAGCTAGCGCCATCGCCAGCTCCAGCTCGTCGCGCAGTAGCTCCAGCACATGTTGCGCGCCCTCAGCGCCCGCAGTCGCCAGCCCCCAGAGCACCGGACGGCCAACGAAGACGGCGCGTGCCCCCAGCGCGAGCGCTTTGAGCACATCTGTCCCCCGCCGCACGCCGCCATCCAGATAGACCTCGCATCGGCCTGCCACGGCGTTGACAACCTCCGGCAGCGCCTCGATGGTCGCGGCCACCGTGTCGAGCTGACGACCGCCGTGGTTCGAGACGAGAATCCCCGCGATGCCGCGCTCGGCGCACTGGTACGCGTCCTCCGCCGTCAGGATGCCCTTGAGCGCCAGCGGTAGCGGCGTGATCGAGCGCAGCCACTCTATATCGGTCCAGGTAATCGCCGCGCCATCAGGTGTGTCATCATCGCTGTCTGGCAGCGGATCCTGGATGAAGTTGCCAGATGGCGGCCACTCAAAGGTCGCCTCGCTCCGGGCGTGGCGCTCCTTCTGCCCCCAGCGCGACGAATCGACGGTTACCACGATGGCTCGATAGCCCGCCGCCTCCGCCCGTTGGACCAGCCGCTCGGCATGCCCTCGTGTGCCGCCGGAGAAGTAAAGCTGAAACCAGAGCGGGCCAGTCGCAACCTGCGCGATTTCTTCCAGCGTGCAGGTCGATTCGGTGCTCGCCGCCATCAGCGTACCCAGCGCGCCAGCGGCCCGCGCCGTCGCGCATTCGCCCTCTTCACAGGCAGCGCCATGCATCGCCGAGGGAGCGACGCAGACGGGCATCGCCACGGGCGTTCCAAGGAGCGTCGTCGCCATCGCGATCCGGCTCACATCCACCAGTACACGCGGGCGAATCTGGATGCGCTCGAACGCCGCCCGGTTTTCGCACAGCGTCACCTCGTCGTTCGCGCCACCGCTGAAATAGTCCCACACAGCAGGATGCAGCCGCTCGTGGGCCAGCGCTTCATATTCAAGTAGATTAACTGGGCGCATCTGGCTCATCATCCCTGGCCATTCTCCATCAATCAGTGCTGCAAGCCGCTCACGACTCTAGCATACTTATCGGCCAGCGCCTGCGCCGAGTCGCGCGAGGGAGACTCCGCCAGCACATGGAACAGCGGGCGGTCCGCATCTGGCAGAACCAGCACCCACTCGGTCCCCAGGTCGATCTTTACACCGTCAATCGGGCTGCCACGCTGGGCGCGATACTGCTCGCTGAGCATGCGCATGACCTTGCCCTTGTATTCCCACGGGCAATTCACCTGCGTGCGAATCATGTGGTAAGGCGGGAGTTGCGCCACGACCTCCGAGAGCTTCGTCTCGTAGCGTGCCAGCGCCTCCAGCAGCTTCATCAGCGCGAACATGCCATCGAAGGCGGGATGCAACTGCGGGAAGACAAACCCACCGTTGCCGTCGCCCACCATGACGACGTTATCGCGAGTGGCAGCGCTAGTGAGCGCCTGAGACATCACCTTGGTATAGATGATCTTGCCCTTCTGGCGCGAGGCCACCGTCTCAACCACACTCGGCGCCGTCACCGGCACTGCCACCGTGCCACCCTCGCGCCCGCGGAGCATCAACTCAGTCACCGCAGCCAGCAACCGCCCGCCATCCAGCAGATGCCCTCGGTCATCCACCACGTAGATACGCTCGCCAGCGGTATCAATGCGCACGCCCAGGTCGGTCTTCAGCGTTCCAGTGATGGCGGCCAGAACCTCGATATCGCGGTCGAACTCTTCGTTGGTGCGCGAGTAGCGCAGGGGATCGCGAGTCGCGTTGAGCGCGATTACATCCGCCCCGATCTCGTTGAAGATCGACGACATCGGATTGACGCTTGCGCCGTGGCCGTAGTCTACGACTATACGAAAGCCGCGCTTGCGCATCAGGTCGAGGTCCAGGTTGCGCAGGAAAGCGGCGGTATAGCGCGGGATGACCGACTGCGCATACTGAATCTGGCCGATGTCATCCAGGTAGACGCGGCGGAAGTCCTCGCGGAAGAAGAGATTCTCGATCTTGCGCTCGGTCCCCTTGCTGATATCCTGCCCCTTCTGGTCGAAGAATTTGACATCAACCGTGCGTGGATCGAACGGCGAGAGTCGAATGTGAACTCCGCCGGACGCATCGGTCGTGCGGACGTAGAACCGCGCGACAGGCAACGGGACGTCCTCCAGATCCCAGACGTTGATGCCAGCCGAGGGCAGACCAGAGATGATCGCGCGCTTGATCATGCGCGGCGTGCGATGAGCATCGCGATTGACGCAGACCGTCGCGCCCTTCGAGAGGACCGCGCCGAACGCCGCTCCCAGCCGTGCGGCAAAATCAGGTGTAATATCAACATTCACCAGGCCAGTGACGCCATAGCGCCCGAAGAGCGAGCGCCTGCCCTGCGAACCCCAGATGATGCTGGAGGTGATGACCGCGCCCGTCTCGATCTCTTTATTTGGCCAGATTTTGACGCCTGGCTGGACGATGGCCGCCTCGTTGATGACAGAGTGATCGCCGATCACAGCGCCCTCGAACATCACCGCCCGGGCCTTGATGCTGGTCGAGGAGCCAACCAGCGCGCCGCGTAGCTCCGCCCGCTCGCCAATATACGAGTTGTTCCAGACGACGCTACGGTCTACCTGCGCCCGGCTATCGACGATGGTGTATGAGCCAACTACGCTCGGACCATGGATGACGACGCCACTTTTAATCTTGGCATCGTGCCCCAGGAAGGCCGGACCAAACACCTGAGCATCGTCGGTAATCTCGACGCCTTCCTCCGTGAACACCCGGTTGCCGATGTCTGTACCGGGAACCGGCAGATTCACCTGTCCCTGAAGAATGTCGGAGTTGGCCTGCATGTACGTCGCCAGATTGCCGATGTCACACCAGTAGCCGTCGGCGATGAATCCGTAGAGCGGATCGCCTTTTTCCAGCATCAGCGGGAAAAGTTCCTGGCTGAAATCGAACGGTTTGTCCTTCTCGAAGTAGCTGAAAATCGCAGGATCGAGGACGTAGATGCCGGTGTTGATCGTATCGCTGAAGACCTCGCTCCAACTGGGCTTTTCGAGAAACTGGCGGATGTGCCCCCGGTCGTCTGTAATGATGACACCGTATTCCAGCGGATTGGCGACGTGCGCCAGCGTCAGCGTCGCCATCGCCTTCCGTTCGGTGTGAAATGCGATGATCTTACTGAGGTCGAAATCGGTCAGGGCATCGCCGCTGATGACCAGGAACGGCTCATCGAGCAAATCTTCAGCATTCTTCACACTGCCCGCAGTGCCAAGAGGGACCTCTTCGCGGGAGTAGTTAATATGCATGCCAAACTGCGACCCATCGCCAAAATAGTCTTCGATGGCGCTGGCCATATACTGTACGGTGACGACGACATCGGTGATTCCATGGCGCTTGAGCAGATTGAGGATGTGCTCCATGACCGGACGCCCCACAATCGGCACCATCGGTTTCGGACGCGAGACGGTCAATGGCCTCAGTCGCGAACCTTCGCCGCCTGCCATCACTACAGCCTTCATAACACCGGCCCTCCCTCATCACCTGGTCGCATCATTGCCTAGCAGCGAGAAACGGAAGCGATATGTACTGAACGCCTGACCACACTGCTCAGGCGTGGACCAGGCGGCTCGCGAAACGGGCTGGAGAAAGCGGGATAGCGATATTCCCAGGTTCTATGCTTCCTAACGAGGGGGCGCAACCTTTCGCCTCTAACCGCCCGCCTGCCCAGCTGTCGGAATCGTGCGGGGGCGGGACGGTCAATACGAGGCTTGGACAAAGTGAGCTTCCGTCGCAGCGCTGGAAATATCTTCCCTCAGTTTCTATCCTACCACAACTCACGGCGGGCTTCTCGCTCAGCCAACCGCTTCTAAGGGAGATAGCAGGTGATGGATGAGTGGAGTGTGACAGATATCACAAAACAGTCGAAAAAAGACGAGGCGGACTATGGTGTGACCCACATCCCGCCTCGTCGCCTTGTGTCTATGCTCGTGTCAATGTCGTTGTGCGCTATTTGAAACAGTCAATTCAGGCAGTTGTTACCGCCCATCAGATCGATCCACTCAGCCAGTTGCCGTTTCTCCTGTCGCCAGGGATGCTCTTCCTCGTAGCGCTCTTGGAGAGCAATCAGGCGACAGGCTTCTTCCAGAGTAAATCCGGAATCCAGCAAGGCATCTATCAGTAAGTCTTCATACTGACCCATGACGACACCTCCCCTGTATGGCCCACAGGAGAGAAGCAGGTCAGAGCGTTGCATGCCGAGCAGTTAGTAGTGCCAAACGGCGCAACGCCGTTCTGCTCTCAGCCCGCAGAATATATACTCTGGCATGTACCGCAAAGTGCGTGCCTGACACGTACGTTGGCAGTGAAAAGTTGACGATCAGGCGCCTGCCCAATGAGCCGTACGACCTTCGGCGCCATGGGTCGCTGGCCGCGGTACCTGTTCTTCGCCGAAAACCGCTCGGCGAAAGAGCCAGATCGAAGCACTCCCTGGTGCGTCTACTAGGTGATACGAGGGAGAGGCAAGGAAGTTCTGCCAGAGGGGTGAAGTCAGGACGTTCGGGCTACGTCGAAATAGTGTGACCGCGGTGAAACATCGAGTCGGCGCAGCATCGTTTCATGCGCCCGCCATTCCTCGGTGTCGGCAAGCGGTGGCAGCATCCGCGGGCCGCTGCCTGGCCCATAGCGGCGATCCAGCGCCAGCCGCAGCATATGGTCGGCGAAGTGCGGATTCTTTGGCAAGAGCGAGCCGTGCAGGTAGGTGCCAATACGTGTTGCGATAGACACAGCCCTCGCGCCCATCTTCGCTGTTGTTACCGTGGCCAGCCAGCACGCGCCCCAGCGGTTGCGCACCGTTGCCGAGGTACGTCCGGCCGCCGTGATTCTCGAAGCCTATGAGCGTGCTCTCGCCCCAGGCCAGCGCGACGTTGCCGATGCAGCGCGCCACCTTCTTGCCCTTGTGGATGGTCCAGGCGTCGAAGATGCCGATGCCTTCCAGGTCCGGCCCCTCGGCTGGATGGTAGTATTTCGCGAGGAGCTGGTAGCCGCCACAGACCGCCAGCACCGGCATATCAGCTTCTACGGCGCGCAGAAAGCCGTCCGCCTTCACTTCGCGCAGATCGCGCGCAACCTCGTCCTGCTCCTTATCCTGGCCGCCGCCGATAAACAGCATGTCATAGGCATCGGGGTCGAGCGGCTCGCCCAATCTCAAGCGGAGTCACCTGCAAGGTCACACCACGCCAGGCGGAGCGCTGGCGGAGCACGATGATATTGCCCCGGTCGCCGTACATGTTGAGCTGGTCGGGATAGAGATGGCCGAGCCGTATTGTTGGACCGTGATTCGTCGTTATTCCCAGCATTGCCCTCGAATGAATCAGGCATCCTTCTGCTCCCAGTAGCGCGGGGCAAACCCTCGCCGAGAAATCTCCCCACGAACAGCCAGCATCGCAGTATACGTCGGAACGATATAAAGCGTCTCACCCGCGGGCACATGCGCCAGCGCCGCGGTCAGCGCCGCGCCGATATCTGACTCGACAGTGTCTGGTGGCGCTCCAGCATACTTGAAGCGCAGCGCGAGATCATAGGCGCGTAGGCCGGAGGTCGTCAGGCTGGCAATCTTGCCTGTCACCTGCTCAAAATCGGCGTCCCAGATCCACGAAACGTCCTCGCCATCGGCGGCGCGGTCGTTGAGGATGAAAAGCAGGTGATGCTTCGCCGCATCCTGGCCGAGCGCCCGCAGCACCTCGTTGAATCCGGTCGGGTTCTTCGCCAGCAGCAGCAGCGCGGCCCGGTCGCCCATGACGATGCGCTCGGCACGCCCGAACGCAGGTGTGAAACGTTCCAGGGCGTCGTGAATGGCAGGGAGAGTCGCGCCCATCACGACGCCAGCCGTCGCGGCTGCCAGCGCGTTGTACACATTGTAGAGGCCCGGCAGATGCACCATGGCATCGGTCTGGCCGAGCGGCGTTTCCAGTGTGAAGCGAGAGCCATCGAGGCCGTTGAAGCTCACCTGACGCGCACGCACGGCAGGCTCGGGCCGGGCAAACCCACAGGCTGGACACTGCCAGTGGCCGATGTGGCTGTAGAACCGCCTGGTGACGGTCAGCAACTGACGACAGCGTGGGCACGTGCGTGTATCTACCACGTGCACGCGCTGCGCGTCGTCCTCGGATGTCGGCGCGTCCTCGATGCCGAAGTAGAAGACTCGGCTGCCAGCCGGTCGGGCGTCCGCCAGCGCCGCGACCGCCGGATCGTCGGCGTTGAGCAGCAGTGTGGTGGTGGCGGGCAGCCGGGCCAGCGCATCGCGCCAGCGCTCGGCGACGGTATCCACCTCGCCATAGCGGTCCAGTTGGTCGCGAAAGAGGTTGGTGACGAGGATTGTGCGTGGCTGTAGCTCCGCGACCACCTGCGGAAACGCCGCCTCATCCACCTCGAAGACGCCCGCCGCGTCGCCCTGCTCACGCAGTCTGCCGCTGAGCGCCGCATGAGCCATCAAGGATGTGGCGATGCCGCGCGCCAGATTCGACCCTTCCCGGTTGCGCCAGACACGCAGACCCGCCTGACGCAATACGCTGGTGACGAGTGCGCTGCTGGTCGTCTTGCCATTCGTGCCGGTCACGACGATATTGCCGTGGCGCATCTGTGTACCCAGGTGCCTGGTGACATGCGGATCGACGTAACGAGCAACCAGTCCTGGCAGACTGGTGCCGCCACCCAGTCGCAGGCGTCGCAGCATAGTGCCCGTGGCTCGTCCGGTAGCGATGGCCGCGCTGGCGCGAATGCGGAAACGCACGCGGTCGCGTGGCACAGGAGGCAGGGTAGCATGTGAACGACCACTCGTCGCGGTCACGGGTGTTGGCTGCTTCATTGTATCTGCTGTGACTCCCTCAGCACTCGTTGGAGTGTCGTAATCAGCACCTCGTCCGGGCATGGTTTCGTCAGATATGCGCGCACGCCAAGCTCGAT
The DNA here is from genome assembly GCA_963712005.1 of uncultured Chloroflexia bacterium. Classification (GTDB taxonomy): domain Bacteria; phylum Chloroflexota; class Ktedonobacteria; order Ktedonobacterales; family JADMIN01; genus DAHUXT01. The sequence continues at coordinate 64,961 of CAVQGK010000009.1, read as the reverse complement.
GGCCTGGCGATGATATTTCTCGGCTGCGCGCGAGGTCAGAATGACCACCGGTGTTCGCGCCAGTGACTCGTTCCCTCGAATGACCGAGAGCAACTCGAAGCCATCGAGTCTGGGCATCTCCAGATCCAGCACCATGATATCAGGCAGGTCGGCGATCATCGCTCCCAGCGCCTCGACACCATCACGCGCAAGCCGAACGTCGTAGCCCACGCCGCTGAGCGCCCCTTCGAGCGCATGGCGCATCGAGATCGAATCATCGACCACCAGCACAACAGGAGTACGGTCGCGCGACGGCACAGACGCGGGAACTGGCCGAGGCGGCGGCGCCGTCTTGCCACCAAGCGCGTCGGTAAGCAGGTCGGCAATGTCCAGCACGAGAAACAGTCGCCCATCCGATGCAATGCTCGCGCCACGAACCGCCCGGCGGCGGAGATGCGCTGGCAGCGCGCGAATGACCACCTCGGACTCGTCCAGCACCTCATCCACCAGCACGGCGACCTGCCGTTGGCCCACATCCACCAGCAGCGCCATGTGGGTCGTTGGCGGCGTTTCGTCCAGTCCCAGCATTTCAGCCAGCGAAAAGACCGGCACCTCATCATACAACGCGGCCGTTGGATCATCCGGCAAGCGCAACGGACGCTCCGGGGATGGGCGCGCCACCCGCACCCGGCGCCGGTAGCGCGCGGCGGCAGAGTTCGGCTCGGCATCCGGGAACGACACAAGGATTCCCGACTCAGGCGCCATGAACATCTGGCGAATCGAGGCGAAGGGGATCGCAAACTCATGGTCGGCGACACGCACATGCAAGGCGCGCGTGATGCTGAGCGAGATAGGGACGCGAATCTGGAAGACCGTTCCCCGCCGCTGCTCGCTTCGCACGCTGATCGAGCCGCGCAGACGCTGGACATCAGACAGGACACTATCGAGGCCAATGCCATGCCCCGCAATCACGTCGGCCTGTTCTTTGGTGCTCAGATTCACCTCAAACATCAGCGCGAGCGCCTGGTCGCGCGTCAGATAGTCGGAGTGTTTCGCGTCGAGAATCTTGGCAGACACCGCCGCGGCAATAAGCTGGTGCGGATTGACTCCGCGCCCGTCGTCGCCCACTTCGATACTGACCTCATTGCCAGAATAGGACGCATGCAGCCAAATCTTGCCTGCCGTCGGCTTTCCCAGTGCCTCGCGCTCATTAGGAGGTTCGATGCCATGAGCCACAGCATTTCGCACCAGCTGCACAATCGGCGCAATCAGCGCCTCACTGATATTACGGTCAATCTCGGTGTTCTGACCAACAATAGATACCTGCACCTGCGTGCCTTCGGTTTCGGCTGCCTGGTGGGCCGCCAGCAAGACACGATCCGCCAGCGACTTCAAGCTGACCAGTCGCATATGAATAATCGTCTGCTGCATCGCATGCAACACCGAGCGCTGGGCATCGCTGTTCCTGGTCAGCCGCTGAATAAGCCCATAGAGCGAGTTGCTGAGAGTGGTGGCGTCGAGAACGGCCTCCGAGAGCGCGCGCAGCTTTTCGTCGAAGAGCGTGAACGAGTCTAGCTCCAGGTCATCCCATGCGCCACCGCTCGTCTCCTGGCGCACGAGCCAGCGCGGGCCGCTCGCCCCTGCGTGCGCCGTCTCGCCGGTCTGGCGAATAAACGGGTGCAGGTCCGTGAGTTGCGCGCTCAGGCCCGCCAACCTGGCCAGCACCTGATCGATATCTGACTGAGCCCGGTGAATCTCCTCGCTGCTCTGGGTCAGGCTGGCCCGATTCATCGCCAGACCATCAGACTGATGCATCAGGCTATCAAGCTGGCGTGGCTCGACACGGAGCATTTCTTCATCGACCACGCGATGGACGCTGGGCAGTTGCATCGTGATCGGCTCAGATATTGTCTCGGTGTTCAATGGCACGCGGATCCCATCACTCGGCGCCACGCCCGGCGAATCGTGAGCAGAGGCCAGTTCGCGCGCCTCCGCCAGCAAGGATCTCGCCTCCAGCAAGCGCATCTGGCTGGCGTCACCCTGTTCGCCCGCCTCCGCTAGCGCCGCTTCGATCACATCGGCCATCCGAATCAACAAACTGAGGCAGTTTGCCGCCCGCGAGACGGCCACTGGCTGAAGCACCTGTGGCACAATCTCAAGGCAAAACAAGATGTCGGCCAGCACATGAAAGAGGTAGGTGGCGACGGTCCCTTTCATTTTATGGACTAGTTGCCACATGTCGCGAAGATCATCCAGGCTGCCGGGCATTTTGCCAAACGAAGCGATCAGGGCGCGCAGGTCGTTCAGATCGCCCGCGGCCTCTAACAAACACTCGCGCCGCATCGATTCGGGAATCATGTCGCGATGGTCGCGCGCGGGCTGGCGAAGCGTCTGTGCGACCTCACCGGGTGTGCGCTGGCGGAGCGGGGCGTTCTTGAATGTGCGGATGACCGCCTGCGTCTCTACCGAAAACTGGCTCTCATCGAATATCTCATCGTCTGGCTCAGGCGCAATGTGTGTCGTTGCATCTGCCTCAGCGCCTGTCTCGTTGTCTGCCTCTGCCCTTGCCTCTCCCTCGGCACGATCAGCGTCAGCCCCGACAGTATCGCCTGCCGCATGAGTATCGCTGTGCTCAGCCGCTTGATCGGACTGGACAGGTTCATCTGACCCAGCAATAGCGCCCGCGTCGCCAGCAGCTCGCTCGTCCGCATCCGTCGCAAGAGTAGCCTGGGCGTGGCCCGTAGTGCCAGCATTGCCCGGCAGGGTGACATCGCGTATGCGGGCGCGAATGTAGGCCAGCACAGCATCTATGGCGCCAGGCTTTCCTCAGACGGCAGTCCAGCGCTGGCCTGTTCGAGACTGAGCGCCGCACGCGCGCAATCGGCCATGCCCGACTGCTCCAGCACTCGCCGCAAGCGCTCGCAGATCTGGCGAAAATTCTCAGGCGTCGGAGGTAAAGCCGCGCCATCGTCTGTTGCGGCAGGTGAGATGATGAGCTGACCGATTAATTCCCGCACTGCGCCCATGCGCTGGCCAAGCGCTCCCGCCACCTCGCCCGCCTCGCCGTTGACATATGGATCATTCATGGGCCGATGCCTCCACACTCATCAACGCATCGAGCAGGGCATCGAGCAACACGTCTATCTTCACGACGTGCAGCGTTGCCTGGCTGGTCGGTTCCGTATAGACGCCGACCCGGAAACGCGGAGCGGGCGCGCGCCCCGGAGCCATGTTCACAGGGTCGCTCTGTATCTCGCCCGGTCGAACGTAGGCGAGATCGCCGACCCCAGCCACAGCCAGCGCGAGCATCCGCTCACCCGCCCCAATGATGAGCGCTGTCGGGCCGCTCTCAGGAGTGGCCAACCGCCAGCTTTCGCCACTGGGAGACGGTGAGCCAGGCCTGATAACACGCCCGTTACGCGCGCGAGAACGCGAAAGGCTCGCCATCTCTGGCGCGGCAAACAGGAAAGGCGCCGGATCAACCAGTCCAATCAACTCCGTATGCAGCGCGAAGAAGCCGAGCATCCATGGGGGACTGAGCGGGAGCGCGACCGTCGTGGGCAGCGTTGGCAAGACCTCCCGAAACTGCGTCAGTGGCGCGGCGCACGCCACGTCGGCGCAGGTAAAGAGCAGATACGGATCACCTTCGGGCGGGGCAACCGGCGCATCTCCGCGCTTCACCTGTTCCAGGGCAATACTCTGCTCATCAATCGTGCGTGCGCGGGCGAGCGCGAGGAGCTGCGAGAGATTCAAAGGGGCCTGCGCGCCCGATGGGAGCGAGGCATGATCCGATTCATCCTGATGTGAAGTATTCATAAAAGAGGCCGCCCTCAGTCTCCTAATTCACCCGTGAAATCGTCCACCTCAGCCCGTATCCCTACCTATGCCTTATGGCCCGCTATGTCCTCTGGAATACCGAGGGCAAGCAAGGGAAAGATCTTGTGGATCAGTTCAGGCTCGCCAAACGGCTTCGAGATGAAGTCGTCCGCGCCCGCTCGTTTGGCGCGGAATCGGTCAAAGATTCCATCATGCCCCGACAACATGACGATGGGCACCGAGCGAAACTCGCGCTTATGGCTGAGCAAGGTTGCCACATCATAGCCGTTCATATGAGGCAGATTGATATCCAACAGGACGAGATCGGGAACGGGCGCAGCGCCCTCATTCAGCGAGTTCAGCGCGTCGACGCCGCTATGGAACAGCATCGTACTGATGCCATATTTCTGCAGGGAGAATTTCACGATCCGGCAGATCATATTCGAATCATCGACGACAAGCACCAGCTTGCTGTTGTCATCCGCGCCAGGCTCAGGATCGTAGAGCGGTCGAGTCCGGGAAGCGCCAGGGTTCCGTGGGATCGATCCGAATGCATGCATGAGATTCCTCCTCTACCGCTACCGCTACCGCGCCACCATGCGACAATGCGCGTTGCCGCCGCCATCGTCCTCCGCGATCAGCATCTCAGCATCTCTCTATCACCCGTTCATTCGTCGGCAACGGGCTGCCCGCGAAAGGTCGCAAAAAGCTCTTCCCAGACCTCTTTGTTCTGCGCCCGCACCCGTGGTGAAGCGATACGCGAGTTGATCGCCTCGAACGCGGTTCCCAGGGCGCGTAACAGCATCTCAAGGACGGCACGATAGAACTCCGGCGCTACCTGCATGCGGCCGCGCATGTTACCATCGAGCGTGCGCTTACAATAAGCCGCGAAGTCGTCCACGTCAATGCGGTTTCGGTCTATCTTGAAATCATACCCGCTGATGCCAGTCAGTCGCTCGCGCGCGAGAAGAATGGCGAGTGTATCGGGAGCCAGGCCCAAATGCTGGTTCCGGCAGGCCTCTTCGAGCGCGAGCATCGTCTGGTTGATAAAGGTCGCGAGCGCCACAAGTTGATCGACTGGCGTCTTCTTCTTGATCCAATCCTGCTCCATGCGTTGCACGAGTGAAAAGAGGTCGAAGTTGTTCATGCTCAGCCGTTCGGCTTCATCGGGAAGCCCCGGCGCGCCGGCTACGCCGACCGGCAAAAGGAGTTGCTGCCGGACCAGATGCGCCAGCTGATGGGCGACCTGCTCTTCGGGCTGGCGGACGGCTGTTGCGATGCGGCGAACGCTGTGCTGCGTGTTGACCTGAGCGATGACGCGCCAGACGCCCGTTGGGAACTGGAGTGGCTGCTGCGTGGGGGGCATCGGCGCCAGCGCAAGGTGCGTGCGCGTGCCATCGGGCAACTGTTCGGCCAGCTCGTTCCATTCCTGCTCGTAGCGCATCATCTCCATCACAGCCTGTGTCATCGAGAGCCGCAGGTCGCCAGAGTCCAGCTGCGCGCGTTCGTCGGGGCGAAACTCATACGACCCCTCGCGCCAGAGCGCCATCTCGCGCAACGTCCAGAGCGCCTGCGTCTTGAGCGCCATCGCCAGTTGTTCGCGCGAGAGGATATTCAGATCAACCAGTCGTTCGCCAATACGTTTGCCAAGTGGATCCTGCGTCTGCATGAGGTAGGCGCGATCAATGTGCGCCGGGGTCACCAGGTTGAGCTGTTGCAGCACGTTCCCAAGGGTCAGCGCCTCGGTATCCAGCTCGGTGCAACTGACAATCGAGCCGGACTCGACGTAGATCAGCCCGGAGCGGTCGTCCTCAGAGTGAAGGTGGAGCGCGCCGGTGCTGACATTCAGCCCCATGACCTGCAACAATTCAGCCGGACGGAATCCTTCGAGCCGACCTTTGAGTACAGAATCCTGTGGCATGTGAACAACTCTCTAGAATACCGGGCACAACGCATGTCGAACGCCACGATGGCGTCACGTTCGCGGCGCGATCTGGGGAGACAAACCAGCCACTCGCACCGGGGGCATTATACTCTCTCGTTTAGAACTGGGGCAACGGTCCTACCCGGTGGACATCACTCTCAGGCGCCCGACGCAACAGTTCTGCTGCGGTCTCGCCCAGTACCGGATGCATCAGCGTGGGAGAGATTTCCGCCAGCGGCGCAAGGACAAACGCGCGCTCCGCCATGCGGGGATGCGGGATGGTCAACGCTGCTGAGTTGAATATCAATCGGTCGTAGAGCAACAAGTCAATGTCGATCACCCGTGGACCGTAGCGCGGCCCCGATGTACGGCCAAGCTGGCGCTCGATCTCCTTCACGGCATGGAGCAATGCTTCAGGAGTCAGGCTGGTGGTGGCCCGACAGACGAGGTTATGGAAGCGCGGCTGGTCGGTATAGAGCATCGGCGCGGTGTCATAGACCGATGAGACACGCTCGATGGTAACGATGGCAGCCAGCGCCCGGAGTGCGGCGGACAGGTTGGCGTCGCGGTCACCGATGTTGCTGCCCAGCCCCAGATATACAGTATGGCTGTCAGCGGTATCATCTTGTTCGGCCATTCGCAATCCCCTCGTCTCGCACTCCCACCAGACCCGAACCTGTACCCAATCAGGCCGATGAATTGACGACGCATAGCTCAGGCGCTATAGTGTGCTGCGCCTGATTGAATGGCTATTAGTCGAGGGAGAGACGAATATGCGTGGGTTCGCCGGGCGCCGGTGGTGGCTGTTGCGTGCGATTACCGTCGCGCTGGCGGGCGCGGCCTGTTTGATCATTGCCGCCTGCGGCTCGCCTTCTACGCCACAACTGAACCTACCCGGCGGCTCCTTTAGCAGCACAGCATACGGCTTTCATGTGACGTATCCGCGCAACTGGCAGCCGAACTCGTACAATGCGACCCCACCGACTGATGGCTCGACGGCGCCCATCCCTTTCAACCTCATTATCACACGCACAGGCGACGCCCATAGCGCCGCGTCGCTCATCTCGACCTGCACGATCACCGTCCTGAATATGAAGAGCCCGGACATCGCTAAGAGCGCGGCCAGCCTCGCCACTAACAAGACGCTGCAACCGGCGACCATCGGCGGCGTGGCGGGCTATAAGAGCAGCCCCCTGGTTCAGGATATCCCCAATTCACAGATCAGTGTCACACACGTAGACTACTACGTGATTCATGGCGACTACGAATACCAGATTAGCACGGATTCGGTGAAGGGCGACAACGCCGACGCCGACCTGGCGAGCATGGTCGCGAGCTTTGCCTTCGGGGGGTAGGCGGACCTCACCCCCTACCCCCTCTCCCACAGGAGAGGGGTCGTCAGGCAATCGTTATCACAGGTGGCACTCTTGCAGGTAATCCGAAGGAGCACTGAGCCCACTAACTCCCATGCTCAGCATTATTGCCGTCTCGCTTGCGTGCCGCGCGCCGTGCTATAATGGCCCTGTCCACATTTCGCGTCACCTCATGGCCATGCTGTGCGTCTTTGTATGGAGATTCCTCACGCAGCAAGATTAGAGCAGTCGTCCGTGCGTAGGGGGTTTGTCTGGGGTGTTTGAGGGGATGGGCGAGATGAGCAGCCCGCTCAGCATTGCGTCAGTCACCAGCGTCATCAAAAGTGTGCTCGAAAACGGCCTCGTCATGCACGGCGCAACCGCCGTCGTGGGCGAGCTTGCCGTCACCGCGACGCCGCCCGACCGCATCACCACGGGCGCCGACGAGCGCAGCCAGCTCAACATCTATCTCTACCGCATCACTCCCAACACTGCCTGGCGCGCGATTCCCGCTGGCAGCGCGCAATCGAATGGCGCGGTCCCGCTCTCGCTCGATCTGCACTATCTGCTCACCGCGTATGGCGAGCGTGACTACCACGCCGAGACGCTGCTGGGCAGCGCGATGGAGCTACTGCATCAGACACCCGTATTAACCCATGAGACAATCGCGCCAACGCTGGCGTCACTGGCCGAACGTGGCGGGTCAGGCGCGTCAATTTTCGCAGATGTGATCGACTCCATTGACCGTATCACCCTTTCTCCTGAATTCTTAAGTATGGAAGACCTGACCAAACTCTGGTCCGCGCTCCAGGCACGCTTCCGGCTCTCGGCGACCTATCAGGCATCCGTCCTGATGCGCGCCGCGCCCGATGTTGTCGTCTCGTCGCGGAGCAGTCGCACCCGGTGATGTAGCGATTCGAGCAGGTGGATTCCGATGGGCGCAGCCACCGACGCGGCAACCGCGACAGACATGGCACAGCGCCAACCAGCGATATCTCATGGCGTCGCTGGAACGGGTGCGCGTCGCCCTGGAACGGCACGCGACGCGACGCCGAACCACAGACGCCCTGCGACGACAGTTCACCCGATGCTGAGCCTGCGCTGCCCCCCTCGCCAAAGATGACCGGAGACGCCAGCCCGCCGCCCTGGAGCGCCTCTGCGAGGTCTTCGGACTCTCGCCTTTCGAGCGCGACACGCTGCTCCTCTGCGCGGGTATCGAGCTTGATGGCCGATTTGCCGCCCTCTGCGCCAGCGCCCAGGGCGATCCCGCGCGCCCCTGGCCCACGTTCGGGATGGCGCTCGCCGCGCTCGACGAGGCCCATTGGAGCGCGCTCTTGCCCCAGGCGCCGCTCCGCCGCTGGCGATTGGTGGAGCCAGGCCAGGGCGGCGTAATCACCACCGCGCCGCTACGTATCGATGAATCGGCGCTGCACTATCTCACCGGACTCGAGTCGCCCGACGAGCGGCTGGCAGGCATCATGTGCCGGTGGATGCGCTCAGACGAGATCGTGCCATCGCACGGCGCGCTGGCCCAGCGTATCGCCGCCGCCTGGCAACGGGCGCAACCGGCGACGCTCCCGCTGGTGCAGTTATGTGGAGACGATTCAGCGGGCAAGCGTTCCATTGCCGCCGCCGCCTGCCATCGATGGGCCTGCGGCTGCTCGCCATCGCGGCGGACCTGCTGCCCACCGCGCCCGCCGACCTGACCGCGCTGCTGCGATTGATCGAGCGCGAGTTGCTGCTGCGACAGAGCGCGCTGCTGCTGGAGTGCGACGATGCCGAGAGCGCCGAACTGGCACGGAGCGTCGCGATCACAAGGGCCTGCGAGCAGATTCGCGCGCCGTTGCTGCTGGCGACCCGCGAGCGCCGCCGCCTGCCCCATCGCGCTACCGTGACGCTCGATGTCGCGCGCCCCACCACCGGGGAACAGCGCGCCGTCTGGCAAAATACGACTCGGAACGATGCCGCCGCGCTGAATGGGCATCTGGACCTGCTGGTCTCCCAGTTTACGCTTGGCACGACCGCCATCCGCTCCGCCTGCGCCGAGGCGCGGGGCACGCTCGCGTCAACCCCAGAGACGCCGCTCGATCTGGCGCTGTGGGATGCCTGCCGCGAACAGGCGCGGCCCGCATTGGAGGCGCTGGCGCAACGGATCGAGCCGGTGGCGGGCTGGGATGACCTGGTGCTGCCGGAGATGCCAGCGCCAGACGCTGCACGAGATCGCCGCGCACGTGCGCCAGCGGGCGACCGTCTACGAAACGTGGGGATTCGCCGCGCACGGCAGCCGGGGGCTGGGTATCAGCGCGCTCTTCGCGGGCGCCAGCGGCACCGGCAAGACGCTGGCCGCCGAGGTGCTGGCACACGAGCTACGGCTCGACCTCTACCGCATCGACCTCTCGTCGGTCGTCAGCAAGTACATCGGCGAGACCGAGAAGAACCTGCGCCGGGTCTTCGATGCCGCGGAGGAGGGCGGCGCGATCCTGCTCTTCGACGAGGCCGACGCGCTCTTCGGCAAGCGCAGCGAGGTCAAAGACAGCCACGACCGCTACGCGAACATCGAGGTCAGCTACCTGTTGCAGCGGATGGAGGCCTATCGCGGGCTGGCGATTCTGACGACGAACCTGCGCAGCGCGCTCGATACCGCGTTCCTGCGCCGCATCCGCTTCATCGTCCAGTTCCCCTTCCCCGACGCCGCCCAGCGGCCGGAGATCTGGCGGCGCGTCTTCCCGCACGCCACGCCAACCGACGCGCCTCGATCTCGCCCAACTGGCGCGGCTCAACGTCGCCGGCGGCAATATCCGCAACATCGCGCTCAACGCCGCGTTTCTGGCGGCGGACGCCGGGCAGCCGGTGGGTATGGCGCACCTGTTACAGGCCAGCCGCAGCGAGTACGCCAAGCTGGAGAAGCCGCTGACCGAGGCGGAGATCGGGGGCTGGCTATGAGCCGAGGCGCAGGAGCGTGGAGGGCCTACATGCTGACTGAGATACACGCGGCGTTACAACGGCTCATCTGGGAGTATGGGCGCATCAGCCCGGACGAGGTGGATATCTCGTTCGAGCCGCCCACCCGTGAGCGGATGGATCGGCTGGTGCGTCCGACGGTCAGTCTGTTTCTCTTCGATCTCGTCGAGAATACCGAGATGCGCCAGAGCAACTTCCCGGTGACACGCGCCAGCGACCACGCCGAGCGACGGATGCCGCCGCGCCGGGTTGACCTGCGCTACATGGTCAGCGCGCTTACCAGCGAAATCGAGGATGAGCATCGGCTGCTCTGGCGTGTGCTGGCGACGCTGCTGAAGTATCCGCAGGTGCCCGATGACCTGCTGCCCGAGGAGTTGCGTGGCGGGGAGATTCCTGTGGCGACCAAGACGAATCAGATCGGATGAGGGGCGACGACTGCTCGATGTCTGGAGCGGACTGGGCGTGATCGCCGCACCCGGCGATCTACTATGTTGTCACCGCGCCGCTCGATCTGGAAATCATCGTGCGGTCGCCGCTGGTGCTGACGCGCACCCTTCGCTATCGCCGCATCGCGGGTGATGCGCCAGAGAGCGATCCACGACTGATATTGGCGGCGTCGTGCGAAGCAAATCGGGTGAACTGGTGGGGGCGCGAGTCTGCTGATCGAGGGCAGCGCGCGCGAGCCAGTATTGACGAATGACGCTGGCGAGTATCTGTTCCCAGTGGTTTCGGAGGGCGCTTTGCGCCTGCGGGTTACGCCGCCCGGAGGCCGAGGGCGCGCACAGTCACACTGGACGTACCCGCCGCATCGTACGACATCACCTCGATATGACTAACGACTAGAACGAATGACCCTGGATTGCGCCGTACTGATCACGATCGTCATGCATGTGGGAGGGAGGCATGCCGGAGCAGCGCCCGACGCTGTGAGATAGCAAACACAGTAGATTGTGTGACTTCGGGCCGTCCGCCTGCGTCGTAAACAGCCAAAGAGCGCAATACGCTCAAACCCTCGCGATCATCGGGTAGCTGGCCGTTCCAGACCATTCCCCTCTGTACGTCGCATTCCGGCAAACCGCTCGGTATCTGGCAACAAACCCTCAGCACATCGAAAGGATCCGCACATGCCTGAGTACCTCTCACCCGGCGTCTATGTTCAGGAGGTGGATAGCGGGCCTCGCCCAATTGAGGGTGTGGGAACAGCCACCGCCGCGTTCGTGGGCTTTGCGCCCGCCGGGCCAGCCAACAAGCCGGTGCTTGTCACCAATTGGTCAGCAGTATGTCGAGACCTTTGGCCGGCTCGAAGAGGGTGGCCGACGCAATCCGCATCTCCCAGGCGCGTACCTCTCACATGCCGTTTATGGCTACTTCCTCAATGGCGGCGGACGCTGCTATGTGACGCGCGTCGTCGCGGCGAAAGAGGATGGCAAAGGCGCCTCGGTCGCAGTTGCCAAGCCGCTCCTCGAAGGCAGTACCAGCGCTGACCGTCTCCGCCAAGGGTGGCCCTGGCGAGGATATCCAGGTGGAGGTCGCGCCACCCAGCGGCGAATCGCCCGCCGACGATACGTTCACGCTGAAGGTGAGCATGGGCGGCGTCACCGAGACGTACGACAACATCACCTTTGGCAAGAAGGGCAAAAGCCCGGTCGAGACCATCAACCAGGCCAGCCAGTTGGTCATCATCGCCGAGCCACAGGCCAACGGCGCGGTGGCCGAGCGCACGCCAGAGGCCGGCACCTACGTGCTGAAGGCCGCTGCCCCAACCACGCTCCCGCAGGTGCAGGCGCCGCAGATCATGGGCGATGTGGCCGAGCGCACAGGCCTCGAAGGGCTTGAGGTCGCCGAAGATGTGACGATGGTAGCCTGCCCGGATGTCATGGCGGCGTACGAAGCCAAGATTCTGGATCGGAACGGCGTCAAAGCGGTGCAGATGGCGATGATCGCGCACTGCGAGCGCATGGGCAACCGCTTCGCCATCATCGATCCGCTGCCCGATCTCTCGCCGCAAGACGTGAAGAAGTGGCGAGAGGCCGAGACGAACTTCGACTCGAAGTACGCAGCGATGTACTATCCGTGGGTGAAGGTCTCTGGACCCGATGGCAGGCCGCTGGCCGTGCCGCCAAGCGGGCATCTCGCGGGCATCTATGCGCGGAGCGATACCGAGCGTGGGGTGCATAAGGCGCCCGCGAACGAGGTGATTCGTGGCGCTCTAGAAGCGGCGAAGCAGATTACCAAGGGCGAGCAGGATACGCTGAATCCTATTGGCGTGAACTGCATCCGCTCGTTCACTGGCCGCGGCCTGCGAGTCTGGGGCGCGCGCACGCTCAGCAGCGATCCCGCCTGGCGCTATGTGAACGTTCGCCGTCTTTTCAACTATGTCGAGTCGTCCATCGAGCACGGCACGCAATGGGTTGTCTTCGAGCCAAACGACCCCGATCTGTGGGCGCGGGTCAAGCGTGATGTTGAGGCGTTCCTGACGGGCGCATGGCGCGATGGCATGCTCTTTGGCCGGACGCCGCAGGAGGCATTCTTCGTCAAGTGCGATGAGGAGCTGAATCCGCCCGATGTGCGCGACCGTGGCCAATTGTTCATCGACATTGGCCTCGCGCCGGTGAAGCCTGCCGAGTTCGTCGTCTTCCGCCTGAGCCAGTGGGCCGGTGGCGGCGCATAATCGCGTAAACTGAGTACCAACGAGCATCACTGCGCCGCTTTGTCCGCAGGCGAATATTCACACACGATGGCGGAGCGGCTGGCCCGGCGCTGGAGGAGAAGAGACTATGTCATCGGCAAATCCTGTCGTCTCAGCGTGGTTCGGCGTCGAATTTCAGGGGCAGGTCGTGGGCGCTTTCCGTGAGTGCTCTGGCCTGGGGAGCGAGAACGAGGTCGTGGAGTACAAAGCCAGCGGCCCGAAGGGTGAGTTTGTCATCAAGAAGGTGCCGGGCAGGATGAAGTGGAACAATATCACGCTCAAACGTGGCATCACCGACGCGATGGATATGTGGCAGTGGCGCAAGATGGTCGAGCAGGGCAAGATTGACGATGCCCGCAAGAACGGCTCGATCATTATGTACAGCCAGGATGGCACGGAAGTCGCCCGCTGGAACTTCGTCAACGCCTGGCCGAGCAAGCTGACCGGCCCCAGCGCCAACGCGGGCAATAACGAGGTGGCCATCGAGGAGCTAGAGATCACGCACGAAGGCTACGAGCGCGTCAGCTAGCCCTGGCTCCCCTCCCTGCGTCGGGGAGGGGCTGGGGGAGAGGTCACGCTACAGATTGACACATGGAGCAGATGGGGCGGTGGTGGCTATGGTGCAGACGGAATTCGAGTTTACGCTGCCACGCGGCTATATGGATGAGCATGGCGCACTGCATCGAAACGGCGCGATGCGGCTCGCCACCGCGCTCGATGAGGTCGAGCCACTCCAGGATCCACGAGTGCGCGCCAACGAAGGCTACCTGAGCATTCTACTGTTGAGCCGGGTGATTACCAGGCTGGGCGACCTTGGGCAGCCCACGCCAGATATCGTGGAGCGGCTCTTCTCGTCGGACTTCGCCTATCTGCAAGAGCTGTATGTGCGGCTCAACGAGATGGAGTCGAGCCTGATCGAGACGCAGTGCCCGACCTGTGGCAGCCGGTTCGCGCTCGATCTCGCCGGGGAGCAATCGCATGGCTGAAGTGTCCGATAGCCCAATATGTTCGCCGGGACAGATGACCCTGCGCCGCATCAGCTTCGCAGCCACGACGGATCAGCCCAGTTGACATCGACATCGGGGCGCTGGCGGAGAAAGTCTATCGCCTGATGCTGGCGGAGATACGACTGGATCGGGCGCGCGGCCTGTCATTTGATGAGGGAGTGTGAGCCATGCCAGTCGATAGCTACCCAAATTGCCGCTTCTATGTGGAGATCGGCGGCATGGCGCAGGCCGTTTTCACCGAGGTCAGTGGCCTTCAGCTTGAGATGGAGGTCATGGATTATCAGGAAGGCGGCAACAACGACTTCGTCCATCGCCTGCCGGGGCGTACGAAGTCGAGCAATCTCACCCTCAAGCGCGGCCTGACCAACTCGAACGAGTTTTTTCAGTGGTACGCCGAGCTGGCGCAAGGAAAGATCACGGCCGAAGAACGTCTCGGTGGTGATGTACGACGTGACGGGCAATGAACTGGCCCGCTGGAATCTGATCAAGGCTTATCCCGTCAAGTGGATCGGCCCACAGTTCAACGCGCATGACGCCGCGGCAGCCGTCGAGACACTGGAGCTGGCGCACGAACGGCTGGAACTGGCGTAGGCCATATTGCGAAAAGTGGCTTTTGCCCTGATGGCAGTCAATGAGTTGGAGCAACTTCGCGGCATGAATGCCACGGCTAATCGCGCTGGCCGTGCGAATCCGCCGGCAGACCGTAGATAGAGGAGATAGTGGGGTGGGGCGTATGGCACGGCACAATCTCGCCGCACGCAGCCTGCGACACCTGTGGTTCGCTCACCGAATAATGGTGAGTCAGCCGCTGCTGGCGCGTACCTCCCACATCTACCATCGGCCAACCACGATCGCGCTCGATGGTTATCAGCTTCCGGTGGGACGGATTCTGCGGCGCGTACCTCTGAGCGAGACCTATTGGCTCGCTGATAGCGGAGATAGCGAGGCGAGTTCTGCCCCAGCCACCGAGGTAACAACGCCAGCAGAGACATTGCTGAGGCTCCTCCCACGGATGCCAGAAACGCACGACGCCGACACTCCGAGCGCTCCCTCAGGGGATGATGTGGGCGCGCGGCCAGCTACCACAAGCCGCTCGGGGCAGACGCATGCACACCGTGTTGCCGACGAGGCGCAATCAGCGCCCGCCTCCCTACCAACCGCGCCGCCAGCGCGCGCCGATGGGCTGCGTCCACGCTCGCGAATCGTCGAACTGCCAGGCACTGTCTCGTTGCCCGTGGAGGAGCGTTCTAGCGATGAGCCTGGGGCGACTGACATTCCAGAGGAATCGCCGGAAGACGTTCCAGAGAATGCGCGCGCGGAGTCGCAGGCGGATGCTCATGAGACGAGTGAGAGCGAGCCGGAGCAGCAGCCATTGATACGTGAAGCAGATGAGCGGATAACCACTACCAGCCGAGGGCCAGCGAAGATGGCTGTGGAGCCAGTGACCCCAGTGTCGCCAGCCGCATCGGCTCCAGCAGCCTCACGCCGCCGGGGCAAACAGCCCTCAGCGATTCCTCCTCGCGCGTCGGATGCGCTCTTCACGCCGACCGACGCCGACCGCTCGCCCGCAACCTGGCTGGCGCGCCTGCAACATGCGGATACACCAGCGTCACCGGCTCGACCCGCACCACCAGATATTCTGCTAAATGCTGGCAATGAGCCGCCCAAATCGACGCCTCTTCAGGGTCCAGGCGCGCGTGGCAGCCGAAAAAGCGCCACCAGAGCACCGGCCGCGACACCACCCACGCCATCCACGCCACACGAGCGTACGAGCAGCTCAACGGCAGCAACGCCGGAACAGTCAACGCCAGAGGAGCAGCCCGCCCAACTGCCAGGCTCCTCGCGAATGCTGCTGCACACACTCACGGGCGTCGATCCGGCGAGCGTGCGTGTCTATCGCGGGCCGGTCGCAGAGCGAGCCGCGTCCGCGCAGTATGCCGATGCGCTCACCGACAGCGACGCGATTGCGCTTGGCGGCGGACACGCGACCGACACGCCGGAGACACTGGGACTTCTGGCGCACGAGCTGACGCATGTTGCGCAGCGGCGCAGCCCACGATTTGTGCCGCCAGTCGCCCAGTCACCATATCAACAGCATATGGTCTACGCCGAGACATCCGCGCCGAAGCCACAAGAGAGACAACCGGCGGCGTCGCCCGCGGATGAAGAGGCGCAGGCGCTACAGGTTGAGGCGCGCGTCACCCGCGCCGTCAGGGCAGCGGTCACCCCACCACACCTGACTCAACCCACGCTATCTGTGGAGTCCGCGAATTTGACCCCGCCAGCGCGTGAAACGCCTTCGCGACCGGATACACGGCCCGTCTGGGGCAATCTCCCGGCGCCATGGGAACCGCTGCCTGACTGGATGGCCGCACCCACTGGCTCATCCGTCGGCGCGCCGCAACCAGCCTCTCAGCCGCAATCATCGTCGGCGACTTCTCGCACGCCATCGGCGGATACGCCTGGCACGCAACGCGCCGAGCGCGGCCGTTCGTTGCCCGCCGATATCGAGGAGCCTTCCCGAACGCACATGCAGGAGACTGCCGCTCCTGAGCCTGACCTGGATCTGCTGGCGCAGCAGGTGCATGCGATTCTGAAACGGCGGCTGGCTGCGGAACGCCGGCGCATCGGCTAGCAGGCGGATTTTCCCGGCATTCAGGCTCACGCGAAAGGGATTAGGAGATGGACGGCGCCAGTCTGGCACATGCCAAAATCATCAACCTCGACGGCGGTGGCTCGCCCATCGAGTGCATGTTCAATCCAAAGGAATACTCGTTCTCTAAGCGCAACCAGTGGACGCCGGGCAAGAGTAAAGGGCAGTAATATGCCTCAGCTTGAGTTTGGGGGCGGCCAGCCCGCGACACTCCAGATGCAGCTTTTCTTCGACACCTACGCCGAGGGCAAGGATGTGCGCAAGGAGTATACCGATAGCATCTGGCAACTGATGATGGTCGATCAGGCACTCAAAGACCCCAAGAATAAGAAGGGCCGACCGCCAAAAGTGCGCTTCCAGTGGGGGTCAGCCTGGTCGTTCGATGCCGTCATTACCAGTGTCAACCAGAAGTTTACGTTGTTTCTCTCTGATGGAACGCCCGTGCGCGCGACGCTGGATGTGACGTTCCAGCAGATCAAGGATGAGGCGCTTCTCCCACCGCAGAATCCCACCTCCGGCGGGGTTGGCGGCGAGCGCGTCTGGGTCGTCAACGAGGGAGACACACTCGCCTGGATCGCCTACAAAGAATATGGCGACGCGAACCAGTGGCGGCTCATCGCCGACGCTAACCGGCTGACCCAGGTGCGGCGGCTGGTACCCGGAACGGTGCTGGAGATTCCCAATGCCTGACACATCGCAGCTTCTCAGCCAGTTCTACGTCAAGCTAGATGGCGCCGACGTCTCCGAGATGTTCATGCGCGACCTGATGGAGATTACCGTCGAGAACAGCCTGCACCTACCCGACGTGGCGACGCTTGTCCTCCATGACCCGCACCTGCTCTGGATCGACGCCGACAGCCTGGCTCCGGGTAAGACGGTGAATGTATCGGCGCGTGGCCCAAAGGGCGAGAAACTCATCTTTGACGGTGAAATCGTCGAGTTAGAGCCAGATTTTCACCCCACAACGCAAATTCTCACCGTTCGCGCGTTCGACCGGATTGCACCGGCTCGCAATTGGCCAGTTCTCGCGAACGTTTATGAATGTCACCGACAGCGATCTGGTGAAGAAGCTGGCACAGGAGGTTGGGTTAAAGGCACAGGCAACCACAACGACGCAGGTGCATCGGCATGTCTACCAGCATAACCAGACCAACCTGGCGTTTCTGCGCGAGCGGGCGGCTGCCCTGGGTTATCTTCTGTATGTGCAGGGTGATACACTGCATTTCGAGCCGCCCAAACCTGCGGGCGAGCCGATTCCGCTCGAGTGGGGCGTTAATCTGAGTGAATTTCGCCCGCGCCTGACGACGACCGGGCAGGCAAGCGAGGTAACGGTGCGCGGCTGGGATCCCGCTACCCGGCAGGAGATTGTTGGCCACGCGAAAAAGGGGCAGGGCACGCCGCAGGTGGGCGAGAAACAGAGCGGTGGCGACCTTGCGCAGGATGCCTTCCACGTGAGCGCGCAGGGCCAGGGCGTTATCCGCCCGGTGCGCTCGCAGGCAGAAGCCGATGCGCTGGCGCAGGCGCTGGCCGATCAGCGCGCCAGTCACTTCATCGAGGCAGAGGGCGTTTGCTCCGGCAATCCAGCGGTCATTGCGGGGTTGTCGGCGCAGATCAGCGCGGTTGGCGACCGCTTCGGCGGCACATACTTTATCACCAGCACAACACATGTCTATGCGGCGCAGAGTGGGTACTCCACCCACTTCAGCATCTCAGGCCTGCATCCATCTACGCTCTTGAGTGTTTTGCAGCCGCAGCACTTCGTCGTGGCCACCCCATCACATCAGGCGATGGGACTCATGATCGGCATCGTCACCGACAATCAGGATCCAGACAACCTTGGTCGTGTCAAAGTGCGCTACCCGTCGATCTCGCCTGACCATGCCAGCGACTGGGCGCGCGTGGTCTCCGCCGGGGCTGGCGCTGAGCGTGGCATCCTGTGTATCCCTGAGGTCAATGACGAAGTGCTGGTGGGCTTCGAGATGGGCGATATCCATCACCCGTATGTGCTTGGCGGCCTGTGGAATGGGCAGGACCAGCCACCCTATCCCACTGATAAGACAGTCCAGGGTGGCAAGGTGACGCTCCGCATCATCCAGTCGCGCGAGGGCCACTACCTGGCTTTCCTGGAATCCGATGATGCCAAAGGTATCGTTATCGTCGACACGAGCGGGAATACGATTGCCCTGAACGCCCAGGATGAGCGGCTGGAAATTCGCTGTAGTGGCGCTGCGTTGTTCAAGGCGAGCGGTGATATTTCCATCGAGGCGGGGAACAATCTGACGTTGAAGGCGCCGCAGGGGCAAGTTGAGATTCAGGGGCAAACCGGCGTGAAAGCCGAGAGCAGCGCAACCGTTGATATCAAGGGCACACTCATCAACCTGAACTGATCGGAAGGGCAAGAGCATGGGACAGCCAGCAGCCAAGCAGGGCGACCAGATCACGGCGGTGGATACGCACATCGTGCTGATTCCTTCGCCGGGCGGGCCTATTCCCACACCACTGCCACATCCATTCAATGGAATAATCGACGCCAACCTGAGCACGAATGTCAACATTATGGGGATGCCAGCGGCGACCGTAGGCAGCACGGCGGACAATACGCCGCCACACATCCCGCAGGGTGGCCCGTTCCAGATTCCGCCAACCAATCAGGGGCAAATCATGATGGGCAGCGCAACCGTGATGATCAACGGCAAGCCAGCGGCGCGTGCGGGCGATACAGCGATGACCTGCAACGACCCCAGTCCGCTACCGGTCGGCACAGTGGTGGCGACGGGGACCGTGATGATCGGCTAAGAACGCCTAACAAAACGGTCATGTCCGAGTAGCGAAGGTAGGAGTAGGCCACCTTCGCGGCATGAATGCCGCGGCTAAGCATGCGGTTGTGCTAGAAACTCTAGGAACTCTAAGAGAGATAGAGGGCGGTACATGCGAGACTTTCTGGGCGTCGGCTGGGCGTTTCCAGTAGGCGTGGACGCGCGTGGACGCATCGCGCTGGCACGGCAGGAGCGCGACATCGAAGAGGCGATACGGATCATTCTGCTGACGCCGAAGGGACAGCGCGTCATGCGCCCGGAGTTTGGCTGCCAGATTCACGATTTGATGTTCGCGCCCAATGACGCGACGACCGCCGGGCTGGCCGCCTACTACGTCGAGGAGGCGCTGGGTATGTGGGAGCCGCGTATCCGTGTCAAAGAGATGAACGCGCGGCCCGACCCCGAAAATCAGGGGCGTCTGCTCATCGACATCTCGTACGAAGTCAAGGCAACGCACGACAGCCGCTCGCTGGTCTTTCCCTTCTATCGCATTCCGGAAGAGGCGTAACCCACAGATCTGGCTTCCCGTTAGATGCCCCAAAGGAGATCGCTTAGATGCCGCTGCCGACACCCACCCTTGATGATCGCCACTTCCAGGATATCGTGGATCAGGTCAAGAGCATGATCCCACGCTATTGTCCGGAGTGGACCGACCACAACGTCAGCGATCCCGGCGTGACGTTGATCGAGCTGTTCGCCTGGATGACCGATATGCTGCTCTATCGCGTCAATCAGGTGCCGGACAAGAACTACATCAAATTCCTCGAACTCATCGGCATCCAACTCGAGGCGCCGCGCGCCGCACGTGGACCGGTAACGTTTTATCTTTCGGCGGCGCAGCCCGCCGAGATCAGGATCGGCGCGGGCACAGAGGTAGCCACCGTCCGCACCGAGACCAACCCGGCGATTGTCTTCAGCACCGAAGAAGACCTGCTGATCCGTCCCCCTGTGCTGACTGGCGCATACACGCGCAACGCCAGCCACAGCGACGCCGCTGCCTGGACAACGCACGACCTCCGCCAGTTGGGGATCGCGAAGAATCGTATCGCGCTCTTCCCAGCGAAGCCCGGCCCCGGCGATGCCTTCTATCTCTCCTTCTCCACCGACCACACGCGCCATGTGCTGGCCGTCGCACTCAACTGTGATTCCGCGGGCGGCGCGGGCGTCGATCCGAACAACCCGCCAACGGAATGGGAAGTCTGGCAGGGTGGGCTAACACGCTGGGCAAAGTGCGAGGTGGAGTATGACGGCACAGGCGGATTCAACCGAGCGGGCGAGATCATTCTGCATGCGCCGCAGATGGCACAGGGGGAGTTCCAGGGCAATCGCGCCTACTGGCTGCGCTGCCAGTTGACCGACGCGCAAGCAGCAGGGAATGGCTACGTCGTCTCGCCGAGCATCTTCTCGCTGAAGGTGGAGTCGCGTGGAGGCACCGTCGGCGCGTTTCACGGGTCAACCATCCGCAATGAGCTGCTAGGCGTTGCCGATGGGACGCCGGGACAGACATTCACATTGCTGCATGCGCCCGTGCTGGCACGTAGCGCCGAGACCGATCACCTCGTCGTCGAGCCGCCCGGCGGCCAGCCCGAAAAGTGGCACGAAGTGACCGATTTTGGCGATTCTGCCGCCGACGACAAGAACTACACGCTCGATAGCCTGAACGGGACGATCACGCTCGGCCCCTCGCTGCTTCAGCCGGACGGCAGCGTCTATCGCTTCGGCGCTGTGCCTGCGAAGAGCAGCACGGTCACTTTCTCGCGCTACCAGCATGGCGGAGGCGTGGAAGGCAACGTGCCCCGGGGCATGCTGACCGTGCTGAAGACCTCGATTCCGTATGTGTCTTCAGTCATCAACCGGGCGCCCGCGATTGGCGGACGCGACGCGCAACGCCTCGACGACGCCATGTTGCGCGCGCCCCATATGTTGCGCACCCGGAGCCGCGCCGTCACCGCCGACGACTACGAGTATCTGGCGACGCAGATCAATGGCGTCGCGCGGGCACGCTGTCTTGCGCCCGGCTCACAGCCCGGCGACCCATCCGATCCACGGCCAGGGCAGGTCTTCGTCATCGTGCTGCCGCAGAGCGAGGCGACCAGCGGGCGCATCAGCCAGGACCAGATGACGCTCTCCGCTGAGTTGCGTAGTAGTGTCCTTTCCTATCTCGACGACCGCCGCCTGCTCGGAACAGCCCTGGAGGTGCGCGCGCCGCAGTACACCTGGGTCTCGGTACGGGCAAGGTTGCGGCTGCCAGAGCGGAGCGATGCCGGGCTGGCGGCTGACGTGCGCGAACAGGCCGAGGCGGCGCTCTACCGTTATCTCAATCCTTATACCGGCGGGCCGCGAGGCGATGGGTGGCCGTTTGGCCGCGACCTGCATCAGTCGGAGATCTTCAGTCTGCTCCAAGCGATACCTCATGTCGAATTTGTCGAGGATGTGCAGCTGTTTGTCTCGGATGGCAGCGGCGCTGCCAAGCCCGCGTCCGCCCGGTTGATTCTGCCGCGACATGGTATCATCTGCTCGGATACGCATGAAGTGACGGTGAGCTGAGAGGGCTGAGATGGCAGACGAGACGAGGCGGCTGATCGTTCAGCGCGGGGATGACCTGGTACAGACCGTGGCGATTGATCGCCTGGTGCTGAGCATCGGACGCACCCCGGAAAACGGCCTCTCGCTGCCCGATACGCTGGTCTCGCGCCATCACGCCGAGCTGAGGCTGGAGCCAGAAGGGCTGACGCTGACCGACCTGCATAGCTCGAACGGCACATTCGTCGACGGCGCGCGCCTTCCACCCAATCAGCCGCGCCTGCTCACCAACGGTTCGCATATCCAGATTGGGCCATTTCTGCTCACCTATCAGATGGGCGAAGCTGACGACGACCCAGGCGCCGCCTCCGCGACGGACATGGTAGCCGTCGAGACGCCAGCGATACAGCCGGTGCAGATGATGCAGCCCGTGCAGGCGCTCGCGCGAACGCCCACACATCTGCCACGCCCAACGCTGCCCGCGCCTGTTGCCACTGGCCCCGCCAGCATGTATATTGAATCTCTGCCGGTGATTTACGCCGACAACGACTTTCTTGCCCGGTTTCTGCTACTCTTTCAGAGCGTCTGGGAGCCTCTGGAGCAGCGCCAGGACCATATCGACATGTACTTCGACCCACGCACCAGTCCCGCGAGTTTCCTGCCGTGGCTGGCAAGCTGGCTCGATCTCTCGTTCAATCAGCACTGGCCCGAGATACGGCGGCGGCGTCTGCTGGCGGAGGCGATTGATCTCTATCGCTGGCGTGGGACACGCTATGGTCTGGTGCGAATGATCGAGGTCTGTACCGGTATTACCCCTGAAGTCACCGAAAATACGGCACTACCATACACCTTTGATGTGAAAATCGCACTTCCCAAAGACGGGGATATCGATAAGAATCTCATCGACGAACTGATTCAGGCGCACAAACCGGCCCACGCCGGATATCGGTTGGAGGTTCACTGATGGCGGATCTGGTCGGGAAGACCATCGGCAACTACAAGATCGAGGCATTGCTTGGCACTGGTGGTATGGGCCAGGTCTACCGTGGCGTCCATCAATTTCTGAAGGTCGAGCGCGCCGTCAAAGTGATGAACCCCGGCGTCGCCGCCGATCCCAATTTCCAGGCGCGCTTCCAGCAGGAAGCCCAGGCTGCCGCCGCACTCAATCACCAGAATATCGTCGGAGTCTTCGACTTCGGCGAGCAAGGTGGTGAGTATTACATGGTGATGGAGCTGGTGACTGATGGCTCGCTCCGCGCTCTCCTGCGCCAGCGCGCCTCCGGCCAGACCTGGGAGCTTCCGCTTGGCCTTGACCTCATCCGCCAGGCCGCCGAGGGACTGGGCTACGCCAACGGCAAGGGCATGGTCCACCGCGATATCAAGCCGGATAACCTCTTGCTGGTGAAGTTAAGTGACACGCCCGCGGGCAAATCGCAGTATCTCCTCAAGATTACCGACTTTGGGCTGGCGCGGCTGACCGAAGGCAGCGGTGTGCGCACCGTCAGCGGCATGGTGATGGGCACGCCAGCCTATATGTCGCCGGAACAATGCCAGGGCGGCGCGGTTGACGGGCGCAGCGATCTCTATTCGCTGGGTGTGGTCCTTTACGAGGTCGCGACAGGCTACCTGCCCTTCCAGGCAACGACGGTGAGCGAGGCGATCTACAAACATGTCTTTGTCGCCCCACCGCCACCACGCCAGGTACGTCCCGATCTGCCACAGGCGCTCGAAGACATCATTCTGCGCTGCCTGGCGAAGAAACCAGAGGGACGTTTTGCTAACGGCGCCGAGCTTGCGCGCGCGCTACAGGGAGTGATCGGCCTGCCGGTGCTGACGACGATGGCGCCGATCCGCCCTGGCCAGCCAAAGGCCGCACCGACACCCGCGACACCGCCCGCCGCCGCGACGGAGCTAGAAGCGCCCCACGCAGGCGCGATGCAACCGCCAGTGGTCCCCCCGCTCGGAGGTTATTCCACATGTCCGCGCATCCGTGTGGTCGATCAGGATGGGCGTGTGTTGCAAGTGGTCGAGGTAAATAAGCCCGCGATGGTCGTCGGGCGGCAGCCTGGCAGCGATATCGTACTGGCGGAGGAGGGCGTCTCGCGCCAACACCTGCGCCTTGCCAGAGACGGCGCGCGCATCACGGTGACGGACCTTGGCTCCAACAATGGGACGCTCCTGGCTGGCAGCCGCCTCTTGCCACAGGCGACAACCACCTGGGACGTCGGCCAGGCGATACATGTTGGCCCTTACTGGCTGCTTCTCGATGCGCCCACGTCGGCAGCGGTAGCTCCGAACTCAGCGCAACTCTCTGGCGCGCCCGGCGCGATGCCCGGCGGCTTCCATTCTGCGCCAACGTACGCGGGTTCGGAAGCCATTCCCGCATCGCAAGGTGTTGCGCCACTGCTACCAACAACTGAAAGCGGACGCATCCAGGTCGCCGCCGAGCAGGAGGCCATGACGCTGACCCCTGGACAGCCTGTGGTCGTCAAAGTGACGCTTGCCAATACGGGCACCACCGTAGACCATCTCAGCCTCTACGCTGAGGGCGTCCCGCAGTCGTGGGTGCAGGGACCAGGGCGTGAGGTGCAGCTCAATCCGGGCCAGCAGGAGACGGCGACCCTGACGATACAGGTTCCACGCCTCCCCAATAGCCGCGCGGGGATGTACCCCGTGACGTTACGCGCCCGTTCGCGCGAAAACCCGGGCGATTCTGGTAGCGCTCCCGTCCGCTGGACCGTCGCGCCATTCACCAGTGAGGCGCTCACGCTTCGCCCGACCCGCGTGCGCGCCCGACGGACAGCGCGCTTCAACATCTCATTGCAGAACTCCGGCAATGCCCCAGTGCAGTATGCGCTTGCTGGCGAGGATCCCGAAGAGAAGCTGCAGTACCAGTTTGCATGGCCCACCGTCACGGTGGACCCCGGCGCGTCGTCGTCCATGCCGACGGTCATTCGCGCACCTTGGAAGATTTCCGGGCCAACCCGAGATGCGCGATTTCCGTATCTCCGCGCGACCGGCCAATGGAGGGCAGCCACAGGTGGCCGCCGGGCAGATCATGCACGCCAGCCTGTTACCTGGTTGGTTGCCACCACCGCTGCTGGCGCTGATTGCGGCTGGTGTGGTGGTACTGGCCTCGCTCTTCGCGACGGGAGTGCTGCCGGGCGCGCTGGCGAATATCGGCGCAAGCCCAACCGCGACCACGCTGGGTGCTGTTACCAGCCCTACGACTGGCGGATCAGCCACACCCACCGTGACGGCCACCGCCACGCCTCAGCCACTTTTGACGAGCGTGAACAGCAGCAATCCAGTGACCGTTACAGCAAACACTTGCTATGACCTGGATGGCGGCGGTCCGGTAGACGGCGCCTCCCCCAATGCCGATTTCTGCTGGAACGTAGTAGACCCCACCCGAACACTCGTTCCCGCGCCTGCGGCAATGGTCGACATCTTCGGCGCGACAACCGAGCCGGGCTTTCAGGATTGTCTGAATATGCAGAACGGGGGGCAGGAATCGAGCAATCCAATTGATGGCAGCCCTGGCTCGAACAACATTCCGAACGGAACATACCTTTGCTTCCGTACCAGTTCCGGGCATACGGCGATGGTGCATATAGACATTTACGACACGAACCTCCAGATTGATTACAAGACCTGGAAGTCGTGATATTGCCCGCGAATGGCGGTGATACAATCGTTGTGTCGCTAGGAGATAGCGCGCATACATCCGTTGGACATAGTATGCATGTAATTTGCGCCATCGACGTATTGGCGGCATTCATCCCTTGTCCAGGGCCTCACCGCATAGGACTTGTTGCTTACGGCGGTTGATAGGCGGAAAATAACCTGCTATTCTGTAGCGGCATCCCGCAATCACCAACAACACGAAGCGTGATAACTGGCACGTATTATTGTCTATCAGGCGTGCGGCGCATGGACAGCCTTTACTTCTGGAGCGCAGCAGGCTGCTGGTACGAGTTACAGTTCCGGGCTGGAGAGGTGGTATGCGATGTCTGTAACGGTCTATCAAGGTATCCACGATATTTTGGCACAGGCACAGGCAACCGCAACCGCCGCAGCGACGGCAACAGTGGCTCCAACAGTGGCGTCATCCAGCACGTCGACTACCACAGGGGGCAGTAGTTTGGGCGCGTTGCAAAACCTGGTTGGGGTTATAATCTTCTTTTTCGTGGCATTTGCCGTGATCTTCTGGCTAAGCCTCGTTTTCTGGACGTGGCGCGACGTCCGTTCCCGCACGCAGGATGTTATCTTGCAGGTGACGGCCACTGGTCTCGTCGCGGTCTTCAACATCGGCGGCCTCTTCATCTACCTGATCGTGCGGCCACGACAGACACTCGCGGAACTCTACGAACGCCAGCTTGAGGAGGAATCACTCCTGGCAGAGATGACCGAGCGCCAGACGTGTCCGACCTGCCACTATCGTGTCGAGGGCGATTTCCAGATCTGCCCATCGTGCGGCACCAAGCTGCGTCGCCCATGCCCACGTTGCGACCATCTGCTGGAGCTGAAGTGGAATGTCTGCCCGTACTGCGGCTACGGCGGTGGCGCAATGGATGGCGGCGGACGCGGCGCTCCAGTGAGACAACCCAGCCGCGCGGACAGGTGACGAAGCCCGATGAGTCCGCGCGAAACAGCGATAATAAGAAAACGGCCCTCCAAGTGCGGAGGGCCGTTTTCTTATTATCGCTGGCGGCTGAAGCCGCGCCTATGGGCTTTGCTGACGCTACGCCGCAAAGCCCATAGGCGCGGGCTCTCAGAGGCAAACCTACCAACTACCTGAGTAACATGTGAAATCACATAAGGCCACGGCTAATCCTGATCGTGCGCTATGGACTGACCAGCGGATGTGCGCGGGCCGACGCAGTTAGCCGCAGCATTTACGCCGCGAAGCTGCCCCCAGATCACAGGTTGCCAGTAGCATACGGTCTCCTCACCTCGTCGGCGCAAACTCGTCGAGGATCTGCGGCTCAGCCCCTGCCGATAGCATCTCGTTGAGCGCGCGCTCGCCATCGCCCGCCTGCACATCCACCGGGCGTGACGCATCGATCAGCACCGAGGTCTCGAAACCGCTTTTGAGCGCGTCGAGCACCGTCGCACGGACACAGTAGTCGGTGGCGAGACCACCCACGTAGACATGGCGTACCCCGCGCGCATGCAAGGCATCCACCAGCGGTTGCCCGTCAGGCAGCACAGCCTCCAGCGCCGAGTACCCCTGATCTTCCTCACTCATCCCCTTCGAGACGATCACCGTGCTCGGTGGCAGGCGTAGCTCTGGATGGAACTCGGCTCCCGATGACCCCTGCACGCAGTGTGGCGGCCACGGTCCACCCTGGGCGGCAAAGTGGCGCGTCTGCTCCGGGTGCCAGTCGCGGCTGGCAAAGATGGGTATGCCCGCATCGGCGGCCCGCGCCATATACTCGTTGAGGACGGGAACTACGATGTGACCCTCTGGCACCGCCAGCGAGCCACCGGGGCAGAAATCGTTCTGTACATCAACGACGATGAGCGCATCGGTCATCAGAGTCGCTCCTTTGTTCAGGATGCCAGTGATGTGCCAGCTATTTGTCCGCCCCCGGATTGAAGCGATAGAGCGCGGCGGGCCGGTGTTGCCCGGCTTTGCGCGTCTCAGGAATCTGTTCGAGGATCCCGGTTGTGAGCACCTTCTTGCGGAAGTTGCGCTTATCGAGCGGGCGATTGAGGATAGCCTCGTAGACCTCTTGCAGCTCGCTCAACGTGAACGACGGCGCAAGCAACTGGAAGCCGATGGTGGTATATTCCAGCTTGCTGCGCAGCCGCTGGCGGGTGTAATCGAGAATCTTGTCGTGATCGAAGGCAAGCGCCGGGTGCTCATAGGCCGGAAACCACCGGGCGTCGGCGGCATCGTCGCCAGCGCGCAGATGAAGTTGGTCCGCCCGTAGCAGCGCGTAATACACCACGGTAATAACACGCGTACGTGGGTCACGCCCCGGATCGCCAAAGGTGTAAAGCTGCTCAAGATAGACATCGCTGACGCCGGTTTCCTCGCTCAACTCGCGCCGCGCCGAATCTTCGAGCGACTCATTCGGCTCGACAAAGCCGCCCGGAATCGCCCACATGCCCTCGAATGGCCAGTGGCGGCGGCGTATCAGCAGCACCTCCAGCCGTCGCTCGCGCACCGTGAGAATGACGACATCCACCGTCACCGACGGCCGCTCATACGCGCTGGGGTCGTACGTCTCCTTGCGCTGACGGGTCTCCTCCGGCGTGTCGGTGCGCCCCTGGGTGGAGGTGGTGTTATCCGCGCTGGTTGACACTGGATGTCTCCTGATTCCATGACGTATGGGCCAGAGCAAAACAGCCCCAGCGCCTCAATTATACGTTATATGGAGATGGCAGGCGTTCGTTTGCGAATGCCCTTCATCAGCGCGCGCGACAGCGGCAGAGCGGTGTTACCTTCACAGGCCCGGTTCGTCTGGAAGGAAGGGTTCAGTCGCGCGTTTTATGACAAGCGATCTGTGTTGGGCAGGAAGTGTTGAGTGGGTGAGATGGATCAACCAGAAGAGCGTGAAGAGAACGCGCGGAACACCTTCTTCGAACAATTGCTGACGGTCAGGATGCCAACCGCTGGTCCAGCGATTCAAGCGCCCTCATCGCAGGATGCGATTGCCGACCTGGAGACGGCCAAGCAGACAGCTCCCCCGATTGGCCAGTTGCCTATCGAGCAGATGCCTACCGCGCGCGTGCAGGCGACGCATCCGCCCGTCACCGTTGCCGAAACATATCGCCCAGGCGAAGTAGACCAGCCCGTCACGTATCGGATGACCGGAGGGCCAGCGGCGGCGATCGAGATGCCTACCGTCACCGCTCCAACCATCGCGACGCCAGATAGGGTAAAGTCGCGTTCCACCCGAACTCGTCGGCGAAGAATCGCGGTCGTGGCGGCTGTCGTCCTGATCGTAGCAGTCCTGACGCCTGTGCTTTATCAGCTCTCGTCCTCGCACTTCCAGCGCGCGAGCCATACCAGCGGCTTCGCCCAGGGGGCCAATCCACCTCCGGGATGGCATCCGCAGGACTGGGCGCCACTTGTGCGCCAGCAGGCAGAGCTGAGCTATGTGAACCAACTCATCTCACACATGACACTCGATCAGGAAATCGGCCAGATGATCATGCTCGGTTTCCTGGATACGCAGATGTCGCCGACGCTCGCCTACACCATCAAGCAATACCATCTTGGCTCCGTCGTGCTCTACGCCTGGAACATCACTGGCGCGGATCAGGTGAAGCAACTGACGGCGCAGATGCAGAGCCAGGCTGACCTGCCGCTCTTTGTCGCAACCGATCAGGAAGGCGGCAGCGTCAATCGGCTGCAGGCGGTGGATGGGCCGCTGCCTGGAGCCTGGGCAATGGGCGCAAATGGTACCACGGACTACGCGCGGCAACAAGGGGAATACGACGCGCAGCAGCTCTCCAGTCTCGGCATCAACGTCAACTTTGCGCCGGTGGTGGATGTCGCCAACACATCTGGCGGCGACCTGGGCGGACGCACATTCGGCACGACAGCCGATCAGGTGACGAAGCTGGCGGGCGCGTATCTCAACGGTCTGCAATCGAGCGGCCATGTGATAGGAACGCTGAAACACTTTCCCGGACTCGGCGATGTGCCTACCGACCCCCATGCCTCGCTGTATACCCTTGATCGCAGCAAGGCGGACCTCGAACGCATCGATTGGGCGCCCTACAAAGCGCTGATTGCCACCGGACAGGTCCAGATGATCATGTCCACGCACGTCGTGCTCTCGGCAATCGATCCGACGCGACCAGCGTCGCTCTCCGAGCCGGTGCTGACGGGGATTCTGCGCGACGAACTGGGCTATCAGGGCGTCATCGTCACCGATGGCATCTACATGGGCGCGCTTACCTCTCACTACTCCTTCGACCAGATCATTCTCGACTCGGTCAAAGCAGGGAACGATATCATCTGCAGCACGTACTCCATCGCATCCACCGCCGAGACGGTCCGCGTGCTGAAGGATGCCGTCCAGAGCGGCGACATCACGAAATCACGCATCGATGATTCGGTCAGGCGCATTTTGCTGCTGAAGCTGCACGATGGCGTGCTGACCATGCCGCAGAGCCAGGGTTGATACGGACCCCGCGGATGTGCGACACTGCGACCGATTGCCTGCGACCTGGCAGGTACACAGTGCAGTAGCAAGGGGAGAGGCGGTCCATGGCCAACGAAGCCGCAGATGCCCAGGCATATCCGATGCGGGGAATGCCACAACCAGCACGCGAGCAGACGCTGGCGCTGCCACAGGTCCATATCTCGCGCCATCCTGTCATCGCGCATAAGATGACGCTGCTCCGCGACAAACGGACAGCGCCGCCAGCGTTTTATCGCACCGTGCGCGAACTGGGATCGTTGCTGGCCTATGAGTCTACCGCCGATCTGAAACTGGAACCGGTGCGCATCGAGACGCCGATAGAGTCGATGACCGGGAGCGAGTTGGCGGGTGGCGTAGGCATTGTGCCGATCTTGCGCGCTGGTCTGGGTCTGGCCGAGGGCTTCCGCGAGGTGCTGCCCGACGCGTCAATCTGGCATCTGGGCCTGCGCCGGGATGAACGGACGCTGGAGCCCATCGAGTACTATAATCAACTGGCGCGATCCAGCAATCTCCAGGTATGCTTCTCTGTGGACCCGATGCTGGCGACAGGGGGCTCAGCGATTGATGCGCTCAACATTCTCAAGCGCTTTGGCGTGCCGCACCTGCGCTATGTGGCCTTGATTGGCGCGCCCTACGGCCTGCTGAAACTGCGCCAGGCGCATCCCGACGTGCCAATATATCTGGCGGCGCTCGATGAACGGCTCGACGACCGCGGCTTCATCTGTCCCGGTCTCGGTGATGCGGGTGATCGCCAATTCGGCACGCTCTAGCAGCGCTGGCATCGCACTCATGGCTGCACGCGAACCCGACACGACAGGCAGAAGAGACAGGCAAATCCCAGTGGATGACCAGCGACAATCTCCAGAATCGTCCGGCGATCAACTCTCCGACACGAGTAACGATGAACGCAATGGGCGTGACGCGGATGAAGGAACCGCGATGACCCCGGACATGGAGGCAGAGCTTCCCGGGGCAGGGGCCGTTCCTCCTGGCTACGACTGGCCGACACATGGCGGCTACCTGGGCTGCCTGCTTGGACTGATGCCAGCTTGCCTGGTCGGCGGGTTTCTTGGCTCGACGTTCGTGGCATTTCTCAACAAAGCGGGCGTTGTGCCGCCAGTCGTAGCTGGTTTGCTGGTCGCAGCGCTTTTTGTGGCATGTGTCGTTGGTTTCGGCCGCATCGGGTGGGTGCTTGGTCAGCGATTCTATCGCAAATATCCCCGCTTGGAGCCGACCTGGGGCGAAGATGAAAGTGCGGCAGGCGTCGCGGACGCAGCGAGCGCGACGCGCACGAGCATGGAGGGGCCGCAAACCACAATCAATACAGCATCAGAACAGGCCAGCCAGTAGGCTACGCAGTAGTGCCCGCCAACACGTGTCGCATCGCGGTCAGCTCCTGGCGATGCAGCTCCGTCAGCCGCGCAAGAAGCGCCTCACCGTTGTCTGTCAGGTAGATAAAGACCTCGCGGCGATCTTGTGTTCCGCGTTCGCGACGCACCAGACCATGACGGACAGTGCGGTCAATCAACCCCACAACGCTGTGTTGGCGCATCTGAAGCCGGTGCGCCAGTTCCGAGACGGTGGCATAATCGCGATGGGGAAACCCCTTGATGGCAAGCAGTAACTGGTGTTGCTGCGGCGTGATGTGCTCGCGACGCGACGCCTGCTCGCTGAAACGGAGAAAGCGGCGGATGGCATAGCGAAATGAGGCGATGGCTTCGATGTCAGCGTCGTTAATCGCCTGGTCGGTTGCCGCCGGGTGGCTTGCCGCTGGTTTCGTCGCCGAAGCTGTTTCAGAGAGTATCTGTGGATCCACGAGGGTCTGCCCTTCAATCGGTGGCGATCAATCGGTGGCGATCAATGGCCGTTGTTAAGCGCCAGGATGATTGCCGCACTCGCGCTGACAACGCTGCCAACCAGACAGAAGATGCCCACGACAAGCCGGGTGGTGCGCGATGACGATGGCGTGGCGGTCCCGCGCGCTGGCACATAGCCCGTGGGATGATAGGGAGCGCCGCCATACGGCAGCCCCTGCCCTACACCTGAGCGGCCAAAGCCGTTATAGCCAGTTGCGCCTGGGATCATCGCTTCAGTCATTTCGTTGCCATCGCCGTCTGACCAGCCTCCGACGCGATATTGTTCCTGCCCCGTCGCCCGCAGTGCACTGGCTCCGAACGTCAACCCGCTGGCTGTGCCTGTAGAGACTGGTGTGCCACACTGGCCGCAGAACGCGGTGCCGCTTTCGAGGCGCGCGCCGCAGGTGCCGCAGAAACGACCGCCACTGGTCGCGCCACCAACAGGCGCGGTGGGGCGCATCTCGGTGGGGTATGGGTTCACACGGGAGCCGCGCGCGGATGGCGCGGACGGTCCCGAGACGCTATAGCCACCCGGCGGTATGTCCGCGGCCCGTGTCTCGCCAAGCGACGGGGTCTCATCCGAGGTATCATAGGCATTGTCGCGTGCGGACCATCCGCATACACGGCAGATTCCGCGCGCGTCAACCGCATCGGCGCCACATTGTTCACAGGTGTTCACACTCAGCCTCCGGGACTGTCCGGGCCTTGTCAATACGGTTATCGCCGCATCGGATCAGCCTCCAGTATAGCGCCGGTCGGCACAGATGGCAACATACCGCAACACTTGGACGTACTTCTCAGTAGCGGACGATGAGACGTAGACACCATCCTGGTGTGATGTGCGACACATTCCGACTGCTGGCATGACACTTTGGGTAGCTGACAACGTCACAGGTTCGTCTGGTGGTATAGCAGCAGAAGGATAGATGGCCCGGCGAGTGATATCCCGTCGCAGACTCGAAGGAAACACACATGGCGCGCAGCAGTGGACCGCAGCAGAATTATTCCGCCTGGGATGCTCCGACACAGCCGCCGCTGCTCCCGGATGATGCCACGCCCCCGCCGCCGCTTCCGCCAGAATTGATCACTCCTCTACGCGGCGACGACTTTCCCGTACCGCCACGTCGCAAGGCTCCTACCACTCGACGTTTCGCGCGTGGCAGCATGGCGCGGCGTGTGCTGTTGGTCGTGTTGCTGGCGGCGCTGCTCGTCGGTGGTTTGCTGGCACATCGCCTCTGGGACTTTGGCAGCGCGATCTCGACACAGAACCCACTTAGCACGCAGACACGCTACATGACGGCGGGAGACCGCATCAACCTGCTCGTCCTTGGCTATGGCGGCGGCGACCACAGTGGGCCAAATCTGACCGACAGCATGATCGTCGTCAGCATCAACCCGAAAGACAACGCGACGACGATGATCTCGGTGCCGCGCGACCTCTGGGTGCAGGTGCCGCCTCAGTCGGGCAGTTATGCCAAGCTCAACACAGCCTACGAGAATGGGCTAGCTAACGGTTACAGCGGCATCAGCGCGAGTCCGGCCGCGGGCGGCGCGGAGGCGGCGCGCAAGGTGAGCGATGTCACCGGCATGCCGGTGCAGTACTGGCTGACCATTAACTTCGATGGCTTCCGTGGGCTGGTCGACGCGCTCGGCGGCGTGGACATAAACGTGCCGGTTGGATGGACCGCCGTCAATCTGGGCGGTGGACTGCCAGGATCCGACACAGCCACGTTCAAGGCGGGCTTGCAGCATATGGATGGCGAGCGAGCGCTGCAATACGCCCGCGCCCGTTACATCACATCGCCCGCAAGTGAGGGCAGCGACTTCGCGCGTTCGCGACGCCAGCTCCTGCTCATCCACGCCATCATCGACCGCGCACGCTCGCTGGGAGCGGTTCCAGAGCTGCCCGGCGTGATGAATGCGCTGCAACAGACACTCTATACCAATCTCTCGCTCGCCGACCTGACGCTGCTCGCCACCAACGTGGATATCAACCATGCGGCGCTCGTCGGTCTGAGCAACGATAATGTGCTGGTGGACGCCGTCAGCGACGACGGCCAGGATATTCTGGAGCCTGCCAACGGCGACTGGGGCGTTATTCCGCGATATATCAACGCCCACCTCAAAAAATAAGCGAATAAGCCGACGGGACGGCGATCAATGGGCGACGTGCGAGCCGATGAACGCGACGACGAGATAGATCACCCACGCCAGCACGCAGACGCCGATCACCGCGCCGTAGCAGCCAAACAGGCTACGCTTGCGAATATCCAGCGCCTGGGCGAGTTGGGCATCCATATCGGGCGGATCGAGCTCGATGGCGGGCGCGACACGCTGCAATTCGGGCAGCAGTTTGCGAAAGTCGCGGACGTTGCTCATCCCTTCGGCCACGATGACGACATTGCCATCGTCCAGCTCGAACATCAGCACCAGTTTACTGGGGTTGGGATCGCCTGGGGCTAAAATCATGCGCCGGATGCTGGCGAGATTGAAGCGCGTCTCAGTATGCTCTTCGAGCAGGGCGACATTGAAGGAATCGGGATAGAGCTGTAGCTCTTTACCCAGCCCATAACGCACACGCGCCAGCGGCCTCTCCCCGCCCTCTGGCTCGTCAGATTCGTCTGGCTCATCGGGCAGTGGCATCTCATCGGTCAGGCTGGATGAATCGTCGGGCATCGTCTCCGCAATCCGGTCTATGTATAAACGCAGCGCATATGGAAACTACGCCACGGCTTGTGTATCACTCACCAGATTATTGTAACACTGCGAGACGAACCCACGCCCGGGGAATACCGCAGAGTGGTCGCGGAAGATGCGAAAGCCTCCCGAGGCTCCCATTCCGGGTCAGGAACAGGGGCCGTCGGAAGGCTAGAGAGTTGCGAATCAGCCGTTGCGCTTCAACTTGCCTGTGCGCTTGGCATAGCGCTCCGCCAGGTGGAAGATGAACTGGCCGACTGGAATGCTCACCGCCGCGCAGATCAACAGCGGCCAGATGTCACCCCAGGCGTTGTAAGGCGTCGCTTGTGGCATCACCGCGCCACGAATGCCGCGCAGCACGTAGGTCGCGGGTGAGATCACCGAGAGCGCCTGCAAGAATCCCGGCAACACCGAGACCGAATAGTAGACGCCCGAGACGAGCAGGATGATCGCGCGGATGATATAGGCCATCTGCGCGCCACGCTCGGTGTAGAGCATCGGCAGGACGGCGGCCATCGTGCCAAAGCCGATGAACGAGAAGCTACCAACGATCAGTATGAGCAGCGCCAGCGGCCAGTTCGCGTTCGCGATATCCAGGTGGAAGAACAGCACCATGATGAGCAATTGTAACGCCGTCAGGATGATGCCATGGAACAACGCGAACATGCATGCGCCGAACATATGGGTCAGCCGTGAGACCGGCGCCATGAAGGTGTACTCGATGGTACCCTCCCAGCGCTCCATCGTCACCATCTCGGTGACGTTATCGAAGACGACCGACAGGAACGTCCAGATGGCGGTGCCGATGGCCAGATACAGGATGAGATTGTTTGTCGCCTGATTGCTGAGTGTGCCTCCAGAGGCGGCCTGAGCGCTCGGCGCGATGAAGGTGACGCTGAGCGCGTTGACGACGTTATAGGTGATCCAGACCAACTCCCACGCCCAGTAGCGTTTGGTCAGATACCAGTTGCGCTCGACAAACGCGAAGCCCTTGTTGACCTCGCTGCCTGCCGAACGCGCCGCCTTGCGGGCGGCATTCTGAAAGCTTCGTTCTCGTGCCAGACCAATCATAGCGGTTATTTGCCCTCCTGGACGCCATGCTCGTCATGCTCGTCATGCTCGTCGTCATCATCCTCTTCGTCTTCGGCTTCGTCTTCTTCCCAGTCGCGTCCGGTGTAGGCAAGGAAGACCTCCGTCAACGTCGCCGGATGATCCAGCCCCAGGCGGGCGGCGACATCCAGCTTAAGCTGTTCCGGCGTTCCCTGCGCCACGATGCGTCCGCCATCGATGACAGCAATCTGGTCGCAGAGGGCGTCTGCCTCGTCCATATCGTGCGTGGTCAGCAGGATGGTGGCGTCGTGGGTATCGCGCAGTTCGCGGATGAAGACCTGCACGTCCTGCTTGGAGCGCGGGTCGAGTCCGGTGGTCGGCTCGTCCAGCAGCAGCAGAATCGGCGCGGTCAGGAATGCGCGGGCGATAGCCACCTTCTGCTGCATCCCGCGCGACATATTCTCCAGCGGCTGTGTGATGCGGTCGCGCTTGATGCCAAGGCGTGTCAGTATCTCGATAATCATCGGTCGCGCCTGGCTGCCAGTCAGCCCGTAGAGCCGCGCGGAGTAGAGCAGGTTCTCCATCGGACTGAGCTTGCGGAAGAAGGCCGCCTCGACGCTGACCCGGTTGATAAGCCGCTGCACTTTGCGCTCGTCGCGCTCGACATCCTGACCAAAGACCTCGATTTTACCCTCATCGGCCAGCAGCAGCGTTGAGATCAGGCGGATCAGCGTGGACTTACCCGACCCGTTCGAGCCGAGCACGCCGAAGATCTCGCGCCGATGGATCGTCAATGTCACGTCGTCAACGGCGCGGACGATTTTCGCGCTTTTGCGCTTGTTGGCGCCGCGCGTGAGCCAGCGCGGGCGACCGCTTTTGACGAACCGCTTTGAGACTGCCATCACACGCAGAGCGTCGTAACCATCCAGGCTGGCCAGCTCGGCCGATGTGAGTATGCCTGGACGGCGTAACGATTCTGGTGGGGTAGTTTCCTCATGGAGCGACGATGGCGAACTGGTGAGAGACAAGATTTCCTCCTAACCTCGGAGCAGCACGTGACGCGCTGCGCGAGACGCATTGAATGGGTGGAACGACGCAGGCACTAGCAAGGACAGGTGCGAAAAGTGGCCGTAAAAGGCCCATAAAGGCCCACGAAGATGGCAGTGACTCCACTGGTGGACGGCAGCGATGAATTGAGTGATGCCGCGGGCTGGTGGCGCCCGCTGCTTTCGGGGGAACCCGACGACCTAGCGGGTACGCACTCGCGGCGCGCGGAGTCGCGTAAACACGATGATACCGACTCCGACATTCTCACGGAAGCCACCGATTCCGGTATCGAGTACCGCGAAGACCTGGCCTGCGACGAAGGAAGGCGCCATAGCCGCAGCCTGGCGGCAGAAGGGGCTACCGCTCATGCTTGTGCTGCTATTCCACATCGCGCACCTCCTCAGTAACACCTGGGATACTGGTCCATACGGACACACCCTGGCCAGTATAAAGTCCGGCAGTAATTGGTGTCAAGACGACACGCGCAGAAATCTGACCGACCTGCTCCAAGGTACAGGTGGCGGCCAGTTAACTGAAGCGTCCGGCAATGCTCGTATGGCGAGCTTCACCTGTTCTGAAGACGGCGACCAGCACAAAAATGCAGTAGTACCACGCAAAAATGCGTACAATCCAACATCCATCTCACGGAATTTCAAGGTTTGCAAAGGAATAGTGTAAGAGGTCCCTTGCATTTGGGGTAATCAATGGTAGGGCTTTGCGCTGCTATAGGTCAGCGTACAGGCTGGTATATCCACAAAAGTACGGAAAGTACAGGAGGAACAACGATCAGGATGTTCAAGATCAAACGCGCTCAGGACGTTCAGGATGTTCAGGCAGGATTGCCTGCGTCGTTCAGGAAGTCAATCCTCGCCGTTATGCTCCTCGTCGCTGCTCTGTTTGTATTCACTGGCTGCGGCGCGCCCGGCGCTACGCAAGCGAAGCCAACGCCGACACTGACAGCGCAACAGATTCTGACCAAGGCACAAGGCGCGCATCTCACCGATGAGACGTTTACGATGACGATGCAGGGCACGGCGAGCGGCACGGCGCTCGATGTGACCGGGAATGGCAAAGGCACCGAGAACCCGGCGCGTATGGCAATGACGCTATCGATGGTGGTCAGCGGCACAACACTCACGATGGATATGGTGGTTGATCTGGCGACCAACACCACATACACCAGGATCACCGCGCCCGACGTGCTGGCATCGGACAAGTGGACCAAGGCTACCGACACCTCCACCACGATCCCCACATCAGACCTGCAATTGTCGGCGCAGTATAGCAAGCTCACCAACGCGAAACTGGTCGGCAGCGAACAGGTAAACGGTAAGAATACGTATCACATCCAGGGCGGAGTTCCCTCCACCACCGGAACCGTTGACCTCTACATTGGCCAGTCGGATTACCTGCCAGTGAAGATGGTGGTGAATTCAACAGGCGACTCGGCGATACAGATGACGATCATCTATACAGCTGTCAACACCGGGATTACGATAGACCTTCCCAATGCCTGATGCGATAGCACAACGCCACACGCGCATGACGCCGCCGGGCAACCGGTGGCGTCATCCTCTGTCGGCGCTCTTGACGGCCAGCGCATACGCATGGCACAGTCTGGAGTGCGCTGCTTGCTCAGCCATGCGGGTAGCAACATGGGGGTGTACGGGTCCCGGTGGGCCTCGCCGTCTTCAAAACGGTTGCACGGGCGCTCGCGCGTTCGTGGGTGGGTTCGACTCCCATACGCCTCTGCCCAGTATTCATACGCTTTGTGTCCTTTACCCGCCGCATGAATGTGGCCAGCGATGTCCTCCAATTGGTTAATTTACCCCAATTTATACCCCAGTCCGGCGCACAGGCACGTCTTTGGACACGTCATGAGGAGAGCTGAAGATGTCGTCCATCGCCGCTGCAGTATCACGCCCGAGACTCGGTAAGACATAGCTGTAAATCGTGAGGGTGATCGCCACACTGGCACGTCCCAGCATCTCGCTCACCTTCTTGGGATGTACCCCTTTGAGCAGGAGCAGCGTCGCCGCCGTGTGCCGTAGATCGTGAAAGCGGATAGGGGGAGACCGGCTTGCTGTATCAGGCGGCGATAGCCCCGCTGGAGCAGACTCGGCACGTTCGTCTCGTTCCCACCTGGTTGGGGAAGACTGAGATCGTTGTTCTGCCACAGCTCCCCCAGCCGCAGGCGCTCCTCTGTCTGCCGTACGCGATGCGGCGCAGGCCTCTATGCGACCTCCGGTAATTCCACCTTGCGCCGACTATAGCCCGTTTTACATCCCTGATCGTCAAGCCCTTGTCGTGTAATCGGCGCAGCGAGGTCTGCACCTGGAGGTATTCGCTGTCAAGATCCACATTCCGCCAGTGCAAGCCGAGCAACTCCCCTTCGCGCATGCCGCTTGTGACTGCGAGTGTGAGCAGCGCTTC
Organism: uncultured Chloroflexia bacterium; assembly: GCA_963712005.1. Classification (GTDB taxonomy): domain Bacteria; phylum Chloroflexota; class Ktedonobacteria; order Ktedonobacterales; family JADMIN01; genus DAHUXT01. Next base: position 25,993 of record CAVQGK010000009.1, on the reverse strand, counting down.
CAGGCGCGTCCCCGCTGCCCCCACCTCCAGCAGCCGACGGACCTGCTCGCTGTCGTAGACGTGCATCTCACCACGTGGCGCTTTCGGCGCGCGGACGAGCGCCGCGACATTGCGTGTCACCAGTCCGAGAGCCAGCGCTTCATTCAGCGCCCGGCGCAAGACGCTCGCATGGTGCGCACGGTGCGCGGCGCGAGGCCAGCCGTCAGCATCTCTGCCATGAGGCTTGCACCTGCTGCGGCGTGAGCTTTGCCAGGCGTGTGCGTCCAAAGGCAGGCACGATATAGCGGCGCACATTGAGCTCGTAGTTCTCCCAGCTGCTATCCCCTATCGTTGGCTTGACGACGATCAGCCAAGAGGCGAGGTAGGTCGCGACCGTCTGGCGCTCGTCGCGGCACTCATCGCGCCGCGATCGCGATCGCGGATCGTCGCCGCCAACTTCTGAGCCATTTCCGCCCGCGTCCGCCCATAGAGCGACTTGCGCCTGCCGTCGTCCAAGGTGACACGCGCCTCCCAACTGGTGTCGATGACAGCGCCCGTCTCTTTATCCCGCGCACCTCGCGTTGTCGGATCGTGCCTTCGCCGTTGCCGCGTCGTCTGGTCGCCATCGTGCCCTGCCTCCTCGCAGTGAGAGTCCACGCGCCCGTCAGTGGATGAAATGCTGGATAATAACCGAGAGTATTGTGCCAGCAGCCAAGAACCCTAAATTCAGTTTCCAGTTATCAATGGTTGCCTTCCGATTGGTATCTCGCAAATACTCCTGGAGCGTTCGCTGTGTCGTGGATAGGACGTTGGCGAGTTCCCGGTCGCGCTGTCCTATTGCCGCGATTTCCTTGCCTATCTGATATTCCTCCGCTTCATGACGCAGATCCGCAGAGTCGCTCTTGGTCAAACCGAACCCTATGAGCGGGAGAATTAAATACGGTACTACGACAAAGACGAACGCTCTAACCACGGTGAAATCATTTGAGAGATTTCCGCCAGGCTCACTGCGTTCCCAAGTTGACCTCCCAGATACCCTCATATCCAGCCAATAGCAATGGCGACCACTGGCGAGAAAGCGGGGCTTCTTATGAACTTGAACCACCAGGCGCGCGGCACACGAGGTGAGCGGTTCGAAGGGCTGTTCGCTGGCATACGCTTCTCCTGAACCAAAGCATCGACACCATCCAGAGCCGTGACAAATCAACCTGTCGTCATCGTACTCCGCTCGTCCACGCGTCTTTCATGCCGCCATCGTCTGATGAATTCCGCACCTGCCGTCTTGCCTTGGCCCTTGACGCTGCGCCATGCTCAAGATGTTCAGGAGGCCGGCGCCATGTCGCGTGTCATTCGCATACCCATCGCGGTCGAGACCCGCGTAGAAGGCCAACCCGTGGCCTTCACCTGGCGCCAGGTGCGCTACCTGGCGCTTGATGTCAACGAGCCGTGGGAGCTGCGAGATCGCTGGTGGGTCTCGATGGCGGAAGCGGACACGAAAGGCGGAGAGGGCTACAGCGAACGCGAGTACTTCCGTGTACGCGCTCGGGCGTCTGGTTCCCGCTATGACCTTTTCGTCGATCTCTACCATGACCGCGCGCAAGGCAGCCTGTGGATGCTGGAGAAGGCGCATGATCAATGTCCCCAGTCGACTAAATATGATAGGTTGGTAGCAATGTCGTGGAAGTCATTGTGCGAGCCAGAGATCCTTACCTCTGGCTCGTGCGTTTTCTTTCGGACTCCTTGGACTCTTCAGACGTTGGTGTTTCTTCGCGCTCTTCGTCGCGTTCGGGTTCGGGCGTGAGGTCAAACAGTGGATAGGATACGGGATTGCTCCTTGTATGAGAAAACGGGATAAGGGCGACGTGTAAGCTGGTCACCAAGGGCCACCACAGCCACAAGGGCCAGCCCACACGCCGCGAAGAGGGTAGCTAGCTCAGACCGCAATCGCGTGCGAGCTGCGCGAGAGCTGCATTCCCCACGCTCGTCTGGTCACTGATGACGCCACCCAGGTCCGGCAGGAGTCACTTCGCTGTAGTAGTTTCCGGGTGTCACAGGGATGTCCTGTGCTGCTTGCAAGGCGGCGATGTCTACGCTGTTGGTGACCTCCTATCACGTCTGCCTCTTCTGTCGCTTCCGTCTCTTTTCGCGCTTCATCGCCGAGAGCTGCTGCTTGAGGAGTCGCCGACGCGCGGCGCATACCCGACGGTCATCCAGCGTCATATGCTGCTGTTTGTCCTGGGTATCCTGCTCGATCGCGGCTAACGCCTGCGCCATCTCGTGCTGCGTTGGCTGATGGCGGCTATACATGGTGGCCGGTGCGCTCCTCGTAGTTGAGCCAGGCGGCTTCCTGATCACGGAGGCGCTGGACCGCACGCCACGCGCCGCTGGCATCGCGATAGCCGAGCCGCCGCGCAATCCGCTCATAGTCCAGCCAAGTGTGTGCAGGTCAAGCGCCTGCATTGCTTTGAGCTTCGCCTCGATGCGCCGTGGACTGGTCAGACTTTCGCCTCTACCCCTGCCACGCGGCGGCCACAGCGACGCCCACAGCTGCACTGCTCACGTGTATATGCCTGGGTCTGGTGTATGCGGACACTCTCTGAACGGGTCGTAGTGCTCGCCGCTAGAGCTGCCGCCTATGTCGCTCCCGAGACGGAGGCCAATCTCACGAGCCAAGGGCCTCGACAGTTCGCCTGGCATAACTCTCTCCTCCTCTCCTTGGTGTGATGCGCTTCTGAGCCTTAGGTGTGGATTTTCCACGCGCCGTACCGTTCCCAGAGTTGCCAGTTTTTGACGCGTCATAGGTCTAAGTTCATCGGAAATCCAGGAATCACGCGTGTCATGCGTCGCATGTTGTGCGCAATTACTGGTGGCACGCTATATGCGCGGTACTCTTGCTACGCTCTCATTGCCGTTATTGGTGAAGCCAGGTCAGTGAGCCAGGCGCGCCAGGCAGTGTTATGCCATGTTGAGCGTTTTGGCCCATCGTGGAGCTTGGGCTCCCTCCCTCCAACCCCGGTGGGTCTCTCTTTACTCCCCTGGCAGTTCTCCCTGCCCGGCTTTGTGCTGCTTCTGCTTGCGGCGTGTTGTCGCGGCATTCCGGGTGTGGTGCTGCGCGTCGTAGCGCAGGTGGTGTGTCTGGCACCAGGCACGCAGGTTGGCCGGGTCGCAGTTGGCAGGTCATGATCGAGGTGCGCGACGGTGAGCACCACATGGTATGGCCCGTGCTTGCCGAGTACGATCGCGCCATTCGCCACACCGCAGCGGGGCCACTCACAGCGATTGTGGGCGCGTTCGCGGGTATTCGCGCTGATAGCTGGCCAGTTGCTCGGATAGCAGCGTACTATTCATTGGCATGACTTCCCCTCCTCTCACGCGCCCAGCGCCGCGGCTCGCTCTTGGCACTCGGTACATACCGTACGGCCGTCAGGCGTCCGCTGCATGGCATAGATGTGGCGTCCACCGGTCACCCGGCACAGCAGGACTAATTCGACGCGCTTGTGCGCGTCTGCGAGGTGCGAGTTATGCGAGATCAGTACCTGGGCCTGATTATTCCCGGCTCACGTGGTGCAAATTCGCCAAAGTCGCTGCGAGAAAAGTCCGCGTGAGGCACATACTCCTCGCTATCTGGGGTATTTATCTCGCAGCCGTTTTCGCTATTTCGCGGCTCGTGAGCGTCGTTGAATTCAAGGCCGGGAATTTTTCTCGCTTCTCTCGCACCTCGCACGGTCGCAAACGCGGTATGTTCTTGTGAATGGCCATCGTGTGTTGCGGCTGTGGCGTACCAGTATTCGAGTTGTTCGCCCTTTGAGCCGTCGGGCGCGGCCACGCGCCTGCTGTGCGCAAGGCCGCGCTCCTGGAGCATGCCCAGCGCATCGGCAATGATTGCGCCTTAGCGTGGCGTGCAAACAAGTCCACGATTTCCGTGCGCGTCACGCCATCGGGGGAGACGCTGCGCAGCTTCTGGAGAATGTGGTCTGCTACGGGGTAGCCGAGTGCGTCGCCGAAGATGTAGCGCGTGGACCGCTCGGCGTACTCCCAGACAGCGAGCGCCGCGTCGAGATGTGGTCGGCGAATGATACGTGAGCGATCGATCAAGGCGTAAATCATGGCTATGCGCCAGACATGGGTGGGTCCGCGCGCGGTCATGGCGTCGAAGAGCCCGCCGTCCTCGTCTCTTCATCATCATCTGACAGCGGCGCGTGCTGATCATAGAAAGCCTTCCAGTGCGGCGCAGTTTCCCGGTCAAACGTCATGACATGGTCGTCTTTGATATCTTTGGCCAACTGAAGCACATCTCTGATGCGTTCAGTTATGGCCGTGAAATCTTCCCCGTGGAGATTGCCTCCAAATGCCAGGCTCTGTGTGCGTCGGACATGAATCCACAGGAATCGATTACCAAATCCGTTGGCGGTCTCCGTCTCAGATAAGCGCCGCATAAGCTCAGTCCGCGTGATATCCCCAGACACACACAAATGGGCCGGTTGCTTTCTCGGGACTGTTCTTGTTCATGGTCTGCAGATCGCCGCCGTCGAATCCCTTGCGCATCACCTCCGAGACGATGCTGCCATCGCGCGCCGCTGTCTTGAGCAGTAAGGCGAACTCATCTTCACGCAGCAGAATCCTCTTGTCCTCCTGGAGTGGCTCAGGTGCCTTCTTGTGGCCGTCTTTGTCTGGCGGATCCTCGTCACGCAGCGCATGGATAAGCCCCTCGCCACTGGAAAGTCCGCTGCCGATGTGCTGTTCGAGCCACGTGGCGAGCTCGGGTATCTTGGTGAAGGGATAGATCGCCACCGTCCATGATGAGCCTTTGCGGCCCTTGCCACTCCGACCGACCAGCGTCACGTACAAATTCGGGTGATGTTTGTCATTCCCGGCCCGGAAATACACCTTGCGGCCAAAGAGCAGCCCGAACAACATGAGGATTTGAATAAGGATGCCAATGGGGTCGCCTTCGGTATGCGGCTCACCTGCACATACGATATCTCCCGCAAGCCCATAGAAGGCCGCGGGACGTATCCCCTTTGGTGGGACCCGCTTTCCGGCATTCCCTCGATCGGTCTGGTCATCCTGCTCATCTTTTTGTGTGCTTTGCGTGCTTGCGAGGTGCAAGTTAAGCGAGTTATATGCCTCGTAGGAGACGATCAGATCGTCCAACTCGGCTACGGTATGCCCGTGCTTGAAGAAATCTGCAGCGTCTCCCTTGGGTGGCGCTTCGGTCCAGTTCACCCAGTACAGCCGTTCAGGGGGCAGTCCGAGTGCTAGAAGGCGCTCGGCGATCTCCTGCATGTGGCTTCGGCCGATGGCGTCGTTGTCTGGCCAAAGGACGACCACGTAGTCGAGCAATGGCTTCAGGTTCTCGTCGGATGGGATATTGCCAGGTTTCTTGTTGGCACCGGTCACCGTGGCTACTGCTGGCACACCACGATTATTCGCGATTTGGCATTTCAATGGGCCTTCGGTGACGATGAGTCGGCTACCTTCGGGAGTCTGGCGAAGTGCTTCGGCCATACCCCTAAAGCGGCATATTCACCTTCTTGCGCCCGTTATGCGACCTGAACCAGACATCCTTACTTTGGTATGTTGAGCCGTCCTCGCAAAGGTAGTCCTTGCGCCCCTGAATGCCGCACAGCTCATAGGTATAGGGATCGACGATCTTGAACTCGGTCACGACCGGCGGCAGGTGCTTTGAAGGCTTGGCGCTTGTCGCTTTCGTTTGGATCTTCGGCACAAAGAAGTCGCTTTCGCGGAGACCCATTGCCGCGGCAATCTCTTTGAAGGTGCACCGCGTGTGGCACTCCACGAGGAGGCGGTCAGACACAATACGGCCACTCGCGGAGGCGTGATGGTCATCATGGGCTGGGCAGCAGAAGACGAACCGCTCGCCGGTTTGCTTGAATCCGGGACGGTTCTGGAGATGCTCCCATGCTGGAGCAGTGCTATATTCTAAGTTTGCCATTGTGTTTGACTGGCTTTCGTGGTAATCTTTGAGGGACGGAGGTAACTAGCGTGACCCGGCACGACCCGTTTGGCCGCTTTCTGATGGCGCGAACCTGATGGTGATGGCTGCCAGGCTATCCAACCGGACTGCTGGACCGTTGATTCCCGTTGATGACGATTTGCCAATTGCCGCCGCTCTGTCCTGAGGCGCCAGGATGAGCGGCTTCTTTTTTATGGGTCACGCGATGCTGCCCTGCTCATCGCTCAGACTCGCCACATACGCCTCGAGCGAATCGCGCCGGATAAGCCTCCGTCTGCCAATTTTCACGCTCTTGAGAATGCCTGGCGTAATCAGTGCGGCATAGATGTAGGATCTAGTGAGTCCCGCGAGGAGCTCACTTGCCTGATCGATGGTCAAGAGTAGCGATTTTTCATACAGTCGGTCCGTCTCTGCGTCCTGATGATTCTTCATTGTCAATGCCATTTCAGACCTCCCGTTTCTCGTTGCGCATCATGTGCATACGCACAAACATGTGTAATCTCGTATCCCCATGCACAGTTTGCCCGAGAAAAGCGTGTATGACGAGGATAAGAACAGGACAATAATTTTAGCCTTGACCCAGCGGGAGTGACTGAAGCGTTGCCCACGTGATGTGCCAGTGATCGCACTGATATCGCACCCCTCTGGCATCGCGAAGATAGAACTGCCAGAACTCGGCTACTTCCGCTTGAGTTGCGGGCTTCCGTCTACCCGGTTCGCCTTCAAGCGCTCGTCTGGCGGAAAGCACCAGGTCAGTCAAATGCATCGCGCTCGTAATGTTCGAGGTTCCCACTGGCCTTCCCACGGAATTCGGTACACCGTTCGCCTTGAGCAGCTCAGCTAGATCACTCCGGGCCGTCGTTGGATCGAGGTTACGAAAGTCAAGACATTCACCGTTGGTAGTTGGGTCCCAGCGCATTTCGAGAAAGGTTGATGCGCCAGGACGCCACATGCGGAAACGCAGCACCAGAAGCGGCGATGGGGCTTGACTCTTGGCCCCAGGGATTTCTCCGACGAGGATCTCGTCTTCTCCAGGGCGGGGAAGGCCAAGAACTTTCCATGGGCAGCGCCAGGCCTTCGCACTCTCGCAGGGCGTATAAACAATTTCCGTGCGGAAACCAGACGCCGTCTGCGTCGGAGCCCCGCTTGGCGCAAGCAGAAAAGCCAGTGGAGCTGTCGGCAACAGATCCCAGCGCTGAAGCAGAAGGCCGAGAGCGTCTTGCTCAACGGGCGGCCAATCGCTCGTGATTCTCTCGTTTCTCGCTAGGCGTTCTGGATCTATCTTTCCCATGGCCGTCTCCATTGCTCGAAAGGAGCTACTGCACTGCCTGGTCTGCTTGTGCAGACTGTTCACTCTTGATGACGGTCAACCACTTGCTGGCTGCCTTGACAAAGCCCCAAGGAGGAGCGGACTCCGGTACCGCTCTGGCGAGTCGATCACCGTGTGTGGTGTCACCGCTCACCTTGAGGCGCAAAGTGTTGGCACTATACTTGCGGATAGTACCCGTAGCCTAGCGGCTCACCCTCCCTAGGCATAGGGGTTGTGGCAGGGACGCCACCACATGGCAGGGATGCCATAGCAGCCCGCCCAGCGTAGATACCGTGCACCGTGTCTGCGCTGGCACCCTACTGAACCGCTTGCGTGGCCTGGGACTGCTCACTTTTGATGACTGTCAGCCACTTGCTGGCGGTGCTCTCAGACACACCGGCGCGACGCGCGAGCGCACGCACAGAGATGTCCGGCCGCTGCGCAGCGACGGTGCGAATGCGTTCCTCAGCGTTACCGCTTCGAAGCGGTACCACCCGTGGTGTGCCGGGCCGCTTAATGCCTGCTCTGGAGCGCTTCGAAGCACTAACAGGCGTACCCGGTCCTGTCGGGCCGCGTGTAGGGTCCTCAGAAGGCGCTGGTGTGGCCTCAACCATGGGGGCAGTACTCTGACTACCATCGCTGAGTTCCGGTGCCACATCGGCGGCAATCGCGGACCAATCCAGGCGGTGAATGCGCGCCAGATGCGTCAGCAGTTTAGCGTCGCGCCGCAGCTGCGCGTCCTCGTTCGTGCGGGCCGTCTCGTCATAAGTCGCGTAGGTGTCCAGCATGAGTTGACCGCCGAGCGCGCGCAGCATCTCCGCCTTGTCATCGGTGTCGAACACCTCAGAGAGCCGGTCGATCAAGAGCATGATATTGGCGCTGGTGCGGCTCTTAATCTCGCGGTTTCTGTCGGCGCGATCAAACATCACTGGCAAGACGCCCGCTGCGAAGTAGGCAATCACGATGGGCGGCAGGAAGGCACGGACCACTGCCAGAATGGAGTGGATCGCATCGGCGACGTTCACCAGCGGACCAGGGAAGGCACGCGCCGAGAGATGCACAAAGAAGTAGAACAGCGTCATCGTCTCGCTGGCGAGGCCGATACCCAGCACCCATTTGGCGAGGGTCAACCAGCGTACCTCACGTGGGTCACTCCGCACCGCGTGCATTTTGTAGCGCGTCGCCGAGACGATGATCGCCATATCGATCAGGAACCCCATCCCGGCACAGAGCGCCACGATGAAGTAGTCGGAGGGTGCGCCGCGGCCGTCCAGGATGCGCGCCAGCTCATCGAGCGCCAGCACATAGGCAGCAATCGCCGACATGAGTGTGGAACCTACCACAATCGCGGGCTGAATCATGGATTCAATGAGCGCGGAGTGTCCGGTGGGTTTGAGGCGTTTCGCGCGTTTCCTGATGGTTCACTCTGCGCCTCCTTCCGCGCTCGCTTGTGCCTGCTGTGCCTGCTGTGCCTGATAGTCGGCATACCAGCGCGTGACCCACCCATGCAGCGTCACAGCGCTCCCAGGCGCGGTTGTCCCAGACGTTGAACCAGCGAAAGCCTGCCGCGCCCCATCCTGCTGGCAAGTAAATGTCAATCGCGCCGTCGGCCTGCAGGCGCATCAATTCGACCCAGCAGGCATTGCGAATGGAGAACGATGTGCCTTTGGGCAGACAGCTATGGACGTTGTAGAGTTTCAGCCGATAGGCATACTCGGGCCCTGGATCCACAATGGCGCCCTCAGGCGGCAGTCCGTCGCTGCCATCGTTGTTGTCGTCATGTGACATACTCACACTGTCCTTTCAGGACTTGGGGGCGCGCTCAGCCTGTCCGCTGCAATGGTCGGCTGAGGCGTCCCGACTTATTTCTGGGACTACGCTACTTCATCAAACTAAACGGCCGATTGTCGCGCCGCAAGGGCGCAGTGTCTCCGGGATGTGGTGTGGAGTCGGCTCGATCTTCACACCGATTGTGTTGTTGGTGGCGCGCGCTCGCGCCTGATGGGGAGCGGCGTGGCTGCCTATTTGAGAGGCCGTTAGTCACATCGCTAGTTCTCGCGCTAGTTGCCTGTTCTTTGCGCCACTCATCGAGGACGCATCGCCCCTTCACAGTGAGCTTCCAACCGCGCTCCTCCTCATCCTCGGCCTTCGCCTGCGCCTGTGCGATCCGTCGCGCCTCCTCAGCAAGCGCAGCCGCGACCACACTCTTATGGAAGCATGTGCCACGGTAGTAGGCTGAGATGCAGTCGCAGACGAGGCTGCCATCCTGATTCACATAGACCATGTGCTCCATGCCAGGGGTGCTGCGCGAGTTGGTGAAAAAGCAGCGCCGCACCGGGCCATGATAGACGATCTGCCGCCATGCCTCGCCGGTGATGCGCGGCATTTCCTGCCTCCTTGCCTGTGATGACTCCCGCTCAGGTGCTTGCGCCTGTGCCGCTTTCGCCATGGGTTTACCTCCTAGACAGGTAACTCAAAGAGTCTCTTATGCACCTATAGTAACCTATATCCACCCGAATGTCAACACCTAAATTCGCCTTATCTTTGCATCAAATACACCTATCTGGTATACTGATGGGGAGGAATCAATCTGCCTCATCACCAGCAATACTCAGGCATTGGAGGTCATACATATGGCAGAATCGTCGTTCATGACGGTGGCCGAGGCGCGCGATTATCTCGGTGTGTCAAAGAAGAAGATCGCGGACCTGATCGAGAAGGGCGTGCTCACGACGGAGCCCAATCCGCTCGACAACAGGTCGAAGTTGATACGACGGGACGCAGTCGAGGCGCTGAAGGCAAAGGCACCTACGTACGCGCCAAAAAAAGACGCCGCGTAGAATGACCTACGCGGCCGTTAAGGTCACAGCAGGCGGTCTAGGCGCTGTTGTGACCCATCATAGTCTAACATGCCCGTCACATTGCACTGTTGTTCGCACCAATTTTGATACACTCGCGTTGTCGGCGCCTCTGCGGGTGAGATCCTTGGCACCATCGTAACGCCGATCCTCGAGCGACGACCCTACGCATATGGCCTAGAAAGGCGCTTGCAGTATGCCACATCGACAACTGTTCCCTGGCGTTGAGAACTTGCCCACGCTCTCCATCGCCGATGCCGAGCGCGTCTTGGCCGCCTTGCGCGCACTGGTTGCGGCAGAACTTGTTGATGTCTATCCGGTGGCCGGGAGCCTTCCCACCCGCTGGTATGTGTGGCGTGAAACCACCCAGGAGCGTGTCCCGCTTCCTGAGTGGGCGAACGCTTGGCTTGCTCACCATCCTCCCACCACCGACGGGGAGGCAGCCGATGATGATTGAAGAGTAACTCATCACCGCGGGTGGTACTATGGCAGTTTTGATACCCCTGTGCGATCGAAAAGCGTGTTGCGTACGAGCCCAGAATCAATGCCAGACCAATTACACGGTTAATAACCGGCGCCAGCTACGTAGCGGACAATGTAATCGATCAAGCCTTCGTTGGTCTTGGCATCCGTCGGCTGGGTGTCAGGATTACGATCCTGCACCAATTTAACGGCTACCCGTAGGTTCGTTTTTGTCGCCCGGCTAAGAACGTTTCGTAGTTCGGGTTTGCCGTAGTCAAGCGCTAGTTCGTACGGATCGAGAACGTGCAAAGGTGACTGGCGATTGAGGCCAGCGGGACGAATCAACGGTGGCATAGGGGCAACAGTTGGCTTTGGCTTCGGCCGCGCCGCAATGACGAGTGCTTCTAGGTCTTTATATTTCTCATGGATGCGATCACGCAGCTCGGTATCCCAGGCCCAACGTTCGTGCGCGGCCTCAAGCACTGCTGTGATGGCTGCTTTCTCATCGGTTGCCCCAAGAGCCGCAACCGTCTCTTGTGTTGCCAGCTTGTTCCGCTGTGCAGCAGTCATTGGCTTCGGCGGCTTGGGTGCGGCAGGCGCACGACGCTTGGGCCGTGAAGCCCCATTCTGTCGGTCGTCGATAGTGTTTATCGGTATGGTGTCCCTGGACATGGCCTCTACCTCCTGTTAGTTCCCGGATACTTGACGTGCCTCGATGTGAGACACTACTTCACTGGCCAACTCCCTGTACGCCTCAGCTCCTCGTGTCTTCGCTCCAGGTGTCCCTGCTTCTAATTGATTATCGACCGGAATTCTGATTTTAAATGCAGTACCACCAAACTCTTGCAGTGCTGGCGGCAGAAGCAGATCTTCGAAGTTTTGGCTTTGCTTTAAGTCATCCCAATGCGTGACGATGATTCCCAAAAACGTCGCTTTGCTTGCCATCAGCGCATTTACTGTGCGCAATGTAGCAAGCATATTCTTCGTTCCTCGCAGCGAAAGCCGACGCGGACGCACAGGCGCAAGCACATACTGCCCTGCTGCAAGACCTGCTCGGGTTAAGACCGACATGGCTGGTGGCGTATCAATGATGATCCAGTCAGGCACGCCTCCTAGACTTGCGATTGGCTGATGGCTAAGTTGTTGAACATCGCGAGCGAATCGCGATTCAATGTCGGGACGCCCGCCTCCGCCAGGATCGCGGAGCATGAGATTCGGATCTGATGGAATAATACTCAAGCGCTCCCTGCGTGTCGATTTTATCAGCGTTTGGAGTGGGAGATGCGCTGAGAAATACTGGGCAATACTCGGGAATTGTGTTGCCGTACCACTCTCCTCTGTCTCCACGTCAGGAATGCAGTATTCGGTCAGGTTTGCTTGCCCGTCTAGGTCAATCAATAGTACACGCTTGCCCTGGCTCGCCAGTTCTGCACCCAAGTAATACGCTGTAGTGGTTTTCCCGACGCCGCCTTTGTTGTTGGCAATTGTTAGAATCTTGGCCCTGTTACTAACACCCAATGGCGCATGGTCACGACCTGCGAAGAACTCTGGGGATAATAAGGTAGATGTATCATCATCATCATATCGTGAGTTTCGAATATACTGAATGTAGCGAACGAGTTGAGCGCCGTTGACTAGATACGCCTGCTTTGCGCCGCTATTGGCCATATCATGGGCGGTATCCTTGAAATCGCTGGTAGTAATGACGAATGGTTTGGCGCCCGGACGGCTGACTGCATTAGCGCCTTTGACATGCTGAACTATGGCGGCTGAGACCAGATTATCTGGTGCAAATCTCTTGCACTCGACGCCTCCCACAATGCGTGACTTGCCGGGAATACGCATTTCAAGGTCGACACCGTGTACGAAATGCGGTCCAACTTCCTTTGCATCGTAGCCTGCACGGCGTAGCACATACGCCACAAATCGCTCAAACTCGCGTGATGACAATGCATACATTGCTTCAACGGACGGCTTGTTGAAAAGGTCAGCGAATCGTTCCGGTTGAGCAGCCACCGCACCCACCCCATTTCCGTTGATTGACACGAGCATACCGCCACGTGGAACGACACTGAGGGACGAATGGCGCAACTATAGCATAGCTCCCTTGTTGCTACAAGTTACTGTGCTGATATGGTAGTCGGGTTCAATTCTATACAGAATGATCTGAATAGCTCCGCACTGTGTCACCTTAACGCGCAAAGAACCGCTGAATCAGCATTGCCACAAACACACCCTCGATCACGATGCCCACGATAGATTCGAGCGTCGCCAGCCAGGATTGCAGCGTATCGAGGCCGAGCTGCGTGAAGAAGACGCGGCCATGAATCGCGTTGAGGCTCACTTGGAGGGAATCGAGCAACTGTTGCTGGAGCGAGAGATGCGCTTGAGGCGTTATGCTACCCGCAAGGAAGTAGCCAACAGCGAAGAGCAGTACGGCGAAGCCATACACGATGAAGATACGTCGCAGACGATAGCCGTAGCCAGCCAAGCCAGCCAGGACCCAGGAGAAGAGATAAGCACTGAGTTTGCGTTGGTACCATAACACTCTTCGCTGCAGCATCTGCGCTCGATAGGCAAACCGGTCGCCTTCCTCAGCCAGACCCTGTGCCTGGAGCTTGACCGCTAGTACCCGATTGGCGCGCACTGCTGCTTGATAGTCGCTGAGGTGCGTAATGCGCGACTTCGGTTTGCCGTCTGCCTGCTTATGTGTCCGTGCCTTCTGCTCGTCCCCTAGGGTAGTTACCAAGCTCCAGTCCACAACTGTCAGGTTCGTATTGTCGAATATGACCTGGTCGAAGGAGACGTTAGTGAATATGGCATTATTGAGGCGAGACATTTTATCAAAGCTAGTCTCGCGGAGGTCAGCTCCCTCTAGGTGAACATCGGTGAGGTCAGCTCCCTCTAGGTGGGCTCCATGGAGGGAACTGCCTTCCATGTGAGCCCCACTGAGATCTGCGCTCTCCAGATGGGACACCTCTTGGGACGCGCTGAAGTCCGCGCCCTGCAAGTAAGCTTCGTGAAGGACAGCATGCTCTAGGTGGGCACCGACGAGGTCGACACCTTCTAGATGGGTATTTTCGAGGACGGCGCGCTCTAGGTGAGCATTGATGAGGTGGGCGCGCTCTAGGTAAGCATCAGTGAGGTCAGCTCCCACCAGGTGGGCGTACTGTAGGAAGGCGCCCTCTAGGTGGGCTCCACGGAGGAAGGTGCCGTCCATGTGCGCTTCCATCATCATGGCACGCCCCAGCTGGGCCTCGCCGAAGTCCGCACCGTCCAGATAGGCACTGCCGAACCAGACCGTATTCAGCTGTGCTCGATGCAGGTTTGCATGCTCCAGGTGGGCCTGATGGAAAGTGGTGCCTATCAGGTGGGCCCCGTTGAGGAAAACGCCCTCCAAGTGGGCTCCGCGGAGATCCGCGCCCTCCAAGTGGGCTTCGCTGAGGTAGGCGCCCTCTAGATGAAGGTTGGGTACCTTGAGAGCGCCGTCGCGTCCGCTCTGCTCCGCCAACCAGGCGACCTCTGCGCCAGTGAGTATTACCCTATCGAATGGACCTTCGCGCTCGCCGTGCTCTTTTTCCCCATTCCAGCGATCAAGATACCCCTGCAACTCCACCTGGCGGTCCGCACTGATAGGATCTCCCCACTTGGGCGCTGTTGCCTCGTCAGTCGCCTGAGGTTCCTCAGCTACTTGCTTATCACTCATGGCTGCCGCCCTCTCACTCGCTGTTCACTCGGCTTTACTGCCACCAGCGTAGCAAGATTGTCAAGCGGACGGAAATTGAGGGGCGATTCTGCGAACGCAACTATAAGGAAGAGTCAACGGCTTGAGAGAAACGCAAATAGGATTGACTGCAATTTTGACTGCAAAGGCAGAGGACACGACAGGACACCACAGGATTGTATTAGCGCCAAAAGCCTGAAATTCTCCCTCAGTGTGGACAGGCGAAACTAAGCCAGGACGGAGCGCGCCAAAGCCAGAGATCGGAGGTTCGAGTCCTCTCGCGCATGCTATGCAACCCATCTATTGTCCCATCAAAACCGGTCGCCCAAACTGTTGGTACCAACGCGCCAGCTAGGGCAAGACCTTCAGTCCAGCATAACTCCGAAGTCAGGAGTCGCCCATGGGGGCACACTTGAGAGTCCTTTCACGTGTGTTCACTGGAAGACTCAGTGAGATTTATTAGGCACCGCAGATTACTGAAGACCACTGCGCAGGAAGGCAGAGCCGTGCTTGCGCTGGATCTCGACGACCTTGACTTCCGCGTGTAGGTCGGCCGTGGGACCCAGGCTATTGCCCAGTCGAGATGCGGCCGATCCGGTTGTTTCCATACTCGGTGAACCAGAGGGCCCCGTCGGGTCCAGCCGCGATGTCATGAGGGCTATCACGGCCGGGTGGCAGAGGGAACTCACTGATCTGACCGGTCGTAGTGATGCGCCCAATCCGGTGACTACCCGCCTCAGTGAACCAGAGGGCCCCGTCAGGTCCTGCCGCGATGCCGCCAGGCTTGCCGTCACTGGAGATGAGGGGAAACTCGCGGATCTGGCCACTCGTGGTGATGCGACCGATCCTGTGGCCCTCGAACTCGGTGAACCAGAGGGCGCCGTCAGGCCCGGCTGCGATGCCGTTAGGGTAGCCGTCGGCAGCAGGAAGGAGGAACTCGCTGACCTGTCCGATAGGTGTGGATGATCTGGATGGCGCCAGCGATGGTAGAGCGCTCGGAGCGGTGTACGAAGCCGCGAGCCCTAGGGCCTGGAAGAGAGCATCGCGAGCTGGCTCATATGCATGGATGGCGTCATAGCGGTGGAGCGTACGCCAGAGCAGCGGGATATCGCTGATATCGCACGGCGTCATCTCCACCGGGAGCACGCCATGCATGCGTCCGGCAGTAAGCTCGGCCAAGGCAGTGTTCACCTCCCGGTGTACCCAGGGCGAGGCCAATGCCGCCGGTGTCATCACCAGCACGAGCCATTGCCGGCCGGACAGCCCTTGACTGATCCTTTGCACGAAGTCGTCGGAGGTGATACTCCGATCATCCACCCACACGTCCGCTCCCCCTGCCACTAGGTCGGTAACGAGGCGCGCGGTAAAGCGGTCCTCCTCAGGGCTGTGATGGTGACTCACAAAGACACGGATAGGATCAGCCATACCTAACTGCTCCATTACTCATGCTCGCTCGAGCATTCTCGGCTGCTTGGCTAAGTATACCGAATGTTGGCGAGTTGTCGCAGGGGTAGTTGAACTGCTGATGAGGCTGTACTTGCTCATGGCGGAGTTGAGGAACTCGTGGCCATTTGACGGATAATAGATGACGTGGCACACATAACTTGCTTCAACATGTCTCGCCACTACAGGACAATGCCGGATTAACATGCAACTGGCTCGGCCACTTACACTCTCAACATGCCTTGCTAGCTTTGGTTCACGCATCAGGGGAAACCCCTTCATCATCTCTTAGGCCACTGCGCAGTAAGGCAGAGGCGCGCTCGCGCTGGATCTCCGCGACCTTGGCTTCAGCTGGTCCGATTACGCGCTCGAGCAGGCAGCAAGGAGTTCCCGTGGTGTGGAGTAGTGGAAAGCTGGGAGCATCTCGCGCGCCATCCAGAGATCGCCAGCCATTGCGAATGTGGTTGTATCTTCGAGCAAGAGCGGTTGGACAGGGACATGAACTTCAGGGACAATCTTGGCTAGCTCATACGGGATACTGCCAGGGTCAGTCAGATCGGCGATGACGAATCGAGCCATGCGCGCCAGAAGCGTAACGGTTTCGGTCGTGTTCCTCGTTTCTGGGCCAGCGAAATCGAAGAGAACAGGGACGTAGCCATGCTGACGGAGCGCCTCACACAGGGCCTCGAGGATAGCTTTTCGCTCAGAGAGAAGCGCCCGAGGAGGAGGACAACCTTGCCTGTTAATGTGTCGATCACCTGGCGGATCTTCTCATTGTGCAACATGAGATAGAGGAATTGAGCAACCTCGAGATTATCTGTCGTAATCTCAGGTTCTCCAAGGATTGGGTAATGCGCAGGTTTGTCTGCAAGGCACCATCGAGTTGAACTCCCCACGCTGAGATGCCAAAAACGGCGCAACCATCGAGGATTGCATTGGCCAAGGACGTATTGACGAGCTGCGCCCCACTCAAGTTCGCCCCACTCAAGTTCGCCCCACTCAAGTTCGCCCCACTCAAGTTCGCCCCACTCAAGTTCGCCTTCTGTAGATCTGCATTGGAGAGGTCAGCCCCCTTCAAGTTCGCCTCCAGTAGGTCTGCCTCGAGCAGGTTAGCTTGGCTCATGTCCGCCCTGAGCAGGTTCGCCCCACTCAGGCTCGCCTTGTAAAGTTGCGCCGCGCTCAGGTTTGCTTCACTCAGGTCCGTCTTGTACCCGTGCGCCCAGCTTCGTTGCACGCCCCTCCGCTCCACCCCCGGAGGTTTGCCCCGCTCACGTACGCCGCGTACATGTCCACCCCGCAAAGGGTCGCCCCACTCAGGTCCGCTTTGTACAAGTACGTCGTGCGCATGGTCGCCCCACTCAGATCCGCCTTGTACATGTCCGCCTCGCTCAGGTTCGCCCTACTCAGGTCCGCTCCGGCCATGTTAAGCACGTGCCTGTCCTTGCCATGCCCTTTCTGCATTGCCAGCCAAAAAACATCGGCACCAGTGAGAGTGAAATGGAGGCCATCGAACGGCCCATGGTGGGCACTGTGGTCGGCACCTCGCGCATTCCAGGCATTGAGGACTCTCTGTAATTCTGCTTGTCGCTTTGCGCCGATAGGCTTACCCCATGGGGATTCTATTGCTCTTGGTGCTGTACTGGGCGGTGGTGGCGGTGAGAACTCTGGTGCTGGCGGATATTTCCGTGCTATCTGTTGGGCTTGCTCGCCTGCCTGCTCATCACTCATGGCTGGTGTTCTTTCAATGACCGTACATTCGGCTCACCTGTCACCAGCATAGCAAGAGTGTCAAGCGACAAATACGGTAAGTATCGGCGAGGCACTATCCTCCCACCCCAACAGACACCCCAATTGATGGAGACACTAGAGGAGAAAACAGGACACTTGAGAACCTGTAACAGCTCATGAAATAGGCGGAAAAAAGAAAAAAGAAAACTTCAAAACGGTTGCACGGGCGCTCGCGCGTTCGTCGGTGGGTTTCGACTCCCATACGCCTCTGCCCCTGAATATTCCCCGATCCCCGCACTGTGTCATTCCCCATACCCGCTCTCATTCTCCCGCTCGTCTGACCCATCTGCAGCATAATTGGCAGCATATCCCCAAAACCACTACCTCTCACGCTCGCTTGCTATCTTTCTCACTCCCCTCCTGTGATAGACCAGATGTTCTATCGCCACTCGCCTTACGAGCCGTAGAGCAGTTGAGCCATCACGGCGACGGCATCCTGTTGCATGTCTGGCAGCACATGCGAGTAGATATCCAGTGTGATGCCAATGTTCGAGTGACCCAGCATCTCACTGACGACTTTCGGGTTCACTCTCGCCGAGAGAGCCAGCGTGGCGCAGGTGTGGCGCAGATCGTGAAAGCGGATCGTCGGCAGTCCCCCACGGCGCAGCATCCGCCTCAACGTCGAGCGTACGGCGCTACTCGGGATATATGGCCCGCCGATCTCATTGCAAAAGACGAGCTCGTTCCACTGCTCACCCTGCTGCACACCTCGCGAGCCACTACCCCACACATTGCCCGCTTTGAGCCGTTCGGCCAGCTGGCGGGTCCGGTGCGCCTGTAGCGCGTCAAGCGTCTGCGAGGCCAGGGCAATGCGCCGTCGTGATTTGCGTGTCTTCGGCGGCTTGAAGTAGAAGGCGCCGTCTCGATGCCGCACGTTCCAGCGGACGTAGATCGCGCCCTCGTCGAAATCGACATCCGACCAGTGCAGCGCAAGCAACTCGCCCTGACGCATACCCGTAGCTAACGCGACAACGTAGAGAGCCTCCAGCCGCTCGCCCTCAGCCATTGCGAGGAAGGTACGCGCCTGCTCCCTGGTCAGCGGCTTGATCTCAAAATGTCGGATGCGCGGGACATCCACATACTCACTAACGTTGCGTGTCACCAGCCCGAGGCGCACCACAGCATCCAGCGCCTTATGCACGCTGGTATGGATATGATGAACGGTCGTGCTCGATAGCTCAGCCTCGTTGAGCAGGGCAGCGTAGAACTCTTGCAGGTGTTGCGGCGTGAGCTTCGCCAGTCGCACCATCCCAATGTGCGGAAGGATATGCAGACGCGCGTACGGCTCATGATTCGCCCACGGCCCGCGCTCACCATACTGTGAGGTCGCTTTGACCGTCTCCAACCAGCTCATCCAGTACTGCGCCACCGTCTGACGGCTATCGCCGACCGCGCCTCCCTGCTCGATCTCGCGCAGCAGCGCAGTCAGTTTCCGTTGCGCCTTCTGCCGTGTCTCGCCCGTAATGGTCCAGCGTCGCCCATCTCTCGCTATCGCGCCAACCCACCGACCATCATCCCCACGCCGATAGATCGAGCCTTCACCGCGCCCGCGGCGTGCTGGCATATCAGACCTCCTCTACGTTACGCCAATGTTACGCGACGATTACGCGGATCGCCCGAGGCGACGCATCATACGCTCGGCAAGCATACCCGCTTCGATGTAGCGTTCGAGCTCCGCCACCGACACGCGACGGAAGCGACCTACCATGATCGAGATCACGTCGCCATCCCAGATGAGCTTGTACATCAGCGACTTGCCGACATTGAGTTTGCGCGCCGCCTGCTCCACCGTCAGCAGTAGCTCCGACGTATGCGGGATCTCGCGCGCTGGCTTCCCCGCTTCAGCTCGCGCCGACGACGGCGACTTTGCTGCCTTCTTACGAGCCGTCCGTTGAGCACTCATGCTGCATCAACCCCAACCTGCGCCTGATGCGCCGCTACAAAATTGGGATGATCGGCGAGCCACGCCAGCACCTCACCGTGGCAGACCGTGCCGTGGAGGTTGCCAACTAATATTTAGCCCACCTTTAGGCGCGCACCAGCAGCCAAGCACCCTCCCACGTAACTCCGGAAGCCGTTCGAGCACGGCAGGTGTTTTCAGCAGCCAGTTCCGATACGCCGCTATCGCATCCACACCAGCGGCAGGCTTGAAGGGATTGCCCCATCCGACTGATTTCAGGTCGGGGTAACGCGCCATTGGCCTGCCGATGTAAACGCTGAACTCATCACGGCGACAATGCACCACCATCGTAAGCGGCAGATAGACGTGCTTCTCCGGCTCGCGATAGCGCCGCTAAGGCAGGCGATATACGCGGCGTCCTGAAAAACTGCGTCTACCTCGGCGACGATTGGCGCAGACACGCCGAGCAGGCCGTTGAGAATGCATGCCGCGATAAAACCGGCATCTCCCATCCACGCCCACCGCGCGAAGCATACATCGCCGCCCAGGAAGCCACGCGCGGAGAAATCGATGACTGGGTCGGCGAGGCCCATATCGCCTATGAAGCGGCGATGCAGTACATGAAAGAACATGCAGCGCCCTATATGATGGGTCTCTGTCTGCGCAATCTCGGCATTATCGCGCGCTTCCAGGGCAAATTTGTGGAGGCCGACACCCTCCTCCGTCAGGCTCAGCACTTCGATGAGGACATGAAACTCACAGGTCGGCTCCCCGCCATCTACGAAGCGCGTGGCGACCTCTACTGGGGCCAGGGGTTGCACGAACAAGCCATCAAATGGTACACCAGAGCGCTCGACGCCCTCGACAAACTAGCCTCTGCCTCCAATGAATCGTCCGAGTCGTGTCAATCATCCCTGTCCCCCGATCAGCAGCGCGAAACCCGTGCCCATGCCCATGAGCGAGTCCGCCTGCTCGCCTCACGCGAAGCGATCCAGTACCTCCGCGACGCTCAACAGTCACTGGATCGCGGATGTCCTGACCGTTCCGAGATGCTCGATAAGCAGTGGTATGAAGCGACCGCGGCCCTGGAGCAGGGCATCATTGGAGCAATCAATCGGGGCAGTGGCGAACTCATCACAACGTCCGACAGCGATCTGAAATGGATCAGCGAACTCGCTGACTTCGAAGACATCACTGGCCCTCGCATCCTCGCGCAAGATTCACTCTCCGCAGGCTTGTCTGCTACGCTACCCGACAAGTTTACCGCTCAGCGTCATACCGAAGCCGGGCTCGCCACTGCCAGCGATGCGTTTCAGCGCCGCCGTGCCCGCATTGACGAATGCGCCAGCGCAGGCTATCGCGACCTCGCCACTAAAGCGACCGTCCTCGACAGTCTGGCGACGCCAGAAGATCGCGCCAGCGCCCAACATGCGCTCGCCCTCATGGAACAGTCTCACGGCGGCTACACGCTAACGCTCTCCCGCCTTCCCCTGCCGCTCGCGTTCACTGTGAAAGGCGGCCGTGTGCTGGCTGAAGTTCCCATCGCTCTCCTCAACGCGATACCGATACCACCCGCTGAAACGTCTGCGCAGGGTACGACGGATCTGGACGACACCGTTGAGCAAGACGTCATTTGGTGCTACCGTTTCGATGACCTCGACCTCGCTCGCGATCTCACCGCGCTTTTTTACCGCCTCGAAGAAATAGCGGTCAAGCGGGGCGGAGGCGATACGGCGACGATCCTGCGACACAGCCTGTCTACAAAACCTGAGCGGGCGAAGAAGAGGGGGATATAGAATTACAGTGCGGTTGAACTGCGCGCTCATGCGGCGCCGGCTCGTCTCCTGCGTAAGGCTTGCTATATCTAAACCAGATCTGGCAACTGACCCCATGCGGCAGGGTGGTCTGGGATCACGGCAAGGTCAAGCAGATTCTCGGCATTGAGCTACCCTATCGCAGGCGAGGCTCACGCGGACAATCCCATCTCTGGGGGCTACGTATTCTACAGCCTCTATGACACTGCATCCGACCACCTCAGTAGAAATTGCCGCGAGCCTGTCCACTCAGAAATAGCCTGGAAAAGTGGCCTGCCAGGCGGTATACTTTTGGCAACGAGCGCACATCTGAGCAATCGACCATAAATCATGACGGTAATATGCTCGCTTGGTAAACAGGGTATCGACATGACAATCACTACAGAACGACACAGCGCGAACGGACGCCAACGCAGCCGCCGGCGTAGGTATCTAGTCTTGTCTCACTACAGCGGAGGGGAGCCATCGTGTGCTTGCTGCGGTGAGCATCGCCCCGAGTTCCTGGGTATAGACCACATAGATGGCGGCGGCAGAGAACATCGCAAGAAGCTTGGCGCGGGTTCCATCAACGGTAATCAGTTATACGGGCACTTGGTAAAAGAGGGTTTCCCGCCAGGATATCGAGTCCTGTGCCACAATTGCAATCTGTCTATGGGGTTCTATGGCTACTGCCCTCACGAGAGCCCTGAGAAGTCAGCAGAGCTGCTGGCGCAAATGCATGTGCCTGGATGGGCAGAATCTTACGAGCGTGTTTGATTGCTGCTCGCTTGCGCCACGAGAAAGGCGGCGCCAATGCCATCTGACGCAGACCTGCCAGTGGATACCACAGCAGATGATAGCGAGGAGCGCACACTACGCGCGATTGAACGCTGGGCCAAAGGCGAATCTCACACGCTCCTGCGCTACAACTACCAGCGCCCTGTCCAGCAGGATCGCGTCATGCTCTTCGGCCACCATGTCATGGCCGTCAAGCTGGACGATGGCGCCATCGCGGCGGTATTTACCGATCTGTGCAATGCCCTCGGTCTCGCGAGAGCCCCGCAGGCGCGCCGCATTCGTAGCGACGACACGCTCTCTGGCCAGCTCTATGATATCGAGATGGACCCTGATGGGTCAGCGATTCGCAAGGTCGATATCCTGTCCGCCTGGGCCATTCCAACCTGGTTGACCGGTATCCAGACAAGTCGGGTCTCACCCGACAAGCGTGAGGCGATTCTCACCTTCAAGCGCGAGGCCGCCGACGCCCTCTATCGGCACTTCAGCCAACTCCAGCAGCTCGCCTTGCCGCCGTCGCAGGAGGTCCTACCCAACTCCCGTACCTTCCCGTCCAATTGAGCCTGTGCCGCCCGCTCAGAATGCCTCGCACGATCTCTGGATCCAGTTCTATCAGCAGATGATTGCGTTTCATGAAACCCTGATGGACATGGAGGCGTGGCGCGGCGAGGTTGAGGCCCGTATCGAATCCGTTGAAGAAGTCGCGCGCCTCGTACCTGAGATTCTAGAACGCCTCGGCCCGGCGACGCTCACGCCAGAGCATCAGCGAACTGTGCAGGCGTACGCCAACCGCCTGAGCGAACTCACCGGTGCGAAACACGCCGCAATATACGGCGAGCTGAAGGACGCATTTCATGTAGGCACATATAAAGACATCCCTGACAACCAGTGGACTGAGGTCGCGCAGTGGTTCACGTCGCGCCTTCGGAAGGCAGAAAAGCGCCAATAGGAATAGAGCCTTCTCGCTACGCGACGTGCGGGCCGGTTTCAAGTCCACCAAGCCTTTCCGCCGTTTTGAATGTACACCGCCTACCAATAACGGCATCTGGCAGACGGCGGTCTGGATGCCGCGCTGGCGAAGTTGGGTGTCGAGATGATTACGCCACATCGACGGAACCACACGCGTCCCACAACGCAAGACAGCCGACCACTGCGCCGCCACAAACGCCGCTGGAAGATCGAGCGGCTCTTTGCTTGGCTCGGGAACTTCCGTCGCCTTATGGTGCGGTACGAGCGATATGCCCTCAACTACCTCGGCTTTGTTCAGCTCGGCTGCATCCTCATCATCTTACTCCGTCAGAGCGCGTGAGCATGGATTCACATGCTCTCAAAGCTGTTGACTCCGCCAGATCCTCAACTCATCTGGTAACGTTGTCAATCGCCCCCGAGGACGGGACGGGGAGGAGCAGCACATGCAGGCCTCCTCAAGGGCCGGTGAAGCGCCCCCCACGGGCAGCGCCGCCGCCGATCTCCCGCTGCCCAATCCCAACTCTCCACTCGTCAGGGTATGGTGTTTCCAGCGCTTTCAGATACACACTGGCTTTTGCGTAGAAGATCAAGACCGCCTCATGGTAGATAAGGAATCGGAGAACGCGACCGCACTCTCAACGTTAGTACATCCGGTTCTCCGCTTGCTACTTCTGGTAGCCGATGTATTGTAACAACATGCAAGCGACGCCGTGAAGACACGGCGCCAGCTGTCTCTGGGAGTCATCATATCGCAGTCATCTGGGGTATCAAAGGGAAGGGACATACATGCGCATGAGGCGACGGGTCGCGGTTGGGGCGTGGTAATAAGAAGGGCTTGCTGCCGTTATCGCTCCTGTTCTCACTCCTGCTTTCAGCCTGTAGCAGCCACAGTGCGCAAAGCCCATCGATAACGCCACCTGTATCTGTGCCAGGTGTGCAGACATGGGCGCCAGTCAAGCTGATGAACCCCGATACGCAGGCGGCTTTGATGGTGCGGCAGATGTCACTGGCTGAGAAGCTCGGGCAACTCATCATCATCCAGTTCACGAATGTGACCTACACCCCGGATCAGGCAGCCCTGGTCGTCCCGTTCCAGCCGGGCGGTGTAATCCTCTATGGCTACGCGATGGGCACTCCACCTCAGGTACGCACCCTTCTCGCGGACGCGCAACATGATAGCCAGATCCCCATGTTCACTTTCACTGATCAAGAGGGCGGTGTCGTGGACCGCCTGGCAGGATATACTGGCGCACACATGGGAGCGCCAGCGATTGCCGCGACCGGCAATCCGCAGGTTGCGGCGCAACAGGGCGCGCGGGCGGCCCGTGACCTGCAAAGCCTGGGCTTCAACGCCGACCTTGCCCCCGATGTGGATGTCGCGCTGGTGAATGGTCCGGACCAATGGGGGCGTACCTTTGGCAAAGATCCTGGCGCCGTGACGACCTACGCCGGGGCATGGCTGCAGGGGCTGCAGAGTCAGCAGATCATTGGCTGCCTGTAGCACTTCCCCGGGCTCGGCGCCGCAACCACCGATGCCCACACGAGCTTGCCAGTCATTGACCGCACCCGAGCTCAGTTCGAAGCAACCGAATTGGCCCCCTACCGTGCGCTAATAGCGACCGGGCAGGCAGGGATGGTCATGTCCACTGACGTCCTCGTTCCAGCGCTGGATCCCAACATGCCCGCTGAGCTCTCATGGCCTATCATCACCGGCATTCTGCGCGATGAATTGCATTTCAATGGCGTGGCTATCACCGATGCGCTCTACATGGCCGGAATCGCAGAGGAGTGGTCGTTTGCGCAAGCTGCTGTGCTTGCCATCGAGGCCGGTAATGATATGATCATGGCTCCATGGAGTCCTGAACTGATCCAGGGCATTCTCTCCGGACTCAAAGAGGCATTGACCAAAGGCAAGCTCTCGATGGCGCAGCTCGATGCCTCAGTCCAGCGCATTCTCGCCCTCAAGTTGCGCTATCACTTGTTGCCGAGCCTCCCAATGCAGGGCTCGCGCTGGATGTTCAACACAGAAGCAGGGGGCTGATGGGCTGATGGGTTAATGCCCGTGTATCAGTCGTCCGAGACACGCCTTATGAGAAGACACTCATTGACTTGATGGATCGACTTGGGGATAAGCATGGGGGCGTTCAACGAGCGGTCTCAGCGGCCACAGTGCGGAGTAATGGCGCTACTGAGCAAACTTGCACATGTGAGCGTTAGACTACCTGTACTGGTCCCTGCAATCCTCGGGAAAACTGTCACACCTGATAACACTTCCTCAACAGGCGCCGGACTTTCACCCTCACTTACGGTAGGTAAATACTACAATTTGGCGCGCTGCCAGAAGCTGATGATCCGGTCAGCGTAGGAGCTCCAGTCCATCGCGGTTGTCTCGATCGTCAGGGATGGTAGCCTCGTCAGGGCAAGGCTCGCCTGACGCCGTGCTCGGGAATCCGCAATCGCATCGAGCGCCGCTGCCCGGGAGCCATAGTAGGCGATCATCTCCTCGGTCCACGTGGAGGTTTGCCGATCAACCCGGTCCAACGCGCGCTCCGCCGTGAGCTGGAGAGCGAACTCGAGGAGGACCAGCTGGCTATTGAGCGCGTGCAGGCGATCATCAATAGGACGGTACAACCCCCAATCCGGCAGCAAGGCGTAGTAGGAGAGATGAAAGCGCTCCAGCACATAGCCCGCCGCCTGATCGGCTACCGACGCGGCGTACTCCAGCTCGTCCAGCACCACGTACAAGCGACCCAGCCGCTCAGTTGTGGAGAGGTCGGACTGCTGTAACTCAGCCATGAATTCGCCCAGCGTCTCCTCTTCCGGGATCACTCGTCCTCCCCGCAGCAAGGTCGGCCAGGCAGGGTGCGCCTGGAGTGCGCGCAGGGTCTGCGACTTGCCTGCACCCGTGACGCCGTCAAGAATCAGTACCGAGATCATCGTGGGCGCCTTCTCCATTCGTATGTGCAGCAGACACAGCGACTGAGATTGAGACTAAG
>CAVQGK010000008.1:0-79447 GCA_963712005.1 uncultured Chloroflexia bacterium | reverse complement strand
TACGGTACTTTGTTAAAGACGAAGTAGAGATAAAGTGGCTGTCCGCTGGTAACGGAGTGCAGAAGGGCTAGGAATGCGGGGGCGGCGGGGCTGGTGACCACGCCTGCCAGCAGCGCTGCACGGCGCGCCAGGGATCAAGCCAGCTCTG
Organism: uncultured Chloroflexia bacterium; assembly: GCA_963712005.1. Classification (GTDB taxonomy): domain Bacteria; phylum Chloroflexota; class Ktedonobacteria; order Ktedonobacterales; family JADMIN01; genus DAHUXT01. The sequence continues at coordinate 79,299 of CAVQGK010000008.1, read as the reverse complement.
CACTTGCCGGAGGGCGCGCGGCCAAGAGGGCGGCCGCGAGGAGCTGGTGAGCCCGTGCTGACGAGGACCCCTGGGCTCCTCCGGGACGCGCTGGACGGATTTTTCCCCCGCCCGCGGCTGCCTGGGTGCGCGCGGGGATGGACCGGAGAGGCGGACCGGAAGGCGGACCGGAAGGCGAGAGCGCGAGGGCCGCGCTCGGCGGCGCCTGCGCCGGAGCGCGGGCATGTTCAGCCCACCAGCAGAAGCAGAAGGCACAGCAGACCAGCTCCCAATGGCGGCGAATGGCCCGGTCGGACCATACCTGGAAGTCGGCCCATCCCAGTCCTGTTTGACCTGCTTGTAGCCCTGTTCGACCCATTGGCGTAGCCCGTAGAGGCGCACGACCGCCGCGAGATCCGCCGCAGGGAGGTCGGGGTGTTCAGCCGCGCGGGCGTGCCGGGAAGGGGAGATTGGTGACCAGATACCACGTGCTGGCGGCAGGCAACGAGCGTGGGTCAGACGTGGCAACGACCAGCCGGGTAGGATATCCGGGCGCATAGCTGCCGAGTCGCAGGTCGACGGCCCACCAGGTCTCCTCGCGCCCGTCATGGAAGCGCCGCTCGACCGGCGTCCAGACGCCGGGGTGTCGGCGTTCTGCCGAGTGACCCCAGCGAAGCGCTCCGCCGCCTCCCAGGGCGACTCGGGTCGGGTGGCGGGGTCCACACGACCTGGGAGGGCTTGAGCGCCAGCACATACGGGATGTCCGCCTGCCACATCGTACGCTTGAACTCAGGATGCTCCCCGTAGAGACTATCGGCCACCACCGCGCGAAAGGGGATGCCGACGGCGCGTGCCTCTGGACCAGCTCTAGGGCGAGCTGCGGCTTGGTGCGGAACGCGGGATCGTGCTTGCCACCAGCCAGACGGTGCCGCTGGCGTGTAGGGGCAGCACATGCAGCGGATAATACACGCTGCTGGTCGGCCCACAGGCTGGTCACCGGCGACGATGCCGTTGGCAATCTTGCCGATGGTGCCCAGGTACTGCGGGCCGACGTGGGCGATGTGGGTACCGTCTTTGCGCACCCCCGTCTCATCGATCACCAGCACGCCCCCGGCGTGGGGCGAGATGACTGGATCGTCCCGCAGGTGGTCGATGCGCCGACTGGTCACCGCCTCTGCCTCCCATGCCGCCTCCCTCAGGAAGAACTGCAGCTGCTGGACCGGGGCGGTCTGGGCCTGCACAATTGGCTCGGCGCCCACCAGCGCGGTCAACGTCTTATTCCGGTCACGCGGCACCAGCAGCCCCGCCAGGTACTCGCGGAAGCGCTGGCGCTGGATCTGCGTTCCAAACAGGTCGTCAAAGGTGTCGGAATACTGCTCTAGCGGCTCGGGCACACTGGGAGACTCACGCGCGACATCCATGTGGCGCCTCCTTTCGCTCCTCCCACTACCCTACCACACTTTAACAAAGTACCGATTACTGACCCAAAATGTACAAAGTCGAGCTGAGAGGGAGAACACTGTTAGCGATCAGGCTACGTTGGCAATGGTTGTGGGAGACCAATCCATGTCTCTGATGCGTGCCGCTGCGTCCAGACGCCGAGGGCGGCAAAGTAGCTGATAAACAGCGCTATGGTAACCCATTCCAGCACATAGATCGTTGTTACGACCTTGGAGATGCCAAACAGCAAATCCGCCAGCATGGTGACCGCTCCCAGGACGAGGAGCCATCGCGGACAGCTGGCATGGTATCGCAGCGCGGCAACTGAAAAAGCGAATGCCGTCCCAAGCAGGATATTCGAACAGGTGGAAAAGAAACTGTGGAAAGCGAAGTGGTTGATGGGATAGAGACCTGTCATGACCATAGCAAAGGCCCCGAGTATCCCAAACCCCTGCGTGAGAAACAGCATGAGGCGCTGTATCCGATTCTTGCTCATCCGCCACTGGGGCAAACCAAGGAAGAACAGCACGAGCAAGACTCCGGTTGTGACGATCCCGATGTTGTAGAAGAGCGCCCCACCTGGATTCACGTCGCCATTCCCCAAGTCGCTCAGCCAATTGCTCATCGGGGAATAGGGCAAAGGGTAGCGTGAGAAAGCCAGGAGAGCGCACGTCAGGTAAGTCACAATGGCCACGATACTGGTCACGAAACTGAGCGAATACTGTCTCTTCATCGATACACCTCCGATGATCGCCTGGGCGGGTCCACCGCGGCCGCCATTGCCGCCCAGTGCCGCCAGACCGACCCTGTCAATCGAGCGCCGCCGCACCCGCATGGAGTCCTGCGGCCCACCATGCTCGCCCGGCAGGTCCTTGGCCCGTGTGCCCGCGCCATGTGTAGTGAGTCCACTGCTCGCTCTGCGCGGCTCTCTCTGCGTGCGTTGCAATGGGTGCGCCCGCAGTCTTAGAAACTGTTTTGAAAGGGTAGCGGTGTGGTAGACTGGCGGCATGGAACCAACATCCCCCATCCGCACAGCCTATCCGAGCGACCTGCGCGACGGCGAGTGGGCCATCCTGGAGCCGCTCGTCCCGGCGGTCAAGCCCGGCGGACGTCCCGCGCGCCACAGTCGACGCGAGATCATCAACGCCATCTTGTATGTGGTGCGCGGCGGCAACCAGTGGCGGGCCATGCCGCACGATCTGCCACCGTGGCAAACGGCCTTTTATTATTTCCGGATCTGGCGCAACGACGGGACCTGGGAACGCATCCACACGGCATTGCGCGAGCGGACCCGGCGGCATCTGGGACGCGCGGCGACGCCGAGCGCGGCGATCCTGGACAGCCAGTCGGTCAAGACCAGTCAAAGGGGGGCCCGCGCGGCTTCGACGCCCACAAGCAGGTGAAGGGACGCAAGCGGCATCTGCTGGTGGATACGCAGGGCTTCGTGCTCAAGGTGGTGGTCTCGGCCGCCGATGTGCAGGACCGCGACGGGGCGCGGCTGCTCGCCCACGCCGTGCAACTCTATGGTCCCGAGTTGCCCCGCCTGTCCCTGGTGTGGGCCGACGCGGGCTACGCCGGCCAACTCGCCGACGACCTGCGCCAGCAGATGGGCTGGACGCTGGCGGTGGTCAAGCGCTCCGACCAGCAGCCGCGCAGTGCTTTTGCTGTGCAGCCGCACCGCTGGATTGTGGAGCGCACCTTCGGCTGGTGGGGCGGGCTGCGCCGGCTCAGTAAGGACTACGAGTACCAAGTCGAGTCCAGCGAGGCGCTCATCTACGCCGGGATGAGTCACCTGATGCTCCGGCGCCTGACCCGCGCCGCGGCGCGTTCCAGCCCAGCTGGATGACTTTCAAAACGGTTTCTTAGTCTTGGTAGCCAGAGGGCACCTTCGGCGAGATGGGTGTCTGCTCGGTCCTGAGGTCTGGAGGTCGACTGCGACGTGCAGCCAACGCCCCGTGCGGTGCGCTCCCTCAGGTACAAGTGCTGCTCCCTCCGCTCGACAGCGTCGGCCCGTCCTATCAACCCATCCTATACAGGCCCATCCTGGGGAATAAGGATACGTCAAGAGCCTCACAAGGCTGTCTCAAGCGGCCAATGCACCATCACAAGCAGGTCAACATAGGCAGTGTCTGCGGGTGGCGTCGCATTTTGTGAGGCGCCTGCGGCGGCTAGGCCTCTGCCTTTGATCCTTACAACATTGCAAATGTCGCGCAGAGGGTGTTTTGGAAGCTCAGCGGCGTGACATAACATCGTATGCTCTACTGCATGAGCACGACCTATCCAAGCGATCTAACTGACGCCGAGTGGGAGTCCGCGCAGCACTATCGGCCGCCGGAGCCACGCCGTGGCAGGCCTCGCACCCATCCATTGCGTCGTGTTCTCGACGCAATCTTCTACGTCCTGCGCACCGGTTGTCAGTGGCGCTATCTCCCGATCGATTTCCCACCGTGGCAGACGGTGTTCTATCACTTCAGGCAATTTCGCATCAAGAATACCTTGCACGGACTCTACACGGTGCTGCATCGCACCGAGCGCGAGCGCGTTGGCCGGCACCCCGACCCGAGTGCGGCCGTCATGGACAGCCAGAGCGTGAAGACCGTCGAGGAATCGGGGACCATCCGCGGCTTTGACAGCGGCAAGCTCGTCAAAGGCAGGAAGCGCCACCTCCTGGTCGATACGTTGGGCCCGCCCATCGCCTGGGACGTCACGCCCGCAGATATGTCGGACCCTCAAGGCGCTCGCAGACTCCTGGGAGGTCTCGCGTACTTCGTGCCGCGGCTCAAGAAGATCTGGGCAGACGCTGCCTATCGCGGCACAGGGTCGGCCGACTGGTGCAGAGAGTGCAAACAGCAGGGCGGCGGTTGGGGCCTTGAGATCGTCGAACGGCCGCCTGGCACGCGCGGCTTCAGCATCCAACCGCGTCGACGGGTGGTTGAACGGAGTTTTGCCTGGCTGGTTCGCACTCGGCGGCTGGCGAAGGACTATGAACGCAAGGTCCAGACGGGTGAGACACTCACTGAGTTGGCCGGAGTCAATCTCCTGCTCCGCCGCCTTGCGCGAGACCGCGCCGATCAGCGACACCCAGACGATGGTCGCGCTGGCGGTGACCACCGCATCACCACGCCGCCTCTCCAGCGGCACTGTGCCATGACACAGTGCCGCTGGAGAGTCATGACCAGATGACAGCCACACTAGTCCGGGTTTCATAGTCGACCTGTGCGCTCTTGAAGGGCGCGCCAGCGAGCGAGGTGGTGTAGGTTTGGGTCACGAGCAACATCCCGGCCCCTGGATGGAGGGTGGCCAGCAGGCTCGGCGCCAGGAGCAGGCTCCCCGTATTAGGACCATGCGCGAGTTCCAAGCCGGTATCCTGCGGCGCGCCTCCCAAGACCCAAATCGAGGAGCCGGGCTGCCCGCCGCTGAACGTGAGGGTGAGCGGCTCCTGCCGCGCGATGACGCTCCCTCTGGTCGGTGCGCTCAGCTGCAGCGGTTGTGCGGCGGCGAAGGCCAGCTCCACCACCTGGCTCTGGCCCGTGTAGGTACATGCCAACGGGCGCCCAGCTGGAGCGGGGAGCGTGCCCTGGAAGTAGATCCGCCCAGTGTTGGTGGTAACCTGAGCCAACGCGGTCCGCCACAGGAGACGCGCTCGTCGCTGCCAGGATCGCCGTCGAAGAGGACATCCACGACCGCTTGCCCAGCCGAGATGCCGGTCGGCGCCGTGCCATCGCCGGTCAACACGCTCACCTGCAGGGTGCGCTGCGGCAGCGGCGTCGGGGCGGCAAACGGGCTGCGGCAGGCGGCGAGCAGGAGGAGGCTGAGGCTGAGGACAAGGACGCTGGTGAAGGCAGTGGGGCGGGCGGTGCGCCAAGCGGCAGGTGGACGAAGGGCAACCTCCTTCGGACTCTGCTGGGCCACGGACCTGTCTGCTGCGGGCGACGCGTGCATGCGGGACTCCTACTCTTTCTGTCCTCGTCCTTGTCCTCGTCCTCGTCGTGTTGGTGGCACGTCGGGTGCGAGGAGAGCGCGTGGCAATCGCGGCGCTGGCGACTCGTTCTCGCGAGCCGCGCAAGTGGCTGTCGTGAATGGGCGTGATCGGTCCATCCTCAGTATGGTTCAAGTGCGCCCCAAAGACCAGGCAGTATCCGTAGCATCATCCGTAGAGTTGGCCGCAGAAGTTCGGATGGCGATCGGGCGTTGCGCTCGTCTCGAAGGGAGATCGTCATCCTCGTCAAGTGGCTCCTCATGTGCTAGGGGAATCGGTTCCAACCTACCTTTGCCTACAATGGTCGGCCGCCTAATTGCATGGCCAAACACGCTCTCAGATACGTCATGGGAGCACATCACAACGGGTCCACTGGCAACTTCCACAAGTCATTATCCATCGGCGCGGTTTGTGTGGCCTCGCCCAGGCATCCTGCAGTGGCTCTGCAGCTGTGTAGCCGCAAACCCACACCGGACGTGTGCGCGCAAAGCGAGGCAGCGACGCAGTTACCGGAGCGCCTCAGCAAAGTCGTCCAGAATCCGGTGTTCGGGACTGAATAGAAGCGTGAACAGGTTCGGCGCTGTGGTTGCTCTGGCGGTGATGCGCGTCGAGTCGGCGCCCTCCGGTGCGAGTGTTACCGTCAACTCGCCCCAGACTGGTGGCCGCCGGTACTGCGCCTTCATACGGAACAACGCCTGCGATGACTCGATGCCTCGAAAATCTCGGCTCGTCCGAAGCGCCGTTTCACACTTCTTGATCCATTCTTCCCTGGTGCCGGCGACGACAAACGTCTCTTCGGCAGGGTGGAATAGAGCTGGCATTTGCGCCTCCCTTCCGCTGGCACACGACATCATCCGTTGTTACTGAGTGCCTGCTTGCGTCCGTACCGGCGCAGGAGCACGCCGATGATGATGAACCAGAGGCCCATATACGGGATAGCCAGGTATTGGCAGATAGCAAGCGCAGCAGATCCGGTGATCACTGGAGCGGCTGCTCCCACGATGCCGATCACCCCCATGACCATACCCATGATCGCTGCCCACCTCGGGAAGATATGCCCTTGCAGCATGGCAATGCTCCACAGCAGGTAGCCAACCGAGCCAATGCCAAAGCTGAGGACGGTCTGAAGCGGCAAGGCAGCATACCCATAAGTGGCTGCCGCAACGTACGGAGCTTGTAGCGCACTGGTCGTGGTACTGGCGTAGCTATGGGACAGGCTGACAAGTGTCAACGAATTGAGTTCCGTGACGCTGATGTCGTAGAAGATGAAGAACATGGACAGAAGCGAGCCCAGCAGCGCCAGGATCCGGCTGTCGCGTCGCAAGACGAGATAGAGGGCGACTGTCGGTGCGATGAGCAGGAAATCCAGGACGATCCAGAGACTCCAAAGGCTGGCCGCCAGCCCCTGATTGTGCGCTATCAGCTGCAGATACGCCGTCGGGGTGCTTGGGATGCCCGAGGCGTAGAGATGGCTCGCCATGTAGGATGCAGCAACCGCTGCGATACCCGCTAAGCCGAGGAGGAATCCGCCAAGGCGGTACAGTCCGCTCCAGCGTTGATCGTCAAGGCTCGTGGCTTCTGGGGCACTACGCCGGTCGCTAGTCACCAGTACTGCGTTCATGGCGCGTTCTCCTTTCTGATGCAGATAGGAAACCGCGAGAAGAGACCAAGCTACTCATATGCGCGCGATTACCCAGCTTCTCGTACCCATAGGATGAAAGATCGCTCTCACATAGCGGTCACCTGCCGCGCAACTCAACACACAAAGTGGTCACGTTTCCTTCTCGACGCATCTTGCAAATCTTGGTGCCTAGTCCTGGCGGAGCAGGGTGAGGACGCAACTCAGATCGCCACTTGTAGCGACGCAAAGGGTACCAATCCTGCGTCTTGGGGCGCTTGTGGCGCTGCCGCCACCAGATTCGCGCCAAACGGATCCTATGCAATGCCGTCAACTACAGCAATAAGTGTGGCTGTAGCACTAGAGAAGGTTGGTATCAGCGATAGGCAATCGAGAAGAAGATCTTCTGAATCAGCCCTTTCTGGTCGGAGTCGTCACAGCTCCCAGTTTCTCGATGACTGACCTACGGCATCATCCGCGGGCACAAACTACTCGAAGGCAGGTTCCTGCACCGACTGCAGGCAATTGGCATCCGGACGCTGGTTCGGCAACTCAACGAACGCCTGGAATATGCTCACAGAACACGCGTTCCTGCCCAGCACGACATGCCCGGTGCCAGGGAACTGGAAGAAGTAGCCCCGAGAGACGTTCGTGCCGCCAGCATGCCGTAGGCTGGAGGCGTCGTCGGGTCATACTCGCCAGCTAAGATCAGCGTGGGAATGGCGCTGGTGACGGGCTGGTGCTGCGCCGCCGGCACCGGCTGGACGTGCCAGAGCTGGCAAATCGCGAATCCGTTCTGATACCCGGAGAGATAGTACTGCCGCGTCTCGGGTTCTACGTCCTGCACTGCTGCCGGCACGCCTTGCGGCGTCATGGTCGTCTCACTGCAATCGACCGATAACGCCATGCCGATGCTGTCCGTGCCCTGATTGGACTGTGCCGCCTGGCCTACCGCGCCGGCCTGGGAGTAGTCGCCGTGGGCAACCTGGTAGATCAGCTGGGGCAGATGGGGAATGAGCGCAGTGTCGTAGAGAGCGTTCCGCAACCCATCGATCACATCGTCGCCCGACATGGTTGTGCTCATCAGCTTGCCGGTTTGTGGGTCCGTCGCTTGGACGGTGGCTGGATGCTGGTTGAGGTTGGTGACCAGCTGCGCAAAGTCTGCTTGCAGGTGCGGATAGCGCTGGTTGCACGAGGGGTCAGCCGCGCACCCGTGGAAGAGGGTATCGAAGGCGTGCTGGGTCGCCGCTGGCCAGCCGGTATCGATGTCGACTTGCGGCGGAGAGGTCGAGTCGAGCACGACACTACGCACGTCGGTCGGGTAGAGGCGCATCACCGTCAGCTCCAGCCGCGTGCCGTAGGAGACGCCGTACAGGTTGACCTGCCGATAGCCCAGCGCATGGACCAGGTCGTGAACGTCCTCGGCATTCTGGAGGGTGTTATAACCATTCAAGTCGATGCCCTCTCGAATCAGGCGATCGCGACAAGCGCGCACACGTTCTAGGTTCGGTGCCTGGGGCATCGTCGTGTTTTCGATGCAGTCGAGTGAGGGCCGGGAATAGCCGACACCGCGCTGGTCCACGAGGATGACATCACGATCCGAAGTCCAGATGGAGCTAATGATGCTCGGTGTGAGCTCAGGGCCATCGTACGCGAGCAACGGAGTTCCGGGCCCACCGTTGAACACGAGGAGGGGATCGGGCGCTGGGGATGGGTCGACGGATTTGTAGATCGCGACCGCGAGCCGGATGGTCCGGCCATGGGGGCGAGCGTGATCTTCGGGCACGACCAGGTAGCCGCAGCGCAAGTCGCGTCCCACCACCACACCTGTCGCTGGTTTAAACGGGCAGGCAGCGGTGCGGAAGGCGGAAGTGGATGCTGCGTTCATCTGAGGCTGCACATGAGAGACCAGCAAGCCGAGGCCACCTGTCGTCAGTGCGAGCGCCAAGGTCACCAGCGCCACAAACAGCCAGCGCGGCTGGCTCGCTCGTCTGAGTGATGGCTGAGTAAATGGCAAGCCGGAAGACACCATGGAAGGGGCGGCAGGAAGCAATGACGCCGATTGATCAGCCCGTTCCTCGTTGATGATGGCTGGACTCGATGACTTCTCAGACGCATTGTCGTTCACTCTAGATCCTCACCCGGCATCACACGTGGCGTTCTGCAACTGTTAGCTCGTCTCTTGAATCTAGCGTGATTGGCGAGGCAAAGAGGGGCTGGAGCAGACGCAAGGTATTAGATGCCGCATTGACAACAGTAGTTCGCCTGAGTCTCACTGCCGTCACATTTGTTGGAGTGGCCCTCACAATAGCAGCACACCACCTCGTGGGGAAGAGAATGGACAGGAGTTCGTTAGGCTTCTCAAGGCTTCTCATGCCGACGACAGACATTTGCCGGGTGCACACTACTGGACGTGGTGGATGATGTCGACGTATGCCAACGAATATGCCAACCCACGGAGACGGTGTGAGACGTCATGACATTAGTCCAGGTACGCAAACCCGCATGGACCCCCGACCAGGGGATGGCGTGAGCCAGAGTGAGACACACGAAAGCAAACTCCAAAACCGCAGGTTGCAGGTTCGATTCCTGTCCCACCTGCCCCAAATCATCGGATTTCAAGCGGCTCGCAGCACGGCTGTGAGTCGCTTTCGTTTGTCTGAGACCATGTGCCCCAATTTTGAAGAGTCATTCACGGTTTTGATCAACACGTTCTACCCACGAGCACGTTGAGAGACTAAGTGGAGCACTTCTGCACGATACACGCTTTGATTTTATCAGTGTGAAAGTCCACGGGTCGCCGTGGCACTACCATGTGAAATGGCCGAGCGATATGAGACCATGCAAGGTTTCAGAGAGTTACCGGAAGCTTACCAGGTGCAGGCGCTCCGCCCACCAGTACGCGGGCGGCGGCCTCCAATGCGGGCGGCGTGAAATCATAGGTGGCAAGCCAAGTGGTTATCCCTGGGAGAGCCGCGGCATCGTATGGATCACAGACCGCAACCCCAACGAGCGGGCGGCCAACCTGGAGCAGCGCCTGAATGACTGCCTGGGCAGTCGCAAGATTGCGAGGCAAGTGCGCATTGCATGTCGGCACGACAATCACATCGGCATCTGACGCCCGCTGTTGGAGCGCCGCTAGATCCTCAGTAGACGGATGCTCGGAGAGCTCGAACGACGCGACGTTAACGCCTGAACCACCAGAAATGTCATGCCATTGCCGCTGGAGCGCCTCAACAAAGTTAGCGGGGACAAACCCCTGGTCTGCCGCCTGGGTGACCTGTGATGCATACGGCAGCACAACGAGCATGCGCACATACTTGTTCAAATTGAGCGGGATCAGGCCCTCTTCGTCCTGGATAATGGTGATGCTTTGCCCATAGAGGTCGTCGGCAAGGCGCTGGTGCGCCGCGCTTGACATTTCATACGTCGAAGCTGAGGTGGGCACACTCTCCCAGCCAGGCAGGCGCTCCTTGAGACGCAAGACGCGCTCTGTCGCTGCCTGTATTACCCTGGCGGATAGATCACCGTGCTCGACCGCCTCGCGAATGGCACGCAAGCCCGTCATTTGACGATCATATCGATGTGAGATCAACACGACATCAGCGCCAGCCCGTAACGTCCGAACAGATCCTTCAGCAATGCCCACCCCGGCGCTGATGGCCTGCATCTCTAAACAATCTGTGATCACGACACCTTCGAATCCGATTCGGCTCCGCAACAAGCCATTGATCACCTCCGGCGCGAGTGTAGCGGGAAGGGTACTGGAACCCGTGATAGCAGGTACAGCGACATGGGCGGTCATCACGGCAAGAGCCTCGCCGCTCGCTTCAATGGCACGCCGGAAGGGCTTCAACTCAACCGCCTCCAGTCGCTCGATGTCGAACGGCACGATGGGAAGCGCCAGATGCGAATCGGTGTCGGTGTCACCGTGGCCTGGGAAGTGCTTGAGGGTCGCAACTATGCCAGCCGCCTGATAACTCCGTACGGCATCCATCCCCAGGCGAGCCACCAGCTCTGGGTCGCCACCAAACGAGCGAACGCCAATAACAGGGTTGGTCGGATTATTGGAAATATCCACATCTGGCGCCAGATTCATCGTAATACCAAGCGCCAGTAGTTCCTCACCAGTGGCGCGCGCGACGGCCTCGGTAGCCGCCTGAGAGTTGATTGCACCCAGGGCCATGTTACCAGGGAAACAGGTTGTAGCTGAGCCTGTACGTCGCACAATGCCATTTTCCTGATCGATGGCAATCAGGAGCGGATACGGATGCCCCGCATCTCGCGCCGCTTCCTGTAAGGTGCTCGTGAGTTGAAAAATCTGGCGTGGGCTTCCAAGATTACGTGTGAACAGAATAACGCCACCAACGTGGCCCGACCGGATTAGGTCCAGTATCTGAGGTGTCGGTTCTTTGCCGGAAAACCCAACCATGAGCAACTGGCCAATCTGTTCTTCAATGCTCATCTGAGTCAGCTTTTTACTCACGATTCAGTCCTTCGATCTATCAGCGCACGGGCAGCGCTCGACGCTGGCTCCTCGACAAGCACAGGATCTACGCTCCATATTTTCTCAAGTCGACGGATCACCAACGTGCGCAGCCGCTCCTCGTGAATCAACACGCCGCCACCAAATGCCACTGGGAGCGACCCGGCGACAAATCCGAGTGTGCGGGCAACCGTCATGACGGCCAGGGCCAGCTCATTTGCGGCTCGCGCCTCAATCCTACGCGCTATGGGGTCGCCATCGCGGGCGAGCGCCAATACCAACGGCGCCAGCGCGGCAATGGCCATCTTATCGAAAGTTGGGTAGACACGCTCAAGCAGTGATTCTGGCGCAGGCAAGCGCCAGTGTCTCAGGATGTTATCGAGTAATGCGGTCGCAGGTCCGCGCCCATCAGCCGCACGTACCGCACACTGCAATGCCTCCCGCCCAATGCCGAAACCGCTGCCCTCATCGCCAAGCACATGCCCCCATCCGCCGGCACGCGCCAGGGTGCCCTGCGCGTCACGCCCCAGCGCAATCGATCCTGTGCCTGAGATGACAGCCACCCCGACCTGGCGCGGTAACGCGCTGAGAACCAACTCGGCGTCGTTGGAAATCCGAACAGTTGCTGCAAATGAGCGAACAGCAGGCGCTAGCATTTTGAGGTCTCTTGGATGATCGATTCCGGCCAACCCAATCCACGCAGCGGCAAGCGGGAGGTCAGTATGGGCAGCAATGGTAGCCTTCCCTACAGCGTCATGGATGGCGACTACTGCCCGTTCCAATCCCACCACTTCATGATTGCTGGATCCCGCAACTCCGCGTCCCCATTCAAATCCCACGTCGTCGACGATGACAGCCAGGGTCTTACTGCCACCACCATCGATGCCTAGAAATAGCAGGCGCGTCTCTCCATCGGTCACGGCGTTTCCTCCAGCGCCGCCCGTAGCACGCCGTCATGCCGCGCAAGTTGCTCCCTCGCAGCCTCAGGCGTAAGGTGGGCGCGGACCGACAGAATGGCAGTTTTCAGTTCGCCGTTAGCCGCCGCGAGTTCCTCTTCGCATCGCGCGCGTGGCAATCCTGTCGCTTGAGCAAGAATGCTGAGCGCCCTTTCCCGCAGCTTCTGGTTGGTAGCGCGCACATCCACCATCAGATTACCAAAGGTCTTGCCCATCCGCACCATCGTCGCCGTGCTGAGCATATTGAGCACCATCTTCTGCGCGGTACCTGCCTTAAGCCGCGTTGATCCCGCGATGACCTCGGGTCCAACATCAGGCGCGATCATAATATCCACCACATCGTGCAGCGGCGTATTGGCGTTACATGCCAGGCCAACCACCAGCATCCCCCGCGCACGTGCGCTGGCCACCGCGCCAAGCACATAGGGTGTGCGTCCACTGGCGGTGACGCCAACCAGCACGTCGTTACTACATCCATTCAGGCTCTCAATGTCAGCGCTACCAGCCTCCGCATTGTCTTCGAGATCTTCGGCAGCTTGTGAGAGCGCAAACGAGCCACCTGCGATGCAGCCGATGATCTGGTCTGACAAAATATCGAACGTCGGCGGACATTCGGCAGCATCCAGAGCGCCCAATCGCCCAGATGTTCCGGCGCCAAGATAGATGAGCCGACCGCCATTCTGTAGCCGAGTAGCGATTGCCTCAACCGCTGCGGCAATCGACGGCAACTCTGTCGCAACCGCCGTGGCCACTCCATCGTCTTGCGCGTTCATCAATTGCACGATCTGTAGCGGCGTCATCTGGTCAATTGCGACGCTCTCCACGTTGGATTGCTCAGTCATCAATCGGTGAAGAGCATGGTCACGTTGGTCAGGCTGGTCGGGATGGTTGCTGCTTGCCATCGGGCTGCACACCTTGCCTCTCCTTGATGCGCTTCACCACAAAGTGCATATTGCGCCAGTCTCGTGCCAGTCTCGTGCCAGTCTCGTGCCAGTCTCGTGCCAGTCGCGAGAAACAGATGTTTGCTAGCCGAGCAGTTGCTCACGTCGGAGATGTGTGTAGAAGATATACTTATTGCCGCAGTAGACTGAGCGCGCGTACTCAATCGGCTGGTTCCGCTCAGTGTAGGTTGTCCGGCGAGTATAGAGCACGGCCGACCCGATGGCGATCTGGAGGAGTTGGGCATCGTCGGCGCTTGCCAGGCCTGCCTCCAACTCCTGATCGGCCTCAACGAGTGGCACGCCAAACTTGGTGGCGAGCGTGCGATAGAGGGAATTATGCTCGAAGTCTTCGTCTGCGAGCAACTCGCAACCCTTGAAGACGATGTGCGTCCGCTCGACGGCCAGCGGCTGGTCATCCGCAAGGCGTAAACGTTCCAGACAGAAGACAGGACTTCCCACCGGCACATGCAGACGGTCAGCGGTCGTTTCATTCGCGGGCCGCATCGCCGAGACAAGCACCTTGGTGCTAGGGAGCTGCCCGCGCGCGCGAATATCGTCGGTAAAGCCAGAGAGGTGCTGAAGTTGTTGCTGAATCTTACGTGGGCTGACGAACGTGCCACGCCCTTGCTCACGGTAGCAGACACCTTCATTGACAAGATCGGAAATGGCCTGGCGGGCGGTCATGCGACTGATGCCATAGGTCTCACACAACTCGCGCTCGGAGGGGATAAGTTCACCGGGAGCCCACTCGCCAGTGCGAATCTTCTTGAGCAGGATTTCTTTTAGTTGGTAGTAGATTGGGATAGGGCTGTTTCTGTGAATGATATCCAGAACCATTGATTTCTCCCTTGGTGGCGTCAATCCCTGTCAGACACTGTATCACACGAGCGTGCAGAGAAAGAAGGCAAATGTGCCCTCTTGCCTTGAACGGTGCGGTATGGTACAACCTAGATACATGGTATACTTGACATGTTGTATAGACCACATTACTGTCGCTATGGTCGCATAGGTTCTCAACCTTGTCAAGTGCAGCGGTTCAACGACCGTCCGTCGGGAGACGACCGGCTTACCGTGAGAACACCCGGCACGCAGACGCGCAGATTTCATCGGTTCGAACGGAGGGCAGGCTGATGCGGTTTATGTTGCACGGCGCACGACTGGTGGATGCTACAACTGACCTGGCGTCTGGAGCAGTGATCGTCGACGACGGCAAGCTCGAAGCGCTTACCGAGAGCATGCGGAACGTTGAATCCGATATACCGACCTTCGACGTCGACGGCATGATTCTCACGCCTGGTTTTCTGGATATCCATACACACGGCGGCGGCGGCTTCAACCTGCATACTAGCGATCCTGCCGAGATAGACGCATTCGCACAATGGGCGCCGAGCACTGGCCTCACATCCTTTCTAGTTGCGGTCGTCGGAGTGCCTGATGCGCTACCAATACCCCAACTCAAGGCGGCTGTCGTCGCGTGCGAGCACGGCGGCACGGGCGCCGAGCCAGTTGGCATCTACCTCGAAGGCCCATATATCAACCTGGCGCGTCGTGGCGCTCATCTCGCGTCATGGCTGCGACTACCCGATCTGGACGAGACTCGCAGGCTGCTGGAGTTAGCCTCCGGCCACCTGCGTTTGATTACCATCGCGCCTGAACTGCCTGGCGCCGCGCCTGTCATCCGGCAATTGGTCGACGCTGGCGTGACCGTCAGCATAGGCCATACGGACGCGACCTTCGAGCAGACACTCGAAGCCATCGAGCTGGGCATCACTCACATAACACACTGCTGCAATGCCATGCGCCCGCTCTTGCACCGCGAGCCGGGCCCGTTAGGAGCCGTTGCGCTTTCGCCACAGGTGACGGGCGAGCTTATCGTGGATGGCGTCCATGTCCATCCAGCCATGGTCACCATTGTCAACAGGACGCTCGGCGTCGACCGCACGATTGTCATCACAGACGCGCAAGCTGGCGCAGGCAAAGAGGACGCCACATTCGAATTTGCCGGGCAGCCTGCCCATGTCGAGCGAGGCGCTGCCCGACTGGCGGATGGTACCATTACCGGCAGTGTGCTCACGATGGATCAGGCGCTACGCAACACCCTGCGGATGATGCCAGTCTCGCTTTCCGAGGCAGTGGGCCTGCTGACGCTCAATCCAGCGCGCTCTATCCATGTGGACGATCACAAGGGGCGACTGCGCCCGGGCTATGATGCTGACCTGCTGCTGTTCTCTCCCGATCTGACGCTCGAGGCGACTTTCTGCCGAGGCAAGCTCGCCTATGCGACCGACACCTTGCGTGTCCAACTCACCGGCCTCTAGCCCAAGCGCTTCCAGCATTGCATTATAGGGTCCGCGTCACCTTGTGCAGACCGCGTGGCGTGTCAGGATTCAAGCCACGCGCGAGTGTCAGCTGCAACGCGAGTATCTGCCCTGGCAGAATCGTCGTCAACGGGCTTAGCCACTCAGGCACAGCGACGGCAAGCGGAATTGGTGTCGTAGCGAGTCCCAATGCTTCGGGCACATCTGAGATTACCAGCAGGTCAGCCTCGCGCTGACGCAGATCGAGCGCCAGCTCATATAAATCCGCATATGCGGCGCCTCCAGGCATCATAAGGATGACAGGAGACCCTTTACCGATGGTCGCCACGGGGCCGTGCCGAAAGTCTGCGGAGGAGTAGGCTATCGCCTGGGTATAGGTCAATTCCTTCAATTTGAGCGCCAATTCAAACGCCGTTGCGTAGTTGAAACCGCGTCCAATAGCGGTGAACACATCCGCGTCACGATAGCGCTGAATCCGAGCGGCGATGTCGCCTGTTCCCTGGAGAGTGGCCTCCTGGGCGACAGGGATAGCACGCAGTTCGGCCAGTCGCTCGGTGCTTGCGCTCCAGATAGCCGCGAAGGTGGCAATAACCGCCAACTGCGCAACATAGGTCTTGGTCGCGGCCACACTCTGCTCGATACCTACACCTAGTTCGACCACTTCATCGGCAATACTTCCCAGTGGGGAGTTGCGGTCGTTGGTAATGGCGAATGTCGGGCGGCCCTGGCGTCGGGCTTCACTCAGGACCGCTACGATATCCGGCGATTGCCCCGACTGTGAAATACCTACGACCAGCGCGTCGCCTAACCGCGGTGGAGTCTGGTAGAGCGTGTAGAGCGAGGGCGCAGCCAATGCTACCGGCCAGCCAGCCAGGGCCGCCCAGCAGTAAACCGCGTACGTCGCCGCGTGATCAGAGGAGCCACGAGCGGCGATCACGACGTATGAGAAATGGGGCAGGTGCGCAACGATCTCGGTGATATGGGGAATCTCTCGCGCCAGCAGTTCCTCGATCAATGCGGGCTGGCTGGCTATTTCGCGTGCAAGCCAGGATGGCGTCGGCGGTGTCATCAGTATTCCTCCATGGCAACTTCGGTCGGCCAGCGGTTAATGCTGGCGCTAAAGAGCAACTCAACAGAAAGCTCTACCATGAATATGATACCAAATATGGTATAGACCACTAGACATCTTGACAAATATCCAAGACTACTTTATAGTGACTTCCAACGCGGCCCGGTCGTGTCAACTCGACTACCGCCAGTCAAGAACAGCGCCTGTCGCAGTGAGAGGAGGGCTGAGTCCGCATCATCACGCTGGCACTGGTCGCCCAGGCATATCGCAATAAGCGCCTCGGCCAGCAGGCATATCACACGCATCACATGCATCGCGCGTTCTTTCGAGATCGGGTCTCTTCATAGCACTTCCTTGCGCAAAAGGTCCGTCTGTGTCGCGGAACCTGCGTGGCAACGCGGCGCCACATGACTCCTGAGGAGGATCGGAATGACTCCTGGCACTTTCCCCCCAGGCTCTCGCTGGGCGAAAGGCAAAGCGACGTCGCTAGCCTTTTCGTTTCTCGCATTGTTGTCGATTGTGCTGGTCGCTTGTGGTACGACGAATCAGGGCAATTCCGGCACCCACACGCTGACAGCTATTTGCTCGGTTGGTGGTTCGTTTACACAGAACATGAGTCCTTTTAGCCCGAATGTGAACTGCGGGGTCGATGGCCTGGTGTACGAGAATCTGGCCTATGTGAATGGCGTTACTGGCCAGGAAACACCGATGCTCTCAACTGGTCACCAATATAGCGCCGACAACATGACGCTGACCTTCACGATTCGTCAGGGCGTCAAATGGTCGGATGATAAGGCCTTCAGCGCGAATGACGTCGCGTTCACGTTCAATCTGCTCAAGCAATATCCCGCGGCCGATTCCTCCGGGCTGTGGCAGCACTTCTCCAGTGTCACGGCGCCAGACGCCAACACGGTCGTCATGAAGTTTACCGATGCCGCGCCCACGTTGCTGCCGTTCATCGAGCAAACGTACATCGTGCCAGAGCACCTGTGGTCCAGCGTAGGTGACCCGACCAAATATGTCAATCCGAACCCCGTCGGCACTGGACCCATGAAGCTCAAGAGTTTCGACGCGCAGATCATCAAGTACGTCAAGAATCCGACTTTCTGGCAGGCAGATAAGGTGCAGGTGGACGAGCTCGATTATCCTGTCGTCAACAGCAACGACACCGCCCTGCTCAAGATGGCGAGCCACCAGGCAGACTGGACAGGCATCTTTAGCGCCGCCCTGCAGACGGCGTTTGTCAGTAAAGATCCGGCGCACAACCACGTCTACATGGTGCCAGTTGTGCCCGTGCAGATCGTGCCGAACCTCAAGAATCCGTTGCTCGCGCAACTCCCGGTACGCCAGGCCATCAGCGTCGCGCTCGACCGCCAACAGATGTCCACCGCCGGTGAAGCGGGCCTCGAGCAGCCCGCCAGCCCAACAGGGCTGATGCCCGGCCAGGAGAAATACCTGGACGCGCAGTACAATGGGAAGCTGCCCGAGTTCCCGGCAGCCAATGCCGCGCAGGCTGACCAGATTCTCGAGGGCGCTGGTTTCAAGAAAGGTTCCGACGGCATCTATGCCGATGCCAAGGGCAACAAGCTCAACTTCAAGGTCACGGTTCCGGGCGATTACTCCGACTATGTGCAGGATCTGCAGATTGCTCAGCAGAACCTTCAGGCTGCGGGTATTGGCCTGACCCTGAACAAGGTGTCGGACGACGACTTCCGCTCTGACCGCGCCTCGCACAACTTCGACCTGACCATGACAGGTGGCTTCTTTGGCCCGACACCCTACTACTACCTGGAGCCGCTGCTCAACAGTTCGCACATTAACGGCACAGGCGCGACCAACTGGGCGGGCTGGAACGATCCGCAAACAGATCAGTTGCTCAAGCAGTACGCCTCGACCTCAGACCCTGCCACGCAAGTCCAGGCAATTCAAGGGTTAACAAAGATCATGGCCGAGCAACTCCCGGTTATCCCAGTGCTCGATGCCATCCAGTTCTTTGAATACACGACCGTCAACTGGACTGGCTGGCCCACGCCGCAGAACCCCTACGCGATTGGCTCTGCCTATCAGCTCGCGGCTGGCGATAACGAGCAAGTCATCCTGCACTTGACGCCAGCGTAGAAGTCAGGTCTTCCTTAATTCGGCGCCGGGGATGAAGTCGTAAGAGTTCATCCCCTCGCCCGTAGACCACAGGTGGTTTGAATTGGCCACCCACCTGCTTTCAGGCCCACACGCAGAAGGAGTCGCATAGTGCGTCACGTGATTCGCCGCATTGGCATCTATCTGCTGGCAATTTGGGCTGCCGTGACCATCAACTTCTTTCTACCTCGTCTCGCGCCTGGTAATCCCGCACAGACTGTCTTTGACCGCCTTTCGCAACACGGCGCGGTTAGCCCCGCGACACTGAAGGCGCTGCAGATCGAGTTTGGAGTCGACACCCATGACCCGCTCTGGGTTCAGTACATTTCTTATTTCAACAATCTGATACATGGCAATCTCGGTATCTCGACCAACTACTATCCCCATCCCGTCACAGAAATCATCGGGCAAGACTTTAAGTTCACTTTCGTGCTGCTCTCGGTCAGTGTCATCCTTAGTTTTACCCTGGGCACACTGCTTGGCATCGTCGTCGCCTGGAAACGCGGCTCGGCAGTTGATACCATAGCTTCGACAGTGATGACGTTCTTCTACTCCATCTTATATCCCTGGCTCGCGTTGATGGCTCTCTATTTCCTGGGCTACACCCTTGGCTGGTTTCCCTTCGCAGATGGCTACGATGTATCGCTGACGCCTGGCTGGAATTTCGATTTCCTTTGGAGCGCAACGTATCATGCCATCCTGCCAGCACTCACACTGATTGTCTCGACCATAGCGGGCTGGATGCTGACTATGCGCAACTCGATGGTAACGACCCTCTCGGAGGACTATGTATTGATGGCGCAGGCCAAGGGGCTGCGACAGCGTCGGGTGATGTTTGCCTATGCGGCGCGCAACGCGATTCTTCCTAGCGTAACTGGGTTTGCGATCGCGCTTGGAGCGGTCGTTGGCGGCGCACTGCTGGTAGAAATTGTCTTCTCTTATCCCGGTATCGGCTACGCGCTCTTTCAGGCCATTCAGAGTCAAGATTACTTCCTTGCTGATGGCATCTTGCTTCTTGTTATCGTGGCAACGGTACTTATGAATTTGGTTGTTGATGTGCTCTATTCCGTGCTTGATCCTCGAGTCCGCCAGGAGAGGAGTGCATGACAATGAAGCATGTGTCATCATCCAGTTCAGCACCAGCCACCAACGAGGCAAATGACAACGCCCCCAAGGTAGCAGTGATACCTCCGCCCTCGCCAGGCGCGGCGAAGCCATACGCGGGCACTCGACGGGTACTGCTTCGCCTCTGGGGCATCATGACAGCTAACCGAAAAGCGCTGGCGGGCAGTATTCTCATTGCAGTGTTCATAGCAGTGGCCGTGGTTGGACCAATCATCATTCGCCAAAACCCTTTGGCCTATAGCAAGGACTTGGTGCAGCCACCCTCGTCGGCACATCTTCTGGGCACCAACCAGATCGGCCAAGACATCTTTGTCCAGTTGGTCGTGGGGACTCGAAGCTCGGTGGTATGGGCTTTTATCACCGGCCTGATGGTCATGGTTATTTCAATAGCGGTTGGTCTGGTCGCCGGGTATCTCGGTGGGATTGCAGATGACATTCTCTCGGTCATTACCAATGTCTTTCTTGTAGTTCCCGCGTTCCCATTGGCCATTATCGCCGTCCAATACTTTAACCGCTCCTCACTCACCATCGCCGTGGTTGTCGCGCTGACCAACTGGCCATGGGGTGCGCGCGTGCTGCGAGCGCAAACGCTGTCAATGCGCAATCGCGAATATGTGACCGCGTCGCGCGCAGTCGGGGAGAAAACCTGGCGCATCATCTTTCACGAAATCCTTCCCAACGAAATTGCCATCGTCGCTGCCAGCTTCATTACCACCACCATTCAGGTGCTTCTGGCGGTCGCTGCCCTGGAATTTCTTGGCTTCGGTGACAGCCAGACAATCAGTTGGGGCACAATGCTCTACAACGCCCAGGCTGATAGCGCGGTCTTGCAGGGCGCCTGGTGGTGGTTTGCGCCACCAGGTCTTTGCATCGCGCTGTTGGGTGCGGGGCTGCTGCTGCTGAATTTTGGCATTGACGAAGTTGCTGATCCGCGCCTGCGACAGGTAAAGCGCCGTGTTCGTCGTGGAAAGGCAGCCATCGCATGAACTCGAATACGAATACGCCACTTCTCGATGTGAGCCATCTCTGCGTGGATTACTTGAGTGAGAGCGATGAAGTCCACGCTGTGAGCGACGTCAGCTTGCGGTTGCGCCGCGGTGAGATTCTCGGCCTAGCAGGAGAAAGTGGCAGCGGTAAATCCACGATGGCCTATGCGATCACACGCCTGCTGCGCCCCCCTGCGGAAATCACTCGTGGCGAAGTGCTGTACTATGGCCAGGAATCCGACCAATCTGGCATGCCATCGACAACAGAGCCGATAGACATTCTGCGCCTGAATCCTGCCGAGTTGCGTACAATTCGCTGGCGTGAGCTTGCCATCGTCTTTCAAAGCGCAATGAACGCCCTCAACCCGACAATGACCGTGGGCAATCAACTGCTCGATGTGCTGGCGACTCACCGACCAGATATGCCATCGTCGCAACGGCGCGAGAGGTCACGCGAGCTCTTCGAGATGGTTGGCATCGCTGCTGAACGGCTGAAAAGCTATCCTCATGAGTTGAGTGGTGGTATGCGCCAACGCGCAACAATTGCCATCGCCCTGGCGCTCTCGCCAAAGCTCATCATCATGGACGAGCCAACCACGGCCCTCGACGTAGTAGTTCAGCGTGAAATTCTCACCGAGCTGCTGCGGCTGCGTGAACAGCTTGATCTCTCGCTCATATTCATCACTCACGATCTCTCCTTGCTACTCGAAATCGCGGACACTATCGCAATCATGTATGCGGGACGCGTGGTCGAGATAACCAGCGCGCGCGAGCTTCATCGTCAGCCGCTGCATCCCATATAGCTTCGGCATGCTCCACTCCTTCCCGTCACTGCACGGCGAGCGGCAGCTGATGACCGGCATTGCTGGCTCGCCGCCTGATCTGCGCGACGTCCCAAGTGGCTGTGCATTCCATCCTCGATGCCCATTAGCCTATGCGCCGTGCGCTACAGCCGTGCCGATCTGCTGCGATTACCAGCAGGTCGCGTCGGGCAATCCGTCGCATGCCACCGCTACGACCCAGCACACGCTGCTGGGCTGGAGCTGCCGACGCCAACAGAGATGGAAGAGGGCTACAGTACGTCATCTTCGGCAGCGCTGGGATCTCGGGAGGACGCCAGCATGAACATCCAGCGCCGAGCGCCAATCTCTAGAAGCTGACCATGTGCGCAAGTACTTCCCGGTTCGGCAGTTTCGTCCACTCGCAAAGCCACTGGCGGTGCAGGCGGTAGAAGATATCTCACTGGTGCTCTCGCCAGGCCACGCGATGGCGCTTGTCGGCGAGAGCGGCAGCGGCAAGACGACGGTCGCAAGGATGCTGGCGGGCCTCTATGAGCCGACTTCAGGAGAGATACGCTTCCGTGGCGCACAAGTAGTGAGTACGAAGCGGGCTGCCCTACGCGCCTATCGTCATCACGTCCAGATGGTCTTTCAAGATCCGTTTGCCTCTCTGAACCCGGTCCATTCCGTCCGCCATCATCTCGGACGCGCCCTGCGACTCCATGGCCGGGCGCATTCTCAACCGGAGGAATCGGCGCAGATTCTGGCATTGTTGAACAAAGTCAGCCTGACGCCCGCAGAGCAGTTCATCGAAAAGTACCCGCATCGAGTTGAGCGGCGGCCAGCGCCAGCGATCTCTATCGCGCGCGCGCTGGCGGTCGGCCCAGAGGTGTTGCTGGCCGACGAACCCGTCTCGATGCTTGATGTCTCCATTCGCCTGGGCATACTGAATCTGCTGCTTCGGCTGAAACGAGAAGAGCGATTGGCTGTCGCTCTTCATCACTCATGACATCGCCAGCGCCCGCTACTTCGCCGAGGAGACATTAGTTATGTACGCTGGCCAGAGCGTTGAAGGCGGGCCAAGCGATACTGTCATCCAAGAACCCAAACATCCCTATACGCAACTGCTCATTTCGGCTGCGCCAGATCCCGACCGCCCCGCGGCGGCGTGCCGTTCCCGCTCGCGGCGAGATACCCAGCCTGATCACCCCACCATCTGGCTGCCGCTTCCATCCGCGCTGCCCACATGCCATGCCGGTCTGTCGCGAGCGTTTCCCTGGCCGCACGGACCTTGGAGATGGCCACTGGACCAACTGCTTCCTCTATGGCGAGGGAACTTCCGGTAGCGCACCGAACAACCAGTCAGCTACCAGCTCAAGACCTACGGCTGAGTCCTGACCCTCGCGGCGATCATTCAGGAAGCTACCTGCTTCTCAAAAGTGGTTTTGCATCCAGCGCAGCAGAAATAGTATGTCTCGCCATCGCGTCGAGGAGTAGCGAGCGGTCGCCATGTCTACCGTCATCCCGCAGATCGGGTCGATAGCCTCGGACGCTGGGGGTGTGTTGTGGGATTGGAGCGTAATCCTATACCCTCGTGGCGCGCCTCGATCAGTTCCGCCATGACGCTGAACGCGATCTCTTCCGGCTTGATAACGAAACTGCTTAGGCCAGCCGGTCGCTTGAGCCTGGCGACCTGATCTTCTGGGACACCACGCTCACTCAGATCGGCCTTTACGGACGCAAGGCGTTTGTTGCTGGCCACCAGCCCAACATAGCTTGCCGGACTTTCGAGCGCCATTTGAGTCGCGTCTTCATCATACTCACCAATCGTCGCGATGACGACATAGTTGCGCTCGGTGAGTTGGGGTCCGAGCGCATCGAGGTAGTTACCAACCGATTCGCATCCGGAAAACTCTCCATGTCCGCCAGCGGATCGCAGACCCACACCTCGAAATCTAGTAATGCGGCGAACCGAACAAGCGCGCGCGCGACGGTGACTCACCAATGACGACCAGCGATGTGCGCGGCAGGAATGGCTCGACGAACACCTGGAGTTCGCCCTGCCCAGCACAGAGCATCGGCACCTTGACAACTACCTCCGTTGAGTGACGTTGGCTCTTTCATTCCGGGCTGATGACGACAAGCCGTGGCGTGCCAGCAGTCAGCGCCTCGATACTCTGGCGTATGACGGCCGGCCGGGCACAATGGCCACCAACCCATCCTTCCACACGCCCATCAGGAAAGATGATCGCGTGTCCGCCCTGGGTTCCAGAATGTGGGCTGCCGCGCCAGGACGACAGTAGCCAGCGCGAAGACTGATTGCTCCGCACGTAACTGTTGGGCTTTCTCCAGGACATCATCACGCATCTGGTGGCCTCGCATAACAGCTAGGATTCGGGCGTCGGCGCTTCAGACGCAGCCGCCTCGGGTGCTGGTGCTTCGAGCTTCTGCTTGAAACAAGTAGAAGAACTTCGCGATCTGTTTGTGCGCTGTCCCTTCCAGAAGCGTGCGCCCGACACTGGCGATGGTGCCGCTGACAGTCACATCAGATACCCAGTTCATCGTCGTCTCGGCATCTGTCACAGGTACGAGATCAACGACGGCCGTCAAATCGACGGCGCTGCCCGCCGCGACACCGTGCGCCTTCACCTCGCCATGGTCCGGCTCGCGGATATTTTGCAGTTGCACGTCAAGCGTAAACTTCGCCTTTACCGCGCCGACACCAACCCCAAGCGTCGGCTTGAAGTGGTCCGGCGCCAGGATATCCATCGAGATGAATCCTGGCGCGCACCCAGCCACCTTGTTGGGGTCGAGCAAGAACTTGAACACTGCTTCTTGCGATGCTTTGATTTGTTGCTTCCCTCGAAATGCATCGCTTCTGCCTCCACGGGCGTAAATAGGACTTATCCCTCGGCAACGCCGTGCTCTTGAAGGATCTGATAGACCTTCCATGGCGTGATGGGGATATCCAGATGGGTGACGCCAAGATGACTCAGCGCATCCACGACCGCGTTCGCGATAGCAGGCGGCGCGCCTACCGTCGCGGACTCGCCAACACCTTTCGCGCCGAATGGATGGTGTGGCGATGGCGTCACCGTCTTGTCCGTTTCCCAGACGGGCGTCTCCATCGCAGTCGGCAACAGGTAATCCATAAAGTTGCTCTGCTGGATATTGCCATCCGCATCATAGGTGATCGCCTCGAAGAGCGCTGGAGCCATGCCCATCGTCAGACCGCCATGAATCTGCCCGTCAACGATCATCGGATTGATGATGTTGCCACAGTCATCGACAGCGACAAAACGGCGAATCTTCACGGCGCCTGTGCCACGATCAATGTCTACGACGCAGATGTACGCGCCAAACGGGAAGGTCAGATTCGGCGGATCGTAATAATCCACCGCCTCCAGGCCGGCCTCAACATCCTGAGGGAAGTTGGTATACGCGGCAAATGCGACGTCCTTCATCGTCACCGAGCGACCGGGTACGCCTTTCACCTGGAACTTGTAGTCTACCCACTCGACATCGTCCGGGCTGACCTCCAGCAGATGTCCAGCAATCTTCCTCGCCTTCTCGCGAATCTTGCGCGAGGCGACCGCCGTTGCCGCGCCTGCCGTGGGCGTGCTGCGGCTGGCGTAGGTGCCGAGGCCATAGGGAGCGGTATCAGTGTCGCCATGTTCAACGGTGATGTTCTCGACTGGCAGGCCCAACTCCTCGGCGACGATCTGGGCGAAGGTGGTCTCGTGGCCCTGCCCCTGCGTCTGCACGCCGATGCGCACGATGGCAGAGCCAGTGGGATGGACGCGAATCTCGGCGCTATCGAACATCTTGATGCCCAAGGATGTCGAATGTGTGTGACGGCCCGGCGCCGACGATTTCGGTAAATGTCGAGATGCCAATGCCCATCAGCTCACCGCGCGCGCGTTTCTCCGCCTGCTCCCGGCGCAGGCCAGCATAGTCGATCTTGTCCATCGCCTTTTGTAGCGCTGCTGGATAGTTGCCGCTATCATACTCCCAGCCTGTGGCCGATTTATACGGGAAGGCATCGGGCGGAATGAAGTTCTTCATGCGCACGTCAGCAGGATCAAGCTGAAGCTTCTGCGCGAGGGTATCTACCATCCGCTCGATGGTATGCACCGCCTCCGTGACACGGAACGAGCACCGATAGGCGACGCCACCAGACGGCTTATTGGTGTAGACACCATCCACCTCGACGTGGGCCGCGTCCAGCGTATACGACCCGGTGATGATACTGTACAGCCCCGCCGGGAACTTCGAGGGATTCGCGGCAGCGTCGAACGCGCCATGGTCGGCGAGCGTCTTGACGCGGAGCGCCTGCATCGTGCCATCACTCTTCGCCGCCAGCTCAGCGGTGATGTGATAGTCTCTGGCAAAGCTATCCGCTTGAAGATTCTCGGACCGGTCCTCAATCCATTTGACAGGCAGACCCGTGGTAATCGAAGCCACACTGGCGATGACATAGCCAGGATAAACAGGCACTTTTCCGCCGAAACCGCCGCCAATGTCGGGCGAGACGATGCGTATCTTATGCTCGGGAATGCCCGTCACCAGCGAGTAAGACAGTGCGAATCGCGTGCGGCGCCTGCGTCGTCATATAGACAGTCAGCTTGCCTTCGATTTTGTCGAACGAGGCGACGCAGCCACACGTCTCAATTGAGCAGACGTGAATGCGCGGGAATGTAGAGGTCTTGCTTGACGACCACCTCGGCGCTCTGGAATATCTCGTCGGTACGTGCCGCGTCGCCAGCCTCCCAGTGCCAGATGTGATTCGTCTTCTGCTCGCGGTCTGGGCGGACGAGCGGCGAATCCGGCTCAAGCGCCTTGAATGGGTCGATGACTGGCGGCAGTGGCTCGTAATCCACCTCAACCAGCGCAACTCGCATCGGCGGCGATATAGCGCTCAGTGGCAACAACCGCTGCAACTTCTTGCGCTTGATAGACGACCCGATCCACCGGCAGCACCATCTGCTT
Source organism: uncultured Chloroflexia bacterium (assembly GCA_963712005.1). Classification (GTDB taxonomy): domain Bacteria; phylum Chloroflexota; class Ktedonobacteria; order Ktedonobacterales; family JADMIN01; genus DAHUXT01. The sequence goes on along the minus strand of CAVQGK010000008.1, from coordinate 52,498 downwards.
GTCGCTCATCAGCGTCGGCATCCAGGCAAGCCCAGCCGCATCAAGGTCTTTCCCGGTGATTACCGCGAGCACACCGGGCAAGCGCCAGCGCTTTGCTCGCATCGATACTCTTGATCGTGGCGTGCGCATAGGGGCTGCGCACGATGTCCATATACAGCATGCCAGGGCAACTTGAATATCGTCGATATAACGCCCCTTGCCACGCAGGAAGCGCGCATCCTCTTTGCGCTTGATGCTTTGGCCCATACCACCAATCGCTGCTGAGTCCGTTGCTCATCTGACCGCCTCCGCTTCTGTCGCTGTGTGGGGCTGGTGTGGCGCCGCCTGCTCATCGCGCATCTTTTTTGCGGCATATTGAATCGATTTGACGATATTGACATAGCCGGTACAACGGCAGAGATTGCCCGAAATTGCATGTCGAATCTCGTCGTCCGTTGGATTAGGATGGTCTTTGAGGAAGGCAACCGACGTCATCATCATCCCAGGTGTGCAAAACCCACATTGCAAGCCATGCTCCTCGAAGAACCCTTCTTGAATGGGATGCAGTGCGCCGCCCTGTTCGAGTCCCTCGACCGTGCTGATCTCGGCGCCATCCATCTGAACAGCAAATATCGTACATGACTTGGCAGGCGTGCCGTTAACCCAGCACTGTGCAGGCGCCGCAACTGGTCGTGTCACAGCCGATGTGCGTTCCCGTCAGGTTCGCCACCTCGCGGATGAAGTGGACGAGCAGCAATCGCGCGGGAATATCAGCTTCATACGGCTGCCCATTGATCGTTAGATTGACGTGCTGAGTCATTGCACACCTCCGGCCTCGGCGCGCTGCACAGCAAGACGCAATGCCCGCGCTGTCAGTGTTCGCACCATCGAGCGCTTGTATTCCGCAGGCCCATGCAGATCGGTTGTAGGCTCTGCCGCGTCGGCTGCCAGCCTGGCTGCCTCGCGCACAGTCGCCTCATCAGGCTGCTTACCGAGAAGATATGCCTCTGCCTGCAGAGGCGCGTATCGCTTTCGGGCCAACATTGGTAAGTCCGATCCCCGCCCGACTGCACACGCCGCCATCGAGCGTCACCATGAACGCCGACGGCAGCGATGGCATAGTCGCCAACCTTGCGCTCGAGCTTGAGATACGCCGACCCAGTATGTGGAAGAGGCCGTGGGACCCGAATATCGGTCAGCACCTCGTCGCCCTGAAGGGCCGTCTCCATCGTGTCGACCAGAAAGTCATCCAGCGACATCGTCCGTGTCCCATGGGAACCCTGGATGGTAACCTGCGCCCGCAAGGCAAGCAAGCATCGCGGGGTGGTCGTTGGCGGGGTCAGCGTGCGCCACATTACCACCAACCGTGGCAAAATTGCGCACCAGGGGATCGGCGACGACAGTGCTCGCTTCATAAATACCAGGGTAACGCTGCCGGATCAGGGGCGAGCTCTCGAGTGCTGTTTCAGTGACCATAGCGCCAATAACCAGAGAGCCATCTTGCTCGTGCGAGGGTCGTCAGGCCCGGGACGTTGCGGAGATCAATCAGATACGCGGGATTGGCGAGGCGAAGCTTCATCAAGGGGAATCAGGCTCTGGCCGCCCGCGAGAATCTTCGCATCGCCCTCGTGTCGTCGCAGCAACTCCCACACCTCAGGCAGGCTGCTGGGGGCATAGTAGGTGAAGTCATCTGGAATCACGCTCAACCTCTTTCAGGCGCAGGCCGCACGCACTGCGTGCAGTCTCCGGGCAATGGTTCAGCCGAAGAAGGTATACGTTGATTCATGGACAGCGGTCACGGGGCGAATGAGCTACACATTTGGTCGCAAGGCTTTTAGCTGAGTTTCGACATTCTCGTCATACACATCATCGCACTAATCGTTCTGCGCTACATGACGTCATCAACGTGCGAGAGACGCCTTCTCAAGAGGTAACGTTAAGCAAGCCACGAGCCCGTCACAAGCGCAGCGCTGGACACACGTCCAGGTGGCAATCCTGTTGGGCGATTCATGGCTGTCGTACGTTACTATATGTTCTGAAGCTGCGGGTCGTCAAATCTGACGGGTTGCGATTTCACGAACCGTCCAGCTCCTTCCTGGATACAACGAGCCAATGGGTATCATCGAAAGCAGATTATGTCGTGACAGTAACAATTATCGACATTTTTACAGCAAGCTGAGATAGATACAGCGGAGATATCTTTGGTCAGGCATGACGCTCATAACGCGGCTTGGAAAATGACGATGCCCCATACGCACATCATGTACGTATGGGGCAATGAGAACAATCACTCTGACGCTGCGGAGAACCACAGAATACTACGGCACAAACCCCGGGATCACCCGAGCCGTAGATGGACGAGCCAGGACTGACTCAGAAACCAGTTCTGGTAGCTCTTCGCTGCTATATGGACTTCTTCAGCAACAGGCCTCCCTCGACAATGTGGCGCTTGAGCATATACCCGACACCAGGCGATGTTACGATGAATTTTGGCTTGCCGGGTACCGGTTCGATTTTCTCGCGCAGATGGCGAATGTGAGCCTTCACCAGATAGGTGTCACCAGACTCGCCGAATCCCCAGACATGCGCCACGATCTGGTCGAGCGTGCAGATGTCGTTCGCGTTCGCCGCGAGCAAGTGGAACAGACGGCTTTCCGTCGGCGTCAGGCGCACAGTCTTGCTGTCATCACGTACACCTCGTGCCGAACCGTATCCACACGTAACGGGCCAACATCAATGATTGTTGAGGGATTGCGCACAAGCGTCGAACGAACACGACGGCTCAACGCGCGCAGATGCGCGAGCAGTTGTCGCGGAAGAAACGGTTTTGCGAGGAAGCTATCCGCTCCACTCTCGAGATATGCCGACTCCGCATCTTCGCCAATGGTTTGCGTGAACACGAGCACAAGCGCATCGTGGGAATCGCGCATCTCACGGCACATCGCGAGCGGATCATTGCCATTGCTCTCAGGATCGATGATGACGACATCTGGTCGCTTGTCGAGCCAAACTTGTCGCGCGCGCTCACTGGTAAAGGCATGGTGAACTTCGTATCCACGAGTTCTCAACCAGCCTGTCACCATCTCTACCATGTCGCGATCGCTGTCCACCACCAACAGCTTCATTTCACCCTCCACTGCGGTCGCATGCTAATCAGCCAAACTGCATGAACAGACATCCTGTTTCGAGAGTGCTTCCATGCCCGAGTAACGCTTTGGCGCTAGTTGCCCAGGGTGCCACTGGCATTACTATCTCTGAATGAGGATGCTCGTGCCATACTCCCTGTTTGGTGGCAGAAGTAGATTCTGTATTCCAAAGAGCTTCGTTGCATCTGGCATCTGAGGTCGTTTCTTAACTCCTATCGCGTAGAATGTGTCTCACCGGGGAAGATGACACCGATTACGCGAGAAGAAACGGGGCAGGCACATTGCCTCATCCATTATGTTATAGACGTACAAACGCCTACATGGCCACACACTTGGGAACTGTTTGAGGACTGACTTCACAAAAATTAGTCCTGATTACCTATCTGCGCCAGCCACTGAGCGCTTGGCCCTGCATGGGAGCTAGCGGTGATCAGAGCTAGTATCGTTACGTGTCTACGAGTACATTTTGTACGCACGAAAAACGTCGATCGGACCGCACAATCCGGGTGTTAGGCTCCGCCCCTGCCATGTGATCATGACCGGAACTGTGAGAACCATCAGCTTGAGGTCATAGCGCAGGGATTGTGTCTCCCAGATATTGATATCCTGTTGACCATCTCTGGGAACGCCACCCGCCCGCGCCCGATACACCTGCCACGTTCCTGTGAGGCCGGGTTTGCCCGACAGGCGCAGAAAATCGCGCGCGCTATATCGCATCACCTCGTACTCAATTGGAGGGCGAGGACCCACGATCGACATATCGCCCTTCACTATATTCCACAATTGGGGCAGTTCGTCAATACTTGTTTTGCGGATGAACTTGCCGACGCGGGTTACCCGTGAATCATCGACGAGCTTGTACGGCTTGTCCTTGTCGTCATGGTTCAACTGGCCGCTCCGTTCATCCAGGTGACAATCGCCTTTTCATGCGAGTCACTTGCGACATTGTGATACATCGAACGGAATTTGTAGAAGGTGAATCTTGGAGCCATTGTGACCGATAGCGTGTCTGCTTGTAGATCGCCGGACCAGGAGAGTCGAGGCGGATGATGATCGCCGTCACCAGCATGATGACACTGACAGGAATCAGCGCAAGCACTGTGAGAGACTACATCCGATGCATGCGCTTTGAGCGCAGATAGCGTCTCTTCAATGCTAATGTCATCTCTGACCAATACTTCCTGGGCGACCATGCAACCCTCCACCGTCCGAATCCTCACATCACGTTCCCGTCACGGTCATCGTCACAATTCCAGTCTGCATGGCTTGGTGGCGAAAACTGTATGACATGGTAGAGATGAATCGTGTGCTGATTCAGGCGCGGGAGTAGAGGGCACAACACCAGTCATGAGCGGTAAGCGTTCCTGCACAGTCTGGTTGTGAGAGCTACCACAATTGCACATCGCTAACTACCTTCCGCACTTGGCTTTGCAGTAGCCTAGTGTGGAGCGGCGTAGATGTGCGCATACACCACCTCGTGCATCTGCGTCGTCTCGCAAAAGCAAATGTCAAGTGATGAAAATGAGGGGTGCGACGCATGACGGTTCCGTTGGTTGATCTCAAGGCGCAATATCAGACGATCAAGCATGAAGTACTGCCGCCATCGAGCGGGTTCTCGAGGGAATGTCCCTTTATCTTGGTCCAGAACAACTGGCGTTCGAGCGAGAGTTCGCCCAGCCTATTGCGAAAGTCTCGATAGCGTGAGTGTCTCGAATGGCACCGATGCGCTCGCGTTCGCATTGCGCGCATGCGAAATTGGCCCTGGTGACGAAGTCATTACCGTGGCTAACACCTTCATCGCTACCGTTGAGGCGATCAGCATGGTAGGGGCCACTCCGGTCTTCGTCGATATCGACCCAGAGACCTATGCCATGAACTGGCACGAGATCGAGCGAGCCATTACCCCAAAGACACGGGCCATTATTCCAGTACATCTTTTTGGGCATCCCGCAGAGATGGATCCGATTCTGGAAATTGCCCGCACACACGGGCTGCGCGTGATCGAAGATGCCTCTCAGGCGCATGGCGCGACCTATAATGGTCGGCCCAGTCGGTGGGATCGGTGACATTGGCTGCTTCAGTCTGTATTGCAGCAAGACCCTCGGCGCATACGGTGAAGCTGGCATCTGTGTCACCAACAATCCCTGACCTAGCCGAGCGGATGCGCGTGGTGCGCGATCACGGCTCACGCGTCCGCTACGAGCATGAGGTGATGGGCGCCAACTGGCGTATGGACGAGATCCAGGCGGCTGTCCTGCGCATCAAGCTCCCACTATCTCGATCAGTGGAACGACAAACGCGACGGGAACATGCGGAGACCTACTCCGAATAGGCTGCGTGGCGTGGTCGCATCGAGTGCCCAGACAGCTTCGTGGGCGCAACATGCCTTTTATGTGTACGTGATTGAAACGGCAGATCGCGACCGCGTACGCGAAGCGCTCACCGAACAAGGCATTTCATACTGGCGTTCACTACCCGATTCCACTGCACCTCCAGCCCGCCTGCACACAATATGGCTACGTCCGAGGCTCGCTCCCAGTGACAGAAGCCGCCGCCGAACGCATTCTCTCGCTGCCAATGTACGCGGAGCTGACCGACGAGCAGATTCAGCAAGTATGTGACGCTCTGGTTGACGGTGTTGACACCAACACCGACCCACGGATAACACAAAATACTCCAGACACAGGGCCGCCGACTGATATGAATCTCGGCGATGAGTTCGACTAGTTGGTTGATTGAAGGTGGAAAGCGATGATGCAACAGTTGCGCTTTGGACTGATCGGTTTGGGATATTGGGGTCCTAAGCTTGCACGTAACCTCGAGTCACTCCCGCAGGCCTCGCTGGAGATTGTGGCTGATCTGAATCTGCTCGCTCTGAGAAAAGCGAAAGATGAACGCCCCTGGATCACGACGACGCACGGATCGAGGACGTCTTCAACTCGGATGTCGATGCTGTCGTGATCGCCACTCCGGTATCCACCCACTTTGAATTGGCGCGAAAGGCGCTGCTCCATGGCAAGCATGTGCTGGTCGAGAAGCCGCTGACTGCGTAGTGTCGCCGAGGCGGAAGAGTTGATCGCTCTGGCAGAGCAGCGGAATCTGTATTTTGATGGTTGGGCATACCTTCCAGTACAGCCCCGCGGTCAAGGAACTGCGCCAACTCATTCAGGATGGCGAACTCGGCAATATCTATTGTGTTGAAATCGAGCGTCTCAATCTCGGCCTCTTCCGTAGCGACATCGATGTCATCTGGGATCTCGCTCCGCATGATGCGTCGATTCTGCTGGCGCTGCTCGGCAAAGGCCCAACACATATAGAGGCCCATGCGCATGCGCATTTGCATCCATACAATTTATGATGTCGCCCACCTGAACCTCGAATACGATACGGGAACCACGGCGCATATCCATGTGAGCTGGCTGCACCCTGACAAAGTACGCCGTGTGACGGTCATCGGCGACAAGCGCATGGCAATCTACGACGATACCAACCCCGCTGAGATGCTCAAGATCTTCAACAAAGGCGCTGATATTGGCGTCGATCCTATTGTCTCATATCGCCATGGCGCAATCACGATTCCCCACATCGAATGGATGGAGCCGCTCCGGCTCGAATGCGAAGATTTCGCGCATGCCATCCGCACCGGCGAACAACCCGAGGCCAACGGCCAGTGCCGGGCTTGAAGTTGTCAAGATCCTTACTGCGGCACAGGCATCGCTACGCGCTCGACAAACAGCCTGAGGCATACATTTCGCTATAGCTTATCGCATGTGCAGGAAGCACTATATTGGAAATTTCCGTGCGGGAGGTCAGTCAGCCGTTGCCTATTGATGCGCAGAACGGCGATAGCTTCTACGCTGACGAGCGCTGGCTGAATCTGATTCAGACGGTCTATGGCTTTAACGTGACACGTCTGGAGGTACGCGGGGAAGTGACGGCGCTCTACGTGGCTTCCTGCCGGTATGCGCGCTCAGTAGCCCGCTCACTGGGCGGCGTATCGTGTCGCTGCCGTTTTCGGACACTGTGGCATGGTCGCCGACCGACAGCGCAACCGCGCATCAGTTGGTCGACCAGGCGGTCGAACTGGGGCGCAGACACCGCGCGCGCTATATTGAGCTTCGCACTGGCCCGTCGGCGCTTCTCGCGGAGCGTGAAGATTTCGTCGCCACCGATAACTACGTCGCTGGCGACTGTCTCTGGCAGTAGGTGAATGAGCGTTCTGGTCGGGTGTAGCAGAAACCCGTCCAGCGCCAGGTAAGAGAAATCGCGCAAGATGGGTGTCACCGATCCGTTTTGCCCAACAGCGCGAGGATATGGATGTGTATCATCGGCTGCACGTCGGCACTCGCACTGGCAAACATGGCATGCCCGCACAGCCTCGCGCCTTCTTTCGGGGGCTATGGGATCGTTTTGCCGCCGATGGCACGGTGCAGGCGCTCTTTGCTGAACATGAAGGACACACCATTGCTGGGATGGTGCTCTTTGCCGTCCGGAGACACCGTACACTACGCCTATGGGGCATCTGAAGAGCAATCGTTGCACCTGGCGCCCAACAACCTTTTCATGTGGGAATCAATAGCATGGGCAGCAATAAAGGCTATCAATTCTTCGATATGGGCCGAACCGCACGCGACAATCAAGGCCTTATGGAGTACAAACGCAAATGGGGAGCCACTGCGGAGCCCCTGCCTTATTACTATTCGCCACATGTCGCTGGCCTGGCGTCGACATCTGAGGGAAGTCGAAAATATCAGATTTTGACAGCATGCTGGAAACGTCTTCCCTTGCCCGTGGCCTCGACGCTGGGAGGCATGCTCTACAAGCATCTTGGTTAAGGTAGGTAGCATGGATCGCGTTGCAACTTTACACCCGCCATTGGTTGCCGCTTGGACGCACATTAGCGGCGTTTCTGGTAGTGGTGGCCCGGGTGGGTCGCATGGCCATCGAGTCCTCCATCAACCGCACGCACCTCGGCCGCTCCAGCGCTCCCCACGGCTCCTGCCGCAGTAGCAGCGCCGGCACCACCACCGGGCGCGCTTCCAGGACTCGCAAATTTGGAACGGCGGAGCGTCATCGTTCCTTTTTGGGACCAATGACAGCTATGAATGGTCGGCGACCAGAACCTTGAAACCATGCCGCGATCCAACTGGCGCTACGCAACGCTGGCTTCACGCTGGTACGCACATTCATTCCAGACAATGCCGATGACGCAACCCTCGAGTTGCGCATCAAAACCATCGAGAACATTGGGGCACAGTGTCTCGCCGTCCTGACCAACGTCAACAATACAACCTTCAATGAGCATGTCGTATCCTATTTCGGCAATCGCTGCCAGCTCTACGAGTTCGGCAATGAGCCAGACTACTACGGCCCGTCGTTCGATCAATATATGTCTGCCTGGAATCGGACCATTCCATTACTGCGACATATCAATCCTTCCGCGAAGTTCATCGGGCCTGGCGTCATAAATGCCACTGGTTTCGACAATTACCTCCCGCGCTTCCTGCAGGGTGTGAAAGACTCGGGTGTGCTGCCCGACGCCATCAGCATCCATTACTATCCCTGCTGGCATATGGATGAGCCGACATGCCTCGCTAGCACCTCCACCTACGCCAGCACTGCGCAGAAAGTGCGTGGATTTGATCAAGAGTATTCTGGGCAAAGATCTACCTATTGGATTCACTGAGTGGAACTATGATCCCAGAAATCCCCCCCCTTCCTATGGAAGTAACGCTGATTTCATCACAAAATTCACTGTTGCCGCGATCAAATCGATGATCGCTGGAGGCGTGGCATTCGCCGCCCAGTTCGATGCGGCAAGCTACGGCGGATACGGGCGGCTGGATATGTTCGACGTAATAACTGGTCTGGCCAAGCCGCAATTCGACGCGCTCTCCTCGTTGATCAAGCAATACAAGCCCACATCCGGCTCGCTCACGCCCGCAACTGGACCAACGCTGCTCTCACAGGGCGCAACCATCACGTGCTCCTCGAATAATACTGGGCCGGGTGGAACAGACGCGCTGACCGACGGCAAGTTTGGCGCATGGGGTTTCTGGGAGCTGGCCACCAATTCGTTGCCCGGATCGTGTGCCTTCGAGTTGCCAAGCAAGGCAAGTAGCGTTGTGCTCGCCTGGTTTAGCGACTATTCGTTTGACTACACCGACCCTACCTCGATAGCCCCGCAGGATTATGACATCGAAGTCTCGAATAACAGCACAACGGGCAGTGATGGTACCTGGCAGACGGTAGCTACTGTGCGTGGCAACCATGCGCGAGCACGCGAGCACCTCATTAATTTTTCGGGGATGTCCTGGATACGCATGACGGTCCTTTCAGCCCAGCCACAGCCCAGCCAACCATTTGTGCGCATCGACGAGGTAGAGATTTTCGACGCCAGGAACCTTGGCACCGACACGTTCTTCTTTTCTGGCGATTCGATCACAGGCATGTCCTATAACCGCTATGCTGACAACATGCCATCGTTCGCGGAAGACATGTTGCGCTGCGAACCCAAGCATTATCCGCTCATGATTGACGGTGGCTTCGGTGGTCAAACTTCCGACGGCGCGGTGGAGCAGTTCGCTTCATGGCAGGCGCTTCTGCCAGACATGCACTACTGGCTGCTTGGCTGGGGATCAAATGATGCCCTCAACGGCGTTTCAGCCGATAAGTTCCGCGCCAACTTGCAGATGTTGGTGACAGCAATCCTTCAACATGGCGATGTTCCCATACTGGCGCATATTCCATACACGACATATCACCACCAGCCAGGACTGGATACCGAGGTCCAGCAATTGAACCAGGTGATCGACGAAGTCACGGCGGCGAACAACTTGATTCCCGGCCCTGATCTCTATACCCTGGTACGCACACACCCCAACTATCTCGGGCCAGATGGGCTGCATCCAAGCAGCGCTGGATCTGTGGCGATCAATGCGCTGTGGTTCCAGACGCTCAAGTCACACCTCGGATTGGGCGCCGCTACGTGCAGCTGACCGAGGAGAACCAGAGAACCAGCGCGCGCCGAGTTGTAGCTCAGTGCGCGCTGGTTACTATGAGATAACCTTCTTAATCGATACCGCGTGCCGCTATGGATGCTGGCGTGCCTCGACGATGCGCAGGAAGAAATCCTGTATCGTAATCGAATCGATATCACCAGTGATTGAGAGAGCGGCACGGGCACGGTCTGGCCAGACGCCGAAGCGCAGGAGTGGTTTGTCGAGCGCCTCAATCTCCGCGACGAGCGCGCTGCGTTGCGCACTCTGCTCTGGGCGCGTCTCACCTAAACCATTGGGCATATCTAGGTACAGAGAATAGCCCGGCGCCGCGCCAGCATCTATCCGAAGAACCGCATAGCCCTGCTCACTCAGGAAGTCTTCCACCTCATTAGATGTTTGAGGCGAGAGCGCGATGCACGGACAGGTTGCCCCATGCACCGTGAACTGGCGTTCCTTGACGATGCTTTCCTTGCCCGCCCACTCCTCTACCCCGGCGCCATCTACCGTGAGCCGCCGTGCAAGTATGGTGGCTTTTGCGCTACCTGTGGCCTTGACGCTCCAACTCGCCTCACCAGAGGGAGCGAAAGAGAAACGGAAGGCTCTCCGCTCGCGCCACCACGTTTCAACCTCATGCAGTGACGCCACCCAGACTGGTAGCGGCTGTTGCTGAGAGAAAGACAGCAAATGGGCAAGCGCGGGACGACATAAGACACCGCGTTCGGGGTGAAGATTCAACACATAAATCCCGCCGAGCGCATAGACACGCGCCATCACCTCGCTCCAGATGCTGCCCAGCTTTGCCTGATCGGTAATGCGAAGCCGATCGTAGAGCATCTCATCATCAGGGATGCTGGTGGGAATGCGTGCCAGGTCACCTTCGAAATGTGGGCGCAGCATATACGTGCTGGGAGCGATAGCCTGGAAAAGCGCCAACGACTTCACCCAACCGGAGCGAATCGTCGGGGTGAGCGCGCTCAGATCGACGACATCATGCACAATCGCTTCATTGCTGTCATATCCGAAACCGAGCGCGGCGAATGAGCGCACAGAGTCCTCAGTCCAGCCTAGGTAGGGATTTCGGAATCCTTGGAACGGCAAATGGACATCGTCAAATACCGCCATGGCGTGCTGGGTCTGCTGATGCTGACTGGCGTCACTCAGGCTGCGGTAATCGTTGTGGACGTAGCCGTGGATGCCAATCTCGGCGCCGCAGAGCGCGATTTCGTTGATTAATTCGGGATGGCGACGTAACACAACAGCCGGAATAAAGAAGGTAGGATTGCCACCATGTTGGCGAACAGTTGCCAGGATAGAGAGAAGGGTACGGCGACTGCGGGCATCCGAGAACCCGAAGCGCGCGAAGACAGTCCACAGCCGACGGGCGAAGTTATGCGCCCCTTTCGTTTTGATTGAGAATGCTACGAGATTCATTCGATTTCCCTTTATATCGTAATAAGCCAGTGATCAATATCCGACGTGCGGTCTTGGCAGACCTCTATTACAGTCACTTACTGGCCACCTGTGGTATCACGCACTCTTGCTGGCAGCTCTCACACCAGCCGACCATGCGCCCATCTTCATCTTGCGTGAGACGCGACAGCGGGCGCGCGCAACGGCAAACGTAGCCATGTGAACGTGCTGGATTGCCGAAGACGAGCGCATGTGGTGGAACATCGCGTGTTACCACCGATCCAGCGCCTACTAATGCAAACTCGCCGATCGTCACACCGCACCGAATCACCGACCCACCGCCAATCGATGCGCCATAGCGCACAAATGTCTGCGTCATTTCCCAGTCATCGGCCGTCTTGAGGTCGCCTGCAGGCGTAATGGCACGTGGAAACAAGTCATTGGTGAAACAAACATGCGGACCAACAAAAACGCCATCTTCGAGCGTAACACCCTCGAAGACCGAGGTATGGTTCTGTAATCTTGACCCGCGAGCCGATACGCACGTGCTCGTCCACGAAGACGCCCTTACCGATATTGCACTGCTCGCCGATACACGCATGCCCACGTACATGCGCCTGACGCCAGATGCGGGTTCCGCGCCCACCTCTGCCCCCGACTCTACCTCAGCGGTTGGGTGAACGAAATATGTAAGAATCGGACTCACACTGACGTCTCCTACATACAATGCGCCTAATCGCTCAGAGGGCTGTGGCAGCGGGAACGCGCTGCTCCGCGGTTTGCCACTCGAGCATGGCAAGCAACGCCTGATACTCGGCGCGAACCTGCTCCCAGCGATATGGCTGTAATCCTCAGTCGCGCTCTCGATAAGGGTTCGCTGCAACTCACGGCTCACACTCAACTCAACCATTGCATCGGCAAAACTCTCGGGGCTATTCGGATCGCAAAGCAAAAGCGAACCAGGCCGGAACATCGAGTGAATGGCCACCGTATCAGATGCAATCATGGGGCGCTGCATCCAGGCCTGCTCGTAGGCCTTGGTGGGCGACACCAGTTCGGCGAAATCCATCGAGTCGGTACGGGATGATGCCCGCGTCGCCATGCAAGATGAAGTCGACAATGCGCTCTGATGGGCAAGGCTCGGTAAATGTCACGTGATCGGCGACGCCAAGCGACTCGGCCAGGTTCAAAACCTCGGACACGTATTCCCCTCGCCCCATGATGTCCAACCGCAGACGCGGAGCGCGTGGCAGTGCCAAGGCAAGAGCGCGCACAGCGGTATCGAGGCCGTTGCGCTCGGCAATCGTGCCGTAATACATGATGATGTACGGCCCATCGAAGCCAGGCGTCCAGGACGGTGGCGGGCATCGTCGTGAAGCGGGGAAGAGCCGTGGATCGGCACTGTTGAGCACAAGTGATAGTTTGCGCGAGGGCACGCCACGCGACTTCAGGCGCTCCTCAAACGGCCAGCCAACGGTAATGACATGGTTCGAGAACGCCGTGAGAAATGCGCTCCTGGATCGAGGCTAGGTGATACAGCAATCGTCCTTTGCGACCGCTGGATTTGGCCGCCATCAATTCTGGACTGGGATCCAGCACGTCCAATACCACTTTCGCGCCTAAAATTCGCGGGATTATGCGGCGAACACCAGAAAATCAGGCATGTTGTAGGCGATGATTACGTTATATGGATGGCGGAGGTGCTGCCATGTCACCACCGATCCGGCAAGGAGCATGAACCACATCCAACTCAAGAATGGTCAGGGGAAGCGGACGGCCAAACCCACGACTTAAAGGCACACGATGTGTCACGACACCTTCACAAACCTCGTACGGCGACTCGCCCTTGTCGCGTAGACAAATGACATGCATCTCGTAGCCAGCATCCACCGTTGCGGCAGCCATGCGCCGTATGGCGATATCAAATGGATAGTAATCATATGCGATTGCGCAAACGCGAACTGGATCCATGACAGCGCCCTCTCCCCCTGCCTCACAACCCCACTCAAGCAACCTATGCCCGTATGTCTTGACAGGTCACGGCGCGACATCTCCTGGAGCTTCCAATGTCCTACTCGTGCGAACCCATGAGGTCGTATTCTTGCGCAGGCGGCGCAGCACAAAGTAGATCCAGAGCTTTCTCGCGATGTACGCAGGCGCATACACGAGTGCGCGATACACCCCAATGGCGGGCGCAACAGCACGAACGCCGACGCCACATAGACGACCAACATCGCAACCAGCGCCACTGCCAGAGCAATCTGTAATGGAGCTTGCAGAACAACCGCGGCAATCAGCAGCGCAACGGAACTACCGCCCAACACGGAGAGAGGCGGTATCAACAATTCCGCGAGCGCATCCAGACGCACCCAACTGCGTCGGCGGATGCCTTCACCAAGGAGACTCCAACCGATGCGCCGCTGCCATGCGCTGGCATCTGGGTTGAGCGACTCCCACCGAATATCCTGTGTCTGAAGCGCGCGGGATGTCGTCGGCATCACCGAGCGAACGTCCGCATCGGGCACGAAAAGCACCTTCTCACCACTTGAGACAATCGAAAGGTAGTACTGGTAATCTTCGGACAAGCCGAATGCCTGCCAGGGATGGCGAACAAGTAGCTCATGTGTGAGACACATGCCATTTCCGGTCAGGGTGGATGAGCCACCGAGCGTATTTCGGCCAAGCGGTCGGATGTAGTTCATCAGCGAGAGCGCCAGCCAGCGTAGCGCGCTCACCGGCGATTCAGCGGCATTGAGGACCGCGTTCTGCGACTGTAGCGCAGCCCCCCCGCGCGCCAGCCCGCGCGCCAGTGCTTTGAGCAGTCCAGGATCGACCACGGCATCGGCATCGAGCACGACATAGGCATCATAATGAATTGCGCCATTCATCAACAGGTTGAATGCCCACGACAAGGCATAGCCTTTGCCGCGATGCTCAAGGTCCGTTCGTTCCTGGACTTGGACGCCAGCGGCCCTCGCAATCTCAGCGGTACGATCATTGCAATTATCCGCGATGATGTGTACATCAAAACGGTTTGCGGGGTAGTCGATCCGCGCCAGGCTACTCAGCATCGTCCCTATCAGTACTTCTTCATTGTGCGCGGGTACGACAATCGCAAAGCGGCTGGCAGGATTGTTTCCTGCTGGCGCATGTGAACGGCGAATTGTGCCAATAGTTGCGCCAATGGCAAGCGCCAGGAGGTACAGCAGCGGCAGAGCAAGGAGTATCTCCAGCGCGAGCAGCACCCTGCGGGCAATCGGCAACAGGATCATTGGCCCCACCTCTTCAATTCAATATCATCCAGTGCCTGCAGTAATTGTTGGCCACAGCGCGCCCAGCTATACTGCTCTTCAACCAGTGCACGACCAGCAGCGCCAAGACTGGCCCGGCGCGCGCCATCGCTAAGCAGACTGACAATCGCCGCAGCAAATGCCCGTGGCTCATCGGCAACGACGAGATCGCAGTCTGGAACACAATTGATTCCTTCGCAACCCAGACTCGTGGAAACAACGGCCCGACGCATGGAGAGCGCTTCCAGGATCTTCAGTCGCGTCCCCGCGCCCGTCAATAGCGGCACTATGGCGACTTGTGATGTAGCGAGATGCGGTTGGACAGCAGGCACACTACCAGTAACCGTTACCCCTGGAAGCGTGCCCAGGCGGACAATCTCGGGCGGCGGATTTCGCCCGACGAGATGCCAGGTCGCCTCAGGAAACGCAA
This sequence comes from uncultured Chloroflexia bacterium, assembly GCA_963712005.1. Taxonomy (GTDB): domain Bacteria; phylum Chloroflexota; class Ktedonobacteria; order Ktedonobacterales; family JADMIN01; genus DAHUXT01. Next base: position 37,242 of record CAVQGK010000008.1, on the reverse strand, counting down.
TTCGAACGAGCGGCCAGCACTGCTCGGCGAAGTACAACGCCCCCTGCACGTTAGGATAGTAATCAAAGGACGCCGTGAAGATGACTCGCCCAGGCGTCTCAGCCACCGCGTCGTCGGGCGCGAAAGCCTCGATGTCGACGCCGTTGGGCACGACCTGAACATTTTTCTCCGGCAGTAGCGCATGAAGCAGCAACTGTTCCCTCTCGCTGGTTACCAGCACGAGGTCCGCACGTCGACACCAGGCGATCTCCAGAGGTCTCAGGCGGCGATACTCCAGCCAGTTGAAGCCACGCCTCGCGACGCCATTGGCACGTTGATAGCTCCGCCAGAGCAATTCGTGCTCGATGTTGTGCTCGTCGAGAATTATGCGAATGTGCGATGGCACCCGGTAGCCAGCGACGAACAACCCCTCAAAGAACACCGCATCATAGTCATTCCGTGCCAGCTCATCGTCCAAAGCGGCCTGAGCGCCCGGTACTGTGTGCGACTCCAGGTAAAACGAGCGCCCAGCTGCGAGCGCGCGTATCTGGTCAATCCGCCTGGAGCCAGAAGGCAGTGCATCTACCTGGCGCACTGCACGCGTATGCGGTACCAGATGGGCCGCCGCGCTTTGCTCGCGCTCGTGTTCGTCTACCAGCGCGAGTAGTGAAACGTCATGTTTGCTCGCCAACGCTCGCAGCAAGATGATAGTTGCGGGTTCCAGCGCCCCAGGTAGGACGCGGCAGAGATCGAGCAACGATGAGAATCTTCATGGATATTCCACTTCCACCCAATCGCTGTCTCCGCCCTCGCGAGCCGTTATGGCTGACACAGGTATGGGCAGCGGACAGTGGTACTTCGCGTCGCGCGCGTGGTACGGGGTTTCGGACGAGCCGTCGGAATCGCTTCCTCCAGGCGGTCGGCGTGGCTCGGTGACTCCCCCATCGCCTTCCGTTCGATGGCAGGTAACTTCATCAAAACACCCAAGAGCGACACCAACATATATCATGTTGCGGTAGAAGAAGAACTGGTAATCGCCGTACGCTAGGATGACCTCCATCATGACCAGCGCGAGCGTGAAAATTGCGAAAAACTGCAGTTGTGGATTTCTTCAGCCTGCGAACAATCATGCAGCCCGCTACAATCGCGGACCCGAAAGATACCAGAGAGCGCCGAATCCCAGCGGCCCCAGGCGCATCCAGACCCACAGGACATTGTTATGGGGTATGTAGAGATAGTAGGGATCCAGATCGAGCACGTTCGGCAGCGCCATAAGTTGCAGAGAATGGCTTGCCGAAACCGAAGCCCAGGATAGGACTTTGTCGACTCGGTTTTTTTCAAGATCGTAGTTCTCGATGATCCGGTATGCATTGGAACTGGCGTCGCGCTCATCTGAGGCACTTGGATTGAAGACCGAGATCACGGCGCGCGCCGGTTGGCCGAGCGCGCCACTAGACTTCTGGAAGGCAAGCACATAGGCGCCGCCTAACACGAGGCAAATCGCAAGCGTAGTGATGAGCGCACGACGCTTCGCCGGTTTAACCAGAATAACCATCACCCAGGCGACCAGAATTCCAAGCAACAGCGCTACATAGTCGGCACGTCGGTTGTTTGCCACCAGCGCCAGCAACAAGCATGGCAACGAGAAGAGTATGGCGAAGAAAAGCGCGCGTTGAAAGTGGTGCAGGAGCATCATGACCAGCAAGAGCAGCACGAGCACAAAGAAGAACGACTGTTCGTGCGCCATGATTTCATTGTGACCCTCGATCTGGCCACCAAGGTAGGTATAGACGATGAAGACACCCTGGACGCCCTTGATTGCTGTACCGATAACCGTGATCCAGATGATGTTTCGTACGTGCTTCACTTCGGACACGATATTGTAGGCGAGAATGTATGAGACAAAGAAATACCACCATGGTCGGATCTCAAGCACGATGATCTTGAACGATCCGCCCGTCGCCAGACCGTGAACTACACCGAGTGCCAGGCAGGCGAAGAAGAACAGAAATGGATAAAAGAGCCTGCCACCGAAAAGCGCGCGACGCCGAAACATTATTGCTGTAAACACCATGAAAAACAGAATTGCCAGGATAAAGAATCCTATCGGACGCTCTGGCAGTCCTTGCAGGTGAGTTGGCCAGTAAAAGATGTTGACGTGATCCGTGCCAATCGGCGTCCCAACAAGAGGCTCCTGCTCGACAACCACGGCGCAAATAACAATCAAGTATAGCCCTAGAATTGGCTTCCATGGTACGAGTGCAAGCGCGATCAGCGCGGCCAACGCGGCCAATATTGTGCCATAGCCCTGATCGGCCCCGATGAGAATCAGCAGCGGGGTGAGCAGAAGGGTCGCCACAAACAGAGCAATGTACGCTCTGGAACTCTTTCGGGCGACGGTATTGTCAAAACGAGGGGCCGCATTCGGTTCCGACGCGGGAGGCGTCTCGGCGGGGTGTTTGAGTGTGGCTGTCATGGCACTTTATTGACCCCGCATTAACAAGACGATTCCGACAACGATGGCGCCTAACATCAGCAGACGTGTGCGGCCCGAAAACCTGCGCGTGAAGCAGCCAATCACAAGAAAGGCCGCGAGGAGGGCAGAGGTTGTAACCATGCTCGTCCCTCCTAGAGCAGGCTTTGGAGCCAGCGCGGTACTCGCGTATGAACCTGGTTGAGGATGATGCCTTCAACGCGAAGATCCTTCAATTCGTCAGTTGCCCGAGTGATAAATGAGACCGGTGTCGAGCCAGCGCGCACAACCAGGAACAGCGCCTCGGCCAGTCGTGCGGCAAGCACTCCATAATAAGAGCCAAGCACCGACGGTAGATCGAGAATCATCAGCTCATCAGGGTCTGCCAACCGCTCTCGCAATTCTGGTCGCTGAAGTTCAGCGAGAGCCGTCATCGCGTCCGGGCCGCCCAAACCGGCAGGCACAACCGTCAGATTGGGCATAAACTGATGGCGGACATCAGAACGATCAGTCGTTCCACGCAACCACTCGGAAAGTCCGGGCGACGTTGGCAGGTGGAGGTCACGGGCAAGTGTCGGGCGATCCCAGTCACACTCGACCAGCAAGACCGGCCGACGCGAACTGGTCGCCAGCGCATGGCTTGCCAGCAGGGCAGACAACGTCTTGCCTTCGCCAGCCACCGCACTCGTGACCCCAATCGAGCGCACCGGTTGCTGATCGGCGAAGAAGAGTGGCAAGCTCACGTGGAGAAATTCGGCCTGGAGGCGGGCGATTGAGCCAGATTCCCGCTCAGAGAGCGGTCTCACTTTCTTCGAAACAGTCGGGGCGCCCTTGGGCGCAAGCGATCCATTCTTCGGGGATAGTGAAGCAATGAACTTCGATGTCACCGCGCGCGTAGGCATCGCCAGGTTTTCGTCCTCTGTGATCGTTTGTCCTTCGATGACCACCTCTCCTCCCAGATGACCATCCTGTCCCAACGCACGATTCCGCGAACCAATGGTTTTCATTGTTCCTCCACCTTAGCCAGCAGGTGTGATTCAGTATTCCCGCGGCTCATTCAGCCGAACCGACAAGCCGCAGGCGCAACTATGCTCCCTTTTCTGTGATCAGTTTGCTGTTCGTGCGGGTAATCCATGTGGCCGACCGACGCGGGAGCTTTTGAATCTGAATCAGCACAGGATAGTCCGTAATCGCTGGCATATCAGCAGACGAGTACACCGACTGATCTAGCCGCACCAGTATGAGAAAATAACCAATCGCCGCAAGTAGCCCAATGATCAGGCCAACCGCTCCACCAACCAGCAGCGACTTGGAGCGCGACTCTGGTTGTGTGGGCACCGTGGGCGCATCCACCGTCAGGAACAGACCCTGGTTCAATGCGCTCACCTGGGATTCCAGGCTATTGAAATTACTGCGAATGGTCTGGAGATTGGTATTTGCCTGGTTCGCATCGTTGACGAGCGCTTGATATTGCGGATCGCTCTGGGCCAAAGGCGAAGTAGGCGTGAGATTGTGGTCACTGAGATACTGTGCTGCTGCTTTTGTTTTACTATCTGCGAGTGCCTGTGCGGCGTCGAGCTGCCCCTGGAGACTCTTAAGCAATTGCTGACCTTCGGTGGTGGCATAGAACGCGCTCTGGTCGCCATAGTGATTGACAACTGCTTTCACCACCTGCATCGCCATCACTGGATCTTTATTGGAATACGTGACCACGAACAGGTTAGAGCCAGATGCAGTCACTGAGACGTGTGTGGAAATCTCGGCATAGAGCGCTTCGTTAAGGCGCTGTGTATCCGATGACGGTACATTCATCTGCTTAGCGAGGCTGGTGTCTTTGGCAACCGCCACGTCAAAGTCTTCGGTCTGCAAAAACTCCGTTAACGCAGTCGCCTGGGTCACTGCTGGTGTCGATTGCAGATCAGCTTCTGGTCCCGTCGCGCCGATTACGGTATACCTGCGTTCTGCAAGCAGCCTGGCAGTTGCCTGGTAGGAACGCGGCAGAAAGAAAACAACGATGCCACTCACCAGGACGGGCAGCAGGAGAAGTGCGGCCAGCCTCATCCTATTGCGGAAGAGAATCTCGAGAAACTTGGTCATGCTACTCGCACCTCCATTAGAGTATGGGCTGGCCTTTAGAAGTCACATTCACGATCAGTGTAGCCCCTCGGTGCAGGTGTCCCGGTATGGCCGGGTGTATTTGAGGGGTGCATGGGAAGCGTCGCAGGTGTACATACAAACACGCCCTGCACGTGCCCGCTATGTCAGAAGGAATCCGTACAAATACACACTTGAGAGCGAGAAGCCGGTGATGATCGACTGACGTAACCGCGAACCGGGGTTCTGCAGCCGCCTTACTACTCCGAGGTGGCGCTCGATACCTGAAATCTCAGCGCGCAAACGCTACGGCTACGGCTACGGCTGACGGATTCGTTGATATTGATGACGAAGATCGCCCGGCATTGGGCACAGGTCCACCGATATTCTTACACCGAACTGATAAAGACCTCACAAACGTCCTCACCAGAGTAACGAACCGATCAGCGCTGAATCTATGCAACTATGTTGTCGAGCGACATTGCCAGGACCATCAATACCCAACGAATACGTATCTGCACTGACAACATTCTAGCTGCACCAGTTTGTTACCACGACGAATATAGGCATCACTGCTCAGACGCAGTACGCTGATTATCGAATGTACGCAATTCGGAGACTGCGCGCCCTCAACAACGGCAGCACAAGCACTATCGATGTTAGCGGGAGCAGTTACGCTTGGCTGGGGCTGAAACAGTCGCAGAATTCAAAGCGCGAATCTGAAGAGTGGTGGACGTATGCGGGGTAGCCCGCGCGGTGGGGAATGGAGAAAACATCAGTGAAACAGTATCCAGTTGCGATCATTGGCGCCGGTCCTTATGGTATATCCGTCGCGGCGCATTTGCGAAATCGGGGCATTCCCTACTTTAGTATTCGGTAAGCCCATGGCCTTCTGGGATCGCATGCCTGATGGCATGTTTCTGAAATCCGTCTGGTCAGCCTCGTCGATTGCCGATCCCCACAAATCGCTACAGCCTGGACCGCTACGTTGCTTCTACCGGATATCAACACCAGGAGCCAGTGCCCTTACCCGATTTTGTCGAATACGGGCGCTGGGTGCAGCGAAATACCGTGCCAGACGTTGACCCGGCCTTTGTGCAGTCAGTCGCTCGCGATGGCGACCAGTTCCAGTTGGAGCTCGACGACGGGCGCAGTATTAGCGCTGGGTCTGTCATCGTGGCGACTGGCATTCAGTCGTTTGCCCACCTGCCAGCGTTCGCGCATGATCTGCCCCCTTCCCTGGCATCGCATACGCAGGACCACAAGGAATTCAGCAAGTTCGCAGGAAAACGGGTGGCCGTTCTGGGCAGGGGCCAGAGCGCGGTGCAGACCGCTGCGTTTCTGCAGTGAGGCAGGCGCCTCGCATGTAGAGGTCATCGCGCGCGGGCCGATTATTTGGAGCCAGCGCAAGCTGTATGAAATAGGTGGCCTGGTCCAACGCGCCTTCTACGCCCCGTCCGATATCGGACCAGCTGGATTGACCTGGGTGATCCATTTCGCACCTTTCTACTACCTGCTCCCGGAAGAGTTGCGAGCAAAGGTTGACCGTCGCGCGACCAGGCCCGCAGGTGCGAAATGGTTGCGCAATCGTGTTGAGGGACATGTTGCGGTCACAACAGGCCCCGAGATTGCAAAGGCTCGTCCGCATGGCGAAGAACTGGAATTAACGCTTACCGACGGAACAACACGAGTCGTCGACCATCTCTTCGCGGGCACTGGCTACCGACCCGATATTGACCGGCTCACATTTATCGATCCGGTGATGCGCGAGCAGGTGCAACGCGCTGGGACGATGCCGCTGTTAGATACCTCCTACCAGTCCAGCGTGCCAGGTTTGTTTTTCGTTGGTGCGATAGCAGCCCACAACTTTGGCCCGCTGACGCGCTTTGTCGCCGGGACAGGTGTCGCGGCTCGCCACATCACGCGCCGATTGGCGCGTGATACAGCACAGACAGAAATCGACAACGCAGAGAATCTAACCTCGATTCGCGGTTGAAAGAGATGGCGCGGTTGGGCGCCCGAATGGACCTTGGAAGTGTTGTGGTGGGGGAGAAGGCGACGATGCGAGACATGAGACCAATACCCGGTGTTCTGGTGCTCGGAAGCGATTTCAAGGCACTGGGTGTTATTCGCAGCCTAGGACGACATGGCATCCCCGCAATCGTCGTCGATAGCAAGCCACGGTCGGCCTGGTTCTCACGCTACGTGAAGCAGCGCTTTTCGTGGCACGGATCGCTAGAAGACCCGACGCTTGCCGATTACTTGCTGCAGATCGGACGTGAGCTTCATCTGCAAGATTGGATGCTCGTGGCAGCACAGGACGACGCCGTGGGACTCGTCGCAGAACACCACGATGCGCTTGCGATGATCTACCGGCCAACAACGCCGTCATGGGATGTCGTCCGCTGGGCATTCGACAAGCGGCTCACCGATCGCATGGCGCGCGAAACAGCGGTGCCCTATCCGGGCACCTGGTATCCGGCCCACGAAAGCGACCTGGATCAGCTCGATCTCCGGTTTCCGGTCATCATCAAGCCTGCCATTTCGATTCATATGCAACACGCGGCGCGCCTGAAAGCGCTGCCCGCCACGAATCTTGAAGAACTTCACACGCAGTATCGGATCGCGTCAGGCATGGTCAGCCCCGACGAGATCATGGTGCAGGAAGTGATTCCCGGTGGCGGCGCCAGTCAGGTGTCGGTCGCCACTCTCTGTCTCGATGGTGAGATCAAACAGGTCATGACCGCGCGTCGCCGACGCCAATACCCAATTGATTACGGCCTGGGAAGCAGTTTCGTCGAATCTGTATACCTGCCAGAGCTCATCGGCCCTTCCGAGCGATTGCTGCGCTACATGGGCGCCACAGGGATGGTGGAAGTCGAATTCAAACAAGATCCCCGCGATGGCGAATACAAACTGCTCGACATCAATATCCGACCGTGGGGCTGGCATACGCTCTGTATCGCATGCGGGCTTGATCTCCCCTATCTCCAATATCAGCAGATGATCGGTCAAACACCGCATCAGGTGGCGCCACGCTATGGAACGCGTTGGATCCGAGCGGCGACAGACGTCCTAGCAGGCGTCCAGGAGATGCGCGCGGGCATCAGCACACCGTGGAGTTACGCGCGTTCGCTGCTTGGCAGCAACACCTACTCCGTCATGAACTGGCGTGACCCTCTCCCCGCCTTTGGCGATCTTGCCGTCCTCGCCGCCAGGTTTACCCACAAACCACACGCCAAGGAGGCATATGCATGAACAACTTGCGAAAGGTTCTCGGCAATACCGGTGTCTCATTCTTTGGTCAAATGATTACCTGGATATCGACTCTCGCGCTGACCGCGGCATATGGGCGCTTTCTTGGCGACGAGCGATTCGGCGAGCTGTTTTTCGCGATCAGTTTTGTCGCGCTTGTTGGCTTTCCTATCGAATTTGGCTTCAATCAGCAGATCGTGCGTGATGTGGCGCAAGACCCAACCAAGGCGCTGCGTTACCCCGCAAACGTACTCATATTGAAACTGGCGATGTGGGCGACTCTATTTGCCGCCATCCTTGGTGTGATCAATGTGCTTGGTTTCGCGCGGGAAGAGCGCATTCTGGTAATCCTCTGCGGGTGCGTCCTGCTGATCAGCGCGACCGGAAGCACCTTCGGTTCGATTCACACTGCGGCGCAACGCCAGGTATTTCCAGCGATTGCCCTGGTAATTGAAAAAGGTCTTGGCGCGATCATCGCCATTCTATGGATGCGCGCTGGCGGCGGCGTAGTCGCTGCGGGGGCCGCACTGCTGATTGGCGCATGTGCGGGCGCGATCTGGCAACTCTTCTGGTTCATTCGCCTCGTGGGAGCTCGCTGGAGCTTCGACTTTCAGCTTATGCGCAATCTTGTGATGCAGAGCATCCCGTTCCTTACCTACGGGGTAATCGGCGTCATATACTATCGCATTGATACCGTATTCTTGCAGGCAATGACGTCCACTTCGACCGTTGGCACCTACGGCGCAGCTTATCGGCTCTTTGACACGCTGGTTTTCCTGCCGAATATTGTCATCGTGGCTGTGATGTATCCGGTGATGGCAAAACTGTCCGTGAATTCAGAGCGCCAGATGAAGGTGGCTATCGAAAAGTCCGTGAATTTCCTGCTCGTCGCGGGGCTTCCTGTGATGGTGGGGCTTATCGTCGCCGCTCCAATTATCATCGGCTACCTCTACCACAACAACCAGTTTATCCCATCAATCCCAATACTGCAGGCTCTTGCTCCTGGATTGGCAATTCTCTATCTCAACTCCGTCTGGACAACTGCCCTGATGAGTCTGAAAATGGAGAAACAGTTGCCGTGGATCGCTGGAGCTGCTCTCGCATTCAATGTCATCGGCAACGCTCTACTGATTCCGCGTTTGGGAGGTGTGGGATCAGCAATCGTGACCTCACTCACTGAACTGCTTCTCATGGTGCTTGCGCTATGCGTTCTGCCACGCAAGATGCTACCGGTGAAGAGTGTGACAACTGGCGTGAAAGCGCTTGCGGCCAGCCTCGCCATGGCTCTCGTTGTGGTCATGTTGGGTAAGCTACCGCTCTTGGTAATCTTGCCCGTTGCGGGCATTACCTATGCGTTGGTTGCTACCGCATTAGCTACGATCCCGCGCGAGGATCTTGATGCGTTGTACCTGGCAATCGTACGGCGAACCCGTAAAGTTGCCCCAGCCGTGAATGCGCCGGTTGCCACAAGACAGGGAGGCTCATCTACGGCACTCGCATTGAGCGGCAGTGGATACACTTCTAGTGCGGATTGGCAGGTTGAACGCGGAAGGGTGCAGTTGGTGGATACCAATAGACTGCCGCGCTGGCTCCAGAATCTTGCGAACGCCTTAACACTCTGGGGGACCCATCTCGCAAGCGGCGCCCGAGCGAGTGTGAGACGTGGAGCCTCCGTACTTCGCCGCACTGGCGCCGCTTCCATCAAATATGCAACCAATTACATCATCGCCTATGTGCCGAGTCATACGATACGCCTCGCATGGTATCGACGTGTACTGGGCTGGGATATTGGACATGATGTCTCCATTCTGATGGGCCCGTACATTCAGATGACTGGCATCCGCACGAGCGGCCGTCGCGTCTCGATTGGGAATGGGACGGTCATCAACCAGAAGTGCCTGATTTACACCTCAGGAGGTCTGGTTATTGGCAGCAATGTCAGCATCTCGGCAGAGGTTGCTCTCATCACCGGAACCCATGACATCAACGATCCAGGCTTCCCCAGCGACTATCGTCCTATCGTCATCGACGACTATGCCTGGATCGGGACACGGGCCATGATTCTACAGGGTGTCACGATTGGCCAGGGAGCGGTAGTCATGGCCGGGGCTGTCGTCACGAAAGATGTCGAGCCGTTCGCGGTCGTGGGTGGAGTTCCAGCGAAGCCCATTACCGAGCGCACCCTGCGCAACCCCTCGTACCACCTGATCGAGCGTCCGCTCTTCGAATAAGCGGTCACACCCGCTGCGTTTTGCGCCTGCTATAGCCTGTGATGAATAGGCGATGGCAGGCCCATTTTGCCGTTTCGAGATGGTGCTGATATGGCGCGGACAATCTTTCACACTCTGTTGCACAGTCACATAGCGATGATAGAATGCTGGCAGTATCGGTGAGAACAAACTCCCGGCAAGCGGGTGTAATTGCCCGCGCCAATGCCTAGCAGAATCTACATAAATGGGAAAGCTAAGGAAGCCATATGAGCAATGACAGATCCAGCGACGGCCCGCCTGCTAACCAACCATTGCCACCACTGATAGACGCTGATGCGCTTACCAAATTTCTTGACCAGACTTTCCCAGACAGCGCAGACCTGCCGCTGATCGTGGAGCACGTCCGTGGCGGGCATTCCAACGAGACTTTCTTCGTTACGCGCGGCAGTCAAGAATGGGTCTTGCGGCGCCCGCCACGCGGACCACTATTGCCCACCGCACACGATGTCGCGCGCGAATACCGAGTGTTGACGGCGCTCGCGAATACACCTGTGCCTGTACCGCGCGCAGTGGTATTGTGCGCCGATATTAACATCATCGGAGCGCCATTCTACTTGATGGAGCGCGTGCATGGGGTGGTGATCCGGGCGCAGCTGCCTCCGGCGTTCGCCAGCGACGAGGCCTCGCGCGCTGACCTGGGTTATGAATTGATTGACCGCCTGGCGGACCTGCACGCCGTTGACTGGCAGGCGGCCGGACTTGGCGATTTTGGCAAGCCGCAGGGGTATCTGGAGCGACAGGTGCGACGGTGGACTGGCCAGCTCGACGCCTCGCGCAATCGCCCACTGCCTGATCTTGACGCAGTGACCGAATGGCTGACTTCACACCTGCCAGAGTCCGGGCTAGCGACCATCGTACACGGGGACTATCGCATCGACAATGCGATGTACGCGCCGGAACCGCCAGCGCACATTCTGGCGATATTCGACTGGGAGATGGCAACCCTGGGCGATCCGCTCGCCGACCTCGGCTATCTCCTCTCTTTCTGGCAGGAGCCTGGCGACGCTGGACCGGAACTTGACGATGGCTCCTGGGGCATTACCGCGCTGCCAGGCTTTCCGACTCGCGCGCAACTGGTGGCCCGATATGCTGAGCGCACTGGACGCCAGTTGGAGCATGTCGCCTTCTACGTCGCTCTTGCCATCTGGAAACTCGCGATACTCCTGGAAGGAAGCTATCGCCGTCATCTGGCAGGCACAACCGATGATCCATTCTTCGCGACACTCGACCGTGGCGTACCAGCGCTTGCGCATAGGGCGCTGGCGGTCTGCCATGGCGAGATACAGTTCGCCTGATCGCATCGGAGCCACTACTGGGAGACGAAATGAACAGCGCCACGCCAAACGAGGAAGAGACAAAGCAGCCAGATCCGTTCATGAGCCTGAGGCGTGGCGGCGTCGAACTGTACATTGTACGTCACGCCGACGCGCTGCCAGACGCCGATGAAGTTGTTGATGGTGGGTACGATGCGCAGGCACTCAGCGCGCTTGGGCGGCGACAAGCCGAGGCGCTGGCGGATCGTCTGCGCGAGATATCGCTCGCCGCGATCTATGCCAGCCCAATGGCCCGCGCGATTCAGACTGCCCGACCAACAGCCCTGTCTCATCAGGTGGAGATTCAGCCAGTTGAAGGACTCCGCGAGATTGCGCTCGGGACGCTGGAGGCCGACGCGGTGGCGGGAGTAACTCCTGAGGAAGTCTCGGCAAAGCTGCGGATACGCCTGCGAGAAATTGCGAACATCGCGGTCGGCACTGGAAGCTGGGAGAGCATCCCCGGAACCGAGCCTTCCGAGTTGCTGCGCGCGAGACTTACCGCCGCCATGGATCGCATCATCTCGGCCCATCCCGGCGAGCGCGTATTAGTCGTAAGCCACGCTGGGGCGATCAATGCATATTTGGCGACTCTGCTCGGAATCTCGCACGACTATTTCTTCCCTACCGCCAATACCTCCATCTCGGTAATGCGCGCGCTGGGCGAGCGTCGGATGCTGTTTTCGCTCAACGACATAGCCCATCTAGTGCAGGCGGGCCTCTTCACACCCCGCGACTGAGGTAGCATTCGCTAAAGTCAGCGGCGGTACCAGAAGTTATCCCAGAGCTCCCAGAATGTCTCGCCGCGAGCGATGACTTTGCGCGGGCCAGCAATCTCAACACCAGATCGTCCCTCAAAATCGGCCACACGATCCGGCGTTGCCAACTCGACGGTGAATGTTACCGGGCTGACTGGCTTCCACGGTTCGGGCCAATCTCTGGATGACACTGCCTGCCGAACACGGTCTTCGATCAACGCGCATGCATCCTCATGTCCAAGAGAGCGCGCAGAATACCGGCCCAATCCGACTTTGACTGGTGCTGTCACCACTTTCGGCCCAAGTAGCCCGGTAACTTCGCGGCAGGTCGCTTCATCGCCGGAGACGAATACGACAGGCACGTCCCAGACACCACAAATCGCTGCCTCGATACCGCTTTCACCCACCAGCGTCTCGTTAATCCAGGCGTTAAACCATGCCTCGCTGCTCACCGTATGGCACATGACGCCATCGGGCGTTCCCGCCATCGCATGCGCGCCGATGAGCAGTGCGGCATCGCAGTGTTCTTTGAGCGGCTCGACATAACGGCACCAGGCATGCCCCAGCACGTAGCTGGCTCCGCGTTCGAGGCGCTCTGGCATCAGACTTCTGAAGCTATCAGAACCGCCCGCGCCGTGACAATCGATCACGATAATATCGTCAGCGCCACCTGCTTTTGCGCCGCGCACCGCAGCATTTACTTCGCCCGTCAGCAGCCGTCTGCCCTCTTCGTACTGGGGCTTGCCCGATGTCACCTGATCCCAGTTCTCGATGCCTGCAATGCCTTCCATATCTACCCAGATGACAACACGCACGGGCGCGCTCCTTTACTTTATCTACATCGCATTGTCAGGTTAGCGCCACCATCGCAACGATCAGCCCCGCATTACAGCCAAAAGTATCACACTATGCGTTGCTTAGGCCAAGAATCGCCCAATAGATGGCAGCTGCGCCTGCATCTTCCACCGAAGCATCGATCACGACCCGCGCATTCACCAGAAGATCCTCATCTGTGGTTTTGATGAGTTCGGCCAGGCGGCGCGCCACGGGCAATTCGTCAGCATCATCGTCTTCATCGTCCTCATCCGCGATGAACCACTGGCTGCGATGATCCAGCGTCGCGCCAGCAACCGAGAAGGGACGCAAAATCTCAGCCGTCGCATCCATCGCGTCGGCAATACCGAGCCGCCCAGGGCGATGCCGCAGCACAACATCTTCCACACGCACGGCGTCCGCGCGGGCGTGAACGCCACGCTGAAGCGCCGGAAGTATCTGATTCAGCCAGACACCGTCGGCGGCGGTCAGATGCGCGAGAAAGACGCTCGCGTTAATCCGCCGCTCCGGCGCGGCGCTACCAGATGTCGCTCCAAGCATCTGGCGATGTCTCCCCTGCCTCATGCGCACCCCCCAAACTCTGGATGCCTCTCGCATCCACACCACTGAGATCACCCCAGAGAGCGAAGACCAATCGTCATGTGTGAGGCGGCTGACTTCTCCGCTGCCGATACTCGCTTCTGCCGCTCTGGGCGCAAAAGGGAATACAGAACTTCGACACACGTATGTTTATGCTATCACGCGGTTCGCGTGCCTGCCAGCCGCCACATGAAGGGCGGTCGCTCTCAAAACATTGAAGCGAGAGCTAGTGGGCGACAGTTTGGGGCAGGCTATACAAGGCGCCTATTATATGATATACGACGGAATCAGTGTCAGGTTTCTCTCGATGCATCAGGGGGTCGCATGCTCTTTCTCTTCGACATAGATGGCACATTGTTACGCGGCATGCCACCAGCCCATCGCATGGCGATTTGCGACGCTGCGGAACAAGTCTACGGTGTAGCTGTTGAGCCGAAGCGCCTGGGCAAGACCGCTGGGATGACCGACTACGCCATTGCTCGCCGCATGCTTCTAGACGCGGGCGTTACCACGGCCGCGCTGGAGAGTGGTCTGCCAGCCTTCTTCTCTGCGGCGGCTGACGCTTATGAGCGCCATGTCCCCGAAGATCTGCGGCCGTACCTTACTCCCCACGCCATAACATCACTCGACTGGTTACGTGGCCATCAAGCCGTCCTGGGGCTGGTTACTGGCAATATCGAGCGAGTAGCGTGGCGCAAGCTCGCTGCGGCTCATCTGGACAGCTATTTCTCTTTCGGCGCGTTCGGTGATGAGGCAGAGTTACGAAACGAGTTGCCGCCACGAGCAATCGCCCGCGCGGAACAGATCACCGCCCGCCACTTTGCACCCCATGAGGTCTTTGTCGTAGGAGACACCCCAGCGGACATCGCCTGTGGCGTCGCATCACGTGTACGCACGATTGCCGTCGCCACCGGACCAGAACATTCGTTGGAAGACTTGCATGCCTGCCAACCAGACCACGTTTTCACAGACCTCGGCGGCCTTCTCGACGCGCCACTCTTCGGGCAATCAGGAACGAGTAACCGTGCGATCTAGTGATCCCCCTTGAACTTGCGCAGGCCAGTATGGTATCATGGCTGTGCTGTGCCGCACATGTGCACCGCATGATCCCGGATCGTCTAATGGTAGGACAGCTGACTCTGGATCAGCCAGTCGTGGTTCGAATCCACGTCCGGGAGCCTAGCCCTTCTGCAGCAGCGACGTGAAGCCGCTTCGCATCTGGCCCGCCGACAGGCGAGCAGCGAAGACTTTCATGATCGCTGTTTTGTCGTGTCTGCGGGAAACAGGCCCGGTAGGATAGCTGATTTACGATTGGTGCGTTTCAAGAATCGCTCCGTCTTGCGCACTATCGGCTACTCAGATGGAATACTGCGGTGCAGGAGGTATCCCGATGGCATCCCGCCCCCCTTTGTCCCCTGTCACGCGCGGCTCCCGCTCTCCCGAGAAGCAGCGGACGAGCCGTTCACGAATGTACGACATTCAAGACCCAGAGCGCACCTTGCGGCGCTATCTCCTCTGGCATGAAGCCGAAGGACACTCGCGCAAGACCGAACGCAACTATACGATTGTCCTGGGCCTCTTCTTCACTTATCTCAGAAGTGAGCACCAGATCGACGACCTGAACGATGTTGAGGTTGAACACGTTCGCACCTGGCTTGCCTATTTGCGCAACACTCCGACCGACTACGGCGAGATGCGTAGCTCAAAGACGGTTGAAAATTACGGCCGCCATCTGCTTGCCTTCCTGCATTGGTGTGTCGCCGAGGGCATGCTAGATCATGATCCTACCGAGCGTGTGCGAGTGCCTAAGGCGGAGAAGAAGCACATCCGCGTCTTCACCGACGAAGAGGTACGTGCACTGCATGAGGCGTGCGTCCCGCCGAGCGTTGGACTGCGTCCCGATGTGCGGCGCATGTTGACCGCCCGCAATCGGGCCATTCTGTGGACTCTCCTTGATACGGGCATGCGCGAAGCCGAGCTCTGCGGCATGCGCTTCATGGACCTCGACCGACGGCGCGGAACGGTCTATATCATGGGCAAGGGCGCCAAGGAGCGCAAGTTGCTCCTTGGCCAGCGTGGCTATCACTACCTGACCAGCTACCTCGACCACTGGCGCGGCGACCCCGAGGGCGGCGAGGAACACTTGCTACTGACTGACGATGGCAGCCCGCTCACTGAGCAGACTGTCATCAAGCTCTTTTCGCGCTTGAAGATGCGTAGTGGCATCGCCGACAAGCGTGTGAGCGCGCATACTTGTCGCCACTGGTACGCTATCCGCTTTCTCTTGAAAGGTGGCAAGCTCTTCGCGCTTCAGCGGCACCTGGGGCATGAAAACCTGGAAATGGTCAAGATCTACGCGCATTTCACGGACCAGGACGCTGAGGAGGAAAAGCGCAAGTACTCGCCAGCCGATGATGTAATCATCGAACCGCAGCGGACGAAGCGCCGAGGATTTCGCAACGGCTAACTGGAAACCGAGATAGAATAGGTGTGGAACCACCGGCAGCAAGAAAATCAGTCGGATGATATCAGTCGGATGATAAAGGAGACGATACATGGCCAATCCCCCGCAGGCTGCGGATACGACCATAGCGCCGGGCATCGTGATCAATCCGGCGCGACGCCGAGGCAGGCCCACACTCGTGGGCACGCGCATCACTGTCGAAGAGGTCATGAGCAAATTGGCGGCCGACTGGTCGATTGAGGAGATTCTCGACGCCTGGCCGCATCTCACTCGTGAGCAGATCCTGCAAGCTATCGCCTACGCGGCCCAACTGGTACGAGAGCAAGCGCCAGCAGGCGCAAATGCTGACGGCAGTGACGATGGCGGCAGTGAGGTACATGCGTGAGGATTCTCGCCGATGAGAATGTTGAGCAACGTGTCATCGAACGCTTACGCGCTGATGGCCACACGGTGATTGCCGTCCGGGTAGAATCGCGTGGAGAGACCGACCTCCCCATCCTGGAGCGCGCCGTCATCGAGGATCTACTGCTCCTCACGGCCGACCTGGACTTTGGCGAGTATATCTTCCGCGATGGCCAGCCTGCTCCGACGGCTGGCATCGTTCAATATCGGCTGGGCGACATCTTGAAGGAGGCCGAAAAGGCACAGATTATTGGCGAAGCGTTTGCGCAGCACTCCACCTCCTTTGCCGGAAACTTCACCGTCATCGAAGAGGGCAAGGTACGTTTCCGCCCATTGCCGCACTGACACGGCAACTGTGCGCTGGTCTGTCTTTCCAAATAATGGTGATTCGTTATGGGCATGACTGCGCTTGTTGCGCAATTTATGCCGCCGTGCTTGGTCCCATAGGCACACCGAGCCGCTGGCGTTTGTGGGTATACAGTTTCTCAAAGGTCTTGCCGCGCTCCTTCAGGTACTGCTCTTGCCACTCCATGAACCAGATGAGGAAGTGCGTCCCGTCATCGTGTTCCGGGAGTTGTCCCGCGAGGTAGGCGGCCGCACTCGTCGAGCAGCCCGAGAGCATCTGACAGATCAAGAGCAGGTCGTGCTGGCGTTTCTTCTCCCGGACCTGGGGCACAGGCTCCCCGGAGAAGTCGGCAGACTGGATCACTTGCCAGAACGGCGAGAGCTGCCAGCGGCCGCGGTTGGTGTCATGCGTGGGGATAGTGTGGCGCAACCATTGCATCGTGGAGTATGCCCACATGCCTGCCAGCTGGTCGAGCATCGCATAGGGTTCCTCGACGCCGAATTCTTTGAGGCATTCGCGTTTGTACCGGAACTCCACCCGCGTCACTCGCGATTCCCCATCCCAGCCGTTGCGCATCCAGACGTCCTGCATCCAGGCTTTCCGCGAGACGGTGATTTCCTTCGTTTTGTCATAGATGCAGCAGGAGTGTACCGCCCCTTTGCTGAACTCGTAGCCGGTGCAGCGCCGCCCGTCGAAGTTCACCTCAACATCGCCCGTTGGTTCGGCATCGTTGGTCTCTACGTACTCGGTGTGGGTTTTGCGGCGATGGCCGCGGGTGATAAAGGCGGGTGCGTCTTGGAGGGAAGGTTCCCACCCGGCAATGTCCGCGCAGAGATGGGCTTCACTCACTTGCAACTGAAAGCCTAGGCCGTAGAACTCGACGAAGAAGCCATAGAGGGCCGACAAGGCATCTTCTGGCCCAGTTTCCCAGAGATACGTCGAGGAGAGCCGGGCTTTGCCGATGATGTGGTTGAGCTTGCCCGTCCCAATGTCGAGATGCAGCGACGGGCAGTGCAGAATCCAGCGCCACTGGCGTCCGCTGCCATGTGCCTTAATCAGCAAGGGCTCGCCGACAAACGTCCAAGGCGTGAGGAGATCCTCGTCGGCTTCCTGGCTGGCCCATTTGAGGGCGTCGAGTTCGTCTGCGCGCTCTTTGGACAATTCGCCTTTGACATTGATAATCCAGGTGTCGATGGTCGCCCCGACCACCGTGTAGGTGTTCATGTGTATCTCCTGCCTCACTGTCTAGTTACTATCCTGTCAACGTGAGGGTGCGTGTTACTGGTTCCGCACCCTTATACCCTACACTGAGAGCGGCGAGTGAAATGCTTGCCGGCTGAGATGGGCTGGGGGAAGGCTTTCCGCACCCCACGGTTCGACCGTTTGCATGAGAGCGTCCTGCCTCAGTCCCTCCCTGGGCGCTACCCCTGATAGAGGGTCGTGCTGTGAGCACTGCTGTATAAGGCTGCTGTGCGCCTGGGATCTCTGCGTGTCTGCGTGTGCGTCAAAGTGAGAAAGGATGAGGAGATGTGGTACGCCGGGATTGACTGGGCAGACGACCATCATGACGCAGTAGTCATTGACGAGCAGGGACACCGAGTGGCGTCCTGTCGCATCGCGCACACCGCTGAGGGGCTGGCGCAGTTGGTGACCTTCTTGCGGCAGACCCTCGCCGCTGCGCCCACACCGCACGAGCTTGCCTGTATCCTGGAGACGCCGCATGGACTGCTCACGACCGCACGCTTGGAGGCAGGGCTGGCCGTCTATCCCGTCAACCCCAAGACGGTGGAACGCCGCCGCAAGCCGTCTGGGGCCAAGACGGACGCGATCGACGCCTATCTCTTGGCCAAGACCGGGCGCAGCGACCTCCCCGAACTGCGTCGCTTGGCTCCTGAGAATCCGCTGCTGCAGGAGCTCAAGGCGCTGTGTCGTGACCAAGAAGGGCTGATTGTTAGCCAGACGCGCCTGGTCAACCAGTTGACTGCGTGTCTCAAAGCGTACTATCCGGTTGCCTTGGAGCTGTTCTCCAAGGTGCAGCAACCGCTCACCATCGCGTTCCTGCAAACCTATCCGACCCTTGAAGCAGCGCGCGGCGCATCGGTGGAGGACCTGGCGCTCTTGTTGCGCCGTTATCATCACCGCAGCGCACGCGCCACGGCCCAGAAGATCTGGAGCTGTGTCCAGGCGCCGCAGCTGCAGGCGGATGCGGTGACGATCCGAACCAAAACCCGCTTGCTCCTGGCGCTCCTGAGTCAGCTCGCACCGCTGCATGAGCAGGTGCAGGCCTACGACGAGGAAATTACCCGCCTCTTTGTGCGTCACCCTGACAGTCCCCTCTTCTCTAGCCTGCCGCGCGCTGGGCAGCGATTGGCGCCACGCCTGCTGGTGGGATGGGGCGACGACCGCAAACGCTTTGCGAGCGCAGCGAGTGTACAAGCGTTGGCAGGAACATCTCCGGTGGCGTATGCGAGTGGCAAGTTTGCCCGTGCCCACCGCCGGCATGCCTGTGTCAAGGCACTGCGTAACGCCCTGTACCAGTTTGCCTGGCAGTCCACCGTCGCCGAACCCTGGGCGACCACCTATTACCGGCGCAAGCGCAGCGAAGGCAAAACCCATAGCATGGCGCTTCGCGCCTTAGCCAATTGCTGGGTACGCATTATCCACGCGATGTGGCTCACCCAGACCCCCTACCGCGCGGAGATCTTCTTGACGGCCCAACGCGGTCATGCCAGTTCCGCGGCATGACCGCTGCACCTTTCCACACCGTCGTGGAAACCTATTGACATAGAGGGTCTCAATCCCTTGATCGGCGACGGAGGCGCGCGGCATCCCTGCCGCGCGCTGGTCTGCAAGCGGGGGATGTGATAGCCTGGTGGCTACCATTTGCCCACCCCACCAGCTGAGAGGGGGAAGGGACGGAACTGCATTGCGAGACCCGCCCTTCCCCCTCTCAGACTCTCCCCTCTCTCCACCCGCGCTAGGCATGCCGATGCCTGCGGCGCTACGCCTGGCGGCTGGGACAACGGAAGTGGCAAATGGGTCACGGTTTTCTTGGGCGAGATTGGCGAGAGGGCCAGCCGACCTGGGCACGGGTAGCGGCCAGCCGTTGCCGTTCATCGTCGGTAAAGCGCGTAGGCGGCATCGCTGCTGAGGGGAGCAAAGCCACCTTCAGTTGCGACGCCCTGCCACCAAAGGGGCGAGTAAATCCTTGGCCGCATCCATTGCTGACGAGGCATCGCCTTGGGTGAACGCATTCCCGACCGAACGCAGCCCTTCCAGCATGGAGAAATCATGTCCGGCGCGCTGCATGTTGAGCCGCGCCGCATCCAGCGCTGACATTTGCCCATTGGTGGCTGCTTCTAACACCGCGATGCGTTCTGCCGTCTCGGGCGACGCCAACGCAGCAGCAACCGCACCGAGCGGTTCCCCTCGCCTGCGCAACTCCTCGATCTGCGCCTGCTTCTGCAACTGCCAGGACTCTAACGCTTGTTGCTCCAGCGCCCGTTGTGTCGCTAAGATGACTTCTTTTCCGCTCTTGGGCCGCTCGCCGAAGATGCCCGCCAGGAACAACACCGCCGTATAGGCAAGCGCATGCAGCGAGTAATAGCCCCAGTTCCAAGGTTCCGGCAGGTTGTCGAGAGGGAAGCCGGTCGAGTGGCCTGCGGTGGTGTGCCATGCCAAGGCCAGGAAGTAGAGCACAGAGAGAAAGTTAATCAAGCTGGAGATCGCAAGAACGATGTAGCCGCGCTTGATGAGCTTGTCCGCGCCGATCTCGCTCTTGATGGAGGCATCGAGGGCCATCAGGTCATGGAGTTGAAAGATGGTGCTGATCTCGAAGAGCGCAAAGGCGACGGTCGAACAGATCGCCGAGAAGATCAGGTAGCCCAATAGGAAGCGATTGCTCAAGATCAGTTGTCCGGCAGAGTTGTAGAGCAGTTGGGCCACCATCGTATTCGCGACCAGGGCCAATACCACCACTTGTGCGCCACGCGAGCGCAGAAAGTACACAATGCGGTCAACTACGGAGACTCGCACCCGGAGCAGCCCTGGTTCGTTTTTCTGTTTGCGTGCCATGAAGATGTGTCCTTTACAGGAGAATGGGATGAGCCGCCGCTGGGGCCGCCCATCCCCACGCATCACGATGACCTTTTACGCTGCAGCCGCTGAACGCAGCACCTTCTGCACGATCTGGCCATTGAGGATAACCGCGCCGCCCGAGGCATTGAGGAACGCCCCGCCGGTCTTGCCCGCTGAGGCATACATGCGGCGAACTTCTATCGTCACCTGCTGACGGCTGACCTGGCGCAGCTCGTCATCTGCAATGGCCGCATCGCCTAGGAAGTCAATCCAGTAGACATCGCCGCCATTGGCTTCTGGCCCCAGGTCAAGTACCTTGAGCCGCGTCTTCTGGAGCTGATCGCCCTTCTTGGTAGCGATAGTCTGCGTCGAACCGGTGAGAATTTGTCCGCTGAGTTGCATTTCAAAGCTCCTTTTGCTGGCCGAATCTAGGCGATCCAGCTTTCGAGCAGTGCCGCCAAATCGGCAAGCACCATGTGTTGTGGCTCCTCGTGCTCATCCCATGGCACGCTCACCAGGAGCTTGCGCGCCTGGCTCTCACTGAACATTGCCCAGAGCGCTTCGAGGAGCAGTTCAATGTCGTGCGGCGTATATTGCGGTGGCATGCGCAACACAATAGGGGAAGTGGTCTCATAGAAACGTGCAGCGCGACGACCGTGCTTGTTTCCCTTCGCAACAGCGTGTAAGCCGCTTCTATTCGCTTCAGCCAGTGCAGCACGACCCATCCTGACAGCCTCCCCGTATGCAGCGCTTCAGCCCAATCGCTTCACCGCTGATTCAAGTCTGCGTTTGAGGTCGTGTCACTAGGTGTCACGACGTCTCAGATTTGTGTCAGATTGAAGGAAAAGAGGATCGAGCAGCGTTTGACTTTGGAGCAGACAGTGGCTATTCTGAGGCAGGCGGTTAGGAATTTACCGCTTTCGCTTGGGAGGGACTTGATATGGACCAGCAAACGCCTAACCCCAGCAATCACTTACTCTACTGGCGCAAGCGAAAAGATGTCAGCCTCAGCAAATTGGCAGCACGATTCGAGACGGCAGGACGCCATTATGTCAGCAAAATACGCTGAATCGCTGGGAAAAAGGCGAGACGTCCATGCCTGCGTGGGCAGTCGCAGAATTAGCCGAAGCGCTCAAGATAACCGAGCAGGATATTCTGTATGGACCGAGAGACGGCGATCCGGCGATGCCTGTGAACCTCTCAGGCGCATACACTGGCCTTGATCTGGAGATTGACGAGCATGTCATCAGTATGGGCTACACGAGTTGGCTTGCCTCTCGCCCTAATGATGCCCGAAAAGCAGCACAAAGCGTGTTGCCGTGGTTGGAAGCCGCACAGCGACGTGCGCCCAGATCAGCGCAGAAGGCGCAGGGATTACATCTGCTTGCCCGTGGGTATGAGCTGCTCGGAGCACTGGCACTGGACCGCCTGGAAAACGACACAGCCATTTCACGCTTTCGTCAGGCGCTGTCCATTAGCGAAGAATTGCGCGATGACACACTCATAACCGCACACACCACCGAACTCGGTGACGCCTATCGGCACAAAGGTGACAAAGAGACTGCTATTGCGCTCATGGAGGTTGCCTTGGCGAAATCACAAGGGACAGAGCGCGCCACTCGTGGTTACGTGCTGGAGATGCTTGCATATACCTATGCCGACGCTGGAAACGAACCAGCCTTTCAAAGGCATATAGAAATTGCCACCGACCTCTTAGCACACAGCGGCGAGGGCACTGACGGCTTGGCAAAGCGTGAATTCATTCCCTTTGAGGTGCTAGAAATTCATGGCAAGGCGTTACGGGACTTTGGCTACCCGCAACTGGCACTCGACTATTATGAACAGGCAGAACGCGCGTTGATGAGTCGGCCGAGCATGCCACGCTGGCATGCGCTCTTGATCATTAGCAAAGCTCAAGCGCTATGTGATGCTAATGAGTTGGAGGAGGGTGCCAGGTTTGCCATCCACGGTATCACTATGGCGCATGCCTGCCAATCGCCACGACAAATGAACAGGGTACGGAAGCTTATGAGGGAGCTGGACGCATCGCCGAGCGTCGATCATCCAGCGCTAATGCCAATGCGAGACGTTATCAGAGACATTTACGTCAGCGACCGCAACCCACTTGACTGGCACCCCAATCACGCCATGTGAGCCTACCGCGTGACGTGAGCATCTCCATGAATCCGCGCCACTTCGCGTCAGTCTCTGAAGGAGATGTACGGCAAGAGTTCGCTATGTATGCGAACAATAGGTCATATACGTTGACACCATTGACGCGCTCCCCGGTGTGTACTCAGGGATAATGAGAATTACATCAAGCAAACAGTGTTTGAGCATAAATGGCTGGTGGCTGCTGGTGCAAGGCGCTGTGTGGCCTCTGGGTGTTATAGTCCTCCTTCCAGGCGGTGATGATCTGACGGGCGTGCTGCAAACTACGGAACCAGTGGAGATTCAGGCATTCATCGCGGAATTTGCCATTGAAGCTCTCCAGATGCCCATTCTGCGTGGGTTTCCCAGGTTCAATAAAGTCTAAGACGACCTGGTGGGCGTAGGCCCAGGCATCCAGGGCACGGCCGGCAAATTCGGGTCCGTGGTCGAGTGTAATCCGTTTGGGCGTGCCATACCAGGCAATGAGTTGGCCGAGCACCCGGAGGATGCGTGGTCCGGGTAGCGAGGTATCCACTTCAATCGCGAGGCATTCACGGGTGGCCACATCGAGCATATTCAAGGTCCGAAACCTCCGCCCATCCACCAAAACGTCGTGCATGAAGTCCATCGCCCAGGCTTCCCGCGGACGCGCAAGCGGCATGACCGCTGCGCGTGGATTCATCGCCACCCGCTTGCGTTTCCGCTGGCGGAGCTTGAGCTGTTCCAGCCGATACAGGCGATAGACCCGTTTGTGATTGATTACCCCGAGCTCGCGCTGGAGCAGCACGTGGAGCAAGCAGCACATGGAGTCGCCGATAGCCCCACCGCGGACGCTGTGCCGCCAGGGCCCTCAACGCTCGCGGATCTCTGGCTCATCCGGACGCACGCGGAATGGTAGCGCATCGTGCGGCAATGGGCGCCAAGCAGACGACAGGCACGCCGCTGCGAGAGCGGGTAGGTGATTTGCAGGTAGCCCACGGTCCGGCGCCGGACCGTGGGCGTTACCAGTTTTTTGCGGTGATATCCTTGAGCGCTTGATTGTCGAGTGTGAGATTGGCGACGATCTGTTTGAGCTTGCGGTTTTCTTCTTCTACGAGTCGTAACCGTCTCAGTTGATTGACCTCGAGGCCGCCATACTACGCTTTCCAGCGGTAATAGGTCGCGTCACTGATGCCTTCCTCCCGGCAGACCTCCACGAGTGGCTGACCGTTCTCGACCCGCCGCAGGATCCCGATAATTCGCTCTTCGCTGAACCGACTTCTGCGCATGTGCCGCTCCCTTCTCTCCGAAGAGATTGTCTCACATCCGCTGAGTACCTATTTGGGGCGCAGGTCAGAGGTGCTGGGAGATGAGACGCTGAAAGCCATTGCCCGCGAGCTTGTGCAGGCAGTTAAAGCAAACCTGACAATAGACTGGGCGGTTCGAGAGAGCGCCCGCGCAAAGCTAAGAACCATAGAGGGCGTTTCACAACCCCTGAACTGCGCCCCTAAAGTTGGACACCTCACAGCCCTCTGTTACGGGATAGCAGCCGCTTCCCCGTCCTGCGCTTGGCGGATGAAGGTTTCGCCAGCTCGACCGCGATGCGCCCGACGATCGATTAGGCACTGGCGATGCCGATGGTCCACCGCATCGTCGTTACGTCGGACACGTCGGTTTGGGAGCTTCACCGTCCGGACCGGGCGGGCAGCTCAGCGCCTCAGCCAGCAGCCGCCGCTAGTGAGACAGGAGCTGGCCGGGAGGGGGGCCGCCGTCGATGTGCGGTAGCGTTCCCGCCGCGGCGGGGATGCGTTCGTCTGGCTTTGGGGTCCTCACGCCGATCACGAGCAGGTAGACGACCATCGAGATCTCCGCGATGTGCTGACGGGATGACGATGAAGGTATGGATCTCTTGGCCAAAGTCGGGGACCAGGAACTGCGCGAGCAAGTCCACGAGGTAGCAGACGCCCCCCACGATGAGCAGGACGCCCAGCCACTTGGGAAACCACCCTGCTGACTTGTAGGCGAGATACCCCAGCGGCACCAGCCACAGGCCAAAGAAGATCTGCGCGATGAAGATCCCATAGTGCTGGGTGTCGAGCAAGAGCAGCACCAGGGCATTCGAACCCGCGGTGCCGAAGGCGGCCAGGTTGACTGCACCGGTTGCGACCCGCAAGCCCTCAAACTCGAAGACCGTGTTGAGGCATACGATGCCGGCCCCGATTGCGACGAGGACGACCATTGCCATGGCCACGCTCTTGTTCACGTGCTTGAGCAGCAGGTAGAGGGTCAGTCCGAGGAAGACCAAGATTGTCTGATCCAACAGGTCGGAGACGACGCCCAGACGGACAAGTCCGGCGTTCGCGACGACGTTCCCAGCCGTGGCCGCCGCGTTGCCGGCAGCGTACATCCTTGGGTTCCACAAATCCTTCGGCAAAGCCGCCGAAGATGCCGACGAGCAGATAGAGGACGCCGGCGATTCGCGCGAGGCGCTTGGGTGAAGTCACCGAGGTCATCGTATTTTCTCCTTGAACTTCTTGAACTTACGTTGTAAACTTATGGTGTAAGTATAGACTTATGGCGTAAGCTTTGTCAAGAGGCAGAACGCAACATGCCGTCTACGCGAGAGTCAGTCAGCCGACGGAGGAGGATGCCAGTGGCCACCCAAACCGACCTTAGCGCCAAGCGCCGCGCTCCCTTGAACAGAGAGCGTGTGCTGCGCGCCGCTCTGGTTCTTGCCGACAGTGGTGGGATCGAGTCACTCACCATGCGCCAGATCGGAGAGGAACTCCACGTCGAGGCGATGTCGCTCTACAACCACATCGCCAACAAGGATGACATCCTCGATGGCATCGTCGATCTCGTGTTCAGCGAGATCACGTTGCCGTCCGAGCGCGCTGACTGGAAGACGGCCATGCGTCAGCGCGCCATCTCGGTCCGCGACGTCCTGCTGCGTCACCCTTGGGCGACCAGCCTGATGCAGTCGCGGACCAAACCCGGTCCCGCGACCCTACGACATCACAACTCGGTGATTGGCAGCCTTCGGGAGGCCGGCTTCACGATCGACATGGCCGCCCACGCGTTCTCCGTCCTGGACGGCTACATCTATGGCTTTGCACTGCAGCAGATGAACTTGCCGTACCACACCTCAGAGGAAAATGCAGTGTTCGCGGAGAGACCTCCTCGGGCAGCTCCACGCCGAAGAGTACCCGCATCTCGCCGAGATGATCAGCGAGCGCGCCATGAAGCCCGGCTACGACTATGCGGAAGAGTTCGAGTTCGGGCTCGATCTTATCCTCGACGGCCTCGAGAGGCTCCTAGATGCTGCCTGACGCGCTGCACGAGGCTTTCATGGATGCCCACACATCGTCAGCGGATCCGCACAGCAGGTCCACGCACGGTCAGGTGTGCACGGCCCCTCGGGTACACGTAATGAGTTGTAGTGCATCCCCGCGGAGCGCTATCGAGCAGGGCGGACGTGGAAGCACGGCGGACCGATCCGGCTCGCAGCCACACGACAGAAGGATGGGAGCGTCATGAGAGCAGTTGTCTACGACCGGTACGGGCCTCCAGAGGTCCAGCGCATCGAAGAGGTCGAGCGGCCCGTCCCCAAGGAGGACGAAGTCCTCGTCAAGATCCACGCCACGACGGTCACCCGGGCGGACTGCGCGACTCGTGAAGCCAACCGACGGAGCGGCCTCGGCGTCATGGTCATCAGCCGCCTCATCTCGGGCATCCGCCGACCGCGGCAGCGGATTCTCGGCACCGAGCTGGCGGGAGAGGTCGCAGCCGTTGGCGCAGCCGTCACCGAATTCGCAGTTGGCGACCACGTCTTCGGCACCAGTGGGTTCAGGTTCGGGGCACATGCGGAGTTCATCTGCCTGCGGGAGAGCGCCCGCATCGCGCACATGCTGGCCGGTATGAGCTTCGAGGAGGCCGCGACGATTTGCGATGGAGGACTCAATGCCCTGTGGTGCCTGCGACTGGCCGATCCCCGAACGGGGCAGCGCATGCTCATCTATGGCGCGTCCGGGGCGATCGGCACCGCCGGAGTGCAGCTCGCCAAGTCCTTCGGCGCCGACGTCACGGCCGTGTGCAACACCAAGCACCTCGAGCTGGTGCGAGCGCTCGGAGCCGACCGGGTCATCGACTACACGCAGGAAGACTTCACCCAGAACGGCGAGACGTATGACGTCATCTTCGATGCCGTCGGCAAGCTCTCGTTCCGGCGGTGCCGAGGCTCACTGAAGCCGGGCGGCAGCTACCTCGCCACAGACGGACTCAAGAATCTCCTCTTGGCGCAGTGGACCTCGCGGATCGGCGACAAGCACGTGCGGTTCTCGCTTCCACCGCGCTACACGAAACAGGACGTCCTCCTCCTCAAAGAGCTCATCGAGGCCGGTAAGTACCGGGCGGTTATCGACCGATCTTACCCGCTGGAGGACGTAGTTGAGGCGACCCGGTATGTCGAAACGGAGCAGAAGACGGGGAATGTCGTCCTTACACTGAGCCACGCCTAGTACTACAGTGACGGTTAGTGAAACAAGACGGTACACTTCCCAAGAGACCATGTGGGAGGTGGGAGGTGGGAGGTGGGAGGATGAAGATGGCGACAGATGAGCCACAGGATGAGGCGACAGGGGTGATGCAGTCACTCGACGAGGTCCACGCACGGATTGGCGGCGCCTTCCATCGGCGGGAGATGCGCGAACGCGCCCGACGCTATCTGGCGGGAGTGCTGGGACCGGTCGAGCGGCGCAACAGCTGGCAAGTGGCTGAAGCCCTGGGAGAGTCCGGACCCCAAGGGGTCCAACGGCTCTTTACGGATGCCGGCTGGGACGCCGAGGCGGTGCGTGACGCATTGCGGGAGTACGTCGTCGACCACCTGGGGGATCCGGTCCGTGGTGTGCTAGTGGTGGATGAGACGGGCTTCGTGAAAAAGGGAAGCAAGTCGGCCGGCGTCGCTCGCCAGTACAGCGGAACCGCGGGGCGGCGCGAGAATCAGCAGATTGGGGTGTTTCTGCTCTACGCCAGCGCCCGCGGAGCGGCATTTCTCGACCGCGCGCTGTATCTGCCCGAAGCCTGGGCAGCGGACGCGGCGCGCCGCAGCGAGGCGCACATTCCCCTGGAGGACACCGGGCCATATGATCCTTGACACATAGGCGGTATATCGTTGTCCTGTTCCCCCGCTCCTTGAGCGCCCCAGCGCTGCTCTATTGTGGCGCTCGCCTGTTTGCTTGTGTGATGCTGAGACGCTAAAGATGCGGAGTGAGCGAAGTGGGGTGTAACAATTGCACCGGGTGTCCCGCACACTCTGCGGATACCTCTGCGAACGCCTTGCAGGGAGGCTGGTCAGCCGAACCGCTGGTTTCTCACGGTTGCTGCGTGGGGAGTTTGAGCACCGTGCGCACGCTGCTCCACGTGATGAAGACCGAGCCATTGCTCCCTTGATCAATCACGAGGCCATATTCGTCGACTCCTGCGAGGGTGCCTCTGACCACACCGCGTAGCGTCTGGTCGTACGCAACTAATATGACTATAACTTGTTCGCCCTGGAGCAGCAATCGGGTATTAGCACGTGGGGTGGAAAGTTGCGCGATCTCCTCTATGCATCGAGGCGCCTCTGCTCTCTTATGCGCTGCTCGCGGTGCTTGCCCTCAATTGCAAGCGCCCAGCCGAAAGGCAGCGAGACCCAGTGCGTCACGTTCACCAGCCCTGGCCGATGATTCCGCATGCGCATTACGGGTGTTCCAGCGCCAGGACCATAGACGACCTTGCCTCGGCTGCTCTGGCTGCTCTCCGTGGGTGGCTGCTTGACGATGCGCTCGGGATGCGGTGGCCCCGCCGCGATGAGCGCACGGCTCGATCGCGTTGACCGAGTCGTGCGAATGAGGTGGATCTTCACCATGTACTCACGTCCTTCTTTCCCGTTTGCTTGCCGGTCGTGAGCACATCATACACTACGCCACATCAGAATTGCACGTCCCACTCGGTCCAGCCACAGGCCCAGCCATAGCCAATGAAATCGGAGCAGCTCTGGAGGTGCGCTCGCATCAGCCAACCGGAGCCGATGCCGTTTATGTAAAAGTTATACGCCGGGTTGGGAGGGCAGTAGGCTTCCGCATAAACGCCACCGGTACCAGTGTCACAGGAGCGGGAGGTGACGTTGCTCCAGATCGCGCATCCACCAATGTAGAGCGTACAATGGTCGAACCAGATGGTCTGCTCGATCTCGTAAGCGCCTGGCGTGCAATCAGTGTAGGAGTAGGCGCCTATCTGTGTTGAGGTCTGCTTCCAAGCATACACATGCGCAAGGCAGTACGGGCTGATATTTGGTTGGGAAGTCGTGCTAGTGCGCCCAGACACCTGCTGCGTTCCAGCCGCCGGACCATAGCGCACTGAGCTAATGTTGCCGCTGGGAGGAACCGGTTTGCCATACGGAACGCTAGGGGCGCCCTGCGGCTGTGGCATGCGCGTCAGGTAGCATGCTCAGACATGCCACGAGCGCCAGCGTCATTACTAATACTCCAACCGCAGTTGCCGACGTGAATGGCGGAAATCTTGCGGGCCACCTGGTTGGCGAGGAGGTGGCCTATGCTCCGGATCCCTTCGCTCACACCCGCCCAGCGGCGGGAGTTACGTCGTTGGCAGGTCGGCGGCGATCTACACCGGGCGCGGCGCGCACAGGTTGTCTTGTGGTCCGCGCGTGGCTGGTCCGTCCCCGCGCTCGCCCACGCGTGGGGCCGCTGCCGCCGGACTGTCCGTCGGTGGGTGCATGCGTTCCTGGACGCCGGGCTCACCGGACTCCTCGGTCGTCTGGTGGATAGGAGGAGTCGGCACGGGTCGACGGCAGATTCCGCCATCGGGTCGGACCCGCCAGCGACTGACGGCCGTCTGGTGCCGATCGTGCCCCTCTCCGTGCCCGAACTCAGGCGCATCCTTGCGTTCTACTGGCGGCCTTGATCCCATCAGCCCAGCGTTCTTCTGGCATTGGTCGACTTGGCGACGCTACAAGCAGGCGCTAGCCATGCGCAGCCATTACCAGCAGCGCGGAGCCGCTTCGCCAGACTTCGCGTATGTGCGGTTGTAAAACTTAGTGGTCTATCTGGGCAAGTTCACGGAACTGCCGGTAAGCGAGCGATTCCTGGAGCGCGGCGTGGGCGATGGCGTCGCCGCTGGCCCCAGAGAAAGGGATGTTTGTGCGCCTGCCAGTAGGTGGTGGCCGCCTCCACGGCCCGGCAGATCTCGGCCCAACTCTCGAAACGACGCCCCTTGAGGGCCAGTGACCGCAGGATTTTCCACCAGGGTTCGATCAAGTCGAGATACGCCGCATAGGTTGGTTGAAAGACAAACTCCCAACGAGGATGGGTCAGTTGGAAGAGCAGCACATCCACGGCCCGGTGGGTACTCAGGTTGTCCAACACGGCGTAGACCCGCCCCACCGTGGCGGGCAGCCAGCCATCTACCTGTTCCAGGAAGTCCACCCAGTTCGCAATCGTGCGCCCCGCATAGGGAGCCGTGAAGGCGTCACCCGTTGCCGGACAGAAGGCGCCAAACACGTAGCCGCTCTCGCGGCGGCCGTAGTCGATCTCTTGTCGGGCGCGGCCCGCTGGGCGGCGTGACGGTTCCTGACGCGGAGCCGTCACCACGGCGCGCTGGCCGGCTCAGCCCTGGCCGCCCCTGGCCCATCTCATCCAGACACACGACAGCACTCCCCTCCGGCGGCTGTACGTAGAGCGCTTCTATCGCCCCCTTGTATATTGGTACCAACGTGGTATCTAACATGGGACGTAGCAGGTGACGGTCTTCGGGTCCCCCGTCGGCGGTGGCGACCGACCTAAAAAGCCGACCGCGCCTGCCTCTCGAATCCGTACGGTTCGATGGTTGAACTCACTTCGCCACCCCGCGCGCGCGGTGCGAGGAGTAAGTCACTATAGACAAGGGGACCGTGGCCGAGAGGCCAGTGCCTTGCTACGTGCAAACACGCGGAGGAAGGGCCATGGGATCAGGGGAGACGCGCTGTGTCGTCGGCATTGACGTCGCGAAGCAAACCCATGTCGTCTGTGCGCTCGAAGCCCCAGGCGGAGCGATCCGGCTCAAGCCGAGCAAGATCGAGGCGAGCGTCGAGGGCTACGCGCGCGTGCAGGAGTGGTTGCAGAGCTGGGCGGAACCAGCGGCTACGGTGATTGGGATGGAGGCCACGGGAACGCTGTGGAGCCGCTCTACGACTTCCGCGACCCAGGCGGGCTACCACGTCCTGCTGCTCAACCCGCGGCAGACCGCCTCCTGGGCCAGCAGCCTGGGCTTGCGCGCCAAGACCGATGGGATCGACGCCCACGCCCTGGCGCGCGGCCTGCTGGCTGGACTCGCCCGGCCCAGCACCCTCCCCTCCGAGACCGTCCAGTCCTTGCGGGCACTCACGCGTGCCCGGCGTGACCTGGTTCAGACACGGGCCGCGGCCCGCCAGCGGTTGCACGACGAACTGGTGGTCCTGTTCCCCGAGTTTGTGCCGCTCCTGCGGCAGTTGCCGGGCGAGGCGGATCTGGGCGCGCCGGCGGCCTTACACCTGCTGGAGGCCTACCCTAGCGCCGCAGTGCTCGCCCCTGCCCCCACCGACGCCGTGCTGCTTGTCGCCCAACAGGCGAGCAACGGGCGGTGGGGTGAGGCAGAGGTTGCGCTCCTGCAGCAGGCGGCGCGACGCTCAGCCGCCAGTTCGCGGGCGGTTGCCGCCCGCAGCCTGGTGGTGCGCACCTTCGTTGGGCAGGTGCGCCATCTGCACACCCAGATCGCCGAGCTGGAGGCGGCCATTCAAGAGGTGCTGCGCGACGATGCGGATGCCCGGCGCCTGCAGGGCATCCCCGGCATTGGCCCGCAGGGGGCGGCCACCATCCGCGCGGAGTTGGGCGACGTCCTGCGGTTCAGTCGGGTCGACGCGGTGGTAGCCTACGCAGGCCTGGAACCCACGCACCTGCCAGAGTGGGGCATTTGTCGGGCAGAAGCATCTCTCCAAACGCGGCCCCGGTGCCTTGCGCCATGCCCTCTATCTGGCAGCCCTGGTGGCTGCCCGGTGTGCACCCGAGTGGCGCAGGCGCTACCACCACTTCCTCGAGCGCGGCAGAAGCAAGAAGGAGGCCCTTACCATCCTGTCCCGGGCGCTGCTGCGGGTCATCTACCACCTGCTGCGCACGGGCCAAACCTACGATCCTACCTTACTCAACCAACCGTCACCGGTGACGGTTGGTTGACAACCTGATATGAACTCTTTTGGCCGCGAAGTTGGGATCGACCCGCTCACCAAACCACGTCTCCTGCTGACGCCAGCGCAAGCCTTCGGTCAGCAAGACCTCGTTGACTCGGCTGCGCTTCATGGCAATCCCCTTGCACTCCCTCAGGCACGCCACCAACCGGTCGAGCGTCCAGGACGCAAACGGCAAGCCTAAGGTCTGCGGATCGGTCAGCGCCGTCGCCACGATTTCCCCTACCTGTTCCCGACTGTAGGTGGGCGGACGGCCACCACGCGGCGCATCCTCGAGTCCGGCCAGCCCCTTCGCCTCAAAGCGATGCAGCCACAGATAGACGGTGTTGCGTGCCAAGCCGAGGTGCGCAGCAATCGCCTCGACCTGCTCGCCCGCCAGCGCTGCCTGCACCACACGCGCCCGCTCCACAGCCCGTGCAGGTGCGGTACGGGAGTGCGCCAGTCGTTTGACCTGCTGCCGCTCCTCTTCCGTCAAGTCACGCACCTGTGCCAGGTCCAACCGCTTGCCCATGAAACACCTCCTCAACCGAGATGCTTCACTCTACCATGAACTTGCCGGATAGACCACTAAGTGGTTCATTCGTTAAATGTATGCTAAGATAAAGAGGAGCAACCCAGCCAAACAGACAGGAGGCAGTGATGTATCCTCCCTTGCGATTGCGTGCGATGACCGAGGAGGAAGCACGTGTCATTGGCAAACTGGCGCGGTCGCAGACCGCCTCCATCCGGTTGGTGCGTCGCGCACAGATCATCCACCTTGCCAGCCAGGACAAGACCATCTCCCAGATTGCCGACGAACTGGGCTGTGGCACGAATGTGGTCCGCAAATGGTTCAAGCGCTTCAGTGTGCAGGGACTCGCCGGGTTGAACGACGCGCCGCGCTCAGGCGCACCGTCCCGGTATACGCCCGAGAACCGGGCACACGTGGTGGCGACGGCGCGGACACGACCGAGTGACCTGGGTTTACCGTTCGGCAGTTGGACCTTCGAGCGGCTCGCCACCTACCTGCATGAAGTCGTGGGTCTCCCGTTGAAGAAGACGCGCATCTTCGAGATCTTGCAGGAGGAAGGACTACGCTGGCGTCGGCAGGAAACCTGGTTTGGCGAGCGACTCGATCCCGCGTTCGCCGAAAAAAGGGGCGCATCGAAGCGCTCCGCGCGAACCCATCCGCAGACAGCGTCATCCTGAACATCGACGAAATGGGGCCAGTGGCGGCGAAGAGCTATCCTGGGCAGGAAGCCGTGGATGTGCAAGCGCGTCCTGCCCAGCGCGCGAAGCAAGAGATTGACTATGGACGCCGCGCCAAGGGCTACGTCTTTGGGGCACTGTGGGAAACGACGGGCGACTGCTGGACGCAGTGCTATCCGCGCCGGATCAAGACGCATTTTATTGATTTCCTCAGTTGGGTCGATGACCAGATTCCAGCGGAGAAGCACCGCATCTCCGCGATCCTGGACAACCTCGACATGCATCATTGCCATGATCTGCTGTTGTTCCAGATTCATCATCCCCGCTGGGAGTTCGTCTACCAACCCAAGTATGCGGCGTACCTCAACTTAATTGAACCCTGGTGCAAGGTCTTACGCTCGCTGGCGCTCAAGGGCCGCCGCTTCGAAACCTGGGAGGAGGTCGTCGCCGCGATTGGCGCCGCTACTGCGTACTGGCAAGCACAGAAACATCCCTTCGTCTGGGGCCAGCGCCGCCGCCATCGTCCGCTCCGTTCCGCTCGCGCGGTGTCCTTCGTGACCAAAGTGCTCCGCATTTAACGAATGAACCACTAGAGGCTGTTCTTCTCCCGGTTCTTCAAGAAAGGAACCCCTCATGGACAACATCCCCAGCGTCGACCCCTTACCGACTCCGGTTCCAGTTCCCTGTTCCGGCTCCTAACCTCTTCCAGCGCATCAAGAGCAAGAAGTGGGGTATTCCAGCATTGGTTGCTGGAGTGCTTGTCGTCGTCGTTCTTGTCTGTGGCACCTGCGGACTATGCGCCGCCGTCAGCAACAACCTCGGCAACGCGACCGCATCAACCTCTACGCCTCGGCAGACGGCCTCGCATCAGCAGCCGCACACTCAGGCAACTCATGCGCCTGCAAGCCCTACGGATACCGTTGGCGAAGTGGCGTATGAGAGAAAGGTGGAGTGCCCTGACGATGAGGTAGAGTGAAGACCTGGTATCGAGACAGGCTGAACTCACCAGAAGAAGGAGTCCACCAATGTCGCTCAAACCTGCGGGAATTCCTCCCATCCCTGAAGAAACGCGCCGTGTCGCGCAGGCGATCTTTGCGCAGAACGCCCCGCTCTTGCGCCTGCAGGACACGCTCGGTACCCTCTACGACGATGCCGTGTTCGCTGATTTATTTCCGACCCATGGTCAGCCCGCCGAGGCCCCGTGGCGACTGGCACTGGTGACCGTCTTCCAATTCATGGAAGATCTCTCTGACCGTCAGGCGGCGCATGCGGTGCGCACGCGGATTGACTGGAAGTACGCGTTGCGGCTGGAGTTGACCGACCCCGGGTTTGACTTCTCCGTGCTCAGCGAGTTTCGCACGCGCTTGGTGGCTGGCGAGGCAGAGCAGCGCTTGCTCACAACCCTGCTCAGCGTCGCCAAGGCGCATGGCTGGATCCGGGCCCGGGGACGCCAGCGCACCGATTCGACGCATGTACTCGCGGCGGTGCGCGCGTTGAATCGGCTGGAACTGGTCGGGGAGACGCTGCGGCATGCCCTCAATGTCCTGGCCGAAGTGGTCCCCGAGTGGCTGCAGAGCTGGGTCCCCCTGGAGTGGTACGACCGCTACAGCCAGCGCATTGAAGATTACCGCCTCCCGCCAACCAAACAGACACGTGAGGCGTATGCTCAGGTAGTCGGCAGGGACGGCCAGACGCTGCTCAGGCAGGTCGACGAGGCCCAGGAGCTACCCTGGCTCTCTGACCTGCCGGCGCTGCAACTGCTGCGCCGCGTCTGGGAGCAACAGTACCGCGGTGAGCAGGGGCCCGAGGGGCAGCTGCTTCGGTGGCGCACTGCTGCCGAGCTGCCTTTACCAGGAGACCGACTCGAATCCCCCTACGACCCTGACGCCCGCTTTGCCACCAAACGGTCCATGGAGTGGCGAGGATACAAAGTCCACTTGACGGAGACATGCGACGCGGATAGCCCGCATCTCATCACGGATGTGCAAACCACACCCGCCCCTTTGCCCGATGTCACCATGACTCAACCGATTGAGCACGCGCTGTTCGAGCGTGATCTTTTGCCGACAGAACACTACGTGGATGCAGGCTATACTGAGGCTGGCTGGTTGGTGGACAGCCAGCGCCAGCTGGGACTCACGGTCGTCGGCCCCCTGCGCGGGAACAGTAGTTGGCAGGCACGCGAGAGCCAGGGCTATGATATCACCCACTTTCAGCTCGACTGGACACGTCAGCAGGCTACCTGCCCCCAAGGACAGCGCAGTCGCTCCTGGACCCCGTACCATGACCGCGCAGGCAATCCCGTCATCTCGGTCAAGTTCTCGCGATCGGTCTGCCAACGATGCCCGGTCCGGACCCGGTGTACCCGTTCAGCTCGACAGGCACGACAGTTGAGCATCCGGGTCGACGCAGACTACACTGCCCTCGAGCGTTTGCGCGCCGAACAGGCAACCTCCGATTGGAAAGTTCGCTATCACCGGCGGGCAGGCATAGAGGGCACCTTTGCCCAGGGGGTCCGGATGACAGGGCTGCGGCGCACCCGCTATGTGGGCTTGGCCAAAGTTCACTTGCAGCAAATCGTGATGGCGGTGGCACTCAATCTCCTCCGGCTGGACAACTGGCTGGCACAGATCCCGTTTGCTCCCACGCGTCGCTCGCGCTTTGCCGAACTCCGTCTCGCCAGTTAAGCTACCTTGCAGTATTCACTTCGCCAACGGTATCCCTCAAACCGACCGCTACTCCGAAACCGAAACCGACCGTTGACCCGAACACCGGAAACTAGCGACGGCACAGAATCTTGCCAACGTGAATAGCTGTTCGATTGACGGCAGTGGAAGTATGAAGGTGACGACAACCCCAACTACCGGAGTCGTCCTCATCCAAACAACGCTAGGTGACCAGATCTCTGCATCCTGGACACGGGAAAGTATCAAGACGAATGTCTTTGCGTGCTTCCAGGGTTTCTACACGTCGCCACATGCAACGTGGGTGCAAGAGGTAGACATCACCATCCAGGGTCCTCTTGTAGACCCCTATGGGCATACATCGACCGGGCCTTACGCGTCGGCGACGTTGATGCGGGCAACCGCGTCTAAGTTTGTCTGGAACAATATGGTCCAAGCAGACACCTGGGACAACAATCTCTATGATTCCGAATGGATGGCTCCAGCCCTCGTAAACGGTTAGTCACTGTCCCAGAAGTAGAAGCTCGCCGGGAACTAGGTCTACGCAATTGCCGTCGCTCCCGAGAGGGCGTCCACCTGGTCATCATGTCGACCGTTGGGGAACTCCAGGAGATCGTCCAGGAGATCGTCAAGGAACGCCTCATTCCAGCCGACTTCGACAAAGTAGACCTTGCCCGCCGCTGCCCGCGCAGCAGGTAAGCGGGCGCGTGTCACCTTGTCGTGGTCGGCTTTGAGATCCCGAATCGAGAGCATGGTATTGCGTATGGCTTCCTGCGTCGCTGCCGCCTGGTAGGCGACACGTTCAATCCTCACCGCGTTACGGGCGCCAGAACTCGCCCTCGCGTTCAATCTTTTTCTGGGTGCCATCAAATGTCCGTGAGTCTTGGGTGATGCTCAAAATCACTAGTTAGTGTCACATCGCCATTGGCAGCGAGTAGCCACCAAGTTGACGCATCAGCCGATCAGACGTAGAGTATCGGCACGTCACTATGCCAACGCCGCGAATGGAAAAGGCGCCATCATGCAGCCGCCCGAATCGCCACTGCCTCCGCAGCAGCGATATACTGTTCCGGTACCCGTCTTTATTGGCGTGGTGTTGCTGCTGGCGCTGGCGTTCATCTGCGGGTTAGGCGCTGTCGGCGTGAT
>CAVQGK010000007.1:0-133619 GCA_963712005.1 uncultured Chloroflexia bacterium | reverse complement strand
TGTTTATGTACGTACCTGACGACGTTACGTATTGTCTCTGCCAGCACCACTTTGAGCGCGTTCATCGTGTGGATATTGCGCATGCCCATCAGGCTCAGCGTCGCCAGCATCAGAATGCCGATACCGCCGCCAAAGAACCCGCCGTAGAGCGCGACGACGAATTGCGCCAATGAGACGCCCGCCAATACGAGCCAGTGCGGCAGCCGCATCTTGCCAGAGCGTTGCAGCCGCGCGGTCAGCGGGCCGCCAACGGCAAAGAGAATCGTCGCCCCCAGCAGCAGGAACGGCAGAATGAGCAGAAAGGCATTCTGTGGCGTGTTGATCAAAATAAGCGCGCCGAGGATGCCGCCGACGACGCTGATCGCGCTCAAGAGCAGCAGCGTCCGTCGCTCGGTATCGAGCGCGTCGCGATAGGGGGGAATGCTCGCCAGCGTGCCGGGCCAGAGCGCGACGGTGTTGGTCGCGTTGGCCTGAATGGGGAGCATGCCAGTAAAAATGAGGGTGGGAACCGTCAGGAAACTGCCGCCGCCCGCCACCGAGTTCTGCGCACCCGCAATCAGCGCGATGACAAAGAGCAGAATGGCCTGGGGCAACGACATGCAAGCGGACTCCGATACTCACGAAGGAATATCCAACTACGATAGTATAGGGCGGGCGGCGTTCAGCATACAAAGCAGGCCACTTCGTGTCGCGGATGACGAGCGATTGCCGGAACCGCCGCAACCAAACACGAAGGCGGCATGTTACATTGTTCCTGTGTGGAAATGTATGTGTATGTCGGGAGCAGCATGGCGAAAGACTTTGACCTGGCGACGTTCGGTGATCTGTGGCGGAGTTACGCGACCACATCCGCGCGGCGATTGCTCCGCTGACGGCGGAACAGGCAGCGCTGCGGGCTGGCGTCAGGGCAGCGCATCTCGGCGAGCTCGTCGCGCATGTCATCGAGTGCCGGGCGTTCTGGCTGGGCGACTTTGTCGGCGAGACAGGCGAGGAACTGGACGCGCTGCGCGTGTGGTACGAACCCGGCGCGCTGACCACCGATGTCGCTGGGCTGGTGAACGGTCTGGACCGTAGCTGGCATTTCGTCGCGAATCTGCTCGACCGCTGGACGCCGGGCGATATGCGTCAGACGTTCCCGCACGAATGGCGTGGCAACCACTACGACCTCTCGCGCACCTGGGTTGTCTGGCACGTGCTCGAACATGAGCTGCACCACGGCGGCGAAATCTCACTGACGCTCGGAATGCACGGCCTGCAAGCGCCAGACATTTAGCTTGACGCCCTACTGTGCTGATGTGTGTCCCATCGCTCCGTCCTGCGCGGCGATGACGCCACCTGGCCCCATGCAACCATCCGCCCTGTATGCTACGCTGCTACCAGGGTGTCAGCGACCGGAAGCGGTCATCGGGGTGGAATCGCACTTTTTGTGTTTTACTCGACATGTGGGTGCGCCGCTTCATCCGTCGCCACGCGCACTTATGTCTTTTGCTTGATATTTGGGCAAACTGATGCGGCATGCAGCGTGGGTTATGCGTCTGTAAGCCCGCGCAGGCGGGCTTTATGGCCATCGCCAGAAGGCCTATAGGCGCGGCTTCAGCCGCCCGCGCTTACCCGATATGGCGAACGTAGCTCATCTGTGCATAAAATGGCGTCAGCTTGACGTAAGGTGGCATAATACGTCTCACCGAGAAGACAACTGCGCATGATTGGTGAATGTGTGAGTGATCGGAGAATGCTCCATGGCTCGATCTGGAGACAATGCGGCGTCGGCTGGCGGCTCTGGCGCTCGGGGCCCCAGCATTCTGGCAGTGGTGGCGCTCTCGGTGGTCCTGGTCGCGGCGCTGGTGGGCGCGGATATCCTCGTGTTGAGCCGGAACAATCCCGCGGAGGCGCTCGGCCCGCACTATTACATGGCGCTCGGCGACTCGCTCTCGTTCGGCTTCCAGCCCAACCTCGACTTTAGCGCTGGCTTCGCCGACGATATCTTCAATGATCTCCACTTCATTGATGTCTCCGGTATCGTCAACTATGCCTGTGCTGGTGAGACGACGGACACCTTCATCCACGGTGGATGCGTTGGCCGCTTCGCCCACCATGGCTCGTATACCGGCGCGCAACTGACGGCGGCGGTGGACTTCCTGAAGAAAGAGGCCAATCGCGGCCACGTCAGCCCGATTACGCTGGAGATCGGCTCGAACGATGTGATACCCGATTGGGACCAGTTCACCTGCACCGTCAGTCCCAATGTGGATATCGATCTCGCCCGCATGGACGCCAATCTAACGAAGGTGATCCTGCCACAGTTGGTCAACGCGCTGCAAAGCCGGACCAACGCGAATAATGGCGACCTGCACCTGTTGAACTACTACAATCCCTACGCCAAAGAGTGCCCGGACTCCGCGCAATTCGTGCATACGTTGAACGATCACCTCGCGGCGGATGCGGCGCAGTTCAAGATTGCGGTGGTCGATATCTATGGGGCGTTTGGCGGCGATGCAAACATGGCGGCCAATATCTGCAACTACACCTGGATATGCGATTCACGACTCCCCGACATTCACCCAACGAACACCGGCTACAAGGTCATCGCCAAAGCGGTGGAGCTGGCGCTGGGGCTGCCCGGCATGAGTCCCTTGCCCGGCGCGGGAGTACCCGCCCCCTCGGGCGCTCGCCCCGCGCCGGAAGCAGCCCTCTGGCGGCGGGCAGCGGCAGGGGCGGCGTACCTATGACAGGCGTCTATTGTCACGAGAGTGTCATTTCTCAGCAGAGAGCGGTAGAGCGAATAGGAGGCCAAGATGCGTAACTTGACGACGGGCCAGAGTGACATTATCCGGCTGATCGTGCTGGGCGTGCTGGTCATCCTTGAAGGCCTGGCGATGGTCAGCACCATACTCAACGTCGTTTTCCTGCCGTTCGGCGTCGTCTACCCCAGCGTCGCCTCGGTGGCAATTCTGATTCTGCCGGTGCTCGTCGGGCTGGTATCACAGCGCTTTGCGGTAGCAATCGTGCTGACGGTGCTGCCGCTCCTTGTCCTCGCCGTGGTCTATACTGCCGCCTTCGCGCCCGTCTGGAACATCGATCTCTTCCAGTTGGGAACGCTGGCGGGTCGTGTGGCGGGCGCCATCTTCCTGCTCGGGGGCCTCGGCTATTTCGGCTGGCTGCTGCGCCGCATCTTCCTGCGCACCAGCAAGTAACGGAGTCGTACGTGGCCAGACTGCGGTTGGCGGCTAAGGCCGCGCCCTCCGAGCCTGACGGCTCGCGCACCAGCCCTATGGGCCTTCGGCCACAAAGCCCGCCTGCGCGGGCTTTCATATCCACCGCGACGCTCGGCGATCTCCGCGTCCAACTCTTCCCAAGTCGTGAGAAGCGGCTCGCCAGCAGCGATAGCCTGCGCCCGTAACTCGAGTAGGCGCCTACCGAGCGGCGAGAGATGTGCGGGATCTAGTCCCAGGCGACGGGCCTCGTCTTCCGCTTCCATGTGATCTTTCCCTTTTACTCATCCGGCAGCGATGCGCGGCGGTCGCGTTTGCGTTCCCCGGCGCGGCGCTTCTCGTCCAGACGGCGCTCGCGGCTGCCGGCGCTGGGCTTCGTCGGGATGCGCGGCTCAACGACGCGCTGCATCTCCTCCAGCTTCGCGGCCATGCGCTCGTAGGCAGCCTCGCGATTGGCATACTGCGAGCGGCGCTCCGTTGCGGTGACGACGATGCCCGTGGGGCGATGCGTCATCCGCACGCCCGTCTCCACTTTGTTGCGGTGCTGCCCGCCCGGGCCAGTCGCAATGAAATACTGGATATCGCAGTCACGCTCAAGGGACGCGCGATCAGTTGGATAGCTCTCAGTCACAGTTGCCCACTCACTTCTCCTGAAACGCCTAAGTCACACGTTGCAAGCATACCATGTCATCAGGCTTGACCATGTGGCGCTGGCGGGAATATACTGCGCGCAACAACAAAAGAACGCGAAGAAGCTGAGGGAGACCAGTAACCGTCGAGCGCGGCGAGCAGCGAGCCGGTCGGGTAGTGCGAGACCGGTAGCCAGCGCGACGGCGAACCCACTCCTGAGCTGGCGGCGTCGAGCCGTCCCGGTGGCCCACCGTTATCACGGGCCGCGCATCCCATGGTGATATCTATCGCTGTGGCGTGCGGCAGAGGGGCCGCGTTCTCGCGGCTCGCAAAGGTGGTACCGCAGGTCTTCGACACCCTGTCCTTGCATGGACGGGGTGTTTTTTTTGTTGGCAACATTTCCGCGATGGGTTGAAAGGAGAGCGATCATGCGCATGTCACAGATGATGCTGCGAACACAGCGGCAGGCCCCGGCGGAGGCCGAACTGCCGAGCCACCGGCTGATTGTGCGCGCCGGGTTGGCGCGGCGGCTGGCGGCGGGCA
The DNA here is from genome assembly GCA_963712005.1 of uncultured Chloroflexia bacterium. Taxonomy (GTDB): domain Bacteria; phylum Chloroflexota; class Ktedonobacteria; order Ktedonobacterales; family JADMIN01; genus DAHUXT01. The sequence continues at coordinate 129,234 of CAVQGK010000007.1, read as the reverse complement.
TCTATAGCCTGACCCCGCTGGCCTACCGGGCTATCCGGCGCATCGAGGCCATCGTGCGCGAGGAGATGGAGCGCATCGGCGGGCAGGAGCTGCTGCTGCCGGTTGTGCAACCGGCGGAACTCTGGCGCGAGAGCGGGCGCTACGACGCCATCGGCAGCGAGCTGGCGCGCTTCGACGACGCGGGCGGACGGGCGATGGTGCTGGCGATGACGCATGAGGAGTCCGTCACCGACCTGGCGCGCTCGGTCATCACATCGTATCGGCAGTTGCCGCAACTGGTCTTTCAGATACAGACCAAGTTCCGCGATGAGCCGCGTCCGCGTGGCGGCCTGATACGCCTACGCGAGTTTCTGATGAAGGACGGCTACAGCTTCCACGCCTCCCAGGCCGACCTCGACGCCACCTATGAGCAAATTGTCGCCGCCTACGAGGCCATCTTCCGCCGGGTCGGGCTGCCGGTGCTGATGGTTGGCGCGGATGTGGGCATCATGGGCGGCTATGAGTCGCACGAGTTCATGCTGCTGGCCGAGGGCGGCGAGGATACCCTGCTCGTCTGCCCGGACTGTGGCTACGCCGCCAACCAGGAGGTCGCCGTCGCCGCGCGCGAGGCAGCGGCCCAGGGCGAGGCCGCGCCGCTCCGTCGGCTGCATACGCCGGGCGCGACCACCATCGCCGCGCTCTGCGAGGCCGCTGGCTGCGCGGCGGACCAGACGCTCAAGGCGGTCTTCTACACGACGGGCGAGCGGCTGGTGCTGGCGCTGATTTGCGGCGACCGCGAGGTGAACGACATCAAGTTGCGCAATCTGCTGGGGGTGAAGTCGGTACGCGCGCTCGCGCCGGAGGAGTCGGCGGTGCACGGGCTGGTGGCGGGCTACGCTGGGCCGGTCGGGCTGAAACTGGATACGCCAACGACGCTGGTGGCCGATGAGTCGGTCGTCGGCGCGACCAATCTGATTGCGGGCGCGAACGAGCCGAACTACCATCTGGCGGGCGTCAGCTATGGGCGCGACTTCAGCGCCGACCTGACCGGCGACATCGCCAGCGTGACGGCGGGCGACCGCTGCGCCACCTGTGGCGGGACGCTTGAGACGCGGCGCGGTATCGAGGCGGCCAACACCTTCAAGCTGGGATGGAAGTACAGTACGACGATGCGCGCGACCTTCCGCGACGAGCAGGGCGAGACACAGCCGCTGGTGATGGGCTGCTACGGCCTCGGCATCACGCGGCTGCTGGCGTGCATCTTGGAGCAACATCACGACGACGCCGGGATCATCTGGCCGTCGAGCGTCGCGCCGTATGCATTCTCGTTGCTGGCGGCGGGCAATGACGCGGCGGCGCGCGCGGCTGCCGAGGCGCTCTATGCGCCGCTGGGGGCGGAGTCCACCCTCTACGACGACCGCGACCTGAGCGCGGGCGTCAAGTTCACCGACGCCGACCTGCTGGGCATGCCGGTGCGCATCACGGTGAGCGCGCGTTCGTTGGCGGCGGGCGGCGCGGAACTGCGGGTGCGCCGGAGCGGCGAGACGCGCATCGTCGCGCTGGCGGATGTACCGGAGGTGGCGCGGGCGCTGATAGACCAGTAGCCGTTGTATGCGAACGCGAGCGCCCACCCTCACAACGCGGTGAAGGCGGGCGTCCATCCGAGAGGGAATGGCGTGGAGATTGTCTACGCGGCGGTGCTGACTGGCTCGACCACGACAGCGGGTCTGCTTGCCCGCGTCCGCAGGCCATGGCTCAGCGAGGTCAGGCCCAACATCGTGTGGATCAGCGCATAGGGGAGCGCCAGGCTCAACCCGATGATGGCCGTCTGATCCACCGCGTTGGCCGCGCTGCCATCCGCCGGGACGAGATTGTAGCCCAGGTTGTGCAGCAGACCGAGCAGGCCCACCCCCGTGAAGAGCAGCCCGATGATCAGGTCAAATGGGCGCGCAAGCCGCAACCCCAGCCCACCCAGACCAAGCAGCAACCCCAGCAGGCCCGTCAGCAGCAGCCAGATGGTCTCGGAGTCGAGCTGTCCTACCGTCCGTAAGAGCACGAGGCTTGATACCACGCCGAACAGAATAAACCAGAGCCAATAGTGTACGCTTCGCACCGACAACATCACTCATGCCTCCAAACATTCCAAACATACCCTTCGCGCATCCCAGCGCGCCTACCTCAACGTGCGGCTCCTCCGCTTCTGCCGCTCCGATACTGGAGCCTCTGCTGGCGCATCCATCGTGTGAGCCATGTCTGCCTCCTTCGCGAACTGGCAGCACATCATGTGTCTTCTCACCACATTCTGTCAGTTCGGTACTACAGCCTCGCAAAAACGGCGCCACGGCCAGGCAGCTTTTCGTTCGGTGCGATGAATTTTCGGCGCCAGCCCAGTAAAAATGCGCACGGAGACTCAGACAATCGTCTGGCGCATCACAGGGGGATGGGGCTGGCGCTCAGGCGACTTGCTAGCGGTTGCGAGAGCCAGTTCGTGTCGTAGGGGTTCGTAGGGGGTATTGGTTGGGCTACATCTAGCCCGCTCCGTCTGCAACCAGGCAATTGAGGATGAAGGTACCCGCCTTCACAATGCGATGAAGGTGGGTATCTTCGCTATGTATGGAGCAAACGGTTCAAGCGGCTCGACTGTGCGTCTCAGTGGCGGCGCCAGCTCTCCCCGCGCGCAGGCCGTGGCTGAGCGAGGTCACTCCCAGGAGGGTATGAATTAGCGCGTAGGGCAGCACCAGACTCAGGCCAAGAATCGCTGTCTGGTTGACCGTATTCGCGGTATCAACCGAGTTGGCGTTCGAGGGCACGACAATGTAGCCCATGTTATGCAGCAGGCCGAGTATGCCCAATGACGTGAACACCAGCCCAATAACGGTATCGTATGGGCGCGCGTATCGGAGCGCCAGCTTGCCAGTGCCCAGCACCACCCCCACCGCGCCGGTGATCAATAACCAGAGCGACTCAGGGTCGGGTACGCCGCGCGTCCGCAATATCACGGCGCACGATAAGCCGCCAAACATCCCAAACCAGAGCCAGTAATGAGTGCCTCGCGCCCAAATCATCCGTCATCCCTCCAGACATATCCATTCGCGCTTCCAGTGAATTCACCTGAACGCACGACCGCCTCCGCACTATATCCGCCCACCACCTGATCCGGTGAATACTCGACCCCTGCTATTGATACTCGGAGCCGCGTGGACACGCTCCGCCTCCTTCGCGACGGGGAACAATGCCCTGTGCCGGGTTGCTGATTCGCCACACCAATCAAAGCATAAACGATGCCAGGGCAGGCAGCGAGAGTGCCCACTACACCGAATTACGGATGCGAACTCCTGACCCTGGGGTGGGGAAATGACCTGACCGATACGCCAGAATATGAGCTAGCGGCCGCCGTAACGACAAGCCCGCGCCGGAGTACGGTCGATAGCAGCCGGGTAGTCCTCTGTGCTACCATGACATTATCGAGACATATCCCCTGGAGGCTTATGTGACCACAACGCCGCGCATTGATATCGCCACCGTCGCCGATATCCCCGGGCTGGCGGCGCTGCGCATCCAGCAGCAGTGGTGGGAACGCGGCGAGCGGCTGCTACGGCCCCTGCTGGCGTGGGACGGTGGCCGCTTCCTCACGATTCGTGCGGGCGCGCTTGACCAGCCACTTGCCGATGGAACAACGCCCACCACCCCTATCGCGGTTGTCGGTGCGCTGGCCGCCGAGCCGACTGGCGTCATCGGCAACGTCGTCGTCCGCGCCGACTATCAGCGCCGCGGGCTGGCCCGCCTGTTGATGCGCGCCGCGCTCGAGTGGCAACACGCCACAGGAGTGCGGACCGTCTGGCTCGACGCGACGCAAGACGGCAGAGCGCTCTATCGCAGTGTCGGCTTCGTTGACTGCGAACCATCATACTACGCCGAGGCATCCGTCGGCGCACTGAAACTCGACTGGCTGCGCGCAACGGCGGGCGCATTGCGCGGGCGCCTGGCCTCGTCCGACGCCATCGCGCGTGTGGCGTCGCTCGATCTGGCAGCCTTTGGCGGCGACCGCATGCCGCTGCTGGCGGGGGTGCTGCGGGAGCCGGAGACATGGCTCTATCTGGTGGAGGATGCGGAAGGCGACGTGCTGGGATATCTGCTGGCGCGGACGCTGGAAAGCCCGCTGGTGGGCCTCCGCCTGGGCGCATGGGTGGCGCGGAGTGACGAGGCCGCCGCCGCGCTGCTGGTCGCGCTCAGCGCCGAGGATGCGCCGTGGCGGTTAGCGGTCGCGCGCGCGTCGCATGGCTCCCAGCCGTCCGCGCTCCATATCTCGCCCCCTGGCAACAACCCCGCCACGCTTGCCCTGCTCAAGAACGCGGGCGTGGAAATCACTTTGGACGACCTCATCATGCGCCACGACTTCCCCGACGCCAGCGGCGCGATCCATCCGGCGCGCCAGCATGCGGCCTGGGTTTATGGCTGGCTCGCGGCGATGGTCTTCTGAGCGCTCGCGTCTGGGATGGTCTGCGAGTCGCGCGCGCTCGGCGTAAGCGGCACGGTGACTTCCAGCCGGAAGCCGCCGTCCTCCACCGGACCCGCCGCGAAACTACCACCCAGCGCCGCCGCCCGCTCGGCGAGGCCACGCAGACCATTACCATCATTGCCGCTCTTGTCGGCGGATGCCGCCTTGCCGTCGTCCGTCACCTCAACGCGGATGCCCTGCTCGTCGCGGGCGACGCGAATGGTACACTGGCGCGCGCCGCTGTGCCGGATGACATTAGTCACGCCTTCGCGCACCGTCCATGCCAGCACGCTCTCGACCGCCGCGGAGAGCCCACCGATAGCGCCCGCGTCATAGTCAGCGCGGCACGCGATTCCGGCGGCCGTTAGCATCTCGCGCGCGCCCCGCAGCTCGCTCGCGAGTGTTGGCTGGCGATAACTGGCGACGGCCTCGCGCACTTCCCTCAGCGCCTGGCGCGCCACCTGCTCGACATCGCGCATCTCATTGGCGGCGCGAGCTGGCGCGCTATCTACCAGTCGCTGCGCCAGCTCGCTCTTGAGCGCGATCAGCGAGAGATTGTGGCCGAGCAGGTCGTGCAGGTCGCGGGCGATACGCAGCCGCTCCTCGTTGACGGCCGCCGCGCGCTCCATATCCGCACGGGCGACGCGCAACTGCTGGCTATTGGTCACAGACCAGCAAAAGGCGATGACGATGGCTCCAACCGTACCTACGAAGACAACAGGTGTCTCCGCATCGGCAAGGTTCCCCTGCGCGGCGAATGCGACGGCGATAAACAGCACTAAAGCCCCGATAACCGGGATCGCTTTCCTGGTTGGCAGCCAGCCTGCCGCGCCAGAGCTGACATAGAAGAAGATTGCGCCCCAGCTATTGCCGTTGAGTGCGGTCAGGCCGATGGCGAGCGCCGCCAGACCCGCGACCGGCGCCCAGAGCGCCAGCCCGGTAGGGAAGACGCGCAATGCATTGCCGGTGAGGCTGCGCGCCGACTGCCAGGAGACCCAGAGATAGAGGGCGAAAAACACGACGACGCCAATCAGGCTGATCGTCAATCTCAGCGGCGTCGGATGGCTCTGTAGCATATCGAGCATGGGCGGAGTGAAGAAGGGCAGCCAGAGAATCCAGACCAGCCAGAGCAGAAATGTCGAGCGAAAACTGCCCAAACTGCCCACGGGCTGCCTCGCTGCTGCCGCCGCCGTATCGGTGCTGTCCACTTCGTTGCCTCCTGGCGTGGCAATCCCCAAGTCTCCCAACTGCTATCAGTTCCCTGACAAAGCCCTCTAGTAAGAGTTAAGCCCTATGGGAATGGATGTGTCCAGTGACGAATGTCATCTTTTTCGGGATGCATGCACGACAGACCCACCCAACCCTCGTGGCAGTGAAGATTGGGCGGGCCCATAGGAGAGGAGTGGTGGGACATGCTAAAACGGCGACCCACAACACGGGACACAGGACGCGGCCGGGGGCAGAGGGACCGTTAGCTATGCGCCGCGACGCCGTGCGCGGGCGCGCCTTGTGTCTCCAGGGTCTCGATTGTCCGTGGTTGGCGAGCAGTCGTGACGATCCAGTCGATGATCACACCGATCAGGCCAGCGATGATGGCGGTTATGATGTGGAACCCCTTGACCCTCCCCACGGCTCAAGCCGGGGGATTCCTATTTCAACGTGACGTGCCTCACCGTGGGTCTTACAGTCACTCCATAGGCGTATACGTTCCCGTCGGCCCGACGGTACGTTCTCCATCTGTTGTGATTCCAGAGTTGTCAGGAGCTTGGTTATCGCATCCTGGTATCCTGGCAACGTGAGAAAGGCAGCACAGTGCTTCAAGACGCTAGTGCTTTTACCCAGGCGAACGATTTAGCCTGGAACCGCCAAACACTATTCCATTGTCAACGTGCTGATATGTCTATTCTCGCGCAAGCAGGCAAAAAATGGAAGTCTAGCAAGCTCAAAGAAAGCCGTTCTTAACTCTCATAGCTAACGCAATGCACATCCACAAAATTCAATCGCAATGTGATGTTTATTCCCGCTCCCGAAACATGTCCCACCTGTCTGTGACAATTGTCACCGCCATCTGCTGACGCTCCTCACTACCGGGCGTCAGCCGCTCCCCGTAGACTGAAAGCATGAACGACAACACGGCAATACACCCATGCATAACACACAGGAGGAAGCATCTATGATGGTTCATGAGCCACCGGCATCATTCGCGGCGCAACATCCTACCGATGAGGCCACCGCAGTCAGCTTCAACGGGCTGACCAAACACTTTGGGAGCCTCTGCGCGGTCAACCACCTCAGCCTGGATATTGGTCACGGCGAGACGGTGGCGTTGCTGGGGCCGAACGGCGCGGGCAAGACGACCACCATCTCGATGTTGCTTGCTCTGCTGGCGCCCGATAGCGGCAGCGTCACCATCCAGGGCATGTCGCCAGACGCGGCGATTCAGAGCGGGCGCATCGGCGCAATGTTGCAGGAAGGCAGCCTGATGTCGGGCGTGAGCGTCGGCGAGTTGCTGGACTTCGTGCTGGGGCTGCGGGCGTCCTCCACCTCGCGCGATCAGCTGATTGCCACCGCTGGACTCGATGGGCTGGAGCGGCGGCGAGTGGATCGCCTCTCCGGCGGGCAGACACAGCGGCTGCGGTTCGCGCTGGCCATCGCCAGTGAGCCAGAGATTCTGGTGCTGGACGAACCCACCGCCGCGATGGACGTGGAGGCGCGCCATAGCTTCTGGGCCAACATGCGCAGCTACACCGCCGCCGGGCGCACCGTCCTCTTCGCGACGCATTACCTGGAGGAGGCTGAGGCGTTTGCCTCGCGAGTCGTCATCATCGCGCATGGACAGATCGTCGCCGACGGCACTGTCGCCGACCTGAAACGGCGCGCGGGCGCGCAGACGGTCCGCTTTCAGAGCGAGCGTGACGCGACCGAGGCGCTGCGTCGGCTGCCCGGAGTGGCGCGCGTGGAGTGGCAGGGCGAGACTGTGACGCTCACCACCAGCGCGAGCGATGCGACGGTGCGAGCGCTGGCCGCCAGCGAACTCGCCTGGCAAAACCTCGAAGTCCACAGTGTAGACCTGGACGACGTCTTCATGGCGCTCGTCGGCAACGGCAAGTAGTGCCAATTATCTGTCTCCCCTCTCCTCGTAGGAGAGGGGCCGGGGTGAGGTCAGGCCAAGAGCAAACCCACACCCAATACACAGGAGGCTTACCAATGGCTGGCTATCTTCGCCTGGAGCTACTGCGGACGATTCGCGATCCCAAGTACATCATTCTGGCGGTCCTCTCGCCGATTGGCTTCTACCTGCTCTTCTCGACGCTCTTTGGCGGGCAGAGCACTGGCTCTGCTGGCATGACGGTGCAGACGGCGCTGATGGTCTCGATGGGCGTGTATGGCGCGATGTGGGCGGTGATGTCGGCGACGGGGCCGCGTATCGCCCAGGACCGCACGACCGGCTGGGCGCGCCAGATGCGGCTGCTGCCGATTCGCACAGCCAACACGCTGGCGGCGCGGCTGATTGCGGCGGTGCTGCTCGCTGGCCCGGCGATTGTGCTGGTGATGCTGACGGCGGTCTTCGCCAAGGGCGTCACGCTGGACGACGCCTGGCGCTGGGCAGTGCTGTTGGCGCTGCTCTGGCTCGGCTCGATTCCCATCGCGCTGCTCGGTATGGCCATTGGCTATGGCATCGGCCCAGAGGTGGCGTTCGGCGTCCTCTACGCGCTCTATCTGGCGCTCTCGGCGCTCGGCGGCCTCTGGATGCCGCTCTCGATCATGCCATCGGGCATGCAGACCGTCGGCAAGCTGCTGCCCTCCTATCGCGCGGCCTCGCTCGGCTGGCGTCTTATCGGCCACAAGCCGTTCGACGTGACCGATGTGCTGATCCTGGCGGCATGGGCCATCGTCTTCACGCTGCTCGCGCTCTTCTTCGCCAGTCGCCGTGCGAACTCGCGCTGAAAAGAAGCGAGCGGTAATAAGAGTGGGAAGGAGCTAACTACTCCCTCCCACTCTTATTTTATCGCGCACAGGGGGACTTGCGGCAAGCCCAGGGTCGTGTCGTATACTCGCTGGCCGAGGCGAGAAATCGATGGAACTGGGAGGAGCGCCATGCGAGTGTTGTTGCACGCGGCGTATGAGTCGCGCGGGGATGTCGAGTCAACGGCGGGGCAGGTGGCGCAGCCGCGAGCGCTTAGCATGGAGATGTCGGCGATGCTGACGGGAGGGTGGCTATGTCGATGACCAGGATCGAGCATGCTGTGGTGATCGTCGGAGGAGGTCCGACCGGGATGATGCTGGCGGGCGAGTTGGCGTTGGCGGGCGCGGATGTTGCCATTGTCGAACGGCGCGCCAGCCAGGATCTCATCGGCGCGCGCGCGGGGTATGCATGCGCGCACCGTCGAGGAGCTCGATCAGCGCGGAATCGCTGACCGTTTTCTCGCGGAGGGGCAGGCGGTGCAGATCCAGGGTTTTGCCGGGATACCATTGGATATCAGTGACTTTCCCACCCGGCATCCCTATGGGCTGGCGCTGTTGCAAGGCCCCATCGAGCGCATCCTGGCGGGCTGGGTTGGCGAGCTGGGGCGCCTTTCTACCGTGACCGCGAAGTAACTGGCTTCGCGCAGGACGACACTGGTGTCGATGTCGTGCTTTCCGACGGTTCGTCGCTGCGCGCGGAGTACCTGGTCGGGTGCGACGGGGGACGCAGCGTGATTCGAAAGGCAGCCGACATCGAGTTCGCCGGGTGGGATCCGACGACGAGCTGGCTGATTGCCGAGGTCGAGATGGACGAGGAGCCGGAGATCGGTATGCGCCGCGAGGGTGGTGGTATTGGCCCCGCCAACCGGGCGGACGGCGGAAAGGTGTTCGGGGGTGGTACTGAAGGAAAAGCACGCCGAACACTCCAGCGAGCCTACGCTGCGGGATCTCAGCGAGGCGCTCGTCGCCGCCTACGGGACGGACTACGGGGCGCACAACCCCACCTTGATCTCCCGCTTCACCGACATGACCCGGCAGGCGGTGTCCTATCGCAAGGCACGGGTGCTGCGCGCGGGCGACGCCGCACATGTGCATCCCCCACAAGGCGGACAGGGCCTCAACACCGGTGTGCAGGATGCGGTGAATCTGGGATGGAAGCTGGCTCAGGTGGTCAAGCGGACCTCGCCAGACAGTCTGCTCGATACCTACCAAGCCGAGCGGCACCCGGTCGCCGCCCACGTGCTGCGCAACTCTATGGCGCAAATCGCGCTCAGCAGCCCCGACGACCGCCACCAGGCCCTCCGCGAGACCGTGGCCGAAAAGCTGAGCATGGACGCGCCGCGCAAACGCTTCGCCGGAATGATGTCTGGCCTGGACATTCACTACGACCTCGGCGATGGAGGTGAGGGACACCCACTGCTCGGACGGCGCGTGCCCGACCTCGATCTGGTCACCGCCACCGGCACGCTACGGGTCTACACCCTGCTGCACGACGCCCGGCCGGTGCTGCTCAATCTGGGTGCGCCCGGCGATCTCGACATCACGCCCTGGGCGGATCGGATTCAGGTGATCGACGCGACCTATACTGGACCGTGGGAGCTTCCGGTCATCGGCGTGGTCACTGCCCCCACGGCCGTGTTGGTTCGACCCGACGGCTATGTAGCCTGGGTGGAAGTGGGAGATAGGACCCACTCATCCCACCAGGGGCTTACTGAGGCGCTCAGCACCTGGTTCGGACCGCCAACCGAAGTGTAGGCGTAGCGCAGGTCGCCTCTCGTATCGAAGCGGGATGAGGATGCTGCTCACCACTTCTTTGTGAGATGGCTTATGCTCACTCAGCCAATGGTGACTTGTTATTGACAAGACATCGGCGGCTGGGTGAGCGCATCGTACCCGGTTGGCATGGATGCGCTAAGCCAGGGTTCACGCGACAACAGTCTCGACGGACATAGTATCATGCGTGCGTTCGGGACTTACGGGGACGGCGGCGGTAGCTGCGAATGGGCCCGTTTTCGGGGTCTAACCACCGGGAGACGAACAGGAACATAAACCCGATGACGCAGGCAATGAGGCCATCTATTAGCCACCCAAGGTCCATAGGCTGGTGCGTGCTGGCTACGAAGTACCAGTCGGCGGCCATACTGTACAGCCCGCCGCCAATGGTAAATAGCCCAATCAGGAACGCCAGAATCGCGCCCACGCCACGCAGCAGCTTCATAGCGCGCCCTCCTTCCCTCAACCAGTGCGGCCATCTATACCGATATCAGCCGAACTCTCCCGCCGAAGTGTACCATGCTTTCTATGCGCTTGCATCGCGCGTCCCCTGGCAGATTGTCGCAGGCTATGCTACAATGCGAGGAGAGATGGCCTAGTGACACGGCCATATTTTGCGCATTGGATTAGGCCAATTTGAGGCGGCGGGCGTACAGTGTCGTGCGCCGACAGATGCAGGAGGATGGCTTCGTGGAGACCCAGACCGGTACGACGCGCGTCAAGCGCAACTTCCCCGAGATGCTCAAGGGCGGCGTCATTATGGATGTCGTGAATGCTGAACAGGCGAAGATCGCCGAAGACGCGGGAGCATCCGCCGTGATGGCGCTGGAGCGCGTGCCCGCCGATATCCGCGCGCAGGGCGGCGTCGCGCGCATGAGTGATCCTGAACTGATTTTGCAGATCAAAGAGGCGGTCACGATTCCGGTGATGGCCAAGTGTCGCATCGGCCACTTCGTCGAGGCGGAGATCATCCAGGCGCTCGGTGTGGACTGTATCGACGAGTCCGAGGTGCTGACGCCCGCCGACGAATCGCTTCCATGTCAACAAGCACGACTTCACCATCCCGTTCGTCTGTGGAGCGCGCGATCTAGGTGAGGCGCTCCGGCGCATTGGCGAGGGCGCGGCGATGATTCGCAGCAAGGGCGAGGCTGGCACCGGCAACATCGTGGAGGCGGTGCGCCACCTGCGCACGATCACCGATGGCATCCGCAAGCTGACGATCATCCCCGAAGAGGAGCTGATGAGCGAGGCCAAGAATCTCGGCGCGCCCTATGAGCTGGTGCGAGAGGTGCGCGGCCTGAAGCGGCTGCCGGTGGTGCTCTTCTGCGCGGGCGGCATCGCCACCCCGGCGGATGCGGCGCTGGTGATGCGGCTCGGCTGCTGATGGCGTCTTCGTCGGCTCCGGCATCTTCAAGTCGGATGATCCTGCTCGCCGCGCCAAGGCTATCGTCAAGGCGACGACCCACTTCGAGGATCCCGCCATTCTGGCCGAGGTCTCGCGCGGGCTGGGCGAGCCGATGCGCGGCATCGAGCTGAAGTCTATCCCCGCGGAGCAGCTCATGGCGGCGCGCGGCTGGTAGGGTGACTGGCCCCCTCCCGGCCTTCGGCCACCCTCCCCCAGCGTACGCTGGGAGAGGGCATGGGCGACCAACGTGGCGAATGACGACGGCTTGGCGCTGGTCCCCCCTCTCCCGATGGGGGAGGGGGCAGTCCGTCTACCCATTCGGGCTTCCCCAGGAGTCCCTGCCGGATGCGAGATATGGGAGAACACCGATTGGCCGCCATAGCAGGATTCTCCAGGCATTTCCAAGCTGGAGACGCCTCCTGGCCCGATGCGCAACATGGTACACTGGAAGTGCGTATAGCGTTATGAGGAAGCCGAGCCAAAACGTGTAACGCTTCCTCAGCGCGAACTGGTTGAATTGAGCAGGTATCCGATGACACGAATCGGTATTCTGGCGTTCCAGGGTGATTTTCGCGAGCATGCGCGGGCCGTCGAGCGGCTGGGCGCCGAGAGCTGCCTGGTGCGTCTGCCGCGCGACCTGGAGGGCGTCGACGCGCTGATTTTGCCCGGCGGCGAGAGCACCGTGATGGGCAAGCTGATGATGGCGTATGATGTAGTAGAGCCGCTTCGGAAGCTGCTCGCGCAGGGGATGCCCGCGTGGGGTACCTGCGCCGGGATGATCCTGCTCTCGCAAGCGACCGACAACGCGCTCGCCGGGCAGCCATTGCTCGCCTCGATCAACATGCGCACGCGGCGCAATGCGTTTGGCGCGCAGCGCGAGAGCTTCGAGACGATGCTCGCGATTCCGGCGATTGGGCCGGAGCCGTATCACGCGGTCTTCATTCGGGGGCCGATTGTCGAAGAAGTGGGAGAAGGCGTTGAGGTGCTGGCGCGAATCGATGCGCCGGAACCAAATATTGTCGCGGTGCGTCAGAATCGACTGTTAGCCACGGCGTTTCATCCGGAGGTGACAGGGGATCTGCGCTTTCACGAGTACTTCCTTGGAATGGTGCGCGACGCCCGCGCCGCAACGGTCTAAGCTGTCGCGGTCAGGCGGACCCGTCCGAGGTTCCAGTGGCTCTGCGCTGAATCGGCTCACACGAGCGCGCCAAGGCGTCGAAGGGTCACACTGGGGGCAGCAGCAGGCATGATTCGTCCAGTGCTGTATGTTGATTTACCTCGCTTCGTCCACGCGCTCGATCAGCGCGCCCGGGCGCGGCAGGGCGAATTCGCCAATTTTGTGGCTGCCCCTGAGATCGAAGAGGCCCGCAGCAGCCTATCCGCCCTCCTTGGCTCCATCCTGCCCATCACCCCCAGCGCCTCCACCTGGATCTGCGAGGACCACTGGCGCCTGCTCGGCCTGGCCCAGGCGCGCAAGCGACCCGGCGCCCAGGCATGGGATCTCGCCTATCTCGCCGCGCTGACTAACCCCGGTGGCCAGCCTCCTGCTGTCTCGCAGTACGAAGTGCTCTTCGAGTTGCTGCAATACGCGCTCAACGCCGCCATTCTCAAAAGTGTGCATCGGTTCTTCGCGCGCATCGAAGACGGACGACCCGAGATCGAGCTTTTCGGCAAGCTGGGCTTCCAGCGCTACGCCCGCGAACTGACCTACTGGCTGGAATCGCCCACCGATGGAGTCGAGCGGCTGGCCGAGGCGACCCATCGCGCGACCCTGCACACATCTGAGCGACCGATGCGCCTGCTCACGCGCTTCCAGCCCGCGCCGCCTCCAGAAGAAGGACCTGATGAGATACGCCCGGATGTGGCGCTCCGGCGCTGGCAACGTCACGACGCCTGGGGGCTGCTCCGCCTCTACGACGCCTGCACGCCGCGACGGGTGCAACTCGCCGAGGGATTGACCAGTGAGGAACTGGTGCATACACGCGCCGCGGGTGGCCGCACCTGGTTCGTGCCGCTATTGGAGCCGACCTCGGCGGCGTTCGTGCATGACCGTGGCGTGCGCCTTGGTGGATGGCTGCGGCTGCGCTTTGGGCGCGGCTCCCAGCCCCACGTGATCTCTGTGCTTGCGCATCCTGACGATGCCGATGTTTCGCCCGCGTTGCTCCGCTTTGGCCTGCGTGTGCTCGCCCTGGAGGATCAGCGCCCGGTGGTCTGTCAGGTGCGCGAGTATGAATCAGCGGTGGTAGACGCATTGCGCGCCGCCGGATTCGAGCACTGGGGGTCGCACGCGCTACTCGTTCGCCACCTGACGGCGCGCGGGCTGCGCGAGCAGATGGCTCCGGCATTGGAGTCGCGGGTTGTCTATGGCGTGAAGGGGTTTGGGACGACCCCTAACCGCCTGAGCGAAGGTGAAATAACGTACTATGCCAGAGAACACGATTGACGATCTCAATGCACTGTTCGCTGTACTGCCAGCCAACCTCCGCAAGACGCTGGCGGATATGAAGGACAGAGAGCAAATTCTCGAGATTGTCATGGACCTCGGGCGGCTGCCCGAGGCACGATTCCCGGCGCGTGAGGTGGTGCTGAGCAACGATCCCGTCACGGCAGAGGATCTGGCTTATGTCGTAGAGCATATTGGACAGTTTGGAGGAGATAACCGGGCGGGGATCGAGCGGACGCTGCACCGGATCAGCGCCATCCGCAACCGCAGAGGCGAGGTCGTCGGGCTCACCTGCCGCGTCGGGCGGGCGGTGCGCGGCACCGTCGCCTTGATTCGCGATGTCATCGAGCAGGGCCAGTCGCTGCTCATCCTGGGGCGACCGGGGGTGGGCAAGACGACGCTCTTACGCGAGGCGGCGCGGGTCTTAGCCGATGAGCTAGGCAAGCGGGTGGTGGTGGTGGACACCTCCAACGAGATTGCCGGAGACGGCGACATCCCCCATCCCGGCATTGGCCGCGCCCGACGCATGCAGGTGACGCGTCCCGCCGAGCAGCATCAGGTGATGATCGAGGCGGTGGAGAACCACATGCCCGAAGTCATCATCATCGACGAGATCGGGACGGAGCTGGAGGCGGCGGCAGCCCGGACCATCGCCGAGCGGGGGGTGCAACTGGTCGGCACCGCGCATGGGCGGACCCTGGACAACCTGGTGGTGAACCCGACGCTGTCCGATCTGGTGGGGGGGACGCAGACGGTGACGCTGGGGGATGAGGAGGCGCGACGGCGGGGGACGCAGAAGACGGTAGTGGAGCGTAAAGCCCCTCCCACCTTCGATGTCCTTGTCGAACAGCGCAGTTGGCGTGAGGTTGTCGTCGTCGCCGACGTGGCCACTGCGGTTGATGATATCCTGCGTGGGCAGCCGCTGACCGCCGAGCGCCGCACCCTGGACGATCACGGCGCCGTGCGAACCGAGACGGTCCATATGGACGAGGATGAGGAGACGATCCCGCGCGAGGGCGCCCGCCGCAATCTGGCGCGTGGCCGGGGCAGCCAGTCGGGCTGGGAGCAGTTCGGCGAGCGCACCTATAGCAGTGAGACGTGGTGGGATGAGCAGTCGGCCACCGCTGACGAAGATGAGGGCGAGGCGGACTACGACGTGATGGCGGAGGAGCCAACCGGAACCACCGGCCCATCGAGCGGCGCCAGCAATATCCACGCGCTACGCCCGGCTGGCCGGAAGCTGCGTATCTATCCCTTCGGCATCAGTCGCGAGCGGCTGGAGCAGGCGGGCAGGCATCTGCGGGTGCCGGTGGAGATCAGCAGCGACCAGCGGCTGGCCGACGCGGTCATCACCTCGCGCAACTACTATCGCCGCCAGGCGGAGCGGCTATGGGACGGCGATAGCGAGCGCAAGCCGGTCTACATCCTGCGTACCAACACCGTCGCGCAGATCGAGCAGTGTCTCTCACGCCTCTTTGATCAGCGCCGCAGCCAGTCGCACCATGCCAGCGGCACGCGCAACAATCCGACGATGGACGCGATGCAGGAGGCGGAGGACGCGATTCACAAGCTGCTGACCGTCCACATGCCGCACGCCGATCTGGCGCCGCAGAACGCCTATGTGCGTCGGCTCCAGCACAGGATCGCCGAGCGCTACAACCTGGAGTCGCGCAGCTACGGCAAAGAGCCGAACCGCCGCGTGAAGATCTTCTCGCGCTAGACGAACCTCACCCCAGCCCCCTCTTCGACGTCGGAGAGGGGTTTTTCTGCTCCTGTCCCCAGCTACGTGGCGAGTGGCCGCGCCAGGGGCTATACTTCAGGAAGGATAGCGCGCCCCTCCGCGATGAAGGGACGGATCAAACTGGAGGGGGAGTCGGTATGCAGCGAGCGGATGAGGCGGCGAACATCCCGGCGCAGGATGGGCCGGAGCAGGTGATTCCCGGCGTCTGGCGTATCCCCGTGCCGCTGCCGTTCGCGCTCAAGTCGGCCAACATCTACCTGATCGACGACGGCCCCGGCCAGCGCATCCTGATCGATAGCGGGCTGGGGCTGGCCGCCGACGAGCAGGCGCTGCGTTCGGGGCTGGCCGAGGCAGGCGTCGCGCTCGAAGACCTCTCGGCGCTCATCCTTACCCACGCGCACCCCGACCACATCGGCCTCTCCGGCGCCATTCACACGGCGGCGCCCCTTATCCCCATCTACATGCTCGAGGGCGAGGCGGCGCAGATTAGCGCCGTCTGGGGCGAGGCAAGCGGCGAGTTGCTGCTGAGGCTGGACGAGATGTATCGTGTCAATGGCATGCCCGACGAGATGCGCGCGGGCAGCCAGAAAGCGGGCCTGACGCTGCGCAAGGTGCTGCGTCTGCCTCCAGTTGACGCCATCACCACCCTGAGCGACGGGCAGCGCCTCGAACTGGGCAATCACAGCTACGAGGTCATCTGGACGCCCGGCCACTCAGATCACCATCTCTGCCTGCTGCGCGACGACGGCCTCTTCATCGCGGGCGACCACATCCTGCCGCATATCACGCCCAATATCGGTCTCTATGTTGGGGCGCGCCCCAATCCACTCTCCGACTACTTTGGCGCATTGCGGCGCGTGGAGCCGCTGTCGGCGGGGCTGATTCTGCCGGGACACGGGCGGCCATTCGAGGGGCTGGCCGAGCGGGCGGTGGAATTGCGCGCGCACCACGACGAGCGGAGCGAGTTCGTCTATGACATCGTGTCGGGCGAGCGCGACGGGCTGAATGCCTATGGCGTCGCGGGCAGGCTGTTTGGCGAGCGCCTGCGCAGCTTCGATGACTGGCGCTTCGCCGTCGCCGAGACCCTCGCCCACCTCGAATACCTCCGCCTCGCGGGCCAGATCGAGCGCGCCCCACAGGACGGACTGCTCACCTACAGCGCATAACGCCCGCCTGCCCACAGCTCAGCCATATTCCAGCGACCAGACGCTTCAGCATGGCCGGGGGCCTGTAGAATAGCCGTCGATTCGGGCTACAATGAAGCGGTAATTGCCGCGTGCGATAGCGATAGTTCGCTAAACGCTGGCTGGAAGCGACTTTGGTACCGTGTCGGATAGGAAATTAGTACTTACGTTCACATTGCACAATTCGTGAGTTTTTCGGTGTTTGCAAGTGTTTTCAATATTACACGTGCTTCAGCGCGTAAAGTGGCAGAATTCCTGAATTCAAGGGGGTTTTGAGCAAGTGGCGGCGTTCTCGAAAAGGCCGTAAAATCATCGTGTTGCGAATCGAAATGCCGTTCATAGCTGTCTGCACGGTTGTCGTTAGCCTTGTCCTGTGCTATATTTGCGGCTGGC
The DNA here is from genome assembly GCA_963712005.1 of uncultured Chloroflexia bacterium. Lineage (GTDB taxonomy): Bacteria > Chloroflexota > Ktedonobacteria > Ktedonobacterales > JADMIN01 > DAHUXT01. Next base: position 111,852 of record CAVQGK010000007.1, on the reverse strand, counting down.
GAGCTAGTGAGAACCGGGGTGTAGCCCGGCACAAAGCCAGTTCGCCTCAATGGAGATTGAGCGCCGATGTTCGGCGCGCTCGCACCAAAGGAGCACCTGACATGCCAGTAGGTCGCCAGGAACTGATCAAGCGCGTAGCAACCAAGACGAACAAGAGCGTCAAGGAGAGCACAGTCTTCGTCAATGGCACCCTTGAGGCCATCCGCGAGGCTCTGCAGTCCGGTGACGCGGTCCGCCTGGTTGGGTTTGGCGTGTTCTCGGTTAAAGACACCGCCCCCAGCGTTCGCGTCAACCCGCAGACACGCCAGAAGATCAACGTTCCTGCCCGCAAGCGCGTGAAGTTCACCCCAGGTAAAGACCTGAACGACGCCGTCGCGGTTCATGCCCCCGCAGCGAAGGGCGGCAAGAAGTAGTCGCGGCCTGCCAGGTGTTCTCCATCTGGCGGGCACGCATGGTAGAGGCTCGCGGCGTTGCTATGCTGCGGGCCTCTCCTTATTTTCCTCCCAAATTCCGTCAGAGCGCCGGACGCTGGCTCGTCTGGCTTATGCGTCGGCGATGTCGGAGAGGGTGTTGTAGTCCCTGCCGGGACGCAGTTGCCTGCGGTAGAGCGAGATGCTTTGCGTGACATGCATCCCGGCGTGGATATACAGTTGTGGCGCGTTGCTCGGACTGCCCGCATCCACACTCAGCTCCACGATGGCTATGCCCCGGCGATAGCACGCGCCAAAAGCCGCCCACAGCATGACGAGCGCCAGCCCGCGTCGTCGCCATGGGCGCTTCACGCCGACGCCGCCCACCCATCCAGCGCCGCTACCGGGCACGTTCCGAGCGAGACAGGTGCCGACGATCTCGCCGCTCGCCTCGTCCTCAGCCAGATACCACAGGTCTGGATCCTGGCGCTCGTTCTTGGTAAACGCCAGCCAGCGCTCGAAGTCGCCCTCTGGACGGCCACGCAAGTCGCGAAACGCCTCTTCGACCGCCTCAAAGGTGGCGCGCTCGTCCTGACCTGGCACAAACGTCCGCAGGCGCAGGCCCTCGATCCGCTCGGGCGCGGGTGGCGGCTCGTCCATCTCGATACGCATCACATAGATGGTGTGCGCGTAAGAGTAATCCAGCGCCTCCATCAGGGCGCAGGCGGCCCCATTGCGGGTGTTGACGTAGTGCTGAACGGTGATCTGCGCATCGGCTGGGGCGCGCTCCATGCGACTGCGAATCCACGCCTCGCCCCAGCGCGTCAGAAATGTCCCCAGCCCGCGATGGGTGTGTTCAGGATGCACGCCGCCATAGACGGAAACCTGGATGTAGCGGCGGTTGAAGACATCCGCGTGCGCCGCCAGACCGCCATCCGGCGCGAAGACCAGCAGGCTATCCTCGGCGAGATTCTCGCCCGCCCAGTCGTTCAACTGCTCCTCGGCGGTGATGACTGATGTATCTCCCTCGTTCGCCTGATACGCGCTCCGAAGTCGCGCCACCACCGCCGCATCATCGAGCGTGGCGGCCCGCGCGCTATAGCCGCCTGGCAGCGTTACGCCGTCCGTTATATCCGCTGATCCCATAATTCTCGTAGTCCCCTCCGTAATAGTGTCTCATCCTGAGGCGCGAGTGCGTCTGCCGCCAGAGTGTATCTAATCGGGGACGCGGGCGCCACGAAGATTTCTGCACAGCTATTTCCAGAGGGAGATTTCCGCCGTCACGCTGGCGGCCAGGATGCTTTCTGGGTTGTCCGCGCCGACGCGGTCGCGTCCCTGCGCAGGCAGCGGAGATACAGCGCCAGCGGAATCGCCGCGATGACCGCGATCACCGCAAATACCGGCGTCATCACCGCCGATTGCGCCGGGTCGCTCAGATGGCCGAAGAACTGGTCGGTCGCCACGCTGATGGCTTCGATCACTCCGTAGACGAGGAACAGTCCGGCCAGTGCGTAGCCCCATACCTTACGCTGCCAGAGCCAGACCGCCGCGAGTATCGTCAGCGGAAAGCCCGCCGCGAAATCGACGACCTGGATGGGGTTGGTCAGCATCTTCGTCCCGTCCAGGCTTATGGGTGTCGTGCCATTCACCAGCGCGGGGACGATATCGCGCAGCCAGGTCAGCGTAAAGAGCGCCGTTGTGACAAGCAAGTAGAGCGCGATGGTCCGTATCGGCAGGTGTTCGGTGAAGTGGGCGCGCAGGCTGGCGACATCCAACGCCATGAGGAGCGCCACTAGCGACCAGAGCGCCAGTGAGAGCACCGCGATATAGACCAGGAAGAGGGGATTGAAGGCGACGGCGAACGTGAAGAAGAGCGCGTTATAAAGGATGTAGCCGAGCGCGCCGAGCCAGACGATCTGCGCCCGCAACGAGCCACGCGCCGTTAATACCATCGCGATCACCAGCGCCGGTAGCGCGACCCCCAGGATGACGAGATCGGTGCCGCGCGCATTGCCAGCGGTTACGGCGGTATCGCGAAACACAGCGGGATAGAATACGCCAACAGCCGAGGCTATCAACGCCAGCACGGTGAGCGTGCCAGATAGCCAGTAGGCGAGGGTGAATCGGCGATGGCGCGCTGCCATATCCATCACGATTCCCGGTACGCCAACCGTGGCCATCGGCGATTCCGCGTTTGGAGCCTGTACGGATGCCATGGTGATACTCCTTCCTGGGACACGCCGCGTTCGCGTATCCACCTGGCATCTTACCGTGGAGGCGTCACCAGGGCGTCACATCGCGCCGAGCGACATCACCATTCGGGCACAGAGCGAAGAGGAAGCGTGCATCACGGGCAGGGGTAGAGCGCACCGCCTTCCACCGAAACGACCTGTGGTGAGGAGGCGATCCGCACCAGTTCATCCCAGGCCGGGTAGAACATATTCAGGCTGTGCCATCTGGCGAAGTTAGCCAGTTGCTCGGCAGTCGACGGTGGGACATTGCTGCGCGGCTCATCACACGTCCAGGGATAGACGTGTCCTCGCAGAATAGCAGCCGCCTGGTCGTAGGTGGTGTCGGACGTGAAGGTGATGCTGGCAGACAGCGGCATATTGTTCGCCGAGGCGTTGTGGATATGCGACAGTGCATCGGCCGCGGTTCGCGTTGAGGCGGTGGCAGCCTTTGGTGTTGGCGCTGGTGCGCGCGATGTGGCGGGCGATGCGCTCCCAGGCGCGCAGGCCGCCAGTAACACGAGCAATACTGTAAGCAATAGTATCCGCAATCTGCCCACTCGTCGTATCATTGCCGCATGCCCTCCAGTGGTAGGATCGCCTCACCCAGGATCGATGCGGCGATGCCTGCTTACCAGGACGGTGCAACCGCCCGCGAAGTTCCCTCGTGAGAAAGCGCCGCGCGAGTACTGGTCAGAGGCGAAATGTCGCTTTGCGCGTGAGAGTACAGGCAGTGGTGACCGTCGGCCCTGATTGCAGACCCTACCTTCAGGCAGGGGATAGCGCCACCTAGAACAGGCGTGCTATACTCCAGCGGTACGGCTTAGCGATCAGCATTGATTGAGCATCCCCTCGTGGGAGAGTATCGAGAGGACAGGCAGCGTGAAGTATCTTCTCACGTCCGCGGGCATCAAGAATACGAGCATCCACAACGCGCTGGTTGACCTGCTGGGCAAGCCAATCGCCGACTCCAACGCCCTCTGTATCCCCACTGCGGGATACGGGAGTTCTTATGGCAGTCCTGCTGGGATATGGCGATTCATCAGCGGACAGTCCGCCCAGCCTATGGTCGGACTGGGTTGGAAATCCTTGGGCGTGCTGGAGCTCACCGCGCTGCCCAGCCTCGGTGAAGAGCGCTGGGTTCCCTGGGTCCGAGACGCGGATGTCCTGCTGGTGAATGGCGGCGATGCCCTGTACCTGTGCCACTGGATGCGGCAATCCGGACTGGCCGACCTCTTGCCGTCGTTACACGAGACGGTCTGGGTAGGATTCAGCGCCGGGAGCATAGTGATGACCCCGCGTATTGGCGAGGACTTCGTCGGGTGGAAGCCACCCACCGGTGACGACAGCACGCTGGGCATGGTCGACTTCTCGATCTTCCCGCACGTGGATCACCCCGCTCTGCCGGAGAACACCATGGCCACTGCGGAAAAATGGGCAGCAGACATCGCAGGTCCAGCCTATGTAATCGACGACGAGACCGCCATCAAAGTGGTTGACGGCACCATCGATGTCATCTCCGAGGGGCACTGGAAGCTGTTTACCCCCACCCACCCCTAATCCGCTGAATCCGCTGGGTCGGCCCTGAGTTGTTTTGAGCCGTGCGTACTCCAGCGTGTTTGACCCGATCGTGCCGCAGACACGGACACCTCCACGCCCACTCCTCTAGATTTGAGTTGTCTACGTTTTGTAGACAACTCACCGCTCTCCGCGCCCTTCGGGGGTGAAGCTGCTGCTGTGGATGGCGATCAGCTCGCCGGGGTCGGGCAACGTACGCACCTCAACGCGTACGACCCACTTTACCCACTGGAATCCCCGGCGGTCCGGCGCCACCAGCCGCAGCGGCGCGCCGTGCTCATGACTGAGAGGCTCCCCGCTCACATGGGTTGCCAGCAACGCCGCCCGCGCCTCCTCCAGTGGCAGGCTCCAGCGGTAGCCCGTCACCGAGACAAAGCTCACCCAGGCCGCGTCGGGCGCCAGCGTCACGCCGTCGAGCAGGCGTCCAACTCGCATCCCGCCCCAGCGTTGCGTGCTATAGAAGCCGCCGGTACAGTCGAGCGTCGCCACCAGCTCATCGCCCGCCAAAGCTATCTCGTCGTAGCTGAAGGTGCGCGGCATAGCCAGCGCGCCATCGATCCGCAGCCGCCACATCGCGGGAGAAATCGGTCGCGGCGCATCGGCTACCCAGCTCGTCGCGGGGAAGACATTTCCGGCGTAGCTTTCGGCCTCGCGTGACCCGGTGAAGCGGCGGTGCGAGCCAGGAGCGTTCACGACGCGCTCGATCACCTGCTGCGTGGGCCAGAGGACAATCGCGCCGCCCAGGAGCAGCCCGCCACGCAGCATCTGCCGTCGTCCGCGCACATCCCGCCGCCGGAGCGGCTTCGCCCGCGCCAGCATATGCGACGCGATCAGCACGGTGAGCGCGAAGCCAAGTAGAATGTGCCAATTGAGCAGGCCCCAGTCGAGGAAATAGAGCGTGCCGCCCGCCACCCACACGATTCCGGTGCCGAGTGCTAGCGCCACGATGACCACCGCCAGCACGCCCAGCGCCGTGCGCCGATCCCAGAGTCGCGGACGAGCCAGCCGGGGCAGCACGCGCCGCAGCTTGCCCCAGAGCAGCAGCGCCAGCCAGAGGCCAGCCGCACCGTGCGCCGCGAAGATGAGCCACTCCTCGGGATGCCCGCTGACGAGGCTGACGACGCCGGTCACGAAGGCCAGCGCGCATGCCAGCGCCAGGCTCCAGTCGGTTAGTCGTGGCGACATTGGCCCGCCTCGCTCTCGTCCCGCTCTCATTCCCCAATGTGTCTATTGTTACGTCAGCTATTTACACCCGCAGCACGACTCCCACCGCCTCATACATCCGCCCGAAGTTTGTGGCGTCCGGCGCGCTTACCAGCCACTCCCACGTACGCGGCGCGCCGACCAGTTGGAAGCGCGCCGCCAGGTCGTCGGGGATGGCGAGCACGTCATCGGGCAACACCGTCAGCGTTTCACGTGGATCGCGCGCATGCGGCCCGCTCTTCGGTGGCAGCATGTGGCCTGTGCGGTCGCTGGCGAGAATCACGGCGCCCTCTGGCGCGAGCAGCCCGGCCAGCAGCGAGAGATGCGCCTGTGCGATGCGCCGCCGAAACGCCTGCGCCGCCTGCCGGTAGCGCGCATGTGTCTCGCGCAGGTCAACCGCGTCGGGCGCGTAGAGCGAGAGCGTATCCACCACATCCAGCAGGGGCAAGCTGTAGAGTTGCGTCAGCACGAGATCGCTGAAGACGAGGCAATAGCCCTGCGCCAGCAGTCCCGATAGCCTCGGCGGATCGGGCACGGGGCAGCGCTCCAGGCATGCCGCCGTGGCCTCCAGCGGGGCGGTTGCACCAAGCCGGGCGAGGTCACGCCAGGGCTGCGCGCGTAGCTCCTCGGCCAGCGCGTCGCTCACCCCGCCGGTGATATCGGCCTGAAGCAGATCCACCCGGCTGCGCAGTGAGGCGGATAGCTCATCGCGGGCGCGGGCCATTCCCGGCACATCGACATCGACCAGCAGCACATGCTCGAAGCTCGCGCGCGATCCGCTCCAGCGGCGCCTCAGTGCACGCGCCCGCCCCCAGCACGACCGCCCGCGACGGCCCGGCAGCCGAGCGCGCCGCCAGCGCATCCTCAACCAGCACCGCGACCGCCCGCAGGTGCGCCGGACTGTGGTGGCGATACCACGCGCGCCGCTCCGGCCCCTGCGTCCGTGGATTCTCCTCCGCCAGTCGCGCGATCCGCATAACGCATCTCTCCTTCTCCGTAACAATTGTAGCTGGCGCGCGAACCACGCTGCTCGAAGGGGATTAGCCGCAGCATTCATGCCGCGAACCCGCTTCATCACTTGGCTTGCCATACATGACGATGCGTGCCCTGCTCCGGCCATGCATGGCCGTGACGGCGACAGGCAGGTACCGGCGGGCGCTAATGGTATAGGCTGGCTCGTATAATACGTAGGCGCATCGCCAGGAGTACCGCGTGCGCTGGGTATCATCAGCCGGGAGCGTGCAGCGTGCAGCGGAAGAAGTCGCAGCCAGCCAGCGCCGATAGCGCCAATCACACCAACAATGCCAATGGCGACCACAGCCCGATTCGCCAGCAATATCTCAGCGTCAAGCAGCAGCATCCCGATGCCGTCGTCTTCTTTCGCATGGGCGACTTCTATGAGATGTTCGATGGCGACGCCGAGTTGGCCGCCCGCGAGCTGGAGCTGACGCTGACCCGGCGCGACTGGGGACGTGGCGAGCGCACCGCGATGGCGGGTGTCCCCCACCACGCCGCGCAAGGCTACATCGCGCGGCTGATTGGCAAGGGCTACCGTGTCGCCGTCTGCGAACAGGTGAGCGATCCCGCCCTCTCGAAGGGGCTGGTCGAGCGCGAGGTGATCCGCGTCGTCACCCCAGGCACCATCGTGGACCCCTCCATGCTAGCCGCCAAGCGCAACAACTATCTCGCCGCCGCCGTTCTCAGCCGCGACGCCGTCGGCCTCGCCTACACCGATATCACCACCGGCGAGTTCGCTTGCACCCAGTTTGCCGCCACCCAGCCAGAGGACGCGCTCAACCAGGAGCTTGCCCGCGTCCAGCCCGCTGAGGTGCTGATCGAGGTGGCAGCCCCGCGCCGGATGACGCTGCCGAGGAGCGTGCCTGACTCTGCTTCCCCTCTCCCTGTGGGGGAGGGGCCAGGGGAGGGGGCCGACGAATCCGACACCCTGGCGGCGCGGCTGGCCGGGCTGGATGGCCGCCTGCCAACCGTCGTCACGCCCTTCGACGCCCGCAACTTCCGCGAGGATGTTGCCCGCGATGTGCTGCGCGAGCAGTTCGGCGTCGCCTCGCTCGAAGCGTTCGGCTGCGAGCGGCTGCCGCTGGCGGTGCGCGCGGCGGGGGCCGTCATCGCCTACCTGCGCGAGACCCAGCGCGACGCCCTGGCACAGATGACCGCGCTCGAAACATATAGCACCAGCGGCTTCATGACGCTCGACGCCCACACCCGCCGCAACCTCGAACTCTTCGAGAGCGGGCGCAGTGGCGGCGTCAAAGGCTCGCTGCTCTGGGTGCTCGACGCCACCTCCACGCCAATGGGTGGGCGGCTGCTGCGCCGCTGGCTGGCCGAGCCGTTGCTCGATCTGGAGCGGCTGCGTCGGCGGCAGGACGCGGTGGCCGCTGGCGCGAGTGATATTGCCCTTCGCGCCCGCCTGATGCCGCTGCTGGCCCATGTCGGTGACCTGGAGCGGCTGATCAACCGCGTCGTCCAGCGGATCGCCATGCCGCGCGATCTGGTGGCGCTGGCGCAGGGACTCGCCGCCGTAGACGAGCTGGCCGCCTCGGCTGCAACACTGCCGGAAGGGCTGGCTACCATCGCACAGGCGCTGCAGCCGCTGCCAGAGCTTCACATGCTGATCGAGCGGGCGCTGGTGGATGAGCCACCAGCGACACTGAGCGATGGCGGCTTCATCCGCGCGGGCTACTCCGACGAACTGGATACCCTGCTCGACGCCTCGCGCAATGGCCGCCAGTGGGTCGCCGATCTGGAGCGGCGCGAGCGCGAGCGTACCGGCATCTCCACCCTTCGCGTCGGCTATAACAAGGTCTTCGGCTACTACCTGGAGGTCACCAACTCGCAGCTAGCCCGCGTCCCGGAGGACTTTATCCGCAAGCAGACCCTCACGACCGGCGAGCGCTTCATCACGCCCGACCTGAAGGAGTATGAGGCGCTGATCCTCAACGCGCAGGAGAAGAGCGCGAAGCTTGAGCAGGAGCTTTTCGCCGCGCTGCGGAGCGAGATCGCGGCGCGCTGGGGCGAGGCGGCGCTACGGACGGCGCGCGTCCTGGCCGAGCTGGATGTCTTGCTGGCGCTGGCGGAGGTGGCCTCGCGCCAGAACTACTGCCGTCCCGAGCTGGACGAGAGCGACACCATCCATATCGTCGCGGGACGGCATCCAGTGGTGGAGGCGAGCCAGCGTGAGATCGCCTTCGTCCCTAACGATACCCAGCTTGCCACCAGCGATGCGCAGATCCTGCTGCTGACTGGGCCGAATATGGCGGGCAAATCGACCTATCTGCGGCAGGTGGCGCTGATTACGCTGCTGGCGCAGATTGGCTCGTTCGTCCCGGCGGAGGCGGCGCGCATCGGCCTGGTGGATCGCATCTTCACCCGCATCGGCGCGCAGGACGACCTGGCGACGGGGCAGAGCACGTTCATGGTGGAGATGGTGGAGACGGCGAACATCCTGCACCACGCCACCGAGCGCAGCCTGGTCATCCTGGACGAGATTGGCCGCGGCACCAGCACCTACGACGGGCTGGCCATCGCCCGCGCCATCGTCGAATACCTGCATAACAACAAGCGTTGCGGCGCGAAGACGCTCTTCGCCACCCACTACCACGAGCTGGTCGAGGTGACGCGGCTGCTGCCCCGCGTGCGCGCCTATAACGTCGCGGTGGCCGAGGAGGAGGGCCACGTCGTCTTCCTGCGCAAGATCGTCCCCGGCGGCGCGGACAAGAGCTACGGCATCCACGTCGCCCAATTGGCGGGGATCCCGCGCCAGGTGGTGCGCCGCGCCGAGGAGGTGCTCGAAGACCTGGAGAAGAAGGGCGACGCGCGTTCCCGGCGCAAGGCGATGCGCGAGAACGTGCCGACGGTGATGCCGCAGGCGCTGCAACTGACGCTCTTCGCCGCCGAGCCTGACCCCTTGGTCGAGGAATTGAAGACGCTGGCGATTGACGAGCTCACCCCGCTCGAAGCGATCAGCCGCCTCTATGAGTTGCAGCGCCGCGCGCGAGAGGGATAGTGGCGGGCGAGATGGGCGTCTCGGGGCTGGAGAAAGCGGTGTGGGAAGATGCAGTATCCGCATCTGCGCCATAACCCCCTGTGTTATAAATGGGTGAACAGTGATTCTTTCCTTTGATGTGCTCGCACGTTGTCGATATAATAGAGTGTGCTTTGGAGTAAGAGACACGTGATCCCGAAACCACGTCCTGATGGGACGTTACCGCCTGGCGTCTATCAGGCGACTATCGCCGAGATCCTGGCCGCTTACCCACCAGTCAACCAGCAACGCCAGATTCTAAATGATTCCCTCCAACGGGCTGTCGAGGAATTGCGGAAACTCGATCCGTCCCTGGTCATCTTTGTTGATGGTAGTTATATAACGCGGAAGGCGGAACCCAATGATGTGGATCTGCTCATTGTGACGACGCGGCTTTCGGCACGGCGAATCATCGGCTTTCTCGATCAGGTTTGTCCGGTCGAGGCGGTATCATTAGATATTACCGTTGAGCCAGCGCTTCCCAACGTGGTCTTTGATCTCTTCACAGAAACACGTCGCGGCAAGAGCAAGGGGATTATCCAGCTTCATTAGAAGCAAAGCAGGCACAGATGAACTGAGGAGAGCAGCCATGCGTGATACCCAGCCCCCCATCACCGACGAGGAAGAATATCATGGCTATCAGCGCGCACGGGATAAAATGACCCTGCTCGTGGAACAACGTGAAGCACGGCTGATCGATGCGCTGGCGGGTGGGAATGGGGACGAGATTGAGGATCGGCGCTTTGATCTGCTCGATGCCTTGCGCAAGCGCCAGGGTATTCTTGATGCGCTCGGCGCGTATGAACACCGCAAACAGAGCGCCTAGCATCAGCCGCCTCTATGAGTTGCAGCGCCGGGCGCGGGAACAGTAGCAGGCCTACCTCGGCAGCAACATCTGGACCACGCCGAATTGTTGCAGCAGCAGCGTTCCCCAAACAAGAACAAACACGAGCGGCAGGCCATAGCTGAGGAATTTGCCGCCGCTGCTGGCATGTTTCGAGGTAATCGCTGGGAGCCTGTCCCTCAGCTCATCGGCAATCTGCGCCTGCCGCTTTTCTGACTCCCATTTGTTGAGCTTATCCTTGATGGACGAGTAGGCCGCGTTGACGCCGATGCATGCCAGCAGGCCGACCAGCAAACCAGCGATGGCCGATAACGCTTCGAGATTGGTGCGCAACGAGGGAGACACCTGGTTATTCGCCAGCAGCGCAATGGTAGCGAACAGGAATCCCTGAAACGTCAGCATCCAGGCGATCCGCCGATTGATGAGACTCTCTTCGCGCTCGATGTGGCGCAAGATGAACTTGTATTCGAGGATATCCAGCCGCTGCCGCTCTCGCAACTCTTTGCGACTCAGCCCCTGGCCGCTCTCAGACTCACCATTCATCGCGATGTACACTCCCGCTCATGCCGTCCGATTACCGGCGGATACCAACCCAGGGGCATTATAGCAGCAGCGCCACACGCGGTAAAGCGTTCGCGCGTCACTGACGCAGTTCGTGAGTTCAGCGTGCGCTCCAAGCCTGCGGTCCGCGCGATCTACTCGCTACTCGAAACCTCGCCCTCTGGAGGTTAGCCGGGCATTCATGCCGTGAACCTGCTCGACCACCCACCTCGCCCTTTACCTCCAACGAACGCCCATGTCTCGGCGAACCGGCGAAGGCAGGTTTCGTGGCCGCAGGCCCCAGAGGCGCGGTTTCAATCGCCCGCGCATATCAACACAAATCAACAAATTGGCCCTTGAATTTCCGCATGTCGCCAGTTGTTATTGATTTATGTTGATTGCAGCGCCGCAATCAGGCGCAGTCCGCCCGAAGGGAGCGTATCTTATGCCATCCTTGCCGACCATTCCCGATCCCGAAGAGCCTGAGTATTTCCGCGACGCCTTCCCGCGCGACGCCTTCCCCGCCTACATCTGGACCGAGCGGCCCGCGACGCTCCCCGCCGAGGTCTGGACCACCGAGACGACCCACCGAGACGACCCACCGAGACGACCCACCGAGACGACCAGCAGGGCGGCCTGCCCCTCACCACCGAGCAGTCGCTCGCCATCTACGACATCCAGTGCCGCTTCACAGGCGACTCCGGCGCCATCCGCCAGGCCGAGTTCTTCGTCTATCGCCCCTCGGATAGAGCCGCCCTCGAAGGCGTGCTCGAACGCTACCACGGCGGCGCGCCCATCGAACCGACCACCTGGATTCGCGCCACCGCCAGCGATGTCGAGTTGATCCGCAGCCTCGGCGTACGCGAAACGGGCATGCTCGCCTCCGCCTCCGACTACCACACCTTCCACAAGTTCACCACCGGTGGGCGCAACCAGGCCGCGCAGACGTACCTGAAGACCGTCCAGACCGCGCTCGACGCGGGCATCCGCCCCCGGCTGCACCTGGAGGATGCCACCCGCGCGCCGCTCGACTTTATGCGACCGTTCGTCGCGGCGGTGATGGCGATGTGCGCGCCGTATGGCGAGGCAATGCGCCCGAAGTTCCGCGTCTGCGACACGATGGGCCTCGGCCTGCCCTATGACGATGTCGCCCTGCCTCGCAGCGTCCCCCGTTTGATTCACGCGTTGCGCGAGCTTGGGCTGGAGGCGTCCGACCTGGAGTTCTACCCCCATAACGACACATCGTTAGGAACTAAATCTTCCAGCCAATGTGGCTCCCACCAGTCGCCATCAGGCCGCTTCTTGTCCCAGAGATAGACCGTCACCTTACAGCGGTACAGCGCCTCACGCTTCTCCTCCGTCGTCGCCGTCCTCAGCTTCTCGATTGCCTTGGGTGCCATCTCCTGTAGCGTCCTCAGCATCATCTCGTCGCGGTCCGCCTCAGCCTTGGTGTTCTCCAGGGTCTCCAGTTCCTCAGACAACGACTCGACCTGCTCGTGAGCGTCCTCAGCCAGACCGATGAACTGGTTGCGCATCGTGTCCGTGCGGGCACCGCCCACAGCCTTGAGGTAACTCTCCTCTCGCTCCCTGGCTTCGCTCAGCGCTAGGCGCGTGGCCTCAAGCTGGGTATACTGCCTCTCGCGCACGAGCTTGCTGTCCCGCATGTAGGAGGTGAACGCGGCCTCAAGCAGTTCCCTGTCTGAGAGTTGGGCAATGAACCAGTCCCAGACCAGATCGTCAAGCTCCTTGGCGCGCACCGAGAAATGCGTGGGCGCAGGGCAGATACCCTCATTGCCTTTGTTGTGGTTGCCGCAGGTATAGCGGTGCTGCCCGTCCTTATTGCTCCATTTGGCCAGTAGCCAGTGATCGCAGTAGCCGCAACGTCCGATGCCTGCTCGGAGCAGCAGGTCGTGGGGGTGCTTGAGGTTCCTGGACGACCGCTCCCGGTTCTCCTTGAACCGTTCTTGAGCAGCCCGGAACAGCGCCTCGGTGATGATCGCTGGGCAGACTTCAGGTCCATACTCAACCCGGTTCTCGTCACCCCTGGCCCTCTGCACCATGCGGCGAACTTGGTAGGTCTCGCCAGTGACCGAATGGGTCTTGGTCACGTAGACCTGCTTGTAGCGGAAGCCAACCATCTTGCCGTAGTAGGCGGTGTCCGTCAGTATCTTGTACAGGGTGTTCGCACGCCACATATTGCCGAGGTGCTGCTTGCCCAACTTGTAGCCCCGCTGGAGAAGCACCTGCGACGGATTCGGAATCCCGTCTGAGGTCAGGGCATCACAGATCGCCCGCAGGGTCTTGCCGCCGACGTACTCCTCGAAGATACGCTTGACCACCGGAGCCGTGTCCGGGTTGATGACGAAGCGCTCCTTCTTGTCGCCTGCGAAGTTGTAGCCGTACTTGGGGTAGGCCATGCCAGGGAGCTTGCCGGACTTCACCCGCTGAACCTTGCCGCGATACGTGCGCTGGCGGATGCCTTCCAGTTCAAGCTCAGAGCCAAGCTGGTACGAGTTGAGGACCATCGTGCCCATCGGTCCATCTGGGAGTGGCTGGGTGACGGAGATAACCTTCACGCCATATTGCTTGAGCATGTAGATCGCCACGATAGACTGCTCCTGGATGCGAGACAGTCGATCAAAGCGCCAGACAGCCACAATGTCAAACTCACCGCGTCGTGCCGCATCCATCATCTGCTGAAGGAGTGGCCGGTTCAGGGTGTACGACTTGCCGCCTGGATCTGTGAATGTCTGGACCAAACGATGTCCGTCCTTCTCCACCCAGGCCACAACGTCTTCAAGCTGACTCTCCAACGAGGTGTTCATATCTTCCTCCCCCGGACTCGACCGCCGAAGGTAGGCCGCGACTCGTGCCATTTGCGTTCACTCCTTCTATGGTTAGAAGTATAACACCGTGGTCGCAGGTATTCAAGCTGTCGTCGTCGGAAAAAAGCCACAACGCAAAAGCACGGAACCAGATGTCGTCTGACATAGCCCCTCTCTCTTAGGTAGCTTTACTTAGTGATCGCGAAGGGTGCTGACTTCTCCGCGTTGAGGATGGCGATGTGCCGTCCTGCGGTCTTGACCGAGATGCCGACGCGGCTTGCAAGCTCCTCTTTCGGCATGGTGTAGCGGTAGACCGACCGGCTGTCCTCCAGGCGGCTTGTGGTGTTGCGCCCAGTTGTGGTCCGGGTCTTGGGAGCAGGCGGTGAAACCTGCGGCTGGACTTCCCCAGTTGCGAGCCGGGTCAAGTCACTCTGGACGTGGCGATCAGTTGGCCAGAGCGCTTCTCGTTGGCGGCACCGGCCACCGTGAGAATCGGCTCACCCATGTCGATTACCCTGCCGTCGATCTCCTTGATGACCCGCTTGCGCTGGTTGGTGAGAATTCCCAGGAAGGCTTCGAGCGTCCGATGCGCTTCCTCGGACAGCTTCTCGCCAAGGGTCTTGGCCAGAGGCGCACCGAAGGCAGTCAGGAAGAAGAAGACCGCTGGGCCGACTGCTCGAACGAGGATGTCTACCCAACGCGGCCAGCCGAACATCGGATTTGGTGTCCACGTCTCAGACAGGTAGCTGGCCTGATTCCAGACCGAGAACGCAGACAGACCGAAGACGGTCGCGGACGGCAAGCTCAAGGTTACACCAGATAAGACGAGGACATCATGAACATGGAAGCCCAAGACATCGAACTCATCAAACAAACGATTAGGACTGCCGTCCTAGAGGGCACGGCGGAGCTAGTCACCAAGCGCGAGTTCAAGGACTTCCGTTCGGAGGTCTTGGAGGCGCAGCAGCAGTTCTATAACCGCGAAGTGATTGACCTCAAACTCACCGCACTTCAGGACGAACTCAATGCGGTCAGGCAGGAGAGCGAGAAGACCCGGAACGTTCTGGCGAACCTCTGGAGCAGCGCCGGGGACGGGCCTTCGTGATCGCGCAAGGCATGCTCGTGCTGTACGCCCTCTGGCAAATCATTCCCCGCTAGACGGTCACCTTGCGTAGTCGGTCGAGGAGCCACTTGACCAAGCTACCTATCACAATGCTCTTCGCAAGTGGGAGAAGAAGAGTATTGACCAGCACCCCATCGATAAAGGCAGTGGAAACAGCGACTGCGTCGAGTTGTGGCTGAAGCCATTTCAAATAGAGGGCGAGTGGAACACAGACCAAAATGAGCAGTATTGGCATGTCTACAAAAGGTACGACAAAGATATGGACAAATTGTCGCAGCCGTCGCCGCCAAACTGGCCATTCAGGGCGGGCCTCATCTTCGTCCTGCGCCAGCGCCTGGGTCTCGATCTGGCCAAGGACGATCCACGACTGCGCGAGGTCTACGCCTGGCTGATGGACGAGTTCGACCACGGCCGCCAGACCAGCGTCGAGTGGGAGGAGCTGGCGCCCATTGTCGCCCGCGCCTTCGGGCAACGCGAAGTGGCGTAGGGTGGCTGGCGGCTGAAGCCGCGCCTAGAGGCTATGTCGCAAAGGCCGCCTACGCGGCCTCCAGAGCAAAATGTTACGGATTAGTCTCTGGAGCCTGCGCAGGCAGGCTTTGTGGACGCGCACGCAAGCGCGTCCCTTAGGCGCGACTTTAGTCGCCAGCGCCTCTCGTGATGACGACACGCTCGCCCATGGCGCAATCTCGCCAAAGCGTCCGATCATTCACAAGTCTTGCGGGTGTGCGTCTGCGCCCTTGACGGCCTGTATCTTCACGGGTACAATAGCGCAACCTGCTAGATGTTGATGCAGCGTAAAGGTTCTGCTGGCATAGCTGTGATACTGGCGTTAGACCACGTCGAGGGGGCACACGGTGGAAAACCTGCTGTCGGCGATATTTAACTTCCTCCTCCCATCCGCCGCAAACAAAGTCGAGCAAAATCCGACAATTTCCCTCATCGTCACGATTCTCCTGGCAACACTGCTGGGGGTCGGCTGGATTATCGCTCAAAGGCGCGCCGAGGCCAAACAACACGCGCAAGACCGCCATGACGATCAGATTATGGCGATGCAGCGCATCCGATTGACGGAGACCAATCCCACCACTAGGCACCGGCTGAAGGTTCTCAACGCGACGAGTAAAACGCCGGTAGCGTCTCTCGAACTCGAGCTTGCCAACCGTGGCGATGGCCCGATAGACATTCTTTGCGCATTGGTCGCCGGGCGCATGCTCGATACCGATGATGGCCGTGAATTGGGAACGCGCGGGCGCAACGTCGAGTGGGATGACCATACGCGCTTCTACTGGAATGATGAGGATGCCAGCGGGCTGTTCTCCGGCATCTCGACGGTCAAAAGTATGATGTCGTCAGCGGACCAATATCTGCGCCTGGCGCCAAAAGCCGCTGGCGTCTTACGCCGCAAAGACGCGGTCCGCAAATCACGGATACCAGCAACAGAAGAGGTCAGCCTCAAATATCAGGGGTTTGTGGTAGCGCGCGGCTACCCACTGGGCGAGATTTGGAGTCAGTTGGGCGGCAGGCCGCCGGACCTGCGAAAGACCGTTGATCTGGCGCGCTTGCAATTTCGCGCGATTGCGCGTCCCAACCTGTATCGTTGGCGCTGCGTGCAAGAGGCGCTGCTCAACCTGAATCGGCTGGTGTTTCGTCTCGCGGTGGAGGGGACGGTCTATCAACAGCGGCTAAAGGCTGGGGATTCGGAGGAGAAAGCGAACCGGACCGCACGCACGATGGCGACCGATCCATTAGGGCTTTTGATGACTCCAGACGCCTGGCGCCTTTTCTTGCTCCATCATATGGAGTTCGTGAACACCAACGCATATCCCTACACAGATAAGGGGAAAGTTCGCTGCAAGCCATATGCTTCTCACCTGGATGTCACCGCGATGATGGATACGGCAACGAGCGAGGTGAAACGCGACTATCTCTCAAATCTGGTCATACACGATACCTTTGCCACAAGTGACGCGGAAAGGGCGCGGTATCTTCAGGCAAGGAAATACTGCGCCGAACAGTTGCGCGACATCGTCGCGTCATGGCAGCGGTTGGTCGCGCTGATCGAGGCGTGCCAGCAGTATCGCACTCATGGATACAGTGATCTGAAGGCGCCCGCGCTGACACCAGCGGATGATAACGAAGGTGACAACGCGCGCTGGCCGCAGGGGCGCTGGCCGCAGGGGCGCTGGCCGCAGGATGGCTATCCGGTCCGCATCCACGCTGACGCTGAGCATCGCGACCTCTGGTTGGCCTATCTCGAAGAAGGCTATATCGTCAGCAAGCCCTTCCCGCGTAAAGGGAGGAAAGAGGACGAGTATGACGCGGACGACATCCCCGACGACCCGCGCGACCTGGAGCCATATACCATCCTTTCGCTCTCACTCGATACGACATTGAAAGTCTCACAACTCAGGTCAGCCGCCTCTGCGCTCCCCGGAGTGTAGGCCGCCGCAATGCAGCCACAACCAACGATGCGCCAGCGGGTAATAAAAGCCCCCTCCCCGCGTCGGGGAGGGGGTTGGGGGAGAGGGAACCGCCTCTACCCCTCCCGTGCCAGCGGCTCAAGCTCCGCCAGCGTGTGCTCGATCAGCTCGACCGCCATGCCCAGCGTCTCGGCGTCGAAGGCGAAGCGGATGCCCGCCGCGCTATACATCTCCGGCAGCGAGACCGTCCCGCCGACCGCCAGCGCCCGCCGATAGGCCGCCACCGCGCCCGCCTGGTCCTTGATCGCGTTGGCCCAGAGCTGCACCGCGCCGAGCTGCGCCATCCCATACTCGATGTAGTAGAACGGCGACTGGAAGACGTGGCCCTGGCCATGCCAGAGCGTGCGCTTCTCCTGCTCCAGCCCGCTCCAGTCCCAGTCTGGCCGGAAGCGGTCCGAGAGCGTCACCCAGTAGTCGTCGCAGCGCTCGATGTCCACCGCCTTGTCCTGGTGCTCGTACATCCAGAGTTGCAGGCCGTCGATCATCGCCATGTAGGGCCAGAACGAGATCACCCCAGCCAGATTCTCGGCGCGGGCGCGGGCCGCCTGCGCCTCGGTGTAGAAGCCGCCGTACTCCTGCGTCAGATAGGGCGAGGCCAGCAACTCCATCCCCATCGAGGCAACCTCGGCAAACTCCGCGGGCAGCATCTCCTCCTGCCGCTGCTGTAGATACGGCAAGACCGCCATCTCGAAGCTGTTGAACGCATGGCCGCCCTCGTGCAGCAGCGTCTGCACGTCGTCATGGGTGCCCGCCCCATTCATAAACACCAGCGCTTTACAATACCGCCCCGGTAGCGGCGGCGGCGGCGCGAGGCCGGGTAGCCGTGGAGGTCTACCTGGCGTCCGCGTAGCGCGTAGCCGTAGCCGTAGCGCGTCCCTTGGAGAGCGACCCACGTCGCCCTGGCTCAGCTGGAACCAGGGCGACCATTCCAACAAGCAGTCACCTATCACACTGTACGAGGAGCAAACAACATGGAACCGATTGAGTCCAGCCCAATCCCTAGCACCAACATCACCGAGGATCTGCCCGCCGTTGAGGTGCTGCAGGCGTGGATCGAGCGCCACTTCCCCACAGACGTCCATCGCGCGTGGGGGGAGATCGGCTATTTCGCGGTGAACAATGGCTCTGGGCCATCCCCCCACTACTCGGACGACCGCGCCCTGCGGGCGCAACTACGCTATTACAGCGGCAGTTCGCGCACGGTCGTCGAGGACAAGTTGCGCATTGCCAGCGAGATGTTCGCGGCGCATGGCGTGGAGCACACCTGGTATGAAGACAGCTATCGGTACAAGTATCTCCTGGTGGAATGCTATGGCTCTGGTCCTGGCTATGCTGCCACGGACACTGACCGCCCGAACACTGTCCCCGTAACATCACAGCCGTAACCACACGGCCCCGCTCTGGCGCCCCTCGTCGCCTGGCTGCTGTTTGGGCCGGGTGGCGGGGGGCGCGTTTGCGAGGTGTGGCGGGAAAACGCGGCTAGCCCGTGTTTCGCAACACCGCCGACGTACGCCGCGCTAGGGGGTGGCGCGGGGGTAGCGTGGGGCGCGTAGCGAGGCGGGAGAGAAATATAGTATACTTAGACTATACGATAGTACGCTAGACCATATGCTTGGAGAAAAGACTGGAGGAGCACCATGAACCTGAAGACCACAACCACCCTGGGGGAACGCCTGAATCGGTCGGTTCCCGACTATCCCCTGTACACCCCCACCGAACTGCGCGCCAAGCTCGCGCACTACGGCATCAGCATCAACACCTTTGCACGGCCGGTGGGGATGGCGAACTCGAACATGCACAACCTGCTGCGAGGCAGATTTGGCCAGTCGCGGCTGGCACGCATTCGGATTGGGGAGGTGATTGCGGCGCTGGACGCGCTCGACCCGGACGAGGACGAGGAACCTGAACCCATCGCCGCCCATACTGAGGACCAGTGAGCGTGGGGGGAAGGCAAAGCGTGACCTCCGCTCCCCCAATGAACGGAGCGGAGGTCGAGTGAGCTCACGACGAGGAGCAACAAGTCATGAAACGTCGGATTAGGATACAGAGTAACCAAGAAAGAGGAGTATCCCATGCCTCGACTAAGTATACCGCACAGCGGGTATAGCCCGCTAGAGCGAACGCAAGCGGCCCAGCGGCATTCTTGTGGGAAGGCGGTGGCCGCATGAGCGCCAACCCCAACCCCAACGAGTTGCCTACGACCCCGTTGGAGGTCGCCCGGTTCTTCCTCGACAAAGGCATTCGGTCGGTGGTCGTTCCCTACGGCGAGAAAGACCCGCACACCGACCACTGGCAGGACACCCTCCACGACGAGGACGCGCTGGAACGGCTCTTTAGCAGACGCACCAATATTGGGGCGCTGCTGGGCAAGCATTCCGACAATCTGCTCGACGCCGATCTCGACGCCATGGAAGCAGTCCGTGCGGCCCACTTCTTTCTGCCGGAGACCGGGATGATGTGGGGGCGGAGCCGCAAGCCGCGTTCGCATTGGTTGTATCGGATGGCGTCGTCGGATGGGGTGCGCTATCGCGAGTTCAACGACCCCACTCCCAAAGACGACCTCGCCCGACGCGGACTGAAGGCGCGGCTGCTGGAACTCCGCTTTACCGGACGCCAGTCGTTGGCTCCCGGCTCGGTGAACACGGCGGACGGCTGTATTGACCCGGTGCGCTTTGAAGCCGACGCCACGGGCGACCTCACCTCCCCCGACTTCACTCATCTCGTTGCGCAGGCGGAACGGCTGGCGGCGGTGGCGTTGGTGGCGCGGTACTGGCGCGATGGCGAGCGGCACGACTCGGCCTTGCCGTTGGGGGGGTTGCTGTGGCATGGGGGATTGCCGATTGATGATGCGTTGTACATCATGGAGGCGGTCTGTGCTGCTGCACACGACGAGCAACTCGACGACCGTCTCCGCTGCGTGCGCGACACCTACCGCAACGGCGAAGCAGGCCACCCCATCAGTGGCGGGCCAACACTGGCCGAGGAGTGTTTCGGGGCGGCGATTGTACGGCGACTGCGTACCTGGCTCCACCTCAAAGCCAAGAAAGACCGGGGCATGCTGGGGCCGGATGGGTTGCCACTCGAATCGGACGGGGATGCGGATCGGTTTGCGGCGCGGTGGGGCGGGGAGGTGCTGTACTGTGCGGCGGAGGGGTGCTGGTATCGGTACAATGGCATTTTCTGGGAGCGTGACCGCACCGAACATATCCTCGAACTGGCAAAGACCGTCCTGCGCGAGTTCCGCGTGCTGGTGGGCAGTAAGGCTGCCGAGCCGAACGTGTACGGCGTGGGAGGCGTCGCCAGCTACGACGACTGCGCCAAGTATGCCGTGCGGATGGGGTCGGAGTCGCGCATTACCGCGATGCTCCATCTGGCCTTGAGCATCCCGGAACTCGCCGTGACGCCGGAGCAGTTCGATGCAGACCCGTTGATGTTCAATCTGCTGGATTGTACGCTCGACCTGAACGTGAAAACGGGCGAGGTGTCCTCGCACCTACACCGCTCGACCGACCTGCTACGCCGGGTGGCGGTGGGGCATTATCGGCCCGACGCCACCCATCCCCTGCTGGAGCAGGCGTACAGCCGCTTCCATCCCGAGGAGGACCACCGCGCGTTTCTCGAGGATTTTTCGGGCTACTGCCTAACGGGCCTGCCCAAGCGCCACGGCCTGCAACTCCTCGGCCCGCACGATACCGGCAAGAGCACCTTCCTAACGATGTTGGAGCGAACCTGGGGGACGTACGGCGGAAGCCTGGCCGATACCAATCTCGCCAAGAACCAGCACAAAGGCGGCGACATCGCCCGCCCGGACCTCTTGAGGGTGAAGGATATGCGCATCGTTACCGTCAAAGAGGTGGACCCAGGCACGCAATTCGACGTGGCGCTCTTTAAGATCATCCACAGTGGCGGCGATACGGTGGCAATACGCAACTTCTTTGATAAAGCGGGCGGGGATGACCACGTCTTTCACTGTTCCATTTGGATGAGCGGGAATAAGGAATATGGCCTGCCTCCCGGCGAGAGCGCCGCGTATGCCCGCGTCGAGGTGTTGGAGTGCGACCACGTTATCCCGGAGGAGTCGCGCGACACCGCCGAGGAACTGGCCACCACCGACCCAACCGTCGTGGGGGATGCGGTGGTGGCGGGAGCGGTGCGTGGGTTCCGGCGCGTGTACGGGGAACAGCACGGCCTGCTCCGTCCGCCCAAATCAGCCGAGCTTGCCAAGCAGGAGCTACGCGCCCGCCGCGACCCATTTAGCGACGTGATTGACCGCATCTTCACCATTACCCACGACCCCAACGATGCCGTCCAAAAAGCGCAAGCCTGGGCAGTGGTCAAGAACCAGATCCAGCTGAGCGGCGAGGTGATCTTTAAGCCGCGCGCCCTCCAAAAAGCGTTCGAAGACGCGCTCGAATGGCGCGTCGGTAAGCCCACCCACAGCGATAAGCGCTGGGGCGGGACGGTGGACTATTGGCAGGGGATACGGTGGTCGGAGTATGCGCGGGAGCGCTATGCCGACCTCCGCCTGCCGGATTGGGGGCAGCCATGAACACCATTACCCGCCGCTTACCGACGGGCGTGAATCGCGCCCGTGCGCTGTTAGGGGCGTATCGCCGCTCGGTGCGGGCCGAGGACTATTCGGCCCTACGGTTAACGGGCGCAAATTGCGCCCGTTAACCCCTTGGAACCTATAGGAAAACCCTTACGCGCGTACTAGGGGGTAAACGGGCGCAATTCGCGCCCGTTAAAAGCCAGCGGGCGGTATACGCCGACCCGCGAACGGTTCCGGGGTGCGTTGGCGACAGCAATCGCAAAAAAGGGCCAACCCAGGTGGGTCAGCCCTCTGCGGTTCCTTCTACATGGCATGGCCGAGGCACCCATCAATGGGCATAGCCATGGGCATGTGTTGCACGATAGGAGCCTTCCTCGCGGAACTGCATGTACACCGCGATGCCGATCGCGAGCACGGCGACAACGATCGCCGCGATTGCGATGTAAGGCGCCACAGTTGCCGAGATGGCGAAGAAGGTGGCCAGCGACCACCCGAACGCGACATCCAGGTACATCAACAACTCAGAGATCGCTGCTACGCCGAAGCCGAAGCCATACAGCGTCGCGATCGCCGCCGCGTCGCGCTCCTCCGTCTGCCGTGCCAGAGTCGCCACGACCGCGATCACGGCCAGAAGTGCGAAGCCAATTGCGAACACCAGCGGCACCCATGCCGCCAAAGGTGTAGCGAACCAGTAGCTCAACATTGTGCTACCTTCCTTCCCTCAGATAAGCAGGCAAGTGGTGATACTCCCTTGGGGTGCTCTACTTGCCCAGCATGGAGTCTAACGCACGAGCATCACACCAGGGCCACGAATCAGCCCACTAGACTCACACTTCGCTCACGTCGCCGATGCGCTGGAGACCAGAAGCTCTAGGAGAGGAGGATACCGCGCTATGCCACGATTATGCACCGTCTGCCAGCATCCGCAGCGCCAACGGATTGACCTCGATCTGCTGCGGCACAGCATGCCCTATCGCCGCATAGCGTCGCACTGGGGCGTGGACGAGCGCAGCCTCCGCCGCCATGAACACAACCATCTGGCCCTGAGTTGGCAATTAAGCAAGGAGTTATCCGCCATGCTCTCCGCTGAGAATTTGCTCCAACAGGTCAGCGTCTGGCACACGCGCATGGAGGAGCTGTATGCCAAAGCCGACCACAATGGCGAGATTCTGGCCGCCGTGGCTACGGCACGCGCGGCCATCCCCGCCATCGAATCGTTCCATAAGATCAGCGCGGACGCAGCGCGCACGCGGGAAGCAAACACCCGCGCCGACGTACGCGCCGTGCTAGGGACCATCGAGGGCTGGGCGATGCCCCCGTCTCCAGCACGCCCCGCGAAGGTCACCACCCCAACGGACATGGACATGGAGGCGCCACATGAACCCGAACACTGATAACGATCCACTGCTCGATGAGGTGGAGGCGTTCCTGCGCCAGCGCGCACGCAGCCGTGCCGCGTTCCACGCAATGCACAAGAACCTGCCCGCGTTCGCACAGGTATTGGAACGCGCCGCCGACCACACGCTCGTCGCGCTCCAGTGCGGCCTGCTTGCGCCGGAGACCGTCGCCGCGCTGAGGGACGCGCTAGCGTTCGCTGAGGGGTGCGAGCACACACGCGCCGAACACGACCATCCGGCGAGTCCCGCGTAGGCCAGTTCGCGTCTGTACATATACAGTACGCAAGCGGACCAGACAAAAATAGCGTACAATAACAGTAGAGTTCGTGTGGTGGGGAGGCGGATTCGGGTGGTTCCTCTGCTGTCCAGGGAGCCTGCCGATTCGAGTTCCGCCGCTCCACCGCGCTGACCCTACGGGCGCTGGGGGGACACGAGCCGAGGTCGCGCATGTACGCATACGCATACCATCACTCAAGCCCCCGCCATCCGTTTCGCATTGACCCCCGGAGCCGGAGGTTCGTCCCACCACTCCGCAGTTCCATGCCGCAGAGCCGGATGCTTTCTGTCCACTCTTCCGGACCAGTTGAACGACCAACTGAACCAGCACGACCACCACGCATGCGTGGGGTCTGCCCATACGGAGGAGCACAGAGAGATGAAGACTCAGCAATGGATTCGAAACAACTCTACGATGAATTCCGGCAAACCTGGGAGTTGATGAAGGGCGCGCTGGACAGCAAGGCGGATCAATACCAGATCGAGCGCCTGAACACGCGCATGGACCAGCTGGAAACGGCGCTCAGCCGCCCACCGCGTGCCGACCCGGCCCCCGTCCCGGCGTACGACGTGACCAAACCACCCCACAAAGAGGCCAAGACCTTCTTTAAGATGGTGAAGGCGGGCGGCCCCGAAAACCTGCACGATCCCGACGAGCGCCGCGCAGCCCACGCGCTCCGCGCCCGCGTCGACACCCTGTACACCCCCGAGGAGCGCAAAGCCCTCGCCATCGGCGATGATACGCTGGGCGGCTTTTTGGCGCCACCCGAATTCGCCCAGGAGATCATCAAGGGCATCCAACTGGTTAGCCCGTTGCGGAGCATTGCCCGCATCCGTCCCACCGCCGCCCGCAGCGTGCAGGTGCCGGTGCGCAGCGGCGTGTTTACCGCAGTGTGGGTGAACGAGGGCGCATCCCGCTCCGAAACGACCGGACTCAAGTACAGCATGGAAGAGATTTCGGCCTTCGCCATGCACGCGGAGGTGGTGGTGTCCAACGAGGACTTGGAGGATAGCGCCTTCGACCTGTATGCGCAGATCGCCGCCGAAGCCGCCGAACAATTCGCCAAGCTGGAGGGTAGCGCCTTCGTGAATGGCACCGGCGTCAAGCAGCCGGAAGGCTTTATGGTCAACAGCAGCATCGCTTACGATGCGGGCGGCGATACCAGCCTGGTAACGGGCGACGGCGTCATCGACCACCTCCACGCCCTCAAGTCGGGGTATGCCAATGCGCCGGGGTGCCGCTTTGTCCTGAACCGGAAGACGCTCGGTGCGCTGCGCAAACTCAAAGCCGCCACCACCGGAGACTATATCTGGCAGCCGAACTACGCGCTCGGCACGCCGCCAACCATCCTGGGCGTCCCTTACGTGGAAATGCCCGACATGGACGACGTCGGCGCGAACAAGTACCCCGTCGCCATTGGCGATTTTTCGCGCGGCTACCTGATTGTGGACCGCATCGACATCAGCGTCCAGCGGCTCGTGGAGAAGTACGCCGAGTCGGGGCAAGTGGCCTTCCTGATTCGGAAGCGGGTCGGAGGGCAGGTGGTGCTGCCGGAAGCGATCCGTAAGCTCAAGATAGCCACATCGTAAAGGGAACGGGAAAGTGTGGGTCACGGGTGTTCGGAGGGCGAATGGGCGGTCTTGCGTGGTATTCAGCCGTGCATCGCTCCCCGGCATCCGTGGCCTTGTCCACATCGACATCGAACCCAACACAACAAGGAACACACCAACATGACCACGAAAAGCCTCCTCCACGTCATGACGCGCGACACCCTCCCCGCCAGCGTCCCGGCGTCGTCCCCGGCAGCCAGCGTAGGCGAGTTACGGGCGATGTGCGTGCGGACGTACGAGCGCGACCTGAGCAGGATTGGCATACGCGGCCCGGTGGCCGCGAGCATTATCCGCCGCGTCCTAGCCGCGAACGCGCGGGTGTTTACCGCCGCCGACCAGGGCGACCTGGGGATGGATGATGCGGCGGCAGCCTGCCTCGTGGCGCTGCGGACGCTGATCGCCACGGCCTCGACGCTGGCGGGCGTGCTGCTGGCTGCAGAAGATGTAGACGCGGATGCTATCCCTCCGCCCCCCTCCGCCGACGACCACGACCACTGGCGCCAGCATCAGCAGCACACCCGCCACGGCCCCATCACCAACGACTGAGCGCGGCTAGGCCAACGCCTCGCGTTTCAGGCGCAGATAGTCGAATATCGCCTGCTGGAGCGCAGCCACTGCGTCCTGCCATTCCCGCCGTGCATCCGCATCCTTTGGGGCATTGAGGAGGCGCGACCGGGGCAGCGCTTGATACAGCGCAACGACGCGGGCGGCATCCTCGTCTACCCGTAACAGTTTCATGGCTTCGGCGGAATACGTCGCCGCACGTTCCTCGCTGGCGATGGAGAGCGCTGCTTCGGCGGCGGGGTCAAAGTCCAGGGGGGTGCCGGGGCGTGGGGGATGGTTCCGTACTTCCCGCACGGTGTACCGCGAGATCGCCATCACCTGGAACTGCTGTGTCGCGGCCACGAGGGCGCTACACGCCTCGCGCTGCTCGCGATACTGTTGGAGAGTAAACTCGTACTGCTTGGCGTGCTGGTCACGGTGGAGTTCGTGCAACTGGCGCGCCTTCTCGCGCTCGGCCTCGATGGCGCGGGCGGTGTTCTCGCGCTTGGATTGGAACCACATCGTTACCCCCACCGTCACGCCCGCCGTCCCGACGTATCCCAACGTCGTAATCAGCGTGATCCAGACCTGATCGCTCACTCGCTCCTGCTCCCCGCTGCTCGACCGAACACCCGCGCCACCAGCGTAAGCGTACCACGTGCAACCGCTCAGCTATCGACCGGG
This sequence comes from uncultured Chloroflexia bacterium, assembly GCA_963712005.1. Taxonomy (GTDB): domain Bacteria; phylum Chloroflexota; class Ktedonobacteria; order Ktedonobacterales; family JADMIN01; genus DAHUXT01. Next base: position 85,516 of record CAVQGK010000007.1, on the reverse strand, counting down.
TAGCCCGTCCCTCCCACTCCTGCGCCCGCCCCTTCCGCAATCGTCAGCCAGGCATAGGCGGTGGTATGGCCTAAGCCAAGACGCTCGCGTGCCCACGCACCAAATAGAGCGTCGCCCGTTAGGTTTACTACGCCCGGCGTAGTAAACCTAGCTTCCTCTAATATCTCGTCGTGGGCCTGTTTGATTTCGCGGGCGAACGCCAGGATATGGTCGACAGCGACCGAGCCGCGCCGGAACCAGCGCCGCTCGCTCCGTACGCTGTCGATGTGGCGACACGTCTCACCGTGTCGTTACTAATACGCCGCCGCCCTAGGGGGTCCCACCGCGCCGAGGGACGCCCTGGTGGACTCCCTGGGGTGTACGCTACCCTCCACCCCACCCGACCCCCAGCCCCCTCCCCTTCCCCGAACCCGCCCGCGCCCCCTGCGCCCTAGCCCTACCCCTAACACGCCGTATACCACTTTACAGTACGTCCAGCGTGTAGTACAATTATCTTGGAACACGTGTTCCACTATCGACCGTATTTTACCTGGAGGAGCATCCGCATGACAACCACGAAGCACCCGACCCAAACCACCGACCCCGTGTCCGTTGCTGATCTGGCGACGTTACGCCAGCAAAAGAAAGCCATCGAGGATGGCGATTAAGGCTGCCAAAGCTGCCGAGCCACAGCGTGATCGGCTGAGCGCCGAAAACGAGCGTGAGATCAATAAGAGTTGGCGCGGCTCGCTGGCGGCAGCGTACAAGCGCCGCATCAACGCGGGCCAATCCAGCGCCGACGCCATCAGCGCGATCCTCGCGGCGAGTCGCGCCGCGCTGGAAGCCATCGCCGTTCCCGAACCCACCACCTAACCACCACTCCATCCCCCAGGGCGACGGTAAGGAGCGGGCAAGCGATGACACGTACCACCCTACCGTCGCCCGCCCGTAGACATAACAGAGGGCAGCACCCGACCCACGACCACCCAGCACGGAGGAGCACATGACCACCAGCACCCGACCCACGACCACCCCGCAGCCACGCACCGGAGCGATTTTGCTGCGCGTCAGCACCGCCCAGCAAGCCGACGAGGAGAAGACCAGCTATGATGTCCAACGCGACGACTGCCTACGAGCCGCCGCCGCGCGCGGCTACGTCGTGCCGGACGACGCCGAGCACCGCTTCCAAGAAGTCGGCAAGCGCGACCAATACTACACCCGCGAAGGGCTGCAGAAAGCCATCGAAGCCGCTCAACAGAACCGCTATCAGGCGCTGTTCGTCTGGCGGTTGGACCGCCTGACCGATGATACGGAGTATTTTGACCGCATTCTGAAAATCTTCGATCAGCACGGCATCGAACTGTGGTCGGCCACGGAGCCGCACATCGACTGCCGCACCGAGATGGGACGCAACATCGCCAAGATGCTGATCATGTTCCAAATTCGGCCCGAACGCGGCGTCACTGCCCAGCGCACCAAACAAGCCCGCCGCCAGTACACCGAACAGGGACGCGCCTGGGCCAGCATCAGCCCCCCGTATGGCTACAGGTGGGTGGTCGACCCCAGCCGCACCGTCAAGCGCAGCGGCGTGGTGGTGCCGTTGAAGGAACGCTTCGAACCCGACCCGGAGACGGCGCCAGCCATCGTATTGATCTTTGCGTGGGTGGATGCGGGGCGGTCGCTGGACTGGGTAGCGCGGGCGCTGTCCGGGCGCACGGAGGGCGGCATCTACAAGCACCCCACCCCCCGCCAATACGCCCACATCGCCGGGGCCAACCCGGACGGCGAGTGGTGCGCGCAGACGGTCGTGAAGTTGCTCCATAATCCCGCCTACAAAGGCCACTATGCCGCCTACCGCACCAAGCGCACCAAGCGCTCCGACGACTCCGAAAAGCACATGCAACAGCGGATTCCAGACGACCAATGGTATTACGTCGAGCCGAGTCCGTCCCCGGCGCTGGTGGATGCGGGGCAATGGCAGCGCGCGCAACAGCGCCTTCAGCAGAACAAGCTCTATGCCGCCCGCAACACGCGCCACCCCATCACCCCCGCGCAGGCGCTGGTGGCGCGCGGGATGGCGCGGTGCGGAGAGTGCGGCGCACGCATGGACCTGAAGGTCGTCCGCACCGGACGCGCGCCAACCACCGTCACCGACCCACGCCGTTACCGCTATGTGTGTAGCGCCAGTGAGGGGCACGCTCCGAAATGCCCCGGTGTCGGTTGGTTAGCGAAGGCTGAGGACGTGGACGCGGCGGTGTGGGCCACGCTGGTGGAGTTCTGTAGCGTGCCCCAGGCATTAACCGCCCTGGCCCACGCCAGCCAGGAGCACGACCGCGCCCAAGCGAACGCCCAAGCGAACGCCACCACGACCCTCATCACGCCGCTGGACACGCTGCGCGCCCTGCACAAGCGCCTCGCCGACAAGGAACTCGCCCTCCTGCGCGACACCGAGCGCAGCGAGCACCTGTCCGCGACCGACCCCGCCGACGCGGCGCTGCTCGGCTATGAGATGCGCATGCGGACGCTGGGCGCAGAGGTGCTGACGTTGCGGGAGGATGTGGTCCGTGCTGAGCGCGACGCGGCGAACTATGTGCGCACCGAGCAGACCATCGGTGAGTGGGAGGAGTATCTGGCGCGCTGGCGTGAGGATATGGACCTGTGGGCAAGCGATCTGATGCCTGCGGAATGGAAGCGCGGGCTGCTGGAGGATTTCGGTGTGCGGGTGCGGATTCATCGTCGCCCGGATGCCGACAACGACCAGCCGGGAATAGCAACGCCGCTTGCTACCATGGAATTGCACTTGACAACGTCCGTGCGTGGTGCGACAGTGCCTACAGGCCAGGGGGCTGCCTATGGCCGTCCCGATCCCGCCGCCCCGCCCCTGGAGCTTCCGGTGGTCCCCGCTACGCCGCGTATTGCAAAGCGTTCGTTAAGATAAAGGGGCGGCGAATGACGTTGTAGCAGAGCGAGTAGCCGCCGGGCGCCTTGTTCCTGCGGCTATCCAGGTCGAGCAGCTTCTCCGCGCGCATCGTCTCGAAATACTGCCCGAACTGTGGGTCAACGTGGCTGAAGACGGCGCTGGTCTTCGCCTCCAGCTCCTCGATGGTACCGTACGGGCGCAGCGCGGACTTGCCCGTCGGGTCGACGTCGATATCCCACGGGCGCAGTGTCGGCACGCCCAGTTGCTCGTGCCGCCGGGCGTTCAGCCGGACGACGGCGGGGACGATCACCTCGGCGATGGCATCATGGAAGCGATGGGCGTCGTCGGGGGTGTAGTCGTAGCGGTAGAGCTGCTGCCAGCGATAGTCGCGATAGTTGGGATAGCCCGCGTTGGTCGCCGCCTGCGCGCGCAACGCCATCATCCGCCGCCAGAGGTCGCCCAGCTGCGGCGTATCCTGGATGATGCGCCCGCGTATGGCGCGATAGGCGCGCTCGCGGCGGTCGCGGTCGGGATCGAGCAGGACAGGCCGCACGCGCGCGAGTGGTACATCCTCGCCCTCCCAGGTGACGGTGCGCGATCCCGTGATGCCATCGTATTCGAGGTCGAGCTTGCGCAGGTCGGCCAGCACGGGATTGTTCGCCTCACGGTAGAGCGCGGCGTCGGTGCGCAGCTTGCGCAGCACAGCGGTGAAGCCCGCTGGCTCCAGCCCGCTCGCCAGCAGCTTCTCCTTCAGGCGCTGCTCGGCGTCCGCCGCCAGTGGCCGGATGTGATCCAGGAAGGCGGTGTAGCGGTTTTGTAGCTCAGTATCCGCCGTGTTGACGGTGGTAGCGATGCTGTACCAGGTATTCAGCTCATCCATCAACGACGCGATACGGGTCCAGTCGAGCAGCCAGGTATCCACCGTCTCGGCGCTCAACGGGCGCGACTCCAGGTCAGCGTAATAGGGCGCGATCTGCTCCCACGTCCATGAGCCAAACTCCTGGCTGGTCGCGGGCAGCGCGGGCAATGTCTCGAACATGCTCACCTCTTGCTCTGGGATTGATGTGATTTTCGTGAGGGCGCCGTTGCGTCTCACCTCCTGTGTATTGTACCTGCCACGAATCCCGGCTTTCCGTCAGATTTCTATGCGATTCGGCCTGCCGCTGAAGCGCGATGTTACCGCGTGCCCGCCGCTGGTGTGTATGGGGGTGAATGATGTGCAGTTGGTTCGTTCCCATAGAGTGAGCGCGGCATGCGGAATGGTACGTTGCGCGCTGGAAAGGCACAGACGGCATGATCCCGGCACGATGGGTGGCGCTACGGGCAGGGCCATCTCCCCAGCGACCACTCCCGCGCATATCCCTCGTTGTCCTGCTCAGGTTGCTCTTCTCAACGGGCGCGCTCTCAGGCGATACCCCGGCGTCACCCTCATCGCAAATATCGTCTGAGGCCACCAGCGCGGGAGTGGATGCCTTCGAGGCGTTCTTTTGGCGCTACGAGCGCGACATCCTCGGCTATCTCTGGCGGCTCACCGGCGATGAACAGACGGCGTATGACCTCAGCCAGGAGACGTTCGTGCGCGCCTGGCAGCGCTTCGAGACGCTGCAACACTACGAGCAGCCGCGCGCCTGGCTCTTTCGCGTCGCCAGCAACCTCGGCATCAACCACCTGCGCGGACGCACCCGGCGCGGAGAACACACCGCTGCCATGGAGGAAATACAGAACATTGTGGCGCACGGCGGTGACCCGGCGCACCGACTCGCCGAGAGCGACGCCATCCACCGCATACTGAGCGATCTCCCGCCGAAACAGCGCGCCGCCATCGTGCTCTGCGACGTGTATGGCCTCACCAGCGCCGAAGCCGCCGCCGCGCTGGGGCTTTCACATGGCAGCCTGAAGATGTCGCTCTGGCGCGGTCGTGAGCGCTTCCGCCAGCAATACCAACGCGAGGGAGGGGCAGAATGACCACGGATACGATGCTACGGTGCGCGCTTGGCGTCGGTGACCGCACGCTCTCCGATTACCGCAGCGATGGTCTCACGCCAGAACATATGCAGCACCTGCGGGCGCACGTCGCGGAGTGTCCAGCGTGCCAGGCGCGGCTCGACGGATTCGAGGCGATAGCGCAAGCCCTACGCGCGCAGCCCGACCCCGACGATCACGCGCGGCTCTGGCGGAACGTGCGGGCGAGCATCGCGGCTGAAACGAGGCCGATGTTGGCGCGAAATAGACGTCATGTGCGTGTGGGCGCGCATGCCCATTCCACTCGCTTCTGGGCTGCCTTCGGCTCAGTCGCTGCCGTGGTGGCGTTGAGCGTCGGATTCGTGGCGGTGTTCGCCAGTCGCGGAGGCTGGCCGCCCGCCACAACGAAGGTACATGCAACGCCCACAACCAACCCGTCCGGCGGCCTAACCTGGAAACGGATCTTCGTTCCCCAGGGCTTCCCCGATGTGGCCCAACACGAGAAAGGTGATCCGCTCGCCTATACAGACGCCCAGGTTGCCCCAAGCAATGGTAAGACTGCCTATGCCTGTCAGGCTGACAAGAAATATGTTACCTCGCCAGTTGTCTGGGCAACGCATGATGCTGGCTCAAGTTGGTCGGTCATCACACCAGCAAATCTGCCAGCAAATACAGGTGGCTGTCTCTTAAAAGTTGATATCAACGACTCCAACACTGTGACCGTTTCGTTCATCCCGGTGGGCGCCTCTAGCCAACGTGAGCTTCTTGACTTGTGGACAACGTACGCGACATTCGATGGCGGCACGACCTGGAGCAAACCGGCGAGTTTGCAGGATGGCAAGGCCAACTACCAGTTGACAACCGCTCGCGGAAAAGTCTATGCCACCAGAGGTACCGCGACACCGGATGGCCACGTCCATATCGGGCTTTATGTCAGCAGCGACCAGATGCGCACCTGGACGCGAATCGATGAGACGTTGGCGGGGACGCGCCCAGACCCCTCACAGGACCGGTATACCTTCCAGTTCTGGGTCAACGCGTCCACAGGCGAGGTGCTCAATCTTATGGTTCCAGGCTCGCTCTGGTCAACCCGAGATGACGGCGCGCAGTGGACCGAGATCGCCTACCCTGATGGCGTGTATTCCGGCGCTCCACATTCGCCTCTGCTCATGGTTGGTCCTGCAACCACCAACGGATATCTGACGATCTGCGGGGCTTTCACCCCGATTGGGCTAGAGAACGAGCAGTGGCTCGAATGCACAACCAACGATGGCAAGACATGGAACAGGCGACCTGATCTCTCAATAACTATCGGGCAGAGAATAGTCCAACTCTTCACTGCTGGCATAGGCGCTGATGGCAACATCTACGCAAGCACTCTGTCGACCCTGGGACATGGCAACGTGTTACTCTATCGACTCCCTCCCGATGCTACGTCGATTGCTGGCTGGGAGAGGCTGGGAGAGCTACCCGACTCCCAGTATGTCGGAGGATATCTCGTGGCGCCAGCAGGCAACAGCACAGTGTTTTGGCGTACTCCGAGCGCTACGGTAGTTGGTGACGGTGCTGGAGTTGGAAGCAAGACATATACGCAGCCAAACTACTACGTCGCGATGTACCCGTAGGCATCAATCCCAGCCCCGGCCTGCGGGAGAGGGAAGCCGGAAGGGCGGAAACTCTGAGCCGTATGAATCTGTTGAAGGGAGAGAGCACGATAGATTCACGGCTCAGAGGGGTATTGGAACATGGAAAGCATCAACCTCGATCATTGTGTGATTCACGTGTCCGATTGGGTACAGTCGAATCACTTCTACCAGGAGGTGCTGGGGGCTGAGTTAGTGACGGTCGGCGCGGGCTGGTCGTATCGCTTCGGCGAGACGCAGCTCAACTGTCACGGCCCGAATGTGGAGGGTACGCCGAATGCGCAACTTCCGGTCATGCCCGGTGGCAGCGATCTCTGCTTCATCTGGCCTGGGCCGATTCAGGCGGCCATTGCTCACCTGACTGAGCATGGCGTCGAGGTCGAGGTCGGCCCGGTCGAGCGATTCGGCTCGCGCGGCCACGGGGCGAGCATTTACTTCCGCGATCCCGACGGCTCCCTGATGGAGTTCATCTCGTACGAACGGTAGCTGGACATACCCAAAAACAGACCCCCTCCCCAGAGTTTGGGAAGGGGTCGTGTGGTTGCCGGATGCACTCGCCGCTATTGGCCAAGCTCCTGCGGGGTGGGCTGGCGGCGGCCACTGCGTCGCCGATGGAGTTCCGCCACGCGGATGCGCCCAAGGGCGCGCTCCATCTCGGCGGCGGCCATCGCTGCCGCTTCCGCGCTCAGATCGCGCCGTTCCAGCAGAGCGGCGGCGCGCCTGCGTGCCTCCTCGGCGCGTGCCTCGTCGATATTGGCTGAACGCTCGGCGTCGTCGGCCAGAACGGTGACGACACCTGTGTTGACCTCCAGAAAGCCGCCACCGATGAAGATGCCCTCGTCGGCGTTGTTCCGGCGAACCCGTAACTCGCCGACATTGAGTGTCGTCAGCAGCGGCGCGTGATGCGGCAGAATGCCAAGCTCGCCCTCGCCGCCGGGGGCCAGCACCATATCAGCCTCGCCATCAAAGATGGTGTCGGTCGCCGTAATGATGCGGACGTGTAGCGTCGCTCGTTGCGCCATATGCGCCTCCTTCAGATACGACTGCTACTACGCCTGCGCCTCTTTACGCGCGGTCTCCACCACCTCGTCGATGCCGCCAGCCATGTAGAAGTACTGCTCCGGGACATCGTCGTGCTTGCCATCGAGTACCTCTTTGAAGCCGCGAATGGTGTCCGCGAGTTGGACGTACTTGCCGGGGCGACCTGTGAAGACCTCCGCCACACGGAACGGCTGCGAGAAGAAGCGCTCGATCTTGCGCGCGCGGGCGACGGTCAGCTTGTCAGTATCGCTCAGCTCGTCCACACCCAGGATGGCGATGATGTCCTGCAAGTCCTTGTAGCGCTGAAGCACGCGCTTGACTTCCTGCGCGACATCGTAGTGCTCCTGGCCAACGATCTGCGGGTCGAGGACGCGGCTGGTCGAGGCGAGCGGATCCACCGCCGGGTAGATGCCCTTCTCGGTCAGGCTGCGCTCGAGCACGATGGTCGAGTCGAGGTGGGCGAAGGTCGTCGCCGGGGCCGGATCGGTGTAGTCGTCGGCAGGCACATAGACCGCCTGCATCGAGGTGATCGATCCCTTCTTGGTCGAGGTGATGCGCTCCTGGAGCTGGCCCATCTCCTCCGCCAGATTCGGCTGGTAGCCCACCGCGCTCGGCATGCGGCCCAGCAGCGCGGACACTTCGGCGCCCGCCTGGGTGAAGCGGAAGATGTTGTCGATGAAGAGCAGCACATCGCGCCCTTCGGCGTCACGGAAATACTCGGCAATGGTCAGGCCCGACAAGGCAACGCGCAACCGCGCGCCCGGCGGCTCGTTCATCTGGCCGAAGACCATCGCCAGCTTATCCACCACGCCCGACTCGGTCATCTCATGGTAGAGGTCGTTGCCCTCGCGGGTGCGCTCGCCCACTCCGGCGAAGACCGAGTAGCCGCCGGACTCTTTGGCGATATTGTTGATCAGCTCCTGGATGATGACGGTCTTGCCGACACCCGCGCCGCCGAACGTGCCAACCTTGCCGCCGCGCATGAACGGTGCAATCAGGTCGATGACCTTGATGCCGGTGACCAGCACCTCGGTCTTGGTCGCCTGGTCCTCGATGCCAGGGGCCGGGCGGTGGATGGGCATACGCGGCGCATCGGCGGGCGCGGGCCTATTATCGACCGGCTGGCCAAGCACGTTGAAGATGCGCCCCAGCGTCCCCTCTCCGACCGGCACAGTAATCGGGCCGCCGGTATCGTAGGCGGCGTGGCCGCGGTTCAGGCCGTCCGTCGGCCCCATGCCGACGCAGCGCACCCAGTTGTTGCCGAGCAGCTGCTCGACCTCGAGCACCAGGGGGCGCTCCTGTCCCTCGATGGGTACCTCGATGGCGTTATAGATGGCGGGCAGACTCTCCGCCGGGAACTCGATATCGACGACATTGCCGAGCACCTGGGTGACGGTCCCCTGCGTGCGGGCTTTTGCTGGTGCAGCCATGGTTCTCCTCGTGTTTCTCCAGGCCCAGACAGGCTAGGCGTTGGATCCAGCCACAACCTCCAGGATCTGGGTGGTGATGGCCGTTTGGCGTGCTTTGTTATAGGTCAGCGTCAGATCATCTAGCAGATCGGTCGCGTTGTCGGTGGCGTTCTTCATGGCCACCATCTGCGCCGAGTAGAAGCTGGCGACGGTTTCTAGCAGCGGCTGGTAAATCAGGGTCTCGATGTAGCGCGGCAGCAGCGCCGCGAAGATCTCAGCGGCGTTCGGCTCGTAGATATACTGTGGCGTCGGGCCACCGGTCTCCGCCTCTTCCGGCGGCTCCACAGGGAGCAACTGGATAACGGTCGGCGTCTGCACGACGGTCGAGACGAACTTCGGGTAGACCAGCAGCACGCGGTCCACATCGCCATTCAGATAGGCGTCGCTGACGGCGCGGGCAATCGCCCGGACGTCGGCCTGGGCGGGCTGGTCGCCGAGGTTGGTGAACTCAGCGATTAGCGGCTGCTGCGTCCGCGCGAGAAAGTCACGTCCGCGCCGCCCGACGGCGACGTAGGAAATCGGCAGGCTCGAATTGGCCGCCTCGCGCCGTAGATCGGTCGCCAACTGCGCCACCCGCCGGTTGATGTTGCCCGGCAGGCCGCCTGCCAGTCCGCGGTCGGGCGAGATCACTACCACGCCCACACGCCTGACTGGCCGCGACTTCATCAGCGGCAGGTCTTCCTCTTCGCTTGCCTGTTTCGCCAGCCGCGCGACCAGCCGCATCAGCTCATCCGAATAGGGGCGCGAGGCCACCACGCGCTCTTGCGCCCGGCGCATCTTGCTGCTGGCGACCATCTGCACCGCGCGCGTAATCTGCGCGACGTTCCTGACCGACCGAATGCGCCGCCGAATTTCTCTGGCTGTAGCCATACTTCCTCCAGGGGAGTTCCAGGCGGGGGCTGCTCACGCGCGCCTACGCCCGGAATCCAGCGGCACTAGCGCGGCGCCACGGTCTGATACTCTTTAATCGCGGCGTCCAGTTGGGCAAACTGCTCGTCGGTAATCTTCTTGTTGTCGGTGACGGTCTGCTGCTGGATGCCCTGCACCAGCTCGCTATAGCTGGCGTCCATGAAGCGGTGGAACTGCTCCTCCCACTCCTGCACCTTCTCGACCGGCACCTCGTCCAGATAGCCCTTGGCCGCGGCATAGATAATCATAATCTGATGCTCGACCGACATCGGCTGGTACTGGCGCTGCTTCAGGATCTCCTGCTGGCGCTGGCCGCGATCGATGCGGGCCTTGGTCGCCTTATCGAGATCAGAGCCGAATTGCGCGAAGGCGGCCAGCTCGCGGAACTGCGCGAGGTCCAGCTTGAGGGTGCCCGCGACCTGCTTCATGCCCGGCGTCTGGGCGTTACTGCCGACGCGGCTGACCGAGATGCCAACGTTCAGCGCCGGACGCACGCCAGCGTTGAAGAGGTCGGTCTCCAGGTAAATCTGGCCGTCGGTGATCGAGATGACGTTGGTCGGGATATAGGCCGAGACGTCGTTGCCCTTCGTCTCGATGATTGGCAGCGCGGTCAGCGAGCCACCGCCATACTCTGAATTCAGGCGCGCGGCGCGCTCCAGCAGGCGGCTGTGCAGATAGAAGACGTCGCCCGGATATGCCTCACGTCCCGGCGGGCGGCGGATAATCAGCGACATGTTGCGATAGGCGTCGGCGTGCTTGGAGAGGTCATCATAGACGATGAGGGCGTCGCGCCCGCTCTCCATGATCTCCTCGCCGATGGCGCAGCCCGCATAGGGGGCCAGATATTTCAGCGGGGCAGGATCCTCAGCGCCCGCATGGACGATGATGGTGTGTTCCATCGCGCCATAGCGCTTGAGCGTCTCGGCCATCTGCGCCACCTGGAAGTTCTTCTGTCCGATGGAGACGTAGATGCAGATGAGGTTCTTGCCCTTCTGGTTGATGATTGTATCGAGCGCCACGGCGGTCTTGCCGGTCTGGCGGTCGCCGATAATCAGCTCGCGCTGGCCGCGACCAATCGGAATCAGCGCGTCAATCGCCTTCAGGCCCGTCTGCACCGGCACTGTTACTCCCTGGCGCGTGATGACGCCGGGGGCCACACGCTCGACCGGGCGGGTCTTGGTGGTGCTGATGGGGCCAGCGTCGTCCAGCGGCTCGCCCAGCGGATTGACGATGCGGCCGATGAGCGCGTCGCCGACGGGCACCGAGATGATGCGGCCGGTGGTGCGCACCTCGTCATTTTCGCGAAGGTGTGTGTAGTCACCCATGATCGGCACGGCCACAGAGTCCTCTTCGAGGTTGAAGGCGATGCCGAAGGTGTTGGTGCGGGTGAACTCCAACAGTTCGAGATAGTGCGCGCCGGAGAGGCCATAGACACGCGCGATGCCGTCGGCGACGCTGATGACCGTGCCCACACTGGTCGTTGCGGACTCAGCGGCCGGCCCCTCAAAGTTCTGAATGCGGTCACGGATTACTCTGGTAATCTCGTCCGTGATTGCCATAGCTAAACCTCGTTCTTTGGGCACAGGCCTGGGCACAAGCCTGGTTAAAACGTTGTGCGCCAGTGCGATGAGGCGCGCCGACGTTGACTAACGCCGACGGCCACGCTTGCGAGAGTTATTGCGATTTTTGGAACTATTAGAACCCTGGTTACTCTGGTTACTCTGGTCGCCAGACGGACGCGGCGCCATATGTGGCGATTGCCCGCGACGCGGCGCCATCTCGGTTGCCGTGGCTGGCCCGCCACTGGCGCCATCGTCCGGCTGCTCCGGTGGGGTGACGATGAGCGGAGTCTCCGCCGTGCTCACACCTGTCCCAGCGCCGTTAGGCGCGGATGCGCCGGTCACGCCATCCATCTGGCTGCTGAAGGTGCCGCCGCGCTGCAATTGCTGGCGGAGCAGTTGTAGCCGCCGACGCACGCTGCCATCGATCAGCGTATCGCCTACGCGCGCGATGGCCCCGCCCAGGATGGACGGATCCACCTGCTCGTTCAGCAAGACTGTCTTGCCCGTGAGCCGCTGCAAATCCGCTACCACGCCCGCCCGCGTCACCTCGTCAATCGGCATCGCGGTGGTGAGATTCGCGTGAATCTGGTGGTGGTAGTCGTCGTATTTGCGCGCGAACTCGTCACGAACTCGCGGCGCAAGCTCAACCAGCCCGCGCTCGACCAGCAACAGCGCGAGGGCAAGCGCCTCCGTCTGGACCTTCCCTTCGAGCAGATCCTTGACTATCTGCTCCTTTTTGGGGAGCTGGATGTTCGGCTCGCTCAAGAGAAAGATCAGCCGGTGATCGCTGAAATACTCGGCGATCAGTCGGAGGTCTTGAAGCCAGCGGTCAACCGTGTTCTGCTCGGCCCCTAACTCGAAGACCGCCTCCGCATAGCGACGCGCGGTCGCGCCCTTTAACACTGGATATCCCTCGATTGCGAGACGAACTCCTGCACGAGCTTGCGGTTATCCTCGGTATTCATCGAGTGACCGATGACCCGTTCCGCCGCCATAATAGCCAGATCAGAGACCTGGCGACTCAATTCGGATTTCGCCTGCGCGATCTGCTGTTCGATATTCTTCTGCGCCTGCGTCATGATCTCGTCGGCGCGCTGACGCGCCTCTTGCTCGATCTCGGTACGCAGATGCTCCGCCGCCTGTGTGGCGCGCGAGAGCGCATGCTGGCCATCCTGTCGCGCCTGCTCGAGCATATCCGCCACGCGCTTCTCGGCTTCGGCAAGCTGCCGCTTCGCCGCCTCGGCGTTCTCCAGCCCTCGCTGAATCTGGCCGGAGCGCTCGTCCAGGAACTTGTTGACGGTAGGCAGCGCCCACTTCCAGAGAACGAGAACGACCACCAGGAAGACAAATACCTGGGCGGCAAAATTCCAGATGCTAATACCTAGACCCATATACTCCTCCTTCTCCGGGTGTTGTAGCACACCCGGCGGATTTCGTCAGGAAGGAGCTACTAGGGCGTTGGCGCATTGCCGACGACGAACAGGATGATAAGCGCGACAACGAGCGCGTAGATCGAGATTGCCTCGGCGAACGCCATCGCGACAATCAGGTTCGTGCGGATAACACCAGCGGCGTCAGGGTTGCGCCCCATCGCGGCGAGCGCCGGACCAGCGGCGATGCCGATGCCGATGCCAGGGCCGATAGCGCCGATACCGATAGCGAGGGCAGCCGCCAACTCAAAGGTCTGCACAGTAGGGTCTCCTTCTCAAAAGATCTGTTTCACCGTGCGGCACAACTGCCGGGACGGTTGCAGTATCTTACTCCAGGCCGTTCGCCTGGTATGCCGGCTGGAATAGCCCGCCGGGAACAACAACGGTGAGTGTCCACGTGCGCCGAGTACGCTGGCGCGTGGCACATCGACTCAGGGCCATCTATCCTGCACTCGCCAGCTGAGCACGCCTGAGGGGCAGCGCCCAGATGCGAGGTAAGGACACACTAGTGTTTGGGATAACTACCTTTCGAGCGCCTGCTCAGCGCGCAACTGCTTTTCGTGTTGCACTTCGGCGGCGTGTTCTTCCTCGGGATCCTCGTGACCATGGCCCGTCGTTCCCAGCGTCAGGAAGATCAGGGTGAGCATGGCAAAGACGAAGGCTTGAATGAAGGCGACGAAGATTTCAAGGAAGTAGAACGGTATCGCGCCGACGAACGGCAGCAGGAAACCGATAACCAGCAGCAGCACACCGCCCGCGAAGAGGTTGCCAAAGAGACGGAAGCCAAACGAGATGATGCGCGCCAGTTCCAGCACCGCTTCGAGCAGGCCGACGAACAAGCCAATAATGCCTTCGCGCAGTGAGAAGTAGCGGCTGAGCTGCGCCTTTGCGCCGAGCATACGCCAGCCATAAATCTGGGTTACTACCACCGAGATGATGGCGATTGCCAGCGTAAAGTTCAGGTCGGTCGAAGGCGGCCGGAACAGGGGCGTGATGCAGTTGGAGACGCTCTTCTCGGCGAGGAAGAGGCCAGCGGATGCGGCGTTCGCGCAGCCAGGAAGCTCAGTGTTGATCGTGCCAATGGTCTCGACACCGGGGATGACCTCCCAGCATGTTGGCCAGCAGCACGACGATGAAGATGCCAAAGACCCAGGGGAAGAACTTGCGTCCCTTGGTTTTGCCCGCTACGTCTTCGCACAGGCCAAGCATACTCTGCACCAACCACTCGAGGGCGCCTTGCACGCGGCCAGGCAGCAGCTTCTTGCGGGCCGAGAAGAGGAAGAAGACGATGAAGATCAGCAGCGCGTTGACAATCGCTAGCAGCAGGGTGCTGGTAAATCCCAGCGGGCCAATATAGAACAGTGGCTCGACAGGCACCGCGATGTGTGGCAGGTTCCAGAGCACGAGGTAGACTCCCTCTGTGTCTTCACTGCCGCAAAGCCCGAATAGCCTCAGCCTTCCCGCGTATCCTGCCTCCTCGTCATTCTAACGAGGAGACGAGCCGATACGCGCCGTAGACGCCAGCGGCCAGGCCAAGCAGCAGCCCGATAAGTGTCGCTATTGGCGAACTGCGGAGCTTGCTGTCAATGAAGAGCCCGGCCCCGATGCCGAGCAAGATGGGGATCGCGACCGTCAAACCAAGCTGACCGACTAGAACAAGACCCGCCCAATCGTTTGCCGATGGGGGCTTATCGTCGCCACTCCTCATTGACATGGCTATCACTCCGCATACCAGAAGGAGTATACCATAGCGGTATTCTCCCAGGCAACAACTGGGACCCCACTTTGTCCCATCTCAGGGGCTACTTGCCGTTCACTCGCTATGTCGCGTCAGATGCCTTGAATTGGGCGAAAACCCGCTATCGAACACAAGACCAACTATTTACTGGTACTTATGGCTGTATAGACTCCAATCAATTACTCATTGGCTACGACGTATGCTCGCTTGTCGTGCATTGTCATCGTGCTGGCGGCTGAAGCCGCGCCTATGGGCTTCCGCTGCGCTACTGCCGCAAAGCCCGCCCTTCGGGCCGCTGCCGCTCCGCGCGCCCTCCTTATGGCCTCGCGCGGCTGCCCTGCGCGGGCTCCAAGAAGCAGGCTGACCAAAGCGTGACAGCGCGTAGGGCTACACCTAATTTCCACGCCTGAATGGAGTGCCTGCTCAATGCTATATATTACGTTGTTCAGAAAATCTGTGCGTCTGGTAGCCCGCGCAGGCGGGCTTTGCGGCCTTCACCAGAAGGCCCATAGGCGCGGCTTTAGCCGCCAGCGCTCAGATTAGCCCGCGCTCGCGCGCCAGGTTGGCCGCCTGGGTGCGGTTGGCGGCGTGCAGCTTCATCAGGATGTTCGAGACGTAGTTCTTCACGGTCCCTTCCGCCAGCGCCAGCCGGTCGCCAATCTCGCGATTGCTCTCGCCCTGCGCCAGCAGCCGCAACACCTCCACCTCGCGCTGGCTCAGCTCCCCCTCGCCGTTACCAGTGCCGTTACCGCCACGCTCGCCAGGCCCTTCCTGCGAAGCATCGTTCGGGCGTAACGTGCCACGGCGCCCAAACTCCATCAGCAATTTCGTGGCCACTCTGGGCGCGATGAATGAGTCGCCCGCGTAGACCTGGCGGATTGTCGCGGCCAACTGGGCGGCTGGCGTATCTTTGAGCAGGTAGCCTACCGCGCCCGCCTTGATGGCCTCGAAGACGTAATCCTCGTAATCGAAGGTGGTGAGGATGATGACGCGGCACGGCAGGTTGCGCGCGGTGATCGCCGCCGTCGCCTGGACGCCGTTTTGCCGCGGCATCTGCACGTCCATCAGGACGATATCTGGCCGCAGATTCTCCGCCATCTGGACCGCCTGCGCGCCGTCGAGCGCCTCGCCCACAACCTCGAATCCCGGCTCCAGCGTCAGCACGGTATGCAGCCCCTCACGCATCAGGGTCTGGTCCTCGCAGATTAGCAGGCGAATAGGCCGCTGCTCGTCATGATCGCTGCTCGGCGTCACTGGCGTGGCCCTCCATTCCCGCTTGATCTACCAGCTATTTACTCGTCCATGGCGGGCAGCCGCACCTCGACGCGCGTGCCTTGGCCGTCCGCGCCCGCGCCAATGGTGAACGCGCCGCCCGCGCCGGTGGTTCGCTCGCGCATGCCGGTAATGCCGAAGTGGCCCGTTGGGCTGATAATCGCGCCGCGCCGCGCCTGTTCGCCAGCGCTGGCATGGTGGTTGTGCTCGTCGCCACCCGGCACGCCGACTTCAACGCGCTGGGGCGGATTCGTCGTCAGGATACCCTTGCCGTCATCCTCGATGCACAGCAGGATGGCGTCGCCCTGTCGCGCCAGCGTGAGATGCACTGAACGTGCGTCGGCATGACGCTCGATGTTGGCCAGCGCCTCGATGCCGGTGCGGAGCAGCGCCTCATAGACCCGTTCGCCTATTGGCTCGACATCGGGCGCAATCTCACAGGTGAGCTGCCAACCCGTGCGCGTGGCGATCTCTTGCGCGGCGCTGACGAGCGTGCACTCCAGATGTTCGTGGGCGTTGCCGCGCGCGCGCAGGTCGGTGATAGCAGTGCGTAGCTCCGCCAGGGCGTCGCGGGCGACGGTCTGTGTCGCCGCCACCTCGTGATCGGCGCGGGCTGGGTCCACCGCGCGCAGACGTTGGGCCGCCTCCAGCTTCACAGTCATCAGCGCCAGCGAGTGACCGAGCGTATCGTGCATATCGCGGGCAAGTCTGCCGCGCTCACGCAGAACGGCCAGCTCGCGCTCCTGTTCCGCCGCCTGTTCCAGTTGGCGATGAGCCTCTTCCAGCTCGTGATGGGACTGTTGCAGCTCAAGAAACATCCGCTCGCGCTGAAATCGGCCACGCAGCAGCGCCATGGGCAGATAAATCACCGCCGAGTAGCAGGCGAGTCCGAGCACAAGCCCGGCGAACTGGAGAAGCGCGGACGGCGAGAGGCTCGTCGGGAGGGCGTGATAGTAGGCCAGCGCCAACAGTAATGTTGGGATGACCAGCGCCAGGCAGCGCGGCATGGGTAGCACGGAGAAGCTCATGCCAAAGGGAACCCAGATCAGCCAGACGAAATTATCGTTGAGCGCGATCAGCGTCACAGAGAGCGCCACGAGCGCTGCCCACAGCGCCACCGCCCGCCAGGGATGAAGCACGCGCCCCTGGTCGAAGCGCAACTTCCAGTATGTGCCGGGGTTTTCACCCGCAATCCAGCATGAGCCGCGGGTAAAGACGAAGAGGTAGCATGCCGCCAACACCAGCGCCACCCATCCTCGCGGGGACGCATAGAAGCCAGGGCTGGTGACCAGAATGCTCAAAAGCGCCAGCGCCACGCCCACGTAGCAGACAATGCGCCAGAAGATGCCGATGCCCTCGCCGAAGCGACGTAACGCCACCAGCTGCGAAGCGCTGGATCGTGCTGCTTGTTGCATATCGTGTTCTCGTCGTGTTCTCGAACGTCCGCTGTTGATGGCTCGGACAGTTCAGATGGCTCCACGCGCATACATACGAGCGAGCCGTGCGTCCGTTGCACGTTGTCGAACATGCCTCGTCCAGTATATGACTCGCGCGTCCCATATAGCCAGACGCTCGCGAAGGGCCACTATTTGCAGCCGTCGCCGGGATCAGAGAATCGTGATACGCACTCGCAACGTCATTCCACTTGCAATACAATCCGCCTCATTAGCACTGTCGCCATAGTATATAGTAGAATGTGGCCGACCTCCTTGTAAGAATGTTTTCCATTTGGCTGGTTTTCGCGTATCATGACACGTAGCAATGTAATTCGCTACAACAATGAGGCGGATTAAGAGATCTATCGTTGTTGTCACGATGCCAGAAGAGGAATGAATAGTTGTGTCACGCGACGGCAGCACAGAGGAGTTCGCCAGGCGCCTGTGCGAGCGCATCAAGGAGCTACACTCAAATCGCCGGTCTTTTGCCATTCAAATGGATGTGAGTGAAGCCACGGTGCGAAACTGGGAGAACGGAAAGCACTTCCCCGCGATACGTTTGCGCGCTAAACTTTGCGACGAGCTGGGCATGTCCGCGGAGGAGTTGCATCTGCCCCCCTTCAACGACAAGGACGGGGCGTAGGCGTGCGCGTAACGACAGGTGTTACGGGAGTGCTATCGGGAACTGGCGATCATGCCCAGTTGCCGCGCGGTCATCAGCCAGAGAAGAGTGGCGCTGCCAGCCAGTTGTTTGGCGGCGTGATCCGGGTCGGGCGTTTCATCGGGCAGGTCGAGGGCGCAGCACGCGCCCTTTTTCATCATCACCTGCGCATCGCCACGAGGGACGATCAGCCGACCAATCAGAGTGCTGAAATCTGGCTCGTGTCCGACCAGCATCAGCCCGCGCGCCTCGGTGAAGATCGTGAGCAGGCCAGCGAACTGCGCCAACCCGAAGCCAGGCGAAAGCGCCTCGTGTTCCTTGACCTGTAGATTGAAGGCATTGCCGACAATCTCGGCGGTCTGGCGCGCACGCACCAGCGGACTGGTCACGAGCGTATCGAGGGTAGGGTCCAGCGCCTTCAGGCCAGCGGCCGCGGCCTGCATGGTATGCTCGCCTTTCTGGGTCAACGGGCGCAGGTAATCATCGGCGGTCCAGTTATCGCGGTTGCCCGCTGGCCCGTGGCGCAACAGATAGAGTCGCATCTCGTTCTCTTCTTTCGTGCGCTCCCGCGCTCATACGTTATCAGGATTCCCCGTCGCGGAGATGTTCGATGCCAGCGATTGCCAGCGTTTCCTCGTAGATTGACGCGATGGGCAGCGCCAGCGCCGCCTGTGCGGAGCCGTTACGTCGCGCGAGAGCCAGGTAGCCAGAGCTATCCAGATAGAGGAACACATCCGACTCTGGCCCCTCGGCGAAGGTGTGCGCGTGGGCCGTGATGCTATGACCAGCGATGCTCACGCGCACCTCGGGATTGTTCAGGATCGCCTGCGCCAGCGCACCCCCTATATTGCTCAGTATATTCCCAAAGTGGTCGATATGCGTGCAGTGCGCAACCAGCGTATCGCCCAGCCACGTCGGCTGTGGCAGGTCCAGCCGCACCAGCGATTCGACCGCAAGCGCCGGGCCAAGCTCCTCGAAGGCAATCCCAGCTGCGAGCCAGGCAGCGGCGGGGGCGAAGATGTCGCGCCCATGAAACGTATCGCTGGGGCGAGCGGCGAAATAGCGGGGATTCGCGATGGTGACGGCGCGCGCCTCCGCGTCTTCGGCCAGGATATAGGAGAATAGGCCATTGTCTGGCCCGACGAAGACGCGCTTCCCGGCCATCAGCGCGATGGACCGACGCGCGCTGCCGACGCCGGGATCGACGACGCAGAGAAAGACGCTTCCCTCAGGAAAATAGCGCCATGCGGTATGCAACACCCAGGCGCCCGCGCGCACGTCCTGTGGGGCAATCTCATGCGTCAGGTCCACCAGTGGCGTCGCGGGAGCAATGCCCAGGATGACGCCTTTCATCACGCCGGGATAGCCGTCGGAGGCGCCGAAATCGGTCAGCAGCGCGATCAGCGGAACGGTAGCCACAACGCACACCTCGCACTCAGTCGAGCAGCTTGCAGTCGAAGCGTACCACGCCAGCCTTGCGGTCGGTGATGGCGCGCACCACCTCCAGCCGGATATTCCCGCCGACGGGAACGGGCAAATCTTCCAGCCCGACGATACGCGCCTCGGCGTGGACCTCTGGCTGATCCAGGCGCGCGATGGTACAGCGGACATATGGCTGCTCGACGCCCTCGAAGAAGGCGCGCAGGCCAGTCTCCTTCGTCAGCACGGTCCCCTCGATCAGCATGATGCCCCCTCTCGCGTCTCAATTCGCCGTCTCTTGCTGCACTATATGCCGGAATCGAGTACAATAGCCAGCAGCGGCGCGCCAGCATCCCCAAGGCAGGAGTTGTACGTGATCGAACAGGCCTCAAGCGATGTGCCCCAAACTGCGGCGTCCGCTCCTGCCATCCGCTGGCGCAATCTGTGGCCGGGCGGTGTCGCGCTGCTGGTGGCGCTCTACTGCGGGCTGTGGAATCTGGCGGCGCGGCTTCCGCTCAACCGTACCGATCTCGACGCATTTTTTATACCCGCATCCCGCATCGCCCTCTCAGGTCACCCCTTCGATGTCTACTCGCTTCGCTATATCGTCAAGTATCCCAATGCCAACGGGCCCATCAGCCTGATACCGCTGACGCTTGCCTCGGCCATCGCAGCGTGGCAGGGCTCGCTCGCCGATATGGAGCTACGCCGGGTGGTGGTGATGACGATCTTTGCGCCATTCGTCCTGCTGATGGCGCGCGAGGCGGTTGCCGCAGTGGACCAGTTGCGCGCCAGTCGTCTCACGGGCTTCTGGCGGTTCGCCGCCTATGCGGTCTTCGCGCTCTCGCCCGAAATCTGGCACGGCATGCTGTTCTACGGGCATATCGAGCAGCCGATTATGCTCTGGCTTGCGCTGTGGGGCATTCGCCAGCTGAGCGCGCGTCGTCCAGCGCGGGCGGGGCTGCTGCTGGGGCTGGCGCTGCTGACGCGATCAAGCGCATTGATGCTGGTCTTGCCGCTGGCGGCGCTGCTGGCGCGTGACCGTCAGTGGCGGGCGCTGGCGCGCTTCGGCGTGGCGCTTGCGGGCACAGTGGGCGCGGTGCTGCTGCCATTTCTGCTGGCGGATCGTGGCGATGTCATCTACTCGCTGGTGACCTTCCGCGGCCAGCTTCCGGTTGGCGGTGGGAGCTTCTGGGGCCTCACTCTCTACACACCGCTGGAATCCTTCGGCCAGCGCTACGATGGGCTGACTGTGCTGCTGGTATCGCTGCTGCTCACGGGCATCGTGCTGTTGCGTCGCCGCGATCTGACGCTGGCCAGCCCCGGGTTGTATCTGCTGCTGGCGCTCTCCTCGTTCTGCTTCGCGCTCTTCATCAAAACACTCTGGCCCTACTATTTCCTGGAGCCGTTCACCTTCCTCACCATCTGGTGGCTCGGCGCGATGCCGTCCCCGGCGGGGCGTTTTCGCGTCTGGTTCCGCTGGGGGCTGGCGATTCTCCTGCCCTCTATCGCGGTGGCGTGCGCCAGCATGCGGGAATACGGGCTGACGGTCGAGTTGGAGAATCCAGACGCCTTCAAGCCGGAAAGTATCGTGCTTTCCGTTACGATGGCGCTGGCAATGGGCGCGATTCTGTGGCTGCTGCTGGCCCGGCCATCGCGGCGCGAAAAGCCAGCCCCACAAGCAGCTATGTTTGCCGATGCCGTCACTGGTTGACAGACGCCATCCCTGCTCATTCGTCTAGCCCCGCTATCCCGCAAACGACTGGTGTCACCGGCCGCCGCGCCGCCTATGCTTGGCCTGATTGGCCTGATGTGTGCGGCGATAGCGGTAGGCGCTGCATGTGCCGCACGTGCTGAAGCGAGGGATTGAGATGTTCTCAGAGCAGGAATTGGCATACCTTCAGACGCAAAGATTGGCCCGACTTGCCACAGTGGACGCCAGCGGGCAGCCCACCGTCGACGCCGTCGGCTTCTCGTTGGATGGCGGGCAGATGCTTATCGGCACCCATAGTCCGGTACTCTCGCGCAAGTATAAGAATGTGCTGGATGGCAACACACAGGTCGCGCTCATCATCGACGATCTGGCGTCCGTCCAGCCGTGGCGACCACGCGGCATCAAGATTCACGGCACAGCCGAGGTGGTCGAGCGTAGCGGTCACTTCGGCCCAGGCAACTACATTGTCATCACGCCAACGGTCTCGTGGAGCTGGGGCATCGAGCCGCGGGAAGGCGCGGTTGGCCCAAAGAAAACAGTCTGGTGAGCGTTCTATTGTTGAGTGTGTTCGGGATGTTGAAAAACCTGAAGCTCTTGGCGAAGGGTTTTAGGGAGGTCAAGATCCTCGGCACGTGGAGTGACCTGATCGACAATCGCTTGAACGACTTGCCGTGCATGAGGCTGTGCTTGCCAGAAACTGGACTTGACGCGAACAACAGCGGCAAGCAGGTCGCCGGGATAGTAGTCACCCTCGACGAGAGGATCACGTTGCAGTTGTTCAATGGCTAGAGGGATCAGATAGGTCAGACCGATATTCTGCCCGATCATGATGCGGAGATCCTCAACCGTAAACTCGCGGAGCGGCTTCCGCCGGAGCGCATGGCAAGTGGTCACCAGGTGGGAGGGATAAGGAGGTTCTCCCCAATCTTGCCCTTCAAGTTCTTGCAGTGTTTTGTTCCTCTGCTCCTCACTCACTTCCGCGGAGGGGTCAGAAGGCTGAGCGGTCATAGTTGCTCTCCCAGCTTGGCAAGTACTCATCCAAGCGAGTAGGATAAGCCCAATGTACCATGAGATTCCAGTTGAAGGTGTTTGGAATCGCCCCTATAGCGTGCCATAAGCGTGCCATAGCTCGCGAACGACCAGCCACCTCGCGCGGGGGTATCGTCGGGCATGGCGCGCCGTACCCTCACAAAAAAGCATACGCGCTAAAAGTCCTATAGTAGATGACAATTTTCCCATACTGCCTGTAAGATGCTCAGGCAATTCTCGCAATCAACGGATGCCAGCCCGTTGCTCGTCGTATGCCAGCACATAATGTGGTGTACGTTCACCGGGTGACGTAGCTCGACTGTTGCAGCTCTTTCCACCGCAACCAATACACAACCGATACTGGCGCGCATGCTCACGATCTGCTATAGGGAGATGCACGTTGCGAACAAGGCTGTGGCTCTGGATATTGACGCTGGTCTTCGCGGGCTTCACGCTGCATACGAGTATCTGCGCCTGCGAGGTGGTTCATCCCCACCAGGGTTCAACCAAACCCTGTATCGTTCGATGCCACACGACGGACAGGCAACAGGAATCCACAGCACAACTGGCGCGCCACTCTGACGCGATTCATCCCGCTCTTCTCTCCCTGGCTACTCCCAGGTTGACACATCCAGTCGTGGTAGATGCGCTACCACGATTTACCCTCGAAAATGCCGCGCCTCTTCTGGCACGCGGGCCACCTCCTGTCTCGGCTGCATAATCGCGCCCGACACGCTCTCATTCAGACCCATTCAGGCTCTCCCGCACTTTTGGTAATGGCTGCTTGGTAGAACAGCAGCGCTCATCCCGACGCGTCTCAAAAGCAAGCGTTACTGCTGAGGTTTGCCACTCCCACCAGATGCAGTCTCGCGTTCACCAAGCGGGCTTCACCAAATCTGCGGGAGAGCCCCCATTCAGACTCACCACACCAGCTCGCCCGCCTGTTCGCCAATTATGGGCGGACAGGAACCTTCATGGCTGCTGAGATTGGATCGTCGGATTGTCGGGCCACCCCTTTGAATCAGGTCGAACTACACAGGAGGTTTCTGTGTCACGTCGTGTACGCATGTTCTCTATGCTCGGAGTTTTTCTGATCGTGGCGACGACGCTGGCAGCCATTGCCATCGCGCGCCCATTCACCTCGTCGGCCCAATCAGCCGCCAGTTCCTATCAGGACGCCAATCGCGCTCACGATTTGCATAGCCCGCAGAGCGATCACCAGCGCGCCATGCGCCAGGTCGCGCTCGAGATGGTGGCCAAAGGTAAGGCGCGTGGCAAAGTCGTGAAGGTCGATGACCACGGCAAGCCTGGCTACGTCGAACTGGCGCGCGAAGGTGAGAGCGCCGTCTGGGGCATTCTCGCTCAGTTTGGCGACACGATTTATCCCAGCACTGGTGGTACCGCTGGACCGCTGCATAATCAGATTCCGCAGCCGATGCGCTCGCAGGACAACGCCACCATCTGGCAGGCCAACTTCAATCAGCAGCATTACAACGATATTCTCTTTAGCGATGCCCCCTGACGCGATCTCGATGCGCAACTACTACATCGAGCAGTCGTCGGGCCGCTATGCCGTCCACGGCAACGTCGAAGACTGGGTGCAGGTGCCGTACAACGAGGCGCGCTATGGCACCGACGCCTGTGGCGACATCGTCTGCTCGACGGTGTGGCTGCTCATCCGTGATGAGGTCAACGCCTGGTACAATCAGCAGATCGCGGCGGGTAAGACCCCGGCCCAGATCAACGCCTATCTGGCGAGCTTTGACCAGGAAGACCGCTACGACTACAACGGCAACGGCAACTTCAACGAGCCAGATGGCTACATCGATCACTTCGAGTCGATCCACGCGGGCGACGGCGAGGAGACCGGTGGCGGCGCGCAGGGCGATGACGCCATCTGGAGCCATCGCTGGTTTGCCTTCTACAATCTGGCTGGCTCCGCTGGTCCTGCCTTCAACAAGTTCGGCGGCATCCAGGTCGGCGCGAGCAACTTCTGGATCGGCGACTACCAGATGCAGCCGGAGAACGGCGGCGTCGGCGTCTTCTCGCATGAGTATGGGCATGACCTGGGCCTGCCCGATGAGTACGATACCGCCGGGAATACCTGCGGCTCCGCCTGCGAAAACTCCACCGCCTGGTGGACGCTGATGTCGCAGGGCTCCTATGGCACAGGCAACAACACCGATCTGGGCACGAAGCCTGTGAGCATGGGGTCATGGGATAAGTTCCAGCTTGGCTGGCTCGACTACACCGTGGCCAGTTCCAGCGTCAATGGCACATATACGCTTGGCCCGGCCGAGTACAACAATGCCAATCCGCAGGCAGCTATCGTGCTCCTGCCCAACAAGCAGGTATCCACGAACATTGGCGCGCCGTTCGCGGGCAGCAAGTTCTACTATGGCGGCACTGGGAACAATCTGGATGTCTCGATGACCCAATCGGTCAGCCTCCCGGCGGGCGCGAGCCTCTCGGCGAAGGTGCGCTACAACATCGATCAGGATTGGGACTATGCCTATCTGGAAGTCTCGACCGACAACGGCGCGCACTGGACGAATGTCCACACCAATCTCTCGACCAACACCGACACCAATGGCCAAAACAAGGGCGAGGGTGTTACTGGCGTCGCAACAGACTGGGTTGACCTGACGGCTGACCTTTCGGCCTATAGTGGCCAGACGGTTCTGCTTGGCTTCCGCTACTGGACCGATGTGGCGCAGCAGGGCCAGCCGGGCGAGGCGTCCACTCTGGGCTTCTCGATTGACGATATCAGCATCCCCGGCGTCCTTACCGATGGCGCAGAAACCACGGGTGGCTGGACCTTCAGCCCGGCGACCGGCGGATTCCATGCATCTACCGGGACAGAGACGCGCTCGTACTTCAATGCGTACATCGCCGAGTACCGCCAGTATCGCGGCTACGACGACAGCCTTCGCACCGGCCCCTACAACTTCGGCTGGCTGAACAACAAGAACAAGCAGAACTACGTCGAGCATTTCCCCTACGCGGATGGACTGCTGATCTGGTACTGGGATACGTCTCAGGGGGACAACAACACGAGCGATCACCCCGGATCGGGCCTGATTTTGCCGATTGACTCGCATCCAGCGCCGCTCATTCGGCCGGATGGGCAGCCGTGGCGGCCTCGCGTTCAGTCCTATGATTCGCCATTCACGGTGTCGCCGACCGACTCTATCCTGCTCCACATGAATGGCGTCGAGAAGCGATACAATTCACTGCCGGGTGTCTCGCTCTTCGACGACAACAACACATACTGGTCGTCTGTCACGCCGACGGCCAGCGTGCAGGTACCGCATACCGGCACGAAGATTCGGATTCTGGGCTTCACTGACAATGGTCTCAACATGACCATCAGGGTGGGTCCAACCGCATAGAACCCGTAGCATAAGCCTTGTAGGATAATCGCCAGTTGCCGCAATGCGCTGGCGCGTAGCGGCCGACCCCGCACAGTGATGTGCGGGGTCGGCTCTTTTTATTCAGTGGATGAATTCGGTAGAAGAGCCGCCTCCCTGCGGGGGAATCAACAACGCGCCAGCGCCTGTTGTAGCTGCGAAAGTGGCATCGCGATTCTTGGCGCTGGGATTCCCTCACCCGGCTCATTGGGTGACGAGGCCTGCTGGAGTGATATCGCTACGACAGCGGCACGTCCACAAATAAGCTCACTCGCTCGCTGTTGGCGGCACTACTCCGGCAGCATAGAGCGAGATGTGCCCACACAGGGCAAACGGCTGCAACAACAGGGTAGCCCAGCGTTGGGGGCATGTCTGAGCGGGTGACAAAGTGATAAGCCGCGCTGGTGCGGGGAAAGCCATATCTTCCGACATGCTCTTCCACCTGTGTATGCAACTCTCCCCAGATCATGAGATTGCCGCATTCAGGGCAGGGCCGTGGGGGAGCGACTATTGTGCCCGGCTCCATCGAGTGGCTCCTGTTCGTAGGCAGGTTTACAAGTCGCCAAGTAGCCATATGTCTTCGCTAAGAGATTGTAGCAAACAGCCTTCCCAACGTTCGGGATACGTTGTAGATCGTGATATGCGTAATTGTGTTGCCTTGATGCCCGGTCGACGCCGCATCCAGCCAATGTAGCGGCGATGGCTATCAGCGCGGGGCAGATCGCCAGCATGCTCCGACGATAACGCTGGCGCCTTGCCATGATGCGCCTCTCTTCCATGCCTTCATGCTCCTAATTTGTCGATCATGAGCCGTTTTCAGCATGCGCTTCTTACTCTATTCGACGGTGAACGCCTGCGAGTAGACCGTCGTCAGCGGGCTGGATTTTGGTTGGAGCCTGGGCGCATTCGCGAGCAGCCCGCCAGTGAGCGATCCCGCGGCCTGTGGCGGAGGAATAGTATAGGTAGAGTAACCCAGCGCCAGGCGATATGTCCCTGGAGGCAGCGCGGTCTTTGCGGTGATGCTGGCGCTGCGGCTGGCTTTGGGCGCGATCTGGACAAGCTCGGCCGTGGTGGCGTCCGCGCAGGGCGCGATCTGGGCGGTTTGCCAACCTTGCGCCGTCTTTACCTGCGCTTCTACTACGGTGCAGCTCGCTTTGCCGCTCGTGGCGAAGATGGACGTGGCGGTATGATTCGTGATGGTGACGTGAATAGTATCGCCCGGCTTGTAGCTCTGCTGGTCGATGGTGATGACGATGTTCGTCATGACAGGCGTGCTCCCTCCTGGTGTTGGCAGGTGCGACGCGGGCGATCCAGGTGTTGGTGTCGGCGCCGAACCGCCGATTTGCGACTGCGCTCCCGGCTGCACGCCACATCCGGCCACCAGCAGCGCTGCAATCGTGAGGACGGCTGGCGCGGCGAGCAGACTCCCACGTACGAGTTGACGAGCGGACATCAACGACCTCCTGTCTGTTGGCTGGCTGTTGCCTGCCCTGCCCCGCAGGCTGCTCGCAATTCTACCATCCCACAGCCCAGCGGAAAAATGGACCAGATTACCGATTGTGACCTACCGTAATTTCGCTTATCAGCGCCTGCCCGCGCCAACGCCATGAGCGAACACAAGAGAGGCGGCGTTGATTCTTTCTGACGTACAATAGGGGTAAGTTTGTTCCCGCGAGAGAAGAAGACCCAACGATGAGACTACCCAACGACCTGATGCCCGTCTCGTACCTGATGGACGAAGACGCGCGTGCGCTGTATATCACCTGGTCGGATAGCCATGAGAGTAAGCATCCCTACGAGGCGCTCCGGCGCGCCTGCCCCTGCGCGTGGTGCGCGGGCGAGGGCGGCATGAAGGGTAGCGTAGACCCAGATACCGTCTTCACCGACCAGCAGACGACGCTCTACGAGCTCGTGCCCGTCGGGCGCTACGGCCTGACGCCGGTCTGGGGCGACGGCCACCGCACCGGCATCTACACCTACGAACGCCTGCGCGCGCTCTGCCAGTGCGACGAGTGCCGCCTGCTGCGCGGCGAGCGATAATGGAGCATGGATTGAGAGACGGCTGGCGGCTGAAGCCGCGCCTAAGAGCCTTCGGCTGCCAAGGCCGCCTGCGCGGCCTCAGAGGATAACGTGTGACTTGAGCTTACGCGGTAGTAGATGAGCGCTATAGTATTTAATCGTGTAGTCTAGGTACTCGATGCGGTGCGTCTGCCTCTGGGAGCCCGCGCAGGCGGGCTTTGCGGCGCAGCGTCAGCAAAGCCCGTAGGCGCGGCTTCAGCCGCCAGCGCCACAATGACCGAATCACGCGGCAAATACCATCACGCGCCAGATGTGTATATGTAGACATTCAGGAGCGAGAATAGCATTATGAGTGAGGCTGCAACATCGGAGGCGGTGGGCCAGCGCTGGCAGGCGCGCGTCGAGGTGACGCTGAAGCCTGTGGTGCTCGATCCCCAGGGCGATGCGGTGCTACATGGGCTGCATCAGCTTGGCTTCAACGATGTCTCGCGCGTGCGCGTCGGCAAATATCTGGAACTCACCCTTGCCGCCGCGACACAGCGGGATGCCGAAGACATGGTAAAGCAGATGTGCGACCGCCTCTTGGCAAATCCCGTGATTGAGAGTTATTCTTTTAGCGTGGAACCGGGAAACCCGCCCACAGCCTGAGCGGTACGCCGCGGGCGTGTGAAGGCGGAAGCCCGGCGACAGATATGACCTTCGGGGCAGGGTGTAATTCCCGACCGGCGGTATGGCGCGATAACCCAAGCGCCCAGCCCGCGAGCTTCATCCGACGATGAGGCAGATCTGGTGAGAGGCCGGAGCCGACGGTAACAGTCCGGATGGGAGAAGGTCGAAGCGTCCGCGTATCCTCATCTGTGAGGATGCGTCGCGGCGTGTTCGCCTGCGAGCCGCCCCAGGTCGGTACCTTCGGCTGAAGGGGCGCGCCTCCTCATAAGCGCAGGCAG
The DNA here is from genome assembly GCA_963712005.1 of uncultured Chloroflexia bacterium. Lineage (GTDB taxonomy): Bacteria > Chloroflexota > Ktedonobacteria > Ktedonobacterales > JADMIN01 > DAHUXT01. The sequence goes on along the minus strand of CAVQGK010000007.1, from coordinate 56,956 downwards.
CGCCTCCTCAGCCGTAGTAGCCCGAGGAGGCGCCTGTATGGCACAACTCTCTACCGCACCACCATCTTCTTCGCCATCACCGTCATTGGCGCCACCGCCAACGCCACAACTGGGCGAGCGAGCGAGCGCTTCCCGCAGTAGCCCACTTCGCCGGGCGTTCCGTCGCCTGCGAAGGTTCGTGCCTGCGCTGGCTCTGGGCATTGCGTTGCTAATCGTCTGGCAATTGCTGGCGACTGGTGGCTCCATTCCCCAATTCTTGCTGCCCGCGCCCGCCGATGTGCTGCGGTCGTTCGGGCAGGCGTTCGCGAGCGGACTGCTGCCCAGCTATGCCCTGACGACCCTGGAAGAGAGTCTCGTCGGTTTCGCGCTGGGCGCGTGTATTGCCGTGCCGCTCGGCTATGGGATTGCCCGTAGTGGGCTGATACGCCACACCATCGACCCCTTTGTGGCGGCCAGCCTGGCGATTCCGGCGGTGGCGCTGGCCCCGCTGCTGGTGCTCTGGCTTGGCTACGATCTGAAGCCCATTGCCGTGCTCTGCGCGCTGATCGTCTTCTTCCCCACCGTCGTCACCACCGAGTTGAGCGTGCGCATGCTCGACCGTGATGTGCTCGACGCCGCCCGCATTGATGGCGCTGGCAGGTGGGCGCTGCTGCGTCACATCGAGCTGCCGCTGGCTCTGCCGGGGATTCTGGCGGGCCTGCGCACCAGCCTGACGCTCTCGATTACTGGCGCGGTTGTCGGCGAGTTTGTCGTTAGCGACCGTGGGTTGGGCGGCTTGCTCACCCTCGCGAGCGCGCAATTCAATTCCGCGCTGGTCTTTGCCACATTGCTGATGCTCGCTCTGCTGGCCACCACGCTCTACTTGCTGGCGCGGTTGGTCGAGTGGCGTGTCTCATATCTGGAGGAAAATTAGGGTCATGATACCGACAACGATACAGAGGGTCTGGGGCGGCTCCCGCCGCACCGTGGTGGCGCTGCCACTGGTGGCGCTCGTGGTGGTCACGGCGCTAGCTGGCTGTGGGACGAGCGCCAATGGCAACGGCTCGACGGCAAAGCTGACGGTTGGGCTGACCTACGTCCCCAATATTCAGTTCGCGCCGTTCTATGTTGCGCAGGCGCTTGGCTACTATCGCGACGCTGGCCTGGATGTCACCTTCCATCACCACGGCGCCAGTGAGGACGAGTTCGGCGCGCTGGTCGCCGGGCAGGAAGACGCGATCTTCGCGGGTGGCGACGAGATCGTGGGCGCGCGCGCACATAATGTGCCTATCGTGGATGTGGCGACGGTCTACACCCGCTACCCTGTGGTGGCGATTGTGCCCGCCAACTCGTCCATCCAGTCCGCGGCAGACCTGCGCGGCCATACGATTGGCGTGCCGGGAGCAATATGGCGCGACCTATATTGGGCTGCTCTCGCTGCTCTCATCCGTGGGCCTCTCGCAGTCCGATGTGAAAATTCAGTCTATCGGCTATACCCAGGTATCGGCGCTGCTGACGCACAAAGTGGATGTGGTGATGGGTTATGCCAATAACGAGCCGCTGCTGCTCCAGAAGTCGGGCATGACCGTGCACACATTCGATGTGAACAACGCCGAGCATCCGCTCGTCTCGAACGGGCTGGCGGCGATGGAGTCGGTGCTCAAGGCGCGTGGCGGCGATATCAAGAAGCTGGTGGCGGCGACGCTGAAGGGCGTGGAGTATGTGATGGCCGCATCCGCAGGACGCTGTGAACCTGAGCAAATCGTTCGTGCCGGGACTCGATGTCGGCTCGCCGCGACTGACGCGCTCGCCGTACTCCAGGCGACGCTGCCGTATCTGCAAATGGACAGCGCGAAGGCTGGCTACAACGATCCGGCGAAGTGGACGGGGATGGTGAGCTTCTTGCAGGCGCAGGGACAGCTTGCCGCGCCAGTGGACGCCAGCAAAGTCTACAGCAACGATTACTTGCCGTAACTCCAATTCGCTTTGTTCAAAGACAATGGGGCGAGATTCTAGTTCGCCCCATTGATACGCTTGTCAGGTTAGGTCCTGAGTCCGCGCAGGCGGACTTTGTGGCCGACCGCTGGGGAGGCCATTCAGGCGCGGTTTTAACCGCCAGCCCCCTAACTCTTGACGTTGGCGATGCTTAAATCGGAAAAGACGACCTCGATGCCATCGTTGCCCACCAGGCCGGTATCGCCGCTGGTAAAGGTCTGTCATCGGCGGTAGCCAATCTGTGTACCGTTGACCGAGAAGACGAAGTGGCTGCCCTGCGCCTGAACCGAGAGCGTATTCGACCTGATTCAGACCAGTCTTGATCGTGGTATTCGCCGTCTGGCCGACGATATCGGTGCTGGTGCCATTGACCACTTTGCCGAAGCGCCATTTCCCGTTAGCGTCAACCTCAAACTCGTAGTAGTTGCCCTTGCTCACGCGCCGGACCACCAGCCCATAAAAATAGGTGATCGGGCCGGAGACCTGCTTCGTCGAGACGGTGGTTACGGCGTCGCCCACCTTATCTGACGGCGCGTAGCAGATAAAGCCCGCGTTGATATGGTAGCCACCGCTGCCAAAGAAGCAGTTGCTATCATCCGTCCACTGGCTCTTCGTGCTGCCGTCGAGTGCGTCCTGATAGATGATCGTGCCGCCGCCCGGTCCGGTATTCGTGCCGCCGAGGGTCACGCCAGCAACGGTAATGCCACTCGCCTGGCTTCTGAGATAGGCGAATCCGCCCGCCGCCACGCCGACCACCAGCACCAACGCCACGAGACAGCCGATGATACAGCCTGCCCGGCTCTTCTTCTGCTGTGGCGGAGTCTGCACCTGCCCTGTCCATGGCTGCTGGCCAGTCGTGGCGGGATACCCCGTCTGGTAGCCCGGTTGTGGGATCGGCGCACCAGTTCCATACGCGGGCTGCTGTGTCGGCCCATACGCGGGTGTCGGCGGCTGATTGTACGCTGGCGGCGTATAGGCAGGCGGCCCCTCCACCGGCGGCGTATAGGCTGGTGGAGTATAGGCAGGCGGTTGCGCTGGTTGCGCCGGTGGAGCGTACGCTGGCGGCTGGGGCGTCGGCGGAGTTGGCGGCGTATAGGCGACCGTCTCCGGCAGCTGATCGGCTGCGGGCGATAGCTCCGGCGGCTGCTCGGTCGGAGGCATGTACGTGCCCGGCAGCGTAACTGGCGGAGGCGATGCGGGCGGTGTATCCGAAGGCGGCGTATAGGCGACCGTGTCCGCAGAATCCTCGATCGGCTGATTCCATGCAGGCCTGGTAGGCTCCTCGTCAGCGCCGGGTGGCTGATTCCACGTGGGCCGCTCTGACTCGTCGCTGGCCGCTCCTTGAAGGACGGTCGGCGTCTCGTCGGCAGACCCAGGCGCCCCCTGAAGAACGGTCGGACCAGCCAGCGGATCCTGTTCCGCCGCGGAGGTCAGCGGTTGCCCGCAGTGAGGACATGTGGCGGCGGCAGGGTCAGGTAGTGGTTGATGGCAATGAGGACAGTTCATCAATCTATGATCCTTTCTGGGATGCCCCAATGCGAAAAGTTAATACCTGGCGAACATCATCAGCCGCCCCAGTATAGCTGAGTCATGACCACTGGTAAATGGTTGGACTGTGACATGCTTCACGGCTACGCAATTTTCTTGAGGCCAGCGCCACACTAACGATCCGATGACGCTCGCCTGCCGCTCAGGCCTCAGGTGGCAGCAGCGCCAGGAGCGTCGAGAGCATGTGGCCGGTCAGACCCCAGATGCGATACGCGCTGTAGTCGTAAAAATGGACCTCGTGCGCCGATCCCCCGCGTACCCAAGTCTCCGTGTGAAAGACTGCTGGGTCGGCCAGCGTGGCGACAGGCGCTTCGATGATCTCTTCGACCTCATCGGGATTCGGCGTCAGCGGTGGCAGCCCGTCGGCCAGCCAGCCGACAACTGGCGTTACCCAGAAGTTGCTGACGACGGTGAAGAGTGGGGGCAACGATCCCAGCATCTCGACGCGGTCACTCGCCAGCTTGATTTCCTCCCACGCCTCGCGCAGCGCTGTTGCCGCAAGGCTGCTATCGCTGGCTTCGTGAGAGCCACCGGGGAACGAGATTTCGCCGCGATGCGCCCGCAAGCGGGATGATCGGCGAGTGAAGAGCAGATACGGAATGCCGTCGCGCGGGTAGAGCAACGCCAGCACAGCGGCGATGCGGGCGGTCGGTGGGTCGGGCGCAATCGGAGCCGTCGTGGCCATCAGCGGCGGAGTGAGTTGCGTCCGCAGCCAGTCGGCCAGCACGGTGGCATCGGCAATCGCCTGCGCGCGTGTGGGCGGATTGACTGTTGTGGCCTTGTCGGTGGCCTCGCTATCAGAATGCGCTCCCATAGTAACAACTTCCTCAAGAATGCGACCTGTGCGTCCAATTTTAGCAATGCCGCTGGATTTCTCTTGCGCTTCCCGGTATCCTCTGCTATACTATCGTGAGAAGTGGGGGCATGCAACGCGACACATGCGGGAAATGAGCAACTGAATCCGAGATCACTCCTGGAGGTAACATATCCTCCTGGGGTGCTTTTGTGTTTCAAGTGACCGCGCCACCCGGTAGACCATTGTAGGCAAGAACTTGTAGGTTTGCGGGCGTTCACGATTCAGGCGACACACAAAAACAACTCCGGATACTTACGCCACCGTTCTGGCGTACCTCAACCTCTCGCTCCCCGCCGTGCGTGGTTCCCTCCCACTTCGCCGCTGACCGCAGGCCCGTTTCTTGCAGTCGTGTGCGCCGACATCCGCGAAGGAAGTGCCCCCTCGTACGTGTCGCGCACTGAACAGCCTGAACTGCCGGTGTCAGCAGACTTATGCACAGGGGGGCTTCTCTCCACACCAGCGCGACAACTGACGCACGCAGCGATTGCGGGCCGCGGAAGGGCCGTTCAACCGACCAACCGCCACCATGGGCAATCGCCGGTAGCAGACATCGCATCTGTCACGACGCCTGTCACGCTGGCGAACAGGATTCTTTGGAAGGGATAGCCGTGAGCGTCCGCGCGCGCCGTGGAGAATGACGGGACGGCGCGGACGGAGCCACCGATTACGCCAGAGAATCAGGTGTGTAGCGGGTGTCAGGCCGCGCAACAAGCAGAAAATGACGACGCATGTATGTCGCCACGCGCTTTCCGACTCGCACAACACACCAACGCACAATACGCACACCAACGCACGACACGCGCATTGCGTGCGGCGCCGGTTTCTCACGGGCAAACTCTGGGCACAACATTGCTCGCCAGGATGGCGCGGCGCCCTCGGCACGGGCCGACAACTTCCGGGAGTTATCCCGGAGACAGCGTCGCTGGTATGGCTGCCATAGCCTGCCGTGGAGCAGCGACGACACGATCATGTTAGGGAAAGGGGAGATGTCTCACCGTAGAGACCAGCTACGTGTGAGATGTCGTAAGTAGTTCGATGCGTCTAGACGACAACGCAACCGCACCTGCCACAATTGGGCACAACAACGGGTATGAGGAGGCCGAAACTATGGCCGACGACACCAACATCGACGGAATGGACACCGTGGCCAGCACGTCTGCGCCCGCCACTGAGAGCGCAACGGAGACGGAGATGGACCACGCCGTGCCAGCGGTCGATCCGGAAGAACACGATCTGCGCGACCAGCACGACTCTCTGCGCGACGATGCGGATGATGCGGACGGCGCCGATATGAGCGAGATGGCGCGCCTGCTCGATGAGCAGGATGTCCAGTTCAAGAGCATCAAGCGCGGCGATGTCGTCGAGGGGCAGATTGTCCACATCGACGCCGATGAGATTCTGGTGGACATTGGCCTCAAGAGCGAAGGCGTCCTCTCGATCAAGGAACTCCCGGCGACCGGCTACGGCTCGCGCGAGGAGCTCAACGTCGGCGACAACGTGCTTGTCTACGTCGTGCAGCCCGAGACGCCCGAGGGCCATGCCATCGTCTCGATCAAGCGCGCACGCCTGGAGCGCCAGTGGCGCATCGCCCAGGAGCAGTCTGACCGCGGCGAGCTGCTCGAGGCCGAGGTGATCGACTTCAACAAGGGCGGCCTGATCGTCAACCTCGACGGCATTCGTGGCTTCGTGCCGATCAGCCAGATTCTCAATCTCAAGCGCGAAGACAACGCCGACAACGCCGAGACCCAGCAGAAGCTGCAAGCGATGGTGGGGCGCAAGCTCCAGCTCAAGATCATCGAGATCAACCGCAACCGCAACCGCCTGATTCTCTCCGAGCGCCTCGCGGTGCAGGAGTGGCGCGCGCGGCGGCGTGAGGAGCTCTTGAACGAGCTGGAAGTCGGCGAGGTACGCACCGGGACGGTGAGCAACCTGGCCAACTTTGGCGCGTTCGTGGACCTTGGCGGGGCCGACGGGCTGGTGCATATTAGCCAGCTGGCCTGGAGCCGGGTCAATCATCCAAGCGAGGTCTTGAAAGTCGGCCAGAAGGTCGAGGTTCAGGTGCTCTCGGTGGACAAAGAGAAGAAGAAGATCGCGCTCTCCATCAAGCGCGCCGAGGTGGACCCCTGGACGACGGTCGAGAGTCGCTACACGGTGGGCCAGACCGTCACCGGCACGATCACCAAGATCGCGCCCTTTGGCGCCTTCGCCCGGATCGAGGATGGCGTCGAGGGGCTGATTCACCTCTCCGAGCTGCCGAGCGGTGTCTCTGACCCGAAGCAGGTGTTGCATGAGGGCGAAGAGGTGACCGTGCGCATTTTGCGCATTGACCCGGAGCGCCGCCGCCTCGGTCTCTCGATGCGCCAGGCGGGCGAAGAGGGCGCCGTCGACGAGGCTGCGCTGGCTGAGGCTGCCCATGCGAATGGGACAGCAGCGGCTGTGGCAGGCGAAGGGACAGACTCGCCATCCGCCGAGACATCGACCTCCGCTGAGGAGGCCGCATCGGCGCCGCGCCCGCGCCCGCAGCCCGCACGCAGCGAAGAGCCGCCGACCACTGCGATGGCCGCCGCCTTCGCCGCCGCCCGCCGCGATCAGGTGACCGAGACCCCGCAGGCCCCAGAGGCTGCAGCGGCTGAAACGGCTGAGGCAACATCCTCTACTGAGGCTTCGGCTGAGGTTGAGGCGCCAGCCCCTGCTGAGGCTTCGGCGGAGATCGCTCATGAGGCGACCGCTGAGACCCTGGAGTCAGAGACGCCAACGCCGGAGACTCCAGCCGACGCAGTTCCGCCAGACGCGAGCGAGGTGGAGGCTGCCGAGGCAGGCGCGGCAAAAGCTGAGGAGGCTGAGGAGGCTGAGGCTACTGAAGCTGAGGCTACTGAAGCTGAGTCCGCTCCCGCTGAACAGGCTGTCGCTGAGGAAGCCTCGTCGGCGGAAAGCGCGGACGAGCCAGCCGAGGGCGCTGCCGATACGGTGACCGATACGGTGACCGATACGGTGACCGATACGGCCCATACGCCGGAAGGCGCATCCGAGAACTGATTGCTCGGTCGCGCCGACAATACCCGCTGGACCGCTACTGCGTCTGTTGCAGTGGCGGTCTCGCTTTTGTTTTACATGCCGACAGCGAAGTATGTCCCTGCCTGGCTGGCGCCCAACTGGATGCTCAGAAAGTAGCAGCCCGCCGAGCGGAGGAAGAAGTTCATGGTCCATGCTCGCCATCCGTCTGGCAACGGTGAAGTCGATGCGGGCGTGAGGATCAGGGGGCTTGTCGCCTGCTCCCAGCCATTCGTGCTGAACCATACGCTGCTCTGAGCTCTGCCCATCCCGCTTGCTGCGAGGACAATCTGCTCTGTGACATCAGGCGCTGCCGCCAGTAAGACTTTATAGGGCCAGCCGTACGGTGTCTGCGGTACACCCGAGGTAAAACGGATCGTGGCTTGCGGACCACTGAAACCGACGAGCCAGATGTGTAGCCCAGCCAAACCGACTCCTGGGCCAAATGAGGAAGAGAACTTCTCGACGGGGTTGCCTGGCGGGCAGTTGGTGGGCACTTTGCCGAGCAGAACTGGTGCTGGCGCTGGCGTGCTGGTGGCGGTTGGCTGGGGTAGCGCCCATCCGGTGAGCGGGGTGCGCAACGGCAGGAAGCCGCTGAAGATGGTTGCCAGCGCGACGGCAATAGCGGTTCCAGCGATCAGCGAGCGCCAGAGTCGGGCACGGCGGCGCGGAGGTGGGGTCTGCTGGCCAGCGTTGAGTGGCGGCGAGAGCGGCATCACTTCGATATGAAGCTCGGAGTCGGTGTCATCCGTATTGTGGTTGGTATATTCGCTCACTGAAGATTCCCTCGCCTGCCTGATATACGCCAGCGGTTTCACACGGAGAAACAGCGCCTGCCACGACAATAGTACAATGGCACGGCATAATGTGGTATGCCTCACCAGAAGGCGGGGCGTTGGATGGTATAAGGACAGTATTCCGAATGAGAAGAGAACCAGTCGAAAGTCTGGTTCCAGATGTGGAACCCGTGCGTTAAAATAGAGTATAGAAGAATAGCGACGGGAATCGCGCCAGAGTGGCTTGGCAAGACCCCTGTTCAATCCAGGGCCGGGAGTGTAACCGTCCGCTGTTCGCACTTTTCCACATCGAATATGCCAGCGGGATTCCGCCCCACACCGATCTGCCACCACGCAAGCCAGGATGTGCCCCGTGAACTCCCGTTGGACGAATTGACGCAAAAAGTGATTCGGGAAGTCTCGTGTAGCGCCTGATTCTTCCTGATTCCGGAATCATCTCCATATCAAAGGGAAGCTGGTGGCGCGAAACTGCTTCTCTGACATAGGTATTCGATATGGTGATTAGCGCATGAGCGCCTCAAGCAGTGCCGCATTCGGCGTGGACGTGCGGAATGTGAATGTGATAGTAAGCATGGATGTGTTGTGGTGAAGGATCATCCGGGCATAGTTGTCTGAGTTGGATATGAATGCAGGGCGGAGATGGAGGTCGCGCGGAGGGCGGCGCCATCGAAGGGGTAGATAGAGTTAGGGTTTAGAGACAGAGATCGGGCAGTGCGGCGAGAGATGCACGAGATACCCGCTGGTCCAGCTGAGGCATAATCACTGGGCCATGTGGGAGGAAACCCGCTTCATTAGCGGGTTCCAGCAGGTAGCAGTCCTTGACGCCAGCCGGAGTTCTGGCGTATCATTGAAGCACATTTTACCTATCGCGGCGGGCCACTTCCGACCGTGGAAGGGGGGCAACAGGTGAACGATAAGTTCGAGAAGTTTACGGAACGAGCACGCAAAGTGTTGAGCCTGGCGCAGGATGAAGCGCAACGGTTCAACCACAACTACATTGGGACCGAGCACCTGTTGCTGGGATTGGTGCGCGAGGGCGACGGGGTGGCGGCCAAAGTGCTGGCCAACCTGGGGGTCGAGCTCAACAAAGTGCGTAGCGCCGTCGAGTTCATCATTGGCCGCGGCGACCGCATTGTCCTGGGCGAGATCGGGCTGACCCCGCGCGCCAAGAAGGTAATCGAGCTGGCGGTCGATGAGGCGCGGCGGCTCAACCATCATTACATCGGCACCGAGCACCTGCTGTTGGGGTTGGTGCGCGAAGGCGAAGGGATCGCCGCTGGGGTGCTTGAGAGTCTGGGCGTCAACCTCGAAAAGGTGCGCAGCCAGACCATTCAGGTGCTCTCGCAATCGGGCAATCAGCACGAAGGCGGACGCGAGAAGCACTCCAAGACGCCGACGATTGACCAGATGGGCATCGACCTGACATCACACGCGCGCATGGGCAAGCTTGACCCGGTCGTCGGGCGCGAGCAGGAAATCGAGCGTGTGATCCAGATTCTTTCGCGCCGCCAGAAGAACAATCCGGCGCTGATTGGCGAGCCGGGCGTCGGCAAGACGGCCATCGTCGAGGGGCTGGCGCAACGCATCGTCGCGGGCGAGGTGCCTGAGACGCTGATGGGCAAGCGCCTGCTGACGCTCGATGTCGGCTCGCTCGTCGCGGGGACGAAGTATCGCGGCGAGTTCGAAGAGCGGCTGAAGAAGATCATCGAAGAGATTCGCTCCAGCCAGGACTGCATCATCTTCATCGATGAGGTGCATACCCTGGTGGGCGCTGGCGCGGCCGAGGGCGCGGTAGATGCCGCCAATATCCTCAAGCCGGCGCTCTCACGGGGCGAGTTGCAGTGCATCGGCGCGACCACGCTTGATGAGTATCGCAAGTACATCGAGAAGGACGCGGCGCTCCAGCGGCGCTTCCAGGAGGTGATGGTTCGCGAGCCGAGTGTCGAGGAGACGCTTGAAATCCTCAAGGGCTTGCGCGACCGCTATGAGTCGCACCACCGGCTGACGATCTCCGACGACGCCTTGCGCGCCGCCGCCGAGATGGGCAGCCGCTACATCACCGATCGTTTCATGCCGGATAAGGCGATTGACCTGATTGACGAGGCGTCGAGCCGCGTGCGCATGCAGCGGTCGCTGGCCCCGCTGAACCTCAAGGAGGCGATGCGTGGGTTAGAGGCGGTGCTGCGCGAGAAGGACGAGGCGATCCAGAACCAGCAGTACGAGCAGGCGCAGGAGCTGTTGGAGCGGGAGAAGAAGCTGCGCGAGCGCATCACCAAGCTCGAATCCGGCTGGCACAAGGACCAGTCGAGCGAGAAGCCGGTCGTGACCGAAGAGGACATCGCGCAGATCGTCTCGATGTGGACGGGCATCCCGGTCATGCGGATCGCGCAGGAAGAGTCCGCCCGCCTGTTGGAGATGGAGAGTGCGCTGCACAAGCGCATCATCGGTCAGGACGAGTCGATTGATACGATCAGCCGTGCGGTGCGACGTGCGCGTGCCGGCCTGAAAGATCCCAAGCGCCCGATTGGCTCCTTCATCTTTATGGGGCCAACCGGCGTCGGCAAGACGGAGCTGGCCAAGGCGCTGGCCGAGTTCATGTTCGGCAGCGAGGACGCGCTCATCAAGATCGACATGTCGGAGTTCATGGAACGCCATTCGGCGGCTCGTCTGGTTGGCGCGCCTCCGGGATATGTCGGCTATGAGGAGGGTGGCGAGCTCACCGAGAAGGTGCGCCGCAAGTCCTACAGTGTGATCCTGCTCGACGAGATCGAGAAGGCTCACCCGGACGTCTTCAACATGCTGCTTCAGATTCTTGAAGACGGCAAGCTGACCGACGCCAAGGGCCGCACGGTGGACTTCCGCAACACGATCATTATCATGACGTCGAACGTCGGCGCGTCCTTGCTCAACCGCGAGGCCGCTATCGGCTTCATGCAAAGTACTGATAAGAACAAGGTGGCGCAGTCCGAGTACGACCGCATGAAGGACAAGGTGCTCGGCGAGTTGAAGAACACCTTCAAGCCGGAGTTCCTCAACCGTATCGACGCCATCATGGTCTTCCACAGCCTGCGTCAGGAGCATGTGCGTCAGATCGTTGATCTGTTGCTCGCTCGCGTGCGCGTCCAGCTTGACGGAGCAGCAGATCCAGCTGGTGGTGCCTGAGGATGCGAAGGACTTCCTCGTCACCAAGGGCTACGATCCGCAGTATGGCGCCCGGCCGCTTCGCCGGACGATCCAGAACCTGATCGAAGACCCGCTGGCGGAGTACCTGCTGCAGGGCAAGTTCCAGCCGGGCGATGTGGTTCACGCCATCGCGCGTGATGGCACCATCGTCCTCGAGCACGGGGAGCATCCAGACGGCCTGCAACTGCCACCGCCACCGGAGGCTGCGCTTTCGGCGGGCGGTAGCGATTCCGCTGGGTCTTCTGGCGGCGCGGATCTAGCGACAGTAGGCCTTGTCGTAGGCGGCGGGGGACGTATCCATCGAAGGATGCGTCCCCTTCGCGTATTCTAGCTGGCTGGGCGACTGAAGTCGCGCCTATGGGTTGCTTCGCATACCGAAAGTCCCGCCTGTGCGGTGTTGCAGAGTGGCGCCAACGGTGTGCCTGCTGGTGCCAGTTCTGCTGAAACCCGCGAAGGCGGGTTTTGTGACCGCAGGTCATAGAGGCGCGGTTTTAACAGCCCGCGCTCTCGACGGGCGCAAATTGGTCTATTGCCAGGGGCGCGAGCGAAAGAAAGAACTATCTCAACAGGCGGTTGCGCTGGTCAGTTGAGTGATGAGGCATTCTTCATGCTGCCCTCATCTCCATCTCACAGAGCGGACGTAATAATGCCAAAAGCGACATCGAAATTTACCTGCCAGCAATGTGGCTATGAGAGCGTCAAGTGGATGGGACGCTGCCCGGATTGCGGTGAATGGAACACGCTCGTCGAGACGGTTTCGCCCGCATTACGCGGCGCGCGGCGCGGCGGCAGTGGGTCTCGCGCGACGGCGGCAGCGCCCGTGCCATTGACGGAAGTGGAGGCAGTCGATGCCCGGCGTCTGGCACCGGCTCGCCGGAGTTTGACCGCGTGCTTGGCGGCGGCATCGTCCCCGGCACGCTGATGCTGGTCGGCGGCGATCCAGGGATCGGCAAAGTCACGCTGCTGATCGCAGACCGCTGGCCATCTGGCGCTGCATGACGGCCCGGTGCTCTACGTCTCCGCCGAGGAGTCGAACCAGCAGATTCGGCTGCGCGCGGACCGGCTGGGCATTGCGACGCCGCGCCTGCTGCTGCTGGCGGAGACTGATATCGACGCGATTGCCGAGACGGCGGAACAGGTGCGTCCGTCGCTGATCGTGGTCGACTCCATCCAGACCGTGGCGTCGGCGCAGCTGCCCGTCCGCGCCTGGGAGCATCAGCCAGGTGCGCGAGTGTACGCTGCGTTTGATGCAGCTGGCCAAGCGCACGCAGATATCCGTCTGTATCATTGGCCATGTCACCAAAGAGGGCACTGTGGCGGGCCCGCGCACGCTGGAGCACATGGTAGACGCGGTGCTCTATCTGGAGGGCGAGCGTTTCCATGCCTATCGGCTGCTGCGCGGCGCGAAGAACCGCTTCGGCGCGACCAATGAGGTGGGCGTCTTCGAGATGCGCGGCGAGGGCATGGTGGATGTGCTCAACCCATCGGGGCTGTTTCTCACCGAGCATCACGGACAGGCGAGCGGCTCGGCGGTGGTGGTGAGCATGGAGGGGACGCGCCCAATGCTGGTCGAGGTGCAGGCGCTGGCGACGACAACCGCCTTTGGCAATCCACGCTGCACGACGACCGGCGTCGACCACAATCGGGTGCTGATGCTGCTGGCCGTGCTGACCAAGCGCGTCGGGCTGGCGCTGGGCACGCAGGATGTCTATGTCAACGTGGCGGGCGGTTTCGCGCTGGATGAGCCTGCGGTTGACCTGGGCATCGCCGCGGCGGTGGCGTCGAGTTTTCGCGAGCGGCAGCTCTCGCCAGAGACCGTGCTGCTGGGCGAGGTTGGTCTGGGCGGCGAGCTTCGCTCCGTGCCGCGTGTCGATCTGCGAGTGCGCGAGGCGGCCAAACTTGGTTTCAAGCAGTGCGTGCTGCCTGAGTCGAGCCTCGTCGAGAAGGCCAGCGGAGAAGGCGGCGCGCCAGTTATCAAGCTCTTGCGGGCAAAAACGCTCTCGGAGGCCCTTGAAATTGCGCTTGATTGATGGCACAATGCCTGCTATACCACTAATGCACTGCCGGTCGAATTCGGGAGTATAATGGGAGGACAACGACTGGTAAGCGCACGGCGAGCACAACGCATGAGTTGGCCGGTGCAGACCAGAATTGACCTGAGGTGAGAGGAGGGAAGACGCCTCGGCAAAGCCATAGGAGCAAGAAAGTCCAGGAAGGACACAGAAGAGAACGGAGGAGGACATGTCACGTAGATTAGCCGCCAGGATAGCTGCCTTCGTGATCGTCGGCGCTATCGCGGCATTCGTCGGGTTCGACATCAACCAGAGTTCCAAAGCGCCCTGGCCGTGGGAAGTTCTTGTTGGCATAGCAATTATTTGCGGCATTATTGCCTTCATCATTCTTCCTTACGTGACCACTATTCCCTACCGCTGGGTGCGCGACCAGATTCGCAAAGCTGAGGTCAGCGACCTCGTCGCCGGGGCTATCGGTCTCGTCATCGGCCTCATCATCGCGGCTCTGCTCGCCATCCCGCTATCGCAGTTGAGCTTTTTCCAGCTTGGCCGCTGGCTGCCCACGGTGGTCGCCCTGCTCTGCGCCTACCTCGGCATCACCATCGCGGTCGTGCGTAAGGACGATTTTAGCCGCCTGACCTCGGCAGCTTTTGGCGGGCGAGCCGCACGCCGCGCCAATCGTGAGGAGCGTGAGAGCGACGAAGATCATGACGAGCGTGACGAGCGCGAAGAAAAGACGCGCCTGCGCGATAGGATTGGCGCCCGCAACAAGCGTAATAGCGACAAGATTCTGGTGGATACCAGCGCCATCATCGATGGCCGCATCGCCGATATCAGCCAGACCGGTTTCATCACCAACACGCTCGTGGTACCGCGCTTCGTCCTCGAAGAGTTGCAACACATCGCCGACTCAGCCGACAGCCTCAAACGTAATCGCGGGCGTCGTGGCCTCGAAATACTCCAGCGCCTCAAAGACTCACATGTACCCATCGAGATATCGGACATCGACGCCGAGAACACCCCTGAGGTCGACGCCAAACTCGTCAAGATTGCCCGCCAGTGGCACTGTTCGATCATCACCAACGACTTCAACCTCAACCGCGTCGCCGAGCTTCAGGGCGTCAAGGTGCTCAACATCAATGAGCTGGCCCACGCCGTCAAGCCGATTCTGCTGCCGGGCGAGGAGATGCAGGTGACCATCATGCAGGATGGCAAGGAGAGCGGCCAGGGCGTCGGCTATCTGGATGATGGCACGATGATCGTGGTCGAGGGTGGCAAGTCATTCATGGGTAGCACGATTGAGGTGACGGTGACACGAGTGTTGCAGACGGTCGCCGGACGGATGATCTTTGCCCACCCAAAACAGTCGGCGAGTAATATCGCTGCCGGTGCGCCGCACTGGCACCGCCTGAGCCTGATGGTGCAAATAGACGCACGAACCCACGGGACGGCTGGCGCGATAGTGCTCGCCAGCCACTACTCCGCGCCCGAACTGCTCTGGAAAGTGTCGCCGGACGCCCGTTGTTGGCGTGGAGCGTCGCCGCCTGCGAAAAGGCGCCCGAGATCGCGGAAACGCTGCTGCTCGTCCCCAAAGACCGGCTTGCCGAGGCGCAGTCGCTGGTTGAATCCCAGAGCTGGGCGCGCGTCCGCGTCCTGCCAGCAGCTCAGCGGCTCCGTGAGAGCGTAGAGGCTGGCCTGCGTGCGCTCGATCCGTCACTGGCGTGGGTGGTGGTCCATGAGGCGGCGCGTCCGCTGGCGACTCCTGCACTGTTGGGGGCGGCGCTCGACCTGGCCCAGCACACGGACGCCGATGTCATCACGGGCGGGCTGGTCAAAGAGACGGTGAAGCGACTGCGCGACGGGCTGGTAGTAGAGACGCTGCCACGCGAACAAATGGCGCGCGCGCAGACACCCTATGTCTTCAGTCGCGCGCGTCTGCTGGCCGCGCACGCCGCGCTCCCGCCGGATCGCGGCTTCCCCGACGAGGCGACGCTGGCGCTGGCCGCTGGCCTGCCGCTCCGCGTCGTGCCCGGCGCGCCCGACAACATCCGTGTCGCCTCGGCGGCGGATGTGGCGGTGGTCGCGGCGCTGCTGGCAGCTCGCACCGTTTGAAACGATTGGCCTGTCCATTTTGCGCAGGCGGTTAAAACCGCGCCTGAATGGCCTGCAGCCACGAAGTCCGCCTGCGCGGACTCTCCAGAGTTAGCGCTCGTAGCGTCCACCATAATGAGGAAACGGAATCCTGTTGCATACCTGTAGCCTGCGAGCGCGGCCCAGGAGTGTCGACGCGGCGCGAGTGGGGCGGAAGCCGGTCAATCTCCATCCACTCGTCTGCTATAGGACTAAGTGGTTCATTCGTTAAATGCGGAGCACTTTGGTCACGAAGGACACCGCGCGAGCGGAACGGAGCGGACGATGGCGGCGGCGCTGGCCCCAGACGAAGGGATGTTTCTGTGCTTGCCAGTACGCAGTAGCGGCGCCAATCGCGGCGACGACCTCCTCCCAGGTTTCGAAGCGGCGGCCCTTGAGCGCCAGCGAGCGTAAGACCTTGCACCAGGGTTCAATTAAGTTGAGGTACGCCGCATACTTGGGTTGGTAGACGAACTCCCAGCGGGGATGATGAATCTGGAACAACAGCAGATCATGGCAATGATGCATGTCGAGGTTGTCCAGGATCGCGGAGATGCGGTGCTTCTCCGCTGGAATCTGGTCATCGACCCAACTGAGGAAATCAATAAAATGCGTCTTGATCCGGCGCGGATAGCACTGCGTCCAGCAGTCGCCCGTCGTTTCCCACAGTGCCCCAAAGACGTAGCCCTTGGCGCGGCGTCCATAGTCAATCTCTTGCTTCGCGCGCTGGGCAGGACGCGCTTGCACATCCACGGCTTCCTGCCCAGGATAGCTCTTCGCCGCCACTGGCCCCATTTCGTCGATGTTCAGGATGACGCTGTCTGCGGATGGGTTCGCGCGGAGCGCTTCGATGCGCCCCTTTTTTCGGCGAACGCGGGATCGAGTCGCTCGCCAAACCAGGTTTCCTGCCGACGCCAGCGTAGTCCTTCCTCCTGCAAGATCTCGAAGATGCGCGTCTTCTTCAACGGGAGACCCACGACTTCATGCAGGTAGGTGGCGAGCCGCTCGAAGGTCCAACTGCCGAACGGTAAACCCAGGTCACTCGGTCGTGTCCGCGCCGTCGCCACCACGTGTGCCCGGTTCTCGGGCGTATACCGGGACGGTGCGCCTGAGCGCGGCGCGTCGTTCAACCCGGCGAGTCCCTGCACACTGAAGCGCTTGAACCATTTGCGGACCACATTCGTGCCACAGCCCAGTTCGTCGGCAATCTGGGAGATGGTCTTGTCCTGGCTGGCAAGGTGGATGATCTGTGCGCGACGCACCAACCGGATGGAGGCGGTCTGCGACCGCGCCAGTTTGCCAATGACACGTGCTTCCTCCTCGGTCATCGCACGCAATCGCAAGGGAGGATACATCACTGCCTCCTGTCTGTTTGGCTGGGTTGCTCCTCTTTATCTTAGCATACATTTAACGAATGAACCACTAAGTACTCCAACCGCAGTTGCCGACGTGAATGGCGGAAATCTTGCGGCTACCTGCTCGGCGAGGAGGTGGCCTATGCTCCGGATCCCTTCGCTCACACCCGCCCAGCGGCGGGAGTTACGTCGTTGGCAGGTCGGCGGCGATCTACACCGGGCGCGGCGCGCACAGGTTGTCTTGTGGTCCGCGCGTGGCTGGTCCGTCCCCGCGCTCGCCCACGCGCTGGGCTGCTGCCGCCGGACTGTCCGTCGGTGGGTGCATGCGTTCCTGGACGCCGGGCTCACCGGACTCCTCGGTCGTCTGGTGGATAGGAGGAGTCGGCACGGGTCGACGGCAGATTCCGCCATCGGGTCGGACCCGCCAGCGACTGACGGCCGTCTGGTGCCGATCGTGCCCCTCTCCGTGCCCGAACTCAGGCGCATCCTTGCGTTCTACTGGCGCCTTGATCCCATCAGCCCAGCGTTCTTCTGGCATTGGTCGACTTGGCGACGCTACAAGCAGGCGCTAGCCATGCGCAGCCATTACCAGCAGCGCGGAGCCGCTTCGCCAGACTTCGCGTATGTGCGGTTGTAAAATTAGCACGCCGCGCAGATTTGCCCGCAGAATCTAGGAAGTACTTCAGTCTACAAGGATCAAGTCGATAGTGGTACGAAAAGCCACCATTGAGATTGGCCTTGTCGATATCCCTTCAACTGGCTCTGGCCGTATGCCACTTCTCAACTCTGAGAAGCGCTTCCAGGAAATGATGCCAAATGCTGACAAATGTGTCCAGATATGCTATATTGGGCGCATGAAACTTAGTCAGTACGCCAAGCAACAGGGCATCAGTTATCGCACCGCCCTGCGGTGGTTCCGGGCAGGTGCCATCAAGGGCTATCAAGCGCCCACCGGCACCATCATCGTGACCGAAGGCGAGACGCCGCCTGCGACGCGCCCGGAGCAGGTTGCCATCTATGCGCGCGTCTCCTCTGCCGAGCACCAAGGGCAGTTGGAGCGGCAGGTAGCGCGTCTCACGGAGTATTGCGCCGCGCGTGGCTACCAGGTGGCACAGGTGGTCAAGGAGATCGCCTCTGGTGCCAGCGAAAGTCGTCCCAAGCTGCTGGCTCTGCTCAAAGACACGGCGATGACACGCATTGTGGTCGAGCATCGAGATCGCCTCACGCACTTTGGCTTTTACTACCTCCAAACCCTCCTAGAAGCACAAGGGCGTCAGGTCGAGGTGGTCAACCTCGCCGAGAACGACAAGGAAGACCTTATCGCCGATCTGGTAGCGCTTGTCTACTCCTTCACGGCGCGGCTCTATGGGCAGCGTCGGGCCAAGCGCACGACCGAGCGCATTGCCGCTGAATTGCGCGGGGAGGTGGACAGCGATGCAGCTTGTTGAGCAGCATGTCATCCAACGAACAGACCCGCGCTTCAAGGCAATTGATGCGGCGGCCTTCGCGTCCAAGAACCTCTACAACGCCGCCAACTACCTCGTGCGGCAGTCCTTCATCCACGCTAGCGTCTATCTCCCCTCGGCTGAAGTCTACCATCGCATCAAGGACCATGAGGCGTACTCCGCCCTGCCGCGTAAGGTGAGTAATGATGTGCTGCGCCAACTCGAGCGAAACTGGCGCGCGTTCTTCCAGGCGCTTGCGGCCTGGCAGGCAGACCCCGCGAAGTTTCTGGGACGACCAAAGCTACCGGGCTACAAGGACAAGCAGACCGGGCGTAACCTCTTGATCTATGATATTCAGGCGCTCAGCGCGCCGGGGTTACGCGGAGGGGAGGTTATTCCATCCCAGTTGGGCATCACCATGCCCACCAAGCAAACCAGCGTCAAACAGGTGCGCATTGTGCCGCGCAAGGGCTACTACGTCGTCGAAGTCGTCTATGAGCGCGCGCCAGTTCCAGCCGCCGTCAACCCGGCGCTGCATGCGGGCGTAGACATTGGGCTCAATAACTTGGCCACGATAGCTTCAGACAAAGCGGGCTTCGTGCCGCGCATCGTCAACGGTCGCCCGGTCAAGTCGATCAACCAGTTCTACAACAAGCGCAAGGCGGCGTTGCAATCGCGGCTGGGCCATCCCGGCACGACTACACAGATGGAGCGGCTGACCGCTCATCGCACGCGGCAGATTGACCATTACCTACATGCGGCGTCGCGGCGGCTCATTGATCTGCTGGTGGCCGAGGGTATCGGGACGCTGTGCATCGGCAAGAACCCGCTCTGGAAGCACGAGGCGAACCTGGGGAAGCGCACTAATCAGAACTTTGTATCTGTACCTCATGCCCGTTTCGTTGAGATGCTGACCTACAAAGCAGAACTAGTGGGCATCCATGTGGTTGTGACCGAGGAGAGCTACACCAGCAAGGCAAGCTTCCTCGATGGCGACCCATTGCCGGTCTACGGTGCGCAGCGTCAAGAGCCACCTACCTTCAGCGGCAAGCGGGTGAAGCGCGGGCTGTACCGAGCGGCCGATGGGCGGCACATCAACGCCGATGTGAATGGAGCTTACAACATCATTCGCAAAGTAGTCCCTGATGCCTTGGGCTTCGGCGCTGGCAAAGGGATAGCGGGTGCAGCAGTTCACCCCGTACGGCTCCCCGTGCGAACGAAGCGCGTGGCGTAAAGGTCGTCGTGCTTCGATACTGTAGACTGCCTGTGAGATAACAAGCCTGTCAATGTAGTTGTACTTTGCCTCCTTCCCCTACAGCCGCCCTTCCATCGGAGAGCGTCGCTAGCTTTCTGGCTCCCCTCCCTTTTAGGGGCGGGGCTGGGGGAGAGGGTAGCCAATCGAGGATAAGCAACGATGTTATATAGGCCTTCCGATGTGCCATTCGATGCCGGCGAGTGGCGCGCGTTTCTGCGCGAGCATGACTTCGGCCAGTTGATCGCCGCTGGCGTCGGGCGAACCGTGCCCGTCATCATTCCGGCCCATTTCGTTTATGACGGCGAGGCGACTATCCGGCTGCATCTGGCGCGGGCGAATCCTATTCTGGCGGCGCTGGCCGAGAATCCGGTGGCCGTCATGGCGGTCATCGGCGCGTATACCTATATCCCTACCGACTGGAACGCCAATCAGGGGCAACCGGTTGAGTATGGCGTCCCGACGAGCTACTATGCCGCCGTCCAGCTCACCGGAACCTGCGAGATGATCGAGGATCACGAGGAGCTTGCCGCGCTGCTGGGAACACAACTGGCGCATTTTCAGCCAGAGGGTGGCCATGCGCTGGTCACGGCGGGCGAGACGCCCTATGGCCGCCAGCTACCATCGATTCGCGGCGTGCGCATGACCGTCACCGACGTGGCGGCTAAGTTCAAATTTGGCGGCAACAAGCCCTTAGAGCATCAGCGCGACATCGCCGAGCACCTTCAGGAGCGCGGCGGCCCGCTGGACCACGAGGCACGGCGCCACCAGCTCCGGCGTATCGAGCGCCAGTCTTCGTGATAGGATAGGCGTAGAGCAGACCTCTCCCCTACCCTCTCCCCGACACAGGGAGGGGCCGCGAACCAACGTGAGAGACCAAGGGGACAGGTAATTATCGCGGCGGAAGGGTGGATATGTATGGTGGTCGAGCAGCGGGAGACGACGGAGACGACGGAGACGACGGAGACGACAGCGGCGACACGATTGGTGAAGGGGGCGTGTCCGCATGATTGCCCCGATACCTGCGCGACGCTGACCGAGGTGCGCGTGGATGATGGGCGTGCGGTGCGCTTCATGGCCGCGCCGAAGCATCCTATCACCCAGGGCTGGCTCTGCGCCAAGGTGCGCCCATACCTGGAGCGCGTCTACCATCCCGACCGGCTGCTGACGCCGTTGCGCCGCATCGGCCCGAAAGGCGCCGCCGACCGCTGGGAGCCGATGACCTGGGACGACGCTATCGGCGAGATCGCTGGCCGCTGGCAGGAGATCATCGCGCGCTATGGCGCCGCCGCCATCCTGCCCTATTCCTACAGTGGCACGCTTGGCCTGCTCCAGCTTGGCATCACCAACGCACGGCTCTGGAACCGGATGGGCGCGAGCGGCCTCGAACGCTCCATCTGTGGCGCGGCGGCGGAGACAGCAGTGCGCGCAACCTATGGCGCGCGCTGGGCGCCCGACTACGACGACGTGCTGGAGAGCCGCCTCATCATCATCTGGGGCCACAATCCTGCCTCGACTGGCCCGCATTTCCTGCCGCTGCTGCGTGAGGCGCAACGCCGTGGGGCATATGTCGTCGTGATCGATCCCCGCCGCACTCTCACCGCCCGCTCCGCCGACGAGTATGTGCAGCCGCGTCCCGCCACCGATGGCGCGCTGGCGCTGGGGCTGATGCACGTCCTCTTTGCCGAAGGACTGCACGATGAACCGTGGTTGGAGGCGCACACCGTGGGCTGGCGCGACCTGCGCGACCGGGTAGCCGACTATCCGCCGGAGCGTGTAGCCGCCATCACCGGCATCCCGGCGGAGACGATTGTGGCGCTGGCGCGACGGCTAGGCACGACCAAACCGGCGATGCTCAAGTTTGCTGATGGGCTGCAGCGGCACGGCAACGGCGGTCAGACCGTGCGGGCGGTGTGTAGCCTGCCCGCGATTGTGGGCCAGGTGGGCGTGCGCGGTGGTGGGCTGTCCTACAGCACCAGCGACTACATCCGCTGGGATACGGAGGCGCTGGGCCACGCCAGCGAATGTCCGCCGACGCCGCGCATCGTGAATATGAACCGGCTGGGCGCGGCGCTGACGGGAGAAGTAAGTGACCCGCCGATCATGTCACTCTACGTCTTCTGCGCCAATCCAGTCGTCTCAACACCCAACACCGGGCGGATCGTCGAAGGAATGCTCCGCGACGACCTCTTCACCGTCGCCCACGATCTCTTCCTGACCGACACCGCGCGCTACGCCGATATCGTCCTGCCCGCGACCAGCCAGCTCGAACAGACCGATCTGCACAAAGCGTATGGACACCGCAATCTCCAGTACAACGAGGCGGCGATTGCGCCGTTGGGGGAGGCGAAGAGCAACTGGGAGGTGATGCGGCTGCTGGCGGCGGCGATGGGCTACGACGAGCCGTGGCTGCATCAGTCGGCGGAGGAGGCTATCGCCGAGGTGCTGGACGCCACGCGCGCTACCAATCCGCTGCTTGAGGGCATCACGCTGGAGCGGCTCCGGGCCGAGGGCACAGTCCCACTGACGATTTCGCCTGAACGTGAAGTGCCGTTCGCCGATGGTTACTTCCCGACGCCTTCGGGCAAGGTGGAGCTGCGCTGCGACGCGCTGGCCGCCGCTGGACTTGACCCGCTGCCGGAGTATATCGTGCCCGACGAGTTTGCCAACCGGCCTGAGGGCGATACGCGGCTGACACTGATTAGCGCGGCGGCGCACCATTTCACCTCCAGCAGTCTCGCCAACCTGCCCAGCCTGCTCGCCAAAGAGGGCGCTATCCCCTGGATCGAGATACACCCAGAGGATGCCCGCCGCCGGGGCATTGTCCATGACGCGATGGTGGTGGTGGCGAATGCGCGCGGCGAGTGCCAGCTGCGGGCGGTGATCTCGGAGCAGGTTGCGCCGGGGGTGGTGGTCGCGCCGAAGGGGCGCTGGCAATCGCGCAGTGTGGATGGTCACAATGTCAACTGGACGACCTCGGACGCGCTGGCCGATCTGTCGGGCCAGAGCATGTTTCACAGCAATCTAGTGGATGTTCGCCCCGCCGAGTAGCTCCTGGTGATACAGACTGGCGGCACGCGCATTGCGGTAGAATGAGCCATCTGGCTGAAACGAGAGGAGAACACCGTGACCCATTCACCGCATTCTCTGCCACGCAAGGTGGCCGCGCTGATTCTTACCCCTGAGGAGTTGACCGACGCCGAGCGGGCGCTCGACGAGCTCGACTGGGGCGAAGAGGGGCTGACCCGCGACGAGATTCGCGCGCGCTATCCAAAGCTGCCGTCGGCGCTTTACCTGCGGCTGCCCGCGAGCAAGCATTTCTCCTCCACCGACGATGTGATCCTGAACGTCGCGGATTCGCGGGAGCGCGCCGAGGGCGAGATTCCCGGTGATACGGGTGACAGCCCGGAGGCAGAGTCGCTGGGCGATGGCGGCCCGCCCGCGTGGGGGCCAGACCCGATCTACTCGCGCTATGGCAAAGAGGATGGCGGCAGCGCCGAGGACACCGAGGAGCTTTTCCTGCCAGAAGAGGACGAGGAGTAGCGGAGAAGCAGGTGTTCGCTTGCATTGGGTATGCCCGCCCGTAGGCGGATGCGGCGCTGGTGCGATTAGCCGCGGCATTCATGCCGCGAAGCTCGATTACTACCCACCTTGCTCATTGCGGGCAAACACAAAGCTGGCCCATGCCACCGGGATCATTACCCAGGCACGGGCCAGCTTTGTGATGAGCGTCAGACCAGCGGCAGGCTACTTGCCCTCGTAGTAGTCCGCGTTGATCTTGACGTACTCCTTCCACTGCACCGGGACGGCGCTCTCCTCGAAGATGGCGGTCACTGGACAGGCAGGTTCGCACGCGCCGCAGTCGATGCATTCCTCCGGGTTGATATAGAGCATGTCAACGCTCTCGAAGTCGCTCTCGCCTTGTGCCGGGTGAATGCAGTCTACCGGGCACACATCCACGCAGGATGCATCTTTGACGCCGACACAGGGCTGCGTGATCACATACGTCATGGAAACGAACTCCTCACTGCCTGAAAACCTGAAAAATGAGCGCACATGGACGGTGCGCGTGTCGCCTGGACCGCAAGCGTCGGCCATCCGACGCCAAGCCACCCGCATACATACCATTGCGCGGATGGCGCTCTGCCACTCATTATACCGACTTCAACGCGCAATCGCTACTATTGGCCAGCGGGATTCTCGCCAGTACGCTCCGCTTCCGCCGCCACTGCCTTTGTCTCTGCCTCTGCCTCGGCGTCCAGCTCGGCCAGGAGCTTGCGGTCCAGCGGTGTCAGTTCCAGCCGCGCGAAGAGATCGGGCCGCCGGGCGCGCGTGCGTCGCAGCGATTCTTTGCGCCGCCAGCGTGCGATGGCCGCGTGGTTGCCGCTCAGCAGCATCTCTGGCACGCTCCAGCCGCGAAACTCCGCCGGGCGCGTATAGTGAGGATATTCCAGCAGCCCCGCCGTGTGCGACTCCTCCTCGGTCGAGCCAGCCGCCAGCACCCCCGGCAGCAGCCGCGCCACCGCGTCCACCAGCACCATCGCCGCCAGCTCGCCGCCTGTCAGCACGAAGTCGCCCAGCGAGATTTCGTCCGTCACCAGATGCTCGCGCACCCGCTCGTCTACGCCCTCGTAGTGGCCGCTAATCAGGGTGATGCGTGGCTCAGTCGCCAGCTCGCGCGCGATCTGCTGACTGAAGACACGCCCCTGCGGGCTGAGCAGGATGATCGGCCCGGTTACTCCGGCCTGTTCGACGGCGGTGAAGAGCGGCTCTGGCTTCATCACCATCCCGGCGCCGCCGCCATAGGGATAGTCGTCCACGATGTGATGGCGGTCGGTGGTGACATCGCGCGGATTGTGCAGCGCGATCTCCAGCAGGCCGCGTTCGCGGGCGCGCGCCAGGATGCTCTCGTCCAGCGGCCCGCGAAACATCTCCGGGAAGAGCGTAAAGATATCGAAGCGCACCCGTCGCCTCCTGCTGTGCAAGAACCTGCCAGCCTGCCGAAATATGATACTATATCGTAGCCCGTATTTTATCAGGAATAGACCTCTCCCGGTTTGCGGGCAGTGGGCGAGAAAACCCTCGTTGTGGTGCTTTCTCGGCCGTAATGTAGTTTTGAAAATAGAAGGACACGCCCTGGGTAGCGCGGGCGGTTAAAACCGCGCCTGAAGGGCCTCGCTGGCGCTCCGCCACAAAACCCGCCTGCGCGGGTTCGAGAGACCCACCTCGGTCCTGCCCCTCCTATTGGGAAAACTGCATAAAGGCCGGAGTAAGAGAGCAGCGGGCTTGGAATGCCCAGCAGGGCAACGTCATTGCCCTGTTCGCCCAATGGGCGAGACGGCCGTTTATGGCCTTCTCTTCTCTACTCCGGCCATTCATGGCCGAGAGCGGTTCGATCTCAGGATCACGTATCGTATGGCAATATTCTGGCCGACTGGAACACAGGAACAGGTACGCGCGGGCGAGGCGTTGCGGCGCGCGCTCAGTTCCGCCGTGGCGCTCATTGGCGGCGGCGCGGGCGTCCTGGCGCTCCAGGATACCGGCGCTGCCGAGGAGGCGGGAAGCGGTGTCGCGCAGCGGGACGGCGAAGTGGCCGTGCTCGCCTTTGGCATCCGGCTGGAGGCGGCGCTGAGCCTGGTCAACCGGTTAGCCAGTGAGGCCGTGCCTCTGCCGATGGATGGGCGCCCGCGCGTGAGTGTGCTGCCGGAATACTGGGGCGGTGAGATCGCGACCCTGGCGCTGGCCGACGCCGAGGGCGCGATTGGCGGGGTCCACCTGCTTGGCCCGGCGGGCTTCTCCACGTCCCGCCCCCTGGCCGACGCGCGCCGACGCCAGGCGCTCTTGAGCCAATTGACGACGGTGATACGGCTTCATCAGGAACGCAGCCGACTGCAAAAGGAGAATCGCCAGTTGAGCTCGATTCTCTACTTCAGCGGCGACGGCATCATCACCGTGGACCCGGCGCTGCGTATCACCGGCTTCAATCAGGCAATGGAGACGATGACCGCCTGGCATCCCCATGAGGTGATGGGCAAGTTCTATTATGATGTTTTGCGGCCACACGACCCGCAGGGCAAGCCGCTTGGCCTCGACCGCGACCCGCTGCTGCAGGCTATCTCCAGCGGGCGAACGGCGCTCAACCGCGAGCTGATCCTGCTGACCCGTGACGGCCAGCGTGTCAACGTCTCCGTGACGGCGGCGGCCTACCAGGCGGCGCAGGGCCAGCCGATGGGCGGCGTCCTCAACGTGCGCGACATCACCCGCACGCGCGAGGCCGAGGAATTGCGCACCACCTTCGTCTCGGTCGTCTCGCACGAGCTACAGACTCCGATAGCCATCATCAAGGGGTATGCCTCTACATTGGCGCGCGCGGATGCCCGCTGGGACGCCGAGGCGCTGCGTGAGCGGCTGCATGCCATCGAGGAAGAGGCCGACCGGCTCAACCATCTGGTGGGCAATGTGATGTATGCCTCGCGCATTCAGGCGGGTGGGCTGACGATGGAGCGCGGCGAGCTTGACCTCGCGGAGATGACCCGGTCGGTGGTGCGGCGCTTCCTCGCGCGCAGCCCGGACCGCAAAATCTCGGTGCGCTTCCCGGCGGAGATGCCACTTGTCTATGCGGATCGCGGGCGCATCGAGGAGGTGCTGCTCAACCTGCTGGATAACGCGGTCAAATATTCACAGCGCGGGCTGGATATCCGCGTGCGCGGGCAGGTGACCGACGATGAGGTAATCGTCAGCGTCACCGACGCCGGGCAGGGCATCCCGCTCCGCGAGCAGGAGCGCATCTTCGAACGCTTCCAGCAGCTCGACAATTCGGCGAGTCGGCGCGTGGCGGGTGCGGGCCTGGGCCTCTACATCTGCCGCGCCATCGTGGAGGCGCATGGAGGGCGAATCTGGGTGCGGAGCGAACTGGGCGCTGGCTCGACCTTCTTCTTCAGCCTGCCGCGCACCGAGAAGCCGCAGTTGCCGGTGGTGCTCTTCGGCGCGCCCCACGAGGCGGCGGACGCACGCGAGAATATGACGGATTCGGATGGCATGGATGCTGTAACAGACACGAGTAGCGCACTACAGGAGTCGGACGATGACGATGGAACAGGGATTTGACCCGCGCAGCATTACGGTGCTGGTGGTAGATGATGAGCCTCGGCTGGTGGACGTGCTGCGGCTGGACCTCGAGATCGAGGGCTACCGGGTCGTCGCCGCGTCGAACGGCTACGAGGCGCTGGACCGGCTCAAGGATGACCTGCCCGACCTGGTCGTCCTCGATGTGATGATGCCGGAGATGGACGGCTTCGAGACGCTCCGCCATATCCGCGAGGTCTCGAATGTGCCGGTGGTGATGCTGACCGTCCGCCAGGAGGAGTCCGACCGCATCAAGTGGGTTGGAGATCGGCGCCGACGATTATCTGGCCAAGCCGTTCAGCCCGCGCGAGTTGCAATCGCGCATCCGGGCGCTTTTGCGGCGCACGTTCACGCCCGCGCCTGCCCGCAAGACGCGCATCATCGTGGATAGCGACCTGATGATTGATTTCGCCCGCCGCGAGGTCTGGGTGCGCGGCCAGAAGGTGACGCTCCGCCCGACCGAATATCGCCTGCTTTACCATCTGGTGAACAACGCCGGGCGGCTGATGACCCACGAGACGCTGCTCTCGAAGGTCTGGGGCCACGAGTACCGTGACGAGTCGCACTACCTCCGCCTCTACATCACCTACCTGCGGCAGAAGTTGGAGCGCGATCCCTCGCACCCGCAATACATCCTGACCGAGCGCGGCGTCGGCTACCGCTTCCGCGAGCTGGCCGAGGAGGCCGACGTACCCGCGCCCCAGCCGTAGTTATGGCCTGTTTGCTGGGCCACCGGGTGCGAACTCGAAGACCTGGAGTAGCCCCATTCCCAGGATGACGACGCCATAGACCGGACCGAACGTCAGGCTCAGGAACAGGCTGAGCGCCGCCAGACCGCTGCCGACGAGCGCGCTGCCCCACCGCCCCACGCGCATCCAGCCCGCGGCGTTGGTCTTGCTCGCAGGCAGAAACTCCGCGCCCCAGCCAAAGTTTGCTATGCCAAGGAAGAGGATGGCCACCATGAACAGTGGCGGGCTGTGACCGATGACGAGCATGAGGAGCGCGAAGCCAATCAGCCCCAGACCGCTCACCGCGCCAGCCCAGGCGATGCTCTTGTGGCTCGGCGCTCCCCAGAAGAAGCGCTTCCAGAATGTTCGCATAGGACCCCCAATGCCGAAGCGCGAAGATGTCAGCACGCTATGGCCGCCAGCGCCGCCACATATACCCGCCCAGCCAGGTAAGCGAGATCAGCAGCAGCAAGACGCCGATAGCCACGGGCATGGCATCGCGCAGCCCTGGAAAGAAGATGACGGCGAAAAACAGGGCGTACAGTCCAATGTAGGCGACGTAGAATGCGTCGGATTGCGCCGCCGAATTCATCGCGCGCTGCCCTTCATCCATCCCGCGCGCGTCGAGATAGTCGCCCTGCAACGCGAGGATTCCGACGGGAAGCGTCCCCGCCACCGCCAGCGCGAAGACCAGCGCGTTGATCGGGTTCAGTCGACCGATCCACCACGTCACGAGCGCGAAGAGCAACGCCGCCACCGCAAACGCAAGATAGACGACGCCGATGAGGCGCTGCGAGATATGCCTTCGGCGACCCCGCGCGCTGGCGTTTCGTTGTGGTGGGCGCTGCTCAGCCATGCTTCCTGTCTCCATCATAGCGATCACCTCCATCACGTCGCTGGCCATCCGACTCAGCGGAAGGGCTTTCGGGCGCCTGCCCACGGATGCGGGCATCCTCGTCTGGATCCAGCCAGAAGATTGTCTCCAACGGTCGATTGAAATAGGCCGCCAGCCGCAGCGCCAGCTCAATGGAAGGCACATAGCGCCCAACTTCGAGCGCCAGAATCGTATGCCGCGTCACCTCCAGATCGGCGGCAAGCTGCTCCTGGGTCAGACCATGCTCCTGGCGTAGCTCGCGCAGGCGATTGACAACACCCTTTGCCACAGGTTAGTGTTCTCCGTCCCGTCGGTCATGTTAAGCTCACTTAACGTTAAGCATACTTAACATACCCGAAGATTTGTCGTCTGTCAAGAGGGTGGATGCATGCATGGCAGGCGGGTACGTATCTGTGCCGTCGCTGGCAGACAAGCATCGGTGTGGTTGAGGTATACGTGGGGAACGTGTGGAATGCACTCTGGAAAAACAGAAGGTGCGCAGTGCTACATCCTTGTAGCAGCGCACCCACATGCGTTGTTGCCAACACCTCTGATGGATTTATTGATTCGGGTCGCGGTAATCGTCCGCCTCGCGTTGGATGTCGCCAGCGCCCTCTTGCAGATTGTCCTGGGCTTGTTGCGCTGCTCCCTGGCCCTGCGACTCCGCGTTGTTGAGCATGTCGCCAGCCTTCTCCTGCGCGTTTCCGGCTGCCTGTTCCATGTTGCCCTGCAATGTGTCCTCATCACCACCGGCGCCCATCTGCTGGTCCTGATACTCGTCACTCACGGTGCGACTTCCCTTTCTGTTTGCTGATTCCCTCTGCGCCTCATCACATTGCGCACCTTCGACACACAGGCAAGTTCCATGCCACAACGCTGGATTCAGATGAGTGAAGGAAGCTTTTTACCGCAACTTTTCCGTCGCTACGACAGATATCACGTCTGCTTCCGTCTTATAGGCAGGATGATCGAGACTGCTCAGTTTCAGCCCATGCAGATGCTTTTCGAGGAGGCGTTCTTTATGCGACCCATTCCGAAGCGGTGTGTTACGCTGTTGCTGGCCGTGCTGTTGCTCTCGGCGTGCGGCAGTGTCGCCGCGAGGCCAATCGCCACCGCGCTGCCACCAATACCGACGCCGTTTCCCACACAGCCACCCTTGCCGACCGTCGCCGATATCCAGTCCAGCGGTCAGCCCATCTGGGGCAATGTGGCCACCTGGGCGCATGCGAATCTGCCCGCTGGCTTTGGCATGCAGTTCCATGTCTCGGATCTACAGGTGGCGGCCAGCGATGGCAGGACGGCGTATGCCTGCGCCGTGCCAGGCGACCAGACACAGCCGGGACACCCGCGCGTCGTCGTGACACATAACGGCGGCGCATCCTGGACGTATACCACCGACATTCCAGTGTTGTGGGATTCGTGCGCCGCGCTCGCCGTGGATATGCTCAATCCGGCGGTGGTGGTCGCATCAGGTGATTTTGTCAGCGGAACGCAGGAGGCAACGTTCGACGGTGGGCAATCGTGGCAGGCGCTGTCGCTGCCGCCGCAGCAGGCGATTCTGCAGCTTGCCACTCGCGGCAATGTGACCTACGCGCTGATGAGCAAGCCAAATGTCGGCCCTAACGGCGCGGGTACCATACTCGCCGGAAGCGCCGACCACCTGCGCACCTGGCAGGAGGTTGATGCCAATCTTGCCCCAACCAACCTGCGGCAGTTCTGGATCAATTCCGGTAATGGCGCGCTGATGCTGCTGACGTTTACCAGCGGCCTCTGGACCTCGACTGATGGCGGCGTGACCTGGCAGCAGATGAATATTCCCGTGAGCAGCGTAGCGGATTACGCGGTACAGCAGCCGCTGGCCAACCAGCCGTGGCATCTCTGCGGCGCATACTATGCATCGTCGAACAATTCCGGGCTGACGTTGGTCTGCACCACCGACGGCGGCCACACCTGGTACCAGGCTCCACTGGGGCCGTCCGGGCAGCCAGCTGGCATCGCCAGCGATGGGGCGCTGTTGGTCTATGACGGGGACTTCATGGTCTATCGCCTGCCCGCAGGGGCGACGCGATGGCAAAAGCTTGGCGCGGCGCCAGCACGCTGGCTGTTGCATTCAGTACGTGCCAGCCAGCGTCGGCGATATGCTGTGGATGTTCCCGGCGGAGAGCGATGGCGCGGGCGCGCCGCCGGACCCGCGCGCCATCTATAGCGCCGCGTATCCCTACTGATATTGATGCAGGGCCAGATGAGCGCGTTCAAGCTACCTGAGGCATTTCTCAAGCGCCTTGTGACCGAGCTAGTGACTATGGATACCGTCGCCGTTGCGTTGGCGGGCAGCTACGCACGCGGCGACGCGACCCACTGGAGCGACGTGGACATTATCCGCTACGCCACGACGATGCCCGTACCTAGCGAGGGGCGATACACCCTCACCATCCGCGACGGGCGGCTGGTCAGCGTCTCCACCACGACGATTGCCGCGAAACAGGAGGCGATGACGCGCCCCGAGGAGGCGATCTTTGTTGTGCCGGGGCTGCGGCAGGCGCGTATCCTGCACGATCCGTCGGGCGCGCTGGCGGGGCTGCACCAGCAGGCGCGCGACTTCACCTGGGAACCATTGCGTGCCGCAGCCAGCGCTTACGCCAGCGAGATGGTGATGGGCCAGGCTGAGGAGGCGCACAAGCTGCTCGGTGCGCTCAACCGCCGCGATGAGTCCGCCACGCTCTATGCCGCGCATGGCGCTGTCCTGGGGCTGACGCGGGCCGTCGCGGTGGGCCGTGGCATATTGATCGAGAGCGAGAATAGCTACTACCGCCAGGTGCAGGAGGCCGCTGGGTCCGATTCCGCCTGGACGCGCTACCACCGCATCGCCGCCGGATTTGTCGTTGATGCGAGCCACAAAGTGTCCGCCGACGCCATCGGTAGCGCCGCGCTCCACCTCTATCGTGAGACGGCGAGCCTGCTGTCTCCACTCCTCCTGCCGCGCCATCGGCCAGTGATCGAGACCACGCTCGACGTAATCGCCGCCTCAAGAATACTTTAGTCACCCGAAGTGCATGTTGCGCTGTAGAGATGGGATCAAGACCCACAGGGCGTAGAATCGCTGTTCACCGAGGGCTATCACAGAGTTTCGAGCGAGGCTATGGGCCAGGGAGAAGTTCTCTGGTCGGAGTTGCGATGAGCCCAGTTGCTATAAACCTTGAGGCTTCGACGGTCTGTTGCAGTGGTTTCGGTCGTAGCATTCCGCTCCCACCCTTAGGGCGCGAAACATCGCTTTCGTATTGCCGTCTTTTTCTTATCTCTGCTCAGCGGGAGCAATCTGTCTCTATGTCAAACCCGGCACATATCTCATCCTTGACAACCAATCAACTCATCAAATAGTATACCTGAAAAACCGAAAGGCTACTATAACGTGAGTTCGGGAAAAGTTATGCCAGGCAGTAGCCTATCGGTGTAAGCTGGCAAAGACGTGGAATGCGCGGCGGTTGCTGACAACGTGGAACGTGAAGCCTTAGAGGATGAAGCGCGTGGACCTGACCAACCGCGGAAACTCGGCGTGCGGGCGCGTCTGTGGCGATATCTCACCGCCAGTTCTCGCTCACGAAGTGGCTCAAATTGCTGCCAGAACATATCCACCGCGCGGAACAAGTCCAATGTCCCTACCTAAGACATCTCCTGACTCGGGGCGGTTTCTGGCCTATCAGAAAATCCCTCCTGAACTCCCGTTATTCTAGAATCGCGTGAAGGAGTAACAAAAAGTAGCCATCAGCAGAGCGCGATGTTGTACCTCATAGTGTGATATTGCAGAGTGTCGCGTAGTTGTGAATAGGGAGCCAGCGATGGGTCGCAAGATTGCCCTTCTCATCGAAAGTACGGATTACCGCGACGAAGCGTATAATAATCTTCCCAGACTCAATGATACTAGCAATGAGCTGCAAAAGCTGTTATCGGATGACGACCGCTGCGCCTTCGAAGTGTCCGCTATGCATAATCCAACGCGCAGTGGCGCCGAAAAAGCCCTCTTGAAATTACTGCGCCCTAGCCCAGAAATAGAAATGACTCTCCTCTTCATCAGAGGGTATTGCCTGCAAGGCGCAGACGGCGACTGTTATCTGCTCCTCAATGAGACGGAGCGCGACGCCGTCGAAGTGACCGCGATTTCCACCGCCTTCATCGCTCAGCTCCTCACGAAGAATCGCGCCAACAACATCACTATCATGCTGGAATGCCCCTTCATCCGCGAGCAAGGTGGTGAGAATCAGTTTGCCAGTGGCGCGCTTGTTGACCTGGCGCAGATCTTTCCGGGCGCTCGCGACAACTGCTTCATCATGTCCGCCGCTGGAAATCCCCAATTTACTCTCGACCCACGAACCGGCAAAATCCATGGCATGGAGGAGCCGCTCGATTTTACGCGCTATATCATCGAAGGTATCGGAGAGGGCGTCGCGGATAGCAACGCTGATGGTGAGATCACACTCGGTGAACTCTTCACCTATATCCACCAGCGTATGCTGGTCGAGAATCCACAGGCGCGCCCTCAGCAGTATGATTTCGGGCAAAACACGAATGCCATCTTTGCGCGCAATCTCCTGGCTAACCGATTCGCCCGTGAACTGGTCTCAGCCATGCAAGAGCGCTCCCCATTTGCGCGCCTGGGAGCGGTTCAGCAATTAGACTTCCTGCTCTACCAGCACGATGGGCAAAATCAGCAGATGGTAGATCTCTGTCTCGACGCGCTAACCAAGCTATCGGCCGATCAGAACAAAGCGGTCGCGGAATCAGCGTCGCGTTCACTGGCTGCATTCGCGCAAAGGAATACGCTGCTTCAAACAAACGGGACGGTGAAAACGATAAAGCTCTTTTTGTCGTCACCAGTTGATGTAACGGAAGAACGCCAATTGGTCCACACCGCTGTAGAACGTCTCAATCACGACGGTTTTCTCAGCCAACATGCGCACATTGAGGTGGTCGCTTACGACGACCCTGCCAATCCGCTGCCCTTCATTGCCAGCCTGTCACCACAGGAAGCCATCAACCAGACCATCACGCTGCCCGCACAGTGTGATATCGTCGTCACGATTCTCTGGACACGGCTCGGCACTATGCTCCCACAAGATACGGTGAAACCTGATGGCTCGCGCTACGAATCAGGAACAGAATGGGAGTATGAAAACGCTCTTGAGGGTGCGCGAACCAACGATGGTCGCCCTGTCATTCTTGTCTACCGCAATACGCAGATGTTCGCTATTGATTTCAAAGCTACCAAAAATCAAGAAACAATCTCTCAATTAATGAAAGTCGAGCGCTTCTTTTCCGGGTTCGCCGATAGCGATGGTTCGCTTATCAGCGGGTTCAATGTCTACAATGGGGCCAAGCAATTCGCCAGGCTTTTCGAGAAGCACCTGCGCGTTATTGTACGGCGTATGCTGATGACCGACCAGCCAGCTAGCGAACCCGCGTTAGCGCCTCGTGAGTTAGCGTTGACCTCCCAGCCCGCGTTCAATGTCAATACCGTGCTCGAGCCCTATCTCAATTGGATCATTGACCAGCATCGAGAGATCGAGCTGCGTGGACTGGGCGGCGACGCTCGTTTACCTCGCATCCCGTTAGAAAAGGTCTACGTCGCGCTCAAAGGCAGTCGCAGCAACGCCTACGAACGCGAGCGTTCACAATCGCTCTTGCAGTCGGAGGTCATGGAGATCCTTTCTGATAACTCGTTGCTCGGCGAAGAGTTTTCACCCATTGAGCTGGTCAAACTCATTTACTATGCTGGACATCGTGCGATTACCAGCAATCCTTTTATGCCCTCAATGGATGAACGCGATAGACCCGACGCCGCATTTGATGACCCCAGCGTCCCCCTCGTCACACTGGGCGACGCATTCTGCCAGGAGCGCAAGATGGTCATCCTGGGTGATCCAGGAAGCGGCAAGACAACGCTCGCGCGCTGGCTGGTGCTCAAGCTTGCCCTTGCGCTTCTCAATCATGAAACAGCGGTCAACGTGCCAGCGTCGCAGGTTGATCCCGCGAAGGATGCGGCGGACACCGCTATGGTCAGCCTCGGCGTACCCCGCCTGCCGATACTGTTGCGCATCTCAGAATTTTCCGAGAGGTTCCAGCAAGCGAAGGGACAGATGTCCACCCTCTCGCTTATTGATTTCATGGGCAGTCATTCCTGGCTGAATCGCTATCCTGATCTTCCCAAAGACCAACTCAATCAATTGCTCCGCCAGTATCTCAAAGACGGACGTGCCGTTGTCATCCTCGATGGAATGGACGAGATTACTGGCACCAGCCAGCGTGACGATATGGTGCAGGCAATCGAGACATTTATCACGACGTGGATTGAAGGACGTGGCGTCCCACCCAGGAAACAAGGGCCAGTTGATCTGTTCAACTGGGATGAGTCCACCAAGGGAGGTGAACCGCTGACGGCTGGCGGCAATCAGATTATCATCACGAGCCGCATCGCGGGCTACCACTCCGCGCCTATCTCTGGTGATGTGACCCATGTGATGATTCAGCCGATGCAGCGCATCGCCGTTGAGCATTTTTGCGATGCATGGACGCTGGCCACGCATGAGATTCTCTTTCCAGGCTCGGATAGTCGCAAACAGGCGGAGCTTGAATCGCAGGGGCTCAAGCAGGCGATTTTTGACCCCGACCATCCACGCACGCGTGAATTAGCGACGAATCCACTGCTCGTCACAATTCTGGCGCTCGTCTATCGCAATAATCATGGCCACCTCCCAGAACAACGCGTTCTCCTATACGAAAAGGCGATGCAGATTCTGATTGAGGCCTGGCGCGCCACTAGCGTGACCACAACGGAGCTGGCATTTGTCTTGTCACCGCTGGCGGCGCATATCCACGAACACTATTCAACTGGCCTGATCGAAGAACGGGAAATGCGCGAGATCATTAGCCACGAGCTCGCAAAATTTCGCGGGTTGAATGAACTCGAGTTGCCACCAACGTTTGTCCTCGATGTCGATGGCTTCATCGAAAGGATTCGCGGCGAGGTCGGCATCATTGCTGAGCGCAGCGAACATGTCTATGGCTTCCTGCATCTGACATTCCAGGAATATCTTGCGGCCCTCTATCTCGTCCGCAATAAACCACAGGCCGCCGATGAGATCAGCAGCCGCATGAATGACCCGCGCTGGCGCGAGCCGCTGTTGATGGCGCTCGGCCATATTAGCGTCTCGAACGCCTGGGGACCACGCGCCCAGCATGAGGTGCTACGTAACCTGCTGGGGGTGGATGACCCCCTGGGTAACCTGATCCCACAAAGCGCGCTCCTGATCGTCGCCGCGCTGCCAGACCTGAACAATGTTTCGGAAGATATCGTGGTGGAGATCATGCGCAAGCTGGTCTTTACCTATGCGAACCGCCACAACGCGATTGGCTTCGATGTCCTCAGACGCAACATCGTCCAGGCGACCAAAACATTGTTCGCCAGCAGCCATCATGCGACCGTCGAGCGCTGGTTCGTCTCCACCTTGCAAGATCACCAACGTGTTACAACCAACACCGCCTGTGCGATAGCGGACCTGATGGTCCGCAACAAGTGGCAGAACAAAGAGGTAACGCGGGCCTTGACGCACGTGTCAGTGATGGATACCGCCTCCTGGGACTTCCCTATCGCGAGCGCCTTGAATATGACGCTCCTGCCCGATCTGGAAGAAGGTTCGCTCAGAATCACCGACTATCCACGCCTGAGCGCCGACGCAACAGAAGGCGACACCGAAGAATTAGAGCAAGAGCTCAAAAATGCTCCCTCTGCTGACGCGTTGCGCAAAACGATCGCGGAACTTGAGCAAAATCTGGCGGCGGAGATCGCCAATTATAGCTCACACATCCGCGACCAGGAAATCGCGCCGCGTCGCAATCGCCTCGAAGACATCACCAGCGGACGGCAAGTAGCCGAACTTCAAGAACGATTACAGCAGTTGCGCCGCCCGACATTCTTTAGGATACGCAGCGCATCTACTCACGCCGAGATCAGCAAAATAGAGCTAGAACTTCAGGCGATCAGCGATGGCGTCACCAGCGCCAAGCTGGAACGTGAAATCGCTGAGTTCGAGACCGAACTCGATGAGCTGGGCGCTGAAACCGAACGCTAGAGAGGCGAGTTGAGATGAGTCCAAACAATAACGAAGAGCGAGAATCTCCGAAAGCCAGGTTGCAGCGGCTGAAGGACCAGCTCGCCAAGCTAGAGCAACTCGAAGCGCTGAAAGCGAACAGCGCGGATGAGGCCAACTCTTTCCAACTGCGTCTGCGCGATGAAAGCAAATTCCTCGATGGCAGCCAGGCGTTGCCATTCCGCACCGCGCTCGAACAGGAACCCGCGCTGGTCAGCCGCATCCGCAACAATCTCGCCTGGCTGCGTGTGGTCATGCTGATCTACGGCGGCCTCAACGATCTGGGCATCGCCAATTATTTTGAGCGCTTTACGAAACTGCGCTGGCTGCTTGGCATACAAGATAAGGGCAAGCGCCGGATGGTGTTAGAAAAGCTGCGTCAGGAAAACTGGTGGAAAGAGAAATGGAACACCAGAGAGGAGTGGGCCACTGCTGAAGCGCAGCAGGATATCATTTATGAGCTAGCGGTCTATCTTGATACCGAAGGCGGCGCGCTGGCCAATCCCATGACTGACATCGCGCCCGTCTTTGAAGCCGCACTGATCTACAGCGATTCGCCCTTGACCTCAATGTTTCTGCAAGCCCTGCGCGACCGCGCTAGCGTCCAGAGTCTGAGCGAACCACTGTGGAAGCGCTGGAAATCCGAACAGGATCCGCTGACGCGCGCGCATGCTCTGTTGACGCTCCTGCTCACCGATTCGCAACGCGCCATACAGACGTTGCGCGCTGAAATTAGCGCCGCGCCCGCTTCAGACGTGATCGCCGCGCTGCTCAATCATATTCAGTCGCGCCAGCATTCGCTCCATGGTGTGTTGATGCTGCTAGCCAATCAGGGTGTTGGGGAGGCGTTGCAACCACTCTACTCAACGCTTCCCGAAGCCCAGTTTAGCGATCTGGTGGGCTTGCTCTTTGAGGTATGCGCCGCGGCCAATTTTATGACAGTCAAGCCAGACAATTTCCTGCTCGACCTGAAAAACGCGCTGCCGTATGTCAGCGCCGAAGTCTGGACGTATTGGTTGTCGTGCCTCAACGACGACGCCCAATATTCCGCGGGGGTCGTTTTCGATACCATCGGCTCCAAGACCAGGTTCACCTTTGCGCTCTCCAATCTCCATCAGGCCCGTAACGCGCGTTTCAACCAGGTCACCAATTGGTCTATCGAGCCTATTCCGCCGCTCCTGACCGACGAGGCGGACCTCTTTGGCCATGGGCTGACAGTCATTCAGCAGAGCAAAACCATCATCGAGCTAGTCTTTCAGGCTGGTTTGACGGTCTTCCTGGGCGCCAAAAGACAAGAAATTCCCGGCCTCTTCGAGGAAGCCTGCGCCATGGCGCTTACTCTCCCTCCAGCCACCACGGATTATGTTTTGGGTATCTTGCTGGAACGAGAATATACGGAGGAACGACGCGCTGAATGGCGTCTCAAGATTGTTGAGCAGTCCTTCGCTATCGCCGACCCGGTGATTCGCGCGCGCGCGCTCTGGCGCTTGACTGAAGGAAATCTGGTTCTACGCGGCCGGGATGTCTGGCAAACGATCATCAGCGCCGCTGAGGAGATTGCACAACCCCTCCAGCGCTCACTGGCGTTCGAGCGCCTGATCGTGAATTGTCCGCTGCGTTATCGCCAGCAGATGCAAGATAAAGCGGAACGCGCGGCATACCAGATTGCCGACGCCGATAACCGGGCGCGCGCGCTCGCGCGCCTCTCACGCTATCGTGGGGGCGAGGAATGGCGCCATCTGCTGCGCGACGCCGTGGAAAACGTTGGGCATATCGCCGATGCGCGCGCGCGTGTTGAAACCGCGCTGCTCGTTCGTAGCCAGCTTACGCCGAACGATGCGCTTTGGAGCCAACTCGACACGCATCTCAGTTCGATTCATGATGAATGGCTGACGCTCAAGTCGCAGAATCTGCTGTCGCTGAAGCTGCTCGAATCGCACGGCAAACTCCGTCGCGCCGCGTTCATGACGCCCGTCGTCCTCAGTGCGCTGCTCGCTGACGTCAATGCGCTCGCGCTGAGCAAGCAGCAGACGGTAGATTACTGGGATCAGTTGTGTCATCCCGAAACGTACGCGGAAGCCCAACGCCAACTCACCAGGCAGGCAGCCGAGGATGAATTCGGCGCGTTGCCGTTGACCGCCCCCGCGCTCAAAGCAATAACCGCTCTGCTCGACAGCGGCGAAATCGCGAAGGTCTATCCGCTGCTGCCTTATCTGCGAGCCAGGAGCGCCACGCTCCCCACGCTGCGCCGGTGGGTCGAAACGAGGCCCGACGCTGAATTATGGCGCTATGCTTGCCTCATGCTGGTGGAGTATGGACAACTCGACGTGCAGACCCTGCCAGGTGTCACAGAGATACTGGAGCATGGCGTTGATCTTGGTCGCGCGCGTGCCAGCCTGGCGCTGCACGGTGAGGAAGTCTTCGTCGGCAAACATAATCGGCAGTATCGCAGCTCGCAACTGGGCTTTGAGCTTCAATATCAGTTAGCCCAGACGCGCAAGCGGCAGCTCTCTCAACCGCGCTTATTCTCGAGCATCGGTTGGGCAATCTACAACATCGCTTGTGATGATGAGGCTGTCTTTCATCAGACGGTGAGTGCACTGCAACGCGAGCATACGAAAGATTCTCCAGCGTACTGGATGCTCTCTTCCATCGACCTGCTCGACCCCAGTTTATATGACACCTTTTTCCAGACATTCATCGATGGCGACGACATCACCCGGGGGGCGTTGCTCAAGTCCTGGATTTTGCAGCTGAAAAGTGGTAGTAACTTTGGCGATAAAAACTTCCGTGTGCCACCAGAGCACGCCAAGCAGGCAGAAGATGCGCTGCAGCGCATGACGCCTGACGCCCTGGAGGCTACCCGCATCATTCCCAACCGCGCCTTAACCATCGCTGGTGTGATTGCTGAGTTGATCAATGCGGAAGCGGAAAAAGCAGATGACCCTAGCGCTCTGCTGCGCGGCAGATCATGGGTATTCCCGGAAAAGTCACTGCAAGAGATTCGCGAGCATTGTCTCTACGCCATCCAGGAAGATCCTATTCGTGCGCGTGAAGCGGCGACTCAAATCGCCGCCAATCCTAAGGGCGTCAAATTGCTCTTCACCTGGCTGGCGAACTCGTTACGCGAAAAGATTGACGACGCCGCCGACTGGTACTCCGAGCGGGCGACGCTGCTCGAGGTGGCTGCTATCGTCGCGTCTCTGTCGCCAGCCGCGGCCTTTACCTTAATCAGAGACCTGGAGATGGAGGATCTGATTACGCGGGCCGCGATCCAGAATGGCTGGTTCCCCGGGCGCGCAGGCGCCGCCGCATTGATGGGATATTTTATCCATATCCCCGAAAACTTCGTTGGTGTCTTGATCGAGTGTTTACAAGACGTCCCGCACGTTCAGACGAATGCGCTCCGAATGGTGCGTAGCCTGCGCTACTTCGACCCACAACTCGCGCCCCAGTTGATCAAATTGCTCACGAGCAAGAGCGCTTCCATCGCTTACGCCGCTATTCAGATACTGACCGCCATTGGCCGCAACAACAAGTGTCCCCAGGCGGTCAGGCGCGACATCCTTGGCGCGCTGGCTGAACTTGTCAATGGCGATGAGGCGGATAGAGGCGTCTTCGTCTTTGAAGAAGAAGACACCTACATGTTCATTCGTTGTGTCACCACGTTTCAGAGCGCCTGCTTCAAGGCGATCATGGACATCACCAATCTCTGACCACGACAAATCTACGACAGACACGACGCCAGAAAGCGAGACATTAACGTGAAAAAATTCACCATCCCCTGCGATTTCAATGGTATTAAAGCGCCGTTCAATATCTACGTTGGCGAAGTCGGCCCCGGCGTTCATCCTCTGCAGTTTCAAGCTGACTGGCTGTCACGGGAGCGCGGTGGAACCATCCCTGCTGAGGTGATGGACAGCTTCCAGAAACTGGCGGATATCGCCAAGGAGAATAATGTTTCCTTCGAGGAGCTCTGCGTCTATGCCCTTGGCACGGCAAGTAATAACAACACCAACACCAACACCAACACCAACAGCACCGATTCACAGAACAATTCGTCAGACTCGTCAGACTCGTCATCTGAGTAGCGGCGAGCGCACCAATGGACACGGCTCGCCGTTACGACCGATATCTGCGTTACCGGCTCATGACGAACCTGGCAAAGTGAAGGTGTGGTTAGCCGAAACGTAACAAGCCCTGGGGTGGTTGGTGTGATACGATGGCGAAGGGAATAATCAGCAGGGAGAGCCGCCACCGTGTCCGAGTTGCCAACTGGTCTCGTCACTTTCCTGTTTACCGATATCGAAGGGTCCACGCGCCTGCTGCAACAGCTTGGTCCGCGCTATGGCGAGGCGCTGGCCCAGCAGCGGTCGTTGCTGCGCGCCGCATTCGCGCGCTGCCATGGCTACGAGGTGGATACCCAGGGTGACGCCTTCTTCGTCGCCTTCATCAGCGCCGCCGACGCCCTCTCCTGCGCCACCGACATCCAGCGCGCGCTGGCCGTGGCGGAGTGGCCGGAGGGCGCGAGCATGCGCGTGCGCATCGGGCTGCATACGGGAGAGCCGGAGATCGCCGCTGGCGGCTACGTTGGGCTCGATGTGCATCGCGGCGCGCGTATCTGCGCGGCGGGCCATGGCGGCCAGATCGTGCTCTCGCAGCCGACGTACGACCTGGTGCGCGATGCTCTGCCGGATGGCGTGGCCCTGCGCGACCTGGGAGAGCACCGCCTGCGCGATGTGCAGCAGCCCGAGCATCTCTATCAGGCCGTCATTGCCGATCTGCCGCAGGACTTCCCTCCGCTCCGAACCGCGCGGGCGCAGACGCTGCCGATACCGCCGACCTCGCTTGTTGGCCGCGTCGAGGCGATCAGCGCCATTCGCGCGTTATTGATGCGTGGCGACGTGCGCCTGGTCACGCTGACCGGGCCGGGCGGCATCGGCAAGACGCGCCTCGGCCTGCAAGTCGCCTCGGATGTGATGGTTTCCTTCGTCGATGGTGTCTTTCACGTGCCGCTGGCGAGCCTGAGCGATCCAGCGCTGGTGCTGCCAGCGATCAGCCGCGCGCTCGATATCCGCGAGTCTGGCGGTGCGGCGAGCCTGCGGGCGTGGCTAATAGGTAAGCGAGTGCTGCTCCTGCTGGATAACTTCGAGCAGGTGATTGGCGCGGCCAACGCGGTCGCCGATGTGCTGGCCGACCACCCGGGAACGCGGATACTCGTCACCAGCCGCGCGGCGCTGCACGTTCGTGGCGAGCACGAGTATCCCGTGCCACCGCTGGAGATACCAGTATCCATCGAGGGCGAGCGTGCCGCCGAGCTCTCCGAGTTGAGCGACCTGGCACAGAATCCGTCCGTGGCGCTCTTTATCGAGCGGGCGCGCGCCATTCGCCCGACCTTCGCCGTGACACGGGAGAATCTGCCCATCATCGCGCGGATATGCGCTCGCCTGGATGGCCTGCCGCTGGCCATCGAGTTGGCGGCGGCGCGTACCCGGCTGCTTTCGCCTCAGGCAATGGCGCCACTGCTGTCCAGCCGCCTCTCGCTGCTGACCAATGGCCCGCGTGATCTGCCCGCGCGCCAGCGCACCCTGCGCGACGCCATCGGCTGGAGCTACGACCTGCTCGCGCCGGAGGAGCAGACGCTTTTTCGGCGACTGACGCTCTTCGCGCGGGGTTTCACCCTCGATGCGGCGGTCGCGCTCAATGCCGCGCTCGATGGCGCACTGCCCACCACCTATCTGGACCGCATCGCCTCGCTGGTCGATAAGAGTCTGCTGCGGCAGAGCGAGGATGAAGAGGGCGAGTCGCGCTTCGGCATGCTGGAGACGATTCGCGAGTATGGCATGGAGCAACTGGCCGCCAGTGGCGAGTTAGCGCGGGCGCAGGAGGCCCATGCCGCCTATTATGCCGATCTGGCTGAGCAGGCGGAGCGCGAGCTGACCGGGGCGGACCAGCGCGCCTGGCTGGATCGTCTCGAACGCGATCACGCCAACATGCGGGTGGCGTTGCGCTGGGCGTGCGATAGCCAGAATACCCTGCTAGCTCTCCAGTTGGCCGCCGCGCTCTGGCGCTTCTGGTACGTCCATGGCTATCTGAGCGAGGGACGTAGCTGGCTGGCGAGTCTGCTGGAGCAGTCGGCTGGGGTCACGACGCGAGGCGATAGCGCGCTGCTGACGGCGCGGGCGCGGGCGCTGGCGGGGGCGGCGACGCTGGCCAGCACGCAGGGCGACGTCCGCGAGACCCAGCGGCTTGGCAAGGAGTCTCTGGCGCTCTGCCGCGCGACTGGTGACCGCGAGGGGCTGGCGATTGCGCTGACGATTCTCGGCTTTCTGGCGGTGCAGCAGGCGCGTCTCGATCAGGCGGCGTCATTGGCCGAAGAGGCGCTGGCAATCAGCCGCGAACTGGGCGACCAGTGGATCCTGGCGCGGTCGCTCTCCTGCCTGGGCCAGACGGCCTACTTCCAGATGGACTACGAGCGCGCGCAGACGTACTTCGAGGAGTGTCTGCTGCTCAACCAGCGGGCGGGCAGCCTGTCTCATAGCGCGATTACGATGCTCTATCTCGGCCATGTCGCCCGAGAGCAGGGCGACCTCGATGGCGCATTGGACCGCTATCGCGAGGCGCTCCGGCTCAGCCGCGAGCTGGGCGATAAGCTGCGCATCGAGCGTGAGCTGGTGGCTATTGCCAGCATCTCCGCCGCGTCTGGCCAGATGGAGCGGGCCGCCCGCCAGCTAGGCGCCGCCGCGGCCCTGCGGAAGACTATCGGCTCCGACCAACATCCGCTCGACCGCGACGCCACCGCCGACGCCGAACAGGCCGCGCGCGATGCGCTGGGTGACGACTTCGCCCGCATCGAGGCGATTGGCCGCGCGCTGCCGCTGGAGCAGGCGCTCGACGACGCGCTGGATGAGTCGGGGTAAGGGTTATGTGTTGCTTCCCAGGCAATGTGCTACAGTGAGTTGGCACGCATTTTGCTCGGTTTCTTTGCCGATTGCAGACGTACGCTGAGAAGTCATCCGCCGAGAGGAGCATGCAATGTCGTCCCCTTCCGACGTGTCATCCTTTCCCACCTATCGGCCGAGTATAGCGCCCCGCCGTGGGTCGCGCCGGTTCGCTGGTCTGGCGCTCCTTATAGGTGGTCTTCTCATCGGAGCCGCGTCGTTCCTGCCCTGGTTCCAGTATATCGCGGCTGCTGTGGGCCATAAGCCCGCCACGACCAGTAACCATACGGCGGCGCAGGATCTTGTCCGCGTGATCGAGCAGACGATGCACGCGCCCGACAGTGCGGCCACCTACAGTAACGCCATCAACGATAGCATGGCGGCGTTCGCGCTCTGGGGCGTCCCGCTGCTGCTGGTCCTCTTCGCCCTGAGTGTCCTGTTGGCGCGCACCTGGGCGCCGCGGCTGCGCACGCGCGTCTTCTACCTCCTCCTCGTCGGGGCGAATGTGGCGTTCACCCTGCTCCTGGTCTGGCTCTACAGCACCACCCACGTCGATAGCGGCGCTGTGACCTATACGCGGCAGATTGGGCCAGCCGTTGCCCTGCTCGGCGACTTCTTCACGCTGGTGGGC
The DNA here is from genome assembly GCA_963712005.1 of uncultured Chloroflexia bacterium. Taxonomy (GTDB): domain Bacteria; phylum Chloroflexota; class Ktedonobacteria; order Ktedonobacterales; family JADMIN01; genus DAHUXT01. The sequence goes on along the minus strand of CAVQGK010000007.1, from coordinate 12,913 downwards.
ATCCTCTGGCTGGCGCGTCTCCCCAGGATTCTCAAGATGCCTAAGATGCCTAAAGCGCCCAAGACATCAAAGAAGTCCACCAAATCTATCTCGTCGAGCACGCGCGAGGACACCGCCAAAGGCCCAGTCGCGCCACCGCCACTCACGCCGCCACCGAACTCCAGGCCTCGCGATCTGATCCCGGTCGAGGACTGGTGAGCACGGCTGAAATATGGTTGGGGATGGCCGGAGATTGGCGCCATCCTCGCGCCATTCCTCCCGCCGATACTGGATCCGCTCAAAATCCTGAAGCTCTGGTCAAACGACAACTTCCGAATTGTTGCCCGGGAGGAGGAATATCCTGTTCTACACCCTATTTACTTCTCGTTAAGGAACATCCATGAGCGGTCCAAACAACTACAACCAACAAATTATCAAGCAGTTTCGCGCCAATGGCGGCAAAACCGACTATCCCGGCCCATTGGTGTTGCTCACCACCACCGGGGCCAGAAGCGGCCAGCCGCGCACTACGCCAGTGGCCTATTCGATCGATGGCGCCCATCTCGTCATCATCGCCTCAGCGGGCGGCGCGCCCACCCATCCTGATTGGTACCACAATCTCGTGGCGCACCCCATAGTGACGGTGGAACTTGGCTCCGAGACCTTCCAGGCCTGCGCCCAGGTGGCCGAGGGCGTGGAACGCGACCGACTCTATGCCCAGCATGCCCAGGCGCTCGGCTTCTCAACCTCCGACTATCGGCAGAAAACCGCCCGGCAAATCCCGGTCATTGTCCTGGCACGCATTGGCTAACACTGGCGACTAACCCGATGACTGCTCAATGCGCCGCAGGCCAGCACGAAGTCGCGCATCACGAGTCCGATTGCGACATCTTGCACTACGTTCCGAATCAGTTCCGGCACGTCCTCAGGAGCATCGCCGTAGCCTGTCAGAAGAAAAGGACTGCCACGCCGGTAACGTGGTCGATTCGCCAACCACCGTTCTCGCGGACCAGTGTCATAGTGCCGGAGCTTTCCGTCGCACCGGTCGTATCGCCTGTTGCTATGACGTACGAGACCGCAACCGTGCTCCGATTGTCGGCGATCTGTGCGCTTTCGCCGTTCTGGGCGAGGCTGCAATCGGAGAGATGGGATTGGCGGCTTGCCGTCTCGAACATGCTCTCGGACATTGTTTGACGCACCCGCGTCGAGACAAGCTGATACGCTGCGCTATACTTGCCATTGTTTTCAGCGGAGCAGAACTGCTTGATCGTATCGGTCAGGTTTACAGAGCATGGGACAGAAAGCCCCGTCATTCGTGGCGAGGATGAATGGCCCAGATACTTCACTGGTCACTTGACACCAGTTGACAAACATTTGTTCTAGCAGCCATACTGTGTCTGTCTGAATTCAGGCCAATACGGACTGTGTGGCCCGGCTTTGAGCCCATCTTGTTGGTTCCAGAGAGGACGATAGCATGCTCATCTACGAGTACAAGCTGCGCCTCTCCTCGACCCAACAGACGGCGATTGATGCGGCCATCCGCACGGCGCAGTTCGTGCGTAACAAAGCCCTCAGAATGTGGATGGATGGGCGGCGCATCGGTCGGAGCGATTTGCAGGCGCTTTGCGCGGAGCTTGCCAGGGATTTCTCCTTCGCAGCGCAACGCAACTCAACTCGATGGCGCGGCAGGCGGCGGCGGATCGGGCCTGGCAAGCCATTGCCCGCTTCTACGACAACTGCCAGACAACTGCCAGAACAAGAAACCTGGGAAGAAGAAGGGCTATCCCCGCTTTCAGCAGCATAACCGGAGCGTCGAATACAAGACGACCGGATGGAAGCTGGAGCCGAATGGGAGACGGCTCACGTTCACGGATGGTATGGCCATTGGAACCGTGCGCCTCATGGGAACGCGCGCCTCATGGGAACGCGCGCCCTCGAGACGTTTCCTATCGGGCAGATCAAGCGGGTGCGGTTGCTGCGGCGCGCTGATGGCTATTATGCACAGTTCGTCGTGCAGGCCGACCGGCGCCTCACGCATGTGCCCACTGGCACGCAGGTGGGCATCGATATGGGCCTGAAAGTCTTATTGATGGACAGCGACGGTGGCGCGGTCGCCAATCCGCGGTATCTGCGGAAGGCGGAGCGGAAGCTCAAGCGATTGCATCGGCGCGTCTCAGGCACGAAAAAGGGATCACACAACCGCAAGCAAGCGGTGCGACGTCTGGCCAAAGGCTCTCTCAGGGTACGCAGGCAGCGGAAAGACTTCGCGGCGAAAACCGCGAGGACGCTCGTCCAATCTCACGATCTGGTCGCCTACGAAAACTTGAGAATCGCCAATATGGTTCGGAATCGACGTCTGGCCAAGAGCATCAGCGATGCCGCCTGGGGACTCTGCTTGGGCTGGCTCCGCTATTACGGGCAGCTCACTGAAGTTCCTGTGGTCGCGGTGGCCCCGCAGTTCACGACGCAGGAGTGCAGTGGCGTCTTGCCCGACGGGACGCGCTGCCAGACGCGGGTCAAGAAGTCCCTGAGCGTGCGCACGCATGTCTGCCCGCACTGTGGGCTGGCGCTCGACCGCGACGAGAATGCCGCCCGGAATATTCTGGTCGCTGCGCGTGCGCTCATGGCCGCATCGTGAACACCTTGAACCGTACCGCCGGGCAGGCGGAAACGGGCAGCCTTCGGGCTGCGAACGCTTCTGGACAGACCGCCGCTACGGCGTCTCCGGCAACGGGACGTGGCAAGCGGGCTGGATGATGGAAGAATCTCCCGCCTTGTAAGCGGGAGAGTGTCAATCGGTCAAGTGTATTCAGGACGAACCATATGACGAACGTTCCTACTCCTCCAAGGACGATAACGCTGAGAATGAGGATGCCAGTAATGCGACTGCGCAGAGTCCTCTGAAGCCGCCTTCGCCACGCTGGCGCCGCCGACTCCTTCTCCTGCGCTTTGAGTGCCGCAGCCTGACGGTTCTCTTGCTCACGCTGTAACGATTGCATGAGTCGCTGACGAGCCTGATCCTCTGGGGTCAAGCTGGTACTCCTGCTGGAATCTTCGCCGCTGGCTGTACGAACCGGACGGGAATGCCGCTCACCAAAGCCGGATAACCTGGCGCGAGGTTAGCAGTACCATGCCCTCACATCGCGTCCACTTTACTGTACACCTGCTGCAACGTCAACCCAGAACTGATTTGCGGATTCATATCGTGCCCATGTGCTATTCTCTTGCAGGCCAACCGTCCTGGACGAACCGGTCTGAGTAAGAAAGAGGTAGCGCTCATGCGCATGGCATTCGTAATCTACGACGGCATGACCGCGCTGGACTTCATCGGCGCGTACGACCCGCTGACGCGGCTGAACACGATGGACCTGCTTCCCGATGTCTCGTGGCATGTCTGCGCGACGACCACGACCGTGCGCGATATCGGCGGGCTGCGCTTCGCACCTGATCTCGTCGGCGAGCCGCTCAGTGGCTACGATCTCGTCTTCGTGCCCGGTGGCTTCGGCACGCGCGCCCTGATGGACGATCCCGACTTCATCACCTGGATTAAGACAGCGGCAGAGACGCCGCTACTCGCCTCGGTCTGCACCGGCTCGCTGCTGCTGGGCGCGGCGGGGCTGCTCAAGGATGTGCGCGCGACCACCCATCCCAGCGCCTATGAGGATCTGCGCCCGTTCTGCCGCGAGGTGGTGAAGGAGCGCATCGTGGACGAGGGGCGCATCATCACCGGGCGTGGCGTCACCTCCTCGATTGACCTGGGACTCCATCTGGTCGAGAAGCTGGCGGGCAAAGCCATCCGGCAGCGCATCAAGGCGCAGATGGATTACCCGTATGGCGACGAGTGACGCGCATGCCTCGGCGGATGCGCGCGTCGCGGCATACTGGGCCAGCTTCCTCGGCTGCACGCCCGAGCAACTGGAAACGCCGGGCACATGGGTCGGGCCGCACACTGCCGCCGAACTTGCCGACTACCAGGGCGTCTACCTGTTGCGCCGGGGCGAGTCGTGCGTCGTCTCCGTGCCCGCGCCGCTGCTCGCGATGATTAGGGCGCAACTCGCCGGTCTGTCTGCGGCGGCGAGCTTCGATGTTAAGCGCTTGCAAAAGGTCTTTGGTGATGCTATCGAGCGGTTCGTCGGCCCAGCCTGGCAGGGCTACCTGCGTGCCGACGACTTCAGGCCAGCCGCAGAGCCACATGTACGCCAGTTGACCGATGCGGACGATCCAGCGCTACGGCGGCTGGAAGAGGCATGCGACGAGCAGGAGTGGGAGCAGGTTGGCATCGGCAGCGCAGAGCAGGTCGTATTCGGCGCATTCGTCGGGGATCAACTCGTCGCGGCGGGCATGGGCGAGCCGCGCGCCGCAAGCCTGCTGCACATTGGCATCATCACCCATCCCGACTATCGCGGCCAGGGCCACGGGCGCGCGGTGGTCAGCGCCATCTCCGCGTATGGGCTTGGGGTCGGCCTGGTACCGCGCTATCAGGCGCTGGTGGCAAATACTCGCTCGGTCGCCATCGCCTGCGCCCTCGGCTTCACCCACTTCGCGACGACCCTTGCCGTCCGCCTCACGCGGCTGGATATCTAGATCGCCTGGATTGTCCTGGTAATTTTGTTCTATAGTCTGGCAGTGCCATTTGTGCTATCTCGTCACAGGGAGTTGTCGCCATATGAGCCAGACAGCCATCACACCGGAAGTACGCTATGCCGCGCTCGTCGAGGGGTTTCTCGGCGAGAGGGATGTCGAGCAGTCGGGCAAAGGCTTCGGGTCGGACGCGCTGAAGGTGCGCGGCAAAATCTTCGCCATGCTCTCCTCGCAGGGGCGGCTCGTCGTCAAGCTGCCGCGCCAGCGCGTGGATGCGCTGGTCGCCTCGGGTGATGGCGAGCGCTTCGATCCGCGCCGCGATGGTCGGGTGATGAAGGAGTGGCTGGCGCTCGCCCCACCTCGCCGCTGGAATGGCTGCCCCTGGCGCAAGAGGCGCGGGCATTCGTGGCCTCCAACCGTTAGCCCGCGTAGTCATCCGTCATGAAGCGGTGCTGCTCGAAGCGGTCGCGGCACTCCTCGATGATCTTCCATGCCGCGCTGGCGTCGAACCAGTCGCGCACATCGGTCTGGACGCCCTGTAGCTCTTTGTACGTACTGAAGAATGTGGCGATTTCGAGTGGCCAGTGTTCCGGCAGATCAGGCAGATCGCGAATATCTTTGAAGCGTGGATCATCTACCGGGACTGCCAGAATCTTCTCGTCGGTTCCCTTCTCGTCAATCATCGTCAGCGTGCCAATTGGACGCGCGCGCACGTGGCAGCCGGGAAAAGTTGGCTCGTCCACCACTACCAGCACATCCAGCGGATCGCCGTCGCCGGAGAGCGTGCCTGGCACGAAGCCGTAGTCAGTCGGGTAGTGGACCGACGAATAGAGCACGCGGTCCAGCCGCATGATGCCGCGCTCGTGGTCGTACTCATATTTGTTGCGGCTGCCACGCGGAATCTCGATCATCACCTCGATCCAGCCGTCATCCCGTCCGCCCCGCAGAGTATCCTCGCGCTTATCGCTCATTGCCGCGCCTCCTCGCTCTGATAGCGTCTCTCAGAGAGATTATCGCGCATAGAGGCATTGGCTCGCTATCAGTGCTTCGCGATATATCCCGACACCCAGGCGTCATTGGGGTAGAGGCCGCGTGCATCCTCGACAAAATCGCCCTTGACCCAGCTTCGCAGCGCGTAGTGGTTGACCAATTGGAACAACGGGCAGACCGCGACGTTATCGATCAGCAACTGCTCGGCCTGCTGGTAGAGCGGAACGCGCTGTGCCAGATCGGACAGCGCGTTGGCCTGGCGTATGAGGCTGTCGGCAGCCGGGACGCCGGTGTTCGGTGAGCCACCCAGGTCATCGAGGGAATGTGGGTCAATGTCTGACAGGAAAACTTGGGGGTCAGCGTAGTCGAGAAGCCCACCATAGCGGACGATCTGACGCGAGCTTTCCCAACCGGGTCCGTGGCCCCAATCGGACAGGTCAGGGAAGGTCTGAACGCCGAGCGTTTGACTCCAGCTGTTTTTCAGCCAGTTCGAGGCTTCCAGATAATCTGGGTTGCCCTTGAGGCCGTAGTTGATCATGATCGTTGGGGTCTGATTGTTGTGGCTGGCCAGATAGAGCTGCCAGTAGTGTTTCGCCAGCGCCGCGTCTCCTGCCACTGGCGCGCCGTCGATCCCTTTCAGTTGTGCGTCGTAGCCATCCACCCCCTGCGGGATGATATGCCAGCTAGGCATCATCTGCCCATGATAGATCTGCTGATTGAACTGCTCGCGGTTGATAGCGAGACAGAAGGCCTTGCGCGCGTTGATGTCGTCGAAGGGGGCGTTGCTCCAGTAAAACATCAGCGCGCGAAAGCCCAACGTCGGCTGTTCATGATAATACGACTGCTGAGTGAATTGCGAAATCGGCAGATTGGTCGGCAGCATATTGGCAAACGCCTGTCGTGGGTCGCTGCTGAACAGGCTGAGTCCTGTGCTGGGCGGTGAAGAGGAATTGGAAAGAGGGACACTGAAATCCAGCTCGCTGAAATGGGGTTTCTTACCCGCCGCTATCCCCCACCAGTGCGGATTCGGTTTCAGCAACAGGGTTCCAGGGTTGTTGTACGCGGCTGCGGTCCAGCGAGCGAGGTAAAACATGCCGCTACCGCCCTGGCCCGTCGTCTTTGTTGCCAGCAGCGAGAGAAAAGCATTGTCCGTGCTGAGATGGGTAACGCTTTCCGTAAGCGGTTCAACAACGCGCCGCTCGAGCGCCATTCCCGCCGAAGATGCCAGCACGCTGAGGAAATAGCCCGCGGGATGTGACAGCAGAATCGTGAGCCGATTGGCGCTATCGTCGGGCAGAATCGAGCGGCCTACCAGCGTCGCCTGCGCCGTCTGGGTGAGATTGCTGGAGCAGTCCTGGCCGACAAGCGTGCTGGAGTCCTTGATTGCCGCGAGATCCCAGGCGATATATGACCCGGCGCATAGGTTCAGCGCGCGATTGATGCTCCAGGCGTAATCGGAGGCGGTCACGGAGGCGCCGTCGGAGAAGCGCTGGTTGGGGCGCAGCGTGAAGGTGTACGTCAATCCGTCGGGGCTGATCGTCCACGAGGTCGCGCCCCACGGCTCAATATGTCCGTTACGGTCGAGCGTCACCAGCCCATCGAAGAGCAGGCTGGTCACCTGTCGGCTGCCATCCTCCGAGACGTGCGCGGGGTCGATCGCGAACATATCCAGACTACCTGTCTGCGCCCAGATGAGTTTCAGCGTCTGGTCCTTCGCCATGTCAGACGGTTGCTGCTGTCCAGCCACGTTACAGCCCGCCAACAGCAACACCAGCAGAGCGAGGAGCGCTGCGAAGTTGGCGAATCCGTTGGTATGCGTCTGTCTTGCCATCGTCGTGCCCTCCGAAGTACTCAGTGCTTGGCGATATAGCCTGATACCCAGGCATCGTTGGGGAACAGCCCGCGCGCATCCTCGACAAAATCGCCCTTCACCCACGAACGCAGCGCGTAGTGATTGACGTATTGGAACAGTGGGCAGACGGCGACGTTGTCGATCAGCAGTTGCTCGGCCTGCTGGTAGAGCGGAATGCGCTGGCTCAGGTCGGGCAGCGCGTCGGCCTGCCGCATCAGCGCGTCGGCGGCGGCAACGCTGGCGCTCTGGACGTTGTAGGGTGAGTCACTGGTGTAGAGCAGCGAGAGGAAGTCCTGTGGATCAGGATAATCCTGACTCCAGGCAAAGAGGACCAGCGGCAGCGTTTTCCTTTGATCGGGGTACTCTTGCAAAATACCACCCATCCATGGAGGTGTAAGCGTGATGTCCTGGCCAAGAAGCTGGCTAAAATTCGCCTGAAGCGCCTCGACCATCAAGCGAGCTGAGTTAAATCCTGGGAAGAACCATGTTACCCAGGTTGCTGGTGTCTTCCAGGTTGGATGCGTCGCGAGATAGCGCTGCCAGTACGTGCGCGCCAACGCCATGTTTCCCGCAACGGGCGCGTTGTCTAACCCTTGCAAGCGTTCGTTATAGCCGGGCATCCCCTCTGGCACGACATGCCACGTTGGCAGATAACTGCCCTGGAAAGCCTGTGTGTTGACCTGGTCGCGGTTGATGGCGAGGCAGAACGCCTTGCGGGCGTTGATGTCATCGAAGGGAGCGATCTTCCAGTTGAGCAGCAGACCCCGCATGATGAGCGTTGGTTGCTCATGGTAGCCGGGTAGGTTCTTGGCGGCGGCGATCTGGTCCACGGGGATTGTGTCGGTGTAGGCGAGGGTCTGGTCGCTATGAAAGACGCCATATTCAGTGTCGGTGGAGGCAAACAGCTTGAAGTCCACCGTGATGAAGTTCGGCTTCGTGCCCGACCAGTGCGGGTTCTGCTTCAGCGTCAGCACGCCCTGGTGATTCCAGGCCGAGACATAGAACATGCCGCTGCCGCCCTGGCCGGTCGCGCCCTTGACCAGATTATCCAGCCAGGTGTCATCGCGACCCAGGGTATCGTCCCCGACTCCCGAGACGACGCTCTTCTCAAGAGCGAAGGACGTCGAGTAGGTCAGGGACGCGAGAAAGTAGCCAGCGGGCTGTGCCAGCATGATCGTCAGCGTATTGGCGCTGTCGTTGGGAATGACTGAGTCGCCGACCAGTGTGGCGATACTCCCCTGAATCTGTCCGTCGGCGCAGGTCTGCCTGCTGAATGCGTCGGCGTCTTTGATGGCCGAGAGGTAGTAGCTCAACTGCGAACCCAGGCACGGATTGGCCGAGCGGTTAATGGACCAGGCGTAGTCGGATGGCTTGACGGGTGTGCCATCGGAGAAGCGCTGATTTGGCTGGAGCTTGAAGCTGTAGGTCAACCCGTCGGGGCTGGCGGTCCAGCTCTTGGCGGCCCACGGCACGATCTGCTCGTGACTGTCTATCGTGACCAGGCCATCATACAGTAGCGACACCAGTTGGATGCACGACGTGTCAGAGCACTGGGCGGGGTCGAGGGTGGTGATATCCGGACCGCCACCTGTCGCCCAGCCCATGCGCAAGGTCTGGTCCTTCGCCATGTCCGACGGTTTCGCCTGCCACGGTAAGTCGCAGCCGCTCAGCAGCAGCGCCAGCAGGCCAAACAGCAGTGCAAGTCGGGCGAGCCGAGAACGTGGCGCACGTATGAGCATACCCATCATCCTTCCGGCGGACAGAGAGACGATGCATTCGCGAGAGATATTGCGCGCAGACGTGATGTGTCATAGGACGGCGCGACGCCCGTAACCTTTACAGCGTGACGCATCTGGATTCTTGGCAGCTACTTGACGCGAACGTCAAGATATTTCATACTGCGTCGTAGTGGCGTCCATCATACGAGAGCGAGGCAGGATTGTCTATGGCGCTATCGTCCGCACCGCCCGCCGCTGCCACGTCCGATACGCCGAAGATGTATACCATCGGCGACCTTGCCCGCGAGCTGGATGTCTCCACCCGCACCATCCGCTACTACGAGGAGCGCGGGCTCCTCAACCCGCAGCGCACCACCAACACCCAACAGCGCCTCTATACCCCCGGCGACCGCGTGCGGCTGAAGCTGCTGCTGCGTGCGCGCGGCCTCGGCTTCCGGCTGGAAGATATCCGTGAGCTGTTCGAGATCTACGACGCGACCCACGATGAGCGACGCCAAGGGCAGCGGTTGCGTGGGATGATCGTCGAGCGGCTGGAACAGGTCGAGGCGCAGCTTCAGGATATAACCGACCTGCGCGACGAATTGCGCGACGCGCTGGCGGTGGTTGACCGCCAGATTCTGCCGGAATAGATTGTCTCTCGATGCGCTCACGCCGTCGTGAGGGAGGACACCATGCAGAGCATCTTTCGTCCCGGACTCTTCGCCGATCAGGTCATCGTCGTCAGCGGCGGCGGCACGGGCATCGGTCGCGCCACGGCCCGCGAACTGGCAGCGATCGGCGCGCATGTCGTTATCTGCTCTCGCTCGCCTGAGCATCTGGAGCCGACCCGCGCGGAGATCGAGGCGGCGGGCGGCGCGGTGACGGCGCTGACCTGCAACATCCGCGATGCGGAGTCGGTCGAGGCGCTTTTTGCCACCGTCGAGGAGCGGCTGGGGGGCGCGCATGGGCTGGTGAACAACGCGGGTGGCCAGTTCATCAGCCCGGCGGAGACGATCACGCCGAAGGGCTGGCATGCCGTCGTCGAGACGAACCTGACCGGTGGCTTCCTGATGTCGCAGGCGGCGTTTCGCCATGGGATGCAGGCGCATGGCGGCGCCATCGTCAATATCGTCGCCGAGGTCTGGCGCGGCTTCCCCGGCATGGCGCATAGCGGCGCGGCGCGGGCGGGCGTCATGAATCTAACGCAGTCGCTGGCGCTGGAGTGGGCGCGCTATAGCATCCGCATCAACGCGGTCGCGCCAGGGATCATTGATTCGAGCGGCCTCAAGACGTATCCCGAGGCGGTGCGCGCCGGGCTTGCCAGCGTCGCGCGCGAGACGCCATCCAACCGCATGGGCACCGAGGGGGAGATTGCTGCGTCGGTGATCTTCCTGCTCTCGCCCGCCGCCGCGTACATCTCCGGCGCGACGCTCAAGGTGGACGGCGCCAGCTCGCTCTATCGGCTCCAGGGCTACGCTATCCCCGACCACGAGCCGTGGGAGAAATACAGCGCGTTTAGCGATGATGGTGAGGAGTAGTGGTGATGAACCTGATGGGCGCCATATGTCTGGGGGAACAGGCCGCAGGCTGAAGCCCTGCGGCTAATCCTGAAATATGCGGAATCCTCCTACGGGCAAAAGGATCCGGTACGATCAAGATTAGCCGTGGCGCTTTAGGCCACGGTGCGGCAACCCCAGAAACACATTGTCCAGTAGCCATATTCCGATCATATCGTTGAATTCAACAATATGATCGGATCTTGAAAGGGCATCCGTCCATGTCATCTCAGCAGCCGACGACCGAACGAGACACACAATCCGCCGAGGAGCAACGCGACCAGCGGGCCGAGGCGAATGATAGCCACGAGATGCCGTGTCCCGTCTGTGGCGCGGTGATGCCTGACCTCAAGGGCGGCAAGGCGAGCATCTGTCCGGTCTGCGGCTTCAAAGATAGCTGCTGTTACTAAGGGAAGTGGCCGATGTCCATCCTGCCCACCACCGTCGATACCCGCAGCGCCGAGTTCCAGCGGAACGCGGAGGCCATGCGCCGCCTGCTGGACGAGTTTGAGGCGCGCCAGCGACAGGTGCGCCAGGGTGGCAGCGAGCGCTCCCGCCAGCGCCACGTCGCGCGCGGCAAGCTGTTGCCCCGCGAGCGCGTTGAGCTGCTGCTCGATCCCGGCACGCCTTTCCTGGAGCTGAGCACGCTCGCCGGGTGGGACATGTATAACAACGAGTCGCCCGCTGGCTCCGGCATCAACGGCATCGGCGTCATCAGCGGCGTCGAGTGTATGGTGACCGCCAACGACGCAACGGCCAAGGGCGGCGCGAGTTATCCTATCTCGGTCAAGAAGGCGTTAAGAGCGCGGGAAATCGCCGCGACCAACCATCTCCCCTGCGTCTATCTGGTCGAGTCGGCGGGTGCGCAACTGCTCTATCAGGCGGAGCTTTTCGCCGACCTCGGCGGGCGCACCTTCGCCAATCAGACGCGCATGTCGGCGGCGGGCATCCCGCAGATCGCGCTGGTCTTCGGCAACTCCACGGCGGGCGGCGCCTACATCCCCGGCCTCTCGGACTACACCGTGCTGGTGAAGAAGCAGGCGAAGGTCTTTCTGGGCGGGCCGCCGCTGGTGAAGATGGCAACCGGTGAGGAAGTGGACGACGAGGCGCTCGGCGGCGCGGAGATGCATACCCGCGTCTCTGGCCTGGGCGACTATCTGGCCGAGGATGACGCCGACGCCCTGCGCATCGGACGCGAGATCGTGGCGCGGCTGAACTGGCGCAAGACAATACAGGCGCGGATGCAGTCCCCAGAGGAGCCGCAGTACGACCCCGAAGAGCTATTAGGCGTCATTCCCGCCGACCAGCGCCAGCCGCTGGAGATCCGCGAGGTAATCGCGCGGCTGGTGGATGGCTCGCGCTTCGAGGAGTTCAAGCGCGACTTCGGACTGACGCTGGTGACGGGTCATGCGCACATCAACGGCTTCCCGGTTGGCATCCTCGGCAACAACGGCGTGCTCTTCTCCGACTCCGCCATGAAGGCGGCGCAGTTCATCCAATTATGCAACGTCTCGCGCACACCGCTGATCTATCTGCAAAATATCACCGGCTTTATGGTGGGCCGCACCTACGAGGAGGAAGGTATCATCAAGCATGGCGCGAAGATGATCAACGCCGTCGCCAACTCCACCGTACCGCAGTTCACGGTCATCGTCGGCGGCTCGTTCGGCGCGGGGAACTACGCCATGTGCGGGCGCACCTACGATCCCGCGCTGCTCTTCGCCTGGCCCAACAGCCACATCGCGGTGATGGGCGCGGAACAGGCGGCGGGCGTGCTGGCCATCGTCCAGGAAGATGCGGCGCGGGCGCGTGGCGTCGAGCCGGACCGCACGCAGATCGAGATGATGCGGCAGGCGGTGCGGCAGAAGTTCGATGTGGAGGCCTCGGCCTACTACGCCACGGCGCGTCTCTGGGACGACGGCATCCTCGATCCGCGCGAGACGCGTATGGCGCTGACGGTCGGCCTCTCGATGTCGTATAACCGCGACTGGGTGTCGCAGGGCGCGCCCCGCTACGGCGTCTTTCGCATGTGATGGCTAGCGCGGTCTCGGCCTTGAAAGGCCGGAGTAGGACGACGCGGGGCATAAATCCCCGTCAGGGCCTCGCCCTGCTCGCCCGAGAGGGCGAGACGACCATTTATGGTCTCTGCACATTACTCCGGCCATTTATGGCCGAGAGACGGTTAAGGAGGGAGTACCATGATCGAGGCGGTGAATCTGGCCCAGAAGCTGACGCTC
>CAVQGK010000006.1:0-53900 GCA_963712005.1 uncultured Chloroflexia bacterium | reverse complement strand
GGGCGACTCGAACGCCCGCCCCCGGCTCCGGAGGCCGGTGCTCTATCCACTGAGCTATGGGGGCCAGTGGCAGTGTTAGCGTCCTCAGTGTAGCACACGCGCCCGCCTGCCGCAAGGAAACGCGGCGACGTACATCGCAAGGCAACCAGCAGCCCTGGCGGTCGTAGTCTACAATGACTGTGTGCGCATCTTCATATCGGCGCAATCGTTTCTCGATGTACCACGCGAACACATTGCAAAGGATGCTCATGAGCCTACCACCGTATAACCAGCCGCCAGCAGACATAGCCGCCGCGCCGGCAACAGCGCAGGCGCCCTATTCGCCAGCCGCATTTCCGCCGCCGGACGCCGCTATCGCCACGCTGGGCCTGACGCGCACCTTCGGCACGAAGATCGCCGTCAACGGGCTGACGCTGGCCGTCAAGCGCGGCGAGTTCTTCGGCTTTCTCGGCCCCAACGGCGCGGGCAAGTCCACCACGATCAAGATGCTGGTGGGATTACTGCGTCCCTCGGCGGGCAGAGCCTGGGTCGGCGCCGTCGATGTCTGGCGCGACCCCATCCGCGCCAAGTTGCAGATGGGCGTATTGCCCGAACAGCTCAATCTCTACGACCGCCTCTCTGGCCGCGAGTTGATCCAGTTCGCCGGGCGGCTCTATAACCTGCCGCGCGACGAGGTGGCCCGCCGGACGGAGTCGCTGCTCAATGTGCTGATGCTGGGCGACGACGCCGATAAGCTGGTGATCGACTACTCGGTTGGCATGCGCAAGAAAGTCGCGCTGGCGTCGGCGCTGATCCACCGGCCAGAGGTGCTCTTCCTCGACGAGCCGTTCGAGGGGATCGACCCGGTTAGCTCGCGGGTCATCGCGGACATCTTGCGTGACCTGACGAATAGCGGGACGACGATCTTCTTCAGCTCGCACATTCTGGCGGTGGTGGAGAGGCTTTGCACCCGCGTCGGCATCGTCAAGCAGGGGCAGCTCATCGCCGAGGGCACGCTGGCCGACCTGCGGCAGCGCGCGGGCGCGAGTGGCGACTCGCTGGAAGACGTCTTCCTCGATCTGGTCGGCGCCAATACCCGCGAGGGAGGGCTGGAATGGCTGGAGTAGCAGCCGCGCCGCAACAGAGTCAGGACAGTGCGCGCCCGATGGCCAGCCGCTTTAGCCTGCGCTGGGACCATATCCGCGCGCTGCTCTGGCTCCGCTGGAAGCTGACCGTGCGCGGCTATACGCACTCGGCGCGCCAGATCGTTGGCCTCATCTTCACCGCCATCTTTCTGGTGGGGCTGGCGGCGGCGCTTGGCCTCGGCACGACCGCGGGCTATCTGCTGCTCGACCGGCCCGACGCGGCGCAGCTGCTCTACATCGTGCTCGTCGGCCTCTGGGTCGCCTGGGCGGCGTTCCCGCTGATGCAATACACCCTGAACGAGGGGCTGGATGTTACCAAGCTCCAGATCTATCCGCTGACCCGCGGCGAGCAGATGGTCAGCCTGTTACTGGCGACGCTGCTCGATATGACCACCATCATCATCCTGGCGCTACTGGCCGCCGTCATCGTTGGCTGGCATGCCTCGCTGCCCGCCGTGCTGATAACGGTCGTGGCGCTGGCGCTCGTCTACGTGCTGATCGTCACCACCAGCCAGTTGCTGCTGGCCGCGCTGATGGGCATCCTGCGCAGCCGCCGCTTCCGCGACCTGATGGTGGTCTTTTTCGCGCTCTTTGGCGTCTCCTGCGCGCTCATCAATCAGTTTGTCAGCCGCGCGATGATCGGCTTCCGCCCTGGCGATTTCGCCACGTGGCATCTGGAGCGCTATCTTCAGTGGTTCCCGACTGGCTTCGGCGCGCGGGCGATCATCCTGGCAGATCAGGGTGGCTATGTGGCGGCGCTGCCCTGGCTTGGCGTTATGCTGGCGCTGGCGGTGGTGATGATCGTCGTCTGGGCGTGGGTGCTGGAGCGCGGCATCACGACGGCGGAATCGGCGGGTGCTGGCGTGCGTCGTCGCTCGCGCCGGGGACGTGCGGGCGTCGCGGTCGCTGGTGGCAATGGCGGCAATGGCGGCGTCGCGGTCGCGGGAGCGGCCTCGGTCGGTGTGGCAGGTTCAGGGCGTAGCGGCTGGGGGCCGTTCTCTGGGCCAGCGCTGGCCATCGCCGATAAAGATCGGCGCTACTTCTGGCGCGACCCACAGATCAAGGCGTCTCTGATCAGCACGCTTGTCCTGCTGGTCTTCGTCTTGCTTCCCAGCATCCTTGGTGGGCGGCGCATGGAATCGACTGGCTCCGATGGCGGGCTAGGCATCCCGATAGCGCCGTGGCAGGTCTTCATTGCGCCGCTGCCAGCGCTCTTCATCACGCTCAACCTGGCCCAGAATGCGTTCGGGCTGGAACGCGAGGGCTTGCAGACGCTTTTCCTGTTCCCGGTCAAGCCGCTGGATATTCTCAGAGGGAAGAATCTGGCGGTCGCGGTGGTGGCGGGAAGCGTCTCGGCGCTGATGACGGTGCTGGTGGCGGCGCTCGGCGGCGCGTGGTCGAACGTGCCGATGGCGCTGGGCTATGCCGTCGCGGCGATTCTGGTGCTGTTGGGCTGCGGCAATCTGATCTCGGTCTTCATTCCGATGCGTGTCCGGCGGATGCGTATGGGGCAGGGGAACTTCGCGGCGTCGGGGAATGGCTGCCTGCGCACCTTGCTGATGTTCGTCGCGACGATGGCGACCTATGCGCTGCTCGCCCCGGTCGCGGCAGCGCTGCTGTTGCCGCTGATCCTTTCTCACCCGGAATGGCTGGTCATCACTCTGCCCGCGTCTGTACTCTACGCCATCGTATTCTACGAGGTCGTCACTCGACTCGCCGCGTCACAATTGCTCGCGCGGGCGCCGGATATTCTCAAAGCGACGGTGCCCGACAATTGATCTATCGGATGGGTGTGATATAGGCGCGTTGGTTTGACGAAGGGTGGCGCGATGATTGGCTGGGCCGGGCTGGCGGGCGCGTTTCTCGCGGGGCTGCTCTCCTTCGTCTCGCCGTGCGTGCTGCCGCTGACGCCCATCTACATCGCGCAACTGGTCGGGCCAGGTGTCTGGCAGCTTGCGACCGCCGAGCGTGATGAGCGCCTGCGCATCCGTCGGATCGCCTTTACGATGGCGCTGGCGTTTGTTGGCGGCTTCTCGGTGGCCTTCATCGCGCTTGGGGCGACCGCCAGCGAGCTGGGCAGCCTGCTCGTCGCCCATGCCGCGCTGCTGCGGCACGTCGGCGGCATCGTACTGATTGCGCTTGGCCTCTATGTCACCGGGCTGCTGCCACTGCCCTGGCTCGACCGCACCGGACGCATTCCGCTACGGACAGGCAAGCCGGGGTATGCTACGTCGTTCGTCGTCGGCGTCATCTTCGCCCTCGGCTGGACACCGTGCGTTGGGCCGATTCTCGCGGGGATTCTGGCGCTTGCGGCTCAGGGCGGCACGCTGCGCGCGGGCGTGCTGCTGCTGGCGGTCTATTCGCTGGGGCTGAGCCTGCCGTTTCTCGCGCTGGGCCTCGCCTTCGACCGTCTGACGCCACTGCTGGCGCGGCTGCGGCGCTGGTCGCGGCTCATCGAGGCGCTAACTGGGCTACTCCTGGTAGTCATGGGTGTTATGATTCTCATGAATTGGTTGTTGGTCGTGAACTCGTGGATTCCCGTGCCCTCGTGGCTGGTGTGAGGAGTGTGCGCATGCGTGTCGCCGCTACACAGGCGAAGCGGGGCGCCGGTGGGCCGCCGTGGTGGCTGATGGCAGGGCTGCTGGCGGGTTATGCGCTGGCGCTGGTGGGGCTGGCGGTCTTCCCAGGGGCAACGCTGATCGAGCGGCTGCGCGCACTCGACGGCGGTATCTGCGCGCAGTTGCCGGGCCACTCGTTCTTCCCCGGCGGCGAGCAGCTTCCGCTCTGCGCGCGCAATACGGGCATCTATCTTGGCTTCGCCACGACGTTCCTCTACCTGGCGGCGTCTCGTCGGCTGCGTGTCTCGCGCCTGCCGCGCCTCTCGGTGATGATCGTGCTGGGGCTGGCCGTCCTGCTGATGGGTGTCGATGGCTTCAACTCACTCTTCCTTGACCTGGGCCTGCCGCATCTCTACCAGCCCGCGAACTGGCTGCGGCTGTTGACCGGTCTCGGCGCGGGGACGGCGATGGCGGCGGTCATCGTGCCGACCGCCAGCGGGCTGATCTGGCGCACCGACGATCCGCGCTCGTCATTCGACTCATTGGGCGAGCTGGCGCTGCTACTGCCGCTGCTCACGATTGCTTTCTTCGTGGTCATCTCGGTCGAGCCGATCATCCTCTACCCAGTGGCGATTGTAAGCTCGGCGGGGTTGGTGATCGCCCTCACGCTGGTGAACGTGGTGTTAGGGCTTGGCCTCACCAACCAGCTTGGCCGGTTCACTACCTGGCGTCAGTTCTTCCCGTTGTTCTCTGGCGTGGTGGTGCTAGCCGTCGCGGAATTGATGGCGCTCTTCTTGCTAAAGTCCTCGGTGATGAACGCGCTGATGGCCTGAACGATCCACATTCCTCTCATGGCTTGCCAGGGGTAGGTAAGATAGCGCTTGCCCTGGGTAGCTTGACGGGCTATACTACGTACCAGGGTGCAGGCAGTGGCCGCGCGCAGTCGGTTCCGCGAATGGCTGCTTCGGGAGGTATCGCTATGCCTGATAAGTATATGCGAGAAATCGAAGAGATTCTGCGCAACATCGAGGGTACTGAGTCTGGTCAAGACCTGGGGGAGCGCGTCCGCCCGTTCAAGCGCCCTGCTGCTCGTCGTCCCCGTGGCCCCCGCGTCTCGTGGATCCCCCGTCTTGAACTACCTGTCACTCTCATGCTGCTGGGCATCGCGCTGGCGCTGGTGGGCGCCGGGCTGGCTTATTATCAACTCGAAGCAACACTGGTCAGCGGTCTGATTGCGTTTTGTGGCTTCCTGCTCTTTGGGGCGGGCGTCGCGTTTGGCTGGTGGGCGCGGTTTCGCGGCGTGAGCCTCCCCACGCGCCGTGTGCGTCGGTCGCCCAGCGCTGATAATGTGGTACGCATCAGGCCTGTACGCTCCAATCCAATCTCCCGGCTGACCACGAGCCTCCGCATGCGCCAGATGCGGCGGCGCTACCGCAACACCACCGACCGCTAAGCCACAACTCGTTTATCGTGGCGCTGCCACAGTTACAGCGCTGATGCGCCCATCGGCGATGCGCACGACACGGTCGCAGAGATCGAGCATGCGCTCATCGTGCGTCACCATAATAGCCGCCTTAGCGCCGTTCTTCGCCTGCGCCGCCAGCAACTGTACCGCCTCACGTCCACGCACTGAGTCGAGGTTCGCGGTAGGCTCGTCCGCCAGCAGCACATCTGGATCGTTCATCAGCGCGCGGGCAATTGCGATACGCTGCCTCTCACCACCAGAGAGCGCCTCCGGGTAGTGCTGATGTCGCCGCCGCAGGCCTAACTCGTCGAGCAGACGGTCAGCGCGTTGCTGCGCCGCTCTGTCGCGTTTACCCGCAAGCTCCGCCACCAGCAGCAACTGATCGCGCGCTGTTAGATAAGGCACGAGATTCGACGACTGGAGCACGAACCCGATATGTTCCAGCCGGAACTTCGCCAGCGCCGACGCGCTTTGGCGCGCTATTGATTGGCCGTTGAGCGTGACAGCTCCACTGGTTGGCAGCAGCAATGCCCCGGTAATCGCGAGCAGCGTCGTCTTGCCTGAGCCAGACGGCCCAACCACGGCGACAAACTCACCCGCGCGCACATTCAGCGAGACCGTGTCGAGCGCGGTGACAGCGTTCTCGCCCACGCCATAGACCTTCGAGACGTTTTCAAGAACCAGTTTATCCACGTTAGTCCACCCTTCCAATGGCAACCAGCGCATCCACTTTGGCTATCTGGAACAGTGAGAGCAGCGTACCCACCAGCGCGACCAGCAGCAGGACACCGCCATACAGCACGACCAGTTTTGTATCAAGCGCGAATGGCACAGCCGCTGGTATGATTGCGGCGACGCCATAGCTGAGCAGCGCGCCCAGCACGATACCGAGAGCAGTCAGCACCAGTACCTGCCCCACCAGGTCGCGCGCGAGGAACCTCGTGCCTGCCCCAAGCGCTTTAAGCACGCCGAACTGATTGCTCTTTTGCAGCGTCAGCACGTAGAAGAAAGCAGCCATGATGAACGCGGCGATGATAAACAGGAAGGCCTGAATCATCGTGACCGAGCCGGTTTCCTCTTTATAGCCAGGCAGATTTTGGAGAACGGTCTCCCTGCTGGCTACCTCCACACCCGACACCTGTTGCGCCACCGTCGTCGCAACTGCGCCATCGTCCATCTTGATGGCGACAGCACTGATTGGGTCCGCGGGAATGCCCTCGGCGCCTGTCGTCGGGAAGCGCAGCGCCTGCCACTGTGGGATGCTCATGAAAATCACGGGCAGGTGGCTATAGGCCTGGCCTTCGGTGAAGCCGACGACCTTTAACTCCTGGCCAGAGGGCAGCACTTTGAGCGTGTCACCCAGCCTGACTCCCTCCCGTTGCGCCGTGCGGTTGATGACGACGCCATTTGCCGGGCCGCTCGTCAGTCCGCTGCCCTGGATGATCTCTGGCGCGAGGAAGCTCGCCGGATCAATGGCGAGAACAGTCGCATCAATCTGATCGTTCGACCCCGCTCGCTCGACGGTGAGGGTGAACTGGCCCAGCGGCGCGGCGTCGCGGACGCCAGCGACCTGCCGCACGGCATCCACCGTCGTCATGGGCAGCAGCGAGCGATGGAGCAGCACGCGCGAACCCGACTGGAAGGCGAGATAGTCGGCATTCATGTTCTGCATGGCAGAGGCGTTGTCGGTCGCCAGCCCATTGGCGAGGCCAGAATGCAAAAAGACAAGCCAGGCGACAAGCGCGAGAATCGCGCCGATCAGCCCGTAGCGCAGCCGCGAATGTCGCAGCTCACGTAATGCGAGGAACATGGTCAGGAATCCTCCTGTAAGGTCGGTTAGTCAAGTCTTATTAGTCACAAGTGACTATTTGGAATATCATCGCGCGAATGACAACATAGTCAAGTGTGATTAAATATTAGTGAGTATTGCGTAGCATTTTGGGGTAATTGGGTGTGGCGTGATGCGCAGGGATTAGTATGAGATGTTCCATTCTCCGAAAGACAGGACTTTTGGGAGCACTTCCGGTTATCGCTGCTACGATGAGAATGCTCAAGTTAAGCCTCTTTTGGGGTCGTCGGCGCGTGTGGTTCAGCTTGATTCTTTCGTACAGGCGTTCTATAATATACAGGTTGAGGTGCTGCCCGAAAGCGCGACGCCGCGCTCTCCCGCCGGGTGGTTTTCATCTGGCATCGTCTGTATTCGCATGCTGAAACACATCTGGCATTATTTCGTGTTATTCCCTGTGAGAAACATCATTGAGGGGCGCCCATGTCTCAGGATCGGATTGTCGTGCGCGGCGCGCGCGAACACAACCTCAAGAACATAGATGTCGTGATTCCGCGTGACCAACTGGTAGTCATCACCGGACTCTCCGGCTCAGGGAAGAGCAGCCTGGCGTTTGATACCATCTTTGCCGAGGGTCAGCGGCGCTACGTCGAGTCGCTCTCGTCCTATGCCCGGCAGTTCCTTGGGCAGATGGATAAGCCCGATGTGGACCATATCGATGGCCTCTCGCCTGCCATCTCGATTGACCAGAAGAGCACGTCCCACAATCCGCGCTCGACGGTGGGTACGGTCACCGAGATATACGACTACCTCCGCCTGCTCTATGCCCGTATCGGCCATCCACACTGCCCGGTCTGTGGCCGGGAGGTTACCCAGCAGTCGGTGGAGAAGATCATCGACGCCGTCACCTCGCTGCCCGACGGCACGCGGCTGATGCTGCTGGCGCCGCTGGTGCGCGGGCGCAAAGGCGAGTACCACAATGTCTTCGAGGAGATGCGACGCGCGGGCTATGTGCGTATGCGCGTGGATGGCGAGGTACGCGACCTCAGCGAAGAGATCGAGCTGGACAGGTACAAGATTCACACGCTCGAAGTGGTGGTAGACCGGCTGGTCATCCGCCATTCTGGCGACGAAGCGAGTAACTCGGGTGGGAATCTGCGGTTGGTAGCCGAGCGGCCCGTCGCCTACGTGGCCGAAATCGCCCAGACTGAGACCGACCCCGAAGCGAGCCAGCGTACTCGCGTCGCCGATTCGGTCGAGACGACGCTGAAGCTAGGCAACGGCGTGCTGCTGGTCTCGATCATCGATGGCGAAGAGCGGATGTACTCCGAGCGCTTCGCCTGCCCGTACGATGGCACGAGCCTGGAGGATCTGGCGCCGCGCAGCTTCAGCTTCAACAATCCGCATGGCGCCTGCCCGGAATGCACCGGCCTGGGCACGAAGATGGAGATCGATCCCGACCTGGTGGTGACGAATCCCGACTTGAGCATCGCCGAGGGCGCGATTCTGCCGTGGAGCCGCTTTGCCAGCACTAGCCAGTGGTATACGACGCTGCTGGGCGCGGTGGCGGAGAAGCATAGCTTCAGCCTGGATACGCCGTGGAAAGACCTGAGCGACGAGGCGCGCGATGTCGTGCTGCGTGGCTCGGGTGTGGCCGTGACGTTCTATTATCGCAATCGCCAGGGGGTGCGGCGGCAGTATTCGAGCAACTTTGAGGGCGTGGTTCCCAATCTGGAGCGGCGCTATAAGGATGCCTCGGAGCATGGGCGCGAAGAGATCGAGCAGTATATGTCGGCGCGGCCCTGCCCGGCGTGTAAGGGCGCGCGGCTCAAGCCCGAAAGCCTCTCGGTCACGATTGGCGGGCGCAATATCGTGCAGGTGGGCGACTTCTCGATCATCAACGCACTGCGCTACTTCGATGCGCTCACCGCCGATGTGGCGGACGATGGCGCATGGAACGAACGGCACGAATGGCACGAATGGCGTAAATGGCAACGGGCGCAACGGCAAGACGAGCGGGCGGGTGAACCTGAAGCTGCTCAAGGAACTGCGTCCCGATGACCTGAGCGGGATCGAGCCGCTGACTGAGCGCGAGCAATTTATTGGCCGCCAGATACTAAAGGAGATTCGCGCGCGACTGGGTTTCCTGGTGGATGTCGGCCTCGACTACCTGACGATGAATCGCTCGGCGACGACGCTTTCGGGCGGCGAGGCGCAGCGTATCCGGCTGGCGACGCAGATCGGCTCCAGCCTGATGGGCGTCCTATATGTGCTGGACGAGCCAAGTATCGGCCTGCACCAGCGCGACAACGCCCGGCTGATTCGCACGCTGATGCGGCTGCGCGAACTGGGCAATACGTTGATCGTCGTCGAGCACGACGAGGAGACGATGGAGGCCGCCGACCATATCATCGATATGGGGCCGGGCGCGGGCGAGCATGGCGGCTATGTCGTCGCCGAGGGCACGCTGGCGGAGATTTCGGCCAATCCAAAGTCGCTGACCGGCCAGTTTCTTTCGGGCAAGCGCTCGATTCCGATACCAGTGGTCCGGCGCGTCGGCAATGGGCAGTACGTGGTCGTGCGTGGCGCGCGCGAGAACAATCTGAAGAACATCGATGTGACGATTCCGCTGGGTCGCTTTGTGGTGGTGACGGGCGTCTCAGGGTCGGGTAAAAGCTCGCTCATCAACGAGATTCTCTACAAGCGGCTGGCGCAGCAGCTGAACCGCGCGCATGCCCGGCCCGGCGATCACGACAACATCGAGGGCGTGGAGTATCTGGATAAGGTGATTGATATCGATCAGTCGCCGATTGGACGGACGCCGCGCTCGAATCCTGCCACCTATACCGGCGCGTTCACGCCGATTCGCGAGCTATTTTCGCAGGTTCCGGAGTCGCGGCTGCGGGGCTACCAGCCGGGGCGCTTCTCGTTCAATGTGAAGGGCGGACGCTGCGAGGTCTGTAAGGGCGAGGGCATCCTGACGATTGAGATGAACTTCCTGCCGGATGTCTATGTGCCCTGCGAGACCTGCAAAGGCAAGCGCTACAACCGCGAGGCGCTGGAGATTCATTACAAGGGCAAGTCTATCGCCGATGTGCTGGAGATGACGGTGGCGGAGGCGCTGCCATTCTTCGAGTCGGTGCCGTCCATCGCCAACAAGCTAAGCACGCTTGAACGATGTCGGCCTGGGCTATATTCGTCTGGGCCAGCCCGCGACGACGCTCTCTGGCGGCGAAGCGCAGCGCATCAAGCTGGCGACGGAGCTATCGCGCCGGGCCACTGGGCGGACGATGTATATTCTGGATGAGCCGACGACTGGCCTGCACTTTGCCGATGTCGAGCGGCTGCTGGCGGTCTTGCAGCGGCTGGTGGATACCGGCAATACGGTGGTGGTGATCGAGCACAATCTGGATGTCATCAAGGCGGCCGACTGGGTGCTCGATCTGGGGCCAGAGGGCGGCGACCGCGGCGGCGAGCTGCTGGCCGAGGGAACGCCGGAGCAGATCGCGCGGGTGAAGTCATCTTTCACCGGCCACTTCCTGGAGAAGTCGCTCGCCCAGCCAGCCAGGCGATAGGGGAGTACATTTCGTGGGGAATGAGCGGGTCGTCTGGACGACGGGCGCGGGGCAAGTTCGGTACTGTAGCCGATGCGGCAAGCCGGAGGGTGAGTGCCGTTGCCGTGAGGAGCGGCGTATGGGCAACACTCCTGCCGCCCCGCGCGATGGCTTCGTCCGGCTCTCGCTCGACCGCAAGCAGCGACGTGGCAAGGCTGTCACCATCGTTGCGGGACTCCCTGGCGATCTCGCCCAACTGACGGCGCTTGCTCAGCAGTTGCGCAAGCTCTGCGGCGCGGGCGGCGCGCTCAAAGACGGCAATATCGAGCTTCAGGGCGACCACCGCGATAAGGTAGAGGCGCGGCTGGTGGCGCTAGGCTATAAGATCAAGCGCGTCGGCGGCTGATTCATGCTCTCCAATTCACCCGACGGGCTGACCGTGCGCTGGTCGCCTGTCTACCAGCCGCAGTGGGACGAGACGCCCCATGCCTATGTGGATGCGGGCATCGTCGGTGTTGGGCGGAGCCGTCGGCTGGCGAAGGCGCATGATACGCAACGCGCCTTCAAGGCATATCTTGGTGTCCAGCACTGGGACCCCTCGCACTGGAATCTGCCCGGTGAAGAGCGCGCCGTCTTCTTCCTCTCGCTCTTCCGCGACAACCGCACGCTGGCGCTCCGCACATACCCCACGATTCCCGCCGCGCTCGCCGCCCTCTACGACGCATGGCGCGCTCTCGCCTGAAGGTCCGTGGCGTGCTACAGTGTCAGGTGGGAGTTGCGGCGAACCTCTCCCCCTACCCCCTCCCCTGCGAGGGGAGGGGCCGCAGGCCGAAGTGAAACCAATGGGGGCGCGACAAATGTTCGTGCCCCTTCTGGGAGTCCGCGCAGGTGGACTTTGTGGCCGCAGGCCATTGAGGTGCGGTTTCAACCGCCCGCGCTCATGCCGACCCAACTCATATCCCGACCCAACGCATGTTAAACACATCGAGGCTCCGGCGTCACCATAGAGAGACGATGGCGCGCCCGCCAGCCTGCCATAGTCAGGAGGCAGCATATGTATGCGCAACCCAGGACGAGCAACCGTAGCGCATCGAACGGGGTGCGGCGGCTGCGCATCGCCCTGGCGCAGATTAACGTCACGGTCGGCGCGCTCTCGGCCAACGTCGAGCGCATCGTGCGTGCGGCCCGCGAGGCGCAAAAGGCTGGCGCGCAGATCGTCGTCTTCCCCGAGCTGGCGATACCGGGCTATCCGCCGGAGGATTTACTCCTGCGGCCAGGCTTCGTCGCCGATAATCTGCGCGCCCTGGACGATGTCTGCCGCGCCACCGCTGACCTGCCTGGCATGACCGTGCTGGTGGGGTTTGCTGACCGTGGCGCCGACCTCTATAACGCCGCCGCGATTCTGCGCGAGGGCGCCTGCCTGGATGTCTATCACAAACACTTCCTGCCCAACTACAGCGTCTTCGACGAGGACCGCTACTTCCAGCCGGGCGAGAACGCACTCTGTTACGTGATCGATGGCGTGATGGTGGGCGTCTCGATCTGCGAGGATATCTGGTATCCCGGCGGCCCACCGACTGTTCAGGCGTACGCGGGCGCGGAGGTGTTGCTGAACCTCAGCTCGTCGCCGTTCTTCGTTGGCAAGCAGGTAGGACGCGAGCGGATGCTGGCCACGCGCGCCTCGGATACCGGCTCCATCGTCGCCTATTGCAATCTCGTCGGCGGGCAGGATGAGCTGATCTTTGACGGCAACAGTGTCGTCTTCGACGGCCAAGGCGAACTGATCGCGCGCGCCAAAGCCTTCGAGGAGGATCTGCTGCTGGTTGACCTGGATATCGAGGATGTCTTCCGTACCCGCCTGCACGACCCGCGCCGCCGCAAAGAAAAAGTTGATCGGCAGAGCGCCATGGCTGCGCCGCTGATTATCGGCGGCGAGGCTGCCCACGCCCATACGTCGCCGCCACCCATCGCCGCGCGGATCGAGCCGCTGCTCTCACGTGAGGAGGAGGCGTACCGCGCGCTGGTGCTCGGCGTCCGCGACTACGTGGGCAAGAATGGCTTCTCCTCGGCGGTGATTGCGCTCTCCGGCGGCATAGACTCGGCGCTGACGGCGATGATTGCCGTGGATGCGCTGGGGGCCGACGCCGTGACAGGCGTCTCGATGCCGTCGCGCTACTCGTCTGAGGGCAGCCGCGACGACGCGAAGACGCTGGCCGACAACCTGGGCATTCGCTATCTGACGCTGCCTATAGAGCCGATATTTGCCGATATGCTGGATGTCTTGCGAGGGCCGTTTGAGCTATTTCCATCGTCGTCGACGCTGCCCGAAGAGAACCTCCAGGCGCGCATCCGCGGCAATCTACTAATGGCGCTCTCGAATCGCTCGGGGGCGATTGTACTGACGACGGGCAACAAGTCGGAGATGGCCGTCGGCTATGCGACGCTCTACGGCGACATGGCGGGCGGTTTCGCGGTCCTGAAAGATGTCTTCAAGACATTCCTGTATGATCTGGCGCGCTGGCGTAACGCCCAGGCGGGCCGCGACCTTATCCCTGAAAACACGATCACTAAGCCGCCATCGGCGGAACTGCGCCCCGACCAGAAAGACACCGACTCGCTGCCGCCCTATGACGTGCTGGACCCCATCTTGCAGGCGTATGTCGAAGATGACCGTTCGCCCGCCGCGATTGTGGATATGGGCTACGATGCGGTGACGGTACAGCGCGTGATGAAGATGGTGGAGCGCGCCGAATACAAACGGCGTCAGGCGCCACCCGGCGTGAAGATCACCGAGCGGGCGTTTGGCCGCGACCGCCGTCTGCCAATCACCAACGGGTATAGTAGCGGCGGCGTAGGAACTTCACTCACGCATGATGTACGCGAGCCAGCCGAGACGCGCGCACGAGCGGGCGCCAGCGCCAATGGTGGTCGTCACGCGCGGCGTGGAAATGCGGGCGTCTGAAACATCCGTAAGGAGGCGTATGCGTGACGCAGCAGGATGTGATGGCTCTGCGCGATCTGCATGCCTCCGATGAGGGCGGCATCCGGCATATTCTCGATACCTCGGAGTATGTGCACTTTCACTTTGACCTCGACCAGCTCGCACGGTTGGTCGAGCGCTTCCCCGCTGTCGGCGCGTTCAGCGTGCCTGTCGGGCCACTTGGTCGCGTGTCGGGCGGGACGCTGCAAGCCTTCCTGCTCATCAACTGGCTGGCGCCACCCAGCGCCTGGCTGGGCGGCTTCGGCGTCACTTGGAGCCAGGGCGAGCGCTTCGAGGAGTATCTCGATCCGCTGCTGGAGCAGATAACGCGGCGGGTGGCGGCACGCGGCGCGCAATCGCTCTATTACTCCGGCGGCGACATCGACAACGACTGGCTCGGCGATAGTCTGGCGAAGCGCGGATTTAGACTGACCAGCCTGTTGCGCTCCTACGACAAGACCGACTTCGCCATCCCCTCGGAGGGCAATACGCAGGTTCAGGTACGTCCTTTTACTCCTGATGATGTGCCGGGCGTGCTGACCGTGGAGCAGGCATGCTTCGCCCCGCTCTGGCAGCGTGACGCGGCTGATATACTCGATGTAGCCGAGACGTATCCGTACTTCGTCGTCGCCGAAGACGAGCGAGGGATCCTTGGCTACCAGTTCAACACCATGGACGCCGTCACTGGCTATCTGGTGCGCATCGCGGTGCATCCGCGCGCATGGGGTACGAGCGTCGGTACGCGGCTGATGGCCGAGGCGGTCCGCTATTTTCAGCAACGCCGGGTCTGGAAGATTGTCCTCAACACGGAGGAGGAGAACTACCGCGCCCACGCGCTCTACGAGTGGTTCGGCTTCCAGTTAATCGAGCCGCGCGGCTTCGTCCTGGGCCGCGAAATCGCGACGAGCTCTCGGCCATAAATGGCCGGAGTAGCGCGTGCGGAGGCTTAAAAGCCCGTCAGGGATGCGTCGCAGACCTGCTCACCCAACGGACGAGTCGGCCATTCGTGGCCCGCTCAGCCTTGCTCCGGCCTTTCAAGGTCGAGAGCGATCAACTACAGGAGAAATCGCCAGTGTTCATCGTCGACGCGCATGAAGATATCGCCTCGAATGTGCTGCACCACGGGCGCGACGTGCGCCGGAGCGTCGCGGAGACGCGCGCCATCGAGCAGGCCGCCACCTGGGAGCCAGGCGCATATCACTCTGAGACGGCGATGATCGGCCTGCCAGACCTGCGGCGCGGTGGTGTAGGCCTGGTCTGCGCGACGATCTTTGTCTTCCCCGGTGAGGCTGAGGCGATGGTGGACGATGGCCTGGCGCAACTCCGCTACTACAGTGAACTGGCCGAGTCCACCCCCGGCGTGCGTGTCATGGCGGATCGCGCCGCGCTGGATGGGCTGGTCAGTGACTGGCAGGCCGCGCCGATGCCCGACGAGCGCCCGGTAGGCTTCGCGCTGCTGCTGGAGGGCGCCGATCCATTGCGCGATCCGTCGGAGCTGGCGGCGTGGCACGCCGAGGGGCTGCGTATCGTCGGGCCAGCCTGGCGAGGCACACGCTATGCCGGTGGCACCGGGATGCCGGGCGGGCTGACCGATCTTGGCAGGGGGCTGCTGGGTGAGATGGAGACGCTGGGGATGATTCTCGATATCAGCCACCTGGCGGAGCAGAGCGTCTGGGATGCGCTGGACGCCTTCAATGGCGTGGTGATCGCCAGCCATGCCAACTGCCGCGAATACGTCCCAACCGACCGCCAACTCAGCGACGAGACGATTCGCGCGCTGGCCGAGCGTGATGGTGTCATTGGCGCGGTGCTGCACAACGCTTTTCTCGTCGGCGGCTACGTTCGCGGCTCCGGCGTGCCCGTCCACCTGGATGCCGTCGTCCAGCATATCGACCGCGTCTGCCAGTTGACTGGCAGCGCGCGTCACTCCGCCATCGGCAGCGACTTCGATGGCGGCGCGGGCGTCGAGTCCACGCCCGTCGAGTTGGACTCCGTGGCCGACCTGGGCCGCATCGGCGACGCGCTGAAAGAGCGCGGCTACAGCGAATCCGATGTCGAGGGCATCCTTGGCGGCAACTGGCTGCGGGTGCTGCGGCGCGGGCTGCCGGAATAATGGGGCGGTTAAAACCACTCCTGAAACGGCCTCGCTTGCGTCTGGGCGTGCGTAGCACTGCCGACTATCGGCACGCACATTTTCGGTTGACGGCGCATGTGTGTGTGGGAGACGTTGAGGCTGACTATCGTGAATTCCTTCACTATCGCACTCAACGGAGGAGATGTCATGCTGTCAGATCGCCCTATTCACACGCCACTTCCAGCAACGGATATGGAGCGCGCGCGCCGATTCTACGCTGAAAAGCTGGGGCTGACTCCAGAGACCGAATTGCCCGACCCGCGTGATGGCATCTTCTATCGCTGCGGTGGCGCCCGGTTTCTGCTGTTTCCCTCACAGACGCCTTCTTCGGGAGACCACTCGCAGATGACCTGGCTGACGGACGACATCGAAGCGGACGTGGCCGACCTTCAGGCGCGCGGCGTCGTCTTCGAGGAGTATGATTTGCCGGGCCTGAAGACCGTCAACGCTGTCGCGACGATTGGCGAAAGCAAGGGCGCCTGGTTCAAAGACAGTGAGGGCAATCTGCTCGCTCTGGGCGAGTTTTGACCAGCGGCAAATCGTTATCTCTGAGTGACGCAAACACGGGCTGGGCGTCGCACAATCCGCTCAGCCCACCAACTGCTCTGCTCCATTCCACGCTCTGTAGCCTTCCACTTCGTCTTCTCACCAGCGGAATTACCTGATGCATGCCCGCGAAGAGGCGCCCTCGTGGTACACTAGCCAGGCGGGTAAATGTCCCCCAGACCAGGACAGCGGCAGACAGGCGGAGCGATGGCGAGCGACGAACAGGTAGACGTAGCGCTACGTGAGATCGTGCGGGCCGACTTCGAGCATGGTGGCGTCCTTTCGCGGACGCTTCCTGGCTACGAGGAGCGGCCCGCACAGGTGACGATGGCGCAGCGTGTCGCCGATGCGCTCGAATCGGGCGACCACCTGATAGCTGAGGCTACAACGGGAACTGGCAAGGGAATCGCGTACCTCATTCCCATCATTCGCTCTGGCAGAGTCGCGCTCATCAGCACCGCCAACAAAGCCTTGCAAGAGCAGCTATTCTACAAAGACATCCCTTTCGTTCAGAAGCACGTCGCCCCGTTCGAGGCGGCGCTGGTCAAGGGGATGGGTAACTACCTCTGCCTCGACCGCTTCACCGAGGAGGAATCGTTCCAGCAGTTGACCGGCGACCTTGCCTTCAAGGCGATGGTCGAGCGGATGGGCGACTTCAATGAGTGGAACGGCGACCTTGATCTGCTGGATATCCCCTTGCGCACCGAATTGCGTGGGCGTATCGCGGGCGATAGCGACCAGTGCGCCTGGCGCAACTGTCCCCACTTCCACGACTGCTACATCCGCGAGATGCGCGAGCGCGCCCGGCAGGCGCAGGTGATCGTCGTCAACCATACGCTGCTGCTGCTCGATGCCGCGATGGAGGGCTTTCTACTGCCCGAACGCGATGTGATCGTCATCGACGAGGCGCACCACCTGGAGGAAGAGGCGACCCGCGCCTTCACCGTCACTGTTGCCCCTGGCCGCGTGCAGAGCCTGCTCGCGCAGCAACGGTTGCGCGCGAACGCCGATCCGCTGGTCGTACAGGAGGCGCTGGCTGCCCACCAGCGCGCGTGGGATGCGCTCGCCCGCGTCGCCCGACCCGACGCGAAGGGACGCCAGCACCTGAGTGAACCGCTGGAGGAGGGGCTTGCGCTCGCCTCGGCGATTGACGATCTGGCGACCAGCCTCCAGCGCAACCGGCCCATCACCGTCGAGGGCAAAGAAGAGCAGCTTTACGAGAAGCTGGTCAAACGCACCCGCAGCCTCGCCAAAGACGCGCGTATCGTCTTTGGCGTGAAGGCGCCCGACGAGCGCGTCTATTATCTGGAGAAGGTTAGCGGGCGCCGTCGTGAGGCCCAGCTTGCCGCCTCGGCTGCGCCGCTTTCGGTCGCCGACCTGCTGCGCGAGAAGCTTTTCGACCGCATCCCAACTATTGCCACCTCGGCGACCCTGGCTGTCAACAATCGCTTCACCTTCTTCCGTGAACGTGTAGGGCTGCCCAAGTCGCCCGAGATTGTGCTGCCGCATACGTTCGACTACCGCACACACGCGCTGCTCTACGTCCCGCGACTGCGCCAGGAGCCAGCCTTTGGCGCGGCCAGCGGTCCCTATCTGGATGAGCTTGCCCGCGAGATGGCGGCGCTGGTCGAGGCGTCGGAGGGGCGGGCTTTCCTGCTCTTCAGCAGCTTCAGCGCGCTCGAAGGCGTACTGGCGCGCATCGAGGAGCAGTTGCGCGACGACAACTATACAGTGCTGGTGCAGGGGCGCGACCTCAACCGCATCGCGCTGCTGCAGGACTTCAAGAGAAGCCCACGAGCGGTACTCTTCGGCCTCAAGAGCTTCTGGGAAGGTGTGGACGTGCAGGGCGAGGCGCTCTCGCTGGTGGTGATCGACAAGCTGCCCTTCGATCCGCCCGATGATCCGGTGCATGAGGCGCGTGTCGCGAAGATGAAGGAGGCGGGCGTCAACTGGTTCGGCGAGTATGTGCTGCCACAGGCGATCCTGCGGCTGAAGCAGGGCATCGGGCGGCTGCTGCGCACGCGCGACGACCGCGGCGTGATGGCGATTCTGGATAAGCGGCTCTATACCAAGAGCTACGGACGAGAGGTACTGGCCGCGCTGCCACCAGCCCGCAGGACGACTGAGATCGAGGACGTGCGCGCGTTCTTCGTGAGTGATGGGACGGACTAGCCATGGCAGCGAACAGCGTACTCTTATGGGTGATCTCGCCGCTGGTCTGCGCCGCCGCGCTGCTGCTGGCCGCCTGGCGCATCGCGTTGCTCTATCGGCCAACGGGCGTGCCATGGTGGAGGCGCAAGCGGATCATCGTGCCGATTGTGCTAGCCGTCGCGGCGCTCGTGTTCGCGTTCAAGGCATGGACGGCCTGGGCGCCACTCAACCTCTCGCAGGACCAGTTGAACAACCTCGATTTTGCGGGGCTGCGTATCTATCAGCAACAGGTATCCGACGCTGCCAGCGCCTATACGCCCTGGGGCGTGGCCATCGTGCTGCTGACGGTGGCAACGCTCGGCGCGGTCATCATCTCGATCACCAACGACCCACCCGTCCCCAAACAGGACGACGAAGAGGAGAATCCCCCGCCGCAGTGATGTAGGTCTGATCGGTTTATGACGCTGTCAGCGGAGGATCGCCTGGCAGGTCGTCCAGCGGAGGCCAACGGCCAGCTTCAACCCAAAATTGACGGGCGACGATGATGAATTCATTGTTGAGATGAAGCTCCTCGAGTGTAGCACGGCCAATCGATGTGCGGCCCAAAATTCGCTCGCCCGCAACTGACCATGAGAAATGTTCGGTCCAACGTTGCGTTCTTGGGTTGAAGAGTGGTGCACTTTCACTGGTAAGTGGGTCTGGGGACTCACTACGATCACCCTTGAAATCATTGCAGCGAGAACATGCCAGCCAGAGATTTTCACGAATTGTTTCGCCGCCCAATGCTTCCGGTATGAGATGGTCGATGTCTAGCAGCATACCCAGGAAGGCCTCTGGTGCATGGCAATAACCACAGCGTGCCTCCGAATCCACACGGACCTGTCGGCGTAACTCAGCGGAAATATACGTTCGCGACACTTCTCAAGGCTCCTCTGTCGCTCCAGTATCTGTCTCTGAGGAGTCGATAAATGCGAATGGCGAGGGTAACCTGCGCCCCCGCCACTTGAGGAGCACACCGGCATAGGCCTTTTGCAGCACACGTGTATCGGCATCTTGCTTCAATTGATCGAGGTCTGCCTGCTCGGTTGTCGTGAGAGGGCGTTCGCGTTGCGCTTCGCGGAGCGTGGTAAGCCGCTCATACTGGATGTCCGGCATTGTCGCTTGCGCGACGTGCTGAAGCTCAGCATTGCTCAGTGTTTCGAGCGCCATCAGTGCATCCCGCATAGTAGGGGTCAAATCATCTGGAAGCGGCGGCAGACTGGATGACAATGTCCTGACAATAAGCCCCTCCAACGGTTGACCTGTCAGAGAGGCAAGCCGCTCCAGGCGGCGATACAGGCCATCTGGTAGGTGAATAGTAATAGCATCATCAATTGCCATGGTCCACCCTGCTTTCAACGACACCAGGCGCTACTGTGGCATTCTATCATGCGGTAGCGCCGACGCCGACGACCACCGCCATCGCGTGTTCGTGGGTATCGGAGATGCTGACGTCGAAGGCGACGAGTCCCAGCAGGCGCGCGCGCTCGGCCGCGGCTCCATGCAGTTGTAATCCAGGCTTGCCAGAGGGTAGCCGGATGACCTCGATATCATGCCAGCGAATCGCGCCGATGCCGGTTCCCAGCGCTTTGGCGCAGGCCTCTTTGGCCGCGAAACGCCCTACCAGCCGATGGACGCGCCCCTTCGCCTGGTCTAGCTCGGTCGCGGTAAAGACCTTGTGGAGAAAGTGGTCGCCAAATCGCTCCCACGTGCGGACAAGCCGCTCCACCTCCACCAGATCCACGCCCACGGTCACCGCCACGGGCGCGGCTGGTAGATAAAGCGGCTCGCCAGGCGCCACAGACCGCGCTGGCGCATCAGAAGCATGGGAAGACTCGGTGTCTCCCGTGGTCACTTGCCCCGTCCATTACTACCGCTGGCTGCTTTGGCTTTAGCCACCGGACGCGCGGATCGAGTGGTCGTCGCGGTCTTTGCCCGCGCCGCGATCCCGCCATTGCCTCGCCCATCGCTGTGACCATTGCCATTGCCGTTGCGGCGTTCTACCCCGTGGCCGATGCCATGGTAGCGGAAGCCCAGGCGGCGCATCTCGGCTGGGTCGTAGAGATTACGGCCATCAATCAGCACACGCCCCTCCGCGCGCGGGAGCATCTCATCACGTAGCCGGTCGAAGTTAATATCCCTGAAGCGTTTCCACTCTGTGATAACGAGGACGCCATAAGTACCGCGCGCGGCCTCGTACTCATCCTCACAGTAGGTCAGGCCCGCGCTCGGCAGCACCTGCCGCGCCGTCTCGGTCGCCACCGGGTCGAAGGCGCGCACCTCTGCGCCAGCCTCCAGCAGCCAGCGGATAATGTGGATCGAGGGCGCCTCGCGCATGTCATCGGTGTTGTCCTTGAAGGCCAGGCCCAGCACCGCGAACGTCTTGCCCTCCAGGCTGCCAGGGCCGCCATGCTCCTGCTCCAGCTTGTCGATGACGACATGACGCTGGTCGTCGTTGATCTTCATGACCGCGTCCAGCAACTGCGGGTGCAGTCCCGCCTCGCCAGCCATGTGCGCCAACGCCTTCACGTCCTTCGGAAAGCATGAGCCCCCGTAGCCAAGGCCAGCATCCAGGAATGCGCGCCCGATGCGTTTGTCGTAGCCCATCCCGGCGGCGACTTCCTTCACATCGGCGCCGAGACGGTCGCAGATGCGCGCCATCTCGTTGATGAACGAAATCTTGGTCGCCAGGAAGGCGTTCGAGGCGTATTTGATCATCTCGGCGGTGTAGAGGTCAGTGATAACCATCGGCGCGCGCACCGGGTGATACAACTGCGCGACCTTCGAGGCCGCCGCGCGGTCCGTCGAGCCAAGCACCACGCGATCCGGCTGGAGGAAATCCTGAACGGCTGAGCCTTCGCGCAGGAACTCGGGATTCGAGACCACCGACACCTTGAGCGAGGTATCCACCAGATGCTCGTTGACGATGGCCGTCACCAGATCGCCGCTGCCCACCGGCATCGTGCTCTTGTTGACGATGATCGCGTCATTGCGTAGATGCTCGGCAATCGAGCGCGCCGCCGATTCGACATATGACATATCCGCGCCGTCGCCATCGTGCACCGTCGGCGTATTCACCGCGATGAAGATGAACTCGACATCCTTCATCGCTTCTGCGTAGCTGGTCGTGAAGTGCAGCCGCTTCGCGTCCACATTGCGTGTGACCATCGGATGAAGACCTGGCTCATAGATCGGAAGCTCACCGACCTTCAATCGCTCGATCTTCGCCGCGACCACATCCAGGCAGGTGACCTGATTGCCCAGATCGGCCAGACATGTGCCAGTGACCAGGCCAACATACCCTGTCCCAACAACACAGATTTTGCTCATTCCAGTTATTTCCTCAACGACCTCTTTAAGCGACGTACTTCGCGTTCCGCAAAGATGTTCCAGCGTACGACAGCATAACAGCGAGGGAGTAGAGTGAGCCTACCCCTCTCACCAGGTGAAACTAGCGGCTCCCAGGCTGGTAACGGCGCTGGTACGACGCGACCACACGTTCATGCACACCAGGCGGTGGCCGATTCAGCCCCCGCGCACGAATGGATTCATGCACCGCTCTTCGCCGATGGTGGTGGCTCCTCCGTGACCCGGAAGGACCAGCAGATCGGCTGGCAGCGGATAGAGACGTGTCAGGATGCTCTCGTAAATGGCATCCTCGTCGCCTCCAGGCAGATCGGTCCGGCCGATGCCACGCCGAAAGAGCGTGTCGCCCGAAAGCAACCATGCGCCCTCACGCGCCTCCTCAGCATCAACCGCGTCCGATGTGCCTTGTGGCTCATGCAACAGACAGATGCTGCCGGGCGTGTGACCTGGTGTAGCAATCGCCCGCAGCCTTAGTGTACCCACCTCTACCAACGTACCGTCTGTGATAGTACTATCCGGCAAGGTCAGCAATTCTGGCAGGGGATAGCCAAACTGCTCCCCCCAGCCGCGGGCCTCCTGGGTGTACAGATAACCATCCGCTGGATGCGCCAGCACTGGAACGGGCGCATCCAGCTCGGCAAGCAGCGCCTCGGTCGCGCTGATATGGTCAAAATGGCCATGTGTATGCAAAATCTTGACCACCGTCGCGCCGCGCTCGCGAATGCGCGCCAGAATCCGCTCGGCCTCGTCGCCCGGATCAACTACCATCGCCGCCTGTGTTTGTGGGCAAACGATCAGATAGCAGTTCGCGGCCAGCGCGCCGACGGCAAATCCCTCGACAACTGATTCGTCTCCCATAGAGCGCTCCTGACGGGTTAAAATCCTGAACGGAACCGGGCTGTGGCCGATTATGGCGCTGGTATCGCTGGTATATCATGGACAGTAGCCGATGGTCTGGCAATCGTCGCGCGTTATGCATTGTGCATTGTATGGCAAATCGTTGATGTTCTTCATGTATGTGGAATGTGCGCGGGATGTGCGCGCGCCGTCCCACTCGTTGACAGCGGCTGGCTCGCTCTCCGATAATGTCAGATGACAGGCGTGGCGGAGCGCCCCGTGGGGGAAGCGATAACGAGCCACGCAGGGAGAGGAATAGCAGGGATGAATCATTTCCCTTTGGCATATTTCGTTCTGAACCTTGACCCGATTCTGGTGCGCTTTGGCCCGTTCGCCGTCCACTGGTACGGCATCGCCTATGTAGTCGCCATCGCCATTGCGCTCACGGTTGTCATGCGATGGGCGAAGCGCGAGGGCATCCACGAGGATCAGCTATGGGGGTTGTTTATCTGGGCAGCCATCGGCGGGCTGGTCGGCGGGCGGCTTTATTTCGTCCTACAGCAGCCTAATCTGGTCGAGAACTATCTGCTCAAGCCGATCAATATCATCGCGGTCTGGAACGGTGGCATGGCCTTCTTTGGCGCGATTTTCGGCGGCGCGGGCATGGCCTTCCTGCTGGCGCCGCGCTACGGATTGAATCGCTGGATTGCCCTGGACGGCGGCGCGCTCTTCGCGGCGGTCGGGCAAATCTTCGGACGCTTCGGCAACATCGTCAACGGCGATATCCTCGGCAAAGCCGCTGGCGGGGCCGTCACGCTGCCCCCCGGCGTCTGTTCCAATCTCAGCGGGCCGTGCTTCGCGTATGTATCAGACCCGCACATCTTGCCGTGGGCGCTGGTCTATCTCAACCCTAATAACACCTTTGTGACGCTGGGTGTGCCATTTCAGCCCGCCCAGGTCTACGAGATTCTCTTCAACCTGGTGGCGCTGGCGCTGCTCTGGCCGCTCCGCCATCGGCTGCCGAAGGTGCGCGCCGGGCTCTTCTTCACGGTCTATCTGGCGCTCTATGCCATCAGCCAGTTCGCCGTCTTCTACTTCCGCACGACAGAGCCGACCACGCCGTTCCTTGGCATCAGTGGCTTGAAGCAGGCGCAGTGGACCGCGATTATCGTCTTCCTGCTCTGCATCCCGCTGGCGATTCTGGTGTTGCGCGTCTCGAAGCCGTGGCCGTTCTCGGATGCGCGTCCGGTGCCCTGGCCGCATTTCGCGCCGGTTGACCAGCAATCGCCCGCGCCCGCGAACAATGCGCTCGTTGCGCCACTCGCACGCCAGCGAGGCGCGATACCGAAACCGAGCGCCGGGACTCCGCCGCCAGCCGATCTGCCGCCGTGGCAGCCGACACGTACGACTGGGGGAGGGCTGCGCAACCTGTTCGGCGATATGGCGCGTTCGAGCTCGAGCCAATAACTGCCAAGGATCGTCTGGATGACATCGTCCACTGCCCATGCAACGCCAACCCCGGATCGCCGCTGCGTCTTCTGCGCGCATGACGCCCTCGACGTGGTGCTTGAGGAGACGGACCATTTTCTGGTCATTGCCGATCACGCGCCACTCGCCGAGGGACACCTGCTGATCGTCCCGCGCGATCACTACGCCTGTTATGGCGCGCTGCCAGTGGAGTTCGATGGTGAGGCGCTGGATCTCCGGGAGCGCGTCACGGACTTTCTGACGGCCACGTATCGCGCGCCGATCTTCTTCGAGCATGGCGTCTTCCGCCAGACGGTTTTTCACGCGCACCTGCACGCGCTGCCGCTGGGCGCGGCCAATTCCGGTTTCGCCGAGGAGGTCAGGAGCATCGGAACTGCCGCCCTTTCGCCTGATGCTCTGCGCGCGTGGTACGCCGAGCAGGGTCACTATTTCTACCTCGACACGACGCAAGACGGTTCGGGCAAGCGCGAGCCGCTGCTTTTCCCCGCCAATATGGAGGTCTATTTTCAGGTGATGGGTACGCTCCGTGCCCATACCGCGAGCACGGCGTCATGGATTCCACCCGCGCTGCGCCAGATGGAGGGCGGGGCGAAGATGCGTGCTGTGGCCGCCGCCTGGCGCGCGTATTTTGGGGTTTAGAACGGGCTGGCGGCTGAAGCCGCGCCTATGGGCCTCACGGCGCTCGGCCACAAAGCCCGCCTGCGCGGGCTTTGTGGCCGGCGTGAATGAGACGTGAAACAGCGCCGCGGCATAGGTAGCCATGACTACTTCATCATGGCTCTCGTGCACAATCATCTGGGTGTTAGCAATTGCGGTTCGAGTTTGTCTTCGATTTCCCACGTGTGGTCGAGGATATGCCAGGCGGCCCGGCGGACGAAGTAGCGCGGCCTCCACAATGCGCCACCGCGCGGACCCGCCGCTGGCATCTCATCTGATGTAGCAAATGCGAGCGCTTGTTCGTCCACGCGGTCAACGGCCTCTATCATGGCAGGAACATCAGCCGTTTTCTCATGCGGCTCGTGCCAGTAAATTCTTCGCAGGTAGCTGTAGTGGCTCTCAATGACGTGATCGGCTATCTGTAAGGCAGTGCGCCCACCGCCGCGCGGCCCCTTGCGCAGAGGTCTATCGCCGGCCAACTCGACTACCTCCGCGAACGCCTTCCAGCATGCGCTCAGGATACGCTGGAGGCGTTCAAGCTCCGCAGCATCCACCGCCTCCGCATCAGCCGCAGGCACAACGTTAGGCGCGCCAAAGTCAGTCGCTGAGCCACCTGGCAATCGTTCAGCTATCCTGAATGCATCCAGGTTGGTGGGCGCGTTGAAGCTGGCCTGCGCCGAGCGCGACGCGCGTTGATACCGTGACCCGTACGCAAGCAACGCTCCGAGCGCCGCTGCTTCGTCGCGGCCACTGCGTGTCCATCCAGGCCAGTCCAACGCCGAGGCGAAAGTTCGTGTCTTGCCAATTTCCAAGGCGACAGGGATTTGTTGCGCTGGTGTGGTCATTGATTTATCCACGATTCAAGTAGGGCAAACGGCTCAATCTGATCGTGCGCGAGGACTGGTGGCAAGTGCAGGTTAGGATTAGCCGCGGCATTCATGCCGCGAACGTGCTGTACCACTAACTTCACCATTATAGTTCCCCCTCTCCACATTGGGAGAGGGGGTAGGGGGAGAGGTCGGTCAGCTATCCCTTCACCGAGCCAGCCAGAATGCCGCGCACGAAGTAGCGTTGCAGGCTGAAGAAGATCACCAGCGGCAGCGCCATCGAGATGAAGGCGGCGGCGGTTAGCACCTCGTAGTTGGTGCCGAACGAGTTGACCAGGTTGGCGATGGCCACCGTCATTGGCGCGTGGTCGGGCGCGCCGCCCAGCAATACCAGCGCCACCAGCAGGTCGTTCCAGACCCACATAAACTGGAAGATTACCAGCGAGGCCAGCGACGGCACCGCCAGCGGCAGCAGGATACGGAAGAAGATGCGCAGATGCGACGCGCCGTCGATACGCGCCGACTCCATCAGGTCGCCCGGCAGCGCGCCAAAGAAGCTCCGTAGCAGGTAGATCGCGAACGGCAATCCGTATGCCGTATGCGCCAGCCAGATGCCGATGAAACTGCCCGTCAGCCCGACCCCAGTCAGAAGTCCAAGGATAGGGATCAGGGTCATCTGAATCGGCACGACCAGCAGCGCCACAATCGCCAGGAAGATCCAGTCGCGCCCCGGAAAATGCATCCAGGCGAAGGCATAGGCGGCGAAGGCGGCCACCAGCACCGGGATGATCGTCCCCGGTATCGAGATGATCAGGCTGTTGATGAACGCCGTACCGAAATCCTGTGTCTTCAGCACATTCTGGTAGTTTTCAAGGGTGAAGCGCCACGGCGGCACCAGACCCTCCCACCAGCCAGTGCTGTGGATGGCGGCGGGAGTGCGAAACGAGCTGATGAACAGCCCAAAGGTGGGTACCGACCAGAGCAACGCGATTACGACTACGAGGAAGGTCAGTAGCCCGCTATTGATGCTGCGAATCAACTGCTCGCGCGGGGTGAGCGAACGGGTGGTGGGCTGCGCCAGAGCACTGGGTTTGTTGCTCGTCAGGTCAATATCGGTATCGGTTG
Organism: uncultured Chloroflexia bacterium; assembly: GCA_963712005.1. Taxonomy (GTDB): domain Bacteria; phylum Chloroflexota; class Ktedonobacteria; order Ktedonobacterales; family JADMIN01; genus DAHUXT01. The sequence goes on along the minus strand of CAVQGK010000006.1, from coordinate 27,263 downwards.
TAATATCCGCCGGGGAGGCTGGATTCTTGCCTATGCCGCTCATCGCTGCGCCTCCTGGATGCGGAATCGACGGACATTGAAGATCATGATCGGCACGATAGCTACCAGCAAGACGACCGCCAGCGCGCTGGAGATGCCGTTGTCATTGAAAATGAGCAGCTGGTTATAGAACTCGACGGCGACGACACTGGTATTGAAGTTGCCGCCTGTCATCACATAGACTATGTCGAAAATCTTGAGCAGGTTGATGATCATCGTCGTCGCAACCACCGCAATTGTCGGGCTAATCATCGGCACGATGATGCGGAAGAAGATCGAGAGCTCACCCGCGCCATCCACCCGCGCGGCCTCCAGCACATCGGTGGGCACGCCTTTAAGCGCCGCCGAGAGGATGACCATGCAGAAGCCGGTCCACATCCAGATATAGACAACGATCAGCGCGATATTGTTGCCGACGCCGACGAGCCACGCCTGCGGCTGGAAACCAAGCCTGGTGATAAACGCATTGAGCAGGCCAATCTGGTCACCTGAGGCATTGTAATCGTAGACAAACTTCCAGATGACACCCGCGCCCACAAACGAGATCGCCATGGGGATAAAGATCGCCGCCTTGGCAAAGCTCTCGATGCGCACGCGGTCCACCAGCACGGCGATAATCAGTCCGAGCGCGACCGTCCCCACGGTGCCCAGAACCAGCCAGATCAGGTTGTTGCGCAGCACGATGAGCGTATCGGGGCTGGTGAAGATCTTTTGGAAATTCCCCAGGCCGACGAACTCCGTTGAGTCGAAGTTGAACAGGCTGGTCCAGATTGTTGAGATGACAGGATAGAGCAGGAATACCACCACAAACGCCACCGCCGGAGCGATCCAAATGCAGGCGATGAGCGCGTCGCGTGTTTTGGCGCCAAATGGCGGTCGTTTTCCTTGAGCCGATGGCTCCTGAGTAGCAGTGATAGCCATAGCGTGGCCCCTTCCCAGGCGGACGTGGGGTGTTGGCCCACGTCCGCGGTACCTGGTAATCAGGTGGGGAATCAATGATACGCCGAGACAGCGGTGGACTCGATGCTGCTGAGCACGCTGTTGAGCTGGCTCGCGTCCTGGATGTATTTAAGTAGCCCCTGCCAGAAGGCTGTCTGTACCTGGGCGGGCATCAGGTCGCCCGCGCCATACTTGACGATGGGCGCGGCGGTGAGCATCTTGACCGACGCCTGCGCTACCGCGTCTGGATAGTCGCTCACAGGCACGTTCTTGTTGACGGCCGTGAAGCCACCGCGCTTGACCCAGATTTCCTGCGCTCCCGCCGTCGCCAGATACTTCACCAACTGGTGGATGGAGTCGCCGTCCCTCATCGCCACTACCACGTCAGCGCCGACGGTAACTGCGCCCTTGTACTGGTCGTTGATCGTCGGAAACGGGAAGAAGTTGAAGTCGGTCTCTGGCTTCGCCTTCGGGAACTGGGTGGTGATAAACCCTTCGGTGAAGTCGCCCAGATAGAACAGGTATGCCTTCGGTGGCGAATCAAAGGGCAGGAAGCTGGCGGGCTGGAAGTTGGTTGCCAGAATGGACTGTGGCGCGCCATTGATGTAATGGTTGCCGTGGGCAATCTGCCCGAAATACTCGAACGCGTTCTTGACGCTGGCGTCGGTCCAGGGGATAGTGTGGGCGACCCACTTGTCATACTGGGCTGGGCCAGACTGGTTGGCGAAGATTTGCGCGACCCAGTCCGCCGATGGCCAGCCGCTGGCCGCGCCGCTTTCCACACCCATTGACCAGGGATACTTACCCGATGAGGCGATGTTGTTCGACAGGGTAATCATATCCTGCCATGTGCCTGGGATCGTGTAGTTGTTGCTCTGGAACTGCGTGGGGTTGTACCAGACGGTTCCCTTGTTGGCCGCCTTGAAGAAGATGGCGTACAACTTCCCGTTGTACGAGCCGAGGTCGATCCACGATGCTGCATAGTCGTTCTGGACCTGGCTCATGTCCATGAAGCTGTTGAACGCGAGCAAATGGTGCTGGGCGGCCAGCTCCTGCATTTTGCCAGGGTTCGGCAGAATGGCGATGTCTGGGGGATTGTTGCCTCGGAGCAGAATGGTTAGCTGCGCATTCACGTCGCGGGTTGCGGTGATATTGACTTTGATGCCACTCGACTGGGTAAAGGGCGCAACCACTGCCTTGAAGGAGTCCTGCTCTTCGCCGCCCCAGGTTGTCAAGAGGTTTAACGTCTTCGTGGTGTTGGTGGGAAGGTTGCTGCCTGCGCTGGTGGAACTGCCGCAGGCCGCCAGCAACGCCGAGACGGCGCTGAGCGAGAGGCCGAGCGCCACGGCACGCTGGATGAAGGCGCGCCGACTCACGCCATGCTTCTGGAAATCCGAGACGAGATCTTCAATCGCTGCTTCCTGTGAGGCTTTCTCCTCGAGTTCATCTGTGTGTGCCATTGGTTTCCCTCTCTGTTCACGGCTATCACGTTCAGACCGTTCAGGTGATAAGCCGGTGCAACCCTCGCGCTACAGAGACGCTCAAACACTGAGCAGGGGCGTCTTGGCCCGTGTGCTGACTTCCTAGCAAAAAGCATGCCTGATTCCATGGCTGGAAAGGAGACGTCCTACGCGCTACGACATACGTGACTGCCTACAGGCTCTGGCGCTCTCCTGTGCGCCTTTGTGGATTATCCCTCTAAAATGATATACGTCGGCTTTCCGCGATTTTGCACAGAACTTTGTTCGCGGTACAATACAGTCTGGCGCGCACCGCGCTCATTCGAGACGAGAGAGACGAGATGATATCCGAGGAGGGTCACGATCAATGGCGATCAAGAAGGTTGGTGTGGTCGGCGGCGGCCTGATGGGCAGCGGTATCGCCCAGACGGCGGCGCAGGCGGGCTATGATGTGCTGCTGGCCGAGGTGTCGCAGGAGCTGCTGGACCGCGGCATGGGACGCATCAACGGCGCGTGGGACATGCTGACGAAGAAGGGCAAGATTACCGAGGAGCAGGCGAGCGAGTATCGTGGGCACATCCGTGGCACACTGGATATGCAGGACTTCGCCGACCGCGATCTGGTGATCGAGGCCATCATCGAGAATATGGATGAGAAGAAGAAGCTCTTCTCGGCGTTGGACGGCATCGTACCAGCGGGCGCGATTATCGCCAGCAACACCTCGTCGCTGCCCATCATCGAGATGGCGTCGGTGACAAAGCGACAGGAGAATATCGCCGGGCTGCATTTCTTCAACCCGGCGCCGGTGATGAAGCTGGTCGAGATCGTGCGCACCATCGCCACCAGCGACGAGACGACCGAGGCGCTGCGCGAGTTCGCGCAATCGCTCGGCAAGACGCCGATCATCGCCAAGGATACCGCGGGCTTCGTCGTCAACTTCCTGCTCATCCCCTATATGCTCTCCGCCGTGCGCATGTATGAGAACGGCCTGGCCACGATGGACGACATCGACACAGGCATGAAGCTCGGCTGTGGCTACCCAATGGGCCCCTTCGAGCTACTGGACTATGTTGGACTGGATACCACCCTCTACGCCGCCGAGGCGATCTACCACGAGTATCCCGACCCGGCCTACGCGCCGCCGACGCTGCTGCGCCGCATGGTGCAGGCGGGTCGCTATGGCATGAAGACAGGCAAGGGTTTCCGCGAGTACGCGGAGAAGCGCTAACGGGCGTTAGCTTGAGACAGGCGCTCGCTGGGCGCCAGAACAGGAACGGTACACCAATGACTCTCGAAGATCGCGACATCGTTCTCCTGAGCGGCGCCCGCACGCCCTTTGGCGTATTCATGGGGTCGCTCAAGGATATTTCCGCCATCGATCTGACCACCACCGCCGCCAAAGCTGCCATCGAGCGCGCCGGGGTGTCGCCCACCGATATCGATCAGGTGGTCTTTGGCAACGTCATGCAGACTAGCGCCGACGCGATCTATTTCGCGCGCCACGTCGCCCTCAAATCGGGCGTACCGATTGAGGTACCCGCGCTGACCGTCAACCGCCTTTGTGGCTCCGGCTTGCAGGGCATCGTCTCGGCGGCGCAGTCGCTGCTGCTGGGCGAGGGGACCATCGCGCTGGCGGGCGGCGGCGAGAACATGACCCAGGCGCCATTTGTCATTCGCGGCGCGCGCACCGGCCTTGCGCTGGGCGAGCATCCGCTCGAAGACTATCTCTGGGAGGCGCTGACCGATAGCTACATTGGCTGCGGCATGGCGATCACCGCCGAGAATCTGGCCGAGAAATACTCTATTTCGCGCGAGCAGGTGGACACCTATGCCCTGCGTAGCCAGGTGGAGGCGCGTAAGGCCCAGCAGAGCGGTCTGTTCGCGGATGAGATCGTGCCGGTGACCGTGACCGACCGCAAGGGCCGCGAGACGGTTGTCGACCAGGATGAGGGTATCCGCGAGACCTCGATGGAGGCGCTTGCGAAGCTGCCCGCGCGCTTCAAGAAGGGCGGCGTGGTGACGGCGGGCAACGCCAGCGGCATCAACGATGCGGGCGCGGCGGTTGTGCTGACGACGGGCGCGGTGGCAAAACAGCGCGGGCTGACGCCCCTGGCGCGCATCGTCTCGTGGGGCATCGTCGGCGTCGAGCCGGACATCATGGGCATCGGGCCAGCGCCAGCCATCCGTCAGGCGCTCAAGCGCGCGGACATGACGCTGGACCAGTTGGACCGCGTCGAGGTGAATGAGGCGTTTTCGGCGCAGTATCTGGCCGTCGAGCAAGACCTCGGCCTGGACCGCGAGAAGACCAACGTGCATGGCGGCGCGATCTCGCTCGGCCATCCGCTTGCCGCCAGCGGTACGCGCCTGGCGATGACGTTGGTGAATGAGCTGCGTCGCAACGGCCTCCGTTATGGGGCGGCCTCGCTCTGTATCGGCGGTGGCCAGGGAATCGCAGCCATCTTCGAGGCGCTGTAGCAGTCATTTTCCCGCTTCGCGGCCCTCTCCCCCTAACCCCCTCCCGTTGGGATGCTGGCGCTGCGCGTGCTTGACGCACGCTCCGAGGCCACCGCTTCGCGCGTCAGCTCCCTATAAGGGAGGGGAAACCAGACGTGGCTCTACACCCGGCTTACCGGCGGGATACACAGGACGCTCACCTTCATGGTATACTCGTTGTACCGCTTTCCCTGTGGCATGCGCTCGCGCCGATGGATGCGCCCCGCATGTCACAATGCGCCACCACGCGATGATCGCGGATGACGGCGCTACGCCGCGCTGACGCACAGACGCTCACACGGATCGGAATGTTATGGCGACATCACAAGACTCCACCGACGGCCAGCAACCTGGACCGGTTCCCAACGACGCGCCCAATCTCGACGACGAGCCAACAGTGGTGCTGGGCATGGGGGCTGGTTCGGGCGCGGCCAGCAGAGGGTTGACGCTGCCCGACGATACTCCACCGCCACCACCGCCATCGTCGATTCCCACGCCAACACTCGACGATGAAGGGGCGCTCGTCACGCATTTGGGCGAGCCATCGCAGGCGGCGCACGTCGCGGGCGTGGCACGCGCTGCCCAGGCGCGCGCGCGGCAGGATGTCGCCTCGATTGCCGCCGGGCTGGCGGAAATCGCCGCCGCCATGCACCGCCTCGCCGGTTCGCTTGAGCCTGCCGCCGAGGGGCAATTCTCCGCCAATCTGAGCGATCCACGCACCCGGCTGCTGGCGGAGGCGCTTGAAACCGCGCGTGCCGCCGATCTTCGCCTGGCGCAGTTGGAGCATGCGCTCAAGCGGCTCAATTCCTCGGTCCAGACCGCGCAGGATAACGTCGCGGCGCTCCAGGATGAGCGCGAGCGGCTGTCGGTGCTCTACCAGATTGCGCAGGACCTCAACACTTCGCTCGACCTTGACGACGTGCTGAGCCGCGTGCTCGACCAGCTCATCGATGTGGTACACGCCGAGCGCGGTTTCCTGATGCTGCGCGACGAAGCCGATGGCGAGTTGCGGTTCGCCGCTGCGCGCGGAGCGGATGGCCGCCCTCTGGCCCAGGGTGACTTTGGGCTGAGCCGTAATATCGTGCGCGATGTCTGGGAGCGCCAGCGCCCGCTGCTGACGACCGACGCCCAGATGGATGAGCGGCTGCGCCAGCATGAGAGTGTCGTGATCCAGGGCATCCATTCGGTGATGTGCGCGCCGTTACGAGTGCGTGGCGGCGCGGTGGGCGTCGTTTACGTGGATAGCCGGACGGAGCGTGCGCTCTTCGACAACGCGCACCTCGATCTGCTTGCCGCCTTCTGCAATCAGGCGGCTATCGCTATCGACAATGCCCGGCTCTTCGAGGATCTGCGCGCCCACGTGCGCGAAATCACCGCGATGAAAACCTACATGGAGAACATCTACGCCTCCATTGCCAGCGGCGTCATTACCGCAGATACGGCTGGCATGGTGACGACGTTTAATCGGGCCGCTGAGGGCATCTTCAATCTCGTCGCGTCCGGGGCCATCGGGCGGTCGTATCAGGAGGTGCTGGCGAGCATCGGCGACCCGACGCTTGCGCATATTCTCTTCCAGGCGATCAACGGTGCGGCGGCGACGCTGGGGCATGAGGTGACGCGATCACTGCCCCAGCGTGGTGAGGTGTGTCTGCGGCTGAACGTCTCGCCATTGCGTGCGGGCGATGGTCAGGGCGAGCCGTTGGGCGTCGCGATGGTGGTGGATGACCTGACCGAGTTGCGCCGGAGCCAGCGCCAGACCGAGGAGATTCAGCAGCTTTTCGGGCGCTATGTGCATCCAGCGGTGGTGCGGCAGTTGCTGGCGGATTCGTCGGCCATCAACCTGGGCGGCGAGACGCGCGAGATAACGGTGCTTTTCGCCGATATTCGCGGCTACACCCAGCTGGCCGAACGGATTGCGCCAGGGGAACTGGTGCGCATCCTCAACGACTATCTCAACATTCTGACGGAGGCGATCTGGCACGAAGAGGGCACGCTGACGATGTTTATCGGCGATGCGCTGATGGCGATCTTCAACGCGCCGCTGGCTCAGCCGGACCATGCGGCGCGGGCGGTACGGGCGGCCTGGGCGATGCGCGCGGCGCTCCAGCGGCACCACGCGGCGCTGCCACCAGACGCCGAATCGGTGCACTATGGCATCGGCGTGCATACCGGGCTGGCGGTCGTCGGCAATATCGGCTCGCGTGAGCGTCTGCAGAATTACACGGCGATTGGCGACGCGGTGAACATCGCGCAGCGGCTCCAGGCGGGCGCCGCCGACCAGATCATCCTCAGCGCCGCGACCTATGCCGCCGTTGCCCCGCAGATAGTTGCCCACGCGCTCGATCCGCTCGTAGTCAAAGGCAAGACGCTGCCGCTCCAGGTCTACCAGCTCGACGGGTTGCAGGATACATGATGGCGCTGGTGCATCCACGGTTGCCAGGATGTCGGCCCTATAGCAGTCTCACCCGAACGTGCCGAGCGTGCGCTCGGTAGCCGCGCTGGCCTCGCGCACCATTCGCTCAATCAACTTGCGGGCAGTTGGGATGTCGCGGATCAGGCCGACGCCCTCGCCTGCCCAGATGAAGCCGTCGTCGAGCCGCCCTTCGATGGCCGCTGCCTTGTTCACCTCGCCACGAATGAGAGGATACAAAGCCTCGAATGCCTCTTCGCGGCTGGCATTGCGCCGGGTCAGGTCATCCTCGATGGCGAGGATGCGCTCTACCAGTGGCCCGCGCCGCAGGACACGCGCGGGTCGGCCCATCGTCCGTTCGATGATAACCGTATCAGCCTCGGTCGCGGCCACCAGCGCCTCCTTGTAGTTCTGGTGGGCGATACACTCCTGGACGGCGATGAAGCGCGTCCCCAACTCCACGCCATCCGCACCCAGCGCCAGACCCGCCGCCATGCCGCGCCCATCCATGATGCCGCCGCTCGCCAGCACCGGGATGCTCACCGTCTCGACAATCTTCGGCGTCAGCACCAGCGTACCCACATCGTCGCGCCCGAGATGGCCGCCGCCCTCATAGCCCACCGCGATCACCGCATCCGCGCCGAGATCCTGCGCCTTGCGGGCGGCGCGTGTGCCGGCGACCAGCACCATCGTCTTTGGCAGCGGATGCGCCCCACTGGTGGCAATCTGGCGCAGGACGTTCTCCGGGTTGCCAGCGGTGATCGAGATGACGTGCGCGCCCTCTTCCAGCGCGACGGCGACGAACGGCTCGACGGGTATATGGCCCAGCGGGAAGTTGACGCCGAATGGCATTCTGGTTAGCGTTTTCAGCCTGCGGATATCGGCGCGCATCTCCTCTGGCGTCTCGAAACAGGCCATACCAATCTGACCAAGCCCGCCTGCCTCGGAGACGGCGGCAGCCAGCCCGGAAAAAGCGAGGTGCGCCAGCCCGCCCTGGATGATAGGATAGCGGATGCCAAATAGCTCGGTGACGCGCGTATGCATCGGCGGCGGAGCAGCTTCGGGTGTGGGATCAGGCACGCAAGATACCTCCTCAGACGGCGGGACAAAGGTGCTTCGGGGCCGCACGGCCAAAAGACTCGGCGCGGCGTCCGTGCTGGTAGCATAGCATCATACGCTATCCTGGGTCTCCGGTCGTCTGTAAGCTACGGTCGGTGACCATAGACGACATAGACGGGGAAGATGCACCTGCCCCGCTGCACCTCCTGGCGCGCGGCCCGCGCGGTGCGGTCGTACTCCTCTTCCGTCGCCATGCCGAGCGCTATCACCGGGGCACGCATGGCATCCACCGCGGCGAAGTAGTCCGACTCGACCAGCGTGCCGATGCGGCCGCCATAGGCTCCCATCGGCAGGTTGACCTCGCGCACGGTGATGGCGCTGACGCCCGCGCCTTCCAGGAACTCTTGCAAATGGGAGCCAAGGTGGATATCCAGCCCACGCCGCGCCAGCACCGAGGCCACCCACCCATCCACTTTCGCCAGGGCCGCGCCACCGCCCTGTGATGTGCCAGCCTCCACCAGCTCGATCCAGCCGCCGTGTCGCGCCACGCGCACGAGTTCCGCAACGGTACGCGGCCACTGGTCGCGAGGGATCGCTCCGATCATGTAGCGCTGATGCGCGTAGGCAAAACTCCCATCGGTGAAGGGCAGCCCTTCGAGGATATTGCCAGTCACGAACTGGTAGTTGGCGGGCTGCGGGATGGCACCAGCAGCGCTCTCATCCGGTTGGGGCGCGGCCACATCGATCCCGACGACGCTGGCCTGTGGCAAGAGTGTCGCCATCTCGATAGCCCAGCGTCCGGTGCCGCTACCCACATCCAGAATGCTGTCTGGCGTGCCGATGGGCGCGGCGTAGTTGCCACGAAGCGCCGAGCGCATCATGAAGTGCTGAAAGTCGAGCCGGTTGACCTCGCCCATATCCTTCGGCAAGACATATGGCACGTCGCGCAGAAACAAGCGCCCCATCATCGGGCCCTGCCTTGCGTTGCCAGTGGTTGTATCCTCTCTGTCGCCAGAGCGTCGCCAGAACTGCCACCATGCCATCGCTACAGCTCCTTCCATAATCATCGTCCGTCAATGACGCACGAAGAACCACCACTATGAATGCCCTATCTGCTTCCTTCCGGCAGTATGCCCCTGCAGGCTGGCGGTGTCAACTAGCGGGCAGCGCCAGGAACGGAGTGGCGAATCGCTGGTTCAGGTGAGGGAAGGTGTGGTATGCTGGCGGACAGATACGCGCCTGTCCGCGCCTGGGGCGGTGGTGAAATGGCAGACACAGCGGACTTAAAATCCGCTTCGAGGAAAGTGGAGTGGGGGTTCGAGTCCCACCCGCCCTACCAATAGAAGCCTGATTCTATGCCGCCTAAGAAGTTCTGCCCAGTTGATGAGGCTTGGCATCTGTACCCCTTTTTGTCCCGCGTGACACCAACGTTGACACCAACCCAGAAAACACTATGCAGCGACCACTTGTGGCGTGAGGGAGAGTGATGGGCAAATTTGGAACCATCGTGGATGGGGTAGCTTGTGACTCGCCCGAAGAGGGCGTGCCAGCAAATCTGCGCTTCTTTTTGCAACTGCTGGCGGCACCTGCCCAGGATCAAATCGATCACTTCTTGCCGCCCATCAATTACGACATTGAAGCTGAGATGGCGCGCGATTTCGAGCATTGGGCAAGATGCGTCCGCACTTACGTGACATTAACTGCTGAGCAGACGCGAGCACTTCAAAAGCTCAGTGCCTTTTTCGATGCCCATAGCGGCGATCAAAATGATGTGGCGTTCTGGACGGATGAAGCGCTTCTCGCTGACAGTCGCTGGGAACGCGTGCGACAGATGGCGCAGGCAACTCTCGCGGCATTTGCCTGGCCAGTTGAGGTACCACCGAGGCAATATTACCAGTGAGTCGTTCTGGTTGAATGCACTTGGTTTGGAACCACTTCTATTCGCCTAACAGTTTATCGAGCGCGTTCGTCGCATCTCGCTGCATCTCCGGGAGCACATGCGAATAGAGATCAAGAGTGATGCTAATGTTGGAATGTCCCAGCATCTCCGATACCACTTTGGGGTGGACGCCCTGCAGCAGAAGTAGTGTCGCCGCGCTATGGCGCAAGTCGTGAAAACGAATACGCGGCAGATTCGCTCGCTCCAGGAGGCGCAAGAAGTGGTACCGATAGACATAGGGACCATCCATGCGCTCGCCGACTTCATTGGGAAATATCAGATTGTTGTCCTGCCAAGCAGTTCCTGCCGCACGTCGCTCGAGTGCCTGGGATTCTTGGTGCCGGCAGAGCGCATCGATAGCGAGCTGGGTGAGAGCGACCTTGCGCCTGCCGCGAGCGGTCTTCGGAAGGGTGACCACAAAGCGTCTCTTCATGCGCCGATGCGAGGCCCGAATCTGCACGAAGCCACCCTCGAGATCAAGATCCTGCCAGCGTAGGGCGAGCAGTTCGCCCTGCCGTATCGCTGCCGTGATCGCCAGAACATAGAGGGCCTCGTGTCGATCGCCACGAATGGCTGCCAAGAAAGTGCGTGCCTGTTCAACCGTCAAGACCGACATCTGGCGCTCAGCCTTGCGGGGTGGTGTGGCCAGGTCAGCCACATTGCGCTGAACCAGATCCGCGCGCAATCCATCCGCCAACGCTTTGTGCAAGGTGCGGTGAAGATAATTCACCGTTGTTGCTGAGAGACCTGCCTCGAGTTTAGTAGCATACACGCTATTCAACTGCTGGGCGGTCAGTCGCGACAGGATAACCGAGCCAATGCTCGGCGTGATATGTAGCCGTACCAACTCCTCGTAGCGTTGCCAGGCGCTCTCGCGCAAGGTCGGCTTTATGAGTAGCAACCATTCACTGAGATAGTGCTCGACGGTCTGCCGTTCGCCCACGATTGGCAGTCCCTTATCCTTGTCGCGTAATGCGGTCGCGAGGAGTCGTGCGGCCTCTTGGCGTGTTTTGGCATAAAAGGTCTTGCGCCGACCATTGCTGAGAGTGATGCGTGCCATCCAACGGCCATCTGAGCGTTTGGCTATGCTGCCTTCGTTATTGCCGCGCTTGCTTGCCATTTCCTTGCTCCTTACCCAACACGTTCCAGCGAGCAGAGGCGCTCAACATAGTCCTGCAGAGATTGCAGTGGAAATCGTCGTGCGCCACCCACCTTGATGCTGTGCAATTGCCCGGTCATCGTGAGGTGATAGAGCAGCGTCCGACCGATACCCAACGCAGTTGCCGCCTCCCCAGCTGTCAACAGCAATTTGATCGATGTCGTGTTCGCGGCCATTTCATCCGTGGTCATCTCTTCCTCCTATGCGGCCGTGATGTCTGGCGGCAGTGCGCCCAACCGTAGCCGCTTGTGGGTGTAGAGCTTCTCAAATGTCTTGCGGCGTTCCGTGAGGTAGTGCTCCTGCCACTCCATGAACCAGATGAGGAAGTGCGTTCCGTCGTCATGCTCGGGCAGTTGTCCAGCAAGGTAGGCGGCTGCTGTCGTCGAGCAGCCCGAGAGCATCTGACAGATCAGCTCCGAGGTCCTGCTTGCGCTTCTTCTCGCGGACCAACGGGACTGGTTCCCCTGAGAAGTCTGCCGCCTGGATCACCTGCCAGAAGGGCGAGAGCTGCCAGCGGCCCCGGTTCGTGTCACTCGGTAGGGATGGTGTGGCGCAGCCACTGCATGGTGGAATACGCCCATAGCCCCGCCAGTTGGTCGAGCATTTCATAGGGCTCTTCGACGCCCAACTCTTTGAGGCATTCGCGCTTGTAGCGGAATTCAACGCGGGTCACGCGAGACTCGCCATCCCAGCCATTCTGCTGCCAGACCTCCTGCATCCAGGCTTTGCGGGAGACCGTAATCTCCTTCGTCTTGTCGTAGATGCAGCAGGAATGAACAGCCCCTTTGCTGAACTCGTAGCCAGTGCAGCGCCGTCCGTCAAAGTTCACTTCCAGGGAGGGCGTGTTGTCCACGTCGTCGTTGGCATTCGTCGTGTTCTCGCTTTCGGCTTTCGGTGTGCGTCTTGCGGCGATGGCCGCGCGTGATGAAGGCAGGCGCATCCTCCAGGGATGGTTCCCATCCGGCAATATCGGCGCACAAATGCGCCTCACTCACCTGGAGTTCGAAGCCCAGGCCGTAGAACTCCACCAGGAAGCCATAGAGCGCGGAGAGCGCATCTTCGGGCCCGGCTTCCCAGAGATAGGCAGAAGACAAACGCGCTTTGCCGATGATGTGGTTGAGTTTGCCCGATGCCGATGTCGAGATGGAGGGAAGGGCAATGGAGGATCCAGCGCCATTGGCGCCCGCTCCCATGGGCCTTGATCAGCAGGGGTTCGCCCAGCAAACGACCCAGGCGGTCAGCACGTCTTCGTCGGCTTCCTGGCTGGCCCATTTCAGGGCGTCCAGTTCCTCCGCGCGATCTGTGGATAAATCGCCTTTGATGTTGATAATCCAGGTATCGATGGATGCGCCAACCAGGGTGCACGTATTCGTGCTCATGTCTGCCTCCTGTCGTTGTCTTCAATCCTCCGAGAGATGCGCTTCCTGTCAAAGTGAGGGTGCGTGTTACTGGTTCCGCACCCTCATGCCCTTCCATTCCCCGTGCGGACGGTGTGCGCGCGGCATCCCTGCCGTGCGCTGGTCTGCTGATCTGCGATGGAGTACGTTGGTCGACGGTCGGGTGCACATGCGCTCACTGCCACCCGCTGAGAGGGGGAAGGGCGGAACTGCATTGCGAGACCCGCCCTTCCCCCTCTCAGACTCTCCCCTATCCCACCCGCGCTAGGCAGGTCGCTGCCTGCGGCGCTACGCCTGGCGGCTAGAGGCTGAGCGGGGTATCGTCGAGGGCGTCGCGGCTGTGGCGGGCGAGGGCCAGCCGATCTGGGCGCGGGTGGCGGCCAACCGTTGCCGTTCGTCGGGCGTCAACCGGGTGGGCGGCATCGCCACCGAGGGGACGAGTGCTCACCCTCAGCTTGCTCCAGTGCGACGCCCCGCCACCAAAGGGGCCAGTAACTCCGTCGCGGCTTCCACCGCTGAGGATGATGCATCACCCTGCGTGAACGCTGAGCTGACCGAGCTCCCGACCGAGCGCAAGCCCTTCGAGCAGCGAGAGGTCATGCCCGGCGCGCTGGAGGTTGAGCCGCGCCGCATCCAAGGCCGACATCTGGCCGCTGGTGGCCGCTTCCAGGACCGCGATGCGTTCGGCCGTCTCCGGCGAGGCCAACGCAGCCGCCATCGCGCCCAAGGGTTCCCCGCGCCTGCGTAGGTCCTCGATCTGCGCCTGTTTCTGCAGGTGCCAGGATTCCAGCGCTTGCTGCTCCAGTGCGCGCTGTGTCGCCAGAATGACCTCTTTGCCGCTCTTGGGCCGTTCGCCGAAGATGCCCGCCAGGAACGAGCACCGCCGTGTAGGCGCAGGCATGGAGGGCGTAATAGCCCCAGTTCCACGGTTGCTGGCAGATTATCCAGTGGGAAGGCGGTCGCGTGGCCAGCGGTGGTATGCCATGCCAAGCGCCAGGAAGTAGAGCACCGAGAGGAAGTTAATCAAGCTGGAGATGGCGAGGACGATATACCCCCGCTTGATGAGCTTGTCCGCCCCGATCTCGCTCTTGATAGACGGCGTCGAGCGCCATCAAGTCATGGAGTTGAAAGATGGTGCTGATCTCAAAGAGGGCAAAGGCCACCGTCGAGCAGACCGCCGAGAAGATGAGATAGCCCAAGAGGAAGCGATTGCTCAGGACCAACTGCCCCGCCGAGTTGTAGAGCAGTTGGGCCACCATCGTGTTCGCGACCAGCGCCAGCACCACCACCTGTGCGCCACGCGAGCGCAGGAAGTACACCATACGATCTACCAGCGAGACCCGCACCCGCAAGTAGCCCTGGCTGCAGAGTTTCGTCTTTCCGTGCCATCTCAAACACATCCTTATCATGAACGGGGATGAGCCACCACTCGGCGAGCGATCTACCCCAATGCGACTCCGAAACTCCTACGCTGCCTGAGCGGAGCGCAGTCTCTTCTGCACGATCTGGCCGTTGAGAATGACCGCGCCACCCGAAGCATTGAGGAACGCCCCACCAGTCTTGCCCGCCGAGGCGTACATCCGTCGCACCTCGACGCTTGACCTGCTGGCGACTGACCTGGCGCAGTTCCTCATCGGTGAGGGCTGCATCCCCCAAGAAGTCAATCCAGTAGACATCGCCGCCATTGGCTTCTGGCCCCAGGTCGAGCACCTTGAGTCGCGTCTTCTGCAGATGATCGCCCTTCTTGGTGGCGATGGTCTGCGTGGAACCCGTCAGAATCTGTCCGCTCAGTTGCATGGGAATACTTCTCCTTGTTTGTCTCTGACCTCTACTGATACTTGCCGCTGATTTGGTTGTCGCTGGTTGACTGCGCCACAGGATGCCTAGCGCGGTGTGGGTAGCTGACTCGGACAGGTCTTGCGCATCAGGGACACGTCAACCTGATACGACACAAGCCGCTACCACCGTGTTGCCCGGAGGATGAGTTGGTAGCCCGTAAGGGCAGCGCAGCCTATTCGATTGTTCAGGTGCGTTACAAGCGGGGCCGAGGCAACCCGCAGGCTAAAGGAACCGCACTACAAATCACTGCCTGTGGAGTAGTGTGCGCTAGTGGACGTGTCGCGGTATGTCACTTTGTGTCACTTTTGTGTCACTTTGAACCGGACACGATCACCAGCTTTTAATAGTTTCTCATTAAGAGAATGTTTTTTGGAAATCACGTACTGCCAACAATCAAAATATTAAGCATGTTTTTGATGTTTGTCAAGTTTCTGGTTTTCACAAAAAGCGCCGTGTGTGCTATCTTTAAGTTGTAAGTGATGTTTGCCAAAGGCAGAGGGGGTTCTCACATGGCAGACCAAGAATTTGGAACAGGCGATTGCGCGATTGCGGCAAGTCAATCGCTACGGATGGATACTTGATGGCCCTGACTTTATCTCATCAGCCGAGGTGACAAAGCAGTTGAACGCTATGGGGATTGCGGTCAAGCAAAACTCAGTCACAAGTTGGTTTGGGGACTTGCCAAGCGCCCAAGACTTTGGGACTCTCGGACGGCTTGCCTCTCGTGAGGATGTGATTACAATGTTGGCAGATAGATTTGTAAAAAGGGCCGCCAATGAATAAAGGGGTGGATGTTTTTAGACCACCCCCTTTAAGAGGAGAGCCGATGCCAGTTGCAAAGCAAGTTATGCTGCCCTTGGCAGCGTGGTCAGATCTACAGATACCTTTGCTGCAATTGGACAATGGCGGAGCTTATATTCCGCTTCGTCCCCTATGTCAGACGTTACTTGGTACTGACGACGATCGCCCACAGCGATCACGCATCAGCGTTGATCCCATCCTGAGCCAGCTTACTTCTCACTTGCCTGTACAGACACCAGGCGGCACCCAAGCGATGCTCTGCCTTTCCTGGCTCGGTATTGGGCGATGGATTGATCGCCTGAATCTAGCAAGTGTTCGTGAGACATATCGCGCCCGCATTCTCGATATTATGTGGGCAATCACGTTTGCTGCTTACGAGGTTATTAGTGGACAACACGCCTTGCCTACCTTAATCACGATTGTGCCACCTCAGCCATCGCCGCCTTTGTTAGCCGCGTTTCAAGAGAACGAGGCAAAGAACTTCTTGCTATTATTGGCCGAGCGAGTCGGGCGAATGGAAGTCGCAAACCGCGACACCAAAAAGCTTCTGGCTGCTCTTGCCGGTGCATCACAAGACGACGAGGTATGCCCTTGTTGTGGTCGGGCAATTGAATGACTGCGGCAGGAGATTTGGCGCAAAAGGGCGAGGACACTTCACAATCCTCTTCGTTGCATAAATTCAAAGGGGGTGGGTGATATTACCCATCCCTTTCGCATTTCTTGACGGCCAAACTGAAGCGTCCCCAATTTTGCCTCCAACCCGATGATGAAACTTCGAAATGCATTGTGGATGCATATCCCATCTAGCAGGCATTCATGGTATAGTGGCACTGCGGTTGTCAGCTGAGAGCGTTGTATTGAGGCATTGTCCACTATGGCGAATGAAACACCCACGAACACCCCAGAACCAGATCGCAGCGAGCCCTCCGAGGAGCGCAAAGCTGAGCTACGCGCCGCCTACCAGGAAGGGACTGACGCTCCCTACCAGGGTGTAGAAATTCGCACGCCCGGTGAGTTGTTGTGGATCTTCAGTGAACGCAGCTGGTCAGGAGAATATGACCTCCCAGATGGAATGACTCGCCCGATCTTGACCGGGGCTAACCTCCGCGGGGCGACGCTGACCGGGGCCACCCTCAGTGGGGCGACGCTGATCGGGGCCGACCTCGGCGGGGCGACGCTGACCGATGCCTACCTCGGCGGGGCGACGCTGACCGATGCCTACCTCGGCGGGGCGACGCTGGACAAGGCCGACCTCTTCCAGGCGACGCTGGACAAGGCCGACCTCTTCCAGGCGACGCTGGACAAGGCCGACTTCAGCGGGGCGACGCTGACCGGGGCCAACCTCCGCAGGGCGACGCTGGACAAGGCCGACCTCTTCCAGGCGACGCTGACCGGGGCCGACCTCAGCGGGGCGACGCTGACCGGGGCCGACCTCAGCGGGGCGACACTTGAAGATGCGAACGTACGGGACGCGGACTTGAGCGGGGCGAACCTTACTCGGACGCTGTTTAGTAATAAGACGACACTCGACGGGATCACCCTGAACGAGCCGCCCATCCTCCTCGGCACGCGCTGGAACGGTGCGCCCCTCGATGGGATCGACTGGAATCAGTTGCAGCCTGCGCGCCTGGGCGACGAGGCGGCGTTACGCGAGACTAAGAATCGCCAAGACCGAGTACAAACCTATCGTGATTCAGTGCGCGCCTACCATGGACTGGTCGTGGCGCTGGAAGACCAGGATTGGTGGAACCAGCGCGGCGCTTCCGCCAGCGCGAGCGGACGCTGCAACGGCGGACGTTGAGGGCGAATCCGCGCACCTGGGGCGCCTATCTCTTCTACTCGCTGCTCAACCTCATCTCCGGCCAGGGCGAGGAGCCGCAGCGCATTTTCGTCGCCTACGCCGTCATCATCAGTACCTTCACTGCAGCCTATTGGGCCGTCTCGCAGCAGTTCGCCTCCAAGACGCAACCTGCCTTACACTGGTACGAAGCGCTGGTGCTCAGCCTCAGTTCGTTTCACGGGCGCGGCTTCTTCCCCTCGCAGATCGGCCTGGGCGATCCCCTGGCGATCGTCGCAGCGTTCGAGGCGGTCATCGGTCTGTTCATCGAGTTGATTCTCATTGCCACCTTCAGCAATCGCTTCCTCAACAAGTAGGTGACGAGGAGAAGTCTGACTTGACAACAATGCTGACAACAACCCCGGTAGACGCCAGCGAACAATGACGAACGGAACCCCGCTTCATTTGGGGATTTGTGAGACGAGCATAGACGCAGAAATACGGCGCGGGACCGGTCGGCTCACCCTTTCAAGGTGAAGATCGCATGTTATCGCAGGTTCGCACCGATAGTGGATTTCACTTAGAGACTGTTTTGAAAGTCATCCAGCGGGGCTGGAATGTGGCCCGGCGCGGGTCATGCGCCGAAGCATCAGGTGGCTCATCCCCGCGTAGATCAGCGCCTCGCTGGATTCAACCTGGTACTCGTAGTCTTTACTGAGTCGGCGCAGCCCGCCCCACCAGCCGAAGGTGCGTTCCACAATCCAGCGGTGCGGCTGCACGGCAAAGGCGCTGCGCGGCTGCTGGTCGGAGCGCTTGACCACCGCCAGCGTCCAGCCCATCTGCTGGCGCAGGTCGTCGGCGAGTTGGCCGGCGTAGCCCGCGTCGGCCCAAACCAGGGAGAGGCGGGGCAACTCTGGGCCATACAGCCGCAGGGCGTGGGCGAGCAGCCGTGCGCCGTCGCGGTCTTGGACATCGGCTGCTGAGACGACGACCTTGAGGACAAAGCCCTGCGTATCCACGAGCAGATGCCGTTTGCGTCCCTTCACCTGCTTGTGGGCGTCGAAGCCACGCGGGCCCCCCTTTGACTGGTCTTGACCGACTGACTCTGGCTGTCCAGGATCGCCGCGCTCGGCGTCGCCTCCCGTCCCAGGCGGCGTCGGGTCCGCTCGCGCAGGGCCGTGTGGATCGCTTCCCAGGTCCCGTCGTTGCGCCAGATCCGGAAATAATAAAAGGCCGTTTGCCACGGCGGCAGATCATGCGGCATGGCCCGCCACTGGTTGCCGCCGCGCACCACATACAAGATGGCGTTGACGATCTCGCGCCGACTGTGACGCGCGGGGCGTCCGCCCGGCTTGACCGCCGGGACGAACGGCTCCAGGATGGCCCACTCGCCGTCGCGCAAATCGCTCGGATAGGCTTTGCGAGCAGGGATGGTTAGTGTGGTCTGTTGCTGGTCCATGCCACCAGTCTAGCACATCACGACCTTTCAAAACAGTCTCTTAGCGTCCTCCCCACGGTTTGTGGATATACTAAGCTATCGAGTGGACGCACTTTTGAATGCAGCACGGCACGAACGGAGAAACGGCCCAACTCCCAAGATCCGAATGCTCGCGAATAGGAGCGAACAGGCGGCGTGGAGTTCGACACTCTCCTATCTTTTCAGTAGCAATCGGGACACAGCTAAAAATGAAGCATTGGATGGATCAGCTTATCCTTATGAAGGTGATACACTCTCCTCTGCCGATTGGTCTTTGACATCTAATCGCCCGTGCTTCGTTATTGTATAGCGAGAGCCGGACAGCAATTCCGTATTTACGGCCGTAAATACGCTGTCATCGTTCTTCATGATGAAAAACATAAACACAACAAAAGCTCCAAAAACGCATATATCAAACGGGGAGAAGTGCACGGTATCGACCACAATGCTTGCCGATACTGCTTTCGGCACTGTGATTCGTACCAGGCCAAGCACGCATAAGCTGATTGAGGGCAGAATCAAGGAGAAGGCAGCATATTTGCCAAAATTGCGCCTCATGAGCGTGTCTGAGCGGCGATTGAGCGATCGAGATGCCAGGCGTCGGTTATTTCTTCGTATCATTGCTCCAATACCAAAGGTTGCACCCATGCCAAGCAGCCAAATACTGGGATGACTTATGTTCGCGAAGGTCAGGATCTCCGCAAAACACAGCATAAATTGCAGAGACGATGTCGTGGAGTTGATTGGCCAATACAGATAAAGGCTGGCGAAAGCGAATTGATTCCAAGCCGTAATGATGAACATTAACGAGCCGAGAAATGGAAGATACAAGGTGGTTGTTGCAAGCGCCGACACGATGCCACTTAGAGTAAGGCTTTTCGGAATGTTGACGGCGCTTACCAGAAAAACGACCGCAACACCTTGCAATATGCTTGCTAACGTCAGGTGAATCTGAGGCAACATGCTCCCATACTGATTAATCAACCGTTGCGCGGTGAGATGAAGTTCGCCCTCGTCATGTTCGTCAATCTCCAAAGGGTGGTCGTGTTGGGAACTTTGCTCAGATGTCTGCGTCACAAACCGTGCTCCTCAAACTCAGCGGGATCTCGCCGTTCTCATGCGAAACGCATCCAACGCATGTGCCAAGGGAACCGTTCTAGTATAGCTTACTTGCAATGCCGCCGGTTTTGTCCCAGCGTCGGTGATGAAACATAGTGAGTTGGCCTGCTCCTCCGGATCATAGGTGATACATGAAAATCAGCCTGGTTGACTTGACCCCATTTTGACCCCTGCACCTACGAACGTGCAAGGACAACGACGAACAGGGTTGTGCGCAAGGAGAAGATTGTTCGTCCCTTAGTGCACCCAGGCGAACAGCGACAAATGGGCGAAGAGGACCAGTTCGGTCCCCTTCTCTCGAAGCGCTGAGGATGCCATTGCGGTGATGCTCCTGCACGTTTGGCAGGCATATTCGTGGTCAAGCAGGTTCGGCCGACATCACCAGATGCTCTGGCGGATGCAACGCAGCATCTGCTCGTGCAATCGTGGCAGGCATGTTGTGCACTTTCGGCACCAAGGTCAAGCAATAGCGCCAGGGATCGTCGACTGATCCGCCAGGGTCGTCTTCAATGGAGTAGAACAGGCTGTAGATTCCTGGTAAAGGCGGCGGCTCAATGATCCATGAGTCACTGACCGGGCTCGTGATTTCAATGCCTGCGGCAGGGACCCGAAAGGGGACGCCGATGATCCGCAGCGCAGCGGATGGTGCCGTGTAGCCATCCACAACGCTCAGCTCAACCCGAGGACAGGAGACGTCGCTCTCCATCGTCGCAAATGTAACCGACTCCGGACGCCAGGTAAAACCCTGCTCGACGTGCGCTTGCGTCCAGTGATTGAATGGGTGGGTGAGGCCTTTGTGACAGACGGTGAGTGAACGGTAATTGATGGTGAGTTGCTTTGTCAGATGCTGCCATTTCATTAAAGGCACCTTTACGCGTTCGTAGCAGCCATGGTCGCTGTTGACATAGATATCACTACGCCAATCACTACGCCAACCGAGACAGCGAGAGACGGACGCTGACAACAACGTCGATCTATGAAGTCCCGACAATTCCTGTAGCCGCGATCAGCCACGGACGCTGGTGGACGGAGCGAGGTGAGCTTGAAAATCGCTTGGCGTGATTCCAATGGGCGCATCGGATACGAGCGAGCAATTGACACCAACGATGACACCAACCCAGGCGAACAACTGCGAACAGGGACGACTAATACGACACTCCATGTGGCGATAATTTGGCCCATGTGAACGACTTTGGACAACCGCGAACATCCACAAGCGGACTTAAAATCCGCTTCCACGCAAGTGGAGTGGGGGTTCGAGTCCCCCCGCCCTACCAAAGTAGGCTCGAAATAACCGGAGATCGTGACAAGCAAGCAAAATGGCCTGAGGGAGTGGCAGACTCCACCTCAGGCCATTTTGATGCCAATTTTGATGCCAATTGTAACGCTTTGCGCGAATTGGTATGCTACAGGCAGTTTCGAAAGGCGATGCTGTCAGCGTCAGTCATGTGCTCAAGCGGGCAGTAGAGACTGTCGGCCCGGAGTGGCGTGATCTCCCCCTCCTCGCCGCGCAGACCCCCATCTTCGTGTAGGGGGATAGCACTACCTAGAACAGGCATGCTGTACGTGCTCACCACAGGCTGTCGTTGGCAGAACTCGCCGCCCGAGTACCGAGTAGGGTTTTGGAACCGCCTGCAGCAAAATCGCCGCAGTCATCATGGTTGACGTTGGCCAAATCCTGGATTCATAGGACTTGGTGCGACAGCAAGCTGCAACTATTGGGACGGAATCCGTATGATATACTGGCCGCAGTAGGCGGCCGCGCTTCTAGTCGATGCTGTCTTGGTCAATGTGTCGATGAGCGGTCAGAGACGTTCGACCTGACCGAGGTCATGGGATCGCTGGCATAGGACGATGCATCTTCTCGCCACGAAACTCTATATTCCCCCGCCTCGGCCCAACATTGTGCGCCGCCCTCGCCTGATTGCGCGGCTAAACGCGGGGCTGGACCGCAAGCTGACCCTTCTCTCTGCCCCCGCTGGCTTTGGCAAGACGACGCTGCTTAGTGACTGGATCGCCGGTTGCGGTCGCCAGTCCGCCTGGCTGTCACTGGACAGAGGGGATAACGACCCCGCACGGTTTCTTGCCTACGTGGTCGTGGCTTTACAGACGATTGAGGCGAGCATTGGAGCCGGGGTGCTGGGCGCGCTCCGATCAAGTCAGCTGCCACCACTCGAACCAATCCTCACGGCATTACTCAATGACCTGACCACCCTTTCGGACCCGTTCATCCTTGTCCTTGACGACTACCATGTTCTTGATGCTCAACCGGTGGACCAGGCCCTCACCTTTCTCCTCGAGCACCTGCCCCCACAGATGCACGTGGTCATCGCCACCCGTGAGGATCCGCAGCTCGCATTGGCCCGCTTACGTGCAGGAGGCCACCTGACCGAACTGCGCGCCGCCGACCTGCGTTTTACCGCCTCCGAAGCCGCCGAATTTCTGAACCAGGCGATGGATCTCAACCTCTCGGCGGACGACATTGCCGCGCTGGAGACGCGCACCGAAGGCTGGATTGCTGGCCTGCAATTAGCCGCGATTTCTCTGCAAGGGTTGCAAGACGTCACCGGCTTCATCTCCTCGTTCACCGGCAGCCACCACTTCGTGATGGACTATCTGGTTGAGGAAGTTTTGCAGCAGCAGCCCGAACACATCCAGTCGTTCTTGCTGCGCACCTCCATTCTCGACCGTCTCTGCGCTCCGCTGAGTGAGGCTGTTGTGCTCAACCCTGCTGTTTCTGGACAAGCCACCCTGGAATACCTCGAACACGCCAACCTGTTCCTCGTCCCGCTGGACCACGAGCGGCGGTGGTACCGCTATCATCACCTCTTTGCGGAGTTGCTGCGGCAGCGCCTGCAGCAGCGCATCGCCTCATCGACGGGGGACGCGGAAAGCCAGGTGAGCGAACTGCACATCCGCGCCAGCATCTGGTATGAAGCGCAGGGCCTGGACCTGGAAGCGTTTCAGCATGCGGCTGCCGCACATGATGTGGAGCGCGCCGCGCGTATGATGGACAGAGAGCGAACACATCCAGTCGATCTTGCTGCGCACCTCCAGTCCCGCCTCTCCATGATGGACGGAGAGCGGATTCCCATACATCTCCGTGGCGCGATGACGGCGATCCTGGACTGGCTGGCGTCACTGCCAAAGACCTTTCTCGATGCTCGGCCGACCCTGTTGGTGCGGTATGCCTCGGGTTTACTGATTATCGGCCAAACGGCCGGTGTCGAAGAGAAACTGCGCGTTGCCGAAGCCGCCCTGCAAAGCGTCGACCCAGACGACACGACCCGAGACCTGATCGGACAAATTGCCGCCGACAGGGCCGTCTTGGCGTCGAATCAGCTCGACGTAGAACCCATGCTGGCCCAGTCGCACCGCGCCTTGGAGTACCTGCACCCCAAGAACCTGCTTTTCCGCACGACCGCTTACTGTATTTTGGGGGATGCCTCCCTCCGTCAGGGAGATCGAGCTGCCGCCCGCCGGGCCTATACCGAAGCGATTGCGCTCAGCGAGGCGTCTGGGAACATCTTCTTCACCTTAACAGCTACATCCGCCCTGGGCACTGTCCAGGAAGCAGACAATCAGCTCCATCGGGCAGCTGCGACCTACCAGCGCGTCCTGCAGTTGGCAGGTGCTATGCCGCAGCCGATGATCTACGAAGCGCATCTTGGCCTGGCCCGTATCCTCTATGAATGGAACGACCTGGAGGCCGCCGAGCAGCATGGGCGACAGAGCCGCCACCTGGCGCGGCAGTATGAGAGCGGTGTTGACCGATTCGTTGCCTGTGAGGTGTTGCTTGCCCGTCTGAAACTGGCCCAGGGCGATGTGGCCGGCGCAGCCGCCCTGCTCGCTCAGGCCAATCAATCCGCGCGCCAGCAGGGCTTCGCGCATCGTCTCCCTGAAATCGCTGCCGCACAGGTCCTGGCGTTCCTGCGTCAGGGCCAGTTGGCGGCAGCGGCGCATCTGGCAGAGACCCATGACCTCCCACTGAGCCATGCTCGCGTCCTCCTGGCGCAGGGAAACCCCACTGGTGCTCGGGCGGCGCTCGTTCCCTGGCGACGGCAGGTGGAGGCCAAAGGGCGGGCGGATGAACGGCTCAAAGCGCTGGTACTCCAGGCGGTCGCGCTCCAGGCAGATGGCGACCAGGACCAGGCGGTGCAGCTCCTCCTGGACGCGCTCGCGCTGGCCGAGCCAGAGGGCTTGATCCGGCTTTTTGTCGATGAAGGACGCCCGATGGTTTCCCTCCTGACTGCGGCCGCGGCGCATGGGCTGATGCTGGACTATATTGGAAAGATGCTGGCGGCCTGTGAAGTTGAGAAGCAGAAGTACGAAGCAATGGTATCACCGGTCCCCCCTGCCCAGCCCTTGTTTGAGCCTCTGAGCCGACGCGAACTGGAGGTTATGCGCCTCATCGCTCAAGGGCTCTCGAATCAGGAGATTAGCGAGCGGCTGGTCCTCGCCTTGGAAACGGTGAAAGGACACAATAAGAAAATCTTTGGCAAACTCCGCGTCCAACGGCGCACCGAAGCGGTCGCACGGGCCCACGCATTGGGTCTGTTATAGTCCCTATAGCAGGTTGTCCGAACCTACGGCCTCAAACATGGTCTACAAGCACCCCATACAGCCGAAGCGTGAGCGCTCCTCCCCACTCGCTACCTCCACGTAACACCCCAAACACCCCCATTTAGAGCCTCTACGCCAACTCCGCAAAACACCACCCGAAACACCACTTTCGGGTCTCTACGGGCATCCCGTCATGCAGCTATTCTCCTGGTAGATCGAGCAAGTAGCACAGGCGGCGGTGACCGACCACACCAGGGAAAGGATCATGGCAAACGCACGCAACCCACCAACGGATCCGGGTGAACCACTGGTCTATCAGATCAGAATCAACGGTCATCTGGATCCTCACTGGTCAAGCTAGTTTGAGTGCATCGCCATCACGTTAGAAGACAACAGTGAGACTCTGCTTACTGGCCCGCTGGTCGATCAGGCCGCGCTGCACGGATTGATGAGAAAGGTGCGCGATCTCGGCATTCCCCTACTCTCCATCGTGTGCGTCAAAGCCAGTCAGGCAGAGACATCAGAGGTAACCGGTTGTCAGTGATCTGTGGTGACCAGATCACCGCAACGGGGAGGAAAGAAACGGAGAGAAGAGACATGAAAGCGATTGTCCGCACACGCTACGGATCACCTGATGTGTTGGAGCTCCAAGAGGCGGAGAAACCCGTTCCCAAAGACGGTGAAGTATTGGTACAGGTGCACGCGGCGTCGGTCAATACACTGGACTGGCATGTGATGCGAGGGCAACCGTTCCTGCTCCGCATCGGTGGCAGTGGGTTGCGCAAGCCTAAGGACCCGCGACTCGGCGTGGATCTGGCAGGGCGGGTGGAGGCGGTTGGTGCCAGCGTCACACAATTTCAGGTCGGGGACGATGTCTTTGGGATGGGGCATGGGGCTTTTGCCGAATTTGTGTGCGCTGCTGAAAACAGGCTTGCGCGAAAGCCCAGCGATCTCTCGTATGAGGCGGCGGCGGCCGTCCCGATTGCGGCCGTCACCGCGCTGCAGGGACTGCGAGACAAAGGACACATTCGGCCCGGAGAGAAGGTCCTGATTCAAGGCGCCTCGGGGGGTGTAGGAACCTTTGCCGTGCAGATCGCCAAAGCGTTCGGAGCGGAGGTCACAGCCGTGTGTAGCACGCGGAATGTGGACCAGGCAACCAGTCTTGGCGCGGACCAGGTCATCGATTACACGCAGGAAGATTTCACCAAGCAGAGGGGCAAGCAGAGGCAGCGGTATGATCTGATCGTGGCGGTGAACGGGTATCATCCGATTTCCGCCTATCGACGGACCTTGCGGGCTACGGGCAGGTATGTCCTGGTCGGAGCGTCCAGCCATTTATTCCAAGCCCTGTTCCAAGCCTTACTTCTCGGACCAGTGATTTCCGGGTTGGGAAGCAAGAAGGTGGGTGGCTTGCTGTCGAATACCTCCCAGCACCAGCAGGATTTAGCGTTCCTCAAAGAGCTGCTGGAGTCCGGAAAAGTCAGACCCGTGATCGAGAGACGATACGCCCTCAGCGAGACGAACGAGGCGATCCGCTACCTGGAAAAAGGACACGCGAGAGGCAAGATCGTGATCACCGTCTGAAGCGCGGACCACTGCCAAGAGAATATATCGAGCGAGGTGTCACGGCGCGGCACAACTGGGTCGTTCGACTCATTGCAGATCAGTTCGGTTTGGTGCAATAAGCGTCGAATTCGACATCGAAAGGGGGTGTGGAATGCATCGCACCAAGGCGCTGGTTCTCAGTCTGTTCGCAGTTTACTGGGCCTTCGTGGTAACGCTCCTGATAGTTGCACGCAACGTCTACGACGGCTTACTCCCTCAAGCGGTGACGCGGTTGGGCGGCCAGCGACCGGCCGAGATTGGCACGCTGCTGGTGGTTACCGCGCTCTTTGCTGTGCTGTCTACTGGCGTCATCCGCAACTGGCGCTGGACCTTCTGGCTGATCCTGGTCGTCTTCTTGGCGGGCATTGTGCGCGTGCTCACCTCAGCACTGCAGCTTGCTGGGATCGTGCCCAGTGAAGTTCCTGCCTGGTTTCTGGTGTTGGAGGTGGTCGTTGGCCTGATCCAGTTTGTCATCGCGTTGAGTATGCTGGCCGGCTGCCGTAAGGCCGGCGTCTGGGGCACATCTTGACTGTGGAAGACGTCCGAATTGGCCTGGACCGTACCTCATACAGCCCACCGCGCCCTGCGGGCGTGTCCGTCCGACTGTGCGTGGCGCGACCGAGAAGCGCTCCGTGCACCTCCACCGAATGGCCGGCAGAGAATGCTTCGAAACGCCCCTCAGCGTTTTGGAACTGTCTCTAGCCATTGCCGATCGCCGCTTCGAGTGCGCTCGCGGCTGACTGCTGCATTGTGGGCAGCACGTGGCTATACAGGTCCAAGGTAATAGCGACCGTACTGTGGCCAAGCATCTCACTCACAATCTTGGGATTAATGCCCCGACCGAGCAAGAGCGTCGCGCACGTGTGGCGCAGGTCGTGGAGCCGCATCGGCGGCAACCCGGCGCGTTTCAGGAGCGGCGCGAATTGGTATCGCAGAATATTGATCCCGTTTAAAGGTGCGCCCAGAATATCGGTGAAGACAAGATCATTATCCTGCCAGGCATCACCAGCAGCTAACCGCTCTTCGAGTTGGTGCGCGCGGTGACGCCGAAGCGCCACTACAGCTGTCGGCGAGAGTGTTATCTGCCTCCGGCTCCTGGCCGACTTCGGCGAGGCGAAGGTGAAACCTCCCTCTCTGGTACGTTGCAGTGTCGCTTGCACAGACAGACATGCACGGTCGAGACTGAG
>CAVQGK010000005.1:0-141305 GCA_963712005.1 uncultured Chloroflexia bacterium | reverse complement strand
TGTTTTGAAAGGGTAGCGGTGTGGTAGACTGGCGGCATGGAACCAACATCCCCCATCCGCACAGCCTATCCGAGCGACCTGCGCGACGGCGAGTGGGCCATCCTGGAGCCGCTCGTCCCGGCGGTCAAGCCCGGCGGACGTCCCGCGCGCCACAGTCGACGCGAGATCATCAACGCCATCTTGTATGTGGTGCGCGGCGGCAACCAGTGGCGGGCCATGCCGCACGATCTGCCACCGTGGCAAACGGCCTTTTATTATTTCCGGATCTGGCGCAACGACGGGACCTGGGAACGCATCCACACGGCATTGCGCGAGCGGACCCGGCGGCATCTGGGACGCGCGGCGACGCCGAGCGCGGCGATCCTGGACAGCCAGTCGGTCAAGACCAGTCAAAGGGGGGCCCGCGCGGCTTCGACGCCCACAAGCAGGTGAAGGGACGCAAGCGGCATCTGCTGGTGGATACGCAGGGCTTCGTGCTCAAGGTGGTGGTCTCGGCCGCCGATGTGCAGGACCGCGACGGGGCGCGGCTGCTCGCCCACGCCGTGCAACTCTATGGTCCCGAGTTGCCCCGCCTGTCCCTGGTGTGGGCCGACGCGGGCTACGCCGGCCAACTCGCCGACGACCTGCGCCAGCAGATGGGCTGGACGCTGGCGGTGGTCAAGCGCTCCGACCAGCAGCCGCGCAGTGCTTTTGCTGTGCAGCCGCACCGCTGGATTGTGGAGCGCACCTTCGGCTGGTGGGGCGGGCTGCGCCGGCTCAGTAAGGACTACGAGTACCAAGTCGAGTCCAGCGAGGCGCTCATCTACGCCGGGATGAGTCACCTGATGCTCCGGCGCCTGACCCGCGCCGCGGCGCGTTCCAGCCCGGCTGGATGACTTTCAAAACGGTTTCTGAGACAGGCAGTGCGCACCGCGAGCAGTGCTTACTGTATCTATGCGTCGGTTTTGGATCGCAAGCTAGTGACCCTTATGGTGCTACTCAAGGGCCATCTGCTCCTCCTTACCGCGAGCGCCTGGTGACTGTTGACGCCGTTCCGCCACCAAGCAATTCTGTCACGGACCACGATGTACGACGAGCAGGATACTCCGGCAGGACACTACGAGAGGAAGGCGGGGTCGATGAACGCGACCACCCAGTCCGTGTTCGTGTTGACGCCAAGGAAGAGGTGGTACTTGCCATTCTCCCAGCACTGCGGGCTGCCGTAGGTGGAGATATCGGCCTGGCCGCAATCTGTGGCGGTCGCCACTGGCTGCCAGCCCAACTGGCTCAACTGCTGGGTCATGAAGGAGCGCACCGAGGCGGCTGTCCCGGCACTGCAGAAGAAGCGCCCCCGCAGTCCACCCGCGGCGTCGTTGTCGTAGGAGCGCGTCTGCGGCGGCAACTGTACTGCCGAGAAGACAGTGGTCTGGGAGTAGGTCGTATCAGGCAATGTCGCCTGATACGCACTGCCATATTGCGACGCACAAGTGACGGCTGCGAGCGTCGCAGTTGCGATTGGGGCTGTCGTGGCAGTCGAGGTACTCGTCGATCCGCCCTCCTGAACAATGGTGGTGGTCACACCGCATCCGGCCAGGCCCAGCACCAGAACGATCGGCAAGGCGATTGCCGCAAGCGAGAATCGGAAGATACCACCTATATGCTGCGACCTTGTCACCTTCGTCACCTTCGTCAGCTTCGTCAGCTTCGTCACCTTCGTCACCATCCGCATCATCGGCGTAATTCTGCTCATTCTTCGCGCGCTGCCCGCTTATTCCGACATGGTTGACACGCCTGGCCGGAAGGGAAAAGAGAGCCGGCGCATCCCCCTTCTTCTCGCTGCACGCATGCGGCTGAGTGCGTTTTGCACCCGGCCTAGCACTGGTCTTGTAAGTTTGCCACTCTGTTGCAAATCAGCATAATGGCGTAGTTGAAGACGCTACAACTCAGCATATCTGCCAAGACGTGACGATGCTGTGAATCGGCTCACTAATGATCATGTCCGCCGTTGTTTGTTCTTATTTTCCCTTATTTGCCCTGGCGGCGGTCACATGTCGGCAGAATGCGCGAGTGAGCACAGTGGAATGTATGCTGCCTGCTCGCCGTTCATCCCCGTCTATGATTGTGCGCTCGCGCCGATACACGTGGTATGCCGACACCGACTCCGTATCTGTTCATCCTAAAGCACACAGATGCGTCCGTGTTGAAGTCATCGTCGAGGGCAACGATAACCCCACCATGTACAGCAGGATAACCACTCGCTCTGAGCTTCCCGGAGCCAATTAGGTGCGTGTGGGTCGAATGCCTACGGCCATTGCTTTCCTGCTATTCAGCACTGACAATAGATCGGAGACAGACACCAAAATCGAAGCGGCACAACGCGGATATTCCCAAACTTCTTCAATGCCGAATCGTACCTGACCTGCCGCAGTGGCTGGAGAAACAGGAGGAGCTGTATGCAGAAGTCCCATCGAGCTCCATCACCGGACGCGATTGCGCCTGATGGCATTGCGATCCGCCATCTGATCGACGGGGCCCAGGGCGCCCGGAAACTGAGCCTCGCCGAGGGTGCTCTCGGGCCGAGTCAGCGCTCAGTCAAGGTCTACCATACCACCTATGAGGAAATCTGGTACTTCCTTCAGGGCGAGGGCATCTTCCACCTGCATGCGCCAGATGGTGGTGCGGAAGAGTCGACGCTGGTGCAACCCGGCGACGCACTGCTCATCCCGCCCCACCATGGCTTCTAGATGGAGAACTCCGGCACTTTAGAGTTGGTCTTCCTCCTGGCTGGTTCTCCTCCCTGGGGAACGGGCAGGAAGTCCACCGATGGCCGCCTTTAGATCTGCTGCACGACGGCGAGACGCAGAGGTAGGAATCCACAAAATCTGCGCACGTGCGCAGGCATCCATGGGTGTTCGCGCTGGCAGTACCCCGAGAGTCCGGCCAATGGTAACCCATACGAGATACGGTCAGCGGCGAAGTAGTCATCGCCGCTGCCTCCCCCCTATCTCCCCGCTCACCAATTTCATGCAGACCGTTTCAGAGGGGCCACCTGGGCATGCCAGCGAGTTGAGAGAGCATTTTTGGCAACGCACTGACGCTGGAAAGCTCAAAAACCGGCAATGACCAACTTCTTCATTTGCATCATGTGGGCATAGGCGTTCGGACGTTGCATGAGTTCGCCCATGTTCTTTGGCACTATTTGCCAGCTCAGGCCGAACCGATCTTTACACCAACCGCACTGCTCTGCTTCCGGCACACTCGAGAGTCTCTCCCAGAAATAGTCGATCTCCTGCTGATCGTCGCAAGAAATCGCGAATGACACCGCCTCGTTGAATCTGAACTCTGGGCCAGCATTTATCGCGGTAAAGCGTTGGCCAATCAACTCGAAGTCAATCGCGAGTTCTTTGCCAGCCATATCCTTTTGAAAGTCAGCGAGGCCCTCGTCGTCACTGCCAGGATAGTGGGCCGTGGAGACCACTTTGCTGTCGGGAAAGACAGATATGTAGTACTCGACAGCCTCTTTGGCATTACCGTCAAACCAAAGGCTTGGTGTGATCTTCTGCTGCATAATCTCCCTCTTTCTCTTACCTATCCCGGGCCACTGAGGGTCTTACTGTGAAGATCGCGCAACTCTGATGCCACCAGGATAGCTCGAACAACGTGCCCAATGGGTCACTCGCTACATGTGGACCTTTGAACCGAGATGACTCACTTCGGCCTATTCTCAGTTTATATGTTCGCTCCGGAAACGAACGAAATCTGTAGTACTCCCCACAAGCTGGACAGGTGTGTATATTAAAGAAGCAGAGGGCATGAAGCGGGGAGACAACATCACCTATGAACCTGCGGCTACAGCATCAGGAGAACGGACCGAGCGGGAAACGGCCACGCCGGCGGCATAGCAGCGCCTTCAAGGCGCGCGTCGCCTTGGAAGCGGTCAAAGGGCAGAAAACCCTCAAGGAGCTGGCCGGTGAGTTCGGCGTGCATCCGGCGCAGATCACCCAGTGGAAACGGCGGCTGCTCGACGCGAGTCCAGGAATCTTCGAGAGCGGATCGGCGATCCGACGCGAGCGGGAGCAGGAGCAGCGGGAGCAGGAGCAGCGGGAGCAGGAGCAGCGGGAGCAGGAGCGGTTGGTGGAGCAGCTCTACCAACAGATCGGCCAACTCCAGATGGAGGTGGACTGGCTGCAAAAAAAGGGCCTGGGCCGCTACAGCAGCGGCGGGCACTGATTGAGCCATCCCATGCACAACTCAGCGTCGCGCGCCAATGCGCCCTGGTGGGCGTGGCGCGCTCCAGTTGGTACTATGCGCCCCGCGGCGAAAGCCCGGAGACTCTGCGCTTGCTGCGGTTGTTAGACGAACACTACACCAGGACGCCGTTCTACAGCGTGGAGCGGATGACGGCCTGGTTGCGATTGCAAGGCTATGCAGTCAACGCCAAGCGGGTTCGGCGGCTCCTTCGGCTAATGGGGCTCGAGGCGCTCTATCCCAAGCCACGCACGAGCATTCCAGCTCCGGGCGAGCAGCGTTATCCCTATCTGTTGCGGGATCGGCCGATTCGGCAGCGCAATGAAGTAATGAAGTGTGGAGCACCGACATTACCTAGATGCGGATGCCGCAGGGTTTTCTCTATCTGGTCGCCGTGCTCGATTGGTACAGCCGGTACGTGCTCAGTTGGCAACTCTCCAATACGCTCGATACCAGGTTCTGCTTAGATGCGCTTGACCAGGCGTTGTGTGTGGGCCAGCCGCAGATCTTCAACACCGATCAAGGCAGCCAGTTTACCAGTGCGGCCTACACCAGCCGGCTGGTGTAGGCCGGCTGGTGTAGGCCGGCATTCAGATCAGTTGGGATGGACGCGGCCGAGCCCTGGATAATGCCCTTGTCGAGCGCCTCGGGCGTTCGGTGAAATGGGAGGAGGTCTCTCTCAAAGACTACCGGACAGTAGCTGAAGCGGTCAGTGGACTGGACCGCTATTTCCCGTTCTACAATCATGAACGGCTGCACCAAGCCCTGGGCTATCAGACACCGGCCCAGGTCTATGGCGTAGCCTCTTGACTGATTTTACCCCTCGCTTCTTTAACATCTTTCGGGCTGAATGCTGTCCAAACAATGGGGAGTACCTCAATCGCTATTCTTCTCACCTCCCATATCTTCGCTTTCGGCGGTACTCCTCCTATATTCACCAGTTGGCGGCGTGCATTTGTCCGGACAGGACGGTGATCCTCCGGATGCTGCTCATACGCTCACCGATCAATCGACTGCGGCGATACCGTGAGAGCGACTCGATTTAGTTCTGCGCGGGGCAAACTTGAAAGGCGCACACTTGCAGGGAGCACGCCTGAGTGAGAGAGATCTGCGCGGGGCAGACCTGAGCGTGCCCGTTCCTCCGCGCAACACGCCTCGTGAGGGCAGAGCAATTAGCGAGCCTCACCCGATGAGCGGTGCACTATGGTAGTGATGGTACGTCTTGTGCGTCCTCACTGGAGGGATCGGCAGTGCCCACCTAGGAGGAGTTCAAGCACCCATGACAGATGTAGAGACAGAAGTAGGCATTCGGGCTGCCATCGAGCGGCATTGGGCTGCCTCGCAGGCAGGGGATGAGGCCGCGGAGCATGCGATCTATGCCGATGATGCGGTCCTGGAGTATCCGCAATCAGGCGAGCGGTTCCGTGGGCGTCGCAACATCCAGGGCCAGCGGGGCCACCACCCCGCACGGCGGGAGTTCGTCGTCCGGCGCGTGCGCGGCAGTGGCGATCTCTGGATCACCGAGCTGATCATCACCTACGACGGGAAACCCTACGACACCGTAAGCATTATGGAGTTTCGCGCGGGCCACGTCGTCCTCGAGTCGCAGTACTTCGCCGAGCCCTTTGCAGCCGCCGCCTGGCGGGCGCAGTGGGCTGAGCAGACAGAGTAAGTCAGGGAGGGATCAGAGGCGCAGAGGCGCAGACGGGGCCGCTCTTCTCCTGGCATAGCATGTGCAGCTCCCTCTGGCCGTAAAGATGTCAGAGCGGATATGCGCAGCATGCGCAGAAGGAGTCACCCATGAGTCTGATTGATGAAGCCCTGCACGCGAATGAGCAGGCGGCTCAAACCTATGATGCGGCGTTAGGTCGTCCACCCGCGCCCAAAATGGTCATTGTGACCTGTATGGATCCCCGGTTAAACAACATTTTATCCATGCTGGGTCTGCAACCCGGTGATGCCGACGTGATCAGGAATGCCGGCAATACGATCACCGAGGATGCCTTGCGATCCCTCCTGGTCTCCACCCGTGTGCTGGGGTCACGAGAGATCATGATTATCAATCATACCGGGTGTGGGATGCAGACCTTCAAAGATGAAGAGCTCGAGGCGAGGCTTGAACAGCAGACAGGGACGGCGGCGATCATTCCTGAACGCTTCTATGCCTTTACCGACTCAGAGACTCAGGTGCGCGAGCAGATCCAAAAAGTGAAGGGGCATCCCTGGATTCCCAAAGACATTCCGGTTCGAGGATTCGTGTATGACGTCAACACCGGAAGGCTGCGCGAGATTAAGCAAAATTAAACGAGATCAAACTGACGTCCGACCAGGCTGACACGCAGCAGTAGGTGCGCTGTGAGCACATGCCTGCCAGCGTCTCGGTCACGGAGAATAGTCCTGCTGCACAGCCCCTTTGGACGGGATCCTATAAAAGGGCGATCCCCTCTTGTTCGAAAACATAAAATGCCACCAAGGCAGGGAGTAGTCAGTGTATCTGTTCTGGGTCGGCTTTGTGACCGAACCGTACGTCGACTACGCGATCCTTCTGGTCACGGCGCTGCTGCTGCCAGGCAATTCAGAGGGGCCAGTGTTTGCCATCGGCGGAGCCATGCTGCCGCTCGCGCTCACCATCCAGGAAAGAGTCGCCACGTTCTGCCGGCATACGTCTGGTATTCGCTACCAAACGTCTCTGCTAGCAGTCGCTCTTCAATCTCGATACGATAGCGCAAGGCGAACAATATCAGGACAAACGCAATCACCGCTCCGATCCAGGTTGCCATCGCCAGCGCGGCCGCTGTGAAGAACGCCAGTAGACCAGTGTAGGCCCGATGTCGCAGCCATCGGTACGGACCAGTAGTGATGAGTTTGTGTCCCTGCTCGATCTCCACCACATTCAAAAAAAAGGGCGCCCAATGTCAGCACTGACCACTCCCGCAACAGTGCGGCGAGTACCATACCAACTATCCCGACATATTGTACCCAGCCAGTCACAACGCCGAGCCCAGCATAGCGGCATCCACCAGCAATGATCAGCGAAAGCACCGCCGAGCCGTTCACCACTAGCAACGAACCGGCATCAGACCGCTGTCGGGCTGGCCCAGTTCGCTGTCGGGCGCCGCGATATTGCAACGTGGCGTCGAGGAGGAAGAGGCCGAGAACGAGCACAGCAAATACGTTGCTCATGATAGCGTTTGGAAACCAATGAAGGGGATCATTGAACACGTTATGCCTCCCTCCTAGAGCGATGACAACTACAGTGTAATGCGGTGACCGATGAAAGCATAGAGTACAGGATGGCTACCTGGCATTCCTCCCTCATGGTCAGCTGACCTAAACAGGTGGATCAGCGCTGCGCGCGACTCCACCGTCAGCTAGTCCCCTTGTCCGCGTCGCTCTTCCCTTTCATCTCTTCTTCTCTCCGTCTGGCTCTCGCGCCACCATGTTTGCTGGCTATCTTGGCGCTAACCTTCCCGTTTTATGGCATCGACTGAGTTGGACTCGTCCCCGGTCGCTGCCGCCACGGCCGCGGGACTGTGGCCGCCACGCAGAATCCACGCCATCCCCGCTGCGAGGAGCCCACCGATAATTGGGCCTACCAGGTAGATCCAATAGCTCCCCAGCGCTCCCCCCAACAGCGCCGGACCAAACGAGCGCGCGGGATTCATCGAGGCTCCGCTGACAGGTCCCGCGAACAGGCCCGCCAACGCGATCGTTCCAGCCACCGCGAAGGCGGCGTTGTGTCCCACCAACCGCTCGTTGTGCGCGGTACCCAGGATCACCGTCACCAAGAGCGCTGACAGCACGATTTCGGTCACCAGCGCCGCGCCATCCCCCGTCCGGGGGTTCGGAATTGTCGCGCCCAGGTGCGCCTTGTCACCGAAGACGACCAGCAGGAAGAGCGCCGCTAGCACTGAGCCAGTCATTTGGGCGCCCCAATAGCCCAGCACCCGCCTCCACGGAAAGTCGCTCCGCAGCGAGAAGGCCAGCGTAACCACCGGGTTCAGATGGGCGCCCGAGACGTTACCAATCGTGTAGATCATCGCCATCACCAGCAGCGCTGGCGCAACGTAGCGCGCCAGGCTGTCGGCAGGTCGCCCGGTCGCCGCGCCGATGACATCAGCGCCTGCCGCCACCAGCGTCAACAGGAAGGTGCCCACCAACTCGGCATAGAGACGCCGCCACCACTGGTGGGGATTGTATGGATCACTGAAGAAGTTTGTGATCGCACCCACATCCAGGCGACCACGCTTGTGCGACTTCGGGGCTGTGTCTCGCGACTGCATATCCAGCGTCTCCCCCACGCTCTCTAAGTGACCGAACGCTGAGGCATTGTGCTCAGTACCAACGGTAGTCGCAGCCTAACCTGACCTCTCTCCTGCGGAGGCTGGTACGCGAGGCACAGGCGCAGCCAGATTCCGGAGCGTGCATCAAGCATGCGCAGCGCACGTGTCCAACGAGCGGGCTAAGAGTGAAGCCTTACGGATGACTCATACGAAGACGCCATTGACTACTCATTGAGCGATCCTCATGAGCCTCGGTCACCGCGCCAGATGCCTTCTCAACGTCTCACACCTCACCCATCTCGCCCACCCTGATCTGCGCCACCGAGTCGAATACCAGCGTCGGGCGATACGGGAACCGGTCAACCTGCGCGCGCTGTGTCACGCCACTCAACACTAATATCGTGCGCATACCAGCCTCCGTCCCCGCCACGATGTCCGTATCCATCCGGTCGCCAATCATCACCGCCGTTTCCGAGTGCGCGCCCAATTGCCGTAAGGCTGAGCGCATCATCAACGGATTCGGTTTGCCCACGAAGTATGGATTGACGCCAGTTGCCGCCGCAATCAGCGCCGCCACGGCCCCCGTCGCGGGTATCAACCCCTCTTCCGCTGGCCCCACCACGTCGGGATTCGTGGCAATGAACCGTGCCCCCGCCGCCACCAGACTGATGGCCACCGAGAGCCGCTGGAAACTATACGACAGCGTCTCGCCCAGCACCACATAGTCTGGATTCCGGTCGGTAAGCACATAGCCCACATCATGCAGCGCGGTCGTCAGACCCGCCTCGCCTACCACATATGCACGTCCACCAGGACACTGATTCTTCAGGAATTGTGCGGTCGCCAGCGCCGAGGTGTACAGGTTGTCGACCGCGACATCCAACCCACTATGTACTAGCCGCTCTTGCAAGTCACGTGGGGTATAGACCGAGCTATTGGTCAGAATCAGAAATGGCCTGCCTGCCGCGCGCAGCCGAATGATGAAGTCCGCCGCCCCAGGAATGAGCTGCGCCCCACGCACCAGCACGCCATCCATATCCATCAAATAGGCCTCAACGCCCTCCAGATCCGAGAGACTTGCCATGCGCCGCTCCTCCTCCGCATATCCATGTTTCACGCCGCTATTGAACAGCGACGCCAGTCTCGCCGACACCAGCAGGTGGTACCATGCTCCAAATTGTCCACCTGATCGCCACCTTCTATACCAATTGGTAAGTATGCCATCGTCGTGGAGGATCCATGAAATACTTTGTGGTCGCTTTTGTCCGCTGACTGTGGCTCAGGAAATCGACATGTTGCCTTGCACTCGTTATGAGCGTGGCTACGTCTGGCGGTCCAACATCTCGAAAAAAGGCGCGAAGGGGCGAGCATCATTAGTGCGCGAGGTCGCTGGTTGCCAGACAGGCCAGCGGATAAACCATCCACCTTCAGGGTCACGCATCCACATATCCCCTTCGACCACTATTGGAGTTCTTTGGATGACGTTGGAATCCTGGGCGTCTTCTTGGGCGTGTCGCTCAGTGCGATCATACAACTCCAGCATCTCGGCGTGAGCCAACAGCCGACCGTTCTCAAAGACGTTGATTCTCACATCGAGCCATGACTCCAGCTGCAGTGGAGGCACGATCCGCAGAGCTTCCCAGGCTGAGCGTAGCGTCTGGCGCACCTCATCATACTCAGCCAAACTTACTGGATCGACGATGGGGTAGAGCAGCGGGTACAGGATCTGCGG
Source organism: uncultured Chloroflexia bacterium (assembly GCA_963712005.1). GTDB lineage: Bacteria > Chloroflexota > Ktedonobacteria > Ktedonobacterales > JADMIN01 > DAHUXT01. Next base: position 131,063 of record CAVQGK010000005.1, on the reverse strand, counting down.
GTCAAACGCTGCAGACCAGTCCGGCGGCAAGCAGCAAGCCACCATCTGCTTCAATTCGGCCCAGCGCAGGCCAGGCAAGAGACATGTGTGACCCTCCACCGCGATCGTACGACCGCCAGAATACATCTGGGGATGATAAATCAGATGAGCGACCTGAAAATCGGCAAACTCTAGCTGCCAGGTATAGTTTTCTGGGAAGGGAAGTCTGAGGATGCTTGTCGGTGGTATCTGGTCATTGTAGTCACTGTAGTCATACTCCTCATCTGGAGGAAGTGTCTCCATCGCGGCGTCCTCATCGTCTGCGAACATCGGCGTGTCGTAATCAATGTCTCCATACAGGCGCAAATGAAACGGTTCGCAAGCCTCAAAAGAACGCCCGAAGAACGTCTCGATATCCTTCTCCACGTCCCTGTCCCCCGAGCGGTTTTGCGCATAGCGTCCGACCCAAAAGCAGGGATCTGCCAGAGCTGCGCTCCAATTGGTGATGCCAGACATTGTGTACTGCCTTCCTGACTCAGGGCAGTCCTACCTTCACGCGTACACGTACACGCTCCAAGCATGTCGAGCCTGGCGAGCCAGGCAATAATGGTCCACCAGCACACGTAGCCGGGAGGTATCTGTCTACCATCGGCTGACCATTCATGCTCCAATTCTAGCGTAGGTGAGATGCGGATGGTGGCGACCTCCCAGGGCTTTTCCCAGGCAGCCATCAGCCGTCGGTGCGCCGCATGCGCGCGTAGTGTTCTAAGTAGTCCCGCTCAGCATCCGTTAACGGCGTCTCGACATCGCCGTACAGTTTCATGGCGATCTCATTCTCAGTCCAAAAGCGATAGATGAACGCGGGGAAGGATGGAGCACAGATGCAGATCCCGTCACTGGCCGTTGCCGCTGCCCACAACGCATCCCGCGCAACCAGCGCATCGCTGCCCGAAACCACCGCCTCCTCGCTGCCGTCGATCTGGTCGATTTCGCGCATCCCCAGCAGCGCATCACTGCGGTCGTCCGGCATCGCGTCGAGAACCTGCGAGGGCACTGCCACAACGCAGGACGTCCCGTCCAAGGTGAAGCAGAGGCACCAGATAATACAATCCTGCTGGTCGCGCAAGAAGGCCACCAGGTAACCTCCGTCGAAGCCGGGACACGACACCACCTGATCCGACAGCATGAACCCACAGCACCCTGTCCAGACACACGCTTGAAGTTCAGATGACTGCATGAACCGACGGAAGCTCTCGGGAAGCGTGATGCCGAGTCGTCCGGCCGAGTCGGTCAGTGTGGCCCAGCGGCGAAGCAACCATTCCCTACTCGCCTCAACCTCCGGATCGAATGTGTTTGTGTTGTCTGGCGGAGCCAGATAGCGGAACGTAGGGTCTGGCGCAGAGAGGGGAGGCAGCGCCTCATAAGGGAACCGCCAATACGTGAGGTATGCCCAGGGGAACGGTCGGTACTCTCCCAACTCCCACGAATACCAGCCGAATGGGAAGGGGATGCGCGCCATGTTCGTGATGGTGGTTTGGTCATTCATTCTGGTCTCATCGCCTCTCTCCCGCTCATCTCCCAGACTAGACTGTAGCACTCGCGAACTACGAGACAGCAAACGCGCGCTCAAGCGTGGTAATGCGAGGTGCTGAGAGCCTATCCGACGAAGCTGATACAATCGAAGGCATGAGCAAACACGATCTCCGCAAGCTCATGGCAGGATGATGTCGCCTTCCGTTCCGCAGTCCCGCACGACCACGTGACCATCCTGGAGCGCGATCCCACCGCAGGTAAAGTGCATAGGAGGTTGTTGCCCGCCAGCACTGGTGGAATACAGGAAGAAGGTGGAATCGTCGGTGATTTGGCAAGCGCCAGCGCTCGGTGTAGCGGTCGGTGTAACGCCGATGATATGGTCATCCTTCCAGTCGGTCCCCGACTCGTCGTACTCCAACTTCGCCCGACGACATATATTGAAGGCATTCAGGAGGCACGCCGAGAGATCCTGTGGGCGTGCGGGCGTCGTTCCCCCGAGGCCGCGAACAATGTGGCCACAGTCTTTCAGATGTCCCAGATCGTCGTAAGTGCTTGTTGACGCCACCGTTGGCGAGGCAGCTGTTACGACGACGGGTATCCCACAGCCTGCAAGCATCATCATGGTGGCGGCAATAACGGTGATGGCCGTGAGACCAGAAAGGAGCGCCACGAGGCGACTAGAAGTGAAGCTGGTCCGTCGCCGAAGAGGGCAGCGCCCCGCCAGGAGCGGCCGTGAGGAAGTCCGCGGCATTCCGTTGTCCTCCTCGCATGTGTATGCGCCTTAGGGATCACCAATCCCAGGCGTAACAACACCGGCAGAGTTCGACGTCGGCATTTGCACACGTACCGACTTCTACCGACTTATCGGTGATGATACCATGCGAGCAATCATGCTGTCTGTGACGCGATTCACTGCAACATGAATGCAGTTCTACAGTCGCGTGTAAGCTATTCGTAGACCATCTCCGACGTATCCTCCGAGTGCATTAACGTCGCATCACACGCTGGCTGGCTATACTTGTCCCCTCGGCATCAACGGCCGGGGAAAAGGTTGGTCAGCGTCGCGACAGGACTCACCGCCGAGAGCAACCACCCGACTACCAACGAAATAACGCCAATGAGAAACGAAAACGTCACCTGTCGTCTCGCCGCCGACTTCACCTGTTGCCCAATCACATCGTCCACCATCGCTCGAAGCGTGTCATCCTCCAGCCATTCGCGTATTTGCGTGAGACGCGCCAGCTCGTCCAACGAGGCCAACGAAGCCTGCGGCGCAGGACGAGCTGGCGCAGGCGCCACCTGATCGAGCCCTCCAACTCCCCCAACAGCTCCAAGACCCGAGACGGCAGCGATGACTACAGTAGCAAGGACCAAGACCGCTACCGGAAGTGCTATCAGAGCGACGAGCGCCAGATGTGGCTGACTCACAGCGAAGGAGAGACTCAGCAACGTCGGCAGGTCAAGGACTCCGACGATGAGCGGCATGAACATCTCCGACGCGGTAGGCGGGCTATAGTAACGACCAGGCTCCACTCGCCGTCGTGTGATACCCATGCCATTGCCATCGCTGCCTGGGAGTATCCTTCCTTCTTCGTCTTCATCACCAGCATCACCAGCATCCGCCGGTATGGCGCACGTGCATGTGGTCCGCTACCTTGCCTGGATACATCGCATGACCCTCACCGACTCTACGCGTCCTGGCAATGACGATGGCGACGCCTTAGCATCCTATTGGCCCACCTCTACCACGATCTGAACGCAGCGAAAAACACCTGAGGTTGGGGCGATAATCTCTCAGTTCAGCCGTGCTAAGCTAGGGGCATCCGACTTGAACTGTGGAGAGTCGTCACTCCCCTGATTGTTGTTCTCCAAATATGAAATGATTCGCGACTGCATCTGAAATGCGGCGCACGGCCTGACTATCACCATGAATCGTGGCGACCAGGGCGCGCAGATGGTCGAGGAATGCGTTGCGCTCATGTTCGGGTAGCTGCCGCAAATACATGGCGATGACATCATCCATGGATGAAGGGAATATGACTGGGGTGTTCCTGCCCACTCTCTGTCAGTTCCAGCGGTATGCGTCGGCGATCACGGGGATCACTGCCACGGCGCACGAAGCCAAACCTCGCAAGCGTGCCAATGACCGGTACCAGCGTTGCAGGCTCAACCATCAGCGCCTGACTGAGTTCCTTGACCGTCGAGCGCCCCTGCTCAAGTTGGCGAAGCACACGATACTGTAGCGCTGAGATCGGCGCGCCGTAACCTTTGAGACGTTGCTCGATATCCTGACGAGCCTCTTTGGCGACAATGGCCGTCAGGATACGCACCTCCAGCGCGGCGCGATACAGTTCGCTGTCGCTCACGTGACCTCCCGCCGCTCACAACACCCCAACTCCAACCCGCTCGACGATCATACCCCCGGAATACTTTGGTGAGCGCCCTCATCATGTACCCTATCATGCGACGTCGTCACGTGTATAGAAGGTCACGCTCTGTGAATAGGTTCGCACAGCATGCACTAAGTCGGTAACCAATTGAACTTGGACGAGGTGACGCCTGCTCGCCGTAACCGATCAGCCGGAGGGATAGCGTCCAACCACGCCAGGGCCCGCTCGGCTAACTCCGTGATATCAGCATACGCCCGGTTGGCGGCGACCACCGCCTTGAGTTGGCGCCAGAGATCTTCACACGGCATGAGTTCGGGGGCACGAAACGGCAAGAACGCGAGCCGGATGTGCGCCGCCTCAGCGGCGTGGCGCACCACCTTGGGGTGATGCGGGGGCGCATTGTCCCACACCACCAGTTTGGGAATGTGGGGACGCACTGTGCCCAGCTGCTCAATAAACGCTTGGACGTCGGCTGTCCGCCCGTGTGCGCGGATGAGCCGCACCAGCTGGCCACTCACGATGTTGAGCGCGCCCAGCAGCAGACGATGGGGATTGCGCCCGCTGACCACCACCTTCGCCTGTTCGCCGCGTCGGGTCCAACAGGCGCGCAGGGGCGGAAACTCGCGTAACATGGTCTCATCAGCCATCCACACCTCGCCTCCCTCGGCGAGCACTTGGCTCATTTGCGCCACAACCGCGTTTTTTTTACCTCATAGGCGGGATCGGGCCGCCCCAGTTCGTAGCGGGGCCGTTTCCAGCGCCATCCCAACCGATGCAGCGTCCGCCGCAGCGTATGCTCACTCACTGCATACCCCCTGCGACTCAGATGGGTCAGGAGCAGGGGAACCGTCCAATTCGTCGCCTGTTCGCCCAACTCGTGCGGATCGATGGCCAGAAGCCTCTCGAGCTGGACGATCCCTGAGCCATCTACCCGCCGCTGCCGTCCGCCGTGGCGCGGTTCAGCCAGTCCCTGACTCCCCCGGCTCTTCCATGCCGCGAGCCAGTTGTACACACTTGATCGCCGGCACCCCAGCACGGCGGCGACCTCGTCCGGCGTCTGTCCCTGCGCCACTAAGCGGATGGCTTGGTAGCGCCGCCAGTGGCGCACGCGCCGTTCGTTGCGCTGCGCCCGCTCCAAGTCGTCCCACTCTGTCGCACTCATCTGCAACTGCATCGCCTGTCCCTCCTCTACAGGCCTTCGCTGCAGGATCTGGTCCATGCGGTTCTGGCTACCTACTTAGGTTAGGAACGCGCACGCGCACGGCGCATCAGTGGTAAGGTTACGATGAAGTGAGAGTCGCGTCCGAAGTCGTTCAAGCCGACAAATTTCCCAGATAACTCCATGGAGGATCTGCGATCATATGACCATTACTTCTGAGATTTCCCAGCGTTCGCCTATCCCCGCGCCTCATCTCGTCGCCGCTCGCCAGGCAGCGCAGGCGCTGTGGCGAGAAGGCCATATCCTGGCAGCGCTCGAAGCCCTTCATGATACGCTCGGCGATGTGTTTCAACTCCCTCTCCCAGGTTTTCGGAGCATCATGGCGGTGGGCCCAGAGGCCAATCGACTGCTGCTCACTGACGAGCGGGAGCGCTTCTTATGGCGCGCCGAGAGTGATCCCGTGACTCGCCTGCTCAGGCACGGGCTACTCGTCGTAGATGGCGCGTTTCACGATGAGTTGCGCCAGATAATGACCCCTGCGCTGCACCGCAGCTTGTTTGATGGGTTCAGCCAGACCATGTGTCGGATCACCGATCGCATCACCGACCAATGGCGTGAAGCCGCTCACATAGACGCATTTACTGAGGCACGCCGCATCGCTTTACTCATTGTGACAGAAACCCTCTTCGGAGCAGATACTGGCGCGAGCCTTGACACCTTCTTGCCCGAGATCGTGCGCGCCATTCGCTACATCTCGCCTGGACCCTGGCTGGTCTGGCCCAGTATGCCGCGTCCAGGCTATAGCCGCGCACTGCGCCAAATGGACATCTATATGCTTCAACTCATTGCGCGCCGCCGCGCACAAGTGGGCGCTCCGGACGATTTACTGGGCAGGCTCATAGCCTCTGGGATGCCAGACGATCTGATTCGCGACCAGATGTTGACTCTCATCATCGCAGGGCACGACACGAGTACGGCGCTTCTCTCGTGGACGCTCTACCTGCTGGTAACTCATCCAGATATTCTGGCGCGTGTCCAGAGCGAAGTTGATACGGTTGTCGGGATGGATCCTCCTAAAGACACGCACGGCCGCAAACTCCCCTTTCTCGACTGCGTCCTCAAAGAAACGATGCGGCTGTATCCGCCCATTCACCTCGGTTCGCGCATTGCCGCGACCGATACAACCATCGCTGGTTATCATATTCCAACAGGCGCACGCGTCCTCTACTCCATCTACCTGACCCAGCGCGACGAGCGCTACTGGCCATCTCCCCATCGGTTTAATCCAGAGCGATTCGCCCCGAACCATGCCTCCGACCGTGTGGCCTATACCTATCTGCCATTTGGCGGCGGCCCGCGTACGTGTCTCGGAGCATCCTTCGCCCAAGTCGAGGCCAAAGTCGTGCTGGCGCGTATCCTCCAGCGCTATGAGCTTCGATACATCGGCGGCGCGGTACATCCACGCATGCGCGCAACGCTCGAACCATCCCCCGGCGTGTTTCTCGAAGCGCGCCACCGACGTCATAAATAGGAGGCGCCGATAGTTTCGGTAGTTACGAGTTTCTTGCGGAAAGACCGCGCGCTGTCACCAGCTCGCACGAAAACGCCCAGATCGTTGGTCGTTCAATAGAGCCTCCCTTTCCAGACAATCCGCCGTCCGCGCCAGCGACCATACAGCGCACCCAGTCCAATCGCCATCACGCCCCAGGCCGCGAGCGGCGTCGTCAAGATTTCGTCGAGTGGCCGTCGAAAGCGCCAGCCAGCGACCCCACGCAAGAGCAGGAGCCAGCAGATCTCTACGCCAGCCAGCGCCTTCTGGCCGCTAAAGAATACATTGAAAAACGGGAGTGCGAAGAGGCAGGCGTAGCACCAGGCAAACACAGGAGCCTTCCAATATGTTCCCCAGAAAATGCGCTTTCTCGCGGTCGCCGGGGGCGCACTAGTTGCCATAGCGGATATCGTAGTGGTTTCTGTCGCAGTAGGCTGCATCGTAAGTGCACCAAGCAGATTCTTCGAGAAGCCCTGCCATACCTCGGCAACAGAGTGATACATGCGACAACTCAAGAGTTGCACGCCATCTACCATTGCCACCGTGTAACCACACGCCTGGAAGCGCTGAACAAGCGCGAAGTCATCGAGTAGTGCGCTCCGAATACTCGCATGCCCGCCAACAGCGCGATACGTTGGCGCGTGCGCCAAAAGATACTGCCCGTTCGCCACAACCCGCCCTTGAATGCCTTCAGCGCCAGCGTCCCTGCCGCGCTTGCCGCTCCCAACCGCGCCGCCGCGCCACAACGCATTGAGACTGATAGCAACCAGCGGCAGGAAGTCCAGCAAAAAGGAGACAAGAACCCGCTCACTCCAGGTTTTGACGCGCTGGAAAGGAAATGCGCTGAGAAGAGCGGCGCGCAACGCAATGGCCTGTGCAACGCCCTGTTTGATGCTCTGTGGCGCGTGCAAGGTATCGGAATCGGTGAAGAGCAGCCAGTCTCCGGATGCTAGCTCCGCCAGCCGCGCGCAGGCGTAGCTCTTGCCAGTCCAGCCTGGCGGTGGTTCTTCCGTCCTGGAAAGGATCACAAGTTGAGGATAGCAAGCTCTCAGAGCCTCAAGCTGCTCACCCGTACCATCGGTTGAGCCATCGTCGAAAACCAATACCTCGAAATCGGGGTAATCCTGTTCGAGCAGCGAAGTGGCACAGGCGCTGATCGTCCCCGACTCATTGCGCGCGGGTACTAGCACACTCACACGCGGAAAGTGTCTTGGGGAATGCGCACTTAGGCGACGCGCAAAGCGCAGGAAGCGAAGGTTCGCCCCCAGGCGAATACTCAACAGGATGAGCAGCGCAAATGCCACAAGATGTTGCAGAACGCGCATCAGCCAGAGGATGAGCGCGGGGAGTGCGCCTGCCCCCCACAGGAGATGTTCTCCAGCATTGCTCATCACCGCCCTCCGATCCGCCGCCCCGATTGACCAGACATCCGCACCCAATATGGCGCGATCTTGATGACAAGAATCATCAATTGAACTACCGCCACGAGCGCCATCCAGCCTGGGGCATGTGTGAGCAAGAGATAGGCGATCAGCCCCAGCGGAAGAGCCAGCGCTCGCTGTTCGTCACTCTTGAGCAGAACGAGACTCCCCAGCGCGGTAAGACCCAACGCCAGTGGCGCATGATAAAGCGTCAGACCCGCCCAGACACCGAACATCACGACAATACCGCGACCGCCGCGGAACTTGAGAAAGACAGAAAATGCATGTCCCAGCGAGGGCATACAGGCCAGCCAGAACAGTTGCTGCTCCGAAAAGCCGAGAAGCCAGTGGGCTGCCGCCACGGGCAAAAACGCCTTGAAGAAATCGAGCGCCAGAACCGGTAGACCTAGACCCCATCCAGCAGCGCGGAAAGCATTCGCTGCCCCAGGGTTGCCATCCTTTTGTGTCCGGGGATCTTTGGCAAAGAGCAAGTTCCCCAGCCACACAGACCATGGAAGAGCCCCAGATATGTAGCAAAGAATCAGCCAAAGTACGAACATCAATGCGCCTTTGTGTCATTGGCATCCTGGACTGTATCGCTTGGTGGCCGCCGCTATGATGGCGTCAGTCGGTTCCTGCGCCTTGCGACATATTGAGCACATTAAGATGAAGCATAAGCCGATGAATACGCTGGCAGCCTTCGTCAAGCTGCCGACAAGAAGCGTACCGGGGACAAGATCAGCCAGCAAGGGATTCTCAGTAAACGCACGGCCACCATAACCGACAAGCGGCGTTTGCGTCTCAGATGCCTCAGGTAGCCAGGTTGGCCAGTCAACCAACGCCCGCGCGGTTGCTTCGCTCATGGCGACAAAGACCATCAGCGCGGGACGGACGCGCTCGACCAGCGTGGCCAGATTCGATAACGGAAGCGACTGTCCCAGATAGGTGATCGGCCAGCGCAACTCGCGTAACAGCGCGCCAAGCATCAGCAGACTCCCCTCATGCAATTCCTCTGGCGCGCACACAAGGGCAATCGGGCGTACATCAAAAGGTGGCGGACTGGCACGCATCCATAGCAGGAGCTGATGGCGCAGAAAATTGGTCGCGAAGTGCTCCGTCGAAACCTCCACTTCACCGTGGCTCCAGGATTCTCCAATGGCTGCGAGTGTTGGGCCGATAAGATCGAGGACAACACTCTGCAGCGAGTGGCGCGCAACAGCCTCTTCCATGAGCGTTTTCGCGCGCGCGCCGTCATACTCCAGCAGCGCATCCAGAAGAACCGGCTGAACGGCCACAAGATTGGGGTCTGACAGCCTATCCTGTGGCAACGCCTCGTGCAGAGCAGCAGTGACGGCGTCCTGTTGCGAGATGTGATGTCGAGCGCGAATCGCCCTTCCCGCTCGCATGCCTCCATCCATCTGCAGCTTCACCCACTCAAGCGTTAAGACGTCCTGCTGAATGTACTGGCGATGGCCACCCAGCGTGCGCGCCGTCTCAGGGAAGTGATAGCGACGTTCCCACATCCGAAGCGTTGCCTCTGGTATTCCGGTGATAGAACGTACAGCGCCAATGCTAAAAGATCGATCTGCTGCTGGCTCCGCCACTGACGCCAAGGCGCTTGCGAGATACTCCGCTGTCTGACCAAACCCGTCATCCGTCATCTGTCATCCGCTATCCGCTATCCGCTATCTGCTCTGCTGCTACTCATCAGTGATCAGTATATCAGTGTATCCTGTCGCGTGGTATTTGTCTATGTATTTTCTCAAGAATATGAACAAACTATTGACATCTGTGAATTTTGACCCCTATAGTTTGGGTACGAACTAATTGCGCGCAGTGGCCGCGTTGGGCTGCCTCGACAAGGTCGCTTATTGAGAACACTCGGGAAGGTACAAGATGGGTGTGCCAGCAGAAGCCTGGGAATATTCACTCCTGGTAAAAGCGCATGAAGCGCTACGAACGCCAACCAGCAGCGCCTATATGCCAGCATTTGCTACACGAGACGCCTGCGAAGCGGCTTACCGGTATTGTGCCCGTCTCGTCAAATTCAACAGCCCGACCTTCTACCTCGCCTCCGCCCTTCTGCCTCGGCAGAAGCGCCATGCCGTTCGCGCACTCTATGCCTTCTGCCGCGCGACCGATGATCTGATCGACCAGATGCCACACACAGATCAGGTTGACCAGACAGGTGCTGCGAGGAACACCCAGGCGCCAAGGACAGAACAGGAAATCGCGCTGGCGCAAAGCCTGCTCGAAGCCTGGCAAACCCGTCTGGAGCAATCTCCTAATGCCTACGATCCCGTGCCGCTCGCTTGGGCGGATACGAGAGCGCGTTACCACATCCCGCATGGCTATGAGGTGCAGTTAATCGAAGGCATCGCGCGCGATATACGGCAGCAGCGGTATTCGACCTTCGCCGAACTGGCGGAATACTGTTATGGCGTAGCCTCTACGGTTGGGCTGATGGTGATGCACATCGTTGATTTTCAGAGCGAGGACGCGCTGCCGTATGCGGTCAAGCTGGGGATTGCGCTGCAACTGACGAACATCCTGCGTGACGTTGGGGTGGACTGGTCGGCGGGGAGACTGTATCTGCCGCTCGAGGATCTGGCGCAATTTGGGTTGACCGCAGCTGATATCGAGCGCGGGGTGGTGGATGATCGTTGGCGGGCGTTTATGCAATTTCAGCTTGCGCGTACGCGCGCGCTCTACGCCGAGGCAGAGCGGGGAATCGCGCTGCTCGATGCCGGGGGACGTTTTGCGATTGCGGCCGCCGCGAGCCTTTATCGGGCGATTCTTGGCAATATCGAGGCGCACGACTATGACGTATTTCATCGCCGCGCGCATGTTGGCGCGTGGGGCAAGGTACGACGGCTACCGGGGGTGTGGTGGACGACGCGAGGAATGGTCTGGCGATGAGCCGAAGGTTGCCCGAAGATGACCGGAGATGATACAGGTAAAGTCATAAGAGTAAAGGCGACCAGATGGCGAGAATTTCCGTTATTGGTAGCGGATTCGGTGGGCTGAGCGCTGCGATACGGCTGGCCGCGCATGGGCATACAGTTGATCTGTTCGAGCAGCGCGACAAACTGGGCGGGCGCGCCTATGTCTATAACATCAATGGCTTCACCTTTGATGGCGGGCCAACCGTCATCACCGCGCCATTCATGTTCGATGATCTCTGGGCAGCGGCGGGGAGGCGGCGTGAGGACTACGTGACGTTCGTGCCGTGCGATCCGTTCTATCGCATCTTTGACATCGAGGGGCGGTCGTTTGACTACAACGGCGACGAGGCGTTCATTCTGGATCAGATTGCACGGTGGAATCCAGCGGATCGCAGAGGATATCAGCGGTTTCTGGCGACGACGCGGGACATTTTCCAGAAGGGATTCGTTGACCTGGCAGACAAGCCATTCCTGCACTGGACGGATATGGTGAAGGTCGTGCCCGATCTGATTCGGATGCAATCGTACAAGAGCGTCTATCGCTACGTCTCACAGTATATCCGAGACAGTTTTCTGCGGCAGGTCTTCTCGTTTCATCCGTTGCTCATTGGCGGCAATCCCTTTGATGCGCCGTCCATCTACGCAATGATTCACTACCTGGAGCGGGAGTGGGGTGTCCATTACGCGCTGGGGGGAACCGGGGCGATTGTGGAGGGGATGGGCAGACTGCTGCGCGAACTGGGGGGCAGGATACATCTCAACAGCCCGGTGGCGGACATTCTGGTAGCGGAGGCGGAGAAACGGCGGGTGCGGGGTGTGCGCCTGGCGACTGGAGAGGAGGTCGCCAGCGATATCGTGGTCTCGAACGCCGATGTGGCGTTTACGTACCGCAATCTGATTCCCGCAGCCTACCGACGCCATAACACGAACCGACGATTCGAGCGGATGAAATATGGCATGTCACTGTTCGTGCTCTATTTCGGCACGAAGCGGCGCTACACCGAGGCAGGGCTGGCGCACCACAATATTCTGCTGGGCAGGCGCTACCGGGGTCTGCTCGACGACATCTTCGAGCGCAAGGAGTTAGCCGAAGACTTCTCGCTCTATCTTCACATGCCGAGCCTCACCGATCCATCGGTAGCTCCGGAGGGATGCGAGGCGTTTTACGTGCTCTGCACCGGTTCCGCATCTGGGAAGCGGGGTTGACTGGGAGGCCGCCGCGAAGCCCTATCGAGACAAGATTGTGCGCTTTCTCGAGGATCACTATTTGCCGGATCTCTCCAGCGCCATTATCGCCGAGAAGTTCATTGACCCGCGCCACTTCGAGACGGTACTGAGCAGCTATCTAGGGGCTGCATTCTCCTTTCAGCCGACGCTGAGACAGTCGGCGTGGTTCCGGCCGCACAATCGTTCGGAGGACTTCGACAACCTGTATTTCGTGGGGCGGGAACGCATCCGGGTGCGGGCTTGCCGGGAGTGTTATCCTCAGCGATCATCGCCGAGAACCTCATTGGTGGGGGCAGTAGCGAGCCTCAATGCGACGGGCAGCCCGGCGGGTGAGACACTGGTGGCCGAGATCGAGGCGTCGTCATGAGCGCCTTCATGGCCACGCTAACCTACGAGCAGTTCCTCGCGCTCTTTCTCCTGCCCCCTATTGCGGGACTCATCATACTGACCCTGCGGGATCGGCGGCGCCGCGGCGCGAACCTTGCAGACGCGCGGACAGGGCATCAGCCGATGGTTGCTGTTGATTGGCCTTGTAGTCGTGGCGATTGTCTATACCGTCCCGTGGGACAATCATCTGATCGTGATTGGCGTGTGGACATATGACCCTTCGCGCGTGAGCGGAATAACCCTGGATCGGATTCCTCTGGAAGAACTGCTCTTCTTTCCACTGCAAACACTCCTGGTAGGACTCTGGGCGCTCTGGCTCATCCCCGCGTTTAGCGATGGATGAGATCCACATACCCATGGACGAGGAAGGTCACGACGGTTGGCAGGTCAGTGAAAGAATAGATGGCACCGGAAGAGAGCGGGAGAAGCTCGCGCATGAAATGCGCCGTAATCGTCCGTTGGATCGCTCTTGTGGTCAGCGCACTCATCTGGCTCGTGGCGCTCGGCATACTGCTGCGTGGCTGGCGATCGGGGACGTATCTGGGGTGGGAGTTGGTCTGGGCGCTGCCACCGCTGGCGCTTCAACTGGGGCTGGGCGCTGACTTGCTGTGGCGGCGGCGCTGGCTGCTCCTGACGGCGCTGCTTCCAGCGGTGGGATATCTGGCGACAGCAGACGCGCTGGCGCTCCACGCGGGCATCTGGACGATCGCTCCTCAGCAGTCACTCGGCATACTGTTAGGCGGTGTGCTGCCGTTGGAGGAACTCATCTTCTTCCTGCTGACCAGCGCGCTGGTCGTGGGGGGACTAGTCCTGGGAGCAGAACTTGAGTCGAGAAAGCGTTTGCGCTTTGGCGTACGAGCCCCATCGCGAGACACATCAAAGTCCATTCCTGTTCCCTAGCCGCTAATTGTTCCATCACTCATTCACTCGTTCCAGAACACATTCAGGAGTATTCTCATGAGATCCTGGGCCTATAAATGGCAGGTGGTTGCCTCAGTCATCTTCGGCACCTTCATGGTCATTATGGACGCAACGGTTGTCAACGTAGCGCTTCCCACCTTGCGAACGGTCTTCGCCACCAGCGGTGGCGCCAGCATTGGGCAGGTGCAGTGGGTAATCAGCGGGTTCGTGCTGGCTATTGGCATTGTGACACCAATGGCAGGCTTGCTTGCCGACCGCTTTGGCATCAAACGGGTCTATTTGCTGAGTCTCCTCGGATTCACCCTCGCCTCAGCGCTCTGTGGATTCGCGCCCAATCTGCTCTTGCTGATCCTCTTTCGTATCCTGCAAGGGCTGGCCGGGGGATCGGCGCTTCCACTGGGCACTGCGCTTCTCTTCAGCGCTTTTCCCCCAGAGGAACGTGGCCTCGCCTTTGGCGTCTTTGGCATTCCGCTGGTAGTAGCGCCTGCGCTAGGACCAGTGATTGGCGGCGCTTTAGTCGAATACGCCAACTGGCGCTATATCTTCTTCGTCAATGTGCCAATTGGTCTCCTCGGCGTCAGCATCGGCTGGTGGCTACTGCGCGAGAGCAAGCGCGAGGGCCACGTACCCATTGATTATGTGGGCGCGATACTGTCCTTCATCGCGTTTGGTGGCATTCTCTTTGGCCTGTCAAGTGGCGCGCCGCAGGGCGATACGGGCGCAGCGAGCTCCGGGAGCTCTGGCGTTAGCAGTACCGGTCTAACGACTGCGGCGGGCAACTGGGGAACCTGGCAGGTTATTCTCTCGCTGAGTGTGGGCGCCATCGCGCTCGTTGTCTTCATCATCTGGGAACTGCACAAGAAGGATGAGGCGCTGCTCGATGTGCGCCTATTCCGGCGACCAACCTTCACCATTGCCAACGTGATCGGGTGGATTAGCGTGATCGCCTTCTTCGGCGCGGAGTTCCTGCTGCCGCTGTATTTGCAGATACTCCGAGGGCTGACGCCACTCCAAACCGGGCTGCTGTTGCTGCCCCTGGCGATTTCGAGCGGCATCCTCTCGCCGTTTATTGGGCGATTGCAGGATATGATTGGGCCACGTCTCCTGGTCGCGGTTGGATTCGGACTGCTCATCATCAACACGTGGCAGTTTTCGCTGCTCTCGCTTACCGAATCCTATGGCTATATCGCGTTTCTCCTCGTCTTACGCGGTGTTGCGCTGGCATTCGTGTTGCAGCCGACGCTGCTGGCGGCGTTGAGCGGGATTAGCCCACGGGCGCTGCCGCGCGCCAGCTCGCTAGTGAATGCGAGCCGCTCAATATTCCAGTCGCTGGGAGTAGCATTGCTCGCGACGATTCTTGCTACAACAACGGCCAACCTGCTGAGCGCCTTTCAGCCGCCGAAGCCTCCCAGCGTCCCTCCGCCTGCTAATTATCCGCAGATCGTGCAACAGGCAGCGACAGAGGCTTTCCAGCATGCGTTCCTGCAAGGCCTGAGCAATGCCTACTTCCTGACGTTCGTCGTGGCAGCAGCCGCCTTTGTGATTGCGCTCTTCCTGCCTGGCTGGCCGTTCCATTGGCAGCGTCCTACCTCGGCTACCCAAGGAGAGAAGATTGAAGGTGCGCTATCAGATGCCACCACCGCAAGCGCCACGTCCTTTGCTACCGTTCATGATGAAGAGCCAGCGTGAGCGCTGCAATCTGGAATGTGACATACGGCGTCTGATCGAGTGGTCAGTTGGCGCATGCTAGACGTTTTCGACGGTGAGAGGCGGTATTGTTCCGATGCAGACATTTCTTCCGTATCCAGAGTTTGCCCAGTGCGCTGCGGCGCTTGACTCACAGCGACTTGGCAAGCAGCGCGTGGAGACGTACCAGATTCTACGCACTTTGCGCGGAACAAGCTGTGGCTGGCGCAATCACCCAGCAGTGTTGATGTGGCGCGGATATGAAGACGCGCTGGGCCTCTATTTGAATGCGATGATCGCAGAGTGGGAAAGGCGCGGGTATACGAATTCGATTGCGCGCTACCCGATCCCTGCGAAGAAGGAGATTGTGATGCCACCCTGGCTGGGAATTGAAGCGCTTCATGCGTCGCATCGGTCAAATCTGCTGAGGAAGAACCCGCTCTTTTATGGGCAATACGGCTGGATCGAGGGATCGGATCTTCCCTACGTGTGGCCTGTGCGGCTGGCACACGGACAGCAGGCGAGTCGGGACGGCAAGCGAGATGGGGCGAATACGAGTGCGGTCTCGATGTACACACAGGAAGGGACACAGCATGAATCAGGCATTTGAAGACCACCAAGTTCAGGCACAACAGGACGATGATGTCTTCGCGCGACCTGCGAATGAAGTCGTGATCCAGCGCGTGGCCACGAGACTGCGGGAGCGGAATATCGACGTGGTTGTCGTAGATGATGGGGAGCAGGCGCGGGAGGTTGTGCTCGATTGTCTTCCACCAGGGGCGGAAGTGCATTCTGCGAGGTCGAGAACCCTGGAGGATACGGGGATCTACGAGGCAATCCACGATGTAAGCCGCTATGCGCCGCTACGTCCCCGATATACCAAGATGGATCGCCGGACGCAGGCGCGCGCGATTCGTAAACTGATCGGCAGTCCCGATTTTATGGTGGGCAGTGTCACTGCCGTGACCCAGGATGGCCTGCTGGTCGTGGTGTCTGCCTCGGGCAGCCAGTTGGGCCCTTACGCGGACGGAGCTGGAAAGGTCATCCTGGTGATCGGCAGTCAGAAGATTGTTCCTGACTTGGAGGCGGCTTACCGGCGCGCGCGTGGGTATGCGCTGGAGCAAGAGGATCGTCGGGCGCGGGCGTCGGGGACTCGCGGAGCGTTTGTTGGTAAGACGCTCATCATTGAGCATGAGTGGGTAGATGGTCGGGTGACGGTAGCACTTGTAAGAAAACCAGTGGGCATTTGACACGCTTTACTTGTAACCACCACGTCAAGCATACCACGACTCCGAAAGCAGAGTGACCAGGGCGCTCGGAGAACCCTTGAACCTGCCTCCAACCGCTACGTCGGGAACGCAATGAGACACGACCTTTCGCGCCAATGCGGGAGCGCTCTACGCCGCCAACTCACACGCACGCCAAAAACGTGCGACCATCGCTGCTCCAGTTCAGCGCCTGGGTAAACTGGATACTGCGCCCGCGCGAACGAGGCGCGATGACGTCGTTCGCGATTTGCAGTCCGAGTCAACTCTAGCAGATCACCTATCATCCTCAGCAAGCCCCATCCGCCATCATCCCGCGACATCTCACCTCACGACTTTCGGCTCACAACAACTAAGTCGTCGCCTCTGTCGGCCTCTGGCGCTTGACCGCCATCCGCCCGCACCGATATTCTTGTGGAACGGACGTTCTTATTCAATGCTGTGGGGAAGGGGGCCAATAATGCCATTGCCATCGATGCCTGGGAATACTCCTGCTTCCCTGCCCTTCCAGCCATCCTCATCGCCAGCCGCTGTCGCGCGCCGCTTTGCCTGGGTACGTTGCCTTTCGCACACTAAACACCACGACGCTGATCAATGGCCCACATGGCTCACCGCCTGCTACCAACTGACACCATACCTCCAGCGATTTGGAGTAAACAGCGCTCTCCTCGACCTCGGACCCTGCACCGATACCGAGGCCGTGTCCGTCGTGCAGTCACTCATCACCCGCCTGGTACACCAACAGATCACGCTCCGTGCCGCCATCGCCCCCAGCGGCACCCTCGCCCAGTTCGCCCTGTTGCGCCTGCTGCACGCGCCCGCACCCGCATCTTCACAGTCACCATTGACCGTACACATGCCTGAGCAGACCGCCGACCTGCTGCGCCAGCTTCCCATTGCCGCGCTCGCCCGTCTCCAATTTGCCGACCCGACCACCATCACTACACGCACTCTCAACCAGGCCGTCTCCTGGCTTGAGGACTATGGTGTCCGTACCCTCGCGCACCTCGCGCGGCTGGCGCGGCTCGACGACGACTTCCTCCGTCGCCAGTTCGGCGCCCGCCTCGGCGCTCTGCTCGCCACTATCGCCCGTGGGGACGATCCCATGCCCTTCCAGCCGACACCCGCGCCGCTCGCTCTGCGCTTCCGCCTCCGCCTGACATCCCCCGTCACCCCGGACCGCCTGCTGCTAGGCCTGCCATCCTTCGCCTGCGAGGTCGCCTCCAAGCTCGCCCGGCGTGGCCTCCATGGGCACACACTGGAACTGCGTCTGCACTGGGAGGGCGGATCAACGGCTAACTCCGAGGGGAACGCCGAAGACAACTCGCAGCGCATCACCACGATCACGCGCACGCTCCCACAGCCCCTGTCCGGTGGCCGTGCCCTCGCCGAGACCCTGGAGCGCATGCTTGTCCCGCTTTTCCAGGCCCGCGCGCATGCCCATGTCCATGAAGCCATCGAGGATCTCCACCTCAGCATCTCGCACCTCACTCCGCGCTATCCCGCGCAACACGCCTTCTGGCCGCAGCGTGCCCGCCGTCTCGCCGCCACCCGGGAGCTTGCCGATGTTCTCGCCCGCCGCCACGGCAAGCCTCTCCTGCTACGGAGCACGCTCACAGCCCCCGATGCCATCTTTGACCAGGACCGCTCCCGCCTCACGCCATTGCATGCCAACGAGGCTGACATACCTGATGTCGCAGAGGGGCTGGGCCATCCCGCGCGCGCCGCCGCCGATGTCGCCGACATTGCCAGTGAAGCTGACACTGGCGCCGACTCGGCGCAGTTCCCCCATGGCATCCATTGGTGGTGATACGAGGTGACGCTCTCATGACCCACGTCTACTACCAGCCCATCACGGTGACACTCGCCGACGGCAAGCCCGCCACGCTCCACTGGCGTGGCCTGACCTACCGCGTGCTGGATCTGAACGAGCCGTGGAGTCTCATGGACCGCTGGTGGGAACCAGCAGGCAACCCCGGCGCTGACAATGGCCGTAGTGACCGCACCTACTATCGGCTGCGCTGCACCTCCACCCATGAAGACCTCACCTGTGACATCTACTTCGAGGCAGTCGGCGGGGTCTGGATCCTGGAACGTGTCTATGATTGATACGCCTGTTGCTATTCCTGCCCCGAAGCCCCCTCACGTTCAGCTTTCCGCCAATGCCCTCATGGCTCACACTGCTGACACTGCCTATGTCGAGCTGCACCTGGCCAGCGCGTTCAGCTTCCTCCGTGGCGCCTCCTCACCCGAGGCATTGGTCGCGCGGGCAGCGTCGCTCGGCATGCGCGCCCTCGCCCTCACCGACCACATGACCCTCGCAGGCGTCGTCCGCTTCCAGGCTGCCTGTGCCACGCATGCCATCCAGCCCATCGTTGGGGTGGAGCTAGCGGTAGCTGAGCCAGTCTTCGGTCTCACGCCCCACCTATCTCACCTTTCCCACCTCGTCGCGCTGGCCGAGAACGCCACCGGCTACGCCCGCCTCTGCCGTCTCCTCTCCGACGCTAACCTGATGCATCCTGAGGCGCCGGTCATCCCCTGGCGCGACCTCGCCGCGGAACCCGACGGTCTCATCCTGCTTACCGGCGGACGCGAGGGGATATTGATGCGGCTCCTGCTCGCAGGCAAGCGCCAGGCTGCCGATGAGACCGCGGGCCGTTACCGTGACGCCTTCGGCCCCGACCGCGTTTTCGTCGAGCTGCAACACCAGAAGCTGCCCGATACCCTGATCCTGCTTCATCACCTGACCGAGATTGCCGAGGAGGCAGGTCTCCGCTGCGTCGCCACCAATGGCGTGCGTTATGCCACCCGCGCCGACTGCGCCCTCTACGACCTCATGACCTGCACCCGTCTCGGTCTCACCGTGGACCAGCCCCATGCCGAACGCCCTCGCAACGCCGAGACCTATCTCAAATCTGGACGCGAGCTAGCCCCTCTGTTTGCGTGCGTTCTCCATGGCTATGCCGCCCTGTACACCAGTGGCGAGATCGCGGCCCGCTGTCACCTCTCGCTGCTCAAAGCCACCTGCACCGCGCCCCAGGTCGCCCTGCCAGAGGGCGAGACGCCCACCACACATCTGCGCGCCCTCTGCGCGGCGGGACTCAAGACCCGCTATGCCCACCTGAGCGAAGCGCTGCTCCCTGGCAGCCCCCAGCGCGCACAACTTGACCACGAGTTGGCCGTCATCGCCCAGTTGCGTTTAGAGGAGTTCTTTCTCTGCGTCCACGACATCATGCATGCGGCTCGCGCCATGGGCATCCGTGTCAGTGGCCGCGGCAGCGCCGCCAATAGCCTGGTCGCCTATCTGCTCGGCATCACCGGCGTTGACCCCATCCACCACAAGCTGCTCTTCGAGCGTTTCCTCAACCCCGACCGGGGCGGCATGCCCGATATCGACGTCGATGTCCAGTCCGACCGCCGCGACGAACTCATCCGCTATGTCGAGCGCACCTACAGCGAGGCTCACGCCGCCATGGTCGCCAACGTCATCACCTACCGCGCCCGTAGCGCCCTCCGCGACGCCGCCAAAGCCCTCGGCTACCCCCTGGATCTAGTCAATCGTCTGACTAAACGCCTCTCACACCACGCCGACGCCGAGGAACTGCTCAGCCACGAAGGCGAGTTGCGGCAGGTCATAACCACGTTCCCATTCTCAGGCCCCGACTTTCGTGAGCGTTGCCTCAATCGCCTGCCTCTCCTGCTGGCGATGGCCCCAAAGATCCTTGGTCTACCGCGCCATCTCTCGCTCCACAACGGCGGCATGGTCCTCACCCGCGAGCCGCTATCGCAACTCCTGCCTGTGCGCATCTCGGCCAATGGTGTCCGCGCGCTGGAGGTCGACAAAGACGACGTGGAGCGGCTCGGCCTGATCAAGTTCGACCTGCTCGGCCTACGCACCCTCGGCGCGGTCGAGGAGGCGCTGAACCTCATCGAGCAGACCACCGGTTCGCGGCCCGACATCGACCACCTGCCCACGACACCACCAGACGCGCGCACGATGGCCCTCATCCGCAGCGGCCAGACGCTGGCGGTCTTCCAGATCGAGAGTCCCGGCCAGTGGCATCTGCTCGCACAGACCCAGCCCATCACATTCAACGATCTCATCGTCCAGACCGCCCTCTTTCGCCCCGGCCCCATCCAGGGTGGCTTCGTCCATCCCTACATCGAACGCCGCCTCGATAAGCAGGCTCAAGATTCCAGGCAATCTGCCCAGGGAACGCAGGCAGCGCGCTACATCCGGCAGCAACGGCAACAGCGAGATGCAGTCCAGACGCCTTGGAAAGGCGCGCCATCCGATGACTTCTGGACGGCTCACCCGATCCTCGCTCCCATCCTTGCCGAGAGCGAGGGCATCCTCCTCTTCCAGGAGCAGATTCTGGAAATTGCCCACCGTTTCGCTGGTCTCTCCTATGCCGACGCGGATGGCTTCCGCCGCGCCATGTCCCACCAGCGCAGCCGCCGCGAGATGGAGGCGATGCGTGCGCGCTTTGTGAGTAGCGCACTCGCCCGTGGCGAGCCACAGGAGGCGGCCGACCGCGTCTTCGAGGCCGTCTCGGCCTTCGTGGGCTACGGATTCTGCAAAAGCCACGCCGCCGAGTTTGCCCGCACTATCTACCAGACCGCCTGGCTCAAAGCGCACTATCCCGCTCACTACCTTGCCGCCTTCCTCTCGGCCCAGCCCGCAGGCTACTTCCCCCCGCATGTCGTGCTGGAGGAGGCCAAGCGTCTGCGCATCCCGGTCCTCCCGGTGCATGTGAATGCTAGCGAGGACCGCTTCTCCGTGGAACCCGCTGGCAGCGTAGGACGTCATGTGGGAAGCGGCAATGCGCCCGGTGGGAGGCGCTGGGGCATCCGCATTGGGCTGCGTCAGGTCAGCCAGGTCGGTGAGGATCTCGCGCGCGCCATCCTGTGGGGACGGCGTACCCTCGACGAGTCTGGCCAGCTGCACGAGCGCCCATTCACCTCACTCTGGGATCTCCTGACCCGCCTACGCCCCTCTGGCCTCACCCGCGACGCCGCTGAAGCGCTTGTCTGGTCAGGCGCCTGTGACAGCCTGGCCCCGCACATGGAACGACGCCAGCGTCTCTGGCAGCTCCGCGAGCTCTGGCCGCTCGTCGATCCGTATGCCAAAGGCTCTCACAGCAGACAGGGCAGAAACAGACGCTGCACAAGCACAAATTATGCGTCTGGTAGAAGTGACGAACATCTCTACCAACCCCAACAGTTGATCCTCAACTGGGAAATGTCCATGGAGGCGCTGGCGGATGTCCCCGATCTCCCATCCTTTACCGCCTTTGAGCGTGATGCGCTGGACTACCAGTTGCTCGGCATGTCCCCGCGACCTCACCCGATGCGCCACTTTCGTCCCCAGCTGGATCGCCGTGGCGTCCTGCGCATCGCTGACTTGGCGCATGTCCCCGAGGGTCGTCTCGTACGCGTCGCTGGGTGGCCCATCTCAGCCCAGCGTCCACCCACCGCCCACGGTGTCGGCTTCGTCGTCCTCGAAGACGAGACGGGACGCTTGCCGCTAGCGATGACTCCTGGCCTTGCCGCCGACCTGCGCGCTACCCTGCGTGACGCCCACTACCTCGTGGCGGTCGGTCGCCTGGAGCGCGTCCGCTGGTACCGCTCGCTCTGGGCCTTCCAACTTACGGGCGTGACAGCGAAGGCAGTCGCCCACTCTGCCTAAGAGTGCCGCCCACCCTTCTCGCTGCATGATCTTGCAACGTGCTACACTGAGGTACCAAGCGGGTAGCTTGAATACATCCACGGAACGTGAGGCAATGCCGTGATTGACGACAACTTCGATATCCTGTTTCGTCGGCAAGGGTTTTCCAATTTCACGTATCAGTCAGAGACCCAGTCAGACCCGCAGGTCTTGACACAACGGTGGGTTCACCCACCCAACGGGGCGGAATATCTCGCTGACGAGTTTTACCGGCGCTTCGGAGACAATAGCTTCCGCAAAGTGCTCGGCCGTATCTACAAAGCGCCCGCAGGCGTATCGCGCCAGTATTTAGCAAAGTTCTGTAGCGACCCTACACTTGAGAAGCATCTCACGTTCATGCGCGGTCAAGAACTTATTATCAAGGTTGATGGCATGGTATCCAAAGCCCCACGCTGCCAACATATCGCTGACATTGGTCGGACGTTCGAATGGTATGTGGCGCGATGGTTCCAAGCCTTCCTGCACTGCCCTGCGCGCTACAAACGTCCACGTGCCTGGTATTTACGACGGCGGTGACCTCGATGTAGTGGCGTTTCTAGATGGGCTACGCATCTGGATTGAGTGCAAGTCTGGACGGGACATTACGGATACTCAGTTAGACCTGTATGTCCGACGTGCACAGGAGTTTAATCCAGTACTCGCTATCTTATTAATTGATACCGACGAAAACTCTGTCACGGACAATTACATCTCCCGTCTGAATAAACCTTATCCGCAGGAAGACCTACAGTTTCATTTGAAGAATCCTCGGGAGCTGCTCTTTTTTCGTGGCCGCGGTCTGTATGTTGTAGGGGCGCCAAACAGCATCCAGGAGTCGCTATTGGCTGTATTACGTTTCTACCATGATCATGTGCGCTTCGTTCCATTTGTCGGCGAGGCATAAGCAATCTTACACCGGACCAGTTGGAACTACCTCTCGATTTCTAGGACGGTCTCTCGCCTTCAGGCAGGCCCAAAGGTGGCCATAGGTGACCTCCTGACCAGATCCCCAGGGAGGAGAACCAGCCAGGAGGAAGACCAACTCTAAAGTGCCGGAGTTCTCCATCTAGAAGCCATGGTGGGGCGGGATGAGCAGTGCGTCGCCGGGTTGCACCAGCGTCGACTCTTCCGCACCACCATCTGGCGCATGCAGGTGGAAGATGCCCTCGCCCTGAAGGAAGTACCAGATTTCCTCATAGGTGGTATGGTAGACCTTGACTGAGCGCTGACTCGGCCCGAGAGCACCCTCGGCGAGGCTCAGTTTCCGGGCGCCCTGGGCCCCGTCGATCAGATGGCGGATCGCAATGCCATCAGGCGCAATCGCGTCCGGTGATGGAGCTCGATGGGACTTCTGCATATAGATCCTCCTGTTTTCCAGTTTCGTGGGCCACGGCAGCCGTTCTGGATACGCGTTGTCGTTGTAAGTGAGGAGAATACCAAATGCTTGAACTTCGACCGAGTTGTGAGAATTGCGGCAAGGCGTTGCCGCCAGAATCAACAGAGGCGATGATTTGCTCGTTTGAATGTACCTTCTGCACGGAGTGTGTCGACACTGTGCTGCACAATGTCTGCCCCAATTGCGGTGGGGGATTCTGCCCGCGCCCAATCCGCCCGAAAACGAACTGGAAGGGGGATAACTACGTAGGAGTCTATCCGCCCACTCAAAAAGTGACGCGTCAGATTGTTGATAGAGCGGAACATGAGGCATTCGCTGCATCAATTCAAGGAATACCTCCCGAAGCACGATAACGAATCATAGGAGGGTTGTGTTCTGGGCCATGCTTCCGACCTACGCTCGCCGCCGACCTACGCCACACCCTGCGCGACGCCCACTACCTCGTCGCCATCGATCGCCTCGAACGTGTCCGCCGGTACCGCTTCCTCTGGGCCTTCGAACTCATCGGTGTTACCGGAGAAGCATATCGTCGAGCGTCATGGTGACGACGACTGCATGCAACGGTCACTTGCTCCAGCATTGCTCCAGCATTGCTCCAGCGTTGGCCGTACTTGCTATAGTCATAGCGATAGCGATGTTCTAGCTTCGTCCGATCATGTCAAGCATCACACTCATACCACCGGAGGTGAGCCGCCATGCAACGTGCTACTCGGGATCGTGTGCCCATAGAGCCGCAAAGCGTCGATGCCCCGCTCTCGCGGGTGGCGGTGTTCTTGGTCGTGACGATCAACCCCGGCGCTGAGGCGATGACACAGGCGCGCGCCGTCATCTCCGATATTGGTGGCCTCGTCCGTACGGTGGGATTTCGCGACCTCGATGGCCATCTCTCCTGCAATGTGGGCATCAGCAGCATGGCCTGGGATCGCCTGGGACAGGACAAACGCCCAGTGCAATTGCGCGCGTTTACCGAGATACACGGAGACGTCCACACCGCCGTCTCGACACCAGGAGATCTGCTCTTCCATATCCGCGCCGAGCGCAGTGATCTGTGCTTCGAGTTGGAGAAGCTGCTCCTCGCTGCCCTTGACGACGCGGTCACGGTCGTGGACGAAGTGCAAGGCTTTCGCTATTTTGATGCCCGCGATCTGCTTGGCTTCGTAGACGGTACGGAGAATCCCACCGGCGCCTCCATGTATCAGGCCACGCTCATTGGGGACGAGGATCCTGATTTCACGGGAGGCTCCTACGTCGTCGTGCAGAAATACCTCCACAACCTGACCACCTGGGGCAAGCTCTCGGTCGCGGAGCAGGAGGCGATCATCGGTCGTACCAAAGCCGACAACGTCGAACTGGATGATCTGAAGGATCTGAATGTACGGAAGTCGCACAAAAGTCTCAATACCATCGTTGACGCGCAAGGGGTCGAGCACGACATCCTGCGGGACAACATGCCCTTTGGGCGTCCGGGCCAGGGGGAATTCGGCACGTATTTCATCGGGTATACGCGCGACCTCTCCGTCATCGAGCAGATGCTGCGCAATATGTTCGTCGGCGATCCCGCTGGCTCATACGACCGCATCCTCGACTTCTCGACGGCCGTCACGGGAACGACGTTCTTCATCCCGTCCAACGATCTGCTCGAAGGCCTCACCGGCTAATAGTGGATAGTGGACAGCGAGCCGAGCGTCTCCTCGCATCCTCAGCAGGCAGAGGTTGGGAATGAGTCATGATTATGGGCTGAAGCTATGCCGCCATTGCGTGCAAGCTCGGCTACTGGGACGCGCGTGGCGCTGGCGCGCAGTTCAGCGTCTACGCGACCAAGGGGCGGCCTGGCACACCTACGATGAGCGTACGGGCCACCATCCCCAGATGCGCTATCAGCTCACTGAACGCGAACTGGAGCAGGCCATAGAGGCAATCGCACAGCAGATAGAGGCCATAAAGCGCCATGAGACGCTTGTCGATCGGCGTTTAGGGTCGGCCAAAGGCGAATGCTGCGCCAGACGCTTGTCGAGATGAGGCAGGACGGGAAACGAGGGCGAATTGACGCGTAGAAGCGCAAGGCGACACCTACGGACAGAGAGCGCAAAGTGGTGGCACTATCCTTGCGAATAGTACCCTTAGCCGAGTGGCGCACTATCCCTCGGCATAGGGCTGCGGCAGGGACGCCATATGGCACGGATGCCATACCAGCCTCTCCCAGTGTAGACACCCGTGCACCCATGTCTACACTGGTATGTTTTTTTGTAGCTTATCTGCTTTTGTGGCCGCGTTGAAATTGGTTACTCCTAGTCCCTCCCTCCCTCGGCCACTGGGCTGCGACAGGGATGTCCTGGGGTACGGACACCTGGCCAGCCCGTCCTTCTAAAAGCATGTGTGGGAAAATTTCAGAGGAGAGGTCACAGGGAGACCTTGTTCGCGTTGCTAGGGTCGAGCAAGTTGGTACGTGAGGAGTAGACCTCCAGTTCTGGTCGATTTTGAGCTGACGAGATGCAAGCTTTTGAGACGATCTCCTTCGTGGAGCAGACGCCTTCCCCCACCCAATAAGAGGGGAAAAACGACCATGATAAGCTCATCCAAAAGATCCTGTTCGAGCAGGGAGCGCATGAGCGTGAGACTTCCATGTGCGCCAATGTTCTTCCCAGGTTGCTGCTGCAACTGCGCGATCGTCTGGGAAATATCTCCCTTGATTACGGTTGCGGGCTGCCAGTCCTCGACAGTACTCAAGGTGGTTGAAACGACGTACTTGGGGACCGAGTTAATGAAGCGAGCAAAGGCGTGTTCGTCGGGCGCGGTGGGCCAGTAGGCAGCCCATTCCTGATACGTCACGCGCCCGAGCAGGACGGCATCCTGCGCGTTGATCACGTCTACCATAAACTCATACATATCTTCATCAAACTGCTCGATCCAATCCCCCGCCTCGACGACGCCATCGAGTGACATTAATAAATAGCCGACCACTTTTCTCATCGTTTGCTGACCTTTCTTTCAGAATGCCTGTCAACTTCGAGCAGTACCCCCATTGCACGACGTTGGCAGAAAAACGTCTTCTCGCTCGCTCTTCTTGACGCACAAGACTACCGCAAATTTTTCCCGGACACTTCCTCAATAACTCAATGCGCAGCGTTTCATCGGCTTCGCTTTGGAGATTTGGTGACAGAATGTGTAGGTGGGTGGCCGTGGCAATCTCGCGGAAGACCCGCACCGCCGTTGACCTGATCATTGGGCCGCTGGGTGTCCGTTGACACGACCAGTTGTACCGCCTACAGTAGATGCATGGAACGCTACGTCATCCGCGGCGGTCGCGCTGGCTATGAGCGCCTGCAACTGCTCGCCCGCGACCGCTGGCCCGATACTCGCGCGCTGCTGACACGCGCTGGGGTAGGCGCGGGAATGCGCTGCATCGACCTCGGCTGCGGTGGTGGCGAGGTCTCCTTTGAGCTCGCCAGGTTAGTCGCTCCCGACGGCACGGTCATCGGGGTCGACATGGACGAGATCGAGCTCGGCCTCGCCCGCGATGTGGCCGCCGAACGCGGCATCACGAACGTGGAGTTCCACGCGCTCAACGTCAATGCGTGGGACGAGCCCGCGACCTATGACGTCGTCTTCCCGCGCTTTCTGCTTCAGCACCTCAGCCGGCCCATCGCGCTCCTGCGCCGGATGTGGGCCGCCGTGCGCCCGGGTGGAGTGATCGTGGTCGAGGACGCTGATCATGAGGGCTGGTGCTGCTATCCGGCGAACGCTGGCTTCGCGTTTCACTCCCGTGCGCTCTGCGAGGTCATCCAGCGCGGCGGCGGTGACCCCGCGACCGGACGCAAACTCTACACCCACTTTTTAGACGCCGGGATTCCGGACGCCCACGTTGACCTGGTTACGCCGCTGCACCTCGCTGACGAAGGGAAGACGTTGGCTCTCTCGACGCTTGAGGCCACTGCGGCGGCGATTCTCGCGGAAGGTCTCGCGTCCGAGGATGAACTGACGTCCGCGCGCGAAAGTTTGGCGACGTTCACGGCGGACCCCCACAGTCTCATCGCGGGACCACGGATCTTCCAGCTCTGGTGGCGGCGGTAGGCAGTGCCGTGCCACAACGCGAGGCATCGATTCTATCATCTATATTTCGTAGTGCCATCTACGCTCTTTAGGCTCGGTTACCTGCGTTCTATGCCTTATGCTGCCTGCACCGCCTCCAGCAACTCATCGGGATAAGGCCGCAGATAGCTCGTAATCGCCTCCACCTCGATCATATCTGGGTCAAGCCACGCCTCCTCATCCTCCGGCAGCAGGATCACCGGCATCCGGTTGTGAATCGGGGCCATCACCACATTCGGCGCACACGTGATGATGGTGCAGGTCGTCACCTCGTAGCCACCAGGACTCTTCCAGACGTCATACAGGCCCGCCAGCCCGAACATGTCGCCATCCTTCCGCCCAATCCGATACTTCGTCTTCGCGCCTTTCGTCGCCCCCTGCCACTCGAAGAACGCCGAGGCCGGTAGCAGACAGCGCTGGCTCTTCAGTGGTCGCTTGAAGGACGGCTTCGTTTCGATCCCCTCCGCGCGAGCATTGATCATTTTGTTGCCAATCGACACATCCTTGGCCCACGAGGGCACCAATCCCCATTTCATCAGCTGTAACTGGTGATCGGTCAGCAGCACCGGCACCTGCTGCGTCGGGCGCACATCGAGATTCGCCAGCATCTCCGGGATCGCGTTCGCCACGCCGAAGCGCACGAAGATCCGTTTGCCATCGACAATCTCATATCTGCCGCACATGGGTAACTCCCCTCCTGAAGTGTTCATTAAGCGTTCGTTCTGATTCGGCTCTGGCCCTACGCAATTGCTCTGCTACAGCGCGTTCGCCTTAACGTCTTCACCCATTCTATCCTTCATTCTATCCTTGTTTTCACTCCTTCTCTCGCCCGCATCCGACAATGGAAGAGCGTTGCATGGAACGAAACGCCATTGAACCGCCGTGATTCCTGCTCTCAAGCACATCTAACACTAACACCGATCTGAATGTCGCGCTGTCTGTTAGATGACTATCACAGTAATAGCCCGTATCAAGACACTCCTTCGATCGATCGGAGACACGTGCGCTGACTACCCGCCTCGGTCCGTGCGCTGCCAGGCCCTACCCCGTCACAGACTGCCTGGAAGCGCTGGTTGCTGGCGTCATTGACTCCGTGCACACTCCGTCCCATCCCAACGGGGCCGCGCGCCGCCTGCATGGCGGGCAGACAGGACGGCAGGGATATAGCAAGTACATGGCGGGTATCGAGGCTGACATTACCAAGCAGACGGGCAAGCATGCCCCAGGCAGCCTGTGGGCTACAACAGCGAGAGTGCTATACACGCCATAGTCCACAGCGCCATCAATTGCGCGTTTCAACATACTCATGGGACGCATTTATCCTCGTTCACCCGAGGCGTATAGGTCCAAGATGAATACGGTCAAAGTGCACTCTCCGCAATGCCCGCAGGGTACGGGCCCTGTTCGTCACCGCAATCGCAAGGTGTGGGTCGAGCGCAAGCGCATGGTCATAACAAGACAGCGCTTCCTCGTACCGCTTCAAGGCAAGCAGCGCACTACCTTTGTTATTCCATCGTGGCGCACTGCCCTCCAGGCTGAGTGCATGGTCATAAGAGTCGAGCGCTGCCTCGTATTGTTTGAGCGAAAACTGTGTGCTGCCTCTGTTACCCCAGGCCAAACTTGAATTTGGGTCAAGCTCAACCGCACGATCGTACGCGGCCAGCGCCTCTTCCCGTCGCTGGAGCTTAGCGAGCGCGCTCCCCTTGCCGTTCCAGGCGGCGGCCAGATTCGGGTCAAGCGCCACGGCTCGCTCACAAGCCTCCAACGCCTCCTCTGGGCGCTGCAGCTCGCGGAGGATAGCGCCTTTGCTGAGCCAGGCTCCACTAGCGTCTGGATCCAGGGTAGTTGCCTGCTTGGCCGCCTCCAACGCCTCATCTAGGCGAGCAAGCATGCGGAGGGTGATTGCCATGTAGTGCCAGACCCAGACTATATCTGGACTTCGCGCCAACGCGCGTTGATAGGCCTCCACTGCCTCTTCGGGCCGTCGCAGCACGCTATAGACCCACCCAAGCGTCCCCCATGCGATACCATCTTGTGAGCGTGGAGCGAGCTGGATGGCTCGCTCCAAGAACGGTAGCGCAGGAGCAAATTGTCCAGTGTTGATGAGAGCTATTCCCTGGGTCAGCAACTCGAGGGCGCTTGCATGGGCATCAGGGGTGATCTGCGCTTGCGCTACGTCGCCGCTCGGAGACGTAGCGGTTGGAAGAAGGGCAAGGATACATAGCGTGCGCTCGATGGCCTCGGTCTGGGGGTAAGCATGGAAACCAGGCGCCTCAATCCAAAGAAAGTGTCGCAGGGCGCCTAGGGCGCCAATGGCGCCCTCGTCGAGATGATCAATCGGTCGCGCCACGACGGGAAGAATGATGCGACCCGCATCTCGACGGTAGCAGCGGATTGCCCATTGGCACTCGTATCGGATCCAGGTCGAGGCTAACGCCTCCGTGGACAGGATGACAACAAAGATCGGCCGTACCCAGACATCGCGGAGGATCTCCTCAGTTGGCGCGCCAGTGTACTCGCCTTTTTCGCTATCCTCAGAGTGCGCAACTATCTGGACATCAGCGCCACCTCTCTGAATGGCGCATGCAAGCGCATCGGCGAAAGGTTGGTCACCAGCGGCATTACTGAGGAAGATGCGCAGGTGCTTCAGGGTGCGCCTCCTTGGTTCCATGTGGCTCCAGACAAGTGACTTGATGAGCATTTGTCGGCGGCGTCCCGAGGCTTCCGTCTCAGGAAGGCCCCGCGACTTTGTGCTGCGGCCCAAGCCACTCCCCATGACTCAAGCATGACTGAAGCGATTCAGCCAATCCCGAAGAGCACGCTTGGGTGATGAAGATGCCGCCACTTTGACGATGACATAGAGCAGTACTGCAAATACGCTGCCAGCACAGAGCAATCCGGTTACTCCAGTGGAGCGCGCCATATCAGCTGCCACGGCTCCCATCACTCCAACACTCGGCGGGACGCTCACCGACTTCCAACAGCGCTTTGGCGCCGCGACGGGTGGTAGCGGCCTGATGTATGCGGCCACGATTGCGGGACAGCGTGCGCTCATCTTCCTCACGTTCGACGAACCAAGCCAAAGCCAGGATGGCCAGCAGCACGTGGCGATAATCGCGGTTCAGGTTCCCGGCGATGCGCTCAGCGCCGAGACCTGGAGCCAGGCGACCGCCGACCACATCGCTCAGACATTCCTCCCCCCGACGCGCAGTTTCAGCATATCGTGACAGCCGAGAAGATCCACGATCACATCTACAACAGCGCCACCCTGGCGCGGACCTTCAGAGCCGATCACTTCACCAACGACATCGGCGCCGTGCAGGTTCGCGCGGGCACGCTCAGCTACTCCTGCCATCCATGGCCGCCATTCGCCTCAGGTCTCGGCCAGTGTCTCATCGCGATTGGGAGCTATGCGGCGCCATGATTCATATCTCGGTCGATCACCTCAAGTGGCATATCCTCATCAGCGCGCTCATTGCTCCGCTGGGGTTCGCCACGTTTATGCTCGTCTTCGCCTGGGATCTGTATCTCTGGCTCGCGGCGATTGTGCTTCGTGTCGGCTGCCTTGGCACTGGCTACGCACTGTTATATGGCCGCGCTCTCAGTTTCTCCAAAGCTGTACGTGAGTAGCCGACTATCGCCGCTTGTATATGATCTGGTGTGGATAGTAGGATAACGGCATCGCGGGCACGAGTATGGCAGAGGGATCTTTTGCCGCGCTTGCCGAGACGACTTCTGGTCGCGAATCGAAAGGACAGAGCCATGTCTACTACAGGTACAGGACGCACCATTCACATCGCGAGACAGCAGTGGCATCTCGCCTGGGACCATAGCATCCCACCCATCGCGCGTATCGCATCGGGCGAGACCGTTGAGTTTGATTGTCTGGATGCCTCATGCGGACAGATTGGACCAGATGCCACAGTGGAGACCATACAGACCCTCGATTTCTCGCAGGTCGATCAGGTCAACGGACCCATTTATGTCGAGAGTGCGGAGCCGGGCGATACGCTGGAGGTTGAATTTGTGGACTTCCAGCCAGCCGACTGGGGCTGGACGGCATTGATCCCCGGATTTGGCCTCCTCGCGGACGAGTTCACCGAGCCCGCGCTCAAGATCTGGCGCCTCACGGATGGTTGGGCTGAATTTGCGCCAGGCATTCGCATTCCGCTGGAACCCTTCTGCGGCGAGGTGGGACTCACTCCAGCGGCAGACGGCGCGTTCTCGACGATCCCACCCTACCGACACGGTGGCAACCTGGATACGAAGCATCTAACGCGTGGGGCGAAACTCTATTTGCCGGTGGAGGTCTCAGGTGCGCTCTTTTCCATGGGAGATGGGCATGCCGCCCAGGGCGATGGCGAGGTCTGCGGGACGGCAATCGAGACACCGATGCGCGCCATCGTGCGCCTCACCGTGCACAAAGACCGCCCTGTGGCGGAGCCGCAGTTCCGTACGGCTGGCCCGCTCGCCCAGCGCACGAACACGGCTGCCTATCATGTGACCGAGGGTATCGGCCCGGACATCCGCGAGGCCGCGCGCCAGGCCGTCCGCCACATGATCGATTATCTGGCACACGAATATGCTCTCTCTGCCGCCGACGCATACATGCTCTGCAGTGTAGCGGTGGATCTGAAACTCTGCGAAGTCGTTGATATGCCAAACTATGTGGTTGGCGCATTTCTGCCCATGAGCATCTTCTCTGCCAGTGAGTAATCCTTCGTCCGCTCAGAGGCTCCCACACACGTCTCGACATGATCCAAGTCATAACCTCAGCACACAACGAGCAGAGTGAGAGAGTAGGAGGTATGCGCACCATGAGGGCAGTGATCTGCAAAGCCTATGGCCCGCCAGAGAGCCTGGTCGTCGAAGAGATTGAGTCACTGACGCCGGGCCCTGGCCAGGTGGTCATCAGCGTCAAAGCCTGTGGAGTAAACTTCCCTGATACCCTCATCATCCAGGGCCTCTATCAGTTCAAGCCACCTCTGCCCTTTTCGCCCGGCGCTGAAGTGGCAGGCATTGTCAAAGCAGTTGGCGCGGGCGTCGAACACGTTGCGCCCGGCGACCGGGTCATCAGCATTGCCCCCTACGGAGGCTTTGCCGAAGAGGTGATCGCGGATGCAGCGGCTGTCATCGCCATGCCCGACGAGTTGGATTTTGACGTTGCCGCAAGTTTCGCGATGACCTATGGGACCGATCTCCACGCCCTCAACGATCGGGCGCACCTCCAACCAGGCGAAGCGCTCCTGGTGCTAGGCGCGGCCGGTGGCATTGGTCTGGCAGCGGTGGAACTGGGAAAGCTGCTGGGCGCGCAGGTCATCGCGGCCGCCTCCAGCGACGAGAAGCTCGCAATTTGTCGCCAATACGGCGCGGACGCGACCATCAACTATGTCAGCGAAGAACTGAAGGAGCGCGTCAAGGAAGTCACCAATGGCCAGGGGGTTGACGTTGTCGTGGACCCCGTCGGCGGCGCCTACTCCGAGTCGGCGCTCCGCGGCATGGCCTGGAATGGTCGCTACCTGGTGATTGGTTTCACCAGCGGCGACATCCCACGTATCCCACTCAATTTGCCACTCCTCAAGGGCTGTTCAATCGTCGGCGTCTTCTGGGGCAGCTTCGCCGTCCGCGATCCCCAACATAATCAGGAGAATCTGCGCCAGCTCCTCGGTTGGATACAGGAGGGCAAGCTCACACCGCACATCTCCGCTCGCTATCCTCTAGAACAGGCAGCGGACGCGCTCAGCGACATCACGCAGCGTCGGGTGACCGGGAAGGCGGTCTTGATCGTGTAGGCGTGAGAAGCAGAAAGGTGCAGTCGCGTCCCGCAGACTTCTTCTACGGCAGGGTTATCTGGAGACTGCCCCCGCCTGTCTTTCACTGCGGCTCGGAACCGAGTATTTGCAAGCTCGCTGCGTGCCTCCATCGCTGCTGCGAGCTACGCAGCTACTAGCTTGAGCGCCTTCGCCAACTCCATTAACGCGTTCAGCGCCTCTGTGGCCTTCGCCTGATGTCATGACTCCATACTCCATCATGCCGTCTCCTTTGGGCGAATTTCTATCGCGTCTTCACTGCGGGCTACGGCGTCCTCGGCGACTGGCCCGAGCCGGGCCGGAACGGCTCTGGTCCAACCCGAGTCCGCGTTCTCTCGCTCTCTTGGCGGTATGACGGGGCGGCCGCCATGAGCCTTCGAGCGAAGTTGGCTATCCGAGTCAAGGATCCCGTGTAGCATCAGCGTCCAGGATTGGGAGAACAGAACGAAGAGGGCAACGCTCGCCGCGACTGCGACCACCATGAATGGTAGTGGCGACGTTGGCAGCAGCAGCCCCGTCACTCCCGCGACGATTGGAGCAAGCAATACAGCATCGCCGACCACCACGCGCGCGCGGTTTAGACCCAGTTTGCGCGCCTTGATCTCCTGATAGACAAGGCTTATGGCGCCCACAATGCCCACGGTAAGGAGCAACAGGCTCGCCAGAGGCGCGGTGCGGGCTGGCGCCAGCATGATCAGCGACCAGGCGACCGCCAATAGAAATCCCAATGCGGCAACCAATGCGCGCACCCGCATGAGTGGATGAGCGAGGGTAGCTTGCGGGTGCAGCGACACGGCGACGAAGACGAGGCCGGCTAACGTCGCAGACGCACCTGCCAGCGCCATAAAGAAAGGTTGCCACGCTTGCGCGAGACTCTGGTCTGACATAATCATCCCCCAAACGCGGTTTGGTTTAGGAAAGCACAGGCACTTGGATCATTGCTGCCCACGCTGAGGAGACCGGCATTCTTGTGTCCAGCCTCTCAGCGTAGCCTGGGGAGCGGCGCGAGTCAGCCTACGCGTCTCGTGTCGCCCACACAGGGCACAGCAGGCGCAACGTGCTTATGCTATAGGCCTGATGTTCTGGTTCACGCGGAAGAGATTCGTCGGATCGTAGGTCGCTTTGATACGCTCCAGCTGCGCGTAGTTCTCGCGATAGGCTGCCTTGACGGTGTCCTCGCCCTCGTCCATGATCATGTTGATGTAGCCGCCGCCAGCCGAGTACGGGTGGAGCGCCGACCAGTATTCCCGCGCCCATGCGATCATGCGCTCGTTGTTGGCGGGATCGGGGTCGACACCCACGATCACCTCGGCGAAATTGGCATCTCGGTAGCTAAACGCCGTGTCCTGAGCTCCGACCCGATGTGCCGCCCCGTTGATTGGGTAGATGTGCATCGTCGAGTGCATCGTTGGCAGCTCTGCGCCATACTTCGTGTGGAGCTCAATGGCTTGATCGTCCAGTTCGCGGAAGAAGTCGGCCTTCCAGTACCACTGCAGGCCCGTGGGGTAGAGTGCGTCGAATAGGGTCTGCAACGCCGGAAAAGGAATCGCGCCCACGACGTCTATCGCGGGATTGAGCGCTCGCATCGGCGCGAATCGCTCTTCTGCGTGCTCAATCGGCCCCGTGTAGCACCAGACAATGGCGCATGCCTTCTGCATCTGATACTGCTCAGGGAACGGTGCTACTGGCGGCACCGTCACGAACGCGAACCAGCCATTGATGTCTTCGGGCGCGCCGAGGATGAACTCTTGCCAGAACTTGAGCACCTCCTCCGCGCAATCCAGCGGCCAGAACATCGGGCCACCATAGACGGTGCTGATCGGATGCAGCCTGAACAGGAACGAGGTGACGACACCGAAATTGCCGCCACCGCCGCGCACCGCCCAGAACAGGTCGGGATGCTCGTCCGCGCTGGCTGTCACGTAGCTGCCATCCGCCAGGACCATATCGACGCTGAGCAGGTTGTCAATCGTCAGGCCGTGGGTGCGCGCAAGGTAGCCAATCCCGCCTCCCAGCGTCAGCCCGCCGACTCCCGTCGAGGAGATGAACCCGTTCGGCGTCGCCAGCCCGAACGCATGCGTTGCGTGATCCACATCGCCCCACACACAACCGCCCTCGACACGGACAGTGCGCGCGGCGGGGTCCACGTGAATGCCCTTCATGCGCCCCAAGTCGATCACCAGCCCGCCATCGCACGTACCCAGGCCTGGCCCATTATGACCGCCACCGCGCACCGCCAATAACAGGCCATGTTCGCGTGCGAAGGCGACCGCGCTGATGACATCTGCCACGTCCACGCACTGCGCGATCAGTGCGGGCCGCTTGTCAATCATGCCATTGTAGACCTTGCGGGCGGCTTCATACGATGCGTCGCCCGGGTGAATCAGTGTTCCGCGCAAGCTGGCTTTGAAGTTCCGCACGTCGGTCTCATCCAACGCTACAATGCTCTCTGTCGTAGTCATGCGTTTTTCCTCCTCGTCATGCGAGTCAATGCTGTGTGACGCTGTACTCGCCACATGTCGTTCCGCTGTAACCCTTGGCTCCGACGCGATTCGCCGCGGCCGTGAGGCGCCACTGGACAGGCGCGGATCGACGATATCGAGAGGATATCCTGTGACCTGTCACGGTGGAACCTATCGAAAGAAGGGAATCAAGAAGGGAATCAGAATTGGACGAGGAAGGGAAAGCGTAGGGACAATGGCCGACGACATTAGCGACTTCAGGGTGTATGATTGGATCACCCCTGGCACACATGTCCCGGGCTGGCGGGAAGGGTCCATTGCGATGTCTTCTCAGACTCACGAATGGCTACCACAGGCCTCAGGCTTGAGCAGGCGCGCGGCCGAGATTTTGGGCCTCTTAACGGAGGGCCTGTCCGACCGAGAGATTGCCGAGCGGCTGGTCATGACCATCAATACGGTGAAGTGGTATAATCGCCAGATATACCGTACCCTTGGTGTCTCCAGTCGGACCCAGGCTGTCGTGTGTGCGCGCCGAGCGCAGCTTCTCGATGAGAATTCGGGAGCTACCCCAACACAGCGCATCATGGCGCCCACTCCAACACATCACCTGCCTGTTGAAACTACCCACTTCGTTGGGCGAACACGCGAGCTGGCGGCAATCGAGCGCCTGTTGACTCTAGCGCGCCTGCTGACGCTGGTCGGCCCGCCGGGAACTGGCAAGACGCGCCTCGCGCGCCAGGTGGGGTGGGAGGTGGCCGATTCCTTTCGTGAGGGCGCTCATTTTGTGCCGCTGGCGCCGATCAGCGATCCCGCATTGGTGCCTCGTGCAATCGCGAGCGTCCTCGGAATCAGTGATACGCCCAATCAGCCGCTCATGACGACGCTCCAACAGGCGCTGCGTGAGCGCCACCTCCTGCTCATCCTCGATAACTTCGAGCACGTGCTCACGGCCACGTCGTGCGTCTCAGACTTGCTCGCCGCCGCGCCGCACCTGAAGGTGCTGGCGACCAGTCGTGAGCCGCTGCATCTGTACGGCGAGCAGGAATACGAAGTGCCGCCGCTGGAATTGCCGGTGATGGAGCATCCCGATCCGCAGGCATTGACCGTGTGCGAATCCACCGCCCTCTTCCTGCAGGCGGCGCAGGCGGTGCGCCCGGATTTCCAGGTGAGCGCGGAGAATGCGGTGGACATCGCTAATATCTGTGTGCGTCTCGATGGTCTGCCCTTGGCCATCGAGCTCGCGGCCGCACGCATCAAGCTACTGCCCCCACGTGCGTTGCTCGCTCGGCTGAATCGTCGGCTCGAGACACTTACCGGTGGCCCCTCGGACCTGCTCGCCCGCCAGCAAACCATGCAGAACACGATTGCCTGGAGCTACAACCTGCTCAACACGGATGAGAAGACGCTCCTTGCTCGACTCTCGGTATTTCTCGGCGGCTGCTCACTGGAGGCCGTCGAAGCGGTGTGTGGTGATACTGAGCGTGAAAAGAACGTGCTCTATACGCTCAGCGCACTCGTCGATAAGAGTCTCATCCAGCAGCGAGAGTCATCAGGTGGTGACCCGCGTTTCGTGATGTTGGAAACGATTCGCGACTACGCGCGGGAGCGGCTCGTCGAAAGCGGTGAGGCCGATGTCATATCGCGGCGGCATGCGGAGTATTTCGTCGAGCTAGCCGAACAGGCCGAGCCGGAGCTTCGTCTCGCCCAGCAGTGGCAGTGGTTTCACCGCCTCGAAACCGACTACGCTAATCTGCGCGTCGTCCTCAGGCGGTCACTTGACGAGGGAGACAGCGTCGTGTTGGGCGTGCGCCTGGCCGGGGCATTGGGCCTCTTCTGGGACGCGTGCGGCTATCATGCCGAAGGTCGACAATGGTCAGACCGATTGCTAGAGCGGCTGGATACTGTGCCCACGACGTACCACACCAAACTGCTCATCGCCGCCGGTCACATGGCTTTACGGTACGATCCTGACGCAGCACAGGACTGTTTCGACCGAGCGCTGCAGATCTCGCGTGAGGTAGGCGATCCAATCAATACCGCCTGGGCGCTCACGTTCAAGGGCTTTGCGATGCCACGGGAGACGGAACTGGCCCTCGCTCTCGCCCGAGAAGGGTTGGCTACGTTCCAGGAGTTGGACTATAAGCCAGGTATTGCGCAGGCGTTGAATATTATCGGACAGATTGCCAACGTCGCGGGTGACTCTGCAGTCGCACAGCGAGTCTATGAAGAATGCCTGGCAATATCGCAAGAGACGGGGGAGAGCCGACGGGTTCGTTTCATGCTCATCAACCTGACGTTTCTTGCCCTGCACGCCGGCGAGTATGAGCGCGCGAGAGACCTGGCGACGCAAGGACTGCACTTGGCGCTTGAGATGAGCAATAAGCTAGATATTGCGGATAGCCTGGCCGGCCTCGCCGGTGTCCTGGGGGTGACCGGTCAGCCACAGCACGCGGCACGCTTGCTCGGAGCATGGGAAGCGGCTTTCGAGTGGATGGGCGCCACCGCCCTCCCATCCGCCAAATGGGAGCACGACCGCACCATCGCTGCGCTGCGCGCCCTGCTGGATGACACCACTTTCAAGGCCGCGTGGGCAGAAGGGCGCGCAATGTCGCTCCAGCAGGCAGTGGAAAGTGTACTCCATGAGACGGCTCCATCCATCGTGCGCTGGACTTCTACCTCAGCAAGCAGTTGACTGACAAGGAGACGCGCCTCAACGATGTCACCCCTCGAAGGCTGTTATGCCGAGCAATACAGGAATCAGACGATGCAGCACCAAGCAGGCAAAGACCTCAAAGTACAGGCTAGCCAAGACCTCCGGCAACCGCCTGTTGTCGCGAGCAAAGAACAATTGCTGCTTTCGGAGAGCTGCGATGACCTCTACGCAGCTACCAGTTTGAGCGCCTTCGCCAATGTTCTATAAGCGTCTCACACCCAGCATACGAACCAATTCTACGAACCAAATAGGGGTATTGACAGCATCCCAAGCTCAGCCGATAATGGCGTCGCCAAGGTTCTGGCGTGAAGGATGACACAGGAGAGCGAAAGACGACTCAGCAGCCTGCATGCACTCCCCCTTCTGCTCAGTGCTCACAGGATAGCCAACGCCCAACTCAGGAGTCAACGCTTGATTTCACATATGGAGTAGAC
Organism: uncultured Chloroflexia bacterium; assembly: GCA_963712005.1. Lineage (GTDB taxonomy): Bacteria > Chloroflexota > Ktedonobacteria > Ktedonobacterales > JADMIN01 > DAHUXT01. The sequence goes on along the minus strand of CAVQGK010000005.1, from coordinate 91,990 downwards.
AGGTGAAATTGGCATCTGGCGATTCCCTACGCAGTCAGCATCATGCGAAGGACATCGTAACCGTTGATCCGCGTGGCAGCGAGACACCGCGCAGCCTCTCGCAGTTGGCGTTCATACTCATAACCGAGCTCGGCGCTTGTCTGCAAATGGTCACCAGCGACATCGCCCACGCCGCTGATCTCGGCGAGGCCAGCGTACGCTGGTTACAGCGCCTCGTGGCCCTGGCAGCGCTCATCGAGCGCGCACAGCATGGCACTTACCCCATCGGACATACCAGACCTCAAATGGAACCGCGTGGCCCGTTACCAGAGCGTTCGGATGACCGACTGCCGAAACTCACCGCGCGCGCGCGTGAGATCATGGCCCTCACGCGAAAAGGATACCCGCCCCGCACGATTGCCAAACGACTTCAGCTCTCGGTGGAAACGGTCTACACGCATCTGCGCAACGCGCGGCGCAAGCAACGAATGCTCGATTTCCTGAAACCCTTCTGATCGGGATCTGGTCGCGATCAGCCAGCAGCCAATTACTGACCCTGTGTCGATGGAAGACGCATTCTTGCGCATGCTTGGTATACGTGTGGCAGAACATTCTGCGCAGCGCGCTGTCAGCGCCCTTCCTGTCTGCCGTGATGACGTATATGACTACCCGGGAAAATGCCCGATTCCTCAACGAAAGATACCCGATATCTACCGAATTCTACGTAATGCCACTCAGCACAATCAGCTAGGATTGCACGCGATATCCCTGTCGGTGGACTACGTCGCGCGCGTGCTTCGGCGTGCGAAGAAATACTGAGTACTGGTTGCTGCAGAGTCGGGCTGTAAGGGGGCACTCCTTGAGGACAAAATACTTCTCATGCATCGCATTGTGGTGTTCTGCTCTCCTGCAGCGCACATTCTCGTTGGTGTGTGTCCCAATCATGCGCAGTTCATTGCATCTGCGCCATCGGCACTATCGCGTGCCGTCAGGCATTCAGCATTCCATTTTCACCATCCACCTGCTCCACCACGATTCCCACAGTCAGTCTTTAAGGTCTCTCACACACGTCCCATCCTCAGGGCGGGGGCTGATTGCCCGGTGGCTCCGTGAGCATGTACGCTGGGTGCTGCTCATGCTGCTGGTGCTCAGCGGGATCCTGATGCCGATCTCGCAGGATGCGTCACTTCTCTTTCCTGTGGCCTCCGCGCATGGCCTCGTTGGCCAGAATGCGCAGGGTACGAAGCCAACTCCCAAACGTTTCAATCCCCATGCGGACGCCACCTCGGTCGCGCCGCCTGCTGGATTCGGCAAGGGAAGACCGCCAATGCTCCTGCTGGTCCCCCGCAGTCGCTGAAACGGGCCGGGAGCTTCAGCATGCAACCGGGGAGATTGGCGCTGTCTGCCGACCATACCGCAACCTTCAAGGGCAGCGACGGTCGGCTGGAGATCGATGTGCCAGCGGGCGCGGTGACCAGCGCCGATCTGGCAGCTGCCGGGGGATATATCAGCCTGCGCATCAGCCAGATTGCCCCGGCGTCCGGCTCCAGCGCGGGAGGCAGCGGCATCGTGTCGTTTGGCACGTATCTGGTGCAGGTGGTCGATGCCCAGGGCGTCTTGCTGCCCCACGGCCTGCGCCAGTCGGCAACACTCAAACTCCACTACGCCACGCGCGAGTCCGCCCTGGACCTTTCCCACGCCGTCGCGGTCTTCAATACGCTCTTGCCGGATGGGACAGATCTTGCTCCTCTGACCTTCGCCGTACAGGTGCAGCAGCCTGGCCGCCTCACTGGAGGGAATGTCGATTTCGCCCCTCCGGGCCCAGCGCCGCCGATATCTCTCAGCCATGATCGCTATCGTCTCCGGGGTCGCGCCCGATTGCCGCAGCGATTTCAGCCCCTTTGTTCCACTTGCCACGTTCGGCATCGTTGGCTGGCCCGTTGCCGTCGCAGACCAGCACACAGGCATCCCACAGGGAGTCAGGGGCACGAGCAGAACGTTGGTCAGTCTTTGGCTTGGGGATCGGAGTATGGGGCTGAACTGGTTTCAGCGGCGTGATGATTGCCGATGGAGCAACTTTTGCAGAGGATGAGGGAGGGACCAGAGCGAGCGCGCCGTGCGTAGGCGCAGCCGAAGCAACCGGCGCAACCGTTCTCTCTCCAGTTGTAACCTCACCATCAGTTACAACTGTTGGATCAGAGTCTGACTCTCTTTCTGTCTCTGTATATTTGTATAGTGGTGACAGTGCGTGACTACCGCGTGACTCAACGTGACTTGGCGTGACAGCGCGTGACCGTTGCTCCGCTTTGCGTGACCGGGTGTTCTCCGGCCAGTCGGATTCCTTGTCGTACTGGCGCTCCAGCCAGTGAATGAACCGCGTGGAGTTCCCTTCTTGATCGGCCTCGATGATCCGCAGCTCAATCAGTGAGGCGAACGTGCGCCCCAGCAACGCGGCATCGCCATGCGCGACCTCGACCGCGAGGAGACGCACCGAGTATCCAGCAATCACTCCGCGCTCAGGTTGCTGGCTTGCCAGACAGAGCAGACGGAACCAGACCCGGAACTCATCATCGGGCAGCGATTCTAACTTGGCATCCGTGCGCGCCTCCGCATGGAGACGAAACCACGGCAGCGGAACCCTACTTGCCATACAACACCATCCCGCTATCTATCCCTATGACAAGAACATATGTTCGATATCGCCTGATACGACGCCGCAGCATAATTGGCAGCATTGCGAACCATCGGCAGACATCACGAACCATCAGTGCAGTGCCGGAAAGTGGGGATTTATGGGGTATAGCACGCTCAGTCAGTCGCGGGAAAACGTGGGGTAGCGGCCTTCAAAACGGTTGCACGGGCGCTCGCGCGTTCGTGGGTGGGTTCGACTCCCATACGCCTCTGCCCCTGACTTCTCCAGGCTTGCACGTATCCAGCAGCCCAATGCGAGACGCCGCACGACTACTACGGGAAGAGCTGACTTTGCGGGACGATCTGCTGCGCCTGCCTGTCACTCTGCCAGAACAACTGGATAACAGCGGCCCCACCACCCTGATAGTACTCGACCGTAATGGCATAGCGCTGGCCCGCCGACAGCGTGATGGGGCCAGAGTTCGGCGTAGCGCTATGGTCGTTCCAGTTTTCGAAGATAACCTGGTTGTTTATCAGGAGCCGCACTCCGTCATCTGAAATTGTCGTGAACGTGTAGGTCTCGGAATAAATCGGTACGACGAATCCCGTCCAGCGTACCGAATAGTTGCTCGCAACCCCTGGGATCGGCGGTGCGGGTCCCCAATTAGTGAAGTTGATGGTTGCGTCGGTGCGCGTCATCACGGGCGGCCCTATGAGGTTCTTATTCGAGAAGTAGGAGCCAGTGAGGCCCGTTCCGACGGGTATCGGCGTTGCGGTTGCCGTTGGACGCGGTGTCGCCGTCGCGGTGGGATGCGGCGTCGCAGTTGGCTGCAAGGTAGGCGTTGGTTGTGGCGTATCCGTCGGTTGCACCGTCGCTGTGGCCGTCGCCGTCGGCAGGATGATTGGCTGGCTCTTCGCCAACCAGGGCCATTGGAACCCCGACCGGGAAGCCAGCGCACTCCCCGCGAACGAGCCAACCAGGAGCAATAAGACGGCCATTGCCATCAGTAGCCAGCGACGTCCGCCGCGCCAAGGCGATGAGCCCGCGCCGGCGCCAGGTGGTCCACCACCGGCGCCGCCCCCGCGCGCCCGTTTGCGTCGGGAGGCTGGGGCCGCCGTTGGGACCGCCTCGAAGCGGTAGGTCTTGCGCGGCCAGGCGCCGACGGTTGGCACCGAGACGGTATCTGGCTCGGCAATTGCCACCGCCAGCGCTTCGGCAAAGCTGCGCGCATCGGGAAAGCGGTCCTCTGGCTGGCGGGCGAGTGCGCGCAGGATGGTCGCCTCCAGCTTGCGGCTGATATTCGGATTGTGCTTCGAGGGTGGCACCAGCGGCGCGGTGAGGACCAGCGCGGCAACCTCGTAGGGGGTCTCAGCCTCGTGGGGAACGACTCCCGTCAGCAACTCATAGAGCACCGTTCCCAGTCCGTAGACATCGGCGCGCTGGTCCACTGGTCCGTTCCGCAGTTGCTCCGGCGCCATATATTCGGGCGTGCCCACCGGCAGGCCCGTCGCCGCCAACGTCTGCATCACCCCCGGCCGCCGCAGGAACATTGCTTCGCGCGCGATGCCGAAGTCCGTCAGCATCGCCTTCCCTTTTTGGTCGAGCAGAATGTTCTCAGGCTTGACATCGCGATGAACCAGTCCCATCTCATGGGCGGCCTCAAGCGCGGAGGCAATCTCGACGACAATGCGTCCAGCCTCAGTGAGCGGCAGGGTGCCCTCACGGTCAAGCCGGTCACGCAGCGACTCGCGCAGGATCGGCATCACCTGGTAGAGTAGCCGCTGACGTTTTACAAGCTCCTCGCCGTAGTGGTAGACGGGAACGATGTGGGGATGGTTGAGCGAGGCGACGCGGCGGGCCTCCGTACGGAAGCGCGCGACGTAGTTGGGGTCGGCTGACAGGATGGGCGGCAGCACCTTGACGGCGACCATGCGATTCAGGCGAGGGTCAAAAGCGCGATAGACCTCAGCCATCCCGCCGCTCCCCAGCAGCGACTGAAGCACGAACACGCCCAGTTGCTGCCCCTGCAGCTCACCCCCTCCAACAGCCACGGTATCTTCCTCCTGCGCCATCATCGCTTAGTCGTCGTGGGCAGAGTGTAACAGAAAATGCCCCCTTGTCATAGTAAGGAATTTGTCCCCCCTGCTCAACGATAACTACGCGCGCCTGGTACGCGGCATGCGAGTGCTTCCTGCCTGACCATCTGGCCTCGTTTTTGCGTACAGCGTGTACCGGGAGGACGCAATGAGCACGATGTATACACACTGCGTGGAAAGCAACATCGCATGATTGGAGGGATTGAGATGGCGGGCACAGGCGGAACAATCTATAAAAAGACCGAGCTTGTCGGCACCTCAACAGTCGGATATGACGACGCCGTAAAAGCGGCAATCGGGCGCGCCCAGAAGACGCTGCGCCACGTCGACTGGTTCGAGGTTAAGGAGCTTGCGCGGGCGGATCGATAACGGCGTGATCGTCTACCAGGCGACGCTCGAAATCGGCTTCGCACCGGAAGACACCAACCCATAGGGAGATTCGCTCCGAACTTCGCCACATTCCGACGCTCTCACATATCCAGCCGAACAGTATCCTCACCGCTGTGTCACCGCCGCCCGCCAACACGCGAGGTGGATGGCGTCGATGGGCGATTTTCCGCGCCTTTGAGCGCTATAAGCTCTATCCAGATATTGTGTCAGCAATGCATCTTCTCGCTCGGCTGCTCGCATGTTATGATTGGACGCACGTGACAAATGGCTCATTCATATATTGAGGGACAGCTCGATGGCAGGATGGTTCCGCAAAAACTCGGCAAGTGACAATACGCCTGCAAAGTATGACGATCCCACGGAAAGTGTTCCATCCACGGTATTTGCTGAGCGGGCCAACCAGCGACTTGCGCGCGCCGAGAAGACGTTACTACGTCGGCCAGGAAGCGTGCAGGTATGGAATGAGAAAGCGTGGGCGCTTCTCGACTTGCACCGCTACGACGAGAGTATCAGCGCAGCAGATCAGGCCATCGCGCTCAATCCGCGCTATGCCTCGGCATGGAATAACAAAGGGGCTGCTGTCGCGGGCCTCAAACGGGATGAAGAGGCGCTCGCGTGTTATGAGCAGGCGCTCGCTCTTAATCCAAAGTATCCTCTCGTGTGGAGAAACAAGGCAAACGTCCTACTGAGGCTCAACCGCCTAGAAGACGCGCTTGAGGCGGGAGGTATTGCAGCACAACTCAATCCACTGGATGCCCATCCCTGGTGGGTTCAGGCTCTTGCGCTTCGAGCGTTGAAACGCTATGACGCGGCCCTTGCCGTGCTTGATGAGTTCCTGGCTCGTGCACCGAGATCAAGTGAAGGTTGGGCACAGAAAGCAGCCATCTATACGACCGATCTGAGGCAGTATGTCGAAGCCACCGCCTGTTGCGAAGCCGCGCTCCACCTTGATCCTCACAGTGCCTATGCGCTCAATATCACCGGCCTCATTGGGCTCAACACCGGCCGTTGGAAGGAAGCACTGGCATTTTTTGACCGGGCTCTCGTGGAGCAACCTGGGTTTGAGGCGGCATTGTACAACAGGATCCGCGCCCTGCGACGTCTGGAGCAATTTGCCGACGCTTTCGCCGCGAGTGAGCAGGCGCTCCAATGGTACTCGCAGAGTGCCGCCTTCCTCAGGATGCAGGCGTCAACACTCGCCGACCTGAAGCGGTTCGATGAAGGCCTGGCGCTCTGCGATCAACTGCTTGCCGACGCCCCTGAGGACGCGAACACCTGGCTCATGAAAGGGGTGATTCTGAGCCATATGAAGCGCCATGCCGACGCATTAGCGTGCTACGAACGATTCCTGCACCTGTCGCCCGAAAGTGCCGCCGGCTGGAATAATGCTGGCGCTGTCCGCGTGCAGATGGGCCAGCCAGCGGAAGCGCTGCCGTTTCTGGAGAAAGCCATAGCGCTCGAGCCGACGTACGAGCACGCCTGGACCTCAAAGGGTGAGGCCCTCTACGCGCTCGAGCGCTATGACGAGGCGCTGCAGGCGCTCAAATACGCACGAAGCCTCGATCCGTGGTCCTCGGCGATCTGGACATATCTGGGTTTGGCGCATACGGCGCGCGCGGACTACGAAGTGGCCCTCGAAGCATTCCACGAGGCGACCGCGTTGGAACCCAGCGCGCCCGAGCCGTGGGCCGCCTTTGGCGCATTGCTCATCAAACTGGGGCACTACGACGAGGCACTACGCTCCCTCGATCATGCGCTCGCCCATGACATCGGCCCCAAAGAGCCGCGCACCTACAAACTGAAAGCCGAAGCACTTCAGGCACTCGGGCGTACCGCCGAAGCCGAGGCTGCGGCTGCCGAGGCGTCAAGCCTAGAGATGGTCCACGCGGAGGCTCTCGCGGACGATGCCACAGGCGAGCGCTCACATCAGGATAACAACGCCTGATCGAGTGTTCATTTGGGATCGTGCGCTACAATGCGACGCCTGAGATGCTGAAGAACCAGGCCGCCGAGGTGATCCACAGGCCCAACAGAATCGAGAAGAGCAGCCCGCCCGCGACCGGCAGCGCCCATCCGGGGAAGCGGTTGACCCGCACAAGCAACACCTTGGCGATAAACGCGCCGTAGAACGCCGAGCCGAGCAGCGAATGGATGTAGACGCGCGTATCGGTAATCTCGAAGCCCAGCAGGAAGATGCAGTGGTAGGCGACGGGAACCGTGAGCGAGATAGCTACACGCCCCGACCAGCGATGGACGATGTTGTAGAAGCGACCCTTCGGCGGGAAGCGCAATAACTCATAGATGCGCGATGCCGTCAGAAGCTGGAAGAAGCCGAGGATGAGCGCCGCCGTCACCAGCCAGACCTTCATATGGAGTGTATCGCTGAAGAAGAGATGGAAGAACGGGACGGAATATGGCGAGCGCACCGTCTGATGCGCGACGATGCCGACGGTAAGCGCGACGAGCGCAAAGACGAGCAGCGGCAGAAGGAGCCAGGCGCGGCTGGGATGAGACGGTTTGATGTTCATCGCGTTCTGCATGGTTGGTCCTCCCCTGGTGTCGGACGATACCCGCTGTCGCGGACGACAGCCCATTTGCTGTTCATTTCGCCGGAGGTTACATCAGCCAGGGGCTGATGTCAACTCATACGAGGATAGCTGCCCTGGGCAGCATGAGAGGCGCCCATATGGACGCCTCCAGAGTTGTTATGGCAGACGGTACTGGCAATCCTCGCCCACATCATCCCGCGTTGAGCGAGACACTTCCGGCGCTCACCCGAATTGTGATGGTACCGGTCGGATTGGGATTCAGATCGCCGCTCGCCGCGGTGTTCGCGGCATCGTGATTCACGGCGACATTCCAGCCATTCACATTCACACTTCCCGCCGAGGCGGTAGCATCCAGATGCGCGCTGGTATCCTGAGGCAGCGTCACATCCGCCGATCCAGCGTTGACATCCATCAGTAGCGAGGCGCCCGACTGGAGCGCGCCATCCAGCGTCAGGCTGCCCGCGTTGACGTTCAACGACGACCCTTTGGCCATCGTCATGCTACTCATCATCGCGCTGCCCGCGTTGACGCGCGTCGTGAGCTGGCCTGTAAAGCCTGTAGCGTCGAGCGAACCGGCGTCCTCGGTGACGTTCAGGTTGGTGTTGGCGGGCGCGGTCACGGTCAGGTCGACCTGGGCGCGCTGGAAGCCGTTGAAGAACCACGCTCCGGCGTCAGTGTTGTCCTCCTGAATGCTCACCTGATTGCCACTCTGAGTCGTCGTAATGGTGATCGCATCGAGCGCGCTCTGCGCCTGCGAGTGCGTCAGCGCGCGCACCCGCTTGGTCGCGTGGAGGGTAATCTGTCCATCGGTCCCCGGATTGACATGCACAGTGCCAGCGGCGCCATGGATGACGAGCGTCGGAACGTCCGTGACGCTGAACGTCTTGTCAACGGTCGCGGTGGCTGGCGTGCTGTTGAACGCGATGGCCGCCAGCACAGCGCTGATGCCACCACAGGCCAGCGCCAGCGCCACAAAGACGATGAGCAGGCCAGCAATCCAGCGGACGTAGCTTGGCGGGCGATGGCGCTCGCGTGGCGCGCTGCCGTAGGCCGGAATCTCTCGACCACGTCGTTCTTCGTCGTCTTCGCGTGGGAGTACAGGTGGTGGTCCGTCAACACCATAGTTGTCGGCGGATGGGCCACCGGAATAGGTATCGTTCATCATGATGTCGGCTCCTCGATAATCTGCGCTATCATCTCTAACTGCTCTATCACAAGCGCGGTTTCAGGTGTTGTTCCTGAGGCGCTGGACACAGTATGACGCCTGGATGTGTGCGAAGTGTGTCGAACCTGTGACGGTCTCTCAGCGGGTTTGTGACGGCTGATGGGGCCAAGTCATAAGGAGGTATGACGAAGAGTTACAAGCTACAGGTCGTTTCAAAACGGATGATCAGTGAAGAACCGAGTAAGCTAGCGGTATGCGAAGGGGGTATGCCAGGGTCGCTCACTCGTTCGGGCTCGCGATGTAGCCTTCCTCGAGGAGTTGGCGGTAGCTCTCGTCAATCGAGACGCGCAGGCGGTCCTCCACGCCGTAATGCCGGGCGAGGGCCGCGCGCAGGACATCCTGGATCTCCTTGGCGAGAACCTGCGGATTGGGGGAGCCGTGCTTGCTCACCTTGACCCCCGTCCCCTCGAAGTGGTTGACGGCGCTGGCCAGCTCCCCTGCCTCCTCGCATAGACGCGTGACGATGCGGAAGGGCTCGTCCCCACCCGGGAAGCGGGCATTCAACCCGTCCACGATGCGATACAGCCGCTCGAAGTAGTCGGGGTGTTCCATCGGCGTGGCTCCTCAGCGCCCAATGCGGCGGACGCTGAGGAGCATTATAGCAACGGCAAAAAAGGCGCGATAGACCAGGAACCGGAGTTCCCAGCGGATGAGCAACCGCCGGAAGTTGCCGAGCCACGCAAAGCTGCGTTCCACTTTGTACCGCAGCCGATAGTCGTCCTTGCGTGCTACCACCGGGCGTCCTCGCATGGCCTTCCAGTTCTTGGGACGCCGCTTGGGTGGAATACACATGCGGATACCACAGCCTCGCAGCACACGGCGAAACGCGCGACTAGCATATCCGCGGTCCGCGACCAACTTCTCGGGTCGCTGTTTGGGACGGCCACGCGGGCGAGCCACCCAGATCGTGTCCAACGTCTGCTCCGCAAGCCGGACCTCTGCGCGGTTGGCGCCATTGGGGTGGAATCCAAACGGCAGACCATTGCCGTCCACAACCAGCATCCACTTGGTGCCCTTGCCCTTCCGTGTCAATCCCACCTTCTCGCCGCCGTTCTTGGCCGGCGCAAACGACCCATCGAGGAAGGCGATGGTCCAGTCGAGGTGGCCACGAAGATCAAGGGCAGCAAGCGCCGCACGCCAGATGCGCTCCCAGACGAAGGTCTCGCCCCAGCGTTTGAGCCGGCGCCACACCGTCGTCGGCGCGCCGTACTCGCGCGGCAGGTCCTGCCAACGGCAGCCCGTAATGAGCACATAGAGGATGCCTTCGACCGTCCGGCGGTCCTCGGCGCGCGGTCGTCCAGTCCGAGCCGGAGGCGGGAGGAACGGTTGGATGAACGCCCATTGTCTATCAGTGAAATGCACGTTGGCCATGTGGGCATGCTAAGGCATCTGCTCAGCGTTTCGAAGCCGCTTGTAGCTAATTGAGCTCCTTCATTTTATTAGTACGGCCGCAAATACCCACCACGCCAACAGCGATTTGGCCGTTAGGCTCAGCATTATGTAAGCCTTTTCCCCAAAAATGTAATCTCGCCACTTACCTATCCTGTGGTACTGCAACCACATATTCAACGCAAAGATGTTAAAGAAGATGAACTCTGAAATGACGATGCCGTACACAAAGCCGGGTGGTGTAGGACCGTTAAATCCTGGCGTTAGTACGTATATGGCAACTATGACCCAGGGGATAGCCCCGGCAAAACAGCCAAACCAAAAACTGAGCCAATTGGTCGCCCCGGGCGTTTCGTATTTTTCGAGGAGCAGACCAAACAAAATCATACTTGCGTTGACGCCAAAAATCGCAATGAGCGCAGCTATATCGCTAACCCCTGTGAGCATCGCTATAAGGACTATCATTATGCTGGAGCTAAAGAAATACTCGATCCAACGAGCGTAGTTCCTGTCGTTTTGAAGGTTAGCCTTATACCATTCATAGACTCTTGGCGAGGCAATCACCAACAGGGCAAGCGAAGAAATCAGCACAAATGCAAAAACTCCCCAGCCCAGCGGGATGTTGAACAAATGCCTAAGCTGCGCAGGCGTGCCGGGAGGACCGGACATATAGGTCGCCGTTACCGGCAAAGAAAAGCTATTAGTCAAAACCGCAATGGCTGCAGCTTCTACGGCTAGAACTAGGCCTACGGCAATATTCCAAATCCTAAGATTGGCGAGGTAGCTAGTATTCATAGGAAGCGATCCTCCTCTTGCGTCACACGGCGCGTCGCCCTCACGCGCCCTAGCGTCAGCCTAGATGCACTTCGTCACGAACTGTTCACGAATCTGTGATGCGGCGTCACGGCGTCCTCACATGATCACTGCGAAGGGGCGGGCTATGACACGCGCACTGGCCACCGAAGCCGCATGAAGGATGAGTAGGCCGCGGTTACCTGTGTCCTTCTCATGCAGCCGCACCATCTTCTTCCTTCGAGTGTTTTGGAATCGACTCTAGTGCATCGTTCCTCAAAGGCAGTACACAAAGCGGTGTCGGAGCACGCGATGGGGCTTGGGCGGTCGTCCCCAGGCCCAGGGTGTGGCGTGGCGATTGAGATGCTCCGTCGCGACCTGGGTCACGTAGGCAATGTCATGATCATCCGCCAACGATTGCCCAGCGAAGGCTTGGCGCCGGAAGATGCGCCACCATCTCTCAATCAGGTTGAGCCAGGCGGCACCCACCGGGATGAAGGCGTGTTGGATGCGGGGATGAGCTTCCAGCCACTCCCGGATCGGGCCACTGCTATGGCTGGCGAGGTTGTCGGCAACCAGGTAAAGGTCCCCCGTTGGGTAGGTCCGATCCACGGTCTGGAGCACCTCCAGATAGCCGGTGGTATTCCGGGAACGAGCCGTCTGGGTGAGCGCGTGCCCATCGCGGACGCGGAGGGCTGCATAGACCCAGACTTTCTCTGGCCCTCGGTCGTAGTTGAGCGGGACCTTGATGCGGTGCCCGTCGGAGGACCAGCCGGGCGCCGGTGGGAAATTGCGCGGCGTTACCAGGAGTTACAGGACCCAGCTCGTCAACGCAGAGGACCGTGGCGCCCTCGGGCGGGTCGGTGTAGAGGCCGACGATCGTCGCTCTTTTGGGACGAAGTCAGGATCAGGATCCTTGCTCGTCGCCCACAACCGGGTACGCCGCCCGGGTACGCCGCCAGCGCACCCCTTCCTGGCGGAAGATGCGCCGCACTTGACTGCGCGCCACCTGGATGCCGTGCTGGCGAGCCATGGCGGTGAGCGCATCGAGCGTCCATTCGACCTCGCCCTGTGGATCGTCGACATGCAGTTCGCCGGTAGGTTCATAGGTTGGTTGGCCGGGTGGGGGAAAGTGAATCAGGTACAGAATGGTGCTGCGCTCCTGCTCGGTCAGCCGCGGCTTACGGCCTCCGCCGGGCTTCATACCCAGTCCCTCGATTCCGTGCTCATGAAACGCCTGCAGGCGTTCGCGCACGGTCTGCGGATGGCAGCCCAACGCCTCAGCGATCTGCCGAGTACGCAGCCCATCTCAACTGTGCGCGACGATCTGAGCGTGGAAGATCCAATCCGCAGGGGCATGCATGCTGCGAGTGAGTTTGCGCACCTTGCGTTCTTCGGTGACGTCTACCGGTGGTCGAGCTGTGAGATGTTTGGGCATCGGGCGCCTCCTTGCCCACGCCTAGCCGCATATATTGTACCAACATTGAGGAACAGCGCACTAGAGGACGAGGCGGTAGCCGACACCCCAGACCGTGATGATCTTATCGCCAAAGGGGCCAAGCTTCTTGCGCAGCCGGGTGATATGCGTATCCACCGTTCGCTCGAAGCCGTCATACTCGTAGCCCCAGATTCGCTCCACCAGAAACTCGCGGCTAAACGCGCGACCGGGATGTTCGACGAAGAGTTGCAGCAGTTCGAATTCCTTGGGGGTAAGGTCTAGCTCCGCGCCATCCAGCGTCGCCACATGCATGGCAGGATCGACATGGAGCGGGCCGCTCACAATAGCGCCCGTTGCTTCAGCAGCATCTGCTGACGCCTCGCCAGCAGCCGGTGCGGGCGTCTCTGCCGCCTGTCCGCTCGAAACAGGACTCTGCGCATCGAGGGTGACGCGCCGCAACAGCGCGCGGACACGGGCCAGCAGCTCACGCATGCTAAACGGCTTCACGACATAATCATCAGCGCCGACCTCAAGACCAAGCACCCGGTCAATCTCCTCCGACCGGGCGGTCAGCATGAGGATAGGCATCAGGTGGGACTGGCGCACGCGGCGGCAGACGGTGAGGCCATCCATGCCCGGCAGCATCCAGTCGAGAATGATCACATCGGGGCGGTGTTGCTCTACGAGCGTCAGCGCTGTAGGGCCATCGAAGGCCTGCACAACGGCATAGCCTTCACCCTCAAGATGTCCCTTGATGAGGTTGCAGAGGTCCACCTCGTCCTCGACAAGTAGTACCGTCGCCATCGCCCGTGCTCTCCCCCACAGCGCGGAACCAACAACACCATGGGGGGAGTATACCACTCACGCGGTTCGCAGCACGACGCGGAACTGGCTGCCTTCGCCCGGCGCGCTAGCGGCGCTGATCGAGCCGCCCATCGCCTGCACCAGATCGCGCGCAATCGAAAGCCCCAACCCAAAGCCGCCGGATGCACGGGTGCGAGAGGCATCCGTGCGGTAGAAACGGTCGAAGACGCGGGCGAGGTCATCGGGGGGGATGCCGATCCCTGTGTCGGCCACCGTGATCGTGAGATGGCCCGCATCTGCCCGGCTCAGGCTGATGGAGACAATGCCACCAGAGGGCGTGTAGATGATCGCGTTGCGCACCAGATTGAGCAGCACCTGCGCCAGCCGGTCGCGGTCCGCCAGCGCTTGTGGCAGCTCCGGCGCGACGCTGCGCGCCACCTTGACCTGGCGGTCGCGCATAGCGAGCGGCGCCAGCGACTGATACACCTCTTCGACGACATCGCCAGCCGAGATGGGGCGCACATCCAGCTTGAGTTCGTCGGCATCGGCGCGGGCCAGCGCAAGCAAATCATCCACCAGTGAACTCAAGCGCTCAGCTTCTCGCTCCACGATCTCCAGATAGTGTCTGGTATTCTCGTCGTTGGCGCCCTGGCCCTCGGACATCAACAGCGACTCGACGTGGCCCGAAATGTTGGCGATGGGTGTGCGCAACTCGTGCGAGACGTTGACGATCAACTCGCGCCTGCTCTGGTCGGCGCGTTCAGCGCGTGTGCGCTCGCGGGCCGCCGTCGCCCGCGCTTCGGCTAGCCGCTGCGCATTCTCGTTCATGCCGAGCATCACGCGGGCAAACTGTCCCCAGACAAACGCCAACCCGTTGAAGGCATAGAGCGCGCCAATCAACAGGATAAAGCCAAGCACGCTCAGCACGAGAGTTGCTACCATGGAAAGCGGGACATTGATGCCGCTGATGACGATGCCGAAGACCAACCGCAACTGGAACTGATCGCTTGGCCCGTGGTTGAGCGCCAGCGACATGAGATATATGACTGGACTCAGTAGCAGGCTGACCGCAGCCGACAAGAGCGAAACGACGCAGGCGAAGCTGAAGACGCCGAAGGGAAACTCGGCCAGCACATAGGCGAGTCCCTTCCAGGTGACGGGGTTGCGCAGCATGAGACCAAGGCGATTCCAGAGCGAGACGCCTGGCGGCATAGGCGCGGCCATCGGTGCGATGCGCACGTTGAGCCACCACATCGCCAGCTCGCGCTCGAACATCGCGAATCCCCACGCGGCGAGCAACGTCGCGACCAGTAGCGCGAATCCAATCCCGATGATGGCGGTGCTGAGGCCGACAGAGAAGCAGGTCACGAGAAAGACAAAATAGAAGAGGCCTAACGGAAATGCCGCGATGAGGTACGCCAAGTTGAAGTAGGTCTGGCGGCGAACAAAAACCGAGAGCAAGGCGAAGCGAGACTGGCGCCGCGCCGCACTGCGGCCCTGTATCTCGTCATAGCGGTAGTCCATATGCTTCTCTCCGTCGAGCGGGTTGAGTCGTTTCTCGCCGAAGTATAGCGCCGCAATGCGTCAAGCGTGTGCCAAAAGTGTTACGAAATCGGCCGCACGCGACCGCTGCCATCTTCACGCAAGCAAAGTCACCGTTTGACAGAGCTGCGGCCCCTGCGCTATTCGTGGCCGGCTATTATGACGACGCCGAAGCGCTCAGCCAGGACGGTCTGAAACTCGTCCTCGGACGACAGCAACCGCTCCTCGCGCTCGCCGTCTCGCGTCGTAATCAGGCGGAGATCGCTAAGCGAGATGCGGCCATCTGGCAGGGCGAGCGAGTAGATGCGCTTCTGGGTGAAGTGCGAGTCGGGCGAGGTCTGCTGAAATACACAGCGTTCCGTGAAGTCGGCCAGCACGTGGGGCTGAAGGGTGAAACGATAGACTGGCTCCCACTGCGTTTCTGGATCGTCGCCGCGCTGCTCGACCAGCCAGTAGGGGAACTGGCCTCGCTTCTCCTGCGCGCCGTCAAGGCTCTGAGCTACGCGCAGGCGGTACGTATGACCGTCGCCGCCGTCCTGTTCGACATCCGCCTGGAAACGGAGCGGTTGACGGAATGAGTCGCCGAAGCCGACATCGGCCAGCCGGTCCGCGCCATCGACCTGGTGCACCAGCAGCGCCAGGTGATCGTACGCGGGGCTGAAAGTTCCATCCGATTCGGCGACCTCCGCCGAGAGCAGCGTCACCTGATATTCCAATTGGCGCAGCAGCCACGCGAACATGCCATTCAGCTCGTAGCAAAAGCCACCGCGCCGTCGGAGGACAATTTTGTCGTAGAGTAGCTCATTTCGCAACACAATTGGCTGACCATAGTGAATGGAGAGGTTCTCGAACGGGACAGCCAGCATGTGCGCCTCATGCAGCGCCTGAAGCAACGCCAGCGATGGCCGCTGGAAATCGCTATCCGCGGGCGATGTAAAAGCAATACGCGCCAGATAGTCTCGCGGGTCGAGGCTGGTTGCCGTAGCAGGTTCATCCAATGGAAAGAGTGTCCTCCAGAGGCATAGTATCGCGGACGTTCTTAAATGCTCTACGCTATTGGCCGCGTCGCTCGTCGAGTCGCGGCTGGTGGCCCAACGGAGTGCTTTGCAGCGCATGCCGGAGCGCCGTTAACCCCCGCAGCAGCGCCGATTGCTCGTCAGGCGTTAGCTGTTCGAAGAGTTCCGCATGGCGCTCGTGCATGTGCTGGTGGATTTCCCCAGTCATCCGCGCGCCAAGTTCGCTGAGACGAAGCAACCGGAGGCGACTGTCGCGGGCATCACGTTCGCGCAGAATCCAGCCACGCTGCTCCAACTGCTGCACCAGCCGCGTAACACTGCTCTTCTCGAGCGACAGCGCGGCGCCCAGGTCTTGCTGCGAGATCGGCGCTCGCTCGGCCAGAATATTGAGCGCATAGATTTCCGACAGCGAGAGCGACCAACCGGGCAGTACCTGGTCAGGTCGTAGCACACCCATCTCGCGGACGACATCCATCAGCAGCTGATCGAACGAAGTCGTTTCCATACCTCCCATCTTCGCACACA
This sequence comes from uncultured Chloroflexia bacterium, assembly GCA_963712005.1. Classification (GTDB taxonomy): domain Bacteria; phylum Chloroflexota; class Ktedonobacteria; order Ktedonobacterales; family JADMIN01; genus DAHUXT01. Next base: position 75,613 of record CAVQGK010000005.1, on the reverse strand, counting down.
GGGGTTGCATTGCACAACCATTTAGTTGTATGTTACAACAATAATGGTTGTGACATACAACTATATGGCGCCGGGCAATCGCTCGACGACTCGCGCCCATCTCATGGGCTATGCAATGCAAGGGAGACGTAACGTTGGAAAGTCCGCATACAACCGCGCGCCAGCGCTGGACGGCGCTGATACTGCTATCGGCCATCGAGTTTATGATCCTGCTCGATACCTCGATTGTCAACATCGCCCTACCAGCGATCAAGACTGGATTACACTTCTCCGAGGCTGATCTCCAGTGGGTGCAGAACGCCTATATTCTGGTCTTCGGCGGGTTCCTTCTGTTGGGTGGGCGAGCCGCTGACCTCTTCGGACGTCGACGCTTCTACCTTATTGGCTTGAGCCTGTTCACCGCCAGCTCCTTACTGGCGGGGCTCGCGCCGACGGGAGGGATATTGCTCCTTGCGCGTGCGGTACAAGGTATTGGCGCTGCAATTGTGATTCCGGCAGAGCAATCTTTGCTAGTGACCATCTTCACTGATAAAGAGGAGTTCAACCGCGCCTTTGGCATCTGGGGCGCGATGGGCGCCGCTGGTGGCATCTTCGGACTGCTGCTGGGTGGAGTACTCACCCAGTTGGTCGGCTGGCCGTGGATCTTCCTGATCAATGTGCCAATCGGCGCTTTTGCGTTGATCTTCAGTTCGCGAGTGCTGCCCGAAAGCCGTGCGCACGGGAGAAGGCCGTCAGCTGGACGTTCTGGGCGCGTTGATGGTCACCATGGCGGTCGGGCTGCTAGCATACGCGCCAATCGCTGGCCAAGAATATGGGTGGGGTTCGCAGTTGGCGTTCGGCTCGCTGGCGCTTGCTGCGGTGCTGCTCCTGGCGTTCCCGGTCATCGAAGCGCGTTCAGTCTCACCGCTGGTACCGCTACACATCTTCCGCATTCGCAACACCAACGGCGCAAACATCGTCAGCTTTCTGGTAGGGGCCGCACATGCGCCGATGTTCTTCCTGCTCTCACTCTACCTCCAGCAAGTGCTTGGTTACAACGCCCTGACCGCCGGTCTGGCAATCCTGCCAGTTGGCGCCACCAGTCTGGTTTTCTCGCTGCTGGTCTTGCCCAAAGCGCTGGATCATCTTGGCCCCAGAGGGGTGCTGGTCGCGGGAATGCTCCTGCTGGCCATTGGCCTGCTGCTCTTTGCGCGCGTCCCCGTTCCCGGCAACTATCTCCTCGATATTCTGCCAGCCAGCGTCATCGTCGCCATGGGGCTGCCGTGCGCCTTTGCCGCCACGAATATCGCCGCCGTCACCGCTGTCGCGCAAGAGGAAACTGGCCTCGCTTCCGGGCTAATGAACACGATGCAGCGGGTTGGGAGCGGTATCGGCATCGCGGCGCTCACCGCTGTCTTCGTCGCACGTACCAGCCCCGTGTCCTCGCAGACCAGTCCAACGACGCTGGCCGCTGGATTTCAGGTGGGCTTTCTTGGCGCGGCGCTCTTCGCGATTCTCGGCGCTGTGCTGGCGCTGGTGATCCTCCGGCAGCCCAAACCGTCACCCGTCAACGCAGCAGGAACGAAAGAACCGGCTCCGGCTGGAGCGCGCAAGTTCCATTTCCACCACTAATCCACCACTACAGAGAGGAATTCGCTTTAATGAGTCTCTATACACTCGCCTTGTTTGCCCACCTGGTCGGTGTGCTCAGTCTCTTTATTGGGATGGGGCTGCAATGGACGGTCATCCTTGGCTTCCGTCGGGCGCAGTCGATTAGCCACATGCGCCTGTGGAGTGGCCTCTTAAGACCTGTGGCGATACTCGGGCCGCTCTCCGCCGCCCTGATTCTGCTCGCTGGCGGCTACATGATGTTTACCGCCTGGGGCATCGGCACACCGTGGATTGTTGTCTCGATGGGCGCGATGCTGCTGATGGCTGCAGTCGGTATGGGAATCACGGTCCGCAACCTTCGCGTAATCCAGCGGACGGCGATCGCACATGGAAAGTCCGAGGCGGTTTCACCAGAACTGCGCCATCGCATCTATAACCCAATGCTATGGATTTCCGCGCACATTGCGAGTGGCATAGCGCTGGGTATCGTCTTTCTGATGGCGACGAAACCGGGCTGGCTGGCTTCACTGCTAGTAATGGCCGTAACCATGACGATGGGAGCCATTATTGGAGCAACAACGGCGAAGCCTCGCCGGAATCCAGCCACCGTAGCTTCACAGCCCGATTTTGAGGCTGCCACGTCACTTCAGCATTCGTTGGCCAACGAGGCCAACATCACTCGCTCTAGTCACTAGCATTTTCACTGGCCGGGCCAATGGCACAGTCTTGACCCGGCTAGCATACGTCAAGGAAGGTTCCTATGACGATCACAGAGTCATCGGCGCACCCCGCAGAGCAGCGCCCAAATCACGGCAATCGTCGCTCCTCCCGCCTGCCGGGGCCGCCCTGGCACACGGCGGTTGGGAACACATTTCATTTCTTACGCCATGCGCTCGACTTTAGCCAGGCAATGCGCAATCGCTACGGAGATGTCGTTTCCGTCCCGACGCTGATGGGTCGGTTGACGCTCGTATTCCACCCAGATGGCGTGCGCCGCGTCTTGCAGGAGGATCATCTCAACTACAACAAGGACATCCCCGACTATCGGATTCTCAGCCTCGTTCTGGGTAAGGGTCTGCTGACCAACGATGGGGCATCGTGGCTCCAGCAGCGGCGATTGATGCAACCAGCCTTTCACCGCGACAGAGTCGCCGCATTCGGGACGCTGATAACCGAGGCCACTACGGCATGGCTCAACCAGTTGGAAGCGGCTCAGGCTATAGGGAGTGGCAGTCCGCTCGACATCCCGCAAGAGATGTCCCGATTGACTTTGAGCATCGTTTGCAAGGCTCTCTTTGGAGCGGACCTGCCCGCCGAAGCGCTGGAGCGTGTCAGCCGCGCCCTCACCACAGCGAATCACCTGCTAGCGGAGGCATTTTACCTGCCGGGAATTCTCTCGCTTCCCACTCCACAACGTCATCGGCTACGTGAGGCCCGGCGCGAGCTACACGCAGTCGTCGACGCCATCATTCAACAGCGCCGTACGGTGAGCGAACCGCGCGGTGATCTGCTCGCGATGCTGCTCGACGCGCGCGATGCCGAGACTGGGGTAGGTATGTCGGACCAGCAGCTTCGCGACGAAATCCTGACGTTACTGCTCGCCGGACACGAAACAACCGCCAACACACTATCGTGGACGCTCTATCTGCTGGCGCAGCGCCCAGACATCATGGCAAATCTCCAATCGGAGTATAGGCAGGTCTTGCGGGGACGGCCACCGCGGATGGATGATCTGCCGCGGCTTCCGCTCACGCGGATGGTTATCGAGGAGTCGATGCGCCTCTATCCGCCCGCCTGGACATTGGGACGCCACGCTTTGCAAGCAGACGACATCGGCGGTCACACCATCCCCAAAGGGGCGTATGTCCTGGTCTTCCAGTATGTCACCCATCGCCATCCTGACTTCTGGGAGCGGCCGGACGCCTTCGATCCCGAACGTTTTGCCGCCGAACGTGCGACTGGACGCCATCGCTTTGCCTACTTCCCGTTCGGAGGAGGACCACGCTTATGCATCGGCAATCAGTTCGCCTTGATTGAGGCGCAACTCATCCTGGCGACGCTTCTGTCCCGCTATCAGTTGCGCCTCACACCCACCGCGCAAGTGGTACCTGAACCACTGGTAACGTTGCGACCGCGCGGTAGTCTGCAGATGACGGCGCATCGTACTACGGATGGGGCGTTATACTCTGGAGGGAAAGGAGATGTGCAATGACCGATAGCGATAAAACCCAGGCACGCGCGCGGCTGCGGCAACTCGCTACAGAATCTATCGAGAATCGTGATCCCACCGGCTGGTTCGAGAAACTCTATCGAGGCGCCAGGGGCGACACAGGGGCGATTCCATGGGCGCATCTGAGAGCCAACCCATTCCTCACCGAATGGGTGACGAGCAACCAGCCCAGCGGGGAACGTAAACGGGCGCTGATCGTTGGCTGCGGCCTGGGCGACGATGCCGAGGCGATGGCCCGCTATGGCTTCGATGTGACCGCGTTCGATATCTCTCCTGAGGCGATAGCGTGGGCTCGGCGGCGATTCCCCGATTCGCAGGTGCGATACACCGTCGCGAACGCGCTGGCGTTACCGGAGGAGTGGAGTGGCCAGTTCGACCTGATTGTGGAAATCTATACGCTTCAGTCACTGCCCGACCAGGTGTTGCGGGAACAGGTCGCCGCGAACTTTGCACGCTGTATCGCGCCCGGTGGTTCGCTGCTTGTCATCTGTGCTGGGCGCGACGAGAGCGACGAGCCGGGATCAATGCCATGGCCCCTAACGCGCGCCGATCTCTCCATGTTCGAGCAGGTGGGCTTGCGGGAAACGTCGTTTGAGGACCTTCTCTCTCAGGAGGAACCGTTCTTCAGGCACTTTCGCATGCACTACCAGAAATGAGCGGGTGGCGATTGGCGCCAGCAGTCAACCGCCACGTGTGCCATCTTCACCGCACGTACGTACTACCCATGAGGGAGAAGACGCGGGTATACTGGCTTGAGTGTGGCATCGAAGCCGCACATGAGAGGCATGAGGCGGGCCAGACATGATACGGCTGTTGCTGGTAGAAGATCACAAGACGGTGCGCCAGGCGCTCAAGGCTGGCCTGGAGGCGACTGGAGAGGTGCAAGTGGTGGCCGAGGCCGCCACAGCCAATGAGGCAATCGCCGCCGCTGATGCCAATCCCGAGGCTGAGGTCGCCCTGATGGATGTCGAACTACGCGACCCCGAGCTGGGCACAGCAGCCGCCAGTGGCGTTGGCGCGGCGGTCGCCATCCGGCGCGAACGCCCGCGCTTCCCGGTCGTCTTCTACTCGATTCAGGATGACGACTCCTATTTTCGGGAGTTTCGCGCCGCTGGCATCCTCAGCCACTATGCCTACGTCCGCAAGAGCAACTATCTGCTCCCGTCGATGCTGGCGCCGCTGCTCAAAGACGCTATTGCCGGACGCAGCTTCATCGACCCTGAGATCGAAGACCGCGTGGATGAGGTGCGCGAACGCGACGCAACCTCACCGCGCGCGCTGCTAGAGCCGAACGAGCTGCGGGTCGCCGAGCTGCTGGCACAGGGGCTAACCAACGAGCAGATCGCCACCCGCCTGGGTCTGCGCGATGCCCGCGCCGTCAGCCGGACCAACGGGCGCATCTACGACGCCTGGCGTTTGAGCGAGAGCACCACCGACGAGAAGGTGGCTCGCGCCCGCGCTGCTCTCATCTACGTCTATGACCGACCGATTGTCTGGGGCGAAGATGGCCGCGCGCTCGTGCCGGATCGCAAGGGAGGCTGGTCACCACTTTTCGGCGAGCCGCCTGGAGCGGGGGAGCCATAGCCTATGGACACCGTGCTTCAGGTGGGGCTGGCGCAGGTCGCCATCGCGCTCTCCGCCTTCAATCTCATCACCTTTCTCTGGCTCGGCCTGATGGTGCTGCTACTGGGAGACCGCCGCAACCTGATTACCTGGGTCGGCGGCATCGGGCTGCTGCTGGCGGCGCTGTTCTTTCTCTGCCACGGCGCGCTGGTGGGGGCAGGCGTGCCAGAGGGTCCGTCGCCCTCGGATGTCTGGTGGCGCGTCTCCTGGCTTCCCGCGTTCGTCGCGCCGCTCTTCTGGGCGGCAACCGGCCTCCATTATGCCGAACTGGCGGGCGTCTCGAAGAATCTGCGCCTGCCGGTGCTCACGGCGGTCGCCAGCCTGGGACTGCTGGCCATTTTGCTGGCATTTTTCTACTGGCCAGCGCTGTCCCAGTATGGCGATTTCATCCGCCTGCTTGATGCCTCGATACGCCTGCGGCAGCCCGTCCCGCACCCACCCAATGTCTCGCCCGTCCTGCCCGCGCTGGGGCTGGCCTTCGTCGTCTACATCGGCGTCTGCGCCTGCCTGCCATGGATCTTGCTCGTGGCGCGTCGCCTGCTACCCAATAGCGTCCAACATGCTGAGTCGGATGAGACGCTGCTCTGGGATGCTGGCGATGCCTGGAGCCGGGCGCGTCCCGGTCTGCTCTGGGCCTCGCTCTGCATGATGGGCGCTGGCGCGGTGGTCGCGATCATCGGCGCGCTGGTGCTGCTCTCCGAACACCGCGCGTCGCTGACGACGGTTACAGGAACCCTGCCGATTCAGGTGCCGGTGACGCGCCCTGGCCACGTTCCAACCGTCCTGGTTGGCGCAGACCTGCTGGTGCAGATCGCGCTGGCGGGCCTGGGCTTAACGCTGGGACGCGCCGTTTTGCGCCAGGGCATTCTCGTCGAGCGCCGTTTGCCACAACGCGGCTATCTGAGCCACTGGCGCGGCATGGCCCTGATTGCGGCTGTGCTGGCGGCTGCGGTTGCCTGGATGACGGGGGTGGAAGCCGAGGCGCTGCCCGATTTGCTGCTCTTGCTGGCGCTCATCACAGGGGCGTACGCCGTCGTCACCTGGCAGTCCTTCGCGGCGCACGACCGCCTCCTCGATCAGATGCGCCCCTTTATCGCCAGCCTGACCACCGGGCAGGCAAACTGGCTCACCACCGATCCACGCGAGATCGAGCGTAATGTGGAGGCGCTCTTTATCAGCCTCTGCCGTGATGTGCTGGGCGCGGCGCGTGGTAGACTCTCGCTGACTGCGGGTCGACTGCATCGGACGTTCAGCTATGAGGCTCCCGCCAGCGAGGTGAGCGATCCATTTGATCGTCAGGAGTGGGCGCTGCCAGTCAGCGATGAGCGCGGCGTGGTGGCGCGATTGGTGCTTGGCCCGCGCGTGGATGGCGCTGGCTATACATCCGCCGACCTGGAAATCGCGCGCGCCTGTGGGCAGCGTATCCTCGACGCCGTGGGCGAATTCGTGGCGGCCCAGGCGATTGCGTCGCTGGCCCGGCGACGTGGGCTGGAGGCCGAGTTGAGCGCCGCCCTGCCACGCCGCGTGCTCCATGATGAGGTACTACCTCGCCTGCATCTGGCGATGTTGCGGCTGGAAGCGCTCCGTGCGCGGCTGCCCGTCGGGCGTGTCGCCGAACCCGTGCGCGCATCCACATCATCCTCACTGCTGGAGCAGGCTCACCCGGCTGACACTGACGCTATGCCTGATGCCCCGAGCGAACTGGAGGCTATCGTCCACGAGCTAGGGCTGGCTCATCACGATCTGGCTGCCTTGATGCGCGCTGCCCCGATTGCGAACAAACGCCATCTCGAACATGGACTGGCTAGCGCTCTGCGCTCCGCGCTCGATGGCGAGTTCCGTGGCACATTCGATGCGCTGACGTTCGATGCGCCAGATGACGCCTGCCGCGCCGCCGATGCGCTTCCACCTATCGTCGCCGACTTGCTGCTGGGCGCGGTCCAGGAGGCGCTGCGCAACGCGGGCCGCCATGGGCGTGGCGATGACCTGCACCGTCGGCTGGCCGTGCGGACAGCGCTCGCCGCGGATGATCGCACCGTCACTGTGACCGTGCGGGATGACGGCGTTGGGCTGCAATCAGAGCGAGCACGCGCCGGTCAGGCTGATACGGAGGTCACATCCTTCGTCGTCCAGCCTGTTGACTCGGGAGGCACTCGTAGCGGTCTCTTGACGCACGGCGCCTTGATCGCGCTCATTGGCGGCACACTGACGGTACATAGCGCCTCCGCCCAGGGGACAACCGTCACGATTCGCGTGCCGCGTGTCGGTCCTGAGGCCGTCGGCGCGCTCGACCTGCCACAACCCTAAACCTCACCCCAGATGTTGCCGCGCGCGTGCCACAACCGTCTGGTACAATGGGACAAAGGCGTCGCTGCGTCAAACCACGCTGCGCCATTGCTCTCTTCCAGCGGCACTCAGGCCGTGCGGAAGCATTTCTGTCGTTCAGGAGGAGTCTGTGGCGAACCAGAACTATCAACCCACGCTTGGTGAGCGCTGTCTTGGTGAACTGGTGGGAACCTTCCTGCTGGTCTTCGTTGGCGGCGGCGTTGCGGCGGATGTTGCCTTGCTGCATCGCAATGCCCATGGTGCTTCGATACCAACCGCCGATCTACTGCTGGTGGCTCTGGCGCATGGCCTGGTCTTGTTTATCATCGTCCTGCTGGCAGGCAGGATTTCTGGCGCGCACGTCAATCCAGCGGTCACGCTTGGGCTTGCCTCGATTGGTCAGTTCAAATGGTCAGACGTTCCTGGCTATCTGATCGCGCAACTCGTCGGATGTATTCTCGGGGCACTGGCAATCATGATTCCGTTTGGGCGCGATATCGCGACGGTCGGGCTTCTGGGACGCCCAGAGTTGGCCGCCAACACTAATCTGATCGCTGGTATGCTCGCGGAGGCGCTGGGCGCTGCAATCCTGGTCATCATCATTACCGCCACAGCAGCCGACAGGCGCTCCCCCGCTGGCTGGGCCGGGTTGGGCATCGGCATGGCGCTGGCAGTTGCGATCATGATCGTCGGCCCAGCGACGGGCGCCGCGGTCAATCCAGCGCGCGCATTTGGCCCCGATATTGTCAGCATTTTCTTCGGCGCGCCAGCCGTCGACTGGGTAGCCTTTATCGTCTGCTACCTGATTGGCCCCATCATTGGTGGCGTTGGCGCCGCGTGGCTCTATGCCCGCATGTCGCGCCTGCCACGCCCCAGCAAATAACGCGCGAAGCTATCCCACGCAACTGATTCGGAGAGGTTGGCGCCTCTCCGAATCTTCTGTTTTTAGGAGTTCTGCGCCTCTCACGCTGGACGGTCGTATACCTGCACCCCACTTGCTCCCGCAATGTAGACACGCTCGGTCATGCCAACGAAGAGGCCATGATCGATGACGCCGGTAATCGCCTTGATCCGCGCCGCAACGCTGCCCGCATCCACTATCGGGCCGAACCAGCAATCGAGCACGTAATTTCCACCATCGCTGAGAAAGGGCGCATTGAGCGTGGAGTCACCCGACGTCATGCGCCGCTGCACCGTCGCGCCAAGTGTCGCCAGCCGTCCAGCGGTATGACGCCAGCCAAAGCGATCAACCTCAACGGGGATCGGATGTTGTGAGGCGAGCGCGCTAACGATCTTTGACTCATCGACAATGATAATCCGTCGCCGACTGGTGACAGCGACCAACTTCTCGCGCAGCAGCGCGCCACCGCGACCCTTGACCAGATCGAGCGAGGGCAGAATCACCTCGTCGGCGCCGTCGATGCTGAGATGCAGTGTCACCACATCATCCAACTCGGCCAGCGGAATATTCAGGCGTTGCGCCTCGCTGCGTGTCCGCTCGGATGTGGCGACGCCAGTGACGCGCAGCCCCTGGCGAACCCGCTCGGCCAGCGCTTCGAGCATCAGGTCGGCGGTGGTGCCTGACCCAAGACCAATCGTCATGCCATCAGTGACGTCACGCTCGACGGCTGCCTGGGCCGCCGCGCGCTTCCACGCCTGCCGTTGCAGGTCATCCTGTGTTGGTTGGTCCGCCACGCGCCCTCCTCATCGCTTGCTCTCGTTTGCGCACATGAATACCACCCGCCGCCACGCCATGACGCGCTCACACGAGGGGAATCTGCCGCCCGCGTCCTTTGCCTGGAGGCATCCCCGCGCGAATACGCCTGGCCATGACCCGGTCGTTGGCCGCTTCGGTCTCAAGCAGCGGAAATGCGCGGTGAAATCGTCGGTCAAATTCACGCGCGCGCTGTTGGATATAGATAGCGCGCTGCTCATGCGCATAAGCGTAGAGCTCGCGCTTGCGCTCATCTGGGAGCGCGCTATCCAGCAGATCGGCGAGCACGAAGTCGGGCTTGCCCTTCTCGGCATAGTGCTGCGCCTGAGTTTCAGCATCAGCGCCCGCCGCCAGCTCCTCCGCTACGATATCGAGGATCGCCTGGCGCGCCTGCGAGCGATAGAGCGCGTCGAACGCTGGCAAGGTATCGGGCAAATCATCAGCCATGCACATTCCCGTCCTTTCCGCCATCCTCCCTTATTATAGCGACGAGAAGGACGGCACGACGAGATAGCTCGCTTCAACTAAATCCGTCATGGGCGACGAATCAGGAGCGCCCCCGGCAGAATGCGCGCCTCGAAGCGCGATGCAGTGAAAACCTCACCATCGCAGTGGGCATGAATCGGCTGGTCGGCCTCCAGCGCAAGAGAACGGGCGAGAAGATGGCGTACCTCAGGCTGGTCGATGTGCTTACCCTGCTTCACCATCGGCAGGAGGCGTAGCGCCCGCAGTTGGCCGGGCTTTACGATCAGGCAGACATCGAACATCCCATCGGTCGAGTCGGCGTTGGGATTGATGCGGAATCCGCCGCCGTAGGTTGGCCCGATGGTGACGGCGGCAACCGTGTAAGGACGCTGATCCTGCGCCGCGCCATCGAGCGAGACACGCAGTTGCGGGCAATGATGGTACTGAAAGAGCAGCTCATAGACGCTGGCAGTCTGATAGAGCGCTTTGCCGCGCAACAACGGTACGTGTTTGAGCCGCTCGGCCCGCACCGCGATATTTGCATCCAACCCCACGCCCAGCGAATTGATGAAGAAGCGGTCATTGACCGCGCCCGCGTCCATCGGACTCGGCGAGGCATGCAGGGCGATTTCGAACGCCTGAAGCGGGTCGTGCGGCAGTTTCAGCGTCTGGCAGGCATAGTCGTTGCCGCTGCCCGCCGGAACGATGCCCAGTGGCACGCGCTGCCCCGACGCGAGAATGCCGTTGGCGACCTCTGAGAGCGTGCCGTCGCCGCCTACAGCGATGATGGCACGGCCAGCGCGCGCGGCATCCCCGGCAATTCGCTGCGCCTCGCCGGGGGCACTGGTCAGCGCCAGCTCGCCACGTCCACCCACCAGCGCTTTTTCGAGCGGCGCGCGGAGCTTTGCGCTCCGCCCACGATTGCCCGCGGGATTGAGGATGACTATCGGCGGCTCGGAGGAAAGCGCGGCTGGCTCAGGCAGTGAAGAAGCATCTAGTCCACTCATGAGCGGTTCTCCCGTCTTTGCGGAGCATCCCACGGCCCTCAGCGCCGTGGAATTGGCCCACAGTGTACCGCGTTTTGCCGCGTCGGTAAACCCTTGCCGTTATCAACCAGTCACGCCCAGGGGATGCTTCGTTGGCACGCCAGCGGGCCGTGGGTATTGTGGCGGGCAGCGGCGCATCTGGTCAGCAACCACCAGAACGCGCCCATCGTCCAGCGGTGGGGCGGTGACGGGAATCGGGTCGTGCAGAAGCGCGCCCAGGAGCGTCGCCGCACGCTGGCCAGCGGCAAGCTCCTCGGTCAGGTCGCCTTTCTTGGGCAGCACGACGCGGCAACTGGTATAGGTGAATGGGCAGCAGTATTCCAGTAGCGTGGGAAGCGCCGCGACGGCCCGCGCCGTCACAAACTGATAGCGGCTCCGCTCGCCCGGCTGCCGTATCAACTCTTCCGCTCGCCCGTGTACTGGCCGCACATTGTCCAGGCCAAGCGCCGCGACGGCCTCCTGCTGAAAGCGCACCTTCTTACCAGTGGCGTCGAGCGAGGTGACCAGCCAATGGGGAAATGCGATGGCCAGTGGCAACGCGGGAAAGCCCGCCCCACTGCCGATATCCAGCACGCGCAGGGGACGGGCGCGCTCATGCTGCGGGAGGGGCAGCACGCATGTCAGCGAGTCCAGGAAGTGGCGCGCCTCGATCTCCGCTGGATCGGTGATGGCGGTCAGGTTGATGCGCGCGTTCCATTCCAGCAGCAGCGCGCGCAACCGCTCGAACCGCTCGATCTGCCCATCGTCGAGCGGGATACCCATCGCGGCGGCTCCCGCCCGCAAGACAGACAAATTGTCGGCATCGTCGTTCACACGCGCTCCATCAAAGCGGCTGGCGGCTGAAGCCGCGCCTAAGCGCCTCGGTTGCCCTTGGCGGCAAAGCCTGCCTGCGCAGGCTGAGGAAACCAGACAATCCCGCGCAGGCAACCTTTGTGGCGGAGCGGGCCGCAGCCCAAAGCTGCGGCTTGAGCCGCCAGCATTCCTCAGCTGACTCGCTTTTGTTTGTTGCTCAGGTAGTCGAGCAGCACGTATTCGCCAAGGTCGTCCGGGCTAGTGAAGAACGCGCGTCCACGGTTGATCGTCGCCATCTGATTCACGAAGTGCTTAAGCGTGGGATCGTCCCACAACATGAACACGTTGATGGTGATGTTTTCACGGGTAGCCCGCTTCACCTCGCGCAGCGTCTGAAGCATCGCCTCGGGTGGTGGCGGCCAGTCGAAGACCCAGTGGCCGCCCATCTGATAGACCGACGGGCCGCCATCGGTAATCATGATGATCTGTTTGTTGACGCCGCGTGACCGCCCAAGCAGCTGGCGCGCCACCATCAGCCCATGCACCATGTTCGTACCCTGCACATGGTCCCATTCGCCGATCTCGATCAACTCCTCCGCCTTAAATTCGCGCGCCATATTCGAGAAGCCGACGAGGTAGAGGTCATCGCGCGGGAACTGGCCGCGAATCAGACTCTCCAGCGCGATGGCGACCTTCTTGGCGGGATGCCAGAGGTCGTTGAGCAGCATGCTCCAGCTCATGTCGAGCATTACGACGGTGGACGACCGCGTGACCAGCTCGGTGCGATAGACTTCGAAGTCATCGCGATCCAGGCGGGCGGGCGTGCCCGGCCCGTTGCGATTGACGCTATTCATCAGCGTCTTTTCGAGGTTGAGATGGAAGGGATCGCCGAAGGTGTAGGGCTTGGTGTCTTCGTCGCGCTCGCCGCCATAGCCACGCTCTGGCAGTTTATGATGTCCGAAGGCATCGCGCTTCAACTTGGCGAAGATATCTTCGAGCGCCTTCTGCCCAATCCGCCGGATACCACGCGCGGTCAACTCAAGATGCTCGCCATTGTGACGAACGTACCCGTCCTCTTCGAGCTGGCGCATCATCTGCTGCAACTGGTCGAGCGCCTGCGCCTCCTCCTCGCCGACGAGGTTGCGCATCTGCTCGGGATCAAGTCCGTCGATATCGCCGGAGCGCCGCGCGGCCCGCAGGTTGTTCTCGAGGTCGTCCATCTCCTGCAGCATACCCATGAGATGCATCGCCTCGGCCAGCGAGACTGGCTCGTCGCCGGTCAGCGGGAAGCGCGTGCGACGGCTCGATGGCGCCAGCTGCTCCATGTTCATGGCAAGCTCGGCCAGATCAACACGGAGTCGATCATCGCCGATGAGACTATCCACCATGTCCTGAAGCTGCTCGCGCTGCTCCTGCGTCATGCTTTCCATCAACGCCTGCATCTGCGCCTGACGCTGCGCCATCTGCTCGACTAGGTCGTCCAGCGAGTTGACGCCGGGGAAGAAGTCGCCATACTTCTGCATGAAGCTATCGAAGTCTGGCTCATCGCCCTCGGCGCGCTCGCGCAGCATCTGGTTCAACTCGCGCACCATCTCGCGCATGCGCGCCATATCTTCTGGCGTCATGCTGGAGAGCGCCTGCTGCATCCCCTGGAAGTATTGCTGCATGATCTGCTGCTGAAGCTGCTGGAGTAGCTCCTGGAACTCCTGGCGCGCCTGGTCGTCCATGAAGTCGTAGTCCGAAAGCGACTTGATCTGGCCGCCGGGATCTTTCGGCAGATCTTCCAGGAATTGCAGCTTGCGGTTGGCGATATTTTCGAGCATGCGGCGCAGGGTATCGGTGTCGAGATCGCCTGAGTTACCAGACTCGCCCGACTGTCCCTCCTGCCCCAGCTGGCCTGGCTCCCCACTTTCTCCTCGCTGGCCGCTTTGTTGGCCGCGCTGCCGCTGCGATTGCCCACGCTGGCCGCCTGGAGTTCGCTGGCCCTGTTGCCCCTGTTGCCCCTGTTGCCCCGATTGCCCTTGCTGCCCCGATTGCCCTTGCTGCCCCGATTGCCCTTGCATTCCCTGCTGGCCATCTTGCCCTTGCTGACCATCCTGCCCCTGGGCATTCTGGGCATCGGACTCTTCTGCCCCAGACGGATCCGCTTCGGGCGAGCCAGACTGCTTTCCGCTGGCGTCGTCCAGCCGCTGCTGGATGCCCTCGCGCTCGAGTTGCTTGATGTGCTCGAGCTTCTTCATGATGTCATCCATGACGCCGTTCAGGTTGTAGCGCTGCATGCGTTGCTGGCGCATCTGCTTCAAGCGATCCATCATATCCTTCAGGCCCATGCGGTGTTCGCCGTTGCGCCCCATGAAGCCCTGCTGCATCAGTCGATTGAGCGCCTGACGCAGCTCGCCCGACTTCATGTATTCGTCTGAGAGCGCATCGAGCACACGCTCGGAGTCCAGATCGTCGAGCCGCTGGGTGCCATCCCAGCGCGAATATCGAAATGGCCGTTCGAGCGGAATCTATCGAACAGTGCGGACATCTCGCACTCCATCCTAACGCTAACGCCGGTAGCGTGTGTGTCCCGCGACCTCGTCTTTATTGAGGCGCTTGTTGACGTGCAGCCCTTCGAGAATGAACTCGACGGCTGACGCGACCGTAGCTGGACTGCCATGCGCGTTGAGCTTGCCGACGGCCGCCTTCAGGCCGCCAACACGTGACATCTGATTGACATACTCCATCGCGGGCTGCATGTCTGAGGCGCGAACGCTCAGCCCCTTCTCGAAGCCCGCAACCAATTGATCGAACTCCGCCACATCGAAGTACTGGCGGAAGACTGCGTTAATCGCCTGCCGCACCAGTTTCTCAATGACGGTATCCTCGCGTACCTCGCCAATGGTATCCAGCTCGATTTTGCCCGCCGTTGAGGCAATCACCGCGCTCAAATCGCTGATGCGCGGTACGGCCTGGCGCTCTTTGAGCCGGATGGCGCGGCGGACGGCATTGCTCATCACGTTCTCATAGTTGGTGATCGAGACGCGCACACTGACACCCGACTTCTGGCTGATATCGGGGCTGCGCCGCGCGAGATGGGTAATCTCCGCCAGAATCTGCGCGCATATGCTCCGGGTAAATCGTCTCGATTCCTTCGAGGTCGAAGGGACGGCTCTCCGCCTCCATGATCGCGATTTCATGCTCGATGGTGCGCGGATAGTGGGTGCGAATCTCGGAGCCGAGTCGGTCTTTCAGCGGGGTGATGATGCGCCCGCGATTGGTGTAGTCTTCGGGGTTGGCGCTGGCCACCACAAAGACATCCAGCGGCAGGCGAATCTTGTAGCCGCGAATCTGCACGTCGCGCTCTTCCATGATGTTGAGCAGACCCACCTGAATGCGCTCGGCAAGGTCGGGCAGCTCGTTGATGCAGAAGATGCCGCGATTGGTGCGCGGGATCAGCCCATAGTGCAGCGTCAGCTCGTCCGAGAGGTAGCGCCCTTCGGCCACCTTGATCGGGTCAACTTCGCCCACCAGATCGGCAATGGTGATGTCGGGTGTTGCCAGCTTCTCGCCATAGCGACTCTCGCGCGATATCCAGTGAATCGGCGTCTCGTCGCCCTCCTCAGCCACGCGGTCGCGGCAGGCGCGGCAGACGGGTTGGAAGGGATCGTCGTTGATCTCACAGCCGACGATGGTCGGGGTCTCCTCGTCAAGCAGGTTGACCAGGCTGCGCGCGATACGTGTCTTGGCCTGGCCGCGCTCGCCGAGCAGGATGATATCCTGGCCGGAGAGGATGGCATTTTCGACCTGCGGAATCACGCTTTCTTCGTAGCCAACAATACCCGGGAATAGCTCATCCCCGGCGCGCATCTTTCGCATCAGATTCTGGCGCATCTCGTCCTTGACTGAGAGAACGCGATAGCCACTGTCTCGAAGTTGTCCAATGGTTGCGGGCTTGCTGCTATTTGGCATGCGATTGACAGACTCCTCGGTATGCTAGCCCATTCGCTCTCGTGCGCACACGGTGCAATAACACAAGTGTACTCATCTGGCGGGGGGGAACAAAACAACATCGGATTGTGGGTCGGGTGACGGTTGTGGCCCGGTTCATAAGATGCAGTTCGCTGTGGACATCATTGATTGGGGGCAGAACGAAGATGCCTCCGTGCCCTGCATTCTATGCCGCGCAGACGTCGCGACGCAAGGGCGCCGCTGAAGCATCGGCTGCGAGCAGCGAGTTGTTGAGAAGAGGATGGCTGGTGACCAAGGTAGAAAGATAGACCCCTCTCCACGTCGGAGGGGGGTCTAGAACTGGTGTGGCCGCACGCTACTGGGTAGGCGCCGTCAGGATTGGAATCATATCCACCGCCACCCAGAATATCGTCGTCAGAATGAACAGGCCAAGACTGATCGCGGACAGAACGATGCCCGTCACCGCCATGCCATGCCTCGTCACAGATTTTCGCCCAAGGATACCCATGACTAATCCGGTGATGCCGGTAGCCAGAGTGATGAGACCAAAACAAGGGATAAACGCGAATACGATGCTGATGATGCCCAACACGAGGCTCGTCACAGCCTGCCCGGCGCCTGGATCTGGCGGTGCGGCGACAACATACGGATACGGCGCTGGCTGCATATAGACATTCGGCGCGCCATACATCGGCTGCGATGGGGCGACTGGCTGCTGACCCGGAGGAGGCGGATAGGGCGCCGAGCCGTATCCTGGAGGCGGTGGATAGGCCTCAGGCTGTGCATAGCCTGGATATGATGGGTCGGGCGGCTGCTCTGGCCATGGCTGACTCTGCGGAGGATAGTCGCCATAGGGAGGCTGGCTACTCATGGTTAGACTCCTGACCGACTTGCTGACCCTGGACCTGTAGCGCCAGGTTCCTGTTGCTCGACCGCAAGTATACCACTGTCATCTACGCAGGAAATGATATGACGGTTGCTATTGCGGACATGCGAACAGCATGAGGAGATATGGAAGATAGCAAAGAGTGCTGGTGTCGTCCCGGCATGTGCAGACAAATATCGATAAGCATACCGGCTAATCGCGTGGTGTCCGGCCAGTGCAGGCCCAGCAGCGTGTCATCGCTGGATGCAACGACAGGTGGCGGCGTGAGAGTGGCTGGTGACACACTTCGCACGTGCCATACGTCCCCTGCGATGCGCGCTGAAGCGCATGTTGTGTCTGCCGCAGCTCGTCTCGCAAGAGTTGCCCTAGCACGCTACGCAACACGAGATCCTCGCTTTTCGCGGATGTCTCTTCGAGGTCACACAACGCCATCAGCAATGCGACGTGTTCCTGTTCGAGGCGATTGATTGCAGTTACCAGCGTGCGTGCCCGGCTGTTTGCTGCCTCATAACGTATGCTCTCGCCGCGAATCCGTCCGACGCGCGCGCTCGGTATGCCAGGCGTTCGTTGATGGGGTTCGCTGTCGCTGGAGGCGTCCGTCTCACTCTGATGGCCCATGCGATCCACTGTAATGCTCCTTAAAACCTCGCACATCCCGCCTGCATTCGACTTCCAGTTGCCCGGCGGTTCTAACCGCTACAACGAAGGCCGCGACGCTGAGGAACGCCATCCCCACAAAGTCGTCCCTGACTCGACCTGACGCACAGACTTCTGGGGATAATGGATAGCTTCGACCACCCGCATAGTATCACGAAACGTCATGTGCATGCAGACGCCTCGGTTGACCGCAAGGTCGTCTGTTTGACAGATTTTCGTTGCTGCGCCTATACTGCCAGAGACAATGTCGGCGAAAACTGGCCAGAAATGTGGCTTCCGCATGTGTTTCCCGGATCACCTCCAGTGATGGGACCGCGCATCTAGAGCCTTGAATAGACGACATACCTGACCGGCGACGCATTCGATGCGCGCGGCATACACGCACAGCAGATGAGGATGGGCATGACGACACACAACGGCGACGGAGAAGATACCGACGCAATGGAGTTCGAGGATCAGCCGACCATGGAGACGAGCACGACGGCAGGCGGCACGGGGACTTGCGGGCGGCTCTGGCGGCGGCGCGCGCCGAGGCTGAGCAATACAAGGACAAGTATCTCCGCGAATATGCGGAACGCGAGAACTTCCGCAAGCGCCAGGAGCGTATGGTGCAGGACCGCGAGCGTCGCGCCAAGCGTGATGTGCTGCTCGCCGTGCTGGACGCGCTCGATAATGTGGATCGGGCCGTGGCGCATCAGGAGACGATGGACCGCGATGGCTTGCAGCAGGTCATCCGCATGCTGCACTGGCAATTGAACGAGATGCTGAAGAATGAAGGCCTCTCGGTCGTGCCGACGGTGGGCGAGCCATTCGATCCGTATGTGCATGAGGCCATCGAGCAGGTGGCATCGGATGCCTACGGCGAGGGAACCGTCGTCGAGGAAGTGCGTAAAGGATATAAGCAGGGCGATGATACCCTTCGCCCGGCGCGTGTGAAAGTGAGCTCTGGCTCAGGCGACTGAGCAATTGATGGAGCAGCGGTGAGAGCGCATGGACTCAAAAGACTATTACAAGATTCTGGGCGTCAGCAAGTCAGCGGATACCGAGGATATCAAGAAGGCCTATCGAAAGCTGGCGCGTAAGTATCACCCCGATGTCAATCCGGGCAATAAGACTGCTGAGGCTCGTTTCAAAGAAATCAACGAGGCGTACGAGGTGCTTTCCGACCCAGAGAAGCGGCGCAAGTACGATTCTCCGGGATTTCAGGATATCTTCAGTGGAGCGCGCACTGGCACCCGGGCCGTACTACCACCGTGCCGCCAGACTATGCGGATCCAACGGGCTTCTCCGACTTCTTCGAGACGCTCTTCGGGCGCGGCAACAGACGCACCCCGACGGACACCGGCTCGCGCCCAAATGCGACGCGACGCCCCGAAACACCAGTTGCGCTGCCCGGCGAGAACATCGAGCAGCCCATCGAAATCTCGCTACGCGACGCCTTCGCGGGAACGACTCGCGCCTTTACCGTAGAAGTGACAGAGCCGTGTCCGGTCTGCCACGGCACGGGCTTCATGGGCAGCGCGTCTGCGCGACATGCGGTGGAACCGGCACAACCAGTCGCACGCGCAAGCTTGAAGTGCAGATTCCGCCGGGAGTAGATACCGGCTCAAAGGTGCGTGTAAAGGGGCTGGGCAACCCGGCGCGAGCGGCGGCCCGGCAGGCGATCTCTTCCTGCTGGTGACGATGGCGTCCGACCCCAACTTCGAGCGGAAGGGCGATGACTTGCTCACCGACGTTCAGGCATCGCTTTCGATTGCGGTGCTGGGAGGCGAGACGCGTGTGGAGACGCTGGACGGCAAGCGGGTCATGCTCACTATTCCGCCAGAGACGCAGAACGGCCAGACATTTCGACTGGCGGGCAAAGGGATGCCCAAACGGCGCGAAGGCGGCTTTGGCAATCTGCTGGTGCGCGTGCAGGTTGTGCTGCCACAACGACTCTCTCCGCAAGAAAAGCAGCTCTTCGAGCAACTGGCGCAACTGCGCCCAACTGGCTGACGCCGTCCGAAACCACCTGACGTGGCTGGCATAAAATGGTCATGTATCCGCCCCCTTTGCGTAACGGGGCGGGTATTCTTTCCTCGATGAGATGGCATCTATTATACATTGGGAAAGCTGGCCAGAAGTTATTGCGGCGGACGCGATATAATATGATAGTCGGCATGTCTGACAATGATTCCGCGCTGGAGTTCTTCGGGCATGATACTGGCGCTCGCTCCTGCAGGCGCCACGTGGCATCGCATACGACGCACATCAGCAATGATCGGGCGGCGGTGGCATTTTCATCTCCATCTTTGCGCTTTGCAGCCAGCATCGCACGATTCGGTAACGCCGGCGCGAGCAGTATAGAGCGAAGTGCTACCACGGGCGCACGACGTCCGGGCAAGCACGAAAGAAAGGCAGAAAGGCAGCCCTGTAGATGAGTACTACAAGCGTGCAGCGTGGCCCGCAGGTCACGGACATCGAGGACAGTCCGGCAGGGATAAATAACTTCGTCATCGTGGCCGCGACCGTCAATGGTTCAGGCAGCCAGACCGCAAACAACTGTCTGCTGCGGGCGCTCTTCAAGATGGGCATACCAGTGACCGGCAAAAACCTCTTTCCCTCCAACATCCAGGGACTGCCAACCTGGTTCCAGATCCGACTGAGCGAAGATGGCTTTGTCGGGCGGCGAGATACTTGCGAGGTGCTAGTGGCGTTGAATCGCAGCACCGCCGCCGAGGATATCTCTAAAGTGTCGTCGGGCGGTATGGTGATCGTGCCCAGCGAGTGGAAGCTCGCCGAAGACCGCAGCGATGTCACCTACTACACCCTGCCTGTGCAGCAGATGGCCAAGGACTCTGGCGCGAACGCCGACCTGCGTCCCTACGTCGCCAACATGGCTTATGTGGGCGCGCTCGTGGAACTGCTTGGCATCGACGCGGACGAGATCGAGGCCGCGCTGATGAACCATTTCGGCGGCAAGCGCAAGGCAGTCGATCTCAACTTCGGCGTGGTCAAGGCGGCTATCGAATATACACGAACGAATATTACCAAGCGCGATCCATTCCGCGTGCAGCGCTCAAACAAAACAGCGGGCAAGATTCTCATCAACGGCAACTCGGCGGGGGGGTTGGGCGCGGTCTTCGGCGGCGTGGGCGTCGTCGCCTGGTATCCAATCACCCCATCCACCAGTTTGGTGGATGCGCTGACTGACTACGCGAAAGACCTGCGCGTCGATAAAGAGACGGGCGAGCATACCTACGCTATCGTCCAGGCGGAAGACGAGATCGCCGCGATTGGCATGGTCGTCGGCGCGGGCTGGGCTGGCGCGCGCGCGATGACCTCGACCTCTGGGCCGGGCATCTCGCTGATGACCGAATACGCGGGCTATGCCCACTTTGCCGAGGTGCCTGCCGTCATCTGGGACATCCAGCGCATGGGACCGAGCACTGGCCTACCAACGCGCACGTCGCAGGGTGATATCCTGATGGCCTATTATCTGGGCCACGGCGATACCCGCCACGTGCTGCTGCTCCCCGCAAACATGGAGGAGTGCTTCGAGAGCGGCTGGCGCGCGTTCGACCTGGCTGAGCGGCTGCAGACGCCGATCTTCGTGCTGAGTGACCTCGATCTGGGCATGAACCTCTGGATGAGCCAGCCATTTACCTATCCCGACAAGCCCTTTGACCGGGGCAAGGTGCTCAGCGCGGATGAGCTTGCCAAACTGGGCGGCTTCCATCGCTATGAGGATGTGGATGGCGACGGCGTCGGCTATCGCACCATTCCCGGCACTGATAGCCCATTCGCGGCGTACTTCACCCGTGGCAGCGGCCACAACGCCCAGGCGCAGTACACTGAGCGCGCCGACGAGTGGCAGGCAAACCTGGCCCGGCTACACCGCAAGTTCGAGCACGCGCGCACGTTGGTTCCGAAGCCAGTCGTTGACGAGGTCGCGGGCGCTGAGATAGGCATCATCTCGTACGGCTCGAACGACTCGGCCATTGCCGAGGCACGGAGCATGCTGGCGAGCCGGGGAATCCAGACGAGCTACCTACGGCTGCGCGCCCTGCCCACCACCGAGGAGTTCCAGCAGTTTGTCGCGAAGTATCCTCGACATTACATCGTCGAAAACAATTTCGATGGACAGATGGCGAAGATACTGCTGACGGAGGCGCCCACGCACGGCGCCCAACTGAAATCCGTGAATCAGTGCGATGGCCTGCCTCTAACTGGTCGGTGGATCGCACAGTCCATTCTCGAGCAAGAGCGATAGGAGCGATAACGATGGCAATCCAGGAACCTCCGGCCCAGGGCACGAATCTGATCGGCCTGACGAAAAATGACTATAAAGGACGCCCCTCGACGCTCTGCAAGGGCTGCGGCCACGACTCGATCTCGGTACGCATCATCTCCGTCGCCTATGATCTCTCGATCCAGCCAACCCAACTGATCAAGCTCAGCGGCATTGGCTGCTCCAGCAAGACGCCTGCCTACTTCCTCAGTCAATCTCACGGCTTCAATGGGCTACATGGGCGCATGCCGTCGATGGCTACGGGGGCGCTCCTCGCCAACCACACCCTCAAGGCTGTTGGCATCAGCGGCGACGGCGATACCGGCAGCATCGGCCTTGGCCAGTATATCCACATGGTGCGTCGCAATGTGCCGGTAGTCTATATCGTTGAGAACAACGGCGTCTATGGGCTGACCAAAGGCCAGTTCTCGGCCACGGCGGACGAGGGCCAGCAGCTTAAGTATGCCGGGCTGAATGAACTGCCGCCAATCGACGTCTGCATGGAGGCGCTGATCGCCGACTGTGGCTTCGTGGCGCGGTCGTTCGCTGGCGATCCCCGTCAGGTCGAGTCGCTGCTGAAGGCGGCGCTCAGCCACCGCGGGACGGCGGTGCTGGATATCATCAGCCCATGCGTCTCGTTCAACGACCACGAGGACTCCACCAAGAGCTATGCATGGGGCAAGGCGCACGAGGAGGTCGTCTCGGACTTCAGCTTTATTCCCTTCCGCGACGAGATCACCGTGGACTACGCAGAGGGCGAGACCGCCGATGTGACGATGCACGACGGCGCGGTCATCCACCTCAAGAAGCTCGATGCAAGCCACGACCCACGCAACCGGATGGCTGCGATACGCCTGCTCGACGAGGCCAAGGAGAAACAGGAGTTCATTACCGGCCTGATCTACATCAATGAGGAGCGCAAGTCGCTGGCCGAACTGGAGCGGCTGCCCGAGACGCCACTGGCGCATATGAGCACTGACAAGCTTCGCCCGTCACGCAGCGCGCTCGATGCTCTCATGGCTGGATTGATGTAGACCCTGTAGACAATGCACGGAGTCTACCCGGAGGCCGATGGGGTGTCTCGCCTCGTCGGCCTCTGTGTATCCCTTTTGCTGCGGATAGAGGTAATATGGGGAACTGCATAGGGACGAGAGACGAGGGCCAATGGCGCCTTTCATGATGCTTGAGACGGCGAGACTGCGCCTACGACACTTCACGGATGATGACTGTACACTCTTCATGGCCTATCGCAACGACCCTGAAGTCGCCAGATACCAAAGCTGGGAGGGGATCACCGAAGCTGAGGCGCGAACGCTCATTAAAGAGGTGAAGGAGATCCAACCGTGGGCGCCGGGAGAATGGTTTCAAATCGCCATCGAGCTCAAGGAAACAGGGTTGTTGGTGGGCGACTGCGCTTTTAAGATTCCGGAGGACGACGAGCGCCAGGCTGAAATCGGCTACACCCTCGCTCGCGCCTATCAGGGACGTGGTATCGCTACAGAAGCTGTCTCGTGTGTCCTGGACTATGCGTTCGCGTCGCTGGGACTGCATCGGGTGATCGCGATTACCGATGTTGAGAATGCCCCATCAGTCGCTTTGCTTGAGCGACTTGGCCTGCGCCGTGAAGGGCATTTTCACCAGAATGTGTGGTTTAAGGGCAAGTGGGGAGACGAGTATCTCTACGCGATTCTGCGCGAGGAATGGCAGAATGCGCACGGCGTGGACAAGCCTGATATGAATAGATGACATTGCGCCGTTTTCCGTGAACACGATGGGAAGCGGCAGATATTCTCCGCAAGATTTCTGCCTTGTGGAGCGTCCTACTCCTGGTGATACAATGCCGCTGTGCTTCCAGGTCTCGCTGGAACACTAGCATTTTGGGGGAGGAACCGCTTACGGCAAGAAACGAACGCGTCATCAATTTGCGTGCGGAGCAGCGTCCGGAACGCGCGTATCTCATCGCGGTGGACAACGAGAGCGAGGAGTCGCTCTGGAGCGCCGATGATTCTCTGGAGGAGCTGGCGGCACTGGCGCGCACGGCGGGTGCGGAGGTCGTCGGCTCAGGCGTCCAGCGGCTGAAATCGCCCAACCCAACCCTCTACGTCGGCAAGGGACGCGCGCAGGAACTAGCGATGCTTCGCGAGGAGTTGGACTTCTCCCTGTTGATCGTGGATGACGAGCTTGCGCCGACGCAGCAACGCAACCTTGAGAAAACCGTGGGCGTGCGCGTGATCGACCGCACGGCGCTCATTCTTGATATCTTCGCCCAGCATGCCCACACCCGCGAGGGGCAGCTTCAGGTCGAGCTGGCGCAGCTCGAGTACCGCTTGCCACGGCTTGCCGGTAGCTCACGCGGCGAGTTGTCGCGCCTGGGCGGCGGCTCGCGCGGGTCTGGCGGTGGTGGGGTGGGCGGCGCGATTGGCGTGCGCGGTCCCGGCGAGACAAAGCTGGAGATGGACCGTCGCAGAATCCGCGCGCGCATTGCCGAGCTGCACCGCGACCTTGGGGTCGTTCGTCAGCAACGCAGTCTGCAGCGGCAGCAACGCGAGGCACGCGCCATTCCGGTCGTCGCGGTGGTCGGCTATACCAACGCGGGTAAGTCCACGCTCTTCAATACGCTCACCGCAGCGTCGGTGCTGGCTGAGAACAAACTCTTCGCCACCCTCGATCCGACGACCCGCTACCTGACGTTGCCCAGCCACCAGGAGGTGCTGCTGACCGATACCGTCGGCTTCATCCAGAAGCTGCCGACGACGCTCGTCGCGGCGTTCCGTGGGACGCTCGAAGAGGTCGTCGAGGCGGATGTGCTGCTGGAAGTGGTGGATGCCACGCACGAGAACGCCATCGAGCAGAGCCAGACGGTAGATGACGTCTTGCGCGAGCTTGGCGCCGCCGAGAAGCCGCGTATCACGGCGCTCAACAAAGTGGATCTACTCGATAACCCCGACGAGGTTGACCTCTCGCTCTATCCCAATGCCGTCGCGGTCTCGGCGCGCACGGGGGCGAATCTTGACGTGCTCCTGCGCAAACTGGGCGAGGTGCTTGCCGACGAGATGGTGCGCTACACGGTGCTGCTGCCCTACGACCGTGGCGATATGGTCGAGGTGTTTCATCGGCGCGGCCATGTCATGCGGCAGGAGGCCCAGGAGACTGGCACGCTGATCGAGGGCACGCTGCCTCGGCAGATTGTCGCGGCCTTCGCGCCGTGGCGTGTGGCGCCCGCAGCCTCCCGCCGAGCCGCGCACCGCCAGCGGGTACGCGATCAACAGGCATCGCCACAGCCATAGCCGACGGTATGGAACGCCACCAATCGCCAAAAATAGTGTGAACTTGCTCCTTTTCGAGTGAGCGCTGCGCCTGTACAATGTCTTCGACATCCACGGCCAGATTGTCAGCCTGGAAGAGGAGAGATTCTATGGGCGCTTTGATGCTCTTCGCGTTCTCATTCCCTATTGACCTGCCCAGCCAGATGCATGGATTCTCCACCCCCGTTATCATCGCAATCAATATTGCTCTGGCGTTGATCCTCACATTGCTCGTGCTGTTCGTGATACGCATCATACGTGTCGGGCGACGTCTTCGCAGTGTCAGCCGCGAGGGCCGTCGCATCTCGGCTGCTGACCAGGATCCACTGCCACTCACCAGCTTCCGCCGTAACGGCGTGCCTGGCGACCCACTGAATGTGCGCATGGTGGCGTCCGAAGCGCAGCTTGGCGCGGCGTTTGCCAATGCTGGTTGGTACCGCGCCGATGAGATTTCCTTCATCACCGCGTTGCGCATCTCGATTGATTCGCTGCTGGCGCGCAAATATAGTACAGCGCCCGTCAGCAATCTCTACCTCTTTGGCCGCCGCCAGGATATCGCCTTCGAGCAGCCTGGCCAGAGCGTGCGCGAGCGTGATCACGTCCGCTTCTGGAAAACGTCCACTCCCGACAAGAACGGCCGACCACTCTGGATTGGCGGGGCGACGAAAGACATACGAGTAGCGCTCTCACCGCGCACCCATATGCCCACGCATCTGATTGCGCCTGATGTGGATACTGAGCGTGACTTCCTGGTCGAAGATCTCTCCGCGACGGGCTGGGTCATCCATGTCGAGTATGCGCCTGGCTTCGGGCACGAAATCCAGCGCGATAACGGCGATGGCGGCAAATATCATAGCGATGGCGCGGTCGCCATGGTGCAATTGGCCGATGTGCCGGTGCTGCCATTCGCCGCACAGGTCCGCGGCCCGATTTCGGCGCAGTTCGTCAAGAACGTCATCGCGCCAGTCTTTCGCAATCGACTTCCCAAGAGCGGACGCGAGCGCGCCGCAAAGGTCCAGGCGGAACGCGCCGCTAGCTCCGCTCGGTTGAGGAAACCGGGTGGATCATGAAGTCGAAGGCCATCCAGAAGCTCTTGGAGTGGCGGTAGAACAGGAACGGCAGGGCGACCACCAGCGGAATGCCGATGCCCATGACCAGCACTGGCGACGCCTGCATGATCGCCAGCGGGATAGCGCCTGCCGCCGCCAGAAACTCCGCCACGACCAGATTAACGGCAATCGCGCCGGTCCAGTAGCCTTCCTCGCGCTCGAAGATCCAGCCGCAGTTCGAACAGTGATCGTTCATGGTGAAGCCATGGCTGAAGAGCTTACCCTGCCCACAATAGGGGCAGCGCAGGCGCAGCGCGTGCCAGAACAGGCGATGCGCCGGAACCTGATATTGATACTTATTCATGGATGGCCGCTCCTTCTCTGCCGCGACATCCTTGCGCGACACGACTATTCACGCTTCATTATACCCCAAAAATACCGCAAGAAATCAGGAATCGCCGTCTTCCATCGCCTCCGCGGCGGAATGTGGAGACGACTCAGCATGGTCGGGCAAGTCACGAATGTGGTGGTCGTCGTTGTAATGCACTAACCGCCAGCGAGAAGGCACGGCCGCTCGCTCGCGAAAGCCGTCGCTCTGCTCCAGCTCCCACTCGGTCATCGCGGTGTTGTGGGTGTAGAGCGCAAATGGCGGCACTCTCAGCGTGTGAACCTGGAAAAAGATCATGATCGAGGCGTCAATGACCCCACCGTGGGTCACCAGCGCCACTGTCTTTCCGGCGTAGGCGCGTGTCACCCGGTCGAACATCGTCCCCACTCGCAGGATGAACTCACCCCAGTTCTCGCCATCGGGAGCAATGCGCGCGTAGGGCGTTTCGCGGTAATCAGGAATCGCATAGCGTTCCAGCAACTCGCGCTCGATCATGCCGTCTACCTCATCGCCCGCCCGCATCTCTTGCAGGTCGTCGTCTGGAATAATCGGCAGGCCAAGCGCCGGAGCGATGATCTCGGCAGTCTGCCAGGCGCGGGCGTACGTGCTGGCGAGCAGCGCATCGGCGCGAATCTCGCCCGTGCGGGCCAGCCGGTCGCGCAGGCGTTCGGCCTGGGCGCGTCCGCGTGGGGTCAGCCCCTTGTCGCCGCGCAGCCCTGGCACCGTGCCATTGCCGTCAAGCTCGATGTTGGAGTATGCCTCGCCGTGGCGAATGAGATAGAGGTGCGTCATGATACCCCCTGGCCATTACACGCCTTGTCGTGTACCACTGCTATTCGTGGAGATGCGACGTGTCATTTTGACTACTCTCCATGGCTGATGCCAGGGGATTCCTGCTTCAGCGAACCACGCCGACACGGGTCGGACGAGCCGAAATCCGCGTCGGTCTTACCGGCTCTCCACAGGCTGTCGCCGTGAGCCCCACGGCCAAAATGTTCTTCGCGGCGTTCACATCGCGGTCATGGGAGATCCCACAGATGGGATTCGGACATGTCCACGCGCGCACGTCCAGCGGCAAGGTGTCTAAAACGTGTCCGCAGGCGGAACACTGCTTTGAACTAGGGTACCACCTTTCAATCTGGACGAGGGTACGTCCATACCAGTGCGCTTTGTACGCCAACTGGTGAATGAACTGCCCCCAGCCCACATCGTAAATCGCTTTGGCCAGTGTCGGGTGCTTGACCATCGCTTTCACACGCAGACTCTCGATGCAAATCGTTTGGTTCTCACGAACAATGCGGGTCGAGAGTTTGTGTAGAAAGTCCGTGCGACGGTCAGCGATACGGGCGTGAATGCGGGCGACTTTGCGACGTGCCTTCTCCCGATTCTTGGAGTCGCGCTGCTTCTTGGTCAGTCGCCGTTGCGCTTTGGCTAAGTTCTGCTCGTCTTGAGCCAAGAAGCGGGGATTGCCCACTTTCTCGCCATTGTCCAATACCACCACGTCGTGCAGCCCCAGATCGATGCCCACCTGGGTCTCCACAGTAGGCAAGAGTGCAATCTCCTCCTCCATGAGGAACGCAACGAAGTAGCGGCCACCTACGCCAGCGGCTCCTCTATCTTGGCCAGTGTCAGGGTGCGGGTGGCCGCGTCGTAGCGAAAGTCGCTGCTGGCGTAGGTGGCCGCTTGCCGCCCCCGTTTCTTCTTGAAGCGCGGGTAACGTGCGCGGTGGGCGAAGAAGTTGCGGAAGGCTGTATCCAGATGGCGCAAGGCTTGCTGCAAGGGAACGCTGGCGACCTCGGTGAGCCAGGCGGTCTCCGGCTGCTGTTTGAGATCTGTCAGTGCGGCCGATGTGTCCTGATACGAGAGGTGTTCCTCTCGTATCAGGACACATCGGCGCGCATGTGGAGCGCCCAGTTGAAGACGAACCGCGCGCAGCCAAATGTCCGCGCTAGCATGGCAGCTTGCGCGGGCGTGGGGTAGAACCGATAGCGATAGGCGCGTGGTTGCTTCATGGCGCTACCGTACCATACCGTGTGGTCGTCCGCAAGGGGGGAACCAAGTGAGGACCAGGGGCGCACTGGACCTTCTGGTGACAAGCGGTGACGGGAGCTTTATCCCCGTCCCAGAAAGCAAGGAGCTTTACGCCGAAGACAGTGTAGAGTCATTATAACGCAACAGCGTCCAGATGGATGGCTGATTGCGCCAGGGACGCTGCTCCCAGGTGGTGATACTGGCGTTTTCGGTAGCGAACCATGCTTGAGGTGGTATGAGCGTATGCAGCGAGAAGAAGACGAGAAACGTCGCATGGATGACACCGCCCGAGGTGATGAGGATAGTGGTCTTGCCCGCATAGTCGCGCGTCACGCGGTCGAGCATCGTGCCAACGCGCAAAACAAAACTGCCCCAGGTCTCGCCACCGGGCGACTTTGGGCGATAGGCCCATTCCGCAAAGTCGGCGTAGCCATACCGCTCGCGCGCATCCTCGACGGGCAGACCATCCGACTCACCAGGGCGTAGCTCGTGCAGTGCATCGTCGGGGAAGATAGGTGAATCCCATACGGGCGCGAGAATCTCGGCGGTCTGCCAGGCGCGCGGCAATGTGCTCGCCAGCACGACATCGGCGGCAAGCTCGCCCGTCGCCAGCAGGCGGTCACGCAGCCGCTGCACCTGGACAACGCCACGCGGGGTTAGCCCCTTATCGCCCTTCACGCCCGAGACAACTCTGCCCTCGTGGGGCACATTAGAATACGCCTCGCCGTGGCGGATGAAGTGCAAGCGGGTGATAGACGTGGACAATAGAGTGAACCTTTTACCGTTTACAGGGATGCTTCCCATTCAGCCAGCTTGCCTATCACGAACCGCACGATATCTTGCAAGGTCGCCATATCGCCACCGAATCTGGCGCCAGCAATCTCGAAAAGCTCAGGACAGCTTCGCGTTGCTCCTAGAGACAGCGCAGCTCGATACTGGTGGATTCCCTTCGCTGGATCCGCCAGATAGTTGCGCCATACCTGCAACGCCCCAATCCTGGCATAGACATACTCAACATAGTAAAAGGGAACCACGAAGAAGTGCAGAATCTTCTGCCAGCCATTATTCAGAACTTCCTCGCATCCAGTCCAATCAATATATGGCTGATAGAGAAGAGCAAGCGCAGCCCACATCTGGCTCACCTGCTCGGGATCCTGCGCCAGTTCAGGGTTTTCATAGATCCAGTGCTGGAAGGCGTCTCCCTGGATCACACGCGTCAGTGTCAGCAATGCATTTTCCAGGTGGCTTATGCGGATACTACGCGCTTCGTCGTTCGTCAGCAATCCCGCTGCCACCATCTTTTCGCCGCCAATATACTCCATGCTCATCGAGGCAACTTCGTTGAATTCAATGGGAATGTAATTGATGCGCTGGTGTAGGTATGGCAAATGACTAGCTTCAAATGTCTGGAAGGCATGGCCTATCTCATGAAAGATCAGATCGATCAGGTCGTTTGTCGTCTGTAGCTTTCCAAAGATAAACGGCAATTGTCGAACCTCAAGGATGTCGCAATAACCGCCCGGCGCCTTATGTTCCCGCTCTTCCAGATCAAAGCAGTCGTCGTCGATCATGGTGGCAACATACTCACCCAACGCCGGGTCAACCTGGGTGAACAGGTCAGCACATTGTTCTACAGTAGCGGCCACATCCTCTATTTTCCGCGGTTCTTTATCACTGTGAGGATCGACATCCACATCCCAGGGACGCAATACCTCCAGACCCAACAGTTGCCGCCGCCTGTCCGCAATCTGGTTTGCCACGGGTATAACCACCTGGCGCACTGCTTCGTGAAGGGCTTTACAATCCTCGGGCGTATAATCAAAGCGATGCAACTGCTTCCAGCGATACGAACGATAGTCAGCAAAACCAGCATTCTGAGCCATTTGCAGCCGGAGTCGTAGCAGCTTCACCCAGACGTCGTTCAACGTTTCCCGATCCTGTACCTTGCGTTCAGAATAGGTTCGCCAAGCCTGTTCGCGGCGAGTCTGGTCAGGGCTCTGCATTGCCGGCAGGAGTTGGCTAATCGCAACGTCCCGCCCTTCCCAAAGCACGCTCTGCGCGCCATTGATGCTGAAATACTCGTCGACCAGCTTATCCACATCGTTGAGCAGTGGAACATTCTCTTCCCGAAAAAGCTCGCTATCCACCCGCAGTTTCCGCAGAGGAATCGCAAAATCCGCTGGCTCCAGGCCACTCGTCAGCAAATGTGTTTTTACCCGCTGATCAGCGCTCTGGAACGGGCCGAAGAGGTCATCCAGGAAACGCGCGCGCCGCTGCGCATATGACTCATTCGCGGTGTCTCGTGTCGTCAGGATGTGCAGCCAGTTGTTTGTCTCATCTACCAGCGCGGTCAATTGCGACCATTGGCGTAACCAGCTCTCGACATTCGTAGTGGTCAACTGTACTGCCAGCAGTTGGCGGTACCAGGGCTCAATGTCAGCCCAAGGAAGTTGTTCAAATTCCGCGCTGGTCTGTGGCAAAGCGGTATACAACGCTACAACAACCTTTCAACGGGCTCCGCGACAAACATGCCCAATCCATCCGCTGATTACCGCACTACTGCCCAGCTGCGCCCGCCGCGGCCTTGACCCCTTTCGCGCCGACGATCAATGGCAGCAGTTCGTGAAGCTGCTCTAGCCAGGCCAGCGGCTCCGTCGAGAAGCGGTGACGCGAGAGCCGTACCTCGCCAAGTTGCATGTGCGCGTCGCGCCCGTAGCGCTTCGTCAGCATGACGCGGTCGAGCGAGGTCGTGCGCCGCACCTTGAAGATAAGCTCGTTGCCGCGCGCGCTAACCGATTCGTAGCCCAGCGTCGCCGCTTCGGTCTTCAGCCGAACGATGCCCAGCAGCGCCGCCACTGGCTCCGGTGGCACGCCGAAGCGGTCCACCATCTCCGTCTCCATTGCCTCCACCTGCTCCGGCTCAGTCAGATTCGCCAACCGCGAGTAGAAGCTCATCTTCAGGGCACGGTCGTTGATGTACTCATCCGGGATGAATGCGCCAATCGGCAGCTCGATGCTGACGACCGGCTGCAAGACCGTCGCCTCTTTGCGCGCGCCCTGCATCCGCGCGATCTCCTCGGCGAGGATGCGCGAGTAGAGATCGAAGCCGACCGCGTTCATATTGCCGGACTGCTCCGCGCCCAGCAGATTGCCCGCTCCGCGAATCTCCAGGTCTTTCATCGCGATGCGGAAGCCAGCGCCCAACTCGGTCGCCTCGAAGATTGCGCGCAGCCGCTTCTCGGCGACTGGTGTCAGCTTCTGCTCTTTGTTGTAGAGGAAATAGGCGTACGCCTGCTGTTGCGCCCGGCCCACACGGCCACGGAGCTGATAGAGTTGCGAGAGGCCGAAGAAGGCCGAGTTGTTGACGATGATCGTGTTGGCATTGGGGATATCCAGCCCGTTCTCGATGATCGTGGTGCAGACCAGCACATTCGTCTCGCCCGCCGAGAAGTCGAGCATGACATGCTCCAGCGCATCCTCCGGCATCTGGCCGTGGCCCACCGCCACCTTCGCCTCAGGCACGAGCCGCCGTATCTTGTCGGCAATCGCCTGGATGCCGCGCACGCGGTTATGGACGAAGAAGACCTGGCCGCCACGGTCAATCTCGCGCAGGATAGACTCGCGGATCAGGTCGTCATCAGACTCGCGGATGAAGGTGCGGATGGGCAGACGCTCCTGTGGAGGTGTCTCGATCACGCTCATATCGCGGACATTCGAGAGCGCCATGTAGAGCGTGCGTGGGATTGGCGTCGCCGTCAGCGTCAACACGTCCACCTCGGTGCGCATCTGCTTCAGCCGCTCCTTATGCGCCACACCAAAGCGTTGCTCCTCGTCGATGACGAGCAGGCCAAGTTGCGCGAAGGCGACATCTTTCTGCAGCAGCCGGTGCGTGCCGATGACGATATCCACCTTACCGTCGACCAGATCGGCTAAGACCTCGCGCTGCTCTTTCTCCGAGCGGAACCGGCTGAGCATCTCGACGCGCACCGGGTATGGACGCAGCCGCTGAGCGAAGGTGTTGAAGTGTTGCAGCGCCAGCACCGTCGTCGGCACGAGCACAGCCACCTGGCGCTGGTCCAGCACGGCCTTGAAGGCGGCGCGTAGAGCCACCTCGGTCTTGCCGTAACCAACATCGCCGCAGACGAGCCGGTCCATCGGACGGGCGCGCTCCATATCCTCCTTGACCTCAGTGATGGCCCGCAACTGGTCGGGCGTCTCCTCGTAGGGAAATCCTTCCTCAAGCTCCTGCAGCCACGGCTGCTCGTCGTCCGATGGGAACGGATGGCCCGTCACCGACTCGCGGATGCTATAGAGCCGCAGCAGATCGGCGGCGATATCGCGGACGCTCTCGCGTGTGCGCTGCTTGGCCCGCGCCCACTCCGCCCCGCCGAGCTTGCTCAGCGCGGGCACGGCGTCGCCCATGCCGATGTAGCGTGTGATGCGGTCGAGCTGATCGGTCGGGATGTAGAGCCGGTCGGTACCCGCATAGTGAATGAGCAGGTACTCGCGGGCAACGCCGTCGCTCTCGATCTTCGTCAGCCCCTCGAAGCGGCCAATGCCGTGCTCCTGATGGACGACGAAATCGCCGGGATGCAGCTCCGCCAGGAAAGAGGCGGGAGTCACTGTGCGGCGCTGCTCGCCGCGCCGCTTCGACCAGCCGAAGATCTCGGCGTCGGTGAAGACGGTGAGCGCCAGCGAGCGGCTGTGCCAGCCCTCTGGCAGGCGGCCATGCACCACCTCCAGCGTGCCGGGTTCGGGTGGATCGGGCAAATCCACCTCTGGCGAGACCATGACGATGCCGTTGTGGCCCAGCAGCGCCTCGTCGCCGAACAACTCGGTCAGCCGACGCGCCTGCATGCTCACCAACACCACCCGCTGCCGCTCGGTGAGCATCTTGCGCACCTCTTGCGCGAAGGCACGGGTACGCCCGCCGTACGATGTCGCGGCGGTGAGGTCAGGCGCGAGCGCGCTGCCATTGGTTGGCTCATCTACCGCAGCGGTCAGGCTGGCGAAGTGGGCCTGTCGTGGCGTCGCCAGCTTCGAGGCGACCACGTCTGGCTTCACTACGACCGGCAGCAGCCCTGGCGGATTCTCGCCCTCACGCTCCAACTGATCGCGTAGCTCCTCGCCCAGCGCCACCAGCTCCTCCACCGCCTGCGCGGTCTGTTCCGCGTCGTTGAGCACGACAACGCCATCGTCAGGAAGGTAGTCCAAAAGCGAGGCGGGAGTATGTAGGTAGGGCAGGTAGAAGGCGATATCCTCGAACGACTGGCGCGCACGTAGCGCTTCCAGGTCGCCGTGCCAGCGCTCACGTGCGTCGGGATGCATCCCGGCGATGCTGAGTTTTTCGAGCCGTAGCGCCGCCGCTGAGCCATGCAACGCCAGCGCCTCGCGCGCCGGGCCAACGACCACCGAAGGCTGGGGATTGAGCGAACGCTGGCTCTCGGCATCGAAGGTGCGGATGGAATCGATCTCGTCGCCGAAGAACTCGACGCGAATCGGGCGCTCCATGACGGGCGGGAAGAAGTCGACGATGCCGCCGCGATGGCTCATCTGGCCAACCTCTTCGACCTCCACCACCGGCTCGTAGCCAACTGCCATCAGATGCTCCAGCAGCAGGCGCGGGGCAAGCTCCAGACTGGGGCGAAGCTCCAGCAGGGCAGCGGCAAACTCATCGGGCGGCAGAACGGGCTGGGCCAGCGCGCGCGACGAACAGACGACGATGGCCGACTCGCCCCGAGCCAGCGCCGTCAGCGCCCGCATGCGCGTCTGCACCGTCTCAGGGTCTGGCATGAGTCGCTCGTAGGGCAGCGCGTCGCGGTCGATCCACGGTAGCACCGTCGTCTCGCGTCCGAGCAGGGCGCTAAGCATCTCGGCGACCTGCGTGACCCGTTCGTTGTCGCGCACGACGTAGATGAGCGGCGCCTCCTGCGTCGTGGCCAGCGCGGCGATGAGATACGGACGCGCCGCCTCAGTCACGCCCGAAAGCACGGGCGCGGCGGAGCCAGGCGCGAGATGCTCCCGCAGTCGCCGGAACTCGGGCCGGTTTACGATGAGTGGCAATAGTCCACGTAGCGCCACTTGAAGCCTCCAATAATGTTCAAGAGTGCGCGGTCCCCTCCCCTAACCTCTCCCCCAAGGGGAGAGGGGAACTGAGAGAGATGCGGGTCGGGAGGGGCTGTCACCCGTTGTAAGTGTTCATGGCAACATCCGCGCCTTCGGTCAGCCAGCTATACGCGGCATCGGCGGCGCGGTCAATCGCGGCATCGAGCATGATGCGCTCGTCGCCACGCGGCATGCTCAACAGAAAGTCAACATTCTCATCGCGGCCATGCAGCGGTCGCCCTATGCCAATTTTGATACGCGCAAACGCCGTCGTGGACAGGTGCTGAATGATGGACTCCAGCCCGTGCTGCCCCCCGGCGGCGCCACGACTCCGCACGCGGATGCGCGCCAGCGGCAAATCGAGATCGTCGGCGATGACGAGCAAGTCACTGGCTGGATCGAGCTTGTAGAAGCGGATGAGATCAGCGACGACAGCGCCACTGTTATTCATAAAGGCTTGTGGCTTGGCCAGCAACACCTTTTCATCCCCACTCACACCGCTGGCCAGCCTGGCGCGACTGCGCGTCGTGTCGAAGCGCCACTCCTGGCGGTCCGCGAGCAGATCGACGGTATCGAAGCCGACGTTATGGCGCGTGCGGGCATAGCGAACGCCGGGATTCCCCAGCCCCACAATCAGTTTCACACTCGACTCCCAGCGTCAGCAAGGCCATTCGCCGTCACGCGCACAGCACAAAGGGCGGCCGCCTGTGCGACCCCCCTGTGGTTCTCCGCCGACGCTCCACGAGCGGAAGACAGATGACCGTTTTCCAGTATACCACTTTTGCCGCGCGGCCCCCATTCAGTTGTAGTGTTTGACGGTCTTCCAGGCGTCAACCGGCGAGGCATGGGGCTGCGTGCAGAGGTAGACCGGCAGATTGTTCTCCTCTGACTGGCAGTTTTTACAGGTAATCGTCGCCACCTGACGCACGCTATCGTAGCTCTTGAGCATATCGGCCTGGGCATAGCCCACGGTCAAAAGCACCTTGCCGCTACAGTTGCCTGGTCCCCAGAGGTAGTAGTTGTTGTGACCGCTGATAGCTGGCGGCAGGTGGTACTGCGGGCCGAAGAAGTTGAGCGCGCTCGCCTCACCATAGTTCAACGTCAGAATACATGCCTGCGCGCGCTGGTCGGCGGACAGCTTATTATAGGCGCCCGCGACGGTGGCGGTCATCGTATCCCAGCCAAGCCGGTCGCCCAGAATCTGCGGATATACCTGCCCACCTTCCGTCTGGTTCGCGCCGGATACGGCGGCCACCCAGCCATAGTACCGGCTGTAGGTCTGCGGCCCCAGTGCGGGCATGACGCCCAGCCCGAAGAAGATGCCGCTGGCGACGAGCAGCGTCACATAGGCGATGCCCACGTAGCGCCGCGATGGGAAGCGGCTGAACGCCTGGCCCAGCACAATCGCGCCGCCCGTGAACAGGACGGGGTAGGAGGGCGAGAGAAAATACGACTTGGCGCGGGTCAGCGTGAAGAAGACGTAGAGGAAGACGAACATCCAGCCGAGCGCGCGATACGGCTTGCCTTCAGGCCGACGGAAGTAGAAGATGAAGCCCGCGATAATCAGCGGCAGGTTGAACAGGTTCATCGTGAAGAGCTGGCTGATGAAGAAGTCCAGCGGGGAGCCAGACGCGAACCCGCCATAGTTGCCCCAGAACTCCTTCGTCGGCCAGCCGTTGGCGAACTCCCAGATGAGCCAGGGGACGAGAAACGCAAAGGCAATCGCGCCGCCAAGCCACGGCCAGCGCGTGCGAAAATCGTTGCGGCGGGAGGTCAGCAGCATGCCCACGACCAGCCCCAGGCCGAAGAAGAGCATCGTCAGCTTGGTAAAGACGCCAATTCCAGCGATGAGCCCAAAGAGCAGCCACAACTTGGGGTTCTGGCGTCTGACCAGCAGAATGAAGACGTATGCGGCGAGTCCCCACCACAGCTCGTCGAAGACATCCATCGTGAAGAGCGAGCCGGTCGCCAGGAAGGTGACCATCACTGCGGTCCCCAGCGCCGCCAGCCCCTGCGCCACGCGCCCGCCGCCCATCTCGCGCGCCATCAGCCCGGTCACGACGACCAGCGCCGTCCCGGCGAGCGCGCTGAAGATATGCAGCACCACCAGATTATCTCCGACGATCCGGAGGATACCCGCGAGCCACGCGATGAACGGCACGAAGTCCACGTAGCCAGTCTGGAAGTGCCGCCCGGACTCGATATAGTACAATTCATCGCGAAAGTAGCCGAAGTTGCCGACCACCAGCAGATGCGCCACCAGCTTGACGAGCGCAACGAGCGCGATCAACGCGGCGCCGCTGGTGAACGTTTCGCGCGAGAGCCAGTGCTTTGCCCAGGACTTTGCCAAGACTTTGCTCAAGGGTGACATGTGTGGGGATCCTCCCATTGTCAAATAGCGATAAAGACATCGAAGTAGTGCAGATGTTCTATATTCTCTGGCTACTACGCCATGAGCCTACACATATGTTACGCTAAGAAGCAGGCGTTGCAACAGGGAAAAATCTCACCGATTTCGCGCGGGATCGCTCTGCCGATCTTGCCGAACTCGGCGGATACCACAGGGGGAGTTCCATGCCACTCGATCCTTCACTGGTTGGACACGAGACATCGCCACAGAGCGACGTCATCAGCGCGACGGTGGTTCAGCAGTTCGCCGACGCCATCGGCGATAGCTCGCCCATCTACCGCGATCTGGACGCCGCTCGCGCCGCGGGCTATCCGACGATTCCAGCGCCACCGACCTTCGTGACGCGCTTTATCGTCCCGTTCGCAGAGGCTGGCCTGGATACCGAGCGTTCGCAGGTGCTGCACGGCGAGCAGGAATATATATATGAGCGCCCGATTGGGGTGGGCGACACCGTCTCGGTACGGCATCGCATCGCCAGCATCCGTCAGTCGCGCGGCATGGCGCTGATGACCATCGAGCAGTTGTGCGATACCGGCACAGGAGAGCGCGCGATCACAGGGAAGGCGATGCTCGTCGTCCGCGACATTGTGCCAGGAGAAGCCACCACGACTGCCCTTGCCGCCAGCAAACCGGCGAAAGAGCGCGAGGGCGAGCCATTGCCAGCGCTGACCAAGACCGTGACGCAGGCGCAGATCGACGCCTATGCCAATGTCAGCGGCGATCACAACCCCATCCACATAAACCCCGACATCGCGCGTTCGGTTGGCCTCGAAGGCACGATTGCCCATGGCATGCTCAGTATGGCGTTCGCCGGGCAGACTCTGACCGACTGGCTAACGGCCATTCCGGGCCGCGGACGACTGGGGCGACTGCGGGTGCGCTTCCAGGCGATGGTGCGCCCAGACGATACGCTCACCTGCCGGGGAGTGCTGCGGGCAGTCGAGCAGGACAAGCCACGACAGGCCGATGTGTGGATCGAGAATCAGCGCGGCGAGCGCGTGCTGACGGGCGACGCCGATATCGTCAGCGCGTAGTCCTGGCCCCTCTCTCCCACAGGGAGAGGGGATGGGGGTGAGGTCGGCTATATCCGCCGCGCCACGACGAGGGACGCCAGCGCCAGCACGATCCCGCCAAAGAGCAGCACGAGCGACACCGTGCGCAGGATGTCCCCGGTCGTCGGGCTGGATGACGGTATGAACTGTGTCGCCTCTGGGGTTCCCGAACTCTTCGCGGGCATCGTTGCGGATATCGTTGGCGAAGACGTAGCGGTAGCTGCTTTGTCCGTTGATTGGGTTCCATTGCTCGAATACGTGTGCGTCGGCGAGGGAATCGTTCCACCATTGGCCGTCCCGCCACCGACAGCGGGATTCGGCCTACCGTCCTGTGACTGGGCAGCGTTTGGCGCGCTTGTGCTGTAGTTAGCTCCCTGGTGGACCACGAGCGTGCCCAGGAAAAGCGCCACGCCTAGCACGGCGGCAATCGTGCCAATCCAGCGCGTCACCTGGAGTGTGCGCGTAGCTCGGCGTGTCGGCTGGCGCAACGGCGTCACGGTCGTCGCTGGCGCGCGCTCAGCGGCGCGTGCGGCGCTACGGGATGCGACCAGCTCACCCTCAGTTGGCAGCAGGAACGAGCGTGGCAGGGCTGGCTCTGGCATGGCCCGTAGGAGCCTGCGCATCTGACGTAGCTCCTCCAGCTCCCGCGCGCACGTCTCGCACTCAGCCAGATGCGCATCCAGCGCGGCCCGCTCCTCAGGCGCCAGCATACCATCGAGCGCGGCGGAAAGCTGTTCCTGCCGATACTCTGGCGACTCGTGCAACCTGCGATTGAAATCTTCAGTCATCTCGATATCTCTGCATCTGTTCCTGAATGTATGATCTGGCTGTGCTGACAACGCGAACAACGCGAACATCAGGTGCTCATGTGGAACGCTCTGCGTCTTGACGTTGTGCAGGTGGCGAAAGTTCCCCGCCGCGCGTGAGCAGGATCCGAAGCTGAGCCCGGGCGCGCGCGATCCGCGATTTGACGGTGCCGAGCGGCGTCTCCATGATGCGCGCGACCTCGTCGTAGGCCATCCCTTGAATGTCACAGAGCATAACGGCCAGCCGCTGCTCCGGCGGCAACTGCAGAAGGGCCGCCTCAATAGACTGAACCATCTCGACGCGCAGCACGGACTCCTCTGGATTCCACGAAGGGTCTACCATCGTGATCGGCAGGCGCGAGTCGCTGGATGACGAGTCGTCGTGTTCGAGGAGCGCTTCGAGCGAGGTCACTGGCTGGCGTCCGCGCGCGCGGAAGACATCGTAGCAGCCGTTGCTGACAATACGCAGCAGCCAGGCGCGGAACGATGATCCATGAAATGCGCCCAGCGCGCGGTAGGCCGAGAAGAACGCCTCCTGCGTCACATCAGCCGCCGTGTCGGGATCGCCGAGCATGCGGAACGCGAGCGCGTACGCCGCGCCCTGGTATTTCTCGACCAGCGCATTGAAGGCGGCGCGATCACCCTCCTGACCGCGCGCAATCAGCCTGCGCTCGTTCTCCTGCTCGTCACTCCGCGCATCCGATGACATCTGCTCTACTTCGCCTCCCGCCGACCGCCGCCTCTGGTAGCTACAATCACAGAAATTGGTGTGGGAAGCCCCCTCCATTTAAGGCGGGGCGTAATGCGCCGCCGTCCGCAGACGGTACTGCCTGATTGACGTGTGCACTCAATCATAATACACTTGTTCTATGAAACAAACCTTGCTCGTCAAACTGGCCCCGACTCCTGACCAGCATGCAGCTCTGCTGCGGACGCTGGAGACGTTCAATGCTGCCTGCAACGCAATTGCAGCGGTAGCCTTTGTCGAGCAATGCGCCAACAAGATTGCATTGCAGCGGCTGGTGTACTACGATATCCGCGAGCGGTTCGGCTTGTCGTCGCAGATGACGATTCGCGCGATTAGCAAGGTGAGTGAAGCCTACAAGCGGGACAAGAAGCAACAGCCATCCTTTCGCCTGCATGGCGCGATGGTCTATGATGAGCGTATCCTCAGTTTCCCGCGCATTGACCGGGCGTCGCTCTTGACATTGGATGGACGTGTCGAAGTCCCCTTCCGCTTTGGCACGTATGCCGAGAGCATGTTGACACGCACTCGTGGACAAGCTGATTTGCTCTACCGCAACAACACCTTCTTTCTGGCGATTACGGTGGATTCTCCAGAGCCACCTCCAGTCGATACCGATGATTTTCTGGGTGTAGACCTGGGTATCATCCAACTGGCGACGACCAGTGATGGCGAGTTTCTGAACTCCTCGGCCGGCCCAAAACGCAGCCAACATGATCCGAAACATGCCCACGTGAACCAGGTACGTGCCCGCTTTAGCCGCTTCCGCCAGAAGTTGCAGAAGAAGGGAACGAAGTCGGCCAAACGACTCTTGAAGAAGCGTAGCGGACGCGAAAAACGATTTGCTAAGGATGTCAACCATTCTCTGTCGAAGGCGATTGTCAGCACGGCGAAAGGCACTTCGCGCGGGATTGCTCTCGAAGATTTGCAGGGCATCCGCGAACGGGCGAAGCGAACGGTTAGGAAACGCCACAGGCGTGTGCTGCACTCTTGGAGCTTCTACCAGCTCCGCGCCTTCATCGCCTACAAGGCGGCGCTGGCAGGGATACGGGTAGTCTACGTCAACCCGGCATATACCAGCCAGATCTGTAGCGCCTGTGGGCATTGTGAGAAGGCGAATCGGACGTCTCAATCCAAGTTCCTTTGCACATCATGCGGCTACGCCTGCCATGCGGATGTGAACGCGGCTTGTAACATTGCAAGCCGGGCCGCAGTCAATCGGCCAGACGCGGCAGCCCTCGTCTCGTACGCAGGCTAGCTGCAAGTTCCCGGCTGAAGCTGGGGTTGTTGACAGTGTATCGCAGCGCTACAAGTGTACGATATAGTACCAACTGCGGCGGAGAGTCCATTGCGAAAAGGATTGTTCACAATGCTGACCGAACCTACCAGTAGCGATACGTCGGAGATGTCCGAGCCTCCTGAGGCTATCATATCGTCCGACGAAGAGGAGCGCCGCGCCGTCTACAACCGCTGCGAGCGTTTCCTTGGGGGACACGGGCCTTCGCGCCCACATGCCATGCTGGCTGCGCTGGCGGCGGCAACTAATCCCGATGAACAGGCCGACCGCTACGGCGAGGGCGAACTTATCGAGCAGTTCGAGCAGGAGGTCGCCGAGTTGCTGGGGAAAGAAGCCGCCGTCTTCATGCCCAGCGGCACAATGGCGCAGCAGATCGCTCTGCGCGTCTGGAGCGAGCGCAAACAGTGCCATACCGTCGGCTTCCACCCCACCTGTCATTTGGAGATCCACGAACAGAAGGGGTATCAGGCGCTGCATGGGCTGCGGGGACTCCTGGTTGGCAAAGCGCACCAGGTGATCACGCTCGACGACGTGAAGGCGATCCATGAGCCACTGGCCGCGTTGCTGCTGGAGTTGCCACAACGAGAGATAGGCGGGCAGTTGCCTGGATGGGATGACCTGGAGACTCAGTCAGCCTGGGCGCGCGAGCATAACATCGCCATGCATATGGACGGCGCGCGGCTGTGGGAGTCTGGACCCTACTACGGGCGCTCGTATGCGGAGATTGCCGCGCTCTTCGATACGGTCTACGTCTCGTTCTATAAGGGCATTGGCGGCATCGCGGGGGCGGCGTTGGCTGGCCCGGCTGACTTTATTGCGGAGGCGCGTATCTGGCAGCGGCGTCATGGCGGCAATCTGGTTCAGCTTTTCCCGTATGTCATCGCGGCGCGTGAAGGGCTGCGATTGCGCCTGCCACGCTTTGCGCAATATCACGAGCGTGCGATGCGCATCGCCCGGGCGATTGGCGAGGTTCCTGGCATCGTGATCAAGCCGAATCCGCCACAGACCAACATGATGCACATCTATCTGCACGGCGATCCCGAGAAGCTCAAAGCGGCGGCGCTGACGATTGCCCGAGAGGAGCAGGTTGCGCTCTTCTCCTGGCTGGCGCCCACCGACCTGCCGGACTACTGGATGTTCGAGCTGAGCGTCGGCGACGCGGCAGAGGCGCTCACCGACGAAGAAATCACCGGCTATTTCCGTCGGGTGATGGAGCAGTGAGCGCCTCCAGTTGCAGCGCCACCACCGCCTGCGTCGTCGGCGTCAGGCGG
Source organism: uncultured Chloroflexia bacterium (assembly GCA_963712005.1). GTDB lineage: Bacteria > Chloroflexota > Ktedonobacteria > Ktedonobacterales > JADMIN01 > DAHUXT01. The sequence goes on along the minus strand of CAVQGK010000005.1, from coordinate 33,602 downwards.
ACGCGGTCGTCGATGCGCAGGCCTGCCACCCAGATGAGACGCTCGTCGCTGAAGATGAGTGGCAACCGACCCCGTAGTTCACGCGGCACTTTGGCATCGCTGAAATAGTCTTGCAGCTTCTTCTCGCCGCCCATGCCCAGCGGACGGAAGCGATCACCCGGCCGCCAGGTGCGCACGGTCAGCGTCACGCCGATGGTAGATGCGTCCAGGTAGACGCGCGACTCGGCGCGGCCAATTTCGGCGGGCCGGTCGGCAAACGAGAGGGCAGGCAGTTCGGGCGCGGGCGGCAACTCAGCGGCGTCCTCGCTCCCCGGCGCGCCTTCGATGCGCCACGCGCGAGTGCGCCAGCCAATCTCCGGCATCTCGACGACGCCCGGCACTGGAAGCTGCCACGTTAGGTATTGGCGTGGCTTTCTGAAATTGACGATACTGAATGGGTTGGAGGCTTGAGATCCTTCGACTGAATACTTCCCTACCTTCTGAAAGACTAACTCGTCGTAATCGAGCCGGGTGTTGAGTCCACCGACGAGGCTCAGCACTGTACCAGAATGCCTATCCGCCAGTTGCTTATCAATCGCAGCAATGTGGCGCGCCTCCAGCACGAAATCGTCGCCAACCATGCGACGAGCGGCAGCGCGAAAAAGCCGGTGGCGGATAGCGGCAGGCAGCGCCAGCAACGATTCCAGGCTCATACGAACGCTCCCCCGAATATTGCCCTTTCTGAATTCATATGTATTGGCCTCCGCCACCTCGTCCCATGCCGCCTGAGTCTGCGCTTCCAGAAAGGCTTCGTCGTCGGCCAGAAGCTCGCCATTCCGTACCAGTAGCTCGCGGATGCCGGGATTGTAGGTTTCGAGCAGCGGCAGTAGTTCGTGACGGATGCGGTTGCGCATGAACCGCGGGTCGGCGTTGCTGCTATCCTCGCGTGCCTGCCGCCCCAGCGCGGCGCAGTAGGTCTCCGCCTGTTCGTGGGTCACGTCGAGCAGCGGACGCGCGATATCCCCACGTAGAAGCGCCATACCTCGCAGGCCCGCCAGTCCACTGCCGCGCAACCAGTGCAGCAAGATCGTCTCAGCCTGGTCATCGCGCGTGTGGCCGGTGACGATACGCTCAGCCTCATGCTCCGCCATGACCTGTCGCAGGAAGGCGTAGCGCGCCCGCCTGGCCCAATCTTCGATGGAGACGCGTAGTTCGGTCGAATACGGCGCATCGGGATGGCCTGTAACACAAAGGACGCCAAGCTCGGTGGCGAGCCGCTGGACAAACCGCGCATCTTCGCGGCTCTCGTCGGCACGCAGCCCGTGATCGAAATGCGCCACGACGAGCTCGCCCGGCGCGAGACGATGGTCGCGCTCGCGCAGCGCCAGCAACGCACCAAGCAGGCAGAGCGAATCAGCCCCACCCGAGACGGCAACTACCAGCCGCGCGCCCGGCGTCCACAGCGCATGTCGCTGCACCACCCGCGTAATCGCCCGCTCGACTGTTCTGCGCGCATCCGCTGCCACTGGATTCTCCCCAGGTCTATAGCATTCCAACAGACATTCCAGGGCAGCATAACACAATCAGCGGTGGCGAACGGTGCCGTTTTCTTGCGATAATTCTGGTGATAGCGCTCAAGCACCTCACTATGGAGGCCGTACGGACGATGGATGGCATAAAGGAGATCAACTGTGACGCTGGCCAATCAACGCAGCCTGTTTGAGATTCCTGATGAAATCGCGTATCTGAATTGCGCCTATATGTCCCCACTGCCACGTGCCTCGCGTGAGGCGGGGCAGACGGGCGTGGCGCGCAAGTCGGAACCGTGGAAAATCTCCTCGCAAGATTTCTTTCGCGAGTCTGAGACGGCGCGCGGCCTCTTTGCCCAACTGATCGGCGGCGACGTGGATGGCGTCGCGATTGTCCCGTCCGCCAGCTATGGGGTCGGCCTCGCGGCGGCCAATCTGCCCATCGCCAGCGGGCAGACCATCGTGCTGCTGGAAGACCAGTTCCCCTCGAACGTCTACCCCTGGCGCGATCTCGCCGCACGCACTGGAGCCACTATCATCACAGTATCGCGCCCGCCTGACTTCGACTGGACGACAGCGCTGCTATCGCATATCGACGAACGGACCGCTATCGTCGCCGTGCCGCACTGCCACTGGACCGATGGCAGCCTGATCGACCTGGCGCGCATCGGCGAGCGGGCGCGGTCGGTCGGCGCGGCGCTGGTGGTGGACGGCGCGCAATCGGTTGGAGCGCATCCATTCTCGGTGGCGGAGTTTTTACAGATGTCCTCGTCGCTGTGATCTATGAAAGGCTCTAAACAAAATCCTTCATCCAAGTGATCGTCCAATGCGGGTCGTGCTCCTTGGCCCAGAGAGTTACCTGGACTTTGAAGCGGTATAGCGCCTTGCGTTTGTCCTCGATGGATGCATTCTTGAGCCGCTCGACTGCCTGGGACGCTCCTTCCGCGAATGCCCTGATGACTGCCACGTCCTGCGCTTGTGCCTGGGCACCGAGCTCGAGCTTGGCGAGCACCACTTCGAGTTCGACCAGACGGACATGGGCATCTTCAGCAAGGTTGACGAATCGGGCGCGCATGGCATCAGACCGCGCACCGCCGACCGCCGCAAGGTAGGATTCCTCCTCGTCTGCCGCGTCTTTGATCGCCGCCTTGGTCGCGTCGACTTCATGGGCACGCTGTTCTGAGAGCGCACCAACGCCGTCTTGATAGGACTGGTAGGCTGCTGCAATCAGTTCGGGATGGGAGAGTTGCTCGATGAAGTAGTTCCACACCACCTCGTCCAGCACGTTTGTCAAGACAGAGAACCGGGTTGGGGCTGGGCAGTTCCGATGATGGTGCAGTCGGTTGTTACAGCCGTAGCGATACACTTGCCCTGTTTTGTTCCACATGGCCACGCAGTAGCCGCCACAGTAGCCACAGCGAATGAGTCCCGAGCGCAGCAGAATCTCGCCGGGATGCTTTGTGTTCAGGCTGGCCCGCTCCTTATTCTGTCTCAGGCGCTCTTGTACTGCCGCGAAGATTTCCTCGGAGACGAGCGGCGGGCAGACCTCCGGCCCATACGCGAAGGAGTTGGGGTCATCGGCACTACGCGCAACCCTTCGTCTGGTGGCTCTCCTCTCGCCAGTGATCGGGTGTATGATGGTGTGGGTCTCATACTTTGTCCGAAAGCCGACAAGCTTGCCAATGTAGGCGGGGTTGGTGAGAATCGTGAAAACGGTCGAGCCATACCAAGCAGCCTCGCCGCCACGTTTCGCAGCCTTCCGTCCCATCTTTTCGAGCACCGTAAAGGGAGTGGGCACGCACTCGTCGGTTAGCGTCTTTTCAATAGCGCGAATGGTGGCTCCGGCTGCGTACAGGTTGAAGATGCGCAGAATCACTGGTGCGGTCTCCGGGTTGGGGACATAGCGCTCTTTCTTATCATCAGCGTACTGATAGCCATACTTGGGCCAGGGGCTAGACGGCAATTTGCCTGAATGAACACGAGACCGCTTCCCACCATAGGTCCGCATCCGAATGTTACCAAGTTCGGTCTCAGCCGCGAAGATGATGCCGTTGCGGACAAACTCCCCGACTGCCCCTTCTGGGAGCGGTTCGGTTGCGGAGGAGACCTCAACGCCAGCCTCGCGGAAGAGGTAGATCGCGACGGTACACTGGACTTGGATACGGGAGAACCGGTCGAAGCGGCCCACACATACGATGTCGAAGTTGCCGGTGCGGGCGTCGGTCAGCATGTTCTGCAAGACAAGACGGTTCAGCGTGTACGAACGGCCACCTGGGTCCGAATAGACTGGGCCAACCACGTGCCCGTGTTCCCCGGCCCAGGTGCGAATGTCACAAAGCTGACTCTCAATGCTGTAGTTCTTGTCATCCTCCCCCGGCTCGACCGACGCAGGTATGCTGCAACTCGTGACATTCGTGTTTGCTCCTTTGATGGATGTAAGGTGTATAGCGCTGTGATTAACAAGGAAGCGAGAGGAAATCCAGACCACTTCCACACTTGTGACTTCTTTGTGACCAGCTAGCCACCGGAATTGTGGATAAGTGAATGAACTGCCCCCCACGTCCACACAATCTGCCTGCTTGGGCCTTATAGCCTGGGCTTCGTCTATGTTGCTCCCCGCTGGCGTGAAGGGATGCCGCTCGAATCCAACTGGATTACGCGCGAGCAGAGCGAAGACTTCAACGGACTCGTCAACTACCGTGATTCCTTCCAGCCGGGCGCGCGGCGCTATGATATGGGCGAGCGCTCCAATTTCGCGCTGATGCCCATCGCCGTCGCATCCCAGCGGCAACTGCTGGAGTGGCGCGTGGAGGAAATTGCCGCGACCCTGTGCGACCTGACGACGCATATCGAGGAAGGAGCGCGCCGCGTTGGCCTCGATCCCGTCCCGAGCGAGCGACGTGTCGGCCATCTGATTGGCCTGCGTTCCAGCGGCCCATTGCCCGCTGACCTGAGCAAGCGGCTCACAGCGGAAGGCATCTATGTCAGTTTCCGCGGCAACGCGATACGGGTCTCGCCGCACCTGTACAACACCCACGAGGAAGTTGATCGGCTCTTCCAGGTGCTCGCCAGGGCGCTATAAATCAGAAGCCAGACGGCTGTGGCGCGTTGGTGAGTTCGTAGAGACTGGCCCAGAACGTTGGGTTATTCTCACCTCTGTACCAGGAATAGCCTTCGGTGACGCCAAGCGGGTATTTGACGGAAATGAATCCGCAGTCGCGCGCGTCGCTGGTTGCCGTCGCGGTCATGACTCCCCCGCGGGAGAACGTCAGTTCATAGTGATACCAGATTTACTGGTTTACGATTGGGCAAGAATAGACATCGTTACTATCCAGGTGCTTACCAGCCACCAGTTCTGAGTAGACCGGCGTCGCCTGCGCAGAGAACTGGTGGTCAAAGATCACCGACTTTTGCAGCGTGGGATAATCTCGTTCCTGGGTCACCACGATATGCAAGCTATCCGGATGGCCAATGAAGATGGGGACAATGAGGTAACGGGCGCCAAGCGGAACAACGACAAGCGCACAGACAGCAATACCAATCTTGAGCCAGCGACGGCGCATGACTCCCTCCTTCGAGGCGCACGAAGCACACCATAGACAAATCGGCAGGGGAGCAATATACTCCTCCTGCCGAATAAGACGTATGCGTGGCTGAGACTGTTCCGCCTACTTGCCGAGCAGCTTCTTCACCGCCGTGACTATCGCGGCGGCGTTGATGCCAGCCTCTTCCAGCTCCTGGTCGGGGGTAGCGGAGTCGGGCATGTGATGCACCGCCAGCTTCACGACCGTCGGCATGGCCGATGCGGGCGGCTGCTCGTCGGTCCCGGCGAAGGCATCGAGCACGGCGGCGCCCAGACCGCCCTCGCGCCAGTGGTCCTCCACCGTCACGATACGTCCGCCCGTCGCGCTGGCCGCATCGCGCAATGTCTTCTCGTCCACCGGCTTGATCGAATAGAGGTCGATTACGCGGATGTTGACGCCCTCGCTCTTGAGCGTGTCCGCCGCCTTGAGCGCCTCGTGCAGCGTGATACCCGCGCCAACTACCGTCACCTGATCACTCTCCGACTGCCGCACCACCTGGCTGCCACCAATCGGGAAGCGCTCGTCGGGGCCGTAGAGGATTGGTGTCTTTTCGCGCGTTGTACGCAGGTAGACGATACCCTTCTGGTCGGCCATCTCAGCAACCAGTTGCGCCGTCTGGTTGGCGTCGCACGGGTAGAGCACCGTGCTATCATGCACAGCGCGCATCATCGCCAGGTCTTCGAGCGCCATCTGCGACGGACCATCCTCGCCAATGGAGACGCCCGCATGCGAGCCGCAGAGGCGGATATTGGCGCGCGAGATCGCCGCCATGCGGATGAAGTCGTAGGCGCGGCTGAAGAACGCCGCGAACGTCGAGGCGAACGGCACATAGCCACGTACCTGAAGGCCAACGGCGGCGGCGGTCATCTGCTGCTCGGCGATATATTGCTCGAAGAAGCGGCCGGGGAAGGACTTCGCGGACGTCTCGGCATACGTCGAGTTGCTGACCTCGCCATCCAGCCCATCAACATCCGCGCGCGCCGCGCCAAGCGCCTTGAGCGCGTCTCCATAGGCGGAGCGTGTGGCGACAGGTGTGCTGCTGGGATACGTCCGCATCTGTAACGGCTCCGACTTCGGACAAGCCGCGGACTGGAGCGCGTCGGGCGCATGCACCTTGATGATGATGTTGCGCTCGCCGCCCAGCTCGGCAATTGCCCGCTCGGCCATATCCCTGGGCAGCGCCCTAGCCGTGCCAGCCGTTCTTAAATTCTCGATCTCCGGGAAGCCGTTCTCCAGAATTTACCGTTTATGCCGGAGCATCGAACGTATCTGGTTCCTGCTTCAACGGGGCCAGTTGCACCTGGGCTGTGAGACCCCGGCCAGCGCTTGCCCCTCCACAGGCGTTTTGACTCTCCGACGAACTGTCGGCGAGTTGTGCTAATTGGGCTAAATTCTTGGCGGCGTTGAGATCCCGGTCGATGGCCAGGCCACAGTGTTCACAACGAAACGTCCGGTCTGCCAGCGTCAGCGCATCGTCTACCCAGCCGCAGCCGGAGCAGGTCTTGGACGAGGGTTCCCAGCGACTAGCGACGAGTACCTGGCACCCGTACCACGCCGCTTTGTAGGTCAGTTGCCGCCGGAACTCACCGAACCCCACATCGCTGATGGCTTGCGCCAAGTGATGGTTCTTGAGCATGCCAGACACGTAGAGGTCCTCAATCACCACGACTGACTTGGTTTTCGTCAGGCGGCTGGTGAGCTGATGCAACGTATCGGCACGTTGATGGGCGATCCGACGATGGAGGATGCGAAGACGCTGTGCCGCCTTCTGGCGGTTGTGGCTGCCCTTCTGCTTGCGGGCCACCGCGCGCTGCAACCGCTTGAGCTGCCGGAGGCGCTGTTGCAAGGGGCGTGGGTTGGGTTCCTCCACACCGTCGGAGAGCGTGGCCAGTTTCTTGATGCCGAGGTCCACACCGACGACGGGCCCTGCATTCGTCGGAACCGTGTGCTCCTGCTCCACCAGCACAGAGACATACCAATGCCCCGCCTGTTCGCTCACAGTGGCCGAGCGGATGTGGACACCAGTAGGCAGGTAGCCGCACTCTTTGAGCCGCAGCCGCCCCAGGCGCGGCAGTTGGACGGCGTCGAGGAACACCACAATGCTGCCCGTGAGCCGAAAGCTGCCTAGGCCACGCTTCTTGGTCTTGCACCGGGGATAGCCCAACTTCCCACGCAGCGTACCCTGTTGCTTACCCTTGGCGCGGCGGAAAAAGTGTGCGAAGGCAGTATCCAGGTTTCGTAAGGCTTCCTGCGGCGCACACTTGGAAACCTCATACATCCAGGGCACGCTAGTGTGCTTGAGCGTGTTGAGTTCGCGGTGCAGCTCCATTGCGGAGGGACTTTTACCGGTCGCCCGATAAGCCTCCTGCTTGCGCGTCAAGCCCCAGTTGTACGCCCACCGCGCCGCTCCCGCGTGCTTGCGGCAGGCAGTGATCTGCTGATTATTGAGCGCCAGCTCCGTTTTGTAGGCGCACTGAATTATGCTCATGCCTGGTCAGCTGGTGTTTCTGCTCGTGCGCTGCATGGTGTCATGAGTGTGGCGTTTGTGACGCATGCGTGCATCTGCGCCGCTCGTCGCGGCGCGTTGTACCGCCCAGAGATGCGGGCGGCCAATATGGCCATGCTGGTGATGACGGGCACCAAGTTGCCTCCCCGAGTTGTCTCCAGTCTTGGTGGGAAGAATCGCCGTGACGCGTCGGCCCACATACTCCCAGCGCGCGTCAGTCGATCGCGCTGCTCAATGCCTCACCGATCCACCGACCAACACCCCCACCCACGCTTCCGTCACCAACTGCTTGAGTTGAGTCCGCGCGTCATTAATTCCAGCGGCGATCTCGGCCACCTCCGCTACCCCCTGCTTGCCCCGCGCTGCGGGGTCGTCACATCACGCAACCGCTGCAGCTGCCGCGCCAGTCGCAACAGCCTTTGTCGCGCACACGATGCTGGTGGCCGCCGGCAAGTGGTCGGCATCCCATTGCCCTATTGCCCCGCCTTCCACCCCAGCGAGGCGGTTTTGTTGGTGACACCCATCGGTCTGGCATACTTCCTCGGCCGCATGCTGAGAGAATGCCAGAAGACCACGTACCAGGCCAGAAAGATGACATCTGTCATTCACCCTTGACCGTTCTTGCGATGATAAGCGTCGGCCGAGTCGCCTGGCGGAGCACCTCCTGATATGCAACGCCATTCCAGTCGAGCATCGTCTCGCCGCGCTGGCCGAGCCGGTTCGTATCCAGAATCCCGATCAGGTTGTTGAGCTGATAATGCCACGCGAGCTCCAGCACCTCCCAAATCGAGCCTTCGACTGCATCGCTAACAAGAGAACTTAGAGAATACTAGTTACCTCTTGGAGATTCTCTACGCGCGCCTGTGCTTGCGAGAAGTCCTGCCCTACGGTAAAACGGTTCGGAACCGCGACACAATACATGCCGGCGTTTACAGCAGCTTGTACGCCAATTTGGGTATCCTCGAGTACTGCACATGCTTGTGGATTAGCAGACAAACGACGTGCTGCCTCCAAGAAAATGTCTGGTGCAGGTTTCCCGTGCAATACTTCTTCTCCGGATGCGATTGCAGTAAATCGCTCGTGTATGCCGATTCCCTTGAGTACTTCCTCAATATCTGACAAGCTTGAGGATGACGCTACCCCGAGTCGAAATCTCGATGGCACTAGATAGTCGAGTAGTTCTAGGAGGCCAGGCATTGGACGAATATTCTTGCGCAATATCGTGAGATAGGCAGCATTTTTCGCGGCGAGTAGTTCATCGATGTTCACCGGAATCTGATAGATCTCCCGCAATCGAGCTAAGATATCTGTCCCTTTACGCCCAACATAATTGGCAATGAATTCCTCCTCTGTCACTTCGACCCCATACGTCTTGAGTATCTTATTATATGCTTTTACCTGCATTGGCTCGCTATCAATTATGACCCCGTCCATATCAAAGATTACCGCTTCAATGTTCGGTTGCATAGTTTACCTTCTGTATCTGTCTCTTTGCCCATTCTTCTGACGCTTTTATGCGTCTATCCTAGCTTCGAATGGCATGCAAGTATTATGGCAACGGAAATCCACCAACAAGGCAGGTGCTGATTATAGCACCTTTATCACCTACCTATCACAGTTGCGGCAGCGATTCTCAGACACTAGATCAATGCTCGGTGATCCCCAGTTTGTTGAATGGTTGCAAGCGCACAGTGTAACTATCGCATATGAGTACCTTGCGTGGCGAGGATATCATGTGTAAGCGCACTGGGCTTTGTCAGGAGCGCTGGATGCGGGCGTCTCAAATACTGGCGTCTGTCCTTGAAGAATTGCGCTAATTCATCTACGACAGCCGCTCCCTGAGCTTTGGTACCAACATCTACGGATGCGTAGATTTCGCGTTGAAGAATAAAGGGTTCGATTTCGCTAGTCCCGTCGAAGCCTACGATGGTATACTTTGCGACATCGCTTGCTACAGGTAGAAACTGCTTGAGGGCGTTTAGTACCCCAATTGCGAGATTATCGTTGCAGCAGAACACTCCATCGATCTTCTCTCCAGCACGAAGCATCTCGACGATCTGATGGCCGCCTTCATTCGCGTTCCACGATGTTTCCCGTGCGGCAACCAAGAGCACGCTCTGCTTCGCCAACAGAATCTCGTCAATAAACGCCAACTTTCGCTGCTGGGAAGGAAGCGAATCGAGTGGACCGGAAATGATTACCACATTGCCTCGCCCTCCCAGCGCCTTGAGCATCGTTCGAGCAGCGAGTCTCCCACCTGCTTCAAAATCTGTTGCAATTAACACGGGGGGAAACACTTTAGCGGACGTAAATTCGCTCTGATCGAGTTGATCATCAACCGTAATGACACCAATACCGTCTTGGATCGCCTTGGCCGCGAGTTTCGCCACTGGGGCATTGTTGGGTGAAGGCACAATTACAACTGCATCAGGTTTTTCAGCGAGTTCTCGTCGTAAGCCTGCTACTTGGTCGTTCATATTTTCGCCTCGTTGTGATGAGAAAAATACTTTAAGTTCGGAGTTGGGAAGCCGTACTTTGAGGCTATCCTCGATTGATTGAGCTATGGCTCTATTGTAAGCAGTATTGGCCTTAAGAGCGATAACGACTCGCTTCTTATCCCTTGCGGAATCGGGCAGCTGCAACAAACTGTCTACGAAACCCCAAATGATTGGAAGGATTATTCCAGCTAAACTTACGATAGATGATTGGGCGTTGACGAACGCCACGATAACTACCAGTGCTGCTACAAATGTCAATAACACCACCAAACGAACAATATGTCTTCTGCTTAACACAGCTTTCTTAAAAGTGATTAGCATGCCCGTCCAAAGCGCTACAGCAACAAGGAGTGCGATGCCTTCAGCACCCGTCAATGCAAGTTGTGGCAACTTTATCCTCCTTCTATAGGTAGAACACGTTTGTCGAATTGTGACTAACCACCGATTGAAAATCAGACGACGCCAGGATCAAAACCTACCTTAGTTGTTGAGGTACTTCCTCGCTGCCTGATGGGTAGATTACATCTGCTTTGGCATGGTGTCAATGACCTTCGACGCAGCTGTGGAGTAGAATCGACCATCCTATAATTAAGTACGAATGCTACTCGCTTCACATGCGCCTTTCATCCTGGTGCAGAAAGCCTGTTTGCAAGGAGACTAGTAGACTGGATCTAGTATGCCGTGGACGCGTGGACTTGTGTACGAAAGGCCTAATGGATAGGCACACAAGATGCGCACCCACTTATCATGCATATCCTACCGCTAACATTATGTTCCTGCATCTTACCTGCCCTACGAGGCTTCATTAGTTACAGTTTGGTCGTAATTCACGATGGCGAGAATAAACGACCGGGGTTGGAGAACAAAGCAGATAAGTACGAAGAAGCAGGAGAATATCGCCCGCCAGCGGCTAACTGTGCAGCAGCTGGAGACTGAAGGTCTTTGCGTTAGGTAATGTTCGCAATGCCTGTCGGCGGTGCGCTTCAGGTAGGATGTAAATGCTATACTCAACATGCCAGGTCGACCCACTAAAAATAACTCTTTCGGTTGGTGCCCATAACAAACCATGAAGGGATAAGAAGAGGTTGGAACTGATCATAGTCCGTCACGGCGAAACGGAGTGGACGCTCTCAGGTCAACACACTGGGGTCACTGAAGTATCGCTTACCGCCGCAGGCGAGCGCGAAGCCGAACGATTAAGTCCGATTCTACTCCGCCTGCTCGGCAATCGGGATCCGGATGTCTTTACCAGCCCGCGCCACAGAGCCATTGAGACGACCAAGTTGAGCTTGCCTGACTTCGACTTCACGGTCGAGCCGCTTCTGTCCGAATATGATTACGGTCGCTATGAGGGCCTGACACCGCGCGAGATTCAGGCGCTCGCCCCGGGATGGGATATCTGGACGGATGGTTGTCCCGACGGCGAGACTACGGCGGATGTGGCAGCGAGAGCAGACGAGTTCCTCGCCTTCCGAGCCGTATCTGCAGAGCGTCCAGTGATAGCCGTAACCCATGGTCACTTCTCGCGCATACTCGCTGCTCGTGCCTTGCGTCGTCCGCCTGAGGAAGGATCGATGTTTGCTAGCTCGACTGCATCGGTTTCTGTGGTGAAGGATTACCATAAGCGTCGAAGGCTCGATGTGTGGAATATGACCGCACCTGCTATTTGAATGGTGATTCGACATATGGCATACATTGATAACCTGATCGCTCGCTTACGGTCGATTTCACGTTCAACTTCACAGGTGGACGAACCCGTCATCGTTGGGATGACCGGTGCTCCTGGGGTCGGCAAGTCGACACTTGCTAAGTTACTGATATCTCAACTGCGTTCGACTGGTGAAGTTGCTGTACATGTGCCTTTGGATGGTTTTCATCTGTCAAACAGGCAGCTTCTACGGATGGGCATACTGAGTCGCAAAGGCTCAGCAGAGACTTTCGACGCATACGGTTACATGGCTTTGCTGCGGCGGATGAGGACTGAGCGAGGCCACACCGTTTTTGCCCCGAACTTTGACCGACAGATCGAGGAACCTGTCGCAGGCAGCATAGCTGTGAACGCGGAAACAAAATACATCATTACCGAAGGCAATTACCTGCTTTTCCCGGCTGCCCCTTGGAATGAGGTTTGCAACGAGCTTGATGAGGTGTGGTTCCTCGATCTACCTGCGGAGGTACGTCGAAGCCGACTTCGCGCTAGACACATCCAGTTCGGCAAGACGGAAGAAGAGGCGGATAGCTGGGTGGCCAGCGTAGATGAACCGAATGCAGAACAGATATTCGCCACCCGAGACGCGGCAGATTACATTGTGGACGTATCGCGAGTGGAGATCTCTCCATTGTTGGAAGATTAACCGATCCGACCCGTTCCCGGGAATCTGGGCTTAACTGAGTTTTCGCGCCATCATGTGTCGATTCCAGACGGAAGAAAAGGCGCGAGGTTTCGCGATTGTGTGAGAAACTGTACGAGAAGGGGGTAATCGGTACTTTGTTAAAGACGCAAGTACAGATACAAGGGCTGTCCGCTGCTAACGGCCTGCAGAAGGGCAAGGAGTGCGGGTGGCGGCGGGGCGTGTGACCACGCCTGCCAGCAGCGTTGCAAGGTGTGCCAGGGATCAAGCCAGCTCTGCACTTGTCGGAGGGCGCGCGGCCAAGAGGGCGGCCGCGAGGAGCTGGTGAGCCCGTGTGATGAGGACCCCTGGGCTTCCTCCGGGACGCTCTGGACGGGATTTTTCCCCCGCCCGCGGTGCCTGCTGTGCGCGCGGGGATGGACCGGAAGGCGGACCGGAAGGCGGACCGGAAGGCGGACCGGAAGGCGGACCGGAAGCGAGAGCGGAAGCGAGAGCGGGGGCCGCGCTCGGCGGTGCCTGCGCCGGAGCGCGGGCATGTTCAGCCCACCAGCAGAAGCAGAAGGCACAGCAGACCAGCTCCCAATGGCGGCGAATGGCCCGGTCGGACCGTACTTGGAAGTCGCCCCATCCCCGTGCGTGTTTGACCTGCTTGTAGCCCTGTTCGACCCATTGGCGTAGCCCGTAGAGGCGCACGACCGCCGCGAGATCCGCTGCAGGGAGGTCTGGGTGCTCAGCCGCGCGGGCGGTGCCGGGAAGGGGCAGATTGGTGACCAGATACCACGTGCTGGCGGCAGGCAACGAGCGTGGGTCAGACGTGGCAACGACCAGCCGGGTAGGATATTCGGGCGCATAGCTGCCGAGTCGCAGGTCGACGGCCCACCAGGTCTCCTGGCGCCCGTCATGGAAGCGCCGCTCGACCGGCGTCCAGACGCCGGGGTGCTCGGCGTCTTGGCGAGGACCCCAGCGCAAGCGGTCCGCCGCCTCCCAGGGCGACTCGGGCTCGGGGGGCGGGGTCCACACGATCTGGGAGGGCTTGAGCGCCAGCACATACGGGATGTCCGCCCGCCACATCGTACGCTTGAACTCAGGATGCTCCCCGTAGAGACTATCGGCCACCACCGCGCGAAAGGGGATGCCGACGGCGCGTGCCGTCTGGACAAGCGCTAAGGCGAGAAGGCGAGTTGGGGCTTGGTGCGGAACGCGGGATCTTGCTTGCCACCAGGCAGACGCGTGGCAGGCGTGTAGGGCAGGACATGCAAGGGATAATACATGCGCTCGTCGGCCCACAAGCTGGTGACGGCGACGATGCCGTTGGCAATCTTGCCGATGGTGCCCAGGTACTGCGGGCTGACGTGGGCGATGTGGGTACCGTCTTTGCGCACCCCCGTCTCATCGATCACCAGCACGCCACCGGCGTGGGGCGAGATGACTGGATCGTCCCGCAGGTGGTCGATGCGCCGACTGGCCACCGCCTCCGCCTCCCATGCCGCCTCCCTCAGGAAGAACTGCAGCTGCTGGACCGGGGCGGTCTGGGCCTGCACAATTGGCTCGGCGCCCACCAGCGCGGTCAACGTCTTATTCCGGTCACGCGGCAACAGCAGCCCCGCCAGGTACTCGCGGAAGCGCTGGCGCTGGATCCGCGTTCCAAACAGGTCGTCAAAGGTGTCGGAATACTGCTCTAGCGGCTCGGGCACACTGGGAGACTCGCGCGCGACATCCATGTGGCGCCTCCTTTCGCTCCTCCCACTACCCTACCACACTTTAACAAAGTACCGATCAGACGTAAGGGGCCACCAGGAGATACCCTCCCGAAATGAGTGCCTCAAACACAGTTCGGAGGGCATTCCTGGTATGGCAACTCCAATCTACCCCAGCGATCTCACCGATGCGGAGTGAAGCGTATTCTCGCCGCTGCTCCCAGCGGCCAAACCGGGTGGTCGTCCCGCTCAGTTAACCTGCACCGCGTCGTCAATGGATTGATCTATCTGGTGCGCGCAGCGGCTGCGCGTGGCGCTATTTGCCGCGCGACTATGGCCCGTGGTCGACGGTGTACCACTATTTCTGCTGCTGACGCAACGAAAGGAAGCGGGAAAAGATCCATCGACATTTGTGGGAGCTGGTCCGTCAGCATGCCTGACGCAATCCCACGCCGAGCGCCGCCATCATTGCTAGCCAATGATAGCCAAGCGATGAAAACACCGATGGGAGGCGTTCGGAGTTTTGCTGGCGGCAAGAGGCTCGCTGGCGCCAGCGTCATATGCCGGTCGACACGCAAGGCTGCTTGCTGGCGGTCGTCGTACATGCTGCCAATCTCTAGGACTGCCAAGGAGGACAGCTAGTCCTCAACCCAAGACGGAAGAGATTCCCACGTCTACAGCAGATCTGGGCCGATCAAGGCTACACGGGCGGGCTCATGCCTTGGGCGGCGCAGAAGCAGGGCGTGCGCCTATGCCCCTATAGGGAGTCCGAAACTGTCTGAAAACCCGCATCGGGCAGGCAGCGACGTCAGCTATGCTGGAGCATGAATACACAGCATTTGCTCTACGCCACTGATCGTACCAACCGTGAATGGGCGCTGCTCGTGCCGCTTTTACCGCCCGAGTCTCCCATCGGCCGTCACCGACGGCACTCACGGCGTAGCATCCTCACTGCGATTTTCTCTCAGCTGCGTACCGGGGGTGCGTGGCGCTGCTTGCCGCAAGAATGGCCACCCTGGCAGACGGTGTATCCCTATTTTCGCCGCTGGCGGCTGGATGGCACCTGGGAACGGATCCACACCACGCTGCGGCTGCACGAGCGCCTGCGCCTGGGACGACATCCTCTGCCCAGCGCTGGTTCGGTGGACAGTCAATCGGTGAAGAGCACGCGCGTCGGTGGGGTGCGGGGGATGAGGCTATGATGGCGCCAAGAAACTGGTCGGACGCAAGCGCCACGTCTTGGTGGACACCGAAGGGCTGCTGCAGGCTATCAATGTGCATGCAGCCGACATCATGGACCGTGACGGCATCAAACTGGTCTTGAGTGACGCGGTGCGCGCTCAGCTGCCACGCATGCAGTTGCTGTGGCTGGATGCCGGCTACCATGGGCGTGGCAAGGGCAAGGACTGGGTCGAGCAGACGACCACCTGGCAGGTCGAAACGGTTAAAGGCATCCATTGGCGCACGTAGTACTGGGTGCCCAACGAGCCTCCCACCGGATCAGATCGACTGGAGTCTCTCCGGGCCCAGTCCCGGCTTTCATGTCTCCCACGTCGTTGGGTGGTCGAGCGGACCTTCGCCTGGCTGTCGCACAATCGTCGGCTCAGCAAGGACTACGAGCGGCTCTGCGCCACCAGTGAGGCATGGATCTACCTGGCATGATCCGTCTTATGCTGCGTCGGCTCGCGCGCTTCTCAGCGTGTTTTCAGACAGTTTCTGACTCCTGTGTATTTCAGATCTGTACCCTTCACAAAGAGCTAGCAACTTTTCGCGGGCCATCGGTTGTTGCAATAACCGATGGCCCGCTAAGAAGGTTTGCTACCACGTCGCGCTAGAAGTCAGGCAACTAGAATGGCTTCTTCCAACAAAACTAAACAAGCAGCGAGTTGACGGCCTGAGCTATGTGACTCGCGCTAATTCCCGAAAGTTCAAGCTGTTCCTGTGGAGAGGCAGATCCAGGCATGTGAGTAACGGCAAGCTTTATAACTCTTGGGGTAGAGAGCTCACCAACTTGAGTATTAAGACTGCCAGCAAAAGCGTCAAGAACTGCATCACCAAGGCCGCCTTCGCTCCAGTGGTCCTCAACGGTCACAACTCTTCCCCCAGTTGTGCGCGCTGCCTGCAGCAATGTGTCCACGTCGATAGGTTTTACCGAGTAGGCATCAATAACGCGGATGCGTACGCCATTCTCTGCCAGCATGTCATGTGCTTTGATCGCCTCGTGCACTGTTACACCTGTAGCAACTACAGTAACTGCGTCACCTGCGGACTGGCGTAGAATCTTACATCCTCCGACAACGAACTCTTCGTCAGCATTGTAGATTACTGGAGTTCGATCTCGCATTGTCCGCATATATGTGATAGCCTGAGTATCTGCCATTGCAGATACGAGCCGAGCTGTGGAATTCGCATCGCAAGGCTGGAGCACTATACTCCCAAAGATCGTTCTCATGATAGATAAATCTTCGAGACCCATTTGGGATGGGCCATCCCGACCAATAAATGTGCCAGCATGCGATCCACAAAGCTTAATATTTGCCCGAGAGATCGCAGCCATGCGAATGAAGTCGAGAGCTCGAGTGTAGAACACCGCGAACGTTGCGGCAAACGGTAAGTAATTGCGCACGCTTAAGCCAACCGCTGCAGCCACCATTTGCTCTTCAGCAATGAAAAACTCGAAGAACCGCTCGGGAAATGCCTTACGGGCAATATCTGCCTCAGTCGAGTTACTTACCTCTCCGTCGAGAACGACTAGGTCAGAGCGAGCTAGGCCTAAAGCTCTCAATGCTTCACCGTATGCCTGACGTGTTGCGACTTGGCTGCCTAACTCATATCTAGGAAGATCGAGGGGCTGTTTGGTACCTTGCGTTTCTTGTACTTGTCGCTCCGTTGGCTTGCCAACTTGCATGCTTACTTTACGTTCCCCTCCTAATTCTTGAATGGCCTCATGAGCCATTTCCTCAGACAAGGCAACCCCATGCCAGCCTTCTTTGTCCTCGACTTTACTGTAACCCTTTCCTTTGATTGTTCGAGCGACGATGAGAGTCGGAGTACCGGTGTGCCGATTTGCCTCAGCATAAGCTCTGTCAATTTCGTCCAAGTTATGTCCATCGATGGAAACGGCATTCCAACTGAAAGCTTGAGCTCGTGCCACGTAGGCTTCGGCGTTCCAACCAAGCATCGTTGGTCCACGTTGCCCCAATCGATTCATATCGACGATAGCGACAAGATTATCTAACTTGTAATATCCTGCAGCTTCAAAAGCCTCCCAAACCGATCCCTCAGCCATTTCACTGTCACCCATCAGCACCCAAGTTTTATAGGACGACTTGTCCAGGTACTTGCCTGCGACAGAAATACCTACGCCGATAGGAAGGCCCTGTCCAAGGGATCCAGTAGCGACTTCGACCCATGGAAGTATTGGAGTAGGGTGTCCTTCCATGCGGCTGCCAGATTGTCGCAAAGTCATCATCTCAACATCAGAGATGACGCCTGCTGCCTTGTATGCTGCATACAGGAGAGGAGCAGCATGGCCCTTTGACAAAATGAAGTGGTCGTTATTGGGGTTCTTGGGATCGTTGAAATCATAGTGTAGATACTTGCAAAACAGTACTGCCACTATATCTGCTGCCGACATGGAGGATGTTGCGTGTCCAGATCCAGCCTGTGTCGTACTACGAATACTATCTATACGCAGTTGTTGCGCTACCTCATGCCAGTAGGTCAAAGCTTTTGCGTCTGTACCAGTCCGTTCCGTGTTGGCCATGTGTCTCCTCCAATTTGTCATCGGTCGCTCACTAAAAAGGTGAGGCGGCTAAGATATATAACTTTCGAGTTGGAGCTGGCAATATATGACAATTGCATACGACTGCCCACTTCCCTCATATGTCAACGGTTAATGTAGCTCACTTTCTCTTATTAGCGCAGCAGAATCCGGGCCACGATGCCGGGAAGATCGGCGGCCAGCTTCGAGTTCGCGATAACGCGCGTGGCGCCAGCCTCGCGTGCCGCCTGCTGCGTCTCCAGATCGACATGCGAGCCGAACGCGATCACCGGGATATGCGCCTCACGCGCAGCGACGATAGCCGCGCGCCAGTCTACGCCAGCGATGGCGGTATTCACCAGCGCCAGCGCCGGAGTATCCGCGACCAGCCGCCGCGTGAAATCCGCCAGCGAGCGCGCCGTCCGCACGTCATAGCCCGCGTGCTGGAGCGTCGTGCGCACCTTGACGACAAAAAAGAGGTCGGTATCGAGCAGTATGACGGGGTGCAACGAGGGTCCCGTTCGCGCCAGACTCCTGCATACCAATTATCCTCTCAGCTCGCCATTTGTCGTCAGCATGCGCGCTGGGCCATGCCTCACGCCGCTAGTCGTCGCTGCTTTCCTGCACTGGGCGGCGGAACTGCTCCGCCAACTCTTCGTTGATGACACGCGGATCACGCCACATATCCGGTGGATAGCTGTGGTGGCCATTGGCGCAGACGCTCTTGCCGCAGGAACGCTCGTGGCTTGTCTCAAAGACGAGGTTATCACCCTCGACGGTAATCCAGATGTGTTTGCGCGAGTAGCCGTCGCCCCACTTGAGCAACAGTCCACCGGCATATTCGTCGAAACGTCCCTGGCCATAGAGAAATTCGCGATTGAACTTGAGTAAAATGTCGCGCACATGGCTGGCCGCGACGACCTGCTCGACCTCAGGTTGCATGCTGGTGGTGGCGTTTTCGGCAAGGTCATCGGCGGGGATCGTCTGCTGACGGGCGGAGTGCTGGGCCTCCTGGATCATCTGCGCGATGCCTTCTGCCTCGTCATCGGTCATGTCGTGAGGCACGCCAAGAATCTTTGGCTTGCCGCCAGCCGCGTGATTGCCATCTGCCATCGCGTTTGCTCCTTCCGTCGCCTTCCGGTTATCCACAGGCCAGCGACGGCTCCGCGCATGCTGACCTCTCTGATAACTCTATCATTCACCTGATAGCCGCTGCCAGCGCTCCAAGAGACGCGCCGGGCGCTATCCCCACATCTCCGTCAAGCCATTGGGCAGGCCGAGTGCCAGCACAGGATGCGACGCGGGGGCGAAGGAGAGCGCGGTCAGTGGCGTGGTCAGTTGCCAATTCTGGAGACGCTGGCCGGTCTGCGTATCCCAGAGGTCGAGACGCTGCCCATGGGCAAGCGCCAGCAAAGCGGCGTCTGAGGTCAGCGCGGCGAAGGCGTCGATTGGCACAGGGCCGGTCGCCACACTGCGGCGAAGGCGTCCATCGAGCGAACGGATCTGCATATGGCCCAGGAAATCGGCCAGGGCGACGACGGCTAGGTCGGGTGTAGTTGCCAGAGGAAACAGCAGTCTACCGTCCGGCTCGATCACCTCGGCAATGCGCCGTGGCTCGACGTTGCCGCGATGCGAGCGCGCCTCGATGTCCCACAGGCGCAGAATCTGCGAGCGCGGCCTGCCCTCAGGCCGCCCAGTCGAAAAGGTCAGGAGCCGACGGCCATCAACTGAGAGCACCCGCTCTCTGACTTGCCAGGGAACCGCTTCAGGCCCCTTTTGCCGACCCGCCTCGTGGCAGCGGAACGGTGTAGCCCATCCCGGATGGATCGGCCCGCTCGCTGGCAGTGGCCGGGTATAGATGGCCGTGCCGCCGCGCCCACGGTCCGCCCAGTAAAACGGATCGCTCTCGGCCAGCGCCTGCGGGGCGTCGGGCAGCGCCAACCGCAGTAGTCCCGCCGGATGGGGCAGGAAGACGGCATCCATCAGCCCGGACGGCGCATTCATCTGGCTCGACCAGCGCCGCGCCCCGTCGGCCACATGCCAGACGGCGAGGCCCAGCGCAAATCCCCACGCCATCACCAGCGTTGCGTCAGCGGAGATACGCACCTCACTCAGCGTACCCGCCTGTCCTGCCGAGCCCAACGCCAGCCGCGCCGCGGGAGATTCCTGCGTGCTATTCCAGAGTGCGATCTGGCCGTCGATATGCCCGAGAGCAGCCACCGCGCCACCCTGTGCCAGCGCGACCGAGACGACCGCGCTCACCTGGCCATCGTCGAAGACCGCGAGACGGCGCAAAGGGCCAGTGCTGGCAGTCACCGATTCGGGACGGCGGGCGGCGGGCGTGGGCGAATGTGATGGTTGCGTTGGCCGCTGTTGTGGCTGTTGCGGAATATGCTGCGGCTCCGCGTCCGCCACGGGTGGGCGGCTGGCGTCGTAGAGGCGGCGGCGTTCTGGGTCGCTCAGCGTCTGATACGCCTGATTGAGCGCCTGCATCAGGTGCAGGTTCTCGTCCCCGGCAATATCTGGATGGTAGCGCCGGGCCAGTCGGCGGTAAGCCAGCCGGATCGTCGCGTCGTCGGCGCTCGGAGGAAGCCCCAGAACAGCGTAGAAATCTACTTCGTCAGCCATGGACCGTTTCTAATTCTCACATCGCGCGGCACATGTAATCTCTGGCATATCTACGGCCAACCGACGCCGCGTGTTGCCACAGCTTGCCATACACCGCGCTATGCATCGAGAACGGCCAGATCATGCAACCGATGTGAGCATCACGACGGGGCAACGTAATGGGAGATGGTGTATTTGCTAGCGTAGTACAGCATCGGATCGAGCCACAGATTGTTCCACTCCACCATGAAGTGCAGGTGCGGTCCGGTCGAGTTGCCTGTCGAGCCTTCCAGTCCAATGGGCTGGCCCTGCGTGACGTACTGGCCCACCGAAACCAGCAGCTTGTCCATATGGCCGTAGACCGTTGAGAGATGGTTGCAGTGGTCGATCTTCACCGACCATCCCAGGCCGTTCGTGGCATCATAACCGGCCCAGATGACCTGCCCCTGCTGCGCGGCGTGGATTGGATTCCCCTCCGCGGCCGCGAGATCGACGCCGGTGTGATAGACCCACGTGCCGTAGACGATGTAGCCTCGCACCCAGTAGGAGTTCCAGTTTGGCGAGGTCAGCTTGTAGGTGAGCGGATCGCTGCCGCCGTTCGGCCCGCAGAGCGACTCACTGGGGATATTGACGCCAGCGATCGAGTCCCACCAGTTTGGCCCGAAACGCGTGTTACCATAATGGGCCATCTGAAGTGCGGGAATGGCAGGCGGGACGTAGCCTTTGCCGTAGCTGGCATCATCCGCAATCTTGTAGGCGACGCCAATGCTAATCTCTTCACCGGCATAGAGATCATTCAGCTCGTAAAACCCGCCAACCTGCACGTTGAATTTCTTGGCGATGCCTTCAGGTGTATCGCCCTGGATCGTGGTGTAGTAGAAATATTTTGGCTGCTTGTTCCAGATCATCGAGCTGGCCAGCGCCTGGAAGGCGGTTCCACCATTCGCCTGGCCAGTGCCGAGCGGATAAATGGCGAAGATACCTGTGATGATGATGCATGCCATCAGCGTCAGCACCGCGATACGCAGTGTCAGCGGACGCTCGCGACGCTTGATGAACGGCTTGCCCATCGAGACGCCGCTCCCGTGGACGATGACGGGCGCTTTTTGCGTATCGCTGATCGCGGGGAGTCGTCGCGTCGAAAAATCCTGCGCGACCACCGCCTGAATCGGCGCATCGCCATCTCTGTTGCCGACAGGTAGTTGGTCGTTGGCCGCATCCGCTGCGTCGTCTTGCCAGAATTGCTGATTATCGTTGCCGTTTGATGTCCAGCCCATGCTCCACCTCGTACAACACCCATCGGCCGGGGAAGCCAATGCGCATCAGAATTGTCACCACACATCCATAGGGGTTCCTCATTGCAGAGGTTCTCACAGATACACGTGATATGCATCCGCGCGGGACAAAAGTACCGGACGCTGGCTCTGATCGAGGGTTACTTGCCGAGCCAGAGGTGTTCGTAGCCTTTCCACTCGGCCTGGCTGGTGGTCGCCAGGCGGTAGATCGCCACGCCGACGAAGGGAGCTGTCTCGCGATTGCTATTGAGTCCGGCGGTGACGCCTTCCAGCCCAGATGACATATTCTCCGCCGAATCGTGATACCAGAAGTCGCTGCCGCTGTAGGTTGGCAAGCCCATCAGCACCTGCGGGACATGATGCGCCGTGCGCACCGCGTCCAGAATATTTGCGGTTTCCTGCTTCACGGCCAGCGAGTAGAGACTCGCCGTCGGCATGGCGGTATTGTAGGCCATGACGACGAGCTGATCGACGTATTCTGCCACTCGCGAGAAGTAATACGAGGTCCACCACGCGCCCGCTTTGCCGACGTCATGCGCCCAGTCGGCGATATGCGCGTTGGGCGCCCACTTTTGCGCCGAGATCGAGAGCATCGCCCCGGTTGGCAGCGCGGCGCGGGTCTCACTCAGGAGGTCGAGAAAATGGCTGTTGTTATTCGTGATCGGTTCGATATCATAGTGGACACCATCGAAGCCGAAATCGCGCACGAAACGGACGGCAGTCTGCACAATGCCCGCGCGCACACGTGAGTCGGCAAGGTTCACCGTCTCATCCGCCGGCTGGCCGCTGGCCACCTCCAGCTGGCCAATCCACGCCAGCACTTGTACATTGGGCAGACGCGCATGCAGCGCTTCCGTGAGCGTGGCCGCCTGGGGCGCGAGCGAGTCGGGGATGCTCCCGTCGCTCTTCATGGGTCCGACGTGTGCATAGACATAGCGAATCTGTTCACGCTCGAGCTGGTCGGCCAGCGCGTCGAAGTCCTCGCTGGTGTGGACATCGCCAACCCAGGTATGCTCCAACCAGACCGCGTTCATCCCCTGGTTGAAATGCGACTCAGGATAGCTGGTAACGGTAGCATTCAGCCGCGCGAGCGTAAATCCAACGATGCTGAGCAGCACCACCAATACAAGCAGCGCAACGATGCCGAGGCGACGCAACTGGCTGCGGCGAGTTGCTGGCCGGGCGCCTTTGCGCGGCGCGGGCCAGGTCGGCGTTGTGCTGGCGGGTGCTTGTGCCATGACAATTCCTTCCGGTCGTCGCCGCAACGCGCGCTCATGTGCCGTGCTAATGATGCGTACGCAGCCGCTCGTTCAACGCCTGATTCGCCAATCGGTCGGCAAGCGCGTTTTGGGCGCGCCGGACATGGGTAAAGGTGACGTGAGGCAACGCCTTTACCAGTGCCGTCGCTTCTCGATAAAGCTGCTGTAGTGTCGCGTCACGCACCTGATAGACGCCAGTCATCTGGCGGACAACCAGCTCGCTGTCCATGTAGATAGCCACCGCGGCGGGCCGATGGCCGGTGACCAGCTTCAGCCCAAGAATGAGCGCTCGATACTCTGCCTGGTTGTTCGGCATCTCACCCAGATACTGCCCCAATTGTGCAAGGATGGTACCATCCACATGCTCGACGACAATTCCAGCCGCTGCTGGACCCGGGTTGCCACGCGACGCGCCATCCGTACGCAGCACCAGTCGCTCGCCTGTTCCCGCATTGGTTCTCGCCGATGTATCGCTCACGGGCGTATTCGCGCCTTTCCGAATAGATGTGATGCAAATTTGATGCACATCAAGTGCACACAAGTGCGCTCAAGTATGATACCATGGCTCACTGAAGCAGGGCAGACTCGCCAGCGACTCTGGGAAATGTGTCTAATGTGTCTGGCGCCTCTGGCAGTTATTGTAGATGCGAGGAATTGCGACAAGCATGGCGCTACCGGGCGTTGTAGTCGCGGGAAGGGCAGTGGAGAGGATGGACGCTGTGGCGATTCGGACCATTGATGATTATCTTCTCGCCATGAAAACGAGTTTTGAGCCTACCGCGGCAGGCGACCGATCACTGGTACTGCAATATGAATTCTCAGGTCGGGAGCAGGGCATCTGCCACGCGGCCATTGCTGCAGGCTCGATTCTGGTGGCGCGAGGGCCACACCCGGCTCCGTCAGTCGTCGTACGAGCCGACTTTGACCTTTGGATCCGCATTGTCGCGCATGATATCGATGGCCTGATAGCCTACCAGGACGGCCTCTACGCCGTTGAAGGTGACTACCTCGCGCTGATGGATTCCGACCTCTGGTTCAGCCGTCCATAATCCAAAATTCATTCGCTGAATTGGCCGAAATGTGCGAAAGTGAGAATAGCGCCAGGCTGAAATCTATACCAACGGCCAGCGGCGCATGACGTGGGTACAATCCGCCACACTATCTAGCGGCTTGTATGGCAGAACACTGGAAATAGAACTAACGCGGATCGAGTAGATTACGACAGCCAGTACCCCCGCATGAATGCGGAAGCTTGCCCGCAACACCGAAGTGTCCGGGCTTCAGGGCTAACTGACGGGTAGCCCACCGTCCCGAAAGACGGTATAGCGGTTTCGGATGTTCACCGCCGCGTTGACATCCGCATGAGCGGTATGCCCACAAGAAGGACAGGTAAACGAGTGGCGTTTACGCACTCCGCGCAGTCCACAGCGCGAACAGTTCTGGCTGGTATAGGCGGGATTGACTTCAGTCACTACCATGCCTACCTCTTGCGCCTTCCTCTCCGCAGCCTGTCGAATCAGTTGACGTTGCCAGACCGACAAGCGGCGACGTGTAGCCTTGCCGCCCACGTTCCCCTTCCGGGGTTGAGCAATGGTCAACGCCTCGAACACGAGGACTGCGTTGGCAGGCGCGAAGGCCACAAGTTGTTTGGCGGTGGTTTGTGCGAAGGTGCCGGTACGATGAGAACGTTTGCGACCCAGCCGTTTGAGCACGCGGCGGACACTGCGCGTGTCCCGGTGCGCTGCCTTGTGCGTCGCCTGTTTCTGTTGCACCCGCTTGCGGGTCTTGTAATTCCGCTTGTTGGCGACCTTGACCGCCTTGCCACTCACGAAGAGGGTGTTGCCATCGGGGTCGACAGCGACCAGAGCGTTGGTCTCATTGAGGTCAATCCCTACGGGATGGATACCGTGTGGTTCGGGTGCCTCCACGGTCAGCGTCACGCGGCCCAGCAAGCGACCATTGCGTTCGATGACGGTCAGACTGTCAATCGATTTGGCGGCAGCCAATGTCGCCTGGAAGGCTTTGGGGACAGTGTAACTGATGTGCTTGCGCCCTGCGACCGTCCAAATCGAAAGCGTGCCATCGCTGCGGAAATCGGCGTCACGGCCTCGCGCGCCTACCAGAAACAACGCACGGACGCTCCTGAACCGAAACGGGTATTGGGCAGGTCTGCCGTTGCTTCTGGCGCTCGCATACGCGCCTGCGGTCAGACGGATCGCCGAGCAGGTCATCTGGCTATTGAGCGTGCCAACGACCCGCGCATACATCGCGTGATGCAGGGCAATCGCACTGAGGGACTGGCCACCGTTGTAGCATGGCTCGGCAAGGTCTTGCTGCACGCGCTGAAACGCGACCACCGTCTCGCGGAGGTCGCTGTCATCCGGCAGCAGGATTGTGACCGAGCGCTTGATATCCATACCCGAAGTATACCACTAGTTCTGTTGATTTGTCAATTATAGTGGTATACTCTGGCGCATGCGAAGTGGTGTGAAAGGAGAGACGGCGCTTCCCCTCACTGGCTGAAGCCGGGAGCCCTGCGCCGCAGATTGTATGGGCACTGAGGCGCGGAAATCCAGGGATGCTGCGCGTTCGAAACCTGCGCGCGAGCGGCTGGATGTGTTGCTGGTGGCGCGTGGACTTGCGCCAAGCCGAGAACGAGCGCGGGCACTCATCATGGCAGGTGAGGTGCGCGTCGCTGGCCAGATGGTAACGAAAGCTGGAACGCTGGTCGCCACGGTTGCCGCAATCGAGCGAGCCGCCACCGCCAGCGAGACGCGGTTTGTCAGCAGAGGCGGCCTCAAGCTGGAGCACGCGCTCGATGCCTTTCACCTGGACCCCACCGGCTATGCCTGCGTGGATGTTGGCGCCTCGACGGGCGGATTCACCGACCTGCTGCTCCAGCGCGGCGCAATGCGTATCTACGCGGTGGACGTTGGGCATGGCCAGCTGGCATGGACGTTGCGCAATGATCCGCGCGTGACGGTCATGGAACGCACCAACATCCGCCATCTCGAGGCGCTGCCGGAACTCGTCGATTGCGCCGTCATCGATGTGTCGTTTATCTCGTTACGGCTGGTATTACCGCGCGTCCTGGCGCTGCTAAAGCCCGAAGGATGGGTGGTGGCGCTGGTGAAGCCGCAGTTCGAGGCGGGGCGCGCAGAGGCTGATCGTGGCGGCGGCGTCATTCGTGAGCCAGCGGTGCATCGGCGGGTCTTGCGCGAGTTGCTCTCGTGGATTACCAGTGAACCAGCACCCGCTACCGCCGAACGACGCTTCATACCCTGCGGACTGATCACGTCGCCCATCACCGGGCGCGACGGCAACCATGAATACCTGCTGCTGCTCCGGCTGTCCGAAGGTGAAGGCTGCACGCCGCTAGAGGAGCAGGATATCGAAGCGGCGATACAGCAGGCTTTTGTCGGCTCGGCGCGCACGGCGGCTGAAGATTGAGCAATTGAGCAACGGAAAATAGAAATGGTAGATGCCTAGGAGGTCGGCATGCGCTATGTGATAGGCGTCGATGGCGGCGGAACGAAAACGAACGTCGCGGTGTTCGGTGAGAACGTCGGTGTCGTCGGCGCCGCCACCAGCGGACCCGCCAACCAGCGCTCCGTTGGGATGGAGGCCGCCAGCACCAATATCGCGCACGCTATCAATGGCGCACTGCTTGCCGCCAATCTGCCGCTTGCCCAAATCGCGGCGATTACGATGTGCCTCGCCGGATTCGACACCGACCTGGACCTGCCGGTGCCGCAACGTGCCGCACGCACGCTGGGTTATACCGGCCCAACCATCATCGAGAACGATGTGGTAGGCGCCTGGGCCGGGGCTACCGAGGCCCAGCCTGGCGTCGTCATCATCGCGGGCACCGGCGCGACTGGCCTCGGTATGAACGCCCGTGGCCAGCTCTGGCGCACGGATGGCTGGGACTACGTGCTGGGCGACGCGGGCAGCGGCTACGCGATTGGGCTGGCGGCGATCCGCGTGGCGATGCGCATGCTCGACGGGCGCGAAGAGCCATCGGCCCTGCTGCGCGAGATGCAGGTCAACTACGGGGTAGATAATGCGGAGGAGATGCGTCGGTTGGTCGATAGCACGCCCTTCGGTAAGTTCGAGATCGCCAGTTTCGCCGAAAGGGTCTGGGCGGTCGCGCAGCAGGGCGATTCCGTCGCGCAGGGCATCTTTGCCCAGGCAGGCGTTCGCCTGGGCGAGAGCGCGGCTGCCATCATCAGCATGCTCGAGATGCAGCAGGATACCTTTCCCATCTCGACCGTCGGCAGTGTCTTCAAGGCTGAGCCATGGGTCACCGATCCATTTCACCGGGTCATCCAGCAGACGGCGCCATATGCGACATTTCGCCCACCGCTCCATTCGCCCGAGGTGGGCGCCGCGTTACTGGCGCTACGACGCCTGGACGATGACGACATTGGCTCGTGGACGCTGGGTACTGGCAAGCGGCACATTCGCCGCAGCCTGGCAATCAGCGAGCTTTTCCCCGCATGAGCACGCCGCTTACCACGACGCCAGTCGTGCGCCTGATTCTGGCGCGGCACGGAGAAGCCGAGGGCAGTCGCGAGTTTCGCTTCAACGGATCGAGCGATGTCCCGCTGACCCCACATGGATTGGCGCAGGCGCGGCTGCTGGCGGGTGCGCTCTACGCACTTGCACCCGCCGCCATCTACTCCAGTCCGCTCGCGCGCGCCGGGGCAACCGCCGAGGCCATCGCGACGCGGGCAAACCTGGCGGTAGAGATCCAGCCGGGTCTACGCGAGCAGTCCTACGGCTCGTGGGAGCGGCTCACGGCGGACGAGGCGCGCCAGCGCGATCCCAAACGGTTCGCCGCGTGGTCTGCTGGGCAACGGATCGCCCCTCCGGCAGGTGAGACGCTGAGCGCGGTCCGCCAGCGCGTTGTGGCGTGCGTCTGCGAGCTGGCGGAGCGTCATATGGGCGAGACAGTGGTGTTGGTCGCGCACGTTGGGCCAATCAAAGCGCTGCTCTGCACCGCGCTCGGTCTGCCATTGAGCGGCGCCCGCCGTTTCTGGATCGATCCCGCCAGCTACAGTGTGGTGGACTGGCGCGTGACCACCGAAGGGCAGCAGCGCTCGCTGGTGCGCGGCATCAACGTCGTCAGCCATCTTGCCGGGCTGCCGCGCTAGCCTGAAAGGCGAATTGCCCTGGTAGAAGGGTCAACGTTGCATATCAGTCGCCGAGCGCGAACTCGCATCTGTCAGCTTCGACGAGATGTTGCTGTGACGTTTTCGCGGGAGCGGGATCAACTGAGGCACTTCGGCCTGGTATTTCTCATAGGTCGTACCAAATTGCCGCCGCAACGCGCGTTCCTCGAAGGAAACGCCAACGACAATGTAGATGGTCATGCCCACGGTGAAGACGAGCCGATCAACGGTCATCGTGGGTGTGGCCCAGAAGGCCAGCAGAAATCCGTTCATCATGGGATGTCGCACGATACGGTAGAGAAACGGGCGCTGGAACGCTGGCGCCCGCTGGGGCTGATTGCGCAGAGCTTGCGACACCTGCCGCAGCCCAAATAGCTCGAAATGGTCGATTTGAAAAGTAGACCACACGACGATTGCCCAGCCTGCCAGGCATACGCCATAGACAATGACGCGGATTGGCGGTCCGTTGATCTGCCAGATGACGCCGGAAATCGGCTGCCAGCACCAGAACATCGCCAACAGGATGCAGCTGGCAATCAGGACGTACAGGCTACGCTCCAGGACAGGTGGGATGATTCTTGTCCATCGCTTCTTCCAGCCTGAGCGCGCCATGACGCTGTGCTGGACGCCAAAGATGACGATGAATCCCACATCCACCAGCAGCGCAAGAACGGTTGGAGCATGAGGAATAGAGATGGGAGCGGGGAGTAACCCACCCAATGTAAATGAGAAGCCATAGAGCGCGGCTGCCAGAAACAGCACGTAACTGACGATGCCGACGACGAGCGTGGGAAGATGTTTCATAGTATGCCTCCGGTGGCATAGGTGTAGAACGACTGCCTTCGGAGAGGACTATACTTATGGGGCGTTTACGCAACGTCCACAGCGGCGTCCACATCATCGTCCGCATGGCGCGCCTTGAGCGCGAATAGTCAAAATACAGCAGTGGACGACTGCGGCAAGCGCGTGTATGGGGGTAGCCAGTGTTGAGCCGATGAGCGAGATCTCACTCTATCTGTTTGGATCACCACGGGCCGAATACGCCGGGCGTAGCATCACGATGCGCTTGCAGAAGGAGATGGCTCTCCTGATCTATCTCGGCGAAGCGCCGCGCGCGCACACCCGTATGGCGCTTGCGACATTGTTCTGGCCAGAGCTGGACCAGAGCGGAGCCTTTGCCGCGCTGCGACGCGCCCTCTATCAACTCAAGTCCGACCTTGGCGAGAATCTGCTGGAAGTTACACCGCGCACCGTGAGTCTCCGTCATGATGTCGCAGTCTGGCGCGATACCCAACAGTTCATGCAGGCGGCGCGCCAATGCGCGGATCACGAGCATCCGCCGGATGCCCCATTGGCTTCCTGCCTTACTGCCATGCGCGAGGCTGTCTCGCTCTATACCGACGACTTCCTGGCAGGCTTCTCGCTGCCCGACGCTCCGATGTTCGATGAGTGGCAGTTTTTCGCACGGGAAGAGTTGCGCGCGGAATATTTGCGCATTCTGGCGCTGCTTACCATCTCTTATGAGCGTCTGGGCGATTGGGAGCGCGGCGTCGAGATGGCGCGACTCTGGCTCAGCCGCGAACCTGACCACGAGCCAGCCCACCGCGCCTTAATCCGGCTGTACGCAATGAGCGGGCAAATTGCCGCGGCCAGGCGCCAGTACGAGACATGCAGGCGCATGCTAGCCGAACATCTGGGCGTACAGCCGGACGACGAAACCGAGAGTCTCTTTCGCACGATTGAGGCCCCCGCCTTCCACACGACGACCCGCCCTCAGACGCGGTACGCGCGAAGTGGCGACGCCTATCTGGCCTACCAGACCATAGGAGAAGGCCCGATTGATATCTTGCATATTGGAGGATTCGTCTCGCATATCGAGCAGCTTTGGGAGGAGCCGGAGCTCGCGCGCTTCCATCACCAGCTCGGGGAAATCGCGCGTATCATCGTTTATGATAGGCGCGGGATGGGCTTATCTGATCGAGTCGCTTCGTCGGTCACGACCGCCCAGCATGTCGCTGATGCGCAGGCAGTCATGCGGGCTGCGGGGGCATCGCGTGTCGTAGTGTTTGCCGTCTCCGAAGGGGCAACCGTCGGTATTATCACCGCGGTGACACACCCTGAACATGTGGCAGGTCTGGTAATCTACGGCGGTCAGGCGAAAGGCGCGTATAGCGCCGACTATCCGTGGGGGATGAAACCGGAGCAATATCAGCGCTGGGTGGAGAAGTTAGTGAAAGGCTGGGGCGGGCCGGTGAATCTGGAATATTTTTCGCCGTCACGCGCGCAGGATGAACGATTTCGCCAGTGGTGGGCGCAGACGCAACGCCTGGCCGCAAGCCCGGGCGCGGTGCAGGCCATCCTTGAGGGAATCCGCGATACCGACGTGCGGTCCGAGTTGCCGCGCCTCCATCTTCCCACACTGATTCTCCATCGCCGTGGTGACAGGAGCGTTCCAGTCGAGGCTGGACGCTATCTTGCCAGCCATATCCCACAGGCGCGCTATGTCGAGCTGCCCGGCGACGACCACTGGTGGTGGGTCGGTGACACACAAGCGCTTCGGGACGAGGTGGGGCGTTTCATCCGTCAGTTGCGGCAATGATGCTATCAAGAGACAGTGGCGAAGCGGTGCAGTTTCCCAGTAGAACAGGTTGAATGATGGTACGGACGGTGATGGCGACACGCTACGTCGAGCCGTTGCGGGAGGGCGGCTCGGTGCCAGCGATAATCGAGGCCGACGACGACGGGATGTACGTCGTCAAGTTTCGTGGGGCCGGCCAGGGACCGAAGGCGCTGGTGGCGGAACTGCTTGGCGGTGAGATCGGGCGGGCGCTTGACCTTCCCGTCCCAGAACTCGTCCTGGTCGAGTTGGACGAGGCGTTTGGGCGCGCAGAACGCGACCCCGAAATCCAGATTCCCCTCAAGGCGAGCGTGGGACTCAATCTCGCGCTAGACTATCTGCCAGGATCGTTCATGTTCGATCCAACGGTTCCCCGCGAGATAGACCCAATACTCGCGTCGGAGATTGTCTGGTTCGACACCTATATCACGAATCCCGACCGCACCGCGCGCAACCCCAATATCCTGTCCTGGCATGGCAGGCTCTGGCTGATTGACCATGGCGCGTCACTCTATTTTCACCACGCCTGGGAGCGGGCGACGCTCCAGCGGCAGCGGCCATTTCCGACTATTCGCGATCATGTGCTGCTGCCGTGGGCAACGCGACTGGCCGAGGTGGACGCGCCATTGCGCGCGCGCCTGACGGATGAGACGCTGGCCGAGATCGTCGCCGCGATTCCCGCCGACTGGCTGGCCGACGACCCGGCCATTGGAGACGCCGAGGAGCAGCGCGCCGCCTATCTGGGATATCTGATCGCGCGCCGGGATGCGTCTGAGCTTTTCGTCGAGGAGGCGCTGCATGCGCGGGCGCAGCTCGTTTGAATACGCGATCATTCGCGTTGTGCCTCGTGTAGAACGCGGCGAATTCATCAACGCGGGCATCGTGCTCTATTGCCGCGCGCGGTCATTCATCGAGGCGCGGATATCTCTAGATGAGGCCCGGCTGCTGGCGCTGGCTCCTGGCGCCGATCCTGCCGAGATTGCGAGCTATCTGGAGGCCATGCAGCGCATCTGTCACGGCGGGCCAGGCTCAGGGCCGATCGGGCAGCTGACCCAACGCGAGCGGTTCCACTGGCTCGTCTCGCCGCGCAGCACCGTGATTCAGACCTCGCCCACCCACGCCGGACTATGCCACGACCCCGCGGCGATGCTGGAACATCTGATGGCAACCGTCGTGCAGATGGCCACATCATGAAGCTGTCGATATATGGCAGGATGCGGGCAGTTTCGTGTTCCGCATGCCAGGTGATACAATGGGCCGTGCTCAAAACGCGCCAAACTCTATGCTGGACATCAACCGGGCATAGGATGGTAATATCAGTCTCGCATCGTGCGGACGGGGTAAGTCGTGCGGTTGGCTACCGTGTCGTAGGGCAAGGGCAGCCTGAGGGGCAGGTTGCGCGGGATGAGAGCGAATACATAGAAGGGCGGCGGACTTATGTCTGGACACTCCAAGTGGCAGCAGATTCGGCGTCAGAAGGGCGTCAACGATTCGAGGCGTGGAGCGTTGTTCACCCGTCTTGGCCGCGAACTGGTCGTGGCGGTTCGCGAGGGCGGTGGCGGCGATCCAGACGCCAACTTCCGTTTACGCATGGCGATTCAGCGCGCGCGCGCCGCCAACATGCCAATGGACAACATCGAACGCACCATCAAGCGCGCGACCGGCGCTGAGGGCGGAGCCTCATTCGACGAGATCGTCTACGAGGGCTATGCGCCCGGTGGCGCCGCGATCATGATCCAGGCGATGACCGACAACCGCAACCGCACAGTCGCCGAAGTGCGCAACGCCATGAATAAGAACGGCGGCAACCTCGGCGAGGCAGGCTGCGTTGACTGGATTTTCGAGCAGACGGGCATTATCGAGGTCGCCCTCGAAGGGCACGACCCCGACGAGCTGTCTTTGATGGCGATTGACGCGGGCGCGCAGGATGTAGATGAGCCAACAGATGGCGATGAGGCGCTGGTGGTCTATACTGAGCCAGCGGACCTCGATACCGTGCGCAAGGCGCTGGAGGCGCAAAAGCTCAATCTGACGCGCGCTGAGACCGTTCTCAGGCCCAAGACGAAGGTCGAGCTTGACGAGAAGGCGTCGCTTCAGACTCTCCGGCTGATTGACCGGCTCGAAGACCTGGACGATGTGCAGACGGTCTATACCAACGCCGACATCGCCGATGAGTACGCCGAAAAATATGAGGGCTAACGCGCAACGCCTGCCCGCGATGGAGTGTCTTGATGAGCGGTGATGTACGCCGGACGATTGGCATCGACCCAGGCACCGCGCGGCTGGGCTACGCCATCGTCGAGGTGGAGCGCGGCAACCCCACGCTGCTGGCCTGTGGCGTGGTCACAACGCCCAAGGGCATGGACATGCCCCAGCGGCTGAGCAACATCTACGATGAGCTGCGCGAGATCGTGCGCGTGCATGGTCCGGCCACGATGGCGGTGGAAGAGCTATTCTTCGCCAAGAACGTCACCACCGCCGTCAGCGTCGGGCAGGCGCGCGGTATCGCGCTGCTGGTGGCGGCGCAGGCGGGCATCTCGGTCCACGAATATAAGCCGATGCAGGTCAAGCAGGCGGTGCATGGCTACGGGCTGGCGTCGAAAGAGCAGGTTGGCGAGATGGTGCGCGTGCTTCTGCGGCTCGACGCCGTGCCGAAGCCCGACGACGCCGCTGACGCCGCCGCCATCGCCATCTGCCATCTCAACACGTGTCGATTTGGGTGACGGACCTCTCCCCCAGCCCC
>CAVQGK010000004.1:0-245063 GCA_963712005.1 uncultured Chloroflexia bacterium | reverse complement strand
TCCGTGTATAAAGTATACGAAGACTCCCCAACCCTGATCGAACGACTCGCCATTTCATCGGAATGGAACGTATCATGCCGCACAAAGCCTCAGCAAAACTTGCGACAGCTCCTGACGATCCCGAGCAGGTCGTCACAACCGACCACGGTCTGAATGGAAACGGAAACGGGCACGCGCACAAAGCGAAAGACCGCCAGTTCGCGCGCCCTGAGCTGTACATCAACCGCGAAGTGGCGACGGTGGCGTTCATTCGCCGTGTGCTGGAGGAAGCGGAGTCGCCGCGCCATGCGCTGCTGGATCGTGTCCGTTTCCTCTCGTTTGTGGGCAGCCAGATCGATGAATTTCTGATGGTGCGCATGGCTGGTCTGCACGATCTGTTGGCCGCGCAGGTGAAGGAGACCGGCCCCGATGGGCTGCTTGCCAGGGCAGCAGATCGAGGTGCTTGGCCCGTTGCTGCTCGATCTGATTCGGGAACAGCGCCGCTACTTTCAGGATGAGTTACAGCCACATCTGGACGAGGCTGGCATTCATCTGCTTCAACTATACGGCGCTTACGCGCACGCAACGTGAGGCCGCCGATGCTTTATTTCCGCTCTGACATTATGCCCGTGCTGACACCGCTCGGCGTCGATCCGGCGCACCCTTTCCCGCACATCTCCAGCCGCAGCCTGAATCTTGCTGTCACCTTGCGCGACCCGATGGAGGCGTCGCTGTTCGCGCGCATCAAGCTGCCTGAGACGATCCGCCGCTTCGTGCCCGTGCCGCCAAAGAGCCGCAGCCGTAGCCGCACGGAGACGCAGTCGTATTCGAGTGATTTTGTCTGGCTGGAGCAACTGGTCGCCGCGCATCTCGACCTGCTCTTCCCCGGGCTGGAGATTACGGGCGCCTATCCCTTCCGTGTCTTGCGCGACGCCGATATCGAGATTCAGAGCGACGAGGCGGGCGACCTGCTCGAAAGCATCGAGAAGGGGCTGCGCCAGCGCCGCTTTGGCTCGGTGGTCAATCTGACGATCCAGCCGGGCACGCCGAAGCGGGTGCGCGAGTTGCTGCGCGCCAACCTGGAAATGCCGCCGGATGATGTCTGGGAGGTGGAGGCGCCGCTTGGCCTGAGCGATGTCGCGGAACTCGCCGACATCGACCGCCCCGACCTGAAAAATCCGCCGCTGATACCGCATCCGCTGCCAGAGTTGCGCCGCGGGCAGGATCCCTTCGCGGCGATTCGACGCGGCGACCTGCTGCTGCATC
This sequence comes from uncultured Chloroflexia bacterium, assembly GCA_963712005.1. Lineage (GTDB taxonomy): Bacteria > Chloroflexota > Ktedonobacteria > Ktedonobacterales > JADMIN01 > DAHUXT01. Next base: position 243,818 of record CAVQGK010000004.1, on the reverse strand, counting down.
ACCCCTATGACGCTTTCAGCACGGTCACCGACTTCATCCAGGCGGCGGCGCATGACCCGCAGGTGCTGGCGATCAAGCAGACGCTCTATCGCGTCGGCGGCGAATTCGCAGATCGTCCAGGCGCTGCTGGAGGCCAACAATCTGGGCAAGCAGGTTGCGGTGCTGGTGGAGTTGAAGGCGCGCTTCGACGAAGAGAACAACATTGAGTGGGCGCGCATGCTGGAGCGCGCGGGCGTGCATGTGGTCTATGGCCAGGTGGATCTGAAGACGCATGCGAAGGTAGCGCTGGTGGTGCGCCGCGAGAGCAACGGCCTCCGCCGCTACGTCCACCTGGGCACCGGCAACTACAACGCCTCGACGGCGCGGGTCTACGAAGATTTTGCGTTGCTGACCTGCCGCAAAGATATCGCTGAGGACGTCACCAACCTCTTCAACGCGCTGACGGGCTATGCGCGCGGCGTCACCTATCATAAGCTGCTGGTTGCGCCGGGCACGCTGCGCGCCGGTCTGATCGCCCGCATCCAGCGCGAAATTACGCACACGCAAAGAGACCGGCTCTGGTCGGCTCATCTTCAAGATCAATTCGCTGGTCGATCCCGCCATGATTCAGGCGCTCTATCGCGCCTCGCAGGCTGGGGTCGAGATCGATCTGGTGGTGCGCGGCATGTGTTCGTTGCGGCCTGGCATTCCCGGCGTCAGCGAGAATATTCGCGTGGTGAGCCTGGTAGGGCGTATTCTGGAGCACAGCCGTATCTACTATTTCGCCAATGGCGGCGGGGATCAGGAAGAGGTGCTGATGGGCAGCGCCGACCTGATGCAACGCAACCTGGACCACCGCATCGAGCTGCTCTACCCCATCGAGGATGTCACGCTACGCATCACATTGCCCATGATGTGCTGCCCGCCTATCTGCGCGATACCGCCAACGCGCGCATCCTTCTGCCCGATGGCACCTATCAGCGGCTCCAGCCGCCGCGTGGCGAGCGCCCCTTTGATGTGCAGGCATGGTTTGCCAGGGAGGGGCCAGAGCCGCCCGACCCGCAGGCGCCGTTCGTCCTGCAGTCATCGGCGCCGCCTGTCACCGTCGAGGGCACGCCCGCTCCTCGTGCCCTCGTGATCATGCTCGTGATGCCCCTGCCGGTCCATATCGCGATATAATGGGCTGCGCGGATCGCGTATTCGGGAGATGCACGGAGCGAGGGGAGCGAAATTCAATGCCAGTACGCTATGCGACTGGGTATCGATGTTGGGGGCACCAAAATCTACGCGGGTATTGTCGATGCCGAGACGGGCGAGGTGCTTGCCACCGCCCGTAAGCGCACCCATCCAGAGCGTGGCGTGAACTTTTTCTCCCAGCGACTGCTCGCCGTCGCCCAGGAGGCGATGGACACCGCGAAATTGTCGGATGACGACGTCTATCCACGCCATTGGCATCGGCATTGCCGGGCAGGTGGACCGCGCGCGAGGCGTCTTGCTGTCCTCGCCCAATCTGGCGCAGGGATTGAAGGATCTGGCGCTGGCTGACCTGCTGCACAAACAGTTCGGGGTTCCGGTGGCCGTCGGCAACGATGTGGAGGTCGCCACCTACGGCGAGCAGCAGTTTGGCGCGGGCCGCGGCTATGACGATTTCGTCTGCGTCTTCGTCGGCACCGGAGTGGGCGCGGCGATTATGCAGGGCGGGCAGATACGGCGCGGCGTCACCGGCACGGCGGGCGAGATTGGCCATACCATCGTGCAGTATGGCGGGCGTATCTGTGGCTGCGGCGGACGTGGCCACCTGGAGGCGTACGCCTCGCGCTCGGCGATGACGCGCGTGCTGCTGGCGGAGCTGGAGCGGGGCCGCCCCTCGAAGCTGCGCGAACTGCTCAAGGAAGGGGATACCTCAATCCGCTCGAAGCTGATCGCGCGCTGCATCGACGATGGCGATGAACTGGTTATCGAGACTGTGACCGAAGCGGCGGACTACCTGGGCGCGGGTCTCGGCTCGCTGGCGACTTTCTACAATCCGCAGTGCATCGTCCTCGGCGGCGGCTTGATCGAGGCGGCGCCGCTCGTGCTCGAACGCGCTACCCTGCGCGCCCATGAGGCTGCGCTGCCTGCGGCGACGCGCTCGCTGACCATCGTCAAGTGTGGGCTGGGCGATAACTCCGGCATTATCGGCGCGGCCTGGATGGCGGCGAGACAGGCCCACGACTGACGACCGCCAACCCCCGACCCGGTTGCGTGGCGTGATCTTCTGCTTGCCCGCGTCTTCTGCTTCTATGCGTCCCATGGCTAGATCACCAGTTGCGACCGCCGCGATGGGTACGCTCGATGGGACGATGGCGCTCCTCACAGGTGCAGTGACCATGCATGCTACTATAGTTTCATGGAGACACAGGCTGTCGCCAATCCACGGCGAGCGACAGACATTGTGGCGCTTTAACATGTGTGCGATGGTGCGTCACGAGGAGCGCGAAATGACGACGGGGTCTACAGAGTCACTGGGGCAGAGCCAACCTGCGTTACAGAGCGAGACCGAGAAGATAGCGGCTATTCGCGCGGAGCTACCCGTTACCGCACGCTATCTCTATTTCAATGCTGGCACGAACGGCCCGCTGCCGCGACGCAGCCATGATGCGCTGGTCGCTAGCTCAGCGCTGGAACTGGACGAAGGACGTATCAGCCACACAGCGTTCACCCGGCTGTTTCAGAACCTCGACGACACGCGTGCGGCGGTGGCGACCGTATTGCGATGCGAACCGGCGGAGATTGCGCTCACGCATAACACCACTGAGGGGATGAATATCGCGCTCATGGGGTTGCGCTGGCAGCAGGGCGATGAAATTGTCACCTCGGTTCTGGAACACCCAGGTGGACTATACCCTGCGTATCTGTTACATCAGCGCTATGGCGTGAAGATCCGTCAGACCGAGATCGCGTCGCCGGGCCATGCCCCTGTCGAGGAATTGCGTAAGGCGCTCAGCCCGCGAACGAAGGCCGTGGTGCTCTCACATGTCAGCTGGGCGACTGGCATGGTGCTTCCGGTGCGCGAACTGGCTGATCTGGCGCACAGTGTGGGGGCAATCTTCATCTGCGACGCGGCGCAATCCGCCGGAATGACGCCATCGTATGTCTACGAGCTTGGAGTGGATGCGTACGCCTGTTCCGGGCAGAAGTGGCTCTGCGGCCCCGATGGCACCGGCGCGCTGTTCGTCCGCAGGGATCGCTGGAGCGATATCCAGCAGTCCTTCATCAGCTACTTTGGCGTCCGGCCTGGGATGAGCGATCACGATGGCAACTACGTCCCCGCGGACACCGCGTGCCGCTACGATGTCGCCACTGTATATCCCGGTGGACTCAGAGCGTTGCAGGCGAGTCTGCGCTGGATCGGCGAAGATATCGGCTGGGACTGGGTCTACCAGCGGATCGCCACGCTTGGGCGGTACTGCTATGAGGCGCTCGCTGCGCTCCCCGGTGTGACCATGATGACCCCACGTGACCAGATGGCCGGGCTGGTGCACTTTCGCGTGGAGGGGATCGCGCCGCCTGAGTTGACCGAGAAGCTCGGCGTATCTGGCATCCTCATCCGCGATACGCATGACCCCGACGCCAATCGCATCTCGACCGGCTTCTATAACACCGAAGCGGAGATCGACCATCTCAGAGACGCCATCGAGCAGATTCAGGCCTCACGGAGGTAGATTGCGTCACCTGGTAGAAGATAATTGCTCAGAAAGGCGCGCAGGATGATATCAGGAGTCCCATTCGCGGCAATCGATGAGGCCGTCGCGCAGACCCAACCGACGATGGAGCGTCTCGCCGACGAACTTTGGCAGCTTGCGGAACTCTCACTCCAGGAAGTGCAGTCGGCGCGCTTGCTGATGACCTGCCTGCAAGACGCGGGCTTTACGATCAGCAGCCGGGGCACGGCGAACGTGCCGACGGCCTTCATTGCCGAATGGGGCACAGTGCAACCGGGCCAGCCCCGGCTTGGGATTCTGACGGAATACGACGCGCTGCCAGGACTGGGCAACGCGGCGGTTCCACGGAAAGCCCCGCGCCAGGACGACGTGACCAGCGGGCATGGCTGCGGCCATAATCTGCTTGGGGCGGCTGCCGTCGGGGCGGCCATAGCATTGAAGCAGCTGATGGACGAGCGCCAGTTGCCCGGTATGCTGCGCGTCTATGGCTGCGCCGCCGAGGAGACTGAAGGGGCCAAGGTCTACATGGCGCGCGCCGGGCTGTTCGACGATCTGGACACCGTGCTGCACTGGCATCCCGGCGCCGATGCCGAGGTGGCGAATCACCGCTCTGCAGCCATCAATAGCGTTCGTATCGAGTTTTTTGGCACAGCCGCTCACGCGGGGGCTGCCCCCTGGCACGGACGCAGCGCGCTCCACGCGATGGAACTATGCGCTCACGGCATCAACCTAATGCGCGAGCATGTCGAGCCTACCGCGCGCATTCACTATGTCGTCGAGGCGGGCGGCGAGGCGCCTAACATTGTGCCGGACTATGCCAGGATGCGTCTGTTTGTGCGTGACATCGACCGCGCGCACGTCGAGGCGTCTACCGCGTGGATTAAGCAGATTGCTGAGGGCGCGGCGCTGGCGACCCAGACCCGGGCGGCGGCGCTGGTCTACTCTGGCGCCTATGACTTGCTGCCGAATCGTCCGCTGGCCGAATGCATGCAGGTCCATCTGGAGCGCGTCGGGGTTCCCAGCTACACCGGGGACGAGCAGGCCTTCGCCCGCGAGTTGCAAGAGAGCAACAGCATTGAGCCGCAGGGAATGGCTCAGCAGGCTACGTCCCTCTCCACAGATGAACCGGCCTTCGGGTTTTCCACCGATGTCGGCGATGTCAGCTGGTGCGCCCCGACCATGGGATGTGGCATGCCCACAGTGCCGCTGGGCATTGGGATGCATACCTGGGCCGCAACCGCCTGCCACGGTACGGGCATCGGGCAGAAAGGCGCGTTCGCCGCCGCGCGCGTGCTGGCGGCCACCGGCGTTGACCTCCTGACCGATGACGCGCTGCGCCAGGCTGCCCGTGCCGACTTCGAGCGGCGCACCACGGGCAATCCGTATCGCTCGCCGCTAGACCCGGAGATGGAGCGGCCACTGGAGCTTCCCGAATGGGTCTCGCAGGCTGTGGGCGACTGATTTGGCAGGTCAACCGCTCACCAAGGCACATCTGTATTTCGTTCTTAGCATGCCTGCCAAAACGGACATGTCCGAGTGGCAAAGGTGGGAGTAGGCCACCTTCGCGGCCTGAAGGCCGCGGCTAAGAACGGGTTTTGATACGAACGCTCAGAGCGAACAGGAGACAGCACAATCATGATGATGTGGCAGCCTTCGGACGATTCTGACACGCGCACGCAGGCGCCCCCCACCGCTCCGGCATTCCTCGCGCACAACGAGGGTGATATGGTCGCGGTGGCCGTCCAGGATGTTGCGCCGGGCGAGCGGTCGGTCGTCTACCTGGATAGCGACCGCGAGGTGCGGATGACGGTGACGGAGGAGATTCCGCTCGGCCACAAGGTCGCGTTGGTGAATCTTGCCGCGGATGCCGAGGTCATCGAGTACGGCGTGCGGGTAGCGATGACGCGGCAGCCCATCAAGGCTGGACAACTGGTCCACGTACACAACGTGAGGAGCGCCCGATGGCAGAACAGCATCTAACGGGCTATCGCCGTCCCGACGGCTCTGTCGGCGTGCGTAACCATGTCATCATCCTTCCGGTAGACGATCTCTCCAATGCGGTCTGCGACCACATCGCCAGCACTATTGCCGGGACTATCTCGTTGCCCCATGCATACGGACGCTTGCAGTATGGCGAAGACCTCGAATTGACGTTCCGCACGCTCATCGGCACAGGCTCCAATCCCAATGTCGCGGCGATTGTCGTCGTCGGCATCGAACCGAACTGGACGAGTCTGGTGGTTGAGGGCATCGCCAAAACAGGCAAGCCTGTGCGGGGCTTTTCCATCGAGCGGCATGGTGACCTCCAGGTGTTGGCCGCAGCCTCACGCACCGCGCAGCAGTTCGTGCAGCAGGCTAGTGAGCTGAGGCGCGAGCCTATCGCGCGTGAAGAGCTTACGATCAGCATCAAGTGTGGTGAGTCTGATACGACGACCGGGTTAGGTTCCTGCCCCACCGTCTCGCAGGCGGTGGACCGCTTCGTCGAGGCGGGCGCTACGGTCCTGTTCGGTGAGACATCGGAGCTGACCGGTGGCGAGCAGATCATTGCCGGGCGGTGCGCGACGGAAGATGTGCGTTCCCGCTTCCAGGCGATGTACGACAACTATCTTGCCGAGATCGAGTCGAGCAGCGCGAATCTGCTAGGCTCACAGCCCACGCAGGGCAACATCCGCGGCGGGCTAAGCACTATCGAGGAAAAGGCGCTGGGCAATATCGCCAAGACGGGCAGTGTTCCCGTGGTGGATGCGCTCGAACCAGCGGTCGCTCCAACGAAGCGCGGCCTGAACTTCATGGATTCGTCGTCCGCGGCAGCTGAATTTATCACGCTTATGGGCGTGGCGCGTTCGGTGATTCATCTCTTTCCCACTGGCCAGGGCAACGTCATCGGCAATCCGATTGTGCCAGTCATCAAGATTACGGCGAACCCGCTGACGGCCCGGACGATGGCCGAGCATATTGATCTGGACGTGTCTGGGCTGCTGTGGCGCGAATATGGGCTGCGCGCGGCGGGCGATCAACTGATGGCGCTCATTGATCGCGTCGCCAACGGGCGGATTACCTGTGCGGAAGCGCTCGGTCACCGCGAGTTTGTTTTCACGAAGCTTTATCGTAGCGCATAGGCTACACATGGGCTACTAGAGGGAGACTAATGCGATGGGTAAACTCGATGGCAAGGTGGCGCTGATCACTGGCGCGAGCGCGGGGATCGGCCTGGCCATTGCCCGCCGCTTTCTCGCAGAGGGGGCGGATGTAGCGGCTGTCGCACGGCGTGGCGAGCGGCTGGCGACGTTCGCCAACGAGGCGCGGCAGGCGGGAAGGCGCTGTGTGGTCATTGTGGGCGATGCGCGCGAAGAGACGACGGCCCGTCAGGCGGTTCAGACGACGCTCGACACGTTGGGTCAGATCGACCTGCTGGTCAACAACGCGGGCATGGGCATCTACGCTCCCCTCGTCGAGACCAGCGCCGATGACTTCGATCGGATGATGGATACGAATATGCGCAGCACGTTCCTCTTTACGCGGCATACCGTACCGAGCATGATCGAGCGTGGCGCTGGCACGGTGATCAATGTGTCGTCGATGGCAGGAGTGATGGGCTTTGCCGGGGAAGCGGCATATTGCGCCTCGAAGTTTGCCCAGGTAGGTTTCACACAGGCGCTGGACCGTGAGTTGCGTCCGCGCGGGATCAAGGTTGGCGTCGTCTGCCCTGGCGGCGTGAAGACCGAGTTTGCTATCGGCAGCGGGCGCACCGAAGAGGGCGTGGCCAGCTCAGGTATGCTCGAAGCTGAGGAGGTTGCCGAGGCGGTCTTGCTGATGGCGACGCAGCCCGCCGGAGCGCGCATCGTCGAGATTCGCATGCGTCCGATGGTGGAACCGCTGGCCGGGCACGATCCCGAGTAACCCAGCGCGAAACAGTCAGGGCTATCCGGCGCGGAGGCTGCGGGCCACGTCGAAGGGGTCGCTGGCGATGACGCTGCTGCCGAAAAGTTCTAGCGCGGCGATGTCAGAGGTGGGGGCGAGGGGATTGCCACGGTCCACGAAGCGCGCCACCAGCGGGAAGCCCGCCCACTCCGCGGCGCGCGGGTCGCCGGGCAGCGGTGGCCCGAAGATGGCGACGTTGAAGGCGCGCACCCCCAGCGCTATGCAGCATCACCTCCAGCGCGGCGGCCAGCGGCTCCGCCAGCGAGTCCAGCGCGAGCGCCTGCCCACCGTGCCGTCGTCGCGCCAGGGGTCGGTCAGCAGCACGAATTCGCGCTCCTTCGCGGGCGTCAGCGAGGCAAACAACTTCACGTAGTTTCCCCAACGGGCACGGCAAGCCCCAGCGCCGCGTGCACGGCCACCAGGTCGGCGAAGTAGTCGCCGCCGGTCTCCTGCCGATAGCGCGCCGCCGCCGCCCGCCACGACTCCACCCGCGCATGCGCCATTTTCGTGCTCAGCGTGATCTGGGCGTGGCCGTGGATCAGTGAGGCGCCCGCGCGTGGCAGGCAGTTCCACAGGAGGAAGAAGTAGCGCGCGTCATTCTCGGCCTCATGCGCCCGCCGCGTCCATGTGCCCGCGACGGAGAGCAGATCGGCGATCAGCGTGGTGTCGATGGCGAGCGGATCGTGGCGGTCGAAGATGGCAACGCTATGCCAGCCCTCCGCCTTCGCCACATTGGCCGCCGTCACCACATGCCGCCCGCGCACGCGCCCAAAGCTATCGGCGGGGGTGCGATGCTCTGGGTCGCAGAAGTCGTCGCCCTCGGTCGCCTGGATGCGTTCGCGTAACTCAGTCGGTAAATCCATCGGGCCAGCCTGGGCGGCGAGCTGATGGCGGCCTGGGTCGCGCCGCTGCCAGGTCGCCGCGACCGTAGCGGGTTGAAGGTCGCGCCCTCGAAGGTCCAGCGGTTGGTGACGCGGATAACGCGTTGGCGGAGCGTCGCCTCGACCTCGCCGAAGGTGCGCGCCAGCCATGGCTCCATCTCCGGCGGCGGCACAATCACGCCCTCAGTCTCCACAATCTCGAAGAGCTGACTCAGCCAGTGGGCGATGCTCAGGCGTGAGCATCGCCGGTAGCTGGTCGATGGCGGCGTGATCGTTTCGCACGCCCGCGTCCGCATCCTGCATGATTCGTCCTCCAACGGCATTCCCGCACGATGACGTCACAGCGATTCTATCGCCGTCCCCGTGCGCGCGGATTGAGACGCGCCGAAGCTCCTGCGCGCGGCGGTAGAGCGCCACGTATTGCTCGGCGGAGGCGGCCCACGAGTTATCGGCCAGCATCGCGCGCTGCATCAGGTCGCCCCAGCTGTCGGTGAAACGATACGCCTCCAGCGCGCGCACGACGCGGCGAAGAACTGGAAGGGGTCGTAGCGCTGGAAGCAGAAACCGTTGCCGATGTTGAGCATCGGATCGAACTCCTGCACGGTATCGGCCAGGCCGCCAGTCTGGTGCACGATCGGGATGCAGCCGTAGCGCATCGCCAGCATCTGCGTCAGCCCGCACGGCTCGAAACGCGAGGGCATCAGCAGCATATCGGCGCCAGCGATAATCCGGTGGCTCAGCTCGGTGTTGAACGTGAACCGTATCGCCACCTGGCGCGGATAGTGCATGCGAGCCGCTGGAACATCTCGTGATAGTGTTGGTCGCCGATGCCCATGACGACCAGCTGGATATTTTGCTCCAGCAGCGGCAGGATGGTCGCCTCCAGCAGGTCGAGCCCTTTCTCGTCGGTCAGGCGCGAGATCATGCCGATCAACGGGGTAAACTCTTCGACCGGCAGATTCACCATTCGCTGGAGGGCGGCCTTATTGGGGCGACGCTTTTCCAGGCTGAAGGCGTCGTAGGTGGATGCGATGCTCTGTATCGGTTGCGGGATCGTTTTCCTGCGCGTTCATGCCGTTGAGGATGCCATAGAGCCGGTCTTTGCGTTCGCGCAGCAATGGGTCGAGCTTCTCACCGAACTCTGGTGTCAGAATCTCGCGGGCATAGCTGGGGCTGACGGTATTGATGACATCGGCGAAGAGGATGCCGCGGCCCATCAGGTCAACGACATTGGCCAGCTCCGGCACTTCCGAATAGAGGAAGCCCTCCTGCGCGACGCCAGCCACCTCCAGAATGCGATAGCCAAACTTGCCCTGAGCGGCGAGATTGTGGATGGTGTAGACCGTCGCGGTGTCGGCGAAGAGGGGATCGTCTCGATAGACCGTCTGCGTCCAGTTGGGGATGATCGCGGTGTGCCAGTCGTGGCAGTGGATGATATCCGGCGCCCAGCCCATCGAGCGGACGAATTCCAGCGCGGCACGGCAAAAGAGGATGAAGCGCTCGCCGTCATCGCCGTAGCCATAGATCTTCTCGCGCTGAAAATAATGAGGCGCATCGATGAAATAGACAGGCATGCCATCGGCGCGGGTCGTCTCACGCACCTCACCTGCTCGGAGCGCTGACTCATCGGCACCGCCAGATCCTCATCGCGCGACCGTCTAGACGCCACCGTTCGGGATCAACGCTCTTGTAGAAGGGCAACGCCAGCCGGACATCATGCCCGAGCTTCCGCAACGCCTGCGGGAGTGCGCCAATGACGTCGGCCGGGCCGCCCGTCTTCACATAGGGAACGGCCTCGGCGGCGACGAACAGCACGCGCAACGGCTTCCCACGCAGCGCCGCCTCGACATCCAGCGGCGCGATAGCAGATTGTGTCTCTTCTGAGGGAGTCAACGCACATAGGGGGGCGTTGGCGGAAGCGACGAAGGCTTGGCAAAGTCCGCAAATGATGATTTCGAGGCTGCTGTCTTCAACTGCGACATGGCACTCCTCCATGTGCAACATTGACCACTGACCACTATATACTCCCACATTGTCGCACAGCGCAAGTTTGCCAGCTTGCCCTTCCCTGCCAATCCCTCAGCAGGTGGGATATCACTATAGCACTCGTGCGCCGCCTCTGGCTAGCCCGCCGCCCGCGCCACGACGTGTGCTGTCTCAGATGCATCTCGTTATTGAGGGGATAGCCGCTCCATCGCCTGCGCGACGAAGAGAGCGTGTCGCTCCCGCATCCGCGCCTCGGCGACCTCATCGCTGGCCCATGTCGCGAATCTGCGGGCTATGTCGTAGAGCGGCGCAGAGATCCCAGTAGGGCAGGCTGGTGACAGTCAATGGGCGCTACCGCCGTATAACTCGCGTGAAATCGTGCATGGCATCCTCGCCGACTGCCCAGAGCAGATCGAGTCGACTGTTGGCGATGTCGGCCAGTGGGTCGCCGATGCGCAGCATCCTCCCAATCGATGACGCCGACGAGCCGCCCATCGCTCCATAAGATATTGCCCGGCCAATAGTCGCCGTGCAGCAGGCCGGATGGATTGCTGCTGCGGCCAGGGCCACGCCGCCTCCAGCGCAGTCGCGGATGCGCCCTTCAGCCAGCGAGTCGTCCAGCGCCGCGGGGCCGGTTGCCGATGTTGCTGCCACCAGCGAGCGGCGTGGTCTCGGCAGAAAGGTGATGTCGTGCGACGCACAGTCTATCCGGTGAATCGCCGCGAGATACGCGTGGCGAACTGCGGCAGGAGGTCGGGCGCATCCGCAAGCGCGAACACCGATCTCGCCCTCGATGTATTCGAGGACGACGACGGGCGTCTCGAACATCTCACCTGACTGATCGAGGTAAACCGGCGCGGGCGCGGGCACTCCAGCATCATGCACGATCCGCAGCAGCGCGAATTCGTCGGCGGCCATCTGTGGGTTGCGGGCGAGGTCGGCGGCGCCATGCTGGCGGACGGTCAGCTTCCGCGTCTGGCCATCGGCGTGCTTGAAGCTCAATTGCCGTCACCCGCGCGGAGATGCCGCCATGCAGCGTCCACACGCGGAGCAGCATGCTCCTGGAGCAATCTTGTGCCCAAGCGGGCAAACGCGCCGGTATCCTGCGGGTCGGTCATCGGGGCAAATCCTGATCGGGTGTCGTTTTCCCATAGTGTGCCATAGACAAGCGGCGGCCCGCAACCATCGCTGGCTACGGGCCGTATTGCGGAGTTACTACGTCTGGACAGCGCATCTTCACGGGCGCGTGGCCGCCGTGACCGCCCTTCAGTGGCCTCGTAGCCGTTGAGATAGACATCCTCTGGGTCGGGGCCAGCGGCGGTGTAGGCGAACGCGCCCAGCATCGTCAGTGCGAAGCCGAAGATGACCAGCTCGGGATACGGATGTCGGCAGATTGTAGGCGACGAAGGCCAGCGCAAGGCCGACGAACACGCTCACCAGAATCGCCACCAGCCAGGGGATCGACCGCGTGCGTACCGCCGCTATGGCGCAGGCTGCGATGCCGACAATTGCGAAGCAGATGGCCGTGACGAACATCGCGTGCGAGCCATCCATCGCGTCGATGCCCTTTTGCAGCACGTCATCTGGAAGCCGTTGATCCCGGCCGTCACCATCAGCACCAGCGCAATTGCGATGACCCAGAGGCCAAATTTACGCCAGTTGCCCATCGGATGGTAACGGCGGCGCATCAGCACGACCAGCTGATAGAGGCCCAGCCCGCCCATCAGCAGGAGCATCCACCAGGCGTCATGCAGTCCGCCAGCCCCGGCTGATAGAAGAACATCAGGCCAGACTCCAGCTCGTAGATATAGTGGAAGCGAGAAGAACGCGAAGCCCATCAGCAAGAAGAGCAACAGCGTCCCCAATACCAGCCACTGCCCGGCGCAGCCAAGCTGCTGCGGCGCGGTCGGCGCGAATTCACGTTGAGTCGCCCAGGTATAGACGAAGGCAAGCACGATGATGCCCAGCGCCAGCAGGATACCGATCGGGATCTGTGTGGAGAGATCCAGGTGGATGACCAGCGGCGCAATGGCGACAAAGATCAACGCCAACGTGCCGCCGAGCACAACGGTATTGCGGCGGGTGCTCCAGAAATAGAGGCCCGCGACCAGGATGGCGAACAGGTTGGTGAAGACGATGGCGCAGATGATGTAGCCGCTGAACGGCGTAAATGTACAGGAGGTGGGAATCTCGGTCTTCTGCGAGCACTGCACGAAGAACTGGGCGCTATCCAGGTTATGGATCAGGTTCACGACGGGATAGAGGACCACCCAGATAATCAGCAGTGGCACGGCTACCATGCCAATCAGCCCAACCACACCGTGCAGATACACAGCGGGCATGAATTGCTGGCGATTGGCCGTCATGACTGGCAGTAGCCAGACCTCCAGCCCGAAGAGCGCCAGGATCAGCCCGAGGAATAACATCATGTTGATGATGCCTGCGTGGTCGCCGTCGGCGGGGACGATATCGCCTTTGCCGCGAAGGTGTTGATCGTCAGCCAGAGCGCCGCGATCACGATGGCCAGTCCGATGCTCAGTCGCACCAGCAGATCGCGCATGGGGCCGAGCAGCCTGCCCGAGAGCACCAGCGGATTGAGGGCAGCCACCGAGGCGATGCCAAGGCCTGTCAAGAGCGCGATGATACCGATAGCCGAGAGGTCGATGCTTTGTGATTGGAACCATGCCGGGTGGAAGAGATAGCCGGGGTTATCCGACGGCCAGAATGTCGTCGTCCCAGTCTTGACATCCACGAATTTGTCGGGGAGGTATTCCGACCAGCCAGCGCCAAAGAAGCCGGTCGTATGGATGCCGACGCGCACCTGATAGAGGATGAACAGGCCGATGACCGCCAGCGCCGCGCCGCCCACGAAGAAAAGCGGCCAGGGGAGCACCGGCTTCACGTCGTAGAGGAACGAGACCGTAAAGCAGATCAGGCCGATGCCCAGCGCCAGCAGCCCCATCGCGAGGAAACTCTGCTCCATGCGCGCCAGGGTCGAGAGGGTCGAGACGACAAAGACGAAGCTTGGAATCTGGCCAAGCAAGATTGCCGTCACGAAGAAGAAGCCGACCGCGATGACGATTGCCCTCGCCCAGGACATCGGCTTTTCGTGTTCACGCACGGAGTTCGCCGCCCTTAATTGCATGGGTCACAGTCCCTTTCAGAAAATGATTCCCGATTGCCCCGGTCCGCGCCCAACGCCGCGCGATCCCCTTCGCGGGCAGTGTTGGTCTCGCCCGGCGATACTCCAAGAGGCGCCCACCAGGCGACACCAACACGCGATATCGAAACGCTATGCCACTACGCTATGCTACGACCGACACCCATCCCAACATTGCCGGGTGAATGGCGCAGTAGTATGGATACTCTCCTACCTTGGTAAACGTGAACGAATACGTGCCCGTCTGCGCATTGATGACCGGTGGCGACTTGAAGGACGCATCTGGTGGAGTGCTTCCCTGGCGCGGGAAGACGTTGTGCGGCTGCGCCGTCTTGTTTTCCCACGTGACCGTCGTGCCCACCTTGATGATGATGTTCGGCGGCGTGAAATCGAACCCCGACGCATTGCTCGTGGAGTCTTCAATCGGGATTGTGACCGCCTGCTGGCTGGACATATCGGTGAACTGGTTCGCTGGTGGTTTGCTGCCGGTCTTCAACTGATTGTTGTAGTCGGCAATCTGGGTCGGGTTCGTCAGTGTGCCCAGCACATAACCAAAGCCATTGGTTGTGGGCAGGTTATTCTGCTTGAGATACGCCGGGTCCGACGAGCGAATAAACGCCAACAGATAGGCGATATCATCATCGGTGAGCGAGCCGCCGTAGCGGTTACTCCACGAGGGCATTGCAAGAACCGTTGGATTCGCCGGATTAGCCGGGATGCCAGCCGAGATGATGCGGGTAATGTCGTCGTTGGTAAACTTGTTCAGATCGGGATTGTTATTGAGCTTCGGCCCGGCGATGCCCTGCCCCTGGAAGCCGTGGCAGGTGGCGCAATACTGGCCAAAGAGCGCCGCGCCGCGCTGGAGTGATTGATCGTAGAGGGCGGCGGTCCGGTCGGCCTGCGCCTGTTGCTGGTTTACCATAAGCAGGGGGATGATCAGACCGATTCCCAGCGTGAGGATGAGTGCCGCATAGCCGCTGCGCGTAATGGCGCTGCCACGCGAGTAGAAGATGTAAAGCAGAATCGGCACGATCACACAGATGGCCGCCAGCCCAAAGGCCAGCCGTCCTTCGAGTACGCTGGTAAAGCCCAGCAGCGCGAAGAGTATCGCCAGCGCGACCCCAATCGCTATGGCGAACAGCCCCGGATTACGACTAGTCTGCATCTATAGTGACCTCACGTCTAGGCGTCTGATGACTCTTCGACAACTCTTGAGACGACGCTTCAGAAGAACGACTACAAATCTACTGCGCCGAGCAGACCGGCACATAGGGCAGCCGCAGCACGCGTGTTCCCACGTCGGGGCGCTCGACATGCTGATTCAGCTTGCCGGTATCCACGACGACGTTGCTGCTGCTATCGAATGACATCGTAAAGCGGTCCAGACTGCGCGGCGCCGGGCCATCGATATACTCGCCATCGATGTTGTAGTGGGAGCCGTGGCACGGACACTTGAAGCTGTTGCAGTCGTCGCGGAATGGCACTTTACAGCCCAGATGCACACAGACCTGATAAAGCGCCAGCCAGAAGGTGTCGCCATCTTTGAGCCAGTCCTGCGCCTCCATGGAATTGGCCAGCGCAACGCCGGACTGGAGGAACTGCGTGGTGCCGCCGGACTTGAGATGCATGATGTAGGACTTCCCGCTCGATTCGTAGAACATACCCTTCTGATCGAGCAGCATGTCCTTCTGCTCAGCGGGGATATAGACGGCTTTATTCCTGAGCGTGATCGGCGCGCCAAACTGCCCTGCCAGATTGGGGTAGAGCATCATCAGCGAGCCGAGACCGGCCATGGCGCCGACGAGACCAAGGCTCATGCCGGTGGCGCGCCGCAGCATCTGGCGCCGACTGATGCCGCGTTTGGCGACCTGCGCAGACTCAGCGCCACCGCCGGTCAGCACCTCGTATTCCTGTGGTGTCCGTGTCGTATCGTCGTACCTTGTGCTCATCGCGATATCCTCAGTCTTGTAGCGCCGACTTGCCCGCGCGCCCGGATCAGGTGAACTAGTGGCTTACAGATCAAAGAAGACACCCTGCCACGGCCAGATCCACTGCCAGCCAGAACCGCGGAAGAAACTGCCGGCGAGTGTCACGACGGCAAAGAAGACCGCGAAGATCGTAAAGAGCGCGATGGAGAGCTTGCGATCCTCGAAGGCGCGGCTGGGGTTGCGATCAATATAGGGCAGGATGGCCAGCCCCACCAGCACAAAGCCCGGAATCAGCACGCCTGCCACCGTCGGCGGGAAGTAGTGCAGAATCTCTTGCAGACCCAGGAAGTACCATGGCGCCTTCGCCGGGTTTGGCGTCAGGTTCGGGTTCGCGTGTTCGCGTAGCGGCGCGTTGATAGCGAGTGAGGTGAGCGTCAGCACCATCGTCATGATGACCGCGGCGAGGAACTCGCGCACGAGCAGATGCGGCCAGACGAAGACCGAATCTTCGAGCTGCTTCTCAACCCGGGTGACTGCCTCCTGCTTGACCACAGCCAGCGTGCGATACCGTTTCTGTGTCGCTCCGGCTGCCCCATTCCCATTGGCGCCATTCTCGGTGCGAGTCGGGCGTGGCTCGGTTGTTGCCATCGGTTTCTCCTTCAGCATGCGCCGCCTGACCCTGTGTGGGGCAGACGGCTCCGGGCTGATACGCGACTAGTTAAGCGAACCCGCGTGTGTCGGCTGCGAGGCTCCGGCCTGCTCGGCGCGCGCTGCCTCGATCTCGCGCTTCGAGGGCGGTGGCGGCCCAGCTTCTCCACCATCCTTGCGGATGCGCCAGAAGTGGACGGCCATCAAGACCGCGCCGACCAGCGGCAGGCCAATCACATGCAATGTATAGAAGCGAATGAGCGTCGGCTGGCCAACCCCCACCGGCTGCCCGGTCAGGATGTTGTGGGCCTGCGCGCCAAGCAATGGCGCGTAGCTGGCCATGTTCGAGCCGACGGTGATCGCCCAGTACCCAATCTGGTCCCAGGGCAGCAGATAGCCGGTGAAGCTGAGCAGCAGGGTCGTCAGGAAGAGCACAACGCCGATGACCCAGTTGAACTCGCGCGGTGGCTTATAGGCGCCGTGGTAGAAGACGCGAATCATGTGCAGCGTGACCGTGACCACCATCAGGTGGGCCGCCCAGCGATGCATGTTGCGCACCAACTGGCCAAACATAATCGCGCTGTTGATCTGCTGGATGTCGGAGTAGGCGACGCTCTGCTCGGGGACGAAGTAGAACATCAGGAAGACGCCCGTGATCGTCAGCACCAGGAAGAGGAAGAATGAGAGTCCACCGAGACACCAGGTGTAGGTGACCTTCATCGCCTTGCGGCTGACCTTGACCGGGTGCAGATGGAGGAACACATTCCCCATCATCACCAGTGACTGATTGAGGGGGGTGTCTGGATAGCCGTGCCGGAAAATGGACCGCCAGATCTGGCTTTCCGTGACGGAGTTCCAAACCCGATCCAGCAGACCCCGATTCATTGTGCTCACACTGCCTCCTCACGGTCGCGCCAGCGCGCGGGTTCAGAATGAAGTAGCTGGGCCGAACCGGAAAGGCTCGACAGAGCTTCCCACTCAGCCGGGTGACGATAACGAATTACCTATGACGATTGCAATACTGCGCGCTATTTTAGTCCGACTTGGACGAGCGTGCCATGCCAACGCCCAAAGATACCAGCCAGATAACGGCTGATATCCAGCAATGCTGGAAAGGCACAGGCTATCATACCAGTTTCGCCGGGCGCGCGCAACGCTCGCCTCGCACTCCGCTACCAGCCGATTCGCGTTATTTCGCGTTATTCTGTTGCTGTTCAAAACGAACGGCGACTGCACGAGGATGCAGCGCGGAGAAAAATCGGAGCGGCAGCCAACGCTCGGCGCGGGCGCGGCGAGCCAACATGAGGCAGCCCGCGAGCGCATGGGATGGCTGTTCTGCTACTGGCACACCTAAAAGTGTACCTGATTCACCGGGGTGGGGCTATCAGGTATATACCTGATTTTTCTTGGCTCACTCGCTGAGAGGCCTTATTCCGCGCCATCAGCGCCATCAGCGCTATCATGCGGAGCAGATGGGGCAATGAGAGGAGGCGTGACCGCAATGGACAGCGATGATCTCCATGGTCTTGCGCGTGCTGGAATGCCGGACGCGCGCCGCATCGCTCGGATCTTTGCCCGCGCGTTCCAGGATGATCCGCTGATGCGCTACGCCATCCCCGATGCCCAACAGCGCCGCCGACTGCTGCCGACGTTGATGGGCCCGAATGCGCGCTACGGCTGCCGCTATGGCGAGGTGTACACGACGACAGCGGAATTTTCCGGCGCGGCTATGTGGCTCCCGCCGGGCCACGCGACGTATACCTTGCGGCGACTGCTGCGCGCGGGCATGCTTGTTGCGCCGTTGCGGTTGCCCTGGCCGGTGCTGCGACGGCTGGCGACCGTGGAGGGTCGGGCGCACACGCTGCACCAGCGTTATGCGCCGGAGCCACACTGGTATCTCGCGCAGATTGGCGTCGAGCCAGCGCATCAGCGCCAGGGGGTCGCGTCGCGGCTTTTACGCCCGATGCTGGCGCGGATGGATGCGGCGGGACTGCCCGGCTACCTGGAAACTGAGAACCCGGCGAATCTCAGAATCTACCAGCGCTACGGCTTTCGGGTCGTCGCCGAGGATGCTGTGCCCGGCGAACCGCACATCTGGGCGATGCTGCGAGGGCCGGGCGGTTGATTTGCCAGAGCGCGACACGGCCTCACCTGCGCGCTCGTCTATGGCTTGTCCGCGGTGTCGTCCGAGAAAAGGGGACTCTGGAGTTCGCGCTGTCTGCCCTGACGCAGCGTTTAATAGTTCTCGCCGCTGACGACGGGACGCCCAGTCCGCGCCTCGATGTCGCGCCGTGTCGCGCCGCCAACTTCTCCAGCCTCTCCGGCATCGCGATGAAGCTCGCCGTACCCTTGGCTATCGCGTGTCTGATGGAGTTCTTTGGCTGTTTCTTCCGTCAGCGCCATCAACAGCAGTTCCATGGTCGTCATGGAGTCCCGCAGATTCTGGCGCTGCCCAATATGCTTGACGCTGTGGTGTTCGCTCGCCGACACGTCAAATGTACCAGTATGCAGGGTGTTCGTGAGCGACGCAAACTCCTTGCCCTCTTTCGCGCCGCGCTCGTGCCACTCATGCGTCAACTCATCGCGGATGACGATTCCCTGTAGGCGGCGATCAATCCACTCGTCGTCGTAGCCAAGGGCACGGTATTGCTGGCGCATCCGATCAGCGGCCAGTTCGGGATTCTCCATCTCGTCAAGGCGTTCGCGCGCAACCTTCGCCAGCCATTGCTTGAACGGCTCAGCTTTCGGGCTAGGGATCGACTGGATGATGCGGAAAAGCGTCTCGGCGTCGGCGGCATCGGTCAGGCGCTGCTTGCCATCGGGCGCCTCCATTTTCAACCGCAGGATTCTTGTACGCAGATCCTCGAACCCTTCCTTCCGCGTCAATCTCCGCTTCAGCGTGCTCCAGTAGGTGCGGGGTTGTCGCGTATTGGTGAACACTCGTATCGCGTCCACCACACTGAGGTACCACTTCCCCGCATGCCATACATGTCGAATCGGAGGGGTATCATCGTGGGGTTTCATGACAGAGGGGATGAGTTGTCGCTCCGCATCATTCTCATTATTGTCGCTCACGCTATCATCCCCTCTGCCGCCTGGATAAACCCCCTCAACTCCGCGTACATGGTCGCGCCAAGTTGCTCCGCATCCAGTATCAAGGAGAAATTTGGGCATGGGCGCGCGCGCCCATGAGAATAGCGTCGCGAATAGTGCAAAAATGGGGCTGGTTGTACCGAACCCGCTCATCTCATAGAGGATGCATAGCACACGACGAAGGCGCTCCGTGGACATTTGGGGGAGAGTCGAGTTATTTTGTGCTGTATGAGCATTATTGTAAGTTGGCTGCTCTGCATCAAGATAACGTTGCTCAACGACTTCCAAAAGCTTAGTATCTGATAATTCCTCTAAGACCTCAAAGCGGAAAGCCTCTTCGCCCAAGCTCATCCAGGCTTCTTGCAACGACTTCGCATGATGTTTCCCTTGGCGCAAGAGCGCTTTGTGCTGATTTATGCGCGCAGCCATATTATTACTGCTTCCAATATAGCGCTCTTGGGTTAAGGCATTGGTTATTGCATAAATACCCGAATTTCCATCACCATGACTCACCAGAGTGTCCAGTTCGCGCAACGGCCGTCCATGTCGCCGTTGCCAGGCAGGTAGGGAAAAGAGGAGTGAAGCGATTGTGCTAAAGTCGGCGCAATCCGTCTCACGCAACTTGCCATCTGGTGCGAGCATTTTTAGTTGCCGACAGTTTGCGTAAACTTCACGAAATCCCTCATCCTGTATGCGCTGCTTCATATCAGACCAATAGCGATTGGGATACGTACTTTCTGTCAGCAGCCCCACCACATCAATCACGCTGAAGAACCAGCGCTCCTCGTGCCAGACACGGCGGATTGTTTCCGATGCCTGTTCTTCATCGAAGGGCAAGAGGGCATGGTCATTGTCAGTGGTGTCGCTCATGGTTCGCGCTCCTTTGTTCGCCGCCTGCGCGCGCAAAAAACAACCATACTGCTATAGGGCGAATCTAATACATCGCTTCGCGGTATGCAAGTATTCGGCGCGTGCGAGGCAGCAAATGCTCTGTCGCCATTGACAGGGCCTGTCATGCCGCGAGTGCTATGGTCTGAGGCGGTTGAGGTCGCGCGGGAAGAGCGTCACCAGCTTGACCGATGGCAGGCCCGTCAGTTGCATCAGCAGGCGTTCCAGGCCGATGGCGAAACCGCCTTCGCGGCGGCATGCCGTAGCGGAACGCCTCCAGGTATTCCGCGAACGGCTCCATGGGCAGATGCGCGCCCGCTCCAGCGCCGCGAGATAGTCGGCGTAGCGGTGCAGGCGCTGGCCGCCCGTCACCAGCTCCGTGCCGCGGAAGATCAGATCAAACGAGTTGGAGTATGCCGGGTGCTGCCGGGTCGGCATGGGTATAAAATGGCCGCTTGCCCATCGGGTAGCCCGTGACGAAGAGGAAGTCGCTGCCATGCTCAGCTGCTGCGCCCACTCGCCCAGCCAGCGCTCGTCCTGCGGCGAGAGGTCGGGCTCGCCACGCACATCGATCGCCGTGCGGCGCAGAATCAGTTCCTGCGCCTCGGCAAACTGGATATGCGGGATCTCGGCGGGAACCGCCGGCATCGTCCACGCCCAGCAGCGCCAGTTCGGCGCGTTGGTCGCGCGGAGCCGCTCCATCATGCCGCGCGATGACGTCGCGCAACAGCGCCATCACTGTGAAATGGTTCTCGATGAAGCCGAACTCCACGTCCAGGCTGACGTATTCGTTGAGGTGGCGCGTGGTGTCGTGCGGCTCGGCGCGAAAGACCGGTCCAACCTCGAAGACGCGCTCGAAGACGCCAACCATGATCTGCTTGTAGAACTGCGGACTCTGCGCCAGGTAGGCGGGCCGTCCAAAGTAGTCCAGCGTGAAGACGTTCGCGCCGCTCTCGGTGGCCGAGCTCGACTAGCTTGGGCGTCTGGATCTCGGTGAAGCCACGCGCGCTCAGCGTCTCGCGGAAGCCGGCCATCGCGCCGGCGCCCAGGCGGAACATAGCGCGGCGGGTGGGATGGCGGTTGGCGATCACCGCCTCGTCGAGGGTGGTAGTCAGGCTGGCCTTCAGCTCGCGTTTGCCAAGGGTGATAGGCGGTGTCTCGGTGACGGCGGTGAGCACGGTGATATGCGGCTCGTGCAGCTCGATGCCGCCGGGGGCCTGGCTGGCTGTGGCGACGGCGCCTTCGACCAGCAAGACGCTTTCTGGGCCAGCCTGTGCTTCGCGGAGTGGGGCCAGCGCCTCATCGCTGGCGGCGACGACCTGGACGATGCCCCAGCCGTCGCGGAGGATAAGGAAGCTGATCCCCCCGAGGCGGCGCAGCGCATGGAGCCAGCCCGCCACCTGGATGCGCTGGCCAACGTGTGCGGCAACCTCGACGGAGCGGATACGACCGCCCGATGGCGCTGAGGCTGAGGATGAGGATGAAGGTGAGGAAGTCATGAGAGATACTCCTGTTGGGTGTTATTGGTGGCCTGCCGTGCGTGTGCATCTTGGGAAGGACGCCCTGGCAGGCCAGCCAGACAGGCGTATATGTCTCAGGCGTCTTCCCCCAGATTGGCGTCCCCGGTATCGTCGTCATCATCCATTGCGGACCTCTCCCCCAGCCCCTCCCTGTGTCGGGAGGGGAGCATGAATGCGCATACAAAAAGCCCTCATCCTCAGTATTTTGGAGGACGAGGGCTAACGCGCCGACTCGTGGTGCCACCACCATTCGCCTCGCTTCGTAATGTTGGTATGAGCGAGGCCTCTGTTGGCCAGGCGTGGCGGCGATGTTACATGTTGTTACGTAATGCCACGCTGACCGTCCGCGCGCTAACGGGCGCATCCCGACGACGGCTACGCAGCGCGCGCATCACGCGGTATTGACGCGCGTTCACCGTGTGGCTCTGGGAGGTCTGTCGGGCTGGCCCGCGGCGGCGCTCGCAGCATGCGCGCCGCTCTCTGTATCGCAGGCGACAACCAGACGATTCCCATCACAGCCGTATAGACGGAATGTATCACACGGCGCAAGGACAATCAAGCAGGTCGGTCGCAAGCTCGGCGGCGAGGCGGCGCGTTCAAGTGGAGGAGTTCATACCATGAGTTTGTTGCGGATTCTGGTGCAATGGGGTCTTGACGCCGTTGCGCTGATTGTCGTCGCGTGGCTGCTGAGCGGCATTCAGGTCACTTGGGGAGCGGCTATCGTCGCGGCGCTGGTGATTGGCGTGCTCAACGCGGTGGTTGGGCCAATCCTCAAGATACTGACGTTTCCAATTACCATCGTGACGCTCGGCCTGTTCCTGCTCGTCATCAACGCGTTCCTGTTCTGGATTGCGTCGGCGGTCGTGCCGGGATTCTCGGTCAACGGCTTCTGGGCAGTGGTTTTCGGTTCGATTCTCTATTCGATCTTCACCACGATCATCGCGCGTGTTGTCGGGGGTCGTGAAAAGGCCGCCAACCGGTAGCCAGATGGCGCCTTGTTGATGGATAGAGAAGGGCGTCTGCCTGTTTCAGCGGCATGTTTTGTGCTGTGATTGTGCTGGCGCTGGTGACGCGGGTGATGCAATCATCCACACGCCATCACGAGAACGCAATAGACTGGATTCAGACGTGAATAAGCCTGACGAGAAAGGACTGTCATGACGACGCAGACACACCATGCGACCCGCACGCATACCAACGGCCATGTGAAGGCGTATCCCGCCGCGAAACAGCTGGCCACCAAAACTGATCTGACGGCACAGGAGACGCAGGCAATCACCGAGGCGCTCAATCCGCTCATCGCGGACGCATTTGCCCTGTATGTGAAGACCAAGAACTTCCACTGGCATCTCTCTGGCTCGCATTTCCGCGACTATCACCTGCTCTTCGACGAGCATGCCGACGCGATTTTCGCCTCGATAGACATCCTGGCGGAGCGTGTGCGGCGCGTGGGCGGCACGACGATTCGCAGCATCAGTCATATCAGCGAGCTACAGACCATCACTGATGACAACGAGGAGTTTGTCGCGCCAGGCGAGATGGCGCGACGCCTGATGGAGGACAACGCGCACATAGCGAAGATGCAGCGCGCTGCCCATGAGGTGTGTGAAAAGAACCGCGATTACGCGACGGCGAGCGAGCTGGAGGTCATCATCGACCAGACCGAGCGCCGGACGTGGTTCCTCTTCGAGGTCTGCCAAGGGATGGACAATACCGATTAGCGGAGAAGTATCCCTCGCTCCAGCCCCTCTCCAGCACCATGGGGAGGGGCTTTTTATCGTGCGCTATGCCAGGCCGCGCCGCCGGGGATCGATCATATCGCCGGTTGGCGCGGTGGTTGTCGTTGGTGTTGTCTGCGCGCCGGTGGCCGCCTGGAGATTCACCACGTTGGGCACATAGTAGTTCAGCGAGAGCGTGGCGGTGCAGGACTGCGGGATCACCACATAGCCGCCCCACATCGTCAGGCCGGGGACGTCGCTCTTCGTCGCGGTTGGATAGCCAACCTTGTTCAGCGTGCCAGGCTTATTGCCGGGCTGCACGAGGTAGCCGCTCTGGCTGTCCTTCGGCGGCAGGTACTGTCCGGCTGGGCAGACACGCTCGCCGTTAGGGTAGGGATTCGACCCGCAGGTAGGAGCCGTGGTCGTGGGCGGGTTAGGTGGATTCGGTGGGTTGGGTGGGTTGGGATTAGTTGGCGGCGGCGTGGGGGCGACGCACATCAGCTTCCCGGTGTCGAAACCATCGGCATACGACAACTGCGCACCTGCGGGCACGTAGACGCGCACGTAGTCGCGGTAGGTCGGGAATCCGGCGATGGGCTGCCCCGCTGAATTATTCTTGATTGCGATGTTCAGATGATGCGTTGCGCCACCCTTCGTGTCGAGCGTCACGTTGTCACTGATCGCTGTGGCGATATAGGGCGACGCCTTCGAGACACTGACATTCACCTGCGAGACGAAGAGACCGTCGACGTTAGGCGTCGTATCAATCGCGCCGTCGGCGTGCAGCTTTTGTAGCTGCGACTCGACGCCGGTATTGTTGACGTAGACCTGCACATCTTTCGAGCGCAGGTCAGCCAGAGCCTGCTTCGCCAGCGGGACCAGCTCACTCTTGGGCAGATGGCGCACGTGCGTTTCGAGCAACTGCTGGACGGCCTCGGTGAACTTCGTGCGAATCTTGTTCCGGTCGGCGGGATTGAAGTCGTTGAAGAGCGCCTGCGCCCTGGCGATGCCCGCTTCGCTTTCCTCGTAGTAGTGAATCTTGGTTTCGAGGTTATCCGCTGTCACCGTCTCATTGAAGACCGGCACCACTAGCGGCCCGGTCACGCGCAAGACGCTCGCGATGGCATCCGGCGTGAACTGGATGACGCCGTCCACGTTGGTGCACGACTCGTGGCTATAGGCGTTCATGATGAGCTTTGCCGACGTTGGGAAATCGGAGTTGAGATTGGCGTCGCGCAGCCCCCAGTTGGCGAATGGCCACCAGGAGCGATACGCGGCGGGCGCCGGGTTGTTGATGGCCCAGTTATTTACGCCCTTGCCACAGCCCGCCTTGCCATAGTCAATGTCGTTGGCGCGCAGCAGCGTAATCGGACTGACCTTGCCGTGGTCGATGGTCAGAATGCTGTAGAATCCCTCGAAACCACCGGTGCCGCGTAGCTCACCATTATCCAGCGTCTGCACCAGGAAGTGGCGCGGCGCGTCTGCCCCCAACACCCAGCCAACCAGGCCAATGTAGTAGCTTGCCTGCGGAAAGAGGTCTTTGAAGCGCGGCATCAGCGCGATGACTTCATTCACCTGGGCCTTCTGCGAGGCGCTGATTGGCAGGCTGCTCACCTGGACTCCCGCCAGGTCTTGCTGGATGCGGTTGAAGTAGATCTGGCCCTGCGCCAGCCCGGCTTGCAGTGATTCAACATCGCTCTGGGTGATCAGTTCGCTATTGCCATTGCCCGCCTCTGATGCGGTATGGAGGCGGGTGATCAACGGCTGCGCGGAGTCGGCCAGCACCACACCCAGCGAGGCCGCGTCGTAGCCGATGTTGGCCAGCGTTGTCGCGGTATTGACCTGTGAGCCAACGCCGGGCACGCGAGGCGCAAGCGAGAGCACCCAGTCGGGATTGGCAAGCTTGGTGCGTAGCGACTGGAAGTCCTTCTGCGCAAGGTGAAGCTCGGTGACGGCACGGTTGACGGCTGCTGGGTCGAAGGAAAAGCCCGAGTTGCCCGATCCCGATGGCGTCGCGGTAGCGGTGGCGCCGGGCTTCGGGGTGGGCGTCGGAGTCGCCGTGGCGCTTGTTGGCGGGGTGCCGCCGAGCGTGAGCGCGGTGTTGGTATTAAGTGTGAGCTGGTAGTTCTTGGTCTTGACAGACTTGGGCATATTCGACGCGGGATGAATGGTCACGTTGACCTGATTCGATGTTCCGCCCTGCCTCTGCACAAAGTAGGTATATGGCGCGTCTCCCATCGCGTTGTCGTTGAGCAGCGAAGAGAGAGCGTTGTTGGAGGAGATACCACCGAGGATGCCGGAGAGATCGGATTTGGCGGCAAGCAGATGATGCATACCCGACTCGCCCAGATTCTTGAGCGACGTATAATCCGCGAGGACCGAGGCGATTCCCAGGATACTGGGCAGCAGGATGGCAAGCAAGACCGCGACGATCACCGGGACAGCCCATGGAGGAAGCGACCGCTGTGGCGGAAGTCGCCGTGTGACACGCCCGCGCCAGAGGTCGTTCGTGGTAACACCACGGGAGATGATTGTATCCTCCTGGCTGATATCAGGCGCGCCGATAGCAAGCGGTATCGAGCCTCCTGACCGCAGCGAGCCGTAGCGCCTCGTCTCATCATCCATGGTGTATGTTCTCCCCATATCCTTAAGCGTCGCAGATATGCCTTGTGCACGGCTGCTGGCACAAACCGTGCCTGGCGGATATGTCTATTTCGATAGCACTACGTCTATTTTCCGTCGAACTGGAATCGTAGCATACTAGGGCCGACTCGTAGCCAGACTGGTTCCTAAGGCATGGCTGAGATGGCTCACCATTATACTTGACGAAGAGAGCGGGCAACTTGTTCTTGTGCGCCCAAACGGATGAGCATTTGGGATGCGCTTGTGAGATTCCCGGGACATTGTTGTTAGACGAACGACGGCAGAGACGGGCCATTTTTTCATGGCTGCCCCTGCCTTTCTATGACGCGGGCGATGCCGCGCGCAACTGTGCTGATTGTTAACTGAGACAGGCGTTAGCGCCCTGGAAATCGTTGAAGCAGCCGCCATCTTTGGTCAGGATGATGACCTTGTGGATGTTGGAGAACTGGAACATCGTCTTGTTGATTTCGGCGGCGATTCGCGAGCCAGTGAGATCACCGGCAAGCTGGATGGTCCGGCAGAACTTGATCGTCATGGTACCTGTCTCGGCGACCGATGTGCCTTTATGGTTGGGATAGAGCTGGAAGTCGGCCCCGCCACAGTTGGATGCGCCTGAGAGCGACGCGGTGAGCTCGGTGTAGAAGCCCGCCCCGGCCTCGGCGGCTGTTGGTCCGGCAATGAGCTGCTGGAGCGAGTATTTCGCCACCCCAAGGTCCGGCGAGAAGCGGTTGACCGCAAAGACCGCGTTCACGTTGCTATCGGAATCGGGATGCTTCGAGAAATAGACGACAACCGCCTGACCACCAGTCCCGCCTGAACTGCTGGTTGCCGTGGGAGCCGTCGTCGCGGTTGGCGCGGTGGTGGTGGTTGGGACGCTATCACCCGTGCCGCTTGTGCTCATGGCGCAGGCGGAGAGTGTGAGCAGCGCCGCCAGCAGCCCCAGCGCCAGGATAGATGGAGACAGACGTTTGAAGACGCCCGCGTGAGGTACGGTACGGCCCAGAAACATAACGTACTTCCTTTCAAGAGCGTCACGAGAAGAACAATGACGGATGATGGCTCGTGACCCTCGCCAGTATAACCAAAGATGCTATAACCAGCATACTCCGTTCATTGGCCTGTGAAAGTGTGAATATTCACATTTTGGGTGCGCGATTGTGCTGAAGAGTCGTGAGGGGTGTGCGAGCCGGGCGCGCTGACAGGAGGCGGAGGTAGACGCTATACTTTGTGTAGCAGAGGCGGTGTCGCCGATGACGCCGCGGCCAGTTGCTGAGGAGAAAACATGACTGATACGGCGGAAACACCGGAAGAGCAGAAGACGACCGCGCCCCGGCGCGTGCTCATCGTGATGGCGCACCCCGACGACGGCGAGTTTGGCAGCGGGGGAACGCTGGCACGCTGGGCCGCCGAGGGACGCGATATTTATTACTGCCTGATTACCGACGGTCAGGCGGGCGACCAGGGCGACAAGGAGATTACCAGCGAGCAGCTTGCCGCGAAACGCCAGGTGGAGGCGCAGGACGCCGCCAATGCGCTGGGCGTGCAGCATCCGGTCATCTTCCTGCATTACCAGGATTCGCGGCTGGAGCCGACGTTGCAATTGCGCTCGGATATCGCGCGTGTGATCCGCAGGGTGAAGCCGGATGTGGTGATCTGCCAGGATCCGACGCGCTACTGGAGCGGCCAGGGGTATATCAACCATCCCGATCACCGCATCGCGGGCGAGGCGACGCTGGGCGCGATCATTCCGGTGGCGGGCACGCGACTGGCCTTCCCAGAGCTTGCCTCCGAGGGGCTGGAGCCGCACGAGGTGAAAGAGGTTTACATCTCCGGCACGTCCGAGCCTGATCGCTGGGTGGACATCGGTGGCTATCTGGAGCAGAAGGCTGCGGCGCTCAAGGCGCACAAGAGCCAGATGCGCGACTGGGATCCGACCGACATGGTGCGGGATTGGGCCAAAGAGACGGCCAACAGCGCACGCAAGCATGGCCACGAGATAGAGTACGCCGAGGCATACAAGTACATCAAGCGCGGGGATGGATAGGCATTGGATTTACCAGCCATGAAAGGTGTTTTGGAACTAATTCAGGTGATTGCTGCACGGGCGGCTGGCGCCTATGGGCCTGTGGCCGCAAAGCCCGCCTGCGCGGGCTCCCAGACGCACGGCGTATGCCACAGCGATCACCTGAATAGCGAGTAAAATATCATAAGTCCAAGGTGGGTAATAGATGGGCATTTATGCCCTTACAATGCCTACTCCGGCCATTTATGGCCGAGGCAAGGATCCCCTATTTCTCTGCCGCCATACGCTTCATGCGTAGCTCGTGCGCGCCCTGCTTCAGCGTGCCGAGGGCGACAGTGGCGCAGGTCGGGCGGGCCATCACTACCTCGCGCCCCAGGTCGTCGATCAGCGTCTCGAAGCTGAGCTGCTCAATCTCTTCGAGCGTCATCCCCTGCACCATCTCGGTCACATACGAGGCGGCGGCCATGCTGATGGTGCAGCCCTCGCCCTCGAACGCGACCGCTTCAATATGTCCGTCCGCGTCCACTCTGGCATACATTTCCACGCGGTCGGAGCAGCCCGGATTGCCGCCCACCTGATCGATATCGGCGTCTTCGAGCGCGCCGCGGTTGCGCGGATTATTGTAGTGATCCACGAGAAATTCAATGGCTTCCTGGCGATCCATATTCATGAGAATGATGGCCCTTTCTTCAATGCTCTCAATTGCATTCACATGCGGATATATGAGACATGATATCGTGATGAGACGGGCAAGGCAGCACACCGGAGAATCCTCGATGGGCCGCCTTATCAGTATACCGCGTATGGGTAGGCAACGGAGTCTCAGGCGTCTTCGCCCTGCTTGATCGGAGCGCCGACCAGATTGCCCCACTCCGTCCAGGAGCCGTCGTAGTTGCGCACATTGGGATAGCCGAGCAGTTGGGTCAGCACAAACCAGGTGTGCGCCGAACGCTCGCCAATGCGGCAGTAGGCGAACACCTCTTTATTCGGGGTGATACCTTTGCCACCATAGATAGCTTCCAGCTCCTCGGCGGACTTGAAGGTGCCATCCGGGTTGGCTGCGGTCGCCCAGGGGATGCTCTGCGCGCCGGGGATATGGCCGCCGCGCGAGGCGCCCTCCTGCGGGTAGTTCACCATATGCACCAGCTTGCCGGTGTACTCATCGGGCGAGCGCACATCCACCAGCGCCGCGCTGCCACCGCTCACCTGGCTGCTCTCCAGCAGGCTCTCAACCTGGCGACGGAAGGCGCGGATGGCTAGATTCGCCTCCTGCGCGGTGTAGCTGGTTGGCGCGAACTGCGGAACATCTTTGGTGTAGGCGCGATTCTCGGCCTCCCAGAGGGTACGCCCGCCATTCATCAATCGGGCGTCGCGGTGGCCATAGAGCTTGAAGAGCCAGTAGCTATAGGCGGCATACCAGTTGTTCTTGTCGCCATAGAAGACGACAGTGGTGTCGTTGCCGATGCCATAACGGCTCAGGAGCGCCTCGAAGGCGGCCTTATTCACAAAGTCGCGTCGCACCGGGTCCTGCACATCAACATGCCAGTCGAGCTTGACGGCGTTGGGGATGTGGCCCACCGCCTCATACAAAAGCGGATCTTCATCGGCCTCGACAATACGCACGGTCGGATCATCGAGATGCTGCGCGACCCATTCGGTCGTGACTAGCACGTCGGGATGGGCGTAGGTCGCCGTGGCTGTCGCCGCGCCTGTGGCTATACCTGCCGCTGTGTCTGTCATGGTAATCCCTCCTCAGAGCAAAGCCTGATAGTAACGCCGTCAGGGTTTCCGCCTGACGATACTGATACCAACGATCTATCTGAGACGACTTTTCATGGAGATGCCTTCCATATTGTGCATATATCCTAGCAAAATAGTCAACATTAGGACGGTCGTTTTTTGCTTCCTGCTCTGGGATGTGCAGAGTAGACGATCTGGAACGCTCTTTGCTACGTATTCCAGGTCTGGGTCATCGTGTTACCGGGCATGCCGTCACTCGTATCTTGAGAAAAGGAAAGCCAGTTGTGCTACCCGATGTCCTCACGATGTACTATAATCGCTGAATAGAGGTGAACAGATGGCAAGGTCTTTGGAGAATGCCAGCACCTCGCCCTAGGGAATGGAGCGAAAGATTATGTTAGGCGGTTTTCACTGGTGGGATTTGCTCCCTCTGGCCCTCATCGCGCTCCTGATTTGGGGACCCAAGCGGCTCCCGGAAATGGGCTCGTCCATTGGGAAGACGATCAAAGAGTTCCAGAAGTCGATGCGCGAGGTGAGGGAGCCGGAGGCAGCGCCGACAAGCGCCATTCCGCCCGCAACGACACCCGCGACACCGGAGCTGCCATCTGCCACGCCGATTAGCGCCACGACCGAGACCCCTAAGGAATAGGCGTCGCGCGGAACGCCTTGAGCGCATTAGCCCAAGTGAAGTGGGTGTGCGGTTGGTGGGAGGGATGCGATGGCAGCGGAACATCTGCACGATGTCAATCAGGCCGCCGAGGAGGAGGAGCCTGAAGGCGGTACGATGACGCTCATCGAGCATCTCGAAGAGCTGCGCGGCCGCATGATTAAAATGGTGATCGCAGTCGCGGTCTGCTCGATTGTGGGCATCGTCTTCTGGGATCGCATCATCGGCTTTCTGCTGATCCCCCTCCCTGCTGCCGCCAACAAGCTGCCCGGCGCGGTCCAGGGCCAACTGGTGGCCCATGATATCGGCGAGCCGTTTATGGTCGCGCTGAAGGTCGGCATCGCCGTGGGCATCATGGTGGCCTCACCGGTGATTCTCTATCAGCTCTGGGCCTTCATCTCACCCGCGCTGACCCGCCGCGAGCGCAAGTATGCGTTGCCATTTACGCTGCTGGGGGTCGGCCTCTTCGTTGTGGGCATCACCGTCGGCTTTATCGTCTTGCGCTGGCCGATTGACTGGCTGGTCACCTTCGGCAACGACCGATTCCTTCTGCTGACCGACGCCGACAGCTACTTCACGTTTGTGACGTACTTCCTGCTGGCCTTTGCGATTGTCTTCGAGTTGCCGTTGGTGCTGACCTTCATGTCGGTGGTGGGCATTATCAACAGTACGATGCTGCGGCAGAGGCGGATGGTTATCCTCTTCGGCCTCTGGTTCCTCTCCTGCTTCATCACGCCGGGCGCGGACCCCTTCAGCCCGGTGATTATCGGTGTCAGCTTCACGGTGCTCTTCGAGCTTTCGATTCTGCTGATGCGCGCCATTGGCCGCTAGCTCGCCAGGCTGTTATGCCCGTGCCAGGGGTAATGCCCCAAACGCACGGGCCAGCGTTTTGCGCAACTCTGGCGGGAGTGGATGGCGCGCGCGTGGAGGCTCATAGAGCGACGCGACGGACGGCGCAAGGATGGCGATAGCGCTGAGCCGCTCCATCCGGCGCAAGAGGTCGCGCGCGTCGGCGAAGCCTCTATGCCTGCACGCGTCGTCGTCTTTGCGTTGCCCCGCTGCCGCCAGCGTTTCGAGCGCGGCCTGGACCTGTTCGGGCGAGGCGGCATCAGGTTCGCCGACGAGTGCGAGGACATTTGGGGTCGAGGGCTGCAACTGACGCAGCTTATCGGAGAGGATGGCCTCCAGGCGGAGTTTCGCGTCAACCTCGGATGGCCGGAGATGGCGCACCTCAACGGTAAACGAGGTATGGGTCTTGAAGGTGACGGCGAAGTCGGGTCCGCGCTGGCGTTCGGCAAGATACGGTTCGTAGACGAGAGTGAAGCCGCGGTCGGTCAGGAGCCTGTGCGCCACGTCCAACTCCGCCAGTAGATCAAGATAGCCGCCATCATCGCTGATGCCGCGCAGTTTCTTGCTGATTTTGCCCTGGTAGAGATCGAGAAAGGCGGCGAATCGCTGGTTTTCCACGGCCCACGCATAGCAGTGCGCCGCCAGGGGTGTTGTCCCGAAGAGCGCATCACACAGCCGGGAGACGTCGGTGCGTTTCTTGCCGGCCTGTGATCTGACCTGGCGTTTTGTTGGAAGGCATAGCTGAAATCCCGGACTATCGCTCATTGTCTGTGGTGGCGGTGTGCAGCGCCATGCTCGCCGCATTTCACTGTACGCTATATTCCTGGACCTTGCACAGAGGAAATCCGACGGAAAACAGGTCGCGCCGCGCATCCCTTCATGGGAATAGCGGCGCGAATCGCTCTCTGCGGCAACTGAAACCGGGCGTGAAACTGGGCGCGACTAACGGCCAGCGCGCGCGGTGCGCTTCTTGGGATTGGGCGGCGGGATGTACTGCGCTTTCACGCGCTCCTGCTGATAGTGCTCCAGATGGTGCGAATAGTGGCGGGTGAAGTACAGACCCCAGTAGACGGCGATGATACCGAGCCAGAGCAGCCAGCCGTAGCGCCAGACGCGCCAGTCGAAGAGCGAAAGCTCGGCATAGCGCGCGCCAATCAGAATCCAGCCGACTAGCGCAAGCGGCCAGAGCTGATTCATGAACTTGGTCATGAGATACTTGTGCAGCGTATGATGCCCGAAGAAGCGCTTGCGTCCCTCGAACGCATAGTAGAGCGGGATGAGCAGGCCAAGTCCGCAGAAGATCATCCAGGGCAGATAAAAATGAAATGTCGCAGGTGTACCCGATGCCGTATTGTTCGGGTCTGTAAATAACCAGGCGATGACCTTATCCATGGATCGTGCCGTCCTCCAAATCGCCGCTACGCAAAGCCGCCGTATGCCCGTTCGCTTCTGGCGCGGGCACTTATCCAGGTCATTTTATCAGACGCGCGGCACACGGTCAAATACGCGCAAATTGGGGGGAGGAAGATGGCATGATGAGGCTGCCGTGTTATAGTTTCTGAATCCATAGAGATGTATGGATCGTTTATACGGCAAGCCGTACCAGATGAACTACGCACCCTCTACTCCCTTGCCCTGGTATCCCGAAGGCGTCAGGAGCTACTTTGCGCAAAATGTTGTAGGAGCCATTCACATCAGCGTGGATGTTGCGCCCATTAGCCGCGCGATACAACCCACGCTTGACTCGTTTGCCGCTGAACGCGAGCGACTCCTGGCGCTGCGGATCATAAACAGGCAGCGGGTCTGCATCAAGGAAGCTCGCTTTGCTGGTGTAGCTCTCCTCGGTGATGCAGACTTGGATGCCCACCAACTCCGCCTTGTAGGTCAGCATCTCAATGAAGCGGGCATGCGGCAGACTCACGAAGTTCTGGTTATTCCGCCCGCCCATCCGTGTGTGCTGCTTCCACAAAGGATTTTGGCCGATGACCAGCGTGCCGATGCCCTCTGTCACCAGCAAGTCAATAAGGCGTCGGCTTGCCGTGTGCAGATAGTGGTCAATGCGTCGCGTGCGCTTGGTGGTGATGCGTTCCAGGCGCTGACTTGTGTCGGCTTGTCCCCGTTGGCGCAATTGGCTCTGGATCTCCGCACGACGCTTGTTGTAGAACTGGTTGATGGACTTGACTGGCCGCCCGTTGACGATGCGCGGGACAAAGCCCGGCTTGTCTGAAGTTAGCGTTGCCAGGTTGTTCAGACCAATATCCACACTTGCGTGGAGCGCGGGATCAACGTCCGCCGGAATCGGCGCACACTCGTAGACCACTTCTACCACATAGAAGCC
Source organism: uncultured Chloroflexia bacterium (assembly GCA_963712005.1). Lineage (GTDB taxonomy): Bacteria > Chloroflexota > Ktedonobacteria > Ktedonobacterales > JADMIN01 > DAHUXT01. The sequence goes on along the minus strand of CAVQGK010000004.1, from coordinate 210,132 downwards.
TTTGCGGGGGATGATGCGTACCTGATGGATATGCTGCCCCTGCTGTCGCGTCTTAACCGTAATGCCCAGTATTGAAGGGACCACCACGCCTTGCCGGAGTGCGGGAACACTGAGAGCCTGTGTCGTATAGACCAACAAGTTGCGCCCGCGCTGCTTGTCCTTGTAGCCAGGCAGGCGAGGGCGTCCCAAGAAACGCGAGGAGTCCTCCATCCAGGCGTCCCGTGCCGCAAAGAAATCTTGCCAGTTCTGGTCGAGGAGGCGCAGCACCCATTGCGCCACCTTGGCCGGGAGGGCTTTGTATGCCTCATGACCTTTCATCCGCTCGTGCATCGCCGAATAATCGAGATAGACACCTGTGTGTATGAAGGCTTGCCGTACATCGTAGTTGGCGGCGTTGTAGAGATTTTTGGAGGCGAAGGCGGCGGCGTCAATGGCGGCGAAACGCAGGTCAGCACGTTTGATGACATGCCGCTCCACCAGGCGCATCGCTGGCATCTCCGGCATTGCAATACTCCATTTCCTCCGCTGTTCCCGCTCGTAGTATGATTGCTTGATGCAGTCGGTGTCAAGTTGGACAAGTTTCCGACAGCACATATAAACACAGACAAACACGGACAGAACCCCTAAAGAGCCGTCACTGGTGGATAAATGTCTGCCAGGATAGGAGGCAGGTCGGAGAGGAAGGCTCGCCAGTTCACATACGGCGTTCATTTGGCACTATTTGGCAACGTATGGGATTCCTTCTTGGGAAGGGTTATAATACTGGCGCGGCGTGGAACGCGCCACGATAGAATGGGACGCATTGTATGGGTCCATGGGGCGCAGGGTGCATCAACTGAGTGGCCAGCAATGGAGGGGGCAGGCATGCGACGCAGGGCGCAACTCATCATTGGCAAAGGATGGTATGGGCTTTGGGCGCTGATGATGGTGCTGCTGGTAGTGGGAGCGGTCCATACCTCGCCCGCCGCGCACGCCGACGCCACCGGCAGTATGCATGTGGTGGTCCCCGTCCCTTCGAGCGATGGCAAGACTGTGCAGGGGCCAGTGGGCGCCAATGTCTCGGTCTCGATGAGCCAGGCGACCGCGGGCGCGACCTATAACCTCGGCTGGGCCAACGTCACCAGCGGCTGCGCGAGCGCATTCAACCCGTTCACTGATGGCACGATCACGGTGATGGCGGATAGCAGCGGCGGTTTCACCGCCACCTTTGTCTGGCCAAGCGCCGCGGGCACTCCCGGCACGCCCTATCTGATCTGCGCCAGTGACTCCGCGAATCCCACAACCGACGTGGTAACGGCCGATCAGCAGTTTCAGGTGCTTGGCTCCAATGCCCCGCACGTTACGCTCTCACAAGCGCCCTCATCCACGCATCCCGGCAATGTGTATGCCGCGGGCGGGCCAGTGCAGGTGAAGGGCAGTGGCTTTTACCCTCAGGGCACGGCGATAGCGATTTTCGTGACGCCGAGCAGCAACTTCTCCGCCTCGGATTATCAGCCGGATAGCGCGCTCGCGACTGAGGATGGTTCGTCGATTCTCTCGGACAACCAGGGGCAGTTCACGGCGATTGTCGTGCTTCCATCGGCGATTACCGGGCAGCTTTTCCTGCATGCCGTCTCGACGGACGCGGTCGTGAACAGCCAGCCGCCATTCCCGCCGTCGCTCGTCGCCACCAGCGTCATTCAGATTGGCCCGCCCGAGGCGACGCCGACGGTAGAACCATCGCCGACGCCCGCGCAACACACCGGTCCGGCCAAGCAGTCTGACGATACGATGCGCGTGCTGGCGATTGCGGGGCTTGGCCTTCTGAGCCTGATCCTCTTTATCGTCGGCGGCATTCTCGTGATCTCCGCCGCCGGACCGCGCAAGCCGCCCACGCTGGATAGCGGGACGCGCTCGCAATCCGCCGTGCGAACCGGCCAGCAGTGGTAAAGAAAACCCCTCTCCTTGCGAGAGAGGGGATTAGGCTGGCGTAGTTCGCGTTAAAGCTCGTTCTGCAAGACGCGCAACTGCTCGGCGGGAAGCACCTGGAACTTGAGCAGCAGCGTGGCGAGGTCTTCGTCTTTGCCGGTGGCGGCCAGCTCCTGTTTGATGCGCCCAAGCGAGGATATCTGCTGCGGGCTGACGAGTCCGCGGCTGACGAGCAGAGCCGCCAGCAACTGGTCGGGGCTGAGGAACTTGAAGAGCAGCGCCAACTCGCCGAGCTTGAACTGCATACCGACGCCAGTGAGCATCTGCTGGATGCCACGGAGCGCCTCGAGCTTCTGGTCGGTCAGCATTGCGCCCTCCACCAGGACAGTGCTCAACGCGCGCTCGGTGGGGGTTCCGGTATAGCCCGCGCCAGCGTTAGGCATTGCTGCGATGCGCTGGGTTGACTCTTGCAGGGCCGCGCCCATCTGGCCCAGCGATCCCATCTGATCTCTCTGGCTCGGCTGCCCCATGCGGCCATACCGCTCGATCTGCTCGAAGGTAGCCTCGGGGACGACGCTCGTCACCTGATCGTCTTCTTCCGGCGGAATCCAGACGTCCACGATCTGATGCTCATCTCGGCCCATCTGGCCCATAGGATTGGCAGGTTGCTGTTGCTGCCTGTCGAATCGCACCGGGTTGGGTTGCGATGGCTGGCTGAACGGGTTGCTGGCAGCCATGCCCGGAGCCTGCCCCCAGCCACCAGGCTGGGGCGCCGCGTTGCCCGCCGCAAACGGATTCACATTATAGGGCTGGGCAAACGGCGAATGATTCTCGGGCTGTCCGCCAGAAAATGGATTCGAAGGAGCGGGCTGGGCAAATGGTGAAGCGGAGAGCGGTTGCGCGAATGGCGATACCTGTGGATTGGAGGAGTATGGCGGAACCGATGGCTGGCTGTTGGGTAGAGGCGATGGCTGGCTGAAGGGGGAATAGGATGGCTGGCCGAAGGGCGATGGCATACCATACGCAGCGCCGATGGGTGGAATTGCGCCGGGAGCGGCGAGAGCGGGTAGGATGCCGTTGACCGGTATTCGCTGGCGCACGCCATCCAGCACCTTCTGAAACTCCTGGACGCCCCGCACCTCCACGTCGGCCAGCGCCCGCGCCGCCGGATCGAAATCGGGGTCGAGCGCGTTCGCGGGAGTGATGAAGCGGAATGTCATAACCTGAAGCGAGCGCCCCCGCCGTTGCGCATCCAGCGCGACCCAGAATTCGCGGCGCCCGGCTGTCGCATTGCCAAGATCAACCAACACCAGCGCGACCAGTTGTTTGCCAAGCATGCCAAAGAGTTCGACCGGGGTACGAGCAGCGCGGACATCATAACCAGTCACACGCAGTTGAGAGAGCAGCGGAACCGCAATCGTATCATCACGCTCGAATAGGACGACGAGCGGCGAGGTGGTATTTCCCATTCCCATATCAGCGGCGAAGCCGGTTCCCGGCGCTTGAAGTATAGCCATTGGCCCTCTATATCCCCCCTCAACGATAGCCGCACTCCAAATCCCGAAATCCTTTCGGGCGGCGTTGCCCGTGGCATCCAGTATAGCACACTCCTCGCCGCTGTCTATGCCCTTTCGGTACTTCCCTCACCTCCCACAAACAGTTGGCCGCGCAGATACGTCCGCGCCACCAGGTTGACGCCGAAGTGATAGGCCAGCTCGCGCTCATCGTCTCCTCGCAGCACAATCAGGTCACAGCGTTTGCCTGGCTCCAGGCTGCCTGCCTCCGCCTCCATGGCCAGCGCTGCCGCACCGCCACGAGTAGCTGCGGTGATCGCTTCGTCGAGCGTCATGCCCATGGCGCTGACTGCCAACGCGATCATCATCTGCATGTTTTCGGAATAGCTGGTCCCAGGGTTGAAGTCGGTCGCCAGCGCGGTGCGCACGCCGTGTTCGCGCAGGCGCTGGGCCGAGGGATAGGCGATGCTGAGCGAGAAAGAGCAACCCGGCAGCAGTGTGCCGACGACGCCCGCCCCATTCAGCATGTCGAGTTCTTCGTCGGAGGCGAAATCGAGATGATCGGCGGAGACGGCGTGAAGCTCGGCGGCCAGACGCGCGCCACCAGTTGGGCCAAGCTGGTTGGCGTGCAGCTTGAGCGCGTAGCCCAGGGCGCGGGCCTGTTCGAGGATACGCCGCGCCTCCTCGACGGTGAAGGCGGTACGCTCGCAGAAGACATCGCAGAAGCGCGCATCGGCGGCAAACGCGGGCAGCATCCGCTCGCAGATGAGGTCTACGTAGGTGGCGCGGTCGCCTGGATGCTCGCAGTACTCCGGCGGGAGGGTATGCGCGCCGAGAAACGTCGGCACGACGGACGGCAGATTTGGAGTGGCAGCCAGCGCGCGCATGACCGCTAGGCAGCGCGCCTCGCTCTCGGCATCGAGTCCGTAGCCGGTCTTGCCCTCGACGGTGGTGGTTCCGTGGATGGCGAAGGATTCCAGCCGACCGCGTCCAAGAGCGGACAGTGTTTCTTCGCTGGCGGCGCGCGTTGCCCACACGGTGCTGAGGATGCCACGGCCCTGTCGCGCCAGCTCTTCGTACGAGACGCCCGCGTGGCGCAGTTGGAACTCTTCGGCGCGATTGCCCGCGAAGACGAAATGGGTGTGCGAATCGACGAAGCCGGGCAGCACGGCGCGCCCGCCAGCATCATGGCGCGCCGCTGGTGGAATCGCCTCGACGGCAACCGCCTGCGCGAGATTAGCTTCCGACCCCGCCCAGACGATCCGGCCACCCTGGGCCGCCAACGCGCCATTCGGGATGACGCCGAGCGGGCCGCTGCCGTAGCGCTCTGGGGCAACCGTCACCAACCGCGAGATGCCGGTGAGCGCGAAGTCGGCGGCGAACCGGGTGTCTATAGTGGCGTTGGGGTCCATAGAGACTTCTCCTGTTGGCGAGCAGGCTGGCGGCTGAAGCCGCGCCTAAGCGCCTCGGTTGCCCTCGGCCGCAAAGCCCGCCTGCGCGGGCTCGCCCGATCCCATTGCGTCTGAATCTGGAGCCTGACCAGGCAGACATCGCGGCGGAGCTAAGCGCAGAGTTTACCCGCGCGTTCAAGCGTTTCTTGTGGTGCGCTAGTCATCGACGATGCGCGTCCGAGTCTGGTGAGCCCGCGCAGGCGGGCTTGGCGGCGGAGCCCATAGGCGCGGCTTCAGCCGCCAGCGCTCGTTATGCCGCGAAGGGCGCCAACCGCTAGCCGCGGCATTTATGCCGCGAAGTGGGCCAGCCACCAACAGCGCCCGACATCATCCAATCCTGAGCTGACGGGCGCAAATGCATATCTATTTGCCCACCCAGGCGGGCTGGCGTTTATCGAGGAAGGCGCACATGCCCTCCTGCGCGTCGGCGGCCATCGCGTTCATGCTCATCACCTCTTTGGCATAGGCGTAGGCCTTGGGCTGATCGAGGTCGATCTGCGTATAGAAGGCCTGTTTGCCCAGCGCCACGGTGAGCGAGCTGGCGCTGGCTATCGAGAGTGCCAGCTCGCGGGTGGCGCTCTCCAGCTCGTCGGCGGGCACGACGGTATTCACCAGTCCCCAGTCGGCGGCGGTCTCGGCGGAGATGAGTTTGCCCGTCATCAGCATCTGCAGCGCGCGTTTGCGTCCGATGGCGCGGCTGAGGGCGACCATTGGTGTCGTGCAGAAGAGGCCAATCTTGACGCCTGGCGTGCCGAACGTGGCCTCCTCGGCGGCGACGGCCAGATCGCAGGTGGCGACAAGCTGGCATCCTGCGGCGGTGGCGATACGGTGGACGCGGGCAATCACCGGCTGTGGGATCGCCTGGATGGTCTCCATCAGCTCAGTGCACAGGTCGAAGACGGCGCGATAGCGGTTGATGTCGCCATCTACCAGCTCGCGCAAGTCGTGGCCAGCGGAGAACGCGGGCCCGTTGGCCGCCAGCACTATCGCGCGCACGTCAGGCTCGGCGCTCAGCGTGCGCAGGGCGTCGTTCAATTCGCGCATCATCTCACTGGAGAGCGCGTTGCGTTTCTCTGGGCGGTTCATGGTGATCGTGGCGACGGGTGCGTCGCGCTCGACGAGAATGGAGTCGTACGTCATTGTAAGTTCTCCTTGCGGAATGCTCTGAATGGCTGGTATCGATGTTTGCTACGGCGGACGGCTAGCGGGCGCTGAACTTTTGCTTCAAGGCCTCGGCGATATTATTCGTGACGATGCCATCGAGATCGCCACCAAGCAGGGCCACCTCTTTGAGCAGCGTGGCGCTGACAAAGAGATAGCGCAGGTCGGTGATAATCATCAGCGTCTCGATCTCCGGCGCGAGCTTGCGATTCATGAGCGCCTGCTGGAATTCTAGCTCGAAATCGGTGACGGCGCGCAATCCGCGCACGATGGACTGAGCGCCGATGGTGCGGGCGTAGTCAATCACCAGGCCTTCAAACGGCTCGACCCGGACGTTCGACAATGCTTCCTCGGCGACCGTCTCGCGCCAGAGTTGCACGCGCTCGTCGGTGGTGAAGAGCAGCTTCTTATTTGGCGTCGAATAGACCGCGATCACCAGCTCGTCCACCACGCGCGCGGCGCGCTTGGCGATATCGAGATGCCCCCGGTGAACGGGATCGAAGCTGCCGGGATAGACTGCTACGAGGCGCTTATCCTCGCCCATTATGGCTCGACCCTGCGTCACGCTGCTCTGACTCGCGTCGTCTCGTCGCATCGCTCGCTCACTTTCACTGCGGGCCAACTGATTGGGTCATTCCAGGTGTTGCTATCGCCGCTACGCGGAAACCTCAACATATTCTGGCGCGCTACTTGGTTGAGGGATAGCCAGTCCGTCCTCGCGCATGCCCTCCAGATGCATCTCGATGGCTTTCTGGATGCTGGTGAGCACTTCCTCGCGCGTATCCCCAACGGCGACACAGCCAGGTAAGTCTGGCACATAGGCGCCAATGCTGCTTTCTCCCTGCTCGATAACGACTAGATAGCGCATATCTCACCTCCCGGGTTTGGGTAAGCCTGCTTGCTGAAAGATGCTGTCTCTCGTCTTGGGCGGAAGATCTTTGTTTGGATGGCCAGCGACGGTAACACGTCCCGGCTTGATAGGATGTTTGTATTGGCGGTGGTCTCCGGTAATTTTTACCAGATACCAACCGTCTGCTTCAATCGCGGCTATCGCTTCTCGCACCTTCATGACTCTACATCCGCAATTCTAGCATCTTTACTGCTACGTGGCTCTATTCTCTCATGGAGAGGCAACCAGATTGCGTGTCATGGGGCAAGTAAAAACATCCCTCCTCCGATGATGGGAGCAGGGATGAGATTGATGCGGCGAAATCGCCAGAGTGACGCTAGGCGCGGATCTCGTCCACCTGCGAGAGGTTGATGAAGAGGTCGCAGCTCTGCCGCAGGATCATCGCGGTGGCGTCATCGAAGGCCGCCACCTCCACGCGCACCCCATGGTCCGAGCAGTACTCCAGCAGTGGCAGGAAATCGCTGTCGCCGCTGACCAGGAGAACGGTGTCGATTGCGTCGGCATCCACCAGGCGCACGATGTCCATACACAGATCGAGGTCCATGTCGGCCTTACGCGCGCCGCTGGCAAACGTCTTGTAATTCTTGGTCGTGATGCGATAGCCCACGCCCTTCACCGCCGAGAGGAAAGTCTGGTCGGCGTGTGGGTCGGGATTGGTCGGCGCATAGGCGTGCGCGCGAATCAGTCGGCGGTTGGCGCGCAGGAAGTCGAGCAGACGCCCGAAGTCAATGTTCATGCGCTGGCTGCGCGCCGAGTAGAGCAGATTGGCGACATCAACGAAGACGCCGATGCGCTCGGTGGAAGGGAACGCTGGCAGCGCCACCGTCATGCTCGGCGGATACTGCTGGCGGCGTAACTCGCTGAGCAGGCGATCGGTCTGTTGCGCGATGGCGCCGGTGATGACCGTGCCCAGCTGGTTGGCTGACATCGGCACATCGCCACTGCGCTCACCACGGCGGATGCGTGGCAGAGGCTCATGCAGCGGACTGGCCACGCCAGACGACTGTGGGCCAAAGCCATGCGCGAAGGATGGTTCCGGCGACTCAAACGGACTCGCAGGCTCCTGCATGTGCTGCTGCGCGGTTGACATACTCCATGTCGCCTCCGGGTTGCGCGCGGCAGGAGCGGACGGCGTTGATGGCGTTGATGGCGTTGATGGCGTTGATGGCGTTGTTGATCGCGATGGTGTCACTGAGCGAGAACCGCGTCCGCGCACAGCAGGTGTATAGGGGCTATAGCCCGATTCCTCGTAGCCCTCTGGCGCAGGCTGGTACCCATTGACGGTTCCGTGATCACGCGCATAAGTCACCCGTGTCTCAGGCGCGGCATAGGGAGCGGGCAGTCGGCTTGCTGGCGGACTCTGATGCTCGTCACCCTCACCTTCGTCCGCCTCGACATCCTGCCCATGGCCGCGACGGCCACGGCGTCGGCGTCGGCGAGACGCGCTCTCGTGGTCGCTCTGATCGGCTTCTTCGGCGGTCACTTCGGTTGCCGCCGCAGGCTCCTCGGTCGCTGCCGCATCGATTACATTTGGCGTTTCAGCGGTTTCGGGGGCTTCGACGGCCTCGGCCTCCGCGGCTGGCTCGGCCTGCGGCGCGGTTTCATCCGCTGGCGTCGGCGCCGTTTCTGGTGTAGCTGGCGTCGGCGCGGGCGTCATCAGGGTTGGCGGTGTCGCGCGCCATCCACTGAGGCGCTCCGGGCGAACGGCCGCTGACTCGGTGGTGGCTGATCCGCGTTGACGGTCGAATCGATAGCGGCTCGGCGCGGGTGTTACCGCCTCATCGGTGGCGGCTGGTTGTTCTTCAGCCATGGGCGCTGAGGCGCCTTCCTCACTGGCCTGGCGCTCGGCGTGCGACAGCGCATCCAGATGCGCAAAGATCGCGGCATCCAGCGGCAACAGCTCAGGGGCAGGCAGTGATGTCTCTGGCGGGTTCTCGCCCTCGGCTGGCTCGGCTGACTCTGTGGCCGACGTAACCGGCACGAGTTGGATATCGGGCGCCTCGGCCTTGCCGTTGCGGCGGCGATTGCTACCGCCACGTCGCCCGCGTGTTGTTGGGCGCTTGGGTGTCTCCGCTGCTGGCGCTGTTGTTGATTCAGTCTCGGCGGCGGCTGTTTCAGCCACTACCGGAGCCTCGATGATGGCGACTGGCGCTCCCTTTGTGTCGTTTGTATCCTTCGCGGCCTTCGTGGTTTTTGTCGCCTTTGCCTCGTTGGTGTCTTGCGATTCCTTGGGCTGACGGCTGCGATTGGTGGTGTGTCGGCGGCGCTGTGGCCGCGAGGAGGCGGACTTTGCGGTAGTGTCAGTGTCAGCGCTGGCTGCTGATGTGCCCTCGGTGGACCCGGACGCCAGTGCGATGGGGTCATGTTGATCTTGAGTCATGTTGTCTCCCGATTCTGCCGCGAGCAGGGGCGCAGAGCGGTGTGGTGGGGAGGCTGCTGTGTGACCCAGATTGTAATTGGCAAACGCTATTCAGGAAGCTCTGGCGCGCTGTGCGTGAAGTCTGTATTGACCGCTATTCAGCGCCGCGGCAGGAAGCTATCTCGTCAGTCGTGTAATCCCTGGCCAACCCAACCCAGCCTCAACCCTCTCCCACTACCCTTCCGGCATCCCGCCATCCCTGGCGGGAGCGCAACCCTGTGCGGGTTTGTTTTCTTTCTCTGTCTGTGCGCTGCCGGAGCAGCACGCCAGAAACGATTTCGGAGCGCTACGTCAAACACCATGTCTGCGAGCGATACTCCGAAGTCAGTGATCAATGATTTGCAGTATCCGCGTGTTCAGGAAGTCTGCCGTTGCTGCGTGCGGGTGTGCCGTCCGAAGCCTCGGATGACTGACGCGCCGACCGCGAAAGCTTCAACCAGACAGCGACGATCCGCTGCACCGAGGTGAACACACTCGTCACCGCAAGCAAGAGCAACGTCCAGATGAGCCACTGTTCGGCTCCCAGGATAAGCCCTACTGCCAGCACCAGCACGCGCTCTGGCCGGGCCATCAGGCCGCTCTTCATTTCCAGGCCCAGACCCTCTGCGCGCGCGCGCGCATAGCTGACCATCAGCGAACCCAGACCAGCGATATACGCCAGGGCCAGAGTCCATGCCTTTTCCGTTGATGGCGGCAAGCTGTTCACATAGAGGATGACGCCGAGAATGATAATGCCCTCGGAGTAGCGGTCCAGTGTCGAATCGAAGAAGGCGCCAAAGGTCGTCTTCTGATTGCGCACACGCGCCAGCGCCCCATCCACCATGTCAAACATTCCAGCGAACAGCAGCATCACGCCGCCCAGGCGCAATGACCCCATCGCCAGAATCGCCGCCGTAATCGCGTTGAGCACCAACCCAAGCACAGTGGCCATGTTGGGAGTCATGCCGATTGCCGCCAGCGGCCTCACCACCATTTCGGCGATGTGACGCGCGGTTCGTTGTATGGCTGGCCCAAACATACCTGCCTGCTCCTCGTTGCATGCTGCTTCTATTGTATCATCCCTGCCCTACAAGGTGGGAATTCAGGGACTCGCTTCCCAGAGCGAATGTGGCCCGCGAAAAGATGCGCGAATGGCCCATCAGGCCCAGTCTATTCGGCTCCCTGTATAGCCGCGGCGGGCTGGCGCGCGATCTGGCGTCCCCAGATGGCGGCATGCTCGGCGCGAAGCTCGCGATAATAATCGAGCACCTGATCGGCGATATGCTCCCAGCCAAACCCCTTGGCGCGCTCGCGGGCGGCCGCGGCGAGTCGCCTGCGTTCGCTCTCGTCATCCAGCAGATGACAGACCGCCCAGGCCAGTTGCTCGTGATTCTTGGGAGCTACCAGCAGGCCATCCCGCTGATTGCGAATCACCGAGCGAAAGCCAGGAATATCCGATGCCACCACCGCCCGGCTTGAGGCCATTGCCTCCAGCAAGACGATGCCCTGGCTCTCGCCGCCCGTATTTGGCGCGCAGAAGACATCCGCCGTCGCGTAGAGCGAAGGGAGTTGTTCCGCCGGAACGCGCCCCAGGAAGATGACATCGCGCCATCCCGCCTGAGCGGCATAGGTCTGGAAGCCGACTCGCTGCGGGCCGTCGCCGCCTATCAGAAAACGGGTGTTGGGATAGTGCTGGCGGATGATGGGAATCGCGCGCAGCAGGTATTTCAGTCCCTTGCGCTGCTCCAGCCGCCCTAGGAAGACAATGTTGAAGCGGTCGTCGCCGTACTGTGTGTATTGGGCGAGTGGCTCGACGCCTTCGTTGAAACGCCCCAGATCAACCCCATTGGGGATGATGCGATACTCGCCAGGGAAGAAGCGTGAGACGAACTCCGCCGCAGCTGGCGAGACGGCGATGCGTCCATGAATCCGTTTGAAATAGCGGCCCAGCAATGGCTTGGCGGAATAATAGGCCCAATCACTCGTCGAGGTCAGGCTGCGCCGCGCCCAGGCATGAAAGGTGCCGACGTAGATCGTGTTGGTCATGCCCATCAGGTGGAGCATCGTCAGCGGCAGTGCGGACGCCAGCGGTTCGTGCAGATGGAGTACGTCGAACTCCTGCCGCCGCAGGAGCGAGCGGATACGCCCGCGCCAATCGGGAGCTACCGCGACGCGCGCAATCGAGCCGTTTACCCGGACGGGAGCCGCCCACCCCAGCTTGTAGACCCCATATTCTACCTGCCGGGCGCGTGACCCGGTCGCCGGAGTGAGAATGCGCACGGTGTTCCCCCGGCTCCGTAACTCGGCGGCCAGGTGAGCGATGTGGTCCTGCACACCCCCTGGATAGCTCCAGTCATAGGGCGAAACGAGTCCGATCTTCAACGCGTGCCTTCCTGTCGGTTCGATCCATGAAACCGGCTCTGCTCATCGCTCGCCGGGTTGTGTCACATCAGATGTCGCCAGATGTTGCCAGATGTTGCCAGATGTTGCCAGATGTTGCCAGATGTTGCCAGATGTCGCCAGATGTTGCCAGATGTTGCCAGATGTTGCCAGATGTTGCCAGATGTTGCCAGATGTCGCCCGGCGAGCCGCCAAACCTCCATGGCCAGGATTCAGTCCGCACATTTTGGTAGCAATTAGCGCACCACACCAGCGGTTGGACGCATTCGGGTGCTCCGTTCGAGCGCAAAGCCGCCGATGCGCGCGATGGCCGTGCGCCGTGGTTCTACCTGCTCGAAGGTTGCCCCTCCGCCATAGACCATGCGGTGCGAGACGAATGCGACATACTCTCTCGGCTGCCAGTAGCGCCCCTGTGGCGCGGTCTGACGCAATTCTACCGCACGCCGGAAGTCCGCAGCGGTGCGCCCCGGGAAGATTGTACGCGCGCAGCCGACCGCCGTTGTTGTATGCGCGTCGCTACTACCCGTCTCTGCCCAATGATATACCGTACGCGCAAGTGTCATGGCGATTCGTGATGAGCCGATGCCAGCGAAGCTGCCGTTGAGCGTCTCGATACCATCGGGATGCAGCTCGGGCTGCCGCAGCAGACGATTCACCACCTTGCGCTGGACGCTGTGACGAAAGACGCGGTTGAAGGGATGGGCGATGATGGCGAGACCACCCTGCGCATGTACCAGTTCGATGCTGCGCTCGATGCTCAGATCAGGTGGGACGGGTTTTTCCAGGAAGAGCGCCAGCATATGCCCTTCGCGCGTGCTGATCTCTTCGCCGACGATCACCTCGAAGGGGTACTTGCGGCGGGCGGCCAGATCGCGCGCGTAGAGCGCTCCATCGATGGTATCGTGGTCGGTGATGGCGATCACGTCGAGCGGGGTATAGGTTTCGACGAAGCTCAGCACATCTTCGACTGATCCGGTGCCGTCACTATAGGTGGTATGCATATGCACATCGGCCAGACCCTCGCCCGCGCGTCGCTCCGGGGCAAGCCCGAGAAGCTCGATGCGCTGATACGAGACGCTGGCGTCGTTGTGGTTGGAATGACTCAATGATGTGCCGATAGGTTCGTTGCTAGAATCGCTCTTCATGAATAGAATCTCTCTTTGCGCCCCTGCCCGCATTATCCACGCTGTCCGTGGTGTTCATGCGGATGGGACGGCTGATGATTTCGCTGACTGATTGTTCGCGGTCGCGGGCGCCACGCTGGCGGCGACGCGCCTCTGTTCGCTGGTCTCTCGTGTCTCCTCGGTATCCCAGATGGACGCCAGCGTCGAAACCCACTGCTCGGGATACATTGTGATGAGCCGCTCAAGCTGCTCGACATACTTGCCTACCGCCCGTGCGGTAGCTTCTTCGGAACGGGCGCGTGTGGCAGCGCTGCCATTGCCTTCCGAATTCTTTGGCTCCGGCTGGATATCCAGCGGGATGGCGACCCCATGGGATCGTCCTCGGCCCAGCCGCCAGGAGAATGACGCCATGATGGGCGCGCCGGTCTTGAGCGCCAGCGCGAATGGCGACGTTGGCAAGCGCGCTGGCTCGCCGAAGAACGGCGTCTCGATGCTCGACCCGATAATGTAGCGGTCGGCGGCGATCAATACCAGTTCGTTGCGCTTGAGCGCGTTTATCATCTCACGCAGTGTCTCGCGGCTATCCGCCGGAAAGAGCCGCATATTGTGATGCTCGCGGGTCTTGCAGAACCACTGATAGAGCGCCTCCGGCTGCATCCGCTCGACCGGCGTTGCCATCCGGTAGCCGATGGCTCCCAGCCGCGATGCGCCGTACTCGAAGTTGCCAAAATGGGCGCTGACGACGATGAGGCCGTTGCCACGCTCGATGGCCTCGGTGATGAGTTCTTCGCCCTCGGTTGTCCATCCCGCCAGCACCTCTTTTTCGGTGAGATGCGGGCCGCGCAGGAAATCGAGGTAGTTGAGCGCCATATGCTCGAAGACGCCACGTGTGGCGCGGTGCAGGGCAACCGGGTCGCTGACCAGCGTGGGCACGTGGCGCAAGTTGCGCTCGACCCGACGCCGCGACTGCCCAGAGAATGCCCAGATCACCATGCCAACGAAGCGGGCGCAAGGATAGGCCAGCCCCATCGGAATGAGCGGGACGATAGCGCCCGCCAGACGGAAGGCGCGCAGCTTAGTCATTGGCGTGCTCTCCTTGCGCCAGGCTGGCTGCCGCTTGTGCCGTCGCTGGTATGTGCGACTCAGGCTTGGCGCTCGGCAAGGCGGGCGCGTCGTCCTGAGGCCAGAATCGGCGGAACATTTCCCATTGATCGGGGTATTGCCGGATGATTTCCTCCATGGCGTCGAACATTTGCTGCATCAACCCGATGGTGTCGGCCCGTTTGTCGCCGGTGGAATGCGGGAAGATGGGAGGCATTGCTCCTAAGTAATACGTTTCAGAATAGTTTTTGTCGTAACGGCAGTATCCCGGCAGAATGGTCGCGCCCGATTTGAGGGCAAGCTGTGCGATGCCACCGGGAATATAACAGGTCTTGCCAAAGAAGGTGACTGGCACGCCCTGGTCTGGTGGCACCGGCTTATCAACCGCTACGGCCACCACCTGATTCTCTTGCAGCGCCCGTAAGATGCGGCGCGGCGTCTTCTCGATGCGGATGATGCCCAGGCCGAGGTTCCCCCGCTGCTTCATCACCAGCTTATCCATGCGCGGGTCGTCGAAGGACTCGACGACGATCGCGATGGGCACATGGCTGCGCACCATTACGGCGGCGACATCCCACGCGCCGAAGTGAAACGAGACGAGGATGACGCCTTTGCCGGGGGCGAGCGCCTGATCGATAAAGCTGAAGGCGCCCGGCGCGGGTGCTGACATCTTTCATGCGCGCCAGCAGTTCGTCAAAAGTCGCATTGGGAAGATAGAAGAAGTCTGAAATATAGCGCCCGTAATTGCGCCACGAGTCCCGCGCCAGCCGTTTTGCGCGCGGGTCGTTCTCGGACACGCCGAGCACGTGCGCCATGTTGGCGATGGTCGCGTGTCGCTTGGCGACCCAGGCGTAGTAGACCAGCACTGTGATTGGCCCGGCGAGGGCAAGCCGTATCGGGCGGGGTATGCGGCCAGCGAGCCAGCTTGCGAAACGGGTGAGATAGTAAACCAACAGCTCGCTCCTAGCGATGCATCTTCAGCAGGCGGAGCAGCGAAGAGCCAGAATACGATTTGGATAGACTGCGAATGCTCCCCTGGCCAGCCCAGAACCTTTAGTACTGGGACTGTCGAGGTGAGAGTAACAGGTGTTGCTCGACAAGCGCAACACCTCCATGACTGATTTATGAGAACGATTCCCGATCTTAACAAGACTCTTACACGAATCCTCGCGTGGAGACGCATCGATCAGTGAACGTTCCCGGCAATGCATTAAACGCGGATCGTGCATGCGGAGCCAGTTACTCTAGCTGACCCCGCATCAGCGATCTCTGGACGTGTGCCTAGTTGGCTTCGGGCAGATCCTGCACGGCGACGGGCGTCTCGCTGTGGCCGTTGGCTGTGGCGCGGGTCTTCGCCTCGGCGGCGGAGGATGCGCCCTGCGCGAACTCGGCGATGAACTCCTCGGTCATCAGCCGGGCCTGCTCGTCGGTATACTGGATGGCCGGTGACTTCATGAAATAGGCCGAGGGGCCAAGCAGCGCGCCGCCGATGCCCGCGTCCTTCGCCAGCTTGGCGCAGCGCACCGCATCGATGACGACACCAGCCGAGTTCGGCGAATCCCACACTTCGAGCTTCAGCTCGACGTTGAGCGGCACATCGCCGAAGGTGCGGCCCTCCAGGCGGATGTAGGCCCACTTGCGGTCGGATCAGCCAGGCGCACGTAATCGCTGGGGCCGATGTGGACGTTGTCGGCGCCGATGTCGTAGTCGAGCTGGCTGGTGACGGCGTTCGTCTTGGAGATCTTCTTGGACTCGAGGCGTTCGCGCTCGAGCATGTTGTAGAAGTCGGTGTTGCCGCCGACGTTGAGCTGCATCGTGCGCTCCAGCCTGACGCCGCGCTCGCGGAAGAGGCGGGCAAGCGTGCGGTGGACGATGGTCGCGCCAACCTGGCTCTTGATGTCGTCGCCGATGATGGGCAGTTTCGCTTCCTCGAAGCGCTCGCGCCAGTATTGCTCGCGCCCGATGAAGACCGGGATGCAGTTGACGAACCCGCAGCCAGCCTGCAGAATCTGCTCCACATACCACTTGGTGGCCGTCTCGCTGCCAACGGGCAGATAGTTGATGACGACATCGGTGCCGGTATCCTGGAGCAGCTTGACGATGTCGGAGGTCTTGCCAGGCGCTTTGGTGATGACCTGCGAGAGGTATTTACCCAAGCCATCGTGGGTCATGCCGCGCTCGACCTTGACGCCCTGCGGTCGGGACGCTGGCGAACTTGTAGGTGTTGTTCTGCCCGGAGAAGATCGCCTCGCTCAGGTCTTTGCCGACCTTGTCCGCGTCGATGTCGATCGCGGCGGAGAATTCGATGTCGCTGATGTGATAGCCGCCAAGGTTGACGTGCATCAGTCCAGGAATGAAGTCGTCATCGGCGGCGTTCTGGTAATATTCGACGCCCTGCACGAGTGACGATGCGCAGTTGCCCACGCCAATGATGCCAACGCGCACTTTCTTCTTGCCCAAGTTGCCCTGCCTCCTGAAATACCAATCGTGTGTGCAAACTGCTGCCATCGTGCCCGGACCGGCGTTGAACGATAGCAATGACGCCGACGGAATGATAGCGGAACCCTCTGATGTGGTTTAGAATTGCTGCGCGGGCCTTCGGCTGCCTGCTGGCTTGCCCGCCGTTGTGCCAGATGTAGTTGTCGCGTCTGCCTCGCCGACGGGTGTGACCACCGTTGCTGGCGACGACGACGCGGCCGACGTGGCGGAAGCGCCACTGATGACATCACCAAGCTGACGCAGACTCTGCTGACAGCGCGCGACATCGAGCGAGCAATACACCTGCCGCCCCTGCCGCCGTGTCCGCACCAGACCGTTGCGCCGAAGAATCGCCAGATGCCATGAGACCAGTGGCTGGCTAATCAGCAATTGTTGCGTTAGGTCGGTGACATTCACCTCCTGGCTGTTGGCCAGAATACGCACGATGTTCAGACGCACTTTATCGGCTAGCGCGTGCGTCAGCTTTTCGAGTTCGATGTAGTCTTGCCAGCCGGTGGGCGTGCCAGTCTGCGTCATTCGCTCCGCCTTCAGCCGACGCGGAGAAGCACGTATCCGCGCACGACACGTTGTGCTGAACTCCCGCCAAATACATCAAGGCCTGCTATATAAACAAATCCTATATAAAGGATCGCTATATATGTACCTGAGACTGCTGTGCTTGTCAAGAGGTTATTTTATGAGACCATGCGATACCTGCCGTAAGGAACCCCGCCGTTCGGGGAGTGGCACGCCTGCCGAAATGACGGATGCGCGAGTGTGGGCATGGCGCTTACACTGCTGGCAGAGGTTTATTGCCCGCGTGAATTGTGACGAAATCGTGAGAATAGGCATGCTGCCTCTGGTTCCCATTGGCTCGTAAGGGAATGTTAACGGGTGAGGTTAATACGCGAACACTGGAGCGTACGATGCGAGGATTCTACTGGCTGATCGAGGATGCGTTGGCGGGCTGTGCCCGGCCCGGCGGCAGTGTCACCCGTCGCGCGGGCGCGCTGGAAGATGATGGCGCGCTGGCGGCGCTGGACGCTGATCTGGCCTGGCTGAGCGAGCAGGGTATCGGCGCGGTGCTCTCGCTGACGGAGACGCCGCTGGACACAGCCATGCTCGAACGCTACGAGTTGGAATCGCTCCATCTGCCGGTGGTCGATATGACCGCGCCATCACCTGAGCAGTTCGACCGCGCGCTCCGTTTCATCGACTGGCAGCGCGTGCGCGGCAAGCGTGTGGTGGTGCACTGCAAGATGGGCCAGGGGCGTACCGGCGTCATTCTGGCGGCGTACCTCGTCCGGCTGGGCGCAACCCCCGTGCAGGCGTTGGCGCGCGTGCGGGCGATCTGTCCCGGCGCGGTGGGCGTCGCGGAGCAGGAGCTTGCACTCGACGCCTTCGCCGCTCGCCGCGACTGGATCATCTGAGAATACCGCAGCCACTCTGTAGACAATCTATCCTCCTTGTACCCGCGCGCAATATCGGATACCATACCAGCACACACACGCAAGCGCTGTGATGGTGAGCATCACGCTCCGATATATTCGAGGAAGTTGAGAGTCAGAGACCGATGTATGCATCCATTCTGGCTGGTGGTAGCGGGACGCGCCTCTGGCCTCTGAGCACCCAGGAAACTCCCAAGCAGTTTCTCCGATTGATGAGCGACCGCACGATGCTGCAAGAGACCGTCGAGCGGGTCGCGCCATTCGTCACCCCCGACGAGTTGTACGTGGTGACGTTTGCCCAGTATTGCCAGTCAGTGGCCGAACAACTGCCCGCGCTGCCAGCCGAGCACATCCTGGCGGAGCCGCTGGGACGCGGGACCGCCGCCTCGATTGGCCTCGCCGCCACGCTTATCGCCGCCCGCGAGCCGACCGCCGTCATGGGGTCGTTTCATGCCGACGCGGCGATTGTCGATGTCGCGGGATTCCGGCGAGCGCTGGCCTTCGCCGAACAGGTGGCGCGCGAAGGGTATCTGGTGACGCTGGGCATCACCCCCACCTATGCCGAGACTGGCTACGGCTACATCCAGGCGGGCCAGCCGCTGATGACATCTGGCGAGCTGACGGCGTATACCGTGAGCCGCTTCGTCGAGAAGCCAAAGCGTGAGGTCGCCGAGGAGTATCTGCGCGCGGGCCACTATAGCTGGAATTCCGGCATCTTCGTCTGGCGCGTTGACCGCATCCTCGATGAGATGCGCAGGCATGTGCCGCAGATCGCTGATGTGCTCGATGAGATCGGCGCCGCGGCGCGACAGACGGGCGGGCGCATGACGGCGGAGGTTGAGCAGGTGATGCAGCGGGCGTGGCAGCGACTGACCGACAACGTCACCATCGACGTCGGCATCATGGAGCGCGCCGACCGAATCGCGGTTATTCCCGTTTCGGTGGGGTGGAATGATATCGGATCCTGGGCGCAGGTCGCGACGCTGCATCCCTGTGATGATGCGGGCAATACCGTCGTTGGCATCAGCGCGGAGCAGCATCTGAACGTGCGCACAGGTGATACGCTGGTCTTCAGCACAACTGGTCGGCGTGTCGCGACGGCGGGCGTCGAGGGGCTGGTCATTGTGGATACGCCGGATGGTGTGCTCGTCTGTTCCAAGGAGCACGCGCAACTGGTGAAGGATCTGGCCGAGCAGGCAAAACAGCGACAAGGGCAAACAGGCTAGGGCAACTGCTGGTCTTAGCACATGGGATTTCTGTCTCATCTTGCCGGGATCGCATGCGCCAGTACTTCGCATAACATGCTATACTGATGAGGCATTGGCGGCGACATCAGGTATCACAGGAATCACACGCAGGAAGTATGTGAGAGCGTGGGGCAGTCCGTAGACGCTTCTGCGGCGAGGGGCACACGAAACATCATGGCCAAGTCCAGAGTGACGGCAACAAATCGCCTTGCCAACGTGATTGAAGTGGTTGAACTGGGACGACGCACGGGATTGCTTTCCGCTGAACGGGATGCGGTCGGGCTTGAAGAGGGCGAGATCTACTTTATATCAGGACATCCCGTCTATGCGGTGCTCGGCCCGCTCGAAGGCCGCGATGCGCTCAATGTGCTGGTGCGCTGGGGCGGTTGCCGCTTTGCTTTCGATCCCGCCGCGCCGCGCCCCATCCCCAATTTCTCCGGCCTTCTGCCCGCCGTTGACAGCGAAGGCACGCCATATGGTGTCAGCACGGGCTATGAGAATGGCCAGCCACCGGAGCCTACACCGCGCCATAGCGCCCCCAATAGCGGCGCCAGTGGGAATGGCTGGGGGGGATACGGAACCAGCGCGCCCAACATGATGCCGGGTATCAACCACAGCTCGCCGAATATGCCGAACAGTAACACGAGCTCGCCCAACATGGGTAACTCAGGCATCTGGGGCTTTTCTAATCCTCCGATGTCACCCCCGCCGACATCACCCTCTGGGTCTGGCGCGGGCTATCGCTCGGCGCCCTATCCTCCCGACCAGCAGATGCCGCGCCGGACGCCGGATGTGCGCGACCTGAACACCCTGGTGGCGACCTATGGCCTCTCACGAGGGCACCGGACGGTGCTGCTGCTGGCGAACGGTCAGCACACGATTGTCGATATGGCGCGCCTTGCCTCGAAGTCCGTCGAAGAGGTCTACCAGCTACTGAGTGACCTGCGAGGTTACGGGCTGATCTTCTGAACTCCGCTAACCCATGGGGCTGTTCGCGCGTAGAGTTACGCAGGGTATGCGACACCGAAAAGCCGCTGGTCGATACTCCATCCGAAAGTACTCATTTTCTCTGATGTAGCCGCCGTTCGTGGCACCATGAAGTGGTCTTTCATCACAGTATCCGCATGCGTGCCTTGCTCTCCGTATGATTGCTCACTCACGGCGCTTGGGCTTTCCGCTGGATGCGGTCGCGGCCGGAAGTGGCGTTGGGATGAATAAATCCAATAGGTGGGGAATATCGGGCGGGTCTGCGCGCGCGAGCACGTTGTTCACAGTTTATCGCGGAAGCGTCTGGATAGAGCGTTAGAGAATCCCGCTTGCTGAAAATGAGGAGTTTGATCAATGGCTCAGGGGAAATGGCGTGAGCGACGGCGTTTACCACTCTCTGCGCGACTATCCTTGCTCGTGCTCTTTGCCGCGCTCATTCCGCTGGCGGCGGTTGTTGGTATCAACGATTATCTTTCACGTGGCACATTGCTGGATCAGGGTCGCGCGGCGCTTTCAACCGACGCCAACGCCAAGTCAACGCTGGTGCAGACGTATATTCATGAGCGGCTGCTGGATGGGCAGGCATTGGCGTCGTTGCCCACAGCGGTGGGTTTTCTGGCATGCAGTGAACTGCCAACACCACCAGCAGCGCTCGCCTGTGATACGCAGAATGCCTTGTACAAGGATTCTTCACAGCGGGCGCTGGCCGTTGGTATTGTCCGCGACAGCAACTATACCCTCTGGAGCATCTACGACGCGACCGGCCACGTGCAACTGACTTCCAGCGCCGCTGCCCAGAAAGACGCGCCGCCACCCACTGCGGAAGACCTCGATCCAGTGCTCAAAGAGGGGAAGCAACGGGTCTCCGAGGTCTACTATGATCCTGGGACGAAGCACGCGTTCGTGCGCCTGTTTACCCCAATTTTTGCCACGCCGGGCAAGGCCGATAGCGTGCTCGGCTTCTTGCAGGCGACGCTGAACCTCGATTATATCTGGAATATCGTCAATGGCGAGCACGGACTGAATGGCAACGGCAGCTATGCCTTCATGACCGACTCGCATGGTGTGGTGATCGCCGACCCGAACGCGAGTGAGCGCTTTACAGCGGTGCATCCGCTCGACGCCGCCACGCAGAATCAGATCGCCAGCGAGAAGCGTTATGGCACGACCGCCACTGTATCAGACCGGATATTACCAGGCGTGGCGACATCGCTCGACTCGTCGGCGACCGAAGATTCCTTCGAGGGTGTCGCGCAGCCCGGCAGTGGCGCGCAGTACCAGTTTGTGCGCGTGCGGCTCACCGATGTGCCATGGTCGTATTTCGTGCTCAGCCCGGTCTCAACCGTCACGCGCGTGGCCGATGACCAGGTGCGCACCTCGCTGATCTCCGCCGCCGTCATAGCAATTCTGGCGGCGCTGATCGGCCTCTTCATCGGCAGCCGCGTCACCAATCCAGTGCGGGGCTCGGTCGAGGAGCTGCAAGGGGCATCCGCTGCGTTGAAAGACCTGGCGGCGCGTCAGGAAAACTCCGCCAGCGAGCAACACTGGGTAGTGGACGCCTGTCGCACTGGCCTGGAGGGCGCTCGCTACCTTTCGGATGCGATGAATCAGGCGGCGAAGCGCATCATCGATGCGAGCAACTGGTTTAACGAGTATTGGGACCGGCTGACGGAAGAGCAGGCGCGGCGCACAGTCCAGCATCTGATGGAGCTGGCGCACTACATCGACGAGGCCACGCGCCGCCAGCAGGCGAACAATGACCGAATGGATAAGGCGATCACGGTGACGCAGCAGGTCTCCGACCAGCTGGTCTCGGGCGCGACGGCGGCGAATCGCAGCGCTGGGCAGCTCGAACAGGTGGTGGACGACTTGCAGAATCTGGTGGGTGGTCGCGGCCAGCCCCACGCCATCCCGGACGACGGACTTGGGCCTGATGGTCGCATGCAGCAACCCATGCCACAGCCGATGATGGCTCCGTCAACGCGCCCAGGAGGTGGGCAGATGGGGCGCGCACCCCAGGCACCGACGCATTTCGGCCAGATGGATCCCCGAGCGGGAATGGCGCCGTCAAGCCAGATAGGCGGCCCGCCTTCGCAACGCGGCGCTGGCGCGCGTTCTATGCGCAATCCCTCCAGCCAGTACGGCCCTCCCGATGGCTACGACGGCTACGGCGATCCGTATGGGCAGGGCGGTCCGCGATCTCGCGCGCTGCCCGATGACCAGTGGGGCGCGCCCGCTGGCTCCGGCTGGGATGACCGGTGACCTCACCCCCGGCCCCTCTCCTACGAGGAGAGGGGAGCCAGAATGACAGAACCGCTCCCCGCGTTGGGAGCCGGTTCTGTGTTTAGAGCCAGGTGACGTGTGGCTGTGCTATTCGTCGTCCTGGCTTATTGCCCGCGTGTTAGCACCTTGAAGGCCAGATGGCGTCCCAGGCCGCGCTGAACCGCAAGCGTGAACCAGACGCGGAGCAGCGAATCGACCACGCTGGCCTGATCGGCGTCGCCCAGCCAGACAGGATGCAGGCCAATCTCGGAAATCAACTGCTCGACCAGCGGACGGTCGGCCTCTGGCCCGGCATAGATGAGGTCGGCGGCCACGCCATCGAATAGCGGATCGGCGAAGTTCTCCCAACCGAGGGTATTGAACGCGCGAACGTACCGAACGCTGGGCGTGTGGTGGCGGAAGTCCTCAAGGCTGTTGGCGGTTTGCTCACCCATCCGGTTGGCTGCGTCGATCACCAGTTTGTCGGCAAGGGCTGATGCGTTGGCCGCGATGGTCTCGGCCATCGTAGGCCCTGGAATCGCGAACACGATAACCTCAGCATTTGCCAGCGCCTCAGCAATCGACCCGATGGCAGCCTGGTTGCCCAGGTCTGCCCTGATCGCCTGCGCATGTTTACCGTTGGGATCCGTAACGCCGAATGTGACGCTATTCCCAGCGCCAGCCCATTTACGTCCGAGCGTGCCGCCAATATTGCCAGCGCCCAGGACGGCGATGTTCGTTCCTGCCATATTGATGTTCCTCTTGTCGCATTGACAGCAGTGAGACGCATCTGCGCTCTCTCGATGTGTTATACGTTCCCGGTCTACACTGGCGGCGGGCGACGACGCGCGCGGATATTACGGAGTGATGGCGTCGGGCGATTGTTATTCGGGCTGCTCGCGCTCTTCTCCGCGTGTTTGTCAGCGCCGTTGTTCGTGTTGTGGCTCGCGCCGTTTGCGCGCGCAGTGGTGGCCTCGCGCTCAGGCAGGGGCGCGTGCTCGCCGCTGGGCAACGACTTTGGCTTGCCATTGGGTCGGCTGCGTACCAGTTTGCGCGGGCGCACCAGCCGGGCGACGTTACTCAGCCCGCCCGAAGGTTGCGGCTCGCGGCCAATGGCCACCTGCGGACTGGTGGCTGGCCAGCCCTCCGACCAGCGAATCGCGGGCAGCAGCACCGTAAACGTGCTGCCCTGCCCCTCCTGGCTATGCACCGAGATTTCCCCCTGGTGCGCCTCGGCAATCCATTTGCCTATCGCCAGCCCCAGGCCACTGCCCTGCTGTTCGCGGGCGCGCGCCTGATCGGCACGGTAGAAACGCTCGAAGATATGTGGGCGCGCGTCTGGAGGGATGCCGATGCCCGTATCGGTGACGCTGAATGCCGCGAGTGGGCCGTTGCGGCTCACGGCGATACGGATCTTGCCGCCAGCATGCGTGTATTTGATGGCGTTATCGATCAGAATCAGCGCCAACTGCCGGAGTTGCCCGGGATCGCCCAGCACCGTCACCGGCTCCAGGTTGAGCACGGAGAAGTGGAGATTCTTGCGGCGCGCCTGGACGAGTCCCTGACCCTGGCGGAAGACCTCCATCGCGAGCTGGTCCAGCTCCACTGGTTCGCGTCGCCCGCGCAGTTGATCGTCGAGCCAGTTCTCGCGCAGACCATACTTTCCACCGTTGGCAGCGTCCACCCGCGCCAGCAACAACATATCGTTCACGAGCGTGGTCATACGCTCGGCCTCGCCGTAGCCATCCTCGATCATCTCCTGCCGGTCGTCGGCGGGCAGATCGGGCGCGTGGCGGAGGAAGTCGAAGGTGGTCTTAATGGTGGTGAGCGGCGCGCGTAGCTCGTGCGAAGCGTCTGCCACGAAGCGGCGTTGCGCGTTCGAGACCCGTTCGAGCGCCTCCAGCATTTCATTGAAGGTGGTCACCAGGTCGCCCACCTCATCACGCGGACCAGAGTATTTGACACGAGTGCCTAGCCCGGCGCGATGGGCGCTGGTTGAGATGGCGCGAGCGGCGCGTGTCACTGACGAGACGGGGCGCAGGCCGCTTTCGGCGATGAACCATCCACCTGCCAACGCAAAGAAAATGGCGATGATACTGCCGACGATCAGCAGGCGGCTGAGGGTGCTGAGCGCGCTGTTCATATCGTCCAGCGGCTTGGCAACCAGCACCACGCCGATAATCTCCTGCGAAGCGTCACTCGGCGAGATCGTAGCGGTTGCGCTGACGGCGCCGGTCACGCTAGCCGTGCCGTCCGCCGATCCTGTGTGTGTCGAGGCGCTCTCGGAGGTGAGGGTGATGGGCTGGACGTAGACGGCCAGCAGCGACTGGGAATTACCAGGCGATGTGGAAGGCATCGTGTACATTCCCGGCGTTCCCTGGAGGGCCTGCGTGATGACGGCGTTGTTGAGCGGCAGGCTCTGATGAGCATCCTTGAGCGCGGGCGAAGCGTACTTGGTAATCCGCTTGACATCCAGCACCTCGACGGCGAAGTCAATCCGGCCCAGCACACTCGGCACTTTGTTCAACTGGTTCTGAATAGTCTGCGATGATTTCGGGTCCACCGTTGGAACGGGCGTCGCGGAGTTCGCGGTGGCATCAGCGGTCGCCCCCGCTGTCCCTGTCTGTGCGGGTGCGGTGGTGGCAGTCGGCGATGCCGCCGAAGGCGATGCTGTACCCGTGGTGGTAGGGGTGATAGACGCTGGCGGGCCAACGGCATCCTGCACACCTTGCAGCGCGCTGGCAATGTAGACGGCGCGTCCCCTGATTTCCTCGTTGACGCTGTTCTGAAGCTGATTCTGCGCGACGGTGTAGACGATCACACTGAAGAGCACCAGCGTCAGTGCTAGCAAGGTCGCGTACCAGAGCGCCAGCCGCTGGCGGATCGAGAGATAGGCAAGCATCCGCCGCCGCATGCGTGTCATCATGTCTGGGCGCTTCGGGCGTACCGGACGTTCAGGGCGCGCTAGCGGCGTATCAGGGGTATCAGAATCCACAATAGACCTCCTGAAGCGTGGCGCTGGCAGAGCAATCCCGAAATCTTATCCCTCGGGCATTTCGCGCAGCACGTAGCCCGCTCCGCGTCGCGTATGAATCAGGCGCGGCTCACCGTCGGATTCCAGCTTGCTGCGAAGATATCCTATATATACTTCCAGTACGTTGGATGCGCCCTCGAAGTCATAGCCCCAGACACGATCCATAATAATGTCGCGGGTGAGCACCTGACGGGGGCGGCGCAGAAACAGCGCCAGCAGCTCGTATTCCGTGGTCGAAAGCTCGATGGCGCGCGCGCCCCGATGGGCGACCCGCGTGCCGGTGTCAAGCTCCAGATCGGCGAAGCGTAGCACCTCGGTCTGCTCGGGATTGCGCCGCCGTAGCAGCGCCCGCACCCGCGCCAGAAACTCTGCCAGGTCAACCGGTTTGACCAGATAATCGTCGGCGCCCATATCCAGTCCAGCCACCCGGTCGGTGATGGCGTCCTTCGCCGTCAGCATGAGGATCGGCACCTGATTGCCGGACTTGCGCAGCCGGTCGCATACCTCCAGCCCGCTCAGACCGGGCAGCATGATATCGAGAATCACGGCATCTGGTGGATGTTCGATGGTCTTCTGCAGGGCATCGTTCCCGTTGTATGCCACATCAACCGAGTAGCCTTCGTAGACGAGCGCCCGGCGGAGCACCTGATTGATGTGCCGGTCGTCATCCACAAGCAAGATATGCGCCTTCACCCCATCACCCCCTCTCTGGGCAAGAACGTGCGCGAAGTATCCATTCTCCCTGAGGAGTGTTCAGGGTGTATTGTATGCTATTTCCGGCGCGGCACGGCGAAATACCCCAATAGTCGTGTGAAATCCAGGCTCAGCCGTAGAAATGAACGCCTGTCTGGCTTCTCAGCTTGATCTCATTGAACGCTTATCTCTAACTTACCGCGATGTGGCATACTCCATGCGTACCTGAATACACTTGCCGATCGCGCCACGACTGCGAGCGTTGGGTTCGGCGTGTCAATTCAGCAAGGAGGGAGCCATGGTAACAAGTAATCCTCGGCTCGCGACGCACCCGAAGGGTCGGGAAACGGCGAGCGTGGTATGGAACGGAGATGGCGTCCAGCGGATCATTCTAGTCAGCAACCGCGGACCGATAGACTACGCATTCGACGAAGATGAGATGCCCATCGCCCAACCTGGGGCGGGCGGTGTGGTGAGTGGGCTGGTATCCGCGGTGGGGAAGCGCCCCGCGACGTGGATTGCGCTGGCCATGAATGATGCGGATCGCGCCGTTGCGCGCGCCAGAGGCAAGGCAACGATTCCCAACGCGCCGGAGCTTGCGAATATCGCCTTGCGCCTGGTTGACGTACCTGCGGCTACCTACGAGCGCTTTTACGAGGGCATCAGTAACCGAATTCTCTGGTTTGCCCAGCACTATCTGCTGCGCCCGACGAGCTCGACGCGATTTAGCGCCCGCACACGCCGGGATTGGGAGAAGGGCTATCGCGTTGTCAATGAGGCGATTGCCGAAGCGGTGATCGAAGAGCTGGCTTCCAGCGGCCCATCGACTCCGGTGTTTTTCCAGGACTATCACCTCTACCTCGCCCCTGCGATAGTGCGCGCGGCCTGCCCGGAGGCGCTGCTCGAACAGTTCGTGCATATTCCCTGGCCAGAGTCCCGCTATTGGGAGCTGCTGCCCGATGACATGGTGCGCGAGATTTTCGCAGGGCTGGCGGCGAACGACGTCGTTGGCTTCCAGACGGATCGCGACGCGCGTAACTTCCTGGAGGGCGCCGAGCGCTTCCTGGAGGGCGTCACCGTTCAGCAGGCGCCAGCGGGCGGCAGTGGCGTCCTGCTCTGGCAGGGGCGTCGGGTGCTAGTGCGCGCCTATCCTATCGCGGTGACCCCGCGCGAGGTGCAGGCCAGCGCCGACTCGCCCGAGGCGCTCGATGAGGCGCATAAGCTGCGCGACGAATTGCGGCTCACCGATGAGACGCAGTTAATCGTGCGGGTGGACCGTGTCGAGCCGACCAAGAATATCGTGCGTGGCTTCCAGGCGTATGAGTATCTCCTGCGCCATAACAAAGAGCTACGCGGAAACGTGGTGTTCTTGGCGCTGCTGGTGCCCTCACGGCAGGGCATGGCGGAGTATCGCCGCTACGAGCGCCAGGTGCGCGCGATCATCGACCGCATTAACGCGCGCTATGGGACACCAGACTGGCAGCCGGTGGTGGCGATCTTCGGCAACGATCGCGCCCGCGCGCTGGCCTGCATGCGCCGCTATGATGTGCTGCTGGTCAATCCAGTGATTGACGGCATGAATCTGGTGGTGAAGGAAGGCGCGCTCGTCAATCGCCGTCCCGGGATAATTCTGCTCTCGCGGACGGCCGGCGCCTACGAGCAACTGCGCGACTATGTGGTGGGTGTGCCGCCGATGGACGTGCAGGCGACCGCCGAGGCGATGGAAGAGGCGCTCGCCACACCCCTGGAGCAGCGGGCGGTGAATGCGCTGGCGTTGAAAGCGCTCCTCAACGACGAGACCGCGAAACTCTGGCTGGACGCCCAGATTGGCGATCTGCGCGAGCAGGCGCGGCTTGCCCGTCGCAAGGCGCAGGTGGCTGGCGCGGCCCAGCGTGTCATCCCGCTGGAGCCAGAGCGTGACCTGGAAAAGGTGGTTCCAGGTCACCGCGACGCTCTGGTGATGTAGATGTAGTGCGGTTTCCCCTCGCAGATCCCTTCCCTGTCCATCATGGGGAGGGGTTTTGCGTTTAGAGCGCCGTGAGGATCGCTCCGAGCACCACCAGCGCGGCGCCCAGCCAGACATGCCACCCCTTCCGCTCGCGCGCCAGCAGCACGCCGATCAGCACGGAGACCTCGCGCAGCGTCGCCACTGGCCCGGCATTGGCCCGCTGGAACGCCAGCAGCACCAGCAGATACGCCGCCGTCGAGCCGATAGCGATCTGTATCCCCGGCCACAGCGCGCGCCGTAACCGTTTGAGGTCGAGGCGCAATATGCCTGCCAGCATTATCCCCTGTAGCCCTATCACCGCGCCGAGGTAGCTGACCGGGTTCACCTGTCGTACCGCCCCGGCGTCAATCGTGGCGTAGATGGCGATGCAGACACCGGTCAGCAGCGCGAAGACAATCGCCGCTCTCTGACCGCTATGCTTGCCCGCCGTCGCCACTGAGGCCAACCCCAGCGCCAGCGCGCCCGCCCCGGCAAAAGCCCAGGGGGTCGGGGTCTGCGAGAGCAGCAGCCAGCCGCCCAGCGTCACCAGCAGCGGCGCCGTGCCGCGCGCCAGCGGGTAGACCAGCGAGAGCGCGCCCCGGCGGTAGGCGGTGGTGAGGAAGAGGGCATAGGCGCACTCCGCCAGTGCCGAGAGGATAATCCACGGCCAGACCTGCCATGGCGGCGCGAGGATCATCGCCGGGATGAGCGCCACGCCCGCCACCAGCCCGGCCACCGTCGCCGCCGCCAGCCGGTCGTCGGTCCCATGCAGCAGCAGGTTCCAGCCCGCATGAAAGAGCGCGGCCAGCAGGACTAGGGCAAGCGCGATGGGTGGCACGATGAGGCTCTTTTCACGTGGTAGTGGGCGATGTGTAATGGCTGCCCATACTCTACCATGACTCGAAATAGAGGCCGAAGCGCCTGTGCCTGGCTATCTTGCCACACGACCACTTGACCCAGGGCCAAGGATATGTTATGCGTAACTCGTAACTTGTATACGTGCCAGATTAGTTACAGGAGGCAGGGGATGTTTCGCAAAAGGCCAGACGGGTTCTCTGACAAATTTGAGAAGTTCACCGAACGGGCGCGGCTTGTGCTCCGGCTGGCGCAGGATGAAGCGCAGAAACTCAATCACAACTACATCGGCACCGAGCATCTGCTGCTCGGCCTGATTGACGAGGGTCAAGGACTGGCGGTGAAGACGCTGCAGGCTCTCGACGTCCAGCCAAACGACGTTCGTAAGAACGTCATGCACATCATTGGGCGCGGCGACCGTATCGTGCTGGGAGAGGTTGGGATCACCCCGCGCGCCAAGAAGGTGATGGAGCTGGCGGTGGATGAGGCGCGGCGGCTCAACCATCATTACATTGGGACCGAGCATCTTTTGCTGGGATTGCTGCGCGAGGGCGAAGGTATCGCCGCGGGCGTGCTGGCAAGCCTAGGCATTAACCTGGGTGATGCGCGCAGGGAAGTCCAGCGTATGCTCTCAGCACGAGGCGTTGCCGAGAAGCCTTCTGCTGAGCCATCGGCCCCCAAAAACAACGTCGTCACCTGTCGCCTGGACGATGCCGCCGTGGACGCGCTGGATGCGCTGGTGGAGGCGGGTATCCGCTCGACCCGTAGCGACGCCGCCGCCTGGCTCATCAGCGCGGGCATCGAGGCGCACCGCGAGCTGTTCGACCGCGTGAACGCAACGGTAAGCGAGATACGTAAACTGCGGCTGGAGGCGCGGGATATCGCCCGCCAGATGACGCGCGACGCGGCGGAGCAAGAGCCACCCGAAAGCGACGAGAACGCTGAGGGCGAGACCAAAGACCCCGAAGAGCCGGACGACCTCGACGACCTCAACCGTCTGGATGAGCCGCCAACGGCCTGAATCGTGCGGGCGTGATGGCGCTGTGGTACAACACCAGCGTACGGTGCGGTTGGCTCCGGCGGCAAATAGCGGGATCTCCGTGATAGAGCGAGAGGAGCAGTGGCCATGAGCGCGAACCCGTCTGGCGAGCAGATGATCAGGGCATGGGCTGAGTCGCAGCGCCAGTTGCTGACGAACTGGATGGACATGGTGCGGGCTGGAGGCGGAACACCCGACACCAAGATGTGGAACGAGACGGTCGGTTCCTGGCGCACGGCGGTGATGAATACGCTCGATACCCAGGCCACCTGGACGCGCACCTGGATCGATTCGATGGCGAAGACGCCCGGCGCCCCGGATGAGATGCAGGCGCTGCTCCGCGAGGGACAGGACAACTTCCAGCACTGGATCGACGCCCAACGCCAGCTCTGGCAGAACTGGTTCGACGTGATGAGGGAGACGACAAAGGGACAGGCGCGCGGCAAGGCATCCACCGATCAGCCGGGCGAGGGGCTGGTTGACATGTGGAGTTCGACCACGCGCTCGCTGCTGGATGCGCAGACGGAGTGGGTACGCCGCTGGTCCGATGCGTTCGGCGGCAAGAGCTAATACGACCGCACGAAGAATGCGCGGCAACGAGATGCCCCACCGCTCGCCAGACTCGTGAGCGATGGGGCGTTTTACCGCAGGCCTTTAGCTAGCCGACGACCTCGATATTGTCCTTGCCGCCGTAGGCGTTCCACCAGGGCTTCGCGCCCTTCGCCACGACCTCGTTAAGCATCTGGATGTTCTTGACGCCGCGATCCTCCAGCCAGGCGTGCAGCCCGGCGATGCCCTCCTTGCCGTAGACCGGGATGCCGTCCTGCCAGGTCGCGCGGCCACAAAGGACGCCAGAGAAGCTCGTTCCAGCCTCCGCCGCCAGCTCCAGTGTCTCGCGGAAGACCTCGTCGGTGACGCCCGCGCTCAGGTAGATGAACGGCTTGCTGGCGGCGCTGGCGGCCTCGTTGAAGAGCCGGAGCGCATCCGCGCGGCTATAGGCGGCTTGGCCTTTGAAGGAGCTTGTGCCCTCGACGAACACCATGTTGACCGGCACCTCGACCTTCAGGATATCCACCCCATAGCGCGGCTTCGAGAACTCCGCCATGTAGCGCGCCACGTAGTCTGGCTTCTTCTTCGCGAACTCGAAGCCCTTCTCGTCGCCGAGCGCATCATCGTAGGCCAGCGGCTCCAGGAAGAATGGCACATCCAGCGCGGCGCACTCCGCGCCCACCCGCTCGATGAGGGCATGCTTCACCGTATTGATGCCCTCGTCGTCGAAGGCGTTGTAATAGAGCAGAATCTTGATGGCATCGGCGCCACCCTCGACCAGTCGGCGGACGCTCCAGCGGTCCAGCAGATCGGGCAGGCGTCCCGCGAGGTTCGCGTCGTAGCCGGTCTTCTCGTAGGCCAGCAAGACACCCGTGCCGGGCGCGCGATGCTTGATCGCCTCCAGCCCGTACTCGGGGTCCATCAGGATGGCGGTGGCATATTTCGTCAGGACTTCGGTGACGGCCGTCTTGAACTGGCTCATATCCTCGGCGGTCGCCTGACCGCCCTCACCGCGCGCCTTGGCAATCGCTTTCTTGAGCGAGCCGCGCTGATCCATCGCGGCGGCGGCGATCACCCCGCGCTCGTCGGCGCAGGCTTTGATGCCCTCGAACTTGCCCTTCGACATGGTGACTTTGCTCATAACTATCAATCTCCCTCTGGCAGTCATTGCTACGGAATACACAGGCGTCGTTGCCGGTATCGAGGCGCGACTCGCCATTGCGATGGCAAGGCTATGGTGCGCACGAGTACTGTATCATGTTCTGTCGTCTTGGCGCATCTCAAAAACGTATCGTCTCCTGTGATAGTACACTTTTGTCTAGCGCTTTATCGCATGGACTACTCGCTTCGCCTTGGCGGCAGGCTGACCACAACAGCCACTATCCCGTTGCGTATAGCGTTCGGGACTGCTTCTGCTTGCGCCGATCTTGTTGTCGATCAGGCAACTCCAGACGGATGGGATGCATCTTCATCTGAGCCATATCCTGCGCCAGAACCTTCGAGAAAGCGTCGGGAAACGCCTTGCGCAAGATGTTGTAGGAGCCATTGATATCCGCGTTGATATGGCGTCCATCTGCCGCACGATACAAGCCACGCTTGACCCGCTTCCCGCTAAATACCGGAGCTGGCGTGTTCGTGCTGGTTGGGCCATCCGCCGCGCCATAGACTGGCAGCGGGTCGCCATCGAGGAAACTGGCCTTGCTGGTGTAACT
This sequence comes from uncultured Chloroflexia bacterium, assembly GCA_963712005.1. GTDB lineage: Bacteria > Chloroflexota > Ktedonobacteria > Ktedonobacterales > JADMIN01 > DAHUXT01. The sequence goes on along the minus strand of CAVQGK010000004.1, from coordinate 177,874 downwards.
CTCCTCGGTCAGAACTACCTGGATACCCACCAGTTCCGCTTTATAGCTCAGCAGTTCGACGAAGCGCGCATGCGGTAAGAAGACAAACACTTGGTTGTTCTTCTTACCCATGTTCACCGTTTGCTTCCACCCCACATTTTTGCCAATCACCAGCGTCCCAATGCCTTCGTGAACTAGCCGGTTGATGATGGCACGGCTCGCGGTGTGCAGGTATGAGGTGATAGCGCGGTGGCGGGCATCGGCCATCGCGTCCAGGGTACGCGAGGTAAACCGCTCGTCGGGCAAGCCTGCCTGTCGCTTGGCGCATCGCTTGTTGTACGATTGGTTGAGACTCTTGAGCGGGCGACCGTTAACAAGAAGCGGCACAAAGCCGGGCTTGTTTGAGGTTATCGCAGCTAAAGTGTTCACGCCCACATCGATACTGGCGATGAGTTCGGGTTCGACGGGCTGTGGCTCGGGTTCCCGTTCATAAACGACTTCTACTACGAAATGGGTAGCTTTGGGTACCAAGCGGACTTGAGCTATCTCACCATGCTGGAGCTTGGTGGCACCGCGGATGGGTACGCCCGAAGGCACAACCCAGCCAGCGTTCCTGATATCACGACTGATGGCTTGCGTGGTGTAGACCAGCAGGTTGCGCCCCTGTTTGTTGAGATATTTCGGTAGTTTGGGATGGCCAAAGAACGTGTCTGGATTCTGATGCCATGCGGCCAAGGCGGCGAAGGAGCTGTCCCAGGCAGCGCAGACCTGTTTGAGCACCCACTGCGCGACTTTGGCGGGAAAGGCGCGGTATTCCTCGGTTCCTTGCATCAGTTTATCGAGGGCAGAGTAAGCCATAACGTGCTGGTCTTGGTGGATGTACGCCTGCCGTGTGGCGTACAAGGCGGCGTTGTAGAGGTTCTTGCTGGCAAACGTGACGGCGTCAATGGCTATGAAGCGCGGGTCGTGCCGATCAATTCGGTGTTGCTCGACCAACCGCATCTGCACCCTCGCTGTCTTCCTGCTCCAATATCGCCCTGATAGTTGCGGCTTGGCCATTGGCGCCGTTGTCTGAAGAGTACTTAGCTTCCTGCCAAGAGAATAGCATTACTCCAGTATAGAGTAAACACTTGGCTATATATCGTGAGAGCGTCTAGGATACATACAGGTCAATGGCGACGATAGCTCGCCGCGCAGCATACGGCGGGAAGGAAACGTGCGACATATGAGTGACGAGATGATTATTCGCGACAAGCTCTATATCGGCGGCAAGTGGGTGTCCGCCAGCAGCGCCGAGATGGCCGACGTCATCAACTCGACCACCGAGGAGGTGATGGGCCGCGTGCCGCGCGGAAACGCCGAGGATGTCAACCGGGCGGTAGCGGCGGCGAGGGATGCCTTCGCGACGTGGTCGCAGACCCCGGTGGCCGAGCGCGCCGCTTATCTGCAAAAGGTCGCCGATCTGCTCGAAGCGCGGCGTGAGGCGATTGGCGAGGTGATCGCGCGTGAGGTTGGCATGCCGATCCGGCTCTCGCAAATCATTCAGGTGGGCCAGCCGCTGGCGACGTTTAGCGCGCTGCCCGGCATCCTGGCGGAGTTCCCGTTCGAGGAGCGCATCGGCAACTCGCTGGTGGTGCGCGAGCCAATCGGCGTCGTCGGCTGCATCACCCCCTGGAACTATCCGCTGCACCAGATCGCGGCCAAGGTCGCGCCCGCGATTGCCGCTGGCTGTACGGTCGTCCTCAAGCCGAGCGAGGTCGCGCCGCTCAACGCCTTTATCCTGTCCGATATCTTCGACGAGATTGGGCTACCCGCGGGCGTCTTCAATCTGGTGGCGGGACGGGGCAGCGTCGTCGGCGAGGCGCTGGCGCTGCACCCCGACGTGGATATGATCTCGTTCACCGGATCGACCAACGCCGGTCGCCGCGTCAGCGAATTGGCCTCGCGCACGGTGAAGCCGGTGGCGCTGGAGCTGGGCGGCAAGTCGGCGAATATCCTGCTCGACGACGCCGATTTCGAGACGGCGGTGCGCGACGGCGTGGGCAAGTGCTTCCTCAATTCGGGGCAGACATGTAGCGCGCTGACCCGGATGCTTGTCCCCCGTTCGAGGCTGGCGGAGGCGGAGGAGATCGCGAAGCGGTCGGCGGAATGGTTTGTGCCGGGCGACCCGTTTACCAAGGGCACACGCCTCGGGCCGCTTGTCTCCGCCGACCAGCAGGAGACGTCACCAGCTATATCCGCAAGGGCGAGCAGGAGGGCGCGCGGCTGGTGACGGGCGGCGCGGAGCGGCCAGAGGGGCTGGAGAAGGGCTATTTCGTCCGCCCGACGGTCTTCTCGGATGTGACGAGCGAGATGGCGATTGCGCAGGAAGAGATCTTCGGCCCGGTGCTGGTCATCATGCCCTACGAGGACGAAGATGACGCGGTGCGCATCGCCAACGACAGCATCTATGGCCTCTCAGGTGGCGTCTGGTCGGGCGACCGCGAACGAGCCACGCGGGTGGCGCGGCGGCTCCGCACCGGGCAGGTGGAGATCAACGGCGGCGCGTTCAACATGCTGGCGCCCTTCGGCGGCTATAAGCAGTCGGGCCACGGGCGCGAGCTGGGCCGCTACGGCCTCGAAGAGTTCCTGACGGTCAAGTCGCTGCAACTACCGGAATAGGTGTTGCACGACAGAATAGCTGTGGCGTGAGTGTCGCGATAGGTGTAATTTGCCCTTCGCGGCATATTCTCGCGCAATATGCAGTGAACCGCTACCCAGGTAATCGACGTGACCTGTCTGGCTAGCCCGCGCAGGCGGGCTTTGCGGCCGCAGCGGAGCGCAGGCCCATAGGCGCGGCTTCAGCCGCCAGCGCTCTGTTGCGATCACGCAAACGTCGCTAACCGTCAGCCAGGCTGGCAAGAGGGCTATTTTGCCCAGCAGTCAGCCTTAAACATGCTATAATCGGCTCCATGCCACGAACGACACCATCGGCAACAGCAGCTTCGGCTGCCGATAACAATCAGACACAACATCCCGCGCAGGCTCCTGGCGAGCATGCGGCGAATCTGCCTGCCAGCCTGCTCTCGCTGGAACAGTTGCGCTCGGTGATCGAGAGCCTGCTCTTCGTCGCGGGGCGACCGCTGGAACTGAACGAGCTGCGCAAGCTGCTGCCATTGGAACAGGCGCGGCTACGTGAGGCGGTGGCCTCGCTGGCGGAGGAGTGCGAGCGCGAGGGGCGTGGTATTCGCGTCCAGCGGATGGGCGACGCGGTGCAGTTCGTCTCCGCGCCGGAGAACGCGCGCTTCGTGGCGTCGCTGCTGGGTCTGCCGACGCAGGTGAAGCTGACGACAGCCGCGCTCGAAACGCTCGCCGTCGTCGCTTATCGCCAGCCGGTCACGCGCTCGCAGATCGAGTTCATCCGTGGGGTCAACAGCGACCGCGCGCTGGCGAGTCTGGTGCAGTATGGGCTGGTGATTGATGTTGGCCGCGCCGCGACGGTTGGGCGACCGACGCTCTTTGGCACGACCTCCGAGTTTTTGCAGCAGTTCGGCCTCTCCAGCCTGGAGGCGCTGCCCCGGCCAGATATGACCGACGCCGAGGCGGCAGTCGCCTTCCGTATGGCGGCGGCCCAGCGCATCCGCCAGGCCGTCGGCGTGGACGAAGCAGCGAACAAACCAACCACCGGCGAGTGAATTCAGCGCTGTTGAAAGGCGTCTAAGCTGGCGTAGAGCGATTGCTGTTGTCAGCCCGCGCAGGCGGGCTTTGCGGCGTAGCCCATAGGCGCGGCTTCAGCCGCCAGCCGGAAGAAAGAGAAGCGATCTCGTGCGATTTGGCCGCCATCTCTCCAATACCCCGAAGGGGCTGCAAGAGGCCCAGAGCATCGGCTGCGACGCCATCCAGGTCTTTCTGACCAATCCACGCGGCTGGGCAGCGCCCGCGCACAATCCCGCGCTCATCAAGGCGTTTCGCGCGGCGGCGGAGCGCTATGGGCAGTCGCCGGTCGTGGTGCATGCCGCCTATCTGATCAATCTGGCGTCGCCGCGCCCCGAGATCTTCGACAAATCGGTGACGTTACTCCGCGCCACACTGGAACGGGCCTCACTCTATGGCGCGTCGAGCGTCGTCTTCCACGTCGGCAGCGCCACTGGTACTGGTGAAGAAGCCGGACTTGAGCGGCTGGTGGCGGGCGTGCGTCAGGTGATGACGGGCGCGCCGGAGGATGTGCTGCTGCTACTGGAAAACGACACGGGTGGCGGCGGCAAAGTTGGCTATCGCTTCGAGAATCTGGCGCTGGTGCTGGCGGCGCTGCCAGAGTTTGGTGCGCGGCTGGGCGTCTGCCTGGATACGGCGCACCTGTGGGCGGCGGGCTACGATATCGGGACGCCGGAGGGCGCGCGCGCGGTGCTCGAGCAGGCCGATACTATCATTGGACTGGATCGTGTGCCAGTGCTCCATGTGAATGACGCGCGCGAGGCATGCGGCAGCCATCGCGATATCCACGCGCGCATCGGTGAGGGAATGATTCCAGTTGAGGGGCTGACCGCTTTCCTGCGCGATCCGCGTGTCGCGCATGCAACCGGCATTCTGGAGACGCCGATACCCACATTGGCAGAGGACGAGAACGCCCCCGACTGGGTCGCCGAGCGGGCGCATATGGCGCTGGCGCGCTCCGTCGCCGGGCTGGTGATGCCGCCGATACCAGACGCTGAGACGCCGAATGAGAATGATGAAGAGCCTACCACTCGCGCCGGGTGAAGACGAGGGCAAGGCTCATGGCGCCGGTCAGCAGGCAGCCCAGCACGACGGCTAGCAGCCATAATCCCGCGATGCTGTCCAGTGTCACGAGCAGGACCGCGTGGAGTGAGGCCGGAACCAGTTGACTCACACTCTCGCGCAGATTCGTCGCCAGCGCCAGCTCGAGCGCGATCCCGCCAAGCGCTACGACGAGCAGTATGATCCCGCTAAGCAGCCGGATGTAGCGCAGGGCGTGTGGCGCGTCTCCGCCAGTTCGCTGAGTGTTCATCATCGCCTGCTTCTCCGAATACGCTGTTCTGCGGCCACAGCCTCAGCGTATCGCATGCCAGGCGGAAGAATCAATGGCGGTCAAAGAATGCTACGAGGCGCTTCGGCGCGGTCATGCGGTAGCTTTCCTCGATGAGCTCAGCGAGGTGCTCCCAGTCGAGGGAGATATCGAGCCAGGCGCCCACCCAGCCGTGATGGCCGACGTAGGGCGGGACAAAGAAGACGCGCGGGCTGGTGTGGATCAGCGCGCCCTGTGCCCCTGGCGGCGCTTTGAGCCAGACAGACATCCGCCCTTCTTGTGGATGGCGCATAGCAAAGATTTTGCCGCGCACCTTGAAGGTTGGGTTGCCGACGCCGCCCTCCTCGCTGGCCTCTGGCAGCGCCAGGCAGATCGCGCGGAGCTGTTCGAGCGCCTCGCCATCGTCGGTTGAGCGGTGATTGCCCACTGCGTATCCTCGCTTTCATCACGGTAGGATATTTCAGTCTCCCCATCGAGATTTCAGTACTTGCTCTCGTCCAAAATGGTGATATACTGCCAAAATCTGCTGAATGGTACAATATCGCTAGAATGGTCTTGAGCAACATGCCCACCAGGCGCTATTGTATTCTTCGGTATCTCGGTTGCTGCGGAAAGGCGCTGTTATGTCATTGTGAGATGATATGACGCGCACTTCGCGGCCTGAAGGCCCACGGTCTGTGGGGTGGCGGTGGCGGCCAGAGTGTTCCCCGCTCTGGCCGTGGAAGGGATCTGGCCATGCGTCTGGATGATCTCGGCGAGTTTGGCCTGATTGCCCGGCTCACCGACAATCTGGAGACACGGCCCGATGTGGCGCTGGGCATCGGCGATGATGCCGCGCTGCTCGATCCCGGTCCCGGTATGCTGGTGGTGGCTACTGTCGATGCGCTGGTGGAGGGACGTCACTTTGTGATGGCGATCTCGACGCCGGAGGAGATTGGACGCAAGGCATTGGCGGTGAACCTGAGCGATCTGGCGGCCATGGGCGCGGAGCCTTGCTGGGCGCTGGTATCGCTGTTGCTGCCGCCCTCGCTGGAGGTTGGCATAGTCGATGGTATCTATGCCGGTCTGCGCAGCGAGGCGCAACGCTATGGAGTGGCGGTGGTGGGCGGCAATATCACGGCGACGGATGGTCCATTGGCGATCGATGTGGTGGCGCTGGGGCGCTGCCCACGCGGCGCGCAGGTGACACGCGCTGGCGGTCAGCCGGGCGACCTGCTGCTGGTGACGGGTTCACTGGGAGCGGCGGAGGCGGGCTTGCTGGTGGCGCGAGATCCAAAGCGGGCGGAGGGCGCGGCACAGTCCTTGCTACAACAAGCGCGGGACGCACTGGTAACGCCAACGCCGCGCGTCGAGGCTGGCCGGGCGCTGGCGGCGGGCAGGCTGGTGACGGCGATGCTCGATATCAGCGATGGGCTGGCCTCCGACCTGGGCCATCTGTGCGAGCGTAGCGGGGTGGGGGCGGAACTGGACGCATCGCATATTCCCATCGATCCAGCCGCTGTGGAGATTGCGCCCCGCTACGGGCGTGAGCCGCTGATGCTGGCGCTCCATGGTGGCGAAGACTATCACCTGCTGTGCGCGCTTTCGCCAGACCGCCACGACGAGGCGTTGGCCGCGCTCCGGGTGGTGGGCTGTGCGCCAGTCGTCATCGGTCGGCTGACGGCGCCGGAGGCCGGGATGGCGATACGTTACGAGGATGGCTCGGTCCAGCCACTCGCCGCGACGGGGTGGGATCATCTGAGCCAGGGACGTTTGGTGTAATTATTCACAGGATAACGGTGTTATGCTCCACTGCATCGCGTGGAGCATGTGTGAAACAGTGTGCGCAAGCGCATGCTGTGTTGTCGCGGCGTTAACAACCGTCGGAGGGCATCATGGTACTATCGAGCCGTGGCGCCGGATTCGGATGGGGTGGCGCGTTGGATGACGATATCCACAAACTCGTAGAAATGGTGACCGAGCTCGGTATCGAGGTCGAAGACATCTTGTTTAACGCTGTCAGCGCGCTGTTGGGTGAAGGGATTCACGGCGCGCAGCAGGCGCCCAAGGCGGCGGCGGAGTGCGAGGCGCGCTATCAGCAGGCGCATCAGCTTGGGCTGGATCTGCTGATGGGCGGGCGCGCGTCAGCCGAGCAGGCGCGCTGGATCATGGAGCTTCAGGAGTTGGGGCGGGCCTTCCGCCGCATCTCGCAGGAATCAACACGTATCGCCGCACAGTCGCTTGCCCTTCAGCTACCGGCCGAGGACGTGCTTGTGCAGGTTGGGGCCAGCATCAATCTGCTCGAGTATCTTGTCGAGCAGACGCGCATGCAGGTACGCAACGCCATTATTTACACTACGTCTCGTAACCGCGAGAACGCCCGCTCAATCCTGGCTGAATCCACAGACCTTCAACTCGCCTACAACGTGCTGAATGAGCGGATGCAGGTGGCTATTGGGGAACACCCCCGCGAGTCGTTCCCGATGCAGCAGGTGCTTGGCATCGCGACACGGCTGGAAAATATCGGCATGCTGTGCAGTGGCGTTGCGACCGCCGTCCTCTTTGATCCCCCCTCACAGCACTAATCAGCTCCACCCAGGCGGCTAAACGGCCCCTGACGATGCGCGACGAGGCGTTGTAGCTCGGCCAGTCCGGCCAGCGCCCGGTCGCGGGTCGCGTCGTCGAGCGCGGATTCGGCGGCGAACTCGTCTTCGTCCAGCACCTGTGTCGCGCCATCGGGAGTCACCCAGAGGTCCAGCAGCAGGTCGCGGCAGAAGAGCTGATCGTCCTCAATATCCGCAGGCGCAGCGACGTTGCAGTACCAGCCCTTGAGCGTGCCATCGGGGCTGGTGATCTCGAAGATGTTGTACCAGCGATCGCTGAAGTACCACTCGGTAAAGTGGTCGCCGGTCGCGAAGATAACATAGCCGAGGTCGGTTGTGGGGCGCGTCCAGAGCGCGTCCAGCCGCACGCCGTCGGCCAGCCGCTCCGCCAGCATTGCCTCATAGGTGAGCGCTGTGGCCCCCTGGGCGTCGAGCTTGTGGACCTGAATCACCCGCATGACAGCGTGCTCCATTCCTGTTTCTCCATCATACACCCGCATACACCCGCATACACCCGCATACACCCGCATATACCCGCATATACCCGCGTGGCTCAGGGGGAATAGGTCTGTGCAAGCAGCCGCTGCGCCGCGATGCGCTCGGCTGATGACGCCGACGGGAGCGATGGAAACGTACGGTGGGCGACGTCGTTGGTGGCGAGCAGCACGCCGAAGCGGTAAAGGAGTTCGATGGGGCTGCTGGCATCCGAGTCATTGGGCGTGATTTCGACGACACAGCCCTGCTCAGGGGTGCGTCCATTCTGAGTATTCATACCCAGGATGGTGATTTGAGCGTGCTCCAGATTGACACTCGCCATCGTCGTCGCGGCCCCGCAGGTCGGCGACCATTCGCCGCCATAGCCGTTCTGCGCGCTCACCTGCCAACTCCCCGTCCAGAGCAGGCTCATCGTGACCTGCATCGAGCCTGAAAAGCCTTCATAGAGCGGATCGCTCATATACATCGGTGCGCTCTCCGTCAGCACCTGACCCTCAGCGGTGGTGATATGCCAGCTTCCCAGCATCGAGACGATGATATTCCAGGTGGCATTGCCTCCCATGGCGACGCCAGAGACATCGCAGAACGAGATGCACGACGAGCTATCCGAGGAAATATCCGGAGTTGGCAGCAGCAGCGTTGGGATGAAGCTGGCCCGGAGCGTCGTATCCGCCACCGCCAGCGTGCCGTCATCGCGGAGATAGTGGTCGCCGGGAGCGAGCGTCACCGGCTTGCTGGGCAGCGACAGCTCGGTTTTGACCGCCGCCACCAGCGCGTCCTGGGCGTCTCGCGGCAGCAGGCTGAAACGCGCGCCCAGATCGATGAAACGCGCGCCACTGGGAAAGTTCGGCCCGGCGCCAAGTTGCTCGCCCTGGCCGTCGATGGGCGAGAAGAGCGGGCAGGTATCGCTGAGGTGGGCGGGCATGGAGATGGTGCAGCGCAACGATGGGAACGGCGGCTGCGTGACCGCGATGGTATGGCGCCCACGGGCGAGCCGGATCCACGAAATGGTCGTGCCGGGGCTGGCGGACTGCGACGTCTTGTCGTCGATGGTGACGCTGCCCCACGGCGCGGCCCGCTCGAGATAGACGATGTCGCCGCCGGGCAGTGGCGTGGGCGAGGGCACGGGCGTCGGAAAGTGAAAGACGGTGTGGAGCGACGAGTTGGCCGCCGGGTTGGTTGCGATGACCAGCGCCACCGCCAGCAACACGACGCCAACGACAATGGACGCTCGCAGACGATTACGGCGCCCCGGCCTGGATGGATCGGGCGCGGGCTCATCGCTATCGTCGTCGTCGTAGTTATCTTCAGCGCGTCGCGGCTCGGCGGGCGTGTTGTGGGCGAGTGGATGGTGTATCGTTTCGCCGGTATCCAGATCGGTGACTTCTAGCTCGAAATCGTCATCCATCGGCGGGTGTCTTTCCTGTCGGCCACGGTGTTCGGTGGCTCACTGGGAAGTATAGGAGCACGGCATCTGGGGCGTCAATTCACCGCAGGGAGAGGCCAGGTGGTGAGGATGTGCAGGGAGGAAACGCAAAGGCGCCGGACGCGCAAGTTCGAGAAGCAGAAGAATACTTACCAAGAGGTATCCCCTGAATGGTGGCGATGGCGGGAATCGAACCCGTGTATGTATGCTTCCCTGCTGAGGGCGCGCCCAGCGCAACTCAAGCGAATCAACAACGCGCTGCCTGAACAAGTTCGAGAAGCGGAGCAAAAATGCTCAGTTAATGGGAGTCGAACCCATGATTCCTCGATTGAGGTCGAGTGCCTTGACCACTAGGCTATAACTGAAAGTGTGTATGCTTCTCCGGTCAGGGAACAGGCAGCGTCTCCATGGCAAAGCACCTGTTGAGAGTCATGCCCCGCACAAGTTTCGGTCGCTCAAGTGAGATCCCTTTGTAGGGAACTGGTTAATAGCCAGTTTGGGGGTTTCAAGCCCAGTTTGTACGCAACCGTTGTGAGGATACGGGGCATGCCGCGATGGACGAGCCATGCGAATGATACCGGTTTGGATAAGTCGTCCGCGCAAGTTCGCTCCGCTCGCGCTCCGCGAACCCTGGACCGGAGCAAGACGCGCGGGTAGGGCAGCGGCATGATGAAGGTGTTGAAGGTAATAATGAAAGTGTTGAACAAACGCGCCAAGGATCTTCGGGCGTACAACGGGGGAGAAGCAGGATGCCGTGGGCGTGCCTCAGCCAACTTCGGATGAGAAGTTGCCCTTCAAGCCTGTATCAGGTGTGTGAACACGCCCCTCAGCTTGCTCACAAGGCTCATGGCCCAAAGGATTACTAGAGTTGTGCGGCATCCAGGTCAACGGGGCGCGACCCCCTTGGGCTTCTCCCGATACCACTGTATCTCATACCACGTGTGGTTTCCACCTCATCCGGAGTGACGATTCTATCCGAAGGATTATGAGCGCCTGCCCTCGGTGCTGGCGGGACTGCATTTTCTGGCCTTTGCCTGCCTGATGCTCCATCAGCTATTCCATCTCTACTCACGTTCATAACACGCTCTAAGCAGATTCGCTAAAGTTGTGGACCAAGCGGAAGGCGGGTCCGTCGGTCGCATGGAAGTGGACCTCGAGGCCCGCTAAGAGCGTCTCGGTGGCTTGTTGCAGGTGGGCGAGATCATTCCACCAGCGGTGGCAGGCCAGTTTGTCTTTGAGATAGCGCCAGAGGCGCTCAATCAGATTGAGTTCGGGCGTATACGCTGGCAGAAAGAACGGCTGGAGGCGGTGGGCCTCCTGGCGCCAGTACTCGCGCAACGCATGGCTCTTGTGATACCCTGCGTTATCGAGCACGACCACCACCGGTTCCTCAGCAGGCAGTGTGTGCGCGAGATGATCCAGGAATGCCATAAAGGCATCTTCTCCCTTGCGTGGGCTCAGTTGGAAGATGACCTGCCCCGAGGCGTAGTCCACTGCCCCAAACACCACACATTTCTGGTCGTCCCCCGCCGCTGGAATCCTCATGGGCTGCCCCTTCTTGCGCCAGACTTTTGCCAGGTAGGGGTGGGTGTGAATTTCGCATTCGTCGAGATAGACCAGATGGAGGCGCTCAGCAGCGGGTCGTTCGGGCTCAAGAGTGCTTTTTTTTCGAGCCAGGTCAGCACCTGCTTGGCCGCCGCCACCGCCTCCGCGTCCTGACGATGCCGCAGATCATGGCGTGGGCGACGGTAGCGATACCCCAAGGCATGCACGACGCGATGCAGCGTACAGACGCTGACCGTGATCCCACGTTCGCGCTGCAAGAGTGCCTGCAAGTCGCGGATGCTCCAAATCGTCACCAGCAGGCCATAGGCCTGTGGCCCCTGCTCCAACGCCTCCTCCAAGAAGGCACAGGCGGCTTCATCCAGCGCCGGGGGGCGGCCACGTCGTGGCCGATCCACGAGACCCTGGCGCCCTTCGGCTGCGAAGCGCGTCTGCCAGATGCGGATGCGGTGGGCGGCGGTACCCATGAGCCGGGCGGCGCTCGCCAGGGTCTGGCCCTGTTCGACCAACAGGAGGGTTTGCGCGCGGCGGCGCACCCGTGGATCCGGATCCGTCTTCGTCAACTGCCGCAGGTCACGGCGCAAGGCATCTTGTTCTGCTGCTGCTGCTGCCATCGGGCTCGCTCCTTCCCCTCCCCCTGCTCCCTGGCGCTCTTCCTCCTGCTCTCCTTTCCACTATACCCAATCTCGCCGCTTGGCACTCCACAACTTCTGCCAATTCGCTTAGTATTGCAAGGCTGAACGCCACGTACTACGGGCTACGTAGTGTTACACTTGTCAGATATTGCGCGAGTGCTTACAATGGTCATGCTCTGACTGCCTGTTTCGCGTAATAACTTGCCGCTTGGGCAATCTGCGACGGTGCGCCTCTCCCCGGCCATCCGGCTCGCCTGTAGCGATCATCAGGCAATCTATACCAGCAACAAAGTCACCATTGCACATCTCATCGGCCGAGTAGTGTCGCTGCTCGGTTTGTACTCGGAGACCTGTGCTAGACAGCCATCGGCGGCTCATAGTGTCCTGAATGATCACGGGTTCCCGCGAGGAGAGCAGTATGGCGCTGTCAACCCAAACGTCGCGTTCGTCACATGAAGTAGACGTGCCCCATATGTATCCTGAGGCGGGGCCGGTGGAAGACTGTGAAAGCGCAGCCGAACGGAAGCTCTATTACCGTTTGCGTGAGACGCTTGGACAAGACTTCCATATCATTCACAGCGCAAAGTGGAATACGATTGCCGCAAATGGCAGAATGCAACCGGGCGAGGCCGATTTCATCATCGTTCATCCAGTGCTCGGCATTGCTATTCTCGAGGTGAAAGGTGGGCGTATCACCCAACATCCAAAGACGCGTGTTTGGTACACCATTGATCGCCACGACAAGAAATCTGCTATCAAAGACCCCTTCACTCAGGCAATGAGATCGGCGAAGGTTCTCGAACGCAAACTTCGCAATAGCCCAGCTACCAGCCCTTTTGCCGAGAGTTACCGCATTTGTTATGGCGTCTGGTTCCCCGATATCACCTGGAAGCGCGATGGCCGGGGCGATCTCCGCATGCTGGACGAGCAGACTCTCGACTTGGCAGATATGCGCCACCCGTTGGATGCGATCACCCGCCTAATGCAGTTCGCGCAGGGCGCATCGGGCGATGCGCCACTCACCGAGGATGCGCTCTCAGCGCTGCTCTCTTACTCATTCCAGACCTCACTGTGGTCGAGAGTCCACTGTCAGAGGTGATTAGCGCTGACGATGCCGTCATTACGAACCTGACGGATGAACAAACCGACCGCCTGATGGCAATGTGGCAAAGTCACCGTCAGATGGCGATCCCAGGGCACGCAGGTACGGGCAAGACGGCGATAGCGATGGAGATGGCGTGGCGGCTCGCTCAGACCGGTAACCACGTCCTCCTGCTCTGCGCTAACCGCACCCTCGCCGAGCACCTGCGTGAACGGTTGCGCGTGAGCCAGCGTCCCTATGCTGCCCAGCTGCTTGAAATCCAGTCCGTGCACGAGCTGGTTAATAACATCGGCACTGCCGGTCGGATCCGTCATAACGAGATTGGCAAGCTGAACATTACCGTGTCGAAAGAGCAGGACACGCTCGCAACCATCTTCACCGCCAACCTCGATGCGCTGGAACAACGTGACAAGCTGCCCATCTATGACGCCCTGATTGTCGATGAGGCGCAGGACATCAACGAAACATTCTGGCCTGGTCTCCAGCGCCTTCTGCGCGCAAGTGACGATCCAGAGGAGCCAGCCGCCAGCCGCTTCTATGTGTTCTATGATCCTGCGCAGCGCGATTTGCCCGGCGATTGGGATCCCGAATGGACCGGCATCCACACGATACTGCCGCCACTAACGCTCAACTGCCGCAATTCCGAGGGCATCTACCACCTGATGGCTAACCTCAATCCCCGGCTACATGACGCGCCATTTCGTGGCCCACTTGGTCGGCCTGTTCTCTATCGCGATCCAGTGGCAGAGACAGCTACAGCGGCACCATCCGGCAAGAAAAAGAGCAAGAGCAATCCAACAGTGCGACTTGTCGATCCCGAAACGGCGACGTTGGAGCAGGTACTGAACGACCTGATCGAGCGTGAACGTGTACGCCCGGAGCAAATAATGGTGGTGACGTGTCGCAGTGGTGACGGCCGGAGCAACAACCCAACGCGCTGGCGCGTGCGTGAGCAGCAGGAGATCGGACGTAGGAGCCTTGAATGGCTAAAGGCCAGGCGATCTGCTATACGTGTCTCGCTAGCGACGATTCGCTCGTCCAAAGGGCTTGAATCACCCGTTGTAGTCCTCGCCGAGCTGGATGGCATAGCCGGTGACGGCCGACATGACCAACTGCTCTACACCGCCATCTCACGCGCAAAGCACCAGCTGATTGTGCTGGCATCCCCCGAGACGCTGCAACCGAAGCAACCTGGCTGGTGGGAGCGCTTCTTCAAGCGGTCCTCCGACCCAAAGCGAGCGCAACCATCGCCTTGGCAGCAACCTGGAGATGGAGACAACCCGTTCATCGGGCCTGACGAGCCTGACGACGTTACCACTTCGCAGCAGGACGCAAGTGTGCAAGATAGCACCTCGCCAACCGCTGGTGCGCGGAAGTCGACTGACAGCAAGGCGCAAGCAAAGGCACAAACAGAAGAGGATACAGCCACCCACACCACATCGAACGGCACATCGGGTACAGCAAGTTCGTCGGAGGCGTCGCAAGGCGCATCATTGGGTGAATTCCCACCCTCGCAATATCAGGAGAGGATCTACGATTTCGTGCGTAACGGCACCGGAGATGGCATCGTGAATGCGGTGGCAGGCTCCGGCAAGACGACAACCCTTCTCAATGCTGCTAGGCTGCTCACAACGCGCAGTTCGATCTTTCTTGCCTTCAACAAGCACATTGCGGAGGAACTCAGCAAGAAGCTTGTTAGAACGCCGATGTCCGCGAGCACAATCCATAGTGTCGGTTATATCACTCTTTTGCGCTATTTTGGCAACGACACGACGACTTTGGATGAGCACAAATACGCAAAGCTCAGTCATGCCTGGATACAAGACAACCTCGCACATCTGAAGCGCGAGGAGAAGCAGTTGGCGACGAAAGCGCTCAATGCACTCGCCAACTTGACTCGCGCAACGCTCACTGATCCAAGTGATTTCGAGGGTATGCGCTCGATGGCCATGCACTTTAGCGTGGATAACGACGCATTTACTGCGGGTGTCTCGCTTGATACACTCATTGAGGCTGTTTCCCTCCTGATCGAAGAAGGTGACAGGCTCGCACGTGGTAAAGAGGACGCTGAGGAAGTGGGTCATGTCATCGACTTTATGGACATGGTGTACTTGCCTCATACATGGCATTTGCCTGCGCGATGGCACGCTAACTGGGTTTTTGTGGACGAAGCGCAGGACTTGAATGCGGCGCAACTCGATCTCGCGCTAAAATGTCGCGCGGCCGGAGGGCGTATGCTCTTCGTTGGCGACCGCCATCAGGCGATCTATGGCTTCAGTGGCGCGGACAGCAAATCCATTGACCGCATCAAAGCCAGAACAAGTGCCATGGAGTTGCCACTCTCGATCTGCTATCGCTGCCCACCCTCGCATGTGGCGCTGGCGAAGGAGCTGGTCCCTGAGATCGAAGCGGACCCCAAGGCGAAAGAGGGCAAGATCACGAATGTGGAGTCTGACAAATTGCCGAAGCTGGTACGGAAGGGTGACTGGATTCTCTGCCGCAAGACGGCTCCGCTGGTCGAACTCTGCATCAAGCTGATAAGCCACCGCATCTTTGCCCGCGTCAAAGGGCGGGCTATCGGCACGCAGTTGACACTGATCGTCCAGCAGGTCTCCCGTCTCTCGGGATATAGCTGGCCAAAGTTTGGCCAATTCCTCGAAGAATATGAGCAGCAGCAGAAGGAGAAGCTCCAGCAGTTTGAATATTCTGCGTCTGAGGTGGAAGACCTTGAGGACCGTGTTGCCGCGGTTAAAGTGTGCTACGAGATGTTCGAGGCCAAAGACGCCAGTGACCTCTGCCGCCAGATCGATGGCATCTTCAACGATGGGAAACCTGATGTGCTGCTCAGTACGGTGCATCGTGCCAAGGGGCTGGAGGCCAATCGTATCTTTCTGCTGAACCCGCATGAGATGCCCTTGAAGTGGCCCAATCAGCAGGCATGGCAACTGGAGCAGGAGCAGAACATTAAGTATGTAGCTCTAACAAGAGCGCAAAGCGAACTGTATTTCGTGCACATGCAAACGCAGGGAGGTGGCAGAGTCGCGGGTTGAATCCAACAAGATATGGGGCCTCAGTCACGTAATCACTGGAGCCTAATTAGGTGAGGCTTGGTCATAAATGGTCAGGCGGCTTGAAGTAACGGTTTGAGATCGGCGCGTAAGCGCCCACCAGAGCGGAAGCGGTGCCAGATGGCGAGTTGGTAGACCAGTACCGCGCCCAAGACGTAGCGCTGGGTAGCGAGCAAGCCCTTGGTGGGAACGGAGCGCGAGCAGTCAAAGATGGCCTTGAACTGCCCGTTGAAGTTTTCAATGGCCTGAGAGCGTACTGGGTGAAACACCCGTCGCACCTCCACCCCGTCGTCAGTAGGCGGGTACTTCCCGCGCCGGGTCGCGATCAGCGTCCGGTGCTGCTGGGCACAGCGCGCGTACAGCGCCGGATCGTTATAGGTCGTGTCGCCCAGGATGAACAGGTTCTCCTGCCGCACCGCATCGAGCACGATCGGCGCCTCCTCATTGTCCGCCCGGTTGGCGGGTGTGAGCGTCGCCGCCAAAGGCAGCCAGACATCCCCGACCGTCACGACGAGATGCAGCTTCCAGCCGTAGACCCAGCCATGCCAGCCAGACTTGGTCCAATGGGCCTCCGTCTCGATGCTAGTATGCAGTACTACACCCGCCTCGCGATGCTTCTTATGCCAGACGCCTCCGCGTGCAGGCAATACAGTGCTCTCGATTGCGGCGGCTCGTCCGCCCTCCGCCCAGGGGTTCAGCAAGCCCAGCAACTCCTCGCCAATGAGCGCGATTTGCTCCGGCAAGCGGTTCGCCAGCGCCTTGAGCCGCCGCTCGCAGGTGCGCCGTGTCGGCAGATGGGCGTGCTCGCACAGGGCGGCGCGGACCGCCGCCATCTCGGGCTGATCGAGGACGGCGACCAAGGCATGAACCGTTGGCAGGTGACGCACCACCATAACAATCAAGGCTTTCAAGAACATCCGTTCCGACTACTGACAGGGCCGTCCCCGGCGAAGAGCCGACCGGGCCAGCGGCGCCTTATCCATCAAGGCCAGCAGTAACAGCAAGAGCGGCGTTTGCGATACCATGAAGTTGTCTCCGTATAGATGGGACTCGACACCTTCATCGTACGAGACGCGCCGCTTCGGCTTCACCTCCGAGGCGGCTCTGTTTTATGACCAGGCCTCAATTAGGTGGATGAACAACATTTGCGATAGAGGAAGACGGCGCTGTCTATGCGACTATTCAGAAGATTGTGCTAGAGCCTCTTCAGTCTTAGATGTGACCGGCACCAGATAGAGCCTGGGTCGCCGCGCTGCACGGTGCAGCCAGTCCAGCAGGCGTTCTGCCCCGTCAATCGTTCGCTGGGGTCGCATAATTGCTGACGGCTAATCAGCAGCGCCATGCCAGTCGACGCAGTCAGATGGAGACACGACATGAACCAAGCGCTACCATCCGACGAGGCTCTCTCGCAGCTTATTCTCAAGGCGATGATTGCATTCAACGCCTCTACGGCCGAGAAGGCACTGCGCGACCTGGGCGACCGCACCCCCGCTGACCACAAGAGCTCACGAGTGAGGTCGTTGCGTAGATCGCGGACTTGCGCGCGGCTATGAGGAGCGACTTCATTGTACGGATACGCGCTGCGATGAATGCGCTCTGCACAGGAGTTGCTGGCCGCTGGAGCGTGGCAACTGATAAATACTAGCCGGCTGCTGCAAACCCAGAAAACTAGCCACCGGAAAATGCAAATAGCGGGCAAAATAGTGGGCAAAGTCGAATAAGAGGCATCGGGCAGCTAGCCAGACACCCCTTATTTTCTTGGGCGGCCCCGCCGGGAATCGAACCCGGATGCTCGGTTTAGAAGCTCGGGATAGGCCGTTTCGCCCTCGTTCATGGGGTGTCGCAATCTCGGTTTCCAACAGCCCTAAACAGTCATGCTAGGCTGCCACATGTCGTCGGCTGTCGTCTGTATTTGTGTCATAAACTGTGTCAGGCTTCGGCTGGCGCGGCTATTCTACCGGCCTTGAGTATACGATCTGCGACTACAAATACCTGCCGGATCGCCTGGTCCGGCGGCTGTTCCTCGCCGAGGTAGCGCCTGATATACGCGCGGCTGGTGCACGCTGTCTCATCATCCATGATACCAATTTGGTGTGGTGTATTGTACGTATGAGGGCATGCCCAGACGCATACGCCTGGAACCGCACCTGGCGGTGGACGAGTTGGAGCGCCGCTACCGGGCGGCCAAAGAGCCGCACGAGCGCAGTTGGTGGCAGATCCTCTGGCTGCTGGCACGGGGCAGACCGCGACGGAGATCGCCGAGTAGCACGGGCTATTCGCGCTATTGGATCGGCCAGATCGCCAAACGCTACAACGCCGAAGGCGCCGACGGGATGCGCAACCGGCACTACACGCACTCGCACCGTGCCCCGCCGCTGCTCTCGCCCGAGCAACTCGCCGAGTTGGCCGCGGCGGTGCGCGGCCCGGCGCCGGAGGGCGACGACTGGCTGGGGCGCCTGGTCGCGGACTGGATGAGCCGCAAGCTCGGCCGCCCGGTCAGCGCGCAGGTGGGCTGGGTCTATCTCGTGCGCCTGGACGGCAAGCGGCGCAAGCCCCGCCCGCGCCATGTGCTGGCCGACCCCGCAGCAGCAAGCGGCGTTCAAAAAAAGCTAAGGCCGCTCGTGCAGGCGGTCGCGACCGCCTTCCCCCAGGCGCAGGTCGAGCTCTGGGCCACCGACGAACACCGCATCGGCCTGAAGCCGATCCTGCACAAGGTCTGGTGTTTCGACGGCGCAGCGCCCGACGGCGCCGGTCCAGCACCGCTACGACTGGCGCTATCTCGTCGGCTTCGTCCATCCCGCCTCGGGCCAGCACGCGTCTTCCATCTGGCCACCAGCGTCTCGCATCCCGCTCTTCGAGGTCGAGCTGGCCGCGTTCGCCCGCGCAGGTCGGCGCCAGCCCAGCGAAGCAGATCGTGCTCGTCCTGGACCGCGCCGGCTGGCACGCCAGCCGCGAACTGCGCGTCCCCGAGCATGTCCACCTGCTCTTCCTGCCGCCGTATTCGCCCGAACTGCAGCCCGCCGAGCATCTCTGGCCGCTCACCAACACCGCGCTCGCCAACCGCCATTTCGCCACCATCGACGACCTTGAGGACGCCCAAGCCGCACGCTGCGTCGCCCTTCAGGCGCGGCCCGACCTCATCCGCTCCACCACCCTGTTCCACTGGTGGCCACAGCGCATCAAGAAACGACAAGGACCGAAGCGAAATTGGAAACATACCGCGCCTGGGATCGGAGCGATGACGAGTTAGGGAACTCTACGCAGAGCGCGTCGCGTGCAGATTACTCCTGGTTGCTCTTACACTAATCTGGTCCGGCCCGGTGTGCGGAGTAAGCATTTAGCAGGACTGTGTTGAGCGATTTGTGAGCGCTTCAGGTATTATTGATGACGAATAGCTCTTGCCATTCTGTTCCGAAATGGATACTGTTGTGTGACTATCTGCGTATCTGCGTTGAGACAAGAGCAAACCAAGCGAAGCAACACGATAGACCTTATCACTAGGAGGATGCGCCGATGCCATCTTCCCTCTCGCGCGACAGTAAATCCGACAGTACATCTGCGCACGCTCCCGGCGGCCCTGATGTGTCAATCGCCGGGCTATAGTGGCTCATGCGCCCTTTTGGTGAAGCAGGCAAGGAGCCAGACGCAGCAGCATGATATGCTGATGTCTATCGTCCTCATGGGAGAGGAGGTCTGGCATGAGCAGCCCCCCAGCGACAATTCTTCCCGACCCAGAGCACCTACGGCTCCAGAGCCTATGCAGCGATGACCGCGGCATTCTCGCCACCGTCACCGTCACCGTCACCGCCATCGCTCCGAGCTCACGGTGCCCTTCCTGTCCTCGCCCATCACGCCATGTGCATTCGCGGTATGTACGCCACCTCTCCGACCTGCCCTGGCACGGCATCGCCTTTCGCCTGCACTTGCAGGCCCGGCGTTTCTTCTGTGACCAGGCTGACTGCTCCCGACGCATTTTCGCCGAGCGTCTTCCGCGCCTCGTCGCTCCGTCAGCGCGCACGACGCTGCGCCTGGCCCAGGTGCTCCACCAGGTGGCCGTGGCGCTGGGTGGCGCAGCAGGGAGGCGCCTCGTGGCTACCCTAGGCGTGTCGGGACTTTGCCAGCGCAGCACGGGCGTCAGTCGCGATACCCTGCTGCGGCTGGTGCGGCGCACCGGGCTCCCAGCCATCTTACCGCAGAGCGTTGTCGGCATCGACGATTTTGCGTTCCGCCGCCGCCAGGGCGGCACCATCCTGGTCGACCTGGAGCGTCATCGGGTCGTGGATCTGGTGGAGCAGAGCAGTACCACGGCTGCCATCGCCTGGCTCGAGCAGCATCCCGAGATCGCCGTGCTCAGCCGGGATCGCGGGGAGAGTTACGTGGAAGCGGCACGCCGTGCGGCGCCGCACGCTCTCCAGGTGGCCGATCGCTGGCACATCCTGCACAATTTGAGCGAGGTCACCCAGGCGGTTCTCGAACGGCATCGGGCAGACCTGCGTGTCGTCGCCCACGCCATCGCCCGCGGTCTGTCTCCGCTGTCCCCACCAGCACAGGAAGCACAGGACTCACCGCCAGCTGGTGTGATACTGTCACACTGACGCCATCCCAGACACCACGCCCGTCCACCCAGGATGCGCCGCCACCAGCGCCACCAGCGCCAACGCGCCGGGAGCCGCGGCCGCGGCCGCCGACGCCGACGCCACGCGAACAGCGCTTTGCGGAGGTCAAGCGCCTCGCAGCGCACGGCTGGAGTACCAGACGCATCGCACAGGACTTGCGCCTGAATCGGCGGACGGGACGGTCCAGCGCTATCGGGTGGCTGACCACCTGCCCCAGCGCGCCCGGCCCTCCCAGACCATCTCCAGCTTGGCGCCCTATGACGCCTAGCTGCTGCGGCGGTGGGCGTCGGGGTGTCACATCGGCATGCAGCTCTTGGCGGAACTGCGTGAGCACGGGTACCAAGGTAGTCTCTCCAGTCTCTATCGGGCGCTGGATCGTTTGCACCTCGCGCGGATCTGGCCACGACGAGAGACACCGCACGGCCCAGCGCCGCCTCCCGTGAAGCCGCCAATGCCGCGACCCGTATCACCGCGGCAGGCGATGTGGCTGCTGACGCTGCCACCCGAGACGCTTAATCCAGCGCACGAGGCGGTGCGCGCTCAGCTCTGTGCGCGCTGTGGTGACGCTGCGGCGATCTATCCGCTCACCCAGCGGCTGGGGTAGCATCATCCGTGAACACCATGCTGCTGATCTGGAGGAGTGGTTGCTGGCGGCCGAGACCTCAGGCGTTCCAGAATTTATGCGGTTTGCACGCAGTCTCCGACGGGATGCGGCTGCTGTCAGGCAAGCGCTCAGCTCCCGCTGGAGTCAAGGGCAAACGGAAGGCTTTATCACCAAACTCAAGCTGCTCAAACGCAGCATGTACGGTCCTGCCAAGATGGACCTGCTTGGTCTGCGGCTCGTCCTCTCGACGGCAGGCTAGCAGGAGGAGTGGAGCACTGGGTGTGAACCTGATCCCCTATCACCAAAAGGGCGCATGAGCCCGATAGTGCGCACAGTACTCATCGACGAACGCGACGGTGTGGCCCGGCTCGCGCGGTTTGGTCATAGCCATGCCTCCTTCCGGAGGCCTTCGTCAGCAGATGCTATGCCTAACATGACAAAAGAGGGCCAATCTCGACGCCATCCTCAGACTCCCTGGGGTCTTTGAGCAGGTCCAGATATAGTTGCTCTTTCATGAAAGCATTTGGGTTATCCCAGCGCCGTCGCTTCTGTTTCGAGGTATACGTCCCGCGCAGCCCAATTAGCAGTGAGGTCAGCCGCTGCTGTCCGTCCAGTACCAGCGTCAACTGCTGCACACCGTGCGCGTTGGCAGCGGGATTATGTGAACCGCGCTCATCGAAGTCTTGAATGAAGCGGTAAATCTCCCAGCGATCTTTGTTGGACTCATCCAGTTCCCAGAAGAGGAAAGAGCTGATCGGATATCCGCGCATGATCGAATCGAAGAGTTGAGCCACCTGCTCTGGCTTCCAGACAAACTCTCGCTGGATGGCTGGCAGAAAATATTGAACGTTGAGTCGCTTAATGATAGCGGCAATAGTGCTCGATTGGTAGGACATCTCTTTCTCCTGGTTCTTCTGACAAGTGTTCTCCATGATGGTGTCAAACAGACACGTTCCATATGCACACCCTGTGAGATCGTGATATCGTGAGACACCCTCTATGATAGCAAGTAGCGTCAATAATGAAAAGGCCGCTTGATTGAAGGATGCATGAAGTTTATCAGGGCATCGACACGGGCGCGCAAAAGTGCTCTCTGGATAGTTGGTGCGTCAGGAATTCGCTGCGATATAGTCTATTTGGTGCAGCAGTGATGGTTGCCTTGAGCGAAAGGAGCGGCCACGTATGGCGACCGAGATGCAGCCCGCGCCGGTCGCGTCGCTCACCCGCCAGCGCGTCGCGGCGTGGATCGCGTTGGCGCTCGCTCTTATCGTCCCGCTGACTGTGGCCGTCAATGCGCTCGCAACGGTGGCGCGTATCCCCGGCGCTGGGAGCGATATCGTTGTTGGGTCGCTCTATATCGTCTTCTTCTGTTTCGAGTGGCCACTGCCAATCTTCGCCACCTTCCTGGCTGGCCTGGTGCTCAGGGATAGCAGAGGCGCGAGCCGTATCGCCTGGACGGCCTTGATGCTTGGCATCCTCACCCTGCTTGCGCTGGCCGGAGTCGTTGTGTTCCTTACCTTCTTCGCCCACGGACAATCGGCGAGCTCGATGGTGTCGATGCTACGGGGCTAGCGCGCTACGTGTACACTGGAGGCATGGGACTTCTCTTCCTCAAAGCGTTGCTGACGCCCTCACTGATTGGTCTGGTGAGTGTGGCTGGTCGGCGGTGGGATCCAGCGGTGAGCGGGTTGCTCGTCGGGCTGCCGCTGACCTCCGGCCCGGTGCTGCTAATCCTCGCGCTGCAGAACGGCACAGCGTTCGCGGCGGATACCGCGCGTGGCATCATCTTCGGTACCATCTCGGTGGCCATCTTCTGCCTGACCTATGCCTGGGCGGCGCTCCGCTGGCGCTGGCCCGGCGCGCTGCTCGCAAGCTGGCTCGTCTTTCTCGCGGCGACGGCGCTGCTGCAACTGGCCATCCTCCCACTGGCGCTGGCATTCGCGCTCTGCGTCGTCGTGGCGGCGGTGGCGCTGGCGCTCTACCCGCGTGTCCCAGCCAAAGAGACCGTCGTTGTGACGCCGCCGCTGTGGGATATTCCCGCGCGAATGGCCGTCGCCACGGTCTTCGTGCTGCTGCTGACGGGTCTCGCGCCACAGCTTGGCCCGCATCTCACCGGGCTGCTGGCGCCGTTCCCAATTTTTGGCACGGTGCTCGCCACCTTCACCCACGCGCAAGCGGGGACCGCGGCGGCGCTCCGGTTGTTGCGCGGGCTGCTGGTGGGGCTGCTCTCGTTCGCGTCGTTCTTTCTGGTCGCGGGCACGCTCATCGTACCGGCGGGAATCCTGCCCGCGTTTGTCGCGGCCATCATCGCGACGGTCATCGTTCAGGGCGCGTCGCAGTGGGTATTCGCCCGGCGGAGGGAGCCTCGCTATGCCTGATACACCAGGCCCACACATTCAGCATAGCCCGCTCATCCATGAAGCGCTTTATCGTGGCGACGAGGCGCTGGCGCGACTGGCAGATGCGCGTATCGTGCTGTGCGGCGCGGGCGCGCTTGGCTCGCACCTGGCCGAACACCTGCTGCGCCAGGGCGCGCGTCAGTTGACGGTCATCGACTTCGACCGTGTCGTGCAGCACAACCTCGGCACGCAGAGCTACGAGGAGGGCGACATCGGCGCGTTCAAGGTGGATGCGCTGCGCGCCCGCTGCTACCGCGCGACGGGCGTTGAGATCGCGGTGGTGAGCCAGCCGCTGACCGAGCGCAATGCCGCGAAGCTGCTGCGCGACTCCGACCTCGTGCTCGATACGTTCGACATGTCGGCCTCGCGCCGCCTCGTCACCGAGGGCTGCGCCACGCTCGGACGTCCCTGCCTGCACCTTGGCATGAACGCCGACTACGGCGAGGTCCACTGGAACGAGGGCTACCGCGTTCCCGGCGATGTCGTCGCGCCAGATATCTGCGCCTATCCGCTGGCGCGCAATCTGGTGCTGCTGGTGGTGGCGCTCGGCGCGGAGGTGGCGTTGCGCTTTCTGCTGGCAGGCCAGCGCGAGAACTACTCGATCACGCTGCGCGACCTGACGATCAACCGCGAAGGATAGCCAGGTGGCAACCGCTGGTGGTACGCTGTGGGTGAATCCAATCGCGCGAGAGGAGCAGGATAATGATTACAGATCGCTTGCAACATATAATCGATAAGCTTGCCAAACTGCCTCCTGAGGAACAGGATCGTGTCGCTGCCGCCATGCAGATGATACTGGGACAGCCAGCGCCACAATTGTCACCAGAATGGCGCGCCGCCGCTGAGCGCGCTATGCGCGAGCAGGCGGAGACACTGGAGTATCTGAAGGATAAATGACTGATACGGTCTACCTCACTGTAGATGATGTTTGGGCCATCAATGAGCTTATCCTGCGCGCGGAAGGTCAAACAACCCTGTTGCTCAATCGTGGCGCACTGGAGAGCGCGCTGCTACGAGCGCAAAACGTCGCCCACTATCAGCAGGCCGATGTCATTGAGCAGGCAGCGTTCTTGATGGCGGAAATCGCTTTTGCCCATGCATTTCTGGATGGCAACAAACGTACTGCGGTTGTCGCTGGCGGCGCATTCTTAGATCGCAATGGCTTTCATATCACTGCGGTTGGTGACGAATTCGGGCGCCAGATCGAGGCCATGGTGCGCCATGCCGGTAGCCAGGACGAAGCGACGCAGCAATTTCTGATTTGGCTACGAAACGCTGTAGAACCACTGCCCTGAGCATATCCCCTTTCATCTCTCTTGACCCACTCCCTCGCCGCCTGTATACTCACTTCTATCTAAGACTCTTAGATATATTAGAAAGCGCAATACAGCCATGCGCGAGATGAAAAAGGGCTCGCTCGGCCTGCTTATCCTTCACCTGTTGCATGAGCAGCCCAGCTACGGCTACGAACTCACGGAACGTCTGCGCGAACGCAGCCAGGGCGAACTCACCTTCGAGGATGCCGCTGTCTATCCCCTGCTCCATGCCTTCGAGCGCGACCAGCTGATCGAGGGCGTCTGGGAGCAGGACGATGGGAGCACGGAAGCACGCAAAGGCGCCCGCCGCCGCTACTACCACCTGACACCGCGCGGCGTCGAGGCGTTGCGGGCGGCATTGCGGGACTGGGCCACATTCTCTACTGCCGTTGGCCGTGTGCTCGGAACCGAGCGCCTGAGCGGGGAGGGCGCGGAATGACATCGCGTGAGAGACCACCGAGCGCTACGATTGATGCTTATCTCGCAGCCCTTGCCGCCCGGCTCACCGTCGAGCCTGGCGAGCGAGCGACCATCCTCGAAGAGATTCGTGGCCACCTGGAAGAAGCGGCAGCTGCGGAAGTGGCGCGTGGCTCCACAGCAGCAGAGGCGGAGGCGGGCGCGGTGGCGGCGTTCGGTTCGGCCGCGACGACCGCCCGCTCAATCAACTCCACGCTGCCGGTCTACTGGGATATGCGACGGATGCTTCTGGGCATCGTACAGGGCGCGCTGGCGATCTGGGTCATCTGGACGCTTGCCACCTTCCCATTCGTCGTTCCGATGGTCGCCGGGCATCAGCTTGACATATCCACATCGCCCGCCTCCCTGCTCTTCACCGCGTCACCACTGGGGTTTGGCCTTTTCTACGTGCTGCGGAACGGCCCCTGGGCGGCGCTGCTGATCCTGGCGCCCTTCGGCGCTATCGCCTTCGTGCTGGGGAGCCGCGCCAGTAGAGGTTGGCGCGCGGGCCTCGCCTTCGGCCTGGGCGTCGTCGTTGGCCTGCCATTCCTGCTACCCGCAGTCGTCTACACGAATTCATTCATCCGGCCGCTGTCAATGCTTCTTGTCATCGTCCCGATCTGGTTGCTCGCGCCATACGCGGTACTCGCCGCCTGGCTTGGCGCGCGAACGACCCGCATGCGTGACGCCCACGCTCTGGGCCGTCCTCCATCCACCATCCACGCCGTGCGTGGCGTGGCCACTGCCGCTCATGGGGTGCGACGTCTATCCTCATCCTTGCTCGTCGGCCTGGTTCTGCTGGTTGCATTGCTTGGCGCAACGGCTGGTCATTCGTCCGCGCGGGCGCAATTGCGCCTCCCGCCACTGTGCCGGTATCACAACAGCTCGCCAATGCGCAGCGAAGCCTGTCCTTTACCATCCACCAACCCGGCTACCTGCCTGATGGAGCCGTGCTGACACGAGTTGACCTAAGCGACGCATGGTGTGGGCAGCGCTGTTCTGTTTCCCTGACTTATCGTAATCCCGATGGTACGTGGCTTGAGTTGTCGATGATTCCGCACGATCCATCCGGGCCTTTATCCATCGAGTCTGGCGCGCCTCCGCTGCCATCTTCGCCGGATGCGCCTGGCGCATACTCAAGTGTCTCGGTAGGAAGCTACCATCAGGCGTGGTGGCTTGGGGGCGTAGAGACAACTGAGCAACAGCGCAGCCTCTCATGGGACGATGGTACCCTGCAGTACGGCCTCATCACAAATGCCCCCTTGTCGGCAGACACCCTCAGACAGATCGCCGCAAGCCTGTCTAGCTGAGCAACGTTATGCCGCCAGTGCGATGAGATCCATGACGATGAGCGCGCCGGGCTTTGCCAGATTGGATACTTCAACGCAGGTACGGGCGGGCCGGTGCGCGCCGAACATTTCCTCATAAACAGCGTTCATCCGTGCGAAGTTGCCCATGTCTTTCAGGTAGACCGAGACCTGGACGACGTGCGCCAGATCACCGCCTGCCTCGGCCAGGATCGCCTGGAGGTTACGCAGAATCTGGCGCGTCTGCTGCTCCAGTCCATCTACCAGTGCCTGCGTTGTTGGATCGACGCCCGCAATCCCCGAACAGAACACAAAGCCATTGGCCTGAGTGGCGTGCGCATAGGGGCCGATGGGCTGCAGCGCATTGGGCGCCGTAATGATCTTCAACATAGATGTCCTCATCCCTCTCACTTCCGTACTATCATACGCACTTATGCGCACAAACCAGTACGCAATGAATAAGTCGTATTGTGATACATATTTGCGCTTCACCTCTTGACCCTCGCCCCATGCGTGGATTAGTGTCTAACCAGTTAGTTTAACCAGATGGTTAATCGCTGGGAGGCAGTCCATGACCGCGCAGGGGAGTATCAGGGAGCAACAGCGGCGCGAACGGCTCTCCGCGCGAGAACGCCGCATGGCGCGGGCCGACCGGCGCGAGCGTGAGGCGCCGGTAGCGCGTGAGGCTATCCTCAGCGCGGCGGAAGAGATCTTCGCCCGCGATGGCTTTGATGGGGCGCGGGTGGATGCCATCGCCGAGGCGTCGGGCTATAACAAGGCGTTGATCTTCCACTACTTCGGCGACAAGCTGGGCCTTTATCGCGAGATCGTCTGCATGCAACGCGACGAATCAGAGTTCCAGCGGACGGAGATGCTGCTCGCGGCGGCGGGTAACCCTGACTCGCCGATGGATGCCGAGCATGTACGCGCGTTCATCGGAACGTTCGTGGGCTGGCACTTCGATCATCTGGTGGCGCATCCGCGGCTCGGACGGATCATGGCCTGGGAGGCGGCGGAGGGCTGGGGTACGCTGATCGAGGCGAAACGTGACAGCGGCGAACTGCCCTGTCCCAGGTGGGTTGGGCCTATCACCGACTTCATCAGGCGAGCGCAGACGGCGAACCTCGTCCGAAAGGACGTCGATCCCTACGTGGCGATGGCGCATGTGAAGAGCATGGTGCTGATCCATCTGCTCTCGCTGCCGAACTATGAGGCAATCTTTGGCGGGGTCGATTTCTCCTCGCCTCAGGCGCTGGAGCATGCGCGCGACCAACTCGTCTCATTTGCCGTCCATGCGCTGATGGATCCCGCTACCCTGGCGCGACAACAGGAAGGCACGTCGTAGCGCCATCGTGTAGCACCGTCGGGCGCTGAGATGCGCAGGCTTCTCTCCCTGCGAGTGGCAGCGGATTCTCCACGCCCCTTGACAGCCAAGATGTATTTCGTTATAAAAAGATATATCTCATTGTCAGCCACGTACAGAGTTACAACGATGTCTCTCCGTGCGCGCACGTCTGCCCTGGCAGCGCAATCACCATTCGTTCGACGCAACAGCGACCGTTGCACCAACCGCATCGACGCAATCGACGCAATCGACGCAATCGACGCATGACGATTTCCCATTCCTACCCAAGCGATAACGTACAACGACAGCGCTGGAAGGCTTCGGGTTTCTGGCGGGTGTGAGGGAGAAACAGGACATGAGGCTGGACTACAAGTGGCAGGCGGCGCTGATTACGGCGCTGGGCCTGTTCATGGCGGTACTCGATAACACGATTGTGAGCGTGGCGCTGCCCCAGATGGCAGATGCCTTCCATGTCGATTTTGGGACGATCACCTGGGTCGCCACCGCCTACTTCCTGGCGCAGGCTGCCGTCATCCCCGTGACAGGCTACCTCGCCGACCGTATCGGCACCAAGACCGTCTTTTTGAGCTCGCTGGCGATCTTCACGATTGGTTCAGGTCTCTGCGCCATCGCGCCAACCCATACCGCGCTGATCGCCTTCCGTATCTTGCAGGGCGTCGGTGGTGGCGCGCTCTTCCCGACCGCCTTCGCGATCATCTACCGCGTCTTCCCTCCGACGGAGCGTGGCCCAGCCTCGGCGGTGATTGGCGTGCCGATTTTGCTGGCGCCCGCCTTTGGTCCGACCATCGGCGGTTTTCTGACGACGACCTTCGACTGGCATGCGATCTTCACTATCAACCTGCCCGTTGGTGTTATTGCCTTCACCCTGGCGGCGCTCTTCCTGCGCGGACGCGCTGCCGACAACGCGGCGATGGGCGAATCTCCCGTCGCCAGCAACCGCTTCGATCTGCTGGGTCTGGTGCTGGCGATGGGCGGCTTCACGACACTGGTCTATGGCATTACCCAGGCTGGCCCGCACGGGCTGGGCGACCACACGGTCCAGATTTATCTCGCCACCGGCGTGGTGCTGCTTGTTGCCTTTGTGATTGTCGAGCTGCGTTCGAATGATCCGGTGATGGATATGCGGCTCTTCAAGAACTACACCTTCACCATCTCGAATGTGCTGATGTGGGCGTTGGGCGCGTTCCTCTTCGGCAGTCTCTTCCTGCTGCCCTACTTCTTCGAGCAGGTGCAGGGGCTGACGCCGCTCTCGGCGGGCGAGATTCTCATCTCGCAGGGACTTGCCGCCGCGGCGGCTACAGTCGTCGCGGGCGCGCTCTATAACCGTGTTGGGCCGCGTATCATGGCCTTCCTGGGCTTTGTGCTGGTGACAATAGGCACGTGGGGCTTCGCCCACATGGATGTGAATACGACAGGGCAGTCGCTTCAGGTCTACCTGATTATGCGCGGGCTGGGCCTGGGATTCATCAACATCCCATTGCAGACGCTGGCGCTTTCGGTAGTGAGCAATCGGGCGATGGCGCGCGCCTCGTCGCTGGTGAACGTGACGCGGCAGGTCGCCTCGGCGCTCGGCGTGGCGATTCTGACGGCCTATCTGACGCAGAGCGCGACCACGCATGGCAACGATATCGCCGCCGGTTTCCAGCAGCGCCCGCCGACGGGTATCGCCGCCGCCTGCATCAAAGCGGCTGGGGTGACGGTCCCGACGCCACAGAATCTGGCCGCGCATATGCCCGCGATCCAGGCCTGTGTCGTACAGCACGCGACCACACTCGGCCTGAACGACACGTTCATGTTCGTCATGATCGCCTGTGGCGTCTGTGCCGTCCTGGCGCTGTTCGTTGGGCGTGACCCAGCGGTGCAGGCGGCGAAGGAAGCTAAGGCCCGTGGCGAAGACGTAGCCGCGCGTGAGCCAGCCATCGTCGGAGAGTAGGGTGGCTGGCGGTTACAGTCTCGGCCTTGAAAGGCCGGAGTAGCGATGGCAGAGGCCATAAATGCCCGGCAGGGCGACAAAGTCGCCCTGCTCGCCACGTGGGCGAGACGGCCATTCATGGCCCGCTTCGCCCTACTCCGGCCATTTATGGCCGAGATTGCACTACGCCTGACCGGAGACGCAGATGCAGCGGCTGTGCAGCGTGATGCTGCCATCGGGTCCAGCCATGCGCGCGCCAGTCTGGGCGACCGTCTCCCAGAGGGCGGCTCGCTGATCTTCGGGCTGCTGCTCGATCACCGTTTTGACGAGCATGTTGGTGGCCCGCTGAAAACGCACGAACACGTCCGATGAAGGAAACGTGACGCTCATCGTCAGCGACTCGGTCTGGACCTCGTGGAAGCCAGCGTCGGTCAGGCTCTGCGCCAGTTTGCCCGCATCGGCGAGGTTGAAGGGGCCAGGCGCGTCGGGTGGCGGCAGTGGCAGGCCAAGTTGGCCCATCACGGCGGCGCAACTCGCGCTAATCAGCGGCACGTCTTGCGGCGCGCCCCAGACGGCGGCGGCCAGGTAGCCACCGGGACGTAAGATCCGCCGGAACTCTGCCAGGGCGGGAACGAGCGGCAGGAAGAACATCAGCCCCCAGCGCGAGAGCACGGCGTCGAAGCTCTGCGGCGGCAGATCGAGTCTCTGCGCGTCGCCTTCGATGAATGTGACGTTGCCCAGACCAGCAGTGGCGGCGCGCTGGCGCGCCATTTCGAGCATCTGTGGCGCATGGTCAACGCCGACCACCGACCCTGACGGCCCAACGATACGGGCGGCGGTCAACGCGGGATCGCCCGCGCCGGTCGCAAGATCCAGTACGCGCTGTCCTGGGGTGAGATGCGCCAACGCAATCAGCCGCTCACTGATGACCTCGCCACCTGGGGCCGCAATCGCGGCTACGTTGCTAAAGTCGCGCGCTGTCTCGTTCCAGACCTGCTGTCGCCCTGCCTGCGTCACAATGGCCTCCGGGTCAGCCTGTGGATTGCTCATAACTTTGCTCCCTTCGCGAGAAATTCAACCTTCCCTCTGAAGGTCAGTATGTCCGCGCGCCGTCGGTTACACCATGAGGATCATCCACAGCTTTCCCACATCTTGCGCTGTGCTATCATGCGCTCGCACCCTCTTCATCCGCCGCGAAATAGTTGTCGGGGAGCATGGCTACTATGTCGGGAGCAACCGCATTCGGCGCGTTACTGCGGCGCTATCGCACCCTCGCGGGTCTCAGCCAGGAGGGGCTGGCTGCCCGCGCCAACATCAGCACGCGCGCCGTGAGCGATCTCGAACGCGGCGTCAATCGCGCCCCCCGCGCCGAGACGCTGGAACTGCTCGCCAGCGCGCTCGATCTCTCCCCTGAGGAACGCGCCGCGCTGATCGCCGCCGCGCATCCCGACCTGAATGCGTCTCCAGTCGCTGCGGAGATACCGGCGAGTCGTTCGCGGCTGCCGCTGCCACCCACGCCGCTGATTGGCCGCGAAGCAGATCTGCTGCGCGGGCTACGACTCTTGCGGCGCGACGGGACACGCGAGACACGCCTGTTTACAGTCATTGGGCCGGGAGGCGTTGGCAAGACGCATCTGGCGCTGGAGCTTGCCCGCCAGTGCGCGGGGCAGTTCGCGGCGGGCGCGGTCTTCGTCGATCTCTCGCCGCTCCACGATGGGACGCTGGTTCCGGCGGCGCTGGCGCAGACGCTGGGACTGCGCGAGCCATCTACCGGCACGCTGCTCGACGCGCTCATAACGGCGCTTCAGGGGCAGCATCTTCTGCTCGTGATCGACAACGTGGAGCATGTCGTGGAGTGCGCGCCGATGCTGGCGGACCTGCTGGCAGCCTGCCCTGATCTCACGCTGCTGGCCACCAGCCGTACGCCCCTACGCCTGCGTGGCGAGCAGGCGCTGGCGCTCGAACCCCTGGCATTGGACGCCGCTGCCACGCTTTTCGCCGCTCGCGCCACAGCTATCCGTGACGATCTGCCACTCGCGTCCACAGATGTCGCCGCTATCTGCGAGCGGATAGACTGCCTGCCGCTCGCCATCGAATTGTGCGCTGCCCAGCTTGGCGCGCTCTCACTCGCCGATCTGCGCCAGCGCCTGAGCGCTGGAATGGCGCTGCCACAGCCGGGCGCACGCGATCTGCCCGCGCGCCACCAGACGCTGCGCCACACCATTGGCTGGAGCTACGACCTGTTGGCTCCCTCCGCCCAGGCGCTATTCCGCCGGTTGGCGGTCTTTGCCGGTGGGGCCACGTTGGCTGCCATCGGGGCCGTCTGCGCGCCAGCGGAAGATACCCCACGCGATCTCTTGCCCGATGTGGTCGCGCTGGTGGATGCGCAGCCTGCTGCGCGTGCGCGTACAGGCAGATGGCGCGGCGCGCTATGAGATGCTGGCGACGATACGCGACGATGCACGCGACCGTTTGCGCGGAGCCGGGGAAGAAGGACAATATGCCCAGCGTCATGCGGCGTATTTCGCTGGCTTCGCTGGCGATGAGGCGGCGATGACGCGCGAGATACCGAACGTGCGGGCAGCGCTGACCTGGACGCGCGGCGCAGGTAACAGCACACTTGGCATGGAGCTGATGGCGCGCTTTGGCCGCATCTGGTATCTGAGTGGGCTGCTCTCCGAGTTGCGCGACTGGCTGGAGACATTACTCGCGCTCGACGCCGCCAATGGCATGTCCGCGCCGCCAGCGTTGCGCGCCAATGCGCTCTTTGGCGCCGCACGGGTAGCCTATGACCGTGGCGAGTCCGAACACGCGGCGGATCTGGCGAATCGGTCGTTACAGGCGGCTCGTGATGCGGACGATGCCGAAGATATGAGCAATGCGTTCGTGATCCTTGGGCAGATTGCCCAGCGCGGGGGCGATGTCTCGCGGGCGGATGAGTTATTTGAGGAGGGCCTCGCCTGGGCGCGCATGTGTGACAATCTCCATGTGCTCAATGCGGCGCTTGGCTTCCGCGCTGAGAGTGCGCAGGCGGAGGGGAACATGGCCCTTGCGGTCGCTCTGCATGAGGAGGCGCTGCAGAATACGCGGCAGATTGGCTCGCTCTGGGGCGAGGCGCTGACGGAGACGCATCTGGGACGGCTCGCGTTCGCGCAACAGCGCTACCAGCGGGCGCGCCAGCACTATCGGCAACGCACTGGCCCTCTATCGCACCTTCGGCAGCGATGTCTACCTGGCGTGGTGCCTGGAGGCCGTCGCCGCGCTCGAAGCCGCCGAGGGCAACCCGCTCCGCGCGGTGACGATCAGCGGCGGGACCGAGACATTGCGCGCCAGCGGAGGCTCGCCACGTCCGCCCGCCGAACAGGATGCGTTCGAGCGTGCGCTCGCCGGATGCCGGACGGCGCTGGGCGATGAAGCCTATCAACGCGCCTGGACGACGGGGCTGGCTGCCCCACGCGATGCGCTGATTCGACTGGCGCTGGGCGAGGATGATACGCTCGCGCCATAGCCTGCCATGGCATGCAAGCGTTCGATGGAGGTCACCTACGATGTGTCGCAATATCAAGCCGCTGTTCAACTTCGAGCCGCCAGCCACCGAGGACGAGATTCACGCCGCCTCGCTGCAATTCGTGCGCAAAATTAGCGGCTTCACCAAGCCCTCGAAGGCCAACGAGGAGGCCTTCCTCGCCGCCGTGGACGAGATCGCTGCCGTCGCACACAAGCTTCTCGGTGAGCTAGAGACGAACGCGCCGCCGAAAGATCGCGCCGAAGAGGCCGACAAAGCACGCGCCCGCTCGGCGCAGCGCTTCCCCAATCAGTCGTCTCCGCTCACCAGCCACGTGCATCGATAGGCTACGCAAGAGGGCAGCGCCCATTGTCTGGGATATCACAATCCGTTGCCAGCTTCCTCCCGCGCTGTCCAAAAGGACAGTTGACGGCCCTCGGCACAACTCGCTATAACACGATATATCTTCACAAATACAGGATGGATGGCTATTACCACTGCCACAGTGGGGGCTAATGGCACGGCGGTGACGCCCGGTAGAGTGTAGGCACACGTTCTCATCGGTGCAACCGCGACGACTGTGTTTGTGTTGCACAGGGCATGGATGATGCGGTGAAATCGGGTTTCGTCTCATCGTCCTCCAAGGAGGTGTTACTTTGAACTGGTATCAGTGGCTTGTTTTTCTGCATGTGCTCGGCGTCTTCGGATTCCTGTTGGCGCATGGGGTCTCCGTCTTCGTCGCCTTCCGCGTGCAGCGTGAGAAAGATATCCACGCGATTCGGGCGCTGCTAGGCCTCTCGGCGAGCGCCGTGATGATGTCCACGTTCTCGCTGCTCCTGATTCTGGCTGCTGGTATCGCCGCTGGTTTCGTGGGGAACTGGTGGTCGTTCGGCTGGATCTGGGCGGCGCTCGCCGTCTTCGTGGTGGTCTGGATTCTGATGGCCGCCTTCACCGGACCAGCGTTCCGCAAGGCGCGCATAGCGGTGGGCTTTACCGGGCCAACGACCATCGACGAGTCCGTCGTCTCCGACCAGCTGCCAGGGGCGCTGGCGGCGCTGCGCCCGTGGCTGCCGACGCTGACTGGGGGCATTGGCCTGCTGATCTTGCTCTGGCTGATGGTGCTCAAGCCATTTTGACACTCCCCTGGCTAGGCAAGGGGATTCTCAGGCTACGCTCGGCCCATTGGCCCACGTTAGCGCCTGAACGGGCTGTCCGTCCGCACGTTGCTCCTGTCCTACCTGACCAAGTCGCAGAACGTTCATGGCCGCGTTGTGGTCCCGATGGAGGCTGGTGCCACAGTCCGGGCAAGCGTGCCAACGGGCGGACAAGCCTTTCTGGACCACAACGCTACAGCTGGAACATATTTGACTTGTATATGCAGGATTGACCGCAATCACCTTCCGACCGGCGCATACTGCCTTGTTAAGATAGGGTGTTCAGGAACTTGCTCCAACCCGCGTCCATAATGGACTTGGCAAGGCAGTGATTCCTGAGCATGTTGCCAACCTGCAAATCCTCATGATAGATCGTATCGAATAGACACACCAACTGGAGTGCTGTTTTGTTCTGGAAATCCTGTCGCTGGCGCTTCACTTTCTGATGCGCCTTGGCAAGCAACTTGACCGCCTTACGCCTGCGGTTGCTTCTCTGCTTGCGGCGTGAGACACGGCGCTGCGCTGTCTTAAGACGACGTTCGGCACGACGATAACAGGCAGGATTGTGGATCATTGTGCCATCGGCAAGGGTGGCAAACGATTCGAGTCCTAGGTCGATGCCAGTCTCTCGGCCGGCGCGCGGTAGCGGATGCGTAGGCGCCTCATCACAGGAGAAGCAGGCGTACCAGCCAGGTGGCATTCATCAAAATCCGGCCATTCCTCCCCCTGCCTTCAGACAGGGGGAGGAATGGCCGTTTCTTTTCCGTATCTAGCTACCTGCAATGGAATAGCAGTATATGAGCAAAACACTCACCCGCACAATCTGCTGCAAGCTGGATGTTGAGGGCCATGACGTTGCATTGGCCGCGACGCAACGCGCCTTCAACGCGGCAGCGACGTGGATTGCGCAGACATGCTGGGATGAGGGCATCACGAACACCAACACCGCCCACCATCGGGTCTATGGCGAGACGCGCCTGAACTTCGGTCTGGGCGCGCAATTGGCTGTCTGCGCCAGAGCCAAGGCGAGTGAAGCCATCAAGGCGGTCAAGGCCAAGCGTCGGGAGCATGCTACCTGCCCGCAATTCGGGCCACGTGGCAGCATTCGCTACGACGTGCGCACCTATCGCCTGATGAATCTTGACCGTGTCTCGCTTAACCCCCTGGACGGTCGTATCGTCTGCCGTCTGCTGTTGGGCGCGCGTCAGCATGAGATGCTGGTAGACCCAGCGTGCACAATTGGCGGAGCCGATCTCGTCTGGCGGCGTGGGGTCTACTACCTGCATGTCACGCAAAGCCGCGAAGCGCCGGATGTCTTGGAGCCAAGTGGCACACTGGGTGTTGACCTGGGCATTGTGAATCTGGCCACCGATAGTGAGGGCGAGTCGTTTAGCGGCGCGACGGTGAAGAAAGCGCGCAACCGCTACCATACCCGCCGCCAACGCTTGCAGAAGGTCAACACGAAAAATGCGAAGCGCCGTCTCAGGAAGAACGCGGGCCGCGAACGCCGCTTCCAAGGGGACGTGAATCACTGCATCTCGAAAGCCCTGGTGAAGAAAGCCATCGTCTCGTGCAAGGCACTCGCTCTTGAAGACCTTTCCGGGATTCGTGAGCGGGTCACGGTTCGACACGAAGATCGCTACGAACGGCATGCCTGGGCCTTCTACCAATTGCGCTCCTTCCTCACCTACAAAGCCGCGTGGGCAGGCACTCCGTTGCATCTGGTAGACCCTCGGAATACCAGCCGCACGTGCTCGGCTTGTGGCCATTGTGAGAAGGCGAATCGGAAGAGTCAAGAAGCGTTCCTTTGCCAGCGATGTGGCTTCGCACTCAATGCGGACTACAATGCCGCCATCAACATTTCGCGCAAAGACCCTAAAGACCTTTATCGGGCCGCAGTCAATCGGCCTATGGCGTCACCCCCCGTCTCGTACGCGGGGTAGATGCAAGCCCCCGGCTTTAGTCGTGGGGTTGTTGACGTGAGAGTGTTATCGTTTTGGGTATCCCCTCTAGTGGACGGCTCCAACGCACGGCCACACAGCCAATCTTCGACAAGACCAGGAAGCCGTTATCGAGTCGTGCGCCATTGGCATATTGTGGATAGGTGAAACTGTTGAACCGGTCACGGCCATGAAAGCGGGGAAAGCCCGGGATTTTACCCGCCTTCACGCGGCGAAAGAACGCTTGAAAGGCGCGGTCTACCCGCAACACCACTTCCTGCAACACCTGGCTGTGAACTTCCCCGTATTCCGGCATCGCCGCTTTGATGCCGGGCAACTCGGCTTTCTGGTGATAGTAGGTGACGGTGATACCACGCATGCGGTAGGCTTCGCGGCGCTCACCAATGGCGGCATTGTAGACATGACGGCAGAGCATCAGTGTACGTTCAAGTACCCGTTCTTGCTCCACAGTGGGTTTGAGCTTATACTTGAAGGTTTTGCGCGTCGTCTGAATCCACTGCTGTTCCAGTTCCATGCCAATATATTCCGTCTAACTGGCGAAAAATCGGCAAACTCGTTACTTCTGTCACATCTGTCGACAGCAGACGACTCAGCTTTCGTCTCCCTCTCTGCCCATGTCTCAAGCTAGGGCGGCCTATCACGCTAAAGATCAGGCTGCCAGATGGGGGAGGCATGCAAAGAAAGGATAGGGAGCAGAGTATACTTGGGGAGCGCGTCGCGTTCATGGCGGGGCGTTCCCTGGCGTACTTATCAACCGTCCTAGTATGCAAATATTCCATCTGAGGAGGCCCCCACGTGAAGCTCACCTGCAAGCAGCAAGACCTTGCCCGAGGACTCTCCACCGTCAGCCATGCCGTCTCGACGCGGAGCACACTGCCGATTCTCTCTAATATTCTGCTGGCCGCCGAGAATGGCCGCCTGCGCCTCTCCGCCACCAATCTGGAGATCGGCATCACCTGCTGGGTGCCAGCCAACATCCAGGAGGAGGGCAGCACCACCAGCCCGTCGCGTCTGCTAACCGATTTCGTCAACACACTGCCGCCCAATGAGGTGACGCTGGCGTTACAGCCGTCGGGGCAGAGCCTGAAGGTGAGCGACCAGCGCAGCCAGGCGACGATTCGCGGAATGGAGCCGGGCGAGTTCCCGGCGATCCCGACGGCCGACGGTGGGCAGCCACCGCTGACGGTGAGCGCGGGCGAGCTGCGGGCGATGATCGCCGAGGTAGCCTTCGCCGCCGCCACCGACGACGCCCGCCCGGTCTTCACCGGTGTCCTGGCGCGGGTGAGTGGTGGTCGGCTGACATTTGCCGCCGCGGATAGCTTCCGGCTGGCGGTACGCTCGACCGCGTTGGAGGAGACGGGCGGCCAGGGCGACGCGCCCGTCAACGATATGCTCATCCCCGCGCGGACTCTGACCGAGCTGGCGAAGGTGATGCCGGGCGAGGGCACGGTCTACATCGTCGTGACGCCGAACCGCAATCAGGTGCTCTTCCGCATCGGCGACGACCTTGAACTGGTCTCGACGCTGATCGCCGGGCAGTTTCCGAACTTCGAGGCGATTCTGCCGAAGGGGCACACCACCCGTGTCACCATCGCGACCGATGAACTGCGCCAGGCGGCCAAGCAGGCATCTATCTTTGCCCGTGATAGCGCCAATATTGTACGCCTGAAAGTTGATCCTGGCGAGAATGACGGCCTGAAGCCAGGCGCGGTAACGTTGGCGGCGACGGCGGAGGAAAGCGGAGATACGACCACGACGATGACGGCGGCGGTTGATGGGCCGGGGATGGAGATCATCTTCAACGTCAAGTATCTGACAGATGTCGTAGGTGTCGTAAATATGCCGTCGGTAGCGCTCGAGTTGAACACGCCTCAGCAACCTGGCGTCATCAAACCGGTTGATGACAACAGCGACTATGTCTACGTCATCATGCCGATGCACAGCACCCGCTAGCGCGGTTCTCAGCATCCTCTCCTTACTGGTTGAAGCGGTGTTTTGTCATTGCGACAGAACCCGCTTCATTGGTTTATGTGCCCGACATCGGCTCACAGGCGAAGAGGCGCCTGGGGAACGCATGAGGCAATCAGGCGGGCAACATCGAAGGTGGCTCGCGGTCTGCTGATGGCACGCGCTCGGGCGCGCATCTGATCGAGCTGCCAACCAGATGTACCGAGCAGGGTGGTGAGATAGTGGGTCACGCTCTCAGGCGTTGGCGCCAGCACGCCCAGGCCGTTCTGGAGCACAAAGTCAATATTGCCAGTTTCCTGCCCGGGTAGCGCTCCGGTGAGGATGATCGGCAATTCGCACGTCACCGCCTCACTTATGGCGCCTGGACCGGCCTTCGTCACGATGACATCAGCCGCGCGCATGAGATCCGGCATATTCTGCACGAAGCCAAAAAGTGCGATATGTGTTGGCGTGTGAGTGCGTCTCCGTAAGAGATCCACCTGCGCATAGAGCTGGCGATTACGGCCAGCCACCACGACCAGTTGCGCGCGAATACGCTGGCGAGCGAGCTCCTGGACTGCCTCGGCGAGGCCACAGGCGCCTTCGCCACCGCCAGCTAGCAGTACCATAGCGCGGTCTGAATCGAGGCCGAGCGCTCTGCGACATTCGGCGGTAGTCGCCGTAGTCCGCGCGGTGAAGGATGGATCAATTGGCATGCCAAGTACATGGATGTGTCCAGTGGGCAAGCCATGCGCCAGGGCGAGGTGTTTTGTGGCCAGCGTCGGCACGACACAGGCATCCACACCACGCGCAAACCATGCCGCATGGGCGCTTACCAGATCGGTGACGACCGTGATGAGAGGAACATTGAGGTCCACATCTTTCATCGCTTGCAGCGTGATGTGATTGAGCAGAGGATGGACCGAGACGATGACATCGGGTCGTGTTCGCTCGATAAGGGCGCGCAATCCCTGAAGCAGGAAGGGCTGACACAATCGCTTCGCCGCATCGAATCGTTCGGCTGAGTTCGTGATGTGGAAGAGCTGTCCGTAAAGGCGTGGGCTATGTCTGATCGCTGGACCGTATAGCGCAACTGATGTCCGAAGCGGAAATTGCGCGCACTCTGTGAAGACATCGACGATATGGATTTCGAGGTCAGGCACTGGATGGCCACTGGCGCGCGCTTGCTCGTACACGATGCGCAGAGCCTTCGCGATGGCGGTGGCGGCGCTGCGATGCCCAGCCCCGGTGTCTGCGATTAAGAATAAGACTGAGGATGGAAGCCTGCACGCCCGCATAGACACCACATCATACATATTCCTGTGCTGCTGTGCCTCGTTCTGCTGTACTGTCATTATGAGCCTTCCAAGATGCGAGCAAACGCCTGTAGATAGCTTGGATCGCCGTGCTGCTTGCGCAGGGCCCAATACTCTGCTCCCCAAAACAGGTAGGCGTAGAGGGCGCACCCTTGTTGGGACCAGCGCATGCAGGTGTTGTAGTTGGTGATGAGATGTTCTGGCAGGCAGCTGAACATGCGTCGCCCGGCTGGATTCGGTGGAGTTGTCACTGCTTCCCACGGCTCGGCCTGGCCCTCTGCGACCATGAGCTGCTGCCCATGCGTCCTGGTCCATGCGCATAGGCGCTCACGCCGCGCCTCATGCCAGCGACTCGTACTGCCATCCAGATAGAGCGTCCTACGTCCCAAGCTGATCAACGCCTGGCGCGGATAATAGTCAATCCCGACAATGTTGGCCATCTGCTGTGCGATCGAGAGGGAATCGCCCTGATCGCGAGTCCGCCAGCGTTGCATGAGCCGCACCGGCAGCGAGGTGGGTAAAAAGCCGTTCATCACGATTGGCCTGCTCTCGTCGGCGGCCTTCAGCGCTGCCAGTTCCTCGCGAACGAAGTCGACGTCCAATCGCCAGGAGTGTTCGATGCCAAGGGGATCGACCGCCTCGTGTTCAAGTTGCCAGGCGACAATATTCGGTCGATGCTTATAGCGCTCCACGATGCGAGCAATGAAGTCAGTCGCGGCTGTAACCAGCGTTCGATACGTGGACGGTTTGATGCGCGTGTGCTCTGGGAAGGGCTGCCTCAGATGGTGCGCTGGCACAAAAAACTCTGGATAACTGAAGACCTTCAGCGGTCCAACACAGAGTATGATGCGCACGCCCGCTCGTTCAGCAGCGTCGATCTGCCAGTCCAACTCGTCCGTATTGAACGTTCCTGGTTCGGGCTCGATCCGATCCCAGTAGGCTCCCAGCCGAATGAGTTGCATGGGATAGGTGAGCAATGTCTGCAAGGTGGCGCGTGCATCCAGGCCGAGCGCGGCGACTTGCGGTGGCCGAAAGCTGATGCCTATCAGGGTGGCGCCACGTGGCTCGATAGCTACATGTTGCCACGCATCCGTCAGGGGCTGCTCCGATTGGGCCAGTGTGAATTCCCCTGCCCTCAGGAAGCCAGTAGCGCCAGCCTCAGCCGTTCTGGCCTCTTGCATTGTCGCCTGCCTTCTCTACTATCCAATAGCGACGTTTCGTGCCTATCTTCTGGCTATCCAGGGATTACCGTGCCTCGGCAAAGTACTCGAAAAGCGCCATCGAGACGAAGAACCAGACAGGCAGGTATCTTCTAATACCTTCCCTCAACGATGCCTGTTGGCTCTTGTACGCGTACCACGATCTGATCTTTGGAATGACGCTGGCTCCGACGAATACCCTGTGTACGGGAAGGGACCGTTGTGCAGCCTTCGTCGTGACCGGGATGATATGGTCAGGAATCGTGGTACCCCTCAGCACTCTCCTGGAGAGCGTCACATACCATAGTGGGATGGTGTGAAACATGTTCATATGCAGGTCGGTGACGACTTCAGAGCAGGCTACATGGTCGGAGTGACCATAGAGGCCGGTGAGATCATAGGTGACGAGAAGGTCAGGATGTTCCTGCTTAATGAGCTTTCCGAGAAACGCTCTCAACTCCGGCTTGCGCGAATGCAACTCGCCGTCGCCGAAGTCCTGCTGAATGTACTGAGAAATCTTCAGAATGCGCGCCACTCTCTGCGCTTCCTGCGTTCGTATCTCCTTGAGGCTGAGGTTGACGGTTGCATCCGGAGTGCCTCGTTCACCTTTGGTCAGAAAGACCAGTGTTACCGCACACCCCCTCACTGAGAGATGATGCAGGAATCCGCCGCATGTCACCGCTTCATCATCCGCATGCGGGAAAATCACGAGCACATGGCGGAATACTCCGGCATCGCGTAGCGGAACCGAGAAATCATTGGCAAGGAGAAAACCAGCCAGCCAAACGCAGAAACAGGCGACTGGTGCGAGCAAGATGATCGCCATCGTTTCTCACTGCTTTCTCGGTGTGCTCGCCATCGAGCACTGCGCCGCTAGAACAACCACGGAATGAATCGCTTCGTGTGCCGCATGTATTCGATATACGGCTGGCCGATAGCCTGGGTAAGCGCCTCCTCCTCGATGCGCACCCGATACAGGTGGCCCACTAGCACGCACACCCCCAAGGCGAGCAAACTGGCCCAGTTTGTCATCGCCAGACCCACCCCCAGCATGGTCAGGAATGTGCCACTGTAGGCAGGGTGGCGGATAAAGTGGTATGGGCCGCGTCGCACTACCTGCTGGTTCGCGGATATGGCTACATCGCGCGTAAAATAGTGTCCCAGCGTTCTGATTGCGTGCCAGCGTAGCGCAACACCCAGCAGCATCAAGATAATGCCGAGCCGAAAGAGTGCCACTGGTTGCCAGAGAATCGCTGCCCGCTGAAGTATCCATCCGAATGCGAGGCACAGGGCGAGTCCGGTCCATTGCAGGCCAATCAGGATGCCCATCGAACCGCGATCCTGAACGACCGCTTCTGTCCTGGCGACCGTCGCAAGTTGCCTGAACATGCCAATAACCTCAGGGATGTACCAGATCAGGCAGGCGACCAGAAACGTTGCCGCAGCCCCGGCGCTGGTGTAGATCAACGATGGCACGATTGGCCTCCTGTCTGTGTCAGCGTCAGAATGTCTGGAAAACGCGATGAAACAGGTCCGATTGCAGCAGCAGGTCCGGGTCGTAGCGGCGCTTGAGCTGGAGAAAGGCGTCAACCGTCGCATCTCCCATGCTCGCGCGATAGAGCGCAGACGTGAGAAGGCCGTCCTTCGCGAGATAGAAGCGTCCCCCTGCCGCAATCACGAGATCTATCAACTCGCGCAACATCTTCTGAAGCGCCGGGAATGTCTGAGGAACAATTTGATAATAGGTTTCCAGTGAGAAGCCGTCGAGTTGATAGCTGAGCAGGAAGGGATCGGGGCGGTGTTCCTTGACGACGGACCACAAAGGCAAAAACCCCAACGCCTGTGAGCGTCGCAGGATCTCGGTAAAGAGCGCCTCTGCGTGCAGGCGTGGGACGAATGCCTGCAATGATGCAATCCCGTGAGGAAGTATCGCTCGGTAGCCCGCAAACGCCGCCAGCGGAAAGAAGGCGCTCTCAAGCAAGTGTCTCCGTCTCCGTCGCGGCTTCCCGTGACTCCATCGCCTGCTCCATTCGTACGTCACGCTATTTGCCACGCGCATGCCGCTCTTCACGGCTGGCCGACAAAGCACGCCGACATACCGCGCCAGACTTGCCGTCAAGTGCTCTGGTACGCGAGAGACTGGAAACCGGAGGCTTGCGCGGTCTGCGACATCGCAGTATGTCGTGCGGGTGACAATCCCTCGGCCCAGCCGAGTTCCGCCCGCGACGCCATCCAACAGCGCTTCAAGGAGGTCGGCCGACTGTTCTTCCTGGAAGATCGTGAAGACCTCGCCAAGTGTCGCCACTGGCCGCATCACACTCTCGACGTATCCTGAGGAAATGCGCTGGAGCTGCAAAGTAATGGAGGTGATTATCCCTAAGAGTCCCGCGCTGCCCACAAACGCATAGTAGAGATCAGTGGCGCTCGTGGGTGAGATGTCCAGCTCTAGCCCGCTTACCAGGAGCACCCTCAGCGAGAGAACGTGTTCGCCAAATGAGCCGCATTTCCAGGCATTCCTTCCTGTGATATTCATCGCTACGCATCCGCCGATAGTGGCCTCCGCCGTTGATGGGGTAACGGGCGGCCACCATCCGTCCGGTAGGACGACGCGAATCACGTCGCGCAAGCTCACTCCTGGCTCAACCTGCATGATGCCTTGCTCTGGGTTCCAGGCGAGGATTCGGCACATCGCCGTCATGTCGATGACTGCGCCGCGAGTATTGAGCGCGGCATCGGTGTAGCTGTGGCCTGCGCCGTGCGGAATCACCGATAGGCCTTGCGTTTTTGCCTCGGACAGCGCCTCCATGAGTTCTGTGCTATCCCTGGGTTTATAGATGGCGCATAATGATCGTTCCGTCATGCTCCAGTTCGTAAGCTCAGCACGAACAGCCGAAATCGTCATGAGATGTTGCCCCCGCAGGATACACAGTGTGCGTGTTGCTCCTTAGATGATACGCCTCATCCTTGAACACGCAATGCGCCAATCTTGAATTATCCATAAACCAGTATTGAATAGCTCTTCACGCCGCTCGTTGCCGCCCGTTCGCATGCGGCAGGGTGGCCATCTCGCGGATCGTACGCCTGGGGCAGCCGCTGCTACGAATGCTACAATGGTGATAGTATCGGCCGTTGGCAGCTGCGACAGTTGCGAGCAGAAGGAGCGCCGGGTGTGATCCTCCCGAAAGACCGCGACCCGCGTTTCGTGACGATCCGCCGCGGTGGGACCCTCACCGATGCGGATCACCAGCTCCTTGCCCTGTGGGCGGCAACGTGTGCGGAGCATGTGCTTAGCCTCTTCGAGTCGGTTCGGCCTGAAGACCCGCGCCCGCGCCAGGCAATCGAGCAGGTCCGCGCCTGGGTGCGTGGCGAGATTACGATGACCCAGGCGCGCGCGGCGGGCGGCCATGCCATGGGCGCGGCCAGAGACCTGCGTGGAGCAGCACGGCATGCCGCGTACGCTGCTGGCCAGGCCGCGGTCGTCGCACACGTTGCCGCGCACGAACTCGGCGCCGCCGCCTATGCGATCAAAGCCGCACGCGCCGCCGCGCCGGAAGGAGCAGGCGAGAGCGCGGAAGGCGCAGAGAGCGCGGGACGACGCGAGTGCCGGTGGCAGCGCGACCAGCTCCCGGAGGCGATTCGCGCGCTGGTACTCGACGACCAGTGGTTGCGGAACGATATCTGCTGGTCGGTGTTTCAACTTCAGCCATTTCTTTCTAAAGCCCGGAAACCCTAGGCGCATTACTCCCTTGACCTGGGACGAGATTGCAGCCGTCTTACCGCGCGTGCGCTGG
Organism: uncultured Chloroflexia bacterium; assembly: GCA_963712005.1. Lineage (GTDB taxonomy): Bacteria > Chloroflexota > Ktedonobacteria > Ktedonobacterales > JADMIN01 > DAHUXT01. Next base: position 133,152 of record CAVQGK010000004.1, on the reverse strand, counting down.
ATGGGTCAGGCTTCCAGGTTGTCCTCACAGACCTGGGATGAGATCAAAGCCGCTCCAACAGCGTAGGCCATCCGAGGGGGACCGGCTTTCGGGCTGGCTCCCTCTTTCTTAGGTTGTGCCTTGTGTAACGCCCTGCGTGATTGCCCAAGATTCGAGTCAGACTAGAACGAGAGAACGTAACCCCATACCGGAGAAACCTGAGATGAAGATAAGAATATTTGTTCTAGTCGGTGAATAACTCCGCTCGCCTATTGACGCATCTAACCCGGTTGAATTGGGCTATGGAGGCAACTTGACGTAATCATGAGTTGTAGAGGCCGCTTAATTCCCGGTGCGAAAATAAGAAAACTCGGCGCTAGTTTCCCGTGAAATGTGTTATAATTAGAGTAGAAGGTTAAATCTTCGAGGCACGCATTCACAGTGCGGCCATAGCAACCGAATACGGCTGGCACAGGCCATTTGGGTACCCGCCCAGTGGCCTATTTGTTTGCCTTCGGTCATGAAACATACCACGGAGAGGAGGTGAGGCAGATGACGCAGATCGGAGAGTTCTACACCCTCGACGCAGCGGCCAGGAAGCTGGGACTCAGCTACCCGCAACTCTGGCGACGTGTTCGCAGGGGAGGCATCCCAACCATTCGCATTGGCAAGAGCATCCTCGTACGACTTGAGGATGTGAAACAGACAGTGAGCAAGCGATAGAAAGCGACAGCCCGTGATGGAACAGCAAGAACTTACGACGTACAGCATTTGGGCGGCTGCCTACGCAGTGTTGCAAGGCGTCTCGTTGCTAGGTACCCGCTCAAACGGCGTCGGTAGGAGAAGTCTGATCGTTCTGGATAACCACGACGGAAAGGCGGCAGAGGCCATCCAAGAGTGGCGGAAAGGCTCTCCAATTTGTAACGGACGGTCACTCGCTGAGGTGTACCGTGACCTGATGAACGCAGCGCACAGTGCGCGATAACGAGAAGGTGAAACGCGAATGCAAGAGACACAGCAAGAGGCCATACTCGGATGGGAGGCATTGATGAAGAAGCCAGCCAGGATAGAGTGGCTGATAGAGGGAGTACTTCCAGCAAGGCGGCGGGCGATGCTCTACGCGGAGTCCGGCGTCGGCAAGAGTACTACGGCGATTAGCACTTCCCTGCACATCGCTACTGGTAAGCCCTGGCAGGACAGAAAAGTCGATCAGGGGACAGTGTATTACTTGGCCGCCGAAAACGCTGAAATCGTCCCAACCGTGATGCAGGCGTGGGAGAAGCTGCATAAGGGTCTACCCTATTGGGAGAAGCGCCATAAGCAGCCAGGGGAGTCAGTGCCACCGTTCCACTGTATCCCAGCTGCGGTTGACCTCATGGACGCCGACGCAGTAACGAGGTTGTTGGATAGACTGGGTCCGGCGCGGCTGGTCGTGATTGATACCCTCCTTGCATCTGTTGGGGACGGTTGGTCGATCACCGACACAAGCGACACGGCGCGGGTTGAGCGGCAGATGACGCGAATCATCGAACACACGGGGGCAACGGTCCTCCTGGTGAATCACCAGCCAGACAACAAGAGGAGCCCACTCGGTGGGTCGGCATGGCGAAGTGGTACACAGGTGCGGATAGAGCTAACGCGGCAACATCAGAACGGGAAGAACTTCGGTGAGGACGGGGACTTCTCAGACGGCGATACGATCACACTGCGGTGTGAGAAGATGACCGGCGCACCCCAGTTCCCGGACATAAAGCTCCCGGTGCGGCTGGTCCGGCTAGGGTGCGACGTAGAGGTGCTGTTGAACGTCAATTAGATTTGCCGGCGTATTGCCTCACTGAAAAACCTTACCAAGCAGGTGCGTATTGCCTCACTGAAAAACCTTACCAAGCAGGTGCGTGCTGCCTCACGAAAGATCTTACCGCGACAGGGCCGCATGCTCAGCCGTCTCCACGGTCTGTGCTGTCAAGGCTGCTGGGAGGAGCTGAGCAGGGAGCAATTCGTCTTCGAGCCAGCGCTGATCGAACCGCAGGATGGCCTGGGCGCGCCACTGCTTGACCCGCCGTTGCAGCGTACGGAGTTGGCCATCGGGGTATTGGCCAGGATACTGCTGTCGCAGTTCCTGGAAGATCGCCTTGGCAGTCCGCTCGGGAGCTGCCTCTAAACGCTGGCGCACCTCGTCCCAGATGGACGCGAACGGGTCGGCGCGCGTCCGCCAGGTGCGGACGACCTGTGGCTTGGTGCGCCGGTATTTGCGCTGGGGTGAACCCTGGCCTTCCAGCAGCGCGGCCAGTTCCGCGACCGATAAGGACACTGTAGTCCTGTCGGACGCCGAAGTGGAACCGTCGCCGCTGTCAGCGGTCGTTGGCAAGCCACAGCCCTGTACATTGAACTGGATCTCGCTGAGGAGCGCTGGCGATGCGCCCAGCGGTTCTGGCGCCGCTCGGAGCCGTCGGAGCCGTCGGAGCCGTCGGAGCCGTCGGAGCCGTCGGAGCCGTCGGAGCCGTCGGAGCCGTCGGAGCCGTCGGAGCCGTCGGAGCCGTCGGACGATGGCATTGCCAGAGCGCCTCCTGTAAGGCGTGCAATTGCTGGAGGAGGCGGACGGGATCGAGCGTCTGAAAGAGCGCCACCAGACGATCCTGGATGTCCTGGGGGAGCGCGCCAGACATGACCAGGCGCTGTAGGGGTGTACGCGCGTCATGATAGGTGCGGGTCACCTTGCTGCCCTCTCGGTGTTTGGTCTGCAGCTTCATGGACGGCTGGAAGCCATTGACATAGAGGCGGACCGCGCGATACAGCTCGCTGAGCTGGCGATAGGCTGACTCGCCCTCAAAGCGGTCGTAGCCGACCAGGGCGCGGACGATGGAGCCATTCTTCTGCTCGACGTAGCACTGGTCATTCTTCTTGTAGGCCCGGCCGCGGGTAAAGGTGATCCGCTCGCGTGCACAGTAGTCCACCAGTTCCTGGTTGAGGAACTCGCTGCCATTGTCCGTGTCCAGACCAAGCACCGGGAAGGGCAGCAGGCGTCTCGCGTAGGTGAGGGCTTGAAGGACGGCCTCCTGGCTGCGATGCAACAGCGCAAGGCATTCGGTCCACCCAGTGGCGACGTCGGTCAATACCAAACTGTAGAGGTAGCTGCCCTCCGCGCGGGTACCGCAGTGGGCGACCAGATCGGCCTCCAGAAAACCTGGCCGGGCGTCGTTCCAGTCGGTGAAGGTGCGCACCGGCACTTGGTGTTTGAGGAGCGATCCAGCTTTGGTGGTTGAAATGCCGCGTGGCTGGTCCTGGCGGCGACGCGCGTGCAGGAGCCGATCCACCGTCGCCGGGCTGATCTGGAGCAATTGCGTACGCGCGTCGTCACTCAAGCTGAGATGGCCATGCCGTTCCAATGAAGCGACCAGATCGGGCAAGAAGGGTACAAGGCGCTTGGCGCACACCTGATTGGCAGCCGCCCAGGCCACTTCCAGCGCCGCTTGGACTTCCGGGCCATAGCGCCGAGCGCGCTCCCGCGTCAGTGGCTTCGCCGGTGGGAGATTCGGCTGCGTCAGGAGCCGAATGGCATACTTGCGCGCATAGCCAGTGATGGCGACAAATTCGTCGAGGATGTGCGACTTGTGGCGACCGTTCGCGTCACGGTAGCGGCCGGCCACCTGCGCCAAGAGTTCGCGTTTCGCCTGAAAACTCATCGAGAGCCTCACGATGCTTCCTCCCTCTGCATGCCACGTGGTCAGTGCGTGCGTCGGGTGTCATTATCGATGAGGCAACATCTTTCCGCTAGTGAGGTTTCAAGTGAGGCAATGCGTCGGCAAATCTAATTGTCGCTCAACAGGTGCCGGTGATTGCGTCTGAGAAGGCCAAGAGGCAGCCTCGCAGTGTGCGTTCCCAGTCTGGTACAGCGGGTACAGCTGGTACATCGGCTGGCAGAATCGGCTCTCGGCGGCTTGATTTTGCGGCTGTGTATGCTGAGTTTGGTGGGGATACAGCCGAGATCATGCGCCGTACCGGGAAGACGCGGGAAGCTGTGAAGAAGGCCATCCAACGCATGAAGCGCCCAAAACAGGCCGAATGTCCCGCTGCATAGGTTTGTCCCGCACAATGTCCCTCCAGTTTTGCACGAAAGTCCCCCCAGTGTCCCCTATTCTGTAAAATGTCCCCCGGAAATGTCCCTGGTCAAACGCGCCATCAGCCCTGAAATAGCCTGGGCTGATGCGGTGGGGACAACTGAAGGGGACATTTGCTGCCTAAAGAGAAAGGGAGACCAAAGAGAAACTGCCATAAATACGGGACTCAGGCCGCGCTTAGGCTTGCCTTCGCCCTGGTCATCTATTCGCGGGCTCATAGATGCCCGACACGATGACAGTGGATTGAGACACTTTTCCAGAGACTACCCCAACCGTGTGCCCGTAGGGCAACGTTGGCGGTAGGCGAGAGGGAGTCCAGAGTCTCAAGTATCGGATTGAGGAAGGCCAACCCAGAGCGGCCTCTAGCCGCGAGCGGCGAAGCCCATAGCGATGAGCCTGCTTGAGTCTGGTTCTGGATAAAGTATCCGAATCCAACGACTCCTGATCGGGGTCACAGGGGAGGCGCAAGACGAGCCTGAGACACCCAGGGGAAGTGTTAGCTGAGCCTGTCTGGGCAAATCGTCAAACAGGATGGAGCTAGCGTAGCCAGCCGAGTCGGGCCGGGCTGCCGCTTCGTCCTTCTCCTCACTCAGCAGACTCGAAGCAAGTGTCGCGCCCCAGATCAGCGCGAGGTGGGGAGTATCAGTGGACCCTTATTCCCTTATTCCCCGCATCTTGGCCGGTAGGAACGTTTGCCTCTCCAGACGCGTCTTACGAGGTAGCAGTAAAAGCCAGTATCCGCTACCTTCTAAGGGAAGGGAGTACCATATGTCGGAACCGCTTGATGCAGAGGCGATGGAAGAGAGCACGACTCAGCAATCAAGGTCGGACTCCTCTAACCGTCCACCTCATTTTAGATATCGCCTGCGCTGGTTGAGTGGCCTGCTGACGATTCTGGTGGTAGCCAGTTTCGCTGGGGTAGCTCTCGGGCGCGCTCGGTCACCGATATCCCAGGTGTCTCCGCCTACCGCTACCGGCCCTGACAACTGGGTAGGAGTGACCCCGATGACCAGGGAGGCGAAGGCAGGTGGGCTAGACTTCGTGATGCAGGTGACTCCTGGACCCTACTTTCTCGGTGAACTGTTGGCGGCGAATCTGTCGCTGCGCAACGACTCCCGCACCACCTATATGCTGGCCGGACCCTCGGTGGCTGGCACCTGTGGGGCCGCCGTCTTCCTGAACATTTCTGGCGGAAGTAGCGATGGTTGGCCGCAGTTTACGCTGCCGGTCGCCAACGCTACTTCTTGCCCCTTTATCACCTCGAAGTTGATCCCTGGCGAAACCATGACGCTGCACGAGTTCCTGCCCGTGTCCAACAGCGGCGAGGTCACCCTGGAGTCAGGTGCGCACTTTCTGCAGACCGTCGTCGGCCCCGATGGAAGCCAGAGTATCACCTCCGCCCACAGCCCCCTCGATGGTTTGTGGCCTTCTCTCACCATCTCAGTGGCTGCGGCTACGCCTGCGGATCGCCAAATAACCTTGCAGCGGGAGGGAACCCAGGTGCAGATTAACGCCCCACAAGTCGCGCGTGCGCACCTCTACCATATCTACACAGTAACCTGTAACGCCTTTCAAGGCGGCACAGTCGTCACCGGTAACTTTGCCTGGGAACCGCTCTCCACTACAATCGTACATGAACCCAATTGCGGCGACTATGGAAGTCAGACCATCCAGTGGTCGTATGCGGTGAGCGCACCCGGTTACGCCATAGCATCCGGGCAAGTGGGCTCTTGACCAATTGCTCCAGCTCCGTATGCTATGCTCACCGCGTGATTGCACTAGCGCGAATGGCTACATCTCCTACCAAGACATGTTCAAAGAGGACCGCTTCATCTTCAAGGACGCGCCGCCTAACCAGGACTGGGTACAGAACCAGGACAAGTCAGACTCAAGATCGGTGGGGGCTGACATGATCTGCTCTCCCTGACCATCATACTTGAGATTCTGGCCTGATCTGGATGGGCGCAGTATTCAGATAGGCTGCGATTTTCTAGGCAAGTACCTCCCGCTTCCAAGACAGCAACCGAGGGCCGAAGCAAGCCCATCCCCTTTGCTCAAGTATAGGGTATATATTGTCCATTCCTGACCTGTCCTAGTTGTTCCTCGGGGCACTGTGTTGTCTGGCTTGTCCTCGTCAACTGTCCACTCAGATATCCTTGTCCGCTGGCTGTCCTCGGCACAGGCATACTACATGCAGACACCTCAATCCTCTGCTGTCCGTGCCTATCGCTGTCCCCTGCCCTATTGCTCTTCCCTTGTCCTGTCTTGTGTATAACCACACCAGAACGCTGTCCACACAACGCGACGTAGGTTCCGTACCTTTCACACTTCCATGAATGCTAGATTTGCCCCTCTCCAGGGGTCGATTTGGGACGACGAGAATTAGCCACAAATGGCGCAGAATTACCCCAAGAAATACATCAAAAATCTCCGTATTACTTCAGCTAAACCGGGGTTAGATGTGGTTCGATCCTCACTTCCTGATTGACATAATTCACCAGACAAGATCGGTCTAGAAACGCCGCCTAAGTAAACGGGCGTCGCAGTAGTTGTCTTCTGGTACTTAGTTGCTCGCTCCTATTTGACGCCCAAGCACAAGAGGCGTAGAGTGGCTGCACCACGCCAGCGGATAAGTGGGCATGAAGGCCGATGGCTATACCAGAGAACTATCTGTATTACGTGGATAACTTAGACATCTTGCGGCGCTATGTGAAGATGATATGGTAGACCTGATATTTCTTGACCGGCTGTGCAACAACACCACCGACTACAACCTTATGGCCAGTGCACTCGCACGCACACCAACCAGAGGTCAATTGCCTCCGACAAGACCATCTAGCATCGGCAACCAGGTTGCATTGTCGGCGAACACCCCCTTGCATGACCTGATGTATTAACCTGTGCTCCTCGTCTCTTACATATAGTCTATAATTGCCGTATTGTCGTCTGGGAAGCAGTGTGGGCCGATGAGAGCACCTGATAGGAACACGAGGTCAGGCCCTCCCCGCACACAAGTCGCGAAGGTGCCTGCCAATGTCTCGCCTACGGACAGCCTGGCTTGTCGTTGCGCTCGTCTTGCTCACGAGTTGTACACCCTCGCAACAAGTCCATCCATTGCCACCATCGCCGACACCAACATGGGTGACGCTCCCGACGGCCACGCCTCCGCAGCTCGGTCGTTTGCCGACGAATTGCCCTGTGACCGATGCGCTTCCCCGGCCCACGTTCTCGGAACTGGCCCCAGTGATTGGCATCCAGCCGGTGTGGGGCACGTGGCCGTCTGGACCCAGCGTCTTCCATCTCACACCGACCGATGCACGAGGTCTCTATGCGGCACCATACGGATGGGCCATGACCAAGACTGTTTGGGAGGTAGGACCAAGCTACTCCCAAACTATTAGCGTGCATGGCGAGGACATCTTCGACCATACACCACTGCTGTTCCAGTTCAGCGGTGACACTCCTACCGCCGACGCGGTGTTGGACCCCCGGCATCCCGACCATCCTGTTTCAGTGGTTGGGCCGGATTGGCGGGAATGGGGTTCCTACATCATACCGCCCAAGGCCGGTTGCTACACCATGCGGGTGTCGTGGCCCACGGAGCATTGGGATGTCACCTTCGCTTTTGGGACGTAGGCTGCCCATTGGCTCGCTAGGCCCAGCCACACAGAAAATGCCACGCAAGGGCGGCGCGCAGACAGATGGAAGAGCGACTCGACGTGCTCAAGAAGGACGCAGATAGGGCCATTGATGGGCGGCTCTGCTCCCTCGATTTGGGATGCGAACCCAGGCGATGTAGACGATGAGTAGAGCTTGATCGGACGCTCGTATCGGGTAGAGATACCTAACGAGTGGGTAGTCCTTATAGGCCAATGGTTTCCTACCGGGCGGTGTGCTATACTGGTCTAAGCAACTCCACAGACGACGATACCCCCCAGCGTTGACGGCGCTGAAGGGCATCTAAGCACGGCGTTGGGTTCAGCAACGACGGGCCTACGGATTAGTTTAGCAGGTGTGCTACTCCTCCGCTAGTCCTGAACTTCCCCCAACGCCTACCACTCCGAGAAAGGTAGGCGACCCCATGAGAGTAGCAGCGTACCTACGGCGGTCTAGTCCTGGTGAAGAGGACAAGAACTACAGTATTGAGAGTCAACTCGCGGACATTACCGCATGGGCGAATCGAGAGGGGCATATCATAGTCCGCTCTTACTCTGACCCTGGCGGAAATCATTCACCTTAAACCGTCCGGTACTCCAGGAAGTATTGAGGGATGCACGAGAGGGCCAATTCGACATTGTAGCGGTTGGAAGGTATGACCGCTTCTCTCGGATGCAAACCCAAGCGGCTGTAGCAACCTGGCAATTCAATGAAGCTGGGGTGCAGGTCATATCCGCCACGCAGCCGGTTCCTGAGGGCGCGGTTGGGGAGATGATTAAAAATAGCTACAGCTTTGCGGCTGAACTGGAACTGGAGAACATCAGGGCGCGTACCTATGCCGGGAAGAAGGCCAGAGTACACTCAGGCAGGCTACCAGCCGCGCCACGACCCAAGTATGGTTACCGCTACACGGACGACAAGAAAGAGCGGTATGAGCCACACCCAGAGACGGCAGACGTAGTGCGGCGCATATTCGCAATGTCTGCTGGTGGGGCCACTATCCGCGCCATTGCCTTGACACTTACCAAGGAGGGCGTTCCTACCCCCTCGCAACAATTGGTGATGGATGGGTATCCCCCCGTCAAGAGTGCATCCGCCACCGAGTGGCGAAGGTCAATGGTCGGGCGCATGCTAAGAGACCAAGCCTACGTTGGTAAACTGGTGGGGCATGCTGTCAAAGTGGCATTCACTACTCGTAAGCATCCGGTCACTGGAGAGTCTATCCCTGTGCGGCGTGCCACTAGGCGAAAGGCTGGCGACCCAGATAGTTACCAGTACAGCCCGGATGTTTGCCCCCCACTCGTCACAGAGGAAGTGTTTGCCGCCGTTGCTGAACGACTCAAGACCAATAAGGAGCAGGCATCTCGCAACACCAAGCGCCCAGAGGAAGTGTTACTACGCTCAGGACTAGCTCTCTGTGGGCACTGCGGGCGTAAGTTGGGGGTGCGATGGGGTACTGGCAATAGTGGGAAGGGATACCGCGTGCGTGTCTACAACTGCATTGCGCGCAGGCAATCCCAAGCAGCTTGTAGTGCGCCCCAAATCTTGGACAGAGAGGCTAATCAAGTATGATGTGTCCAAGAGGAGGGTACGCCCATGCGTCAACGCCGTCAATTCAGCGCCGAGTTCAAGGCGCGAGTCGTACTCGAAGTGCTCAGTGGCCAGAAGCGCGCGGCCGAGGTCTGTCGCGAGCACCAACTCAAGCCCGACCTGCTCAGCCGTTGGAAGGCCGACTTCGTGACGCAAGCAGCCACGGTGTTTCAAGGCGACGAGCGGACACAGCGGGCCGAGCAGCGCATTGCCGAGTTAGAGCGGTTGGTCGGGCGTCTGACGCTGGAACTGGACGTGGCAAAAAAAGCGGTGCTGCTCTCAGCCGGGAGCAGCGGCGCCAGGTGAGCGAACAATTGTCCACCCAGTACCCGCAGTACCCCCTGGCAACGGTGTGTCGCGTGCTGGATCTGCCGCGCAGCAGTGTCTACGCGCCGGCGTATCCATCTCCCACCGCTGAGGAGCAGGAGGCGCGAGCGCACATTGAGCGGATTGCGGGCGCGTGGCCGACCTATGGCTATCGGCGCGTGAGCGCGCAACTGCGCCGGGAAGGCATCTGCATGAACGGCAAGCGGGTGCGCCGCCTCATGCGCGAACTCGGTCTGGCGGGCCACGCGTCGCAACGGCGCTGCCGCACGACCAACAGCGACCATCCCTATCCGCGCTATCCCAATCTGGTCGCCGAACTCGCCATCACACAGCCCGATGCGGTCTGGGTGGCCGACATCACATACGTGCGGTTGCAACGCGAGTTCGTCTACGTCTATCTGGCGGTGCTCATGGATGTCTACACCCGCGCCATTCGCGGCTGGGAGTTGAGCCGCCGTCTGGACCAGGCGCTCACGCTCGCGGCCCTGGACCGGGCCGTCGCTGCGGGACATCAGCCGGGCATCCATCACTCCGACCAGGGCGTACAGTATGCCGCGACCGCCTACGTGGCGCGCTTGGAGCGGCTAGGCGCGCAAATCAGCATGGCGGAGCAGGGCGAGCCGCGGCAGAATGGCTATGCCGAGCGGCTCATGCGCACGATCAAAGAGGAGGAGGTGGCCTTGACCGAGTACCGCGACTTCGCCGACGCCTACGCGCAGATCGGGCGCTTTCTCGACGAGGTCTACCAGCGCAAACGCATCCATTCAGCGCTGGACTATCTGACCCCTGCAGAGTTCGAGGCGGCTTATCATGCTCGCCTGCTCTCGCCAGTCGTTGTCCCCTAAAAGAGGGCTTGGAAGTGTCCAGGTTTAGGGGCGCAGTTCAGATTGCCCCTCACCCAAGCATATCAACATCGTGGCAGAGAACCTGGATAGTGCCGCGTGGGAGTGGTTCACTCGCCAACTAGCCCACCCCGAACGCATGCGCGAGTCATACGAGCGATACCGCACCCAGTCAACCGCACTGTGGGAGGCAGGACAAAGCCAGATACGTGCTACCCAGGCTGCTATGGAACAGGCTAGGGAACAAGAAGAATCATTCCTTGCCGCTGTGGGGAACGCTAAGACAGACACCATGCGAGAACGCTTTGTGGGGCTGGCAGAAGAAGCGAACGGGCGGTATATGGCTCTCACACGTGAATTGGAGGGGCTGGAAGCTAAGGCAGGGGGAGACCAGCAGTTGCTACAGATGCTCCAGACCTTCGAGGAGTTTACCGCCGAGTTTGCTCAGGACGTAGCGGCGTGGGAAGCGGGTGAGATGGGCATCCCTGCGGTACACATGCGTCAGGGGCTTCATTGCATACGACGTGAAAGCCATCGTGTACGTCAAGGGGCATGAACCACGCTACCGCTTTACCTGGATGGGCGGCGTAGACCCAGAAAGTGATAGTAGTGTCCCCAACCAGTGCTGGTCGGTCTTCGACTGCTGAGGGCGTATCGAGCGGACGCCTGAAGTCATTTACGTGATCAGCTCGCGCACATTTTCCACCAAGATGAAGATACCCACGAGCACCACCAGCGCCAGCAGCAGCGGCAGGGCGAACTGGATGACGATCACCACTGTGGCCACCAGCGCCAGCCCCACCGCTACGCCGCGAATCAGGCCATCCAGGGTGCGGTGGAACAATGCCTCGATGAACGCATAGACCCCTAACAACACCGCCGCGCCGGGAATCAGAACATTGGGGAAAAACTGCGCCAGCGCCACCAGGACCAGGAGCAACACCCCAACGCTCACCGCGCTCCAGATAGCCGCGAGGCGACCGAGCCGCAGGTCAGCCGCGCTTACCGGGAGGTCGGGGGCATGGAGATGCGCGCGTGGATCGCCGGGATCTCCCGAAGCCAGGCGCTCAGCATAGGCCGCGCATTGTTCCTCGGCAACATCAACATCCGCGCGCTCAGCCTTGAGCTGCGTGAGATCTTTGTCCATCTTTTCGAGCTGCCGCTGCGCCTTGATGGCATCGTCACGCGAGAACGTCGCGCGCTGGGCCGCTACCTCCATCTCCAGTCCCATCAACTGCTCGGTGACATCGTCAATCTTCTGGGATAGCTCACCACGCTGCTCGCGCAGTCGCTGCTGTTGCTGATCGAGCGTCGCCATCGCGGCGGCTGGCGGCGGTGTCTTGTCCAGCCCGCTCCAGCCGATGGGGTCATACCAGCGTTTTCGCTCGCCACCGCTGCGGTCGAAGCGCGGCCCGGTGGGCGCATCCTCGCCGCCGAGCAGATCGCCACTGCGCAGACCCCAGAGGCCGCGATAATTGTCCACCCATGGCGGCGCGGGCGACTCCGCGGTTGGCTGAAGGAGACAGACCTGCCATGTCCACGGCTGACCAGGACCAACGCGCCACCCATCGCCACGCGCATAGTCGACGAACGGAATGTGGATGCCTTCCTGTGTTTTCGGCGGGCCGAGGGAATCGCCCTGGCCAAGGCGCGCCCACAGGCGGCGTACCTCCCGCCAGGCGCGTGCGAGTGGCTTGGTGAAAGGAATCTCGACGGCGGGCATATACTCGCCGCGGAAGAAATAGTTCGCGTGCGAGCCAGCGCCAACATAGACGATGGGATGCTCGCCGAAACGCTCCAGCCCCGGATCGTCCCAGCGGCGGCGCAGGTCGTCGCCCTCGCCCAGATGCGCGGAGCACGCCATCCAGCAGGGCTGTATCTGGCCGGACGCATCCTTGGCGACGTAGACCGTCACCATTTCCCAGTCGCCCTCATGGTCGTTGACGCCGTGGAATGACGAGCGCCAATCATTGAAGGCATAGAAGAAGTAGTATTGTAGCGCGATGTAGCCGTGCTGGCGTACGACGCGCCCGTGATACCAGGTTCCACGATGGTTCCCCGACCCTTGCTCGACGGTCTGATAACGCTGTGCGGCGCCAACGGCCAGGCCACCGGGCGTATTGCCACGCAGCAGCAGCGAAAGCGAGAAGAACAGATCGAGGAAGCGGGCCAGCAAGCCGACACGCACGAGTCGCCCTGGTCCGGTGTGGAACTCACGCAAGGTGGAAGTATGGCGAAACGCACGGACCTCGGCGAGCGATGCGGCGTGTGCGACGCGCAGATAGTAGACGGAGCCTGGAATCTCGTCGCGACGCTTCGTGAGGGTCGTATCATCCAGCTTGCCAGGCGGCGCAAGCATCTCTGGATCGGCGTCGGGACGATGGAGCCAGAGGCTGGCCTGAGTCAGATAGAGATCGGCGCTCATGGGATAGAACTGCTCGCCCCGGTTAAAACACAGAACTGGTTCAAAGCGCCGCAACAGCGCCAGATCATTGTCGGTATGGTGGTGCATGGTCATCGTTCGCCTACCGCGTTCTATGTGCGTGTCGCGCTCTCGTGCCGCACGGGCTGCTGGTCAGGTTGGGTCTGCGTTGGCGTGAGTGTTGGCACGACCGCGTTAGCGCCTGGCACGAATGGTCCGGCGCTGGCGTTTGGGACAGCCGGGGTGGTGTGGGGCCGCACCTCTGTACGATGCCGCAGGCTCTCGAAGAAGCGCGATACCGAACGAGTGTTGAGGTAGAAGATAATGACGATGGGGATAAGCATCTCCAAATAAGGCGTCCGACCCTGGTAGACGCCCCACAGATCGACGGCCAGCGAATATCCCTGCACTAACAGCGCCAATGTCCAGGCCCATGGGCGCACTAACAACAGCGCGACCCCGCCGACGAGCGAGAGCACGGCGACGATGGCATTCGCACCGACACTCGCCCAGCTCAGTGGCGCGATGTCTTTGAGGCTGATGACAAGGTCCGAGGGCAACTGGCGGGTAAGGGCCAGGATGATGGTCGCGGCAAGCACAACGACAACCGCACTCAGGAGTAATCCCTGCACAATCAGCAGGCAGCCGATGATAATCACACCGCGCGGTCGTTTCATCTATGTGCTCCCTCTCATCCGCACATCAAAGGAGGCTGGCATTGGTTCAGAAGGGCGCCAGTCGCTCGCCCGTGCTCGTCCCAACCAGGCCTCTCTGCCAGCTCCATTGGGCACTCAGCGGGTGAACCGGTATCGACTCCCCGCGGGTACGCCAATGGAGACGGCATGATGCAGAGATGAGGATCAAGATCTGTGCCAGAATCGGCTTACCTACGTCCGAAGTATGCCCGGACCCGGTGCGAATTGAGGTAAAACAGGATGATCCCCGCGATAAGAATCGAGATGATGTTGCTGCCAATCGCTCCACCGAAGTTGTGGTTGAACGCGCCGCTGATGATGGCGATCAGCGCCGAGAGCAGCGTAAGCGCCTGCGCCAGGATACCAAGTATCCACGCCCAGACGCGTCCTTGCAGCGTACCAATCCCAAATGCCAGGTCGAGGATACCCGAGACCAGCAAAATCACCCCGACAAACCCAAGGACAACGCCCGCAGTGACGGTCGCCGCATTGCCACCACTGGCGAAGACGCCAGCGCCGCCAGTGGTGAAGAACAAGATCGCGCCCAGCAGCGCGAGTACGCCGCCAATAATGGCGAGAATCGCCAGGATGGTGAGGAAAACAGGCCGGTGAGCCTGTGCGGGCTGTTGATCGTACATTGCAATCCTCCTTTGTGGTCGTTTGTCGTCGTTTACTAACTCTGGCCGTGATGACGCGATCACGCGACGCCAACGGCTCTGGCCGCGATCACGAGCAGAACGAGTATGGACAGGATGGTGTGGAGCATCTGGATCAGCTTCGCCCGGCGCGAGAGCATGATCGAAGTGCCAGGACTGAACCTTGTGCTGACGGTGAAGGACAGGTAGACGTAGTCGATGATGTGTGGCCGCCAGGCGCTTCCCGCCTCGGTCGCCAGGTCTTTTTCGGCGAACACGATGTCGTCGGCTTTCCCGGCAGAAGCCTTCTCCCGAGCGGAGGCGCTCTCGATCAGCCAGTATCAGAGCGCGAACAGTAATGTGATGCTCACCCACGCCACCACGGCATCTTGCAGCAGACGCGCTCCCGTCTGCGCCTTCAGTCCGAGCGTGGAGACAAGCACTAGCGTAAACAGAATCACCAGGAGCGTGTGGAAACCTGCCACAACAATCGTCAGCCAGCGGAGCCAGACGCGGCGGCCCAGGACAAAGCAGATGACGATCGCAGCCACGATAAGGATCGCGAGCCAGTCGGGTCCGTCTGCCTCACTGGAACTCGCGCCAGTCGATAGGCCGCTCTCGCGCAGGGCGTCATTCAGCGTGAGAGCGTTACTGAGCAGGAAGATTGGCACTTGCAGCAGGAGCAGGACGACGACGAGCGCACCCATCCCGCGCCTGTGCTCCAGGAAGCCGTGGAGATGTTGGCGGAACGTATTCGCTGGCCTCGTCGCGGCCACATCGAGATCCTCTCCGCGATCTGACATCCCTCCCAAGACCTCTCCACCCCGCTCCACATCGCGGGGGCAACAGGCGAAACTCCCCTTTGGGTTAGGCCTCCCTTCCAGAAAATTGCGGGGAAAATCACGCCATCCTACCGTACCAACCGTTCTGGCATGCGGTGCATCGTAACAAGTCTCTCCGCAGTCGCCATGAGCCAAAAGTGCAAAATACAGAGGTCACGCGCGACGTACAGTGGGCATGCGCTGATGGGGAGCTACGACCTTCGGACCATGTGAAGACGCCCAGGCGCCTGGCGGCTAGTGAGGCAGTTGTTGTCAGGGACACGGTGCGGCCCGGCTGGCATCCGCACCAGATGGGCATTGATAGCGTAGATCTGATGGCAACGCCCCAACGCGCCATGTGGGACACGTCAGCGCCGTCCTCTCTAGCCCTCCCCAACCATCACATCGTTATGAATGCGCTTGCAAGAGCACTCGACAATGCAACCTCGACCAGGTGTGTGTTTAGCAATCTCGACAATAGATGAATGCCCATAAAATCAGTGATTCTGCTATGAATTTACTGCTGAGGTCTTGACTAATGATGAGTTCACTGGTATCCTTCCGTCAAATCGCTGCAAGCGCTTGCAAAGTGAGAGTGCCATGGTACGCAAGCTTCCCACCCAGGATGTCACCATCTTCGATGTGGCCCGCGAGGCGGATGTCTCCTACTCGACGGTCTCGCGGGTCATCAACAGTAAGGGTGTCAGCGCCGATAAGCGCGAGCGAGTGCTGCGGGCGATGGCGGAGCTTGGCTATGTGGCGAACCTCCAGGCGCGTAGTCTGGCCGGGGGAAAGTCGAACATCATTGGATTGCTCGTCCACAGTCTCACCGTCGAGTATTTCGGTGAGATCGCGCGCGGCGTGGACGAAGAACTCTCAGCGATGCATTACGACCTGATGCTCTATACGACGCACCGCCGTAAGGGGCGCGAGTCCGCCTATGTCACCCGATTGACCCGTAACCTGGTGGATGGCCTCTTGCTCGTCTTGCCGCGCAACGCCGAGGCCTATCTCGAAACACTGCGCCATCGTGGATTCCCCTATGTGCTGGTAGACCACCAGGGCCTGGGATTCGATGTCCCCTCGGTTGGCGCCACGAACTTGCAGGGTGGTTACGATGGCGCCCGCTATCTCATCGAATTGGGGCATCGGCGTATCGGCTTCATCACCGGTGATATGGCCCTCGGCTGCACGCGTGATCGTCTGGTGGGCTATCAGCAGGCGCTACATGCGGCGGGTTTGCCAGCCGATCCGGCGCTGGTGCGCGAGGGCGATTTTTTTCAGCCGCGTGCGTATACCTGCGCGAATGAGCTGCTCGATCTCGCCGAGCCGCCGACAGCGATCTTTGCCTCCAATGATGTCTCGGCGTTCGGTGTGATGGAGGCGGTGCGCGGCCGTGGCCTGCGTATCCCTGACGATATCTCCGTGCTGGGATTTGATGACATCCCCCAGGCTGGACAGGTGCATCCAGGCCTGACGACGGTGCGCCAGCCGCTGGCTGAGATGGGACGCGCCGCAGTGGAACTGCTCTTCAACTATATCGAAACGCCAGATGCTGGCGTGAAGCGGATCGAGCTGCCGACCACTTTGAGTATTCGCGCATCGTGTCAGGCGCCATCGGCGTCGTAGGGTGATTGGCGCGTGGCCAGAAAAGCCCGCTTCTCACCAGGATCGTTCGCCGAACCTGACGATACTAGTCCGGTTTTGATGCGTTGTTTTTTTGTAGCACTGAATCGGGGGAAAGGAGCAGGAGAAGGCGGCGACTCCGGACCTGATGCGCTGTCAAACATATCGGGGTACCAAAGTCGCCGGACCCGACACGTACAGTATAGCCATCCTGGCCACATGACGCCAGGGTGTTCCCTCTTTTTGTGCCATTACGTGTGCCAAGCAGCGTTGCTGTCCACTTCAAGGAGCACAACCAACTATGAAACGTGTTCTTGCGCTTCTTTCCCTTTTGGCGATCATCGCAACTTTCCTGGTTGCCTGCGGAAGCAGTACCTCTGCTGGATCTGGTAAAGTCACCATCAACTGGTGGCATATCAACACCACCGATCCGTTGAAGTCTGCCTGGCAGGATCTTGCCAATCAATACATGGCCGCGCATCCCAACGTGACCATCAAGATCACCGTCATCGAGAACGACCCGTTCAAGACGAAACTGAATACAGCCATGCAGGCTGGAACGCCGCCCGATATCTTCCAGAGTTGGGGCGGTGGCGTGCTGCAGCAGTATGCCAAAGCTGGGTTGATGAAAGACATCACGCCTGAACTGCAATCCGGCGGTTGGGGCGACACCTTCAGCACCGCGGCGCTCAACCTGTATAGCTACAACGGCAAGTACTACGGCGTGCCGTGGGATGTGGGCGCGGTAGGTTTCTGGTACAACAAAGCGCTCTTCACCAAAGCGGGAATTACTACGCCTCCCGTGACATGGGATGACTTCGTGGCCGATATCGGCAAGCTCAAGGCGGCGGGCATCACCCCGATTGCACTGGGCGAGAAAGATAAGTGGCCGGGCGCCTTCTACTGGGAGTATCTTGCTGTACGTCTCGGCGGCAAAGATGCCTTCAACAAGGCCTTCACGCGAAACGGCGGAGCGTTCACCGATCCCGCATTCGTTCAGGCGGGCCAGTATCTCCAGCAACTTGTCGCGTTGAAGCCCTTCGAGAACGGCGTTCTGGGCGCCAGCTACGACGATCACCAGGCGCTCATGGGCAATGGCAAAGCGGCGATGGAACTGATGGGCCAATGGGCGCCCTCCAACGATGCCGCGGCTTCTACGGATAAGAAGGGTCAGGAACTTGGCTTCTTCCCCTTCCCCACACTGCCAAACGAGCAGGGCAACCCAACCGATGTGCTGGGTGGCGGCAACGGATTCGGCATTGGCAAGAACGCTCCTGCCGCGGCGGTAGACTTCGTCAAGTTCCTGACAAGCTCCGCAAACCAGCAGTCTCTGGCGCAGAAAGGCGCCCTGCTGCCCCCGGTCAAGGGCGCGCTGAGCGCGGTCACTGATCCAAACTTGCAGGCGGTGGCTCAGCTCGTCGGCAATGCGCCGTACTACCAGCTCTACTACGACCAGTTTATGTCACCAGCGGTTGGCAATACCGTGAACGACCAGACACAGGCCCTCTTCGCGGGGAGTGCGACTCCGCAGGCCGCAGCTGCCGCAATCGACGCGGTAGCCGCCAGTGGTGGTTGATCCTCGTTGATTCCCAATGCGACTCGTTACGAGTCTCCAGTCGCGCGCTGGCGGGATAGACCTCTCTCTCGCCAGTCTCCGCACAGCATCGCAATTCACCATGTAGCAGGAAAGGGAGCATCTGTCAGGTGCGATTAACTATGTCGCTCCCCGCGTCGAAAGGGCGTGTCCTCGCGCAGCGTCGGCGCCGACAATGGAGCAAAGCCGCGACAGTCGTTCTCTTCCTGCTGCCCAGCCTGGCGCTGTTCGTGCTGTTTGTTGTTATTCCTGTGGTACAGGCTGCGCACTACAGTCTCTATCACTGGAGCGGCCTCGGCGCTCTCGACGACTATACCGGCCTCAAAAACTATCAGACGCTCTTCCGCGATCCTGTCTTCCTGACAGCCGTGAAGAATAACGCGCTGATCGCGGCGCTTTCACTGCTTGTGCAACTGCCGTCGGCGCTCGTGCTCGCATTGCTCATCAACCGAAAGATGCCAGGCCGCACATTCTTCCGCACTGTGTTCTTCCTGCCTTATATCCTTTCTGAGGTCGTCACCGGTCTCATCTGGTCATTCATCTATAACCCGTCGAACGGCCTGGTTGCGGGTCTCCTGCGCCAGATCAATCCCAATGCGACGCCCCCGGCATACCTCGCCGACACGCATACCGTGCTGCTGGCGATATTTGTCGCGATGTGCTGGAAGTATTTCGGATTCCATCTCGTTCTCTATGTCGCGGGCTTACAGAATATTCCCGAGGAGGTGATCGAGGCGGCACAGATTGATGGCGCGAACTCCTGGCAGATCGCACGCCATGTCACGCTGCCACTGCTGGGTAGCACGATCCGGCTCTCGGTCTTCCTCTCGATATTGGGATCACTGCAATACTTCGACCTTATCTGGGTGATGAGTGACGGCGGGCCGGTCTTTGCAAGCGAGACGATGGCCACCTATCAGATCCATTTTGGCCTCCAGCAGTTCGCGCTCGGCTATGGGAGCGCCGTCGGAGTGGTCATGTTTGTCCTGTGCCTGATCTTCGCGCTGCTCTATCAGCGTGTCATCATGCGGCAGGATCTCAACGGCAGCTCGGCGCTGTAACCGGGACAGAAGAGGAGACCTTTCATGCGCGCCTTCACCAGACGATCAGGCGCCTGGCTGCCCGCATTAGCCATTTGTTCCGTCGTGGCGGCTATCGTCCTCATTCCTTTACTTGCCACGGCATTGGGTGGGCTGCGCACGAATGGCGAGCTACTGACCGAGCCTTTCAGCATCCCGAAGACCCTGCACTGGGAGAACTTTGGCCGCGTTCTGGCAGGAGGAAGTCCGTTTTGGGGCGAGCTCATCAATAGCCTGCTGACGGTTGGTGGGACGCTCGCGGTCCTGCTTTTCGCCGCATCGCCAGCGGCGTTTGTCCTGGCGCGCATCTCATTTCCAGGGCGAGAACTGGTCTTCAACGTCTTCCTTTTTGGCCTGCTCTTCCCGCTCACAGTTGCCGTACTACCGCTCTATATCACAATTCGGTCGCTGGGTCTGCTGGATTCGTTGTGGGGGGTCATTCTGCCGCAGGCCGCGTTTGCCCTGCCAACCACCATCCTGATTCTGCGCAATTTCTTCCGTGCGGTTCCGCGCGAACTCGAAGATGCCGCGACGATTGACGGCGCATCAACTCTGGGCTTCTTCTGGCGTGTGCTTCTGCCGCTGTGTCGGCCTGCCCTCGCTGTGGTGAGCATGCTGGCCGCCGTCGCCAGCTGGAATAACTTCCTCTTGCCGCTGCTCGTTCTGAACGATGACTCGACGTGGACGCTCCCGCTGGGGGCGTTGCAGTTCCAGCAGCAGTACTCGACCGATTGGGCCGCGGTACTCGCGTTTGTCACGGTGGCGATGATCCCAGCGATTGCTATCTATCTCCTGGCCGAGCGTCAGATCGTGGCTGGCCTGACCGCGGGGGCCGTGAAAGGATAAAAGGTTGTCCGTTACCCTCACAGATCACGGGCTGGATATCGACGGGAAACAGGTTCCCGTCTACTCCGGAACCGTCCACTACTGGCGGCTCGAACGCGACCGCTGGCCGCTGATCCTCGACCGGGTGCAGGCGCTTGGGTTCGAGATGATCGAGACGTATGTCCCCTGGTCGGTGCACGAGACCGCGCCGGGCGTATTCGATTGGGGAGTGGGCGACCCACGTAAAGCCTTTGAGGTCTTTTGCCAGTTATGTGAGGCGCGCGGCATGTACCTGCTGGTACGGCCTGGCCCGCTCATCAACGCCGAGTTGACCGATTTCGGTTTTCCCGAGTGGATACTGCTCGATCCCGCGGTTCAGGCGCGGACCGCTGTTGGCAGTCTGCATCTCGATGCGGCCTGGGGCTTCCATCCGCCGCGTCCGTATCCCGTTCCCTCCTATGCCAGCCCGGCGTTCTATGAGGCGGTGGGGAGCTGGTTCGATGCCGTCTGCCCAATCATCGCGCGCCACCTGGCGCCCAATGGCTGCATCGTCGCGGTGCAAAGTGACAACGAAACCTGCTATATGTTCCACGATCAGGCGTACGCTACCGACTACAGCCCCGACTCCATCGCGGCTTATCAGCAGTTCCTCGGCGAGCGCTACGGAACTATCGCGCAGCTCAACGCGGTCTATGGCTGTGCGCATCGGGAGTTCTCAGAGATCAACCCTCCGCGCGATGGCGAAATTCGCACGCGGGCCGACGTGCCCTGGCGCCGTGACTGGGTAGAATATAAGGAGCGCTACCTCCATGAAGGAGTGACGCGGGTCGCACGGATGCTGCGCGAGCGAGGCGTGCGGGGCGTTCCGATTTTTCACGATGTCGCCTTCCAGTATCGCACCCCGCTCGATATTGCACGCCTGGAGGCTGATCCCGCGATTGACTGGGTGGGCATCAATAACTACCGCATCCCCCATGGCTACGCGGGCACTGTGCAACGCATGCGCTATCAGGCGGGCACGACCAGGTTGCCCTACGTGCCCGAGTTCGTCAGCGGCATTTGGAGCCATCACCCCAGGACGCCGACGCCAGACGAGCAGGAATTTGTGACGCTGGCCGCGTTGATGCACGGGATGCGCGCGGTCACGTTCTATATGCTGGTCGAGCGCGAGCGCTGGCAGGGCAGTCCAATCACGCGCCACGGCGCCTATCGTCCCGGCTACTCTGACTTTTATCGGCGTCTCTCCGCCTTCCTCCAGCGGTATCCACTTGGCGTGTTTCGCCGCCAACCTCAGGCACTGGCGCTACTCAACTACGAGCTTGGGCGCTATGCGGCGATGGCTTCGACGCTCCACTTTGCCCACGCGGATCTGCTTGGGTTGCCTGACGAATTGAGCCAGGTCGATCTCGAACTCGGCTTTCGCTGGGATGTCGCCCATGAGGCTGATCCTCACCAGACTGACAACTGGCTGGGGAAAGTCTTCACCGAACTCAAGCGGCGACAGCTTGATTACGATATCGCCGATAGCCACATCGATCCGCAACGGCTGCAGCGCTACCCGCTGGCGTTCATCTCGATGGTCGATTTCATGGATGAGGCCGATCAGCGGAAGTTGCTCGACTACGCCTCCCATGGTGGGCGTTTGCTCTTCGGCCCAGGTGTTCCATACCTCGATAGCAATCTGCAGCCGCTCTCGATACTGGGCGAGGCGCTCCGCGAGCCGGGCGAAATCGCCTATGGAGAAGGGCATATCGGCTGGATCGCGGCTGAGAGCATCCCCACCACACTCGCGGCGCATCTGCCATCGCCCGCAGTCCGTTGGGACGCGCCAGATGTGGAGGTCGTCGAGCAGGTGGGCAAGAAGTGCCGCCTCGTCTTCGTCGCCAATCCGACCGAGTGCGAGCAGCACGTGACGATCTCCTTCGCGTCGCCGCGACACCTGACGCCGGTATGGGGTGACACTTCGGAAGCCATGCACGCCGCGCATCTGACGCTCGACCTTGCCCCCTACACCATCCATATCTGGGAGGAGCGCGCATGATTGGCATCATTGACCCGACCTGGCAGGTGAGTGACCTCGATCCGGTGACCTGGCGCAACCTTGGGCGATTCTTCAATCCGCAGCAATATATTAGCGCGGCGCAGCCGGATGAACACGGCCTCTTCGTGCTACACGACGGCGGCCTCGTCCTCAAAGTGGTGGATACCGCGGGCCTGGGCCGTCCAGAAGGGATCCCTGACCGCATTGATGCCCCCGAGGCGCTGGTCCGTGACCTTTATGGGCGCGGCCAGTGGCAGCGCGTCCACATCATCGACCGCCGCCATCTCGCGCAGGTCGCGCGACAGGCGCAGGCGACGCCCCGGCGCGATCTTACCCTTGATGCCTACTATCACCTGGTCTATACCCTCGTCTGGGGCGACCCAAAGGGGTATGCCTGCGAGCCACCGCATCCCGGCCACTGGAATGGATGGACCTATGCCGAGATTTGCCGTTTCATCGCGAGATTGCCATCCCCGGCGACGCTCGCGCTCGGCGTCTATGAGGGCGATGCGCTCGCGATAGGCCTCGTCCTTCTCTGTGAAGGGGGATTCATCCGTCGCGTAACAACCTTCGAGGGGCTGACATGGCGGCAGCCAGCGCCAGGGCCAACACCGGAGACCTTGTCGGCGCTCTGTGTGGCTTTGCGCGACCAGTTTGCCCCGCCTGCGGCGATCCTGCTCTGCACGGACGCCATCTTTTCGGGATGGCTTGCGGCGACGGACAAGCTTTCATATCTGGAGGAAGCGCGCGCGAATGCTGCGGCCAGCTGGTATCGTGCGGATCTCCCCTGAGTGGGCATGCTACAATAGGACGGAGGCTTGTTACTTATGCCAATTACGCAAACCGATTTTATCCCTACCCCGGCCGATAAATTTACCTTCGGCCTCTGGACCGTCGGCAACATTGGCCGCGACCCCTTTGGCGAGCCGGTGCGTGCGCCACGGTCGCCGGTCGAGCTGGTGCATCTGCTGGCCGAGGTTGGCGCGTGGGGCGTCAACTTCCACGACAATGATCTCGTCCCGATTGATGCCACCCCCGCCGAGCGCGACCGGATTGTGCGCGACTTCAAGCAGGCGTTGAGCGATACTGGACTGGTCGTCCCAGAGGCGACGACCAACCTATTCACTGACCCTGCCTTCCGCGATGGCGCGTTCACGTCCAATGATGCGCAGGTGCGGGCATATGCCTTGCAGAAGACGATGCGCGCCATCGACCTGGGCATGGAGTTTGGGGCGAAAATCTATGTCTTCTGGGGCGGACGCGAGGGGGTGGAGACCGATGTCGCCAAATCGCCGCTCGATGGCCTGAAGCGGATGCGCGATGCCCTCAACTTTCTCTCCGGCTACGTCCTCGACCAGGGATACGACCTCAGATTCGCGCTGGAGCCGAAACCCAACGAGCCACGCGGCGATATCTACCTGGCGACGGTGGGCAGCGCGCTCGCCTTCATCCAGACGCTCGACCACCCGGAGATGGTGGGC
Organism: uncultured Chloroflexia bacterium; assembly: GCA_963712005.1. GTDB lineage: Bacteria > Chloroflexota > Ktedonobacteria > Ktedonobacterales > JADMIN01 > DAHUXT01. The sequence continues at coordinate 109,420 of CAVQGK010000004.1, read as the reverse complement.
GTCAACCCGGAGGTCGCCCATGAGACGATGGCCGGGCTGAACTTCCTGCACGCGGTCGCGCAGGCGTGGGATGCGGGCAAGCTCTTCCACATCGACCTCAACGATCAGGTGATTGGCCGCTACGACCAGGATTTCCGATTCGGCGCGCAGAACCCAAAGGTAGCCTTTTTCCTGGTGCAGTTCCTCGAATCGGTCGGCTATGATGGCTCGCGCCACTTCGACGCGCACGCTTACCGCACTGCCGACGCCGACGATGTTAAGGCGTTCGCGCGTGGCTGTATGCGCACCTATCTCATCCTCAGAGAGAAAGCCAAGCGTTTCGCGGAGGATGCTGAGATTCAGGGGCTGCTGGACCAGATTCACGCGCAGGATACTGCCACGGAGCCGTATTCGCCAGAGGCGGCCCAGGCGCTCAGCGCGCGCATCTTCGACCGGCAGGCGCTGGGTGCGCGCGGCCAGCCGTATGAGGCGCTCGACCAACTGGTGATCGAGCTGCTGCTGGGCGTGCGGTAGCCTCCCTAACCACGAACCACCAACGACACGGCTGCCCGATGAATCCTGACGGATGTACAATAGGTGGGATGGCTCCTAACGTCAGCGGAGCAGCCGTGTCGGGAGGTGGAACGATGCCAGAAGCGGAACGCGACGGGCTGGCGCTTTTCGACATGCGCGGGCGCGTCGCCGTCATCACGGGTGGCAGCGGCGAACTGGGGCGCGCCATGGCGCGAGGCCTCGCGCGGGCAGGCGCGCGGGTTGCCCTGCTGGGGCGTCACGCTGAAACGGCGGATGCGGCGGCTGAAACCATCAGGGCGGAGGGTGGTTCGGCCATCGGCATCGCGTGCGACGTGCTGGACCGCGCCGCTGTCGAGCGCGCATGCGAGCAGGTCACGGGCGCGTATGGGCCGGTGGATATTCTGGTCAACGCCGCGGGCGGCAACTCGCCCGCCGCGACCACGTCGGCTGAGCAGAGCTTCTTCGATCTAGACGCCAGCGCAGTCAATGCTGTCTTCGCGCTGAACTTCACTGGAACATTTCAGTGCTGCCAGGTGTTTGGGCGCGCCATGGCTGACCGTGGCGAGGGTAGCATCGTCAACATCGCCTCGATGAACGCGCTGCGCCCGCTGACCCGCATCCCGGCCTACAGCGCGGCCAAGGCTGCCGTCGCCAACTTCACCCAGTGGCTCGCCGTGCATATGGCGCAGGAGTACAGCCCGCGCATCCGCGTCAACGCCATCGCTCCCGGCTTCTTCCTGACCGAACAGAACCGCTACCTGCTCATGGATGAGGAGGGCGCGCCGACGCCACGCGGGCAGGCGATCATTGGCCACACACCCGTGGGCCACATGGGTCGGCCCGAGGATCTGGTGGGTACGCTGCTCTGGCTGGTCAGCCCGGCATCGGCGTTCGTCACGGGCGTTGTCGTCCCGGTCGATGGCGGATTCTCCTCCTTCAGCGGCGTCTAACGCAAAGCAGCAGAGAAAGGAGCATCTGCATCATGGTGCTCGGAAAAAGCTCACCCACAACCGCGCTCACGCCGGACGATGTGCAGAGCGTGCTTGCCGCGGCGGATACTGAGTTATTCGTCGGCGACGAGCTTGACCCAACCGGCAGGCGTGTGCTGGTCATCATTCCCGATGGGACGCGCACCGCGCCAATTCCGCTCCTCTTTCGCCTGCTCTATGAGCAATTCGGGCGGCGGGTCGCTCAGCTAGACTATCTGGTCGCGCTGGGAACCCATCCGCCGATGGCGCCGGACGCCATCGACCGACTGGTGGGCGCGCCGGCAGCCGAGCGCGACGAACGCTACCCCAACGTGCGCATCTTCAACCATGAGTGGGACAATCCGCAGGCGCTGGAGACCATCGGCGTCATCTCGCGCGAGGAGGCGAGTACGCTGACCGATGGCCTACTCGCCGAGGACGTGCCGGTCACGCTCAACCGCCTGATTAGCGCGTATGACCTCGTGCTGATCTGCGGGCCGGTCTTTCCGCATGAGGTCGCCGGATTCTCCGGCGGCGCCAAGTATCTCTTCCCTGGCATCGCTGGGCCAGACATCATCAACTTCACCCACTGGCTCGGCGCGCTGGTGACCAGCATGCATACGATTGGCGTCAAGGATACCCCCGTGCGCCGCATCATCACGCGGGCGGCGCAGTTTGTGCCGCGCCCGGTAGTCTATCTGGCGATGGTGATGCAGAGCAAGGAGCTTGGCGGCCTCTTTATCGGCGCGCTCACCGAGGCGTGGAGCGCGGCGGCGGACCTCTCGGCGCAGCTCGATATCACCTACGTGGATCGCCCGTTTCAGCGGGTGCTCTCAGCCCCGGCGGAAATCTACGACGACCTGTGGACAGCGGCCAAGGCGATGTACAAGACCGAGCCGGTGATTGCCGACGGCGGTGAGGTGATCATCTACGCGCCGTATATCACCGAGGTATCTTATACGCATGGCAAGCTGATCGATGAGGTCGGCTACCATGTCAGAGACTACTTCCTCAAGCAGTGGGAGCGCTTCAAGGATGTGCCAGGGATGATTCTGGCGCACAGCACGCACGTCAGAGGGTTGGGCACGTACGACGCCGCCACTGGCGTCGAGACGCCGCGCATCGCGGTCACGCTGGCGACGGGCATCCCAGAGGAGCGCTGCCGCCGTATCAACCTGGGCTACGCCGATTATCGCACGATTGACCCGGCGGCATGGGTGGGACGCGAAGCTGACGGTATGCTTTATGTGCCGCATGCGGGCGAGCGGCTGTATCGCCTGCGCGGCCAGTGACCAGACGCTCTGGCAGCTATCGAAAGGCGGCGTTGCCCTATGGTGAGCGAAGATGCGATGCAACGCGTTCTACAGCAACTCATCGCCGAAGATGCGGTCGGCCAGTTGCGGCGGCGCGATGGCCTGATGGCGGCGCTGGGCAGCGAGAATGGCGCGCTCAAGCTCGATTGGGTCGAGGCGGTCGCGCGTCTGCTTGCCGACCCGGATGCGCTGGAGGAGGTCGAGGCTGAGGCGAGCGCCATTCGGGCGGCTGGCATCCGCCACATCATCTGGGCGGGCATGGGCGGCTCCGTCCTGACAGTGCGGGTGCTCTGCGATCTTGGCTTTGGCGGCGGGAGTGATGCTGGCGAAGACGCCATCACGTTACATCCGCTGGATAGCACCGATCCCGCCGCGCTCAACGCGATCATCCGCGCGATTGCCGGGGCGAAGGGGCTTGCGCTGCCGCCTGAGGCTGGGCCTGTGGATGCCGCATTCCTCCATACACTCCTGGACGATGTGATGATGATCGGCGTCGCGATGGGAATGACCTCGGAGGAGCCGATTACCCACCTGGCCTGGTTCACCGACCTACTCGAACAGGCGGGCCTGCGACCAGCCGACCATCTGCTGGTGACGACGCTCCCCGACTCCTACCTCGATGCCTTCGCGCGCGAGCATCAGGCGCCGACTCGTCCGCTGCAACTCGATGGCGGGACCGGCACGGGTGGGCGGATGAGCGCGCCCGGAACGCGGGTATTCCTGCTCCCCGTAGCGCTCTATCTGACCGGCACTTCCGCCGAATCTGGACAGCTGCGGGCAGTGCTGCGGGCCGCATGGGATGCGTATGACCTCGATCTGGCCACCGCGCGCCCAGCGGAGCATCCCTTCGTACGGCTTGCCGCCGCGCTGAGCGCCGCCAGCAGTGATGGCGTCTGCCGGGCGCTTGTGAGCATGCCCGAAGGCTGGGGTATCTTCGTCTCCTGGCTGGAGCAGCTGATGGAGGAGAGCCTCGGCAAGGGCGGCAAGGGCGGCAAGGGCATTGTCGTCTTCGATGAGCAGACGCTCAACGCCTCGGCGCAGGGCTATCACGCGGGTGGCATGCTGCGGGTAGATGTCGTGACCGCAGCGCCCGCGCGACAGGGCGATCCCTTCATGCTCTTCCAGCCAGCACTCGCGAGTACGGAGCCGCGCGACCGGTTGGAAGCGCTCGTCGTGGGTTTCCTCGGCTGGCAACTGACCATGGCGCTCTTTGGCTACCTGCACCGGATTCTGTTCGCCGGACAGCCCGCCGTCGAAAACTACAAGGCGCGGGCGCGCGCATTACGCGAGCAGCCGGATCCGCTGGGCGTCGCCTCGAACTGGCAGCCAGCCTGGCACGATGGCATCCTGACGCTGCTGGCTCCCGCTGGGGGCGCCGCATCGGAGCCAGATACTGCCACGTCTCAACCAGCACACGTCTTCGCGCGGGCGCTGGAGGTGGCTGTCTCGGCAGAAAGGCGCTCCCAGGGATTACCGCTGGGCTATCTGGATGTGACGATCAATGGCGAGGCGGGAGCGGGCGAGTTCAACGTCCTTGCTCAGCGTGCGCGCGCCATCGGGAATACGCTGCTAGGGATACCGGTGAAGGTGCGGCAGGCGCCCGCCGCCTACCATTCGACGGAGCAGAGCGAGATGGATGGACCACCCAATCTCGTGAGTCTGCGGCTCGTCGCGCGGGAGACGGAAGCGTGTCTGCTGGGAACCTACACCAATGCGTTCCTCCACGCGCAGGCGGCGAGCACATGGCAGGCGATGATGGAGGCTGGACGCACCTGCTTCCTGCTCGTCATCGATGGCTCGTTTGAGGATGCCCACGAGCCGCTCGCAGCCTTCTGGGCGCGGGTGGAGGCGCAGCTTCGCAACGGATGAGAACCAGCGCGACCCGGTGGACTATGATATCCGCATGAGGTATGACACACAGCAACATATTCGCAAGGAGAATCGCATGGCTATAGATTGCACGCACCTGGACGAGATTCGCGACGTGACACCCAGCGGCAACGGCTGCAAGGAGTGCCTGGAGATGGGCGACACCTGGGTTCACCTGCGCGAGTGCCTGATCTGCGGCCACATCGGCTGTTGCGACAACTCGAAGAACCGGCACGCCACCAAACACTTCCACGCGACTGGCCATCCCATCATCCAGTCGTTCCAGCCGGGCGAGGACTGGCGCTGGTGCTATGTGGATGAAGTGTACCTCTAAGCGAGAGGTCGGCGAAAAGCGCAAGATGGAAGAAGCCATGCTCGATGCGTATGGCGCTCAATGAGCGGATAGCACCAGATGGGCATCGGTGGGGCGCGAAATGTTGCATGCGCGCTCAGTAGAAAGGCGCTTTCCATGAGCAAAGTCATTGTCGTAAACAACATAACATTGGATGGCGTGATGCAGGCGCCGGGACGGCCCGACGAGGACGTACGTGGCGGCTTCACACACGGCGGCTGGGCGTTGCCGTATAACGACGCGGTTATGGGTCGCGCGATGGGCGAGGGAATGGCCACCAGCGGCGCGCTGCTCCTTGGACGGCGTACCTACGAGGACTTCTACGCCGTCTGGCCCAACCGCACCGACAACCCGTTCACCGAGGTACTCAACAACGCGCAGAAGTACGTCGCCTCCACGACGTTGACGGAGCCGCTGCCGTGGCAGAACTCGACACTGCTCAAGGGCGACGTCGCGGAGGCGGTAGCTGACCTGAAGCAACAGCCGGGGGCGGATATCGTGATTCTGGGCAGCGGCGAGTTGATCCAGTCGTTGATGCGGCACAACCTGATTGACCAGTTTGTGCTGCTCATCCACCCGCTGGTGTTGGGATCAGGCCATCGTCTCTTCGCCGATGATGGCGCGTTCGCCACACTGCGGCTGGCCAACACGGTGACGACCACCACAGGCGTGGTGATTGCGACCTATCAGGTGGCCGCACCGACAACGAAGGAGGGGTAACGATGCAGGAACACGGTATGGACGAGAAGAATCTCGACATCTATGGCGATCCGACGATTCCGTGGAAGCGCGCGCTCGAAGAGTTGGAGAACGTCGCCACAACCGATGCGAAGAAAACATTCTGGCTGGCAACCACCTCCGCCGACGGGCGGCCACACGTCGCGGGAGTGGGCGCGCTCTGGGTTGACGGCATGTTCTACTTCACGAGCGGCGAGGGAACTCGCAAGAGCCGCAACCTGGCCGAGAACGCGCACTGCGCCATCTCGGTCAACCTGCCGACACTCGATCTTGTCATCGAGGGGACAGCGGCGCGGGTGACCGACCGGGCCACGCTACAGCGCATCGCGGAGCGCTACGCGGCGCAGGGATGGCCAGCCAGTGCGGGCGACGACGTCATCACCGCCGCATACAGTGCGCCGAGCGCTGGGCCGTCCCCCTGGAACCTCTACGTCATGACGCCTGTTGTAGCATATGGCGTGGCGACTGAGGAGCCATACGGCGCGACTCGCTGGCGCTTCTAACGCGACACCGATTGTCACATCCAGACCGCAGTGGAAAGTAGGCGCCACTGCGGTGATAGACTATATCATAGGCGCGGCAACTCAAGGCCGCGCCGCGTTGCGCTGGGGCGCATTGCGGGCCTCGTACCAATCGCTCAAGGTTACTTATGGATCACCTCTTCGCTACGGTTATTTTTGGGTTGAGCGCTTCCCTGTGCTGGGGCAGCGGTGACTTTAGCGGCGGGCTGGCCTCTCGTCGCGCAAACGCATCCAGCGTCATCGTCGGCGCGTATACGATAGGGCTTGTGCTGCTGGTTTCGCTGGCGCTGATCTGGCGCGAGCCATTTCCCCGGCCCATCGATCTGCTCTGGGGCGGGCTGGCTGGTCTGGCGGGCGTGCTGGGGCTGCTGGCGTTCTATTCCGCCCTCGCGTCCGGGAAGATGGGGCTGGCCGCTCCCGTCTCGGCCATACTGACGGCGACGCTTCCCGTCCTCTTCAGCATCTTCACCACCGGGCTTCCCCATCCGCTGCAACTGGGCGGTTTCGTGCTGGCGCTGCTGGCGATTGCGCTGATATCGCGCCCAGACCGCGCCGGAGGATCGCCCAAAGGGATCGGTCTGGCCTTGCTGGCGGGCTGTGGCTTTGGCTGCTTCTTCATCCTGATTAGCCGTGTCAGCCCTGGCGCTGTTTTCTGGCCGCTGGCGATGGCGCGCTTCGTCTCGGTCATCTTCCTTGTGGTCGTGCTGCTGGCGCGGCGGCAGCCAATTTTGCCGGGGAGAAACGTCGCGTGGCTGGTGGTGGCCACAGGCATCCTGGACGCCGTCGGCAACGCCTTCTTCGTGCTGGCCGCGCATAGCGGTCGCCTCGATATCGCGGCCATTCTCTCCTCGCTTTATCCCGCGGCCACGGTCTTGCTGGCGGCGCTGGTGCTACGCGAGCGGGTGCAGCGCATCCAGGCGACGGGCGTCCTGCTGGCGCTGCTGGCGATTCCGCTAATCGCGACGTAACATACGTGATGATAGGGAGGGGATGTGGTGAGTATTTCACCGGCTGCGGTTGTTGTAGTGGCTCTTGTCGTTTTGGTGGCTACTGTAGCTATTGTGGCAGTGTTGGTATTTGGCACAAATCGACGAAGCGACAATCGTTGAATCATCGTCGCACAGCCACCAACAAGAGACATGACCCCCAGGCAAGGCGCATCATGCGTATCTTGCCCGGAGGCATAGCATTTGCGCGGGGATAGCTCACGTCGCGCGCTCGCGCTCCACCAGGACGCGCCGCAGGATCTTGCCTGATGGCGACTTCGGCACCTGATCGATGAACTCCAGTCGCCGGATACGTTTGTAGGGAGCAACCCGCTCGGCGACATAGGCCATCAACTCGTCGGCGGTGGCTGCTGTTCCTGACTTGAGCGCTACAAACGCCTTGGGCGCCTCGCCCGCCTCCTCATCGCGACTGGGGATCACCGCCGCATCGGCCACGGCCGAGTGTGTCAGCAGTATGCCCTCCAACTCCGCCGGAGCCACCTGATAGCCCTTGTATTTGATTAGCTCCTTCAACCGGTCGACGATGAAGAAGTATCCGCCCTCATCAAAATAGCCGATGTCGCCGGTGCGCAGCCAGCCCTCGCCGTCCAGCATATCGGCGGTCGCGGCGGGATTGTTCAGATAACCCTTCATAATCTGTGGGCCGCGCGCCCAGATCTCGCCCTCCTGATACGGTCCCAGTTCGTCCCCCGTCGCGATATCGACCACCTTGCATTCGGAGTTTGGGATACACCGACCCACCGACCCGAGTCGTGCAAGCGCCGTGTCAATTGGGCTGAGTGTCACGTCCGGGCTGGTCTCGGTCAATCCCCATCCCTGCACCACCAGACATCCCAGGCGTCGGGCGACAACCTCCTCCACCTCGCGCGCTAGCGGCGCCGCGGCGGACATGGCGATACGCAGGTGTGTGAGGTCGTAGTTGTCGACGAGTGGCTGTTTGGCCAGCGCCAGCATGATCGGCGGCGCCATGAAGCCGACCGTCACGCGCTGGTCTTGCATCGTCTGCAGGAACTGAGCGAAATCGAAGCGTGGCAAGCTGACGATGGTTGCCCCGTTGGCGAGGCCCTGCGCCAGGATCACCGTCAGGCCGTAGATGTGGTAGAAGGGCAGCACGCCGATGACGACATCTTCACTGGTCACCAGCCCGGACGGCTCCATCTGGCAGAGGTTCGCCACCAAATTGCGGTGGGTCAACATCACACCCTTCGCCAGTCCGGTCGTGCCGCTGGAATAGGGCAGCGCAACCACGTCCTCGGCGACATCGATGGTCACCGCTGGCGTCTCGCTATCGTTCGCCAGCAGTTCGACGAGCGGCGTCACATCAGATGCGGATTTGACTACCCGCGCGGGCTGCTGCTTCGCCGTGCGCCCACGTCGCAGCCAGCGGCTCATCAGGTTGCCACGGACCGCTGAGCCTCGCCATGCCGCAGTCTCGACCGCTGGAGTAGCCGTCAGCGACTCGCCCAGGGTGAAAATCGCTTCTACCCGCGACTGCGCTTTCGCCTCCAGCGCCTTCTCGACCACCGCTGGCGCTGAGACGAGATACCTTGCTTCCGCGTCGTTGAGTTGGTAGGTCAGCTCGCCAACGGTGTACGTCGGGTTAATGGTGGTTGTTATGCCGCCCAACAGTGCGGCGGCCAGGAAGACCAGCGGATATTCAATGCAATTGGTGCTGAAGAGCGCCAGCACGTCGCCCTTGCCGAAGCCGCGGCGAGAGAGGCCAGCCGCCAGACGGCGCACGATGGTGGCGACCTCCATGTAGGTATAGGCGTGGCCATCAACCCCATCGATCAGCGCCACCTTATCGGCCAGCCGCTCCGCCTGACGTAGCACGTACGGCGCGAATGACATGTCCGGGATGACGACGTCTGGGTCCGGACTGCGCACAATCATGTCGTCTCCTCGGTGACCCTTATCGCACAATCGCCGCCAGGACGCATCGACGTCCTGGCGGACCTACTGGTTATGCCTTGTGTTATGGAAGTGTTATGGCGCAATCTTTTCGAGCGTCTGCTGGCGCGTCGAGACACCGAACTGGGCCAGGACGGCCGCGACGATCAGGAAGGCGGCGATCACCAGGAAGGCTGGTAGCGCACCCAACCCCCCCAGCAGCGGCACGATGAGCACCAGGCCGATGCCACCGCCGACATGCCCAATGCCGTCGGATAGCGCATAGCCCGTCGTGCGTGCCCGCGTGGGGAAGTTCTCGGTCGACCATGTATAGGTCATAGGCACCCAGACGTTGAAGCCGAAGAACAGAATCACCGCGCCAATGAACGCCACCCAGGGGATCTCGGTCGGTGACGCTGCGTGTCCGGCAAGCGCGATCATCACGCCGCCGATCAGCGTAATCACAGCCCCAATCGGCAGCCATGTCTTGCGCTCCAGCCGCTCGCTAAAGAAGTAGGCGACCAATGCGCAGGCGATGAAGCCGATGGTGCCGATGGCCGCAATCAGTCCGGCCTCTGGAGGTGGGTAGCCTAGCGACGAGAGGACTGAAGTGAAGCCTGCGGCAATCGTGTAGACGGTGACATAGGCGAACGACCAGACTGCCAGCACCAGCAAGACGCGCTTCAGGTAGAGCGGATTGGTCAGGATCTCAGTATAGCCAGCGCGCGGCTCGCGTGTTGGCATCGGCACATCTGCGCCGACTGGGGCCAACGTCTGCTTCCGCGACGCACGTTTTTCCATATCAAGGACCACGGCATCAGCTTCAGCGATGCGTCCGCGTACCGCCAGCCAGCGCGGCGATTCGGGCAGTTGTACGCGCAGCAGGATGCCGATGAGCGCTAGCGCCGCGCCGACGATGTACATGATCCTCCAGCCGTCGCCCAGGAAGACGCCGGTATTGGGATTCACGGTCACCTGCGCGAAGGAGAGGCCGAGCGGGAATGCCGCCGCAGGCGTGGTCAGGATGAGGCCAAGCCAGATGCCCACGAACGCGCCCAGCGCCGAGCAGAAGAAGATGAGCGACGTATACTTGGCGCGTCCGCCCTGCGGAGCAACTTCGTTGACGTAGGTGTTGACGATTGCCAAATCGGCGCCGATGCCAATGCCGGTGATGGTGCGGGCGATGATAAACGTTGTGTACGCCCCACCCGCCCAGAGGGTATCCAGCGAGCCATAGTTGCCGACGAAGGCGGTGGCCAGCGAGCCGAGGCCGGTGATCAACAGCGTGACCAGCAGCATATTGCGGCGCCCGAAGCGGTCCGCTAGCGGACCGAGGGTCAACGCGCCGATAACGTAGCCGATCAGGTTCCACAGCACGGGCAGGCCGATCTTGTCGGACGCCTCGACGAATCCTGGCGGCAGACTGGTGGCTCCCGGTGGCGGGCCGGCCAGACACTTTGGCACGATTTGCGTGCAGGTCTGGATGAACGAGACATTGATGTCGAAGATGTCATAGAAGGTAAAGAGGAAGCCCAGACCGATGGTGAACAGGAATGCGAACGGCAGAGCCCAGACGGTGATTCGGTCCAGGCGCGCAGCGATCTGGCCCGCGGAGCGGGAAGGAGCTGACACGATACCACCTGCTTTCAACTCAGTGTGCCGCGCCGGGGATCCGGCGCAAAGAGCACATAGCCAGCACAGACTACGTGCGGCCTGACGACGAGAGGAAGCTCCTGGTAGGTTGCGCTGTCACCAAAGTATCGACGCTGTGAGTTGAGACCTCCTTTCGCAACGCTACGGTGGCATGGTGTGAGCATGGCGCGTAGCGAACCATGTCAAGTTCACAATAGCGAACGAGTCGTTCGTTAATGAGAGCAAGTATGTTCGACAGGCTGTGAATTGTCAAGATGCCCGATTACTGTCAATGCGAACACGCATGCCGCTTGTATGAAGCATCAGGTTCAATATCCACATTTTTCAGACCCGGCGCGTATTCGCATGTGCGATGAACGCACTCAGCCTTCGAGTAATTTGTTGCCAATAGTTTTATCGTTGTGCGATATTTTGTCAATCCCCTGGCTCGAATCAATGTACTTGACATCAGGCTATCATCAAATCATAATTGTTGACATGACGGAACCATCAGTTCGCCATACTGAACAACGTAGGCAGCGGCAGGCCGACGACGCTATCGCAGGCGCGTCCACGCCGATGGTCGAACGCACCTTCCGGCTGCTGGATCTGCTCAGCGCCTCCGAAGATGGGCTGACCTTCTCGGAGGTGGTGCGCACGCTCGGCATCAGCAAGGGCAGCCTGCACGGGCTGATCAAATCGCTCGAACGAGCGCGCGCCATCGAGCAGGTAGATGGTCGCCGCTATGTGGTCGGCCCGCGTATCTACGATCTCGCGCTCGCCTATAGCCAGCGTGCGGGGATGCGCCGCCTCGCGCTGCCGGGGATGCGACGCCTGGCGAGCGAGATCGGCGAGACCATCTTCCTGGGTCGGGTCGAGGGAGATCGCATTCGCATCGTTGAGTGCGCTAACGCCGAGAATGGCCCTTCGGCGTTGCATATCTCCGCCGTTCCCGGTACCTATGTGCCGCTGCTCGCCGCCGCGGTGGGCCGCGTCGTGCTGGCGTCCTGGCCGTCCGCTCGCCGTGAGGAGTATCTGCGCGCGCATCCGCTGCCGCATTTTACCGAGCATACCGTAAGCGACGCTGAACAGATTCTGGCAGCCGTAGCGGCGACCGCGCAGAGCGGTGTTGGCATGGACCGCGAGGAATATCTGGCCGGGGTCAACGCGGTGGCTGTGCCGATTCGCGGACTGGGCGGGATGCTGGCTGGCCTGCTGTGGGTGGTGGGATTCGCCACGCGCCTGGATGGCGACGCAATGATACGCGCGGGCGAGCTGCTCCGCGATGAGGCGGAGGCCATCGCGCAGGCTATGGACGCATCCCGCTGATGCGCACGTAGCGTAGCGCGCCCGCATGAGCCACGTTGCTGAATGCTGAGAGGGCAGGAGGTTGGCACGATGTACTCGCATCCCGCGTCGTCGGTCAGTCAGCGTGGCAGCGCGCGGCCCATGCTCCAGGCGGCCAGCCGCGACGAGATCGCGACCTTCCAGCTCAACCGTCTGCGGAATGGCCTGCGACGCGCACTGCCGGGCAACGTATTCTATCAGCGCCGACTGGGCGACCTCGCCAACCAGCCGCTTGCCGACTTCGCCGAGTTCGCCAGCCTGCCCTTCACCACCAAGGCCGATCTGGTACGCGACCAGAGCGAGTTTCCTCCGTATGGTAGCAACCTGAGCTTCCCGCTGCGTGACTATGTGCGGCTGCACCAGACCTCCGGCACGACGGGACGCCCGCTCAAGTTTCTCGATACGACCGAGAGCTGGGACTGGTGGGCGGACTGCTGGACGGTGATCCTGCACGCGGCGGGCGTCACCAGCGACGATATCGTCTATCTGGCATTCTCGTTTGGGCCGTTCATCGGATTCTGGTCGGCCTATGAGGGCGCGAAGCGAGTTGGCGCGCTGGTGATCCCCGGCGGTGGTCAGACCTCCGTGCAGCGGCTGCGTTCGATCATGGAGACGCAGGCGACGGTGCTTATCTGCACGCCAACCTACGCGCTGCATCTGGCGGAGGTGGGTCGCGCCGAGGGGATTGACACGGCAGCATCGAATATCCGCGTCACCGTTCACGCGGGCGAGCCGGGCGCGTCGATTCCCAACACGCGGCGGCGCATCGAGGAGCTTTGGCGCGCGCGCGCCTACGACCATATCGGTATGACCGAGATGGGCGCATATGGCTTCACCTGCCTCAATCAGGACGCTGTTCACGTCAATGAGGAAGAGTTCATCGCCGAGATTCTCGATCCGGTCACCAACGAGCCGGTGGCCGAGGGTGAGCGCGGCGAGCTGGTGTTGACCAACCTGGGCCGCTGGGGCTGCCCTGCCATCCGCTATCGGACGGGTGACCTGGTGCAGCGTGGCGCGACGCGGTGTCCCTGCGGGCGCACCTACCAGACGCTGCCGGGCGGTGTGCTGGGGCGGGTGGACGACATGCTGATTGTGCGCGGGGTCAACGTTTACCCATCCAGCATCGAGGATGTGCTGCGCGGCTTCCCGGATATCGAGGAGTACCGCATCACGCGGCTGAAGGCTGGCGCGATGGATGAGATTGAGCTAGAAGTAGAATGCCCTGAGGCGACCGTGCCTGCGGTCGAGGCGGCGCTGCGCCAGGCGCTGAGTCTGCGCGTGCCGGTGCGGGCGGTCGCGGCTGGATCGCTGCCGCGCTACGAGCTAAAGGCGCGGCGGATTGTGATGGCGGAGTAGATGCGGACGACGGCACATGTTGTGGGATGGCGCGTGTCGTGGCCTGAAGGCCACGGCTAATCCTGATTCGAGCGCAGTTTATGACCATGTAAAGAGGATATTGAACGGATGGGCGTAGCCGTGGCATTTATGCCGCGAAGGTGGCCTATCACTCGTCTTGCCCATAGCATTACACGTCTCTGGCAGACCGAAGTCAAGTCCGACTCCAATCCCAAACGGGAGCGTGACCCATGGATAAACAACTGATGACGTTCACCGTCAATGGTGAGGCGATGCAGGTGGCGGCCTCGCCGACGAAGACGCTGCTCGAAGTCTTGCGCGAGGAGCTGGACCTGACGGGCACCAAGCACGGCTGCGAGCTGGGTCATTGTGGCGCCTGCACCGTGCTGATCGGCGGCGTGCCTATCCTCTCCTGCCTGGCGCTGGCGGTCGAGATGCAGGATGAGGAGATCACCACCATCGAGGGCATGGCCGAGGGCAACACGCTCCATCCGCTGCAGCAGGCGTTCGCCGAGTGTGGCGCGGCGCAGTGCGGCTATTGCACGCCGGGCTTTCTGATGAGCGGGAAATGGCTGCTCGATCACAATCTCGCGCCCAGCCCGGACGAGATCAAGGCCGCGCTGGCGGGCAACCTCTGCCGCTGCACTGGCTACACCAAGATTATCGAAGCGGTCGAGCTGGCGGCCACCCGCATGCGCGCCTCCGCCGACGCCACGGCGGCTGGATAGCGGCGAGAAGGGGAAGATCACAATGCTCATCGGCAAATCTCTGCCCAAGATAGATAGTTATGCCAAAGTGACCGGCGCGGCGAAATACGCCGACGACATCAAGCTGCCGCGCATGGCCTTCGGGCGGATTCTGCGCAGCCCGCACCCCCACGCCCGCATCATCCGCGTCGATGCCAGCCGCGCCCGCGCCTATCCCGGCGTGCTCGATGTCATCACTGGCGCCGATCTGCCCGTCAAATACGGCATCATGCCGACGACGCAGGACGAGTATCCCTTCGCCATCGACCGGGTGCGCTACGTGGGCGATCCGGTTGCCGCCGTCTGCGCCGTCGATGAAGAGACCGCCGAGGCCGCGCTGGAGCTGATCGACGTGGAGTACGAGCCGCTGCCCGCGTTGCTGTCGATTGAGGACGCGCTGGCCCGTGAGGACATCAAGATTCACGACGAGACCAGACGCGGCAACATCATGAAAGCGGTTCACCTGACGTTCGGCGATGTGGAGGAGGGCTTCGACGAGGCCGACCTCGTGCGCGAGGACACCTACTTCTTCGAGGGGACGACCCACGCGGCGATGGAGCAGCACGCCTGCGTCGCCGACTGTGGCGCCGATGGCAAGGTGACGCTCTGGACCTCGACGCAGACGCCGCACTACATCCACCGCGAAGTCGCCAAGGTGCTGCGGATGCCGCTGAGCCACCTGCGCGTCATCGTGCCAGCGGTGGGCGGCGGCTTTGGCGGCAAGTGCGAGCCGTTCGCCTACGACTTCGCGGCGTGCCTCTTCGCCCGGCGGCATGGGCGGCCAATTAAGTTCACGCTCAGTCGCGAGGAGGCATTTCTCTGCCATCGCGGGCGTCACCCGGTCAAGATCATCCTGAAGACCGGCGTCAAGCGGGACGGCGCGATTACCGCCGTCCACCTGCAAACCATTCTCGACGGCGGCGCGTACGCCAGCTATGGCCTCGCCACGGTCTACTATACCGGCGCGCTGCTGACCGTGACCTACAAGATTCCGCGCTACAAGTTCGATGGCATGCGTCTCTACACCAACAAGCCCGCCTGCGGTCCCAAACGCGGCCATGGCTCGACCCAGCCACGCTACGCCTTCGAGTGCCAGCTCGATCGCATCGCCGAGCAACTCGGACTCGATCCGGCGTCGTATCGCAAACAGCTTGCCATCGACCCCGACAGCACGACCGTCAACGGGCTGCGCGTCACCAGTTGCGGGCTGATAGAGTGCGTTGACCGAGTCGTGGAAAGCTCCGGCTGGGACGAGCGCCGTCATCAACTCCCAGTGGGCCGGGGCATGGGCGTGGCCATCAGTTCGTATGTGACCGGCGCGGGCAAGGCGATTTACTGGAACGACATGCCGCACTCCGGCGTGATCGTGAAGGTGGACCGTGGTGGCGGCGTGGCCGTGCTCTGCGGCTCATCGGATATTGGCCAGGGGTCCGACACGATGTTGGCGACGGTGGTTGCCGAAGAACTGGGCGTTGAGTTGCTGGATATTCGCGTGCATGCGGGCGATACCGACCTGACCCCGGTGGACCTGGGCAGCTACTCCTCGCGCGTCACCTTCATGGCGGGCAACGCCGCGCGCGAGGCGGCGCGCAAGCTGCGGGCGTGGCTGCTGGAGGCGGCAGGTGAGCTATTGGACGCCGCGCCCGACCAGTTGGAGGCCAGCGCCCGGCGTATCTCCGTCCGCGACGACCCTGAGCGCTACGTCACCTTTGCCGAGGCGGCGCAGAAGGCGGAGGCGACTCACGGCACGCTGAGCGCTGTCGGCAGCTACACGCCGCCCAAACTTGGCGGGCAGTTCAAGGGCGCGGGCGTCGGCATCTCGCCAGCCTATAGCTACACCGCCTGTGTTGCCGAAGTTGAGGTTGATCCTGAGACCTACGACATTAAGGTCGAGAAGCTCTGGGTCGCGCATGACTGCGGGCGCGCGCTCAATCCAACGCTGGTGGCCGGGCAGATCGAGGGCAGCGCCTATATGGGCTTTGGCGAGGCCATCTTCGAGGAGCAGGTCTTCCGCAAGGGGCTGCACAAAGCGCCATCGCTGCTGGAATACAAGCTGCCCACCATCTACGACACGCCAGAGATTATCGCGATGCACGTCGAGACGATGGACCGCGAGGGGCCATACGGCGCGAAGGAGGCGGGCGAGGGGCCGCTCAACCCGATCATTCCGGCGATTGCCAACGCGGTCTACGACGCCATCGGCGCGCGGGTCGAGAGCACTCCGATCACCCCCGACAAGATTGCGCGCGCGCTCAAAGAGCAGCAGCGCCGCCTCGTCGCATCCAGCGCGGCGCCACCGCCATCGGCTCAGCCGGAGCCAGCGCGGGCGGTGAGCGGGGTTTCCCGGGAGGCGCCGACGTTATGAACCGCCTGCCGACATTCGAGTATCGCGCCGCCCGTACCGTCGAGGAGGCGCTCGCCTGGCTGGGCGAGTCCGCCGGGAGCGCTGACAAAGACCCTGAAGCGCGCGCCGTGCTGATGGCGGGCGGGACCGATGTGCTGCCCAACATGAAACATCGCCTCTTCACGCCGCAGGTGGTGGTGGGATTGCGCGGCGTGCGCGAGCTGCGGGGCATCGCGAGCGATACCGAGCGCGGGTTGCGGGTCGGCGCGGGTGTCTCGCTGGCGGAGATCGCGGCGACTCCAGTGATGCGCGGGGGCTATGCGGCGCTGGCCCAGGCAGCGGAGTCGGTCTCCACGCCGCAGTTGCGCCACATGGGCACGCTCGGCGGCAACCTCTGCCTCGATACGCGCTGTAACTACTACAACCAGTCGGACAGTTGGCGCAAGGCGCTCGATTTCTGCCTGAAGAAGGGCAGTGATATCTGCCGCGTCGCTCCCAATGGGCAGGGCTGCTACGCCGTCTCCTCATGCGACACCGCCCCGGCGCTCATCGCGCTGGATGCGACGGTACGGATCGCAGCGCGGGACGGCGAGCGTATGGTCCCGGTGAGCGCGCTCTACCACGACGACGGCATTCACCCGGTACGCCTGCGCGATGACGAGGTGCTGTGCGATGTCACCGTGCCAGCGCTGGCCGATGGCTGGCGCTCGGCCTATCTGAAGTATCGGGTGCGCGGCTCCTTCGATTTCCCGATTGTTGGCGTAGCCGTGGCGGCGCGCTTCGAGGGCGACCGCTGCGCGCAGGCGCGTGTGGTGCTCCAGGCGGTCGCAACCCATCCGGTTGCTCTGCCCGCCGTAGACGAGATGCTGCGGGACCAGCGCTGGACGCCTGAGTTGCTCGATGCCGCCGCCGAGGAAGCCTACCGCGCGGCGCACCCGATGGATAACACGTCGGGCACAATTGCGCTGCGTCGGCGGATGGTCCGCGCGTACACCCGCCGCGCGCTCGAATCGCTGCTGGCGGGGTAAGGAGCGGACCTCTCCCGGCCTTCGGCCACCCGCCCTCCGGGCCGCTGCCGCTCCGCGCGCCCTTGCGCGCTTCTCGCCTGACGGCTCGCGCGGCAGCCCCCTACAAGGGGCGGGACTGGGCAACCAGAGTGGCAAGGGGTTGCGAATCTGATCTCCCCTCTCCTGCGAGGAGAGGGGCTGAGGGTGAGGTTCGCCTTCCATTCGTTAAGGCGCGTTGTCCGTTCATCACTCCACGCGCAGGACAATCTTGCCGCGCGCATGACCGCTGGCCGCCGTTTCCCAGGCGTTGCGGGCCTCGGCAAGTGGAAACACCTGGCTAATGATCGGCTGAATCTGCCCCGCGTCGATCAACGCGCCAATCTCGCGCAACTGCTCACCGCTGGGCTCAACGATGAACCAGACGAATCGCGCCCTGGTTTGTGTTGGATCGTCCGCCGGACGCGGGCTGACGACCGAGACCACCACGCCGCCATCTTTCACGGCCTGCCAGGAGCGCGCCAGCGTCTCCCCACCCACCGTATCGAAGACGACATCCACGTCGTGAACTACCGACTCGAAGGGCGTGGTGGTATAGTCGATCACCTGGTCGGCGCCGAGTCCGCGCAGGAAGTCGTGATGGCGGGCCGAGGCGGTCGTGATCACCCGCGCCCCTGCCCAGTGGGCAAGCTGCACCGCGAAGCTGCCCACGCCACCAGCGCCGCCGTGAATCAGCGCTGTCTGCCCCTTCGAGAGATTTGCGTGGATGAAGAGCGCCTGCCACGCGGTGAGTGCCGCCAGTGGAACCGCCGCCGCTTGGACCATATCGAGCGTCTGCGGTTTGGGCGCAAGCTCGCCAGGCAGCGCGATGGCGTATTCAGCCTCAGCCCCGTCGCGGTCAAACGCCGTCAGGGCGTAGACCTCGTTGCCGACGGCGAATTCGGTGACACCAGAACCAACTTCCGCCACCACACCGGCAAGGTCGTGGCCAGGGATAGGCAGCGGGCGTAGGTCGCCAGTGGACGTCTGATGGGTTTCATCCCAGGTTAGCTCCGTGGCGATGATTGCCGACGCGCCGACGCGCACCAGTACTTCGCCTGGGCCGGGCTGCGGCTTTGGCGCATCGTCGTAGCTGAGGTGATCTGGCCCGCCACGTCCATGCACGCGGATCGCTTTCATCGCGCGCTCCTTTCACGTTGGGTTGGTCGTTCTGTACATCCATGCCGCACATTGTCATCATACCGTCGTTATCAGCCCGCCGTCGATGACGAAGTCTGCGCCAGTGACATTTCCGGCGCGGTCGCTCGCCAGTAGCAGCACGAGGTCGGCGACCTCCTCCGGTCGCGTAAAGCGTCCGGTCACCATGCCCGCGGCGGCCTGTTTAGCAACGGCCTCGTTCGGTTCTCCCCCGCTGGCGCGGGAAAATGTCTCGGCTACGCCATCTTTGCCCAGCCACAGGATGTGGAGACGGGGCCGGGGCTGACCGTGTTGACGCGAATGCCGTGCGGGCCAACTTCTTTTGAGAGCGCTTTGGAGAAATTGGTCAGTGCGGCTTTGGCGGCGCAATAGTCGATCATGGCTGGATCGGGAAGAATGCATTGACTGAGCTGATGGTCACGATACTGCCCGCGCCTGCGGTCGAGCAGGTGTGGTAGCGCCGCGCGGGTGGCGCGCACCGCCGCGAGAAAATTGAGCGTCAGGGCTGTGGTCCAGTCCTCCTCCGATGATTGTGAGGAATCCATCCGGATGTGGATGCGTCGCGCCGACGTTATTGACGAGGATATCCAGCCCGCCGAACGTCGCGACGGCCTCAGTGATCAAGTGGGCGGGGCCATCTGGGCTACTCAAATCCGTCGAAACGAAACGCGCCTGAAAACGCTCGACGAGATTGAGCACGTCGTCGGAAATTTCGCCGTGCGCCCGATGACAACCCGCGCACCCTCCTCAGCCAGCGCCCGCGCCACAGCCAGGCCGATACCTTTGCTCGCGCCCGTAACGACGGCAACTTTCCCCGTCAGATGCAGGTCCATGCTGCTCCCCTTCGCTCTTCCCTTCGGTACATTCATTGTTCCATCGCAAGGACGCGCTCTCGTTCTATGGGCTGCCCGTAAAATGGCGAAGGCAGCGACCGCGATGTATTGGCCGCTGCCATGGCTCAAGATATGAGGCGATAAGCGCCGTGGGCATGACGCTGGGCTGACCACTACTGCCTACGCGCCTCGATCCTTCTGCCCATGCTCCTTGATGAACGCGAGCGCTGCACGTCGGCGACTTCCTGCCAGCCATGGTCGATGGTCAGCGAATGGCCGCGACCGGTCATCTCCTGGATCTCGGTGATGCCTGGGTTCTTGACCTGTCGCTTGTAGGCGGCGTCGGCAATCGCAAAGGGAACGGTATGGTCACTGTCGCTGGAGATAATCAGCAACGGCCCGCGCTCAGGGTTCTTCGTGTCCACCTGGTCCTCGGTCCACGGGTTGAAGTTGGCCGTCGCCGCCTGGAAGATTGGCGCGCCTGCGCCCGGCACCGCATAGGCGTCGTACAGCTTGCGGGCCTCATCCTCGTCCACGGCGTTGGTAAAGCCATACTGGAACTGCTCGAAGGTGAGCGGAACCGCCCGATTGTGTTGGCGGGATTGGCGAGCACCGCGGATGACGACTTGAACGCGGAGAAGGGCAGCGGAAGTACGCCACGGAACGGCGCGGGGGAAATCGCCACGGTCACGGCGGCGACGCCCTGCCCGGCGATCATCATCGAGATGAGGCCGCCGAAGGAATGGCCGATGACGGCAGGCTTCTTTGTAAGCTGGCCAATCGCCTCGAGATAGTGCCCAGTGATCTGCCTGAGACGCTTATGGGCAAAGACCTCTGGGTCCTCGTTGGCCTCCGCGACGGTCTCCGGGTCATCTGGCCAACCGGGCGCGAGGGTGGTATAGCCGTTTGCTCAAACAGTTGACGCCAGTGATCCCAGCTGCTGGAGAGGAGCCAGAGGCCATGGACGAATACGACAGGCTGTAGGCCCGAGGCGTTAGCTCGGTCGATCTCTTGCTGCTCGTGGGTCGTGAGCATGGTCATACGCGGTTGATCTCTTTCTGTTAGATTAGAGCGCTACTGAGCGGACGATACGAGGCATGCCGCAGATTTTGTGCCGCCCGCCGCCCGCGCCCGGATCTACTTTCCGCTTTCAGTATGGCGCAGTCGCACCCTGCCGCACAGGGACACGAGCGGGACTTTACCGGGACATCGCTGAGCCAGTTTGTCCCATTGTTGGGCCATCCCATGTGCTATGATGCTGCCAGTAGCCGTGGCCGCGCGGCGAATAGTCAGAATGCGGAAGGTCACGTTGGCAAGCCTCCCTCCATCCCCGTTTGGGACACTGCTCAAGCGCTTTCGCGTGGCGGCGCTGCTCACACAGGAGCAACTCGCCGTTCGCGCCCAACTGAGTCCCGACACGATCAGAGCGCTTGAGCGAGGCAAACGTCGTATCCCTCGCCCGGATTCTATGCGCCTGCTGGCGGAGGCGTTATCACTGAGCGGCGCAGAGTTGGAGTTGCTACTCGCGGCGGCGCAACCACCAGCACCCCTCACACGCGCGAGTGACCAATCGATGCCATGGCGAAATGAACACCCCCTGACCATGCAGCCAAACCTGTTTGTGGGCCGTGCGAACGAACTGGAGACGATCCGCCAGCGATTGACCGGAACTGAAGCGACCGCAAGGGCGATACAACAGTCGAGCGTGCGCGTTTGCTGACCCTTACTGGTCCGGCTGGCGTAGGCAAAACCCGGCTTGCGCTTACCGCATCTGCCCAGGTTGCCCAGCACTTCCCCGATGGCCTCGTATTTGTCGATCTCACTCCAATTCGCGAAGCGGTGTCGGTGCTGCCCACGATCGCGTTCGCGCTGGGGCTATCCGAAACAGGCAGCAGACCACTTCCAGAGAGGCTGCACGACTACCTGCGCGAGCGCGTGCTCTTGCTGGTGCTCGATAACTTCGAGCAGGTGTTGCCTGCCGCCAGTACACTTGCCGATATGCTTGCAAGCTGCCCCAGGCTTTCGCTGCTGGTGACCAGCCGGGTTCCGCTGCGGCTGCGCTGGGAGTGGACGCTGCGCGTCGGGCCGCTCTCAGTGCACGATGTGAATACGGTACTCCCTCCCCAGGAGATGCTGGTAGAGATCCCTTCAATTGCGCTCTTTATCGAGCGTGCGCGGGCACGTCGGGCGGATTTTGCGATGACCGCGACGCAGGCTCCGCTGGTTGCGCGCCTCACGTCGGAACTGGATGGACTGCCGCTGGCCATCGAGCTGGCAGCCGCGCGTCTCGATACGCTCTCGCTGCCCATGATTACCCACCGCCTGGGCGACCGGCTACGATTGCTCCGCTGGGAGGCGCCAGACCTGCCCGAACGGCAGCAGAGTCTCGAAGCCGCGATAGGGTGGAGCTACGACCTGCTCGGCGAGTCTGAGCAACAGTTATTCCACTGCCTGGGTGTTTTTTCCGGGCAGGTCACGCTCTCTGCCATCGCGGCGGTGGTGGCGGACCATGCTGACGAGGCTGACACCCTGGGGTGTCTCGTCTCGCTGGCCGAAAAGAGCCTGGTGCTGCCAGCACAGCGGCAAGACGACAGTAATGAGGATTTGGAACCGGCATTTTGCATGCTGGAGACGGTGCGCGAGTACGCCTGGGAGCGACTCGAACATCTAGGGGAGCTAGAGGCTGCCCGCAAGGCGCATGCGCATTACTTCCTTGCCCTGGCTGAGCGAGCCGACCCGTATCTGCGCGGACGTGATCAGCTCGCCTGGTACCTCCGCCTGGAACGCGAGCATAACAACCTGCGCGCGGCGCTCCGCTGGCTGGTGAGTCAGGATGGACCCGATGGCGCGGCTGAGCGCGAAGCGGGGCTGCGTCTGGCCGCCGCATTGGGCTGGTTCTGGTGGACGCGCGGCTATGTAGTGGAAGGTGCGCGCTGGCTCGGCGAGGCGCTCGAATGCACGTCTGAAGCGGACCTGGGTCTCCAATCCCAGGCGCTATGCAGGGCAGGGGCGATGCTCACGTATCAGGGCGCCTTTGATCGGGCCAGATCAGCGCTCGATGAGGCGCTGGCGCTGGCGCGGCGCGGGCGGCATCCTGCCGAGATTGCGCGGGCATTCTCCTATCTCGGCCTGTGCGCTGTCTACGCCGGAGATATATCCGCCAGCACTCCGCTGCTCCGCGAGGCGCTCCATCGTGGGAAGGAACTGGGCGATCCGCATCCAGTTGGCATGACGCTGATGTTCCTGGGCGCGGCGCTCTTCGCGCAGAGCGACGACGAGCAGGCGATATCGATCTATCTGGAGTCGCTGGCGCGGTTTGAGGCGGCTGGCGATATGCTCTTCGCCGTGAACATCCAGCTCAACCTCGGCTGGTTCGCATGGCGGCGGGGCGATCTGGCGAGCGCGGTCGGGCGGATTCGTATGGGAATCGAAGCCGGGGTGGCCATGGATAACCGTCGGCTGCTCGGCTTCGGCGCGCAGACGGCGCTGGCGCTTCTGAACGATGTGATGGGACCGGATTCCTCTACCGATACCGATTTCACACGCCACGCGCGGCTGCTGGGCGCGATCGATGGGCTTACCGAGGCAACGGGGATGACCCTTATGCAATCGGTGATGAAAGACAGTATGGCGACATTGCGCGTGCAGATTCAGCAGGCGGGGCTGGAAGCGGTCTACCGCGAGGGGAAGTCACTCTCGTTCCACGCGATCGCCGCGCTGGCGCTGGCGCTGCTGGATGAGGTTGACCAGATGCAGGCGCATCCCCTGCCGTATCAACGCCTGAACTCACCAATGACCAGAGATCAACCAACTCGCTGAGTGCGCGCCAGCGAGAAATACTGCGTCTGGTAGCTCAGGGAATGTCTAACAAGGCTATCGGGCGGCAGCTTTTCCTCTCGACCAGCACAGTGAACTATCACCTTACCGCAGCGTTCAACAAGCTGGGTGTTGGAACGCGCGCGCAGGCTGTGGCGGTCGCGACGCGGGACGGTCTGCTGTAGCCGACAGGCGATGAATCACGCCGATGCGTCCGCCCTCCTGTCCAGCTCACCAGGGATCGATCCTCCTCCTTCGAGTCAAAACTGCGCATCTACACGGGGCGCAACTTGCACGCGCCACTATATGCTGATGCCGAGATGTCATGCTTCCGGTAGCATCATAGGATTTCCGCAGAGGAACCACAGGTTATGGGTATGGATCAGGAGTTGAACGGATTGCTCATGCCTATCCCAGCGGGAACTGTTGCGCCCACCTTCACGCTGCATCGCACCCCCCAGACACAGTTGTCACTCTCCAGCCTGCGTGGGAACCCCGTCATTCTGGTATTCTACCCGTTGGACTGGGAGCCGGTCTCGCGCGAGCAACTGACGCTCTACCAGGAATACGCGGGGGAATTTGCGCGCTATGGGGCCAGCCTCATAGGCATTTCCGTCGACCAGACCTGGAGCCATGCCGCCTTCGCCGCCGACGCGCGGCTTGACTTCCCACTCCTGGCCGACTTCCAGCCACGAGGAGCGGTGGCGCGGATGTACGGCGTGTACCGCCCGCGCGACGGAGTTAGCGCACGCGCGTTGTTTGTGCTGGATCGCGCGGGAATCATTCGCTTTGGCCAGGTCTACCCCGATCAACTCGACCCAGGCGTTGACGGCATTCTGACCACGCTGGAAGCACTTGCCAGTACCGATCTGCCTTGAGCGAATGCACCCTCAACCCGCCATCTGAGTTCGCCAGCACGCGCCTCTCACCGTGCCCTGAAATCTCAGCGGCAATCTCGTTCGCTTCTTGAAACATGAGTTACTGCTCATGTATGATGCGAGTGGCGACATTACCGTCGCTCTTTTGAGTCAGGGCGCTGTTACTCATGAAAGGATCGGGAGGCGATATGGCGACAGCAGTCAAAGAGACGACGTATACCTATCCGCCGGGGCCGACCGGCTTCCCGCTATTCGGCAATCTCCCACAGTTCCAGCGCGACCCGCTGACCTTTATCGAAGGCCTGCATCGCGCCTACGGCCCAATCGCGACCGTCCACATGTTCCGCGAGCCTATCATCTTCGCCTTCCGCCCGGAGCATGCCTATGACCTCTTGGTCGAGCGCGCCCGCAGTGTTGGCGTTGGCGAGCGACCGGGATTGCGCGCGCGGCTTGGCGCCTCGCTGCTGACCACCGATGGCGCGATGCACCGGCGGCAGCGGCGGCTTGTCCAGCCAGCCTTCCACCGCAAGCGCGTGGAGGGCTACGCCGAGATCATGACCAGCCAGACCGTCGAGATGCTGCACGGCTGGCATGTCGGCGATGAGATTGATATTGCCGCGATTGCGCGAGTTGACCTTGCGGATCATCATCAAGGCACTCTTCGACCTGGATCTCGCCGAGGAGGGCACGCGACTGAGCCGCATATTCGCGACGGTGGTGGATGCTCAACCCTCCGGGTTTCGGCTCGATGCTGCCGCCGCGCTACTCGGCCTGCCCGTTTATGCCAGGGCACGCGGCGCGGGAGCGGTACGTGCGGCGGCGCCGACCTGGATGCCTTCGTCTACGGCTGATCGCGCAACGCCGCGCGAGGGCGCGGATCGCGGCGATGTGCTCTCGATGCTGCTGGAAGCGCGCGACGAGGACGGGCAGCCCCTCAATGATGTGGAGATTCGCGACCAGGCAATGACTCTGATCGCGGCGGGCCACGAGACAACCTTTACCGCACTCTCCTGGACGCTTGATCTGCTCTCGCGCTGGCCGGAGGCCTATGCGCGGCTTCGCGATGAAGTGGCCGACGGCTCGGCGGAAGCGCGCCGCGCGCCGCCGATCTTGCGCGGCTTCCCTATCTGGACGCCGTGATTCAGGAGGCGCTGCGCCTGCGTCCGCCCGCGTGGTCTATCAATCGGACGCCTCTGGAGCCGATTACGCTGGATGGCTATACCTTCCCCGCCGGCGCCTCGCTTATCGTCAGCCCGTGGATTCTGCACCGCGAACCGTCGATCTCTGGGGCGACGCCGAGGTCTTCCGCCCGGAGCGCTGGCTCGATGGCAGTACCGAGCACCTGCCACGCGGCGCGTATTTCCCCTTTGGATTGGGGCCGCGTATCTGCATTGGCATGCCGCTGGCCGAGATGGAGATGCGGCTCGTGCTGGCGACGATACTCCAGCAGGTCACGCCAGTCGTCGTGCCGGGATTCCGCCCGATACCGCGTCCGCGTGTCACGCTCCGGCTGGCGAATGGTCTGCGGGTACGGCTGGAATCCGCCGGAACGGCGACAACCGCCTCAGCGTTGCCGAAGGTCGTCTGATGGTGCCCGACATTCCACTGCGCAGGCGCCCGCGGCAACTGCGCGGCCAGCGCCGTATCGAGGCGATCCTCGACGCG
Source organism: uncultured Chloroflexia bacterium (assembly GCA_963712005.1). GTDB lineage: Bacteria > Chloroflexota > Ktedonobacteria > Ktedonobacterales > JADMIN01 > DAHUXT01. Next base: position 83,431 of record CAVQGK010000004.1, on the reverse strand, counting down.
GCGGAGCGCCTGTTCGCCGTGATGGGCTACGAGGCCACCAGCACCAATCAGATCGCGGCGGAGGCCCATACCTCTATCGGCTCGCTCTACCAGTTCTTCCCCAATAAAGAGGCTATTCTGCGAGCGCTGGTCGCGCGCTCGCAGGAGCAGATGCGTGACGTGCTGGATGAGGTATTCGCCAGTGATCCACGGGACGAGCTATCGCCCGATGAGTTGCTGGATCGTCTGCTCGATCCGCTCATTGCCCTGTATGCCCGTGGCTACCGCATGCTCGCGCTGTTCGTCGCGTTGCCACGCACGGGCGACGGCGCGCTTGCCGGAGAGCCGCTCGTCGAGGAGATTGTGCGGCGGCTGGATGTGCGGCTCGCGCGGCGCATGCCGGGGCTGTCCGCGGAGCGCCGTGAGTTATCGGTGCGGATGATTGTCGAGACGGTCCGCGCGCTGATGCCGCTGATGACCACCGCTGGGGGACAGGTGCGCCCGGAAGCCGTCACCGAATTGAAGCGAATGCTGCGTGGCTATATTGCGGCTGGGACGACGGCATATCAGATCCGAGCGGGGCAGACTGATATAGCAGGATAACGGCCGTTCGCCTGGGGTGGTTGCTGTCATCCCCTGACAGGCGGTGCAGCAAGATCAGTATGCTGTCCTGCACCCGGTAGGTTCCCAGCCGCGCTCGCTCTGCGGGCATCGGGAGCGCGGCTGGGAGGGCTCATTACATTGGGGCCATCAATTGAAAGTAGTTCCCATCAGGATCCGCCAGTGTAGCCAGCAACCCCTCCCCAATGGCATAGGGCTCACGGACCACCACGGCCCCCAGGGACTTCAGGCGCTCGAATTCCTTGGCGACCTCAGTCGTCTCGAAATTGAGCATGATGCGCCCTGGGTCTTTGGTCTTTCCGCCCATCTCGGAATGCTTCAGCACACCGAAGAAGCCGCCTTCCAGTTGCCACCCAGCGAAGCCGTTTTCCTGATCAGCCATATCAGCTGGCTTCTCGAAGACCTTCTCATAGAACGCGACCAGCGCCTCGTGCTGCAACGTTCCCACCATAACTGAGCCGAGCTTCAACACGCGATTCACTTCCTCTCTTGGGAGATCACTCGTTGACACACGCGCAACGACCCCAGACTTATTCCACATGCTGCCACATATTCCGGCAAAGGGGGATTGCCAGCCCACGCTCGTGCGGGATGAGAACCGCCCGGCCCTGGATCATTCAGGGCTGGGCGGGTGGAGATGGAGAGCGTCGAACTCAAGTTTGGTCGTCTACGCTCGTTCACCCACTTCTCTGGGCGGCATATTTTTCAAGCTTTCACCGGCCTAACGGTGTGTTTCTGAGTGTCTCGGTACGGCGGCGTTGTCGTCACGGTTGTCGTCAGACAGACCCTAGAGCGTCGAGGCGTTCATCTGCTGCTCGCGCCATGCGTGGATCATGCTGGCGTGCAGCGGATAGTGGCTGTACGTATCGAGCCGCAAGCGGTGGCGGAAGCGCGTCTCCGTCGCGAACTGCTCCTCAGGCACACGCCGAAGATACGCGATGAGCTGGCGGTGTGTCTCCGCCAGATGCCTCTGGACCTCGACAAGCGGCATGCCGCGTTTCGTCTCCGTCATGCGGGCGTTGAAGGCGTCTATGCCGCCGTAGCTGGCGTAGCGGGGCGGTCTGCCTCCCGCGAGCACCAGTGGAGATACTTCAGCGCCTCCTCCTCCCAGGTGGCGACGTGCGCCAGCATATCTTTCACCGACCAGTCGCCCGCGACGCCCGGCGTGGTCATCTCAGCCTCAGTTAGCCCGGCATATGATTCCCCAAGCGCCGCCCAGGCTTTGTCGAGCCGGGCAAGAAGTTGCTCTCGATTCATCGTGCGCCGATCACTTTCTCGCACTGCCATAGATGCGCCACATACATACCTTGCCTACACATACCCATCAAAGAAACAGCGATATATCGCGCTTCGATTCAGCCATTTCGCGGTGTTTCCATGCCTAAGTGATATTGTATGCTGATGGTGAGGTGATCCACATGCACGATATCGCACTGCTGATTAATGTCGCCGTCGCACTGGTTGCCGCCCTAATTGGGGGCTGCTGGCGCGGCGCATCGGGTTGCCAACGCTCGTTGGCTATCTACTTGCCGGGATCATCATTGGGCCGTTCACGCCAGGCTTTGTCGGCGACACCGCGACAATTAGCCAGCTGGCGGAACTTGGCATCATCTTCCTGATGTTCGGCGTCGGCCTGCACTTCTCGCTGCGCGACCTCTGGGCGGTTCGCAACGTCGCCATTCCCGGCGCGCTGGCGCAGATGGTCATCATCACCGCCATCGGGTTTCGTCTGGCGCGCTGCTGGGGTATGACGACAGCATCGCCGGGCTTGTGCTTGGGCCTGGCGCTCTCCATTTCCAGCACGGTCGTGCTCTGCGCGGGCTGATGGATAACGGCTGCTCAATACCTCGCATGGGCGTGTCGCCGTTGGCTGGCTGGTCGTCGAAGACCTGGCAACCGTGCTGATTCTCGTGCTATTGCCCGCATTCACCGAGATAGACCGGCGCGCCCGTCTGGCAATCGGTGGGACTGGCGCTGCTGAAGGCGACCATCTTCGCGGCGCATCATGCTGGTCGTCGGGACGCGCTTCGTCCCCTGGCTGCTGCTGCGGATCGCCCATATGCAGTCGCGCGAGCTGTTCATCATCACAGTCGTGACCATTACCATTGGCACGGCTGTCGCCGCAGCGGAACTGTTCGGCGTCTCGCTGGCGCTGGGCGCATTCCTCGCCGGCGTCGTCGTCAGCGAATCTTCGACCCGCCATCAGGTCAGCGCGGAGGTGCTGCCCTTCCGCGAAACGTTCACCGTGCTCTTCTTCGTCTCCATCGGCATGCTCGCCAACCCGCGCAACCTGACCGATAACGCCGTGGAGATTCTGGTCCTCACGGCCGTCGTCGTGGTGGCAAGTTCGTGCTGACCCTGCTCTCCGGGTTTGCGCTGCCCACCCCAGCGAAGACGATACTGGTCGTGGCGGCGGGTCGGAGTCAGATTGGTGAGTTCTCGTTCCTGCTGGCGCAGTCGGCTATCCTGGTCGGGATATTCACATCGCAGCAATATTCGCTGGTATTGGGCGCGCGATTCTCTCGATCCTGCTGAATCCCTTTATGCTCCGACTTATTGCGCCCGCCGAATCGTTCCTGCGCCGCGCGCCGGGCCTCTGGCGTCGCCTGGATCGGCATGGGACGCCGCCAGCGCCCGTACCGAAGACTGAGCGGGCATGTGGTCGTCGTCGGATATGGGCGCGTCGGCGAGCATATCGTCACCGTGCTGGGTCGCCTGGGGATACCGCGTCTAGTGGTGGAGCTGGATATTGGCCGCGCCGTCGAGCTCGATCAGCAGGGGGTGCCGACACTCTACGGCGACGCCGCCGATTCGGAGGTGCTCGATCACGCGGGACTCAGCCGGGCGCGGGCGCTCGTCGTGACTCTGCCAGACGAGGCGGCCTGTGAGGTGGTAGTCGCCGCGGGGCGGTGCCAGAACGCCACAGTTGCCCATCATTGCGCGCGCGGCGACACAGGATGGCATTGAACAGTTATACCGCCTGGGCGCGCAGGATGTCATCCTGCCCGAATTGGAGGGCGGCCTGGAAATCATGCGCCATACTCTCATGCGGCTCGGATTCCCGTTCACAGACGTAGATGACTATTCGGAAGCCGTGCGTCGCGACCGGTACGATATCTCCGTTTCGACGCCAGACGAGCAAGATGCCCTCGATCATCTCCTGCATGCGAGCAGCGCGCTTGGCATCGCCTGGTTCTGTATCAGCGAGGGCAGTTCCCTGCTAGATCGGCCCCTGTCAGAGGTACGACTCAATACGAACCGCCGGAGCCGCGATCATCGCGGTGCTGCGCGATGGCCAGTTGATCGCGCATCCCGAACCTGGTTTCCGCTTGCGGGCAAACGATCTGGTAAGTGTCATCGGCAGATACAGTGACGCATCCAACGGCTCAGATGGCGTCGCTCTCGGCTCACTCTACTCCTCAATTGCGCTGGATGATGCTCATCAATCATCAGGTGAAGCCGCTTGAGTCACGAGAATATTGCTGAGTCAGACTCTCCAGATTACCGCTAATCGCCGTCACCTGCCTTGGCGCGCAGACTGAAGGACCAGGAGTCTGCGCGCCGTCCTCGCTAACCCTGCGCAAATCCCGGCGAATCTCTGCGCGAATCCGCTGGATTTCTGCGCTCTCGGCGAGATGGGCAGTCACGGATAGATGCCGTAGTTCTTGCTGATTGCCACTCTGCATGCACAGGCAAGCATGTTCGCACTGTCAGGAGAAAGCAGGATATGCGATCACGCAAAACAATCGCACTCACACTGGGCGACATTAGCGACCGTGCTGCTCATGGTGCTGAGCGCCTGTGGCGGCACCACCGGCGGCGCTGGCGGCGTGGCCCCCGACAGCAAACAGGTAATGAGTGTCAGCCTGGTGCCAGCGGCTAACGACATTCGTCGGATGGATCCACAGCGGATCACTGACCTGTATTCGTTCTCGGCGGCCCAGCCGGTCTTCCCAGGGCTGTATACGTACGACAACGACTACAAATTGTCCCGTGGGCGGCCGAGGGATGCCCACAGTCACGATGGTGGCCTGACCTACACGTTCAAGATCCGCCCAGGCCTGAAGTGGTCCGACGGCACCCCATCGACGCCAACACCTTCGCGTACTCGTGGAACCGGGGTCTCGATCCCTGCACCAATTCGGGTACTGCGTCGTATCTCTACCCGATCAAGGGCGCCGCGGCATTCAATCAGAGCGCCTGCCCTGACGCCAACGCCACGAACCCAGTCTCGAACGACACGCTCATTGGCAAGTCGATCGTGGTGACTGACCCGCAGACGCTGACCGTCACGCTTGAGAAGCCGTATGCCTTCTTCATTCCAACCGTGGCTGCCGTGGCCATCGTCTTGGCCGCGCCGAAGCAGTTGATTGAGAAGTACGGCATCAAGAGCTGGACCGACCACCTGACCGATAATGGCGGCTTTGGCGGCAATCTGTACAAAGTCACCGTATGGGATCACAAGGGCAATCTGCAGTTGACGCGCAACGACGGCTTCTGGGGTACCAAGCCGAAGCTGCGCCAGATCAACTTCAAGATCTACAAAGATGCCGACACCTCCTACAACTCCTACCTGAACGGGCAGGTTGATGTGGGTATCGCTGGCCTGCCGCCCACGGCGACCTACCAGCAGATGAAGACGCGCGGTGACTTCCACCAGAGCGATAACCTGGCCATTAGTTATATCGCTCCGAACTGGGCGAAAGCCCCCTTCGACGATGTGGCGGCCCGGCAGGCATTCGCGCTGGCCGTCGACCGCGACGCACTCAACGCCGTGGCCAATGGCGCTGGCACGCCGACCTTCCATATTGTGCCGAAAGGGCAGCCAGGGTACAACGAAAACCTGAAGAACATCGACGGGAAGTCAGGGTACCGATGCCAACAAGGCCGACGCCGCCATGGCGAAAGCAGTTGATTACCGACTACGCCAATCGCAAGTGCGGCGGAGTGATCACCAACTGCCCCAAAGTGACGTACGAAAACGAGCAACACGCCGAGCAACATCGCTGGCTCACAGGCGCTGCTCCAGATGTGGAAGACGGCCTGCCCGGCTACCCGGTGGCAGATCAGCAATGTGGACTTCGGCACGCTGATCAACGACGTCTACTCCGGGAGTGCGCCGCAGATCTTCGGCATCGCCTGGATCGTGGACTATCCGGACCCACAGGACTGGCTCTCGCTGCAGTTCCTGCCTGGCTCGTCAGTGAACGTGCAGAACATCAACTACGCGCCAGCCAACGACCTGATGAACCAGGCTGACGTCGAGCAGGACCAGACAAAGCGCTTCCAGATGTACAACCAGGCCGAGCAGATGATGGTCGACCAGGTTGGCTGGATTTCGACAAATCAGCAGATCGCGGTCTGGCTCTTTGACAGCAACAAGATCGCGGGCTATCGCCAGTCAACCTCCGGCTACACAACGTTGCCTGACTGGCAGAACAACGTCTACGTGAAGGGCTAGCGCCCAGGCGCTTGTCTGACCGTGTGGCAGAGGAGAAAGCAGGGCTGCACACGTGGCTCTGCCTTCTCCTTCGCTCACAATGGCGCGATGGCGCGCAGCCACGTGGGAGCTTCCGCCTTGCCATCTGTTCCGCTCCGCGCATAGCAACAGGCAAGACCTCTCGCACACCACTGAACCATTCCATGCGAAAGTCGCCAGGGGAGATGTATTATGGGTAGTCTGGTTCCGATAATCATCGGGCTCGCAGTGCTGGCGCTGCTGGTGTTCGCCGCTCTGCGACTGGGGATTCGCTTCGTAATACGCCGCCTGGTAGGGCTGGTGTTTGTGATCATTGGAGTGACATTCATCACGTTCATCATGGGCTATTTTGCGCCCGGCAACGCAGTCTATTCGCAGTTGGGCCAGCACTATAGCAAAGAGACCTACGATCAGTTGACTCATTTCTATGGGCTAGACCTGCCCTGGTATCAGCAGTATCCCAACTTCCTGGGACGCCTGCTGCATTTCGATCTGGGCTACTCCTATATCAGTGACGCCGATACCGTCTGGGCGATCCTGGCGCGCTATGTTCCCGCGTCGGCGGTGCTGGGTATCGCGGGGTGTTGTCCTCGCGGTGGTAGTGGGTGTGCCGCTAGGGGTCGTCGCGGCGGTGCGGGCGCGGACCCGCGTCGATAGCACAGTGCAGGGGGTGGCGCTGGTACTGTTTGCGTTGCCAGCCTTCGTTATCATCCCCATCTATGACCTCGTGATGGTCTGGCTGCATACGCAAGGCTCGCCATCGCTGGCGGTCTCTGGCTGGGGGACGCTCGATACGATGATCGCCCCCATCATCATCTTCAGCGCTGAGTATCTTCGCCTTTTACGTGCGTCTCACCCGTTCGAGCATGCTCGAAGTGCTGGGGCAGGACTACGTGCGTACGGCGCGCGCCAAGGGCATCCACGAGCGCATGGTCATCTGGCGCCATGCCTTTCGCAACGCGTTGATCCCGCTGCTCACCGCTGTCGGGCCAGCGCTGGCCTTCGCCGTGGTGGGGGTGTTCGTCGTCGAGTTGCTGTTCAATATCCCCGGCATCGGCGCGGAAACGATTTCGGCGATCACCCAGCGCGACTTCCCCGTCGTGCAGGGGACGGTGATCGTGCTTGCGGTCGCCATCGTCCTGATGAATCTGGTAACGGATATAGCTTATGGTTTCGCCGATCCACGCATCAAGACCGAATAGCAGGAGCGGGAGTGAGACGCGATAGACGCACGAGAGGGCGGGTAAGTTATGACGATCAACAGTGACTTTGACAACCAGGCCGTCGGCACGCAGACTGGAGTTGGCCCATTCTACGACACTTCGGCGTCGCCGACCCAGGCGATGCTCGACACGCAGGTGATGATGGACAACCCCGAAGCGAAGTCGAGATCGCCATTCGTGGACCTCGCTACGGCGCTTCATGCGTGACAAGCGGGCGGTGATTAGCCTGGCGCTCATCGTGATCATCATCGGAATCGCGTTCATCGGCCCGCTCATCTATATGCACATTGGTCCGACTATCATCGGCGGCCCGTCGTTACAGGATCACATCGGCCCGCAGATTTACCACGATCCCACCCATCAGGAGCTAACCAAGCTCAATCAGCCACCGAGCGCAGCCTATCCGCTGGGCACGGACCAGCTCGGGCGCGACATTCTGGCCCGCCTGATGGCTGGAGTTCAGGTCTCGATCGTTATCACGGCGGTTGTTGTGGTCTTTGACGTTGTCCTCGGCCTGGTGATTGGGACGCTCGCGGGCTTCTTCGGCGGCTGGATGGATACCTTCCTGGCGCGCTTCACCGATCTGATGTTCGCGTTCCCTATCCTGCTCTTCGCGATCCTGGCGGCTGCGACGCTTGGCCCGGCGTTTATCGACCGTTTCGGCCCCTCGGGGCGCTTGCTGCTGGTAGCCCTGGCGCTCGGATTTACGATCTGGCCGCAGATGGCGCGTTTTGTACGTGGCCAGACGCTCTCGCTGAAAGGACAGCAATACGTTGAGGCGGCGCGGAGCGTCGGCGGCACCGATCGGGCGGTTATCACGCGCCATATCGTGCCTAACCTCTTCAACATCGTCCTGACAGCGGCGACGCTGGATATGGTGGGTATCATCACGGCGGAGGCGACGCTCTCGCTGCTCGGCCTGGGGGTGCAGGCGCCAGGGTCGAGCCTGGGGCTGATGATCTCCGATGCGTCGGGGCAGATCTACATCCAGTGGACGGAAGTGCTCTGGCCGGTGCTGGTGTTGGCCGCGCTGGTGCTGTGCTTCTCGTTCGTAGGCGACGGAGTGGGCGATGCGTTTAATCCGCGAACGAAAGACTAGCATCGGGGCGACGAGCGACAAGGACGACGATGAGCGAGCAAGGACGATAGCTATGCTGACTGATCAACAGTCGCCACATGCCTCTGGCGCGGGGAAGCTCCCCCCAGCAGCCCGCGCCGCGCTGGCGGCGTCCACTGGCGATTGCCGGGGCGGTTGCCGTGCTTGTGGCGATTATCGCGGGGGTCGTCTGGGGGGTGACGCGCGGGAATGCGGGTGTGGCGAACCATCCAGGAACCACACCAGGCGCCACTGCGACGCACACGCCACGGGTGGTCTACCAGTCCGACTGGTCGCATGGCGCCGATGGCTGGACGCTGCCCGCGACGGTGCAAGTCGCGGATGGGCATCTGGCGATTTCTGGTGGCCAGGCGGTGCAGGTCGAGATTCCCTATGTACCGACGACGCGCAACTACACGATTGAGATGGACTACCAGATCGTGCGCGCGGAGATCGGGGGACACTTCGGCCTGACGGCGTTCAACGGCTCCGGCGACCGCCAATATCCTGGCGCAGATGCAGTGCACGCCGATGCATCAGGGCGCGTGGAATCCCTCGCTGGGAGGATGCGTCGGGGCGGTTCTGGTGACGGCGCGCGGCGGCACGTATCCCGCGGGCCTGTTTACCTCGGACTATGTAGTCCACGGTGGGGCGCAGACATTCAGCCTCGGACTGGCGGGCGATACCGTCAACTTCTGCTCGTCGGGTGACTGCGTATCGCCGGTATCGAGCGCTACACCGCTAGACGCCTCGCCGCATCTGATGATCGAGGACCGCGCCGTCAACCTGATCGTGACGCGCATAGCCGTGCTGGCATAGTGGGTTAAGCGCCACTTATGCTGATCGCCTCAAGCGTCTGTTCGTCAGAAATCAGTTCCAGTCGCGCAACTCTATCGTGGCTAACAAACATGGTTAGGATAGCCCGAAGCCCGTGGTACTCGATGCGGCGATGAGGCAGCGCAGATATCCCTGGATGGCTGCGCCAGAATCGTTGCGTTTCGGTGTGACAGAGCAGCAGTCCGCTAAGCGTGGTCGTGGCAGTCGCTCGGCATCTCGGACAAAAGACACGCAAACATACCGGATCGGCAGAGGCGTCAGTCCATTCGTCGAGGCGCTGTCTACTCGCCACTGTGTGGCCTCCACACCGCCTACAAGGCGCTGAGCCATCGCGCAATGCCTGCTGATAGAAGGTATAGGCGCTGCGAGCGAGCCGGGTGAGCGCCGCGCGGTAGCTCGTCAATCCGTTGAACAGCCCTGGTTCGTGCCATCTGGCAAAATCTATGGGATGACGCGCGAAACACTGTGGACATCGTAATGCGAACATATCGACGTCCCGCGCCAGGCGACCAGTAAGGCGATACGCCGCACACATCGGACACCAAATGCGCGTCTCACGCCAACCATCATCCGTCGGCGCTACCAGTCCATAGCTGGCGGCTTCGGCGCGCAGTTGCGTCATGAGCAGGTGGCGTAGCTGCGCCTTCCCCGGTGAAGTCGAGCGGCAAGCGCACTTTCACTCATACCCAGCCGCGCGGCGCCTTCTGCCAGGGGAAATTCCTCGATATATTTGACGATGAGCGCCTTCCTGGTCTCGTCTGGCAGCAGGCCCAGCGGGCGATCCAACAGGCTCGCCAGTTCATCTTTTTCGAGCAGAACCGCAGGATCAAAGAGATCGACTGGCTCCTCATTGTGACAACCCACAGACGCTTGCCAGTCATCATGCGCCCGACTGTCGGACAGCCTGGCATGACGGGCTGTTTCGCGCTGCTGGCGCCGCCGCCAGGATAGACAGATATTACGCGCGATGCCCGCAAGCCATGCGGGAAGTTCCTCCGTGTGGTCTGGCCGTCGTGCGCTACGCCAGGCGACAGAGCATGTCTCCTGCACGAGGTCTTCCGCCGCATCGGCATTGCCGGTTAAATATGCACACCATCGTACCAGACGCTCTCGCTCGGCGCGCAGCGCGTCTTCAAGCACTATGGCGTAGGTCGTATCCCGAATGGCTGATTGCATCTCATCTCGACGTTTCTCTTGCCCTGCGATGTCCCTGAACTGATGACGCCTCACATCACACCACTTTTGCGCATGTCGAATAAATGCGCACAGTTTGCGTCGCATCCAACCATAGTCATGTGCAATCCGCTCTGCGATTCCAGAGGAGTCGGCTCCCGTGTTGTGCCCATATTTTGGAAGGGGAAATGCCATGAGACGCATCTGTCTTGTTCTTGCGACCGCGCTTACCCTGGCGCTCACCGGATGCGGTACGCCATCGTCGAGTACCGCGGCTACACGCACGACCACGCCTCCGACACAACACTATCATGCGATCCTTGCGCCGCTCAACGCATCGGGTGTTATGGGCACAGTCGAATTGGCCGTCACAGGGAATGTGATGTCCGTAACCATCTCGCTCTCTGGACTTGTGCCCAACCAGGAACATATGCGACATATTCACGGCGCGCATGACACGACAGCAACGTGCCCCACGCCTGCCGACGCAAACGCCGACGGTATCATCACTCTCGCGGCTGGCACGCCCGCTTACGGACCAGTAGCCATGCCCTTCGAGCCAACTCCTACCTCGGATGCCAACGGTAAGATCACCTGGTCGCAGCAATTGGCTATCACCCCAGATGACGCATACAACATCGCACCGCTCACAAGTCATGTTGTGCTTATTCACGGCCTCAATGACAAAGGCGCTTACGATCAAGTGCTGCCAGCCGCCTGCGGACCTATCCAGGCCGACTGATGCCTGCCACACAGTTTATGGGCGCTTCGAGCGAGGCTAGCGCCGCTCTGGTTGGAATGGAGTGACACATGCGGTTGATGTATTCTGGGCCCCGCTGGCGTTCGAGTTGGGCGCTCATAGCGGGTTTCTTCGTTACCCTGGCCCTCGTAGCATGCGGCGGCGCGTCATCGGCATCTACACCAGCGCCTACGCCGACCGCGACCGCAACCTTCGCCAATCTGTTCACGCCACGTTATTCCGTTGCAATGCGTCCCGATCTCGCGTATGGATCCGCGCCACTTGAGACGCTCGATCTTTGTGCGCCAGATCATCCGGCAGCCCCGTTGCCGGGAATCGTGCTGATTCATGGTGGTAGCTCGACAGTCGGCGACAAACGCGCCGAATTCGATGTTCAGGGCGACACACTGACTGACTTGTGCATGGGACTTGCCTCGCAGGGCTTCATCGTCGCCTCGATCAATTATCGGCTGGCACACGCCGATCCCTGGCCCGCGCAGGTGGAGGATGCCCAACTTGCTGTTCGATGGCTCCGCGCGCATGCGCAAGAGCTGAAATTAGACGGCGGCCATCTCTGCTCGGTTGGGATGTCTTCCGGCGCATATCTGGCCGTATTTCTCGGTGCGCTTACGACAACATTGGCAGGTGATCGCGCAAGCATATATACAGATCAGTCGTCGCAGGTCGCCTGCGTTGCCGATTTCTACGGACCGGTTGATCTCGTGTCCTGGATAAAAACATCGCCCGATAATCAGGCGGAAGTGTTCAATTTGCTCAGGCAGACGCCCATCAGTAATCCGAAACTCTATCGCGAGGCGTCACCTCTTTATGCTGTTACGCCATCCAGCGCCAGAACGCTTATTGTACAGGGAACTACAGACACAGAAGTGCCCGAGGCGCAGTCTCGCGCGCTTGAGCAGGCTCTTCAACGCGACCACGTGCCAGTGCGGTACATCAGCTATAATGGTGGACTTGTCTTCGAGGGACTTGACGAAGAGCAGGTCCGTCAGATTCTTGGTCAGATGGTTGCGTTTCTCACCTCTCCTGCCCCGTGACCTCGCTTCGATTGCGATCTCAGCCCCTATAAAGATGGAAGACGTCAGGGCGAATGGCTCGTTAAGGAGTGCTATCGCCCTGACGCATCGAACGTGTGGCCCGCGTGCGTCGCGTTGTGATAGTATATCGTTAGGCTAACGAATGATCTGGCTTCGCGCCTCACGCTGTCATAGCGGAACGTTCTAATCTGCCCGGTATTCTCGTTGGCCATGAGGGCAAACATGCGTCATTCCTCTGCCGCAACCGACGCGCTCGATCCGCTGGCGGTCGCCAACCGTCTGCGGCCAGCGTTGCTGCGCATCCATCGCTATCTCCGTGGAGAGGCGCACGAGCTTGGCGTGACCAGCACGCAGGCGAGTCTGCTGGGCGCCATACAGCGCGCCGGGGGTATTGGCCTGGGTGAGTTGGCCGCTCAGGAGCACATGAGCGCTCCGACACTCGTGGGCCACATCGACAAGCTCCAGGCGCTCGGACTCCTCGAACGTTCGCGTAGCGATCCCAACGACCGGCGTCGGGTCACGCTGAATCTGACGACCGCCGGAGAGGGTGTGCTCAAGACGTTGCGCGAGCGCCGGACCGCGTGGCTCGCCGCTCGCCTGGAGGCGCTGGCGCCAGAGGCTCTGGCCGCCGTGGAGGCCGCCATCGAGCCATTGTCCCAACTGGTGAGGCGCGGCGCATGAGATTTTCCATGCGCGCTTCAGCGGCGGGTATCATCGGCGGACGCACCTTCACGAGCCTACGCAATCATTACAATTACCGGCTGTATTTCTCAGGTCAATTCCTCTCCCAGGTAGGTACCTGGCTGCAGAGCGCGGCGATGGCCTGGCTCGTCCTCCAGATGACCAATTCCGCCTTCGCTGTCGGACTCCTGGCCTTCTGGCAATTCGGCCCGTATGCGCTGCTCGGCCTCTTTGGTGGCGCGCTCGCCGACCGGTTGGATCACCGCAACACGCTGATCTTGACGCAGGTAGCGCTCGCGCTCTGCAGCACGATCATCGCCGTGCTGACGTTGACACACGTTGTTACCTTGTGGGAGGCGTACGCGATTGCCGCCATGCGCGGGCTGGCGCTCGTCCTCAACAATCCGAGCCGCCAGGCGTTCATCTTCCAGATGGTCGGTCGTGAGGAGTTGCCCAACGCCATCGCGCTCAACTCCAGCCTGGCGAACGCCACACGCATCCTGGGGCCGGGCATCGGCGGCATCCTGATCGCGTCGTTCGGTGTGGGTGTCTGCTTCGCGATCGATGCGCTCAGCTACGTGGCGGTGATTATCGCGTTGCTATTCATGCGGGTAGATGAGCTGTTGTCACAGGATCGCGGCCCGCGCACGACGATGTGGACCAGCGTTCTCGAAGGGCTGGGCTTTGTCCGGCGGACGCCCAAATTGCGGCTCGCGCTCGGAATATTCACCATCATAGCCACGGTCTGCATCAACTTCTCCGTCTTACTGCCCCTGGTAGCCAGCGTCACGCTACACGCCGACGCCAGGGTATATGGCCTGATTACCGCATGTTTTGGCGCGGGCGCGTTGGCTGGCGCGCTCATCTCGGCCTCCATTGGGCGCGTCAGCTGGCCGATATTGCTGGGGAGCGCGGCGGGGTTTGGCCTGGGAGAACTCCTGCTTGCACCGCAACGTACCGTGCTCAGCGTGGTCGCGCTGATCGTCGTGACGGGCATCTGCTATACCATCTATACCTCAACCACCAACGCGCTGGTTCAGTTAGCGGCGCCTCCCTATTTGCAGGGGCGGGTGGCTGGCCTCTACAGCTACATCTTCGCAGGCTCCAGCCCGTTCGGCGCGCTGATCGCCGGGAGTCTGGCCGCGCGCGGGGGGACCGACCTCGCCTTTCTGGTCGCGGGCTGCACCGCACTCGCATGCGCCGCCTTCGGCGTGATCGCCCGGCCACGTGACGATGCTGACGCTGCTCCCGCCGCGCATGCTGACCTCGACGAAAAGCTGTCGAAGTCCGTCTGAGTGTGCATCCTCGTGATAGATGATTGTGATCCCAGACCACTATACAGAGAGAGCGGCGTCTGGTATAGTCGCCTGTACGCACCCTGCCTGGATGTCGCGCCATGAGGCGCAGGAGGGTGGTGTATCGCTGGGGAGGGTGGCACAGGTGGCAGAATCAGACGAGGAGCATTCGCCAGCGGATGGCGAGGAGAGCGCGTCCGCTGAACCCGGTATTCCTGAGCCCGCGACGGTGGCGGATAGACAGGCGGAGACGCTGGCCGGGGCGACATGGGCGATCACGGCGCCGCCAACCCAGACAAAGAAGCGGTCTGTGCGCGTGGCGCTGCTTGTGGCGAGTGTCCTGTTGCTTGTGGCGAGCCTTGCCGCCACGCTGTATATCGGCAGTGGGAACGCCGCGGGATTCCTGGTAGCGTTCACCGCGTCCAGCCCGACGGCGCGCGCGACGCATCTGCCCGCCACCGCGACCGCAGTCCCGCCGACCGCGACGTTAGCCGCGACCGCGACCCCGAAGGCCACACCAGCTATCGTGGGTGATGGCGTGCCGCCGTCGAGTGGCGGCACATTCCCGCCCTATACCGGCCCAATCTCTGGTGGCCAGGGCTGCCCCGGCGGCCAGGCCCCTGCGCCTGTGGGGCACGCGATACGTAGCGCGAGCGACTATGGCGCGCCACATGCGAATGTGGTTGCCCTGACCTTCGACGATGGCCCGACGCCAGCCTACTCCCCGGCAATCATCTCATACCTGGAGAAGACGCATACACCCGCCACGTTCTTTGTGCTTGGCCAGTACGTCAAGGCCTATCCCTGGCTGATTCAGCGCGAGGCGGCGGATGGGTTTACCATCGGCATCCACACCTGGAACCACCCCGATATGCCGACGCTCACTCCCTCGCAGCGCGCCTGGCAGCTTGCCACGACAGCGCAGCAGTTGCACTCGGTCCTGGGCGCGAATGCCTGCCTCTGGCTGTGGCGTCCGCCGTATGGTGACTATAACAGCGCCATCTTGTCTCAGGCGGCGTCATTTGGGCTGACGACGATCATCTGGAATGACGATCCGGCGGACTGGTCGCAGCCGGGGACGATGACGATTGTCAATCGCGTGCTGGGAAATGTGCATCCCGGCTCGATCATCCTGATGCACGACGGCCCCGCTGGGCGCTCGCAGACCCTCGCCGCGCTGCCCTACATCCTCGCCGGGCTGCATCAGCGCGGCCTGACGCCGGTAAGCCTGCCGCAGCTGCTCTTCGGCTACCAACCGCCGACGCCCACACCCAGCCCGACGGGCGTCGCGACGCCAACCGAAACGCCGATACCCACGGCGACTGATACACCCACGCCATTGCCGACCGATACGCCGACCTCGTGAGCGGAAAGGTCCGCTGGTCGGCGCTCACTTTCCCGCCAGGCGCGCTACCACGGGAGCGAACGCCTCGAATGCATCTTCGCGCGCTACCACATACGAGATGCCGTGGGTCGCGCGCAGGCGCACGAGCCGCTCCACCATCTCGTCCACGCTGCCGATCAGCCAGTAGGGGCTTTCCAGCAGGATATTGGCGGTGACGGTGCTGCCGCCAGCCTGTAGCTTGCGCGTCCGCTCCTCCGCAGCCCGCTGCCGGTCATCTGTCACGATCACGCCGCTGAGCAGCAGGTTCAGCTCAATCGCCGTGAATCGTTCTCCCGCCGCCTCGCGTACCCAGGCGATCTTCCGCGCCAGCGCCGTCTCCTGCCGCTCCTCCGCGTCCACGGTGTTGTCCGCGTTCACCTTGAAGTGCAGGCCGACGATATCCGCCTCCTGCCCTGCCAGCGTCAGTACGCGCTTGCCGCCTCCTCCAATGAAGATCGGCGGATGGGGACGCCGCACGGGCCTGGGCATGCTCTGCAATCCCGTCACCTGATAGTATTTCCCCGCATACGTCACCGACTCCTGCGTGAAAAACTGGCGTATGATGGTGATCGCCTCGGCCAGCCGCTCGATCCGTAGCCCCGCGCTCTCGAAGGGCAGCCCTGTCTGTTCGTAGTCGGCAAGATTCCAGCCCGCGCCGATCCCAAGCTCCAGGCGGCCATCCGAGAGCAGGTCGAGCAGCGCGGCCTCCTTCGCCAGCAGCGCCGGATGGCGGAAGTCGTTGTCATAGACATAGCTCCCGATGCGCAGGTGCTGCGCGGCGTCCGCCGCCGCCATCAGCGCCACCGAGGGTGGAAACAGCTCGTCGAAGTGGTCGGGCACCAGCAGGACCGCATACCCCAACGCTTCAACCCGGCGCGCCAACGCCACCCACTCCGCGCGCGAGCCTGCCCCGGTGACTCCCGCGCCAAACCGAAACGGCCGTACCTCTGCCATCGCTCAGTTCTCCTCGTCGCCTTTTCAGATACACAGTAATAGTGTTCAGTCCGTATTCCTGCTGGCGGCAGCATCTGGATACCAGAATGTCTCATCAGCCGGATGAAGCGGCGCACCCGCATGTGGGTGTAACACAAACCGAGCGCTTCCCCCCGATGACCGCTTCCGGTCGCCGACACCCCAGTAGCAGCGTAGCATACACGGCGGATGGTTGCACGGGGCCAGGTGGCGCCATCGCCGCGCATGGGCGGAGCAATGGGACAATGTTGGAGCGGCTGTCCATACCTTCCCGCAGACGATTTTCTGACGCTTTCTGTGATATACTCGGCGTGTTCGAGCCTGCTCCCAATGCAAGGCTCTCTCTTTTGCAAGCTCTCACCCTCGACATGAACGCCACCAGGAAATCCATTCATGAATAAGCCGGTTCTGCTGACCGTCGACGATGACGTGGCGGTTTCTCAGGCTATTGCTCGTACCCTGCGTGGGCACTATGCCCAATCCTTCCGCGTACTGCGCGCCGAGTCTGGCCACGCCGCCCTTGATACGCTGCGAGAACTGAAACTGAGCGGCGATGAGGTCGCCCTGCTTCTGGCCGATCACCGTATGCCCGGAATGACCGGGGTTGACCTGCTCGAACAATCCATCGAGCTTTTCCCTGACGCCAGGCGCGTCCTCCTGACGGCCTACTCCGATATCGACGCCGCTATTCGCGCCATCAACATCGTCGGCCTCGACTACTACCTCCTCAAGCCCTGGGATCCGCCTGATGAGAAGCTCTATCCCGTGCTCGACGATCTGTTGGACGACTGGCTCGCTCATTACGAACCGCCGTTCGAGGGTGTGCGGGTGATTGGTCATCGCTGGTCGGCCCGCTCTCATGAGGTGAAGGATCTGCTGACGGGCAACCATGTGCCATTTCGCTGGCTGGACATGGAGAGTGATGTCGAAGCGCAGGAAATACTGGCCGCGGCGGGATCGCCCGCAACGCCCGAACGGTTGCCCGTCGTGGTGACTGCGTCGGGAGAGGCGCTCTACGCCCCAACAGACGCAGACCTCGCGGCCAAAGTTGGCCTCGTGACCCACGCCGAGCTACCCTTCTACGATCTGACCATCATCGGTGCAGGGCCAGCCGGGCTTGCCGCCGCGGTGTATGGTGCCTCCGAGGGATTGCGAACGGTTCTGGTGGAACGCCGGGCGCCTGGGGGACAGGCCGGACAGAGTTCTCGCATCGAGAACTATCTCGGCTTTCCCTCTGGTGTGAGCGGCTCCGAGTTGGCCCGGCGCGCGATGACGCAGGCGCGTCGGTTTGGCGCTGAGATGATAACGGTGCAGGAGGCATGCGCCCTGGAGGTGCGCGGTTCTGCCCGGGTCGTGCGGCTGAGCAACGGCGCTGAGTTGAGCAGCCACGCCGTCTTGATCGCCACAGGCGTCTCCTATCGCCACCTTGACGCCCCGGGAATCGAGGAGTTTGCCGGACGTGGCGTATATTATGGCGCCAGTGTGGCGGAGGCGCAACGTCTGCGCGGGCAGGATGTCTACATCATCGGTGGCGCCAACTCCGCTGGCCAGGCGGCTGTCTATTTCTCACGTTTCGCGCGGAGCGTCACCCTGCTCGTGCGCGCCGAACACCTCGAATTGAGCATGTCGCAGTACTTGGTCGAACAGATTAAGTCGATCCCAACCATCCAGGTCCGGCTGCGGAGTGAGGTGATGGCGGGCGGCGGGAGCGCGCACCTCGAAACGATCACGATTGCCAACCGCGCCACTGGCGACGATGAGGTCGTGCCGTCAAACTTCCTCTTCGTCTTTATCGGCGCCTATCCGCACACGGAGTGGATCGATGCAGTCGTCGCGCGGGATGCGCAGGGCTTTATCCTCTCTGGCACTGAGCTACCGCATGACGCTCACCACCCGAAATGGACGGGCGGGCGCGAACCGTATCCCTTGGAGACAAGCCTGCCGGGCGTCTTCGTCGCGGGTGACGTACGGCGCTCCTCGATGAAGCGGGTAGCCTCGGCGGTTGGCGAGGGCGCTATGGCCGTGCATCTTGTGCACAAGTATCTGGACAAACTGTGATGCTTATTGACGATCTCCGATCTACCTTCTTGTTCGAGAAGCTCTCCGACGAGCAGCTTCATACCCTGGCGGGACTGGGCGCGGAAGTGACATTCCCAGTGGGAGAGGTTCTCTTCCACGAGGGCCAGCTCGCGGACACCCTCTGGGTGCTGCTCGATGGCGAGCTGGAACTGACGCGGCACGTGGGTGGTCAACGGGTGGTGCTTGATACGATGTCGCACCCTGGCGAATACGCTGGCGGCATCCGCGCCTTCGCGACATCTGGCACAAGCGGTGGGTATCGCGCCACCGGAACGACACTGCGCCCAAGCCGGTTCTTCCTGCTTCCTTCAGATGAACTTAGCCGTCTGCTGGATGAGTGGCTGCCTATGGCGAAGCACCTGCTCAATGGTTACGTGCGCACGCTCGAATCCATCGAGGTAGCGGTGCGCGAGCGGGGTCGCCTGATCTCACTGGGAACGCTTGCCGCCGGGTTGACACATGAACTGAACAATCCGGCCGCCGCCGCCAGACACACCGCGACAGATCTGCGGGCGGTTATGGGCAGACTGGCGGCGCTTGCTGGCAGATTCGCGGCGGGCGAGCTTACTCCAGCGCAGGCGCAGGTGGCGCTGGATCTTCAGGCCGAGGCGGCTTCACGGTCCGCGGTCGCGCCGAGGCTCAGCCCGATAGAGACGGGACGCAACGAGGAAGAGGTTGCTCTTTGGCTGGATGAGCATGGCGTGGCGAACCCCTGGGATCTGGCGCCTTCATTCGTCGCCGCGGGCCTTGATCGTCCCTGGCTGGAGAGCGCGGCGCACAGGCTGGGCGCGGACGGTCTTAGCGGCGCGCTAACCTGGATTGCCGACACACTGCTCGCTTCAGCTCTCCTCGATCAGATCGACGACGCCACCACTCGGATTTCCCAACTGGTCACTGCGGTCAAGGACTATTCCTACGTGGATCGCGCGCCTGAGCAGGAGATTGACATTCACGAGGGAATCGAGAAGACCCTGGTGATCCTTGGGTACAAACTCAAAGGCGGCATTGAGATCATCCGTGACTATGATAGCAATTTGCCGCATATTCTGGCCGACGGGAGCGAGCTCAATCAAGTGTGGACGAATCTGATTGACAATGCGATTGACGCCATGAGCGGTCAGGGACAGATTCGTATTCGGACTCAGCGTGACGGGAATGCCGTTCTGGTTGAGATTGTTGACCAGGGCGCTGGGATTCCCAGTGACCTTTCCGCGCGCATCTTCGATCCGTTCTTTACCACGAAAGAGGTGGGCAAGGGAACGGGACTCGGCCTTGATATTGTGCGGAGGATTGTCGTTGACCGCTACCACGGTGAGATAACGTTCGACTCGGTTCCAGGGGAAACCCGCTTTCTCGTCCATTTACCGCTGACATCAGCCGGATCGAACGAGTAGTCCTGGAGATTGGCGAATCTAGCTCGGATGGCGCTGGGATGAGAGGGCAGGTGGCGAGCGGGTTGCCGCCCGCGACCAGACAATCTAAGCCTGGCTTAGACATCAACACGCGCAAGGAGGTACCAACCATGCGGAAGATCGATGCGTTCGCGCACATCCTGCCTCGCGCATATCTCGACCGGCTGGAGCGGCAACTTGAGAAGACGATGGCTCCGAGCCAGCTCAACTACTACCGCGAGGGCGTCTTCTCCTTCGATCCGGTGCTGACCGACCTGGATGCGCGCTGGCGGAAGATCGAGCCGTACGGTGAGTACGCCCAGGTGCTGGTGCTTGCCGTGCCGCCGCTGGAAGAGGTCGGGCCGCCGGAGGTCGCGGCGGAGTTCGCCCGCATCGCCAATGACGAGATGGCGGAGCTGGTGCGGCGGTTTCCTGACCGCTTCGTCGGATTCGCGGCGGCGCTACCCATGTCCGACGTCGACGCGGCCCTGACCGAGCTCGACCGCGCTCTGATGCAGCTTGGCGCTTTGGGCGCGCAGTTCTACACGAATGTCCTGGGCGTGCCGCTCGACGATCCGCGCTTCGAGCTGTTGTTCGCCAAACTCGAGGAGGCTGGCCGCGCCATCTGGCTGCACCCGACACGGAGCGCGGCATGGGCCGACTATCCGGCTGAGAGCCGGTCCGACTATGGCCTGTGGTGGTCCATCGGCTGGCCCTACGAGACCGCCGCTGCTCTCGCCCGCCTCGTCTATTCCGGGCATATGGAGCGCCACCCGCGCCAACTCGTGATCGCGCATCACGGTGGCGGCATGGTCCCGCACTTCTCCGCCCGCCTCGCGATGGGTCCCGGCTATCGGCAGGTCAAAAATACCCTACCGCAGCCGCCGCTCGACTACTTCCGGCGGTTCTACGCCGATACGGCGCTCTTTGGCGCGCCACACGCGGTCCGCTGCGTCCTCGAGTTCTTCGGCCCGCAACATGTGCTGTTCGGCACCGATATGCCGCTTGGCCCCGCGAACGCGGTTGAGGCGACGATGGCGGACATCGACGCGGCCGGTATGTCCGGCGAGGATATGGCTGCGGTCTACGCCGGGAACGCCGCGCGGCTGCTCAGGCTGCGGGTCGGCTAACGGCACTTCTTGTGTCGCCTGTCGGCTGAGTGGCCAATATTCGTGTGTCTCCCGGCGCAACCTGAGCCGCGCACGTCGGCCAGATAGTAGGAGTAGCGGGCATATTCGCTGTGATCGAATGTTTCAACTGTCACCGTGTAGGAACACGATATGAATAGGTGAGGGCGCTCAAATCTTTCTCATTGAGATTCCATGGCTCGCGCACGATATTTTGCCCGCCACTAGCGATGCAGGTACCATCGTTGGCGCGTTGAAGCTGCACATTCGCAACGATGAACAGCGAGACAAGTGGGTAGTATGCGTGAGCATGCGTCACTTCATTGCGGGTGAGTAAGACTCCTGACCCATCAGTGCTCGTCCCTTTTACCTCGACATGTAATTCTTTGCCATCGGGGCGACTGCAATACAGATCATACGACCGATAAGCCGACACATTCTGCACTAGCCATCCCTGCGCGATGTAATATTTGCTGGCTTCGTTCATCGCGTATGCCTCAATCGCCTGGCGCGCAGCAGTGTTGACTAAGAAACCCTGCCGTATGTGTCCAGGGACGGGCTCTCCCGCACTTTTGGTGATGGCTGCTTGGTAGAACAGCAGCGCTCATCCCGACGCGTCTCAAAAGCAAGCGTTACTGCTGAGGTTTGCCACTCCCACCAGATGCAGTCTCGCGTTCACCAAGCGGGCTTCACCAAATCTGCGGGAGAGCCCTCTATTGGACACTATCACCCTGCCTGCCACGCGAGGCATTGACAATATCGTCAATAGCACGCTGGGTTTCCTGTTCAGGAGTCATGCAGCCTGAGTCATTTCTATCAGGCCACCCACCCGCAGCGGCAACGACGCGCTCGAATTGCTCTTTGGATTCCTCAATTACAGTTACTTGTCGGCCATAGTCATCGCCGCCGTAGATTTCTAGAGCGCTTACTACTTCGTGGTGTGGACCATCTGCCCAGAGCGGGAAAGTCGAAGCATTGAGGTACGCAATAGTAATGCGAAGTTCTTCTGGCTGTGATTGAATCTGCTTTGCTGCCAGTGGTGGGATGATATAGTCCGCACCATAAATGTCTTTGGATGGTGCGGGGTCGCTTATGACCTCCGCAAATGCGACTACTCCTCGTTTTCCAGTTCCACCACTGGCCTTCCAAATGATCGCCCGATCTCCCTTTCTGATGTCGTTGCCGTGGCGCGTAGTTGCCCAACTATCGACAGGTAGTTCACGAACAGCGGCTTCAATACGATATTTTTGTGGATTCGATTGAAATGACCAGTAGCGCATATGAGCCTCCCTGGAATGCAAAATCTCGAATAGCGGTTACCCCACATCGCCCCTTGCGCGATATTGCAGCGCCTCGGCGACGTGCGGCGCGGTGATCGTTTCGCTGCCCGCCAGGTCAGCGATGGTGCGGGCGAGCTTGAGGACACGGTGGAAGGCGCGCGCCGAGAGTTGGAGCCGTTGGGTAGCGGCGCGCAGAATCGGCTGGGCGGCGGCATCTACCTCGCAGTGGGCGCGCACCTCGGCTGGCCCTATCTCCGCGTTGCAGGTGATGGTCGTACCCGCGAATCGTTTCGCCTGCACCGCCCGCGCGGCGTTCACCCGCGCACGCACCGCCGCCGAGCGCTCGCCCTCCTGCCGATTGGTCAGCTTCTCGTACTCGACACGCGGGACTTCGACGTGGATATCGATGCGGTCCAGCAGCGGACCGGAGAGGCGTGTCTGGTAGCGGGTGGTGGTGGAGGGCGAGCAGGTACACTCGCGTACCGGGTCAGTCGCGTAGCCGCAGGGGCACCCATGCAGTTAGCAATTGTGAAATTCGGACCAACTGCATGTTGATGCGAATACATCGAACGTAATGGTCAGGTTTTCCAATATATGCTGTTTTGAATACTGGCTGACGCCTGGCGCTGAGCAGTTCGCTAACGCTGTAGAGCGGGTGACTTCGGGCGCTCTGTACAGACCGAACCGTAGCAGCATTGAAGGGAACGTGCATCCCAGCAACGTCTCTCTGGGTTCATCGCTGTCGCTGCGCGTTCGTGGGCGCAGGAGTCAGAATGGGGGCCGTATCAACACGGTTGTGGCAGGTGTTCTTGCGTGTAAGCACCACGTCCCCAGAGTCAAGATAGTCACGACCGTCCCTGCTCGTTCACATTACAGAGGTAGACGTGCCTGGGAACTGAAGCAGTAGAGCTGAAAGCAGAAGAGGGTGGACAGATCCCGCGTCACAGCGAGACCCCCCCACCCTCCAGACACCGATGAATTAGGACTTTCCGTCCAGTGGATGTGCATAGTAATCGCGCCAGATCAACCGGTGAATCCCTAGATACCTCGGAAGTCGATTCACCAGCGGAATGTATGGGACGATGATGAGGAGCAGAGTCAGCACTGCCATGGTCAACCACACGGCAACATCAGCGTTTGGCCCATTGTAGGGACCGGCTGGCACCTGGTACCAAAAGGTGTAGAGCCAGAGCCACGCCTGACCTGGATATAGTCCCGCGCTATTCATCATGCCCCATTGATCGCCAACTAGTTTAAGTTGATCGGCACGATCCGGCAGAGCTTTCTCGTTGAGGAAGAGCAGTGGCTTCGTGAAATCGGTCTGATAGAACTTGCCATCGACGGTCAGCAGATAGCCATCCATTCCACCGACACGGGCAAGATCCAGCAGCGAATCGAATAAAACAGGCAGTGGGCCAAATTTGGCGTCATGGGCTACATTCAAGTGCCCGTTCGCATCGAGCGTTCCGTTTGCCTGGTCGAGCGCACCGGCATAAGCTGTCGTCCATGCCGTCTGCTGATCGGCAGACGCACTGGTGTAGGTCGTCAAGGCAGCTTTGACGCTCGCACTCTGAAGCGTGCCGAGGGGGCCAAGCACATATACCTGTGCGACATCGATCGGAATGCTCACGCCCGCGATCTGTTGCGGAGAAACAGGACCGGCATACTGGACGGATCCGGACGCATTATTGTAGGGTGGACCGTAATCGGCTATACCGCTCGTTCCGGCCAGTTCTGAGAGAGCAACCGTGGTGAAGCCAAGCGGGTCAGTCGTGGCGACGCTCTTGAGGGTGAGCGCTTTTTCATCTGGCGACGAGAAGACACCGGCAAGAGCAACCACCAGGATGAGGGCAATCGCCGACATTATGGCCAGCTCTTTCAGGATGTCGAAGTTCTGCATCTTGACACCACTGTAGTATTGCTCCTGTGTCATGCCACGGGTGAACTTCACCGATGTCTCGCCCTTTCGCGGATACGGGCGCACGATCCCCATCACTCGCACCAGTACAACATGCAGCCCGATCAGGCCGACGAGCGCCAGCGGGAAGAGAATGACATGGAAGCTATACATTTGGCCGAAGTTCAGCACATTGAAGAAACCGCCGATGCCAATCGAGTTCATCGCGTCTTTGGCCGAAACGCCAATCCACTGCGAATCAAAATTGGTCTGTGACAAGTAGCCAGTAAACGCTGCCATGATGCTGACGACAAACGCCACTACGCCGAGCATCCAGTTCTTTCCCCGCCCCTCACGAAAAGCGCCCATAAAGAACTTGGCCCACAGGTGCAGCACCATGAAGAAGAAAAACGTTTGGACGCTCCAGAAGTGGAGACTATTGACAAAATGCCCAACCGCATCAACGTGCCACCAATGTGGACCGAATAATGCCAGGACAATGCCCGTGATGAAGATGATCCCAAACGCCCCAATCGTGATGGCGCCGAACAGATATACCAGTGAGTTGACATAGGCCGGCTGCTTATCAGGCAAGAGATGCTCTGCTGGCAGCGATTTGCCGAAACCGTTCCCGCGTTGCGCGTGACCAGTTCGCCATGAGTGTAACTCCTCTGTACCTAATCCTTGTGCCCTGGCAGGCGCACAAATGCGGCGACGAGAAATACGAGTACCATAAGTCCAATGACAATCAGGTTAGGGATGGTAATGAAGATCAGTCCCCATTGGAGATAAGGCGCCGTTGATAACATGCTGCATCCTCCTGAGCATGACCCATCCACTGCGGCCCTTGAAAGTATGGAGTCACTGCAAGGAGCGTACGTGACAAATCGTCACATTCATCTCACAGATGGCAGGTCGGATGTCTCAGCGGCCTCTCGGTGCGTGCTGGGCATTTTGCCGCAAGCCGACAAAGGAGCAGGGGCTGTAAAAATCCCTTAAGAATACCAAGTGAATCTGAGCATCTAAGATATCTGAGTGCATGGTGCGCCTGCTTAGGCTGCTGGTCGATCAGGTCGGCTAACAACCACTGATCGTGTCTTTTGTCGCCTTTTGTCGTCCGCGCTGCCTGTGTTGCCGTGTTCCAGAACACAATTCGCTTCCGCACGTCGGCCACTACACAACGAAGCCCTCGGAATCTCACCCTTTCTGGGAACGATCTACCCAACATCGCCGAGGCGCTGCACTACCGCGCCTCGGCGATGTTGTGGTGGTGTTGCTGCTTGCCAGGTCAGCAATCGGGCGCACCAGTTTCACCCGCAATTGAAATCGTGCCGACGATTGTGCTCGCTGATGGTGGTGTCGTAGCGTCAATGGCATCCGTGCGGATAGCAATTGGCATGTGACTTCTACCTGTTCCCTCACACGCACATATTTGGCAGGAGGCCGGCGAGGGCTAGGAGGGGTGGGCCCGCGCGCACCCGAGTATGCGTTCATAGTCACGCGCGGTGCGGCGAAAGTTGGCCATCGCAATCCCAACGAGCCGTGCTTGGCCCGCTCATCGCCACAGGGTCTGTAAATGGCACGGTTGGCACAACTCGGCTGCTGCGTTGTCCTGTTCACTCAACAGTACTTAGCCGTTGTCCAGTCTCTGGACTACCTGCAACAACTCCTGGCTTTCTTGCAACCACGTCTGCGGATTGGCGGCGCGCTTCAGGTAACGGAAGCTGCCGTTCCGGTCCACCACAACAGATGCCGTGCGCTGAATGATCAGATACGCCCTCTCAAGGTCGAACCGATGATACACCTCGTGCGAAGGATCGGCTAGGATCGGGAAGGGCACGTGGAGTGAGGTACCGTAGCGAGTGGCGTGGTCGAACGTGTCGCCCAAAATAACGAGCACTTCGGCGCCGGCGGCCTGGAACTGCGGATAAAGCCGCCCCAACTGGGCGACATGCGTACGACACTGCATTCACTGATAGGCGCGCACAAAGAAAAGCACGACATGCTTGCTGCCATGATAATCGCTCAAGGCGATCTCGCGGCTGGTGCTAAGCACATGATCAAAAGAGAGCCATTCATTTTCAGGAGGCGAGCAGATGCTTGACGGGATAGGGACGCAGTGTGGCCAAGAAATCCCGTGCCGCCTGGAGCAACGCGTCCATCGTGCCCGCCGGGCGATTGGCGGCGACGGCCGCCTTCATCAGCCCCCAACTGCGCTCGACCGGGATTGTGCTCGTGGCCGGCATACTTGGGCAGCCACAGGGTGGTCACGCGGGGCTGGTCGGCCAGCCAGTGCGCGATGAGCCGCGCGGGGTGAATGGGAGCATTATCCAGCGCCCAATACACCTGCCCGCTCGGATAGAGCGCCAGGAGCCGCTGCAGGAAGGCCAGCAAATGTGCGGCGCGTTTGTGCTCGTGATCGGTCGAGACCCAGCTGCCCCGCCGAGCATCCAAGGCGCCAAAGAAGGCGTGCCGCCGGTTGGCGCCCGGCGTGGGGATGGGGATGCGCCGCCGCGGCCCTTTCATCCCCATCGCCCGCAGCACCGGCAGCAAGTGCAGATCGGACTCGTCCACCAACAGCAACTGGCCCTGTCCCGCCTGCACCTGGATCCCGGCGGCAGCGAGTGCCGCCACTTTGCGCTCCGCCTCGGGATCGACGCGGGGCGCCGGAGCCAACCGGGGACGCGCCCAGCGCCAGCCCTGCCGATGCAGCGCCCGCCGCAGACTCGCGCCCGAGAGACGTATCCCAAAGCGGCGACCCAGGAACGGCGCCGAGCAGGCCCACGCTCCAGCAGGTCTGCACCTGCCCCGAACAGGGCGGCGACTGGCTGGCCTGGGTGTCGACCACCAGGTCGGCCAGCGGATGGATACGCGCCCGACCGCTGCGCGGATCATCGTACAAGCCCGGGGTGCCCAGCTGCTGGTAGCGATGCAGCCAGTGGCGCACCACCTCCCGACCACAGCCGGCAATCCGGGCAATCAATCTCCGGCACGTGCTAGCCGTGGTCGTTAAGCAAGATCATGTGGGCGCGTCCAGCGACGCGTCCAGCGACGCGTCCAGCGACGCGTCCAGCGACGCGTCCCACTGCGTGCCGGCGCAGCCCCTCCAACTCGGTACGTTGTCCGTTCGTCAGCTTCGTTCGCAACATTTCTGCACACCTCCGGCTCTCTATGGTGCCAGAAGTGTGCCTAACTTTTGGTCACATGCTAAGTGGTTCATTCGTTAAATGTATGCTAAGATAAAGAGGAGCAACCCAGCCAAACAGACAGGAGGCAGTGATGTATCCTCCCTTGCGATTGCGTGCGATGACCGAGGAGGAAGCACGTGTCATTGGCAAACTGGCGCGGTCGCAGACCGCCTCCATCCGGTTGGTGCGTCGCGCACAGATCATCCACCTTGCCAGCCAGGACAAGACCATCTCCCAGATTGCCGACGAACTGGGCTGTGGCACGAATGTGGTCCGCAAATGGTTCAAGCGCTTCAGTGTGCAGGGACTCGCCGGGTTGAACGACGCGCCGCGCTCAGGCGCACCGTCCCGGTATACGCCCGAGAACCGGGCACACGTGGTGGCGACGGCGCGGACACGACCGAGTGACCTGGGTTTACCGTTCGGCAGTTGGACCTTCGAGCGGCTCGCCACCTACCTGCATGAAGTCGTGGGTCTCCCGTTGAAGAAGACGCGCATCTTCGAGATCTTGCAGGAGGAAGGACTACGCTGGCGTCGGCAGGAAACCTGGTTTGGCGAGCGACTCGATCCCGCGTTCGCCGAAAAAAGGGGCGCATCGAAGCGCTCCGCGCGAACCCATCCGCAGACAGCGTCATCCTGAACATCGACGAAATGGGGCCAGTGGCGGCGAAGAGCTATCCTGGGCAGGAAGCCGTGGATGTGCAAGCGCGTCCTGCCCAGCGCGCGAAGCAAGAGATTGACTATGGACGCCGCGCCAAGGGCTACGTCTTTGGGGCACTGTGGGAAACGACGGGCGACTGCTGGACGCAGTGCTATCCGCGCCGGATCAAGACGCATTTTATTGATTTCCTCAGTTGGGTCGATGACCAGATTCCAGCGGAGAAGCACCGCATCTCCGCGATCCTGGACAACCTCGACATGCATCATTGCCATGATCTGCTGTTGTTCCAGATTCATCATCCCCGCTGGGAGTTCGTCTACCAACCCAAGTATGCGGCGTACCTCAACTTAATTGAACCCTGGTGCAAGGTCTTACGCTCGCTGGCGCTCAAGGGCCGCCGCTTCGAAACCTGGGAGGAGGTCGTCGCCGCGATTGGCGCCGCTACTGCGTACTGGCAAGCACAGAAACATCCCTTCGTCTGGGGCCAGCGCCGCCGCCATCGTCCGCTCCGTTCCGCTCGCGCGGTGTCCTTCGTGACCAAAGTGCTCCGCATTTAACGAATGAACCACTTAGCTGGTAGGTGAAAGTCTGGTGCAAAATCTCCGACAGCTAATGCGCTGGTGTGTTCAGCGTCCATCCGGTCCATGTGACTTCTCCTAAATCGACTAGGTGGTGGATGAGACTGGGACGAACTCGACGGTACTCGCGACACTGACCTCGTCAGCAATCTTCGGAATGCGAATGGCATCATCACCCCTCATCGTGAGGGGTGACGCCGCTGTCGTGCAGTATAGCAGGTGCTGATTAACTGTTTGAAAAGGGGTTAAGCGAGCAGAAGCCGCACGAGGATATCCTCTCCGAAACATGTGTCTGCCGCAGATTTGGGAGGGCATCCTCGGCGTGACTATTCCAGTGTACCTCAGCGATGTGAACGACGCGGAGTGGGCGCTGCTGGGCCCGCTCATCCCGACCAGCATACCCCAAGGACGACCGCATTCCTCGGACATGCGACGGATCACCAACGGTGTCTTCTCGGCGTCTTTTATGTCATGCGCAGTGGCTGCGCCTGGCGCTATCTACCGCGCGACTACGGTCCCTGGCAAACGCTCTAAGTAGTTTGTACGCAAATGACTAAACCGGACATGCACACTCGCAGGACTGGTAGGGATGACGTAGCGGATCTCCACATCGCCGTTCGTCACCACCACCCGGTCAATGAGGAGTTCCACCAACTGGCGGCGCTGGGCGAAGGTCGCCTGGGCCAGGCGCGGCAGCGACTTGCGCTTGGTCTCGGCCACCAAGCCGAGCTCAAGGCGGGTGAACTGCTCGAACTGCCGGACATTGGGAAACACCGGTTGGTAGTGGGCGCAGTAGTCGTCGATGAAGGCCACGGTCGGGGCGGGCTCGCGGGCTTTGGACATGGCGGTGTCTCCTTCCTTCCTGCTTGACGAAGTCACCACCGTTCCCTGCAGACTCTATGCCCACTTTGACAGATGAGGGATGAGATGTGAGGCTCGTCACATACGGCCGGAGGCAGGCTCTGATAAGATGCCGGAGATTCGGGGATTCGATGATCGCCGTTTCTTACCCTGGCGTGGAAAGTTTCTGGATCTGCCAAATGGAGATGAGGTATGCCCGCAGCTCGTGTACCGCGATCACTCCCAACCCTCATTCTCGTATCCTGCCTTGCCGTATCCTTGCTATCATTGACAGCGTGTTCACCCTCAGGAAGCGGTTCGACCTCAGGAACCGATAGCGTCGGCCCGACCGCCACGGCGACGGCGGCGGCCACGCTGCCGCCGACCGCGACCGCAGTACCGCCAACGGCCACACCCAACCCGAATCCGTATGGCGGGACCCTCGTCTTCACCGATCCACTGACCGGGTCCGACGCGGGGCACTGGGACGAGCTCGCCGATCCCAGCCAGGCGCTGTGCCACATGGATTCGACGGGGTACCACGTGACGATCTATCCGAACTTCGGGGTCAACTGCTATTCTCGGCTCCAATCGTTCGGGGACTTCGCCTTCCAAGTACGCATGACCTTCGCGCAGGGATCCTCGTCCGATCACGGTGGAATCGTCTTCCGCACTAATGGCCAGCAAGGGGCGAATGGCTACGACTACTACATGCGCGCAGATGGACGCTATACATTGGCGCGCTGCCAACCCAACAATTGCAGCGTCGTGTTGGCTTCGGGAACGGCAAGTGGCTTCCACAGTGGGCTGCATGTGACCAATACCATTGCCGTTGTGGCACAGGGTAGCACGCTTTCTATCTATGCCAATGGGCGCCTGCTCCGCACCGTCACCGACTCAGGCTTCACGAGTGGCATCCTTGGGGTCGAGAACACCCCGAACAACGGGAATACGCAGAGCGAGGTGGTCTATACAGACGCTAAAGTGTGGACGCTCTAGGACCACAAGCGATGTTCGCGCTTACTTCGCCTAACGTAACTGCCATCTGCGCTTATTCGCTGCTGACGGCGGGATGGTAGTGGTGTGGTAAAGAGGCGCAGTCCTACTGCCCCGTCCACATCAGTACAACAGGCACTTGCTGTGGTCGGGTAATATAGCCTTGAGTTGGCTTGGATAGGAGGGTGGGGCCGGGACCACCCTCCCCGTCATGGGGCAAGCCAACGCCCGGCCCGCATAATCGTCGGCTGCGTAAGTTCGGCGGAAGACCACCAGGCTTGGATGCGGACGGGAGTCAACTGCAGATAGACATAGCCCGGCGCCTGTCGGGCGTCTATGGCCGAGACGCGGCTGAGCCGCTCGGCGAGAACGTCATCGAGTGCCTGGAGTTCAAGCACGGTGATCGCACCGTCAATGAGCACGATGTCATGGATGTTGTCTAGCGCGAGCCGCGCTTTGCCCGTGCGTGCCGCGTTGCACGCCGCTGGATTGTCCCGAGCGGTGGCCATGCTGACGCGCTCACCATCCCAGACGAACGAGAACGGAACGAGATGCGGACTGCCGTCGGCTGCGGCCGTGGCGATCCACACCTTGTTCTCGGATTCCAGATGGCGCAGCACATACGTTCGTCGCTCGGCTTTGCTGCGCGTTGGCCGCGCCCAGGCGGCCTGGGCTTGGCCTCCCGGCGGGAGTTCGTTCAGATCGGCCATCAGCTCACGCTCCTGATTCTCTTCCTCTCCTCTGCCCACACGTAACTGCCAGTTTCCGGCAGCTCCTACTCCCCGCAATTCTCACTTCGCGGCCTGCCTCATTCACACTTTGGAGTACGGACCGACGTTGCACGCAGTCCGCTGTCGTCCAAATCACTGCGTGGCACATGCCAAGTTGTCCGTGGTGTATTGTCAGGATCCTGTGCCCTGGTACGTCGTCGGCGCTTTGGAACAAACGTGATGGCGAAACACTACCAAAGATCGGGCTGAGTGCCCCTAGCTTCAACCAGGGGGGTGAAAGCCCGGTCGCCGCTCGGCGACAACAGTACCGCACACTTGATGTCTGCGTGCCCTATGCGATACGAGTAGAGTATGCGAACGTTTGAGTACCGCTTGTATCCCAATCGCGCACAGCGCCAGCAATTGATGACCTGTCTCGTGAAGTCGCGAGTCATTTATAACGAGATGCTGGCGGCCCTGAAAGCGCAGTATGAGGCGGACGGCACGTTTGCTTCGAAGTATGACCTGACGGCGCGCTTCAAGGGACGCGGCGGGGAGAGTGTACCCGCCACGACCGTACAGACGCTGGCTGACCGCCTCAGCAAGGCGCTCAAACGCTACCTCCAGATGAAAGACCTTGGCTTGCCCGTTGGCTTCCCCCGCTTCAAGACACCGAACCGCTGGCACAGCATCCACCTCCGCCAGTACGAAACGCATCGCGATGTGTGGCTGGATGACGACGGCAAACATCTGCACGTCCCGGCCAAACTGGGACGCCTGCTCAAGATCAAACTGCATCGTCTGCTGGAGGGCACGCCGGTCACGGCCCATCTGGTGCTGCGGGCGGATGGGCACTGGTATGCGCTGATCGTCTGTGAGACGGCTCCGCAAGACGCCTATAGCGAAGCGCATCCCATACAGACGGCGTCGGCGTGCGCACATCCAGCGATTGGATTGGATGTGGGACTGAAGGCGTTTCTGGCCGACTCCGAGGGCAGGATGATCGAGAATCCCCGCCACTATCGCCGTGGCCAGAAACGTCTCGCCCATGCGCAGCGCACGGAGTGCCGTCGCACGCAAGGCAGTCACCGCCGCCGCAAAGCCAACCGAGAAGTCGCCTGCAAGCATCTGAAGATCAGTCGCCAACGGCGGGACTTCCATTTCAAGACGGCCAAACACTACGCTGAGCGCTATAGCCGCATCTGTGTCGAAGACCTGAACGTGGCAGGGATGGCGCGGAATCACCATCTGGCCAAGAGTATTCACGATGCGAGTTGGAGCGCGTTTCTCGACATCCTCACCGATAAGGCTGAGAGAGCCGGTCATGTGGTGGTACGAGTCCCGGCGTGTTTCACGTCACAGCGATGCAGCGGATGTGGCGAGTACGTCCAGAAAAGCCTGAGCGTACGGACGCATCTCTGCCCCTCCTGTGGTCTCGTTGAAGATCGTGATGTGAATGCCGCCAAGAATATCTTACAAGTAGGATTACGGGGAGAAGTCGCCATACAGGCAGGGGCACTGCCTTCAGGGACGGGAGCCGATGGGCTGCCGGGCGAACTGAGAAGCCTCCGGCTGTAGCCGCGGGGAGTTGTCACCTTCTGTCCTAGATCATCATTTTGGCAGCGCATACGGGATGCGGTCAGCTTGGTCCGTCGTTGTTCGCCACCGTCCGCCAACGCCCAATTTCTCAGGGGCGCTTTGATTTTCGCTTTCTCCTGTGTTCGTCACTGCCTGCCCATGTTGGTGTCAAGGACGGTGTCAGAGCTCGTTGATGAGCCTTTGGAACATGCCACGTCGGACGTCTTGCCGATGGGGCATGCTCAACTCTCGCTTGACACGTCGGTCAGTCCAACTTTATCCATGACGGGCGCTGGCCTTCATGATCCACCTCCACGGCGGAGTTCCAATTGCCAGGAGCGAACACGGCGCTCGCCACGACATGAGTTGCCGCACGAGCGGATATGGCCGTGCATCTTGACGTAGCTGACACGCTCCTACACACATCTTCATGCATACGACGCAACCAATACGCAATGCGCCGAGTTAATAACGAGGGCGAGGGGAATACATAGTCTTTAGCATGCTTGCCCAACTGGCGCCACCGGTAGCCTTGGGTTGAAGAAAGCACGAGGAGGAGAGATCGCATGACGAGATTGCACCCCTTTCGTTTCGGCGTGATTAGCGAGCACATGTCCTCTGCCGAGGCATGGGGCACAACCGCACGACAGGCAGAGCAACTCGGCTACTCGACGCTCTTCATCCGCGATCACTTTATCCCAGAACCATTCGGCGACCAGTTTGCGCCGATGATCGCCTTAATGGCGGCAGCAGATGCCACTACCGCCCTGCGCGTTGGCAGCCTGGTGCTCGACAATGATTACCGTCATCCGGTCGTCCTGGCAAAAGAGGCCGTCACGCTCGACGTACTCTCGCATGGGCGGTTTGAGCTGGGTCTGGGCGCTGGCTGGGCGAAGAGGGAGTATCAGCAGGCTGGCATGTCCTTCGATGCGGCTAGTATACGGGTGGGTCGACTTGAAGAGGCGGTGCATGTCATCAAGGGCCTCTTTGCCTCCGATCCGCTCACATTCTCTGGCACCCACTATCATATTGACCAGCTCAACGGCTATCCCAAGCCCATCCAGCAACCTCACCCACTCCTCCTCATCGGTGCGAGTGGGAAGCGTATGCTTGCAATGGCAGCGCGTGAAGCGAACATCATCGGTATCCTGAACAGCGACTATTCGACCGGCATCGAGATCGATGATCCGCTCAAACGCATGCCAGCAGCGATGACCGAGAAGATCGAGTGGATTCGCCAGATGGCTGGAGAACGCTTCGAGCAGGTGGAGTTGAGTATGGTGGTCGCGCCCATCCTGACTTCGGATCGACAACAAGGCGCTGAACAATGTGCCCGTCAACACGGTTGGAACACGATTCGCCCAGAGGACGTGTTGGAGATGCCATCCATCTTCATTGGGTCGGTCGAACAGATCAGTGAGCAATTGGTCGGGCGGCGGGAGCGCTATGGGTTTTCCTATTACATCGTCTCCGATGCTGACATGGAGACGTTTGCGCCCATTGTCGCTCGCTTGGCAATGTCATGAGGGCTTCGCTCTGACCCGCGGGATGCTCGGCTGGGAGGAGAGGCGCTCCAGCGTGTGTAGCAATGGCCTGTCATCACAGAAATCGCGGCGTGGAAGCTCCAACCCATCAGGATGGAGATGAAGCGCCGCTCTCCTTTCGTGCGGTAGACTTTCGCATTCTACGTTAACGAGCGATCATCCAGGAGGCGAGCGATGAATGAGATGGATGACTGGACACCACGGCAGCGCGTTGAACACTTCTGGCAGACGATGAACACGAATGATTGGCATGCCGCCAGCGCCTTGCTGCACGACGACTACCTGCTGGTGTATCCACAATCCGGTGAGCGCTTTCGCGGGCGAGAGCACTTCGTCGCGCTCAACTCTCAATATCCGGCCGCGGGCGCTTGGCGTTTCACAGTGCATCACCTCATTGCTGATGAGACGGAGGCAGTCACTGATGTCGGCGTGACCGATAGCGTGCGCACGGACCGTGTCATCTCCTTTTTGAGTTCCGCGATGGTCTCATCTGGCGCATGACCGAGTATTGGCCAGACCCCTTCGAAGCGGCTCCGTGGCGCACGCAATTGGTCGAACATGATTAAACATGACTAGGGGCAGGGGCTGCCTGCCGAATCACGAGCCGAGCCAGAGAACGATAGAGGCAAGGACAAGCATCGCCAGATAATTGAGCGCGCGCTTCTCGTAGCGGGTGGCCAGGCCGCGCCACTGTTTGAGCCAATTGATGCAGCGCCTCGGCCACGTGAGGGGCGGTGATCGTCTCGCTGCCCGTCAGGTCGGCGATTGTAAGTCAGGACCTGGTGAAAGGCGCGGGCGGAGAGTTCGGGACGTTGGGTGGTGGCTTAGCTCGAAAGGCACCCGTGCGAGTAACAATTACTCGATCAGTTGCCGATGTGTACTCATGCGGCAATATCACGCGCTGGGGAATCCTATGCTGGAGACTGCCTCATTGAAGTGTCATCACGAACGTATATTGGCTTCCGAGTGAATCCTTGACCAGGATCGCATAGGATACCGCCTGCGGCTTGCAGTCCGCTGTCGCCATGATCGTATCCTGCCCACCTGGTGGCGTGATGGTTGTTGCGTTCGGCCAGCCCACCGAAGGTCTACCATTGACTTGAAAATGAAATCCTCCGACCGTTGGCGGTTGCCACGCCCAGCCCACACCGCTCGCCGTATTATTCCGAACGGTCTGGGTCGCTATGCATGTTTTAGGATTCGCAGCGCTAGGCGTAAGGACAAGCGGGGTAGGCGCAATCGAGAGGGGTGAAGTTGGTGTTGCGGTGGGTCTTGCCCCTACCGTGGACTGAGCATACGGGGTATTCGTTGCAGCGAGTGTCGTTTGCGGCGTTTGGCCCTGCACTGGAGTGCCTACGGCAGTCTGGCTCGCCTGCCCACTGGGCGCGGTACGTTGGATGGTCGAAGGGTGATGAGGGTCTTGTCCTCGATGCTGCAATGCTGACACCACTCCCACGAGGGATGCCGCCACAACGGTAGCGGCTAGCCCGAAAACTAGCAGCCATCGCAGGCTTCGTAGCCGATTCCGGTGCGCCGCTGACTGTACCGCTGACCGTGATGATGACCAAAAATGGTCTGGTAGCGGGACCGTCATAGCCGCAGTGAATGGAACGTCAGCGCCGGGACCCCCGTTGACCAGATGTAGATTGGCTGCCTGCGCCTGACCCAATGCCAACGCGAATGCGGTCATAGTGGGATACCGATCACCAGGTTCACGCGCGAGTGCTGTCAGCACGACATGCTCAAGTGCAGGTGGGATTGCAGCGTCATGTTTCGAAGGCGGAGTGAGCGCACCAGTGAGCGCGTGCGCCGCAATGTCGTACGCCGATCCACCCTCGAAGGGGCGCTTGCCTGTCAGCAGTTCATACAGTACAACCCCCAAGGCGTAGATGTCCGCTCGTTGGTCGATGGCCGAATTATGGAACTGTTCGGGGGCCATGTACTCTGGCGTTCCCCACGGCTGCTGCGTAGCCTCACTTGGTGGGCGCCGAACCTCGCGGGCAAGGCCAAAGTCAGCGAGCGCTGCCTGTCCCTCGCCATCGAGAAGGATATTAGCGGGCTTGACGTCCCGATGGACCAACCCGTGGCGGTGCGCCGCGTCCAGTCCATCGGCGACCTGTAGCACCAATCTAACTGCCTCCGCTGGCGCCAATTTGCTGGTGCGTTGCAGGACATCTTCAAGCGATTCATGCAGTAGCGGCATCACAAGGTAGAGATAGCTCCGTCCGTTCACGCTATCCTCTCCGGCATGGTAGACCGGCACGAGATGTGGATGGCGGAGGGCAGCCACTCGACGCGCCTCCGCACGGAAGCGATCGACGTACGTCCCATCCTCCGCCAACGAGCTTGACAGCACTTTCACGGCCACATCGCGCATGAGGATGCGATCGTACGCCCAATATACGTCGGCCATGCCCCCGACGCCTATGAGGGTGCCCAAGTCATAGTCACCCAAGCGCTGCCCGGTCAGGGCGTGAGGGTGCTGTGTCTCCTGTGGCCGTTCAGACGATAGGAGACGGCCGAACTGAGGAGGGGCAACGCCTTGTCCTTGCTCAGGCGGTGGGGTCTGCTTGGTCATGTCGTCTCCCTTCCTGCCGATCGTGGTGTCCGCGCGAACTGCGTTGTCCGCGCGAACCGCGTTGTCCATGCTTGCCGCTGGAGCGCATAAGCGTCACGATATGGCATGTGCTCTAGGAACACCGAATACCAGGCGTGCAATGCGAAGGAGAGTGTCAGTGTGATTGATTGCTATGATGATACCAGATGGCAAGAAGGTAGGGGCCGCTTCTGTGCAGTAATCGCTCGTCTTCGCGGCAGTATTGCGCAGGCGACTGCCGGTGAGCCTTAGTTGGCCAACGTGTGAAAACTCTCATCCATTATTCATGCAATCTCAATCTGCCTGCAGCCATCATTATGGTTGACTGTCCCGCGCTGTATGGACAAACTACCTGCTATCGCTGCATGGAGAAGGATAGCTCGCAATGAAAAAACTGCTGGTTTCCGCTGCCATCATCGGAGTATTTGCCCTCTATATTCTTCTCTTTGGTCGCGCTGCTACCTCTACTGTATCGCCTCCCTCTCAGGGCGGTGCCTCCGTCGCCAGTTCACCCACCTCGCCCACAAGCGCCGGAACGATGCCGCCAGGCTCTCAGTACAAGGATGGCAGCTATACCGGTGGCTCAGCTGACGCGCAGTGGGGCACGGTGCAGGTCCAGGCCATAGTTCAGAACGGACGGCTCACCGACGTGAAGTTCCTGGAATATCCCAACGAGCGCAGCCGTTCGGTAGAAATAAACTCTTATGCCATTCCCCAATTAACGACGGAAGCGATTCAGGCGCAAAGTGCTCAAGTTGATATCGTCACCGGTGCGACGGATACAAGCATTGCGTTTATGCAGTCGCTGAGCGATGCCCTCACCCAAGCGCAAGCATAGAGGCGCACTATGACGCTACCGATGAGACCCTCGCTGAAGCAGATCCGCCTCATGATGGGCATGCCCATCACCGTCGAGATCGCGGAATCAGGCGCCAGCCCAGACACGCTAGATGTTATCTTTGCCTATTTCGCGCAGGTGGACGACACCTTTAGCACCTATAAGGATACTAGCGAAATCTCACGCATCAATCACGGCGAACTAGATGAGCGCCAGTATAGCAACGACGTGACTTTAGTCTTCGCGCTGAGCGAACACACCAGTCTGGAGACCGATGGCTATTTCAACATCTGGCGTAACGGGCAGTGCGATCCCTCCGGCCTCGTGAAAGGCTGGGCCATCCACAATGCTGAGGCTATCCTGCGAGCATATGGACATCGCAACTACTTCATCGACGCGGGCGGTGACATCGCGATTTCGGGACGCAAAGATGGTCGCGCCTGGCGTGTCGGAATTCGTAGTCCATTCAACCGCGCCGAGATCGTCAAAGTGCTCGCGCTCACCGACCTGGGAATCGCAACCTCTGGAACTGCGATTCGCGGACAACATATCTACGATCCGCATCAGCTCAATGTGGAAATCACAGACGTGCTGAGTCTGACGGTGATTGGCCCCAATGTGTACGAGGCGGACCGCTTTGCCACGGCTGCGTTCGCGATGGGTCGGCGCGGCATAACGTTTATCGAGCAATTACCAGGCTTTGAGGGCTATATGATCGATGCGCACGCGCAAGCAACCTTTACCAGTGGATTCGAAAGGTACACTCTGACCCATGTTGAAAGCGATTGATGCGCTGCTCGACCGCGTCACGATGTATCGCCTCACCGTCTACGTGCTGCTCGGCCTGCTCGTCACCGCGGCGGCGCTGGCAGTTGTTGGCGCGCTTCCGTTTTCGCCCATCTCATTGATGATCTCGGCCGCACTGTTGTTCGCTATGTGCTGGGCTGCCAACAATATCCTCTCCCGCATCTTCGCGGTTCCCACCAATATGGAATCGTCCCTCATTACCGCTCTTATTCTCGCCCTCATCATTGACCCAATACGGTCGCCCGCTGATGTGGCGTTTTTGGGCTGGGCCGCCATCTTTGCGATGGCCTCAAAGTATGTGCTCTCCCTGAAGAACCGCCACATCTTCAATCCCGCGGCGGTTGCGGTCGTGATCACCGCCATTGGCCTGGGCGACACCGCGAGCTGGTGGGTGGCTACCGCGAGCATGCTGCCCATGAGCATCCTTGGTGGGTGGCTCATCGTGCGTAAGCTGGGCGACGAAAGCATGGTTTTTTGGTTTCTCGCCACTGCGCTGGCGACGGCCAGCTTCATAAGTCTCGTGGATCGCAGCCCGTTGCTGTCTGCCGCCCAGCAACTGCTTACAGCGTCTCCGCTCTTCTTCGTGGGCGCCATCATGCTGACGGAACCACTCACCGCGCCGCCCACCCGCGACCTCAAACGGCTCTACGGCATGGTGCTTGGTGTCCTCATAGTGCCCCAGATACACCTGGGCTCAC
The DNA here is from genome assembly GCA_963712005.1 of uncultured Chloroflexia bacterium. Lineage (GTDB taxonomy): Bacteria > Chloroflexota > Ktedonobacteria > Ktedonobacterales > JADMIN01 > DAHUXT01. The sequence continues at coordinate 44,089 of CAVQGK010000004.1, read as the reverse complement.
TCTACATCGCGCCAGAGCAGGCGGTCATCCTGGCGAATGTAGTCGCCTACCTTATGAGTCCAACGCCACGATTCATGCTCCAGCTCAAGCGCAAGACCCGGCTCTCGCCAGACATCATGGACTTTGCGTTTGTCCCCTCGGCGAAGGTGGCATTTCAACCAGGACAGTATCTCGAATGCACGTTGGGCCATACATCGGCAGATAGCCGCGGGAATCGGCGCTTTTTCACTATCGCCTCATCCCCCACAGAAAACGTTATCCACCTGGGTGTGCGGTTCTATCCCAAAGGCAGCAGTTATAAACGAGCGTTGCAGAGCCTGGGTGTCCAGGGAACTCTTCAGGGTGCGCAAATCGCTGGCGATTTCACCCTGCCTGCTGACTCCACACGCAAGTTGGTGTTCCTTGCAGGGGGCATAGGCATTACGCCGTACCGCAGCATGCTTAAGTACCTGACTGATACCCATCAGCGGCGCGATATTGTGGTTCTTTATGCAGGGAAGACTCCGGCGGATTTTGTATACCGCGATGTGCTGACAGATGCGGAAGCCAGAGTGGGCGCCAGGATCATCTATACCCTGACCGACACAACCAATGTGCCTCGCAACTGGACAGGAGGGGTCGGGCGCATTGACGAGCATATGATTCAGCGCACGATACCAGATTTTCACCAACGCACATTCTATCTCTCGGGGCCACCTGAAATGGTACGTGCGCACGCGGCTACGCTGCGGCGGATTGGCATTCCAGGCCGACAGTTGAAAAAAGACGCTTTTCCCGGCTTGGTCTAAACCTGCTCCAGGTCGTTCGCATGATTTGATCCCTATCCGGCTTGTATAATCTCGAACATACGTCGTGGAGGTAACGCAAACTGGATGTCGCCTCACCTAGGATAACTGAAGCCGCTAATTCAGTTGCTGGGCGAACACTATTCATTGATACTCCGCACGGGCCGAGGCCCGACGGATTCTCGGAGAACGCTTGTGGCAACCCACTACGTTAGCCGCCGAAGGGCCTGCCCGGCCCTGTGAGGCGTTCACCGCATCGCCAGGCGAGCTAGGCTCTAGAAACAAACCCTGGCTCAAGCGCGGCGCACCACGTCCAAAACACGTTGATGCTTTTACCCAGGCGAACGATTTAGCCTGGAACCCACAAACACCATTATTTGATTGGTGAGGTGCAAAATGCCTACTTGTTTATTCTCGCACAATGGCGAGGACACGGCAATGGAACAAGCCACAGGGGCTCAAGCCGCAGAGGAAGCCCTTACATCCGCATGGCCTAAAGGCATAGCGGCTTTACGGCCTATTCAGTAAGCCGTCACCTAGACCCTAGGCCGCAGCAATGCCACTGGCGAGTGGCGAATCATTGACACTCCCCACGCCTGAAGGCAGGGGATTCTCGGGCTACGCATGCGGCAACCCGCTACGTTGACGCCTGAGGGGCCTGCCCAGCCCGGCCGCATGGGGCGCCTGGTCTGCGGAGCAGGCCATTACAGAACCGTGCGCACACCGTAGCGCACACATGTTCGAGGCGGCGCTATCTCCTCGGCTAAAGCCGGGAGCCTGCGCGCCGAGTATGTAGGTCAGCGCATACAAGTCTTCTCGCCCTTTCTCGGAGCTATCTATCCCACCCCACCGCGCGCCCGGTATTGCAGCGCCTCGGCGATATGTGGCGCGGTGATCGGCTCGCCCACATTCCGCAGTCATACGGGGTCACTTCGAGGGGTTTCTGAGAGCGTGCAGGAGGTTGATTACCGGAATCATCGTACGTGGCCAGAAGTAGAGGGGCATAGAGTCCCCACACATCAAGAAGGGAGCACGGGCCATGGGCGAGCAGATTGGAAACCGACCACTCCAGGGTAAGGTCGCGCTGGTGGCCGGCGCCACCCGCGGAGCAGGACGTGCTATCGCCGTTGAGCTCTGCCGAGCCGGCGCCTTTGTGTACGCGACGGGGCGCAGCAGTCGCGTGACTGGCCCATCGGATATGGATCGTCCGGAGACCATCGAGGAGACTGGCGAGCTGATGCAGGCGACCGGGGGGCAGAACAGCGCCCTCCGCGTCGATCACCTGGACCTGGCGGCGGTGGATGACCTTACGGCGCGCATCGAGGCAGAGCATGGTCGATTGGACATCCTGGTCAATGACATCTTCGGTGGGCACCCGTTTATGCAGTGGGACAAGAAGCTGTGGGAGCACGATGTGCCCGGCGGGCTCTACATGCTGCGCATGGGGGTCCACACGCACCTCATCACCAGCGCCAAAGTTCTCCCGCTCATGCTGCGGACAGGCAATGGGCTCGTGGTCGAGATGACCGACGGCACCTCGGAGTACAACAAGGCGTTTCGCCGTAATGTCGGCTTCTACTACGATCTGGTGAAGGCAAATGTCGAACGGATCGCTCTGGCGTTGGCCGCTGAACTCGTAGACGAGACCTGTACGGCGGTGGCCGTGACTCCCGGCTGGATGCGTTCGGAGCAGATGTTGGAGGGATTTGGCGTCACGGAAGAGAACTGGCGCGCGGCGCTCACGCACGAGCCGCACTTCTGTATCTCGGAGACGCCTACCTACGTGGCGCGGGGGATTGTGGCGCTGGCAGCCGATCCCACGGGGCGCCGTCAGTACGCCGGGCAGGTGCTCTCGAGCGCGGACCTGGCCCACATCTACGGCGTGACAGACATCGATGGAACGCAACCAGACTGCTGGCGCTACGTGGTCGAGGTGCAAGACCCGGGCCTGCCTGCAACTGAAGTGGGCTACCGCTAGCGTTCGCGGGAGCGGGCTTGCCGTGAGCGAGGGTACCAGCCCTTGGAGATGAACCCTCATTCCGCGGTGTCCTCATTCCAGTTTGTAGAGTCTCTCGTAGGAGGGACCTAACAGTGCCAGCACCTGTTCATGCAGAGGCTCGAGTTCCGTCACGGCCTGGAGTGGAGGGCCTCCCGGTTGGGGGAAGGTGAGCAGACTGATCCCTTCGAAGCACTGGAAGATCCAGCGCAGCGTGGGCCGATTAGTCGGCTTACTCACCTGGTTGGGGACCGTCTGTCCCGTGGCCGCCAACTGCTCGCGCAGCCGATGTTCCGCCAGCCGGTAGACCAGCAGACACAGCACCATCACCAGGCTGAGCGCCACGATGCGCTCGGGTTTCTTCACAAAGACCGACGAGGCCAGAAACAGCGGGTCTTTGAGAAAGGCAAATCCCCGTTCCACGCTCGTCTGCTCTTTGTAGGTCTGGATCACTCCTGATCTGCGGAGCAGCTGCGGGTCCAGCACATTGGTGGCAACCAGGAAGCACGCCTGGCGCCGCATCGCACGCTCCAAGGCTGCCGCGTCCAGAGCCACCGTCGCCTCGACCTGCCAGACGGTGGCCGTCGGGGATGGCGTCTTTGCGCGGGCGTCCCGGCCGGCTATGGGTGGGATGCGCGAGCAGTGCGCCTCCACCTGGAGCCACTCGGGGAGCTTTGTGAGCTGCTTGGCCAGGGCAGCCTGTGCGTCAGGCTCACAGGCGAATGCGCTGCACGCTCAGATGCCAGAGCGTCTTCTCCCACTCCGCTCGGGTCTGCTCCGCCTTGCGCGCCAGCGTTGCTCGAGCCCGCTCCTGCTCCCTGGACGGTGCGCCCGACCACCCAACGTTCGCCTTGGGGACGCCGTGGCCACCGGCGCGAACCAGAGCTCGCCCGCCTGCTGCCAATTCGCCTCGTCGGCCTCCCGCACGGCGGCCTTGGCCTGCACCGAGGTCTCGGGCACCCGGCTGATCCAGCGCACCTGAGCCCGGTTCAGCCGAGCCATATTCTCCTGACTGTACAGTCCGCTGTCGGCCACGAAGATCGGCGTCTCCCCCTCCCCCTGCAACTGTTCGCCCAGTGCCTCCACTGCGGCCACCAGGCTCACCTTGTCACTGGCATTGCCATCCAACGCGTGCAGATACAGGGGAATATCGCCTTGCCGCGTGGTGGCCAACGCTAGCATCCACTGCTTGAGATCCTCTCGATGATCCCGCGAGTAGCCGTAGGTCACCACCACCACCTGAGCATCCTCCGCCTCCTCATCGCTCCGCACGTCCGGCACATACTCTCCAGAGACCGAGAACGAGGTCGTATCCACATGCACCTGACGTGCCGCCACCCCAAAGCGCTCGCGCGCCTGCCGGGCGATCCCGGCAAACAGCGTCGTCGGGTCGTGCGTGTAGAGCCAGTCCAGGGTGCGTCCCAGACAGTCGTCGTGCAGCTGCTCCGCCGTGATCCCAGGTCCAAGCAGGTGCTCGACGGGCTTGGTGGCGAAGAACTGCGAGACCAGATACAACCGGCGATTGCTGAAGCCTAGCCCATTCAGGATCATCGCCACCGTCGCTGTTCCCACACTGACCTGCTGCTCACTCGGTCCGGCCAGCTCATCCAGATACGCTGCCAGGCCAATCTCCTGGCACACCCCGGCCACCATCCCCAAATGGTCCAGCCGCTCGACACGCACTTCCCGCATGAAGCCCCCTTTTCCAGTCTGGGCCTCATCCTAGCAGAAATCCCAAAATTGCTCACGCGTCACTGCGGAATGGAAGGTCTCGCTGCCCGCCAGATCGGCGCTGGTGCGCGCCAGCTTCAGCCCCCGGTGAAAGGCGCGGGCGGAGAGTTCGGGACGTTGGGTGGTAGCGTAGCTCTAAAGGCATCCGTGCAGTTAGCAATCTTTACATGGCTCATAATTGGTCCCTCACACGCACACACCTGGCATGAGGTGCGATGGAGGGCCAGGAGGAAAGCCATGATTAATACAGAGAGCAAGCCTCACAATGCTAGGTTGTTACATCACTCGCTGCATCCCCTTTGAGGACACCGCTTACTACCCATTTATGAGATGACTTGTAGATATTACAGTGGCAATTAATTGGACGATATGACGTGAGTTGACCTGAAGCCGAAAGGAGTCAGGTCATGGGCGAGCAGGGTGTGACGCAAATGGAGGTTGCCACCTGGGTGGCGGGCTTGGATGAGGTGCAGCGGCGATTGGGCCGCGCTTCGCTCGGTCGGAACAACGCCAGCGAATGGGGCGCTATCTGGAGGGACTGCTGCGTCCAGTCGAGCGCAAGAATGGCTGGCAACTGGGCGAACATGCCGGTGAGGCACATCCCTACGGGATGCAGCGGCTGCTAGCGGGCGCCAAGTGGGATGCGGAGGCGGTGCGAGATGACTTGCGCGGGTATGTGCTGGAACACCTGGAGAACCCGCATGCCGTGCTGGTGATTGACGAGACCGGCTTTCTCAAACAAGGACCCAAGTCGGTGGGGGTCAAGCGCCAGTACAGCGAGCGGAACCGCTGGCCGCATTGAGAACTGCCAGATCGGCGTGTTCCTGACCTATGCCGCGCCCGCTGGACATGTGCCGCTCGACCGGGACCTCTATCTCCCCAGCGAGTGGGCTAGTGACGCCGCACGCCGCCGGGAGGCAGGCGTGCCGGAAGCGGTGACGTTCGCCACCACGCCAGAGCTGGCCCGGCGGATGCGCGCACGGGCACGGGAGGCGGGGGTTCCCGCGGCGGGGGTGACCGGGGACCGGCGACAGTATCTATGGTGGCGACCGGCGACTGCGGGTCTGCTTGGAGCAGCAACAGCAGCCCTTCGTCTTGGCGGTCAAGAGTGACGAGCCGTTATGGGCGGTGCTGGATGGACGCTGGGGGCAACCACGCGCCGACACCATCGCGGCCCAGATCCCCGCTGACCAGTGGCAGCGCCTCTCGGCTGGGGATGGCGCCAAGGGACCGCGCCGCTACGATTGGGCCCGGTGTCGGCTGGCGCGGCTGCAACTGCGTGTCGAGGAACGGCGCTGGGCGCATTGGGTGCTGGTGCGCCGCAGTTGCAGCGATCCAGCCGAGGTAGCTTACTACGTCGTCTTCGCGCCGACGGGGACCTCGCTGCGGACGCTGGTCCGGGTGGCGGGGCAACGGTGGCGGATCGAACAAAGCTTTGCACTGGCCAAGGGCGAGGTCGGACTCGACCAGTATGAGGTGCGGCGTTGGGACGGCTGGTATCGCCATATGACCCTGGCGATGTTCGCGCTGGCCTACCTCGTGGTTCTACGAGCACAGCATGCGCCTGCGACGGGGAGCGCAAAAAGGGGACGTATCAGCGCCCGATCGATTTGCGCGTCGAGTTCTTGCCGCTGACCGTTCCCGAGATCCGTCATGTGCTCTGGGCGCTGGGCCAGACCGTCTCATCTGCCGCGATCGCGCAGACGCTGGCATGGTCCAACTGGCGACGGCGACACCAGGCCCGGGCGAGGCGATGTCACTCCCGACGCCGCCTTGCCACCACATCTACGTAGCTGCAACTGTAATAGTAGAGACACTCACGAGCGGACGCTTTTACGAGCAGTTTTACGGATTCTCTGTGGACCGTGGCGCTCGTTCCAGGTACACTGCCTCATGTCCAAGTGCGGCTAGCGACGCGCAATTGGGCGTACAGGGCCGCCCTGAACGGACCCGGGCCTCATGATGATCGAGCCAGACGCGCCATTGGCGTGGGGAGCGCAGCACGCGCCGAGCGAATCCTTGCCGCTGCGGGGGTGTCCGCCAGGCTGGTGCTGGCGTGACCCGCGAGCTTGATGAGTCGGCCAGATATGGACACTTTCCACAGGTGGACCGTGCGGCGGGCTGTGGGGGAGGCGGCGCTGCATATCATTGGGCGCTGTTGGAGAACGCACTACGGGTTGTGCGCCAGGCCGCCGAGAGAGAAAGTGGCAAGGGAAGCATATGAGAGCACGTCGCGTGGGAATCACTGCGTTATTCCTGGTCAGCGTGCTGCTGGGAGTTACTGCCTGCCAGGGCGGCGCGACAACCGCAGTTTCGTGGAAAAACTACCCTCATCTCTTCTCGCAGCCACTGACATACAAGCCTCTGCTTGTCATCATGTGTAAGGTGAGCGACAACTCTGTAGAGCCGAAGGGGTTGATGGACTACGCCAAGCGGTTCTTCACAGTCGGTGGCTCAGGGACCGGCAATATCACCGATTACTATTCCGATGTCTCCTACGGGGCGCTCTCTCTGGCAAGTACGAAGGTCATCGGCTGGTATACTGCTTCGTTTACAACCGCCGATCTTCAGAATTGGAGTTATCTCGCTGGCCCCTTCAACCGCTATAAGCGCGTACAACTCTGCGCAGAAGCCGTGACCGACTCCGACATAGACTTCAACGACTATTGGGGCGTTATCGCGGTGACAAATATCCTCAACGACGGCGGCGCCTGCTTTGGCGACGGCAAAGGGCCGCTCACTATCCACAACCAGACGTACAACCTGGGTTGTGCCGTCCTCGATCAAGATTCGCTGGATACAGCGTTCGCAGGACACGAAGTTGGCCACGCACTAGGATTTGTCCACTCTTTCCGTCTGCCCAACGTTGAGTACGGTGACCTCTGGGACATCATGAGCGCGCTCGCTACCTATCAATTCGCTGGAGGCAATTACGCGCCACCGAACGTCAAGGTTGGCGATGTCTACGATGGCCCAGGTATGGCGGCGCCCAACCTATTATTGAATGGCTGGATACCACAGAAACGTATCGCCGTCTATCACAGTGGCGACCTGCAAACCACCATTACCTTGACAGCGCTTAGTCATCCCAGTGGCAATCAACCATTGGTCGCCGAGATCATCGGCGACCCTGATGACATCTACACCGTCGAGTATCGGCAAAAAGATGGCTGGGACGCAGGCATTTGGAACGATGCCGTCCTCATCCACCAGTTCAGGCCCAAAGAGATTCCCTGGTCGTATCTTGTTCCCTCACCCTCTTGGGGACAATGGTTCGCCGGCCAGACTTGGAATGGGCTATCTGACAGCGCCATTGATATTCCGGCCATGGTCACGGTCAAGAGCATTGTCCCTGACGCAGGGACAGCGACGATTGTCATTGGCCCGTCGTCGGCAGCAACGGCCACACCCAACCCACATATCATCGGGCGCATCGTCAAGCCGACCCCTGAGCAGAAAGTCACAGCGCTTGACAGGCGAGTCTCGCTGCAACTCTCCGCCGCTGTCACCGGACAGGCGACCCGTTTCGCCTGGAATGATTCGCTGGGGTTGTTCACCGACGCCAAACAGAACGACACGGTGATCTTCACGGCTCCGTCCGGCATGGCGTGCGGCTACCACAAAGACACTATCACGCTGCGCGTGACAGATGGCGCTGGCCAGAGTTCCACCTCACAGGTGCAGATTAGCATCGAATTCACTCCATGCGCTGCGCCCCAACCCACGGCGCAGATCCTGGCGCCTACCTCTGGGCAAACGATCTCAGCAGTGATGTTCTCAGCCTTCCAGTTCCCGATCTCTTCCACTGCGTCAGCGGATGTTGTCTCGTACGCCTGGAGCGACTCGCTGGGGCTATTGTCCGACACCAAGCAGAACGACACGGTTGCGCTGACCGCTCAATCGCCGCTGGTCTGCGGCAATAATAGCGACACGATCAAGCTCAAGGTGACCAACCAGTATAACCAGGCGGCCACCGTGACGGTCCCAGTCACGATCGCTGTCACCTGCATCAACTGACAACCCTGCGTCTGGCCTCACGCTTACGAGGCGCGCAGGACCAGGTACCACATCCATGCGCAAGTGTTCATGCCAAACCCATGAAACGGAGGAGCGAGCAATGTTATGCAAGAAGAAAGGCAAGCTGACTGCTGGCCTCTGCGCGCTGGCGTTCATGATAAGCGCGTTGCTGGCGGGCTGCGAAGTTGGCCCATCTCCCACGCCAACGCCCAATCCCACGCGAACCTTTGGTCCGGGTGTCTATCGCCACGCTCCTGAGACGCGGGCGATTGGAGCGTCCTTGGATGTCGAGTTAAGCGCGCCTCACGTCTCGCACGTTGCGCATACTGAGCGCTAGCATGGGTTTAGAGATATTTGAAGTCATCTCATAAATGGGTGGTAAGCTGTGTCCTCAAGGAGGACACAGCGATGGACATGACCGACGAACAATGGCAGGTGGTCGAGTCACTCATTGGCGAGATGCCCTGCCGAGCTGATGGGTGGGGAGACCGTGGCGCAGTAGTCGCGAGATGTTGAATGGGATCTTGTGGATCTTGCGCCAGGACGCAGGACAGACAGGCTATGTCAGACCCACGAGGACAACGGCAATGCCGAGTCCAAGTAGTAGGGCGAGGGGAAGTAGTGTCAGGCCAAGCCAGAGGCGCTTGGCCACGGTCATCGCGAGACCGACGAGCAGCCCCAGCGGAAGCAAGATCAGCGGTGCGAGCCAGGCTCCCGATCCATGTAACGCATACCCCTGGATTGTTGGCCCATTTGCCCAGAGGTAGTCGAAGAGCAGTCCAACCCCGAAGCCGTAGAGCGCCGCGATGCAGATTACCAGCAGCGAGAGCCCAAACGACGCCCATCCACTCCGGCGGCGTTGAGCACGCGGGGAGCCGCTCAGAGCGGATGGGTCGAGGGCATCTCGCAAGATGGCCCGCTGCCTGCGGCGTCTTGCCGCACGATGATAGCGATGCAGCGAATGTACAGCGTCGGCAATCTTGGCGAACCCGCCTAACACAGGAAAAATGGCCAGGAGATTCAAGACAACGCCGAGGGGGTCGCGTTGGCCGATACACGCGAAGAGATCCCTGAGGGCAGCAAGCGTGCCCGCGACAGGTATGAAACCAATGGTTGATTGTACCGCGGCTCCGGCGACGCCTAGATCCTGGTCGAAATCGCCCCAAACGGCGCCGCGATATAGGTCGAGCAACATCGAACGCGCGGGCTGTGTTGGTGACGCGGCCCTGGCAGTGATTGGTACGCCCGAATGGTGTTGCGCTGGCCTCAAAGGCGCGCTCGGTGATCTTGACATCGCAGTATCCTCCTTGTACGAGAGAGCTTCGCATCCAGGCGGAGCAGGTCGAGAGGTGAAAAGCCTCTGGTTGGATTCTCCACATCCATTCGTCTATCAGGGCGCTGAGAGAACGCAGCTAGCCTTGAACATGGACCTGAACATGGACCGCGTCATCGCCAGGGAACGGTCTCACTTCCTCGCCTATTGCCTGACCCCCTGCGCTTTTCCAATGGCGCACTGCGTCCCTTACAGGCTCATAGGATACAGGCTCATAGGATGAGGATTTGCTAGCCTACCGTAGCAGCGCGCAAGCGGGTAGTTGGACGCATTTTGATCGTGGCTGAGCATGATATATCCTTTCTGCCGGGGAGCTTTTCAGGCGTACTCTGCCGCCTGCCTCTCGCTCGCCATCTCCCGTACGTCCTTGTTCGTCGGGACTCACGACCAGAGCACTCAATGCCTGGCAGACCGTCTCTGCGGCGTAGGCAAACGGCCAACAGAGACACAGACTGCATGATATGTGCCATACCGAGGGGACATAGTACGGCAACGGGATCATGTGGTAACGGAGTAACCCTCAGCAGGCAGCGTATGGTGGGAATAGCAGTCGTGAGCGACAAATCCGCTGTCGTGCCAGATGGGATGAGGAACGCCTACAACGAAGCTGCTGCTGGTTTGATTGGTAGCAACTCGGTCAAGGCGGCATGTGAAGAGTCATCCGAGCGGCCTTTGCGCGCCCGTGGTCGGCATGCCATCATCTACGGATAGCAGAGGTCACCGGGGCGCATGAAAACACGCCTGGGCAATGGTTGGCCCAAATGTTGCCAATGCTACCTAGCAGGTAGATGTAGGATAGCAGATACATGTCGGGAAGGAGGGGAGAGGAAGCCGTATGAGTCAGCAATGGGAATACTGTAAAATGTCAAGCAGTTCAGGCAGCACGCTGCTGACCTACTGCACAAGTTCGGAGTGGCTCAACCCTCGGTCGATAGCGTTTTACGAGGCGATGGAGCACTTAGGGGCTGCGGGCTGGGAACTGGTGAACGTGTTTCAGGCGGGCGCCCCTTTCAATTCTCTGGAACTGTACTTCAAGCGCGCTATTGAGTCCGGGCGAGCAATTGACGACGCACTCTAAACAGGTTGCACGCCACTCACTCACTACTGTGGAGGTGCTGAGGACGAGGACACTGCCACACCAGAGCGCGTAGCCAGTGGCTAAGCAGCCGATAGGTAGCCGCGCTGCTGCTGCCATCAGAAGATTGCATGTGCGAATACCTCCTGCTGAGCAAACAGTGGCAGATTCCAGTATCCACCTGGTTGCGGTCACAGACTACCGGTATTTGTACGCAGGCTAAGTATGCTCGGTGAGGAATGCGTACAGCGCTGGCGACCTCGCCAAGGCGGCAGATGCCGACATCGGGGTCGTGTGGGCTTGAAAAAGCTCCACCAGCGTATCGACTCATGGGGCGTGTTATCGTACAACGATATGCGGATGGATTATCGCACCCCACCACGCCGAACGCGGCTGAGTGTTGTCGGCTGCCACAACACATCGCGCTCGATGGCCAAGCCCATCGGTCCACGCACCGTGGCCAGATCGTCCAATGAAATGTGTACCAGATCCTCCTGGCCACGCACGAAGCCATAGCCCCGCCGCCCTGCGGGATCATATTCCGTGATGTACCACATCCAGCCCGCGTCGGGCATAAAGAGCTTGACGTAGACCACAGGATCGAACTCATGTTCAGTGGCGAAGAGCGCCGGGACAGTTGCCGCCAGCCAGGGTGGCATCAGATCGTGGGCATCCTCGTGCGCGAGGTCCGGGCGCGTGCTTTTGTGGGATATGTTGGTTCTGGTTGCCATGGCCGAACTCCTTTTCATGGCTTGATACATAGCCTTTTGCATAGTCTGTGCCTGCTGCACCGCACTTCTCTGAGACCACTTGTAACAATTGGCTCGCGGAGATGTAAACGCGCCACTGCGCCGTATGCATCCCTAGCACGACAAAACTGACGGGCGCGAAGGGCCAGAACGGACAAGAGAAGGCCCCGATCAGTGGCGGTCGGGGCTCTGTTTTTGGCTGCGTGAACGTGGTCTATAGCTGCTCGTTGACGCATGTGCTAAGCCATTCACACCCTCAATCACTTATCAACCCGTGTAGAAGCGACCACTCGATGCTCTGTTGATGGCTGCGTGGCATTGGGGTCGTCCTCAACGAGTTCTACGCGGTGCGCGCGATTTATTCGCTCCATCCACTCAGTACGGTACATACGGGCGGCATCCGGTGAAAGGACGCGATTGCACAGACGTACGGCTTCGATCCAGTCTGCGAGGATTCCCTCAGGCGTCTGGCCGCGTGCTGCGCCCTCGTTAGCAAGGACTGCATACTGGTCCTCAGTTAGGATGATTGTCCGGCTCATGGAGCCCTCCTTGCGGGCAATATTCCTTACCCGATGGCACTACACGGCAACATGTGTGCCAGCCAGACGGCGCAGGTTTATTCAATGTCATTGACTTTTCGCAGGCGGGGAGTGGCATGTAGCATGCAGTGTTTGCCTGTATGTGGCATGCTCTGGCCACATGGACGCAGTCAGGAGGAAATATGGCAGGTTATCGCGTATTGAGTGTCGACCTGAACCCCCGATGTTCCCAGGGCAAAGAGCACATTAACCGCGCCTACGTCGTCAATTTTCCCGACGGCGGCGAAGAAAAGACAGGGAGTGAGATGCACGAGATGCAACGCAATGGCGACGTCTTTGTGCTGATCATCGGTGGAAGGAATGAACTTGATTGGCCGAGTGTTACATTTGACGATTGCGTGTGTAAGAAGGGCATCGTCATGACGCTGGGCAAGAGCGCATACCAGTTTGCAAACGAGGCGCGGGCAACAAGCCGCTAACAGCGTGTCGCTGATGTACCAAGCCCGGAGGATGTATCTCCGGGCGCTTTCTCTAGTATGGCCTATGGCGTGTGGCGCTCGATAGGGCCACTCTCGCCGAAGTGACAAACCGAGGTACAGCTCAAGTTGTCGGGCACTGTCCTTGTTGACTGATCTACCTCATGCTCATGCGTCCTTGCCAACATCGGCCCTCTTCGGCTGGCAATCCATGGTAGCTATATCGGCGCATGTAAAGGTGTAAGCGATCGCTTACACCTGCGTGGGAACTCGTACGGTGATGTTCTCTGTTACAGGCCATATTCAGCTCGCAGTGACATAGCGTACGATCACATCGCGCTTGGTTGGCATACTAATTGCTTTGCTCCCCTCCCTATACCATCGGTAAGGCCACTGCCACGCCTTCTGGGCTACCCCATTGGATGGCCAAGTGCGGAGAGTGAGGTTCGCGTCAGGAGGCGTCAGGAGACGACAACGAAAAAGGAGATTGCCTATGGTTCATGTTTTGACACTCGGCTTTGTGAATATTACTTTCATCCCAACATCGGGGGTGCTTGATCTGATTTTCCACCAGACCTGGCTCGCCTTCAGCGTGTTGGGTGCTCCATCTGGGGGGTATCGTGTCACGCTGATCCAGTTGCTAATCATCATGGTCCTGGCGCTGGCAGTAAACGGCATTACAGAGCGTCTGACGACACGCCGGGCGGGTGGGCTGGTCGTCGCCACCATTTTGACCATCATCGGCGCAGCGCTGGCGGCTGCTTACATACGCTTCCCCTTTGACTTCGCGCTCGAAGGGGTGCGTATCCTTGCGGCCCTCTTGGGCGCGGTGATCCTCGCCGTCTTCTATAACCTGATCACGGGGCGCGTGGCCCGAAGGCATTCGTCTTCCTAAACGTTCCCTACACGCTACGCCCGCGCCATGCCTCGGCGGCTTAGCGGTCCAAGTCCTTTCAGCGAATTGCATGGGACGATGCCCGGGGACGGTGGCAGGGCTAAGCGCGCAGGATGCGTCCACAGATGAGGCCGACGTGACGTGGTGATAGCGATGGTGTGATGGTGATGGTGTGATGGTGATGGATGTCATTCGTGGGATGTATGTACTTGCCTGTAGTTGTTTGTCACGCGAACACGAGACGGTTGGTGTCATTCAGAGCATCATCGCGTGGAGCAACCAGGAGAAAGAAGGAAAGCTATGGAAACGCTGTATTCACGGCTGAAGGATCTCAAGGTATGGCTTGCGCTCGAACCGACCGCACCAATTATCCCCCCAAGGCAGCCTGCCCAGACAGGCATCAAGGGACTCTGGGCACGCATCCGCGATGGCCTGGCGAAGCTCTGGCCCAAGCGCCCCGCGAGTTGAAACAGGTCGTAGAGTGGGGCGAGACAGAGAGACACTTGTGTAGAGATCTCTGGTCGCCCCGCATCACTATACTGGTCACCTTACTTAGCGCGCTGCCCGCTGCGTGAAGGACCTGTGCGATTGCATCGTCGCCCGCTCATCCCACATCGCCTCTTGCCCGGTACTGTAGCGCCTCGGCGACATGCGGCGCGGTGATCGTCTCGCTGCCCGCCAGATCGGCGCTGGTGCGCGCCAGCTTCAGCCCTCGGTGAAAGGCGCGGGCGGAGAGTTCGGGACGTTGGGTGGTGGCGTAACTCGAAAGGCAGGGATTCATCGCCGAGACCAGCACAAAGTTGGCGGGGAAGGTAACAGTGCCCTGGACGCGGCTGATCGTGACGACGTGGTCTTCGAGCGGCTGGCGCAGCACCTCCAGCACGTTCTGGCCGAACTCCGGTAGCTCATCTAAAAAGAGGACGCCGCGATGCGCCAGGCTAATCTCGCCGGGGCGCGGCCAGCGTCCGCCGCCGACGAGGCCGGCGTGGCTGGTGGTGTGGTGGGGCGCGCGGAAGGGGCGGCTGGTGACGAGTGGCCTGTCAGCGCTGAGCATCCCGCTGACGCTGTAGAGCCGGGTGACTTCGAGCGCCTCGTTGAGCGAGAGCGGCGGCAGAATCGAGGGGACGGTGCGCGCCAGCAGGGTCTTGCCCGAACCGGGAGGCCCAACCATCAGCATGTTGTGGCCGAAACGCCCGCACAGAATTTCCTTCTGTTTCACGAAGAATAACGCATGTCTCTCGTAGGCGCCCATGCGTCGTCCCAGCAAGAGGTGCGCGGACAGTCAACATGTCGGTTGCTGTATGCTTGCGGGCCGGACTGCGTCCGGTTCCTCTTATATATGTGTTTCCATTTGTCTCCCTCATGCCTGGCCGTTGTGAACCAGGTGAGTAGTTAAATACCATGGTCTGTTGACGTTTGAGGAGTGATCGGCACACTTGAGGCTGTAGCATACTCGGCCACGAGAGGTGGTTCCTAGGGTGTTGGGACTGCGGTAGGGACGAAGACGCTCCCTTCGAATGGCTGTGGGTTATCTACGAGCGCCAGACCGCTGCCATCGGCGCTTGGTACTGCGCGGCGGAAGGTATGCGCTGGCAGCGAAGATGGCGTGGCGAGTGGAATGACGCAAGGAAGTGAGAGGCTCGCGCCAGGGCCAAGTGTAACATGCCAGGTGCTCCGGGCAAGCGGCGCGTTGCGGCAATACCACGCGCCATCATGCGCCATGACCTGCACATCGCCCTCATACGGCGACTGTGGATCAAGATTGGTAATCACGATCACCCCATCAAGCTCGGTCTGCTTGGGAACCGTGGGCGTCGAGGTCGGCGGATGCGTCGCGGTGGGTTGAACACTTACCGTCTGCTGACCCACTGACCCCACATGTCTGCCCCCAGGAAACCCCGCGATCAGGTTTACCAGGAAGGCAATCACGCCGACGACGACCACCACCAGCGCGACGCGCAGCAACATTTCGCCCACTGAGTGGCGCACACCCGGCTCCTGCAGCCATTTCCGCACAGCGGCCACGAATGCGGCGAAGGGCGACTCATCCTGTGCCGCTTCCAGATCCGGGGCCGCGTCAACGATAGCCTCCGCGCGCGCGCGCTGTTCTCGCTCCGGCGCATTCCGTGGCAACATATCAGGCGGATGCTCGATGACGCGCGCCTGGCGCACTGGTGCGGACCACCATGCGTGCGGCGCGTCAGGGTCCATCCACGGGAGCTTCCCCTGGTGTCGGCGCGAGGAGGAGTTACGCGAAGGGCGATTGTCACTCATTACATTTTCGGCCGGGAGACCCCTGCCTTCGGACCTGATGCAGGCACGGGGAGGAATGGCCCTCTCCTTTCCGGTTCGGACTGGTTGGAGCAGAAGAAGACGCTATCACGCGGAGCAACTACGAGCGGTGTTCGATAGACCTGGTGACAGGTGGTGGACTGTCCAGCGCCAACCGTCGATGGTAAGGCGGACAGTGGTTGGTGGGACCGCCCTGACACTGACGGGCCACTGGGCGAGCACGCCCGCTGCCCCACCCAGGCAGTCAACTGGCCTCTGGATGCGAACCTGGTAGAGCGTTGTAGGAGAACAACAGCGCTTGATGGCGACGGGGTGATCCTCCCTAGTTGCAAGCCCCCTAGCTTCTAGCTGCGGGGTAGTTGACTGACATCCGCGGCGCGCAGGCCCCCGACTTTTGGCCGAGGAGACAGCGCTGCCTCGAACGGGTGTGCTATACTGTGCACGCATGGTTCTGTAATGGCCTGCTCAGCCGAACAGGCGCCCCATGCAGCCGGGCTGGGCAGGCCCGTCAGGCGTCAACGTAGCGAGTTGCCGCATACGTAGCCTGAGAATCCCCCGCCTTCAAGCGTGGGGAGTGTCAATGATGTGAATCCTGGCAGTGCGCACAGCGCTGAGCATGGGTCCATACGTTGAGCGCATTGAAGCGCCTGGGAAAAGTTAGCTTCCCGACCTCTATGGCCCTTTGGCACTAATGACAAGGACGTCCGCATACGCCGGGAGCGCCGTGCCATCACCGCCGATGATGCTGATGGCGCAGGTATTAGCACGGACACCAGCCGTCTTATTGCAGATTGACAACGCCTGTGCCTTCTTCTGGCCAGCCAGTTTCCCCGCAAGCTGACTCTTCGCCATACTCGTCCAGACGTAATAGGCGACGCCACTATCCGAGCAGCTGAGCGTGACCTTGTTGCTCGCGTCCACGCTCTTGACCGTGGGTGTACACGTTGTCCATGTACCTGGCTGCCACTGGTAGCCGCCTGGCAGCGTGCCGTCGAGTCGGCTACTGGCCAGCGACTGCGCGGCGGCAGGATTATAGGCGGCGTTGCCCACAGTCGTTGTGGTGGATGCGGTAAAGCTGAAGGCGTTAGTATGCTGCTCCCCGGTCGGGCACGAGTCACCGCTGAACGTGATTGAGGGCGAGCCGAGGGCAAACTTCCACCCAGTTGGCGCCGACTGACCCGCGAACCACGACTGCGCCCAGGGCTTGCCCTGATTGTTGCGGAGATCACTCAGCGCCGTCTGACAGTCAGACGCGAACACTTCATAGTGGGCATCGCCCTGCAACGGATTCGGCTGGGTATACGTTACCTTCGGCGTTGCGATCGCTGTCCCCTCGATGGTATGGGCAGGAATAGATGATGGCGATGAGAGGCCAATAAAACAGGTAACGTCCCGCGAAGTACCCGCTGCCATAGAGATAGATATTGGAGCGCAAATATAGGGGCCACCGGTGAACGAGTAGCTCGACTGCGACCACGTCGTGCTGCCGCTGTTGATGACGTGGAGGGTACCTATCAGGCTAGTCTGCGGGACCAACGAGGCTGGGTTGGACGAACTGAAGCCTTGGCTGGTGCGATAGGAGACGCCGACGATGTTGCAGCCACTGGGGCACGAGGTCATGCTGCCCCCTGAGCTACGCTGCGTGGCGGCCACCGAGAAGCTGATGGTGGCGGCGGTCGGCACAACCGGCGTGGCCGTCGGTACCACCGTCGCGGTAGGGGTCGCCGTCGGCGAATCTAGCACGATGCCGCCGGGATGATTGTTCGAGTCGCTCGTGCCGCTGATTCCTAGCATCTGCGGCAGGAACCCCGTCAACATACCAGCCGACGTGCAGACAATCAGCACCAACGCGACCCCCAGCAGCAGAATCCAGGCGTGACGCCATCTTACCTGGCCATTGCCGCTGCTACTGCCTGAGGTTGCGCGTGCGGTCCGCTGGTAGCCGCGATCCGGAGGCGGGGATGGCGGATGGCCAAAGACTCCCGTCCCCATCGGCAGTGGCTGCGAGTACGACCCAGAAGCCGGGTTATACCATCCCTGGGACTGATCCTGATACGGGCTGGCAGGAGCGCCCGATATGTACGAGCGGTTTGGGCCGAGTGGACGACTGGGAATCGGTGGCATGCGAAATGAGCCGCTGGTTTCCGGCTCGGTCGGCTGTTCGTACAACGTGCCGTCCATATCCGCCAGGACGCTCTCGCTTCCCCCAGCGTCGCCCTCTAGGGGCAAGTGATCCTGGGGTTCTCCATTCTCAGCATCTTGCCTCTCTTCGCTATGCTCCGGAAACTCGAACCAGTCTCCCTGCTCCCATGAGTCCAACCGATCACTCCTTTGCTTGATCCACACCTAATATCCCGCGTATCCCGCCTATCCCGCGCCCGCATGCGCCTGACCCGCGCCCGCAGCTAATTCACCCAGCCATCTCGCGCGTCGGGATCGCGCTGAAACAACTGCATGTCACACCGCTCACAGACCGTTCGCAACCGGCCGGTTGCCCCATCTCGTCGGTGCAATGGCTCGTGGCCTCCAGATAGCTCGCAGAGCCGCTCCAACATGTGCGTCCACTCGCGAATCAGCGTCTGTACGCCTTCGAGTTCGAGGGCAAGCGCCCACGCGTCTTCCACCCTGCTGGCGCTATCGGCGTCATTCAAGCTGGCGCGCTCCACCGTCACCGGGCGCTCGGCGTCTGTCGGCTGCCCCTGGTCCGCGTCGGGAGTGCTTTTCACCTCAGGCTGTGGGGCGGGACATCCCTCGCGCGCCCAACGAGCGATCTGCTCGCCCAGATCAACCTCGGTCAGATGCTTCAGCGCTTGCCGCATGTAGGGATACGTGGCAAAGTAGAGCTTCGCGAGTTGCTGGTCGATCTCGTCACGACGGGCCAGCGCATCGTCGCGGGTGCGTTTGACCTCGACGAACAGCGCTATCGTCTGGTTGGCCAGAATCTCCGCGCGGCGAGCGTCCTGCGGTACAGCATGCGGTGGCGGCGTCGGGTGAGTCTCCGGGGCAGGCGGCATCGTGGTATCGGCGTTTGCGGGCGCTGGTCCGCCCGAGGCGCGTGGCAAGCCAGGAGACGTTCCCTCCAATCCCGCTTGCATGCCCAGTTCGCTGGCAACCTCCGCCAGACGCATCCGCACGGCATCCCACCACGCCAGATTCATATCCATGCCGGGGCGCGCCTGAGTGAACTGTGGGTCAGGGAATCCCTGAGTATAGAAGCAGAGGAGGGTGCGCTCGTCGAGTTCGCCGCTTTCGGTGGGCACGACGCACCACAGACGAATGTAGCGGTCGTAGGGATGCTTGTGCATCAACCGCACCGTCTGGACGTAGACATTCGGCATAAGTTCGACGGTGGCCCCAAGCTGCAGAACTCCCAGGGTGCTGGGAGATGGGCGCAACAGGAGATTCCAGAGCACGTCGTCTAATTCCTGAGAGACCTCACGGAACTGGCGCGTGTGAGGGTCAGCGCCTGATCGTGTTGATGGAAAACGCCCGTTCATCGTATTCTCCGGCGCGGAAAACCTCTACCTTCCGGCATGGCGCCAGACATAGGAGGAAGCGCCGTCTCCTTTCCACTTCTGTTCATCTGCGTGAGAACAACTAGCTACCACACGGAGTAACTGCGAACATCCCGCTTAGGATGGTGACATCTAGCAACAAGCTCCTGGCTTCGGCTGGAGCCAGGGGTATAGTGTGCGCCGCTTGCACGTAGACGTGCCGGACCACCCCACTCGGCGTGGTCAGCCGGCTTCCCGATGCGAACCGGGTAGGGATGTGCGGGCGGCAGCACTCCTGATGGCGACACGGTAATCCTCCGAAGTTGCAAGCCCCTCGCTTGAGCGATGGGGTGGTTGACATGATGGGGGCTTTAGCCCGCCGCAAGCCATGCCGTTTCAACGGTAATGGTCAGGCGTGTCTGGCGTTCGCCCGTCTATCCCGCCCTATTGCCGAATTGCCGATTCCTCCCTGCTGTGCGAGAATCTCTTTGGAGACATGTTGCACCTCACCAATCAAAGAATGATGTTTGCGGGTTCCACGGTAAACCGTTCCCGTGGGTAAAAGCATCAACGTCGCTTGGACGTCGTGCGCTCCGCTTGAGCGGTGGTCTTCGAGCTAACCACGCCACACCGCGATGAAGTCACCGTCTCGTGGGGCCGAGCAGGCCCTTCAGGAGTTAACGTGAGCCATTGGGCTGTGCGTATCCTGAGAATCCGTCGGGCTATAGCCCGTGAAAAGTGTCAAATCCAAATTCCCATCCTTGTTCCGCGTCATCTCGCTGAACTCGCTTTGCGTAGCTCGATGCTACTTCCATTGGGAACGGCGGTAGCCTCGCTTATGGCCGCGCTATTGTACCATAGACAGATGAGCTTGTTACCCATGAATTGTGAGTTGATGGCGCTTTTGTCAGACATGCAGTCAACGTTGTGTAATGACTAGCACTCAGAATCGCCCAGGAAGGCGCGCTGGTGGTGTGGCAGAACGCGCCGACGAGTCTTACCAGCACCGACGCCTATCTTTACGACGGTGAAGGAAATCGGGTCCAGCAGCGGGTGCTCCAGCCCCAATAAGTTGGTCCACTCGATAGGGCAGAATACCTGCCAAGCGAGAGGAGGGCCACATGTGGTAGACGACGTACGCTCATCGCTGTGATATCTAGGTTTCGGTGTCGTAAAGGGTTGACCGACCTTCAGCATGTTATGGACAAAACGCCCGCCTAGAATATCCTTCTATGTTCGGAATCTAGCCATTTGCGTGTTTCAGAGGCACGCATGAAAGGAGCGACTGCGCCATAAACGCCGCGTCTTGCTTGGTTGTAGTGTCGAGTGCGGCTATCATGTTTAGATCTCCATGCAGTCGTCAGTAATGCAGGCAAAGCATTCCAACGCTAACTGCCCTCGTCTTTGAAAAGGTTTAGCCCGCCGCTCAAGCATGATATTATGAGTCGCGGTATCCCCGTCAGATGAAGGGCTCGTTGACATCTCTTGGAGTTCACTACCATCGAGATCAATGAGATTGACGAGGGCCCGGGGGCCACAGTAGGCAGCAGACGGAGCATCCCCCAATGATCACCCCGCGCTTGCAGCGTGCGCTCCAGCGGCGGCAGGACAAAGGCGCTCATCAATTGGCTAAGCGTTCAGTGGGAAGATCAATTAGTTGGCTATGTCTAGCATGGATTGAACCCGAACTAGCACAGTGTCAATCTCACTGTATGCGCAAACCGCGCCAATGGGAGATACCTAATAATGATTGATCACGGTGACCACCGCACACATCGGATTTTCGTAAGCCATGCGAGCGCCGATAATGACTTTGTGGCACTGTTCGTTGCGCGCCTGCGGGCGTTGCTGGACGAGAAATACCCCAATATCTATATGGTGTGGTGTGATCGTCAGGGAAGACCCGGCCCAGATGGTGTCTGGGTGGACGGCATGAAGCCTGCCCAATCCTGGCAGGATCAGATTGATCGTGAACTCGAGGCGGCAAACGTCTTTCTGGTCATTCTCTCGCCTGGTGCCGTGCAGTCACAGTGGGTTCGTGAGGAGTTACGTGTGGCACGCAGCCGCGGGAATAGCATTGCAAACGAGGATGGCCTGCTGATAATTCCTGTCCTGCTTGCGAATTGTGATATGCGTGACCTGCGATGGTTAACCCTGATTCAATCCATCAATTTCGTCGGATGGCAGCCCACTGGTTGGGCTGTCGAGAAAGATGCCTGGGCGCAAGTTGAGAGCGCCGTGCGTGAACCGCATCCACAGTTTCGTTCGAGTGACTTGTTTAGCCCACCCTTTGATGTTGACCTCCTGCCGCCGCTGGAGCGCCTTGTCGGTCGTGAGGATGAGGTGCGGCAGGTGATCACCTGGCTTACAAATCCATCTGCGCCTGAACTAACAGGATTGGTGGGACTCGTCGCCGCCACAAATGGATTGGGTGGCGTAGGTAAGACAGCGCTGGCGACTGAGGTGGCCTGGCGGCTGTGGAGGCAAAAGGCTTTTCCTGACGGGATCGCAGTCGTGATCTGTCGGGATCGTCATGGCGAAGAGTCAGCACAGGCTATGCTACGCCGGGCGCTAGGGCGATTTGCTGAGGACAACAAAGAACCAGAAGCGAGAGACTGGGATACTTTGCGCGGCGCGGCGCGGCGGATTCTAGGTGGCAAAAGGGCGCTGGTCATTCTGGACAATGTGGAGTCTGATTTACCCGTTGAGAAAATTATTGACCCGTTACGCAACGCCGGCGCCGCCGTTCTGGTGACCTCACGCGAGCCTGTTTTCGGAGTTCCCGCGGACGCTACTCTATGGATCAAGCTCCTGCCCAACAATGAAGCTCTGAGCCTCTTTGCACTCTATCTTGGTCGCCCTTTAGATGCGTTAAGCGTGCAAGAGCGCAATGCCGCGCAGGAGATCGTCAATGCATTGGGACGCCATACGCTGGCGATCAAATTGGCTGCTGCTAGCGCAGCAACACTGGGTTTCTCGCTAGTGGAAATTGTAGATGAGCTGCGGCGATCTCCAGAACGGGCCATACTCTTGCAAGGTGGCAACCAGACGGTGCTGCATGTTCTGGCATCCAGCGTATCGGCGCTCACACCAACAGAGCAACGGCTGTTTATTGCGCTTGCCGCCTTTGATTCTGGCGACATCGGGCGCCAGGCTGCCCAATCGGTCGCCACAGCGCTCAGTGATCCCGACCCTGATAGCAGTGTGAACCGCTTGCTCTCGATGCGCCTCGCAGATAATGACTATCTCGAGGCTCTTCCAGGTGGTGACCTTGTAGATCGGGCACGACTGCGCCTGCATCCACTCGTTCGCTCCTATGCCCACAAACTATTTGTGGAACAGCGTGATGGTGTTATCTGGACAGCGGCGTTCGCTGAACAAGCAGAATTTGCCGTTGAACTCTGGTATGCGATCTATACGAATGAGGATATTTCCCTTGCACTGGCACCCGATGAGGCAAATATCGCTGCGGCGTTGGAACTGGCACATTTCCGTAGCGCGCAGCGGGCGCCCGATGATCTTCCCGAATTGCTGCAACTCGCTACCATCTGTCAAGGCGCTGGCGGTTTCTGGGTGAGTACTGGGCGTTTGGGAGTTGCGCAACGCTGGCTGTCTGTTGGCATGTTGGCAGCAGAGCAATTGGTGCTCACAGAGCATGTCCGCAACGCCGGTCGCCTATATGCGAATATCGAGATGTATTACGGGCAGGCGCTTCTCGATGCTGGAGATCTCCAAGCAGCTGAGGACAAGTTCACTCACAATCTCAACTATTGGCGTCATGTCGCAGATCAGAGGAAAGTGGCGGAGGCGCTCAATTACCTGGGAATGGTAGCGTTTGCGCGCATCGAGCAGTTGATCCCAAGCAACGCCGCGACCAGAACCGTTATTCGGAATTATCTGGAACAAGCAGAGAAGTATTTTCTCGACTGCTTGAAAATTCTCGGTCAGGACAATGTTCCCAACCTCAAAGCGACTATCCACAATAGCCTGGGAAATGTGGCGTACAAACGAGAACAGTTGGAGGAAGCGGACAGCTATCTGGACCAAGCGGAAGCCTATTATCAACAGAGTTTGGCGTTCCTCACTGAAATGGATGAACCTGGTGCCGGTGCGCGCGTTCTCGAAGCGCGCATACTTAATAACCTGGGCAATGTCGCATACAGACGCAAGGCCTGGCCAAAAGTTGAAGACCACTACCGACGTAGTTTAGACATGTTGCGCCAAATTGGCGATCGTGTCAGTGAAGCGAAGGTACTCAATAATCTCGGCAGGTTATTAATCGAGCATCTCGATCAGCAGAGATTGGGCTGCCAACACCTCACCGAATCGGCCAATCTCTACGACACCGTTGGCCTGAAAAAAGAAGCGAAGCAGACACGAGACTGGGCCGGTAAACACGGTTGTGAGTGATAGGCCATATTCCCACGAAATTCAATATTACCTCTTTGATGTGATACTGCTAGTTTGCCTCTTGACGATTTACTGGCTGCATGAATACAATATTTCATCAGTTTAGGTGTCTGTACCTCTAGGCGATTGTCCTATTGTTGTTCTTGTAGCGACCACTCTTCAGGCCAGACCAATTTAAGGCTCCATACATATGGACGCCTTTCTCGATGTGATTTCCTCACACTTTTGGGGAGGATGTATTGTAGTTTGAAAGGGTCGCGTTATGCCTGCCCAAAACACAGACTTCGAAAATCTCAAGCGCCGTGTTGGCTCTTCGATGACGGAATTGAGCGACTATATTCTGGCGAAGCAGGGGCGTGATGGAGGGTGGGGCCAATATCCAGAGCAGGATGCACAGAGTGACTTGGAAACTACTTGCCTAGCTCTGATCTGGTTGATTCGCCGCGGTGAGCAAAAGTATGCGATGGCGATACGACGCGGAGTAGAGTTCCTGTGTGACCGACGCAAGGAAGAGTGGGGCACTATACCGGAGCAAATTGATGCGAACCAACGCATCAACCTCCAGCGCCTGACGGGCTTGGCGACATTTACCGTTAACCTCTACATTGCAACGTATTCCAGCCCAAAGAATGCGCTGGCGCGCGAAGCGCAGATACGCGAAGATATCGCGCACGAGAGGCTGAAACTGGCCGCGCGATACTTCCTGGAGTGGGCCAGTGGACACGACGACGCTCTCACCTCGTCAGCGGTCTATTGGGTCGGGTCAGCGATCCTCATTGGCGCTCACAAATGGAATGTCATGGATCCCGACTCGCGCCGCGAGACATTTGAAACGTTGAGCGCAACCGCTGAGTGGCCGGAGCAGAATGGGTTTGGATGGCGGCAGCGCATCACTGACCACACGGTAGGGCCGCAACTCGGACCTACGAGCTATATCACTTATCTGCTACTTCAGAATTCCGTCACGCGGCAGGCGCCAGGCACAAGAGGCTGTGTCAACTGGATCAATGAGCGCATGCAGGGATTCAACTTCAGCAAGGACCAGCCGAATATTCACCCCGATGTCATCGGTAGGGTCGTTTCGACATTGCTCCTGGAAGATCCCACCGACACCGATCTGGATAAGTATATCGAGTATCTGGTTGATTCACGCAGGGAACGGTCTGGATGGCTGGGGGATAACCCAGACGATGGCGTCGACTTGATCGTGAGCCTTAATGCCGCCCGTGGACTATGGGAGTGGAAAGAGAACGCGCTCCCAAAGCGGGACAACGATAATGATGGTGGGCCGCATATTCTCCATTCGAACTAGCGAATGCGCCGTTACACTGCTGTGAGTGACCATAAGGGAAGGCGGGTGGAAGTGCCGTTGGCGGCCAGCCAGCACTGCGCTCGGATGCGCGCTTGAAGGGGGCCTCGGATTCGTAGCTCACACGCTCAGCGATCGCTGCAAGGCGTATATCCGTCTCTTTCTGGAGATGCTGCGCTATTTTCATCCGCTGCGGTGACGGGAACCGTCGTCGAGCTTGACAGCCAACAGGGCAGATCAAGGCGCATTTTGATGCACTTCAGCGGACTGGCCAATCGCGAAAGTCTGCTTGAATTCAACGTTAACGGACATGGGAGAACACCACCGGATTCGTTCCCAATAGTTCGTAAATAATGGGCCCCCGAGACGGTCAAAACATCTTGCGACCTTTCACCTTTCATGAAGCTAACAGTATACAACGATGTTCACTAGCTATGACAGACGCAGGTTACAACATGACCGAACAATTGAACGGGGTGCCCTAGGTCAAGCTAGGAGCAAGATCATTCGACCTGGATGTCCTAGTCAGGCGAACTTGTGGAGCAGGCGTAGTATGAGGACATGGCGCTAGCGGACGCTTACAGTGTATGAGGCCCTGGTGGAGTGGCACCGCACCGAGAGCGAGTGCCCGCTGATCGCTCATGAACAAAATGGTGTGGAAATCCAGCCGCTCGATGCGCCTTAGCCGAAGGAGATCGCGTTGTGAATACCAACTGACGCACGCATGCGCACGCGTGCGCATGAATTCCCTGGGGCGCTTCGCATCGTTCCAGTTGGGCGACCCAAGGGTATTGTGCTCGGGCCTGTACGTCACTCGCTGTCAGGCCATGAGGTCATACAACACCATCTATCAGAGAGGAGCGTCACGGCATGTCTCAACAAACGTCTCAACAACGGTCAAAGACAACTGCTCCGCATGCGGTTCTGACTGCGGCCCGCGTCCATGGAAGTGCGCTAGGCTCGTCGTTGGCGAACGCCTGGCCTTTGATTGTGTGTCTGCTGATTTTCCTGACCTTGAGCCTGCTACTTGCCGCCCACTGGCTAGCAGCGCCGGTGCATCTGCCAGCCGCGCTTGGAGTCATTCCCCGTCCATGGGGGTGCGGCGGGAGCTCAACCGCCTGCTGACCTCGCGTTGGTTTCGTCGGTTTCCACCAAGGGTAGGCCGCTCCTCTACGTCGATGACTGCGCGGCTTTCCCTTTGCACGCGTCCACTGGCTTTGTGGCGAGTGAGGCGCGTGTCTCTGGCTGGCGCATACACGGCCCTGGTACGCATGGCCGTGTGACCTGCACCCCAAAATGATGTCCAGCGCGGATGCGGGACCAACCCAAAGACTGCGAGAGGATGATCCGACCCTACAACTGGCGACGGATGAGCGGAGAGTGCGCTCCAAGAGAGGTGGATCTGATGTGGAGGACAATGGACGCTCATCCCTGTAGTATTCAAATCTTGGTGCGATAAAGGGTTGACCGACCTTCAGCATGTTGTGCCCGCCACTGGCCGCTACCTCCAGCGCGCGTTTGACGTGCTCCTGCCCACGCACGTCGGCCAGATCGTACGGGTAGATCGTGTCGTCGCCAGTGTCCAGTGGCGAGCCGTCGGGCACATACGGCGCAATCGGCTGCTCCCCGCGCAGGTGCGCCACGAGTTGCGCCAGATGCTCGACCGGGTAGACGGCGATATCCTCGACGAGCGCCGCCTCCGCCGCGTCCATCGCCGGGACGTAGACGGCGGGGATGCCACGGTCACGGGCCAGCGCTACCATCGGCAGAATCCCGCGGGTGTGGCGCAGGCTGCCATCCAGGCTCAACTCGCCCAGGAAAAGCGCCTCGCCCGCCTCGCCGGTCGTCCCCACCGCGCTGGCGAAGGGTGCCTGCTCTGAGGCCATCAGGATGGCGATGGCAATCGGCAGATCGTAGGCGGGGCCAGCCTTGCGCAGATCGGCGGGGGCCAGATTGACGGTGATGCGGCGCATGGGAAAGATCGCGCCGCTGTTCTTGATGGCGGCGCGCACCCGCTCCTTCGCCTCGGTGACGGCGGCATCCGACAGGCCAACGATGCTGAAGGCGGGCAGCCCGTGCCCGATATCCACCTCGACCTCGACCAACGCGCCATCCAGCCCGATGACCGCACAACTACACGCCTTCGCCAGCATCGCCGCCTCGCTCTCCAGGCTGGATTCGCCGTTTGCCAAGAATCGCTATCGCTGGCTGCTATTATCTCTGCTTGCGCGCGAATTGGCAACAGCGGGGTTGGCTCATTCCGTCAGTATAGGAAGTGGCAGTCGGGCAGATCGGGAAGGACACGGCAGGTGGAAAACAAGCCTACGAACTCGCGGCGTCGGTTGATCGTCGCGGCAGGAGCGCTGGGGTTACTGGCGCTGCTGGCGTGGGGATTGCTGCCAGCGATACGGGCGTTTACGCTGGTCTACAATGGGGCCGGACGAGGAACACCTAACGCCGCGCTGGCAACGCAGGCAGGCTTGCAAGTGCAAAATATCAGCTTCACTGCGAGCGATGGTGTGCGGCTGCGTGGCTGGCTGGCTATCGTGTCGCCCAATGCGCCGACGATCATCCTGGCGCATGGCTTCAAGGGTACGCGGGTGAGCATGCTGCCATGGGCGCGCTTTCTCTATGCAGCCGGTTATAACGTGCTGCTCTTCGATGACCGTGGCTGCGGCCAGAGCGATGGCTGGGGCATTGGCCTTGGCGCTACCGAGCCAAACGATGTCGTCGGCGCGGTGCGCTATCTGGAGAGCCGAAGTGACCTGACGAACAGGCACTATGGCGCGTTGGGCGTCTCGCTCGGGGCGGGCGTTGTGTTGCTGGCGGCGGCGCGCGAGCCCGCATTGGTCGCCGTAGTGGCCGATAGCGCCTGGGCCGATGAGCGCCCCCAACTCGACCGCATGAGCAGCGTACCCGTTGGGCGTTTTTCTCTGCCGGTGCTGCCCTACGAGCCAGCGTTGGTTGACGCTTTGATTGGCGCGCGGCTCGAAGCTGCCAGCCCGAACGCCGCCATTGGCAAGATTGCGCTGCGTGCGGTCTTTCTCATCCACTCGGCGGACGACCGGAACACTACAACGCCACTCACGGGAGAGGCGCGACTCTATACGGCTGCTGGCCAGCCGAAGCAGCAGTGGATCGCGCCGAGTGGCGGCCATGCGGGTGCGCTGGCGGCTCATCCAGCCGAGTACCAACAACGGGTGCTGGCTTTCTTCGCGCTATATCTCAGGTAGAATAGGCCCGCTAGCGGACTTGGAACAATGAGTGGCCGAGCGTATCCATGCTGAGTTCGTTTGATTGATTTAGCGCGCTGGCTACGACGAGATATGCTCGCGATACCATGCCACCGTTTGCTGAAGCGCCTCACGGTGCGGCGTGGGTGTTCCGCAGAAAGCGTTGGCGTATTTGCTCCCATCGAACAGGTAAGGCTCGGTGAATTCATAGAGCATCTCTGCTGACTCACGCAGCACTGGATTGGTCAACCCAAGGATTCTCAGCATCACCGCTGGAACCGCCAGAGGACGCGCCAGCACCCCCGCAACCTCGCCTGCCAGTGCGATGTATTCCCGCCCGGTCAGCGCTGGTGCGGCGGGTATGTGCCACACCTGGCCCCAAGCCTCCTCGTGT
This sequence comes from uncultured Chloroflexia bacterium, assembly GCA_963712005.1. GTDB lineage: Bacteria > Chloroflexota > Ktedonobacteria > Ktedonobacterales > JADMIN01 > DAHUXT01. The sequence continues at coordinate 15,361 of CAVQGK010000004.1, read as the reverse complement.
GCTCCCAGCGTAATGAGTCCTCGCGCGAAGTCCTCAACGTACGAGAGCGCGTGAGGCATATCGAGTTTACCCAGCCATGGCACACGCTTGCCCCCTATCAGCGCGCCAAACAACTGCTGGCCCACCGCCGACGAGCGTACCCCCGGCCCGTAGACGTCGGGGGCTCGCCCAATGGCGGTGCGGACGCGTCCCTGCGCATGCGCCGCCAGGAGGGTTTCGGTGAGTCGTTTGCGGAGTCTGCCCTTGCGCGTAATGGGTGTCTGGGGCGATTCTTCGGTGAGCGGCTGCGATGTAGGCGAATACATATAGCAGTTGTCAGCGTAGACCAGGGTCGCTCCTGTGGCGCTGGCTGCGGCGATGATATTGTCCAGCATGACAGGAAAGGATGCCTCCCACTGATGGTAGGGCAGCCCGGCGCAATGGTAGATGACGCCCGCGCCCTGGCATGCGGCGAGCGCGCTCTCGCGGTTCATCAGGTCGGCGGCGATCACCTGGGCAGCGACCCCCTCCACCGGGCGGCCACTGCGATTGACTGCGCGCACTGCCAATCCCTGGGCGGCCAGTTCCTGCACGATGGACTGCCCAACGCCGCCAGTCGCCCCGAGGACAACATGCAACTGGGATGAGGTATTCATTGCGCCCTCCTCGCTGACCCAACTTCGCCAACCGACCCTCGATCAGGATTGTACCCGCAAACGCTGCCACCTGTGCGTTTGACGCATCGCTTCCATACGCTACAATAGGTGGCGACAAGATTTCTCGGCGGCGAAAGCAGGTCGCCGCCCAACCTGGCAGGAGAGAGCATCCTCATGACATTCGATGTCGCGCAGGTTCGTCAGCATTTTCCCTCGCTCGCGCTGGAGCGGAACGGCCAGCCGGTCGTCTACTTCGATAATCCCGGTGGCACGCAGGTGACGCGCGAGTGTATCGTCGCCATCACCGACTATCTGACCACCGCCAACGCCAACAATCATGGTGCCTTCCTCACCAGCGCCCGTACCGACGCGATGCTGACCGAGGCGCACGCGGCGATGGCCGATCTGCTGCACGCCGCCGACCCGCGCGAGATTGTCTTCGGCCCCAACATGACGACACTCACCTTCGCGATGAGCCGCGCCATCGGGCGGACGCTCCAGCCGGGTGACGAGATCGTCGTGACTGCGCTCGACCATGATGCCAACGTCGCGCCGTGGCTGGCGCTGGCCGAGGATCGCGGCTGCGCCGTGCGCATGGCGGAGGTCAACACCGCCAACGGGACGCTCGATATGGACGACCTGCACGCGAAGATCACGCCGAAGACGAAGGTGGTCGCGGTAGGCTACGCCTCGAATGCGCTCGGCACGATCAACGACGTGGCGACGGTGGTCGACTGGGCGAAGGAGGTCGGCGCGCTCACCTGGGTCGACGCGGTGCAGTTCGCGCCACACGGGCCAATCGACGTACAGGCGCTGGGCTGCGACTTCCTCGCGTGCTCTGCCTATAAATTCTTCGGGCCGCATCTCGGCATCGTCTACGGGCGACTGACGCTGCTGGAGAGCCTGCGCGCCTACAAGGTGCGCCCCGCGGATGATGAGCCGTCGGGCAAGTGGGAAACGGGCACGCAGAATCACGAGTGCCTCGCGGGCCTGGTTGGCACGCTCAGGTACCTGGAGGCGCTGGGCCACGCCAGCGAGGACGGCGCGACGAGTCAGTTCCCCCAGATGACCGGACGCGCGCGGACGCTGCACGTGGCGATGGCGGCGCTCCAGTCGTACGAGCAGACGCTGGCGCGGCAACTGCTGGCTGGGCTGGCCGAGCTGCCTGGCGCGCATATCTACGGGTTGGCGAGCACGGCTGATCTGGCGCGGCGCGTGCCGACGGTGGCGATCACCGTCGAGGGACATTCGCCACGTGCGCTGGCGGAGGCGCTGGGCGATCGCGGCATCTTCTGCTGGGATGGCAACTACTACGCCATCACGCTGATGGAGCGGCTGGGGCTGGAGGAGTCCGGTGGGGCGCTACGCATCGGCCTGGCGCACTATAATACCGCCGACGAGGTAGACCGGCTGCTGTCCGCGCTCCACGAGATCGTCGAGGGGTGGTGAAAATGTTGGTAAAAATCTACCCCCATCCGGCATCGGATGGGGGTAGTGGGAGGTTTGAAACCCCTATGCGTTGACCAGCTGCGTGAACTTCCACTGGCCATCGGTTCCGACACCGTAGACACTGAAGACCTTCTGGCCGGAGTTGTCGCCGTTGGCGTCGAAGGCAATGTGGCCGGTGACACCGTCATACGAGATGCCAGCCACCTCGTCACGCACCGCGGAGCGCGTCACATCTTTGCCCGCCTTGATGAGATTCTTGATCGCCGTGATCTCGATCATCGCCGCGTCATACCCCGAGGCGCTATAGGGCAGCAGGTCTTTGCCCGGGAACGCCGCCTTGTAGGCCGTAATGAACGCCTGCGCCGTCGCCGAAGTCAGGCCCGAGATGTCAGGTGCTGCCACTGTGCCGTAGGTGTTGACCGCTGCCGCGCCTGCCGTCGTCAACCAGGCGGGGTCATCGGCGATGCCATCGCCACCGACCATCGGCATATTGCCGCCCTTCTCCACCAGGTCCTTCTTCAGCGCGCCGCCGCCGCCAGAGGTGACGCCGCCGTAGAAGATGACCGTGGGGCTCTTGCCGACGATGGTCGTCGCCAGCTGTGGCAGGTTGCTCACCTGGTCCGGGGTGATCGAGGTGCTGCCCACGATCGTGCCACCCTTGCTGGTGAACTCGGTCGTGAAGACCTTCGCCAGACCCTTGCCATACGTGGTGTTGTCGTCAACGACGTAGGCGCTGGTCGCGCTGACGGGAGCCGCGAGCGCGATGTCGGCGTCCACCTTGCCCTGCACGTCATCGGTGCCGCAGATGCGGAAGTAAGACTCAGGCTTGCCCGCTGGGTGCAGCAGGGCGAAGTTGATGCCATTGGCCTCGGCGAACTCCTGCTTGGTCAGACCAGGGTTGGTGTTCGTCGGGCTGATAAGCGTGAACGTGTTCTGATTGACAATCGGGATTTCCTGCTTGGCGACGCCGCTGTTGAACGGGCCGACCGCCGCGACCACCGAGGAGTCGGCGATCAACTGTTGGATGTTGGCCGCGCCAATCGAGGGATCAGCGCCGCTGGTACCCTCGTCGTTCTTGTGGACGACGGTCAGGGTGTAGCCGTTGCCGAGGTCTTTGTTCTGCTGCACGGCCAGGTCAACGCCATACTGTGCAGGCAGGGTTACTGCGGCATCGGTGCCCGAGACCGGGAACTCTGTGCCGATCTTGAGCGCTTTGTTGCCGCTGCTGCCGCCGCTACTGCCGCAGGCCGCCAGGCCCAGGGACGAGAGCGCGACCGCGACGAAGACGCCGCGCGTCACGATGCGTTTCACGCCGGAGTGGTGCATATGCCTTCTGCTCTTCTACCAGTCAATGACCGGGGCATTGGTAGCTTCCGTTGGAAGAAGCCCATGACAAAGCGCCCGACTTTCTACGCACAAATGCTTATTGTAACGCAGCATATTTGATGAATTGTGCGTAGATGTCTACACAGAAATACGTGCTGGTCCGCCTGGATTCTCACGCCCTATTTCAGAATTCGATAAATGCCTGGAAACGTTGTAATTAGTGCAGTTCCTCTGCTTTTGACTGGACCAATGCTCATCAGTAGATGCGATGCCGCGTTGCATATTGTCGAGCTGTGAGTTTTGAAATAGACCTTGCCGCATATGTCGTTTAGTTGGTACGTTGTGGACAACGCCTGTACCCCACGTGCGACAAGGCGTGATTGTTGGCTCGCGCGGAATGCGTCACTATGGGACGGGACGGGAAGGTATGCATGGTATGGGCAACACTCAACGTAACAGCGGCGCGCGCATGTCTTTGGTGATCGCTCTCGTCGTGCTTGGCAGCCTTGCGGCCTGCGCCACCACCAGGAGCGCGCCTCGCCAGGTCGCGAGCAAGACTGTGGCGGGATGCCCGGTGGCGGCCTCCACGACAGACCAGGACACGCTCGCCCGCCATGCCTGCGATGCCCTGGGCAATCTGGCGCAAACGGCACAGGCGGCGCAATCGGTGCGGATGGTCTATGATGCCCAGGCAGCCGGTGTGACGGTCACGGTCACGGTTGGTGGCGCGGTGCCGCTGTCCGATCAACAGATCAGCGCAGCGCAGGAGCTGACCAAGGCGTTTAGCCTGCGCGAACAGCAGGCGATGTGGGGAAGCGGCGTCACGCTCAAGCAGGTGAAGGTGATGGTGTTCGGGCCGACCCAGGACGAGTATGCCGACATCGTTGCCCAACCCTACGGCTCCGCGGTACTCGTCGCGCCCACGGCGGCGAGCTTCGTCTGGGCGAGTCTGAGCGCTGACAGCGCCTGGGAGCACTATGACAGCGTCTATCTGCGGCCCACCTTCGATGTCGTCGATGATGTGCCGGTCGCACCGTGATCCGCTGACGACATCGGAAGGATACCTGTACGACAAGCATAGAGCGATCTCACCGTTTGACAAAACGCGCTCGTGGCATTAATGTATTTGTATGACCAAACAAATAGAGCCACAGCGTCGGCAGAGATCCTGGACGCACCGAGCGGACAATCGCGAGCGGCTCATTGCCGCGGGCTATACTGTGCTGTCCGAGAAAGGCTATGAAGCGACCACCGTGAAGGAGGTCGCGCGTGTCGCGGACGTTTCTCCTGGCCTTTTTCACTACTATTTCGCATCGAAGGAGGAGCTGCTTGTTGCGGTTTTGCATGAGGCTGCGGCGCGGTATGGCCGCTTGATGCGGGACTTGCGGGCTAGTGTCCCTGCCGACCATTTTCTCGATGCGGCCTTTGACGCCTTGCGTGAGCGTGTTAGACAGGAACCAGGATGGTATCGGTTGCACTATGAACTGTATGCCCTTGGTTTACGCAATCCGACACTGCAGCCGGTGCTTGGCGAAATGTTGGGCTTCGTCCGACAGATGTTCACCCGTGCGTTCGTCGAAGTCACTGGAGGAGATGAGCAGCGGGCGCAGGCGCTCGCGGCGGTAGTACTCTCCTGCCTCGACGGGCTTGCCTTGCAGCAACTAGCTCAACCAAATCTGGATCTCGCGGGCGCATATGATCTGGTCCTGACCATCATTCTCGCCGACACTCCACCGACGCGGACACACTAGGCCCTCTCTTTTTTTGCGCTCCAATTTGGTTGTACGTCCATATATATATGGGTGGGCGTGGAATGGCCACAGCAAATGTGGCCCGCGTAGTTGGCTGGCCACAAGCCATCACCCGTGTGCACTTGTGCATCCCAGCGGTTGTCAACGGTGGCAACGCAAGTTTGCGCGCATTGTTCCCTCGTGGGGATGGCGTACGAGAACGGAGCAAGATTCATGGACCCCATCATTGCCCTCACTGTCGTGAGCGTGTTCTTCGCTGGCATGCTAGCTGGCATGGAGTTCGTCATTCATCACGGGGTATATGGCCCTGCTGAGACGCTGGACGACCGGGCGCAACTTCAACTCCGTCAAGCCCTGGTCTTCAGGCTGCGTGTGCTGATACCGGCGTTCTTTCTGCCAACCGCAGTCTTCGGGATCGCCGTCACAGCGCTCGATTGGACTGCGCCTGGCTGGTGGTTCCGAACCGTAGGCATGCTCGCCCTGCTCATCTGGGTCATCATCAGGGTCATTGGCACTGTCCCGATCAACAGCGCCACACTGTCCTGGCGCCTCGATGCGCCGCCCAAGGATTGGAAAAGCCTCGTCCAGCGCGCAGAGCGGTTCCATGTCGTTGGAGTCTGGGCGGTGATCGCAGCGTTTGCGCTCTTCTTAGCGGCTTTTGCTCTCACGTTGATTGGTTCGTAACCGGGGAATAATGGCGCACAGGCTCGCATGGTGTGCTGTCGCCCTGCTGAGAATTTGATATGCGCAACGGCGCTGGTGTACACTCGGCAACAGCGGCGCGGCGCGATGTAGCGCCCGCCCATCGAGCCACGACGCAGCCGAGGAGTAGACCGCGATGATTGACTTCACCATGACCGACGAGCAGCAGGCGATGCGCGACCTGGCGCATACCTTTGCCGAAGAAGAGATACGCCCGGTGGCCGCTGAACTGGACGAGCGCGAAGAGTTCCCCTGGGAGCTGGTGAAAAAGGCGGGCGAACTGGGGCTGACGAATTTTGCCTTCCCCGAGGAGATCGGCGGCCTGGGCATCACCGATGAGCTGACCAACTGTATCATCACCGAGGAGCTTTCCTGGGGGTGCGCGGGCGTCGCGACGGTGCTGGGCGGCACCCATCTCGCCAGCATCCCGATACTGATCGCGGGAACCGACGAGCAGAAGCAGCGGCTACTCAAGCCGATCATCGAGCGCAACGGCCTCTGCGCGATGGCGCTGACCGAGCCGGGCGCTGGCTCGGATGTGGCGGCAATGACGACCACCGCGCGCCGCGATGGCGAGAGCTACGTGCTTAACGGCGCGAAACGATTCATCACCAACGGCGGTATTGCCGACCTCTATGTCGTCTTCGCGACGGTGGACCGCGCGCTCGGCCATCGTGGGGTGACGGCGTTCATCGTGCCGGGCGACGCGCCGGGCCTGGCGGGCGGCAAGAAAGAGAAGAAGCTCGGCATCCGCTGCTCGCATACTGGCGAGGTGCTGCTGGATGATGTGCGGGTGCCGGTGGAGAATCGGCTTGGCGAGGAGGGCAGCGGCTTCAAGCTGGCGATGACGATGCTCGACCGCTCGCGCCCGATGATCGCGGCCATCGCGCTGGGCATCGCGCGCGCCGCCTTCGAGTATGCCCGCGATTACGCGAAGGAGCGGGTGCAGTTCGGCAAGCCTATCGCGGCCAACCAGAGCATCCAGTTTATGCTGGCCGATATGGCGACCAAGGTGCAGGCGGCGCGGCTGATGACATGGTGGTCGGCGCGGGAGACGGAGACAGGCCGCCCATTCCTCTACGAGAGCAGCATGGCCAAGAACTTCGCCTCCGATGTGGCGATGGAGGTGACGACCGACGCGGTGCAAATCTACGGCGGCTACGGCTATATCCGCGAGTATCCGGTGGAGAAGCTCTTCCGCGACGCCAAGATCACGCAGATCTACGAAGGCACCAACCAGATTCAGAAGATCGTCGTCGCACAGCAGTTGCTGAAGTAGCTGTGAGGTGTGCGGACCTCACCCGGCCTTCGGCCACCCTCCCCTACAAGGGGAGGGCATAGGCGAATAGCGCGGCGCATAGTCATGGGTAGTGTTGAATGTTCGATTCCGTCGTGACAGTTGGCGCGTATGGCGTAGGCGGGATTAGCCGCGGCATTCATGCCGTGAAGCTGGCTACCGCATTACTCGTGAAACGACAGTTCTCCCGCGCGAATGGCGACCGCCAGCCGGTTCTCCGGCGGGGTGAGCGGACAGACCCAGCGCGGATCGTAGGCGCACGAGGGTTCATGCGGAACTCAAAACAATGCCCGTCCTCCGCTTCTCCTACGCTGAAGTATGCGCTCTTCTCTTCAATGGTTCCCCTGATAGTCTTGCTCGCCCGCACGAATGGGTATCGGCAGCAGATTTTCACGCGGCGCTAGCGGGCACACCCATCGCGCGTCATAGCAACAGGAAGGATTATAGCTATAATTAAAGTCCAGTAGAATGCGACCGCCGCCGTAGCCCATTGCGGCGGCATCTCCGTCATCTGTCATCCGCTCGAAATCACTGCCCTTGACGGTGTCGTGGAGGTAACGTCCGGCGCCGTAGGTCTCGCCGCCGCTGGTGGTGTCGCGGAACGGCAGGAAAAGTCCGCCGCCATAGACATCGATCCAGTAGACCGCGAGCGTGATGGCGTCTCCGCCAAGCGTGAATGACACTCTCCCAGCGCGCCGCAGCGGCATGACGTGCGGCCCGCTCGATGGCGCCATCACCTCGTCTTCCGCCGTTTCCGGTGTAAGCGTCGCGGCCACACGGAACGCGGGATCATAGGCGAAATACGCCAGCCCTCGAAACGTCGCGCGGGTCTCGGCGTCCAGCGGTGACTGTGGATGGCTGGCGAAGAGGCTGTCTTTCGTTGCGCGGAAGGCTTCCCAGATTGCTACGGGATCGTCGCCTGCGGAGATACGTCGCGCCCGTTCCCGATACATCGCCGCGACGCGCATCCGCCAGTCGTAGAGATCGAGCCAGGTCGGCAGAGCACTCTCGGTCATGCGATGCATGCTCCTCTCTTCTCTCTCACGAGGTCTATATGCGATTATGTTGAAAAGTGCCAGCTACCAGAGAGGGTAACGCAAAAGGCGCACCAAGAGCATCGGCGAGAGGGTAGCTATGACGAAGAAGGCGAAGCGGCGCGCGCAACGGCCCCTGCCCGTGCGCGTGGTGGCACGCAAAGACGGCCGCCTGGCGCTGGAGGTCGCCAACGTGACGCAGTCGGTGACGCTGCCGGAGGACGAGTCAGCGCCGGTCGAGGGCTACTGGCCGCTCATGCTGCCGGAACGCTGCCCGCGCCGTGCCCTGCTGCTGGGGCTTGGCGGCGGCACGTTGGCGGCGCTGCTGGCGCGGCGCTGTCCCGGTGTCGCCATCGTCGGGATCGAGCGCAACACGGAGGTGCTGGTGGTGGCGCGTCGCGAGCTCGGGCTGGATGCGCTGGATGCGCTGGAAGTGGTGGAGGCCGATGCGTTTGCCTGGGTGGAGGAACACGCACTGACGGAACCCGCAAGCTTCGACCTGATCTGCCTCGACCTCTTTGAGGGTGGCCGCTTGGCGATGGGAACGCTGGCGCGGCCATTTCTGCGCCAGGTTGCCACACTGTTGGACGCTGATGGCATCATCACAGTCAACCTGATGCGTACCGCCCGCCTGCCCGAGCAGCTTCACCGCCTCGAAAGCGTCCTGACCATCGACCGGCAGATGCGGCTCTGGGGCAATGCGGTCCTCCACCTGAGCGTCCCTGCCACCCCTAACGAATCGCAAGCTCTATCTTCCCCAGCAGTTCATTGACATCGAACGGCTTGGCGAGATAGTCGTTCGCCCCGATTGCGGCAGCGGTCTTATGCGCATAGAGATTGGCGGTCATCACGATGATGTAGAGGGATTGCAGGTTGCTGCGCTGGTGTACCTCACGCGCGAATGTCGCGCCATCCATACGCGGCATGCGCAGGTCCAGCAGGATCACCGCCGGCCTCAGCGTTTCCAGCTTTTCGAGCGCCTCGACGCCGTTATGGGCGATGACGACCGAATATCCTTCCATCTCCAGCAGATCATGAAGCGCTTCCAGCAGCCCCTCGTCATCATCGACGACCAAGACTAAGTTGTCCACTGGACTGGCCTCCCCATATTTCGCGTGACATTGCGATGCTGTTATGTAACTTGCTGACGAGTGAGCGCAAGGAGCATGCCAGCAAGTCAACGGATAGCTGGGATGGGGACCAAGAGTGTGCTCAGTCAGACCATTCTGCTCGGAAAATAGCGCGCTGGCGGCCTAACTGGCGCTGGTGGGGACGTTCGCGACGAACTGGCGCACCATGTCTGGCGTGAGCGCGTTGGCGGTCGCGATGGCGCTGTAGAACTGGCCGCTTGGGCGAAGCGTGCGCTCCTGGGTGGCGAGATCGAGCGCCGCCAATCCAAAGCGCGAGTGCCAGCCCTCGGCCCACTCGAAGTTATCTACCAGCGACCAGTGGTAGTAGCCACGGATATCCAGACCCTGCTGGATCGCCGCGTGCACATTGCGCACGCCCTGCTCGATGACCCACGGGCGAATCCGGTCGGTACGGTCGGCCACGCCATGCTCAGTGATGTAGATTGGCTTGCCAAAGACACCGAGACGCTCCGCAACGCGCAGAATGCCATCGGGATAGACCTCGCCAAAGAAATCATTGAGGCCGGGGTCGCCGCTAGGGGCGTCTTCGGGGACAAAGCGGCGGCCAAAGAATTGCCCGGCGTGGCGCAGGCTGAAGGCGACGCGGTCGCGGTAGTAGAGGTTGATGCCGAGGAAGTCGCAGGCTCCGCGAACATCGCGCAGGTTGCCCGCGAGGAAATTGAACGGGAAAGCCGCGCGTCCGGTCAGCACCGCACGGGGAAAGAAGTCGTTGTAGGCGGCATCCTGGATGCCCGCGACCAGGCGGTCAAGTGGGTTGTTCGTCGCCGGATCGAGGATATTGAAGTTCTGCGCCCAGCCAACGCGGGCAGTGGGCTGGCGTTGGTGGATGGCGCGATAGGCGGCGGCGTGGGCGCGGGCAAGCGTCGCCTGAACCTTGTAGGTGTTGCGCGCGTCGCCTTTGTGTCCGGGCGGCCAGACGCCCAGCAGGTAGCCCACAACGCTGTACACATTCGGCTCATTGATGGTGCACCAGAGATCGCACAGGTCGCCCAGTTCATCCACCACCTGCGCCACGAAGCGCGTGAAAAGATCGAGAGCGCTTGGCGCAAGGAAGGCGCCCATCTCCTCGAACCAGAGCGGATTGCTGAAGTGATGGAGCGTGACCATCGGCTCGATACCACGCGCACGCAACCCCTGGAGCATCTCGCGGTAGCGCGCGAAAGCGGCGGAGTCCCACTCGCCCGCGTGTGGCTCCAACCGGCTCCATTCCACCGAGAGGCGCAGCGCATTGAGGCCGAGCTGCTGGGCGAGGTCGAAGTCGCGTTCGGCATGCTGCCACCAGTCGCAGGCGACCCCCGCAACGTCGCCATTCGCGATCCCGCCCGCCTTTTCCCAGGCGCGCCACTGGCTATTCTCGCAGGCGCCCTCGTACTGATACGACGCGGTCGCGACGCCCCAGCGGAATCCCGGCGGAAATGTCAGCGTCTTTGGATCTGACGCCGCTGTCGTCTGGTTACTCACAGTGTCGAGCCTTCCAGCGCCCTACCGCGCTGCGGTTGGCGAGCTAACCGCGCGTACGACCAGATAGACCAGGACGGCGACCCAGCTGAGCGGGATCGTCAGCAGCGCCCAGAGTAGCCCCGGCTGCCCGCGCCTATCTGCATCGCGCCGCATCCAGAAGAAACCGATGAGAATGGGCGAGGAAAAAGAGGCATGGAATCAGGTCGAACCAGTGCATTACACCCATACTATGTCACTCCTTAGCGCTGCCGATGGGGATCGCCCTGTCATGGGGATGAACGCTTGCCGAGGCCAGTATATCACGATGTTTCGCGGCGTAGGGCGCGAAAAAACCGGGTAGCGAGTCATGGGGTAGTATGCATCGGCAGAAAGGAGCAGGCCCGCGAGTGGGCCACACATCGCAGGCTGCTCCATCTGGTGTCGGTGAGGTGAAATCTCGTTCGTGGCGCCTATGGCGTGTAATACACCGCTACGAAGAGAGTCTGTGGGTCGTGTGGCTGCCAGAGCACCGCGCCGCCAGGAATTGGGCTTGCCTGCCCGCCGGGGATATTGTCGGGATCGAGCGGCGTGGGAATTGTCCTGATGACATGCGCTGCGGGAGCCGATGAGTTATTGCCGGGGAAGATGGAGAGCGTTCGCACATCGGAGGCAAGCAACGTCCCATCGGAGAGACAGCAATTGCGGGAGCTCGAAGTGGCTGGCTTGCCGTTGCCCCACTCGACCGCCGTGCGCGGGCGGCGTGTCCACGTCTGGCCGCTATCAGTGGAGCAGTAGAACGGCGCGACGTTGTAGGCGATGGCGGTCTGGTCGAACACCATCGCGCAGAGGGGAACAGCTTGCTTCCGGCGGGCTGCTGGACGAACGCGATGGCATCGGTCGCGCCGCCTTCGCTCACCGTTTCCCCTGGCGTTGGCGTTAGCTCGTTCGCGGGCGGCAGCGATGGCAGGAGAATCCTCGCCCAATGCTGTCCATGGTCGCTACTGCGCCAGAGCACGCCATCGGCGGTCTGAGTCAGGATCTCCCCAGTATCTGGCCGCACCCAGAGCGATAGGGCGCCGACGAGTCCAATCGCTTTCGTCTTCTCGACGGTGGCGATATTCTCGGCAATCAGCGGCGCATTGTTAAGCTCATGCCACGTTCGCATCTGGTCGGTGGACTCGTAGAGGCGTCGTTGCGGCTGATCCTGCGGCTTGCGGTTCGGATCTACAGTGGTAGGCCCTCCGTTCTATTGAGGTTGCCAATGCCATAGAGACGTTTAACTCCGCCAGCCGGCTACTGACCCCGTCGTCGCCGATCCCATCAATTTATTTTGGGTTCAGGCCTGCCACTGACTCGCCCCATCGAAGAGCGCATAGGAAAACGCTACCATGCGCCTGATCCATTCTCCGCTGACGGTACGAAGGTCGGACGAAAGACGGTCAGTGAAATTGTTGGCGCCGAATCCGGGAAAGAGGTGGTCAACGTTCCCAATGATATGTAACGTTGCCAGCGAGGTCCAGGGTTGGCCTGTGTCGGTCGGCGCCACAGGCGCGGATTCCCTGGCCCGCCAGTTGGCAGACGTAGGCGACATTGCCATCCGAAGGTGTGACCGATAATGAGGCGTTGGTGCGTTGGGCGTTCTTCACGGCTCCCTGAAATGATCGGCGTGCCGCTGCCATTCGTCATGGTGAACGCCCTCGCCATTGGTCAGCACCACACCTGGAGGCAGCGTGACACGTCGCCAGGTTAGCTCGCCGCGCTGGATAACGCCGCTCCTGCTGGGCTGCTGCGTGCTCAGTTGATGGAAGAGCGCGAAGGCGGAGAGGCAAAGCGCCAGCACGGCGGCGACCGCCAGCAGATTGTTGATCGCGCGGTGCGGACGTCTGGCGTCACGCGCTCGCTGTGGGCCACCATGCGCTGGGCGGCGCAGGCATGTCGTCAGGAATTGTGAGCGTGGTCCCACGTCGGCGCACTCGTGCGTCGGAAGGCGCTACGGAGTCGGCTTCCAGGGATGTGCGCGGTTCGAGACGCGGAGCAAGGCGCTCCCAAAATGCCTCGTTATCCAGTGGAGAGATGTTGGCCTGGGCCTGCGTGCGGAAGTGGGCCGTGAGGCGCGCTTCGAGTGCGGGATCGGCTGGATTATTGTGATCCCCGTTGGTGGGGTCGTATGGTGTCGTCATCTGGTCGTCTCCGAAGAATCCAGTGCGGCAGGCGCAACGCTGGTAAGCTGCGCGCGCAAGGCGGCAAGTGTGCGGTAGAGGCGCGATTTGACCGTGCTGAGCGGTACGGCATAGAGCTCGGCGATTTCCCTGCGCGAGTTCAAGCTCGGCCTGATAGCGCAATTCCAGAAGCTCGCGCGCCTCCGCCGAGAGGCAGGCCAAGGCACGTCGTAGCGCGACATCTGGCTCGCGCGCGGCAACTTCGGCATAGGCATCGTGCGGATCAAGCAGAGCATCCGCCAGGTCTTCGCCGAGTGATTGTGTTGGGATGGCATGGCGTCGCCCAAGCATCCGGCAGCGATTGCCCACGATAGCGAGCAGCCAGGGGCGGAATGGGCGAGCCGCGTCGTAGCGCGGCAGTCCGCGCCAGACATCTATCCATGCCTCTTGCAACGCATCCTCCGCCTGCCCGCGGTCGGTCACGAGAATCTGCGCCACGCGCCACGCTCCGGGCGTGTGGGCTTCGACCAGCGCCCGAAACGCTGTGGTATCGCCCTGTTGCGCGCGGCGAATCATCTCCTCATCCATAAATTGTTTCTCCTGATACATCCGGCTGCAGCAAGAAAGGAGTTCTGCTACATACTATGCGGGATGCCGCGTGGGAGTTTCAGCGCGTCGCAATCGCTGGGCAGCGCGTAGTCGGGCGCTATGGGGCACGTTATTGCCGGGCGACCAGGGCGACGGCGACACATGGACCGGTGTTGGACCCGATGGCTGGCCCGAGCGAGGTCTTCTGGATGACGCCACGGTAAGTGCCTGCGAGGACGGTTTCCAATTGCCCAATCGACTCGATACTCGCGCCGCAGATGAGCAGCGTCTCCAGCTCGCCCGCGCTTTCTACTAGCTCGCGCAGCCGCGCCAGCCCCCGCGCGCGCGTCCGCACCGTCTCAACCGGTGTGACTTCTCCCTGCTCGACGGTGATGATGGGGTGCGCATCGAGCAGTGTGCCTATCAATTCGCGCGCCCGCCCGATACGTCCGTTACGCCGGAGCTGCTCCAGCGACTCGACCAGGGCATAGAGCCGCGTGCGCGCGAGGATGGAGATGGCGGTCTCGTGAATCACTGGGAGTGGCGCGCCCATGCGGGCAAGTTGCGCGGCGCGAATCACCGCTGGCCACATGCCAATGCCCGCCTGGAGTGAGTCGATGATGTCAATCGCGCCGGGCGAGAGGTGGTCTCTGGCAATCGTGGCATGCTCGACAATCTTGCTCAGATGGCTGGAGACGTGGATCGAGACGATGGCGGTTGCGCCCTGGCGGAAGGCCGTTTGATAGATGTGGTAGAACTCCTGGGGCGTGGCTGGCTCGGTATGGGGCGGCGTGCGCAGGTGGGGAAGTTGCGCGTAGAACTGTGACGCCGAAATATCGATGCCGTCCCGGAGGAACGCGCCATCCATGGCGATCCAGCTCGGCACGACGAAGGCTCCAATCGCCTGCGCGTGGCTCGGAAGGATGTCTGATGCGCTGTCGGTGACGATGCGGACATGCGGGCGATTTGGCGTGGGGTTGCCCTGATGCGCCCAGGGAGATCGCATGGAGTCGCTCATGGTCTGTCACCTCACCACCCGCCCACTGCTGTGGGCGCACTGCCTCAGGCGACCATTCGACGATGTTACCGGCGATTATACACGCTGGGCGGTGGGTAGTCCAGACCGCCCGCCAGACATCTGGCTGACATCCAGGCCAGGGTTAATCCCTGCGGAAGAACTCGCTTGCTGGCAGCGGCGTATCCGTCTCAGCCTGGGGCTTCTCTATCTCACCCGCGCGTTGCCCGCCGCGCCAGAAGAACCAGGCGAAGCAGCGCCGCGCCGCCATACCACGGTACCGCGATCAGCAACGGCGCCTGATAGCCCAGCGCGTTGACAATCAGGCCGCCCGCGAGAGCGCCCAGCGCCAGGCAATCTGCCAGCTGACGTTATAGACGCCATTGGCGATGACTCGCTCGCGCTCAGGCACCGCCTCCATCAGGAACGATTGCAGCGGCGGGCCAGGAATATTCGCCAGAGTGCTGCGGATGAGATAGGCAACGCAGACCACTGGCAGCACAGGAATGGCGCCCATTAGCACCAGAAACGGCAGCGCACAGAGGTGGCAGATGACAATCGTCCGCACTTTGCCGAAGCGTTGGGAGAGGGGCGCGGCGATCAGCGAGGCGATTGCCAGCAGCACCGTGGCCGTGCCGGTCAGCAGGCCGTACAGGAAGGTGGAGAGTCCCAATTGCTTGACGACATAGATGTTGAAATAGGGGAACCAGAGGCCCGCGCCGACGCCGAGTAGCGCCTGAAAGAGGCTGAATCGCCCGATGACACCGCGCACGCCGACATATATCTTAACGAGTAAGCTATCCAGCCGCTCCCG
>CAVQGK010000003.1:0-99778 GCA_963712005.1 uncultured Chloroflexia bacterium | reverse complement strand
TTCGATGTCACCGTCATGAGAGTCTCTTCTGGCGAAATCGACGTCCGCGCAACCGATGGCGATCATGAGCTTGGGGGCGACAACTGGGACCAGCACCTCGTTGAGGTGATCCGTCAACGGTTCATGGAGGAGAACCCGGACGCCGACGATCCGATGTTCGATCCATCCGCTTTGGCTGAGCTCAAGATCGAAGCCGAGGCCGGCAAACGCAAGCTGTCGAACAGCCCGACGGCCAAGGCCCGCGTGACGTCCGGTGCGACGATAGGCATCGTCGAGGTAACGCGGGAGGAGTTCGAGGAGGCGACCCGGGAGCTCCTGTCGCAGACCATCACGAAGATGAAGGCGTGCCTCGACGCCGCGGCGAGCCTTGGGAGCCCGACGATCGAGCGAATCCTGCTCGTGGGAGGCTCCTCGCTTATGCCGCAGGTCCCAGCGCGGATCCGTGAGGAGACCGGCCGGGAGCCTCAGCTCCACGAGCCCAATCTGGCCGTCGCGAAGGGTGCCGCCCTGTGGGGTCAGAAGGCCGACATCGCGGCCACCATCGTTGACATTCTCAAGGAGCAAGGTCACAAAGACGTCACCCCGGAGAACCTCAACGAGGTGGCGCCTGAGACGCTGGACGCGGCTGTCGCGCAGGCGGCGGCCGAGTCCGGCCTTCGGAAGGAGGCCGTTGCGAAGCTGGCGACGACGGTGGCGACCAACGTCTGCTCTCAAGGCTTTGGCGTTCAGGCGTTCGATGCCGACGATCGCGAGGTCGTCACGTTCATGCTCCACCGCAACAACACCTTGCCCGCCACGGTCGAGGACACCTTCTATACGAGGTTCGACGATCAGGCGAGCGTTCGGGTCGTGGTCTGGCAGCAGGCAACCCCGGAAGAGGACACGGAGATGAGCTCGAACAAGCAGGTGGCTGAAGGGGAACTCGGGCCTTTGCCACCGGGATTCCCGAGGGGCACGAAAGTCCAGGTTCGACTTGAGATGAGCCAATCCGGCCGCCTCGTCGTGAGCGCGGCGCACGAGGGTGCGCCGGCTCCGCTCGTCCTCCAGCAGGACATCGGTCGCGGCACGACGGAAGCCGAGATCGCAGAGTCGAGGGAGAAGATGGCTTCGATCGTTCGCAAGGCCTGACGTCACCTCGTCGTGCAGCCGTTCGATTCGAAGACGTACACCAGGCTGGTGCTCCAGCCCTACGCCAAGGGCGGCTTGCCCGATCCGTTCGAGCGCTACCTGCTCGATCTTGCAGACAACGACGATGACGTGATCGATCAGCGCATGGAGGAAGTGCGCCGGTTCTGGAACAACAACCAGACACTTCCACCTCCGGTCGGGACCTTGATCACCGCGATGATCAAGGATCACAACACGCTCCTCGGTCAGCTCGGAGACGGCACCAGGCGCCGGGGGCTCGCAGCGGAAGTGGAGTCCGACCGGGAGCGCCGTACGGCCGTGCGCATGCGAGGGGTGGACACAGCGTTGCGCGGACTGCACAAGGCGCATGGCGGCATCCCCGACGAGGAGCGGCCCCGCTTGGTGGCGCTCGGAAAGCTCTCTGGACTGACGGAGGCGGAGACGAACGCCTACGTCGACGCGATGATGCGTCGAGAGCGCTGGGGCCGCGTCGAGATGAAGCGCGCGGCGGCGGCGGCGCCACTCAGCTCCACGCTAGCGAACCAGATCCGCCAGCAGCTCCGGCGCTTTCAGGACACGCGTGCCCGCGAAGAGGGCAATCCGGCCGAGGTCCGCTCGCTGTTCGAGGCCCTTGGTCTGCAGATGGATGCCGATCCGCACGCGTGCCCTCTCGCCATCACGGCGCTCGAGGAGAAGCTGAACACGCAAGTAAAGCGCGACAGCGATTACGGGAACCGCCGGTCGGCGCGTGCTTGAGCTGGCGAAGGCACACCTGAACAGTAAGGAGTCGATCGACCGCTACTGCGCGACCGTCGTCGGAGCGGTGCATAAGGAGCTCGAGGTCGACTTCCGGTCGATGACAATGGACGGGCACATCAACGCTCAGGAGAACGAGCAGCTGCTCCAGATGGCGGTCTCCAGCGGGCTCACGGATGCCTACGCGCACGAGGTGATCGACCTGCTGTGCGCGGCCAGCGCCAAGACCGGAGAGTCGATCTCTCGCGAGACGGGACGCGGGCGCAAACCATCATCTGCCCGGCGGTGCCGAGCGAAAGAATTAATCGGGTCCGGAACGCTCACTGCCTCTCGTGCGGGGGCGCGCTGTACCGGTCATGTCCGGGCTGCGACCGCGACATCCCACGCGGCGACGCTGTATGCCGGTATTGCCAGCGTTCGTTGCAGGCCGCCCTCCAGCTCGACATGCTGCTGCGCGAGGCCGGGTGCATGGGGACGTCGGCAGGCCGGATCAGGCCGCGCGCAGCGCGGCAGCTGCGCTGGAGCTCGATCCGCAGTCCGGCGAAGCATCAGAGCTCGCGGCGCAGAGCCAGGCGGCGATCCACGGCGCTCGGCTTGTGGCGGGCGGTGCGGGAGGCGTTGAGCCAGCGGCGGCTCTACGCGGCGAGGTCGGCCGTTCATACCCTCGACCAGCAGGCAGCTGACGTCGAAGACGGCGGTCAGCTCCCCGCGGAAGTGCAGCGGGAGCTCGCGGATGATCTCGAGGTCGTGAGAAGCGTCTCGCGTCCGCACGCGCGGAGACGGCCGATGCTCAGCGCGAGCGGCGTGTTCGCCGAGATCCTGGTTCTCGCGGCGGACTGCGAGCCCGCGCAAAGGGCTTCGAGCCAGATCCCGCCTCAGCCGCCGTCCCAGGTGGAGGCGCATCTCGTAGATGGCGCGGTGCAGTTGCACTGGGCCCCGCATCCTCCCCGGGAGTAGCGGCTACCTCGTCTTCCGCGCGCCGGACGAGCGCCGAGGGACCCGAGCCACGGCGAGGCCGTGGGCGGGACAACGACTGGCACAGCACAGCTCGATTCGGCGGTCGAGGCCGGGCTGACGGTGGCCTACTCGGTGTTTGCCCAGCCGGCGGGGTCGGCGTCGGCACCGGCGACCGTCGGGCCGTTGCTGACGGCGTTCGAGGCTGCAGACGTCCACTCGACCGTGAGCTCGGGTGAGGTGAGATTGAGCTGGGCGCTGCCGTCCGCCAACGCGGCGGTCGACGTCGAGCGGTCTTCTTCGGAGGGGACCGTGACGATCAAAGCGGGCGCGGATGGGCTGGTCGACACCAACGTCGTCAACGGACAGCGATACGACTATCGCGTCCGCGTTCGGTACGGGCACGACCTGACAGACGGGGTCGAGGTCTCGGCGATGCCGGCCGAGGCTCCGCGCGCCGTAACACTACAGGGGCTCGAGGAGGTGAGCGGCGGGGTGCAGATCACCTGGGTGCCGCCGCCGAACGGCGTTTAGTCTCATCCTCTCCCTGAAGCGGCTGGATCTCGCCCCGGGAGCCAAAATCGCCACACGGACATGAGCTCGCTGGAACTCTTCCTCCCGGGTCCGGCGGGTCGGCGACCGAACCCAAGTGCATCTGATGGTGCTTGGTACACGCCGGTCAGCGTCGTCGGCGACCGGGCCGTCATCGGTACACCGTTGCGCTGGACCGACATCCCGCCGATCAGTGACGTGCGGGTCCGCGACGAGGGCGGCGAGGCCGGCAGCCGGGATGCACGTCGGTTTCGAGGGCGATTGAGCGGGGTGGTGTATCGCTGCCAAAGAAGGTGATGCCGTCATCATCGACGGTAAAATCCAGCCCGACGCGATAGAGTGTATTGAGGAAGGTGAGCAGCATCCCCTGGTCCGCGCCGATGACGCGGATGTTGCCATGCGTCAGATAGGCGGCGATGGCCAGCGAGACCGCCTCATTGCGGTCGGAAATCACGCGGTGGTCCGCGCCGTGCAGCCGCTGGACGCCCTCGACGACAATCGTGCGATCCACGCGCTGCTCGATGATCGCGCCCATTTTTTGCAGGAACTTGATCAGGTCGATAATCTCTGGCTCGATGGCTGCGTTAGAGATGATTGTCACACCACGGGCAAGCGTCGCCGCGATGACAAGTGTCTCGGTCGCCATGACACTGGGGAAGGGCAGCTCAATCGGCGCGCCCTTCAGGCCATCGGTGCGCAGATGGTAGAGACCGTCGCGATAGTCCATCACAGCGCCCATCCGCTGCAAGCCATCGAGGTGAAAGTTGATCGGGCGCGGGCCAATGCGGTCGCCGCCGGGAGCGGGGATGACGGCGTGCCCGGCGCGGTGCAGCAGCGGGCCGGTCGTCAGCACGGCCAGCCGGTTCTTGCGACCGAGCGCCAATGGCACCACGGTGTTATCGAGATGAACGGCGCGCACTGAGGCTGTGCCCTCTTCCGGCCACGTGACCTCGGCGCCGAGCGAGCGCAACACCTCTTCGGTGATCGTGACATCGCCCAGGCCAGCGGGCATATTGCGCAACGTGCAGCGATCTTCGGTCAGCAGCGCCGCGACCATGAGCTTCGTCGCGGCGTTCTTCGCGCCACTATTGCGCACCTCGCCCCGGAGAGGAATCCCACCCTCGATCTGATAGCAGGCATCTTCGCGGTCGCTCTCGTGCCCGCCACCAGCCATTGCGCCCATAGCCGTTGTATCCATTTCTGCCGTGCCTCGGGCCACCCGCACGACGGTCCGTTGCTGCCGTTGCGCGCGCTGGCGCATGATATGCCGCTCCCTGGCTCGCTCCATCTCGCGTCCCTTCTCGGCATGGCTGCCAAACAGCCGTTCCGCTTGTCCTATTGTCGCGAGAACATCGCCGTTGGTGTTCCGTGCCGCCCTGTCAGGATATGCGCCAGGCACCACAGTGTCAACGCAAGCCGCTCCTTTGGCCTATGGTTGCAGGCGCACAGTAAGACGATTGTCTACGAGCCGGGATGGGGCGGTGGCGGCGCGACCAGCCAGCGAAAAGCGCGCCGCCTCGGTGGCTTCGGCGGTGTATGGGGCGCGGGGACGGTAGGGCCGTCGAGCGTATCGAGCAGCGCGTTGACGCTCTGGGCCACGCCCTCCACCATCAGGTAGCCGGAGGGCTTGACCGCGTCTCCGACGAGATAGAGGCCCGCGACGCCAGTTGCTGGCGAGACATCCTGGCCCTGCATGGCGCGGTTGACCGGCCACTCGCCGCGATACTGGCTCATCGTCAGAATCGTCACCTTCGTGCCAAAGTCGTCGCCAAAGAGCCGCCGCAGATCGGCGCGGGCCGCCTCGCGCTCGACATTCACATCCTCGCCGCGCATGAGCTGATGGGTGATGAGCAGATGTTTGCCCGGTGGGGCCAGGCGACGGTCGCTATTGGAGGGCTGGACGACGCCCGCGATGCGCTCGGTATCCAGGCAGTACATGATGCCGCGATGGGGGATGATGGACTCGTCACTGAGCAGGTGGACCTTTAGCCCGCTGGCGACGGCGCGTGGAGCCAGGTGATCCATGTCAGACGAGCTATCGTGCTCGCCGCTGGGCAGCGGGATGCGCTCGCGCGCGGCGGTTGCCGCCAGCGCGCTGGCGGCAACCGCCGCGCCCTCCGGGATAGCCACCAGTCGGCGCGTCGCCCAGGGGCCGACGTTGCTGATGACCACCGGCGCGCGTAGCAAAACCTCGTCGCCAGTCGGCTTCGCGCGCACCCGCACACCGCTAACCGCGCCATCCGCCTGCTCGATGGCTATCACGTCGTGTTGCAGCCGCAGGTCGGCGCCGCCCGCCACGACACGCCGCTCCAGCTCGCCCGTCAGCGCGGCGCAGCCACCATCCACAATGCCCGGCGCGCCGTAGCGGAACATGTTCTTGGTCGTCTCGACGATTTCCGGGTAGAGCACGTCATCGAGATCAACGCTGAGCGCGAAGTGGCAGACGCGCTCGAAGTAGGCGTAAAGCTCCGGCGAGGTGGCCCGGCTGATGCGGCGATCCAGCCACTCGCGGTAGGTCTGGCCGCGCTCCTCTGGCAGCGGCTGCCGCAGCAGCATCGCCCCGCCCAGCCGCACGAACTCAGCGAACTGGCGCGGCCCCAGCACTCGCGCCAGTTGCAGCACCGAGCGGCAGACATACTGGCGTCCGCGCGCATGGAACGAGGCGAACACCTCGGAGTCGTGGATGTGATGGGGAACGCCCAGCGCGCGCAGCATCGCGGCCAGCTCGCCGTTGGTGCCGAAGGGCAACATATGGACCGCGCCGGTGCTGACCTGCGCCCCGTGGAACGTCTTGGCGGTGAAGCGACCGCCGGGATGCGCCAGCCGCTCGACGATGGCCACCCGCTGGCCGCGCCGCAGGAACTGGGCAGCGGAAAGCAGCCCGCCCAGCCCGGCGCCAATCACCACCACATCATAGTCGCGTGTGTCTGCCATACGTCCTCAGGGCCAGGGTCTAGGCCAGCTCGTCCAGGCGCGCCTGAAGCGCCCGCAACTCCGCCAGCGCGTTCTCTTCCGCGCTCGGCCGTGGCGGCTGGAGGCGGTGCGCCTGAAGCGCTTCGAGCGCCTTCGAGATTTCAGTCGCGTGTTCCGCCAACCGCGAGACGTTCTGCAGGTGGTTGGGGTCAGCCGCGGCCTGCTGGCTCAGCGCGATCAGGTCGGTCAGATCACCAGCGTCTTCAGGCTCGGCGCTGGTCTGATTCGACGCATTTTGTATGCCCGCCAGAATCGCGTGCAGTTGGTCGCGTGTCTCGGCCAGCGCCTGACGCCGCTGCTCGCTGAGATTGGTCTCCTCCGAGGCGTGTTGCGCGACTATCTCGCTGGTTGCCGCTAGTTGCGCCAGTTGCGCCCGGAGCTGGTCCAACTCGCCGCCCGGCTGACTCAGCGAGCCGGATGATGGCGCGCGGGCCAGCAGCGGCGGGCTTTCGGGCGCGCTGCCACTCTCCGGCTCGGCGGTTCCCTTCTCCACCGAGACCCTGGGCGATTTGGCCGTGTCCGCGATATCTGGGATGTCCGAAACATCCGAAACGTCGGCGACACCCGAAACATCCGAAACATCCGAAACACCCGAAACATCCGAAACACCCGAAACATCCGAAACGTCGGTGACATCGGCGACATCCGAAGTGTCTGCCACGTTGGAGAGGTCCGCCATGGCGGCGGGCGCTGGCTCGACCTGTGTCATCATCGTCGCCATGTAGGCCTCATCGGCTCCGTTGGCGTCAGCGGCTGCCTCTACGTCGCCGACATCGCCGACATCGCCGACATCACTCGCCTCGGATGCGGGCGATTCCAGTTGATCGGCTCGCACGGCGGGCTGCGCTCCGGTGGATGCCAGCGGCGAGGAGGGCGGAGCGCCGTTTAGGTCCACACCGGCGATGGGCGCCGCCCCGGCCACACTGGTCGAAAACAGCAATTCGTGCTCGCCCACGATAACGCGGTCGCCATGGCTGAGCGGCGTGGCGTCGCGAATCTCGGTATCGTTGACGAAGGTGCCGTTGCTGCTGCCCAGATCAACAATCGTGTAGTGCGTGCCATCGTAACGCAGGAGCGCGTGACGGCGCGAGGTCAATTGATCGTTCTCCAGCACAATCTCGCAGGAGGGCGAGCGCCCGATGGAGATATTCTGGCCGGTCAGCGCGAATTCGCGCGACGCCTCGCCATCGTCTTGCAGCGGGCGCACAACAACCTTCGCCAGCGCCCCGCCATTCTGTTGCCCGACCGCGGTCGCCTGCGCATCGTCCTGGCTCTCGGCGGCTGGCGGCGAGGTGTAGACTGTATCTCGCCCGGAGATATCATCGTCCTGAGCGGCGAGCGGGAAACCGCAGAATTCACAGTTGAGCGCGTTTGCCTGCGACTGTCTGCCGCAATGTGAGCAGATGGCCATACGGATCCCCTTTTCCTGGACTCAGCATACTTGCTCTTGTGGCGCATGAAGCCCTTGTGGCGCTGGTGGCCAATTTCACGCCTGCACGGCCCATAGTATATCATCGCGGGCGGCGCTGCGAATACCATAGCACCAATAGTGCCGCCTGTCTGTTCAGCGCGCCACATCAACGGTCCGCTGCCGCAGCACGCCACGGACGAGAAAGAGGACGGCGAACGAGACAAAGAGCAGCAAGATGGAGAGCGTCAGCGCGTCGTTGAGGTTTTGCTCGAAGCCGAGGTAGATGGCAAGGGGCATGGTCTGGGTGATTCCCTGGAGATTGCCGGCGAAGAGAATCGTCGCGCCGAATTCGCCCAGCGCGCGCGCCCAGGTCATCACCGCGCCCCCGCTGAGCGGCGCGAAGGCCAGCGGCAGCGTGATGAAGCGGAAGATACGGAGTGGTCCGGCGCCGTCAACCGCAGCGGCGTCTTCGAGATCGCGGTGGACATCGCCGAATGCGCCAATGGCGGTGCGGATATAGAGCGGCCCCGCGACGAACAACTGCGCCATAATCACCGCCGCCGTGGTAAAGGGGAGGGTGATGCCAAAGGCAGTCAGGACGCCGCCGAGCAGCCCGAAGCGGCCAAACGCCACCAGCAGCGCGATGCCAGCAACCGAGGGAGGCAGCACCACCGGCAGATCAATGATCGTCTCCACGAGCACGCGCCCCGGAAAGCGCCTGCGCGCCAGCAACAGCGCCAACGGCGTTCCGCCCAGCAGCGTCAGCGCCAGCGTGACGAGCGTCGTCGCCAGGCTCAACTGGATCGCCTGCGCCACCGCTGGATCCGTAAGGGCCGCCAGTGGGTCGCGCAGCGGCACGCGCAACACCAGCGCCAGCAGTGGCAGGATGAAGAAGATGAGCAGCGGCAGGCTCGCCAGCACCAGCGCTAGTCGCCCGACGAACCCCCTCAGGCCAGCGCCAGCATAGCGGCGTCGCCTGAAGAGTTCGTTGGGTGCGGCGCGGGAAGCGCCTTCGACATGGACCGCGGTTGATTTCTGCCTCATAACCTCTGGTCTGGATAGCTAGCCAGCGCGCGTTACGCGGCTGGCGGGCTGTATTGCTTGCCCTCGCTCCCGGCGATAAAGCCGTATTTGGCGAGCGTCGCCTGCCCAGCGGACGAGAGCACGTAGTCGACGAACTCCTGGGCGGTGGCAGCCTGCTTCGAGGCCTTAACCGCGCCGATCGGATAGAGCGCAATAACATTGAGCGCGTCGGGTATCGCGATGGTGCCGACCTTGCCGGTCTCGGTGGCGGCATCGGTGGTATAGACGATGCCCGCGTCAGCCTCGCCGAGCGCAACCTTGGAAAGCACCGACTTCACATCAGTCTCATAGGAGACAACATTCTTGAGCACGTTGGTTTTATAGCTCGCGCCAAACGATGGGTCGGCAGCCGCCAAACCCAGGAATTGCACCGCATACTGGCCTACTGGCACCGTGTTCGCCGCCAGAACCACCTTCACCCCGGACTTGCCGAGATCCTGCAAGGCCTGGATATTCGCGGGATTCGCCGTTGGGTAGATGACCACCAGCCGATTGTGCGCCATTGTCTTCACGGCGCTGCCATCGATATTGCCCGGCGTGACGACGTTATTCATCTGGGTAGCGTTCGCCGAGGCGAAGACATCGGCGGGCGCGCCCTGGTTGATCTGGGTCGCCAGCGCATCAGACCCCGCGAAGTTGAACGTGACGGTGACATTGGAATGCGCCTGTGAAAACGCCTTGCCAATATCGGTGAACGCCGCCTGGAGCGAGGCCGCGGCAAAGACGTTCAGCTTCACTGGCGCTGGTGTTGATGCGGCTGTCGGGGTCGAGCCGCCGCAGCCCGCCAGCGTCAGGGCGATGAGCATTACCGGCACAGAGGCCAGGAGCAGCCGCTTGAGCAGTGAGGTTCGCCGGGAATGAGGTGCGCGCGTCGTCGTGGATGGCATTTGATGCATGAGATCGTCGCTCCTTTTTGAACGTTGAAAAGTCCCGGTGTCGTCGGTGGTCTGTGGTCGCATCCAGCCCGCTAGCTCGGTGGCAGCAACTCCTCTCCACAGCGCTCCAGCCAACTGAGGATGGCCGCGATCTGTCCCGCGCGAAACTCGAGGACGAGGCGGTCATAGGGCGGCTGATTGGGGAGGGCGGCGATGCGTTCGTTGAGGTCACGCAGCCAGATTTCGCAGGTCTCGCGCTGGATGGAGATGAGCGCCGCGACGGTGGGCTGACCCTCGCTGGCGGCGCAGGCCAGTTTCGCCAGGAACTCCAGGCGGAAGTCGCGCCCATGCTGCACGGGTGTCGTCACCCAGGCGGTATAGGCAGCCGTCCCGGCCTCGGTCAGCGCCAGCATCCGGCGTGGTGGGCGGGCGCCCTGAAGCTCGGTCGCGCCAGCGATCAGCCCCTGCTCCTCCAGCCGGGCCAGCAGCGCATAGAGGTGGCTCTGCTTGAGCTGCCAGATATGCCCCAGTGATTCACCACGCCGGAGCCGCTGGTACATCTCATAGGCGTGGAGTGGCTCGCGTCGCAGCAAGCTGAGCAGGGCATACTCCAGGCCATCAGGTGGCGTATTCGACTGGCGGCTGGTGGCGTCCATCGCTTTCCTCACCCCCTGACTATTCACAGCATGAGTAATTCCATCGCGAGTATCGCACGTCGCCTGGCCGCCGTCAACTCTAGAGATGCCTTTCCATCGCAGGACCATGTCACCAGCAATTAAGTTAACAAAATCAATTGCTATATTGACTTTATTCATTAGCCATGTTATAAGTTACTCACCAGAGAAGGAGGCATTATGACCACGGAGATCGTCGCCAATCAACCCGCCCGCCGCGCGCCACTCTACGCGCTCTATACCTCGAACGTCGTCTCGGCGGTCGGCGATGTGCTGATGTTTATGGCGGTACCCTGGTTCGTGCTGCAAACGACCGGTAGTGTGGTACAGACAGGGGTGGCCGCCTTCTTCAGCACCGCCGCGGTCGCCGCGTCGGCGCTGCTTGGTCGCCCCGTCGTGGATAGGCTCGGCTTCCGGCGGGCCAGTGTAGTGAGCGATCTGGCGAGCGCGATCTGTGTTGGATTGATTCCGCTGCTCTATGAGACTGTGGGGCTGCCGTTCTGGGCGCTGCTCGTGCTCGTCTTTCTGGCGGGCCTGCTGACGACACCCGGCGCGACGGCGCGCGCGGCGATAGTACCTGATCTGGCCGACCTTGCCCATGTGCGCATGGAGCGCGCAACCGCCGCCGCCGATGGCGCGACCCGGCTCTCACGTTTTATCGGCGCGCCGCTGGCGGGTCTGCTGATCGTCTTTATCGGCTCCGGCAATCTGCTCTGGATCGACGCCGCCTCGTTCGCCTTCTCTGCGCTCGTCATCGGTCGTCTCGTGCCAGCAATCGCCTCGGCCGCGCTGCCCGCCCCTGAGCCAGAGGTGGGCGGCGATACGAAGGCGTCCAGGCGTTTTCTGGCCGGGCTGCGGGAAGGATTTGCGTTTATTCGCAGCGATCCGGTGCTGCTCTGGCCGATACTGGTCGTGCTGGTGACGAATCTGCTTGATGCGGGCAATTCCGAGGTGATGCTTCCTGTATTCGTCAAGCAGACCTATGATAGCGCGGTCTGGTTCGGGGCGATGGTCGCGGCGACCGGCGGCGCGGCCTTTCTGGGTACGGTGATTTTCGGAGCGATTGGACACCGGCTGCCCCGTCAGTTGACACTTGGCCTCTGTTTCACACTGGGCGGCGCGTGCCGCTTCTTCGTGACGGTCGGTTTTGCCTCACGTCCATTCGTGCTGGTGGCGCTGTTCGCGGTCTGCGGACTCTTCATCGGGGCGATCAACCCCATCTTCGATACGGTTGCCTATGAGCGCGTGCCCGCCGGACTGCGGGCGCGGGTCTTCGGCGTACTGACGGCAGGAGCGATGCTTGGCTCGCCGCTGGGCGGACTCATCGCCGGGGCTATCGTGCCGGGCATCGGCATCATGGCATCACTGCTGCTCTTCGGCGCTATCTACACCCTCGCCACGGTAAGCCTGCTGGTCAACCCGTCGCTCCGGGGAATGAACAAGCCGCGTGCCCTGCCCGCGAGTGACGCGGCATAGCATCGAAATCCTCTGGCAGAAAACTGGCCACCGCTTTCTCTCTTTCCAGGATAGAATAGCCCTGACTCCGCGCCTTAACGCGCTCTACAGGGTATGAGCGTGGAACGCTGTGAGAGAAAGGAATGGCTCTATGCTTCGCGGCAAGAAAGTGACCCTGCGCCCCATCGAGCGCGAGGATCTCAAGCAGTTGCACGCGCTGACACAAAACGTTGACCTGGTGCTGCTCAGCGATGGCGATTGGCAGCCGGAACCGCTGGCCCTCTGGGAGAAGAACTTCGACAAAAACCTGGAGAGTCACGACCAACATCAATTCGTCATCGAGGCCGATGGCAAGATCATCGGTTCCATTTCACTGCATCCTCACGCCAACCGGCGCGCGGGCAGCGGCGAGCTGGGTATCTCCATCCACGAGCCTGAGTACCTCGGTCGTGGATACGGACGCGACGCCATCGAGACATTTCTCGACTGGACGTTCCGTATTCTCAACTTCCGCCGCATCAAGCTCGAAACGCTGGCGACCAATGAACGCGCGCTACGCTGCTACGAAGCCTGTGGCTTCCAGCGCGAGGGATTGCTGCGCGAGGACGAGTATACCGACGGCGCTTATCGTGATGTGGTCGTCATGGGGCTGCTGCGGAGTGAATGGGAGGCGGCACGCCAGCCGTGATATGGAGTAATATTGGGGTGATGGCGCACGTCGTAGCAGGTACGTGGCTGTAGTATGCTTCACGTTGGAGAAATGATTGCATGGATACAACGCACACCAACACCCCACCGACCAGACGCGATGCGTTGCTGACGGTTGTCGACCGCGCCCGCGCACTGGAGCAGACGCTGGCAGACTTCTTCGACGAAGGCGCACGCGCCGCCATCGGTACGGTCGAGGTCTGGGCGCCGAAAGACCACTTTGTGCATCTCGCCGTCTGGCAGGCCTATCAGGCGCGGCGTCTGGAGGCAATCGCCACCGGCAATCCGCCCGACCCGCCCGCGGAAAACGACGTCGTCTTCCTGGAACACCGCGACGAGCCGTGGGACGTTGTCTGGGCTAACGCGATGCGGGCGCTGGATGATGACGCGGCGGCCATCGCGCGCGTCACCGACGAAGATTTGACCGACCCCAACCGCTTTCCCTGGACAAATGGGCGCTCGCTCGCCTCCTCGACCATCAGCAATATCTACCTCCACCCAATCGAACATCTGGTGCAGATGCACGAGGAGCGCGGCGATGACGCCTCGGCCGAGCAGGTGCAGATCGAGTCGGTCACGTTCATTCGCGACCTCTTCGGCAAGGGCGAAGAGTATGCCAATGCCGTCTACAATCTCGGCTGCTTCTATGCCAAGCGCGGGCGGTCAGCCGAAGCGATTGCGCAGGTACGCGAGGCGCTGGCGGTCAACCCGGAGTTGACCGAGTGGTCGAAGGTGGACTCTGACCTGACCTCGCTCTACGAACTGCCCGAATATCAGGCGCTCTATACCGCCTAACCGCCTAGACGACGACGGCCAGGGCCGCGGCGATGGCCAGCATCGAGAGCAACATGCCCGCCCAGGCCATGCCGCGCCGCCGCGAGCTGCGGCCGAGCCAGCCGAATGCGATGCCCATGGCTGCCGGGAAAAGCGCCACGATGCCGCAGACGGGAATCAGGCTGACCGCCGCACTGATAATACCGAGCCAGAGACTGGCGCGCGCCATGCCTTCGCGGCGGTCGGGCGTCACACGCGGGCGCGGGCGGGGAACGGGAACAGGCCGAGCCCTGGATGGCGCCCTCACTGGCGCTGGCACCTGCGTTGGCGCGTGCAGAATCGTAGACTGATCGTCCAGCGGGTTGTATCTGGCTGGGCGCGGCGGATACGTCTGCTGGTTGGGATAGGGATAATCCTGCGTCGGGTCAGCGTATAAGTCATCCATCGCCGTGGGGTCATACTCGGTCGTCTGATTCGGGTCTGCCCCACCAAATCTATACGGATCGTTCATAACGTGACGAAACCCTCCCATCCACGTCCTCACAAGGCAGCCGACAGCGGTCGGAGAGACACCGGCTGACTGCATTTCCGAAAGCGTGCCAACAGAGTATACGGACATCTGCACCAGAAGTTACTCTTAGCAGTCCATTGGTTTTGACGCATCCCTGCGCGTCGGCTTCCCTGGGCCTCCATCCTCGATGATGTCAGCGGTTTTCCGTCTCCGGGATCTCCGGCGCCGTGGCGCGCAGGATCTCGGCGAACAGGCTACGCTCCTCGGCAGTACCGACGGTGACGCGGATGCAGCGGTCGAGCGGTGGCGCGCCGGGCATGCGGATGAAGACATCGCGCTGGGCAAGCTCCGCGACCAGCGCCTTCGCGCGTGCCGGGCTGCCGGTGTCGAACGTGACGAAGTTGGTGTGTGAGGGCAGCGGCGTCAGCCCCAACTCGCCCCCGAGTGCGGCGTACTCGTCACGTCCACGCGCCACCTCCGCAACGACGTGCGCGAGATAGGCGGTATCGGCCAGCGCGGCGAGCGCGCCCTCCTGCGCGACGCGGTTGATGCCGAAGTGGAGCGTGATACGGTCGAAGGCGCTCATCATCTCCCTTGGGCCAAGCGCGTAGCCAAGACGCGCGCCCGCCATGCCATAGGCTTTGGAGAACGTGCGCAGCCGGATAATACGCGGATCGCCAATATCCAGGGGAAGTACCTCACCGATGGGCGCAAACTCGATATAGGCCTCGTCCAGCATCAACAGGCAGCCCTCGGGCAGGGCATCCTGAAACGCGCGGATGGCATCGGCGGCATACCAGGAGCCGGTGGGGTTGTCGGGGTTGGCGAGGTAAACAATACGCGCGTGATGCTGGTGGGCCGCCGCCGCCAGTGCGTCCAGGTCGTTGCGATCATCGCGATAGGGAACGCGCTCCAGCCGACCACCATAGCCCGCCACATGATAGTTGAACGTCGGGTACGCGCCGAGCGAGGTGACGGCGACCTCGCCGAGGCTGAGATAGGTGCGCACGACCAGCCCCAGCAGATCGTCGATACCGCTGCCGAAGACCATTTCATCCGTCGCGACGCCGTGCAGGGCGGCCACCGCGACCCGTAGCTCATAGCTTTCCGGGTCGGAGTACCAGTTGACGCGACCAGCGGCCTCCCGCATGGCAGCGAGCGCCTGCGGCGACGGGCCGAAGTTGCTCTCGTTCGCGCCCAGTCGCAGCCGAAACGTCCGCCCGCTCTGGCGCTGCAACGCCTCGGGCGCGACAAACGGGACCGTCGCGGGCAACCCGGCGACCAGCGGTGTGGGTGGAATCGGGCGGTAGGACATCGTGTGTATCTCCTGACACTACGTTCATTGCTGATCGCGCGGCTCAGCCATCGCCTCAGCTATCGCCTTCCCGAACAGGCCATACAGACCGAATCCCAGCCCGACCAGCGCAATAATCACTACGAGGAAGCCCAGGTCAGTCGAGATCAGTTCGAGGACCATCGCAAACAGCATGATGACGATAGCAAACAGGATGCAGTTGGTCGATTCGGTCATGTAAACGTCCTTTGGCGACACTGCCGCAATAACAATCTATGGGAGTTGTTACTGCTTTGGCGCGAGATACTCCAGTGCGGCGCGGGCCATCGTCTCGACGCCGATGGGCAGACAGCCCTCGTCAATATCGAAGCGCGGGCTGTGGTGCGGGGCTGTGATGCCGCGCTCGGCGTTAGCGGCGCCGACGAAGAAGTAGCAGCCAGGCGCGGCCGCGAGGAAGCTTGCCATGTCGTCGCTGGCCGAGATGCGCTGGTCGCCGCCGGGAAGATGGTCCGCGCCGACGGTCGCAATCGCCGCCCGCCGCACCAGCTCGGTCATCGCCGCATCGTTGACGGCGACGCGGCAGCCAGCGCCCACACGGAACTCGACCGTCGCGCGCATGGCTTCGGCTACTTCGCTGGCCATCTCGCCAATGCGGCGGATCAGATATTCGCGGTCCTCCGCGTCGTAGGTGCGCAGCGTGCCGACAAGCTTCACTTCGTCGGCGATGATGTTGCCAGCAGTGCCGCCGTGAATCGAGCCAAACGTCAGCACGGCGGTATGCAGCGGCGCGATCTCGCGGCTGACAAGCGTCTGTAGCGCGGTGATAATCTGCGCCGCGACGATGACGGGGTCCACCGCAGAAGTGGGGCAACGCGCCGTGGCCCGCGCGTCCGCGCACCGTGAGAAATAGCTCGTCGGCGCTCGCCATCACCGCGCCCGACTGGATCGAGATCTCGCCGACGGGGCCGGGCGACCAGACGTGCAGGCCGATGACGCCGTCCACGTCGGGGTTGCACATCACGCCAGCCTCGATCATCGGATCGGCGCCGCCCACCTTCTCCTCAGCATGCTGGAAGGCAAACTTGACCCGCCCAGCAAGTTGATCGCGGCGGGCCGCCAGCACCTCGGCCAGCGTGAGTCCGATGGTGATATGGGCATCGTGGCCGCAGGCGTGCATTATGCCCGACGTCTGCGAGCGATACTCGACGTCGTTCTCTTCAGTCACGGGCAGCGCGTCGATATCGGCTCGGACCAGCAGCGTCGGCCCGTTCTCCGCGCCGGGAGCCGTGCCGGTGAGCAGGCCGACGATACCCTCACCACCGACGCCTTCGGTCACTTGCAGCCCGGCCTCGCGCAGGGCGGCAGCGATAGACGCGGCGGTCTCGTGCTCCTCAAACGAGAGTTCAGGATGCATATGGTAGTGACGGCGGCGCGCGACCATCGCTGGCATGCGGCTGGCGATGTCATCGTGCAGGTCGTCGTGGGTTGGGGCGATTGCGGTGGGTGCGGTGGGTGCGGTGTCCATCGGTTGCTCCTGCTGTATGGTATGAAGCAAACTGTTCCTGGCCACAAGTAGCCGACGTAATGAGGTGATGTGTGGATATTTTACCAGACATGGCGAGACGGCATCGTTGGGATGTTTCGCCGGATGAGGCCATCGCGATTCAGCAGCGTCTGCGCGCCGAGATATCCCTGGCCGAGCGGGATGGGCCAATCACGCTCGACCAGATTCATACCGTCGCCGGGATAGACGTTTCATACCACGAGATTGGACGGGCAGCCATCGCCGTCTTTTCGTTCCCCGACCTGGCGCTCATCGAGGAGGTGACCGCGACCAGCGAGGTAAC
Source organism: uncultured Chloroflexia bacterium (assembly GCA_963712005.1). Lineage (GTDB taxonomy): Bacteria > Chloroflexota > Ktedonobacteria > Ktedonobacterales > JADMIN01 > DAHUXT01. The sequence goes on along the minus strand of CAVQGK010000003.1, from coordinate 82,783 downwards.
GTTCCCCTATATTCCGGGGCTGCTCGCGTTTCGCGAGGGGCCGGTGGTGCTGGCGGCGTTCGAGCAACTGCGCACGCAGCCCGATCTGCTGATCTTCGATGGGCAGGGCTACGCGCACCCACGCCGCCTGGGTCTCGCCCGCCACATGGGCGCTTACCTGGATCAGCCCAGCATCGGCTGCGCCAAGTCGCGCCTGACCGGCAGGTATGACGAGCCGGGGCCAGTGCCGGGCGCGTGGTCGCCGCTGATGAGCGGACGCGAGGAAATTGGCCGGGTCGTGCGGACCAGGGCGCGCGTCAAGCCGGTCTTCGTCTCGTTGGGCTACCGGATTACGCTTCCGCTCGCCGTCGAGGTTGTCCTGCGCTGCACGCGCGGCTATCGCCTGCCCGAGCCAACGCGGATAGCCGACCGGCTGACGAAAGGGCTGGCATGAACAGGGCGCGGGCGGTTGATGAGTTTCAAAATTGAAGCCGAACAGCGCGCTTGGGGCCGGTTCGCGGCCTGAAGGCTGCGGCTAATTTCCCTCGTCCCTAATTCGCCGATGGTGTTCGGACGAAAAAGTACAAGTTCATCAGTCGCCAGCAGCGAGCGGCAGCATGACAGTACAAACCGTGCCATTGTCCGCGCTGGATTCGATGGTGATGTCGCCATCGTGCGCCTGAGCTATCCAGCGGGCGATGGCGAGGCCCAGCCCGCTGCCCGCGCGTTCGCTCGCATCAGCGGATGCGGCGTCGGAATGGGTGCGCGAGACATCGGCGCGATAGAAGCGCTCGAAGACGTGCGGCAGGTGTTTGACGGGGATGCCCAGCCCATCGTCGCTGACGATGAGGCGCGCCCAGGGTGTGTTGTTCTGCTCGCAGCGCGCCAGTTCCAGCCGGACGCATGTGCCATCCGGGCCGCTGTACTTCAGCGCGTTCTCGACCAGATTGCCCAGCATCCGCAGCAGATAGAGGCGATCCCCGAACACCGCCAGGTCGGGCAGGTCGCCCACCTCGACGCGAAGGCATCGTTCCTGGGCCAGCGGCGCGAAACGCTCGACGACTTCGAGGATCAGCTCATCGAGATGCACGAGTTCGTGCCGCGCCCTGGCATATCCGGCGTCGGCCCGCGCCAGAAACAGCAGGTCGTCCACGAGATCGGTCATGTGCTGGCGCTCCTGCTGGATCACCGTGAGGTCGGCGCGCTGGCGGTCGGTCAGGTCGCCCTGCTCCAGCAAACGGCTCGACTTCAGTTCGATGATCGTCAGCGGCGTGCGCAACTCGTGGCTGGCGTCGGCGGTGAACTGGCGCTGGCGGGTAAAGGCGCTTTCCAGCCGGTCGAGCATGTGGTCGAAGGTATCCGCAAGCTCGCCCAGCTCATCGCGCCGCTTGAGCGCCAGACGGCGGCTCAGGTCGTTCGCCTCGATCTGCTGGGCCGCCACGGTGATTGCCTGGACTGGGCGCATCGCCCGACCCGCGAGCCAGAAGCCTCCCATCGCGGCAAGCAGCAGCACCAGCACGCCCGCGATCAACAGCGTCATGGCGAGGCTGGAGAGCTGCTGTGAGAATCCATGCGTGGGCATGCCGAACGCCAGATAGGCTACCACACGCTGCTGCTGCACAATGGACATGCCGACGAGGCCATAGTCGTCGGGTTTGCCGGTCGTCGCCAGCGTGAGCGTCTCGTTGGGGAGGCTGGCCAGGGCCAGCGAGCCACGCGTGGTATCGGTCGCCGCTTTAAGGGTGAGGCTGACGATAGCATTGACACTGGCTGGCGTGAGGCCACCGAGATCCTGCAAGACATGGCCCTGGGGTGAGAGCAGCACGCCAACCTCGTTGATATTTAGCCCGCGCGTCGCGGCGCTGATCTTGGTGGCAGTCGCGGGTTTCTGCGGAACTGTGGGTGTGACGTCGAGCTGTTGCGTCGTGGCGTTATAGCTGAGCGCGATCTGCTGGACGCGCGTGCGCAGCAGGTCGTCGAACTGCGTCGCGAGGGTATGCTCCTGGGATACGTAGACCGTCAGGCCGAACGCGCCGATGATGACCGCCAGCAGGGCAAGGTACCACAGCGTGAGACGAAAGCGCACGCTCCTGAAAAAGCGGGCTGGGTGTCGCGCCAACATTACGGTGATCCTTGCTCCGGCGCGTCGGGTGGCCGGATACGGTAGCCGAGGCCGCGCGCCGTCTCGATCATCTTCTCCGGGAAGGGATCGTCAATCTTGCGGCGCAGGCGGCGCACATAAACATCGACCACATTGGACGCACACATGAAATCGTAGTTCCAGATGTGGCTCTCGATCATCTCGCGCGTCAGGATTTGCCGGGGATGCCGCAGCAGGTACTCCAGCAGGGCGAACTCCCGCGTCGAGAGCGTGATGGACTGCCCGGCGCGAGTGACGGTGTGTGTGGCCGGATCGGCGCTGAGGTCGCCGAGGGTGAGCGCGCCTGTCTTGCTCGGCGCATTCCGCCGCAACAGGGCACGCAGCCGCGCCAGTAGCTCGTGCAGCGCGAACGGCTTGACGAGATAGTCGTCGGCGCCACTATCCAGCCCCTGCACGCGGTCCTCGATGGCGTCGCGGGCAGTCAGCATGAGAATCGGCGTGGTCAGGCCCCGGGCGCGCAATGTACGGCAGACCAGCACGCCATCGCGTTTGGGCAGCATGACATCCAGGATGATGCCGTCGTAGGGCGTGGACTCGGCGAATAGCTCGGCCTGTTCGCCATCGCCCACGACGTCCACCGCGTAGCCCGCGTCGCCCAGGCTGGCGGCGAGCGACGCGCTCAGGCGAGCGTCATCTTCGACGAGCAAGACGCGCATGTCGGTGTGCTCCTAGAGTGGCTGGCGGCTGAAGCCGCGCCTAAGCGCCTTCGGCGGCAAAGCCCGCCTTCGCGGGCTCCCAGAGGGAGATGCGCCGATTGCCTGGATAATACGTTGAACCCATGAACAGCGCCTTATTCCACACTGCCAGGATGGACTGGCTTCAAGACGGCGAGATAGCGGCGTTTCACTGGCGTAGCAATGGCATGACTTCCTGGACGAACAGGTCCAGGCCATCCATCTTTGGAAAATCAATGATGCGGACGATGAGTCGTTCTACGCCGAGGTCAACGAAGGGCTTGATCTGCTCCGCAACCTGGCGCGGCGTGCCGATGATCACATCCTTCTGATAGGGTGAGGTCGCCGCTATCTGCTGGGCGGCCTCCTCCGTCGCGGCGATGGCGATGGCCTCTGGGGACCACGTTTTGACGATGTCATCAAAATCACGTCCTACCGCCTGACAATGCTCGCGCAACACCTCAAGCTTGCGGGCGTAAGTTTTCCAGCGTGCCACCGGGCAGGTTCCACGAATCGGCATGGCGAGCGACGACACGCAGCGTCTTCTGCTCACCACCGCCGCCGATCAAAATGGGCGGTATTGGGTCAGGTCGCGGCGCGCAATAGGCGTTGTCGATCTGGTAGTATTTGCCCGCAAAACTGGCGGGCGACTGCGTCCACAGCAGCTTGACGATCTGGATGGCCTCTTCCATCTGGTCGACACGCGCGGAGGCCGCCGGAAAGTCGAAGCCGTAGGCCCGATATTCCTCCCGCATCCAGCCCGCCCCGATGCCAAAGAGGAAACGCCCGCCAGTCAGCCATTGAAGGTTGGCGACCATCTTGGCCATCAAGGCTGGGTTGCGGTACGACTGGCACAAGACGCTGCTACCAAATTGAAGATCCGGGTACAGCGGGGCCAGATAGGCAATCGTCGTCAAACATTCCAGGTAGGGTGTCTCATTGGGCAACCAGGATGAGCCAGGGACGACATGGTCATCCACCCACACGGAGTCGAAGTGCGGCTGAAGATGCGCCAGCGCCCGCTGAAGCTGATCGAGAAAGACGGCGGCGCTGCTGCCGTCAACCGGGCAAGACGGCATATGCCATCCAAAGCGCAGATCACCCATGAAACCGATCTCCTTGAGCGCTGGCGGCTGAAGCCGCGCCTAAGGGTTGCGCAAGCGCAACCGCGAAGCCCGCCTTCCGGGCCGCTGCCGCTCCGCGCGCCCTTGCGCGCTTCTCGCCTCGTGCCTCGGCTCGCGCGGCTGCCCTCCGCGGGCTCCCAGACGCAGGATACACCACCGCACCGAGTACCTGAACAACACGCCAAGCACCCTCATGCTGCGGAGTTGGGATAATTACCATCTCGCCCACGCATCGCTTTTTGCCTCAGTATGGCACACCTTGATGACAGCAAGATGACAGGCGGTGTCATGTCGTGGTCATCTCGGGCAGCTAGAGTGGCCTTCGCAGGCTCAAATACCCTGCCGTGAAGGAGGATGCCCGAATGACAGTCACGAATCACGCGCTGGAGGCAGAAAACCTGGGGAGGCGCTACGGGCGCGCCTGGGCGCTACGCGACTGCTCGTTCCAGCTTCCCGCCGGGCGGGTGGCGGCGCTCGTCGGCCCGAATGGCGCGGGCAAGACGACACTGCTGCACCTGGCGGTGGGACTGCTCACCCCGACGACTGGCAGCGTGCGGGTCTTTGGCGCGCCGCCACAGAGCGCTCGCCCGCGTGTCGGCTTCGTCGCCCAGGACCATCCGCTCTACCGCAATTTCAGCGTGGCCGAGACACTGACGCTGGGGCGCAAGCTGAATCCCCACTGGGACGATGCGCTAGCAAAGACACGAATGCAACGGCTCGGCGTCCCGCTGGACCGCCCGGTGGGCAAGCTCTCTGGCGGCCAGCAGGCGCAACTGGCGCTGACCCTCGCGCTCGCCAAGCAGCCCGACCTGCTGCTGCTGGACGAGCCGGTCGCCAGTCTCGATCCGCTGGCGCGGCGCGACTTCCTGCGGGCGCTCTCAGAGATTGGCGAGGAAGGGCGCGTGACGGTGCTGCTCTCGTCGCACATCATCGCCGACCTGGAGCGGGTCTGCGATTACCTCATCATCCTATCGGCGGCGCGGGTGCAGCTCGTCGGCGAGATCAGCGAGATCGTGCGGATGCACAAGCGGCTGACGGCGACAGGACGCCGCGCGCCGGGGACCATCGCGGGCGTCGCCGCCATCGTCGAAGAGTATTCGACGCCGCGCCAGACACAGCTGCTCGTGCGCACTGATGGCTTGCTGAGCGACCCCACCTGGGAGGTGGCGAACGTGAGCCTCGAGGAGATTGTGCTGGCCTATCTCGGACAATCGGATGGCGCGCCATCCGCGCGAGAAGCCGACGCGGCGGAGTTGGAGGTGTGGCAATGATCTGGCTGACCTGGCGGCAACATCGCGCCGCGATTGTGGCGATTGCCGTAGTCGTGGCAGTCCTCGGAACTATTTTCATCGTGACTGGCCACCAGATGGCCGATGCGTTTCAGCAACTGGGCGTCGCCGACTGCCTGGCGTACCCGGCGCATCCTAACTGTGGCGATATCGTCGGCTCGTTTCGCGACCAGTATGGCGCGTTCATCGAGGCGTCGGCCTGGCTGAATCTGCTGCCCGCAATCCTGGGGATGCTGATTGGCGCGCCGCTGGTGGCGCGCGAGCTGGAGCACGGCACGCACCGTCTTGTCTGGACGCAGAGCATCTCGGCGGGGCGCTGGCTGGCGATCAAGCTGGTAGTCCTCTTCGCCGTGACGCTGGCGGCCACGGAAATCATGACCGTGCTGATGTCGTGGTGGCATGCCAATGCCTGGAGTCAACTCGACGGGCATATACAGCCGCTGATGTATGACTTTGAGGGGATCGTTCCGCTAGCATATAGCGCGTTTGCGCTGGCGCTGGGCATCGCGGCGGGCGTGCTGATCCGGCGGGTTGTCCCGGCGGTCGCGGTGGCGCTGGTCGGTTTCCTGGCGGTGCGCCTCCCGATGGAGTTTCTGCTGCGCCCGCGTTTTCAGCCGCCACTGACCTATACGCAGGATATCCTGACGGTGCTCGCGCCGACGACACAGACGCCGCTGCGGGGCGGGTGGGACCTGGGTGAGGGATGGTTGGATAGCGCGGGCCACCAGTTGAGCGATTCGACGGTCTTCCAGGCCTGCGATCCTCGTGTCGGCGGCACAAAGATAGACCTGCTTCAGTGCATCCACAACCACGGCTGGCTCGCCTTCACGACGTACCAGCCCGCCGACCGCTTCTGGCCGTTCCAGGGCATCGAGGCGGGCATCCTGGTTGCGCTGGCGGTTGGGCTGCTGGCGCTGGCAATTTGGTGGGTGCGCAAGCGTATCGCGTGAGTTGCTTTCTCCCCTACTCGTTCAGCTTTGGCGACTGTGGCAGCAGGTGGCAGCCAGATAGGTGGCAGCCAGAGCTGGCGAGTCCAGGGAAGAGGAGCAGCAGCACGATGGGCAGTAGGATCAATCCTATCAGGACGAAGAGGGCCACCTTGCCGCCTGGGTGGCCAAAGTTGATCGTCCAGCCATAGCCGAGCCGCTTGGGGACGAGCAGATCTGGGTCTTCGGGATTGTAGTAGATGAGGCCCGCAATCCAGTTTCGTTCGTCACTGCGAGACTCGGGGCCGGTGAACTCGTGGTCAGCGTCAGGGGCAGCGCGCATGCGCGAGCGGCCAATTGGCAGGAAAAGGCCCACGGCGACGGCAAGCAGAATGACAAAGAGCACTATGAGAAAGATATCATACGCGCTCATGAGCAATTCTCTCTCCAAGTCATCCCATAAATGCGCTTGAAGCAGAACAAAGATGCAGCCTACCACCTCTGGATGATGGGAGGCTGCTAGTCAGGTTGAGGCTCCCAGAGTTCTATCCGATTCCCTTCGGGATCTTCAATTGACGCAAAACGACCTACGCCAGCTTGCTCTTCGACCTCTTTGACAATCGCTACATGGTTCGCTCGAAGTTGATGTAACAAACTGTCCAGGTCATCGACACGAAAGTTCAGCATAAAGTTCTGTGACGCACTGCCAAAATACTCGGTGTCGGCAGGAAACGGCACGAAGGCGGTCGGACCGTGTTGCTGAACCCACTGCATACCGTCAATGCCGAGCTGTTCCTCATACCACGTTGCGAGTGCCGCAGGGTCTTTGGCCCGAAAAAAACACCGCCTATACCGGTAACTTTCATACGCCTCCCCCGTGGTTTTTAGCCTATCGTCCGCAGTCTAGTATACCAAATAGATATTCAGGCAGTTCCAAAACAATAGCAAGGTGAGCATGCAGCCTACCATCCCTTTATGCGATGGCTTGTAATCAATCTGGGTTCAGCGTCTCTGTGTTATATACGCGCTCGCCGAGTCCGCGTTAACGCAGATGGATCCGGGTAGATACGCGCGACTGGGCTGTTAGACTGTCAATCCTCGTCTTCACTATCTGTCGTGCTGGAGCGCGGCGCGCACGAGGTGAAGCTCCACGTAGCTGATATCCTCGCCGACGATCTCCTTCACGGGGCTGAGCGCGACGAAGCCTACCTCAGCGAAGGCGTCGGCAATGCGACGGTAGTGGTCGCTGGGCACGAAGTCTGCCACATCAATCTTTTCATCTGCCGCAATGAGCTGGCAGAGATAGCCGACGATGGTACTCTGCGCTCGTTGCTGCGCCAGCGCTATCTGCTCGATACTCATCCCCGCGCGGTAGAGGCGGAGCGTCTCCTGAGCAGCGGTTCCTATGGCGCCCGTCTCCCGGCGGCGCTCGCGCCCTTTAATGGGCGACGCCTGCTGTTCTGGCGCGGCGGAGAGGTCGTGCGCATCGCAGAAGCAGTCGATGGCGCGGACGAAGCGCTCGCCGTAGGCGTCCAGCTTGCGACTGCCAACGCCAGACACACGCGCGAAGGCATCCAGCGTGCGCGGGCAGAGCAGCGCCATCGCGCGCAGACTCGCATCGGAGAAGACAACGAATGCGGGAACGTCTTCCTCCCCGGCAATCTCACGACACAGCACGCGCAACTCTCCGAAAAGCTCCTGGCGTACCGGATCTAGCGCCTCCTCTGCGGAGCGTCGGCTCTCACGCCCATCCCGGCCAGTAGGCGGCATGGGCGCAAGCTCAAAGCGCCGCTGACCGCGCAGCACCTCCCACGAGGCAGGATTGAGCCGCAGCACGGGATAGCTGCCCTCGTCGCTCCAGCTTTCCACCATCCCCTGCTGGACGAGCGCGCGGGCCAGGCGCTGCCACTCCGCCGCCGGGTAGTCGCGCCCGATGCCGTAGACCGAGAGCTGGTGGTGGTCGTTCGAGAGAATCCGCTGCGTGTTCGCGCCGCGCAGCACATCGGCCACGTGGCGCATGCCGAAGCGCTGGCCCGTCTTCGCCACGGCGGAGAGGAACTTCTGCGCGTCCACGGTGCGATCTTCGGGCGCGGCGCGCGTCCCCAGACACACATCACACGCGCCGCAGTTCTCGCCCGGCAGTTGCTCACCGAAGTAGGCGAGCAGTGTCGCGCGTCGGCAGGTGTTACCCTCGCAATAGGCCACGACCTGCGCCAGTTGCTCGCGGGCCACCTGTTGCTCCTGTGGCTCGCTCTTCTGGGCGATCATGTATTCGATTTTGGCGCGGTCGCCATAGGCGAAGAAGATGACACAGCGCGCGGGGTCGCCATCGCGCCCGGCGCGGCCCGACTCCTGGTAGTAGCTTTCCAGGCTGCGCGGCAGGTCATAGTGGATGACGGCGCGTACGTCGGGCTTGGCGATACCCATGCCAAAGGCAACGGTGGCGACCAGCACAGGCACATCGTCGCGGATGAAGCGATTCTGATACTCGGTGCGCTCCTCTGGCACCAGCCCAGCATGGTAGGGCAGCGCGCGGATGCCATCGCGCGAGAGGCGCTCGCTCAGCTGTTCGACAGCGCGCCGACTCTGGCAGTAGATGATGACGGGAGCGTCTCCCGCTGATCCGCCAATCTCTCTGAGCAGGCTCACCAGCTCGGCATAGGAGTGCCTGTGCTTGGCGCGCACGTCGTAGAAGAGGTTGGGCCGGTTGAAGCTGGCGACGTGCAGGTATGGGTCTTTCAGATGCAGCTGCGCGAGGATGTCTTGCCGGACGCGCTCGGTGGCGGTGGCCGTCAGCGCGAGCATGGGAACGGTGGGGAAGCGGCGGCGCACACGGTTGAGCTGACGATACTCGGGGCGGAAGTCGTGGCCCCACTCGCTGACACAGTGCGCCTCGTCCACGGCGAAGAGGGCGATGCCCGGACCAGCGGCCACGCGGCCCAGCATCGCGAGGAAGCTCTCCCCCAGCAGCCGCTCCGGGGCGACGTAGAGCAGCCGGTAGTCGCCGCGCACAGCCGCTTGTTCGCGCCGCGCCTGCTCCGCCGGGGTCAGCGAGCTATTGACGAAGGTCGCGGCGATGCCGTTGGCCTCCAGTCGCTCGACCTGGTCCTGCATGAGAGCGATGAGCGGCGAGACGACCACGGTCAGCCCTGGCTGCAGTAGCGCGGGGAGCTGATAGGTGAGCGATTTGCCGCCGCCGGTGGGCATCAGCACGAGCGCATCGCGCCCGGCCAACGCCATATCTACGATCTGCCGCTGACCCGGCCAAAACGTGGTGTGGCCGAAGTGGGTTTTGAGCGCCTGCTCTATTGAATCCAATGTATTTTCCGCTATGTGGGTCGTCAGTGACGTGGTGTGATGCAACCGATGGTTCGCGGCCTGAAGGCCGCGGCTAATCCTGCCCCGTGCGTTATGGCCATCAGGCGCCAGCGGACCTGTTATCGCTCCATAACATGATGGCAACGCACACATCATGCGTACGCCTATTGTCCATCCTGTACGGGCAGGTGGATAGCGGGCAGCCCGTATTGGCTATAGCGCTATTGGGCGGGCGATGAGGCGGCGGCGGGTTAGGCGTCAGATCGTTGTCTTCCATTTCCCAGGTGTGATCCAGCGTGTGAAACGCGGTGTGCCGAATCAGATACCCGAGCGGCCACGTGCGGGCTAGTTTGCCCTCGGCGTGGAACTCTCGTATGGTGGCGCAATAGGTGTCGCGGTACGCTCTCAGACCCTCGTCCGTCAGCAGCGCGTCTTCAGGGGCGCGCACGCCGAGCTTCGCGGCAAAGTCCTGCTCCGCGCCGAACGTATGACGGACGATGCGGTCGCGATCCCGCCTCCACGCGGACCCTTCTGCATCTCCGCCGAGACGCGCGCGCGAACCGCGTCGAAAAACGCCCAGCACGCCTGCATCAGCGTAAGGTCGCGTTCCAATTCGTCGCTCGACATAGCCTGCTGGTCGATGTCCGAGAAGGCGAACGAGATCCCCCAGAAGTCCGTCGAGCCGGTACCCGGATAGCGCTCGACCACGTCGATGGTGGCGCTGGCCGCGTGAGCCGCGAACTGCGCGCCCATCCCCGCCAGTGTCGCTATCGGCGCATAGCGGGGAAGGTAGGCCTGTAGCCGTGCAACTGCGGCCTCCTCGGTCTTCGCGCCGCGTTCGAGGCCAGGCCAGTCCGACGCCACCGCCACCACCTGCTTGCCTTTGGGGCCGATTTCAAGCGTCACTCGCAGTTCGTCAGCCATCGTTAACTCCCAGCACTGAAGGGATTATCATTGCCGAAATTGGATTGCCAATGGGCATCACATGCGCATCCATTCTCCACCGGGCAAGGGCGAGCGGAAATCGGGCGGGCCGTTATGGGCTATGCAGCTTCACCTATGTCTTAGCGCATATCGAGCAGCGGCAGCCCGGTGCGCGCGGCGGCATAGCTCAGCAGCGCCTCCAACTGTCGCTGGTACTCCTCGTCGGAGGTGGTTGGAACCATCACCGAATACCAGTGCGCGCGAGGGCGATGCGTCCAACGAACGTTGTTCCAGTTATTACAGACGACGTAGCAGTGCCACGCAGATGGTGGCAATGCTGCATCTCAGTATCCACGGTCACCTTCATATACAACCATTTTTGTGTATATAGGACCTATTGACCTTCCATTAAAATGTCTGTATGCTCTCCATGCAAGCGAACTTCCGCGCCAAGCAAAAAGAAGGGAGACAGAAGAAAACACGGCGATTCGGGTTAGGAACACCTCGTAGCAATCTCAGGGCAATCTCACGGCGATTCGGGTTAGGAACACCTCGTAGCAATCTCAGGGCAATCTCACGGCGATTCGGGTTAGGACACCTCGTAGCAATCTCAGGGCAATCTCACGGCGATTCGGGTTAGGAACACCTCGTAGCAATCTCAGGGCAATCTCAGGGTACGCAACACGAGGAGGATACTGCCACACGAGGAAGATAGCGGAAGTCAAATCGTAGCATTCAAACACAGCGCAAAGGCCTCTCTTCGCTGTTTGACGGAATGCCATGAGGCCAAGATTGCGCTTGCTGCTTCAGCGGTCCAGTAGGAGGTATCACATGCGTCTCAAGGCATTACTTGTCATCTGCATGATATGGGTGCTAGCGATTGCTGTCTTTTATCCAATGTTTTTAGGAGAGCCTGCTTACGCAAGGCCGCTCAATGCCTGTCCAAATGGACATTGCTATGGAGCTGTCGTTTGGACTAATTGGGGTTGCCCCGATTTCGTGGAGTAGGTGAAGCGTCAGGTGACGACCGGCAATTGCTCGAAGGCCATCGGTGAGCGATAGCCCAGTGACGAGTGCAGACGTTGCCGGTTGTAGAAGACCTCCAGGTACTCGAAGACGCACATGCGCGCCTCTTGCGGCGTCTGGAAGTTGTGAAGCTCGACGCATTCGGCCTTGAGCGTACTATAAGAAGCTCTCCATCAGCGCGTTGTCATAGGGCTCCCCCTTCCCCCTCATGCTCATACGAATCCCCTGCTCCTCCAGGATGCCGCGGTACCCCGTGCTGCTGTACTGGCTGCCCCGATCCGAATGGTGCAGCAGACCGGCCGCCGGTCATCGGCTGACGAGCGCCATATCCAGGGCCGTCTCGACCAAGTGCTCGTCCCGATAGACATCCATGGCATAGCCAATAGCGCGCCGCGAGTAGACGTCGAGGATGCCCGCCAGATAGCGCCAGCCGCGCTGGGTCGGGATGCCGGTGATGGCGGCGACCCACTTGCGGTTGGGGGTCTCGGCGGTAAAGTCGCGGGCCAGTAGAGTGGGCGCGACCGGCTGCTGGTGCTGGCTAGCGGTCGTGCGCGGCTTGCGTTTGCGCCGCTGCGCGGCACACAGCTCCTGCGCGCGCAGGAGACGCGCGACCCGCTTGCGGCTGCAGCGCAGCCCGTGAGCGCGCAGCGTGGCATGGATGCGCGGACTGCCATAGACGCCCCGCCCGGCGTCAAATGCGCTGCGGATGCGTGCGCGTAAGAGCGCGTCGTCGCGCTCGTGGGCGCTCTTTCCCGCTTTGGAGCGAGCCTGCCAGGCATAGTAGCCACTCACCGACACCTCCAAGGCATGACACATCAGCGCGACGGCGAACTGGGCCGCATGGTCGGCGATGAAGGCATATTTCATGGCTGGCCGCGCGAGAAGATACCCACCGCTTTTTTTAGGATCTCACGCTCCTGCTTAAGCAGATCCAGCTCGCGGCGCAGGCGGCGATTCTCTTCTTCCAGCTCGCTTTGGCGCCCCTTGCCCGGAAACGCCTGCTCGCGCTGCTCCCGCAGGTCGTGACGCCAGCGATAGAGCACTCGTTCGGGGACCCCTAAGTCACGGGCAATCTGTGCGACGGTCTTCTCGCTGCTCTCGCTCAGGCGCACGGCTTCCAGCTTGAATTCACGGGTAAAGATCCGCTGGTCGTGATGCTCTTCAGGCTCCGTCGGTTGTGGCTGTGGTTCGGACATGGTTCTGGCCCCCTCTCATTTCGTGGAGTATACGCCCTGTCTCTTCTCTGACTCCACAAAACCGGGGCATGCTCATCCAGGTGTCACAAACGAGATGTCCCCAACACGTAGGCAATCTGTCATGTCATGGATTACTGGAAACCCAGCTCCAGAATTTGCCAATGCTTGAGCAACACACTGTACACCTAATAAGCCGTGGTCTGAAGGAATTTGACCAGCTGGACGATTGTTCATTAATGGCTCAATTACTCGTTCATCGAACTTGAAAAGTAGCCATGCCCAAGCATCGCCGAGGCGGCGAGAGAGCAATAGGGTCTGTTGACGAACAGATACTCGCTCTTCGCGAAACTTAAGTTGTTCCTGAAGTAAGGTGGACCCCTACGTCAAGACAGCGCGCATGCCTTCGATAAGATAGGTACTCCTCCTTCTTGTTTGGGTGTGGTATCTGTCTGGTGTGCTCGCTGAGGCTCAGCCTGGAGAGCGTTCACGCTCCGATCGCTTCTCGATGGCGCTCATCCCCGGTCCGGCGCGTGACGCAGCAGGAAGTCGAGCGCGACAGTACACATTGCGATGCTCCTGGGCACCACCATCGCTGCTCACGAGCATACGACCCTCGTTAGGCCTCTTGTGGACTTAGTACTAAGGGCGGATGGCCTCAATGACGCTCCAGGCAATCTCGGTCGGGCGAACGGCGACCTCCGTGAAGCCTGCCGTCTCCAGCAGCGCCTGGTGCTCGGCGGCGGTACGCGCCTTGCCCCCGAGCAGCGTCAACTCCGTGAGGTCGAACAGGGTGTAGTTCGAATCGATCTGATCTTCCGGCGGGACCACAATTTCGAGCAGCCACAGCCGCGCACCTGGGGCCATGGCCTGATGGCAGACGCGCAGAATAGCGAGCGCTTCCTCATCCGGCCAATCACAAATAATCTGCGAGAGGACGTAGGCGTCGCCACCGGCAGGCACCGAGACGAAGAAATCGGCGGCGACCGCCTCGCAGCGATCGATCGCTCCGGCTGCCCGCAAGATCTCCGGCGCGCCGGTGAGGACCTCCGGCCGATCGGCCAGGATGCCGCGTAGGCTGGGCACGGCCGCCAGCAGCGAGGCCATCTGCTGGCCCTGTCCCCCGCCCACATCGACGACCGTGCCGACACCCGAGAAGTCGCAGGTGGCCAGCAGCGCCGCGGCCCGGGTCGGGGAGTCCGCGGTCAGGGCGCTTGCGACGATCCCTCTCTCCTCCGGGTGCGCGGCGAGGTAGTCCCAGAACCCCACTCCGTAGACGCGGGGAAACGTTGGCTCGCCGGTGCGGATAGCATGCGGGAGCTCCTGCAGGGTGCGCGGGAACCACGCCGAGGTGACCATCCGCACATACACCTGCATGGACTCAGGGATGTCCGCGCGTAGAGTATCGCCCAGCGGCGTTAACTGGACGCGACCGGCTTCGTCATAGGCACACAGGTCGAGGCCGACCAGCGCCCGGAGGAGGCGCGCGAGACTGGGCAGATGGGTACCTGTTGCAAGGGCCAACTCCATGACAGTGCGCGGCCCAGCGGCCAGGTGGTCCGCCAGGTCAAGGACCACCATGGTGCGCAGGGCCGCGGAGACCTGGTAGCCTTCGGCCATCCGCGCTACCGCCTGCCCAGGCGGCAGTCCATGATGCTCTCGAGGCATGGTGCCCTCCCTCACGCCGGGAATGCGCCGGTCAACTCGCCGCTTCTGCTCCTGAGCATACTCCCGCTGTCCAATCACCTTCTCGACTGAGGACCGGCCTCCTCAGGGTGAACGCGAGCATCCCACAGCAGGTGCGTGGGAGAAGTATATCTCAGCTGGTGTCTGGTAGTTGAGCGCCTGGTGCGGGCGCTCGTGGTTGTAGAAGGCGAGATAGCGTGCCAAACCGGCTTGCGCCTCGCGTGCGCTGGTATAGTCGTTGGGATAGACCTCCTCATACTTCACTGAACGCCACAGCCGCTCCACGAAGATGTTATCAAGGGCGCGGCCTTTGCCATCCATACTGATCTGGACTTTAGCGGCCAGCAGCAAGCCGCGATACTGCGGGCTGGTGAAATGGCTGCCTTGGTCACTATTCCAGATCACCGGCGTCGCCTGCGCCAAAGCGCGCTTCACGGCACTGAGCACGAAGGGCAGTTGCAGCGTGTCGTTGAGCTCCCAACTGATGACGTAGCGCGAGAACCAGTCGAGCACGGCGACGAGATACATCCAGCTCCCGTGCAGGCGAATGTAGGTGACGTCGATGCCCCACACCTGGTTGGGATAGCTGCACGTGAGATCGCGCAGCAGATAGGGATATACCTGCGCCCCCTGTTTGCGCCGGCTCAGATTCGGGCCGGGGCTGATCCCGGCAATGCCCATCTCGCGCATGTGGCGTTGGACCGCCTTGCGGTTGACCTCCCTTCCTTCCCGGCGCAGCTGGGCCGTAATGCGGCGCGAGCCGTAAAACGGGTACTGGGTGTAGAGCGCGTCGATGCGATGCTTGAGCGCCACCTCTCCCGCGGTGGGTTGGCGTGAACGATAGTAGAGGCTCGAGCGGCTGACACTGAGCAGGTTCGCCTGCACCGTCAGCGGGATCTTCGCCATGCCCGGCAGGTCTGGCTCGACGAGCGCTCGGCGCTCAGCGCTGGAGAGGCTCAAGGCCAGATTTTCTTTTGAGCCACGCCACCTGGGTCGTCAGACGGCCGATTTCTTCGTACAATGCGGCCAGGCGTCCTTCGTAGTCGGCGGTCAGTGCTGCTGTGCTGTCCTGTCGCGTGAACAGGCTGGGTAGCCCCTCAAGGGCCGTCGCGCGCCACTTGATCAGTTGGGTGGGATGGACGTCGTGCTCAGCTGCGAGTTGCGCGAGGGTCTTGTCCTCTTTCAGCAGCTCCCGAACGACCTGCGCTTTGAAGGTTGGCGTGTAGTGCTTCCTGATCATGGTGTGCAGTCTATCTTATTTCGGGCCGCTCCGCTGTCCGAATCCTTGGGTCCACTATAAAGTTCCTGGCACCGTACCTGCCAATTCTCATCCTTTGTTCTCGTAACCAGTGCCAATTCATCTTTCAGCGTTTCAGCAATCGCACGCTCACCTAAGATACTATCCTGCAATTTAAGTTGGAAGCGTATCAATTCATTCTGCTCTTGCCATATGTCTTGCGATGACGTGCACCCTGAATTGGTACTCAGCGGATGTGAGACAATCTCTTCGGAGAGAAGGGAGCGGTACATGCGCAGAAGTCGGTTCAGCGAAGAGCGAATTATCGGGATCCTGCGGCGGGTCGAGAACGGTCAACCACTCGTGGAGGTCTGCCGGGAAGAAGGCATCAGTGACGCAACGTATTACCGCTGGAAAGCGTAGTATGGCGGCCTCGAGGTCAATCAACTGAGACGGTTACGACTCGTAGAAGAAGAAAACCGCAAGCTCAAACAGATCGTCGCCAATCTCACACTCGACAATCAAGCGCTCAAGGATATCACCGCAAAAAACTGGTAACGCCCACCGGCTCACGGGCCCGGCGCCGGACCGTGGGCTACCTGCAAATCACCTACCCGCTCTCGCAGCGGCGTGCCTGTCGTCTGCTTGGCGCCCATTGCCGCACGATGCGCTACCACTTCCACGTGCGGTCGGATGAGCTGCAGCTGCGCGAGCGTTGACGGGCCCTGGCCGCACAGCGTCCGCGGTGGGGCTATCGGCGACTCCATGTGCTGCTTGCTCCATGTGCTGCTTGCTCCATGTGCTGCTTGCTCCATGTGCTGCTCCATGTGCTGCTTGCTCCATGTGCTGCTTGCTCCATGTGCTGCTTGCTCCATGTGCTGCTTGCTCCATGTGCTGCTTGCTCCATGTGCTGCTCCATGTGCTGCTCCAGCGCGAGCTCGGGGTAATCAAGCACAAACGGGTCTATCGCCTGTATCGGCTGGAACAGCTCAAGCTCCGCCAGCGGAAACGCAAGCGGGTGGCGATGAATCCACGCGCAGCGGTCATGCCGCTTTCGCGTCCGCGGGAAGCCTGGGCGATGGACTTCATGCACGACGTTTTGGTGGATGGGCGGAGGTTTCGGACCTTGAATATGCTCGATGTGGCCACCCGTGAATGCCTCGCGATTGAAGTGGATACCTCGCTACCCGGACCACGCATCCTCCGGGTGCTCGGCCAACTCATTGCCTGGTATGGCACGCCCAAACGGATTACACTCGACCACGGACCCGAATTTGCCGGCCGTGCCCTGGATGCCTGGGCCTACGCCCACCAGGTCGTCTTAGACTTTATTGAACCTGGGAAACCCACGCAGAATGGGCATCTGGAGAGCTTCAATGGCAAATTTCGGGACGAATGCCTGAATCTCCACTGGTTCACCAGCCTGTCCCATGCTCGTCACATCATCGCCGCCTGGAAGGCGGATTATAACACCCAGAGGCCGCACAGCGCCTTACATCAGCAGCCACCAGCCATTTATGCTCAAACACTGTTTGCTTGAATGTTTCTCGGAATCCCTGAGTACCCATCGGGGAGCAGGTCAGCGAGTCTACCCATTTCTGCTCCAGCAGGTATCGGACACGCAGTTCTAGTTCGCTCAGAAGGGCAAGATAGAGGGACTTATTACCGTCTACTTCCATAGATTGTCGCCTCAGCGCCAGTATCATTTACTTCAACACAAGGTGGCAGCATGCTTATACTAAACTACATTCTATTACCTGACATCCGATGAAGGCGTTGTTCATCAAGTATTAGCTATTTGAATGCGCCGCTTTTTAAGAACACTACAGGTGGAACGATGATGCGTTATTGATTAACCCGCTACTCGCCAGGTAGCGGGGGGCTGGCCGACGTGGCGCTTGAACGCGCGATTGAAGGCCACGTCGGACTCATAGCCGACCTGGCCCGCGACCTCAGCCAGATTGAGCGTTGTGTACTTCAGCAGGTGCTGCGCCAGTTGCATGCGCCAGGCAGCCAGGTAGCGCATCGGCGTCTCCCCGACCAGCGTGGTGAACCGATCCGCCAGCGATGACCGCGAGACTGCCACTGTCCGCGCCAGTTCCTCGACCGTCCACGGGTAGCCAGGATGCGCGTGGAGGAGCCGTAGCACTTGCCCGACGATAGGGTCGCGCACGCCAGCCAGCCAGCCGGGATGCGCCGCCGGGAGTTGCTGCATATAGCGCCGCACCACCTCGAAGAAGAGGATTTCGCACAGTCGGGCAAGCATGTCGGAATTGCCCGGCCCACCGCCGAGCGACTCCGTGACGGTGTGGCGCATCGTCGTCTCCAGCCAGTCGCCCGGCTGAACCAACAGCACCGTCATTGGCTCTCGCGGTCCATTGTGCTGCCCGTCATTGCGTTCGCCCTCGCCGGGATGAATCACGATCAATTCGGGCAGCGCGCCGATAAGCGGATTGAACCGCTGGTCGCAGTGGAGAAAGCCGCAGACGAATTGTGTCGTCTCGCCCAGACCTCCGCCGATGACGCTCGCCAGCCCATCAGGTGGAGGCGGCTGGAGAATAGACGTGATCGGTATTGGCGTCACGTGCAGATCGCTGGTTATGACGTGCGGCGCGCTATGTGGGATAAGGATCGCATCACCCGCCGCCAGCAGGACTGGAGCGTAGCCAGGGATGGCGAGCCAGCATTGCCCCTGGACGACGATATGGAACAGCGCGATGCAGTCGGAGGGCAGGCGCAGATTCGCCGCAAGCTCGGCAGGCGTCACGGTCTCGATGGACCACGGCGAGGTGAAGGTCGCGTTCAGGAAGACCGCGCCGGAGAGGCGCACCACCCGTAGCGTGTCGGAGAGGACATCTATCGGGCGACCTTCATCCCCCTGCTGCGGAGACTGCGGAGTCACTGGAGATGCCTCTGGCAAATTTCGGCGTTTCAATCAACACTCCCGGCGTCTCGGTCATTGTCGCGGGCCGTGCCGCCACGCATACTGATGTACAGCCGATGACGCTATTGTAGCACGCCAATACGCGGCAGGTTCTGGAAGGGAAGATGCGCGATGAACTCCCCGCGAAGAACGGATGAACCGTCGCTTCAGCCCAACGCGACACTGGATATGACGCAAACGGTGGCGGCCCAGGGAGCGATGTGCGCTCTGCTGACCCCGGCCATCAAGGGCAAGTTCCAGGAGATGAGCGGCGGCCAGATCCTCGAAGTCCGTGTGAACGATCCGACGGCTCGCGAGGATATCGCGTCCTGGTGCCGTCTCTCCGGCCACGAGCTGCTCGCCGCCATCGACGAGTCGCCCCAGTTGCTGCGGGTGTTTATCCGCAAGCGGCAAGTCTAACCCATCTGGGAAGGGAAATATTGACCATGGCAAAACTGCTCGTTCACTGTACCCACGGCCGTGAAGACCCCGAGCGCGCGACGCTCGCGTTTATCGTCGGCAATGTGGCCGCCTCAGCCGATCAGGACGTCGTCCTGCTGCTCACAATTGATGGGGTCTGGCTGGCGACGCGGGGCTACGCCGACGAGATCCATAAAGAGGGCTTTCCGCCCCTCAGCGAAGTGATCCAGTCGTTTCGCGCCAACGGCGGCCAAATCTGGGCGTGCGGCACCTGCACCAAGCCGCGTGGCATCACCGAGGACCAGTTGATCGAGGGCGCGAAGATCGTGACGGCGGCGAATGTGGTCGAGGCGCTTGTCGGCGGCGCGGCTACACTGGACTTTTGAGAGCGTCTGTGGGCGTCTGGGGAGGTTTGAAATGAGTAGTCTCGCGGCATCCTTCAACCAATCGGGTTTCTCGCACTTCATCAACGGTCCTGCTGGGCGCGTTTTTCGCATCGTCGCGGGCCTGGGATTCCTCATCCTCGGCCTGGCCTTTCGGGATCACCTGCTCGGAGTCGTGTCGTTGGTGTGGGGCATCTTCCCGTTGAGCGCCGGAGTATTCGACATCTGTTTCATCAGCGCCGCGCTGGGCGGGCCGATCTCGGGCAAGCAGATTCGCAGCGCCTACAAGCCGCGCTGATATCACACTCTCCAGCGGCATTGGATATAATGCGTCTCACGGACTCTTGTTTGTGCGGCGCTTGATCGCAACCAGGCAGAGGAGGGTGAACCCATGCGCGCAACCGACCTGCTGACCCGTCAGTATGTCAGCGTCAACCAGATTCTGCACGATGTCGGCGACGACCTTACCCCCGCTGAGCTGACCACGCGCGTGCTCCCGCGCACAAACTTGCTTGGCTTCGACCTCTGGCACGTTGCTCGCGCCCAGGACTGGGCGCTCCAGACGCTGGTGCGCGGCGTGCCAGAGTTGATCGACGAGCCACGCTGGCAGGGGCGCGGGCGGCTGGTCACGCATGGGATCGGCGTCGGGCTGAGCGAGACGGAGGCCGACGAGTTGGCGAACACGCTGGCGCTGGCCGATATCCTGGAATACGCCGACGCCGTCCACCAGAATCTGCTGGGGTGGCTGAGCACGATCTCCGATGACGATCTCTCGCGCGAGCCAGATGTCCCTGCCCAACTCCAGCGCTATCCGGTCTACCTCGAACCGGCCATGCGCGAAGAGGTGCCGTGGATGTTTCAGCGCCCGCAGGTCTGGCGGTGCCTCTTCCCGGCCCTTGGCCACGCGCGCGACCACCTCGCCGAGATGGACATGCTCAAACGCCAGCTACGCGCCCGAATGGCCTGAGCAGCGGATACCCGTTCGACAGGCGTCACTGCTATGACCGCGCCAGCCGGAGCAGCGCCGCCACGACATCGGCGAGGGGCGCGCTGGTATCGATCTCGTGGTCCGCGATCCGCCGCAGCAACGGCTCGACCGTCTCCACCAGCTCCAGTACGCGCGTGACTTCGTCGGGACGCTTCCCGTACGAGTTGGTCGTCCGCGTCGCCAATCGTTCCACGAGGACATCGGCGGGCGCGCTCAGCAGAACGACGTGATCGAACTGCGGCAGGAACGTCCGCATGTTCGCCGCGCACCCGCTCACAAACAGCACTTCCGCGTCCTCGGCGGACAGGAGCGCTTGCACGCGGTCTTCGCGCCACATCCAGTCCCTTGCGCCCCAGGCGGGCGACCCCAGCGCGACCGTATCGCCGACAACCTCCACCCACTCGGAATACGCGTCGGTGTCCGCATCGATGGCCTTATAGCCGCGCGCGGCCACCTCGCCGATGATCGTAGACTTGCCAGTTCCCGACATCCCTGTCACCAGAATGCGCTTCACGACGATATCTCCTCCACTGTAGCCAGTACGGGTTTGCCGCTTTATCCCACCCCAGACGGAATGGCAGGCAAGGTGTCATCGCGGAATGGCAATGTATTTCTGGGTCAGCAGGCCGCAGGCTGAAGCCCGCAGATGCGCGAGCCGAGGCACGAGGCGAGAGGCGCGCGACAAGCGCGCGGAGCAGCAGCGGCCCGTAGGGTGAGGCTAATCCTGCTCGTGCTATACCCCTTTGCCATGAAGGGATTCGCTCATACCAGGATTAGCTGTGGCGCTTTAGGCCACGGCGCGGAACCCGCAGACCACTCTTGCCAGAACGCGCCCATCATTTAACGGATGGGTATAACACCGCCTGCCATCTCTGCTGGATGATACAATAGTGGAGCGGATTAGAACCGCAGTTGCATACTACTTGATACCACACCATGCCGACCATTGCCGGAACCATCGAGCGCATCGTCTTTCGCAACGAGGAGACGCACTTCACCGTCGCCCGCCTGCGACCGAACGATACAGGCCGCCTCTTCCGCAGCGAGCTGATCACGCTGGTTGGCGCGCTGCCGGGCATCAGCGTGGGCGAACTGATGGACGTGACGGGCGAGTGGGAGTTGCACCCGCAACATGGCCGCCATCTGCGCGTCGTCTCCTTCGCCGCGCACGCCCCTGTTACTCCAGAGGGTCTCAAGCGCTACCTCGGCTCCGGCGTTATCAAAGGCGTCGGGCCAAAGACGGCGGAGCGCATCGTCGAGACGTTTGGCGAGCAGACACTGGCCGTCCTCGAACTGGAGTCGGATCGGCTGACCGAGGTTTCCGGCATCAGCGCGCACAAACGCGACCTGATCGTGCAGGGCTGGGCGCAGCAGCAGGATATCCGCGAGATTATGGTCTTCTTGCAGGGGCATGATATCTCGCCGGGCCTCGCCACCAAGATTTACCAGCAGTATGGTAAGGAGTCCGAGCAGGTCATCCGCGAGAACCCCTACGCGCTCGAACGCGACATCCACGGCGTTGGCTTCCGCACCGCCGATGCGCTGGCCGTCCGGCTTGGCCTGCCACACGACGCCCAGCCCCGCCTGATGACCGGCATCAAACACGCGCTCTCGGAGGCGGCCTCCAGCGATGGCCACTGCTACCTGCCGCGCGCCGAGGCGCTGACCCGCGCCGCTGCCCTGCTGGATGTGCCAATGGAGGCGCTCGAACCCGCGCTGGAGGCGCTACGCAAGGAGCGTGAGGTCTTCATCGACGAGGAGGCGGATCGCGTCTACCTTGCACCATTCTTCTACGCCGAGAGCGGGACGGCGCGCTGGCTGCGACTGTTGCTCCACGCGCCCGATACGCTGCCACCGGTCAGCGACGCCGCCTGGGAGAAGGCGTTCGCCGCGCTCGAACAGGAACGGGGCATCCGGCTGGCGGAGCGGCAACGTGAGGCGGTGCGGCTGGCGTGGGAGTCGAAGGCGATGGTGCTGACGGGAGGACCCGGCGTCGGCAAGACGACGACACTGCGCGCGCTGCTGGATATGCTCGACGCGCGCGGCATCCAGTATGCCCTGGCCGCGCCCACCGGACGCGCCGCGCGCCGCATGACCGAGGCGACCGGACGTCCCGCCAGTACACTCCACCGCCTGCTGGAGTTCCAACCCCATAACAACGACTTCGGCTACAACGAGGAGCGTCCGCTGCCGCAGCGCTACATCATCGTGGATGAGGTCTCGATGCTCGATATCCTGCTGGCCTACCGGCTGGTGCGCGCGATCCACCCTGAATCGCACCTGCTGCTGGTGGGCGACGCCGATCAACTGCCGTCGGTCGGGCCGGGCAGCGTGCTGGCGGATATTCTCAAGAGCGAGCAGGTTCCACAGGTCCATCTGACCGAGCTATTTCGGCAGGCGCGTGAGAGCGCCATCGTCGTCACCGCGCACGGCGTCAACCGGGGCGAGATGCCGCCGCTCAAGTCGTCGCCCACCAGCGATTTCTTCTTCCTGCCCGCCAGCGACCCCACCGCCGCGCAACGGCTGATTGCCGATCTGGTGGCCCGCCGCCTGCCCGCGAAGTATGGGTTCGACCCGGTGGCCGATATCCAGGTGCTCGCGCCGATGTATCGCGGGCCAGCGGGCGTCGTCGCGCTCAACGAGGCGTTGCAGGAGCGGCTGAATCCCTCGCCCGCGAGCCAGGTGGCCTTTGGCGATCATACGCTGCGTACCGGCGACAAGGTGATGCAGGTGCGCAACAACTACGACAAGGGCGCGGGTGGCGTCTTCAACGGCGATCTTGGCCGCATTCTCGATGTGACGGACGAGCGGCAGGTGGTAGTCGCCTTCCCCGATGGCGCGAGCACGGGGCTGCTTCCCGTCACCTACGAGCCGCACGAGCTGGACGAGCTGACGCTGGCCTATGCGTGCAGCATTCACCGGGCGCAGGGTAGCGAGTATCCCTGTGTCGTGTTACCATTGGTCGCGCAACACTATCTGCTGCTCCAGCGCAACCTGCTCTACACGGCGATGACCCGCGCCCGCAAACTCTGCGTGATCGTCGGCGACGCCCGAGCGCTACGTCGCGCCGTCGAGAACAATGCTCTGGCCGCGCGCAACACGGCGCTGGCCGAGCGGCTGCAAGGGCCACGGCTGGGCGGGCAAGTCACTCCCGATCAATGGCCACCTTCTCTATCTCTCTATCAGAGAAGGGAACGAATCTAGGGATCAACCAACTACAAAAGAGCCAAATACCCAAAGTGAAGTGGCTCTTTTGTACCCTGCAGGTTTGTAGGTTTGTGCTTCGAAACCTCTACGCAGTACCGCTGATTATCATGTTACCCGTGTGTGCATCGAAGACAAGTACTGCCGTAGCAGCTGGTGCCTCCGCCGTATGGGCCAGTATTGGTGGAGAATAGCTAGAAGCAAACGAGCCTTTTGCCCGCACAATGCAAACGGGAGACGAGTCCGGGAGTCCGATAGACTCCCCTTGCAAGAGTACACTTGCCTGCGCAGCGGTAACAAACTGGACGCTAGTTACAACAGGAGCTGGTTTACCCGGTATAGCTCCAAGGATTTGCGGATGAGTTCCAATATATTGGATAACATCATCACGAGTGAAACGAGGTCCGCTAGCTGACATCAAGCTGGCACGTGGAGTAATAGCGGGAATTCCGAGAGGATACTGCTGTTCGCCGGTAAGGCGCATAGGGCCGGGTGCTCGCGAATCCGAACTCGCTCGTGTAGCTTGAATCCCCAACACGAGTATACCCAGCATAATAGGAATGGCCAATAGGCCGATCACAATCCCGACGCCTGGCTGTTGCGATGAATGCTTATGAACACGCATGTGTTGGCCACCTTTCTGAAATCTCCGAAACGCGAAATACAAATGGAAGCCTCACGGCGTTGACAAACAAGTGAACTCAACCGATGCAACCTATTCGGCTGCAAGTACTAGTGTGTTATCTAGCAACAGGTTGTTTCACCCTGTCCGCCTGTACTGCTGGAATGCGGTGGTGTATTCCAGTAGAAGTAAGGTGGCTTGTTTTGGGCAATGGAACCATCACTGTTGTGTTGGTATCCCCATGCGCCGTTCGTTCCGTGATACTGGTTGTGCGTGAAATAATCGTTATCTGCGTGCGTGACGGAGTAGCTGTTGTTTGTCGTTTCTAGCCCCGTCTGGATGTCGTTTGGCGACATACTATTTGACGTAGACGTGCCAGTAAAGAGCAGGTTACCTGTTACAGTGTTCGAGGCAGCAATCGAAAACGTGCTTGAACTGCCTCTATCAATCACGTATTCCATTGCTTGCCCATAGTCACCGCTGGGCGGTTGATATGGCCAGTGGTAATAGTCGGATGTCCCTGGACGACAATCGCCCCAGAAATACCAGTTCACGCTATATCCTACCCGGGTGGCTTCTCCTGCCTCAACCCAAGCCCCACCTTGTGCGACACCATTGTGATAGCATATGTGGCTCGAATTGTTATCAATGAGCCATAACTCTTCGGAGATATGGTTCACGCCGTCGTTGACACTATACAAGTGTACTGTATTAATCCATGCAATAGCACCAAGGATAGGATTTGAGCATGCCCCGGTTTTGTGGAGTCAGAGAAGAGACGGGGCGTATACTCCACGAAATGAGAGGGGGCCAGAACCATGTCCGAACCACAGCCACAACCGACGGAGCCTGAAGAGCATCACGACCAGCGGATCTTTACCCGTGAATTCAAGCTGGAAGCCGTGCGCCTGAGCGAGAGCAGCGAGAAGACCGTCGCACAGATTGCCCGTGACTTAGGGGTCCCCGAACGAGTGCTCTATCGCTGGCGTCACGACCTGCGGGAGCAGCGCGAGCAGGCGTTTCCGGGCAAGGGGCGCCAAAGCGAGCTGGAAGAAGAGAATCGCCGCCTGCGCCGCGAGCTGGATCTGCTTAAGCAGGAGCGTGAGATCCTAAAAAAAGCGGTGGGTATCTTCTCGCGCGGCCAGCCATGAAATATGCCTTCATCGCCGACCATGCGGCCCAGTTCGCCGTCGCGCTGATGTGTCATGCCTTGGAGGTGTCGGTGAGTGGCTACTATGCCTGGCAGGCTCGCTCCAAAGCGGGAAAGAGCGCCCACGAGCGCGACGACGCGCTCTTACGCGCACGCATCCGCAGCGCATTTGACGCCGGGCGGGGCGTCTATGGCAGTCCGCGCATCCATGCCACGCTGCGCGCTCACGGGCTGCGCTGCAGCCGCAAGCGGGTCGCGCGTCTCCTGCGCGCGCAGGAGCTGTGTGCCGCGCAGCGGCGCAAACGCAAGCCGCGCACGACCGCTAGCCAGCACCAGCAGCCGGTCGCGCCCACTCTACTGGCCCGCGACTTTACCGCCGAGACCCCCAACCGCAAGTGGGTCGCCGCCATCACCGGCATCCCGACCCAGCGCGGCTGGCGCTATCTGGCGGGCATCCTCGACGTCTACTCGCGGCGCGCTATTGGCTATGCCATGGATGTCTATCGGGACGAGCACTTGGTCGAGACGGCCCTGGATATGGCGCTCGTCAGCCGATGACCGGCGGCCGGTCTGCTGCACCATTCGGATCGGGGCAGCCAGTACAGCAGCACGGGGTACCGCGGCATCCTGGAGGAGCAGGGGATTCGTATGAGCATGAGGGGGAAGGGGGAGCCCTATGACAACGCGCTGATGGAGAGCTTCTTTAGTACGCTCAAGGCCGAATGCGTCGAGCTTCACAACTTCCAGACGCCGCAAGAGGCGCGCATGTGCGTCTTCGAGTACCTGGAGGTCTTCTACAACCGGCAACGTCTGCACTCGTCACTGGGCTATCGCTCACCGATGGCCTTCGAGCAATTGCCGGTCGTCACCTGACGCTTCACCTACTCCACGAAATCGGGGCAACCCTATGGACAATTGCCTCTAACTATAGAAGTCAAATCACACAAGGAAAGCGAGAGCGATGGGGTAGTTTCACATAAATCGGCGCAGGAAGCCGCCGGGTTTCAACCCATGCGGACCATGCGGAGGAATGCGCCGCCGCCCGCAGGCGGAGAATACACGTCCCATTGACGTGTACCATCAATTATGATACACCTGTTCTATGAAACAGACCTTGCTCGTCAAACTGGCTCCAACGCCTGACCAGCATGCCGCGCTTTTGCGGACGTTGGAACGGTTCAATGCCGCCTGCAACGACATCGCAGGGACCGCGTTTGCTGAGCGCTGCGCCAACAAAATCGAACTACAAAAGCTAGTCTACTATGACATCAGAGAGCGGTTTGGCTTGTCGTCGCAGATGACGATTCGCGCCATTAGCAAGGTGAGCGAGGCATACAAGCGGGATAAGACGAAGCAGCCACATTTTCGCCCGCATGGCGCGATGGTGTATGACGAGCGCATTTGCAGCTTCCCGCGCATTGATCGCGTCTCGCTCTTAACGCTGGATGGCCGGGTGGAAGTTCCGTTCCGCTTTGGCGCATATGCCGAAGGGATGTTGCGACGCACACGCGGGCAAGCTGATCTGCTCTACCGCAATGACACCTTCTTGCTGGCCATTACCGTGGATGCGCCCGAACCAACGCCAGATGATACCGCTGATTTTGTGGGAGTGGATTTGGGCATCATCCAACTGGCGACGACAAGCGACGGCGAGTTTCTGAACTATTCGGCTGGTCCCAAACACAGGCACGTCAATCAGGTACGCGCCCGCTACAGCCGCTTTCGCCAGAAGTTGCAGAAGAAAGGGACGAAGTCGGCCAAGCGCCTGTTGAAGAAGCGCAGCGGCAAGGAGAAACGCTTTGTTAAGGATGTGAACCATTGTCTCAGCAAGGCGATTGTCAGCACGGCGAAAGGCACCCAGCGCGGGATTGCCCTGGAAGATTTGCAGGGTATCCGCGAACGCGCCGGGAAAACGGTTACGAAACGCCACCGGAGAGTGCTGCACAGTTGGGGCTTCTTCCAACTCCGCGCCTTCATTGCCTACAAGGCGGCGCTCTCTGCCGTGCGCGTGGTCTACGTCAATCCGGCGTATACCAGCCAGACCTGTAGCGCCTGTGGGCATTGTGAGAAGGCGAATCGAAAGAGCCAATCCAAGTTCTTGTGCACGTCGTGCGGGTTCTCCGCCCATGCCGACGTGAACGCGGCTGTGAACATTCGTCAGAGTGCTTGCAGTCGGGCGGCTGTCATACCGCCAGACGCGGCGGCCCTCGCGGGCTAGCTGCAAGCCGTCGGGCTTTAGCCCGCGCGGTCTATGACTATTGGTAGAGACACACCTCATCGGCACACCAAGTGATGCCGAGCGCTGACGCGACATAAGCTTGAAACTCCCTATCAAGGCACCAACAGAAGGTGCCTCAGGAATAAATGGAGAGGTGAAGTCGCCTCGTGTCCAACCGCGCTTATCTCGCCAGTTGAAGCGAATGAAACATGCTCGCGCCTGGCAAAATGCAACTCCTGGTATTCCTATTGACTTCGGTGAGGGTCCAAAGGGGCTGCTAGTGCAAGCGACTGATGATAATGGTGCCTACCACTGGGATACTATACGTGACCTGGCTGTCAAAGCACATAGCCAGGGATTTGCTAGTCAAACTGTCGATAATGCATTCATATATATGGCAATTTACAATGAGAAACCTCTCGCTGTGAGGTCAAGTCCGAAAGTAGCTGTACTTTGGTTGGTTAGGTAGACGGATTGGGTTACGCGGTGTGTGGAAGGGTAGCCTCCTGTTCCTGGTCTAGGTTTGCTTGGCTCGCACGCCACTGCCAATAGCTGGTCATCTCAAAGTAGCGGTGTCCAGTTGTCCACGCCTCGTCCTGCTCGAGGAGCAGTGCGCCTAACAAGCGCACGACTGAGTCCCGGTTGGGGAAGATGCGGATGACGCGCTCACGCCGCCGGAGCTCTTCATTGAGCCGCTCCACGCCATTGGTCGTGCGGAGCCTGCGACGATAGTGGAGGGGCAATGCCAAGACCGCCGTGGCGTCGTCGAAGCCTCGTTCGCGGGTGGCCACGGCAGCAGGGGCAGTCTGCTCACAGTCGGCCGCGAACTGGGCAAGCAGGGTGCGGGCGGTCTCGGGATCGGGTGCATCGAAGATGGCATGCAGCCGTCCCTGCACCTCGTCGTGCAGCGCCTTCGGGGTCGCGTCGGCAACATTGGCGGAGAGGTGGGTCTGGCATCGCTGCCAGGTGGCTCCTTGAAACTGGACCCGTACAGCATTGACGAGCCCTCCATGGTGGTCAGAGACGACCAGATCGACGTCTGCGAGGCCACGCCCTTTGAGCCAGGTGAAGAACGCCATCCAGCTGCGCTCCGACTCGCTGTCGCCCAGCTGCAGCCCCAGAATCTCCCGGTAGCCGAGCTCGTTGACGCCAACCGCCACGAGCGCACGGAGCGCACGGAGCGCACGGAGCGCACGGAGCGCACGGAGCGCACGGAGCGCACGGAGCGCACGGAGCGCACGGACCCGCCCTCCCTCACGGACCTTGAGCACGAGCGCATCGACGAGCACAAACGGGAAGCGCTGTTCGCTCAAGGTGCGCTCGTTCCACGCCTGCACCAAGGGATCCAGCCCTTTGCACAGGGCGGAGACCGTCGACTTGGCAAAGCCGGTCCCGCACAACTCTTCCGTGATGCGGGCGACTTTACGGGTGGAGACGCCGTTGACGACCATCTCCATGAGCGTCAGGATGTCAGGATCAAGGCTTGTTCGCTGCGCTGGTCGCGGGTGAAGAGCTCGGTCGAGAAGACGCCTGCACGCACCTGCGGCACGCGCAGCGTCAACCGACCCACGCGCGTCGTCAGGCGCCGCGGCTTGTAGCCATTGCGGTAGCCCTGCCGCTGCTCGGTCCGCGCATACGGCTCCGCCTGCCGCTGCTCCGTGATCTGTGCGTCCAGGACCTGATTCAACACCGCCTCCAAGAGCTGGCCTAATTGGTTGTCTTTGTCGCCGCTACAGAGCCGTTGCAAGCTTTGCGCATCAAGGGTAACCTGGTAGTGGGTCATGGGAGCTCCTCTCTGCTGCTGGATGCTTGATTCACAACCAGTCTACCAGAGAGGCCCTGCCCTCCCTCTCAGCAAACCCTCCTCAAAGTACAGACAATACCGGGCTCAATACGCTGTGATAGGGGATCTTAATCAACTACCACAAGGGCCACAGATAGCCAAAGATGTAGCTTCGAGTGGTATCTGGCTTCCAGACACGGCACTAAATCGTCTGGTTTATACGACGTCGCTTGAATATATGTCAAATCACGCCCCTTTAAACGTCCGACCATTCTTCTGGTACGCTCTGCCCTCCGACATGATAGTAGATATGATGTTTGGCAAATTGTTCTTTGTTGTGATTATGAATCTGGGCAGAGTTGTGGAGGCACTACGCGGGGTCGGGCTCCATGCTGAGATGCCTGCCGATGAGTCAGATTACAGGCGCAACTTTATACCTGTGTCTCAAGTAGTTTCTCTTGAGGACCACACAAGCGTTAAGGTCATCTTGGGTGGATTAGAATACTATGCTCGTAAGCTCTCGTTTGAATTCTTATCTCTACCTTCGTTCGCAGAAACTGCAAAAGCCATGCTGCAAACGGCAACCGACCAAGCATCGGAAATAATTCATCAAGATAATGTAGACACTACCGGTACGGCTACTCTAAGCTCGAACACTGATGGTGGATTGCGAGGTAATTAGTGCGTGTAGCTTGTAAGTCTATGACATCAGCCATGCCTGTGCTGTAGAGTTACAGCACAGTATCAGATCAGTTTATCGGTCTTGCCCGCAAGCTGGCGGAAAAGCTCAGTCTGGCCAATGTGATAGCTCTCGTGGAAATAGAGGAAGAAGAGCGCCTGCCCGACCGTCCGCGGCCTACGGCCACCCGGCGCGGGACGGACAAGCGTCTCCTCGTCCGTCTGACTCAGCGCCGCTGTGATGCGTTCCTGCGCCTGGGCAATCCGACTGAGCAGATCGTCGAGCGGCAGGATGCCCTCATCGCCCGCGGTGAGCGGCTCCGATTCCCGCTTGTAGCACACGCCCGCCTCGCCCATCAGCGGCGGCTCACCCAGCAGTTCCAGCACCTGATCGCGATTGATGGCGATATGGCCAAGCACCCAGTTCAGGCAGTTCCCCCGCACCGGCTGCTGGCGCAGGCTATCCTCCTGGGTCAGCCCTTCAGACTGCATGCTGGCGAGCGTCGCATTGCGGGCAAAAGCCTCCGCCAGGTCGTTGGCGCTAATCATACCTGCTCCTGACCTTATACGTATTCATGATGAGATAATGGCGACGAGGGACTACCGGCGCATCCGTAGAGGAGCGCACCGGTTCGCGCTGGCACGCAAATCGCACGTGTCGAGACGTGATGGATGATGTGCGCCCACCGCGATGGTCCGCGATGCACGCAACAAGCATATCATACTGATACATCAGGCTACGCTGTCTGGCCAGCGACCGGGCTGGCGTGCTATAACAGGCTGAAACAACAGCGATGGCGAGCGCGGGCGAAATGGAAGGAAGAGGCATGGCGGATACATCTGCTGGCGGAGAAAATGGCAAGAAGAGCAACCGGTTCAACGTCAATCCGCGACGTCTGTTCTCGTTCTCTATGCTCGCCGGGATCCCCTCGAATCTGGCGCTGGCGCGTAAGTTCATGAACTCGGTGAACTGGAAGATCGCGCAGGAGGAAATTGCCGAAGAAATCCGCCGCAAGGTAGCCATCATTGGCCTGCCAAACTCCGGCAAATCCACCCTCTTCAACACGTTGCAGGGCAAATATGTCTCGCCCGTCTCGCCGGTAGAAGGCACCACCACGTCCAATGTGCGCGGCGCCTTTGGCCCATTCACCCTCATCGACACGCCGGGGCATATCCCAGAGATGCAGCGGGAGGCCATCGAGGAGGCCGCCGTCACGATCTACATGCTCGACGCCGGTGAGGGCATGCGCCCGCGTGACTATGAGATGGTGGAGCAACTGCGCAAGACCGAGAAGCCGTTCACGGTGGCGCTCAACAAGTGCGACCTGATCGGCGAGGCGGCGGATGAGGCGGCGGCGCGCGCGGCGGCGCGACTGCATGTGAAGGATGTCATCCCCATCTCCGCCCGCGATGGCGCCAATGTCAGCGAGGAGTTGATCCCCGCACTGATCGACGCCAGCCCCGAGGCGGCCATTGTGCTGGGGCGCCAGCTACCACAGTTCCGGCGCGAGGCGGCCAACAAACTCGTGCGATCCGCGACCCTCATTGCCCTGGCTGCCGGACTTCAGCCGGTACCGCTGGTGGACATTCCCATTCTGCTGGGCAATCAGATACGGCTGGTGTTGCGCGTCGCCGCCGTCTATGGCGAGCCGATGAACGCCCAGCATATGCGCGAACTCGTCGCGACCATCGCTGGTGGGCTGTTCATGCGCTATCTCGCGGAGGAGGCGGCCAAAGCGATGCCGTTCGGCGGCGATCTGGTAGCGGGGGCCATCGCGGCGGCGGCCACTTGGTCTATTGGTCAGGTGGCCATCGAATATTTCGAGAGCGGCAAGAAGCTCACCCCCAGCCAGATCAACGCCTCGTTCAAGCGCTTCTACCGGCGCTATCGCGAGACGCGGCAGGACGAGAAGCTGCTGCCGCCGCCAGCGCTGCCCGGCAGTCTCCCTGAGGCGGGACACTAAACAGGGATACGTGCGACAGGCCTGAGGAGAAGGGACGGGGATGCTGTGGGCCGAACGACACGCCGCAAAATGCTCGTTCGGACACGGAACACACGCCCGCCAGCGGCGGAGGTCGCCTCGCCGACCCTCGGCGTGCTGCGGCTGGTCAGCCCTGCCAGCAACGAGATCGCCTTTCTGGGCGGCGGGCGTGCCGTGCCCATCACGCGGGGCATCAGCCCCATCGGCCGGGCGCAACGCAACGCCATTGTGCTGCTCGACCCATCCGTCTCGCGCGAGCATGCCCGCCTGATTGCCAGCCGCGAGGGCTGGTGGATCGAAAACTGCTCGACGACGAACACGATGGAGGTTGCCGGGCAGGCATTCCAGCCGGGACAAGGCGTGGCGCTCGCTCCAGGCGACATTGTGCGGCTAGGACAGACCTCAATACAACTGGTGGCCTGGCGCCCAGCCTATCCCGACGTGATACCTACGGAAGCAACGGAATCATCGGAGGACAGTTACGCCGCCTATCTGGCCGAGGCAACTGGCGAGAGCAACGGCTTTCTGCCCGACGAGGTGAGTGAGGCCGACCTGCTCGATGGCGAGTCGGGCGATATGTCACTTCCCCAGAGCGCCAGCTCCACCCACCTGCTCAGCCCCGGCATCACGCTGCAATTCGCCTTTCGCGGGCGTTTTAAGACGCGCATGTGGTGGCTGCTGGGCATCGGCGCGGCGCTGGTCCTGCTGGTCTGTACCGTCGTCACGCTGGGGACCACGGTGCTGGTGGGGCGCGGCGCGCTGGCCACCGAGGGCGCCGCCTCCGTGCTGGCGGCGCTGACGATTCCGCTGGTGCCCGCGCTCGGCGTTGCCATTGTGACGCTGACACTCGACCGCTACGAACGCGAGCCGTGGTCGCTAATGCTGGGCGCGTTCCTCTGGGGGGCGCTGATTGCCATCGCGCCCGCGCTGTTTCTGGAGCGGCGGCTGGTCGACCTGCTGGCGTCGGCGATGAGCGCCATCGGGCTTCAGGATGGGCTGATCCACGCGGCGTCACAGGCGATGAGCGCTGGTTTCTCGGAGGAAGCCATCAAGGGCATTGGGCTGATCGTGCTGCTGGTGCTGCTGCGCGATGAGTTCGACAATGTCACCGATGGCATTATCTACGGCGCGTTGATCGGCGCGGGCTTCGCGATGGTGGAGAACTTCGTCTTCTTCGCCGTCACCCCACGCGCCGACCTCGGCGTGCTCATCTTCGGGCGCGTGATCCTCGGCTGGCTCAGCCATTCGACGTTCACCGCGTTCTTTGGCGCAGGGCTGGGGGCAGCGCGCGAGACCCGCGACCGCCGCTGGCAAATCCTGGCCCCGCTCGCCGGGTTTGCCACGGCGATTCTGCTGCATACCGGCTTCGACTTCGTCGCCTTTGGCGCCGACGAGCTGGCAACCCCTGAGCTGTTGGCGCATGCGGCGGCGCTCTTCGCGCTGGTGACGCTGCTGGCTGAATATGTGCCTCTCTTTACAGCGCAGATAGTGTTGCTGCGGATTGCGCTCGCATCGCTGGCGCGCGAGGCTGAGACCATCCGCGAGTATCTCACCAGCGAGGTGCTCGACGGGGTTGTCTCGCCCGATGAATACCTGCTGCTACAGAACGCGACCCTGCGCGACGCCGCCGAGCGCGCCTATGCGCTGGAATACGGGCCGCGCGCGTGGCTGACCGCGCGTACGCTCTACCAGACGGCGACGGGTCTGGCGTTTCGCAAGTGGCATGTGGCGATGGGCGATCCGCCGAAGAACACGCCGCGCCAGCCCGAAGAGGTCTATCGCGAGCGCATCAGGCGGCTGCGGCGCTCGCTGCGGCGGCAGGTCGCATTCCGTCTGCCCGCACGTACCTCGCTTGATATCCGACGCGAGGCCGAGCCAACCCGCCCGCTGCAGCAGTGAGCGATCAACATAACGGCATTATGGCATGTTCCGTTGCCTCATGCGCCTTATATCCATGGAGTTACGGTTTGTTCACCCGCTGGTGTGTTCGCTTGTGTCTATCTTTCATACGGTTTCCTTGACGGACCTGAGAGAATGGGTCCATGGCACGACGGATACGGTTGGCGAGGCACCTGAGCGTCGCGGAGCTGGAACAACGCTATCGCGCGGCACACGAGCCGCATGAACGCACGTGGTGGCAGATTCTGTGGCTGCTGGCGCGTGGACACTTGGCCAAAGACATTGCCGAGAGTGCAAGAGTACGGGCTACACCCCTACGTGGATCGGGCAGATCGCCAAACGCTACAACGCTGAGGGGCCAGCGGGCATGGTCAATCGGCAGCGCACGACCTCCTGGCGCGCCCCGCGGATGCTCTCGGCCACGCAGCAGGAGGAGCTGCGGCAGGCGTTGGCTGGACCAGCGCCCGACGGCGCCAAGTACTGGACCTGCCGCGCGGTGGCTGACTGGATGGCGGCAAAACTTGGGCGTCCCGTGCAGGTGCAACGGGGCTGGGACTACCTGCAGCGGCTCAAGCAGAGCCGCCAGGCGCCGCGACCTCGTCATGCCCTGGCCAATCCCGAGCAGCAAGCCGCGTTCAAAAAAAGCTCCGTCCGCTCGTAAGAGCGGTGTGCGCTGCCTTTCCGCAGGCACACGTGGAACTGTGGGCTACTGACGAACACCGGATTTGCCTCAAGCCGCTGCTGCGTCGAGTGTGGGCACCGATAGGTCAGCGCCCGACCGCCATCGTCCAGCATCGCTTCGCGTGGCGCTACTTGGTTGGCTTTGTGCATCCGGCCTCTGGTCGGACCTTCTTTCATCTGGCGACGTAACTATTCAGCCGGACTTGCGGAGCAAGTGTAGCATAGAGGCATGACGCCAGAGGAAGAAGTCGCCGCCCTGAAAGCCGAGAACGCCACCCTGCGCGAGCAGATGAGGGCGCTGCTGGAGCGTGTCCAGGAGTTGGAAGCGCGGCTGGCGAAGGACAGCCACAAGAGCAGCAAACCGCCGTCCTCGGACGGACTCAAGCGGCCGTTGCCCCGGACGCGCAGTCTGCGGCGCAGGAGCGGCAAGAAGCCCGGCGGGCAGTTGGGCCACCCCGGCGAGACGCTGCATCTGGTGGCGGAGCCTGACGCCGTCATAGAGCATTGCCCCACCGTCTGCGCGGCCTGCCAGGCGCCCTTGGAAGGGGGGGAAGAGGGAGCGGCTGTGGAGGTCGTGGCGCGTGAGCGGGATGGGCGGCAAGTACAGGATTTGCCGCCCATCCGGCTGCGTGTCACCGAACACCAGGCGCTGCGTGTGCGCTGCCCAGCGTGTCACGAGGTAACGACTGGCGCGTTTCCGGCTGAGCCCCCCAGTCGGGCGCAGTACGGACCACAGCTACGGGCGTTGGCCGTCTACCTGGTGGCGCAGCAGTTCGTGCCCTACGCCCGCGCACGGGACCTGCTGGCCGATTTGACCGGGGCGCGGCTCGCAGTGCTCGCAGTAGGCACGCTGGTCGAGTGGGTCCCGCAAAGCGCTGAGACCGTGAAGCCTGTCGAGGAAGAACTCAACGCGGCGCTGCGGCGTGCGCCCGTGCTGCACAGCGACGAGACTGGCGTGCGCCGCAAGGGGCGGCTGACCTGGGCGGCTGACCTGGGCGGCTGACCTGGGCGCATGTGGCCAGCACATCACAGTACCGCACAACTGACCCACTACGCGATCCACGCCAAGCGCGGCAGTGAGGCGACCCGCGAGATCGGCATTCTGCCCACCTACCAGGGCGTCACGTCAGTGTCCACGACGGCTGGAAGCCCTATCAGGCGCACACCACCTGCCGTCATGCGCTCTGCCATGTCCACCACCTGCGTGAGTTGACCTTCGTCGAGGACCAGTACGACCAGCCTTGGGCCAGGGAGCTCAAAGCCCTGCTACTGGAGATGCGGACCGCAACTGAGCAGTGAGCAGGCGCGGGCGCAAGGCCAGACACGGCTCCCCCCACTCCAACGCGATGCGCTGGTCGCCCGCTATGAACGACTGCTGGCGCTCGGGTTGGCAGCCAACCCGCCACCACAGCGCCGCCCGCGCCAACGCGGACGCCTTAAGCAGTCGCCGACGCGCAATCTGCTGGAGCGCTGGCTGTTGGGGCAAGCCCAGGTGTTGGCCTTCCGCGACGACTTGACGATTCCCTTTGACAACAACCATTGACAACAACCATTGACAACAACCATTGACAACAACCATTGACAACAACCAAGCCGAGCGCGACCTGCGTCTGCTCAAAACGCAGCAGAAGGTCTCAGGCGGCTTTCGTTCCGACGCGGGCGGCGACGCCTTCGCACGCTTGCGCAGCTACCTCTCGACGCTACGCAAGCAAGGCATTGCCGTGCTTGATGCACTTCACACGCTCTTTACCGACAGCCCGCTCTACCCCGCCTTGGGCTGAACAGTTACTCGGGTACTTGCTACTGCTTTCTACTTCGCAAGGAAAACGCATGATTCGACCTCGCGCGTCGCATGGGAACCAACCCATTACGGCGCACCAGAAACAGACCCTAATCGCTGTCTACCAGCGGTCAGGGAATATGTCACAGGCTATGCGCGAAGCGGGCATTCATAGCCCCAGGACAGCGTATCTGTGGTGGAATCGTTATCGGGAAAACGGAGATGCCGGGCTGGAGCCACACACCCATGCGCGCCACACCCAGCAACGGCTGTCAGAAGCGCTCGTCAAAGAGATATGCCAGTTGCGACAACAGCATCCCGCGTGGGGGAGGCGCCAGATTGCCGAAATGCTGGCGGCGCGCCACGGACGGCGGGTTGTCAGCCCATCCAGCGTGGAAGCGGCGTTGCGGCGCGCCGGATTGTGGGAAAATGTCGCGCAGCCGATGGTTCTAGCGCCGCAATCACCGCAAAAGGTTCGCATTCCGGCGTGGTTGGGAAACGGAATGGACTATGAGCGTCTGCAAGAGACAGCGCAGGCGGGCATCAGACTCTCCATTCAGTCTGACGCGCGCGCCGCGACTCAACTCCTGTACCACCAGGTCTGGCGCCCGCTAGAGGCTGATCCAGCGCTCTGGAGCCATCTGCTTGCCGTGCCTAAACTGGGAAGCTGGCTGTTGAGCAGTCGGCTACATCTGGGCCATAGTTTGATGAATAGAGGACACTGGCCCGAGGCCATCCATTATTTTCGCGAGACGATTGACTGGATGCAGGAACATTCCATCCAGCCGCGCCAGCGCGCCTATGAGGAAGCGCCGCATTTCGTCAGCCTGCGCCGCGATGACGTGTGGTTGGGGTGCTATCAGCACCTGGGGCTTGCGCTCGGCAAGAGCAATGCGAGCGAAAGGATTGCCTACCTCCAGACGGCGCTCAGCGCTGTCCAGCGATCTCATCGCCCTGTCGTGCCACACCACGAGATGCAGATGGGCGACCTTGAGCGCGATCTTGCCCACCTCAAACTGCGATTGCGCCGACTCCCCGAGCGAGAGATACGCCAGCATCTGCGACGGGCGCAGGAGACAGCTGAAGCCGCAGGATCTCCTGGTGTCCAGGCATTCTCCCACCTCGCCCAGGCGAAACTGAATGATCGCATAGCCCGAGATGCAGGCGTGCGAGAGAGGGCGACATACCAACAGCAGCGCACTCTGATAGAACAGGCGCTGAACAAAGCGATCCAACTGGTGGAGAGGGAGCAGGAGGACCGCCCCATGCGCCTGACCATCTGCTTTGTCGATGCGGCGCAACTCGCTCAGGCGCATGGGATGCCAATCAATGCTCAATGGGTAGTGCAGGCCACGGAATATTGCCTCACATACGGATATCGAGGTCAGGCAAGGCATCTACTAGCTCTTCCGGGTATCCGGTCATGGCTCTCAGACGAGATGCTGCGGAGTCTGAGCGACCTCTCCTGAACCAGAGGCGTCGGATCGATTTGCTTGTGAGGCCGAGCCGACCTGCCCGCTCTCCCAGTAAGCCATGAGGTAGCAGGCAGTCATGCTGGCGGCTGGCGAAGGGATATGCTATACTTGTTAGCGTCTTTAAGTGGCATACAACAGGCTGCCTATGACAGAGGCAGTAGCACATCCGCCGGGATGCTCCGTCATACGTTCTGACGATGGAGCGCCCCTGGTATGCCCGGCGAGGACATCAGGATTGCTTGAAAAGGACAACCGGCAGACGCCGCGCGCGCCGACACCGACACGCCGGACTGGACGTGCGCAATGGGGTTTGTCCTGGTGATCCATCAGTGCATCAGTGGCGGGTGACAGTGGGTTGCCCGCTCGACACCAAGAACACCAGTGAAGGAGGAGGCCGACGCCCCCGGCGCGTGATGGCCCGGACGGTGGGCGGCCAGCAAAACGCTATGCCATTGCAGCCAGAGATTAAGTCGCAGATCATCGAGGAGCACCAGACCCACGAAGGGGATACTGGTTCGTCAGAGGTGCAGATTGCGATTCTGACCCAGCGCATCCGCGATTTGACCGAGCATCTCAAAGTGAACAAGCACGACTATCACTCCCGCCGGGGGCTGCTCAAGATGGTCGGTCAGCGCCGCCGTATGCTGCGCTACCTCAACCGGACCAACCCGGAGCGCTATCGTGCGCTGATCGAAAAGCTCGGCCTGCGACACTAGTCTCTCGTCTCGCTGTCTTTGCCTTTTGACCGTTCTTACAAGCTATCCCTCGGCCTGGCCAGCGCCTCAGGCTCTCAGCGCTCGTGCGCTGTGGCCTGACGTCCTGACACGTTGGACGAAGGAAGATTTTCTTGCCCGCGAGGGGAGCGTATGTGGCGCTCCCCATTCACGCATATACGCATATCCGGGCACATAAAACTTCCTCGCAATTCAGTCGCGCCCCCGCTCCGGCCTGAGTGGCACGGTTTCAGCCACTGTGAGCAGCGGTGAGGGCGCCGGAGGAAATAATGGTTCACAAAGTAGAAACGACGCTCGCGGGGCGCACCCTGAGCATCGAGACGGGCCGCCTGGCAGAACAGGCGGGCGGTGCGGTGCTGTTGCGCTACGGCGATACCGTCGTTCTGGGCACGGCGACCGCCAGTGCCTCGCCCCGTGAGGGCATTGACTTTTTCCCACTGACGGTGGATGTAGAGGAACGCCTCTACGCCGCGGGTAAGATTCCCGGCGGGTTCATCAAGCGCGAGGGACGCCCGACCGAGCACTCGATTCTCGCCTCTCGCCTGGTTGATCGCCCCATTCGCCCGCTCTTCCCCAAGGGCTTTCGCAATGATGTCCATGTCGTCCTCACCGTCCTCTCCGCCGACATGGAGAACGACTCCGATGTGCTTGGCATCATCGCCGCCTCCGCCGCGCTCTCAATCTCCAATATCCCGTTTGCTGGGCCGGTTGGTGGCGTGCGCGTCGGCTACATCGACGACAAGATCGTCATCAACCCGACCGAGACCGAACTGAAGAATAGCATGCTCGATCTGGTCGTGGCGGGCAGCAAAGACGCTGTAGTGATGGTTGAGGCAGGCGCGAAAGAGTTGCCCGAAGACACGATGATCGAGGCGATCCAGCGCGGGGCATGACGCCATTCAGAGTCTCGTCGCCATCCAGGAGCAACTGGTTGCGGCGGCGGGCAAGCCGAAGACGCCCTTTACCGCGACCGAGCCGGATGCGGAGTTGCTGGGCGCGGTTTCCGCCTTCGTGCGCCCGCGCTTCGAGACCGCCGTCAACAACGCCGATAAAGCCTCGCGTGAGGCGGCGCTCAACGCCATCGAGAATGATCTAATAGCCGCGCTGGAGCCGAAGTATCCCGACCGTGGCAAAGAGATTCGCGGGTTCTTCGAGAAAGAGTTGAAGGCGTTCGTCCGCACGCAGATTCTCGAGAAGGGTATTCGCCCGGATGGCCGTGGCCTGAAAGATATCCGCCCAATCTGGTGCGAGACCGGCGTCTTGCCACGCACCCATGGCTCCGCGATTTTCACTCGCGGGCAGACCCAGGTGCTAAGCGTGGTGACGCTTGGCTCGCCCGGCGAGGAACAGCGTCTCGACGGCCTGGGCGGCCGGGGACCAAGCGCTACATCCACCACTACAACTTCCCGTCGTTCAGCGTTGGCGAGACACGCTCATCGCGTGGCCCGGGTCGGCGCGAGATCGGCCATGGTGCGCTGGCCGAGCGCGCGCTGTTCGCGGTGATCCCTGATGCCAGCGAGTTCCCCTATACGATTCGCATCGTCTCGGAGGTGCTCAGCTCGAATGGCTCGACCTCGATGGGTTCGACCTGCGGCAGCACCCTCTCGCTGATGGATGCTGGTGTGCCGATCAAGGCGCCTGTCTCGGGCGTGGCGATGGGCCTCATTACCGCCAGTGGCGAGACCGCCGATAGATACGCGATTCTGACCGACATCCAGGGGCTTGAGGACGCCATGGGCGACATGGACTTCAAGGTCGCGGGCACGGCGGATGGCGTGACGGCGCTGCAGATGGACATCAAGATTCGTGGGCTGACGACAGAACTGTTGGCGCAGGCGATGGCGCAGGCCAAAGAGGGCCGCATGTTCATCATGGACCGCATGCTCGAGGCGCTGCCAGAGCCACGCGAGAACCTCTCGCACCTATGCGCCGCGCATCGTCAATCCATCAAGATCAATCCTGAGAAGATCGGGACGGTCATCGGCCCAGGCGGCAAGATGGTACGGCGTATCCAGGAAGAGACTGGCGCGACCGTCGAGATCGAAGACGACGGCACGGTGCATATCTCCTCGGTCTCTGCGGAGGGCATGAATCGCGCGATGGATGCTATTCGCGCGCTGACCGAAGAGGTGGAGATCGGCAAGATCTACACCGGCGTCGTGCGGCGCATCGTCGATTTCGGCGCGTTTGTCGAGATTCTGCCAGGCAAAGAGGGGCTGGTGCGCATGCTCGCAACTGGCGGACTACCATGTCAACCGGCCGGAAGATGTCGTCTCGGTGGGCGATGAGATCACGGTGATGGTGATCGAGGTTGACCCGCAGGGGCGCATCAATCTTTCGCGCCGCGCCGCGCTCAGCGGCGAGATGCCCAGCGCAGAGGAACTTGAGGCCGACCGGCCCCGACCGCGTCCGCGACCGGGGTGGTGGGCTATGGCGATCGCGGCCCGCGACCGGGCGGCGGTGGCTATGGCGGCGGCCGCGGCGGCCCCAGCGGCGGCCGATGGTGGTCGCCCCGGTGGTGGCCGTGGACGCCCCGGTGGCGGTGCGCTGCTAGTCGTTTGCGCTGATAGCCTCCGCGATTGAGGCAGGCTCCCGCGATGGATAGTGTGTCGATGGTACGCTATTCGTCGCGATTCTGATTTTTCCGGCGGATGTGCTATGCTCCGGTAAGGGTGAGACAGGCGGCGGCGGACGGGGAGGTGGCGGGTATGGCGGATGAGGGGTCCAGCAACGGCCGTCCGCGCCTACCTCGCTGGATGAACTCTTTCAGCAGCTGGGGCGCGCGCCTGGGTCCGGCTGATGGCATCAACACGCCGCTGGACTTGCGCGACGCCGACCTCGACCGGACTGGACCTCTCGCTGCTGCACCTGCTAGTTGTCGACTTTCGCGGCGCTCGACTGGCGGGAGCCGATTTTTCGCGCGTAAGCCTCAGCGGCAGTGACTTTCGCGGCGCTGATCTGCGCCAGGCGCGCTATTCAGTCGAGGCCGACGTGAGCGACGCCCACTTCGACGACGCCAACTTGACCGAGCCACCTTTGCCCATGCCGATATCAGCGGGGCGTGCTTCGATGGCGCGACGATGGCATCAGGCACAACTCTGAACCATGCCGACGCCAGCTATGCCACCTTCACCGGAACCATCTCGATGGGGCAAGCCTGCATAGCGCCGATGTGAGCGCCGCCGACCTCGCCGACGCCCACTTCGATGCGCAGACCGTGCTGACCAACATCACACAGGATGCGCAGACCCGCCTGCCGTGAATCTATTCCGCTTACCTCCTAAGTAGGTAGCCAGAACCGCATGGACCAGATCCTGCAGCGAAGGCCTGTAGAGGAGGGACAGGCGATGCAGTTGCAGATGAGTGCGACAGAGTGGGACGACTTGGAGCGGGCGCAGCGCAACGAACGGCGCGTGCGCCACTGGCGGCGCTACCAAGCCATCCGCTTAGTGGCGCAGGGACAGACGCCGGACGAGGTCGCCGCCGTGCTGGGGTGCCGGCGATCAAGTGTGTACAACTGGCTCGCGGCATGGAAGAGCCGGGGAGTCAGGGACTGGCTGAACCGCGCCACGGCGGACGGCAGCGGCGGGTAGATGGCTCAGGGATCGTCCAGCTCGAGAGGCTTCTGGCCATCGATCCGCACGAGTTGGGCGAACAGGCGACGAATTGGACGGTTCCCCTGCTCCTGACCCATCTGAGTCGCAGGGGGTATGCAGTGAGTGAGCATACGCTGCGGCGGACGCTCATCGGTTGGGATGGCGCTGGAAACGGCCCCGCTACGAACTGGGGCGGCCCGATCCCGCCTATGAGGTAAAAAAAACGCGGTTGTGGCGCAAATGAGCCAAGTGCTCGCCGAGGGAGGCGAGGTGTGGATGGCCGATGAGACCATGTTACGCGAGTTTCCGCCCCTGCGCGCCTGTTGGACCCGACGCGGCGAACAGGCGAAGGTGGTGGTCAGCGGGCGCAATCCCCATCGTCTGCTGCTGGGCGCGCTCAACATCGTGAGTGGCCAGCTGGTGCGGCTCATCCGCGCACACGGGCGGACAGCCGACGTCCAAGCGTTTATTGAGCAGCTGGGCACAGTGCGTCCCCACATTCCCAAACTGGTGGTGTGGGACAATGCGCCCCCGCATCACCCCAAGGTGGTGCGCCACGCCGCTGAGGCGGCGCACATCCGGCTCGCGTTCTTGCCGTTTCGTGCCCCCGAACTCATGCCGTGTGAAGATCTCTGGCGCCAACTCAAGGCGGTGGTCGCCGCCAACCGGGCGTATGCTGATATCACGGAGTTAGCCGAGCGGGCCCTGGCGTGGTTGGACGCTATCCCTCCGGCTGATCGGTTACGGCGAGCAGGCGTCACCTCGTCCAAGTTCAATTGGTTACCGACTTAGTTTCTCGCTGGGCGGCGCGTGGCGCACATGCGGGTTGAGCATGACGACAACGCTCACCAGGACGAGGAAGCCAGCCACCAGCAGCAGCTCCGGCGCCGCGCCCATTCGCTGGATCAGGATGCCCGAAAGCGCCGCGCCTACCGGCCCCACGCTTGAGAAGATCATGCGATAGGCGCTTGTCACTCGTCCCTGAAGCTCGTCGGGGATGAGCGCCATCCGGTAGCTGGGCCAGACGACATCGTAGATCTGGTCAACGGCCATCGAACCTGCCTCCACCAACGCCATCAGCAATGGATTGGGCGCGAGCACGAAGAGGATGTTGGCGAGCGGATAGCCCCACTGGAGCACCGGAATGATCTGGCCGAAGCGGTAGCTCCGCTGAATGCGCGGGGCGATCAGCGCACCTGCTAGACCGCCAACGCCGCCCGCCGCGAAGATCAGCCCGAGGACCAGCGGCGTGGCGCCACGCGCCGTCGCCAGGACAATCACGCCCAGTTCGTAGCCACCGGCCAGCGCGAAGCCAGCGTAGACGAACGACATGAAGCGGATGAGCGGCGAGCGCCAGAGCCAGCGCATCCCGACGAGCATCTCCGCGATCAAGTGGCGCGGTGTCGCCTCCTCGATGGCTTTTGTTTGCGCTCCGCCTGGAATGGCACGCGGATAAAGCAGAGCGAGATCACCGAGACGGCGTACGAGATGGCGTCGCCAAGGAATGGCAGCGCGCGTCCCAGGCTGAAGATGACGCCGCCCAGCGGTGGACTGAGCAGGGTGACGGTGCTCTCGGCAACTTCGTTTTGCGCGACGGCGGCGGAGAGCTGCTCTCTGGCTACGACACGCGGGAGGGCGGCGAGACGCGCCAGCCAGAAGAAGACAAAGCACGTGCCCTGCGAGAGCGCGACCAGATAGAGCTGGATCATGCTCAGGTGGCCCAGCGCCAGCGCAATCGGAATGCTGCCCAGCGCCACGACCTGCACGCTGTCGCAGACGATCATCACGCGCTTGCGGTCCCAGCGATCGACGAGGGCGCCCGCCGGAAGCGCGAGCAGGAAACGGGGCAACGCGCTACAGGCGGCGACGATGCCTGCCTGTGCGGGCGAGTTGGTGATCGCCAGAATCAATAAGGGCAGCGCCAGGCTGGTTACCTGCGTGCCAGCGGTTGAGATGAGCTGGCCGCTCCAGAGCAGCACAAAGTCACGGTTGCGCCAGAGCGAACGGGGTCGCTGGCTGGATGTCGGGGTCTCGGACGTATCTACGGGGGATGTGGTCATGTTTGTTCTGCCTGCTTTGCGAAATCGTAGCGGTCTGCGCGACATGGCGCAGGGCGCACGGAGAGATGGTAGGGGTCATGGCCCGGCAGAAACTGAAGAGGCGCTTGTAGGTGAAGGGCAGAGGAGGAGGTGGAAGGGCTATGCCAGCAGACGCGCCAGCGCTCAATACGCGGGCACGCACAGGTAACACAGGCCGACATCTCCTCAGCCGCGTAAGCGTATCGGCGCCGGGCTTACGCGGCGAGGGTGCTTGTGTTGCGATTCCGATTGCGGTGAATCGTCCAGCCTCGATTGGTGTTTTCGATGTCGAGGCGGACAGGCGCATGCATCATCATGGCGGCAGGCTACCATCTCGCCCGCCACATGTCAAGAGGCGGAACACAGTTGGAACACACGCGGACAGATGCGCCAGAAGGGCATCATCTGCCCCAGATACTTCAGCGTTGCCCGACGTCAGACTTGTATGATTAGAACTTTTGTTTTATAGTGATTCATGCGTGTTAGCGCGTGTCGTGTGGTGAACCGGAATCAAGGCGCCACTCTCACTCCTGTCGTTGATCGGGGGTAAGGGCGGCGCTTTTTGTATGGTGAAAGGCGGTGGTGTAGGTGGCGGGGACAATCTTGTAGCTGGGGTATACGACCCCCTTGACCGATACATTTGGGGCGCATCCGGTGCTGGGGTCG
Organism: uncultured Chloroflexia bacterium; assembly: GCA_963712005.1. Taxonomy (GTDB): domain Bacteria; phylum Chloroflexota; class Ktedonobacteria; order Ktedonobacterales; family JADMIN01; genus DAHUXT01. The sequence goes on along the minus strand of CAVQGK010000003.1, from coordinate 37,986 downwards.
GTGATCGATCTCAACGATGGTGTCTCCTTCACCCTGGCCTCACCGGCTGGGCTGGAGATCGACGCACCTCCTCGGTCGCTGCTACTGGCCGGGAACATCCGCACACAGGGTGAGATTGCCACGCGCGCCATCGTGCGCCAGAACAGAACCGTCACCGCGCGGCTCATCGTCGGCCCAGCCAGCAGTAGCGCCGCGCTGATCGCGGCCATCAGGAACTTGTTGCTCTGGCTGGCTGCGCCTCCTCAGTTGTCGATCACCTTGCAACATCAGCCGTTTAAGGCCAGCACGCCGCTCTATCTCGACGTGGTGGGTGCATCGCATAACCTGCCCGCCGACGAGGGGCAGTGGCTGCGGGGCCAGTTCGAGCCGCTGACGATCAGCTTCATCACCCGACCGGGACTGCGCGATGCACGGGTGACGTTGCAAAACCTCGTCGCCAATGCTGGCCTTGAACAACCCTCGACCGGCGGATTCACTGCCTTCACTGACACCTTTGCCAACACCAACTTCTACGCCACCCAGGCGGGGAGCAACCCGACCGCTGGCTCGGTGAATAACACCTACCCGGATGTCGTCATGGCGGACGCGCTGCTGAGATATTACCGGATGAGCGAAGCCAGCGGCGCCACTGCCTACGACGTGAGCGGCACAGGCCGGCACGCCACCTACGTCGGCGCTCCTACCCTGGGCGCAGCCTCTGGCATCTCAGGCGATGCGGCGGATAAAGCCGTGACCTTCAACGGGACGTCGCAATATGCGACTGTGCCGCTGGGCGCTGGCAGTAACGCCCTGCCCACCGGGAACGGGAACTGGAGCGTGGAATGCTGGTTCAAGATCGCCGCCAACCCGACGACGAACCCGCGCCTGCTCTGCCAGTTCGGCGACCGTGGCATCACACGCGCCGCGCCGGGGATCGTGATGAATACGTCGGGCGGGATCTTCGCCACGACGCAGGCGGGTGATACAGCGGCGACCTCAGCGGTCAGCCTGAATGTCTGGCATCACGCGGTGGCGACCTGGGATGGGACAACGCTACGCATTTACCTCGACGGAGTAGCGGGACCAACGGCGACGCCGGGGGCGCTCTCCATCGGCACACATGGGGCTGCCTTTGGGGCGGCGGAGGACCACGCGGCGGCCAATGACTTCCCCGGCATCCTCGATGAAGTGGCCTTCTACAGCGCGACGCTCAATAGCACGCGGGTGACGGCGCACTGGAATGCAGGCAACGTGGGCACCGGCATGGGGACGATGACGAATGCCCTCACCATCCCGGCCTCGACCAGAGTGTCCTTTGGTTCACCCGCCTGGGCGTCGCTCAATACCTGGCAGGCGCGCTTTCGGTTCACCAGCGGCGGGACGTATCGCTTCTATCTCCACTTCACCGATGCCAGCAACTACCTGCGCTGCTCAGTGACTGCTACAGCGCTCACCCTCGAACATACGATAGGCGGCTCGACAACCACTCTCGCTACGGTCACGATCTCGCTGGCCTCGAACGTCTGGTACTGGCTGCGGCTCACACAGTTCCCTGCCGCCCCCAATGAGGTCGCCGATGTGCAGGCGGTGATCCGCACAGATGGCAACACGGCAGGAACCGTCGGCGCGTCCATCTTCACCGCTGGGCCTATCCCTACTCAGGACGCTATCACCGCGCTCTCTGGCAGGCCGCAGATCGAAGCCAGCGGCGCATCGCTCATCCTGGGTGGGCCATACGCCAGCGTGCATACGGTGAGCCTGTTCGGGCCGGGTGGCTGGCAGTTCGACGCTTCCTCGGGTACGCCAGTGGCCAGCGCCGCGTGGGAGAGGCAGGGGCAGAACACGAGCAATACCTATCCAAGTGGGCCAGTCAGTAGCTTTGGCGCGGGCAGGATAGACGCGCCTCCAACTGGCGCGTGGGATGTGCTCAACCACGGCTACAACGGCGGTACGGTAGCCCTACGGGAACGTGGGCCATCCCCTGTGCAGTCTCGCAGCAGATGGCAGACAGCCTGTACGTCAAGAGCAACGGGTTAGCAGGCTCGGCGTCGCTCTCGCTAGTCCTACGTGAGTATGACGCCAGTGGCTCACTCCTGCGCTCCTCGACACTGCAGACGGTGAGCAGCAATCAATCGAGTTGGACGCAACTCACTGGCAGCGTCACCACCGGGGCCAACTGCGCGTTCGTAGACCTGGCGCTGCGCGCGCTCGATGCGACCAGTAACAGCGCCAACGGCACAGTCTGGCTGGACAACGCCCAGTGCTGGAATAAGACGCAACTGGCTAGTATGACTGCTATGCCCTGGTGCGATCTGCGCGCGGCGGTGAGTCCGGCGATGCTGGTGCTCTCAGGACTCGTCGGCAATCTGCCCGCGCCGTGCTATCTCGCCCTCGGCACGTATGTTGCCTCACTGCCACAGGGCGGTGCCCTCAGTCTCTACGTGGGGCGGAAGGCGATCACCAGCCCACGCGCTCAACTCGTCGGCGCGTCGTTCGGCGCATTCAGCGCGGCCTTCTCGCCGCAGGGATTCGCGCAGTTGGATAGCAGCAGCTACGGTGGGTTTGATTCCTATGCTTCGGTGGAGTCAGGCGGGTGGAACCCCAAGGCGCTGTCATTGCTGGCCTCGGACGCGGCAGGGATCTATCACCTACTGGCGCGGGTGAAGACGGCGCAGATTGTTGGGAACCTGCCTCTTACCACGCTGCGAGTGGCGACCAGCCAGCAGACAGATCCCTGGTTCAATCAGGTGGGTGGGGCGGATATCGTCGGGCAGTGGACCGGTGGGTTCACCACGCCCTTCGCTGCGCAGAACGTCTGGACTATCGCCGAGGCCGGGCAATGCAATCTGCCGCCCTTCCCGCAAGGCGCGCTCACGGTCCCCTCGCAACTGTTCCTCATCCCCAGATCACAGTGGCAGGATAGCAGCGGTTCACCGCAGAACGGGTATACCAACTGGCAGGCGCTGTTGCCGATAGATGGCTCGCTGCTGGTGGCCACGGTGAACAATCCCAGCAATAGCGCGGGGGCAATCACGAATAGCTGGCTGTGGGCGTATGCGGATGGGCTGCTGCTGAATCGGTCGGCTGCCGCAGATGGCCCAGTTTGGACGTACTCGGTGGAGACGAAGGCGCAACCGAACCCGGCGGTCGGCGCGGGTGGATCAGGCACCTCATCGAGCGGAGCCATCAATGTCAACAGTGGGGCTGATCCCTGCCTGACGGTCGATCCCTCGCAGATCGGGGCGAACAACACGGCTGGCGTGAATCAGCTCGTCGCCATTGTCAGCGATCAGGCGGGTGGGGTGTATAGCTGCTTTGGCGAGGTGAGCTACTCGCCGCTGTATCTCGAACCACGATAAGAGGTGTCGGGAAAAGGTGAATCAGGGATGAGATCACGGTGTGTCGCAGGCGTCGTCACGCGGCGCTGGGCCGGCGATACGTCAGGTGGGGCCGGAGACGTGCAGGCCAAAGCGCTCATCCGACCAGGCAAAATACGCGGGCAGATCATCTGCCGCGCCAGTGGCGATGCCCGCGCTGCACCCATGCCAGCGCGGCAGCGGCATCGTCCCGATCAACCTCGCCACGCGCCGACGCTCGCCGGCCAAGCGCGCGCAGAACCGCCTCCGGGCCAGCACGCAACGCCTGTTCCACATCGACGCCATCGCGCGTTTCTGCGTTTGTCTGCGCCGCACGCCAGATGAGCAGGGCGTCATCGGGACGGGCGAAACGCGCCACGGCGGCAATCAGGCGATAGAGTGGCTCAGTTGCGCCCGCGCCCGCCGCGCCAATGGCAGTGATCTCACACTGGAACAGCCAGACGGCCAGCGCATGGTCATCTGGCCGCAGATCAGCCAGCAACGCCTCGGCGACGGCGGCGCGCCATGCGGCGTCTTGCTGGCGCGTCGCTGGGGTATCATTGCGAGCGGATGGGCGTTCTCCCGCACGCAAGCGTAGGAGGTCACGCGCCGCGGGGCCGCTCATGCGCCGTCGCCATCGTCCAGCGGGCGCACCTCGGCCAGCTCCGTGCCGCCCATGCGTATCAGCTCCTGAATGACGGGGTCGGCGCGCACCTCGCGTTCGAGGGCAGCGACGTCAGGCAGATGCTTCCCCTCCGAGGTCGCGGCGTCGGCGGATGGAGAGGTGATCGGCGGCTGAGCGGCTGTGCCCTTCGTCTGCCTTGTCTGCCTTGTCTGCGTCGCGGGCGTTGGGCGTGGCGACCCAGCGGCCCGTGCCGTCGGGAAGGGCACGATGTTGTTGGGCGCCGATGCATCCGGCTGGCTCGATGGCGTGGGCGGAGAGGACGGCCGCTGCGGCGGTTTCGTGGGCTGGCTGGCCTGAGCCACCCTCACTGGCGAGCACCAGACGCACGCGCATCGGCCGCTCCAGAACCTGCTCCAGCGCCCATTCAACCGACTCGCGCTTGGATGGCTCGCGCAACTTCTCCAGATGGAAGGGCCACTTGACCGCAACTGTCAGCGAGACGGCGGGCTGCCAGCGTCCAGCCGCACCGGCTGCGCGTCGCTCAACAGGCCCGAGACCATCGAGCTTTTCTGCTTGCAGACCTTCTTGATCATCGTCCAACGGCGCTGAATATCGCGCAACATATTCACCAGCGCGGCGTCCTGCCCCGCCTCCACTTGCGGCGGCTCTGGCGGGGCTGGCGATGGCGTCGGCGACGATGGCGCAACCGCCTCGGCCGCCAACATACCAGCCTCTGATGGCTCAGATAGCGTGTCAGCGGTGTCAGCGGCGTCGGCGGCGTCTTCCACGACGCTCTCACTGTAGGGTGACGAGTCGGCCATGGGCGCGGGCTGGTCCATCGGTGGTGATGCTGGCGGTGTTACTGGCCGTGGCGAACGCGGAGCGTGGGCGGGCGGCGCGGGTTGTGACTGCCTCTCAGCGGGCGCGTAGTCGTTTGCGAAACCGCTGTGGGAGCAGACGCCGACGCATTCGAGGAAGGCAAGTTCCAGCGCGAGCTGCGGCACCGGCAGACCCCGCGCGGGCTGCTCGTTGCGCGCAAAGACACGCGCGCATGCCGCCAGCTCTTCGAGGCTGAAGCGTCCGGCAAGGTCTACCGTGGCCTGAGCCTCTTCGGCAGTGCGGTCCATAATCGTGACGACATCCGCGCCCGCACGCGCCAGCATCAGCGCGCGCCACTCCTCAGCGTACTGGGCGGAGAGCTGTCGCGGATCGGCGCCGCTGGAGACCAGCGGATGGATGCGCTCCAATCCATCGGCGGTGTTCTGGTCGGCGACTGCTTCGATCAACGCGCGCAGGGCGGCGGGATCGGCCAGGCCAAGCATCCCGCGCACGCTTTTCGCGTCAATATTCGTCCCACAGAACGTGATCGCCTGGTCGAGCAGGCTAACCGCGTCGCGCATGCCACCCTGGGCCGCGCGCGCAATCATCTCGGCGGCGGCTGGCTCCAGAGTCACCCCCTCGCCATCGGCGATGTGGTGGAGATGGGAGACGATATCGCGCATACGATAGCGGCGGAAGTCGAACCGCTGGCAGCGCGAGATAATCGTGGCGCAACACTTTGTGCGCTTCCGTGGTCGCCAGCACGAAGATGACGTGCGGTGGCGGCTCCTCCAGCGTCTTCAGCAGCGCGTTGAAGGCCGAGGTCGAGAGCATATGTACTTCGTCAATGATGTACACTTTGTGGTGGCCGCCGCTGCCGAGCAAGTTCACGTTCTCGCGCAGGTCGCGGATGTTGTCTACACCGGTATTCGAGGCGGCGTCGATCTCGATGACATCGGGCGAGCGTCCACTGGTGATTTCCTGGCACGAGATACATTCGTTGCATGGCTCGCCATTGTGGGGATTCTGACAGTTGATGGCTTTGGCCAGCAGCCGGGCGACGCTGGTTTTCCCCGTTCCGCGCGGGCCACAGAAGAGATAGGCATGCGCCAGCCGCCCGTCACGCACGGCGTTGAGCAACGTGCGGACGACCTCTTCCTGACCGACGAGCTCAGCGAAGGTCTGCGATCTCCATTTGCGATAAAGGGATTGCGACGCCATACGATGCCCCATGTTCGTGTCATTTTCGTGTCAAGTGCGATTTGCCGCAAACCGTTGCACATGTTGCGCACACAGGACGCGCAGCATATGAAAGGCAATATAAGCACTTCATGCAAGCTAATTATATCCCAGAACGAAGTGGGGCGACGCGACGTTAGCCCGTAGCCCATCCGGCCATCGCGGAGGCCATGAGGGCAAGTTATTGCAGGGAAAATGGCCGCGTGAGCGCCGAAAACTGGCTACGGACAACGTTGGAGAATGTTAGAGAAAGGTACCAGCAGGCATTAGGAATAGAAGGTAATGAGGGGAAAAGAAAAAGTGGGTCGTGCACCCACTGTTGATCCGCGCCATTAGACCCCGTCACCCTTCCAGCTCAGGCCCAGTATTCCCACGGCACCCGGAGAGGTCCACTTACCGCTGCTTCCTTCCGGACCTGACGGGGTTCGCAAACATCCGCCGCGTGGGGTCTAAACCCTCATAACCTTTCAAGCTCCAGAATCGGCAGGCGTACGACCGCGAGCAGGGATTCAGCCCCGCATCAAGAGCGTTTCGGGTACAGGGCAGCCCTGGCTCCCCGCCTAGCACGACCTCGCGACTATTGTACCGCGCCCCATCGTGAAAGTCAAAAGCATAGGAAGCAAGGGCTGTAGAGGGAAACGACCGTGAACCACCGTGAAACAGGCACGCATCTAGACGAGTCCAGCTAACCCGCCGGAACTCACCAATACCGTTATGCTACTTGTCGACCGCCACCTTGTCCTGCTGCTTGGCGCGGTTGGCAGGTCGCTTTTGCGCGGACCCGGGATATGCCTGCGCCATCAGATCAATGATGATCTTGAGAGGCTCGACGTTGCCAGCCTGCTGTACAGCCTCGGCAACCATCTCGCTGCGCTCGCCAGCCTTCGCGGCGGCTTCTTCTTTTGTCAGCGCCGGGAAGAGGTCTTTGCCTTCAAGATAGCCTGCCTCGATCAGCACCCGTACCGGCGCATACTCGAAGACCCGCGCCAGTGCCCGACACCGCTCTGGTGTCGGCAATACCGGCTCGTCGTCGCGCAGATAACGGCCAAGCGACGCCTCGTCAATCGGGGCGTGATGCTCGACACAAAACTTCGCGAACTCGCGGATCAAATAGTGGTCGCCGCGGCGCTGGTAAAAGTCGAGATTGCGCAGCTCGTCGCGGAGCCAGTCACGGAATCGTAGCCGGGTCTTCAGATCTACTTTGTTGTTCACGGTCGTTTTCCCTGATTTCTCAAAAACGAGAGCGATGCGAATATACAAGACGATGGGTGAAGTGGGCGCTCACGATTGGTACATCTCGCACACCGTTGCAATTGTACTACCCCGACATATAGGGACGTCAAGGGTACTACCATAAATACTTGAAGGCATATATCTTGCTGCGATGCATCTGGGATACTTTTTGCGTACATGCTGCGCAATTGTACGGATATTCCCCCAATATAGTCCTGTCAGCGACCGGCGGTTGAGGCATTAACCCTGACAGATGACCTCGCATACGACCTTACCAATGAAAGAAAAAGCATCTGCTGAGCAACAACGAACGAAGCACGAAGCGAGTGACCGCTGAGATGTGGCCAGCAGGCTGTCCTGTGAAGCAAACTCCACCAACAGTCAAAGCAACATAGCTAAACTGCAATTCCTTTCATGCTTCAGCCATGACGTTACGGCTGCCTACCATCACCTGGTCCGGTGAATCGCGCTATTTCCTCTTGCGCGAGGTAGCTGCATAGATATATACTTACCATATGCAACAAATGTCAAGGGCAAGTAATCTTGATGACGAAACGCCGCAATCGACGCCTGACGAGCTGGCGACGCTGGCCCTCGAAACGATCCCACCGGTGATGCGCGCCATTCGCACGATGATGCGTGCCGAGGGGGAAAAGGACCTCACCGTCCCGCAATTCCGGGCGCTTGGATATATCGATCGACATCGGGGCGCATCGCTGAAAGATGTGGCCGAACATCTGGGCATACCGATGTCTGGAGCCTCGCGACTCATCGATAAGCTGGTGAACCGCAAACTCGTGACCCGGACGACCGATACCGAGGATCGACGCAGAGTCATCCTGAACCTGCTACCCGCGGGCAAACGGCTACGCGCCAGAGCGCGCCAGCGCACGCAGCAGGGCCTCGACGCCCTGTTCCAGCGCCTCACATCCGCCGAACGAGACGCCATCTCCAGAGCGCTGCCGGTCCTGCGCGATCTCTTCAGCAACGAGACACCAGTCCTGGGAGGCACTGGCACTGAAACCGACGCTGGCACGACGGGCGAGCCGCCTCCATCCTGAGTGGGGCGTTGAGCCATCACGCTCTCTACGACGTTCGCAACTCCGACGCTATGGTTGCGCTGAACGCTCTGAATCAAACGAGGAATGCTATCGTGACTTCGCCTACCCTTCTGACTTCAAATCTGACTCGTGTCTTTGGCGAGATGAAAGCAGTTGACGGCCTCAATCTGGAGATTGCTCCTGGTGAGGTCTTTGGCCTGCTGGGGCCAAACGGCGCGGGCAAGTCTACCTCGATTAAGATGCTGACCACCCTCCTGCCGCCGACATCTGGAACCGCCACGATTGCTGGCTACGATATCGTGCGACAGCAGGCGCTGGTCCGCCGGGTCATCGGCTACGTACCCCAGGCGCTTTCCGCCGATGGCACGCTCACTGGCTACGAAAACCTCCTTTACGTTCTGCTCGGCAGTACGTACTTCCACCGTGTCCAGCACTTCCAGCGACACCCGCTCGGCCAGCGGGATCGGGCCGCGCGCCAGATAGTCGGCGCAGCTGCGCCCTCGGCGCACCAAGACGACGACTTGCAGATCAGCGAGGAGTTTGCGTATCTGCTCCCGTGGCGCACGCCGCAGCAGCAGATAGAGCACCTGCTCGGTCTGGACGACCTTCTCCCAGGAACGTGCAGCGGAATCCGTATCCGCCGACTCCGCCAGCCAGTAGCCCTCGACCGCAATCCCTGTCGCCCGCAGCGCCTCCTCACTATTCCCTAAGAGACTCGCCGCATGCGCCAGCGGCATGGACACACCAATCTCGACCGCTGGCTCTCCTGGCTTCAGGGGCACCTCGGTGATCGTGGCCTCAGCGCTAAAATCCAGCAGCCAGTTACGCCGCTGAAAGAGTTGGCGCAGGAAGGCGGCGCGCTCCGCCGTATACGACTGGTGCGGCGACGCCTGGGCCATCTCCGCCTCGGCCTCATGGCGGTCACGCGCAAGCGCGCTGAGGCGCAGGCGGATATCGGCGAGATGATTCTCCATCCCTGGCACCCGGCCCAGTGACCCCAGCGTCGTGCTCAGTTCCTCCGTTTGGGCGTTGATCTCGCTGAGGCGCGTCTGGGCAGCGGTACGGGCGCTCTCGGCCAGGGTGGCGTGGATTTGGGCCTCGGCGAACTGCTCCTCGGCGGCGTTTGCCAGCCGCAGCACCTGCTCTGGATCGCTGAGCGCCTTCGCCAAGAGCCTGAGCGCCAGCGCATCGACGCGGTGGGCAGGCACATAGAACGCCTTGTGGGGGTGTGAGGGTATCGCCGCGTTCTTCGCGCACTGGTAGAACGGGTGCGGTGAGCGCGACGCCCAGTAGCGCACCAGCGCGCCGCGACACTCGGCGCAGCGCACATAGCCATGATCGAGCAGACTACTCGCGGCCTCATTATCGGTGCGACGGCGCACCGCCTCGCGCGGGTGGAGCGCGGCGGCGGTCAGTTTGGTCTGCACCCGCCACCACTGCTCCTCATCGACCAGCGGGGGATCACGCTGGGCGGGATGGCGAACGTCTCACTGTGCCATTCAGCGGGATCGCGCATGCGGTCGTGGATATGCCGCTGATCGCGCACCAGCCGTGTCTCACGGTCTTGCTCCTGGGCATGATCGGTGCGGTAGCGCAGGCCGCGCCCCAGTCCGCAGTATTTGGGCTGGCGCAAGAGATTACGTACCTGCTTGACGCTCCAGCGCCCGGTGCCAGAGGCCGTCGCGACGCCTTGGCGCTCCAGCGCGATGGTGAGGGCGCGCAGCGAGACATCCGGCACCGCCGTCTCATCCCCGTCTGGTAAAGCCAGCGCACGACCTCGGCCTTCTCCGGGTCAATCACCCACGACACCAGCCCCATCGGCTTGCCGTGTTTGCCGAGGCGACGCTCTCCCGGCGCCTAGCCATAGGCCGGGCCACTGCGCCCACCGTGTGGCAGCCCGTCCTCATAGCGGCGGCGCTTGGGCGCGCCCAGCCGCTCGACAATGCGCTCGGCCTCCATCTGGCCGTATTCCTCCATAAGGTTGAGGTACATACGCATCGCCGGATCATCGGGCAGCCGCCCATCAGGCTCCAGATTGGCGAATCGGAATTCGCAGCCGACATCCAAAGCGGTCTGTATCGCCTGATAGCGTCGCATGCGGCTTCTGGCGATACGCTCCATCTCGCTGACGACGATCACGTCGATCTGGCCCGCCGCCGCCAGCTTCAGCACCTCGTCCAAAACCGGGCGGGCGACGTTTCTCATGCCTGTGGCCGCCTCGGTAAAGGCGTAGGGGTCAAAGACCAGCGTAAAGCCCATCTTGGCGATAAATCGCTCGCCCCGCTGGACTTGGCTGGTCATATCCTCAGCCTTCGCGCCGGGGTCGCTACTGCGGGCCAAAATCACCGCCCGCACGGTGCGCGGATCGCGATCAGCAATCGGGACATAGGTGGTGCGTTGTGCTGCGGCGGTCATGATCGTACTCCTTGCTGTGGCTGTGGCTGTGGCTGGCGTTGACGCGCGAAATAGGTGGCGATGGTTTTGGGTGGCGGCCCCACGGGCGGCATTGGCGGCCCGTCGCCTCGCTGCGCCGCCAGATAGTCGTCGCGTGTCCACACAGGCGCGTAGGCCGCCAGTTGCGCCGTGATCGCCACGACCTGTTCATCGCTGAGCTTGCCGTCTAGCCCCGCTAGATCGAGACTGGCCGTCACCCGATCCCAGAAGCGGATGCGCGCTCCCGGCAGGGCGAGATACGTGGGCACGACCGTCGCCAGATAGGCGATGTTGCGCCGCTTCGGCCAGACCTCGCCCGGCTGCCGCTTTGACGCGGCGACCGCGACGGCAAAGCGCGGCTGCCGCTGCTTATCGAGTCCGACAAACTTCCAATGCAGAAACATGACGACCTCGGATCCGTTTCCTGAAAATAGGTCACTACACACAAACACAGTATATCACAGAATAACACGGTAGTGACCCAAAAAGGCGCCACGTTTTTCGTGCGATGTAGTGACCCAAAATAGGCGCCACGATCAGTTCGCATCTGGATCCTGGCCGGACGCGCGCTTGGCAAGCCATGCCTCCAGTTCACTCTTGCGGATCCGCCAGCCCGCGTTGCCCGGCAACCGGATACCGGGCAGCTTCCCGGCGTGCAGCCATTCGAGCACGGTCTGCGGGTGGATCCCCAGCATCTTGGCGACCTGGGGCGGTTTGAGCAATAGGTCAGGCAGGTCACTGTCCTGTGGCATCGCGATCTTCTCCAATACTTCCATCACACGCCTCTCTTTTCTGTGAGATTTGTACAGATCGTTTCAACAGGGGAGCAGCGATTGGTATCAGGTCGATGAGGATGGAGCGCTGCTTGGAGGGACATCATTCTCGCCACGGAGAACTGCGCGAGCGGGCACCGACGCTGGCACGAGTCGGCACCGTCTGTGAGATTAATCGGTTCACCACACATCAGTGAGTGGCGCTGCGCGGGCCGATGATCGGCGCAGAGAGCCGATTCGTGCCCAGGTCATCACCTTTGAGCATGAGATGACGCTGCCTAATTCAGAGCTCCCCTGTTGAAACGATCTCTACGAAACACACACAGGCCATGCTCGCCTTCGTGCCGCTCAGCGTGCAGCAGCCGTCATTGCCGGGCAAAGTTGCCACCTTTGTGCGCAAGACGCTCACCATCGCCGAGTGGGAGGTGCGCAAGCTGCGCCATGACCCCACCGACCTGCTGACGCGCGCCGTCCAGCCCGCGCTCTGGCTGCTGGTCTTTGGCGAGACGTTCACGCATATTCACGCCATCAATACCGGCAGCGAGAGCTACTTGCAGTTCATGGCGCCGGGGATTCTGGCGCAGAGTATTCTCTTCATCGCCATCTTCTACGGCATCGCGGTGATCTGGGAGCGCGACCTGGGCGTGATCCACAAGTTTCTGGCAAGCCCCTCCCCGCGCGCAGCGATTGTCATCGGCAAGGCGCTCTCCGCAGGCGTGCGCGGACTTTCCCAGGCGGTCACTATCTACGTGCTGGCGCTGCTGCTGGGTGTACAGATGAACTGGAATCCGCTGGCGCTGCTTGGCGTCGCGGTGATGGTGATGCTGGGCGCGGCCTGCTTCTCCACCTTCTCGGTGATTATCGCGTGCCTGCTACGTACGCGCGAGCGGGTGATGGGCATCGGCCAACTGCTGACGATGCCGCTGTTTTTCGCCAGCAATGCGATCTATCCCATCGCGATCATGCCCATCTGGCTCCAGTTTGTCGCCAGAATCAATCCGCTAAGCTACGAGGTGGATGCGTTACGCGGCCTGATGGTGGTTGGCGACGAGCATATCAACCCCATCGGCCTGGATTTCGCCGTGATACTGGTCATCACCAGCATCCTAATCGCGCTGGCGGTGCGGCTCTATCCGCGCCTGATTCAATAAGACCACTACGGTTTGACTCAGCCGTCGAGGACTGTCGGGTCGAGCTCGCGCAGGCGCTCGGAATCGGCGATCAGGTCGATGGCGGTGATCTTCCCGTGCGCCAGGGTGAAGCTGAAGATGACACGCGGCTCTCCGCCCGGCGCCCAGACAGCGCCCACGGCGCCACCGATGAGCGCCAGTTGCGCAACCTGCGCGCGCCCCGCGAACTGCCCGGCCACCGCCTCCGCGCCACGGGCCTCGCCCGACGCGCCCATATCCGCCGCCGCACGATCAGTGCGCAGCACGACATCTGGATCGAGTAGCGCCAGTAGCGCGCCGAAGTCGCCACCACGCGAGGCGGCGAGGAAGGCATCCACGATGGCGCGCTGGCGCGTAAAGTCGGCGTCGGGCATCGTGGCCGCGCCCTGGACCCGACGCCGCGCGCGGCTCGCAAGCTGCCTGGCGGCGATTGGCGAGCGCCCGACGATGGGCGCGATCTCATCGAAGGGGACGGAGAACACGTCATGCATCACGAAGGCGAGCCGTTCGGCGGGCGCCAGCGTCTCAAGAACTACCAGCAGCGCCAGCCCAACCGAGTCGGCCATAAGCGCCTCATCTTCGGGGTTGACGCCGCCCTCGCGGCTCAGGACTGCGTCGGATAGGTGTTCATCGTCCGCTCCGTCCGCGCTGAGCGGCTCTTCGCGGCGTGCCGAGCGCGAACGCAGCATATCGAGGGAGATCCGCGCCACCACCGTCGTCAGCCAGCCACCAAGGTTCTCGATTCCGCTGGCGTCGGAGCGGCTGAGACGGAGCCAGGATTCCTGCACGGCATCCTCCGCCTCGCTGGGCGAGCCAAGCAGCCGGTAGGCCACCGACCGCAAGTGAACCCGCTGCGCCTCGAATTGCTGCGCCAACCATTCGCGTTCATCTGTATTGTCTTTATCGTCACTATCTTTGTGTTCGTCCACCGGTCATCATCCCTTCTTGTGGCTTCTCAAAGGATTGACGGATGGAACCCGACCGATGTGACGGATGTGACGGGTGTAATAGGTGTGTGGGAGACGAGCGACAGCATTACGCGCGCTTGCTGGAGCGTCTGCCGCGCCCACCAATGCTCAGGATGCCTCCGGCGGCTCCAATGCTGAGGATGCTGCCAGCGCTGCCAATCGAGAGAATGCTCCCTGAACTGCCAATCGAGAGAATACTTCCGGCGCTGCCGATGCTGAGCACGCTCGCCGCACTGGCGAAACTCAGCAGGCTGATGAAGCTATAGAGACTCATAGCGCTCAGGAAGCTACCACGGCTGCTGACACTTGCGCGCGAGGCGGAAGACTGTCGCAATCCCTGCGCGAGCCGCTCCCTGACTGATACCGTTGTCATTCCTCTGCCATCCTTTCCATCGCACTCGAAGCGACGTGATACGATGCGCGTAGACACCCAGAGAGTATAGCGCCGTCTCCCAATGCCTGCCAGACTCTAGAGAACTGCGAGGTACATAATGAACATGCGCGCAGCCGACGATCTTGACCAAATTAATGACCTGGATTGGTCGGTGCGTACAGCGGTCTACTCATTTATCACCGAACAGATGCGGCCTCCCACCGTTGACGAGGCGGCTGCTCTCCTGAGCGTGCCACGCGAACGCGCCGCGCTGGCCTTTCAGCGCTTGAACCAGCGCCACGCGCTCTTCCTGGAGCCAGGGACACTCACTATCCGCATGGCGCACCCATTTTCCGGTATCCCGACTCCATTTACGGTACAGGCCAACGGACGCGCCTACTTCGCCAACTGCGCGTGGGATATGCTGGGAATTCCCGCCGCGCTCCACGTCGACGCCGAGATCGAGGCCCACTATGCCGATGCGGCGAACACGCCCGTGACACTCAGCGTTCGCGACGGCGAGGTCCACGGCCATGATGAAACCGTCCATTTCCCGCTACCCTTCCAGCGCTGGTATGACGATCTGGTACGAACCTGAGCGAATATCCTGCTCTTCCGGTCGGAAGAGGAGATCAATGCCTGGTGCGAGCGCACCGGCCAGCCACGCGGCGAGACGCTGACGCTTGCCCAGACCTGGGAACTCGCGCAGCGCTGGTATCACGACCGCCTGCGCCCTGATTTTCGCGGACGCACGCCAGATGAGGCGCAGCGCATATTCCAGCGGTTGGGTCTGACCTCGCCCGCGTGGTCGCTGAAACCCGCGGACGAATCTTCTTGAAGGTGAAAGACCAGCAGCGCGCCGAACCATAGCGGTGTACAATGCGAATACCGAACACGCCCGCGATATCCCTGATATTCAAGGAGGCGACGCCATGGCAACGACGCAGTTTCCTGTATCGTCCGCGACGACGACCGACTGGCTCTCGCCCGCCGAGATGCGCACGCTCGAAGCGGTCTGCGAGGCTCTGCTCCCGCCGACGCCGCCGCCCACGGGTGAGAGCGATCCCGATGGCTACTATGCGCGCTCCGCGACCGACCTTGGGGTTGCTACATTGATCGCCGAGGCGCTCAGCCAGCAGTCGTCCGAGACACGCGCGCAGTTCAAGCAGTTGCTGGGCCTGATGGGCAGTCCGCTCTTTGGGACGCTGCTTCTGGGGCGACCACAGCGCTTCGACCGGATGTCACTCGCGGCTCGCGCCTCGGCGCTGCGTAAGATGCGCGATAGCTCGCTGCCCGCGCTCCGTCAGGGATTCCAGGGGTTGAAGCGGCTGACAGGCTTTGTCTACTTTGGCGCGCCCATCGCCGATGGCCCCAACCCCAACTGGCCGACGCTCGGCTACCCCACTCCGCCCGCGCCGCCGTCCTCATCTGACTTCCCCAAGCATATTCGCCCGCTGGAGGTACATGGCGACCAAACGCTCACCGCCGATGTCGTGATTGTCGGCTCAGGCGCGGGCGGCGGCATGTTGGCGGGCGAGCTGACGGCGGCGGGCAAGGATGTGGTAGTGCTGGAAAAGGGCGGCTACTTCAGCGAGTCGGACTTCACCAGCATTGAGGCGCAGATGATGCCTGAGCTGTATCTGCGGCGCGGCATGCTCTCCACCGCCGACCTCTCGGTGGTCGTCCAGGCGGGTTCGTGTCTGGGCGGCGGCACGCTCGTCAACTGGAGCACGTCGCTGCGCACCCCGCCCGAAGTGCTGGCGGAGTGGGAGCGCGACTTCGGCTTCGCGGGCGCGACCTCGCCAGAGTATGCGCGTGGCTTCGACGCAGTGGAGCAGCGCCTCGGCGTCAATACCGAAGACAGCGCGCCCAACCGCAACAATGCGGCGCTCCAGCGCGGCTGCGAGGCGCTCGGCTATAGCTGGTCCAGCATTCCCCGTAACGCATCGGGCTGCGAGCAGCGCTGCGGCTACTGCGGCTTCGGCTGCCCGCACGGGCGCAAGCAGTCCACGATGCTCACCTATCTGCAAGATGCCCACGACCGGGGCGCGCGTATCATGGTGCGCTGCGCCGTCGAGCGCGTGCTGATCGAGCGGGGCAAGGCGACCGGCGTGGAGGGCTGGGCGCCCGATAGCGCGACGGGTGAGCGGCGGCGGGTGGTCGTGCGCGCGCCCATCGTCATCGTCGCGGGCGGCTCGGTGGAGTCTCCGGCGCTGCTG
Source organism: uncultured Chloroflexia bacterium (assembly GCA_963712005.1). GTDB lineage: Bacteria > Chloroflexota > Ktedonobacteria > Ktedonobacterales > JADMIN01 > DAHUXT01. The sequence goes on along the minus strand of CAVQGK010000003.1, from coordinate 21,739 downwards.
CTGCGGTCCGGGCTGGAGAATCCCAACATTGGCCGCCACCTGCGGCTGCATCCGGTGGCGGCATCGGGCGCGCTCTATCCCGACCCCGTCGAGACGTGGAGCGGCAGCCTGCAGACCGTCTACACCGACCATTTCGCGCGCATCCGGGGCGACTATGGCTTCCGCATCGAAGTGATGCCCGCGCATCCGGGCCTGCTGGGGCTGGCGACTCCCTGGAATAGCGGCCAGGAACTGAAGCAACTGATGACGCAGATTCGCCATCAGGCGGTCTATATCGTGCTGACGCGCGACACCGGCGAGGGGCATATCACACTCGATAAGCAGGGCGATCCGGTGCTGCACTACTGGCCGAACGCGGTGGATCGCGCGCATCTGGTGCGCGGAATGCAAGAGGTGACGCGCATCGGGTTCGCCGGGGGCGCGACGACGGTGAACCATAACTTCTCGCCACTGCTCTCGCTACAGAGCGAAGGGGAGAGGCCGGGGGCGGTCTCTGAGGCCAGCATGAAGCGCTACCTGGGGGAGATCGAGCGCCGGGGGATTGCGCCGAATCGCGTTGTCGTCGGCACGGCGCACCAGATGGGCACATGTCGGCTGGGTGGCAGCGCGAAGACGGCGGTCGCCCGACCCGACGGGCAAGTCTACGGCGTCCAAGGATTGTACATCGGCGATGCCAGCGGCTTCCCGACAGCGTCCGGGGTTAATCCGATGCTCTCGACAATGGCGCTGGCCTATCACGTCGCGCAACAGATCAAGGCGCAAAAGTAGAGTGAAAGGGAAGAGTTAGCCTCGGCATTCATGCCGCGACGTTGATACAGTTCCCAACGTGCCGGGGAGCGGAACAGCTCCCCGGCGTTTGTATGGATGGTGATCTACTAAGCCAATAGACTACTACGACATGGGCATGATGGGCAGCGCGATCTTGCCGCCGGAGACACTGCGCAGGACGCCTGCCAAAGCGACATACCAGGCAGCGATGGCCGTGAGAATGCCGAGCCAGCCACCAATAGCTGTCGCTCCGCTACCGAAGGGGGCGTTCGCGAAGAACCCAATAGCAAGGAAGATAAACGTGATGAACAGGAGCGCGAAGACGACGACCAGCCCACCATTGAGGCGGAAAGTGCCGAGCAAGAGCATGCCGGTGACGATGGCCCAGGCAACGGCGTAGTAGCCGAGCGCGGTATGCGTTGGACCAGCGGCGGTGCCGAAGGCAGTTCCGAAGCCAGGGATAAAGAAGGCCACGAACGAGAGCCAGAAGGCACCGAATGAGCTAAAGGCGACTCCGCCGAAGGTGTTGCCGTTGTGGAACTCCCACATGCCTGCCAGCAACTGCGCAAGACCGCCGTAGAATGCCGCCAGGCCGATGACAACCTTGGCGTCACCACCCTGGTCGATCACGCCCGCATTGACAAGGCTCAATACGAAGGTGGTAGTTGCGAAGCCCATCAGGCCCAGGGGCGCGGGATCTGCAAGCAAGGGCGCTTTACTGTCTGCCACGAGTCAAACTCCTCTCCTCTACGGAGAACAATATGTTCTCGCCGGAAGATGAGTCGCCAACACCACAACGTGCTGGTGACCGAGACGCGACCATGGTAATTGACCTTCCCCACGGGGATGAAGCCGGGGGATTCCTGGGCCGAACACTGCGAACCAGACAGACCGGAGGCTGCTGTGACCGTCTTACACGTTCGTTGGGGACTTGGTTATCGCCCCCGCTCCACAGGCGTAAATTCCCGTAGGCCCTACGGTATAGAACAAGTATACGACAACAATAAGGGGTCGCTTGTATCCCCAGGATGGGAGTCCGGGGCTTACGCTCGGTTTGATAACTGCCTTTTCTCGCGATGTGTCTTCCGGGCATGGCCATCACCTCGCGATGCTGCCCGGTCTCTTTTCCTCCTTTCACATCTACATCGTAGAAGCTCAGCAATAACACTGAGTGGATCTTCATTCCCAGTGTAACATAGTTACTCACTTTTTTGGAGCATTGCGAATATATCGCGCTGTTATGTTCTCAAAAATCTGGTATCATGGTATTGACGAGCGTCTACAAGGCGCGCGCTCTGGTGGTCCGAAACGCGGGAAATTGCGCGGCTCACTGGGTCGCGCGCCGCTCTCGCCCGCCCGACGCGGCTATGTTCGTTACGAACGTTCATTCGGTCAAGGGGGCATGCATGTCAGCACCACAGGACTCCTCCGGCGCTTCCACAACCATTGACGCATTACTCCAGGAGACACGGCGCTTTCCACCGTCTGCCGAGTTCGCGGCGCAAGCGAACGTGCGCGACGAGTCGGTGTATCAGCGCGCGCACGATGATCCCGATGGATTCTGGGCAGAGGCGGCCAACCGGCTCGACTGGTCCAAGCGCTGGGACACCGTGCTGGAGTGGAACGCACCCTGGGCAAAGTGGTTCGTGGGCGGTCAGCTCAACGCATCGTACAACTGCGTGGATCGCCACATCGCCACCGCACGACGCAATAAAGCGGCCATTATTCTGGGAGGGCGAGCCAGGCGATACGAGAGTGCTGACCTATCGCGATCTCTACCGTGAGGTCAACAACTTCGCCGCGGTGCTGCTCGATCTGGGTGTGAAGAAGGGCGACCGTGTCGCCTTCTACATGCCGATGATTCCAGAGCTGGCGATTGGTCTGCTGGCGTGCGCCCGCATCGGCGCGCCGCATACAGTCATTTTCGGCGGATTCAGCGCCGAGGCGCTCCGCGACCGCATCATCGATTCGCAGGCGAAGCTCTGTGTCACGGCGGATGGCGGATGGCGGCGCGGCAACATCGTGCCGCTCAAAGATACGACCGACGCCGCGGTGGCCGAGGCGCCCAGCATCGAGCATGTGCTGGTGATTCAGCGGGTGGGGCCGGACGTGCGCCAGGTGACGATGAAAGAGGGGCGCGATGTCTGGTATCACGAGGCGGTGAACAGGGAGTCGCGGCGGCTGGTAGACCCGGAGCCGATGGATAGCGAGCATCCGCTCTACATCATGTACACCTCCGGCACGACCGGCAAGCCGAAGGGCCAGCTCCACACGACCGGCGGTTATCTCACGGGCGTCTCACTCACGCACGAGTGGATCTTCGACCTCAAAGAGGAAGATGTCTACTGGTGTACCGCCGATATCGGCTGGGTGACAGGCCATAGCTATATCGTCTATGGGCCGCTCTCGAACGGGGCGAGCGTCGTGATGTATGAGGGCGCGCCCGACTATCCCGATAAAGACCGCTTCTGGGCGCTGATCGAGAAGTACGGCGTCACCATCATGTATACCGCGCCGACCTCGATCCGCACCTTCATGCGCTGGGGCACGGAGTATCCCGCACGGCGCGATCTCTCCAGCCTGCGGCTGCTGGGGACCGTCGGCGAGCCGATCAACCCTGAGGCGTGGATGTGGTATCAGGAGCATATTGGCCACAACAACTGCCCGATTGTCGATACCTGGTGGCAGACGGAGACGGGCATGATTATGATTACGCCGCTGCCCGGCATTGTGGCCACCAAACCTGGCTCCGCGACTCGCCCGTTCCCCGGCATCGAGCCGGTCATCCTCGACGAGGGCGCCAATCCGGTGCCGAACAACACCGGCGGCAACCTGGTGATTACCCGTCCGTGGCCCGCGATGTCGCGCACGATCTGGGGCGACCCCGACCGCTATGTCGCGACCTACTGGGCCAAGTATGAGGGCAAGTATCTCACGGGCGACGGCGCGCGCCGCGATGACGACGGCTACTACTGGCTGCTGGGACGTGTGGACGATGTGCTGAACGTCTCGGGCCACCGCATCGGTACGATGGAGATCGAGAGCGCGCTGGTCAGCCATCCAGCGGTGGCGGAGGCGGCGGTCATCGGGGCAACCGATCCAGTGACGGGCCAGGCTATCGTCGCCTTCGTGACGCCACGCGGCGGCTATACCCCCAACGAGGGACTCACCGCCGAACTGAAAGAGCACGTCGTGCGCCATATCGGCGCACTGGCGCGGCCCAAGAAGATCTATTACACGACCGAGTTGCCCAAGACCCGCAGCGCCAAGATCATGCGGCGTCTCCTCCGCGATATCGCCGAAGGGCGTGTCCTGGGTGATACCTCGACCCTGCTCGACCCCAATATCGTCGCGCAGATCAAGGAGCAGTACGAGAGCAGCGAGGGATAGGGTTTCTGACCGCTGCCCCAAGCCTCACCCCCAACCCCCTCTCCTCGCAGGAGAGGGGGCTTTTATTGCCCGCATAGTGAGCGCGCCTCGGCGATTGCTTCACGCATCATCGCAATTGCCTTGGCAAACTCGGCTGGGGTAGTCGCTTGGTGGTCCGCGCGATGCGCCTGTGCCCATGCGATCACTGGCTCCCACTCAGGATGTGTCTGCGCGGCCCAGGCGGCGGCTACCGGCTTGGAGCAATACGCACCGTGCTGGAGTGTGTAGAGCGCGCGGCAGAGCGTCAGCACTGCGAACGCGGGAAAGCGGCGCGGGCGTGGCCAGTGGTCGTATTCGTCCTCGATGCGCGACTGCCAGACATCGGCAAGCTGCTGGCAGGTCGCGTCGTGTAGCTGCTGGGGCGAGACGGGGGCGATCAGTGCCTCTGGCGGCGGGCCATAGAGAACGACGCCGCGCTCGCGCACAATTGCCCGCTCGATGACCCAGTTGGCATTGTGGAAGCCAACCTGAAACGGCCAGTCAACGCCGATGGTCGGATGGCGGGCGTTCGCTGGGTCGTAGCGGCGCCATGCCGATTGCGGGATATATGAGCCTTCGAGGTGGTCGGCGAATGGCAGCCCACTCGTGGCGATGCGCTCGTGCACCTGGCGAAGCTGCTCGAAGGCTGGGTCATCCTCAACAATGGCTCCGCGCGTCACCGCCGCGAAATCCACGTCGCTCGACGCCGGATCGAAATCGCCCGACGAGAGCGAGCCGTAGAGATACATGCCGACCAACTGCTCGCCGAGAACATCCTGGATGCTGCTCAGCAACAGCGCGAGGATGGGCCGCACCGCCTCTGGCAACCGGCCTGACTGAATCACCGTATCATCCTTTCGCTCAGCTAGCGGCCGGGCCGTCGTCGATGGGGTGGTCTCCGTTGCATTGGCGCGGAAGACACGCCAGCGGAAGGGTCTGCGGGCGGCATGGCGTTGGCGTCGTCCAGCAGCGCACGGATGCCCTCTAGCTGCGTGCCGGCAAACTCCTCAGGCAAATTGACGAGCGTCTGCAGCAGGCCAAGGTAGAGATCCCACGGTAGCACCGCCAGCACGGGCATTCCCCGCCGCGTGACCGCCACCACGGGAGCCGCGCCTTCGTGCGCTAGCAGCGCTGGCAGCTTGTCCAACTGCTCGGCGGCGTCCTTCATCGCGAGTGTGCGTGCCATGATATGTTCGTCCTCTCTTCACTTTCTTCGGAATGATAGCGTCCAGCCAGATAGAGCGCGCGTGGGTCGCGCCCGAAGGCGAGCCGCTTGGCCCAGGTGGTCGGATACGCGCGCAGGTCGTCCGCCGCCAGCGGCTGTGGCGCGGCGACGTGAAAGCCCGCCAGTCGCGCCCGCCGCCGTACCTGGTCTCCGCCCGGCTCCAGCGAGTAGCCAGCCTCGGCCAGCGCGCCGCCGTTGAGCCGGATTGCCAGCGTCGCCCCAGGACGCGCCAGTCGTGCCAGCGTCGCCAGCAGTGGCGAGCCATCGTCCAGCAGCCCGGCGAGCAACGTGCCCCAGGGAAAGTTGATCGTGATGGCGCTGGCCAGCCCGACAAGCTCCGTGGGCATGCTACAGATATTGGCAATCAGAAACAGCGCGTTGGCGCGCGCGCGCCGCGATGCCTCATACAGGTTATCACGGCAGGCGTCGATGCCGATAACATAGCGTGCTGGATGCGCGCGGGCGGTATGCAGCACGAAGCGTCCGTCGCCTGTGCCGAGATCGATCAACACGTCGGGGTAGTTGGCAATACGCGCGATGAGTTCGTCAAGTTCGTCAGTCTTCATCTCCTGGCAGCGTTTGCCACAGATACGTTCCACAGCGATTCCTCCGGTCTGTCATGTCGGACAACAATCGAGCGATGACAGACCGCAAGGAGGCGCGCGGGCACGCGGAGAGACGCTGCGGCACATAGCAGCGCGGAGGTATGGAGAATAGCGGCGTGTTGACCGGCATATAGCGCAGCGTCAACCGCCGTCTAGCGCGTCGGGGGTATCTCTTAGCAGTCGTGAGGGGCAACAAAAACTGGACCGGTGAGTATTCCGGCCCGGCAAGCCCTGACTACAGGCGCAGTATGCGACCTACCAGGGAGGTTGTTCGAGGCGCGCGAGGTACATCGGATGCCCGATTCTAGGTCAGATGCTGACGGGGAAAGTATAGCATACGCGGGAGCCAGTGCGGAGTCTGGCTGAAATCTGGCAATCACGCAAAGCGCCGCGCGGATACCACCCTCTTCTGGCTACGAGGCTTCCCCTTGACATTGTCCCAGTCCTTCGAGTATTATTCAGTTGTACTTACTAAGTGGCGCGATATATATCACCGCTGAGTATCGAGAGGAGGCGCCTCGACATGCCCAATGACTTTGCCGACCTTGGCCGCTTCACCGACGTCTCACTGCTGATCCTGCTTAGCCTCGCAAATGGCGAGAAGCACGGCTATGCCATGATCGAGGACATCGACCGCTTCAGCGGGACCGTGCTGGAGCCGGGGACGCTCTACGGTGCCCTCATGCGGCTGGAGAAGAAGGGCTGGATTGAGGCGCTTCCTGCCGAGGACCGACGCCATCCCTACCGTCTGACGGCCGCTGGAGCGGCTGCGTTGCGCGGGCAACTCGCCACTCTCCGGCGCATTGTCACCACTGGTGTCGAGCGACTGGCGCTGGGCTAAGGGAAGGAGCAGCACATGATGCACATAGATGGTCCCTTTCCTACGCCGAGCCATCAGGCGCATGCCTCATGGGTGCAGCGGCTCCTGCGTCTCTATCCCCGTGCCTGGCGCGACCGCTATGGCGACGAGGTGGCTTACGTGCTAGCCGAGCACCGCGTGACGTACTGGACGGCACTGGATCTTGTTCTGGGCGCGCTTGATGCCCACTTACACGGGGATCTGCTCCCCAGGAGGTTAGTATCCATGGCTCACCGCATTCGCAGCAGCGAGATTGCCATCTTTTGCGCCTTCGTGCTCTTCTGCATCGCCTGGTTGCCGCTCAGCCTCGTTCGCGATCCCCTGCCTATCTGGCAAGATGCCGTGGTTGCGCACCCTGAGCTGCTGATCGCGCTCACGCTCCTGGGCATCGCCGCGCTCATCGCGACGCTCGCCATCCTCGTAGGTGGAGTCCCGCTAGTGGTCTCCGCGCTCGCGCAATCGATCACCGCTCGCCGCTGGTGGCTGCTCGCGCTCTTCGCTGTTCCAATCCTTGCCGTCGCAGCGCTCGTTGTTGTCAAGCTCGGCGACATCCAGTGGTCCAGTGTCTCACAGTCGGGCGTGCTGTCCATGCGGCAGCCCATCGCTTTGCAGATCGGCCTGATACTTCTGCCGCTTGTCGCAATCGGAGGCAGCGCGGCGGCGGTCGCGGCGGCGATTGGGCGCAGTGAGTTGAGCCTCAGCATGTTCCGGTTTGCTTTGCTGCCCGCCGGTGTGGCCACCGCCGCGCTTGCGCTCGGTCTGCTTGGGGCTGTCACGCTCACGGCGCTGCTCTTCGCCGAAGCGCCACAGATCAGCGCGGGGCCGCCGCTACAGATAGGGGGCCTCGTCGTGATGCTTGCTGCCGTCATCCTTGCAGCCTTCGCGTTGCGGCACGGCGTACAGGCAGCGCATGAAGGCCGACTGGCTGAGGATTAGACGGTCTGGTGCAGCCAGCGGAGAATAGAGTCGGCGGCCAGGTTGATCGAGACCATCATCGCGTGGCCGCCGCCCGCGTCGGGGTGATACTGGCGGGCGAGAGCGCGGCGGGCCTGCGTCACGTCTTCGGCGGAGGCGCCCGGCGGCAGGTGCAGCACGCGATAGGCGGATTCGATGTCGCGTGGGATGTAGATGTGACGACGCGCGCGTGGGCGGATGCTGGCGTAGAAGCTGCTCACATCCTCCGAGATGCTCGGCGACCGCTGATGCCACTGCTCCAGCGCCTCGGCCAGCGCTGGGATGCGCCGCGCCAAGCCGCGAGATGGCGTCCTGCGAGATCCACCAGATGCGCTCCTCGGCGATCCAGCGCCGCTGCCAGGGATCGAGGCCGACGACGACATGCGCGGCCGGTGAGAAAACGCCCGCGCCGCCCGCGAACGCGATCAAGAAGCCATCCTCCACCGCCTCGAAGAGCAGCACGCGCAGATCACTCGCTTCCAATCCGTGTCCTGACTCCTCTTTCTCGCTTGGAACGCAAACGGTCCCCTGCGACCATGACAACCATTTCGCACAGGAGAAGAATGCCACCTGGCGCGCGAAAATACATCGGACGAATGGACGGTGCGGACTGGGCAAATTCTGGGGTATAATGGGAGTGCCGAATTTCCCCTGAATGCTTCCCCGTTTGATGTGCCGCTGGCGGATACTGCGACTTGACGGATTGTTGCGCGCGGGCGAGGTAAGCGATAATCCAGCTTCGCGGCATGAATGCCGCGGGTAATTCCTGTCGCCCGGATCCTTCTGCCCGCCGAGGGTACACACCGCACAACTCAGGATTAGCCGTGGCCTTCAGGCTACGGCGTGCGTTGCCAGGCCATTCCCTATCCCACTAGCTGTGGATGCCGTGGGCCTGCCGCTCGGCCTCGCGGGCCTCTTCTTCGTGGCCCATCACGCAACACCGCCGCCTTGTTCGCCCAGGCGGGCATATAGTGGGGGTCAAGCGCAATGGCGCGGTCACAGGCGGAGAGTGACTCACTATAGCGGCCCAGTGCGGCGAGAACACCTCCCTTTGTTGCTCCAGGCGGCGACGAACGCCGGATCGAGCGCGAGGGCGTGATCGCAGGCAATCAGCGCCTCGTTGTGGCGGCCCAGCCGCGCCAGCGTGCTGGCCTTGCGGTTCCAGGTTGGGGCGGAGTTGGGCATCAAGCGTGAGCGCCCGCTCGCTGGCATAGAGGGCATCTTCATAGCGGCCCATGCGGAAATGCGCGGTAGCTTTGCTCGCCCAGGCGGCGCCAAAACTCGGCGCATGCGCCAGCGCGGAATCGTAGGCGGCGATGGCCTCGTCGTAGCGCTGCAATCCGGCAAGCACCAGGCCCTTGTTCCGCCAGTAGTCGGCGGAGTTGGGGTTGCGGGTCAGCGCGCAGTCATAGGCGGCCAGCGCCTCGATAGGCCTGCCCAGTCCGGCGAGGGCGACGCCCTTATTGTTCCAGGCGAAGTCGGAGTTGGGATCAAGTACCAGCGCGCCATCGCAGGAGACCAGCGCCTCATCATAGCGACGTAGCTGCACCAGCACATTCGCCTTGCTCGCCCAGGCCAGCGCATACTGCTCATCCAGCGCAATCGCCTGATCATAGGCGGCAAGCGCCTCGGCAAAGCGCGCCATCTCGGCGAACATGAATCCGAGGTGGAACCATGCCTGCGACGACTGCGGGTTCCGCTGCATTGCCTGCTGAAAAGCGACGAGCGCCTCTTCGGGCCGCCCCTGGGTGCGCAGGGCATTGCCCTGGACGATCAGGCTCTCCACATCGTCGTCGGCGTGCGGGCCAACCATTGCGTGGGGCGCATGGGGCACGTGCTGAGGTGGCGCGGTGACAACCTTGAAGCGCCCGCCGCTCTTCGGGCCGCGATAGCCCTCGACATGCGTTACCTGTGTGGGCTGCGTCGGCTGTGACGGCTGCGAGGGCAGGGGCGACGGCGGAGGCAGCGCGTCGAACACAGGCAGCAGCGAGAGCGAGCGGAGCGTCGCATGTATCGCCTGATCGCGTGGCAGTGTGCGGATGATGGGCATCGTGGGCTGTGTGTGGAAGCCCTCGAAGAAGGCATGGAGCGCGTTATCATCCACAGGCTGGGCCAGCACCGGCAGAAAGCGGCGGTTCGGGTCGTGGCGCAGATAGGTCGCCGCCCAGGTGCAGGCGGCGGTGACGGTGCCAGAGCGCAGCGCGGCAGGCGAAAGGATGACTATGAATACCGGGCGAGCGCGCACCTCCGGCTCGATCACCGGCAGAACTGGCTCAGCGCATAATGGCTGATCGTTGACCCACACATCCGCGCCAGCGTTACGCAGCGCGCCCACGAGATCCTGACAGAAATCGTCATCCTCGGGCGTGTGGCTGACGAAAATGCGCGCTGGGTACATCACTCGCCGATCTCCAACAGAGAGCATGGTCGTATCACCGCTAATCCTGGCTCAGAAGCGTCTAATCCTCAAACTCATAGCCATCGCGCGCGCAATGCAACCAGGCGTCGCTATGGATGTTACATTGACGCTTCATAACATGAGCCATTTTCCGGTACATATGTCATGGGCCATAGAGACCATCATGAGGCTGGCATCGGGTGTCGCGCGGGGCTGGCAGCCGCCATCGCAAGCATGCGCAGACCCCAGTATCCCACGCGAGGGCGGTCGGGCGCAAATGGACAGCCCCATTGCATCGGTGCTCGCCCGCTGGCTACTTCGTTACTCCATCGGCCGCAGCAGCACCAGCGGAATCTCGCGGCTGACATTCCCGCTGGTAGCGCGCGTAATATGGCGAGACGCGCACCAGGCTCAGGCCCAGTACGCTGGCGGTCCGCCGCGTCGACGAGGCTGGCGGTTGCCCACTGGCGCTTGCCCTCACGTTCGACCTCGACTCTTGGATTCGCCAGCAGGTTGAGGTACCACGCGGGTGGGGAGTCCTTGCCGTAGTTGGAGGCGATCACGTACGGCATCTGGCCATCGGTGTGATATTCCAGCGCGACGGCATAACGCGCGCCGGACTTGCGTCCGGTGGTGGTGAGCATCAGAAAGCGGCGGCCTGGTACTCTGGTGGCGAGCCTGCCGCCGCTGACGCGATAGAGCCAGAGATGGAGAGCGTGCGAATCCAGGCGCACGAGGCGGCGATGGCGCGAGCGGTGGCAATGGGGGCAGCGTCTCATCTCGGTCATAATGACTCCCTTGGTGAGGTATGATTGCAGGCAGCGGATGATGATAAGCCTAAGATAGTCGGCGGTATGATACAACAAGCTGCCGGTAATGAGGTTGGGTAGAAGACGACTTAGTAACTATCTCAGAACGGTCTCTGCTGTGGTAGGCTCTGACGCGGAGAGTCGACGGGGGAGAGATGACCGGCGGGACAACCACGCAAAGTAGGGCCCGACTGGTGCGAGTCGGCAATGGGCGGCGGGTGCGCAGCGAGCAACGGCGCCGAGATTCTGGCTCAACGCGGTGGGAAGCGGTTTCGGCTGGTGACATGGAGATACATGGAGATACATGGAGATACATGGAGATACATGGAGATACATGGAGATACATGGAGATACAATGCCAGTGGATCTGACCAGGATCGACGATCAAGCATATTTTGCCCATCTACTCTGGATTGGTGGCGCGGCGGACGCAGGCAAGACCACCGTATCGCGCCTGCTCGCGGAGCGCCATCGCTGGCAGTGGTATCCCTGCGATGTTCACGAGCACAACCATCTGATCGCGCGCGCCGATCCGGAACGCCATCCGGCGATCTTCGCGGAGTTCCAGAAATCGGTCGAGGAGCGCTGGATACAGCCGACCACAGAGGAACTCTTCCGCGGCGTGCTGGAGACGAACGACGAGCGCTTTCCAATGATCCTGGATGACTTGCGCGCCATGCCGCCGCGTCCACTGATTTTGGTCGAGGGGCCCCGGTTGTTCCCAAAGTTGGTGGCGCCGTTGCTCACGAGTCCGCGCCAGGCGATCTGGCTCATGCCAACACCAGCATTCGCGCGAGCATCCGCCGAACGGCGCGACAAACCACAGGGGCGGTTTGAAACGAGCGACCCAGAGCGGTATCACGACAACTTCCTGGGCCGAGACGCACTGCTGGCGGAATATATCCGGCAAGAAGTGACAGCGCGTGGTCTAACCATGATCGAAGTAGATGGCTCGCGCTCACCTGCCGAACTGGCGGATCAGATCGACGCACATTTCGCGCCGTATCTCGCGTCAAGCGCTGCGGGAGGAGGTACTCCTACGTAGACGCCAGACCACTTTCACCCCGCAGCGACAAGTTCCTGGCCTGGAACGGACAAGCGGTGCAGACGACGGAACCAGAGCAAGGCGCAGGCGAACTGGAGCAGGCCACGAAAGTTCGCCGCAGTGCTTGTCGTAGCGCACCAGGAGGGCCCGGCACTTCGAGAGCCACGCCAGCGTCCGCTCCACCACCCAGCGTCGCGCTGGATAGCGCTGGCTCGCCAGTGAGCAGATCAATCTTCTCCTTCCCAGAGCGGCGCAGATGCGCGGACGTACTGGTGGGTCTCCACCGCGTGCAGCCCCGGTAGGGTTGTCGTAGCCCAGGTCCAGACACAGATGCTGCGGGTGCTCTGGCGTCGGCTGCGGCCGTTCGACCACGATGGCGTCCAGCGTCGCGGCCAGCAGTTTGGTGTCATGCACGTTCGCCCCAGCAATCACCACCGCCAGCGGCCCGCCCGTCGCCTCGACCAGCAGGCTTCGCTTCACCCCTCGCTTGCCGCGATCGGTGGGATTGCGGCCGATGTGGTCCCCCCCAGCCGCGCTTTGCCCATCATCCCGTCAGCGGCCTGCCACTCCCAGTCCACGCCGCCCAGTTCGTCGCAGGCGTGCACGCAGCGTGGCCCAGAGGCGCTCAAAGAGCCCCAGGCGCACCCAGCGCTGGAAGGTGCGATGCACCGAGCTGTCATCGGGAAAGCGTTCGGGTAACTGGTTCCATTGGCAGCCACTGCGCATCCGAAAGAGGATCGCATCCAGCGTCCGACGCGCATCTACGCGCGGACGTCCCGTCGCCTTCGGCGGATCCACCTCCGCCAGGATGGGAGCGATCACGTCCCACAATTCGTCCGAGATCGTCCAGATCGTCGCCAACTCGTTCCAGTTGGGCCGCACTTTCCGTGGCCGTCCCATCGCCCACCTCCTCGCCGCTCGCCACTCCTTCCCACAGTTTACCGCACCACAGACCCTTCTGAGATAATTACTTAGTCAGGCGTTTACATGGTTTTGAGAAGGAGACGGAATATGTCGAACGACACGATAGTCTTTCCGAACCCACAGGCTACGCAACAACTCAATGGCGAAATCCCTGGCAGCGAGGCGTTTGACTTCCATCAGAAGCTGCCGGGATATAGGCAATCGCCCCTGATTGATGCTCCAGGCATTGCGGAGGCTCTAGGCGTGGGCAAGGTCTGGGTGAAGGATGAATCGAGCCGGTTTGGCCTGCCTGCCTTCAAGTTTCTGGGCGCGTCATGGGCGGTCTATCGCGTGCTGCTGGAGCGGGTTGGCGGCAACATCGAGCCGTGGCAGACATTTGACGACCTGAAAGAGCGGTTCGCGCCGCTCAAGCCGCTCACGTTTGTCGCCGCGACGGACGGCAACCACGGGCGCGCCGTCGCACGGATGGCTCATCTGCTGGGGTTCGCGGCGCATATTCTCGTCCCGCGCGGCATGGCTCAGGCGCGTATCGATGCCATCGAAGGCGAAGGCGCGGACGTCACGGTTGTCGCTGGCAGCTACGACGACGCTGTCACGCGGGCGGCGGCGCTGGCAGCGGACGACACCCTGGTCATCTCGGATACGGCGTGGGAAGGCTATACGCAGATTCCGCGCTGGATTATGGAGGGCTACACCACCATTCTGCGCGAGCTTGATGGCCAGCTGGCGGAGGCAGGCGATGCCCGCGTGGTTCTGGTCGCCGCGCAGATGGGCGTGGGCGGCCTGGCGACAGCGGTGATCTGGCACTATCGACGGCCAGAGCTGGCTGACCAGCCCAAAATCGTGGGCGTTGAGCCGCTAGCCGCCGATGCCATCCTGCGGTCAGCGCGGGCCGGGCAGATGGTCGAGGCGCCAGGGCCGCATACGTCTATTATGGCGGGACTCTGCTGCGGCGTTCCCTCGCTGGTGGCGTGGCCGATTATCGCGAAGGGCGTGGACGTGTTCGTCGCCATTGACGATGAGTGGGCGCGCGAGGCGATGCGTGCGCTTGCCAGAGCGGGAGTCGTCTCGGGCGAGACGGGGGCGGCTGGTCTCGCCGGACTGCTCGCGCTGCTCTCAGGTCCAGAGAGGGAGCAACACCGGCGCCTGCTGGGACTCACCCCAGAGTCGCGGGTGGTGGTCATCTCGACCGAAGGGGCGACCGATCCCGAGTCCTATCAGCGCATCGTTGGATAGCCTCTCCGCCCTCGCCGACCCCTCCGCAAAAACACTGATTTTCCGCGCTTTCGTCACAGTGCGACGCGGGAAGTGAGCCATGTCACTCGCCAGCTTTGCCTCCGACGTGTTACCATGAACCGCGCAACTCATCCTGGTATTGGTGGTGTGGAGGTTTGGATCTCTACCAAGGGAAGAATGGAGATACAGCACATGTGGGGACGGCCTAAAGCCGATGGCGCGCAACCGCAACAGCGGCCCACCGCTCCAGACGGGAGCATCGCGGCGCCGCAGCCGATTCGCAATCCCAATGACCTGCTCCGGCGCGCCGAATGGGATCGCCTTGCCGACGCCGACCGCGAGGCGCTTATGCGCCCATTCCAGGGACGCGAGGTACCGCGATTTGGCGACGTGGCCAGCGAGGCCTCGACCCATGCCGACCTGCGATTACAGGACTGGGTCGCGCAGCTCATCTCGTCCGGCTTTCAGCCACAGACCGCCGCCTATGTGCGCGCCTGGCTCTCGGATGGCTCGCCCGACGGCCACCTCTACGTCGGCGGATTCAGCGGGCAGGGGCGCACCAGCCTCGTCGCCTCACTGGCCCGGCAGGTGCTGGTCAACGCGCCGGTCCCGGTGGAATACTGCTACGTGCCTGACCTCGATGCGCTTGGCAAGCCGATGGTGCTGGCCGTGCCCGACGATACCGGCGCGGACTTCATCGATGCGCTGCAGACCGGACTGCGCCTGATCGCCGGAAACTGGGATGGCGCGAGCGGCAGCGGAGATGGTGATTCCAGCGACAACAGCAGCGACGACAATGCCAGCGATGCCAGCGACGGCAGCGATAACAGCGATGGCGGCGACGCAAACGCCAATCCTGCCAACAGCGCCAGCAACGGCTCCACTGCCAGCCAGGGGGCCAGCGCGAACGCGCCTGCCCCCGCCAGTGGTCCCAGCCCAGCGGAGATCGCCCAGCAGCGCAGCACGCTCGTCACCAAGATTATGGCCATCGTGACCTCGGCAGCGCCCAGCGACGGCGCGCGCGCCTACGTGGCAAAGCTCGCCACGGCGTTGCAGCAGCTTGCCAGCAAGGGCGATGATCTGCCATTCGCCGAGGACAGCATCCCCACAGCCCATGTCACCCCCACGCCCGACTCGTTGCCCGGCGGCTCAGGAGATAAGGGCGCGCCGGTCGTGGTGGCATCGCTGGGGCAGACCGATCTCTCGGATGCGCTGCTGCGGGCGAACGGCGGCGTGCTCGTCCTCGCGGCCACCGACACGCTTGATTCGAGCACCTGGAACGCGCTCTCGACGGCGCTGCGCAATCGCTCGCTGCTGCTCAAGCAGGGCTGGCCCGCGATTCCGCTCTCGGCGCATGTCGTGATGATCGGCTCGAACAGCTCCTACGCGGCGCTGGTCAACAACACCGAAGATTTCAGCCGGATTTTCCGCTACGAGATCTGGTGCAACTACGATACCGAGTGGCGGCGCGAGGCCGAGGCCACCTATGCGGCGCTCGCCGCTGGCGTCAGCAAACGCCACAGCCTGCCAGATTTCGACCCATCGGGTGTCGCGCGGCTCGTCGAGGAGGGTGCGCGGCGGGTGGATGGCCTCCAGCGGACGCGGCTCTCGACCGATCTGCTGCTACTGCACGACCTGGCGCTTCAGGCGGGGCGTGTGGCCAAGGCACGCAGCGCCGCCACGACCAGCGGCCAGGATGTCGATAACGCGCTCTTCCAGCGCAGACAGCTTCAGACGGGCAGCGCCGAGCGGGTGCGCTACGCGATCCTCTCCGGCCAGGAGATGACGGCGACGTTTGGCGCGGCGATTGGTCAGATCAACGGCCTGGGCATCTATGAGGTCCACCCATCCGAAGGCTCATTCGCCGTGCCGATGCGTATCAGCGCCATCGTCAGCGTCGGCAAAGATTATTCGCTGCTCGACGTGGAGCGGGGCGCGGAACAGGCGGACGCCGAGCATATCCGCGGCCTGATGACGATGGAAGGCTACCTGGCGAACCGCTACGGGCAGGACCGCCCGGTGAGCCTCTCCGCGCGCATCCGCTTCGAGCAGCAGCATGGCGGCACGGGCGGCGATAGCGCCTCGGCGGCGGAGCTCTTCGCGCTGCTCTCGGCGCTGGCGCAGGTCGCCATGCGGCGCTCGGTGGCGGTTACCGGCGCGGTCGGCCAGTATGGCGAGATTCAGCCGATTGGCGGCGTGAATACGAAGATCGAGGGCTTCTTCGATCTCTGCCGCGCGCGGCGGGCGGCGGGCGAGCAGCCAGTTGGCGGCTACGGCGCGATCATCCCGGCGGTCAACACGCGCGACCTGATGCTCCGCCCCGACGTGGCCTATGCCATCGCGCAGGAAGGTTGGTTCAACATCTGGCCGATCAGCTCGGTGGATGAGGGCATTCCGCTGCTGATGGGCGTTGCCGCCGACCAGATCCACGCGCGGGTGAATGAGCGCCTCAAGCGCTTCTACGAACTGGCGACGCAATCACGGAAATAACGTTGGCGAGTCAGTCTAGCCCCTTCCGCCTTCGCCAGTTTCTTCCCCTAGCCGGGTAGCTGTATCTTGTCGCTGCTACCCGGCTATCCGTTCGCTGTATCGACTACTAGGGTAAAAAGCGCTGAGTGATGTTGACTCTGACAATTGCGCTGGTGAGACTAACGCTGGTTGGTCAGATTGGGGCGGGAGAGAGGTCAAGGGGACGCGAGCGAGCGAGATGGGCGAGGAGCGCGGCCAACTCGGGCGGTGGGGCGGTGGTCGACCAACGTTGCCAGTAGAGCTGGAGCCGAGCCCATGGGCAGAGCCAGTTGCGCACCCGGCGTAATGCCTGGTTCCAGATGACTCGGCCTCCTGGCTCTGTGCTCTCGCCCTGCCCCACGGACTCGGTGCCGCTGGCTGGTTCCGATTTTTCCCCGGCCGTCGTCTCTGGCAGAGACGACGGCACCGCGCCAGCTAAAAGGCTAAAGGTATAGGCCAGCATCACCAGCTGCCAGTGGCGCACAATGGCCCGTTCGGGCCGCATCTGGTAATCGGCCCAGCCCAGCTCGTGTTTGACCGGCTTGTAGAAGTGTTCAATCCAGTCTCGTAAGCGATAGATCTCATAGACCTGCTCAGCACTTACCTCGGTGAGCGCCAACGAGGTGGTCAGGTACCAGGTGGATTCGGGCTTGAGCGTGGCGGGGTCGAGGGTTGCGGCGATCAGGCGAATGCCGGTGGTCGGCCCATAGGCCATGCCCAGCTCGAGCTCAGCAATGTAGCGCACGAGCTCCTTCCCATGGCTGTCGAAACGCACCGTGCGCTCCCAGGCGTCCAGGGGCAAGCGCGCGACCGCTTCGGCGGGAGTAAAGGCAGGCGGATGGGCGGGATCGTCGACGAATTGCCAGGTCCCGTGCGAGGGACGCAGCCCCATGATGTAGAGGACCTTCGCGGCGACCAGCTTCGCCTCCAACTCGGCGCTCTCTCCATAGACCGAGTCAGCGACCACCGAGCGGAAGGGGATACCAGCCGTGCGCGCCTCGTCGATCAACTCCCAGGCCAACGCCGGCTTGGTGTGGAAGTCCGGGTCTTTGCGGCCCTTGGGCAACCGACTGGCCGGACGATACGGTTTGACGCCCAGCGGCACATGGCGACTGCCGTCGGCCCAGTGACTCGTCACCGCCACCACCCCGTTGGCGACATGCCCCAGCTTGCCCAAGTATTGTTGGGCCGCTAAGACGATGCGATGGCCGCGCTTGGGATCTCCGGTCTCGTCAACAATAAGCACGCCGCCCGCATGCGGTCCCAGGAACGGGTGCGCTTGCCACTGCTGGAGCCGGCGCCGATTGAGGGCCTCCGCGTCCCAGGGCGCGTCATGCATGAAGTGGTGCAGGGCCTGCCGGTTGGCCCCAGGCACGATCGCCGCCAGCTCGACGACGGTCTTGTTGTGTTCCCGTGGCAGCAACAGGCCGATGAGGTACTGGCGCAGCGCCTGACGTTCTTCCCAGCGACCGAATAGGTCGTCGAACGGGGCACAAAACTGGTCGATCGCCTCGGTAGTAGGTACGGTCGGTTTCCGAGCCGTAGGCATGGTCCATTCCTCCTCTGCTCCAGCAACAGACCACGTCAATGGCGGGGCCCTTCCTGAGCAGGGTCCCGCATTTTCCATGCCACACTTGACCAACCAGCGTTAGAGTCTGTTATGAACTTGAGGTGGAGGGGTGGTAGCATGCAGCATGAGCAGGAACACCCCTCCCCACCACCATCTCGAAAAGCCTATCCGACCGATGTCAGTGACGAGGAATGGGCGTTGGTGGCGCCCTACCTGACGCTGGTCTCGGAGGAGGCGTTGCAGCGGCGCTATGCGCTGCGTGAAGTGTTCAATGCGTTGCGTTGGATCGTGCGGGCAGGGGCGCCGTGGCGCTTGTTGCCGACCAACTTCCCGCCCTGGCCCGCTGGCTGGCGGCAGACTGTTTCGAGGCGCTCGTCCATGACCTGCGGCTGCTCGTGCGCCTGGGCGCGGGACGGAATGGCCAGCCCTCGGCGGTCATCTTTGATGCGCGGGTGGTGCAATCGACGTCTGAGAGTGGTGCGCGGGCGGGCTACAGCGGGCATAAGTGCCGTAAAGGTTCCAAGACGCATGCGGCGGTCGATACCCTGGGGTTGTTGCTTGCACTCGTCGTCACCCCCGCCAACGAGGATGAGCGCACCCAGGTCGAAGCGCTGGCGGCCCAAGTGCAGGCGGTCACCGGTGAGCACGTCGAACTGGCCTGGGTCGATCAGGGCTACACCGACCAGGCGGTTGCCGACACAGCCACCGCCCACGGCATCCAGGTGGAAGTGGTTCGGCTGCCTGAGGCCAAACGAGGTTTCGTCCTGCTGCCGCGTCGCTGGGTCGTCGAGCGCAGTTTCGCCTGGCTGGCCCGCTTCCGGCGCTTGGCCCGCGATTACGAGCGGCTGCCCACCATCCTGGCTGGGCTGCATTTTTTGCCTTCGCGTGTCTCATGCTCCACCAGTTGATCCATCCTATCTGGAGCCCCTAACAGACTCTAGTGCTTGGCATGATGAACGCTATGGCTTTTCTGGGCGTCCGTGCGCGTGGATCGATCGTGGTGGCCATTGTGAGTACCTTCAGCCGCGGGCGCTGGATACCCGTTGAACTCCTGACCGGGCTGGATGTTCGGGTACTGGGCGATGCTCGTCTTGTACTCAGCAACGAAACTGAGGGTGATCCCGAACATCCACCCCATGTCGAGTTTGTAGTCGAACAGGTTGTACCGCTCACCTGGGTCGCTGCCAAGGTCGAAGAACATTGGGAACTGCGGCTCCACGATCGGCTGATCAATGCCTGCGCAGTGGCGGAAGATCGCTTTGATATTGTGCCACTTGGACGACATCAATAAACCGTCGGGCCCGAAGAACAGAATATGCTCCCGACCGGTGGTCGGGCTCTCGCCAAGTAGGAACTTGGAAGCATCAACGCCGTCCATGGGGCGGTCACTAGGTACCTTGTCCGACGCCCCTGCGAGCGCCGCGAACGTCTTGTACCAGTCATGAGCCGAGAGCATCTCCTCGGTTACCACACCGACCGGTGTCTTCCCTGGCCAACGGACCATTGCGGGGACCCGCATCGAGCCCTCCCAAGGCGGAGTCATGAAGCCACCTCGGTACGGTCCGTTCGATCCACCAGGGATATTGAGATCGAGGAGCCCGGTCGCGTTGTCGCTTGAGAAGACGATGAGCGTCCTCAAGCCAAACTCGGCGAACCAGGAACTGAGCATGAGAGGCCACCATCCCGTTCAACGTACGGTGATGTCGTCATGCGCGCACATGCCAACCAAATGGAACGGGAACGGGCGCTTCGTGCCATCCGCTGTGCGCCATTGTTGACCATAGTTGACTGTAGTCAAACTCGATGCATAACTCGACCTGCACTTAATGAGCGCTGGCTGGTAAGGTTCTGGCCTCTTTAGCGCCCTCACCGTTCAGCAGACCTGGGTGTGAGTACTGCACCGCACGTGAGCCGCTGCGTCAGCCATGGCCCCGTTACTAAACAGGTCGTTAACAGATGCTACGGGTCTTGCAACAAAAATCCAAGGCAACATTCCTCTGTTTGGTCTACGGTGAGATAGTGTCCAATAGAGTGTGGGGAATAGCAGCCGGTTGACGAGATCGGCCATCAGGTGATTCTCATCGGGTAGTACATAAAAGCCCGAGTGAGGAGGATCAACCAATGGCCGATGGACCTAGCATGGCACTTGAGGAGTTATTGCGCAAGGCGCAATTGAGCAACGATGTCGATTTCCTGCGGGAGGGGATACAGGCGTTGGCACAGGCGCTCATGGAAGCCGAAGTCGCGCAGCATGTGGGCGCGGGACGCTATGAACGCTCGGCGGAGCGAACGGGTGAGCGCAACGGCCACCGGGAGCGGCGGTGGGACACGCGGGTAGGCAGCATCCAGTTACGGGTGCCGCGGGTGCGTGACGGCAGCTATTTTCCGGCGTTGCTGGAGCCGCGCCGTCGGGCAGAGCGTGCCTTAGTGGCGGTGGTGCAAGAGGCGTACGTGCAGGGTGTCTCGACGCGGCGAGTCGATGAGTTGGTCCAGGCGCTCGGCTTGCAAGGGATCAGCAAGAGTCAGGTGTCGCTGATCTGCCAAGACCTCGATACGGAGGTGGAGGGCTTTCGCAGCCGGCCATTGGGCGAGGGAGCGTATCCCTACATCTGGTTGGATGCCACCTACATCAAAGCGCGGATGAACGGACGGGTGTCAGGGCAAGCAGTGGTAATCGCGATTGGGCTCAATGTGGCGACCGGACAACGCGAGGTGTTGGGGCTCGATGTCGGCCCGAGCGAGGACGGCGCCTTCTGGTTGGCCTTCCTGCGGGGACTGGTAGCACGCGGACTGACTGGGGTGCTGGGGTGCAGCTCGTGGTGAGCGATGCCCATGAGGGGCTCAAGGCGGCGATTGGCGCCGTGCTGATGGGGCGAGCTGGCAGCGGTGTCGTGTCCACTTCATGCGTAACGCCCTGGCGCTGGCGCCCAAGTCCGCCCAACAGCTCGTCGCCGCCACCATTCGCACCGTCTTTGCCCAGCCGGAAGCGGAGATGGCACGGCAGACCTGGCGCCAGGTCGCCGAGGGCTTCCGCCTGCGCTATCCAAAGCTGGCCGCGCTGCTGGATGAGGCGGAAGCGGATGTGCTGGCCTATCTCGCGTTTCCGGCTGAGCATTGGGCGAATCTGGCGCCAGATTTGGAGCAACAATCCGCTGGAGCGGTTGAATCGGGAGGTGAAGCGGCGCACCGATGTCGTTGGTATCTTCCCCAATGAGGCAGCCATTGTGCGCCTGGTGGGGATGATTCTCGCCGAGCAACATGACGAGTGGCAAGTTGGGCGACGCTACTTCAGCGCCGAATCGCTGGGCAAGTTGGCTCCGGGAAGTCCGCTAACCGTTGAGGCAGCAAATTCGCTAACGCTGGCGTCTAGCTAGACGCCAGCGTTAGCGAAGTAAGTGGCGATGGGAATCACCCAAAACCCACACAGCTC
>CAVQGK010000002.1:0-89746 GCA_963712005.1 uncultured Chloroflexia bacterium | reverse complement strand
TCATGACCGACTGGCAGCAGCCGTTCGCGCTCTTGCTGACCCAGGCGCAGGGGATGTCGGTCATCCACGAGACGATCTACGAGGACCGCTTCAGCTATACGCAGGATCTCAACCGTATGGGCGCCGATACGGGCCTCTTCACCCGCTGCCTGGGCAGATTCCCTGCCGGTTCCGCGAGAGCGACTTTTACCATAGCTGTGTGATTCGCGGGCCAACGCCGCTTCACGCCGCCGAGCTGACCATGCCCGACATTCGCGCGGGCGCGGCCTACATCCTGGCTGCCCTCTGCGCCACCGGTACCTCCACCGTCCACGGCATCGAACACATCGAGCGTGGCTACGATCATCTCGACGCCAAGCTCCGCTCCCTCGGTGCCCATATCGAGCGCGTGCCGACCCAGGCGCAACGCTAACCCGCCGAGTGAGACCGTACGGCTCGCGGAAGAACCGCGAAAAATCTGGATCGCGATGCCTTGTGTTTTTCTGTACTTCCCAACCTTGCGTTCGATGTGTATAGTAGGGGGGTATTGTTGGGGGAGGTCATGCCCCTGGCACGCGGCTGCCCACCAGGCGACCGCGCGTACCTTATCGCATGCCGTATTCTGTCTGGCCGCGCATCGCAGGGTGTGGCGGCGAGCATACTTTTATTCATGCGGTATCATCGGCGATTTCAAGTGGCCTCCCGCGATGGCGGCGCTCTGACACAGCGCATCGGCTGCTGGCGCGGACAGGGATGGCACGGGCGGAGTGGAGGAAAACGACATGCCAGATACACCAGATGCAGCGGTTACGTCAGCACAGCGTCCCACACAGGCGATCACGGACCTCTATGATGAGGAGCGGCGGACATTCCTCATTCAGTATCCCATCTGGGTCATTCTTGGTCTGAGCCTCTCAGGCGTCGCCATCATCGCGCTCACCGGCTACCTTGGTTACACCAAGTCGGAGCCGCTCAGCCAGCCGTGGCTGTTGTTCCTCTGGTTCTGCGCGGTGCTCGTGACGCTGCAAATCTCGATCTTCCGCCATCACTCGTTGCGCGCGCGATTGATCGCCACGCTCATCATGAGCCTGCTCGCCGTCATCTTTATCGGCATCACCTATTTCAACCAGTCGCTGCCCGATATTCTGCGCAATCTGCTACAACAGGGCCGATTCCTTCGCTTCCTCGCGGGGAACCAGTGGACCTATACCGCTGTCAACTTTGGCCTGATTGGCATCTTCTGGCTCGACACGATTCGCCGCTGGGTGCGTCGCGCCCGCGGACAATCCCCCAATCCCGGCGTGGATATTGGCTTTCCCTATAGTGGACGGGGTCCGCGCGACAGCGATATGCCCTCACTACAGGAGCTGATCTCTGGCGACCTGATCGCCGCCGCCGTGCTGGCGCTGCTGCTCTCCTTCATCTTCGAGCCGCAGATTATCTCGCAGTTCATTCACCCACAGGGGGTAGTCATCGACGGCTGCACCCTCTCCTGGCCGATTGGCACGTGTGTCCCACCAGGCGCAGGTACGGCCAACCCGCCGACGCTCAGCTTCATCGATCTGATCCAGACGCTGCTCTATCTGCCGCTGGGCCTGCTGATTCTGGCGCTGACGGCGACGGTCAGTGGCCTGGGCGCGCTGCAGGGCGTGAATGAGCACCACTCGCAAGAGTCGCTCATCATGCAGAAACCGAACCCCACCGGCACCGGCGCCGCCGCCACAGGCGTGACCGATACGGTCATCGATACGCTGCGCGCCGCGCTCGACCGCCGCATCCGGCTGCTGCTGGCCAACCTGGCGCTTGCCTTCCGCTACATTGGCTGGCCGGTCCTGCTCTTCATCGCCACCTACGGCCTGGCGGAGCTTTCGACCAACAGCCAGTTGTACCTGCACAGCAGCAAGCAATTTCACGATGTGATCTTCGACGTGCTGCCCGCGCTGGGCTGGGGACTGGCCGCGGTGGTTGGCCTGGTGCTCTCGGCGGCGCTCATGCTCTTCCGCTGGCGGGTGGTGGATAACACGTTCCGCTTCCTGGGGCTGATCGGCTTCATCCTACTGCTGACGTTCTGGATTTTCTCGCTGGCGCTGTGGGGTGTCAACGAGTTGCTCATCAACGTGAATGTCTCTAACCGGACGCCGTTCAGCCCGCCAAGCTGGATGACGGGCATCTCGCTGGGGTTGCTCATCGTCTTTGGCGCGATTGTCTTCTTCCGCCGTATGCGACCAGCCGCCAAGCCGCAATGAGGTCGGCGTGAGGGGCGGTCCGGCTGGATTGCCCCTCTGGTGAGATGGATTCAGCGCTACACGTACATTTCTTCAGGAGAAATTTTCTATGTCGTCAGTTTCGCCCGACAGCGGCGCACCACGTACGCGGTACGCGATCACCGACGTCTACGATGAGATACGGCGCACGTTTCTCGTGCAGTATCCCATCTGGGTGGTGGTCCTTCTCGGACTTGCGGGCGTCCTTGCCTTTGCATTGACGGGGTTCCTGGGCTATCAAGATGGCTTCCACAATGATTCATCTGGTGTCTACTACGTATTTAAGGAGGGGTGGCCCCTATTCCTCTGGTTCTGCGCGTTGATCATGGCGCTGGAAATCTCGATCCTGCGTAACCCGAGACTGCGCGGCCAACTGTTGGCGACGCTCATCGTGACGCTCATCTCGATGGTCATCGTCGGCATCATTTACTTCTATCGGGTCAATTTCCTTCAGTTGCTTCAGGATATCCTGCAAAGCGTCAACATCCGGGTGCTGCTGGAGAACATCCGCGCAGGCAAGTTTCTCTACGCCTTCATCAACTTCGCGATGATTATCGTCTTCTGGCTCGACACCATTCGTCGCTGGATTCGTAGCGCGCGGGGCCAGCCGGTCAACTCGCGCGTGGATATCGGTCTGGGCGGCACGAAGACCTCCGCCGGGCCAGCCGATAACCCGACGCTGCAGGAACTGATCTCCGGCGACCTGATCGCGGGCGCGGCGCTGGTGGCGCTGCTGGCGCTGGTCTTCCGCTCGGATGTGCTCACGGCCTTCTCGAACGTCCTGGGCATCAACGTGCCGGTCACCGACTGCGTCACGGTCTGGCCGTTCGGCGCGTGTACACCTCCTGGTGGCGGGCTGGCCAATCCACCGACGCTGACCTTCATCGACACGATTCAGGCGCTCATCTATCTGCCGCTGGGTCTGCTGATTCTGGCGCTCTCGGCGATGCTGAGCGGCTTCGGCGCGGTAGGTGGGGTGAACGAGCAGGCAATTGGCCAGACCGATATCAAGCCCGCCACGGACGAGAGCGGCACGGAATCCGTCTCCGAGCAGGTCAGCCTGACGGTCATCAATACGCTGCGGAGCGCGCTCAATCGTCGGCTGCGGATCGCCCTCGACAACATGCTCTACTCGTTGCGTAACGCCGTCTGGCCGGTACTCATCC
Source organism: uncultured Chloroflexia bacterium (assembly GCA_963712005.1). Lineage (GTDB taxonomy): Bacteria > Chloroflexota > Ktedonobacteria > Ktedonobacterales > JADMIN01 > DAHUXT01. The sequence goes on along the minus strand of CAVQGK010000002.1, from coordinate 86,337 downwards.
TGATTGGCGTGATTGCCGTGGCCTCCTCCGCCAAGTTTACCCGCCTCTATCTGCACCTGCAAAGCGACATGATTACCTGCGGCCCGAACACGGCTGGTAACGCGAAGTATCTCTGCGCGCCAACGCTCAACTTCTATGGCTGGCCGTATCAGTACATCATCTATGCCGGGCTATTTGGCATCCTGGCAGTGGTGACCATCGTCCTCGCGGTGACGATTCTGGTCTTCAGAATTCGCGTCGCGGAAAACACCTTCCGCTTCCTGGGGTTGATCGGCTTCATCCTGCTGCTGACGTTCTGGATCTTCTCGTTGGCGCTCTCCGGCTTCAACGGGCTGCTGAAGCTGACCGGCGCGACCCAGCGCGAGCCATTCCCACCATTCGGCGTGGCGACGATCATCTCGCTGGCCGCGCTGGTTATCTGGGGCGCAATCGCGCTCATCCGCCGCATGCGCAATCGTTCCGCCACGGCGTAATCGCCTCGCAATGCGACCAGGCCGGGAGTGGCGGCCATTACCCCTCCCGGCTCCGGTGCGCTGGCGGTTAAAGCCGCGCCTGAAGGGCCTGCGGCCACGAAGTCCGCCGTCGCGGACTCACCAGACTTCGATCCCACAGGTTCACCGGGCATGCGGCAGCTCTCTGGAGAAACCCGCGCAGGCGGGTTTTGTGGCGGAGCGCAGCGCGGCCCTTCAGGCGCGGCTTTAGCCGCTAGCCTATTCGCCGGGAGCGGAAGTCGCCGCGTCATCCTCGCCCAGAGCCGAGAGGCCAAGCGTCGTGCGGTCGGCATCGGTCGCTTGGTCTTCCACCAGCGCATCCAGCGCCTGCGCCATCCGGGGATCATTGGAGTGTTCCGCCGCAGGGCCATTCTGCGTAATCCAGGCGAGCAGCTGGTGTCGTCCCTTGAATGAGCTGCGAACCTCTTCGAGCGCGAAGCTGCCCGGCAACTTATACTCCCCTGAGGCAGAGGCGGCAGCCTCCTCTTCGGCCCAGTCGTGCGCCTCCGCCGCCAGCACGGACAGTACCTCGTCCATGGCCGCGCGCCAGCCGCGCAGGAATGCGTCTCGCTCCTGTTGTGTCGCCATGCTCGTGCGCCCCTTATCTCAAAAGTAGCTGCGTATCCGATCCCAGCCGTACCGCCATACTAGCACACCGCGGCGGCATCCGCTTCCCTCGTTCTCAGGGTAACAGATTGCGCCGATTCGCGCCAGTGTTCCCGTATGTGACGCGGGTGAGGTATCCGCGTGAATACCTGAGACATGGATGTGATGGATGTGATGGATGTGTAGTACGTTCGCGTTGTGGGGACCGATGGACACCGGCCCGCGGCAGTATGCATGGGTAGCGCAACGAGAGCGCATGCCTTGATTGACGATCCATGCGCATCCATACTCGACACCTGGGCGCCAGGAGAAGGAGGCGTATCTATGCAAGACGCCAGGCAGCACATCGCCCCCGATCATCAGGTGCTCCCTTTCTCGAAGTTGCGCCAGGTGATGACAGCCGCATACCAGTCCGTCCGAAATCGGCCCATGATCCACGGCCTGATCGAAGTTGACGTCACCAGGGCACGCGCGTTCCTGCACGCGTACAAAGGGACCACCGGTGAATCACTCTCGTTCACGGCATTCCTCATCGCCTGCCTGAGTAAAGCAGTCGAGGAAGACAAAACGGTGCAGGCTTTTCGTAATGGCGGCAAACGCCTTGTCGTGTTTGATGATGTCGATGTCTACATGCCGGTTGAGCGTGAAGTAGATGGTCAGCGTCAGCTCATGATCGCAATCATTCGAGCCGCCAATCGCAAGGCCATCCGAGCGCTTCACGGCGAGATCCGGGCGGCCCAGGTGGCTGATGTCGCCAAGGCGTTGACCTGGCTCCGCTTCGTGCCGCGCGTTCTCTTTCGACCCTACATGTGGCTCTTCTGGCGGATCAGCAGCGCATATCCACGATTTCGGAAGAAGCAGCTGGGGACGGTGGGCATCACTGCGGTTGGCATGTTTGGCAAAGGCGCCGGTTGGGGTATCCCCGCCTCCTTCCCAACCCCACTCATGGTGACAGTGGGTGGCATTGGCGAGAAATACACAATCGTTGATGGGCAGAGCGTGCCACGGGAATATCTCTGCCTGACGGTCAGTGTCGATCACGACACGGTTGACGGCGCTCCAGCAGCGCGATTCACCGAGCGATTGGAAGAGCTGATCGAGAGCGGCTACGGCCTTGATGCCTCACTGCTCGAATCGAGACAAGCCGCCGAGGTTCCATCCGGTTAGCCGTTCGCCACAATTACTCAGCCAATGGCAGGTAGCTTCCATGTAGATGGCCAGTGTAGCCCACGGAACCGCTGCTAGCGCGGGATTGCGGCTGATTCGCAAGGATAGCGACTTTGAGCCTGTTATGAGCTTGACATCAAGTAAATGAAGTGGTGGAACATCAGACACGAGAAGGCGAGGAAATGATACCCCACCAGCGTCGCCGCCTGGCGTTCGTGGTCACGCGCCAGGCGGCGAAAGCGCGCCGCCAAGGCAAAGCCGCACTCAACGACCCAGCGCCAGGGCAGCAGCACGAAGCCGCGCTTGGCCTCGGGCAACTTGACGACGCTGAGCTGGATGCTGTGCACATGGGCCGCTGCAACAGGCGCCTCACCGGTATAGCCCTGATCCACGTAGGCCAGTTCAACGGTCTCTTCGGTCACCTCCTGCGCCGCCGACACGCCTCGCTAGGTAGAGTACACCGAGACGTGACTTCACCCAGCGAGACTGGTCAGTGCCAGGTCGGAAGTGTGGCCTCGTTGTAGCGAGCGCCGAACCCACCTGTCGGGAGGATCTCATTGATGCGGGCGAGGTCTGCGTCGGTCAGCACGAGGTCGGCCGCGGCGACGTTCTCCTCGACACGCTTGGCGCTGCGGGTACCAGGGATTGCGACGATGTCCTCGCCCTGCGCGAGGATCCAGGCGAGAGCGAGCTGCGACACGGTCGCCCTTTTAGATACAGCGAACTCAGTGAGCTGCTTGGTCGCATCCAGGTTCTTCTCGAAGTTACCGGGCTGCCAGCGCGCATCGCGGCGGCGCATGTCGTTCGCCTCGTACTGGGCGGCGGGCTTCGCGGTTCCGGTCAGGAACCCGCGGCCCAGCGGCGAGTAGGCGACGAACCCGATGCCGAGTTCGCGCAGTGTCGGGAAGAGCTGCTCGACGTCGCGCTCAAACAGGGAGTACTCGGTTTGGAGCACGGAGACGGGCTGCACGGCGTGGGCGGCGTGGATGGTCTTGTCCACCGGCTTCGCTCAGACCGAAGTACTTCACTTTGCCCGCGTCGATGAGTTCCTTCACTGTGCCGGCGACGTCCTCGATCGGGACGTTCGGGTCGACGCGGTGCTGGTAGAGCACGTCGATGAAGTCGGTGTCGAGGTAGCGCAGACTGTTGTCGACGACCTGGCGGATGTGGTCAGGGCGGCTGTCGACGCCGAGGCCTGGGGCCGTGAACCCGAACTTGGTCGCGAGCACGATCTCGTCGCGGAAGCCCTTCACGGTGGCGCCGACGATCTTCTCGTTCTCGCCCCACCCGTACATCTCCGCAGTGTCGAACATCGTCACGCCGAGCTCGTGGGCACGCTGGATCGCAGCGGCGCCGCCCTCAGCGTCGGCCGCGCCGTAGGCGATGGAAATACCCATCGAGCCGTAGCCGATGGCGGACGTAGATAACCCCTGGCTGCCGATGGTGCGGTATTTCATCTGTGGTCCTTTCTTGAACTCAAGAAACAGTATGCGCCACTTGTGGCAGTCACTGCCACGAACGGCGGTGGCTGCTCGACAGGCAGTATGATGGACGCACATGGTTTCAACGGCGCCTGCTGCTGGCGGTCTTCGCGCGCTCACGCGAGAGACCGCGACCCACTGCGCGAGGAGGCCTACCGCGCGCCGATGCGTCTGCGGCAGCGCGGCGCGCAAGGCAACCAGCTACGACCCTTCCTGATTCTGGAAGCGATCACCCTCTTGCACCATGCCGGATGGGCCACCAGCACCGCGATCACGAATGATCCAGCCGATGAACTTGGGAATCGCCGCTACTGGCGCCTGCAGCCCGCCGATTCCTGAGCGGCCCTGCCAGCAACGGCAACATACCAGCCTATTTCCTGGGCCTATCCTCGCCATTCAGCGCATCGCCATCCAGTGCGAACTCTCCCAGTCCAACTATGGCCAGGTCACGCTGACTGATCTCGATGACGACAATCTCTTCCTCATCTTCTGGGATGTCGGGATACTGCGGTGGGTTCTCGCCTTCGCTGGCGACCACGCGCGGATAGCGTGCCCCCGGCTCCAGCGTCGAACTCTCGCGCAGCAGCTTCACCCCAAAGTGCCACTCATCGCCGAAGTCGAACAGGAACAGGAACTCTTTCTTGCCGGTCTTCCCCGGAAATGGCACATGACGCAGGTGTGTTCGTTTCGCGTCGCGGCTGCGTTTGCCGCTGAAGAAATCTTCGTCGGGGTAAAACGCATACTCGCTGGCGGTGTCCCACGCTTTGCCACTCAGGAAGAACGACCATAGATGCGGATCGTCGAAGCCGAACGCCAGCGGGATAGCGTGGCCCAGATCGCCGAGCGTCTGGTTGGACGCAATCTCGATCTCGCGCCATAACGAGCGGCACTCGGGCGGGGCGAAGTAGCCGCCAAGGATGCGCGCGCGGAACGTGTAGATCGGTGGTTCAGGAGCGCTACGGGCGCGTGGCATTTCTGTCCTCGCTTTCCCCATTCTTTCAAGTTCTCAAGGACTGGAGTCACCTCCGTACTCTAATAGTAGTTGTATCACACATAGCAATCGTCACCCACAGCGCACCGGGTGTCGCCAGCTCCCGAATAGTCCGCTGGGTACGGGTCGTGCCATCGCCATGCCTCCGTTTTTCGCCGGTGGCAGCGCGTTGACACGACAACACCGGGGAGCCGAGGGGCAGCACCGTATACGCCGCCTCAGTGGCGTTAATCGCTCTTATCAGCGATCGCTCTTATTTATGCGGATAGTGGAATCAGGTGGAGCTGGTGGCCTTCCCTTCAGCGCTCTGTAGATATCACTCCATGACTTGTTTCCCAGACGGCGTTGCCGCCACACAAATACGGCGAATGCGAGCACGAAGAAGACAAACGAGGCGGATGTGCTTATCCCTAACTGAGGAAACGGAATCCGTGAAGTTAGATTCGCCGTTAGCAACACCCAGTTCAGAGCAGAAAGCGTGAGCGAAAACAACCAGAACGTGCAGATGACAAGAACAGCAGTTACGCCCACAAATGCCAGCCAGTTCCCCCACAGCGCGTCCTTTACACGTTTCAGTAGCAACACACGCGCCGCCAGCAGAATCGAGGAGGCGCCAACCAGCCCGAATAGCAGCGCCAACATCAGGATCGCGAGCGCAAACACAAAGGAATGGCTCTGGAAAGCAACCACATTGGGCGGTTTCCAGAAGAAAGCGAACTCACCAAGATCGGGGCATGATGTGGTCCCCACACATGTTCCACGGTTGCTCAGGATATGCAGATACATTTGAAGTAGGCGGGCTGATATGCCCACCGCTGTGGTGCCAGCGGCAATCAGGATCGGCCAGATCACGACGCGGAGATTGGGAAAGAACACTTCCAGCAGTATGCGCACAGAGTTCACAATCTCCAAAATAGCCTTCGCCACTGCTTCGGCAATCTCCTTGTCGCGAATGACATAAAAGATCCTGATAATAAGGACAACGATAAGAATGATCAGGCTGACGATGAGCGCCGCGCCGCCGCCAATCAAGTCAATGGTATGCAGTGTAGGTGGCTTACCTGTTGAGCCTTCACCCTGGCATACGCCAACCAACCACGATATAGTACATGAATCGACATGCTTGCCAGCAAATGGTTGCAAGAGGTAATTGACGACCGAGCTTTGCACGACAAAGCCTAGCGCGATGTACAACACCGCTATCGCAAAGATATCCTGAGACACGAGCTCCCAGTTGGACAATGAAAGCCTGAATAGTGTGATTGGCTTTAGGGATGACGGATTGATATCGTTCGGCAATGTGATAGATGCTGTGCGCTCGCCCGTCCTCCACTGCCAGACCCGGTCAAAGATATAGACAACAATGATAGCGATATTGCCCAGGTTGCAAATGAGGCGTCCATTGCTCGTGGCTGCTCCCAGCGCGCCGCCGCCGTTCCACAGATGACTCAGCAGACTCCGCTGCATATAGACCAGGGCCTCTGCTGCCATACACAAAACGGTTATAACGGTCATCTCCCACTTCCAGCGCTGGATTATCTTGTCCGTGTTCTCTGGAAATCCCTTTTGCAGGCCCTTCATTTTAGGGGGGCGCTCGAAGATAGTCCACAGTGCAATCACAATAATAGCGCCAAACAGAGCGAACAAGGCCCATGCGGGATGGGAAAGGACATAGAATTCCTTACCATCGGCGTTGTCGCTGGGATATCCGAAAAACCCAATCACCACGAATGCGATCGGCGCGCCAAGAATCAGCGCTGTTGCGGTGACTGGCCCGAAGATGATAAATGGCCTACGGTCTTTGGGATCCAGCATATAGAATTTCTCGGCGGGCAGCGGCTGTGCATTCCCTGGCATCCGCCGCTTCGTTTGCCTTTGTCTAGCTGGTGTATTTGGCATAGTGGCTCCTGTTCTCCTGTTCCGAACCCTCTATATCTACTGCCAATGTTCCGCAATGAATCTCCTGTCAATAGCAGAGATTAGAGCATCCGAGAGGCGATAATGTTTCGCATGAACCGCGCCACGAGTATCCAAAGTGACAAGCATTCTTTGCTCAATCACTTTCATCTTCCCAGCTAACCATATTTAGTTACAAGAAATGCGTGACCGTCAAGTATAGTGGATATATTCAAGTGGTCTGCTGTCGTCTCAGCACTCGCTCTTAAAATGTTGTCTGTAGATCTGAAATCGAGGCAACCACCGTGACGCATACGTCGACTTTGGCCATCAAAATCGAATGAATATTCACGAATGTAGCAGGCTCGCTAACAGTGGTGCCGTTTTCTTTGCGAGAGCGTAGAATACTACGATGAGAGCGGGAGGGAACGAGCACCTAATGGATGAGAGCCAGCCAGCCGAGCATGACAACCAGCACATGGTGCGCATCGAATGGCGCGGGCGCGACATTGCGCTTGTGCCGCCTGATGTCCTCTGGCTGCTGGATGACGCCGCCCTCTATGCGGCGCTCTTCGGCGAGGATGCCAGGTATGCGTCAGCGCTTCTGAAGCGCGACATGCGCGCGAAGTTGCTGCGCGCCCGCCCGCTCGACTTTGCCTGGCTCAAGGCGGCGCTGGCAGGCTGGGATGTGATCGTCGCCTTCGACGAGCGGCCAGCGCTGCCCTGGCCGGTGAGCGTCACGCTCTCGCCGCGTCCCTATCAGGAAGATGCTCTGACCGCGTGGCGCGCCGAGGGCTGTCGCGGTGTGGTCGTGTTGCCGACGGGCAGCGGCAAGACGCTGGTGGGCGCGCTGGCGATTGCCGAGACGGAGCGGGCGACACTGGTCGTCGTGCCGACGATTGACCTGCTGCGTCAGTGGCGACTGGCGCTGGCCGAGGCGCTGGGGCGCGCGCCTGGCGAGATCGGCGTCTATGGCGGTGGCGCGCACGAGGTCCAGCCGATCACCATCATCACCTACGAGTCCGCCGCGATCCACCCTGAGTTGCTGCGGCGCTTCGGGCTGATGATCTTCGACGAGTGTCACCATCTGCCCGCGCAGACCTATCGCCAGATTGCCGAGGGCGCCTTTACCCCGCTCCGGCTGGGATTGAGCGCGACGCCTGAGCGCGCCGACGAGGAGCATCTCGCCCTCGAACGGCTGATTGGGCCGGAGGTCTATCGCCGCGCCCCCGACGAGCTGGCCGCCGCGCGCTATCTCGCCAGCTACGACGAGCGGCGGTTGACCGTCGCGCTCAGTCCAGAGGACGCCGCCCGCTATGAAGAGGCGCGCGCCACCTACAACGCCTATCTGCGCGCACATCACATCGTCATCGGCTCGCCCGCCGACTTCCAGCGCAAGGTGCTCTGGGCCAGCGCCCGCAACCCCGAGGCACGCGCCGCGATGCTGGCTTGGCGCGAGGCGCGTTCGCTGGCGATGAACGCCCCGGCCAAGTTCGCGCTGCTCGAAGACCTATTCACCCGCCATGCTGGCGAGCGCGTGCTGGTCTTCAGTGAATACAACGCGCTGGTCGAAGAGGTGAGCCAGCGTTTCTGCATCCCGCACATCACGCACAAAACGACGACCGATGAGCGGCGGCTGATTCTGGAGCGATTCCGTGAGGGGCGCTACCTGCGTCTGGTGACGGGCCGGGTGCTGAATGAAGGTGTGGATATCCCCGATTGCGGCGTCGCCATCATCGTCAGCGGCAACGCCACCCGCCGCGAGTACGTGCAGCGGCTGGGTCGGGTGTTGCGTCCCAAAGAGACGCGCGCCACACTCTACGAGCTGGTTACCGAAGGCACCACCGAGGAGCGCGTCGCCGACCGCCGCCGGACGAGAGTGTGAGGAGGCGATGGCAGACGGCAGGCTGGCGGCTGAAGCCGCGCCTATGGGCCTCGTGCACGCTCGGCCGCAAAGCCCGCCTGCGCGGGCTTTGCGGCCGAGCCCTTAGACGCGGCTTCAGCCGCCAGTGATAACCAGGTGGCGCGAGGGAGAGGACACGCACATGCGGCTGGCGCTGGCGGACATCAAGAAGACCATCTCGCGGCGAGGTGGCACGACGCGGCTGACGCCGTATCTGCTGCGGCCCGGCGAGCTAGCGCGCGAGATCGAGGCGCTGATCGCGCTCTACGAGGCATGGGTGGGCCGTGAGCGGTCAGACTTCCCGCCGGATCGCGCCGGCGATCTGATCGGCGATTACCGGCTGGCGCGCTGCCTGACCAACTGCCTCGCCGAGGACTACGAATGGCGGTCGCCACAATGGCCCGGCAATGCTGGCGCCGACGAGGCAGCCGCGCTGGCCGAGCGCGAGATTACCTCGCCGACCCACCTGCGCCTCGCGCTCTACGACTGGGTGAACGACCACGCTGGAGGCTATCTGAGCGCCGCCAACCGCGAGTCCGCGCTGGACGCCTGCGCCCTAAGTCTGGGACTCCGCCGCGCCACATTCGACACACTGCTCGCGCTGGATGGCGACGCCCAGGCCATACTGTGCCGTCTGAGCGATACCCCACCAACCGCCGACGGATTAGCCCGGCGCTACAATCAGCGGGCATTCGAGGCGCTGCTGGCCAATGCCGCCAGCGTCGAGTGGATGGTCCCGGCGGATATTGGGCAGGCGGCGGGCGAGCCGCTGGGCACGGTCGTCAAGCGGCTCTGCTTCCTGGCGCGAACGATGGGCGTCCACTACGATCTCAGCTTCGCCGACGACGAAGCGCTGCCAGATGCGCCGCCACTGGCGCTCGTGGCCGAGACGGGCATTCCGTATGATACCGGAAACGCCGGGGATACGACCGACACGCTGGAGGCCGCCGGGAGGCCCATCCGCGTGCTGCTCTACGGCCCGCAGGAAATCAGCGCCGCGCCCGCTGCCTATGGCGAGCGCCTTGCCCGGCTCTGTCGCGCGCTGCTCGGCTACCGGCGCGCTCCCGAGCGGTCGACTACGCGCGCCACGCTGGCGGGAAGCGGCCTGCAAGGAGTCGCGCAGGTCTACCTGCATGGGCGGCCCCTGCCCTTTGTGCTGGATGATAAGCTGCTCAAGCTGCTTGGTGTCGATGGCCCCGATGAGCCACAGACCAGCGCGGGCCTTGCCGAGTCGCGAGCAAGCTACGATAGCGCCCTGGAGGCGCGGTTCGCCAGCGAGTTCGCCGCGCTCGAACGCGCCGATGCCGCCCATGGCTGGCGGCTGGAACGCGAGCCGGAGCCGCTGCTGGTGGGTGAAACGATTCTCATCCCCGATTTCGCGCTCACCCGTGGCATGCGCCGGGTCTACCTGGAAATCGCGGGCTACTGGCGTCCCGGCTACCGCGAGCGCAAGGCGCGCAAGCTCACGGCGCTGCGCGGGCGGGTGGCCCTGGCAATTGCCGCGCCAGAGTCGGCGCGCGGCGAGTTGGGCATCTTTGAGGGGATGTTTCCGCTGCTCTGGTATACCCGCGACCATATCCGCGCGCACGAGCTAGTTGCCCTGCTGGACCGCACGTATGACGATTCCGTCCGGCGACTGGCGACGCTCGATCTGCCGCGGATCGCCGCCGAAGTGGCCTCGCGCGGACGCATTCCGCCACGCGAAAGCTATGCGCTGCTGCACAGCTATACCCGCGCCGAGCTGGACACCGCGCTCCATGCGCTGGCGGGAGACGATGCCGGGGCCGCGCCGGTCTGGGTAGACGGCCTGGGGCTATGTGACCCCACGTGGCTTGCGGATCTGCTGGCACGGATGCGCGCGACCGTCGCCAATACATCGGCGGGGCGGATGCCACTCGCCGTACTGGCCAGCCACCTGCGCGCGTACGAGCCAACGCTGGCCGAATTGGACGAGGCGACGGTCGAGTCGCTGGCGGCGCGCGCGGGGTTAGCGGTGGCGCGCACCTCCATCTTCGCCGTCGATATCCTCGCGCCTGAGGTGGCTTCCGAAGCACGCGCAAACGCTGAAAGCATGGCGTCTGCCAGCGAATCGCAACCTCAACAGCCATCACGCCCTACCGCGCAACCGCGCCCCCGTGCGAGGCGTAAACAGCATAGACAGAATGGACAGAGTGAACAAGGCAGAGAGCTAGCGCAATTGAACTTCTTTTCCCCCGAGCGCGCGGACGATGAGGATGGCCCAGAAGCCGCATCCACGCACGAGGATTGATCTTGCCTGAAGGAGGCACGCTGTGGGTGATGACTGGACTCACTGGAAGAGGGACTCCGCGCCCAATCGTGACGATGTGGCCGACGAACTGGAGCGCCAGGCTCGCGAGACGATTCGTCTTTTTCGTGACTCGATGGGCGACCTGGGCACGCGCGTACGTCAGGTGCTGGACCGCGCCTCTGAGCTGTGGGATGCGTCGAGCGGGATCGATCCCGATAGCACGGGCATTCGCAACCTTGCCCCCGCCAACGAGTTGCGTGCCCGCGAACTGGCCCGTCGCTGGGTTGCCCGCGACTTTCTGGTTGACCCGGAGTTGCCTGATGGTATGCGCACCCGCGCGCTCTACGAGACTGCCGTCTGGAGGGTGGAGCTGAGCGAGCGCGGCGAGACACGCGCCCTGGCGGAAGGCTCGGCGCCGTGGACTGGCACGCCGCCCCCGCCGCCATCGCCGATTCTGCCTGCCTGGGACTATAACTTCCCCGCGACGCCGGAAATTACCTCTGGCGAGCGCCACGAGCGACTGGCGGGCAGTGAGATGGCGGGCGCGTGCCTGGTCTGCAACGGAACTGGCCACCGCAACTGCTCCGACTGTGATGGCAAGGGGTTCGTCCCCTGCCCAGACTGCAAAGGGCGCGCGCGCGTGACGTGTCGCCGCTGTCGCGGACGTGGGCGCATCGCCGATGCCGCCGCCGAACGCAAGGCGCGCGCCGCGAAGGGCTACTTCCAGGTGCAGGCGGAGCGGCTGGCAACCGACGCTGCCGGAAAGCTGGCGGACTTTTCCGAGCGGCTGCGCCAGGACTATGGTGTGCCATTGCCACCCTCGGCCCAATGGGCGCCGACCGCGCCAGCCTCCGGCGAGACGATTCCCTGCCCCGACTGTGTCGATGGCACGATTGCCTGCTCATGCAAGACGGGCAAGCGTGTCTGCGCCACCTGCAAGGGGAGTGGCTACTCCGCCTGCCGCGCCTGCGATGGCTCGGCGCGGGTCATCCGCTACCGCGAGGTGGTGCGCCGCTTCGATACGCGAACCATCACCCGGACGGTGATGCCGACCGAGGCCGAAAAGGCTGGCTGGCTCTCAAACGCGACGCTGAAGCGCGCTGTCGCGGAAACGGCCTGGGAGGGCGCGCTGGGTGATGTCACAGGCGAGTCGCCGCTTGGCGTGCCGTCGGGCGTCTGGACGGTGGCGCGCGCGCTGGCGAGTGGCGAGAACGGTGAGAATGGTGAGAAACGGTGATGGGCAGACCACCACGCAGTCGGATGATCCCGACCGGCATGTGATCGCGCGCCATCTGCGGCTCACCTGCATTCCCGTGACGCACGTCGAGTACACCTTCGATGGACACGAGCTTGAGTACACAGCGGTTGGCGCCAGCGGCTCAGAGCGCTTCTGGGCGGATCATTCCCAGCACGATGGACCCGTGTGGGGCGCTTCTTCAAGGCGGTCATGCGCGACATGAACGGCGAGCGCGGGCCGAGTGACGAGCGTCGGCGGCTGCCCGATGGCGCGCCACGCCCGCTGGACGACTATCGCGCGGCGCGGCATGTGCGCATCCTGCCCGACACCGCTGATACGCCCGACGCCGATACTGACACTGCCGCTGACACTGATGTGACTGCCAGCGCCGACACCGACAATCAGCCGCCGCACTCCGACGATGACACAGTTGATTGTTGATAACGACTGAGAGCATTTTTCGAGTGGCGCTTATCACGCTGGTCTGGTGACGAGCGCCACCCGAAATGTCGAGCCGCGATGACGTATCTTCGCACCTCCGATCTCGCGCGGGCCGTCGGCGTTCACCCAAACACCGTCCGCCGCTATGTGGAACGCGGCTGGCTGCCTCCAGTGCAGCGCGGCGCCAACGGCTACCGCCGCTTCACCCAGCAGCACCTCGATTGCCTGCGCGTCGCCTCCATCGTCTATATCGCCACCTATCCCGGCCGAGCCTTGCGGCCGTCGGCAAACAAGATTCTCCAGCGCGCGGTGGCGGATGATTGGGGCGCCGCGCTGGAACGCGCCCGCGCGCATCTGGCACTGGTACACTCCGAGCGGGCGCAGGCGGAGACGGCGGCGCGGCTGCTCGAACGGTGGGCGACCGGCGCGGCTGACGATGATGCCCTGGGGCAACCCCTACGCATTGGGCAGGTAGCATCCCTGCTCGACGTCTCCGTCGATATGCTGCGCAACTGGGAGCGCAACGGCCTCCTCACCATCCCCCGCAATGAGCAGAACCGCTACCGCACCTATGGCCCAGCCGAAGTCAGCCGCCTGCGCGTGATTCGGATGCTGGGACGGGCGGGCTACAGCCAGATGGCCATGTTGCGGATGCTGCTCCGGCTCGACCGTGGCGAGACGGCGAACCTGCGCCACGTGCTGAACACCCCCGCGCCCGATGAAGATGTCTACACCGCCACGGACCACTGGCTCTCCACCCTGGCCGAGCAGGAAGCCGTTGCGCGCCGCCTGCTCGCCGTGATCGAGGAGATTCTCAGTGCCAGAGCCAGTCGCCAGGCACCCCCCGTCTGAGCAGCCCTCCCTGCGGCCACCAGGGTTTTACAATGAGGGCGAAATGCCAGTGAAGCGCTAGAAGTAGCGCTTCGTTCAGGTGGAGATCGGCCTTCATGGAACCCTGCATCACGATTAACAACGCGCGGCTGCACAACCTGAAAAATGTCACCCTGAGCATTCCCAAGGGGAAGCTCGTCGTTCTGACCGGCGTCTCGGGATCGGGCAAATCAACGCTCGGCTTCGATATCCTCATGAAAGAGGGGCTGCGGCAGTATCTCGAATCTATAGGAATGGTGGCGTTTGGCCTCGAGATGCCGCCGGTAGACTCGATTGTCGGATTATCGCCCACCATCAGCGTCGATCAATACCTCACCAATCACAGCCCGCGCTCGACTGTGGGCACGGCGACCGAGATCTACACCTACCTGCGCGTGCTCTTTGCCCGGCTGGGGCATCGCGTCTGTCCCGCGTGCGGCGGAGACGTTCCGCCACCCTACGATGAGTCTCCCATCGATTGGGCCAGTGACGAAGACGGCGAGACCCCTGGAGCGGAATCGGCGCTATCCTGCCCGCACTGTGGCGCGGCGCTGCCAGAGATCGGCATGGCCAACTTCTCGTTCAACAAACCGGCGGGGGCCTGTCCGACCTGCACCGGGCTTGGCACCGTGCACCAGGTCAATCCGAACCGCCTCGTGAACGACGAATTGAGCATTCTCGATGGCGCGGTAATCGGATGGAACAGCTTCTACATCCGGTACAACGCCGACATCCTGCGAGCGGCTGGCCGTCACTACGGGTTCGACTTCGATCCCGCCCTGCCCGTGCGCGACTACACACCCGCCCAGCGTGATCTGCTCTTCTTCGGCGCGGAGAGTTCGCAGTTCCGGCAGCATTTTCCGGGGATTGAGCCGCCGACCGCCGTCAGCCGGGGACGCTTCGAGGGCGTCGCGAGTACGCTGCTGCGCCGCTACGCCGAACACATCCAGGACACCCACTATCTCCAGAAGCTCGACGGGGTCCTCGTAACGCAGGTCTGCCCCGACTGCAATGGGACGCGCCTGCGCGCCGAGAGCCGCGCCGTGACGGTGGCGGGACAGACCATCATCGCGATCTCGCAGTTGCCGCTGAACGCGCTGGCGGACTGGCTGGAGACGCTGCCCGCCTCGCTACATGGCGAGGAGATGCTCATCGCCAGCCCTATTCTGGACGGTCTGCGCGAGCGCATCAGGCGAGTGATCGAGGTTGGCGTGGAATATCTGACGCTTGAGCGGGCGGCGCCGTCGCTTTCCGCCGGAGAGGCGCAACGGCTGCGGATGGCCTCGCTGCTGGGTTCGAGTCTGAGCGGGTTGCTCTACGTCTTCGACGAGCCGACTATTGGCCTGCACTCGCGTGATACCCAGCGGCTGATCGGCTTCTTGCGCCGCCTGCGCGACCTGGGAAATACCGTGCTCGTCGTCGAGCACGATCTCGACGTGGTTGGCGCGGCGGATTACGTGGTGGACTTTGGCCCAGGAGCCGGGAAGCACGGCGGCCAGATCATCGCCACCGGCACGCCCACCGAAATCGCCCAACTGCCGGGAACACTCACCGGCGCCTTTCTCGCTGGCAAGATGAGCGTGCCCCTGCCGGACCAGCGCCGCACGCCCACCGAGAAAGCGCTCACCGTTCATGGCGCGACGGAGCACAATCTACAGAACGTCACGGCGCGCTTGCCGCTGGGCCTGCTCGTCGCGGTGACGGGAGTATCTGGCTCCGGCAAATCGTCGCTGGTCTTCGATATTCTCGACCGGGCGGGCCGCCAGCGCTTCTACAGCGCGAGCGAGACGCCCGGCCTGCATGACTCGATTGAGGGCTGGGAAAACCTCGACAAGATCGTCACCATCGATCAGGAGCATATCGTCCGCCTGCCGCGCTCCAACGCCGCCACCTACTCCGACGCCTTCACCGCGATCCGCGAGGCGTTCGCCGCGACACCCGATGCGCGTCGCCTCAAGTTGACCGCCCGCCATTTCTCGTTCAACGTGCCCGGCGGGCGGTGCGAGCGCTGTGAAGGGACGGGCACGCTGGCGGTGAAGATGCACTTCCTGCCCGACGTGGAGGTCACCTGTCCGGCATGCCGGGGCCGCCGCTTCAAGCCAGAGACGCTGGCGGTCACATACCGTGATCACGACATCGCTCAGGCGCTGGATCTGACCGTGGAGGAAGCGCTGGCGCTGTTCGAGGATGTCCCGGCCGCCGCCTCGCGCCTGCGTATCATGGACGATGTTGGCCTGGGATACCTGCAACTTGGCCAGCCCGCCAGCACGCTTTCTGGCGGCGAGGCACAGCGCGTGAAACTCGCCAAAGAGCTGGGGCGGCGCAGCGTCGGACGTACCCTCTACCTGCTCGATGAGCCAACCACCGGACTCCACCCAGCCGACACAGCGCGGCTGCTGGCGCTGCTGCAACGCCTGGTCGACGCCGGAAATTCGGTGATTGTCGTCGAGCACAATCTCGACATCATCAAAGGCGCCGACTGGGTTGTTGACCTGGGGCCAGAAGGCGGCGCGGCGGGTGGCCGACTCATCGCGGAAGGGACGCCGGAGCAGGTGGCGCGCGTCTCCAGCTCCCCCACCGGGGCGTGCCTGCGCCGCATCCTGTAGCGCCTTTCGCTCCACTCTGGCTCTGGCTCCCCCTTCCTCTTTAGGGGAGAGGGCGGTTGCCCTGGTGACAACAACCGAGACCAAACGGGTCTTACCTGCCGTCCCCAGGATTTCATTACCCACTCAGCTAGCGCGGTCTGTTGGGAGAAGCGCCATTGGCCCCGCTCTCCGCCATGTCGTCATCCATCGCGGCAAGATCGGTGGCGTCGTTGGTCGTGGGCCACAGGCGATGTATTGCCCCTTCCACAACTGCGGTGAGTATCCATGAGAGGGTGGCGAGCGTGACATTCACGAACGCCAGCAGCATCGAAAGGAGGAAGATCGCGGGAGTTGCGAGATGGGCCAGAATCGGCGCCCGGCGTCGCGGACGACCAAGTAGCAGCTCTGCGTGGGCGTTGGAGTACAGGCCCATCACTACCAGCATGAGACCCGCTAGCGCCAGGTTCACAGCATAGAGGTTGAACGCGGTTTGTCCAGTGAAGGTGGCGAAGAGACCTGTGGTGAATGGCAGGAACGCGATGCCGAGCAGGAACGCGGTATTGAGCAGAATGAGCGGGTCGTCGACGGAGGCGATGCGCGTGAAGAGCCGGTGATGCGCTGTGCGATAGGCGGCAACCACGAGGAAGCTGATCACGAAGGTGCCAGCTTGCGCCGTGAAATGGCTGCTTGCGAGATACCCTCCCAACCCGTTCAGCGTAACCTTGGATGGGTCCGGTATGACCAGTTGGAGCACCAGGAGCGTCGCGGCGAAGGCGAAGACGCCGTCACTGAACCCATTGAGGCGGCCAGTGTCTAGCCTGGGTGCGCGTCGGCGCGGGTCTGGTCGACCAGTCCTGGCGTGAGACGCTCCCTCAGCGCGAAGATGCGGCGACGGAGTCTGCGACATGGCATCTATGCTCTCTGGTTCCGGTCCCCCTCCCTTTTAGGGGAGGGGGTTAGGGGGAGAGGGCGGTGGCCCCACTGACAACAACCCAGGCGAAACCAGGTATAACAGGTATAGCAGGTATAGCAGGTATCGCGTTTGTCTGGCGAGTCTACCACACCCGTTTTGGCATTGCCAATTGTCGTCTCGCCCTCGCCGCCCGTATCTCAGACCGCGCGCCTACTTGCCCATCACCACAAACGTAAACGCGGCGAATGCGAAGGGGAGGGCCAGGATGACGAGCATCACCAGCAGCGCGCGCGGGTTGCCGAAGTTGATCGTCCAGCCGAGGCCAAAGCGCCGCTCGACGAAGATCGCCGGATCGTTGGGGTTGGCGTAGATGCCGCCGAGCTTCCAGTAGCGGTCATCCATACGGTCGGTCGTGTTCGCGCTATTGCCGCCGAGCCGCGAGCCGCCCTGGCCCGTCGTAATGCCCAGCCAGATGGCACCGACAAGCACCACCACGACGACGCTGATCACCACCCACAATATCCAGTTGGTATTGCTGTAGCCATTCAGCGCCGATTGCGCCACCGCATAGGCCAGCACGCCCATCATCGCGATCATCAGTGTCTTGATGCCGAACAGGTACCGCAGCATCCGGCGGCGGAACGTCTCATCGGCGGCGGTTGGTTGTGCCTTGGCGCGGACAGTGAGCACGCTCAGGAAGGTGATCAGCGCAAAGAGAAAGAGCTGCGTCCAGACCAGCATAAAATATGAGCCGATGCTTTTGGTCGAGAAGGCGTTGGGATTGCCCGCTGCGTCGAAGTGCGTCGGGATGATCGCGGGCGCGGCGGCGTAGGTGATCGCCAGATACGAGGCGGTGAGCGCGATCAGCGCCAGCGGCAGCGCCTCCCAGACCAGCGGCACATAGTCGGCGTAGCGACGCGGACGCAGCCCCGCCGATGGCGCAGGTGTGGCGGTAGGCGGCAGGGCAATCGCCAGCGCGCGCGAGGAGCGCCACGCCAGCAGGTATGGGACTTCGGGAATCAGCACAATCGCCAGCGGGACGACGACGATCCACAGGCTGTTCCAAAACGACGCTGGAGCCAGCGCCCACAGCAGCGCCAGGCCGATGGCCTCTATGATCGCCACCAGCAGCACACCGAGACGATAGCGGCGGATGATCGCCTTCCCCTCGGCGGTCTCGCGGGCATTATGCGCCACCGTGACGCCAAAGAGCAGGTCGCGCCGCGTCATCGACGGCATCAGCAGCGAGATCACCGCGATAACGACCAGCACCAGCGCCTGTATTCCTACCGCCAGCAGAGTAGCCATAGCCGTGCTCCCCCCGAACAATGGACACCGGCGTAGAGCGCACCCATGTCCCGCCCATGTCCCGCATTAGGGGCCATGGAGGCAATTAGCCGCGGCATTCATGCCGCGAAGCCGGATTGCACCCACCTCACCCCGTACCAGCCGCTCCGCTCATTCAGTCGGCGAACACCTCAGCCGCCAGCGCGCGCAGGCTCTCCAGCGAAAGGCCCAGCAGCAGCGCGTCGGTGCGTGTCCGCTCCAGCGCCGCACGGACACGCTCCACGTCGTCGATGCGCGGCTCGACCCCCCGCGCCAGCCGTGGATGTACCACCGCCCGCGCGCCATGCCGCAGCAGGATGATCCCCTCGGCCTCCAGCGCGCGATATGCCGCCAGCACCGTGTTGACGTTGATGCCCAGGTCAGCGGCGAGCTGGCGCACCGAAGGCAGCGGCGTTCGTGGCAGGAGCGCTCCGGTCGCCACCAGCGCCCGCATCTGCTCCACGATCTGCTGATACTTCGGCGTCGGACTCGCCTCGTCGAGGTGAATCACCGCCGGGTCACGCCGTTCCGCTGCCATCGCGCCTGACTCCCCGCTCATGCATATCCCAAAACTGTTATAGCATGAGTAGAACAGTTTTGCAAGGTGGGAGTTTTGCCCCGAACGTTGCCAAGCCGACTTCGGCGCGGTGCCAATGGCGCGGCTGGTGGCTCGCTTGGGACGCCGAACCGCTTTACGCGTGACGCAGTTCGTAAGAAATCCGCAAACACCCCCGCATGGCTTTCGGGTATGCTTGCATGCATGACGAGGAAACGATGACGAGGCGATGACGAGGCGATGACGAGGCGACGATGAAGGATAGCAGCTAGCCATGGGCAGGAGAAATTATCTGATTGACGGCGTGTCCGGCGCCGGCAAAACGGCGGTCTGCGCCGAATTGCGGCGGCGCGGCTACCAGGCCATTGATGGTGACAATGAATTAGCGTATCAAGGCGATCCGGACACGGGTCACCCGACGGATGGCCTCAGGCACGAGCACTCAGCTAGCTTCATTTCCGAGCATCACATTTGGGATGTCGAGAAAGTCAACGCCCTGGTCGCCAACCAGAATGAGGCGGTCACCTTCTTCTGCGGTGGTTCGAAGAATGCCTCCAAATACATCGCGTTATTTGACGGCGTGTTTGTCCTTGCGGTCGACCTGGACACCAGCCTCCGGCGAATTGAGGAGCGAGTCGCACTGGACCCAACTGATTGGGGCGGAACATCAGAGGAACGGGAAATCACAGTGAGCATGTATCACATGTATCACACGCA
The DNA here is from genome assembly GCA_963712005.1 of uncultured Chloroflexia bacterium. Lineage (GTDB taxonomy): Bacteria > Chloroflexota > Ktedonobacteria > Ktedonobacterales > JADMIN01 > DAHUXT01. The sequence continues at coordinate 66,888 of CAVQGK010000002.1, read as the reverse complement.
AGCAGCCCTTCCGCAAAACAGGATTATCATCGACGCTACCGCACCGCTCGCGCGCGTCGTAGACGAGATCCTTCGTCAAAGCGACGCACATAACGACGCATATACACCACGGTAGAGCGTTCCTCGACAACCCCGTCGAAAACGACGTGCCGATCACCTGCGGACTCTGACTCTCACTGCTCGGATCAACTCGACGCCGCCATGGCGTGGCAGATGCCAGACACCAGACACGATGCTACAAAGCATGCTCTTAGACCGGAGGGAGGGATGTCTCCTCGGATTCGGCGGAGGTGGTGGGAGCCGTCGTTGGCGCTCGGGAAGATCGTCCCGTGATGACGTCCATCAGTATGACGGGGAGCGTGCGGTTTTCTCCGCTGAGCAGCGTCCACGCGCGAGTCAGCGCCACGGCGTAGGTGACGACCAGCACAACGATCAGCGTAAACAGGGCATCGAGATTATGTGGCTGCTGAATGAGCTGGACACTATAGAAGATTTCCAGACCATAGAGTATCAGCGCGCTGATGGTATAGAAAAGACTGCGGATGAAGGTCCGCTGGCCGCGCCGCAGTTTATCCGCCGCATGGATCATAATGCTGAGCAACGAAACGCCAGCGACGCAGATGACTCCCCAGCCGATGTTCAGGTCAGGGATAAGGGCGATCATCGAGACCAGGAAGGCGTTGACCAGCGAGGTGAAGGCGCCGCTCGCCGCCAGTTCGCGCTCCTGCGTCGCCGCTTTGCCAAAGGTGCGCTCCGGCTCGATGGCGATGGCGACGAAGAGCAGGCCAATCAGCGCGCCATCGGCGGCAAGGCTGGCGGCGAAGAATGTCATAAATTGCGATGGAATCACCTGAGAAGTCCTTTCCACGAAAAGACCGCTATGACTACAACCGCTATAATTACCTTGGAATCCAGTGAAAGGATAGCACGACATGCGCGGCGATGCGTTACCAGCCATCACCATCGCGCCCAATCCAGCGCTGAGCGATGGGCTTGTCCATATTCGACTGCTCGGATTCACGCCGGGGCAGCGGGTGACACTGCGCGCCGAGATGGCCGACGACGCGGGGCAGCGCTGGCGCTCGTGGGCCGAGTTTACGGCGAACAAGGCGGGCGCTGTCCACATGCTGGCAGCAGAGCCGCTCTCTGGCAGCTATTCCGGCGCCGATGCGATGGGCCTCTTCTGGAGCATGGAGCGCGTGTATGACGGCGATGGTGATCATCAGCCCGCAACCTTCGTGCGAACGACTACGAATCCGCTGACAATCACCTTTACGGCTGAGGCGGACAGACACGTAGTCGCGACAACAGACCATACGCGCCTGGGCATGGCGGCGGGCGGGCGGCGGGTGGATCTGCGCGAGCGCGGGCTGGTGGGCACGCTCTTTCTCCCACCCGATGCCGGACCACATCCCGGCGTTATCGTGCTGGGCGGATCGAGCGGCGGGATTCGCGAGCCACTGGCGGCCCTGCTCGCCTCGCATGGCTGTGCGGCGCTGGCGCTGGCCTATTTCGGCGCCGAAGGACTACCACCACAATTGGCCGATATCCCGCTGGAGTACTTCGAGACGGCCTTCGACTGGATGGCGGCCCGCCCAGATGTGCGCGGCGAGCGGTGCGCGCTGCTAGGTACATCGCGTGGCGCGGAGCTGGCGCTGGTTTTGGGCGCTACCTTCCCGCGAGTGGGCGCGGTGATCGCCTACGCGCCGAGTGGCGTGCTCTGGGGCGCGGTCGGCGCGTCCGGCCCGGCGTGGACGTATCGTTGCGAGCCGCTGTCTGTCGCGCCAGATCGCGTTCCACCCGAGCTGGATGCCGTCATGTCGGCCCGCGAGCCAATCTCCGCCGCCGAGTGGTATCTGTACAACCTGGAGGATGAGGCGGCGCTCCAACCGGCGACGATTGCCGTTGAGCGCATAGCCGGGGCGGTGCTGCTCATTTCCGGCGAGGATGACCAGATGTGGCCCTCCACGCTGATGACGGAGCGTATCATGCGGCGGCTGGCGGAACACCGCTTCGCCTGGCCGTATCGCCACCTGCGTTTTCCCAATGCGGGCCACCTGATCGGCCCACCGTGGCAGCCGACGACGGGCAACATCCGCCGTCATCCAACGGTCGGTCTCACCTTCGCCTATGGCGGCACGCCGCTTGGTATGGCCCATGCCAACGCTGACTCCTGGCCACATGTGTTGGAATGGCTGGGGGCGCACATGGCGTAACACCGCTTTACAGGCAGATTGCATCGCTCTATGATATATCTACGCCCCACAGGTATATTGGCCGATGACATAATGAGGTGTGTCACGATATGCTAGCACTGGTGGCGACAAGTGTACGTTAATGTGCAGTGTGCGCCTTCGCCTGGCTGCTTGGTTGAGCTATCCGCTCTCAGACCCATGGGCAGGGGCTTCTGTGCCGGAGCAGTGTGAAGATCGGAGGTGACGACGTTGCCACCGGCGCTGCACATCCGCCTGCTCGGCGATTTCACCCTTGCCTGCGACGACAGGCCAGTAGAGGGAATCACCACGCCTCGCCTCCAATCGCTGATTGGCTATCTCGCGCTGCATCGCGATGCCCCACAGCTTCGCCAGCATCTGGCGTTCGTCTTCTGGCCGGATTCGAGCGAGATGCAGGCGCGCAATAACCTGCGTCAGCTCATCCACGTGCTGCGGCGGGCGTTGCCGTCCGAGAGCGACTACCTCGCCAGCGACAACCGCACGTTGCAGTGGCGTCGTGAGGCGTCACTGCGGCTCGACGTTGATGATCTCGATGCCGCGCTCGCCGAAATCGAAGACATGGACCGTCAGTGGGATGCCTCCGTATTGCATGCCGTCGGACAACGCATCGACGAGCTTTACCGGGATGACCTGCTACCTGGATGCTATGACGAGTGGGTCGCGCCAGAGCGTGAGCGGCTGCGGGCGCGCTTCTTACAGGGGCTTGACCGCCTCATCGCGCTCAATGAGGCGCAGCGCAACTATTCCGACGCCATCCACCTTGCGCGGCGGGCGCTCCATTTTGACAAGCTCAATGAGGAGGCCTACCGCACGCTGATGCGCCTCTTGTCGCTCAGCGGTGATCGTACCCGGGCGCTCCGAGTCTTTCAGACGTGCGCCACCGTCCTACGGCGCGAGTTGGGCATCGAACCGGGCGAGGAGATGCAGGCGCTCTATCAGCGGTTACTGCGCCCAACCGCCCGCTCTGCCCAGCGCGCCCAGCATAACCAGCGTGCCCAGCGTGAGGAGCCTCTGCCCGCCACGCCAACGCTCGTGGGACGCCAGCGCGAATGGGAAAAGCTGCGTCAGGCCTGGCAGGCGGCGAATACGCAGGGGCCTGGATTCGCGCTCATCTCTGGTGAGCCTGGGATCGGCAAGTCGCGCATCGCCGAGGATCTGGCGCGCTGGGCAAACCAGTTGGGAGCCACCACCGCGACGACACGCTCGTACGCTGTTGAGGGCCGACTCTCACTTGCGCCCGTGGTCGAATGGCTCCGCGGGAGCGCGCTGCGCCCGCATCTCACGCGGCTGGAGACGGTCTGGCTGACGGAGGTAGCCCGTATTCTGCCCGAGCTGTTCTCCAAGTACCCAGATCTGCCCCACTATGAGCCGATGGGCGAGTATGGCCAGCGGCAACGGTTCTTCCAGGCGCTTGCCCTGGCCGTTCGCACCGCTCCCCAACCGCTGCTCCTCGTGATCGACGACCTACAGTGGTGCGATCAGGATACGCTGGAATGGCTGCACTTTCTCCTGCGGTTCGATCTGAACGCGCGTCTGCTCATTCTCGGTACGGTGCGTACCGGCGAACTCTCGCCGCAGCACCCGCTCCGCACGCTCTTGCAGCACCTTCGCCACACCGTCGCTGTGACGGAGATCGCGCTTCCCCCGCTGGACGCCGCCGAGACCGCGACGTTAGCCGCTTCGATGATTGAACGCGAACTGGATACCGTCTCCGCGATGCGCCTGTTTGGCGAGACCGAAGGCAATCCGCTCTTCGTCGTCGAAGCCGTGCGCGCCGGACTCGACGAGCTTCTCAAGCAGCCCAAACCCGGGGAGCGCATAGCCTTCCCGTATGCGCCCGCAACCCATGATCTGCCTGCTGGCGTCCGCACGATTATTTCTGGACGCCTCGCGCAACTTTCAGCGTCCGCCCGCGAGCTGGCCGCGCTGGCGGCGGTGGTGGGCCGGGAGTTCAGTTTCGACATTCTGACGCAGGCGAGCCAGAGCGATGAAGAGAGCATTGTGCGTGCGCTGGACGAGCTTTGGGAGCGCAGAATCGTGCGCGAACAGGGCGCCGCCACGTACGATTTTACCCATGATAAATTGCGCGAAGTCGCCTATGCTGAGATCAATGCGCCGCAACGCCAGCTCTGGCATCGGCGTATCGCGCGCGCGCTCGAAACCATCTACGCCGACGACCTCGATCCAGTCAGCGGGCAGATTGCCGCTCACTACGAGCACGGCGGCTCCATCGAGCATGCCATTCCGTATTACCATCGGGCCGCACTGGTGGCGCAGCATTTGTTCGCCCATGAAGACGCCATCCTGCTGTTGCGGCACTGTCTGACCCTGTTGGAACAGCGACCGGGCGGCGCGGCGCGCGATAAGCAGGAGCTAGGCCTGCTGCTGCCGCTGGAGGCGCTCTATCGCATCACACAGGGATGGATAGGGGTAGAGCTGGAACAGGTTATCAATCGTACCATGGTGCTCTGCGACACCGTCGGTGACGACACACAGCGCGCGAAGAGCCTCTATGGGCTACAGGCGCTGCTCATCGTGCAGGCCAGGCTCGACCGCGTCCAACTCGTGGCCGAGGAGATGCACGCGCTCTATGAACGCATGCGGCAGCCAGCGCCACCGCTTCTGGATATGATTCTGACAGGCGCCCGCCTGCACCTGGGTCGGCTCAACGAAGCCAACGATGCCTTTACCCGTATCCTCGCGACCCATGACGCGCGGCTGGTGCTGAACTTCCAGGAGTCACAGGGCTGGAACTTCGCGGTGCATACACGCGGGTGGCAATCCCATGCGCTCTGGTGCCTCGGCTACCCCGAACGTGCGCTGCGCTCCGCACTGGATGCGGTGCAACTCGCGGAGAATCTCGAACAGTTTTTCAACGGGGCGCTTGCCACAACCTTTCTCGCGATGCTCTCGCAGATGAGCGCCGACGCCGCGACGGCCCGGAAGCGCGCCGAGGAGGCGGTCGCACTCACGATGGAGTACAAGTCGCCGTACTATCACGCCTGGTCGGTGATTCTGGCCAGCCACGCCTATGCGCGCGAGCAGCCCGATGAAGCCCATATCGAGGCGCTGCGCGTCGCCATCGAGGAATTCACGTCCACCGGCGTCAGACTGCGCCTTCCCTACTTCCTGTCGTTGCTCGCCGATATCTACGGGCTGGCGGGTCGCCCAGAGGAGGGACTGAAGTCCATCGAGGACGCGCTGATTCAGTCGCGCAGTAGCAGCGAGCGCTGGTGGGACGCCGAGCTGCACCGGCAACGCGGTGTGTTGATGCTCGCTGCGGGCCACGACGAGCAAGATGCGCTGGCGGCGTTTGCGCGCGCGGCGGATATCGCCCGTGGCCAGCAAGCCCGGATGCTCGAACTGCGCGCGCTCGTCAGTATGGGTCGTGCCTGCACATCGGGGCAGCGGATGGAGGAGACGCGCCGCACACTCGAAGCGCTCTACGCCCAGTTCACCGAAGGATACGATACCCCAGATCTTCAGGCGGCAAATGCGCTCCTCGGTGAGTGGAAACTAACGCTCCACTAACGATATGCCACGCGGTGCGGCGCCCCACGTGTGACGCGCTTCACTGAGCGCCCCCCGCGCCAGACGATTTGCTAACGCTCCCACGGCTATCCTTCCCCCATGCGCTCCCGCCTATGCGCCCTTCGTTATGGGCGCAGACCAACATGCGGGAGGGACAAGGAGATACCAGTGATCGCACAAAACAGTGCAACGGCACTAGACAAAGCTAGGGTCGAGGAGTTCAGGGCGCAACTGCGCGGGACGCTGATCCTGCCGGGAGACGCCGCCTATGAAGAGGCGCACAAAGTCTACAACGGCATGATTGACAAGCATCCCGGCCTGATCGCGCGCTGTGTGGATGCGGCGGATGTCATCGCCTCGGTCAATTTCGCCCGCGAGCATCACCTGCTCCTGGCGGTCCGAGGCGGCGGCCACAACGGTCCTGGTCTGGCTACCTGTGACGATGGCCTGGTGATTGACCTCTCGGAGATGAAAGGCGTCCATGTCGATCCCAAACAGCGGACGGTGCGCGTCGCTGGCGGCGCGACCTGGGGCGAGGTGGATCACGCGACGCATGCGTTTGGGCTGGCGACGCCAAGCGGCTTCATCTCCACCACCGGCGTCGGCGGCCTCACGTTGGGCGGCGGCATCGGCTACCTCGCGCGGACCTACGGGCTGAGCCTGGACAACCTGCTCAGCGTCGATATGGTGCTGGCGGATGGCAGCTATGTGACCGCGAGCGCGGACGACCATCCCGACCTGTTTTGGGCGGTGCGTGGCGGTGGCGGCAACTTCGGCGTGGTGACATCCTTTGTCTTCCGCCTGCACGAGATCAGCACCGTCTACGGCGGCCCAATCTTCTGGCCGCTCGATCAGGCGAAGGAATTGCTCGCGTTCTGGCGCGACTACATCACCAACGCGCCCCGCGATATCAACGGCTGGTTCGGCTTTGTGACGGTGCCGCCGGCGCCGCCCTTCCCGGAGCAGTTCCACCTCAAGAAGATGTGCGTCATCGTCTGGTGCTATACCGGGCCGCTCGACGAGGCGGAGAAGCGCTTCGCCGCCATCCGCGCCTTCGGGACGCCCGCGATTGACGTGGCGGGGCCGATCCCCTGGCCAGTGTTGCAGAGTCTCTTCGACGGGCTGTACCCTCCGGGTTTGCAGTGGTATTGGAAGGCCGACTTCTTCAACGATTTGAGCGACCAGGCCATCGAGCTGCACACCAAGTACGCCGAGCAACTGCCGACGATGCACTCGACGATGCACCTCTACCCGATCAATGGCGCGGTGCATGATGTAGGCAAAGACGATACGGCGTTCAACTTCCGTAGCGCCAACTTCGCCGAGGTGATGGTCGGCGTCGATCCAGACCCCGCCAACAACGAGCGCATGATCGCCTGGGCGCGCAACTACTGGACGGCGCTGCATCCCTACTCAGCCGGTGGCGGCTACATCAACATGATTATGGATGAGGGACAGGAGCTGGTGCGCGCCGCCTATGGCGAGAACTACGACCGCCTCGCCCAGATCAAAGCGAAATATGACCCGGACAATCTGTTCCGGGTGAACCAGAACATCATTCCGGCGCAGTAGCGCCTCAGGGCAGAACCAACCAGTGTTGTTGACACAGCAGCCGGGGCCTGATAATCTCGCCCCGGCTGTTGGAGTTTTGCTGCCTGCGTCCGCTATGACGCTCCGGGCCTGTGGCTCGCGTGTTAGCTCCGTGGAGGACCTGGGCGCGTTTTGAGGGGAAACCATGCAGGATCACGCAATACCAGTCATTCAGACGCCTCCCACGCGGGAGGCTTCGTCAAATCTGGCGCCAGATCATTTCCGCGCGCTGGGTCATGATCTCGTTGACCGTATCGCCGACTTCCTGGCGCGTCTGCCGACACTGCCGGTGACGCCGGGCGAGTCGCCAGAGGCTGTGCGCGCGTTGCTGCCAACCGGCGACCTCCCGGAGTGCGGCGCAGAGCCGGGCGCACTGCTTGCCACTACGGCGGAGATGCTTTTCGCGCACTCGCTCTTCAACGGGCATCCGCGCTTCTTCGGCTACGTCACCTCGTCGCCCGCGCCGCTTGGCATGCTGGCCGACCTGCTGGCGGCGGCGGTGAACCCGAACCTCGGCCTCTTCACGCTGGGGCCGATGGCCACCGAGATCGAGGCGCAGGCGGTCCGCTGGATCGCCGAGTTGATAGGCTATCCGACGGACTGCGGCGGGCTGTTCGTAAGCGGCGGGAACATGGCGAACTTCGTCGGCCTGCTCGCCGCGCGGACGCACACGCTTGGCCAGGAGGTGCGCCGCCAGGGCATGGCAGTGGGCGAGGGACGGCTGCGCGTCTATGCCTCCAGCGAGACGCACACCTGGCTGCAGAAGACCACCGACCTCGCTGGACTCGGCTCGGACGCTATCAGCTGGATTCCAGCCGACGGTACGGGACGCATCACCGCGGACGCTGTACGCGCGCGCATCGCGGCGGACCGCGCGCAGGGCTACGTTCCCTTCTGTGTGGTTGGCGCCACCGTGACGACCTGCCCGCAACTTTCAGTGCGCATCCGACCTACTACCACTCGGCGGAGGGAGCGGAGGGGCAACCACCGTTGAATTACCACGAATACGGTCCCCAGAACTCGCGTGGCTTCCGGGCATTGAAGGTGTGGCTTGGTCTGCGCCAGACCGGGCGCATTGGCGTGACACGGCAAATCGCGGACGACATCACGTTGACCGAGACGCTTGCCCGGCGCATTGCGGAGACTCCTGAGTTGGCATTGTTCACGCGGCAACTCAGCATCGCCACTTTCCGTTTCGTGCCAGCCGATCTCACACCGGGAACCACGACCACAGAAGCCTATCTAGACCGCCTGAATACGGCGCTACTGGAACGGCTCCAGCAGGGCGGTGAGGTTTTCGTCTCGAACGCGGTGCTGGATGGGCGATTCCTGCTACGCGCCTGTATCGTCAACTTCCACACAACCCTCGCGGACGTCGAGGCGTTACCGGAGATCGTGGTACGCCAGGGCCGCGCCGTGGATGCTGAGCTGCGGACCTCCATTGACACTCTGCCCGGATGAATCCGGGAGATTCTCAGGACACGCATGTGGCAACCCACTACGTTGACTCCTGAAGGGCCTGCCCGGCCCGAAGAGGCGTTGCCTACTCCCTGGGCGAGTGTGACCTCTGAAAAGCAACCCAGATCAGCGTAGGGCACCACGTCCAAGCGACGTTGATGCTTTTACCCGCAGGAACGATGTACTGCGGAACCGCCAAACACCATTTTTTGATTGGTGAGGTGCAAAAGTGCCTACAGACCTCTTCTCGCACAAGCAGGCAAAACCGGCACTAGTGGAGGATAGTTGTCGCCTGTGCGGCCAAGGGCGACGGCCATTCATTCCCTAGCTGAAGCTGAGGGGCTTTCTGGCCGATTTCCAGTATTGCTCGTGGGCGCATTGGGAATCGTTGGATTGGCGATGAGGGAGTGATTGTGACAGACCAAGTTCTCGTACAAGAATGGCAGCCGTTCTTCATGACACTTGCTGGCGCCTCGGCTGCGCTTGCTGGCCTCGTGTTTGTCGCAATGTCGCTGCACCCCCAGCCGATCCTCAGCAACCCGCTTATGCGTGCGCGAGCCTTCGCCGCCGCCTTTGGGTTTCTGATTGGTGTCGCGTGGGCATTCATCATGCTGCTGCCAGCCCGCACGGCTCCTCTCGGAAGCCTCTTGTTAATCGCCGTGGGCGTCGGTGGGATCATTTTTGTCGCCTACCAACAGTTCCGCATCCGAAAGACAGGCATGAATGTCACGCGACCTGTCCTCAGTGATATCCTCGTACCTGCTCCTGTTGCCGCAGGAATCGTGGGGCTGCTGCAGCCAGATTCAGTATTCCCATTCTTGCTTCTTGCCATCGCGGCAGGTGTAGGGCTTTTTGTCCTCTTTTCCCAATCATGGAGCCTACAGCAAAATGCAGAAAGCTGGGGCTGGCAGACTGTGAGCCGATACGGTTGGCTGTGCCCCTGCGTGCAGCTCGCCTGCCCAACCTTTTGCAGATTTGCTCTAGTGCTGCACAGTATCAGTTACGCGGATGCTTCACAACCCCAAAAGTCTCGAAGCGCACACCATCCCAGGCATCCAGGCAGGATGACCCAGTCAGAGTCTATTCACGCCTGGCGACGCGTGAGGCGCTGAACCAGGCCGATGAGCAACCACACCACAAACGCGCAGATGCCCCCCAGCGCGTCGCCCTTGAAGGCGTTGAAGTCGGTGAAGGTGGGTAGCTCGCCGCGAAAGAACGCCTGAATCGTCTCCTGCACGAGGGCTACCAGCGCCAGCCCGGGAAAATACCACTGTGGCTTGCGGCGCAAGGCAGGAAGCACCGCGAGCACGAGAAATCCAACCAGGAAGAAGAAGATAGTGTGCCCGACGAAATGATCGTGGGCATTGCGAAAGACCTCCCGAAAGGGCACACCAAACGCGGGCCAGACGGTGGCTAGCCAGTCAAACGGGAACCACAGTATCGCCAGCAGCACCAGTACCGGCCAGCCAAATCGAAGTACTTGCGCGAGCGCACGAGAAGACCTCTTTCGCGCGTGTGTCTCCACCGATGGCAAGGATTGATCTCCCATTCCTATTGTTCCCGCGCTTTGATGCTCACCCCAGGCAGCGGAACGCCGCGAATCGAGGCGTCGAGCAGCTCAATCGGGTGGAACGTGGGCAGTGGGTGGCCCTGCTGCGCCAACGACGAGGCGATCTGCAAGAGACACCCGGGGTTAGCCGCCACCAGCGCATCCGGTTTCGTCGCCAGGATGTTGGCCGCCTTGCGCTGTCCCAGCTCCGCCGCTGGCTCCGGCGCAACCAGATTGTAGATGCCCGCACTGCCACAGCAGATATCCGCCTCGGCTGGCTCGGCGACCTCCAGCTGCGGAATCTGGCGGAGCAGTTCGCGCGGCTGGCGCGTGATGCCCTGGCCGTGGCGCAGGTGGCAGGCGTCGTGATAGGCGACTCGCGCCGCGATGGGATGGCGTGGCGCGCGCGGCGGCTGGCTGGCCAGCAGCTCCGAGATGTCGCGCACCTTCGCGGAGAATGCCCTCGCCCGCTTGGCATAGGCGGGGTCGTCGCGCAGCAGGTGGCCATACTCCTTCAGCGTCGAGCCACAGCCCGCCACATTCACCGCCACAGCATCCACCTGCGCCGCCTCGAAGGCGTCGATCAGCCGCCGGGCGTAGCGCAGCCCCTCGTCCTCGCGCCCGGCGTGGACGGAGAGCGCGCCGCAGCAGCCCTGATGCGCGACCGGCACGACCTGATAGCCCTCGGCGGTCAGCACGCGCACTGTCGCCATGTTGACATCATCGAAGAAGACGCGCTGCACGCAGCCGAGCAAAACGCCCACCCGGGTGCGCGTCGCAGTGTCGCGCGTATCTGGCGCGTCAGTGGTCAGCGCGAACGAGAGCGCCGACCGTCGTCGCAGCCGTACCGGCGGCAACACCGCCTCCATCGCCAGCAGACGCGCGGGTAGCACTCGTTGCATCCACCGGCTTCGCACCAGCCGCCGCGCGCCCGACTTCTGATAGAGCCAGAGCAGCGGCAGCAGCAGGCGCATTCGCCGCGGGTGAGGGAAGAGCGCGAAGATGAGCGCGCGATAGATGCGGTCGCTCAGTGGGCGGGGCGCGTTGCGCTCGATCTGGGGTCGGGTCGCCTCGATCAGTTTATCGTACTGGACGCCGGACGGGCAGGCGGTGATACAGGCCATGCAGCCGAGGCAGGCGTCGAAGTGGCCGCGCACCCGCGGCGTCAGCGCAATCTCGCCGTCGGTCGCCAGCTTCATCAGGTTGATGCGCCCGCGCGGCGAGTCCATCTCCTCGCCCCAGAGCAGCCACGTTGGGCAGGTGGGCAGGCAGAAGCCGCAATGCACGCAATCCTCGATGATCTCGCGGGCAGGCGGATGGTGCGCTCGAAGGCGCTAACGGCGATTGGCGGAGGGCGAGACGTTGCCGAGGCTGAGTTCTGTCATCAGATGCCTCCCACGAAACGGCCCGGATTGAGCGTGTTATGCGGATCGAATTGCGCTTTGACGCGCCGCATCAGATCGAGCGCGGGCGGCGTGCCCCATGGGTCGATGCGCCCGATGAGCGCGGGCGCGTACTCCTCGACGACCAGCGCGCCGCGTGCGGCTTCCGCCGCCTTCCGCAGCGTTTCCACCGTGACTGCCAGCGCCTCGGGCTGACCTGTGAGCCGCACGCGTACCGCGCCGTGGCCCGCATGCGCCCGCCAGCGCAGCGCCAGAGCGTTCTCTTGCGCAGCCGAGCGCAACGCCGCCAGCCAGCCTGCTATCCCGCCCGGCATCAGCGCGGCCCGCAGGTCGAGCCAGCCCGCCTGCGTCTCAGGCGCGTCTATGATATCCAGCCCACGCCAGAAATCCGCCTCCGCCGGGCTATCCAGCACATCACCGTCATTCGCCAGCGCGCCGAGCAGCGCCCGCAATGTCGCTATCTGCTCGGTGACGGCGCGCTCCACTCGCGATTGGAAGCGAACCGCCAGGCAATAGGGCTGCCCATTTCCAGGCCTAGCATGTCTATCGCCGTTGGCGTCAGCGTCGAGGCAGTGATCGCTTGGACAGCGCCAAAGAGTGGCTCGGAGTCAGGCGCACGGCATACCAGCGTCCGAGAGTCGGCAAGCAGCGGATAGAGCCGGAAGCTGGCCGAGAGGACGATACCCAGCGTGCCGAGCGACCCAGTAAAGAGCTTGGGCAGATCGTAGCCCGCGACGTTCTTCACCACCTTGCCGCCGCCGCGTGCTATCGTGCCATCCGCCAGCGCCACCTGGACGCCGAGAATCTGATCGCGCACGCCGCCATAGCGCAGCCGTCGCGGCCCCGCCACCGCCGTCGCAATCAGCCCGCCGACCGTCGCACCGGGGCGTAGCGGTGGATCGAGCGCGAGCCACTGACCCGTCCGCGCCAGATGCTCCTGAAGCGTCGCCAACGGCAACCCGGCCTGCACCGTCACCGTCTGATCGTGCGGCGCGTGCTCGACGATGGCGTTCAGCCCGGCCAGGCTCAGCACGATATCGCCACCCGATGGCGGGAATCCCATGCCCGCATGTGTTCCGCCGCCGTGTGGCAACACCTTCAGCCGCGCGCCATCGGCGAAGGCGAGCAGCGCCGCCAGCGTCTCGGCGGAGGTTGGCTCGGCCACCACCAGCGGCCGCACGCCCAACACCGCGTCGTCCGCCTCCGCCGGGCGGACCTGTCCCGGCGCCAGCTCTTCCAGCCTCGCCTGTAGCGTGGCGGCGGTCTGCGTCATCGCGGCTACTCCTCTACCTGTCTGTCCCGGATCGCGCCTGCGCTTCTGCCTGTGCTTGCGCCTGCTTTTGCGCCGCCTGCGCCTGTGCCTTTACCTGCCTCACAGCCTCGTCCCAGTAGCGGCGTTGGCGCTCCCTGTCTTCTGATGAGTCACGCGGCCCCAGGGTGACCATCGAGGCGATGACGATTCCCAGGCTGATGACTGCCATCGCGAGGAAGACAACCCCGATCCACCACGCGATATGCCACAGCGCCGCCGTCAGGCCAGTCAGCGTGAGCGCGACACTCAGCGTCAGCACCGCGAAGGAATAGTACAGGACAACTGTTGCTCGTCGTTTCCGCTGAGCCTCGCGCGCTTTGGGCGAGGCTAGCTGCTCACCCAGCGGTAATCCGGCCTCCTGGTAAGCGCGCGCCCACTCCTCTGAGAAGCCAAGATGCGCCATATCCTTGATCAGCCTGAGCATAACAAGCCCGGCGAGGTTCAGTGGCAAGGCGAGTGCAAACATGACAATCGAAATCGTAAGCGCCTGACCGATGGACGCCGTGACGATGAGCGGGGCCATGACCACCAGGTCGAACGCGATCAGGCCAGCAAAGATCCAGTTGCCAACGTCCACCAGCCAGGGCATGGTGAGCTCCATCGCCTCCTCAACCGCTTTCTGGGCCTGGCTGAGCGTTGCCTGCGCGGCGGCATATGCGACATCTGTGTTTGGTTTGGTTGGCGGAGGATTGTTTTCTGGCAACTGGCGGCTCCTTAGTGCTTCAGGTGCTTCAGCGGCCCCTGATCAGCTTGTCATATTCGCGGTTCGTGCCAATCCAAAACCAGGTGATTTCACCATCATCGCGAAATCCAAGAACACGGTATCCGCGCGTGATGCGCGCTGACCAGAGATGCCGCTTTGTATCTACCTCTTCGAAATTCAACCCTGGATGAAATGGATCGCGCTCGAATTGTTCATGCGCTTCTTGAGCCTGGCGGCGAATCTTTTCTGGCAATGCCCGATAGAGTTCCCAAAACTCATCGGTCGTATACGACTTCACTCGCTATCCCCCATATCGCCAGGTGTAGGCCAGGGGCGCTTGGGTGATCGTCTTGCCTGGGCAATCATGTCATCCAATACAGGGCCGGAAAGCGGATCGGCCAGCAACGCATGCCACTCAGCGTCATCGAGAATATCTTCTATCTCTTCGGCCAGTTTGTTTTGCATATCCGGAGGGAAGCTGCTCAATCCGCTCCATCAAAGCTTTCAGGTGTTCCGTTATCATAGACTTTGTCCCTTCCTAAAAGCGCTCGGCGATGCCTGCCGTCTCCAGCGGGTGCGGACGATAGACGCCCGGTGTCTCGCCGCAGAGGCGCGGCGTCGGATAGACCTTCTCCGGGTTGGCCAGCCGCGCCGGATCGAGCGCGCACCGCAGCAGCTGATGCGTCGCCATGTCCGCCTCGCTAAACATCACCGGCATGTAGCCGCGCTTATCCATCCCAACGCCATGCTCACCCGTGATGCTGCCGCCCGAGGCGACGCAGGTACGCAGAATCTCGCCCGCCAGTTCCTCGGCCCGCTCGAAGGCGCCCTCGTCGCGCTCGTCGTAGAGCACCAGTGGATGCAGATTGCCGTCGCCCGCGTGGAAGACGTTGGCCACGCGCAGCCCATAACGCTCCTCCAGTGCGGTGATCTCGCGCAGCACAGCGCCCAGCGCCGTCCGTGGAATGACGCCGTCCTGCACGATGTAGTTCGGGCTGATGCGTCCCGCCGCCGCGAATGCCGACTTGCGCCCCTTCCACATCAGCGCGCGCTCCTCGTCGGTATGCGCCAGCCGCCACTCCGTCGCGCCCGCCGCGCGGCAGAGCGCCTCCACCTGCGCCGACTGCTCGTCCACCTCGGCCTGCACGCCGTCCAGCTCCACCAGCAGCACCGCGCCCGCGCCCACGGGATAGCCCGCATGCACCGCCGCCTCCGCCGCCTCGATGGAGAGGCGATCCATGATCTCGATGGCGGCTGGCAGAATCCCTCCGGCGATGATATCAGAGACTGCCTGCCCCGCCGCGTCGGTATGGGGAAATGCGGCCAGCGCCGTCAGCACCGCCTCGGGCTTGCGTACGATCCGCAGGATGATCTCGGTCGCGATGCCAAGCGTCCCCTCGGAGCCGACGAAAACGCCGGGCAGGTCGTAGCCGGGCAGATCGACGGCATAGCCGCCCAGATCGGCCACCTCGCCGTTGGCCAGCACGACCCGCATGCCAATCACGTGGTTGACGGTGAAGCCGTATTTGAGGCAGTGCGCGCCGCCGGAGTTTTCGGCGATGTTGCCGCCGATGGAGCAGACCTGCTGGCTGGAGGGATCGGGCGCATAGTAGTAGCCGGAGGGCGCGACCCGCTGTGTCACCTGGAGGTTGATTACGCCCGGCTGGACGATCACCCGCTGATTGGGCAGGTCCACCGCGAGAATCTGGCGCATCCGTGAGAGCGCGATCAGCACGCAGCCCGCCGTGGGCAGCGCGCCACCGGAAAGTCCGGTGCCCGAGCCGCGCGGCACGAACGGGATGCCCTCGCGCGCGCAGAGCCGCACGACATCTCGCACCTGCTCGGTGCTGGTGGGCAGCACGACCACACCCGGCAGCGCGCGATAGCTCGCCAGCCCATCCGACTCATAGGTGCGGCGCTGGGCCTCTTCGATGATGACGCCCTCATCCCCCAGAATCGCGCGCAACTCGTCGATCATGCGCGGCGAAATCGCGGGAATTGCGGGAATTGCGGGAATTGCGGACTGAGCGACGACATCGGTGCTGTCTGCCATCGGTGGGGATCCTTTCCAATCCAGCAGGCGCGCTCGCAGTGCATTCCATCCTTAGTGTACCACTGTAGGCGATAGTGATAGACTCAGGGCAGGCTACGTACAGGCTGGCATTAGTCCGTTCCGCCTTTGACAAGAGGAGCGACACACGCTAGACTCAGAGTGGGTGATACAACCAGGGCGTGGTCCCAGGCCCACGCATTCAGTTCCCTTGCCGCTGAAGAAGTCGAGTCGTTTCAACCGCTCATCCGAACGCAGAGCAGACCGCAAGCGATGGCGTCGCGTGGTCGGATCATTCTGAGGCCAAATTATGACCAATATCCTCACAACTCTCTCCGCCTCTCACGTCCCGCAAGCAATCATTGTCGGCGCCGTGCTGGCGTTTCTCACGGCAAATCATCATGAACGCGGTGGTGAAAGCCATGACCACGACCGTCAACGGGTGGAGCACCACCATGAAAGCCGGCCAGCCCGGCAATGGCATCCTCCTCCGGGCCGCCTTTGCCAGAACCCTGCCCGCCGTCAATGTGGTGCAAGAGGCCGCGTACTGGACGACGACCAGGGACAGCGCGGGGCAGACGCTGAACGGCCAGCACGAATACGTCCTGCATTTTCCTGAAGGACAACTCCCGCCGAACGATGCCTTCTGGTCGCTGACCATGACTGATGTGGTCGGGTTCATGGTGAAGAACCCCAGCGATCGCTACAGCGTCGGCAGTCGCTCCGGCCTCGTGCCCAACGCCGATGGCTCCATCGACATTTATATTCAGCGCACGGCTCCCGCAGGGCATGAGTCCAACTGGCTGCCCGCGCCGGCTGGCAACTTCAAGCTGATGCTCCGCGCGTATCTGCCTGGCCCTGCGATCCTCGACGGCAAGTACCATGTGCCGCCCGTCACGAGAGTGCAGTGACGTGAGATGAACAGGTTTATTCTGAAGTACGGCTATCCCATTACGTTCGTCATCCTGGCCATCCTCGCCTGGGTCGTCTACAGGATATTCTCTGCGGGGGGAACGGGCTCATTGGATTCATCGTCTTGACCGTCCTCGTCTGGGGAATCGGCACGGTCGTGTTCTTGTATCTTTGGCCAACTTTCACCTACAGCGCCTACAAAAGTGCGGTTGTTCGGCATGGGCTTGGCGGCGGTCCCATCCCCGTCAATACGCTCTACGCGACGCCCAATCTGTCTTCGCCTGCGGCGTCAAACGCCAGCTTGTTAGCCACCGGAACCGACGACGTGCTCTACGTCGGCGGCTTGCTCGACCTCGCCAAGGGGCCGCAAGTGTTGCACGTGCCGGACATGGCGGGCCGGTACTACAGCGTGCAGTTCACCGATCCGTCGGACGGCGCGGATTTTGCCTACGTCGGTAAACGCACCACGGGAACCGAGGCTGGCGAGTACCTCATCAGCGGGCCAGGCTGGAAGGGAACCGTGCCGCAGGGAATGGCACAGATCGCGTCGCCGAACAATGCGGTGCTCGTGGTCGGCCGTGTATTTGTCGAGAGCGAGAGTGACCTCCCGACCGCCTACCGGCTGGCGCAGCAGATACAGCTCACGCCCCTCAGTCACTGATAGAGCGCTGTCTTTCAGGATCATCGCTCCATTCTCACGGTGACATGGCTCCCCCTCCGACTTTGGGGGCTGCCGCGCTCCTCTCTGTTTCCCCTTCCCCTAAAAGGGAGGGGGTTAGGGGGAGAGGGCTGGGGAGTGAGGTCAACGTACCCACTCGTACGTCTGGTGGGCGATGGAGACAACGCAGCCGGGGTCGAATTGCCCCATCGTCCCTACAAGCCCATGTTCCCGGTCTTCCGCGCTGCCCTGCGCCTCGAAGATCTGCTCGCCATAGGCCGCCAAGTCCTCGACGATGCGCTCGTAGCGATAGTAGCTCATCGCCACCGGATCGATCTCGATGGCGCCGTAGCCCTGATAGAACAACGCTTCCTCACGGGCGCTATCCCAGATGCCGCCAACGCCGCCGCCGATGAACATCAGATCGCGTTCTCTGGGCGCATATTTCGGGGCATCCCAGTCCACGATTGCCAGCTCCAGTTCGTCACTCGCGCTCAGCAGGACGTTTCCGGCGTGCAGGTCCGTGTGGCACAGGACGAACGCATCTGCCGCGCCATTGCGCCGCCGGAGCATCTGACCAAGCTGCTCGGCCCGCTCCACCATCGCGTGAATCTCATCCCTCCGCGTTCGCCAGAATGCCGCCAGTCTCCGGGCAAACGGGTCATCGGTGTCATCATGGGCCCGCGCCTCGACCTGCCGATCATAATTCATCACGATATCGCGCCGGCGCGGCGAGTAGTCTTCCCGTGGCACGCGGCTGGCAAGCTCAGGGGACAGCAGGCTGGCATGGACGGCGCGCAGGCTCTGACCAAGTGCGACCCATTGCGCGTCCGAGAGCAGCTGCGCGAAGCCATTGGCGCCCTCGAAGTAGGGGTAGAGAATCCAGGTGAAGCCGTGTCCGCTCGCCCATAGCTGGCCCGCCGTCGTCGCCAGCGGCGCCATCACCCGCGCGCTGCCGTGCGCGTGGAGGTGTGCCGGGATGCTGACCGCTATCTCGTCGAAGTCGCCACGCTTCAACTTGAGGAAATACGGTGTGCCGTCGTCCGCATCCACCCGGAAGACGGCGGCGTTGGCATCAGCCCCAATCGGCAGAAAGTTCACTCGCTCGATGCGCAGCGCGTACTGTTCGCGCAGCAACACGGTGATCGTATCGATAGCGATATCGGGGGGTGTCAGCATGGGCAACTGGTCATCGTCTTCTCCGGCCAGGAGACCCCTGCCTTCAGGCATGGGGAGGAATGGCCGTCTCCTTTCGTCCTACGCACATAGTGCTTTCACACACTATATATTATACTGTAAGTATGAGGCAGAAACGCGCCTACCGCTACCGCTACCGCTACCGCTACCGCTACCGCTACCGCTACCGCTACCGCTACCGCTACCGCTTCTGCTACCCCACCGCCACGCAAGCCAGTGTGCTGGCGCGGACGTTCGGGTGTGCGCGTTTCGTCTACACCTGGGCGCTCCGCTTGCGTACCGACGCCTATTATCAGCGGCAAGAACGGGTAAGGTACGCAGACACCTCCGCAGCGCTTACGACGCTCAAGCAGCAGCCAGAGACCGCATGGCTCACTGAGGCATCCAGTGTGCCGACGCAACAAGCCTTGCGCCATCTGGATAAGGCGTTCCGTAACTTCTTCGAGGGATGGGCCACGTAGCCGGCCTTCCATAAGAAGCGCGGCAAGCAATCGGCGGAATACACCACGTCCGCCTTCCGCTGGGATGCTGAGACGCGTACATTGACCCTCGCCAAGATGGCTACCCCGCTGCACATTCACTGGTCGCGGCCATTGCCCGCCTTGCCTGATGGCGCACAGCCCACGACTGTGATCGTCAGCCGCGATACGGCTGGCCGCTACTTCGTCAGCATCCTGATCGAAGAAGCGATTACGTCTCTGCCGATTACTACTGGGCAGGTTGGCATTGATCTTGGGCTGCATGATGTGGTGGTGTTGGATAGCGGCGAGAAGGTCGGCAATCCCCACGTCTTGGCCCAGGATGAAACGCGCCTGGCCACAGCGCAGCGCCGTCTTGCCAAGAAGAAGCTGGGGTCCAAGAATCGCGACAAGGCCCGCCGGAAGCTCGCCCGTATCCATGCCCGCATTGCCGACCATCGCCAGGATTTCCTGCACCAACTCTCGACGCGCATTCTTCGTGAGAACCAAACGATTTGCGTGGAGGGTTTGCAGGTGAAGGCGATGGCGAAGCATCCAACCCTGGCGAAAGCGATTCACGATGTCGGGTGGGGCGAGTTCGTCCGCCAATTGGAGTACAAAGCGGCCTGGTACGGGAGAACCCTGGTCAAGATTGACAAGTGGTACCCCAGTAGCAAGCGCTGCTCTGCCTGTGGCCATGTGCTCGACTCCCTGACACTGGACGTACGCCACTGGACATGTCCCGCATGTGGGATAGTCCATGATCGCGACGTGAACGCCGCACAGAACATTTTGGCCGCCGGACTGGCGGTGTCAGCCTGTGGAGAAGCTGTCAGACCGGGACGGGTTCGCCCAACCCCGGCAGGATTCGGTGAAGCAGGAATCCCCCGGCTTTAGCCGTGGGGAGTGTCAATTCTACTCCATTCATAGTCCGCAACCCCACTCACGGCGCGGCGTGAAGACGATCTCGGCCTTGAAAGGCCGGAGTACGTCGGCGGAGGGCATGAATGCCCCACACGGCTTCGCCCTGCTCGCCCGGTAGGGCGAGACGACCATTCTTGGTCCATCAGGCATTACTCCGGCCATGAATGGCCGAGAGTGTGTCCCTGATAAGTCGCGCCAGCCCCTGTATAATGCCAGACAGTGATGCCAATTGAGGCACATTTTTCTTACTGAATTCCCCACCTATATCAGAGAGGCGCGGCATGGCACACCCCAAAATCACGCTCATCGGCGCGGGCAGCACCGTCTTTGCCCAGGCGCTACTCACCGATATTTTGAGCTTCCCCGAGCTGGCGGAGTCGCATATCAGCCTCCACGATATCGACCTGGAGCGGCTGCGCACCTCGGAGCGGATGGCGCGCAAACTGGCGGCGCAACTGGGCGCGCAGCCGCACATCGAGGCGACCACCGACCGCCGCGCCGCGCTGACCGGCGCGAGCTACGCCATCTGCATGATTCAGGTCGGCGGCTATCGTCCAGCCACCGTCATCGACTTCGATATCCCCAAACGCTACGGCCTGCGCCAGACCATCGCCGACACGCTCGGCATTGGCGGCATCATGCGCGCAGTTCGTACCATTCCCGTGCTGCTGGATATCTGCCGCGACATGGAGGAAGTCTGCCCCGGCGCCACCCTGCTGCAATACTCGAATCCGATGGCGATGAACTGCTGGGCCATCAGCCGGGCGAGCAGCATCAAAACCGTTGGACTCTGCCACAGCGTCTTTCACACGGCGCACGAGCTGGCCCGCGATAGTGGCGTGCCTGCCGAAGAGATCAATTACCTGTGTGCTGGCATCAATCCCATGGCGTTTTACCTGCGCTTCGAGCGCAACGGCGAAGATTTGTATCCCCGCATCCGCCAGGTCATCGACGAGCAGCGCATGCCCGCCGAAAATCAGGTGCGCTACGACATCTTCAAACGCCTGGGCTACTTCGTCACCGAGTCGAGCGAGCACTTTGCCGAGTACGTGCCCTGGTTCATCAAGCGCGACCGTCCCGACCTGATCGAGCGCTATAAGATCCCGCTGGACGAGTATATCCGCCGCTGCGAGGCGCAGATCGCCGGATGGGAAGCGCTGCGCGACAAGCTCGAAGGCGACGAGCCACTGGCGGTGCAACGCAGCCAGGAATACGGCGCATATATCATCCACAGCATGGAGACTGGCACGCCGCGGCTGATTTATGGCAACGTCCCGAACGACGGGCTGATCGATAACCTCCCCGCTGGCTGCTGCGTCGAGGTGCCATGCCTGGTGGACAAGAATGGCATTCAGCCGACCCATATCGGCGCACTGCCGCCACAGCTTGCCGCGCTGATGTCCACCAACGTCAACGTCCAGGGGCTGACGGTCGAGGCGGCGCTGTCCCGTCGCCGCGAGCATCTCTACCACGCCGCGATGCTCGATCCCCATACCGCCGCCGAGCTTGACCTCGATCAGATATGGTCGCTGGTAGACGACCTGCTGGCGGCGCATGGCGATTCCGTCGGCGTATGGGCATAGCCGTGGCTACCTTGCCCGATGTGGCCGCGCTGGTCCGTGCGGCATGTGGGCCGGAAGACGGCTCTCGCGTGATACAATATTCCCCGGTGCGCCGGGGCCGAAGCAGACGCCTGTCGACAGATATCACCAGCCTTCCAGCCCCGGTGAGCGGTGCGCGGCAATGGGGCCGCGTCCTGGGCTGTTTCCAGAGTTCGCTCTCAGGAGGTTGAATTTCCATGGCAATTCGCGTAGGCATCAATGGTTTCGGACGTATAGGCCGCCAGAGCCTGAAGGCAATGTTGGAGCGCTATCCCGCGCAGATCGAGGTCGTCGCGATTAACGACCTGACCGATACCGAGACCAACGCCCATCTTTTCCGCTACGACTCCACCTACGGGCGCTTCGACGGCCACGTCGAGGTGCTCGATAGCAACGACCTCTCGATCAACGGCAAGAAGATCAAGGTCTTCCAGCAGAAAGACCCGGCGCAGATCCCCTGGGGCGACCTCGGCGCGCAGATCGTCGTCGAGAGCACCGGCTTCTTCACCGACGCCAGCAAGGCCAAAGCCCACCTGCACGACAGCGTGAAGAAGGTCATCATCTCCGCCCCCGCCAAAGGCGAAGACATCACCATCGTACTCGGCGTCAACGAAGACAAGTACGATCCCGCCACTCAAAATATCATCTCCAACGCATCCTGCACGACCAACTGCCTCGCGCCCGCCGCCAAAGTCATCCAGGATACCTACGGCATCGACCGTGGCATGATGACCACCGTCCACTCCTACACCAACGACCAGCGTCTGCTCGACGTCGTCCATAGCGACCTGCGCCGTGCTCGCGCCGCCGCCCAGAACATCATTCCCACCAGCACCGGAGCCGCACGCGCGCTGGCGCTCGTCATTCCCGAGCTGAAGGGCAAGTTCGACGGCTTCTCGTTGCGCGTGCCGACCGCCACCGTCTCAGTCGTCGATTTTGTGGCGCTGGTCAACAAGCCCGCCACCGTCGATGCCGTCAACGATGCCTTCAAGCAGGCCGCGGCTGGCAAGATGAACGGCATTCTCGATTACACCGACGAGCCGCTAGTCTCCAGCGACTTCCGTGGCGATTCGCACTCCTCGATCATCGACGGCCTCTCGACGATGGTGCTGGGAGACAACATGGTCAAGGTCATCGCCTGGTACGACAACGAGTGGGGCTACTCCAGCCGCGTCGCCGACCTGACGAACTTCGTGGGTGAGAGGCTCTAGCAATGGATAAAGCCACCGTACGCGATATCGATGTGCGGGGCAGGCATGTGCTGGTGCGCGTTGACTTCAATGTGCCGCTCGACGAGGGCGGCGCAATCACCGATGATACGCGCATCCGCGCATCGCTCCCGACCATCCGCTACCTGCTGGACCACGGCGCTGCGGTCATCCTGATGAGCCACCTGGGGCGACCCAAGGGCAAGGTTGACCCCAAATACAGCCTGAAGCCGGTCGCGGAGCGGCTGAGCGAGCTGCTGGGCCAGCCGGTGGCGCTGGCGCCCGACTGCGTCGGGCCACAGGTGGAGGCGCAGGCGAAGGCGTTACAGCCGGGCCAGGCGCTGCTGCTCGAAAATCTGCGGTTTCACCCGGAGGAAGAGGCGAACGATCCCGCCTTCGCGAAGCAGCTTGCCGCGCTCGGCGATATCTACGTCAACGACGCCTTTGGCACAGCCCACCGCGCTCACGCCAGCACCGAGGGCGTCGCGCACGACCTGCCCGCCGTCGCGGGCTTCCTGATGGAGAAGGAGCTGAACTTTCTCGGTTCCGCGCTGGAAAACCCGAAGCGGCCCTTCGTCGCTATCTCGGGCGGCGCGAAGGTCTCCGACAAGATTGCTGTGCTGGACCGCCTGATCGACATCGCCGATGCGATTCTGATTGGCGGCGGCATGGCGAACACCTTCTTCAAGGCAAATGGGCTGTTTGTTGGCGATTCATTGGTGGAAGATGACAAGCTTGAGGAGGCGCGCCGTCTTCAGGCGAAGGCGCGGACCGCGGGCAAGCCGTTCATCTTGCCGGTGGATGTCGCGGTCGGCGAGAAGTTCTCCAACGACGCCGAGCGGACCCTCACGACGCCCGATAACATCGCGGAGGGCTGGCGCATTCTCGATGTCGGCCCGCAGACGATTCTGGCCTTTGGCGAGGCGCTGGCCGACGCGGAGACGATCATCTTCAACGGTACGCTCGGCGTCGCGGAGTTCCCGAAGTTCGCGCAGGGCACCAATGCGCTGATTGCGCTGCTGGTGGAGCGCACCGAGGCGGGCGCGACGACCATCATTGGCGGTGGCGATTCGGCGGCGGCAGTGGAGGCGGCGGGCGCTGCGGAAAAAGTGACGCATGTTTCGACCGGCGGCGGCGCGTCGCTGGAATTCTTGGAAGGGCGCGAGTTGCCCGGCGTGGCGGCACTGCGCGAACGCGAGGCGCCTGCCGATGGAGGAGGATTTTAGGTGACTAATCGCATGCCCATTGTCGCGGGCAACTGGAAGATGAACCTCGGCCCAACCGAGGCGCGCGACTTTGCCGCAAGCATACTCAGCGATCTGGTGACGGTGCGAGGCGTCGAGATCGTGCTCTGTCCGCCAGCCATATCACTGCCCGCGGTGCATGCGGTGCTGTCTGGCACGAACATCAGGCTGGGCGCGCAAAATATGTATTACGAAGTGAAGGGTGCCTTCACCGGCGAAATTTCGCCGACGATGCTGCAAGGACTGGCAGACTATGTCATCCTGGGCCACTCCGAGCGTCGCACCCACTTCGGCGAGACTGATGATCTGGTGAACCGCAAGGCGCTGGCAGCCTTCGCGCACGATATCCACCCTATCGTCTGTGTCGGCGAACATCTCGAAGATCGCGACGCGGGCCGGACGGAGCGCGTCATCACCTCGCAGGTCTATGGCAGCCTGAAGGGGTTTCCCGCGAATCGCCTGGATGAGCTGGTCGTCGCCTATGAGCCAGTCTGGGCCATTGGCACGGGTCGCGCCGCGACGCCCAAGGATGCCGCCGATGTGGCGGCGCTGATTCGCGCGTTGCTGGTAGAGATGTATGGCGCGGTCGAGGCGTCGGTGATTCGCGTGCAATATGGCGGCAGCGTGACGACGGCCAACGCGGCTTCGTTCGCTTCCCTTCCCGATATCGATGGGTCGCTGGTGGGCGGCGCGAGCCTCAGGCCCGATTTCGCCGAGATTGCGCGCCAGACGCTCCGGGCAAAGAAAGCATAAGCATGGAGCGGCACGCAACCGGGCGCGTCGCGGCAGTGAGCAGCAGCGCGACGCACACCCTGGCGAAACCGAATCACGCGGAGATTCGGCTGCTCGAAGGGCTGGGCGTCGCGGGTGACGCCCACGCAGGCACGACGGTGAAGCATCGCTCGCGGGCGCTGAAGAACCCGTTCCAGCCCAATCTGCGCCAGGTCCATCTGATCCATGCCGAGCTTCACGACGAGTTGCGCGCGGCGGGCTTCGCGGTCGCTGCCGCACAGATGGGCGAGAACATCACCACCCGTGGCGTCGCGCTGCTCGATCTGCCCACCGGCACACGGCTGCGACTGGGCGCTGAGGCAATCATCGAAATCACTGGCCTGCGCAACCCCTGCTCGCAGTTGGAGAGCATCCAGCGCGGGCTGATGGCTGCCGTGTTGGACCGTGACGCCGAAGGCAACCTGGTCCGCAAGGCGGGCGTGATGGCGGTCGTCATCACTGGCGGCGTCGTGCGCCCCGACGATACCATCACCGTCGAGCTACCGCCCCTCCCCCACCAGCCGCTACAGCCAGTGTAAGCAGCTCCTTCTCCCTATGGAAGAGGGAGCAAGGTGAAGTGGCGCGAACCCCAAACTGAGAACCAGGCGAGAGGACCAGATACATGGATGAGAATGCCCAGCTGGTTGAGCGCTTCGAGGCAAACCGCTTCCATCTGCGCGGGGTCGCCTATCGCATGCTTGGCTCCCTGTCGGATGCTGACGATGCCGTTCAGGAAGCCTGGATACGCCTCAGCCGCACCGATGCGAGCGTCATTGACACGATTGACAACCTCCAGGCATGGTTAACGACGGTCGTCGGGCGCGTCTGTCTCAACATCTTGCGCTCGCGCAAGACACGCCGCGAAGTCTCTCTGGATACCCACGTCCCCGATTTCATCGTGAGTCCAGAGGAGGGAACAAATCCCGAGCAGGAAGCCTTGCTGGGCGATTCCGTCGGGGTCGCAATGTTCGTCGTCCTCGACTCCCTGACGCCCGCCGAACGAGTAGCCTTCGTGCTGCACGACATCTTCGCCGTGCCGTTCGACGATATTGCGCCGATTATCGACCGAACGCCGACGGCGGTGCGGCAACTGGCAAGCCGTGCTCGTCGCCGGGTCCAGAGCGCGCCCGTGCCCGATGTTGATCTCGATGGCCAGTGGGCCGTTGTCGATGCCTTCCTCGCAGCGGCGCGTGCCGGTACCTTCGATCAACTGCTCGCCGTCCTCGATCCGGACGTCGTACTGCGCTCCGACGGTGGGGCAGCGCGCCCGAATCTGACCTCCTTCTTGCGCGGCGCGCAGGCCGTGGCCAGGCAGGCAATGAGCTTCCGTCGGTTTACGGCGACGGCGACACGGATTCTCGTGAACGGGATACCGGGAGGCGTTGCCTGGGCGACCGACAAGAGTCCATTCGCGATCCTGGTTCTCACGGTCAAAGGCGGGAGGATCGTGGAAATCGAGGTGCTCGCCGATCCAGAGCGACTCGGCCGGCTAGATCTCACCGTGGTCTCCGGCTGAGGGTTCGAATGCCTCGGACAGCCGTCATGTCACATCCGCGCCTTCTTGCGGGTCATCTGTGTAGCGTCGAAACAAACCGACGCAAGCAGCCACAAGAACAGGAGCTAGGGATATGAGTAATCAAATTGTGAGTCCTCGCATAGAGCAGGATGCATTGGCGGCGCATAGAGGTATTCCACGGCGGGTTCGGCTCTTCAGTCCAATCCTGAGATTCCTTTTGAACGCTGGCGTACCGCTGGGCTTTAACAGGCTCGTCAGCATTCGCGGCCGGAAGAGCGGCCTGACTCGCACTACGCCATTGGCGGTCATTGAGGTAGGAGGCAGGCGTTGGGTCTGGTCCCCCTGGGGCGAGTCCCAATGGGTGCGCAACCTGCGCGCTGCTGGCCGCGCCACCATCGCGGCGCGGAACCGGACGACCGAGGAGGTAAGCGCGACCGAGCTTGATCCAATGGAGCGCGTCGGGTACTTCCGCGATGTCCTCGCCCCTCTCGCGCGATCCATTCCGTTCGGTCTCCAGTTTTTCCGCATCGTCGATGGCGTCGATCTCGGTGATCCAGTGGAAGCAGCCGAGGGTCGGCGGGTCTTCGAACTCCACCCTGTTCGCTGAAGTCCGCCAAGTCTGGCTCCCCCTCTCCTTGCGGGAGAGGGGGCTAGGGGGTGAGGTCTACTCCGCCGCTGGCTCGATATTCAGGTTGTGGTGGAAGACATTGGTTGGGTCATAGCGTCGCTTCACCTGGCGCAGCCGCTCCAGCGTCGCGGGCGGATAGACCTCGCCGATGCGCTCCTGCCCATCCTCCATAATGAAGCCGAGATAGGCGCCCGTTCCAAAGGGCCGCATCGCCTCGTACTGGCGGTCCGACCATGCCACATGGCGCTCGGTATCCGCCTCGTCGTAGCCATAGACCACCGCCAACACCAACGCGCCCCGCTCGCGCTGAGCGAAGGCAGCGCTACTGGCGTCCCCGCGTTTCACCGCGCCGCCGAGGATGCGCAGTTGGAACAGCGCGTGCTCCGATGGTATGTCGGTGGCGCCACTGGCAAGCAACGCGCTTATCAGCGTCTCATCGGCGGTGTCAACCATCACCGAGCGCGTATATTGCCGGATGCCATAGACCGACGCATCGTCCGTGAACTGGAAGATTGCCGGGTAGGGCATCGGGCCGACGATATCGACGAGCGGCGTGCCGAGCTTGCGCAGCGGCTCCACCACGCGATTGCCCTCCTCGAAATCGCCGCTATAGACTAGCGCGATTCCCACCACTGGCTTGCCCTGTAGATCGGGCGGGATAAAGGGCGCGGGCGGCGCACCCATCACCAGCGCCATCGTGGTCAGCTCGTCAGGAGCCGATGCGGCATAGCGCGCGTAGGCTGGCAGCACGCTCGCCGCCTCGCTAGCATCGTAGAAGATCGCGCCACCGTAGACCATCCCGGCAGGATGTGTCTCCACCTCGAACGCGGTTGCCACGCCGAAGTTGCCGCCACCTCCACGCATCGCCCAGAACAGGTCGGGATGTTCGGTCGCGCTGGCGGTCACCGTCTGGCCATCGGCGGTCACCACCTCGATAGAACGCACGTGGTCAATCGTCAGGCCATACTTGCGCGCGAACCAGCCAATGCCGCCGCCCAGCGCCAGGCCGCCGATTCCGACGGTTGCGTTATCGCCGGAAGAGAGTCCCAGGCCGTGTGGATGCAGTGCCGCCGCGACCTCGCCCCAGGTGAGGCCCGCGCCCAGTCGCGCCATCCGCGTCTCAGGATCGATTTCAAGGGTCTTCATCAGCGAGAGATCGAGGACGACGCCGCCCTCGACGATGCTGTACCACGCCAGGCTGTGGCCGCCGCTGCGCACCGCCAGCTCCAGCGCATGCTCGCGGGCGAATGTGATGAAGGCCGCTACATCGGATGTCGAGGCGGCTCGAACTACCATGGCAGGCGTCGCACTGGATGCCCAATGAACGCGCCGCGCCTCCTCGAAGTTCGCGTCGCCTGGCAGCACGATCTGGCCCTGCAGTCGTCTCGCAAGCGCCGCAATCTCTTCACGTGCTGGAACGCCAGCCGTGGCGCTGTGGGTTGTGTCTCTGGTCTGCATAGTTGACATCTCCTGTGAGAGAAGCTATCGCGCTCATCGCTCGTTTGGTAGACTTCATCGTCAGGGGACACTATGTCACCGCCACGAACGCGCAACCATAGCAGAAACTGGCACATCAGCATACGTGTTTGTGCGGTTCGCTCTACTGAAAATTCGCCTGAACCTGGCGGGAAAATCCTCTCAGAAGTGCGGCGGGAGATCAGCGTCATGACACAATGGGTAGTGATGATCCCCCGCGTAGCGCGTAGAGCGCGACTAGGCGGCGTCCGCCTTGCCAGGCTGCAACGTAGCAGGTGACGGGCGCGTCATTTCGAGCGACATGTCGCCCACCCCGGCGATCCCAACGTCCACCATCCTTAACCACGAGCCTGTCGACTCCAGGGTGAGCAGGGATTGTGATGCCAAGGGCTCTCTGGCGCTGTCAAGCGCCCCACCAGCGGCACTGTGCATGAACCGCAGGTGAGGCGGGCCCGCCCGTCCTCGCCTGAATGGCCTGACAAAGTTAGGAGCTAGTTTCAAGTTTATCGTGCGTGTAGGCTATCAGCACGGCCACGGGGTGGCGCTGTCGGGACGGAATGTGGCGAGGATAGACCCGTCCTGCGCCTGGGTGGCGCTACTGGACTGAGCGTCGTCGGCGTCCAGCGAGAAGGCCGTGGCCTGCGCATTGACGAAGGCCCACGACCGCATGGATTGCCCCTCGCCGCTGAGCGGCGTGTAGGTCATCGGCAGACCTGCCAGCGTGATGTGCTGGACCTCTCCGCTCGCCGGAGGACAGTACATTCCTTGGATGTTGAGGGCTGGTTCGTGATCTTGCACCAACACGCGCACCGTAATCTGGTTATTGGGAGCAATGACGAGATAGAGCACGGACCCGTCCTGCTGTGGGACGGTTTGCGATGTCCAGTCTGACAGGTAGGCGATGCTGAAATGCGGCGTGTCCAGAACCGCCCACCCAGCGGGGACGTTCGTGGGCGTCGGGGCCGGGGCGAGCGTAGGCGTCGGAGCGAGCGTGGGTACGCTGGTCACCGTCGCGGTGGGTGATACACTCGCCGTCGCCGCGGGGGCGCAGGCGGCGAGGCACAGAAGCGCACTGAGGAGCGCGAGGGCGCGCGCAGGCGGGCGGCGAGGCATCAGTTCCTCCTTAACCACAACTGCAAGTATGCAGCAGCACGCCGCTAGGGTAGCGGAGCGGCATGTTCCTGTCAAGCAGTGGCCACCGAATCGGCTGGCGTTTGCCCCCAGCGCCGCTGCCGGGCGGCACGTTACATCGGCCCACGCTGACGGGGTATCATCTCCCACCAATCTTCACCGCACGTGTGGTAGCCCGCACGCCTACCCCCTATACTGACCAGCGAGGCGCTGGCGTGCAGCGACGCGCCAGCCATGAGGTGCGCTGGTCTCCCGTGTAGCGTGTGAAGTGTAGAGCGCGATTAGGCGACGTGCGCCTTGCCCGGCTGCGAGGTAGCGGGTGACGGGCGCGTCATGAGAATGCCGACGATATCGACGATGATTGCGACAAGCGCCAGAACGATGAAGACCAGCGGCGACAGAGCGGTCCCGAAAAGGTGATCGAGCGAAATGTCGCCCGCCCCGGCGATTCCGACAGCGGCGCTCATCGCCAGCAGCGCCAGCGGATACTCGAAGCCGCCCTTGCTGTTGAAGAAACCGTTGCCCCAGTGCGTCCTGATGGCCATCACCATCGCGCCCAGCGCGCCCGCCGCACCTAGTGGCGTCAAAAAGCCGAAGACGAGCGAGAGTCCGCCGCCCACTTCACCCAGAATCACCAGCCCCGTCCACAGTTGAACAGGCCGATAGCCCTTCGACTTGAAGCCCTGTTCCAGCTTGGTATAGCCCGAGCCGCCAAACCAGCCGAGCGACTTCTGCGTGCCATGCCCGATCAATGTCACGCCTGCAACGACCCGAATGATCAATACTGCCCACGCGATAGACATATTCCCGTCCCCTGCTTCCTGATATCCTATATCTTCTCTCTCGATTCGTCCGTCCAGCGACGCCAATCCGGCGCGATCTGGCTACGAATCGTAGCCTGCACATGTATCGTAGCCGTATGACTACCTAATGTCAAGTACGTAGGCTACGAGAGGTAAGTGTGTGATACAGTGTAGTGAGATGTCGCGTTGAGCCTGGAGGGAAGCTATGGCAGAGCAGAAATTAGCCGCGTGTCACGTTGGTGGGGCCACTCATGCTCCAGCGGCCGCCGGTCGCTCCGCCCTCTCATGCACCGGATTCCAGCGCGCCATCGAGTTTATCGGGCGGCGCTGGAATGGCGCAATCGTCTACGTGCTGCTGGATGGGCCGTGCCGCTTCAACGAGTTGCTGGCGCGGGTGCCGAATCTCTCCGACCGCCTGCTAACCGAGCGGTTGCGCGAGCTGGAGGCTGCGGGCATGCTGACGCGCGAGGTGCAACCGGGGCCGCCGGTGCGTGTCGTTTATGAGCTAACCGACGCCGGGCGCGCGCTCAACGAGGTGATTCAGAGCATCTCCGACTGGGCGCTAGCATGGATGCCCGACGCCAGCGAACCCGCATAGCGGCGATCCTCCATGCCCAGCTATCGTCGCGGCAGGGCATGCAGCCGGTGAATCGTGGCGGTCACCACGCCCAGGAGTTGACAGCGCGCGCGATGACGGATCCTGATCGGCGAAAAATCAGGATGCGCGGGCAGCAGGTGAATCGCTTCACTATCCGGGCAGTAGTGGCGTGCCAGCAGTTCGCCGTCCAGCGCGACCACGACCAACGCCCCATAGACCGGATGCAGCGCGCGCTCCGCCACCAGGATATCTCCCACGAAGATGCCGCTGTCCACCAGCGCCTCGTCAGCCATCTCTACAAAGAAGGTCGTCGCCGGGCGCCGAATGAGCAGCGTGCGCAGGTCAAGCGGCGCCTCAGCTCTATCGCCTGCCGGGCCGGAAAACCCTGTCGGCGCTCGCTTCATCAGCATCGCATGCTCCGACCGCGCCGCGGCCGCAATCTCACCATCGCCGAGGATCCGCATACGAGGCCTCGCTTCCACTTCAAGTACATGTGTTCTACAAAATAGTGGTGGCGGTAGGGAGGCGTCAAGGCGACAGCAGCGGACAGATCGTGTGGTTCGGGTCGCAGAGATGGGATGTCGTCCAGGTAGTCTCAAATAGCACGAAAAGCCCGACTGCGTTGCCGCGCATTTCCGCGTCTGCTATACTGCGAGACTGATTGCGTCCCCAACACATCGGGCGCAACGAGCAGCAGCGGAAGGGCACTATCAGTAACCCCCGCGTAACCGCAGGAGCTTGCCCGCAACGCCCCTAAAGAGGCGTCCGGGCTTCAGGGCTAACTGATGGGTAGCCCACCGTCCCGGAAGACGGTATAGCGGTTTCTGATGTTCACCGCCGCGTTGATATCCGCATGGGTTGAATGTCCACAGGAAGGGCAGGTAAAGGTATGGCGTTTTCGAATGCCTCGCAAGCCACAGCGGCTACACCGCTGGCTGGTGTAGGCCGGATTGACCTCGGCAACGACCATACCAACTTCTTGCGCCTTGCATTCCGCCGCCTGACGGATAAGTTGTCGTTGCCACACTGTCAACCGTCGCCGTGTCGCTCTGCCGCCAACCGTCCCCCTGCGGGGCTGTAGCATGTTTCTGTTGGACTCGCTTGCGCGTCTTGTAGTTCCGTTTGTTGGCGACCTTGACTGCCTTGCCACTGATAAAGAGGGCTTGGCCATCAGGATCAACTGCAACCAACGCATTCGTCTCGTTCAGGTCAATGCCTACCGGATGAATACCGACTGGATCCGGCGCTTCCAGGGTCAGCGTCACCCGACCCACGAGACAATGATTGCGCTCGATCACAGTCAGGCTATCAATCTCTTTAGCGGCGGCAAACATTGCTCGGAAGGCGGAGGGTACGGAGTAGCTGATGCGCTTGCGCCCAGCCATAGTCCAGATCGAAAGCGTGCCATCGGCGCGAAAATCGGCGTCACGGCCACGCGCGCCAATCAGGAACAACGCATGCGGACGCCGGAACTGGAAGGGACTAGTCGCAGGTCTACCACTGCTCCTGGCGCTGACATAGGCACCCGCAGTCAGCCAGATAGCCGAGCAAGTCATCTGACTATTGAGCGCACCCATCACCTTTGCATACATCGCGTGATGCAAGGCAATCGCGCTGAGGGGTTGCCCATTATTGTAACATGGCTCAGTGAGCGCCTGCTGTACGCGCTGAAAGGCGACCACTGTTTCTCGAAGGTCGTTGTCATCGGGTAGCAGAATCGTCACCGTGCGTTTGATGTCCAACAAGTAGAATATACCACGAGAAGAAGCATGCTATCAATGTTAGTGGTAATTTTGGAAATGGAAAGGAGACGCGCCATTCCTTCATAGGCTTCACTCGCTGAAGTCGAAAGTCTCTTGGCGCAATCTTCTTATGGAAGCGAAACTGATCGCGGACCGCCGCCTGTGGAACGAGTTTGTCGCGGCGACACCGACCGGCCACCTGTGCCAGACGTGGGAGTGGGCCGAGAACTCCGGCGAGGCGGCTGGCGCTGGCTCGCTGCGGGTCGGCGTCATGGATGGCGACCGGCTGGTTGCCGCCATCTTGCTGGTGCGCAGCCGCGCCAGTGGACTGCGCGCGCCCTTCTTCTATGCGCCACGTGGCCCCGTCGTCGCCGATGCCAGCGCGCCCGCGCTGCCGCTGCTGATCCGCTTCGCCAAGAGTGAGGCGCGCAAACATGGCGGCATCTTCATCCGTGCCGAGCCGAATGTCTTGCAGGATGATCCAGCCTGGCCGGGCGCGCTAAAGCGGCTGGGATTCCGGCCAACGCCGCATCATATCTACCTGCGCAGCGCCTGGGTGACGGACCTCCGCGCCGATGAGGAGACGCTGCTCGCCAACATGATGTCCACCTGGCGGCAGAATATCCGTGCGGGCGCGCGCAAAGGGCTGACGGTGCGGCTGGGAGCGGGCGAGGCCGACCTCGACGCCTTCTATCGGCTGCTGGTCGAGACGGGGCAGCGCGACTCCTTTCACGTCTACCCGAAGCAGCTTTTCCGCGATATGCTCGTCAACTATTCCGCCGAGCGCGCGGCCCGCGACGCCACCGCTGAGATGGCGCTGCTGCTGGCCGAATACAACGGCGAGCCTATCGCCGCGGCGACGGTGGCCGTTCTGGGCAAATGGTCGTGGAATCTGCATAGCGGCTCGTCGGGCCTGCCAGAGCATCGCAAGCTGCGCCCGAACTATCTGCTGCAGTGGGAGTGCATGCGCTGGGTCAAGGCCCACGGCGCCGACAACTACGACTGGCGCACCATCCCCGATGTGCTGGAGCCGGGGCAGGAGCTTTACGGCGTCTACGAGTTCAAGCGGGGATTTGGCGGTTCGGTGCGGCGTGTCATCCCGACGCAAGATCTGGTGGTGCGCCCCGCGATCTACTGGCCCTACTACACGGCGGTCTCGCTGCGCCGGAACATGCAGCGACGCCAACGCGCGGCATTCGAGCGTCGTCGCGAGCAGGCGCGGCAGGCGGCGGCGAAGAAACAGCCCAGCGGCAGCCAGCCTGCGGAACCAACTGAGACGAAGACGGCGACAAAGGCGTAGACAGATTGCGTCCTGTGTGAAATGAGTGGATCTGACGGGCTGCATTGGCCCGATCGGTGCGCGCCGCAGGCTGAAGCCTTGCGGCTAATCCTGTGGTGAACGTGACTTTCGTCGGCCAATGGGAACCGCGCGGGTGGGATTAGCCGTGGCATTCATGCCGCGAACCTGGTTTACCACCTCTCTCGCCCTTAGCATAGAGGAACGGCATGCGTGTAGAGATCATCAACGACCGCGAGCAGTGGAACACATTTGTCGAAAGCTGCCCGACCGGCAACATCACCCAGACGTGGGAGTGGGCCGAGCTGGGCCAGCATCTCGGCAGCGCCGCGTTACGTCTGGGCGCGCTGGAAAACGGCGCGCTGGTGGGCGCGATGCTGGTGATCGTCGAGCGTGCGCCCCTGCTGCGCCGCCCCTATCTCTACGCGCCGCGCGGCCCCGTCGTGGCCGACCCCACATCGCCCGCGCTGGCCGCCCTCGTCACCGCCGCACGTGAACAGGCGGCGAAGGCAGGCGCGTTCATGGTGAAGTTCGAGCCGAGCGTGCCGGATGGCGATCCCGCCTGGCTCAAGGCGCTCGCCGATCAGGGCTTCACGCGCAACCCCTACGCCACCCATCCGCGCCGTTCGTGGGTGCTGGATATCACCCCCGACGAGGAGGCGCTGCTGGCGGGGATGCACGAAAAATGGCGCTATAACGTCCGGCTGGCGGGACGTAAGGGCGTCACCGTGCGCGAGGGCAGTGGCGCGGCGGATCGAGATGCCTTCTACCGGCTCTATCGCGAGACGGCCGACCGCGATGGCATCTTCATCCACGGCCAGCAGCACTATGACGACTTCCTACGGCTGTATGGCGAGCGTGACGCGGCGTCGCTCTTGCTGGCGGAATATGAAGGAACGCCCATTGCCGCGCTGATCGTGGCGCGCTGCGGCCCGGTCGCCACCTATATGTTTGGCGCGTCCTCCAATCAGCAGCGCAACCGCATGCCGAACCACCTGCTCCAGTTCACGGCGATGCAATGGGCCAGGGCGCGCGGCTGCGCGCTCTACGACTTCCGCGCCATTGCCGAGGTGCTGGAACCCGACGAAGATATGTACAGCCTCTACACCTACAAGCGCGGCTTCGGCGGCTACTCGCTGCTCACACTGGAGACGCACGATCTGCCGCTCTCCGCGCCGCTCTACTGGATGTATCGCCGCACGCTGAAGGTGAAGCGTGACCGTGTCCGCCGCCAGCATCTGCGCGAGCTACGGGCGCGCGAGCAGGCGCAGAAGTCGGCTACGACAACGCAGGCAGCGGGTAGCGCGAAAGAGTAGCAGTTGGGCGGCTCACGTGCTGTCATGATGTGCTACACTTGCGACTGTGCGATGGTACGGTGACCAGGTGAGCAGGAAGAGAAGTATGGCAGTTCCCAGACGACATGACCCCGACCTCGACATGCTTCTGCGCAAGGGCGCGGCAGAAATCACGAGCCTCAATCCCCATATTGGCGCGCCTGCTCCCACCTATACCGACGAGGAATGCGCTGCTATCCTGCGAGATGAAGAAGAGTTGGATAGCCTGTGGGACTCCCCGGAAGGGCAGCGTGCGCATCAACTGGGCTACGCGGCCGCCGATGCCGTGGACGAAGATCGCGGCGAGTAGCGTCGAGGTAGGGAGGCCAAGGGCCATCGTACTTCTTCGACTCGAGTGCGATCGTGAAGCGCTACCACCATGAGGCGGGAAGTCCATGGGTTCGTAGTATTTGCGATCCAAGGACACATCCACCCCCTGTATCTGGCCCAACTCGCACATGTTGAAGTGGTTGCCGCGCTTTATCGATCCGGGCGCCGAGAAAGTTTGCACCCTTCGTTTATCAATTCGCTCGTGAGCATCTTCGAGCGTCATCTTTCCCTGAGCGATCCGTTGCAGCGCACTCCGGTATACCGAATCGTGCCCCTTTCGGCCACTGTAACGGATCTCGCGGCTTTTCTCTGCAAGCGCTATTGGGACGTATCTCCTCGCCCACTCCGGAGTCTGGATGCGATTCAGCTTGCATCCGCTATGCTTGCGGCTAGAGCGAGTGGAGAAGAGGTGCTATTTATCACGGCTGATACTCGACTTGCAGAAATTGCAGCGTTGGAAGGCTTCACCGTGGTCAATCCCGTCTCTCCACCAATAGGTCTGCGCTCCTCTCTGACTCCCACATATGTGACCATCAGCCCCGCTCGGACGGTTGTATAGCTGACGGCTAATTCACCGGGCAAGCGCCGCTCTATGCGTTATATATAGGCGGCGTCGCCTGGTAGAGATGCGGCTGGTACAGGATGTGCGATGCCATAAACGATAGCGCCGGAAGCGTTATCATTCGGTCAAGCTCACGCTATTCATCTGCTGCGAGCAAGGATGGCTGGAGCGCACCATCTGGAGCACTACCATGGCAACCCACATTCTGGTGATTGACGACTATGAATATTTGCTGTATCTCTTGCGTAGCATCCTCGAAGAGGAGCACTACCGCGTCTCCGTCATCAATCGTGGCGAAGGCGCGCACGAGCTGATCCAGGAGAACCTGCCCGACCTGATCATTCTCGATCTCAAACTGCGGGATGCGTCAGGTCTGGACATTCTCGAATCGCTGCGCTCGCACGAGGAGACGGCGGAGATACCCGTGCTGGTCTACACCGCGGCGATTCTGGAGGCTGAGAGCGTTCGGCAGCTCCTCGCGAGCAACCCGGAGCGCTATCGCAACGTATCGATTCTACGCAAGCCATTTGATGTAGATGTTCTGCTGCGACGGGTGAAGAATATGGTCGCGACAGCCTAGCGCCCGATTCTCACACAGCCGCCGCACAGCGAATGACAACGTGTTTGCAGGAGGTATACCATGGCAACGGAACGCAAGTCCCGCTCCGGGTTCGTCTTCGGGCTGATTCTGGGCATGGCCGTTGGTGCGGCCGTCGCGCTCCTCTTCGCGCCACAGCCGGGCGAAGACACCCGCACCCAGCTCAGCGAGAGTAGCGTGCAACTGCGCAAGATGGGACGCGACGGCTACCAGACGCTCGCCGGCCAACTACGCGAGCGCTATGGCGACGCCGTCTCCCAGGGCCGCGACGCCTACAACCAGACCAAAGACGAGATCCTGACGCGCTATAACAAGGCGAAGACCAACGCCTGATAGCCGCCAGTCCCCGCCAATCTTCACGACAATCGAGCGGCAAGCTCAGCCAACCGGCGCTGCAGGAAGCGCCGCTCGATACGGTTCTGGCAGAGGTTGAGCGCCTCGCGATAACTCGCCGCCGCCTCTTCCGTGCGGCCAGCGCGTCGTAGCAGGTCGGCGCGCGCGGCATGATACAGGTGGTAGTGGCCAAGCGCCTCACCCAGCCGCAGCTGGTCGAGCATCTCCAGCCCGGCGTCTGGCCCCTCGGCCATCGCCACAGCCACCGCCTGATTAAGCTCTACTACCGGCGACGGCGTCATATGGGCCAGCCGCGCATAGAGCAGCGCAATCTGCTGCCAGTCGGTCTCCTCCGGGGTTGGCGCCTCGGCATGGAGCGCGCCAATCGCCGCCTGAATCTGATACGGCCCTGAGCGGCGCATCGCTAACGCCTTATCCAGCATCTCCATCCCCTCGACAATCTCCGCCCAGTTCCAGAGCGTCCGGTCCTGGTCTTCCAACAGCACCAGATCACCACTGGCATCCACCCGCGCCGCCCGCCGCGAGGCATGCAGCAGCATCAGCGCCAGCAGTCCCAGCGCTTCTGGCTCGTCTGGCAGCTCCGGCTCGGAGGCGATCAGCGCCACCAGCACCCGCGTCAGCCGGATCGCCTCCGAGCACAAGTCCTGGCGGATCAGCGCGTCGCCACTGGTGGAGGTGTAGCCCTCGTTGAAGATGAGGTAGAGGACCGCCAGCACACCCTCCATGCGCTCGGCCAGCAGCGGCAGCGGTGGCGCCCGGTAGGGAATCCCGGCGTCGCGTATCTTGCGCTGCGCCCGCACCAGCCGCTGCGCCATCGTCGGCAGTGGCGTCAGAAACGCCGCCGCGATCTCGGCGGTAGAGAGACCGCCCAGCGTGCGCAGGGTGAGCGCGACCCGCGCCTCCAGCGGCAGCGCCGGATGGCAGCAGGTGAAAAACAGCTTCAGCCGTTCGTCGGGGATCGGCGGCGCATCCTCTGCGCTATCGAGCGACTCGGTGGCGGCTGTCTCTTCGAGGGGTTGGAGCAGCGCCTGTTTCTGGGCAAGCGTACCCTCGCGGCGCAGACGGTCAATCGCTCGGCGCCGGGCAATCGTGGTGAGCCATGCCGCCGGGTTGCGCGGGACGCCAGTGGCAGGCCACTGCTGCAGCGCCGCCACCATCGCGTCCTGGAGGGCATCCTCGGCGAGCGTAAAATCGCGCAGCGAGGCAATCAGGGCGGCCAGTATCCGCCCTGACTCCTGTCGATACACCTGATCGACGACTTGTGGGATCTGCTCGCTGCTCATGCCCTCCCCAAAGCGGATGCGCTATTCGAAGGCCATCACCGGGCGCACCTCGATGGACCCATACTTCGCGCCGGGAATATTCGACGCGATCTGAATCGCCTCGTCGAGGTCGCTGGCGTTGACGAGATAGAAGCCGCCAAGCTGCTCTTTCGTCTCGGCGAATGGGCCATCGGTGGTCAGCGTTTTGCCGTCGCGGACGCGGACTGTCGTCGCAGTGCTGGTTGCCACCAGCGCCTCGCCGCCCGTGATCTGCTCTTTGAACTGCTCACCGAAGGCATTGTACCCTGCATAGATGGCATCTTGCTCCTGCTTGCTCGCATTGGCATCCGCTGTCTCGTCAGTATAAATCAAAAGCGCGTACTGCATGCGTCTCCTCCTCGTGGCGCACATGCCCCCGCATGTGCCCTCTAACTCATGTGACAACTGGTCGCTGACGGGCGTTTGCGGGTAGCTGTGGGTGGATTGTGTGATGCATGCGCCCGTCACCAAGACGTCGAACGGACCTGCGCCAATTCGACAGGTCCGCGGACGAATCTCGCGCCTTCGCTACAACTCGTCGCGGACATCCTTGGAGATAGAGGGGATCGTCACGTGTCATAGCATTGCCTTTCTGCGGCCAGAAGGCACCTGCCGTCAGGCATGGGGATGAATGGCCTTCTCGCCTTGACAACGGCACGCTTTACGCGTAGTGTATATAAATGCGTAAGACGTTCAAGTACCGCCTGTACCCGAATAAGCAACAGCAACGGCTCCTTTCCGCGCAATTGGAGGAGTGCCGTTGGCTCTACAATGAATTGCTCGCCGCGCGGCGTGATGCCTGGGAGCAACGACAGCTATCGTTGCGCCTCTATGACCAGCAAGCGACGTTGCCTGCGCTCAAAGCCGCACGATCGACGCTGGTGAGCGTCCAATCGCAGGTGTTGCAGAACGTGGCGGTGCGCATTGATCTGGCCTTTCAAGCCTTCTTCCGACGCGTGCGGGCGGGGAGTGCGGGCGAGAAACCGGGCTACCCGCGCTTTCGGGGCACAGGACGGTATGACAGCATCACCTATCCCCAGGTGCCCGTCGGCTGCAAGCTGGATACGGAGGCGCGTCGTCTGCGGCTGCATGGCGTCGGGCTGGTGAAGATCATCCTGCACCGTCCCATTGAAGGGACGCCCAAGACGGCCACCATCAGCCGAAGTAGCACGGGCAAGTGGTACGTCTGCTTCTCCTGCGAGCGCACTGAGCCCTCCCCCTTGCCCGCGACCGGCCAACCGGTCGGCATTGACGTGGGCCTGAAGACCTTCGCCACCCTCTCGACCGGTCAGGAGATTGCCAACCCGCGCTTCTTCCGCTCCGAAGAAAAGGCGCTGGCGAAGGTACAGCGGCGGCTCAGCAAGGAAGAAAAGGGTACACCGGGGCGCGTCAAGCGACGCACGGTGGTGGCGCGCGTGCATGAACGCACGCGGTGGCGGCGGAGCGATTTCGCTCATCAGCACAGCCATAGGATTGTCAACGCCTTTGATTTGATTGCTGTCGAAGACCTCACGGTCAACCGGATGACGCACAACCATTGCCTCGCGAAAAGCATCCATGATGCGGCGTGGAGTCAGTTCACAGCCCTCATCGCCTACAAGGCAGCATGGGCCGGTCGGCAGTATGTCGCTGTGAACCCTGCGTATACTAGTCAGGATTGCTCGTCGTGTGGCCATCGGCAACCGCTCTCCCTCTCCGAGCGCACCTATACCTGCCCCTGCTGTGGGGCGGTGTTAGATCGTGACTACAATGCGAGTCTGAACATTTTGAGACTGGGGCAACAGTCTCTGGCTTCGGCCTAGCCGTAGCCTAGAAGCCCCCGGCTTTTAGCCGTGGGGAGTTGTCACGTTCCCAAACGTCATATACTGACGCGGACACCCAGGCAAGGGACGGAGAACGGCGACGCGATGAACGATCCAGACAATCAGCCGCCACGGCCGACCGATGAAACGGCGCTCCTCGATGCGCTCCGGCGCGGCGACGAGGGGGCGTTTCTCGCGCTGGTCACCATGCACTACGCCGCGATGTTGCGGCTGGCGCAGATGTATGTCGGCTCGCGCGCCATCGCCGAAGAAGTTATCCAGGAGACCTGGATTGGCGTGCTGCAGGGACTGGATCGCTTCGAGGGGCGGTCATCGCTGAAGACGTGGATCTTCCGTATCCTGCTCAACCGCGCCCGCACCCGCGCGCAACGCGAGAACCGCACGATCCCGTTTTCGGCGCTCACCACGGCGAGCGAGTCGGATGAGCCAGCGGTCGATCCAGACGCCTTCGCGCCGCCCGGCGCCCGCTATCCCGGTGGCTGGCTCGCCCCGCCCGCGGAATGGGATACACGGCCCGAAGAACGGCTGCTCTCGCAGGAGACGCGGCAACACGTAGACGCGGCGCTGACGACGCTACCCACCGCCCAGCGCGAGGTCATTACCCTGCGCGATATCGACGGCTGGAGCGCGAACGAGGTCTGTGACTATCTCGGCATCAGCGAAGCCAACCAGCGCGTGCTGCTCCACCGGGCGCGCTCGCGGGTGCGGCGGGAGCTGGCGGACTATCTCCAAAACTAGGCGATACGGGCAATCTGGCGCTATTGACAATTGAACCAGGGCATAGAGATATACAGGAATGATACGGCATGGCTGAGCGCGAACTAACCTGTCAGGAACTGGTTGAGCTTATCACCAGCTACCTCGATGATGCCCTGACCGCTGAGGAGCGGCAGCGCCTGGAGCACCATCTCACCTACTGCCACGGCTGCCGCGTGTATCTGGAGCAGATGCGCGCAACCCTCCGGCTCGTAGGCAGGCTCTCTCCCGAAGATCTCCCGGACGACATGCGCCAGGGACTGCTCGCTGCCTTCCGTGGCCTACGCAAAAGTGCTGACAACATATAGACCATTTGAGTCTGAGATTCCCCACTTTTAAAGTGGGGTTCTGATCTGCTCCCCCTCGGTTGCTTTCGCCTTTGGGATTATCGCTTCACAGTTCGGGCAGTCTCAGGCGGCCCATCCACCGTCAGAGCACATCGGCTACGGTGGCACTGACACTGCGACCATGTCAGCCAGTCGGGGGATTCCCACGACTGATATTGATTGCCCCTACCGCGTCGCGATGCCCTAACCAATTACACTCCGCACACACGTAGCGCCGGTCTCGCGCTTTGTTACGGTGAAAGCAGGCTGGGCATGTCTGGCTCGAGTAGGCTGGGTCTACCATCTCGACGTGAATACCCAGTCGTTCAGCTTTGTAGGCGATGAACGCGCTGAGCTGGTAGAACGGCCAAGTAGCAATCATGCGATTATTTTTGGCGTTTGTGCGGGCTGTGGTCTTCTTGGCCCCACCGCTTGTGCGTGCGGTGCGCTGGTGTGTCCGTTGGCGTATACCAGCGAGTTGTTCCATGCGGATGACACCTACACCCTGCGATTGGGCATGGGAGACGATCTGATGGGAGAGCTTATGGTTGATGTCGCGCATCCAGCGTCGCTCTTTGCCCTGCCTCTTGCGCACGGCGCGGAGTTTCTTGACTTTCTGCAACCGCTTGCGATGGGCATAGAATTGACGGCGCTTTGCGCGTTGCTCACGTCCATTGCCGAAGAAGCGATTACCCTTGCCAATCACATGCACTACAGCAGGCACTTTTATGCCAAGGTCTACCCCCATGATACCTTGCGCTTGCGTCGGCTGAGGCTCAGGAAGGGTATAAGCAATATCGGCAACCCACTTGCCGCGCTTGAGTTTGATACGTAGCACACCCGGCTTGCCCAAAGGCATCGCACTGCTACAGCTACAGCGAATGGTGATCTGTTGCACCTGCCCCTCCTGACAGACAGGAATGAGCAGCGTGTCCCGCTCGATCCGCCAGTTCTGGTTATTCCACTGGCAGATAGGCTTGCGGAGGATGGGAATCACACCCAACTCGAACGACCGTTTCCAGATAGAGCGAGCATCGCGGAGCGCCTGATTCTTGACGGCGCTTGGCAGCGCGGCAGTGAAGTCCTTGGTACTAGCGTCTTGCGGCAGCACATCGCTATCGATGGCCTGCACCAGCACGTTGATCGTGCCAATATACTCCTGGCAGTGCGCTCGCAAGATGCTAGCCTGATCTGGCATTGGATAGAGTCGAACACACACAGTAGTCTTCAACTCGCTCACGCCTGCTGATCCTTCCGCCGCTTCAGATACTCGCGTAAAGCCCAGAGGATTTCCGCATGCAGTGACCTGCCGTTCTCACGGGCCACACGTTTTAGTTCCTCGGCAAGTTCAGAAGGGAACCGCATATTGATATGCTTCGTGATAGGCTTCACTGATTTATCGGTGTCCATGATGCTATAATAGCATCTCTCTAGCATCAATGCAAGGCGAGAAGGCTGTTAATCCCCTGACTAAAGCCACTGGGCCTTCTGGGTGGTTTCTGTAACGCCTCCTCGTAGAACGATAGAGATTCGGGCATGCGCCCGGCGTTCTGAAATCACTCTTGTTCTGGGAGGTTATTCCACATGCGTAAACTTGTTCTGAGCCTGATGGGTCTGATGCTTCTCTGCGCCTTTGCCCTGGCTGCCTGTGGCGGAAGCACCGCCGCCGCCACGCCCACCGATACCCCCGTGCCTCCCGCGCCCACTGC
Source organism: uncultured Chloroflexia bacterium (assembly GCA_963712005.1). Lineage (GTDB taxonomy): Bacteria > Chloroflexota > Ktedonobacteria > Ktedonobacterales > JADMIN01 > DAHUXT01. Next base: position 23,801 of record CAVQGK010000002.1, on the reverse strand, counting down.
TACCACGGCGCCCGCGCCTACCGCCACGACAGGCGTCGCGAGCGCGGCAACGATTAACATGGGGCAGACCTCCTTCGCCAATACGAGTGTCACGATCAAGGCAGGGCAGGCCGTCAACTTCAATGACCCCTCGGATACTGGCGGGTCTCACGTGCTTGTCACCGGCACGAATGGCCAGTTCGCGGCGGCCTCTGGCGCGCCGTCGCAGTTCGCGTCATCCAACGGCATTGACTTCGCGCCCGGTGACTCGATGACGATTACATTCCCAACCGCCGGGACATTTTCGATTACCTGCAAGATTCATCCGAGCATGCACGCCACCGTCACAGTCAAGCCATAACGCCGTCAGACAGTTACACCCTGACATCACGACACAACGCGCGCGCCCAATGTCCTCAGTAATCGAGAGGGTTGGGGGCTTCCTTGTCCTGCCGCCGGATTCAATGATTTTTCTGCATGACCAGATGACGCCGCATGTGCGAAAGTATGGTATGGCGACGGAATGAGGAAGAGGATTAGCCCAGGGGCAACGCATGGTAATGGTGGCTAGTTTCGCACCTTTTGCCTGAGAGAAAAGAGGCATCAGATGGCCAACTATTCGCAGGACACGCATGAAGCGGCTGATGAAGCTGAGACACGCGAGCCATCAAGACTCTCGCGGCGAAACGCCCTCAAAGCGGGCGCGGCTGGCATGGCAAGTATGGCAGGCATGGCGTGGGCGCTGACGCTCGGGCACGGCGGCGCTGATCTGGTCAAGGAACTGGCGCATCTCGCGCAGGGCCGACCGATGACCGCGGCGCGGCTGGCGGACATTTTGCGGACCGAGCGCACCCAGTGGAATGGGCTACTGGCGCAGGTTGGCCCTGGCCGCATGGAGATTCCCGACGTCGAGGGGACGTGGTCGGTGAAAGAGTTGGTTGCCCACCTGACCTGGTACGAACGGGCGGTTGTGGATGGCGCGGCGCAGATCATGAACACAGGGACGTTTACGCGCGCGAACGATGGGCTGGGGATGGATGAGCGCAACGCTCGTGTCGCCGGCGAGAGCCGCGCGCGTTCGGTGGATGATGTGCTTGCCGAGGCGGACAACGTCTTCGCCCAGCTCCTCCAGGTGATCGCCGCCTGCCCCGACGACCTGCTGAACAACGCGAAGCTCCTGGGTCTGCCCGACGATGTGCCGCCGTGGATGCGCGTGGCGAACAACTCATACCTGCACTACCAGCAGCACGAGCAGTCCATCCGCGCATGGCTGGCACAGCGCGACCCCGTGCATAGTTGATCCAGTTGAGGTTGGCGTTATCCGTCCACCTCTGGGGCAGCCATGCGTGAGGTGAGCACCGGGTGAATCGTCTCGATGGGCATGGCGAAGAGCGAGGGCTGTAGCGGATCGTCAAAGAGCGTGGCAAAGTCGTCGGCGGTGAAGGCGCGCGCCAGCCGCGCGGCGAAGGTCTCGCGCAGCAGCCGCATATAGTGGGTCGCGTCGTAGTCGCGGGGATCGTCGCTCGGCTCGCCATCCTCGGTGGTATGCAGCAGCGCCGCCTGCCCGCCCCTCGCCCGATAGACGCGCACCTGCTCGCCCCGCTCCCACTGTGTCCGCCCGCTGGCGAGCATCGCCTCATACGGCAACTCACGGCGGGCGTTCCGTGTTGCCAGATAGCGCGATGGCGTCTTGCTCAACCGCACCCGCGCCGTCACCAGATGCGTCGCGAGCGTGCGCTGGCGTAGCGCGTCGGCCATCGTCAGATAGGCGTTTCGGACGCCGGGTATGTCTCCCGTCAGCAGGCAGGCGATTGCCTCGCGCAGAAAGACCTCGCCGAATGGCTCGGCGCGGCTGGAGCGAAATGCCACCCCACGCAGCGTCAGCGCCGTCATCCCAGGCGAGCAGCGCGTAGTTCTTCGGCTCGTGCGAGAGCATCGCGGCGTAGCGCCCCTCGAACTCCAGCTGGACCAGCGGCGGCAGCAGCGCCGCCACCTCCGCGACGATGCGCCGCTCGTCCGCTTCGCTCCACCCCTCCGGGTACGGCGAAATAGACGCCGTCGGTGTCCGCCTCCGAGCAGCGTCGCCCCGCGCGCCGCCAGCTCGCGGCACATCAGCCCCAGCACCTCACGTCCGCGCCGCGTCACCTCATTAGCGGCATGCACATCGGCGAAGCGCGTCAGCCCGCCCGCCGCCCAGATAGCCGTAGGCCGAGTTCACCACCATCTTCATCGCCGCGGACAGCGCCTCATCGCGAATGCCGCTCCGGCGAACCCGCTGGCGCCGCTCGGCCCGCCGCCTTCGCCGCCAACCGCTGCTCCACCAGCCGATCCACCAGCGCCAGCATCGCGCCCAGCCGGTCGCTGGCCGGGCCGATGCGATACTGGCCGCATCAGCGAGGGATACAGGCTGGCGACATCGGCCTTCACGACGCGGTGGGCCACGCCCGCCGCGAACAGATACAGCGCCGCGCCGCTGTGCGGCGTGCCGTCACCGCCTGGTGCGCCGGCATCGCCGCGCCCGCCCGCAGATAAGCGCGCACCAGCAGCGGATCGAGCACCCCCGTCGCCGCGCCTGCGTCCGCCAGTCGCTCGTAGCGTCGCGGCGCCATCCGCGCCAGGGCAAATGCCGCGCCACCGAGCAGCCTTGCCACGCCATCGGCCTCGTTCACGTCGTCCAGCGCATAGCGGCGCACGCGCTCGGGGTCCGCCAGCCAGGTGCTATAGACCTGCGCCCCCGCGACGTACTCGCGATCAGGAGAAGCCAGCCCAAAGTGGCGCGCCACCGCTTTGAGGCCGTGGCCGGGGAGATCGCGCGCGGCGAAATCGTAGCGCCGTACAGCGTCGAGTGTATCAATCAACTCGCGTCCGGGGACGGTATAGCGTCCGCGCGCCTCCTCGCGTTCAGCCGGGTCGGACTCCTCGCTACGCCAGGGGCCGTAGCCGCGTGAGGCGGGTCGCCTGCGCATGCCACCGCCCAGCCGCCCAATCGCCATCGTGACGCCCAGCATCTCGGCGCGACGGGCGAGAAAGGGCAGGTCGAAGCCGTGGAGATTGTGGTTTTCGATCACATCGGGGTCGCGCTGGCGAATGAGGGCGACCAGCCGACGGATCAGGTCGGCCTCCGCCGCTGGCCCTGTCATCCCGCGCTCGGCGGCATCCAGCACGGCGGAAAAGCCGCGATTGTCGCGTACGGCAACGAGAAAGATGCTGTTTTTGGCGGGATTCAGCCCAGTGGTCTCAAGGTCAAATTGCAGCCGGTGGAGGTCGTCGAAGGCGAGGCCGCCGAAGTGGGTGCGTCCGGTAGCGACGAGATATTGTTCTTCGGGCGGCAGGCTGAGCGCCGCCTCGTCCCCCATCTCCGCCAGCCGGAGTATCTGCCGCCCCAGCCGTGTCGAGGCGCCAGTCATGACGGCGGTGTCGAGCGTGCGGCCATCGGTCGCGCTGATGAGATAGCGAAACTGCCCCTCGCCGGAAAGCTCGCGCCAGGCCACGACGCCCGGTAGCTCAGTGCCTATCGCGCCTTCGGGGAGCAGCCGCGCGCCCAGATGCGCCAGATCGTCGAGCGTGGGCAGCAGCAGCCACGGACGGAAGCGGTCTTCCTCGCGGGTGAGCGCGCCGCCGCTGTAAGCGCGCCGCCAGAGGACCGCGCGGCCAGTGCGCTCAGCCCAGACGGAGACGATGCCGGGGCTGGCATCCCAACCCCAGAGCCACTCGTCTTCGTCCAGGTGTTGCATCGAATACTCCTAATACGGGTGGATCTATGGAGGTGCGTCTCCTAGCCCGCGCAGGCGGGCTTTGCGGTTGCGGAGCAACCCTTAGGCGCGGCTTCAGCCGCCAACGCTATCCAGGGAAATCCGCCGGGATGCCATGCATGCCAAGCGTCAGCGAAAGCTCGCCGCCGTGGTGCAGGTCATGCTCCATCACATGATAGACAATCCAGGCGCGCGAGAGATGGACAATCTTGCCATCGCCCCAGTCGTCCTCGAAGGTCTTTCGCATGTCGTCGTCACTCCAGCGGGCTAGGCAGTCGGCCATGCCCTGCCAGGTAAAGTCGAGCGCCTCCACCATCTCGGCGGCCGTTCGGGTAGGAGCGCCGCGATTATCCCAGTCCGCGTACGCCTTCCCCTTATCTCCCCAGTCTTCGCCCATGGTGTAGGTGAACCAGCCAGCGCGGCAGCCGATGATATGTAGTGCGAGTTGGCCGACGGTGCGCAGGTGCGCCGCCGCTTCCAGCGCAAGCTGCTCCGCCGTCAGCGGCGCAACCGCATCCCTGATATGCTCATGGTACTTCTTCCAATTGTCATAGATCGTCGTCAGCGCGAAATTCTCTTCAGCCATGTCTCGTCGTATCTCCTTATGTCGCGCATTACGTGTCGTATTCGCCGTCACTCTGGTTCCCCCTCCCTTTTAGGGGAGGGGGTTAGGGGGAGAGGGCCCGCTACTCGATGATCGTCGCCGTCACCGAGTAGATCGACGGCAGGTAGTCCGCGATCAGCTGCCAGCTATCGCCGCCGTCAGCCGTAGCAAAAAGCTGGCCGGTGTTCGTGCCGACGTAGACGCCGCACGGGTCGAGCCTATCGGCGCACATGCCGTGGCGCAAGACGCCCAGCCGCACATTCGCGCCTGAGGGCAGCCCGTTCGTCAGCGACTCCCACGAGCCGCCAGCATCCTGCGTGCGGTAGACGGTGAACTGGTCACCAATGTTGTTACGCCCATCGCCTTCGACGATAGTATAGAACGTCTCAGGATGGTGAGTATCGAGCGCGATCGGGAAGCCAAACTCCGAGGGCAGGCTGCCCTGAACGTCTATCCACTCCTCGCCCGCATTCTCACTGCGATAGATGCCGCAGTGGTTCTGCTGATAGAGGAAATCAGGATTTGTGGGATGCTGGATGACGCGGTGAATGCACTGGCCATATTCGGGGTAGATATCCGGCTGGAAGCCCGCGCGCGTGCCTTTGTTGGCAAAGCTCCAACTCTTGCCGCCATCGTCGGTGCGCATGCAGCCAACCGCCGAGATGCCGATCCACATGCGGTCAGGGTTCGAGTAATCGGGGACGATGCTGTGCAGGCAGAGGCCGCCGTTGCCGGGATTCCATGTCTCGCGCGTGGGGTGGTTAGCCAGACCCTCGTTGATTGACCACGTGACGCCGTTATCGGTGCTGACCCAGAGGCTGGCGGGGTCCACACCGCAGTAGAGCGTGCCCGGCTGCTCGGCGCGGCCCGGCTCGATCAGCCAGATGTTCGTGAGCTGGAGGCCGCTCTCTTCAGGGAACTCGATGCCCTGTTCGGGCTTCTCCCAGGTCTGGCCAAAGTCGTCGCTGTACTTGATGAAATTGCCGAAGAAGTCGCCGTTCTCGGCGGCGAAGAGACGGCTGCCGGAGCGCTGGTCGAGGACGGCGTTGTAGACACGCATGCCGCTCATCGTCGTCGGTTCCACTGTCCAGCGCTCGCGATCTGGCGAGGTGAGCAGAAACAGGCCGCGCTTGGTGCCTACCAGCACGACCACCGTGCCACTGGAATACTTCTGTGCCATGCGATTTCCTCCGTACTCATGCGAAATCCACGAAACGCGGGGGATTGCCGAGATACAGGGAATCAGCCACCCGCGACGGATGGCAGAATGTGCAGGGTGGCGCCTGCGGGCACCGGTGTCTCCAGCCCTTGGAGATAGCGCACGTTGCGCCCATTGAGGAAGACATTGACGAAGGTGCGTAGCTCGCCTGTCTCGAAGCAGAGGCGAAACGCCATTCCTGGCCACGCGGCTTCGAGCGCCTCGACCACCTCGCGCACGGTGCCGCCCGCCACCTGTACAGTCCGCGCACCATGGACCTGCTCGCTCAGCGCGCCCGGCAACAGCACGGTCACCAGGGGAGATACCGCCGAACCTTCCATAGACTCCCTCGCTTCTTCCCCTCGGAGAAATGATGACCTTCACATTCAGCCGCAGAGTACATTCTCCCTGGGTAGCTCTCAAACGGTTGGTACATCTGTGCCAATTCTGGTAGCCCGTATGGGTACCCACAAGTTGATGTTACAATGACGGCGCGGCAGGCAGATGACGTCGCCAGCGAGGAAATTTCGGGAGGAAGCGCCATGTCGGAGGATGAGCCACGGCATCATCGCCATCACAAGGATCACAGAGTGCGCCGGGGAAAGCAGATACATGGCGGTGACGGGCAGATACATGAAGAGGGCGAAGGTTTGCAACTGGCCGTCTACGGTTTTTCGCCAATACCGGGCGTTCCCCGCGTCAGCTATCCCAAAGGGTGGACATTCAAGAGAAACACGCTGGGTGGAAACGCGATACTGCTTGTCGGCTGCATCCTCGTGCTGCTGGGGATAGCGCTCGCGCTACTTCGATTGTTCGCTGGCTAGCAAGTCTATTGCGCGCGGAGGAAGAGCACGACGGACATCGCCAGCCCGACGACGATGACGTAGATGCTCGCCGCGCTGAGCCGCGAACCCGAACGGGTTTGCGGAGAAGTGGCGGCGGTAGACGAGTTGAGCCGAGTGGGCGCTCGCAGCATTGAAAATCGAACGCAGCGAGATTTTCGAGCCTGCGAGCAAGGTTTGGCGTGCGGTTCGCGGAAGGCGGCGAGCTTGCGAGCGGTTGCTTTCCGCGAACCCCGCCAAACCGCCCCCGAGGCTCCCCGCTGAGGGTTCGCCGGTTCGAGCGCGTTGTTATCTTCAACAGATAGCCATTTTTATTTCATTGTTCGCGCCGGTTTAAGCGAATATTATTTTTTTCATTCTGACTGCGGCAAATAATTGGAGCACAATTCAAATTGGTTTTCCCGGCGCGCTTCATGAGTGCATGCTTTAATTGGCACGAAACAATTTGGCTTTTGCATTTGCGCCGTGCCCACGCATTACACCTTTTAATGCAGCGAATTGATTTTTGTACGTTGAGTTAACTTCATTCATGGTAATGCCAGTTCTCAGAATAATCACGGCGCCATAATACTGTATAACGCGCCGCTGAGCCGCGAGGCGTTGAGGCGTGTGGAAACACGCCGACCGGCGCGCTGTTTGCATTGACCCGTTGTGGTTGACCGCGAAGAACGCAAACGGCGTGACGGCAACGTCGAAGCCGGTTCGAGCGGCTTGTTGAACAGCAACAGCAGTAATAATTTTGTCAAATCCTAACTCAATTTAAGTTTATGTCTTCCCTTGACCAAAGGAGCAGCCTCCGCATGCAGTCTAATTTTCAAAGCTGACAAAACTTTAAGGATTGTATCAAAACCAGGGCTTCGATCTCCCGATAACGCCTTATAAAGACTTTCTCGTGACAAACCAGCGTCTTGTGCTACTTGCGACATTCCTCTAGCACGCGCAATGTCTCCAAGAGCTTTGGCAATGAAAGCAGCATTGCCGTCAGCCTCTTCCATGCAAGCTTCCAGATATGCTGCCATTTCCTCGGATGTGCGAAGGTGTTCCGCAACATCATATCGGGTAGTCAACGTTTTTTTCATAATTACACCTGTAAGTTACGAGCCATAAGCAAAACGTTCCGAATATCTTTGGACTGCGTGCTTTTGTTACCACCAGCCAAAAGAATTAAAATGCTTTGCCCAGAGCGCTTGTAATAAATTCTGTATCCTGGTCCATAATCAATTTTTAATTCAGAAACACCTTCTCCAACGGACTTAACGTCACCTGGATTGCCGAACGCCAACCTTTCAATCCTTGCTTGAATTTTAGCGCGTCCCTTTAAATCACGCAATTCATCCAGCCATTTTGAAAAGACCTCAGTTTTGCGGATTTCCATTGCTTTTATTGTAGCCATAAGGATACATTCTGTCAAACGATTTGGAATAATTCAAAGAAAAACCACGAGGCATATTTGGCTGTTCAACGCCGCGCTGAGCCGCATTCGTGTGTGAAGGGAAAACCGCGAAGCAAGGCCCAGCCGAGCGGGCGCGCGCAGGAGCGAGCTTGCGAGCGACGAGCGCCCAGTGAGCGCAGCGAATGCGCGCAGCGCCATGAGCGTCGCGCGAACTCCCCCGAGGCGGACGTAACACGCGAATGACGGTTCGAGCGCGTTGTTAGCCAGTAATTTTTTCAAGAGGTCCTTGTAATCCTGGTCCAAACCATTTAGACATTTTGATATCTGTTTTATCTTTTGGATTGTCCTGAATAACATGAACAAATTCTATTTGATTTATTCCTAACTTACTCATTGAGGACGAAAATTTGGTTCTGACATCATATAAATTGTTCTCTAATTCTCTCTGAATTCCAGGAATCAACATTTTTTTGAATATTCCCCCTGATTCATTTTCGCTTCTTCCAAGTACACTGGTTTTTACGAGCAAAATATGCCCACACTCTTTTACAGATTGATCTTTTGCAAATGAATCGAGAATATCCAAAGCATACGGATGCATCCAACCTGGATAGGGATCAGTCACAACAATATCCATCAAATAGATTTGATCCCAAGCTTCCTTTTTCAAATTTTCTAACTGCCTTTCGTGCTTTCCTAATTTTAAAGAGCGGTACTTTCCGTTTCCTTCATAAACAGAAACCTTAATCTCGAAGGCAATCATTTTCTCAATATTTTCGGGATTAATCGGACCATTTCTATGCAATTTGCAGATAACTAAATCGACGTCACCGATTCGATCGTACCTACTTTTATTCAATTCGGAACATATTACGACTGGCGGTTCTAATTTTACTATTTCTAAAATATTTTCATAAAATTGCCGAGATAAAAATCGAGTGACCCTGGACTCTCGATTATTTGAATCTTCGTTGAAATATTTATATGGAACGTCAGATTCAGGGTTGTTCATATTTTAACCTGGCTAACGCCGCGCTGAGCCGCGAACCCGAACGGGTTTGCGGAGAAGTGGCGGCGGTAGATGAGTTGAGCCGAGCGGGCGCTCGCAGCATTGAAAATCGAGCGCAGTGAGATTTTCGAGTCTGCGAGCAAGGTTTGGCGTGGCTTCGCAGGCCGCCGCAGGCGGCCGAGAACCCCGCCAAACCGCCCCCGAGGCTCCCCGGCGAGGGTTCGCCGGTTCGAGCGCGTGGTTCTACAGATGCATTCATTGTTCGCGCCGGTTTAATATTTTTTCCTGACTAAAGGTAATCATAACATCAAATTAGTTTTCCCGGCGCGCTTCTGAGTGAATGCTTTAAATAGCACGAACTGATTTGGTTTTTGCATTTGCGACGTGCCCACGCATTACACCTTTTAATTGAGCGAATTGATTTTTGTAGTTGAGTTAACTTCATTCATGGTAATGCCAGTTCTCAATAATCACGGCGCCATAATACTGTAGAACGCCGCGCTGAGCCGCGAACCCGAACGGGTTTGCGGAGAAGTGGCGGCGGTAGATGAGTTGAGCCGAGCGGGCGCTCGCAGCATTGAAAATCGAACGCAGTGAGATTTTCGAGCCTGCGAGCAAGGTTTGGCGTGCGGTTCGCGGAAGGCGGCGAGCTTGCGAGCGGTTGCTTTCCGCGAACCCCGCCAAACCGCCCCCGAGGCTCCCCGGTGAGGGTTCGCCGGTTCGAGCGCGTTGTTATGTTGAAACGGGTAGACCATTTTTATTTTCATATTAATTGAAATATCGTTATTGAGCGAGAAATTATCTGTTTTAAATGGGACCGAGGCAAAATAATTGGAGCCAAATATTGAATTGGTTTTATTTCGCTTCATATCGTTATATCGTTAATCTGGGCGCGGGACTTTATATTTACATTATCATTATTTGGTTTTAATAGCAACGGGCAGATCGTTGAACGGCAAAACTCTAACCCACTTGCTTGACCGCGAAGAGTGAGTCTGGGTTTGCAACATAACGCCGCGCTGAGCCGCGAACCCGAACGGGTTTGCGGAGAAGTGGCGGCGGTAGATGAGTTGAGCCGAGCGGGCGCTCGCAGCATTGAAAATCGAACGCAGTGAGATTTTCGAGCCTGCGAGCAAGGTTTGGCGTGCGGTTCGCGGAAGGCGGCGAGCTTGCGAGCGGTTGCTTTCCGCGAACCCCGCCAAACCGCCCCCGAGGCTCCCCGCGTGAGGGTTCGGCGGTTCGAGCGCGTGGTTGTGCAGCTTGTTTTCTTTGATAATAATCATTCTTGCTAACAAGAACCTAATCTAGCTCATAACAGGCATTCCAGAAATAATGCGTTTCGGTTTGCGCCCCATTGAAAATGTTGTTTTTGATGAGTGTCGAATCGGATTTGGTGCCAAGATTTGACCAGTCATAAGCATCGTGATTCTGCGTATCCTCATCATCTTGAATATACCAGTGAAGGACGTTGCAATCACCATTTGCGGTTTGATTGACATTCATGAACGCCCCCATTTGCCTTGACTTCCATGGGGGATCCGATGTGCCGCCATCCCCCTTCACATAGCAGAACCACATTTTCGTAGAGCCTTCGGTAGGACCCGTGGTTTGGGTCGATGGTGTTATATTGCCGCTATTTGTATTCGTATTATTCGTATTCTCATTATCCGAGATACGCGCGAAACTGATTCCATTGACAGGGCAACTATTCGAAAATTGCAAAACGGCGTAATCATTCTTGGTTCGGGGCAAAGTGTCAATGGATTCGCGGCAAAAATTCATAACGGTTCCGCCATTTACAGTATATAATCCAAGATTATAATAAGGATAGGGCACCCAGGGGCCAGCAGGCCCAACGGTACTGGAATACTCCTGATCTTGATTGTTAGTGGCTTCATCGTCCATGAAAAAATAACCAGTCCCTCCTGGACAAGGTCGATCATTGGCAAAATCAATCCAGCCAATGGTCGTGGTAATTCTTGACAGGTGGTAGTCGGAAACCAGAGAGAAATCCTGTTTGGATCCGCTCGCCATCTGGCTGACGCCCACGATGACTTTCCAGGTTCCAGCTATTAAATAATTCGAAGAATCCTGTACATCGACGACTTGGTCGTTGTCATGGTAATTCATGCCCTGATAGGCGGGCTGAATATCGGTCGGAGATATGGGATCGAGGCCATTGTTCGGCGGTTTATTACCGACGATGTTTTGCGGCAGAGGATTCAGAACCCATGGATAGTATAAGTTTCCCTCGGGATCCTGCACATACAAGTGCAAATCATTAACCAATTGGCTTTGATCGATGGGCAGTTGGTCATCACCGGCTGCATCATCCCAGGCCAACGTGACCCGAAAATGATTGACGCCGGAGGGAACGGTAAACTTATAGCTATGCGACGCTTCGGAATTTTGCATCGAATCCTGCAGCACCTTGGTGGAATCGGTGTAGGCCAAGGCCTTTTGTGCATTCACAAGACCATACCCCGTGGCATAATCGGGGCCGGGGTAATAGCGCACAAAACTGTTGGCCACGGGATTGACGGTACACACACCCGCAACCGGCACGCACAAATCGGGGTTCACCGCGGCGTAAGTATTACCCGCCTGGTTCGGATCTTCCCATTCGTCGGGCAGATATTTCGTCATATCGGTCGCCGTATGGATCAATATCGCTTTCACGGTCGAATTCCACGGCCCTTGGGTATCGAGATTGGCCCCCGGTACCACGACCTTGGCCCATTTTTCCAGCATCAAAGCAACAATGCCGCTAACAACGGGAGCCGCCTCCGAAGTTCCTTCCAAATCAGTATATCGATAAGATCCTGTATCCATGAGATTGGCAGAGTGAATTCCCGTTGAAGTGTCTTGATAAAATCCAAGGAATAATGAATCAATTTCCGTAGCTGAATCCGGCCATTTATGAGCTCCTTTGGAAAGATCGTGATATAAATTTTCAAGATGGTATTCATCTCGGGGGCCATACAGATCTGCCAATTTAAAGCGTGCAGTTTGAAAATTGGCGGTATCCAGAGGTAATACAAAAGACAGGCTATCAGGATTACTGAATCCATTCCAGGAGATTCCGCATTGCAATTTTGTTAATCTAGCGGGAATCTCAAAGTGTTTAATCCGGTAGCGGATAATCAAGGAATCGCCGGGTTGAGCGGTATATTCACCTTCTTCCAATCCCTTTTTGAACCAATTCGTAATCCAATTCGAACTCCATTTGATGGTGCCGCCGGAAACGATTTGAGCACCAGCATCATTTACCCAACCCTCGGAGTTGCCATCGGTATTGAATCCATAGGTTTTGGTGATGGTTCCATTCGCGCGCTTGAAGGTGATGGAATCGATTTCAATCGTCATGGGGGCGAGATTTTTTTCCGGCCAACCATAAGCCGCTCCCGGCGCCATGATATCGGGTTTGATGCGGCCATCGCGGGTAGGCCCCATGCTGCTGAATCCGGCACGCAAAGCGGTATCTTTATAGGTCGCGCCTACCACAATCGAATTTTTGGAATTAACATTAAGTGAGTAATAACCTATTTGAGGGCCATGTTCTGGTTGTTGGCCATTGTTGCCGGCGGAATATACCATAGTATGCGTAATACTGTGATTATGAATTAAACTATCGATAAATTCGTCGTCAAGGGTATAAGTTCCTAGGTCTACTATATGGGAATGATTATTCACCTGCCCGGCAAAACCAGTGTCAATAGTGAATCGGGAGATGAAAGTACACTTGGGCGCAATACCGCGCCATAAATATCGCGAACCACCACTCGAACTGCTATTCCAGCCATTGCCGCCAATAATGCCCGCATCGATCGTGCCGTGGGCCGATATCTCGTTGTCTCCTGGAATATAATCATCCAAAAATCCCTGTTTCCAAGTTATAGAGGTATCGGCCCGACGCGTTTTATTTCTGGTGGCCGTTACCATTTCTTTGAAATCATTGGGGGTAGTTGTATCGTGATTTGAGGGGTCGCTGGCAGAATCTATTCCGTAATCGGCCGAAGAGTCGATACCTTCGTCATAAACCCCAACCGCAACGCCCCGGCCAAAGTAATAGTTTGAATAAGGAAGATTATTCAGCCATGCCGTGGTGGGAGGGAAAACGGTGGTATCTATCACCTGGACGCTGTCGACTTTCGTCAAGGCGCGTACCGAATTGTTGAGCAGCCCCCCGGTAGTATCATATTCACCAACATATTTGACCTGGTTCAATTGAGCGAAGGCCAGCAAGTCATTGCGGTAACCACGCACCACATTACCCCATTTTTGATAAATGTCATCAGCATCAAAGTGAGCGTGGATCAAACTGTCACTTGTGCCGGCGGAAACGTCGCCAAAGAAAAACACTTTGGCGTAAACCTTTCCGCTTTGTGCGTCCTGCTCGTTGGGGGTAAAATCCTCGAGGCCATAAATGGCCGGACTCGCCTTGTCTTCCAGCAGATAAGGTGTCAGGTTGAAAAAGGTATGGGGAAAGTTCGAGGCCAATCGGGCTTTCACCGTGTCCATGTCCTGCCCCAGCAAGTTCACGGTCCAGACCTCCAAAGATCGATGGTTTTCATTGGTGAAAACCACGCCCACTCTGCGAAAGGTGCCGACGGAAAGTATGGAATTATACAGGGCATCGGTTTTGATGGGCCAAAATACAGCCCGGGCATAACCACCTACCATGTCTGAAGCGGATCCATTTTCCTTCGATATATTCGGTATAAGATTTTGGCCTGTGGCATTATAAAATACCACGGGCGACAAGTCGGTATCGGCATTTGCCAAAGGGTTAGGTGGATTAACGGTATCGGGAGCCACTAGTGCTATTTTTATGAGATTGTCAAGAACGTAATTGCTCGTTAAAATATATGAGGGATCATTATTTTCATTAACATTGCTCCAATCGGAATTGTGCAGGCCCATTTGAATTTCGGCAATCCCATTCGCCGGAATGTTCCGGGCTCGTAAATTGTAAAACAAGCTCACGATTACCCTTTGTATTCGGCGGTTTTGAAAAATAGGTGATACTTGGAGTAACTTCGTTTATTTGCCCGCCTTGAATTGACCAATCAGCACTGCGGACGTTATAGTACCAGACGGCGCTTGAAATTTGATTATTAGTTTCGGTAAAAGAATAGATCAATTTGATTTTAGATATATCAATACTAGTAGAACTGTTGTTTTGAATTTCAAAGGCCAGCTGCCGCCACTGCTGCCCGGTCGGCGTACCATCCATATCTTTAAACAATACCGCCAGTTTGGAAAGATCGATTGTGCTCGCAAAAGGTACGGCACAGAGAAACAAAATCAATGCAGATGCTTTGAGTTTATCCAGGATCATCGGGGTGGCTCCTTTTTGTATGGGATCATAATCAACGGGTGTGCAAGCGTTGCGTTTATCGGCAACATGCGATACAAATCCTTTACCTTAGCAACTAAAAAGCAATAATATGAGCGCGTTATCGAGATTCAATTAAAACATCGGCTGCGACCAAACCGTATTATTTCAGTTTCGCATATTGCCTCCTTTACGGGGATTGAAAATTCATTGCGGACTTGGTGGCCTTTAATATTGTGGTTGAATGGGGATAGGTCACCGCTCTGCCATTGGCGTCACGGGGGATAGCCGTATTCAATGGGAAAGGATGAAGCGCTCTCGTTGGATACTTGACGGCCTCACAGCAACCCTGAGCAATCCCCTTAACATAAACCGTGTCAGAGGTTGAACCAGAATAAAAAACAACTCGCGCCGTAAGGCTATCATCTCCCGCCGTATTCGCAGATATTTGAATGTTATCAAATAAATGGCTGGAATTCGGAGGAACGGTTAATTGTTTCATTCCAGATGAAGGCTCCCCATCATCTGGCGAAAAAAGAGATATGAGCGGACCGCTTATTTCATTTTCAAAAGATAGATAGATAGATGGATTTTGAATTGGTGGATAAACCAATTCAACAGTTGCAGTGTCAAAATACAGGGTATCAGGAGAATTATTGAAAATGGTAAGCGTGTCTACAATTGGATTTCCGGATCCTATTATTGTTTCATATACTGTATCCTTGTCAAAACCCCATGGCCGCGTCTGCGCTGATAAAACTCCAATAGCGAAACAAATGGTCCAGATCGCGTTTTTCATTTTCCACCTCCAAATTCTTCCACCTTCGAGCCGGTGAACATCTTTCTTTTCATTCTGTAATGGTACAACATATTTTCGTCGTCAAGGCAACAAAACAATGTCGAAAATTTTTGAGATTAGCGCTGTTTTTCATTTTCATTTTCGTTTTAAATCGAATTCACGGGTTCACGGCCTATCCGGAATATACTAATGAATGCGATGACATATGGACTTTTACGACATGAAAATCTTGATTTTAAAGGGTGAAAGCTGTGTCGAATGTCCAAATATCAATGCATTTGTTAGTAATGCTTTTTTTAGACTGCACAACGCCGCGCTGAGCCGCGAACCCGAACGGGTTTGCGGAGAAGTGGCGGCGGTAGATGTATTGAGCCGAGCGGGCGCTCGCAGCATTGAAAATCGAGCGCAGCGAGATTTTCGAGTCTGCGAGCAAGGTTTGGCGTGGCTTCGCGAGGCCGCGAGCTTGCAGGCGGTTGCTTTCCGCGAACCCCGCCAAACCGCCCCCGAGGCTCCCGCGCGAGGGTTCGCCGGTTCGAGCGCGTTGTTCTACGGCTATACCATGTTTTATTTTCATATATTTTATATTTTTATTGTAATCCATCTTACTAATCATTTCAATGATATGTCAACACGGATTTTGCGAATTAAGTTAGTTTAAGGGGATGAGACAAAACGATGCGCGCAGAATGGATCGAGAAGCTCTGGCCCAACTTCGTATCCGGGCGGTCAGCCAAATTCGAAAGGGAACCAGCCCCGAGGTCATTGCCAAAACCCTTGGCGTCAATCGAACAACCGTTTATGGTTGGCTTTCACGCTTTGCTGATGGGGGCTACGCCAATCTCAAACGCAAGAAAGCTCCTGGGCGTGTTCCGATTCTGGATGGGCATCAAATGCGAATTTTGTATTACACGATAGTTGACAAGACCCCGGAGCAGATGAAAATGCCGTTTGCCCTTTGGAGTTGCGCCTTAATTCAAGAATTTATTCGCAGGCGGTTTGGAATCAATCTTTCCAAGATTACGGTAAGTCGGGTGCTGGCGAAGATAGGCCTTAGCTTTCAACGCCCCTTGCAAAGAGCCTACGAGCAGAACACAACGCTTGTGAAAAGCTGGCTTAAGGAAGAGTTTCCAAAGATTCAAAAGCTTGCTAAACGTGAAAAAGCTGAGGTTTTCTTTGAAGATGAGTCGGGAGTCCGCTCGGACGCACAGGTAGGGAAAACGTGGGGACGGGTGGGTAAAACCCCGGTTATCAAAGCCACGGGCAAACGATTCGGCCTGAATCTTGTGTCCGCCATAAGTCCCAGGGGCGAATTTCGATTCATGATGACCAAGGGAACCTTTGGAGCAAAGGAGTTCGTTGAATTCATGAAGAGACTGCTCTCCACTTGCAAGAGAAAAGTGTTTCTGATTGCGGATGGACATCCGGCGCACAAATCCAAACTCGTGCGTGAATTTCTGGATAAAACAGGGGGCCGGCTTCGCTTGTTTTTTCTCCCGCCTTATTCCCCCGAACTCAATCCAGACGAACTCGTGTGGAATGCGCTGAAGGGAGAAATGGGGCGGAAGTCGTTTTGGGGGCAAAGAGATATGGAAATCAAAGTGCTTGGATTCATGCGAAGGTTGCAGCATTCCCCGGATAAAGTTCGCTCCTTCTTCAGGGAAAAACATGTTCAATATATTATTAACTATGTCTAAATATCAATGAAATGGTTAGTAATTGATATCGTTATTGAGCGCGAAATTATCTGTTTTAAATGGGACCAAGGCAAAATAATTGGAGCCGCAAATTGAATTGGTTTTGTTTCGCTTCACATCGTTATATCGTAAATCTGGGCGCGGGGCTTTGTATTTACATTGTTTATTATTTGGTTTTAATAGCAACGGGCTGATCGTTGAACGGCAAAACCCTAACCCACTTGCTTGACCGCGAAGAGTTAGTCTGGGTTTGCAACATAACGCCGCGCTGAGCCGCGAACCCGCGCGGGTTCGCGGAGAAGTGGCGGCGGTAGACGAGTTGAGCCGAGCGGGCGCTCGCAGCATTGAAAATCGAACGCAGTGAGATTTTCGAGCCTGCGAGCAAGGTTTGGCGTGCGGTTCGCGGAAGGCGGCGAGCTTGCGAGCGGTTGCTTTCCGCGAACCCCGCCAAACCGCCCCCGAGGCTCCCCGCCGAGGGTTCGCCGGTTCGAGCGCGTGGTTATGTTGAAACGGGTAGACCATGTTTTATTTTCATTTTAATTCAAATATCGTTATTGAGCGAGAAATTATCTGTTTTAAATGGGACCAAGGCAAAATAATCGGAGCCGCAAATTGATTTTTTTTTGTTTTGGCTTCATATCCGTAAAAGGGTTAATTTTGGCGTGGGGCTAAGTATTTACATTGTCATTTGTTTGGTTTTAATAGCAAAGGGCAGATCATTGAACAGCAAAACTCTAACCCACGTGCTTGACCGCGAAGAGTTAGTCTGGGTTTGCAACATAACGCCGCGCTGAGCCGCGAACCCGAACGGGTTTGCGGAGAAGTGGCGGCGGTAGATGTGTTGAGCCGAGCGGGCGCTCGCAGCATTGAAAATCGAGCGCAGCGAGATTTTCGAGCCTGCGAGCAAGGTTTGGCGTGCGGTTCGCGGCGGGACATGGGATGGCGAGCTCGCGTACATTTCCCAACGCGGGCGAGCCAGGGACCCATTGGGCTCCCGCCGTGAACCCCGCCAAACCGCCCCCGAGGCTCCCGCGCGAGGGTTCGGCGGTTCGAGCGCGTGGTTATACGGATTGGCCTTCATAATTTTTTTTAATTTAAAATACAGCTATCAATTTGTTCGTTCGTATTGGATATCGTATTAATACTAACAGTTGTATCGATAATATCGGATTTGATTCTTATTCTATTTACGTTATGAATTGCAAAACAATAATAAAACAATCCGAATATTTTGGGAGGTTGGCATATTTGATTGTTCGAATCAATAAAAATCGTGTCACCAATAACTTGTGCCTGAATATTAGGAGTGGCGCATGATGAAATCTCTCGTTTTAAAATAATTTTTAAAGAGTCCCGTGTTCCGTATATTTCGTTATTAAAGTCTTTATTACAGTTGCCATTAAATTGACCTTGCATTCTTGCGGTTGCAGAATTCAGTTGAATTGAATTTTGTTCATTACCTGAATCTATGCAGGAAACGACCATTAAGCATAATAATAAGGCAATTGTTTTTTTCATAAATTGCAGCGTCCTTTTGAATTTATGTTGAAGACATAAGTTGATATATACTAATTATTTTTTCCGTATAACGCCGCGCTGAGCCGCGAACCCGAACGGGTTTGCGGAGAAGTGGCGGCGGTAGATGTATTGAGCCGAGCGGGCGCTCGCAGCATTGAAAATTGAGCGCAGCGAGATTTTCGAGTCTGCGAGCAAGGTTTGGCGTGGCTTCGCAGGCCGCCGCAGGCGGCCGAGAACCCCGCCAAACCGCCCCCGAGGCTCCCCGCGCGAGGGTTCGGCGGTTCGAGCGCGTGGTTCTACGGCTATAAATCCATCTTATCATATTTTTTAATTATTCGAAAAGATCAGAATGCGTACCAGTTCGAACAAAAACTATTCTTTTATTTTCTTCTTCTTTCAGATAAATCAGCAACAAATCTGGACGGACATTACATTCCCCAAATCCTTTATATTTTCCTTGTAAAACGTGATCGTGATACTTTGCCTCAAGAACTTCGCCATAAGCTAAGCGGCGCATTACCATCTTTAGTTCTTCAATTTTCAAGCCGCGTTTCTCGGCTCGTTTATAATCCTTTTTAAACTGCTTTGAATATTCGGGATTTAGCATTAGGATTCAAGATTGGATATAAGTTCATCAACATCCCTGAATCCTTTCACGGTTTTCCCAGTTTTTGCAGAGAACATTGCCTTCCGCGTTGTGGCATTAGGAATTCGAACATCGAAAGGGATTCCATTTGTTAAAACAACTTGATGATAAAATAAATTGATCGCAGAAGTTGTTGATAATCCCAATTTATGAAATATGCTTTCCACTTTATCTTTTAAGACTTCGTCAGTTCTTGCGCGTATCATTGCAGCTTTAGACATCTTAGCTCCCAATTGTTTTTGAGGAATATACCTCAAATGGGATACAATGTCAAATTCACGCCAAAGCAATGAAGACGCAGAATTGCCATATCAGACCGTAGAACGCCGCGCTGAGCCGCGAACCCGAACGGGTTTGCGGAGAAGTGGCGGCGGTAGACGTGTTGAGCCGAGCGGGCGCTCGCAGCATTGAAAATCGAACGCAGTGAGATTTTCGAGCCTGCGAGCAAGGTTTGGCGTGCGGTTCGCGGAAGGCGGCGAGCTTGCGAGCGGTTGCTTTCCGCGAACCCCGCCAAACCGCCCCCGAGGCTCCCCGCCGAGGGTTCGCCGGTTCGAGCGCGTGGTTATATGGCACGCATTCTTCATTTTTTATAATTTTTTAAATCCATTTATTTTCTTTAATTAAATCTTTAGCTGGCTCTTCATAAGTCCAAACATTGAAATCAGCAAGCTGGTTGAGCCCAAAAGAGGTGGTCAACGGGACGTCTGCTGCATCGCGGCCGCGAGCAATCAAAAGGCGACCAATACGTGGCATATTATTCCTTGCATCAAATATATACCACCGCCCACCAAGGTATACTTCAAACCATGCGCTAAAATCCATTGGAGGCACTAATGGCACTCCTATATCACCTAAATATCCAGTGCAATAACGTGCTGGAATATTCATAATTCGACAAAACGAAATTGCCAAGTGCGTGTAATCGCGACAAACACCAACAGATTCACGAAACGCTTCTGATGCTGTCCGGTTAGAGCGAGCTTGCATGTAATCAAAGTGAATATGTTTATTAACATAATCACATATTGCTTGTACACGAGGCCAACCCAAGGGCGTGCTGTAAAACAGATCCTTTGCTATCTCACTTAATTGGCTGTCCGTGTCACAGTAGCGACTGGCCAGTAAATATACCAAGGTGTCGGACGGTAATTCTTCAACGTTATGCTGCCTGGCACCCCATGCCTGTGTATCGGGTAATCCATTATCGTTAACCAAGACTTCATTACGATAAGACGTGCGGCCCTCTGAAACAAATACACGCGTGCAGCGATTTCCGTATAAATCAAAATATTCGGAGCAAGGGACAAATGGCAATACTTGAAAATGTTCTGGTTTACGAATGTCTGAAAATCGAGATGGATGCATAAAGAGCATTATTACAACAGAAGTCGGAGCAGGATAATCAAAGGATATATCATAACCGGCACGAATAAGCATTTTTTGAATGCTAATACAAATCTTAAAATTTCCTAGTCATATTTTTTGGACGGAAAATCTTTCATAAATCTTTCCACAAATATCGAATTTATAACCTTAAATGCCACAACAACGAATTCAAATCCCAAAAGAAAGGAATTGCTCAGTATCGTCGCTGCCAAAAACCGTTAGGCTTCGAGGCTTTAAACTTCGCCCATATAACGCCGCGCTGAGCCGCGAACCCGAACGGGTTTGCGGAGAAGTGGCGGCGGTAGATGTGTTGAGCCGAGCGGGCGCTCGCAGCATTGAAAATCGAGCACAGTGAGATTTTCGAGCCTGCGAGCAAGGTTTGGCGTGCGGTTCGCGGAAGGCGGCGAGCTTGCGAGCGGTTGCTTTCCGCGAACCCCGCCAAACCGCCCCCGAGGCTCCCCGGCGAGGGTTCGCCGGTTCGAGCGCGTTGTTATGTTGAAACGGGTAGACCATGTTTTATTTTCATTTTAATTCAAATATCGTTATTGAACGCGAAATTATCTGTTATGAACAACCCTCGCCTAAAGGCGAGGGTTTCGAAAACCGGCTGAAGCCGGCGGTAACGGTCGGCCATTCGGCCGACAAATGCAACTCACACCACCTTGAAGTTATCATCCGGTTCTTCCGGTTTTTGCTCTTCGATATACTTCTTCCATATCTCGTCCGTTACATTTCCACTCGACGCAACCCAGTATCCCCTCGCCCACAAATGCTGCCCCCAATACCGCTTCTTCAAGGCCGGGAACTCTGATAATAGCTTGTAAGAACTATTTCCCTTCAGGTACTGCACCGCCCGGCTAACCGATATATTGGGCGGGATGCCAATCAGCATGTGCACATGATTCCGATTGATGGCTCCTGCAAAAATCGTCATCTCTAGGCTCATAGCTATCTCTCGCAATAACTCCCGCGTCCTCACGGATATGTCTCCCGTAAGCACCGAATACCTGTATTTCGTAAGCCAAACAAGGTGATATTTGCAGTCCCAAACCGTGTGCGGTCCGTGCTTATATGCTTTCATGAACCAAATGTACCCGTTCGCCTAAAGGCGAGGGATTTACGGATCCCCTATCGGGGACTTTAAATGGGACCGAGGCAAAATAATTGGAGCCACAAATTGAATTGGTTTTGTTTCGCTTCATATCGTTATATCGTAAATCTGGGCGCGGGGCTTTGTATTTATATTGTTTTTATTTGGTTTTAATAGCAACGGGCAGATCGTTGAACGGCAAAACCCTAACCCACTTGCTTGACCGCGAAGAGTTAGTCTGGGTTTGCAACATAACGCCGCGCTGAGCCGCATTTGCGGGTGAAGAGCGGACCACGAAGAATTGACCAGGTGAGCGGGCGCTCGCGAACCATGAGCGAAGCGAATGTTTGCGAGCAAGATTTGGCGTGCGCTTCGCAAGGAGCGAAGCGACTGAGATAGCCCGCCAAATCGCCCCCGAACCGGGCGTAACCTGCAAATGACGGTTCGAGCGCGTTGTTAACTGCGCATTCAACTTCTAATACATGGAAAAGGAGAGCCTGTGTAAAGTATAGAGCGCGGGGATTCCCGAAGCTTTATTGAAATCTAATTGTCTTCCCAATTCTGATCCGGCCAAAGAAATTATTTCCCTTATATCTTTCTCCAGTGTTTCGACATCCAAAAATTACACTTGCCTAAAACGTCAGAATATTTATTTTTTAGCTTAAATAGAAAGAATCTCTCTCAGCGGGCGTACTCTGCATTCGACAATGGATATAGCGCTCGCCATTCAGATTCGTATTTCCAAGTGATATGTTTTGAAAATGCGATTGTTTCAAACAATTCTTTGGTAAAATCCCGATCCAGCGTTTGCGGAAAAGAATTTCCGTCAGTCTTAATGGATAGCTTCAATGTTCGTGCAGAACCAAAATATCGTAACTTGTGAAAAATCACGCTTCGACTCAAAAAAATTCTCGTTTAATGAAAATGCTACCCCAAAATGATTGCTCGCATAGTGGGACCAAACTGCTGGATTACTGACGCGGGATGGAAATATATTTGAGTCCCCTTCCTCATGAACGCAACAAGAAAAAACACTATAAAGACGATTTAAATTAAAGCGGAACTGTCCGGGCATTATTTTTTACTAATCATTTCAATGATATGTCAACACGGATTTTGCGAATTAAGTTAGTTTAAGGGGATGAGACAAAACGATGCGCGCAGAATGGATTGAGAAGCTCTGGCCCAACTTCGTATCCGGGCGGTCAGCCAAATTCGAAAGGGAACCAGCCCCGAGGTCATTGCCAAAACCCTTGGCGTCAATCGAACAACCGTTTATGGTTGGCTTTCACGCTTTGCTGATGGGGGCTACGCCAATCTCAAACGCAAGAAAGCTCCTGGGCGTGTTCCGATTCTGGATGGGCATCAAATGCGAATTTTGTATTACACGATAGTTGACAAGACCCCGGAGCAGATGAAAATGCCGTTTGCCCTTTGGAGTTGCGCCTTAATTCAAGAATTTATTCGCAGGCGGTTTGGAATCAATCTTTCCAAGATTACGGTAAGTCGGGTGCTGGCGAAGATAGGCCTTAGCTTTCAACGCCCCTTGCAAAGAGCCTACGAGCAGAACACAACGCTTGTGAAAAGCTGGCTTAAGGAAGAGTTTCCAAAGATTCAAAAGCTTGCTAAACGTGAAAAAGCTGAGGTTTTCTTTGAAGATGAGTCGGGAGTCCGCTCGGACGCACAGGTAGGGAAAACGTGGGGACGGGTGGGTAAAACCCCGGTTATCAAAGCCACGGGCAAACGATTCGGCCTGAATCTTGTGTCCGCCATAAGTCCCAGGGGCGAATTTCGATTCATGATGACCAAGGGAACCTTTGGAGCAAAGGAGTTCGTTGAATTCATGAAGAGACTGCTCTCCACTTGCAAGAGAAAAGTGTTTCTGATTGCGGATGGACATCCGGCGCACAAATCCAAACTCGTGCGTGAATTTCTGGATAAAACAGGGGGCCGGCTTCGCTTGTTTTTTCTCCCGCCTTATTCCCCCGAACTCAATCCAGACGAACTCGTGTGGAATGCGCTGAAGGGAGAAATGGGGCGGAAGTCGTTTTGGGGGCAAAGAGATATGGAAATCAAAGTGCTTGGATTCA
The DNA here is from genome assembly GCA_963712005.1 of uncultured Chloroflexia bacterium. GTDB lineage: Bacteria > Chloroflexota > Ktedonobacteria > Ktedonobacterales > JADMIN01 > DAHUXT01. Next base: position 463 of record CAVQGK010000002.1, on the reverse strand, counting down.
TGCGAAGGTTGCAGCATTCCCCGGATAAAGTTCGCTCCTTCTTCAGGGAAAAACATGTTCAATATATTATTAACTATGTCTAAATATCAATGAAATGGTTAGTAAATATCGAAATTTGATAGATTGATATGTTCAATGATTTCCTTTTTATCATCGGCCGATAAATCAGAAATGCCATGTTGACCGCTTCTTCCAGATAATTTTTCCATATTAGCTTTTAAGTACTCTGAAAGGTTATAACGTCGTTGAGGAATCGTTTTCTAATATATAACCAGGAGTATCGCCTATTTTCGTATTTTAATTCGCCAGGATCATTTAGATTACTCGGTAGAGAAACCCTAACCTTTCTTGATTTTAAAATAAATTTGGACGCCTCTATGGAAGTGAAGTTCCAGAATGTCATCATGTTTTAATATTAGAAATAATAAATGGATGGAAGGCAATTATTTTGTCGAGTTAACGC
>CAVQGK010000001.1:0-799952 GCA_963712005.1 uncultured Chloroflexia bacterium | reverse complement strand
CATCAGGTTACACTCGGCGCGACTGGCTGGTGGAAGCATCGCGGCGATGGGCGCGTCAAGCGTCACCCGACCATCGAGGATAACGCCACGATCGGCGTCGGCGCTCGGTGCTGGGGACATCACGTTCGGCATGACAGCAGGATCGGCGGATGGCGTTGGTGGCCTCGAATGCTGCCCGAGTGCTCGGTGGTGATGGCGAACCGGCCCGCCTCCAGATTCGCCCCGGCTCGGCCAAGGAGCTGGAGCCGCAGTGGGACGAGGAATCGGGCAACGACTACGTGATCTAGGCGGAATGGAGCGAGCATGAGTTCGGAGTCGTCGGCGGCAGAGCCGGAGGTCACGCTGGTCGAGCGTGGCGTCGCGGTGCGTGGCGTGCGGCTGGCGTGGCGATGAATGACACCCCGCGCGCGCTGCTGGCGCGGGCGCCGCTGATCGTGCTGCCCGCCGCCGCGTTCGCCTGGCAAGACTACACCACCATCTTCGAACACTTCGCGTCCGAGCGGCGTGTCTTCACCCTCGACTGGCCCGGCTTCGGCCGCCTCGGAGAAGCCCGGCGCCCGACGCCTTCACCTACAGCGCGGCCAGTTATGCGGAGACGCTCGCCGGGTGGATGGACAGCCTGGGCATCGCGCGTGCGGTGCTGCTGGGCAACGGCATCGGCGCGACGGCGGCGATTCTCTATGCGGCGGCGCATCCACAGCGCGTGCTGGGATTGGCGCTTTCCGGCCCGCTCGGCTTTGGCGCGGGTGGCCGTGTGGGTCGGCTGGCGGGGCGCGCGCTGGGGAATCCGGCGTTACTGCGGCGACTGGAGCCAATCCTGACCTCGCTGGCGCTGGGGCCAAATACACCGCTGACGACCGAGATTGCCCTGCGACGGCGCGAGCAACGCGCCCGCGACGAGTATCCGCCTCGGTGGCGGCCTTCGCGGCCCTCTGGCACAGCCTCGACAGTTGCCGCGATGACCTGATGGCGACGGCGAAGTCGGTGACGGCGCCCGCCATCGTGCTCCGCGGCGCACTGGATGCGCTTGACAGAGGCCGACACCAAGCGGGCGGCGGACGCGCTGGGCGAGCATGGCGCGGTCACGGTAACGCTCCCCGACGCGGGCCACCTGCCCTTCCTCCAAGCAGCCGGGGCCATTCATGCGCGCGGTCGCGGGTGTCCTCAACACGGCAGAGGCCAACGCGAATGAGCAAGCATAGTGTTTCACCCATTCACCATGGTCCGTCCCACGGCGAATGACTCACAGTACTAACTCATGCCGGATACGACTGCCCGTAAACCAGAGGTTGTGGTCGGAGAAATTTGGCGACCATTCCGGGCAACTGTTCGATGCGGTGAACTTCCGCCAGGGTTACCGACCGTATAGAGGGTAATAATCTTGCCATAGGTTGCGGTAAACATGATTGATAGCTTGACCGTATCACCAGCATGTACGCTAATCGGCCCGAAATTGAAGTATGTGTCTCCCACTGCCGCAGCAGATGTTGTAGCTTTGACAGTGCCGTTCACTGCAACGCTCATATGTGCGGTTACGGATGCTGGGTCTATGTGTACTTTGGCGCTACTCAATGTAGCGACATCAGCAGGCACTGTGAACGTTTGCGTACCTGTTCCGCCTGGCATTGACAGGGGGTTAAAGGATTACCACACATCGCATGTCCTGGGGCGAGATCCGATTGGCCATAGTTGTCGTATGCGTTGACAGCGTGCGGCGTGGGTGGCGGTCCACCTGGAGGAGGCGTAGGCGGCTGGGTAATGGGCGCTCGCGTTCTACTCACCTCAATATTATAGCGAGCGGCATCCTGTTGGCTATCATTCCAATCGTTACCGAAACCGATCACGTAGCTAATGACAGCCCCAAAACTCAAGATCAAGGAAACGGCACCGGTTATTGCGAAGGCGGCCACTACCCCTAACCCCTGTACGAGCGCTTTGATACCGTCTTCGATATGATCCTTAATGCAAGAACCAAGGAACGACCCGACGAATGCCCCGAAGTTATGAGTGCTTGCCAGAGCTGCGAATGTGTTGAAGCAATCCTTGTAATCAAGGAACTTATTGATGATATACGAGAGCGTATCTACAAGTTCTATAGTCGTCTTTGTGGATGAAATAACTACAGTGGTACGCTCTCCATCCTCAAAGATGGTGACGGCAGTCTCACTGACCTCGACCACGACTTTTTCGACTGCTGCCACGATAGCCAGAACAACGGTCAAAGCCGACTCAAAAAAACCGAGACCTTCGGTCAGGGGTGATGACTCGCTGGTAAGCGTTGCATCCACACCGGGAGGAAGATTAACCGAGAAATCCGCTTCTTCGAATGGGAAGAGAATAAGATCATCTCCCACTCCGAGTCGCGCGAGTTGTTCTGCGTCGAGTTGCAAATGAGGTCCGCTGGTTCTCATGAATGTGAAACCTGGGTGTGAAATATCCAGCGGATAGCGCATACGGTTGACAATCTTGAGTATTCGTTGGGATCCTTCCTTGCCGAAACACCAGTACAACGCTGACTTTCCCGACTTGCTAGTCAAACCGATGGTGTAGTTATCGCGCTGCGCCTGGCTTTCCTTGTACCAGTCAAGGTTGCAATTCGGTGGCGAAGCAGTAGTGAAGAGGTCGCTCGTAACACCGCCAATAGTGTCTTTGAAGAAGTTAATAATGCCACTGGGATCTATCTGCACAAAGTGGAAGAGTGACAAATGAGCGGCCTGTACCGTTGCGTACAGTCCATCCTGCGAGATGGTTGGCTTCATGAGTGTCCATGGGCCATTTACGGACTCGCTCGTCCCAATGAACACAACCGCTGTACCACTGAGCGGTGTGTCCAACTTGAAGCGCAACGTGACTGGGGCGGGAAGACCACCACTGGGTGTAATATCAATAGTTGAACCGAGCGGAGTAAATCCGGCAATGAATTTCGGCTGAGCAGGAACTGTCACGGCCTTCATGCTGTTGGGAACGTTGGTCCCGCTCACTGTTACATTCGCCCCAATGGCACGGTCCTTCACATCACCACTAAGTCGGTAACCAATTGAACTTGGACGAGGTGACGCCTGCTCGCCGTAACCGATCAGCCGGAGGGATAGCGTCCAACCACGCCAGGGCCCGCTCGGCTAACTCCGTGATATCAGCATACGCCCGGTTGGCGGCGACCACCGCCTTGAGTTGGCGCCAGAGATCTTCACACGGCATGAGTTCGGGGGCACGAAACGGCAAGAACGCGAGCCGGATGTGCGCCGCCTCAGCGGCGTGGCGCACCACCTTGGGGTGATGCGGGGGCGCATTGTCCCACACCACCAGTTTGGGAATGTGGGGACGCACTGTGCCCAGCTGCTCAATAAACGCTTGGACGTCGGCTGTCCGCCCGTGTGCGCGGATGAGCCGCACCAGCTGGCCACTCACGATGTTGAGCGCGCCCAGCAGCAGACGATGGGGATTGCGCCCGCTGACCACCACCTTCGCCTGTTCGCCGCGTCGGGTCCAACAGGCGCGCAGGGGCGGAAACTCGCGTAACATGGTCTCATCGGCCATCCACACCTCGCCTCCCTCGGCGAGCACTTGGCTCATTTGCGCCACAACCGCGTTTTTTTTACCTCATAGGCGGGATCGGGCCGCCCCAGTTCGTAGCGGGGCCGTTTCCAGCGCCATCCCAACCGATGCAGCGTCCGCCGCAGCGTATGCTCACTCACTGCATACCCCCTGCGACTCAGATGGGTCAGGAGCAGGGGAACCGTCCAATTCGTCGCCTGTTCGCCCAACTCGTGCGGATCGATGGCCAGAAGCCTCTCGAGCTGGACGATCCCTGAGCCATCTACCCGCCGCTGCCGTCCGCCGTGGCGCGGTTCAGCCAGTCCCTGACTCCCCCGGCTCTTCCATGCCGCGAGCCAGTTGTACACACTTGATCGCCGGCACCCCAGCACGGCGGCGACCTCGTCCGGCGTCTGTCCCTGCGCCACTAAGCGGATGGCTTGGTAGCGCCGCCAGTGGCGCACGCGCCGTTCGTTGCGCTGCGCCCGCTCCAAGTCGTCCCACTCTGTCGCACTCATCTGCAACTGCATCGCCTGTCCCTCCTCTACAGGCCTTCGCTGCAGGATCTGGTCCATGCGGTTCTGGCTACCTACTTAGACGAGGAGACGACATGAATACCCACCAATACACCCGCAACGACCGCGACAATAACAGCAATGGTGCTTATACGCCAAACGAGTTTCCGCCGTCTTGTTGAAATAGCTACGTCTGACTGGTCATGTATACCCTCATCATATCGACTCTTCACATCCGCCTCCGTCTAGACATCGTTTCTAGAAGCAGCCTGTCTACCAGTCTGTCCCAGGCATTATCAGATTGCATACAACGATAGCAAAATAACGCAGATACAATGTACTGTGTTCAGTTGGCATTGTCAATTCACAGTGTCATAGAGATCGTTGGAGAGGCGAGATGGGGTCGCCGCATAGCTGCCCTTAGAGCACCTTGCGAAAAGCAGAGGCAGACACGGGCACGGAATGTGCGAGGCAGCAGCACATGCGTGCCTATTCGACCGATCTGGAAGAACGCCTGGTGCGCGCGGTGGCCAATGATGGCACACGGTCAGCCCATGCGAGAAGCCGCGCGCCGTTTTGAGGTGGCGGTGACAACCGTGAAACGGCGGTGGTGCCGTGGTGCAGCAGCGCGAGACGGGCTCCCTGGCGCACCGACCAAGTCCAGGCCGCCCGCGCGCGATCCGTCGTGAGCAGGAGGCAATCGTGTTGGCCCGGCTACAGGCCGCACCCGATGCGACGGTGCTGGAGCACTGCGCCTGGTGGGCCGAGCGCCATGGGCAGCAGCTCAGCGAGGCGACGATGTGGGATGGTGTGGCGCGCCCTGCGCCGCCTGGGATGGACGCATAAAAAAAGTCCCTGGCAGCCGTGCCGTGCGTGACGAGCAAGCGCGCACCGCCTGGCGGGAGGCGGTCGCCCGGCTCGATCCAGCCCAGTTCGTCTTCGTCGACGAAAGCGGCGCCCATACCTCGTTGCCCCGCCTCTACGGCTGGGCGCCGCATGATCAGCGGGCGACCGGCTCGGTGCCGCGCAATCTCGGCAAGAACACCACCTTGGTGGCGGCCTTGACCCCTGAGGGGCTGCGCATGCCCTGGCTCATTGAGGGAGCGATGCATACGCCGGCCTTTGTGTGGTACATCGCCGAGGAACGCGGGCCGACGTTGCGACCGGGGCAAGTGGTCGTGATGGGTGTGCTCGATCATCTGAGCGTCCATAAGGCCGCCAGCATCCGTCAGGCCCTCACAGCGCGCGGCTGCGAACTGCTCTTCCTGCCGCCGTACTCGCCCGACTTCACGCCGAGTGAGCAGGCGTTCTCCAAGCTCAAAGCCCTCCTGCGCCGGCTCGTCGCCCGCACCACGGAGGCGCTCTGGGAGGCGGTGCGGGCGGCGCTTAACGCGATCACCCCGGCTGATGCGCGCGCCTGGTTCGCTCACGTCGGTTACGTCCTGCCTGCTCAAGCACTATGAAAGTTGCTCTAGCGTGTATCCTTCGCGGCGATGTATCGTTTCGCGCCTTTCGTCTTGGGATTGCCATCCCCCGGCCTGATGACCACTCCTACGCCTCATGATCTGCCGTTTGGTCGTTCTTACGGGTGGTATTACGAGCAGCTCTACGGATTCTCACTGGTTCGTGACAATTGTGCAGCCTATGCTGGGTTTTGGAAAGGATCATGGGGGTGCCCAGTTGGCGGCAATACCACTGAATTCATAACGAATGCGTCGTGTGCCTGCCCATATCGGGGGCGCAAATCCTTCAAGGATATCGTGAGTTCGTCCGCAAGCCGATGCTGGTTGAAGCGCCTAATTTGGGAGCTAGTTCACAGAAGAGATGTGAGTCAGATTACTGACGGTGCTCTGTTCGGTAGTTATGCTTGGACTCACTGAGTGGTTGTACACACCGAGTGATACGTGATCCCCCAGTCGGCACTGAGTAGTTATGCTGATACGATGATGTGGTGTGGTGTTCAGGACGCTCTGACGCTGGAATGGCACACGGTATCCGCTCCCAGACCACCTCAACCGAGGTGATAAGACGCGATGGAGAATCAGGACAATCCATTCCCGGTCTCCGCGATATCACTGGATGGACACCGGGTACGGCTCCGACCAATCACACGAGATGATTACGGCTTCCTCTGGGAATGCCGCAGCCACCCTGAGATCATGCATCTGTGGACTCAGGGTTCGACACTGCCCACGTTCGAGCAGTATGCGCAACAGCTGGATGCGACGCTCGCGGGCCACACGCTCACCCTCTTGATTATCGAGCTGCGCACCGCCCCGGAGTCGATTGGGTTTATCTACGCCTACGACTACAACCCCTTCGACAAATATGTGTTCTGGAGCGTCGCAATCCACCCCGCCTATACCAACATCGGCTGGGGCGTAGAGGCGTGCTGGCTTTTCCTGAACTACCTCTTCACCTACTTCGACCTCCACAAAGTCTGCAGCGACCAATACGCCTTCAATCAGCGCTCGATTCGTATCCTTCTGCGTTCAGGGGCGGAAGAGGAGGGGCGATTCCGAGCGCAGCGCTACTACCAGGGCGCCTATCACGATGTCATTCGTCTGGCTGGTACTCGCGCTCAGTGGGAGAAGACCAGACAGAAACAGCATAAGGTATTCGATCCGCGTCCAGTCGGGGCAACGACAGCCGCCGGGATCGCGCCTGTTTCCGCTACGGCGCATGATGTGGCGCCCTCTGGAGCGTTCAGTGAGTAGGTCGCAGTCCGCGGGTTGAGTGACTGGCCTACTTTTCATGGCCAGCCACTCTGTTTGGGAAGGTGAGGAGATATGGCAGACTGGAATGAGAAGGCGCCATCCACCTCGGCAATCTCATTAGATGGTCCCTCGGTGCGGCTAAGGCCGATGACACGCGCCGACTACGGGTTTATGTGGCAGTGTCGTACCCATCCAGAAATCCTGTACCTCTGGATGCAGGATCGCACGCTGCCCAGCTTCGAGCAGTACGCCCACGAACTGGATGGATCGCTCTCCAGCAAGGCGCTCACGACCCTTCTGATCGAGACGATTGACGGGTCGGCGCCGGTTGGCTACGTCTTTGCCTATGATTTCAGCGCCTTCGACCATACGGCCTTCATAAGCATCGTGATTCACCCTACCTACGTGCGGTACGGCTGGGCGGCGGAGGCCAGCCTTCTCTTCCTCAACTACCTCTTCACCTATTTCGACCTCCGCAAAGCCTCGATGGATGTCTTCGCCTTCAACCAGATTGCTCTCGCGCCGCTGCTGCAACTCGGGGCGCGTGTGGAGGGGCGCTTTCGCGGACAGCGCTACTATCAGGGCGCCTATCACGACATTATCCGCCTGGCCATCATGCATGAGGAGTGGGATCAGGTAGCGCCACGATTGCTCGCCACCCTAATGCACCGTGATGGACATGCGGTTGAAGCTAATCCTTTCGCGCCATTGCCCCTGGAGGCTGGATCCCAGGTCCAGCAAGACACCTCAGAAAATGATAGTTCACCAGAAAACGATGGTTCGCCCCAACGTAAGAGGCGCCGCCCTGCGGTTGGCTCTCAGACCACGCGCTAGGGGATATTCCTGTCACCAGCCTCGTTAGCTGGACGCACGTTCGCCACACCGATGTCTGGTGATATGGGAATACAGTGTGAGTAGTGGGCGCTTGCGGTATTCGCGCGAGCACTGCGGGAAGGGGGCTGTTTGGACTTACAGAAGTGTCTTTGATCAGACGTTTCCGGTTCACGTGTGTTTTGTGAATAGTGAACGAGGAGATCAACTCAGCATGAGTGATGAAACACATGAGGCGGGCAAATCTAGAAGCAGGCGCTCGATGCTGCGACTGGCCGTTCCAGCCGCAGCGGGAGTCGCGGCATTGGCCGCGACGGGAGCAACCGAGTTGCTCCACGCGCCCGCCGCGCGCGCCGCTAACGGCGATCCCCTTACTCTAGGTAGCGCCAGTAACTCTGAGACAGCCATGACGGTCTTGAGCCAGACGACGGCAACCGGTGTGCTTACTGTGCTTGAGCTCGTCGATGAGAGCGATGCTGGTGTAAATTCAAGTGCTGTAGCTGGCTTCAGCTTTAACAACAATGGGGTATACGGCGTTGGTGGCGGTGGCTTCCTCGACCTTGATGATTCGGTCGATAAGTCGTACACCGGCGTCTACGGGCACGTGCATAACTCCAGTGGCAATGCCGGGAGGGGCTACGGCGTGAAAGCCCATGCCAATCGCGGCGCGGCGCCATTGCTGCTGATTAGCACATCCGGCGGCTCTGCCAACGGCGCGCCGACCACCAGCGCAGCCAACGGCGCCATGAACGTTGATAGCAACGGCTCCCTGTATAGCCGCCGCTTCAGCGCCTGGTATCCGATGGCAACGGTCAACCTGCTGTCCCATCCGATCCGCGTGATTAACACCCGAGGGGGCGGCGCGCCCATCACCAATGGTGGCCACCCACTGACCGCCGGATCTACCCTTGTCGCGCAGATTACTGGCACCGTTGTCGGCGGCCTGAGCGTGCCCGCGCATGCCACGGCCCTCATCGCCAACATGGTTGCCGTACCCACGTCGAACGGCGACCTGACGATCTGGGCCGATGGCGTGGCAAAACCCACATCCAGTAACCTCAATTACTCAGGCGGAGTCAACATCGCCAACTTCGTCATCTGCGCATTGAGTTCCGCTGGCAAAGTGGACATTTACTCGAACGCCGGCACAACTGACGTCATCTTGGACATTACGGGCTTCATCATCTGAGGTCGCACACTGTTCGCTCAATGGAACAGGCAACACCTGTTCTCGCTGCCTCCTCGCCAACCTGGTGAGGAGGCAGTCGCGTAAGGTGATGTGATGAGACGCGCTTAGCGTGTATCCTTCGCGGCGATGTGGGGCTTCGCGCCTTTGGTTTTGGGGGCCATCAGCGCCTGCTGCTCTGGGGTGGGGCGGGCGGAGCCGACCTTGCCCGCAGTGAATTCCTGGTAGGCATAGGGATCGTCCGCCGACTGCTTGGCCGCCTCGACGATGGCGAACCGCTCCACCAGCGCGCCTGCAAGCGTCAGCGTCGCCGCCGTGATCGAGAGCGCCCGCCCAACCGGACGCCCGCGCAGTTGCGCCGGGAGCCGCAGCGCCAGCGGCATCAGCATGCCACCGCCGACCGCGCCGACGCGATAGACCGTCGCCCATGTGCCGTGGCGGAGCGGCCTGCCAATCGTCTGCGGCGTCACCGCCTCGCGCGCAAGCTCCAGGCCAAGCTGGGTCGCCGTGCTGAGTGTCGCCAGCGTCTCGATATCCGCCCGCGCCTCCTCGTCATCATCAGCGGCATCCGCGTGGGAGGTACAGCCCAATCGCAGCCCGGCCAGCAGCGCCAGCGCCGCCGCGCCCGACGCCACCGCCGTCGCCAGGAAGAACGGCCCCATCAGCAGGCCAGCCGTCGCCAGGAGCGGGATGGCCGTCGCCGCCAGCAAGATGCCGGTGTAGCCGCCTAGCCCCAGCCCCAGCAGCGCCTGCGCCAGCGAGAGTGGTTTGCCAGGCAGAATCCTCGCCAGCCGCCCCAGCCGACTCTCGCGCTTCAGGATGAAGTTGTCCTCGGCGGCCTGTCGCGCGGCCTGCGCCCCAGATGTCAGCCCGAAGGCAAGCAGAATCCAGGTGCCGACGCTGAGCGGCGAGCTAACCTTGAAGACGCGCAGCATGTGATGGAAGCGTGTGGGACGGCCCAGGTCGAGGATCAGCATCAGCGGGCTGATGAGCGCCGCGACCAACGCGATGTAGCGCGCCCGCCGCACCGTCGCCCGGTGACGCCGCCCGCCGAAGAGGTCAGCCAGCCCGCCAATCAGCGCGACCCCGCCGCCCAGCCCGCCAATGAAGATGTAGAACGGGATATACCACTTCCATCCCGGCTTTTTGATCATCGGGCGGTTGTAGTAGCTGGTAGGCTCGCCTACCTGCCCCAGCTCGGCGATATCTGAGCCGCGCCGCTCGTCTATCCTCTGGCGGACGCCGTCGCCGCGCCTGCGCCCCTGTAGTCCGCGCTCCATCGTCATTTCCGCCTCCCGCCGAGCAGCGTCAGCGCCGCCGCCGCGCCAAACGCCAGCGCCGTCAGCCCCGTCACCAGATAGTGCATACCAACTCGCGCCTGTGGCAATTTTGGCCTCTCCGGCAGGTTATAGACCTCCGGGCGATCCACCAGCAGGAAGAAGGCGTTGAGCGGGCCAACGCTCGTCCGCTCATCCACGCCGTAGAGGTAGGCGTCCGTCACGCCGCGCGCGTGCAGCATACCCACCCGCTCGCGCGCCCGCTCCCGCAGCTCCTCGACCTCGCCAAACTGGATCGATTGGGTCGGGCAGGCTTTGGCGCAGGCAGGCTCCAGACCGTCTTTCTGGCGGTCGTAGCAGAGGGTGCACTTCCAGGCGCGCCCGTCGTCGTGGCTCACCTCGATCACGCCGAAGGGGCAGGCGATCTGGCAGTAGCCGCAGCCGTTGCAGATATCCGGCTGGACGTAGACATCGCCGAACTCGTTGCGGATGATCGCGCCGGTCGGGCAGGCATCGAGGCAGCCCGCGTTCGCGCAGTGCTTGCAGACGTCGCTCATCATCAGCCAGCGATTCTCGCCGAGGAAGCCACCGCGGGACTGCTCACGCGCTCGGCGATGGCCGTCGCGCCGTTACCAGCGCTCATTCGGCTGCCGCCCCATCTGCTCGACGAAGGCAACGTGCCGCCAGGTGGTCGCGCCAAGCGCGGCGGTGTTATCGTAGCTCATCCCGGTGAACTCGTAGTTATCGCCGGGAAGCTGGTTCCACTGCTTGCAGGCCACCTCGCACGCCTTGCAGCCGATGCAGAGCGTCGTATCGGTGAAGAACCCTTTAGTCATCGTTGGCCTCCGACGCTCCGGTCGCTCCGCACCTGGGCATCGCCATGGCTCCGCGCTCCGGCACTGCCCGTCAGCGCAGCGGCGTCTCGGCCACATGTCGTCGAAGCGCGCCATCTCCGCGCCCTCGCTGCCCATCCGGCCGATCGCGCCGCCCTCGGCCACGCTGGCGTGCGGCCCGCCCGATGGGATCGCCGTGCCAGTGCGCGGCGGCCCTTGCGCATGGCGCAGGTGAAGACCTTCGCCTCGTGAATCTTCGAGGTCGGATCGAGCGCGACGCCGATCAGGTCGTTGACGACATCGCCGGTCGACGACGCCCGCTGGCCCCCAGTGGTACGGCATGCCGATCACGTGCAGCGTCTTCCCCTCGATGCGCATCGGCTGCATGCGCTCGCGTGACCATCGCGCGCGCCTCGATCTCGGCGCGTGGCGGTCGTCACCGTCACCCAGTCGCCCATGCGGATATCCAGCGTCCGCCGCCAGTTCGGGGTCTGATCTCCGCGAATAGCTCCGGCTGCAGCTCGGAGAGCCAGGTACTCCAGCGCGACATCGCGCCCGACGTGTGATGCTCGGTCAGGCGGTAGGTCGTGATGATGTAGGGGAACGCCGGGTTATCCGTGCCATGCATCGGGTTGTCGGCGCCGGTCGAATTCGATCACCGCCGGATTGTTCTGTCGCTTATACATCACGTTGGGCAGCGGCGACTCCATCGGCTCATAGTGGGCGGGCAGCGGGCCATCCTTTACGCCCTGCGGCGCGAAGAGCCAGCCACGGCCATCGCTCTGCATGATGAACGGCTCGGCGCCGGTCAGCCCGTCGGCGCCCTTGCCGCCGAGCCTTGCGCCTGCTCGTTGGCGCCTTGTCGCGCACGAAGTCGGGCACGTCATAGCCGGTCCACTGGCCCTTGCCGTCGTTGGCGGCGCTATCCCACCAGACCAGCCGCTTGCGCTCCGACCAGGGATTGCCGTCGGGGTCGGCGGAGGCGCGATTGTAGAGGATGCGTCGGTTGGCGGGCCACGACCAGCCCCAGCGGCTGTTGTTCGTCCACTCGTCGGGGCCGTCTTTGATGCGGCTGGCGGAGAGGTTGCGCCCCTGCGCCGGGACGACGCCGCTATAGATCCAGCAGCCACAGGCGGTGCTGCCATCGTCCTTCAGCTCGGCGAAGCCCGAGACCTGCTGGCCGTCGCTCACCGTATAGCCGCTGATCTCCTCCAGCACCGACTCGGCGCGCGGCTCTTGCAGCGGCCCTTCGAGCGGATAGTCCCAGGTCATCGCCAGCAGCGGACGGTCGCGTTCCTCCGGCTCGCGGCGTAGAGTTCGCGCAGCCGCCGTCCCAGGTGGACGAAGAACCACGTCTCCGAGCGCGCGTCGCCGGGCGGGTCAATCGCCTTCTCGTGCCACTGGAGCATGCGCTGGGTATTGGTCAGGCTGCCGTCCTTCTCGGCGGCCCAGGCGGCGGGCATGAAGAAGACCTCGGTATCCACCTGGCTTGGGTCAACGCCGTCCATCTTCCAGAAGTTGGCCGTCTCCACCAGGAACGGGTCGCGGATGACGCACCATTCGAGCTTGCGCATCGCCGCGCGCTCCACCTTCGCGCCGGGGCCACCGACGGCGTAGTTCTCGCCGAGGACGAATAGCCCCTTGATGCCGCCGTCCTTCATACGGAAGAACATCGGGTAGTACGAGTAGTCGGTCTTGTCGTCCAGCTTGTTGAGATACTGATAGCCCCACTCGTTCTCCGCCGTCGCATGCTCGCCGTACCACGCCTTGAGCATGCTCACCGCGTACTTGGGCACGTTGTTCCACCAGCCGGTCTCCGCCTGATTGACCAGCAGGTAATCGGCAAAGGTGCGATTTGAGGCATAGGGGATATTCAGGTAGCCGGGCAGCAGGTTATAGAGGGTTGGGATATCGGTCGAACCCTGGATGGCGGCGTGCCCGCGCAGCGCCAGAATGCCGCCGCCGGGCCGGCCGATGTTGCCGAGCAGCAGTTGCAGCATCGCGGCGGCGCGGATGTTCTGGACGCCGATGGTGTGCTGGGTCCAGCCGAGGGCGTAGCAGAACGCGGTCGTGCGGTCGCGGCCAGAGTTGGCGGTCAGCGTCTCGGCGATCTTCACGAAGACATCGCGCGGCGTGCCGCAGACCTGCTCGACCATCTCCGGCGTGTAGCGCGCGAAGTGGCGTTTGAGAATCTGGAAGACGCAGCGCGGATGTTGCAGCGTCTCGTCGCGTAGCGGCACGCCACCCTCGCCGATCTCGTAGCGCCAGCTTGCGGCGTCATACGTCCCGCTCTCTGGCTGATAGCCGGAGAAGACGCCGTCGAGATCTTCGGTGTCGCGGAAGTCTTCGCCGATGATGGTGGCGGCGTTGGTGTAGGCCACGACGTATTCGCGGAAGAACTTCTCCTCGCCCAGCACGTAGTTGATGAGGCCACCGAGGAAGGTGATATCGGTGCCGGGACGCAGCGGCGCGTAGAGATCGGCGTTGGCCGAGGTGCGGGTGAAGCGCGGATCGACATGGATGATCGTAGCGCCACGCTCGCGCGCCTCCATGACGAAGCGGAACCCGACCGGATGGCACTCGGCCATGTTCGAGCCTTGAATCAGGATGCAGTCGCTATTGACGAGATCCCACTGCGCGGTGGTGGCGCCGCCGCGACCGAAGCTTGTGCCGAGACCCGGCACTGTGGAACTGTGTCAGATACGGGCCTGGTTGGTGATATAGACGATACCCAGGTTGCGCAGCAGCTTGGCGATCAGGTAGTTTTCTTCGTTATCGAGCGTCGCCCCGCCGATGCTGGCTATCGTCTCCAGCCGGTTGACCCGCGCGCCGCTGGCGTCGTTCATCTGGAAATCGGCGTCGCGCGCGTCCTTCACCCGCTGGGCGATACGCTCCATCGCCCAATCGAGTGGACGCTCCTCCCAGTCGGCGGCGCCGGGCGCGCGATAGAGCACCTTCGTCGGGCCGGTTGGGGTTGTTGAGCAGTTGGTAGGTGGAGGCGCCTTTGGGGCAGAGATGCCCGGCGCTGATGGGGCTATCGGGGTTGCCCTCGATGTCGATCACGCGGCCATCGCGCACAAAGACCTGCTGGCTGCAGCCCACCGCACAGAACGGGCAGACGGAGATGTAGCGCTGGGCGTCGCCGAGGCGCGAGCGGAGCGCCTGGCTGCGTTTGCTGATGGGATTGGGAGCGAATCCCACATGGCGACGCAGAAAATCACCGGCCCCGGTGTTGTTCTTCCTGATTGCCATCGTCTGCCCATCCCTTTCCAAATAACCGACCTGCTCTATGGAGACCGTTCTGAAAGATTCATTGGTGAGAATCTCGCGGCTGATGCTGTTGACTCTATCGTAGAATGATATTCCAGTTGCCGCAAGTGGCGGGTCAATCGCGGCTGCGCTGTTTCTTGTTTATACTACAATTACAAACGAGCGACACGCCCCGGCTGGTTCGTATCCGTCGGAAGATGCGCGGGAGAGCTTGCGCCGCTGGCGGCGTGTCGTGTACCATCAGGGGGACGCGCGAAAGAATAGCCCTGGCGGCTGATAGACCGCGGCTAAGGGCTGCGCGCTGCCACAAGAGCCTGCCTTCGCAGGCTCGGATGTTGGTTGCGCCTATATTTAGGCCGTGCAGGCGGCCTTTGCAGCCGATAGGCGCTTAGGCGCGGCTTCAGCCGCCAGCCCGTAAAGAGACACGATAGCGATAATGCGCGAGCGGAAGGATAGATGGCCGTGGAGAATCAAACCGTTGATTGTGCCGGAGTATGGGGAGCCAGAGCAGCAGTCGGCCGAGGCGCAGGGAATGTCGAAGGCCGATCTGCACCTGCACACCAACCTCGGCGACGGCACGGCCAGCCCGCAACGGCTGCTGGAGGTGGCGAAACAACGCGGATTAAAGGTCATCGCCGTCACCGACCACGACCATATGGAGGGCTGCAAGCGCGTCCAGGAGTTGATCGACCAGCAGCGGAGCGATATCGAGATGATCTGGGGCTGCGAGGTGACGACGCGCCAGGGCCACTTCCTCGGCCTCTTCATGAAGCGCCCGGTGCAAGTTTCTCACGCACGTCGAGGCCGCCATCGAGGCGATCAAGGAGCAGGGCGGCCTCTGCCTCATTCCGCATCCCATGGGGCGACTGGTGCCCAGCCTGAGCCGCCGCAAGATCGAGGAACTGCTGACACGCGGCTACCCCGATCGACGGCATCGAACTCTACAATCCCTCGCCCGCGAATGCGTCGGCGCGCGAACAGGTGAAGCAGTTCAACGGCCAGTGGCGCTTCGCGGGCACCGGCAGCAGCGACGCGCACTTCTGGCAGCACATCGGCGCGGGCTACACGCTCTTCCCCGGCTCGACGGCGGCGGATGTGCGCCAGGCGATCCTCAACAACACGACGCGCGCGGGCGGGCAGGAGATTCGCCCCGAACGGCTGCCGCTCACCTCATACGTCGGCCAGTGCTTCTGGAGCATGGTGATCGATCCGCCGCGCAAACTCTCGCGTATGTGGTTCAGCAAAGAGGTCACTGAGGCGCCCGAGGCGAAGGTGCGGCAGTAAGGATTCGGTACGCCAGGCGGCGCTTCAGGATAGGCCACCTTCGCGGCATGAATGCCGCGGCTAAGATCGCTGGCGATTGCCGTACGGTATCAACCGCCGCCCATCGCGCCAGTAACGGGAAGCCACATGTTTTAGCGATTCATAGCGATGCCGCATCAGTCTGGCTGATTGCGCTGCTGGTCATCTGGGGGGCGTTGCTGCCCAGCAGCATCGTGGCGGCCTTCCTCATGGCAATCACGGCAACGATGGCTGACGTGGCTGGGCTGGCGTCCTCTGGCGATACTCGTGCTGGCGGCGTGGAGCTGGTATCTGGTTGCGCGCGCAACACCAGCCGTCGTGTTCTTCGCGCTGCTGGTCGCGCTCGGCATGACGCTCGGCTTTCGTTGGCGATCTGCTGCTGGCAGATGCGTTGCCCGTCAAACAGGGATTTCTGGCGGGCATGGCAGCCTTCGCGCTGGGGCATATCGCCTATATCATCGCAATACTCTCGCTGACGCCGCACAGGCTCAGTGGGCCGTCGAGGGCATCGCTTTGCTGCTTGGTTTAGCGGGCTGGTATGCGGTCGTGTTTCGCGGCCGGCAAGCGCGCGATGCTCCTGCGCTGGGCGGCGTTGCCCTATGCGCTGCTGCTGCGCTACCACGGCGGGCGTCGCCATCGGCCTGGCAATCCAGACGCACACGTTTCTTCCGCTGGCGACTCGGCGCGGCGCTCTTCCTCGCGAGCGACCTGCTCGTCGCGGGCGAGCAATTCGGCAGGATACGCTTTCCCACATATTGGCGACGCGGTCTGGCTTACCTACGGCCCCGCGCAGATGCTGATCGTCTACGCCGTCAATAGCGCGCTGAGTCGCTGGCGCGACGCTACGACCTGATATTCCCCTTGTTTTCCCTCGGCAGTGCCGTATTGTCTCCTCTGGCAGACAGATGAGCTTCGAGATGTGTATCCGCACTACGGTCAGAACCGAGGAACGATGTGATGATTCGTCTGTCCAGGCGACACAGCAGGAAAATGGCAATGTGATTAAGCAGCCGCACAGGGAGGTGAAAGGCATCAGGCTGGCGATCCTGCGCCTCCTGAATGGGCTGGATCTTGTAGTCTACGCGCTTGTGGGGATCGCATTCGTCGCCGCGGCTGTCCTGGCCTTCGTCTTCAGTATCAGCCCAGTTGCATCTTTAAGCTGCTGGACGAATCTCAATATCGCCTTACCCTTCGCCTTACCTACCGCCAGCATTGCGCAAGAGGTCCTCGATTTTGTCAGTGATCTGCTGCTGGTGCTGATTATCATGGAACTGCTGGGGACCATTCGCTCGTACGTGGAGAAGGGCGACACCTCGAGTCGAGCCATTCCTGATTATCGGCATCATCTCAGCCGACACGCGGCATTCTCTCCGTTGGCGCGCGGCTCTACATCACGGGTGGGACGCTGACTGCCCGATGACTTTCGCAATGCCATGATCGAACTGGCGGTCAACGCGCTGGTCATCATCGCGCTGGGCATCACCATGCGCATTCTCGATGGCTTGATCGCGCAGCCAGATGGACGCGCACAAAGGCGACCAACAGGCCAGCGACGGCGAACGCGCCACGGCGGGTGTCACAGCGCCTGCTCCGCCAGAGCCGTCGAACAGTTAGATGCACGGCGTCGAACGTTTCCTGTACACACTGTCCTCTTGTTTTTAGCAGCGAGATACGGTATCGTGTGCCAATACTTTTTAATGGCCACTTACCTGTTTCGCTGTTAGAACAGAGGAGTGCATGATGATTGGTCTTCCCTGGCGCAGAACCGCGCCAAACAACGGGAGCCACGCGCTATCCGAAGGAGATGTGAAGGGCGTCCGGCTCCTCGTCTCACGCATCCTGAATGGACTTGATCTGGTGGTCTATGCGCTGGTAGGCCTCGCGTTTGTCGCAGCGGCCGTCCTGGCGTTCGCTTTCAGCATCAGCCACCTGCTCTTCCACTTCGCGCTAGTGCTGCCCCTGAACAGCGCCGCGCAGGACGTCCTCGACTTCGTCAGCGATCTCCTGCTGGTGCTGATTATCATGGAGCTACTCAGCACCATCCGCTCGTACGTGGAGAAGGGCGATACCTCGGTTGAGCCATTCCTGATTATCGGCGTCATCTCAGCCACACGCGGTATTCTCTCCATCGGCGCGCGGCTGTATCTCTCTGGCACGGGCGCTACCCTGACAGCCGATGAGTTCCGCAATACGATGATCGAGTTGGCGGTCAACGCGCTGGTCATCATCGCGCTGGGTGTCACGATCCGTATCCTCGATGGAGTGATGCACCTGCGCAAGCCAGATGGCCATCACGCCGGGAGCCAGCGTGGCGACGGCCAGAGTGCCCAGGTCGGCGCCAAAGACTGACCCGCGACACCGCACCAACCTGAGCCTGCGAGCTAGGAAGACATCACCTGGACGGTAAGCTGGTACTGACCGGCGGGGCCAACGCATCCCATGGCCTCGCCACAGGATACGCGCGACGCGGTTACCTGCGCCGTGCCAGACCCGGCGGCGCGAAACTCCTGCGAGACCGTGCCGCACCCGGAGCCTGGCGGCGCGGAACAGGACTCCGGTGAGGTGACCGCCGCGCCGACTGGGGAAAGCACCTGGGAATCCGAGCTGCCCTGAATAGTCCAGTAGGTCGAGCCGAGCGTCACCATCAGGATCTGGCCAGGGTGCAACGTGATAACCGTGCCGTTCTGGCTGTCTCCAGCCTGGATGTCGCTGGAAGGCGTCCCCTGCCATGGCAGCGCGCAACTCGCCAGGCATATCCCGAACATCAGGCACATGCAGACGACGCGGCATGCCGCAACACCCGCAACGCGCGGCCAGAAAGCCCTTGTGACTACTCCGCTATACATCGCTCTGCCTCCAGCGCTCACCGCGATTGCCTGCATTCCTGTATAATAGTTCATCGTGCATAGCAGACAGACGTTCCCTGCAGAGAACAAGTTCCATGCGCTCGACACATCCATCCATCGGCTCTAACGACCGGGTAATCGGGGCTTATGTATCCTTCAGCGTCTTGCTAGTAGGGGAGGCTGAGCGTCGGGCGCGGCGTGGTTTCGCGGGAGCGGCAGGGGCTGGCTCATCGGGTGGCTCATCGGCGGGTGGAGATACATCTTCGTCGTCTCGACACTGCTGCTGGCTTGTGGGGCGCCCGCAGCACATAAATCGGGCCGAAGAGTTCGTCCTGCTCGACACGGATGCGCGCCTGGTGCCACATCTCCAGCACGGCGAGGAACGTCACGACGACGGAGAAGCGCGAGTTGGCCGTCAGCAGGATTTCTTCCAGCAGCAGCTTTCGGCTTGCGCGCCAGTAGCTCCTCGACCTCGGCCATCTTATCGGCCACCGTCACCAGCGGCAATGGCAGCTCTTCCGGCTCGGAGAAGCGCTTCTCGGTCAGCACGCGGCGGAAGACATGCGAGAGCGCGCCCACGTTCAGCCCGACGAGCTTGGGCGGGCTCCATTGCAGCACGGCATCCGGGTCAACCAGCAGCCGCCCTGGCGGGTGAACGATTGTAGCCCCGCCAACTCGCGCGCGCGCAGCATCCCGGCGATATCTTTCGCCAGCTTGTATTCGAGCAGATGGCGGCGAAGCTGCTCCGCGTCGTCGAGCGGATCGCTCTCGTCCTCAGCGGTCTCCTGCCGGGTCTGGCGCGGCAACAGACTGCGCGACTTGATGAGCAGGAGTCGCGCGGCCATCGCCACGAACTCCGCCAGCCGTGGCAGCGGTGGCTCATCCCACATGCGCAGATAGGCGACGAATTGGTCGGTGACGGCGACGAGCGAGATGGCTCGTAATTTCAAGCTGGTTGCGCTCGATCAGGTGGAGCAACAGGTCGAGGGGGCCGTCGAAGCCGGGCAGATGGACAGCCCAGGGCGCCGGCTCATCCGCTCGCCCGTGGCGAGTCTACTGGTACATCCTGTGGCGCGCTCATAACTGCCACCATAGTCCCCTCCAGATGCTGCCATTTCTCCTCAGCCCGTTACGCCATTGTACGAACAGGCGTTTCAATTGGTCAACCAGGCGAACAATCGGGCTACACAAACCGCCTTATCCGCAGATGCCCACCTGGAATCTCATACTCCTGCATGCTCCGCCTCGTCGGCTCGCCGCCCATTCCGTTGAGAGGATGAGCCAGCGAACGGCGTATCTTTGAGCGAAAGAGGTGACAGCCACCAGGAGGCCAGTGGTGAAGGAAGTAGGAGCATATGACGAGAGAACCTGCCCGCGGACGACGCTTTCGACTGCCACCAGGCGAGTGGGTACGCCAGCACATTATCCAACTGGTAGCTCTCGGCGTGATCGTGGTGCTCATCTTTGCGTGCTGCAATCCTCCAGCATGGCCCACGGTGGTCTGGCAGCTCATCGGTCACAATTGCGGCACAGTTCAAGGTAACATCTCGCGCGTTACATCGTCAGACGCGACACAGGTCGAGACGTGCTTTGCCCAGGCGTATCAACACTGCTCCGCCGCCACGATTTCTGCCTCTTTTCTCGATCTGGATTACAACGCCGACTACACATTCGTCATCGAGCCTTACGGTTTTACGTGCGCTATTGGCGTGCTCTGGAGTAGGAGTGGCCATACGCCGTTCCCATTCAGTGGCGGACCTGGGATTGGCTATTGCGGCGGTGTGCGGTTGGAAGCCAACGGCTTGAGCGTGCGCGGCTGTCAGAGCATCGGCGATGTCTTCGTACCGGGCGGCGCTTAGACTGATGCTCCTGGCCTTCACGAAAATGCCCGATTGGTCCCCTGGCTATACCGCGTCATCGACTGCATGCAGTTCGGCGGCGGGGCCGTTGGGGAGGTGGTGGGTGCGGATGAAGAGCGCGGCGCGTGCGGAGACGCCCGTGGCGGCGGCGAGATCGGCGCCCACATCGGCGTGCCGCCAGGCGTAGTAGAACGGGCGACGCCACCACGCGGCATCGTCACGCGCCAGCCAGCGTAACAGGCGCGGCGCGAAGGCCCGTAGCAGCACGAAGGGCGGACGCACCCAGAGGCGCACGCGACCGCCGCCCTTGCCGCAGTCATGCAGCAGCGCCGCCGCCAGCAGATCGGCGTCGTCACAGCCGCGCGCCCGCAGCGCCCGGTAGACCGTCAGGCTGTGGCGCTGGTCATTGCGCGACATCGTAGCAAAGAGCGCGCGTCCTTTCGGCGTGAGATGCGTGGCGAGGATCGCCTGGTCGTCGGCGTCGAGCGGGCGCGGCAGCAGCGAGCGCCAGAACTGCCAGACACGATAGCGCGCCGCCTGCCAGCGATTGGGGGTGAGCGCTGCGGGCGCAGGGGATACGGTATCCGGCGATGGTGATGGTCCTGGCGATGGCATCTGGGCGCTCACTCCCGGCGGCTCAGGCAGATCACATGCGCACGAAGAGATTCGCGTTCAACGGCATCAGGTTCACCGCAATCGTAGCCGCAGGCCGCACAATGAAAAGATTGGCCGGGCTGAACGAGATATTGACGAACTGGAGAATCACCGGAACTACGAAGAAGATGACCAGCAGCAGCAGCTCACCCCACTGAGCGAAGTTACGCCAGCCGATGGCCTGGCGGGTGGGCAGCAGCGCGAAGAGGACGTGATAGCCATCCAGCGGATGCAGCGGGATGATGTTGAGAATCGCGATGGCGATGTTGGTCAGCGCGAAGATGAAGAAGAACTGCTCAATCCGCAGCGCCCAGCCGGGAACCGACTGCACGCAGCCCTGCAGCTCGCCCCCGAAGAGTCCGCTATTGACACAGACATTGGCCTGATGCGCGAACGTGGTGAGGTTCGGCAGTAGATTGAAGAGCACCAGGATCACGACGCCGAGCAGCGCGTTGAAGACGAGGCCGGAGAGCGCGACCACAATTGTGCCGATGTTCGGGCCGATCCGCAGCTTGCGCGCATCGATCTCCAGCGGCTTGCCCCAGCCGATGCCCGCGCCCACTGTGGTTACGGAGAAGACGATGCCCGCGATGATGCCAATGGCTGATAGCTGCTGTTGCGGGAAGAGGCTCAGCCGCCCGCGCAGCCGTGGCGTCGTATCGCCAAGCAGCGTGGCCACCCGCGCCTGCGCCGCGCCGTGAATCGTCACCGCGAGTATGAACGCGACGAACGTCTCAACCATGAGTATGACGTTCAATGTATCTCTCCGATGCCTTCCGAGCTGGTCGCACCCTGTGAGGAACTTGTGAGGAAACGCGCGATACCGGACAGCAGATTATGCTGCCCGGTATGCCTGAACGCTAGACCTTTTTCTTCGGCTTGCGCTTCTCTTTGTTTTTCGGACTCTTGTCTCCCATGAGTTGCCTCCTCACTGGTTATGAGAACCTGGCGAATCGCGAATTGGCGCAGGATCTCGTGTCCGCGTATCTATGTCGCCATTATAGTATCTCGGCTCATCGGCGTCCACAAAGGAATCTACGCGAAACTTTCCCCTGGGTAGCATCTCCAGCTAAGACGCTACTACTGGCTCAGCACCGGCTCCTCGGTCTCGGCGGCAAGCGGCGAGAACGATACCTCTACGGGCGCGGCCTCCCCACCGGCGGGTTGAGGCCTCCGCGTTTGTGGCTTGACGCCCCGGAGACCGAATGCCGCGAAGAGCGCGCCAACCAGCGCGATCAGCCCCGCGCAGGTGAAGATGGTGTCTACCGGGCCGAAATGGATGCCGAGCAGCGTCGCCGAGAAGCCGCGCAAGGTCGTGCTATCGAGATAGCCTCCCAGCGCCGCGCCGACGAGGGTCGAGATCGTAATCGTCGGGTTGAGAATCGAGGAGACACGGCCCACCATCTCGCGCGGCGTGCTTTGCAGCAGCAGCGGCCCCACCGCCACATTAAGCGCGGCCTGCGGGATGCCCGCCAACCCGATGATCGCGATGGCCACCCAGATGTCGGTCATGCGCGCATAGGCGGTGATCAGCAGCGCTATGCCCAGCAATGAGAGCCAGAGTGTGCGCGTCAGGCCTATCTTCTGGGCAAAGGCGCCGGCGAAAAGCGCGCCCAGAATCATCCCAACACCCATCACGCCCTGGAGCGCGCCAAAGTAGCTGGCCGAGGCATGCAGGTTCTCCGTGACGAAAAAGTAATCGAGGGTGTTGAGCGCGCCGCCGCCAAGCATGACAATCGTGGCCGAGATCGTCAGGACCACCAGCACCCGCGAACGGAAGAAGAAACGCAGCCCGCCACCAAACTCGCGCCAGAAGTTCGGGCGTACCCCATCGGTGACGCTACGGGCAGCTGGCGGAGCGACAACGGTGCGGATGAGCAGGTACGAGGCAACGAACGAGAGCGCGTCGATGCCCAGCGCCCACTCCGGCCCAAAGGCGACGAAGAGCGGCGCGGCCAGCGTCGGACCGAGAATCATGGCGATGCTCATCGAGGTCTGGCTCAGCCCCATGGCCCGCGCCTGCGTCTCCTCCGGCACAATGTCGCCGATGAGGGCCAGCGAGGCGGGCCGGAAGAACTGGCTGAAGGTGTTAAGCAGGAAGACGATGCCATAGACAACGCCCAGCTGCCAGAAGAGCGGCAGGCGCCCGTCGGGCAGGAAGGGCAGCGGCACAACGCCCGAAGTGAGGATCAGCAGCGCCACCAGCGCCGCACGCAACGCATCCATCACCAGCATCGTGCGCCGCTTGTTCCAGCGATCCACGAAGACGCCCGCAATTGGCCCAACGATGAGCATTGGAATGGTGGTCGCGATGAAGACACCACTGACCGCCAGTGGCGCCCAGGTCTGGCCGCGCGCGATGACGGCGGCGATCCAGATAACGAGCGTGGTGTCGAAGATGAAGTCGCCAAAAACCGAGATGGTATGGCCAAGCCAGAGCCGCCCATAGTTCCGGTTGATGAATAGACCGGGCTTTCTGGCCAATGTCGCAGACGTTGCAGGCCCGCTTGTGGTAGGATCCATAGTACTCTCCTCCGGTGTGTTGCCAACTAAACACATTCTCTGGGATTGCGAGTGGGAGTTCGGCGCGCGGACCGTTCTAGCGGTTCGCGTGTCCTTTTTCCACTGATGCGGCGCTGTGGATTCTTCAACTTTCTCAGCCGATAGGGTTGGCTACTCCTTTCGCTTGAGCGCCTCACGCACCGCTGGCGAGGCATTCAGCACACCACGATGGCGAAAATGACTAATTGCCTGTTCCACCAATTCAGGGGTGATGTCGTCGGCGAGGGTGCAGACGCCGATGGCGCTGATGTCAATCTGACGGTTCTGGGCGATGGCCTCCTCCAGATCAGACCGTTTGAGCGTGAAGGCGCCCGCGACCACCATATGCCGCGCGCGGGTCCGACCCTGTACTTTCCTGGGCGGCTGCGGCTTCTTCGGTGGCGGAGGCGCATCTGGTGGCTGGCGTGAGAAGGCGTGGGAGGGTGGTGGCGCATCGGGCGGCGCCTCCAGCTCACCTCTGGCTTCCTCGGCGACACGCGGGTCGTAGCCCATCATGACGATGGCGCGCTCCTCCTCGCCCTCGACGCCGCGCGGCGTTGCATACGCATCAAACTCCGCCTGGACGCGCCTGGCCAGCTCCTTCATCTCGTCGTGCGTGATCCAAATCTGGGTAGCACTCACCCCCCGGATTCTTGGGGTTTTCCCACAACTGATTGCGGACGGTGTACTCCGTTGCCCGCAGAAACCCCTGGGAGGCATTGTCGAGAAATGCGCGCATCGTCGCGAACGTCTCGTCGGTGGGGGCGGCGCTTAAGAGCGTCTTCGCGGCAGTAAAGCTTTTGGCGATGGCGCGATAATACTTCTCCAGGATGCCGCTCTTCTCACGCGTCGCCACCAGCCGGACCAGTCCGACGCGCTCGCGCTCCAGTTCGCGGACGTGATAGTGAATCTTGGCGGGCGCCTGCCCGAGCATCTCACCAAGCTGTGTGACGGTCATCGCACGGTGGGTAAGCGCCTCGACGATGCGCGTGCGCAGCTCATCGGCAATGGCGCGGAGCTGTTCGAGCGTTTCCAGCTCATAGAGATCCGGTATTTCCTGCGTCAAGAGGCTGTTGAGTTCGTCAGGTATGTTGGGTGTATCGTTGTCGGGCATGTTTGTATCTCTTACTCGATCAAAAAATCTTGATGGATCAAATAGTACTGAATGAGCAAAAGTTTGTCAAGGGGGAGATGCACATCTCGTCCTAGCCAATTTGGACGTGCATAACCCCGTGGATAAAGTCGTGGATAACTCGCTTTCGCGGCAGAAAGGCTGTGGACAATGGCAGACTGCCGCCATCGCTGCCAAGAACCGGCATGTTTGGCGCGTGGTCATCCACCAGGTTATCCACATGTGGGTGGATGGTGCAAAAGTCCTCGTTTGCCATTCGCCGTTTCTTCAGGTATTCTGGCGGATGCGACCTGTCGGCCACTGTCAGTTTTGCCAGTGTCAAGAATAGCTGTTCCGATGCTATACTCTCTTGAAAGAGTGTTCTAGTCAACGCACGCAGTCCAGCCGCCAGCATCGCCCAGATTCATCCTGAATCATTCATCCGCTATTCATCCGCTACATCAGAAACTGTTGCTATTTTCCGCGCCAGTGCGAGCAAATCGCTTGTCACGGGAGGTTTTTCTATGGCCGTCGAGAAGCTGCTGCCCCAAAATATCGAAGCCGAGGCGGGAGTGCTTGGCAGTCTGCTGATCGACCCTGGCGCTATCGTCCAGGTGGCCGACTTTCTGCGCGCCGATGATTTCTATCGCGAGGCGCATCGCGAGATCTATCGCGCCGCGCTGGACCTCTACGAGACGAGCGATCCCGCCGACCTGATTACGCTGACCGACGAGTTGCAGCGGCGCGGCAAGCTGGAAGAAGTCGGCGGCATCAGCTATGTCTCGTCGCTGGCCAATCAGGTGCCGACCAGCGCCAATGTGGAATATTACGGGCGCATCGTTGAGCGCACGTCGGTGCTGCGGCGGCTGATCTCCGCCGCGGGCCAGATTGCCGCCGTCGCCTATAGCGAACCCGACGCGAGCGTGGCGCTGGATGAAGCCGAGAAGCTGGTCTTCAACGTCAGCCAGCGCTTCACCCGCGACGACCTTGAGCCGATCCGCGAGACACTGCGCGAATACATCGACAAGCTCGACCAGCTCCACGAGCATCGCGGCACGATTGTCGGCGTCGCCACCGGCTTCTCCGACCTGGATAAGATGACCGGCGGTCTGCAAAAATCCGATCTCATCATCTTGGCAGCGAGACCTGCTGTTGGTAAAACTGCGATGGCGCTTTCACTGGCCCGGAATGCGGCGATGCGATTCAACCGCAAGATTGCCCTCTTCAGTCTGGAGATGAGCAAAGAGCAGCTTGCCGCTCGTATGCTCTCGATGGACGCTGGGGTCGACCAATCGAAGCTGCGTACCGGCTATATCAACGATGAGGAGTGGGACCGCATCAGCGAGTCCGTCGGGCGCCTCTCCGAGGCGGATATCTACATCGACGACACCCCCGGCATCACGCTGGTGGAGATGCGCAGCAAGGCGCGCCGCCTGATGATGGAGCACGGCTTCGACCTCTTGATCGTCGATTACCTGCAACTGATGCAGGGGAGTCATGCCGGGCGCGGCCACGAGAACCGGGTGATGGAGATTTCCGAGATCAGCCGCGGACTCAAAGGGATCGCCCGTGAGTTGAATGTGCCGGTGCTGGCGCTCTCGCAGCTCTCACGCGCGGTGGAGAGCCGCACCGAGAAGAAGCCGCAGCTTAGCGACCTGAGAGAATCTGGATCTATAGAACAAGACGCCGATATAGTAATGTTTATATACAGAGATGAGGTTTACAATCCAGATAGTGACCGCAAGAACATTGCCGACATCATCGTCGCCAAGCACCGCAACGGCCCTATCGGTCAGGTCAGCCTCTATTTCATGGCGGCCCAGACGCTTTACCGCGATCTGGACCTGCGCACCGCCGACGACGAGTAACCGGAGAGGAGCGTACCCATGCCTGCGTTTACCGGGTTTCCCTCCGGGAAAAATCCGTTCGTGCCCCTGCCGGAGACGTTCTTCTCGGCGGTATTGCCAGAGATCGAGGATCTCGGCGAGTTGAAGGTGGTGCTTCATCTTTTCTGGCGGCTCTACCAGAAAGAGGGCAGCCCGCGCTGCGCCAGTGACCGCGAGTTGCTGGCCGACCCGCTGCTGCGCCGGACACTGCGGCGGCAGGGCGATCCGAGGCCCATCGAGGAGCGTCTGCGCGCGGCGCTGGAGCATGCCCAGACCAGCGGCATCCTCCTGAGGGTGCGCGTGCGGGTGGATGGCGAGGTCGTCAGCTGGTACTTCTTCAACACCGACCGCAGCCGCCGCGCCGCCGCTCGTTTGCAGCGCGGGGAGCTTTCACCTGAGGTGTTGCTGGATGCCGAGGGACCAGCGGGCCAACCACCCGGCGGCGCGAGCGATATCAGCGCAATCCACACGCTGAGCGTCGAGGTTGACCGCCCGAACATCTTTACGCTCTATGAGCAGAATGTCGGGCTGCTGCTGCCGCTGGTGGCAGAGGAACTGCGCGAGGCGGGCGAACGGTATCCGCAGGAGTGGGTCGAAGAGGCGTTCAGGCTAGCGGTACAGCAGAACAAGCGCAAATGGAGTTATATCCGGGCAATCCTGCACCGGTGGGAGATAGAGGGAAAGGGAGCGTAGACCATGGAGCGCATGAACGAGATTCTTGCGCGAGCCGCCAGCCGCCGCATCAGCACGCGCCGCGCGCCGACTCCCGCGCCCTCTGCTTTATCTGCCAACAAACCTGCTTCAGCCGGGGCGGCAACGCCATTGTCATCATCGCCGCGCCATATCGCGCCACGCCAGATCATCGCGGGGCAGGCATCCGGCAAAGCTGCCGCGGCCATACCGCCCCGCCGCCCCGCCGCCGACGCCGACACCAGTCAGTCCACGCCGCCAGCCGCCGATGTGCTGGAGAGCGACCGCATTCTGGAGCTACCCGCGCGCCCGGCAACGGGGATCGGCAGGTCGGGATCGACGGGCTTGACAGGCGCGCGTCCCCGCGAGATGGCCTCACTCCGCGAGATCGCGCCGACCTATGCCGCCCAGCTTGGGCCACGCCGTCTGGAGGCGAGCGCAGCAGCAGCAAGCAGCGTACCCAACACATCCAGCGCATCGAATCCAGTCAGCCAGCCCGGCACACCGCACACGAGCAACAAGCCCAGCAACAAGACGGCGAGCGGACGCGCCGCGCGGGCAACCGGCAAGACAAGCGCGCCGGGGGTCTGTCCGCTCTGCCATGGCGCGGGCTATGTGCGGCTGGATGTGCCGATGGGCGATCCGGCGTTTGGGCAGGCGATTCGCTGCCAGTGCAAAGAGCAGCAAATCAAAGAGCGCGACCGCCTCAACCTGCGCACCGTCTCGAATCTCGATCCGTTCCGTGACAAGACATTCGAATCGTTCAATGTATCTCTGCCAGGCATGGGCGAGGCCTACGATGTCGCGCGCCACTACGCCGAGGATCCGCTGGGCTGGCTCGTTTTCCGGGGCGGCTATGGCTGTGGCAAGACCCATCTGGCCGCCGCCATAGCCAATGTCGCCGAGCAAGCAGGGCAGCGAGTTGTATTCGCGATTGTTCCTGACCTCCTCGACCATCTGCGCGCAACCTTTGCACCCAGCAGCG
Organism: uncultured Chloroflexia bacterium; assembly: GCA_963712005.1. Taxonomy (GTDB): domain Bacteria; phylum Chloroflexota; class Ktedonobacteria; order Ktedonobacterales; family JADMIN01; genus DAHUXT01. Next base: position 771,915 of record CAVQGK010000001.1, on the reverse strand, counting down.
ACATTGCCTATGACGCGCTCTTTGAGAAAGTGCGCGAGTCAGCGTTGCTGGTGCTCGACGACTTTGGCGCGGAGAACAGCACCGCCTGGGCGACCGAGAAGCTCTTCCAGCTTATCAACTACCGCTACAACTACCGGATGCCGACCGTCATCACGACCAACCATCGCCTGCTCGCCCAGATGGATGAGCGTATCCGTTCGCGTCTCTCCGACCTGGGATTGGTGCGCCACGTCGTCATCGAGGCGGCGGACTACCGCGAGCGCCACACCGGCCGCCCCTTTCGTGGCGGAAGCCGCAGCCGCAGCCGCGAGAGCTATAGCCGATAAGGGCATGAGCTAATCGGTGGATTTGCCTGTGGCGACATGCTTGCGCGTCGCGTGGAGTCGCTTGCGCAGCCAGGGCAGGCCTACCTTCCAGACGAGTAGCGCGAGGACAACCACGCCCGCGATGATCCAGCCCACCCGCTCGATGATCGGCAGGATGCGGTCATACTCCGCTCCGGCGGCGTAGCCGATCAGGCAGAAGGCCGTGTTCCACAGGAGCGCCGCCACCAGCTCGAATGAGAGAAAGCGGCGATAGGACATCCGCGTCGCCCCCGCGCTGAGCGCCACAAACGAGCGGATATGGCCGACGATATGCGAGAGCAGGATTGCTCTGCCGCCGTACTTGGTAAGTATGCGTCGCCCCAGCCGGAGCCGCCCCGCCAGGCGCATGCGCCGCCCCAGCCGCGAATCACCCCAGCGGAGCATGACCTTGCCCAGCGCGAACCGGCCGAGCAGATAATCCACGTGGTAGCCAAGCACCGTCCCCATCCAGGCGAAGAAGATCACCCAGGCCAGGTTGAGTGTGCCCTGGCGGGCATAGAACGCGCCCAGCAGCGCCAGCGTCCCGCCCGGCAGCGCCAGCCCCAGCAGCGCGGTATTTTCGCCGAGCGCGCCGAGAAAGACGATCAGGTAGCCATACTGATCGTACAGGTCGCGCAGGAGGTCTATCAGGTTCTGTAGCACGGGTGTGTCGCTATCGGGTGTGTTTCATGTGTCTGGGTCGGGCTAGTCGTGCGGCGCAGGTATTTCGCGCTGGGTGGCGGGCTTCCGGCGCAGACGGAAGAAGATGTCCGCCGCGAGGATAACGCCGAGAATCACCCCCGGAATGACAAATGCCGTCCACGAGTGCTGCTCGAGGATGGGGCCGAGGCGTTGATCGTGCAGGATCATGTTTGAAGCCGTCCAGCCCAGCACCAGCGCCGCGACATCCAGTAGCCACGGCAGCCGATTGATCAGCTCCGCGACCAGCGCGCTTCCTATCAGCAGAATGAGAATGCTCAACAGCAATCCGCCGATCAGCAGCGGGATATGCTCGGAGGCCAGCGCCGCCACCGCCAGGACATTATCCAGGCTCATCGTCACATCGGCGACGACGATCGTCAGCAGCGCGCTCAGAAAGCCGCGCTGAACGCCCTGTTTCACACCAGACTCAGCAGATAGGGATGCTCCCTCTGACATCGCATCGGAGGCCGTCGCGTGTTTCTTCCGGTCGCGCTCGCGGTCGAGGAGCAGCTTGATGGCGATGGCAATCAGCAGGGCGCCGCCAATCGCCTGGAGCAGCGGCAGCTGGAGCAGCAGCGCCGCCGCCAGCGTAAAGAGAATGCGTAGCACAATCGCGCCGATGCCACCAGCCAGAATCGCCGCGTAGCGCTGCTGGCGTGGCAGACTGGCCGCGGCGGCTCCGATGACCAGCGCGTTGTCACCGCTCAGCACCAGATCTACGAGAACGATACCTCCAATGATCCCCAACACTTCGAGCATCTATCGCTGCCTGTCCGTCTAAAGTATCTCTCACAGTGTTCGACGGTATCGTGCGCACACTGTCTTGTCGTCAACACCTGGCAGGAATACGCTCGCGGCAAGCGGCACCACGATGGCATATCCCTCTCTGGACTACGCATGTCAGCCAGTAGAGTCGCAGATTGCATCGCTCTACGAGAAGGTTTCAGCGCGATTGCGTAGCGTAACCGGTATTTTTGCGAGGTGCGATGTGGTCCAGCGCGCGGTTATGGCGCGGTCACTGCAACGGACGGGAATCCCACTCGTCCAGCGGCCATTGTTCGCGCGACTGCGACGGTCGCTGCCCATCCTGCGGCTGTGAGTCCTGTGGCCAGGGGCTCCACGGCGACGGGCCTTGCGGCGACTGAGGCTGAGGCTGAGGCTGACCCTCCGGCTGGGGCTGGCTCGGCGGCCATTGGCTCGGCGGCCATTGGCTCGGCGGACGCGGAGCAGGCTGCGAGGGAGTCTGTGACCAGGGGTTCACCTGCTGATCCCGCGATGGTGAGCCGACGGGACGCGACGGCTGGTGGTAGGGCGCATGGCGTTCCACGCGCCCCCATGGGTCTTGTGAAGGATTCTGTGACGGGTTGACTGGTTGGCTAAACGGCTGATTGGGTGGCTGCTGGTAGCGCGGCTGGCTCGGCGGCTGCTCATACTGCGACCACTGCTGCCATGATCCTGCTCCCCAGGGCGCGGACGGCGGCTGGTCGTATTGAGGCTGTTGGGGCTGTTGCGGCTGGTTGTTGTACCATGGCCCGCGCGCGGAGGGGGCTGCGTCCATGTCCGCCTGCCAAACAGACTGCGCCCGCGATGGCGCCGCCCACTGGGCTTGAGGCAGACCTTCCGCGAGATAGGCTTTACGCTGGCTCAGACGGTCCTCGGCGACGCCCGCCAGGAAGACGCCCAGCGAGAGCACAAAAATAGAACCATGCAGCCAGTTATCGGCGCTGTTGAACACGAGCAGCGGCTCAAAGTTGACGCCGATCAGGCCGACCGCCATCAGTGCGCCGTAGAGTAGCACGATGCCAATGGTATAAATGCGGACAGATTGATCGCTTGCCAGCGCGGTAATCATCAGGCCGAGCAGGCCCACCGCAACATGGACGACACTATGCACCAGCGTCAGCTCGAAGAAGGAGACGAGCACATGGAAAGATGGGAAATCCGGGAAGAAGCCCGGCACGCCAGAGAGCAATAGTACTGTGCTGAGTATCAGCGCATAAAATCGCGTAATACTGGCCATCTAATTCCCTCCTCGCTGCCAACAATCCCCTTATGAGATGCGGGGCCGCCGTTGCAAAGGCGCTTTCCCGCGCTGGCCCGTCGCGTGCTATGCTAAATCAGATATTATGTATCACACAGGCAGGCTAGCCCAAAGGAATACAGGCAAATATGCTATCAGAGGATGTTTTGGTGGCGATAGCCCGCGAAATACACGACTGCACACGCTGCGACCTCTACCAGCACGCGACACAGAGCGTCTCCGGCAGCGGCAATCCCCACGCCGAGGTGATGCTGATCGGCGAAGCGCCCAGCGCCTACGATAACAAGCGCGGCTATCCGTTCTCTGGCCCAACCGGCCCCTTCCTCGATGAGTTATTGGGGCTGGCCCACCTGCAACGCGGCGAGGTCTTTTTGACGAATATCGTCAAGCACTGGGTGAGCGAGGGACGCAGCCCGCTCCCGGCGGAAATTGCCGCCTGCGCCCCCTATCTGACTCGCCAGATCGAGGCGGTTGATCCGCTGCTCATCTGCACTCTGGGACGCTTTGCGCTGGCGCGATTCTTCCCTAAAGGGATAGTGTCAGTAGCGCCACTTTCAGCGCCCTCCAGCGCAGCCAGTGGGAAGGGGCCTGCGCCAGTCGGTGTCTGAAACGTCAATTGCCACGTCGTGCCGTCTGGCTGGGGATAGTCGCGCCCGTAGACCTCGACCCGCACCCCCAGCCAGCGCAAGAGGGCGCGCTTCTCATGGAGGCTCAAGGCGTCCGCCAAACGCTGGACCATCGCTGCTTGCACTTGATCGGCAAAGCCAGCCCACACGGCCTGGATACGCGCTGCCAAGTCCGCCGTGGGCATTGTGGCAAGCGGGCTGTCTGGGGCCAGTGTCACCTGATAGACCTTCTCGACAATCGGCCCTATCGCCGCCGCTTGCGCCACCAGTCCCTCAAGCTGTTCGTGCAGTTCGTCGCGCTCGTGCCGTAGCGCCGCCAATTGCTCGCTGTCCTGCGTGATGCGCGCTTGCAGTTCGTCGTACTCCTGATCGTCCCCTGCGTCCTCTTGCTGCCTGCGCAACATCTTGCGGTGGTTGCCGAGCTTCTCGAGCGTGCCGTCGTAGCTGTCCAGCCTGGCCCGTAGTCCTTGCAGGCCCGCCAGATCGTCCCTCGTGCCTGTCCCCTTTCCTGCCTCCTGTCGCGCCGCCAACGCCAGCGCCACTGCGTCCGTATTCAGCACCAACACCACCCGCGCCCAGATGTCCGCGTCCAGCCGCGCCAACGCCACTGAAGGACCACCGCCGGGGCACGGGCGACTATCGCCGGGCCGCGATTGGCAGCGGTAGCGTAGTGTGCCCGCACCGTTGGAGGCGATATACATCTTCTGGCCGCAATGCGCACAGAACGCAAAGCCCGCCCGCAGCAGACTTTCACGCGCATGATGCACCGAACGGCCCGCTTGTTCGACCTTGTTGCGCGTCAACTGTTCGTTGGCGGCGCGCCAGAGCTCAGGCGTCACCAGCGCCGGGGTCGCGCTGGCAGGCAGGGGGATGGGGTCGCTATGGGGCTGGTAGCGTAGCCGGGTCGCTATCTCTTTGGTCTCGGCGTTCTTGACGCGCACCTTGGTTTCATGAATACGATAGGCCAGCGCCTGCCCCATGAAGGCTGGGTTTCTGAGCAGCCGCCGCACCGTCTCGCGGGACCAGTCCGGCTTGACCTGCCGTTTGCCGCCAGTTCCCAACGCCTCATGCCGCTGTGACGGCGAAGGGATACCGTCTCGGGTGAGACCGCACGCAATGGCATAGAGGGACCGGGGGGCTGTGGTCGCGGCGGCCTCCGTGAAGATACGCACAACGATAGGCGCGGTGGCGGGGTCTATTTCGTAGGTTCGCCGGTCCGCACTCCAGCGATAGCCATAGAGCGCCACACTCCCGGGCAGCGCCCCATTCTTGGACCGCTGGCGTTTGCCCCGTTGGGTCCGTTCCACAATCTTCGTGCGTTCCACCTCCGCCATGAACGCCAGCGCCGACCGCAGGAACTTCCCTTGCGCGGTATCGTCGCGGCCCTCCGTCACGGACAGCACCAGCCCGCCGCGCTGGTACTCGACTTCGTAGAGGATGACCGCCAGATGATTCTGTTCACGTGCGAGCCGGTCATACGCATGCACCACCAACACCGACGCTTCATCGTGGCGCACCATATCCAGCGCCGCTTGCAGTCCCGGACGGTCCATGTTCGCCCCAGTGCTGACATCGCGCAACACATCCGCGACCGGCAGCCCTTGCGCGTCGCTATAGGCCCGGCAGGCTGCCTCTTGCGTCGCTAAAGAGGTGTTCTCCTCTTGGGTGTTGCTGCTCACCCGCACATAGATAACCACTCGCTTGTCCTGGGTCATGATTGCGCCCGCTTTCGCCTATCGTTCGTGTCAAACAACGCCTTCACTGCAAGTGTAACCGCAGTGGCACACAAAGTCAAGGGATGCCATACTCAGATTGGAAACTGGACAAAGCGACTAGACGCAGAAGAGATGGAAAATCAAGCGGCCAGCGGCATGCTCGGCGGGGGCTGGGCTGCGAATTATGGGGCTCACACTCAGGTATGCCCAAATGCCTGAGCCATCTTCGTGCTGGCGGCCCTCCCTGCCCGCTGCTGCATCCCCCTCCGCCCAGACCACGCCTGGGCCTGGTCCCATCACCACCCCGCCCAGGATGGCTCTGTGCGCGCCGCGAATTGTGCTGGAGATAGGCCAGAGATAGGCCAGAGATAGGCCATAATCCCCTGTCTAATTGACGCCAATTCCCACTATTTGAGCAACCAATCAGCTATCTTTTTTCCGCTTTTAGCCCGGCAAAAAGAGGAGCTGGATCGAGTCAAAGTATGGGTCAGCATCTAGGATTGATTTATCCTTATTCGCTGCAAATTGTCGACGGATTGGCGGCTGATGTTGTATACTGACGATAGATGGTATTGAGTCGGGCGCAACTACCCACCGGGGTGACCGCCGACCCACTCCGCTGCCCTCGTTTAATTGGTGACTTGTCGCGCTCCCTTGTGTGGGGGTGGGCACAGTCGCCAATCTGTTTCTTTCCGAAAGGGAAAAACCCCATGATTGAGAGTCTTGCCCCACCGGGCGAGCGGGTATCGGCCTTAGGCGAATATGTCACGCTAGAACATGCCACCCAAGTCTGCGACCTGAGTTACTGGGCCATGCGTCGCTTTGTACGTGCCCATCCCGCCATTGCGTGTCTTCGCATCGGCCATAGCGTCCTCGTGCCGCTTACGCACGTGCTGCGAGCGGTGGAGAATGCCCGCCGTCGCAATCATGCTCAGCGGCTATTAAGCGACCAAGCTAACAAGCTAAAAAGAAAACACCAGCTATGAAATCCCACGGCAACGAAGTCGACCCCATCGTCCTGGTTTCCGCACCCGGAGTCAACCCTATCCGGCCGTTTACCTCACACGACTGGTGTACCGTTCTTGGGCTCATCGCACAGGCTGTCCCTGTTCTGAGCATCGAGGACAACGGAGCATGCTGCCCCATTGTGCACTTCGACGACAGTTATGAGCGCGCCAGCATCCTCGCCGAGTATTATCAGGGCGCCCCAATCGTTCCTACCGTACAGCGGTTGGCCAAAAATTCTCTGGCACTGCTAGAGATGATTCAGGAGGCTGCTGTGCAAGCTGAGGAGCAGATTCAGAAGTAGAAAGCTAGCCGAGCACGCACCACCAGACAACAAGGATGAATACCACACATGGTAGCTGATCTGAATCAGAACCTCCACCAACGACCCCACCGACCGGAACGACCCTAAGGAGAGCAACGGACACACCACCACCACTACTACCACCACCAGCGCCAGAATCGAAAGCGATGATTGCTGGGCTGGTGCATACACATTGGCACGCGCCTGCGAGATTATCGATGTGCTTGCCCACAAAAACGGCATGCTCACCTTCGTCCTAGACGACGCGGGCGGGCGAGCCAGTTCCGCCATGCGCTCGTACCTCTTCGGCAGCCCGCGTGCCAACGTCCACGAGATGAAGCGCTGCATCCAGGTGGTGCGCGGCGTCATGTGGGAGCGTCGATGTGGGAGCGTCATGTGGGAGCGTCATGTGAGACCAGAGGGCGCGCGAACGAGACAAACAACAACAACAACAGCCGCCACAAACCCCGTCCAGCCTAGCGACAGTAAGCGAGCGTATTTAAGCAATGAGCACGACAACCGAGAACAAAACGAACCAGCACACCCACGCCGCACCCCTCCCCAACGAGTCAGGCCAGCGACCCCGCGAGATGAAGTATACCGACCAAGGCAACGGCGAAGAACTGGTCCGCCGCTATGGCGAACACCTGCGCTTTGTGCGGTCTAGGGGTTGGCTTTGTTGGGATGGCAAGCGGTGGCGGGACGATGACTGCGGGCAAACGATGGAGCTTGCCAAGGACATGACCCGCTGTATGCGCCTGGAAGCCGCCACCGAACCGGACCGTACCCGTCGTGATGAGCTTTGGGAGCATGCTATCCGGTCGGAAAGACGGTTTGCCAGGGAGCAGGCCATCAAGGACGCGCAATCGGACCCGCGCGTGGTGCGCCGGGCCGAGGACTTTGACCGCCAACCGCTGCTGCTCAACGTCAAGAACGGCACCGTGGACCTGGAGACAGGCGAATTGCGGCCCCACTGCACAGGCGACCACATCACGAAGCTGATCCCAGTGGACTATGACCCTGACGCCCGGTCTGAGGTCTGGGACCGTTTCCTGGCTGACATCTTCGCTGAGGATAGCGACCTGATCGCGTTCTTTGCGCGTGGGGTGGGCTACAGCCTCTCGGGCAGCATGCGCGAACCGGCGTTCTTTATTTCCTATGGTAGCGGCGCGAATGGCAAGAGCACCGTCTATCGGGCCATCACCCAGGTGCTGAGCGACTACGTGGTGGATACCCCGGCGACCACCTTCCTGCGGAAGAGTTACACTGGCGGCGTCAACAACGATCAGGCAGCTCTGGCCGGGGCGCGCTTCATCACCGCCAGCGAGACCGAAGCCGACCAAGTGCTTGACATGGGTCTGGTCAAGCGTATCACCGGCGGCGACCGCATCACCGCCCGGTATCTAAACAAGGAGTTCTTCAGCTTCATGCCGCAGGGTAAGGTCTGGATGGCGACCAACAACAAACCGCGCATCCCTGAGAACAGCCCAGCCATCTGGCGGCGCATCAAGCTGATCCCGTTCGCCGAACTCATTCGAGGGGCGCGAGGATAACGGACTGGATAGCAATCTGGCGTCTGAAGAAGTCCAGCGGGCGATCCTGGCCTGGGCGGTTGCCGGGATGCCGTGACTGGCTGGCACAGGGCCTTCATGAACCCGCAGACCTCCGTCACCAAGCCGCGACCCATGCCTACCGCGACGAGCAAGACGAAATGGCCCCGTTCTTTGAGGAGCGCTGTATTCTTGGCCTCAACGAGAGCATCAGCCCCCAGCGAACTGTACAGCGCATACACCGACTGGTGCGACCGTGCGCAAAGTGAAGGCGCTCTCGTCCACCAAGTTCGGGCCGATGCTGACCAATCTGCCGGGGCGCGGCATTAGCAAGCGCAAGTCGAACGGCAAACTGCTGTACCAGGGTATTCGCCTGCACAACCTTGCCGACGACCGCGAGCAGCAGCAAGGAGACGCCGAAGAGCCGACGGGCGAGCAAGAAGCCTACAAGGTGTATGCGGGCGACGACGACGGGGAGATTCCATTTTAGAGGCAGGGCGGAGATAGGGCGGGGGAGGGTGGGGTTGTGAGTGTCCCTGGAGATAATCACCTCTCTATAACCCCTCGTTGAACCCTCCCCTCCCCTCCCCTCCTCTCTCCTCTCCTCTCCTCTCCCTCGCTTGAGAAGAGAAAAGACCAACGGGTCGACTGTGGTGCCCTAGGATTCAGAGCCTCAGAGACCAACCAGCAGGACCCGGTTGCTGTGTCCTGACTCCCAACCCCCATTGCCCCGAGTTGTTCCTATTGAGGAGGCCCGCGTGATGAGGAGGCCCGCGTGCTCCGCTCTTTCTGAAAAGAATCAAGCCAGGTCAGGAGCCTTGCCGAGCTTCCCAGGCGCAGGCACAACTACCCCATAGGCAGTCGAGCTCTGGAGCCTGGCGCGGAGGGCTCGAGATCTGGAGTTGAAATGGATGGTGTAGATGGGGGGAGTATACGTAAAGGAGTATGAGGCATGTCACATGACAACGGTCCTGAATGGGGGCCACCGATCCATGGCAGAGTGGGCAGTGGTAAAGGGGCGTCACATGGGGGGGATATGTGGTTGTCAGTCGACAGTCCCGCGCGGTGGAGCATGCGGGTGTAGATACAGCGGGTAATGGTCGGCGTAACCACAAACACCTATGGCGAGCAGATCACATCGCATCGATACCAACACTCATGTAGCTCTATCTCTAGTTCGTGCAATAGCTAGATAGGGCCATCTACATTTGGATTAGGGGCTTTTCATTTAGAGGCAAGCGGTTTATTATGGATGAGCCGACGGTTGATGACACACGGGGACGCATGGAAGGAACGGGCATGAGTGACGCTATCATCGAGAATCCAGTTATCAACTCGCCCTATCAGGAACCGCGGAGGCATTTCAAATTCGGGGAAGACGGAATCACTAACGAGGTTATCGAGAGACGGCGTGTCAGTTCCTATTTTGTCCCAATTGCGCGTCCGCGTAGCTACAGACCTACGCATGTCCAGCTTCAATTGCCTGAGACTGAGTGGACAGCCAATCGCATTCAGGAAAATGAGTTCATCAATAAAGTCAGGGCTCGCGTCGCAGTGTGGCGCCAGGGCGGATATGTCAACATCACCAAGACGACGAAGCGGCTGCTGGAGCATTGGAAGACGAATGACCGGGAGCGGCGGCTGTTCTTCTGCCAGATCGAGGCCCTGGAGACGCTGATCTACCTCACCGAGGTCGCCGAGAAGTACGGCGACGCCTGGATCGAGAACGATCTGCGGCAGGCACGACGCAGGAGGCGAATCCGGGCCTCTTTCGCATCGCCTTCAAGATGGCGACCGGCAGCGGCAAGACGGTCGTCATGGCGATGCTCATCGCCTGGCAGGCGCTTAACAAGCTGGCCAACCCGCAGGACCGCGCGCTTCTCCGATGCCTTCCTGATCGTCACGCCGGGCATCACGATCCGCGACCGGCTGCGTGTGCTACTGCCGAACGATCCCGAGAACTACTACCGGACGCTGCGACATCGTTCCCGCCGAGCATGCTCGAGGACCTGGGCCAGGCCAAGATCCTCATCACGAACTTCCACGCCTTCAAGCTGCGCGAGCGGGTCGAGGCGGGCAAGCTGACCAAGCAGATCCTCGACCGAGGGCAACCTGAGCTGCTTCACGGAAACGCCCGACCAGATGGTCCGCCGCGTCTGCCGCGAGCTGGGCACCAAGAAGAACATCATCGTCATCAACGACGAGGCCCATCACTGCTACCGCGGCGCCGGCCCGGACGACCGAGGTGACGAGAAGCTGACCGGCGACGAGCGCGCCGAGGCCGAGAAGCGCGAGGAAGAGGCGCGCGATCTGGATCTCGGGCCTGGAGGCGGTCAAGCGGAAGATCGGCGTCAAGGCGGTCTACGACCTCTCGGCGACGCCGTTCTTCCTGCGCGGCTCGGGCTATCCAGGAGGGGACGCTGTTCCCCTGGGTGGTCTCCGACTTCTCGCTGATCGACGCCATCGAGTCGGGCATCGTCAAAGTGCCGCGCGTGCCGGTGGCCGACGACTCGATGACGGGCGAGCAGCCGACCTACCGCGACCTCTGGCCGCGCATCCGCGAGGAGCTGCCGAAGAAGGGGCGCAAGACCGAGGCCAGTACGACGGCCGAGCCGAAGCTGCCCGACGAACTGGAAGGGGCCCTGCACAGCCTCTACGGCAATTACGAGCAGGCCGTATCGGCGCTGGGAGCAGAACACGAGCTGCACGCCGCGGACGGCCTGACGCCGCCCGTCTTCATCGTCGTCTGCAACAACACCAACGTCTCGAAGCTGGTCTTCGACTACATCGCCGGCTGGGAGAAGCACGCCGCCCGACGGCCAGCCGCGTACGTGCCGGGGCAACTGCCGCTCTTTCAGCAACGTGGCGGACGGCCGCTGGCCGGCCCGGCCCGAACACGATCCTGGTCGATAGCGCAGCAACTGGAATCGGGCGAGGCGATGAGCGCCGAGTTCAAGAAGATTGCGCCGCGCGGAGATCGACGAGTTCAAGGCGGAGTACCGCACGCCGCTTCCCCGGCCGCGACGCCGGACGAGCCTGACCGACGAGGATCTGCTGCGCGAGGTGATGAACACCGTCGGCAAGCCGGGCAAGCTCGGCGAGCAGGTCAAGTGCGTCGTCTCGCGTCTCGATGCTGACCGAGGGCTGGGACGCCAACACGGTGACGCACATCCTGGGCGTGCGGGCCTTCGGGACGCAACTGCTTTGCGAGCAGGTCGTCGGCCGCGGGCTGCGGCGGATGAGCTATGCCGTGAACGATGAGGGGATCTTCGAGCCGGAGTACGCCGAGGTCTACGGCGTGCCGTTCTCCTTCATTCCGTGCTCAGGGGCGCAGACGGATCCGAAGCCAGGCAAAGCCTCAGTGCGCGTGCGGGCGCTGGAAGACCGCGCCGACTGTGAGATTACTTTCCCGCGACTGATTGGTTATGTGCTACGACTTACCGCGTGACAAGCTGCGGGCGGAGTTTACGGCAGATTCTACGCTCTACCTCTCTGCACAGGACACGCCATTGCAGACGGAGGTGGCGCCGATCTTCGGCGAGCATGCGGTGCATTACCTCAAGTTGGCGCACCGGCGCATGCAGGAAGTGGCGTTCCTGCTGACGAAGCGCACGCATACAGAAATATTACGCGGGACTGGCTGGCGCAGTGCGTGGTCTGCAAAGACCATGCATTTCCCGCAGATGCTGCTGATCACCGGGCTGGCGGATAAGGCGGCTGAACGCATCTACCGCTCGATCGCGGCCGCCGCAGCGACACAGGAGCGCCTTCAGCCGTTGCTGCGGCCATACGATGCGCTGGCTCGACGCGCAATGTGGATTTCGATACGACCAAGCAGGTGTATCCGACTGACCCCGGCAAGTGCCATGTGTCGCATGTGGTGGCTGATTCGGGATGGGAGCCAAAGGCCGCGCACAGTCTGGAGCAGATGCCAGAGGTCTTCGCCTACGTGAAGAATCAGGGGCTGAACTTCACGATTCCTTACACCAAGGGTGGCGAGGAGAAGAAATACATCCCCGATTTCATTGTGCTGATGGACGACGGCCACGGGCGCGAGGATCCGCTGCAAGTGATCGTGGAGATTACAGGCGAGCGGCGGGAGGACAAGCCGCTAAAGGTGGATACCGCGAAACGCCTGTGGGTTCCAGCAGTGAATCATCATGGCGGGTATGGGCGCTGGCACTTTGTCGAGGTGCTTGATCCTTGGAACATCGAGACGCAGCTTCATAACGAGCTGCCACATTTGGCGCAAGTGAGGTAGTTTTCATGCCTTATCAATCCGATACCATCGCGAACGTTGTGAAGCGCCTTAACGCCCAGTATTTCCTGCCGGCGATTCAGCGAGAGTTCGTCTGGAAACCCGAGCAGATCGTCCAGCTTTTCGATTCGATTATGCGCGGCTACCCTATCAGCTCGTTTCTCTTCTGGCGACTGGATCCCGGTAACTACGACAACTGGCAGGTCTTCCAGTTCGTGCAGCACGCAAGTCATAATGGGACTCGTAGCACGCTTGCGAATATCAATGGCGTTCAGGATCTCACTCTCATTCTCGACGGCAGCAGCGCCTGACGTCACTCCATATCGGGTTGAAAGGCACGTATACCATCAAGAAGCGATGGCTGCGCTGGGACAACCCGAATGCGTGGGTGCAGTGCAAGCTTTATTTAGACCTGCTCAAGGACCCCGCTGTTGCCGATGATGATGTGGAGATTGGGATACGCTATGGCTTCGCGTTCTTGCAAGACAGACCAGCCACGGATGCGGAACACCTCTGGTTCGAGGTCGGCAAGATTCTCAACTTTGATGGGCAAGATGCCTTCGAAGCCTACCTCGACCAATTGGAAGAGCACCTCCCGATACGATGACACGCGGCCAGGCGCGTCTGATCAGGCGGAACCTCACTCGCCTGCGTGATGCGATCTGGAAGGAGCTGATTATCTCGTACTACACCGAGGTGGATCAGAATTACGACCGGGTGCTCGATATCTTCGTGCGGGCGAATGAGGGCGGCACAAAGCTCAGCAAGTCGGACCTGCTTCTTTCGATGTTGATAGCGCGGTGGGGTGACGTGAACGCGCGAGACGAGATCTCTGGCCTCGTTGGCCATCTCAATACGAGCCTGACACGGAAGAACGATTTCGACAAAGACTTCGTTATGAAGACGTGCCTCGTCCTCTCCGATCTGCCGGTACAATACCTGGTCAAGAACTTCAATAACGCCAATCTGAGCACGATCCGCAGCAATTGGGATGACATCAAGAAAGCCATCGCCGCAGGTGTGGATCTCGTCAACTCGTTTGGCATCGACAGGGATACGCTGACCAGCACGAATGCGCTGATCCCAGTCCTGTACTTCCTGTACAAGCATCCGCGGCTGGCGCCGCAGCATGGCTCGTCCGCGGCAGATGTAGAGAATGCCAGCTTAATCCGGCGCTGGGTGCTGATGGCGCTGCTTAACAATGTCTTCACTGGGCGATCCGATACCGCGCTGGCCGCGACTCGTCGGGTGATGCAGGCGTACAACGATGACAGCTCTTCCCGGCTGATGGAGATCGGCACAGAACTGGCGAAGTCGGGCGGCTGGCGCAGTTTAACGATCAGGCGATCACGAATTTCCTGGATATTCGCTATGGCGAGCGGGAAGCGTTTCTGGCGCTTTCGCTGCTCTACGACGACAACGCCTGGGGAAGGACGCCTACCATCAGGACCATATCTTCCCGCGGTCGCACTTCGACGAGGGGCATCTCGTCGCGGCGGGGATACCGCCGGAGCAGCACGAGCGGTACCGCACACATGGCGAACCGAATTGGCAATCTGGGATTGCTTCGGGGGGGAGGAATCGAGAAATCCAATAGGGATTTCGCGGCGTCGGTAAGCACGCGCAGTCACCACTTAAACGGCGGCATCTGATCCCGACGGACGAGACGCTGCTCTCGCTGGAGCATTTCGAGCAGTTCATCGCCGCCCGTAGAAGCGCTTATCCGCGAACCGACTGCTGGCCTGTTTGTCCGGCGCAGGAAAGGAGAGAGGCGCGGTAGGCAGTTGAAGGATCAGAAGGCGAAAGTGCAAAAACGAAGCCGACGTAGAAAGTTACCGAGCATCAGGACAAGCGCGGACGAACATCCCGACCGAGGAGCTGCGCGACTTCTGGCCGGACGACGAGAGCGAGACGATGCTCTATCCGCGCGACCCTCGCTCGACCCGCAACTCGTCTGGAAGGGCAAGGACGAGCAGGACCGCGAGGACCTCGCGGTGCCGGCCGTGCCATCTACATCCAGGAGAAGATCCACCCGCAGGCGATCATCGAGGACCTGCGCGCCGCAGCGCAGGCAGGCCGCGAGCCGCGACGCTGACTCGCTCTTCGCCGACTTCAACGGCCTCGACGACTTCGAGAAGCTGGTCGACTTCTACCAGCACGAGCAGCACTGGACCAACCGCATGATCCTCGGCGACTCGCTGCTGGTGATGACCTGCTGGCCGAGAAGGAGGGGCTGCAAGGGCAAGGTCCAGATGATCTACTTCGACCCGCCCTACGGCATCAAGTTCGGCTCAACTGGCAGGTCAGCACGCGCAAGCGCGACGTGAAGGACGGCAAGGCCGAGGACGTGACCCGCCAGCCGGAGCAGATCAAGGCGTTCCGCGACACCTGGGAGCTGGGCATCCACTCTACCTCGCCTACCTGCGCGACCGCCTCGCCGCCGCCCGCGACCTGCTCACCGAGACCGGCAGCATCTTCGTGCAGATCGGCGACGAGAACGTGCATCTGGTGCGGTGCCTGCTGGATGAGGTGTTTGGGAGCGAGAACTTTGTGTCACTAGATCAGCTTTCGACAACGACGAGTGGCTAGACACGGAGACGACTTGCACAGGACGGTCGATTACTTCCTCTGGTACGCAAGAATGCGACGAGCACGTGAAGTATCGGCCGCTCTTTCCGAAGAAGGAACGAGGACCAGGTGACGATGACTACACATTGGGTCGAGTTGCCAGATGGCTCGACCGAGGGCGACGACTGACGAGATCAGAAAAGCGGATGATCCGTGCCAACGGGTGCAAACTGATGTACGCCCGACAATCTCATGTCTCAAGCAGTGCAAGCATCGGACAGACCGACTCTCGTCGAAGTTCGAGGGAAGAGTATCACGCCCTGCCGGCAATCAGCATGGAAGACGAATCAGGAAGGCATGCAACGGCTGATAGCGCGCGGACGGATTCATCGTGCATAGCAACACTCTGCGGTACGTCCGTTACCTTGACGATTTTCCGGCTAGTCCTATCAACAACATTTGGACGATACCTGACAGGCGGATTCGCAGACGACAAAGTGTACGTCGTGCAGACGAACACGAAGGTCATTGAGCGCTGCCTCCTCATGACCACCGACCCCGGCGACCTGTCTCGACCCGACCTGCGGCAGCGGCACGACGGCCTACGTCGCGGAGCAGTGGGGCCGGCGCTGGATCACCATCGACACCAGCCGCGTCGCCCTGGCGCTCGCGCGCACGCGGCTGATGGCCGCCAAGTATCCCGTACTACCTGCTCGCCGACTCGCCCGAGGGCGTCAAGAAGGAAGCCGAGCTCACCGGCCAGCTCGCCGCCCGACGTACCAGACCGCAGAACGACATCCGCAAGGGCTTCGTCTACAAGCGCGTGCCGCACGTCACGCTGAAGTCCATCGCCAACAACCCCGAGATCGATGCATCCATGCCGAAGTGGCAGGAGCACGCTGGAGCCGCTCGCGCGCGAATCTGAACCAGCGCTCGGTCAAGCATCTGGGAGGAAGTGGGAGATCCCCCGCGAGGCGGACGCCGGCTGGGCCGACGGCGGCACGCGAGTCGCTACGGCGAATGGTGGAAGCGCGCGCCGCGAGCGCCAGCAGGAGATCGACGCCTCGCATCGCCCGCCACGCCGACACCGAGCTGCTCTACGACCAGCCCTACGAGGACAACAAGCGCGTCCGCGTGACCGGGCCGTTCACCGTCGAGAGCCTCTCGCCGCATCGCGTGCTCGCCGCCGACGAGGAACGGCCCGGCCGGTCCGAGGCCGAGGCCGGCAGCCGACGACAGCCGCCGGCCAGTTCGTCGACGATGATCCTCGACAACCTCAAGAAGGCCGGCGTGCAGAACACGGTGAAGAGCGAGCGGCTCGAGCTTCGACCGGCTCGACCCGTACGCCGGGAGCTGGATCCAGGCCGCGGGCGAGTACACCGACGCCGACGGCAAGACGTCGCCGCGTCGCCGTCTCGCATCGGCCCGGAGCACGGCACGGTCGGGCCCGAGCAGGTGAAGGAAGCCGCCAAGGAAGCCGTCCAGGGCGTCGGCTTCGACCTGCTGGTCGTCTGCGGCTTCGCCTTCGACCCGCACGTCGTCGCGAGGAAGCCAAGCGCTACGGCAAGCTGCACCGTGCTGCCGCGCCGATGAACCCCGACCTGCGATGGGCGACGAACTGCTGAAGAAGACCGGCGCGGGCAACCTGTTCATGGTCTTCGGCGAGCCGGACGTCGAGATCAAGCGACGCAGAAGGACGGCAAGCTCGTCGTCGAGATCAGGGGCGTGGACGTCTACGACCCGACCACCGGCGAGATCCGCAGTCAGCTCCACCGACGACATCGCCTGCTGGTTCATCGACACCGACTACAACGGCGAGAGCTTCTTCGTCCGCCACGCCTACTTCACCGGCGCCGACGAGCCCTACGAAAGCTCAAGCGGGCGCTGCGGGCCGAGATCGACGAAGCCGCCTGGTGCAGCGCTGTACTCGCACCGTCGAGCCGCCCCTTCGACCAGCCCGACAACCGGCAAGATCGCCGTCAAGGTCATCAACCACTACGGCGACGAAGTGCTGAAGGTGTACGAGGTGTAAGGGGACCTCTCCCCCAACCCCTCCCCGACGCGGGGAGAGGAAGCTGGAAGCAGTCTCGTGGTGGAACAGTTCATCGCAAAGCGGTGGAAGATAACAGCATATGTTCACCACAGGCTGCCATACACTTATATTGATGGTTTCCTAGCTTCCAAATTCAGCTGAGTATTACGTCTCAGCCTTCGTTGCCAACAGAAATACTCGACAATATCAGAAGTAAAGGCGGGAATATAGTATTGGGAACGACTACGTCACATCTTACTTAGACACCAGGACGATGACGAATCGGTTCCACAACCAAATCCACAAGGCGCGTACCCATCTGCGGCGACTAACCGGAAATCTGACGATCTCGATGAAGCGAGAGAACTAGCGCAAGCGATTCTCGCAGACGGTACGCTGACACAAGAGCTTACGCACGCGGCTCGGCAGGCACTGCACGGTCTGCTGGCGGAGCAGCCAACACCGGAACGCGTCGAGCAGGGAATGGCCGTTCTAGCTGCTATTGGCGCTGCAATAATGACTGCACACTCCGAAGCGCACACTGAGGGTCTGCCAGATGTCTTGCGCGCCTGGTATCGAGCCCCAACCATGTTTGCATCGCGTCTCTGGCTGGCTGAACACATAAATGAGATACCAGTAGATGCTCTGTCAATGTTGAGTGCCGCTGCAGAGCGCGCCCAATCCAGCGGCGATGACACCGGAGCGCAATCACTAGCACTCCTGGCAGAACTGTTGAACGAAGCCAGACGTATAGGTGTAAACCCTTCCTATTACGCACTAATTGGTGAAAGTGCCTTCCACGAATCCAGTGAACTAGAAAATGAATCGGGCACAGGTGCTACTCTGCGTCAACAAGTTGCGGCGTGGATCACATGGATCGATGTCCCCGACCTGGACATGTCGCGCGCCCATCTAAAAGAGCACGCAGCCACTATGCTCACCGACGGAGCTGAGCAACTTCTGATTGAATTTCATGACATGCTTCAGACCGATAAGAAACGGCGGGTTGCCGCCGAAATCCTGCAACTCCTGCGCGATGCCCGAATGTACGGGATAGACGCCGCCTATGAAATGTTGCTCAACAAAACGAGAGGCCCTAGCACAGGTAATGCTGAGATGGACAGCTTGTTCGCCGATTTGCAGCATCTCGATAACCCTAACGCTGATCCACTTCGCCGAGACGAGATATATCGCCGTATCCTGCAGATTGATAGCCACGCGCATGTACTCGATGCACGATCGCGTGGAGAAGTCCTAATTGCGCAAGGCGAGGCGCTACGGATGGCTGCTACAAGGGTAGGCGGACAGGAGCACATCACATTTTTGCGTGGTGCTATCGCTTGTGCGGATGAGGCGACGCAAGTGTGCCGCCGAGACGACTATCCTTTAGTATGGGCAGGTGCACTGAACAATAAAGGTATGGCGCTACGCGAACTTGCGGATAGGCTAGGAGGAGCCGATAGTGCTCAAGCCTTGCGTGAGGCCATCACCTGCTACGACCAGTCGCTGCTGGAGCAGCGTCGTGAGACTACGCCGCTGAATTGGGCAGGCAGTCTTAGCAACAAGGAAACGCGCTGCGTGATCTGGCGCGTGAATTGCACGGCAAGGCTCGGATCCAGACTTTGCAAGCGGCCATCGATTGCTTTGATCAGGCACTGCTAGAGTATCGGCGCCAGGTCGCTCCTCGGGACTGGGCAGGAGCGCTTGATAACAAGAGTGCTACACTTCTCACACTGTCACATCACCTGTATGGCACTGCTCGCATCCAGGCGTTGGAAACAGCTATCGCCTGCTCAAATGAGGCATTGCAAGAATTCACTCGTCAGGCGCGACCCCAAGACTGGGCAGCTACCCTCAATAATAAAGGCATCGCATTACAAAATCTTGCGCATGACCTGCATGGTGCCTCCCGTATTCGGGCCTTGCAAGATGCCATCGATTGCTTTGACCAGGCACTGCTAGAGTATCGGCGCGAGGTCGCGCCTTTGAGTTGGGCGGGCGTCCACTGCAATAAAGGCGCTGCGCATTTTGAGTTGGCGAGCAATGGCGGCGGCAGAGATCGAATCCTGAGTATGCAAGCAGCAGAAATGGCCTATAAAGAAGCACTGACTGCTTTTCCACCTGATGTCCATCCTGGCGAGTACCGCCGCTACGCGCCCCAACTTGTCCATATCTATCTGCTGCAAGCGGCACATGCAGGGAATGAAGACGCGGAGCAGAGTAGCCTCGAGCGTGCATGGGAGGTGTTGTCACCGGCACTCATTGCTGCCCAATTGCTGGAGTTGCAAGCACCCTCACTTTCGTTTCGTCAAGAGGAGTGGTCCGAGAATGCAAGTGTCTACAATCTCGCTGGTTGTGTGCAGGCGCGGCGAGGCCGTCTGGGGGAAGCGGTTTTGCTGATCGAGCAGGGCCGCGCTCGAGGGCTCTCTGAGGCGGCATGGCGTCGGAGTGCGGATATGGAACTACTGACGCCTGCCGACCGTAGTCAGTACTTGCTCGCCGTTCAGCAGGTACAAGCCATCGAGGCGGTGGGGCGCAAGGGTGGAGATCCGCTGGCATTGATAGCAGTGGCGCGAACAGCTAACGAGCATCTGGCGGAGACCGTGGCACGGCTGCGAAAAGTCTACCCCGACTTCTTACCGGAGCAGCAGGTTTCCATTGCCGAACTGGCTGGTGCACTGCACCCCGGAGAGGCCATTGTCTATCTCATACCACAGTTGACGGGGACGTTGGTGCTGGCTATTCCACATGGTCGGGATTCGCATATAAAGTGGCTACACGGCCTAACTGCCATCGACACATTTAACTTAGCGGTTCAATCTGATGCCGAGGGGGTCAACCGCGAGGGCTTTCTACCCGCCGCTCTCGGCTGGTACCGCGAAGATCCGCTGGCGCTGGTGCGAGCGCTCGATACATTGCTGCCAATCCTGGGCGACAAACTGATGCGCGCGGTAGTCGAGCTGGTGCGAGAGTGTGGCTGCCATCACGCCGTGCTCGTTCCCAGTAGCATCCTAAGCGTCCTGCCACTGCATGCGGCCAGCTACGCGTCGCTGGCAGGCGAGCTATCCACTGCTCCTAACGGGAGGCGCTACGCCTGTGACGACCTGGCGATTACTTACGCGCCCAGCGGCTTGGTCTACCTTGACACACGCCAAACTGCTGCCCGCCAACAGCTTGCTGGACCTGCCAAGCAAATCTTCGTTGCAGGCAATCCACAGTTGACCAGACAGGGCCAACAGTGGACCAAGAAGAGTAGCGGCTATCTCAGCTATGCCGAGTGGGAGGCGCGGAAGATCGCGAATATTGCCGAGCAGCGGACGTCACCACTCACGATTGATCTGGCACTCAACGACCGGGCCACCTGGGGGCGCGTGGTCAACGGTCTAGGCAGAGCAGATCTCGCCCATCTCGCGCTGCATGCCGCCTTTAACTACAACGATCCGCCGCGATCGGCGTTCCTGGTCGCCTTCCAGGCACACCTGATGCTGCGCGACCTGCTCGACTCGCGTAAAGTACAGCTTACCCAACTGCGTCTGGTGGTGCTCTCCGCCTGCCAGTCCGCCATTGCCGACGTCAACCATCAGAGCGAAGAGGCAGTTGGTCTCTTCGGCGCGCTATTGGCGGGCGGTGTGCCGGGCGTGATTGGCACCCTCTGGTCGGTCAACGACCTGGCCACCGCCGCGCTGATGGAGTCATTTGCCCAGCGTTATCTAGTCATGGGCCAAGCGCCCGATGCAGCGCTGCGTGCCGCCGCACGCGAGCTACGTGGCGTGCCCGATAGCGTCGCCGATCCAGCGGAGAAGGGACCACAATATGCCTTTCATGTCGCCGAGGAGATCACCACGATCGATGTCGAGGTACAGCCGCGTGTGACTCCTGCCATCCGTCGCTGGGAGGAATTGGCAGAGCGTGATCCAGAGCAAGTCGGTTTCGCACGCTACCTCGGTGAGGAGGAACTAGTCACAGCAGAGAAGGCGATCGTGGCATTCCGAAGCGTGCCTCGCAGTCATCCGATCTATTGGGCAGCGTTCGTTTTCCACGGAGCATCACAGCCTCTGGATGGCGAAAACAGCCAAGACGGGCCAGTAGACTCGGCAATAGCCCCAGCAGAGGTTCCCATGAGCGACCCCCAGGACTCCCCACGTGGTAATGGAGGACAATGGAAAATTGATGAGATAGCTACAGCAGATGAGCGCGCACGAGGCTATTTCCCGGCAGCTTCAGAGGTCTGCCCCCGCTGCCACGCCCAAGATTACCTCGTGGCGCGCGCCGTCGAGGGGCACGAGGTACGGCAGTGCTTGAGTTGCCACATGAACTATCTTCCAAGCGAGGATATTGATTATAGCCGATGAGTGTGAGTGCGCCTAGCGATGGTGTGCCGAGCCGTGCCAGGCGAGAAATCCTAGGCGCGACAAACCGTACGAGCGGCTGAAGCGGACGCTGCGGGCGGAGATCGACGAGAGCCTGCCCTTCGAGAAGCCGGCGACGGGGAAAATTGCGGTGAAGGTGATCAACCACTTTGGCGATGAGGTGCTGAAGGTGTATGATATCGAGGCGCGTTAGTTGAGGTTCAGGTGCACGCGAGGCATGTAGCCCATCAGAATAGCCCGCTCTGGCCGCAAGGTTTAGGGCGGGGTTTATTTTTTGGGAAAGAATTGGACCTGAAATCGGATTGAGAAATCACTACCTATCCGCCCGGGGTCTGCAAGCGAGGGCTGAAGCACAGGGACTTGCCTGCAATGGGCCAGAGGATGGGCTGGATCGTGGGCCAGCGTGCAGCGTGTCACTGCGCATCGCCGCAACCGCCAGCGCCGCCAGCCATCCTCACCCTGCGCCACCGCAGCCACCGCAGCCACTGTCCTAACTGTGCTATATCACCTATATCTCCCCGCCCTGTCGTCTGCCCCGCTCTCTTGGCCTTCTGCCATCGTCTCACGCACCATATCTATATATCATACCGCTGGCTCTGCTGGACTGAATTGGGGGCCACCAGGTCGACCCGATGGGGGCTGGGACTGGACATGGGGGCTGGGGCTGGTCTGGCCCATCACTCTCATACGCTACGCCCACACGCAAAGGGGCCTATCCCCGTCGCCACGACTAGACCCCCAACCCTCCCCAGCCGTTGCCGACGCTTGCTTGTCTATGCTACCGCCAGCGGTCGTAGCTGCGCCTGGGGCAGCACCGCCTCTAGCTCCGCCCACGAAAGCCCCAGCGCCCCCACCGTCACGCCGGTCGCGCATCTTGCCACTATCCCCAAAGGGACGATCACCGCGCTACACGGCCAGGCGAAGATTGTTGGCGGGCGCATCGTGCTCGCGATGTACAATCCCGCCGCCGCGCTCCATCGCGAAGAGCTGCGCCAGACGGTGGTGGACGATTTCACCCACGCGCTGCCCGCGGCACTGGCCGAGGCGCGACGCCTGGCCGCCGAGGGCAAACTGGGACGAGCCGCCGCCCACGAAGACGACGAGCCGCCCCAGCAAATGACCCTCTTTTAGCGGGTGATGAACACGTCTGCTGGCACACCGAAGCGGTCGGCCAGTCATGCGATGTGCGAGAGCGCAAGACGGCGCTTGCCAGAAAGCACTTCGGAGACAATGGAAGGTGTGCCAAAGAGTGGTATAAGCTCGGCTTGTGTAAGCTCGTGCTCTTCCATGAGATAGCGCAACGCCTCTACTCCGCTTGTCGATGGAATCGCCACATGAACGCTTTCGTATACCTCGACCAAATCAGTCAGCGCGCTCAGATACTCCTCTTGCGCCACTGAGCGAGGCTGCAGATCGAGCAGGCGATCAATGACCACCATGGCCTCATCCAGATGCATGTCATCACGAATTGAAACCAGCGGAAACAGGCGAACAAGGGCTAGATACTCCTGCTCCGCCGTTGTATCTAGAATCATCCCCACTGCCGCACCGTCCTTCCGCTCCGTACCGCGAACTCAATGTCAACGCCAGTGTTATTACAGGCGCCACTAGCCCTGGCTCACCAGCGCCTCCACCAGCGGGGCGCCAACCGGCGTGCCCCATCCAGTGCTGTAGTCCCAGCCGGACGTAGCGGGGTAGTAGAGGTTGCCGCCAACCGTCACGTCGTGGAATACCTGGCTGGCCTGGTCGCTGGCGCCGAGCTGGTAGAGCCGTGGATTGAGCAGGCCAAGCGGCTTACCGCCATGGCTGCGCGCAAGCTCGTTCGCCAGCAGCACGACGCCCGCCCACAGCGGGGTCGCGCCACTCGTGCCACCAACCACCTGCCAGCACTCACTGCCTCTGCATCCGCCATCCCCCGAATAATAGACGCTATAGCCTGTTAGCGGGTCGGCATCCGCCGCGATATCGGGCACCTGGCGCGCGCCATCCGAAAACTGATTGGAGACGCCTGGGCCAGTTTGCCAGGATGGCCGCTGGTAGACGACGCTGACGCCGCCACCACCACCCGAAGTCTCCAGCGGGCCTTCCCAGCCGGCCTCGCGGCTGTAGCTGCCATCGAGGTTGGTGAAGAGCGCCGTGCCGCCGACAGCGGTGACATACGGGCTGGACGAAGGCTCCTGCACCGAGAGGTTGTCATCCTGGCAACCATACGCGCCGGAATCACCCGACGCCACCAGCACCGACATCCCCTGCGCCGCCGCCTGGCGGAAGCTGTTGTCTATCGAGTCGTAGAAGCTCTGGGACTGCGAGGGATCAAGCCCCTTCTCGCAGGCGCCCAGGCTGATGCTGACGACCTGCGCGTGGTTATCGGAGACGATCTTGCTGAACATCTGGGCGACGCTGCCCAGGTCGGAATCGCTCTCGTAGACATCGATGTTCGCGGCGGGGGCGATGGCGTGGATCACCTCGATATCCAGCACCGGCTCCGGGCTGTTAGATGACGCCCCGCCCGCCACGGGCGTAACGGTGATCGCGCCGGTGTGCAGCCCAAACGTCTGATCGTAGGATTGCAGGTCGGACCGACGAAACTGGTCGATCTCTGGCAGCGCGACCGTCTGATTCGCGCCTGTCAGCCCCGCCTGATGCAGCGGCCCCAGGTCGTAGGCGCGCTCAAGCTCCGTCGGCCCGAATCCGTTGCCCCCTGCCACCATCGGGCGGCGCGGCGCGACCAGACTGCCGGTACGGATCACGCTGCGGGTATCCAGCCCCAGCACGCCAGAGACCCCGGCGAGCGATGCGGGAATATGCGGGGTAACGTCCGGCGCGGTGTAGCGCTCGCCGTGCTTGTCGCAGTAGTCGCCCAGCCGCACGCCAAAGAGCGCGTCGAGTTTTTCGACGGTCCCCTGCGCGTTGAGCAATCCCACGCTTGCCGTCGCCATCGGCACGCGCACTCCGGCGGCTCGCAAGGTCGCGGCGAGGCTAGCGACGGTCGTACTGGCCGCGCCGAAGCGTCTCGTGTATTCCTGCGACGAGAGGAAGTGGTGGTACTGGGGCGATGTGGGATCGTTGAGCGCGGCAAGCGCGGCATCGAGGTCGGCGGAGTCGCCCTTAAGCACGAGCGAGATCGTCAATGTGCGGGCGGGGTCGCTTGGTCCCAGGCGCACTGACGCCGATGTGGTTGGGACGCAGGCGCTGGCGACCTTCGAGGCTACGGTCATGGGCGCGTTCCGCTGGCTTGTGGATGTGGATGTGGATGTGGATGTGTGGATGTGGACGGGGCGCAGGCCGCCAGCAGGGAGAGCGCCGCGATGGCCAGCACGGGCGTCGTCCGCCAGATGCGTCGTTTTCCGGTGTTGTTTCCGCTGTTGCGCATAAACATTGTCTCCAGCCAGGATTCAGCGCCAGACGACGCTATTGACGACGTGGTCGTATTCTTCATTCGGCACGATGGATGGGTCGGGGCTGTTCGGGTCGAGCGGGCTGATGGCAACGAAGATGATTCCCGTCGAGTTCTGGACACTGGCCATCACCTGGATGAAGACGGGCACCTGCGGCGCATTGCCCTGCGACGTATATGCCCCGATAGATTGCCCCGCGCCGGGCACATAGCCAATCTCCGCCCCTTTGATCGCGCCGAAGTCCTGCGGATCGGTGAAGTTATTGTTGCCGTTGAGGATATTTTGCACGGTCCTGTTGAGCAGCGTCGTCGCGCTCGTGCCGGGGCTGACCTGTTGCCCATTCAGCTGCATCGTGACATCGCCAAGCTGGGTCGAGGCGATCAGCGTAACGGTGCTCTTGTCGCTGTTCTGAGAGTCTACCGACCAGGGATCAAAGTAGGTCAGCTGGTAAAAGGTATTGTCGATGACGTGCGCCTGCCCGTTATCGCGTGAGGGCGGCGGGCAGTTGCCAGGGCAGGGGGTCGGCGTCGCGTCGGGAATCGGAATCGCGCCGAGGCCGCACGCGCCCAGGCTCATCAGCACCAGCAGCCAGACCAGTGGCTGCGCTAGACGTTTCTTAGGCATCTTAGGCATCTTAGGCACCGGATGGCTCCTGTCCAACGCGCGGGGCACGCGTGCGCTGTCTGCGTCGCGGGGTCGCTCGGAGGGCAAGGCCGCAGTATGGGCAGAACGACTCTGTGCCGCGCAGTTGATGGAAGCACTGCGGACACTCCTCGGCATTGCCGGAGCGCAACGGGCGCGCCTTATCGATCAGGCCGATGTGCAGCAGCGAGCGCACTAGCAGCAGCATGATGACGACCGCGCCGCCGTACCAGAGCAGATCGAGGAGTGGCCCACCCCAGAGCGTGCTGCCGACGGCTGGCACAGTCTGGCCCAGGAGCGCGATGATGATGGCGAGTGCGAAGTTGGTGACCGCGCCGCGAGTTCGTTCGGCGGGCTGGCGGTCACGTCGCAGCCAGAGCGCCGCGCAGATAAGTCCGGTGGTGGCGGCGTCGAGCAGCGGGATGAGCAGAGCAATCTTGAGCGTCGGCAGAACCCAGGCCGAGATGGACCCGGATTGCACGAATGGCCCGGAGATAAGATACCAGGCATAGGCGATACTCTGCGTGGCCGAGAAGCCGAGGCCAGCCGCCGCGCCAAACGCCAGCCCATCGAGCACATCGTCGAACTGGCGCCGCGCGATATAGAGCGCCAGCGGGCCAATCAACATCAAGAACTGGCCTATGATCGGCAGGAAGACGCCAACCAGCAGGATGTAATTCGTGGATGGTCCGAAGCCAGCGCGAAACTGGCTCAGGATCAGGCGATAGAAAAGCAGGCTCATCGCGCCGCCGAAGATCGCACCCACCAGGAAGGTCGCCCCCAGCACGGTGAACGGCTCATCCTCGTAGAGTTGGGCGTCGTAAAAGTAGAACAGGTAGAGCACCGGCAGCAAGAGCGCGGAGAGCACAATCGCCAGCGGCACCAGCTTGCCCAGGCTGATGCCAATCAGCGCGACGACGGCCACGAGCAGCAGCCAGCGAAGCTGGAAGAGACGCCGCGGGCCAAGGTGGGGAAAGAGCGTCGAAACGATGCTCGGCTGAAGCACATGCTCCGACGGATTGGCGGCGTAGACATGGGGGCGGCGCGAGACATGTCTCTCGCGGCTGACCGTCTGGTGCGCGCCGCACCAGGGGCAATAGTTGCCCTCGCCAAGCTCGCGCCCGCAATTACGACACTGCATACAGGCTTGACCTCTCCAAGATGGCATATCCACCCAAACAGGAATGGTGCGCCCAGTATACCGCACTCCGGCGTGGTGTGACCGTCTGATAGCTATCAGCAATAACGCGCAAAAGCGTACCAGCGGCAGATGGCAAGAGCGAGTGATTGCGGATGCAGAGATGATATAGTGGCAACGAGGCTGGCGGCTGAAGCCGCGCCTATGGGCCGTTGGCCGCAAAGCCCGCCTACGCGGGCTGGAATCATGAGCGTTCAGTCGTTCGCTCATAGGTAAGCGGATATGGTACGGACGCGATTAGCCGCGGCATTCATGCCGCGAACCTGGATTACTTTCCACCGTGCCCGCTTCATCGCGTTTCCCTGACAGCGTAAAATAGCAGTGAATGCCAGATCGAGAACACGTTGAGGAATCGAGGAATCGCCCATGCCCACGCCAACGTTGCCGCTGACCCCCGACGAACTGCTGACCACCACCCGCTCTGTGCGCAAACGGCTCGATTTTTCGCGGCCCGTTGAGCCAGAGATCATTCGCGAGTGTCTTGAAATCGCGTTGCAGGCGCCCAATGGCGGCAACCGCCAGCCGTGGAGCTTCGTCGTCGTGACGGACGCGGCGAAACGCGCGGCGCTCGGCGATATCTATCGGCGCGGCTGGGCGCTCTACAAGGGGCTGCCCACCAACGCGCCAGACCGCCTCTCGCGCGACCCGGATCGCGCGGCGACCCAGCTACGCATCCTCAGCTCCGCCGACTATCTTGCCGAGCATATGCACGAGGCGCCAGCGCTGCTGATTCCGTGCTTCAAAGGGCGCGTGGACAATCAGCCGGCCGTAGCGCAGTCGGGCGCGTGGGGATCGATTCTGCCCGCCACCTGGAGCTTCATGCTGGCGGCGCGGGCCCGCGGGCTGGGAACCTCGCTGACGACAGTGCATCTCTTCTTCGAGCAGGACGCCGCCGATGTGCTTGGCATCCCCTTCGACAAGATTACCCAGACGGCGCTCATCCCGGTCGCCTATTCGCTGGGAACCGAGTTCGCGCCAGCCGCCCGCCAGCCACTGGACGACGTGCTGCACTGGGACGGCTGGTGATCGGGACAGCTCATGATTGCGCGTCGCTGAAGGGGATTGCCTTGCGCATGTAGCGTCAATCCGGTACCATGGTTATCGGTAATCGATCCATTCGCAGAGAGGAATCCCCGTGCTCTCCACGCCAAACACGACCGTTCCAACTCCTGTTCCACCCTCGCATCGCACGTTACTCGTCGCCGTCTTGAGTGGCCTTGGAGTGGCCGCCATCCTGACACTCATCGCGCTCCTTCGCTATCCCGACAGCGCGCAACAACTGCCTGCCACAATCGTCTTCGCGGGCGGCGCATTCGGCGTGCTCCTCGTGCTGGCGGCGTGGGTGGTATTACGTGGCACGCGCCCGCGGACACCAGAGGCCAATCGGGCGGTTCAGATTGGCAGCCGCATAGGGCTGATTGGCGGCGTGCTGTGGGTCATTGAAATCAGCTTCAACAACATTCTGCCGCCCGACGTCTCAGTCCCCCACCGAGACACCGTAGATAACATCTTTTGGATAGCGATTGTCCTGCTCCAGTTGGTAGCCGCCATTATCGGCGCGGCCCAGACAAAGCGGTTCGCCACTGGTGTGATCATTGGCCTGTGGGGTGGCTTCATCAGCGGACTCATGGCATGCCTCGCTGGCCTCGCCCTGGTCGTCTTTCGTATTGATCTGCTCTTGCGCGATCCACTGGCTCAGGCGGAATACGCGCTCCGTGGGAGCGCCAGCGGCACGCCTGACATGGCGACCTACTTCGCGCGTGACACCACGGCTGGAGCGTTTGGCCATCTGGCGTTGCTCGGCATCATCATGGGCCTGCCGCTGGGCGTTCTCGGCGGCGGCATCGGGCGACTGCTATCCAGGCGGGCGTCCAACATCCAGTACGCGCCGGAAACGTCTCATAGCAAGCTGTAGGGAGCAGGGATTCCGTCTTCGCTGAACGACCCGTCACATTCCATGACTGTCATCCGTGTCAGAGTAAGGCGTGTCCACATGTGGGCCAGCCCGACAGCGCAGTGGAGAGATACAGGTCGCGGCGGGAGGCGGCGCATTGAGCATAGTCTTGTACCGGAAAGCGCACCAGCGGCGACCATTTGGTTTACTCCGCTGGCGGCGCGTGTATTCGCCCTGCGCACACGGATGCAGGATGGCGACTCAAGGATCGCGATATAGCGCGCTCGTCCGAACCCTCTGCAGGCCAAATCACCCTCGACCGATCTGGTGGGTCCGAGCCGGGGCCAGGATGCCGCCTTTGAC
Organism: uncultured Chloroflexia bacterium; assembly: GCA_963712005.1. Taxonomy (GTDB): domain Bacteria; phylum Chloroflexota; class Ktedonobacteria; order Ktedonobacterales; family JADMIN01; genus DAHUXT01. The sequence goes on along the minus strand of CAVQGK010000001.1, from coordinate 742,905 downwards.
GCCTTCTTCACGCAGCATGAGCGTCCGCTCTACGGCTACCTGCGGCGGATGCTGCCCACCCACGACGCGGCGCTGGATGTCGCGCAGGAGGCGTTCTTTCGCGCCTGGCAGCGGTTCGATGTGATTGGCAGGCTATGATCGCCCGCAGGCATGGCTCTTTCGCGTCGCGACGAATCTGGCGCTCGACACAATTGCGGCGACGGCAGCCTATCGAGCTGTCGCGCACTCTTCGGCGGCCACGCGATCCAGCACCCCGACGATAGCCCCACGGCCCATTTCCTGCCCGCGCTGATGGATCCGTCCGATATGGAGCGGTCGCTGGCGGAGCGTGACCTGGTGAACCGGCGCTGCGGCGGTTGCCAGAACGCCAGCGGGCGGTGGTCCTGCTCTGGGCGGCGCATGGGCTGACCTGCGCGCGAGATCGCGGAGATGCTGGAGACAACCGAGGTCAACGTGCGCCAGATGCTCAGCCGGGGCCGCGCGCGGTTCCGCGCACTCTATGAACAGGCGCAGATAGGCGGATAGCTGGCGTATTTCGCTGCGCATGTCACACGGACAGTACGAGCCGCGTGTAGAGGGTAGAGTCGTTGCGCAACGGCACACTGGAGATGTTGTGAACAGGCATCAGGGGCCAGGGGGCCGAACAAGACGAAATCGTGAGCAAGGCGGATGGTGCGCCGCATTTGGGCCACATGCTCGAAGCGTACTATCATCATGCGCTGGAACCGAGACATGGCGCTATCGGTGGCCGAACACGCCGCCGGGTGCGCCTTATGCAGCGCGGCGCTGGAACGCTTCGCGGCGACGGACCGACTCATCGCGGCGTGCGCCTACGCCCGCGCCGGGGCCAGAGCTACGGCAGCGGCTGGCGGCGCGGATCGCGGCGGCGCGCGCCCTCGTTCGGATCGCTCGACCGGATACGTGCCCCTGTGCCCATCGAGAGGACAACCGTTGTGCACGATGTGAACGACGTGAACGATTCGCCATGGACGAGAACCGAAACTCAGACGACGCGGACTGGGAGACATTGGCAGCGGATGCGCGTGCTGGTGGGCACGGTGGCGGCGGTGCTGGTCGTAGCGCTGCTGGCGGGAGTATTCGCGGCAAAGATGCACGGAACAACCAGCCGGGGGGCATGGGCATGGCTTCAGCCCGGCGATTGGGGATGTGCGCGCCGGGAAAGATTTCAGCGCAACTGCCAGCGAACAACTGGTTAAGTGATCTCACGATGGTATCGCCCGACGAAGGATGGGCCGTCGGCTCGGTATCATCTGCGTCTGTGGTATCGTCTAGCGGAGGAGGAGCCATCATCCCAACTCCGAGCCTGCAGAGCCTAGAGTCAACCAGGGCACTCATTCTGCACTTCCACAACTGCACGTGGACACCAGTGGCAACAGATTATCCAGGCGCGCGGCTTTTGAGTATCTCGATGGATTCCGCAAGCGATGGCTGGGCCGTGGGGAACGCTTCGGGGAAGCCGCTGGCATTGCATTACACGAATGGCGCATGGACGAGCGTGACATTGCCTGAACAAAGCGCTCTGCAAGGCAGCTTCGAGGGCAGTGCGTATGCTCTCCTCAGACGAGGGATGGATTGTCGTTGATGTCTAACAACGATCAGCAGGGCAACATATCAAGTGGATTGCTGCACCTGGCGAACGGGCATTGGTCTACCGTCAACATGCCCTTGAGGCTTGTCGCCGATGTACTGCCCGTCGGGCCGGATGAGGCGTGGGTCGCCGGGGATAGCCTCGGTCAGCCCGCTTACCCCGGCGCTCTATCATTATCAGGCGGGGAATGGACAGTCCACGGCATTGCCTTCCGGCGTATTTATTGACCGCCTGCGGATGGACTCGCCGACCGATATCTGGGCGTCGGCTCACGCCGTAGTGCCGTTGAACTCAGAAGGCAGCCAGCCAGCGGCAGTGGCGCTGCACTATGACGGCACAAACTGGGCACAGGTGAATCTTGGCGCAGGGCGGGAAAGCTCAGACTCGTTCAGTCATTTGGCGCAAGCGCAGCGTGGGCATTCAGCCGGCAGCGAACCAACGCGGGTGAAACCATCAGCCGCATGCAATATGGCGGCGGCAACACCTGGCAGGCAGTGCAATTGCCCATTGCTGATTTGTTGGATGTGAGTTCTCTTGTACGAGTGGCTCCAGACGAATACTGGGCAATCGGGCATTACGTGGCGTCTGCCACAGGCAACGTGGCCAATGTGGCGTCTGTGCTGCTCTACTTCGCCAACGGCGCGTGGCACGCCTACGGGCAGTAGCGGCGCCGACATCAACACCAACACAAAGCCCGCAGCCGACTTCGGCTGCGGGCATTCTATGTTGCTGGAGGTCAGCGCACTCTTAAGAGGCCGTGCGCGAGCGCGAGCTTTCGGCCCACTCGTCGAACCAGCGGTCCAGCGCGTTGGCGCGATGCTGCGCCTTCTCCGAGCCTTTGATCTCGTTGCACTTGCGGTGCGCGGGCACCAGATTGTGCGCCGCGTGTTCGCCGCCATCAGCCAGCGCGAGCACATGGTCAAACGAGAGGTCGTGCAGTGTCACCGGCATTTACAGATGCCGCAGAGCCACTCCCCGTTCCCATTCTTTGAATGCTCCAGCACGTGCGCCAGTTCGACCGCGCGCACCGCGCCAATCACTCCCCGCCTGCGCGCGCCGCTATTCAGCCGGAGTGCTCGCCGCCGCACGATATCGATCATCCAGTCGTCAAAGTTCGCTGGCCATTCCAGATGCTGCAGCTGCGGTCGTGGTCGTCGCGCCGGGCGGTCGCTGTCGCGCCATTGACGAGGCGCCGGGCGGGCGGATGGGACGCGGCCATTGCGGGTGGCCGGATGGGCGTTGGGGGTATTGCGCCGGGCCGGGCTGGCGCGGGCGTGCGCACTATGCGCGTCCGGGCGGGCATTCGTGGGGTCTCACGGATCTCACGGAGCGGCGCGGAAGGCAGATCAAGCGCCGAGGATTTCGCGGGATGAGGCAGAGGCGGCTGAATGGCTGGATGACCAGGCCACGGACTCCATGCAGTCCAGGAGCGGGTATCTGCCCCTTCTCCCCATACAGAACTCGTCGTCGCAACGCGAACCACAAAACCATCAGGGGGCACTATACCCCACTCCCCCTTGTCCGGGCCTACGCGCCCGATCTATCACACTTCGTGTACTCATATTTCCGTACCGGCAACCCCTCCACATCGTCTATCCTGCTTATGTCGGCATACCTTTCATTGATGTATACGCGCAGGGCGATGAATTAGTTCAGTGGTTGCGCTTCAAGAAATCATACCTGGGAGGCACTTCGGGGGCGAGAGTCGCGCTCGGAGGATGACACAGCGTCGCAGTCAACATATCATTTCACTAGTAGTATCGTATCAGACGAGCCCGCTGTCAAGCGCGCCACGATGCTGGGACTATGATACACAAGTGGCGCGGGAGTTGGCGGACGAACGGAAGTCAGGCGATATGCCAGTACGTCGCTAGCTGGCGACGAGCGTGCGCACCAGTCTACCAGCTCGCGCATCTCGAATGGTTTGCGCAGCACCACCCCGGCCTCGATCCCGCGCTGGTAGAGGTCGAGCGAGGTCGCTGCTGTCAGGAATAGCACATGTGTCTTCCATGTCTCGGGGTGAATGCGCAGTTGGCGATAGACTTCGGCGCCGTCGAGATCGGGCAGATTCATGTCGAGCAGCACCACGTTCGGAGGACGCGCCGCCGCCAGCGCCAGCGCGCGCTCGCCGTCCTCAGCCACCTGGATATTCCAGTCTGGCTCGCCCTCCAGCCCAACGTGTCACGAATCGCATGTGCCGCACACGGATCGTCTTCCACGATCAGGATGTGGGATGCGTCTGCGCCGCCACGGGGAGAGCGCCAGCGGGACAGGCGACTGTTCAACCGGCGCGACGGCCTCAAGGGTTGGCGCGGCGACTCGCGGCAGCAACGTGACCGAAGCGCCTGCCGAACGGCTGTGGCGTGCCGACTTGTGCGGCGCTGCCAGCGCACCGTTTAACTGAATGGCATGAGCGTGAGGGCGGGTATCATCGCGCGAGGCGGGGCTGTCTGCCCGCTCGGCGCGATGCGTTGGCGCGTACACTGCTCATTTGATTTCAGGCCTCCCGCCTGTGCGTTGAGTGGAATCTTTCCCTGACTGCTCGTTGTCTCCCGGCCGTCCCTACCGAAAGATCACTGAGTGGCAGGCAGAGCTACTGAGCCGAGTATAGCATGGCTGCCTGATCGGCGTCAGCCTCAGGCAGTACTTACGGGCAACGATCACTTGCCTATGGCTGATCAGAAATCTCGGCCGAAATATCAGGGGACGACATCAGGCGATGACCGCGACCAACCAGCAGGCGGCGAACGCCATCGCGGCGAACGCCTGCATATAGAAGTTCACCTTGAGCGTCGCGGCATCGGGCTTGCGGCGATAGAGCAGGATCGTCACCGCCGTTGTGACAACCGCTACCAACGTCGCCAGCGCCAGCCAGACCGGCAGCGCGGGCGCAAGTCCCGTGAGATCGAGCAGCCAGATGAGCAGACTCAACGCGATCGGGATCCCCCAGACCAGCGCGAGATCGCGGCGCAGTCCCAGCACATGTGGCAGCCCGCGCACCCCGGCGGCGATATCGTCGGCGAGGTCGGGTAGTGAGTTGGCGATATTCATGGCGATGCCGAGCGCGGCGCCCAGCGGCAGAATCCACGGCAGGAATGGCTGCCACACCCCCAGAGCGCCCAGACGAAGATCGGCAACAACGGGAAATGGAGCGCAAAGAGCAGCGCGCTGACCCAGCGTCCCCTTGAAGCGCAGATCGTAGGCGAAGCCCAGCGCCATGATGGCGCAGAGAACCAACGCCGCCGCGAGCCCGAATGCTGGGCGACGAGAATCGCCAGCCCCGCCAGAATGACCACGAGCGCCAGCGCCTCGCCTGGCTGCGCCGTCCCGCGCACGAGCGGCTTTTGGGCTTGCTGGCCGCATCGAGCGCGCGGTCGCAATAATCGTTGAGAATGCCGATGGCCGCCTGTGCGCAGCCCATCGCCAGCACCAGACGCACGACCGGGCCTATGGAGCGCGTAGGTGCGCGGAGAACGCTGCGATTGGGGCCAGCAGCGCCATCAGCAGCATATACATCGCCACGGGCACGGGATGGGTGACGCGTACGAGTCCGCCTGCCCGCTGCGACACACTGAAGCGCGGCGACTGGCGGCTGGATGGCGTGTCGGACATGACGCTTCTCCCCTGCCCCTGAAGGCGACCAAGGCGTTTAGTGATCTCGGTCTTGAAAGGCCGGAGTAAGAGAGCGAGGGCTTAAAAGCCCATCAGGGCTACACTACGGCCCTGCTCCCCTACACGGGCGAGACGGCCCTTTATGGCCGAGAGAGCTACCGCCCGCGCCATCAGCGCGCCGCGTCGAGCGCCAGCGTTTCCGTGTAGAACGCCTCGTAGGCGTCGAGCATCGTTCCCAGCCGGAAGAGGCTTTCTACCCGTTCGCGGCAGGCGTGCCGGTCAATCTCGACACCTGCTGGACAGCGACCACGGCGGCGGCGGCATCTCCCGGCTCAACCAGATCCCGGTCTCGCCATCCGCCACTACTTCCACCAGCCCACCGCGCCGATAGCCAACGATAGGCGCGCCCGCCGCCTGCGCCTCGCACGCCACCAGCCCAAATGGCTCCTCCCAGTGTGGTGGGCAGAGAACCGCCCGCGCCTCGCCCATGAGCCGATAAACTCCTCGCGCGGCACCCTGCCCAGATAGCGGACACGCTCGCCCATGCGCTCCAGCCTTGGCGCGATCCGCTGCTCGTAGTAGCGCGTGTCGTAGATGTCGCCTGCCAGCGCGAGTGGCAGCCCAGACTGTTCGGCGATCTTTAACGCATCCTCAACGCCCTTCTCCGGGCTGATGCGTCCCGCGAAGAGCAGCGATGGCTGGCGGCCAGGCGCCGCGCTGAAAGGGATCGCATCGACATCCACACCATTGTGGATGGCCTGGGTGATGTCACAGTGGGCGCCCAGCCAGCGGCGCACGCGTGTGAAACAGTAGTAAGCCGCACACGCGCTGGCGAACCATCGGGCGGGGCGAGCACGCCTAGCAACTTGGCGATATTGCTATCGACCGCAGGCAGGTGCAGCGTATGGATTACCGGGAGCAGCAGCATGGAGGAGTAGGCGTAGGCAGGCCAGTCGAAGGCGTGGGCATGGACGAGTTCATACTCATCGAGCATGATTGACCAGCGCGCGAAAGACATGGAGAAAGGCATACGATGGCAGCAGCTTCCGCTCGTCGGGACGCAGCATATCGGGGATGTTCGTCATCATCTCGCGTCGCAGCGGCGGTGTAGGCGCGCGCTATCCCGGTAGAACCGCGCCGGACGTAGCGCTGTGGAATCGATGCCCAGTGTGAGGATGCGCACGCCAGGCACGGCGGAGCCTTCGGCGGCGTAGAGTGTCACCTCGTGGCCGCGTTGCGCCAACCAGCGCGCCAGGTCGGCCAGCAGCGCCTGCGCCCCGCCCAGATAGGGCGGCGCGATGGGCGAAACCAGTGGCGCGACGAGCGCGATACGCATTGTCATAGTGCCCTTCAGCCCTGGTCAGGCATGGGTCAGGCGTTGGTATAGAGTTCCAGATTGGTTCCAGCCAGCGGCGCGGCGTCTGGCCCCACGAGGAAGACGAGGATACGCGCCATCTGCTCCGGCGTCATGCCCGCCTTGAGGTGCGGCGCGGCCTCCGCAGCATCTCAGTATCCACCGCGCCGGGGCTGATGGCTACCACGCGGATATTATGCGGGCGACCCTCCACCGCAAGAATCTCACTCAGCCCGGCGACGCCATACTTCGAGACGACGTAGGCGCTCAAGCCGGGAAATTTCTCGACTTTCGGCACGCCTGAGAGCGACGAGAAGTTGACGATGACCCCGCCACCATGGGCCGCATGGTCTGGAACGCGGCGCGGCAGCAGAGGAACGTCCCACGCAGATTGGTATTGAGGACAGCATCCCACGTGGCCAGGTTCCATCTCGGCGAATGGGCGGTTGGCGACCGCGCCCGCCGCGTTGACGAGTATCGTGACCGGCCCAAACACCGCCTCTGTCTGTGCGAAGAGCTGGGCAGCGCTATCCTCGTCGGCGACATCAGTCGGCACAGCCAGCGCCCTGCCACCCATGGAAGTAATCTCCGCGACATTGGCGGCCAGCGCAGCACGTCCCGCGCCGCCAGCGCTACCGCCGCGCCCTCCGCCGCGAATGCCAGCCGCCGCCGCGCGCCCGATGCCACGGCTCGCCCCGGTGATGATGGCGACCTGTCCCGCCAACGATTGCGCCCGCCTGGTTGTTCGCATTCTTGCTGTTTGCGTCATGCCGCCGATTATAGCACGCGAGGCGCGTCGACACCAGATGATGTAACGTCGCTGAATGTGGCAGATTGATACTCCGTACCCACTTGTGTTACCAGAATCACCCTCGCTTCCCCACATCGTTGCATCCCCTGCGTGCGTATACTGAAGAATCGCTGTCGTTTCCGGCGGCCACATCGCGAAAGGCAGGGTTGAGATGCTCAGGCGATTCTTCGAGGCGATCTTCCATCGGCTGTTCTTTACCTGGATGTATCGGCGCGGCCGAACCCCATGGGATACCGGTATCTCACCGCCGGAACTGGTGGAAGCGGTCGAAGGCGTGGGCGCGATGCCACCGGGACGAGCGCTTGATCTGGGCTGCGGCACAGGCACCAACTGCCTCTATATGGCGCGCAACGGCTGGCAGGCGATGGGCGTGGACTTCGCCGCCCCCGCGATTTCCCGCGCGAAACAAAAGGCGCGGGCGATGGGCAAACTGCCTGGCTCGGTACGCTTCATCCATGGTGATGTCACCCAATTGGACCGGCTACCCATCGGCGCACCCTGCTCACTGATTCTCGATCTGGGCTGCTTCCACGGCATCAATGAAGACCGCCGCGCCGACTACGCCGCTGGCGTCTCGCGCTTTGCCGCGCCCGGCGCGCTCTACTTGCTCTATGGCTTCGAGCCGCGTATGCTTGGGGTGCGCCGCGTTGGCTTCACGCAAGATGACGTCAAGCACATCTTTGGCGACAGTTTCAAGGTGGAGAAGGTCGAGCGCGGCACAGGCCGCGACGGCGCCCACAGCGTGGTACTGGCTGCGGCGGATCGAGCGCGTCTGATGGTTTACCTTTCTACGGCCAGAAGACCCCTGCCTTTAGGCATGGGGTTGAATGGCTCTTTCGCATTGACACCACGCATGTCTTAAGCACATAATATATACATGCGTAAGATGTTCAAGTATCGCCTGTACCCGAACAAGCAGCAACTGCGCCTCCTGGAGCACCAACTTGAGGAATGCCGCTGGCTGTACAACGAATTGCTGGCCGCTCGGCGCGACGCTTGGGAACAACGCCAGGAGTCGTTGCGCCTGTATGACCAGCAAGCCGAGTTGCCCGCTTTGAAAGCCACTCGGCCTGCGCTAGCTACGGTGCAGTCGCAGGTCTTGCAGAACGTCGCGGTGCGCATTGATCTGGCCTTTCAAGCGTTCTTCCGGCGCATGCGCACAGGCGAGACGCCAGGCTATCCCCGCTTTCGCGGCACAGGACGTTACGACAGTATCACCTACCCACAAGTCCCAGTCGGCTGCAAGCTGGACACTGAGGCCCGCCGCCTGCGGTTGCACGGTGTAGGGCTGGTGAAGATCATCCTGCATCGGCCGCTGGAGGGTATGCCCAAGACGGCCACCATCACGCGCAGTAGCACGGGCAAGTGGTACGTCTGCTTCTCCTGCGAGTGCGCGGAGCCAAGCCCGCTGCCGGAAACGGGGCAGCGAGTCGGCATAGATGTGGGCTTGAAGACGTTTGCCACCCTGAGCGATGGACAGGAGATTGCGAACCCGCGTTTCTTTCGTGGCGAAGAGAAGGCATTGGCCAAAGTCCAGCGCGCTCATAGCAAACTTGCTAAGGGTACGCCGGAACGGGCGAAGCATCGTCACGCGGTGGCGCGCGTGCATGAGCGCATCGCTTGGCGGCGCAGTGACTTCACCCATCAGTACGGTCGCCGCATCGTTGACATCTTTGACCTGATAGCGGTGGAGGATTTGTCGGTCAACCGAATGGTGCATAACCACTGTCTCGCCAAGAGTATCCAGGACGCCGCGTGGAGTCAGTTCGCAGCCCTCATCGCCTACAAGGCAGCATGGGCCGGTCGGCAGTATGTCGCTGTGAACCCTGCGTATACGTCTCAGGATTGCTCGCAGTGTGGCCATCGGCAACCACTCTCCCTCGCTGACCTCGCCCACCGCACCTATACCTGCCCCTGTTGCGGCATCATCTTAGATCGCGACTACAATGCGAGTCTGAACATATTGAGACTGGGGCAACAGTCTCTGGCTTCGGCCTAGAAGCCCCCGGCTTGAGCCGTGGGGAGTTGTCACCAGGGAGGACTGGCGCATGCAGTTAGGGGTCTTTCTGCCCATCTCTGGCCGCGCCACCGGACCCGATACGCTGCGTGAGGCGGCGCAAAGCGCAGAGCGGCAGGGTTTCGATGCCGTCTGGTCGGCGGATCGCGTCGTCACGCCCTGGGAGATTCGCACGCCCTACCCCTACGCCGAGAACCACGAGTTCATCGTGCCGCCAGACCGCCCATTCCTCGACTCATTCACCTGCCTGGCGTACCTCGCGGGCTGCACCCAGACGATTACCCTCGGCATCAGCGTGCTGGTGCTGCCATACCGCCATCCCCTCTACTGGGCGCGCGTTGCCGCCTCCATCGAGCGACTGGCGCAGGGACGGCTGACGCTGGGGGCGGGCGTTGGCTGGATGGAGGAGGAGTTCGCCGCGCTGGGCGTGCCGTTCAAAGCGCGCGGCAAGATGACCGACGAGCAGCTTCAGATCCTCGACCTGCTTTGGACACAGGAGCACATCAGCTTCCACGGCCAGCACTACGCCTTCGACGACGTGGCCTTCTATCCCAAACCGATCCAGCAACCGCGCATCCCGCTCTGGGTCGGCGGCGAGGGCGCGGCGGCGCAACGTCGCGCGGGCCGTTTTGGCGACGCCTGGTTCCCCTACTTCGTGAGCATCTCGCCCACCGAGCTACGCGCGGGCTACGATAACGCGCGCCGCGAGGCCGAATATGCCGGGCGCAACGCCGATGCGGTGAAACTGACCTGCTGCCGCCCCATCGAGGTGACGCGCGAACCGGTACCTCAGGATGAGCGGGTGCTGCGCGGCTCGCCGGAGCAACTGATCGAGGCGCTGGCGGTCTACCGCGAGATCGGCGTCGAGCATCTGGCGCTGCAATTCATGGTGCCGCGCTGGCCCGACCGTATGGAGCAGATCGAGCGCTTCACCACCGAGGTCATGCCACACGTGCGGTAGTTCGTTTGCCTCTGATACCCTCTACCTTCTACCGCGCCACGACGACCAAGATGTGCGCAATTCGCTGCGTGACATACCGAAAAGCGATCCACTATAATGCTGATGCCAATCGTTTGGAATATGTACCACAACGAACGTAAACTAAGGGGTATTGTCAATGCGTAACCTCCGGCAGTGTGCCCGGATTCTCCCGTCTGCGCCACGATTCAACGGCTTCTTTGGCCTCACCCTTATCAACTCTCCGGCGTGAAGATCCCTGCCTTGAGGCATGGGGATGAAGCGCCGTCTCGTCTCTTTGTACTGAGACATTTCCGTTTTACAGTTACTATGTGAGAATGTAAGGGCATGCGCCAGAAACGCGCCTATCGCTACCGCTGCTACCCGACACCCGCGCAAGCCGCTGTGCTGGCGCGGACGTTTGGCTGCGCGCGTTTCGTCTACAACTGGGCGTTGCGGCTGCGCACCGACGCCTACAATGAGCGGCAAGAACGCCTGGGCTACCAGGACGCCTCTGCGGCGCTCACCACGTTGAAACAGCAGCCGGAGACCGCGTGGCTCAACGAGGTGTCCAGTGTGCCGACGTTCAGCAGACGCTTGCGGCATCTGGAGACAGCGTTTCGTAACTTCTTTGAGGGCCGAGCGAAATACCCCACCTTCCATAAGAAACATGGCAAACAGGCCGCGACCTACGCCAGCACCGCCTTTCGCTGGGACGCAGAAAAACGCACCTCACCCTCGCCAAGATGGACACCCCGCTGCACATCCACTGGTCGCGCCCGCTGCCTGATGGCGCCATCCCACCACCGTCACCGTCAGCCGCGATACCGCTGGGCGCTACTTTGTCAGCCTCCTGCGTGGAAGAGGAGATATTGCGCCGCTGCCCGCTCACGACGCGACAGGTGGGAATTGATCTGGGCCTGCATGATGTGGTGGCGCTGGATAGTGGCGAGAAGGTCGATCAATCCCCGCTTCTTCGCCCAAGACGCAAAGCAGTTGGCGAAAGCGCAGCGGCGTCTGGCCAAGAAAAAGCTGGGATCCAAGAACCGCGCCAAGGCGCGCCGCAAGGTTGCCCGCATTCATGCCCGGATTGCCGACCGTCGCACGCGACTTCCTGCAGAAGCTCTCGACCCGCATCATTCGTGAGAACCAAACGATTTGCGTGGAGAGTCTGCAGGTGAAGGCGATGGTCAAGCATCCGACGCTGGCCAAAGCAATTCACGATGTCGGCTGGGGTGAGTTCGTGCGCCAGCTGGAGTACAAAGCCGCCTGGTACGGGCGTACCCTGGTCAAGATCGACAGGTGGTATCCCAGCAGTAAACGGTGCTCACGCTGTGGGCATGTGCTTGACTCCTTGACGCTGGATATCCGACAGTGGACGTGCCCCGCCTGTGGGGCCGTCCATGACCGCGACGTGAACGCCGCACAGAACATTTTGGCCGTGGGGCTCACGGTGGCAGCCTCTGGAGAGACGGTAAGACCGACAAAGGCTTCGGTTCGTCCAGCCCGCGTTGGCGCGGCTCGCTGAAGGAGAAATCCCCCGCTTTTAAGCAGGAGAGTGTCAACCGGTGAAGACAGTCACTATCGACTCGGGTTCCGCCCGACGATCACAACACTGACCTATACGGCGTTCAACACTGGTTTCTCGATAGCGATACCGCCAGATAGTCAAGTGCAGGATGGTTGATCGAGGCAGCGCGTCGTATGTCCGGTGAGCATAGGAAAGAATAGGAGTGCACATGTCGATGCCTCAAACGCCTGAGGAATTGAAGGCGTTCAACCGCCAGTTGATCGTGGATTTTCGCGCGCATGATCCGAAGCTGAAAGGGCGCAGGATATTGCTGCTGACGACGACTGGCGCGCGCAGCGGTCAGCCTCATACCACGCCGATGACCTATGTGCTCGACGGCGACCGCGTGCTGGTGATCGCCTCGAACGCGGGCGCTGTGCGACATCCCGACTGGTACGTCAACCTCGTTGCCAATCCGGCGGTGACGGTCGAGCTACCCGACGAGACGTTTCAGACGCGGGCGGTCGTGGCCGAGGGCGAGGAATATGACCGCCTTTGGGCGCACATTGTGGCGCAGATGCCCTTCTTCACCGACCACCAGGCGCAGATCAGCCGCAAGATTCCCGTCGTCATCCTGGAGCGCATGGGGTGAAGGGAACCGATATTCGCAATGAATATTATGAGGATGTCACCGGGTCGCTCGTCCACAGATATGGGCCGTTTCAGGTCTACAGGCTGATGGAGAGGACAGGTCGCGACTAGTGGTTCATTCGTTAAATGCGGAGCACTTTGGTCACGAAGGACACCGCGCGAGCGGAACGGAGCGGACGATGGTGGTGGCGCTGGCCCCAGACGAAGGGATGTTTCTGTGCTTGCCAGTACGCAGTAGCGGCGCCAATTGCGGCGACTACCTCCTCCCAGGTTTCGAAGCGGCGGCCCTTGAGCGCCAGCGAGCGTAAGACCTTGCACCAGGGTTCAATTAAGTTGAGGTACGCCGCATACTTGGGTTGGTAGACGAACTCCCAGCGGGGATGATGAATTTGGAACAACAGCAGATCATGGCAATGATGCATGTCGAGGTTGTCCAGGATCGCGGAGATGCGGTGCTTTTTCCGCCTGGAATCTGGTCATCGACCCAACTGAGGAAATCAATAAAATGCGTCTTGATCCGGCGCGGATAGCACTGCGTCCAGCAGTTCGCCCGTCGTTCCCACAGTGCCCCAAAGACGTAGCCCTTGGCGCGGCGTCGATAGTCAATCTCTTGCTTCGCGCGCTGGGCAGGACGGTGTCTGCACATCCACGGCTTCCTGCCCAGGATAGCTCTTCGCCGCCACTGGCCCCATTTCGTCGATGTTCAGGATGACGCTGTCTACGGATGGTTCGCGCGGAGCGCTTCGATGCGCCCCTTTTTTCGGCGAACGCGGGATCGAGTCGCTCGCCAAACCAGGTTTCCTGCCGACGCCAGCGTAGTCCTTCCTCCTGCAAGATCTCGAAGATGCGCGTCTTCTTCAACGGGAGACCCACGACTTCATGCAGGTAGGTGGCGAGCCGCTCGAAGGTCCAACTGCCGAACGGTAAACCCAGGTCACTCGGTCGTGTCCGCGCCGTCGCCACCACGTGTGCCCGGTTCTCGGGCGTATACCGGGACGGTGCGCCTGAGCGCGGCGCGTCGTTCAACCCGGCGAGTCCCTGCACACTGAAGCGCTTGAACCATTTGCGGACCACATTCGTGCCACAGCCCAGCTTCGTCGGCAATCTGGGAGATGGTCTTGTCCTGGCTGGCAAGGTGGATGATCTGTGCGCGACGCACCAACCGGATGGAGGCGGTCTGCGACCGCGCCAGTTTGCCAATGACACGTGCTTCCTCCTCGGTCATCGCACGCAATCGCAAGGGAGGATACATCACTGCCTCCTGTCTGTTTGGCTGGGTTGCTCCTCTTTATCTTAGCATACATTTAACGAATGAACCACTTAGATTTGATCACCGAAACTGATAAACACCATTTGATTCTGCTGATGAACGACCAGGACGAGGCGGTGGAGGCGATCTGGCACTACGATTCGCGCGTGGATTTGCCCCGGATTGTCTATGCAATCAAGCAGCGCCTGAGTTTTCATGAGCAACGCATTACAGCAGATTTCAAAATAGATAGGTGAGCGAGCGGTGTCGGACGGACGCGGGGAGTGGCAGAATGGCGTGACGGTGGATGCATGTCAGGGGGAGCCAACCATGTCAGGTGAATGGTCAGCGCCGGAGCTCAGAGAGCTCATCCGAGTCGTTTCCATTGGGCAGTACCAGGTACATAACGGCGTCACCGTAATGATGCTGGCGCTGGAACTGTACGCAGATGGTTTCGTGGTGACATTCCGCGTCCTGTCTGACGACTCCTGGCCTGTTCGGGATACTCCCGAGCAACACGTCAACCTCGAGGTAGACCTCGGAGTGACTACCTCAAGCGGCTCCGAATATGGTGGCCGGAAGCTTGCCGGAAGCTACTCGTTTGGAGCAGATGGGTGTGGAGCAGATGGGTGGCATGCACGCTTCCTGTACCAACACGCTCCTGCCCTGGACGCAAGCGCCAGCTGGGTCCGCATCGAGGTGCCAGCTCTGCACTGGCTCAAGCGCATCCCAGAGCCACCGTACCGGGCGACGGCACAAGAGATCACCGGTCCCTGGACCTTCATGGTGGCGCTGCCTGCGTAGGCGATGACGCCGGTCGTTCTTTCAGATCGGTCGAATAGGCACGCATAGGTACCATCCCTGCACACCTCATGCCTGCCGCTGCTTCTCGCAAGTTGCTCTAGTCACGACACTCACACGCTGGAGATGAGGCGCAAACCCAAACAGTTGGAGGTAATCCAGGCGCAACTCGACACGATAAACGAGGAACGCGGAACACCTGAAGACAGCCCAGATTACCTTTCAGCGGCAAAGGTAGTCCAAAGCCTCCAGAATTCACTCGCTCGAAGACGCGCACATCATAAACACTTGACTTAGGCGCTTCCCGACCTGGAGGCTGCCCATCCCGAAGGCATCACCGATATATCGGGCGAGGTCGAAGACGAACATGAACGTCAAATGCAGCGCATCGAAGAAGGGCGGCGCGTAGCTACTAGCTGGTGGAAGCATGTCGACAAGTATGTCGACAAAGGCATCAACTCACATTCGATTCTGGGGCCGTCCGTGAGGCAAGTTGGACCGTTTCATATCTATCAGAGTCTAGGAGAATATGGCCGACTCGACGCGCTGCCAAGTGTGCATGTCACTGAATCCAGTATTTCCTGGACGCCCCCCCCCCATTACATGATCCTCTTCGAGGATGAAACGCTGGGGATATTTGATATTTGGCCGACGCCTTCCCATTACGTGCCTGGCGCATTCCAGATTTGCCGACCGGCGCGCAACTGGTTCTACCTGTGGAATGAGGCTATTGTCGCCGCGAGAACTGTGCTCAGCGAGGCATCGGATACGGATGAGCTAGCTCGTGTTCGTGAGTCCCTGGCCTGGCTTGAAAGGCTCTACATCAAGGTCTACGACGCCTGGGTGGCGCTTAACTGTCCCGACGCACCTACCAATAACCCAGATCCCACCTTCGACCCATCCTCGGCAGTGGACTTCGATGAGGATGAGTGGTAATCCATCAGCCGTCACGAGGTCAGGTGGCCGCGCGACTCTCGCCCGCCCGCTCGGCTGGCGCGACATTTTGTCCGCGATAGGAGACGGCGCGCGCGCGCGGAATATGTTGCAGCACCTCGGCCAGTGTGGCGAGCTTTGACGGCTCACCCCCACGTATATCCAGCCGGAAGGTTGTCACGCCATTGGCTTTATCTGGGAGCAGTTCGATCCGCCGCAACTCCAAATGCAGAGCGTTGACGCGCTCCTCGATGGCCATCACCTGGCCGGGATGCGTCTCCGCGCGCAGGGTGATATGCCAGTTGCGTTTGTGCGGGAAGATACGTCCCTCGACGGGCTTGAGCGCCAGCAGAATGCCCAGCAAGATGGCGGTGGTCGCGACGGCGGCGAGATAGAGACCCGCTCCGGCGGCGAGGCCGATGCCCGCCACAGCCCAGACGCTGGCTGCGGTTGTCAGCCCGTGAATGGCGTCCTTGCGCAGGATGATGGTGCCCGCGCCCAGGAAGCCAATACCGCTCACCACCTGCGCGGCGATACGCGACGGGTCAAGCATAATGCGGCCCGGTGCGATCACGTCGGAGAATCCGTACGCGGACACGATGATGATGAGCGCCGAGGCGGTCGCCACAAGCGCATGCGTGCGCAATCCCGCGCCACGATCCAGGCGCTCGCGTTCGAGGCCAATCAGGGACCCCAGCACCGCCGCGACAGCCAGGCGCACTATAACTTCCAGATATATAGACATAGGCCAGTTCGATCCTTCAACTACACAAGAAGTATAGTGCGCGCAGGGATGGAATTGCACGAAGTATAGGACCATTTACAATCGGAGGCATGCCTCGGCGGCCAGCCAGAAGCGCGCCGCGGGAACCACAGCGTTTCTGGTCGCGGACCACGCTATGGTACTAGCGACAGGTGATGACGATAGACTGAGGCAGTCCGCCGCTCGTGACTACGACCGTGCCTGGCAATGAAATGTTGGAGATAGTCATCGTTTGCCTGCCGCCGGGAGCAAGCGTGCCATGTGTCGGCGAGAGCGTAAAGCTGGTGGGCAACGGAAGCGGCGCAGCTGACCAGTTCGCCGACCGCGTGGCGCTGGGATTGTTGATCGTCACCGTCGTCGTAGTATTGCCACATTGAATACTAATGCCTGTAGTACTGATAGTCACGACGACAGGCGGTGGGGTACCTCCCGGTGTGGCTGCTGGAGCAGCCGGCGCGCCGGGCGTGCCTGTGCCTGCGACAGGGATGCCGCCCGACGTTCCGGCGGTCCCTGGCAGCGGCGAGCCATTGAGTGATGGAGGCGTGCCCGTTTGAGATGTCGCCCGCGCGGTTGGGCTGGCGCTAACAACCTCGCCAAGCAGGCCACCGGGCGCCTGCCATCCCAGTCGCACGCCGAGCAGAGCGCCACTGCCAAGGAGCAGCAAGATGAGCAGCAGGAGCAACAGCGCGAGGATGAGCGGGTGGGTATGGCGAGCTGGCCTCTGTTTATCGTCGGTTTTGGATGCGTCAGGTTTGGGGCCAGGCTGTGTGGCGATGTTTGTGATATTGGTAGGCTCGCCACAATGTGGGCAGAAAGCTGGGGGTGGAGAGCCGAGGTGCTGTCCGCAGACGTTACAGTAGTACACCTTGCCAACCTCCTTGCTACTCGCCAGTGAGGCTCACGGACCAAAGTCATTGCCAACGAAGCCAGCGCCGCCGATACATGCAGCACGGGATGTTTACGCATTCAACACACCGCTACAATAGACCAGAACAGATGAGTTGGAGAACCAGACATACTGTCAACGAGTTGGAATCAATCTTACCATGATCTATTACCAACCGGCAAATGTTCTTCTCATCGCCTCATTGTCATAGGACAGATCACTACCTCTTGAGCCAGTGGGGGACGAGGGAAATACGCTGCAAGTAGGCGGGGAATTTTACGGTGCAATGTTGGAGATTGTGCTTCATCGTCTGCCCTGGCTATGTCTCACAGCCGCAGGCACGCCTCGGCGGCCAGCCAGAAGAGCGCCTCGCGCCCCGAATGGGCGTTCCATTCGCGCGCGCTCCACTCCGCGCCGCCGACATCATCGCCGCCATAGAGTACCTGGGCGAACGAGACGCCGCGGAATTGCGCCACGGCGAAGAATGCCGCCGCCTCCATCTCCACCATCAGGCAGCCCTCGGCCAGGCGGTGCTGCACCTTGACGGGCGTCTCGCGATAGATGGCGTCGGTCGTCCAGGTTTTCGCGGTCAGATAGCCGACCTCGTGCGCCCGCAATGTCGCTTCGAGCGCGGCAATGCCCTCGGGGCTGGGCGTCACCTCGCGGCCCGGCGGCAGATAGTGGTACGAGGTGCCCTCGTCGCGGATGGCGGAAAGCGGGATGAGCGGATGCCCCATCGCGATGCCGCTATCGAGCACGCCGCAGCCACCGCAGGCGATGAACTTGCGGCAACCCAGCGCGATCACCTCTTCGAGCATCGCGGCAGCCAGTGGCGCGCCGACGCCCGGATGGAATATCGCCAGCCGCTGGCCCTCGAACTCCATCTCATAGACCGGGTGCGTGCCCATCTCACTACGCAGATGCTTGATGACTCGTATCTTCTCCTGCTGGCTCAGTTGAGTAATGACCTCGTTGAAGAAGCAGAGCACCGCATGCTCCGGCACATCGCGCGGCTTGATGAGCTTCGACGGCTCGAGCACGCCCTCCGGCGCATCGTCGAATTCGAGGATGGGATAGTCGCGTGAGACAAAGTCGGTCATAGCGTGTCACCTGTGTGTAGGGCAATGGTGGATATTGAGCGTTACAGTGAACATAGAAACCGCATGGCGGCGGATGTCCAAGGCAACCAGGCCGTAGCCTGAAGGCCACGGCTAATCTTGGAATTGGCGAACCTGCTCGCCGTCAGCGAGGATAGCGAACGAACGGGATTGGCCGTGGCATTTATGCCGCGAAGGTAGCCCAGCACAACCCTTGCTAGCGGCACACGGCCCATCCGTACCATCACCCGCCCGCGCTGGCGCCGCCAAGAATCGGCGTCTGCGTCTTGCCCTGGCCCGCGATGCCCGGCTCGGTCATCGCCTCGGGCTTCAAGATCTCCGCCAGATCGGATTCCGGCAGCAGGTTACGCTCGCGCACGATATCGCGGATATCGCGACCCGTCTGAATCTGCTCCTTGGCAATCGCCGCAGACGCCTCGTAACCGATGTAGGGGGCCAGCGCTGTCACCAGACTCGCGCTCTTGAACGCATACTCCTCGGCGCGGTTGGCGTTGGCCTTGATGCCCACGACACAGCGTGTGGTGAAGGTCGCCATCGCATTCTTGAGGATCGTGAGCGACCAGAGCACGTTGTGAATGATGACCGGCATCATCACATTCAGCTCGAGTTGGCCCGCCTGCGCGGCGTAGCTGACCGTCGTATCGAAGCCGAAGACCTGGAAGCAGACCTGATTCAGCATCTCCGCCATCGAGGGATTGACCTTGCCCGGCATGATCGACGAACCCGGCTGGACCGCTGGCAGCACGATCTCGTAGAAGCCAGTGGCTGGGCCAGACGCCAGCAGCCGCAGGTCGTTGGCGATCTTGGTCAGGTCACTGGCCAGCACCCGTACCGCGCCCGAGACCTCCAGGAACGATGACATACTCGGCGCGATCTGTACCAGCGATTCCGCGCGGCGGAAAGCAAAGCCCGTCAGCTCGCTGAGATGTTTCACCATCGCATCGATATACGCGTCTTCGGCGTTCAGCCCGGTGCCGACGGCCGTGCCACCGATGTTCAGTTCCAGCAGGGTGTTGCTGGCGTCGTGGATGCGCGCGACATCGCGGCGCAACGTCAGCCCGTAGGCGGCGAACTCCTGGCCGAGACGGATCGGCGTCGCGTCCTGCAAATGCGTGCGGCCCGATTTCACGATGCCGTCGAACTCGCGCCCCTTCGCCTCGAATGCTGCCGCCAGCTCCTCCAGCACGGGCAGTGTCTCGCGCACCATCAGCATCGTCGCCACGCGCATCGCCGTCGGGAAGGTATCGTTGGTGGACTGCGCCATGTTGACGTGGTCATTGGGATGGACGAGCTTATAGTCGCCGCGCTTGCCGCCGAGCATCTCGATGGCGCGGTTGGCCAGCACCTCATTAGCGTTCATATTGTGCGAGGTGCCCGCGCCCGCCTGATAGACATCCACCACGAAGTGCTCGTGCCACTGGCCGTCCAGTATCTCATCGGCGGCCTGGACGATGGCATCGGCAATGTGCGCGTCGAGGCGACCCGTGTCGCGATTGGAGAGCGCCGCCGCCTTCTTCACCAGCACCGTCGCGCGAATCATCGCCGGGTGGGCGTGCATGCCGCTGACGGGATAGTTCTCGACGGCGCGCTGTGTCTGCACGCCATAGAGCGCCGAAGCTGGCACCGCTTTATCGCCGAGCGAGTCGTGCTCGATGCGCGCGTCGGTCGGCTGTGCATCTGCGTGAGAATCCGCGTTGGTCATGGCCGTATATGCCTCCTGCCGGGGCGACGTTGCCCCCGCAATGTCGAGAAAACGAGGGGAAATACCGAGAGCCAGTTGATATTTTACCACGGCGGGCGCGGTGGATGCCGATACGAAACCACCACCCAATCTGTGGCCACCCTGCTCATCTCACCGGAAGCGTAGCCTTCAACTGGCCTTTCTGCCAGTGCGTGTGGCAAGCGCGGCGTGGTACGATGCTATACAGGAGAAACTACGCAGAAATGACTAGACTAATAACCTGCACTACCCCTGAGAGGATATGCCCCGAATGATTGGACACGGAGTTATGCGCGGCGGCGGCGGCGGACGCTACAATCGCATGTCGCGCTATCAGATGGAGGAGCCGACACGTAAGGCCGATATGAAGACGGTGCGGCGGGTGGCGTCGGCGTTCAAGCCCTATCGCAAAGAGGTCGCCATCGTGCTGCTGGCGATTATGGTGGTCAGCGCGCTCGGCATCGTCAACCCATATATGCTCAAGTTCGCCATCTCGATTGGCTTTGCCCAGCAGAACTTCAAGCTACTCTGCCTCTTCGTCGCCGTCATGGTCATCACCCCGATTATCACTGGCATGATCGGCGTTGGCCAGACATGGCTCAATACGCGCGTCGGCCAGAGCGTGATGCGCGACCTGCGCAACCAACTGTACGGCCATTTGCAGCGGATGCCGCTCAAGTTCTTCACCGATACCCGCACCGGCGAGATTCAGTCGCGCCTCTCGAACGACATCGGCGGCGTGCAGTCGGTCGTCACCGATACCGCGACCTCGGTCGTCTCGAACATCACCATCGCGCTCTCGACCATCGTCGGCATGTTCTTCCTCGACTGGCGGCTGACGCTGCTCTCGCTGGGGCTGCTGCCGCTCTTCCTCTGGATGACCTATCGCATCGGCAAGGTGCGACGCGCTATCAGCAAGGACACGCAAATTTCGCTGGCAGAGCTTTCGGCGATGGTAGAGGAGACGCTCTCGGTCAGCGGCGTGCTGCTCACCAAGACGTTTGGCCGCCAGAAGCAGGAGATTGGGCGCTTCGGCAAAGAGAACGAGAAGCTCGTCGGCCTGCAAATCCGCCAGCAGATGATTGGCCGCTGGTTCATGATGATGATCGGAACCTTTTTCTCGATTACGCCAGCGCTGGTCTACCTGCTCTTTGGGTATCTATCCTTTGGCCCTGGGCATACCCCCAGCGGGAATATCGCCGAGCAGATTGGCACGCTCGTCGCGTTCACCACGCTGCAGAGCCGCCTCTTCTTCCCGATTGGCCAGCTACTGAGCGTGCAGGTCGAGATTCAGGGCGCGCTGGCGCTCTTCGACCGCGTCTTCGAATATCTCGATATGCCTCACGACATCACTGATAAGCCCGACGCGCTCGCACTCACCCCGGAGACGGTGCGCGGCGAGGTGGCAATGGACCACGTGACGTTTCACTACCGGCCCGACACCGAGCGGCCCACGCTGGACGACATCTCATTTGAGGTGGAGCCGGGCCAGTTGACGGCGCTGGTGGGGCCAAGCGGCGCGGGCAAGACGACGATCACCTACCTGACGCCACGCCTCTATGATGTGGAGCGTGGCGCGGTGACGATTGACGGCCACGACGTGCGCGATGTGACGCTGGAGAGTCTGGGCGAGGTCATTGGGGTGGTCACGCAGGAGACGTACCTCTTCCACACAACCATCCGCGAGAATCTGCGCTACGCCAAACCCGATGCCAGCGATGAGGATCTGGAACGCGCGGCCCAGTCGGCGGCCATCCACGAGCGCATTATGGAGCTGCCCGAAAAGTATGATACGGTGGTGGGCGAGCGTGGCTACAAACTCTCCGGCGGCGAGAAGCAGCGCATCGCGATAGCGCGCGTCATCCTGAAAGACCCGCGCATCCTGATTCTGGACGAGGCGACCAGCGCGCTCGATACGCACTCTGAGCGGCTGATTCAGGCGGCGCTGGAGCGGCTGATGGTGAACCGGACGACGATTGCGATTGCCCACCGGCTCTCGACGATTCTGGCCGCCGACCAGATTCTGGTGGTGGATGGCGGGCGCATCGTCGAGCGTGGCACGCACGCCGAACTGATCGAGCGCGGCGGCCTCTATGCCCGGCTCTATCGCGAGCAGTTCCGCGAGGCCGCTGCGGTGGAGGAAGAGACGCTGGCCGGGCTATCGTAGCCTGGCTAGGTCTGCCTGGTCTGCTTTGCATGGCCTGAAGCGCCAAGCGGCTCATTGAGATAGATGGCAAGTTGCCGCAGCGTGTCGAGGAGCGCGTGTATGCGCTCTTCGCCCAGCGCCTCCGTCCACTCCGCTTGAGCCTGTTCTACAACTTCTCGCGCGATGCGGTTGACCTCCCAACCACGCTTGGTACGCCGAATCAAGACGGCACGGCCATCTGCTGGGTCTGGCACACGCTCGAAATAGCCGCGTTCCACCAGCGCGTCTACCGTCTCGACCATTGTGGACTTGGAGACACCCGCCAGCGCCGCAAGCTCCGTCAGGCGGCTGCCCTCTGGCCGACACATCGCGAAGACCGGCTGATAGGTGCTGCGATAGTCCGTATAGCCGCGCTCGATCAGCGTGGCCGTAACGCGCCGACTGAGAACCTGCATCGGAATGGAGAGCAGCGCGCCGATCATGATTGACTCATACGTGATCGTGATCGAATCGTTCACCAGATATTTTCCTCCCCCTTGACATTATAGTTCGGAATCCGTATAATTGCAATTAGTTCGGAATCCTTATAATCGATCTCGGCACCGTACGAGGCTGGGGAAGTGATTGGTATGACAGAGAGAACGACTTTAGAGGCTTTCCACCAGATGCTGGCGGATCTGGAGCGTGACGACTGGGCTGCGCTGGCGCAACATCCTGGTCTGGGCGAGACGCGCGAGCGCTTCCCACATGTACATGCGGCCTTTCCCGACCTGCGCCACACTGTTGAATCGGAGTTCGTCAAAGGTGAGATGCTCGCCGCGGTCGTTTACCTCGAAGGTACGCATCTGGGGCCGTACTGGGGACTCGCGCCGACGGGCAAGCACGTGCGCTATCGGTTACTCGTCATTGATCGGATTGTGGATGGCAAGATTGTGCTACACCACGCGGCGCCTGATTTCCTGGGACTCTTTGCGCAGCTTGGCGCGCCGCTACGGCCAGAAGGCGTTGGCGCGGAGGCATGAGAAAGTGAAAACCCACCAGAGGCCTGATCTGGTGGGTTTCGCGTTGAAAGATAGCCTCTCAACGACGTTACACGCCGCGAGTGGCCCAGGCGGTGATGACCAGAGACGCTAGCGCGATCAGCAGCGGCCAGCCCAGCCACCAGGTGAGCGGCGGGTGATCGTCGCCCACGGGCATCTGGCGGCGCAGCGCGTCCCACACGCCGATGCCCGCCGCCGTCAGCAGCAGTCCCACGATCCAGATAATTGCCATGCCCGCACCCTGCGGAGCCACTGAGAAGAACGGCATGACGAAGACGGCGAGGAAGAAGCCCGCGGTCGCCACAAGCTGGATCGCCTCGCCAAGCCGGAAGCAGAAGCGGTCGCGCCCCGTGACCTCCAGCAACTCGTCGGGGATGGTATCCTCGGCGTCGCGTGGCTCGCGAATCGCGGTGATGCGCGTGAGAACGGGCAGCACACAGATAAAGGCAAGCGCGGCCAGCACGCGCGCGAAGATCAGAATGCCACTTGGCGATTTGACGGGCGCATTGGCAATCGTCAGCGCGTTGAATTGCTGGGCGATGGCGGTGAGTGAGAGCGTCAGGGAGATTGCCGCGCCAGCCAGCAAGCGCGCGCCCCGGTCGGCGGCAATCCGTGTGAGCGGGGTTGGTGTCAGCCAGCCGACAAACACCCGCGCCAGCGGCAGCCCCAGGAGCAGCGCGCCCTCTGCTATCAGATCGCCCTTGAGGCCAATCGCCGTCACCAGCGGATTGCCAGGAACCGGCAGCATCACCAGCGCCAGCGCGGGCGCAAGAATGGCGACAACGCTGCTGAGGGTCAGCGCGGACTCACTCACGCCGTCCGGCACAATCGTCTCGCCCTGCCAGGACTCGCGCAGGTCGGCGAGGAGATCGCTCTTCTCACCACCCGCCGCGCCGCCAGCGACCGCCCGTACCATGAGTAGCGCCACACCAGCGACCACCGCCACCAGCAATCCTGGATAAATCAGCACTGCCAGTGCAAAACTCAACACCCCGTTCATCGGCTACGTTCCTCCTGGGAGTCGTCTATTGCTGCGACTGGCCGCGCTGTCCGGCTTTACGGGCGCCCTGCTTCGCCGCCTTGCGTTCGCTGACAGGCGCCTTCTCGGCAGATGTAGCTGCGGCTGCCTCGTCGGCCATCGTTGCCGCTGCCACCGCGCCATCGCTGTCGGCCGACGTCACCTCTTTTTCGGGCGTCGCGGCGCTGTCGTCGGCGCCGTCAGGGAGTATCGTGTCGTCGGGGCCGCCGTCATCGTCGCCATCATCTTCATCGTCGTCCAGTTGCGCCCCGGCGTATTCGTCATCCTCATCGATACCGCCGATGAGCTGACTGCCCGCCACCTGCGTCCACGACGAGGTAAAGGCGGAGGCAAGGTCAACCCAGACGACCGCTGGCTCTTCCAGTGCGTCGCCTTCCATGCCTATGCCGGTCAATGCTTCCTCGCCGCTGGTCTCCAGCGACACCGCGGTGCGGTGGGTCCTCAGCCGGAGGAGCAAGACCGCGCCAGCCAGCACGACCGCCGCCAGCCAGAAGATGCCGGGGAGCCACTGGCTATTCCCGGTCGTGTAGCCGAACGATATGATGCGCAGTACGCCATTCGCGGCGCCCTCAGGCGTTATCTGATCGACCGCGAAGAGCGCGCCGAAATTCAGGAATGTCTGGGGGAAGATGCCTAGCGCGATGCAAAGCACCGCCAGCACTGCGCCGGGCAGCTCCAGCAGCTCCGAGGCAGCGGAACGCGCGGGCTTTTCACTCTCATCGCCCGCCAACTCATCCGGGTCAGCCTTGAAGGCCAGTACCGTCGCCCGGACGAGCGCCAACGCGAAGAGCGCATCGCCCAGCCACGCAAGGCCGAGCAGCGGGATGCCCAGCTTCGTCCCGGCGAGCACGCCCGCAGTAATCTGATGGCGCGCGATGAACCCGCCAAAGAACGGGACGCCGAGCGCGGTGGCCGCGCCGACAGACCAGGCAAGGAGATTGAGGGGGCGTGACGCCAGGCCAAACGGCGCCGGGCCAGCCCCATCAGGCTCATCATCCGCCGTGAGGATCCCGCCTGCGACCAGCGCCGCCGTCATCGCGCCGATACCCACCACACTGGTCGCCAGCAGGACGACGATGCCGATAGCGGCGGCGGGCTGCGACGAGCCAAGGGCGAACAGCCCCCAGCCGACCTGCGCGGTCGCCAGCAGCGCGACCAGGGTGCGCCCATCGCGCCGCCCAAGCGCCAGCAGGCCAGCGATGGCAATAGTCAGCGAGCCAAGCACCGCCAGCGCGATGCCTCCGGTGATCGGCGGCGTCACCGCGCCAATCTGCGGCCAGAGTCCGCTTGTGGTCGCCTGCAAGGCGCTCCAGATGCGCGCTCCGACAAAGACGACGACCGGCAACGCCAGCGCCAGCAGCGCGCCAAACCCGGATGGCGTGGCAAACGCGGCCCGTCGACGCACCCACGCGACGAAGGGATAGCCGCCACCTGCCAGCGAGAGTGTCACCGCCAGCGAGATGACCTGCCAGGGTGAGGCGGCGGAATGGCCCGCCAGTCCATAGAAGGTGTGATCTTTGGTGGTGATCGCGATGAGCAGCAACAGCAGCACCGTCAACGCTGGCCCAATCAGCATCGCAATCAGGCCACGATAATCGAGATTATTGCTCTCGGCGCCCTGCTCGCCCAGGTACCAAGTCAGCGCCACCAGCGCCAGCCAGACCAGGCCGAGCCAGAGCAGGTTATCGGAGAAGACCAGATGGAGCGCGCAGACTTCTAGGCCAATCACCAGGCCAAGCTCGGCCAGCATCCGTCCGTATGAACCTTCCGCCCGGCCCGCATCCATCCAGACCAGCCAGAGCAGCAATGGCACGATCAACGCCGCAATGCCCCAGGCGCTATAGAAGGAGAGGCCATCAGCGCGGAAGACCGGCGCGAAGGGCGTGGCGCTATTGCCCGCGAAGGCGAAGCGGAGCGGCGTGGGGAACGTGAGATCAGAGCTTAATAATACCAGGCCAACAATTGGCGCGGCCGCGGCCAGCCCCGCCAGGGCGAACGCGACCAGCGACGGCAGGCGGAATGTGGTGAGACGCGAAAGAATAACGAGAAGAATCGCGACGACGGCCGGCGCGAGCGTCATCAAGCCAAAAAGTAATGTAAGCGACACAGGCCGTGGCCTCCCTTATGCCGAGCGGCATATAGCGTCGGCGCCCCACGATCATCCGCGAAAAGCATCCATAGCGCGGCCCGGAATCCATGCCCAGACTGGCGGAGGCGCACGCAGGGAGTATAACATGGTGCGCTATTCGGCACAACCAGCATAGGCAATAGCAGCATATTCGGGCTACCATCCCGCGTTGCCCGATTGTCTCCGTCGGCGGCTGTGCCGGGATGTGATACGCCCAGGGGATCAGGCGTAGTTTTACTGATGCTACGTGTCTTGCGGGGGTGTATTGAATCGTAGCGCTCTCCTGGAAGGATATCGCACGTGACGCTTTCCCCATCTGGCTCCACGCCACAGCCTCAACGTGACGATCAGCGTGCGTCCGGCGGCGCGGGCGGGCTGGTTGCGGTCAGTATCGTCTGTGGCGTTATTGCGCTGGCGGCGGCGGCAGTCTGGCTGCTGGCCATGGAGATCATCGCGTCCGCGCTTCGCCCTGCCGAGCTGAGCGCCTTTCCCGTCTATCCCGGCGATGTCGTACCATTTCAGCAGGCGGCCCTGGCGCGCATGACAACCATCGTGATCGTCACATTCCTGGCCATCATGGCGCTCGCGACGGTGGCAATTGTTCTGGGACGCCAGGCGCGCCGACAATCGGGCAATGAGGCGGCGGCGACCTGGCTGGAAAAGTGGGCCACGGTCTGTCTGATCGCCAGCCTCGCTGGCCTGGGACTCATCCTGATGCTCGGCCTGAGTTCCATCCCGCCGATTGTGTCGTTCCGCCTGCGCCTGCCACCATTCATCAACCAACTGCTCGACATCGTGCTATACCAGTCTCGTGTCATCATTCAGGCGCTCGTTGCGATTACGGCGGCGGGCGCGATGGGGAGTTTCATTCTGAGCGGCGTCGCCGTGCGTTTCGCGCATGGTCAGGCGATTCATCGCTGGCGCACGCGTGCCAATCTAGTGGTCTCGGCGCTGATCCTGCTGGGGTGGTTTGCGATTACCCTCTTGGTAGCCCGGTTTATCGTGGGCTTCTACCTACATCTTGTCGGGTAGAAGCCTGCCAACCGCCCCCTCTTGCGGGTGGTCGCTATACTGGTGACACTACCCGCGCGAGGGTGACACTGGCGTCATCGCTCGTCTGATTTCGCTGTGGAGGTCGGTGCATGGCTGTCTTGCCCCAGGGTTTCTGTGAAACGCCGCCCAGTTCGCGCTATCCCCTGCTCCCCGGTATCCGCTCGCGCGGGGTGCGCACCACGCGCCTGAGGCAGCATATCTACGAGAGCGGCCCGGCCACTGGCGAGACGCTTGTGCTGGTCCACGGCAATATGACCTCCGGGCGCTTCTTCGAGGAGCTGATGGCGGCGCTGCCGGAGTATCACATCATCGCGCCGGACCTGCGCGGCTATGGGGCGACGGAGCCACTGCCGACGAACGCGGCGCGGGGTGTGCGCGACTACTCTGACGACATCCACGCCCTGGCCAGGACGCTCCGGCTGGGGCGATTTCATCTGCTGGGGTGGTCGCTCGGCGGCGTCATCACGATGCAGTATCTGCTCGATCATCCGCAACAGGTGCGGACGCTGACACTCCACGCGACCGGATCACCCTACGGCTACGGCGGCACCCGCGACGCCGAGGGAACGTCGAACTATCCAGATCACGCGGGCAGCGGAGGCGGGCTGGTCTATCCGCAGGTGGCGGAGCGCTTCGATGCGGGCGATACCACCGCCAGATCGCCGTTCACCGCGCGCTACTCGCTGCGCAATGTGGTGGTGCGGCCGTCGTTCCGCTTTGCGGCGGAGCGCGAGGATATTCTGGTCGAGCAGATGCTGATGATGCGTATCGGCGAGCAGCACTATCCTGGCGATAAGGTGGCCTCGCCCAACTGGCCATATGTCGCGCCGGGGGTCTTTGGCCCGAACAATGCGCTCTCGCCTCGCTATCTCAACCTTGCCCCGCTGGGCGAGATGCGCGATGGGCCGTCGGTGCTCTGGGTGCGCGGCAGCGATGATGTGATGGTCAGTGACACGGCGCAACTCGACCCGGCGATGCTTGGGCGCTATGCCATACTTCGCGGCTGGCCCGGCAGGCGTATCTTCCCGGCACAGCCCATGTTGACGCAGATACGGACGCTGCTGGACCGCTACGCCAGCAACGGCGGCGCGTATCACGAGGTGGTTCTGAGGAATTGCGGCCACGCGCCGATGATCGAGCAGCCGGAACAGTTTCTCACGCACCTGCGCGCGCTGCTGGCGGGGTAGCGGGTCACACGCTCTCGGCCATGTATGCCCAGAACGCATGCCGCATGAGCCAGAACGTGTGCTATGTTGCTTTGTAGCTCTTGCTCGTATGCAGCTATGATTGACCGTTTCCGCAAACACCCATAGAGGAAACCGTTATGAGCCAGTCGTCTCTCGCCCGAACCGCAGGCGCCACTGTGTCCTTTACCCGCCGCTATGCACGATACATTTTCTGGTTGCTCTGGCTGGCAAATTTTATCAACTATGCCGACCGCTATGCGTTCTTAGCCATTGGGGATCATGTACAGACTGAATTCAACCTCTCGGATACGCAATATGGTTTGTTGGCGACCTCGTTTCTGTTTGTGTATACCCTGAGCATTTTGCCCATGGGCCTGTTAGCGGACCGCGTCAAGCGCAAGAACGTTGTGGCCGCGGGTATCACGTTTTGGAGCATTGTGACGACCTTCACGGCGCTCGCTCCAAGTTACGGCTTCATCTTTGCGACGCGAGCAGCGCTTGGGTTGGGCGAGGGGACGTACTTCCCCGCGAGCACATCCATGTTAGCATCGAGCTATCCTGCCAAAGACCGCGCGAAAGTGATGAGCCGTTGGAATACGGGGTTGCTGGTTGGGTTGGCGGTTGGCTTCGTCGGCGCGGGTGTGCTCTACGGCGTGTTCAATGACCAGTGGCGCCCAGTATTTTATGTGTTTGGCATCCCTGGCGTGGCCCTGGCTCTGTTGATCTTTCTCTCCAAAGAGCCGCCAAGGCACGCCGATGATGAGGTCAGCGCTGAAACGGCGTTGGCGCGTGGCGGTGTGCGCGGCATCTGGCGCAACATCGTGGAATTGTGGAAGATTCCCTCGCTGCGCATCGTCGTCGTGCTACAGGCATTGAGCTTCTTCGTATTCGGCGCGACGCTCGTCTTTATCGTCCCGCTCTTTGATCGGCAGTTTCAGGGGCTGGCTGTCTCGCCAACAACGTTGGTGGGTGTCGGCACAGTGGTTGGTGGGATTATCGGTCTGCTCGCCGGTGGCGCTATTGCGGATGCCCTCATCAGCCGTTACCCGGGCGCGCGTGTGCTGGTAAGCGGCTGGAGCTTCATTCTCGCGGTCCCGTTCTTCGTCGCATCGATCCTCGCCATTGTGTCGGATTTTGGCCTTTCGGTCAACGTGCGCGTGTTTGGCATCTTCACGCCACTCTTCATCATCACCGTCGCGCTGTTGCAGGTAAATTCCGGCCCATTGACGGCGGTATCGCAAGATGTGGTGACTCCGCTGAAACGAGCCGCGGCGGTGGGTCTCACGCTGCTGCTCTCGCACTTCTTCGGCGATCTCTTCGCCCCAACCATCGCTGGCGCGCTGAGCGATTTCCTCAGCAGCAACGCATTCTTCAACGGGTTAGGCATCACCCATAGCAATTCCCCTGGCTATGCCTTCCTGATCATTGGCGTGCCGGTGTTGCTCGTGGCTGGCGTCGTGGGTATCTGGGGTGCTCGCTTTGTACAGGGAGACGAAGCGGCGGCTCGGGCTGGCGCATAGCTGCCGTAACGTCTGGAATTCAGTGTAGAGGGCGAGCGGGGCTGCTCTTCCTATTTCCCCTGCTGCTCGGCGAAGCGGTCACGAGCGGCGAAGGCGTCTACCGCCGAGGGCCACTGGTAGGGGACGCTGACGACGACCACGCGCTCCGTGTCGGCGGAGTCACGCGCGAGCCAATGGCCGCCATTGTGTCCGCCCGCCTCGCAGGCCACCCACATCTCGAAGCCGGACGCGCCAGGAATATTGCGAAGCTCGAAGTCCGCCATCTCCCAGTGGCCATCCTTGCAGCGCAGCTTCATGCCAGCGAAATCTTGCATCATGTCATCACCCTCACTCTCGCGCAGGAGAGGAACATTCGTTCACTGTTCGCCAGTATAACATGTCTCGCGCTGTTGCCGCGTCGGCATAGAACAGCAGGGCTACCGCTTCGCGCGCCTGAGACCGACCACGCCACCCAATGCGCCAGCGACTAGCCCAACAATGGATGCAAGGCCAGCGTATCGAAGCCATGTGAGCAAGTAAACGGAGGTTACAAAACCGAAAATGGGCTGTTGAAAGCGGATGGAGAGAGTGATATTAAACGCAATAATGTCCAGAGACATTCCAATAAATCCTATGATCGTCCCTGAGAGCAGGCTGTAGCTCATTCTGCCAGATTGTTTCAGAGACAGATATCCGCCAGCAAGCGCAATGACAAATATGATGGGGAACTCGATTATGTCTATGAGGAGGAAGGGCCCCATGTATATTGGGAGGTTGGTCGCTAAGGCCGTTTGATCAATCACGAGCTGGACGGCTGCCAGAGCGAGGCCAAATAAAAGCCCAATGCGAAGCCCACTATTCATGATCGTCGGCTTTTGAGAAGACGGTTTGCGATTAACGGGCAATGGAGTTGCGCTGGTTGGGATTACTGGCTTCGCCGAAGTGGATACAGTGACCGGCGGGGTTGGCACTGGAACAGGCTGCCTGAGACCAAGTGCGATGAGCACACGGTTCAGCGCCGCATAGTAGTCGTTCGTCGCATCAATACGCTGATAGGTCGTCCACAGGCCAGGGACATCTCTCGTTGAAACGTTCCCGTATTGGACGACGAGCGGCGGATGCATGTAGCCCTGCTTGGCGCGCACGATCGCGGCGTTCATCTCGTCGGGCACCCATTGCGAGGCAATGGCGGCGAGAGGACAAGCACCAGCACGTCGCGCTCGTTCAATG
Organism: uncultured Chloroflexia bacterium; assembly: GCA_963712005.1. Lineage (GTDB taxonomy): Bacteria > Chloroflexota > Ktedonobacteria > Ktedonobacterales > JADMIN01 > DAHUXT01. The sequence continues at coordinate 711,591 of CAVQGK010000001.1, read as the reverse complement.
CCCGACTGATGCGCGCGACGAAATCGCCTGGGCCGGTGAGATGAGTGGAGTCCAGCCAGACATCAGCGCCAGCGTTACGCAAATCGGCGGCGAGGCGTTCAGCGAAGGCGTTATCAACGTTCGCGTGACTGATGAATACACGGAGAGCGGCCATCATCGTAGTCCTCTGCGAAACATGCGTGGTTGTCAGTAATACATCAATAGTGGATCATTGCGCGAGGCCAGTATAACATGCCCGCCAATCGGTGAATATATGTGCGTGCAACATCACAGCGCCCCTGATTCAGCGATGATCCAGAGGCGCGCGGTGATGGTGATCGTTTTCGTCGGCTAACCCTACTGCTGTGGTGGGTAGCCGCCAGATTGGGGGGATACTGACCCGGCTGCGGTGGGTAGCCCGGCTGTTGCGGTGGCTGTTGCGGCGGATAGCCGGGATAGCCGCCCTGTGGCTGTTGTGGATAGCCTGGCTGCGGTGGTGGATAGCCGCCCATCGGCGACTGATAGAACGATTCCTGATAGACCTGCTGCGACATCGGCGCGCGACTCTTGCCCGCCGCGCCGCCAATCGCGCCGACGCCCAGCGCAACCGCGCTGACGATGATCGTTAGCATCAGCAAGACGATGATGACAATCGCCAGCAATGCTGTATCCGTATACCGCAAGGATGTCCGCCACCTTGATCAATAATCCTTTGGTTCGCTTGGCTCGTGATGGCTGGCAGGTCTGGAAGCACTACCACTACAATGGCGACCGAACCCATAATCATACTGATGAGGCCCGTCCACATGCCTGCCAGCAGTCCGGTGCTGATCTTGCCCGACTGGGATGAGGCACGGAAACCAGCGAAAAAGTAGGCGACGAGTGACAGGATAATGCCCAAAACGAAGAACAGAAACCCGACATTTAACAACCGGCCAGCAAAATTGAGCGCGATCAGAATGACTCCGAGGATGACGCCGAACAGCAGTCCGATGCGAAATGCGGATACCTTCTTCGCTGGCTGCGCTGGTTGGGTTGGCTGCACTGGCTGCATGCAATGACCTCCCTGACGATGAGTGCGACAGGTGGGCGCGTACTCTATCGCCCGCTACCGCACATCCCTATAGCACCATCCTAGCCGACGCCGCCCTGTTTGACAAGACGTGCTATTCGGCGGGCGGCTGGTTGGCGGGACTATCCGCGGCGGGCGTATCCTCCGGTGCCGGCGCCGATGTCGCTGGCTGCTGTGGCGCGATGGGGGTCTGGCCCGCGCCGGGAATGCGATAGTAGTCCGGTGGGGGTGGATATGATGGCGGCGTGACGCCTGGTGGCTGCGGGAGTTGCTGCGGCGGAGCGTATGGAGCGGGCGCCTGATAGGGCGTCGAGCTTACTGGATAGCCACCATCGGTGGGATACCCGGCGATGGGAGGATACGCTGGATAGGCAGGATACGCCGGATACATGCCGTAGGTGGCGGGCAACACATACGCCGGAGCCGCCACAGGAGTCGCCTCAGGAAGCGGCGCGCGGTTGGAGCCAAGCGCGCCAGCCCATGCGCCCAGCCCCAGGCCAATCGCGCCGAAGATCAACTGCTGGATGAGTAGCCCGGCCAACTGCGCAGGTAGGGCGGAGCCATCGGGTGTCGAGGCGACTACGCCGGTTATCGTGCCGTCGGCATGCAGCAGCAGCGAGATGATGATGGCGAACACGATCCAGATGATGCCACTCAAGAGCGCGACGCGGAAGCCCGCTCCTGCCCCGCCGCCGCGACGGCCATTCACATACGCGGTGAGTCGGCCCGCATGCCAGCAGATGACGAGGCAGATCGCGCCAGTCACGATCATCGAGCCATAGGTGACGAGCACCACCGGGACCAGCAGACCGATCAGGGGCACGGGATTGCCGCCGCCCGAATCCAACCGCGCCAGCGACCAGCGCATACTCTCGATAGTGGCGATGTTGGCGCGCGCGGCAGAGGCGGAGATCAGCACCTGCAGCGCGGCAAATAACCCGCTGACGATGCCGAGATTCCAGCCAATTGATCGCGCCTCTGCACGGTTGTTCATGCCTGCTCCTGAATCTTAGGATTGCTGGGGATAGACGCTTGCGGCGCGTGAAGGCGCCAGACGCGCTCCACACCTCCCTGGGAGCGTATCGCCAGACCATGCGCCACGTCAAGCGCGGCGGACCGCCGCCGATGGAGATAAGCGCTCGTTCAACGTGTTTCACTGATGCGAGCGCGGCGACGCTAAAACCAGGTTTCTGGGCGCAAGAGATGGCGCTTGAGCGGCTCATACTTGAACGAGATGCGGTGCTGGGCGAACTCATCTGGGAGCGGCGGCAGCGGCTGCCTCCAGAACCATGGCTTGATGAAACGCTCGGTTGGCTCGCGCTGGAGTGCGGAACGCCACTCTTTGCGACATTCGGGCGAGGTGGCGGAACTGCGCGACCAGAGCAGGTGGAAGATATTCGCCTCCGCGATCATGCGCGCCAGCTCGACCTCATAGTTCGCTCCGGCTGCGAGTCGCTCATCGGTGTAGACAGTAATGCCAAAGCGGTGGTATTCCTCGCAGGCCTGCCGGAATGCCTCGCGGTCGCGATGACTGTAGGAGATGAAGACCGCGTCGTAGATGTTGCTGCTGACGATCATGCCCCGTGGCGCGCTGACGGCGAGGTGGTGGGCTTCGCTCTCACGAAAAGGGAAGGTGATATCTATCCTGGCGATAGGGACCATTGGCCCGGCGTAGATGTCGATCCAGCCGCGCTGCTCGTGGCCCGCCAGCGCAGCCGCGCCAGAGAAGCGGAAAAGCGAGCGCCGCCAGTCCTCGCGCCAGATGAAGGTGTCGGTCGCGGGCGAGAACGTGACGCCCTCCATATGCGGCTCGACAGTCAACTCAACGCCGCGCTCCACCGTCCGCGCGGATTGTCCTTTCGCCACCGTGGGCGCGCTGCCCAGCTCAGTGAACGTGCCAGCGTCGGCCTGGATAGCCGCCAGCGCCTCGGCGACGTAGGTGTAGACCAGCAGCGTGTGCCAGCTCTCGACGGCGACCACATTGGGGTAGTAGGCGCTGAACTGGAGCGTCCGGGCGGTTGCTGGAGACGTGACGTCGGCGGTCCCACGCGCCCGCTTTTCCTTCTCGGCAATTTCGCGCCGTCGCTCCTTCTCGGCAGTGTCGTGAGCGCGCCTTCCTCTCTGATAGGCGATGGCGGTCCGGGTGGAGACGCGGGCTGGGCATACGGCGCGTCTCGCGGCGGAGGTGGCGCGGCGGGCGCGGGCGGCGGAGCGCCCCTGGAAGCGGGCGGCGGCTCATACGGCGGTGGAGCGCCACCCACGATGGGCGGCAATTCCTGGTCAATCCACGGCGGCGCCCCAGGCGCTTCGGTCATCGGCGGCGATGCGGGTGGCGGAGGTGGAGTCTGCTCCGGCACGGGTGGGGGCGCGCCCTCCTCGGCTTCGGGCGGCGGAGGCGGCGCGGCGGGCTTCGCGCGCGGCGGGCCATAGTAGATTCTGGCGCCGGTGTATTTGAGTCCCAGGTCGCGTAGTAGGCAACCTCGGCGGCGACCTCGGCGATGGGCCGCGAGACGGCGTCTACCGAGCGCAGTCCAGCGAGAGGGCCATCGAGCGCGACGGGGTGCAGCATGACAGTGATGCAGTGCTTGGCGTATGGGTCCTGCATGCCGAGAATCTGCTCGATATCGCGCGCGACACCCGCCGACTGCAGCGCCGCCGGAGAGGCGAGGAAGACGACGAAACGGGACTCTGCCAACCGCGCCTCGCGCTCCGCATCCTCCTGCGGCGCATAGACCGTGACCTCACCAGCATCGGCATCGGCCAGCAGGCCAGGAAGCATGCCAGCCAGTTGTTGGGCGTAACTAAGGTCTTCGCTCGCGCTGCTAAGGCATATCTTCATAGGGCGCCTCCTGCGCATGCGCTCGTCACCAAAAGCAACCGGCATGAACCATAGCAGAATCGCCAGCGAATGTAAAGGCGACGGCTACTCCATCCGCGCGCTCATCGCTGCCACGGCATCAATGCTGCTTTTAGTCTAGCGCTTACTCTAGCAGCTTATCCGACTATTCATCAGGTACGTCACCGTTTGGCATTTTATGACTCTCAAAATACGCAATGTCTCGAGTGATGACACGTATAAGTTCGACTTCTCCAATCTCTTGAGATATTTCCAGTGCCTGCTCGAAGTTATCGCGCGCCTGCTTTGTTTGTCCTTTGATATGAGCCAAACCACCTAGATTGCTGAGTGTGCGTGCTTCACCACTGCGGTCGCCTACCTCGCGACGGATGATGAATGCCTGTTCAAAATAACGCTCAGCTTCCTCCAAATTTCCTACCTTGACGGCTAATTGTCCGAGATTGTTGAGGATTCCTCCCTCAACTTCTCGATAACCTAGCTCCTTGGCAATGACAAGTGCCTGTTCATAGTATTGGCTCGCCTCCTCCAAGCGACCAAGTTTAAAAGCGATCTGCCCCAAATTATTAAGGTTTGTGGCTTCCCAAGCATGATTGCCGATTTCGCGATGCATAGCAAGCGCTTGCCCATAATATCTCTGCGCCTGTTCTAACTGTCCAAGGTCGCTAGCCAATCGTCCAAGATTGTTGAGAATAGAGCCTTCACCGTTAAGGTCGCCTAACACGCGTGAAATGGCAAGCGCCTGCTCATAGCAGGTGCGCGCCTGCTCTGGCTGACCGAGGCTACGGAGTAGGAGGCCCAAGTTGTTGAGGATAGAGCATTCATTACTAAGGTCTTTCAGCGTCCGAGCGATGACTAATGCCTCCTCGAAGTAGCGCTGAGCCTGCTCTGGCTGACCCAGAAGCTTTGCCAAGGAGCCAAGATTGTTGAGAGTGGCTCCTTCGCTGCTGCGGTTGCCCACCTCCTGCGCAATAACTAGCGCCTGCTCGTAGTAATGCTTCGCCTGCTCCGGCTGCCCTAGTCTGCGTGCTAGTTCGCCCAGGTTGTTGAGCGTCGCCCCCTCCCCGAAGTGGTCGCCTACCTCACGGCAGATCTCCAGTTGCCAATGGAATAGATGCGATCCCAAGTGCCATTGGCCGCCGAATATGACATAGTTAGTAAGCGAGTTAACAATTGTAATTACCCGATGAAGAGCTATTCGCCCAGAATAGGCTTGAGCAATTGCACTGACTATCAGTTCTATCTCAATCGTCAAGGCGGCAAAATCGCTTCTTTGTATAGTGACTAGATCAACAATGCCCGCCAGTAGCGCTCGCAAACCCTGCGCCTGTGTATCGTATGGTTTGTCCTGCCACAACTCGTGTGCGTAGTCGCGTAGTAGCGGATGCAGCCGTATACGCCCCTCCGCCGGATTGATCAGCGAGAGCGCCGTCAATACATCGAGGTCTTCCTGGGCAGAGGCAAGCTCGCTGGCTGATGGCTCTTCGTTGGGGGCACCGCTCGCCGAGTTCTCTTGGATGCCAGCGAACAGCCGGACGATCACGGCGCGCGGCCAGCCGGAGCCGCCGGGCAGGCCTAGAGCAACTTTCAGGTAGGTAGAGCAGACAGGACATAACCAGCATGGGCGAACCAGGCGAGGGCATCCTCGGGCGTGATGGCCTCGACCGCCAAACCCACTGCCTCCCAGAGCGCCTCCTTGGTGCGGGCGCCGAGCCCACGCAGGAGGGCCTTGATCTTGGAAAACGCCTGTTCAATCGGGGTGAAATCGGGCGAGTACGGCGGCAGGAAGAGGAGCTGGCACTGGCGGGCTTCCAGCGCCTGGCGAATGCGGGCCGCTTTGTGGACGCTCAAATGATCCAGCACGACCATTTGCCCCGGCTTGAGCGTTGGCGCGAGCTGCTCGGTGATGTACCAGACAAACGCGTCCGTATTCATGGCTCCCTCAATCATCCAGGGCACCTGCAGGCCAGCAGGCGTGAGCGCCGCGACCAGCGTGGTGTTCTTGCCGTGGTTGCGCGGGACTGATCCCGTGGCGCGCCGGTCATGCGGCGCCCAACCGTAGAGCCGGGTCAAGGAGATGTTGGCGCCACTTTCGTCGACAAAGACGAACTGCTCGGGATCGAGTTGGGCCGCGGCCTCGCGCCAGGTTGTGCGCGCCTCCTCGTCGCGTTCGCTGGCGGCCAAGACTTTTTTTTATGCGTCCAGCCCAGCCGGCGGATCGCCCGCCACATGGTGGCTTCACTCAGTTGCTGGCCAGAGTGCTCCGCCCACCAGGCACAGTGCTCCAAGACGGTGGCATCGGGGGCTGCCGCCAGCCGTGCCCGCAACGCCGCCTCCTGCTCAGATCCAGGACCGATGCGGCGCGGATAGCCCGGAATGGGCTTGCGTTCCAGCGAGCCGGTCTCCCGCTCCTGCACCACGGCGCGTTTGACCGTGTTCACGCAGACGTTAAAACGGCGAGCGGCTTCTCGCATGGGCTGACCCTCGGCCACCGCTCGTACCAAGCGCTCTTTCAGGTCGGTCGAATAGGCACGCATACCTGGGGCTTCTGCATAACCCATGCCTGCCCTTGCCTCTCGCAACTTGCTCTAGGGCGGCGAAACGGGTGCACTGGAGCGGTGTCAGCGTGCGCAGGCTCTGGTCGAAGCTGTAGCGCAGGGTGCGGGTGGCATCCAGTGGGTCGCCAAGCAGTCCCTGGCTGCGGTCGCGCGCGAGGTCGGCGCTCAACTGGTCTACGCTCATCCCGCGTAACGCGGCGCGGGCTGCCTGTAGCTCGATGGCCAGCGGCAGCCAACCGAGACGCTCGACCACGATGGCAGTAGCGTCCCTATCGTGCGTGTCGTCCCAACTGCCACCCTGCGCGCGGTAGCGCTCGGCGAAGAGCTGGGCGGCGGCGGGCGGGTCCAGCACATCGAGGCGCACGACCGTGAGCCGGGGCCCGGAGAGAATGTGGCGCGCCGTCACCAGCGCGGTAATCCCCAGCGACATGAGCGAATCGAGCGCGCGGGCCAGCGGTAACCCTACCTCGACGTTGTCCAATAGCACGAGGGCGCGCGAGGGCGGCTGTCCGACAGATATGGATGCCCGCAGACAGTTCTGAAGCGCACGCTCGCGTAGTTCCACCTCTGCCTCTCGGCTAACTGTTTGCGCCTGAGCCAGTTGCTCTGACGAGAGCGGCGCGCCCCAATCGGCTAGCAGTTGATCGTAGAGCCAGGTCAGGCCGTCGTGTCCCTCGCGTCCGTCGCAGCGCGCCCAGGTGACGCCACCGGGGAATGCGTCGGGATCGGCGGCCAACGTGGCGAGCGCCTCCGCCGCCAGGGCCGACTTGCCGATGCCGCCAAGGCCAGCCACCAGCGCCGAGAGGCCGACGCTCTGCCCCGCGCGCAGATCCTTGCAGAGTTTCTGTAACTCATTCCCTCGCCCGACGAATCCCGGCGCTCGCGGAGGCAGCTTGTTCGGGGGATATGGGCCGGGCGGCAGGATGCTCGGGATGAGGTGGTGCAGCGCCGCAGCCACCAATGCCGCAGCATTATCGGGCGTTGTAAAGAAAGCAGCCACGTGGTCGTGAGCGACCTCCGCACGGAAATCGTGGAGTTGGGCGGAGTGTTCTTCATCGCGGACAGCGGCGGGGAAGAGCGCGGTTGGCCCCACATCCGCTTCGGTGGCGGGATCGGCCAGGAAGATCAATCGCGCCATCCCAGCGTCTTTGGCGGCGCGATACTCCAGATGCGTCACCGAAAGCGTCTCATCGGCGGGAATCGTGCCATAGCGCCAGCCGAGCAGAAGCACATAGATGTTGCAACTGCGTACCTTCTCAAGCGACACATCAGTCGCGTCGCCATCTCGCGCGCCAAAATCACCCATCACGACCGGATGCTCATCGAACATATCAACCAGATGGCGGACGGCGTCGCGATGCTTCTCCAAATCGCGGCTGGTGCAGCCGACAAAGATGCGCAGCATCGACCGGGAAGTTTCCATCGTTGCCCGCCTCTCTGTGAGCCTCTATGAGCGCTTCCGCTGACGGCGTCCTGGGTAGCCCCAATTCTAAACGTCTGCTGCACGGAACGTCAAGGTGCAAGATGTAGCGCAGGGAGAGACACTTGCGCCACCGTTGCCGGAAACGCAGGCGCCGGTGAGAATGCTGCTCCTGTTGCTTGTTGTCTTGCCACCCCAGGAGTGGATTCATGATTGATAGCAGTTCCCTTCCTGACTTTGATGCCCTATGGGACTATGCCCGGCCCGCTGCAACCGAGGCTGCTTTTCGCGCCCTGCTCCCCGAAGCCCACACTCAGGCATCGCGCAACCCATCCTATTATCTTGAGCTACTGACCCAGATTGCCCGCACTCAGGGCTTGCAGCGCGACTTTGCCGCCGCCCACCAGACGCTCGACACTGTGCAGGCTCTCATCACCGCCGATCTCTGCCGCGCCAGGGTGCGCTATCTGCTGGAGCGGGGCCGCGTCTTCAATTCGTCTGGCAAGCCGGAGGAAGGCCGCCCGCTCTTTGAGGCTGCCTGGGAGCAGGCTCGGGCCTGCCATGAAGACCTCTATGCCATCGATGCGGCGCATATGGTGGCCATCGTCGCGCCGCCAGACGTGAAACTGGCGTGGAACCGCAAAGGGCTGGAGGTGGTGGAGCAGACCACCGACGCGCGGGCACAGCAATGGGGCGGCTCGCTCTACAATAACATTGGATGGGACTATCACGCGCAAGGGCAGTACGAGCTAGCGCTGGAGGCTTTTGGCAAGGCGCTCGAGTGGCGGCGGGTCCAGGTAGACCCCCGCGAGATCCTGATCGCCAAGTGGTGTATCGCGCGAACGCTGCGCTCCAGTGGCCGCCTCGAAGAGGCGCTACACCAGCAGCAGGCGCTGCAAGAGGAGTGGAAACCCCTCGGCGGGAGTGATGGCTTTACCGAAGAAGAACTCGGTGAATGCCTGCTCGCCCTCGGCCGCACTGATGAGGCGCGTCCGTATTTCGCCCAGGCATATGCGAAGCTCTCGCAAGACGCCTGGCTGATGGCGACAGAGCCAGCCCGCCTAGAGCGCCTCAAGCGCCTCGGCGAGGGACAGTGAGGGACTGGGAGCGTAGTCAACAAGAGGTTAGCGGAAGCTATCAGCGGTGCGGCATGTACAGGCTGGCTGGCCCATATCTGCGCTCGTTCCGGCGCATGGTGATGCCACCCCAGCGGGCGCGGACTTCGCCGAACGCGCGCCAGGCGTGACGGAACCTGCCCAGATACAGCAGCGCTCCGACCCAGGCGAGCGTCGCGTCTGGATGGTAGGGATCGAGGGCAATCGCGCGTTCCAATGCGACGACGGCCTGGCGCCGACGGCCCAGGGATTCGAGAGCTCCAGCGTGGCACAGCCAGGCCTGTGGATCGGTCGAATCGCTCGCAATCGCGCGCTCGCTGGCCTCCAGCGCCTCGGGCGCCCGCTTGAGATGCAGGAGGCAGGCGCTCAGGTTCGTCCAGGCGTAGGTCTGATCTTGCTCTGCTGGCGCGCATTCAATAGCGCTGCGGTACGCAGTCACCGCCTCGGCGTAGCGCTTGAGCCGCTGCAACGCGAAGCCCTTGTAGTGTAGCGCAGCGGCGACCTGCTGTGGATTGTCCGGGGCGAAACGCTCCACCTGTGTCGCAGCCTCAATGGCCTCGTCAAACCGCAGGAGCCGAGTGAGGGCCTCGCACCGCAGCTCCCACGCATGGGACTCATCAGGGGCCGCCGCGAGCAGGGTATTGGCCGCCAGGAGGGCTTCGCGATAGCGTCCGCGCTCGAAGCGCGAGATGCCCGCTTGCAGATGGGTGCTCAAGTCGTTCGTCATGTATTTCCTTCCAGGATGCCAGGGCCACACAGGCCTATTCGTGCAGGTGATTGTTCCCCCAATAGCGCGGACCAATATAGCGGATCATCTCCCATGCTGGAGCGGCGCAGCTATGTTGCTACCTAAATGGGCCAGCGTCCCAGGCCGAGCGCAACCAGGCGCCAAGCAGGGCTAGCGGCAAGCCTTCGGGCTTTTCTATGACCTATGGTATGCATGTGACATGCATATTACAGATATGGGACGACGCCTGGTTAGACGCCTACGTGCGAGGATTTGACCAGACCATGCATGTGAGAGATGCGATGAGAGGTGACGCTGTGACTGGAGTGGACGACGTGATCGTGATAGGCGGAGGCATCGTCGGGGCGAGCGCAGCGTATCGGCTGGCGCGCTCCGGGGCGCGCGTGACGCTGGTGGACCGCGCCGACGCGGGCCAGGCAACGGCCGCTGGCGCTGGCATCATCTCGCCTGGTACCAGCTACAATCCACCGCCGGAATTCTTCCCGCTGGCCTTCCGCGCCGTCGCCTACTACGATACCCTGCTGGCCGCGCTGGCTGAGGACGGCGAGACAGCGACAGAGACCGGCTTCGAGGTTGTGGGTCTCCTGCACGTCGCCACCACTGAGACGGAGGCGACGGCCCTGCTCGTTCTCCTGCGGCTGATCGAGGAGCGCCAAAGATCCGGCGCGCCCCGCATCGGCGCGGTACAGATGCTCAGCGGCGACGAGGCGCGGGCGCTCTTCCCCGCGCTCGGCGTCTGCCTGGGCGCGATCCACACCAGCGACGCCGCGCGAGTGGATGGGCGACTGCTGCGCGACGCCATGCGCCGGGGAGCCGAGAGGCATGGGGCGCGCGTCGTCACCGGCTCCGCCGAGGCGATCCGGGAGACGGGTAGTGGAGTGGAGCTGACCGTGAACGGCGAGACACTCACGGCGGGCGCAGCCATCCTTGCTGGAGGCGCCTGGTCGGGCGCGCTCGCCGAGACGCTGGGAGTGGGAGTGCGCCTGCCCGTCTTTCCCCAGCGCGGGCAGATCCTACACCTTCAGATGCCCGGCCGCGAGACGGCAAACTGGCCCATCGTCGTCGGCTTCCACTCGCACTACATCCTGACGTTCCCACAGGATCACGTTGTGGCGGGCGCGACCCGCGAGAGCGACGCTGGCTTCGACGCCCGCATGACGGCGGGAGGCGTGCGCGAGGCGCTGGACGAGGCGCTGCGCGTCGCCCCAGGCCTGGCCGATGCCACCCTTCAGGAGGTACGCGTCGGCCTCCGTCCGGCCAGCCCGGACGGTCTGCCGCTGCTCGGCCACATTCCCGGCCGTGAGCGTCTCTACGTCGCCACCGGCCACGGCGCCTCCGGGTTGCAGCTCGGCCCCTACTCTGGCGCGCTCGTGGCTGACCTTGCGCTCGGCCAGCCCTTCTCCTCCAACCTGGATCTGGATGTAGACCTGGCTCCCTTCGCGCCCACTCGCTTCGCCCCGTGAGCGTAGCATCTCACGGCAGGTTCTCGCCGCGCGGACCCACCACTCCGCTCGTGCCGCGTTGATCGGCATGGTGGCTGGTGTAGCGTTGGCAAACCAGACGCGCTATGGTAGACTACTCGGACGCGCGCAGGGAAACACGCGATGCAACCTACATGCGGCAAGCGACAGGAGACGGGTGTGACGACGGTCGAGGCACAGCAGCGCGGCAGCAGAAGCGAAAAGGGTCGGCGGGGGAGACAGAATACGAGCGGCAACTGGCCCGCCAACGCGCGCTGGAACTTCGTGGTACTTGGGGCGGATGTCGCGTTTTTCACGTTCGCGCTCAACATCGCCTCGGCCTACGTCGTCCTGCCACTCTTCGTCCATCAGCTTACCGCCGACAACACGGCCGTCGCGCTGATTGTCGCGCTGCGTGCGCTCGGCCTCTATGCGCCTCAACTGCTTGTCGCCCCACTCGTCGAGCGGCGACGACATGCATTGCCCCTGATCCTGCGTCTGACGGTGCTGGAGCGCGTGCCGTATCTCGCGCTTGCGCTCGCCACCGTGCTGCTCGCGCGGTCCCATCCAGACGTGCTGCTCATCGTCTTCTTCGTCATGATCCTGCTGGCGCTGGGCGGCGGTGGGCTGACTTTCCCTGCCTGGCTGGACCTGATCGCCCGCGCGATGCCCAGAAACTGGCTGGGGCGCTTCCTGGGATTCTGGCAGGGTCTGGGCGGTTTTTTCGGCATCGGCGGCGCGGCGCTCGCGGCGTTTGTGCTCGCGCATGTCGATTGGCCCTACAATTTTGCGCTCTGCTTCCTGCTGACGTTCGCCGCGATGGTCATCTCGTTTGTGCTGCTCGCCCTCGGACGTGAGCCGCCACGCACGCTGGTCGGCGAGGATGCGCTGCCGGATGCGCTTGAGCCGCCAACCGCGAATGTCGCGCCATCCGACGTCGAGATCGTGCGTGAGGAGCCTGCTGGACCGCTGCCCTCTGGCGCCACGCCTGGCGCGCCTATCCCTGCCGAGACCAGGAGCCATCGCCCGGCGCGGATGGGCGCGCTCTGGGCGCTGCTGCGCGAGGATGGCGGCCTACGTCGTCTGCTCGTCGCCAACGCGCTCAGCGGGTTCGCCACAATGGCAGCCGCCCTCTTTGCCGTCTCGGCGCTCAATCTCGGTGGTCTCTCGAATGCCGAGGCTGGCGCGGAGGCGACGGTGCTGGCGCTGGCCTCGGCCGGTGGCTACTTCCTCTGGGGGCCGCTGGGCGACGCGCTGGGGCACAAGCTTGTCCTGGCGTGTGGGGCCGCGAGCGCGGGGCTGGCCGCGCTCCTGGCTATCTGGGCGCATGGTGTGGTTCCCTATGCGGCGATCTTCCTGCTGATGGGCCTCAATCTCTCGGCGACGTTTATTGCCGGTCTGACCTTCATCGCCGAGTTCGGGCCGGAGGTGAAGCGCCCGACGTACAGCGCGCTCTCGTCAGTGGCCTTCGCGCCGTTCGCCGTCGGCACGCCGCTGCTGGCGGGATGGCTTGCCGATCTGTGGGGCTACCAGCCGGTCTTCATGCTCTCGGCGTTCGCCGGGGCAGTCACCACGCTCTGCTTCGTTTTCTGGGTTCCCGACCCACGCAAGCGCGCTCGGCGGGCCGCGCGGACTGCCACTGCGCCGGTAGGTGCGGACGGTGAGTGAGGCGCATTACGTCGTTCGTCTGGCAGCGTGACCCCCACGCGACCCAAGCAAGCATCTTCTGGCGTATACGTGAGCAGGTGGCAGGCGTCCGGCGTGCAGGGTGCATGTCTTTCACACGGTGTCACCTCACCTCTCGGCGTGCCGCCCGTTCACCACACCTATCATCAGGAACATCAGGAAAGGAGCATCACACATGTCTACTCGCCGGTTCAGTTTGACAGGCCATCGGCAGTTCGTGTTGGTTGCCCTCGCCGTCGTCGGTATCGCCGCGGTGGTCGCGGTTCTGTTCACTGTAGTATCGCCTTTCGGCGCCAGAGTCGCGCATGGTTCCGGGACGGCGGCGGGGGCTGCATTGCGACCTCGGGCCCGGTCTGCCACTTCACCAGCGCCAACGCGTTCGGCGACTTTGACAGCGTTAGTAGCGACGGGTGTATCTTCACTGATGTGTCCGTCCAGCCGTTTGACAGCCTGACACGCCCCGGCAATGTCACCAGCCAGGCGCTGATGTTGAACATCAACAAGGTCGACAACTGTCAGGGAGTCATCCTGGAGAATGCATCCAACTTTGACCCCAGCACCGGACTGTCAGATTTCACTGGTACCATACAGTTCGGCGCCAAGCTCTCGACGGCAACCGTGGTTGGGACGGCGCCTATGTTCGATGGCGACACTGGTACGCTGCTGTTTACGACGTCCATCGATCTAACGTGGCAGGGTTTCGGGGCTACGAACACATTCATCGACAGCGCGCATTCTCGTTCGCCCGGGTTCATCTCGAATACCCACTTCAACGGCGACACCCGCATGGCAGAAGTATCAGGCACGCTCACCGATGAAACAGGGGCCAACCTCGCGACGCCGGCGTCGCTCAACGCCCAGTTGGGCGATGCAAAGAGCGGCACGGTGCAGATCGTCAAGTCCTAGCCAGGTCGTAGCTGGGTTCTGGGAGGGAGCACAAGTGCTCCCTCCTTCGCAACCCCAAGGTGGGCAATCGATCCCGCAGCAGCGCCAATGATCCTGAATGGGGCGGGCTGAGTAACCGCCGGGTCTACGTACTAGCCAGTTTGTTTCTGCCACGAATATGGTCGAGCGGCTGCGCGACGAATACGAGCAGCCGCTCGACCTGATACGCCGCCAACTCAATCTCCTGGCACACACCCTCCACGATTCCCAAGCGGCCTCACCGCTCAACCCACACCACTCTTGGGGCGCCGTCCTTCACAGGGCCTCATGCCACCGGCAATCCCAGAGTCCTTTATCTACCTCTGCGGCATGTCGGACATTGGAGCCGGATCGAACAGATATCTGTATACGCTCCAGCATGCGAGGGGTGTGAGCCAGATCACAGCGTCCGGGTGCGCTGCATGGTAAATTGGCCACCATTGACCGGCACATGTGGTAGCTGGTCTGTCTGGCACGACTGAGGCTCCTCGTCCCCAGTGGGAATTTCTCCGCGTCAAAGGAGCCTCCTCCTTCCCTATCCCCGCGATCATCGTTGTCGTTGCCGTTGTCATTGTCATGATCCACACACGGAGGTTCATCATGCGACCCTTGATGTCCAAGTTCCTCCCCTGGTTGCGCATCAACCACTCTGGCGCCTCAGCCCTGCGGCGGGTTGCTCTGCTCGTCGTTGCCGCCGCCGTTCTCTTTGGCTGCGGCACGACGTCGAGCGTCGTCAGCCAGGAAGGCGGGGGGCAGGCCACCCCCACCGCATCCACCGCTTCCAGTGGCTCCCAGGCGACGGCCACTCAAACCGTCCCGTCGGCTCAGCCTACGGCCACCAAGGCGCCCACTCCACCCAAAATCGTCGGCTCGTATGGCGGGTGGTATACCAGCAACGCCAAGATCGCTGGCTCCATGCCCTTACAACTGAAAATCTCGCAGTCGGGCGCGTCCCTTTCTGGCACATCGACCGAGCGTGAGGGGTCGGTCGTGACCTCCGATACCGGCACAATCGCGCTCAATGGCGCCTTCACCCTCACCGAGAAGCTGAGCGGCTCGGTCTATGGCATTCTCGTCGGCTCGATCCTCGGCCCAGGCCACCTCGGCGGCACATGGAACGACGGCGGCGCGGCGCTGGGCAACTGGGATGTGTACAATCCGCCCAAACCGCTCAACCTGTACGGCTCCTATTCCGGATCCTATACCACCGATGGCTCTTCGGGCAGCAATCCGATGTCCCTATCTCTCTCCCAGTCTGGCTGGACGCTCACGGGCACGACCACGGAGGGATCCACCACCTACAATGACACCGGAACTCTTACGCCAAACGGCAGCTTCACCATCAACGAAGGTGGTCCGGTGCTAACCGGCAGCGTGACCGATTACGGCCAGCTCAGTGGCACCTGGACCGGTGGCGGCGGTACCGTCCATGGCACCTGGGTGGTGAACGTCCTGCTGATCTAACAGTTTGACACTCAATAGAGCCACCAGGAGCGTATGCGGCAGCGGCTGGATTTCATCGCATCTGTCAACCAGCCGCCGCGCTTCTTCCCTGGGTGGTGAGCGCTGGTGGCAATTCGTGCCGCCAGCGTATTCTTTCCCTGTTGCCCCATTCTCTCTGCATGCCGCATCGTGCTTCAACCCAAGGTCAAAGCGTTATGGTCGGCTATGCCCTGACGCCGATTTGCGGGTATCATAGATGCACGATTCTCGCGTACGAGTACCGGAGGCAGCATGGATACTGGCTCACTCCTGGGCGTGCTGGCGGTCTTCGCGCTGGTGGGCCTTAACGGCTTCTTCGTCGCGGCGGAGTTCGCGCTGGTCAAGGTGCGTGTCACACGCATCGAGCAGCTGGTGATGCAGGGCAACGCGCTCGCCCGCATCGTCCAGCGCCAGACGGCCCACCTGGATAGCTACATCGCCGCGACCCAGCTTGGCATCACGCTCGCCAGCCTCGCCCTCGGCTGGATCGGCGAGCCAAGCCTCGCCCACCTGATCGAGCCGCTCTTCCAGTGGGTCGGCAACATCTCGACCGCCGAGGGCCTTGCCAATACGGTTGCCATTGCCTTGAGCTTTGTGCTGATTACCGGCTTCCATATCGTGCTGGGCGAACTGGTGCCGAAATCTATCGCGTTACAGCGCACCGAGCGGGTGGCCTTCATCGTCGCCGCGCCACTGTTGATCTTTGCGCGTGTCTTCCGCCCCTTCATCGCCCTGATGAACGGCCTCGGCAACTCGATTGTGCGGCTGTTGGGACTTGACTCGCCCGACGAGCACGCAGCAGTGCACTCGGTCGAGGAGCTGGAAATCATCGTGACGCAGAGCCGGAAAGCGGGTGTGCTCGACGCGGAAGAAGAGGTGCTGCTGCGGCATGTCTTCGACTTCGGCGATAAGGTTGCCCGCGACATTCTGACCCCACGTAGCGATATCGTGGCCCTGCCGCATAATACGTCGCTGGATGAGGCGGCGCGTGTCTGTTTCGAGTCTGGCTACACCCGTCTGCCGGTCTATCGCGAGACGCTCGATCAGGTGATCGGCATCCTCCACGCGAAAGACCTGCTCCATGCCCGCGCGGTCGCCGCCACCGATGGGGTCGGCGCGCCATCCATCGAGACGGTGATGCGCTCGGCGTCGTTCGTGCTGGAGACGCAACATCTCGACGATGTGCTGGCAACGTTCCGGCGCGAGGGCGCGCACCTGGCGCTGGTCGTAGACGAGTATGGGCAGGCGGCGGGTCTGGTGACGCTGGAAGATGTGCTGGAGGAGATCGTCGGCGAGATACACGATGAGTACGACGTGGACGAGGATGCGCCCATCCGCCAGCGGCCCGACGGCCTCTGGGTTGTGTTGGGGTCAGAGTCTTACGAGAACGTGCGTACGGTCATCGGTCTGCCAGAAATACCCGACGGGGAGCGCGGGCAGTATACGACGCTGCCCGGCCTGCTGATGCTGCGGCTGGGACGTCTGCCGCGCGTTGGCGACCGCATCGAGCTGAAGTCTGAGTGGGAGATCGAGGTAGCGGCGGTGGAGGGTCGCCGCGTCCTTCAGGTGCTCGTCCGCCACACATGAACTGTATGAAGGGAAGGCGAGACGCCACCTATGTGGATCGAGTTTATCAGACAACTGGAGCCTGAAGCGGAGTTTGCCGAGGGAGCGTCAGCGGAACGCCTAACAGAACTTGAGCAAGCGCTGAGTGTCGCGCTGCCATCAGACTTGAGATCACTGCTCAGTGAGTCAGATGGTGTTTATGGAGAATATGGTTTGCATCTGATCTGGTTTGCATCTGATCTGGTTTAGCGATGAAATTGAGGCAACGAATCGCCAGAGATGGGACGATAGTCGATTTCGGTCCACCTACCTGCCGCTGGATTCGCTTCTCTTCTTCGCAGACGTTGGTGACGGAGAGATGTTCGCGTTGGGGATTATAGAAGGCATCATCCAGAGGCCAGATGTGTACGTCTGGAATCCGATAGATGACAGTCGCACGTGGACTGCTCCAACGATACGTCAATATCTGGAATGGTGGCTCACTGGCAAGATTAACCTGTGACGAAGCGGCGCGATATCGATTACACCTCATGCATACCACCAACACGCCGAGGAACGCACCGTAGCGCCAGGCGGCAACATCACACTCGCGAGGGGACTCGATAGCCGTCCAGCCAGGCGGCGAGGGTGCGCGCGAAGTCGGCGGGCCGCTCCTGATGTGGCGAGTGGCCGCTGTGGGTGAAGGCGACGAGCCGCCCGGTGGGAATCTGGCGCGCCGCCTGAAGCGCGCTGCTATAGGGAAACAGGCGGTCGCGGTCGCCCCAGAGCAGCAGCACCGGCATCTCGAGCTCTCGCAGGCGGCTACGAAAATCGAGATGGACACCGCCGAGATTCACCCACTTATCAAACGCGCGCCCCCCGCTGGGAATGACCGCCGTCTGTGACTCCACCGCGTACATGAAGTCGAAGAGCGGGCCGCGTGTGCTGATCGGCTGCGCATCGTCCCGGCCATGCGCCCAGGCGAAGAATCGCGGCCCCAGCCTGGGATTCAGTCGCTCCGGCTTGAGGCGGAAGAAGAGCCGTATATCAAACGGTGGCTCGCCGCCCAGCCCGCCGGAGTCGATCAGCGCGAGGCGTCGCACGCGCTCGGGAGCGTCCAGCGCGACCGCCAGCGCCGTTAGCCCACCCATCGAGTGTCCGGCAAGGTCGGTCTGGGTCAACTGCTGGTCATCCAGGAAGCTTCGCAGCGCGTCACGCCAGACGTTGAGCGCATCGCTGGCGGTGTGGCCGGTAAACGGCGGCTTCTCTGAAAGCCCCCAGCCCGGCAGATCGAGCGCGAAGACGCGACGCCCCGCCGCAAGCGCGCTCAGGATCGGCGTGAACAGCGCCGCCGCGCCGCCACGGCCATGCACCAGCACCAGTGGCTCGCCTTCGCCACAGGTGAGATAATGGATACGAACGCCATTCAGGCGCGTCTCATGCCGCTCGATGGGAATCTCCGCCGTTGCCAGCAGCGCCTCTTCGGCGGCAGCCAGCATGGGCGAAGCCTCCTCGTGCTCGGTGGTGAGCGTGACGGACATGGGATGCGCCTCCTTGCTGGCGATGACGGCGGTTATGCATCAGTATAGCGCAGGAGGCACGGAGGCACAGGGTTCATGGCCCGGAAATCACCACCGAAGACCAACGCGATGCGCGCGCTCGACGCTCACAAGATACCGTACTCGACCTTTTTCTACGCCGAGACGATCCACTCTGCCGACGAGGTAGCCGCGCTGCTGGGCGTGCCCGCCGGTCATGTCTATAAGACGCTGGTGGCGCTGGCGGATGGCGGGCGGCATCTGCTGGTGATGGCGCCGGGCGGCCGCGAGCTTGACCTGCGGCTGCTGGCGCGCGGCGTTGGCGCGAAGTCGGCGCAGATGGCGCTCCAGCGCGAGGCGGAGCGGCTGACCGGGCTGAAGGTCGGGGGCATCTCACCGCTTGCGCTGCTGGATAAGCGCTTCGAGGTCTATCTGGACGCCAGCGCCGCCGACCTGGACGAGATCTATCTCAATGGCGGCCAGCGCGGCATCAACATCAAATTGCGGGTGAGCGACCTGCTGGCGATCACCAATGCGAAGCTGATCGCGGCCACTGCGCCCGCGTAACCCATATAGCCCAAGTGACGCGCGGAAACAGCCGCACGTCTGAGCATAGGCTACGCTATGCTGGCCTGCTTCGCTGGCGCGCCGCACGTGTTAACCGGGTGTTCGCTGGTTGCGCAGTGGCGGCCACGGCCACTATAATGGGCTGGATGTGGCGGAGCATTGCAAGCGATACAGGCGCTACAAAGGCAAAGGCGGAGGAATCTCGATGACAACGAACGTCACGGCTCCTGCCGCGGGCAGAGAGGCCCGCACACTGGATCCGGTTGAGCTGTACCGAACGATGGTCATGGCGCGCACCATGAACGATGTCCTCAAGGCGCGCAAGACCCAGGGCAAATTCCCCTTCTACATCGGCTGCGCGGGCCATGAGTCGATGGCGGCTGTTGTCGCCGCGCTCGACGACGAAGACTGGCTCTCGTTCTACTACCGCGACCTGGCGGGCTGGCTCCAGCGCACCGACGATGTGCACGGGGTGCTGCGCGCCGCCTATTCGCGTGTGACCGACCCGATGTGCAGCGGGCGCAATATGCCGTCGCATTACAGCAGCCGCGAGTTCCATGTGATGCCGACCTTCAGCGAAGTGGGCGGGCTTGCGCCCTTCGCGGGCGGCGTCGGCTGGGCGTTCAAGCGTGACGGCAGCCAGCGGGTCGTCCTCTTCTCTGGTGGCGATGGCAGCGCCGCAACCAACGATTTCAATGTGCTGCTGCGCCAGGCGACGGTCCACAAACTGCCGGTGCTGATGACGATCTGGAACAACCACTGGGCGATCATGACCGAGCAACAGGCGCAGTGGGCGGGCGACCTGACGGCGCAGGTGCGCGCGATGGACGCTATCGCCGTGGATGTGGACGCCGTCAACCCGCTGGAGGTCTACGAGACGACACGCCAGCTTGCCGAGCGCCTGCGCAATGGCGAGGGGCCGGTGTTTATGCACCTGCATGGCGGCCTGCTCGATGCGCACTCCAGCAGCACCGATATTCGCCGCTATCGCACTCGCGAAGAGATCGAGGAGACGACCCGCACCAAAGACCCGGTCAAGCGCATGGGCGAGATGCTGGTCGAGCAGGGGCTGATCCAGCAGGAGGACATCGAGCGCTTCCGCGACGAGGCCAAGGCGCGAATCGACGCCGCCGAGGATCAGGTGCTCGCCGGAGCCTGAGGTGCCCGGCGAGCGTGTCACCCAGCGCATCATCGAGATGCCATCCGCCGCGCCAGAGCCGCCATCTGGCCCGACGCGCAAGATTCCGATGATCGAGGCGGTCAATGACGCGCTGGTCGAGATCGTCAAGCGCGACCCCGGCTTCTTCGTCTTCGGCCAGGATGTCGGCAGCTCGACCGGCGGCGTCTTCAACGCGACGCAGCGGCTGGTGAAGGAGTATCCCGGCACGGCGATCAGCAGCGCGCTCAACGAGCAGTTCATCGCGGGCATCGCCGCCGGATGCAGCATGGCCGACGACAGGGCGCGCTGTGGCGAGATTCAGTTCGTGGACTATCACCAGTCGGCGACGCAGACGATTCGGCTGGCGGCGCGCATCTACTACCAGTCCTACGGCGACTGGAACTGCCCGATGCTGCTGCGGATGAAGGCTGGCTCTGGCGGCGGCGGCCCGATCTCCGATAGTGGCTCCGGCGGCGGCGCGTTCGGTCACTCGAACGCGGGCGAGCAGTGGTTCACCAACGTTCCCGGCCTGATTACCGTCTGCCCGGCCACTCCCTACGACGCCAAGGGGCTGCTGATCGAGGCGTCGCAGGCCCGCTCGCCGGTGGTCTTCCTGGAGCGCGGGCGGCTCTATCGCGCCGATGTGCCCACGGTGACAAAGGGCGGCGCGCCCATCCCGCAGTTGGCCGAGCTATGGAACGTGCCCGACGGCTACTACACCGAGCCGTTCGGCAAGGCGCGCACCATCCGCATCGGCAGCGGCGCGCCGATGGCGACGGTCGTTAGCTGGGGCATGATGTTCCTGGAGTCGGCGATTGCGGCGGCACGGTTTGCCGAGGCGCGGGGCGGGGCGGTGGACGTGATTGATCTGCGCACGCTGGCGCCCTTCGACACCGAGGCGATTCGCGCGTCGGTGAAAGAGACGAATCGCGCTATCGTCGTCACCGAGGAGTCCGACCTCACCAGCTTTGGCCGCCATATCCACTCGTGGATCGCGGAGAACTTCTTCTGGGATATGGATACGGCCCCCGCGCTGGTGACGGCCCTCGCCGCGCCCGCCGTGCCCTACAACGCGCCCGAAGAGACCGCGTTCTACCCCACAGCGGACGACATCTACGCCACGCTGGAGCGCTTCAGCCGCGAGTAGCCGCCTGATCGTTCGCTGAACGCTCTCACTAGCCCCCTTCCCAGTGCCGGGAGGGGGCTATTTACTTGTGCCGACGTGAGATAGCTGGCGCGGCTGGCAACAGTCATAGTGGCTGCTGGCCTCTTCTATGTCACGGACACTTTTGCGGCAGTCGCGAGATAATAGGCGACCTGACATTCCACTGAAGGCATGCGCTCACGTGCCAGTTCGCCAGGACAGAGCAGGACTCCTGGTATCCCACACAACGGGCATTTGACCACGGCTGGTATACTGGCCGTGGACACGTACGTGTTCGACCTGATAGCAAGCAAGTAGTGTGGCGCGTCATGGCGGGGAGTGGCAGGGCCGGTGGTGTCGAGTTCACAATCATCGCAATCGCAATCATCGCGAAATCCAAGACGCACAGTTGCGCTGGAAGATCTGGCATTTCAGGAGCGCGATAGCGTCTTCCGCGCGCCCAGCGGCGGCGACTGGATGCTGCTTGGGTTGGTGGCGCTTGGCCTGCTCGGCACTGGACTCTACGACTGGCTTCACCTCGGCATCAATGACCATACCGGGCGCGCGGTCTTCTTCGGCCTGCTGCTGGTCTCCATCTTCTGGGGCGCGCTGGTCTACATCTTCAAGATCTCAATGAGCGTGCTGGTTGGCCCGCGTGGCATCAGCCTGATGCGTGGTCCCTGGCGCACGGAACTGTTCTGGCGCGATACGGCGCGGCTTGTCGAGCGCACGCTGCCAGACGGCGGGCAGCGCTACCGCTGGGTGGTGGTGATGGCGCGCGATGGGCGTGAGCTGCGCGTGCGCGAAGACATGGTGCTGAACTACGCGCGTTTCCGCGCCGAGGTCTACGAGCGCTACCTGCTCTGGCGGGACCACGGTGGCACCTGGGGCGCGAGCGGCTCCGGCCCGTTCACGTCGACCGACATCGTCGCTAATACCGTCGTCTGGTGGCTCTTCGGCGCGGCGATGGCGCTGCTGCCCGGCCTCTATTTCACCATCCTGCTCCCTGAATCGGGCGTGACGGGACTCGTGCTCATCGGCCTGGCGGGCTTTTGCTGTCTGGAGGCGCTGCTCTCATTCCTCCGCCGCCAGACGTATGCCGTTGGGCCGAAAGATATTACCTGCAAGCGCCCGGCCCAACCGCTCATGCGGCTGCGCTGGCCCAATGTCTCGCGCATCGACCGCACACGCCATCCCGCCGGTGGGCTGATTCGCGTCGGCATCGGCATCGGACGGCTGCTGATGGAGATTGCCGCCCGGACCGATAGCCGTGTGAAGAGTTTCGCATGGTCGCCGCGTGTTCCAGAGTATCTGACACTGCGCGGCGAGGGCCGCCATGTGCGCATCCGGCTGCACCGCCTCACCCGGCCGGATGAGATGCTCGCCTGGGTCGAATATTACGAGCGCATTGGGCGACGTGGCGAGAATCCATCCAAACCAAGTGTCGTGCCGCCACCGCCAGCCGTCTCGAGCCGTCCCGGTGCGCGCGCCGCGGACCAGAATCCGATGGGCGCTGGGGCGCCGATTTGGCGGTGTTGCGGCTGGCGCCTTTGGCTCCGGGCCACTTGACCCCTGGTCGGCAGGACTCGGTGGCGATCTTCCGCCCGACGCCTATCCAACGGAGCTGCAGCCTGCGGTTGGCGCGGGCCGCCCGCCAGTGTCCCCCTTCCCCTTCCCAGCGCATGCGGCGCCGCCACCGGATATGCCGCCATCGGTCGCCGCCGCCGCCGCATATATCCCGCTAGAAGATGATCGACCAGAGGGCGACTCCTGGCTCTGGGATACGAGCAAGATGCCTAAAGTTACGACCGGGTCGAGTTCGTCAGACATCTTCGGAGGCCCACTCGCGCGACCACGGCAGCCAGATCCAGCGTCGGCGTCACCCGCGCCCTCGTTCGTACCGCCGCCCACCGCCGGGCCTGTGTTCACGCCGCCCGCTGGCAGTCACGCACCCGCCGAGACGCCCTGGTGGCTGACGCACGAACAGCCTCCGCAGCCAGCGGCTCCCGCCGACGATGCCTGGGAGGTCAGCGATATCTATCCGCCTGCTGGCCAGCCCAACCCGTACCCCAACTATCCGCCCACACCCGACTATCCGGCTGCCTATCCGCCCCCAGACGAGGAGCCGCAGCCGTATAACAACGACCCCCCTCTCGCGAGTCCGCCGTTTGTGCAGCGGCCAGCCAATCAGCGGCAGGGCTATAGCGAGCCGCCGGAGGAGCAGGGCCCATCCGAGCGTGAGATGTACGACGAGAACCTGGCGCAGTCACAGCGGTGGCGCAAGCAGCAGAACTGGCAGCCGCCTCAGTTGCCGCGCTTCGGCCCGCAGCCCCCCGATGGCGAAGATGGCAAGCGGAAGCGCTAGCGCTAGCTGCCCCTGATCGGGAGAACACTGCCATGCCGAGGCTGCTCATCACCGGCGCGAGTGGGACGCTTGGCTACAATGTCGCGCGAATCGCCGGGCAACAGGGCTGGGATGTCGTTGGAACGTACTATACGGCTCCCCCGCCGCTTTCTGGGCAGTGGCACAGGCTCGACGTTCGCGACCGCGACGCCGTGATGGCGCTGGTTCGTCAGATCCAGCCAGCCGCCATCATACATACGGCATACATGTATCGTGGCGCGGCGATGTGGGCAACCAATGCGCATGGAGCGGCGTTCGTCGCGCTCGCGGCGGCGGAGGCAGGCGCGCGGCTCGTCCACCTATCGAGCGATGCGGTCTTCGATGGGACGAGCAACCCCTACACCGAGGTGGCCAGACCCAACCCGATTACCCTATATGGCGCCGCCAAGGCCTCGGCGGAGACGGCGGTCAGCGCCATTGCCCCGCGGGCCGCCATTGTTCGCACCTCACTTATCATCAGCCGCGAACCGCTCGACCCGCAGACGCGCCTCGTCCTCGACCTCGCCTCAGGCCATCGCACCGGACACCTCTTCACCGATCAGTATCGCTGCCCTGTAGGGGTGGACGACCTGGCGGGGGCGGTGATCGAGCTGGCCGCGAACGACTTCGCGGGAGTCATCAACGTGGCGGGTGCCGAGGCGCTGACCCGCTACGACCTGGGCTGCCTCATCGCGCGCGCCCATCAACTCGGCGCCACGAAACTCGCGGGCGCTTCGGTGGCAACACTCTCTACGCCAACGGTGGCCGATGTACGACTGGACTCATCCCTGGCGCGCTCGCTCCTGAAGACGCCACTGCGCGGGATTAGCGAGTGGCTCGCCATCGCGCCATAGTCATACTCCTTTGGCTGGCGCCGCGCTGGCGAATCAGGGTATACTGCGCAATTGACCATGTTGGAGCAGGCGCAAACATGCGTCAATAGACGTCGTTAGCGTACAAGCGGCTCTTGATGGCGCGTGGGGAGATCGCGTATGCAACGCATCGTCGTGGACGACAACGACTACAGTCAGGCTGGTGGAGAATATCGCGTCCGCGTCGGATTCGCCGATCAATGGCAACTCATTGGCGCTGAATTGAAGGAGGGAGCGCCTGCCCTCTTCGTTCAGCGGCCCGATCTCGAGATGCAAGGCGTCCTGGGGTGCGAAGTGATTCGCGGCAAAGAGTACTGGTACGGAGTTGTCGATACTTCGACCCAGCGCGACTTCGTGGCGGCGCACCTTTCAGCGGATACCGATCGTGCTGAAGTATTGGAAACCATGGTGTTCTTCAAGGGCGGAGACGCCGTGGTTTTCTACGACGACGATCAGGAAGTCTACGGCACAATCCTCCAGGTGACAGACGCGGATGGCGCCTCTCATTGGCAAGGGATCGTAGACTGGTCAACACAGCGCACACGCACTGATCTACCATCAGAGGCCTGGGCCGAACAGCAACGGCTAGTTGAAGCGCAAAGCAGCCGCCAGACCTCCGCGCAACAAGATAATTCCAACTCAGGCGGCATGAACAGTCAACCTACTCATTGAGGCGGTTGAAGCGCAGAACCCATGAGGCGTTTCAATAGTGTTCTTACCGTTTCCGCTTCGGCTCTGGTGGCGTCTGGTCGGCGGATTCGGCGTCGTCCCGGACGCCCACCTTGCCCTGGGCCTGCGCCAGCGCCGTCGCATCGTCGCGCAGTTGTTGCAGTCCCGCGCTGAACCGCACCGGGTATGGCTCCTTCGCAATCAGCGCGCGGTACCGCTCCGGCAGGCGCGCCAGATTCGCCTGCGCCAGCTCCCAGACCTCCGAGAGCGGCGGCAGACTGCCGGGAACCAGCCGCCCAGCGCGCATCACTGGCCGCAACTGCCGCGTGTAGCCCGCGGGCGCAGGCTCGCCTTCGAGCTGGATGATGTCTTCCTCCCAGGCGGGATGGCGGTAGACCTCTTTGCGGCCCGGCCACGTTGTCTTGCTGCCCGCCAGCTTGAGCTTGGGATGCTCGACAGCGTCCTCGCCCACATACCATGCCTCTTTATAGACGCCGCCGAGCGCGCCGCCAGGGATGCCCTGCGCCGAGTCGCCGACGCCCGCGCCGAGGGCAGTGCCCACGCCAAAGGCGTCCACCTGCGCGCCTTCTTCCAGCAGCCGGACGATCTCGAACTCGTCGAGGTCGCCGCTGGCGAGGATACGCACGTGGCCCATATCCGCCGCAACCAGTTGCTCGCGCACGTACTGGCTATCCGCCACCAGATCGCCGCTATCCAGCCGGACGGCGGCCAGCGTGTGGCCCAGGCTCGTCTGCGCCCGGCGCGCCACCGCAATCGCTGTATGGATCGCCCGGCGCGGATCGTAGGTGTCGAGCAGCAGCGTGTAGCGGTTGAAGGACTCGGCGACGGCGCTGAAGGCGTCCTCCTCGGTCTCGAAAAGCTGGATGAGCGCGTGGGGCACGGTGCCGGTTGCCAGCAGGCGATACTCGAAGGCCGCCGCCAGCAGCGAGGTGCTGGTGCAACCACCGATGTAGGATGATCGCGCCACCACCAGCGGATTCTGCGCCCGGCGGAAGGCGAACTCGGAGACGCGGCGGCCCTGCGCGGCGCAGACGACACGCGCCGCCTTGGTCGCGATCAGCGTCGCCAGGTTGATCGCATGGAGCAGCCCCGACTCCATCAGCAGCGCCTCGCGGAAAGGCGCCGTCACGCGCAGCAGCGGCTCATTGGGGAAGGCGATAGACCCCTCCGGCATGGCGACGATATCGCCGGTGAAGCGAAAATCGGCCAGTTCGTCCAGAAACGCGGGATCATAGTCACGGATGCGCGCCAGAAACGCCAGCTCTTCAGGCGTGTAGCGGAAGGACTGCACGAATTCGAGCGCGGCCTCCAGCCCGGCCACCAGCAGATACGCGCCGCTGAATGGCGCGCTGCGGGTGTAGAGATCGAAGGTGGTGAGTCCATTGCGGCCCGTCACCCAACTGACGTACGCGGAGTCGGGGTGGTACATGTCGGTGTGCAGTCCCGGATGGTATCCAGGCGCGCGGCGCGGCATCATCGGCACGCTGGTCACTCCTCCAGTCGCGGGAACTCCTCGCGGAACTCCCGCATCTTCGCCTCGATATCCAGGCGGCGTCGGTGCATCACGCTCGGCGCGACGATGTTCAGGCTCAGGATTTTGCTGTTGATCTCGCGCAGCAAGGCCTCATAGCGGACCTCGGCGGCGTCATGGGCAACGTTGTAAGCGCGCCGGGCGTCTGAGTGCGCGATGCGGGTGTCGAGCGCGTGCTGGCGGCGGCGCATGGTTGCCAACACATCTTCCGCTCGCTTGATATCACTGTCTATCTCTTTGCCGCGTTCGATCTCCGGCGGCGCGAAATTGTTGTTTTTGAGCAGACTATAGGCGAGGGCGCGATCCCCGGCATACGGGTTCTGGTCGAGCGCGAGCGGCTTGCCCTTGCCCTCCAAATGCTCGAAGTCGCCCCGTTCATGCGCCTCGTTCAGCAATTCTTCGACCAGGTCGGTCCACTGGCGGCGCGTCCGGTGTTGTTTGCCCTCACGTGATCCATTGGTAGATGATTGATCGCTCACGGATGCTCTCCTTTGAGGGCGGAAAACATCTCCGCCGCTCGCTGTCATCTCGCCGTTCCCGCTGTTCTTCTCTATCCACTATTGTATCGTGGCCGCCCCGTTTTGAGGGAGAGACCCCTCCTCAGCCCCTCCCCGTGTACGGGGAGGGGAGCCAGAGCCAGGGCACGAGGTGGAGGCGCCACTCCGTGTGTCGGGAGATGGTGGGCCAAGAACCTCATATTTATCGTGGGCCGCTACCTGTATCTGGTTGGGCAGGCGCACCCTGCGCGAAGGGGATATCGCGGAGCGCGGGGACGCCGTGTAGCGCGGTGGCGGCGCGAATCGCTTTGGCGACAGCGCGAGCAAGCGTCTGGGCGGCTGTGGCGCCAGCCAGCGCCAGGGGCAGCGCGCCAGCAGGAGCGGCGGTTGCGGCATTCTTTGCGGTGGACAGGGCGAAGACAGTATCGCCGTCGAAGGGGGTATGGACGGGGCGAATCGCCAGCGCCAGCCCATCGTGCGCCATCTGGGCAAGCTTGGCCAACTCGGCTTTGGTGAAGGGCGCATCGGTCGCGATGAGGGCCAGTGTCGTCTGCGTACCGGGAAACGGCGATTGCTCTGGCTCGGCTGGCAGTGATTGTGTCTGCGCGCCACTTCGCGCGGCGGCGATATCGTCCGCCAGCCAGCGCTGACCCGAGGGGCTGCGCGCGCCCGCCAGCAGGCGCCCCGTTTCGGCATCGTAGATGTCGCCGAGCGCATTGACGGCGACCAGCGCACCGATGATGTGGCCATCGGGCAGTTGCTCGCTGGCGGAACCCACGCCACCCTTGACGGCGAGCGCCGGACCTGCCATCTTGCCGACCGTCGCCCCTGTGCCCGCGCCCACCGTTCCCTGCGCAATCGGGCCACCCGCTGCAGCCCGCACCGCCCGCATCCCCGACGCCGCATCGGGCCGGACATCGGCGCGGCCAAGCCCTAGGTCGAAGAGCACCGCCGCCGGAACAATCGGCACCCGCGCTGGGCCAGCGTCGAAGCCGACGCCCTCCTCGGCCAGTACGCGCATGACGCCATCGGCGGCGGCCAGCCCAAAGGCGCTGCCGCCCGTCAGCACGACGGCATGCACATCGGTCATCATGCAGCGCGGATCGAGCAGATCGGTCTCGCGGGTACCAGGCGCGCCACCGCGCACATCCACCGCACCCACCGCGGGCCAGGCGCAACGGACGACAGTACAGCCGGTGCCCGCCTCCAGGTCGGTATCATGGCCGACGAGGATGCCAGGCACATCACAGAGATCGTCGTTGCGCTCGGCCATACCTCACCGCTCCTCTGGATGGTTAGTAGTGGAGAACTGGCCGCAGGCTGAAGACCTGCGGCTAATCGCGCGATACCGGCTCCGCCACATGAACCCTGCCCAATCGGGATTAGCCGCGGCATTCATGCCGCGAACTGCCCCCAATACAAAGTCGCCATGCGATTGTCTACGGATATATCCCGCGCAGCTGTGTAGCGTCGGCGACGCGCTTGATGGCCACCATATTGGCCGCCGTGCGCAGATCGCACTCCTGGTCGCGCGCGAGCTTGGCGACGGCGGTATAGGCGTTTTCCATCACCAGCGACAGCTTCTCCTGCACCTCGCCGGGTTCCCAGAAGAAGTTTTGCAGGTCCTGCACCCACTCGAAGTAGCTAACTGTCACGCCAGCGGCATTCGCCAGGATATCCGGGACGAGACGCACACCACGCGCGAAGAAGATCTTATCGGCGTCGGGCGTCGTCGGTCCATTGGCTGCCTCGACGATGATGCGGGCCTGCACGCGGGGCGCGTTCTCCTTCGTCAAGACGCCCTCGGTCGCCGCCGGAATCAGCACATCGCAGGGGACTTCCAGCGTATCCTGGATGCTCAGCTCTTGCGCGCCGGGGAAGCCAGTCACGATACGATGCTCCTGCTTGTGTTTCAGCAGGGCTGGCACATCGAGGCCGCGCTCGTCGTAGACGCCGCCCGAGCGGTCGCTGACCGCCACCACGCGAATACCTTCGGCATGCAGAATCTCGGCGGCAATCGCGCCCGCATTGCCAAAGCCCTGGATCGCCACCCGCAGATCGCTCAGCGGCATCTTCAACTCGTCCGCCGCCATCTTCATCACAGCCACCGCGCCGGTCGCCGTGGCCTCGTTGCGCCCCTCGCTGCCGCCGATGGAGAGCGGCTTACCAGTGACGACGGCAGGCACGGAAAAGCCCGCGTGCATGGAATAGGTATCCATCATCCATGCCATCGTCTGCGCGTTGGTGTTCACGTCAGGCGCGGGAATATCACTGGCCGGGCCAATCAGCACCGAAATCTCGGTCGTATAGCGGCGCGTAAGATGCTCGAGCTCGTTCTCGCTCAACTGTTTGGGATCGACGATGACCCCACCTTCGGCGCCCCCAAAGGGGATATCGACCACCGCGCACTTCCACGTCATCCACATCGCCAGCGCGCGCACCTCGTCCAGCGTCACGGCGGCGTCGTAGCGAATGCCGCCTTTGGCTGGTCCGCGATTGATGTTGTGCTGGACGCGGAAGCCCGTGAACATGCGGGTTCTGCCGTTGTCCATGTGCACGGGGAAGTGAACGGTCAACTCGCGCTTGGACATCCGCAGGATGCCGCGCAGATCTTCGTCGAGGTTGAGCCGGTCTGCCGCCTCCTCAAATTGCGCCACCGCCATCTCGTATGGATTGGGCTGCCCATTGGGCACATCGTTGTGCATAAGCCAGAACTCTCCTCACTCGGCATCTACATGCGTCGAAGAAAATGCAGCCAATCGGCTGCGCTCTGGGCCGACAACACTCCACGAACTATCCCTGTGTATCGCCCGCTCGATACGTCCCTTCATACGCTGGCCCGGCGTATCTTAGAGACTATCGAGTCTCTCCACCAGCAGCGGGCTTACGGCGTCGGGCTTCGCGCGGCCCTTCGTCCGTCTCATCACCTGGCCGACCAGAAATTGCACCGCGCTGGTCTTGCCCGATTTATAGTCCTCGACTGCTTTGGGATTCTCCGCTATCGCCGCCTCGACGGCAGCCACCAACTCGCCCTGGTCGCTGATCTGCGCGATGCCCTCGCGCGCGACAATCGCTCCCGGCACCTGGCCGCTGGCAAACGCCTTCTCCAGCACGTCCTTCGCCTGCTTGCCGTTGATGGTATTCGCCTCCACCAGCTCCACCAACTCGGCGATGGCCGCTGGCGAGACCGGGCTGGCGCTGATATCTGCCCCCGCAGCGTTCAGCAGCCGCCGCAGGTCGCCAACCACCCAGTTCGCCACCGACTTGGCCCGCGCGATGCGGTTCTTCGCTGGACGCGCCTGCGCCGCCGCCTCGAAATACTCGGCCAGTGCGCGCTCCGCCGTCAACTGGTCGGCGTCGTAGTCGGAAAGCTCGTACGTCGCGATGAAGCGCTCGCGTTTGGCGTCTGGCAATTCGGGCATCTCGGCGCGGATTCGCTCGACCCACTCCCGGCTGACGACCAGCCGTGGCAGGTCTGGCTCCGGGAAGTAGCGATAGTCGTTCGCCTCTTCTTTGGAGCGTTGCGCCACCGTGACGCCCTTGTCCTCGCGCCAGCCACGGGTCTGCTGGGGGATGGTATGCCCGGCGCGTAGCTCGGCCTCCTGGCGCTCCGCCTCGTAGGCCAGCGCCCGCTCGACCGCGCGGAACGAGTTCATGTTCTTGATCTCGACCTTCGACGCCAAATTCCTTCTGCCCCTTCGGGCGGACGGAGATGTTCGCGTCGCAGCGCAGCGCGCCCTCTTCCATACGACCAGAGTTGACGCCGAGATAGAGCAGGATGGTGCGCAACTTCTCCATGTAGAGCCGCGCCTCTTCCGGCGTGCGGATGTCTGGCTCGCCGACGATCTCCATCAGCGGGACGCCCGCGCGGTTCAGGTCAATCAGGCTGTACGTCTCGCCACGCGCCTCGCGCTCCAGATGACGACCGGTGTCTTCCTCCAGGTGGATGCGCGTGATGCCGATGCGGCGGTCCTCGCCGTTGATATGGATCATCAGGTAGCCATTGGCGCTCAGCGGCACATCATACTGCGAGATTTGATAGCCCTTGGGCAGGTCGGGATAGAAGTAGTTCTTGCGGTCGAACTTCGAGTATTCGGCGATGTGGCAGTTGAGCGCGAGCGCCGTCATGATGGTGTAGTCAATCGCCTGCTCGTTGATGACCGGCAGCGTCCCCGGAAACCCCATACAGATGGGGCAGTTGTGGGTGTTCGGCGCCGCGTTGGCATAGTCCGTCGAGCAGCGGCAGAACATCTTGCTCGCGGTGAGCAGTTGCGCGTGGACCTCCAGGCCGATAGTGACCTCGTACTCCACAGCGGTTTTGGGCGAAGCGGTGGGCATGTATCTTCCTTCAAGCTAATTTCTACATCCAACGAACATACGTTCGGCGGCTGGCGACTAAAGTCGCGCCTAAGGGACGCGCAAGCACGTCCGCGAAGCCTGCCTGCGCAGGCTCCAGACAGCGGCCAATGCGCCTACCGCTCTGGAGGCCGCGAAGGCGGCCTTCGCGGTCGAACGTAGTGAGACCCTTAGCCGCGGCTTCAGCCGCCAGGCGTAACCGCCCGCGCCGTTACGAATATTTCTGGACAAAGCGCCCCATGCGTTCGAGCGCCTCACTGATCTTGTCTTGCGCCGTGCAGTAGGTGCAGCGGATGAAGCCCTCGCCGCCCTCGCCGAACGCGCTGCCGGGTACCGCCGCCACCTTCTCCTCGAAGAGCAGCTTCTCGGCGAACTCCTCCGAGGTCATCCCTGTGCGCGCGATGGATGGGAAGGCGTAGAACGCGCCGCGCGGCATATAGCAGTCCAGCCCAATCGCGTTGAAGCCGTTCACTATTAGCTTGCGCCGCTCGTCGTAGCTGGCGACCATCGCCAACACGTCGTCCTCGCCATGGAGCAGCGCATCGAGGGCAGCGGCCTGGCTCATCGTCGGCGCGCACATGATGGCATACTGGTGAACCTTGAGGGTGGCTTCGAGCAGATGTGCCGGGGCGCAGAGGTAGCCGACGCGCCAGCCCGTCATCGCATACGCCTTCGAGAAGCCATCCGCCAGCACCGTGCGCTCGCGCATGCCCGGCATCGCGGCGATGCAGGCGTGCTCTTCGCCATAGACCAGGCGGCTGTACACCTCGTCGCTGATGACCAGCAGGTCGTTTCGCACGGCCAGCGCGGCGATCTTCTCCAACTCCGCACGCTCAATGACCGCACCGGTCGGGTTGTTGGGATTGCCCAGCAGCGCCACCTTGGTGCGCGGAGTCAGAACGGCTTCTAACGCGGCGGCGCGCACCTCGAACTCTGCTTCGACGTGGGTGCGCACGGGGACGACTTTGCCGCCTGCCAGCGCCACATCGGCCTCGTAGGCGACGTAGCCGGGATCGGGCACGGCCACATCGTCGCCGTCGTCGAGGATAGCGCGGAGCGTGGCGTCGATGCCCTCGCTGACGCCGACCGTCACCATCACCTCGGTCGCGGGGTCATAGTGGACGCCGTAGCGCCGCTCGATATTCTCGCTGATGGCCTGGCGTAGCGCCAGCGTGCCCCAGTTGGAGGTATAGTGGGTGTCGCCCGCGTTGATCGAATCGATGCCGGCCTGGCGGATATGGTCGGGCGTGACGAAGTCGGGTTCGCCGACGCCGAGCGAGATCACGTCGCCCATCGTCGCGGCGATATCGAAGAACTTACGAATGCCAGACGGCTTGATGGAACGCACGCGCTTCGAGAGCATTTCTCGCCTGACCACGCCCGCCATAGGACACCCTCTTCTCACATCTGGCTCCGGCGACGCTGCCGAAGGCAAAGACACGCGCTGGTTGCCGAAACGCCTTGCTCGTTTCGCCTTCGATATGATAGCACATCCGCCTTATCGAGAATGGGTCACAAAAGAGGTCACAAAGCGGGTATAGTAATTGATGCAACCTCGTGCAATCCGGCACGTAGCACTTGAAGGGAGAATCACTGAGGGAGAGCCGGAGCGATGAACCACCGGCGGCAGTGACGAGCACAATCTCCTCAGCAAGCATCTCTAGGGAGTGGCAGAACGATGTACAACCAGAATTATTCCAGTCCGACCTCGCTGGGCATTGACGAGCGATGGGAGCGGGTGCTCGCATACGCGTTCATCTGGGTATCAGGGCTGATTCTGCTGTTCGTGGAGCATCGCAATCAGACGGTCCGGCGCCATGCGATGCAGTCGGTGATCATCTTCGGCTCACTAGGCCTGATCGCCTGGATTGCTGGATTGTTGAGCAACATTATAGTGATTGGCTTCTTCTTCGGGCTGATCGCGTGGATCGTTCCGATTATTATGTTCGTGCTGTGGATTCTGTTGATGGTGATGGCGTACTTGAAGCCGAACACGCTCTTCGTCGGCCCGCGCAACGCCCGCTACGTCTAATCCCAACACACACCAACAACACGCATGATTCCAGGCGGATGGTGGCCTTACGTTACAGGCTGTCCTCCGCCTGATGGTATGATGTTTTTCACTGAGCACAGGATATTAGACGAAAACGGGGCGAGCGTTATGGCGACAGAAATCTATCCCGGAATCACTGTGGATACCCAAGTCATCCATGGCAAGCCTGCCATCCGTGGGACGCGCATCCCCGTCGCGCTCGTGCTCGGCCAGCTTGCGGGCGGCGCCTCGTATGACGAGCTTGAGCGTGAATATGGGTTGACCACAGAGCAGGTACAGACTGCGCTGGGCTATGCGGCGCAACTCGTGGCTTCCGAGACTATCTATGCGGTAGCCACCGATGGTGTTACCGGTGAGTAATAGGCAGCCAGTATCTCAGTGGCGCTTCCTTGTCGATGAAGATCTCCCTCGAAGTCTTGCTGTAGATTTGCAAGCTCTGGGCTATACCGCTGAGCATGTCTACGACATTCAAATGGGTGGGGCAAAAGATCCCGCAGTATATGCCTACGCGCAATCTCAGCATGCAATCATCGTCACTGGTGACAAAGATTTCAGCAATGTGCTGGCGTATACACCTCCTCATGCTGGTATAGTCGTCATCGAGGTTCCAGATTCATTGCCGCCAGACGCTCGAAAGCGTGTTATCCTGCGCGAGTTAGCTGCATTAGGCGGACAATCACTGGAAAATACACTCGTGATTATCGAGGTGGGGCGCGCAAGAATCCGTCGCTAGAGACTTTGGCCAACAGGCGGATGGTGGCCTTACGTTACAGGCTGCCCTCCGCCTGATAGTGTGCTCGTCGCATTGGCTATTCACGCGCACGCTCAGCCCTGGTGGCGCCTATTGAGCAGCCGTGACCTTCGGTACCAGCCCGTCGCGCACAATCGCTTTCGCTTCCTCGTTGCCCCGAATCGCCAGCCAGACGACCTGGTGTGGCGAGGGGAACTGCAACTCAAACGTGAAGAACGGGCAGCACGCGCGCTCGGCAAGGATGAACCGCAGCAGCGCGGGGACGCCGTCATCGTCCGCCGGGAAGGCGAAGCGATAGCCGTCGGCTAGCTCCTCCACCGCGCGAGCATGCGCGAAAAGATCAGCATTCTCGTCGCCCCGTACCTCCAACTCAGCGTCTGTCAGACTGCATGCCACCGGGATATCCACAGAACCATCGGACATCTTCGAACGCTCCTTCCTGCCCCTGACACTCGGGGCGGCGTGAAATCGCCTGAGGGTAGTTTTCCCCTCGCTCAGCAGCGTACACTCTTCAAGTGCGCTTTAAGTCAAGGGATGGCCTGCCCAGATTGCGAAATCTGATGGATCGGAGAGAGAACAGGCGATGGCGGCAAATGATGGCGATGAATGCGAACCAATCGACGCGGCGAATTCGAGTAACGAGGCTGGCCTGGCGATAGGCGCGGTCGCGCGCCGAGCAGGGGTAGCGACCTCGGTGATCCGCTTCTACGAGGATATCGGCCTCTTGCCAACGCCCGCGCGGCTCAATGGACGACGTCGCTATGATCTCAGCACGGTCCAGCGGCTTCGCGTGATCGCGTACGCGCACCAGGCCGGATTTACCCTGGGCGAGATTCGCGAACTATTCTTCGGCTTCGAGGCAGGCACGCCGCCCTCGGTGCGGTGGGAGGGATTGGTCCAGCGCAAACTCGCCGAACTGGAGGCGCAATTGGCGCGTATTCATGCGATGCAAAGCCTGCTACGTGAGGGGATGACGTGCGGTTGCCTGACCATCGAGCAGTGCACCGTCTGGCTCAGCAGCCTGGAGCCAAGCGCGTAATCTCAGCAGCCATTAGGCCCCGCCTACCTCCATTCTGGGAGGGGGAGCCGCCGATCTCGCCATGTCCTCAACTGGATGCCGCCAACAGGTCGTCGTAATATAGACTGGCAGTCGCGCTGTCTATCGCTATTCTGCACTCAGCCTATATTTCTTCCACGACCCTTGAGAGTGATCACGCAAGCACCGATGCCGCCTAGTTGCTAAGTCACATCCAACAAGTGGACTCTAGTGACTCCGCTCGGTGTTTCGACGCGCCAAGCCCCGCACTGCAATATACAGCCACGCAAATAGCGCCAAAGTGAGAACTCCGATAGCCAGACTCAGGAACGATTTTACCTGGATTGGCAATCTAATAAATGGATCGACATCAAATAGCGCGAGGATAAAGAAAACCAGCATAATTGCCAGACCGCTTATAGCCACGACGCCAACTTTGAATTGCAGAATTGATCTGTTGCCCAACTCTGGTGCGCGTAGGATTGCGATAAGAGAGGCAGTGAGGAGAAGGTCCAATCCGAACATCGATAGCATGAGCTGGTCCTCCTAAATCCGCCAATAAATCAGGGGTGAGCACAAATCTCACAGGTACGGCACTGTAAGGTTATTTCACCCACTCCGCGCCGTTGAGCCGCCGCAGGATGCCCATCAGCAGGGCGATGCGCGGCGCGATCGAGGCGATCTCGACGTATTCGCCGGGGTTGTGCGCCAGCCCGCCGACCAGCCCCAGCCCGTCCAGCGTCGGGATGCCCAGCCCGGCGGTCGTGTTGCCGTCAGACGCGCCGCCGGTTGGCTCGCCCCGCAGTGTGATACCCAACTCGGCGGCGGCCTCGGCTGCCAGCGCGAAGAGACGCGCGCTCGGCGGACTCTGGGTGAAGGGACGGTGCGCGAAGTAGCCCTCTAGCGCGGCGGTGGTGTCGGGCACGTTGGTATCGGCCACCACCTTCGCCAGCGCCGCTTCGATGGCCTGGACGCCCTCCTCGTCGGCGGCGCGCACGTCGATCTCAGCATAGGCCGCCTCGGCGACGACATTGGGACGCTCGCCGCCCTGCACCACACCCACGTTGACCGTCACGCCGGGAATCGTGCCGTTGAGCGCGTGCAGCGCCACGATACGATGCGCCATCTCCAGCACCGCGCTCCGTCCGCGCTTCGGCTCGACCCCCGCGTGCGCCGCGACGCCATGGATTTCGAGCGTATAGGTGGCCGCGCCCTTGCGCGCGATAGTCACGCGGGCCACGTCTGAGGTCGGTTCCAGCACCAGCGCGACATCGGCCTTTTCCGCTTCGGCCTCGATCAACGCGTGGCTTTCGGGCGAGCCAATCTCCTCGTCACTATTGCAGATCATCGTCAGCGTCTCCCACGGCGCTTCGTCCCGCTCGACCAGCCCGCAGATCGCGTATGCCGCCACCAGCAGGCCGCTCTTCATATCGAAGACACCCGGCCCATAGGCGCAGCCATCGTGGATGTCGAATGGGCGCCGGTCCGCCTCGCCATCGGGGAAAACGGTATCCATGTGGCCGATGATGAGGACACGTCCCTGACCGGCGCCGCTGCGGCGGGCGATAAGCTGTGGCCCCATCCGCTCGCCAGGAATCTGCTCCACCTCGCAGCCGGTCGCCTCGAAGAGCGCCCGCATGTAGGTCGCGACCTGCGCGACACCTTCGGGAGTATAGGTACCCGAGTTGATGTTGACCAAGGCACGCAGGTCTTCGAGAAAGGCGTTGACGGTCTTTTCGGGGACGAGGCTGGACGCTGAACCGGGGGCAGGATCGGACGCGGGAGAATCCATGATGGCGCTCGCTTTACTCTGGAAGATATTCAGGTACAAGATATCGCCGGGCGTCAGGATGACGCGCTGGAACGTGCCACGTATCATACACTATCTTCCATAATCGGGGTAGGGGCCGCACGCTCGCTGGCGCGTTGACGCTGATTCGCCGCGCGTGATAAGATATCTCAAATACACACGAGATTGAGGAGAGCGGTAGGCGCCCAACATATGCAGGACACACACTGGCCCAGTGAACGACGGATCGCGTCGCGCTGGGCGCTTTTTGTATCCTGAGCGTGTGTCGGGCATGCCGCGAGAGCGCCGGTGACGGCAAAGGGGGTATGCGCGACCATGACGGCTGAGCACAACTGGGACTGGAAGTTCGGCAAGGAAGGCCTGACCTTCGACGATGTATTGCTGCTGCCTGCGGAATCGTATGTGCTGCCCGGCGATGTGCGCACAGCCACCAGATTCACCACCGATATCACGCTCAACATTCCCATCGCGTCCGCCGCGATGGATACCGTCACCGAGGCGCGGCTGGCAATTGCGCTCGCCCGCGAGGGTGGCATCGGCATCATTCACCGCAACCTCTCCGTCGAAGATCAGGCGGGCGAGGTCGATAAGGTCAAACGCTCAGAGTCGGGCATGATTACCGACCCGATCACCCTCGGCCCGGATGACTCGCTGCAAAGCGCGCTCGATGTGATGAAGAGGTATCACATCTCCGGCATCCCCATCACCGATGAAGCTGGACGTCTCGTCGGCATCCTCACCAACCGCGATATCCGCTTCGCGCAGGAGGTTGACCGACCCATCCGCGAGCTGATGACGCGCGAGCGCCTGATCACCGCGCCGGTCGGCACAACGCTGGCTGAGGCCAATGAACTGCTGCACCGCCACAAGGTCGAGAAGCTGCCCGTGGTGGATGAGCAGGGGTTGCTCAAGGGGCTGATTACCGTCAAGGACATCCAGAAGAAGATCCAGTATCCCAACGCCGCCAAAGATAGCCAGGGCCGCCTGCGGGTCGGCGCGGCGCTCGGAGTCGGCGGCGATACGCTGGAGCGGGCCGAGGCGCTGATCGCCGAAGATGTGGACGTGCTAGTCATCGATACGTCGCACGGCCATTCGCGGATGGTGATCGACGGAGCCGCGAAACTGGTGCAAAGTTTCGGCGCCAGGGTGCAATTTGTGGCGGGCAATGTGGCCACGGGCGAGGCGACCGAGGCGCTGATCGCGGCGGGTGTGAATGCTGTAAAGGTTGGTGTGGGTCCCGCGGCAATCTGCACAACCCGTGTGGTGGCCGGGGCTGGTGTTCCCCAAATTACCGCGATTTTCGACTGTGCCCAGGCCGCCGCGAAGAGTGGTGTCCCGATCATCGGCGACGGTGGCATCCAGTACTCCGGCGATATCGCCAAGGCCATCGCGGCGGGCGCCGACTCGGTGATGATGGGCAGTCTACTGGCGGGCGTCGAGGAAAGCCCCGGCGAGTTGATTATCTCCCAAGGGGAGCGCTACAAAGACTATCGCGGCATGGGGTCGATTGGCGCGATGAAACGCCGCAGCTACAGCAAAGACCGTTACTTCCAGGCGGGCGTCAGCGATGAGTCGCATCTGATCGCCGAGGGCATCGAGGCACGCGTGCCCTACAAAGGCGCGCTCTCGAACGTCATCTTCCAGCTGGTCGGCGGGCTGCGGCAGGCGATGGGCTATGTCGGCGCGGAGGACATCGAGACGCTCAAGACGCGCACCCGCTTCATACGCATGACCGGCGCGGGCCTGCGCGAGAGCCATCCGCACGACGTGATGGTGACCAAAGAAGCGCCCAACTACGGCACGGGCCGCCGCTAAGACCGCTTAATAGAACTGTCATGCCCCAGTGGCATTGATGGGAGTAGCCCAGCTTCGCGGCATGAATGCCGCGGCTAAGCATGTAGTTTTGCTAGGAACTCTAAGCGAGAGAGCTGCCATGAACCGTCAGGATGATGCGCATAGCTCCGCTCCGTCGGCGGCTGTGCGTGTCGTCTTCTGTGGCATGACAGGCATGTTCTCGTTCTATGTGCTGGATGGGCTGCTGCGGACAGGCGTGGAGGTGGTGGCAGTGGCGCTCCCCGCGCTACGTGGTCGTGCGGGTCAGCCGCCGCTCCTGCTTCCCCGGCGGACGATGGCGCGCGGGATCCTAGTGGCTGGCGGTGCGCCACGGACCATTCTCGATCTCGCCGCCGAGCGTGAGATCCCGGTGCTGGAACTGGGCGGACCCGACGTGCCCGATGCGCTGGCCGAACTCGACTTCGACGCCATCGCTGTCGCCTGCTTCTCGCGCAGGCTGCCCGCCTCGCTGCTGCGGCTGCCCCGGCTCGGCTGCCTCAACGTTCACCCATCGCTGCTCCCGGCGCATCGCGGACCCGACCCGCTCTTCTGGATATTTCACGATGGCGACGAGACCGGCGGCGTCACCGTTCACCTGATGGATGAGGGATTCGACACCGGCCCGATTGTTCTTCGTGAAACAATACCTCTAACCGACGATATGACCGCCGCGATGCTGGATCTAGTCTGCGCCAGGCGCGGCGGCGTGTTGCTGGCCAGGGCGCTGGCCGCGGGAACGCTTCAGCCGCAGCCGCAGGATGCCACACATGCCAGCTACCAGTCGTGGCCCACCGAGGACGACTATATCATCACCCCTGCATGGTCGGCGCGTCGGGCCTATCGCTTCGTCCTGGGTATTGGCGGGCGTGGCGAGCCGATTCGCTTCGTGACCGATGACGGCGCGACGTTCACACTACATGCCGCGTTGAGCTACGATGCCGACGCAACCCTCGACGCGCCATGGCGGCTGGACGGAGATGTGCTGGTGGCGCAATGCTCGCCGGGCGTGCTGCGCTGCCAGATCGCACGATGACGGTGATTTCGTTGTGGGTGGTAGAAGTTCAGTCACCTCCCGCGGCGGCGATGCGGACAGCGATACCGTCGAGCACACACTCCAACCCAAATTCGAAGCTTGCGTTGGCGTTGCTCTCAGTATTCTCGGCGATGATACGCGCCAGCACTGGATATTGGCCGCCGGAGAGAACCTGCTGGTAGTATGCGGCAAGCGCTGCCTGCCACTCCGCCTCGGTCATCCCAGCCTGACGCCTGGACTCCGCCGCCGCCGCCTCACGCTGCGCGAAGCCATCCACGTAGGCATCCACCGTGCTGAGAATGTCGGCGATGGTGTTCTCATCAAGCCCAAGGCCATCCAGATCGGCCAGGAATATCTCGACGTAGCGCGGTGTGTTCGGGCCGGGGAGTAGCCGACTGCTGAGCAGCGACGGAAGCCAGGTGTGACGTCGCAGCACACCCAGCATCATGTGGGCGAACTGGCGCAGGTCCGCGCGCCAGTCGCCAGAGAGCGACTCAGGCAGCGTCATCTCGCCAAAGGCCGCATCCAGCATGAGATCCAGCAGGTCTTCCTTATTCGGAATGTGCCAGTACAGCGACATCGCGCCTGCACCAAGTTTCGTGGCGAGGCGGCGCATGGAAAGCTCCTCCAGGCCCTCGGCGTCGGCCAGCTCGATGGCGGCGCGTACGATCTGTTCGCGCGAGAGCGACGGGCGCTTGCCCTGCGGCTGCCGCGTGGGGCGCATCCAGATCGGCTCGCGCCTGCTCGGCTGGTGTTTCGGGTTCGCTGGCCCATGATGCTTCCAGCCATGCGTCGGCCCCTGATGCCTCCAGACCGACTTCTTCTCGACCGGCTGACCTTCGTGATCGGGCCTATCCTCTGACATCCACGGCCACCTTTCCGCACGACTTGACATTCGTACACTGCACCATTATAGTTTATCGTACAGTGTACTAGTAACGTACGATGTACTAGATTCGGCGGGCTACATATGAACCGCCTGGCATAAGGAGGCGCTTGAATGCGCGAGCTAGCGCGCCCAAAGTCTATGGGTGGCGACGGTGAGTCTGCCATCCGGACAGTGGGGCTGCGAAAACGATTTGGGAAGACCTGGGCGCAAGGCAGGGTCGATCTCGATGTCGCGTCCGGCACGGTATGCGGACTGCTCGGGTCTAACGGCGCGGGCAAGACGACGATGGTACGCATCCTGACCACGCTGTTGCGGCCTGACGAGGGATACGCCCAGGTCGCCGGGTTCGATGTCGTGCGTGAGGCAGAGCGGGTGCGCTACCACATCGGTCTGGCGGGGCAGCAGGCCGCGCTCGACGAGTTACTCACTGGGCGCGCCAATCTGGTTACGTTTGCCACATCAGTACGTACGTGTACTGCCCCCAACAATTGAAGCTGCACGCGCTCAGTTAAAGGTATCGCCCCCTGCGTCAGGAAGTCGGCTCGGGTTCGTCCGCGCCGTACCAGTATCACTGCGTTCAGGTCGCGTAGCAGCTTGCGCACGCGCTCACGAGGCGAGCGCCGCAAGAGCAGGTATAGCACATGCTCTGTTTCCACGTCAAGGTCGGGTATTCCCTCGTGTGGGCCGATGACCGGAATGCGGGTTGCCCTCAGTTCATCTTCCGTCATGTTGAGCAGATGTGCCGCATGCGAGAACGCGATGGTAGGGCCGATGTCTAGGGCAGGGCCGCCCGCGAATTCGACTTCGTTGGTTGCCCAGTTCAAGATGAAATCGCGCTGCATGAACAGTCCCCGCAGGAACTCAGCCCGCTCATGCGCCACGTCATGTCGCGGGCTAGCTTGTGTACTTTCGAGTTGAGCCTGTTCGCGTTCCTGATCGAGTTGTACCAGCTTGCGCCGAATATCGGCTATCTGGGCATCCATGTCGGGTACGCGGCTGAGTGCTGCCTGTGCGGTCAATAGTTCGTCTTGCTGGTTGGCAATCTCGGCCAGTCGCTTGCGATAGGCCGCCAGAGCAGATGCGGCCAACTCAGCGTCTATCGTGGCGTCAGCGGCTTGTTGCTCGGCAGCGTTCGCGAGCTCAAGAATCTTCTCCGGATTCGTCAGTGCCTTCGCCAGCAATCGCAGCGCGAGGTCGTCCACGCGGTGTGCTGGCACCTGAAACCCCTTGTGCGGATGTGACGGCTGTCCGGTGTTCTTGTGGCATGTGTAGAAGGGATGCCTCGCTCGTGAGTGCCAGTAACGCGTCAGCCTGCCGTTGCATTCGGCACAGCGCACGTATCCGCCATCGAGGAGTGTACTGTTGGCCATCTCGTCGGTGCGTCGTGGCGGCAAGCCACGATTCGTGAACGCCTTGTCAGTGAGCGCCCTCGCCGCGTCGAGGGTATCCTGCACGCGCTGCCATTGTTCCACGTCAATGATAGCGGGAATGACATCGGTGGAAATCGGGAAGGTTTCGGTTTGCCATCGGATGTCATCGGCCATGCGGTCGTGCATGTGGGTAACTTCACGGACGATGTTGGTTTCCCTGTCTCGCTCTTGTACGTGCTCGGTCTGCCATCGCAGCGCTCGTCCGAGTCCAGCATACTTCGGATTGCGGAGGATGCGGCGCACCTGTTTGGCTGACCAGCGCCCGATGCCAGAGCACGTCCGTACGCCTCGGCGTTCTAGTTCGGCGGTCAGGCCGCGTAGGCTAAAGTCGGCGGGGTCGGTAGCATCCACACGGGCATACAGCCAGCGTACCCACTGCGCTTCTTCCTCGTCCACTACCCAGTTGAGCAATCCCATCGGCTTGCCGTGCTTGCCCATGCGTCGCTCTCCCGGCGCGTACCCGTACAGTGGGCCACTCCTGCCGCCGTGGGGCAATCCTTCTTCATAGCGACGTCGTTTGGCTGGCATCAAGCGGTCAGCGATTTGTTCAGCTTCAAATTCGCCAAATTCCTCCTTGAACGCGATCCACATCCGCATGCCAGGGTCATCGGGCATCTTGCCGTTGTGCTGCTTGAACTCCACGAACCTGAATTCCACACCGTAGTCGAGCGCCGTTTCAATCACCTGATAACGGCGTCCCTTGGTACGCGCAACGCACTCCATCGCCTTGCACACGATCACGTCTATTTCGCCCCGTGCCGCCAACCTTAGCACTTCTTCAAGCACTGGTCGGGCCACGTTGCGCATACCGGTCTTCGCCTCGGTGAAGGGTTCGAACGTAAGAGTCCAGCGCATCTCGGCGATGAACTCCTGGCACTGAAGCACCTGTTCGCGCATGTCTTCGGCTTTCGCGCTGGGGTCGCTACTGCGTGCCAATATCACCGCCCGAACGCTTGCCGGGTCACGGTCGTCAATCGGAATGTACGCGGTGCGGTTAGCCTTCATGTTCGTTGCCCTCCGGTTGCTACCCAGTATACGACAATGAGCGGGTCAGGCGTTGTGCCTGCCCGCTCGGACTGTGCGCCTATTCAGCCGTCGGTGTTTCGGACTTGACGGTCTTGATAGTTTTGACGCTGGTGGGGTAAAGCGCATTGAAGAAGGCGTCAAGCTCAGGAATCGTCGGGACGTCCCTCTGGCTGTTCAGCGCGGCAAGAACGAGGTCTTGGTACTGGGCCATCACGGCGGCAACCGCGTCTTCGATATCCTGTCCGGCTGCAACCCGCTTGCCCGAAATCACCGAAAGCATGCGGAATGTGTTAATTGCTCGGAAGAATGTTCTGCTCAGAGATAACTTTGGCCAACTTGTCGACTTCGGCGGGTTTCGCGGGTTCCATCGTCTTTTCGACGAATTTGACTTGTGCCGCTTTTTCTTCGGCGGTGAGCTTAGGTGCCTTGTGTGGGGCTACCTTGACCGGCTCGGACTGTGTGCTGAAGGTTGCGATTGAGGTCTTGTTGCGTTGCATGATACGGATTCCTTGACGGACCTGAGAGAATAGGTCCATGGCACGACGGATACGGTTGGCGACGCACCTGAGCGTCGCGGAGCTGGAACAACGCTATCGCGCGGCCCACGAGCCGCATGAACGCACGTGGTGGCAAATCCTGTGGCTGCTCTCCCGTGGGCAGTTGGCCAAAGACATTGCCGAGAGTGCAAGAGTACGGGCTACACGCGCACCTGGATCGGGCAGATTGCCAAGCGCTACAACGAGCAAGGGCCCGCCGGCATGGTGAATCGGCAGCGCACGACCTCCTGGCGGGCCCCGCGCATGTTGTCGGCTAAGCAGCAGGAAGAACTCCGGCAGGTGTTGGCTGGCCCGGCGCCTGACGGAGCCAAGCACTGGACCTGCCGGACA
Organism: uncultured Chloroflexia bacterium; assembly: GCA_963712005.1. Taxonomy (GTDB): domain Bacteria; phylum Chloroflexota; class Ktedonobacteria; order Ktedonobacterales; family JADMIN01; genus DAHUXT01. The sequence goes on along the minus strand of CAVQGK010000001.1, from coordinate 667,263 downwards.
GTGGCCGACTGGATGGCGACGACGCTCGGTCGTCCCGTGTCGGTGCAACGGGGCTGGGAGTATCTGCAGCGGCTCAAGCAGAGCCGTCAGGCGCCGCGGCCGCGGCACGCCCTGGCCGACGCTGAGCAGCAAGCCGCGTTCAAAAAAAGCTCCGTCCGCTCGTAAGGGCCGTGGCCGACGCGTACCCGCAGGCGACCGTTGAGCTGTGGGCGACCGATGAACACCGCATTGGCCTGAAGCCGCTGCTCCGCATCGTCAAGACCTATTCAGGCGGTATGCGTCGGCGTCTCGATCTGGCCGTCAGCCTGATCGCCGCTCCGCCAGTGCTCTTCCTGGACGAGCCAACCACCGGCCTCGACCCGCGCAGCCGCAATGGTCTCTGGGCCATGCTCGACGAACTCGTCAAGGGCGGCACAACACTGCTGCTCACGACGCAATACATGGAAGAGGCCGACCGCCTGGCGGATTCCATCGTCGTCATCGAGGCGGGCCAGGTCATCGCATCTGGCTCACCTGCCGCGCTCAAGGCCACCATCGGTGGCGAGCGCATCACGGTCGTTGTGCGCGACTCCTCCCATCTCGCGGATGCCGCCGTCGCGCTGAGTGTAGTGGCGGGCGCTGAGCCAGAAGTCGAGGTGGACCTGCGACGTCTGACCATCCCCGCCGCCGATGGAGCGGCAACGCTGGCGCAGGTGGTCCGCGCCCTGGACGCCGCTGGCCTTGTCGTTGACGACCTCGCGCTGCGCCGGGCGACGCTGGACGACGTGTTCCTGCGATTCACCGGGCGCACGAGAGATGAATCCCAGACGAAGCAGACGGAGATAGCATGACGGACGCTTTGAAGATTCCCGCACCACCAAAAACGCGACTGGGACGGCTCCGCTGGACCCTGGCGGATGGGCTGGTGGTGACACGGCGCAACCTGGCGCATATTCGGCGCACGCCTCAGAAGCTCTTCGACGTGACGACTCAGCCTCTCATCCTTGTGTTCCTCTTCGGCTATGTCTTCGGCAGCGCGATCACCGTGCCGGGCGGCGACTATATCGAATACGTCATGCCAGGCGTCTTCGCCTTCACGATGCTTGGAACGCTCGCGGCGACGGCGATTGGCTTTGCGGACGAGATGTCGAAGGGTATTGTGGACCGTTTTCGCTCGCTGCCCATGGCAGGCTCCGCTATGCTCCTGGGACGCTCGGCGTCTGATCTCCTGGAGAGCCTGCTCGGCCTGACCGTCCTGCTCGTTTGTGGTCTGATCGCGGGCTGGCGTCCGCATAACGGCCTCGCCGCGACGCTGGGCGCGTTTGGCCTACTGCTGCTGCTGGCCTGGGCGATGAACTGGGCTGGCGTCGTCCTTGGGCTGCTGATCCGTACGCCCGAGGCGGCGAACATCATTGGCGGGATTATGACGCTGCCATTCGTCTTCCTCTCGAACACCTTCGTGCCGACGCAGGGTATGACGACATGGCTGCACGCCGTCGCCGACTGGAATCCTTTGAGCGCAACGGGCGCGGCGTGTCGCGAGCTTTTTGGCGGCCCTGGCATAGCGGCGGCCTCCAACGCCTGGCCGCTACAGCATCCGATCCTCGCGTCGATAGGCTGGTCGCTATTACTGCTGGCGGTCTTTATCCCGCTGGCCATGCGGGTTTATCGCACCGCAACCACACAGTAGGACGACCAGAGGCTAGCCCCGTTGGGCAGCCGCCGAGGGCTTGGCTTTTGCTGGCTTCACCTCGACGTCCGGTGCGGAGCGGGCCGCCGCAGGGCGTGGCAGCGTTTGCAGGCAGACGTAGACGAGCGCGCCGAAGAGCAGCGCCACCAGCCCGGCGTGGAGCATCTGGCTGTACTCCGCCACACGTGTCAGCGCCACGATGGCCCCCGCGAAGACCTGCGCGATGACCGCCAGCAGCGCATAGAAACTGCCGCGATAGAGGTCGGGGCGGTCTGTCCGCAGCGAGCGCGCCCAGACGAAGAGCCAGACCGTGCCAGCCAGCAACACAAACGCCGCGACGCGATGGGTGAAGGCGATACCTACAAAGCCGCTGAAACCGGGGAATGGTTGGCCGTTACAGGCGGGCCAGCCCGCGCAGGCAATCTCCGCGCCGCGCAGCCGCATGTACGCGCCCAGATAGCCGACGACGTAGGTGTAGAGCGCCAGCGCGACGACGAGGATGCGGAAGCCACGGGTGACGGGCAGATCACGCAAACGATCCCAGCCGCCCAGTTCGTGAACGATCAGCGCGGTCAGCAAGACGCTGCTGAAGAGGACGAGCGATGCGCCAAAGTGGATCGCCAGCAGCACCGGCGACGCGGGCAGCAGCACCAGCGCGGCGCCGAGCCCGGCCTCGGCAAACAGCGCGACGACCATCAGCGGCGCGAGGATGCGCAGTTCTAGCCGCGAGCGCCAGAGCCAGAGGACGCCAAACGCCGTCGCCAGCACCAGTACCGTGACGGCGGCCGTCGCCATCCGGTGAGTGAACTCGATGGCAGTCGAGATGGCGAATTCGGGGACGAATTCCCCGCGACAGAGCGGCCAGGAGTCGCCGCAGCCGTGGCCGGAGCCGGTGGTCGTCACCAGCGTACCCAGCGCGTAGACGACGAACATCGTCACCGCCGTCACTGCGGCAAACGGGCGTACGGTCCGCGGCGTCACATAGCGATGCAACTGTGGCGTCACGTAGCGATCCAGCGCGCTACGTGCACGGCTGATGAAACTGGCTGGCGGCGCGTCGGTGCTGCTCTGCATATCCTGGCTGACCTTTTTCATGCTACTCGTGGGAGAGGTTCACGATTCGCTCAGAGGATACTGCAAATCGCCGCGCGTCGCAACCGGCAGGCGGCAATGTCCCACTCACAAGGGCGTCACACGGCGCGGTCGCGCAGAACGGCGATCACCACGCGCGTGATGAGGATGATGCTGGCGCAGAGGCCCAGGTAGCCAACAATCTGGAAGAGGCTGATCTCCTGATAGAAGACCGGGCCGCCTGAAACGCCGAGCAACATCACCGACATCACCCCAACCGCCGCGCCAAGAAACGCTATGATCGCCCGGCTGGCAATCGTGGTGACGACCCGCTCGTTGCGCGCGTCCGCAAAGAGCCGCACTTTCAGGATCAGCGAGCCACGCTCGGCCACCTCGGTGATGCGATCTAGCCGCCGGGGCAGCCGTTTCAGGATGGGCAAGAGTGATTGCAGTTCATCGTTGGCGGAGCGCGCCAACGCCGACGGCACAAGCGATTCGGCCACCCAGCGCGATGCCAGCTTCTGCGCCTCCTCCATCAGTGGGAAGCCCGGCGCGAGAACGCGCAGCTTGCCCTCCAACGTCACCGCCGCGCGAAAGACCGCGCCTACCTCCGGCGGAAACGCGAGGGAATGCGTCTGAAGCAGCCGCAGCAGATTGACGAAGATGCCCGCGTCCAGCGGCTCGCCCGGTTGGAGCGATTGCGCCATCAGTTGCCCCAGTTCGCGCTCCAGCAACTCATCGTGAACCTCCGCATCGAGATCTACCTGGGGCGCCGCCAGCGCGAGCAATGCGATGCGCAACTCGACGACATCGCGCCGTTGCAGCGCGAACAGCAGATCACGCAGCGCCGTCTGTTCCAGCACATCAATGCGGCCAACCGAGCCGAAATCAAGTAGACCAAGCTGCTTGTTCCGCAGCAGGAAAACGTTGCCGGGATGCGGGTCGGCGTGGAAGACGCCCGAACGCATGATTTGCCGCGCCAGCGCATCCAGCAGTTCGCGGGCGAGCGCTTCTGGCTCCAGGCCCAACTCCTCCATCAGCGGGGCAGCGTCACGCACGCTGACGCCATCGAGCCACTCGCTCACCAATACCCGGCGCGTTGAAAGGCGCTCGTAGACCTTCGGGATATGCACAGTCTCCTCGCGCAGAGCCGCCGCGAAGCCGTCCGCCAGATCAACCACACGGGTTGCACGACCCCAGGCGGTACTCGACTCGACGAGCCGCGCCAACCGCTGGAGGATATCCAGATCGCGCTCGACCAGTGCGGCAATATCTGGCCGCTGCACTTTGACGGCGACCTGTTCGCCGGTGTGCAACCGCGCGCGATAGACCTGGGCGATGGATGCGGCGGCCACAGGCTCCGACTCGAACGACGCGAAGACCGTTGTGGAGGGTGCGCCAAGCTCGGCGACGATCAACGCCTCGATGGCGTCCTGTGGCGCGGGCGGTACGCTATCCTGCAAGCCGCTCAACTCGGCGGTCACGTCCTCCGGCAGGAGATCATTGCGCGTCGAAAGCACCTGCCCAAGTTTGACGAAGACGCCGCCAGCCTCGACCAGGGCGTCACGCAGGTTCCGCGCCTGAATGGCGGTGGACGTTTCTGGCGCGGCGCCAGATCGCGGGCGGCGCTGCTCAAGGGTCGTGGCGAGGCCGTGCCGGGCGGCGATCCAGGTGATTTGCGAGTAGCGCTGTTCGCGCTCATACCACCGCCGGATAGCGCGGATGGGATGAGGCACGCGGGTGAGCCGACCCTCGACCCGTATGAGCGGACCGGGGCGCACCAGCAATTCCAGCAGGGTGGAGAGGCCCATCGAGATGAGCAGCGACGGGAGCAAGATGATGAGCAGGAAAAAGAGCGGATACGGCACCGGATTCTGTGGGGCGACCGCCAACGCGAGGATGGCCGCCGCGCCAACCCCCAGCACCGAGGCGACCAAGGCCGCGCGCCCACGACTGGCGGATGCCAAGCAGACGTCCGCCAACCCACGCCAGCACAACAATCAGTGCAGCGGATAGCAGCACTTTCACGAGTGTATCGAGCACTATCGGGCCTCCAGACATCGCCTTCAACCAGGCGACCACTGCGGAGCTTGTTCCCTGATAGTCTGTTACGAGTTGCGGTCGTCGTTGGTATCAGCGGCAGCGGCGGCGCCATCCGCAGGGATCAGTTCATCGGGGTTGCTGGAATCGGCGGCGTTTTCGGCTCTGGTCGTCGAAGAGGCCGGGGATCGGGTCAATGCTCAGCACGCCGCCGGAGATATCCAGCTCGCGCACGAACTCGCGCACCGCCGGGAGCAGCACCTCACGTCCGCCTGGGGTCGCGCGGACGACGAAGAGATCGTTGCCACTGCCGGTGATAAAGTCAACCACCTCACCCAGCGGTTGGCCGTTGACGTGAACGACCTTCAGGCCAACCACATCGTGCAGGTAGAACTGGTCGTCGGTGAGGGGCATGCGCTCGGCGTCGGGAATCCAGAGGGTCAGGCCACGCAGGCGTTGGGCGGTGGTCGCGTCGTCTACCCCGTCGAGCTTGAGGAGGACTATGCGCTGATGTTGCCGAGCGCTTTGCACCGCGTGGGGCGTGCGCGCATCGCCCAGATAGAGGGTAGGCGTGCGGGCGAAGCGGTCGGGGAAATCGGTCTGGGGAGAACTTTCACCTCGCCACGGATGCCAAACGCGCCGACAATCTCGCCGACGGCGATCCATGCCGTCGCTGGCGTTTCTGGCATATTCGCCGCGTCGAGGGACGTATGCGCGACGCTCTCGCTATTCCTGTGGGGTCTGCGCGGATGGTTCGTTCTCATCGATCTCCAGCCCGATGTGCTGCTTGCCTTCCAGCATCGCCGCCGTGCGCATCAGCGTGCGCATCGCCCGCGCGACCCGTCCCTGGCGGCCAATCACCTTGCCCAGATCTTCGCCGCTGACACGCAGCCCCAGCACAGTCGCATAGCGGTCTTCGCGAATCACACGCACCTGCACAGCGTCGGGATCATCGACGAGATTGCGCGCGAGAAATTCTATCAGCCCCTGCATGGTGATATCGCTTCCTGTGTAGCCAGATAGAGCGGCGCGTATGAGCCACCGCATCTGAGGCGAATCTGGCTAGCTGCTGGCCTTGGCTGGCTGCGCGGCCCTCTTCGCGGCGGCTGCTTTCTTCACAGCGGTCTTGGCCATCGTCTCCTCGCGGGAAGGGCGTGGGATGATGCCGCTACGAATCAGCAGCGAGACCACAGAGTCCGTCGGCTGCGCGCCAACGCCCAACCAGTGCTTCGCGCGGTCGGCGTCAATGTTGATCGTGGATGGCTCGGTGCGCGGATTGTACCAGCCGATGTTTTCGATGATGCGGCCGTCACGCGGCGAGCGGGCATCGGCGATGACGACGCGATAGGTTGGCGCGCCTTTCATGCCCATGCGCATAAGGCGAATCTTGACCATGTCTCAGGCAGTCCCTTCGCAGATAATCAGTGGATATGTTTGATCTATGTTCACACGCGGCAGACGCCCGAGGCGTATCGCGTTGTCGAACGCATAGTACGCGGATACTACGGCCCATGCTTGCACGCAAAAAGCCTCCCTAGCATATCATGCGCCGGGCGTAGCTGTCAACGCGACCAGCCGATGGCATGGCAGGGCGTCAACCCTGATGGCAACGGCGCTGGAGGGCGTTCAGTACGGTGGTCGCACGCTTGACATGCGCGCGATTCTGTGTCATGCTACTCAGGTTGGGGAGCGAGATCTCATGCCCTGCGCGGTGAGCGCGGCGCGCGAATGGCATCGTTACGGATGCGCCACATCGACTTCCCCTAAATGCCAGTTGCCTTTTTGGAAGCATCGACTATTTATCACCCAACGCGGATAGCGAGAGCATTGCTATGGGAGCTTAAACGTGCGCGATTCGTCGCCACCACGCCTGGGCTGCGCATGAATCCATGACTCAGTATCATCATGGCTGCGGCTGAATCCAGGTCGTCAAGTAACCGCCGCGTTGGGCTGGCAATCTCCAGAGAACAGGAGATGGCCAGCCTGCTTTATTGTTTTTTTCGTATCGAGTTTTCGCCGGAGACGCCGGTTTTTCAGGAGGGTCTATGCCAGATACTACTTCTCGTTCTCGCACTCCATCGACATTCATCTTCTTCGCCCGCATCGCAACGTCCCGCTGGCGCCTCCACCTCAACGTCTCCCGCCCGGCACCGCTGCCCGCCCAGCTGGCGGCCCAAATGGCGGCGGCGGTGTGCGTACCGGCGGCCACGAACCGGCGGTGGCCCTGCGCGCACGGCTGGCGGCCCCGGCGGCCCGCGACCTGGTGGCCCTGGTGGCCCTGGTGGTCGTCCCGGCGCGGCCCTGGCGTCCCGGCGGCCCTGGTGGTCGTCCTGGTGGTGGTCGCCCCGGTGGCAATGGAACGCGGGGTGGCAGAGGCGGCCCACATGGTCGCGGCAATGGCAACGGGCCAGCGACAGCCCCCTCATCGCGCGGCAGCCGTCGCCGTCAAACCGAGCGGCCCGGTGGCGATTCCCGCGCAGATCGTCGTCAAAGACCTGGCGGAATTGCTGAATGTCTCGGTCAATGAAGTCATTCGCGACCTGATTACCCTCGGCATCTTTGCCAGCATCAATGAGGTCGTCACCTATGATGCGGCGTCGAAGGTCGCCGAACAGATCGGCTATACCCCGGAAGAGGCCCCAATCGCCGCCGCCGCGCCCGCCGTCGCGGTCCGGCCAGAGGCGGCGCTGATCGGCGCCGCCGCGCATGCCAACGATGTCGGGCGGATTTCGCGTCCGCCGGTCGTGACCGTCATGGGCCACGTTGACCACGGCAAGACCTCGCTGCTCGACGCCATCCGCAATACGCAGGTAGCGGCGGGCGAGGCGGGTGGCATCACCCAGCATATCGGCGCGTATCAGGTAGAGGTGAATGGGCGCAAGATCACCTTCCTCGATACACCGGGCCACGAGGCATTCACGCAGATGCGCGCGCGTGGCGCCCAGGTGACGGATATCGCGGTGATCGTCGTCGCCGCCGATGATGGTGTCATGCCACAGACCATCGAGGCGATTGACCATGCGCGCGCCGCGCAGGTGCCGCTGGTGGTCGCGCTCAACAAGATCGACCGGCCGAACGCCAACCCTGACCACGTCAAGCAGCAGCTCGCCGATCATGGCGTCGTCATCGAGGAGTACGGCGGCGAGGTGGTCTGTGTGCCCGTCTCGGCGAAGAAGCAGACCGGCATCACCGAGTTGCTGGAGATGATTCTGCTGGTCGCCGACCTGCAAGATCTGAAGGCAAACCCGAACGGCGCGGCGCATGGCGTCGTGATCGAGGCGCGCCTCGACCAGAATACCGGCGTCGCCGCGAACGCGCTCATTCAGGATGGCACGCTCAAAATCGGCGATACGATTGTGGTCGGCACGATCTCCGGCCGCGTGTCCGCGCGATGTTCGACGACAAGGGCGAGCGGATTCGCAAGGCGACGCCCAGCACGCCCGTCAGCATTCTCGGCCTCTCCGAGGTACCCGCCGCGGGCGACCGGCTGGAGGTGGTGGCCGACGAAAAGGCCGCGAGACGCTGATCCAGAAGCTGCCGCGAGGCCAGCCGCCAGGCCGGCCATAGCATTACCCTGGATACGCTCTACATGCAGATGCGTGAGGGCAAGATCAAGGAACTGAACCTGCTGGTCAAGTCGGATGTGCAGGGATCGGCGGAGGCTATCAGGCACGCGCTGACCCGTGTTGGCGAGGAGCACGTCGAGGAAAACCTCAAAGTGCGCCTGATTCAGGATGCCGTGGGCAATGTGGGCGAGACCGATGTCTATCTGGCGTCGGCGTCAGACGCCATCATCATCGCCTTCAACGTGAAGGTGGATCCGGCGGCGCAGCGGCTGGCCAGCATCCAGGGCGTGGATATTCGCTCCTACAACATCATCTACAAGCTCGTCGAGGATATCGAGGCGGCCCTCAAGGGTCTGCTGGAGCCGGTCTATCGCGAGCAGATCGATGGCCACGCCGAGGTGATGCAGCTCTTCAAGGTTGGGCGTCAGGTCATCATCGGTGGGTGTCGCATGACCGATGGCAAGATTGTCCGCTCGTCGCAGGTGCGCGTCCTACGCGGCGGACAGACGGTCTTCACGGGCCTGATCCAGTCGCTTCGGCGCGGCAAGGATGACGTGCGCGAGATCGCGCAGGGCTATGAGTGCGGCATCATTCTCGAAGACTACAACGCCCTGGAGTTCGGCGACATCGTCGAGGCCTTCAGCAAGGTGCGGGTGTAGTATACCGGAAGGGGTAGCGGATGGCATAGCCCATACAGTCCACGTCATATACCAACAGGTGCGCTCCCCCTATTGCCTGGCGTCTTGCGTCTGGGCGGGAGGAGCCACTTTAATATCAGGTATGGGAGTGTTTGCGCAAGCCGGTGGAGTACCGGGGGCTTGTCTAGGGGTCATCAGTGGGCGTATGCTGGCCGCAATCCAGCGACGTCGCTGCGACCAAATGTCCAATCGGGTGGGTAGGGATCGCACAGCGCGTTCACCCTTGCCCCGAAGGAGGTGAAGCATGCGGAACAACAGACGCGAAGACCAACTGAGCGGCGCCATTACCCGCGAGTTGAGCGACCTCATACGCACGCGCATGAAAGATCCGCGTATCGGCTTTGCCAGCATCACTGGTGTTGAGTTGTCTCATGACCTGCGCTATGCCAAAGTCTTTGTGAGTGTTCTGGGCACCCAGAGGAACAGCGCGAGACGATGCGCGGCCTGGGATTCCGCAACCGGATTTCTGCGGCACGAACTCGCGCAACGGCTAACAATCCGCCATGTGCCAGAGATTTCCTTCCATCTCGATGAGTCCATCGCCCGTGGCGCGCGGGTGCTGGATCTGCTCAAGCAGGTTGAGCAGGAGTCCGACGTGCCCGTGAGCGCCGAGAGCGAGCGCAAAGAATCCGATTGACCGTCGGCGCAATTGTGCGCTAATAGTGCTGTGATACAGCCATACCAGGCGGGGCGACGCATAACAGCGTTCGCCCCCTTTGTCGTCTGATTGCCGTTGATAGCGGCACACATCATGCGTCAAAGCGGTCCTCTGGGTGGGGATGTCCTGGCGCCATGGTAGTCGCCTGGGCAGGTATGAGGAGGTACGACTGTGTCCACCGTGCCCGATGAACACTGGCCTCACTGGCCTCGCTGGCCGCAATCCGATACAACGCTGTATTTCATCCGCATTGGCGTCACCATCTATCCGCCCGACGAGCCTTCAGGCTGCTACGTGCGGCGCATCGTTGAGGCGGAGGAGTTAGGTATCACTGACTGGGACGCGACAAGCGCCTATCATACGACTGACCGCACCACTGCGCTGAAGCTTGCCGAGGCGCTCGCGGTACGCAGCAGTTGCGAGACGTGGCTTGTCGCCGAGCCGTTCCTGGGCGAGGCTCCTGAGCGCAACGTCGCCCACTTCGACTCTCGTAAGCAGTAGCGCGGCCTGCCCGCTGTGTGCGACACATACGACACGCGCCATCCCTGGCGGAGCGCGGCGTCCTCGCGTTGGCAATTAGCCGACAGTCACCTGAGCGGTTTTGATATCCTGAGTGAGCAGTCGCCACATGCGCAGGACCTCCGCTACGCCCCAGGCCTGCGCGATGCATCCACGCGGCCAGTGCGGCGGATCTCCATCCAGGATCTCGGAGATGCTTCCCAGCCCGGCATCATGCAGGTGGTCCGCAAATGGGCGCAGCAATGCAAGCGCGGCAACTGGATCATGGTGGACACGATAGTGCGCCTCGACGAAAGCACCCATCAACCATGTCCAGACTGGCCCCTGATGATACGTGGAGTCGCGCTGGTACTGGTTTCCGCCATATGTGCCATGGTAGCGGGCATCGTTGGGGCTGAGTGAGCGCAGACCATACGACGTCAAGAGCGTCCGCCCCACCACGTCAACAACGGCGGCGGCATCGGCTCCCTCCAGCAGCGGGAATGGAAGCGAGACCGCGAAGATCTGGTTCGGGCGCATCGTCCAATCGTCGCCGTCTGGGCCATCCACCACATCGGCCAGAGCGGCGTGATTGTCTCGTCGGAAGCGTTTGACGAACGAATCGCGCACACGGTCCGCCCGGGCAGAGTATTCCTGTGCCGCAGAAGCTTCCCGTGGAGTCAGGAATGCCGCAAGCGTTCGGAGTCCATTGTACCAAAGTGCATTGATCTCCACCGGTTTGCCAATGCGCGGCGTCACAACATAGTCGCCGATCCTGGCATCCATCCACGTCAGTTGGACCCCTGGCTCGCCAGCATGGAGGAGGCCATCGGCTGGATCGACGCCGATTGAGTAGCGCGTGCCCGCGATGTGACACGCGACGATGTTGCGAACGACCGGCAGCAGCTCATCGACGAGCGCTTCGTCGCCAGTTGCCAGCACATAGGCGCGCAGGGCAAGCACGTACCAGAGGGTGGCGTCGCAGGTGTTGTAGCCGGGGATTTGACCTGACTGATCCGGGAAGTTATTCGGCAGGAGTCCATCGGCGACATAGGATGCGAAGCCTCTCAAGATATCCGCCATCTCGTCGGCGCGGCCAGTCGCCAGTGTTAGCCCTGGGAGTGAGATCATCGTATCTCGCCCCCAATCATTGAACCAGTGATATCCGGCGATGACGGTCTTCTGCGCCAGTGGATGATGCGCTGGACTCGGCGTATCAGATGGACCAGGTGGATGCGCGAGTTGGCGCTCGACAATGAACTGGTCGGCGGCGAGGGTAAGCTGTTGCATGAATGGGTCAGCGTCTACTGCCTCCGCGCGGCGCAGCAGCTGCAACTGCCGTTCGCGTGCGGCAGCGAACGCGGTTGCGCCATCCAGGAGCGGAGCGCTCGTCTCGGTCGTGAGGGTAAGGGTGTACATGGGATCACCCTGCGTCAGTGAAAGCGACGAGGAAAACGCGCCAGCAGCATATTCATCGCCATGATCCGGCAGTCCGCGCTCTGTCTCCGCGCGGTATTTGAAGTTCCACCACCAGCTGCCGCCCGGCGAAAACGTCCCACTGCTGGCCACCAGCGCGAACGGAGTAGCGCCGTCGAACGCATGAATGGTGGCGCGTCGCATACCCGCTTCAACGCCTGGCTGCCATCCCTGACCGGAGGACAATGTATGAAAGCCGTGGTAGGTGACAAGCGGTGTAATCTCCAGATGCATGCCCTGGGAGCCGCGCAAGAGACGATAGCTCACACAGGTTGTGTTGGCGCCGTGAGCCATCCAGACGCGGCGCTCCACCAGCGCATCCGCGATGGCATAGACCCAAACGGGTAACATACCCTCCAACGCGAAGGATTCGAGATATCGGTAGCCGTGTGGATCGATTGTCCCATCGCCGTACTCGTTAGTGGAGAGTGGATAACGCACCCCATCGTACGTCACCCACTCCACCAACCCACCCACCAGCACCGTCCGATCAACAGGCGGGTTGAGGGCGGCGACAAGAAGCCCATGATAGCTGCGGGTATTCATTCCGGCCAGGGTGCTGGAGGCATACCCACCAAGCCCGTTCGTGACGAGCCATTCCCGACGGAGGGCGGCCGACAGGTCGCCGCAGACCTCCCGGCCGAAATGAATCAGCGGTTGGCGAACGACCGTTACACGGCGCGTCGGCTGATTCGCTGCGTTCTCGTTGGGCATTGCGCCTACCTCGCACGCGCAGAGGCCGCGTGAAGCTTCTGACCCTGAATAAGGGTATCTATCTGTCCAGGGAGGTTGCCAGCTGCCTTGATAAGCGCCGCGACTGCCCCGGTCCACCCGGTCTGGTGGCTGGCGCCAATCCCCGCTCCATTGTCGCCATGGATATATTCATAGAACAGAATCAGGTCGCGCCAGTACGGGTCGCGCTGAAACTTCTCCGTCCCGCCGTAGACTGGTCGGCGGCCTCGCTGCTGGCCGTCAGCGGTGTCCACCTCACTGCGCAGGAAGGTGCCAATGAGGCGCTTACCGATTTCGTCGGCTACCTGGCCTAGCGTCAGAAGGTTGTCAGAGCCAGTCGGGAACGCGATCTTGAACGTCTCGCCGAAGTAGAACCCGAGCTTCGCCAGCGCCTCAACGAGCAGGAGATTCACTGGCATCCAGACGGGACCTCGCCAGTTTGAGTTGCCCCCAAACAGACCCGTTGACGACTCCGCTGGCTCATAGTCAACCCGCCATTCCTGCCCGCCAACCCACAACTGATAGGGGTGGTCCTTATGATAGCGCGAGATGGCGCGAATACCATGTGGGCTGAGAAACTCGTCTTCGTCGAGCAGACGGTGTAAGATGCGCCGCAATTTATCCTCGTTGAGGACACCCAGCAGGCGAATATCGTAGCGACCTGGCTTCGTAAAGAGTCCGAGATCTCTCAAGGCGGGATGCTCCTGCGCGTAGAGTTCCAGCACCTGGCGAATACCCGGAACCTCCTCGATCGATTGCGGTGGGATGAGCGCAATCGCGCACAGCGGCAGGAGTCCCACGAGCGACCGCACCTTCAGGCGCTCGGTGCTCCCATCTGGCAGGCGCAGCAGATCGTAGAAGAATCCGTCCTCCTCATCCCAGAGTGAGTCGCCGTGGGGACCGATCTTGTCCATCGCCAGAGCGATATAGACGAAGTGCTGCAAGAACTTTATCGCCATCTCCGCATAGGCCGGTTCGTCCGATGCGAGTTCCAGGGAAATCTGCATCATCATCAGGCAGTAGAAGGCCATCCAGCTCGTGCCATCCGACTGTTCGAGCGTACCGCCTGTTGGCAAGGGAGCGCTGCGGTCGAAGACGCCGATGTTATCCAGGCCCAGAAAGCCGCCCTCGAAAACGTTGTTGCCAAACGCATCTTTGCGGTTGACCCACCACGTGAAGTTCAGGAGCAGCTTGTTGAAAATCCGCTTGAGGAAGTCTTTGTCTCCTACTCCCCGCTGCTCGCGTTCGGCCATGTACACACGCCACGTGGCCCAGGCATGGATCGGCGGATTGACATCGCCGAAAGCCCATTCATAGGCGGGTATCTGGCCGTTAGGATGCTCGTAGAGGGCGCGCACCATCTGGTGAAGCTGATCCTTAGCGAAATCGAGGTCAACCACGGCAAGCGCGATGGTATGCACGGCAAGATCCCAGGAGGCGAACCATGGATACTCCCACTTGTCAGGCATGGAGAGGACGTCGGCGGCGCGGAGGTGATACCAATCGGCATTGCGACCGTGTTCGTGCGCTGGCGGCGGGGCTGGCTCAGTTGGCACGTCGCCAGCAAGCCACCGCTCGACATCATAGTTGTAGAATTGCTTGCTCCACAACATACCCGCCAGCGCCTGGCGCATGACATTGCGGGCATCGTCACTCACATTGGACGGCGTAATACTGGCGTAAAATTGGTCCGCCTCGTCACGGCGTCGCTGAAAAATCTGATCGAAATCCCGGCCGACCATGCTGCCCGTACCGTTCCCTGCTGTTATTCGGGATGGTGGCATGTCCCGCAGCCGTAATCGGATGGTACGAGACTCGCCAGGGCCTAATGTGAGCTGGTACTGCGCCGCCGCTTTGGTCCCTCTCTGCTCAGGGTTGACGGCGGCGCTATTCCCCTCGACAACCGCATCGTTGATGCCATCCTTGCAGTAGGGCGAGGTGTTCGACACCCCATAGAGACGCTGGAGATTCGTCTCATTCTCGGTGAAGAGAAGCATCTCCGCCCCTTCGCAGTAGAGGTACTTCTTCCCAAGCGCGTCATGCACAGCCTTCATCACATGCCCACCATGCTCACCATGCCCCGCGTCATGTAGATCGGCTTGCTCGATGCGCGGCCTGGGAGTATCCGCGCTCCACGACCAGGTATTGCGAAACCAGAGCGTCGGCAGCACATGCAGCACGGCGTGGTTATCACCCCGGTTGTGGACGGTAACCTGAATGAGGATGTCTTCAGGGGAGCGCTTGGCATACTCGATGAAGATATCAAAGTAGCGATCATGGTCGAAGGCGCCTGTGTCGAGCAGTTCGTATTCCGGTTCGGTGCGGCTGCGTTGGCGATTCGTCGCGACCAGGTCAGCGTAGGGATAGGCCGACTGCGGATACTTATAGAGGTATTTCATGTACGAATGGGTCGGGGTACTATCGAGGTAGAAATAGTATTCCTTGACATCTTCGCCATGATTACCTTCTGAGTTCGTCAGCCCGAACATGCGCTCTTTGAGAATGGGATCAGCGCCGTTCCAGAAGGCAAGCGCAAAACAAAGCTGTTGCTGGTCATCAGCAATGCCCGCGATGCCATCTTCCCCCCAGCGATAGGCGCGCGCCCGCGCCTGTTCGTGGCTAAAATACTCCCATGCATTGCCGCCCGCACTGTAGTCTTCACGCACTGTCCCCCATTGTCGCTCGCTCACATACGGGCCCCACTTCTTCCAGAGATGGGCATTGTCGTGCGCTTCCTGAAGCCGTTGGTGCTCTTGCGTTGCCATCGATGATCTCTCGCCTCCTCATAGGTGTATCGTCAATTGGATGCATATCTGGTGTGAAACAGGTCACTTGCGGCCACTGAGGCCACATTCGGCCGCATCTTGATCATAGGGAGACATCTGGCCGCTTTCTACAGTCGGGGGGCGGGTTTGCGAGGGTAGTTCCAGCCTATCCGCAGGCAGAGGAGGGAAAGTCGCGACACGGTATGCGCGCAAACAGGCAATAGCATCGCACTGCGTCAGAATCGCGGTAGCTCCGCAGGCGGGCGATGATCTGGCGTATGGCATGATGGCAAAGGGAATCGGGGGCGTCACGGCGAGTATACCAGGATGGATGATGGGGGCGAACGCTTTGTTCGCCCCCATATTGTCTGCTATTGAGTTTGCCTTGGGTGTTGCGGTCAGGCGAGCGCTATGCGGACGGTGTTGCGCCGCAGTGCACCAGCGGATTCCACATCGAGAAGAGGCCGCTCGGATTGAACTTCCAGATCCAGACGTGCAGCGAGTAGAAGGCGGGTATGCCGAAGCGGTTCCCATCTGGCGTCACCATGAAGTGCTGGCCGAAGAGCATCGGCGGCGCATGGTGTGTCGCGTCCCACTGCTGCTGGAAGGCGATATATTCAACGGCGACCAGGCGCAATCGGCCGTTTTTCTCCGGTTCATAGACAAGCGCCTGCGGCTTGGTGGGCACAACCTGCCCGGATCCGACCGGGTCGTCCTTGACAATATAGGACTTTAGGCCGCCACAATCCATCGGATTTTAACCCGAGTGGTTAGGCGCTCGTGGCTTGAGTCAGAAGTACTTGCTGCTGGTGATACTGGAATAATTATGGTATAATCCCAGTATGAAAGACGAACAGGCACGACAGGCGCAGCACAAAATCACGTTGAGCATCCCGCGTGAGACGTGGGACGCGATGAACGATCTTGCACGCCAGCATCAGCGTTCCTTCACGAAAGAGTTGGTGTGGGCGCTGCAAGAATACGTGCGTCGCGAGCAACGGCGGAAGGGCGAGCAGTAGCCGTGTTGGAGACCGTGCGCAAAACGTTCAAGTACAAACTCAAGCCGACGCCTGACCAGGAGCAGGGGCTTGAGCTCGTGCTGTGGCGCTGTCGCACGCTCTACAACACCGGACTTGAACAGCGCATCACGCTCTACCGCCAACGCGGTGTCACCCTCTCACAGTATGCGCAAGAGGCTGAACTGAAAGACCTCCGCACCGCTATGCCCGACTTTGCGGCTATCCACAGCCACGTGTTGCAAGACGTGCTGGCCCGGCTCGACAAGACCTACAAGGCGTTCTTTCGCCGTGTGAAGGCGGGCCAAACGCCGGGCTTCCCACGCTTTCACGGACGCGAGCGCTACCACAGCTTCACCTACAAAGAGTTTGGTAACGGCGTACAGTTGGATAACGGCTTTCTCGTACTCTCCAAGATTGGTCGCATTGCCGTTCGCTGGAGTCGTCCAATGGAAGGCACGCCCAAGACGGTCATCATCAGTCGTGAGGCCGATGGCTGGTACGTGCGTATCTCCTGTGCGGATGTGCCGACACAGTTCTTGGAGCCAACGGGACGCGAGACAGGGATAGACCTGGGGTTAGAGTCCTTTGCCACGCTTGCCGATGGCACGATGATCCACAATCCGCGCTGCTACCGCAAATCGGAAAGGCGCTTGAAAACCGCCCAACGCAAAGTCTCCCGCCGCAAGCAGGGCAGCAATCGCAGGCGCAAGGCGGTCAAACTGCTGGCCACAGCGCATCTGAAGGTCAAGCGGCAACGGCTGGATTTCCAGCATAAGGCCGCACTGCGCCTGATGCGCGATTTTGATGTGATCTATCACGAGGAATTGCAGGTCGCTAATATGGTGAAGAACCATCACCTAGCCAAGAGCATCAGTGATGCGGGCTGGAGTGGGTTCCTCACCACCCTTTCCCACAAGGCAGCATGGGCCGGTCGGAAGGTGATTACGGTCAATCCTGCGTATACTAGCCAGACCTGCTCTGGCTGCGGTGTTGTGGTGAAGAAGGGATTATCCGTTCGCTGGCATTCTTGCCCCGAATGCGGAACATCGCTCCATAGAGACCACAACGCGGCCAGAAATATAGAGCGACTCGGACAGAGCCTTCAGGGAGAGGTGGCGAAGGCTGCCCCAGAGAACTGAGAATCCGCTACGGCTTTAGCCTATGCGGAGTGTCAAGTAATGGATGCCCATTGCGCCGACGCCTGGATTATCGATGCATGCGATTCCCGCGGCATCGGGGAAGCGCGCGTACTGGTGCGCCTGCGCCACGGTCACACTGTTGTAGCGTGCGGTGGCGAGGATGACGCTGATGAGACTGTCGTGGCTATCGTGGCCGCGATTACTGGTGGTATTGCTATGGCTACCAGAGGCGGCGGCCACAGGTCCGGCAAGCAGCAGTGTCAGCGTGACGGGAAGGGCAACGATCCCAATCACGAACTTCGCCAGGGATGTGAGTCGGTACTGCGCAATGATAGCCTTCATGTGGGCTACCTCCTTTGCTTCTGTGTAAATGACATGGGAATTGAGTCAAGCCTGTGATCGGTAGCGACTCTGTGATGTTCATCTATCTAAAACTGGATGCATCCGCGCGCTGGCTCTCACTCCATGCGATGGGATAGCTCCAGGTATCAGCAGCATACCAACCCCGATATGCCGCCTTCATCGGGGGTTGCGCCCATCTTGGGTCGCGGTCTCCCCCATATTGATACCAGAGGAATCGGCGCTCGCAGTGGCATGCGCAGGCTATGTCCCCGTTTGCCTGGGCCGTCTGTGATAAGGTTGTAGGCATATTGAGTATCGAGAGAGGTCCAGACGACTGGCGACAGTGGATCGGGCGAAGGAGAGATGCGCGTGGCGGTGTCGGAAGACTCAGCGGCAATGGACAAGACGGACAAGACGAGCGAGCAGGCGCTGGCGGCGATCCTGGCGGCGGGTATCGTCAATGAGCCTGCCGAGGCGGCATGGCGCCTGATGATGGACGCGCGCAACATCCTGCTCATAGCGCACCACAACCCCGACCCCGACGCGCTCGGCTCGGCGCTGGGGCTGGCGTTCGCGCTGGAGGCCTACGGTAAGCAGTGCGTCGTCGCCTGCGCCGACCCGGTCCCAGCCAACTTCACCTTCTTGCCAGGACGCGAGCGAGTCGTCACCGAGCTACCTGCCGAGGACTTCGATCTGGTCATCGCGCTCGACGCGGGCGAGTTTTCGCGCTATGGCGCGCTCTACGAGCGCTACCAAGCGTTCTTCGATGGCGCGCGCATCGTCAACATCGACCACCACGCCACCTCGACCGGCTGCGGCGTCGTCAACATCATTGACTCCGCCTCCGCCGCGACCGCCGAGCTATTGACGCTGCTGCTGCTCAACCGTGGCGCCGCCATCACGCAGGATATCGCGCAGTGTCTGCTGGCGGGCATCATCACCGATACGCGCTCGTTCGAGTTCGACGCCACCACCGAGCGCACGCTGACGGCGGGCGCCTATCTGGTGGGCCGCGGCGCGGTACCCGAGGCAATCATCAAGCCGATGTATCGTCTGAAGCCGTACCCGAAGATGAAGCTGTGGGGGCGCGTGCTGGCATCGGTGCGGCGCGAAGCCGACGGGCGCATCACCTGGGCGACCCTGCGCCAGCGCGATATCGAGGAGGCGGGTGCGACCCCCGACATGGACGATGGCCTGCCGA
This sequence comes from uncultured Chloroflexia bacterium, assembly GCA_963712005.1. Taxonomy (GTDB): domain Bacteria; phylum Chloroflexota; class Ktedonobacteria; order Ktedonobacterales; family JADMIN01; genus DAHUXT01. Next base: position 648,389 of record CAVQGK010000001.1, on the reverse strand, counting down.
GCTACCTGCTGGATACCGAGGGCGTCGAGATTGCCATCCTGCTGCGCGAGGGCGACGATGGCAAGACGCGCGCGAGTGTGCGCACGACTGGCCCGTGGGACGCCTCGAAGATCTGCGCGCACTACGGCGGCGGCGGGCACATACGCGCGTCGGGCTGCACGATAGATGCCGCTATCGACCCAGCGGAGCAACAGGTGACCGCCTATGTGCTCCAGGTGGTCACAACAGGCGAATATTAGCCCAATAGCTGCTATGAACCGTCCGAATCTTACGAGCCCGCGCAGGCGGGCTTTGCGGCGAAGCGACAGCGGAGCCCATAGGCGCGGCTTCAGCCGCCAGCGCTAGTATCACACCCGCCGCCAGTCGCCCTTCCGCCACTGGGCGCGGGGGATGCCGGATGCGTCGAACGCGGCAAAGAGCGCGTCGAGGTCGAAGGGGACGCGGCGCAGCGACACATCGAGTTGACCGCCATCATATGCGATGACGGCGTACTCGGCCCAGGAGGGGTTGCGAATCGAGGCCGCGGGCGCGATGGCATCCTTCACGAAGCCGACGGTACCGGGATTGAGCACGAGCGCGTCGCGGTGGCGGCGCAGCATCTGCTGGTGGGTGTGGCCACCGATGTAGAGGTGCGCTGGCGTCGCGGCAAGCATCTCATGCAGCGCGGCATCGGGCGTCTCCGCCGTGATGCGTTCATCATATGAGCGTGGCGAGCCATGGTAGCACAGCAGCGTCACATCGTCGCCGAGCGAGAGGCTAATCGTCGGCTGAAAGGTGCGCAGGTACGCGAGATCGTCGTCCGTGAGTTGGTTGGCGCACCACTGGTCGAAGGCTTCGTTGCTCCAATCGTCACCCATCGTGCTCTCGTCACGCTGAAGCGCGAGTAGAATCGCATCCGTATTGCCCATCACGACGGGGCATCCCAGCGCGCGCACCCGGGCGATAACCTCACGCGGCTGTGGGCCAAGCGTGGCAACGTCGCCCAGGCAGACGAGACGGTCGATGCCCTCAGCGTCAATCTTTGCCAGCACCGCTTCGAGCGCCGGAAGATTGCCGTGAATATCCGCGAGAATGACTATCATCTCCATGTTGCTATGCCTCCACTCCTATCTGAATGGCAGCCACATGCGCGTGGCAGGTGGTCACGACTCAAAGCCAGCAATCTCCGCCTCGTCCCAAGGTGGATCGGTATGCACCACCAGTTCGGGCGTGGCGGGCAGGGCGGCCAGCCGCTCGCGCAGGAAGGTGGGGTAGAGCGGCATGTCTGCCAGCGCGTCCACCGGGAACCACTGAAAGATCAACCGTATATACTCACCTTCATGCTGGGGGAGATCGCCTTCGATCCCGTCGTAGGCGCGGTCCTTGGCAAGAAAGGCGCTGTCGGCTCCGAACGTGACAAGATAGTACATGCCCAGCTCGTGGAATGGCGCATCCTCCTCGCCATAGAAATTCTCGACGACCCAGAGCAGCCGCCCGACCTGCGCGTCGCACGCAGGCCCAAGCTCCTCGGCCAGCTCGCGGGCAACCGTCACCGCCGATGGCTCGCTCGCCTCCACACGCCCGCCCGGCAGCGCCCAGAAGGGTTCGTATGAGGCTCGATGCAGCAACACGTAGCCATCGTCTATGATGACCGCCGCCGCGCGAAAGTTGAATTGTACGTCGTCCACGATGAAGCTGATCACAATACCACCCCTTCAGGATGTCCACGGAAAGCCAGAATGGTCCGCGTACAGTGTACGCGGACCAGGGGAACTGCTTCCAACCAGCGCAAATCAACGCTGTGCGTTGGGGGATTTTGCTCCCCAGCGTTGCAGCTCATCGCTATTCTCGTTATCCTGCGCATCTGGTACTTTGACATGCCAGCGTTGCAACTCGTCGCCATTCTGGGTTGCGGATATCCTGTTGTTCCAGCGCCCTAGCTCGTCGGCGCCGCTCTGTGCGCTGGGCTGGGATGCGCTCCCTGCTCCGGTGGCGCTCTTCTGAGCCTGCTGCCCGCAGGCGGAAATGCTGGTAGCCAGAAGCACGAGAAACGCGCCAGCGGTCACGAGTGATTTGATGGTTAGCTTCTTCACAATCTTTCTCCCCTCAAAACTGCTCTCACGCGAAACAAAAACCGGTAATGACGAATTACTGGCAAGCGGCCTCTCTTTCTCCTGGACACACCTACGGCATGCCTTCGTGTGTTTGAGATCGATGATTTGGGCGCACAGTGGCCCACAACTCGATCAATCGGCTGACGTCGAGCCTGTTCGCAATCAGTGGGAAGGGTATGCGGGCTGAGGCCAGTAGCCCGCTCTGCGCCTATGCGCCGCTATGGTTTGAGTTGAATGCGACCAATCTTGTCCGTGCCGGTCTCGGTCACCCAGAGATCGTTGTGCGCGTCGACGGTCATATCGTTCACGATGAAGTCGCTCGGCATGTGGAACACCGTCACCTCCCCGTCCGGAGTGGTGCGGAGAATGACGCCGACACCTGCCGTCCAGAGGTTGCCATCTCGCCCCATAATGGTGAAGAGGTTGCCGCCGTCCCGACATCCCAGGGTTGCCGAGAATGGCCAGACCTTGGTCGTGCCGTTCGGCGCAATGCGCACGACCTTGCCACCGGGGTACTCACCTCCGTTGGGACAATTGTCTATACCACCGGTTAAGAAACCACCAACCATCCATAAATTGCCATCGGCGTCGACCGTTGCGGAGGAGGCCAACCCATTCGTACTGGAAGCGTCATATGCCGTGATTTTGCCGTCCGGGCTTATACGCCCAAGCGCTGACTCTGTGTAAATCCAGAGACTACTATCAGGCAGCGCTGCGATGATACCAATCTCATTGCCCACGAGACTTCGACTCGTGTCGTAGGTGGTCAGGCTACCCTGTGGACTGATGCGCCCAATCATTGGATCATGGGTTGAATAGGCCGGAGTGACGTAATTGTTCGGCACGGCGAACCAGATAGATCCATCAGGCGCTGTAAGAACAGATCCGATAGGGAGATCATAACTGGCTGGCAGCGGCACCCGCGTGGCTGCGCCGGTCATGCTGACACGGAGGATCTCATTGTTGACGAAAACCAGGAGCGACTTGCCTGGCCCACGGGTGAGCCCGGTGGGAAAGGCATCCGCCGGTATTGGTAACGGAAACTGGGTCACCACGCCATCAGGAGTGATGCGTCCAATTGACCCCGTTTCGGTAAACCAGATGTTTCCATCTGGACCCGTAACGATATGTCCCGGCAGCTTCCCAGACGAGGGCAGCGTATACTCCGTCCACGTGCCTCCACCGTTCAGTATTCTCGTCGCCGAGTTGGGAGCGCCGCGCAGGTGGAATAGCGTGCTGGCCAGCAGCGTCAGGAGCAACACCGCCGCGAGCGCGCCCATGCCAGAAAGCACGGTAGCCCGTCGCGAGAGCCGGTAGGTGAAAGGCATGGTTGTGATGCGCGTCGTCACCCTGGATGTATCGCTGGAGTCTGAGCCGTCGGAGCCCTCCTCATCCTCATCATCGCTCAGTGTCGCGCTGAGCATGATGTCGTCCACGTTGAAGAGCGGACGCGAGATCACGGAGATCGGCGACGCATGGCGCAACGATGTATAGACCAGATCGTATTCCCCCAGCCGCCGCTGGCAACGGGCGCAGGTGGCGGCGTGCGCGCGCGCGGTCGCCTCTTCCTCGGCGCTCAACTCGCCCAGCGGCAGCAGTGCCAGAGTACTTTCAAGTTCGGCGCAGATGGGATCAGGAGCAGAGTGTGAGTTCATGAAGTGGTCGTTCATTTGCACATCTCCTCCTCGTTGGTGGTGGCCAGGCGCTCGGATTGGACTGGGGCTGGCGTTGCAAGGGTCATCGTCACTGTCACACCATCCTGCGCGAAATAAGCGGCGCGCAGGCGTTGCATGGCACGCGAGAGCCGTTTGCGGGCGGCCTCAGGCGTAATGCCAAATATCTGGGCAATCTCGACCGAGGTGAAGCCCTGCACGACATTCAGCATGAGACACGCGGCATCAGTCGATTCCAGTTCAGCTAACGCGGCGCGCACGACCTCCGCGTCAACGATGCGGTTCTCGAACGGTGATTGACTGTGCTCCACGGGCTGCGGCGGCAGTGGCGCATCCAGCGATTCCCAGGCAATCACACCGCGATGGCGCAGACTGGAGACCGCCCGGCAATAGGCCGCGTGAAAGAGCCATTTGCGCACCTCGGTCTCGTCACTCTCGTGAGCAAAAGGCGCTGTCCCACGATAGGCGGCTTTCCAAGCGCTCACGTATGTGTCCTGCACGACATCCCGCGCCTCTTCGCTATCGCCGATGAATCCGCGCACAAACGCATACAACTGCGTCTGGGTATGTTCGACCATCTGCGCGAACAGTGCTTTCGTAGAGCGCGATGAGGGAATGAGTGAGCTCATATACCCCCCTTGCGGATCGCTCGCCACTTCGTTGTCGGCCACATTTGTCAGCCACATCATGCTATCGCGCGACCAGGGCCAAGTGTGACAGGGGATATCTTTCCCCGTGATTCCAGGCGTCATGCCACTCTCTCACCCTGTGCGCACCGTGCAAGCTCAACATTTCTACGTATATGTGAAGCCATTCACAGTATGTATTCTATGCATCTTCTACACTCCTTCCAACGCACCTCCAGTGATATCCTTTCTCTCATTTCACTGCTCTGGGCGCGGCGGGTGCGTATTTCTGCCACCCGGCAGGAGGAGAATGATATGCGGTCCCACGGCAAATCGTGGCTGATAGTCATCTGTGCGTTGCTCGCCTGTATCATCGTTATCGTGCTATCTGGGTGCAGTGTACCAGGCGCCTCCGGCTCATCAAGCTCCACTCCGGGCGACGGAGCTGGGGCGGGATCGACGGCAACCGGCGGCTCGTCGGGATCGGCCAGGGCCACCGCCACGCCGACGCCACCTCCGCATGCGCTGGCCTGGTTCCAGCAGGATAGTCATCAGGTCGGCCAGATCTGGGCAAGCGTCAATGGCGGAGCGGCGCATCAGGTGACGCACATGCCTGCCTCAACCGCGGAGTGTCGCTATGATGCGTACTGGAGTTCGCCCGTCTTCTCGCCTGATATGAGCAAGATCGTCGCCGCGTGGGGCAGCGACGCTTGTACAGACGGCCCTGAGCATGGACCAGTGTACGTTATCAACGCAAGTACAGGGGCGGCTACCGAGGTACCCTCCTCTGATAATCGGCTCTCGCTACGCGACGCTGGCTGGATTAATAACTCGACGATATGGTGGAGCGACGGCCGCATCCTTCACCAGTATGTCGTGGGCGGCGGCGCAAGTGTTCTTGGCACGCTGACGTCATCATCGTATTCGGATGATGCGGTGCTGCGCGGCAATACGCTCTTCTTCACCATTGGCTCCGGCACTGGATACGTGCTCAAGCGCTTCGATATGACCAGCCACACGGTGCTGGCTGGCTCAGTCAATATGGGCACGACCAACCCGTGCGAGTGCTCTCGCAATGACGCGCTTAGCCCTGGCTTCGACGTTTCACCTGATGGCTCGCATATCGTCTATCAGAGAACCGCTCCGGTATCAGGAACTGGTGGAGACGAAGAAGGCGTGGCCAGCTCGCAGTTCTTCTATGCCAACGCCGACGGCAGCGGCGCCTCGCGGATCGCATCGGTCGCGACGGCCGCCTCGATGGTCAAGATGCAGTTCTCGCCGAATGGGCATCTGGTCGCGGTGGCGCGCGCGGAGCCAGCCCCCAGTGTCTTCACGGCAAGCGTCACCTCGGCGGGGCTCTCTGGTGATCCCAACATGCATTTCTACACGCCGGATGCCGGGAGCTATCCCGTCTGGAAGTTCGATAACTCGACCTTCTGGGCTGGCACTGGCCATCCTGATATGGAGCACTTCGACCTTGGCGTTGGCGCGGGGAGCGTGGGCGCAGCGGGCGGCGCGAATCCCTGGTACACCATCGGAAGCTAGCTGACCTCACCCGGACCTCACCCCCTATCCCCCTCTCCGGCGAGGAGAGGGGGATAGGGGGTGAGTATGCGCTCTGAAATCTATGCTCAGAGGCGAGGCGGCGCGGCGCGATCACCGAATGGGATGGAGGAACTGGTCGGGGTCGAGGGTATCGCCTTCGATGACCAGCGCCACCATCCCCGTCTCGCTGCCCGACTCGTGTTCCTCGCCGGGTTCCCAGAAGGCCGCTTGACCGACTGCAATGGGCGTGCGCTCGGATTCTGGTCCGCGCACCCATCCCTCGCCAGACATCACCAGGAAGAGCTGGCGAGTGGTGGCCTGATGCGCGCCCACACGTCCGCCCGGCGCGAGACGCATACACCCGACCTGTACGTCGCCCTCCAGCACGTAGACAATGCCATTGATCGTCACGTACACGCTGCCAAACTCGGTGATCGGTCGCCCATGCGTCGCGCCAAAGCTGTAGAGTCGCATGTCACGCTCCTTTCGGTGTATCTAACTCTCACATGGTTCATTGCCATCCGCGGCCCTGCCATTCCGCCCGCTCGCATTGCTCCCCTCTGCTATGCTTCATAGAGAGCGACACACCGTAACTAGGACGGACGAGCCGCTCAGGAAATTCCCCATTGCCTCATGGGTGGGGCCGTGCTAGAATCAACCACACAATAAAAGGAGTTGTTCTCAGAGAGTTGTATCCCCCGTGGAGGAGATGGATGCAAGGAGGAAGAGCATATCATGCGCCTCTATACCTACCAGGCGCAACTCACCCTGCCCGCCAGCCTGGCCCGTGTTCGGGATGTTCGCCCGGATATCGAGCGCATCGGCGGTCGCATAGAGATGATACCCACAGATGTTGCCGGACTGATAACCGTGCGCATTTTTCTGCCTGAGCCGTATCAGCCCGATCAGTTTCTTCCCGGCTTGCCATTCTACCCAATGTGACGCGAACCTTGCCAGCTTCATACTATCGCATGGGTACAGGCGTTGTGCCTGAGCCTGCTCTTTCCCTCGCGCAATGAAAGGGAGTGCATTTGATGTGGCCGTTTCGTCGCCAGAGACATGATGTCGTGCTCGAGAATGTCCCCGACCAGCGATTCCGCCGGTTTGGCGGCCGCCAGCATCTCGCCGCCATGCCCTATCCGCTGCCCAAAGATATGGGTGAGATCAACCGGCTGGACTTCCAGCATTTCCTGCTGCGGACGGGCCTGCGCGGCAACTACGCGGCTCCGGCGAATCAACCCGCGGATATCCTGGATGTCGGGTGCGGCTCGGGGCGATGGGCGATGGAGATGGCGACACTCTTCCCTGGCGCGCGCGTCGTCGGCCTCGATCTGGTGCCACCACCCGAAGACACGAATCCTCTTGGACAGGGGCTTGATGTACGCCCCACGAACTATATCTTCTCGGTCGGAAACATCCTCGAAGGGCTGCCCTTTGCCGATCGGAGCTTCGACTTTGTCCACCAGCGCCTCCTCATCACCGCGATTCCCCGCGACCGCTGGCCCAACGTCATCCAGGAGCTGGTGCGCGTGACCCGACCGGGCGGGTGGGTGGAACTGGCCGAGTGCGGCTCGGCGCAGGATGGCGGTCCGGGCTACATGGGCCTCTGGCAGAGCTGGATCGACTTTCTGAATACACGCAATGTGGATTTCACGATTGGCAGGCACATCGGGCAGTTGTTGAGCAATGGCGGGCTGGCCAACGTGCAACAGCGAGTGCTCAACTTCCCAATGGGTGACTGGGGTGGGCGGATTGGGCGCGCCTCAGCGACCGACTGTCTCGCGGTGGGCAAGGCGCTCCGCGCGGGCGTTATCGCCCAGGACATCCTGCCCGCCGACCGATACGACTCGCTCTACACGCGCGCGCAACAGGAGTTCGCCCAGCGCCAGGGCCGGGGCATTCTGCCATTCTACGTCGCCTTCGGCCAGCGCACTGGAGCCTGATGTGACTTAAGGGCTGCGCGGACATGTCACTGCGGCTCGCGTGGCAGCTCTGCACGGGCTGCCACCACCTGTTGGACTTGTTTGGCAAACTCATACTTGTTGGCGAAGACACGGTCTCCACAGAAGATATTTCGGCGACGCAATGGGGCCGGAGTCGTCTGTTCGAGATGCGCCTGCTCCTCCGGTGTCAAGGGATCTCTAACGCCAAGGTAATACCAGGGTTCGGCCAACGTATAGCGAGGATCGCTCACCCATGTAGGAGACGTTATCCCATCGCGTATGCACAAATAGTCTGCGGCGGCGGCACAGAAGACAGCCCAACGCCAGCGTCGGTCTCGCTCTGACCTGGGGAGCTCGCTTGAAGGCGCATCGAGTGCGTCAAGCAGCGCGGACGGACCACCGGACAGAATGTCCTCAGCAATGAGCTGGAGACGTTCCGTGCGCGAGTAATCAAACCACTCATGGAAGAACTCGTTGAGGGCGACCCACGGGTCTGTGTGTGCAGCAATTGCGGCGTAGGCGCCCGCCAGCGTCTGGACGGGCCGCTGTTGCCCTGCCTGACCTTGTACACCATGCTGATCCATTGCGTACTAACCCTCGTATTCCTCACCGACGCCTAAGAACATCATCGGTCGAATTATAGCTCTTTGCATCTTTACGGGAACAGCTGTGCCAGCGCCGCATCTACCTGGCTGAGCTGCTTGATCTGGTCATCGGTGATGAAAGAGTCCAGAATACGGCGTGCCTCATCGCGCGTGGAAACGCCTACCTCGTGGCAGAGGACACGAATATCCGCCTCATCCTGTGGACGGTGCGCCAGAAGTTTGAGCGCCAGGATATAAGCGCGTTCCGGGACTAACACCTCAAGCGGACCATACATACGCCAGATGCTTCCTGTCGGCGTTGGCCCATAGTTCCGCAGCGCGTCACCAATCACATCGTTGATCCAGCTCGTCGGCAATCCATGCCGAGAGCCTGTTATGAACTGAAGGGCCAATGGATCAACTGAGACAGCATCAAGCAGGTAAAAGCCAGAAAGGTCAGGCCTGCCACGGTCTGCGGCAACCGCTCATAATCACGCGCCAGCCGCCGGAACCGGGCCAACCAAGCAAACGAGCGCTCGACCACCCAGCGTTTTGGCAGCAACACGAAGCCTTGTCGGGGTCCCTGCGCCTCGGACAGCTTGATCACCTCCAACTGGATCTCGTGGTCAGCGGCGGCTTCAGCCGGCTCCGTGCCGGTATAGCCTTGGTCGACATAGGCCAACTCGACGCTCTCTCCGGTCACGGTCTGCACCTCTTTGGCCAACGCCGCCACCTGCGTCCGCTCTTGCTCGCTCGCCGGCGTCACCAGCGTCGCCAACAGATGCCCCAAGCTATCCACCGCCACCACATGCGCCTTGGCCACATGCGCCTTGGCCCCTTTGCGGCGTTTATGCCCGTCGTAGCCGGCATGTGCCCCGCTCTCCGGCGTCGACTGCACGGTACGGGCATCCAGAATCACCGCCGACGGTTGACCACGGCGGCCTGCCGCCAGGCGCAAGAGCAGGCGTAGGTCATGGGCCATGGCTTCAAAGCAGTCCGCTCGCAGCCAGCGCTGGGTCTGCTGCTAGACCGCTTCCCAGCGCGGGAAATCATGCGGCAGCATCCGCCATTGGGCGCCGGTGCGCACCAGCCAACGCAGCCCGTTGTAGACCTCGCGCAGGTCATATTTGCGTTGCAAGGCTTGCTCGCTCTGCAGCGTCAAGTACGGAGCAACGAAGGCCCATTCGTCGTCGCTCACATCCGAAGGGTAGGGTTTGCGTGCAGGACTCATGCTGTATTCTATCCCACCCCAGGTCAAGTTCATAACAGACTCGAGCGGCAACAGCACGCACAGCATTTTGCAGGGGCATATACAGCGGCGAGGCGCCTGGGTCTGGGATATTCTCCAGCAGCACATCAATGTCTTTGGTGGATGAGCGATTGCCGATCTGGGTCAGCATGTAGGCGCCTCCAACCATCAGAAGACGCACTGGCTGTGTGACGCCACCACTCTGCAGTTCCAGCCCAAGCTCCGCGAGGTAGCTTTCGATATCCTGCGCGGTCATCGCCATTTACGGCCTCTCGTTCCTACCATGGGCTCCGCACCATACTATATCCCGTGTCCTCAGTATGGTGCGAGTACAAGAGTTAAAGCCTTCAGCGTCTAGCATTTGATGAGGAGGCACGGTTTTCAACCGCCCGCTCTTCTTTCGCTATTTCATGATGTTGAATGGGCGGTTATTGCGCCGGGGGAGCGCCTCATCACGGGCACGTCCGGCCACCGCATCGAGGCCGAAATGCGCCTGCCACTCCACCGGAGCGTCTTTGCTCTCGCCACCATGCGGTGTAATCCGCTCGCGCACGCGGCAGATGACTGGCGTGTTGATGGCGCTACCCGCGATGATCGCCTGCCCCTTCGAGAGGGCGGGCAGGTTCTGCAAGAGATCGTGGCCCACCCCTTCGACGGCGCTGGCGACGCTCTTCTGGTCCACCTCGTTGACGATGCGCATGATGCACTGTGTCAGGCACTGGCTCAGCACGTCGGCGTCCAGCTTGCCGGGGCGCTGGCTAATCAGCCCGACGCCGATGCCGAACTTGCGCCCCTCCGCCAGCACCTGCTTGAGAATGCCCGTCGTAATCGCCTCGCCATCGTGCGGCGCGAAGTGATGCGCCTCCTCCAGCAGGATGAAGACCGGATAGGGCAGGAAGCGCTCGTCGTTCGCTGGCACCTTGCCCTTCTCGGTATCCATCCGCGCCTGATTGATGCGCCGGAGCAGCGTCGCGACGATCACCTGCTGGTCGCGCTCGTCGATCTCATTGAGCTGGAGGACGGTACATTGTCCCGGCTGGAGTACCTCGCCCAGGTTGAGATGCTGGAACTGGTCAAAGACCATCGTGTTGTCGCCCAGCCGCTCATCGATCTTCCAGTGCAACGCGGCGATGGTGCTGTTGCCGCTATCGTCGCCGCTATCCTCGTTCGCCGACTTGCCGACATTGCTCACGTGGCGCTTGAGGTCAGCCGCGCCCCAGGGCTGCCCCTTCTTCTCGGCCCGTAGCGCGTCGAACGCCCGGCTGAGGAAGTGGTGCTGCTTGTCGGTCATGTTCGGCAGCAGGTAGCGCAGATCGCCGAGCGTCAGCGTGTTCATGCGCACCTTCACCTGATCGTGCAGATAGACGCGCGTGCGCGCCTCATAGCGTGGCTGGCGCCGCGCCGCGGGGCTGGCGGGCTCCTCCTCGCGGAACTCCTCGTCGTTCGCGATCTCCTGCAAGGTGTTGTATTCGCCGTGAGGATCGATGATGAGGACGGCGGCGCGGTTGTAGGGGCGCATCATCTCCTCGATGATGACGCTGGCCAGATAGCTCTTGCCCGCGCCCGTACTGGCGATAATGGCAAGATGGGTGCTCACCAGCTCTTTCACATCCAGCACCACCGGCACGGCGGTTGGAGGGCGGGTCAGCAGCGAGCCGACGATGGCGCTGCCGACCTGGCCGCGCTGCTTGCGCGAGAGGACGGTGGTGAGCCAGGCATCCTCGGCGAGATAGATGGGCGTGCCAGAGCTGGGGGGAATCCAGGGGTTGACGAAGGAGCCTAGCGCCTCATCGTAGTAGCCCATGATGCCGATGTGCAGCTCGAAAAGATCGCTGGCGCGCATATCATAGCCGACGAGCGCGGCAACCTGAGAGGGCGATACCTCAGGCTCTGAGAGGAAGGTATCCGGGAAAAGCTGCACCGGCACCCGCCGCAGGATGCGCCCCAGCACGCGACGCGGTGTGGCGGCATGCGCGCCATTTGAAGCAGGCGTGCCACCGACGGTCTCGTCCAGCTCGTAGTAGACGTATTCGCCGTTTTTGAGCAGCCGCTGCTCATCGCGCGAGATCAGCGTGTATTCGTGGATGGCCTCGCCGGGGCCTTTGGTGATGCCGACCGGGCGGGATGTTTGGGGTGATTGCGCGCCGCTCATACTATTTTACCGCCTTGTATTGATTTTGCCCTGGACCTCACCCCAGCCCTTCTCCTCGCGAGGAGAGAATGAGCCAGAGGATTATTCGTGCAACTATCCTGCCGCCAGCACTTTGAGCCGCCAGGCCAGATTGCGCTTGACGATGGCCAGGAGCGAGGCGTTTTCCGGCAGCAGCGCCTCCAGCCGCTCAACCGTCCGTAACATCGCCAGCGGCAGCAGCGGATGGTCCTGCGCGACGGTATGGGGCAGGTAGCCCAGGTGCAGGTAGGGACGCGACTGCGGCGTATCGGCGAAGGTGTGGAAGGCGCGCACCTGCGTCTCGGTGAGCGGCTCGACCACCGCGCCCAGATCAGGCGCGAGCGCGGGCACGCCATGCGTCACTCTGCCCGTCGGCGCGCCCTCACCGTTCATCGTGCCCAGCACCAGGACCGAGACGAGCACGGCGCGCTCCGCCAGATAATCCGGCGAGAAGACGGCTAGCTGCTCGTCATTGGAGAGGCGCGGCCCCAGCGTCCCAAAAGCGGGATTGACGAGTATCGTGTCGTAGATGAAGCCCACCGCCCAGAGCGGCTGCGCTGGCACGGGCGCCAACGCATCGCTATGCATCGCGGCGGTTGGGCGCGGCTCAAGCGCGGCAACATCGGCGGCGGGCAGCGCCGTCCGCAGCGGCAGGCGGACGAAGCCGCCAAAAGCGTATGCGGAGGGATCAGGCGGCGCGGCCACCTCGCCCGGGCCAAATATCTGGCAGGTATAGCGCACATGCGATTCCGAGCCGACGATCTTGCCGATGCCCACTGCTGCCATCTGTCTTGCTCCTCGCCAGATAGTACCTGCTACCAGTATACCATGCGGGCTGCCGATATCTCGCCAGATGGGCCGGTAGCTGGTACCTGGGCGATGTGGAGCAACCAGGATTGTCAAGGTGTGGGAATGACTGGAGTGATATCCGGAGTGGTATCTGGCGTGATGTCAGGCGTGGCGGTCCCCTGGCCGTCGGAGCCGTCGGTCGCGGTACCCGTCACTGGGATTTCGGTCGGTGTGGCGGTTGCCGGGATATCCGTCGCGGTGGCGGTCGCGGGATGAGTCGTTGGCAGCGCGAGGGGCGTGTTGAAATAGTCGTAGGTAAGATGGCCAGCGTACACCATGCCCGCGCCGACAATAGCGATGCCCACCACGGCGACGAAGAGCAGCATGGAGCTGCGCGTGCGCGACATACGCACGAAGCGCCTGGGGCGCGGAATTGGCCGCGTCGGCGGACGGGGCACCGATTGGTGGTCCGCCAGCCAGTAATCCGGCGCCTCTAACCAGTTGGAGCGCTTCACGGCGGGGAAGCGCGACCCGATCTCGATCTCGATCATGACCGGTTGCTCTATGGACGGCTCCGGCGCGGCCTTCGGATGGGGTGCGGCTTTCGGTTGGGGCACGTCGTCGAATTCGAGCGCATCGTCGGATTCCGGCCATGCCTCAGGCTGTGGCCAGCGGCCGGGCAGCGGGTATTTGTCGCTACTTCCCGGCGGGATGGTCCGCTTCCCCGAGACGATGCGCGCTGGAGCGCCGGTCGCCCTGGCGCCGCTGGTACCTGAGTCGCTTGCGTCTTCCCTGTTGCTCGTAGGCGATTCCTGAGTCATCCATGCTTCTCCTTCCAATAAGTGCGAGGACTGCGAGAAATATGGGGCGAGTATACACCTAATGGTATGGGGAAGCACAACAGCCAGACGGTCCTGCCCCAAGTTTCCTACTGTTCAGCAAGAAGGTAGACATGGGCCAATTCTCTGGCATGAGTGCGAGAATGTATGCGCTGCCGGGTGCTTCAGCGGTTAGCCAGCGCAACGGCGATCTGCGCCGCCCAGGTGGCATTATTGAGCAGCAGCGCCCGATTAGCCGCGATGCTTGTGCCTTCGGTCAGCGCGCCGATCCGCGCCAACAGAAACGGCGTGATCGCTGGCCCGGTCACATGCGCTTCGGCGGCGTCACGCTCTGCCTGGGCCAGCGCGTCGGCGAAGTCGCTTTCTGGCAGCGCATCCGCTTCGGGGATGGGGCAGGTGACGAGCAACCCACCGCCAAGGCCACTTTCCCACTGTGTCCGCGCTATCGCGGCAATCTCGGTGGGCGTCTCAGCGCGGAAGGGGACGCACAGGCCGCTGGTGCGGCAGTAGAACGCGGGCAGGTCGTCGGTCTGGGCGCCGATGACGGGCACGCCCTGCGTTTCGAGGTATTCGAGGGTGAGCGGCAGATCGAGGATCGCCTTGATGCCCGCGCAAACGGTGACTGCGGGCGCGCGGCCAAGCTCGATCAGATCCGCCGAGATGTCGAAGGTCTGCGCCGCGCCGCGATGGACCCCACCGATGCCGCCGGTGGCGAAGACATGGATGCCCGCCAGCGCCGCGCATGCCAGCGTCCCCGCGACGGTGGTGGCGGCCAGCGAGCGCTGGGCCAGGGCTATGGCCAACCCGCGCCGGCTGGCTTTGACGACCGGCTCGTCGGTGGTGGCGAGCCGCTCCAGTTCGGCCTCGCTCAGCCCGACGACGATGGAGCCATCCATCAGCGCAACCGTCGCCGGGATAGCGCCCGCTGCCCGTATCGCCGCCTCCATCTCGCGCGCCACGGTGAGATTGGTGGGCCGGGGCAGGCCATGCGCGATAACGGTGGATTCCAGCGCGACCACCGGCTGGCCAGACGCCAGCGCATCCCGCACCTCAGGCGCGAGGCGCAGGTACTGGTTGGCAGTGAAATCGACATGTTGCGGCATATTTGGTCTTTCCGGCTAGACAGACAACGCGGTTTGCGGGCGGCGCATCATAGCGCGCTTTCAGTATACTATCAAGTCCAACTGAGCAGTTGTATGTGGAGGGGCCATGGCACGCGCCAAACTCGCTGGCGCGTACATGCTACGGCACACACCTGCTTCTGACGACATCTCACACGGATTGCGCGCATATATGGCCTTGCATCGAGTTGCTATTGCCGATGTGACACGCGCGAGTGGAGCGCCGCGGCTGCCTTGGCCGCGCCCTGCGCCGCGTCTCTGGCGTCCTTCGCGTTCTGGAAGAGATCCCAGAGGAAGCGGATTACCCCCAGCAGGCCCGCCAGTCCGCTCAAGCCTGCCAGCGGTATCCGCCACGTGGTGAGCTGGTCGGTCAGCCATGACGGGAGCCAGGTGGGCAGTGTCGTATTCGCGATGGTGGACTGGACCACGATGATCGGCGTTGGCAGGGATGAGACCTCAATCGTGCCGTCGTGCTCGCTGCCATCCAGGTAAATGTAGTAGAGATGGAGAACGATGCGCACCAGATTCTGCCCCGGCGCGACAGCCTCGACATGCCACGTGAAGTTCACGGCGTCCAGATATGTGCGGTCTGTGCTCGAACCGCCCGGCGTGAGCAATGACTGGCGTGGCGCGCTGACAAGCTGCCAGGCGACGGGGCTGTTGCCTGACGATTCTGTATCTACCGAGGCGCCGATGTCGTTGTAATCGCTCAATTGTGTCGGCAGCGGAATCGGCTCGCCCACCGTGCCCACGCCCGAACCCGCGCCCGGCGTCGCGATCAGCAGGTTCTGGTGAGGCGAGAGCGTCAGTGTGACGTCGCTGCCCGCGTTGACGGCCAGTTGCAGCGGATAATCGATGCGCGAGTAGAGGTAGGCGTAGGCCGCTGGTCCGCTACCGGCAGTAGCTGTGCCTCCAGGCTGCGGTGTATACCTGGCTGATGGCGAGTAGCTACCGCCACACGCGGCCAGTAGCGCCAGCACGGCAAGGAGGAGCAGCCCGCCGACGATTCTGCCGACCCGCGTTCGAGGAGAGCGTTGCGCGCGACGCGGTTGGTCCAACATATTCGCCTCCTCGCTACTTGCTCGTGGCCGTCGCCACCGCAGTCGCCGCTGGAGCGGTCGGCGGCAGGATCACCTGTCCCGGCGTAGGTATCTGCGTGGCATGTGAGGAGTCAACGGCGCGGGGGATAAAGACGATCAGCGCCACGGTGACGGCGATAAAGAGCAGCGCCACCACCAGCGCCCGTAGCGCGCTTCGTTTCCTTCGGGGTCCAGCCTTGGCCATAGCGCACTCTCCGTTCTCCAGAACTTAAGCAACTAGGACACGCCTACTTGCGGTCTGATTCCTGCTTCAGCGAGGGCAGTTTCACCAGAACCGCGAGGTTCCGACCAGCGCTCCCCTCTCCACAGGCGTTTTGCCTCTCCGAAGAACTCTCGGCGAGTTTGCTCAAGTTGATTGCAGCGTTCACATCTCGATCCAGGACCAATCCACAAGTGCCTTGGGAGTTTCGACAGCGAAACATCCTGTCTGCGAGAACTAGTGTTGCATCGTACCAACCGCAGCTAGAACAGGTTTTGCTAGATGGTTCCCAGCGGTCAGCCAGCACGACCCGACTGCCGTACCACGCGGCTTTGTAGAGCAGTTGCCGGCGGAACTCACCAAAGCCAACATCGCCAATGGCTTGCGCCAAGTGATGGTTTTTCAGCATACCAGACACGTTTAGGTCTTCAATTACGATGACTGACTTGGTTTTCGCCAGCATCGTGGTGAGATGATGCAACGTGTTCGCGCGCTTATTGGCTATGCGGCGATGGAGTCTGCCAAGACGCTGTGCCGCCTTGTGGCGATTCTTGGACCCTCTCATTTTGCGAGTGACGGCCCGCTGCAGGCGCTTGACCTTTTTGAGGCGACGCTTGAGGTGGCGTGAGTTGGGAATGGTCATCCCATCCGAGAGCGTGGCGAGTTGGTTGATGCCCAGATCGACACCCACGACTGGGCCAGTGTTCTCCGGCACGGCTTGCCCTTGTTCTATCTGGACAGATACATACCAGTGTCCAGCCTGCTCAGAGACGGTAGCAGAGAGGATTTTCACGCCCGTCATGCCTGTGGCCGGGAAATAGCCACGCTCTTTCACGCGCAAGCGACCAAACCGTGGCAACTGAATGGAATCGGGAAAGAGAACAATGGCGCCGGTAAGTCGGAAGCTACCTAACCCCTTCTTCCTGCTCTTGCGCATGGGAAAGCCCAACTTGCCCCGGTGCTTCCCCGCTCGCTTGAGTTTAACGCGCTCAAAGAATCGATCAAAAGCGCGATCCAGGTTCCGTAGGGCTTCCTGCGGTGCACATTTGCTAACCTCGTACATCCAGGGTACATCGGTCTTTTTGAGCGTGTTCAGTTCACGGTGCAGATCAATAGCAGACGGACTCGTGCCTGTGGCTCGATACGCCTCTTGCTTGCGCGCCAACCCCCAGTTGTATGCCCAACGGGCTGCCCCCGCATGCTTGCGGCAGGCGGTGATTTGTTTATTATTGAGATCAAGCTCCGTCTTGTACGCGCGCTGGATGATACTGACCGTGCTCATGCTTCTCTTGTCTCGTCTGGCTGCTCTGCCTGCTCAACACAGCGTTTGACGCACGCCTCAATCTGTGCGGCCCGGAAGCGATAACTCGCCAGCGGCTGGTAGCCTTCCACAGAATATACGGGCGGAGTTTACGAGTTCTCACTCTTCAATGTGGGGATATGTGAGGCGCTTCATACCTCTCACTCATTGGCATCGGCGCCTGCGTCATCCTGCAGCGCCTGCTGGAGCAGGGCAGTGAGATAGGCTCGTCGTTCCGCTGCTGAGGGACGAGGAGGCGAGGGCTTAGAATCAGCTATTTCGTTGAGGATAAAAGCGCGCGTTGCTGAATCCAACCTTGGCTGCTTAGCTAGCTCCTGTGCAAGTGCCCGTGATTTGGCGTCTTCATCATCGTTATGACCATGCATCAGGTCGCCGACGATTTCTGCTTCCATCTGATCGTAAGGAGCCGCAACCAGTGCTGGGTCACGCCCCGAGAGCGCAACCTGGCGGCCGAGGCCCTCGAAATGCTCTTTCACGCTCCAGCCAGGCCACCCCTGCTCGATGCGTTCCAGCTTCGCGGAAGTAGAGCGGGGCGTGATGCCAAACCCACATTGCTCGCGTCTCAGTATTGATGAATGTGCCCTCACGCGGAGCGTCCGGCTCGGTATACTTCCCACTGCTTTCCTCACATGGAAGCGTATCAGGCTTGCGCTCACGCAAGACATCGAGCAGACGTGGGCCAAACAGTAGATAGCCGTCGAGCATGGATTTGAAGGTGTAGTCGCCGACGCGTCCATCTTCCCATTTCACCGTGAGGACCGTGTATACCCATGGATTCTCGTGCGGATTGCGCAATTTCGCCTCCGCATATGGCTGGTCGATGACACGCTCATTGCGCTTGATGAGGCTGGACGGATCGATTCTGAGGAACTCCGCGACACCAGGATAAGATGCGATATCGACGATTCCCCGGCCTGCCCAAGCGACAGACCATCCCTGCCAGACACGCCGCATCATATGGAGAAGAATCCGCTGCCAGGGAGGAGAGAACCGGATGCTATCGCCGCCAAAGAAGAGCAGTTCGCGCCGATCCATATCGAGCAGGATTCCTCCTTCCGCCCAGATATCATCCATTAGACTTTCGGTAGGCGCCAACTCCCGGATGGATGCGATGGTCGCCTCAGAACCATCGATGACTACAGCAGGAACTCCCTGAGCGCCCCACTTGTCATAGTAAATATCAATCGCGCCATCTTCGATGAGCACGTAGTCTGCGCGGGCTCCCATACATGGCTCCCTCAATTGGCCGCTAGATGGTCGGGATGCGCTCGATGACCGGCAGCAGTAGTTCCTGGGCGAGATCGTCGGCGGCGTCGCGCACTGGTTGGCGCGCCACAATGCGGATGCGGCGCTGGTGCTGCTCGTAGATGCCGAGGTCGCCCGGACGCTGGCCCGTCGCCTCGGTCCAGGTCATCAGCGAGGACATGCCGACCGGCGGATGGGCGAAGCGCACCAGCACGTCCATCTCCCACTTCTCCGGCTTGGGGATGTCGATCAGCACATCGTGCGGCGAGACCGGGATTTCCAGGGCAACCGCCAGCGTCTCCGCCAGCGCCAGCTCCACCCGCCGCCGTTTGCCCTGGTCCCAGAAGAGCGCGTCGAGCTGGCTATAGACGCGGCCCGCCCGCGCGCTGATTTCCAGCATCACCTTATACGGCTGGCGCTGTTTGAGCGCGCCCACCAGATCGCGGGTGCCCGCTGGCATGCGCTCGTCGGAGAGATACGCCAGCAGCGAGGCGTCGTCGTGCCCGGCGAGGTCATCGGGCGCGATGACCCCGGCAAGCTGCGCCTCCTGCACCGCCCGCAGCAGCATCGCCATCATCGCGCGGTTGGTGTGATGCCAGTAGACGTTGTCGAACATCTCCTGGCGGGCATGGAGCAGCGAGTTGAGCGGGCTGATGCCCTTGCTGCTGACGCCGAGTCGCGGCCCTTGTGGCGTTTCCAGCAGCCGGATCGAGCCGAGCAGCCGCGTCAGGTCCACGCCGCCATACGGCACGTTGCAGCCACGGGCGTCACGCGGCAGATAGTCGAGCTTATCCACGTCGAGCGGGCCGCTGAGCAGCCGCACCAGCATCGCGTCGGTCGGCGGCAGCGGATGGTCGCGCGGCGGATCGATCTCGTCGGCGACGCGCTGGGGCGAGAGGCCATGGCGGATGAGCGCCTCGGCGACCGCGCCCTGCTCGATGATACGCCGCCCAATCGCGCTCGTGCGGCTCGATGGGATAGCCAAGCTCCTCGATAGCGTGCGAGAAAGGATAGTGACCGATATCGTGCAGCAGCGCGGCGGCGAGCATCGTGCGCAGGTCGGTCTCGGTGGCGCGCAATCGCTCGCGGGCGTAGTCCTGCGCCCAGAGCGCGCGTAACCCGCGCAGCATCAGATAGTAGACGCCGAGGCTATGCTCGAAGCGGGTATGGGTGGCGCCGGGCCAGACGCGATAGCAGAAGCCAAGCTGCTTGATGCCCTGCAAGCGGACGAATTCAGGCGTGCCGATCAGATCGAGCTCCAACGCGCCGAGGGGGATGGTGTCGTAGAGGCTGTCGCGGATGATGGTGCGCGGCGCATCATCGGGCAGGGCAGGCGCGTTGACCGGCGCGGCGTCCCAGAGGGTCGCGTGTCCGGCGTCGTTGCCGCTTCCGATGCCGCGTCTGTGGTGGTCGCGCCTGTGGCGGGCTGCCCATCCGTCGGCGGGCTGGTCGTGGTGTCGTCATACTCGACAGTATACCGTACGGCGATGCCTGATTGAATATTCATTATCTCTGGCTGGCACCTGAAGCGATGTCTTTCAGCGCTGCCGACGCCAGGCGCGTAGCACCGGCTCGCCCACGTGGAGGAAGGAGGCGAGGCGATGGCACACTCACCTGTGGGGGTGAGCACCAGCGTGCTGGCGGCGAAGGAGAGCGCGCAACTCTCACCGACGTGTTCGGCGATATCCTCGTCTTCATGCTCGACGGCGTGCTCGACCGCATCCTCCCCCACATGTTTGGCGGCGTGCTACACTTGGACGAGACGACGATAGCAGCAGCGGGAGGGTATGCAAGGATGAGCCACTCGGAGATGGCCCAGCCACCGCGAGACGACAACGCGACCGATGATGACGAACCTGACGCCCACCGGCTGCGGATGGCGCGCGCCGTCGAGGCGAACTGGTGCGCCGCGTGGGCATCGCTGGGGCAGCTCTCCACCCAGCCGCATTCGCTGGTTGACGATACACCCACCATGCTCCGGGTGCTGACGCCGGGCCTCGCCGAAACCCTGATGAACATCGTGATGCGCTACCGCTCCCCCGCGCCAGTTACCGCCGACGCGCTTGAAGCGGCCATCGAGCCGTTTCGCTCCTACGGGCTGCCCTTCCAGTGGTGGCTCACCCGCGACGACGCGCCCGCCAATCTGCGCGAGCAGCTCTACGACATTGGCATGCGCTCCTGGGGCGGCGCGACGATGATGTATCTCAATCTGCGGAGATGGGATGTTAGCTATCCACAGGCGCCACCGGGAGTCAGCTATCGCCGGGCCACCTCCGATGCCGACCTTGCCGACGCGCTGCATATCATCAGCCGGGTCTTCGACGCGCCGCCGTTCCCGATGTCGCGCTGGACGAGCGAGAACCCGGCGTTCGCGCTCTACCTGGCGCACTGGGGACATCAGGCCGTCGCCACCGTCGCGACGCTGCCATGGGACGAGTCTATTGGCGTCTATCATGTGGCGACGATGCCCGATGCGCGGCGGCGCGGCATCGCGGGCAATCTGCTGCTGCTGGCGCTGCGCGAGGCCCAGTCGGCGGGCTTCACCTGCGCCACCCTCACCGCCACGCCTGAAGGGCAGCATATCTACGAACACCTGGGATTCCGGGTCTGCGGCCTGCTGGAGCAGTGGATGACCGGGCCGCAGCTCACCGACAACCTGATACGCCATGGCGACCCCACGACGCGCTGGGGCTCACTGTATCGGCACATATCGTAGCGAGAAGGGTTGACCCTCCCCACGCCTCAAGGCGGGGGATTCCTACTTCACTGAGCCATGCCAACGTGGGCAGGACGAACCGAAGCCCTTGCTGGTCTTACCGTCTCTCCATAGGCTGACACCGTGAGCCCCACGGCCAAAATGTTCTGCGCGGCGTTCACGTCGCGGTCATGGACTACCCCGCATGCGGAACATGTCCAGTGGCGAGTATCTAAGGTCAAGGAGTCAAGCACATGCCCGCACGCATGACACCGCTTACTGCTAGGATACCAGCGGTCAATCTTGACCAGAGTGCGCCCGTACCAGGCAGCTTTGTACTCCAAACTGGCGGACAAACTCCCCCCAGCCGACATCGTGAATCGCCTTCGCCAGTGTCGGATGCTTCCCCATCGCCTTCACCCTCAAGCTCTCGATGCAAATCGTTTGGTTCTCACGGATGATGCGGGTCGAGAGTTTATGGGTGAAGTCACGGCGACGATCAGCAATGCGGGCGTGAATACGGGCGACTTTACGGCGGGCTTTGTCGCGGTTCTTGGAACCACGTTTTTTCTTGGCAAGACGCCGCTGGGCTGTCGCCAGTTTCTTTTCATCCTGAGCAAAGAAGCGCGGATTGCCCACTTTCTCGCCACTGTCAAACACCACTTCGTCATGCAGCCCCAGATCAATCCCCACCTGTCCATCAGTGAGCGGCAACGGCGCAATCTCCTCTTCGATCAGGATGCTGACGAAGTAGCGTCCGGCGGTATCGCGGCTGAGGGTGAGGGTGGTTGGCGTCACCCCCTCCGACAAGGGACGCGACCAGTGAATGTGTAGTGGGGTCTCCATCTTGGCGAGCGTGAGGGTACCCGCCTCAGCATCCCAGCGGAAGGCGGATGTGGTATATTCCGCCGATTGCGCTCCGTGTTTCTTGTGGAAGGTGGGGTACTTGGCGCGTCCCGCGAAGAAGTTGCGAAACGCACGGTCAAGATGCCGGAGCGCCTGTTGCGTGGGGACACTCGACACCTCATTCAACCACGCCGTGGTCGGCGCTCGCTTCAGGGCGGTGAGTGCCGCCGAGGTCTCATGGTAGCCAAGGCGTTCCTGGCGGTCATAGTAGGCGTCCGTGCGCAACCGGAGCGCCCAGTTGTAGACGAAACGCGCACAGCCGAACGTCCGCGCCAGCACAACAGCTTGCGTGTGAGTTGGATAGCAGCGATAGCGATAGGCGCGTTTCTGGTTCATGTCTTCACATTCTATTATAGAACGTGTAAAATGGAACTCCAGTAGGAAGAAAGAAGACAGCGCTTCCTCCCCAGGACTGCCCAGGACTGAAGTCCGGGGTCTCTGCGTCGTAGAAGGGATGAGACGGACGATGGGCGATAAGCTGATGACGATGCGGGAGGCCATCGAGCGGTTTGTGCCCGATGGCAGCAGCGTGGCGCTGGGGCTGGCGCTGGAGCCGCTGATCCCCTTCGCCGCGGGCACGAGATCATCCGCCAGGGCAGGCGCGACCTGACGCTGATCGGGCCCGATCTCGGATATCCTCTTCGACGAGCTGCTCGGCGCGGGCTGTGCCACGAAGATCACCGCCGCCTGGGTGGGTAACGTCAGCGAGGGGCTTGGCTACAACTACCGCCGCGCCACCGAGAAGGGTCTGCCGCACCCGATCACCGTCGAAGATCACAGCAACTACAGCATCGCAATGGCGCTGCTGGCGGGCGCGCTTGGCGTCCCCTACATCCCTATACGGTCACTGCTCGGCAGCGACATCGCCCGCGACCATCCGACCATCCGCCCGCACGACTCGCCGCTGGATGGCACGCCGACGCTGCTGGTTCCGGCGCTGCGGCCCGACGTGGCGATCATCCACGTGCAGCGGGCGGACGCCGCCGGGCGCGCGCACATCTGGGGGAGCCTGGGCGTCTGTGAGGAGGCGGCGCTGGCCTCCCACGGCGTCATCTATACGGCCGAGGAAATCGTCCCAGCCGAGGTGATCCTGAGCGATCCCAACCGCGTGCTGGCGCCCGGCGAGAAGACGCTGGCGGTCGTCCACGCGCCCGGCGGCGCGCATCCCTCGCCGGTGCAGGGCTATTACAACCGCGACCACGCCTACTTCGCCGAGTATCACGAGCGCAGCCGCACGCCCGAAGATTTTGCCGCGTGGCTGAAGGAGCAGGTGCTCGACGTGCCCGACCGCGCCGCCTATCTGGAACGGCTGGGCGCGGAACGCTGGCAGGCGCTGGCGATCCGCACGCCGCTGCTGGCCGCTCCTGGTGGACTATGGCGTGTGAGGGCTATGCAGGTCGCAGCCGAGAGGCGCGGCTAATAGCTTCGCCTATCCATGATGGATGCTTCAGGAGAACCGACGATGTCGCAGAATATGACGCCTGACTATACGCCGCAGGAGTTGATGGTGGTCTGCGCCGCCCGTGAGATTCACGATGGCGAGGTTGTCTTTGTCGGGATGCGGCTGCCGCTGATCGCGTTCGCACTGGCCAAGCGCACCCACGCGCCCAGCGCCATCGGCCTCTTCGAGAACGGGCTGGTGCGCGACGCGCCCTCGCAGCGAGCTACTGCTGACGATGGGCGACGACGCCAAATATCGCCGGAGCCGAGTGGGCGACGCGCACGGGCGCGCTGATGGGTCTGCTGGCGCAGGGATTCGCCAACCTGGGATTCGTCGGCGGGGCGGAGGTGGACCG
Source organism: uncultured Chloroflexia bacterium (assembly GCA_963712005.1). Lineage (GTDB taxonomy): Bacteria > Chloroflexota > Ktedonobacteria > Ktedonobacterales > JADMIN01 > DAHUXT01. The sequence goes on along the minus strand of CAVQGK010000001.1, from coordinate 624,495 downwards.
CTTCGGCAACCTCAACACGTCGTATATCGGCGAGCGGAATCATCCGGCGGTGAAGCTACCCGGCAGCGGTGGCGGCGCGGATATCGCCTCGCTGGCGGGCCGACTGGCGATCATCCTGGCGCACGAGAAGAAGCGCTTTCCCGAACACGTCAGCTACATCACCAGCCCCGGCTATGGCGATGGCGGCGACTGGCGCGAGCGCGTGGGGCTGCCACGTGGTGGGCCAGCCGCGGTGATTACGACGCTGGCGGTGCTCGGCTTCACCGCCGATACGCACGAGATGGAGCTACGCTCGTGGCATCCGGGCGGCAGCGCGGAGGATGTGCGCGCCAACACTGGCTGGGACTTGCGCGTGGCCCCCGACGCCCACGAGACGCCGCCACCCACCACGGAAGAGCTGCGCATCATCCGCGAGTGCGACCCCCAGGGCTTCTGGACGCGGTAGCTCTGGAGCGACAAAGATTCACCCAATCAACAATTTCGATTGCAACGAAGGTATTTCCCGTGCTTCCGCCACGAGAATCGGCGTTCAGGACGTACTTACAGTGGCAAGGGCACTCCCACTTGACAATAACATGTAAAGCGGCATATCGATCTTTGTGTGTCACATGGTTGGCATAGCTATTAGGCCCTGGACATGCTATAGCCCGGTAGCTATACTATTAGCGATGTTGGTAACAATGGACGGTCGTACTTTGTAATGGCCGAGCGTCGAGCGAGAGATATTCAGCGGTCTATCTTGATGCAACTCAGAGAGGTAACAAAGAGCTATGGGATGGATTGCAAGGTTGTTTGGTCGCGAGAAACGTGCAAATGCGCCCGCTGACCATGTTGAAGAGATTGGTGCCCCAGAAGACATGTTGTACAGGAAGCCGTCAGAAGAAAGTGGTGTAACGTACGGTCTTGCGCTTGCTCCCGTCCTCGCTGAGCTACAAAGGATCAATGAGCGACTCGACATAGCATTGGCAATGTCAAGTTCCAGCCACAGTGGGGAAGGCGGCACCGCCAATGCCGAGACGATGCAGCGCGTTATTGAATATGCGCTGGCCCATTTCTTTGGATTGCTAAAAGGGCGTGGAGTCGGAGTCACAGTCCCGGCAGCTATGCTGGGACAGACTCCAGATGGCAATACAATTTTGCCATTTGACCCTAGAGTTCAGTACATCCTTCTCGTGATGAATCCGCTCTATCCCCAACTTTATTCGGCTCAGATGATCTTGCCAAGTACATTTACCCGTGTTGACCAGCTTCGCTTATTGCCCAACGATGTACAAACCAAAGCTCTCCACATTAACATCAAGAAGGCGCCACCAGGATTTATAGAAGCAGTCCGCGCCTTACAGGAAAACAATGCAGACAATCTCTATCTGGGGCAAATGGAAGCATCGCAAGATGGGTCACCTCACAAGTTGCAGTATTTCCCATGCACAGGCTCGAACTTGCGTAATCCTGCTCCTGAAAGATTCCCGGATGATCTGGTGCTATTCTTCCACACACAACCCAGGCCCATAGTGGTGCAACAATACGTGCCTAATCTGGACGAGGTTTTCGCGCCGCTACACGAACTCGAGAATGGGACGCCTGACTGGCTGGCCAAGGACGAAAAACTAACCACTTAAGCTCAACAATAATTCACAGATGTCTTGGCTGCCCAAACGCCATCGCCAGCCTGTTGACAATTCCATGGTTTATAACTAAACTAATTATTAGAAGGTATGATGTGCCATCGGGCACTGACATGGCGTCTGCGCGTTCTATCGGCGGATGTTGACGAAGATTCGAGGCAAAAACGATGAGCGAGATAGAAACCACGGCGACAGAGGATATGCGGATCGGCGGGCTGCACCATATCACCGCCGTCACTGGCAACGCGGCGGGCAACGTCACGTTCTATACCCAGGTGCTCGGCATGCGGCTGGTCAAGAAGACCGTCAACCAGGACGATGTCGAGGCGTACCATCTCTTCTATGGGGACGAGATCGGCCACGCGGGCACTGAGCTGACCTTCTTCGACTGGCCCGACGCTGGCCCCGCCCGACATGGCGCGGGAACCGTCGCGGCGATTCTGCTGCGCGCGCCAGATCGCGGCGCACTCGACTGGTGGACACAGCGCTTTGACGAGCGCGACGTCGCACATGAGGGCATCCAGCAGCGCGCGGGCCGGGCGGTGCTGCCGTTCAGCGACCCTGAGGGGCAGCGGCTAGAGCTGGTAGCCCCAGCGGAGGGCGAGGAACAGCCGGTCGCGGGTGGCACGCCCTGGGCGCGCAGCCCCATCCCGGCGGCATATCAGATTCGCGGGCTGCATGGCGTCCGGCTGCTCTCGGCGCGAGAGGATGCTACGCTGCACGTCCTCACCGAGACGATGGGCTTCCGCGAGACGGGCCAGTATACCTTGCCGCTTACCGAGGATGGCGCGGAGGCGCGACTGGTGCGTGTCTATCAGGTAGGCAAGGGCGGCCCTGGCACCGAGGTGCATCTGGAGGAGCGCGCTGGCGAAACGCGGTTGGGTCGTGTCGGCATTGGCGGCGTTCATCATGTGGCGTTCCGCACACCGACCAACGAGACACACGTCGCCTGGCGCGGGCGGCTCGACGCGGCGGGTCTTCAGGTGACGCCAGTAATCGACCGCTTCTACTTCCATTCGATCTACTTCCGTGAGCCGGGTGGCGTGCTCTTCGAGATTGCCACCGACGGTCCCGGCTTCGCCACCGACGAGGACGCGGAACATCTCGGCGAGGCGCTGGCGCTGCCGCCGTTCCTGGAGCCATACCGCCGCCAGATCGAAGCGGGGCTGCGTCCGCTGCCGACGCCCGCGCCAACCGGCACGACAACGACCGCATAGCGGCACGCAACGAATTTCCCATCCATCGGCGGCTCAGGTCATTTCCGGCCTGGGCCGCTGTTTGTTGTACGACATAACACAAGCGGTACTGCTCATGTAGCCGCCAGCCTCCCAATTCGTCATACTGACATTGAGGTTGTTTGTGGAGAATGTTGGAGAATGTGTGCGAATACCATGCCTTCAGCGTGAATGGAACGCGGAATAGTGAGGCACAACAATGCGTATCATACGTTTCTTGATCCTTTATGTGATGGTATCGGTCCTGGGTTGCATGGTACTCCTCTTTCTGGCGCTCAATCACTACACGATTCAAATTGACCTGATCAAAGCGCAATATCCAGTGAATGTAGCGTTGGTGATGGTGGGGGCGGCGCTCTTCGGCTTCGTGATTGCGCTGCTGCTCCTGCTGCCGGGGCGACTCGCCGCCGGGCTGCACGTCCGCGCGCTCGAACGCGATGTGCGCAGTCTGGAGCGGCTGCTGGTGGACCGTGAGGATCTGCTGGAGGAGCAGGAGGACTACATCGATGAGCGCGAGGAGCTGCGCGCGCGGCTGATCGAGCAGCATGAGGAATTGCTAGAGCGGCACGAGCGGGTATTGGCGCGTCACCAGGCGCTGGCGGATGATCACGACCGGGCAACGGCCCAGCGTGACGAGGCGCGCGCCCAGCTTGCCGCGCTACGCATCGCCCGGCCAGCCGCCAGCCATGCGTCCAGTGCGGCCACAGCCCTCCGTCTGCTGCCACAGACGGCTCCCGCTCCTGTCCCCGTTGCCCGTCCGTCCACTCCTGTTCCCGCTGCCCGCCGGGCTGCCCCTGTTCCCGTGGGACGAGTCGCGGCGCCCGTCGCGAAATCCGACGCGCAGGCGGTACCCGTGAAGCGGCCAGCCCAACGGATCCCGATGCCCGAATCCTTGCGGTCGGTCGAGCCAGCGGCGGTGGAGAAAACGATAGAGCCACCAATAGAACCAGCGGCGGAGGCGCGGGAAGTCGTCGAGGCAGAGTCCGCGGCGCCCACCGTGCCCGTCGTCTCGGCAGCTCCAAATACCCCAGCCGCCGCGACTTCCCTACCGGCAGCGGAGGCGCGATCAGCGCAAGAGACGCCAATAGCGCCGGAAACACCGACCGCCACGCCACCCGCACACCGGGACTTCGCGGCAGAGGCGCGGGCTGGCGCTGCCCGCGCGCAGCAGTCGGCAGAGGCGACGCTCGCACGCCTGCGCGAGAATACCGGCAGGCTATGGAGCGAGGCGACGGCACAGGTCGGCGCCCAGAGCAAGGCACAGGCGGCGCGGCTACGGGGTCTGCGGCAGCGTATCACCGCAGGCATGGCTTCCATGCGCAACGATCAGGCTACGCCAGATTCTCTTCCCGATGAACCAGATGGCGAGTGATTGAGCGTTCGCCCTGGCATCACATATGCCCCTTCGCCGAGTGGTGAAGGGGCTTTGTCATTTGTCGTCTGGCAGCCGATCTATCTATCCTCGTAGAGAGGTGGCCACGTCCCCTCACGCGGCGGCGCATAGGATGGCGGAACGTAGAAGTCGCGCGACGCCCGCAGACCCATGCCCGCCGATATACGCGCGCGTCGTATCAGGAAGATACCCACGCCAACCGTTCCACCTAAGACGATCAGGCCAACCAGCGCAAGGATGACAATCAGCCATAGCCCGCTGTTATCACCCGATGGGGAATGCGTGGCAGACGCCAGATTGCCCGCGCCCACGGCTGTTGGTGTCGCGGTATCGCTTTCCGTGGTCGCTGTCGCGCTGGGTGTCCCCTGCACTGTCGCCGTCCCCTGCGGACTATTCGTGGTGGATACTGTTGTTGGGGAACCCGTGTTGGTGTCTCCCGGAACGGGTGGGTTTGTTAGCGGAAAATCGACGGCGCTGATGTCATAGTACGTGTCGCCCCAGTACTGGATCGTGATCTTGGTTACGCCACTCAAATCTGGGGGAGTCAGAAAGCGAAGCAGGCAGTCACCGGACGAAGTCAATGGGATGGTGTGCGTGTACCAATTGCCCATCCAAATCTGGAAATACCCGGTTGGCGTCGGCAATCCAGGGGCAGCGTGGAGCACAAGGTAGAAATCATAGTACTGCTGCGGGGCCAGCTTCGTTGGGGTGGTGAAAAGCTGGGCTGACCCTAAGGTATGTTGCGCGCTGACGGTATACTTTTGGAGATTGGTAAACGTCTCTGGGGTGTAATTCGCATTTCCATTGAACGCACAGGTTAAGGAGTAGAGGCCTAGTTGCGCAGGGCTAGTCACCGTCACCATTGCATTACTGTCGGAGACTAGGTTAGAGAAGGTGACATGCGTTGGCCCGTCGAAACTGACAGTATAGATACCCTGTTGCCACTCCGCTGGCAACTGCCCACTCCCGACATATGGCTCCATTTGAACCTGTAGTGTCTGATTAAGTCCGAGGAAGTAAGCGTCGGCGGGAGCCTCCTTGAAACCACAAGCTATCGGAATAGACGCTTGATTGACAGTGAAATTCACCGGGGAACTGTAGACCGTCGTACCGGTGCCCTGATCGGAGAAGCTTACTGCGGCGCTGTGTTGACCCGCTGCGATTGGTGTAGGCGGTGTAATCCGCGCGAATGTGAGTGTCATCCCATCCTGACTGAACGAAGTGGCGCTAATACTATTAAAGTTCTCCCCATCTTCCAGTTTCACATTCACTGACCAGTAGTAGTTCGCAGTTGGTTTCGTGCCGAATGTTACGACAGCGGTAAACATCGGCTGCGTCTCACCATAGGTGAAGGTTGTGCCGTTCATGATCGAAAGCGTGACCGTATCGCCATCGGCCCGCGCGGGCGTCGCCAGGAGCAGCGCGCTCACCATGGCCAACAGGATGATTGCTAGCAAACGTCCGATGCGCTTCGTCCATGCATGTCTCACACGTCTCACACGTCTCATATATTGTTCTCGCTCCACGCCCTGTGATGCGCCCCGACGCGTGCGTCCGGCAGGCGATTGGGCAGCAATCAGGCAGTAGGCCAGACCAGTATAGCGACTGATGTTTCATGATGCAAGCGTATAGCTAAAGAGCTAGCCACATCCGCTCATTGTGGCACGTTCGCTGGCTCGGCAGATGGGCCAGAAGAAGCGCGAACCAGAAGGCGCTGCCTACCACCGGCGCGCTTTTCCCAATCCCTTGAGGGAAGAATGCGATAGTGTCCAAGAGAGGGGTCTCCCGCACTTTTGGTGAACGAGGGCCGTGCCTTCCCTCAATCCTCGCCCCTTATCTAGTATCGGCTAAGCAGCGGGTGGGCCGAGGAGGCGCCGTCGGAGTAGATCGAGCTTGGCGCGTCCGTACATGCTGCGCTTGATCAGTTTGACGCGGTTGACGTGCCCTTCCATCGGCCCTTGCGAATGAATGGCCAACTACACCCAATGACCTGAATGACCTGAATGACCTGAATGAGACGCTGGTCTTTATGGTCACCCATCCCTTCCATCCATTGTCCGGTCGCTCCTTTGAGCTCGTCGGCCAGCACCATGCCTGGGGCGAGCCGCGCGTCTTCTTTTATAATTCCCTGAACTCGGAACTCCGCTCCATCCCGGTGCAGTGGACCAGTCTGGCTCCCCCCGATCCCTTCCTCACGATTGCTCAGGGACGCACCCTCCTGCGCTTCATAGACGCACAGCGCCTGTCTGAGGTGCTCAGGAAGGTTGCCTCTGGTCAGCAGGAGGAGAACTGACATGGCTCAGCAGGTCACCGCGCAGCAACTGAGTCGCCTTGCCTGTCTCTACGTCCGCCAAAGTACGCTCCAACAAGTCCTGGAGCATGGCCAAAGCACCGCACGCCAATACGCTCTGCGTGAGCGCGCGGTGGCGCTGGGCTGGCCGGATGACCATATCATCGTCATCATCATCGTCATTGACCAGGATCTGGGGCATTCGGGCGCCTCTATAGCAGACCGGCGCGGGTTCCAACGGTGGTGGCGGAGGTGGGACTGGGGCGAGTGGGCCTCGTCTTAGGCTTAGAGGTCTCACGGTTGGCTCGTCATTCCAGCGATTGGCGCCACTTGCTCGAGATTTGTGCCCTCACCCATACCCTTATCCTGGATGAGGATGGGCTCTACGATCCGGCAACCTTCAATGACCGCCTGCTCCTCGGATTGAAGGGGACCATGAGTGAGGCCGAGCTGTAGATGATTCGTGCTCGTCTGCACGGCGGGATTGTGAGTAAGGCGCGCCGCGGCGCGCTCAAGCTCGTCTTACCCATTGGGCTGTGTTATACCGACGACGAGCGCATTGTTCTGGATCCGCATCTGCAGGTACAAGCCTCGATTCGGGCCGTGTTTGCCGCCTTTCGGGAGACAGGCTCGGGAGACAGGCTCGGCAGACAGGCTCGGCAGACAGGCTCGGCAGACAGGCTCGGCCAACGCGACGGGACGCCACTTCCGCCAGCAACAGCTTCCGTTTCCCCACCGGCTGCGTGGTGGCGGCCACCGCGGCGAGGTAGCCTGGGGCACGCTGCAGCACCATGATGTCTTGCGCCTCCTGCATCACCCGGCCTACGCCGGCGCGTATGTTTTTGGGCGCACGCGCACCTCGAAAACCGTAGATGGCAAGCTCCACATTTGCCAGGTTCCCCGTGACGAGTGGACGGTCATACGCGACGATTCCCATGACGGCTACATTACCTGGCAGGAGTACGAGAGGAACCAAGAGCACCTGGCCATGAACAGTCAAGCCTATGCTCCCAATATGCTCCCAAGCGGTTTGCTCCCCCGCGCGAAGGGCCGGCCTTGCTCCAGGGGCTCATCCTGTGCGGCCAGTGTTGCGGCCAGTGTGGAGAACGCATGACGGTCCGCTACCACCAACGCGGGGGACGCCGTATCGTGCCGGATTATGTGTGTCAACGGGCAGGCATTGCCCACGCCCAGCCGCCGTGTCAGCGCCTTCCCGGCGCGGCCCTGGACCAGGCGGTAGCTGATTTGCTGCTCAAGATGGTGACGCCGGAGGCGATTGCGCTGATTCTGGCGATGCAAGAGGAACTCGTCCAGCGGGCGGAAGAAGCGCAGCGCCTCCGTCATCTGCAGGTCGAGCGCGCACAGTACGAAGCCGATTTGGCCCAACGCCGCTATCTGCGGGTGGATCCAGACAATCGCCTCGTTGCCCAGGTCTTGGAAGCGGAATGGAACGCCAAACTCCGCGAGTTAGCGGCGGCCCAGGAAGCCGAAGCGCAGTTTCGCCAGCGGGACGCGCAGGCGGTAAGCCCGCAGGACCGCCAGCAGCTCGGCGAGATCCCAGAGCGCTTGGCCCAGTTCTGGCAGCATCCCGAGACGGCTGCCCGGGACCGCAAACGGGTCGTTCGGCTGCTCATTGAAGATGTGACGCTGCTGAGGGCGGAGCAAGCTGAGCAGATGGTGGCCCACATTCGCTTCAAAGGAGGAGCCACCCAGACCCTCCGAGACCCTCCGAGACCCTCCGGGTGCCGTTCCCTCCGCCCTTTGCCCAGTCGCGCCTGACGCCGCCCCACACCCTGGAAGTGATGCAGCAGGTGCTGCACGAATTGACCGATGCACAGGCGGCCGAGCAGTTGAATATCCTGGGCTGCCGGACGTTTACCGGCTTGCCGTTTCAAGCTGCGCATGTCGCACAATTACGCCGGCATCACGGCTTGACCGACCGATATACGACCTTACGCGAGCAGGGCTGGTTGACGGCAGCCGAACTCGCTGAGCGGTGTGGCATCTCTGTCGCCAGGGTGTGGCGGCGCTATCACCACGGGCATCTGGTCGGTGCCGTGTACAATGACCGAGGGTCCTGTCTCTTCACGTTCCCGGCGGCAACGCCGTCCACAGAATGCTCACCATCCGAGTGACGAGGTGCAGTATGCAACGTAATCGTGGCTCCACGGGAGCTCGAAAGCGGCTCGAATGGCCGCATCGTCCCGCCGGAGGCCTTCTGCGAACCCGCTCAACTCTGGGATCCCACTGGCCTTCGCGTTGGCAACCCACGCGTCAAGGGCATCGCTGCGCCGCTCTCGCAGGAGGTCAAAGAAACGCCTGACTGCGGTGGACATGGTCGCAACGACCGTGCTTCGGTGGAGTAAGTCTTCGACATATGCCTGTTCGACCGGCGAACGCTCTGCTGCGGGGCGCAGCAGCCGCCAACTGACCACACGGGGCGCGATACTCAGTGGAGGAAGCACGGGTGGAGCGAGTTCTCGTTGAGGCGCATAGGGGCCTGAATGGCGTTTCCCGGTGCGCCAGCGCCCAAGGAGACCATAGAGGGTCGATTCCCCTCCGTGGTAGCCTTGCGCTTGAATCTCGCGGAGCAGCTGCTTCCCGTTCTGCTCGCCACTGTTCCAGCGCTCGCGCAAATAGGGCTCGAAGGCCGTGAGGAGCGTTGTGCGCGGACGACACCGGGCTGGAACTGGGCAGGTCTCGGCCTGTAAGAGGCGTTGAATGGTGTTGTGCCCCATGCGCAGTATCAGGGCAATCTCGTAGATCGGCTTGCCCTCCGCTCGCAGGCGGCGCACCGTCTCATAGCGCTCCTGACGACGCGCTCGCGCAGTGGCGCGCGCCTCACGCACCGGGGCGGTGAGCGGGCGTGTCGCGGGGAGTAACGGCGACCCCATGGTCGCTTCGGCCGCTGCGCGCAGCGCCAGATGCTCCCGCCCCAGCAGCTGTTGGAACGCCTCAACGAGGTTCTTCAGGAGGTGGAATCGGTCAGCGACTTGAGCCGCTTGTGGCGCACCGCGCGTAGCGCCTTCGGCGAAGCTGCCACCACGGTCTCGACTAATGACCGTGATGCTTGGATGCGCTTTGAGCCAGTTCGCGAGCGTCTCGGACTCGCGATTGGGAAGCAGATCGAGTGGGCAGTGGCGTTCCAGGTCAACCAGCATCGCCCCATAGCGCCGCCCACGCAAGAAACACCAGTCATCCACCCCCACGACACGCGGCAAGGGCGCCGCAGGATCGGGTGTCGCGCGTACTCGCCGCAGTAACGTATCAGGACTGGCCGCGTGCCCATGCGCTTCACTGAGTCCCAGGACGCGGAGCAGACGTGCCCCTTCCTCACCACCGAGCGCGAACCCGATAGCGCGCAGCCAGACGTCGAGGCGCTGGGTGCGCCGCGCGTAGGGCGCCACGAGGCCTGGGAGTCGCTCGGTGAAGATGTGTCGGACGCAGGGGGACGCGTCGCAGAAGAACCGACGGACCTGCAGGCGCAAGCGGAAGGGGACATCATGCCAGGGCACGTCCGCCACGGACCGCACATAGCGGGAATGTACGTGGCTGGAAGGTTGACCACAGAGCGGACAGCAGGCGTACGCAGCGACCGTCGTGACGATGGCCGCAATGGCGGCCTCCGTCGCCGTCAGACGGATCAAGTGCAGTCGGTCAGGATCTGGGAGGATGGTCGTCCACTGGGTTGGCATTGCGTCCCTCCTTCTCGTCTGCGATGCTGCGATGGACGCCACTTTACCACGACCAGTCCCTATGCCACCTGCTCGCCTCACCAAAAGCGCGGGAGAACCCGACCCTGGACATATACGCTGGAGACGGCACAGGGTGATCGGTTGGAGGCGCTCTATATTCTCATGCTGACTTCAGCCTGCCGACTCGGTGAACTGCTCGGTCTGCGCTGGGCAGCGCTCGATTTGGAGCGGGGCGAGGTGCAGATCACAGCCGCTCTCAAAGACGTATCGAGCCATCGGTCACTCGGTAGGCCAAAGACGCCCCACTCACGCCGGACGATCCCGCTGACACCGCTGGCCGTGGACGCGCTGAAGCGTCACCGGCTCGCGCAGATGAAGGAGCGGATGGCGCACGGCCCTGACTGGAATACGCATCAGCTGGTGTTTGTCACGACAACTGGGAACGGGTATGCCCGCTCCAACTGGCGGCTGCAACAGTACATTCCCATGATCGAGAAGGCGGGATTGCCGTACCTGCATCCACACGGCTTGCGGCATACTGCGGCTACCTTGCTGCTGCTGGAAGGCGTGCAGCCACTCGTTGTTAGTCAAATGCTTGGGCATTCGAGTGTCGCGTTTACCCTGGCCACCTATGGCCATGTGCTCTCGGAGATGCGCAAGCCTGCGAGAGATGCTATGGAGCGCCTGTTCGGTAAGGCGCATGAGGCATAATGTCGGAGAGAGATCTGAGAGAGAAAGGAGCGCTCCCATGAGCGACCAAACGAACAGCGGGAACGATCAGACAATCCTCCCTTTCGAGGAGGACGGCTGCATTATCCGGCGGCAATGGGTGGATGGGCAGTGGTATTTCAGTGTGGTGGATGTGGTAGCCGCGCTCACTGAGAGTGCTGAGCCGCGTGTCTATTGGGCGCAGTTGAAGCGCCGCGTGCAGGACGAGGGCTTCGTTGAGTTGTTAGCAAAATGTAAACAACTGAAAATGCGCTCTCTCGATGGCAAGAGATACGCGACCGATGCGGCCGATACCGAGACGCTGCTCCGGATTATCCAGAGCATTCCCAGCCCCAAAGCTGAGCCCTTCAAACAGTGGCTGGCCAAGGTCGGCACGGAGCGTATCGAAGAGAATGCGCAACGTGATCTGCTTGCCGGATTGACCCCGGAACAGAAAGCGATCTTCCTGCGCGGCCAGGTGGCGGATCGGAACATCTCGCTCGCCGATGCCGCACAGCAGGTCGGTGTCGTGACCCAGCGCGACTTTGCCATCTTTCAGGATCACGGCTACCGGGGCTTGTATGGCGGTGAGGCAGCCAGGGATATTGCTGCGCGTAAGGGCGTGAAGCCGGGGCAGATTCTCGACTGGATGAGCCCCGACGAGCTGGCGGCCAACCTCTTCCGGGCGAGCCTCGCGGATCAGCGGTTGCGGAACGGGGACGCCGGCAACAAAACGGAGGCTAATCGGGTGCATCATGAAACGGGCGCAGCGGTACGCCGGGTCATCATCGAGCAGGGCGCGACACTCCCTGAGCAGATGCCCACACCCGATGTGAGTATTCAGGAGCTGCAACGCAGGGAGCAGAAACGCATCGAGGCGGAACGTCAGCCGTCGTTGTTCCCGGAGGATGAGAGCGAATAAGAACGTCGAATAGTAAGCAAGCCACCTCTGTTATGGGGTGGCTTTTGTGTTGCCGCTCGGGTGGCCAGAATGGAGCGAAAACGTGCGATTTTGCGCAAATCTGTGTCGGAATCTGTGTCAAGAGCGTCTTTTGGCCCTGTCTCTCTTGATACAAACCCTGAAATATTCCTTGGCGGCCCCGCCGGGAATCGAACCCAGATGCTCGGTTTAGAAGACCGATGCTTTGTCCATTAAGCTACGGAGCCGGTGGTGGGCGTGGAAACGCGCTCATACACGCACAGGCATTGTAGGCATGCCTGACCATGAGACGCAACCCCCGCCGCGCGTACCGCCACCATCTCGGCGCCATCTCGCGTCGCGGCATACATGCTGTGTGGCGTCGCACCGTGCTACAGTATGGGGCGAGCGTCCCGTATACGAGCATTGCCCCATACCGAGGTTTCTATACAATGGATAAAGCAGAATTTCTGGAACGCATCCGCGGCGGCCGGCGGAAGCTGAATGAGGCGATCAGCGGGCTGTCCGAAGAACAGATTGCCGAGGATCTGGTGACGCCGGAGTGGGCGCTACGCGACCTGCTGGCGCATCTGGCGGCCTGGCAGGGCGAGGCGCTGCGCTGGGTGGAACAGGCCGCGCATGGTGAAGAGATTGGGCCGCTTATCAATCAGAGTGTCGATGAATGGAACGCGCATCGGGTCGCGGAACGACGGCATTTACCGATCATCGAGGTCATGCAGGAACTCAACGAGAACCACGACCATCTGCTGGCGGCGCTGGACAAGTGGCCCGCCGAGACTGTGCCGCTGGGGCCGGGCGCGTGGGATGAGACTGCCGACCTCTGGTGGCTGACCGAGCACGACGAAGAACACCTGCCAATGATTGCGGGCTATCGCCGTCGGCTCGCGGCCAGCGCGGCATCGGCGACCGACCACGAGCAGACAGCCCAATAGCCCCATCGGGTTAGCGGATGAATGGTAGTTGTTAGCGCCTGCCGCCGGGGCGTGCGGGACCCGCGCCACCCATGCCCCGCAGCCGCTGGCCGATACGCACCAGCGTAACGCCGCAATAGGCGACGATGGCGAACGCCAGCAGCGAGAGCCAGACATCCACCTGCTGCAAAACCAGACTGGAGATATTCGCTCCGTTAGAGATGATGAGGTAGAAGACGGTCACAGCGGCGAAGAGCAGGCTCGCAATGGCGGGCGAACGCCTGAAGAAGCGGCGTACACCCCGTTGCAGGCGCAGCAGAATCGAGACAATCACAATTGTCAGCAGCGCGACGATAAATTGCACGCCGTTGTTCAGGTTGGCGACCAGCGCCACAAAGAGCAGCAGTGAGGCTGCCAGCCCCAAAACGCCACATAGGATGAGCAAGCCAGGAATGGCAGGCGTACGCGGGCGTACGCGGGCGATGACGCCGAGGACGATGACGCCAATGATGACGACCGGGAGCGCGGCGATCACAATAGTAGCGATCTGGCCATATGGGTCGCCAAATCCTTTGAACAGGTCATGGAAAGTGATGATCCCTTTATCAACACCCTTATCCCCGGTCCATTGACCGTTCGTCGCATCCGCGATGAGTTTCACTACCCGATAGATCAGCCCCAGGTACGCGACGCCAGCGGCGATACCCCAGGCAATGGCCAGCGAAGCGCGCCTGGCGGCATCTACGCGCGGATCGGTCTGCTGCTTTTGTCTGTTGAACATGAAGACTCCTCTGTCTGTCGTGACTCCCACTCCCTGGTGGCGCCCACATCACACCCACATCACTCCCGCTATCACCCGCGCCGCGAGATTTCGGCTGCGTAGCGCATGGCGCACCGTCGGCCGCCGCGTTGACAATGCCCGGTGGGTTCTATAGTGACACTCCCTGCGCCTGAAGGCGAGGGCTTCTCGGTTTAGGCCGAGCTACATGCCGGGTGTCCGCCGGAACTACTACGCGGCTGGCGACGCGAACGGGGCCAGGGGCGTAGATACTTGATGTGCTGTGGCATAGCACGATCTGGGAGCATGCAGCCATGGACGCCGAGTGCTAGGATATTGACGGCGCCTACCGCATCGCGTGGGCCAGCGGTTCCACAGCGCGGGCAGCGGTATATCCTGCGGTGCTTGCTCCGCTCCCCGCATACGGGGCACGTCTGCGAGGAATAGGCTTCGTTAATGGCGATGGCGCCAACCGTTTTGTAATCAAGCTGCTGAATGAGCTTGCGCGTGCAGGCGCTGCTTACCTGCTGGGCCGACACTCTGTCGGTGCGCCCTGCGGCGTCGTTGAACGGCTCGCCAACGTAGCATGTTGCACCAGGGAAGGCAGCTGCTACCTTTCTGGTCGCCTTGTGGCAGAGGTCCCGAATGCGCCGCTGTGCCTTGCCCAGTAACCGATACTTGCAACGTTGTACCCGTTTGTGGCGGCGTGATCCCTTCAGTTTATTCGCTTGAACTTGCTGAAGTTGGGCAAGTCGTTTGTTGCGGTATTGGATGGTTGCCTTAGCTGCGCGCCCACTGATGAGGATGATCTTCTGGCCATCGGTGGCGGCAATCAGCATATTTACGCCCAAGTCCACACCGATGATTGTTTCTTGGGGTCGCTTCTCGTCCGGTATTTCGCAGATGAGGCGCACAACGCCATAAGAGAGTCGCACCTCCATAAGACGCCCAGGCAGCGTGACAGTGCTGGGCAATGTGATTCGCAGCGTGCCGCTTTGGCCGTGAGGCAGAATCAGTCGCCCATCGCGAATGCGAGCGTCCTGGTTGGTATAAATGAGATCATGATAGTGCCGCCGCCGCCACGGATAGCGCGCTTCCGCATGGCCATTTTTGCGGAGTTGGCGGCACGAGTCTACCGCCTCGCAGAACTCACCAACGATCTGTTGCGCTGATTGGGCGGACATACCAGGATAACGTCCTTTGGCCCAGCGCTGCCAGCGCATGCGATTCGGCCAACGCCAACCTAAGCGACGTATACGGTGATGCCTCAACACCAGCGCATTCCAGAGACGCGCGGCCTCTCGGCGACTGGTCGAGAAGGTGGCCCATTCAGAGATTGTGCGTGGCGTCCACGCAATTTCTATAGCTCTATAGCTCATGCCGCCAGTATACTAGGCAAGCATTTGTCAGTCAAGCGGAGTATATAGCCCGCGGGTTACCGAGCTTTCACTCCATGGATTACTTAGGCATGAAGGTAGTAGCCCTCAGCCCCAGACTCTATTAGTAGCAGGGTGTGTCTAGTCCTGGAGGTGGCCTGAATGCATTCGGGAAAGTTTCGGCTTAATCCACGAGGAAGCGCGTCGCGACGCTCGTGAGAAGCGGCTGAATCTCAGGATCGGCGCGGTAACGTTGCAGGCAGGTCGGGCAGACATGCACGCAAATCGAAGAGGTTGCCGTCAGGATCGAGACAGCGCTAAGATGGCGCTCGCAACAGAAGCGCTCGCACTCGAAGCAACTGGCAACCGAGCGTCGGTGGCAGGTGGCGACGGCGCAACGGTAGGTGGCGGGCGCGACTGGTCCCTCGCTCGTATGTCCTGCGTTGCCAGCCATGAGGCGCTCCCCCATCCACACATCACATCCTGATTGTTCGCCACGAGTTCATGAGGCCTATACTCAACAGTACGTGAGGGGTTACATCGCATGTCGCTGACAGTGTGCCGCATGGTATGGTGTGTAGCGTGATGGCACTTCGGAACGCGCGCAGCATCATACGTGATGCGCATGACACAAGGTGGTACCTTCATGCGGCCCGAACCCTCGACAGCTGATATAGCTGATATAGCTGACGCGCCCAGCCAGCCGAATACGCGACAAGCCACCACTGGGTATGCGCTTGCGCGTGTGCTCTGGGGCGCGGCGGCGCTGCTGACGGTGAGCATCTTCGTCATCAGCCTCCCGGCCTACGCCACACAGATGCAGACGCTCTGCCCCACAACATCCTGCGCCAACGGACAACTCACCGCCGCACAGGCAGAGGCGCTGGCGCGGCTAGGATTCTCGCTCGCCACCTATGCCAACGCCTTTGTCGCGCTCAACATCATTTCCAGCGCATGCTGGTTTCTCATCTCCCTGCTGATGATCTGGCGTGGCGGCAATGACCGTATGGCGCTCTTTACCGCATTCACCCTGTTGCTCTTTGGCGTGGCGCGTTTTCCCGATGCGCCCGCCGCGCTGGCGGCCCTGCATCCGCAGTGGTGGCTGCCGGTGATGGGGTTGCGCTACCTCGGCTCGGCGTGCCTCAGCTTCTTCTGCTATCTGTTCCCGGATGGCCGCTTCGTGCCCTGGTGGACGCGTTGGGTCGCCTTCGCCTGGCTGCTGCCACAACTGCCAGAGTTCTTCGCGCCCGCCTCATCGCTGGACCCACTGCGCTATCCGCCGCTGCTTCAGGCCGCTGGCTTCCTGGGCTTCGTCCTCTCGGTTGTGGTGGCGCAGGTCTATCGCTATCGCCGCGTCTCGACCCCGGTGCAGCGCCAGCAGACCAAGTGGGTCGTCTTCGGTCTCGCCATCGCGCTGATTGGCTTCCTGGCGCTGACGTTTCTGACACCGCTGCTCTTCTCCACCACGCAGCCACTCTCGTTCAGCGTTCCAGCATTTCTGGCGGCCAGCTACGGGGTAATGCTACTCGTCCCGATCTCGCTCGCCATCGCCATCCTGCGCCATCAGCTCTTTGATATCGATCTGCTCATCAACCGGACGCTGGTTTACGGTGCGCTGACGGCCATCCTCACTGGCGTCTACTTCCTTGGTGTGGTTGGCGCTCAGGCGCTCATCCAGGCAGTAACCGGCATCCAGAAGGAGTCGCCGCTGGCTATCGTCGCCTCCACGCTCGTCGTCGCCGCGCTCTTTCAGCCGCTACGCCGTCGCCTCCAGCGTGGAATTGACCGCCGCTTCTATCGGCGCCGCTATGATACCGCACGCACGCTGGAACGGCTGGCGGCGACGCTCCGGCAGGAGGTGGACTTGCAGACGCTCACCGACCAACTGCTGCGTGTCGTGAAGGATACGATGCAACCAGCGCACCTCTCGCTCTGGATTCGGCCCACCGAGCGCCGCGACGAAAATCGACAGGTGTAATACGCAATCGTGCAACGGTTGACGCGAGGCGATTACGCGCACTACATATTAAGAACAAACGTTCTTTGGACAACAGCGCAGGAGGAAATAAGTGAACCGCTATTTTCAGGAAAAGTGGCCGTGGATCGAGGGCACGCATGGCATGCGCCTGCAATTGCTCGACGCGCTGAACGATGAGCATCTCGCCTTCAACCCGGGCGGTGAGAATGTGACGCTCGGCGCGGTGTGCCGCGAATCGGGCGATGTCGAATACAGCTATATCCAGTCGCTGAAGTCCTTCAAGCAGGATTGGTCATACCACAACGAGACGCCGGGCATCGAGACCAGTGTGGCGCAGCTTCAGGCGTGGTATCAGCAGATGGACGAGGAGATGAAGGCGCTCGTCGAGGGCTTCTCCGACGACGACCTCGCGAAGACGATTGATCGCGGCACTGGCTTCTCCGTGCCGGTAGACATGCAGCTAGACATCTACCTTCAGGCGCAGCTTATCTTCTTCGGCAAAGCGTCGATCTACTGCAAGGCGCTTAGCTTCGAGCCGTCTGTACGTACCTCAATCTTGAACGTGTTGAACATCTGAAGACTGACGCGCCGCTCCAGCGGAATTGCGCCGTGGAGCAGATACTCTTCCCGGCTCCGACCCCGATTGACCACCACCACCGCATCCATGTCCCGCAGGAGCTTCCGCAGGCGCTCACGCCCCATCCGCAGCAGCAGCAGGTACACCACGTCAGCCTGCGCCACCGTATCCGCCGCGACCTCGCTCGCCCAGGTCGGCTGCTCCTCATTCTCACCCGTGCGGTAGCGGAACGGCTCCCCGCGTGTAATGGGGAGGTCGAGTGCGGCGAGGTCGTCTTCCCCAACGCCCAGCAGGGCCGCAGCCTGGGCGAGCGAGAGGTGTTGCGCAGACTCTAGCGCGCCGTCTGAGCCTAGCTGGATGCTGGGCAGGCCCATCCGCAGCGCCGGGTCGCCAGACTCGTCGGGCGCGCTGCGGGCAAAGTTCACCAGCGTCTCGCGCGCGGTGAACATCGCCCGCAGCCATGCGACCCGCTCGGTGGCGTGGGCGTGGCGTGGCGCGGTGTCGCGTGTGCGTTCGGCCTGGGCGTCTTCCATCTCGGCGTCGAGTTGGGCGAGCCGTGCGCGGATACCCGCAATCTGCTGCTCCATCCCCGGCACACTGCTGAGCGCTTTCTGGGCAACGAGCAGTTCATCTTGTTGGGCGCTGAGGTGGACAATACGCTGCCGGGTCGCGGCCAGGGCGCTCGCGGCCACGTCGGCGTCCACCTCCGCGTCGGCGAGGCGCTGCTCAGCGGCGTCGGCCAATTCCAGAACCTTCTCCGGGTCAGTCAACGCCTTTGCCAAGAGCCGCACCGCCAGCGTATCCACCGTGTCCGCGCGCACCGAGAAATGGGTATGCGGATAGGTCGGGACGCTGGCGTCTTTGTTGCACTGGTAGTGGAGACGCTGCTTGTCGCTCGCCCAGTAGCGCGTCATCTTGCCGCCACACTGCCCACAGCGGACAAAGTGCCCTTCGAGCAGCGCATGCCTTGCCTCCGGGTCGTTGCGGCGCGCGCCACCGCGATTGTGCAGCGCCGCCGCCTCCTTCAGCTTCGCCTGGACGCGGGTGAACTGCTCTGGGGAGATGATGGGTGGGATAGCCTCTGGCGCGACGGGGAAGGTGTCCGCCTGCCACTCGTCCGGGTTGGTCATGCGGTCGTGCGTATGCAGCACGTCGCGGACGATATGGGTGTCGGGATGGCGCTCAGGCGCGTACTGTGACTGCCAGCGCAGCGCGCGCCCCTGACCACAGAACTTCGGGTTGCGCAGGAGGAGCTTGACCTGCCCCGCATTCCAGCGCCCCCACCGGTGAGCACAGACGTCGCCGCGTCCGGGGAGCGGGTCGTCTGGAGCGCCACGCTGCGGCGGGTGCGCAGCTGGCTCTGTCCCTGGGCTCGGCTGCAGGGATACTGGCAACGTTGGTCCAAGAGCGCCCCACCGCCCGAACTGGCCGCGCTCCTCGCCCACCTCGCTCGCTCTCGTCCCCTTGACCTCTCTCCGCCCCAACCTGACCAACCAGCGACTAGGAATGTCCTCTGGTGAATCGGTTCGCATCATGCGCTCGTGTCTGGCACGCGTGCCAGACAGAGGACACACTACCACATAATTGACTTTGGTTCAATATACTATTGACTTTGGTTCAAATACGTGTTACACTCTGTTTGCTGAACGTAAGTCAATAATTTGTGGTCACGAAATGCTGCTCTATCTCGCACCCCTCCTGATGCTTTTGGTGGCTGTGCTGCCGCCCGAAGGTATCGTCGCGACAGTGTTGGCTAGCCTCGTGCCCGTGCTTGGCCCGCTGGTCAATGCCCCAGCGGACGCCGCGATCGACTGGGTGGTGCTTGGGCTGGCCGCCTATGCCCTCTTGGGCATCTTTCCGAAGCAGATCATGCGAGAGCTCCATGCGCGGCTCTTCCATCCAACACGCCTTTAACGTCAACTGCGCGATACTTAGACGGGGTGTATTCTGCGGCTTGAGTGCGCCAACGCGGCAATGTCTCGGGCTCAACGGACGCACGCGCAAGACCGCGAGACGCCACTATGAGCCCAGGTCCTTGAGGAGGGAAGCACACATGACAAACAAGATGCAGCCGATCGGCGATCGGGTGATTGTAAAGCCGGCAGGCAAAGAGGAAGTGACGCGCTCAGGTATTGTCATTCCCGATACCGCGAAGGAGAAGCCCCAGGAGGGCGAGGTGATTGCGGTCGGCACTGGCAAGCTGCTTGATAGTGGTGAGCGCACGGCGATGGAGGTAAAGGTCGGCGACACGGTGCTCTTTGCCAAGTATGGCGGCACCGAGTTCAAGCTCGACGGCGAGGACCTGCTGGTCCTGCGCGAGTCCGACATTCTGGCGATCCTGCACAAAGAACGCTAACTCTCTCCATCACCCTCGGGGCAGTCGACACCGCTGGGCGTCTTTACTATTGCCCTGAGACGGATGGACACGACCGATCAAGACCTCTCAAGAGGAGCAAACAATCAACATGGCTAAGCAACTCATATTCGACGAGCAGGCGCGCCGCTCCCTGAAGAAGGGCATTGACATGCTGGCGAGCGCCGTGAAGACCACGCTCGGCCCCAAGGGCCGCAACGTCGCGCTCGACAAGAAGTTCGGCGCGCCGACCGTCACCCACGACGGCGTGACCGTCGCCAAAGAGATCCGCTCGAAGACCCGTTTGAGAACATGGGCGCGCAGCTGCTCAAGGAAGCCGCCACCAAGACCAACGACGTCGCCGGCGACGGCACCACCACCGCGACCGTGCTGGCCCAGGCCATCGTCAACGAGGGGCTGCGGAACGTCGCCGCTGGCGCGAACCCCATGCTGCTGCGCAGGGCATCGAGAAGGCCGTCCGCGCGGTCGCCGAGGATATCAGCGAAGTCAGGCCATGCCGGTCGAGGACAAGAAGGAAATCGCGCAGATCGCCACGGTCTCCGCCGCAGACCCGAGATCGGCAACCTGATCGCCGAGGTGATGGAGAAGTCGGCAAGGACGGCGTCATCACGGTCGAGGAGAGCCGAGGGCATCACCTTCGAGACCGAGTACGTCGAGGGCATGCAGTTCGACCGCGGCTACATCTGCGCCTACTTCGTCACCAACCCGACCGCATGGAGGCCGTGATCGAAGAGCCTACATCCTGATCACCGACAAGAAGATCAGCGCCGTCGCGGACATCGTGCCGGTGCTGGAGAAGCTGGTCCAGATCGGCAAGCGCGACATCGTGATCATCGCCGAGGACGTCGACGGCGAAGCGCTGGCGA
Organism: uncultured Chloroflexia bacterium; assembly: GCA_963712005.1. Lineage (GTDB taxonomy): Bacteria > Chloroflexota > Ktedonobacteria > Ktedonobacterales > JADMIN01 > DAHUXT01. The sequence goes on along the minus strand of CAVQGK010000001.1, from coordinate 603,749 downwards.
CGCTGGTCGTCAACAAGCTGCGCGGCATGCTCAACGTGCTCGCGGTCAAGGCGCCGGGCTTCGGCGATCGCCGCAAGGCGATGCTGCACGACATCGCCATCCTGACCGGCGGCAAGGTCATCAGCGAAGAGACCGGCCGCAACCTCGAAACACGCACGCTCGAGGACCTCGGCCAGGCGCGCCGCGTCGCCGCCAACAAGGACGAGACGACCATCGTCGAGGGCGAGGGCGAACAGAAGGAGATCAAGGCGCGCATCAAGCAGATTCAAGGCGCAGATCGAGGACACCACCAGCGACTACGACCGCGAGAAGCTGCAGGAGCGGCTGGCCAAGCTGGCCGGCGGCGTCGGCGTGATCAAGGTCGGCGCGGCCACCGAGGTCGAGCTGAAGTGAAAAGAACACCGCGTCGAGGACGCGCTCTCGGCGACCCGCGCGGCGGTCGAAGAGGGCATCGTGCCGGGCGGCGGCGTGGCGCTGCTCAACGCGATCGACCGCGCTCGACGAGCTAAGCTGGAGGGCGACGAGGCGACTGGCATCGCAGATTCTGCGCCGCGCGCTCGAGGAGCCGCTGCGCAACATCGCCGCAACGCCGGCGCAGGACGGCGCGGTGGTCGTCGAGGCGGTGCGCCGGGAGCAGAAGCGAGCACAAGAACAACCTGAATATCGGCTACAACGTGCTCGACCAACAAGACCGAGGACATGGTCGAGGCTGGCGTGATCGACCCCGCCAAGGTGACGCGCTCCGCGGTGGAGAACGCCGCCTCGATCGCGGCGCATGATCCTGACCACCGAGGCGCTGATCACCGACATTCCGGAGAAGGAGACGGCCGGCGCTCCGGCGATGCCCGAGTACTAGGGCGTGTTTGCAGTTGTGTCATAGACTGAAAGGATGAGACACCGACACGAACTCACCGACGAGCACTGGGCGCGGCTGGAGCCGCTGCTCCCGACACCGAAGCGCGGGCCGCAGCCCCGTGACCGCCGCCGTCTGCTCAACGGCATGCTGTGGATTCACGCCACCGGCGCCCAATGGCGCGACCTGCCGGAGCGCTACGGCCCGTGGGAGACGGTGGCCTCCCAATTCTACCGCTGGGTGCGGGCAGACGTCTGGCAGACGGTGTTGGCGGCGCTCCAGCAGCAGGCGGATGCGGCGGGGCGGCTCGACTGGTCGGCGCACTTTGTGGATGGGACCAGCATCCGCGCCCACCAACACGCGGCCGGTGCCCGGCGCGTCAAAGGGGGCAGGACCAGCAAGCGCTCGGGCGGAGCCGAGGCGGCTTCTCCACCAAGCTCCACATCCGCGCCGAGCGAGGCGGCAAGCCCCTCGTCCTGCTGCTGACGGCTGGTGAGCGCCACGAGCAGAGCGTCTTCATCCCGCTCCTGGAGGCGGGAGCCGTCAAGCGTCCGAGCGGGCGAGGTCGGCCGCGCCGACGCCCCAAGCGCCTCGTCGGCGACAAGGGCTACAGCAGCCGTACAGTCCGCCGCTACTTGCGCCAGCATGGCATCGGTATCACCATCCCGACCAAGCGCAACGAGCGCCCGCAGCGCACCTTTGACCGGGAGCTCTATCGAGAGCGCAACCAAGTGGAGCGCTGCATCAATCGGCTCAAGCAGTTCCGCCGGGTGGCGACACGGTACGAGAAACTCGCGGTCAATTTCCTGGCGATGGTCACCATCGCCGCCATCCTGATCTGGTTGTAAAAGTGCAAACAGGCCCTAGTTTTACAGTTGCAGATAGCGGCGTGATGTGTCTCGAATGACGTGAAGCCGAAAGGAGTCAGGTCATGGAGACACGGGAGACAAGCGAACTGACCACAAAGGAGATTGGTTCCTGGAGCGAGGGATTGGTTGAGGTGCAGGAGCGCATTGGGCCGCGTTTCGCCCGCTCAGAACAACGCCAACGGATGGGGCGCTATCTTCACGGGTTACTGAGTCCAGTCGAGCGCAAGAACGGCTGGCAGCTCGCTGAGCATGCCGGCGAGGCGCGTCCCTATGGCATGCAACGGTTGTTGGCCGGGGCAAAGTGGGATGCCGATGCGGTGCGCGACGATCTGCGCGCGTATGTGGTGGAGCAGTTGGGCGACCCACGCGCAGTGCTGGTGATTGATGAGACGGGCTTTCTCAAACAGGGCACGAAATCCGTGGGCGTCAAGCGGCAGTACAGTGGGACGGCGGGGCGGATCGAGAACTGTCAGATCGGCGTCTTTCTGACCTACGCGGCGCCGGAAGGGCATGTGCTGCTCGACCGGGAACTCTATCTGCCCCGCGAGTGGGCGGACGACGCAGAACGGCGCCGTGAGGCGGGCGTGCCGGAGGCAGTGGCATTTGCCACCAAGCCTGAACTGGCCCGCCAGATGCTGGAGCGGGCGCGGGAAGCAGACGTGCCTGCGGCCTGGGTGACAGGCGATAGCCTCTACGGTGGCGACCGGCGGCTCCGGGTCTGGCTGGAGCAGCAGGAGCAGCCGTTTGTGTTGGCGGTCGCCAAAGACGAGCCGTTGTGGGCCGTACTCGACAAGCAGTGGGGCCAGCCGCGCGCCGACGTCATTGCTGAGCATATTCCTGCTGAGGCGTGGCAACGGCTTTCAGCAGGCGCAGGCGCGAAGGGGCCCCGCTGGTACGACTGGGCGCGTGTGCCACTGGCGCGGCTGCACCTCACCGCAGAGGAGCGGCAGTGGGAGCACTGGTTGCTGGTGCGTCGCAGTCGCAGTGATCCGACCGACCTGGCGTACTACGTGGTGTTTGCGCCCGCCGGAACCACGCTCCAGACGCTGGCGCGCGTGGCGGGACAGCGCTGGCGCATTGAACAGAGCTTTGCACTGGCCAAGGGTGAGGTGGGGCTGGATCACTACGAAGTGCGGCGGTGGGCGGGCTGGTACCGCCATATGACGCTGGCGATGTTCGCGCTGGCCTACCTCGCGGCCTTGCGCGCGGCCTTGCGCGCGCGGCTACACGCTCAGCACACCCAGCCGACCCAGCAGGAGCCGCTGCCTTCTGGCGAGACCGCGACCGAGGTCGCAAAAGGGGGCCGTATCAGCAGCCAGTCGACCTGAGCGCCGCGCTCGTCCCGTTGACCGTCCCTGAGATTCGGCATGTGCTCTGGGCGTTAGGGCAGGCGATCTCAGCGGAGGCAGCGTTCCAGGTGGTCGGTTGGTCTGAGTGGCGACGCCGCCACCAGGCGCTGGCCAGGCGCTGCCACTACCAGCGTCACCTGGCTCCCACATGACCCGTAAATGCAACTGTAAAACTAGAGCAATTCTTCAAGAATGAAAGGCGGGCAGGGAGTATCTGGCATGGGCAAACCAGGCTAGCGCATCGTACGGGGTGATGGCGCACACAGCCACGGCCACTGCTTCGAGTAGCGCCTCGCACATGGGCACGACCAGCCCGCGCCGGAGTGCCTTGATCGTGGAGAACGCCTGTTTGATCGGGCTAAAGGCGGGGAGTAGGCGGTCACGAAGAGCAGTTCACAACCGCGCGAGCGCTTTCTGGCCGTCGGCTTACTGTGGGCAGTGCAACCACCGGGTATGAGAGAAGGAGCAGCCTGGATGAACACAGGTGCGACAATCGGTCTCATTGGAGGAATCATTGTCATCCTCCTGCTGCTGTTCGGGCTTTCCGGCCTGCGCGTTGTCTACCAATACGAACGGGTCGTCATTTTCGTCCTCGGGCGCCTCATCGGCGCGAAGGGTCCGGGTGTCTTCTGGGTACCCCCGCTCATCAGCCGCACGCGCAAAGTCGATTTGCGCGTAGTGACGATTGAGTTACCGCCGCAGGAAGGAGTCACGCGCGATAACGTCACTGTCAAAGTAAGCGCCGTGCTCTATTTTTACATCGTGCACCCCAACGACGCCATCAACAACGTGCAAGACTTTTACCGGGCGACTGTGCAGATCGCCCAGACGACGCTGCGCAGCATCCTGGGCCAGTCGACGCTCGATCAACTCCTGAGCGACCGCGAGGTCATCAATCACAGCGTGCAAACTGTCATCGACGAGCGGACCGAACGTTGGGGCATCAAGGTGACGGCCGTCGAGATGAAGGACGTGGAGTTGCCGCAGACGATGCAGCGCGCCATGGCCAAGCAGGCCGAGGCCGAGCGCGAGAAGCGGGCCAAGGTGCTGCTGGCGCAGGGCGAGTTCCTGGCTGCGCAGACTCTTGCCGACGCGGCGAAGGTCATTGCGACGGAGCCAGCGGCCCTTCAGTTGCGCTATTTGCAGACGCTGACCGAGATCGCTGTCGAGAAGAACTCCACAATCATCTTCCCGTTGCCTATTGACCTCATTGCCCCTTTGGCGGAGATACTTCGTCGTGCGAGCCATACATCTGAGCCACAGGAGCTACCCGTAGCTCCGTCGGTTCCGGTGATCCCCGCGGTCCCGGCCGTACAAGTTGATGGGTTGGCGCGTCTGCCGTAGTAGTGATCCGCCGTAAGGCCGCGGTATGCGCACTGTCTAGTATGCGCACTGTCAAATACTACAGCAGCAGATGTTGGGCCAAGCGACATCGGTAGTGCGATCCGTGTAGCACGGCCTCCGGTGGTGGCACGACCAGGCGATAGAGGAGGCGTCGCACCTCTAGCACCGTAAGCGGGCACAGCTTGCTGTGCGCTGCAAGCTCACCCAGAAGGCCCCTTTTCGTATGATCCCAGGCAGTTGTGAGCGCACGATCGCCAGGTAGGCCAGCGCCTCTATCGCCAACGTGATGTGGCGATAGAGGCGCTGGTAGTGGCACACCTCGTGTGATCCAGCTCGACCTCACCCTAGTGCGTTGTTCCTCATAGGCAGTACACAAAGTGACGACGAAACGGGCGATGTGGCGGGGCGGGACGGCCCCAGACCCAGGGATGGGCGCGCCGATTGAGTTGGGCCGTGGCGAGGCGCGTGGCGCAGGCGATCTCGGCGCGATCGGCAAAGCACTGGCCCGCGTAAGCCGCTCGCCGGAAGAGCCGCCACCAGCCCTCGATGAGGTTGAGCCACCAGGCGCCGACGGGAATGAAGACCTGGTGGACGCGCGGATGGTCTGCGAGCCAGTCGCGGATGGGGCCACTGGTGTGGCGGGAGAGGTTGTCGGTAATCAGAGAGAGGTCGCCCTCTGGGGTTGTCGCGGTCAAGGGCGCCGAGCAGCTCCAGATAGCCTGCGGTATTGCGCGAGGGGGCAGTCTGAGTGAGGGCCTGCCCGTCGCGCACGCGCAGCGCCCCCTAGATCCACGCCTTGTCGTAGCCGCGGCTGTAGACTGAAGAGGGGCGCCTTGATCCGGTGCCCATCGGCTGACCAGCCGGGAGCCGGGGGGAAGGTGCGCGGCGTCACCGGCCCGAGTTCGTCGACACCAAGGACCGTCGCCCCCTCTGGCGGGTCGGTATCGAGGGTGACGATCTGCGTCCTTTTGGGGCAAACTCCGGATCAGCGCTCGTCGCCCACAGGCGGGTGCGCCGCCAGCGGACGCGCTCGGCCCGCAAGATGCGCCGCACCTGACTGCGGGCCACCTCGATGCCCTGGGACTGAGCCGCCTCCGCCAGCGCATCGAGCGTCCACTCCGCCACCCCCTCCTCGTCGTCGTCGCCCGCACCTCCCCGCTGTCCGGCTCTGGGACCAGCTTGCCAGGTGGAGTCGTGCGCGCCAGGGCAATGATGGCGCTGCGCTCGGCCTCGGTGAGGCGTGGCTTGCGTCCGCTGCCCGGCTGCATGCCGAGCCCGTCCAGCCCGCATGCGGTGAAGGCCTGCAAGCGCTCGCGCACCGTCTGGGGATGGCAGTGCAGTTCCGCTGCGATGGCACCGGTGCGCAGCCCATCCCAACTGCGCGCGATCATCCGGGCATGGAAGACCCAATCGGCGGGGGCATGATGACTGCGCGCCAAGTGGCGCACGTGGCGTTCTTCGGCCGCATCAAGCGGTGGGCGCGCAGCAAGTAATTTGGGCATAGGGTACCTCCTGGCCCCACTAGCCCGCATAATCTATACCAGTTTTTAGGAATGGAGCAGTAGGCGACCTCGAAGCTCTCCTCGATGGTCCAGCGGCGCCCCGCCACCGCCGCCAGCGTCTCCAGGAGCGTGCCGACCAGGGCGAAGGTAAGATAGTAGGCCAGTTTCTTGGGGTCATCCGGCGCATCGAACGGGCGCCGGATTAGCAGCAGGTCGAAGCCGATGGCGGCTGGGGCCACGAGCCACCATCCCTTGCGCATCATTTCTGCACCGGGCAGCCACGTGCTTCCAGCCATTCACGCAACACAACTTCGGCCAACGGCTCAGCTTCCAACAGCCATGACTTACGCATACCACTCAATTAGATGCCCTCTTATGACCCATCGAACCAATGGAACGTGACCCCAGCCAACGGACTGAGATCTCAGGAAGAAAACCGGCCACCCGGCTGATTTAGGCGGTGCGTAGAAACGTCGCGAACGTACTGGGCATCGAGATGACACCGACCTTCAAGGAATATATCGGCTGAGACCCGAGGTAGGTCAGAAGACAGCGCCTACGGGCGGTCCCCTGCTGACGGTGGGGACGATTTGTCCGCAAGCCAGAGCGAGATGTCCGCTGGCTGCATCGTCTCCTGCACCACCGCGACGAGCTGGCTGGTGAGGGCTGGAAGATCGACTTGCTGGCGCAGGGATGCGCCAAACTGCTCTATGGCGTGGCGCGCGTCGTACTTGCTGCGATAAAACCGCCGATCCACCGCGCGCTGGATGCGGGCGCGCAAGGGCTGGAAGAGCGCGGCGATGAGCAGGGTGGTGAGAACGACGACCGGCGGCGAGAAATCCGCGCCACCACGCGACCGGGCAAAGACGTTGAGCAGCGTTTGCAGGCCAATAACCCCGCCAAGATACACCAGCGCCAGCATGATGGTGAGTGAGCCATAGATCAGCGTGCGCCGAATCAGCACGTCAATCTCATAGAGCCGATAGCGTTGAATCGCGAGGAAGAAACAAAGCGGCAACGCCAGGAGGGTTACCAGATAGCATAGCAGAGTGACCGGGCCATAGATCGTTGGTTGGAGCGAAGGCAGGCTATTAGTCTGCCAGAAGATCTGGTTGGCAAGCAGCGACGCGATGAAACCAAAGACGACAAGCTTCGTCTGCTGGCGCTGCACCGCATTGGAAACGTAACGAAATCGATAGACCTGACAGGCGATGGCGCCGACGTAGAGGACGAGATAGCCAAGAGCCAGGATTTCAACGGTATTCCCTAGTGTATTGAAAACCACGATAAACACGATCCACGCCACCAGCAATATCCACGACCAGCGCGGCACAAAGCGACCGCTGGGGAAAATGAGAACGGCGCCATAATACACGGCGCGGAGTGGCAAGCTGAGCAGGAGAGTGACCGTGAATGTGGTCGCAGATAGGCCGCTCGATGGGCTGAGTGCGCTGATATTGCCGCTGGGCGTTACTGCCAGGAACAGGGCGACGATCAGCGCCATCCACTCATCGGGACGCCGCCAGAACACCAGTACCCCCATTGCCAGCGAGACAAGCGCGATCACTATGGCAAGCGCAACAACGATCGTGGCATAGGCTTGCATACTGATGCCGATGTCTGCAAGCGCTTTTTGCTGCTGTGGTACAAAACTGCATCCCTGGGGACAGACCTGCTCAGCGGCGGCGAAAAGACCGGGAATGCCAGCGACGAACGACACCAGGTTCATGATGACGAGCGCGATCCAGACGATGCGCGCCATCAGCAGCGCCTTGCCGCGCAGGCGAACAATGCCGCCCCGTGTCAGCTCACGTTTTGTATCGCTCACAGGGATCGCTCCGCTCATCAGCGTACCCGCAAAAACGAACGACTGTGCTGATGCCGCATAGCATAGCATGTGATCGTTACTGAAGCGTTACAGAAAGGTTCCTGGCTGCGGCTCACGTTCTGATGCAGGCGTGACTTTGCTTTGTAGGGCCGCGCCATTCCATCGTGCTATGATAGATGGTGAGCGTAGTGTGACATTTGTCGCAGCGCGCGTCTCCCCGAACGAGCGCACTATAGTGGGGTGGTATGACCACTGCCGCGAAATCGAGATAGTAGCGCTATTGAAGCAGCGAAGGAGATGGCGAGATGGATACGCGGCTTGGGCAGCGCGGTATGGCGATCATCTTCGGCGTGGCGGCAGCGTTGGGGCTGGTCATGCTGATTGCCCTCGGCTCGCGCGGCTTCCACTGGTTCGATTCCGCGCTCATCGGCTACGCCGTCGCCTCGATCTTCGCGCTGGCGGCGGTCACGTATAAATACACGTTCTGGCTGATGCGCCCGCAGACCGGTCGCTACTTCTGGCGTAGCTGGCAGCTTTTTCTCTCGCTGCAGAACTTCAACCGCTATACGACGCTCATCCCGCTCGCCATTCTCGACCTCTTCACGCAGCAATTCATCCGCAGGCGCGCCTGGTATCGCTGGGTGACGCATCAGTGCATCTTCTGGGGCGTGGTCATCTCCTGCCTCATCACCTTCCCGCTCACCTTCGGTTGGCTGCGGTTCACCCAGCCTGCCAACACCTTGCAGCAGCAACAGATCTGGGTCTTCGGCTTCCAGCTCTTCTCGTTCGATCCGACCTCGCCCTTTGGCTTCGTCATCTATCACGCGCTCGATTTCTCGGCGGCGCTGCTGCTCATCGGGCTAATTCTGGCGTTCCATCGGCGCTTCCACGATCTCGCGTTGATCGCCGTCCAGCGTTTCCGCTTTGATATCGTGCCGCTGGCATTGCTCTTCGCCATCGTCATTACAGGCCTCGCGCTCACCGCCGATAGCGCGTTCTTCGGCGGGGCATATTACTGGTTCATCTCGCTCACCCATCAGGCGATTGTCGTGCTCTGGCTGATCTCGCTGCCATTCGGCAAGTTCTTCCACATCATCGAGCGGCCCGCCACCGTCGGCGTCGAGCTCTACTGGCGTACCGGCGAAGACACCACCCAGCGCGCCTGTCCGCGCTGCGGGCAGCCGTTCGCGCCAGCGCGCTTCGTCACCGATCTCAAGAAAACGCTCTACGACATTGGCCAGAACTATGCGGTGAGCGAGCAGGAGCCAGCGCCATTTGAGGACCATTCGAGGCGCGAGGCGGCCACTGCGGACGTCTGGTGGCAGGACTTCTGCCCCGACTGCAAGCGCATCATGCGCGGCCAGGCGAATCTCGCCGCGATGGGTGGTCAGGGCAACCGCTTCCTGTAGCGGATGATTAGCGGACTATCCGCGTCAACGGACCATGTTCACAATGCGACCAAGGCAATAACACCTGGAAGGCAGAGTATCCCGATGAGCGTCGATAAAGGCATCTTCCACGAGGGCCAGCGTGACACCTACGACTTCCACGAGGCCAAAGAGACGCCCTGGCGCTCGAATGAAGAGGTGGATCGCTACGTGCCGACGCACTGCTGCTACTGCGGCGTGCAGTGTGGCATGAACCTCAAGGTGTCAGGTGGCAAAGTCGTCGGCGTCGAGCCGCGCTATGACTTTCCGGTGAATCGGGGAATGCTTTGCCCCAAGGGCACGACCGTCTACCAGACGGTGAATCATCCCGACCGCCTCACCTCGCCGCTGATGCGCCGCAATGGCAAGAACAGCCCACTGGAGCCGGTAAGCTGGAATGAGGCACTCGATACCATCACCCAGCGCTTCCGCGAGATACAGGGGCAGCACGGCAAAGACGCGGTCGCCGTCTATAGCGGCTCCTCGATGACCAACGAGAAATGTTACCTGATGGGCAAATTCGCCCGCGTCGCCCTGGAAACGCGCCACTGCGACTACAACGGGAGGCTCTGCATGTCCTCCGCGACGGGGGCCAATGAGCGCTCACTCGGCATCGACCGCGCCGCCAATCCCATCAGCGATATGCTGCATTCCGACGTGATCTTCGTCATCGGCGCGAATGTGGGCGAGTGCTTCCCCATCGTCACCAGCTGGCTCTGGCGGGCGCGCGACCGTGGCGCGAAGCTGATCGTGGCCGACCCGCGCCAGACGCCCATCGCCCGCACCGCCGATATCTTTCTGCCGCTCCGCTCTGGTACCGATTCAGCCCTGCTCAACGCGATGCTCAACGTCGTCATTCGCGAGGGGCTGGTGGACGAGGAGTTCATTCGCAGCCGCACCAACGGCTGGGACGAGACGAAGGCGCTGGTGGAGCAGTATCCGCCGGAGCGCGTGGCGAAGGTCTGCGGGCTGCGTCCCGAGACGATCATCGACGCGGCGCGACTCTACGGGCGGGCAAACGCGGCGATGATCTACACGGCGCGCGGGCTGGAGCACCAGAGCAAGGGCGTGGATAACGGCGTGGCGGCGGTGAATCTTGCGCTGGCTACCGGCAACTTTGGCCGCCCAGGCGCTGGCTATATGACGCTGACAGGCCAGGGAAACGGCCAGGGCGGGCGCGAGATGGGGCAGAAGGCCTCGCAGCTTCCGGGCGAGCGAGAGATCGAGAACCCCGAAGACCGCGCCTATATCGCGTCGGTCTGGGGCATCGACGAGAAAGACATGCCGCATGCGGGCTACCCGGCGACGTTGATGATTCCCGCGATGCTGCGCGAGGAGATTCGCGGCTGCTTCATGATCTGCTCGAATCCGATGGTCTCGCTGCCCGACCAGCACACGACCGAGCGGGCGCTGCGCGCGCTCGATTTCTTCGTCGTCTGTGACTTCTTCATGTCGGAAACCTGCGAGCTGGCGGATGTGGTGCTGCCGGGCAACGTCTGGGCCGAAGAGGAAGGCACGACGACCAACCTGGAAGGGCGTGTCATCAAGTATAACCGTGCGGTTGACCCGCCTCAGGGCGCGCGCCGTGACTGGCAGATCGTCTGCGACCTGGCGAAGCGGCTGGGCAAAGGGCAGTATTTCCCCTACAAGTCCCCCCGCGAGATCTTCGATGAGCTGCGCATCGCCACCAAGGGCGGCAAAGCCGACTACTTCGGCATCACATACGAGAAGATCGAGCAGCAGAACGGCGTCTTCTGGCCCTGCCCCACTGAGGAAAGCCAGGGAACGCCTCGTCTCTACGAGGAGAGCTTTGGCTTTGCTGATGGCAAGGCGAAGTTCCACCCGATCACCTATCTGCCGCCCGCCGAGGAGCCGGATGACGAATATCCGATGGTGCTGACGACCGGGCGCGTGATCTATCACTATCTCTCCGGCAACCAGACGCGCCGCACGCCGTTCCTGCGGGAGCAGGCGCCCTATCCTTGGGTGGAGATACACGAGCGGACAGCCAACGAGCTGGGCATCCGCGATAGCGATTGGGTCACCGTGCGGACACGCCGCGGCGAGCTGACCGCTCCGGCGCTGGTGGTGAAGTCGATCCGGCCCGACACGCTTTTCATTCCTTACCATTATAGCCACACGCAGGCGGCGAACATCCTGACCAATCCGGTGCTGGAACCGATGAACAAGATTCCTGAATACAAGGTCTGCGCCGCCTCGATTGCGAAGGCAAAGCAGCCGCCGGACTGGGCGAAAGATGTCAATCCGGCACAGTTGCGGGCGGCGCGCGGACGTCGCCGTCGCCTGCCCAGCACGGGCGAGCCGCAGGGGCCAACGGTGAGCTGATGGGGAGGAGGGCCATAGCGTAAACGCTACGGCGAATGGGGCGAGAAATTAGCCGTGGCCCTCAGGCCGCGGATGGCGCCCTCTGATAATCAGGAGCATCTTATGGCGGTAAAGCGGATATTTCTCGATCCTTCGCGGTGCATCGGCTGTCGCTCGTGTGTGGCGGCGTGTCGCGAGTGCGATACCCACAAGGGCGAGAGCATGATCTTCATCGACTATATCAATCGCGGGAACACCGTCGCCTCCTCGCCGACGCTCTGCATGCACTGCGAGGAGCCACTCGCCCCCTGCGCGCAGGTCTGCCCGGCGCAGGCGATTCTCATCAGCCCCGACGGCGTCGTGCAGCAGGCGGACGAGACACGCTGCATCAATATTCAGAACTGCGTCTATGTCTGCCCCTTCGGCGTGCCGAAGTTCGATGGGCCGGGCCGTTTCATGCGCAAGTGCAATCTCTGCTACGACCGCACCAGTGTGGGCAAGCCTCCCATGTGTACCTCTGTCTGCCCGACACAGGCGCTCTTCTACGGCACCTACGAGGAGTGGGTTCAGGCGGGACGCGGCCAGCAGGGCGCCAAGCCAGTGAACGTCTTCTACTTTGGCCAGCAGCGCGTGCGCACCCGCAACTATGTGGTGATGCGCGAGCAGGATGACGCGCTCGACCTGATGGCGCTGGCCGAGGAGGCGCAGTTGGGCAACCTGGGCAATGTGCCCATCTCGACCACCGCGCAGGAAGCTGAAGAATGGGTGGAGGCCGGGAATGCGGGCATCCCCGAACGGAGCGCGCCGCCGCAGCCGTGGTCGCCCCGCACGCCGCAAGAAGTGCCCGCGACCCCTGTGCCAGCCACACCTGAGCCAGTTCACCAATGACGCATCATTCGTATCTTATGGTCTCTAGAGCCTGCGCAGGCAGGCTTTGCGGATGTGCTAGAGCACATCCCCTAGGCGCGGCTTCAGCCGCCAGCCTGTTTTGAGGAGCAGCTATGACTGATATTCACGATGACCCAGGTGGCGAGAAGCCAGTGAGCGCACAGGAGCGCACGCCAGAAGAGATCGCGGCGGAGGAGGCCTCGCGCACCCGTCGCGCCCGCGCGTCTGCCCGCCGGTTACGCACCGTCATTCAGGGCCAGCAGTGGCGCGAGGAGTTCCCGTACCACTGGCGCGCCGACGATCTGGTGACGCGCCGCGATACGCTTCGTTTTCTGGTGGCGGGCAGCGGCGCCCTCTTCATCGCGACGACCGCGCTGGCGGCGGTGGGCAGCCTGCGGTCTACCAGCAGCGTGAACGTGAAAGCGGTGGCGCAGGTAGGCGAGCTGGCGGAGAATGAGTGGCGCGTCTTCAACTTCCCCGATCAGTACGCGCAGGGCATCCTGGTCAACCTGCCGGGGAAGGGGCTGGTGGCCTACAGTGACGTCTGCACCCATCTCTCCTGCGCCGTGCTCTACCAGCCAGGCGAGCAGAAATTCCACTGCCCCTGCCACGAGGGCTTCTTCGACGCCTTCACCGGTGACGTGCTGGCCGGGCCGCCGACGCGCCCGCTGCCAATCATCGAGCTGCGTACCAGTGGTGGCATCGTCTACGCGGTGCGGGAGGTGGAGCGATGACGGACGAGATGGACCGATACGACGACGATGATGACCACGACGCGCCTGCCTGGGGGCAGATTGCCGACGACGAGCAGGTGTTGATGCGCCGACAACATCTCGCCAATCCCGACGATGCGCCGGGATACATCACGCCAGACGAGCATGCCAGTTATCTACGCGGGCCAGACTTTACCGGCTCGCCGGGATTCGTCGCCATTGTGCAGGGGCAGGTCTATCTCGTCGCCGCCATCCTGATTATCCAGCTCTTTCTCATCACCACCGGGCTTTTCGAGCTATTATCCGGCCGGACGAATACCCTCTGGTGGATTGCCGGAGCCAGCCTGATTGCCTTCCTGATTACCCTGCTGATTACGCTCTGGCCACGCAGGCGCCTCGTCGGTGGCGCTGGGGCCAGCAGATAGACAGCGAGGATGAGCATGACGACTTCGGATCCAGGTGATACCGAGACGCCAGAAACACCAGCGACCCCAGCGGCATCGGAGAGGCCGACCGCCTCACGGGACGGCTATCGCATCGACAGCCAGCATCCTATCGGCGGCGAGATGTCGGACATTCTGGCGGGCCTCTTTCGCCGCTTTCAACTCAAGTGGCTACTGGCGCACTATTCGCGCGTGCCGATACTGGCCCTCTTCAGCTTCATCAATGGCTGCATCAGCATCGGCATCATGGCGATGGTGGCCGTCGTCACTGGCTCGCCGTTCATCTTCCCCTCGCTTGGCCCGACGGCGTTCCTCTTCTTCTACACGCCGACCGCGCCGACCGCGTCACCTCGCAACGCGCTCATCGGTCACACGATTGGCGTGGTGGCTGGCTACTTCAGCCTGGTCGTCACCGGGCTGACGATGGCGGGGCCAGCATATGCCGTCGGTGTCACCGGGCCGCGTGTCATCGCCGCCGCGCTCTCGCTGGGGCTGACCTCGGGGCTGATGGTGCTCTTGAAGTCGCCGCATCCTCCGGCGGGCGCGACCACGCTGATCGTCTCGCTGGGCATCCTGACCCAGCCCAGGCAGCTCGTCATCTTGCTGCTGGCGGTGGTGATGCTCACCGTTCAGGCATTCGTTATCAATCGGCTCGCGGGCATAGACTATCCGTTGTGGAGTCCGCGTCGCGATCCATCGGGCAACCCATTACGAACACGCTGAGCCTGCAAGGATGTTTTCATGTCACAAGCCGCAACGGTAGCCTCCGCGGGGCAATCGCCTCGCCGCCAGGAACCATTTTCACGTGTCGCGCCGATGCTGGGCGCGGCGCTGCTGATTGGCGCGGGTGGCGGCTTTGTGCTGGCCACCGTGCTGACGCTGACGCGCGCGTTCCATGTGCCGGCGGGCGCCTGGTGGGTGGCGCTGGCCCAGGCGCATGGCCACCTCCAACTGTATGGCTGGGCGGGCCTCTTCGTCCTGGGCGTTGCGTTCCACTTCCTGCCGCGACTGCGTGGCGCCGGGCTGGCTTATCCACAGCTAATTCCCTGGCTGCTGGCGACGCTCGTGGCGGGTATCGTGCTACGGGGTATCGGCCAGCCGCTCTTCGCTGCGACGGGCCAGGGCATCTGGAAAATCGCGATGGTCACCAGCGGCGCGCTTGAAGCGGTCGCATTCATCGGGTTTCTGACCATCCTCATCGCGACGGCGATGCAGGGACCGAAGCTCAGCGCCCGCCCGCAGTTACAGAAGACGCTGCCCTTTCTCGTCGGTATCTTTGCCAGCCTGGGTCTGGCCGCCATCGTCAACCTGTTCAATGTTGCGGGGGCTGGCGATGCGTCGGTCGCGGGCATCGTGCCAGCCAGCGGCGACGCGCTCAATGTGACCCTCGGCCTGCTCGGCTTCCTGGTTCCGATGGCGCTGACGATGTCGGCGCAGACGCTGCCGATGTACGCCGGGCTGGAGCCATTTCCCCGGAAGCTGTTCTGGCCGCTCGCCATTGGCTACTTTGGCGGGCTGGCGCTGGCGCTGGTGGGCATCGGAAGCGGCGTCGGCTGGCTGGAGGGGCTGGGCACGCTCCTCGTGGGCGCCGTGCTATTGATCTTCGTCAGCCTCTTCATGCGGCTGATGCGCGCGCGGGGCAAGCTGCCACAGCGAGTGGCAAAGCTGGCGCCCGAGCCAGAGGCGGCTGAGCATGCATATCGGCGGCAGATATCGAGCGACCGTAGCGCCTATGGGCCATTCGTGGCGCTGGTGGCGAGCGCCTATACCTGGGCGATTGTGGGCGGCGCGCTGCTGGTGATCGATGGCATCGCGGGCGCGCTGGATCTGGGCGCGCCGTTCTCGCTGGATGCCGCCCGCCACAGCCTCGCCATCGGCTTTATCGCGCTGCTCATCTGCGGCATCGCGCCGCGCATGGCGCCCGGCTTCTCCGGCGGCCACATCCTCTCGGCGAAACTGGTGACGGCGACGCTCTGGCTCGGCAATAGCGCCGCGATACTACGGGTCGGATCGCTGCTCATCGCGCCGCTGCTCGATGCGCTCGGCCCGGCTGGCGCGTTGGTGGATTCGCTGCTGTTCGGCCTCTCTGGGCCGCTGGGTCTGGCGCTCGCCATCTGCCTGGCGGTGAACCTCTGGCCCGCGCTCTTTCCGAAGAATCATCGCTGAAGATAGCTCCAGACCTCACCCCTCCGCGCAGTGTGGTAAAACCGCACATGCCGCGCATGACAGCCTCCCACCACGCGCCCTCATGTTGTAGTCTGACGTCGTACAGGTGTATGTATATGCAGACACATAGCGTTATGCCATACTACTGCAACGGCACACAGCAATGGCACACAGCACGGACGCGCTTGTGGAGGAGAGGTGGCCCGATGGCGGTGGAGTTACTCGAGCGTGACCCGTTCTTCCTCACGCTGAACGACCTGCTGCGCCAGGCTGGCGATGGACATGGGCGGGTCGCCTTGATTAGCGGTGAGGCGGGCATCGGCAAGACCTCGTTCGTCGAGCGTTTCCTCGAACAGCAACAGGCGAAGACACGCACGCTTTGGGGCGCGTGTGAGGCGCTCTTTACCCCGCGCCCGCTCGGCCCACTCTACGACATCGCGCTACAGCTACAAACGCCGCTCCGTGCGCTCCTCGATGGCGAGGCGAGCCGCGCGACGCTCTTCGCCACGATGCTGGATGAGCTTACACAGCAAGCCGCGCCGACTATCCTCGTGATCGAAGATATTCACTGGGCGGATGAGGCGACACTCGATCTGGTCAAGTTCCTGGCGCGGCGTATCCATCGTACATCAGCCTTGCTTATTCTGACCTACCGTGACGATGAGCTGACCAAGGATCATCCTCTGCGCCTCGTGCTTGGCGATTTGCCATCAGACAACGTCACGCGCGTCTGGCTGCCACCGCTCTCCGAGATCGCGGTTGCCACACTTGCCCAGCAGGCAGGCCGTCCGGTGGGGAATCTTCACGCGGCCACCGGGGGCAACTCATTCTTTCTCACAGAGGTGCTGGCGAGCGAAATGCCAGGGCCACCGACGAGTGTGCGCGACGCGGTGCTGGGGCGGATTGCGCGGCTCTCGTACGAGGCGCAATGCTTTCTCGATCTGGCGTCCGTCGTGCCCACGAAGCTGGAGTGGCGGACGGTCGAAGCGATGATTGCTGTGGACAATGTCTGGCTCGATGAATGCCTGGGGTCCGGTATCTTGCAGCTTGAGAATGGCAGGGTGGACTTCCGCCATGAGCTTGCGCGTCAGGCCGTGGAGAGCACTCTCTCGCCCTCACGGAGGCGGATGTTGAATGCCCAGGTCTTGCGCACGTTCATGGAACTGGGTGAAGGGCAGGTGTCGCTGGCGCGGCTGGTTCATCACGCCGCGCAGGCCGAAGATGGCGCGGCAGTGCTCCAATTCGCTCCCGCGGCGGCGCAACAGGCGGCAGCCAAGGGCGCGCATCGTGAAGCGATGGCGCACTACCGGACGGCGCTGCGTTACGCCAGCGAACTGGACGATGAGCAACGAGGCGCGCTGCTGGATGGGCTTTCATACGAGTGTCTGCTCACTGGACAGATCGATGAAGCGCTCCAGACTTGTACAACGGCGCTCGCGATCTGGCGGACGCTGGATCAGACGGAGAGGATCAGTTATACAGTACGCCGTCTGTCGCGCATTGCCTGGTATATGGGTCACAGGGCGGATGCGGAGAGGTATGCGGAGGAAGCGGTAAAGTTGCTGGAAACACTGCCACCGAGCCGCGAACTGGCCATGGCGTACGGTAACATGTCACAACTGCGCATGCTGGTGAGCGATGACGACAACGCTCTGCGCTGGGGCGAGCGCGCCATCGAGTTGGCCGAACGTCTCCACGAGAACGAGATTGTGTGTTATGCCCTCATCAGCATCGGCAGCGCTGAGGTGTGCATGGGCGACGAAAAGGGACAGGCCAGGATGGCGCGCGGCCTTCGACTGGCTTTGGATCAAGGGTATGAAGAGCAAGTTGCGCGCGCCTACAGTAATCTTGCTGACATCAGCGTCAAGCAGCGCGAGTATGCCGAGGCCGCAGACTATTTACAGGCGGGCTTGACGTACTGTGCCGAGCATGATATGGACGCGATGCGCGATAGCATGCGAGCAGTTCAGGCGCATGCGTTGCTCGATCAGGGGGACTGGACTGGAGCGGAAGAGCATATCACAAGGCTCTTAAGTCTCCCACAGATACAGGCTGCGGATCGTATCCCTGCGCTGCTTGTCCTCGGCTTGGTGCGGGCACGGCGTGGCGATCCTGGTGTAAAAGCAGTACTCGATGAAGCGCGCGACCTGGCGGCGGCTACCGGCGAGATGCAGTGCATCTCACCCGTGGCAGCGGCGCGGGCAGAGTGGCGCTGGCTCCAGGGCGACTGCGAGGGCTGCGGCGACGAAGCTGCCGTTGGCTTCGCGCCAGCATATGCATCGAACCGCCCATGGTACTGGGGCGAGGTAGCGATCTGGCTCTGGCGTGGTGGCCGGATGAGTGAGGCGCCGGAGCGGACGCCCGCACCCTACGCACTGGAGATCGCGGGCGACTGGCAAGCGGCTGCGGCCGCCTGGGAGCGAATCGGCGGCCCGTACGATCAGGCGCTGGCGCTGATGGACGGCGATGAGGCGGCTCAACGCGAAGCGTTGGCACTATTCGATCGGCTAGGCGCGCGGCCTGCGGCAGATATCGTACGACAGCGGCTGCGTTCGGCGGGCGTACGCGGCCTGCCCCGTGGCCCGCGCTCCACCACCCAGGCGAACCCCTATGGGCTGACCAATCGCCAGTTGGAGATCTTACTGCTGCTGGCCGAAGGGTTGCGTAACCCGGAGATTGCCGACCGGCTCTCGACCACCCCCAAGACGGTGGAGCACCATGTCTCGGATGTGCTGGCCAAGCTCAATGTACGCTCGCGGGCGGATGCGGTGCGGCTCGCCTATCAGCTTGGTCTCGTCCCCCAATCAACAAATCCACCCACCCCCAAAATGGGAGTCTGATTTCCTCAATGTGGGTGCTCCCCCCGATGTGACTCACGGGTTAGCGCGGATATGCTCGTGATGCCTGGAGCAGATGACGCTCTTCAGCGTCGGCCAGGCAAGAAGGAATGGCATGCCGTGTTATCTCATGGAGCGCGCATTTCCTGACGCTCTTGAGATCCCTATGAACGAGGAACCGAGAGGAATCGAGAGGAATTGACATGCGTATCAACAGACTTGCTCTGACAGTCGCTGCCGCCTTTGCCACCGTGATTTTGCTCGCGGCTGGCATCGCGGTCGCTTTCGCCCACGGATCGACGACGAGTATATCTCACCCCGATCCGCTCCAGCCAGTCCGTAGCGCAACCGCCCGTTACCACTCACTGACCACTGCGCAGGGAAATGGATATGCGCTACTCACGGATACCGCCGGGATTGCGTGTATCGATAATCCAGGTGTCGGCGCCATGGGCGTCCACTACGCCAATGGAGATCTGGTCAAGGCTGGGAAGATCGATCCCAACAAGCCGCAGGCGCTCGTCTACGAGCCAATGGGAAACGGTCAGCTGCGTCTGGTCGCCGTCGAATATGTCGTCATCCAGCAGCAGTGGGACGCGGCGCACAGCTCGTCGCCGATGCTCTTTGGCCAGCACTTCATGCTGACTCCCGACGGGAACCGCTTCGGGCTGCCAGCATTCTATTCGCTGCATGCCTGGATCTGGCAGAACAACCCTTCCGGCACATTCAGCATGTGGAACCCCACGGTGAGTTGCAGTGCGGCTACAACAGGATCAGGATCATCCACTTCGGCTCCGTCCGACCCGAATGATGACCGGCCACTGCCACATGTGCGCCAGCCGCGTTAATCATCCTGACTGACTTTGTCAGTCGTCGCGTCGAGGGCGGCGCTTGGCCCAGACCCTCTCCCCCAGCCCCTCCCCTAAGAGGGAAGGGAGCCAGAAGCCAGAGACGAGTGCGCTCTTTTCTGGGCCGGGTTCCCCTCCTACTTTAAGGAGGCGCCGCCCTCGCTGAGAGGCTCGGAGCGTGCGTCAAGCCCGCGACGGCGGGCTTTGCGGCCGTAGCGGAGCGAAGGCCCGTAGGCGCGGCTTCAGCCGCCAGCGCTCTTATCGCCAAAGCCACCCGCCAGCAAGATAGGTAGACAGTCGGCCCAATGTAGGGGTTCCCCCCGATGTAGCACACCTTCCAGCTCAAGTATGCTGCTTCATGCCTGGAGCGTTCAACTCGCCAGTGCAGCGCGTCGTCCAGGTGAAGGAGGACAATATGCCACGCTATCTCGTCGAGCGCACCTTTACCGATGGTCTTCGTATTCCCCTGACCGAGGAAGGCGCGAACATCTGCCGCACAGTGGTCGCCATCAATACCGATGACCTGGTGACCTGGGTCCACTCCTACGTCACCGAGGATAAATCGAAGACCTTCTGCATCTATGACGCGCCCTCGCCTGAGGCAATCCGCCGGGCAGCGCGCCGCAATAACCTTCCAGTAGACAGGATCACCGAAGTCTCGGTGCTCGATCCCTATTTCTATCGGTGAGTGGATAGCACGAACCGGAGGGGCCATCGGTGCTGTCTGTCGAAGGCTTCCATCCGGTTCTCTCTGCGAAATCTCGCCACACTACCTGACTGTTAGAGCAGCGTGTATGAAGCGAGCACCATCAGCAGCACCGTCACCACCAGCAACAAGACCGGCGCACCAATCAACAGGGCGAGCTTGAAGCGCGAGCTCAACTTCGAGCCACTGGCGAAGTAGTAGACGAACGGGCCAATGACCGGCACAGCGAGGACCAGCGCGCCCCAGCCCAGTTTCTTCCCGGCACTCAGCTCCTGGCGCTGGCCCAGCTCCACAAAGGCGACGGCGATCCAGGCGGCATAGAGCGCGAAGAAGAGCGCGTTGCCATAGAACGAGAGCAGAATCTGCACGATTGAGTATCCAGTGAAGCCGAGCGGCTGGAACATGGCGGTACCTCCTGAGTAGCCTGACGTATAGGCTGCGGCAGCGGGCGGAATCCCATCATTCGAGGTGGAATCCTCAGGGAACGCATCGGTGAAGATTGGCCCTGGCGCCGCGTTAACATTGGGCATGTTCGGCTGCGCGGCGGGCGCGGGCGCCTGGCGATAATCGGGCGGGTTATAGCTGGGGCCGGGCGTGCTGAAGCCGGTATTGAGATACTTCGCCACTAGCCGCAGCGTCGCGCCGAAGTCGCCGCCACCCACCAGCGTCATGGGCGAGCCGCAGGGATGCGAGACCTCCAGCAGCGGTGGGGTCGTTGTCGCCACTTTGTTATCGGCAAAGCAGTTGTTCGCGCCGCTGGGTGAGGACAGCGCCAGATCGGCCACACCAGAGCCAGTGACGGTGTTACCCCTGACGACATTGCCCGACGCCAGCCAGAAATTCTTGTCGATGTTGCCCAGCACCAGGATGCCGTACTCGCTGTTATTGACGACACGGTTGTTGGCGATGTAGTTCAGGTCGCCGCCGGGCACGAGAATGCCGTCGCCCAGCGGGATATGCGACCAGAGGTTGTAGGGCGCCTTCTCGTTTCCGTTGTCATGCACATAGTTGCCGATAACCGACGTGCCGCGCTCTGGCGGGCCTTTCTCGCTATCGAGCGTATTCGGCACGATGCCCGCGCTGTTGTATGCCCACTCGGAGTTCTGGATGATCAGATTGCCGCCCGCGTTGGTGCCCGAATAGCCCAGGCCGTTCCACTCCGAGATCACATCGGTGATGAGCGCGTCGCAGGGATAGCACTGGCCGATGTAGAAGCCAGAATCTGGGCTGCCGGAGGCATACGAGCGGTCGAACTCGCCACGCTTCGAGCCAAAGGCATAGATGCCATAGTCGCCATTGTCGTAGGCCGTCAGATAGCTGCCACGGTAGCCAGTCTGGTCCGTCCAGTAGAAGCCGTTGCCTACGTAGTGATGAGCGGTCATGTTCTCGATGATGACATTATCGGCCTGCACCGTGAAGCCATTGGTGAGCTTCGACTGGCCATCAAGGATCGTCTCGTTGCGGTCCTCGCCGCGAATGGTCAGGTCGGAGGTACAGACCTTGACGGCCTCGTGGTATGTGCCTGGGGCGACGAGAATGAGATCGCCCGGCTGTGCGGCGTCCACGGCGCCCTGGATGGTCGGCTTATCGGCGGGGACGTGGATCACCTGGGCAAACTGCGACGGCGGCCCAAGCAGCGAGCTGCGCAACTGCGAGCCAGCGGGACAGAGCGTGTTGGCCGCCGGAGGGCGCTGTGCGCTTGCCTGCGCGGTAGACGCCTGCCCGGCGAGCGCGAACAGCGGAATGGCGAGGAGTACGGCGAGCAGCGCGGGCAATGCAAGAGCCACGAGCGCTGGACGGCGAGAACGAGGTTGTGGCATGACGGCTCCCTCGATGAGCGGTAGATGAGCGCACTACGCAGGGCGACTCAGCACAAGACCAGGACAGACCTATGATACGGTGACGACAACCTCCATGCCCGGATGAATGATGCAGACGACATGGTAGGTACCTGCCGTCGGAAAGACAATGTCTTTGCTATCACCAGTCTGGAAGGGCATTCCCTCATCGGTATTCAGATCGGCGGGCGCGCCAGCCTGCGGGACGCACTTGACTCCCTCGCCCACACAGATGATGTGCGTGCCACCGCTTGCCGGATCGACGAAATGGACGGCCTGCCCGACCTTGATCGAGACATTGGTCTGCTGGAACGCGGCGACCCCCATATCCACTTCATTGGATGGCGTGCTACCACATCCCGTCAGCAGCAACGTCAGCGTCAGCAGCAGCGCCACCAGGACACCGCCGCTGGTGAGGCGCGGACGTTTGCCCACATACATAGGTTTTCCTGACTTGCTATCTCACGGTACGCATCCACACCAATCTCTCGCCGCCAGCCATCTCCCAGGACAACTGAGCAGCGATCGGGAAATGCGCAATGCGCCGTGAAGGTTCGGTTCGACTGGAGTCGAGTATAGCGGAGCTTGTGTAGGCTGTCCAGCCTTTGCCCAATGCGGGAAGAGCCAGCGTATCGGCAGTATGAAGAGAGCAGGCTAATGGCCAGTCCATATAGCTTTTGATTGATCAGCACGCTGAGTGGATGAAGAGAGATATACTGCGCCATGGGTGATGGAGAAGCTAACCCCTAGTTTCCTGGCCGATACCCATACCCATCGAGAAAGCGACCACAGGGAGCATGATCGCTCCGATGATCGATACCGGGAAGACGAACTGGAAGGCGTCAACGGTTGGAGAGATCATGACCGCCAACACGAGCGCGCAGACCGGCACGGCAGTCAGCGCCAAAATGGCCCGCACCTGGCTTTGCCACGACTCAAGCCGGAACGGACCCCTGCCTAGCTGGCGAACATGCGCCATGTAGGTGCGCACAACGAGGCTGCTGCCCAGGCCCAACAAGGCGAGATTGACGGCGATGATCGCCAGCCGACTGGCGTAGATTCCCATATGCGCGGAAGACCACCGTCCTGCGGTGGCCACATACACGAAATACACGAAATACGCGAACGTGGCGACGAGACCGAGGGGAAACAAGAGACGCAGGAGGCTCGCCACGCGCAAGACCGGCGGCAAGCCGCGAAAACTGCTCATGGATGGCCTCTCCTCCGCCGCCAGAGGAAGGCCAACACCCACACTGCTCCTAGCAGCACGAGGGTGTGGAGTACCGCGAACAGCTCTTGCCTGGTCACCATGTCGTGGTAGAGGCTGATGGCAACGACCACGACCGCGATACCCGCCGCGACAACACTGGGTCTTCGTAGCGTGACGTGTACCTGCACATGCCGCATGCGCTGGTCCGGGCTGCGCCATGTGGTGATACGCCAGCGTCGCTGCGAGGGAGGCTGTGCGGCCGTTGGCGTCTCTCCCTTCCTTCCTTTCCGTGCAGTATACCCCCTATCAGGCGAGCAGGACAAGATCCACCCAGGCAGTGAGAACGCCCAGCACGCAGCCCTGCTGCCGGTGTTTAGCTAGGTAGAGATTCGCAAGCGTGATAGTGGCGAAGGGAGTCGGTGACGAGGTAGTCGAGGCGATTGCGGGTATGAGGCGCTCCTTTCATCGGCATGAGCCTACGACCTCTGTCAACTGCAATATGGACTGAGTACTAGCTTGTGATGGCTGAACTGGCCCACTTGTCTGCCTTCGTTGACGGCCAACCAGTAATGTTCTACCATCGGCAAAATGGCTGCTGAGAGCAAGCAATGACCAAAAAATGAGGTGAGAGCGCCATGGTCGATTCTGGCATGGTCTATCAGATAACAGTTGACGGCACAACCCTCGCCCTCGAAGGGGTTCGAGCCTATTTTCAGTCACAACGCGCCGGGCTGGATGCCCACCTGGTGGCCCGGCTCGCCGCCTTCCTGGATGATGCCCACGACTCGATTGACTGTGCGATCTACGATCTGCGCCACCCGCAAATCCTCGATGCGCTGGCGAGCGCGGTGGCGCGCGGCGTGCGGGTGCGGATTGCCTATGACGGGGGCAAGGAGCGTACTGGCGGCATGAGCGCCGACCCGAAGCCCAGTGGCACCGAGGCCGCGCTGGCCAACGCGGGGCTGCTGCCACATGCCACTGCGGTCCACGAGCGCGGGCGCCACCTGATGCACGATAAGTTCGTGCTGCGTGACGAGCGCGATGTGTGGGTTGGCTCGGCCAACTTCACCGTGGGTGGCCTGGAGCTTCAGGACAACACCTGCCTGACCATCTCATCGCGTGATCTTGTGACCCATTTCGCGACAACCTTCGCGGCGTTGCTCCCGCCACAGCACCGGCACACCCGCTCGGCAACAGCGCTTACCACCGCCGAATCGTCAGGAGTGGTGGTTGGCTCAACCAGCATCGCGCCGTTCTTTGCGCCCGCCGCTGGTGAATCCATCGAGCAGGAGCTTATCAGCGCTATCAAGGGTGCGCATAAGATTCGCCTGTTGGCCTTCCTGCTGAGCGATCCCGGCATCCTTGAGGCGCTGGCGCCGCTGGCACAGCAGCCGCAGTTCGACATTCGCGGCGTCTACGACCCACACGGCATGGAAGATGTGCTGCGCTACACGACCCAGGACCATGCGCTCTTCTGGTTTATGCACGATCCACGGTTCGTCGCCGCGCCGTCGCACGCGTTCTCGGCGCAACACGAGCAAGACTTCATGCACAACAAGACATTTGTTTTTGATGACCAGCTCGTCTTCACGGGAAGCTATAACTTCTCTGAGAATGCCGAGGCCAATGATGAGGTGGTGCTCAAGATCGCCTCTGAGCCACTCGCGGCGGCCTACACACACTACACCGACCTGCTCTTCACGAAATATGGTGGGGTCATCGAGCCTCCCCAGACCCGCAGACGGCTGAGTGGCGGTCCGCGCCTGAGTGGGGGCCCGCGCCTGAGTGTCAACACCGCGCCACGGATGCCAGCCATCACCGCGCCGACCACGCGCAAGCCCACGGCGGCGCCCGTCGTGGCGCCAGCCGCAGTCGTTGCACAGACGGAGACGCCAGCCAGCAAGCCGCGTCGCAAGTCCAGACGAAAACTGGATATCCTCATCTTCGTGATACGCCTGAAGATCGTGGCGGTCGTCATCGCGATCATCGCCTATCTGGTGCTGTCCGGCATCCTGCATTTTTAATCGCAACTGAGGAAATAACGGCCTTGCGGGGATCAAGGACGCTTGCGGGCCGTCGCGCCGTTTTCACGCTGGCACATAGCTTGCGGGAGGTGTTTCGTGCTGCGTGCTCACCGGCGGCAGCATGACTCCTGCCTTGGTCAATGAAGTGATGGTCAGGAGGACAGGTTTCTCAAGGAGGTCTGGTTAATATGAGAACCACCGAACCAGGGGATCCACGCGATCCACAGTATGCCGATACGGAACCGCGCTATTACGAGGCCGCGCCTGTGCAGCCCGAAACGCGCGTGCGACATGTCGAGAACGACGCCGCCTACGCGCCGAGCTGGCGTGGATGGCGCGCCAGCCAGATCGTATACACGATTGGGGGTATTGTCGAGGCGCTGATTCTGATTCGCCTCGTCCTCGAGTTGCTGGCCGCCAATCCAGGCGCTGGCTTCACCAGCCTGATCTACCGTATCACCGAGCCGCTCGTCGCTCCTTTCCGGGGCGTCTTTCCCACGCCCCAGAGCCACGGCAATGTTCTCGATCTCGCGGCAGTGCTGGCCATCATCGTCTATGCGCTGCTGACGTGGGCCGTTGCGCGGCTCTTCGAGTTGATCAGACGCCGCTCTACACCCGCCGTCTGATGAAGGGCGATGATTGCACTAGCGTCTGTGTGCCACACGTGCCACAGACGCTAGCGACTGAACACCACGCCGGGGAATTACGAGGTAACGCCTCTGGTTCCCCGGCTTCTTGTCTCCACTTGCATCCACAATCTCAATTGAACGCCAATCGGCCTATCGCGACGCGACTCATATTGACAGACGCAGCGCTTATCGTTATGCTGCGTCATGCAGCCTGTCAAGTATTAAAGTTGCGTGAAAGAGCGATGCGCGACTCTCCATACCGCAGTATCGGCACGGGCTGCGAGAGAAGCGTCTCGACGGGCGCATGGCGAAAAGGAATGGGACATGGTGCGGCGCGGCCGGAGGATGTGGGCTGAGAGTGAGAGGCAAGCAGGTTCTCAGGTGGCGTCGCATCGGCTCGCATTGGCGCTGTTCTGCGCGCTCGCGCTGAGCTTCATCGCGGGATCGCTGCTGTGGAGCCTCCCGGTCAACGCGGCACGCGCGCCGACCACCTTCTACGGCGTCTCTGACAGCCGTGTGCTCGCCTACTCGCTCGTAGATACGCCTACCTCTACCGACACACCCGCGCCTACAGCGACCAATACACCCGCCCCAACGGCGACGAACACGGCCGCCCCAACGGCGACGCCGAACAATCCCTACGCGCTCAACGTGAGCGGCGCGGCGTCCGCGGCTGGATGGCCGCAGAGCTACAGCAACTGGTGCGGTATCGCCACCATTGCCCTCGTCGCCAACTACCTCGGCAACTCGATCTCGCAGTCGGCGATTTACAACATGCTCAACAACCAGCAGAACGAGAGCACATGGGGCTACCCACCGCCGTCCTCATCCTACTGGGGGCCGTATATTGCCGCCGATATCTCGGGTGACTTCGGCACCGACCCGCGCTCGCTGGCGGAGGGCATGACGCTGGCAACGGGCCGCCTCTATCACGTCAAGGTGGGCCTCGGCAGCGCCTGGGATACCACCATCCACATCGTCGACGATTTGCTGATCAGCAGACAGCCCATCAGCGTCATCGTAGATCATGGCATGCACTCGATCATTATCTCTGGTGTAGAGGCGACTGGCGACCCGCTCGCAAACCCCAACAACATCACCGCGATTCACGTCTGGGATCCAGGCGGCGGGGTGACCTCTGTCGGCATCCAGGCAACCCAGGAGGCGGTCGTTCCACTCAGCCAGTGGCTCTCGGGAACTATCGCCTGGAGCGGCTCATCCTATTTCAAGTTTCCATATGCCGCTAATGTCTACCAGGGTAAGGCGCTCGACCCTGATCCAGCGGTGGGGCCGTATGCCTACGTTTCTTCTCAGGTCAACCATCTCTGGATCGGCCACAATGTCTACATCTCGCCGCTGGCATCGAGCGACGCGGCGGGCCTTAGCGCTGATTGGGAGTTGAACCAGAGCGGTGTGCTGATCGCGGGGCTTCCGGGCGGGACGTGGCCGAATCTGCCCGATGGCTATACGGGCGCATCAGTGCCGATGCCGTCCAATCCACCGCCACCGCCACCGCCGGTCAAGCCGCCTGTGATCGCGCCGAAGAAGGCTGCGCTGCCGCCGCCGCGCCCGACACCAACACCACGGGCGACGGCAACCTCCACGGCCCTGCCCACGGCGACCTTGCTGCCCACGGCGACGCCCACCGCGACCGCTCGTCCAGCGGCATGCACGCCGCTCAACTGCGCGCTATCCGCGGTGCAACGAGACACCGGCCTGCTCGTGATCTCGCTGCTGCTCCTATTGCTGACGGCTGTGTGGTTCCCCGCCGCTATCCTTGTCGCGCGTGTACGCGCCGTCCATATGCAGTGGTCGAAGGAGAAGATGCTTCAGGCGCTATCGGCAAACGAATTGGCGGAGACTGATGCGCCGACGCTGGCGGAGATGCTGGCGATAGGCCCGACGGCCAGCGGCTCACCAACCAGGCCGCTCGAAGCTACATTGCCTGGTGATGGCGACCCATCGCCTGATGCGCCCGCTGACATGGCAGACGCTATGCCTGCCGAGACGCCGAGCGACGCGGATGGCGCAACGCTGGACTGACGGCAACGTTCGCTGAGTATGAATGAGATGCCGACCAGGATCGCTAGCGGCGCTGAGTTGTGTAGCTGAAGGTGAGTGGCGCAAGACCTCACTGTGCTGGGGCCAAGTGGGCGGCTGGCCGGTTCAGTAATCTCGCTGGCAACGCGCTCGCTCCTTGAACTGGTATCGATCACGGCGACGGCCGGGGCCGCGCTCGTGGAGCCGACTCCCCGGCTGCCAGTGCTAGCCTGTGGGAGACTTCGCGTCACGGCTGGGGCGGATGCGACTCCCATGCCTACCAGGATGACGCTCTGTGGGCTATTGCCAGCGTTGTCGCCGATACTTATTCGCGCGCTACGGATTCCAATGGCTGTGGGAGTAAACGTCACGCCAATGGTGCAGGCAGCGTGCGGAGCCAGTGTAGCGGGACAGGTCGCGGTCGCGGCAAAGTCGGCGGCATTTCTCCCGGTCAGGGTGATGCTACTGATGGTCAAAGCGACTGTCCCGGAATTAGTCAGCGTCGTCGTCTGCCTGGCGCTCGTCGCGCCAATACGCTGACTGCCAAATCTGAAAGCCATACGTTTGAGTGTCACCGTTGGCGTCGAGCCGACCCCAGTCCCACTCAGAGAAACGTTCTGTGGGCTGTCAGTCGCATTGTCGCCGACGCTGATACTGGCTGCTCGCGCGCCAGTCGCCGAGGGCGAGAAGATAATGCTGATGACGCAGCTGGCCCCCACGGCCAACATGCTCGGGCTGAGCGGGCAGTTGGCCGATTCGCCGAAGTCGGCGGGATTAGGCCCATTCAAAGCGATACTGGTGATCGTCAGTGGCGCGCCGCCGCTATTGGTCAGGGTGATCGTTTGCGCGGCGCTGGTAGTGCCGACATTCTGGTTGCCGAAGCTCAGGCTCATGGGCGAAAGAGACACCGCCGGGGCCGACTGAGGAACATAGATCGTGGTGGCGGACCACTGCTCCCAGATGCGCTGATACTGCTCGAATCCGTTCAACTGCCCACTGGGAGCCTGGTAGGTGGGATGAATGCAATCAGACGAAATCCAACTGTGATTTTGTGAGAATGGCGTCCAGAGATCCGGGCCGCGAATCGCGCTCGGGCGATCCGTGGCGAGGTGCGCATTCACGTAGTTGTTGAGCGCCTGGGCGTTCTGGCCGAGGTCGCCATTGCAGCCCCATGGGACGTTTGGGACGACGACATGCTTCCCAGCGCTCTGCACGGCATCGATCATCGTGAGCATGTTCGCGTAGTAGGTCTGAACCTGGCTCGTCGACAGCAGGTATGGCTCGTTGGCATCGTTTGTGCCGAATGCCAGACTCACGTATCTGCCCGTAAAGCCGCTCAGCAGCGCGGCGATATTCTGCGCGCCATCACCACTCGTCCAGCCGCCCATGCCGCCGTCTATCTGTAGCGGATAGTACGATGGGTCGGCGCTATGCACGAGTTGGGCATAATCCCCACCCGTCCATGGACCACCGGCGACATTGGCCTGCGTCATGCCCTCCTCAGTGATGCTGTCGCCAAGGAAGAGCCAGTCATCCTGATCGCCCGCGCTTGCATCATAGAGATCCAGATTGAAGGCGGCGCTGGTGTTGCCGCTGGAGCCTTTGGTCCCCGTGATCGTCATACGGACCCAGTTGTAGCCAGACAGGTTCACCGCATGCTCGCGCGCGTTGCGTGTGTTGCCAGTTACCGTGACCAGCGAGACCCATCCAGCGCCGGGCGGCGCGCTCACGCCACCAGATGCCGCGTTGGCGTCAATCGTATAGTTCGACGGCAGGTTGTAGAAGACGTTATCGGCTCCCGGCAAGTACTCTCCCGCATCGTTAAACCAGGCTAGGATGACTTGCTGCCGCTTCGCCACAGGTACAGTCGCGAGATCAAGGGCGACCCAGATGGGGTGCGTGCTACTGGGCGTATCTACACTGTCCCATACCGTCCCATAGTTTGTGTCGTTGACGAGCGACGGATCATAGGCGTTGGCGTCGTTGGTGTAGGCGGGAAGATTCGCGGAGATCAGCGGGAACGGCGCGGGCGAGGTCAGCGCGGCGGCATGCGCCTCGTGTGGCTGCCACCACGGGAACGTGACACATACGAGCGCCACCAGCAGAAAGAGTATGCCCGGTCGGCGGAATCCATGCCGTCGCATCGTCATGGCAGAGAGAACCTTTCTACCTGCGAAGGTTGAGCGATGAGATCAAGGGCATATGTTTTCGGGAGAGGATGCATCGGGTTCGTGAGGGCTGCCGCAAGGCCACCTGAGACGATGGGAAAGCGGCCTTCTGTTAAGAAACGGTACGCGAGGTGCTCTTGTGGTAGGGCGCTAACCCGCCCCGCACATCATCCCCTCACCACATGCAGGCATACAGTGAGTATACGCGGACGGATACCAAGTGTCAACTTGTGCTACACATAGCTGGCATGCTCGATGGCGCACAGTGTATCAAGACTGGTCACCGTCTATATATCTGCTGATACGGAGGCACGATGGCCTGTGGGGGCCGTCCCGCCCTTGATGGCGTATTATTGGTTTTCAAGTATTCCATGAGGCATGGGATGTGGGGCATATATCTGGGAGCCCACGCAGGGCAGCCGCGCGAGCCGAGGCACGAGGCGAGAAGCGCGCAAGGGCGCGCGGAGCGGCAGCAGCCCGTAGGGCGGGCTTTGCCGCCGAGCCGGGAGGCGAGGTGCTTAGGCGTGGCTTCAGCCGCCAGCCGCTTGCCTAGCAGCCAGCGGTGGTGTAGCTGAGCGTGGGTGGCGACCCGGCCGTTTGCGAATCGGTGGTGAAACTGATGACTCCCTGGCGGCCATCGCCATTCGAGGTGTTCTGGAGACGAATCGAGATACTGGTTCCAGGCCTGAGGGCGCCATGTCTGGGAGAGATCGAGACACCAGCCTGATCCGACCCGCCGGAGATCTCCACCACCCAGTTCACGCTCGCCGATCCGGTATTCTTCAGAACCACGTACTGGGATTGCTGGCCGGAATCGCAGCCCAACTGCACGCTGGTCGGCAGGACCTGAAGCCCGCCCGCGGAAGGTGTGGCGCTGGGCGAAGGCGATGGCGTCGTGCTCGCCGTGCTGGTCGTGGATATGCCCGCTCCCGTCCCGGTTCGTGCAGACGGCGCGAAGTAGCCCGCACGCGCCAGCAGGACGACGGCCAGCAACGCGGCGATGAGGGCCACATTGGCCCCGATGCTGACGGCGAGGATGGCGGCGAGCGTCGTGGGACGCGCGACCCCGGCGTAACGCTGGCCGCGCGCATTCGCACCCGCACCTGTATTCGCGTTTATCTCCGGCCAGACCGGCATCTCTCCCGGCGCTCGCCCAGGCGCATCATATCTACGAGAACTTAATGTGTTCGGCCCATCATCCTGCACGCGCTGCTCCTTGGCATCATGAGTCCGCGATGGCGTGACCGCTGTGTCGGCGCTTCGCACAGCGGTCACCGTGAAGTTTCATGATAACGAACAGCGGCGCTGAATGGCAAATTGGCTACTAAAATGGGACGAAGACCCGCAGGTAGTAATTACCGGGGCTGGTGACGCTCACGTCGATGCTATAGGTAGGGTTGCTCCCGGTTTGGGCGTGGAACCCGCTTGCCGTCACGCTCGATATCGCGTAGCCGTCATTCTGCATCGCCTGCTTCAGAAAGTTGACGATGGTGGCCTGCGTTCCAGCGCTGCAGAAGTAGGCGTAGGTCGAGCCAGCCGTCCCGCCGCCAAGATACGAGCTAACACGGGTGCCCGGCGGCATCAGGAAGTGATACGTTGGCGAGGTCGAGCTGGCTGAGTTGCCGTCCTCGTAGATCGTGTATTTCGGCGTCCCAGAGTAATACTGCGGATCGTTGAGGCAACTGGGGGCCGCGATCCTCCCCACTTGCAGGTGGAAGGTCGTATAGCCGCCAGTGTGGCTGGCGTACTGATCGAAGCCGAGAAAGGTGAACGGCGCGCCTGACCCGGAGCTATTGACGCAGATGTGGGCGTTGCTGCAATAGTCGAGGTAGGCGAAGTTGGAGGGGTCGGGGAAGAGGTTGTTCAGCTCCACCCACCGTGAACGAGATACCCAATCGTCGATGTCGGCGTCGCCGAGGTAGTGAGCTGGCCGCCATCGATGTTGGCCTCACTGCCCTGGAAGCAGAGCGTGTAGGTGGTGACGGCGTATTGTCCCGCGCCACCGCCGCTGGTGGATGCGGGGCCGATATAGGTTCCGGCGGGCGCCTGAAGGCCCGGCACGCCGCTGACCGATTGCAACGGCGTTGCGCCAGTGACCAGTTGCGTGCAGGGCGGTTGCGGGGTCGGGGTGACAGTGGGAGCGGAAGTGGCTGTAGCCGTAGCCGAAGACGTTTCATTCGCGGCGGCTGGTACGGCGCAGCCGCACATCACCAGCGTAATCGCCGCGGCGACGATGAGACAATAAGAGAGCAGCCTGCGTGAGTCCCAGAGGTGCAAGAGACGCATAGAAATCTCCTCAAAATGCGGGGGGCTGGGGCATCGCCAACAATAGCAGAATAGTGACGGCTCTCGGGGTATTCTCCATTCACTCGCACGAGTGTAGCAGCATAGCGCTGATTCTTCTATGCCGAGGATCACACTGGCGCGACCGCGCACCGCTCGCTCAGAAACGGTAGGGAAGGGGTAGATCGGAACGGCGACCCATCCTGGACAGGATCATCTCTCTGCCGGTATACTCATCACGTAATTACATGTTTCCTGGGAGGTTTTGACACCTATGCCGGTTTGCCGCTAACTCCATCCTGTTTCCTGTTCACACAGTGAAACAGACGTGACCATTCTTGCTTCCACCTTTCGCGTGTCTCTATGTCTCTCATCAGGCATGAGCGCTCAGTCGTTCGCTGCCTGAAAAGCACGCGGCGCATGATTCGCTGCCCGACGGCCTTTCTGGCAACGCCCTGGCGAGACGGCGGCTAGTGAGAACGCAAGCAAGCGATGGTGCGAACGTAGATGGAGAAGCACGCGGCAAAGAGGTGTCAGGCATGGAACTCCGGCAACGCATCGCTGATGTTCCCCATCCACCACACCATCCGCAGACGGATGCCATCTTTTCCCCTGTCGTGGCATGCGCTATCGATCATGGCTGCAGCGATGACCTGCTCCCTCACCTCCCTCCTTCTACCCCCATCGGTTCCTCGCGCGTGTTGATACGATCGTGCTGTTTTTCTTTAGAAACGAGCAAGGAGTCCCTATCATGACAGAACATCAGCTTTCACTCCTCCCCTTCTATGCGGGTTGGGGTAGCTACCAGCAGCGTCTTGTCGCGGCCATCGCGCCCCTTACAGCGAGCAGCTCGCCTTGCGCAACACGCCGCAACACTGGTCGATTGGCATGTACGCGACGCATATTGTCGCCAGATCGCGCCTGGTGGTTCCACGCACGGATGGGCGAGGGGAGCGACGATCTTGACTCCCCTCGAATTATGGGCTCTGGGAGTCTGTGAGGGCGGACGTGGATCCATTCCACCCGGCGGCAGAACTGGTTGCCGGACTGGAGAAGACCTGGCAACTGATCGAGCAGACGCTTGCCCGCCTGACCCCTGCTGATCTTGAGCAGGTCTTCCCGCCTCTGGATCAGGCGGAACGTGTGCGTCACGCGAAACTGGTCGAGCCTGCGCTCCAGCCATACGCCCAGATGTGGCTGGATGCGGCGGCTCTTTCTGGAGAAGTGAGACCCGCAGTGTCGCTCCAGTCGATCATCTGGGGTGTGCTCGAACATGACATCCACCACGGCAGCGAAATCTCCACCATTCTCGGCGTCCACGGCCTGCCCGTCGTCGAGTTGGCCTATAGTGAGTTGGATTAAGAACCGGAACGTCGTCAGTTCTCCTCTCGCATGGGTGGAGATAGTGAAATGATGCGGCCGCTTCAGCGACAGGGACGCTCCTATCGCTGAAGCAACATTCCATGGTCACAGAGTGTTGGTGATACCGCTTGTTGTGAGGTTGTTGGCCCAGACCCTCTCCCCCTGCCCCGGCCTATGGCCCGCTGCCGCTCCGCATGCTTGTCGCATGCTCTAAGGCTCTCGCCTCGCGCGTCCGCCCCCTAAAAGGGAGGGGAGCTAGAGAGCCAGAAGGCCGACACGCTCTGGGTCTGGTCCCCCCTCCCTCTTCAGGGGAGGGGGTTAGGGGGAGAGGGCGGTTGCCCGATAGCAACATCCCAGGCGAAATCAGTATGGGAAACGTCCGAACTGGTAGCGGGTCTTGCGCCGCAGTAGAACACAAGGCTATTCGAACACGTTCTCAGCAGTCAACGAGCCAGAAGAAACGAGGAGGGGGCGCTACCGGAACTCCATCGTTCCGTCCTCTAACCTGCCAAACCGCAGGCTCAGCAGGTCGAGCAGATAATTCTGATAGAGCCGCCATGGCGCCGGGAACCCTGATGGGGAAGCGTGTCCTTCGCGCGCTGGATGTAGCCCGAGGTGAAGTGAGCAAGGGTTCCTCGGTGATGGATGGGTCGCGTCTGCGCGGGGCGCAGCGGGTGTAGCCCTGCCGCGCCTGTGATTGATCAGGCGGCACACCTACGCGGAGGTCAGCTCGCACTTCAGCGTCCAGGACGCGTTGGTGTAGCCGAGCGCGATGGAGAAGTTCGGGACGTCGCTGATACATCGTGCCCTTGTAGGTGATCGTCTTCGACGACTCCACCGGTTCGCCGTCCACGATAGCTCGCGCCCCGCATCAGCCTGATGCTGAGGCCCGTCGCCGTCACGACGATGTCCGCGGGAACTCCTGGCCCGACCGGAGGATACCCGTTTCGGTGAACGTCTCGATGTATCGGTCACGACCTCGGCCTTGCCGGCTTCATCGCATTGAAGAGATCCGCGTCGGGCACAAGACACAAACGCTGATCCCACGGGCTGTAGCTCGGCGAGAAGTGCGTCTCCACATCGTAGTCCGTGCCGAGTTTCGCCGCCGACGAAGAATCCTTCTTATGCGCGAAGGAAAGCGGCGCGACAGGTTGTACATCGCATCGAGAAGAGCACCGTTCTTCCAGCGCGTCACGCCGTAGGCGCGCTCCGCGCGCAAACGCTTGCGCAGGCAATTCGCGATCGGCTCCTCGGCGGGGAGCGACACGATATAGGTCGGCGAGCGCTGGAGCATCGTGACGTGCGCCGCCTTCTTCGCGAGCGCGGGCACGAGCGTCACCGCGGTCGCGCCGCTGCCGATGACGACCACGCGCTTGCCTTCGTAGTCGAGGTCGTCCGGCCACTTTTGCGGGTGAACGACGCGCCCGCGGAAGCGCTCGATGCCCGGCCAGTCCGGCGTGTAGCCCCCGTCGTAGTCGTAGTAGCCGCTGCACATGTAGAGGAAGTTGCAGGTGAACCGGACGATTGTCTTTTCAGCGCCGTCCGGGCCGCCGCGCTTGTCTCCGCCTCGACCGTCCACGCGCGCGTCGGCTGAGGACCATGCCGCGCACCGCATCGATGGCCGAAACGGATCTTCTGGTCTGATGCCATATTCCGCCGCCGTCTCGCGGATGTATTCAGGATCGAGGGACCATCCGCGATGGCTTTGCCTCGCGCCAGGGATGGAAGCTATAGCCGAGCGTATGCATGTCCGAGTCGGAGCGGATGCCCGGATAGCGGAACAAGTCCCAGGTGCCGCCAATCGCGTCCCGGCCTTCGAGGATGGTATAGGTCTTTTGCGGACAGCGCGTTTGCAGGTAATACGCCGCGGCGATGCCAGATATGCCCGCCCCAACAATCAGGACATCAACGTGTTCGGCGCTGTCCATCATACCCTCCGGCCGTTACGGCTCCACGCGACGGAGAACGACCACGGCGTTGTGGCCGCCGAAACCCATGGATTCCGACAGCGCAACCTTGATCGGCTGGTGGCGCGCCTCATTCGGCACGTAATCGAGCGTGCAGTCTGGGTCGGGCGTCTTGTAGTTGATGGTCGGCGGAAGGATGCCGTGCTCCAGCGCCAGCGCCGTGAAGGCCAGCTCGATACCACCAGCGGCGCCCATCAAATGGCCCGTCATCGACTTCGTGGAACTCATCGGCAGGTGGGGCGCATGCGCGCCAAAGACGGTGCTGACCGCAGCGGATTCATTGCGATCATTCGGCAGCGTTGAGGTGCCGTGCGCGTTGATATAATCGACCTCTTCAGGCTGTAGATCGGCTTTCTTGAGCGCCCGGCGGATGGCGCGCGCCAGCCCTGCGCCTCCTGGCGCTGGATCGGTGATGTGATGCGCGTCGGCTGTGCCCGCGTAGCCGATAACCTCGGCGTACATGTGCGCGCCACGCGTACGGGCGGCCTCCATCTCTTCGAGGATGAGTATGCCCGCGCCCTCGCCGCATCACGAAGCCGTCGCGGGTGGCGTCGAAGGGACGGCTGGCGCCCTGTGGGTCGTCGTTGCGCGTCGAGAGCGCATGCATGCTGGCAAAGGCCGCGAGCGTCATCGGCGTAATGCCCGCCTCGGCTCCGCCCGCGATCATCGCCTCGAGCATCGCCGCGCCGGATGACCTCCGCAGCCTCGCCAATGGCATGGGCGCCGGTGGCGCAGGCCGAGACGGTGGCAAAGTTGTGGCCACGCGCGCCCACCAGCATCGAGATGTTCGCGCCCGCAAGATCCGATGGCATCATCGTGATGAAAAACGGATTGAAGCGGTCGGGTGGGCGCTCGAAGACCTGATGAAAACCCTGCTCCAATGTCCAGAGGCCACCACTACCAGAGCCGACAACGACGCCGACCTCGTCGGCAATCGGCGCGACATCTAGCCTGGCGTCGGCCAGCGCCTCAGTGGCGGCGGCAATCGCAAAATGGCTGAAGCGATCCGTTCGCCGCGCCAACTTGCGATCCATCACCGTCAGCGGGTCGAAGTCCTTGACCTCAGCGGCGATCCACACATCATGGCGGCTCGCATCGAACCGAGTGATACGCCCTACCCCAGATTTCCCCGCGCAGAGCGCCGCCCACGTGCTTGCGGTATCATTGCCCAGTGGTGTCACCAGCCCGATACCCGTTATTACGACCCGTCTCGTCATCGTTGAATTCCCCTCTGCGTCTGCCCCAATAGTATGCGGCGCATGGCTCCTGGTTCGACTATATGGTACCACGAAGAGCGTCGTCATCGGCTAGTCTGCGAAGACGGCGCCCTTGGGTTACTGATCTTTCGGTATGTATGATAGCACGGCTTCGCACGATTATCGGGCGGCGAGGAGCAGCGTCGCGGCAAATTCCAGATGCCAGAGGATCAGGGCGAGCGTCAGCACGCTCAACACTGTATGGAGGTAACGCCAGACGCGGATGAGATGCAGGCACAGCCGCTCCATACCCATCTCCTGACGTATCGCTACCGCCTCCGACGCCAACGCGCCTTCTCCGGTGGGCGAGGCGTCGCGCGCGCTGCCCCGGTGCTGCTGGTGGAGCAGCGCTGGAATCTCCTGGGGTGGCGCGCTCAAGTCGTAATAGGCCAGATCCCACGGGGCGCTCGATGCGGCACGTTGGGTCTGCGGGTTGATCGAGCGCGAACGCTCCCGCCGTCGCAGGCGCTTATCGGGGAGCGTGCTGACCAGCGCATCGAGGCGCTCTTCGCCATCAGCGGTCAAGGTCTTCAGCGCGGCTCTGGCGGCCAGGCGAGGCGCGATCACGGTCAAGCTGCTTGCCAATGATGCCGCTGACCACCAGCGCGATCAGGCTGTAGAGCGCATAGGAGCCTGTCCGTGGGTGGTAGTTGCCCGCCGAATGCGCGAGGATGAGCGCCAGCGCCAGGATACCACCCACGACATGCCAGGAGAGGGCGGTATGCAGAAGCCCGAAGCGTCCGCGCCATAAGCCGCTTGCGCAACACATAGCCCGCGCCGACGACAACGAGCAGCAGCGTGCCAGGATGGCGAAGAGTAGCCGTACTGGCTGTCGGGCGCGACATCGCCTCCGCGCAGATAGGTCACATAGCCATACACCAGCGCGCCGCCGAGCGCCAGCCCCACCAGTGCGGCCAGCCACTGGCTACGCGACCATCCGCGCAGACCGCTGGCGTCGGTGCGACGGTCGCGGCTGACTCCGCCCATGCGACGCGCCTGCTCTCATCGCCATGGCATCACTCTCCCATCATAGCTATCGTCTCGTCCCCCTCGCCGACTTCGAGCGCCCTCGTCGCCGCTGTACAGAAGGCGCATTTTGAGCCACAGCATCATCGCGTCCCGGTGCAGACCGACGGGGCAGACCGACACGCATGCCCCACACTGATAGCAGGCGTGCGCAAAGCGCGCGACATCTGGCGAGATGCGCTCTACCAGCGTCTCACGGTTCAGCGTCTCGATCTGTATCCGCACCGGGAAGGCCGGGCAGGCTGCAAGGCATTCATTGCAGCGAATGCACGCCGACACTTCCTCCGGCCACCTGCGAGCGCGACTGATGCATCGTTCATTCCCTTCCATGCGGGCGGATCCTCGCCGGATAATGCTCTCGCTACCAGGCGGGACGGCGCTTATCCGGGCCAGGCGGCAATGGGCATCATCGTCTGATCCATGACCGGCTGGGGAATCGCGGCTGCCTCGCCGGTTCCGAGCGCGTGCAGCCGCCGCTGGGTGAAGAACGAGCGCACGTCAAAGTCTTCGCTGAGCAGTTTATGCTTGATTTCCTCGATATTGATCCGCTCGTCGATCAGGCGTTTGATGCCGAGGCCTGGGGGCTGGTTGGCGCCTACGGCCAGAAACCCGACCAGATGGCCGTGGCGCACGACGAGACGCCGGTAGAACGCGCCCGAACCGTTGGTGAGCACCTCATTCTCGGGATTATCCCGCTCGGATAGCATCGGCGCGCCCGCGATGAGCACGTTCAGCTTCTCGAACTGTGTCGCGTGCCAGAAGTTGCCCACGGCATCCAGCGCCACATCCTCCGAGCTGGCCAGCGCCGGCGATTGCCGCTGCCGCAAGCCGACCCTGCTGGACGGCGAAGTACCACTGACCCCGCGCATCGTACTGGCCCGTCTGCGGATCGAGCACCGCCGCCACCGCTCCGGCGGCGTAGATGTCGCGCGCCGTCGTCTGAAGGCGCGCGTTCACGCGCATGCCGCGTCCGGACTTCGCCTCGATAGGTGTGCGCTGGGCCAGGCTAATGTCTGGCTGCGTCCCAATGGCCGCGACCACCAGCTCGCAGGGAATAAAGGCGTTATCCGTCGTGATAACCCCCGCCGTGATGCCCATCCGCCCGACGATGCCGCTTGCCTCTGCCTCTAGCCGAATATCCACGCCCTGTCGGCGGACCTGCCGTAGCAGCAGGTCCGAGGCCGTGGGAGTCAAGCTGCCGTGGCAGCAGGCCACGCCCGCGGATGAGCCAGGTGACCTTCACGCGCTGATGGCGCAGGAGCATTGCGGTTTCGGCGGCATGGTAGCCCCCGCCGATGACGACCGCCGACGAGACGGCCGCCAGCCGCCGCCGCAGATCGAGGTAATCGCTCAACGTGTGCAGCGTCACGACGCCATCGAAATCGCGGCCAGGCATCTCGTCAGGCAGGGGCAAGGCCGTGGCTCCGGTGGCGATCAGCAGGCTGCGATACTGGATGGCGCGCCCATCGGAGAGACGCACGCGATGGCCTGATGGCTCGATTGCCGCCACCCGCGCGGTGGATCATCCCAATCCCCAAATGCTGCTGCGTGCCAGCGGAATAGGCCAGCAACTGCTCAAGCTCAAGACGGCCCGCGCCAAATTGTTTGAGGGCTGGCGTGTTGATCGTCGGATGATTCTGCTCGGAGATGACCAGTATCCGCGCGTCTGGCGCGTACTGGCGTGTCTCCATAGCGGCGATACAGCCCGCGATGCCGTTGCCGATCACGACCAGGTCGGCGCGGTCGGAAGCTGGCGGACTTCCCCCGCCATGGGCCGCGGCGTCCGCCTCTCGGCCTGGCGGTCCGGCGCGCTCCACGGAGGGAATCTTAAAGGTTCCCTGCGCGTCAAAGGCCTTGTGTTCGTCGTGCGAACGGAGCGGCAGCCGCAGCCGCTGGCTCGGTCGCAGATTCAGCCGTCGCGGGCGGGGCGGCTGCGATGGCTGTGATGGCTGCGATGAATAGATGGGTCGCATAGGCGCCTCCTTTATCTCGTTCTTCCAGACGCCTTCTAGCTTCCTTGCTTCACGTGCGCATCCATGCATCCTGCGTGCTTCCTTGCACTGCCGGGCACTTCCATGCACCGCGCCGCCGGTTCCGCTTGATCTAGTCCGCTACCCAGGCCAGCGGCAATCCCTGAGGCTGGTCCTGATAGAAGACATCGGTCGGCGCGTGCTCCTGCATATGACGTTGAATATGGGCGAGTGAGATGGGCGCTCCCTGTGCGATACGAAACCAGAGCATTTTTGCGCGGCCCGGCACGCGCACCGCGAACCGATTCCCCGTCTGCATCGCGACGACGATGCCGTGGATGTGGTCCAGGTGTGACGGAGTCCCCGGCTCGAGCGCCCGCAATCCCTGCAAGGCACCGAGGGTTCCTACGCCGACCAGCGCCAGTACCACAACCCAGGCCGCGAGCCTGGGGAATCGGACAAGGAGGCCCATCGTCCTATGCTCCCGCCTGTGTCTGCGGCGTGGGTGTCGTGAACGTCACATCCACGACAACGCCGTCACTATTCCGGACGAGTTGGATTGGGCTGGACTGGTGCAACAATCCCGTGCAGTTCAACTCATCCGAGCCAATGCTGACCGACAGGCGGGCCGCCAGAAAGGTGTAAAGGCTATTGGCAACCCCCGAATCCAGCGACGACGCCGACTCGGTCCACGCCTGGTCCTGCTGGATGCGCTTGGGAGCGTCCGTCATCAAGTGCTGGCAGTAGTCACGATTCTGCGCGGTTGCCTCGGCGGTCGAACGCACCAGCGGCTGGTCCACACCGACGCGATACAGGTTCTGCTTGACCAGGTTGGGCCTCCCGTTGACCAGCGTCATGGGATCGCCGCTGGGCACGAGCGCGACGGGCGCGGCCTGATACATCGCCGCCTGGAGTTCGTTGAGCGGCTCAGCTGTCACCATCTGGCCAGGATCGGCGAGGTCGGGCGCTTTCCATGACGTGCAGCCAAGCGCCGTATCCATCGCAATGGCGACCAGCCGGTTGTCGCTGCCATTCGCCAGCACAGTGCTACCCGCGAATTGGGTCGCGGTTGCGGCAGTATCTTGAGCAAGCTTACCGTCCTGCGTAATGCGGTACGTAGAGGTGACATTGTCGCTCTGGTCCTGGTCCACCACCGAGAAGTCGCGCACCGTCGGGCACGCCATGCCATCGTTGCCCATGCCAAGCGCTGGCGGCGTGAGCTTCTTCAGTTGAATCTGGCGATTGGCGGCGGCGAAGAAGGCGGGCGCGTGGCAGTAGGATACCTGGCCAAAGGCCGAGCTTCCGAGGCCATCGACGCACTGACCCTCCCAGAGTGTGCTAAACGTTGCGCCTCGCAGGCGGAGCACCGACCCATTCGAGCCGAACCAGATGCCGACGACCGCGTTAGCGGGCAGTATCGGAACGACTGGGGCGGCTGCGGGCTGAGTTCCCCGGTCAATGACCAGGGGATTATAGATGGAGATCTGGCCGGTGGCTGGATCGAGCACCGCCGCCTGCACAAACGCCGCAAGGCCAGCATCTGCCTCGTGGCAGGGCGAGCCGCCGACATCGCTGCCCGTCAATTGATAGGGTGTCGCCAGACCGCGCGCGGTGAGCGGATGTTGTGGAACGATTAGCGCGCACCCACTCTGACGCCGCTCACCATGTCGCGCTCCCAGCGCTGCCTCAGACTCGTGGTTTGTCGTGTGATTCGCGCCGCTCGTACCTCCCGCGCTTCCTGGTGCGCTTCCTGGTGCGCTTCCTGGTGCGCCTCCTGCGCCGTGGGCCGATGTCCATGGGAATTGTCCCGAACTCCAGAATGCCGCGGCCACCGCCGCCAATACCAACACCCAGCCCAGCACAGGCAGGAGTATCATCCAGCGGCGGGACTTTGCTCCCAGTTTCCGTGCATGCGTCCGCTCACTGTGCATCTGCTGCCGTAGGTGCGACTGTTGCATACCGTGACGCCTCCTCATCCTTGCATTGCGTGTCACGAAAGGAATCGCGTTCAAGGCCAACGCTCCGCGAACGTTTTCCGCGCGCAAAAGCTCAGCCTCAACAGGGGCAATAGTAGCCGCCTATCTTGTGCAGCGGAACCCAACTAGTCCATATTGGCTAATTGGCGTTACCGAAACATGCTGACTTCGTTAGAAGGATTCCATGGGCTTTGTCGCTGTAGGCGCAGACGTGGAGCAGGATTGTCCAATGGCATAGTGCGTGCGTCTTCCATGCATCGGAATAGCCTGCGGGTATAATTGACCGATGGAGATTCGCAGCAAATGTCGCAGCATACCGACTCCGAAACACCACACAAGCAGCATCTGACGTCAGGCCCAGCATGCTGGGCAGAGGGCGATTTTGCGGTTCATCCCCTTGCCCTGGCGGCGCCGCTGATCGACGGACGTGCGGCGATGCTGGCTATGTGCACGTCGTTCCTGCTGGCGCGCACGAGCATCTGGATTGCCGATTGGAGCATCTATGCGCGGCTGGCGCTGGTGCGCGGCTGGGACCAGCGGGCAGGTCAAGACGGCTCAGACGCGCAGTATGCTCTGCTCGATCACCTGCGCGCTGTGGGACTGGAAAGCAACGCCATCGCGCTCTGGCAGGCCGGTGGCCTCTCGCTGGCGGATGTGCTGGGGCTGGCGGTGCGCCGTGGCGTTGACGTGCGTGTGTTGCTCTGGGATCCGCTCGACCCTTTCTATCTGGGCCATCTGGGAAACGATCCCGCGGACCAGGCGGAGATTCTATCCCGGCAGGGCGTGCAGTGTCGGCTGGACAAGAACTGTCGCTCGGTGTTCCATCTCGCACAGGGACTGCACCAGAAATGTGCTGTCGTCGATAGTCAGGTAGCCTTTGTCGGCGGTATCGACCTCACCGTCGAGTATTCCGGCGACTTTGATCGTTGGGATACCTCCGTGCATCCGTTTGCGTCAGCGTTGCGCAACACCGACCGTGGCGCCTCACCGCATCCCTGGCATGATGCCCAGGTGATGCTCACGGGAGCCGCTGTGCTGGATGTGGAGCAGAACCTGCGCCAGCGTTGGGATGCTTCGGCTGGCCGCCTGCAACAGCCCATTCTGCCCCCAGGCGACCTCATTCGCGGCATGCGCGGAGCAATCGAGAAACGTGGTGACCATTCATGGGGAAAGACGCCCAATGCGCTCCATGTCGTGCCTGCGCCTGACGCTCAGACTCATACTCAGGCGAATCAATCTGAGGGGCGTCTCCAAATCGTACGGACAATTCCGGCGCTGACATACCGTTTCGCGCCAGGTGGCATCTATGGCATTGCGCAGTGGTACCAGCAGGCGGTTCGTCGAGCTGAGCGCTTTATCTACCTCGAAAGCCAATATTTCTGGGTCGAAGGTCCGCCAAAGCTGAACTTTACCCGCCTGGGATGGGAGAGCCGCAAGATGCGCGCGCTGGTGGAAGAGCTGGCCGCGGCGGCGGAACGCGGCGTCTCTATCGCGATGGTGTT
This sequence comes from uncultured Chloroflexia bacterium, assembly GCA_963712005.1. GTDB lineage: Bacteria > Chloroflexota > Ktedonobacteria > Ktedonobacterales > JADMIN01 > DAHUXT01. The sequence goes on along the minus strand of CAVQGK010000001.1, from coordinate 560,400 downwards.
GCCGGACCACCCGAACATTGGTCGCGCCGTAACCGACGAGACTATTGAGTGGCTACGTAGCCATGCGCCACACGCTACGGCGGCGAATAGCCTGCGGTTCTATACACTGGCCACCTCCAGCGCCGCCGATGATGGCACGATGCGCTACCGTCCGGTCTACGTTCACGCGAAGATCGGCATCGTCGACGATCAATGGGCAATCGTCGGATCGGCCAACCTCAACAGCCGCGGCATGAGCCACGACGCCGAAATGTGTGTCGCCATCGAAGAGCAGGCCCTTGCGTCTGGATTGCGGCGAATCCTCTGGGCGGAGCATACTGCCGCGCCGCTGCCGGGCGATTTGCCATGGCCGCTTGGCGACCTCGCCCAGGCGAACCAGACACCAGGCATGCAGCTAGCTGGCCGCGCGCTGGCGCTTGTGGATGCGCTGGCGGCGATGCCCGATACTGGCCTGCCGACCACTCTATCAACGCCATCGCCGGAAGCTGATGCACTGGCCGCGAGTCTGGCTGATCCTGAGAGTGGTATGCGGGAGCTTGCGCGCCTGGCGGACGAGAATCTGGGCCACCTGCGCGCTGGCGCGCCGCTTACCGGCCATCTGCTACCATATCTACGAGCCGCCGAGGGTCCGGCATTTGGGCTAAATATTGAGCGACATCGCGGCCTGCTGGATCCGCTACGTGAGGTGCGTGAGGGTGTCGTCGTACCACACTATAATCGCTATAACTAGCGAATCGATGTGCAGTGGCGGGAGAAAGAGGAGAGAGAGGGCATCGTCCTCGGAGCAGTTCCCCGATAAGGTGAAAGGTGCGGCGCTCGAGCCGGTCTCGCAACGCTGGACTCGCCGTGACACCATGCTTATCGCTGGCTTATGGGCGCTCACCGCCGTCGCGCTGGCGCTTCTCTCAATCGCGGCGCATTTTAGCACCGAGTTTCCCGGCGACGAAGGCATCGCCATTCTCATTCAGAAGATAACATTCCCGCCACTGGCCCACTTCATCGAGTTCAGTAGCGATGCCAACTGGCCTGCCCCGGCGGCCTACACTGCTCTCGCCATCATTCTTGTCCTGGTGCTGGCGCGTCAGGTCAGCGCCGCCATCGCGGCGGTAGTCGCGTCGTTTGGCGCTGACCTCGCCAATGTCGTCTTGAATGCACTCGTTGCACGGCCACGGCCCCACAACGTCCATATTCACGTGGTCGCCGACCTCGGACTATTCAGCTTTCCATCGGGACATGTGACCCATGTGGTCACGTTCTACGGCTTCCTGCTCTATCTCACGTTCCGCTTTGCGCGCGAGCATCCGAGATGGACGCCGCTACTATGGGGCGTGCGGATAGTCTGTCTCTACTTCCTGATCTTTATCGGCCCGGCGCGGGTGCTGGAGGGCGAACACTGGCCGAGCGACGTGCTGGGTAGCTATCTGCTCGCCAGCCTGATGCTCGTGGCGGCCATCGCGCTCTATCACCTGCTGCTGCTGGGATTCGCACGGCTGCGGGACTGGCTTGCAATGAGGCGGTCGCGGCTTGCCTGAGTGTATGCTGAATGGTTGCTGTGTTGCTTGTCGTGCGGGCTAGAGCAGCAGCCGTGGGAGTATGGCCGTTGCTGCTTTGAGGCGTTGTGATTGAGGAGGGGGCTTCCAGACCTGCTGCCATGGATTTGCTAACGAGTCCTCTGGCCCATTCTCGCTACGGGCCAGAGGCTGCGCTGTGGATCACTCGGTGAAAAACGTCTGGAGGGCTGGAGCAAGGACATCGGGGTCAACCGCGTGGGTCTGGCCTTCCAGGGTGAGCCGCCGCGCATTGGGCAGGATATCGGCGGCCGCCTGTGCTGCGTTGTGCATCCAGGCCGGACTGTCGCCGCCATCCATGACGAGCGTCGGTATCGTAACATCCGCCCACTGTCCCGGTGAGAACGGCTTGCCCGACATGTTGTCACCCATGATGGCGCCGTCATAGGCGAGCGTATGCGCCAGCGCCTCCATCGCGGGCCACATTGGCGACTGCCGCATCTGGGCTACCATATCAGCCGGAACCTCCACCGCATTCGCCATGAAGTATTCGACCGCCTCGCCCCGTCGCCCAGACCGGGCCAATTCGCCCAGTTGGGTCACATAGTCCGTGGGAATCGGCTTGCGCGCGTCGTCAACGATGAACGGCGGCTCATAGAGCGCCAGCTTCGTGATGGGGAGGCCGCGATTCGCTGCTTCGAGGGCAAGCGCTGCCCCAGACGACATGCCGAAGATAAAGGCCGACCCGCCCGCCTCCTGGATGAGGGCGGCGATGTCTTCGATCTCGCGTTCGACCGCGTAGGGTTGCGTGTCGCCGCTATCCCCGCGTCCGCGCCGGTCATACGCGAATACGGTGAAGTGGGGCGCGAGGCGAGTCGCCAAGGGGATGCCAGCCGAACGTTCGCTGAGCGCGCCGCCGACGAGAATAACCGCTGGTCCCGCGCCAGACCGGTCAAAGGCGATTGTCGTGCCGTCGTTCGAGGTAACTGTCTGCATTGTCCTGTCTCCTGGCTCCTGTGTGAAGATGTCGCATGACTTGCTAATCCGGTGTGCTGGCTAGGCGCAGACCTCTACCTGCTCTTTCTCTTTGTCATTTTCGTTCTCTTCCCCTGCCGCATCTCCTGTCTCGACCTGCGCGCTCGTGCCGCGTCGGAGCACCGTCGCCGCCAGCGCAATCGCCAGCAGCGTGAGGCCCGCGCCGATGACCCAGGCGAGGTGATAGCCACCGCTCAGCGCCGCCGTGAGGCTCCGCCCATCGGCAAGCAACTGGCCCGACCGTGTGGAGGAGAGCGTGGCGAGAATCGCCAGGCCCAGCGAGGCGCCAACCTGCATGGTGGTGTTGAGCAGCCCTGAGGCCAGCCCCGAATCATTGGGAGTCGCATCGGCCATGGCCACGATGGTCAGCGCCGGGAAGGCCAGCCCGCCGCCGATGCCGAGCAGCGCCATCGGCAGCAATAGGTCGCGCAGATAGTCGCTCATCATCGGCCCCTGCGCCAGCAGCACGAGTCCCGCCGCGATCATGACCAGCCCCACGAGCAGCATCGTCCGTGCGCCGAATCGCATGATGAGCCGGGCCGACCAACTGAGCGAGAGTGCGCCCATCCCCACCGCGACAGGGAGGAAGGCGAGGCCAATCTCCATCGGCCCATAGCGGAGCACGCGCTCAAGGTTGAGCGAGCCGAGGAAGAAGAAGCCGAAGAATGCGGCCACCATGACGGCCTGAATCAGATTTGCGCCGGAGAGATTGCGCGAGCGGAAGAGGCGCAGCGGCAGAATGGGGTTACGGGCCATCGCCTGGCGCACGATGAACGAGGCGAGCAGGCCGAGCGCCACCGCGCCCAGGATGAGCGTGCGCGCCGATCCCAATCCGTAGTTGGCCGAGTCAACGATGGTATAGACACCCAGCATCAGCGCCGCCGTGACGAGGATCGCGCCAATGACGTCCGCCCCCTCGCCGAGGCCGATGCCGGGGTCGTTCTGGAGCAGACGCGCGCCTACCAGCGCGGTTGCCAGGCCAATAGGGAGGTTGACGAAGAAGATCCAGTGCCAGCTCATCGCCTGCGTAATCAGGCCGCCCGCCAGCAGGCCAACCGAGGCGCCCGCCGACGCCACGAAGCTGAAGATACTGATCGCGCGTGCGCGCTCGCCCGGCTCTGGGAACATCGTCACCACCATGCCCAGAATGACGGCTGAGCTGACCGCGCCGCCGACGCCCTGCACAAATCGGGCGGCAATCAGCAGTGGCTGGCTGAATGACAGGCCGCAGAGTACGGAGGCGGCGGTAAACATGACCAGCCCGACCAGAAAGATGCGCTTGCGGCCAACCAGATCGCCAAGCCGCCCGGCCAGCAGCATGATCCCGGCATAGGCAATCAGATAGGCGTTGACGACCCAGGCCAGGCTGGACTGCGAGAAGCCGAGGTCGCGCTGAATCGAGGGCAGCGCCACATTGACGATGGTCGAGTCGACGACGATCATCAGGAAGCCTGCGCAGAGGATGAAGAGTGATAGCCAGCGCGCGTTGTCTGGCCGGGTAATCGCCATGAGATGTATGCCTGCTTTGCTCTGCCCTGTTGTGGCGCTCATCATAGTCTCCTTGAGATGGGGTGTTGTTGGTGTTGTTTATCTATTCTTTGCGATGTAAATGTATGTGGAATCCGCAAAGTCGCCATCCGTGCCGGGGACTGGCGATGCTTTGCGGACGTTAGAAGAAACCAGCAAGGCGCACCTTTCGATGCGCCCTCTCGCTCACTAACAGGGGTATGGCCTCTCATGCCGCACTCGCCGCTAGGTCTGGCCTGCATGCAGCTTGCTCACAGTAGTGGCGATGCGCCGCTGCCGCGTCTCGGCTGTCTTCGCGCCCTCAATTGAGAGGACGAGTCGCTGCTTGTTGCTATAAGACAGCCCGTCGAAGAATTGTTTCGCATCCGCATCACCATCGAGGGCCGCCGCAAAGTCTGGCGGTACCGTAATCTCGCGCGGCTCGGTATCGAGCTGTATCTCAACTTCGACCGTGTCACCGGCGGCAACGCCCGCGTGCTCGCGAACCTCCGCGCTGACCGGAAGCATGAAGGCCCCGCCCATTGGGGCAACCGTGCTGCGGTAGGTGTACCCATTTATCGTGACGCGGACTCGTGGCCGCTTGCCTGAACCGAGGTCTTCGACGACCTGCGCGGGAACCTGGATACCAGTCGCGGTCTTACCGCCAAGCTCGACGGTGGCGCGGAACTTCATCGTTGTATCTCCTGTCCTGCCCTTTACTGCCTCAATCGTTGAAGAACTCGGCCAGGACGGGCGCGATCGCCTCGGCGGCGACATCATGTGATTGGCCCTCCAGCATGCGGACTCGCCCATCGGGCAGGTGATCCACAATCGCCCGCGCCGACTCAGGCATGAAGGGCATGCTCGCGTTACCATACAGCACGAGCGTGGGAATCGTGACCTCGGCCACCCGCTCGACCGGCAGCGTATAGTCTCCCATGATGGTGGCGTCGTAGGCAAGTGTGTGCGCCAGCGCCAGTTGGCCCGGCCACCATGGCGAGGTACGCGCCTGAGCGACGAACTCTGGTGGCAAGCCGACGACCTTCGCCATGAAGAACTCGGCGGCCTCCTCGCGCTTGCCCGCCGCGACCAGATCGCTGAAGATTTGCGCCGTGTTCGCGGGCGGCCTGGGATATCCATCGGGAATGTATGGAACCTCCCATACCGCGAGTTTCGCGATGTTGGTGGGGAGCTGCCGGGCCGCTTCGAGGGCCAGCGCGCCGCCGGATGATGAGCCGTATAGATACGCCGACCCACCCGCCGCATCCGCCACTGCAGCGATATCCTCGACCTCACGCGCGACTGCATATGGTGGCGTATCGCCGCTCTCGTTGCGCCCGCGACGGTCGTAGTTGAAGACAGTGAACTGTTTGGACAGTAGCTCCGCCAACGAAGCGTTCGAGAAGCGATCAACCGACCCACCGGAAACCAGGATAACCGCCGGGCCTTCACCCAATCGGTCGTAGGTAATGATCGTGCCATCTTTTGAGGTGACGTTGTCCATGTATCGTCCTCACTCCTTTCATTGCGAAAAGAACATTTGTATTGGTGATGAGAAAAGTATGCCACAGAGCTCGGGAGAAGTCTTGTACAGAAACGACAACTGCTCATCTTCACCCAAAATCTGCGCGGGCGTCTGGCCGATGAAGTGGCGCAGCGATCTGGTCAGGTGAGGCTGATCGTAGTAGCCCGCCTGAAAGACCGCATCACCGATTGTCGTGCCCTGCCGCAAGAGCGCCGTCGCATAACGGGCGCGCTCGATCTGGCGGATGGCGTTGTGCGTCAGCCCCGTTGCGTGCAGGAAGCGCCGCTGAACGGAGCGAAGCGACAGGCCGCTGGGGCATCCGCGCAACTCCGCCGCCACGACGGGATCAATGGCTACCGCACCGTAACGCGCCAACCGCTCGATAAAAGCGTCGGCATTGTCATAGGTCGGAAATTGCCACGCGGAGCTATGCAGATAGAAGGTGGAGTCCGTCGCATTGGGCAGGGTTATCGCGCGGTCAGTGAGATCGCCCAGTGGCAGATGCGGCATGAACGCGCCAGCCGCAAGGACGATGCCCACAAACGCTTCGTGAAAGGGGCAATGGGCGAGAGTCGCCCGCGACTCTGGTCCGCGCACTGTGAAGTAGGTCTTGCCAGAGGCATTCCAGACGACCAGTTGTATGCGGTTCAGCGCCATCGAGACGAACGGGCCAGCGGTCGCGCTACCGCTGCGCCAGACACGCTCGACGAGCGGCGAATCCGACACGCGGCTTTCAAAGACCATGCTCATGCGCGTACTCCTGTGCATCTGGCGATTCCGCGAAAACGTCGGTCAGAGGGCGGCGCGCAGCCTGGACGCGGCCTGCATCGCGCGTAGCGGTGGAAAGACACCCAGAATTGGCGGATCGGTGACGCAGGGCGGGCGCAGCGCCAGCTCAACCGGCGCATTACCCGGGCCACCGCGCACCACCACAGGCTGTTCGGAAACGCCCACCAGCATCCCGCGCTCAGGCAGCAGATACGTCAGCGCGTTCTGCGACCAGGGCAGCGCTGCGGCCAGGAGGTGATAGCGTCCATCGGGTACCGGGCCAATCTGGAACGCGCCCGGCGCGGGGATGGTTGTGCAGGCCACCGGACCGTTCTGGGGAATGAATTTTGGAAAGAGGCCCGCAAAAATCAGGCCGCTAAAGGAGTCTGGCGCGATAATCGTGCCGCTCACACCGTTGCTATGGATCGCGCCGAGCCGCCGCATTTCGCTGTGGGCGACGAGCAGCGGCTGAATCGGGGCGCTGGCCAGGTCGTCGGCCATCTGGCGCAACTGAAGCGGCGAGAGACCAACGAGCTGCTTGAAGCGTGTGGTAAAGGTGCCAAGGCTGGTATAGCCCAGTTCGAAACAGACATCGGTGACACTCAGCGTGGTCGTCAGCAGCAGCCGTTTCGCCGACTCCAGCCGCAGCGAGGCCAGGAACTCGCCCGGTGGGATATCGGTGATCGAGCGGAAGACGCGGTTGAAGTGAAACGGGCTGAGATAGGCAATCTCGGCCATTTCTTCGAGCGAGAGCGGATCCGAAAGGTGCGCGCGCATCGACTGGATTACACGCTCAACAGTCTGCCCGTAGGCGGCGAGGGTGGCGGGGCGAAAGGCGCGCTCGCCAGATTGCTGAGGTGTTGCTTGCGACATGAATCCTCCAGCTAGCCGTCACACATGGCACAGATACACATTCATTTGGCTCTCGCGTGGGTCGCCCCTCCATTCCGTCGCTCAGCCCGATTTGCGGAAGCTGGCGATATCCAACTGGTCCGCAATGCTTGCGCCCGCATCGCACAGGCATATATGCTATGCGAGGCGTTTCGCGGAGAGCGGACTGATTATGGGCGCTGAAATAACCTAGACCAGGATTCTTAACGCTATGGTAGATGGGCCAGCAGGCGATGGGCCTGTGCTATTCGACTGTGATGGGCTGCTTCTCGATAGCGAGACCTGCTGGACGCGCGCGGAAACAGCGCTCTTCGCACGCTATGGCCGCTCCTACGGTGTCCGTGAGAAAGAGGCGCTCATCGGATCATCCTTTGACGCCGCCGGTCATATCCTCGGGCGGCTGCTCGGTCAACCCGACCGCGCCGACGCGCTCTGGGATGAGCTTTACGCGCTCGCGACCGAGGAGCTTACGCGCGGAGCCAACCCAATGCCTGGGGCGGTGGCGCTCGTTACGGCGTTGCGCGGGCGGAGGCCAATCGCCGTCGTCTCCAATACGTCAAGGGAGCTTGTGCTGAGGATGCTGGCACAGGCGGGATTCGCGGATGCCTTCGATCTGGTCATCTGCGGCGATGAGGTTGCCGAACCCAAGCCCGCGCCCGACCTCTACCTGCGCGCCTGTACGGTGCTTGGCGGCAATCCAGCGGACGCGGTCGCGCTGGAGGATTCGTCGACCGGAGTGGCCTCCGCGCGGGCTGCGGGCGTCTATGTCATCGGCATCCCGTCGCTGCCAATGTCGCGGCTCGACGCCGATCTGCTGGCGCCCTCGCTCGAACATCCCGCTGTCTGGGAAGCACTCAGGCTAACGCGGCCACTCGCCTGACGCCATTCAGGCAGTTACTCGCGCGGGCGTTTCACTCTTCGCCGATGTTGTATCCGCCCAGCCGAACCACTGGGGAAACGCCCGCATCAGCTTCGGTATGCCTTCCACACCGACGACGCCCGTGGTGAGGGCATCCTGATAGCTAATGCGCCCGCCCCAGAGCTTGTAAAATGCCGCCAGGTCCGCGGTGACGAGCAGGTTGATCTCGTAGCCGGGATCGGTGAGGCAGAGCGTGACATCGCTCTTGGTCAAAATCAGCCAGAACGAGACCGTGGCGGCCCCATAAAAGTCAAACTGCGCCACGACCCGCTGGTCTGGCAGCCGATCCACCTCAGCGCGGTTGCGCATCCACCACATCAGCAGCACGGGATCGAGCTCATCCGGCGTCGGATCGCCAAAAGCCCAGACTTCTCCCCATGTGCGCAGGGAATTGATCACCGGGAAAAGCTCACGGCCCGCGTCAGTCAGCCGGTATTCAGTGGTCGAGCGACCAGCGGCAGTGACCTGCTTATCGACCAGCCCCGCGCGTTGCAACTGCCGGAGCCGACCTGCGAGCAGCGCCCGTGAGATGCCCGGCAGACCACGTTCGAGGTCATTGAAATGGCGCGTGCCGAACAGCAAATCACGGATGATGAGCAGCGTCCAGCGGTCCCCCAGAACCTCCAGCGACTTCGCGACCGGGCAATATTGTCCATACTTTGACATGAGATTACCTCCTCTGCCCACCCTGCTCATTGTGCCGTGGCAAGCGCACTGGCATCCAGTTCATTTTATGAACTGGTGCGCCGATTCCTCACAGTATACCCTTTCAATACCAGCTGAGAGCGCTCTTCGAGTTCTCCCTCGTGCGGAGAATCGCCTCTCGGCAATTGACATGCGCTGGACAACTATTGAGAGGAGACGGTGATGCCTGCTGTTTCGAGTAACGAAGCGAATATGGGCCCAGAAGGCGCGGGCGACTGGGGCGACCTGACCATCGACTTCGCCAGGTTCCCACCCCACAATCTGGCGCCGCTGCTCAAGGGCCTGCCGGATGATCGCTGTCAATGCCCCCACTGGGGCGTTCTCTTCAAGGGCAAGATTGTCGTCCGCTATGCCGATCATGAGGAGACCATCGAGGCGGGCCAGGCGTTCTACATGTCGCCAGGGCATGTGCCAGAGGCTCTCGAAGACTGCGAACTGGTACAGTTTAGCCCCACGGGTCCGCGGCGCGAGGTGGTAGCGGCCATGGCCCATAACGCACAGGCGATGGACCCCGCCTCGGCTGCGCCGTCTACTCGTCTCGAAGCAGTTGAGGTCGTCCGCCGCAACGCGCAGGCGGAGCAACTGCCCAGCTAGACGATCTGCCACATTCTGGCCACGATATCGATTCATCATCTTCAGCCAGGAGACCCCTGCCTTCAGGCATAGGGAGGGATGGCCGTCTCCTTTCGTCCGAGACAAATCGCCGTTTCTGACTGCCTGTGTGAGAACGAGTAGACAGGCACCTTGACAAAGAAATCGTGTTTGCGGGTTCCAGGCGCAATCGCTCGCCTAAGTACAAGCACTCGCGTATTTGTACGTGGTGCTACCATTCTCACCTTCTCATGTTGCCAGACGCGATAACCAAGCTTCTGACAACTCTGGACTCACACCAGACTGAGCACGTACCAACGTACCGTCGGGCCGACGGGAACGCAACGCCTCTGGAGTGACTGTAAGACCCACTGTGAGGCACGTCACGTCGAAACAGGAATCCCACTGGCTTCAGCCAGGGGAGGGTCAACATCAGTATGCGATGGGCGAGCAGACGTCTGCTCGCCCATTTGCTTGCCGCGCAAAGCGCCTCATCGCCTGCATGCCCGAACGATGTTGGCTCCGGGAAAAGCGGAGAAGCGTGGCGACTTCACCTCTTCCGTGACCAGTTGGGCAAAACCGGCTTCCTGGAGAAGCGCCTCCAGATCGTGCATACGACTCCCACCAGCGGGAAAGCGCGCGGCGCGGGCCGCTCGTTCCTGCTTGTGCGTAAAATCGGCGATGACCAGCCGCCCCTCAGGTTTGAGTATGCGGGCGATTTCGGCAAGTCCCTGGCGTTTGAGTGGTGTCGGCAGATGGTGGAGCATCAGGGTAGAGAAGACCACATCGAACGTCTGATCGGGAAACGGGAGTTGCTCGATGACCCCAATTGTGAATTCGATAGACACCTGCGGCACATGTCGCCGTGCCGCTTTCGCGCGGGCACGGGCGATTTGCTGGCTGCCTGGATCGATTCCTGTGATGCTGCCTCCGGGATTCAGGTAACGGGCCACTTCCAGTGCCAGCGTTCCCGTGCCACAGCCGACATCCAGCGCCTGCTCGCCGGATTGCACGTGGGCGAGTCTGATAGTCCTCTGCCTGAGCTTGCGTAACGTTCCGCGTGACGAGAAGGTGTCGTGGAACCATCCCAGCAGGTCATAGCGCCAGCCGTCGTTGAGGACCAGTCCTTTTGTGGCGTTCGCCTCTGTCTCGCCCAAGGAGTCGTGACGATGACGGTGGCGTGCGGGAGAATGCATGAACAGCGCTCCTTCCAGAAGAAATGCGCTTCAGTTTGCCTGAAAGCGCGTTGACACATCAACTGAAATGTGACAAACTGTCACAAATGGGACACAGTGCCCAAACACGCTGTAGCCAGATAGGGACGCAGAAACAAGGTTCAATTGCGGGGAAGTGTCCCATATGAGACAGGGAGCGCCAGAGTGACTCAACCCGCGGGCAACCTGCGCATACGACGGACGCGGAAGCTGCTGCGAGAGGCATTGGTTGCGCTGATCGAGGAGCGGGGATTCGAGGCGCTCACCGTCAGTGAGATTACCGAGCGCGCGCTGGTGAGCCGTGCCGCCTTCTATCGCAACTATCAGGATAAATACGACCTGGTTGAGAAGATCTTTGCCGAAGCCATGAGTGAGCTGCTCAGCACGGTGGACGGCCTGGGGCAGGAGCATCCGACAGAGGTCTGGGTGACCTTCTTTGAGCATATCGCCAGCTACGAACGGCTCTATCGCGCGCTGCTGGGCAGCAAGGGAAGCCCCTGGTTTGTTTGGAAGATGCGCACGGCGTTGAGTGACCTGGTCATCGAGCAGGGGCGGCGTCCTCATGGGCCGGACGCTGGCGCGCACGCTGTCCATTCCTTCGCGGATGGTTTCGTGCCAGACATCGTATCGACGCTCTTTGTCGAGGCGATTACCTGGTGGCTGGAGCATGGACGCCCCTACACACCCAGGGAGATCGCCACACGGACCTCGCTGCTCGCCGCCGCGCTCTTCAAAGAAGCGTCCACCTGGCAGTAGTCGCGTGCGCGAACCCTGCGTAGGCGACGTTGGAGCCTGTAAGCGCAGAACTAGTCGAATGCTTCACCGAGCTTTTGGTGATTTACCGCTGGTGTGCGGTCTGGGTGAGAAACGCCGTGATTCGCGCTGCAATCCCGTCTCGCACCGAACGGAAAGCCGCCAACCGCTCAGCTTCGGTTCCAGTCGCGGCGCTGGGGTCGGGGAAACCCCAATGCTCCTGACGCCGCGCCCCTGGGAAGAATGGGCACTCCTCGGCGGCCTCGTCGCAGACGGTCACCACGAGGTCCATCGCTGGCTGCCCTATGAACTCGTCGATCGACTTCGCCCAGTAGCCCGCCGCCTCGCTGATGTCGATGCCGATCTCGCGCATGGCCTGAACTGCTAATGGATGCACGTTTCGCGGATGGGTTCCCGCGCTGAACACCGCGTAGCGGTCACCGCCGCGCGCGCGTAGAAGGCCCTCGGCCATCTGCGACCGCGACGAATTATGGGTGCAAAGAAACAGGACGCGCATCGCCTCCGAACTACTGGCGTTGCTCATGTCAAACTCCTTTCGAGTACAGGAGTGCTGACTCCTGGCGGTTCATGGGTGCGATGGTGACGGCGACAGGCTCTTCAGGCGCAGCCAGCGATAGCAGAGCGCCGCAAGCACTGCCCCGATGGGCGGCGCGACGAGATAGATCCACAGAGACGTCCAGGTCGCGCCGACAACGGCTGGCCCAAGCGAGCGCGCGGGATTCATCGAGGCGCCACTAATCGGCCCCGCAAAGAGCGCTTCTAATCCGACGGTGGCGCCGATAGCCAGGGCGGCTGCCTGTCCCACCGCGCGTGTATCTGTGGCGACCGCCATAATGACGAACATCAGGAAGAACGTGAGCAGCGCCTCTAAACCAAAGGATTGCCAGACCGATCCTGACGGCACGGTGGCGCCGAGGCGCGCGACATCACCCAAAAGCAGGCGCAAACAGATTGCCGCCGCGAGTGCCCCGATGCATTGCGCCACCCAGTAGGCAGCCATACGCCGGAGAGGGAAGTGGCGAGCCAGGACGAAGCCAAGCGTTACAGCGGGATTCAAATGGGCGCCGCTGAGATGCCCGGTCGCATAGATCATTGCCGCGATGACCAGCCCAAAGACCAGCCCAACGCCGACATGCGTTACCTGCCCACCGGAAATGGCGTTCACCATGATGGCGCCGCACCCCGCGAACACCAGCCCGAATGTGCCGATTCCCTCGGCGACACACGCCGCAAGCAAAGGGTACGGTCGGGACTTCGAGGCATCGAATTGCTGTAGCTGTTCGTGCTGCTGAGACTCCCGTCCTCCGTGCGGGTTTCGTGGTCCCTGCCTCAGCCCTGCCCTCGATGGTGAGATACGATCTGCCATGTACCAGCTACTCCCCTCGCAGTGATTGGAAGCGCTCACCAGTCCCAGGATGGGGGAGCAGGAGCAGGTAGCGGATGCGTACCTGCAACTCGCTCAAGACCTCGCGAAACGCCCTGGCGCGCTGCTCGGAATCTTCGACTACCGCTGGGTCGGCGATGCTCCAATGCGCTTGCGCGGGGTCGCCAGGGAACGATGGGCAGATATCACGTACGCGGTCACAGACGGTGATGATGTAGTCTAACGGCTCGCCGATGAACCGCTCAAGCGATTTCGCGGAGAGTCCTGATGCATCGATCCCCGCCTCCCGCACCGTCGCAAGCGCCTCGGGATGTACCTCAGTAGGTAGGCTCCCCGCGCTGAACGCCTGTACCTGGTCGCCGCCCATCTGCCGCAGGATAGCCTCTGCCATTTGCGAGCGCGCGCTGTTATGGGTGCAGAGAAACAGGACTCGCAGGGGGCGCGACAGGCCGTGCGGCGTATCTCGCTGCTCGTCAGGCTGGCCCAGTGAAGCTGACATTCCAGGATACAGCGCATCGCCAGCGGCGGCATACAGAGCATGCAGGCGGCTGATATCCAGCTGATAGTACACATCACGCGCATCGGCGCTACTGCGTCTATCGTGGAGCACTCCCAGGTCGCGCAACTGCTTCAGATGATACGAGACCGCGTTTGGAGGTAAGCGCACCGCCGCTCCAATCTCACTGGCACAGCGGTCGGACTGGGCGAGGAGGCGCACAATCGCTTGCCGCGACTCATCGGCCAGGAGTCGCAGAAACCGCCTGCCGTCGGCTGGAGTTGTAGGGTGAGCCTCAGCGAGTGAGAGAGTATGCATAGCCCTTCACGCCTCGGTTTAATAGTTCAGTGAAAATTGCATCAATAGCAATTGAAATAATAGGCGCGGGTGCGGATACTTGTCAAGAGCCGAACAGGCAGGCGGATGCCCGGCGAGAGGGCACGAATGCGCCGCATCCACCGGGCATGAAGCGATGAGGTGAGAAATTGCGATCTACTGTCTCGGCGGTTCGCTCCCAGCCTAGCAGCAGCCACGAGGCGGTGTCGGTTTTGCGTCGGCGCGGCTCACCAGCGCGACCGGTACCGCATGCTGTGCCGCCTCGGTCACGGCAGCGGTCACTGGCTTGGTGGCGCGCACAAATGCGCTCGCCAGCTTACCGTCGCCGGATTCCCAGCCGTCGGGTAACGTCGCCGTATCCAGCCCAGCCTCGGCGACGGTATAGCGCCGGGTAATCTCGATGCCGATGTCCTCGAATCCCGCCTCCGCGAGCAGCCGCTGGTACTCCTCGATATTGAGGGCTCCGGCGAGACAGCCGACCCATGCCTCCATATTGCTGCGAAGCTCATCGGGCACCGGGCCATCGGCGACGACATCTGAGACCGCGAACCGCCCGCCGGGCTTGAGAACGCGGAAGGCGTCGCGCAAGACCAGCGACTTATCGGCGGCCAGGTTAATGACGCAGTTGCTGATGACGACATCCACCGCGTTCGCCGGGAGCGGAATCTCTTCGATACGCCCGCGCAGAAACGCGACATTGGTGACGCCTGCCTTCGCTTTATTCTCCTGGGCGAGCGCCAGCATCTCGTCGGTCATATCGACGCCATAGGCGAAGCCCGTCAGGCCAACGCGCCGGGCCGAAAGCAGCACATCGATGCCGCCACCCGAGCCGAGATCGAGGACGGTTTCGCCCTCGTGTAGATCGATGAGCGCGGTTGGATTGCCGCAGCCGAGCGACGCGATGACGGCCTCTTCAGGCAGCCCAGCCACCTGCGCGTCATCGTAGAGGCCGCTGGTCACCGTATCGCCACTCTGGTCGCCGCAGCCACACCCGCCACCGCAACAGCCGCCGCTGGCATCGCCACCGGTTTGCACGCGCTGGGCAGCCTGCGCATAGCGCTCGCGCACACGCTCCGTGATCGCTTCTCCACCAGCATCAGCCGCCGTGGATTGTGCCGACGGCACATTCGCCATATTCGCCATATTCGCCATATTCGCCATGCTCACCAGATCCTTTCATCGACATTCTTCGATGTACAGCTCACAAAAAAAGGACACACCACCTCATGCCAGAGACTTCACGCTTGCCAGCACCCGTTTTCCCTCATCGGTTGCCCAGTAGTACGACCACGTGCCGCGTTTCTCGCCAGCAATCAGCCGGGCCTCACGCAAGAGGCGCAGATGATGGCTAATCGTGGGTTGGTGGAGCGTAAACTCGTCGGTGATCTCGCAGACGCAGAGCGCGGCAGGCTGCTGCACGAGCAACTCAAGTATCCGCAGCCGTGTGGGGTCGGCGACGGCCCTGAGGCGCTCCGCGAGTGTCGCCAGGCGCTGGGCATGGTCGGGCGGAATCTCTGGCGCTGGCGCGCAGCACGCCGCCTCCGTCTCGCTGATTGAGTCAGCCGAAGGAGCAGCAGATGTGGTTGCGCGCGTCTCCAAAGTGTCCATGTCACGAGTCTACCAGAATACATCGAAGAATGTCAATATAGTAGCAAAACTCGTGACGATGAGCGCCACGCTGCCAGGAATATATCTGATGCCAACACGTAATAAAGCCTGCCCAGACCGCCACTCAAGGCAGGGAGATCGCGTCAATTGTCCCTGACACAGAGGCGACTATTGAGAACGCAATTGACTACTTGACTAAACGTTCAATCAAGTGTATGCTCTCACTTGATTGATTACTCAAGAGGTGAAGTTATGGACGAGAGTAATTCTGACTCCGATACTACGAGCCATTCCAGCGACCGCGACGCTGCCGACATGCAGTCAGGGCAGACCAACCGGCTCGAAGAGAACGAAAAAGACCGTAGACGCGAGATTTTGGATGCCGCCTTCGAGGAGTTTGCCGAGCACGGCTTCCGCGGCGCCACCATCAAGCGGATTGCCCAGCGGGCTAAGCTCAAGTCGCAGGCGCTCATCTACTGGTACTTCCCGGCAAAGGAGGCGCTCTTTGAGGCAGTCCTTGGCCAGCAGTTGCCGATCGTGCAGATGGTACTCGATCCTGCATCGCTCTTGGAGCGTCCACCAGACGAGGTGTTGCCCCTGCTCGCGCGTGCCTACCTGGCGACGGCTGATCGCCCCGGTGCGCCGCGTCTCGTGCGGCTCCTTGCTCCAGAGCTGATCCGTCGGCCTGAGGTTGCCGATGCGGTGGGTGGGCCGCTCATCAGCAAGGTGCTCGATTTCATCAAGACCTATCTGGCGCATCAAGTCGAGTTAGGACGCCTTCGCCCACACGATGTGCGCGCGAGTGCCCGCGCCTTTATCGGCATGATCCTGCCCCAGCTGGGAGGAAAGCTCTTTCTCCCTGCGCTACGAGCTGACGGCCTCACTGATGAGGAGCACATCGCGACGCTGGTAGAGATCTTCCTCCACGGCCTTCAACCGGACGCATGACGATTTGTCACAATGCGCAGCCACTACAGGAGGAGCCCGATGAACCTTTATACCATTGCGCTCTTCGCGCATATCGTTGGCGCCATTGGCACGTTTATTGGCGTCAGTATCTGGCTTTTCTCCGCCGAGGCGCTGCGGCGGGCGCGGCGCGTTGAGCAGGTGCGTACCCTCACCAGCCTGATCCAGCCGTCCGGGGTGGTTGCCATCGTCAGCATCCTCCTGCTCGGCGTTGCCGGGATCTATATGGCAGTTACCGCCTGGGGAGAGCAAGCCACCTGGATCGCTGTGGCCACCATCAGTTTCCTGCTCCTCGCCCCGTTCGGCGCCTTCGTCATCGATCCACGTCTACGGGCTATCGCCAGATTAGCCGCCGCAGCTCCCGACGGTCCGCTGCCCGCTACGCTCACCGCACGCACCCATGATCCGCTCGTGGGCGTTGGACTCTACACCTACGTCGGCGTGCTGCTCGGCATCGTCTACCTGATGACGACCAAGCCACCTTTAGCGACCTCCATCCTCGCGATGGTCGTTGCGACGATGTTCGGGCTGGCTGTGGGCCTGCTGCTCTGGTGGGCTGCGCGCTCCAATGCGCGTGAGAAGCGCGATATTGGCAACCTTGCGTGATGATACGAGATGTTGCAGTTACGGATATCCTGCCTGGGCGAAAGGAGTACGAAGATGCCACGCATCGATGGCTTGCCGCTCGCGTTCTTCGTGCCGCTCGTGGCGCATGCGCTCGCGGGCTTAACCACAGGAATCACTGGCGTGGTGGCATTCAGCGTCCCCAAAGGCCCTGCGCGCCATCATCGCTGGGGCAAGCGCTATCTCTGGGCCTATACAGTGGTATTTCTCACGGCCACGCTCCTCTCGATTCAGCGCTGGAGCGCCGACGCCTACCTGTTCGTGCTGGCCGTTTTCGGTTATAGTCTCGCGCTGGCCGGGTATAGCGCGCGACGGTTTCGGCAATCACCCTGGCTACGTCGCACGCTGAGAGACTACTGGGTGATCGCCCATCTGACGGGGATGATCGGGTCGTACGTCGTCCTGTGGACCGCGTTCTTCGTCGACAATGCGCACCTGTTCCCTGGCATAAATCGGCTGTCGGCCCTCACGTTCTGGGTGTTGCCCACGCTGGTCGCGTTTCCGTTCCTGGTGCGCTCTATCAAGCGCTTTGCGCCGAAATTGGCGGCAGTTCACGATGACGCTGGAGACGCACTTGAGGTGGGCAAAAGAGATGTCACCACACACGCCAGTTCCTGACGTCCATGCTCCGCGCGCGGCATTCAGCTAGCAATCAGGAGGGAACGACGATGACGCTGCTTGTGGCCTTGATCATAGTCGCCACCGCGCTCAATGGCCTTCTGAGCGGGATCAGCTTCGATGGGGCGCTCGTCAAGCTGCCGACACGCCATCGTATCGGCGCAGTAGCGTACGCGACCTTTGCCCGTGGGAACGACCTAGGCAACGGACTTTGGGTCTACCCATTGACGGCCATTAGCGCAGCGCTATTGACCATAGTCGCCACGTTTGTAGCCTATGTCGAGCATGCCCCGATGGCGTTGTTGGCGCCACTGAGCTTCGCCGCGCTCGCAAGCATCGGACATTTTCTCGCCACATCTCGGGCGGCGCCTATCATGCTACGGGTGGGCAAGACGCCCGACAACGATGCCCTCTTGTCGGCGCTGCTGGATCGTTTCGCCCGCTGGCATGCGCTACGCGCGACGTTGCAGATACTAACCTTCCTTCTCCTGCTCTGGGCTTTACTGGTAGCCGCGCGCTAGGGGCAGCCACAACGCCAGGAAAATCGAAGCCCGCCTAGCGCGGGGCCATGCGTATCGCGCCATCCAGCCGTCGCTAATAGTCTCAACATAGAGCTGCGTTCGTTGAGAGCATTGACAGGAAGGGGCTTTAGCCCGCCGCAAGCCGCTGAGTCTTGACCCAGGCGGTGAGGCGTGTGCGGCTTGATCCCTTGCATGGCGTATACCAATATGATATACTTCTTGCATGAGAAAGCTTACCACCATTCGACTTGATGATGCGGACCGTGCTGCCATTGCCGTCATTCGGCAACGATACGGCGTGGCGAGCGATAGCGACGCGATTCGCCTTGCCGTGCGATTGGTGGCTGAATCCAGGCGGGTAGACATTCGACAGGATGCAGGGAAAGTAGGGGATGCGGACAACCGTGGCCGAAACGAGCCTGCGTAAAACCTACAAGTACAAACTCAAGCCGACACCCGAACAGGAGTGGGAACTTGAGCGTGTCTTATGGCAGTGTCGCAGGCTCTATAACACGTCGCTGGAACAGCGCATCACGCTCTACCGACAGCGCGGTATCTCCCTCTCACGCTATGAGCAAGAGGCTGAGTTGAAAGACCTCCGTGCCGCAGTGCCAGAGTACGCGGCTATGCATAGCCACGTCTTGCAGGACGTGCTGGCCCGGCTCGCCAAGACCTATCAGGCATTCTTTCGCCGCATCCGTGAGAGCCGAGAAGGACAGACGCTGGGATTTCCGCGCTATCAGGGCCGCAATCGCTACCACTCCTTCACCTACAAAGAGTTTGGCAACGGCGCGCGGCTCGATGGGATACTTGACAACGGTTTTCTGGTTCTCTCCAAAATCGGGCGCGTCGCCGTGCGCTGGTCACGCCCACTGGAAGGGACACCCAAGACCGTCACCATCTCCCATGAGGCCGACGGCTGGTATGTCTGCTTCTCCTGTGCGGACGTGCCCATGCAGCCGCTTGAGCCAACCGGGCAAGAGACCGGGATTGATCTTGGGTTGGAATCGTTCGCCACGCTCTCAGACGGGACGATGATCCACAACCCGCGCTGCTACCGCCATGCCGAACGCCGCTTGAAAACGGCTCAACGCAAGGTGTCGCGCCGCAAGAAGGGAAGCCACCGCAGACGCAAGGCGGTGAAGTTGCTGGCGAAAGCGCACGTGAAGGTGAAACGCCAGCGAACCGATTTCCAGCACAAGGCGGCGCTCGCGCTGGTGCGTGAGTACGACACGATGTATCACGAAGATTTGCAGGTCGCCAACATGCTCAAGAACCACCATCTCGCGAAATCCATTGCGGACGCTGGATGGAGCGCGTTCTTGAGCATCCTCGCCGCCAAAGCAGCATACGCTGGGCGTCGAGTCGTAGCCGTGCCGCCTGCCTACACCAGTCAGACCTGCTCTGGCTGTGGCATTGTGGTCAAGAAAGGGCTATCTGTTCGCTGGCATAGTTGCCCAGACTGCGGCACGAGCCTGCATCGCGATCATAACGCCGCCAGGAACATAGAAAGGCTCGGACAGAGCCTTCGGGGAGAGGTGGCGTAGGCCGCCCCAGAGAACCGAGAATCCGTCGGGCTTCAGCCCGTGCGGAGTGTCAAGTGAACGATGACGGGTGGGCGGGCGTCGAGCCGGAGGGGGCCAGTGGGGATCGCTCCCAGGCTGAAGACCGGCAGACCGATCGCCCGAATGTCAGCGGTGTCGCGGTGCAGTCCCCAGATCACCATGCCTTCCATACCGGCTGCATGGGCCTCCAGAGCCACCAGGTCACCAAGGCATGCTTCATCCAGGAGCCCGCCGTTGTCGACTACCAGCACGTCGCCCGGTGCTGCCGTTTCGAATGCCTCCAGGAAGGCATCGACGCTGCCGGCATGCCTGGCGGGACAGACACGACCGGCCAGGCGGCTGCCAGGCGCCACAGCACATAAGAGCGCAGACGCGCAACGCACTGGGACCTGGGCGCGTATACAAGCGTCGGCCAGCTGGGCTGTGGTGAGGGCTGCGAACCGCTGCTGCAACATTTGGTGGTCCATGATGATGATTCTTCCCCGTGGGTGGTCGCGGGCCTGATGATGGATTGGCCGGGGCTGCCCGCCGGAAGCTCAGCTGGGATCGGCCACATTGACGGCTTGCGGCGGGGGGCATTGTGCCTGCCGGAGCGGGTCGGGTAGCCGGTCGCCGAGTCGCAGCAAGCCAGCTCCGGTCAGTGCTACCGCCAGGGCGCCGCCCCACCAGACGGCGTCGGGGGACGTTGCGAGCAGCGCGCCGCCGACCGCGGGGCCGAGGGCCACGCCTGCCGTGAAGCTGAGGCCGTAGAGCGACATGTAGCGGCCGAGCAGATGCGGCGGTGCGAGGTCGGCAACGATTGGGCCGAGCACGATGAACTGCGCGCACTCACCGATCGCGATCACGATCGCGACCCCAGCCAAGACGGTGGTAGCGGTGAGCGTCGAGCTCGTCAGCGTTGCGAGCAGGACCGCGAGCAGGCCGATTGCAAAGAGCGCGCTGGTCGCGGCGAGAGCGTGTGTGCGGCGCATCCGCTTGACGACCCGTGTGGCTGGAATCTGCGCGACGACGATAAAGAAGGTGTTGATGAAGACGACGACGCCGATCTCGCCCGGCCCGACAGGCGTGTGCGCCGTCGCAAACGGCGCGAGGATGTTGGAAAAGAGCGCGCCGCCGGTCATCACAAGCACGAGGTTGGCGGCGATCAGGATGAGGAAGAGCCGATCGTGAGCAACTGCTCGAAAGCCCGTTCCCCTGTCGCTCGCCGACGCGGCATTGGCGAGGCGAGGATTCGGGATCCCCACGAGCACAACCAGCGCGAAGACAGCGAAGGTGACGCCGTCGAAGAGGTAGAGCGCCTGGAACGCGCGCAGGTCATGGGCGAAAGCGACGATGAAGCCCGCGACCGTCGCGCCGCTGCCGAGACCGAAGTTGCCGGCGACCCGGCGGAGCGCGATCGAGGAGGCGCGGTGCTCCGCTGAGACCAGGGTCAGGGTCAGAACCTGGTTCGCGGTGCTCGCCAGTCCGAACCCAGCGCCGCCGACGGCCGCGCAGACGAAGGCTTGCCAGGGACGGTCGACGAATGCGAAGGCCGCGTAGCCTAGTGCGCTCGCGAGATTGCCGGTGATCAGGATCGGCTTCGCACGGAAACGATCGAGCAGCGCACCCGACAGGGGCGTTACGACCGCCGCCGTGCCCATGATCGCCGCCAGGACCAGCCCCGCGGTCGCCGTTGGGAAGCCGCGGGCCTGGTGCAGATAGATGATCTCAAAGGGAAGGATCAGTCCAGTGCCGAAGTAGTTGACCGCGGTCCCGGCCTGAAGAACAAGGACAGGCCCCGGCAGGCCCGTCCGCCAGCCGGCGAACACACGAGCGAGCGTTCTTCTCACTCGCTGCCTGCGGGTGGCAGCTTTCCTGTGCATGGGCTCCTCCTCGGGATTCGCACGTTTACCAGCGCCCCAGGCTGACATACGGCGTCCAACTGCGCGCTGTGGCCGTTCGCCTCTACCAGGCGCCGGTCGGAGACGTGCTCGGGCGTGGGGGCTGGCGCGCCGTGTAGTCGTGTGCCCAGCGCGAGCAGGGCCGTGCCCGCCGCTGTCAGCAGGCGCCTAAGCGCGTGGCGCTCTGCGCGCTGCGATGCCGCGAAACGGTCGCGTGCCGCCTGCTCCTCCAGCTCACGCTGGCGCACATGAAACTGGGTGTAATGAAGACGTGGATCGAGCATGGTGTGTGTTCCTGTCCTTTCGGAGATGGGGGCGTCGGAGCCGCGCGAGGGCGCAGAGGGTCCAGCCGCGGCGGCGAGCGCGAACGGCGAACGCCCCGCGCCCGGCCGCCGCGGACAATTCCATGGGTTACCTTCCAGGGTCGGTTCCAACTGGCGCCGAACGATCCGGTGGGCGGATCGTCCGGCGGTCGGAAGTGCATACACTGCGGCACTGGGAAACTGGGCGCCCGCGAGCCGCCCAGTTCGCGCCGTGGGCGGTGTATATACTGGGGCTGGAGAGACGACGTGGTGCAGGAAGGAAGGTGCGCAGGATGGTGACAGCCGATCTTCTCTCCCGGGCGCGGGCCGGGGATGGCGAGGCGTTCCGGGAGCTGGCCGAGTCGCACCGGCGGGAGCTGCAGGTGCACTGCTACCGGATGCTCGGATCCCTCCAGGACGCCGAGGACGCCGTCCAGGAGACGATGCTGGCCGCCTGGCAGGGCATCGGCGGGTTCACTGAGGAACGCGCGTCGCTGCGCACCTGGCTGTACAAGATCGCCACCAACCGGTGCCTCAACGCGCGCCGCGCGGCGAGCCGGCGCCCGGCCAGGGAGTGGGACATGTCGCAGTTCGAAGCGCCCGTGCCGACGCCGCGCGACGAGGCCGTCTGGCTGCAGCCGTTTCCTGACCAACTCCTCGAGGGCGCCATCGACCGGTCGCTCGGGCCGGAGGCCCGCTACGAGCAGAGCGAAGCGATCTCGCTGGCCTTCGTGACCGCCCTGCAGCTGCTTCCGCCGCGCCAGCTCGCCGTCCTCATCTTGCGCGACGTCCTCGGCTTCCACGCCAGCGAGGTGGCCGACATGCTGGAGGTGACCGTCCAGTCGGTCAACAGCGCCCTGAAACGAGCCCGCGCTAGCCTGCAGCGCCGGCAGCCAGCCGCCGGCCACCAGCCGCCGCCCGTCGCAGGCTCGCCCGCCGAGGACGCGATCGTGGCCATGTTCGCCCGCGCCTGGGAGTCGGCCGATCTGGAGGCGCTGGTAGCCCTGCTGACCGACGACGTCTTCATCGCTATGCCTCCGGAGCCATTCGGATACGAGGGCCGTGACAACGTGGCCCGCTACTGGGGCCGCCAGTTCGGCGCGGGCCGCATGTTCGACCTCGTGCCGACCCGAGCCAACGGCCAGCCCGCGTTCGGGGCCTACCTGCGCGTCCCGGCCGGAATCCGCCATGCGGCCGGCTTCTACGTGCTCACCCTTGCCGACGACCGGATCTGCGCCATGACCCGCTTCGACAACAGCGTGCTGCCGTGGTTCGGGCTACCGCGATCGCTCCCGAGCCGATGACGGTTGCCCTGACTCGGTGTTCGGGCGCCTGGTGGAGTTCCTGAACCGGCCGGACAGCGCGGGCGTCGGCGGCGCTGGGTCTGGAGCGGGCGCCCGATTATACGACGCTCTATCGCTACTTGCGGCGGCTGGATGGGGAGGTGCTGACGCAGGCGCCGAGGGCGACGGTGGCGCGGCTGCCGCCGCCCACGCCGGAGGGCATGGTCGTTGCGGTCGATGCAACTGGGCTCTCCCTGACGGCAGCAAGTCGCTGCTTCGTGGATCTGACGCGCAATCGGGGCACGGAGCGGACGCGCCTCCGCCGCCAAGCGCAAGCTCTCATCACGCGCTCCCGGTCGTCTGCCCGTTACGCAGCACCTCCAGACGCTGCTCCTGGGCCTCGCGTACGACATCTACCACGTTCGTCGTGCGCTGGTGCCCTTCGCTTCTTGAAGGATGTCAGCAGAGCCAAGCGCGTTCTACATTAGCGAGCCGCCATTCTTATCCCGCCATCCAGCCGACTCTTATAGCTTCACCGTAGAGCTTTGTTCGCTCGGCGCACTCACCAGGGGTCTCGGTGCAGTGCTCTTCGAGCACTCCCCTTTTTCAGCCCCCAGACTGATCGCGTTCCGCCCTGGGACGGATGACAGATCTCCTGCTACCGGGCATGCTCTGCATGACGAATCCGAACGGTTCGCTCACGTCAGGCAGACCAAGGCCAAGCTCCGAAGGAGATCGACTCATGGCACAGACGACCGCATCGAAGCAGCCCGCCACATTCCCGCAAAGCAGCCCGTTGATCCGCGTGGAGCAGCTGACACGCGCCATCGTCACCCGCGCGCAGCGGACTATCATCCTCGACGACGTGACCTTCACCATTCCCGCGCAGAGCTTGTTCGCCGTCAACGGGCCGTCGGGCAGCGGCAAATCCACGCTGCTCAATATGCTCACTGGCATCGACCGGCCCACCTCAGGACGAGTCGTCTTCGCCGGACAGGAGTTGCGCGCTCGGGGCGAGAATGCGCTGGCGCGCTGGCGAGGCCAGCACGTGGGGATCATCTTCCAGTTCTTCCAACTTGTACCGACGCTGACCGCACGCGAAAATGTGCTTCTGGCCCTGGAGCTGGGCTGTGGCGCCTGCCGCGCTCCGCCTGGCGCCAGCGGGCGCAGGACTGTCTGGAGATCATGGGCATGGGTGCGTTTGGCAACCGGCTGCCCAGCGAACTCTCCGGCGGACAACAGCAGCGCATCGCCGTCGCCCGCGCCCTGGCGAACGATCCTCCTGTGCTCATCGCCGATGAGCCGACCGGCAACCTCGACTCACACACAGCGCACGCGGTCTTTGATATGCTCGCCAGCCTGACGCAACGGGGCAAAACCGTGGTGTATGTCACCCATGACCGCAAGCTGGCTGCCCGCGCCGGATCGCGTATCGAACTGCTCGACGGGCGCATCGTCGGCCAGCACAACGCCGATGCCATCATTACACACGCGGCGGAGGTGGAGTGATGAGCCATCTTATCAGCGCGAGCCTGCGCAAATCGCTCGCTGACGTGACGCGGCGCAAGGGGCGCACGCTGCTGGTAGTGCTGGGCATCTTCATCGGCGTCTTTGGCCTGACCGCCATCAACACCGCCGAGGATGCCCTCTTCGCAGCCGTTACTTTCAGCATGAGCGGCCAGGCCAACCAGCCGGACATCGTTCTGGATGTCGATCGCCTCGATACGGCGCTTCTGCCCGCGCTGCAATCCGTCACTGGCGTCAAGACGGTGCAATATCAGACGGTGTTCGGCACGCAGTGGCATGTCAGCCAGGCGCCAGGGCACATGAACATGTTTATCACCAGCTATCACGATCTCCACCACGTGCCGCTGACGCCGTTTCAATTGACGAGCGGGCGCTATCCCAATGTCGGCGAGATCGTCATGGAATATGGCGATCTGGGGCTGCAATCCTTCTCCATCGGCGACACGGTGACGGTGGACATCGCCCAGGGCACGGCCCATTTGCGTGTCGTGGGGTTGGCACGCACGCCAGAGCATAACCCCGCCGCTGCCGGCAGTGGCGAGGCCTATATGTCCGACGCTGGCCTGCAGCAGATCACCGCTGGCATCTCTACTGGCATAACGCCCAATAGTGGCATTGGTCTGAACCATGAAATTGCCGTCAGGGTGCAGAGCCATGCCGACACCGTCGCGACCGCGCTGCAGCAGGTCCTGCTTGCGCACGGGATCGCCGTGAATGGGGTGGCCGTCAGCACCGGCGGGCATACATCCCCGCGGACGAACGCAATAGCTGGCGTCTTCTCGCTGCTGCGCATCCTGATCATTGTCGCGGTGGTCATGAGCGGATTCCTGATCCTCAACACCGTGACGACCTTGGTGGCAGAGCAAACAGCGATCATCGGCACGATGAAGGCTATCGGCGGCACGCGCGGCGCGATCATGCGCGGCTATCTCGTCTCGGTCGGCATCTATAGCGTACTGGCAACTCTTCCGGCCATTGCGCTCGGTTTGTTTAGCGGTTACGAGTTGGGTTCACAGCTTGCCACGACAGTGCCAATCGATATCGGTCCCTTTGTGTTGCAGTGGTGGATCGTCATCGTCGGCATTGCTGTCGGCTTCGGCGTTCCCATCCTCGCGGCGCTGCTGCCGCTGTGGAATGGCACGCGCATCAGCGTGCGCGATGCCCTCGCCGCTTATGGTGTGAGCGTCGGCAGCGGCAATAGTCCGATGGCGCGCCTGGGTCTGCGCCTGACATGGATTTCGCAGACGATGTGGCTGGGGCTGCGCGGCGTCTTTCGCAAGCGCTGGCGTGCCGCCCTCACCCTTTTGACCCTGACGCTGGCAGGAGTAAGCTTCCTGGTGGTGCAGACCGCCAGCACGTCGGTCGCTTCTACCGTCGGCTCTGTCAACGCCAATATCGCCGCCGATGTCGAGATTGACACCGATCAGCCACTCTCGCTCACGCAACTCCGTTCGCAACTGAGCACGGTTGGCAACATCCAGCGTGTCGAGCGCTTCTGGCATGATCAATCCGTAGCGACGCATTGGGGACAGATGCAAGTGATGGCTTTCGATCCTGATACACAGCTCTATCACTATCATCTGACAAGCGGGCACTGGCTAGCGACCGGCGAAACAGACACGGCGTTGCTCAGCGATGAGGCGCTCGCCAGATCCGGCCTGCACATTGGCGATACTCTGACAATCAGCGATCAGGGCAATCAGGCAACATTGCGCATCATCGGTACGGTCAAACAACCTATCGACCACTTTGGTGGCATAGGGGCGATCATCATGAGCCTCGGCGCCTATAATCAGTTCGCAGGCGTGCCTGCTGGATCAAGTGGCGATGTCGGCCAGGCATTTCTGGTGCAGGCGCGGAATCGCTCGCCCGGCGCCGTCAATCAACTCGCGGATGATCTGGATCGGCTGCTGAACCAGGGGCAAACGCAGAATTGTACGCAGGTATGTAGTGGAGGAAGGTCCGGCGTCATGCTCCTGAGTTTCGAGACGACACAGCAGCTACAAAACTGGATCATCCTCTATGCCCTGCTCTACGCGGTCGCGATCACCGTTGGCGTAGCGGGCGTCCTGGGGCTGGCCAACGCGCTAACTGCCTCCGTGCTGGAACGTCGCCGCGAGATCGGGTTGTTGCGGGTGATGGGGGCGAGCGGATGGCGCGTCGGCCAGGTCTTTTGGAGCGAAGGGCTGGCGCTGGGAGGCATCTCCTGGCTGGCGGGAGGGATATTCGGCCTGCCGCTGGCCTACCTCTTCGTGCGCGCCTTCAGCCAGTTGGTGATGCCGCTGGATTTCGTGGTTGATCCTGTGGCGTTCGTCGTGATGCTTGGCGCCATCGTGGTCATCGCCACCCTGGCGACCATCACCCCCGCCTCGCGCGCCTCGCAGGTTCGCATCGCCGACATGCTGCGGTATGAATAAGGAGGAAGTCCTATGCGCCGCCTGAAGCTGCTCGCAGTGCTTGTCGCCCTGGGAGGATCGCTGACGCTCGTCTCCTGTGGAGGCAAACCAACCACGGCGATGTGCTTTGGCCCGCGTCCTGTGTCGTCCGTGCATCCTGTCGGGAGCACCATCAGCTTCGCAATGACGATAGTTCGCGACACCCATACGTACACCTATACCTATTCCGTGCCGAAATCCGCTTTCGGCGGTGCTCCTGCGGCCATGAAGAATGGAGACATCGTCGCCTTCTGTGCTGAGACGGTGGATTCAGGTGGGCAGAGTACCACCACGATCTCGCAGTTCAGCGACCAGGGCCAACCTGCCGCTACAGGCACGCCGCCATCCAGCTAGACTAGAAATCGCTGAAGGCAGCGTGGTGTGCAGCATGGCAGGCAAACGATGCGCAGGGAGATGCTCCTCTCTTGCTCGCCCGTTTGTATGCCATTATCGGCGATAACGCGGGGCATGGCATACTGCATATGGCATATCGGGGCATACTGAGATCAGCAATGCTCGCTGATCTTGTGAGAGGAAGGTGATGTGACATGTACAGCCTACACACACGCTTTGGCGGACTCTATTGGCGGCTGGCCAGTCTCCTACTTTGCGGTTACCTTGCTGGCAGCCGTCATCATCGAGATCGCCATCACCTTCCTGCCAGCATGCAAGGGTATCAGCAAGTAAGCGCGACCCCGTACAGGAAGACGGCGGTCCGAACCTCGCCGGGACGTTCTGGTATTTCCGAGTTTCTCAATTTCTCGGCATCTTTTGGGGCCACCTGCAAGACGATGGTCTGTATTTCATCCTGCTCGCCGAGTGCGGTTGGCACGCTGACTGGTCTATTGATCACGCGCAATGTCACCCGCCGGCTGCGCCGCATCACCCAGGCGGCGGAAGCCTGGAGCAAAGGTGAGTTCGCGGTCGAGGTGCGCGATCCCACCCGCGATGAGATTGGCCAGCTTGGGCAGGATCTCAACAGCATGGCCGAACAGCTTCCACACCCTGCTGGCGACCCGCGAAGAGCTGGCGGCGATTGAGGAGCGCAACCGGCTGGCGCGCGATCTGCACGACTCGATCAAGCAGAACGTTTTCGCCACCGCCCTGCTGGTGGGGGCAGCGCGCACGCATCTGCCCGCCGGATACCCTGCCAGCTCAGACCTATCTCGCCGAAGCCGAGGCGCTGGCCGAGCAGACGCGCCAGGAACTGACCGGCACTCATCCGCGAACTGCGTCCGGCCCGCCTCGCAGATAAGGGGCTGGCCGTCGTCCTGCGCGACTATGCTGAGGACTGGTCGCGCCGCATGGGCATTGCCGTCGCTATCCAATCCAGGGCGAGCGTACAATCGGCATCGACATCGAGGAGGCGCTCTTTCGCGTCGCACAGGAAGCGCTTGCCAATATCTGCTCACCACAGCGGAGCTACGCACGCCACTATCCATCTCATGTGGGACAGCGCGCAGGTGCGCCTGAGCATCGCCGACGACGGCACCGGCTTCGATGCGGCGCATGCCAACGGGCGCGGCGTGGGATTAGCCAGCATGCGTGAGCGTGTGGCAGCCTACGATGGCTCGCTGGATATTACCAGTGCGCCGGGCGCGACGACGGTGGAGGCCACGATCCCGCTGCACTCCGCTGAGAAGCCGACCCAGGAGGCAACACCATGAGCGATCCCATCACCATCCTGATCGTTGATGATCATGCCGTCGTGCGGCGCGGTGCGCGGGCATTCCTCGAAGCGCAGCCAGATTTCGCTGTCGTGGGCGATGTCGGCTCCGGCGGCGAAGCCGTATTGCTGGCGGCTGACCTGGCCCCCGACGTCGTGCTGATGGATCTGGTGATGCCCGGCATGGACGGCGTGCAGGCGACACGGCTGGTGAAGCAGAAAAGCCCCTGCTCACAGGTCATCGTGCTGACCTCCTATCATGAGGATGAGCATATCTTTCCCGCCATCCGTGCCGGCGCGCTCTCCTATCTGCTCAAAGATATCGGTCTACCCGATCTGGCTGATGCCATCCGCAAGGCAGCGCACGGCGAGGTCGTGATACATCCCCGCATCGCCGCCCGCGTCGTGCAAGAGCTGGATGTCGCTTGCACAGCGTGACATGGCGAGCTACGCCCACCTGAGTGAGCGCGAGCGGGAAGTACTGCGCCTGATCGCCGAGGGGCTGAGCAACGCCGAGATCGCCGCGCGGCTCGTGCTCAGCGAGAAGACGGTGAAAAGCCACGTCCGCAATATCCTCGGCAAACTGCATCTGGCTGACCGGACGCAGGCCGCCATATTTGCCTGGCGTGCAGGTATTTTGTCGTGAGGCGTAGCAATCGTGAGGTGCGCAATAGGCATCTCTTGGATTCTGGGCTCTACACCGCCGCCAGCGCTGCTCGCCAGGAATTGCCCACTGGCTGGAGAACGGGACAGTTGGCTAGCGAGCCGCCATTCGGATCGCGCCATCCAGCCGGATCGTCTCGCCGTTGAGCATCGTGTTTTCGACGATGGACTGCACCAGCGCGGCGTACTCGTCGGGCCGACCCAGCCGTGGCGGGAAGGGCACCTGCTGGCCGAGCGACGCGCGCGCTGGCTCCGGCAGCCCGGCGAGCATCGGCGTGTCGAAGATGCCCGGCGCGATGCTCATCACGCGGATGCCGTAGCGCGCCAACTCGCGGGCAATCGGCAGCGTCATGCTGACGACGCCCCCCTTCGAGGCAGAATACGCCGCCTGGCCAATCTGCCCATCGAAGGCCGCCACCGACGCCGTGTTGACGATGACGCCGCGCTCGCCCTCGGCGTCTGGCTCGTTACTCTGCATCGCCTCCGCTGCCAGACGGATCGCGTTGAAGGTGCCGACGACATTGACCTGAAGCACCTTAGCGAAGCGGTTGAGATCGTGGGGCGCGTCTTTGCCGATGCACCTTCTCGGCAATCGCGATGCCCGCGCAATTCACTAGGATGCGCAACCCGTTACCCTAGGATGCCGCCGTCTGCACAGCAGCGCGCATCGAATCTTCGCTGGTGACATCGGTCGCCACAAAGCGCGCCTCGTCGCCCAGTTCCGCCGCCAGCGCCTCGCCAGTCTGCGCGTTGAGATCGGCGATCACCACCTGCGCGCCCGCGCCCGCCAGCCGCCGCACCGTCGCCGCGCCCAGCCCCGACGCGCCACCTGTCACCAATGCGCCTGTTCCCGTTATTCGCATGAAACGCTCTCCTCGTCGTTGAATCATAGTTAGACGCGATGCGGCAACTGCGCCGCCTCACAACGCTCACAACGATACACCGCGCGACCCGACGACATCAATAGAGCGACTCGTCGGCACGTGTTTGGCATAGGCATATAATGACAATGAGCAATGGGATCGACGGTATCATGGGAACGACTGGCGGGTGGGTCCATCGGCGCGTCCCCACACGGAGGAGGAAGCTATGCCGAAAGAACAACTCATACAAGAGCTTGCGGATGCCTATGAGAAGCTTATCGGGGCGGCGACTGAAGCAGCGCAACGCGGCGCGATCCGTCCAGAAGTCACCTGGAGTCCGCGTGATGTCGTCGCCCATCTGGCAGGCTGGGAAGTCATGGCGACGGTGCGCATTCCCCACATCGTCGCCGGGATGGCTCCGCTGGAGTTTTCAGACGAGGCGCGGCAGGCGGCTATGACTGACGCCATCAATGCCACGATTGTCACGATGGTGGGCGATCAACCCATTGACGCGGTGAGTGGCATATTGCGCCAGGCATACCATACTGATATCGAGATACTCAAGAAGCTGGATGAGGCGTTCTTTCAACCGGGCACATACGTGTATGATCGAACGAGGGCGGTCATCGAGCATTGCCAGGAGCATATTGAAGAGCTACGTCTCAGCCACCTCGAATGATGGGCCTCAGGCCCCATCGGCCCGCCTGATATACGTACCACCAATACGGCAAACACGATACGGCAAAATACCGTCGAAAGGCGACAGCATGCGTTCAGGATTCTTCCAGTCATATGTGCCGTGGGTCGGCGCGTTTTTCCTCGCTATCGGCGCGCTCTCGTTCTTTACCCATGCGCCGCTGCTGGGGGGCGCGCTGTTCTGCATCGGCGTGGCGTTTCTGTTGCTCGGCGGCTCGGCCCAGGCATGGCCACAACTGCCGCCCTGGCGTAAGATTGGCTCGGCCGTTGGCATCGTCGCGGGCCTGGTGTTTCTCGTCGCCAGCCTGATTATCAACGGCCTATGAGACACGGGATCACGCTGGCGTGGTCAGGTCTTTGCGCTGGGATGTGTCGTTCAACCAGAGCGAGAGTGCGCTGGCTCCATCGTCTGCTGCGCCACCGTCAACAAGTGCTGGCTGAAGGAGTCGAGATCGACCTCCTGGCGTAGTGTCACGCCGAACGCCTCCACCGCCTTGCGCGCGTCGTATTTCGTGCGATAGAAATGGCGATCCACCGCCCGCTGCACCCGTCGCCGTAACGGCTGGAAGAGCGCAGCGATCAGCAAGGTTGAGATGACTATGGTCAAGGGTTATCCGCGCCGCCGGGCATGTAGCACGACTGCGAAATCGCCTGGAATCCGATGATGCAACCGACATAGACAGCGGCCAGCATGACCGTTACTGAGCCATAGACCAGCGCCGATTGATGATCGTGTCGATATCGTAGAGGCGGTGGCGCTGGATGGCGATGAAGAAGGTGATCGGCAGCGCCAGAATGACAAGTTGATAGAACAGAAAAGACGCAGGCATATACAGCGTCTGCCCCAGCGGAGTAAACCCGACGGCAGCCAGAAAAGCTGGTTGGCGACGAATACCGCGAACAGGCCAGCGATGGCCCATTTTGTCTGCTGGCGCTGCACCGGTGTGGAACTGCGCCGGTAACGGTACATTTGCCAGATGATCGTGGTGATGACAAAGAGCGGATAACCCAGGAACAGGATGCCTTCAAGCAGATCAGGGGTGAGGCTGATCAACTCCCCCAGATGCCCCAGAATATGAACAGTATCCACGTCCAGTGCGGCACGAAGCGTCCGCTGGGAAAGAGCATAAACGTCGCGGCGTAGATAATCCACACAGGAAACGTCAAGACCTGCAACAGAATCCAGATAGACGGCGGGATATCGGTGGGGAGGTTTCCGGTCGTGCCGTTGTTCATAATCGGGTAGCCAACCAGGAAGAGCGCGACGAGCTGCGCCATCCAGTCGTTTGAGCGCCGCCGGAACAGGATGAGCGCCAGCACAACCGAGATCAGCGAGATACCCAATGTGCACGAGAGCGCGATCCAGGCGAACACATCGAGGCTGATGCCGATGCTGGCAAGCGCCTCCTCCTGTTGTGTGGTGAATCCACAGGTGTCCGGGCAGGCGCGTGACATGAACGCCAGATAATAGGGTATCTGGATGAAGAACGCCGCCAGTATTGCCACAAACACGAGAACCCACACGATGCGCGCGATGGCCAGCCAACGTCCGCTGAGCAACGTGTTGCTGGGGCCGCGCGTCGAGGATACGTCTACCGTCTCTGTCGCCGTCATGCCTCTAACCATTTCCGCCATCACCCAGGTAAGCACCTGGAGTGTTTTTGACATGATACACGCCCGGCGTGACAAAAGCGTTACGGAAAAGGCTGAATCTGCTCAGGATCACAAACGCCTGGGAGCCGCGAGAGGACACGACCACCCAGGCCGTCGCGAATGGAGGACATCCGCGCCGTGCCACACGCGAGGCTACGTGCGGCGCCAGGGTCACTGCGAGCGAGACTTCACGCCGAGCGGCTCCCCAACCGCCGGGAGGTGAAGGGTGTTCTCGTCGCGATGGAGACATTATAGAACGAATGTTCAATGAGGTCAAGTCACCAATTCTTCCCCTTCGCGCCACGCTCTTATGTACACAAGGAAGCGGTTACTATGCATGCTATAGTTGAAGGCATGACAGGTGGGGCTTTGGGCAAACAGTAGATGCGACCGGACGCGCGCCGGATAGAGAGGATGACCGACAGGTGA
The DNA here is from genome assembly GCA_963712005.1 of uncultured Chloroflexia bacterium. GTDB lineage: Bacteria > Chloroflexota > Ktedonobacteria > Ktedonobacterales > JADMIN01 > DAHUXT01. The sequence goes on along the minus strand of CAVQGK010000001.1, from coordinate 527,449 downwards.
GCACTAATCAGTCGCCATCAGAGGTGATTCAGGACTTGCACGAGCAGGTTGCGCTGGTGACGGGCGCCAGCAGCGGCATCGGCATGGCAGTGGCTAGGGCGCTGGCGCAGCGCGGGGTGCGTGTGGCGCTGGCCGCGCGTCGGCTGGAGCGTTTGCGGGCGCTCGCCGAAGAACTATCGAGCGATGGGCAGGGCCAGGCGCTGGCGCTCTCCTGCGACGTGCGCAATCCCGAGGACGTACAGGCGGCGGTGCAACAGACGCTCGACCGCTGGGGTAAGCTCGATATTCTGGTCGCCAATTCCGGCTTTGGCTATCGCGCGCCCGTGGTTGACGGCGATATCGCCCGCTGGAAAGACATGATCGACACCAACGTCTACGGCCTGCTGCTGACGCTGAAGTATGGCGTCGCGCCGATGCTGGAGCGCGGAAGCGGGCACGTGATCGTGACGTCGTCGGTGGCGGGCCGCGTGCCAACGCTGCTCGGCTCTGCCTACTGCGGCAGCAAATTCGCGGCGACGGCCATCGCGGACGTGCTGCGGCAGGAGGTTGGCCCGCGGGGCGTGCGTGTGACGACCATCGAGCCGGGTGTGGTGATCTCCGAGTTCCAGCAGGTCGCGGACTATCCTCCCGGCATCCTCGACAACATGCTGAAAGGCGCGACACCGCTCGTCCCCGCCGATATCGCCCGCGCGGTGGTCTTCGCCATCGAGCAGCCAGCGCACTACGCCATCTCCGAGATGGTGGTGCGGCCAACCGGTCAGGCGTTTCCATGACGGCTGGCGGCTATAGTCGCGCCTGAGAGTGTATCAGGAACCTTGCCCGGCTGCATCATCTACGGCGCCATCGGATACACCATCGGACGCGCCATCGAGATGTGGATTGCTGGCCGAGGCTGGATGCGATGGTTGCGATGGTTGGCCGGGCGCGGCCTCTGGGTCAATGCCGGGCACATGCGAAGCAACGCGCAGTACCGTCGATTGTTCCGGCGGCTCTTCTTCGGAGGGCGTGTCTGATCCCGCATCGGGTAGTTCCGCGGGTTGCGCCTGCTCGACGGGCGGCGGCGCGGCGCGATTCTGCGGCGTCATCACCCACGCGCCCCGGTCGGCGGGCGGCATCGTGGGCGAGCGCTCGCGGCTCCAGCGCAGCGCCTGGGCAAACTCATTGGCATCGGCAAAACGCTCGCCAGGATCACGCTGCAACGCCAGGCGCACGACCTCTGCCAGCGGCGCGGGGATATCCTCACGAAAGTGTTCGAGCGGCGCAGGCTCGGCCATCACCCGTTTCGATGCCGCTGCCAGCGGGGTCTCGCCCTCGAAAGGCAGCCGCCCGGTGAGCAATTCGTAGAGCACAATGCCAAGCGCATAGAGGTCGGAGGATGGGCCGCCCGGCTCGCCCAGCACCTGCTCTGGGGAGAGATAGTCAGGTGTGCCGAGCACCTGGCCGCTTTCCGTCAGACTGGTGAGGTCGCCGCCCACCTGGCGCGCAATGCCAAAATCGGTCAGCTTGGCCAGCAGCTCCAAGGCGGAGTCGAGAATCATGACGTTCTGCGGCTTGACATCGCGGTGAACGACACCCAGGGCATGGGCAGCGCTGAGCGCGTCGCAAAGCTGACCGCCCAATCGCCAGATCCAGTCGAAGGGCAGCGGGCCACGCCGCCGGACCAACTCTTTCAGCGTCGCGCCAAAAACGTATTCCATCGCCAGATAAGGAACAGGCTGCTCGCCATCATCCCCCCACGCCACTCGCCCACCCACTGGCAGTGGGACGGTGTAGCCGTAGTCGAGCAGGCGCACGATATGGCGGTGTGAGAGTGTTGCCGCCAGCCGCGCCTCGCGGCGGAAGCGCGACGCCGCCTCCGGAATCAGCGGGCCATTGGTGCGCAGCACTTTGACGGCGACGATGCGCTCGGTATGCATATCAATGCAACGATATACCACCGCTGTTCCGCCGACGCCAACCGCGCGCCAGGACACGATAGCGATCTGCCAGCGGCGCTATCCGTGGCGGCGGGAGCACCCTTCTGCGCCATTGTCCCTCTCCTTCTTCTCATGCCCACTTCCCGACTCCAGCGTTAGCGATATTTCCAGCGGGCGTCATGTGATACCAGCATACCGCCAGCACGCCTCTGTATTCTATCATAGCTGCCCCGGCCATTCAGACGAACGAGCGCGCTGGGCAGAGGCTGAACGAATGTCTCACCGGGCTTTAACCCAGGCTGCCTGCAACTTTAACCCATGCATGAGACAGTATCCTCAAAGGGAGAACTCCTCATGCGTATTGCACTGGTCACCGAAAACTTCCTTCCGAAACTCGATGGCGTCACGCGAACGCTGGCAATGCTCCTCGAACATCTGCATGCGCATGGGCACGCGGCGCTGGTGCTTGGGCCGAAAGGCGCTCCCCGCCGCTACGCGGGCGCGCGTATCTATGGAGCGCCTGGGGCGCCGCTTCCCTTTTATCCAGAGCTACGAGCGCTCTTGCCATCACCAGGACTCGAGCGGCGGCTGGCACGATTTCACCCGGATATTGCGCACGTCGTCGATCCGATGTTGCTGGGAGCAATGGGTATCGTCTGGGCGCAGCGGCTGGGCGTCCCTCTGGTCTCCTCCTACCATACCAACCTTGCCGCCTACTGCTCGTACTTCCGCCTGGGGATGCTTGAAGCGCCGATGTGGGCTTATCGACGGATGTTGCATAACGCCTGCGACGCAACACTTTGTCCGTCACCATCCACAGCGCGACACCTGCGCAACCAGAGTTTCGAGCGCGTTGGCCTCTGGCAGCGTGGCGTTGATGCCGCGTTGTTTCATCCGGCGCGGCGCTCGCCGGCATGGCGGCAACGTATGGCTGGCAGTGACGAGCGGCCCATCGCGCTCTACGTTGGACGCCTTTCGCACGAGAAAAATCTCACTGCGTTGACCGAGGCATGGAACGCATCAAGGGCAGGGACGCCCACCTGGTCATCGTGGGCGATGGCCCAGCGCGTTCCGACCTGGAAGAGGCGCTAGCGGCCCATCGGTGACATTTACCAGCTACCTGCAAGGTGAGGCGCTGGCTGAGGCCTATGCCTCATCTGACCTCTTTGTCTTCCCCTCGCGCACCGAGACATTTGGCCAGGTCGTACTGGAGGCGATGGCCAGTGGTCTGGCCGTCCTGGGCTTCGACGCCGATGGCGTGCGCGATCTGGTGCGAGATGGCGAGACGGGGCGACTCGCCAAGGACGATGCCTTCACGCGGGAGTTCTTGACGCTGATGGATACGCCGCAATTGCGCTCCCAGATGGGCCAGCGGGCACGCAAGGCGGCAGAGCAGCGTACCTGGGCAAGCGTCATGGATGGTCTGCTAGGTGACTACGAGCGCATCATCGAGGCGCACGGCGCGCAACGGGCAGCGTAGACACAAATACCCCTCCCACCAGTGGGAGGGGTATCGAAGGATCTGTCTGGCCGACGTTGCTATCGTCCGGGAAGGACGAAGGCAGTGACGGCGATCATCAGGTAGAACGCCAGCAACTGCACGCCCTCCAGCCAGGTGGTTTCGCCGTCCAAATTGACCAGCGCATAGACGAACGTCACCAATCCCACGACGATCAACACAACCGGGTTGAAGACCAGGGTCAGCACATTGCCCGCATCGGCGCCCCGCCAGAATCGCGCTGATGAAGACCAGCACCGGCGTCACGAAGAGTGGTACCTGCACGCTGGAACCGGCGGCAACGTTCATCGCGGCATCCATATCGTTGTGCCAGGCGCCACGGAACGCCGCGATCAGCTCGCCAAGATTGCAGACAATCGGGAAGAGAATCAGGCCCACCGAGAGCGGAGTTAGTGCCGTCTGGGTGATGACCTCGTCGGTGACTCCGACGATGAGATAGGCCATGAACGCGATGACCGCGGTGAAGAGCACCAGGCCAGGAATCCGAGCGGCACCGCCAGCGGCTTCTCCCGCCGTAGCTCCTGGCGACGAGCGCTCTCGCGGGCTTCCTGCTCGGCCTCGGCCCGCTCTTTCTCCAGACGCTTGCGCGTCTCTTCGTCGACCTCGCCTTCTTCCTCGCCGTCGCCCTTACCTCGCCCTTCTCTCCGACTCTTCTTACGGCTTGGGCGCACTTTTTCACCCCAGCCGAAGGTGCTGGCACCCACATACATGATGTAGGTGACGATGAGAATGGCGCTCGACCACCAGACTGGCGGCCTCTTCGTTGGCGGCGGAGTGCTCTTTGGCGAAACCCGCCGCCAGCGTGGGCAGCGCCAGGCCGACGACGGCCAGGGCGAGCATCGAGGCAAATCCCGCGGCCTGACTCAGCGTTGAACTTCATCCGCCCATTGCGCATCGCGCCGAAGTAAGACGGAGGAGCCGAGCACCAGCAGCACATTATTGATGACCGAGCCGATGAGCAGACCACGGATAATGACAAAGTTCGTATCCAGCAGGGTCGCGCTCTCATGTGCCTTGATCAGCAGAAAGACGCCAATAGCAATCTCGGGAACATTGCTAAACGTCGCCTCGATTAGCCCGCGAGATACCTTGCCAAGATATGGCGAAAGCCCCTCGGTCACATCATTGATGGCCTGCGCAAGCGGAATCAGCGCGGACAGCGCCAGACCAAAAACCCAGTATTCCAGTTGTCCCGCATAGGCTCCCCGAGCTGTTGAGATACCCTGCCACGATGGCTGCCGCCGCCAGCACAATCGAAGCAATAATTGACCACCGCACCTTCAAACGCCTTCTCCTCTCCTCCGCCAGCGCCAGCCCTCTCAACTCTCACAGCGGGCGGTTGGCCGTGCCAGTTTACCATAGAGTCGTTTGCCTGGGAACAGTCCATTTCTCGTACTTTCTTTCGTGGAGAATACGCCACGGTAACTCGGCTCCAGGGCGCGGGGTGAACGGGGTGAGAGGCCGGCCGTGAAGGCAGGGGATGAGGCATGTGCGCGGGAAAACGCCGTTTACGCGGCTGCGTTCCCGGTATCGAGACGTGCCGCGCGCTACGCATCTTTTGCAGGTATAATTGATAGCGCAATTCCGCCATATTGTGCGTAGAATTCGGGTAATGTAACAACTCCCCTGGCCGAAAATGCCGGGGCTTCTCGCGACCTGGCATCCTTTCGGGATGCCCCTCTCGGCGCGGGTATCGGAGAACGATATCCACCCGCGAGGACCGATCATTTACGCGCTGGCGGTGCCCCCGTCATGCCGTTCATGGACGAGGATAGCATGCGGGAGGTGAGCCGTCAAGCAGGGGGTTCGTTCGTCGCATTCATAGGCGACCGGGCTTTTGCGCCCTTGGCTGCATCAGTTATGAAGCCAGTGGCACTCAACCCGGTTCTTCGGTAGGGCGTTTTATCCCTACACGACAGGCCGAAATGACGAAGCACTATACGATACAGGAGGCTGCGCGCATGAAGAGCAAGGGATTTCCCGAGGTACACCTGTCGATAGCACGATGGACGTGCTCATGAGAGAGGATGAGGATGAGACGATGGCACGCAAGACGAGCAATGGCGACGCCGACAACGCCGATGCGCAGCCAGGGCTGAGCGATGCCAGTATCGAGGCAGGTGAGACGATTCGGGTGATGCTGGCCGATGACCATGTGCTGGTGCGCGAGGGCACCCGCCGCCTGCTCGAAGCCGAGCCAGATATCGAAGTGATCGCCGAGGCTGGCGATGGCATCTCCGCCGTCGAACAGGCGGTGGCCAGCGAGCCAGATGTGCTGATTATCGACGTGGCGATGCCCGGCCATGAGCGGCATCGAGGCGACGCGCCAGATCAAGCAGGCAGCTGCCGAAGGTCGCGGTGCTGGCGCTGACCGCCTATGACGATGACCAGTATGTGCTGGCGCTGCTCAATGCGGGCGCGGCGGGTTTCCTGCTGAAAGATGTGCGCGGCCAGGAGTTGGTGACGGCGGTGCGCTCGGTCCACCGGGGCGAGGCTGTGCTTCAGCCAGCGATTGCGGTGCGCGCGCTACGCCAGGCGGTCTCTCATCGCTCGCCCACCGTCTCGATGCCACCACTCTCCGACCGGGAGATGGAGGTGCTGCGCGAGGCGGCGCGCGGCCTGCCCAATAAAGATATCGCCCGCCGTCTGAATCTGAGTGTGCGCACGATTCACACCCACCTGGGCAACATCTTCGCCAAGCTAGGTGTTGGCTCGCGCACCGAGGCGGTGCTTGCTGGCGCTGCGCCGGGGATGGATCGCGCTGGATGATACCGAGCATCCCGATCTGACAGGCGTTGTGACTCGTGGCCGAGGCTATCCCGGCCGAGGGAGAAGAGTAGTCACTTCACCGGTGCTGTGCTTGCGCGTTCTGCCCAAATGGGGTACGCTGCTCTATATCCGCATCTCTACCTAGCGCGCACCTGTGGCCTGGCGACGACAGGGCGGACACAGGGAGCGACGATCATGCGAGCACAGCAACATCGCCGCCGACAACCGGGGAAGTTCCTCTCGCTCGTGTCGTCTACCTCAGACTATCTGGTGCAGAACATGGGACTACTGTTTGTACTGATCGGGATAACTATCGCATGGGCGTTCTGGGGACCAGTCTCGCTCAGCCAAACTCACCGCCACAGGCGATGCTGATTTGGCAGTGCTCACCATCGGCACAGCCTTTTTCGTGCGCGTGCACTCGCCAACGATTTGGCCTGGATACGCGCACGAGCCTGATGCTGCCTGATCCACTCTATACGCTCTATCTGGCGACAGTCGTCCTGGCAGGCACGACCGGCGCGATTGTTCTGGCGCTCGCTCACCCCATTGATTGCCGGATCGCCAGATGTCATCCGGCAGCCGGCAGGACCTGCCGCTCGTCTTGCGCCAATCCGCGGCCGCTGGCATTACGACGCTTTGGCGGGGCTTGTCTATGTGGCAAGCGGCACGCCGTTTGGCGCCTCCACCAGTTCGCAGCTGCACGGCCACATCGTTGGCGCGGTTGCTGGCATCGAGCAGTTATGTTTGCCGGAGCAGTGGGCTTCCGCCTGCTGGAACAGCGTCATCGCAATGTGCCGATGCCCGTTACCTGGAAGAATTCCTCACCACGCCCGCGATTCGCTTTCAAGTGATGATGCTGGTCATTGGGCCACTGCTGCCACTTGCCGAGGTACTTGACGACTTCGAGGCGGAGATTTCGTGGCTGCTCTTCCTCGTGCCGCTCTCGGCGATCTACTACCTGGCGCTCCTCAGTGTCCGGCTGCAGCAGCGCACCGAGCAATTGCAGAGACGGTTCTCAAGCTCGGCGTGCGCGCGAGCGTGAGGCGGCCCTCGAAGATTACGCCGCTCTGATTACTCACGCCCAGGAGGAAGAACGCCGCCGTCTCTCGCGCGAGCTGCATGACGATACGGCGCAGACGCTGGTGGCGCTCTCGCGCGGACTTGACGCGCTCTCCTCGCGTCGGCCCGACCAGCTGGTCGCGGAGCACGATACACGCTTCATCGCGGAACTGGGCGATCTCGCCAAGCGCAGCCTCGATAGCATCCGCCGCGCCTGCCAGGATTTGCGCCCCTCTGTGCTGGACGACCTGGGGCTGGCCCCCGCGCTGGCCTCGCTGGCCAGCAGCACCACGCAGCGCGGGCTGGAGTGTGAATTCGAGCAGGAAGGCGAGAGTAGCCGACCCAGCTCGCGCCAGGTTCGAGGTGACGATCTATCGCATCGCGCAGGAAGCGCTCTCCAATGCGCGCCGCCACGCCAACGCCACCAGCGCGCCAAATCACGCTGAAATACGATGATGACAGGCTCACGCTGACGATCGACCGATAATGGACGCGGCTTCTCAGTCGCGGAGACGCTGCGTCGGGTGCGCGCGCCCCAGGCGCAGGCGACGCCGATTCGCGCAGTGGCCTCGGTCTGCGCGGCATGCGCGAGCGCGCGGGCCTCATCAAGGCGCGACTGGAGATCGAGAGCGACCCCAAACTAGGCACGACGGTCACGCTCACCGTGCCACTGAGCGCTTCCTCCGCCAAAGTATCGAGCGCGCCCGCGCACGATCTCGCGCCAGCCCACCGCGTGATGGCAGACGTTGTCCAGATACGCTATCACGAACCGCCGCACCGCCTGATAGATGGCCTCCGCGCCGAAGCTCACCGCATCCACCGGGATGCGCTCGTCGGCGGCGTGGATAAGCTGGATCACCGGGAAATCGGCGGGCAGGCGCATCGGCAGGTAGCCATAGGTCTGGATACCCAGCCGCGCAAGATAGTCGCCCGTCGGTGACGCCCGAGAGCAGCAACGGAATCGGCGTCCCATCGGGGTCGGCCTCGCGCAGAATCCCCGCCAGCGTCTCGAACAGCCCCATATCAGGCTCGGCGGTTGGCGTCAGGTCGCTGCGCCCGGCGGAGAACTCGGCCAGGTCGCCTGCCAGCTGGTGTAGCTCCGCCAGCATCTCGTCCGGGGTATATCCGGGCAGCAGTCGCCCATCCAGCGCCAGCGTAATCTCGCTGGGGATGACGTTCTCCTTGTCGCCGCCGCGCACGACGGTCGCGTTGACGGTATTGTGGAGCAGCGGATCGAAGAGCATGCCCTGTGCGCCAAGCAGATCGAGCGTCGCATCGGTGCGCTCTGGGTCGAGTAGCGGGCGCATCATTCGCCGAGTTGCTGGTGGTAGCGCATTCGCTATCCCCTCGATCATCATGCGCGTGACGGGAGTGATATGTGGCGGCAGCCGGTGCTGATCGAGCCGCTGGAGCAATTGTCCCAGCTTTGCCATCGCGCCGCCGTGCATCGGCAGCGAGCCGTGGCCACCGGGACCGCGCACCGTCGCCGTGATCGCTACCCCCTGCTTCTCGGCGACCATAATCGGATAGAACCGCTGCGCGCCGATGTGCATCGTGAAGCCGCCGATCTCGCCAATGGCATAGCGCACCCCGCGAAAGAGGTCGGCGTGCTCATCGACGAGATAGCGCGCGCCATAGTCGCCCCAGTTCTCTTCGTCGGCCAGCGCGGCGAAGATCACGTCACCGGGCAGGGCGTCACCCTCCGCGGCAGCGCGCAGAAACGCAGCGAGCATCATCGCGACGCCGCCCTTCATATCGAGCGTGCCACGCCCCCAGATCGCGCCATCGGCCAGGTCACCCGAGAATGGCGGGCGGCTCCAGCTCTGCCCCGCCGTCGTGACGACATCCACATGGCCGTAGAGCAACAGCGGCGGCGCATTGCCCCGACCAGCCAGGCGGGCGATGAGATTTGGCCGGGCGGGATCGCGCGCCAGGATGGTCGCGGAAATGCCAGCCTCGGCTAGCACATCGCGGATATAGCCGATGCAGGCCGCCTCGTTGCCCGGCGGATTGGTTGTATCGAAGCGAATCAGGGCTTGCAGCAGTTCGGCAGGTCGCGCATAGAGCGGCAAGCCAGCATCGGCGGTGGACATCGGCAGAAACCTCCATCTTCACGAACATCTCTTACAGCGCATTGTGAAGCTTCGCAGTGTGAGATGCAAGAGGCGCTTCGAGAAACCTACTTCGGTTCCCCTCTCCTGTGGGAGAAGGTGTTAGAGGGTCATAGACCGCGCGGGCTAAAGCCCGACGGCTTGCAGCTAGCCCGCGAGGGCCGCCGCGTCTGGCGGTATGACAGCCGCCCGACTGCAAGCACTCTGACGAATGTTCACAGCCGCGTTCACGTCGGCATGGGCGGAGAACCCGCACGACGTGCACAAGAACTTGGATTGGCTCTTTCGATTCGCCTTCTCACAATGCCCACAGGCGCTACAGGTCTGGCTGGTATACGCCGGGTTGACGTAGACCACGCGCACGGCAGAGAGCGCCGCCTTGTAGGCAATGAAGGCGCGGAGTTGGAAGAAGCCCCAACTGTGCAGCACTCTCCGGTGGCGTTTCGTAACCGTTTTCCCGGCGCGTTCGCGGATACCCTGCAAATCTTCCAGGGCAATCCCGCGCTGGGTGCCTTTCGCCGTGCTGACAATCGCCTTGCTGAGACAATGGTTCACATCCTTAACAAAGCGTTTCTCCTTGCCGCTGCGCTTCTTCAACAGGCGCTTGGCCGACTTCGTCCCTTTCTTCTGCAACTTCTGGCGAAAGCGGCTGTAGCGGGCGCGTACCTGATTGACGTGCCTGTGTTTGGGACCAGCCGAATAGTTCAGAAACTCGCCGTCGCTTGTCGTCGCCAGTTGGATGATGCCCAAATCCACTCCCACAAAATCAGCGGTATCATCTGGCGTTGGTTCGGGCGCATCCACGGTAATGGCCAGCAAGAAGGTGTCATTGCGGTAGAGCAGATCAGCTTGCCCGCGTGTGCGTCGCAACATCCCTTCGGCATATGCGCCAAAGTGGAACGGAACTTCCACCCGGCCATCCAGCGTTAAGAGCGAGACGCGATCAATGCGCGGGAAGCTGCAAATGCGCTCGTCATACACCATCGCGCCATGCGGGCGAAAATGTGGCTGCTTCGTCTTATCCCGCTTGTATGCCTCGCTCACCTTGCTAATGGCGCGAATCGTCATCTGCGACGACAAGCCAAACCGCTCTCTGATGTCATAGTAGACTAGCTTTTGTAGTTCGATTTTGTTGGCGCAGCGCTCAGCAAACGCGGTCCCTGCGATGTCGTTGCAGGCGGCATTGAACCGTTCCAACGTCCGCAAAAGCGCGGCATGCTGGTCAGGCGTTGGAGCCAGTTTGACGAGCAAGGTCTGTTTCATAGAACAGGTGTATCATAATTGATGGTACACGTCAATGGGACGTGTATTCTCCGCCTGCGGGCGGCGGCGCATTCCTCCGCATGGTCCGCATGGGTTGAAACCCGGCGGCTTCCTGCGCCGATTTATGTGAGGTCAGCGCGGGCAATTTTGGCGCATCCACCCAATATGGCTATACGGCGACCGCATCCTTCCGGGCCGCTGGCTCGTCTAAAGAATCGGACGGTATGAAACGTCTCCTCAGGGAACAGAGTCCCCCCAACACTCGCCAAAACTCGTCATCGGTTGGCACAGGCTGCCATAGATCGCCAGTCCTGGCTCATATTTCCACCGATTGCGTGATTGTCAGAGGCCCTTGCTCGTATTCAATATAGAACAATAGTTCTAATTGCTGGCGAGTGGTTGGTGACGAGATTCAGATAACAGAACACCGCGCCGGGATGTCGCTCTACATCCCTGGCAGAAAGGGGAAGAGAGGCATGTCACAGGTGCTGGTTGTGGATGATGACCGCGCCATCCGCGAGCTGCTGCGCTATGCGCTGGAGGCGGAAGGCTATACGGTGACGCTGTTCCGCGATGGCCGGGGCGTCGTCGAGGCGCTGGAGGCGGCGCAGGAGCCATGCGTCGTGCTGATGGATCTGATGATGCCGGAGATGAACGGCTGGGATGTCTGCCACGCGCTCGAAGCGCATCCCGGGCTGAAGCAGCGGCATGGGCTGGCGCTGATGTCTGCCGGACTGCTGCCGGGCCAGGAATATCCGGCTGTGGTGGATGCGCTGGTGCGCAAGCCATTTCGCCTCGACCAGGTCTATACGCTGGTCGAAGCGATGTTTGAGGCGCTGGCCGAGCAGGCGGACGAGCAGGCGTTCGTTCCCGTGCTGACATGCGACGCTCAGGCTATGGGGTCGGTGGCGTAATCTGCTGTCTGACCCCCGCTTTGGCGCGCAGCGCCTTAGTATTTGGCGTCAACCAATCCGTTGGCGGCAGACCATAGGGTCTGAACGTCTCCGCAATACCTTCGTCTTCGCTGACATAGAGCGCACGGAATGTGCCCAGTCTGGAGGCCGCGGGACTATCTAGCACGGTAGCTGAATCTTCCGCGCTCATCTGGAATGCCGCCCGCATACTGAACTCGCGCAGTGCGCGGCGATCCAGGCTACGGTTGAGATTGGTGACCGTATCACACCAGACCAGGGCATGGACGCCCACTTCCGGGCCATCGCGCAGGATGGTCGAAAATAGCTGGGCTGCGCTTGGCGGCTCCGGAATGCCGGACGCGTTGTAGCTAGGCATGCCCATCATATCGTCGGGCCGGAGATCGCGGGCGCGCTGCAAACCGTAGATGACCAGATAGATCGAGTCTGGCCGGTTCTGCGACGCCGATGCACCGTTCGCGAGTTGATCTTCACGCGCAAGGCGCTGCTGGATCTCGGCAACCAGATTGGTGAGCGATTCATCCAGACGACGTCGTGGGATGATCCCCATGGTCTGTTGCGCGTGGGGTAGCTGAGCGATAACTTCTGGCAGATAGGTCGCATATTGACTATCCACCGGGCTGTAATCGATCACTATGAAGCGTGCGCTGTTCGGCCCACTTTGTTCGGGATGATGCTGGGCGGCGAGGCTCACCAGCGAGGTCGTCAGCATCCCAAGCGCCGCCTCTTCGTTCTGGCCCACAATCAGGAGGTTGCTCCCACTCTGGCGCCGGAACTTCGCCGACACGTGAGGCGCAATCGCGATGGGCTCTCCCAGCCATGCCTGTTCGACAGGCCCGGCGCTGGGCCAGTCCGGCTGATGGATCATGTCCATCAGTTCGACGTTATCGCTAATGACGCCGAGCGCGTTGCCTTCGAATACCGTTTGCGAATAGCGCTTCTGGCCCGCCATCGCCTGCAACTGAGCAAGATATTTCTGCTCTTCGGCATCTTTGATGTCCGCTACCTGGAAGCGTGAATTGCCCTCCACCAGGCCATTGTGGTCGTTATAGATCGCGTCGCCAGGACGCGAGAGCAGACGCGCCGCGGGATTATCATCCGCCAGAATCAGGCGCGAGTCGGCATCGGTGCATTGCAGGGCAATCCGCACGCCCATCTGGTCCATCGTGCTGCGGGCCAGCGTGTAGGCGCCTGCCAACGTCTGCGACCCGAGCAGCACATGCAGACCAAACGCGCGGCCCTGACGCACCAGGCGGTCGAGGATTTGCGCCGACTGGACCGATGCCTGATCGTCCACGGTAAAGAACTCCTGGAACTCGTCCACGAGCAGCAGGATACGTGGCATCTGATTGCCAGGAATGCCGCGATACTTCGCGATCTCGTCAACCCCAGCGGCTCGGAACAGACCGCCGCGCCGCCCCATCTCGTCGTCCAGCTTGCGCAACACGCTCAGACCGTATTCGCGTTCGCTCTCGATAGCGATGACACGCGCGTGCGGCAACCGGTACTTCGCATAACCCTTGAACTCGACACCTTTCTTGAAGTCGATCAGGTAGAGCTCGAGTTCTTCGGGCCGATACGTGAGCGCCAGATTGTCGATGATCGTGTGCAGCAGCGTTGATTTGCCTGAGCCGACACGTCCAGCCACCAGCACATGGTGCGCGGTGCCTTTGCCGAGCTCCAGCCACTGCTTCTTCTTTGCGCCTACTGGTCCAAGCCGGATACGCAGCCCCTCGCGGCTATCACCCGCCCACAGCTCGTGTTGCTCAGGCGCGACCGTCTTAAAGTCCACTTCAACTTTGCTGTTATCGAGCGCCTCTCTGCCAATAACCTCCATCACGTGCTCAATCGAGCGATCCGCCATGGTCTTGGGCTGCTTCTCCAGACGCCCGACGGTCAGTTCCAGCATATTCGCGATTGACTGCTGGTCAGGCATGCTATCCAGATGCACAGTGCAGTTCGCGAATTCCGTGTCGGTGCTGGTGTAGCTCCAGACATAGCGGTTACCTGCCCACGTGAGTTGCGTGGAAGGCTGGAGCAGGTCGTCCATGTTAAAGCCGTAGGGCGAGGGTTGCGCGGAATCGGCCAGCACCACCGCGAAGACTCCGCAACGCGGCCCGTTGTTGGCGATGCTGACGAGCCGCCGCGCCGCCGACTCGCTGAATCCATTGGGGAAATCGAAGACAGCCAGCACGCGGTATGGCTCAGCCACCTCTCCAGCTTTTTCGTTGTACTCCTCGATGGTGCTGAACTCGTTGCGCAGGTAGTTCTGGATGACGTTTTCCATGTGCTCGGTCAGGTCGGCGAGCCGTTGCTCGATATGGCTCGGCTCAGTCCAGGCCTTACCGGTAATCAACTGCTCGTCATAGTCTTTCAGATACATAAAGGGCGCGACATTCTGCCCCAGACCAACAGGGTCAATGAAGGTGAAGCGCAGCTTCCCAGGCGGGATCGTCAGCAGCAGGCGCAGCAGCAGCGCCTGAATCGCGTCGACGGCCTGCGCTTTGGCAGCGCCCGTGGTATTGAAGAGCAGCGGGCGCTGCCCCGCGATAACAGGCGCGAACATGGGGAAGCCAAGCATATTCGCGGTTGGCGCGAGCAGCGGCTCGTGCTGCGGGTTGGCAAGCCCGCCAATCTGGCTGAACGTGCCGATCCGCGCCAGCGGCGGCTCGCCAGTATCCTGCGGCGGAACCCAGGTTCTCCAGTCACGTGAGGTCCATGGGGCAGCGTCTTTGCCAGAGGCCGTATTCAACTGGACGATGTCATTCCGTAGCGCCTGGAGTGTCGCGGTATAGTTGACGGTCTCCTGAGATAATATCCGCTGGTTTTCGCCTTCGATCGCGGCGCGCTCTGAGCGATAGCCGCTCTCGGCCTTCGCCATCTCGGCCCGGTGCCAGGCGAGTGCGGTCTCTTCGGCGTTATTGAGCAGGCGGGCAGCATTGTCCAGTTGCTGCAGCGTCCCGCTGTCGTCGTGCGCCTTCGTAAAGTACGAGACGACATCGGACCGCCGCAAGCCTTGCCAGAGGTTGTAGCAGATAATCGGCACGACGATGGTCCAGCAGAGGCCAATGCCATAGAGGAGACAGCCAATCAAGACCAGGATGCGCGCCCAGTTCTGACGGCGGAACAATCCGACGCTGATGCCCAACGGAACAACAGCTATGAGTGCCAGTAGAACGGCGTTCCCGGCGGCATAACCTGTAACCGAGGAATCGGCGGCGGAGGCGGCATTGCTGAAGAGCGCGCACATTTCTACAACAAAAACAAGCCCTATCAGGACATTCACAATGATCGAGCCTGTTACGACACCAGGCTGACTGCGCTTTTGCTCACCGCGCACGGTGCGCAGCTCGCTGCAGAGTGACTGCACCCGCGAGCTTTCACGCGTGGCGGTCTCGAGCGCCTGCTGCACGTCCGAATGTGTTGGCGTCCTGCCGGATGGGAGCGCACGGGAGCCAGGCGCTGGTAACCGGAATGCTTCGCCGACGCCGTTGAGCGCGTTACGCGCCGAGGTGACAGGATCCTTGACCCGGGCGAGCCAGTTATTGATCGTGTCCTGCGCATCCTTGTGGCGTTTCTCGAGGTCGCTAAGGCGCGCTGCCGCCGCGTCTTCGGCATCCTTACGAATCTTCGAGGCATTACGAAAACGGCGAACGATGGCGCGCTCCTGCTGGATCCGCAGTGGCTCCGGCTTGCCCGGTACAGTGGTAGATGACACGCTTTAGCCTCACTATTCCCTGAATACATTGACATTGATTGCTATCGGCTGAGAGATCATGAGAATGTCGCCCTGGCAGCGTCATGGCCTGGCTCATGTGGTTATGGCACGGCGCGTTTTGCCTGCGAGATCACCTCGCCCAGTTTGGCCAGCTCACTGAGCATTGCGGTGGTCTGCTGGTCCAACGGCGCAAAGTAGTCACGCTCGAAGCTCCTGCTTACCGGGTCATCCCAGACGCTCTGGGCATCACGCCACTGCTGGCGAAGCGTCCGGAGCGAAGATTCCAGCCGAGAGGACTCATACTCGATACTTGCCATTGCGTCACCTGCCTGGCTTATGGGCCGCCAACAATATGCGCGGGAACGCCCGGTAGACCGAGCTGCCGGGCGACATAGAGCCGGTGAAGGCCAGCGTCAGCCAGGTAGCCACCACCCCTGGCGGGCGTGAGCCTGATGGCGTCGCCGCCATAGAAGACCTCGAACACCGTTTGGTAACCATTCGGGCGCTGCAGCCCCAGGGATTCGTCGAGGCGCTGGAAGTCGTCGCCAGTCGCGCCCTGAGCCAGCCCAGGAGCCACCACGCGCTGCAGCTTCTCGTACCACGCGCTCATCTCGGCTGGCGACGCGCGTCCCTGGCGAGTGAAATCAGCGGCGCTTTGCACATAGGAGCCGCTGTCATCGATCTGGCTGAGCGGCACATAGCGCAGTGGCAGATTCAGCACGGGGTCACCAGTTGCCGCGACGTTGTCTCCACGCTGGACCAGATGCTCGAAGGTATCAAATGTCGTCGCGCCATGCGCCAGCCCTGTCAGCGCCGCCTGCATATATTCAGGCGAAAGTCCGTTGCCGGTCGATCCAGCGAAGGCCGCTGAGACGCCTGCCACGCCTAACGCGCCGATGATGCCTGACGCCCCAGCCATGCCTGCGCCTGCCCCGCTAGCGCCACCTCCGAATCCCCCTCCGCCTGAGGGCGCTGCCATCGCCGTGTAGCCCTTGAGCGTGTTTACCTTGTCCGAGAGCATGGCCGTCGCCTTGGGGAGATCGTTCAGCGCTCCGTTCATACGCTGGGTCTGTTGCTGGAAGACCGCAGAGGCCCGCTGGACGCGGCTATACCATTCACGGGCGACCTGAAAGTTTTGCCGCGCCTGTGCAAGAACAGCCTGCGCCTGTGAAAGCGCCGCCTGCTCCGCAGTACACGGTGGCTGATAGACACGCCCTTCAGAATCACGGTAGACCTGCGAGCGGCAGTAAGTGAACGCCGCCGCCGCACGCCGCACCTCTTCTTCGGCGTTGGTAACACGGCCGCGCCAGTAGCGCTCGCGTTCGGCCACATATTCCAGCGTGCGCTGCGCCTCGATGGTGGCAGCGCGGAGCGATTCCTGCGCGTTCCCAGAGAATGTCGTCAGCGCCGTGCGCAGATCCTCCAGCGCCTGAATCGACCGCACATTCGCCGAACTCACGGTTATCTCCTAATGACGATGCTGGAGGTAGTCGTCAGCTTTCTGCGCCTTTTGAAGCAGGAAAGGAATTTGCTCATTCGCTGTGGCCATGAAATGCTGAAGGACCTGCATTGTCTGCACGAACTCCTGCGCGAACTTGTGATGTTCCTGATCGCGCCAGGTATCACCTAATTGCGAAAAACTGGCCTTGAGCGACTTGGTGCTGCCATCCAACTGCGCATTGAACGCTTTCAGTGCGGCGGCAAAACGGCGCAATTCATCAGGGTTGACGATAGCCTGTGCCATTCGAAGACCTCCTGTAATGAAATACACATGACGATCTCTGGTACAGAGGAGACACATGATGCCCGCCATTGGAATGGGCCTGCACGAGCAAGCTGGTTATGCGTTGCGCACTCACTCGTAGAGTTGTGAGCAGTATAGCACGCTTCTGTGGTTTGTCCAGTATTACTTCAATTCTTCCAACACGGATAATCTATTCCATTGGTGACCTGGCTGGCGGCTAGACTAGGACGGCGGTGGATATTTGCCACTGTCGCCTTTCGCTTTGATCGCATCCGCCCGCGCCTGATAGCCCGGCGCGCCATCGTCGTAGGCGCGCTGCTCTCGCTCGGTTTTTGGCATCTTGATGCGGATGTGATCCTCAACCTGCCCCGGCACAAGGTCCAACAGCGTCTGCACAGCCTGCTCGTTCTTGGCCCGCTGTTTGCCGAGCCAGCCCTGCGCCTGGCGCGTTCCCTCAGCGCCATAGGTTGCATCTTCCGACGCATGGAAGTGTTCGTGTTTGTAGACAAGGTCGCGCGCCCAGTAGTGATTGCGCGGTGGCACGTGGTCCTTGGGATCGGGTGTCAGGTCGGCGGCAACCTTGAGGTAGTTTCCACTACTGATCGCCGAGTCAGCGTCATCAGCGATATTGATCTCGTGGTGGGGGCCGCTGCCAGGGCACACCTGCACCGTGATCTCCAGCTCTTCCGTGGCCTTCACGGTGAAGCCGCGTTGTCCCGTCTTCACCTCCACATCTTTGAGCGGCAGCGCCTTGAACGTCGTCGTGCCATACTCGCCGCCCGGTGGATTGACCGGCTCATCGGCGCGGCTCGATGTGAATCCAAGCGTACTCTGAATACGCTGCGGCGCGCCACCTCCGCCGAATGGCAGCGCGTCTGTCTCATCCTCCATGGGCGCTGGCACGTCAACACCCTGATCCTCGACATGCGGCAGCACAGGCTGCTTGCCATCGTCGCGCTCACCATCGGCCTGGCGATTCGCCTCCAGTGGAATGGTGGCTATGAATGCGTGGCGGGTAGAATGGCGCACTTCCTGGGAGACCGGCGCGGTGACGGCGAGGCGGCCAAAGTTGTGTCCGGGGTCGGCGGCGCCGATGCCATTCATGTAAGCATTCGGTGTCTGCTGTGCGGCGAGCGAGAGCGGCTCGGTGTGTGGACGGCGGATGCGCTGGCGGTCGTACATAGCGCGCCTCGCGGGTCACTCAACGGTGGCTGATGCGGCAATACGCCACGATCATGGACCAATTCAATACTATCACGCTATCAGCCGCGCTCCATGAGTGTCAAGGGCATCCCTCATCTATCGCGGGCGTTCCGGCTCGGGCAGGTGGAGCAGCCGCGCGGCCTGGGCGGGCGAGACCACGCCAAGCGGAATCAGCCGGGCAAAGGTCTCGGCGCGGGCGGCGAAATCCTCCGGCGCTTCGATGCCACCGAAGCTGACGGTGAAGCGCGGATCGAGCCACTGGCGCACTTTGCGCGTGAGGAAGTTGGAGGCCAGCGCGACGACGGGCGCGACGGCGCGGCGATAGACGACGTTCTGCTGCGACTCGCCGACGCTACGGTTGCTGGTCTCGGTGAAGCCCAGCTCGTCCATCGTCAGACCGAAGGCGGCGACGGTGATGTTGAGCAGGAAGCGGTCGAACTCGACCAGCGGGTCGTCGCCCGCGAGCGCGAGCCAATTGCTCCCCGGTGGCAGCGCCTTGGCCCGCACGCGCCAGGCGTCGTTGCCCGCCAGCAATCCGTTGAAGGCGCGCTCGAACGTCTCCAGTTGGTCGGGTGTCCAGGTGAGGCTGGCAGGCGGCTGGATCAGCCCCAGCGGCGTCGCGGCGTCGGTGAAGCGGGTCAGGTCGAAGTTCTGCTTGCGCAGCGCCTGATTGACGCGCAGCAGAATCCGCTCGACGCGCGAGATGCCCTAGACGCTCTCGGTGCGGGCGGTCTCGCGCAGATAGTCCATCTCATCGCGGGTATAGTCGCCCGCGACGACAGACTTGCAACAATCGCGACGTATCGGGGCTGGTCGAATTGGTCGCCGTCCTTGCCAATTAGGGGTAAAAGACAGCGCCGTCGCGTCAGATTGGGTACAACCTGCCTGGGCAACGCACGTCGTTTAGCCGTACCCGGCGCAGCGGGGTGGGGCACTAGTGGTGATTGGCCTCTTTGCGCGTCTCGCCCCCTTCTCGGCCTTCCTAGATGTGCACAGGACAAAAGCAATGCCCCCCTTCCCGGACACTCGGTCCAAGGGCGTTCTCATGCAGCGATGCCCGTGGCAGGGATGGGGAAGTGTCACTCGCCACGGGCATGCCGCTCACACTAACTATCACACATCCGCTCCGCCGCGACGGTGCTACAATGATGCTCGCCAAGCGAACAGGGTGTTCCAGGAGCATAGCGATGAGCCAGACGCGTATTCACGTCACTCACAGTTCCCAAGACGATGCGTTGTGCCGCGCACTCGTGCAGGCACTGAGACAGGCAGGAGCCGACGTGTGGGTTGACGAAGTCAACGCATGGGGTGACGAACCCGAGCGGTGGGATGACGATGGCGAAGAGGATGAGTGGGACGAGAAGGCAATTGCGGAATATGAAGCCGCCAGTTCAACTGTCCCAATCTACATGGAGTATGACGACGCAACCAGCTCATACGACGACTCGGACAGATGGGACGAGACGATTGCCAGTTCGTATGACGAGACACCTGCCTCACATGACGAGACCACAGTGTTGCCGTGGGATGACGAGGGGTTAGCCACCCACATAGCCTACCGGGAATTGGTCGCATCACGGCTGGTCTTTGTCGTCCTGCTCAGTCAAGCTGCCTTCGCCTCGCGGTCGGTCAGGGAGAAAGCGTACGCAGCGTACTGGGAAACGACCGGCTTCCCAGAGAGCATTCTCTTGGCTGTGACCGCTAGTCCCATTGAGCGGAGCGACTTCAACACAGACAACGGCTGGTTATTCCTGTCAGGCGTCCAGCGCATCGAGGCGCCAGGCATGCAGCCTCTCCCGCTGGAGGAGGCGGTGCGCCGTACCTTGGAGACACTCTGCCTCACGCTGGACAGTGTCGCACCTGTGCCGGTGACACCTCAGCCGACGGAGAGCGCCCAGGACTTACTGGTGCGTGGTAACGCGCTATTCGCCCAGGGAAGAAACACCGAGGCGCTGGCCTTTTTTGAACAGGCGACGCACCGTGCTCCAGAGTCGTTTGCTGCGTGGTTCAACCTAGGACGCACGCACTTCCGGTTGAAGCGCTGGTCCGAGGTGGTTGTCGCCAATGAGCGTGCCATCACGCTTGACCCCACATTCGCTCACGCCTGGAACAACCTGGGCGCTGCGCTCGACCAACTGAAGCGCCCCGAGGAAGGGTTGGCCGCATGTGAGCGGGCGCTCGTTCTGGCTCCCCATGACGCCATCGCCTGGAGCAATAAAGGCAACGCCCTCTGCAGTCTCACACGCTACGACGAGGCGCTCGTCGCCTACGACCGGGCGCTTCGGCATGACCCCTATTACGCTATCGCATGGAACAACAAAGGCGCAGCACTGAGCCTCCTCAAGCGGTACGACGAGGCGCTCCGTGCCGTGAACCAGGCGCTCACGCTCGACCGGAACTTCGCCTATGCGTGGGACACCAAGGGCGAAGTGCTCCACGGGCTGCAACGTGACGAGGAGGCGCTCCGCTGTTTCGACCGGGCGATAACGATTGACCCAGGCGACGGCTACTATTGGAAGCAGAAAGCCATGTCGTTGCGTGCCCTTGGTTCCACCGCGGAGGCCGAGGCGGCAGAGCGACGGGCGAAGGAGCTCGGCGGGTAGTGCGCCGCCGCACGGACAGACACGGCAACGAACCGCTTTCCTTCGCGCTGCCGATGCGCTAGACTGGTCTCGTAAGCAATCACGCGGAGACGCTGGAGAGAGATATGGCCACACCGCAAGTCTTTGTCAGCCACAGCCACACCGACAACGAGTATTGTCGCGCGTTCGTGGCGGCGTTGCGCGAGGCACTAGGCGACGAGAATGCCGTCTGGTACGATGAGCACAATCTCGGCTGGGGGGCATTGCGGCAGGTCATTGACCGTGAGCTCCAGCAGCGCCAGCACTTCATTGCCATTCTCAGTCCAGCGGCTGTGGCTTCTGAGTGGGTCAACATCGAAATTGACGCCGCGCTCTCACTGCTGCGCAACGGGGTATGCAGACCATTCAGTTTGTGACAGCAGTTCCCTGCGATGTGCCGCCCACTTTAGAGCGATACAAGCGTCTCGAACAGGCTGGTGGGCTGCCCTTTCTGCCGCCCGATGCAGCTCTGAAGGTACAGGCAGTGATTACCGCGACGCATACTCTGCCGCCGGCACTCACGCCGCGTGAAACGCTGCCACCGCTTGGCCCAGCGGCCGCGCCCGCCAACAGCACATCTGCCCTGCACCTGACCTCCACCCGGCTCTACCATCTCGGCTTTCGCGGCTACACCATAGGAGGCGAAGGGCAAGTTGGACAAGGGCGAGGACAAGACCGAGGAGAAGGAGTAACCAGCGATGCCATCTACTCCCACCGATACCACTTGCGTCGTGTATTGCAGAGTTTCTACCGACCGTCAGGCGAAAGAAGACAAAGGCTCACTGGACGCGCAGGAAGCCAACGGTTTGGCCAAAGCCGCCGAGTTAGGTCTGCGCGTCTTGTACACCGTCAAAGACGCCGAATCCGCCTGGATACTCGACAAGCGTTCCAAGTTTCAGCAGGTATTGCATGATGCCAGAGCAGGCCAATTTCGCTGGCTAATTGTTGACCGCATGAACCGGTTCACGCGCTCGGAAGACCTGAGCGAGTACATGGCGGTGATGACCGAACTGCGGGCTGCGGGCGTGACCCCCATTTTCACGGACCGGGAGTATGAACAGTCCCCCACCGGGCAGCTCATGATGACGATGGATGCCTGGGTCAGCGCAATGGAGCAGGCTAACCGCCGCAAGCAGAGCCTGACGGGAAAGCGCCACAAAGTCGAACATCTGCACCGTCCGAACCCCGGTAGTTGGCCACGATACGGCTACGTCTGGGTGGATGACGAGAAGACGCGCATGGACTTCGACCCCGGCGACAGCCAACGCGTTGTGCGTCGCATCTGGGACAACTTTTTGCATGCGGAACACCCTACTTTGTCAGGGACGAAGAAGGCGCTCAACCGTGAGGGCGTGCTGCCGCCACGCGAGTATCGGGGCATTGCCGCTGCCAAAAACACTCCATCGGCTGGCTCCCGCTGGACCATCGAAACCATTCGCAATATTCTGCGCAATCCGATTTACTGGGGCGGTAATGCAGACGGCTTGGTGCCCGCGTTCGTGGAAAGCAAATACAGCAATCAAACTCTTATCCCTGCCTATGCCCCAGCGTACGTCACGCGGGACGAAGCGGCACGGGTGCATGCGCGCCTCGAAACGAACAAAGCGTACGCGGCTCGCAACCGGAAACATGACTTCGGCACGCTCTTGTACGGGGGGTTCGTGAGATGCGCGTATTGTGGTTGGAAGCTTGTCACCACCTACCATCGCCCCCGTGTTGACGGAACCCGGCTGGCCGTCTATCGTTGCCAGCACTCGCGCTCTCACGGCACCAACGACTGCAAGGGCGTCCAGATATCCGCCGAAACACTCGATTTGGCGGTGCTTGATGCGCTCGACCAGCAGATTCACAAAGGTGACTTCCTGCGGCGCATCTTCGATGCCTGGGAGGCCGACAGCGAATTGGCGATGGCCACTGTGCGCGCCGCCGAAGCGACACTCAAAGAAACGCATCAGCAGGTGCAGAATGCTGCGGCACGGCTCGCGACCTATGCCCCTGGCGACCCACTGGCCGCGCCGCTCGAAAATCACGCCCGCATGCTGGCAGCAACGCTGCCGGGACTCCAAGACCGGGTTGCTCGTGCGCAGGCGGCGGTGCAGGCGGCGCGGGGCAATCCCGAACTGCGCCACCAACTTGCTACGTGGTTCGATGGGTGGCTGTGCGGCATGTGGCTCCTCAGCCGCGATGCGCAGCGCGACTTTTTGGCGTCGCTGAAGGCCCATGTGAAGCTCTGGCGCGCTGAAGACCGCACACCCCGCGCGCAACTCGTGATTGCCTTGCCCTCGTCGGCGCTCCGTCTTCCCATCGCGCCGAGCGTGTCATCGTCAGATTCACCCTTGCAGCGGGACGCGGAAACGGGCGAGTGGCTGCTGAACGTTGACACCGAGGAAGCGGCGCAGATGGCGGCTGATGCCCGTGGTGTCACCTTTGTGGACACAGCAGGTGATGCGGCGGCTGCGCCGACCAACGACGGGGATGTGGCGGCGCTGATGCAAGATATCGTCGCGGAACTTACCGCGCAAGGCTATGGCGACGCAGTGGCGCAGCGCATGGCAGGCCCAATTGTATCCAGTCGCCCGCGACGATGCCATAGAGCACCTGCTGATAGGCAGGCGCGGGTGGCTGTGGCGTGCGTCCAGCATCATCCACCAGCGGTTTGATCGTCTCACCGGCGATCAACTCCAACGCATAGAGCTGGCCAGAGCGCGTGCGGCGCGTATAGACGGCGACGGCATCGATCTCCAGCAGGTCGCGCATGAAGGCCACCAGCCACGAGCGCAGATCTTGAATGCGGTCGGGCGATTCGAGCAGCGCCTCGATACGCCGCGCTGGCTCGCGCCAGCGTGGGGAGGCGGCATCCTCGCCATCGGCCAGCAGCTCGGCGCGCGGCAAGACCCGTAGCTCCAGCCGCCCGATAAGGTCGAAGTAGACTCGCTCGCAGATCTGGATACCGTCGTAGAGCGCGGCCAGATTGCGCAACTGCTCGAAGGTGGTCGTCTCGGTGGCGCGTGGCCGCTGGGTGAGGTTGAAGCCGACGGGATAGGCCCACTGGCGCGGCTGCCGTCTGATGCCATCCAGCGCGGTCGGCGGGGCTGGTGTTCCCGGTGCGAAGCTCACCACTGCCTGTTGTGCGCCACGCTGCCCGCGCGCTTTTCGCTTGCCACCCATCGCTTTCTCTCCCTCGCGTCTCCGCATACTCGCCGCCTGACACACGCCATCTCGTCAAAAGGTAGCATGGCTGCGAGGATGGCACGAGAGCGACAGACGCCAGCAATGTGGTGAAGTTATGGTCAGCGGCGGCCATGGAAAGTGTTCAGAATTCCCCTGCTCTTGCGTGAAGCATTGGCGCTATACTGAGCGGCGGCACGTCCTGTGGTAATAGCAATCGCTGGCGGGAGGATTGTATGGCGGAGGTCGAGTTGGTCGCGTCAACCGGCAACGCACGCATGGATGAGGTCGTGCGGCGGCTGATAGCCGAGATGCATGCTGTTCTGCCGGAACGATTGCGCGCAGTCTACGTGCTGGGCAGCTATGCCGACGCGAGCGTTGTCTCCACCAGCGACCTCGATCTGGACCTTATCATTGCCGACGGTCTGCGGGACGACGAGCGCACCCGTATTCAGGCGTTCCTCGCAGCGTATGCGTCGTCAGCCGATGGCGAGCTGGATATCGGCTTCTTTGATGAGGACAGTCTACAGGCAGGCGTCTCGCCGACGCTGAAACTGGGCGGTCGGCTGCTCTGGGGCACTGACATCTGCCAGACGCTCGATCTCATGCCTCTGGCAGCCTGGACCCGCGACCGTATGCACTCATCGTACTGGCGGCTGTTCGGGTTGTTCTCCCGCCCGCTCCCGCTCACGATGCCGCTGGACTATCCCAACCCAGCCGACGAGTTTTTCGGCTACGTGCGCCGCCTGACGCATCTTCCCGACGGGCAACTGACGCCAGGAACGCGCGACCTGATGCGGGCCGTTGGGTGGGTGGCCACCGCGCTCGTGGCGTACCAGGCTGGACAGTATGTGGCGACCAAACGCGACTGCGCCAGCATGTATAGCGAATACATCGGCGATCAGTGGAGCGGTCTGCTCGACGACATGACCGTATGGGTACGCGGCGCGTGGCAGTATCGTATTCCCACGGACGCCAAGGAGCGTATCAGGCTACGGACCATCTGCGCGCGCACAGTGGGATTCGAGAACCACTTTCTCAAGGTCTATCGTGACTTCGCACTGGCGGAACTACGCAGAGGAGACCACCATCTGGTGGTTGAGACACTTCGACGCGTTCCCCTAGCTGATGCAGTGCTGATGGAGGCTGTAGCTGAGGCGGAGCCAGAACTACCCGGCCCATAATGCGTTGCTCACTCTAGATACCCGGAGAAATTATCGAGCGGCGCATCGAAGTCTTCCCGCATGACGATAGATCTTTCGCGCTACCGGCCTGTCGGGGCTGTCTGGTTGGGGATACAGGGATGAGCTGCACCGCGTGTTGATCATCGCAAGCAATCACCACGCGCTCTCCGCGCATAGCGGCATCCATGAGTTCTGCCAAATGGGCTCTGGCCTCTTCTGGAGTAACTTGTTGCATCGTGATCTCCTTCTCGCCGCAGAAAGCGCGCGTCACCTGCTCAGTATCGCATCGGTTCGCATCTTCGACCGCCCTTGAACAGCGTGGTGTACAATGCGGGCGCGTCAAGGTCGTTCATAGTGTAAGGGATAGGCAACGATGGCGATTCGCGCGGTGGTCTTCGATATTGGTGGCGTGCTCGAAGTGACCCCTGACCCGCAGATGCGTGGGTTCAACGTCCGCTGGGAGGCGCAGTTTGGTCTGCAACCGGGAGAACTGGACGAGCGCATGGCGCGGATGGAGCATCTCTGGCAGGCTGGCTCTCTCGGTGAATGCGCCGAAGCCGATGTCGAGCGCGGCCTGCGCGAGATTGTGGGGCTGACCCAGGAGCAGGTGGACGCCTACATGGCCGCCATGTGGAAAGAGTACGTCGGCACGTTGAACGCCGAGCTGGCCGACTACTTTCGCGGCTTGCGCCCGCGCTACCTGACCGGCATCATCAGCAACAGCTTCGTCGGCGCCCGCGAGCGCGAGGAGGCGCTCTACCACTTCAGCGCGCTGGCCGATCCCATCGTCTACTCGCACGAGGTGGGCATTGCCAAGCCCGACCCGCGCATCTACGAGCTGACCTGCGAGCGGATGGGTGTGCAGCCAGCCGAGATGATCTTCCTCGACGACGCCGAGCGTTGCATCGAAGGCGCCTGCGCGCTGGGCATCCATGGCGTGCTCTTCAGCGACAACGCCCAGGCCATCGCCGCTATCGAGACGCTGTTGTCATCACGCGGCTCGTAGCTGAAGCGACGCGATGGGGCATTGCACTTATGCCACAATCCGCCATTCCGGTGTAAATGGCAACGCCGGGTGTGGCTGACCATCTGGCAGCGTAATATCGCCGAATCCCCGACAGCCGCTGATGGTCAACTGGCCGTCGTCGGCGCTTGTCACACTGGCGCACTGCACCTCGCGCGTTGATGTGCCAGTGATGCCGCTCCCGATGCTGAGAAGTCCCACGTCGCAGCCCCCACCGCCATTCCACGGCTCGACGACGAAGGTATCTGACTCAGAGGTATCTATACCGCCCTCAATCCTTGTGAGCGTTGCCACCTTGCAGATCGCGTGCGCCGCGGTGAAGCAGGCTACCGCCTGGACGGCCTCGCTCTGGTCTACGACCACTCTGTTGAGGCCAACCTGTATGTCACCGCAATTCTGCCCGCGCTCGCGCCAGTAGGTCAGCCGATTCTCGAACGCGCCCTGGCTCCGCGCAACCAGCAGGCCAATCCCAACCGCGACGATAACCGCCAGCACGCCGAGCATCAGCGCCCAGCGCAGCCTGTTGAGACGACCTTCTAACACACGCGCACGCGCCGTCAGCGCCGCAATCTGCTCGCGCTGCTGTGCATTCTCAGCCCAGAGATGGGCAATTTCTTCGTCGGGCGTCATGCATCATAATACGGTTGCAGGGCATGGCGCCTTACAAGCCACCTGGATAGGCACAGGTGGCCTGCCCAACTGGTTTGAGCGTTACTCCGTGGCGCCAGTCAGCTCCTGGCGACGGAACGCCAGCCACGCGATACCCGCCAATATGACGCACAGCACGACGTTCGCGACGACCGAGAGCCACAGGTGGTCGGGCGCGACGCCACGAGCGAGCGCGCTGGCCGGGTCCATCAGCCCCGCCGGGGTGAACTGCGCCGCGCGCGGACTGATGCCGATGATCGAGATCAGCGCCCACGCCGCCAGACCAATACCCACCGCCGCCAACTGCGAGCGCACCAGTGTGCTACCGAGAAACGTCAGCAGTCCGTAAACGATGAGCGAGAGCAGCACCAGCGCGCTACAGGCGATGAACCCGCCGACGGTTATCGGCTCGAAGAGGAAGGCGGTGTAGATATAGGTGATCGCCGCCGCGAGCAGGACGCCGATACCCAGCAGCGCCAGCAGCGCGACCACCTTCGCGCCGAGAAACGCCGCCCGCGAGAGTGGCTTGGTCAGCACGAACGCCGCCGTGCCGCGCTCCTTCTCACGCGCGACCATCCCCATCGGCAGCAGGATGGCGATGAAAATGCCTGTCCCGGCCACATTCTTGATGAACTGCGCAATCGCGTCGTTCACCGTCGGCGTTGGGAAGGTGATGGTGACGCCCGACTGGCCCGTGCCGATGGCTTTGAGCAGCTCCGGCGTGTATTTGGCCGTCAGCGGCGAGATGATGCCCAGCACGAGAAAGACTGCGGCGACCACCAACAGCCGATTGCTGCGCACCGCCTCGCGCCACTCTTTGCGGAGAAAGACACTGAACCCTTCCATCACTCTGCCGTCGCTTTCTCAGTGCTGTCTGAGCCAACCAGCCGCAGGAAGATGTCTTCGAGGCTGGGCCGCCCGCGCTCGAACCGCTGCACCTCGACGTGGTGCGCCGCCAGCAGCCCCAATATCTCGCTGCTCGCCTGAGCCGTATCGCGCGCCAGCACGCGGATGACGCCGTGCTCCTGAACCACCTCGCCCGCCCACGCCGCCTCGCGGAGCGCCGCGATCAACGTCTGAACCCGTTCATCCTGCCCCGGCTCCGGCTCGAAGGTGAAGATGGGCTGGGCGTAGCGGTCCTGAAGCTCCGCCACCGTCGAGGAGACAATCAGTCGGCCTTTGTTGATGATGGCGACGGCGTCGCAGACCCGCTCGATGTCAGCCAGCACATGCGACGACATGAAGACCGTCGATCTGCCACGCAGCCCGGCGATCACATCAAGGATATCGTGTCGCCCCTCGGGGTCGAGCGAGCTGACGGGTTCGTCGAGGAAGAGCGCGTCCGGCTCGTTGATGAGCGCCTGCGCCAGCCCGAGCCGCTGCCGCATGCCGCCGGAGTAGCCGCCGATCCGCCGTTTGGCGCCCTCGGTCAGCCCAGTCAGGGCCAGCACCTCATCCACCCGGCTCCGTAGCGCCGCGCCGCGCAGGCCGAAGAGCTGACCGACGAACTCCAGCAACTCCCGCCCGCGCATCCAGCCGTAGTATTGCGGCGACTGGTCGAGGAAGCTGTAGCGCCGATGCAGGCTCACATCACCTGCGGCGACGTCCATGCCCGCGATGGTCGCGCTGCCACTATCGGGAAACGCCAGCCCGGTAAAGAGGCGCAGCGCAGTCGTCTTGCCCGCGCCATTGGGGCCGAGAAAGCCAAAGATCGCGCCCGCTGGCACGTCGAGCGAGAGGTGATCGAGCGCCAACACGTCGCCGTAGCGCTTGGTGAGACCGTCGCAGGAGATCGCGCTCGCCATGGCCATCACCCCCTACTCCTCGCGCCCGGCCAGCAGGTAGACCAGCCATCCGAGCGTGCTGACGAGCAGAATCACGAGCAGCCAGACCAGCTTGTTGTTGCCCCTGACCTTCCGGTCCGGCTTGAAGAGGTCCACGATGCAGTAGATGACCATCGCCAGATCGATGATGGCCAGCGGGATAATCGCGAGAAGAATTCCGGTGTCGATGTGCGACGCGCTCATGCTTTCCCTTCCCCATATCCAGGCGATGCCCAACAATCGCGACGATGTTCAGAGCTATCATAGCCTATCGTTTCAACCATCGGCGGTAGTGACGCCAACTACTAACTGTTATAGAGCAGTTAGAACAGTTTGTCAAGATAGGGCCTGGAGACAAGATCTTGCCGCGGCGGCAAGATCTTCCGGCGGAATCGTGTTGATGATGTCGGTGCGGCCCGCGAAAATCTCCGCCGTGATCGCGTCGTAGCTGTAGGGATTGGGGTCGAGAGTGACGCCGCGATGCCAGAGTGTAGAGGCCCAGACCTGCCGCGAGTAGACCGCGCCCGGCAGAAACGGCGTGATGGTCGGGATGCCGAGCGCGCCCGCCAGGTGGCCTGGACCAGTGTCGTTCGAGAGCGCCAGCCTCGCGTGCCGCAGGATAACCGCCAGATCGAGCAGTGAGGGCGTCGTCGCCACGACCACGCGCGCATTGTTCCTGCTGCCGGTGAATCCGCCGAGGATGGCCGCGAGGTCTTCCCGGTGAACAGGCTGCGTGGTGTCGGGTCCGCAGGCGACGAAGAAGTTCACCCGCCTGCCTGGGAACCACCGGGCGATGTGTGCCGCGACCAGCGCCATCGTCTCGTCCCAGCGTTCATAACACTTGGCGGCGACGACCGATTGGAAGAAACAGACGATGAGCAGCGCCTCGGCGTCCAGTCCGAAGGCGCGCGCCAGTTGGGGATAGCGGGCGGCGTCGGCACTGGGAATATACATGCGCGGCTGCACGCTGGCGGTGCGGAGGCTCCCACCAGGCGGCCGAAACATCTCCTCGAAGAAGGCGGCATATCGGCGCCGCGGCCCGCGCGCGGCGTAGCTTCGGAGCGCCAGCCGATGGAGATTGGCCAGTGTAGTGATCTGTCTGTGGATTTGCGCCGATGTCTGCATGAACGGCTACTCAACCATCGTCTCGATCACCAGATACGGCGCGCCGTCGTGCTCGGCGTGGAAATCCAGCGCCAGGACGTTGCGCGCCGACGGGCTGGCAAGGCTGGCCAGACCCATTCGGTCCACCTCGCCAGACGCGAGGGGGATGACGGTGATCTCCGGCCAGTAGCGCGCGCGATACTCCGAGACCGACATCAACTCGGCGATAGAGCCATCGATGATGACCGTCAGCGGCGTGTGCTGTTTGCCGAGGGCTGCCAGCGTTTGCAGCATTCCCTCCAGAAAGGCCGTGCCGACAATCGCCTCGCCGAGCCGTCCCGCCTTGCCGCCGAAGTGAAGGACGACCGCATCGGCGGCCTCCAGCGCCTGACGCGCAAGATTGAGGACGCGCGCTTCGGATTGCGCAAGACCTCTGCTGGCGTCTCGGGCGAGTTCGTCCAGGAATGCCAGGTCGTAGCGCTGTGTGGTCATATGGGGATTCGCTTCTGTAGTTTTAGTGAGTTCAAGTAGGGGATACCCGCTCAGCCATCATGCGATTTTACTCGTTATTCGGGTAATCCATGGGTCATGAGCATACATCTGGGAGCCCGCGCAGGGCAGCCGCGCGAGCCGAGGCACGAGGCGAGAAGCGAACAAGGGCGCGCGGAGCGGCAGCGCCCCGGCGGATAGCTTGCGCGCCCAGCGGCACTGAAGACTCGTTCATGGCTTCGCCTCCTCCTCTGGCGATGGGATGCGCCAGTACATCCCATGCTCGCGGGCCATCAGCTTCTCGCCGATCAGCTCGCGGCGCAGCGTCGCGCTGTCGGGATGGTGGCGCTGGATGATCTCGTTGACCTCTTTTTCAGGGTAGGCGCGCCCCACCTCGAACTGCGTCACCAGCCAGCGCAGGATAATCTGCCGCTTCTTGCGATAGGCTGGAATCTCTTTCAGCCGCCCCTCTTCGAGGAAATCACGCAGCACCTTGCGCTCCCAGGCGTCCGCCTCGACATCGCCCAGCATCACCACGCGCTCGGGCGTCGCCAGCAGCTTGTTGATTCGTCCTAACCCCTTGCCGTTCATGCGGTAGATATGAGTGTTGCCCTGCGCGCGCATCTCAACCAGGCCAATCTCCTTCAGCCGCGTCAGATGCCACGAGACGGTGGAGGGCTTGAGATCGAGCAGGGTCGCCAGCTCCTCGACACTGCGCCGCTCCGCCGCCAGCAGCCCCAGAATGCGCAGCCGCGTCTGATCCGCCAGCGTCTTGAGGTAGACCAGCAGAGTCCGGAGATCGTCCGACGAACCCGTCTCCGTCTCCGTCTCACCCCTTGCCTCGTTCATGTCTACACCATCAGGCTCCTGTCCGCTCATCTTCACTCCCTCTGGCTTGTTTCGATGGTTGCCAACGTTGATGCATGTCTAATTAGAAGTGTATCGAAATAGACCGCACCTGTCAAGAGCAGATGCGCGCTTCCTTGCCAAGACGCGGCGGCATGGGCAACAATAGGAAGTGCTGTGTCGACTCTCTCCCGGCCATAGATGGAGCCTCGTTACCTGGGCGAGCGGGGCTGCTTTGGCAGGGCGTTTACGCCCCCTGCCATCGTTACCCCGGCCTTTCAAGGCCGAAACTGTGAAAGGATCCGCATCATGCCCGCATTGCCACACTCGGAGAGTGCCACATGGGATGCCATCGTCGTCGGCGCCAGCTTCGGCGGATTGGCCTTCGCCAGCGGCGCGGCGGCGCGGGGACTGCGGGTGCTGGTGCTGGAGCGTGATCCGGTGGTGGGCGGCGTGGTGCGGACGACGGGCATTTTATTTAGCGATGTCCTGGATATCCTCGACGTGCCGCAACGCTACCTCATGAACTCAGTGCGGCGGATAGAGATTCGCGCGCCAGAGCACCCCTCGATCTCTGTCGGCTCGGAGGTCTGGCGCTTCTACATGGCGGATGTCACCGGCATGCTTCAGTGGATGGCCGATGCCGCGTGCGACCACGGCGCGACGGTCCGTTGCGGCGCGATCTTCGCCGACGCGACCCGCGACCCCGATGGGCGCATGCGCGTCAGCTTCACGACGAACGCGGACGGCGCGGCCACGACCCACACCGAGTATGTGCGCATCGTGATCGGCGCCGATGGCGCGCACTCGCAGGTGGCGCGGCGCACCGGACTCGACCAGAACACGCGTTTTCTCGCCGGGGCCGAGTGGCTGGTGGAGGGGGTCGCGCTCAGCCGGGAAACGTTCTATCTGGTGATGGACCATCATCTCGCGCCGGGCTACTGCGTCTGGCTCGCGCCCCACGGCGAGATCGCCGCGCTTGGGGTCGCGGGCCAGTCGCGCGCGTTCAAGCCGGGCGAGACGCTCCAGCTGGCGCAGTCGCTCTTTGCCCATGTCACCGATCTGAGCCAGATGAAGCTGGTGCAGCGCAAGGGCGGCGTCATTCCCGTCGGCGGGCGGCTCAAGCGCGTCTATCGCGACGACGCGCAGGCGCGGGCGCTGCTGCTGGGGGATGCGGCGGGCCTCTGTGGCGCGGCGACGGGCGGCGGCATCTATCCGGCGCTGCTCTCGGGGCGGTTGGCGGCGCACGCGGTGGCCAATGAGATCGGCGGCGGGACGAAGGGCGCCATCCGTACCTATCTGAAAGACCTGCCCCACGCCGGGCGGCTGGGCCACTACCTCCAGATCGAAGACTGGATTCGCCGAGTGATGGATCGCGCCAGCTCGAATGCCGACCTGAGCGCCTTCTATGGCCTCTTCGACACCGAGGAGGGCAACCGCGTCCTGAAACGGGCGCTCTTCGAGACGCCCATCGTCAGCATGGATAGCAGCTTCTTTGGCCTGATTCGGACGCTCTTTGCCAATCGGCCCGGCCTCTATGGCACGGCGCTGAAGATGGCCTGGCAGCGTGTCACCGCCCGCGGCGCATGAGCAAGCGAACTTTGCTGACTCCTCCTCGCAGCCGGGAGGGATATCAGCCAGTGTGAAACACCAGCCGCGCCACCGCGACGATGACGACGCCCGCCACCAGCGCCGGGAGCAGCCGGTGCGTCCGCGCGGCGATCACGACGGTGGCTGCCGCGGCGATGAATCCGACCACGCCCGCCGCCAGCAGCGCCGGAGCAATGAGTGAGACTAGCACAGCACCCGGAATCGCGCGCATCCATGCCTCGATCCGCTTCGTCGGGGTGACGCGGCCAAGCAGCCAGAAGCCGCCGATACGGGTCGCGTAGGTGACGGCGCCCATCCCCAGAATCGCAAGCAGCGCTAGCGGGTCAATCTGCACGGCGGAACGCTCCCACCAGACTCCCGGCCAGCCCACCAAGGAGGATGTACCATTTGCCGGGGAGCCACTGCGCCGCGGCGACCGCGACGACCGCCGCCACCAGCCAGGGCAGCAGATCGGACTTGCCGCGCCACAACCCCACCAGCAGCGCCAGAAAGACGGCGGTGAACGCGAAATCCAGCCCCCACTGCGTCGGATCAGTGACCAGTCCGCCCGCCAGCTCGCCGATGGCGGTGGCCGTCCCCCAGAAAACGTAGAGCGTCAGGCCGCAGCCGAGCAGGAACGCGCCATCCCCGCCGCCACCTGTCAGCGCGCCGAGCGTGAGCGCCCAGCTTTCGTCCACCGTCAACAGCCCTCGCCTGAAGGCGGGAGCTTGCATCTACCCCACATACGAGACGTGGGGTGACGCCATAGGCCGATTGACTGCGGCCCACTGTGCTTCTGCTCTGCGGCCAATGTTGATCGCCCCAACATGGTCCGCGTTCCCAGTGAATGTACAGAGCTTGTCTGGATTGGTGCAGGCGAAGACCGCTTGCGTCTTACGGTTGGCTTTCGAGACGTACCCGCACTGTGGACACGTGCGACTGGTGTTTTTGGGGTCTACCAGATGCACTGGGATGCCTGTCCAGGCGGCCTTGTAGGTGATGTATTGGCGTAGCTGGAAGAAGGCCCAGGAATGCCGTTCATAGCGATTGGCCCGACGAACCGTGGTTCTCTCTCGAATTCCACTGAGGTCTTCGAGGGCGAGTGCCTTGCGGGCGACGACGGCTTTCTGAACCAGCTTCTTGCTAATGCAGTGATTCACATCTTGCTGGAAGCGGCGTTCCCGCCCCGCGTTCTTACGCAGGCGGCGTATGGCGTTCTTCGTGCCCACCTTCTGCAAGCGCTGACGGCGGGTGTGATAGCGCACCCGTGCTTGCTTCACCGTAGTGCCACTGAAGGACTCCCCTTCGCTATCGGTCGCCAGACTGACGATGCCCAGGTCAACGCCCAGCATCCCGCCTTCTGGTTCATACTCAGTCTCTACTAGCGCTTCCTGGCTTTGGGTGATGTGCAGGTAGTAGACACCACGCCGCCAGACCAGATCAGCCCCACCGACGGCCTATGCCGGGTCTACCAGCATGGCATGCTGGTGTGCGCCAAGCAACATCCGGCAGACGACACGGCCCTCCAGCGTGTTTAGGGACGCGCGATCTAGGCTCATCAAGCGATAGGTGCGCGCGTCGTAGCGGATGCTCCCACGCATGCCAAAGGTGGGGCAGGTGACCTGACCATGCCGCTTGACCTTCACCGCTTTGATGGCTTCGACAGCCTTGGCTCGGGCGCAGACAGCCAACTGCGCGCCCAAGCCAAAATTCAGCCGTGTTTCACCATACACCCCATGGTGGGCGGTATTGGTGTTGATGATGCCCTCATCCCAGCACACCCGCGCAATCCAGGACGCCGCTTCGTTGAAGGCGCGTTGTGTCGCGGCCAATGCCGCATCATTGGCGTCAACGTCCAACTTGATACAGATCGTGCGGGTGAGCGTTCTATTCATAGTAGAAACAATCTATCACAGGCCGCTAGAAACGGAAGGGAGCAGCGGCGCTTCTTCCCCATACCTACGTCATAGCTGCAGGCGCTGGGCTCCACGCCGCGCATTTGATGACGGTGATGAGCAATAGAAGCATTCATGCTTCTATCCCTGGAAATTACTCACATTGTACCATGTCTTGTGTAGTTTCGCCTGCTCGAGTATTGCATCACAGCTACCTCTCTATCGATGCTAATCGCCGGAAGCGTAGGCGGTCCAACGCACGTGAGCCAGGTGACGCGAAAGGACATCTGTGGCAGTTGCAAGAGCAAGCGTGAGCCGAATTTCCGGCTTCGGCAACATGATCAGCGGGATAGATCCGGCCTATACCATTTCCTCAGCCGTAATCGTCATTGGGCTGGACGGCGACAAATGCGCCTGGGTGCTGGACGAGTTCTACGAGCGGCAGGCCAGCCAGGAGGCGGTCGTGATACCATTAAACGCGCTGGCTCGTGAGGGGTCGCAGTGCAAGGTACGTGCTGTCGTGAAGGGCACAGACTCTGTCCGCGCGAGGATGCAAGACGTCACGAGCCTGCTCTCGTCTCGGGGGGATGACACGTGCGGGTGATTGCTGCGCACTGTGGCGCCAGTCGCGCTTGAGTGACACCTGGAGCGTGGAGAGTGTTGGGCCGTTTGGGATGGGGCATTACGCCGCGATGGGAACCTGTTTTCGCAGATGTTGCCGTGTGGTGACATAGGCAGCGTGGTAAATGGACTGCCGTTGCGCACAGTCCTCATGAGTGCTCGTTCGCTTGCCACTCATTGGCGAGTAGTGCGTATACATACTCGTCGGCCCATTCACCCTTGAAGAACTCGTTCTCACGGAAGTGGGCCTCGCGCCGCATCCCCAAGCGCTCCAGGAGCCGCGCCGACGCATGGTTGCGTGCGTCGCACCGGCCGATGATGCGATGCAGGCCGAGCCCCTCAAACCCGAGACGCAGCACCTCCACGGACGCTTCACGCCCGTACCCCTGCCCGTGATGATCGGGATGCAACACGAAGCCGATCTCGCCTTGTCCATGCTGTGCGCTGAGCCAATGCAGGCTGACATCGCCTATCACGGTGCCCGAGTCATGCCGTTCTAGCGCCAGGAAGAGCCAGTCACCCTCCTGCTCAAGCGTCGAGTGCTGCTCCCGTTGCGCGAGCATGTCGCGCACTTCGGCGAGGGAGCGAGGCTCTCCGTACAGATAGCGCATCACGTCCGGGCGGGACTGGATGGCGTACAGCGCATCGAGATCTTCCAGTTTGAACGGCCGAAGTCGCAGACGCGCTGTTTCGATAGGATAGGTGGGCCGCAGCATTCATCATTACCTTTCCACCATAAGAGATGACCTTGTCTCAGCTTTCGATGACGCCAGCGAAAAAGAGGTCGCGAACATTTTGACACTCCCCCGGCTAAAGCACGGGGGATTCTCGGTTCGTCCCCGCAGGCTACCCGCGAGTCCCCGAAGGGCCCGCCCGGCCCATTGAATGTTGCGTGCCGCGTTCTCGTCGCGGTCTAAGACCAGCCCACAGGATGTACAGACATGGGTGCGCACGCTCAGGCTTTTGGGGATGCGCGTCCCACAGCCGCTACAGTCAGTCTTGGCTGGTGTATTGTGCAGGCGCCGCGACAACCCGACGCCCGGCGCATGCTGCCTTGGCTTCGAGGATAGCACGGAACTGCGCCCAGCCCGCATCACTGATGCTCTTGGCGAGGTGATGGTTCCGTACCATGTTGGCGACCTGCAAGTCTTCCAGATAGATTGTGTCGTATTGGCGCAGCACGTGAAGCGCCGTCTTGTGATGGAAGTCAGCGCGTTGCCGTTTCACCGTCTGATGCGCGCGTTGGAGATTGCCGACAGCCTGGCGGCGACGATGGCTACCCTTCTTGCGGCGCGCGACAC
The DNA here is from genome assembly GCA_963712005.1 of uncultured Chloroflexia bacterium. Taxonomy (GTDB): domain Bacteria; phylum Chloroflexota; class Ktedonobacteria; order Ktedonobacterales; family JADMIN01; genus DAHUXT01. The sequence goes on along the minus strand of CAVQGK010000001.1, from coordinate 490,898 downwards.
GGCGCTGCGCCTGCGCCAACTTCTTCTCACCACGCCGATGCAGGCGCGGATTCTCTACCACGTCTCCATCCGCCGTGATGAGGAAGACCTTCAGCCCCACATCAATGCCCGTCTCGCGTCCCGTGGGCGGCAAGGGCTGGACTGGCACATCAGCGCACGAGAAGGAGACATACCAGCCATCGGCCTCACGGCTGATCGTGACCGTCTTGGGCGTCCCCTCCCAGGGGCCACCAGGGCGACTCCAACGAAGCGCCACCCGTCCAATTTTTGATAAGACCAGAAAGCCGTTGTCGTGAGACATATCGAGCGTCGCGCCATTGCCGAATTGCTTGTCGGTGAAGGAGTTGTAGCGATTGCTGCCCGCAAAGCGTGGATAGCCCGGCGTCTCGCCCGATTGCACGCGGCGAAAGAAGGCGTGAAAAGCACGCTCGAGGCGGGTGAGCACGTCCTGCAACCCCTGCAACCCCTGCAACCCCTGCGAATGGACATCACGGTACTCGGGCCGGACTGCTTTGATGGCGGGCAGTTGGGCGCTCTGACACGCCAGGGTGACGCTCACGCCGCGCTTGCGCCAGGCTTCCTGGCGTTCTTCAAGACCCGCGTTGTAGAGTTCGCGGCAGCGCCGCACGACAAACGCCATCGCCTGCTCCTGCTGCGGAGTCGGCGTGAGTTTGTATTTGTAGGTCTTGCGTACCCCGTCGACCGTCTGCTCGTCCATTTCCGCCCGTTCCTACGTCTTGCTCTGCCGTTCGATGTACTTCTTGATCGTTTCCTGCCTGACGTTGCCTGCTGTGCTGAGGAAGAAACTGCGTGTCCACAGCGAGGGCAGTTTCAGCAAATGAGGGAACTCCTCACGCAGCAGATGCGAACTCCGCCCTTTGATGAGTCGGGGAATATCCGACGGCAGCATGTAAGGATTGGCCCGGAGAAACAGATGAACGTGATCGGGCTGAATCGCCAGTTCAATCACTGTCCAGTCGTGTTCTGCCGCTACCTTGCGAATGATTTGTTCCAACCGCGCGCGCACTGGGCCAACGAGCGCCCTGCGCCGCCGCTTGGGACACCAGATGATGTGGTACACGACAAGGTGTACGCTATGCTGTTCGTGTTGATACTCCATGTAGATAGTGTATCCATGGAAACACTGAACGCAAGGTGAGAAGGCCATTCATCCTCCGCTCGAAAGTAGGGGATGAATGGCCCTTTTCTGTAAGTTCCCTCGCGTTACCAACAGACGTCCAGCCGCGCTGGTCCGCGGTGGATCGCTCCCCCGGCTGGCTCATATCGAAAGCCGTCAGCAAGCCGCAGTCCCGGCAGGTGCTCAAACAGCGCCGCGAGCAGGATCCGTGCCTGGCTGCGGGCCAATTCGGCGCCGAGACAGAAATGGGGACCGAAGCCGAAGGCCAGATGAATGACTCCTCCACGGCGGTCAAGCCTGAATTGATCGGGATCATCCCACGCTCGCTCATCCTGATTCGCCGACGCCAGCCCAAGCAGGACACGGCTGCCCGCCTGGACCTCGATGCCCTGCAGTTGCGTCGCGTGCGGGCAGGTACGCATTACCATCATGATTGGCGCGTCCAGGCGGAGCGTCTCCTCAATCGCGGCCATAATCAGCCGCCGATCGGCCTTGCCCTGTTCCCAGCGCTCTGGGACCCGCAATAAGGCATAGACCAGGCTGCCGAGCAATTCGCTGGTGGAGCCTGTGTCGGCCATGAGCAGTTGGAAGATTGCCATACACACTTCATCGTCGGTGAGGCGTGCGCCGCTATTCTCAGCGCCAGCTTCAGCGTCAGTGGACGGCCGGACGAGCCGCGTGACCAGATCATCGGGGGGATGGGCCGCTGCCTTACGCTCATCGATCATGGTATGCAGGAAGGCCTTGAACCGTGTACAGCTCTCCAGGATCCGAAAGTCACCGGGTACGGTTGCGTTGATGTCGGTGACCCATGCTCGGAAGGTGGCGCTGTCCTCCTGAGGAACTCCAATCATGTGGGCAATCACCATGGCTGGGAGAGGGCTGGCGACCGCCTCCATGAGATCGGCGTGCCCAGGGTGGGTTCGCACCATCCTCTCCACAAGCTCATGCGCCGTCCGGGTGATAAAAGCGTGTGCGGAACGATACGCCTGGGCATTCAACGCCTGTTCGAGTCTCGCGCGTAATCGGTCGTGCTGTTCGCCATCCACTTGCGTCACCACAGGAGGATCACTGCTCGCGGTCAATTCGAAGTTCCCCCTGGACGAGAAGAGGTCAGGCGTTTTCAGGGCCTGGCGGGCGGCATCGTCGGTAGCCACAAAGACCATCCCCGGTGCGAACTCCACGACCGGATGCGCTTTGCGCAGGCGCGCAAAGCGCGGAAAAGGATCATGAAACTGTTGTGGACTGAGCGGGTTGAACGAGTTGTCTATCATTACTCCATCCTTTCTTGCGTCTCAACAAAGATCCTCGCCTGCGATGTCCTCGCCTGCCGTGGCCAGGAGAGCGGCTGGTGGTAAGCTCCTACCAGACGTATCGGGCACATATTCGACCTCCTCCATCAGGCGACAGGTGCCCTACAATTGCCCCAGGTGCCCACGATCGGAATCCATGGTCGGTGACCCATGCCACCAATCTACAATCCCTTCCACTATCCTTGCCGTCTACATCGCACCTCCTTTCTCTGACGCCATCGCCTCGGTGCTCGTGAGCGGCGCCACGGCGGTCTTCGGCTTCATGCCGAACAGAAAGCGCACAGGGTTGAAGCGCCGCACGGCGAATTCGTAGATGAGGAGTGTCCCCGCCGACGCGGCCACCAGGATGGCGATGTACTTGACCGCAACGCTGGCATCCCACGCGACGACGAAGAATGCGATCACGACGATCACCGTCTGGTGCAAGATGTAGATGGGATAGGACGCCTCTCGCGCGTAGCGCAAGACAGGACGAGGGAGTGGCACGGCCGTCAGATAGCGTCTACCCAGCCCCAGCAGCGCAATCGTCCAACACCAGGCCATAGCCATCCGCGCGAGGAAGAGCGTGATATCGAGCGCGGAGAACTTGGCAGGATTGAGGTCGAGCGCGACTGCGACGAGTGTCACCGCGCTCATCAGCAGCGCCAGCGCCAGCGCCCACCACCGGTGCCGATCCACCGCCTGCTGGAGGTGTTCGCTGGCGACCAGGAGGTAGCCGTAGATAAACAGCAGAACGTAGAAGAAGGGGTTCTTGCCCCCCAGGTCGGGAAGCAGACCGTCGGCAACCCCGAGAGGCAGGATCAAGAGAAAGATCGCACCCGGGTAGCGAAAGAGCGCGAAGCCGCGCGCGAGCGCCATTTGGCCACTCGTGGACCGCAGCCACAGGAAGAGCGGCAGCGCCACCACCGAAAACACGAGCAGGAAGAGGATGAACCAGAGGTGGGCAGGCGTGAAGCCGCCAACGTAGCCCGTCAGGTCGCCTGGCCTGAGCTGGAAGAAGGTTGGGTAGAACTGCACGTACGAGCTAGAGTAACCCGCGTGCGTGATTCGCGCGAGATACACCTGCGGAGGCACGATCACCAGCAGGCCGAAGACCAGGGGGACGAGGAGCCTCTGCACTCGCTCCCATAGGTACGCTCTGCCGTTGCGCCGCTGCAGAGCCAGGCAGGTGGACATACCGGCGAGCACGAAGAAGAACGGCATATGCCACGTATCGAGGAACGCGATGATATAGCTGAGCCCGCCACTGAGCACGGCGTTCTTGACGTAGAACGTGTCAAAGACGTCGAAGACGCGCGCGCTGTGATAGGGCAGCAGCAGCGCGACCGCGAGAAGGCGCAGCCAGTCGATGTAATCGAGTCGCCTGGCAGTGGCCTGCGGACTCACAGTCGAATCCGCCGCCATCAGAGCAGTGGCTTCTGTCGGCGCGGGGTTTGGCGAAGCGTTGGATGCGATCGAGGACTTCAGCGACATGGAATGTACCTCCCGATTAGCGCAGAGGCGCGCGTCACTTACGCGGTAGCATATTGTGCTGGCGCGCACCATTGTGCATGGTCCGACATCTACGCGGGACCGAAATGCCTGGGTCGCCCTTGCCACTGGGCCATCCGTAAGGCTAGTGGGGAATATAGCCTAGATCGGTGGACATGGCAGTGAACGAAAGATGAAGCTGAAGGTTGATCTTGCTGCAGGCTGGGCAGGTGATGCCACCGTGCTTGAGCATGAACCAGCCCATGCAGGTTATGGTTCGACGCTCTTGGCGCGGTGTCCATCATGCCGACAATGGGACACCCCATACGGCACCCCATCGTGGGCGAATGCCTTACTTGTCGAGCGCGAACATGACCGCCGCCCGCGCATGGAGGGCAGTCGTGTCGAAGATTGGCACCGGGCTGTCGTCCTGGCCGATCAGTAGCATGATCTCCGTGCAGCCAAGGACCACTCCCTCGGCACCACGGTCGACCAGGCTTCGGATGATCTCCCGATATCGCTCCCTGGATTGGGGAGTGATAATTCCGCGGCAGAGTTGCTCGTAGATGATGGCATGCACGGCGGCCCGCTCCTCCACATCTGGGGTGAGGACGCGCAATCCGTACCGATGGACAAGGCGGCCGGTATAGAAGTCCTGCTCCATCGTGAAGCGCGTCGCCAACAGCCCAACCGTATGCAGCCCGTGCGCCTCGATCGCTGCAGCCGTCGGGTCGGCGATATGGAGTAGCGGGATATGCAAGACCTGCTGCAATTCATGGGCAACGCGATGCATCGTGTTGGTGCAGAGCACCACGAAATCGGCCCCGCCGTGCTCCAGACGTCGGGCAGCCTCGATCAGTCGACAGGTCGCCTCGTCCCAGCGGTCCGCGTGCTGCAGGCGTTGGATCTCATCGAAGTCGAACGAGAACATGAGACTCTGTGCGGAGTGGAGCCCACCTAAACGCTCCGCCACACCCTCGTTGATGAGACGATAGTAGACCGCTGACGACTCCCAACTCATACCCCCAAGTAACCCAATCGTCTTCATGAGTCCTCACTTTGCGCTCGCCTACCCTGATGTGTCGACTGGCGTTACCAACGAATGGCGCTGTGTCGATCACAGAGAACGGCTTGTCATCGTCATTGCCGCAAACGTGCAGCGTGCCCCAAGATTAGGAGGTTGCGCGCCAAGCGCAACAGCCTTTCAAGATGGCAAGACTTCGTCAGGTTGCGGTGTGGCTCTGCCTCTTCCCTCTTCATCCGGGATATGGCTTCCCGGTTTCGAGCCTACCATGCGTATGCGGTGGAGGTGGGCGCTGAGGAACAACACGACGAGCGCGAGCGCCTCGCATAATCCACCGACCCATCCCAAGGCTGACACCGGGGCAGCACGCAGGACCAGCCCGCCGATGGCTGCTCCACCCCCCATTCCGAGGTAGCTGGCTGACGCATTCAACGACAAGATCACCGCAGGGGACACTGGGGCCATCGCGAGCAAACGATGCTGCTGCGGGGCCGTGAACATCCACGCAGCACCTCCCCATACGATGAGTGCCGCAACTGCTCCCAACATGGAGGCGGCTGCCAGTGGCAGGACGACCAGCGCGGCGCCAGCGGCAGCGAGACTCACCACAATCGTGCGGACACGCCCCCAATGATCGGCCCCGTATCCCCCAACGACATTGCCGACAACGCTGGCTATCCCGAAGACGAGGAACAAACCGCTGATCGCTGTTCCCCCCAGGTGCGCGATGCGCTGGAAGATCAGCGCGAGAAAGGGGTAGACGGAAAAGGTCCCCATGAGCGAGAGGATGGTGAGACCGAGCGTGACGACGATCCGTGGGTGCTGGAACAGTGCCAGGCGTGCCCGCAGGCGAATGGGTGGAGGCGTGGCGACCACCGGAAAGAAGAGGAGGATGCCAAGCCCTGCGATGGCGCCCAGGACCGACACCAGGAGAAAGGTCATCCGCCAGCCAAAGAGCGTGCCGACCAAGGTTCCTATTGGCACTCCCAGCACCGACGCCACCGTCACGCCCGCCAGGACCAGTGCAAGCGCTCGTCCACGTTTCTCTGCCGGAGCAAGTGCTACCGCGACCGCTGAGGCCGTCGGCGTGTAGAGCGCCGCGCCACCCGCGGCTAAGATGCGGGCGAACATTAAGACACCGAGGTTCGGGGCGACCGCCGCCAATACATTGGCACCGACGAAGAGACCCAGGCTGCCAATGAGTAAGCGCCGTCGTGCCATACCCCCAGTGAGAGCTGCCAGCGTTGGAGCTCCGAGCGCATAGGTCAGGGCGAACACGGTCACCAGCAAACCGGTGGTTGCCACCGAAACCGCCGTATCATGAGCAATGCTAGGTAGAATACCAGCGATGACTTGCACATCGGTACCCATTGCAAACGTCCCTACCGCCAACACGACGATGCGAGACCACATAGACATAGGCCCGTTCCTCCTTCTGGTCACATCCACGGTCTGCTTGGAAATGGCGGCCGCGGTGGACAGATCTCTTCATCACGCGGTTTGCGTCGCCGCCTCCACCTGCTCGTGTTGTGCCCGGTGCCACATCAGTAGCCGGTCATCTAGAAGGCGCGATGCAAGGAGCGATGCGCGGCCGTCCATTGCCCCTGCTATTGCAGAAGCACGGCAATTAGAGCGCCTATCAAGATTGCGATTTGTGGCGGGGAACCCGCTTCGGACGCGGCACCAACCAGGCTTTGATAGGGCCTCTTACACGCCACCTGCCGTGCTGACTGGCCTATCGCTGCGTCCGCGCAGAAGTGTAAATGGTGCGGCCGGTCCGCGGCAGTAGTCGAAAGAAGAACAGGAGGGTTGATCTTGCGCGGAGGGCGCCAGGGAGTCCGAGATCGCCGCCGGTGGGAGCTACGCGATTGGGAACTGTCGTGTTACAGCAGTTGCAAGGCGCGGGCGCGGGCGACGGCCTGGGTGCGATTGCCAGCGCCCAGCTTACTGCAAACGTTGAAGACATGCTTCTTGACTGTGCCGACGGTCACCACCAGCGCCTCAGCGATATCCCCGTTCGAGGCCCCCTGCGCCAGCAGGCGCAGCACCTCGAGTTCCCGCTCGGTCAGCGGGTCGAGCAGCGGCGGCACGCCTACCGCTACAGGAGGTGCTGGAGGGGCCAGAGAAGCTGGAAAAGGCCTACTGACGGTGCCGTTGCCCTCGAGTACCGTCTGGCGCAGCACTGAACCGCCGTCCCTCGAACGACATACGGTTAGGAGGAATTGGGTGTACTCGAGCACAGCGGCAGCTACCGCAACACGGCGTTGCGCCGCAGCGTCGAGCAACTCGTCGAGAAGAGATGCCATCGGGACGCCTTCGTCGGCGAAGAGGCGCACATAGCCCTCCGGTTGTGCGCGTAGGAGCGCCTGCAAGAGCGTCTGCACGGCGCCTCGCGGGTCGCGACGAGCATGCAGCGCCAGCGCCCGCAGGACGAGGATCTCCAATACACTGCGCTCGCGGCCCTGAGCCTCAGCCTCCCGCTGTAATCGCTCCAGCAGGCGAAGCACCTCGACCATATGTGAGCCGCCGGGACCGCTCCGCCCCTGGGCGATGCGCACCCGCGCTAGGGCTAGGTAGGCCGGCTCGCGGCGGAAGGGCAACTCCGCATCCTCAGACGAGAGCCGGCTCGCATCTGCCCAGCGCACCGCTGTGTCCACGTCACCGACCGCCAGCGCGATCTCGGCCCGCATCGCCTCCGTGCGCTCCACCAACTCTGGCAAGAAGCCGCGCTGATGGGCCATCTCGGTGAAGGCATCGAGCGTAGCGAGTGCTGAAGCTACCTCCCCACGCGCCAGTCGCAGTCGTACCAAGGCAAAATAACCTCGCGCAATCACGTCCGCCTGTACCACGACTCCAGCGTCGATGCCCTCCACAGACTGTTTTAGGTTCCTCTCCGAGGCATCCAACTCGTTGCGCTCGCGCAGGAGCTCTCCTAGCGCCGCATGATAGCTATGACTGCCAGGCAGATGTTCAAGGCTGAACGGTGGCATGGCCTGTGGCACTTGCTGGAGCGTGGCGGCGGCCTGGCGCAACCTACCTTGCATCAAGTAGACGTGCGCGAGATGGACGATGGGTGGTAGTTCGAGGAGGGCCACACCGCCGGTAGCACGTGCGGCCGCCAACGCCACTTCAGCTTGCCGTTCAGCCGCAGCTGTCGCGTCACCGCTCAGTTGGAAAGTGTAGGCGGCAGCGGTAAGGATGCCCGCGTACCATCCTGGCTCTGACGGTGGCACGAGTTCCAGGGCCTTCTGAATGTAAGGCAGGGCGCAGTCGAGATCACCAGCAACGAGTGCCACGTGCGCCTGCACCACGGCAACGAAGCCTAGCAGCGCGGCATTGCCTTCATTGGGAGCCGCGGCAACGTCGGTCGCAAGGACGGCTTCGGCGGCGCGCAGATGGGCAGGGATGGCGTCCAATCGCCCGGTAAACATCAGCAAGAGGGCAAAGCGCACGCTCAGCAGCGGCCGGGACCGAACCAGCGGCTCAGGCAGCGCCCGCAGCCAGCCGAGCCCGGTCTCCAAGCGCCCCGAGCGCAACGTTGCGGTTGCTGCCTCGCGGGATTCGATGAGAGTCGCTGCCCGCTCGTAGTCGGCGGCGGCAAGCGCATACTTTACGGCCTCCTCCATGAGTTTCTGCTCCTCGAACCAGTCGCTCGCTCGCTTGTATAGCTCTGCGAACAAATCCGGATCGAGCAGCCGCAGCCGGCTTCGTAGCACGTCTGCGAAGAGGTGGTGATAACGATACCATTGCCGCTCGTCGTCGAGCGGGACCAGGAACAGATTGGCCCGCTCCACTCGCTCCAAGAGGGCTTCTGCTGTGAGTCGGTGAGGACGCGTTCTGCCATTCGCGGATGGCACGGCGTGAGGTGCAGGGGTGTCCAAAATGCCCAGCGCAGCACTTGACGCTATATCAGCCTCGTTGGCGAGGAGCACATCACACAGCGGGGCGCAGAACCGATCAAGCACGGCGGCGCGCAGCAGAAAGGACTGGACCTCGGGCGGCTGCCGCGCCAGCACCTCCTCGACAAGATAATCCACGATGTAGCGGTTGCTACCACCGAATGCCGCGATGAAGGCGCTCGCGCCCTCGCCGGAGCGTCCCTGAACGGAGAGGGCGGCCAACTGCAAGCCGGCGATCCAGCCCTCCGTCCGGGCCTCCAGCGCGTCTACCGCCTCGGCTGGGAGCAGCATTCCGGCTGACTGCGCCAGGAAGGCGCCAGCCTCCTCGGTGGTGAACCGCAGGTCGGCGGCGCGTAGCTCGCACAAAGCGCCTCCCACGCGCATCCGTGCGAGCGGCAACGGCGGGTCCTCGCGCGACGTGACGACGAGATGGAACTGTGGCGGCATGTGCTCGAGGAGGTAGGTCAGGCTCACATGGACTACCGACGCGCTGATGAGCTGATAATCATCCAACACGAGCACGATGTCGGTGGACAGTGCAGCCAGAGCGTTCATGAGCAGCGTAACCACTGCCTCAATCGCCGGTGGCTGGGACATGCGCAGCAACCTGAGGGCATCCTCCGCGACACCAGGGCGCGCCGCGTTGAGCGCGGACAGGACATAGGTCCAGAAGCGGGCGGGATCATTGTCACCCGCATCGAGCGACACCCAGGCGACAGGTTGGTCACGCTCAACCACGCCATACCATTCGGCGAGCACCGTCGTCTTGCCCCAACCGGCCGGCGCAGCCAGTACTGTCAAGGGGCCGCGCAGCCCCGCTTCCAGCTGTTCGACCAGGCGCCTACGTGATACGAGGTTCGGGCGGAGGGGCGGGATGAACAGTTTGGTCGCAAGGAGTTGCGGGTGTGGCGGGTTTGCAATTGCGTCCGCATGCAAGCTCCCGTTTGGGTCTTCTGTGGCCAGGACACCCTGGTCGCCAGGTGGGAATTGCGGCGCCGCGTGTCCGTGGTCACCAGCACGTCGTTGTGCGCGAGCGGATGGGGCAGGCTGGACCGCGACGTCAACCTCCTTAGGTGTGCCGAGTCGTGCCAGGTCATCCGCTGCATCCTTCAGCCGCCGCAGCGTCAACTCGGCGGTGGTTCCCAGGGCCAGTTCGCGCCGGTTGCCCCTGTCTCGGCACGTCGCATACCAGTACACTTCACCCTGGCGTCGCGTTCTGCGAACAGTGAAGTGCAGCGCTTCGGTCTTGAATTGGAAGCGGGTGGTGTCGTGGCAGGCCAGCCATTCTCGCCACGCGGGGCTATCCACCGCGATCCGCTGGACCTCCATCCCGTCGGGTCTAGCGGCTGTGTTGGGGGTGAGGATGAGGACGCCGCGGGATACGGTTGGAATGTAGCGAGCCATGCACCATCACCAACTCTCCCAGTCGATCTGTGCTTAGGTCGAGATAGCATAGATATACCTCACTTTCGGAGCGGCGGCAAGCATCACAAGCACCATCAAACCTTCCCTGTCGGAGCACTGGCCAAACAGCCTACTATGCGAGGCCCGCTCCCGGGGCAGAGGGCACCGGGGATTGGGCGATGCATAGTTGGATCCAGAGGCCGGGAGAAGACGGACGCGGGGACATACGCACTCGGGCCTAGTCACGCGCGGTGCGTCGGTGGATGCGATCACTGTGCAGCGTTCCCCGCAGCGGGGCGTCACGACGCCTGGACGTCATACGCGGTCACGACCCGCCGCCCGTCGAGCTGATCACCTGTCCGGTGACCCACTGCGCGTCATCCGTGGCGAGCCAGGCGCTGAGTCGGGCCGCGTCGTCCGGCTGATCCCAGCGGTCCTGCGGCTCGTGACATAACACCGCCTCGTACAGTGCGGGTGTCGCATAGCCCGTGTCCGTCGCGCCTGGGTCGACGGTGTTGACCGCGATGCGCCAGGACGCGGTGCTAGCTAGAGGTCATCAAGACGACGCGGCCACCCTGCTCATAGTCGTCGTGCCGCTCGGCCCACGTCTTGACGAGCAGCAGCGTCCCGCGCACGTTCACCTCGAGATGCGCGTCGATCTCGGCGGCGGTCAGCTCCTCCAGGGCCCTCAGAGTACTGTAGGTGTGGTTCGCGACGAGGATGTCCACGTGCCCGAAGACGCGGACCGCCACGTCCACGATCTGCTGGGGCGCCTCGGCCGTGCGGAAGTCCGCGGCCAGGTGCTCGACGCGCCGCCCCACTGCGCGCAGTTCGGCGACCAGCGTCTTGGGGCCGCCCGGGTCGGCGCCCCATGGCTGGCTACCATCGAAGGGAGCCCAGGAGTGCAGGAACAGGTACACACGGTGGGGCGGGCAAGTTTACGGCCATGGGTGCCACTTGCGAGATGGGCATGGGGCACGCCACAAGTCTAAAGGAATCTCAGGCTGTCGACGTGCGAGGCTCGGCCGTGCCGCGTGCGCGAAGCAGCATTCTCCCTGGACGTCGCTCCAGGGAGAATAGACAGGGGGAGGCGGCGCCGTTACCGGCCGATGCCCCCGTTGCTGTTGCTGTTCTGGATGTCGGCATCAAGCTGCGACTGCGGCACCGTGTAGACTCCATGCCCGAGGTCCCGCACAAGGTAGTTCCACAGGCTCGATATAGGTCCAGATGCCTCGCGTATTAACGTAGCCCACGATCGCCACGAAGTGGGCGCCGCCTTTAGCCCTGACTTGGTGGCCTGGGCCACAATCAAGAAGTGGCTCGAACGTGATGGCGCGTGACGTCCGATCACATACACCCGGAGGCGCATTTTCCCCATTCGCCCCCACCGCCGGCCGGCACAGGGTCAACCGGCGGAGCTGGGTTACTTCTCCCGGCGGGCGCAAGAGTAAAGGGCAAGAGCCACTTCCACCAGTTCCCCCAGTCCCATGAACCTTGGCTACCTGCACGAGCTTGGCTGGCCAGAGGAATTGGGCCGTTCTCGCCGCCATCCAAGTTTCTGTGGCAGATGGCTGACATTCCACACGCTGCATTTGCCAGGTCTTGGCTGGTCGGATCGTACATGCCATTCTCACCGCCGTCGGTGTTCCGATGGCAGATGGCGTCGCACACCTCATTGCGCGGCACTCCGTCTGGACCGAGGTGGTCGAGGCGTTGATCCCAGCGATTCGGGCCCGGCCGCCACTGGTGCCCTGGGCGATGTGGCACAATTCCTGGGTTCGGACCGCGTGGGCCCTGCCCGCGCGGCGGTATAGCTGGGGTTCCGCCGCTGAGATCGTCAGGGGGCTTGAAGTTTATCCGTACTATCGTCCCATCCGGCAACTCGATGTTAATCTCCCACTCCCCACTTGGGAAATCGTCAATGTTGAACTCGCTCTGGGACATCGGCGGACGCTGGCTCACCGACGTGTTAGGGTAGACAGGCGAAGTTCCCACGATGCCTGCCACCGCGTTGTATATCGCGGCTGCTGCCTGCACGCCAAGCCAAATCAACTTGAGAACAGTTGGCGGGTCGCCGGGATCAAGACTTCGATGTCCTGTCGGGTCAGTCAGCGTCTCGGGGTTGCCCTTGACGTACGCATAGCGGTTGAGCCCACCCTGGTCGTCGGTATCGGCGCTTGTGAACTGCCCAGCCAGCTGGTCATAGTAGCGCGCGCCGTAGTAGTCCAGGCCCGTCGCCCCGTCCGCCCGCTGCCCGGTAAAGCCATAGCTGCTGGGCATCGTCCCGCTGCTGTAGCGCACCGTGCCGTAGGGCGCATAGAGCTGCGCGGCCTGCACATGACCAGCAGCGTCAAGCGCGACGGTCGCGCTTCCCAGAAGGTCACTGGCGAGATATGAGATCGTCCCGTTCACGGCCAGGGCGATGCGCTCACCCCCGGCGTAGTAGTAGGTGGTGGTACTCGTGGTCGAACCGCTTGTTGCCACCTCCTCCAGGTTGCCGATGTAGACGGTGACGGACGTCGTGCCGCCCTGCGTCACCTGCTGGGCGACGCGTTGCCCCTCACCATCATAGAGATAACCGGTCGCGCTGGTAGAGGTGCTCCCGGGCGCGTTCTGCCAGGCCGTCATGCGCCCCTCGTTGTCGTAGGTCAACTGGGCTCCGGTCGGCGTACTGCCTGCGCAGGTTGCGCCGCTCGTCGGCGCACGGCAGGTCATGTTGCCCGAAGCATCGTAGCTGGCTGTGTAGCCCGTCCCGATGCTGGTGGCAGCGTGCAGGTGTGCGCCATCCCCATAGGTGTAGCTACCCAGGGGGCCAGCCGTGAGCCGGTTCTGCTTGTCGTAGGCGTAGCTCTGCTGATACTGCGCTGCCGTCAGTGTGCTGCCACTTACGGCGGTGTTGGTGCAGGGGTTGGTGCCGCTAGTCCCAGCCCAGGTCAGCCGGTTGAAGTCGTCGTAGCAGAACTGCTGCACGTCATAGCCCTGCGGCAGCGTCGTGTTGACCGCCACCACATTGCCGCGAGCGCCGTAGCTGGGTTGTGAGTCGAAAAGGGTGGAGCCCGTGCTCGTCAGTGTGAGCTTCAATTCGGTGGGCCGGTCGACGAGATCGAAACCCTCGGCGTACGTGTAGGTGCCGCCGCCGAGCAGGGCGCCCGTCGCCATGCCGTCCGCGCCACCAGCGCCGCCGTAGGTCACCCCGCCCAGCAGCGTGGTCGTGGTAGTGCCCTGCTGGGTAGTGAGGCTGGCCAGCCAGCCCTGCTCCGTATAGCTGGTACTGACCACTTCTCCGTCGGGATAGGTCTCGGTGAGGAGACTACCGCCGTCGTTATAGGTGCCTTTCGCCGTATAGCTGCCGCCGACGGTGAGGGTCGCCTGCACCTGTTGTCCTCGGCCATCGTAGAGATAGCTGTACAAGCCGGAAGGTGCACCAGTCGGGCCGCCGCTGAATGTCTCACCAGTCAGCCGACCGATGCCCTGATTGCCATTGGCGGTGCTGTCGTAGCTGTAGGTGACATAGGCGCCACTTGGGCTATTCGTCGTGTTGCGCCACAGCTGGCGATCGAGCCCATCGTAGCCGGCGAAGATGGTGCCGGCCGCGCCACGCGCGTCCATCGACTGCACGAGATTGCCGTCGGCGTCGTAGGCATATGTCTCAGTCCCGCGGTCGGGGTCACTCATGCCAATCTTACGTCCGGAGTCGTCGTAGCTATAGCTGGTTACACTTGCGCCGTCAGGGTGCACGATCTTGGTGACATTGCCCAGGTAGTCGTAGGTGGTGGTGGTGGTCGCATAAAGCGTATAGGGATTGGTCCCCGTATAACTCTGGGCGTATAGCGCACGTCCTAGCGCATCCGTGGCGCTGGTCTGCTGGTCGTTGAGCGGGTCCAGCACCGTTGTCAGCGTGTAGCAAGCGCCGTCATTGGCCGTCCCCGGCAGGGCACAGGCCACTGAGAGCGTCGTGGAGCTGGTACGCGAGAGCGCGTCTGTCGTGCTGGTTGTGCGCAGGTTGTAGTAGCTCGTGCTCGTCCCTGCCTTGCTGGCATCGGGCGTGGCGAAGGCAGCAGCGCCCGGTCCACCCGTGTAGGCTGGCACGAAGTACTTGTTGCTCAGGAAGATGCGCCGCCCCGACGGGTCGTAGTCGGCATACTGCACCACATCCTGGCCGCCTGGCGCTGGCGTGCGTGTCTCGACCAGCTGTCCCCAGCCGTCGTAGAAGGCCCGCGTGGTGACGGTGGTCGTGCCGTCGAGCCGATGTGTGCTGTCGACCTCGATGCAGGGCGTCTGGGCGCTCGTGCCGCTGCACCACACCGTGTAGCTGCTTGTGGCAGTCGTCTGCCCGGCTGTCTCGCCCGGCAGCGTCGTGCTCGTCACCCGCCCCAGCGCATCATAGCTGGTGGTGGTCGTCTGCCCATTGGCATCGGTGGCACTGGTAGGCCACAGGCCAAAGCCTCCCGCTGCGGTGGTGGTGTAGCCAGTGCTGCTGCTCTGGTTGAGCGCATTGGCGACACTGACTGGCAACGCATGATAGGTGCTGTCTAGCGTTGTGCAACTGGTGTATTGTGTGCCGTTCACGGTGCAGCCGGTGTGGCCGCTCACCCCGGCGTTGGCATCCGGGTCGGTGGTCGCGACTGTGTTACCCCAGGCGTCGTAGCTGGTGGTGGTCAGCAGCTGCCCGCTGGTATGGAAGTCGGGCGCTGTCCCGCAGTTGCTGTGGTCGGCGCTGCTGGTTACGTTCCCGTGGACGAGGCCGCTGGTCAGGCCCGTGGTGTAGGCCTGGCCGTCGTAGCCACGGTAGATGCAACTGTAGCGGTGCGAGCCGTCCGCTGGCTCGATATCGCTAAACGCCGGGAAATCGATCAGGTAGGAGCCCGTGACACTGTTCCAGGCGGTGGACACATTGTTATTCTGCACGTAGAGCGTCCGGGCCACAATCGTCGTCGGGCTGCCGGTCGCCCCGCCATCGTTGCTGGTCGTCGTTGTGCTGCTCACCCGGCCATAGCTATCATATGTGTAGCTGACCGTCTGTTGCGGCACCGCCCAGCTCGTGTTCGCCCCCTCGTAGGTGTAGGTATTGGTCTGGCTGGTCTGCACGTCACAGACCGCCACCGGGTTGCCTGGATCGAGCAGGCTGACTAGGTTGCCGCCCCAATTGCCCCAGGCGGTGGGCGGTGTGCCACTAATCCCGCTCGGGGGACAGGTCACCTGGTACTGGATGGTGGTTTTGCCGAGCAGTGTACTGCCGTCGGTATCGTAGCTATCCGTCTCGTACTCGTGGCCGTGCAGCGCCGTGCCCCGTGACCACCAGGGCGCGTTATGGCAGGGGCTGGAGGCGTAGCAGGTCACCTGGCCGGTGTCATAGAGGCCCCAGCCATCGGTGGCGTAGTATTTGTGCACCTGCACCGAACCATCTGGGCTCGTGACTCGCGTCTGGGTGTAGCCCATGAAGTGAGCGTTGTAGTAGTCGAGATAGTCGCCGTCGTTCTCGTCGCCCCACGTATATCCGGCGATACAGTCGCTACATCGCTCGGCTGCGAGCAGCGTCAGTTTGTAGCTGTAGGTAGTGGTGCTGGTGACGGGGCTGCTGCCACTCGAGCTGGGCCGCTGCACCGTGCCGCTCTGGCTGGTGAGCACCATGTGGCTCCAGCTCTGGTCATCAACGGCATTGCAGGGATAGTTTTTCTGGGTATCGGAGCTGACACCGTCGCAGTAGAGCGTGTCGGTAGGGTCCTGCCCAGTGGGCACGCCATGCGTGTTGCTGCGTCCCTCCGCCCAGCTGAATGTCTGCGCCAAGCCTAGCCCGTTGCTCGCCGAACTGATATAGCGGCTGTTACCATCCAAACTACGGCCCCACAGCCAGCAGTTGACGCTGTTCCAGCTGAAGCCGACGCCACAGTTGTCGGAGGGCGCGGCATGGAAGAGCATATCAACGTAGTGCTGCGTGCCCCACGTGTAGCCAAAGGTATCGGCGGGCAGGGTCGTGTTGCCATCATCGCCGACCATCTGGATCTGCGTCATATCGAGCGTTCCGGCGAAGCCCATTTGCAGGCCCGAGACTGGGTCGGTGATGAAGTGCGGCCCGCTCTGCTCGTAGCTGAGTTGGTAATCTTTGAGCGTGTTCCAGTTGCCTGTGCCACTGCTGCGCAGCTGTACCTGGATATCGTTCAAGACAAAGGTCGACTGCACCTGCGGCGCCGCCAGCCCGCCGCTGCCACTGTAGTCCAGCGGGTCGTCGCAGCGCAGGTTGCTGCCGGTGTTACAGGGATTGCTATTGGGGTGGCCGGTGAGCCGCGCTACGCTGTGGCTAGCCACGAAGTTGACGCGCATCAGCGGCGCCCAGGCGCTGCCTGTGCAGGCATGCTGCACATCATGGCAGCCAGGGGAATCCCACTCAACGGTCGCCGGTTCGACATCGCGCGTGTAGCTGGCGCCAGAGTAGGTCGCCATATCACGCTGGTAGGTGATGTGGATCTGGTTGCCGTTGGGATCGGTGATCAGGTCCAGCAGCCAGCTCGACACATAGTAGCTGTCGAGGTTGCTGGGTACATAGTAATACTGCAGCGAATCGGGGGTGCAGCCAAACTCCTCCATGATGCCGTTGGGCAGGTAGACGCGGAAGCAGGAGGGGTGGGCCGGCATGTTCGGCAGGCTGTTGGGCCCAACATACGAGTAGATTTTGGCGTGCGTCTCGGGCGCGGTATGCCAGCGCACTGGGGTGTTGGGATAGCTCTTGGTGCTCGTGTTGTAGTAGGTGTTGGGCGTGTCGTCGTAGTAAGTCGAGACCCCAGTGTTGGGTGGGATGAGCTCGGCTGCCGTGCCAAAGGGGTCGCTGAGTTGCCAGCTGCTCTCCCAGGTGGCACCACAGCCAGAAGGGCAGTAGCTGGTAACGTTGTGCTCGGCCCAGCTGATGGAGCCGAGGGACAGATTCCAGCCCTCGCCGACCCAGGGCGCAGCCGCCTCGATGTTATGCTGCTCGCTGACACCGGCGCTGCTATAGGTCAGGTGCAGCGGAGGAGTCAAGCCGCCCGGTCCGTTGGGCAGGTCGATCGGCTCATCAAATGTCAGCGCGCCGGCATTGAGATCGACATTAAAGGGGTCGGGCTTGCCGAAGCTAGCCACTGGCGCATCCGTGTTGAAGCTGGCGCTGGCGCTGGCGCTGACGAACGTGGTGCTCGCCTGTAGTTGGTGATGCGCGCGGTCAAGTGTCATCGGCGTATGCGACGGTCTACCCAGTCCCAGCGCCGTCGCGCTCACGCCGACGTAGGCCATGCTGCGCAGCCCACCGCTACTTATGCCACTGGCTGGTGTACTCGTGACTCCGCTGGTCGCCGCCAGTGGCGCCCCACTGGCGCCATCGGGCAGGGGAGCGTTGAACACCGCGATGACGTGTGCGAGGTCCAGCGCACTGCCCTTGGTGCCATAGTCGAAGTGTAGCGTCACTGGCTGGTGCAACCCCTGCGTCGCCAGCACAGCATGCGCATCTACCACTTGCAGGAGGTAGGTGCCCAGTGAGACCTCGCCACTGCCGCCTGCGCTTGACCCTGAGGTCTGCGCCACCTGGCGCACTTGCAGGAACAGCGCGCCGCCTGCCTGGGCAACATCGGTTGCAGTCACCGCCCCGGCGGGCACGTCGACAATCAGGCGGCCGTCGCTGCCGATGTAGTGAGCGGCTTTTCCCGGCTGCAGTGCGATCTGGCCGGGCTGCATGGGCAGCGGCGTGTGCTGTGCCAGGGTGCCGCGCGGTAGCTTGGGCATGACGGCGCTGGTGCTGCCGCTCGCCGTGCTGGATGGAGTATGGCTGATCGAAGTGGTGTGGGTATGGGGATCAAAGCGGTTGGGGTGACCGGCATCGGGGGTGCTGCCAGGCCGCGCA
This sequence comes from uncultured Chloroflexia bacterium, assembly GCA_963712005.1. Taxonomy (GTDB): domain Bacteria; phylum Chloroflexota; class Ktedonobacteria; order Ktedonobacterales; family JADMIN01; genus DAHUXT01. The sequence goes on along the minus strand of CAVQGK010000001.1, from coordinate 472,783 downwards.
TGCGCGGATGCGGCGGAAACCGTGCCGATGCCCTGCGTTTGGGAGACTGAGACCAGAACGCCGGTGGCCAGTGCCAGCACCAGCATGACGCGCAGCAGCACCCGTTGTGCTCGTTGCCACAGCTGCGATGTCTGGGATGTGCCAGATCCGATTCCCAGCGGTCGTTGCGGTAGTTGCCCCGAGTGCGCATGCAGGGCCGGGCACCTACGGACAATAGCGGCGCGTGGCCGTCTCCATACAGACATAAACGACATATAGAACGACATGCCTTCCATGAGCGCGCTTCACAGCGCCTACACCGATCGGGTAGCGGAGACACGGGACACGCCGTGTCTACCCAATCAACAACTGCGTTCATTGGTCCGTTTGACCCCGAAGCTGACTAAGACCGTGAGGAGCCACAGGCCACAATTTCTCCAGAGCGCCAGACATCAACGCAAGATAGCAGCGCCATGCCGGCATTGGAATCCCTCCAAACATCAGCGCTTCGGTCAGGCTTACGATGACACTTGAATGGTTGGTGGGGAACTAAGACACCAGAACATCGCAACACCACGATGCGAAGGCAACCGCGGTCGGATCGCTTATGTTGTCGAAGAGCAGTGCACCGCGCTCAATGATGTGTCAGCCAGACCTGCACAACGGATGCATGTTCGTAAAATCGCTTTCAAGGATGGATGTGGGCAGTCAGAATACATGCTCATCTGGCCCATCACTCGGCTACGATCTTGCACTTGCACATGCAACGCACGGTACGAAAAACCAATACTCGCTCAATCATATATGGGGGAGGCTGCGCGCGCGCGGCATAAAGCACTCATCTTCTTATCCAAATCAACTGCTGTTTGAGTTACACGTCGATGCGCCCACTACGCCATGTGAAGAACGGAGGTGCTCCCACTCAGGCTTAGGAGGTCAGATGCTTAGGAGGTCAGATGCTTAGGAGGTCAGATGCTCATCAGGACAGTCACTGGCGTTATCGCGGGGAGCAATCCGTGGCGGTGTTGGACTAGTAACCGCAGGAGTGCGTACCATGCTTGGCGCATACCCCATCAACTTCTTGAAAGCCTTCGAAAAATGTGGCACGCTGGCAAATCCACACATTTCCGCAATCTGTTGCAGCGAAAGTCCATTGGTCTGGAGCAAACGCCGGGCATGCAGTAGACGCAGGCGCAGGAGATACTGGTAGGGCGCGATGCCAAACTGCTGGCGGAACACTGCCGAGAACCGCGATACCGACAGGTGCGCATACTCAGCCATATCAGCAACCGATATATGCTCACCCAGGCGCAAGGAGAGGTAGGTCGGTACCCAGGCAAGTGAGTGAATCCCTGAATCTCGGATGCTGATCCCCTCAGGAAGATCACCCCATTCGAGATGATCATGCAGCATCATGAGGACCAATTCGGTAGCAAGAAGGTGCGCTTCCAGTCGGCTAAGAGGATGTCCATTCTGCCAGAGATGAATAACTTTGAGAAACGTCTCATGGAAGCGGATCGGATCTGATGGGTGCAATCGAGTCGGAAACGCGACGGGCAGGCCATCGGGGAGTCTGATCGGGCGCAGGTGGCGTACCGCACATTCCTGGGTCTGCGCGTGCTCGACAGAACGCTGCTGCTTGCATGGCGGATAGGAAAGGATATCCAGCTGAACGTATGGAATAAGTGCGTCTGTGGTCGGCTGTAACTCGAGTAGCTCTTCAGGCTGGACGATACAGTAATCCCCAGCCTGCAACTGATGAAGCTTTCCCGACGCCTTGACCGCACAGGTTCCAGCTTGGACATGGAGCAGGAGATAGTCGATCATCCGGGGAGCAGTCCCGGCAGCGCGCGGCAGCGCGTATGCAAAGCCTGCCTGTTTGATGTATGGGATCATCAGATGCTGCGGCACCCCGCCACATTCAACGGTAGCGGCTTCAGCGGATTCACAGGCTGCTCCTCCCAGTTGTAGAGATGGTGTCATGGCTTGCGGGCCATCTGCTGGGATAGACATGCATGGAAGACCCCCAACCACTCCCTGACAGGAGACATCGACAGGTTACTGACAAACATCGACACATAGCGATGAGCCTTGTGGCGCGCTGCTTGGCATTATCACGAACGAAATTGCCATGGTCGTAGCTCTCGGCATAGTTGCACCAGATAGTTGCCCTAGACTGGCGCTACGCTACGCTCCCGTCACCTCTGACGGTGCGAGTGGCCCTTTGATGGATTGTGGCTTCATGCCGAACAGGAAGCGCACAGGATTGAAGCGTCGGACCAGCAATTCGTAGACGAGGAGCGTGCCTGCTAATGCGGCCACCAGGATTGCGACATATTTGACCGCCACGCTGGCGTCCCACGCGACGACGAAGAACGCGATCACGACGATCACCGTCTGGTGCAGGATGTAGATAGGATAGGATGCCTCCCGCGCATACCGCAGGAGCGGACTCAGAAGCCGCGGGGTCGTCAGATAGCGCCTGCCCAAACCCAGTAGCGCGATACTCCAGCACCATGCCATAGTCATCCGCGCGAAGAAGAGCCCGATATCGCCTGCGGAGAACTTGACGGGATTGACATTGAGCGCGACAGCGACAAGCGTCACAGCGCTCGTCAGCAGCGCCAGCGCCAGCGCCCACCACCGATGGCGGTCAACTGCCTTCTGCAGGTGCTCACTGGCGACGAGCAGGTAGCCGTAGACGAATAGCAGGAGGAAGAAGAAAGGATTCTCGCCGCCCAGAGCAGGCAGCAGCCCGTCGGCTACCCCGAGAGGCAGGATGAGCAGAAAGATCACGCCCGGATACCGGAAGACGGCAAAGCCACGCGCCACCACCGCCTGGCCCCTCGCCGACCGCAGCCACAGCAAGAGCGGCAGCGCTACCACCGAGAACACGAGCAGGAAGGAGATGAACCATAGGTGAGCGGGCGTGAAGGTGCCGAGGTAGCCGGTCAGATCGCCCGACCGGATCTGGAAGAAGCTCGGATAGAACTGCACGTAGGAGCCAGCATAGCCCGCATGTGAGACTCGCGCGAGATATGCCTGCGGGGGCACGATCACCAGGATGCCGAAAACCAGCGGGACGAGGAGCCTCCCGAGGCGCTCCCGCAGATATTGTCCGCCGTTCCGTCGGCGCAGAGCCAGCCAGGTGGACATACCCGCCAGCACGAAGAGAAACGGCATGTGCCACGGGTCAAGGAAGGCGATAAGGTAACTGAGCCCGTCGCTGAGCGTGGCATTCTTGACATAGAATGGGTCGGAGACATCGAAGACGCGAGCGCTGTGATAGGGCAGCAGGAGCAAGACCGCAAGCAGACGCAGCCAATCGATGTAATCCAGGCGTCCGACGGAGACCTGCGCTCCTCCAACCGAACGCGTCACCGCCGCACCTACATCCACGGAGACCGCGGAGTGCGGTGCGGTATTAGAAGTGCTCGAGGATGTCATGGGACATATCTCCGTTCCGCTCTTTATCGCGTGGACCGCTCGACCACCGACACATGTCGTTCTCGCCCAGCGACGGCGCCCTTGGCGCTGTTGTGTGATGGTACCTTGAGCACGGGCGCGTCGCAGTGAACAAAAGATGCAGGTAAGGGTTGATCTTATCGTGTGTGAAGGGCACGCACAGAGGCCAAGCCCGATTCAGAGCCAACCGGCACTCTCTCGGGGATCTGGAGCCCATCCCACGAGGCTACCCTGCTCCGCGACATATCCGACTGCTCCAAGGCACACCGAAGGCGAGATGCCAACCGTTCAGGCGCCTCCCGTACGCACATCTGCATATTCATGCTGAGTCGGGACTTGAGTAGGGATGCCAGAATCACGTCGGCGTTCAGCGGAGGTCACGGAAGAAGCTGCGCAGGTCCTCGGCCAGCCACTCTGGCTCCTCCATCGCCAGGAAGTGCCCACCGCGCGGCCGGTCGACGAAACGCCGGACGTTGTAGCGCCGCGCGGCCCACTCACGCGGCGGCTCGGGCTCTATCATCCCAGTCGTCACCGCCGTAGGGACCGCCACCAACCCGGTACATCCCATCGGCGCGGGGGCATGCTGCGACTCATAATAGTGCCGGATCGAGGAGTTGATTGTCTGCGTCACCCAGTAGAGCGTCACGGTCGTGAGCAGTTCGTCCTTGGTGAAGCGCTGCTCGATGTCGCCGCCACAGTCGCTCCATACGCGGAACTTCTCTACAATCCAAGCCGCAAGCCCGACTGGTGAATCGCTCAGCCCATAGGCAAGCGTCTGGGGGCGCGTCCCCTGGATATGGCTATAGCCTCCCTCCTCCCGCTCCCACTCGTCGCGTCGCCGTAAGTACGCACGCTCCGCCTCCGAGAGAGACGCACGATCCGGCAGCGGGTTGGGGTCACTGACGATCGAGCTCAGATGAATACCCACGATCTGCTCAGGATAGCAGCGGCCGAGCAGCGTCGTAACGCCTGCCCCGATGTCGCCGCCCTGGGCACCGTAGCGCGCGTATCCCAGGCCCTCCATGAGGTCCGCCCACAGCGCGGGAACGTTCCACTGGCCGCGGCGCGGGAAGGGGTCAGAGAAACCATACCCTGGCAGGGAGGGGACGACAACGTCGAAGGCATCGGCAGGATCGCCGCCAAAGCGCTCGGGATCCGTGAGCAGGGGAATGAGCTCGTCCATCTCATAGAAGGTGCTGGGCCAGCCATGGGTCAGGATGAGGGGCAGGGGGTCAGGGCCGAGGCCACGTTCATGAATGAAATGGATGGCCAAACCACCCAGATCAGTGTGAAAATGGTGAAATCGGTTGAGCACACGCTCCTGTGCACGCCAATCGAAGTGCTCACGCCAGTACTCCACCAGTTCCTGCAGGTAGGCTAGAGGGACTCCATAATCCCAGTCCGCCCCAGCGAGCTCGTCGGGCCAGCGGACGCGCGTCAGACGTGTGAGCAGGTCATCGAGGACCGGCTGAGGGATGTCGATGGTAAATGGCCGCAACTGCATAGGTGCTCCCTCTCAAACATGGTCGGGCGGTATTGGTTGACAGCAGATCCGAAAACTGCCTAAAGTGATAGTAGCCGGTTACATTATAGTGGGCCGACGCGACACCGATCAAGTGTGCTTTAGAAGGTTACAAACTATGGAACAAGCCAACCGCATGCCGCAGCAGCATAGGGACGAGCAGTCCGCGCATGAGCGCTTCGTGTTCATCGGTGGACACCTGGCCCTGGATTTCGCCAACACGCTTGGCGGACTTCGTGGGGGGAACACGCGCGAGCTGCTGCCTGCTTATGCTGACCTGGTCACCTGGGGGCTGCAGGCTGGCGCCCTCGCCCCGGATGAGGCCTGTGTCCTGCTTGACATAGCGCAACTCGACTCTATCGGCGCAGTGGCAGTGTTGGAGCGAGCGCACAGGCTACGTGAGGCAATCTACACTTTGGCCTTGGCGCATCTGCAGGGGGACACGGCGCGCAGTCAGGATCTCGCCATCCTTAACAGCGAGCTGTCCCTGGCGTTCGCGCATCGCCGAGTTACGAGCAGCGCCACAGTTGTAGAGTGGGCATGGGATTGGAGAGAGGAACATCCAGGTGGCCATGACGGCTTCACGAACCTCCTGCTTGACACGATCTTATGCCCCGTGGTGCTAGAGGCTGCGGACTTGCTCACCGTGCACAACCATCCACCTCTACGACAATGCGCCAGTGACGAATGCAGCTGGCTCTATCTTGATGCCACCCGCAATCACAGTCGGCGCTGGTGCGATATGAAGGGCTGTGGAAACAAGGCAAAGGTGCGGCGTTACCGCCAGCGCCAGGCGCCATCCTCCCCATAACTGTATCGCTCACGTAGCGCCTGCCCGCTCATGTGTGCGGGCCACGAGCCGTTTCCGATAATACACCAGTCAACGACGCTGCTGGATCGTGGCGTAGGGCTGGCTCGTGGAGATGATTTCTCCGAGGCTCTAACTCCCCTTGGCGCTCGGCTGAAACGGCATGGAACCAGCCCCCATTCAGGTGTTGCCCGCATACAACGCAGGCACACATTTCATCTACTCGGCGATAGACGACACCGCAATAGAAGCATTCGTACGTATTCATGAGATTGGCCATTCCTTTCAGGCGCCGTACCTGCTGATAGCGATGACGCTGGCGCATCTCCTACGCGAGGTGTCATCACTCTACCTTGTCTCCTCGACTTGCCGCCTGCAGGTGAGGTTAGCACGGCCGCAGGCAAGGCACAGTGAACGAAAGATGTGTGGGATGGCTTATTTTGCCAGCCCAGAGTGGGGTAGCACGAGGAGAACGAGGAGAGGGAGGGCGGCTGACGGACACTGGTAATCGGCTAGACGGTAATCAGCTAAACCAGGTGCAAAGCGTGGGCGCGGGCAACGGCTTGCGTGCGATTGTCTGCGCCGAGCTTGCTGCAGACATTGAAGACATGCTTCTTGACCGTGCCGATGGTGACGACCAGCGCCGCGGCGATGGCGGCGTTGGATGCGCCCTCCACCAGCAGGCGCAGCACCTCCAGCTCGCGCGCGGTCAGCGGGTCGAGCAGCAGCAGCGACACGTCGGGCACTGAATGATTTGGTTCTACAGCACGTTCTTTGGGTGTCTGTGGCAAAGGCAGCGTCGGTGGCATGGGTGCTGGGACGTTGGCATCCTGCGAATGACAGGCTGCCACGAGTGCTCGTGCGTACTCGAGGATGGCCCGCGGCAGGGCGAGCCGCCGCTGTTCTGCCGCCTCGATCAGGTCCGTGAGCAGCGCCGCCATCGGGGCACCCTCGTCAGCGAAGATCCGCACGTAGCCTTCTGGCTGGGCCGACAGCAGCGCCTGAGCGATGGTACCGAGCGCGCCGCGGGTGTCCCGGCGAGCCTGTAGCGCCAGCGCCCGCAGGATGAGGATCTCCAGCGCGCTGTATCCTCGGCCTTTGCTCTCGGCGTCGGCCAGCAGGCGCGCCAGCAGACGTTCTGCTTCCCGCAGGAACGGCCCGCCTTGATCGTCCCTGCCCTGGGCGATGCGCACACGCGCCAGGGACAAGTAGGCTGGCTCGTGGCGGAAGGGCAACTCCTGGTCATCTGCTGAGAGACCGCTCGTGTCTGCCCAATGCACTGCTACCGACATATCGCCAGTGGCGAGGGCAAGTTGTGCCCGCGCCGCCGCTTCCAACTCGACCAGTTCGGGGACAAAGCCACGCTTATGTGCTATTTTGGCTAGGCCGTCAAGCGTCTCTAGCGCCGCCCTGTGTTCCCCGCGCGCCTGCTGAAGCCTTGCCAATGCCAGGTAGCCTCGAGTTATTCCCGCAGCCGGCACGAACCAGCGTCCGAGCAGGCTCATACCCCGCGTGAGCAGACGGTCTGCCGCATCAAGTTCATTCCATTCGAGCCGTATCTCCGCAGGTCCAAAGAAGTGGCCCGGGCGGGCGAGAGTGTCCGCCATCTGGATCTGTGCCGAGAGCAGTTGCAGTGCCTCCTCGAGTGTGGCTGCGGCCGCCCGCAGTCGTCCCTGTAGCCGCTGGAGATCCGCTAGGTCCCGACTACTCACCATAGCAGTCAACTGGTTCTGCGAGACACGCACCGCCGCGGCACGCTCGCACAGCTCATGCTCCACGCCCACGCGCGTGTCGCCAGTGATGAGGAAGGAACGACCCGCATAGTAGCGGGCAGCCACGTGCCAGAGCGTGTAGGTGTTTGGTAACAGATCTTCTGCTTCGCGTGCGAACGCAATGCTGGCGCTCAGATCGCCAGGCAACAGTGCCAGTAAGGACCGCATCAGCGCGATCATGCCGAGCATCGGCCGCAGCCCCGACTCTGCGTCTCCCGCGCTCCGGCGCGCGACGATGGCAGCCTCCGCGTCGCGTAGCCGAGCCTCGGGAGGCTCGGCTTGCCCAATCTCCCACCGCATCGCTGCGTCATACAGGCAGAGGAGTGGCCGGCTGCGCATCACCGCCTCCGGCAGGTTTCGCAGCCATGAGAGCACCGTCTCGACCTGGCCGCCCGTGCCCATCGCGAACCCATACCGTTCGATGAGGTCGGCCGCCAGTTCGAAGTCTGAGGAGGCGAGCGCATAGGTCACTGCCTCTTCGACCAGGCCCTGCTGCTCGAACCAACCACTCGCCCGCCGGCACAGCACGGCAGACAGCCCTGGAGCTGCCTGCTGGAGTCTGCTACGCAGCATGTCGGCGAAGAGATGGTGGTAGCGATACCAGCGCCGCTCGTCGTCAAGCGGAATCAGGAAGAGGTTGGTGCGGTCCAACTGCTCAAGGACACCTTGCGCTGAACGCCGCTCGGAAGTGCCCGTGTGCCCAGTCGGCAGCGCGCGCAGCGCTGTGCTGTCTGGCGCAGCAGTGGCGGGTGTCGCTGCATCAGCGTGCTCGGCAAGCAGCACCTCACACAATGGGGCGCAGATGCGATCGACCACTGCGGTGCGCAGCAAGAAATCCTGGATCGTCGGCGGCTGCCGCGTCACCACCTCATCAATCAGATAGTCCACGATGTAACGATTGCTGCCGCCAAACCGCGCAATGAAGTCGCTCGCCCGCTCGGGGGAGCGTCCTTGAACAGAGAGGGCCGCCAGCTGCAAGCCGGTGATCCAGCCTTCGGTGCGGGCCTCCAATGCCTCCAGCGACTCCGTCTTGAGCGGTATCCCGGCCATCTGTGTCAGAAAACGGGCCACCTCCTCAGACGTAAACCGCAGATCGGCCGCGCGTATCTCGCACATGGCGCTATTGGCACGCAGCCGTGAGAGCCGTAGCGGCGGGTCCTCGCGCGACACGAGGACCACATGCAACTGAGGCGGTATATGCTCGAGCAGATAGGCGAGCGTCGAATGAATTGCGGCCGTAGTGATGATGTGGTAATCGTCGAGGACAAGCACCACATCGCTGGTCAATGCGGTGAGTGCGTTAAGGAGAAGGGTAAGCGCCGCCTCGATTGCTGGTGGCTGGGACGTACGTAGCAGCCTCAGGGCATCGTCCGCGATGCCCGCTTGCGCAGCATTGAGCGCAGAGAAGGCATAGGTCCAGAAACGGACGGGGTCGTTGTCACCTGTGTCAAGCGAGAGCCACCCGACTGGTCGCCGGGGCTCGACGTCATTGCACGCTGTGGCGCACCATGTGACAACGACAGTCGTCTTGCCCCAGCCTGCCGGAGCCGCCAAAACGGTCAATGGGCCGCGCACACCGTCGGCTAGCTGGTCCAGCAGGCGCGGGCGCGGCACGAGGTCGTGCCGCGGGTGGGGGATGAAGAGCTTCGTGGCAAGGAGGGGCATGGGAGGCACGCGAGAAGTGGAACTGCTGATACTGCCGGCCTCTCCGTGAGGGTCGTCGTTTGTTGGCACGCTACGACCTCCCCGAGCTTCATGTCTGGCCAGAGCCGTGGGTGACGCCTCCGCCGCATGATCGCCGCGAACATCTTGGGTATGAGCAGCCGGACGGGTGAAGTGGCGAGAAGCGTCTGGCGCGCCCACGCGAGCGAGCGTATCGGCGGCCTGCTGCAAGCGCTCTGACGTCAATTCGGCCGTGTCACCCAGCACGACTTCCCGCCGTTTACCTTGATGCCACCGTGTCGCATACCAGCGCCACATGCCCTGCCGAAATCGACGCCGGGCGATGAAGCGCAGCGGACCAGCTTCATAGTTGAAGCTGCTCGTATCCTCGCGCGCGAGCCATGCCCACCACATGGGACTATCAACCGCAATTGTTGGGATCGCCACCGCGTCACCACTGCTGGGGGCGAGGATGAGATTGCCACCGGAAACCGTTGGAATGCGATCGGCCATACGCCATCACCAACTCTCCCAGCCGAGGTACGTCCATGTTGAACAATCTGGGTATACCTCACTTTCAATGCGAGGGCAAGTAGCCGTGGGCCATCACGGTCCGAACAGACGGACGCGCTGCGGCTGAGTCGGACCTATAAGCTCTCGTTAATCGCTTAGCGCGCGAGCAAATCCAGCATCAAATCCAGTATCCACGGACACCGATGCTCGATCCAAATCGGGTGACGTCGGTGGTTGGCCACGATGACTTTGCGCTGAAGGCGTCCTGCCCGTTGAACGATCTTGCTAGTGCGTTGTTCCTCATAGGCAGTACACAAAGCGGTGACGGAGGGAACGATGCGGTTTGGGTGGGCGTCCCCAGACCCAGGGTGTAGCGTGGCGATTGAGGTGCTCGGTGGCGACCCGGGTCACGAAAGCAATGTCATGATCATCGGCGAGTGACTGTCCCGCAAAGGCTTTACGCCGGAAGATGCGCCACCACCCCTCAATCAGATTGAGCCAGGCCGCTCCCCCCCGGGATGAAGGCGTGCTGGATGCGGGGATGAGCGTCCAGCCACTCCCGGATCGGGCCACTGCTGTGGCTGGCGAGGTTATCGGCAATCAGGTACAGGTCCCCGGTAGGATAGGCATGGTCCAGCGTCTGGAGCAACTCCAGATAGCCGCTGGTATTCCGGGAGCGAGCCGTCTGGGTCAGCGCCCGTCCGTCGCAGACGCGCAGCGCCCCGTAGATCCACACCTTCTGCGGCCCACGGTCGTAGTTGAGCGGGACCTTGATGCGGTGGCCGTCCGGTGACCAGCCAGGAGGCGGTGGGAAGTTGCGCGGCATTACCGGGCCGAGTTCGTCGACACAGAGGACCGTGGCGCCTTGGGGTGGGTCGGTGTAGAGGTAGAGGCCGACGATCGTTGCCCGTTTGGGACGAAGTCAGGATCCTTGCTGCTCGCCCACAGGCGCGTATGGCGCCAGCGGACCCCTTCTTGCCGGAAGATGCGCCGCACCTGGCTGCGCGCCACCTGGATGCCGTGCTGGCGGGCCATGGCCGTGAGGGCATCCAAGGTCCACTCCAGTTCTCGCGTGGGATCCGGCACCCACAGTTCGCCGATCGGTTCATAGGTCGGCTTGCCCGGGGGTGGGAGCTGCACCAAAGAGAGAATGATACTGCGCTCCTCATGGCTGAGTCGTGACGTACGACCGCTCCCTGCTTTCATGCCCAAGCCGTCAATGCCGCGGTCATTGAAGGCGTGCAACCGTTCACGGACGGTTTGTGGATGGCAGCCCAGTGCTTCGGCGATCTGAGCAGTGCGCAGCCCATCCCAGCTGTGAGCAACGATCTTGGCATGAAAGATCCAGTCGGCAGGCGCATGCACGCTGTGAGTCAGTTTGCGGACTTTGCGTTCTTCGGTGGCGTCTAGAGGCGGACGCGCCGTGAGATGTTTGGGCATGGGACACCTCCTTGCCTCCACTCAGCCGCACATTTTGTACCATCCTTGAGGAACAACGCACTAGGCCATCGGGCATCCCTTGGGAGCGAGCGAGACCCTACATCGGGTTCCCAACTGCCTGAGATACGGAAATCAACCCTCTTCCACATCCTTCGTTCACTGCTGGCCGCACACTCTCCGATTAGACTTGCTGACAACGGCATCGACGTGCCGACCGTGCCGACCATGTTGAGCGGGCCGAGCAGAAAGAAATGAGGAAGATATCAATGTCAAAGACAACCAACGAGATGGCGTCAGCGCTCGTTCTGAAAAAGAACCCGTTGATGAAACTGAAACTGATTGGCTATTGGGTAGCCACCGCAGCCTTCGCGCTTCCGATACTGCTAGTTGCGATAGAGGAGCTCTTCCCCGACGATAGCATCATTCGCGTCCACCTGGGCTACCCGGCCTACCTGCTCACAATCCTGGGTGTGTGGAAGCTGCTGGGAGTCATCGCCTTACTTGTGCCAGGGTTTCCTCGGCTCAAGGAATGGGCGTATGCCGGCTTCTTCTTCGACCTGACGGGGGCGGCGATCTCGGGCATCGCAAGCGGAACGGGGGCCACCATCTTGTTACCCATCATCCTGACCCTGGTCTTGCTGGCTTCGTGGGCACTGCGACCGTCAAGCCGGACCCTTGGAGCCCTCTTTCCCAGGAGGCAGCTCGCGTGAGTCGCATCGGCGCACGTCCCATTATGGCCTAGAACGACGTGAAGTGCCACCGGCCTTCCCTTGCGGTTGGGGGCACCTTAGGTCTATGGCGAGGATTCCTTCCCAGGACAGCCATTTGGACTGGAGTAACCCCGATTTCGTGGACGGGTTACTTCATGCGGCCCCTGATGTTGGCGTGGTGACCGTTTGTTCGTAGACCGCCGGAGTCACGTACCCCAGCGCCGAGTGCCGCCGTTGCCGATTATAGAAGACTTCCAGCCACTCGAAGACTACTGCCCGTGCCTCATTATGGGTCTGGAAGCGGTGGTGGGCCAGGAGCTCGCACGCGCGGGTCGCGAAGAAACTTCGACCATCGCGTTGTCGAAGCAGTCTCCCACCGTCCCCATAGAGGGCTGGATCCCGGCGGCAGTACACCGCTCGCCGAACAGCACGGAGGTGTAGTGACAGCCATGATCCGAATGGTGAATCAGCCCTGCCTCCGGCCGTCGCTTCCTCACGGCCAGCTCCCGTGCCGTCAGGACGAGCTCGGTCCGCAGCTGGTCCTGCATGGACCAGCCAACCACCCGCCGACTGAAGACGTCGAGGATGACGGACAGGTAGAGAAAACCCTCCTGCTCGGTTGGCAGATAGGTCATGTCCGCGATCCAAAGCTGATCGGGGCTAGGAGCGGTAAAGCGACGCTGGACCAGATCGGGAGCTGGAATCGCCGTCGGATCGCGCCGGGTCGTGCGCACGCGCACTGGCCGCCGCCGATGGCAGCCCACCAGACCGGTCTGGCGCATGAGCCGGGCGACACGGTTGTGCCCGCACGCCATTCCCTGTGCCCGCAGTTCGGCCTGAATCCGCAAGGCCCCATAGGTGCCGCGGCTCGCCTGGTGAATCTGGGTAATGTGGCCGGTCAGCTGGGCGTTGGCGCTCGCGCGAGCTGACGGCTCGCGCCGCCGCCATGCCCAATACCCGCTCGGGGAGACACCGAGCACGCGGCACATGCGGCGGACGGGATGGATGGCCTTCTCGCGCTCCATAAACGCATAGATCTTCACCGGATTGCGTCGTTCTCCCGAGCGAAGAAGGCCGCGGCTTTTCGTAACATTTCCCGTTCTTCGCGCAGGATCCGATTCTCCCGCCGCAAGCGCCGCAACTCTTCCTGTTCGTCGCTGGTCAGCCCGTCATGGCGCTTGCCAGCGTCCAGATCCGCTTGCTTGAGCCATAACCGCAGCGTTTCGCTCGTCATGCCCAGATCGTCGGCAATCTCGCGATGGGATTTCCCGCTGGTCCGCGCCAGCCGGATCGCTTCTGCCCGAAATTCGGGTGAATACGGCTGCACATGCTTGGATGTCTTCGCCATGGACACCTCCCTGGGGTTCGTACCCCAACTCTATATGTGTCCACGCTTTTAGGTCAACTCCACGACCAGCATCCGCGCCCACCAACACGCGGCCGGTGCCCGGCGCGTCAACGGGGGCAGGACCAGCAAGCGCTCGGGCGGAGCCGAGGCGGCTTCTCCACCAAGCTCCACGTCCGCGCCGAGCGGGACGGCAAGCCCCTCGCCCTGCTGCTGACGGCTGGTGAGCGCCACGAGCAGAGCGTCTTCATCCCGCTCCTGGAGGCAGGAGCCGTCAAGCGTCCGAGCGGGCGAGGTCGGCCGCGCCGACGCCCCAAGCGCCTCGTCGGCGACAAGGGCTACAGCAGCCGTACAGTCCGCCGCTACTTGCGCCAGCATGGCATCGGCAGCACCATCCCGACCAAGCGCAACGAGCGCCCGCAGCGCACCTTTGACCGGGAGCTCTATCGGGAGCGCAACCGCGTGGAGCGCTGCATCAATCGGCTCAAGCAGTTCCGCCGGGTGGCGACACGGTACGAGAAACTCGCGGTCAACTTCCTGGCGATGGTCACCATCGCCGCCATCCTGATTTGGTGGTAAAAGTGCAAACACGCTCTTGTAGACGGTAGGCCACGGGCCATACTCGCGCGGCAGAGAGCGCCAGGCACAGCCACTACGTCGCACATAGAAAATACCGGTGAGGATGCGACGGACCTCTACCGAGCGCGGTCGACCACCAGGTTTGGCGGAAGGAATCAGCGTAGACAGCAGCGCCCACTCGTCGTCGCTCAGGTCGCTGGGAGAGAGAGGATACACTGGAGTTGCCATGACGAGATGCCTTTCGCAACGAGTCTGAGAACCTCATTGCGGACCGACTATCTTGTGATGGTGTCCCTCTTCTTACACACCCTCTAGCCACCACTACTTGTTTTGTTGTGAAAGACATCATATTGGTCACATCGGGCGTGCTGTAACTATTCAGGACTCAGAGGGCATGCCCAGTCGCAGAGGAATCTTGAGCCTGGATGGTTCCCTTCCGCGAAGGAGGATTACCCCAAAAGCCTATCCTGCAACATCCGAAGATCAACCTCGCATTTCTCCTTTCGTTCACTGCGATCAACTGTGTTAAGGGGCTATATTCTCCTCGGATGCGACGGCGTCGAGTGAGTGCTTCGCGATACAAACGCCGATGGTGCGGCCGCAAATGGGGCACGCTGAAGCTCGATCACTTGGATTCTATGCACTCGATTCTGACGTGCATCCCGGGAGGCCCGTTATGCAAGCGGATGAGCATGAAGATCAGGCATCCTCCTCGTATTGCAGCCTGCTAGAAAATCAATTCACCAAGGAGGAACTAGCGCAGCTTTTCGAGCTGCGAGAGCGCGTACGTAACCATCCCGACGTTTATGACTCCAACATTGCTATTCGTCGGTTGGAGTTCGCCCGCTGGCGCTTTGTGCACGGTCACTTGTCCGACTTCTGATCGCGAGGACGCTAGGCAGATCGGTCACGGTCACAGGCAATTTGATGGCCTACCAATCATCGTCGGCAGCGAACCGCGCATCGACAAGCACAATTGCGCGATAGTCGTACAGTGCGTGGGTTGCCATGAGGAGAAGCAATGGATCTGATCATGCGCCCGTACGGGGGTGATAGCGATTTGCCGTTGATCGCTGATCTCATCCAAGTCACACCGCCTGCGTGCAGGCACCGCGTCGACTTCCCGTGGCGGCTGAGCTCCCCGGCACTGCAGTCGGTGGCCGATACCTGCCTGTGGGTATCCGCCGACGGTGCTCTCCTCGGCTTCACCGCCTGGCAGATTTGTTGGGCTGCCCTTGACTTCTATGTGCGCCCTGGGCCACTCCAGACAATCGTCGAGGATGCGATCTTTGCGTGGGCACGGGAGCGTTTCCGCACGCTTGATGCTGCCCGTGGGCGCGCGTTGCCTTATTGGGTAGAGACCCGCGAGGACGACCACGAGCGTCTCGCGCTTTTGGCGCGGAACGGTTACATGCTTGATGATGACCGTGCTTACGTGATCATGAGGCGACCGCTAGGCGAGCCCCTCTCACTCCCAGCGCTACCTGCCGGGTTCAGCATTCGACCGCTGGCGGGTGCGAGCGAAGTAGGCGCCTATGTCTCGCTGCATCAGCGCGCCTTCGCGCGTACCTGCATGACAGCAGACTGGCGGGCACGTGTCCTGCGCATGCCGAGCTACCAGCCGGAGTGCGATCTGGTAGCTATCGCTCCTAATGGCCAGCTAGCGGGCTTCTGCGTAGGGTGGGTGTCTCCTATCGACCGTACGGGGCAGATCGAGCCGCTGGGCGTCGATCCCACATTTCAAGGGCAAGGACTGGGACGGGCACTCATCGCCGAGATGCTGGGCCAATTTAAGGCGCGCGGCGCAGAACAGGCCGTTGTGGAGACAGAGGCGACCCACGTACTTGCGCGTCGTGTCTACGAAGCGGCGGGGTTCCGCCCGATTCATATCGCCCTCCGTAAGGGCCGACGGTTTTCGCAGCGCCACGCCGCATAAGGCCAGGACTGTGACACCGCAAACATGTCTCGTGGCTATCGCTCGCAGCATGGAGTTCGTACGTAGTAACACCGAATTTCGTCTCGTGATGTCGTCATGTCGTCTTGTGGCTTCTCAACGACCACTGTCTATGCAGCCATGAGGCGATGACGTGAAGGATGATGTGACAGCTCTCCGTGGGTGAACCCAGGAGCTTCTAGGGGTTCGCAACCCAGGCATTGCTGCCCCAATGCGGCTCTTTACGGGCCGACTCCGCAGATTTTGCCCGAAGGGAGATTGACGCTTGAACTCTCGGAACCACGCCGAACCTGCGCTGACGTGCAGCCAGCATTGGCCGAATGATAGCACGGTTGTTACAGCGGCGCAAGAGCCATTCATCCCCTTGCCTGAAGTCAGGGGGTCTTCTGGTCGCAGAAAGGTAAAGGAGGCAGCACGTGGAACTAATGGAGCTAAATGAAGCGGGACTGCACATTCGTTCCGCTCGACCAGAAGAGGCGAAACTCCTCACAGAGTTGATCATGCGTTCAAAAGCACATTGGGGGTACTCTGCGGATCTACTAGAAACATGGCGTCCAACCCTGACGCTCGATAGGCAAACTATCTTGCGCAATCCTGTTTATTGCGCCGAGGATATGTGCTACGGCACTGTCTGTGGCATCTCGCATTTCTATCGCCTGAGTGATCAGGAGATGTACCTGGATCTTCTGTTCGTCGAACCTGCATACATGGGGCGAGGCGTTGGCGCTCGGCTGTGGCGCCACATGATCGCGCGAGCCACAGAACTGGGAGTGCGGAGGGTGGTATTTAGCGCGGACCCAAATGCCCGTCCATTCTACGAACGTATGGGTGCCACAGTAGTTGGCTGGGAAGATTCTAGTGTGCCAGGGCGGCGGTTACCGCTTATGCGCTACGACATCTCATCTCAGTGATCTCCCGCTCGCAACAGTGGATCCTTACACGACCATAATCTGCGTGCGCCAACAACGTACGATCCCTACGGTCACCGAGCAAGGCCACTGCCAAAATAACTCAGGTGGGCGCCTGCGACGCGAGTGACCTTATGTACCACAATGCAAGAAGTTCATTGCGGACAAGAGGTTCCTATGGCAAAGGTTGAGCTTGTCGCGTCAACCGGCAGCGTGCGCATGGATGGGGTCGTGCGGCGGCTGATTGCCGAGATGCATACCGTGCTGCCGGGACGACTGCGCGCGGTCTATGTGCTGGGCAGCTATGCCGACGCGAGCGCAATCTCTACTAGCGACCTCGATCTGGAGCTTGTCATTGCCAATCGCCTGCGAGATGGTGAACGCGACCGCATCCAGGCTTTCCTCGCGGGGTTTGCATCGTCAACTGAAGGCGAGCTGGATATTAGCTTCCCTGATGAGGACAGTCTGCGGGCAGGCGTCTCGCCGATTCTGAAGCTGGGTGGTCGGCTGCTCTGGGGCGCTGATCTCTGCCAGATGTTTGATCTCATGCCGCTGGCAGCCTGGACCCGTGACCGCATGCATACATCGTACTGGCGGCTGTTTGGGTTGTTCTCCCGCCCACTCCCGTTGAGTGTGCCACTGGAGTATCCCGACCTGACCGACGAGTTCTATGGTTATGCCAGGCGACCGACGCGCCTTCCTGATGGATGCACGATATCAGGAACGCGCGACCTGATGCGGTCTGTCGGATGGATGGCCACAGCGCTCGTAGCGTACCAGGCTGGACAGTATGTGGCGATCAAACGCGACTGCGCCAGCATGTATCGAACACACATTGGCGACGAATGGAGCGATCTGCTCGATGACATGGCCGAGTGGGTGCGCGGTAGTTGGCACTACCGCATTCCCATAGACATCGAAAATCGCGATCGGCTACGGACTATCTGCGCGCGCACACTCGGGTTCGAGGACCACTTCCTGCGTCTGTACCGTGATTATGCGCTCTCGGAGTTACACGGCGATAACCTGGCGGGTCGCCAGATGGCAGTTGAGACGCTTCGGCGCGTTCCCTTGGCTGATACTGTGCTGATGCAAGCTGCAGCAGAGGTGGAGCGGGGGATGCCTGGCGCATGAATGTGCTGCTTAGAGCGCTCGTGACCTATGTAGCTGATTGAACCGCTTTGCGGCATACAGATGTGCGGCTGGCGCGCCCCAAGTCGCGTCTGAGGGATTTCTCATCGGTGCCAGTGTGGGCGAGCCACCACTCAGTATCCGAGACATTGGTGGGAAAGTGCTGAGTATTCATGCCACCGAGCCGTTCCAGGTCCGCCTCTTGCCTGCTTCTAGACCCCGTATCCTATCTCATCTATGACTTCAGGAGTTCAAGATGCCTCAAGATGATTCCCATCGCATCATTGCCCCATCGATTCTCTATTTTGGTACCCCAGTTGTGCTCCTGAGCACCTGCAATCCGGATGGATCGGCCAACCTCGCTCCCATGTCCTCCGCATGGGCGCTGGGCCAACAGGTGGTGCTCGGGCTAGGCGCCGCCGGGCAAACTGCCGAGAATCTGGCACGGACCCAGGAATGCGTCCTCAATTTCCCCTCGGCCGACCAGTGGCACGCGGTCGAACGCCTCGCGCCGCTCACCGGGAAATCGCCGGTTCCACCTCACAAAGCGCAGCAGTTTCGCTTCCAGCCCAATAAATTCGGGGCAGCACAGTTGAAACCGCTCCCCTCCCATCTGGTGAACCCGCCACGTGTCCACGAGTGTCCGCTTCAGTTGGAAGCGCGCGTGCAGGCGCAGTATCCTCTGGGCGATGGAACAGCCGTCGTGGTGATCGTGGAGGTGGTACGCGTCCATGCTCATCCCGCTATCCTCCTGGATGAGCGCCATATCGACCCCCAGCGCTGGCGCCCGCTGCTCTACAATTTTCGCCATTACTTTGGTCTGGGACCAGAATTGGGCAAAACGTTTCGCGCCGAAACATAAGGGCGGGATGGAGAGAAGCTGGAGAGAAGCTGGAGAGAGGCTACCACACGCTCCAAAGGTGGTCCGCTGCTCACCGTTCGGCATCGAGCAGCGGGCAGGGGGCAGAGATCCGCTGTTCGAGATGGTGGGGTGGCGGCCTCCATGCCATTTCCGCCAGCTACCGAGCTACCGCATCAGTCCAAATGATGCTCCATGCAGACTTTCAACGGCGATAGGGGGTTTCCACGGTGCCTCGTCTGCTGGTCGGCCCGAGGTGCTGCGTCATGTACCATGTATTGGAGGACGCGTCGAACGGGCACATCACCGCGGCTATGCGCGGCTGATAGTGCCAGGCATGACGGGCAGGAGAGAGCACCCCCTTCGAGGCGTCGAACTAGGGCCGCAACGCTGGTGATGGATAGCCTATGCGGACTCATTCTATGCCTTCAAGGAAGTCGAACACGAGGCGAGCGAAGACGCCAGGCTGCTCCATACTTGGCACGTGGGCGGTGTCTGGCATGACGACTTTGCGCGCGCCAGGGACTTCGACGACGAGTAGATCGGCAGCAGTGTACTTGTCTGAAATGTCGTGCTGGCCAACGATGGCGAGGAGCGGGATGCGAATCTCACCGAGGCGGGAAATGGCTGGCGGGTCGAGGCGACGCGGTTCGGCACGTTCCTGCTCAGTCTCGCGGGCGAGGTTGGCGCCGTTCACGCGGCGCACCTGCTCACGGACGGCAGGGGCGACCTGCGCGGACGAGCGGCCCAGGCCGTCTACCCAGAGTCGCAGTTCCAACTCGTTGGCCTGATCAAGTCCGCCGGCGTGCTCTATCTCGACCCACGCGCGCTGGAGCATCTCCGAGGGCTGCTGACCACCGATGCTCACACCCGAAGTGATCAGTGCAGCAACTAGGTCGGGGTGTTCAGGGGTGAAGTCAAGGGCAACCTGACCGCCCAAGGAAACGCCAAGTAAATAGGCGCGCTCGATACCGAGGTAGGATAGGAGAACTGCGAGGTCGTCGGCGTGGGCGTAGGGCGTGGGTGGCATGCTGGAGCGACCGAAACCGCGCAGATCGTAGCGCAGCGTGCGGAACCCTGCGCGAGGGTGGGGAAGAGGTCATCCCACATGCGGCAGTCGGCGACGCCAGCGTTGATGAGCACGAGGGGGCACAGCGCCTGCAACCTCGCAGGCGATGCGGACGCCGTTGACATCGGCGTACTGAATAATGGGGAATATAGCGTGCGACATTGTCGTGCTCCTCGTTGGTGAATCGGCAGCGAGCTATTGCTAACCGCTTCCGCTTGCGGACTTGCAGAGAGGAGGTGTTCGGGCGATAGCGGCACCCGGCATCCGGCCTGGGTCTGCTTACCCGTGAGCGGGCTAGGACTAACGATACTCCTCCTCCCACCTCTGGAGGAGGTGTCATGGCCAACGGCCGATGGCTAGCCCGACCACTCGCCGGGTCGACTTCAGGAGAAGTCTAACCTGCGCACGGGCTGGGCGCATTCAACGAAAGACGTGTAGGGGAAGGTTGATCTTGCCGTGCGCCGCGTGCCGTCCCGGAAGAGGGCGGAGCGCCACCGTGCTACGGCACTGTGCGAGGTGGCATGGCGCCGTTACAGGAGCTGAAACGCGCGAGCGCGAGCGACGGCTTGCGTGCGATTCTGCGCAGCTAGTTTGCTGCAGACGTTGAAGACGTGCTTCTTGACGGTGCCGACGGTCACCACCAGCGCGGCGGCGATAGCGGCGTTCGAGGCGCCCTCCGCCAGCAGGCGCACCACCTCAAGCTCCCGCTCAGTCAGCGGGTCGAGGAGTGGCGGCACGCTGGGCACTGGATACTTGGACTCCGTCGCGCTGTCTTGGGAAGAAAGTGCCATGGATACCGATGTGCCTCCCTCCGGCGCGCGACACAGCGCGATGAGTGCCCGCGCGTAGTCGAGGACGCTGGCGGACAACGTGAGCCGTCGCCGCTCCGCCGCCTCGACTAGTTCAGTGAGCAGAGCTGCCATCGGCGCGCCTTCGTCGGCGAAGAGGCGTGCGTATCCCTCTGGTTGGGCCAGCGCGAGCGCGCGGGCGAGCGTGCCCAGCGCACCGCGCGTATCGCGGCGGGTCCGCTGCGCCAGTGCGCGCAGCAGGAGGATCTCCAGCACGCTGAGACCTCGGCTCGTGGCCTCAGCATCCGCCAACAGCCGCGCCAGCAACTGCTCAGCCTCCCGCAGATACGGTCCACCCGGCTCGCTCTGGCCCTGGGCTAGGAGCACGCGCGCCAGCGTCATATACTCGCGCTCACGCAGAAATGGCAACACGGGGAGCTCGGCATCGGCAGCCGAGAGCCCGCAGCCCTGCGCCCAGTGGACAGCCTTCACCAAACTGCCCTGCGCCAAGGCTAGCTGGGCCCTCATGGCCTCCCCGCGAGCACGCAGCGCCGCTACGAAGTGGCGGCGCTCGCCTAGCGCGGCGAACGCATCGAGCGTCGCCACCGCAGCCGCCACCTCGCCGCGTGCCTGCTGTAGTCGAGCTAGTACCAGGTAGCCCTTGGTGATCCAGTGGGCCCCGAAGACCCATCGCTCGTGGAGGTGCATACCCTGCGTCAGCAGGCGCTCTGCCCCGGAGAGTTCATTCCACTCGAGCAGCACCTCGCCGAGCCCGAAGCAGTATATCAGATCGAACAGATACTCCTCCATGAACTGTGATGTCGCGTCTACACCCACAGACGCCTCATAGGTCGCGGCGGCGGCCCGTAGGTGGCCTTGGAGCCGCATCAGATCCGCTAGCATCCTGGTGCCGGACAGTGCCATGTAGGCATTCCCCGATGTGCGCAGCGCTTCAATCGTCGTCCTCAGAGCATGCTCAGTGGCAGCTGTTGCGTCACCAGTTGCCAAGTAGGCCCGTCCTACATAATAGCGAGCGAGTGTATACCATAGACTGTCTGTCTCGGACAATAGATCGCACGCCTCTTGGGCGTCTGCGACGCTGCGTTCCAGATCGCCAGAAAAGAGCACAAACACCGCCCGCACGAACGCCAACATGCCCAGGACCGCCGGCAACTCGGGCTCCTTGGCGTCCGCCTGACGCCAGGTGGCAACCGCCGCCGCCGCGTCGCGCATCCGCGCGTTCTGCTCTTCTGGCTGGCCAGGGCCGATCATGAAGTGTAAGGCGGCGTTACACAGACACAGGCGCGGGCGGGCGCGGATCAACGGCTCGGGCAGCGCGTGCAGCCAGCCGATCACTGTCTCGACTTGGCCGCCCATGCCCACAATTAGACTATGCTCTTCAATCATGGCCGCTGCCCGCTCGAAGTCAGCTGCCGTCAGCGCATGTTGTACTGCTTCGCTGATCAGGCCGTGCGCCTCAAACCAGGCGCTGGCCCGACTGTGCAACTCGCCGTAGAGGCCGGGATCCGCCTTGCGCAGCCGACTGCGTAGCGCGTCGGCGAAGAGGTGGTGGTAGCGGTACCAGTGCCGCTCATCGTCGAGTGGGATCAGGAACAGGTTGGCCCGCTCCACCTGCTCCAAAATGCTGTGCGTCGGTGTCGGCCCAAGCGCATCGGCAGGCGTGGAGCGCCTACTTGACACCGTGTCTATGCTGGTAGCCGCAATGTCGTCTTTGTCCAACAACCGCTCGCACAGCGGCGCGCAGAAGCGCTCTGCCACGGCGGAGCGCAGCAGAAAGGTCTGGACCTCAGGCGGTTGCCGCGCCAGCACCTCCTCGACCAAGTAATCCACGATGTAACGGTTGCTACCGGCGAACGCCGCGGTGAATGACTCTACCTGTTCGCCGGTCCGCCCATGCAAGGAGAGCGTGGCGAGCTGCAAGCCCGCGATCCAGCCTTCGCTACGTACTTCGATCGTCTGGACAACGTCGTCCGAAAGCGGACTCCCTAGCGTCGCTGTGAGGAATTGGGTAGCTTCCTCGGGCGTGAAGCGCAGGTCGGCAGCGCGCATCTCCGTGACCGCGCCTTGCGCCCGCTGTCGCGCAAGGGGGAGTGGGGGATCTTCACGGGTCGCCAGCACGAGATGGAGCGACGGCGGCGCGTGCTCGAGCAGATAGGTCAGGCTCGTATGAACCGCGGCGTTGGTGATCAGATGGTAGTCATCCAAGACCAGCACCACTTCGATCGATAGCGCGGACACAGCGTTCAAGAGTAGGGTGAGCACCCCCTCAAGCGCCGGAGACTGCGAGAGACGCAGTAAGCTGAGGGCGTCTTCCGTCATACCGGAGTACGCCTCGTTCAACGCGGTCAGGATGTAGGTCCAGAAGCGGACGGGGTCGTTGTCGCCCGCATCGAGCGAGACCCAGGCGATTGGCCGGGAGTTCCCGCCCTCACTGTAGTCACGCCTTGAAGCGGCGCACCACGCGCTCAGCACAGAGGTTTTGCCCCAGCCTGCGGACGCAGCGAGCACCGTCAGCGGGCGGCGCACCCCGGCTTCGAGTTGGGCGAGCAGGCGTGGGCGCGGCATAAGGTCGGGCCGAGGGCGCGGGATGAAGAGCTTCGTGGCGAGCAGCGGTATGGAACGAGAGGCAGTAACGACGTCCGCATCCGCACCTAGCAGCACCTGATCGTTTTTGGGCATGCCGCGCGCACGAGCGTCGGGTCGTGTAGTGGATGGTACGTCGCCAGCTGTGCTTTTGGCATGACCAGCTGCTCGTCTGGTGGTACGCATC
Source organism: uncultured Chloroflexia bacterium (assembly GCA_963712005.1). GTDB lineage: Bacteria > Chloroflexota > Ktedonobacteria > Ktedonobacterales > JADMIN01 > DAHUXT01. The sequence goes on along the minus strand of CAVQGK010000001.1, from coordinate 449,488 downwards.
TCGCTGGGCTCGTCCACTCGTGCGAGAGCCTCGGCAGCCTGTCGCAGGCACTCCGGTGTCAGTTCGGCGACTGTCCCCAGCGCGATCTCTCGCCGCCTGCCCTGATGGTTCTGCATCGCGTACCAGTGCCACGCGCCCTGCTGCATCCTCCGCCCAGCGGTGAAGCGCAACGCGCCCGCCTCGAACCGGAAACGGGCGGCATCGCTGTGGGCAAGCCACTCCCGCCACGTGGGGCTGTCAACTGCGATGGACGGGGGGTCTGTGCCGTCAGCACCAGCGCTGACGAGTGTGATCGTGCCGCTCTCCATAGCATGCATGCTACGGGCCATCTTCGCCTCACCGACCCTTCCCGATCAGGCACGGCATGCGAGCGTACCAGCGTCGAAATGCTCAGATGCTCGATACCCTGGGTATACCCTAGTTTCGGCGCTTTCGCAAGTGCCCGTGAGGCGCAGGATAGCCTACTCGGCTTGCGACGGACGCTCTGCCAGGCGTGTCCGGCGAAGCGACAGCCTAACATGAGTTACGGGGTCCGGCCGGAAGCAGCGAAATGCGCAAAGATCAACCCTCGTATTCGCCTTTTGTTCACTGTTTCCCGCAAGCACGGCAGTTAGACTTATTCGCAACGAGACCGATACGCCGCAATGCTCCATTGGGAGAGATGCCCCTGGATCTGCATGACGGCGGACCGGCCAGGCGGCGCAGTAGGCCGAAGGAGAGCGTGACTTGAGCGTCTACGAGATTCGCGTCAAGGGGCGCCTTGACCAGCACTGGGCTACATCGTTCGAGGGGCTAACGCTCACCTATGAGGGAGATACCACGGTGCTGCGCGGCGCGCTTGCCGATGAGGCGGCGCTGCATGGCGTGCTCACCAAAATCGGCAATCTCAACCTGCACTTGCTGTCTGTGAACGTGGTTGAGACAGAGGCGTCGATCGCGGCGACTCCAATAACCACCGACCTGTCCGCGCCCATCGGCAGCGAGCCAGAACTGCTAGATGTAGCACCCAGCCCGCCTGCCGTGGGCACGCCAGCGCGGTCGCGGAAGAAGAAAGCCGGGACGTCGCGTAAGCGTCGGCCGAGGCGAGATCCACCATAGTGGCCCTTCGGGCGTGGCCGATTGAATCTGGTGGGGTGGACCAACTGCCTGTTGAAGCCGGTAGCTGGATGGTAACTCGCAGGGGCGAGTGTCCAACTGCCTCCAAGACACAATTTACTGAGCTCGATAGCTCGCTTGCATATCCCGAAAACATGACCACAAGGTGACAGCGCGTGTCATGTGGCTGTCATGTCCGACTGCTACAGTGCCGCCGTGAGGGGCGCGGAGCGATCAGATGCGGCTCACGTGCGTTTGGATGAGCGAAGGGGGACGGTAATCCGCATGCAGGGTACCATGGACTCGGGACCGATGGAGCAGGCGAGCGCTGCCCCTCACGGTCTCTCGGAGGACGAGGTGCTCGCCCGTCGCGCACGTGGGCAGGGGAACAACGCTGTATTCCACACCAGCCGCTCCTACTGGCAGATCGTGAGCGAGAACGTTTTCACCTTCATCAACATCAGCCTCCTCGGCCTGGGTATGGCCCTCGCCTTGCTTGGGCGCTACGGCGATGCGCTCGTCTCCACTGGCGTCATTTCCCTCAACATCGTGGTCAGTGTCGTCCAGGAGATCCGCGCCAAGCGTACACTCGACCGCATCGCACTGCTCACTCGCCCAACGGCAACAGTGCTGCGTGCGGGAGCGGAGCGCGCGATCCCCCCCGAGCAACTCGTGGTGGGCGATGTCCTCAGAGTGGGTTCCGGGGACCAGATCGTCGTGGACGGGCGGGTGATGGGCAGAGTGATCGGCGATGAGCAGCGGCAGCAGGTGGCAGAGATGGCGGTGGACGAATCGCTGCTGACCGGCGAGGCGGACCCCGTTCCCAAGTATGCGGGAGAACCGGTATACTCGGGAAGCTTCTGTATCACGGGTGGCGCCTATTACGTCGCTGAGCACGTCGGCGCGGACAGCCTTGCCAGCCGGATGACTGCGAGCGCGCGGGCATTTCGCCGCATTCTTACCCCGCTCCAGCGCGAGATTCATCTCGTGATTCGTGTTGTGCTGTTGATGGTGGTCTACTTCGAGTTCCTGCTCGCGCTGGCCGCCGTGATCAAGCAGATCAGCCTACCCGTCGCCATCCAGAACGCGACGATGATTGCGGGCTTGATCCCGAACGGCCTCTTCCTCTCGATTGCAGTGGCCTACTCGCTTGGTGTCGTGCGGATTCTGCGTACTGGTGCGCTGGTCCAGCAGGCCAACGCGATCGAGTCACTCAGCCACGTGGACGTGCTGTGTCTGGACAAGACCGGCACGCTCACCGCCAACCGGCTCCAGGTGGGCGCCGTCTATCCGCTCGGCATCGCCGAGGCGGACCTCACGCGCGTGCTCGGTGTATTGGCGGCCAACGCCAGGGGCAGGGGTGGCAACAAGACCAGCGAAGTCATCGCGGCAGCCTGGTCACGGCCAGGTACCCAGCACCGCGTAGTGGCTGAAGTGCCCTTCTCCTCGGTGCGTAAGTGGAGCGCCGTCGCTTTCTGTGACGACGACAAGGCGCTCGGAGAAGGCGATGAGCCTGCCCTGCGTGGCGTGTACGCGCTGGGGCGCGCTGAGATACTGCGGCCCTACTTGGCTTCAGCCCCAGATAGCAATGGCCAGCCAGTGGAGTGGCAGGCCATCGCGGAGCGTACGCGGGATCTGGCCGCGCAGGGTCTGCGGGTGCTGCTAGTAGCTCGGTCGTCTGATACACTGGCGCGCCTGGAGGACCGAGGTGATGACTCCCGTCTCCCAGATAGCATGTGCCCGCTGGGGCTGATCAGCTTGCGCGACGAACTGCGCCCGGGGGCCCGCGAAACACTGGCGGCATTCCTTCGTGCAGGCGTGCAGCTGAAGATCATCTCGGGCGACCATCCTGAGACAGTGGCCGCGCTGGCACGCCAGGCCGGACTCGGTCCCGAGATCCGCCTCGCCTCAGGCCCGGAGGTAGAGGGGATGGACGAGAGTGAGCTCACTGCTGCGGCAGAGTCCGCGACGATCTTCGGGCGGATCACCCCCCAACAGAAGGAACGTCTGGTGCGCGCGCTCCGCCGGCGGGGGCACTACGTGGCCATGATCGGCGATGGCGTCAATGATGTGCTGGCGTTGAAGCAGGCGCAATTGGGCATCGCCATGCGCAGCGGGAGCCAGGCGGCGCGTGGCGTGGCGGACCTCGTGCTGATGCGGGACTCGTTCGCGGCGCTCGTGCCCGCAGTGGCCGAGGGACAGCGCATCCGCAATGGCATGCAGGACATCCTGAAGCTCTTCCTGACGCGCATCGGCACAGTGGGCCTGGTGATCCTCTCGTCACTTTTAGTAGGCGTGTTTCCCCTACAGCTGCGTCAGGGCTCGCTGATAACTCTCTTTTCTGTCGGCATTCCAGCAGTGCTCCTGGCGGTTTGGGCGCGCCCCGGCCCTGTGCAGACCAGAGGCCTCGTTCGTCAGCTGCTCCGGTTCGTGCTGCCACCTATGGTGATCGGCACGGTCCTCGGCCTGTTCCTCTTCTTCGGCACCTACCTGCTCCGGCTGCGACAGGCTGGCGCACTGAACGCCGGCATCCAGTCGTCGGAGCAGACCGTCGCCCATGCACTTCCGGCTGCGCAGTCAAACTTGACGGCCTTCCTGGTTACCTGCGGCCTCCTGCTCGTTATCTGCGTCGAGCCACCTGGCTTGTGGTGGGCAGGGGGCGATGTCCAGAGCAGCAGTCGCCAGTGCAACTGGCGGCCGACTGTGCTGGCGCTGGGCCTGATGGTCGCCTTCGTGATCATCGACGAAGTGCCGCAGCTCCGGAGCATCTTCGCCCTGCGGCAGTTGGATCCGCTCGTGTGGGGGCTGGTAGCGGTCGCCGCAGCCACTTGGCTCTTCCTTACCCGCGCGGCCTGGCGCTTCCACCTCCTCAACCGCTTCCTGGACGGCGCGCTGGATGGCGCCCCGTTCGAGGGGAGCGACGGCAAAGGGAACGGGAACCTTGACAGGGGCATGCCATCCATGCCATGCGACCAATGAATGAAAGTATTAGGGTACAGAAAAGCGAGAGCATGAAATCATCAACCGACACGAATCTTAACGCGAAGAGATCTACCTGTCTGCCTGCGAGCGCTGGCGTCACCTGGATACGAAGCCTACGCCACCTTCTGCCGCTTGGTGGAGAGTCACTTCTCGACCGTGGCGTATCACACGACCGAGATCTCGAAAGATCTCATCAGGTACCCACGCTTGACCTGGGCGCGGCGGGTGGCACCTCAGGCGCATGCGCTGGATGGTTCGCCTGCAGTGAGTTCAGACCGTCAATCCAGTTGTTCGAGAAGTCCAACATGCCATCACGGCTGAACCCACGTCCATGGCGATATGCCAGCGCCGTGCTGAAGGCATACTTCTCACGAACCCGCGAACGCAGATGACGCTCTCGTGCATGGACACGACCGTGGCCGACATGGCTGCTGGGCGTTCGAGAGTTGTCTTCCAGTCTCGATCATTCGATATCGCATCATCTCGTCCATCCACGTCTTTGGGGATAGTCAGCAGAGGAGGCACCTCATGCACCAGATCACAGCGGCGAACCTACCTGCGCTCGACCTTTCACCGACTCGTCTCATTGAAGTCGAGCACCTCACACGCGCGATTGTCACTCGGACACAGCGGACCGTCATCCTCGACGATGTCACTTTCAGTGTCCCGACCCAGAGTCTGTTCTCCATCAACGGACCCTCTGGCAGCGGCAAGTCCACGCTTCTCAACCTGCTAACGGGTATCGACCGGCCAACCAGCGGCAGGGTCATCTTCTCCGGCCACGAGTTGCGCGCTCGCCGCGAAAACACGCTGGCGAAATGGCGCGGCAAGTATGTCGGCATTGTTTTCCAGTTCTTCCAACTCATTCCGACGCTGACCGCGGTCGATAACGTCTTGCTGGCGCTGGAGCTCGGCCGAGGCGGCGGCCTGCCCCGCAACCAGTGGCGCTCCCGAGCGCTCGCCTGCCTGGAGACGGTCGGACTCGCCGACCTCACGCGTCGGCTGCCGAGTGAACTTTCGGGCGGCCAGCAGCAGCGCGTCGCCATTGCGCGCGCACTCGCCAACGATCCGCCTTTGCTCGTCGCTGACGAGCCAACCGGCAACCTCGACTCTCGGAACGCGCATGAGGTCTTCGATACGCTGACCGCCCTTACCGAACACGGCAAGACAGTCGTTGTCGTCACTCATGACCGCGAATTGGCTGGACGTGCCAGCGCCCGCATTGATCTGCTCGACGGCCGCATCGTCGCCGAGCTCGGCGCGAATGCTATCGTGGTGGATGAGCCCGCTCCAGAGGCGCTCGGTATGAAGGAGGAGCTCTGATGTCTCGGCTCGTGAGCGCACGGCTGCGCAAGTCACTGACCGACGTGTCACGTCGCAAGGCTCGCACGCTGTTGGTGGTGTTTGGCATCTTCGTCGGCGTGTGTGGCCTGACCACGATCAATGTCACCGACGATACACTTGTCGGCGCCTTTGCCTTCACGCAGGGCTATCAGGCGTCGCAACCCGACGTGCAGCTGACCGTGGATCGGCTCGATCCCACCCTCCTGCCTGCGCTCCAGTCCGTTCCCAACGTCAAGGCGGTGCAGTACATCTCGAACTTGAGCGCCTGCTGGCAGTCCGCCCCGACCACCTGCAATGTGAGCATCGCCGTCTTCGGCGCGCCTGACCTCCGTCACATCCCAATTACGCCATTCCAACTTACCACTGGGCGCTACCCCGGCCTTGGCGAGGTCGTGATGGAGCAGGGCGATCGAAGCCTGAAGAGTGTCAGTGTTGGCGATATGGTTACGCTCCATGCGGGCGACCGTACAGCGCAGTTGCGCGTGGTCGGGCTCGCTCGCACGCCCGGCGCCGATCCGCACGCCTCTGGGAATGCACTGGCCTACATGAGCGACCCCGGCCTCCAACAACTCGTCGCCACCCTCGGCAATCCGGTGGAGACTCGTCCGGACGGCCAACAGGTTCCGCTGTTTCAGCACCACATCCAGATCGTATTCCAGAACGCCAACCCGCAACTCGAGAGCGCCGCCGTTACTACCCTACAGCATGTCGTCGAGTCGTATGGCATAACGGTGCTCGATTCCGGTTTCGCCGCGAAAGTCGACGCGTCAACGCTCGGCACTATTGCCGGGGTGTTCACGCTGCTGCGCATCCTCGCGCTCGTCGCAGTATTCTTGAGCACGCTCTTGATCCTCAACACCGTGACGACACTGGTGGCCGAGCAGACGGCTATCATCGGCACCATGAAGGCACTTGGCGGCACGCGCAGTACCATCATCCGCGGATACCTTCTCACGGTCGGTATCTACAGCCTTCTGGCAACGCTGCCCGCTGTCGCGCTGGGTCTTTACGCAGGAGATCAACTGGCTGTCGCGCTTGCCCCACAGATCCCTCTCACGTTGGGGCCGTTCGCTGTCGCGCCCTGGGTCGTGGCGCTTAGCCTCGCGGTGGGCCTCGGCGTACCGCTGTGCGCGGCGCTCGTGCCCCTATGGAACGGCACCCGCATCACCGTACAGGAGGCGCTCGCCGCCTATGGCGTCGGCGTGGCCCAGGGCCGGAGTTTTCTGTCGCACCTTGGTAGCCGATTGACTTGGATCTCGCAGACCACCTGGTTGGGGCTTCGCGGCCTGTTCCGCCGACGCTGGCGGGCCGCGCTTTCGCTTACCACGCTCAGCCTCGTGGCGGCGTGTTTCCTGGTTGTGCAGACTGCCACGACATCTGTCAACGACACCATCGGCGCGGTGCGCGCCCCGCTTGCCGCAGATATGTCCGTTAATTTCCGCGACCCCTCCATCTACAGTCAAATCCAACAGCAAATCAGCACACTGCCCAATGTCGCGGGTGTTGAACGCACTGGCTCGACCCACGCCGCCACGCTGTGGGGCACGTTGCAGGTCTCCGGCTATGAGTCCGACACCAGGCTCTACCACTACCAAGTGACGAGCGGACGCTGGCTACGCGACGGCGATACTAACGTCGTGCTGCTCAGCGATTCCGCTGCCCGCAAGACTGGGCTTCATGTTGGCGACTCGATCACCCTGACGAGCAGCTTCGGCTCGAGCACCCAGCGTACTCTCACGATCATCGGAACAGTCAGGCAATCCATCGACGTGCTTGGCTGGATCGGTGCAGCTATCCTGCCTGTAGACACGCTGAACGAGCTACGCGGCATCCCCGCGGACAAGGCCGATACTTCTACGCTGGAGATCATCGTCGGCGCGCAGGATCGTTCACCCGACGCCGTCAACCAGCTCGCTGGACGAGTCAGCAAAGTCGTGAATCCGGCAGGCGCCTCCAGCGACGATCCGGGATACTACTCCGGGGACGGAGGCACCGTAGACACGTTCCACGAGTACGCCACACGGCGCCAGAGTGACGCTATCATCCTCTACTACCTGCTCTACGCGCTCGCGCTCGTGGTTGGCGTCGTTGGTATTCTGGGACTGGCCACCGCGCTGGTGGCCTCGGTGGTGGAGCGTCGTCGCGAGATCGGCTTGATGCGCGCGATGGGCGCGAGCGGTCGTCGTGTGGCGCAAGTCTTCTGGGTGGAGAGCTTGGCGCTGGGCGCCTTGGCTTGGTGCGCGGGTGCGGCGATTGGCCTGCCGCTGGCATACGCCTTCGTGCAGACCTTTGCTTGGCAGGTGATGCCGGTGGACTTCTATCTGGATCCGCTCGCGTTCGTCGTCATGTTGGTCGCTATGGTGGTCATCGCAACAGTAGCGAGCATCGTCCCGGCCTGGCGCGCTTCGCGTCTCCGCATCGCTGAGATCCTGCGGTACGAATAGCCGCACCGTGCGGCAGGATACAAGTCATCTCTTCACGCAGGGAGGGTGGGTGACTCCCTGCGTAGATCGCGCTGGCTCGCGCGCAGGTAATTGGTGGCTTGATTGGCGGTCTGGTATTCGGCTGGTTGGGCCATGCCAGATCGCGTTTGGCCTTCTTGACCTCGCCATTTTGAACACGCCTGCGTTCGTAACGTTTTACGGGCTTACCATGGGCCTCTTTATCGCGGTGGGCATCTAGGTCGTCGGTTCAAATACAGGGGTCCAGTCGCTGCTGCAGGCCACATCGCCCGAGGCGTACCGTGGCCGCGTCTTCGGAGCATTGGGCACGACGGCAGGGCTATTTGGGCTGATTGGCGAGCTCGCCGCAAGTGTCATCGCGCCCCGTCAAGAGGTCGTCACTGCGCTCAACGCCCAAGGGTAGGCCAAGTGCTCGGCGGTGTAATTGTGTAGATACTGCTGCCGTCGCGCCGGAAACGTGTGGGTGCTGACGATCGAGTATTGCGCGCCGACGACGATACGGTCGTTGCTTCGTCTCGGGACGTGTAGGCCGCATGGCGACATGGTACCAGGCAAGTTGGGCTGCTTGCGAATTGACACTGCCGACAACGCTCCCGCGTGTAGTTCTCGCGAATCGAGTTCGTGGATGGAGACCCGCTGGAAGATCAACCGTTGTCTACCCCATTTGTACAATGCGGCACAGCCACCCACCCCCTATACTTCTCCCAGAAGCCGGATGGTGCATCCTCGGATATAGCAACCAAAGTGGACGCCATGAACGCCAGCACTCAGATGAATACTCGTAGCAACCAAGCGTTCGATGGGGCTTCTTGGCGGCGATCTGCGAATGGGGCGCTCTGTGGCGGGTACGCGGGGCCGGGCGAGGTCTGCTCGCGTTGGTGCTCGTAACTCGGGCAAGGAGCGCACTCGATGAGGAGACTTGGTTCGTGTTCGTGTTCGTATACGACGTGCGGAGTCTGCGGGCCCTAGAGAGCCGATAGCAGAATCTGCGATCATGACGAGGAAATCACGGTTTCGCTTAGATCTCAGCCGACAGTTCGTAGAGATGGTTGCTTCTCTACGACTGGTTGGCGGCATTACCAAGCGAATGCGACGGTAAGCACAAAGGGCCGGGGTGGCGACGCAAGCCATTGGAGATTAATATGGCGTAGCGCGCCGACGGTCTTTGCGCCAGGAAGGAGCAACACGGATGGATGCGGTGACGATACTCATCACGGACGACGACCCTAAGGTACGCGCAATGGTGCGGGCTGTGTTGAACTATGAGGGATACCAGTCCCTCATGGCAGAGAATGGGACGGCCGCGCTGGAGGTGCTCCGGGCAAGTCCTGATCCGATGATCGTGCTACTTGATAACAGGATGCCGTGTATGGATGCGACTGCCGTTTTGGAAATCGTGGCTAACGACTCTAGACTTCAAACTCATGCGTTCATCCTGATGACCGGCACTCCCTTGCGTGAGCTACCCTCCGCATTGATGCCGCTACTGCGTCGACTGAACGCCCCAATCTTAGCGAAGCCATTCGAGATCAGCGTGCTACTGGACGCGGTCGCGGTCGCCCAGCACAGACTATGCCCGGCTGCCTAGTGGAGATGAGCCCAATCCTGCGACCTGCGAGGCTGCGCTGGAACTGGGAGCGGCGCTGGCGGTGGTGTACCTCGTGGAGGAACAGCCCCCTCGCTGGTTGATGTCAGCGCCGCTCTGGTAGACGTGGAAATCGAGCGATCGTTTTGACACTCCACATAGGCTAAAGCCATAGCGGATTCTCGGTTCTCCGGGGCAGCCTACGCCACCTCTCCCCGAAGGGCCTGCCCGGCCCTCTCTATATTCTTTGCCGCGTTGTGGTCTCGGTGCAGGCTGGTTCCGCAGTCTGGACAACGATGCCAGCGAACGGACAAGCCTTTTTTGACCACGACGCCACAGCCAGAACACATCTGGCTGGTGTAGGCAGGCGGCACGGCTACGACTGTGCGCCCGGCCCATGCTGCCTTGGCGCTCAGGATGCGCAAGAATCCAGACCACCCGGCGTCGCTAATGCTTTTGGCGAGATGGTGATTCCTGAGCATGTTGGCAGTCTGCAAATCTTCATGATAGATCGTGTCGTACTGCTGAACGAGCTTCAGCGCCGTCTTATGCTGAAAATCGGCGCGTTGCCGCTTCACCTTCAGGTGGGTCTTGGCGAGCAACCTCACCGCTTTGCGCCTGCGGTTGCTGCCCTTCTTGCGCCGGGCGACTTTCCGTTGTGCGGTCTTGAGTCTGCGCTCAGCACGGCGATAGCAGCGCGGGTTATGAATCATTGTCCCATCGGCCAGGGTGGCAAACGATTCCAAACCAAGATCAATCCCGGTTTCTTGTCTGGTGAGGGGCAATGGTTGCACGGGTACGTCGGCGCAGGAGATGCAGACATACCAGCCGTCCGCTTCCCGACTGATCGTGACCGTTTTGGGCGTACCCTCAACCCGGCGACTCCACCGTACGGCTACGCGCCCGATTTTGGAGAGGACAAGAAAACCGTTATCGAGTGTCGCCCCGTTGCCGAATTGTTTGTAGGTGAAGCTGTTGTAACGGTCGCGCCCGTGGAAGCGTGGGAACCCCGGCGTTTGTCCTGCCTTCACGCGACGAAAAAACGCTTGATAGGTCTTATCGAGGCGCGTCAAGACGTCTTGCAAAACCTGTGAGTGGACAGCGGCATATTCAGGGAATGCCACTTTGAGATCAGGCAGCTCGGCTTGTTGCTGATAGCAACCCAGCGTGATACCGCGCTGCCGGTAGAGCGTGATGCGCTGTTCCAACGCCGCGTTATAGAGCCAGCGACACAGCCACAAGACTGCCTCAAGCTCCCGCTCCTGTTCGAGAGTGGGCTTGAGTTTGTACTTGTAGGCTTTGCGCAGCCCCGCATCCACTCTCTCACTCACAGAACACTCCTACTGGCGGCTTTGCGCCTCAATGTAGCGTTGAATGGTTTCACTACTGACGTTGCCAGCCGTGCTGGCGAAATACGAGCGGGTCCACAAGGAGGGCAACCGATGGAGTTCAGGAAACTCCTTACGGAGTGTGAATGCGGAGAAGCCTTTGCACTCTTTGACAACATCGGCGGCGCTCACGGATGGCCAGACCCGTACAAAGAGATGGACGTGATCAGGTTGCACCGCCAGTTCCAAGATCGTCCAGCCCTTCTCATCACACTTCTGACGAATCACGTCTTCGCACCGCTTGCCAATCTGATTCACGAGCACCTTTCTCCGACGCTTCGGACACCAGATGAGGTGGTAGACAATCAGATGCACATGATGTTCGTCGCGTTGGTAGTCCAGGTTGCTCATGTTGTTTCTCCTGTAGAAAATCTACTGCAACATCTACAGGACGACAAGCGGCGGAACTTCTGGCTCAAGCCAACGCAAACCCTTTCATCCGCATGGCCTGAAGGCACAGCGGCTTTACGGGCTATTCTGTAACTTGGAAACTTCAGGGCACTGCGTAACACGCGATGAGCCATAGCGATAAATCATGGGCACTCCGCCCGCTCCTCCTCGCTCATTCTGCCGCACACGGCGGCAGACCATACTGACGCTGCCCAAGATCAACCCTCTTCTTCCTCTTTGGTTCACTGCCTTCAACCAGCCACGTATACTACACTCCCCTCATTCGCATCTTGGACAATTGCCTGGGAACCGCACAGCGTGTGCCAACTGAGGTCAATGGGTTGGCGTGGATCGTCGGTCCAAGATCCGCGTAAGAAGGCGTGCGCCCGACATTTGTGCGCAGGGGCATTGCCTATCTCGGTTGGGAGACACCGGATGAACGCTGAGAGTGTTGTGGTCCCTAAGTCCCGTAAACATAGCGTGCGCAAAGTGGCGCTCAAGGTCGCGCTTGCGCTGCTCGTGGGTGTCGTGCTAGTCGGATCGACCCTTACGCTCGGAGTAGCAACCGGAGTGCTGGGAGTCCATTTTCCCGCATTGACCGGAAGGTTCAGTGTGGGGCGCGTGAATGTCGATCTAGTGGATGTGTCACGTGCGGAGACCTTCGGCAATAACCCGAGCGCGCACCGTGCTATTGTCGTGACAATCTACTATCCTGCTACCCCGCCAGCCAACGCGTCGCCCGCGCCCTACCTTGAAGGCAAGATGGCGGACGCCCTGACCAGCAGATTACACCTGCCGGGATTCGCCGCTGCGTTGGTGCATTCACATGCTTACAACCGCCCTCCGGCCGCTGCGGGGGTCTTCCCGGTGGTGGAGTTTCTGCCAGGTATCGGGACGTCACCGTCGGAGTATACGAGCACAGTCGAGGATTTGGCCAGTCACGGCTACGTGGTAGCGATGATCTATCCCACCTACAGTGTGCCTGCAACGGTCTTCTCCAACGGGCGGGTTGCGCCCCTCAGCGAGGCCGGTTTCCGCTCAGAGAATGAGCCAGCGGGCACTAGCGCCGCGCAGACCGATCACGACCGCAATGTTATCGCGGCGGTGTGGGTGGCCGATGCACGCTTCACGCTCGATCAACTGGCGCAGATGAACCGCACCGATGCGCTGTTGCGCGGCCACCTGGACCTGGAGCACGTCGGCATCTTTGGGCATTCCTTCGGTGGTGCGACAGCAGCAGAGGTGTTGCGGATCGATCCGCGCTTCAAAGCTGGCATCAACATGGACGGCACTGCGTTCACTATCACCAATGGGCACCAGATCGACCGGCCCTTGCTCTGGATGGCGTCGGACTATTCGCAGGTGACGAATAGCCAACTCCATCAGATCGGGATGAGTCGTGCGGAGTTCGATACGAAAATCCGGCAGAAGGAAGCTGAACGCGATGCCTTCTTGCGCACCGTGCCGCAGGCCACGCTGATCACGCTGCCAGGCTCGACGCACAGCACTTATATTACCGACGACGCGCTGATCGGAGCCGTTGTGCCCGGCCTGGCGGACCCGCTCGCGACCATCGACGGGACGCACGCATTGAAGATCATCACTGCGGACGTAGCAACGTTCTTTGGCCACACGTTATAGCGCGGCGAGTACGCTTGTGCGACGGCTCCTCACCTGCGCACTCACCGTTCAACACAAACCAGTGCATACCGCTGGGTGCCCGTGATGCTTAGCGGGCCCACGTGTTTTGCAAAACGCGGTCGACTCCTTGGAGCACCGTATCAGACTGCATCGCCCGTCTGTGGCCTCCCTCGGGTTCCACCTGTGGAAAGAGGATGGCTGGGCGAACGCAGACACCGTCATTCGTGGTGGGATCAATGGCATCGAAGGCAACAATCGAAGGCAACAATCGAAGGCAACAATCGAAGGCAACAATCGAAGGCAACAATCGAAGGCAACAATCGAAGGCGTGAAAGGTAGCAGAGGCATCCAGAGGGTCCAGATGCGAGCGCGCCAGGCACTCGGCACCAGACATCAGGCACGCCCATGAAAGGGTACAAGCATTGATGAATAGCACGGATCACACAGAATATACCGAGCGGAGCCCAGGAAGCAGCATAGGGTCCGACGCGACCGCGACCGGGACAGTGGCGTTAGAGGCGATTGATGTGCGCAAAACGTTGCCGCTCGGTCGCGAGCGTATCGAGATTCTCAAAGGCATCAGTCTGCGCATCGCACGGGGAGAGCTGGTGGCCATCATCGGCCCATCGGGCTCAGGCAAATCCACGCTGCTGAGCATCATCGCTGGGCTGGACAACCCGACAGACGGGCGCGTCTACATAGACGGTGTGGAGATTACGACCATGAGTGAGAGCAAGCTTGCCGCCGTGCGTAACCGCAAGATCGGCATGGTCTTCCAGGCCTTCAATTTGATCCCCACACTCACCGCCCAGGAGAACGTCGAAATCCCGCTCTACGTGGGCAGGCATCCCAGGCGGCCAAGCGAACGGGCCAAAGCGCTTCTCTCCCTCGTGGGACTGGAGCACCGCTTGAAGAACAAGCCCAACCAGTTGAGTGGTGGCGAGCAGCAGCGAGTGGCTGTTGCGCGCGCGCTGGCAACGGAGCCAGCGATCGTGATCATGGACGAGCCAACAGGCAACCTTGACCAGGCGAACTCCGAGAACGTCTTGCGCATGGTTCGCGACCTGCGTAACGCGACCGGCACGACCTTCATCATCGCCACCCATGATCCCACCGTCGCTGCTGCTGCTGACCGCGTGATTAGCATCGTCGATGGCCTCATCGAAGGAGACATCCCTACCCCACCCACGCCTGCGCTGTCGGATCAGCGTCAACCATGACAAGAACGAGACGCAGACTGGGGGCGCAGCCCTAGCCATGTGACCGATCTATACGGGATTCCGATTTGACTTGCGCTTCCTGTGCAGGCCGAAAGGAGTTTTTGCGATGAAATGGCGCCTGTATTGGTCCTATGCCACCCGCTCGCTTACACGCGGCGGCCAGCGTTCGCTGCTGGCCATCTTCTGCGTGGCCGTGGGCGTGATGGCTATCGTCGGGTTGCAGCTGGTCAGTAATGCCGCCACCGCTGGCTACACCACCAACGTGCGGCAGCTCAACGGCGGCGACCTGAGTGTGGCCGCTGACGAGGCGCCGCTGACAGCGGACCAGCTCCGGTTTTTCGACCGGCTCGAGGCACAGGGCAAGGTCACCCACTACACCGCGGTAGATCGGATCAACACGCTGGTCAGCACCCCCACGGCGGCGCTGCGCTTCAAGTTGCGCGCGGTAGACCCCGCCCAGTTTCCCCTGCATGGCGCAATCGTATTTACCACCCCGAGCGACGGCAGTCTCGCGTCACTGCTGCAGGGCGATTCCGTCGTAGTGACGACGAATCTGGCGCAGGTCTTCAATCTGCACATGGGGAACGTGTTCCACTTCTCCTCGCAGGACGGCCGCGCAGCGGACGTGAGGGTGGCGGGCATTATCGCGAGTACTGGCTTCTTCCAGGGCTCGACCATGCTGATGGCGCTCGACGCCTACGCGGCCCTTCCAAGCGCAACGCACCAGCCCATCACCTATGATGATGTGTATCTGGACGTGCCAGGCCACACCGACGCCAACGCGCTTCATGTCGAGCGCCTGGTCCGCGACCAGTTCCCGCTAGCCGCTCCCACTACCGCAAAGCAGCTCGCTGCCAGGTATCAGACCCAGGTGCAGGACATCCGCTACTTCCTGCAGATCGTCGGCCTGCTCGCCCTGCTGATCGGTGGGGTCGGCATTCTCAACACGATGCAGGTGGCGCTGCGTCGGCGGCGCACCGAGATCGCCATGCTGAAGACCGCTGGCTACCGGCGCGGTGACCTCTTCGGACTCTTCGGCTTGGAAGCTGGCTTGATTGGTCTGATCGGGGGTCTCGTCGGCGCGGTGGCAGGCGCGGGCGTCGGCGTCCTGGTCACGAACCTGATGGCGCAGGCGTTACAGACGCAGATGTCAGCCACGATTGACGGGCCGACTCTCGCCTGGGGCGTGGCCGTCGGCTTCGGCACAGCGCTGATCTTCGGGCTGCTTCCGATTGTGCAGGCCAGCCAGGTGCGCCCGCAGGCGGTGCTACGCGACCTACCCGCAAGCATGGGAGCCGCGAGCCGACTGCTCACCGCCCTCCTCCTACTTTTGCTCGTGCTGCTTTTCTTCGCGCTCGCCGCCAGCATTCTGCAGAACGTGATGGTGGCCATCGCGGCAGTTGGCGGCGTCGGCCTCGTACTGCTGCTGCTAAGCCTGGTCTTTACTGGCATGGTGGCCGTCGTCAGTCGGCTGCCTGTTCCTGAACGGTTCACCTGGGAGCACGCGCTACTGGTAGGCGCGATCGTCGCAGCGGCGCTTGGACTGACACGCATCCTGCCTGCCTTTGGCGCCCTGTTGCTCGCCGTCGCGGTGCTGGGTGTGCTCGTCATGCTGCTGCCACGGGCATGGAAGGCGAACATCAAGCTTGCGCTGCGCAACACCGGGCGCCAGACAGGGCACACAGTGCTCACGCTGGTCGCCCTCTCGATCGGCGTCTTCGCCACTGGCCTCGTCTTCGTGCTCGGGCAGAACATCCAGACATCCTTCACCCAGCGCTTCACCAGCAGCACCTTCGACATTGCCGTGCTCACCGGCCCCGCCGACCAGGTGGCCGTCGAGCGTCAACTGGCGAAGACACCAGGCCTGACGCATGAGGTGATGACCAGCTTCAATCCGGATATTCCCGTGGCCATCAACGGCCGCCCGATCGCCGCGATTGTCCGGGCAGCGACCGCCAACGGCCAGTACTCAATCTTCGATGTCACCCGGACGATCGACGGTGTGCAGGCTTACGACCTCGTCGGCAACCATGTGCCTGACCCCAAGGCCTTCCCGCTGGTCAAGGGCGCTCATGACGCGCACGCCGGGCGCAGCCTCACGTTTGCCGACGCTAACACCACGAACGTCCTGCTCCCGGTGGGCGCCTCACAGGGACCACTGAACCTGCACCTAGGCGACTCGGTCACTGTGGCTAGCTCCGTCACCAAGACCCAGGTGACAGTGACTGTCGTCGGCTTCTTCAATTCGGCCCTGTATTTCGCCCCGATCCAGGCGGACAACAGCGTGGTTACCACGCTGTCCAACGGCAACCCGACCTACGTCTATTTCGCGTATGTCACGCCGAGCCGCGCCGATGCGACACTGGCACGCATCCAGGCGGCGCTGCCCTCCGTGCAGACCTACAGTTTGGCCGACACCCTGGCCCAGGCGACCGACATTATCAACAAGGCGACGCTGCTGCTAGTGGCTATTGCCTCACTGGCGATGCTGGCCAGTGTGATCATCATCGCGAACGCGGTGGGGCTGGCCATGCTGGAACGGCGACGTGAGATCGGCATCCTCAAGGCGGTGGGCTTCACCAGCCGGAGTGTTTTGGGTGAAGTGCTGGTCGAGCAAGGTGCGATCGGCTTCATCGGAGGCCTGCTAGCGCTGACACTGGTGGCGGTGGCAATCCCGCTGCTGGGCACGGAGGCCTTCGACCTCCCGTTCAGTGTCCCCGCGCCAACGATCCTGGCGCTCGTCGCGGGCGCCGTGCTCGCGTGTATGGCGGTCGCGGCGAGCGTTGCGTGGCGCGCGACACGTGTACGGCCGCTGGAGGTGCTACGCTACGAGTAGCACAGCGGCTATTCACATCAGCAGGCACGCATGGCAATCCTGGTCTTGGGTTTGGGTGCCATGGTGCGCCTGGCAGATGCATCGAATGGTGTTGTATGAGCCTCTCCCACAGGAAAGGATCGAACCATGATCTGTAGAGTCTGGCATGGATGGACGACAGCGGCCAATGCGGACACGTACGAAGCGCTGCTCGCGCGCGAGATCGTTCCAGGTATTCAGAATCGCGGCATCGGAGGGTATCGGGGAATGCAGGTGTGCCGTCGAGAGGATGGCGACACAGTACAGTTCATGACCATCATCTGGTTCGAGTCGATGGACGCAGTGCGTGCCTTCGCTGGCGACGACCCTGAGGTAGCAGTCGTGCCACCCGCGGCGCGGGCGCTTCTTGCCCGATTCGACGCCCGCTCCCAGCACTATGGTGTGAGGCTCGAGGCGGCGCCGCTCGGCTGATCGTCGCCGGCTGGCCACTCGTCCCGACAGACAGGAAGACATACGGGCGGCCGGGCATGTGATGCGGACCTTGATACACAGTTGACAGGAGATCGCGCGATGAATAAGGCATACAAGGCATATCCGGCTCCCTTTGATGAGGGCAAGGCAACAATACGTCGCGCGCGTCCCGAGGAGGCGGCCCTGCTCAGCGACCTTTCCTTCCGCTCCAAGGCCTACTGGGGCTATGATGCGGATTTCATGGAGACCTGCCGTGGCGATCTGCGTGTATCCTCGGCGGAAATTCTCGCGCGGCCGGTTTACGTGCTGGAGGCGCGCAACCGCGTCATCGGCTATTACGAGCTGTGTCCTGACAGTATGGCGGATGTCCTGTTGCTCAACCTGTTCGTGGAGCCTGACGCCATTGCCTGGGGTATGGCAAACGGCTCTGGCTGCATTTAGTGGATATAGCTCGCGGCCTTGGCTACCGCTCGCTCATACTGCACAGCGAGCCGCATGCGGAAACGTTCTATTCGGCAATGGGCGCTATACGCGTCGGCGAGGTCCCCTCGACAGTGTTTCCCGGTCGCATGTTGCCGCTGATGCGCTTCACGTTAGGGTGATGTCGCCCGCGGCATCTAGCCGCATGGCGACGCGAGGTGACTATGCCTTCGCGTGGCCGCTGCGCGCCCATTTGCGCCCGTTTCAGACAGTAAGGAGGCAAGGAGACAAGGAGACAATGATTCAGAAGTATCTGCGGCCGCAGGAAGGGGAGATCATCCAGCTGTTGAGAGAACCTCGCACGTTCAAAGTAACTCCACCCAAAACGGGAGGGAGATAGATATCGATGATGTCCACATTCGTGTGTACTTTCCTGTTCGAGATCGCTTCCCACCTGAGTTGGCGAGATGAATTTACACACTTGCTGGGACTTCATCCGGACGTGGACGAGCTCATTGCTTCAAAGATGTCGCGGCAGCGCGTGCTCGAGCAGATAGGTCAGGCTTGTATGGACCGCTATGCCGCGGCGCACATGCGCGAGCGAAGAGGAGGTTAGCAATAGCATGGACATCCAGCGGGCTGACCCGGAGCTGGCTCCACGTTTGAAGCAGGGTGCCGAGGCCGCGAAAGGCTACTGGGGCTATGAAGCTGCGTGGGTGCAGCAGTGGGGGAGTCTGCTCACCTTGACGCCGGGGTATATCCGCGCAAACGACGTCTACGTTGCCGTCGATGATGGCAGCGAGATCATCGGGTTCTACGCGACCACCCGCCATGGCGACCTGGGTGAACTGGACCATCTGTGGGTGAGTCCCGAGTGGATCGGTACGGGGGCCGGGCGCGCTATTCTCCCACGCGCTCCAGCGAGCCAGAGCGGCAGAGCCCGGCGAATGGTGAGGGAAGCCGATCCACGTGCCGTGAGCTTCTAACAGCGGACGGTCGGTCGCCACCTGGGCGAGCGGGAGATCGAGCTAGAAGGTCCCTTGCCGATCATGAGCCTCGACCTGCAGCGGAGCCTCGTGCAAGCATCGTCTGGGGTACTCCACGTCATAGCAGCACGCTGAGGCTCGACTGTAGAGTACGGTACGCATGAACCACATGCCTGCTGTTGGCGGCGATCGAGTAGCGCCAGTCACGTGCGCACACGTGCGCATATGAACGTGTGAAAGCGTCGCCCGCATGCGGCTCAGCATGCTTGATAGCACATGCGGCTCTGCGAAGGAGAGAGTGACATCTCTCCCGGTGAAAACCGGGAGCTTCCAGGGGTCGCACCCCACGCCATGATGTCCCAGGGCGAGAGCCAAAGCTCACCAGCAGTGTAGCATCATGGCGTGGGGATATCAAGGGGCCATTCATCCCCTGATTGAAACCAGGGGCATTCTGGCCAGTTCTCTGTAAAGTGCGGAGAAGTTGGCGCGGAGGCAGAGTACCTTATATGGTGGGCAGTAAAGCGATCGACCAATTTCGCGTGCGCATCCATGCTGAAGTCCCCGACCTCGATATCAGGATCATCGAGCCACTGGGCGCCGGAAATAACAACGATGTAGTGCTGGTTAATGGCACGCTCGTGTTCCGTTTTGCGCGACATAAGCAAGCCGTCGTAGAGTTAGAGCGCGAAACGGCGCTGCTACGCGCCCTCGCAGGAAGGTCACCGTTGGCCGTGCCAGAGCCGCTGTATGTGGCCAAAGGCGTCGTCGGCTATATACGTATCCCTGGCGTGCCGCTCACGGCAACTGGCCTGCGGGTGATGGGTGAAACAGAGCAGCAGGAAGTTGCACAGCAGCTTGCGGCATTTCTGGGCGCGCTGCATGGTGTGCCGCTGGTGACTCTGCCCGACGAGGTTCGCAATGCGGCTGTGGCGGATACATATGAAGCGAGGGCTAATTTGTGTGAACGCATCCGCACGCACCTGCTGCCGCTTATGCGACCGCAAGCACGGTCAATGGTCGCAGAACATCTCGACGCATTCCTCGTCGCTTCAGGCAGTTTCACGCTTGCTCCAGCTCTGCGGCACGGTGACTTCGGCCCGAGCAACATCCTCTATGATCCAGCGACCAACCGCCTCACAGGCGTGATCGATTTTGCTAGCGCGGCCGTAGGCGACCCGGCGATCGACATTGCCAGCAGTATGTTCGGTCCGTTCGGCTACGGCGAGGAGTTCCTTGAGCGTGTGCGTGGCCACTACTTCGTCAGCGACGAAGTGATTGGGTGGGCGCGGCTCTACGCAGGCACGTTTGCGCTACAAGAGGCGCTGATCGGCGCGGAGCAGGATGATGCAGATGCCCTACACGCAGGCCTGGCGGGGTATGTGTAGCGCAATGGAGAGCACATGAGTTACGCGCATCAGACACGAGCGCAATATGCGACCTATCCCCGCAGATGTGGCCTCAAGCCGTGTGTGGCACTCCCCGCTCAGCCAGGGAGTGAGGAAGATCAATCGCAAGATTCCCCTTTCGTTCACTGTCTACCCTCCACACTACACTGGCCAGAGGTAGCGCGCCTGGGCGGGACCGATGGTGCGGCGGGGAATAAGGACACACCATACCAGATACGCTGTGCAAGCAGCGGTGAACAGCGGAGAGGTATCATACCATGCCACAGGCTCCTGACAGCACTAATACTCCATCACCACGCTCTGTGAAAACCGCGGCAGCGCTCGATGCGAGTGATGTATGCAAGGTCCTGCCGTTAGGCCGCGAGCGCATTGAGATTCTCAGGGACATCAGCCTGCGTATCGCGCATGGTGAACTCATTGCCTTCTCCGGCTCCGGCGTACGCGGCATTGCACAGGATTCGGATAAGAGGAGATCGCCATGGAGATGACAGCAGTTGATGTGGTCGTAATCGGCGGTGGGGTGCAGGGCCTCGTCATCCTGGATAGCCTCATGGATGTCGGCTATTCGTGCGCGCTCGTCACAGACGGTGACGTCGGAGCAGGACAGACACTACACTCGCATGGCTTCTTGAATACGGGCTTCGGCCAGTTCGGAGATGAGCTTCCCACGGTTGCCAGAGAGGTTGTCCACCCCTACCTGCACGATCATGGAGTGGCGCTGAGAGGTGATTGGATTGGTCAACTGCCTCCGGGTCTTCCTGGGTCCACGAGCCTGCCATCAGCCGTTCTTCCTGTTGGCTTCGCCCCTGGCCTCAGCGAAACCACGCGGAAGCTGCCTGTGTGGAGCTTCGACAAGCGACACCTCATTGCGGCGCTGACCCGCGGCAAAGAGGACCGCATCATCCGTGGAACGGTCACCGGCTTCCATGGACGAGATCCCGTTGAGGCCGTACGGGCGGAGCCAGCGGGAGATCGTAGCGAGGTAGAATTGCGCGCCAAGGCAGTGGTGGTTGCCGCTGGCTGCGGGAGCAAACGGCTGCTGCAAGACCTGGTCGGTGCGACACCCCAACTCGAGATGATCAAGCACCGGCTAGTGCATATGGTCTGCCTGCGTGCTCCAATCGGGAGGCTCCCAGCAATAAGCATCATTGCGCCTGCGCTCGGACTGCTGCTGGCGGCGCACGAAGACGGCGAGCATGTGACATGGTATGTCACGCCGATGGAGATGGCTGGGCCGTCGTTCGATGATGTGCCCAGTGACGCAGTGGCCGCTCCAAATGTTGATATGCTCAAGCGAGCAGCCAGCCTGCTTGAGACAGTGTACCCGCTTCTGCCGGAAATTGAGGGGCTCCAGGTTGGGCACTACGCGGGGTATCGGCAGGATATCGGGGATGCTCCCGCGGCGCGTCTGTGTGCGGTCATTGATGGTGCACCTAACGTCATTGCGGCCCTGCCATCAGGTCTGGTCGCACCCTGGCTGAATGCTGGCGACACGCTCAAGCTCGTGCGCGGCCTCGTGGCGCCCAACGATGGCGAACAGCCGACGCTGCCGCACGGTGGCGAAGGGGTTCGCGCCGGGAGCCCAGTCGAAGATCGGCCAGGATTTGCGTGGAGATCCTGGGAGGAATGGCAACAAGCGCTGCTTCATGTTGGGGCACGAGGAAGGATTGATGCATGACTCCTATGAGCACCCTACCAACGTCCGATCCGCAACCGCACCCGCGGCGGCTCTACCTCCTGCCAGTAGAGACGACGACCGTGCCACTGGGTGGCAGCCTGTATGGGATGGTCGTGTGTTACCTCATTCAAACAAGTGATAGGAAGAACATCTTGGTTGATAGTGGAATCCCAGCGGACTACCAACCGCCAACGGGTGTGCCGGCCCCGGAACATGCGACCGACGTGGTCGCGCAACTCGCCGATCTCGGCCTGCATCCTGACGACATCGATTTCCCTCATTTGCACGCATTTCGATGTGGATCACGCAGGCTATCATGACGCCTTCCCGAATGCCGAGCTCGTTGTCCAGCGTGCCCATTATGAGTTGGCGCGGAGCGGGCATCCCCGGTTTGCCCCTGCACGCGCGCACTGGGATCATCCGGCCTTGCGCTACCGGCTGGTGGACGGCGACACCGAGCTCATGCCGGGCGTGACGCTGCTCGAAACCAGCGGGCACACCTCCGGACACCAGTCGGTGCTGGTGCGCTTGCCCCAGACCGGCCCAGTCTTGCTCGCCATAGACGCGGTCGTCCTGCAGCGCCTGTTCACTCCGGAGCGCAAAGCGTGGCCGCTGGACGAAAACGAGGAGCAGTTGCGCGCGAGCACGCTCAAACTCCTCGATCTCGTTGAGCGCGAGCACGTGGCGCTGGTCATCTTCGGCCATGACGCCGAGCAATGGCGGACGCTCAAGACGGCGCCCGCCTACTACGGGTGACGCTGGACGCTCTGCGGCATGCAGTCCTTGTTCCTATTGAGCATTTTGAGCATGTAGTAAAGGACAACAATCGTGAGTCGTCACGACGATCAACAGCAGCACGAGCAGCATGATGTGATTTTGACGGCCAGCGCCGAGTACGACAGCCGTGAGCTGGAGCGGCATGTGGGTGGCACGCTGATTCGTCCCGGGCAGGCCGACTATGATGCAGCCCGACGGGTCTGGAACGGTTGCTTCGATAGACATCCGGCGCTCATCGTGCGTTGCGCTGACGCTGCCGATGTTGCCCACGCGGTGCGCTTCGCGCGCAACCACCAGCTCCCTATCGCCGTCCGTGGCGGCGGTCACAGCCATGGAGGATACGGCGTGTGGGATGGCGCGCTAGTGATTGACCTCTCGCGGATGAAGGGCCTGCACATTGACCCGGAACAGCGCGTGGCCAGAGTCGAGCCCGGTGTTACCGCAGGCGAGCTTCTGCAGGCGGCGCAGGACCACGGCCTGGCGTTCCCGGCAGGTACGTTTTCAAGCGTGGGGCTGGTGGGCTTCACCCTCGGCGGCGGCATCGGCTCGCTGGCAAGCAAGTTCGGCCTGGGCTGCGATTCCCTGCTTGCCGCCGATGTGGTCACGGCGGACGGTGAACTCCTGAGGGTTGATGCGCAGACCCATCCCGATCTCTACTGGGCGCTACGGGGCGGTGGTGGCAATTTCGGCGTCGTCACCGCGCTGACGCTCCACCTACACCCACTGGCGCAGGTGCTGGCAGGCGCCGTGATCCATCCGATGGCGCGCGCTGGCGAGATCCTGCGCTTCGTGCGAGGCTTCTCGGCCACCTGCACCGATGAGCTCAGCGTGCATGTCGCCCTGGCGAGCTCACCCGACGGCCATCCCGTCGTCGCGGTCTTGCCTTGCTATTCCGGTCCGCTCGCCGAGGGCGAGCGTGTGCTCGCGCCTCTGCGGTCGTTTGGCTCGCCGCTCGCCGATATGATTCGCCCGATGGCGTTTGCGGACGCCATCACACCGCCTAGCGCACCCCAGAGCTCGGAGGCTCTTAAAGACAAGGTCCTCAAGTACAGATTCAAGGGGCATGTGGTGCCCGCCCTGAGCGATGGCGCCATCGAGGCGATTGTGGCATGCAGTGCCAAACGTCCCTCGCCGCAGGAGGTGGTCGTGGTGCGCCATGAACATGGTGCCTTTGCCCGAATGGATCCCGCCGCCACCGCTTATGCCCTGCGAAGCGAGCACTACTTCCTGGAACTAATTACGATGTGGACCGAAGAGGACGAGGCTACGCCGCACGTCGCATGGTCTACTGATTGCTGGCAGGCGATGGAGCCGTACGCCGCCGCAGGCGTCACGACTAACTTCCTGGACGACGACGATGGAGAGGCTGAGGTGCGCGCCAGCTACGGCTCCAATTTCTCACGACTCGTCGCGGTCAAGCAGCGCTACGACCCGGGCAACGTCTTCCACGTTAACCAGAACATCTCCCCGGCCGCCGCGCTGTAGTCCGGTCGGATGACTCTCGTTGATTGCCATGATGGCACAGTACACGATGGCATCGTATGAGAGAGAGACGCAGGTGCTCTGCCGAATACTCGTTCACACACGCCATAAGGTATACCCAGGAGAGAGGTTAGACGATGTCAGTGCTTAACGTAGAGGCTCTTGTTCGTGGCCTGGCAAGCAATCAGGTGCGGTATGTGCTGTTCGGAACACTCGCTGCGATTGCCTATGGGGCTGACCTCGCGACGCGGGATATGGATATCTGTCCCGCAACGGACGTTGCCAACCTGAGCGCCCTGGCACGCCTGCTCGTGGAGTGGGGCGCGAAACCTCGGCACGTGCCGGGCTGCACCGACGAGAACTCCTGCAACGGGTGGACGCCCGAGCCGCTGACGGTTGACACATTCGATCACGACTTCGCAACGCCGTACGGCTCACTCGACATCGTCCCAGCCCCGTACGGCCCCCATGGGCCGCAGGATCGGTTCACCTACGATCGTCTCGCTGCGCGCGCAGTCCAGGTGGTGGCCTTTGGCTCTCCAGTTCGCGTGGCACACGTGGACGATCTCGTCGCCTCCAAGATGTCGCGGAGGCGCCCGAAGGACTTGCACGCCGAGGGAGAGTTGCAGCGTGTGCGCGACCTCGTGCTTCGTGGCGAGTGGCGGCCCGGCCTGGACCGCTATGCAGCGCGCACGCGCGAGCGAGGAGGAGGATAGCATGGAGATCCAGCGAGCCGACCCGGAGCGGGCCCCGCGCTTGAAGCAGGTCGTGGTGGCGGCGAAAGGCTTCCGGGGCTACGGAGATACGAGGATGCAGCGATGGGGAACCTGATCACCCTGGCTCCGGGGTATATCCGCGCGAACGACGTCTACGTCCCCGTTGATGACGGCGGCGAGATCATCAGGTTCTACGCGCTCACCCGCCATGGCCACCTGTTTGAGATGGACCATCTGTGGGCGATCGCCGAGTGGATCGGCACGGGGGCGCGGGTGCAATGTTCGCCCACGCGCTCCAGCGTGCCCAGACCCGCGCGCCATCGGGCATGGGCAATGTGCAGGGCAGATCGCGCGGCAACTCATCCACCAGCAGCGCGGATGGTGTCTCCCACGGCGCGTGGCGCAGGCACGATAGTCAGGTGACTTAGGGAAGGCGGCCAGTACGGTACATGGGGATCTCCATTGACATTAGGACACAACGTCTGCGACTGTACGCCCGTCGCGAGCAGACGTGGAAGCGCTCCGACAAGGAGTGCGCGACGAATTGGGCGGGAGGCTGCATGCAGTGGTGTCCGACGAGTGGTGGCTCGGCCCAAGCTTGCTGCGGCTGCTGCCTAACCTTCCCGATGTGATGCGGTGCGAACCGGACGACACGCGGTGGATCTGGATGGTAATCGATCCGGCGGCGGCATGCGTCATTGGCGATATCGGCTTTCATACCCCGATTCACGCGAGTTCAACCATTGAGGCCGAGATTGGCTGGAGCGTCATTCCCGCCGCCCGTGGGAAGGGCTACACCCCAGAGGCGGTCGCTGCGCTGCTCGCGTGCACCTTTGCCGAGACTCACGTGCAGCGGATCATCGCGCAGATCGAGCCCACGAACACAGCATCACTGCGCGTCGCGGCTAAGCTGGGCATGGAGGCACTCCCCCTTCGTGAAGCGCATCATCTGTGTTTTGGGGTGGACCGATCATACACGGTGCCGTCAGCGGCTCCCCACGAAGGATAAAGGATCGTCAGGGTACGCCCAAGCTACCACTATTCGTGACATTTTCTGGCTTTCGCCCGTCTCAGGCTGTATCAACTCACCCGGTTGACCTTGAGTCTTTAACAGTGTCTGGAGCCTCATGTAGAGGTGAGAGAGCAGACAGACAGCAGGCCAATCACGGAGACGCTCTATGGAGAATTCGCGCTCTACTTGCCGGTGTACGGCCGAAGAAGTCGTTGCCCTGACAAATGCGCTTGACGATGTGCCGGAAAACGGTCTTTGCGGCCCAACTCCTTCGCCGTGGATTATGTCCGGCCTATCTATATGGTGAATTCGTAGACCATGGGGCCGTACTTGTTGAGGTATTTCCTGGGGAGCTTCTGGGTTTTGGTGAGGATGTTCAGGCGCTCCGGGAATCGGTCCAGTCTATCCAGAGCTGGAAGAGTCTGGGCATGGCTTCGCGCCACGCAGGCGAGCTGAGTCAGCACATCGAACGAGAAACGGGCAGGACGGTAGACAGTCACGACATCGTTTTCTCCGTGCTTCCTGTGCCAGTGGTTCACGTTACCCATCCAGATTCCGTCTTCTGAACTTGAACGAGGTTGACCTGCTGCTGATGGGCCTAGATGGCTCTGTTGGCCGGGCATATGGATCACCCCAGGCGCTGCTCGAAGAAGGGATCGTGGTGGGAGCTGTTCGCAATGAGCAACTGATTACCAGAGCACATACCTCCTGCCAATCGGCTCGCTATGCTGACGTGGCGATAGCAACGAGAGAAGAGTACTGCGGTCGCGAACTGGCAACCGCCTCGTGTGTGTACAAGCGCAACGGCAGGGCCGCTTACCGATCTGGAGTACAAGCGTAGACAACGTTGCGTCACGACGGATTGCAGACAAGCTAGGATTTGTAGAGTCTTCACACACGACCTACTTCCGTATCGATTGGCTCTAGGTCGCATTGCCCGACGGGGTTGAATCGACATCGTCATTGCCGCTTTGTGTCCGCCACAAGTCCGGCTGGGTATGGATTTCACAGCGGCCCCGGCTCGCGCAATTGGCCCGCTGAGATCTGCGAGCCTACGATCAAGCGACAACTGGCGACAATAGGGTCTGGCGGTTGGCGAGGAGGAATTTGCAAACAGCGCAAGTACTGTAACGACCCCTGTGAGCAGTTACTGAGCGAGTCTGTGATCACGAACTGCCTAACAGGAACGTGTAGGAGTAATTGGAGGTTTTTTCATGGACGGCGCAAACGCAGCAGATGAGATACGCATCCGCCCAGCCAGGAGCGAAGACATCCTCTATATCGAATCGCTCGCTGAGCGATTCGCCCAAAGTGGCATGCCATCATGGCGTGATCCAGAGCAAATGTGGCAGTACCATCAGCGTAGCATGCGGAAAGTCAGCACAGCCATTGCCAACTCTGCTGGGCTGGTGCTGCTGGCTGAAGACCTCCAGGCTGTTCGCCTCGGTTATATTCATATGATCTCCACTACAGACTTCTTCACTGGTGAACCGCAAGGCTATATCGCTGATGTGGCGGTGAGCAGGCAGGCAGAAGGACGCGGCGCCGCTCGTGATCTGATGGAACGTGCAGAAGACTGGGCACGTGAACGGGGCTTTCACATCTTCGCGCTCGATGTCTTCGCCTTGAACAGCCATGCCCGCTCGTTTTATCAACACCTTGGGTATGTTGAAGATACGCTCAAGCTGATTAAAGAACTCTAAAGGGGAACTTGCTCCCGTCTCCTGCCCACTATGTACCTTGCCGTATCTTGCCGTTTGCATTCCGACGTATAGAGGCGACGTGGACTCGGTTCTGATTGGGCCATGTGGCGCTATTGGCTTCAAGTTCAAGCACTATTACCGAGGCGCTGCTGGAGGCAGAACGTGTGGGAAGTGCAAATAACGGATAAGTTGCCATACGGGTACGCGACGTCACGCAGACATTGATGGTCACGTAGCGATACCGCTGCAGACGAGTGGCACAGGTGCGGGGCAAAGGTGTGGATTGGCTACTGCCGTCGCCAGGCTGGCGTGTGACTGTATTCAGCAACAAGTACGGATACAAACCTGGCGTACAGATGAAAGCATGAAAGCAGTTTCACCGCTCGCATGCCTAAGGAGATGTTTTTGTGCACTCGTGGCTGGCCTGTCTCAGCGATCAGCATGCTCGGGGTATCTCACCATGCATCTATGGTCTAGCAGCAGCTAGCGCCACGATGCGCGCATAGATACGAGGCGAGCAGGAAGTAACACTGTCTACGGGCAAGGCTGATCGAAGATCCGCGAAGAATCGTGTAAGGATGACAGGGCCGTACGCGACAAGAGTGTACAAAGGAGAACAGGATATGCTCTATACTATTCATATTCCTCCAGATATTCGCCGTGAAGCAGATAGTGGCTCTGGGGTGCCGCCGTCCTCGGAGTACGTCGAGACCCGCGATCTGGTGATGGAGCAGGAATTGGCGGCTGCCCGCCCCCGCCTGGTGCGGTTGGCCACACTGCTTGGCGTCGGCGCAGATGGAGCCGAGGACGTGGTACAAGAGGCGCTCCTTGAGGCCTGGCGCTCGCGCGACACGCTGCGCTCGCGGGAGCGTTTCAATGCGTGGCTCGACGGCATCTGTCGCAACGTGTGCCGTCGGTGGATGCGTGCGCAAGGCGTCCGTGCGGCTCACCACCAACCATTTCCCTTCAATTCGCCGGAGTCAACGGCCTCAGAGGACACTCAAGTGGTAGCCGACCTATCGGATCCATGGACGAGTGACCTGGCTGAGAACCTTACGAAGCAGGATCTATCCAACTTGCTTGATCGTGCGCTTGCCTACTTGCATCCCAGTACACGCCAGGGCCTAATTCTGCGCTACATCGCGGATCTGCCGCTGCATGACGTCGCTGCACACCTGGGTCTTTCTGTCGGCACGGCGGAGGTCAGGCTGCATCGTGCACGCAAGGAACTGCGCGAAGTGCTTCGCGGGGCGCTTCGAGAGGAGGCCGAGAGCTTTGACATCCAGCTCGATCTGGCCGATCGAGGCAGCGTCAACGGCCGAATCCGGCAGGAGACGCGTATATGGTGCCCGCTCTGCGGGAAACGACACCTGGAGGCCGAAATCGATTGGACGACCGGTGAATCGCACTACTGGTGCCCTACGTGTGGGCATCTCGCCGGTGCTTGCAGATTCGACCTTCTGTCCGGAGTCTCTAGCTACAAACCTATTCTCTCCCGTCTGTTGCGCTATCTCACGACCTATTACATGCGGGGGCTAGAGGCTGGTGAGGTGGCATGCGGCTGCGGGCGCAGGGCTCGTGTAGAGGTCCAGCAGCCCGGAGAGGCGAGCGAGGAACTTCATGGTCAACCAGAGTTGTTCATTCGCTGCACCACCTGCGGCACCATTGACGTGACCACTGTGAGCCGACTCACCCTCGACCGCCCGGAGATACAGCGCTTCTGGCAGACCCATCCTAGGATGCGGCTGCTTCCCGCACAGGCACTTGAGATGCAGGGTATCCCTGCCCTGCTGATTCCTATCGAGAGCGTTGCGGATGGAGCGCGGATGGAGATCGTCTGGGCACGGAGTTCGCTGCAAGTGCTCGCCGTGTGTGGCAGTGAACTGCAATAGCGTAACGCCTGCGCTACGTGCCCAGGTATACCACAGACCTCAGGTTCGGCCTGCATTGATCCTTGTTATGCATGTTACGCATACGCTGCTGCATGTTGTTCACGTTTCTTCTCACCGGCAGGACCACAGCATGCGATGATAATGCCTCTCTATCGTCGTACGCTTTCTGAATAACAACGGCCTGCACGTGGTTTGTTCTTGCACGGCAACCCGACGTCAACTCGTTGGGGCTGCCCACGTCGGAAAGGTTATTCCCAGTGATTGCCACGCTACGTCAGCGCAATTTCTTCCTCGTCTGGTTTGCCGGATTGATCTCGATGATTGGCGATTGGATGCTCTTTATCGCATTGCCCATCTACGTCTTCATCCTAACCGGTTCCATTCTGCTTACCAGTGTCATCTTCATGGCAAGTCTCGTGCCCAATTTGCTCCTCGGCTCACTCGCTGGTGTCTTTGTAGATAGGTGGAACCGCAAATGGACAATGATCGTCGCAAGTGCTCTACAGGCCATCTCGCTGCTTCCATTGCTCGCCGTGGACTCGCCAGATCGCGTTTGGCTCGTCTACGTCTCTGCCATCATGGAGGCAACGCTGGGGGTCTTCTTCAAGCCCGCTGAGAGCGCGCTTCTGCCGCGACTTGTGAACGAAGAGCACCTTATCTCGGCAAACTCTTTGTCCGGCATGAACCAAAACCTTTCACGTCTTATCGGGCCCGCCCTTGGCGGGATACTTGTCGG
The DNA here is from genome assembly GCA_963712005.1 of uncultured Chloroflexia bacterium. Classification (GTDB taxonomy): domain Bacteria; phylum Chloroflexota; class Ktedonobacteria; order Ktedonobacterales; family JADMIN01; genus DAHUXT01. The sequence continues at coordinate 419,287 of CAVQGK010000001.1, read as the reverse complement.
AATATGGGGAATTACGGGCGTCGTCGCACTCGACCTCGCCTCATACGTAAGTGCGGCACTCCTTATTGCACTGGTCTCCGGCGCGGCTGCACGCCGACTGCCGAAACCAGTAGGCGACGATTCTCAGAAGGATGCGGCCATCTCTGAGCGTGGCATGTGGCGGGAACTGGGTCAAGGACTGCACATCGTCTTGAGCACGCGTGTCGTAGCGGTCGTCTTTCTCATCGTCGCAGCGATGAGCATCGGCGAAGGGCTCTTCTCAACCCTGCTTGTCGTCTGGGTGAAGCGGGTGCTGCATGGGGGTGCGCTCGAACTCGGCTGGTTGATGTCAGGCCAAGCAGTAGGTGGCCTCGCGGGAGGACTACTTATCGCACAGTTCGGCAGACGGCTACGCCCGGCTCGGCTGTTGGGGGTATGCGCGGTGATCTTTGGCGCTATCGACCTTGTGATCGTCAACTTCCCACTCTTCGCCGGGTCGCACCTGCCGCCCTCACCGCTGCCAGAGGTCACCTCGACACTGGTGCTCCTAGTGGTCGCGTTGTTCCTGCTGGTTGGCATCGTCCAGCCGGGCATGCTCACAGGACTGATGACCCTGCTCCAGACCAGCGTCGACAACGCGTATCTCGGGCGCATCTTCGCGCTGATTGGTGTCATCCAGGCGCTCATGATGCTTGGTGGCATGGCGCTGGCAGGATTTTACGGGGATCGCTTCGGCGTCATTTCACTGCTCAATGGACAGGGAGGCATGTATATCTGTGCAGGTGTCGTTGCCCTGGCTTTCCTCTGGCAATTACGACCGCCAAAGCAAGCACCGCAAGCGGAGCAGCCGGTGCTGGAGACGTGAGTTGAGCTGCGGTTGAGTGCCCACTCTGCCTTGCCGACCCGACTCTTTAGTGATGCCGTAATACGGCGTCGTCCCATAGAGTTGTAGAATGCCTGTACCCGATTCCGCACACTATCTGCTAGGGTGATTCGGAACAGGCTCACCAATGCACGACAAAGGACGCTTCGCTATGTTTCCCGAGCCTGCCCGTCCTGTCCACTCCACGACGCCAACCCTTGACCAAGTGGGCATTGATCTTACTGCTCAGGCACGCCAGGGGAAGCTGGCTTCTGTCGTTGGCCGTGACCAAGACCTTGAGCGCGTCATCCAGGTGCTCTCCCGCCTCCCGCCGCCCCGCACAGGGATCCGGAAGAACAACGTCGCCTTGATCACCGACTTCGTCAGCGAGCCAGAGCGCGGCCCTCGGAAGATGGCCATTGTCGAAGGCTTGGCCCAGCAGATGATCTCTCATCGCATGCCTGCGGTGGCGTCGGGATCAGCAGCGCCGGAGCCTTCCTGGTTGGAGACCTCTCTCAAGAGGCTTCCGAGCAAACGCCTGGTGACGCTGGACGTCGGCTTACTGGTTGCCGGCACCACGTCTCACAGTGAGGTCGAGGAGCGCTTCAAACAGATCCTCGAGGAGCTCCGCTCCAACCGGGACTGCATCGTCTTCATCGAGGAGCTTCACACGCTGGTTGGCGCCGGAGCCACCGAGGGTAGGGTGGATATTGCTCCTCTTCTCGTTCCGGTTCTCGTTCCGGTTCTCGTTCCGGTTCTCGTTCCGGCGCTGGCTCGTGGCGAAATACAGTGCATCGGGGCAACCACGCTTGCTGAGTACCGCACATATATTGAGCGAGATGCGGCGTTGCAACATCACTTCCAGGAGGTGATTGTCCATCCGATGATCGCACCGGATGAGATCGTCCTGAACCAGAGTGGAGACAACGACTCAACTCAGGAACAAGGCTAGGTCGCCCAGTTCGTCGGCGTCGCATCATACTGTTGTAGTTCATCTGTAGTTCATCTGTAGTTTTTCATCGTCCCGCCAAGCCGTACGTTCGCCACGGGAGCAGCGACCTCGACTAGTCTCGTGTGCCATGACGTGACGGCAGCGGCAGGCTGTCAGTCCAACTGGCTGCCCGAGGACCTTCGCTTGCCGATGCGCTTGGGCCACCACTGGAACAGCGTTGTCGCGCGGATGAGGTCCGGACGGGCTTGAACCGCGATACAGCGTTCGGCCTGCGCGTCTTCCAGCTCCTCGATGCTGGCGAAATGCCGGTTGACCAGCACGGTGTTGGTGAACGGCCAAGAGTCCAGGAGATGCTCAGCGGGCTGGAGTTCGGGGGAGTGGGGCGGCAAGAACAGCAGGTGGATATGCTCGGGCACCCGCACCTTGGGGCTGTCGTGCCAGCCAGCTCCGTCGAGCACCAGCACAATCTGTTTGGTTGGACTGGCGCCGATCTCGCGAGCGAACGCGTCCAACTCCACTGAGAAAAGCTCGATGTTCACGGTTGTCGCCAGATGCCACACCGTGCGTCCCGAGGCGGGATGCACAAACCCGACGAGGTAGCGCCAAGCGTACCGATGCTCTACCGGCGCGAGAGGCCGTTGGGAACGCTGGCCGGGGACAGTCGGAAGCGTCCAGACCTTCTGGAGGATAGGCTTGAGCCCGATCCGATGTTCATCGACGGCCCACAACTCGACGGTCGCCAGTGGGAAGGCCGTTGCCACCTGCCGCAGCAGCGGACGCAGATGCTGCTTGAAGTCGGCTTGAGCCACCGAGTCAGCTCGCACGTGGCGAGGCCGTGGCTTCAGCCAGCGGGCGCCGAGTCGTCGCAGGTACCGCCCGCCAACCGCATTGACGACAGAAGCGGCGCCCAAGCCGCTCAGTGAGCCACTGGGCAACGGTCCGCCCGCACCAGCGGTCGCCCAAGGGATGCGGGCTCGCCACGGCCGCTCTCAACTCCGCGAGGTCTGAGGCCGGTAGCTCAGGCCGCCCGGTACACATGTCGTGGCGCCGGTCTCGCACGCCATTCGGGCCGTCGGTGTTATAGCGCTTGGCGATCTGACCAATCCAATAGGCCGAATAGCCCGTCACGGCGGCCACGGCGGTCGCCGTCATACCGCTCGCCAGCAGCCAGAGGAAGTGCCAATGGCTGCGCTCGACGGGGTCATCCGCACGACGGTAGCGCTCATGGAGTTCGTCGCCGGTGAGGTGAGGTTCGAGGTGGATGTGTCGTGACATGCCCCTGTTCTACAACTACCCGCTGTGACGCCGTATAACTCATTCGTTCGGCACGTTCAGGAACTGGTGGCCGCAGGGCGATATCGAGCAGATGAGGGGATCTGTGGCGTAGGCGACTCCAAGAGAACGGGTGTTTGTGCGTGTTCCAGTAGGGAGTCGCCGCGTCTATCATCGGGCAGATGGCGTCTGCGCATCTCTCAGAATGTGCACAAGATGGGATGACCATCGAGGCAGGAAATCCGAACAGGCACTCCTCGGACGTCACTATGCACGATCGAATTTCGTGCATTCCGTAACTCTCTTATTTCAGCTCGTGACAGCGTAATCCCTGTGTCCTGCAATTCACACACGAGCGATCAAGTCACTTTTCGACTTTGCGCTAATACCCTCGCCGTTGTTCTGCCCTGGCCGCCTCAAGCTCAGCTATGAACATAGCGACAGTACCCGGTATTTACCCGGTGTAACCCCGGTGCCATATTCGCGAATAAGAGATTCTGCACGATCTTATGGGCGCGCTCGGCGCGGATATCCTCGAATGGCGGGTCGCCGCTTTGATGCAACAAAAAGACGCGCCACAATCGAGATGGTAGCACGCCTTTTTGTTGCGTATCCGGTGTTAATGCCCAGACCTCTCCCGGCCTTTGGCCACCCTCCCCTCGTAGGGGAGGGTCTGGGGGTGAGGTCCGGGATTATGGCAACACTACAGCCCGATAGCGGGTGAGGTGACCGCCGCGCTGGTCTGGGTCTTCCAGATGATCTGGCCGTTGCCCGCGTTGAGCGCATAGATGCGACCATCGCTCATGCCGACGTAGACGCGCCCATTCACCACCGAGGTCCAGCCGCCAGAGACGCTCTGGTTGGCGATGCTGAACTTCCACTTGACCTGGCCAGAGTTGGCGTCGAGCGCATAGAGCTTGCCATCACCAGAGGCGATATAGACAATGCCATTGGTAACGCTGGGCGACTCGTTGACGCTATCCCCTGTTTGATATTTCCACTTGAGCGAGCCGTTCCCGGTGTTCACCGCATAGAAGTAGTGATCGGACGCGCCGAAATAGATAATGTTATTCACCACCGCTGGCTTGCCAAAAATCTGGCCGCCCGCCTGGAAGTGCCATAGCTCCGCGCCGTTGCTCGTTTTGCGCGCCGAGAGCTGACCGCCATCGTTGCCAATGTAGACGACATTGTTACTGATGGTGGGTGAGGTGAACTCGCTGATCGCGCCAATCGAGGCCGTCCAGACAATCGAGCCGTTGCTGGAGTTCAGCGCAAAGAGCTTGCCATCTGCAGAGACATAGGCGACATTATTCGCCACCGCAACCTGTCCGCTAATCGTGCCGCCGGTGGTGTAGTTCCAGGCGATATCGCCGGTGGTGCTGTTGAGCGCGAAGACACGCCCCTGGTCGGTACCAACGTAGACCAGCCCGCTATCCATCGTCGGACGGCCCAGAATGCCGCCGCCAACCGATTTGCTCCAGTTCAGCGAGCCCGATTTCGAGAACGAGTAGACGTAGCCGGACTGAGTCGAGACGAAGACGCCGCCGTTGACCGCCCATGGCTTGTTGGGCGTCCCGGCAATCGCATAATGCCATCGCTGCGCGCCAGAATCGGCGTTGAAGCCGTAGAACATGTTGTCCTGTCCGCCCGCGTAGGCGTTGTACTGGCTCAATGGAACCTGCGTCGGATTGCTATTGCCGCCCGAGCCACCGTTGTCGCTGCCAGCGGTCGGCGTGCTCTGCGCGGCGGATGTTGGCGAGCCGCTGGGCGTGGGATTCGTATCCGAGCCATTGTTGGCGCTGGTTGCGCAGGCTGCGAGCAGCGCCACTGCCAGCAGACAAAGACTTGCGAGTATTGGGCGCATGGGTCGACGTGGAACGCGCATAACTCTCCATCCTCTTCTTGACCAACCCGATACGAACCTGATTGGTATCTCTAGTATACGGATGCATACAATGACGGAAATCACACATTTTGCTGGCAGCCCATCGGTTATTTTGCTGGATCACTCGAAGGCGAGCCTTGCCTGCCCACATGCCGACATGGCTGGCCTATAATTGGAGCGAGAGCGGGCGTCCAGACAGTGACCGCGCTCAGAGGATGTGGATGCTATGGCAAGACGTAGAGCGCTCAGATGGCGATCCAGCAGGGAACGACTCCGCGCATGGCTGGCCTCCCTGCCGCTCTGGCGCATGAGCCACGAAGACCTCCGCGGCTACGGCTACGCGCTGCTCGGCGTGGCGGGCGCGTCGCTGGCCATCGCGCTGGTGGGGCGGATTGGCCATGTCGCCAACATCTCGTTGATCTACCTGCTGGTCGTGCTCTGGCTGGCGGCGTGGGTTGGGCGCGGACCTGCCATTCTGGCCTCGGTGCTTGCCTTTCTCGCCTATGACCTCTTCTTCATCCCGCCGCTCTTTCGCTTCACCGTGGACGACCCCACCGAGTGGCTCTCGCTCATCGCGCTGCTGGTCACGTCGCTGGTGACCGGGCAACTCGCATCAGCCGTACGCGACCGCGCGCGCGAGGCGCTGCAGAGCCAGCAGCGCACCGCGACCCTCTACGGCGTGGCGCAGTTGATCGCCACAGCGACGGACCAGGGGTCGCTCTTCAACGATCTAACGCAGCGCCTGCTGAAGGTATTCTCGCCAGCAGGGGTGACGGGCGTGGCTATTCTGTTGCCCGGCCAGGGCATCTATCCGGCGGTGCGGGCGCTCGCCACCGATCCCGGAGCCGACGCCGAGCGAGACGCGCTACGTCTCTCCAGCCAGAGCTATGCCGCCGAGGCCGCCTGGGCGCTGGAGCATGACGAGACGGTCGGCGATACAATTGCCCATACAGTAAGCCGCTCCGCCACGCTCTCGCCTGAGGCGCCACCGGTTGAGAACCTCATCTACTACATCCCACTCACCAGCAGACAGCGCGCCGTTGGCCTGCTGGCAATCACCGGAAAGCCCGCGCTCCGCACGCTGCTCTCGCCTCCAACGCCTCCAACGGCGAGTGGCAGTGGCGTATCGGCGCTCTTCGCCGCGTGTTGCGATCAGGTGGCCCTCGCCATCGACCGCGCAACTCTCCAACAGCAGGCCATCCATGCCGAGGCGCTGGACGAGAGCAACCAGCTCAAGGATGTGTTTCTTGGCTCGGTGACACACGACCTGCGCACGCCACTGGCCTCCATCAAAGCGGCGGTTACCAGCCTGCTCGGGGCTGATGTGCATTGGAGCGAGAACGAACGCCGCGATTTCCTCGAATCCATCGACGAAAGCGCCGACCGGCTGAATCGGCTGGTGGGGAATCTGCTAGACATCTCGCGCCAGGAGGCCGGGGTGGCGACGCCCGAAAAGGACTGGTATCTCATCGGCGATGTCATTGCCACTGTGCTGGACCGGCTGGAGCTTGCTGGGCAGCTTCGGGGGCGCGAGGTACTGGTGGATGTCGCCGATGACGTTCCGCTGGTCCTGATGGACCACACGCAGATCGAGCAGGTGCTGACCAATCTGCTGGAGAACGCGCTCAAGTATTCGCCCGCAGATCGCCCGATACGTGTCAGCGCAACGTTGACCGAGGAGCCAGAGCGCGAACTGGAGGTGCGCGTCAGCGACGAGGGGATCGGCGTGCCAGCGAGCGAATTACACGCCATCTTCGACAAGTTCTATCGCGTGCACGATGTGCATCTTCCCTGGGCGTCCGACCGGCCGCCGCCCGGCACCGGACTAGGGCTCGCCATCAGCGACAACATCATCCGCGCGCATGATGGCCGCATCTGGGCCGAGAGCACACCGGGCAAAGGGTCAACATTCATCTTCCGGCTGCCGATTCCCGAAGAGACGCCACAGGGCGCGCTGCCCGATATTGTCCCTAACGCCGAAGAGACGACCACCGTGACAGAGGAAGAGGAGGCGCCCCATGCCGAACGATGAGATAGCGGCGGACGCGCTACCCGACACAGAGCAGGCCACCGATGGCGGGAAGGTGCGGGTGCTGGTGATTGACGACGAGCCAGAGATTCGCCGGGCGGTGCAGTTGGGGCTGGCCAGCGGCGAGTTTACGGTGGCATGGGCGCCAAACGGCCAGCGCGGGCTGGAGATGGTGGCGCAGTGGCATCCCGATATCGTGCTGCTCGACCTCTCGCTGCCCGATATGGACGGTATCGAGGTGACGCGCGCGCTACGCTCCTGGTCGGCGGTGCCTATCCTGATTCTCTCAGTGCGCTCAGGCGACGCCGATAAGATCACCGCGCTGGAGCTGGGCGCCGACGACTATCTGACCAAGCCGTTCAGCATGGGGGAGCTGCGCGCGCGCATCAGCGTTGCTCTGCGCCACGCCGCGCACGCCGCCACAAGGGGCGCCGGAGATGGCGCGCGCTTCACAACCGGCGGTCTCGCGCTGGATTTCGCGCGCCGTCAGGTGCTGGTGGATGAGCGTGAGGTCCACCTGACGCCCACCGAGTATGAGGTGCTGAAGTATCTGGCGATGCATGCGGGCCAGGTCGTCACCCACCGGACGCTGCTGCGCGCGGTCTGGGGGCCAGACTACGAGGATGAGGCCCACTATCTGCGCGTCTTCATCGGCCAACTGCGCCGCAAGATCGAGCCGGAGCCGGGCCGTCCACGCTATCTGCTGACCGAGCCCGGCATTGGCTACCGCCTCCGCAGCCCGGAGTAGGCAAAACCGCGAACAGGAACGTGTAGACCTTGCATTGACAAAATGTGTGACGTATCATATATGACATGTCACACATGACACGGCATCTACTTAGCACAGGAGAACAGATGACGCCAAATCCACGCGCTTCAGGCCGACATCGTCCGCCTGGAAGCTGGTTGGGTTGTGGCAGTGGCATCGTAGACAGTATTCAACGAAAGGTGAAGCCTATGAAACTTGCCGAAGAAATACGCTATCTGCTGCTGGCAGTGCAGCGAGAAGGGAACCGCACCCTCAGCGAGGCCCTCTTGCCATTGCGGTTGACGCCATCGCAAGGGGAAGTTCTGCGCGTGCTTCAGGACTATCAACCCATCTCACTGAGTGAACTGGGTGGCTTGTTGGTCTGTGAGAGCGGCGGCAGCCCCAGTCGCCTTGTCAATGGCCTGGTGACGGCTGGTCTGGTTCAGCGCGTGGTATCTTCGCATGACCGAAGATACGTGACCCTGACGCTGACGCAACGGGGAGAGGAGCGCGCAACACAGGTCGCCGCTGTCGAAGCTGTACTCCATAAGCAGCTTGAGCAGTTGATCCAGAATGTTCCCATAGCTGAAGTCATGGAGATGTTCTGGCGCTACATCGAAAACCGACCGGCAGGCAAAGCGCTTGCCCGACGCACGAAGCAGAATAAGTGACCGCGTCAAACCCAGGAAGGTGAGATGACGAATGAACTTTGAGAATCGTGTTACTATCCAGCGTTCCCGCGACGAAGTGTTCAACTTCATCGCCGATTTCAGGCATATGCCTCTGTGGAACTACTACGTTATGGAGACTCAACAACTGTCGGAAGGAGCGCCCACGGTAGGAACGCGCTATTTCCAGCGGCGGAAGACGGATGAACAGCACCTAACCATCACCGAATATCAGCCCAATCACCTCGTTGCCATCCAGGTGGAGGGGTTTATGTTCCCAGTGCAGATGCGCTTTACCTTTGAAGATAGTCCACAGGGAACCGAAGTGGTTGACGAATGGCGTTTGTGGTCCAAAGCGCCGCTGCCACAAGCGATTGCACAGCGCATCACGCGCCCGATTCAGCGGGCAGTGGCCGAGAATCTGGGCAAGTTGAAGCAGTTGCTGGAAGCTGGCCAGACTGAACTACAAGATGGCAGGGTCGCTCGCCTTGGTTGAAGCGAACATTTGCTATGAATGGTGCGGCCAATCCTTGCCATGGCGTATCTCCTTGCCTTTACCCAGGCATAGCGCCAGCCTCATTCTGTTGGCGTTTCCGGCTCGCTCGGCCATGCGCGGGTGAGTTCGCGGAACTGCGGCTCGACCTGCGCGACCGTCTCGCCCATCTCCGGCACTTGCGCCGCCTCGCGTAATAGCCCTGTGGTGGCGACATCGAGCGCGCGCAGTAGCTCGGCGGGGTCCAGTGACCGGGCCAGTGCGCCCGCAAAGGCAGCTAGCGTCTTGGCGGGCAGGTCGTCGAAGCCCCGGCCATTGCGCGCCGGGAGTTCGCGGCGCAGACAGGCAAGGTGCAGCGCATAGTCGCGGACGCCGCTCAGCCAGTATTCGGCCTGCCAGACACGCCCGCGCTCGATGCAGAAGCGCGCCCGGAGCGCGTGATGCACCGCGTAGCCGAAAAGCTCCTGTGGCGACGGCGCTGGCGTGTGCGGTTTGGTGACAGCCTCGCCTAAGAGGAGCCGGAACTTCGGGCTGGTCGCGCCGAAAGCCTCCGCTGGCGTAAACGAGAGGTCGAACTGGAGGCAGCCTGGGAGCATGAAGACGCGGTAGATGCTGGGGCCAGCGGGGAGATCGAACAACATCACCGCGTCATATTCATCGATGATAGTTCGAGTCCAGTCGTTCAAGACATCAGCCAGGGGAACGTCATTCGCGACCGCAAAGGTCAGATCGAGATCAGACCAGCGGTCGCCTTCGTGGAGCGCGAGCGAGCCAACGACAGCCCCGGCCACCACACGCGGATCAGACGCCGCCAGCGCGAGTACACGGTCACGCACGCGATTGCGATCATTCACACTGAACATTTCCACCATCCTTCCACAAGATGGACAAGCGCACATTAATAAATACCGGGTCCGGGAATACTTACCCTACGGTGGTCCTAATTGTCACGGTCTCATCGCGTCATGCAACCCTCCATTTGACAACGAGCATAGCTACATACAAGCAACTCAAGAACGCATGGGATTGTGTTGACCTGACATGCGCACGTTGCGCCCAGAGTTGAGTCCGGTATCATCTGTAAATTAGGGGAGCGGCTGTAAGGGAAGTAGGGCAGCGCCTCTCTGGTAGACTGGTTGTTGCAAGACAGATCAGATCTCAACAGAGAGGACGCCCATGACCCAGTACCAGCTTACCCTAGACAGTGAGAGCCTGCAACGCCTGTTTACTGGTGATGGCCAGCTGGGCCGTCTGCTGGAGGCCGTCTTGAATCAGGTCCTGAACGCCCAAGTGACCGAGCAGCTTCAGGCAGCGCCCTACGAGCGGAGTGAACAGCGCCAGGGCTACCGCAACGGCTACAAACCCCGCCAGCTCACCACACGCGTAGGAGCGCTGACCTTGCTGGTTCCGCAAGTCCGCGAGGGACAGTTCTCGACCGAGCTGTTCGCACGCTATCAGCGCAGCGAACAGGCGCTGGTTCTTACGCTGATGGAAATGGTCGTCAACGGCGTCTCGACCCGCAAAGTCGCCCGCATCACCGAAGAGTTATGCGGGACGAGCTTCGCCAAATCGACCGTCTCTGATCTCTGTAAGAGCCTGGATCCGTTGGTGACGGCGTGGAATGAGCGCGACCTGAGCGGGAGTCGCTATCCGTTTGTGCTGGTCGATGCGCTGGTGGTCAAGGTGCGCGAGGCAGGGCGCGTGCGGGCGGTGAGCGCGCTGGTGGCCACGGGCGTTCATGAACAGGGGTACCGGGAGGTGTTGGGGCTGCGTGTCGGGGACAGCGAGAGCGAGCGCACCTGGCTGGAGTTCTTCACCTGGCTCAAGGGGCGGGGGCTCACCGGCGTGGATCTGGTGGTGTCTGACCACCACGGCGGACTAGTCAACGCGGTCCGTGTGCAGTTCCAGGGCGCTTCCTGGCAACGCTGCCAGACCCACCTGTCAGCCAACAGCGCCGATACTCTCCACGCCACCCCCAAAGCGCTCCAGGAGGAGGTCCATGCGCGGTTGCGGCCGATCTTCGATGCACCCGACGAAACCACCGCTCGCACGCTGCTGGCCAGTTTCGTCAGTGACTACCAGACGAAGGCTCCCGCTGCGGTAGCGACGCTGGAACGCGGCTTTGACGACGCCACTCCACCGCCGTCCTGGCACTACCTGCGTCCTACCGCAAGCGCCTGCGCACGACCAACGGCGTCGAACGCCTCAACGAGGAGATCCGTCGCCGGGAGCGGGTCATTCGCATCTTCCCCAACCGCGACTCCGTGATCCGGCTCGTCGGCGCGCTGCTCATGGAGCAGGATGAGGTCTGGACGACGGGGAAACGCTATTTCGACATGACCGCCTACTGGCTGTGGCGGGAACGGCCGCCTGCACAGCCCACACTCTTTCAGGAGACGCCGATGCTCCAACCTGCCTAAAGTCTCGGGTCTATCAGAGACCCCTATTTACAGATGACTTCGGACTTGACCGGCGTGACGTTTGTCGCTAAACTGCTACTGTGAAATCTTGTCTTCCTGTTGGTTTACGAATGGCCAGTCGCCAGCGCCTCGCCACTAACTGCGTATCGCACACAGCCATCTGCGCAACCATCACAGAAGGAGGTTCGGCGTGCCTATAGACACCACATGACGACGGCTTTGTCGACAGCCAATGCAATCAGGCAGCATAGTCTGCCAGATCCAGGAAACACGAATGCCGCTGTCGCTGTATGCCCAATCTTTACAAAAGATTGATACTCTATCCCCCTCGCCTTTACGTCTCCTTTACGCTCGCCGACATATGCTGTGAAAGGTCAGAAATAGACCGTTCATGAAAGACAGCATCAAAAGCATCCGGGAAAGGCAGACATCTATGGCTAGAGTGCTGCTAATCGAGGATGAAGAGCCACTTCGACGGATTCTCGCGCGTAACCTCACACGACGTGGCCACGCCGTAACCGAGGCGGCGAGCGCTGCCGATGCCATTGCCGCGCTGCGCACTGGCGGACGATTCGACGTGCTGCTGCTGGATGTGAACCTGCCTGACCAGACTGGTTGGGATGTCTTACGCGCGATGCGAGGCGCTGCCATACCGCCAGTTATCGTATTGACGGCGCTGCGCCCTGCTCAGAGTCGCCTGGCAACGTTCCAACCAACCGCGGTGCTGCTCAAGCCGTTTCCGATTGAAGCAATGCTGCAGCTGGTGGAGCGTGTTCTGGGCCAGGCAGGCGCGGAGTCTGCCCCAATAGAGGACCCTGTAGGGGATCATTCCCTGTCCACGTAGAGGAGAGTTATATATGGCCGACCTCTTGTTCATCGTCATCACGATCCTTGCCTTCGCCGCGCTTATCGCCTTCGCCTACGCGTGCGATCGCCTCCAGGGGTGAGAAAGGCGCGACATGGGCCAACTTTTGTTCACTGTGAGTACCCTCGCGATTGCCCTGCTGGGCTTCGCACTGCTTGCCTGGCTCCAGCGCAACGAGCGCGAGCCGCACGCCAACGCTCACGTGCAGGCAAACATCTCGCGAGGAGAAGTTGAGGATGGATTGAGGAGCGAGCGATGAATATCGAGTATCTGCTCACCGGTCTAGTAGCGCTAGCAATCGGGATCTACCTGGTGGTGGCGCTGTTGCGTCCCGACAAGTTCTTAGGGGGGCTGTTCTGTATGTCGTTTACGTTTAACGGCGTCGCGACGATCCTGGTCTATTTCATCCTGCTGGTGCTCATCACGAAGCCAATGGGCCTCTATCTCACGGCGGTATTCACTGGCAAGCGAACCTGGCTCGGCTATGTGCTGCGGCCTGTCGAGCGCGCCATCTACTGGGTCTGTGGTGTAGATGAGACCAGGGAGCAAAACTGGAAGATTTACGCCGGACTCGATGCTCCTCTTCAGTGGAGTCGGCATGGTCCTGCTCTACATTATCGAGCGGCTACAAGACCACCTGCCACTCAATCCAGCGGGACTTGGCCCGGTGGACCCGCTGCTGGCATTCAACACAGCCGCCAGCTTTACGACGAACACCAACTGGCAGAACTATACCGGCGAGACGACCATGAGCTACTTCACGCAGATGGCCGGGCTTGCCTTCCACAACTTTGTCTCGGCGGCGGTCGGCATCGTGCTGGCGGTCGCACTGATCCGTGCGCTCACGCGCCGCAGTGGGCGGCATCTGGGCAACTTCTGGGTGGACCTGACGCGCTGCGTGCTCTATATTCTTCTGCCGATCTGTTTCGTCTTCGCGCTGGTGCTGGTCTGGCAGGGCGTGCCGCAGAACTTCAACGCCTACACGCATGTCACGGGCATTCAAGGCTTCGTTCAAACCATCGCGCAAGGGCCAGTCGCCTCGCAGGAGATCATCAAGGAGCTCGGCACTAATGGCGGCGGCTTCTTCAACGCCAACTCGTCTCATCCCTTTGAAAACCCCACGCCGTTCACCAACCTGATCGAGATGCTTGCCATCTTCAGCCTCGGCGCCGGACTGATCTACATGTTCGGCAAGATGGCGGGCAACACGAAGCAGGGCTGGGCGCTCTTCGGCGCGGTGAGCGTTATCTTCCTGCTAGGCGCTTTTATCGCGTTTGGCGCGGAACAGGCGGGCAATCCACAGATCGCGCAACTTGGGGTGAACCAGACAGCGAATGAGTGGTCGCTGGCACAGCCTGGCGGTAATATGGAGGGCAAGGAGATGCGCTTCGGCATCGCCTCCTCAACGCTCTTCGCGACGATCACCACCGACGCTTCGTGCGGCGCGATCAATAGCTGGCACGATAGCTATACGCCGCTGGGCGGCATGGTGCCGCTGGTGAACATCCAGCTTGGCGAGATCATCTTCGGCGGCGTTGGATCGGGGCTTTATGGCCTGTTCGTCTTCGCCATCCTCTCGGTCTTCATTGCCGGGCTGATGGTGGGGCGCACACCGGAGTACCTGGGGAAGAAGATCGAGCAGTATGAGATGAAGATGGCGTCGCTCGCGATCCTGATCTTACCGCTCTCGATCCTCGGCTTCACCGCGATCGCCATTGTGACCTCAGCCGGGGTAAACGCCATTTTCAATCCCGGACCGCATGGCCTATCCGAGATTCTCTATGCCTTCAGCTCGCAGACCGGAAATAACGGCTCGGCCTTCGCGGGATTGGGGACGACCACAGTAGGCACGTCTTCCTTCACGCTCTACAACTGGACCGGCGCGTTCGCGATGCTCATCGGACGCTTTGCCTTTGTGGTGCCAGTGCTGGCGCTAGCTGGCTCGCTGGTCCGTAAGAAGGTGTCGCCCGAAGGACCTGGCACCATGCCGACGCATACCCCACTCTTCGCCGGGTTGGTAGTCGGAGTGATTCTAATCGTTGGCGCGCTGACGTTCTTCCCAGCGCTCGCGCTCGGGCCAATCGTCGAACAGCTGCTGATGCAGGCAGGCAAGTCGTTCTAGGGCGTTTCAGAGAGGCTGAAGTAGGTAGCTACGATGCAAGACCCACATACTGACAGAAATAGAGATACGACGCCACAGCAGGCCGGGGTGCGGCCGGGCCGAATCGGCAGCGAGACCGCCAAGTCGCGCCGCCCGCGCCGGGGGGCATCGCTCTTCGACCCGACGATCACCCGCCGCGCGCTGGTTGACTCTTTCAAGAAGCTCGATCCGCGCATCCAGGCGAAGAATCCGGTGATGTTCGTCGTCGAGGTTGGTAGCGTTGTGACGACGATTGAATTCGTGCGCTCGATCTTCGATACCAGCCTGTCTGGCGACCGCTTCTTCATCGGCGCCGTGGCCGTCTGGCTGTGGTTCACCGTCCTCTTCGCCAACTTCGCCGAGGCGATGGCCGAGGGACGTGGCAAAGCGCAGGCCGATACGCTGCGCCGCGCCCGCACCGAAACGCTCGCCAAGCGCATTCAAAGCAGCGCAGGCGCAGAAGTTGGCCCAGAGAGCGCCTATGAAGAGGTGGCGGCGCCAACGCTGCGCAAAGGCGACCTCGTTCTGGTATCGGCGGGCGACCTGATTCCCGGCGATGGTGAGGTCATCTCAGGCGTGGCCTCGGTGGATGAATCGGCAATCACTGGCGAGTCGGCGCCAGTGATTCGCGAGAGCGGCGGCGACCGCTCCGCTGTAACCGGCGGCACGCGGGTGCTCTCCGACTGGATCGTCGTCCGTGTCACATCCAATCCCGGCGAGACGTTCCTCGACCGCATGATTGCGCTGGTCGAGGGCGCCAATCGGCAGAAGACGCCAAACGAGATCGCGCTCAACATTTTGCTGGCGGTCCTCACGCTCATCTTCCTGCTGGCTGTGGTCACGCTGGAGCCATTCGGCATCTATTCGGGTGGCCCCGTCTCGATCACTGCCCTGGTCGCCCTGCTGGTCTGCCTGATTCCGACGACCATCGGCGGGCTGCTCTCATCCATTGGCATCGCCGGGATGGACCGGCTGGTCCAGCGCAACGTGCTGGCGATGAGCGGGCGCGCGGTCGAGGCGGCGGGCGATGTGGATGTGTTGCTGCTGGATAAGACAGGTACCATCACGCTGGGCAATCGCATGGCGACCGAGTTCATCCCAGTCACGGGCGTAAGCGAGCGCGAGCTAGCCGAGGCCGCGATGCTCTCCTCGCTGCCGGATGAGACGCCCGAGGGCCGCTCCATCGTCGTGCTGGCACATGAGAAGTATCAACTGGATGGGCAGGGGGTGAACCAGTCGCACATGACTCTGATCCCGTTCAGCGCCTCTACTCGCATGAGTGGAGTCGATATCGCGGCAAATGGGGTAGGGGCGGGGCAGCAGATCCGCAAGGGCGCTGGCGACGCAGTGATTACCTGGGTCAGCGAGGGCGTCGGCGCGATCCCCACCGATCTGCGCCCGCATGTCGAGGAGATTGCCCGCGCGGGCGGCACCCCGCTGGTGGTTGCCGAGCATGTCGGTGATGGCCCGCGGCGGGTGCTTGGGGTCATCTACCTCAAGGACATCGTCAAGTCCGGCATGCGTCAGCGCTTCGATGAATTGCGGCATATGGGGATTCGCACGGTCATGATTACCGGCGACAATCCGCTGACCGCCGCCGCTATTGCCGAAGAGGCCGGTGTCGACGACTTTCTGGCGCAGGCGACGCCCGAGACCAAGATGAAGCTGATTCGCGAGCAGCAGAGTGGCGGACGCCTGGTGGCGATGACTGGCGACGGCACGAACGACGCCCCCGCACTCGCGCAGGCAGATGTCGGCGTGGCGATGAATAGCGGGACACAGGCCGCCAAAGAGGCGGGCAACATGGTGGACCTCGATTCGAATCCGACGAAGCTGATCGAGATCGTCGAGGTCGGCAAGCAGCTGCTGATGACGCGCGGCGCGCTCACCACATTCAGCATCGCCAATGATGTCGCCAAGTACTTCGCGATCATTCCAGCGGTCTTTGTCGTGACGTATCCGCAGTTACAGGCGCTCAACATCATGCAGCTTGCGACGCCACATAGCGCGGTGCTCTCGGCGGTAATCTTCAACGCGCTCATCATCGTGGCGCTGATTCCGCTGGCTCTGCGTGGGGTGAAGTATCGCGCGGTGGGGGCGGCGTCGCTGCTGCGGCGTAACCTGCTGCTCTATGGCGTGGGTGGCATCATCCTGCCATTCGTTGGCATCAAGCTAATCGATCTCATTCTCGTTGCGCTTCATCTGACGGCGTAGCGTTGGCGTACAGCAATAGATAAGGGTGGCCCCTGATATGGCTCGTAATAATGGGCGCGCGGAGTCCACAGCAACCGCCGAAGCGCCTGATACCGTTGTAGCGCCGGAGGGCGAGGACCGCACCTGGCGCGCACTCCTCCGCCAGTTCCGCCCGGCGATCATCATCACGCTGGTGCTAACCATTATCACCGGTATCCTCTATCCAGTCGTCACGACTGGGGTTGCTCAAGTGCTGTTCCCGTCGCAGGCCAACGGCTCGCTGGTCTATAGCAACGGTAAGCCGGTCGCCTCAAAACTCATCGGTCAGTATTGGACGCAACCGCAGTACCTGCACGGGCGGCCCTCGGCGACGAATAACCTGCAAGGCACGCCCTCGCCCTATGAGGCGGACAACTCGGCAGGCTCGAACCTTGGCCCGACGAATGCCAACCTGACAAAGACCGTCCAGCAACGGATTGCTGAGTTGAAGAAGGAGAATCCTGATGTGCCAGCAGGCACGCCGATTCCCCCTGATCTGGTGGAGTCCTCGGCATCTGGTCTCGATCCAGATATCTCGGTGGCAGGCGCCTACTACCAGATTCCGCGCATCGCGAAAGCGCGTGGTATGAGCCAGGCTGCGGTGCGAGCAATTATCGACCAGCATATCACTGGGCGCTTCCTAGGCATCTTCGGCGAGCCACGGGTGAACGTACTCGAGGTCAACCTGGCGCTGGATGGCGTACACACCAACCAGTGAGCCAGGCTGTTGAGACCGTCAATGCTGCCATCGGAAAGGATGGTAGGTGCATATGCAAGAATACCAGAATGAGAATGAACACGAACATAAGGACCAGGATGAACTGGCTGATGTATGGCAGGACTTTCCCGATCCCTGGGATGGCGATCATAACATAGAATACTGGGTATGGGATGGCTCTCGTCTCGTGCCGGCGACGCCCGAGGAGCGTGCGCGCATTCAGGAGGATGAGCGCACGCAGGCGGCGAGGCGGCGCTTGGCACATCTGCAAGAGCAAGAGTACCGTGAAGCCCATAGCTTGAGGAGACGCCTTACGACTGCAATGAAATGGTGCTCGTGTCGTCTGTACATGACAGCACATTGGCTACGGAGCGGGTGGCATTTCTGGCAGGCTCCGCGAACGGAGGGAGCGCGTGCAGAGCGATCGCCCACAAAGAGATGAGCGGCCCAGCGCCGATGAGTTGCTGGATCGCTATCAGTTACGCGACTTACGCGATGCGACCGATGGCACGAACACGGCTGCAACCGCGGAGCAGCATGCGTCTGGTCAGGTGCGCAGGGGCCAGCTACGGATATACCTCGGCATGGCCGCTGGCGTTGGCAAGACCTACGCGATGCTCAACGAGGGGCAACGGCGCAGGTCACGGGGGACGGATGTCGTCGTCGGCTACGTCGAGACGCACAACCGCCCACTCACGGCGGCGCAGATTGGCGACCTGGAGGTTATCCCGCGTCGGCCAGTGACCTATCGTGGCGTCACCCTCGAAGAGATGGACCTCGATGCGCTGCTACAACGCCATCCGCAGGTCGCGCTGGTGGACGAGCTGGCGCATACCAATGTGCCTGGCTCGCGCAACGCCAAACGCTACCAGGATGTCGAGGAACTGCTGGCGGCAGGTGTCACGGTCATCTCCACCCTCAATATTCAGCATCTTGAAGGACTGAACGATCTCGTCGAGGCGATAACCGGCGTGCGTCAGCGCGAGACGGTTCCAGATCGCGTGCTGGATGAGGCCGACGAGGTGGAGCTGGTGGACATCGCGCCCGAGGCGTTGCGGTCGCGGCTGCGGCATGGCAATGTCTATCCACGGGAGCGGGCCGAGCGTGCGCTGACGAACTACTTTTCGCAGGGCAACCTCACCGCCCTGCGCGATCTCGCGCTCCGCCGTGTCGCCGAGAAGACCGAGACACAACTAGAATTGCTCATGGAGGAGCAGGCTGAACGCGATAAAGGCATGGCGCGAACGACACCGGCCGAGTTGGTGATGGTCGCCTTCCATAAGCAACCCAATACGCGCTGGCTCATGCGGAGTGGCTGGCGGCTGGCGCGCGGTCTGAAGGCGCAGCTGCTCGCCGTGGCGGTTGTGCCGCCGGGCCACCTGGCGATCTGCGATCAGGATGCCGGACTGGCGGAGGCGCGGCGGCTGGCGGAAGATTTGGGCGCCGAGACGCTCTGCATCGAGGGCGCGGATGTGGCGGCGGCGCTGGTCTCGCTCGCCACCGAACGGCATGTGACGCACATTGTCATCGGGCAGCCGGCGCCGCGTCGCTGGTGGCAGGAGTTACTGCGCCCATCAGTTGTCCAGCGTCTGCTGCGCGCCCCGCTCTGCGCCGATATCCACATCGTGCGCCTCCGAGGCGAGCAGAACGGCTAAGACTCCGTGACCGCAGGTACGTGCTGCTGGTTGTTTGAGATAGAATATAGACGCACAAGCACTGCGTGGGCATCAATGATGGCTGGCGAGGAGGAGCGGATGGCAAAAGAAATATTTCCTGGGATTACCGTTGATCCACAGGTCATCCATGGACGTCCAGTGGTTGCGGGGACGCGCGTACCTGTCGAGGTGGTAGTAGGTGAACTGGCGGGTGGGGCATCCTTTGAGGATATCATGCAGGACTATCATCTGACGGATGAGCAGATTCGCGCCGCCCTTGGCTACGCGGCGCAGATGCTCAGTTCCACCACTGTCTATGCCGCCAGCTAGCAGCGCGACGTCACGCTGGCGGTTTCTCGTGGATGAGAACCTTCCTGCGCGACGGATAGACCTCCTCCGTAGTGAAGGCTATAATGCCGAACATGCTTATGGTGTCGGACTGCGGACTCGTCCAGACGCCGACGTTTTCGCATACGCTCGAACCGCAAGCGCCACGCTCATCACACAGGATCATGATCTTGAACGTGACACCGGTCAGTTTCCACTTCCACATCCCGGCGTTATCCTGATTGAGCTTCCTCAGCACTGGTCGCGAGAAAACAAGATGCAGCGCATCCTGGCAGCGCTCCGCAGCCTGGCTGGCCAATCCTTACAGAACACCATTGTGATCATAGAACCATCACAGGTACTTGTACGTCGCGGTTAGCGTGAACTGCGCTACGCATAGCCCACCACGCAACGCTCGTGGTTCGCACCTCGGTCGCTCAGCGTCTGCTGCGCGCGCTCCTCTGCGCCGATATCCACATCGTGCGCATGCGCGAGGTGCAGAACGGCTAAGACTCCATAGCCGCGGGTACGTGGCTGCTGGCCGTTTGAGATAGAATAGAGGCGTGGCTATGTTGCGCATATGCCTGATTCCAATGTTGGCGATATTTGAGTAAGCGAGTTCAGATATGGCTGTACCGGCGTTTGATCGAGATACTATTTTGCAGGTCGTCGCAACCTGGCAACGCGATGAGCAGTTGGCGCTAGCTGAGGCAATATTGCGCCATGCTATTGCGGCCCCGCAGTCCAATGCGCGAACAGAGCCACTGGCAGAGCCTGATACCTATCCCCTGACAGGCATATTCGCCCGGGAAGGGCAGACTCCTCCCGATGACGCGACTGTTGCGCGATGGCTCGATGAGGATAAGATGGAGAAATATGGTGGCTGATAGGCCAGCATCTGACCGCTTCGCGTGTTGTTAGATACAAACGTTGTTCTGGATCGGATTCTCCAACGTCAGCCCTGGTTCGATCATGCCACGGATCTCTGGCAAGCACGTTCGGCTGGTCTTCTTGTGGCCTATCTGGCCGCCTCAACGCTAACCGATATTTTCTATATCGGACGCCGCATTGTCGGTGGCTCCGATGCTCTGACAGCCGTGGATACATGCTTGCGGGAATTTGGTATCGTTGCCGTCACACTCGATGTGCTGCTAGCGGCGCGTGCGCTGTCCGGCTCTGACTTTGAAGACAATGTACAGATAGCATGCGCTCAAGCAACTGGACTTCAGCTCATCGTCACGCGCGACGTAGCTGGTTTCGCGATGTCGCCAGTTCGTGCGATAGAGCCAGGTCAGATTAACAACTATCTCCCTTCATAGCGCTTGTCCAACGATCCGGGAACTCTGGCGGCGCCACTCTGCGCCGATATCCACATCGTGCGCCGCGAGAAAAGCGACTGAACCAGCCTTATACCCCCCGCGACATATTCGCGACAGTCATGTGACAACTCTGCGACGAACCGGGCAGCGTTTCGGGCTGCCTGTGACATACAATGGCGATGTAGTGGCGCGCGGGCCAGAAGAACACCAGCGAGAACAGTAACTGGTAGCTTGCTTATAGATATATTTCCAATACTTCGCCTCACGCATGGAGGGCAGCATGAAGAACTCGGCGAACAATGCCGTAATGTACGTCATTCTCGCGGTCGTTGGGGCAAACTATCTCGCGCAAATCCCCTATTACCTCTACCTCTACTACCTGCCGCATCATGCGCTGCCGCCGCTCTTTGGCACATCGCTACTGGCGGCCACGTTCGTCTGGTTTCTGGTCGGCTGGCTCTTGCTGGTGCGGCGCGGTAGCCGGGCGGGCTACTGGCTCTTGCTCACTTTCCTGCTGACCGAGTTCATCTTCTATTTTCTCAACATGGCGAACCAGGTAGCGCATGGCTTCGCGCCGTTCTTTCACCTACATAACCGCGATCCGCTGCTCTTCACCGTTTTTGCGATTGGCTACCTCAACCTGATTGGCGCGTTCGCGTTCATCATCTTCCTCGTCCTGCGCTACCGTACGCTGGTATCGAGCCAGCGCCCAGAACAGGTGTAGCCCGCTTAAAAACATACACCAGCATGCGATTGACCGCACATAGACGGCATGTTACTCTGGCCAAGATTCGCAATCCCTTCTACAAACACAAATGAACCGTCTCGTGTTTCAAGGTGTGCTTGCATGACTGACTCCAGACCAGATGGCGACAACGCTATGTCAGTTGAGGGTTCATCGACCGAGCGTAAACCGCGCTACCCACGTCCCTGGTGGATAGCCATCCCGCGAATTCTGCTACTCTGTGTCGGTGGAACGTTCGCAGGCATTTATATCTGGGTATTCGGCAGGGCTGTCATACAGCACGCCTTCCCCACGGCGGATCGCGGGCTACTCAGCTTGCCCATAATAGTCGAAGCGATGCTGTTGACCGTTGGCGGCATTTGGGCTGGCATTGATCAGGTGCAAGAGTGGATAGCTGATGATCGGCGGCTCAAGGCTGAGCGACAAGTGCCATACTCAGTGCGGGCAGAGCGAGACTGGCGCAACAATCTGGCGAAGGCCCGCAAAAAGGGCGATCGGCGGGCGGAATGTATCGCGCTCGGCAATATCGGTTTCTGGCTCAACGCGCAAGAACGCTTTGCGGAGGCAGAAGAATACATCACGCAAGCGCTGGCCCTGGCCCGCGCCGCTGGTGATCGTTTTGAGGAAGAGCGTTATCTCGGCTACCTAGCTCAATGCGCCATAGCGCGCGGCGACCTGGACGAGGCAGAGACATTGTATCGCGAGAGCCTGGTCGTAACGCTCAGGCTTACGCCCGAAAGCCTGCCTTCCCCACGCGCGACCGATAATACAGATGTCATCGATGCAATAGCGGAATCATATGCGATCCTCGGGCTATTCCTTGCGGAACATCGCGGCAAGCGAACGGAAGGACTACAGATGCTGGCGGAGGCGGAGACGCGCTATCGTGAGGAGGCGCGCCTTCATGGGCAGGCAGCCCAGGCGCATCGATTTGGAACGCGCCGCCTCGATCGGTTCCTGCAAAGCCGTTCCCGGGAGCGTGTGGAGGAGGTGCGCGACCTGCACCGACAGTACGGCGCCGATGGCGGATGAGGTCTGGCGCGGCACGCCTGAATACCGGGGAACTCGTCGATGGCTGGCGCACTATGGCAGACGCATGTCATACTCATAGCATACTGAACAGCAGGTTCCCGGCGGTCGTTGGCGGGACACATTCCAGATTATCCCAGAGTTTGGAGAGGACAACAGATTCCATGGCAGAGGCAGACTTCGGACAACGACTGGCGCGGACACGCGCGGCGATTGCGCAGGCCGGGCTGGATGGATTGCTCATCACGAGCCAGTATAATCGGCGCTACCTGACGGGCTTCACCGCCCACGATGGCGATATCACCGAGTCGTCGGGCTGGGTGCTGGTGACGCCCAACACCTTTGGCCTGGTGGCGGGCACGTTCCAGTTGAGCGGCGTCGAGGATGAGATCGTGCCCAGCGGCGTGCAGGTGCTGTCCACCGATAAGGCGACACCGTGGAACGTGGTCGCCGAGGCGATCAAAACGGACGGGACAAAGCGGCTGGGCTTCGAGAAAGACTGGATCTCCTATGACCGCTACAGCCGCCTGCATCGTGAGCTAGGAACAGACGCCGAGCTTCTGCCCACCGACGATCTGGTGCAGATGGTGCGCGCGGTCAAGGACGCGGCGGAAATCGCCACGATGCGCCGCGCCGCCGATGTCGCCGATGAGGCCTTCGAGCAACTGCTGACCGAGATCAAGGTAGGGATGACCGAGCGCGAGATTGCCACCCTGCTGGAACAACACATGATCGAGCTGGGCGCCAGCGGGACCAGCTTCCCCACCATCGTCGCCTGCGGCCCCGGCGGCGCGCAGCCCCACGCCGCCCCCACCGACCGACCGGTGCGCCCAGGCGAGCCGCTGCTCATCGACTTCGGCTGCCGCGTGGACGGCTATTGCTCCGACACCACCCGCACCTTCTGCATCGGCGAGCCTGACCCGAAGCTGACCGAACTCTATGCCATCGTCCGCGAGGCGCAGGACGCCGGCTTCAAGGCGCTGGCCGATGGCGTGCGCAGGGGCCGTGACGTGGATCTGGCGGCGCGCAAGGTGATCGAAGATGTGGGCTATGGCGAACGATACTTCCACAGCCTGGGACATGGCATCGGGCTGGCGATTCACGAGCTGCCCGTCACCGCGACGCTGCGCGTGCCGACGCCCGAAGCCGACGCCGAACTGGCCAAACGCGAGCAACTGGAGCCGAACAGCGTCATCAGCAACGAGCCGGGCATCTATATTCCCGGCTGGGGCGGCGTCCGGCTGGAGGATATGGTGCTCGTCACCGCCGATGGCTACGAGATCATGACCGTCCGCAACCCGGAGCATGTGCGCAGCATCGCCGGGTAACGACGAGAGAAGGAGACACCTGCCATGTCTGAGGAAACATCCCCCAAGACACCGAGCGTCTTCGACCAGTTCTCGCTCGCCGGGCGCCATGCGCTGGTGACGGGCGCGAGCCGCGGGCTGGGGCGCGTCATCGCTCTGGCGCTGGCCGATGCGGGCGCGGATGTGGCGCTCGTCTCGCGCTCTGCGGAACAACTGGCACAGGTGGCGGAGGAGGTCCGCGCGCGCGGACGGCAGGCGGTCACCTTCACCGCTGACCTGACGAAACTGGACGAGTTGAAACAGGCCGTCGATCAGGTCTACGAGGCCTTTGGCAAGCTCGACGTGCTGGTGAGCAACGCGGGCATCAGCCCGATCTGGAAGCGCAGCACGGAGGTCACCGAGGACGAGTGGGACGCCATCATGACGACGAATGTGAAGGCGACCTTCTTCCTCTGCACGAACGATTCGCTATGAAGTCAGGCGTATCCCCAGTTTCTGCAACACCGTCGCTGTCGCCGTCGCCGCCATCACGGGTGGCTAGGTAGTCCAAGATGGCAGTCGCCTGGGGCAAACGCGGCGGTGGCCCTTGCCGCCACGGTTCGGCGGGCAGCGCCTCACTGGCACATCCAGGGCCGTGTCGTTGGCAGGCGTTGCGCCGTCCCGATGTCGAGACGGGTCAGGTGGAGTTGCAGCACGGCCAGCGGCCCGTCCACGCCCTGGGCCTGGACGATGACCCGTGCGCCCAGGGCTTCAAGCCAGTGACGCCTATGGGCCGGGGAATAGCTCCGCAGGCTCGAACAGATCGGCGTTGTCGCGCCATAGCTGTAAATAGTCTTCCCACTCAGCGACGGCGGCTTCGACGCGCTCGAACTTCACCGCTTGGCGCTTGGCGCGCTCGACATCGTCGCGTAAGGTTAGGACTTCGGCCCCCAGCGCGCGCATGCGCAGTTCGTAGCCGAGGAGCGCCGGGTCACCAGGCGCGATGTTGGCGGTGCGCGCGGTGAAGTTGTCGAGTTCACGCTCTTTGTCGGCGAGCTTCTTCTGTGCCGCGCGGTGCGTTTCGATGGGCGTAATCACCGCGACGCCGTCGGCCAGCGCCTGATCGCGCGCCTGGCTGCGACGGGCGAGCCGCGTCAAGATGTCAGGAGAGCGCAGCGTCGCGACGAGCGCCGCCCAGACCGCGCGGTCAAAGTCTTCGGCATGTACCTTCCAGCCGACCCCAGGGCAGACATGCATGTTGCGACAGTTGCGCGTGCAGCGATAGTGATAGCCGCGCCCCCCGTCCGGGCGGAGTTCCGATTTCACTTCCATCGGGCCGTGGCAGACCGCACAGCGCGCCATGCCCCGAAACAACAACGCCTGTTCCGGGCCGATACGGTGCTCCGGGCTGGTGTGGCGGGCGGCGTACTGCTGGTTAGCGGCAAGCCGTTGCTGTACCTGCTGCCACAGTTCGGGTGATACCAGCGCGGGTGTTGGACTGGGTTCGACATAGACCCACTCGGATTCAGGGAGCGCCACCTGCATCGTCTTCTCGGAGCCGTCAGTGCGCTTCACCGTCTTCGAGCGATAGGCGGCATACTTGCCCTTGTAGGCAGGATTTTTGAGCAACTTGACGATGGCCGAGTCGATCCACAGCCCACTCGGATTGGCCCCGCCCATCCCGGAGTAGGCGCGCGGCGTGAGCGCTTTGTGGATGCCGCCATCTTCATGCCCTGAAAGCGCGCGTGCGACCCAGTACAAGGTGCGCCCTTCGGCCACCCACCTATACGACTGCACGACGATGGGCGCGGTGAGCGGGTCGGGTTCGCAGCGCTCTTTGAGCGGCACGATGACATCACCGTACTTCGTGGTGCGGGTGGGGTCTATAACCCATTTGTAGCCGTAGGGCGCGCGATTCGACGCCCAAGCGCGGCCCTGTTCGGTGTATTTGCGGCGCGCTTCTTTGGTGCGGGTGGCGGTGGTGCCGCGCTCCGGCTTCACCTGAAAATGCAGTTTGGTGTGAACATACCACAGCCCGTCGGGTGTGCTCAGGTCAACATCCGGCTCGGTGGCGCTCCACGGCAGCGCCCCATGTTGTTTCAGCCGGTCAAGGATGCGCAGGAAGTTGCCGATGTCATCTGTCAGCCTATCCAATCGCCACACGATGAGCGCTTGATAGCGGCCTTGCTCGGCGGCGGCAAGCGCTGCCTGGAGTCCGTCGCGCACCCAGTATTGGTCGCGCTTGGCGACTTCTTGCCAGATCAAATCGCTTGGCACGTCGATGCCCCGCGCAGTGGCATAAGCCAAGCAGGCGTCGCGCTGTACGTCGTAGGACGCTTTGTCGTCTTCCGCCTGGCGCTGCGTCGAGACGCGCAGCAAGATGGCTCCAATGGTCATGCGGTTAGTCCTTCTGCTCGTCGTCCTTGTCGGACTTGTCGGGCTGTTCTTGGAGCTTCATTTGCTCGTAGGTCTGCTGGAATTGCTCCACGACGTTGCGTTGGCGCTCGGCCACATAGGCGTCGAGCGCGCTCTCTGGCAGACGCCACGCGCCTGTCTTGTCATTGCCGCCTTCCCCAATCATCAATCCGCCGGGAATGATGCCTTCACGCAGATACCGGACGGCGGTCTGCCGATTGACGCGCAGACGGTCGGCCACTTCCTGCGCCGTCAGCAAGATAACCCGCTTCGGCTGCTTGTCCTTGTCTCTACCACTGGGCATCGTGTCACCCCCTACCATGTGCTCGTTGACTGACGCGCCTGAGAGATTCAGTGCGTCCTACTCACAGTATACCCGCTATCATGCCATTTCGCAACTGGATACACGTTTTATTGCGTTTCTATACGTTTTTGTGCGATAATGGAGATATCAGGTGCGGCAGTCGCACCCGACCGATGCATGAAGGAGATTGGCATGGACACGACTGGCCTTGATGAGTTGACCCGCCTGCTGCATGACGAGCAGGCCGTGACAGCGCAGTTGATGACGTTCCTGCAAGTGGGGGAAGGCAGGGGGTGGCTCACGCAGAATGCGCAGGCGGGCGAGCTTGAAGTCGCCGTCGATGACCTGCGGGGCGCTGAGAGAGCACTACGGCGCACGCGCCTACTGGCGCTCGGAAGCGTACTGCGGAGCGAGACGGATGACGCCGACCCGACCCCGGACGAGTGGGAGTCAGGTGAAAGTCTGCTCGACTTCTGGGATGAGCACCCAGAGATTGAGACGTTCACGGAAGCGCGTGCGGCGTTCGACAACTAAAAAGGAAGGAGTCAGCGCCCGTCCCGCCAACCAGTGGGGTGGGCGTCTGTTTGGTCGAAGGAGACTTCCCGGCAACAAAGGAGTCATGACCATGCCCGATGACGAGTCCAAGACACACTGGACGCTTGTTCTCTTTGGCCCTGGGCCACTGAGCGACGAAGAAGCCGACGAGATCGCCGCAGCGATCCGCGCCTTAGCCGCGCAGTCTGCCCCCGCCGCAACCCCCACCCCTGACGACGACGACGAGACGCCGAACGACTGACGGCGCCACCCCCAACACACCGCTTGTCTGCCTACCTATGACTCCATCACCGTTTCTTCATGTCTATCCACGCTGTAGAGAGCAGGCGGCGTAGCCGTGCGATCAGCAGTGGTATAGGAACAGTACTGAAGGTATACAAAAGTGACACCGAAATGGTGATCAGCCCTGATGAATCCTGAGCGCACGCCGAAATTGCCCTTGCGACTTTCTTTATCTTTATGGGAAAATGTGTGCAGGATCGTTCTACATCGCCACGAGACACGACGCAGCAGGACACAGAAGGTAGAGAGCAATGGAGCAGATTGAAATCAAGACCGCGAAGGATGCGCGCATCGCCCTGGCGGTGATGGACGTGCCCTTGAAGGAAGTTGCGGCGCTGATCGGCATGAACGCGGGCTATCTTAGCCGCGCGCTGCACGGGCAGTTGCCCTTCCGCGAACCGTTGCGGATTCGTATCGAGACGGCGATCCGGCAAGCCGCTGCACTGGCGCCTGCCGACCAGGGTGTCGGGCCGGTGCATCTGCCGATCCCCCGCATTCGGAGATTGTAAGTCGTCCCTGTACACAGCAACAGGGCTGACACCCGCCCGTGTGTCAGCCCTGTTCAGTCCGAAAACGCGAGCCGGTTGGCCTGTTTTCGATCCTGCCCAACCGACCGCTAGTGTACCCCCATCAAGCAGAAAGAAGTACCTGCGTGAAGTATAGCACAAATACCAACCCCAGCGGCGCAGATCACGGCCAGAACGGCCACCACAGCGACCCCATCGACACCGAGTGCCCCTACAACAACATCCCTGCGCCGCTGATGGCGTTGGAGCAGTGGATCGCCGCCAAGTTGGTTCCCAGGAACGATGGGTCGGGTAAAGACGACAAGGTGCCCTACGATCCCCATCGACCAAACCAGAAGGCTAGCACCACCAACGCGGGCACCTGGGCGAGTTACGACAAGGCGATGGCTGTGGTGGCTGGCTATGACTACGACGGCCCAGGATTTGTGCTCACCCCACCCTACGCCGGACTCGACCTGGATGACTGTGTAGTGGACGGCAAGATTCTGCCGTGGGCACAGGCGCTCATTGACCGCTGCCACACCTACACCGAGTTCAGTGTGTCGGGCAAAGGCGTCAAGCTGATCGGGCGCGGAAGTCTTCCCGGTGCCGTCCACAAGCACCCCTATCAGGGCGGCGCAGTCGAGATGTATGACCGTGGCCGCTACTTCCACCTGACCGGACTGCGGGTGTCGGGAACTCCCGCCGCGGTAAACGACATCAGCGACGCGCTGGCCAAGATTCACCACGAAGTCTGGGGCAGCGATACAGGTGATAGCAGCGATGGCGGTGACCCGGTGTCCGGTATCAACGGACTCTACGCCGAGCCGGACTTTGGCCCAACGGGCATGGCCGATGCCGATGTACTCGACCATTGCCGCAGCGACGCCGACGCCGAGAAGTTCACCGCCATCTACGACAACGCTGATCTGTCGAGCGTGGACGACGACGACTCTGTCGCCGACTACTGGGTCTGGGGCAAGTTGGCGTTTTATCTAGGCAACGACCTGGGACAGATCGCCATGCTGTCCAGCCAGGGCGCGCACCTGCGCCACCCTGAAGATGAAGCCAAAGGCCGTGCGCGGCTGACCAAATGGGCACGCCCCGACCCGGTGTATGGCACCTTCGTCAAGCGCCAAATCGCCAAACTGCTCTCCACGCGCACCCGCGACGATGTGTTCGGCGGGGGCGTCTGGACGACCGACCAGCGCAAAGGCGCCACGTCGATGGGATCACAGCCACCCAAGGTGACCAAAGTGCGCCCACTGCCTACTTTGATGGATGGCGCCGCCTACCACGGGCCGCTGGGGCGCATTGCCCGCGAGATCGAACCCTACATCGAAGCCGATAGTGGCGCGCTCCTGGTGAATCTCGTGGTGATGGCGGGGATCGCGATGGGGCGCGGCCCTTATATCCAGGTCGGCGCAACGCAGCAACACGCCGTGCTCTATGCGGTGACGGCAGGCGAAACGGGCGACAACAAGAGCGACAGTACGAACGCACCCACCGAGATTGTCGAAACGGCCAGCGCCATCAGTGACAACGCCTGCGCTCCCGACCCGGTGGACATCCCACGGATCAGTGGACTCGCCAGCGGCGAAGGGCTGATTTGGCAGATGCGCGATGATATCACCAAACAGGTGACCGACAAGAAGACGCGAAACAAGACGACCGAAGTGGTAGACGCTGGTGTGGAAGACAAGCGGCTCCTGGCGCTCGAACCCGAATTTGCCCGTGTGTTGACCGTGATGGGGCGCGACGGTAACACCTTGTCTACGACCATTCGCATCCTGTATGACAGCCCCACCAAGGCGCAAAGCGCCAGCAAATCCAGTCCCTGCACGGCGAGCGAACCGCATTTTGGCTTGATCGGGCAGATCACGCCGGGGGAGCTAACCCGCCGCCTGAACGATGTCGAACTGACCAATGGATTCGTCAACAGAATCCTGTGGCTCTATACGCGCCGTGTGCAGTCGCTGCCCGACCCGCCTGACTACTCCCAGGTCGTGCCTAACCATGCGCGGCTGTGGATACAGGCGATAGAGCAGGCCGTCAAAGTCAGGCGTGTCACCCGCGCCGCGGACGCCACTGCCCAGTGGGACGAAGTCTACGACCAGCTACGGCAGGGAACGCGCCCCGGTCTGCCACCGCGCGAAGGCATGGCCAAAGATGTCTGCTCACGCGCGCACACCATCGTCATCCGGCTCTCGCTGATTCTGGCTGCGCTCGATGGCTCGTCGGTCATCACCACAGCGCACCAGACGGCGGCGCTGGCCATTTGGGATTACTGCGAACGCTGCGCCAACTTCTTGTTTGGCGATCTTGTCGCCGACCCGATGTCAAACGTGATCCTGTCGGCGCTCAAAGGCGGGCGCATGAAGCGTGAGCAGATTACGGCGCTGTTCAGCCGCCACGAAAAGGCCAGCGCCATTGAGCACACGCTGGAGCAGCTGGTCGCAGCAAAGCAGGTGCGACCCTATCAGGAAGCCAGCGGCGGACGCCCAATCACGTGGTGGGAATACGTCGCGCCGACCGAGCCAGCCGGGGGCGGAGCACTAGGAACACAGGATAGGAACATCATCATATGGTAGCAATCAGCCTACGGGTTACTGCGCTTAACACGCTTACTGCGCACCTACGCAGATTGAAACAGGAACACAGAAGGAAGGGGATAACTCTGTTAACTAACTATACTACTGATAGCGTACTAATGTTCTACAGACCAAAACTGTCATCACCCTTACCTGATCCCTGTGTTCCTGCCTATCACGCACCGCGCAAGTTTTGCATAAGGAGCGCAGTAAGCGCAGTAAGCGCAGTAAGGGTCATTGAACTTTGTATTGTGTGCTCCACCACCAACCATGGGGCGAGTAGATAAGGGGAATGAACATGAGCGGAAGATCAGCGCGGGCGCGTCGCGCGCAGGAACAGGTTGACGAACGGCGCAAGAAGTATCGGCAGGTGCTCCTGGCCGACCCCTTGCCACTGGGCGAGAAGCTACGGCTCTTGGCCGACGCCGAGTACATGACCGACCGCATGTGCGGGATCGCATCACACCCGCCAGCGCACTGGCCCCCTGAACAGGTGGCGGCGTTCGCGGCCATCCTGGCCGATCCTGACGCCGTGGCGGGGCTGTGGGTGGCGATGGCGCAGGGGCAGGCACGACTAGACGCCAAGGTCGCTGAGATGGACATGCGCGCTGGTTGAGCGTGAAAGAAGGCCCGCTATGGCTCGGTTATGTTCAATCTGCTCAAACCGCATGGTTGATTCCATCAATCTGGAGATCGTGGAGCATGCACACGGCTTCCGAGCCATAGCGCGCCAGTATGGCGTCACACGGGCAGCGTTGCAACGGCATGCCAACGCACACTTGCGCGACATGATTCACCAATCGAAGGAGCTTACGGCGATGCTACGCTCAAGAACTCTCCTGGCGCGTCTCGACGAGCTAGACCGTCACACCGACGCGCTCTTGGCCCGCGCACTGGCTGGTGATGACCTACGGGGAGCGCTCGCCGCTATCCGCGAAGCACGAGAGCTCGTCTTGGCGTATGCGAAAGTTAGCCCTATCCAGCGCACCGAAACCTTCGCGTGGGAGCTAGAGCGAGAGCGCCAAAGCACTGCCGCGGCGTTCTGGCGAGAACCGTCCCGGCAATCGTCGCAGCATCTGAAGCACCCACCGCACCCAGAGCAGCACCCCGCCGATCCGACTGACGCCGATTTTGACGCGCTCTTTGACGTGCCGGGCCTTGAATTTGACGCACTTGTCGACGAGCCCGACCTGCCGAAGCGAAAGCAAGACGACCATGAAGGCCAGGAAGATCACGCTACCGACGCCTGAAGGCATGAGCGCGAACACCATGTACCTGGACTGTGAACCGCGCTGGATAAACAAGAAGCTGGTCTGTCTACGCGGCTGCGTGCGAGCAGCTTTCGTGGCCATAGACCATTCAGGCATAGATTCATCTGCTTGCATAGGCCAGACGGAAGCCAACGGTATTGTAGAATTTATCAGGCCTGTCGCCAGCGCGATAGGCTGAGCGTGCACGATAAGCATCATTCCCAAACGAACCACCGCGCCGCACCCGGTTTTCAGTAGAATTGAGACTCTCTCTGCCATCATCTTCCTGGAATGGATACGGCATCAAAAGACTACTCGTCCACTCCCAGACATTGCCCGCCATATCTTGCACATGATAAGGACTTTCGCCATTAGGGAAGTCACCCACTGAACTCAAACGGAAGCGGCCGAATTCACGTGTGTTACACTGCGCCGTGTTGAACGTGCTCCCCACAGGAAACGCGTTTCCCCAAGGATATGTGCGTCCGTCTGTCCCGCGCGCTGCCTTCTCCCACTCGGCTTCAGTCGGCAGCCGCCAAAGTTGTCCTGTTGCTTTCGCCAGCCAGCGTACATAGGCGAGCGCGTCATTCCAGGAGACGCAAGTTACAGGGTTTTCAGAACCAGACCAGGTATTCTGCTGCAACTCCCAGTTGACACGCGCTGATTCTGGGGGCTCTCGCACCGCTTCTGCACGCACGGCGCAAGCATATTCTGTTACAGTGACGGGATGCTGACCGATGGCAAAGGCGCCTACGTCGACAAGATGATGTAGTTCTTCCACATCCAACAATTCGAAATCGTCTTCGCTGCCCATCGCAAAGACACCTGTCGGCACCGGACAGATCGGCGGCAGGATGCACTCGACCCCGCCAATGGCGTAGCCCCGAAAGCCGAGTTCGTACAGCCGGGTGGATGTCAGGCGGTCTGCAGGTGTGCTGTTCGCGGGTGCGGGCGCTGGGCCAAGTGGCGGCAGCATAACGCTCGTTGGGGACGGGGTTGGCAGGTCAGGAATACGCGTCCCGGTAATCACTGCCTGTGCTTTCATCGCGGCGTCGGCGGGCAGGTAGGGTCCACCGGCCCGTTCAATACGCTTATAGCGTTCCAGGGTGGGCGGCACGTCACACGAAACCGCTGTAACAAACTGAAGGGTCTGCATACTGCCCTTGCGCAGCAACGAGAGCGCGGCGTCAATTTCGATATTGACCCATTCAGAAGCCACAGCAGGCGGACTCAGAATCGCAATGAAGTGCTGGCGCTGCAGGAGTTCTCGGTCAATGGCCTGCCGCAATGCTCCCCAGCCGAGATTATGCTCATCGTACCAGACCGCATTCTCGTCGCCGAGTCCCTGACGTAGTGCCGCCACAAACGCACGGCAATACTCGTTATCGGTGTGGCTGTGGCTAACAAAGACCTGTGGTGTCGCCATCTATCTCTCCAGCGTTTTCCGCGTGATTGCTTGTAGGCACCAGTTTAGCGTATCGGTGGGGAGAAGGAAAGCGACTCAAAGTGGTGCAGGGCACACCATTGCTCGCGTGGCTGTGCACAGGCGGGTTGCGTGGCTGCGCCCATTCAAACACGGTTCATCGGCCTGCATACTCATGTCACATCACTCATGTCGGACCAATAGCCCAGACGAGACGCAAGCCAGCAATGCCACCAAAAACATCTGGTCTGTAGCTGTAGCGATAGGCCGCGCGAGCGTACTTGGCAACGTAGTCCCACGAACCACCACGCAGCGTCCGATTTCCGGGGGATTGGAGATTCTCTCGCCCATCGTCCTGATGATAAGGGTAGGGCGCGAACAGGCTGCTAGTCCACTGCCACATGTTGCCTGCCATATCCTGCACATGGTACGGGCTTTCGCTCGCTGGATAGCTGCCTACAGGCGTTGTAGTCTCAATACCGCTCTCGGGAGTGTTACAGAGTGCTTTATCGAAGCCGTCGCCCCAAGGGTAGATGCGCCCGTCGGTTCCACGTGCTGCCTTTTCCCATTCAGCTTCAGTCGGCAGCCGCCAGGGCTGATTGGTAACCCTTGCAAGCCAGGACGTGTACGCAACAGCATTGTTCCATGCGATACATACGACTGGATGATCGGAATGCGCCTGTTGCGTGTGCCAGTCTGTGCCCAGGGTTCCTTGCGGCTCGTCGACTACCTTGGCATGCACAGCGCAAGCGTACTCGGCCACGGTGACAGGATATACGCCGATGGCAAAGGCACCCAAGTCGACTGGATGATGTGGCATCTCATCTGCGAGTGCCTGTGGGTCATGAGTCTTGTCGCTGCCCATCGTGAAGACACCCGCAGGCACTGGGCCGAGCGGCGGCAGGATGAGCTCGATCCCGCCGATGCTGTAGCCACGGAAGCCAAGGTTATAGAGCTTGGTAGGTGTCAGAGCGGGCGCGGGTGTGCAATTCGCTGGCGGTGGTGCCGGGCCGAGTGGGGGCAGTATATTGGATACAGCCCCTTGAAGCGCCAGCGCGGTGGCGATAGTATCAATCGTCTGGTCGAAGGGCATCGCCTGGGCATCGATCCAGAACAGTGCATTCAGGAAGGGTGGCACCTGGCAGGGACCGACACACACCGTCAGCAGCATGCGTGAGCGATCCTGCGCCATCAGCCCCAGATACGCCTGTAACTCCAGTTGCACCCAGAATGATTCGAGCGCCTGCTGCGTCATCAGCAGCACGAAGGCGGTGCGCTGCTCTAACTCATGCTGTATATCCGTGCCAAGGAAGTGGCCCGCCTGGGCATCGTTGCGATCGTACCAGGTATCAATGCCGCGAGCGCGTAGCGCCGCGACGTAGCGGTCGCACAGGTCGTTATTCGCGTGGGCATGGCTGACAAAGGTCGGGCGAAACTCGCTCATTGGATTTCCCTTCAGCGTCTCCACGCGTTTGTTTGCATGTACCAGTCTAGCGCATCAGCAGCGCGAAAGAAAGCGGAGTGTGGCCGCCTGCCCCATGCCCGTACCCAATCAGCAGCCCACAAGGCTATCAGTGGTCATAACGCGCTACACGATAAATAAGCATGTTGATCCATGGCGCGTACGAGTTGGGCGCTTAGTGTAACGTTCAAGATCCCAGATCGATGTGTCCCGTCTACTCACCTACTTGTGTGCTCGCGGTCGTACTGCGCCACGATGTAGGCAATCAGTGGAGCGCGTTGCCCGCGGTTGGTGGGTTTCGTTCCCGGAAACTTCGCTTCATACGTAGCGGCTGTTTGTTTGAGCGCTTCCACGGTGTACTCATCCAGCGCTCGCGCGAGTTGGGCGCGTCCATAGACTTGTATCAGGATATGTGGATTCGGTGGACTGAATGGATCAGATTGCCATCCTGGGATGTTGCCAATGGGAACCAGTTCACTTACTGGAATACGTGATCCACGCGCTCGGCTGCCCCCAGCCCCAGCGCTTCGTAGGGCGGCGATTTCGTCATAGCGTGTGCGCACAGCACGTGCAAACTCTGAATTACGCCGACATTCATCCGCAGCGATTTCAGCGAGCGCCGTCGCGAGAATCGTCGAGTCGAGAGCGGTCTCCGGCAGTTGCAGTGTTGCGCCTAGGTTCTCTATTGCCGCTGCCCCACGTTCGCGAAGCGCTTGCTGCGTCATGCGCGTCGTACGCGGAACTTCGCGCGTACGTTCCACCGCGATCGGTGAGCGCACATCACTTCTATTGGTCATGATCAAGGATCTCCCGAACAACCGCTGTATAGGCTTGCGCCGCAGCAGACTTGTGGTCGAAGATGTTCTTCTTCTTCCCCTGACCGGTTTCAATGTGCGCCTTTTCGATGTTCGTCTTGTCAAGCGGTATCTGGGCCTTGAAAAGGGGCACCTTAGTGCCTAATTGAATTTTCGCCGCCGCCAAGAGCTGCTCTTGAAGCTTATCTGGTTTCGGTTTGCACTGGGTGACCAACGCGCCGAGCATGCGTATTGGCGCGTTGATGAGCGCGCTCATGGTTTCCACAGTACGCATCACCAAGTCAAGACCCAAGTCGGCGAAGACGCTGGGCGCGAGCGGCAAAATCACATAATGCGACGCCGCTAACGCCGAGCGGGTGAACAGCCCCATATGCGGCCCAGTATCGATGATGATCCAATCGAAGGGACGGGTGTCCAATGCTTGTGGTGGCGCGATATCGGGGGCATGCAAGTCACGCACAAAGCGCAGTTCCGCTCCGGGACCAGCGGCTATGCCCATGTCGGAATGAGTCAACGCTTTGTCCGATGGGATAAGCCAAACGTGTTTGAACTGCGTTGGGCGAATCAAGTCAGCCAGCGCATGCTTGTGGGTGAAATAATCGCCAATGTGCAGGCGTGCCGCGCTTGTTCCCATTGGGGGCAACGCACGTGTAAGATTCGCCTGCGCGTCCAAGTCGACGAGCAGCACCTGCTTGTTCTGGGCTGCCAATCCAAAGGCGATATTGAGCGCTGACGTGGTCTTCCCGACACCACCTTTATGGTTTGCCAGGGAAAGTACGGTTGTTTGTTTCGCTGGACGCCGCGTGATCGTATCGGCAGTGAAGAAGACTTCCGGCGGAATCGGCGCGAGTGGGTTGCTGTGAAGGATCGGGTCTGGATCAGTGTCAAGTGCAGCCGCGACGCGCGAGCCACGTATATAGGTGATGTATCGGATGAGATGGTCGCCGTCAATCGGCCATATCCGAATCCCGTGTTTCGCTTCCGCCAGCGCCTGGTCGTTGAACGTGCTGGTGGTCACAAAATATCCCCTGACATCTTGCACCTGGGGCAATCCGCCACGCAAATGGACGACTTGTGGCGCTGTCACTTTCGTCACGCCTGGCTGGAAGTGCTTCGCCTGGACGCCCGCATGAAATGTCAATACACCCGCCGCGCCTGTCGACACCTTCAAATCAAGGCCGGGCCCATGTTGATAACCGGTATGTTCAACCACATACCCAGCCTGCTCAAACACGTACTTGACAAAGAACTCAAAGGGGGTGTCGTCTAGGGCATCATAGATCTTCTGTGGAGTGAGATCTTTATCTGCGAACAGTTGAGCGAACTGCTCCTGGCTAACTTGTGCGCTGGCCATACGCTCATGCTACTTCCCGTGTTATTACCAGACTGCCTGTACGTTTACCGGATTGCCATCATTGGATTTCAGCTACTATAGCATGGACAGGAATGGAACACAATCACAGTGCGATTCATGGCTACCTAGCGAGCCGCAAATCAATCAGTGGCCCGCAGGGCATAGGCAAACTATTGTCGCACCCATTGGACTGCTGGCACTCCAGATGATCACCGTCGTCGGGTGGTGGCTGTTGAAGTGTGATTCATGGAGTGTAGTTGCCCCCTAGTGTTCACTGGCTGGCTGCGTTATACTGGTGCTGCTACAGACTGACGGCTAGTAGGCAGGAGCGAAGGCATGACCGAACTCAGGTGGGATGGCAAGTATGACAAGGATGGCAAGCGGGTGGCCCCGGTTAGGATCGCGCTCCCCTTCCAGACGGTCGAAACAGTTAACGAATCGGGCGTCGAACGCGCCAACCAGCTTGGCCTTTGGGCACAGGGACAACCTGGCGAATGGCGCAACCGCCTGATCTGGGGCGACAAGAAGTATGTGCTGCCGTCGCTACTCCCGGAGTTCGTGGGCAAAGTTAACCTGATCTATATTGACCCGCCGTTTGCCACCGGCAGTGACTTTTCCTTCACGACCACGGTTCCCGAATCGGACGAAAGCCTGACCAAAGAGCCGAGCATGGTCGAACAGAAAGCTTACCGCGATACCTGGGGCGTGGATTGGACAGCTACCTGCAATGGTTCTACGAAACCGCCGTACTGTTGCGTGAATTGCTAGCCGGGGATGGCAGCATCTATGTGCATTGCGATGGCCGTGTCAACAGTTATATGCGCGTCGTACTTGACGAAGTTTTTGGTTCAGATGGTTACAGAAACGAAATCTGTTGGAAACGAACCAATGCTCATGGAAATGCCGATTACAAATTCGGCGCAATTACAGATTCCATCTTGTACTATGCCAATTCTAGCCAGACAGTGCTATTACCCCTGTTTCAAAAGTATGAAGCTGACGAACTCGAAGAATCTTTTCCCCATGTTGAGCAGGAAACTGGACGACGTTTCGCTTCCCAGAATTTGACAAACTACAACAAAGATAGACCCAACTTGAATTACGATTGGAACGGGCATCGCCGCACGTGGCTGTTTTCAATCGAAAAGATGCGCGAACTGGATGCTGCTGGGAGAATCGTGTACTCGGCTAAATCAGGTTATCCTAGACTCAAACAGTATGCTGATGAGTCACCAGGAAAGCCAATCGGGGACATATGGACTGACATACCTGCCCTGAAGCATGCCGGAAACGAAGTACTGGGCTACCCCACTCAAAAGCCCGAAGCACTGCTCAACCGAATTATCCGTGTATCTTCCAACGAAGGTGATCTTGTGCTCGACTGCTTCTGCGGCAGCGGTACTACGGCGGCAGCAGCCGAAAAGTTGGGCCGCCGCTGGATCACCTGCGACCTGGGCCGCTTTGCCATCCACACCACACGCAAGCGGCTGCTCGGGATCCCCGGCGTCAAGCCATTTATGGTGCAGAATCTTGGCAAATACGAGCGCCAGGCATGGCAGGCTGCCGAGTTCGCCAAAGGCGACATGACCCAGGCGCCACAGACGCAATTGGCCTATCGCCGCTTCATGCTCGATCTGTATGGTGCCCAGCCCATCGAAGGCTATAATTGGCTGCACGGTGTCCGCGATGGGCGGCTGGTGCATATCGGCAGCGTGGATGCCCCCATTTCCGTTGGCGACGTGCGCGCCATCGTCAAAGAGTTCTGGCGCGCCAGCGGGCAGGCTGCCAGCAACGGGGTCGATGTCCTTGGCTGGGACTTCGCCTTCGAATTGAATGAAGTGGCCAAACAGATGGCGGCAGAAAACAACGTTACCATCCGCTTCAAGACCATCCCACGTGAAGTGCTGGAAAAACGTGCTGTCGAGCAAGGCGACATCAAATTCTTCGAACTGGGCGCGCTAAGTGCAACGGTGAGCCAGCGCGCATCCGATATGTTCGACGCCCCAGAGCGTCCCAATGGCAGGTACGCCACCATCACGCTTACCGACTTTCTCGCGCCCTACAACGATGTGCCTGACGAAATACTGGCGAAAATCACCCGCTGGTCGCAATGGATTGACTACTGGGCGGTAGACTGGGATTACCAGGGTGACGCCTTCCACAACATGGCCCAGACCTATCGCACCCGCAAAGACCCACAACTCCAGTTGCATCTTGGCCACACGTATGAGCAGCCGGGCGCCTACACCGTCGTCATCAAGATCATCGACATTCTTGGCAACGACACCACTAAAACGCTGACCATCACCGTCGCTTAGGTACCAGATAGCTTCCAGATATTGCTGGAGTTGCCATAGCAAACTTGTGGAACTTCGCGATGGTGCAGCTCGCGCAGCGGCTTGGGGCGAGCGGGGCACGGCCATTACGGTCATCATGGCAGGGTATCAAACGCCGTTGCTAACATGAAGGACATCGCATCATGCCGCAGAAGAACGCTGCTCAACTGACTCTGTTCGAAGTCGAAGAATATTTGAAGACCGCGCCGTGCGTCCGCTTCTCCGTCAAAAGGTCGCCGAGTGGCGCGACGCTGGCTATCCTGGCGCTACGCAGGTGACACAGCGGCTGCTCAACTGGTGGTTCGCCAACGATCACCGGCTGCCCGATAGGCCGTCCTTCGCCTATCACCGCGCCCAACGCGACGCCATCGAGACTCTGATCTATGTCTATGAAGTTGCGCGTATCCGCACACGCCAGCCACTCTACGAGCAGTTCGCTCGCACGGATGAGCCATTCAGCCTGGCACCAGACGACACCTTCGCGCGCTTCGCCACCAAGATGGCCACCGGCTCCGGCAAGACCAAAGTGATGTCGCTGGCAATCGTCTGGCAATACTTCAATGCGCTCATGGCGGCGGCGATGATAACTATGCCCGCACCTATCTGATTCTTGCGCCCAACATCATCGTACTGGAGCGACTCAGCTCAAGACTTCGCGGGTGGGCGCATCTTCCAGACAGATCCTGTGATGCCACAAGCATGCGCTTCTTTTGGGATGTCGAGACGGTCGTGCGTGGTGATCCCGAACGCCCAGTCCGACGGCTTGATGTTGCTCACGAATATTCAGCAACTCTACGACCGCCCAGATAAACAGCAGTGGCGAAGAATCTGAGCCACTGGCTGCTGTGCTTGGCCCCAAAGCGCCACCTACGCTCGGCGAGTCCGCTGGTTTCATCGAGCGCATCCACAAGCGCGATGGCCCCTACTTGTCGTCAACGACGAAGCGCACCACACTCATGACGAAGACAGTGGCTGGAACGAGCGTCGTCCAAAGCCTGCATGCTTGCGCGACCATCGCCGCGCAACTCGACTTTTCGGCGACGCCGCGCTTCCCCAAAGGCCAGCTCTTCCCCTGGGCATTTCCGACTATCCACTGAAACAAGCTATCATCGATGGTATCGTCAAGCGTCCCTATAAAGGCGTCACCGATACTCGACGTGGTCGCTTCAGATATCGCCAGCGTCAAGTACCATGGCTTTCTGGTGGCGGGCGTCTACCGTTGGCGTGAATACCGCGAACAGCTGGCCCTGCTGGGCAAACGCCCGCTGCTTTTCATCATGCTCACGAGCATGCCGAAGCCGCACGAAGTCGGCGCGCGCCTAGCTGAAGCTCTATCCAGAGAGCTTTGCGCTGGCCGAGACGCTGGTGATTCATACCGACAGCGAAGGCGAAATCAACGAGAAAGACCTTGAACGCTGCGCGTCAGGCCGCACGTGAAGTAGATTTGCCCGATAGCCGTATCAACGCGCATGGTGAGTGTGCTGATGCTGCGTGAAGGCTGGGATGTGCAGAATGTGACAGTGGTGGTTGGCCTGCGCCCCTACTCCGCCAAGGCGAACATCCTTCCGGAGCAGACCATTGGTCGGGGTCTACGCCTGATGTTCCGGGGTCAAAACGTCGGCTACACGAACGCGTGGATATCATTGGCACTTCGGGCTTCATGCAGTTCGTCGATAACCTGGAGCAACTGGAGCAGGTTGAACTGGGCAATTTCAGGTGGGCAAAGACAAACTCACTATCCTGACCATCCAGCGCGATTTCCCGAAAAAGCCCAGTATAACATTGCCATCCCGCAGCTCACGCCCGTCCTTGCCACGCAAGCGCTCGATCACTGCCGAAATCGATGCACTGGACGTCCGTCGCTTCCTTTGCCCGCCGTTCCCACGCAGTCCGGGGACGAACACGAGCGCACCTTCCATTACGACGGCTAGGACTTCGTCACGATGGAGCGTGAGTTCGAGCCGCGAGTACACCGTTCCCACGCCACAGACCGCCGATGAAGTCATTGGTTATTATGCGCGCCTGATCGCCAGCGACCTGAAACTCCCCAGCAGTTTGCCGCACTGGCACCGAAGGTTCAAGAGTTCTTCGCCGTCAAGGCATTCGGCGGCGCCGTAGACCTGGCGATCCGACCTTCATTCAGGCGATGAGTCGCGTACCGGTGGCGCATGTTGTACGCGAGCTCTTCACCAACGCGCTGCGCGAACAAGATCGTGGAAGAACAGGTGCCGAGTTGCTCTGACACCGGACGCAGCTTGCGCAGGTGCAGCCATTCCCATTCTCCAACCCCAATGCGACGCCGAGGACACAAGTCATCCTGAACTACGCGCCCTGCACGAACGACTACGAGCGCCAGTTTGCGCGTTTCCTTGACGATGCGCCAGACATCATCGCCTGGTGCAAGATTCCGACAGACTCTTCAGTTCAGTATCGAATACACCGACCACATCGCTAACCTGCGCTACTACTATCCCGACTTCGTCGCCATAGCTGCCGATGGCACGCATTGGATCATCGAAACCAAAGGCGTAGAAACCGTGGAAGTGCAGCGGTTTAAAGACAATGCCGCACGCATCTGGTGTGACAACGCCACCCAACTGACCGATATGACCCGCTGGAGCTACATCAAGGTGCACCAGAGAAAGTCGATAGGATGGGTGCAAAAGACTTTGGCGACATCACCTTGCTGAATTGGGAATGATCCAAGCAGATCATGCAGGGGAATAGGAAGGCCAATGGTAAGGTCAAGACCAAAGGCCGTGCTCCCCCATGTGACAGCACTGGGATTCAGCGCTGTGCCAATGTGACGATCGTGTGGCCTGCTAGTATCCACTCGAAAGCATATGAAACGGGCAGTCCGACACCATCGCTGCCAATGTCCATACGGCGTGCGGCGGGTGACACTGCCAGAGAGGTTGGATACCACGAAGAAAGCTTAGGCAACACATGAAGACAGATACGCATGAGCGAACCACCAATTCTGGGGTATCTGGTCGGGCCACCATGATGAGACGGCAGAGTTAGATTTGTGGGAAGACACGACCAGTGTGTACTGGGAGCAAGTACCTAATCTGACCACCTTCCCCACCCAGCAGGCGCTGACCGACGCGCTTTGTGCGACCGTGTACCCAGACGCTTCCCGGCCAGCGAATGCCAACATCGCCCGGTCGCTATGGGCGTTCACAGGCTGATAAAGCCAGGGCATTTTGTGGCGATGCCACTGCATGACGGACACAAGGGCACGCGCCATTTTTCGCTTGGCGTCGTGGTCGGTGGCTATAGTTATCAACCGCAGCGCATGGGGGTGCACAATCGCCGGGTGGTCTGGCTCTATAAGCACCTGCCGCGTAGCATCTTGCTTCCCGATGTGGATGAAGCCATATCTGGCCACGGCCCATCTGTCACTCCGATCTATGTGGATAATGCAATTGAACTCACCCTGCTCGCCATCGAAAAATACCTGACCGAGCAGGAAGCCCGAACCGCACAGCGTCACAGGTTATCACGACACCATAAGAGCCGGACGATGATTGTGACCAAGAGCCGCCTTGCGGCGATTAGATCAAAACAGGCCTGGCTTCCTACACATTCGGCTGGCTGTTAGGAAATCGATTCTCCGTCAGTCTGTCGGGGATGGGGTGTCATGCGTTATCTTTGCGAATAGGTCTGCCGCATCATTCGTAGCAGCGGGGGCGCTGGTTGGGTCTGGCTTCGTTGTCTGTGTGGGTGTTCCTGTGGCTGCGGTTTTGCTCGCCGCGTTGCGGAACAGAGTGCCAAATGTACCCGATTTAATGCTTACGCCGATAGCATAGCCAACCACTGCCCCAAGCGCAGCCAAGGCAATGGCATTGCTGCGGCGGATAGCAACGCCGATACCGACGTACGCCCCCACCGCAACGAGCACAAGCATGATCAGGGCACCCAACCCGAAAAAGACAATCGCCATCAGCACATTCGTTGGCACGACGACGTAATTCGCAATGCGTTGGTAGAGTAGCAACAGCAATGAACCCACCGCCGCTAAGGCCCCGATGGCCAAAGCGGAAGGACATTAGTGATGACCTGCTCTGCAATACGCACGCGGGACAGGGTGGTGGCTTCCTGTTGCAGCTGGCTTTGTTTCGGTTCGTTGGTGGTTGCCACGTGAATCACATCCCTTCGCGGTGATACCTGTTTGCTGCAGCAGCTAGCCTGAGTCTGTGTTGTTCGTCTTGCGCTCTGGCTCAGGGGGCTGCGACCCTGGCACCGGGCGATGTGCCCCGTCTACCGGGCGATGTGCCGTCGTCGTTGGGTGATGTGCTGCTAGCGCCGTCCACAACTGTTCGATATCGCGTTGCATGTGTGCGTTAGCATCGCGCAGGCGCGCAAGCTCCGCGCTGGCTTCGGTCTGCTGATCGCATATCATATCGTACAGAGCAACACACAGTGCGCGCAGTTCAGCCAATTGGTCTTCAATGCTAAGCGATGCTGAGTGCCACTGCATGACCGCTGCCCTTTCGTTTCGTCGGTTCAACGATACGGTAAGCGTACCATACAGCCGATGGTAGGCCACCCAAAAGGCATACCACATTGTTGCATCCAGCGCAAATTCCCCTGCCTAGTGGGGCTTCGCGCCGGTGTACAAGCAGGTAGGAAAGCCAGGAAACGCGATGGAAAGCAGCGAGTGGCCATGTCAGACCGGTACAGGGGGGAGCCAATGTAGCGGCCAGCGGCTGGGAACTTGCATAGCCCAAAGCCGTACCAGGGGTGGGGTCATGCCTTGCGTTGCAGTGCGTCATCGGCAAAGGCTTGCAGGACGTTTATGAAAAACAAGGCCATACTTATCAAGCAGGCAACGAAGAGGATAATTCCCACCAATGGAAGATAGTTCCAGAACACTAAGCCGATGCCCACGATCTGCACACAAGCACTCAGAAGTCCAAGGAAGTGACTCGCTGTGCGTGCGAACCCACGCGGGCCTGAGCGTATCAGCAGATGCATTGCAGTCAGGGGTACACCTACGGCGAAGCAGACGACGGCAAGTGTCAACGTCCTGACGTATGACTGCCAGAACCTACCACGCCTGTAACGAAGACCAGACTTCCGGCGAGTAAACCAGCTTCAGCAATCCGCGAATCTAATGGCCGGCGTGTTTTCAGATCTGGCACGAATGCAACCCTTCTTGGCGCATGTACAAATGATCGTCCACGCCTGCGCCGTAATACCAGTGTGACCCACATTGGCATTATGTCGAAATCCAAGCAAAAATCGCCCTGGCACCCGATGCAACCAAAAGCAATAATGGGCCTTTGACCGCATCCCGCATCTGCTGACCGCCTTTATCAATTGCCTGCTGAACCTTCTGGGCAGCAAGAGCCGTGCGTGGCGTATCGCTGGCAATATCGGGCAGATTCTGTTTCACGATGT
Organism: uncultured Chloroflexia bacterium; assembly: GCA_963712005.1. GTDB lineage: Bacteria > Chloroflexota > Ktedonobacteria > Ktedonobacterales > JADMIN01 > DAHUXT01. The sequence continues at coordinate 374,964 of CAVQGK010000001.1, read as the reverse complement.
CGGCGTCTTCGGGCGAACAGATAGTTCTCCGCAGCTTCTTGCACGACGTGTAGCGCGTATTCAGTCCAAGGATAGGCTGCGCCACAGTTATGACAAAAACTCGGTGGTTTCGTGATGGTGTAAGGCACCGGAGCATGCCCCGCCTTCTGATAGTGGTTGGTGCCTAGGATGCGCGTGTTGCATGTGGGGCATTTAGTGATCGTGCGCGCTCCGCACTTCGTGCAGTACGGCTTGTTGTTTGCCGGGCGTGAGCGGGTTGAGCTGTTGACAACGTGCCCGTTTTCGCAGATTTGAGCCGTTTCGTAATCGTCATGCACCCAATCCCGGCTCAACGCCATCGCCAATTTCCGTTCTTGATATCAACGTACCGCGAGTACACATGAACAATGGAACAGATGCGCCATGCGCCGACCACAACAACAACTGCTGTCCTTATCCATTCTTCTCCAGCAAGGTCAGGAACTGTTGCACGACCCCTGGCGCATCGTTCAAACATTCCTGCCAGTCGTACCGCTGAATCACACGCACCCGATAGGCTTGGAAAAGCCTGTCCCGACTATGGTCAAGGGCAGCGCGCGGATGAAATGGGCCGTCTACTTCCAGAATGCCCCACTTGCCATCACGACACACCAGGAAGTCCGATTCTTTGGTGATGCGGCTGTCCCCTGCGCTCAGGCGAGTCAGGCAGTTCGGCAGGAACAGTACGCCCGTCGCATCGAGCGCGATGGCGATGCGACGCTCTGACTCGGAGCGGAATTTGATGTTGCCCTTCCAGGTGACGGTGCTGCGCCCCGGTATTTCCACGCCTTGATTGTGGACGCCACGCCCATGCGCAATTTCTTGCAGTTCCGCGCGCCAGTTCGGGTCAAGATTCTCGACCATCTGCACGCGAACCGTGAAACTGTGAAACGTTAATCCGGGCGGCGTGATTGCTTCAAACGCCTGTTGAACCGCCGCGCTCTGCTCGATTGGCGAGCCGTCGTAACTACTACGTCCGTGTAGTTCAAGGGCATCGTAGACGACCCGTGGCCCGGTCACGTGGAGTTGGAGTGGTGGGGGGTTGTAACGGGACGTGGAATACCCTGTATTGACTTTGTAGTCAACTTCATACTGCCAAGTGTCATTCGAGTAGTCAACGTCGCAGAACAGCAGCAGCAGCGCAGCATCATGTTCTTCACCTTGGATAAGATACTGAATCGCGCTGGCAAGAAGTTGCTCGGCGGGTGGGAGTGACATGGCGCTGCTTCTTTCACGGGAACTGTGCTGCTCGTCTGTCTCACAGTGTGCCACGGCCTAACCCGCTTTGCACAGCGGATGGCATAATGTATCCTTGCTAGCCCAATTGTCCCACCGGGTTTGGGAGCGCAGCGGGGGGCGGCAGGTGCTGCGGCAAGCGCAATAGTGAAGATGCAATACCCGCAGCGGATGACGAGTTGGTTCCGGGCGGATCATGGCTGGTCGCCTGCTTTCTGTCTGGGGCAGAACAGGAGCCGGGCGCAGTGAGCACGACGTAAACGCAGCACTGCTGCTATCCACTGCGCCTGGTGCTGCGGTGTTGCTATCATGCGACGAGCCTTCCCCAGATTCCAGGGAAGGCTCGGTGGGTCGTGCTGCGGGTGCTGCGACCAACCAAACGCAGCGCAGCGGTGCGCAGCACCCGTCGGGCTACCTGCTCAGGCAAAGCCGAGCAGTTCCATAATCTTCTTTGCATCGCCGGGGTTGACCATCTCGGCCTTGATGGTCATGCCCATGCCGCTGAAGATCATAGTCGTCGCCCCACCCTTCCCAAAGACCGGGGCCATCTTATTCTCCATCTTCGCGCCGATCAACGACGGGCGCGGGAGCACATCGAGCCGCCCGCCTGCTCCCAGGAAGCCCTTGCGCTCAATGCGGATCGCCTGATCGGTGATGACCAGCCACCCAGCGGTACAACGGGTTCGCAGCAACTCTGCCATGATGGTGTCCCCCTGTGCTTTCGGCATGCTCCACGACTCTCAGGCGGCGGCTGTCAGGGATATCTATGCGGGCTGCTATCTTGTTGTAGTATCTGTCTGCTTGTAAGTCTACACGAGCGGTACTTCTGCGTCACGCCGCTATTGTGGCGACCAACTCCACCAGTTCCGCGACGGTGCGCCTGGATATGCATCCGCAGCGCAGCGGTCGGTTGTTTAGGCCACGTCGAGATACACTTGGATGGCTACAGCACCTGCTAACTGATTGGGGAGTGTTGGTGTGCACCAACGTCGCCGCGCGGATGGCCGAGCAGGGCGGCGGCTCGATCATCACGCTGGCGTCGGTCGCGTCGGTCGTCGGCACGCCACGGATGGCGGTCTATGGGGCGAGCAAAGCGGCTGTCGCGCAGCTCACCCGCACCTTCGCGCTCGAATGGGCCAGACACCACATCCGTGTCAACGCCATCGCCCCTGGCTACATCGCCACCGATATGACCGCCGGGGTGCTGGAGCATCCCTTCTTTGGCAACGCGATCCGTCAGGCGACGCCGCTGGGCCGCCCCGGCCAGCCGCACGAAATCGCCGGGATCGCGCTCTACCTCGCCTCGGACGCCTCCAGCTTCGCCACGGGCCAACTCTTCCTGGTGGATGGCGGTATCGCGGCAGAATAAGCGCTCTAATCCGAGACGGCAGGGCGGTCGCGCACGACCATCATCGTCGCCTGCATCAGTGCGACCGTCTGCTGGGCGCCATCCGCGCCCTCGGCGACCACCTCGCCCGTACAAACCATAATCGTGCGCCCCGGCTTCACCACCCGGCCCCGCGCCACGAAACGCTCGCCCGCCGCTGGATTGAGCAGGTTGACCTTGAACTCGATGGTGAGGACTCCGACGTCCGGCGGCATCAGGCTCAGCGCGGCATAGCCACAGGCGGAATCGGCAATGGCGGTGATGATGCCCGCATGGACAAAGCCGTGCTGTTGCGTCAGCGCTTCGCGAAATGACAACACAATCTCCGTCATGCCGGGCTGCACCTCGGTCATCTGGGCGCCCAGCAGCGCCATCGCCTGCTGTCGGTCAAAACTACTCCGCACGCGCGCCGCGAAGTCATGGTCCGGTGGTATCATCGCTTTCTCGTTCCCATCTATTCGTAGTGGCTGCCTGAGCGCCACTTTCCCACGGAAAACACAAGAGGCGTCCCTTTGTAAGAGACGCCTCACCCTACACGTGACTACGAACCCGCGCTACAGGGCAAACAACCTATGCCGCGCCTGGCTGGAACGCCCGCGCCGCCTCGTTGATATCGGCGATTGCCGTCTCGCTGAGCGCGACTGGCGCCATCTCTGCCTGCTGCCGATGCTTCGGCACACCCTTCATCCGGCATTCCCAGCACAATTGAAGCATCGAACGCGACGTTGGCGCATTCGGGTCACCGCCGAGCCGCCACATCTCGGCGTTGTCGATCACGCGACCGCACTCTTCACAACGCATCTCGGGCCTCCCTCTCGCATAACAGCGCAAGGTAATACAGGCCTCGGTGCGCAACTTCGCGCTACCGTGCATCGCCGGAAGCTCAGGCATCCGCGAACGCGACACTGCGACGGAATTGTACATAGTATAACATACCTGTGGGCCATTGTGGCCACGGTTTGTGCAGCAGATCGGCAGGCACACGCGACAATTCGCACGGTGCGCATCGCAGCAGAATGTAACCCGGCACTATACTATCGAATGTCAGAGACCACCGGCTAAAGCTGGGAGCTTGTGTCTGGACTCCACCGCAATTCGGCATAGCGTTGCCGCCATGCCGCTTTAGCTTCACTGTACGACACATCAGGGCGTTCTGACAAAACACCCGTTCTTACCCAGTCTTGCCGGGTAAGAAGCGTTCTGAGAGCCACATTTCTGGCCGCAACAAGGTCCGCATGGAGGACTAGATGGCACCCATGACACACAAACAGCAGCCCCTTCCCAGGGCGATTGTCTGGCGACGTGTAGCCACAGCGCGGGCAGCACTGACTTGTGTGGTAGGCGTCCACCTTCACCGCCATGCTGCCGGCCAGCAGCGCCTTATATGCCACATAGCCGTGCAGTTCCGCGAATGCCCAAGCAGACGCGCGCCGATTCGCGCGGCGTTGCTTCGTGCTTGCGCGCGTGCCCCGCTTACGGCGCGGCCGCTCGCGGATATGAGCCAGATCCTCCAGACCAAGGAGGCTCTGCGGGTATGCGTCCACAAGGCGCCGACTGATAGAATGGTTGCACGCTTGCTTCAACCGTCTCTCTCGCCCCGCGATCACGACGAGACGTCGTGTCGCCGCGCGAGTGCCTTTGCGCTGCAAGCGCCTCCGCAGCCGGGCGTAGTGGTCCGCTTTAGCGCGCACCGCTTGACCGGGAAAGAATACCGTCCTGTTCTGTGTGTCCGTAGCGACAGCCAGATAGCGCTGGCCTACGTCCACCCCGACAATACGCTGATGGGACTCAGGAATCGGGTCTGCGACTTTGATCTCCAGACTCACGAGCAGATAGAACTGCTTGCGGGGCTGGTCGTACCAGAGCTTCGCCGCGCCGATGGTGATACCGCTACGGGCGCCGTGCTGGATGAGCGCCACATGCCGCGCATAGCCGGTATAGTGCACAGCCACACGCCCATCCAGGCTCAGGATGCTCACCTGCTGGCCAGTCTTGAAGCTGTAGTCATGGCCGAGCTGGTAGGTCAGGGTGGGCGAGATGAACTGGGAGCTGCGTCCAGGCCCCGGTAGCGCTTCGAAGTGTATCCTGCCGCCCGCGCCGCGGCGTTGGCCTTCACCTTCATCCACAGGGTCTTGTAGGTAGCACCCACCTGGCGCGGGACCGAGCAGGCCATCTGCGCGGGCAGGCCAAATTGCGTCCGGATGTCAGCGTAGGTGCTTTCCTGCAAGGCCACCTTATTGCTCATCTTGCCGTGCGAGAAAGCATAGCGGCTGACGTAGTTCAGCGCAGCGCGGTAGGCCAGTTGGGTCTGGCGCAATGCACGGAACTGATCAGGCGTTGTGTGCAATTTGAGTTTGGCAGTGAGGGCCATATTCATGCAGGCAATATAGCACATCTTCATCGGTTTCGTAGTGGTGATATTCTGATGAAGATACTGCGCCAGACGGCGGGGGCTTCCTGCGCCGAATTCTGTGATGCAAAGAGAGCCTGGCGGAGCCCCATGCAGCGATGCTGTGTTCCGACCGGGTAAACATGGATGGAGAAGGAAGATGGCAGTTCCGGAACGTGAGACTGAGCCAAAACCGTTTGATATCGCCCGCATGCGCCGCGCTGTGCGCGAGATAATTCTGGCGCTGGGCGAAGACCCTGAGCGTGAGGGGCTGCGCGAGACGCCGCGCCGGGTGGCCGATATGTATGCCGAGGTGTTCGCCGGGCTGCATCAGGATCCAGAGGATGTGCTGCGGGTGGGCTTCGAGGAGGGCCATCAGGAGATGGTCATCGTCAAGGACATCCCTTTCTACAGCATGTGCGAGCACCACTTCCTGCCGTTCCATGGCGTCGCGCATGTCGGCTACATCCCCAACGGGCGCGTCGTCGGCCTCTCGAAGCTGGCCCGCGCCCTCGAAATCCTCGCCCGCCGCCCCCAACTTCAGGAGCGCCTCTCCAGCCAACTCGCCGACGCGATCATGTCAGCGCTTGAACCTGCAGGCGTCGGCATCGTCATCCGGGCAGACCATTTGTGTTATGACCGCGAGACAGAGATTCTGACTCCAGAGGGCTGGGTACGCTTTGACCGCCTTGAAGAAGGTGTGCCTGTTGCGCAGGTTGATATCAAGACGCTCGACATGAGTTTTGCCGTGCCAACGGAGTATGTTCGCTATCACTACCAAGGCTCAATGGTTCGTTGGAAGAGTGACACCATTGATCTAGTGATTACGCCTGATCATCGCGTGGTGATGCAGTCGGAATGGACATTTGATGCTAGCAAAAAGCCTGAATGGACTGTGATGCCAGCAAATCAAGTACCCACCCGATTCTATGTGCCACAAGCCGTTCGGTGGTCGGTACCCGACATGGACACGATCACACTTGCGGGAGAGACCATTTCTGGTGACGACTATGCTCGTTTCATGGCCGCGTGGCTATCGGAAGGTTGCACGAGACAAGGGCGGAGAGATGTAGTCATTTCCCAAAACGTTGGTGAGTATGCTGACATGATCTGGTCACTCCTGCAACGACTTCCCTTCCGGTTCCGACGCGAACCGCAACCAGGTCGCCTACACCACATCCACTTTATATCTCCCGACAAGCGGTTATATGAAGAATTGGCGCCTTTTGGCAAGTCGGGTGACAAGTACATACCCGCCGTTATCAAAGAGATGAGTACGCGCCAGATCGAGGAATTCCTGCATTGGTATGCTCTGGGCGACGGCCACTATTACAAACACGATCCCATGCGCGTGCAATATGTGTCCAAGTCTCACCGTCTTATCGACGACATGCAGGAACTCTTGCTACGGACAGGCAAGACGGGAAGCATACAGACATATCCCGGTTGTGCGCGTATTGAGGTACGAATGCACAAGCGAGAAACAGGCAAAGGGTATAAATGGTTTGGTAAGCTCCAGCCATATCACCGTGGTGCCGAAGCATTCGATGATGAAGTGTTTTGCGTTTCCGTCCCGACAGGCGCGATCCTCGTACGGCGTAATGGCAAGCCCATCGTAAGTGGAAACTGCATGACGATGCGCGGCATTCGCAAACCTGGTAGTCAGACCGTCACCAGCGCCATGCGCGGCGTCTTTCAGCGTGGCGTGGCCACCCGTGCCGAGTTCATGTCACTCATCGGCGACTAGCACGTGCAGGTGGATATCCAGGTGGACAGCGCGGCTGAGGTTGGCGCATACTAATGCGGGCGAAGGACGTTATAACCACTGTGATTGGGAGCACTTTTCTTGGAGATACGCATACTGACGGCTGATGACGCCGAGGAATTCAGGGCGCTGCGATTACGCGCGCTGCGAGAAGAGCCAGAGGCGTTCGGCTCATCCTGGGAAGAAGAGAACGCGCGGCCATTGGAGCAGACGGTGGCGCGGCTCCAGGCCGACGGCATGACAGCTTTCGGCGGCTTCGACGACGCTGGCAGGCTGGCTGGCATGGTCCGGCTCTTCCGTCAGGATGGCGTCAAAAGCGAGCATAAAGCCGATATCATCAGCATGTACGTCGCGCCGGAGGTTCGTGGCCGCGGGCTGGGGAAGATGCTGCTCGACGCCGCGATTGCGCAAGCCCGCGCAACGCCCGGTATTGAGCAGTTGATGCTTGCGGTCAACGCCACCAATGTCCCCGCGCGGAACCTCTATCTCGCCATGGGCTTCGAGCCGTTTGGACGAGAACCACGGGCGCTCAAGATCGACGGCCACTACTTCGACGAAGACTACATGGCGCTACATCTCAGTTGAAAGCCAAGTCCGTCTGGGGTGTTGGTTCTGGGTGACATTCTAGAGCAACTTTCAGGTAGGTAGAGCAGACAGGACATAACCAGCATGGGCGAACCAGGCGAGGGCATCCTCGGGCGTGATGGCCTCGACCGCCAAACCCACTGCCTCCCAGAGCGCCTCCTTGGTGCGGGCGCCGAGCCCACGCAGGAGGGCCTTGATCTTGGAAAACGCCTGTTCAATCGGGGTGAAATCGGGCGAGTACGGCGGCAGGAAGAGGAGCTGGCACTGGCGGGCTTCCAGAGCCTGGCGAATGCGGGCCGCTTTGTGGACGCTCAAATTATCCAGCACGACCATTTGCCCCGGCTTGAGCGTTGGCGCGAGCTGCTCGGTGATGTACCAGACAAACGCGTCCGTATTCATGGCTCCCTCAATCATCCAGGGCACCTGCAGGCCAGCAGGCGTGAGCGCCGCGACCAGCGTGGTGTTCGTGCCGTGGTTGCGCGGGACTGATCCCGTGGCGCGCCGGTCATGCGGCGCCCAACCGTAGAGCCGGGTCAAGGAGATGTTGGCGCCACTTTCGTCGACAAAGACGAACTGCTCGGGATCGAGTTGGGCCGCGGCCTCGCGCCAGGTTGTGCGCGCCTCCTCGTCGCGTTCGCTGGCGGCCAAGACTTTTTTTTATGCGTCCAGCCCAGCCGGCGGATCGCCCGCCACATGGTGGCTTCACTCAGTTGCTGGCCAGAGTGCTCCGCCCACCAGGCACAGTGCTCCAAGACGGTGGCATCGGGGGCTGCCGCCAGCCGTGCCCGCAACGCCGCCTCCTGCTCAGATCCAGGACCGATGCGGCGCGGATAGCCCGGAATGGGCTTGCGTTCCAGCGAGCCGGTCTCCCGCTCCTGCACCACGGCGCGTTTGACCGTGTTCACGCAGACGTTAAAACGGCGAGCGGCTTCTCGCATGGGCTGACCCTCGGCCACCGCTCGTACCAAGCGCTCTTTCAGGTCGGTCGAATAGGCACGCATACCTGGGGCTTCTGCATAACCCATGCCTGCCCTTGCCTCTCGCAACTTGCTCTAGGTAGTTGCACAAGCTCGAATTGGTGGCTTGATCTTGGTGTGTTGCCGTCTGCTGCGCATTTCTTGGTTTTTCCTCCCACGGACAATTGCGAGCCCTTGATGTCGAGATTATAATAATCGCAATGAGATATTTTTGGCGACTTATAAGCAGCCGCCGTTTGCAACGCAGGAAACGAGAGATATGAGCAAGATCTTCATCTCCTATCGGCGAGTCGATAGTGGAGCAACCTGCGACCGAATGTATGAACGTCTTGTCAGTCACTTTGGTAAGAATGCAATCTTCAAGGACGTCGACTCGATTGCCAAAGGGGCCCATTTCCCTCAAGTACTCGCGACAACCATCCAGCAATGTAGTGTGCTACTAGGGTCTGTCTGACGAATAGAGAGCGGTGTGCTACACTCGTGTTGACGGCACCTGGAACGAGAGGGTAGCGAGATGGTGGGACGTGGCGAATTGACGGAGAAGGCGTGGGCGAGCATCGCGCCGTTGTTGCCGACGCGCGGGCGGCGTGGCCGCCAGTTTGACGACCACCGGGTCGAACCCATACACTGTTTATTTGCATTCTTGACGACTGGAGAGGCGGGCCCCACCCGAATATTCAGCGGTTCGCGAGGGAATGAGAGGAGCGACCTGTGACTGCAGACCCCAACGAGATGGCGGCAGAAGTTGGCCAAGACGATCCCTCTGCGGCGGAGAAAGAGGCGCTGCGCGCGGTCGAGCGCGAGCGGCTGCGCGCGCTCCGGGAGGCGGACATGGCGGTGGCTGAGCGCCTGCACGCCGACGAATACCAGCTCATTGCGCCACCGGGCGCGACCGTGAGCAAGCGCGAGTATCTGGACCCGATCGCATCCCATGAGTTCACCTATCGGGTGTTTGAGCCCATCTCGCCCATTGCGGTGCGTGTCTCCGACCAGTTGGCCGCAGTACGCTACCAGGCCAGAATCGAGGTATGTGTCACCAGCGGCGCAACGGACTCCGGGACATTCTGGCAAACCAATATCTACGAGAAGCGCAATGGCCAGTGGCAGGTGGTCTGGTCGCACGAAACGCGCATCCCGCCCGGTGACTGACGCGACGCCAATGAACGTGCGATGGTGGTCCTCGCCACCATTCTCCTCTAACTAGAGTCAGGATTCGTCAGACAGACCCTAGTACTGATTGGGCCACAATGGATAACAGTGACAGATGTCCACGGCCGCCGACGCTTGGATGATCCCGCTGATTTTGTCCGATTAGAGATCGAGTCGGGCCTCAAGCGGGGCATTCCTGTGATCCCGGTACTGGTACTAGGGAGCGACTGTGCCGACCATGAAGCAGCTACCTCGAAGTCTCGAGAAATTGCCAGAGTTGAACGCTGCGCAGGTTCGCTATGATCCAGACTTCGATGTTGACACGGATCGCCTCTGCCGGACTCTTGAAAAGTGGGTATCACCTGCTTTTGGCGAGTCTGTGCCCGGCATCAGATACATCAGACTTGCGAAGCAGACAGCATTCCCACTCCACAAGATTCCCGGATACCAGGCGCCGATCCATCAGGTGATGGGGTTGGAGTTCGCGCTCGGCTCCAGCCCGTCAGTTCAGCGGTCCTGTTCAATCGAGACGTTTCTCACGCAGTGGCTAATGAGGAGAATGTATAGGCTCTGGATTGACGGCCAGAAGATGGAAGTTCTTAGCCTAAATAACAGCGAAGACTACCCAGCAACCAGGATCTGGATGATGAACAATGCAAGGTATGAAGTCACGTTCAGCGAAGGCAGTTCTTATTCCAACACAGTGTCAGTGAAAGTCGATGGATTTTTGCTGTGTGATTACTGGGTCGACGCCGACCGTGAAAACGCCACTGTCAAATTCGCCGACAAAGAGTTCACTCATTCCAGAAAGCCTAACCCACCGTTGACAACATTACTTGGATTGGATAAGTATAGGAACTGATCTTCATCCTAAAGGCCGTGCACAAAGGTCCAGCTACAAAGCCCCCGCGTCGGGCATAGCACTCGTTACGCCGCCGTAACTGCGGGAGGGTAAGGAATATCAGAGGTAACACCAGCACACGGAGGAATGCTATGCGTAGTGTACCTCCATTCCTTCTGTTTCCTTCGTTTCTTCCGTAGCCTATCCGGCAGAACTGAGTGTGAGCGATGGCGAGTGGGTGATTCTTGGTAGAGTAATGTCATTTGACAACTAAATCAGATACTGATTGCATGAGGTATCAGACGCCTTGCTACATTGGCGGCACACGAATGGCGAGCGCATTGATTACCTGATTTACAAGTCAAACAGCTTCAGGCCCCGGCGCGTCTCCATGAACCACAACATCCCAGACGCAAATCGGTATGAAGCGTGACCCAGGACATGCCTGTGCCCGCGCGCAACATGACGTGCGGCATATGTCGGCACGGCTGCGGGCGGCTATAATGATGCCAGAGCGCGATGCGGCGTACCATCATCCCTTCGCGCTCTGGAGGTCAGCATGCTACAGCGCGTCAGCCGCACATTCTCTGGTCTGCTTCCAACTCTGGACGACGAGGGCAATACGAATCCCGGTGTACTCCTCAATTCACTGGGATTTGTGACTGCGCTCGCGGGCTATATCTTCACGCTACTCACCACACAACCGCTGACGCTACCCGGCTTTCTCGCCTTCACCGCTGCCAACATCCTCTGGTTTATCTGCTTCCTGCTCCTGACCAGTTACAGCAGTAACTTCACGACGAATCAGGTGCATCTGCTGATGCTCGGGCTGGCGGTGGCAACGTTCTGGACGGTCGCGCTCATTTTCGTCGGCGTCTCGTTTGACTGGCTGCTACCAGTGGTGACGATTGTCATCTTCATGCTGGTCTATCCAACTCGCCCGGCGCTTATCTCCAGTGGCGCTATCGCACTCGGCACAATGCTGTTGCTCTTGATCGCGTCACTTGGCGCCCCACCACTCGCCATCCTGCAAAACCAGTTAACGCTTGCGCCCGCATTTCTCTATGCCTTCACCTTCCCGCTCTTTATGCGCCAGCAACGCCAGCAGCGCGAGCGAGCCGAGGCGCTGATCGTCGAGCTGGAGGCCGCGCAGGAGCAGCTTCAGGCGCACGCCGACCAGGTGGAGGAGCTGGCCGTCACGCGCGAGCGCAACCGCATGGCGCGCGAGATTCACGACACACTCGGCCACTACCTGACCATCCTCGCCGTCCAACTCGAGACGGCGCTCAAGCTCGAAGAGCATCACGATCCGCGTCTGCATGAAGAACTGGTGGAGGCGCGACGGGCGGCGGCGGAATGTCTGGCGGAGGTGCGCCAGTCGGTGATCGCGCTCCGTCCAACCGATCTGGCGCGACTGACGCTCACGGAGGCGCTGGCGCGGCTGGTGCGCGAGTTCGAGTCGGTGCTGCCAGAGACGGAGATTATTCTCGATACGGAAGACGACATCGACCGGCTCGCGCCCGAGGTACGCGTGACGCTCTATCGCTGCGTGCAGGAGGCGCTCACCAATATCCGCAAGCACGCCCAGGCGACGAAGGTGCTGGTGCGGCTGCGCGTGGATGGCGAGGTGGACACCAATGGCGACGGCACGCCAGATAGCGGGCAGGTGGAGCTGACCGTGCTCGACAACGGGCCGCATCCCGCCGACGGCGCAAAGGAGACTCCGTCAGGCTTCGGCTTGCAGGGCATTCGCGAGCGGATCGCGCTGGTGGGTGGCAACGTCATGGCGGGGCCAGAGCCTGGGGCTGGCTGGCGCGTAGAGGTCAGACTGCCGACGGCGCCCTTCGCGACGACTTCGGACACAACGCCAGCAGTCACGCCATCGGGGACGACGCCGGGCACGCTCGTTGCCAGCGGCGATCCAATTGTGGAGGTGGGACAATGACCACCGGGAGATCAGGACCATCAGGACAACACGAGACGTCCGAGGCGATCCGCGTGCTGATTGTGGACGACCAGATGCTCCTGCGCCAGAGCTTTCAGCGGCTGCTGGAACTGGAAAGCGGTATCGCCGTCGTCGGGGTCGCGGGCAATGGCGAGGAGGCGCTGGCCCAAATTGCCGGGCTAGAGCGCGGTGGCGCGCTGCCCGATGTCGTGCTGATGGACATCCGCATGCCGGTGATGGATGGCGTGCAGGCGACCGAGCAGATCGGCGAGCGCTGGCCGGGCGTGCGCGTGCTCATCCTGACGACCTTCGACGACCAGGAATATGTGTTCAGGGGAATCCGCGCCGGAGCCAAGGGCTATCTCCTCAAAGACTCCTCAGCCGCCGAGCTGCTCGACGCGATTCGTGTGGTCTATGCGGGCGGCTCGCCGTTGCAGCCGTCGGTCGCGGCGAAGCTGGTGGCACACCTGGCCCAGCCCGATACCGCCGCCACGCAACGAGCTGGCGCGCCTGGTTCAGCCTCCGCGCTGCCCCTTGGTGGCGAGGAGTTGACCGACCGCGAGCGCGAGATTCTGGGCTATATCGCCCGCGGCGCGAGCAATCGCGAGATCGGCGAGGCGCTCTTCATCACCGAAGGCACAGTGAAGAACCACGTCTCGAACATCCTGGGCAAGCTGGCGCTGCGCGACCGCACACAGGCTGCGCTCTGGGCGCGCGAGCACGGGCTGGGGTAAGACGCTGCCGTAACTACCGCTCGTATGCTCATTGCCAGGAATATGTGATAATACGGCTATCATCGGCGAAACAGGCAGGAGCGGCGACGTGAGCGAAACGGTTGCGCATGACGCGAAGGCGTCTGAGGTGGTCGAGCAATATCTCGAAACGATCTATAACATGGGCATGGAAGGCGATGTCGTCATCGGCGCGCGGCTGGCGGAAAAGTTTGGGGTCGCGCCGCCGACGGTGACGGAGACGCTCAAGCGTATGATGCGCGACGGCTATGTCGAGATGGATAGCAAACGCCAGGTGACACTGACGCCCAAAGGGGTGGAGCATGCCGAGGGTGTGCTACGACGCCACCGGCTGACCGAGCGCTTTCTGGTGGATATGCTCGGCATGCAATGGCATCAGGTGCATGAGGAGGCCTGTCGCCTGGAACATTATATCTCCGGCGCGGTCGAGGAGCGGGTGGTCGCCTCGCTTGGCCAGCCCACCACCTGCCCCCATGGCAACCCTATCCCCGGCTCGGTCCCCGATGCGCGCAACTATCTGAAAGACCACGACGCGATTCGCCTGCTACTTGCCCAGCCGGGGCAACCTATGCGTCTGCTGCTGGTCTCAGAGGTGGTCGAGGACGAGGAGGCGATCATCCACTATCTGCACGACCGCGGCATCATCCCTGGCACGCAGCTTTCGCTGGTCAGCGGGCCGCCACAGCCGGACGAGAGCGACGCGGTGCTCGCGCTGGCCGACGGCTCGCAACTGACGATTCCGGCGCGCGTGGCCTATGCGCTCTGGGTCGTCGCGGCGTGACTATTCCCCGGGAACTAGAATGGCTTCAAGACCATCAGCCACAGGATGATGGCCAGACCAATGCCGCCAGTGACCACGCTGACCCACGGATTGAATGCCGCCTGACTAGCCGCGAGCGCTGCCGGGTTGGCCTCGCCTGTTGCCTTGATTCGACCGATCAACCCTGCCGCCGCTCGGATCTTGCGAAGTTGGCGTCCGGGGAAGGCTGACATCAGGCCCGATACGACGATGAGCACGACCAGAGCCGCAAACGGCCAGATGCTCGAGATGTTTCCCACAATCGCGGCGCTGATGCCTCCGGCCAGGAGTACCAGCAGGGAGACATTCATGGCGATACCAGATTGCCCCGAGAGCGCCAAAAGCGCACGCAGCGCAGTGACATCTTTTTCGGCGCGCACTCTGAATGTGACGAACGTCGCGACGCCGTGCGACATGAGAAAGCCGAATACACCTAGCAAGTGGGCGAAGACGAGCCACGAGTATATCGAGTACACAGGGAGTCCCTTTCATCAAGGAGATATAAAGGCGCGCGATGGAGGACACCACCGAGTCTAGCCACAGGTTTTTCAACCACCAATCGCCTGACAGGGCGGGGTCCAGCAATCGCGATAGACGTCAAGCGGGTAGGAGCCTCTTACCCATCTGGCGGATTGCCAGCAGGGCGACCCAACACCCGCCACCAAAGATGCCAATCCGTGCGATGAGTCCTACTGGACCCCCACCCAAGAATTTATAGGTGAGGACGAAGGCGATATAAGAGGCGATTACCAGCAGACCAGTGGCAATCGAATACCAGACCCAGCCGCGCCTGGCAGGGTCGGCGGCATCACGCCGTGCCAGCACGAAGCAAGCAGCAGCCAGCGAGATGAACTGAACCAGGCCAAAGAGAATATGAATGGTTCCGTGAATGGTTGTCGTGTCCGACGCTCCGGGTGGGTATCCCAGCACCGGGTCCGTGACGAAGATCGCAATCACAATGAAGCTAAGGCCATAGATGCCAAGTAGGATGGGTCCCCAGGTTGATCCTCTCCCTGTGCGCAGAACCCGCCTGAGCCCGACGGCAAAACCGAGCAGGAGCAGTCCACAGATGATGTAGTTGAAAATTTGTATCCACCCACCCGCTCCCAGTTCCAGCGAGCTATCAGGCATTTGCCAGGCATTGTAGCCAGGACGTGTGGCCCCAAGGATGAGCACGACAACAACGTTGAGCAGCGGGCCAATGACGCCGCACGCCAGGAGCAGTCTGTTCACCACTGCCTGCTCTCCAGCGTTTCTTACCGAGATTTCCATATGCTGTTTCCCTTTGCTGTAAGCAATGTGCACGGGTCTTTCGCGTCTCCGCTGCCCCGTTCACGTCTGATGATGCAGACTCTAGCTCTCAGCGCCGAGAATAAATTGAACAGCGTGGCTATTTTTGAAAATGCGTGAGGGTGGCAACCCGAACGTGGCACGAAAGACTCTCGTCAGGTGCGCCGAGTCAGCGAATCCCGCTGCATGAGCCGCCGCAGTGAGAGACGCCCCATTTGTCGTGGCGCGCAGCGCGGTGTACAAGCGACGCCAGCGTAGATAACTCTGGACCGAGATGCCCATCTCGGTGCGAAAGAGGTGACGAAAACGGCCCGGCGAGAGATGGACACAAGTGGCTAGGTGCTTGATTGGCTGGGATTGCTCTCCGAGGAACTGAGGGGTCACCAGCGATTGCGCCGTCGCTATCCGCGGATCGTCGGGGCCTTCATCCCAGCTCGGCCCGACTAGTGTAGTGAGGACGTGTGAGAGGAGAGCCCGCCCAGTCTGTTCGTCTAGCGCCTGCTCCCCAGACGCCCGAAGGAGGGGCCAGAGGGCACTCAGCAGATCCTCGGGCAGGGCTGGAAACTCGGAGGCGGACGTGATCCGCAGATGGCGGGCGAGTGCCGCCAGCACGCGAGACTCGCTCCAGAGCACGAAGCAAGGTATCCCTGTCGTCTCGAGCTCGTGCGGGACATGTGGGCCCACAATGAGGCTCCGCTGCTCGGTGAATGGCCCACTCGCATCCGTCCGTACCTGCAACGGAGCGCCAAAGCTGATGCAGACCTGCGTGGCGTAGTGATGGTGGAAGTCGGAAAACCATCCCAGCCCCAGGGCTATTGCCTGGTTTGGCCAGAATATCCCCCTCGTTGGCTGGTTGCCCCATCCACTTGAAGCGTCGAGCGTAACGTCACTGGCGTCACGCCGAACGTCATCGCCCGGCGTGGAGTGTGCGCTGTCATTCTCAGTCATCACGCCCCATTCCTTACTGCAACTTCTTTGCTCATTGGGCGGAGCGAGGCAGTTCAGGCGGGGTTTGACCGCAAGCCGCCAGTCTCACTCTGAATACACACTCGACTTGAGCACTCCAATGTACGGCAGGTTGCGGTATTTCTGCGCGTAGTCCAGGCCGTAGCCGACGACGAAGCGGCTGGGGATGTTGAAGCCGGTGTATTGCGGCTGAATGATGTCGTCGCCGTGCGCCTTCACCTTATCCAGCAGGGCGCAGACGGAGATACTGGCTGGGCTGCGGCGGGCCAGATTCTCGGTCAGATACCTCAAGGTCAGCCCACTATCGATGATGTCTTCGACGATGAGGAGATGTCGCCCCTCAATCGAGGTGTCCAGATCTTTGAGGATACGCACCACGCCGCTGGACTCCGTCGCGCTGCCGTAGCTGCTGATCGCCATGAAGTCCATCTCCAGTGGCATATCGAGCTGGCGCGCCAGGTCCGCCATGAACATCATCGCGCCACGGAGAATCCCCACCAGCAAGAGCTGGCGACCGGCGTAATCCTCCTGGATGGCCGCGGCTAGCGCGGTGATTCGCGCCTGAAGCACCGGCGCGGAGATCAGGATTTCTTCGATGTCATCGTGCATGGAGCTGGAGGTAGACATGCGCGCGCTCCTCAATCTGGCTAGTCGTCGTCTCACAGGCATCGTCGGCAGGGGCGTACGCCGCCGCCATCTTAAGTATACCCGGCCAGTGTTACCCCGCGTCACCCGCGATTATTCGTGATCGAGCGCGGCCAGCAGCTTCGGCAGCGAGACATCGTAGCGGTACTGGATGCTGCTATGATTGTCGTCGAATTCTTCATGCTCGAAGGCAATGTTGCGGGCGGCAAGCCGGGCAGCCATCAGCCGCGCGCCATAGTGCAGGTTGAACTGGTCGTGGTCGCCGCAATCGATAAAAACCAGCCGCATCCCGCGCAGATGCTCGCCGTAGCGGTCGAGCAGCTCCGCCGGATCCCACTCTAGCCAGTGCGCCCATACCTCAGGGATACGCTCGCAGGTATGCAGATCCATCGGCAGACCGATGCCGAGCGGGGCGTTGGGATCGGGCGAGTAGCACGCCGCCATCGCCAGGATGTTCAGCGCGTCGAAGTCGGCGCCGTTCTTCTTCACCTGCGCGTCGAACTGCGTCCACCATGCCTCGACGCCGCCGAGCTGGTTGAAGCGATTGCAGGCCTTCGGAAAATCGGGCGCGTAACAGAGGTCGAAGAACATGTCGCCGCTGTGGCAGGCCAGCGCGCCAAACACCTCGGGGTGGCGCATGCCGAGGATCATCGAGCCATAGCCGCCGCTCGACTTGCCGAAGACGCCCCGTGACTGTGGCGTCGCCAGCGTCCGGTAGCGCGCGTCCACCCAGGAGATGATCTCGTCGATGACGTAGTCCTCGTACCGCCCCGTCGCCCCGGAGTTAATATACTGGCTGCCGCCATAGCGCGTGAAGCAGTCGGGCAAGACGACGATGGCGTGCGGCATCCCAGCGGCATAGAGGCACTCCAGCCGCTCGGCCAGATTGGGCTGCCACGAGTCTTCGTTGAGCAGCATGATCCCCTTGCCAGTAAAGCCGCCAGTGCGACGAGCACCGGATAGCGCCGGGTCGATTCGGCGTAGTCCGGCGGGAGGATGACCGGCAGGCGGCGATTGGCCGGGTCGCCCAGCGGATTCTCGCGCAGAACAGCGCTTTCAAGCACCGGCATCTCGATGGTTACGGGCATCTCGCATCCTCGCTCTCATGTATCAGCGCTGGCGGCTGAAGCCGCGCCTATGGGCCGTTGACCGCAAAGCCCGCCTGCGCGGGCTAGCAGAAGCAGACCCTCCTCACCGATTCCCTGAATAACAGGTTAAACGCCATTATGACCGAGGGAGAGTAGGTCCTTCTAGTGCAATCCCAGCAGCGCCACGACCAATTCGATGGCAATCAGGACGATGACCAGCACCTCCAGGGAGGTCGCCACAACCTCCTGCGCCTCGTCGCGCAAGAGCGCCGCCGTCTCACGCAGCACCCCCAGCGCCTCCGCGATGCTCGCCCGCCACACCTCGACCTTCAGCACGGCGAGCGCTGCCGCATAGACGCGATTCCAATAGACATCCTCGGTCACTTTCAGGGCGTTTTCGACACGGGCGCTGGTCTCGGTGATATCGGCGATCAGGCCGTGAATCTCGCGCAGGAACGACCCCGACGAGAGCAACACCGACCAGCGCGGACGCCGCGACCGTACCACCCGTGGCCCGACCCGCGCCAGATCGCGCTCGACTTCGTCGTCGTACGAGCGGAACGCCAGCAGTTGCGCGTTGGCGAACTCCAACAGGAGCGCCACATCGTCGCGCGCAGTGGCATCCGGCTCGACCACCACCGCCGCGCCCCACGTCAGCACAATCAGGTCATCCTCATAGTAGCTGAAGCTGCTGGCAAGCTGCGCCGCCGAGGCGCTAAGGGGTTTGCGCTCGCCCAGCGCGGTGCGCAGAATAGTGGGGTCGCGCGCAAGCTCCGAGGCGGGTGTTCCAGCGCCCAGGCGCTCGATGAACAGGATCGCGTAATCTTCGGCGCGCTCGGCGGCGAGATACGGGCGCTCCATCGTAGGCCGAAGCAGATGGACGAAGGCGTTGTGCTGCTGCTCGAATTTCTCCAGCACCTCGGGCGGATAGGTCTGCACCGCGCCCAGCAACTCCGCCGCGACGTCCCACGAGATACCATCGGGCAGGCGCAGCATCATGCGAAACGCCAGGATGCCCAGGTCATAGATGCGGACATGGATATGCCCGCTGAGCGACAATCCCGCCAGGTCAAGCGTCACCTCGCCCCCATGCAGCTTCGAGCGGAAGCTGCGGAATCTCGATGCTGCCGCCGCGCGTCACCACTGGGCGCACTCGCTCGGTCGGCGTTTTGAGCAGCGTATGCGCGCGCTCCAGGTCAATGCCAAAGGCGACATCATAGAGCTGATCGAGATAGAGCGATGCTCGCTCGATCCCTGGCGGCGCGCTGGCTGGTGTCGTCACACTTTCACCTCACACTGGCGTTCGGCCGTCCAATGCCGCGATTATAGCACTGGCAGACAGGTACTGTTGCAATGGGAAGGGGCCGTCGCCAAGCGGGCTATCCAGCGTCAGCGTCCAGTAGACCCCATGCGCGCCGTTTTCGCCCGTCTCGCCCGGCTGCTCCCCCGCTGGCTGGGTCTCGCTCGCAGCGCTCGCAGCGCCCCCGTCCGCAGCATCCCCGTCCTCATCTCCCCGGCGGCGATACAGTTGGACCCGCACTCCCAACCAGCGCAACAGGGCGCGCTTCTCCTCGGTGGTCAGGTCTCCTGCCATCCGCGCCACCGCTGTCTCGCGCTGGGTTGCTTCATAGCGGCTAAGCGCATCCACCAACGCATCCTCGTAGCCCGGCTGTCCCGGTGTCGGTGAATCGGCAGGCAACCGCACGCGCACGCGCACATGAGCGTCACTCTCGCTACTCCCTTGCACGACGCCGACCGCGACGCCATCCGAGGTGACCTCCCCGGCGTGCGCCAGCCGTTCGAGCAGCGGCTTGATGGCCTCTTGATTCGCGGTCCATTGCGCCATCTGCTCACCCAGCGCCGCCCGCTCCGCTTGCAGCGCATGCAGCCGCTCGCTGGCTTCCTGGATACGTCCGGCAATCTCGTCAAACTCCTCATCGTCGGCTGCCTGCTCTTGCTGCTTGCGCATGGTGCGGCGGCGGGTAGTCAGTTGCGCGATGGCCCCGTCATAGCCTGAGAGGCGAGCCTGTAGGCCGTCTGCGCCCATCCCCTGACCGCTCCCCTCCGCACGGGCCAGCAAGGCCTGTGCGATGGCGTCGGTACTCAGCAGGACCAGCGCCTTATTCCAGATATCAGTATCCAGCGTCTCACACTTGATGGAGGGGCCATTGCCCGCGCACTCTCCGCGCCCCATGCCCGAACGTGACGCGCAGCGATAGCGATAGTCCCCGCGCCCATTGCGCTTGACATGCGCCGCCCGCCCACAATGCCCGCAGGTGACAAACCCGGTGCGTAACAGGAAACTCGCGGCGTTGGGGTTATGGCGCGGCGCTTCCAGCCGATGGCGGGCCAGCGCGTCATTCGCCGCTTGCCATACTGCGGGCGTGACGCCGGGGATCGCTGGGGCGGCGCTGCCATCGCTGGCGAGCGGGACCGGGGCAGGGTGGGGTCTCTGGCGGGTGACGCTGCGCATCCGTCCGGTCTCGCTATCCTTCACGCGGCTCTGCACATGGGTCATGCGATAGGCGACCGGCGCGCCCTTGTAGGTGGGCGAGCGGAGCATATGGCGCACGGTCTCAGCGCTCCAATGATCCGATACCGCCCGCTTGCCGTTCGCGCCGTGTTGTTGCTGGCGCTGTGAGGGAGTCATAACCCCCTCGCGGGTGAGGGTGTCGGCTATGGTAAAGCAGGACCGTCCGGCGCTGGCCTCAGCAAAGATACGCGCCACGGTGGGGGCGGTGGCAGGGTCGAGCACATAGGCGGTATGGGCCTCATTCCAGCGATAGCCATAGAGCGGGAGGGCCGACACGATGGCCCCACGCAGCGCGCGCTGTCTCACCCCCCGCTGGGTCCGTTCTTTGATCTTCTCGCGTTCCTGCTGGGCGACAAAGGCCCCCAGCGCCCGCGTAATAGTCCCCATCGGGCTGGAATCGCGCGGTTCGGTCACGCTCAGGACTTGCCCGCCCTGCTGCTCTTCCACTTCATAGAGCAGGACCGCCTGATGATTCTGGTTGCGGCTGAGGCGGTCATAGGCATAGACCAGCAACACATTGGCCTCACCCGCCCGGATGGCGTCCAGCGCGCGCCGTAGTCCGCGCCGTTCCATCCCGGCCCCGCTCTGGATATCGCGCTCTACCCCCACCACGGCGATGCCTTCCCGCGCGCAATAGGCCCGGCACAAGTCCTCTTGTGAATCCAGGCTGGTGCCGTCTTGCGCCTGCCTCTCCGACGAGACACGGACATAGATCATCGCGGTAGGTGGCTGCTTCATGGCGGCGTCCCTCGCTTTTAGTTCCGATACTGTTGCAATGCAATCCGGTCACTACCGGGTAGTATGGCACCGGGGAGGGGGAATGTCAAGTGTCCTGGCGCATCCGCAAGCTCCTAAGACGGAAAGACGAGCAGGCGCTACCGCGCGCTGGGCGATGGGTCCTTTCCCCATGACAAGCGCAGCGGCGGCAGCAGCGGCGGCGGCATGATATCTCTAGGTATCGTGCGTCGGGCCAATCCCATCCGCCCAGACCCCATAAGGGTTGACCTGCTGGATGGGGGAGTTAGCCAGGAGCCAGCCCCAAGTCAGACAGGCCCATGCCCAGACAGACCAGCGGTATGACATATATGCATGTATGGTGTGTGAGACGAACGCTAAATCAAATCTGCTGGCCTGGATGGAGGCGGCTGTGTCATCGTGTCATTCCGATGGGTGTGGGCGAGCAGGCGGTGTGGTGAACGCGGTGGCACCGCTGGCGGCTGGTAGGGTGGCGGGGACGCTGGAGGGCGCGGGCGCGGGGTGATGGGGCTGGTGATGGGGCTGGCGGGTGCGGCGCTGCGGTCCAGACCAGACCATTCCCCACCCCCCGGCCTATTGCAGGCAAGCTCCTGTGCTTCAGCCATCGGTTGGTGCTCCCGGCGCGACAGGTACTCGTTTCAGGATGTAATCCAGGTCCGATTCTTTTCGCCGGTCTTCGCGGGTCGCCGGTCCCAGTCCTGGTCCCGGACGGCGCTTCTCCACCAAAAATAAGTCCCGCCCTGAACCTTGTGGCCACGGCGTGAAGCGTCGGTTCATGGGTGGGTGGGGGCCGTCGTTGGCGGCGAGGGCATTCTGGTAGCTCTCGCCCAGGGTCGTGCGGTCTATCTGAACGGTTATGGGGTTGCGGACATACGTCATGCGTGGTGGTTCCTTTCCTGGGAACGGTGATCGCGGAATGGTTCGTTGGGTGAACGTTGGTAAAAATCGAGCGGCCAAAGATCGGAGTGCGGAGCACCCTCGCCCTTGAGGGCGGGGTGCGTTGGATTTGGCTTGATCTTCACATAGGACCGGAGCACCATCTCCGGGTGAAGCGGCCAAAGAGCATGGAGTCACGGCCCATGCGGATGGGCCTCTTCCCTCGCCATAGCCATAGGGTCGACTGTGGTGAAGCATATCCAGACCATAGCCATAGCCCATGGACCAACTTGGTGGAGGGGGATGGGAGTCAGGAGTCAGGACACAGAGAACCGGGTTCATCTGGTCTCTGGGTCTCTTCTAGGCCAGCAGGTCGCCCCGACGGTCTGGTTCTGGTTCTGCTGTCCACTATTCATAGTGGGCAGAGTTACTCCTATGGGGAGCGGAACGCGAGTGAGCGTGAGGAGCGTCAGCGTGGTCTGCTCTTTCTGAAAAGAATCAGTCAAATCGTCTGACGGGAGCCTTGCCGAGCTTCCTGTGCGAGGCATGGCTACCCCGCAGGCCGGACGAGCTTCCTGTGCGAGGCATGGCCGAGGAGATGGGGAGCTATGGAGTCTTGTCTAGGGGTCTCCCTCTCACATCTCTCCATCTGTATATGTTAGGGAGGCTGTAAGACTCGCCTATCAGGCCCAAACGCCCATGCTGTGCGACGTCACGGCCCTTTTGACCTTACAAACGAACCTTACCCCAAGTAAGGCGGTAAGTAAGGCTCGGCCACGACTAGGCCACCGCCTCCTCCGGCCCAAGCACCCTGACGTACCCAGCGCCTCGCACATTGTTCAGGGAATAGCCTGCGGCCCGTGCGTCATGGGCGAGCTTATGCACCGCGTTTTCCTTCTTCTTCAAGCGTTTCGCAAGCAGCGGCACCACCACCGGCTGTCCGGGTGTGCGGTCCAAGGCGCGGAGGAAGTCGCCGATGGCCCCCTTGGGATACACCTGGCGCGGCGCAGTGCCCCGCGGCTGTTGTTTCGTCGCGTTGTCAGCTTTCACAACCACCAGGGTAGTCGCGCCGCTTGGCGTCTGTACACACTCAGTGCGGATGGCGATGTCCGCAAAGTGCGCTGCTACCCGCTGATCCTTGCACGTGAGTGTGGCGGCGGGCAGTGTGAGCGACGGGCGGTGGACCCGAATCACAGTCGTCATGTCGCCCAACATCGCCGACGCGCCGCGTGGCAGTCCGCCTCTGCCATGGCCCTCATGGTGAACCACCACAGTTGCGCCTGTCTCGCAGCGGATGCGGTCCATGGCCCCTGCTATGCGATGAAAGTCATCGTTACTCACTTCTTCGCCGCCAACCATGCAGCGCCCCAGCGTGTCAAACACGACCAGGACGGGCCTCAGGGCCGCGACAGTGCGGCAGAGCACGCCAATCTCGTCGCTATTGAGCAATTGGGCGGGAGCAGGGATCATCCGGAAAGGGATGCTGTCCACGTCCACGCCGTTATGCGCTCCCCAGGCATCCACCCGGTCCATGATGTAGGCCGGGTCTTCTGCGACCACGTACACAACTGGCCCCTGCGCCACCTTGTAGCCGTGCCAGTCGCGCCCAGCGGCCACACACAGGGCCTGATCCAGTATCGTGAACGTCTTGAGACACTTCGCCCTGCCATAGATCATGACCAGCGCCGCGCCTGCGAGTATGCCGGGCTCATCCGGTGTTCGCCCCCCAATCAGCCAATCCGGTTTCTTGTACCGCTCGCGCATTGCCTCCGCACCTAACAGTTCCATCTTCTTTCATGCCCAATTCTTTGCTATGCCGTCGTGTCTACCAGCCGTATCGAGAGCTTGACTTCAGCCCGCACGTCTGGCCTTTGCCACACAAAAACCGGGCGGTGCGAAAAACACATCGTCCGGTCGAGCACTGGCTATACGGCTACACCAGGGTACAATTCCCCGCTTGTATTATCGCATCGCACGAGGTCTTATGTAAAGAATTGGGGTCCGAGCGTGCGCCTGTTGCCACGGCTTGTTTCCCCGCACGGTGAGCATATCCCGTCGCCGGATAGCAATTGACAGTGCAGCGCGGATCGCAGGTGGAGGTGCTACCGCTTTTTGCCGTTATGACGTGCCCGCCGGGGTGTGCCATCGACCGCGAAGGATGGGACGCGCCTGGAACCCTAACGATGATGTGGTACAGCAGCTTGGACGGGCTACCGGGAAGTGATTCTTCTCTTGCGCTTCATGCGTCTAAGGATAGCCGCGCGAAGTAGGATGGACCTCAGGGTAGCCGGAACTCCCAGGCAGCCCGAATCCGCTCGAACCAACTCTCGACGTCGAGATGCGCGATGCCCATCTCAGTGTAGTCGATATGATTGGACGTACCCTCATATCAAGAACTCGAAGACGACATTAACAAAGAGCGCGTCGTAGAAGCCATTGAAGTCGGCCATGACGCCACGCATTTCCAACATCGCCTTGGCCTCCTCAATTAGGACGTGAGCGGCCAACTCTTCGGCCACGCACGATAAGGCAATTGCAGCGCCATGGCTAGCATGAACTCCCTGCGCCAAGACGCTAACGGAAAGCCGAAATGAGCTGGGGTAACTTGAGGCACGCCAACACACTGGCCAGCAGACAGACCGCGGCTACAGGCGCACCAACGGAATGCGCCCGACACCTGGAAATATGCCGCGTCTGCCAGTATGAACCGACCATCATGCCCGCACCCCGTTCTCGGTCTCCTCGGGGCAAACCGCCCGACGTTGTGCTCCCGTCCTATGCGTTACTCACTCCGACGACTCCGCCTTCACTCAACCGCCACTCACCAACAGGGTGCCTGTGTGTGCGTCGAAGATGTCGTGCATCGTGCCGCTATGCGTACCGCCCTGTACGCCGAATGGCGGCATGAAGCGGTAGGTGCCATACAGCTCTACATAGCAGACCAGCGCATCATCGGGCAGGCCAATCTCTGCGCCCCCAATGCGCTGGCTGGCCTGGGCACTAGTGATGAAAAGTACCTTGGTGACTTTGGGTTGTCCGATGCTCACCATGCGCATGTTGCCGAACGGGTGGGTATGCTCATAATCCAGAGCGTCCTGGACGGTGAAGGACGGCGTGCAGTTGTTGCGAGGGGGAATGGCCGAACCGCCACCGTCTGATTGGTATAGCGGGCCAGGACATTGCGGAGTGGGTGAAATCACCATCACACCATTCAGGAACGTTGCTGTTGGGTGCGCTGCGCCTAGGGTGTGCGAGAGCAGCAGCGCGGTAAGAGCGACCGTGATCACACCCGCAATCACGCCAGATAGCAGCAGACGGGACTTGCGCATCCTACGCCTCCGTTCGATGCACCACGAGAACCTCTAGCACGAGCAGCAAGACGAACCGCATCACCCAGTGACATCCATCACTCGAAATGTAGTCCTTGCTTGCCGAAATGTCCAATCTGCCGGGTGGGCGGCTGCACCGCCGTGCGCATAAAAGCTCTCGTCGTACTGATCCTGATTCCACATGGGATTGATGACCACATAATCAAACCGCTGCAGCCCTGCTCCCGCGCTGGCGAGTGCGGAACTTGCGGGCCTCACGACTGGTGAAGTCGCGCAGATAAAGCTCGGTGACATTCAGGTTTGAATGGCCCAGCAGCAGTGAGAGGCGCTTGATATCCATACCCTCCCGGTAGCGGTCGTGGGCATAGGTGTGCCGAAACACATGCGGGCGAATCTCTTGGCCCTCCTCGTCCCCATCTCGCCCCAGTCCAGCCCAGTCGCGCAGCAGATGGCTCGATTCTGCCTATCTATGTTCTAATTTCGTTCTAACTCCGTGTATATATGTTCTAATTTTGTTCTAATTCGCGGGGGCGAGATCGGCAGGGAGAGCCGCTGCGACCGAGCGCTCAAGCAGACGTGACGGCAGGCCCAGCCCGGATTCGTGGGGTGGGGAGGGGGATGCAACAGCAGAGCGGAGGGGGATTCAGCAGTACGATGGCGCGGGCATTCGCAGCACTGCTGAGTGTGCGCCACAAACAGCCCAGCCCGGATTCCCAGTTTCCCAGCTTCCCATTCGTTCGGTGAAGGTGAACGCGCCGATGTGCTACGCTAGGCCAGATGCCCCAGAGAAGAGAGATGGGGCGCGATATCGGCCCACGTTAATGGGGCTATCTCCGGGACCTGGACCTGGACCTGACCGGACAGGCTTACCATTGCAACACTATCAACAGACAGGTTCGGTGGGCGCTCTGTTTTCCTCCTGTCTGTCGCGCATCTATCGCGGATTGATGACACGACACAGAGGAGGAGATAACTCATGGATTATTCAGGAGTAACCTGGCTGGCGAGAGGATTGCTCATTGGCCTCGCCATCGCCGCGCCGGTCGGGCCAATTGGCGTGCTATGCATCCGCCGCTCGCTGGCTGAGGGCTGGCTGACCGGCTGGCTGACCGGGATGGGCGCGGCCACCGCCGATGGCTTCTATGGTGGAGTCGCCGCCTTCGGTCTGACGGCAATCTCCGGCATGCTGGTGGCGGAACAGGGCATCATCCGCATCGTGGGCGGACTGCTGCTCTGTTATCTCGGCGTGCGCACGCTACTGGCGAAACCAGCGCTTGAGGCGGCGGCGGCGCGACGCGGGCGCGGGCTGCTAGGCGCGTATGCCACGACCGTCGGCCTGACGCTGACCAATCCCGCCACCATCATCTCGTTTGCCACCGTCTTTGCCGCGCTGGGGTTGGCGGGCGCGGTGGGCAACGCCGTCGCGGCGCCGGGACTGCTGACGCTTGGCGTCTTTCTCGGCTCGGCGTGCTGGTGGCTGCTGCTCAGCGGCGGGGTGAGCCTGCTGCGTTCCCGGCTGAATACGGGCGCGCTCCGCTGGGTGAATCGTCTCTCCGGCGTGGTGCTGCTGGGCTTTGGTGTGGTGGCGCTGGTCAGCGGCATCTTCGGAAACCACTGAGCATCCCTCAGGTGGCGAATGCACCGAGAACGCCGCTATTCTCGGCAAACCACAGGTGATGGTCGGCTTCCAGAATCGCCAGACCGAGATTCGCGTCAAGCGTGGGCGCTTCATAGAGCGTTACAACGCCATCGGTCGTGATGTGCCCAATCGTGTTGTAGAGCGTGAGCCACACGCTGCCGTCTGGCGCGGCGACCAGTGTAGAACCGGATGTAGGAGCCGCCGCGATCTGGTAGGTTCTCACACTGCCATCCGCCGTCATGCGCCCGATAGCCTCGTGCTGTGGCTCATGTTGCGTATCCACATACCAGAGGGCGCCGTCTGCTCCCACCGTCAGGTCGTGCGGATTGGTGTGCGCGGGCAGGGCGATGGTAGAGACGACGCCATCCGTGGTGATCCGGCCAATTGTTGCGGCTTTGGGCGCGGTGAACCAGAGATTGCGGTCCGCGCCGACGAGCATCTCGGTGGGCTGAATGCCGTTGGGCAACGCGAATATCGTGAGCGCGCCATCCGGTGTGATACGTGCGATAGCGGCTTCATCGGCGAGTGTCGCCCAGATATTGCCGTCTGGCCCCGATACCAGCGAGACGGGATTACTGTTGTCGGGCAGGGCGAACTCTTCGACGTGGCCTGTGGTGTCTATCCGTCCAATGGCGTCGTTTTCCAGTTCGAGGGAGAGCGGCGTCAGGCGGAGGTACCAGAGATCGCCCGCGGCGTCGAAGGTGAATTGCATCCGTGGAATAAAGGTATGCTCCGCCATCGGGAAGCGATGTATCCGTCCGTCCGGTGTGATCCGAATGATGAACACCGTCTTGTCGAGCGATCCCTGAGAGGTAGCGAACCGCAGGCTGCCGTCTGGCCCCAGGCGAAACCCCGCCCCAGCTATGCAATCGAATGGGTCGGTTATAGTGTCAACATGGTTCGCGCAGTCGGTCGGCTCGGTGACGGAGTAGTAGTTGGCGTGCAGATCCCCAGCGGGCGTGATGTAGCCGATATGATACTCCGTGTCGTATGCGGCTGTGTATCCACTGGTCTCGAACCAGACATTGCCATTGGGCGCAAGGGTGAACTGCTGCGCATGCAGACCCGCATCGGGCAGCTCATACTCATGGAAGCGCGGAAAGTGCAGCGGCGAATCGGCGAAGAGCAACAGGACGGCAAGCGCGATGCCAATGGCATAGACGCCATAGGACACGTTGATGTTGCGGACAGCCGCAACGCCAAGCGTCCGTCGCAAGCCAGGCCAACTGATCCCCGGCAGCCAGCGCCACAGGATTGCTACTTTGCGGAGCATCTCGACCAGCGCGATACCCACGAACACCACCAGTGGAACACCAGCGAGGATAAAGACGAGCACCATAGTCGTATTGACACGTCCATTGAGATCGCCGTACTGGACCAGCAGGCCATGCGGGGCAAGCGCGCTCAGCGCCCCCGAAAACAGCCAGTAGCCCAGGATTCCGAGGCTGGCAGCCACAGTCAGCAGCAGCGCCGCGAGCGTTGTGCGCCGCATCTGCGAGCGCTCCGCCTCCCAGAAGCACCAGACGCCCAGCGCGAGGCTGAGCGCCACCAAGGGGTAGGGGAGCCGCGCCGCCAGCAGCAGCGCTATGGCCAACGCGCTCGCTCCCACAATCAGATTCACCGCGCCCAGCAGGCGCAATCCCAGGCCAACCAGGCGTAATGGATATGGACCACGCGAGCGGCTGAAATTCTCCGGCAGGGTCGGGTTGACGTAGGAATGTTTGCCAGCCAGCGCCTGGGCCAGATACTCCAGCGCGGCGGGTCGGCGCAGGCGGTAGTCTACCAACTGATTCTGTTGCAGCGATCTCCCCAGCTTCGCGATGCCGACCGGCGCGGTGATGACGCAGATAGCATGCGGAAAGCGCGCCTCCTACTCGGCAAGCCAATGGCGCGGCGTTGTATTGGAAAGCACGACGAGATGATACCGCGCCTGCTCTGGCGACTCTTCCTGCATCGCCGGATAGTGTGCGAATGCCTGTCGAATCTCGCGGGCAACGGCGGCGTCAGAGGCCGTTGCGAGCACACTCCACGTCGTGGGGCTGGGGGCCGCGCTTGTGGTGACACGTCGCCAGGACGCCGCGCCGATGGAACGGATCTGGTCAAGGTCCAGCGCACCGGGAACGAGCCACTTCGCCCACTGCTGGTCTGTCCTGGCGGGCGCGACGTTCTTCCGCCATCCACCGAACGGGAATCGTCCCAGCAGGTATTGGCGAAACGCGATAACTGGGATGGCGATGATGATCAGCACGCGGAAGGTGATATAGATGGGGAGAAACCAGACGGGCGCTAGAATGAACACGGCGATGCCAACTGTGACCATGAAACCGCGAATGCTGGACGGCAGGAAGTTCGCTCCATCGAATGCGTCCTGCACGGCGCGCCCACGGATATAGGCCCAGAGCAGCGTCACCAGCACGACGCAGGAGAGCGCGCCGTGAATGACCAGTTTCAGGTACAGGTTGATGGAAAGGACCGCCGCCAACAGAAAAGCCATTGATGCGAAGAAAAGGATCAGGAAGCGGCGCATCTCGGACAGGAGGACAAATCCATACGGTATTAGCAGCAGCGCCGAGAATACCAGGGATGTTCCGGCAAAGCGGTCATCGATGGTGAGATAGCTACCCAGGAACGTATCCGCCGCGCGTATCAGCGAGCCAAAATCCAGCGCGACGTACAGGGTGGGGATCAAGACCAGATTGAGCGTTGGCCATACCTCTAGCGTGGCGAACGAAACCGAGCGCTGCGTGAGAAAGGCGAACGCCAGGTACCAGGAGTAGATCAGGCCGATCAACCAGGCAGATACCGGCGCCGCGATTAAGATGAGCACTGGTATCAGTTGTTGCGGCAGCGCCTGGTGAATGACGACCTGTTTATTGATGAGCAGCGCGATGGTTCCAATGGTATAGCTCAGCGCCACGAGCAGCAATTGAAAATACCTGGCTTCGCCAAAGGGAATCGAGCCACCAGAGGTCGCCTCGGAATGGCATCGTGATGACCCTTCCCTGTCTGTACAGCATCGGCCAGCGCCGCGATCCGCGCATCGAACTGGGAACGGCAATCGACAATCGATGCCTGACCCCGCAACTGCTTCACGAACGGACAATCCTGAATAACCGCCAGGTATATAGGCTTGCCTGCCGCTTGAGCGACTGCGATCTCATGTTGGATCGGCGCGGGGCGATAGGCCGAACGGGACGCCAGCAGAATGAACGCCGCACAGTTCGCGATTCCCTGGTCAATAGCAGCCTGCCAATCCGCGCCAGGGGGGATTTCTTGCACATCGAGCCAGGCTGGCACGCCGTTCGCGCTCAACGATGCGGCTACTTGTTGCGCCGCGTAAAACTGCCGACGTGAATAACTCACGAAGACATATGGCTCGCTCATGCGCATCTCCTCCTTGCCGCTTCGGATGAAGCATTCTCACGCATAGCATACAAGGGGCGCACAAGCGGCACGCGGACGGTTACGCAGAGCGGCAATATAGGACAGCCCACAGACTCCCTGTAAATCGGGGATGAGGCTGCCCAGGAGCATCGCATCAAGAAGGCTGGCACACATATTGCGCACTCTGAAACAGCGTGGCGATGCCTGGCAGGTGTTACCAGCGCCAGCGTCGCCCAATCGCTTACCGGGCTACGAATGTTGAAATATGCATGTCATGCGTACCGCGTAGTCAGGACACTGGAAGGAGAGAACTTTAGTGATTAACATCCTCGCGTGGATTATCGTAGGGGGCGTCGCCGGTTGGCTGGCCAGTCTGGCCGTGGAGGGCAGCGGGCTGGGCATCCTGGGCGATATCATCGTCGGTATCGTCGGCGCGCTCATCGGCGGGTTCATACTCTCGCTGCTGCTGCCCGGCACATTCGGCTTCTCTGGCTTCAGCATTGGCAGCCTGATTGTCGCCTTCATCGGCGCGGTCATCCTGCTGCTGATTCTGCGGCTGCTGGGGGTTGGCCGCCGACGCACCGCGTAACGGAATATAACGGGTGAGCATATCTCACCCTAAAGTCTATAAATGGACAAAGCCGCTGGTTCAGCGCCAGCGGCTTTCGTCGTCCACGGAGCGGTGTTGATTCAGATCGAAGGATCGCGGCGCCACATCAGGAGGCGCAACGAAGCGGGGTGATGCTCACGCCGAGATGGTTGAGTTGCAGCAGCGCCGTGCGATGGACCTCCTCCGCCGATTGCTCGCCCAGCAGCTCGTGCCGCCAGGGAAAGCCGCCCGTGCCATCGGGATCGATGGAGACGCTCAGCCCGCGCATCAGCGCCTCGCGCGCCGTGGTCGAGACGCACATATGTGCGAAGAAGCCGACGAGCAGCACATCGTCCGACCCCAGCTCCTCCAGCCAGGCGCCAATGCCCGTCCCCGTGAACGCGCCGAAGACGTTTTTGACAAACTCCACCTCCTCGCCGCGGTCAGCGAGCGGTCCCAGGCCCGGCGAGAGCTCCGCCCCCCATGTGCCTGGAATAAAGGCGGGTTTTAAGCCTGGCGGTGGCTCGACTGGCGGATTGTGGTGACGTACCCAGGCGATGGGCCTGCCTTCACGGCGCGCCTCCTCGACCTGGCGCCGAATCGCCTCCAGCGCCGCGGCATGGTTGGGCACGGGCCGGTTGCCCTCCGCTGAGAACTCGTTCTGTGCGTCGATAACGATCAATGTCTGCATGATGCTCCTCCGATTCAGGGTATCGCCTAAACGTTGACGGGTACTCGCCGAGACAAGTATGATGTCCTTCGGAGGAATATGCAAAATGGCCGAAAATATTTCGGAATACCGCGCGGGCGCCCGTGCGCTGGACCGCATCGATCAGGTGCTGCTGGCGGCGCTCCAGGCGGCGGGGCGGATGCGGCTGGAGGATCTCGCCCGGCAGGTGGAGCTAGCGCCGTCTTCGGTGCACGACCGGCTGCGTCGGCTCCAGCGCGATGGCGTCATCCGCCGCTGGACGATTGATATCGCACCCGAAGCGCTGGGCTTCTCGGTGCTGGCGTACGTGGGGGTGCAGGCGTCGCGGCCATGCTCGGAGCTGGTGGGAACGCTTGAGCAGATCCGTGAAGTCGAGGAGTTTCACGCGGTGGCAGGCCAGCTCAGCTTCATCCTGAAGGTACGCGCCATCGATACGGAGCACCTGCTCCAACTGATCGAGCGTCTCAAGCAAATCCCTGGCATCGAGGCGACCGAGACAACGGTGGTACTCAAGACGCACCTCGAACGCGGGCCAGTGGTGCAGGGAACGTGAACAGGCTCAGGCGGGTCAGAGAATATTGACGGAGCGTGCGACCAGCAGAGCGATGATGGTAATCGAGATCAGCGCCTCCGACATCATCAGCAGCTTCGCCCGTGGTGTCAGCGGCGCGGTATCGGCGGGGCTGAGCGCGGTGGCAAAGCCAAACGCCAGGAAGAGGTAGTCCACGAAGCCGGGCGCGAATGGTCTGCCAGTCGCCTGCTGCGGAAAGAGGAAGTCCGCCGCCGGGTGTCCGTGCTGGTGGCGATGGATTGGGCCATCGCCATCGAGCTCCCAGTACCAGACGGCGAAGATGAGAATATTGCTGACCCAGAGCAGCGCGCCCGCCCGCAGGAGGCCACCCGCCGCAAGCGCGCTCTGGAAGGTGGGATCGGAGAGGTGGACGACGAGCAGCGCGACCGAGCTTAACAGCGCGGCGGTCAGCAGGATCTGCATACCAGCGCGAGTCCGGCGGGCAATGTGATATCTGGGACGCTCGAAGAAACCGACGATCAACAGCGGCCCCAGCACCGCCACGGAGATGACGAGCGGCAACCAGTTTGGCCCGACGGTCAGCCCTGTGGGCAGCCCCAGAAACGCCACACCAATGGCGAATGCCGCCAGGGTTTCCAGCAGAACCTGTGACCGCAGCCCGGCAGGCGCCGCCGGGCGCTCGGCTGCGGAACGCTTCTCGGTACTCATGATGCCCCCTTCGCTCGTATCCGCATTATGTAGCATATACGATACATATCATGGGAGCAAACGACCGCTATGTCCCGCGCGTCACGGTTTCACACGCTTGGCGCGCGGCGACGCCCAATCCCCGCACCGAAGCCGACCAGCGCCAGCCCGACGATGGCCAGAATCGGCCCAATGATCGCCCACATCGGTTGGCCGCTCATACCGCTTCCCTTGAGGACGTTCAGCCCTTGCAACGTCCATACGATACCCACCAGCACCGCAAGCACGCCGAGAATCAGCCAGACCCATCGCATAGGAATACTCCTCTATACTCGCCCGGAGGAACACATACCGCTATGTTGCTCTACGATGTGGGTTACGGCGCCCATGTTCCGCTCAGCCCTGCGTTTCGGAGTATAGCATAGGCCGCGTGTCCAAACCTGAGCCATAACGCACGGCAAGGACACGTGCAACGGGCCGGGCACGCGATTATCGCGTCTGCGTCTCGAGGTCGGGTGTGGGGGCGGGGTCAGCGTTGGGGCTATTGGCCATGGGCGCGTCAACAGGTTTGTCCTCTGGCGTCGCCTGTGCGGTGGCCACTGGTGCTGCTACGGGTTTGGTGACCGCCAGCAGCAGATAGCCAGCCGTGAGTGGGAAGATATTGAGCAGCAGCGCCACCCAGGCAAACGTGAAGGTGGGCTTGAACAGAATCTGGGGCGTGGGCGACTGGCGGACCATCAGGAGGATGACAAGGGCGGGCACGACCAGCACGACCCATTGCAGGCGCTGCGCCATCCGCAGCACGTATTCGGCCGAAGAGTTGGGCGCGATGGAGTGAACGCGACGGCGGGCGACGGCAAATTGCAGGAAGAGATCCAGCACCAATGCGGTCTGGAGTAACGCGAGCACGATCAGCAGGTGGGCGACATCCTCTCCCGTCCCCAGCTCACCACGTGTGAAGATACGCGCATAGATTACGCCCGCAGCTACCAGCGCCCCGAAGATGGGGACCAGCGCGAGTGGGTTCCCGTGTATGCGCATCCATGGAATCATACGTTCTTCCTCCGTGGTCCATCGTGGTCTAGACGGGCTTCGCGCAAGCCCCGCGTCCCACCGCGCATCGCACGACACGCGATCAGTGGAACGGTTAGCGTCCAGTATAGCAGACGTGCCAGGGTATGGCACCCCCACGTGGCTATCGTGGCTACTATCGAGTTCATCTCGATAGAGCATACGCCCAGATCAGGATGGCGTGAAGGTGATGGGAAGGTTTTTGACGCCATAGACAATCGAGCTTTCCATCCAGTGGATTGGCGCGTCGGGGATACGGCGGATGTCGCGGAAACGGGTCGTCAGCGATTCGAGGGCAAGGCGACCCTCCAGCCGGGCGAGCGGCGCGCCGAGGCAGAAATGGATACCGTAGCCGAAGGCGAGATGCCGATTGGGCGCGCGCGTGATGTCGAAGACGCTTGCCCCAGGGAACTGGGCTTCGTCGCGGTTGGCGGAGCCGATCCACGCGACGACGGGCTGGCCAGCGCGCGTGAGGACGCCGCCGAGGTCGGTCTCGCCGGTGGCCGTACGGAACATGGACTGAACCGGCGAGCGATAGCGCAGAACTTCTTCGATGGCGCTGGGAATGAGATCGGGCTGCGCGCGCAGGCGGTCGTAAACCTCGGGCTGTTCGTCGAAGCAGAGGATAGCGTTGCCGAGCAGGTTGGTGGTCGTCTCATTTCCAGCCACGAGCAGCAGCACACAGAAGCCGATCAGTTCCATGGGGGTGAGCCGCTCCCCATCGATCTCGGCGGTGATGAGGTGGCTGATGAGGTCGTCGCGTGGCTCGGCGGCGCGCTCGGCGATGAGACCGCTGAAGAACCGCGCCATCTCGCGCTGGGCATCCATGAAGGAGAGACCGCCATCGGTGGTGGCGACGATAGCGTCCGACCAGCGTTTGAACTGGATGCGCTCAGATGCGGGAATACCAAGCATCTCGGCGATGACAATAACCGGCAGCGGATCGGCAAACGCTGTGATGAAGTCCATGCGACCAGCAGCGGCGACCGCATCGAGTAGCTCGTCGATAATCGTCGTGATGCGCGGGGCAAGCTGCGCAATGGCGCGTGGAGTGAACGCCTGGGTGACGAGGTTGCGGAGCTGGCGGTGACGCGGTGGATCAGAGCTGATGAGGCTCGCATTCAGCGCCGATGAGGTGTCGCTTGGGCTGCGGTCGGACGAGAAGGCCTCGTAGTCGGAGAGGGCGCGCTGCACATCATCGTAGCGAAAGACCGAGAGCACGCCCGAGGTGGGGTCCACCCAGGCAGGGGCGTCGCGCCGCATCTGCTCGTACCAGGGGAAGGGATTGAACGCCTGGTCACGGGAATCGTTCGTCTGTTCTGCCGATGGCTCCATCTTCGCGTCAGCTCCTTCGTTGGGGAGAATAACACGCGGTGCGCGCTCAGGCATCGCGGGATGCAATAACAGTGTTCTCAGCCAACTGTAGCACGACATGAGTGGCTACGCGAAGTGCGCCATGAACCCCCCACGGAAAATGCGGAAGCCGCCCAACCTGAGCCGAGCGACTTCCGGCTGTTATGTCTCTTCGTGCGCTAACTGATGGTGACGGAATCGAGCTTGATGTCCATTGCCGTTGCGCCATCCGAGCCGATGGAGCCGAACTGATAGGCGCTCAGCTTCTCGCCACCAGCTTTCGTGGTTGCGATGCCCGTGGCCGAGCAGGCGACCGAACCGTCAATGCTGAGGCTGAAACTGCCCTTCGTGCCAGTGCCCAGCGTGTAGTCAAGGCTGTAGCTGTGCCACGCGCCGGAGAACGACGTCGGCAACTGGCAGTTATGCCAGTGGTAGGCGCCATCGTAGACCTCAAGCCCCCGGTAGCCACTCATCGCATTGTAGGTGAGCCACAGCCCGCCCGCGAAGTAGCCATGCGACGAGCGCAGTTGCAGCAATTGCATCATCCCGCTGCCCGAGGCGCCCGAGAGCTTCAACGCGAAGCTCACATTTGTCGCTGTCACAGCCTGCGCCAGGTCTTCTTCGACGAAGACGTTGCCCTGATGCGCCTTCTTCACCATCTCCATCGCATACGAGCCACTGGCGACATCAGCCGACTCAGCCTGGAGCGTATTGGTCCCCGCAGCCTGGTGCGTCGTCCATGCGCCCGCATTGCCCGACTCGAAGCCGTCGCCAAAGTCACCCCGTGCTGGTGGCGTCGGTGTTGTTGGCGGAGTAGGCGTCGTTGGTGGCGTCGGCGTACCAGGTGGGGTCGGCGTTGGTGTGGATGGCGAGGTTGGCGAGGTTGGCGAGGTTGGCGGAGTTGGCGCCGGGTCAGATGGTGGGGACACAATCGGCGTGCTGCTGCCCCGCACCCGCGCGATTTCCGCGGTAAAGCCCGTCCAGGTCGCGAACGGCTTCCCGCCGTTATAGATATCGAACATATCGTCGGCGCCGTAGTTGCCATACTGCGAGATATCGTACTCCATCGCTCCGGCTAGCCCCGACGTCTCGATGCTTTGCAGCGCCGCGGTCACGAACTGCGCATCCCAGTTCCGGTCATTCATGAAGGTGGGATTGCCCGGATCGGCGTTCCACTCGGAGCAAATGACCGGCAGCGCCTTGCCAAAAATCTGTTGCACCCAGCCAATCACCTGTTGGGCCGCACTGGCAAACGACCCGGCCAGCGCGAGACACTGGCTGGCGCTGTTGTTCCAGCAGGGATACCAGTGGTAGGTCACAAAATCGGGCAGGATCCCAGAGGCCCGCATGCCGATCATCACCTTTTGCAGGAAGCAGGTTGAGCCGCTGGATGTGTAGGTGCACTCGTTGCCCTGGTTGTTGTAGTCCGCCGGGCCGCCGAATCTAGCATTCGGATCAATCGCGCGCGCCTGGGGAACGAAGCTATTCCAGAATGCGAGGTACTGCGTGCTGTTCACGCCCTCGATATCCGGCTCGTTCATCACCTCGTACAGCTCGCACTTGCCCTTGAGCAGCGTAACGAGATGCAGGTCATAGGCGACACTGTTGCCGGTGGGCAGATTCGCGAAACACACCGCGCCACTATTGGCGACCGCCTGCCACTTTTGCAGTTGCTCGGCGTCGGAGAGCGCATGATTATCGACCAGCGAGTTCTGGAAGAACCACGCGCGGATAATCGGCGTCCCTCCCGCTTTGAGCGCGCTCTGAATGGGCGCGGCATCGGGGCCGGTATCCATATTGTACTGTGTGTCCCAGTTGACGCCGTCGTTAGCGCCAAAGTTGAAGCTCGGTACGCCATTCCAGAGCGTCTCGCCCGGCAGCAGTGGCGCTGCGCTACTCCCCGCCGCACTGGCAACCGGCGATGGCAGACTCATGGCTCCGAAGCCGATGACCGCCACAACGAACACGAACGCTGCGCGCAATCGAACGCTGATGTGCGCGTGTTTTCCCATCTGCCCCATCATCCCTTCCTTACGAACGATGCTCATTTGTGAGTCAACTCAGGTCAGCTCGCGGACCTTTCGCACTCCATCATTCCTTGCTGGGGAAGCTCATACCTCCTCCCTCACCTCCCTCGACAGAGCCTGCGACGAGTACTCAGCGACCACACTCCACTACACAAGGTGGGGTACCTCAGCAATATTCACTACCTATTGCGCCTGGATGCTTCGGCATCACCCCTTTGGGCTACTCGCGTCTATGCGCTCGTACGCGCCCCTACTCCACATCCCTGTGCGGACGCGTGCCCCCAAGTGCCCCAGATGCGCTATGGTGATTGACCGCCACTCCCCTCGCACTGCATACTTGCCTTGAGGCATGCGTACACAACCGCCCGATCAAGGAGGCGCACATGGCATACACGGCCCAGCCACGCAACAAGGATCACTGGTCAATGCGCCTGCACGTCAAGCGGCCCGGAGGTGTGCGCCCGCTGGCGCTCGTGGTCGCGGCCATCCAGATGTTGCTGCTCGCGCTCACGGCCTCCTCAATGGCTACCGGCGGCGGCCTCTATGGCTGCACCAGCGCCTGTGGAACCGCCGCACAACCGGTGACGCCCGCGCTTGCCGTCATCCTTGGCATTGTGATGCTCGTCCTTCCACTGGTCATCGGCGCGCTCTGCGCGGAATGGCGGACAGCCGTCGCGCTCTCTGTGCTTCCTGTTATCCCGGCGCTGCTCATTGCCAGCAATACGCTGCTAACCCCAACCAACACCATCGTCCCGCCGACACCGGCCAAAGGGACGCAGCCAGCCGTCCCCTATCCCACCAGCCACTTCGGCCCGCCCTTCTGGCTAGACCCGGCGCACTTGCCGACGCTCCTGTTCGCGCTCGCGCTCTTCGCGCTGCTCGGCTGGCTCGGCTGGGTGATCGGCTCTGCCTTCCGCGACGCATGAGCCTCGGTACCCTCCAGCCAGCATCGAAAGCCGCAAATGCGATTTCGCACGTATCGTCGTGTAGGGTTACTGGGTAAAGCCGCTTGACGCGGATGCCAGGGGTCCAGGATTCCTGCTAGCGTCGGGACCAGAACTGCCACCAGGGAGGCTTGCCGTTCTGCTGCGAGTGCCCATTCTGGCTCACTTTTGGCGCTGATGTCAGAAGTTCACGTGAAGAGTCCCCTCGCTCCCGCTTCAGTTCCTCGATGAACGCAAGAATCTCCGCCTCATAGGGCACGGGAAAAACTTTCTTCGGATCAAATGGCGGCAACTGCGGCTCCGGCATGTCGAGTGTCTGCAGCGCGGCACGGATGCGCCTGAGCTCGTGGAAGTAGGCATACGGTGGCCCATCGGCCCATGCCTCGCGGTAGGCAGCATCCACGTAACTCCTGGCTTCTGCCTGCTCGCCAAGGGCAGTGAACACCTCCACCGCGGCAAGTGCCACACCACGGCCACCCAGGGCTAAGGCTTCCGTGATGAGGGCCTTGGCCTGCGCAGCGTCTTGCTGGGCCGCATGCACACGCGCCAGATCCGCGAGATACGGTCCAAGCGGGATGCCCTCACGCTGGGTGAGGGCATAAGCACCCTGCCATGCCTCCCTAGCCTGCACAAGGTCTTCCTGGCCACCACGGGCGAAGGCGACCTCACCCGCCAATCGTTGCGCCTCTCGCTCAGCGCGGAGGAACCGCTTCTGGCGGGCACGCTGAAGGGCCTCGGCGAGCAGCGGCGCTGGATCGACTCCCTGACCCCAGCGTAGTCGCGCGGTATGGATAAACGCGAATGGCTGAACCTTGGTGAACTGATCAGGACTGGATTGCAAGGCGCTGTAAGCCGCTTCGCCCTCGGCCCATGCACCTCTGGCGCTGTAGAATTTGACCAGTTGAAAGTAGGCGGCATCGATATTCGCTTGCTCGCCTGATGCACGCGCAACGGCCAGACGCAGTTGGTAGGCGCGTTCGGCTGCCGCTGACTGCCCAGTGCTCTCTAGCCAGAGGTCACCCAAATTGCCGAGATCCGTGGAAAGACCACGCGCAGTCCGCTCCTTCAGATCGAGGCGTATCGCGAGCGAGTATAGCTGTTGTGCCTGAGGAGCGTCACCGAGACCTTCGAACGCCAGCGCGAGGATGGTGATTGTGTAGCCCTGAGCGTTGAGTGTGCGCAAGGCCGGTGGGTGGTCGAAGCCCTGGGGGAACAGCGGACTGAGCAACTCTACTATGGTCGCGTACTCCCCCAGCCCAAAGAAGAGGATCTCTCCTAACCGAACATAATACAGATGTTCCGCTGCATCGGGCTGGCCGCCATTGAGCAGGGCATGGTAGAGTTCGAGCGTGCGCCGTAGATCGGCGACATCCTGCACCTGTTCGTTGTCTTCTTCTGGCAAGGCCTCGAAGTAGCTTTTCACCTGGGCATAGGTGGCCGCCTTATCCTCGAGTCGGCCATAGGCATAGGCACGCACCACCGGATGCATGTCGTAGCGATTGGTCTGCCGATTCCACTGCACCAGCCCGCGCTCCTCCAGCGTGGTTAGCGCCTGGTGTAGCGGCTCTAGCCCTGCTGCCTGGTCCTCCTGATCCTCTCCCATTTCCTCGGTCCGGAACGGATTGATAGCCACGACTGCCTCATACTCGACTGGATAGCGGAAGGCCGCCAGCTGCGAGAGCAGGCGGAAAACGAGCGGATCGAGGTCCTCAAGAGCGGCTTGCAGAATGCTCGCCTGCCGCGAGACGAGATCCCGCTCGCTCAACTGTAGGTTGCCTCCCACCGCCCGATACCAGGCGTCGAAATCGCCGGGAGCGGGCCGGTATTCGCGGATGCGCCCGGCCAGCACCTGGATGAGCAGAGCATGATCGCCAAATTGGGCGAGGAAGTTCCGCATCATGGTAGCGTCCCCGCGCACCTCTTCCTCAGCCAGCAGCGCGAGGGCATCCTCGCCACTCAGGCCCGGCAGCACCAGATGGCGCACTCCCTGGACAAGCTGGCCGGTCCGGGTCTGCAGGTCCTGAGGTACAAGGCGACTCGTCATAAGTGTCTTGGAGGGCGCGGCCAGGCTGAGTGCCCGCAGCAGCGTTCCATCGCGCGGATCAGTGCAGCGCCTTGGCTCTTCCTCGACCACCGCATCAGCCAGGTGGGCGGCGTCATGGCGGTGGGAGGCCAGCAGCAGTCGCTCAACTCCATCGAGGACCAGGATGACCGGTTTGGTGCGCAGTACTGTAAGCAGTTGTTCTTCCTGAACACTTCGCTGCAATCTGGCGCAGACCTCAACCGGGCGCCTCGTAAGATAGGCGAGGGTATGCGCGAGAAACTTGCCCACAGTCGCCTGCGACTGACTCGTAGAAGCTCCACCAGACCAGCCCAGCGCGCTCCGGCAGCAGGCTAGGCAGATGCTCGGACTGGTGGACCCACTCCCAGGTGAGTGCGCTCTTACCACTGCCGCCAATTGCATCGACAATGAGGGTGGAGTCCGACGAGGTCGCCCAGGCGTCGAGGAACGCGAGCTCCGCCCTCCGACCGACGAAGCGACTGCCACCCGTGTGGGGGTGAGCGTAGTATGGCTCGGGGGGCGTGGGTACCGCCACTTCAGGCGTTGTCGCTGTCTCGGTGGCGGCGAGCTTACCCTGCTCGACGAGTCGCAACACCGAGCGCAGAACCAGGGTTCCCAACTCGTCGGCGGTGCGGAAGGTGGCTACGGTGTGGTGTGCTTGTAACTCCTTCTTGATATCCGCGAGCGCCTGCGCACGGTTAGGATCCTTCTCCACATCGCGTTCATTGAGTTGCTCCTCAGCGAAGAAGGCCAGGATGGGCAGTCCTTGCTCCTGGGCGTAGCGCAGCTCTTCGATCGTCACGTTGCCATAGCGCTGGGCGAAGATGCCAACATACGCCGTCGCCTCATCCACCATCTCGAAGGAACCCGCACTCGGGGTGCCGGGTCGGGCGATATTTTCTCGCTCCATGCCAATGGGGTAGAGGCGAGCGTGCCAGACGGCATCGAGGGCGACTTTACGGTAGTCCTTGAGTTCATCGTAGACGCTGCTGACGAAGACGCCATCTAGACCACGAGTCACCATCATGCTCGCTCCTCTTCACGCTCTTATGTGCGCTACCACTCAGGTCAACGAGGGACGCTTGATTATGTGTGCAGTATAGCCCCTGTTCGATATGTTCGTCTACTGGATGTTTGGTGGGGATCGTGGACATGGGTGCAGTCTGACCCTGGCAATGGCACAAAAAAGCCCAGACGCGTTCTGCACGACCTGGGCTATGTATCGAGGGTTGTTGACGGGCTCCTCGGAGAGGATTCGAACCTCTAACCTAGCGGATAGTATTAAATGCAAGTCCTGAATTTAGGGGCATTTGCAGCTACCGTCCGACGCTCGCACGGCGTAACTGTGTTACCGAACTACTCTCCAATTTCCCCATCAAAATCAACCCGCTACTAGATG
Organism: uncultured Chloroflexia bacterium; assembly: GCA_963712005.1. Taxonomy (GTDB): domain Bacteria; phylum Chloroflexota; class Ktedonobacteria; order Ktedonobacterales; family JADMIN01; genus DAHUXT01. Next base: position 333,242 of record CAVQGK010000001.1, on the reverse strand, counting down.
GTTATTTGTCAACGGGTTATTGCAATATGTTCGCTGCCCTGCAAGAACATCGGGAGAGGCTACTATCATGAATTACTTTGAGATTACCGCCAAGTGCGAAGAGGTCAACGAGTCGAGCTACACCGTGCAGTCCACCGGGGAGATTGTCACCAAGATCCAGCTGTCTCTCGTCGTGCCCAGCATGCGCGATCGCGTGCTCTGTGAGATTCCTCTGGAGAAAGCGCCGACCACGGATCAGCTGAGTAAATGGGAGTTGGATGAGTCCTGGCTCGTCGTCTCGGCCGATGGCATGCGGGCGCTCGCCTTCCAGCGCAGCAATGCACGCGCTGGCGAGAAGCCAGTAGGAGCGCTGGTCGTCTTCCAAGCTGCGGCTGTCCGTGAGGCGACGCCAGACGAGCGCAAGCAACTGCAGGAGGCGCGCAAGGCGCAGAAGCTCCAGGCGAAACAGCGCCGCGCCCAGCGCCAAGCCGAAAAACAGGCGGAGAAAGCAGAGACAGCAGCTGCGCAGTCTGCTTAGTTAGCATCCCACTACTTCAGGGATGGTCAGCGGGCGCGGCACGGCGGCATCAGTTGAGCGCTCCCGCTGACGAATAGGAGGATCCTTCGCATGCGGCACTTCGAGAAACAACGAGGAGTCACAGCGCCACGGGCACATATCTCGCTAGCTGATCGCCTCGAATACTTTCTGCGCTCGCGCGCCTCCAAAGTGGTGGTGCTGGCGCTGGTCGCCAATACGATGGTGGCCCAACTGCTCTACAACTCCGCGGGACAGATTGTCCTCGGCAAAGGGGTCTTGCTGGGCTACCTGCTCATTTCAGCGGTCTGCTCCACACTGGCCTTTGCCTTGTTTGAAGTCTCTACCATCTTTCAGTTGCATGACCTGATGGCGCTGGATGCCTCCATCAAGAGCGAGATCGAGGCCGACAAGCTGATTAAGCGGGGGTACGTCGTGATGGCCGTCTCCTCGGTGATCAACTTCCTCTCGGTGGTCTACTTCCTGGCGCTCGCCTGGCATTCGGCGGCAGGTCACTCCTCCGCCTTCCCACTGGACGGCCTGCCAGAGCCATGGAACTGGCTCTACTATGCGCTCCATGCCAGCGCATATACTGCCATGCTCTTCTTGGCAGGCATCTTTGGCGAGCGGCCCAAGAGCGGCAAAGAGGTCATTCTCGCCATCCAACGCGCGCTGGAGCAGCAGGCCTTGGAGCGGTGGAAGCTGCAGAAGGAAGCCCAGATCGAGCAGATGATGCGTGACGGAGTGCCGCTCGGTGCTGTGGCCGCAGCCCTCGCCAGCCCAGAGACGGCGGAGCGCATCGCCGTTTTGGAGGCGGCCACAAGCGGTGGGCTGAGTGCGCTCGACGCTGCACGGTTGAACGTCCATCGTGCCGGTCACGATCTTGCCCTCCTCAACGGCCTCGATGGTTTGAGCCTGCGAGGGGAAGTCGGAGCGACAGAGCGGGGCGTTGTGAAGGAGGCAGCCAATTCGGCATCCCCTTTGGGAAGGGTAGTGAAACTGCCGGTGGAACAGGAGGTGGCGACGAATGGCCGATAGTGACGGTCACACTGGTGGAGATGCCCGCTGAGGCCCACGGCCGGCAGTGGACGGCGGACGACTATGCCATACGCGACGACGCCTTAGTGCGGCTGGGCATCGGGCCGTTCAGGAGGCAACGCAGGCAGGGTGGGACGCGCAAACAGGTAGGCGACAGCGAAGATCATCTCGCCCACGAAGATGGCGAGGACTGCGCTAAAGAGGAGGATGACGAGGAGAGTCCAGCGCGGATCCGCGTCGGGGAGCGGGTCAGGCCCGATCGCCGAGCTGAGGACTATGATGGCACCGGATGCAAGCGCCACACCAGCGAGTAGGCGAGTCGCGAGCGAGAGACGTCGACCGATAGGGGTGGTGGCACCTAAACGCGTCCGCAGGAGTGCTTGCATCTGCACGAGCAGTACGCAGCCCCATGCGAGGAGAGCCAGCGCGAGACCGATCATCCTGAAGCGCATATACGGCCCGGGGGCGGTTTGGGTGCTCACGACCAGCAAGACCACCGACATGATCCAGAGCACCATCATCAAGGCGGCTCCGAGGAATGGCACCCAGTGCGACCGATTGTGCCAGGATGCCGATGGGCTCGACATGCGGCGCTCCTCTCTCTGAACGAGTGGGCACGACTGGCATGCATGCCCCGTAGTGCTCGCAACTTCAACCTGCTGGCTGCAGTGGCTCTGGTGAACTCAGTCGAGTATAGCAGACACGCGATGGACCTGCCTCAAATGGGTAGGCGAGCGCCGAGTCAAGGCCTCTCGGACGGTGCGGCCAGCCCCGCCGAGCTCGGGGTTCACACAGCACCGCGGCGAGCGAGCGGTCAAGGTCGGCGCGACCACCGGGAGCGCCGCCCGCAGGGTTTAACCTTGACCGGGTGCCGCAAGGTGCTACACCCGAGCCGGCTCGGTGGGGCGGGCAGGTCCGAGTCAGCGTGTTGCACACGGCGCCTGCGGACGAGCGCCGAGGGAGGCACCAGGCGGCCATTCTCTCTCAGCGTGCAAACGGCTTGGGTGTTGGAGAAGCAGCTGGCCGCAGTTAGGCTCATCGTTTCGACGTAACTGCGGCAACTGCACGGCAATTATGCGATCTCAGACGATCAGGAGAGGGGTGCGCCAACTTGGGCGTAGATCTCGGCGACCCCTCCACCGGGAGCCTGCACTTCGAACTGGCTGACGAGATTGCCGCGGAAAGTGTAGATCTCTTGGCCCTCCGTCGCTTTAATGCTTGTGCCGGTAGCCGCGACTGGCGGAACACCGGGAATCACGGCAAGGGTCCCGGTGTGGGTTCCAGTGATGGCATCGGTGGCGTAGACTTTGTCGCCTTCCTCACGGAAGTCGCGCGCGTGGAAGTCCCAGTCGGGGATGGCGCTGAGAAGGGCCTTGCCCAGGCTGATAAACGTTTCTTTGTTCATCGGCTGGGGTACCGGGCCTGAGAAGACGAAATCATCGGTGAGCAGCGCAGCGAGTGTATCCCAATCACCCGCGCACCAGGCTGCCTGTCCAGCTTTGACCGTGTCAATGTTGCTCATAGCGATCGTCTCCCTTCGACGAGCTGGGGGCCACGCCAGTGCAGCCCTGGCGCAGTATACGCGCTGGGTAGAGCCACATACAAGGTGGCCAGCGGGGGCAGGACGCCCCCGCTGGCCAGGGGGCCGAACTGGGTAACACGGCCTGTCCTACATACAGAAATGAGGGAAGCCGGTGGTTATGACTGATACAGCTCATACGTCCGATACCGCCGATACCAATCGTTCACTCGTACCTGCGGCGGTACAAGGCGAACCGTGGATGGAATGGCAACCGACCATTCAGAATGCGGGTATAGATACTCTCGAATTCAGCTTCGATGTCGAGATGTCAGACGAGATATGGAATCGCCTCGAAGAAGAGCGGCACTTCGCCCAGTTCCTCATGCAGACGCGCAAAGCCGTTCATGTACCGGACTGGCTCAATGCGGAGATCCATCCCACCGGCGCCAGAGGAGGGTATCGCTTCCTGCTGGAAACGCCAACCTTCGCCGTCAAGCTGCTTAAAGGCGTCCCCAACCGTCCGCCCATCTACGTCGAGATGCGTGCTTTTGGCTTGCATACCCATGAGGGCGGGACGGTCGGGGCGTGCGAGGCAGCCTGTGCCTTCATCCGCGAGACCTTGCTCGCCGACCAGGATCAGACCTGGGTAGCCCAGGCAGTCACTCTCGACACTGCCCGCTGTTCGCGCCTGGATCTCTTCCTCGACTGGCAGGGCGGCTAGCATCCCGCGTTCACAGCAGGCGATGAGAATCACTTCATTAAGAGGGTGCATACGGAAGTCACGCGGCGCAGCGCAGACGGGCAGGTCACCGGCTACGAAATTGGCAAGGGCAGCGTGCGTGCGCGCCTCTACAACAAGACCTTGCAGACTGCGAAAGAATACATCGAATGGTATCCCCAGCTGCTCGCCGAGCGCAACGGCGACCACTATGACCCAGGTGTTAATGCGTGGCGCTTGGAGTTCCAGTTACGGCGTGAGGGGGTCAAAGGCTTCCGCATCTTTGCCAAGCCCGAGATGAGTGACCCGGACGAGGTCATAGATGCCGAACTCAACGCTGAAGACCTCCCGCATATCCATAGCGTCGCCAAGGCGCTCCACTGGGCGGGACATCTCTGGGAGTACCTGACGAGGCGCTGGTTGCGTCTCATCATCCCGACCGATGATCCTAACCGGGGCCGCTGGCCAGAATACCCGACCTGGACGGCGCTGCGGGAAGGCTTCGCGCCCTTGGCGCTGCGTGGCGCGGAACTGCCCGACACGTCACTCAATCTCGTGCGGGCGGCTCGGTATTCGGGCTATCGTCGGCTCTTGGATCGCATGGCGGTGGGCGTGCTCACGACCTTGGAAGCGATGGATAGTGACCCGGGCGCAGCGCTCGTCTCCTACGTCGCCTATCTGGCGCGCATTGCCGGGCGCGTCAAGCGACAGCAGAAACGGCGTGCGGCCGCCTGGCGGCAGAATGTGCAAGAGACGCAACGGAAGGGCAAGCCGTCTCCTTTCCCACCAGATCTACACGGGGGATTGGGAGCACGGGTCGATTGCCCCGCACGCGCAAAGAAGCTCGAGCAATTGTTGCATATGGCGCATGGCGTCTTCACCAGCGCGGGCGTGGTCCATCTGCGCGTCCAGCGGGAGGCGGATGTTGCCAACCTGGGCGACCTATTGCTCTACAGCCTGGATGACCTGGAGGAGATCGCCGCGGAGAAGGGCGGGATTCGGTTGCTGCTGGATGAGAAGTGGCGCAAGGTCTACCGGGCCGGATTGCCGCGGGGTCTCTTCACCCGAGGCGAGATGGTCGACGCCGCCTAGCCGGTAAGAAGTAGCGTCATTCCTCACGGGACCGACTAACGCCTGCCGCTAGCGGCAGCACACGTCGTGGCAGTTCTCATCCCCATGCACGCGGTGATTCAAGACTCGGCTTATGATAAACCAGTCGCCGGTACACCTGCAGGTAGTCGTCGGTCATGCGTCCTGTGTCGAAGCGCTCTTCAGCTTGTCGCCGACAGAGGGTCCGGTCAAGTGTCGGCGCCTGAGACACGGCGTCAGCCAACTCGTCATCGGTCGCGCGAATAAAGCCGGTCACGCCGTCGTCCACGACCTCGGGCGCGGCGCCGCATGGACAGGTCAGCACCGGTGTGCCACAGGCCAGCGCCTCAATAAAAACCATGCCAAAGGGTTCAGGCCAGTCGATTGGTAGCAGAAGCGCGCATGCGCCACGCATCAGTTCCCGCTTCCTCCGCTCATTGAGCGGCCCCAGGAAGTCGATAAGGGGATCGTTTAAGAGCGGCTGGACGACTTGCTTGAAATACGACCGGTCCTTGGGATCGATTTTGGCTGCCATCTTCAATGGCACTCCAGCTCGTTTGGCGATCGCTATCGCGCGATCGGGCCGTTTGTCGGGCGAGATGCGGCCGACAAAGGCTAGGTAGCCACCAGGCTCAGAGGAGAACGGAAAGCTTTGAACATTCACACCATGGTAGACGGTGGCCACCCACCCAGCATCAGGGATAGGCGCTCGTTGACTGTCGCTGATTGAGACGAGGTGCGCGTCTGGATAGGCCTGCAAGAGGCGCACGAGTCCAGGCCGATCTAGACGGGAGTGAAAGGTCAATGCCGTGGGGATGCGTACACTCCGAATGAATGGCAGCGTCAATTGTTCAAGATGGGAGTGGATCACATCGAACTCGCCCGCATCCGCGCGGCGATATGCCTCGGTCAACAGTGTCAAGTTATTCTCGATGGGGTCTGTCGCAGGACCGAATCCCAGAGCGGTGGAGACGAACGGCGCCAGGCAGGCTTGCGACTGTGAGTCGCCGCTGGCGAACAACGTGACTTCGTGTCCGCGCTGGACCAACGCATCGGTCAACTCAGCGATGACGCGCTCCGTCCCGCCATAGCCCTTGGGTGGAACGGCGACTTGCAGCGGGGCAATCTGGGCGATGCGCATCAGGGTGACCTCCGTATCGAGTGAGTCAACACGCCGTGGCAATGTGTGCCCTGCCCCTTCGCAAGACGCGTACCCCTGGATACGGAGCATCCACAGCGAGTATACGGTTCGATTAGATAGATCGCTCATTGCAAGAACCGCCTGGAATCAACGCGTAGCGGCACGGTTGGCTGCTACTACGACTGTGAATCTCCCGGGGGCCACAATCGCCCGGTGCAGTTGGTGTATGTCTTGCGCACTCAGGGACTTAATTACGCAACGAATGCAGTGGAGAGTGCATGTTCACCTGTCATACTTAATGAGCGACATCTTCTTAACGATGCCGTAGACGTTTGGTGGGTCGCATATCGCGGCGATCAATGATGGCAGGATAGCAGAGATATTGTATGCGGCCTCCCGGTGCTGTCAGATGTGTGGTCTGACACCAGGTAGAGTGGGACGTTCTCGTGTATGGCACGGTACGTGCGTTGGATTTGTATCCTATCGCGATAGTGCATTGAAGTGTCCTAGGATGAGACAGAAGAGAAGATCGGTACAAGGACAGAGTTTGTTGCAGGAAGGAGCACAACGACCAGTGTCGAAAGGTGACAAGTCAACCTACACCGAGAAGCAGAGGCACCAGGCAGAACATATCGAGCAGGGTTACGAGCAGCGCGGTGTCCAAGATGATGAGGCGGAGCGCCGCGCTTGGGCCACTGTCAACAAGGAGTCTGGTGGCGGCAAAAAGAGCGGCTCGGGTCGCGGCCACGCCGAAGATCGAACATCGGCGCATCGTGGCGGCGCACGGAGCAGTGAAGCCTCTGCCACACGCCCACCCAAGGAACGCTCCGCCTCGGCGAAGAAAGCGGTCGCAACGCGTAAGCGTCACGAGACCGAGCGACACGACTAGGCGCATCGAAGTGCCCGAGTCCTGAGCAACTCGTGAGCAATCTGTGCGGAGCCTTGGGTGTCTTCGAGGTAGCGACGTTAGAACTGTTCGGTGTCATGCGGCGATACGCATGCATGACTAGCCGGGCTCGCTGTTTAGCTATACAAGGAGGACTGCTGTGATAGGAACTATTATTGCGTGGATTGTCATCGGCGGAATCGCTGGGTGGATAGCAGGTTTGCTGGTGCGCGGGAGTGGCATGGGCGTCGGAATGGATATTGTCGTTGGCATCATCGGCGGTATCATCGGCGGCTTTCTGCTCGGGATCTTTGGCATCGGAGGAGGGTTTACCGGCTTCAACTTCATCAGTTTGATCACCGCGCTGATCGGAGCAGTGATCCTCTTGCTGATTGTCCGGCTATTCACAAGAGGTACCGCACGCGCGTGAGTGCACAATAGCTGCCTACCCAAGCCCAACGAGACAGTCACGAGGCTCATTGCACACTGTCGCATTCGTTTTAGCATGTTGGGCAGGATAGAGGGTAGAACGAGCGACAATTAGCCCCAGAAGTCGGACGCACCGTGCCAAGGTCGAAAAGTCGGCACGGTGCGTCCTTTGTCTATGCACGGCCCACCACATGACAGGTACAACAAACATGGCCTCTCATGTAGTCCCTCGGATCCTTCGGTGACTTGCAAGCATATACGCCTGGAACAGAATCGGAAGCGACGCCAGAGAACGACGCGCTCGGGGGGCACGCACGCAGCCTAGCGTTCCAAACGTGATCTGCCGGCTGCTGATATCTGCGGTTGAGGCGCCCGTGAGTTATCAGTGACTGCTGAGTCCTGTGCAAGAGTATCCTACTCTATCCTATTCGTGGGTCTACGCAGTTCCGAGTGCACCTTAACGGTACTCCGATGAGGGGTCCTGACGATGGCACGTCGATTGCAGGGTCATTCGATCGCTACGCTACGACCCTGCCTAGGGAAGGCTGTGCTCGGGATGGAGTCAGCCACAGGCTAAGCCGGCGCTGCTGAGCCGATGATTGGCGCCCAGACGAGATTCTGGCGCGAAGGCGGCGCCAGGCGTGAACGTGGCTTCCGAGAGAGGCTTTCAGGATGATACCAAAGGATTGGTTGGCCAGGATGGACCTCAGCCATTCGGACGACGAGCTATCATGCGCTTCTGCTTCAGCATCTGTTGCTGACGCTGGCGCGAGTGCTGTCGTACCTCCGGCATCGTCTTCAATATCTATCACCGGTCACGACATGGTGCAAGCAATAGCATCTGGCCTGCCGACCCGACGCGGATCCCTCGCTGGGCAATGCCTCGGTAATTATCACCTCGAGGCGTTACTCGCATCCGGCGGGATGGCTGAGGTATATCGTGCCTGGGATCTCAACCTTGAACGTCCAGTGGCGGTGAAGGTGCTTGATGCGAACTTGGCCGAGGACGAGCGCTATGTTAGCCAGTTCCGCGAGGAGGCACATCGCGTCGCGAGGCTGCGCCACCCCAACATCGTGCCGATGTACCATATTGGCGAGACCGAATGCTGCGGGCACCTGGTGCCACATATGGTAATGCCCCTTCTGCAGATGTCGCTGCGGGACCGGCTGCGCCTCCACGGTCGTGTGCCCTATGCTGAGGCGGTCCGCCTGGTGCTCGACGTGGCGGGGGGCATTCAGGCTGCCCACACCGCTGGGCTGATCCATTGCGATATCAAGCCAGGCAACATCCTCCTCGACGCTAACAGCCATGTATTCCTCGCCGATTTTGGGATCGCGCTCACTTCCGGCTGCAACGCTGTTCGCAAGCCAGCCCCAAAGGCTGGTGGGTGCATGGGTAGCGACAATGGGTCTCCTGAAACAGCACGCACACGACAGAAACTCCAGGATCTGCAGCAGGCCCAGCGGGCGCAGACATCGCACAGGGGCGTCGCAGGGACGCCCGCCTACATGGCTCCCGAACAGCTCCTGGGTGGCGCGGTGGATCAGCGTGCAGATGTGTATGGGCTGGGCGCAGTCCTGTACGAACTGCTCACGGGCCTGCGCCCGTTCTATGGCGACACACCTGTCGAAATTGCCAGCCATGCCCTCCATGACCCCATCATTCCTCCTTCGGTGCTGGTTCACGAGCGCGCGCTGCCCGCCACTCTGGATCACGTCGTGCTGACTGCACTTTCACGAGACCCACTGCAGCGTTTCTGCACCGTCAAGGAATTTGCGTTAGCCCTACGGGCCGCTGTTCCGCAGCAGGACTACACCTTCGCCGACTGGCAGCCTAGGGCGGCATCGGCCCCACGGAGCATGCGAGCCGTTGCAGGCGTACTACCGGTGGACCAGAGCCCAGTGACGCCCTTGGCCCCACGTGGCACCTGCGTCCCTGCCCCCTGGCCGTCCCCTTTCGACATGCCTCATATGCGCAGTGTGCCCGATCGTACTGCCAGACGACAGCTCGTGGTAGCAACCCTCTTTGTGATGCTAGTGAGTGTCGCCGCACTCACCACCGGGTTTCTTTTCTGGGGGTTCAGCAGGCTCCTTGAGCCTGGGGGAGAGCGAGTCGATTGGCGTGCCGATCGTGAAGGTCGGAAGCCCGCACCAGATGGCCGTGATTACTACGTCTGGCAAGTCTACCAAGACTATACCAGCACAGCCAACAGCGCCAGCGGTGTCAGCTGGTCATTCTCACCCGTCAAAGAGACACACGCATTCACATCAAACACACCACCTGAAACGTGACTAGGCCTCGGGTCGGCATAGTCGCATCGATTAAACGAAGAGGCATGGCACGCCTGGCTGAGGTGCAGTAATATCCCAGAACTCGCTTGCTGCCCGCATCACCAGCAGTCGCCAGAGGCGATTGTGGCTTGGTTTGCCCCGTAGCAAGCCCAACGATCAGGAGCACCGTCGCCGTAGTCATCACGAGCACTGTGACAATGAGGCCGATATTGGTCCAGCGGCCCAAACGCTCCCGGGACATGATGCGACGGTTGTTGCCCACGAGGAGAAGCAACACCACCATGATCGGCGAAAGCGTGCCCTGGAGGATATTGGCGCCAAACATGAGCTGTACTGGGTTCAGGCGGAGAAGTGCGAGGGCAAGACTGGCCAATAGTGCGACCGAGAGGATCAGGTAGAACCCTTCGTTTTGCCAGGGGCGTTTCCACAAACTCGCCGGCCAACCAACTGTCCCGGCGACGGCATACGACGCGCTGGCAAGCAGCACCGGAATGGCGACGAGACCAGCGCCGATGAGGCCAAATGCGAACAGATACTGGGCAAATGGACCAAGGAGTGGCTGCAAGGCTTTGGCGGCGTCAGCAGCAGTGGTGATGGTCTGATGGTGAGTGAACAAGGTCGCCGCGGTACAGACGATGATAAAGTACGCTACAAGGTTGCCGCTAATGGCCCCGGCGCCGATATCAAGGAGGGCAGCGCGCAGCTGATGCTGGCGAGTTCCGGGACGTTTCTCCTCGGTTTCTCCTTGTACCTGCCAGAACATGGTATAGGGAGAGACGGTTGCTCCCAAGAGCGCCACGGCACTGGCCACACCCGCGAAGCCTGCGCCCAGTTGTGGCACGAACGTATCTTTTAAGACCTCTCCCCACTGGGCGCCTGAGAAGATGCCGGTTACTAGATAGGCGACGAAGGCGAGACTCAACACCAGGAAGATCTTTTTGATGCGCCCGAAGTCCTGAAACACCGTGAGATACCAGAGCGCCACCGCGACTGGGACCACAAACCACTCCCAAGCCCACCCAGTCAAAATCTCCAGGCCGCTACCAATGGCAACTAGGTCGGCAGCGATGAGCGCCACATTGGCGACCACAAGAATTAAGGCCGCTGGCGCAGCGACCTTGAGCCCATAGCGTTCACGCAGAACTTCGCCGAGGCCTTGCTGGGTGATGCGGCCAATCTTGGCACAAGAGTATTGCACGGCAAGCAACAGCGGGGTCGCAAGCACCATGAGCCAGAGTTGCGAATACCCTGTGGTTGACCCCGTCACCGAATAGGACGTGACAGCGGAGGCATCATTGCCTGCCATGCCTGACAGGAAGCCTGGTCCCAGCGCGGCAAGCGGATTACCCCCATCCGCAGAGGCATCGTTCGCCTGGGTGGCGCTGGGCTGCGTCGAGCCAGCCAATAAGGCCTGCGGACCTGTAGATTTGTTTGCGCCTGGAGCGGCTGAGGCATCGGGCGGGATCAGCGTAGCCGAAGATGGGGGTCGGTGATGCTTTCGGCGACGAACATGGGCCGACCGCGCCTCAATCCGGCGAACCCCTTCAACAGTGGGCAGCGTCTCTTCGACATCGCTGAGAATATCTTGTGGGGACTGGTCTTCTGCTAAAACATCGTTGGGCTCGCCAGGCGCGGCAATTGTGTCAATTTCGGCCGCGGTCGCGGCAATGGTCACGACACCCGACGGTGCGGCGGAATGGTCCGGCTCGTCAGAATGCGTGCCAGCGGCATCTTCTCCTGGCGGAGGCTCGACGGATTCGATGCGATCAGGAGCGACGGAGAAGCGTTTCTTGAAGAGCGCCCCTTTCTCAACGACCACCTCCTGAACGGCGCCATCGGCTCCGGTGACGACCTCAGCCACCTTGGGCTTGCTGAGATCATGCTCGCCGAGGTCACCTTCAGTGGTCTCAACCTCCATACCAGTTGCCACCTGCTCCGCGGCTGTTTCGGAGGCTGACGAATCTGTGGCGTTCGTCGACTCTGACGTGTTGGGCGCAGTGTCGCTGGTGCTTTGCGGCGGGTAGGTTCGTGGTTTTGCTAGGTGCTTCTTGGGGCGTTTAGACAAAGATATTTATTCCTCTAGATGGAATTACTCCACATATATTACAGTTGCAGCTACGTAGATGTGGTGGCAAGGCGGCGTCGGGAGTGACATCGCCTCGCCCGGGCCTGGTGTCGCCGTCGCCAGTTGGACCATGCCAGCGTCTGCGCGATCGCGGCAGATGAGACGGTCTGGCCCAGCGCCCAGAGCACATGACGGATCTCGGGAACGGTCAGCGGCAAGAACTCGACGCGCAAATCGATCGGGCGCTGATACGTCCCCTTTTTGCGCTCCCCGTCGCAGGCGCATGCTGTGCTCGTAGAACCACGAGGTAGGCCAGCGCGAACATCGCCAGGGTCATATGGCGATACCAGCCGTCCCAACGCCGCACCTCATACTGGTCGAGTCCGACCTCGCCCTTGGCCAGTGCAAAGCTTTGTTCGATCCGCCACCGTTGCCCCGCCACCCGGACCAGCGTCCGCAGCGAGGTCCCCGTCGGCGCGAAGACGACGTAGTAAGCTACCTCGGCTGGATCGCTGCAACTGCGGCGCACCAGCACCCAATGCGCCCAGCGCCGTTCCTCGACACGCAGTTGCAGCCGCGCCAGCCGACACCGGGCCCAATCGTAGCGGCGCGGTCCCTTGGCGCCATCCCCAGCCGAGAGGCGCTGCCACTGGTCAGCGGGGATCTGGGCCGCGATGGTGTCGGCGCGTGGTTGCCCCCAGCGTCCATCCAGCACCGCCCATAACGGCTCGTCACTCTTGACCGCCAAGACGAAGGGCTGCTGTTGCTGCTCCAAGCAGACCCGCAGTCGCCGGTCGCCACCATAGATACTGTCGCCGGTCCCCGGTCACCCCCGCCGCGGGAACCCCCGCCTCCCGTGCCCGTGCGCGCATCCGCCGGGCCAGCTCTGGCGTGGTGGCGAACGTCACCGCTTCCGGCACGCCTGCCTCCCGGCGGCGTGCGGCGTCACTAGCCCACTCGCTGGGGAGATAGAGGTCCCGGTCGAGCGGCACATGTCCAGCGGGCGCGGCATAGGTCAGGAACACGCCGATCTGGCAGTTCTCAATGCGGCCAGCGGTTCCGCTCGCTGTACTGGCGCTTGACCCCCACCGACTTGGGTCCTTGTTTGAGAAAGCCGGTCTCGTCAATCACCAGCACGGCATGCGGGTTCTCCAGGTGTTCCAGCACATACCCGCGCAAGTCATCTCGCACCGCCTCCGCATCCCACTTGGCGCCCGCTAGCAGCCGCTGCATCCCGTAGGGATGTGCCTCACCGGCATGTTCGCCCAGTTGCCAGCCATTCTTGCGCTCGACTGGACGCAGCAGTCCCTCCAGATAGCGCCCCATTCGCTGGCGTTGTTCCGACCGAGCGAAGCGCGGCCCAATCCGCCGCTGCACCTCATCCAAGCCCGCCACCCAGGTGGCAACCTCCATTTGCGTCACACCCTGCTCGCCCATGACCTGACTCCTTTCGGCTTCAGGTCAACTCACGTCATATCGTCCAATTAATTGCCACTGTAATAACATAGCTCTATTCCAAAACACTACGCCTTGTCTGGGTAGGCTCGGATGTGGAGTCGACGTGAGGTGCCACTCCTGACTGGCTGATCGATTATTGGCTTTCGGGCCACATTTGGACTACAGTGGAGCTGCCATCCACATCACAGCGCCGTTTATCTGCTGAGAACACCGTAGAATAGAGCAGTTTGCGTGCCAGATTGCAGAGTGAGAAGAGCACTGCCCCAGCCCCTCAAGCTACATGCTGCATGGTCGTTTGCTATATTCGGGTGGCCCATGGCTTGTAGCCAGCCTCATGCCCATGAGCATCGTGAGATTTCTTAGGCCTGCCGGATGCACGAATCGGCGCAATTCTACCGGAATATCGTAGTCAGTCGGCAAAAGTGCGAAGCCCGTGCAGGCAGTTTACGTGCGGAGATGCGGGGTCAGCAGTCGGTTCGAGACAGCGCGGGCTGTCAGGTGACAGGTGCCCCGTCACATCCGTGAGTTCTCAACTTCACCGACTGCGTCACCCCAGACATCCTGGCGTGAGGTCACTCTGGTCACGCTCGCGGGGTGCGCCTATTCCACAGAGCCTGATGAACAGTGTCAACGGAGCGCCGTATCTGGTGTACCTTACGCTATGTATTGCGGGGCAGGTAGGACACACGTGGGAGTGAAACAAACCGCAGTAACAACGCCCGGTCTTTCGTCGACGAGAATTGGCGCATGGTTGCAGAACGTTCTAGCGGCAGAAGTTCTTAGAAACTGTTTTGAAAGGGTAGCGGTGTGGTAGACTGGCGGCATGGAACCAACATCCCCCATCCGCAAAGCCTATCCGAGCGACCTGCGCGACGGCGAGTGGGCCATCCTGGAGCCGCTCGTCCCGGCGGTCAAGCCCGGCGGACGTCCCGCGCGCCACAGTCGACGCGAGATCATCAACGCCATCTTGTATGTGGTGCGCGGCGGCAACCAGTGGCGGGCCATGCCGCACGATCTGCCACCGTGGCAAACGGCCTTTTATTATTTCCGGATCTGGCGCAACGACGGGACCTGGGAACGCATCCACACGGCATTGCGCGAGCGGACCCGGCGGCATCTGGGACGCGCGGCGACGCCGAGCGCGGCGATCCTGGACAGCCAGTCGGTCAAGACCAGCCAAAGGGGGGCCCGCGCGGCTTCGACGCCCACAAGCAGGTGAAGGGACGCAAGCGGCATCTGCTGGTGGATACGCAGGGCTTCGTGCTCAAGGTGGTGGTCTCGGCCGCCGATGTGCAGGACCGCGACGGGGCGCGGCTGCTCGCCCACGCCGTGCAACTCTATGGTCCCGAGTTGCCCCGCCTGTCCCTGGTGTGGGCCGACGCGGGCTACGCCGGCCAACTCGCCGACGACCTGCGCCAGCAGATGGGCTGGACGCTGGCGGTGGTCAAGCGCTCCGACCAGCAGCCGCGCAGTGCTTTTGCTGTGCAGCCGCACCGCTGGATTGTGGAGCGCACCTTCGGCTGGTGGGGCGGGCTGCGCCGGCTCAGTAAGGACTACGAGTACCAAGTCGAGTCCAGCGAGGCGCTCATCTACGCCGGGATGAGTCACCTGATGCTCCGGCGCCTGACCCGCGCCGCGGCGCGTTCCAGCCCAGCTGGATGACTTTCAAAACGGTTTCTTAGTTTGTGGCAACCGGGCCCATTGACGTGAAGGGAATGTAGAGGAAGAGCTGGGATCCTGGATCCACACTCCACTGCCTTACCGCTTGGCCACGCCCGAACAAACCGCCCATTTTATGGGCCTCGCGACAAACAACCTAGAATCCATTTTACGTCATATTCACTGCCGAACTGGCCTTTACCCAGCCTGCTGCCTTCTACGCAGCATCATTTGGAAGAAGGTTGAAAATGCTAGCGGAAAAGGGGCTAGACATCTCTGGAGCATGAGATTATATTGGGTGTCAGGTGCGATGGTTCCATCGCGTGCCATTTTCATCCGCTGCAACTTGTGTCAGGTCTTGTTACACGTGTGGAGGTGGCTTATGAACGCATCTGAGACATCTGACGCAACGCTGCCTGTACCCCCGGCCCGCTCTGGCTCGACCCCTGTCCCCATCCTGGTGGCCGATGATGACGAAGGCATTCGCGAAGCCCTGCGACTGGTGCTCGAAGACACAGGCTATCCGGTCGTCGAAGCGACCACGGCAACCGATGCCCTGGCCCACCTGCAGGCAGCGACATGTGGCCATGTCGTCTTGCTCGACTGGCTGCTGCCGGACAGTACGGCGACGCTGTTGCAGACAATAGAGCGGGAGACCGCCAGTGGCTCACTGCACCAGCATGGGGTTGTGTTGCTGGCCGCCGAGCATCCCAGTCGGCTCTCGGACGAGGAGCGCTCCTTGATAGGGGCCACCTGTCTGGGAACTCTTACCAAGCCATTTGATCTAGACGTGTTGCTCGACGCTGTGAAACGCGCAGCCACACGTCTGTCCGCCACATCGAACACAGGAGAGTCAGGAGCGTGATGCGGACCACGGACCGACATTCGCCGGGCGCCACGAGACACGTGGCCCCAGATCCCGGTCGGTCAGGTGATGATTCCGCTGCAACGCCTGCACGCTGTGTCGCCAGACCAGCGGCTCAGCGATGTACTGCCGCTGATGGCTGAGTGTGACGTCAATCAATTGCCGGTAGTGCAGAACGGACTCCTGGCTGGGATGCTGAGCCGCGACGCACGCGAGCAGGAGCAAGTGCGAGACCACCACAAAGTAGCCGGGTCTTAGATGCGAGAGCGCATCTGCTAGGCCTTGGGGTCGGTTGCTGAATCCGCGTAGCTACTTCCGCACGTTGCCCAAGTGGGCGCAGCAGTGGAACAAACCTCTACATTTGTGGAGGGCATGCTCACCAACGGGTACGTGTGGTCCATTTACGGGTGCAGTGGGAGGCCGATGTAACCAACATGGATGATCTCCTGCTCTACAGCCTCGACGACCTGGAAGATATCGCCGCCAAGAAAGGCGGTATCCGCGTGCTCCTGGACTAAAAATGGCGCAAAGTTTAACAGGCGAGTTCGCCTCGAGGTCTGTTCTCGAAGCGGATGGCCTGACGAGCGGCAACTTCTCTGGCGCTGTGAGTGAAGCAAGTAGCAAGTTATAGTGACTTTCCCAAACTGTGTAGACGACATTTAACTGGCTACTCTGTCTGTTACTCTGGGTGCTGGTGCCTCGTCCGCGGTGACTGTTCCTCTCCCTGGGCACGGAGACTAGATCATGAGGCATAGGATGCAGGCGCCTGGACGCGGCGCGTCGCTCCTGCTGGTATAGTTCATGCTCCCTGAGGAGCTAGATAGATTTCACTGAAAAGAAAGAGGACAGCAGGTGGATACCATACGCTCTTGGCGGTACAAAACGTTGCTCATGGACGATCTTTCAGGGAACGCACTGGTTGAACGGCTCGATCACGAGGGTGCCGATGGGTGGGAGTTGGTGACCATTCAGGCAGTAGTACAACCGGCGCCTGATGAGGAGGGTGCGCTTCCTGGGTTAGCCAGCCGTAATCTGACTGGCGATTATCTGGCCATTTTCAAGAAGGTCGGTGGATAGTTATTCAATCCTGTACCTTCTCGAGCACGCACCGATCGCCCCGTGTGAGGTCGTGGTAACGATCAGCAAAGAAGTCATCGCGAGAGCCAGACACCCGCGAATGATTCTTAGGAACAGCCGCACAGCGCCCTCTTAATTCTTCATGCCGCATAAGGCGCTTGAGCAGTGCGCGCAGGGTCGCATCGTCATGGCTCAGATAGGCCTCGCCGACACGTACGCGCTCCTGGTCGTCACTGATAGCAGCCGTCGGCGTGTTGAGCGCATCGAGGCGCCAGGAGGCGGCGGCCGCCGCCTCGGTGAGCGCGGCGATGATCCACGCCAGACGCGACACACCAGTACGTCCTGCGATCGCGCCAATGAGTTCAAACAAGTCAGGCGGGATCTCGATATGGAGATGCCGTGTCTCTGAGGTTCTCATACGCACAGCATGCCTGAGCGCTGGAGACCCCGACAAGACGACAGGCGCGGACGCTTGGGGACATCGAGGGCATAACAACGACACAGCACTGAGTAGCCGTGCGATGTGAGTAGAGGCAGCATCGAATCCCGTCGGTACGTATCCACGCGTCAGCGAAAGGAGGACATATGAGTCAGCAATGGGAGTATTGCCATTTAAGCTACCGATCTGAAGACAACGTAGTCGTCTACCATGATCGCGCAGGACAGATTGTTCGAAACGAGGTGGATCAGACGAGGGCAATGGCGCAGCTAGGGATTGCCGGATGGGAACTTGTCGGGATTCATTTTACTGAGCGCTCGAGTAACTATTACTTCAAGCGCCTGATTGAGCCGGGGCGAGCAATAGACGACGCACTGTAGCAGATTGGAGACAGGACACGATAGCGACCAGACAGCGCGGCCAACGGTGAAGCGCGATCTGCAAACGCGACGATGGGCGTTGGCTGGCACAAATGATGTTGACGGACAGATGCCAACACCGAAACACGTGAAACTTACAGATCAAGCTCGGCTATTTTGACAGCAGTTTTGACAGCAGTTTTGACAGCATTTACAGGGGGGCTCAAACGCTTAGAGACGGCTAGCGACGAGAAAGGGCTTAAATTCTGGTCTCACATGACAGGCGAGACGGGATAAGACGGGGAAGAATGCGGCGCCGCTTTCTCCAAAACCGCAGGTTGCAGGTTCGATTCCTGTCCGACCTGCCCCTTGAATTTAAGCGTATTCCGCCCGGTGGCCGGTACACTCGTACTGGCCATAACATCATCTCTGCCTCGCCAAACATCGGCTGTGGCTCCTATGAGGACAACCGTTTTTGCATAAGGGGAAGTACCCGCAGTTTAGTGAGGAATCAAGGCCCTTGAAGCGTGTTTCAGGATGCCTTTGTACGCCTCTCGATGTGGCTGCTTACTGTCGGAGAGTGGCCCATCCTTGAGACATCGTCATGTTGCCGTACAACGCCGCGACAGCAGCGCTGGCAGGGTAATTGCGAGTTCATGTCATGGTTGAGTGGACTGGAATATTATGTCACCTCGTGATATGCTATAAGACTCAGCACCGCACGGATACGGCTTTTCGGAGGGATTACCCAAGGTGTTCGCAGGATGAAGCGCCCGCGCCACAGTCGTAGGCGCAGGCACGCCACAGAAATGGCGCTGGCACGAACATCTGCTGTGAAAGGAAGTCAAGGTTGTCCAATGATACCCATATTAGCGCCTACATAGGCGCAGAGGAATCGCTACGACAGGCCATTGCCCTCGTCAACTATGTGTTCCGCCATCTCACCGCAGGGGATTTGCGCCTAACCGCAGGGGAGGCGGACAACATGCACGCCCACCTGCAAGAACTGGTGTTGCAGGCGGCGGCAGTAGGGGGCTGTATTCGGCAACAACAGGCAGGACATTCGCCTTTGTACACGCCGGGATAATAATGGCTCTTGTCCAAATGCGGTGCCAGTCAGGCGGAGTCGTAGAGGACGCGGCGGCGGAGCAAGTCAAAATTCGCGCGCCCATAGGTTTGACGCTTGAGCATCTTGAGCCGGTTGACCTGTCCCTCAACTTGCCCTTGGCTGTGTGGCGAGGTCAAGGCCGCGGCGACTGCGGCATAATCGCGCTGGACGCCGCGCACAAAGCTGACCAGTTCGGGAATGCGGCTGTGCCTGGCGTCAGCTAACCAGGAATCAAGCTCCGAACATGCTCGGGTGCGGACGATCCTGCCAAAGTCGGCGACGAGGCGCTGGGCAGTGGCAATCGTCATGCTCTCCTGGCAAAGCGCCTCGCGGTAGGCGCGTTCATGGGTGTCGAGGTCCACCATGGGGCGAAGGAGGAGCCAATGCGTCTGGCGAGGCGAGAACTGGCGCTGGTCTGCGGGCACGGTTGCCGTGTCATCGCCCTGTCGACGCCGTCCAGGACGGCGTGACCCGCTGCGCCAGGCGCGGACATATTGGCGCAGCGTCGAGGCGGCGCCCGTGTAGCCACGCTCCTGGATCTCGTGCAGCAAGGCCGCGCTATTGCGCTCCCCGTCATCCCAGCGCTGTCGCAGGTAGGCCGCATAGCGATCGCATTCCCGCAGGCGGCGTCGGCGGTGGGCGCAGGGGCGATACTGGCCTGTGCGCAGATAGCTTCGGACGGTCTCTCGGCTGACTCCGGAACGCCGAGCCACCTCGCGCAGCGAATACCCAACCGCCGCCAGCGCGACGACACGTTCATATCTCGCTCGCCGCCGGGCATCTACTGCTGCGCGCTCGCGCTCGACACGCGTCGGAGGAGCCTGAGGAGCCTCTGGCAGTCCAGCCTGCTCGGAGGTCTGCGTCACCGCGTGAGTGAGCGCGCCGGCTATCCTGGCAGCGACGCGTGTGAGCACGCGATGTTCACGGATCAACAGCCGCTCCAATGCTTGTCCAAGGTTCTTCACTACGTGAAAGCGGTCCGCCACCTGCACTGCCTAAGGCGCGCCTTGGCGTGTGCCCTCAGCAAACGCCCCTCCTCGGTCGCGACTCACCACTTCCAGTCGCTCTCCATGGGGCTGCTGTTTCAGCCATTGGGCCAGGGTCGCCGCTTCTCGATCCGGCAGCAGGTCAAGGACGCGGTGCTGTTCGAGGTCCACCAGGAGCGCCCCATAGCGCAACCCACGCCGGAAGGCAAAATCATCGACGCCGAGAACCCTCAGGTCTGGAGCGATCTCGCGCACGCTGGGCAGGTTCGCTCGCCGGATGAGGCGTAAGAGCGTATTGCGGCTCGTTCCGCTCGATCCAAGATGCAGGCGTCGCGCGAGGCGTCGTCCGGCTTGTCCGCCCAGCGCGAAACTGACCGCTTCGAGGTGACGTCGCAGCGCCGGTGTGCGCCGCTGGTACCACGCGGCCAAGTCGGGCAAGCGCTCACGGAACGTCTGGCGCAGACAGGTTGCATTCACGCAGCGAAAGCGCCGGGCGTGCAGGCGTATACAGACAGGCATCTCGCCCAGTGGCAGATCGGCTAGGACCCGGATGAAGCGACTATGTGCGCGCCGCGACCGTCGGTGGCAATCGGGGCAACGCGCCGTTCGATAGGTGGAGGAGAGGTCAACAATGATCTGATGCTCGGTGACGGTGAGTGCATCGCAATGCAGCATGGCCCACTGCGGCGCGAGGACGCCAAGGAATGCGGTAAGACGCACAGGGCAACTCCCAAGCTCGTGAGAGACCAGCATGCGGCAACTGCCGCTGTGCTTCACTATCTCATGCCGCTTGGCTGTGGCACCGCATTTGGACAAGAGCCAATTCTATATCGGCGTTGACACCTTCACACGCACGTTTCTGACATGTACCCGCGAGAGGGGCTATCGCATCTGCGAAGCGGGTGGTTGCTACCGCGATGCTACGATGCTACGATGCTACCGCCCTCGCACTGAGGCTGAGGCGATGCATGACAATGGGATGGTATGCAGTTGCGAGAAGAGTTAGAGAACGAAGAGGATTTGAACACGGGCAAATGAGGGTCAAGTCCGAAGTCATCTGTAAATAGGGGTCTCTGATAGACCCGAGACTTTAGGCAGGTTGGAGCATCGGCGTCTCCTGAAAGAGTGTGGGCTGTGCAGGCGGCCGTTCCCGCCACAGCCAGTAGGCGGTCATGTCGAAATAGCGTTTCCCCGTCGTCCAGACCTCATCCTGCTCCATGAGCAGCGCGCCGACGAGCCGGATCACGGAGTCGCGGTTGGGGAAGATGCGAATGACCCGCTCCCGGCGACGGATCTCCTCGTTGAGGCGTTCGACGCCGTTGGTCGTGCGCAGGCGCTTGCGGTAGGACGCAGGTAGTGCCAGGACGGCGGTGGAGTGGCGTCGTCAAAGCCGCGTTCCAGCGTCGCTACCGCAGCGGGAGCCTTCGTCTGGTAGTCACTGACGAAACTGGCCAGCAGCGTGCGAGCGGTGGTTTCGTCGGGTGCATCGAAGATCGGCCGCAACCGCGCATGGACCTCCTCCTGGAGCGCTTTGGGGGTGGCGTGGAGAGTATCGGCGCTGTTGGCTGACAGGTGGGTCTGGCAGCGTTGCCAGGAAGCGCCCTGGAACTGCACACGGACCGCGTTGACTAGTCCGCCGTGGTGGTCAGACACCACCAGATCCACGCCGGTGAGCCCCCGCCCCTTGAGCCAGGTGAAGAACTCCAGCCAGGTGCGCTCGCTCTCGCTGTCCCCGACACGCAGCCCCAACACCTCCCGGTACCCCTGTTCATGAACGCCCGTGGCCACCAGCGCGCTCACCGCCCGCACGCGCCCTGCCTCGCGCACCTTGACCACCAGCGCATCGACCAGCACAAACGGATAGCGACTCCCGCTCAGGTCGCGCTCATTCCACGCCGTCACCAACGGATCCAGGCTCTTACAGAGATCAGAGACGGTCGATTTGGCGAAGCTCGTCCCGCATAACTCTTCGGTGATGCGGGCGACTTTGCGGGTCGAGACGCCGTTGACGACCATTTCCATCAGCGTAAGAACCAGCGCCTGTTCGCTGCGCTGATAGCGTGCGAACAGCTCGGTCGAGAACTGTCCCTCGCGGACTTGCGGAACCAGCAAGGTCAGCGCGCCGACCCGTGTCATGAGCTGGCGCGGTTTGTAGCCGTTGCGGTAGCCCTGGCGCTGTTCACTCCGCTCGTAGGGCGCTGCCTGAAGCTGCTCGGTCACTTGGGCGTTCAGGACCTGATTCAAGACGGCCTCCAGCAGACGGCCCAGCTGGCCATCACCAGTAAACAGGCGTTGCAGGCTCTCACTGTCTAGGGTAAGCTGGTACTGGGTCATGGGCGTCCTCTCTGTTGAGATCTGATCTGTCTTGCAACAACCAGTCTACCAGAGAGGCGCTGCCCTACTTCCCTTACAGCCGCTCCCCTAATTTACAGATGATACCGGACTCAACTCAAATGAGCGAGAGCTAGTCACATGCGCGGCTTAGTTTTCACAGTAAATAAGAAGAGGATTGAATAGAACAAAGCTCGTCGTTCTCTCGCGGCGAGCTTCTTTGGTCCAGCACTCCACTTTGTTGTTCACAAGGTCTATCGTCTGCTTAGAGCTTTGATCAAAACATCTACGTGAGTTGTACTTATTAGTTTCTTCCGCGTATCGCCTGGGTCGTCTACGAACGCGATTTCTCCTCGAGTCTCGAGTTCTACCATTTTCTTTTCGATAACTTGACGGCCATAGCCAGTTGCTTGCATTATTTGCGTCACGGCTTGGCCTTTGGTTACATACTCGCTGGCCATGTTATCAGGTCCTCTCGCTTGATACAGAATACACAAAGATATTGTACCACAGTGGTGTGTCAGATTGTGCAGCATAATGTTGCATTGCACTGTATAATGTTGATAAGCACACAGTGGCATGGTACAATAAATTATAGAATGGCATCATGAAAATCCAGGCTGCGATCCAAGGGTTTCTGATGGACTGGGAGCTGCGCAACCACTCGCCCAATACGCTGCGTACCTACCGCTCGCAGCTCCAGGTCGTCGGGCGTTGGCTGGAAGAGCAGGGGGTGACCGATGTCGAAGACGTCACCATCAGCCACCTGCGCGCCTTCCTGATCTACACGCAGCAGCGCCCTGCCAGCTCCATCAACCCGCGGCGCCCGGCAGAACTTGACGGGCGCAGACTCACCA
Source organism: uncultured Chloroflexia bacterium (assembly GCA_963712005.1). Classification (GTDB taxonomy): domain Bacteria; phylum Chloroflexota; class Ktedonobacteria; order Ktedonobacterales; family JADMIN01; genus DAHUXT01. The sequence continues at coordinate 310,409 of CAVQGK010000001.1, read as the reverse complement.
CCGCGACGATGCAGGGCTATGTCAAGGCAATGAAGGTTCTCTTCGGCTGGCTCGCCGAGGAGGAGGTCATTGCCAGGAGTCCAGCGGCGCGCCTGCAGAAGCCGAGCGGGGAGAAGCGCTTCCGTATCAGCTTCTCCGACGACCACCTGAGCACTCTCTTCGGAGTCTGCGACCTGGAGACACCGCTGGGCTTCCGCGACTACACCCTCATGCTACTACTCCTCGATACCGGGATTCGGGTCTAAGCACATAGTCGAAAGTGTGGCATGGTTTGAGCAGCCTCCAAGAGGTGGAGGTACCAGCTATGATCTACGTGTCCCTGACGCAAACGCAACGCGAGGAACTGACGCGCCTCAGCCACCAGGCGATCGGGCGGGTGGCCTTGCGCGCGCACATGGTCCTGCTCTCTGACCGCGGCTTCAGCGTGCCGCAGATTGCGGCGATCCATGCGTGCGGCGACGACGTCGTGCGCACCTGGCTGCATCGGTATCAGCGGGAGGGAGCGGCCGGACTGGAAGACGAGCCCCGTTCGGGACGCCCGCCGAAATATCCGCTGGCAGGCTGGATCGTGGACACCCAGGCCAGCCAGTCGCCCCCGTGTTCGGGTCATGTGCAGACCTGCTGGACGGTGTCCTTGCTCACCGCCTTCGTGGCACGACGTTTTCGCCTGCTTCTGGCCCCCACGAGTATTCGGCGCTGGCTGCGCCGGTTGGGCTGGCGCTGGAGACGGCCTCGGCTGGCTCCCGCTCGCAAGCGGGACCCCGAGGCCGAGTCCAAGCTGGCCGCCTTGGCGACCGCTGAGCGTGAGGCCGCCCTGGGGCACGCTCATCTGCTCTACCTGGACGAGTCGGATCTGCATCTGTTGCCGCTGATCCGCTCGATGTGGATGAAAGGCCGACGGGTACGGGTACCAACCCCAGGCACCAACCACCGGCACGCGTTCTTCGGCGCGCTGGATGCTGTGACGGGCCAGTGGTGCTGGGCTGAGCATGCGCGCAAACTCGCGGTGCATTTTGTGGCCTTTCTCCAGCGCCTCCTGAGCGCCTACCTGACGGGTCCCCTCCTGCTGATCCTGGACCAGGCGCCGGCGCATACCGCCAAGGTGGTACAGACCTGGCTCGTGAGCCATCCGCGGGTGACGCTCCTGTGGCTGCCCCGCTATGCGGCCCATGAACTCAACCCAGCAGAGCGCATCTGGGGCCTGATGAAGTCTGCCGTTGCGGCTGATCGCCTGGCAGGCAGCATGGATGAGTTGGTAGCAGCGGCACGCCGCTTTTTCACCGACCTGGTACCCCATCCAGTCAAACTCCCTTTGATTGCCTGATTTTCATGTCTTTCTTTTGGCAATGTGCTTAGAAGAAATGGGACGAAGAGCAGCGGCAGCACATCGGTAAGGCGCCAGAGCATCGTGATGAGCGACCGGTCGTTCCATTGACTGACCGAAAAGGTGAGGAGAGGGATGCCCTCGACCAGCACAAAGAGCACGATCATGGCGAGCGCAAGCAGGCGCAACGACACTTCCCAACGCGGAACAGTGCGCTGCGATGGAGCAGGATCGGTGTTGGCATCCGTTGGCATCCGTTGGCGCCGTTGGCATCGTTGATGGACATGACAACTTCTCTTGGACGTTTGGCCGCTCGGGCAGGCGTCAGTCGCTCCTCCAGGTGGAGCGGTCTGACGGGGCATGCTTGAGAGCGTCCCGATCATAGCATGCTTTGTGGGAGAGGTACAGCATCCGCTCTCGCCGTCATGCAGCGTCAGGCGCCGAGTCCAGGCCTCCTGCGCGGTGCGGTCAGCCCCGGCAGGCTCGCCACCCGGGGAGGCAGGTGGCGGTGGGGCCCTGTCAAGGCCGGCGCGACCATCGGGAGCGCCGCCCGCCAGGGGGAGCCTTGACGGGGTGCCGCCATCTGCCAGGGTGAAGAGCGTGCCTGTCGGGGCGCCACCGGGCAGACGACCCTGCGACGTACATGCCGACACGCGCAAGGGGCACCGAGGGAGGCATCAATGCGGTCATTCTGGAAGCCTTGATCATGACGTTCACAGCGCACGTCACAGCAGATTTCATGGAACAGAGAATAGAACGGAGAAACAGCGATGACAAATCAGCGACAGTATCTGCAGCACAAACAGTCCGCGAGCACACGAATGGGCCCAGATGAGGAGACACCACTCCATATTGCACTGGCTACTGAGGCTGTTCTTGACGGCTGGACACGAGTGCAAGTGGCCACAGCTCGTACCAACCGCATCCAGCGTGACCAGGGTTATCCGGCCGATCGGAAGACCCGCTGGCGCAAGACCAACTACGACGACCAGGTGCAGCAGGAGATGCGTGTGCTTGCCCTAGCTGCATTATGGCTGGAGGCGTCAGTTGCAGACGAACGGCGGATCAGCGATGCCAGGCGGTGAACGCGGCGAGCCCGTCGCGCCCCTCGATCGACGCCAACCCTTGCGGCAGTGGCCCACGTGCCCAGAGCAGGATGCCATCGCGCGCCACGTTCTCGATGAACAGCGAGTCCCAACCGACCAGGCGGCAATTTGCGAAGAACGTGTTGATTTCGCGGGGAGCGCGATGGCGATAATTCGCTGTCCCGACCGTGCGGGTAAGGGCGAGGTCCTGCGCATTGGAGAGGCGTTCTGCGATGGGATCGAGTACGGCCGGATCAATGATCAGCAGCAGATCCACGTCGCTCGGCTCCGGGTCATCCAGGGGGCGCTCCTCATGGCGGGCCACCGAGCCAAAGAGAATGACGGCCTGCACTTCGGGATGATATGCGGCGACAGACTGCACGATATCCCTGACACTCTCAGCAGACTCATGGTCGATCCAAGGGATCAACGGCGCCTGAGCGAGTGGAGAGAAGGTCGGTACGGTGTCATCAGCTTCGCGTTGCTTCATGTTGTTGCCCATATTCGGATCGCCTGCCAATCATCGCGCGCTTGGTCAATATCAGCGAGAGCCGTGCTATACCCATACATTGCGCCCTGCCGAGTGCGTTCCAGCCGATTCCAGCGGATGGCGGTATCTGGCTCGCCAATCTCGTCCATGTAGCGCCCAAGCTGAGTGTGATTCTCCTTATGTTTGCCATGTTTCTGCTGACAGCCGTAAGCGATCCAGTGAAAGGCTGCGGCCCAGTAGTGCTCGATCAGACTGATGGCAACATCGGGATCGGCTGCGGGATCGCCCAACAGGGTGAGAGCGTGCTCCAACTGTATGGCATGTTGTTCGTGTCCATCAGCACGCATGACATCCTCCTGTGCAATCGATCTGCCTAATCTATCGACTAGTCTACCACGCCCAGCGCATACCGCATGAGGGGTAAGCGCTTATCAAGTAGGGTCCGTCCGGCGGCAGGACGCCGCCGGACGGATAGAGGGCCGAACTGGGTAACACGGCCTGTTCTACATACAGAAATGCGAGAACAAGCATCATGGCCAATAGGACGAGCACAACGACTTCCGGCCGCGCTCTTGTGCCTGTTGTGGTACAGGGCGAACCGTGGATGGAATGGCAGCCTTCCATTCAAAATGCTGGCGTCGATACGATCGAATTCAGCTTCGATGTTGAGATTTCAGAGTCGATGTGGATGCGCCTGGAAGAAGAGAGGGAGATCGCCCAGCTGCTCATGCAGACCCGCAAGGCGATACATGTGCCTGACTGGCTCAATGCCGCGTCCATCCGGCAGGGGCCAAAGGTGGCTATCGCTTCCTGCTGGAAACGCCCACGTTCTCAGATCAAACTCTTGAAAGGGGTGCCCAACCGTCCGCCGATCTATGTGGAGATGCGGGCCTATGGGCTGCATACGCATGAAGGCGGCGCCATTGGAGCCTGTGACGCTGCCTGTGCCTTCATCCGTGAGACACTCTTGCCGATCAAGATCCCTCATGGGGAGCGCAGGTCATCTGCATCGAGGCGGCCCGGTGCTCACGGTTAGACCTGTTCATGGACTGGCAAGGGCGGTGGCATCCCACCTTTGCAGGTAACGATGAGCAGGCGTTCATCAAACGGGTCCATGCTGAGGTCGGCCGTCACAGCGTCGATGGTCAGGTCAATGGCTATGAGATCGGCAGATCTTCCGTTCGGGGGCGCATCTACAACAAGACCATCCAGGCGAAAAAGAAGCATGTCGAGTGGTATCCAAGCTCTTGGCCGAGCGCAACGGCGACCGCTATGACGCCGCGCAAGATGTCTGGCGGCTGGAGTTCCAGTTGCGCCGCGAAGGGGTCAAAGGCTTTCGCCTCTACGCCAAGCCGGACGCCGCCGACCCGGATGAGTGATTGACGCGGAGATCGAGGCGGAAGATCTGCCGCACATTCACAGTGTCTCAAAGGCACTGCACTGGGCAGGACACCTCTGGCAGTACCTTACCAAGCGCTGGCTACGGCTGACGATACCCATGTCGACCCGAACCGGAGCCGCTGGCCGGAACATCCTACCTGGGCAGCCCTCCGGGACGGCTTTGCACCATCGCGTTGCGGGAGGCAGCGCTGCCGGAGCGCGGCCTCGACTTCGTGCGTGCCTCCCGCTATTCCGGCTACAGTCGACTTCTGGACCGGATGGCGGTGGGGGTAGCAACCACGCTGGAAGCCATGGACACCGACCCTGGCGCAGCACTGGTCTCCTATGTCAAATACCTCTACCCGCATTGCCGGTCGGATCAAGCGTCAGCAGAACCAACGTGCCAAGGCGTGGCGCAAGGCAGAACAGGCCGCGATCCAAGCGCATAGGCAGGCATCAGCACCCCGCTTATGCCCGATGTGCGCTAGGGGCTGGGCGCACGGCTGGATGCCCATACCCGTGCGGCGAAGCGCGAGCAGCTCCTCATATGGCGCTGGGGGTCTTTACGAGTGCAGGCGTGGCGCATCTGCGGGTACAACGGGAGGCAGATGTCTCGAACCTGGGCGATCTGCTGCTCTATAGCCTGGATGAGTTGGAGGAGATCGCCGCTGAGAAAGGCGGTATCCGTATATCCTCGATGAGAAGTGGCGTAAGGTCTACCGGGCCAACGCAGCAGGCGGGCTGTTCACCAAGGGCGAGATACGGAACGCGGCATAGGCCTCGCACATTCCTCATGGCTCAGGGTTTCGCTGCTTGACTACGGCGAGTTTCGTGTGTCGACTGTATCGCCGCGCACCGCAGAATCGTCCACCCATAACCAGCAACGGCCGCGACGCCGAGTAGTTCGCCGAGAGCGGCAACCAGCGACAGGTCAATGGCACCTGAGAGCAGTCCTGAACTGAAATTAGCCGCGCCAGCGAGCGCCAGCAGCCAGCCAGTCCAGGCAGGAAAGGCGCCTGCGCGTACAGTGAGAACGCCCACGAGCAGATTACCGACCAGCCCAGCAAGGGCGCTGACCAACGGGACGATGGGGCCCACGTCATCGCCTCCTGCCAACGTCACCAGCACCACGACGATGGCGATGGCAGCGGCAAGCCCCATCAGCGTGAGACCAACTTGGCCGCCACGGCCCGTTTGCGGTTGGGTTGCCTGGATGGCAGGCAGGCCAACCAGGAACAGCGCGAGTGCCAGCAGATGCAAGAGGGCCATTGGCGTAGACGGTTTGACATTCGCGAGGTCGGTGACGATTAATAGGGTTCCGATGGCCGCATTGCTAAGGAGCGCCCAGCCTCCCAGGCGGCGTAACTGAATCTCCTGCATGGTCACGCTCTCTTCATTGTTGGACAGCGTTGGAAAGCGCAGGCCTCACAGTATCTCAGCTGTTGACGTGAGCGCTGTGAGGGGCATGCGCATGTTCCCACGGCCTCTAGGCCTCTACGCCTGATCCACCACCTGACAGATTTCTACCTGCTCGGCTTCTGGAATCAGCTCGGCAACTTGACCCGGCAAGAGCGGCGCCTCATGCGCGCGCATGCCCCCATTGCGCAGATGGTCTTCGCTTTGCCAAATGGATACTGAGATCAAACGGCCATCGGGTCGGCGCAGCCAGTAGCCCGCGACATAGCCTTCTTGGGAAGAGATCGCCGGCTTAAAGCGCTCGCGCAGATTGAATAAACTGGCCGCCTCTTGTTCGGGGGTCAGTGCTCCGAAGTAGCCGATGCGTGCAATCATGGTTCTCCTCGCTCCTTGTCTGGTTGATCTGGTGCAATGTCTGAGGTGTCCTGTGCTCCCTGCTTCGTGCGCTTGCCCTTGCGAGCATTGCTGCGAGCGCTTGGCGCATCTGACGGCACGCCAGCGTCCGTCGCGGACGCTGTGGCATCGCCGTCGGGTGCGATTGTGCGCGGGTGCCCGGCCACACCAGCGGTCGGAGGGTCAATCAGGGTGACGATGTGCCGCAACGCCGCCAACAGGTGCGCATACTCTGGTGCGCCAAGCTGCGCCTCCCATTCCGCCTGCGCCTCCGCGACGGCCTGGCGTGAGATCGCGTTCAGTTGCCATCCCCGCTCCGTACGCCGGACCAACATCGCGCGGCGATCCGTGGGATCGGGAATCCGTTCCACGTAGCCGCGCCGCTCCAACTCGGCGACGAGTTCACTCATCGCTTGCTGCGTGATCTGCGCCAGTTCGGCTAACTCGGTGACGCGACTCCCCTCCGCGCGTGTCCACATGAAGATGCTACGATAGGTCGAGCGATAGTCGGGAAAGCCGCTGGCGTGCAGCGCTGCGGTGACGCGCCGACGGAGCTCCTGGTCAATGATCGCGACGAGTGCGCCGATCATCAGTGGGCCCGTCTGATTGGAAGTGCGCTCGTTCATGCCCCAATAATACACAGGATTCCTGTCTATGTCAAGGTACACAGGATTCCTGTGAAAGTGCTCGCGACGTGAGCAGCTTGATCCAGCAGGAGCGGTGCCTCATGCGCGCGCATGCCCCCATTGTGCATATGGTCCTCGCTTTGCCAGATGGATACTGCGTTCAAACGCTCAACGAGATCGGCGCGACACGCTTGGTGCTCAGACGACTGGCTGGGCATCAGGCGTGTCGCAAGCATCCCGCGCATGCGAATGCGCATTCAGTCCAGCGTAACGTATGCAGCGCTCCCACCAATGAACTGGTGCGTTAGAGCAACTTGCGAGAAGCAGTGGCAGGCACGGGCATGAGTTCTGCAATGACCCTGGGTATGCGTGCCTATTCGACCGATTTGAAAGAGCGTTTGGTGCGCGCGGTGGCCAATGGTGGCCCACGGTCAGCCCATGCGAGAAGCCGCGCGCCGCTTTAACGTCTGCGTGAATACGGTCAAACGCGCCGTGGTGCAGGAGCGGGAGACCGGCTCGCTGGAGCGGCGGCCCATTCCGGGCTATCCGCGCCGCATTGGCCCTGGATCTGAGCGTGAGGCGGCGTTGCGGGCCCGGCTAGAGGCGGCTCCCGACGCCACCGTCTTAGAGCACTGCGCCTGGTGGGCGGAGCACGGGCACTCTGGCCAGCAGTTGAGCGAAGCGACGATGTGGGATTGGGATGGTGTGGCGCGCCATCCGCCGGTTGGGCTGGACGCATACAACAACGTCCTGGCAGCCAGTGAGCGCGCGTGACGAGGCGGCGCGCACCCCACGCCTGGCGCGAGGCCGTGGCCCAGCTCGACCCACAGCAGTTCGTCGTTGGCGACGAAAGCGGCAGCACTATCGCCTTGACGCGGCTCTACGGTTGGGCGCCGCACAACATGATCAGCGCGCCACCGGCTCGGCGCCGCGCAACCACGGGAAGAATACGACGTTGGTGGCGGCGCTCGCCCCCGACGGCGTGCACCAGCCCTGGCTGATTGAAGGAGCCATGGATACGGTGACGTTCGCCTGGTACATCACGGAGCAGTTGGCGCCAACACTCCAGCCGGGCCAGATCGTCGTGTTGGATACCTTGAGCGTCCACAAGGCGCAGCGCATTCGCCAGGCCATTGAAGCCCATCACTGCACGCTGCTCTACCTGCCGCCCTTATACGGTAAAGTCTAACCACGCCTCTCGGAGCATCGCATTCAGGAGAGGGGCGGAAAATACTCATGGGGATGCTGGGGAAAGGCTTTGCCGCCCTTGCGGTGCGACCGCTTCGAGTAGATAGTCCTTCCCCAGCTCTTCGCGTCTTGGATGGCACCGACGATAGAGGGTTGTGCTGCGAGCACCGGCGTATAAGGCCACGATCATTCAGGACCCCAGCTTTATCCCCATGGACTGTATTGGTATGGTCGGTAGGTTGTGCGCATGAGGAGGGAAGCAATCGTGTGGTATGTTGGCATCGATTGGGCAGATGATCATCATGACGCCGCCGTGGTAGACGAGACCGGTCACCAAGTGGCAAAACTGCGCGTGGCGCACTCGGCAGAGGGATTGCACGAACTGATTGCCTTCCTGCTGGACCTCGCAGCGCGCCTGAGTGCCCCAGGGAGCGTGCCGGATCTCGAGCAGATTGCCTGTGTCGTTGAGACCAACCACGGCTTGCTGATCACTGCGCTGTTAGAGGCTGGGGTGCCAGTCTATCCAGTGAATCCGAAAACCTTGGAGCGGCGGCGTGCCCCGGCTGGAGCCAAAACCGATGCCCTCGATGCGTATCTGCTGGCCAAGAAGGGACGTAGTGATCTCGCCGATCTGCGTCGCCTGGCGCCCGATAGCCCGCTGGTGCACGAGTTGAAAGTACTGACCCGTGACCAAGATGGCTTGGTCCAGAGCCAGACGCGCCTGGTGAATCAGCTCACCTCCTGCCTCAAGGCCTATTACCCCGTGGCCCTGACCCTGTTTGCCATGCTGCAGCAACCCACGACGCTGGCCTTCCTGCGTAGCTATCCGACGCTCGAAGCGGCCCAAGCAGCCTCGGTAGCGGAGTTGCGGGTCTTCCTGCAGACGCAACCGCATTATCCGGGACCGGCCAAAGCGGCCCAACGCCTGTGGGACCAGCTCCACGCGACGCCGCAACTTCACGCGGACCCCGTCACCACACGCACGAAGGCCCGCCTGATGCTCGCCTTGGTGAGTCAACTCAGCCCGCTCATTGCTGCGCTGAGCGCTTACGACCAGGAGATTGACCGCCTGTTTCTGACCCATCCTGATAGTCAGGTCTTTCGCAGCCTGCCCGGAACGGGCAAACGCCTGGCGCCGCGCTTGCTCGCCGGATGGGGTGACGACCGAGGACGCTTCGGGAGTGCCGCGAGTGTGCAAGCGCTCGCGGGAACCGCGCCAATTCCCTACGCGAGCGGCAAGTTTGCCCGAGCGCGTCGGCGCGTGGCGTGCGTCAAATCCCTGCGCAACACGCTCTACCAGTTTGCCTGGCAGTCCACGGCACAGGAGCCCTGGGCGCTGGCCTATTATCGTCGCAAGCGTGCCGAGGGTAAAAGCCATAGCGTGGCGCTGCGCGCCTTGGCGAATCTCTGGGTCCGAATCATTTATGCGCTGTGGCACAAGCAGATCTGCTACGATGCATCGATCTTCCTCGCCGCCCAGCAAGCTCATGCGCGACCGGCGGCATGAGCTTGCTGCCAAGCCGCCTTGACATAGAGGGTCTATTCGCCTGATTTCACCCCGAGTGAACAGGCGTTTTCCAAGATCAAAGCCCTCCTGAGACGGCTCGGCGCCCGCACCACGGAGGCGCTCTGGGAGGCAGCGAGTTTGGCGGTCGAGGCCATCACGCCCGAGGATGCGATCGCGTGGTTCGCCCACGCCGGGTACGCCCTGTCTGCTCAACCTACCTGAAAGTTGCTCTAGGTGCGCGGGAGTTCCCCAGGGACCCCATCGCTGGCATCACCGCTGGCGGCACCCTGCGGAAGCAGCGGCTTGCCGACCTGGCCGAAGATGCTCAGGAGGTCCGGCAGCGCCCAGTGCTGCACGATCACCCCGTTTTGGATGTGGTCCACCATGAGCACCGTGTAATGCACGTGCCTGCCGGTGGGAGGGACATCGAAGAAGGGCCCCAAGTGGGTGCCGGAGACTGTCAACACGCTGGCAATCATGTCGTCCTGGATCACCTGCGCCTCGATCGTGGTGCGCGAATCGGGAACGGCAGCCTTCGACAACGGATAATGTCGCCGCGTCTCGTACAACCCCGGGTGGCGTTCGAGCGCTGCCCAATCGGACCGGTCCAGCGCATCTAGGACCTGGCGCACAACCTCACGATTCTCTTCAGCGGACATGCGAGACCTCCTCTACCTTACAACTCATGAACTCCACCCCTGATACGTGACACGCGCGCCACATCTAGTTAAGCAACTTAACTAGATGGAATAGTACAGAATCTTAAGTATAATGTCAAGGGGAGGATGCACATGGGAGGATGCACATGGGAGGATGCACATGGGAGGATGCACATGGGAGGATGCACATGGCCGTAGACCGCATACCGTATGACCGCTTGATGATCGGGGCAACCCTCAATATACTTGCCCAGACCATCAATCGCCGTGTCGTCGAGACGTTGCATGCCGAGGGATTCTCCGAGTTTCGCGCCTCTTTTCATCCAGTCTTCCAATGGTGCAAGGCGGAGGGGAGCCGATTGACCGAGTTAGCCAAGGCGACTGGCGTGACGAAGTCTGCTATGACCCAGCTCATTGATGTGCTGGTCGTCCTCGGATACGTCGAGCGGGTGCCCGATCCGCATGATGGGCGTGCGACCCTGATCCGGCGCACTGAGCGCGGGTGGGCCATCAACCGTATTGCTCGAGACACCGTCGAATCGGTGCAACGTGAGTGGCGCGAGGTACTAGGCGATGAGGAGTTTACTCGCGTGCTCACTGGGTTGCGCCGCCTGACACAGGTGGTGAGCGAATCGGCTGAGGATGTGAACGATACTCTAATTCCGGCTCTTGTCCAAAAGTGACACTGGTGGCGAATTCAGTTAGGCGCCAGCGAGCCCGGCCATGAGGTCCGTGAAGTGGGATGATCGGGTGCCAGCCAGGGGAACGCCGGCGAGCCAGTCAGTCACGCGTAGGAAGTTGAGACCCGCCGCGGTCAGGACATGGCTCAAGTGGGTCCGAGCCAGACCAAAGTAGCGGCTGCGTCGTAACCGCAATGCCCGTACCCCTTGCGAGATCGTTGCTTCAATGCCGGCTCTTCGTACGACTTCTCTGGCATACTCGGCTGTCTGTTCCCGCTGGCGGCGGGCCTGAAGAGCCAGATAATGGGCCTTGGGCCGAACGGTGATGGTTCGCCTGGGATAGCATGATCGGGACAAGATGCAGTGGCTCCGGCTGGGACAGGGGCGGCAGTCCTGCATGGAGAACTTGATCTTGATCACTGGGGTGTTGCGGTTGTCAAAGGCTGGTGTCCAACTGACACTGGTGTGCCCTTCGGGACAGCTAGCTCGTTGCCGCTCCCAGTCAATCGGGAAGTTCTGAGCGGCAAATCCTGGCTGTTTGTGTTTGACATCGCGGCGGGTGGGGCCGAGCAGATCCACTCCATACTCCTGTTGGCTGGTGGCCAACAGTTCGGCGTCCAAGTAGCCGGTATCCACCAGATGGATCGCCGGAAGCAAGTCTTTCTCCTGCAGTGCCTGGTGGACCAGGGGGGTGACGTCCCCGTCGGCAACGGGACCTGAGGTGGTGGCAACATGGGTGATGAGATGGGGGGAGTCGTCCTCGCAGGTCTCGCTCAGATGCACCTTATAGCCGACCCACGAGGTGGTGTACTTGCGGGCATAATGGGCGTCGGGGTCATATGGGGAGGCGATGAAGAGCAGCGAGGGCGGCAGTCCATCCTCCTCCGTGCGCCAGCGTCCTCCTGACCCTCCGTGCTCGGTCGGCTCGGTGGGGACAAAGTTCTGGACCCACACCTGCCGCAATCGTTCCACAGCGGGGACGTCGCGCAGCCACGAAGGCGCGTCCGCTGCGTAAATTCTACCCAGGAGGACAAAGCCGTCGGCTTCCGTGATCTCGGCCTGCCGCTGGCGCTGCGCGGGCTTGGCGAGTCGGTGGTCCGCAGATGCCCGCTGTTCATAGCGGTCGACCCATTCCGGCTCGGCGTGGGCTTTTAACCATTCGGGAGCTGCCACCGCCAGGCTATTGAGCGCGGCCCGCAGCGTCTCGGCGACCAACTCGGCTCGGTTGAGGGCGCGGACCACCGCGAGCACATGCGTCGAATCGGTCCGTTGCCGACCGCGGGCTTTGAGCAGTCCCTGCTCTCGTAACCGCTCGAGGAAGGTATCGAGCAGGAGGTGCTCTGCGTGACCCGAGAGCAGACGACCGCGGAATTCGCTCAACACGCTATGGTCGAAACCGGGGTCGGTTAACTCGAGGCTGAGGGCATATTTCCAATCAATGCGGCTGCGCACGGCATCGGCAGCTTCCCGGTCGGAGAGTCCTTCGGCGAACTGAAAAACGGTCACCACCGCGAGGCGCCACGGGGATTCTGCGGGCTGCCCCCGGCGAGGGAATAACGCAGCAAACGTTTCGTCCACATAGATGGTCTCCAGTTCGTCGCGCATACGCATATAGCGGTTGCCTCGGGGGAAGGCCGCTCGGGCAACACGGGCAGTGTCCTGTGGGATGGGGTCAGGCTGGCGGGAATGGAGCGACATGGGGACCCTCCTCTGCTTACAGCGACAGACTTCGGTCCCCTGAGTGTACACCGCGTGCCAGCATTGGAGCTCTATCCTCCCATGCAGACTTACAAGAACAATTCGCCACCAGTGTCGCTTTTGGACAAGAGCCGATTTCTTGACATCGTTCACAATGGATTTACCTCGCCATGAACCACCTGACGCTGCGTCGGCTCGCTCGCTTGCGAGGCGTTTTCAGGCAGTTTCTCAGACGCCTGTCGACGGATTTTACTGTGCCACTGCTTGGGGCGCTACACTGACTGGAAGATTGCAGGCTACGCATCGGTAAGCTTGCAGGTTTACCCCGCGAGCTGGGGTGTTGGCTAAGGCTATGACGGCCACCACGTCGAAGACTTCACGGTCGTCATCGTTATGGCAGGTGCAAGGACAGGGCTCTGCAAGGGGCAATGATTCTTCGCCCGTTTCTACATCCTCATCGTTCGCGAGCTCTGGCAATGGAACTCCCTGCAATGAGTAATCAACAAATGCCTGATACGCCGTCGTGTCATACAGTTGTAGTATCGCGTTCAGCTTTTGAGGTAGCCCTGCCTCCTGACAGGGAGACAAACTACAACTGATTCCATAGCAACAGGAAACTAGGCATGAGCCAAACACCAGCGACGCAGCGCCTCACACAGTATCAGGTACCACAGGCGATTGCCATGTACAGCCGTGCCTTCTATCACGACCCCCTCTCGGTCTATCTCTATCCCGACGAAGTGGAGCGGACACGCCGCCTGCCGCTTCTGTTCAGCATCGCGGTTCACTACAGCGCGCGCGCCGGTGACGTCACCACGACCGCCGACCTCAGCGGAGCCGCCTGTTGGCTTCCGCCGGATGAGCAAGGCATCGGCGTCGCCTACTTGTTGCGCAGCGGGATACTGTCTAGCGCGCTCAGGATGGGGATGCAGGCGTTGTGGCGTCTGCGCAATGCCCAGGCCTCTATGACCCAGGCGCATCAGCGGTACATCAGCGAGCCGCATTGGTACCTCTGGCCCCTGGGAGTTGAGCCAGCATGCCAGGGGAAGGGCATTGGGGGCACGCTGCTGCGTGCCGGTCTGGCACGGGCCGACACCGCTCAGATGCCCTGTTACCTGGAAACCATGAACCCAAACAACGTACCGCTCTACGAGCATTTCGGGTTTGTTGTCGCCGGCGAGGGAATCATCCCCCGTAGCGACGTGCGCACATGGAGCATGATCCGTCCCGCGAACTGACGCAAGGCTCAGGCTGCGCGGCCAAACGATGAAGAGCCAGGATGGAGGTGAGAACCGATGCGTTCCGCCATTCTACAATGGTATGGTGCGACGCGGTATCACTGGTGCTATAGACCATACAAACAAGGATAGGGGTACCGCGGACTCCTATCTGAAATTGGCCACTGGCGTCCATATCTGTCATACTCGCATTTCGCTCTGGACCTCAATCCCTCCATTCCAGATCGTTATACGGGCGTGAGCGCACTTACTACAGCCTCGATGTGCTCTCGGCTGATGAGTTTCTTACGGATATCCCGAGGGTCATCAACAAAACGAATCTGCCCCGACTCTTCCATTCTGTTGATCTGGCGCTCAATGACGAATCGCCCGACCTCTGTGCGTTGCATGATTTCGATGACTGCTTGGGTTTTTGGAATGTACTGCGTATTCATGCGCTGCTCACCTTACCTTCTAGTCCGGTTAGGTGTATGACGAACCTCACTCAGCATTGGCCAGTTCTTGCCTGATTGTACCACGTATGCAGCGCTTTTTGTTAGACATTGCAGGTATTTGCAGGTCATCTCAGCAATTAGCATTGACAAGAAGAAAATACGAGTGTAATATAGTGACTAGGAGGCAGTCACGAAGATTCAGGCCGCGATCCAGGGTTTTCTGATGGACTGGGAGCTACGTGGGCGCTCAAAGAAGACGCTTCAGCTCTATCGCTCGTGCCTCATGGTGGTGGCGCGCTGGCTGGAGGACCAGGGCATCACTCAGGCGGAAGACGTGACCATTGCCAATCTCCGCGCATTCATCCTCGCGACGCAGCAACGTCCAGCAGGATCCATCAATCCCAATCGCCCAACGACGGGAGGTCGCCCAGTTACCCCGGCGACGCTGCAATCCTACGTGAAGACGATCAAGCTGCTGTTCAAGTGGCTGGTAGATGAAGAGCTGATCGGCCGCAATCCGGCGCTACGGCTGCACAAACCGACCGAGCCCAAGCGGGTGGTGGTCACCTTCAGCCATGATCACCTCAACGCTCTCTTTGGTGCCTGTGACCTCAGCTCGTCGCTCGGCTTTCGTGACTACGTCCTGATGCTGCTTCTCCTCGATACCGGCATGCGCGTCAGTGAGCTCTGCGGCGTGACGCTCGACGATATCCACGAGGGGTATATCAAAGTCTTCGGCAAGGGGCGTAAAGAGCGCGAAGTCGGGGTCAGTCCAACCACCGCCAAGTTCATCTGGAAGTACGTCTACCAGCATCGCGCCCAGGCAGACGACAACGTCAAGGCGCTCTTCACCGGCATCGCCGGAAAGCCGCTCACGCCCTGGGGCGTCGAACAGATCTTGCAACGGGTCAGAGAGGCCTCTGGCATCACCGATATCCCGGTGACGGCACACAAGTTCCGCCATACCTTTGCCCGCACCTGGCTCGAGCGCGGCGGCGAGGTCTACAGCCTATCCCGCCTGATGGGACACTCGAGCGTCAAGATCACCGAGATCTACCTCGAAGACTTCAAGAGCCGTCAGGCGCGCACGCAGCACGCCAAGTTCTCGCCGATCAACAACCTCAAGCTCCGCCAGAAAGGGCGTGGCAACCACACCTATCATCGCGAGCCGCGGCTTGGTGATGGGGATGAGTAGCAGCCTCGGGAGGGTGTTAACCGCCCACCGATAACATGATGGTAACAGGTCGCGATCGGTCCCGAATGGGCCTTCTGCACCTGTAACCTTACCGAAATTGGACCCATTTTCGAGGAGGTGACGATGGGCTAAGGGCAATCAAAAACCCAGGCTTCAAGGGGGTTGAGCGCCTGGGCGGGAATTGGAGAGAGGCTCCTCGGACAGGATTCGAACCTGTAACCTAGCGGTTAACAGCCGCCCGCTCTACCGTTGAGCTACCGAGGAAGGATGCCTGCGGCGCGAAGCATGCTGTATGCACGAGCCGCAGGCCGTAGTATACACCGCCGCGAGGGCTGGCGTCAACCTGACTGAGTGCCATTTCGTGACGCCAACCATCATCGGTGCGGCATGGTGCGTGGCTTAGCGGCTCTTCACCAGCTCGCGCTTCGGCCTGGCCTGCTGTGCGGGCGGCGCGGGCTTGCGCCGGAACCAGCGCTTATACTCCCCCGTCTCCCAGACATCCAGAATCATACTGGCGTTGAAGATCGACGAGAACGTGCCCGACGCGATACCAATCAGCAGCGCCAGCGTGAACTCGCGGATCGACTCGCCGCCGAAGAGTGTCAGCGCGGCCAGCGTGAAGAGCACCGTCAGCGAGGTGTTGAGTGATCGTGTCATCGTCTGCACCAGGCTGGCGTTCACCACCGTATCGAACGATTCCGCCGTGCGCCGCCCCATGTTCTCGCGGATACGGTCGAAGACGACAATCGTATCGTGGACCGAGAAGCCGATGACCGTCAGCACCGCCGTCAGGAAGAGCGAGTCTACCTTGAAGCCGAAGAAGTGGCCGAAGATCGCCCACAGGCCCAACACCACCAGCGCGTCGTGCAGCAGCGCGATGATGGCGCTGGCGCCGAACCGGAACGACTGGCGCAGGCTGCCAACCTTGCGGAAGGCGATACCGATATAGAGCAGGATCGCGCCGGAGGCGAAGAGCACTGCCAGGATGGCGTCGCGCGTCGTATCACTCGAGACCGAGCCGGTCACTGAGTCAACGTTGGAGGAGTAGGCTGGCCCGAACTCGTGGATCAACTGGCTCGTGATGGTGTTCACGTCTTTGGCGTTGTAGGCCGTCTGCGTGTTGATCTGATAGGTCTGATTGTTGGCGCCCAGCACGACATCCGTCACCTTGACCGCGTGCTGATCAGTGGTGGTCGCTGGCGTCGCGGTAGCCGTCGGGGCTGCAGTAGCGGTTGCCGTAGCTCCAGCCGTGGCGGTTGCGCCTCCCGTCGCGCTCGCCGTGGCATTCGCCGTTGGCGTGGCTGTGCTGGTGGTTTCGACGGGCGGCGGATCGCTCTTAGGCAGGTCCTGCAGCGCCGCCTTGATGTCGTCGGCCTTCACCGCCTTATCGAAGAGAATGACCATCTGCGCGGTGGGCGTCTTTGTGTCCGACGGGTAGGCGACCGTATACATCGTCTTCGTGATCACGGCGCCGCTGTCCAGCTTTTGCACCCGCTTGAGCACCTCAGCCGAGATGTTTGCGCCGATGGGATGGTCGAAGGTGATATAGGCGTAGCGGTCCGGCGCGGGCGTGTTCTTGGTATCGAGCGGCTTGGTCGCCAGCACGTTCACGTCCTGCGCATGGTCCTTCACCATCACTCGCTGCACCTGGTCGGCCGTCACCGAGTTGCTGGCGAAGACCACGTTGACCGTGCTGCCGCCGGTGAAGTCGATACCCAGGTTCAGGCCCCAGAAGATGAGCGCCAGCAGACCGGGGATGATGACCGCCAGCGAGATGCCAAAGAAGACGTATTTGTAGCGCGTCAGATGAAACACCGTCTATTCCTCCCCACCGGAAACCGTATTTGTAGCGCCTGCGCGCCGAGATGTGGGCGTACCGCCGTTACAATTGTGTAGCCAGAAAACCGCTGCCTTCAAGCATGGATGCATGTCAGAAGTGGCCAGTTCTTCTTGACAATCCGCAAGCTTTAGGCAGAAAATGCAAGCATGCGTAAGACGTTCAAGTACCGCCTGTATCCCAATAAGCAGCAAAGATGCCTCCTCGAGCAGCAGCTTGACGAGTGTAGCTGGCTGTACAACGAATTGCTGGCAGCTCGGCGTGACGCCTGGGAACAACGCCTGGAGTCGCTGCGCCTCTATGACCAGCAGGCGACGTTGCCGCTGCTCAAAGCGGCTCGCCCGTCGTTGGCTACAGTGCAGTCGCAGGTCTTGCAGAACGTTGCGGTACGCATTGATCTGGCCTTTCAAGCCTTCTTCCGCCGCGTTCGTACTGGTGAGAAGCCTGGCTACCCGCGCTTTCGCGGCAAGGGGCGCTATGACAGCATCACCTATCCCCAGGTGCCGGTCGGCTGTAAACTGGACGCTGAGGCGCGGCGCGTCCGGCTGCATGGGGTGGGGCTTGTCAAGATCATCTTGCATCGCCCCTTGGCAGGCACACCCAAAACCGCCACGATCAGCCGCAGCAGTACCGGCAAGTGGTACATCTGCTTCTCGTGCGAGTGTACAGAACCGCCGCCGTTGCCAGCGACTGGCCAACAGGTCGGCATTGATGTTGGCTTGAAGACCTTTGCGACGCTTAGTACAGGACAGGAAATTGCCAATCCGCGTTTCTTCCGGGCGGAGGAGAAAGCATTGGCACAGGTACAGCGCTCGCACAGCACACTCGCCAAGGGGACGCCAGAACGCGCCAAGCATCGCAAAGTCCTGGCGCGGGTGCATGAGCGCATCGCCTGGCGACGCAGCAACTTCGCCCACCAGCACAGCCGCCGCATCGTTGACGGCTGTGATCTCATCGCTGTTGAAGATTTGTCGGTCAATCGGATGACGCATACCCATTGTCTTGCGAAGAGCATCCATGACGTAGTGTGGAGCCAGTTCACAGCCCTCATCGCCTACAAGGCAGCATGGGCCGGTCGGCGGTATGTCGCTGTGAACCCCGCGTATACATCTCAGGATTGCTCGTCGTGTGGCCATCGGCAAACACTCTCCCTTGCTGACCGCATCTATACCTGCTCCTGTTGCGGCATCGTCTTAGACCGCGACTATAACGCCAGCCTGAACATTTTGAGACTGGGGCAACAGTCTCTGGCTTCGGCCTAGAAGCTCCCGCATTTATGCGGGAGAGTTGTCACTTCCGTTGCCAGTGGAGGCAGCGCTCGTCTCGTCGTCCTCCTCAACGTCTTCAGCCTCGACCTCTGGCCCAGCGGCCACCGCAACCGAGTTGCCTCCCGCCAGCGCCAGCGAACCCGCCCGCTGCGTCCGTCGCTCCGAGGGGCGATAGCGCGGCAGCTTGAGCGCGCTCTGCGGCAGCCCATAGAGGGCTGGATGCTGCGAGATGCCCGCGAGTTGCAGCACATGCAAGAAGTTCCGCGTCACCACCACCGCCGTGAAGAGGCTGAGCAGCACGCCAAGCGCGAGGTTGATGGCAAAGCCGACGATCAGGGTCGCGCCAAAGTTATTGCCGAACCAGTACAGGATCAGACAGGTAATCAGGGTCGAGAAGTTCGAGTCACGAATGGAGGGCCAGGCGCGTTTGAAGCCGAGATCGACGGCTGAGGCCATCGTGCGGCCCGAGCGTAACTCCTCCTTCATACGCTCGAATATCAGGATATTGGCGTCCACCGCCATACCAATCGTCAGGATAACAGCGGCGATGCCCGGCAGCGAGAGGGTGACGCCGAGCAGCTTAATGACCGCGAAGAGCAGCAGCGCATAGATGATCAGCGCGAGGTCGGCGATCAGTCCGGGCAGCCGATAGTAGACCAGCATGAAGAGGATAACCATCCCCAGGCCGACAATGGCGGCGCGGATGCTGAAATCCAGCGCCTGTTGGCCGATGGTCGGGGCGATTTCCTGGCTGCTGACCACGTTCAACGGCAGCGGCAACGCGCCATACTTGAGCAGCGCGGCCAGACTCTGCGCGTCGGTGATGGTGCCGATGCCGGTAATCTGCCCGTTGCCGTCGATCTCACTCTGGATAGTCGCCGACTCGATGACCCTATTATCCAGCGTAATGGTCAGGTAATTGCCGACGTTCTGCGCCGTATAGGTAGCGAAACCAGTCTTGGCCTTGCCTGTGAAGGCGAAGGTGACAATTGGCTTGCCAGTGCTTGAATCGAGGCCAGCGCCAATTTGATTGGTATCGAGCTGCGAACCGGTAAAGCGGACGGGATATTGTCCCGGCGTGACGGTTGTGCCTACCGTGAGCGGTGACGTTCCAGTATCGATGATATTCATCTCGCCGGTCTGGCCAAGGAGGGCGCTGGCCTGGGCGGCGTCGGTGAAGCCGGGAAGCTCGACGAGAATCTTGTCGCCGCTAGAGCGTACCGAGGCTTCGCTCACAGCGAGGCCTTGCGCGATACGCCGGTTGATATTGTCAACCACCTGCGGCATCACGGAAGGTATGTCGCACTTGGGCTGCGCCTGCGGACAACTCGCCTGGAAGACGAACTGGACGCCACCTTGCAGGTCCAGGCCTTGCCGTAGCTCTAGCTTATTCTGATATCCGGCAACGTTGATTGACGGCCAGTGAAACACACTCTGGAAGTCAACGTAGAATGCGCCCCCTCGCCAGCAGCAGAATCGAACAGGAGAAAGAGCAATAGTATTACCACGACGCATGGAGAATTATCCCCCCTCGCTTAGTTTCTCCGGGCGACGGCCAAAGTGACTTGCTGGCCCGGATGGCGCCCATCCTCGCGCTATCCCGAAAGTTCACATCAGGTATGCTGATCCATTGGCTTCAGGAGTAGGCAAGATTGCAGATAGTGGAACCAGGACATTATCCTGGCTAGTATAGCTGAGACGCGGCCCACTGTCAAATCGCGTATGACCGCCTTAACCCGCTCCCCGTCAGGGCTGGCAGCTTTCGCCGTCGAAGTCGCGCAGGCGATGAAACATTCGGTGTGCTGGTGGGCGCGCACTCATTCCTCATGGGGTATTACGCTACGAGGATGCTCCAGGTTCCCACGGGCGAGACATTTTGGTGGGGTTAGTTTGCCCTTGATGTAACGAATGGCGTGACGCGGGCGAGATTGGTGGTATGCAGGGTTCGCGGCCCGCGGGCGAGATTGGTAACGCGCCGGGTTCGCGGCATGAATGCCGCGGCTAATCCCGCCTGGTGCGGAGGCTCGCTGGTGGCGTAATCCATGCGGCGTACGTCTGTTAGCCCGCGCAGGCGGGCTTTGCGGCGGAGCGTCAGCGTAGCCCATAGGCGCGGCTTCAGCCGCCAGCACATTTTAAGGCCACGGCGCGTTTGATACAGACTTTACCGCCTTGGGATGACCACCTCGTCCTCGGCGTCGTCCACGTCGGGCGTGGGGGCGGCGCGCAGGTGCAGCGCCTCGCGGGCGATCAGGCCGTTCGGGAGCTGGCGCAGGCGATAGGCAGTCGCATAGTTGACGCCCTCGGCGAAGAGATCGAGATTCGGGCTGGCGATCACCAGGCCCATGCCCAGCTGCTGCGCGAACCGCACCACCAGGTCGGCGTTGCGCTGATCCATCCGGGCGAATGCCTCGTCGTGCATCAGCAGTCGGAGCGGCGCATTCGAGACGGCGAACTGCATCGCCGCCGCCGTCAGCAGCAGCACATAGACCGGCACGCGCTGCTCGCCGCCGCTGCCGAAGCCAGAGACCGCACTATCCCACGGGCGCACGCGCGGATCGAGATCGTCGCAGTGCAGTAACGAGATTTCCACCCAGCGGCGATAATCGAGCTGCTCGACTAACGCCTCCACCGACGCCTGCGCCTCGCCCTTCATCTGCTCGTCCAGCCAGCCCGCGAAGATGGCCGTCAACTGCCCCTGCACGCCAGCGGGCATCGCATGGCCGTGCTCCAGCAGCGCCGCCGCCACCGCGACATGGTCGAACGGGATATCTTCGTGGCGGGTCAGCCGCACCGAGAGCTTGAGCGAGAAGCGGGTGTTGCGGGCGAAGAAGCGCGCGGTCTGCAGCCGCTCGTTCAGCCCGTTGATAATGCTGTCGGCACGGGTGAGCTGATCGACCAGATGGCTCACCACCTCGCCCAGAATGATCTCGCGCACGACGCGCGTCACCCGTTGCGAGAGGTTCTGCTGCAACTGGTCGATGGTCACGCTGAGGAAGTTGAGCAGCAGCCGAATATCGCTGGTGCCCTCCAGCCGCGGCGCGACATCCAGCAGCCAGCCCTGCGGGGCCAGCGCCAGCCCGTGCTTGGATGGCGAGCGCAGACCGAAGCGGTCATCGGCGCCCACCATCGCCTGATACTCAGCGACCGCCACCAGAAAGCCCTCCAGCTCGCGCTCGGCAGTGCTAAAGGCGCGCGGCAGGTCGTCGTCGAGGCGCTGGCGGCTTTCGCGTCCCTTCATCATCTGGCGGGCGTAGCGCACCGGATCGTCCACCTGGTTGGCGGGCAGATCGAGGCTATCGGCGACAGCGTGCAGCAGCGCGCCAAAAGCGGTATTGCGCTCGTTGAGCTGGTGCGTCGTCTGCTCTGCTGCCTGCGCCTGATGGTCGCGCTCCTGTTTGGCGGCGTCCTGCTGGTGCAGCGCGATGCCCTTGGCGACGCCCGTCTTGCGCGCGTTTTCCTCCGCCGCCTTCAACTGCCGCTGAAGCTGCGTGATGCGCGTCTCGACATCCTCCAGCCCAGCCGCCCGCAGCGCGTTGCGCGCCTGATTGAGCAGCCGCTGCGCCTCGATCACCTTCTGGTCCAGCGTATCCATCTGCGCCCGCGCCATGCCGTAGGTCTCGCTCTCGACATCGTGCGCGTCCTCGGCAGTGCGCACACGCGAGTGCAGTTGCTCCAGGCGGCTGCGCGTCTCGGTGATGCGGGTGATGGCATCGGCCACCGCCTGTTGCAGCGCGGCACGCGCGCGTGGCAGAGTCGCGGGATCGTCCAGCGCGGGATAGGCGGCGGTGGCGTCGTCCCAGCGACCGCGCGCGTCGTCCTCATCGGCGGCGGCCTCCTGCACGGCGCGTCCGGCGGCGGTCAGCTTGACAGCGGCCTCTTCCTCCATCTGGCGGAGCGACTTCATCTCACTGCGGCGCTGCTCCACCTCATCGAGCATGTGCGCCACCTCGGAGAACGCGCGCACCCGTCCCTCGGCCTCGCGGGCCGCCTCACGTTCGGCTTTGAGCGACGCGCGCAGGTCGTCCAGCTCGCGCAGCAGCGTATTCTGCTCGCGTGCCAACTCCTCGCGGCGGGCGGCGGCGGCAGCCTGGCGGCGCACCACACCAATCAGCGCCTCAGAACGACGGCGCAGACGAACTGTGCCCGCGACATCGCCCAGACGATAGCAGCCATCCTGACAAAGATAGTCGCCGCTGCGCGGTGGATCCTGCACCAGCGCCACGCTGGCGAAGGCGGCGTCGAGATAGCGGCGCGCATCGGGCGAGTTCGTGACCAGCACCGTAGCGAGCGCGTTCTTGGTTGGCTTGCCCGGCGTCGCGGTTTGCAGAAGCACATGCCAGTCCACATCGCCACTCGTCGCCGCCCGCGCCTTCTCCAATGGCAGCGCGGTGGTCAGCAGCGTCAGCACATCCAGATGCTCCAGCAGCCCTTCGATGGCCTCGCCCCAGGGCACGCCCTCACGCGCCAGATCGAGCGCGCGATAGAGCGGCGCAGCGGAGCCGTCTGCCTGGCGCAGCCGCCCCAGCGCCTGCTCTCGTTCCGGCGAGAGCGGCGGGATTGGCTCGGTCTGCGTCTGGCTGGTCTCGCGCTCGATCTCGGCCAGCTTCGCCTCGACCTCGGTGATACGCACCTCCAGCCGGGCGGCGCGCGCGCTGGCCTCATGCACCGCTGTATGGGCGCGGTCCAGTTCTTCCTGGCAGTTCTGCATCAGCGGTGGCAGCGCCATCGTGCTCGGCTCCTCGCCGGGCGTCCGCCCCAGCACGCCGCCGGGCCAGCGGTTGACCATGCGGTCCCAGCGCGCCCAGAGCGCCTGTCGCGCCGATTGCAACGCCCGTTGCGCCGCCTCATGCTGGGTGCGCGCCTCGCGCTCATCCTGACGGGCGTCGGTGGTTGTGCGGCTGGCCTCCACGATCTGTTTCGCATGCGCGTCCAGTGCGGCAAGCTCGCCATCGGTCGCGATCCACGCGCTATGCAGCATGTCGGCGAGAATCTGGTCGCCCGGCTCGGCGATGGTCTGCTTCCAGGCATCCTGGAGCGTGGCGGGCAGAGCGCCCAGCGCCTTCGCGCCACGTTCGCGCAATTCTGAGAGGCGCGCCCGCGCGCTTTCCTCCTCGGAACGCAGATGCTGGCGCGCGGCGGCAACCGATGACTCCGACCGCTGCAGCCGCTCCTGCGCCTGCGCGCAGTTCACGCTCGGCGCGGTCCTGCTCGCGCTGGGCCACCTCGACCGCCTCATTGGCATGGGCCACCGCCTGCACCACCTCGCCCTGGTGCAACTGCTGCAAGCGCATCCAGTTCGCGGCGGACGGCGCCTTCCTCGGCGTAGGCGGCTTCTTCGTTGGCCTCCGCCTGGCGCGCCTCCGATTCGGCCTCGCGCAGCTTCGCCTCAGCCGCGGTGAGCGCCTGGGTGGCGTCATCGCTGGCCCACTGCGCCGCGCAGCCAGGTCATCCCGCCGTGGGTGAGCGCCGCGTCGTGATATTTGCGCCGCGCCTCGACCACACCGCCAAGCATCGCGCTCAGCTTGCCATATTCGTCGATGTCGCGGTGAATGCGCTGGATGCCCTCCAGCCCCTCGACCAGCCGCTCCAGGTGGGGCCGGTCCACGATAGGCAGGAAGTGGCGGACGACGCCGCTGGGGTCCGAGACGAGCGCATCGTCCACCTTCAGGCCGAGCATGCGGTGCAGCACGTCGTAGAGCGCATCGTAGCGGCGCTGCCAGTCGGCGCCCTCGATGTTGAGCAGCCGCCGCGCCACCAGCCGGTTGTAATCCTCGGCCTGGGTGGCGTTGTAGACCGCGCCGCCGGTATTCGACGAAGGTCTCGTTGCGCGCGCGGAACTCCTGCATCTGCAAGGGCGCCTGCCCCTGCGCCGTGACCTCCAGAAAGGCGATCTGGTCGAGAGTGGTTGGCAGCGCATAATACCACGGGTGCGAGGAGTGTGGAGTCGCCGCCGCCGCCGCGCCATAGACCCAGCGCCCCTCGCCTTCGTGCTCGATCTCCACCGCGCAATAGCCGACGGTCCGTTGCCGCCGCCAGCCTTTATTGGCGTGCTCGATGCCGTGGGGATCGAAGAAGAGGATCGTGTTGCTGAGCGTGCGCTTGCTGGTGCGGCCGCCCTCGCGCGCGGCGGCGTTGAACTGTTTGTTGGAGGTGGGGAAGAGCGCCCAGTCTATCGCGTCGAGGATCAGCGATTTGCCGGAGCCGTTCTCGCCGATGATGGCGAGCATATCGCCCATCACGTCGAGCGTGGCGTTCTCGTGGCCGTGCCAGTTAATCAGGCGGATGCGGCGAATCCACGCGCGCCCCTGCGATCCCTGTGGTGTGCGGCTGTTCATGCGTCGCCCCCCTCGTCGTCATCATCATTCTCGGCGAGATCGTCATATCCAACCAGCCCGGCGGGCGGCAGGAAGCGGTCGATCAGGTCGGTGAACTCGTAGACGCCGCTGAAGTCGCGCTCGTCCAGCTTGAATTGCTCGCCGGGCAGCTGGCGGTCGTCGGCGCCGATGCGGCGAATCAGCCGGTAGCGCTCGAAGGCGGCAAACGCCTGATAGAATGCCCGCTGGTTGGCGCGCACTCGCTGGGCCGCGCTCGCCCGCACCGGGGCAGACGTTCTGGCGCGGCTGGTGGTGGCTGTCGCGGTTGCGCCAGACGGGCTGCGCTTGCGGCTGCGGGAGGTTGGCTTTTCCTCAACCACCTCCTCGTCGTCTTCGGCGTCGGCCTCGCCACGGGTCGCCAGCGCCTCGTTGATGATCGCCTCGTCGAAGCTGAGCCAGGGTGAGAGCCGCTGCCCCTCCTCGGCGACATAGCGGAAAAGCTCTGAGAAGCGGAAGACGGTGGCAGAGTCGCCCGATTCGAGCAGGCGCACACTGCGATAGGCGCGTATCAGGCAGGCGTAGGCCGTCTGCTTGCGCGCGGTCAACTCGAAGACATCGGCCACCAGCAACTCGCGCTGGCGTGGCGCGGTCGGCCAGTAGGCGCGCGCCCAGCGTCCAAGGCGCAGTTCCAGCCGCGCGCCCAGTTCATCCTCGAAGAAGCGCTGCTCGGTGACGTAGTGCTGCGTGAGCCAGAGAAACTCGTCGGGCGACTCATCCTGCAAGATCGCCGCCTGCTCGATCAGCATGCGCCGCACTCGTCGCGCCAAATCCTGTTCGCGTTGTCCTGTGTATGTCGGCATGTGTGTCGTCTCTCCGGCTGATAGCGCTACTGAATGTTGCTGGTGGCAATGCCTGGCGCGTGAACGCGGGCGGTTAAAACCGCGCCTTGTGGGCCGCGCAGGCGTCGCCAATCGACGCGGCGGGCGCAAGTGGGGTTAGCCGCGGTATTCATGCCGCGAAGCTGGAGCGCCACTTACCTCACCATTCACGCCGCGAAGCTGGATTACTCCTCACCTCGCCAGCCAGCCTACCGCCCCGTTGGCGAGCCGCCCGCGTTGCGCCGACCGAGAATGCCAAAGGGCCAGCGCCGCCCGTTCTGGTCTGATTGCCCCTGTTGTCCCGATGGTGGCTGCTGGTCGCTCAGCGGCGCGGTCTCCGGCGCGGCCAGTGGATGCGTGCCAGCCGAGCCGAGTGAGATGGCGGGCAGCGGGCGCGTGCTCTGGGTCGGCTCATCCTCTGGGCCAGCCAAATCCTCCAACGGAATCGTGGCGGGCGCCTCACCCAATACCTCAGGCGTCGTCGGCGAGGGACTCGTCGGCGCCTCACGTCCATTCCCGCCGCGTCCCATTCCGCCTCCGCCGCCAGCGGCCACCCGCCGCATCGGCACGTCGCGGCTGCCACTGGCAATCGCGCTCAGTTGGGCGGCGGCCTCGCGGGCAGTGCGTGTCGCATCGGCGACCTGCTGGCGGGCGGCGGTTGTCGCGCTGAAGCGATAGTTGTCCATCTCCACCTCGAACCCTGGCCCGGTCAGCAACGCCCGCCGAGCCATCCCCGCGCCGGGCGCCTGAATCCGCAGCCCCAGCCGCCGCAGTGGCGAGCTATCGCGTGGAAGCCAGAGGAACGAGGCCAGCAGCCGCAGCTCGTCCAGCGATTCGATGTAGCTCAGCCCCCCGGCCGAGCCCGCCGCGATCAGCCGCTCGATCAGCCGGGCGCGCGCCTCCTCCAGCTCGCGAATGCGCGGATCGTCGTCCGGCTGCCAGTTATCAGGCGTCACCAGCACTGAGGGCGGTGGCGGCGGCGCGGGACGGTGGCGCGGGCGAATCGACTTCTGCCAGATATCCTCATCCACCAGCGGCAATGGCGAGCCGCCGCGATGCTCCAGCCAGCGCTCCAGCCGAACTCCCGCGTCGCTGGCGGGCGGCGACTGCACCCAGAGTCCGGCGTGCACCGCGCCCGAGGCGTTCCAGAGATACGTGCGGGCGCGTGCTGTCGCCTCGCGCGCCGCCCTCGGCCAGATCGCGCGCGCGCCGCAGCAACGCCGTAATCGCCTGCGTCTGCTGGAGCCGGAGCGAGATCGCCGCGTGGATGCGCTCGGTGAGGTCCACCAGCGCCAGGCTGATGAGCCGCGCGCCCTCACGCCATGAGCCAGGGCCGCTCTCCGCCATGAAGCGCTCGAAGTTATCCAGCTCGCGCGACGACATCGCGCGCGACGGCATCTAGTCGCTCGGCGTCGTTCCTCCTCGGTCTCGCCCAGGCCGACGCTCCACTCCTCCTCGCGCTTGCGCAAGACGTCCTGCAACTGGCGGACGTTCTCGCCCGCATGGCGCTCGTCGCGCAGTATCTCCAGCCGCTCGCGCACCTTCGCGGCGCCCTCGGAGGCGACGCGGAAGAAGCGCTCGTGCAGTACGCCCAGCCGGTCGGCGATCTCCGCCAGAATCTCCGGGTGATCGCCGTCTACGCGCAGCGCCCGTAGCTCGCGGGCGAAGTCGCGCGATTCGGTGTTGATGCCGTGGAGCGCCTGGCGCAGCGATTGCCACGCCGAATGGCAGCGCAGCGGGTCGGAGTCCTGGTAGCCTAGCTCTTCGAGCAGGGTATCCAGCGCGGCGATGGCCTGGGCGAAGTAGTTGGCGCTGAGGCTGATATAGCGGCGGCGCAATGCCCGTTGAATCTCATCCCAGTGGGGCAGGAAGATACGCAGCGACCGCGCCAGGGCGTAGTCACGCTCGACCCGCCGCCGCAGTCCATCGCGTTCGGCGCGGTCGGGGGCGAGGCCGCCATCCACCGCCTGCCAACCTTCGAGCTGGCGCAGCACCTCGACGATCTCGGCGCGGGGGTCGTCGCCGTTGGGCTGGCCGCGATGGCGGAGAACGGCATCGAGGTCGGCGGCCAGTTCATCCACCGAGACGCCGACCGCTTCCCTGCGCCTCCTGTTCGCGGAGCGACGCCACCAGAATCGAGCGGCGCAACTGGCGCGCGCCGCCTTCCTCGCCGACGAGGGCGCGCAGAAATTCTGGCGGCCCGGCAATAAGCGCCTCGGCCGCCCGTGAGATTGCTTCTATGCGCTGTGCGTCGGTGGCCATAGAGTCATCCCTCGCGCCACGGCATCGCTGCTGCTACCCGCTGGACCGCGCCACACCTGCTCCCTCAGGCTCGTGGGGCCATCTGGGCGGAAATTGGAACATTTGTCGCCAGCCCAGGCAGCAAGCCGTGTTCCTGAAATCGAGCGTAGCATAGCACAGGGCGGCTGTTACAGCGCGAAAACGCTCGCCAGCACGCCCAAAGGTACCACGCGCCGAGGGGGCGATTTGGGGCAGACAGAGGGGCTATTACCGGAATCGTCGGTGGTGGAAAGAGCGCAATCGCGCCATGACAAAACTGGCCCCAACTGGGCAGGGTTCGCGTTGGGCTACTTCGCGGCATAAATGCCGCGGCTAATCGCACTCGTACCATATCGTCCCCTGAGCAGCGGTCTCGCAGGGACAAAATTAGCCGTAGCCTGAAGGCTACGGCTCGTTGACACTGGGGGAAACGGGTGGCTAGTAGCGCAGGTCGAGGTCAATGCCCACGTCGCTGCCCATCTTGAGCACTTCGAGGCGATGCGACTCCACCAGTTGCTGGTCGCGAGCGTGCATCGCGGTGCTGGCCCAGGCGCGCTCGCGCGGACGCCAGAGCAGGTGCTCGACGAACATTGGCCACATGCTCAGCGTGACCTTCTCCACCATGTGCTTCGTCTTCTGGGTCGCGCGATTGAGCAGCAGCTTCTCATAGCAGACGCCCGCGCCGTGGTGAATGCCGTCGTCGATGGCAAGCCGCGTGCAGATCTCGGCGAGGATCGTGCCGGGCGCGGCATTGGCAATCTGGTGGAAGCGTGGGATGACGAGGCCCTCATAGGCAACCTGGAGCAGCCAGATTTTCTCCTCGATGGTATCCACTTCCATCGCCAGTCTGGAGAGCTTTTCCAGGAACGGGTCAGGCTCGCAGGTGCCGCCGACGGTATCGGAGAGCTGGAGCCATGCCTCGAAATGGCGCGCCTCATCCTGCGCCATCGTCGAATAGTAGAGCTTGGCCTCCGCGTCGGAGGCGTCGGCGAGGAGCTGCACCGAAAGCTGGGCGGCGATCATGTCCGCCTGAAGCTGCTGGGTCACGACCGAGCGCCACATCGCCAGGCGACGTTCCTGTTTCTCGGCGGAGCCGCGCCCCTCGGGGACGCCAGGAATCTTGCCCCATGAGAGTTGACGGACATCCCACGCCTGCCGCTTAGCGAGTCCGTAGAAGCGTTTCATGCCTTCCGCAGTCTGTGCGCTGATGTTTCCGGCGTCTATTCGTGCGGCCTCTACTTCTTCAGGCGCAACCGCAAAGGCGCTATCTGTTGCCTCAATCGCCACGCTATGTCCCCTCTTCCTGGTCATCTGTGCCGTGTGAGCGGCGCCTGCCGCAGCCCGCGGCTGAGGCGCCTCGCTGTACTTGAAACTATACCAGACTTGCCAATGAGTGCCGACAGCGCCACCCAGAGCGCTCCGACTGACTCATTATTAGAGAGCGCCATCTGGCCAACAGTTTCACGTCTGCGTCATGATTGATTGTGTCATGATTGCGCACAAATAGTCCGCATCGTCGTGGAAACCTGACCTCATGTATAAGGAGAGGTCGCGGCGATTTTACCACCTTCCCTACATTCTGTCATCACAATGGCATCACGGGCTAGACAAATTGTGCCACACTGCATGATATGGGCGATATCCACCTGCGTATTTTCGAGTAGTTAGTGGAAGGACATCGGACAGATGGCGACCCTGCGCTTCGGAGTCAAGACCGCGCCTCAACATACAACCTACGACGACATGCTGCGCGTCTGGCTAGAGGCCGATACGGTCCCGATCATCGAACATGCGTGGCTCTTCGATCACTTTACACCGCTCGGCAACGATCCGACTGGCCCATGTCTGGAGGGCTGGTCGCTGCTGGCGGCGTATGCCGCGCGGACGGAGCGGCTGCGTGTTGGGCTGATGGTGACCGGCAACACCTACCGGCACCCCGCCGTCCTGGCGAATATCGGCGCGACGCTCGATCATATCTCGCACGGTCGGCTCGATTTTGGCATCGGCGCGGGCTGGAACGAGTTGGAACATGAGATGTACGGCATCCCGCTGCCGCCGCCTGGCGAGCGCATCCGGCGGCTGGGTGAGGCGTGCGAGCTGATCCGGCGGCTGTGGACCGAGACGACGGTGACCTATGACGGTCGCTATTACCAACTCAAAGAGGCGCGCTGCGAGCCGAAGCCGATCCAGAAGCCCTATCCGCCGTTCGTCATCGGCGGCAGTGGCGAGCAGTTGACACTACGGGTGGTGGCGCGCTACGCCGACATCTGGAACTTCGTTGGTGGGCCAGTGGAAACCTTTACGCACAAGAGCGGACTGCTCGACAACTACTGCCAGGAGATAGGCCGCGACCCAGCGACCATCGAGCGGTCGATTCAGATGCTGGTCTCGCCGGACGATCTGGCCGCCAGCCGCGACGCGATTCGCCCGTATATCGCCGCGGGCGCGGCCCATATCATCCTCAACCTGCGCGCGCCGTATCCCGAAGGCATCGTGCATCGCATGGCGGAGGAGATTGCCGAGCCACTGGCGGCGGAACGAGTGAGGAAATAGCGGTGTAGGCTGTATCCAGGGGGAGGGAGTACGTCTATGGATATCGATCCACAGACAGAATTCGGTGCGGTGGTTGACGAATTGACGGCGACATCATCGGCGGTGCGTGGGATGATGTTTGGCATGCCCAGCCTGAAGCAGGGCGGCAAGGCATTCGCTGGCTATTACAAGGGCGCGATGGTCTTCAAGCTCGGCGGCGCGGCGCATACCCAGGCGTTGACCCTCCCTGGATCACATCTCTTCGACCCGATGGGTGGCCGCCCAATGAAAGAGTGGGTCGTCGTGTCGGTGGAGCATGCCGCGCAATGGCTAACGCTTGCCCGCGACGCGCAGGCGTATGTGGCAGGGTCGCGATGACGACAGCGTCTAGAGAAGGTGCGGAAATAGCGCAGAACCGATCGGTTCTGCGCTGCGGTTGGGCCAGTTCGCGGCATGAATGCCGCGGCTAATCCTGCCCGATGCCGCACCCGCCCGCCGTCAAGAATGGCTCGAGATTCTGGGATTAGCCACAGGGCTTCAGCCGACGGCCCGTTCGTCGCAGGCTACCATTGCCGCCTGGGAATGCTGTTCATTTTCCCCCCCGCGCGATGAAATACCATGGCTTGACGGGTTCATCGGTCAGATCGTGCATCACGTGCTTGATCTGGGTGTAGTCCTCCAGCGCGTAGAACGACATATCTTTGCCAAAGCCGCTCTGCTTGTAGCCACCGTGGGGCATCTCCGAGGCGATGGCGATATGCTCGTTGACCCAGACTGTCCCCGCCTGGATGCCCGCCGTCATCCGGTTGGCGCGGAACACGTCGCGCGTCCAGACCGACGCCGCCAGCCCATAGTCGGTATCGTTAGCGAGCGCCAGCGCCTCGGCCTCCGTCTCGAACGGCAACACACAGAGCACCGGCCCGAAGATTTCCTGCTGCACCACCTCATCCTGCTGGCTTTGGGGCAACAGCACCGTCGGCGTATAGTAGAAGCCGTCCGCGAGCGCCACGTTGGTTGGACGCGCGCCACCCGCCAGCACCTGCGCGCCCGCCATCCGCGCTCGCTCGACGAAGCCCTCGACCCGCTCGCGCTGTCTGGCCGAGATGACCGGCCCCATCTCCGTCGCCGGGTCGTCGGGCAGCCCGATGCGAATGCTCCTCACCAGCGCGACGAGCCGCTCGACAAAACCATCCATCACCGACCGCTGGCAATAGACGCGCGTGGCGGCGGTGCAGTCCTGGCCGGAGTTGATGTACGCGCCCATCACCGCGCCGTGGGCCGCCGCATCCAGATTGGCATCCTCGAAAAGGACGAACGGCGCCTTGCCGCCCAGCTCCAGGTGCAGCCGCTTTACCGTCCCCGCCGCCACGCGCATGATCTCTTTGCCCGTCGCGGTGTCGCCGGTAATCGAGATCATCCGCACCAGCGGATGCCCGCAGAGCACCTGGCCAATCTCCTCACCGCGCCCGGTGATCACGTTGAGGACGCCCGGCGGCAGCCCGGCCCGCTCGCCCAGGTCGGCCAGCGCCAGCGCGGTGAGTGGCGTGACGGTGGCGGGCTTGAGGACGACGGTGTTGCCAGCGGCCAGCGCGGGCATGATCTTCCAGATGGCCATGTTGAGCGGATAGTTCCAGGGCGCAATCGAGGCGACGACGCCAATCGGCTCGCGGCGGATGGTGCTCTGGTAGCCGGGCAGATACTCGCCCTGGCCAAGCGTGTGCATCACGCGGCAGGCTCCGGCGAAGTAGCGGGCGTTGTCGATCGAGAAGGCAACGTCGAAGTCGTGCGCCATGGTGATCGGCTTGCCAGTGTTGGCGCTCTCAATCTGCGCCAGCGGCTCGGCCTCCGCCGCCATCAGGTCGGCCAGGCGGGTCAGTATCTCGCTGCGTTGTCCGGGCGAGAGGCGGCTCCAGCGGCCATCGTGATAGGCGTCGCTGGCGGCAGAGACGGCGGCATCCACGTCGTCAGCGGTCGCGGCGGCCACCTCGGCAATCTGCTGGCCCGTCGCCGGATTCAGCACCGGGATCAGCGCGCCCCCGCTGGCGTCACCCCAGCTTCCATTGATGTAGAGTTGGTGTGTGCTGGTGCGCGCCAGCATCTCGGCGACAGACATGAGCAGATGATCCCTTCCCTTTACATCGCCGATTCAGCGGACGAGAGAGGCCGTGCATGCGTCACTTCATGGTCAGTAACTGGACGGATCTGTCCCTGTTTGACTGTCACGACGTCGTATGTACTCCCATCAAGCAGAAAGACCTCGACCTCATAGGCAAGGCCAGATGGATGAATATCCACGGCTACGCCGACGTCCCCGGCCATCAGGTGGTATTCGGGCAAGTCAACCGTAAAGACCACTTTTTCGTATTCCTGGATCATTGGGCGCTCCGTTTCAAGCGCGTGCATAGGCTGTGATCAGCCGTGGATTACTCATCCCATTGTCGATCATCCAGACTCAACGCACAGGCGGATCTTTGCCATCAGGTGATTGCAATTCCCCCTCAACCACATACTTTACCCCATCATCAACAACGATTTCCTGGGCATACTCATGAGTGACGATGTGCCGTAATAAGGCATCACGAAGTTCATGCCATTGCGCCAGGGTAAACCGGAACCGAAGAAAGAAGTACGCCTTGCCAGGGTTCTTTAACAGATAGTCGGTAATTTTGGCGTCTGGAATCACTGCATGTGCGGCATTCGGCACATACATGAAATTCATCATCCTTCCAGGTGTGGCGTCCCCTCCCCCAGAGGGAGAGGGGGACATCGTTACGCCCCCGCCGCCACACTCGTATGCGCACCGATTCCGGCGGCGATCACGTCGAGCGCGTGGGCCAGGTCGTCGTCGGAGATGACCAGCGGCGGCTGCACCCGCACGACGTTGCCCTCCGAACCGCCGACGCCCACCAGCACGCCATGCTCGCGGCAGTAGGCGCGCACCGCCTTCGCCAGCGCGGCGTCCGGCGCTCTGGTCGCGCGGTCGGAGACCAACTCGATGCCAACCATCAGACCGAGGCCGCGCACCTCGCCGATGGCGGGCAGCTTCTCCTGCCAGTTGCGCAGCGTCGCCATTGCCGTCTCGCCCTTGCGCGCCGCCTGGCCCGGCAGGTCTTCCTGCTGCATCACACGCAGATTCGCCAGCCCTGCCGCGCACGAGACCGGGTTGCCACCGAACGTCGAGAGGTGCTCGCCGATGTGGAAGGAGTCGGCAATCTCGGCGCGGGCAATCGTCGCCGCCAGCGGGAAGCCATCGGCGATACCCTTCGCCATCACCATGATGTCCGGCTCCACGCCGAAATGCTCGATGGCGAACAGCTTGCCGGTCCGCCCGAAGCCGCTCTGCACCTCGTCGGCGATCAGCAGGATATCGTAGCGGTCCAGAATCTCCTTGACGCGCGTCATGTAGGAAACCGGCGGCACGATCAGCCCGCCCTCGCCCATCACCGGCTCGATGATGAACGCCGCGACATCGCCGCTGGTGTGGAAGCGGATCGTCTCTTCGAGCGCCTGGGCGCATTTCTCCGCCACCACCTCAGGATCGTCGCCATAGAGCGAGCGATAGGTGTAGGGCGCCGGGGCGAAGGCGACGCCACCTGCGTAGGGGCCGCCGCGTGTCTTGCGCGTCATGTTGCCGGTGATGCTGAGTGTCCCGTACGAGCGCCCGTGGAAGCTGCGCTCCAGCGCGATGATCTCGCGCTTGCCGGTATAGACCTTCGCCAGCCGCAACGCCGCCTCGATGCCCTCCGCACCGCTGTTGGAGAAGAACGTCTTCTGCAGCCGCCCCGGCGTCGCCTCGGCCATCGCCTCCGCCAGATCGGCGACTGGCTCGACATAGTAGGTGTAGCTACCGGCGTGGGTGAGCCGGTCAATCTGCGCCTTGGCCGCCTCGCGCACGGCAGGATGCCCGTGGCCCGCGTTGACAACCGAGATGCCCGCAAAGCAGTCGATATACTCCTGGCCGCTGGCGTCGGTGATACGCGCGCCCTCGCCGCTGTGGACGACGACCGGCTCGATGGCGGTGAAGCTGGTGGTGACGTAACGCGCATACTTCTCGCGCGTCTCCAGATCGCTCATAGGGTAGCCTCCTTCTGGACTCATACTCTCTGGCATCCAGTATAGGCTACCCAGGGCGCGCGGTGTTACTGGCGCGCTGGCGGAAGTTGCGCCGCTGCTCTTGGCCGCGCTGTCCTATGGCTGATGCATGCGTTACGGCAGCGCGTAGAGGGCGACGTTGGCGATGTAGATGACGCAGCGCGGCTCGGCGGCGAAGTCGAGGATGCCGCCGGAATAGGTGGTGTCGCTTGCCGTGGCGACAACTTTGCCGTCTATCGCAAAGCTGAATGTGCTGCCGTTGACGATGAGATCGTAGGTATGCGGCTGATCGCAGCGTCGTCGGCAATTCACCGTACTGAAGCGTCGTCTTGTGGCCGTCTACAGGATTGTAGGTATTGAACTCCCACTGACCGTTGGCGTCCACCAGAAAGCCATAGCCGCCGAAGGTAACCGCTTCGGGCGTCGCCGCCTGCTCGCGGAACTTGAAGCCGAAATAATCGGTGCGGCTGATGCCGATGGACTGTATCTGCGCCTGGATGATGTAGCTCTGAGGGAATGCGCCGTTGGGCAGGCGCGCTAGCTTGGCCAGCGCCAGCGGGCAGGCGCAATTCGCCCCGGTGAGCACCGTGCCACCACTCAGACAGTGCTGCTGCTGGCCCTCGACGTTCGTAAACCACTCGGCGCCCTGCACATCGCACTGGCCGGGAGCGCCGGTGGTATAGAGCGCCTTGCCCGCGGCCACCAATGGCCTGAAGGCGTTCGCCTGTGGTGAAGATGTAGGGAGCGGGGTGGCTGCTGGAGCCGACGGCGCGATGATGCCAGACAGGGCTGGCAGAAGACGTGGGACGGAGAAGATGCCGCCAATCACGATCACCAGCAGCGCCAGCACGAGGATAGCTGTACGCATGGCGCCCGTGAGCGCCCCTTCGTTCCAGCATGCGCCGCCTCCGTGTGAAAGGCTTGTTGGCTCTCCGGGAGCTTGCGCGTCGCGACTCGCGTGCGCGGATCGGCATGAGCCCCATTCACCACCTCCGGCTCCTCCAACCCTTCCAGCGCGCCTGCCGCGTCGCTCAGCGTTGTATCGAGCGCGTGGTTGGTGGCCGCTGGCAGGGTGAGCGCGGGATGCCAGGCGCCATTGAGTCCATCGTCGAAGGCGGCGGCGAAGGTTCCCGCGCTCTCGTAGCGATCCTCGGGACGTTTGGCGAGCGCCTTGCGCAGCGCCGCGTCGGCTGGCTCCGGCAAGCTCCGGCCGGAGCGCGCGCGCCGATGGCGGTGGGTTATTCAGGTGTTGCAGCGCCAGACGCAGCGGATCGTTAGCCGTGAAGGGCAGCGTGCCCGTCACCATCTGCCACGCCAGCACGCCCAGCGCGTAGATATCCAGTTGTGGCGTGATCGGGCCGCCAATGAGCTGCTCCGGCGCCATGCAGGCGGGCGTCCCGATGACCTGCCCGGTGTGGGTGAGCGCCGCGAACCCGTCGTATCGAGCGGCTGTGAGGCTCCGCGCTGAAGATGCGGGCAATGCCGAAGTCCGCCAGCAGCGGCGTGCCGTCGCGATCCAGCAGCACATTGGCGCCCTTCACGTCGCGGTGAATCACGCCCTGCCGGTGCGCATAGTCGAGCGCGCTGGCAATCTGGCGCAGGTAGCTGGCGACATCCTCCAGCGGCATGGTCCAGCGGCCATCTTGCCCGCGAGGGTGCCGCCGGACATCAGCGGTAGCTCCATGTAGCTCAGCCCATTGGCCTCCGCGTGGTAGCTGAGGATGGGGAGGATATGCGCGTGGTGCAACTGGCTGACCGCCTGCGCCTCGCGAATAAAGCGTGACTGAAAGGATGTGAGCTCGGGGGCGGACAGGTCATCATCGGGCAGCAGGATCTTGATGGCGCGCTGGATCGAGGGGTCGTCGACACGCTCGCCCAGGAAGACCGCCCCCGCGCCGCCCGCGCCGAGCAGCGCCACCAGCCGATAGCCGCTGAGCACGCGGCCAATATAATCCTTCGCCGCTACCGCCATGCCACTCTCCACCTGTCTACGCCGACCTGCCCATCTCCCTTCCGCGCTGTCGGGGGCAGGTGTCCCCAGTATAAGCAACTGCCGCGCGCCTGGCAACTGTTCAGTTGGCGCAACAGACAATCCGCTACGAAGCGAAGTCTGTGACACAAATCGCAGCAGAAATACTCCAAAGGATGGAGGGTTTCCCCATGCGCATGTCTCGTATAATCTGTTGGGCTATCCTGTCGAACTCATCCACTGAAACAAGCGGGATGCATGCTCTTGCATGGATTGTGTCGGGCTTTGGACGCGCTCTGGACGCGCTCTGGACGCCTACATAGACGTAGCTGACCGAAGGACGATAGCGATCGCTTCACGGGATTCTCATCGAACGACGACAGGATGATCGATGGCTGGCCAGGCGGTTGGAGCCGCCCTGGCGGATAGCAACACAAGCCTCTGGGCTGTTTTCAGGAGGGCTGACTGACGATGCGAGTGCAAGAGAAACCCCGCGACGCGGTCGTACCCGCTGGTGAATCCGCGGGGACGGCTAGCGATGGGAAACTGCATACCCACGGGCTTTACCGGCTTGGCTTCAACTATGGGCGGGCAATCTATCGCTTTCGCTGGCTGGTGATCGCGCTCTGGGCCGTTGGTCTGGCGGTCAGCCTGCCCTTCGCCGCGCAACTGACCTCCAAGCTGACCGGCGGCGGCTATTCACTGGACACCAGCGAGTCGGTGCGCGTCGGCAACGTCATGGTGGATCGTCTGCATGCCCCGCCATCCACACTACTTGTCGTCTTTCACTCGGATAGCGTCGCGGTGACCGATCCGGCGTATCAGACGCAGACGAGCGCTATCGCCGACAAGTTCCGCAACTATCCGCATGTGACCAGTGTCGTCGACGCCGGCCCCGGCAAAGATGGCAAGACCACCTACCTCGCGGTGAATTTCGACAAGACCTCCGACTACGTCGAGCAGCAGATCCCCGATATCACGAAGATGCTGCCGAGCGGGTCGGACGCTGGCCCGGCGAAGATCTATCTGACGGGCAGTCCCGCGATCTACGCCGAGTTTACGCAGCTTTCGCAACAGAGCGCTGAACATGCGGAAGCCTTTGCATTGCCAGTGGCGCTGCTGGTGCTGCTGATCGTCTTTGGCTCCCTGTTCTCCGCGCGTGACGCCGCTGCTGCTGGCGCTGGTGGTGGTTCCGGTGGCGATGGCGATCATCTTCCCCATCGCTGAGCACAACCAGATGAGCATCTTCGTGCTGAACATCGCCACGATCATTGGGCTGGGCATCTCGATTGACTACAGCCTCTTCATGACTCGCCGCTTCCGTGAGGAGTTGGCGCGCGGGCGCACGGTGTCACGACGCCGTCGGCTGGACCGTCTCGACAGCGGGCGAGGCGATTCTTTTCAGTGGCATGACGGTGTTGATCGGGTTCGCGGGGATGCTGCTGATCGGCATCCAGTTCATGACCTCGATTGGCCTGGGGGGCATGTGCGTGGTAGGAGCGGCTGTGCTGGCCGCGCTGACGTTGCTCCCGGCGATCCTGAGCGTGCTGGGAACGCAGATCAATGCGCTGCGCGTCCCGCTGCTGGGCCGGATTGCCGGGCATGAGCGGCCAGGACAGGGCGCAGGGCAAGGTGAAGGGCGTGGCTTCTGGCATGGTTGGGCGCTGGCGGTCATGCGCCGCCCGGTGCTCATCATCGTCGGGGTCTGTGGGCTGTTGCTGCTGATGGGTTGGCCGATTCTCTCGATCAACATCGGCACGCCAACCTCCACCGCGTTGCCCGCGAGCGCCGCCTCGCGCCAGGGTATCGACCTCGTGAACGCGCAGTTCCCCAGCACAAGTGAGAACCCCATCTATATCATCGCGAAGACGTCCGATGGCTCTCGCTATGCTCCGGCTGGACAATCTCGCGAAACTCAATAGCCTGTCGCAGTGGCTGGCGGGTCGCGCGCACGTGACGGGCGTCACCAGCGTGATGATGCTGCCGCAGACGGCAAGCGGCCAGGCGATCCCGGCGGATCAACTGGAGATGCTCTACTACTACGGGCGCCTACACACAGAATCAAGCGCTGGCGAGGCTGGTCGGAGCGACGACTGACAAAGACATCACGCTCATCACGGTGAATACCAATGCGCCCGTGGATAGCTCCGAGGGCAAAGCGCTGATCAGCGACCTGCGAGCGCACTACCCGCAAGGCTCGGACGGTCTGACAATGCTCGTCGGCGGATTCCAGGCAGTCAGCCTTGATTTCAATAGCTATCTCTACGGAAACTTCCCGCGGGCCATCGCCTTCATTCTGGGGACGACGTTCGTGTTGCTGCTGCTGATGTTCCGCTCGGTGCTGCTGCCGCTGAAGGCAGTCATCATGAATGTCTTCTCGGTCGGGGCGGCCTATGGTGTGCTGGTCTTCATCTTCCAGCAGGGCCATTTCTCCAACGTGCTCGGCTTCACCGCCGATGGCTTCATCGAGAGCACGATCCCGATTCTGCTGTTCTGTATCCTCTTCGGCCTCTCGATGGACTACGAGGTCTTCCTGCTCTCGCGCATCCGTGAGGAGTGGCTGCGCACGCACAACAACCGCTATGCGGTGGCGCGCGGGCTGGAGAAGACGGGCGGCGTGATTACCAACGCGGCGCTGCTCTTCATGATCGTGGCGGGCGCGTTCATCTTCACCGGCATCGTCGCCATGAAGGAAATGGGCCTGGGGATGGCCATCGGCGGTGCTGGTGGACGCGACGATCATCCGCACGCTGCTGGTCCCCGCGACGATGCGCCTGTTGGGCCGCTGGAACTGGTGGCTCCCCGGCCGCAAGCTCCCCATCGAGCAGCCAGTTGAGCAAGAGTCACGGCCACTCGCGGAGCAGCCGGTGTAGGAAGCGCGATCACATAATGATGGGCCGGAGTAAAGAGGGATAGATCCCGCTCCGGCCCAGTCTTTCCTATGGGAACGCCGTGTTCGCCTAGCGGTTGAAAAGCCGGACGAGCGATGACCCGATCATGAAGGTTGGCGCCCACTGGCCGACGAACAGCCCATCCTTGCGCTTGCCACGCAGATGCTGGATGGCGGAGGCGACGACGGATCCCAGTGAGGCTCCCAGCAGAGACCAGCTTGCGACGCTCGCGCCAAGATCGTGGCGGGTGCCTCTGTGACCCATCAGCCGGGCGAGCAGGCTCCATCCAAGGAAGGTTGGCGCCCACTGACCAACGAAGAGCGCGTCACGCCTGCGATTGGTCATCCGTAACGCGGCGGAGGCGGCGATACTGGCGGCTGTCGCTCCTGCCATCGTCCAGCTCAGAATGGAGGCTGGCCGCGAAACAGGCTGGGCTGTGGCAATGGGGCTTTGGAACGCCCCCGTACTCCAGCGCGTCGCCTGCGCCAGCGGAACAGTTACCCATGTTGCGGGTCGGTTCCAGGCAATTGACTCGACGACCTGGCGCCGCAGAAGATAGACCGAGAAACCGCCAATCGCCGCGCCTGCCACAGGGCCCGCGAGCGAGGCAAGCACTGAACCTGGTTCGAGAGGACCCTGCTCTGGCTGCAGCAGTCCTTCCGGCGTCTCGCCGCTCACCTGGCGCTTGAAGTTGCGCAGGTCCTCTTTGACTTCGCGCTGAGTCGTCTGCGTCAGCTTATCAAGCGCCTTGCCCACTGTACCAGCGGGCGGCGTATACTCCATGGACACCCGCACATCGGTGACGCCCGGCGCGCGCTCAGTGAAGGTGACAACTCCGGCGTTGGGCGCGCCTGTAACACTCCGCCACGCGACCCGGTGGTCGGGCGTCGTCTCAGTTACCTCAGCGTCCCATTCTTGTTTGACCCCGAAGATGCGAGCCACCCAATGATAGCGATTGCCACCTACCGGACGCACCTCCTCGACATTGCTCATGAACTGAGGAAACTGGGGGAAGTCCCGCCAGACATCATATGCCCGGTGAATCGGGGTTCGCACCGTGATCTGTTCTTCGAATTGGAGCGGTCTCTCCGCCACCATCGTTTGCTGCGTCGCATCCGTCTGCATCATGTATCCTCCTCAAAGCCCTCTTCAACTAGACGCCAGCATTCAACTGCCTTGTGTATCTGGCAGAGGGGCAATCACGCCGCACGGACTATGCCAGCCATACTGGGTGATTGTTGTCTGATATCACTGTGAGATACGCGTGATGGTGAGGCCCGCATGTGTGATGGAAATGTGTTAGGGCTGGTCCTATTAATGCCAGAGAATATGTGTCGCTACTCTACGCGTGTGGCATCCACCGGATGGATGTGGCGTGCTCCCGGGCTATTTTCAAGGAGGTAGATCTCAATGTCGCAAACGAAGTTTCCATGGATCCGGACAGCGGCCTTAGGAGCGGCTGCCGTCACCGCTCCGGTTGCCGCTGGCATCATCTATAGCACCGTTGCGGTTGACCATGCCGTTCCTCTCACACCCGCTATCAACGCAACGCAGCGTCGCCTGAGGACAGCCGAGGCTAGCGAGATCAACTACTACGCGGACGAACACGCTGCTGGTCGGCCGCTCGTGCTAGTCCACAGCATCAATGCGGCGGCTTCCGCCTACGAGATGCGCCCGCTCTTCGAGCACTTCCGCGGCCAGCGCCCCGTCTATGCGCTCGACCTGCCCGGTTTCGGATTCTCCGAGCGCTCCGACCGTGTCTATTCTCCGATGCTCTACGCCAGTGCGCTGCTTGCCCTCTTAGAAGAAATTCGGGAGCGCGGGGAGGCGGCAGACGTGGTGGCGCTCTCGCTGGGCAGTGAGTTCGCCGCCCGGGCCGCGTTAACGCGGCCTGAGCTGGTCCACTCCCTGGCGCTGATCTCCCCGACTGGACTGACCGCTCGCACACAGATGAACCGCTCTGAGCGGGCCACGACCAGCCCGACGGGAGGCCAACTGTACAGGCTCTTCCGCTTCCCCCTGTGGAGCCAGGCGTTCTACGATCTCCTGGCGAGTCGACCCAGCATCCGCTATTTCCTGAAGATGAGCTTTGTTGGCAAGCCTGATCGCGGTCTAGTTGACTATGCCTACGCCACAGCGCATCAGCCCGGCGCTCGCTTTGCCCCGCTTGCCTTCATAAGTGGCCGGCTGTTCTCTCCAGACATTCGCGAAGCAGTGTACGAACAGCTTACGATTCCTGTGCTGGCCATCTACGACCAGGACGCCTTCGTACGTTTTGATACGTTGCCCGACGTCCTAGAGCGAAATCCGAACTGGCGAAGCGCTCGCCTCATTCCGAGCAAGGGGCTACCCCAGTTTGAGCGTCTGGATGACACTGCCGCCGCGCTGGCGACATTCTGGCAGGAAGTCGGGGCAGTCCTATCGTCAGCGCCGCCACGCGCATAGCGCGGTGCTCATCGGCTGATTGTGCCTTGTTGCTATGCAGCGGGCCGAGAGGCCGAGAGGTTTGCCATGTTTCCGAGAGTGCGGGGCGCCAATTTGGAACGGCGCCCATTCACGCTACCGGAAGACTTTGCGGGCGATCGGAATTTGGTCTTGATTGCCTTCAGGCGTGAGCAGCAATTCGACGTCGACACCTGGGTCGCCGTGGCCAAGCGTCTTGTCCACGAGCACAAAGGCTTTCGTTATTACGAGCTGCCAACCATCAGCCGAAGCGTTCCACTCGCTCGTTGGTGGCTGGACGGCGCCATGCGCGCTGGGATTCCCGACCAGGCGGCGCGGGAGGCCACGATCACCCTCTACCTGGACAAGGCGCTATTCCGACAGGCGCTTGGTCTAGCGAGCGAAGATACGATCTACGCGCTGCTGCTGGACCGCGCTGGCCGGATACTCTGGCGCACCGAAGGGGCGGCTACGGACGAGAAGGCACGCGAGTTGCAGCGGGAACTTGGCGACTGAAGGCGGGATGGACGTGTAGACCGATAGGTGACGATAGGTAACGAACATGCCACTGCCTGAACGGCATGTAACGGCATGTAAGGAGCGGCAGCAATGGGAATCCTGGATGGGAAGACCGCCGTCGTGACGGGCAGCACCCGCGGATTGGGGCTGGCAATTGCGCAAGCATATGCCCGCGAGGGCGCGGCTGTGGTGTTGTGCGGACGGTCGCAAGAGACCCTTCAGCGCGCGACTTTGGAGATTACCCGGCGCGGTCAGCGGGCAAGTAGTATCGTAGCTGACGTCGGGAATCTCGCTGACGTCAAACGGGTCGCTGAGCAGGCTGTCCAGGCGTTCGGCAAGATCGACATCTGGGTCAACAATGCCGGAGTGGCCGGAGTCTACGGGCCAACCGCCGCGCTTAATCCCTCCGTCGTCGAACGCGGGATTCGCACGAACATTCTCGGCGTCTATTACGGGTCAATTGTGGCTGTCCAGCACTTTCTGGCGCAAGACACGGGCGGCAAACTGATCAATATGCTTGGACGAGGTGACCGCAAGGCCGTGCCGC
The DNA here is from genome assembly GCA_963712005.1 of uncultured Chloroflexia bacterium. Taxonomy (GTDB): domain Bacteria; phylum Chloroflexota; class Ktedonobacteria; order Ktedonobacterales; family JADMIN01; genus DAHUXT01. The sequence goes on along the minus strand of CAVQGK010000001.1, from coordinate 267,527 downwards.
TGCAAAACGCGTATGCGCCCACCAAGGCATGGGTACGCAGCTTTACGCATGCGCTGGCTAAAGAGTACAGGAACAGGCACATTGGGGTTTACCTGCTGAACCCAGGGCTTATGGACACCGAGCTGATGCGCGAGATCACGGTGATCCAGGGCTTCGAGGAGAAGGTCAGGCCGCTCGCGACCGTGATGCGTCTCTGGGCAAACCCGCCGACTACAGCCGCTGAAAAGGCGGTCTGGCTCGCGTCTTCCGCCACTGACCAGAAGACGGGTGTGGAGAGCCATGTCCTCACGACGGCAGGCATGGTCGGGGGACTCGTGCGTTACGCCACGCGTCGGCTGCTGCGGCGGCCAATGCCCGAGGTCACGCTTCAGATTCACTCGGTCGCGCCATACAGCGTCACGGCGAGCGAACCGGTCGAAGCATAGATTGGCCGCGCGGCGATGCCTGCCAGGCCGCAGCAGAGACGGATGAGAGAAGGACTCTGTAGCAAGCTACCTAGCTGCACGCTTTCCGTCGAGCAGCCACCCAGGCAACTGGTGGAGCAGTCGGTGTAGCTATTAGTTACCTGCCATGCAAGCATAGAGCCGGGAGCACGATTCGTCGTCCCCCGGCTTTTATCGTTGTCTTTGGGGCTGGGTCTCAAGCGGCGTGGTATGATGCCCATGGAGCTTCGCTCTTGAGCCTTGACGAAATGAGGTAATACATGGCTGATCTGCTTGACCGCATCACCATCGATCCAGCGATTGATCATGGTAAGCCTGTGATTCGCGGCCTGCGCTATCCTGTCGAGATGTTACTGGAACTGCTCAGCTCAGGCATGACAATAGACGAGATTCTCGCCGACTACGAGGATTTGGAGCGCGAGGATGTGCTGGCGGCGCTGGCCTTCGCGACGAAACTTGCACAGATCAAACGTGTGGAGTTGATCGGCCAGTGATCGGATGCAGGGATGAGATTTCTGGTTGACGCGCACCTGCCCCGACGGATTGCACGCCGTCTGCAAGAAGCGGGGCATGATGCGCTTCATACCCTGGATCTTCCTAATGGCAATCGCACCACGGATACCGAAATCAATACGATCTCCCTGCGAGAGCAGCGAGTCATGATCACCAAAGACACTGATTTTGTCAACTCATTCCTCTTAAAGCATCAGCCATACAAGCTGCTCCTCATCTCAACTGGCAATATCAAGAATACTGCCCTTGAGGCACTGCTACTGACACACCTGGCCACGATTGCCTCAGCGTTCGATTCCCATGACTATCTCGAATTATCGCGTTCGGCTCTCATTGTCCATGCTTAGCTCAGGCATGTGACCCGCTTATAGGCTCCCCGTCGAGCAACCAGCGAAGCAACTGGCAGAGCAGTCGGTGTAGCCGTTAAGCCCACAACAAAGGCAAAGCCGGGAGTGCGATTCGTCGCCCCCCGGCTCTTATCGTTGTCTTTGCGGCTGGGTCTCAAGCGGCGTGGTATGATGCCCATGAATATAGCCCTAAGGAGGGTGAGACGTGAACCAACAATCGCTTGAACACCTCACTGCCGTCGAGCGGTCGCCTGAGGTTCTCAGTGGCGCCTGGCGGTTTCGTGGCACACGCGTCCCAGTGGCGGCGCTATTCGAAAACTTGCGCGATGGGGCTACGGTCGCAGAGTTTCTTGCATGGTTTCCTGGTGTCACCAGGGATCAAGTAGACGAGATTCTGGATAACAAGATTCACGCCTTGCAGAGTCCCGTAGCTCCATGAGGATTCTGTTTGACCAGGGAACACCGCGCTGGGAGTCACACTTTCACAACGTCGCTTATCAACCCTCAAGCGGAATCCCAGCCCACCGCTTATCGCGGCAGGTCAGGATGGGAAAACGCCCCCCACTGCGGCCTGTCGCATGCTATGAGGTGCGCCAACCACAACATTCTCGTCACCGACTCGTCTTCTATCCCAGGTTGGGCTACGTGCGCTGTGGGCTTGCCGAAGACTGGCCCCTTGGCCACCAGCCGATCTACTTCCACAAGCGCCTGCGATAACACGATGAGAGCCGCATCCGCGTTCAGGCTGCACCACTCTGGGAGATGCAGCCTGAGGTTCGCTGTGAGAGGTGATTTATAGCGTCGTCACGCAGTAGTTGAACGTTGCGTTAAGAGGCATCGTCGCAACATCTTCGTTGAAGATTGCGCCATGGGCGTTGGCGCTTCCCCACGGCGCGCCATAAATATACACCCCGATGGGATGGTTGATGTACGGGCCATTGGTTCCCCAGTTATGCGTCTCCCAGACGAGTCCGCCGTTATTCGAGTAGCCGTCGCCGAGCGTGGTGTGATCGCCGGCGATATTGCTGGCGGTCGTATGCTGCTGATAGCAGACAGAGCCTATCGCCATCGTGATGACGACGTTGAACATCTCGCCCTGTTGCATGGCGGCCATGTCTTCGTTAAAGATGCCCCACTGATTACCGTTGTACCAGACGCCAATCGGATGGTTATTGTAGAGCATTGAATTGCCATAGACTGGCGTCACCAGGATGAGCGCGTTGGGATTGTGGTCGATGGAGTAATTGCTCAGCAGCGTGGTGTTGCCCGACGTGTTCAGGTTGGTTGCGGTGGTGACAAAAATCCCGTTGCTTGGCGACTGCACCACCACTGCGAAGCTTGCCCCCACAGGAATAGGGGTGTCATCCTGATTGAAGATAGTCCACTGACTGCCGTTGTACCAGACGCCGATGTTGTGGTTGTTGAAAACGCCTGTGCTCCCCTGTGGATAGTTCCAAAACTGTGTAACAGTCACTATAGCGTTCGGTTGATTATTGGTGTAAGGATTGTCGAGCACGGTGTAGTCGGAGAATGAGTTGCTGGCAGTGGCTTTATGCATGAACGCTCTCAGATTGCCATCGGCATAACCCGGCATGCGGGCGATACGCGACTGGGCGTGCGCAGTTGGAAACGAGACGGCCATAGCCAGGAGTAGAAGCGCACTGGCGCAAACAATAGAAGCCCTGTGATGAAGGAAATGTCGTCGCATGCCATGTTCCTTTCAGAAGACTCAAGAGAATCAACCGGGGGCTAGCGCGCTGCATCGAGCAGCGCGCCTTGCGAGAGGACTTGGCAGAAGCATAGCAGGCAGACTGGTCCTGCACTGTGTTAAAGGACACAGTGTGATCTCATCAACAAATCTGACCTACGACCGTGTATTGTCGAGCAGACGAGGATTTGCACCACGCCCTTGGCGACATAGAGTTCGGAACGCTCGTCTCGCGGATGGGCATATTGGATGGCACGGGATGCCTACTGGCCGCTTGCACCATTTGCCGAACGAATGTACAGCGAATTAGTCAGAGACCCCACAGCTAAAGCTGGAGGCTTGTATCTGCACTCCACCGCAACTCCGCATAGCGTTGCCGCTGTGCGGCTTTGGCTTCATCGTGCGACACATCAGGGCACTCTGACAAGGCACCCGTGCTGGCCCAGTCCTGCCGGGCCAGCAACGTCCGCAGCGCGATATTACGCGCGCCGATCAAATCTGCATGCAGACTCATGCCGCATGCCTGACAGGCGAATAGCAGCCCCTTCGCGGGGCGATTCCGCGGCGTCGTATGGCCGCAACGGGGGCATGCCTGACTCGTACAGTAGGCATCCACCTTCACCGCCATGCTCCCTGCCAACAGGGCTTTGTAGGCGATAGCGCCATGCAACTCGGCAAATGCCCACGTGGAGGCATGACGATTGGTTCGGCGCTGCCGCTCACTTGCCCGCTTGCCCTTGCCCCGCTTAGTCCGCTCGCGGATATGTGTTAGATCTTCCAACCCGATCAGGCTGGCGGGATAGGCGTCCACAATGCGCCGGCTGATCAGGTGGTTGCGGTCTTGCTTCAACCGTCTCTCTCGCCCGCTCACGAGGATCAGCCGTCGTGTCGCCGAGCGAGTGCCTTTTTGCTGCAACCGCTTTCTTAGTCGGGCATAGTAATCCGCTTTCGCCCGGACCTGCTTGCCGGCATAGAACGCCGTGTGGTTCTGGGTGTCGGTCGCCACCGCCAAATACCGTCGGCCCACATCTACGCCAACGACACGCTGGTGGCGCGCTGGCGTCGGGTCAGCCACCGTTATCTCCACGCTCACCAGCAAGTAAAACTGCTTGCGCGGCTTGTCGTACCAGAGCTTGGCCGCTCCGATACGCGCACCCTGCTCAAGACCCTGTTGGACGAGTGCCACGTGTCGGCCGTAACCCAGGTAGGGGATGACGACCCGCCCCTCCAGAGTCAGGATACTCACCCGTTGCTCGGTTTTGAAGCTAAAGTCATGGCCGAGTTGATACGTCAGGGTGGGCGAGACGTACTTAGGTGCCTGGTCCAGCCCCTGATAGTGTTTCTTTGTTAGCCCACGCTTGCGCGCCTCCGCGTTGGCTTTGGCGTGCGTCCAGAGGGTTTTGTAGGTGGCTCCCACCTGACGCGGTACTGAGCACGCCATTTGTGCGGGGAGGCCAAAGCGCGCACGTATCTCGTGATACGTGCCGTCCTGCAAGCCCACCTTGTTGCTCATCTTGCCATGCGCGAAGGCATAGCGGCTGACGAAGTTCAGCGCGTCACGATACGCCAGTTGCGTCGTCCGCAAGGCGCGGAACTGTTCTGGCGTCGCCTGCAATTTGAGCTTGGCGGTCACAATCTGCTGCATACAGACAGCATAGCATATCTTCATCAGAATTATACTCATGGCATTCTGATGAAGATATTGCGTGCTGTCCGGATGGGCTACCCCGTTGGCCGAGCGCATTCATCCCCACACCTCAAGGCGGAGGCATCCTACGCCCATTTTAGTGAACTACCCCATAGTTAATCTTACGTAACCAGTGTAGACTCGTCTCAACAGCGAGCGAGGATAATACCTCGTCTTCCCTGGTATTCCACTGCATTTCGCCTTGCCGCGCGCTCCATGATTGCTCTCGAATTGACTACTTCGTGCCGCAATGAGGAGGCTCTCCCTTTACTTCTCGTTTGCCCTCGCGACCATCGCCTGTATCTTCCTTCGCATTCCAGTTGGATTCGCGGACCTCAAGCACAGTCATGCATTGATAAAGCTGGCGACCAGAGATTTACTGTCTGATAGCGAGCGATGATTGCTTGGAGGTAGCCATTGCCTCATAGTAAGGCAGCTTTGACCTGGGGCGCGCAGGTGGCGTGGGCCAACGCAACTCTGGCTGCCGCTGGGTCGCCCTCGCCGCGGCTCGATGCGCTTGTGCTGCTCATGTGGCTGGTCGGTGTGCCCGCCGCCGCGATCATCGGGGAGCCGGAGCATGCGCTCTCCGATGAGCTTGCCGCACGCTATGCGGAGTGGGTGGCGCGCCGAGCGTCGGGGGAGCCAGTCGCCTATATCACTGGCCACAAGGCCTTCATGGGGCTGGACTTGCTGGTGGACCGTCGCGTATTACTGGTGCGTCCAGGATCAGCGGTGCTTGTGGAGACCGTACTGGAGCTAGTACGGCTTCGGGCGGAGACGGCACTGCTGGCCGCCGATATCGGAACGGGATGTGGCGCGCTTGCTCTGGCGCTGGCCACATTGGAGCCACGATTCACGCGCATCTATGCCACCGACTACTCCGCCGATGCGCTGGAGGTGGCGCGCCGCAATGGCGCGCGCTATCGGATGGGCGAGCGCATTGCCTGGCTGGAGGGCGATCTCCTGGTGCCAGTGCCAGAGCCAGTGGATGTTATCACCGCAAATCTCCCCTATCTGCCCGACGATATGCCAGAGATGTCCCCAAGTGTGCGGCAATATGAGCCACATCTCGCGCTCTTTGGCGGCCCTGATGGGCTGAGCCTGCTTCAGCGCTTCATTGCGCAGGCGCCTGAACGGCTACGTCCAGGTGGGGCATTGGTGATGGAGATGCAGCCAGGACAACGAGTCGCGGTTGAGGGTCTGCTACGCCAGGCGCTCCCAGAGGCGCGTCTTCGCTTCGGTCGACAGCCAGGGCGAAACGACCATGTAGTCGTCGCTCAGCTCGATAGGTGACGCAGTCCCTGTAGGTTGTTCTGTGGAGCGCGGCTTGTATTTGAGGAGTGTGCTCATACGAAAAATGGGAGGGTGTGATGAGTACGGACGATCCGCTATCTGGAACCGGTGGCGAGTTCATCAAGCATGAGGAGAGCGCCACGGACATTGCTCAGGGATATAACCCTTCTGAGATCGATATTGATAAGCAGCAGTTCAACTTCCCAAGCAAGGGTCATGGCGCGCCCACCGATACTCCAGGGGGCCAACCGCCCGCTGACCCGGGAAGCGCGGCCACTGGCGCACAGCAGGCGATTGATTTTCGCATGTATTCTGGTCCGAGCGATAATGGATGGCCACTATCAATCGGCTCGACCACACATGAGATGTTGCGCGACGCAGACATGAGCCATTCCTTCGATACACCTGGTACCGATGCTGAAGGCGCGCAGCCGCATATGGATGGAGGCGCTAAGCGGGCGATTGATTTTCGCATGAATCCCGGCTCAGACGTGGAAGGCGCGCAGCCTCACATGGATACCGCTGGATGGGTGAAACATGCGGGCGCGCCAACCGATGCCGTTGTCGGCAACCCCGACTTTATCGGCAATCCCGATTTCATTGGCAACCCTGACTTCGTAAAGCACACTGGCGCGTCGACCGATGCCGTTGGCGGGAACTCTGAACTGGTACCCGCCGTTATGCCATCGTCATCGTGGTCTGCCCCGGCCCGCCAGATCACTCGACAGGCTCCGTCGCGCCTGGCCCGCCGGATCACCCGTTCAGAAAGGCGGGCATCATCGGCTTTATTCTTCTCCTGCTGCTGGTCGGCGTGGGTGGCTTCGTCGCGTACAAGCAAGGCATCTTTGGCTGCCAGAGCAGCTATCACGGCGGCGCCGTCACTGCGACTATGCTGACCAGTTGCAACAGTGGGGGCACCTCTACTGGGCAGACAGGGCTAGGAGCGAATCCGACGGTGGATGTGCCAACCGTACCTACCGTTGCGCCGACGGCAACCGCTGTGCCCACAGCGACGGCAATACCGACGGCGACGCCAAAGCCAAGGCCGCCAACACCGACGGTCAAGATTACGTCACCCACCAACAATTCCGAATACGTCATCACCTTCGGCGCATCAACATCTTCGCCAATCACCTTCAGGGCGTCTGCTTCGGCGGGATCGGGGGCGAGTACGGTCACAGTCACCTGGGTAGATTCAATCGACCAGTACCTGGGGACAGGCACGACACTCTCGCATACGCTCAGTTCGCAGCACAGGACGACTTGCGACAGTACGACGCATACCGTCAAGGCCTTTGCGAAGAACAACCTGGGAGGGACAGCTTCGACGTCAATCACCGTTATCCTAATGCCACACTGCTAATTTTGCCGGGCCTGTCGCTCTGACGCAGTTTGGGTATAGCGGGTGGTTCAGTAATGGAGCAACGACCGGAGTGCGGGGAGAGATGCCCTATACTCCGGCCGTCCCATGCGCGCTGTCTCACTCGATGGAGAGCGGTGGCCCAAGAAGCTCCATGCCGTGCGCGCGCGCCAGAGGTCGGGATCTAGCGGCAGCATGGCGTTGGCCTTCGTCATCTCGCGGAAGAAGGCTTCCATCTTCCCTGCGGGCATGAACGTCACCAGGATGCGGCCCGTGGCATCGCCGACGTAGGCCCAGACGTGGGACACGTTGCGCGGCGCGAGCAATGCGTCGCCGGGATGGAGCGCGAACCGCTCGTTGCCCACTTCCATCAGGAACTCGCCCACAACGACGTAGAACCACTCATCCTGGTCGTAGTGGAGGTGGCGCGCGGGACCGCCCTTCGCGTGGAATGTGTTCTCGAGGACGAAGAGGCCGTCGCTGCCCTGCCCGGCCACCTTGAACTGGATCGTGCTCACGCCCGCCCGCGCGCCTCGCCGAAGCAGTCGGCGCCCGCCGCGATACGAACGATAGGCGGCGCCTGCATGGGACTCTCATCCATAGATGTCTCCCTCCCTGTGGGCAGCGTTGGCCGTGGCAGGCCAGTCCGTCTTTACTTCGACCCTCAGGATATCATGGCGAAACCGCGGCGGGAGCGGTATCTATACACAGCGCGTTGGAGCGAAATGCGCCGCAGCAAGATACACTAAAATACCTATACAGCGTTGACTATTTGCGTAGTTCTCCTACACTATGACAGAAACAGGTTTTAGCCCGCCGCAAGTCACGCCGTTTTAACGGCAGAGGTGAGGCGATTGAGGCGTGAGCCCGATATGTTCTGCCGTTGTTCTGCCATTGTTCTGCCGTTGTCATAGTGATATAATAGCGGCATGAATACGGCGCAGCAAGAAATCAAAATCACCATTCGCCTTCCAGCAGAGATCGCCGCGCTCATGCGTCAACTCGCCAAGCGCAACGACCGCTCTCTGAATGGCGAGATCGTGCGAGCGCTCCGTGAGTACGCCGACAAGCACAAGGGTGAGAAGTAGCCATGCCAGAGAGTGTTGCGAGTCTCCGCAAGACCTACAAGTACAAGCTCAAGCCCACTCCTCACCAAGAGCGGGCGCTGAACGGTATTGTGTGGGCATGTCACAGGCTCTACAATACGGCGTTGGAACAACGGATCACCATCTACCGCCAACGAGGTGTCTCGCTCACGCGCTACGAGCAAGAAGCCGAATTGAAAGACTTGCATGCGGCGCTGCCCGACTACGCCGCCATTCATAGCCATGTGTTAGAGGATGTGCTGGCGCGGCTGGAGAAGACCTATCAGGACTTCTTCAATCGCCTGCGCTCAGGGCAAACGCCGGGCTTCCCACGCTACCAGGGTCGTAACCGCTATCACTCCTTTACCTACAAGGAGTACGGCAACGGCGCACGCCTGGAGGGAGGTACGGACAACGGTTGTCTGGTGCTGTCGAAAATCGGGCGAGTGGCGCTGCGCTGGAGTCGTCCTGAAGGCCCCTGGGAAGGCACGCCCAAGACCGTCACCCTCACGCGGGAAGCCGACGGCTGGTACGTCTCGTTCTCCTGCGCTGATGTACCCATTGAGCCGCTGCCGCTCACTGGGCAAGAGACCGGCATTGATCTGGGACTGGAATCGTTTGCGACCCTGGCGGATGGCACGATGATCCACAATCCACGTTGCTATCGGCGTGCGGAGCGGCGTCTGAAAACCGCGCAACGCCGGGTAACACGCCGCAAGCACGGCAGCGTCCGCCGTCGCAAGGCGGTGAAACTGCTGGCGAAAGCGCATCAGCAGGTGAAGCGCCAGCGGCAGGATTTCCAATACAAAGCCGCGCTTCAACTAGTGCGCACGTACGACACGATCTATCACGAAGAGTTGCGGGTCGCCAACATGCTCAAGAATCACTATCTGGCCAAGTCCATTCAAGACGCCGGGTGGTCGCAATTCCTGGGCACCCTCCACGCCAAGGCAGCATGGGCCGGGCGTCGAGCCGTAGCTGTGCCGCCCGCCTATACCAGCCAGACCTGTTCTGGCTGCGGCGTCATCGTCAAGAAAGGCCTATCTGTCCGCTGGCACTTTTGCCCGGAGTGTGGAACCAGCCTTCATCGCGACCATAACGCCGCCAAGAACATAGAAAGGGCCGGGCAGGCCCTTCAGGGAGAGGTGGCGTAGGTCACCCCGGAGAACTGAGAATCCGCCGGGCTTCAGCCCGTGCGGAGTGTCAAAGACAGATACACGCTTGCCACCGCACAGCGAACGATATCCATTGGAGAAGCCACACATGGGTCAACCTATCCCGCGCCGCCGCCTGGACGCGGACTTCGCCGCCCGCGCGATGCGCGATATGGACGGGCAGCCGACACAGCCGCTGCCCCGCGTCGCCAATATAGCTATGAAGGTTCCAGAGATCACCATTTTCTTCTGGATCATCAAGGTGCTCACCACTGGGATGGGCGAGACGACCTCGGATTTCCTGGTGCACCAGATGGACCCAGTGATCGCCGTCGCCATCGCGGGGGTCTGCTTCTTCGCCGCGCTCGTCTTGCAACTGCGGGCACGCCGCTATGTTCCCTGGATCTACTGGCTGGCCGTTGTCATGGTCGCCATCTTCGGGACGATGGTCGCCGATGCGATCCACATTGTCCTGGGCGTCCCGTATCTCATCTCCGTCATCTTCTTCTCCATCGGGCTGACGGCCGTCTTTATCGTCTGGTACACCAGCGAGAAAACCCTCTCCATCCACTCAATCTATACCCTCCGTCGCGAGCTATTCTACTGGACCGCGATTGTCACCACCTTCGCGCTCGGCACTGCCATCGGCGATCTGACCGCGACGGCCCTGCCAGCCATCGGCAGTACGGGCACGGCGACTGGGCATCTGGGCTACTTCATGTCTGGCGTGCTCTTCGCCATCCTGTTTATTCTGCCCGCCGTGGGCTACTGGCTCTTCGGGCTGAATGGGGTCTTCGCCTTCTGGTTTGCCTATATCATGACACGGCCGCTCGGCGCGTCGTTCGCCGACTGGTTTGGCAGACCTAAGGATTTCGGTGGCTTTGGCGTGGGGACGGGACGGATTAGCCTGATCCTGGCGGTCATTATCATCGCCTTTGTCGGCTACCTCTCGGTCACCCACAAGGACGAACAGGGCAAGGCGCCCAGCCCGCGCCGCTAACCATCGAGCGCGAACGAGCCGGAGCGGGAGAGTCACCCCCTGCTCCGGCTCGTTCATGCTGTGCGTGCCATTACGCAGTCTGTGGCAGTTGCCGGTCTTGCCTGCGTTGTTGCCGCTCGCCACGGATGAGCCGCCAGGCATCCATTCCGATCACGATCAGGATGCCAGCCGCAGTGGCCAATAGACCATAGCGGACGAACTCGTTGACACTGCTCAGCGCACTGGCGCTACCGCCATTGGCGGCCACGACCCACTGGCCCGCCCCCGCCTGGAGCAGATAGGCCACGATGCCCAGCGCGGCGATATCTGTCAGTATGCGCACCACCCGCTTCATCCGCACCCACTCCGGGCGGAAGAGGTTGGCCGCCGCTTGCGCGACGCTCACCGCCAGCACCAGCAACGTCGGGATGGCCATCTGCTGCCAGACCGGCCCAAGCTGGTAGTCGGCAAGCGCCGGGCCAAAGAGCAGGAATGGGCGATCGAACGCGAACCAGAGCCAGCCCACCAGCACCACGATCCCGACGATCTCGCCGAGCGACTCCATCCGTGGAATACGCGCTCCCTGGTTCGCCGTAGCCGGAGCCTGCGGTACAGGCACAGACAGGCTTTTCGCGTTCCACTCCATCGTCGGCAGGTAGGAGTCTACCGCCGCGAAGATGCCCGTGATCACCGCGAACTGGATGGCAAGCTGCATTATCACGCTGGTTATGATGCCCCCGACGGTGACGGCGTTACCGCTGATGGCCAGCGCGACGACCGTAACCGCGTAGATGGCCAGCGAGATCACGATGACGATCCAGAGCGTCCGCAGGTAAAACGGGAAGAGTGTCGTGCCGATGAGTTGCCTCCCAAAGACGACGCGCGCCTCCTGGTTCGTCTGGTAGCGCCCCGCCGCGATCATCGGGTGGCCATACTCATGGAGAATCGCCTCCTGCTCTCCCTCGGTCAGCGGTCGGCCCAGCTCGGCTTCACGATCGTCCATCCGCGCCTGGATATTCTCCGAAAGCTCGTTGACGATGTCGTCCCGCTGGCTCTCCGGGAGGGACTTTGGCAGATACGATTTAACGTTGTGCACGTAGCGCTCGAGCAGGTCCATGATTGCTCCTCCACAGTCATCTCATCCGAATCCTTAATCCTCGAGGCTGGGCAGCGGCGCCGCGCCGACGATGCGCTCCAGCGTCGCATCGATGGCGCGCCACTCGTCCAGCAACTGCGCGAGGACCGTCTCACCCTCGTGCGAGAGACGATAGAAACGCTTGTTGCGCTTGTTCTCCTCCCGCCAGACACTCTCCAGCAGCCCCTGCGTCTCCAGCCGTCGCAGCAGCGGATAGAGCGTGTTCTCCTCGATGTCCATGCCCTGGTCGGCCAGGGCTTTGCGCAACTCGTAGCCGTAGTACTCCGTCCGCAGTTGCGCAAGCACCGCGACAATCAGGTAGCCGCGCCGCAACTCCAGCCGCAGGTTATCGAGCAGTTCGTCATTCATCGCTTCCACCTACTGTGTGACATACAGTATGTTGCACATAGTATATGGCGCACAGGAGATGGTGTCAAGAGGGTATTGAAAACCCGCACAGACGGCCCATGCTTACCGCTTTTGCTTTTGAGTGTGAGAAGTGCGAGCGAACGGGTATCTTGCCCTTAGAGTTCCTCGCAAAACCACATTCTTAGCCGCGGCATTTATGCCGCGAAGCTGGCCTACTCCGACCATTGCCACTGGGGCATGACGGTTCTGTGAGGCGTTCTTAGAGTGGAATGAACAGGAGGGCTGTATGACGGGACGGATGATCGAGTTCGAAGCCAACGGAGCGACCGCGCCGGGCTATCTGGCGACGCCAGACGGCACGGATACCTCGGGAGGGCCGGGCGTACTGGTTCTGCACGCCTGGTGGGGGCTGACGGAGCCGTTTCGCCAGGCGTGCGACCGACTCGCGGCGGCAGGATTCGTCGCGCTTGCCCCTGACCTCTATCGCGGCAAGACGACCGCGTCGGTCGAGGAGGCGGAGACGTTGAGCTCGGCGCTGAACCAGGAGGAGGAGCGGGTGCGCGGGGACATCACGGGCGCGCTTCGCTTTTTGCGCGAACACGGCGCTACCAGCCCAGCGGTCGGGCGCGGCGCGGTCGGCGTGATCGGCTTCTCGATGGGCGGCGCCTACGCGCTCGATACGTCCGTAGCGCTGCCTGCGGAGATCGCCGCCGTCGTCATCTTCTATGCCACCTATACTGGTCTGGACTTTGCCGCCGCACAGGCCGCCTACCTCGGCCACTTCGCAGCGAATGACCCATTCGAGCCGTCGGAGTCGGTTGCGGAGTTGGAGCGGGAACTTCAGGCGGCGGCCAAACAGGCCACCTTCTATACCTATCCAGGGACCACGCACTGGTTCTTCGAGCCAAACCGACCCGATGCCTACGATGCCGCCGCCGCGACCCTGGCGTGGGAGCGGACCATCGCCTTTCTGAATGCCGAGTTGCGACGGTAGTAAAACTATATAGCATGCGCCATATCCAGGAACATGCGGCCCAACTGAGCCTGCTGCTCGGTGAGCACGGCGTCCAGCCTGAGCGGATAGACTGGGTGACGCGCGCGGGATGATCCCGGTGTCACTGGTAGGCGCTCGCTCAAGCTACGGTGAATGTGCTGACAATCTGCTGGGCCAATTGCTGGCGGGAAAGATTGGGCATCGTATCGGTCATACTCATCTGCGCGATGAAGCTGTTGACTGCGTAGATGGACTGCGCGCCCGCGACGATAGCGAACGTTTGCGCGAAAGGTTCCGCGTCGAACGGTTTGTTGGGATCGCTGGTCGCTGATGGGTTGACCGAAACGGTTGCAGCATCCTGCGCATGCTGATCGGTGAGCGTGCCCAGTGTCACAACCTCGTACTGGTTTGCCTGATCTTGTACCCACTGCTGGATCGACTGCCCACTCCGTGGCGCCACAGTTACGCTGAACAAATTGCCGATAATGAGCGTCTGCTGGCTGCCCGGACCCTGGATCCGCTGACAGCTATTCTCCGTCCAGGTCGCCGGGTAGCTGAAGCTAAGCCGCATGGCAGTGTCGTTAAAGAGTTTGGTAGAGCCAGTCGATACGCTACCGCAGGTAAATGTTGTCATTGCAGGCGTCGATGTAGCCATAGCGGGTATGGCCGTTGGGGTGACCATAGGGGCAGGAGTCGCGGTGGTCGTGGAACTGGCGACAGGTTGCGATGCGTCGCATCCCGCCAGCACCAGACAGATAGCAAGCACGCCTGCCCAGGCCCAGCGATGACGTCTCGGCATCAGGGTATCCCTCCATGACTGCTGGTTGTCACAAACCCTCATAATTTGGGGAATTGTAGCAGCGAACCGGCAAAAAGCCAATCGCATTTGAGCGCGTGCGCAACTCATCTGCAACCTGCACCGCACAGGAACGTAGTCCGTTTGTACCGCGACCGTCTCCGTTCGGTTGAGCCGCCATAGCTCGCGCATGCGCTGGCTCCCTGTCGTCGAGGATGGCGCGGTGGCATTGGGCTACCCGGCGTGCGAAGCCGGGAGAAAGGTTGGCAGGGCATGCCAGATGATCTTTCCAGTGTGGCCGCGGGGCAAGAGAGCGGCGCGGTCGCAACAGCGGTGCGCGAGTTGATCGAAGGAGTGCGCGCGGGTGAGGCGCTACGCGCGGGTGGGCTGACGCTCATCCCACTGCTGCCCGCGATGGAGCGGGTGAAGCGGCAGAGCGGCTATCTGCCGCTGGAGGAGGCGCTGCGGCTTGGTCTGGTGACGGTGACCGAGCAGGCGCAGGCAACAGTGCCAGAACTGATGGCAACCAGCACGGCGGAGACGCCGGTGGTGCTGGTGGGCGGCGAACAGGTGATCGGCGGGCTGCAGAATCGCGTGCTGAATACGACGATTCTGGTCGCGGCGCACGTGACGCAGCCGATCCCGGTGACGTGTGTGGAGGCGGGGCGCTGGCACGATACGGGCGCGTATGCCAGCTATGCGAATGTTGCCGACGACGATGCGCCTGTCTCGATGGATGCCAACGTCGCGCAGGCTCCCACACCGCGACGAAAGACCGACGCGCGCGCGTTCACGTCGGACGAGGCGGGCTATGCGTCGCTACGCAGGATGCACGCCAAAGCGGTGACGGCCTCGCTTTCGTCAGGGCGCGGACACAGATCGGATCAGGGCGCGGTCTGGAACGAGGTCTCTGAGCGGATGGCGTACACGCAATCGTACTCGCCGTCGAGCGCGATGGATACCCTGTATAAGACGCCGGAGCGGGCCAGCAAGCTCAAGGAAACGGTAGAAGGGCTGAAGCGGCCAGAGGGCGCGCTGGGGTTCGTCGCCGTGGTGGGCGCCAACGTGCTCGGCGCGGAAATCTTCACCGATGAGGCGCTGGCCGCCGCCTACTGGGAGAAGCTGGCGCGCAGCTACGCCGTCGAGGCGCTGGATACCGAATCCGGTGGCGAGACGGGCGATGCTGCGATCAACGTTGGCGAGGCGCGACTGCTCGCCGACGCGCTGGCGGCAGACATCCAGGTGCATCCGTCGCCGGGCCTCGGCGCAGACGCGCGGCTGGTCGGCAGCCATGTCTCGGGCGCGGGGCTGGTCTACGATGGCGCAGTGGTGCATCTCTCGCTCTTCCCCGAAGATGAGGCGACTGGCGAAAGCGGAGAAGCGCAGCCAACGCAGACGCAGCGCCACTATGGCGGCCATCGGTAGCCGATGAGCCAGGCTTGATCGTTTTGATGTGCTACAAAACCAGGAGCGTAGGGCATTTGATAGGCGCTATGCTCCTGGTTTTTAGCGTCCGGCCCGAAATGGACAGGCAAGGAGCTATGGTTTATAGTGTCTGAATAGACGGGCGCAAACAGGAGTAAAATGTATGAGTCATGTCTTCAAGGTCACTGATGAGCAATATAAGGCTATCGAAGAAGCCGCACATGAACGTGGCCAACAACCCGAAGAATTCTTCCACTCGTGGGTTGAGGCGGTACGTCAGCATGTTGAGCAGGAGCAAGTAGATCCAGAGCAGGCATGGTTCTGGACGCCGGAATGGCAGGCCAAGGAGCGCGAAGCAGATGCAGCAATAGCTGCTCATGAAGGGACATTCTTCTCTTCTGAAGAAGCCTTTCTTGCCTCTCTCGATGAGGAATAGCTGCCTGTGCCTACCTTCTTTCGTACCGATCCCTTTCTACGTGACTGGAATGGCCTGACATCTGACCAGAAAGCGCGTTTCAAGGTCGCGGTAAGTCAATTGGTAGATGACTTGCGCGCACATCGCGGGTTCAGGCCAGCTCTACGCATCAAACGTGTGCGGAAGACGACTGGTATCTTTGAGATGACTTGGGCGCCCGATGGCCGTGCGACATTCGAGTATGGAGCAGAGGTTCATCCAGGCGAACCGCATATCATTTGGCGTCGCATTGGCGCTCATGATATCTTCCATAGTCCCTAAACACTCGTTAGTCCCTAAACACTCGTTCGACGATCTACTTGCCAGTCCTATCCCAAATAATAACATCCCCTCCCCGAACGATCCGAGGAGGGGATACCTTTCTATAAGCGCGGGAGAAACCCTACTTCGGCAGCAGATCCTGCGACTGGAGCCAGGTCTTGGCCACCGCAAGCGGCTGCTGGTGGTCAACGCTGACCTGCTTGATGAGCTTCACGATCTCATCGGTTGTCAGCTTGGAGGCCAGCGGATTCAGCGTCGCCTTGATGGCGGCCGACTTCGAGAGCAGCTCGTCACGCACGACCGGCGCTGGATTATAGACCGGGAAGACGTTCTTCGTATCCTTGAGGACGACGAAGTTGTTGGTGACGATGTTCGGGTCGGTCGTGTAGCAGACGTTCAAATCGGCGTCACCCTTGGTGACCGCGCCGAAGGAAAGCTGCTCGCTGATCTTCACCACACTCTTGAAGGTAATGTTATAGCCCTTCTCAACGGGCTGCTCGGCAGCGGCCACGCCATCGTCCTGCGTTGCCAGCACCAGCTTGCCCGATTGTGCGACGAGATCATCCAGCGATGAGAGATGATATTTGGTGGCGTTGGCCTGCGAGGTGCAGATGCCATAGCTGTCGTTCAGCCCATAGGCGGCGTCCAGCCAGGTGAGCTTGAAGTTGCTCTCATAGTAGCTGGAGACTGACTGAAACGCCTGTTGTGGATCTGATGTCTGGGGCAGCTTGTAGACGGTGAGCGATGTGCCCGTGAACTCTGGATAAATGTCGATTGCGCCGCTCTTGATAGCGGCGTCCAGCACCGGCGTCTGGCCAAGCGGAATCTTCTGAGTAACGGTATAGCCTGCGTTTTCGAGCAGAAGCGCGTACATAGAGCCGAGAAGCTGACTGTCGGCGTCGTTCTTGCTGCCGACGGTCACTTTGACGCCGCTTCCCGGCTTACCACTGGTGCTAGTGCTGGTGCCACACCCCGCGATGGCCACCAGGGCCACCAGCAGCAGGGCGCCAAACGCCCTGTAATACCTGCGTGTAAACGTCACGAGTCTTCTCCTTCAGAAATACTCACTGTCGCGGCATCACCCCATGAGATGCCATCATCGGTCGGATGCGGAAACTCTTCTGTTTGCGCATCCTGAAAAGGGAAAGCGGCCAATCACGCTCATCGTTGCTTTCCCCCTCCTCTTTATCCATACCCGCTCTTTGTCTCAATGGTTTCAGCAATTACGAATGAGACAGAGCGGTGAGCGTGCACTCTCAAGACGGTTCTACGCCGCCAGCTTTTCGGACGCCTTGGATGCTTTTTCGCCCGCGCGGATGCCCGCGGGTGTCAGCACGCGCTGGAGCAGCGCGAACACCCCCTCAGTCAAGAGCGCCAGCGCGATAATTCCCAGCGCGCCCGCCGCCGCCTGCGCATAATCGAGAATATTGACGCCGGCCAGAATGTATTCACCCAGCCCGCCCGCACCGATCAGCGCCGCGATGGGCGTCGTCGCGACGATCTGGATGGCCGCGATACGCACGCCCGCCGCGATGACCGGCAGCACCAGCGGTATCTCCACCCGCCCCAGGATTTGCAGGCGCGTCATTCCCATCCCGCGCGCGGCGTCAATTGACGCGGGATCGATGCTCTGGAGTCCCGCGATGGTGTTGAGCAGGATCGGCGGAATGCCCAGCAACGTCAGCGCGATGACCGATGGCGTGAAGCCGATACCGACAATGGGAACCATGATTGCCAGGAAGACCAGCGACGGAATCGCCCGCGCCAGCCCGCTCAGGTTCGCGCTCAGGAACGCCGCGATGGGTCGTCGCGCCGTCAGAATCCCCAAGGGCAGCGCGATCAAGAACGCCAGCACGATGGGATAGACGCTCAGCAGAATCGTGACCCATAGATGCTCACCATAGGCATTCGCCGGATTCTGGATGAAGGCCCAGACCTGACCGAGAAAGCTGGAAGACGCAGTCAGGGCCACACTGAAGGAGCCAAAGAACATCGTGAGAACTCCTTTCAGCCCGCACTCGCCAGCGTCGTACCCTGGCCACGCCCCAGCAGCCGCTGCACGCCGAGCAGCAGCAGGTCTGCGCCGACCGCCAGCGCGGTAATCAGGATGGCCCCCGCCACGATCTCATCGTTATAGGCGAAGGTCTGTCCCTGAAACACCAGTGTGCCCAGCGACGGAACACCCACCACGAATGAGATCGACGCGATGCCAATGGTCGTGACCACCACCACGCGGAGACCCGCGATGATGACGGGCAGCGCCAGCGGGAGGACCACCTTCGTCTGAATCTGGGCGGCGTTCATGCCCATTGCCCGGCCCACCTCGACCAGCGCCGGGTCCACCGCGCGGATGGCCGCGACGATGTTGCGAATCAGCACGATCTGTGTATACGCAACCAGCGGGATGATGACAGTGGTTGCCTCCAACCCGGTAAGCGGAATAAGCAGCACCATCGCCGCGATGCTCGGGATTGTATAGAGAACGCTGGCAAACGTGGTCACTGGCGCATAGAGCGGACGGAAACGCGCCACCAGCAGCGCGATGGGAAACGCAATCAGCAGCCCAAGCGCCACACTGACGACTGTCAGCCAGACATGGTCGAAGAACAGATTAGGAATGCTGTTTGGGATGCTGGTGTCCCAGTTGGTTGGATCGAGCAGGAATTTCATGCGCGCCACCTTCTTGCTGGGGATAGCCGTTAGCCCTGTTTCCCTTGTGCTGTGCCTGCCGTGGCGCTCTCCGATGGCGAGCGGACCGCGCGATAGATACCGTTGAGCGATACCTGGCCGGCGGTCGCGCCGTGATCGATCACGAGAGCCTTATCCGCATTCGTCTTGAGCAGCAGCAGCAGCGCGGTGAGCAGCGTGGAATCCGTGGGCAGTGTCTCGCCACTCAGCGGGAACGCGCCCTCGCCGTTCTGTGGTTCCAGCGCGGCGGTCACCGGCAGGTATTCCAACTGGCGGAGGGTGCTATCGGCGCCGACCAGTTGCCGCACGAAGTCGTCGGCGGGATGTGAGATCAGGTCAACCGGCGTGCCCACCTGCACCAGTTTGCCGTCGTGCATCACCACCACTTGGTCGCCCAGGCGGAACGCCTCGGAGACATCGTGGGAGACGAAGAGGACGGTCTTGCGCAGCTCGCGCTGAATCCGTAGCAGCTCGTCCTGCAAGCGCTCGCGGGTGATGGCGTCCAGCGCGCCGAACGGCTCATCCATCAGCAGAATGTCGGGATCAGCCGCCAGCGCCCGCGCCAGGCCCACCCGCTGCTGCTGGCCGCCGGAAAGCTGGCGTGGATAGCGCGCGCGGTAGGCGTCGGGGTCAAGGCCGACGAGGGTAAGCAGCTCATCCACACGTCCGCGCATCTCACGCGCCGACTTGCCGAGGATCGAGGGCACGACGCACACATTCTCCTCGACGGTCATATGCGGGAAAAGCCCCACCTGCTGAATGACATAGCCGATGCCACGGCGCAGCGCGATGGGATCCTGCGTCGTGGTGGGAACGCCGTCGATGAGTATCTGGCCCGAGGTGGGATCGATCAGCCGGTTGACCATCCGCAACAGCGTGGTCTTGCCGGAGCCGCTGGTGCCGACGAGCATACACAGCGCGCCTTCGGGCACGGTGAAGCTGACATCATCCACGGCAGGCGTGGCCGCGTCGGGATATATCCTGGTCACATGCTGAAATTCAATCGTTGCCATGATGGCGCCTTCCACTTCCGCCAGCGCTCCCGTCACCTGGCGCGCGTTGGATTGTAACAGAAACGAGCGAATTAGAACAAGTTAGAACAACGCGCTTCGTATGCAGCGTATCCACCGAATATGCATCAAGATGCTTGCCAGCGAGACGCCTGGCCGGTCTGTAGTGTTCAGTCCCGATTCTCGCTCAATCGTTACACAACGCCCGTTACACAACAACCAGCAACCGGATGGCGCGGGCGTGGGTTGCATGTCGTTGGGCAGAGCGCTGAAACGGCAATGGTTGCTTGACGCGCTATTCTGTGAGATGTTATGCTTTGCACGGCACATGGCGCTTGGCGCCAGCTCATCCAGACGGGTGTAGGGAACGGCCCGACGACACCCAGCAACCGGCAGATGGTCGAAATATCATCTGGCGCGGTGCCAACTCCGGCAGGGAGAACACCTCCCTGAAAGATGAGCATCATTCTCAGCGGACCACAGCAGGTCTGGCGGTTGATGCGGCTTCTTCCCTGGAGATGTCGGGAAGAGCCGCTTTTTGTTGTCACTCTCTCGGCCATAAATGGCCGGAGTAGAGAGGCAGAGGCCATGAATGGCCATCCTATCGAGGCGTTTACGCCCAGTGGTTTCTACCCCGGCCTTTCAAGGCCGAGATCGTCAGACCGAGGCAGCCGTGCATCTAGAGGACGAGCGCATAGCGCAGGAGCAGACGCCATTCACCGCCGATGGCGTGCCGCGCGCGCTCTGGTGGGACGAGGAGACGCGGGTGTTGCGGCTGCTCGACCAGCGCTGCTGCCCGGCGAGTGCGTCGTGCTCGCCTGTTCGACGGCGGCGCAGGTGGGCGAGGCGATCCGCACGTTACAGGTGCGTGGCGCGCCCGCGATTGGCGGGGCGGCGGCCTATGGGCTGGCGCTCGGCGCGCGCGAGGCTTTGCCGTCTGACGAGATCATCCCGCTCGAGACGGCTTTGGCGCGGCTCAACGCGATAGCGGCGGAGCTACGCGCGACACGACCAACGGCGGTGAACCTGGCGTGGGCGCTCGAACGGCTGCTGATCGTTGCCGAACGCCACTGTCTCGCCGAAGGCGCGGTGGCCGATCTGCCCGCGCGGCTGCTGGCCGAGGCGCATGCCATCGCCGCCGAAGACGCCGCCGCCTGCCGGATCATGGGCGAACTGGGCAGCGACCTGATCGCCGACGGCGATACGCTGCTGACCCACTGCAACGCAGGCGCGCTCGCCACCTGTGGCATCGGCACGGCGCTCGCCCCCAGTCTACACGGCGCAGCGCCAGGGCAAACGGCTACATGTCTATGTGGACGAGACGCGGCCAGTCTTGCAGGGCGCGCGATTGACCGCATGGGAACTTCAGCGCGCGGGTGTGCCGTTGACGCTCATAACTGATAACATGGCAGCGCACATCCTGCGCACGGTGGGCGTCCAGGCGATATTTGTCGGTGCGGACCGCATCGCGGCCAATGGCGATACCGCCAACAAGATTGGCACCTATGGGTTGGCGGTGCTGGCGCAGGCACATGGGGTACCGTTCTACGTCGTCGCGCCGCGCTCGACCATCGATCTCGCGCTGGCTAACGGCGACGGCATCCCCATCGAGGAGCGCGCGCCCGCCGAGGTGACGCATGTGCGCGGGGTGGCGCTCGCGCCAGAGGGTGTGCGCGTCGCCAATCCAGCGTTCGACGTGACGCCCGCAAGGTATATCACGGCGATCATCACCGAGGCGGGCATCGCTCGCCCACCGTATACAGAGTCACTTGCCGCTCAGGCGGTGACGATGGAAACAAAATAGTTAGTAGTTGGACAGAATTTCTTGAGTCCGCGCAGGCGGACTTCGTGGCCGACCAATGGGAGGCCATTGAGGCGCGGTTTTAACCGCCCGCGCTCATCTAATAAGGAGTGGATGTGGCAATAGTTGTGGTTGGCTCGGTGGCGCTTGATTCGATAGAGACGCCATTTGGCAGGGCGGACGACGTGCTTGGCGGCGCGGCCTCGCACTTCTCGCTGGCGGCGTCGCTCTACGCGCCGGTCGAACTGGTCGCGATCATCGGCGACGACTTCCCGGCGCGCTACCTCGATATCCTACGCGCGCGTCCAATTGACCTCGCCGGGGTGCGCAGCGTTCCCGGCAAGACCTTTCGCTGGGGCGGACGCTACCATCTGGATATGAATACGCGCGATACGCTCTACACCGAACTGGGTGTCTTCGCCGATTTCGCGCCGCAGATTCCCGCGAGCTACCGCCAGGCGCCGGTCCTCTTCCTGGCAAACATCCACCCGCAGTTGCAGCTCGACGTGCTGCGGCAGATGTCGGGCAGCGGCCAGCGCCAGCTCCGCGCCCTCGACACAATGAACCTGTGGATCGAGACCGAGCGCGACGCGCTGACCGAGGTCATCCGCCAGGTGGATATCATGCTGATCGCCGAAGAGGAGGCGCGCCAGTACGCCGATACGCCGAGCCTGCGCGCCGCCGTCCGCCACATCTTGAGCCTGGGGCCGAGCGAGTTGGTCATCAAGCAGGGGTCGTATGGCGCGCTGCTCTTCAGCCGTGACGGCAGCTATCATGCCGCGCCCGCCTATCCGCTCGAAGACGTGCAGGATCCCACCGGAGCGGGCGATGCGTTCGCCGGCGGCTTCCTGGGCTATCTGGCGCAGCGGCTACAGAACGGCGGGGGCGAGCTGACGCATGGCGACTACCACCGCGCGCTCATCCATGGCAATATTCTCGGCTCGTACGCCTGCGAGCATTTCAGCGTCGGACGGCTGCTCACGCTGACGCCGGAGGCCATCGCGGCGCGCTACGGCGAGTTCGTCAGCTTCACCCATTTCGAGGGCGAGTGGCAGACGAACGGCGCGAATGGAGCCAATGGGGCCAATGGGGCCAATGGCGCTCATAGTGAACTTGAGAAACAAACGGAGGCCTAAACGTCTCCTAGTCTTTAGCAGTTTTGCCAAGTAACGTTTTCGATCTCTCGGTTTGCGCCCTTCTCTGACTCCCCTCTCCTACGAGGAGAGGGGCCGGGTGAGGTCCGCAGTTGAGGTCGGAAGCTTTCCTGAAAACGCCGGACGAACGGCCATGGGTCGGAGTATCCATGCCGCCACCGGCGCCGTGACCTCCGCTGGCTTGTCGCGTCTGGGAGGGACGCATGTGCGGGGCACCCGGCAGTCTCCGGTGCTATGGGCGGCAGCAGCCAGACTCATTGGGCGTTTTCCGCAATAGATGAACCGTGGATTGTACATTGGGTGGACCCGATGGAAAAGGTCGGGTCTATCGCTCGAAGGAGACTACTTGTGGCAACTTCGCACGTTGCTGGTGATGTCAAAGATCTGTCGCTGGCCCCTCGCGGACGGGACCGTATCACCTGGGCCGCCAAGGATATGCCAGTGCTGGCGCTCATCCGCGAGCGCTTTGCCCGCGAGCAGCCGCTCAAGGGGCTGCGCATCTCGGCCTGTCTGCACGTGACCACCGAGACGGCCAACCTCGCCATCACGCTCAAGGCGGCCGGCGCCGACCTTGTCCTCTGCGCCAGCAATCCGCTCTCGACGCAGGATGATGTGGCGGCCTCGCTGATCGTCGATGAGGGTATTTCCGTCTATGCCATCAAAGGCGAGGACGAGCAGACCTACTTCCGCCACATTCACGCCGCGCTCGATCACCAGCCGCAGATGACGATGGACGACGGCTGCGACCTGGTGGCCTCGCTGCACAAAGACCGTGCCGACCTGATTCCCAACGTTATCGCCGGGACCGAGGAGACGACGACAGGCGTCATTCGGCTGCGCAGCATGCAGCAGAACAGCGTGCTGAAATTCCCGGTGCTGGCGGTCAACGACTCCGATACCAAGCATCTCTTCGACAACCGCTATGGCACCGGCCAGAGCACCATCGACGCCATCATCCGCGCCACCAACCGGCTGGTCGCGGGACGTAACGTCGTCGTGGCGGGCTACGGCTGGTGTGGCAAGGGCGTCGCGTCGCGCGTGCACGGGCTGGGCGCCAACGTCATCGTGACCGAGGTAGACCCGGTGCGCGCCATTGAGGCGGTGATGGATGGCTTCCGGGTGATGCCGATGCTGGAGGCCGCCGCTATTGGCGATATCTTCATCACGGTGACCGGCGACATCAACGTGCTCGATGGGGCGCACCTGGAGCGGATGAAAGACGGGGCGATCATCGCCAACTCCGGCCACTTCAACGACGAGATCAACATCCCGGCGCTGGAGGCGCTCGCAACCGGTGGCCGCCGGACGGCGCGCGACTTCGTCGAGGAGTACACCTATGCCGATGGCCGCCATGTCTACCTGCTGGCGGATGGTCGGCTGGTGAATCTCTCGGCGGGTGAGGGCCACCCGGCCAGCGTGATGGATATGAGCTTCGCCAATCAGGCGCTCGGCGCGGAGTATATGCTCACCCACGCCAAGTCACTGGAGCCGAAGGTCTACACCATCCCGACGGAGATCGATCACGAGATCGCGCGGCTCAAGCTCACGGCGATGGGTATCGAGATTGATATCCTGACGCCGGAGCAGAAGGCCTATCTGGCGGCCTGGGAGTCAGGCACCTAGTCGTTTGTGGGGGAGACCTCACCCCCTGGCCCCCTCTCCTCGTAGGAGAGGGGGGAGCGCAGAAGCAGAGGCGGCGCATCCGGGACGAACCGCGACAGGCCTGTATTTTGAAAATGTCATGGAGTAGTGGGGCAGAGAAGAGAAGAAGAGAGAGTGAGCAGCAGTAACAGTTTTATGAACGATCCCAAAGCGTTCTTCACCAGTGAAAGCGTGACCGAGGGACATCCTGATAAGCTCTGCGACCAGATCAGCGATGGCGTGCTCGACGCGATGCTGCGCGATGACCCGATGGCGCGCGTGGCCTGCGAGGCGGCGACGACGACCGGGCTGGTGCTGGTGGCGGGCGAGATTACCACCTCGACCTATGTAGACATTCCGGCCATCGTCCGCGAGACGATTCGCAAGGTCGGCTATGTGGACGCCAACTATGGCTTCGACTATCGCACCTGCGGCGTCACGACGGCGATTGGCAAGCAAAGCCCGGACATCGATCGCGGCGTCAGCGCCTCGCTAGAATATCGCGAGCGCACCGCCAGCGGCGAGCTGACCGACGCCGAGCTTGAGGCGGTCGGCGCGGGCGACCAGGGCATGATGATCGGCTTCGCCTGCAACGAGACCGACGTGCTGATGCCAGCGCCGATCTACTTTGCCCACAACCTCTCGCGCAAGCTTGCCGAGAAGCGCAACGCCGACTGGGCGAACAATGGCCCGCTGGCCTGGCTGCGCCCCGACGGTAAGAGCCAGGTGACGGTGCAGTACGAGTATGGCAAGCCGGTGCGCATCGATACAGTCGTCATCTCGACGCAGCATGCCGACGACTGTCTCGCAGGAGCAGATTTACCAGGATATCGTCGAGCAGGTCATCAAGCCGACGTTGCCCGCGGAGCTGCTGGACGAGAAGACGCGCTATCTGGTGAACCCAACCGGGCGCTTCGTCATCGGCGGACCGATGGGCGACGCCGGGCTGACTGGCCGCAAGATCATCGTGGATACGTACGGCGGTTTCGCCCGCCACGGCGGCGGCGCCTTCAGCGGCAAAGACCCAACCAAGGTGGACCGCTCTGGCGCGTACGCGGCGCGCTACGTCGCCAAGAACATCGTCGCGGCGGGTCTGGCGGACCGCTGCGAGCTGCAAATCTCCTATGCCATCGGCGTCGCCCGCCCGATCTCGCTCTTCGTTGAGACCTTCGGCACGAGCAAGGTCTCCAATGAGACGTTGATCGACCTGATTCGCGAGCACTTCGACCTGCGCCCGGCGGGCATCATCCAGACACTGGACCTGCGCCGCCCGATCTATCAGCCGACAGCCGCCTATGGCCACTTTGGCCGCACCGACATCGACGCCCCGTGGGAGCGCACCGACAAGGTGGACGCCCTCCGTGCCGCCGTGGGCGCGCAGATTGGCCAGCCCGCGTAAAGCGGACTTCCACCCGACCCCACCCCTATCCCCCTCTCCTCGTAGGAGAGGGGGAATCAGAGCATTCCGAAACCTGGAAAGACGAGTGACCTGATGGCGCCGGACGGTGTCGCGGAGAAGCCGAAGACCGCCCGGCTCTGGTCCAATCGCGACTGGGTGCTGCTCTGGAGCGGGCAGCTTGTCTCGGTCGCGGGCACGCAGGTCTCGCAGCTCGCCTATCCACTGCTGATGCTGGCGCTGACGGACTCCCCGGCCCAGGCGGGTTTCCTGAGCGCCGCGCGCACCATCCCCTATCTGCTGCTTGGCCTCCCGGCGGGCGCGCTGGTGGACCGCTGGGACCGCAGGCGCGTGATGATCCTCTGCGACGCCGGGCGGGCGCTCGCGCTCGGCAGCATCCCACTGGCACTGGCGTTTAGCTGGCTCACCTTGACGCAACTCTATGTCGTCGCGCTAGTGGAGGGCACGTTCAACGTCTTCTTCAACCTGGCGGAGACGGCGGCGCTGACACGGGTTGTCTCGCGCGAGCAAATCCCATCCGCGACGACGCTCAACGAGGTGACGCTGAGCACCGGCTCGATGCTCGGCCCCGCGCTTGGCGGGCTGATCTTCGCTATTGGGCAGGGCTTCGCCTTCCTGGTGGATGCGATCTCCTATGCTGTCTCGGTCGTCTCGGTCTGGTTCATTCACGCCGACCTGAGCGCGCCCCGCACGGCAGACGCAAGCCGGCTGCGGGACGATATCCGCGAGGGTGTGGTCTGGCTCTGGCGTCAGTCGCTGATGCGCTTTCTGGCGTTCGTGGTCGGCGGGACGGTGTTGATCGAGTCCGGGTATATGCTGGTGGTCATCATCCTGGCGCAGCGGATGGACGCCTCATCCATCGCCGTTGGGCTGGTGCTGGGCGCTGGCGGCGTGGGCAGCGTCGTGGGCGCGGTACTCTCTGGCCCGGCTATGCGGCGGCTGGCCTTTGGCCAGATCGCGATGGGTGTCCACTGGATCTGGGTGCTACTGCTGCCACTCTACGCCATCGCGCCGACGCCACTGGCCCTGGCCGCCATCACTGCGGCTGCCTACGGCGTGACCCCGATCTTCTTCGTCGCGCAGTATAGCTATCGCCTCGCCCGCATCCCGGATGAGATGCAGGGGCGCGTCAATGGCGTCTTTCGCCTGTTCCAATTCGTTGGCCAGCCACTCGGCCTCGCGCTGGCGGGCCTGCTCAGCCAGTTCATCGGTCCCGTGTGCACTGTGCTGGTCTTCGCCGCGCTGCTGCTGGCGCTGGCGCTCTCCATCACGCTGAACCGCCAGTTGCGCCGCGCAGTCAAGCTGACGGGAGTCGCGTGATTGTTATCGCCTGCCGCAGACGATGTAGAACGGCTGGACGTACTCGCCGCGCTGCATCTCCTGGCGGATCGCGCTCTGCGCCTGGGCGAAGGCTTCTGGCGAGGCGATCCGGGCGGCGATGATCTGCGCGCGCATGCCCTCGATCCGCGCCATCAAATCAGCGCCCATCAGCTCGCCAAAGCGCCCGCCGTGCGAGCCAATGGGCAATTCAACCGTGCGCATGCGGATATCGGTCAGCGAGAGCCGATGCAGCAGGTCGCCGAGCTTCACGCAGACACGCGGGTCGAGTCCGTGCTGCTGCCATGCCTGGAGCGCCCACCGCTGCATTGCTTCCAGCGCCGGACCGCCATTATGCACCAGATCGCCTTCCACCAGCTCAATCCAGCCGCCAAACGTGGTGACCCGCACCATCTCGCCGACCACGCGCGGCCACGCCGCCACCGGCAGATCGCGCGTCATCTGGCGCATATGCGTCAGGTCGAAGGAGTTGGGCGCGAAGGCAAGCGGCTCCAGAGCGTTGTGCTGGACGAACGCATAACTCCGTGGATGAGCGTTGGAGACGGCAAAGACGCCCGATATCGCCGGATTGCCCTCATCCGGCGACACCGTATCCAGCCCAACCACTCGCGCGGCGGGGAACTCTGCCGCCATTTCGCGCACCCAGCGCCCCGAGCCGCAGCCGACATCTAGCATATAGGATGGCGTGGCGATGGGCGCGAGATAGTTGGCACCCAGCGCGGCCCGCAACATGACATGCAAGAAGTCGCTCCGGCTTACTACCTCTGCCTCCACTGGTACAGGATACGCCGCAGTCAGTGAGAGTGGCATGCGTCCCAGTGTGGATGAGGTCGGCGTCGATCTGTAGGCGGTGGGGGTAAGGGGGCGGGGCAGGCTATCGTCGCTTGGATACCAGCTCATAGTTTCTCCTTCTCAGCCATGTGAGGGCAGTGTGTGGACGGTGTGAGACGAGACGCGCCCTTGCGCCGCCTGGCAGCATCCGCCGCAGGAAGTATACCAACCTCTAAGTAAAATTACCCTAGGGGAAACCCTAGTTTTTGGAGGTATTTCACCACAATGCCGGGCGCGATGGTGGTTATGGTCAAGCGGGCGACACTGTGCGCACGGCGCGCAATGGCCAGACGACCACCTCCAACTGCTCGGAGTAGTAGAGCAGCGGCGGCGTCGCGGGCAGACGGATCCCCGCAGGCTCGGCGATGGTGTTGCGGACGATCTCAGCCGTCGCGGGCCGCAGCGGCCACGGCGCGTGTTGCACCTCGCCGCGCATCAGGTGGGAGCCGCGCATGGTATAGAGGCAGTAGCGCGCCGTCAGCCAGTCCGCCAGCGAGCCGAGTTGCGCGAGCTGTACCGGACCAGTGGGGCGATAGCGCGCCTCGAAGTGGGCACGCTGCTTCCCGCTTCCCAGGCGCTCGCAACGATAGTGGATGCCATCGTCCTCGGCCGCAATCGCGAAGCGCGCATGGTAATACGGCAGTGCGAAGAGCGCCCGCGCCCCCAGCACGGCGAGCAGACTACCCGCGTCCAGGCTGAAGAAGAAGACGCCGGGCTTCTCGTCCATGGTGACGTACGTGCGCACGTTCAGCTCGGCGAAGCGCGTGGCGGTGGGGATGCCCGGCAGCCCGCGAAAGTGGACACGCTCCATCTGGAACGGCACCACGCCCAGCCACGCCTGGCCATCCCAGGTATCGAGCGCCAGCCCGGCGGGCAGCAGCGGGCGCACCATCTCGGCGGGAACTGGCCAGTGCGCGAACAGCAGTTTGCGCCAGACCTGGGCCATCACCCACGGACTGTCTGGCAGCGGCCAGGGGCGCGTATTGGCCGAGGAAAGCGCTTGCTCAGATGTCATATCCAGACGGTAGCGTAGACCAGACGCCAGCCGCAAACGCAGCTACCAGTAGAGTTACCTAAGGCGATATACTCTGCAAAGGCAAGCTGTTTTGCCGGGTAGGTGAGAGCGGAGACGATATGCAGCAAGATCATGGCGAGATCACTAACGAGATGCGTGGCAGGATTTGCCTGATTACCGGCGCGACCTCCGGCATCGGACTGGTGACGGCCCGCGAGTTGGCCGCGCGTGGCGCAACCGTGGCGATTGTCGGGCGCAACGAGACGAAGACGCGGGCCACAGTCGAGACGATTCGCCAGCAGACCGACAATGCCGAGGTAGACTATCTGCTGGCCGACCTCAGCTCGCAGGCGGCGGTACGCGGCGTGGCTGATGCCTTCCAGCGGCGCTATGGCGCGCTGCATGTGCTCGTCAACAATGCGGGCGCGGTCTTCATGCGGCGACAAGTGACGGCAGATGGGCTGGAGCTGACCTTCGCGCTGAACCATCTCGCGCCGTTCCTGCTGACCAATCTGCTGCTCGATACCCTGCGCGCCAATACGCCCGCGCGCGTCGTCACTGTGGGGTCGGTCGCCCACAATGGCGCGCAAATCCCCTTCGACGATCTGCAACAGACGAAGGGGCGCTATTCGGCGTTTGGAGTCTATGGCCAGACGAAGCTCGCCAATATCATGTTCACCTACGCGCTCGCCCGGCGTCTGGAGGGCAGCGGCGTCACGGCGAACACGCTGCATCCCGGCTTCGTGGGGTCAAACTTCGCTCGCAACAACGGCCCAGTGATGAACGTCGCGATGAGCCTGGGGCGTCCCTTCGCGATCAATGTGGAGAAGGGCGCCGAGACCTCGATCTACCTGGCGTCCTCGCCGGAGGTGGCAACGGTGAGCGGGCAATATTTCTACAAGTGCAAGCCGACGCGGTCCTCACAGGCATCGTACGATGTGCCAGCGCAGGAGCGGCTCTGGCAGGTCAGCGAGCAGTTGACCGGGCTGGCGTGACACTATGTTCGCTTTGTCTGAGACGCGGCTGCTTGATTGTGTAGCAAAGGGGTGATATTAATTGAAGGTAGGATCGCGTAGCCCTCCGAGGAAGCAGGTTGTTCAGATGAAGCAGCAAATCAAATTACCCATGTTGTTAGAGCGGAAGATATATAAGACCGGTCAGACACGAGGCGCTGATGATGATGCGATATATCAAAACCGTGTTGCTAGAAACAGCACTGTATTGATTCCGTATGATGTTTGGGATATTGCATCTCATCCTCCGGCAGGGGAGTCGTCTTTTGAGAAGAGGTTTATCGCGTTAATCTCGCCCAAGACATTTTTCCTCAACCCGGGCATACAGGCTGAGTTGCTGCGACGAGGACTAAAACTCGGGGAGAATGCGCTGGTATTTTATGAGACACGCGAAGATTGGATTGCTTTTAACCCTATTTCGCGCAAACTGGAATCCCGCATCGAGCAGGTTATCTCCCTTGGGCGGCGAATATGTAGCGCGTGTGTCAGCAACAGCGGCACGTGACGGTGGAGATGCGATTAGGTCGGGATTTACCACAACGGACAGTAAGGGCGCGGGAATCCGCGTGTACGAGTATGCGAGTAAGTCTACGGTCACCAACTGCCGCCTCCAACTCGAAGCCTTATTTTGGATGTGCAAGGATGCTGTAGAGGTTGCAGCGAGGCATGACATGAATCAGGCAGACATCATCGCTCGTAGAGAAAGAAACACTGCTAAATGCACTGACCTTGGCCTTCTTGACATAGATCGCTTTCGTGGGAACCGCCTTATTAGTGGTAGTCGCTTAACCATGTGTCCACTTTGTCTCGAAGAAGTCTCAGCAGAAGGGTTCTTCACTCGTGTAGAGCAAGCGGAAGGTCGTGGGGTTCTCGATCTCACGATTACCCATCTCAACCTCTTTCATGTTGAGGAACTGAGGGTAGGGCGATATGGCCATCGGCCGTATAACCTGGGATGGGGACATCACCACTGCAATGTCGTCGTCAAAGACGCCGGGCTTGATAACACACTCGAGTGGATGAGTGATGTAGTGGACAAAAATGCTCGCGCGGGTTACATCACACCCAAGAGGACTTGAGGACTGAGAGCCTTTCTGGTCCGCGTTCTCCTGGCGTATTTCTGGATTGCTTTGGGTTTTTGGGGTAGCTCGGCACTATTCGCCGTATCCCATAGGGTCTGGGGAGGCTCTGCCACCTCGGCCATGAGCCGTTTAGCAATTCGATCTGTCCACCGCGCATCAATTTCCATAGCGATAGCTCGGCGCCCAAGTCGAATCGCTGCCAGCGCCGTGTTTCCTGACCCTGCAAAGCAATCGAGAACGATGTCTCCAGAGAATGTCGTTGCTTCTATGGCATGCGCTAGCATTTCGCCGGGCTTCTCAGCAGGGTGTTTCCCAGCGTATGGGCGTACAGACGGGAAGGTCCATATGTCGGTAAACTCCTTCGTCGCATCGACATAGAAAGGACGGATGACGTCCTCATAGGCTGGCATTGCCTCCACTTTTCCTGTAGAGAGTAGCACTGCGCACAGTCTTTTGTATTGTTCGCGACTTGGGATATTGCGCCCCGTCTCCCAGTTGGAAACTGCGCCACCATGGTTTATCTTGCCGTACGCACCTGTCAATTCAGTTAATTGATGACCAGATAGACCCGCTTTCAAACGCGTGTCTCTCAGGAAGATACCAAAGTATGACCGATTCAAGTTACCGAGAGTCGCTGGCTCTGCGAAAATGACCCGTTCGCTATGAGCATACCACTGTCGCAGAGCCTCTTTCTTCATTTTTTGCTTCCATCCATCAAAGCCAGGATCATTAGGCTTTGTCCAAACAATGTGCGAGAGGACGTTAAACTGGTCCGAGAGTTCGATTTCTATACGAGCAGCCATCTCAGAAGCGCAGAAGCAAAAAATGGACCCGTTCGGCCTCAATATACGTTTCCATTCCGTGACGTAGTCATGAAACCAACGCAGATATTCCGCATCACTCTCAAACGATGTGTCGCCGACGATGTTGCGCTTCTTTGTCGTGTGATAAGGTGGATCCGTAAGAATCAGCGACACGCTATTCGACGGAATGGCCCTCATAGCCAACAAAGAATCCGCCTCAACCAATACAACACTACCTGCACTGTATTTCACGCTTGACGAAAGCGCTGTCTCAATCTTCTGAAAGTCAGATATCCGTGTCATCGATCACCAGCCTTTGTGACGCCTCGTTGATTCTTAAGGTATATCCGTACCGCCTCGCGAACTACCCAGGCAAGTGAGACCCGCTTTTTACCTGCCACCTCTTCAAGCTGCTCATAATCTTCCTGGGGGAAACTAATTGACGCCCGTACAGTCGGTGAATATCCATCAGCAGACTCATTCTTTGCTTTGACTTTTTTTCGGGTAGGCATAATCAAACTCCTTGTTCACCATTCTACACCAAGGTGGTGAATTAGTAAACTACTATTATTGGAACGAGCTACTCATCTTTGTTAGCACGGTAAGCTCTAAATCTGACCTCCCAAAGAAGAAATGGACCCAAATCAGCAAAAATAGGAAATGGTAAGAGTGGCTCGAATATCTTCTCGGAATCTTCCTGTTGAGCCATGTGTTTATGGTAAACTTGGCGCGTCGAAGCGAGGAGATGAACGCAAGCACAGGGGCGGCGCGGACCCCATGTGTAGTGATCCTGTCCGCGCGGAAAGGCGGCATTCCATGGCATCGCAGACAACTGGACAACACGTAGCGCCCGCCGCGGAAAATCCGTCCGGGCAGGAATCCGTATCCATGGAGGAGTTGCAGTTGGCGGCGCGCAACCACGCGATGCCGCTGGAGGCGCTCCGCTATCCGATTACCCCGGCGGGATTGCACTATCTGCTGATTCACTTCGATATTCCCGCCGTCGATGTCGCGTCCTGGCGGCTCGCGGTGGATGGCCTGGTCGAGCGGCCGCTCACGCTATCGCTGGAGGAGCTTCAGGCGCGGCCCAAGGTGACGCTGCCCGTCACGCTCGAATGCGCTGGCAACGGGCGCGCGCTGCTGACCCCTCGCTCGATCAGCCAGCCCTGGCTCAACGAGGCGGTTGGGACGGCGGAGTGGATCGGCACGCCACTCGCCCCGATTCTGCGCGAGGCGGGCATCCATTCCGACGCTATCGAGATCGTTTTTACCGGGATAGATCGCGGCATTCAGGGCGGTGAGGCGCAGGACTACCAGCGCAGTCTCACGCTGGACGATGCGCTCCGTGATGAGGTCCTGCTGGCTTATGCGATGAATGGCGCGCCGCTCCTGCCGCAGCATGGCTATCCCCTGCGGCTGATCGTCCCTGGCTGGTATGGCATGACGCACGTCAAGTGGCTGCGCGGCATCACACTCACCGCCGAGCCATTCCAGGGCTATCAACAGGCCGGAACCTATCTCTTCAAAAAAAATGAAGACGATCCCGGCGTACCCGTCACCCGCATGGCGCCGCGCTCGCTGATGGAGCCGCCCGGCATCCCCGATTTCATGTCACGCGCGCGCGTTCTCGCGGCTGGCCCCTGCACGCTCTCTGGCCGGGCGTGGTCGGGGCAGGGGATTGTGGAGCGGGTAGAGATCAGCGCCGATGGCGGGCGGACCTGGTGGGATGCGACCCTCGGCGAGTCACCGTCAGCGTCGCCCTATGCCTGGCGACCGTGGACGTTTGACTGGCATGCGACACCCGGCGAGTACGATCTCTGCTCGCGCGCCACCGATACCGCGGGCAACACCCAGCCGCTCGACCCGCCCTGGAATGTCGGCGGCTTCATGAACAACGCAGTTCAGCACGTCGCCGTGACAGTCTCCTGAACGCAACTCCTACACGCTCTCCCTATGGAGGAGGGGGCGTCAGGCATTGAAGGGAGGAGGCGCCCGATGAGTGACAGTGAACTCGAAAACTTCCTTGCCACAACCATCGCACGTCAACTCGCGGCGGAGGAAGCGCTTCACAATGGCGATCCAGAGCCGCGACTGGCGATGTGGTCGAGAAACGATCCAGTGAC
Organism: uncultured Chloroflexia bacterium; assembly: GCA_963712005.1. Taxonomy (GTDB): domain Bacteria; phylum Chloroflexota; class Ktedonobacteria; order Ktedonobacterales; family JADMIN01; genus DAHUXT01. The sequence continues at coordinate 233,587 of CAVQGK010000001.1, read as the reverse complement.
CGTGCTCGGCGCGGTGAGGAGCGCGACCGGCTGGGACGAGGTGAGCCAGCTCTCCCGGTGGCTTGGGTCAGGGTTCTCCGACTGCACCTCCTACGGTTTCGACCTCGTCGCCGCGGGCGTCAGTGGAGACCTGGCCTACACAGTCGGCTACGAACACACCTCGGTGTCCTGGGAGGGCGTTCCGCTCGAGCCGTACACCCTGCGTGTCACCCACGCCTACCGCCGTGAGAATGGCGAGTGGAAGATCGTCCATCGCCACGGCGACCGCATCGCCAGCGATCAGGGCCTACCCACCGAGGCAGCGACGCCGTAGGGGCAGAAACTGCCTCACCCGGCCGTTCGGACCACACTACTGCCGCATCGCTTGTATCGTGTTGAGCGCCTCGATGACATGTCTGTTGAACTGGATCTGTGATGAGAAGATGTGTTGGACAATGCCGTCGCGGTCAATGATATACGTGACACGGCCAGGGAACATCCCCATTGTCGTCGGCACGCCATAGAGCTTGCGCAACGCGCCACCCTCATCGCTGAGCAGGACGAATGGCAGGCGATGGTGCGCGGCGAAGCTCTCGTGCGACTCCACCGAGTCCGAGCTGACGCCGACGACCTCCGCGCCCGCCTCCTTGAAAACTTCGTACGAGTCGCGGAAGCTACATGCCTCGGCGGTACAGCCTTGTGTCTCGTCCTTGGGATAGAAGTAGAGGACGACCGCGTGCTCGGTCAGCAGGTCGCTCAACCGTATGGATTTGCCGGTCTGGTCGGGCAGCGTAAAGTCGGGCGCATGGTCGCCCACCGCAACGCGTCCACCATCGCCCATGCCCTTGCCGCCCTGGTTGATCGAATCGGATGTATCTGCCATCTACCGGCTCCTTCTAGTGAGTAGTGAGTAGTCTATGCTCTCCTGGTTTGCTATTGTACTGCATCATCCAGGTATACGCACGCGCGTTATGCTCGCATGCTCGGGGCCGTGGTGGGAGGGAGTGACGCCAGAGCGGCTGGTCTGATAGACGCTTCCCCCAAAATGGGGGATAATACCGGATAATACAGAGAATGCGCGACAGAGAATGCGCGTCTGAATGCGGCTAGAGAATGGATGGGGCATGCGGATACTGATTTCGGGCGGTGGCACTGGAGGGCATATCTATCCCGCGCTGGCGGTGGCGCGCGAGCTACAGGCGCGCTACGATGCCGATATTCTCTATCTCGGCGACGCCAACGGCCTGGAGACGAAGATCGTGCCCGTCGCCGGGCTGCCGATGGTGACGATCACGGCGGGCAAGCTGCGTCGCTATCTCTCGCTCCAGACGTTCACCGATATCGGCCGCATCCCGGTGGGGATGATGCAGGCGCTCCGCCACGTGCAGAACTTCCACCCCGACGCGGCGTTTACCAGCGGTGGCTACGTCTCAGTGCCCGCCGGGCTGGCGGCGCGCATCGAAGGGGTGCCGTTGGTGATGCATCAGCAGGATGTCCCCGCCAATCTGGCGAACCGCCTGCTCACGCCCTTTGCCACACGCATCTCCGTCTCGTTTCCTGATTCACTCCGCCACTTTCCCCGCCGCCGCACGACCCTGACGGGCAACCCCGTGCGCGAGGAGATTCTGGCGATGGTTGGCGCGGACCCTGCCCCACACAAAGCGCGGTTCGGCTTCTCGCCGGAGTGGCCGGTCTTGCTGGTGACGGGAGGCAGCCAGGGCGCTCGCCATCTCAATCAGGTGGTGGTGAATGCCCTGCCGGGATTGTTGAAACACTGCCACGTCTTGCATGTGAGCGGTGGGCTGACCTATGTGGCGACGCGCCATGCCGCCGATGCCCAGCTAGCCACGCTGACAGACTCGCATGGCCATTACCGGCTCTACCCCTACCTCGATGAAGAGATGCCTGCCGCGCTGGCCGTCAGCGATATCGCGCTCTGCCGCGCTGGCGCCTCCACGCTGACCGAGCTGGCAGTGATGGGCAAGCCGAGCGTGCTCGTTCCGTTGCCGCCGGGCTTCACCGGCTCGCCGCAGGCCGTCAACGCCGAGATGTTCCGCCGGGCGGGCGCGGCGGAGGTGGTGCTCGACCGCAGCCTGACGCCGACGACGCTGGGCGCGACGCTCTATCCCCTGCTGGATAATCCCCCGCGCCTGACGCTGATGTCATCCGCCGCGCGCACACTCGGACATGCCGACGCCGCGCCGACCCTCGCCGAGATGGTGGCGTCGTTGGCGCAGGGCAGCTAGCGACGCCACCATGTGGTTTTGGCTATGCCTCTGAGAGCGTGTTCTGCCAGTCACGAGTCGGCTCCGGCTGTGCTCGCTCATAGCCCTGCCCCCTATATCCCCGTCAAGAACATCTGGGCCAGCGCTCTGAAGCAGGCGAGCACCTGACGTGATGGGCGCATCCTCTCGTTGACACCGTTTATCTGTACTGCTCATATGCCATAATGATGCGGTGAGCTTCCTGCGTTCGGTCGTCCTCATGTTACGCAGTCGGCATGTATGGTGTGTGATCCCCTTGGCGAAAGAGACAAGAGGAGCGTGGTCGTATGCGTGCTCTGCCGACCGGCACGGTCACCTTCCTGTTTACCGACATTGAAGGCAGCACCAGATTGCTGCAGCAGCTCGGTGACGACTATGCTCGCGTGCTTGGGGAGCACCAGACACTGCTGCGCGCCGCTTTCGCCGCTCACGACGGCGCCGAGGTTGATACCCAGGGCGACGCCTTCTTCGTGGCGTTTCCTTCCGCGCCTCAGGCAGTCGCGGCTGCGTCCGACGCCACACGTGCCCTGGCCTTGCATGCCTGGCCCGCAGGCGCCGCACTGCGGGTGCGCATGGGGCTGCACACCGGCACGCCTCAACTGGTCGGCGACCACTACGTCGGTCTCGATGTCCATCGCGCCGCGCGCATCGCCGCCGCTGGCCACGGTGGTCAGGTGCTGCTCTCGCAGACGACCCGCATGCTGTCCGAACATACCCTCCCCGCAGGTGCGACACTGCGAGATGCGGGCGCCCATCGGCTCAAAGACCTCCAGGAACCCGAGCGCCTCTTTCAGTTGATGCTATCGGGCTTGCCGAGCGACTTCCCCCCGCTCAAGACGCTCGACACCCACCGACACAATTTGCCCATCCAGCCCACGACGCTACTGGGCCGCGAGGAGCAACTGCCTGCGGTGCGTGTGCTCCTTCTGCGCGCAGACGTGCGCCTGGTGACGCTGACAGGACCAGGGGGCATTGGCAAGACGCGTCTGGCCGTCCAGGTGGCCGCCGAACTGGTGGACAGCGACGACTTTGCCGACGGCGTCTGGTTTGTGCGTCTCTCGCGCCTCGTCGACCCTGGCCTCGTCATCTCGACCATCGCGCAGACGCTCGGGCTGCGCGAGCAGGATAGCCAACCCATCGCCGAGAACCTGCGTGAGCATCTGCGCGACCAACATCTGCTAGTGGTGCTGGACAACTTCGAGCAGGTGGTGGGGGCAGGCCCTGAGGTCGCGGCACTTTTGGCGGAGAGTCCAGGTCTCAAGTTGCTGGTAACAAGTCGCGCCCGCCTGCATCTGCGTGGGGAGCATGAGTACCCGCTTGCTCCATTGCCTCTGCCCGAGCCGGGAAGCGCAGGACGGCGGCCGTCGCCCGAACGCCTCTCGCAGTACGCGGCGGTGGCGCTCTTTGTCGAACGGGCGCGGGCAGTCGTGCCCGACTTCACTGTGACGGACGCCAACGCGCCAGCCATCGCTGAAGTATGCGCGCGGTTGGACGGGTTGCCATTGGCGATTGAACTGGCGGCCGCCCGAGTGAAGCTGCTGCCGCCGGAGACTTTACTGGCCCGACTCTCCAGCGGACTCGCGCTGCTGACGGGCGGCGCGCGCGACCTGGAGGAGCGCCAGCAGACGATGCGCGCGACCATCGCATGGAGCGAAGGACTGCTCATACGAGACGAGCGGACGCTTTTTCGCCGTCTTGCAGTCTTCTCGGGGGGGTGGAGTCTGGATGCGGCTGAAGCGATCTGCATAGCCCCAGATGGAGCGGTGCGACTCCAGTTGGATCTGCTTGATGGCTTGAGCGGATTGGTGGATCAAAGCCTGTTACAGCAAGTCGGCGAAGGCTTCGAGCCCCGGTTCGGGATGTTACATATCATTCGAGAATACGCGCTCGAACAACTCGATGATAAGGGTGATAGGGAGGAGAATGCAGGCACCGGAGGAAGCGCTGCCGCTGAAGACGTGGGGAAGACCGAAGCCGAGATGGTGCGCCGCGCTCACGGCCGATACTTCGCGGCGCTCGCACGGGAGTCTGATGTCGCGCTCGTCGGATCGACGCAAAGCGAGTGGCTCGCCCGGCTGACCCGTGAGCTCGATAATCTGCGCGCGGCGCTTGGGTGGGCGCATGCATCAGGGGAGCGGGAGCTCGGGTTGCGCCTGGCAACCGACCTCTGGCATTTCTGGGTACGTGGTGGGTATCTTCGCGAGGGCAGAGCCTGGATCGAGCGTTTTCTGCCCTCGCACCTCACTTCTCCCCAGGAACCGCCAAGTGCGGCTCCCCGCGACTCGGTTCAACTGCTTGCCCAGGCGCTCTTTGTTGTGGGATGCATCGCTATCTGGCAAGGCGACTACGAGGCGGCGACCGCATATTCGGAAGAGGCGGTTCAGTGCGCACGTGCAAGCGACGCTACGCGTCCGGAGGCGTATGCGCTCAATACACTGGGTACCATTGCCCTCTACAACGGCGACCACGAGGGGGCGGTGGCGCGCTTCACGCAAAGTCTCGATCTGATGCGGGAGGCGGGGGACCAGTGGGGCATGGCGGTAGACGCTGTAGACCTAGGGCGCGCCGCTGAACTCCAAGGAGACCTCGAACGGGCTGTCACGTACTATGAGGACTCGCGCAGACTCTACGGGCTGGTTGGCGATATTGGAGCCGCGGCGCATAGCTTCGTGCATCTCGCGCGTATAGCCCGCCAGCAAGGTGATCTGCAACAAGCCGACGCGCTCGGACGAGCCGGACTCTCCATTTCGTGGCAAGCTGGCGACCGCTCCATGATCGTTGAGGGCCTGGACGGCCTGGCGCAGACGGCGGTTGCACAGGTTGTCGCGGGCGCTCTTGCCTATGGAACCCGTGCCGCGCATCTTCTCGGCGCAACAGCCGCTGTGCGCGAGACACTTGGAGCGCCTGATCTCTCGCCTGAGCGTGAGGCTGCCAGAGCGCATGGAGCCTCCGCACGGGCGGCGCTGGGCGAGGACGTGTGGGCCGCAGCGTTCGCGGCTGGCCAGGCGCTCACTCTGGAGGAGGCTGTTGCCGAAGCTCTGGCATCGGGGTGAATCGTTTTGTGGGGGTAACACCAGAGAGGAATGGCACACGATTAGCCGAGGCATACATGCCGTTTTACTGGTTCATCGGGTACTCGTTGCGCGGGCGGCTGCAGCCGCGCATGGAGGCTCGCGCGGCTGCCTGCGCGGGCTGCCAGAGGCTGCAGCGCCTTGTAGATGACCCGAATACCATGTGAAACGACATCATGCCGCGAAGGTCATGTATTCCCAAATTTGCCCGCACTGTAAATGCGTCACTCCGTCGCCTGGCTGCCGCTAAGCCCGAATTGCCAGAGCAGGAAGGCCAGCTTATCGGCCAGCTCGGCGTCCTCCTGCTGGCGGGTGGACCCCATGCCGTGGCCGCCCTGCTCCTCCAGCCGGAGCAGAATGGGCTTATCCGACGAGGTGGCCACCTGGAGCCGCGCCGCCATCTTCATCGCCATCCAGACGACGACGCGCGGATCGTTCGCGCCGCTGGTGAGCAGCACGGCGGGGTAGGCCATGCCGTCGCGCACGCGCTGGTATGAGTCGATGATGAGTAGCCCGTTGAAGCCGTCTTCGGTGGTCGCGCTGCCAAACTCCATCACGTTTGGCGGGCCGTTTTCCGTCAACTCGGCCCGTAGCGCATTCGTGATGGCGACCCGCATCACCATCGCGGCGAAGAGGTCGGGCCGACGCACGAGCGCGCCACCGCTGGGAATGCCGCCCGCGCTTCCACCCTCGCCCGCCAGGAGTTCGGGCTGTGTGTAGCCTTCGCTGACCAGATATTCGGCGCAGGCGATAAAGTCGCCAATGGTGTTCTCTTTGTTGAGCAGCCGCCCCGCCTGGTGCCACTCGTCGCCCTTCTCACCTCCGCCGCGCATGTGCGCAATGGCCATCACACCGCCACGCTCGTACCAGGCGAGCATCTGTGGCATGAAGAATGGCGGGAGCGAGATGCCGTAGGAGCCGTAGCCAATCAGCAGCGTCGGATGCGAACCGTCGCGCGCCAGCCCTTTGCGGTGGATGAGCGAGAGCGGGATGCGCTCGCCATCGGGCGCGGGCGCCTCGACCTCATGCGACTCGATCTCGCTGAAATCGACCGATGAGGGTGGCAGCCAGCCGGTATCGCTGGCGGTGTTGCTCGTGGTGTCGTAGCGGAGGATGCGCGGAGCCGCGGTCCACGCGGTGGTGGCGAGATAGACCAAGCCACTGCCCGGCTCGCCCGCCCAGTCGAGGATCGCGCCGGTATCTGGCAGCGTGATGGCTTCTGGCGCGCCGCCCGCGAGTAGCACGCGCCGCAGCCCGCCGATACCCGCGCTCATCTCGCGCACGAGTAGATACTCGCCCACCACGCACACATCCTCCAGCACGGCGTCGCTGTGAGGTACGACGACCGTGGCCCGCGCCAGGTCAGCCGAATCCTGGGCACCCAACGAAAGTGCGATCACCTGATAGTGCGGCGCGTTGTGGTGTGTCAGCAGATAGAGCGTATTCTCGGTGAAGGAGAACCCTGTTACGGCGTCGTCGGGGCTGGCAACGCGCCGCCATGGGATGCTGACGGGGTCAGCCAGCGCGCTCGTCGGGGCGACATAGACCAGGTTTTCCTTGAGGTCGCCGTGCAGCACCAGCCCCACCATCCAGGGGCTATCGGACCGGACGACGACGAAGGGGATATCTATGCGGTCGAGGTCCACTCCGGCATGGGCGCCACGCCCGAACACGATGGGATCGCTGGCGGGATCGGCGCCGAGACGATGAAGCTGGACGCGGCTGTCGAGGTAGTAGTCGCTGGGAGGCGCCTCTGACGCGGGAGGAGGCAAGCGGTTGTAGAGGAAGGAGGCGTTATCCTCCAGCCAGCAGACGCCACCGAACTGTACATGCGGAATCGCCAGGTCGAGCGCCTTACCCTCTTCGACATCCAGCACATAGAGGGTGCTATCCTCGGAGCCGCCCTGCGAAACACCATAAGCGACGAGCCGCCCGTCGCGCGAGGTCGCGAACCAGTCAATGGCGGTGTGTGCGTCGCCGCTGATCGTGTTGGGGTCGATCAGCGTCGTTTCAGGCGCATCTGGCGTGGCGTACATCACCAGCCGGGGCAGGTTTTCGCCGGGATTCTGGCGCAGCGCGAAGACACACCCGCCCGCTACACTGAGATGGCTCATCTCTGGCCCGGCGTCGCTCAGCTCGGTGATGCGCGCCAGCAAAGCGTCGCGCTCGGGCAGCGCGCCGAGCGCCTGAGCCGCGTGGTCCGCCTGCTGATGCAGCCAGGTCTGCGCCTCCTCGCCCTTGTAGTCTTCCATCCAGCGGTAGGGGTCTTCGATGACGCTGCCGAAATACTCGTCGCGGACGATCTCGACGCGCGCCCGTGGTGAATTGGCCATGCGCGGCTCCTCTCGCGTTACTCACTTGCCGATTCGGCGACTAGCTCAGACCGTTGAGGAAGTCGCCGAGAATCTGGTTGAACTCGTCGGGTAGCTCCATGCTGGGCAGGTGCGCGGTGTCGTGCATCACCACCTTCTTCGCGTTGGGGATACGCGCCGCCAGCACATCGACGGCATGCTGGATGTCGGGCACGTCGCGGTCGCCGACAATCACCAGCGTCGGCGCGGCCACGGTTTCCAGTCGTGGATAGGCTGGCGGCTCGGCAGGCTGCCACTCGACAGCGTTCATCTCGGCGTCGTGGTCGTAGAGCGCGCGGTTCATCGCGCTGGCTTTGGCGCGATAGGCGGGGTCCACCTGATCGGGCGTGCGGCCCATGCCATCCACCCAGACACGTAGCTCAAGCTCGTTCGCCTTGTCGTAGTCACCCGCCTTCGCCGCCGCCTGAATCTCCTGCCAGGTGGCCTCCAGAGGATCGTTTTCCTCATCGGGCATGCCGGAGACGCCGGGGCCGGACAGCGCCAGAGCATCGACCATTTCAGGATGCGCCAGCGTAAAGTCGAGCGCCATCCCGCCGCCCATCGAGCAGCCGACCAGATACGCCTTGTCAATATTCAGGAACTTGAACATGCCATAGACATCATCCGCCGACGAGGCTGCCCCGGCGGGCGCGTTGGACTGGCCGAAGCTGCGATGGTCGTAGCGGACGACGCGATAGCGGTCGCCGAACGCGCTGGCCTGGTCGTCCCACATGTGCAGGTTGGCGATGCCCGCGTGCAGAAAGACCAGCGGATGCCCCTCGCCCGTCACCTCGTAATAGAGTTTCGCGCCGTTGACATCGGCATAACCTGTGGTCGCGTTTCCTGTGTCCGCCATGACTTTCCCATTCCTCCACTGTACTAGGCGCCAACTGCGTGTCAGATGTCCTGAACTCTTGTTCTATTATATAGGAAGATTGCCTGTGTATCGAACCGCAATTCAATAGTACTCGCTACTGTTCGCTTTCATCGCCAGTTTTCTGTCCGATTTCGCGGCGCATCTCCAGAAAGAGATGTGCGTCTGATCCGCTATCGGGCGCATCCAGCGTGCCGATATGGCGGAATCCGGCGCGCTCGTAGACACGGATGGCCCGCCGATTGAACGGCAGCACGAAGAGCCGGAACGCGGTGGGGCTAAATCGCTCTATCGCGAAGGCCAGCACGGCCTCGAAGAACGGCAGCCCGAGGTGTTGACCCGTCAGGTCGGGCCGCAGCCCCAGGCCAACGCTGAGCGCGCCGTCGTCCATGGTCCAGAGGCGCGGCTCGCCCTCCCAGCCGACCTCGGCCGCCGTGCCGAAGCAGTAGAAACCCATCGGCGCGCCATCCGAGTGCTCTGTATCGAAGGCGACGAACCAGGGGCTGCGGCTATCCAGCATCTCCGCGTTCGCTACGGCTTCATCGCCGATGTTATAGATGTCGTACGGCGCGGGATAGCGCCAGGTGGCCAGCGCGCGCGCCGATTCTGGCGTGATCGCCTGGAACGTGATATCCATTCGGCGTCTCTTTCGTGCTCATGTGCAAGGCGTGTCTCCGTCGTGCATTCGTGCATTGTATCCGTTACATGGGACTTTAACAGGACGCCGCTACAGTATGGAGTAACGGCGACCGATAGACGCAAACAGGACAGTAGCCATGTCTGCACCAGAGACCACACCACACGATTGAGGCGACAACTCGATCTGCGACCACCAGCACCGCCACCTGACGATTAGCGACGGGTTAGGTAGTGTCCTGAGTCTTGACCTCACGACTCCCGACCTGGATGAATTGGCGCGCGCCTGTAAGACCCTGCTGACCGGCGCTCTGCCGCCCGGCGCGTGCCTGATGCGCGTCTGGGTCGGGGATGAGACCTATCTCTTACGGCGAGTGAAACGCGCACCCAACAGCATCGGCATCACCCGGCTGGGCGCACAGACACAGGAGGTTTCTCTTTCCGAAGACGTACTGCTCCTCGTGGTGAGGCTACTCGAACGGACGCAATGCCTGCGCGCGTCGGCAAAAAGCCGCGCCAGCCAGCGATCCGACGATTAGGAATATATCTCAATTCAGGTCTCGCCTATGACCTGAGACATAGCTCGCCTCTATCTCCAGCGCCCCTTGCTCCCCTCACCAGCGCCTGAAAGATATGTCGTCAGCTATGACTTCCGGCACGCGCCATCTGTCCGCATCCCAGGTAGGCTGTTCCTCAGAGATTGTTCGCACTCGCCATCCCGGAGACTGAGAATGGCGCGACTCACGTGCAGGAGGAATCGATGCTTTCTGATGTTACAAGCAGCCCACATGCGGCGCCTGCCTCTCCAGCATCGGCGGAGGCACTGGTCGAGGTCAGCCACCTGGTGAAACGCTATGGGCGCTTCATCGCCGTCAACGATGTCAGCTTCACGATCCGGCGCGGCGAGATTTTCGGCCTGCTTGGCCCCAATGGCGCGGGCAAGACGACGACGCTCGAAATCATCGAGGGACTGCGCCGCGCCGACGACGGGCAGGTGACGGTGGATGGTTTGGACGTGCGCCGTGAGCGGCGGGCGGTGCAGCAGCGGATTGGCGTGCAATTGCAGGCGACGACGCTCTTCGCCGGGCTGACCGTCCGCGAGACGATCCACCTGTTCGGCGCGTTCTACCCGTCAGCACGGTCGGCGGATGACCTCTTGCGCGAGGTGGCGCTGGAGGAGAAGGCCCACTCCAGGCCGCAGGATCTCTCTGGCGGCCAGCGACAGCGACTCGCGCTCGCCCTGGCGCTGGTCAACGATCCCGCGCTGCTCCTGCTGGATGAGCCGACGACCGGACTCGATCCGCAGAGCCGCCGGTTGCTGTGGGATACCATCCTGCGGCTGCGCGCGCGCGGCAAGACAATTGTGCTGACGACGCACTTCATGGACGAGGCGCAGACCCTCTGCGACCGCATCGCGATTCTCGACGGCGGGCGCATCATCGCGCAGGATACGCCGTCCGGGCTGATTGGCCTGCTCAACGCCAGCGCCACCATCGACTGCGCGCTCGTCCCGCCATCCGGCGGCCAGCCTGCCGATACTGCGGCGCTGCGGCTGCTGCCCGATGTCAGCGACGTGCAGGCGGGCGCGGAGCGCGTGCGTCTCTACTCGACGCGCATCGAAAAGACGATGACGGCGCTCTTTCAATACGCTGAGGCGCGGGAGATGTCGGTCGAGCAGATTCAAGTGCAGGCGCCGACCCTCGAAGACGTGTTTCTCAAGCTGACCGGACGTGGGCTGCGGGAGTGACACCGCTCGATTGGTAAAGGACGTGGCGGGGGCCGTTCACACCGGGCTGGCGGCTAAAGCCGCGCCTGTAGGCCCGCGCTACGCTCCGGCCGCAAAGCCCGCCTGCGCGGGCTCCCAGAGATGCCTCATCGAAGCCACCCTGCGCAAGTTCAGATTCCAGAGCGCAATCACCACAGGCCGCACAGGCGACCTTCGCAGCCGAAGGTTCTTGGGCGCGGCTTTAGCCGCCAGCCGCTTTAGAGAAAGAAGTGACAATCCCATGAAGGCTTTTCGCTCGCTGTTCGCCGCCAGCGTCACCATGTTGCGGCGCAATCGCGTCCTCTTGATTACCAGCCTGGGGCTGGCGCTGCTCTCGATCTTCGTCTTTGGCTGGCTCTTCGGCGGCGGTGGCACGCCCAAACTGGAGCTGGGTGTGGTGGACCGCGACGACTCGACGCTCTCGCAGCAGATGGTCCAGGGGCTGCGCGCCAGCGACTCGCTTCAGGTGTTCAGCGGCACGCAGGATGAGGAGCTTCAGGCGCTGCGCGACGGCCACCGCAACGCCATCATCGTGCTGGAGGCAGGCTTCGGGCAGGCGCTGGCGAAAAGCCAGCCCACCAACATCGCCGTCTATTATGACGAGAGCAGCCCGGTGATGGCAGCCAACGCGCGCATGGCGGTGCAGAGCATCGTCACCAGCCTCAACCAGCAGGTGACCCATCAGACCTCGCCCATCACGCTGAGCGAGCAGGCGGTCAGCGTCCACAATCTTCGGCAGATCGACTGGCTGACGCCAGGGATGCTCGGCATGCTGCTGATGTGGGCAAATCTGAGCGTCGGCGTGGCGCTGGTGGAGTGGCGGCAGCAGGGCGTGCTGCGGCGGCTGGCGGTCACACCGCTGCGCCCGAGCGTGCTCATCTCGACGCAGATGCTGGCGCGGCTGGCGCTCTCACTGCTCCAGGGGGCCGCGCTGATTCTGGTGGCGATGCTGGTCTTCCACGTGCAGGTGACGGGAAGCTGGATCGCCCTGGGCCTGACGGTGGCGCTGGGGGCGCTCGCGCTTCAGGGGCTTGGCTTTGCGGTGGGCAGCTTTGCCCGGACGCCAGAGGTCGCCAATGCGGCGTTCTTCCTCATCAGCTTCCCGATGATGTTCCTCAGCGGCTCCTACTTCCCAACGGATAGCGCGCCCGCGTTTCTCACCCCGCTGATCAAGGCGATGCCGCTGACTTACCTCAACGATGCCCTCCGGCAGATTATCAACAATGGCGCGTCGCTCAGCGGAGTGCAGACCGATCTGCTGATTATCGCCGCGTGGATGGTGGTCGCGGTGCTGCTCTCGGCGCGCGCCTTCCGCTGGTCGTAATGGCGCCACGCGGTCCCCTCCCCTAACCCTTCCCCCTTTCAGGGAGAGGGGAACCAGAGGCAGAGGCAGACCTTGCCCCCGGTGTCGCGCTCTTCGATTGCGGCCCCTCCCCTCGCAGGGGAGGGGGTAGGGGGAGAGGGTAGTTGCCCCAGTCAAAATGTCCCAGACAAAAGGAATGTAACGGTTGATGCCGTTGCGCGGACAATGTGAGAGACAACTCACTACCAAAGAGCCTGTATGGCGACCTCAGTCGAAAGTCTGATTGCCATGCGGGCCATTGGTGTGAGAAAAGATAGTAGCTCTCACACGTATATCAGGTAGCAGACAAAAAGCTATGCGCGCTGCTTCCAGCCTGGGGTAGCAAGATAGCGGATCGCTGGACCAGTGGCACACAATGTGCTGAATCCGGGTTCCATCTGCGCTAATGAACCTATACAGTGGCGGTCCCGGCGCGCGCGACCATCTGATCGTTGGCCCGATGCGTACCGCGGTACAAACATAAATGGCCACCGGCATCGTCTCTTGTGAGATGCGGCGCCAACCTGCGGGACATACGTCCCGGTCATTTCCCAAGTTGTTGATGTCACGGAGGGCGGGTTTTCAGCCGGTTCATGCTTCACTTCGGGAAGCAAAAATGCCTGAGGGAAAATCAGGTATTTACCTGATGTGGCAGACGCCGATATCCGTGTACACTGGCCGGGGGAATGAATGGAAATGTGCATGAGCACGTCCAGTTGGCAGGTTGTCGCCGAATTCTGGAGATAGCCGGTTCATAACGTCAGATACGCTGCGAGATCTGGCAGAAGGAGTGTGCGACATGGCAGCCACGCAACCACAGATGCTCGAGGATGCTGGCGCGCGGCTTTTGCGTCTGGCATTCGAGAAGTTGGCATCTTCCAGCACGGCTGAGTCCGTCGCTGTGGTTGATGATGTCGAGCCGACGGATGCGGAGCTCGCGGAACTCACCAAGGAAGAAGAGGACGCGCTCTACGGCAAGGGCGCGGGGCACTATGGCGGCGCCGATGGTACCGAAGACGCCTTCCAGAGCTATCTCCACGATATTCGCGGCCTCTCACTGCTGACCCACGAAGAAGAAATTATCCTTGCCAAGCGCTCGCAGGCGGGCGATTCGCGCGCGCGCCGCCGTCTGGTCGAGGCGAATCTGCGCCTGGTGATCTCGATTGCGCGCCGCTACACCAACTCTGGTGTCCCGCTGATCGACCTCATTCAAGAGGGCAACCTCGGCCTGATGCGCGCCGCCGAAAAGTTCGACTGGCAACGCGGCTGCCACTTCGGCACCTACGCCACCTGGTGGATTCGCCAGGCCATCAGCCGCGCGGCGGGCGAGCAATCGCGCCTGATCCACCTGCCTGAGCATGTCGCGACCCGTCTGCGCAAGGTGCGCCGTGTCGCCTCGCAACTCTCGCAGGAAAACGGCGGCGATCCCCTGCCAGAGCAGATTGCCAGGCAGCGGGCATGCCGATGGAAGAAGTTGACGATCTGATGCACATCACCGAGCAGCCCGTCTCGCTCGATGCCCCCGCCGACACTGATAACCGCCTCGCCCTCTCCGATACGCTCGAAGACCCCGGCGTCCAGACGCCCGCCGATATCGCCTCACAACACCTGCTGGGCGAGGAGCTGCATCGCGCGCTCTCGCAACTGACCAGCCGCGAGCGGTCGGTGGTCATCTTGCGCTATGGCATCGGCGATGGACGCAGCCGGACGCTGCTGGAGGTCGGAAAGAGTTGGGCATCTCGCGCGAGCGGGTCCGGCAACTGGAGATGGTCGCCCTCACCAAACTGCGCAGCGCCAACTCGACCCAGTCGCTTCGCGAGTGCGTCTGAGAGACGTGCTCGCTGCCGATAGATGCGGACGGACGCTTTTCTGGCGTCCGTCCGTTTTTTGTTGCCCCTGAAACTCTACCGAGCGCCCGCGCTCGTCACCCGACGACGTTCTTCCACACGCCTTTGTAGTAGTGCGAGATACCGTATCTGCCGAAGCCCCAGAATTCATCAGATGCAAGGAAGGCAGTTGCGTAGTAACCAGGCGAGTCAGGCACGATGTAACCAGGAAACTGTACCCACTGGCCGCTCTGCATGTGGAACAATGGATTCGAATTCGAGCCGAGGCTCGTGCCAGCGCTGATGCTCAGCAATCATCCAGCCAACCGTTGGCGATAGCATCTGAATGTACGAGACCTGGCCTACGAGTGGCGGCTTATATCCACCAGGAGTGGGCGCATCTTTCCAGACGCCATCAGTCAGCCGCCAGAGGAAGGGTCTGTCTAGCGCGGAACTGCTGCCGTCCGCGTTGCGCTTAATGTCCGTCTCATAATCGCCGCCAATCCAGCCATCAGTGGCCGACGCCATCGAGACGGTCATCAACGTGTAGTTCGGATACGTTTTCTCCACTGTCCAGACGCCGCCCGTGTAATGGAGCAACACCCCGAGTAGGGTCATATCGTTCGCCGCCGCATTGTTGGTTGGGCTGTACGTCGTCTGAGCGATTGCCCAGCCTTCATTCGCCGAGGACATCGAGATACCAGAAAACTCGTAATACTCCAGATGAAGCGCTTGTGGCATAGGCAATTCCTGTCCAACCCAGGTTTTACCGTCGTAGTACAACTTAGAAGGTTTATCAGAGCGACCAGTGATCCAGATCGCGGATGGCGAGACGGCGGCAATCTGCTCGTACTCATCGTAGGCGCCCTGCCGTGGGACCGCAACCGCGCGCCAGGAGTGGCCATCGTAGTGGTAGATGTTGCTGCCAACGAGCCAGCCATCGTTCGCGCTGAGCATCTTGAGCGCGTTGATGCGCCCTTTCACGACTGTCTGCACCCGTGTCCATTTGCCAGCGCTGTAGTGCAACGCAATCACTGGGGTATTACCATTGTTCGACTTGCTGCCAAACGCCCAGCCATCATTCGGTGACGACATGCTGATGACGGTCGCCTGCATAGGCATATAGTCCAGCGGGATGGTCAGCTCATTGCTGGGGTTGGTGATACCGGATGACCGCAGAGGGCCGTAGGTCGCGAAGAGGTAGCCCGCCAGCAGGGAGATGACCAGCGCCGCCGCCAGCGCCGCCGCACCGTCACTATCCGCCGTGAGCGGCGCGGCGCGCTGGTTGGCCGCCTAACCGGCGTGGATGTAGAAGGCGCCACTGCCGATGATGTCGTATCACGCAGGTCTGCCAGCAGACGTGCGATGTCGAGCGGTGGCGGCTCCAGACCTCGCAGGCCCGCGCCAATCGCTTCGAGGGTAGACAGGCGTTCCTGGCAGGCGGCGCAGGAGGCAGCGTGCGTGCGGATGAGCGCCATACGCGCCGGGTTGAGGTCGTCGTCATGCCAGCGCGAGAGTTCGTCGTCGCTCAGGCCGAGCGAACATCGTTCGGAGATCATGCGCGCGCCTCCTCGCTGCCATCACGCTCGTCACGGTCGTAGCGCTGGCGGAAGTGGGCGCGGGCACGCGAGAGCAGCATCCGCACCGAGCTCGCGGAGACAGCCAGCGCACGCGCGATCTCGTCCATCGAAAAGCCCTCGACCTCGCGCAGCACCAGCGCGGCCCGTTCGCGCGCGGGCAGACGGAGCAGCGTCTGGTGGATCAGGTCCAGACGGGCGATGCGTCCGGCGGGATCTTCTGCCGTCGGTTGAACGTCCTCGCGCAGAGGAATGATGCGGCCAGACACTGTCGCGCGTCGCTCGATGGCGTTCAGGGCGAGGTTGGTCGCAACGCGAAAGAGCCAGGCGCCGGGCTGCTCGTAGTGGCGAATCTTCTCGAACTGCTGTCAGGCGCGCAGAAAGGTCTCCTGGCAGAGGTCATACGCCGTCTGTTCGTCGCCGGTCAGTCGCCAGAGATAGCCAAAGACATCGGACTCGCGCCCGGAGATAAATTCCTCGAAGGTCTCGTATGCTCCATGGGCTGTCGCTGGCAGTGGGGTATCCCGTTTGTGTAGCGCCAGCGCGAGCGCGCCCCAGAGCCAGGCGAGCCGCCACGCCGCGCGCCGTTGGGAACATGCTGGTTGCCCGATTGACCGCCAGGGCGAGGTGATTGCCATCCGCGCCTCCATCGTTGCCACTGTTGGCATACGTGCTCCGGCATAGTGTACTGCACACCAGCCGTCACCTCTACACACAGGGCATAACAGGCGTTTGCAACAGCGAATGGCCAGCGGGAGCGCTCCCACTGTTCCCTGGCTATCTTACCGACCCACGCCCCGCCTGATACACTATGTATGAGGGGGATGCAAGACACTGGCATCACGGAGGGATGGGGAGGGAGAGGCGACCATGCGACGCTGGAACGGTTGGGGCGACGATACCATCAGCCTGCATCTACCAGGCTCGACCACGCGCTATCTGGAGCAGCTCGTCGGGTCAGGCACGCCACCGCGTGATGTGACGCTGGCGCAGGTAGTCAAGCAGGTTCCTGACTCGCGCCTGCCTGAGCATCCCCTCGTGACGACCGACGCCGCCGAACGAGTGCGCCACGCGCGCGGTCAGAGCCTGGGCGACTGGATCGCGCTACGCAGCGGGCAGATCGAGACATTCCCCGACGGCGTCGCCTATCCGCAACACGCCGAGGATGTTGCCGCGCTGCTCGCCTGGGCTGCTACAGTTGGCGCGCGGATCATCCCCTATGGCGGCGGCACCAGCGTCGCCGGGCATATCAACCCGCTGGCGGACGCGGCGCCCGTGCTGACCGTGGATATGCGCCACATGAACCGGCTGCGCGCCTTCGACGAAGTCAGCCAGATTGCCAGCTTCGAGGCTGGCGTGCGCGGCCCCGACCTGGAGGCGCATCTGCGGGCGCGCGGCTATACGCTGGGACACTTTCCGCAGTCGTTCGAGTATTCGACGCTCGGCGGCTGGATTGCCACGCGCTCCAGTGGTACGCAGTCGCTCGGCTACGGGCGTATCGAGCAGCGCTTCGCCGGGGGGCAGATGGTCGCGCCGGTCGGCACGCTCGATCTACCGGTCTTCCCGGCCTCCGCCGCTGGTACCGATCTGCGCGAGGTGGTGCTCGGCTCCGAGGGGCGGATGGGCATCATCACCGAGGCGACGGTGCGTATCGCGCCGCTGCCAGCGGTCGAGGCGTTCCATGCGGTCTTCTTTCCCACCTGGGAGCAGGGCGTTTCCGCCGCGCGCATGCTCTTGCAGAGTCGGCTTGCCGCTCTCGATGGTGCGGCTGAGCACCCCGCGCGAGACGGAGACGAATCTCGTGCTGGCGGGCCATCGCCGCATTATCGCTGTGCTGGACCGCTATCTGGCGGTGCGCGGCGCGGGGGCGGAGAAGTGCATGATGGTGCTGGGCTTCACCGGGCGCGAGCCGCTGGTGGAGACGACACGCAAAGAGGCGCTGGCAATCACCGGGCGACACCAGGGGGTGCATCTGGGGCAAGCGCTGGGCCGCGCATGGCACAAGAGCCGCTTCCGCACGCCGTACCTGCGCAACACGCTCTGGCAGACGGGCTATGCGATTGACACTGTCGAGACGGCGACGATCTGGAACAACGTGCCGGAGATGGTGACCGCCATCGAGGCGGCGCTCTGCGATGGGCTGGCGGCGTCGGACGAGCGCGTGCATGTCTTTACCCATCTCTCACATCTCTATCGCCACGGCGCGAGCGTCTACACGACCTATCTCTATCGGCTGGCGAATAGCCTGGAAGAGTCGCTGGCCCGCTGGCAACGGCTGAAGTCGGCGGCGAGCGCGGCCATCGTGGCCCACGGCGGCACCATCAGCCACCAGCATGGCGTCGGGAGTGACCATCTGCCCTACCTGTCCGCCGAAAAGGGTGAGGCTGGCATCGCCGCGATTCAGGCGCTCTGCGCGCACTTCGACCCGGCGGGCATCATGAATCCGGGGAAGCTGGTGGACGACCCTCGGCCTTGATGGTGGAATTTGATGATAGCATCTGTTGTCCTGATGTGACGCACGCCGCAGGCTGAAGCCCTGCGGCTAATCCTGAATTGAACGTAGCCGCTCGCCATTCGAGGATGTGGTAGTGGAGGGCATTAACCGCGGCATTCATGCCGCGAAGCCGGGGTAAATTGTATGACGCAGGAACGCGACGCCATTTGGCAGCGCATCGGCGGGCCGTGGGATATCCTGATTGTCGGCGGTGGCGTCACTGGCGCGGGGCTGCTGCGTGAGGCGGCGCACCTGGGGCTACGGGCGCTGCTGGTCGAACGCCGCGATTTCGCCTGGGGCGCGTCGAGCCGCTCCTCGAAGCTGGTGCATGGCGGGCTGCGCTATCTCGCGCAGGGCGATCTGCGGCTGACGCGCGAATCGGTGCGGGCGCGCAACCGGCTGCTACGCGTCGGCGCGGGACTGATAACGCCACTGGGCTTCCTGCTGCCGGTCTATCGCGGCGAGCGTCCGGGCCGCCGCATGTATGGCGCGGCGCTATCGGTCTACGATGCCCTTGGCGCTCAGTGGACGCACCGCTACCGCGACGCCAGCGACTTCGCGCTGCTGGCTCCCGCCGTGGCGCAGGCGCGGCTGCGCGGCGGCTTCACCTATCAGGACGCCCAGACCGACGATGCGCGGCTGGTGCTGCGGCTGCTGCGCGAGGCCGAGGCGGCGGGCGGCTACGCCATTAACTACGTCGCCGCGGAAGCGCTGCTACGCGATAGTGACGGGCGAGTAGTGGGCGCACAACTGCGCGATACCGACGATGGGCGTACAACCGAGACGCGCGCCACCGTCGTCGTCAACGCGACGGGCGCCTGGGCGGACCATCTGCGCGGGCAGGCGGGCGGAGCGCTGCGGCTGCGACCGTTGCGCGGCAGCCATCTGGTCTTTCCGGCGTGGCGCTTCCCGCTGGCGCAGGCCATCGGCTTCACCCATCCCGCCGATCATCGCGTCGGTCTTCGCGCTGCCGTGGGAAAGCGTGACGCTGGTGGGGACAACCGATGTCGATCACACACGCCCGCTCGACGACGAGCCAGCCATCGCGCTGGAAGAGGTCGCCTATCTGATGGAGGCGCTCGACGCGCGCTTCCCGGCGCTGGAACTCACGGCCGCCGACGCGATTGCGACCTTCGCGGGTCTGCGCCCGGTGATTGGCTCGGAGAAGGCCGACCCCTCGCATGAATCGCGCGACGCCGCCCTCTGGGATGACGATGGCCTGCTGACCGTCACCGGCGGCAAGCTGACCACCTTCCGTGAGAGCGCGCTCATGGCGCTCAACGCCATCCACGAGCGCATTCCAGCGATGGCGCTGCCCGCATCAGATGCCGCGCCGCTCGATCTGGTCGAGCCGCTGACTGAGGGAGCTACATCGCTCTCGCCGGAGCAGCGGCAACGGCTGGCGGGCCGCTATGGCGCGGACGCCTCGGCGCTGGTGGCGGCGGCGCATCCGGGCGAGCTGGCGACGATCCCCGATACACTAATACTCTGGGCCGAGCTACGCTGGGCGGCGCGGATGGAGCGCGTGCGCCATCTGGACGATCTGCTGCTGCGGCGGGCGCGGCTGGGGCTGCTGCTGCCGGAGGGCGGCGCGGCGCATCTCCCCGCGATTCGCGCGATCTGCCAGCCAGAGCTGGGCTGGGACGACGCGCGCTGGCATGAGGAGGAGGCGCGCTACGGGGCGCTCTGGCAAGCGTGCTATCGCGTGCCCGATGAGGCGCTGCGTGCAGTGCGGCCAATGACCGAGCGCGTTGCTGAGATGGTGGTATCTTCTCAGAAGCCGCGCTGGCCGCTGATGCTGGCGCTGGTGGCCGCTGGCGTGTCGGTCGTCGCAATTGCGGCTATCCTGGTGGCGCGGCAGACACATCGCCAGTCCGAGGCATGACACACGCTTGGGGCTGGTGTTGAGCAACTGTGTGAGCAGGCGATTTTTCCAATTCAGAAGGGGGAGTACAATGGAGTACCAGTACGAACAGGCTATCGAGATTTTGCGCCGGACGCCTGCGACGCTGACGGCGCTGCTACGCGGGCTACCTGAGGCGTGGACGAAAGGAGCCGAGGGGCCAGATACCTGGAGCGCCTATGACATCGTCGGCCATCTGCTGCACAGCGAGGAGACGAACTGGATCGAGCGCGCCCGCATCATCCTCGAATATGGCGAGCAAGGCTCCTTCGACTCGTTCAACCGGACGGCGATGTTCGAGAAGTATCAGGACTTCTCGCTCGATCAACTGCTCGTCGCCTTCGAGCAGGCGCGCGCGGACAATCTGGCGAGGCTGAGCGCGCTGGATATTACCCCGGAGAAACTTGCCCTCAAGGGCACGCATCCGGCGCTGGGGACCGTCACGCTGAGCAATTTGCTGGCGACCTGGGTAGTGCATGACCTCAACCACATCGGCCAGATCGTCGAGGTGATGGCGCACCAGTATTCCGAGGCAGTCGGCCCGTGGAGCGCCTATCTGGCAATCCTCACCCGGCCCATCCTCACCGAATAGCGAGCGCTAGGCGATGCTGCCGAGTAGGGCGGCGGATGGGACATCGGCGGTGATGAAGCTCGTGGCCATGGCGATCACCTCGCGGTCGCGCAGGATGCGTCGGTGGCCCAGCCCCTCGGTGACGTAGAGCCGTGCGCCTGGCCAACTGGCGGCGATAGCCTGTCCGTCGGCGAAGGGCACGTCGGCGTCGGCGGGATCGTGGATGATGAGCGCGGGTGTGGTGAGCGTCGCGCCGACATGGGCGATATCGAGCATCTCAGCAGGCTCGCCGACGTACTCCGCCACCAGCGCATAGAAGCGCTTGGCCACTGGCTCCGGGAGCCGCGCCACCTGTGCGAAGCGCCGCAGCACGCCCGCGAGCGACGATGGCCCCGCGATCAGGACAACGCGCGCAGCCACCAGCCCTTGCCGGAGCGCCAGCGCGGTGCTGGCCGCGCCCATCGAGTGCGCGATCACACCCGCCATAGGCCCAAGCTCCTGCCCAACGCCAAGGAGCGCCTGCGCAAAGTCCACCGGGTTCGTCTGCTCGCCCGATGACTCGCCATGCGCAGGTCCATCGATTGCGACCACCTGGTAGCCCGCGGCAGTGAGCGGCGCGATGAACATGCCCAGGTTCATGCCGCGACCCTCCCAGCCATGGACGAGCAGCACGCGCGGCCCCACGCCAAACGATCTGGCGACCAGCCCATTGGCGAGGGTGAGGCGCGTCCCCTGCCGGAGCAAGGCGGCCTCCCAATCACGCGGCGCGAGCCGTCGTGGGGTCATAAACAGTTGAAGCGCCGCGCGCGCCTGATGCTCAATATCCTCAACATCCATCGGAGAATCCTCCTGCCAGTGACCGACCAATGCGGGCGCATGGTATCGCACGCCATATACATGATGACTATCATATACATGACAGATATCATATACTAAAACAAGGTAGCCAGGAAACAGTTTTCAGCAATCGGTATAGGCGGGAGGCGCAGTATGCGGCGGACGAAGCAGGCGAAACAGCAGACTCACGAGCGCATCGTCGCGGCGGCGACGCGCCGGTTTCGCGCCGGAGGGATCGCTGGTGTGGGTGTCGCGGATGTAATGGGCGAGGCTGGCCTGACCCATGGCGGCTTTTACGCGCACTTCGCCAGCAAAGACGCGCTGGTGGCGGAGGCGTGCGGCACGGGGCTGGCGCAGTCACGCGAGCGGCTCATCCGCAAGATTCAGCGAGAGCCTGTGGAGAGGCGATTGGCCACCTATATTGACCTCTACCTCAGCGCCGAGCATCGCGATCACCCTGAGGCGGGCTGTGTGATGCCCACGCTCTCTGGTGAGGTCGCGCGTTCATCTCAAGAGGTGCGCGCCGCCTTCACCCAGGCCTATAGCGACTATCGCGACGCGCTGGCGTCGTTGCTGCTGGCGGCTGATGCTGGCGATGGGGATGAGACATCCGAGGCGTCTGATGAGGCGATGGTGCTGCTGGCCGGGCTGGCGGGGACGATGTTGCTGGCGCGCGCGGTGGATGATCCAGCGCTAAGCGAGCGGATGCTGCGGATCAACCGCGACTACTACAAGGGCGCGTTTGCGGATCGGCCCACGTCTGACGTGCAGCCCCAGCAGTAGCGACTCGTGGCAGGTGAGCATCCCCGTCGCGTACTATCTTTGGCAGGGGTTGATATCAGGCGAACAGCATACTGAGGGAGATATCGCTGGTGACACGCAAGATTCGCGTTGGGATGCAGTTCCATCCCCAGCATACGACGGTTGAGACATTGCTCGCGGGCGTGCGGCGGGCCGAGGAGACTGGGCTGGATACGCTCTGGGACTGGGACCACTTCTTCCCGCTCTATGGCGACAGCGATGGGCCACATTTCGAGGGCTGGACGCTGCTCACGGCGATGGCGACGGTGACGAAGCGCGCGGAAATCGGCTGCCTGGTCACCTGCAATAGCTACCGCAATCCGGCGCTGCTCTCGAATATGGCGAAGACGGTTGACCATCTCAGCGATGGGCGGCTGATCCTGGGCATTGGCGCGGGCTGGAATCAGCGCGACTATCGCGCGTATGGCTACGACTTCGGCACGGCGGGCACGCGGCTGGACGCGCTGGAGCAGGGGCTGCGGATCATCAAAGAACGGTGGGCGGCTGATGTGCCGCGCTCCGCTGCGCAACCCGATTCCGATCTTGATCGGCGGTGGTGGCGAGCGGAAGACGCTGCGCCTCGTCGCGCAATACGCCGACATCTGGCATAGCTTTGGCGACGCGGAGACCCACGCGCGCAAATCGCAGGTCTTGCGGCGACTGGTGCGAGCGGGTTGGGCGCGACCCTGACGAGATCGAGCATGCGGTCGAGGTAGGGTCGGGCGCCTCAGAATGATCTGGATGCCTATGTCGAGGCCGGGGCCACCCATCTGCTGATGGCGGGCAGCGTGCCCCTGGGAAGTTCCTCGATATGGAGTGGCTGGCGCGCTGGCGCGACAATCGCAATGGGTAGCAGCCTCACCCCCGCCCCTCTCTTAGAAGGCGTAGCCGCAGCCATCAGGATATTTCCGCGCGTTTGGTAAAACCACAGCATGCCGCAGCCAAGCGCGCCCGTTGCCGTTTCTGGTCAGCCGCATAGCCCTCCCCTTGTAGGGGGATTGGCCGAAGGTCTTCAGCCTGCGGCCTGCTCGACCACCGCCAGGTTCCTACCGCTACGGCGACGGGGACGCGGGCCAGCGCCTGCTCCAGATCGGCGATCAGGTCGTCGGCGTCCTCGATGCCCACCGAGAGGCGCAGCAGCGTATCGGTGACGCCGCGCTTCTCGCGCTCCTCCGCCGGGATCGAGCCGTGGGTCATGCTGGCGGGATGGCAGCAGAGCGATTCGACGCCGCCCAGGCTCTCCGCCAGCGCAAACACCTTCAGACCGCGCACAAAGGTATCCACATCTTCGCACCTGCCCTTGAAGGCGAACGAGACCATCCCACCGAAGTCGCGCATCTGCCGCCGGGCCAGCGCATGGTCGGGATGCGACTCCAGCCCCGGATAATAGACCTGTTCGACGTTGGGATGCGCCGCCAGGAATGTGGCGATCCGGCGCGCGTTCTCGCAGTGCTGGCGCATGCGCACCGCCAGCGTCTTGACGCCGCGCAGCGTCAGCCAGGCGTCGAACGGCGAGGCACGCCGCCCGCGGCATTCTGGTAGAACTTGATCGCCTCATACGCCTCGCTATCCGAGGTCAGCACCGCGCCGCCAATGACATCGCTATGACCATTGATATACTTCGTCGTGCTGTGGACGACGATATCCGCGCCGAGGTCGAGCGGCTGCTGGAGCCAGGGCGAGGCGAAGGTGTTATCCACCACCACGCGCGCGCCGTGCGCATGGGCAATCTTGGCGACGGCGGCGATATCCACCAGTGTCAGCAGCGGGTTGGTCGGCGTCTCGATCCAGACCAGCTTCGTCTCTGGCCTGATCTCGGCGGCATAGGCGTCCACATCGCGGGCGTCTACATAGCTGATGGTGATGCCGGTCGGGCGCAGCACCTTCTCGAAGATCCGATAGCGAGCCGCCGTAGAGATCGTCGCAGGCGAGCACATGGTCGCCGGGACGCAGCAGGCTGAGGATCGCGCTGGTGGCCGCCATGCCGCTGCTGAAGGCGAGGCCGTACTGCGCGTTCTCCAGCGAGGCGAGGCACGCTTCGAGCGCGGTGCGCGTCGGATTGCCAGTGCGCGAATACTCGTAGCCTTTATTCTGGCCCAGACCCGCCTGCGTATAGGTCGAGGTCTGGAAGATCGGTGTAATCGTCGCGCCGGTCGAGGGATCAGGCTCCTGCCCGGCATGAATCGCGCGCGTCGCAAACTTCATTGTCTCTGCCTCACTTCGTTGTGGTGAATTGTCCCCGTATCGCAGCGCACATGGGGAAATACGTCGCTGGCACAAGTATATCTTATCCCAGCTACGTGCGCTTTATACCGAGGCAGTCACATGGCTCCGCCCGGCGAGGCCAGCGGCGAGCAGCGCCAGCAGCAGCAGGGGAATCGCGATGCCGAAGGCCTGCCCGATGCCGATGTGGTCGGCCAGCGCGCCAAGGATGAACGGAGCGATGAGTGCCGAGAGCCCGGCGGCGATTGAGAGCCGCGCCGATGCCCGGTCGGCCTGGCTGGGCGCCGCCCCTGTCGCCAGCGCGACCCCAAGCGGGTAGACGTTCGCCAGCCCTAATCCGACAATGAACAAGCCAACGACACGCACGAACGGCAGCGGGGCCAGCCAGAAGAGCGGGAAGCCAATGAGCGCGATGACCAGCGAGGCCGCCAGCACGAGGATGCCGGGGAAGGCGCGCGTCAACCGGCTGCCGATGACGCGGCCAATCAGCATCGCCAGGAAGAAGGCGGCCATCGCGGTGGCATCGTCGGCCTTCGAGAGCGGCGAATCCGACGCCAGGAAGCTCGCGCCCCAATAGACGACGGACCACTCGGCACCGGTCTCCAGCGCGATCAGGAGCCAGAACGCCCAGTAGGTGAGCGGGAGCCGCATGCGACCGCCAGCCGCTTTCGCTAGCTCGTGGTGAGCCGCCGATCTCGCTGGAACCGGAAACGGCGCCGACCAGTATCGCAGCCCGATGATTACGAGGAAAGCGAGGATGGGGAAGAGCGCCAGCCGCCATCCCAGGCCAATGCCGGTCACCAGCCCAACCAGCAGTGGCGCGAGGAAGGCGAATCCGCTGGCGAAGACGTTCGCCTCGGTCAGCGCGACGGAGCTAAACTGCCGGTGGCGATCCGCCAGGGCTGCCTGAAGGGTGATGATGAGCAGTCCACCCAGCAGTCCCATCAGAAATGCACCCAGTATCGTTCCGGCTGCCACGGGCGAGAGCGCGACCAGCAGCGCGCCCGCCGCCATACCAATGCCACCGCCCCAGAACGCGGCGCGGCGTCCCCAGCGCTGGGTAAGGTGGTCGGCGGCGGTTCCCATCACCACCGCGCCGAGCGCGAATGCGCTGAAATGCAGACTGGCGAGGGTATAGCTCAGGCGCAGATCGCCGCGAATGAAGGGCATCAGCGGGCCGAGAATCGCTTCGAGGAAGGCGAAATAGCCGAGCATCCAGTACGATGCCCAGGTGAGACGCTCGCGGTGAAAGCGCTGTGGCGTGGTATGGTCTTCTGTCTCGTCGATGATGGTTGTGCTGCTCGTCATGTCAACCCTTAGTCTAAAACGCCCGCCACATCCGCTGCAACATCCAGACGGCGCATATGGTTTCATGCTATTGGGATACTTGCCAGAGCGTCGCCCAACCTGTAAACCCTGGCCGTTCGCGTTCGTCGGAGATGACATATGCTGGCAGCATGTGCATCAGAAATCTGATAGCACAAACTCGACACAGGTGGTACAATTGCCGACGTGTGTGAGAGCGCCTTCGTATCGAGAAGGCCCGCACAGCGCCTTCGCATGATGCGCGATGGTGTTCCCCGTTTACCTCATTTGGAGGCACGGAGCCAATGTCTACATTCCTGGAAGTTACTGCGAAAATGATCCGGACCACCGGAGTCTGCTAGGCGCCAGGAGCGTCTAGCGGACCAGGTTCTGCCCATCGTACTGGTCGCGTCCGGATCGCCCTGGTCCGTCTGCGCGGCCCCCCATGCCATTTTCCATGGCATCCCCGCACCACTTGCTACGGCTACGTTCCCGGCACTCGGTGCATCTACCCAATCGATGGGCATATCGTACACTTTGCGGTCTTTTTCCAGGAGGAACCCTCATGGCTACCGATGGTACGCCCGAATTCGCGGCCAAACGCTGCGGTGAAGCGATTGCGCGTCTGCGCACCCTGCGTGGCTGGTCGCGCGCGCAGCTCATTATCCGGCTCTATAACGAGCTGCCACCCGAAGATCCCAACTACGACAGCATCAGCGAGACATGGCTCGCCCGGCTGGAGAACGGGCGCATGGTCAAGGTTCAGCGCCAGACCGTCGAGGCGCTCTGTCGGGCGCTCCACTGCTCTCCGCAGGAACGCGCCTGGGTGCTGCTCTACGCCGACCGCAATGTGCTGGTAGACGCCGAGTGCGCGCCAACGCCAGCCGCCGAGGCGCTGACCTTCGTCATGGATCGTCTCTATGCCGAGGCTGGCGACCTGCTGACGGCGATGGTGAGCCAGCAACCGGACATCGCCCAGGATGAGCTCTCGCTGCTCGAGGCGACCGCCGCCGCGCTGGAGTACCTGATCGAGCATCACCGGCGCGCGCCACAGACGCCAGAGGCTGCCAGCGGGTATGCCGCCGCCACGCCGATGTATGCGTTACGTCGCACCAGAACCTGAGACGGGCTGGCGGATGACACGGTCTCTGCCCCAGCACAGCAGGGACACCAGCCTAAAGACATCCGCTAGCCCATCACCCGATACCGCTTGATCCACAGGAGCTATTTCTCATGCCACTTTCTGTTCTCTTGCCGCCGCACCTTGCCGTGCGCGCACCCACTCGCGACGACCTGCCAGCCATCTTTGCGCTGATCCAGGCGAGCGATCTCGATGTTTTCGGTCGGCACGACTATACCATGCGGGAACTTGAGCACGAATGGAGCCAGGCCGAATTCGACCCGGCCAGCGACGCCTGGATTGTCGTTGGTCCCGATGGCGGCTACGTCGGCTATGCGCATGCTGTCACCCGCACCCACTTTCGTATTTTCGGGATGGGTGTCACGCATCCCGATTTTTATGGCCAGGGCATTGGCTCGACGCTGGTGAACCTGATGGAAGAGCGCGCCCGCGAACACATCCGGCTGGCGCCGCCGGAGGCCCGCGTGTCTCTGCAAATCGGCATTGGCGGCGGACACGAGCCAACCGAGCGCCTGATGACCGACCATAGCTACCACAAGGTGCGCCGCTTCAGCCGCATGCAGATTGTGATGGATGCGCCGCCGCCCGCGCCTATCTGGCCGGAGGATGTCACCATCCGCACGATGGTTCCTGGCCAGGACGAGCGCGCCCTCTATGAGGCAATGGAGGCGGCGTTCTCCGACCACTGGGGCCACTCATACGAAACCTTCGAGCAATGGATGGCGCGCCACAGCACGCCAGACAGCCTGCCGCCGGACCTGGTATTTCTGGCAATGGCGGGCGAGACCGTCGCGGGCGCGGCGATCTGTATGTATCTGGAGGACTTCGGCTGGGTCAATACGCTGGGGGTGCGCCGTCCCTGGCGGAAGCACGGGCTGGGCCTCGCGCTGCTCCACCACGCCTTTGGCGAGTTCTATCGCCGTGGCAGACATGAGGTTGGCCTCGGCGTGGACGCGCAGAGTCTGACGGGCGCCACCCGCCTCTACGAGCGCGCCGGGATGCATCCACTGGCGCATTATGACGTCTATGAGAAAGAACTGCGCCCAGGCGTCGAGCTGAGCGTGCAATCGCTGGACGACAACGCATAAGCGCCGATCCGAAACAGCACGCGCCATGCGTTGCAACCAATGCGGCTGAGGTCAGGTTGACGCTCATTGGGAATGTGACTTGACCTCACCAGAGGAGAAAACGACACCATGAGCATTGACGCCGGAACGGTGCAGCGCTGGCTCGACGCCTACAGCCAGGCGTGGATCAGCTACGACCCGGAGGAGATTGGCGCGCTTTTCGCCGACGACGCCGAGTATCGCTACCATCCGTGGGATGAGGGTGACGACGTCCTGCGTGGCCGCGAGCAGATCGTCGCCAACTGGCTGGAGAACCGCGATAAGGCGGGCGCATATCGCGGCGAGTATCACCCGCTGCTGGTGAGCGGCGACCAGGCCATCACGGCGGGCGTCTCCAGCTACTATAGCGATGAGACGCAGACGACGCTCGAACGCGCCTACCACAACCTGTGGGTGCTGCGCTTCACCGACGACGGCAAGTGTCACTCATATACCGAGTGGTATATGGAAGCGCCGCGCAAGCAATAGATCAAGACCGAGCCATTCGTGCTACAGACGCTACGCTGGCGCGTCTGAGGGTTCTTTCGCCATAATCTGAGCGGATACTCTCAGGTGAAAGGCGTGGCGTGATGGCCCGGATTCTGCTCTCGACGTTCGGCTCCAGCGGCGACCTCAACCCGTTTCTGGCGGTTGGACTGGGGCTGCGGGCGCGCGGCCACGAGGTCACGTTTGCCGTCGAGCGTAACTTCCAGCAGCCAGTGAACGCGCTGGGGTTCCCGGTGGCGCCGCTGACGGGCGACGCCGAGCCGACGCTGATGCATCGCGCCGAATCGCTGGTCTCGCGCGCGACGCCGTTGGCCTCGCTGCGCATTCTGATGAACGAGGTGATTCTGCCCGCGCTGCGCCCCAAGATCGAGGAACTGCGCGCCGCCAGCGCCGAGGCTGATGTGCTCGTCTCGTCCGCGCAACAGCTTGCCGTGTCGTTCGTCGCCGACCTGACCCACATCCCCTGGGCGAGCATTGCCCTCTCGCCGGTCCTCGTCCCCTCGCCCCACCTGGAGCCACAGCCGACGCCCGTGCCGATTCCCCACGCGCTGCAGCCGCTGGCCAACCGCGTCTCGTGGGCGATGGGCATGGCCGCGGTACGCCAACTGTGGGATGTGCCGGTCAACAAAGTGCGGGCGGAGTATGGGCTGCCGCCACTCCGCGATGTAGCGCAGACCGGCAACCTCTCGCGCCAGCTTACGACGATGGCCGTCTCCCCGGCCTACACGCCGCGCCCGCCGGACTGGCCCGCCTGGGTGCATCAGACGGGCTTCTGCTTCTGGGATGCGTCCGATAGCTGGCAGGAGCCGCCAGACCTGACAGCCTTTCTGGCGAGTGAACGTCCGGTGGTGGCGCTCTCGTCTGGCTCGATGGCCGACAAAGTGGGCGGCGCCTTCGACCCGATGTATCGCGCGGGCATCGAGGCGATTCGCCGTGCGGGCGGGCGAGCGCTGGTGATCGGCGCACCACCCGGAGCACTGCCGCATCCTCTCCCCGACGATGTCTTCGCGGCGGGCTTCGCGCCATTCTCGCGGGTCTATCCGCGCTGCGCGGCGGCGATCCATCACGGCGGCATGGGCACGGTGGCGCAGAGTCTGCGGGCGGGCATTCCGGCGCTGGTGGTGCCGTGGGGCGTGGACCAGTTCTTCGCGGGCGCGCAACTGGCGCGGGTGGGCGCGGGCCGCTGGCTCCGTCGTCCCGCCTTCACAGCAGACCGTGGCGCGCGGGAGGTCGCGGCGCTGCTCAACGACGTCTCCTATCGCAAGCACGCCCAATCTATCGCCGAGCAGATCGCCGCCGAGGATGGCGTTGCCGATTTCATCGCCCTGCTGGAGAAGATGCTGGCTTGAGTGGAGTGTCTGCTGCTCCGGGGAAAATCGCAAGATGGAAGAAGGCGCTTGCTCAATTGTGGGGTATGCTGTTCTAACGGATAATCACGACACAAAGGGAGGAGAACACTGTGCGGAAAGTCATCTCGATGATACATCTCTCGCTGGATGGACTCGCGGCGGGGCCGAATGATGAGCTGGACTGGATTTCCTATGATCGCGAGCTCGAGCAATATGCCCATTCCATGCATGCGATAACGGATGCGGTCATCTGGGGACGCCGGACATATGAGGGAATGGCGGGCTACTGGCTGACCGTGCCGGGCAACCCGGAAAGCACACCGTACGAGCTTGAACATGCCCGCTTTCTGGAGGACTCGACCAAAATCGTCGTCTCGCGCACGCTGGATCGCGTCGCATGGGGTGACGCCCAGAATACCGTGCTGATTAAGGACAACATCGCCGACGAAATCAACAGAATCAAGCAGCAGCCTGGCAAAGACATCTGGTTTCTCGGCAGCGTGGCGCTGGCGCAGACGTTCATGCAGCTTGACCTGATCGACGAATACCGCATTAACATCAATCCGACAGTGCTGGGGCAGGGCAAACCCCTCTTCGCTGGCGTCACCCGCACATTTCCACTGAAGCTGCTGGAATCGAGTACGCTCAAGAGCGGCGTCGTCGCCCTGCGCTATGAGCCAGTTCGCAGCTAGCAAGCGGACAACCGCGTCTACCACGATAGGAGCACACCATGGGCAAAGTCATGTTCGGCCTCTCGGTCTCGCTGGACGGCTACATCGCTGGCAAAAACGATGATGTCACCGAGGTGTTCGCGTGGTTTTCGGACGCATGGGAACGCCTGCACGAGATCATGGGCGACTCGCTCAACGACTGCGGCGCGGTCATCATGGGCCACCGCAGTTTCGATATGATCGATGGCGACGATGGGTGGGTCTTCCCCGACGGCACGGCGCCCGACTGGCCAGTGATCGTCCTGCAATCGCAGCCACGCGAGCCAGTGAAGAAGGGCAAGACGCAGTACTACTTCGTCACGGAGGGCATCGAACGCGCG
Organism: uncultured Chloroflexia bacterium; assembly: GCA_963712005.1. Taxonomy (GTDB): domain Bacteria; phylum Chloroflexota; class Ktedonobacteria; order Ktedonobacterales; family JADMIN01; genus DAHUXT01. Next base: position 202,614 of record CAVQGK010000001.1, on the reverse strand, counting down.
GTCGCGAAGGCGCAGGAGATCGCGGGCGAGAAGTATGTCGCCCTGCACGGCGGCAGCGCGGTCCAGCAGGCGCTGAAGGCGGGGCTGCTCGACGAGTTCCACATAAATATCGCCAACGTGCTGCTGGGCGAGGGCGTCCGCCTCTTCGACCACATCGGCGCTGAGCCGATCCATCTGGAACGCCTCCGCGTCCTGGAAACGCCAGGAGCCACCCACATCTCGTTCCGCGTGGTAAAAGAATGACGCATGTGTTGTCTGGCCTTGCCGTTTCATGAGGAGGACTATGGATACCCAACAGCACGGTTTCCGTACCATCGACGAATACATCGCAGCCTTCCCAGAAGAGAAGCGAACGACGCTCGAAGCGCTACGGGCCACCATACGCGCCGCCGCCCCCGACGCCGAAGAGTGTATCAGCTATAATATGCCCGCGTTCGCCTTGCACGGCATTCTGGTCTATTTCGCCGCCGCCAAGAACCATATTGGCTTCTACCCAACACCCAGCGCGATTGCCGCGTTTCAAGAAGAACTATCGGCATACGCGGGATCGAAAGGCGCGGTGAGATTTCCCATGGATCAGCCGCTACCGATAGACTTGATTCGCAGAATCGTGCAGTTCAGGGTCGCCGAGAATCTGAACCGTGCGGCGGCAAAAGCGCGCAAGAAGCGCGTTGTGGAGCCTGCATGAAGCCCGCTTAACCTCGCATATCTCACATATCTCACATGAGCGCTTACGTGGGCGTTTCGGTACGGCCCCGATGCGCTCAGGACGGCAGGTGGCGCGTGTCGTTGTAGCGTTTCAGCGTCCACCGTGGCGGCTTCTCTGGCTTGACCCACTGGGTGATCGAGGTGTTCTCGACGGCAGCGCCGGGGATCGTGACAGGGCTGATGCCGAAGAAGTAGCCAAAGGCGGCCTGTATCACCCCGCCATGCGTCACGAGCACGATGCTCTTGCCCTCGTACTCTTGCCCGATCTGATGCAGCGCGAGATGCACCCGCGCCGCGAACTCCAACCAGCTTTCACCACCTGGAACCCAGCGGTAGTAGGGCTTCTGGGCCTCGGTCAGTCGTTGCCAGCGCGCGTTGAATTCTTCCTGGCTCAGGCTTCCATTGTCGCCGCGCCACTCCTCTAACTCTTTTTCCAGGATAACCGGCTGCCGTAGAACCGGCGCGAGTATCTCCGCCGTCTCGACGGCGCGTCGCAGGCTGCTGGCAATGAGGACATCCGCCGCGATGTCATTTGCCCGCGCCAGCCAGTCGCGCAATTGCTCGGCCTGCCGAATCCCCTCTGCCGATAGCCCTGGATTTTCGAGCTCGACGCCATTCGCTATCTCATCATAGGTCGCATGGCGAATCAGGTAGATATCGGTCATTCCACGTGTCCTTATCCAGTTGTCAATCATCACGCTTTCACACAGGTCATCGGCCGACGAGGCGCGCCTGCATCTTTCACGCATTGTACCTTGCTTCACCTTGCATAGATATCGTCACAGGGCTAATGGCTTCCAGGAAACATCCATAGCAGGTGATGTTGGTAGGCGAAGAGTTGAGCTTGTGGCAAGTAGTGCAAGAGAGCACGAGATAAAGGAGTTGCTGTGGTTCATGCGCAACCGCCGTGCGCACGAATCATCGCTTGTCCCTTGACGTTGGCGCAGACAATTTGCCATACTCATCGATACAGGCTGGCGGATTGGCTACCCATCTAAGAAGCAAGCCTTGTTGTCGATTGTCCTGCGAACAAGTTGATGGCATGAAAAGTGCCAGATTGGTACGCTACGCGATGTCGTTCACTTTTCTGGCCACGTAGCGGCCAGATGTAGTGCTCCTCGCTTGCGTGGGCCAACTCAGCGGACATGTGTATCGAGTATCGAAGAACGTTTCGCCAGGACGGCAACGTCCAGGGCTTTGAGTATTTTTCGTGCAATTGTAGTGCTTATCCCCAACGCCGGCTCTCGGCCAGTGAAGCTGCACAACCTGGATTACTACCCCAGCCGGTATAAGCCGATACCGTCCCAGAAGAAACGGTGACGACTCCCTGGCCGCGCGCTCACGTGCGAAAACCGTAGCCCCTGGCACAACACGGAGCGCATCAACGAGACCTCACTATGCTATGAGAAAGAGGTGGACGACATGGGCAACATGGACCATCCTCGACCCGATTGGAGTCGCTTGCGAAAAGCGCTGCTCATGTCGCTGCATCGTGCGCGCTTCGCCATCTTCGAGCAGTTGACTGACGTACGCCTGTTCGTTGTCTCACTGCGCACGCCAGAGGGGGTGCGTGCGGGTTGGCGAGCCATGCGGCCGCTCGTCGTGTTTGCGGTGGCCTACATCGCGGCCTGGTCCTACCTCTTCATCGCCGCTTTTCTCGGGGCGGAACCGCCGCCTGCTCCGCTGTTTGTGCCAGGCGCTGTTCTCCTGTGCGCGCTGCTTCTCTCGCCACCACGCCGCTGGTGGTTGTATTTGCTCGCCGCCTTTCTGATTCAAGTGCCCATCCTCGCCTACCTGCATCTGCCATTGTGGTGGAATCTGGTGGGGTTCATCCCGGATGCCGTCGAGCCGATCCTCGCCGTGCTGCTCTTGCGCCGGTACATTTCGACCCCGCCGGGATTCGTCAGCCTGCGGGAGGCGAGCATTTACACCGCCTGCGTGACGATTGCTGTAGCGGTCGCCGCTACGATTGGTTCCGGCGTGAATGCGCTCGGTGGACAGCCCTACTGGAGCGCCTGGCGTACCTGGTTTCTCGGCGATACGCTATCCGCCCTGATACTCGCGCCAACCCTACTTCTGTGGTTTACCGTCGGCGCTCGTGGGCTACATGCCGACTCGCGCTGGCGGTACACCGAGGTGATCCTGTTGTATGGCGGCCTGCTACTGCTGGGCGTGGCTGTCTTCGACACACGTCTCTTTGCTGAGGGGATTGCGGGCGCTGCGATTTATTTGCCTGTCCCCTTGTTAGTGTGGGCGGCTGTACGATTTGGCCCCCGTGGAGTCGTGACCGCGCTGTCGCTGATCGTGGTACTCACTATCCCATCGGTGGCCAATGCTCTTGGCCCCTTCGCCAGCGTCTCCATCCCGGCGCCATCGGTGCTCGATCACATATTTCAACTCCAGTTGTTCTTGCTGGTGATTGGTGTGCCGTTGTTCTTCCTGGCAGCCCTCATCCAGGAGCGCAAGCAGACGGAAGCGTCCCTCCAGGCCAGCGAGGCGCGATATCGCGCGGCCTTTGAGTCGGCTGTGACGGGCATGATGCTGGTAAGCACCGACGGACATTCCCTGAACGTCAATCGCCCGTTGATAGAGATGTTGGGCTATACCGAGGAGGAGTTGCGCACCCGGACTTTCGCAGACATCACCTACCCCGATGACATCGAGCCCAATCTGACGCTCTTCCGCCAGGCCGTGGCTGGCGAGATCGACAACTATCGGCTGGAGAAGCGCTTCGTCAGCAAGCAGGGGCACATCGTCTGGGCCATCGTGAGCGCGGGCGTCGTGAAGGACGTAGCGGGCGAGCCGCTCTATCTGGTAGGTCAGATCGAGAACATCACCGAGCGCAAGCTGCTGGAGCAGGAGCGCGAAGAAGCCAGAGCGCAGGCGGAGCGGCGAGTTGAGGAACTGGATCGCGTCTTCGAGGCGATGGCCGATGGGGTCGCCGTCTTTGATCAGGATGGGCGGCATCTACGTTCCAACGCGGCGTACCAGCGTTTGCTCGGCCTGGACACCGCGTCTTCTGACTACACCAAACGGCCCCTGCACGAGCGCGCGGCTCTGTTGGCAGCCCGAGACGAACAGGGACGATCAATGGCATCTGAAGAGACACCGCTGGCGCGCGCCCTCAACGGAGAGGTTCTCGCCGAGGAGCAGGCGCTGGACCTACGGGTACGCGCGCTGGATGGGCGCGAGGTCGAGTGGCGAGTGAGCGCAGCTCCTATCCGCGCGCCAACCGGGCAGTTGGTCGGCGCTGTCTCCGTGTATCGCGACGTGACCGAGCAGAAGAAGCTGGAACGCACGCTGGCCGAGCAGGCGGAACAACTGAACCGCATCTTCGAGGGGATAGCTGATGGGCTGGTCGTCTACGACGCCGAAGGGCAGGTGTTGCGGGCGAACGCAGCGGCGCGCCGCATTCTTGGGCTGGACGCCGCCCCGGCTGACTATGACCAGGTTTCGACACATGGCCGGGCGGTTCTCTACGAGGCATACGACGACGAGGGGCAGCGGCTGGCTCCTGAGGAATGGCCGCTTATCCGTGTCCTGAAAGGGCTGGTAGCGGATGCCTATGCACGGGATGTGCGGCTGCGCGTGCTGGATGGCCGCGAGGTGAACGTACATACCAGCGCCGCGCCGCTTCGCGATGAGACAGGACGCCTGGTGGGAGCCGTGAGCATCCTCCATGACCAGACGGAGCGTCGCCGCCTGGAACGCGAGCGCGAGGAGGTGCGAACACGCGAGCTGGCGATGCGAGAGGTGAACCAGCAACTGGATTTGTTCGTGACCATGGCTGCCCACGACCTGCGCTCGCCCGTGGCCGTCAGCCGCATAGTGGTAGAGATGGCGCAGGCCATGCTACAGCGAACGGCAGCAGATGCGGATAGCAATCCGGCGCCAGCGCGGGACCGCGCCGCCGAGGCGTTGGCGACGACCGCGGACAACCTCGACCGCTTGTGGCGACTGGTGCAGCAACTGCTGGATGTCGCGCGGGTGAAAGAGGGCACGCTGGTACTCAACCGCGAAAAGACGGATCTCGCGGAGTTGCTGCGCACCTGTGTCGGGCAGCAGCGCATGCTGAATCCTGCCAGGGAGATTGCGCTTGATCTGCCTGCTCTCGCCGACCCTGGATCGACCATGGTGCATGCCGATGTCGATCGATTGGACCAGGTTGTGACGAACTACCTGAGCAATGCGGAGCGCTACTCTGCCGAAGACCAGCCGATCACGGTGGCCCTGCGCCTCGCGGACGAGGAAATACCTGGCGTTGTGGATGCGATGGTAGACGGCTCGCCGGAGCGCCATGTCCGGCACGTCGTGCGCGTAGAAGTCTGCGATCATGGTGTGGGCATCGCCGAAGAGGATCAGGTGACGATCTGGGACCGCTTCCAACGGGGGGCAAGCGTTGACCAGGCATCGGGCCTGGGGCTTGGCCTCTACATCGTACGGACCATCGTCGAACTGCATGGGGGGGACGTTGGCGTCCAGAGCACGCCGGGCCAGGGCTCGACCTTCTGGTTCACCGTCCCGCTTCTTGCCGCGCCCGCGATACTACCCACGTCACACGAGTCCCTGGACGACGAGAATGTGGCGTCTTGACGAAGTTGCTTCCACAGCGCGTGCGATATCAGCCATCACGCTTTCACATAGGTCATCGGGCCGACGAGGCGCACCAGCCCCTTGAGCTCGAGCATCACCAGCGTGCCAGAGACCTCGGCGACGGGCAGCCCCGACGCGCGGCAGAGGTCGTCGTTGTGCCCTGGCTCATCGCTGCTATCCAGCAGCGCCAGCAGCCGCGCCTCGCTGGCGTTCTCTGGCAGCGCCTCGCGTAGCTCCAGCAACTCCATCTGCTGCGGCGCGAGGTGGAGGTTTAGCTCGGAGAGGATATCGCCGACCTCCAAAGCCACCTCTCCTAGTGCCCTCTCTGATTCTGCCCCTGCCTGGCTACTTGATGTAAGTGGGCTTGACCTGCCGATTCTCCGCTAATTGTGCCGGAGAGTCGGCTATTTTGTTGCCACAGAAAGCAGGTAATCAGTATGATCCGCGCACCACCCTACACCCTATGAAGACGTAATGGCGAGGCCAATTTGGCAAGGGTCACTCTCTGCTAGTGATGCAGGGGAACAATGCTCCGAGCCTGTAGCAAGCAATATTAAGAAACAAGAAAGATGAACACCGTGAATTACTTGAGATTACCGCTAAGTGCGAAGAGGTCAACGAGTCGAGCTACACTGTCCAGTCGACCGGCGAGATCGTGACCAAGATCCAGCTGTCGCTGGTCGTGCCCAGCATGCGCGATCGCGTGCTCTGTGAGATCCCCTTGGAGAAAGCCCCAACGGCCGATCAACTGAGCAAGTGGGAGTTGGATGAGTCGTGGCTGGTCGTTTCAGCCGACGGTATGCGGGCACTGGCCTTCGAGCGGAGCAATGCTCGTGCAGGCGAAAAGCCCGTTGGAGCGTTGGTCGTCTTCCAGGCCGCAGCCGTCCGCGAAGCGACCGCTGACGAACGCAAGCAGCTGCAAGAGGCGCGCAAGGCGCAGAAGCTCCAGGCGAAACAGCGCCGTGCCCAGCGTCAGGCCGAAAAGCAGGCGGAGAAGGAAGCAGCCAAGGCCGCTCAGTCGGCGTAGTGTTGGGGTAGTCAGCGGGAGCGAGTGGCGGCGTCCACTGTCGCTTGTTCTCGCTGGCGGTTCAGAAGGGATTGTCTGGTGAAACACGCTAAGGAATCAAAGTTCTCCACCCCACATGCACGTATCTCGCTGGTAGATCGGCTCGAATATTTTCTGCGCTCGCGTGCCTCTAAGGTGGTCGTGCTCGCCCTGGTCGCTAACACGATGGTGGCGCAACTGCTCTACAACTCCGCGGGCCAGTTGGTGTTAGGCAATAGCGTCTTGCTGGGCTACCTGCTCGTGTCGGCGGTCTTCTCCACCCTTGCCTTTGCCTTGTTTGAAGTCTCGACCATCTTCCAGTTGCATGACCTGATGGCGCTCGATGCCAGCATCAAGAGCGAGATCGGCGCGGACAAGCTCATCAAGCGGGGGTACATCGTCCTGGCCGTCTCCTCGGTGATTAACTTCTTGAGCGTCCTCTACTTCCTGGCGCTGGCGTGGCACACGACGGCGGGCCATGCCTCTGCTTTCCCGTTGGATAACCTGCCGGAACCCTGGAACTGGGGCTATTACGCGCTCCATGCCAGCGCCTATACCGCCGTGCTCTTCCTGGCGGGCATCTTCGGCGAACGGCCCAAGAGCGGCAAAGAGGTCATTCTCGCCACCCAGCGCGCGCTGGAGCAGCAAGCCCTCGAACGCTGGCGGATGCAGAAGGAAGCGCAGATTGAGGACATGATGCGCCGGGGCGTGCCGCTGGGCGCGGTTGCAGCCGCTCTGGCATCGCCAGAGACGGCGGAACGCATTGCCGTGCTAGAGGCCGCTACCACTGGCCAAATGTCTGCCCTCGATGCTGCACGGCTGAATGTGCAACGGGCGGGGCATGATCTCTCCCTACTTGATGGCTTGCGCTCGGTTGGTGGAGCGTACCTGGCAGGCATGACAGACGTAACTGATGAGATGAGCGAGACAGACGAGGAGGTGGCAGCCAACGGGGCGGCCCCTTTGCCGCTGACGCGTCGTCGCTAAGCCCTCTGGCTCCTTTGGCTCAGCTTGTGGTGACGGAGATGCCTTCCGCGCTGGCTCCATCCATCACGCTCGACGAGCAAGACTTAGCGGAGTTGCGCGAGCGGCGGCGGGCATTCTTCCGTACTCAAGGGATCGCCCCACGAGAGTGATGGTCTTACGGTGCTGTGCATGCAGTATCGGTGCGTGAGTGCGGCAGTGTGGGCCTCCTGGTGGGCGCGGTCGAGTTCCCCCAGGCTCACGACCCGTTCAACCGCAGGCCGAAGGGGGACCCGTCAAGGCTGGCGCGACCAACGGGAGCGCCACCCGTAGGGCTTGGCCTTGACGGGGAAGAGGACTGCGGTAGGGTCAGAGGGAGCCAGGGGGAACGCGCGTAGCAGGCTTGCCCATTGCCATGACTACACGCACGCGCGGGTGCGGCAGGAGGGCACAAGGCGGCGTCTGGTTTCTGGATGTCCTGCCTAACTTGCCTAGGCCCAGCAAGCCCATCAGTCCGACAATCATCGCATATCCAGAACGGGCCGGGGCGGCGGCACTGACGCCGCCGCCCCGGCCAGAGGGCTGAACTGGGTATCACGGCCTGTTCTACATACAGACAATCAGATAACGAGCCGAAAGAGGCAAGCAATGGAGACGAACGAAACAACACGTGCGCTGACGCCAATGGCTGCTGACAGCGAGCCGTGGGCAGACTGGATGCCTACCATTCTCAACGCGGGGGTGGATACTATCGAGTTCTCCTTTGATGTTGAGATTGGGCAGGCGATGTGGGAACGATTGGAAGCAGAGAAGGAGATTGCCAAACTCCTCATGACGACGCGCAAAGTGGTGCATGTGCCTGATTGGCTTAACGCCGTGGTGCATCCAGTCGGGGCGAAGGGTGGCTATCGTTTTCTCCTGGAAACGCCCACCTTCTCGATCAAACTGCTCAAAGGTGTCCCCAACCGTCCGCCGATCTATGTCGAGATGCGTGCGTATGGCCTCCATACCCATGAGGGCGGCGCAATTGGCGCCTGTGAAGCCGCCTGTGCCTTCATCCGTGACACGCTCCTCGCCGACGAAGAACCCGCATGGGTGGCGAAAGTGATTACCCTTGATGAGGCGCGCTGCTCACGGCTTGATCTGTTCGAGGATTGGCAGGGCGGCTGGCATCCCACGTTTGCATCTGGGGCCGATAGCGACGAACGGGCCTTTATCAAGCGGGTGCATGCTGAGGTAGCCCGCTACAGCGTCAATGGCAGGGTCAACGGCTACGAAATCGGCAAATCCAGTGTACGCGGGCGCATCTACAACAAGACCGTGCAAGCGAAGAAGAAGCATGTCGAGTGGTACCCCACCCTCCTGGCCGAGCGCAACGGCGACCGCTACGACCCGGCGCAGGACGTCTGGCGGCTGGAATTCCAGTTGCGCCGTGAAGGCGTCAAGGGCTTTCGGCTCTACGCCAAACCAGACGCCTCCGACCCTGATGAAGTGATCGACGCCGAGATCGAGGCGGAAGACTTGCCCCATATTCACAGTGTCAGCAAAGCGCTGCACTGGGCCGGGCCTCTGTGGCAGTACCTCACCAAGCGCTGGCTGCGGCTCACCATCCCCACGAGTGACCCCAATCGGGGCCGCTGGCCAGAACATCCCACCTGGGCAGCGCTGCGAGAAACGTTCGCGCCCATTGCCCTCCGTGACGCGCCCCTCCCTGAGCGCGGGCTAGAACTGGTGCGCGCCGCCCGCTACAGCGGTTATCGGCGTCTCCTCGACCGCATGGCCGTGGGCGTTCTCACGACGCTGGAGGGCATGGACACCGACCCCGGCGCGGCGCTCGCCTCCTACGTCGCCTATCTGACCCGGATTGCGGGCCGCATCAAACGGCAACAGAAACGGCGGGCTGTCGCCTGGCGCGAGCGCGTGCAAGAGGTCAGCCGTCAAGGTACGCCGCCCCCATTCGCACCCGATCTCCATCATGGGCTAGGCGCGCGGCTGGATACGCCAGAACGCGCGCAGAAAGTGAAATTGCTCCTCGACATGGCGCTCGGCGTCTTCACCAGTGCGGGCGTCGCCCATCTGCGCGTCCAACGGGAAGCGGATATCGCGAATGTCGGCGATTTGCTGCTCTACAGCCTGGACGATCTAGAGGAGATTGCCGCCGAGAAGGGTGGTATCCGCGCACTCCTCGATGAGAAGTGGCGCAAGGTCTATAAGGCGAATGCCACGCGCGGTCTGTTCACCACTGATGAACGACACGGAAGTAGCGCCGCCTAGCGTAGTCGGATATCTGCGTCGTTGCTGAGGGTATCAGGCATCGCATCTGCACATCCTATTCGGCGCGCTGTCTGCATCGCGTCTGCAGCCTGATCAGGGAGATCCATCTGTGTATAGACTTGGATGGCTCTTTGAAGCCACTGGCAACCCTCGTCGCGCTTGCCTCGCTGCTCGATGAGGAACGCACCGAAGAGGCGTGCGCCAGTTGCGAAGTTGAATGCCTCTTGGGCCTCTTCAAGGAGGCGTAGCCCTTGGCGATAGGCATCCTCGGCAAGGTCGAGTTGATTGCGCGCTTCAGCGACCTGCCCAATCTTATACAGCGCGACGCCCTCCTCCCGTTGATCGCCGACCTCGCGCATGATCTGCAAGTAGCGTTCGTAGTTGGCTTGCGCCCCCGCCAGGTCGCCGCGCCGCACCAGAATATCCCCCAGCAAGGAGAGCGCGACGCCCTCCTCCCGTTGATCGCCGACCTCACGCATGATCTGTAAGTAGCGTTCGTAGTTGGCTTGCGCCCCCGCCAGGTCGCCGCGCTGCCGCAGAATATTCCCCAGCAAGGAGAGCGCGACGCCCTCCTCCCGTTGATCGCCGACCTCACGCATGATCTGTAAGACTTGTTCGTAGTTGGCTTGCGCCCCCGCCAGGTCGCCGCGCTGCCGCAGAATATCCCCCAGCAAGGAGAGCGCGACGCCCTCCTCCCGTTGATCGCCGACCTCACGCATGATCTGTAAGACTTGTTCGTAGTTGGCTTGCGCCCCCGCCAGGTCGCCGCGCTGCCGCAGAATATCCCCCAGCAAGGAGAGCGCGACGCCCTCCTCCCGTTGATCGCCGACCTCACGCATGATCTGTAAGTAGCGTTCGTAGTTGGCTTGCGCCCCCGCCAGGTCGCCGCGCTGCACCAGAATATTCCCCAGCAAGGAGAGCGCGACGCCCTCCCCACGGGTATCGCCGACCTCACGCATGATCTGTAAGACTTGTTCGTAGTTGGCTTGCGCCCCCGCCAGGTCGCCGCGCTGCCGCAGAATATTCCCCAGCAAGGAGAGCGCGACGCCCTCCTCCCGTTGATCGCCGACCTCACGCATGATCTGTAAGTAGCGTTCGTAGTTGGCTTGCGCCCCCGCCAGGTCGCCGCGCTGCCGCAGAATATTCCCCAGCAAGGAGAGCGCGACGCCCTCCCCACGGGTATCGCCGACCTCACGCATGATCTGTAAGACTTGTTCGTAGTTGGCTTGCGCCCCCGCCAGGTCGCCGCGCTGCCGCAGAATATCCCCCAGCAAGGAGAGCGCGACGCCCTCCTCCCGTTGATCGCCGACCTCACGCATGATCTGTAAGTAGCGTTCGTAGTTGGCTTGCGCCCCCGCCAGGTCGCCGCGCTGCACCAGAATATCCCCCAGCTTCGAGAGCGCGACGCCCTCCCCACGGGTATCGCCGACCTCACGCATGATCTGTAAGTAGCGTTCGTAGTTGGCTTGCGCCCCCGCCAGGTCGCCGCGCTGCCGCAGAATATTCCCCAGCTTCGAGAGCGCGACGCCCTCCCCACGGGTATCGCCGACCTCACGCATGATCTGTAAGTAGCGTTCGTAGTTGGCTTGCGCCCCCGCCAGGTCGCCGCGCTGCACCAGAACATCCCCCAGGTAAGACAGAACAATTCCTTCGCCGCGCGTATCGTGGACTTCGCGTCGGATGTCCAGGCTACGATGGTAGTAGGTCTCGGCATCTTGGGTTCGGCCAATCCTCTGCAAGAGGTCTCCGTAGGAGAGCAGCAGCCGTGCCAGCGCCAGTTGGTTCTCGCGCTCCTGACTCGCGGTGGTGATGCGCTCAGCAGCCGCAATGCCCCAGGGCAGGTAGCGTTTCCGTTCCTGCGTCTTACTGCGGTCGCGCCAGTAGTCACGGAGCGCCTCTATGAGCGCGACAACCAGCGCATCGTCGCTCTGGTTGTACGCCCAACGCAACGCCCCAGTGATATTCGCCTCATCAATTACTAGTAGTGGATCAGACGTCGCATTGGCGTAGGCCATGTACCAGCGTGCAATCGCTCGATGCGCTGCCTTGCGGTCGTCATTGGTGAGTGACCCCTGAGCGAGCAGGTAGGTGGCATAGGCATAGAGCAGCGGATGCAGACGCAATCGTTCATGGTCGCTGTCTTCCGCCATGCTGGTGTTCAACGTGCTATCAACCAACGCGCGGCGTACCAGCAAGTTGACTGTCTCTTCGGGTCGCACCAGGTCCAGGTCTTCAGCCAGTGCCACTGCCGCCTGTCGCCCAAACTCCGGCGTCGCGAAGGCAGCCAGCATAGCAAAGAGCTTGCTCGCCTCATCAGGCAACGCCTCTACGCTGAGGGCGAAGGCACGACGCACCCCTTCTGGTGTCTCATCCCGCGGCAGGTCAAGCGCACGTTGCGGATCTTCCATCTCGCGTGCCACTGCCTCCAGTGGGCGTTTGTCGTCGAGCGCATAGCGCGCTGCCAGCACTACCGCCAGTGTATGGTAGCCCAGCGCCATCACAATGCGCTCGGCCTGCGTTCGTTCGTGCGCGTCCAGCGCATCCACATTCGTGCGCCCGTAGGCAGTGGCGAAGAGTTCCAACGCCTTTTCTGGTGAGAGCAAGGTCAATTCGAGGTCGCTCCCCACTGGCACGGCATCACGTGAGAGTGTGGCGCGGGCGGTAAGCAGCAGGCTCACCCCCAGGCCGCGCAGCGGGTCTATCACGTCTATCACCTGCAATTCCGGCTCCACATTGTCTAGCACCACCAACGCTCGCTTCTGCTGCAGCAGCAGCGCTGCCAGCCGCCGCAGCCGCATCAGATCGGCATCTTCGGGAATCGCCTCATCGCTGAAGGTGGCCAGCACCTCGCGCAGCACGGCAGTGGCATCGGTCCTGCCGAGGCAGACCACGACAGCGATACCATCCGGGAAGAGATGTTCGTCTTTCGCCTGTGTGATAGCCTCGGCAGCAAGCGCGGTCTTGCCGATGCCAGCCAGTCCGTTGAGTGTGGTAATGCTGATGACCTCGCGGTGTCGCAAGCGCTCCATCACCCAGGCCAGTTCTTGCCCGCGCCCGACAAAGTGCGCTGGTGTGGGCAGTGTGTCCATGGGCGGGCCGATGCGGATACCAGGTGTTGCGCTGGCCTCGCGCATGCGGGTAGCGCCAAAGCGCACGGCGAACAGCAATTCCGCGAAAGCTTGTTCGTAGGGTGGTGTAGCGAATGAGACGAACTGCACCAGCGAAAGGAAGCCCGACACCTCACACGTCGCGAGCAGCACCGGTACGATGACCTTCTTGGCTGGCGAGTTCTTCAGCTCTAATGCCAGGGCGATTTCATCGCGCACCCAGCCAGATTGCATGGCATTAGGAGAGAGCAGTACCACAAAGATACCGCGCTCCGTCAGCTCATGCTCAATGCGCTGCTGCCAGTTGTCGCCGGTATGCAAGCCGCCCGAAGCATCGAACCAGACGACATCATCGCTCCCCAGTTCTCGGCGCAGATCAGCGACAATCCGCAATCCAGGCTCGTTGTCCTGGCTGCTGTGGCTCACGAAGACACGCAGTGCTGGGGCTGTGGGCGCTGTTGTAGCAGCACTGGCAACATTGGAAGCTGTGGCTGAAGTGGGTGCCTGCGCTGGTATACCAGCCAAGTGTGGCGGTACCGGCGAGGCCGCTCCCATTCCCAGGGTGATAGGCGCTATCGCTATGGGAGTGCTGGGTTTCCGGTGGGCAAGGTGTTGTCGCCGCCTTCTTCTACCGACAACGATCCCAAAGAGGCCGAGCAGGATGATGAAGAGCGCCAGACTCCCAACAACGACCCAGGGAGTCGAAATTGGCCCAATGACATCCGCCGACACCAGCATTGTGGTCATGAGGCGCTCCCAGCAAGCAACAGACGAAGATACAGCAAGAATTGAAGGTGTATCAGGCACACAGTATGTCAAGTTTTCCAGTGACACGCAAGAGTCAATGTGGAGTGATTGGAGATATATGTTGATGTATGAGATGCATGTGGCACAAGTATGGCATACGTTTGGCAGGGTAATACCTGACCGTTGCGCCTGCCTCGTTGCTGTTGTATAATTTGCTCTCGCGAGAAGTGCCGATTTTAAGGGGCTTTGCTGCATGCGAGCGATGATAAAGTGAGTACCTGCCTTCCAACCAGGTACTCACGCTACCTTGCCACGTGTTCGATGATGTACGCGATCAGTGCAACCTTCTGATTCCGATTGGCAGGTTTGGATTCGGGATTCCGCCGTTCTACCTTTGCTGCGGACTCCTTCAGCTTGGCGACAGGGAGCGCATCAAGGATAATCCGCAGTTGGCTCGTGCCGAAGGCCTCATAGAGCAGGTAAGGATCCATTGGAGCGGCTGGATTGAACTCGAACCCTTCGACATGCTTAATCGGCACCAGATCCACTAGTGCCGTCTTCGGCATGCGAGGTTTCGATTCCTTCTTTACAGCAGGTGCCTTTACCGGTTCACTTGCTGCATATTCAGCTCGAACCCGCTCAGCGAATGAGGGGTTACGCTCGATCTCCTCAACGAGTATAGCCGCAAGGGCAGCACCCAGGCGCTTGGCATTCGTCAACTCAAGGCGTTCGCCTACCTGCTTCGCAGCCTCAGTGAGTGTTGTCGGTTTCACGATGGTTGACATAGTCGAGCATCTCCTTCACGAAAGTGTCATACGCGCGTGCGGCCGGTCCCATGCGCCGAGTGAGGTGAAAAATGCTGCGCGGGGCACCATTGATGGCCCCCCGATGTGCCGTCTCGATACGGTCATCGTGCGGGATCACCTCCTTGAACTGGACAATGCTCTCTAATCGTAGCTTCACGACGATGTTCGCATAGGCAACATCAGCATTGGCATTCGGGCGCCAGCGCGTAATGAGACACCCCAGGATGCGATCTTTCCACTGGTCAACATCGCCGATTAAGGTGCCCATCGTCAGGGCGGTCTTTAGCCCCTGGTCGATCCCTTCTACTGCGAATTGCTCAGCCACGGCTGGCACAATCACGTAGTCTGCCGCTGCAAGAGCAGCGCGCCCGTAAAACGTGTCGCCAGCAGGTGTATCCAACACAATCCAGTCAAACTGTGCTGGCGCGGCGTGTTGGCTTGCGTCCTGTAGAACAACCTGGCGGACATCCTCCGCAAATTGCAGCTCTGCCGCAGTCCGTGCCGCTCCGGCCAATTGCACACGATAGAGTTGCCGATCACTGCGCTCATTCGCTGGTGCGAGGAAGAGATTTGGAAAGCGGGTGTCGCGCACCGTCTGATGCAATTCTGCGCGTCCCCGGAAATAGTCAGAGAGGAATACGGCGTCAGGTGGAGGGGGCATCTCAACGGCATCTTCTACTGCGATGCCTGTAGGAAGTGGGCGAGGCAACGACCGGGACGTGCTGCCCTGACCATCCATGTCCAGCAGGAGGACGCGCTGGTTGTGGAGATCGGGTGCTGCTAAAGCGAAGGCGATGTTGAGAGAGGAAGTAGTCTTAGCAACGCCGCCTTTGGGGTTAATGACTGCCAGCACATGGGTAGTGCGTGGCGGCCGAGCCGTTCTAGCCATGACGCCATCGGCGTCTTGTAACACAGTAGGTGGGATTGGGTCAGGAGGTGCGATCGTTTGCCCGGCGAAGGTGCCATCGATCCGCGAACCGCCCACGTAGGTGATGTAGCGCAGCAATTTCTTGCCATTGATGAGTTGAACTCGTCCCTCAGTGGCTTCGGCTGCGGCATAGGCTGGTCCTGTAAAGTCGCTGGTGGTAACCATGAACCCCTGATGGGCTCTGGCGACGGTCAACTTTCCGATGAATGCCATCACGCTGTTAAGATCCAGAAGGTGACCAGGCGCAAATTGTCTCACCTCGACCCTTGCGAGGATCTTCCCATTCGGATGCTGCGCATGGAGATTGAGATCGAAGCCCATACCAACGGGATCAGGATAATGTTGATCTGCGACATGAACGGCAGCATAGCCTGCACAGTCGAACACATAGCGAATGAACTGCTCGAAGATAGGCCACTCAAGATGGGGAGGCCGCATTTTCTCGATGGAGGGGTTCGAAAACAGGCGCTCGAAGACTGGCTTCCACTGCTCGTAAACCTCTGCGGCTGCCATGTTCTACCTCCCGGCCTCGAGTATGGCTGAATTGCGGAATGCATGTCGTCGGCATTGGACGGGCTTATTGAAGCATGACTGCTGCCAAGAGATACTTCGCAAATAGGTTCGCATGCTTATATGAGACAGAACGGGCAAGCAATTCAGTTGTAACTTGAGGTTTCGATATTACAATCGAGCTGAAATACAAATGGTTAGTGCTGAATGGAATCAAAAGCAGTAAGGTCGCTAAACTAGCTTAGCGACCTTAGATTTGAATATGGGAGATCTGTAAGCTAGCGATTGCTAACCCATTCCTTGATTTTTGCGACATCCTCTGGAGTGTAGTATCGTCGCCTTCTATCAGGAGCAAAAGACTGCGACGGGATGTTAAGCGAATTGATAGCTGCTTGAACCCTACTGATGGGCGCATCGAGCTCCACCGCGACTTGCTCTACTGTCTTGTAGCCTGCTGGCACGCTCATTTATGTCCCCCTCCAAAACAGTTGTGCCGTCCGTCTGCATACATCTGTGTCTGAGTATGTCTGTGTTCGTCCTGTTTGGCAACAATTATACCATCCCGCTTTTCCAATTACCAATTAGATGTTATCGAATATCTGATATCGATATTGACATTCGTGTTTCGCCATATTATTATTGCCTTGTCGATATTTCCTATTCGACAATACGCGGTGAGAAGGATTACTCGGATAACGGTAAGCATCTTGCTTGCAACACGCATTTCCAACTGAATATTGAGGGACGACCTACCTGTGCGCCTACTAAGCGACCTGGGATTGTGGCACAGCTACCGTAGCAGGTTGGCGATCAGCGTGCAGCACTTGGCGTCTGAAGAATCGAGGATGGGGCGGATGGCAACGGCACTACGTGCCGTCCGTCGGCAAAGTGCATGAGAAAGGGCTTACCTGTCTCACCAGGTAAGCCCTTGGCCTCGCGCTCCCGAATGGCAGGTACGAGCCCTCTACGGACTCCATGATACGTCATTGCCGTAAAGAATGCAAGCGGTGTGTCGTATTTTTTGCCACCTGCTCATCGGGACGTGTCCTTCCTATAGGAGCGTAGCATGGATCAGTCCCAATACATCGCATCTTTGGATTCTCGATCGCCAACAACAGAGATCTCCTTTGCGACACAAGCGTTCGGTGTGGATAGCGGCAGATATCGCACGTTCTTGCAGGCTCTGCTCGACGGTTGGTTAGAGTATGAGATAAGCAAAGGAGGAAGTGATCATGCGCCGCATCCGGTACCAGCCGCCTGAGACGGGCAATCACGATCAAGAACAGCTCCCACTCGACACCATCTGCACTATTCTGACCCGCCAAAGCACCGCCGAACAGCGCCAGCGTCATATTCATAGCGCTGAGGTCAATCCTTCGGTTCTGGTCGACAATGCTCGGCGCTACGGGTTCGTCCCCGAGCGCATTCGCTTGCTCGACTGGGACATGGGGATCGGTGCCTACAAGACCACCATTCAGCAGCGCCCTGGGCTCTCACACTGGCTCTATGAACTCTTGCCGAGTGGCGAGAGCAAAGTGCTCTTAGTGAGCCAGGAAGACCGCCTATTTCGTGATCGAACGCACATTGAGCACAACATTTTCATTGATCAGGTAGCGCAGCATGGGGGCTGGGTAATCTGCGGCGACGTCGTTTACAACTTCCGCCGCGAACGTGACAAAGACGCGTTTCGGGATGCCTGCGAGTATGGCAAAGAATATATCGAGAAGCACATCCTGCGGCGCTTACACCCTGCCATACAGCGCGCCGCCATGGCAGGCTTTTATTCAGGAAGCGGCGTTCCTTGGGGTTACTTGGTTGATTACAACCCCGTCAGTGTTACCTTCAAGCGTTTCGTACCCTATTCCCCACATGCGTCGCTAGTAGTTGAGCGTATCTTTCAGGCATTTGCCCACTTGAGCAATCCATCTCTCGCCGAGTTGTCACGGCAATGGGAGCGTGATGGCCTGCTCTGGCCGTTCTTTGGGCCAGATGTCGACCCACGTGCCACCCGTTATTTTGATCTGCGGCGGCCACGTGACGAGGCGCGTGGTGGGTATCTCTTCCGATGGCAGCAGGCGCAACATATTTTGTCTGATGTCGTCTATCTCGGCTGGCGCACGCGGAAGGGCCAGGTCGCACTTGAGCCTGAAAGCGATCGGCCGCGGGTATGTCACACGCCACTCGTCGATGGCGACCTGTTCTGGTGGTGTTATGACCACGTCGTGAGTGAGCGTCCAGTCTGGGCACCCAGACGGACGACTGCTGTACCGAGGCTGTATCAGCCGCGACGTTCACCCACCCATGAGCGGGCAGGTGAGGTGCGGTTCCTGGCGCTGGGGCGTGTCCGCTGCGCGACTCATCACCAGGCGCTGACGGTCGATCAGCATGAGGCCCGTGTCGCTATGAAGTGCCGTGGGTCCGATCGGAACGGCTGGCGCGCATGGGATTGTCTCGAAGTTGGCGCGCACCAGATTGAAGACGCTCTCTGCACTGCATTTGCTGCACTGCTCACGCTGGATGAGCGTGATATTCAGAACCTTGCCCGCATCGCCGAAGAACGCGAGCGCTCCCAAACTGGTGATGTATCGCAAGTCGAGCAGGCCATTGTCCAGCATAGGGCTGCATTTGAGCGCGCAATACGCCGGGCAAACCAACTCGACGATGACGATATTGCCGCCGAATTGTTTGCGGAGGCGCGGCGCGCAAAGATTGCAATGCAGAGCTGCTCAAGAGGAACTTGCTTCCCTGCGCGCGACACGGCCAGTATCGTCCCATGCGTGGTTACTCGCTCAACGGGCTGCTAACATTGCCGAACGCATGCGACAAACGTTTGGTGAGTGGTCGCGCCAGGCGCAAGCCCGAGTGCTGGCGCTTGCCCTTGAGGAGGCGTTGATTGGCCGTGTCAGTCAACGGGTGCTAGGACTCTACATGCAATGGGCAGGAGGATGCGTTTCCCGGCAAGAAATTGTTACTGTACGAGGACGACGGCTCTGCTGGTCTGCCGAAGAGGATGCGCTGTTACGTCACTACTTCCCGCAATTGACCTGGGAGGCGTTGTCTGAGATGTTCCCGACGCGCACTCGGCGGTCGATTCAGCAGCGGGCCTTTGACTTGGGCATTTCGCGTTCGCGCTATGCTCAGCACGCGCCATTGGCACCCGTTGTTGCGCCTGTGCAGGTGGTGGAGAACGTCATGGAGGCGTTTGGATTCCCCCTTGCCTCCCACGCTTCCCTGGCCTCATTCACGAAGGATACTAGGTCGGCTGGCTTCAACACCATCTTCGCGCCATCCTGAATCAGCCGGTTCGCGCCGATGCTGCTCCGGCTGGTCGCGTTGCCGGGTACGGCGAAGATGTCGCGCCCCTGCTCGGCGGCGAAGCGGGTGGTAATCAACGCGCCGCTGGGCGTGCTGGCGCCTCCGTCACCAGCACGCCCAGCGAGAGGCCGCTAATCAGCCGGTTACGCGCGGGGAAGTTGCCCGCCTCTGGCTGTGTGCCTGGAGGAAATTCCGTGATGACTGCTCCACTCTCAACGATGCGCGCCGCCAGTTTCGCGTTTTCGGGAGGGTAGACGAGATCGGGGCCGCACCCCAGCACCGCGATGGTACGCCCACCCGACGCCAGCGTCGCCTGATGGGCGACGGTATCGATGCCGCGCGCCAGCCCGCTGACAACGGTGATCGCCTGCCGCGCTAGCTCGCCCGCCAGCCGCTCGGTCATCTGCTTGCCATAGGGGCTAGCCCGCCGCGTGCCGACGATGGCGAGCGCCCACTCATCCGCTGGCGCGACTGTCCCGCGGACGTAGAGGACTGGCGGTGGCAGCGGAATCTCCTGTAGCAGCCGGGGATACGCCGGGTCTATCGTGCGCACGGCGCCGATATGCAGCCTGACAAGCCGCTCGACCTCGGCCTCTGGCTCGATGCGCCGCCGCTGCTGGTCCAGCGCCGCCACGCTGCGGCTATCCAGCCCAGCCGCCTGCCAATCCGCCGGGCCAGCCTCCCATGCGCCACGTGCGCTGCCAAAGCCCTCCAGCAGCAGTCGGAAGCGCGCCGGGCCAATGCCGCGCACGCGATTGAGCGCCAGCCAGTAGGGCAGGTCGGGATCATCCAGCGCCGTCTCGGGCGTTGCGCTGGCGGACTGGTAGGAGATCGCGGGCGGGATGCCGCTCTTTCCCATGCCGCCATCTTCGCCAGCGTTGCCAGCGTCGTTCGCCTCATCCTCGGATGCGCCAATCTCGTCGTCCAGCAGATCGGCGAAGAGCGAGTCGGCGGCGTCAGGTGCGGGCATGGGCGACTGTGAGCGCGGGCGTCGGGGCATGCGGCGTCATCACTTTCATGCGGCCATCAGCGCTATGGTGGCTGGATTGGCGCTATTCTATCATGCGACCGGCATGCATGCCCAGATATCACGACAAACAGGCGAAGACACCGCCAATTTTAGAACAGGCGATGTCTTCCAGGTTTCAAGACTATGCCATCCGTGTAACGTTGCGTGATATGATGGCGTTCATCAGGCTGACCAGCATACATGTGCGAACGAGCCTGGGGAGCTTTTCCCACCACGTAGAAAGGACAGCTACGCATGGCAAATGAGGAAGTGACTCAAAACCTCGAAGGCATGGACGAGCTTGACTTCAAGGGGTGGAATGGCGCTGCCTGGGACGGCGTCTTCGCCCATTACCACACGGACGACGTGCTCGTCGTCGTCAACGGACAGCCTCCCACCAGGGGCATCCAGGCGCATATCGATGCCATGAAGGCCATGGTCGAATCCACTGGCGGCACAACACCTCCCCAAATCACGTCCCATCCAATTGGCTTTGGATCCGGCGAGTGGACGTGTGTGGTTGGGGAGTTCGGGGCTGGTAACCGAATGGTGACCGTCGCAAAATGGAGGGACGGCGCAATCGCCGAAGAGTATATCTGGATGTAGCTCGCCGTAGCCAGGTTCGCTTTCACCACCAGGCGCGCGATCAGGAACCTCTGTCTGGCTATAGTTGCAGGCAGAGGTTCCTTGCCTTCACCTGCCTGATGTTGTCCCGACTGCTACCAGCCGCGCGCCTGCCACTCGTCCAGCGAGGGACGCTCTTTGCCGATGGTGGTTGGCTTGCCGTGACCGGGCAGCACCAGCGTGCTATCGGGCAGGACGAAGAGCTTCTCGCGCAGGCTGGTCATAATCAGCGGGAAATCGCCGAGGGGCTGTTTGGTCGCGCCGGGGCCGCCGGGGAAGAGCGTGTCGCCGCTGAAGAGGCAGCCGTCGGCGAGGAAGCAGACACCGCCGGGCGTGTGGCCGGGCGTGTGCAGGACATGAATCTCGCCGGAACCAAGCCCGATGCGCTGGCCATCGTCGAGGGCAAAATTGGGCGTGAGCGGCAGCATATCGGCGTCGGCCAGGTGGATGCCCACCGGCACGCCCCACGTATCGCGCAGTTGACCCAGCGCCCCCCAGTGGTCGGCGTGGCCATGCGTCAGCAGAATCATCCGCACCCGTGCCCGTTGCTTCGCCACCTCCTCGGCGAGCCGATCCGCGTCGTCCGAGGCGTCGATCAGCACGGCCTCGCGCGTCTGGGGCGAGATGAGCAGATAGACATTATTCTCCATTGGCCCGGTCTCGAAGGTATAGCGCTCGAACTCGCCGCGCGCCGTTATCGTCGATGGTTTTCTGCGTTGCTGCATGTGTCGCCGCTCCTTCCACGCCTTCCATGGATGCGCTGGACATTTCGCCCTCAGTATACGACGGCTTTGGCATACAATTTGTACAGAAATCTTCAGGCGTTGCGGGCGACTATCAGCCCGGCGGCGGATAGAAGCGAAGATGGAGTACGGCGATGGCACACCACACAATGACCGCGAGAAGTATTCAGATCGAGCGCCTGAAAGAGCGTGCCAGGCCACTGCTCCATTTCTGGCAGAAGGTGAGCAACGACTGGGTCTTCAATTTGTCGGGCATGCTGGCCTACAACATCCTGATGACCATGTTCCCGATTCTGCTGGCGCTGCTGGCCATTGCCGGATTCATCCTCACGACGGTCTCGCCCGGAAGCCAGCAAGCACTGGTTGAAGCTATCGCCAACGCGCTCCCAGGGGGCAGCTCAGGGACGGGCGGCGTCGTGGCGGAGGTGGCGCTGAACAATCTGCGACGCCAGGCGGGCGGGATTTTCATCATTGCCCTGCTTGTCGCGATCTTTACTGGTTCGCGGCTGTTCATCGCGCTGGAAAACTGTTTGGCGTCATCTTCCGGCTGCGCAGCCGCGGCTCTTTGCGCCAGAATCTGATGGCCATCGGGATGCTGATGCTCTACGTCGTGCTGGCGCCGATATTTCTGCTGGCGTCATTTGTGCCACAGGCGATCATCAACGCTATCGAGCAAAGCAACGCCGGAGCGACGGTCAATGGCCTGCTGATTCACCTGGTTGGCCTGCTGGTCGCGTTCGTCGTCGCGCTGGTGCTCTTTAGCGTGATCTATATCGTCGTGCCCAATCGCCGGGTACGACTCTCCGAGGTTTGGCGGGGCACGTTGCTGGCGGCGGGACTGCTGGTGCTCTACGAGCTGCTTTTCCCAATCTACGAAACTATCGCGCTCCGGCCCGATAACTATGGCTCGGTGGCGGCGTTCGCCATCGTCATCCTGATCTTCTTCTACTACCTTGCGCTCATCCTGCTCTTGGGCGCGGAGGTAAACTCATGGGCGTCTGGCCAGCGCGAGACCGCGGGCGATATCGCGGCGATTCTGCATGAGGTGCAGGCGCACAACAGCACCATAGGCGCGGCCGGGCCAACGGCGGACATGCCCCAGGAGGATAAGCAGCACCACAAGGGCGCGCGGGCCATGGCGACCCCAGAGCGCGCCAGGCAGCACGAGCACGACGATCACCATAACAACGTGCGCCCGGCAATCATCGCCGCCGGAGGGCGAGAAAGAGTCCTAGATGCCGCTGAATGACGGGCGCTGGTAGACCGGACGCGGGCCAGCGTAGTCGAGCGCGGCATGTTCGGCGGTGATATTCGTCTTGATGTTGCCGCGCACATTGAACTCCGCCACGACCCGCATCCAGCGCGGCGCAAGCACGCCCACCAGATCATCGAGGATGGCGTTGGCGGCGGCCTCGTGGCTGAGCGCGCGGTCGCGGAAGCCATTGATATACAGCTTGAGGCTTTTCAGTTCCACCACCGACGGCCCCGGCGCGTAGTCGATGACGATGGTGGCGAAGTCGGGATAGCCGGAGCGCGGGCAGAGACAGGTGAACTCCGGTATCTCGAAGTGGATGATGTAGTCGCGTCCGGTGCGGGGATTGGGCCACGGCTCCAATTGGTTCTCCGCGATCTTCTCGCGGCCATAGACGCCTGGTGTGCGCGGGCGTTGCCCATTGTGCTGCGTACGTTGTGTCTGCTGCGTTGTCTTGCCTGTGGTCGTATCGGCCTTCGCCATGTGTGTTCGTCTCCCACGGAATCGTGCATCCAGCGCCATAACCGACAGCATCATACCCGGCGCTGCCCATCAGCACATTGTACCGCGTCGCGCCGATTCCGTGGGAAGGGGCGGCGCTACTTCAGTTTTGCCCCGCAGGCCGAGCAGAAGGCGGCGCTCCGGCGGACGCTCCGCCCGCACGAGGGGCACGTCGTATGGGTGCTGCTGCTGGTGGGCGTCAGCGCGTTGGGATCGTCCTTGCGCTGGACGTTGATACTGATGGTGCCCGGCACAAAGGTCTCGTTGCGGATCGCGGTGATCTCACTCTCACCACGGTTGACATCGTCGGTGAGCGCCTTCAGGCGCGCGGCAATCGCCACGAGCGGCCCCTGGGTCAGCTCGCCGCGCCGGTCCAGATCGAGCAGCACTCCGGCCAGTTGCTCGACCGCCGCCGACCGCTCGCGCCTCAACAGGTCTATTTCACGCTGGCGCGCGCCGGTGCGGCGCACTTTGTCAGCCTCCCAGGCTGCCCGCTCGACGGCGGTGCTGGCCACCCGCTTGGCGTTCTCGAACATATCCTGCATCGCGAACTACTCCTCTTCCAGCGCAATCGCGCTGCGATAGTGGCGCACATCGGTCAGTCTGCCGCGCCCATCGAGCTGAATGGCGATCACATCGATACGCCAGGGCTGTGTCTCGCGCTGATGCTCCACGAGATACCACTGCGCGGCGTCGATCAGATGGGCGCGTTTGCGGGTGGTAATTGCTTCTTCTGGCGCACCATGCGCGACACCCCGGCGCGTCTTTACCTCGACAAAGACCAGCTCGTCCGCCTCCTCGGCGATAAGATCGAGCTCGCCATAGGCGCAGCGCCAGTTGCGCGCCACGACGCGATAGCCTCATGCCTCCAGCCAGCCAGCAGCCAGCCATTCGCCCGCGCCACCCAACGCTGCCCGCGCGTTTGCGTTGCCATCGGTCATGCCTGGCCCCTTCTCTGCGACCGCGCACAGCCGCTCTCCCTGCAAGTACGAGCCAGCAGGGCGCTGGGTGGCATACAGCAGGCCAGAAGTATTCCATACGAATGGTCGCCAACCCGAACGCGGTTTACCGCAAGTCTCACGCACGAGTAGTTACGAGTCGGGTGAATCCCGCGTCGCGCTCCAATTGCCGTGTTGCACTGACGGGTTGACCGTCGCCCTTACGCTCAGATTCGGCCATCTGCGCGCTGACGATGTTGGCTGCGTGAGTCGATTCACGTATGACCTGTACCGGCTGCTCGTGTGGTCTACCGGCGGCGGAAGGCCGCACTGAGCGCTGGTGTGCCGACGTTCCACATGTTGTCGTCGACGTTGATTGTGACTCCGGGAGGAACGACCTGGTCGATGCGATCAAGTAGATCGCTGGGCAGGACGATCCCGTCGGCGGCGAGGTAGGTATCCAGGTGCTCCATGGTGCGTGGGCCAATGATCGCGGAGGTGACCGCAGGGTGGCGTGTAACGAAGGCAATCGCCATCTGGATGAGAGTGATCCCGGCCTCGTCAGCAAGCGCGCCGAAAGCGTCGGCGGCTTCGAGCTTTGCGGCATTGGCGGGGTTGCTGACGTCATAGACTCCGGAGCGCTGGGCGCGAGCGGCCGAGCCTGGCCCGCTGACATCTTGCCCCTTGCGATATCTGCCCGACAGCCAGCCACCAGCCAGCGGGCTGTAGGTCAACACACCCATGCCGTGGCGCAGGCAAGTTGGCAGCACGTCGTATTCGATGGCGCGGGTCAGGAGCGAGTAGGGAGGCTGCTCGGTACGAAACCGTTCGTGGCCGCGGCGCTCGGCGGTCCACTGGGCCTCGACGATCGCAGAGGCAGGAACTTTCGACGCGCCGAAGGAGCGAATCTTGCCAGCATGGACGAGATCAGACAGGGCGCCGAGGGTCTCGTCGATATCGGTGTTCGGATCGGGAACACCCACCTGGTAGAGGTCAATCCAGTCGGTTTGCAGCCGACGTAGCGAGCCCTCGACCGCCTCCATGATCCACCGCCGCGACGCTCCGCGATGGTTAGGGTTCTGGTCAAAAGGAACGCCGAACTTGACGGCGAGCACAACGTTGTCGCGCCGACCGCCTGCCAGCGCCTTGCCGACGATCACTTCTGACTCGCCAGCGGAGTAGCCATCGGCGGTGTCGATGAAGTTGATCCCTGCGTCCAATGCGCGGTGGAT
Source organism: uncultured Chloroflexia bacterium (assembly GCA_963712005.1). Taxonomy (GTDB): domain Bacteria; phylum Chloroflexota; class Ktedonobacteria; order Ktedonobacterales; family JADMIN01; genus DAHUXT01. The sequence continues at coordinate 177,319 of CAVQGK010000001.1, read as the reverse complement.
GATTCGGATCGCCGCGTCGTGATCAGAGTTGCCAAAGGCGCCGAACATCATCGCGCCAAGGCATAGCTGGCTGACCGGAACGCCGGTACGTCCGAGAGGTCGGTAGTCCATGGAAACCTCCTTGAGTCGCCACGAGTCAGTCGCGGATGTGTGATAGACTTCGAGCTAAAACGGAGAGTATATCCGCTTCAGCAAAGAGGATAGCCTATCCACTTAGGAGTTGTCAATGCCTCAGCCGATCTCGTCCCAACCGCCCCGGCCATCGCCTGAAAGGCGCGCCGACGCCGCGCGCAATCGCGACAAGATCCTTGCCGCCGCCCGTACCGCGTTCGCCGATCCTGCGGCTGAGGTGTCGATGGCCGAGATCGCGCGCCGCGCCGGTGTCGGGATGGCGACACTGTATCGCAACTTTCCTGGCCGCCGTGAGCTCCTTGAGGCGCTGTTCACCGACGAAGTTGATGCCATCTGCGAGTTTGCCGAGACGGTCGATGGCGAGACGCCGGGAGACGTGCTGATGGTCTGGCTGCATCGGTTCCTCGCCTTCGCGACCACCAAGCACCACGTCGCCTCAGAGCTGCTCGCGCACTCAGACAGGCGTAACCCCATCTTCAGCGAGAGCCGCGCCCGCGTGCTCGGTGCTGGCCGACCGCTCCTCGCCGCCGCACAGCTCACCCACGAGGTCCGTGACACGCTCATGCTTGAGCAGATTCTCGACATGATCATCGCCATCGCCACGATCCACGGTGACACCCGCTATATCGAGCCAATCCTCCTGGCCACGCTCGACGGCCTGCGCCCCCGGCCGGCATGAAACCCACCCAAGGTGTTCGCGATCGTGGTGGTGTCGCGGTGCGAGACGTCGGTCGGACATGCCGTAGTACGCCCAACTGTGCGGGCAGGACATTCACGGCGACAACGGGAGTGGATACCCGGCCCGCCCCAACGGGCCATGCGCGCGACGCAGCGCCCGCCAGAACGTTCCAGATATAGCAGAATCCGCCACGTGCGCGATATGCTAATTCTGTTGCGACGAAAGAGGCATATCCATGAGTAGCGCCAGAAGCGCATCGCCTACGATTGTATTTCTTCACGGCTCAGGCGATAGCGCCCAGGTCTGGGACGCCGTCATCGCCTGCCTGCCGCAGTATGCCGCGCTCGCGCTCGACCTGCCGGGGCACGGCGCGCTGCTCGACCGACCCGGCCCAACCACGATGTCTGTTGATGATTACGCGGGGGCGGTGCGTGCCGAGCTGACACGCCGCACGCTCAGCCATGTCTGTCTGGTGGGCCATTCACTGGGGAGCGCGATTGCGCTACGGATGGCGGTGGACTACCCCCCCCTGGTCAGCCGGTTGGTGCTGGTGGGGGCGGGCGCGCGTCTGCGGGTGCTGCCCGCTCTGCTGGAGCAGGCGCGTACCGACCCGGAGGCCGCTAAGACGGAGCTGGTGGAACAGGGCTTCGCGCCAGGGCATATGCAACAGGCGCGTGAATTCAATAAACATCTGCCGCCCATCGCGGCGGGTACGTTGCATCGCGATCTCGCGGCATGTGACAGCTTCGATATGATGAGCGAGCTGGGGCATATCGCCCAGACGACGCTGGTGCTGACGGGCGAAGAAGACCGCATGACGCCACCCAAATACGCCCGCTTCCTGGCCGAGCGGCTGGATAACGCCCGCCTGGCGTTGCTGCCCGGCGTTGGCCATTACGCTCACATCGAGGCGCCAGCGGCAATCGCCGACGCGATCCGCGCCTGGCTGGACTAGCGCTCACCGCCCGCGTGCCGCATCAGTCCTGGTAGCGATGGCGCTCGACCGTCCGAATCTCGGATCGCAGCACCTGACGCACGCCGATGAGACGCTGGGCCTCGATCCCCAACGATTCATCCAGCGCGGGGTGAAGCAATGTGGCCTGCGCGATGAGGCGCATGGCGGTTTCGAGATGCGCCACCGACTCGCGCAGGAGCATCGCCGCATCCTTCGTTTCGGCTGCCAGCGATGGATCATCTCCCCTCGCGACGACAAGCGGCTGATTCCGCAGAGGCTTGGACATGGGATATTACTCTTCTTTTCCGCAGCGTCTGACAGGGTTCCATTTATAGAGGGTTACTGCGGCTGGATACAGATTATCCCGAAGCCCCCAATGGTCCTGGGTAATAGGCTGAAAAGGCTATCCCGAAGGCACTTCAAGTGCGGGAATCGAGCAAGCTTTTGCGCGGCGAGGAGAGCCGATTGCGGGCCCGCGCCACACCCACTATTTCCGCCAGAATACGCACCGGCTGTGCTCCACAACGCGCATGCCAGCTTCTCCATAACACGCAATTTCACCTCACCCTGTAGAATCGCCAGCAGATTGCCTGTACACTGGCGTCTGATGCGGCCACCCTGTGTGGTGGAGAAGAATATTAAGGAGGAGAACCGTGCAGAACCAACCCGATCCCTATGGCGCGCGGCGGCAGCGCCACCAGTGTCGCCAGCTGTGGCAGCGAAGCCGGTAAACACCTACGGGCTGAGATCGCTCCTGGCGGCTGTCGCATCGCTGATCGTCTCGGCCATCACCGCCTTCGCCTTCCAGCGTGTCATCATCTATTTCGCGCTGCTCGGCGTCTATGGCGTCTACGCGGGCCTGCGGGGCATCTTCACGTCTTTCCGCGTGCCGAAGCGCCAGGGACTGATCACCTCGATCATTGGTCTGATCCTCAGCATCGCGGCGATCATCTTCACCGTCTGGCTCTTCACGCCCGCGTGAGCCTGATTGCCTCGATAACGCCTTCATAAAATCGCGCCCTCTTCGTTTCCCAAGATGGAGACGTTGAGGGCGCGCGCGGTTTCACGTTGTGAATGGCCTGCTACGCGGCGGGCTGCTCCAGGTTCTGGCCGCTGATATCTTCCAGCCCCTTGAGCAGTTGCGTATCGCCCGCCTGCTCGATCTGCTTGAGCGTGTAGTTCAGGTTCTTCGCCACCAGCGCCGAGACGGGCACGACATCCTTGGGCAGCGTGACTGGCTGGTCCGGCTGGATGCCCTTGTTATAGATGGACGAGCCATCCGGCAGCAGGAACTCCGCGACGCCAAGCAGGACCACCGAGCCATCCGAAAGCGTGAATGGCTGCAGGACGGTGCCGGTGCCAAAGGTCTTCTCGCCGATAACATGCACATCGGGCCGGTTGACCCTGATCGCGCCTGTGACGATTTCCGCCGCGCTGGCGGTGTTGTTATTCACCAGGATCGTCAGCGGGGTATCGGTCGCCAGGCCGCCAGACTTCACGGCCATGGTCTGCTTGTCCGTCCGGGTGCGCACGATCAGCACATTCTTGTTCGGCCCTGCGGGGATGAACTCGCTGGCGACATCAACCGCCTGGTCCAGATAGCCGCCGGGGTTGTCGCGCAGGTCGAGCACGATGCCCTGCACATGCGCGGCTTTGGCGGCCTTGAGCGCCTGCTTCAGCTGGTCATCGGTACCCTCGGCGAACTGGGTGATCTGGATAAAGGCGATGTTGAGCGACGGAATGATGTAGGGGACCACAATCGGCGACGTGAAGCTATCGCGTATCAGCGTGACGTCGAAGGTGGTCGGCGGGGTGGCGCTGGTGCGCTTGATGGTCAGCGTCACCGGCGTCTTGGCCTTGCCGGTAATCAGCGGGCGCGCCTGATCAATCGTCTTGCCGGTGATGTCCTGGTGGTCCACCGCGATGATGAAGTCGCCCGGCTTCAACTGGCCGTTCTTGGCCGCAGGCGAGTCGGGAATGATGGCGTCAATGCGTATGGGAGTCGCCCCGCCGCCGCTCAGATAGACACCGATACCCACCGATGCGGCGTTATTGAGCTGGTTCTGTTCGTCGTCGAACTCCGCTTTCGTCTGGAAGCGGCTGTGCCCGGTATCGCCAAGGCTATTGACCATCGCGTCAATCGCGGCGTAGGCCATCTTCTTGGTGTTGAGCTGGCTGGTGACGGCGAAGTTGTTAGTGACGGCGTCCCAGGCCTGCAAAATCAGATGTTCGTCACTCGTCGGCGAGACATAGTTGTTCCGGTTGACGAAGGCGTTGCCGAACCAACCCGAGGCGAATGCGACAATCACCAGCAGCGAGGTAATGACCGTCTGCCAGACCATGCTGCGCGCATAGCCCTGCCGCTGGGCGTAGTACTGTATCTCTGGGGAGGGCTGCGGCGATTGGTAGGGGTACCCCGGCGGGGGGGCCTGTACATTGACATTATTCGGGTCGTTCAACACATTGGCCTCCGGTCATAGTGTCCTGCGAGATCGAGAAGTCCTCTGGATAGTATTCTGCATCGGGCGGGTGGTCAGAAGCGATAGCCCTCAGCGGTAGCACTATCACTGTATACGCGGGAATGGCGACGTGGGTATGTGATGTATAGGACATCCGCCATTAGAGCATAAAAGCGCCGGAGTACAATTGTGTACCGTTCTCTAAAACTTACTGCTTCATGCCGAGGCATGACACATGTTTAGTTCCTGCTTCATTGAGGACAGTTTCACCGCAGTCTCGCGACTGGGCCAGGGCTCTCCCCTCCACAGGCGTTTTGACTGTCCGAGGAACTCCCGGCCAGCTTACTCAAATTTATGGCGGCGTTGAGATCACGGTCAAGCACCAGGCCACATGCTGTGCAGCGATAGACCCGCTCGGCAAGTGTCAACTCCACCTTAACCGCACCGCATCCTGAACACGTCTTGCTTGACGGTTCCCAGCGACTGACCACCACGACCCGACTGCCATACCAGGCCGCTTTATAGGTCAATTGTCGCCGGAACTCCCCAAATCCCACATCGCTGATCGCCTGCGCTAGATGATGGTTCTTCAGCATACCTGCCACGTTGAGATCTTCTACCACGACGACAGACTTGGTTTTCGCCAGTCGGCTGGTGAGTTGATGCAAGGTGTTGGCACGTTGCTGGGCGATGCGGCGATGCAGCTGCGTGAGACGACGTACAGCCTTCTTGCGGTTCTGGCTGCCCTTCTGCTTGCGCGAGACTGCTCGCTGTAAGCGTTTGAGCTTCTTGAGCCGTCGTTTGAGTGGCCTGGGGTTGACAACGACAGTGCCATCCGAGAGAGTGGCCAACGCCTTCACCCCCAGATCTACTCCCACCACCGGCCCAGTATTCACGGGGACATGCTGTTCCAGCTCAACGAGTAGTGAGACATACCAGTGTCCAGCTCGCTCGCTCACTGTCGCGGAGAGAATTTTGGCGCCAATGGGCACATAGCCACGTTCTTTGAGTCGCAACCGTCCCAGCCGGGACAATTGGATGGCGTCAGGGAAGACGACAATGGTCCCCGTCAGGCGGAAACTGCCCAGCCCGTGTTTGCGCGTCTTGCGTTGTGGGTAGCCCACCCTGTCAAGCAGCTTCCCTTCATGCTTGAGTTTGGCGCGGCGAAAGAAGTTGGCGTAGGATCGGTCTAGGTTGCGCAACGCTTCTTGCGGGGCGCACTTGGATACCTCATACATCCAAGGGACAGCAGTCCGCTTGAGTGCATTAAGTTCGCGGTGCAATTCCATGGCCGAAGGACTCGTCCCGGTTGTCCGATACGCTTCCTGCTTGCGTGTCAGCCCCCAGTTATACGCCCAGCGTGCTGCCCCTGCATGTTGCTTGCATGCGGTCACCTGCTGATCATTAAGTGCCAGTTCGGTTTTAAAGGCGCGCTGGATGACACTCATGTCGTTCTCATTGCCATGTATAAGCCTTCTCCCACTCCATACTAATGAAGCGGAAGAAGGCCACTCGACACACCCCGTGTTACGAATTCTAACCATTTACCCCGGCGTGAGAAACATGCACGTGTTGCGCCACGGCGCGCTAGTGGGCGGCAATGTAGACATTCGGCCAGGCAGTATCCACCATCAGCCCGAGCGAGTTCAGGCCGAAGCCGCGCACCCACGGGCGCTGCCGCCAGAGCGCCTTCGATTGCTCGTAGGTAATCCACGGCACCTCGTTGACGACCATCTGTTCGGCCTGATTATAGAGCGCCATACGCTTGGTCGGGTCGCGTTCGAGATCGGCCTGCTTGAAGAGCTTATCGAGAGCCGGGTCGTGAACATCCGAGGCGTTATTGCCGGTGTTGGTGGTGAACTGGAGCGAGAGCCAGTCCTGCGGGTCGGGATAGTCCGCCAACCAGCCAATGACCCACATCTGATACGGGCCATGCTGAATGATGTTCTTTCCAAGACTGTCCGTTGGCACCACCTGGATATTCAGCCCCAGGACAGTATTCCACTGCTGCGCCGCGAAGGTGGCGATGGCGACGCGCGTCGCGTTCCTGGAGACGTTGATATTGATCGCCTCCGGGTGCGAACCCATAATGTAGGGGCATTCTGGCGGTGCCAGCCCGGTGATCGGATTTATCGTATTGCAGGTGGCACGCGCCGCCTTCAGCAGTTGCAGCGCCTGCGCCTGGTCGCCCGTGAGCGACTGGGTAGGGTTGGAGCCGGGCGTCACCAGGCCAGGAAAGTAGCCCGGCTGCCCCTTCGGCACGATGTGGTTCGTCGGAATCGCGCCGCCGTTCTCGACCCGGTCCACCAGCAGCTGCTTGTTGAGTGCGAGCGAGAGCGCCTGGCGCACCTGCAAGTTGTTCATTGGCGGCTGGTCAAAGTTGAGGCCGAAGTAGTTCTCGGCCAGCAGCGGCACCTGATTGAAGTCACTCTGGCCGCGCGCCGTGAAGTAGCTCTGCGACGGCACATCGGTGTAGTCCCACTTGCCCGCACGATAGTCCGCGTACTCGTTATCCACGATTGGGTAGATGGGGCGGACGATCTTCTTCAGCGTCAGCTTCTTCCCCCAGGCCTGCTCCCAGTAGGGGTTATCCTCGAGGATGATCTGCTGTGGCTTCGAGGTCGCATCATACTGCGCGACCCTGTAGGGTCCGTTGGTGCCGCCTTCATCCAGATGCTGCACCCAGGTCCCGTTGGGATAGCGCTCGACCAGCTTCTGCTCGACCGGATACGAGAACGGATAGGTCAGCGCCTCGAGGAAATAGGCAATTGGAGCGTCGAGGCGGATTTGCAGTGTCTGCGGATCGATAACGTTGACGCTGGTGCCCGGGTTATTGCCCTCGCCGTTGACTGGCTTGCCAGTACCGTTGTTATAGTCCACCGCGCCAACGATGTGGCCAAGGTAGCCCTGCACCAACCCCGGAAAGCAATATTGTGAGCCGTGGTCGCCGTAGGTATCCACGTCGAGTTTGCTGCAGAGGTTCGGATCGAGCGCGCGATTGATGCTATAGGCAAAGTCCGTCGCGGTCAGCGGCGTGCCATCGCTGAAGTGCATATTGGGCCGCAGATGGAAGGTATAGATCGTTCCAGTGGAGTCTATATCCCAGCTCGTGGCCGCATCGCCAACCACCTGCAAGTCTGGTGAGAACGTCACCAGTCCCGAATACATCATGCTGCTGAACGTCGAGTCTGCCGCATAGGCCATCGCGGCTGGATCGAGCACCGGGTCTTTCACCGTCGTGGTGCTGCTATCACCGCGTGAATACGGATAGACGAAGGTCTGGTCAGCAGCCAGCAAGGCGCCTCCGCTGCTCTGAAAGCCGCACGCCGAGAGCAGCAGCGGTACTATCCCCGCCAGCAAGACAAGTCCTCCGACGACACGTTGCCGTCGCTGTCCGCGCGCTCCCTTTACCGCTGCCGCCTGATAGAGTCCGGTTCCTTTGGCACGACGCACGTGGTATGACCATCGCATGCCCGCAAACCTCCCTGCCCAACCCAACGCCGCCAGAGCGGCACACGGAATAAACGCTCTCCAGTGGGCTTCTCATCCCGGATGGAAGCTATCTGGCGATATCCCCGCCAGCGCATCAACCCCTGATTGCCCACACATTCTCACGGGAAGATATATGCCCCGCGATTGTATGCAACCCGCGCACGCCTGTCAAATCGTTAGCCATTTGTTAGCCCTGCCGGGTCTCGCTGGCGCTGTCTCTGAGAGACGCCTATGATACAGTGAATTCACATCAGCCCACCCAAACGTCTGAAAATCAGAGGAGTCCATGGAGAACGTCGCGCCGTCATCGGCTCAAGGCGAGCATCCATCGGCGCACGACCTCCGCGCCACGGACAACGCCACGCTATCCCCAGGCGACATCGCGGATCATACCGAGCAGGTGACGGGCAGGGGACGCACGCTGCTCGTCTTCGCATTGATCGTCTTCGTCGGCGTCAACCTGCGCAGCGTCATCCTGGCGGTCCCGCCTGTGCTGCCGCTGATCCAGCGCGACCTGCGCCTCTCCTACACGGCGACCGGCCTGCTAACCTCGCTCCCGCTCCTGCTGATGTGCGCCTTCGCCCTGCCCGCCGGATTGCTGGCGGGACGCTTCGGCGGGCGGCGCATCGTGGCGGTGGGGTTGGCGCTGCTGGCGGCGGGCGCGATACTGCGCGGCCTCTGGCCCACGGCATTTCCGCTCTATCTCTTCACCGTGGCGCTGGGGGCGGGCATCACGCTGGCGCAGACATCCGTGCCGGTGCTGGCGCGCCAGTGGTTCCCGGCGCGCATCGGTCTGGTGGCCGCGCTCTTCAGCGACGGGCTGATCCTGGGCGAGACGCTGGCCGCCGCCTTCACGCTGCCACTAATGGGCTACTTCTTTGGCGGGGATGGCTGGCCGGGCGCGCTGCTGCTCTGGGCCATACCGACGGTGCTCGCGTTGGCGCTCTGGCTCGATCTTCGCGCCGCCCGCCGCCGCGACGCAGCCCGCGCGATCATCCACGCTAGCACAACCAGCAGCGCCCGCTCGCCGCCGGATCAGCGCGCTCCACCTGGGCATCCTGCTCGGCGCGGGCAGCCTTGTCTACTTTGGCATGAACGCCTGGATACCGCCGTACAACCAGGCCATCGGCGCGGAGGATGCGACCCCGCTGGCACTCGGTGTCCTCAACGCCATCCAGCTACCGGTGGGGCTGCTGGTCACTGTCTTCGCGCAGCGGCTGGTTGGCCACCGCTGGCCGTTCGTGGCGGCGGGGGCGCTCTGTCTGGTGGCGATTCTTGGCCTGGTCATCGCGCCGATTGAATGGCAGCCAGTCTGGGCGGCGTGTCTGGGCGGCGGCTCGTCGTTCGTCTTCGCGCTCGGCATTGGGCTGCCCGCGCTGCTCTTCGACCGCTCCTCCGTCGCCCGGCTGACCGGCGTGACACTCATGCTCAGCTACGGCGTCGCCTTCCTGGGTCCGCTGCTCGGCGGCGCATTCTGGGATCTCGCGCACCAGCCGCAGTTCGCGTTCGTCCCCATCGGCCTCGCCGGACTGCTGCTGATCGCTCTCGGCACGGCGCTCCCCTCCCGCGCCAACTTTGGCCTGCCCGACAACGCGAAGTAGCTATACTGGCGATGACGGACACGCCACATAACCGCTCTTTGCATGGCCAGCGAGAGAGAGTAAGCTAGCGAAGAATAGCGGAACCAGGGCAAACGTGAGGAAATGAACGTATGAGTCACTCAAGCTTTCTGCGCCGCTTCGCCGCGGCCGATGGCGCGCCACTGACCGCACGGCAGCTATACAAAGCGTTCATGCTACTCGGCAGCGACTTCGGGTATGAAGAGGCGGTTGAAGGCGCGCTGGAGTACCTGGCTGATTTCACGCAGCGTTGGGGAAAGCCTCGCCAGACAATCTAGTCATGATCGCCCACCGCTTTGCCCCCGGACAACCCAGACCTATCCCGGAGCCTGAGATTGAGGAAGGTGAGGAAGATAGCGCCCCGATACACGATGTGGCACTTGCCGGGCCAGACACGACTGAGGAGACGGACACACTCTTTGCGCTAGCCTCTCTCGGTGTTATGCGTATCCCCGAGGCGCCAGCGGCGCTTATGCACTATCTGATGAGTCCGTATGCCCATGAGCGCTGGCTCGCTGGCTTTGGGTTAGCAGCGATGCATGATGAACGGGCGCTGCCTGCTCTGGGGCGGATGCTGGTCGAGTTTATCGGTCCGAACCAACCGGTGAGTCGGGATAGTCCTGCCGGGTATTACATCCAAATCTTGCGCTCCTATCTGCCGCAGGTACTGGCCAACTGGGGCGACCCACGGCTGACGCCGCTCCTGCGCGCGGCCTTGATTGCCACTGTCCAGGCTGAGGAGATCGAGTTGCCCGATCCACCGGAGCCTGACCCAGAGTTTGTGTGGAATGGCCGCTACTACACAGGTCCGGGCGTGGAGCGTCGTTTTTACGGCTTCCTCAATCAACAGTTGTACTGGATAGAGGGGGAGCATAAATTCGTCTACGCGCTGGGCCGAATGGGTGCCTTTGGCGCATTGGAGGGGATTCCCACACGCAGGGGCATCTATTCCCAGCAGATGTCGTTGCGTAGCGATGGCGACGAGGGCGAGGCTTACTTTGAGCCCTGCTTGCCGGAAAGCCGTGCGGAGGAGTTCCGGGCAAACATCTGGCGGGTGCTCATGTGCTTCGGCGCGCTCGAATCACAATTTCGTGGCAAAGTGGGAACTACGTATGATTTCTCCTACGCTCCAGAGCTAGCGGCGGCAGTCGAGCGTATGCTGGCCGAAAAATTGGGGATGGACGAGGCCGCGCGGCGTCGCGCAATGGAAGATTTCGACCAGGCAAGTTGGACGTACTGGACAGTGATTCAATACGCCTGGGAGACCAAGCGGGCCAGGGAGCGGGCGATATGGCAAGGTGACTACGAAGAGGAGGTAGAGCAGGAGGAGGAAGAACAAGAGTCCGAAGATCCCCCTGAAATTTCGTTAGAGGATAGAGAGGCGCAAGACTTCGGTTGGGAGGATGAATGGTAATCCAGTCCAGCCTGCCCCTATGATTGAATGAAACACCGCGAGACCTTCGCGACTTGACGGCGCAGCCTTGCGGGCAATACCATATCGGATGGCGCTGAACGAGGCGCGTGATTGAGTTGCTCCGGCGGGAGTGAATATGGCGAAGCATGGCGCGCGGGATAACAGGCGGCGCGATTCCCGCTATGGCCGTGGCGCGCCGCCCGGACCCGTGCCGCAGGACCAGAGCTTTACCTGTGGCCACTGCAAGCGGTTCATCGGGGCGCTGCCCAGCGGCGGCCACCACCGCAATCACTGCCCGTACTGCCTCTACTCGCGCCATGTCGATGCCGTGAAGTCTGGCGACCGGCTGAGCGGCTGCGGCGGGATGATGGCGCCCATCGGCGCGTTCCAGCGGCCCAACGGCGAGCACGTCATCGTCCACCTGTGCGAGCGGTGCGGCTTCGAGCGCTTCAACCGCATCCAGGCCGACGACGACTTCGAGCTAGTGCTCTCGCTGCCGGTCGTGCCGCCGCGCTCGGCAAAACCCACGACCAGCGAGACGTCCGCCGAATAAACAACGTTTCGAGGAGGCGACATCGTGACCGACGCACCCCCCACCACGAGCACGAGCGCGACCGGCGGCTTTCTGGAGAAGCTGCGACGCCGCTGGCACGATGGGCGCACGCTGCTGTGTATCGGGCTGGACCCCGAACTCGTTCAGTTGCCGACCGCGCACGGCGCCGATGTCGAGACAGCGCTCGTTACGTTCAACATGGCCATCGTAGACGCCACCGCCGACCTCGTCTGCGCCTATAAACCCAACGCCGCCTTTTATGAGCGTCACGGCGCCGCGGGCTGGAACGCGCTCGCCCGCACCATCGAGTACATCCACAGCCGCCATCCCGGCGTGCCGGTGCTGGTGGACGCCAAACGGGGCGACATGGGCAACACCGCGCAGGCCTACGCCGACGCCATTCTCGATACGCTGAATGCCGACGCCGTGACGCTGCATCCGTATCTCGGCAGCGATGCCTTGCAGCCCTTCCTGAAGCGCGCCGACCGTGGCTGCTTCATCCTCGCGCACACGTCCAATCCGGGCGCGAGCGAGTTCCAGGATCTGACGCTGCGCACCGCCGATGGCACGGAGGAGCCGCTTTATCTGGCGGTGGCGCGGACCGTGGCGCGGCGCTGGAACACCAACGGCAACTGCGGGCTGGTGGTTGGCGCGACCTATCCCGAACAGCTACGGGCAATACGCCAGGCGGTGGGCGATCTGCCGCTGCTGATTCCGGGCATCGGCGCGCAAGGCGGCGATCTTGCTGCCGTCGTCAACATGGGGCTGGATAGCCAGGGCGCGGGGCTGCTGATAAGCGCCTCCCGCAGCGTCATCTTCGCCTCCAGCGGCGCGGACTTCGCCGAGGCTGCCCGGCGCGAGGCCCAGCGGCTGCGCGACGAGATAGAGGGACTGCGGGGGCGATAAGCGGCTGGCGACTAAAGTCGCGCCTAAGAGCCTTCGGCTGCCAAGTCCGCCTGCGCGGACTGCCCAGACGCTCCATCATACGAGGCGTCCGGCGAACGTAGGAGAAACCCGCGTCGGCGGGTTTTGTGGCGGAGCGCAGGGAGGCCATTCAGGCGCGGTTTTAACCGCCCGCGCCAGATGGAGGAGAGGTGTCAGATGACTGACGAGATGACCGCGACCCAGCGGGCCTTCGCCGATGCGCTGCTGGAATGCGGCGCGGTGAAGTTCGGCGCGTTTCGCCTGAAGCTGCACGAGCGCGAGCCGGATGCGCCGCTCTCGCCGATCTACGTGGACCTGCGCGTGCTGCGATCCTGGCCCGACGCCATCGACACCGCCGTGGCTGTGCTGGCTGAGATGATTAGCGCGCAGACAATTCGAATTCACCCGCTACGCCGATATCCCGATGGCCGCGACGCCACTGGTCGCCATCCTGATGCACCAGACGCGCGTGCCAATGATTACCCCACGCGAGGCCAAGACGCACGGCATCGCGGGCACGATCAACGGCGATTTCTCGCTGGGCGAGACGGTGCTAGTCATCGACGATCTGGTGACGCACGCCGATAGCAAGCTCGAAACGATTCGTGTGCTCGAAGACAACGGCCTGAAGGTGCGCGATGTCGCCGTCTTGATCGACCGCGAACAGGGCGCGCCGGAGCAACTCTCCGCCGCTGGCTATACGCTACACGCCGCCCTCCGTCTCGGCCAACTGCTGAACTACTGGCGCGACGTCCGGCGCGATAGACGAAGCCACCTACGAGCGGGTGCGCGCCTATCAGGCCGCGAATCAGGCGCAATAAGTGACGATCTATCGCCATCTGCTGCGTCCGGCCCTTTTCAACGTCGCCGGGCGCGACGCCGAGGCCATCCACGAGCGCGTGCTGGGGATGCTGGCACGTGTCTCGGAGTCGCCCAGGCTGACGCGCGGACTGGCCCGTTTCGCGGCGATGGCGTGGCCCGGAGATCTGGGACATCCCCGCGAGGTCTTTGGTCTACGCTTTCCCCATCCCATCGGGCTGGCGGCGGGCTTCGATAAAAACGCGCGCGTTGTTCTCGCGCTCGCCGCGCTCGGCTTCGGCTTCGTCGAGATCGGCACCATCACCCAGCATGCCCAGCCGGGCAATCCGCGTCCACGTCTCTTCCGGCTCCCCAGCGATCAGGCGCTCATCAATCGCATGGGCTTCAATAACGACGGCGCCGACGCCATCGCTAAGCGCCTCGCCCGCCAGCCCGAGGCGACCGTGCCGCTGGGCATCAGCCTCGGCAAATCGAAGGTAACGCCGCTGGAAGACGCCGTTAGCGATTACCTGGCCTCGCTCGACCGGCTCTATCCCTGGGCCGACTACTTCGCCGTCAACGTCAGCTCGCCCAATACACCGGGACTGCGCGCCTTGCAGGAACGCGACCGGCTGGACGCGCTGCTGGCGTCGTTGCAGGCGCGGCTACGCGAGCGGGCGGAGGCGGAGAACGGGCGGATCAAGCCGCTGCTGGTGAAGGTTGCCCCCGATCTGGATGAGGCTGCGCTGGATGAGTTGGTGGAGGTGTGCCTGGCGCGCGAGGTCAGCGGGCTGATCGCTGTCAACACGACCATCAGCCGCGACGGGCTGAGCGTCGCCGTGCCCGCAACGCTGCGCGATGAGGCTGGCGGGCTGAGCGGGCGGCCACTGCACGCGCGCGCTGTCGAGGTGGTGCGCCTGCTGGCGAAACGGGCCGAGGGACGGCTGCCCATCATCGGCTGCGGCGGCGTCTTCACGGTGGACGATGCGCAACGGCTGCTCGATGCGGGCGCGTCGCTGCTCCAGCTCTACACCAGCTTCATCTACGAGGGGCCTGGCATTGCCCGCCGACTGGCGCACGGACTAGCGTTGCGCGAAAAGGCCTAGAGCAACTTGCACTATGATTGAGCAGGTAGAGCGTAGCCAGCGTGCGCAAACCAGGCACCTGCGTCGGCGGGAGTGATCGCGTCGAGCGCTGAACGGACCGCCTCCCAGAGGGCCTCGTGCGTGCGTGCACCAAGCCCGCGCAGGATAGCTTTGAGCTTCGCGAACGCCTGCTCGATCGGGGTGAAGTCGGGGGAGTACGGCGGGAGAAAGAGCAAGTCGCAGCCGCGTGCCGCGAGGGCTTGACGGATGCTAGCGGCTTTGTGCACGCTCAAGGTATCCAGCACGACGACCTGCCCAGGGCGCAGCGTCGGTCCCAGTTGCTCCGCGATGTACCAGGCAAAGGTCGTCGTATTCATCGCTCCCTCGATCAACCAGGGCACGCGCAGCCCCTCCGGCGTGAGCGCCGCCACCAACGTCGTATTCTTGCCGTGATTGCGTGGTACTGAACCGGTCGCCCGCTGGTCGTGAGGCGCCCAGCCATACAAGCGGGTCAGGGACGTGTGGGTGCCGCTTTCGTCGACAAAGACGAACTGGGCGGGATCGAGCTGGGCAGCTGCCTCCCGCCAGGCCGTGCGCGCTTCCTCGTCACGCTCACTGGCTGCCAGTGTCTTTTTTTATGCGTCCAGCCGAGGCGGCGCACGGTCCGCCACATCGTGGCTTCGCTCAGCTGTTGGCCGGGTGTCCCCTGCTGCTCGGCCCACCAGGCACAGTGCTCCAGCACGGTGGCGTCGGGGGCGGCCTGCAGTCGGGCCAACAGGAGCGCCTCCTGCCTCCTGCGCACGACCGATCGCACGGGGGCGGCCCGGACTCGTTCGGTGCTCCAGGGAGCCGGTCGTGCGCTGTTGCACTACCGCCCGTTTCACCGTGGTGACAGCCACTTCAAAGCGGCGAGCGACTGCTCGCATGGGCAGACCGTCGGCCATCATTGGCCACCGCGCGCACCAAGCGTTCTTTCAGATCGGTCGAATAGGCACGCATGCCCATCTGGCTCGCACATTCCGTGCCTCCATCTGCCGCTGCTTTTCGCAAGTTGCTCTAAACTTACATTTTAACCCACAGCGATTGGCCGACAACTAGGGCGATTGTCAGCATGAGGTTGAACAGGTGAAGAGACGCATGGATTAAGGCGTCAATTTGACCGCTGGGAAGCGTTTGGCGGGCGGAGAGCGCTTGCCTCTGGGACGTCCCGGCGAACGTCCGCAGGGTTTTGGCGCGTTCACCGGACTGCCCAGCTGCGAGAGGACGTGCGAAAAGCCGCGGCGAACGCGTGCCGGCGTGCGGCGCGCAGCGGGCAGCGGGCAGCGGCTGGCTGCCAAGGTAAGCGAACGTCGGCGACCGCGTCGCGCGCCAAGCGGAGTTGGATGTAGGCCAGGATCAAGAGCCAGGTCCAGCGGTCAGCCGCCGCCGGAGAGCGGAGTTTGGGGGTCGTCCATCGCAACGTTTGCTTGAAGAAGCGGAAGGTGTGCTCGATTGAGAAGCGGGTGACGTAGGCCTGCCAAACCTCGGCCAAATCGGGCGGGGTGGGTCCGTACCACCAGAACCAGAGTGGGGTCGGCGCTTGGGTGGGTCGTGGCAGGCGTTCCACTTCCAGACGAATGAGCGTCCCGCGGACCCGGGGCCGCGGTTGACGCGTCCCGCGTTGGGCATGGTTCTGTGGAACGGCGTGTAACCCGGCCCAGGCCCGCATGCGGACTTGTCCGTACTGGGCATCGGCCGAGGTCCACACAGCGCTGGGCTCCGGCCACGTCGCGGGATCGTTGCAGATGAACTGCGCTCCATGCCGTCGGGGCCGTCGGGGCCGTCGGGTGAGCGGTTGAGCGGTCGGATCGGCGTAGAAGCACCGGCCAGCACGCAAGCGGACCAGCAGGCAGGCAGGCTGGTCGGCCAAGGCGAGGCTGAGTTGGAGCGGATCATAGCCCGCGTCGAAGGTGAATATAGGCGGCGTGGTCGGGGGTGACGGAGGTGTTGGCAACGCTTGACCCAGCCAAGAGCGGATCTGCTCGGCCGCGACCAGATTGCTGTTCTCCCCAGGCGTGATTCGACGCACGCGCAGCGGAGCCGTCCAGCTCGAGCAGCGCGGCGGCAACTGCACCAGCCAGGAATAGTTCCAGCCCGCCACGATCGGTTGGCCGTGCGAATGCCGATACGGATGGTGGTACAAGCCACGATCGGGGCTGGTTTCGGCATCGCAGCGCGGCCAGACACGCGCGTCGACCGCAAACCACGTCGTCTGCGGCTCGAGCGGATGCGCGGCCACCAGCGTTTCGAGGCGCTTCAAATCCATGGTTCCCGCGTTGAGCGCATCATAGAGACTGCCCCAACTGCGCCGACAAGTGGGGGAGAGACTCAGGTGCGCAGGCGTTTCCATGATGGGGGTGGACAGCACGGCATCCAGCGTCTCGAAGAGCGCGTCACGCCGGAGCCCTAAGACCGTGTACACTTGGTGGCGGAAGGCTCGCAGCGCTTCCCATTCTGGTGTGTTCATATCCAGAAGGATGGGCGCTCGAGTCTCTTCCTGTCTACTCCATCCGATCCGTATGCTTGGTGTGGGTTAAAATATAAGCTAAAACCAGACCATCAGCACGTGATTGGCCGTTAGATAGGCGGAATCAAATAAGCGGCCGTCCGCTCACGAGGCGATGTGCTGCGGCTTCCTGTATGCTAGTTTGTTTCAAAGCAATCTGTCTTGAAAAAATTTGACATAGTTCGTCGTAGTAGCATGAGGGCCACATGTGAGGCATAGATCCTACACAAGAACACATGAGTGAGTCTGCGACAGCGAAACCCATGCGTGTCCATCGAGTGATGGGGGCAAGAGATGGGGACAAGAGCCATGTATCTCACCTATATTCCTCGGCCGCCGTTGTCTTCCTTCGTCAAGCATTTCTGGCTTACCGAGGAGCATGGCCAGCCCTTCACCCGTGAAGTTGCGCTCCCATCGGGAAACACACAACTCATCATCCAGTTAGAGGGTGATCCGCAACGCATCGTCACACAGCGCGGTAGCCGCCATGAGCGCGTATTTCACGAATCACTGGTCCGCGGGTCAGGGGCAGACTGGTATCTTCTCAACGCCGGACGCCGCATGTTGCGACTCGGCGTCCAATTCAAGCCGGGAGGCGCTTACCCGTTCTTTCGCCCGCCCATGAGTGAGCTACGTGATACGCACGAGCCACTTGAGGCGCTCTGGGGCGCGCCCGCCAGAGAGTTGCGCGAACGATTACTGGAGCTTTCCACCCCGGATGAGCGATTCCACCTTGTAGAACGTTTCCTGCTTGCACAGGCTGCCCGTCCTCTGACATATCATCCCGCCGTTGCGTATGCCCTCCAAATGCTCCAACCTGGCAACGGCGCTCATTCAATCGCGGAGGTTGTCGAGCAGGTAAACTTCAGTCATCGTCAGTTCATCGCGCTGTTCCGGGAGTCTGTCGGCCTGGCCCCCAAGCAGTATATGTGTCTCCGCCGCTTCCTGCGGGCCGCGCGGAATGCCTACGACGACACTCCAGTGGCATGGGATGACCTTGCCCTTCGATTCGGCTATAGCGATCAGGCACACCTGTGTAACGAGTTTCGCGCCTTTTCGGGACTGACTCCCGGTTCGTATCTGAAGCACCGGCACCCGCATTTCTCCACCTATATCCCCCTCCCCGCTGACGGCGACATCGGTCTGCTGATGTATCGGCGCGGCGAGCCACGAGGTCTTGCCGTCTCCTGACTTCACCAATGTGCCATCCGGCAACGATCCTCGAAGTTTCCGCTCGCCAGGTGACAAATTCGTATACTTGTTCGTTCCAAACATGGGCGGCAAATCTGCCTGACGCAGGTCAGTAATCTACTGTATGTGCCTGCGAGTTATTGAGTAGCAAAGGTACCGCACAACAGCGTAGACGTCTCCTGCCCGTCCCAGCGCATGTGATCGCGTGCGAAATCGTATCTCATCGTTGTTGCGTGATGTCCCCCATCGAATCGTGTTCCTGAAATGGCCCAACGGCGAGTTATGGAGGAGAACATGTCTTTCGCGCGACTCAAGAAGGCGTCCCATCTGTTCGTTCTACCGCTGCTCATGCTGGTTGGCACGGCAGCATTGGCCCCGGGTGCGATGGCATCCCCAGCGCATCACACACAGCAACCCACAACCTGGCGCTTCGACGTCAGCTTCGAGACGGCTCACCACCGGATGGATGGCATGGTCTTCCTGCCATCGGAGGTATGGATCAACCAGGGCGATACCATCGTCTGGACGGTGAAATCGGGCGAGATTCACACTGTCACGCTACTGGCGGCGGGCCAGCAGCAACCAGCGTTCGACCCCACCGATCCGACACAGCTTTTCCCGCAGGGCGGCTCAACCTATGACGGTCACTCCTACTTCAATTCTGGCATCTTGACGACGCTGCCAGAAGCCTCTGGATTTGGCTTCGCCGCGCAAAAGTACACGCTCACCTTCGGCGGTACAGGCGATTTCACGGCCCTTTGCCTTGTCCATCCAGGCATGTCTATCTCGATCCACGTGCGCCCCGCCGGAACGCCCTATCCCTTCACGCAACAAGACTACAACGCCAGGAACGCGCGGACACGCGCCAAACTGATCGCCCAGGGGAACAGTCTATCAAGCGAGGCGCGACGCATCTCCAACAACCACTTTGTGGTGGTGGGCATCGGCAACGACCAGGTTGACGTGATGCGCTTCTTCCCGAAGACTGTCAGGATCCATGTCGGAGAGACGATTGGCTTCTCGAACCAATCGATGGGGCCACACACCGTCACCTTCGGAGAGGAGCAGGCGAATATCTTCGTCCCGTATGGTGACCCGGCGGCATTCGATGGCACATCGCCGCTCAATTCGGGACTGCTCCTGGGGCCAGCGCCGTTCTCGGTCACTTTCACGACGCCGGGCACATTCCATTACTTCTGTGCGCTGCATGACTATCTGGGCATGGTCGGCACAGTGATCGTCCTCCCATAGCGTCGGCAAGTCAGCTAGTCAGCAGGAGAGCAGCAGCGGTAACGAAGAAAACTCTTCTCACCGCGGCATAGAACATAGCCGTCGATCTGTCTGGGATCGGCGGCTGTATTGTGTTTGTTCTCTCGTTTCATATAACCGCCAAATGCGTAGCGGATGACCACACAGGCAGTCTTCGTTTTCGGGCATACTGCACAAATGGTCTGCCGCACCCCGTGCTATGCTGCTGAGGGAGCAAGGATTCATACAGGGAGCGGTTCGCCTATGAGCATCGCCATTCGGGTTGTGCGGCCAGATGACGCAGCGGCGTTAGCCGCGATCTACGCGCCCTATGTCACCGACACCGTCATCTCCTTCGAGATGACCCCGCCAGACAAAGCCGAGATGGCAAACCGGCTGGCGAAGACACTGGCGCGATTCCCCTGGCTGGTAGCCGAGAATGACGGCGAAGTGGTCGGGTACGCCTATGCCGGGCAGCACCGCGAGCGCGACGCCTACCAGTGGTCCGCCGATGTTTCGGTCTATGTGCACAAAGCGTTGCGCCGACACGGCATTGGCCGGGCGCTCTACACCCCGCTCTTCGACATCCTGTGCGCGCTGGGCTACTACAATGTCTACGCGGGCATCACGCTGCCCAATCCGGCAAGTGCCGCGCTGCATGAGGCGATGGGCATGACATCCGTCGGCGTCTACCGTCATGTCGGCTACAAAGCGGGCATATGGCACGATGTCGGCTGGTGGGAGGGAAGTTTGCGCCAGCCATCAGCCAGAGCCGACGCCGACGCGCGCCCTGCTGGATGTCGCCCCCGTCGCCACCTGGGATGCCTGGCTGGCCCACGGCGAGCTACCAGCGCGGGAACCGCAGGCGCAGCCGTGAGCGACGTTCCGGTGCAAGCGAGCCATTCAAGCGCAACGGGTGAAGACAGCGAGGCAGATACTACCGCGCCGCATAGGGCCGCCTGGAGCCAGGTGATAACCCTCTCGCTGACCGAGATCACCAGTTGGGGGATTCTCTACTATACCTTCTCGCTCTTCCTTGGCCCGATGGAACATGAACTGCACTGGAACCAGGCCAGCCTGACCGGCGCCTATTCGCTGGCGCTGCTCGTCTCCGGTCTGATGGCGATACCCATTGGCCGCTGGCTCGACCGCACGCGCACGCCACGCGCACTGATGGCCGCAGGCTCGCTGCTGGGGGCGGCGGCGCTGGCAATCTGGGCTACCGTCACAGCGCTACCCGTCTTCTATGTCCTCTGGATCGCTCTTGGCATTGCGATGGCCGCCACCCTCTACGAGCCAGCCTTCACCACCGTCGCCGCCTGGTTTCCGCAACGTGAGCGGGCGCTCACCGTGCTCACCACCCTCGGCGGATTCGCCAGCGTGATCTATCTCCCCATCGCGGCGCTTCTAGTGGAGCACGTGGGCTGGCGGACGGCGCTGCTGGCGCTGGCGGCGATCCTGCTGGTGGGCGCGGCGCTGCCACATGCCCTCATGCTTCGCCCGTATCCCGCCGCTCTGCCCGCCGCTAGCGCGAGAGCGAACGCGCCGCCTATCAAGTCACCCTGGCGCGCATGGCGCTTCTGGCAACTGGTGGCTGGATTCTCGCTGACACAACTGGCTATCTCCGCGGTGGTGGTCTATCTCATCCCGTATCTGGGCAGGCAAGGACTCTCGACGCCTCAGGCGGCAACGGCCAGCGGGCTGATCGGCGTCACCGCGTTCGGCGGACGTATCATCGCCACCTGGCGTAGCGCCCCCACGACGCGCGCCGCCATTACCGCCGTCTTGTTTCTGGCGCTGGCGCTCGGCATCGTCATCCTGACGCTGGCGCATGGCACGGTCGGATTGGCCGCGTTTATCATCCTCTTCGGCGCGGGGTTTGGCGTCTTCTCGCCTGCCCGCGCCGGGCTGGTGGCAGACCGCTTTGGCACGGCGATATTCGGACGAGTCAATGGTCAACTCGCGCTGGCGATCACGCTGGCGCGTGCGACTGGCCCAGCGCTGGTCGGGGTGTTGCTGCTCCGGGGGACAGCGTATACCACAATATTCTGGCAGCTGGCGGCACTGGTCACCGTCGGCGCGGCGCTGCTCTGGCTGCCAGCGACGCACCAGCGAGATAGAGCACCGAGCGCTACACTAGCGTCAAGTCCTCAGCTTCAGTCTCAGCCACCGGAGTAAATACTCGTGGATGACGGCGGATATACAGCAGGCGATAGCCAGCGCCCACAGCCAGCACGACGAGACACGCCAGCAGGATGACGACCGCCAGCGGCACACTCGCGAGCGCACTCAGAATCGCAGTTAGCCCCGAGACTGGCGGCTCGGCAGGCGAAGCGAACGGCGGAGGCGCGGCGCTGCTATTTTGTGGATTGCCGTTGGCGGCGGCCAGCAACCGACCCATCTCGTCTTGCTCGGCGCTGGTCAAGGCGAACCACTTGCCGTCGCGCTGCCAGAAATTCATCCCGTCCGCGTAGGTTCTGGCCTCGTCGCTGACCGGCCCCTCGTAGTAGATGTAGCCCGGCTGTCCTGAGGCACCGGGGTAATAGCGCATGTGGTCGAAGCCCTGCGTCCAGAACGACGCGGGAACGCCGCTGTTGTTGTAGTAACGGGTTAGTTCGATACCCAGTCCGGTATGGACAGGTGGCTTGATAGGGGAGCGCTGCTCGAATCCCATAAACTGCGCTGGGCTGAACGACGTCAGCAGCACCGGATCAGTCACGGAGACGGTCCCGGTAATGCCATCGCCTGAGAGGGTTATCTTGTCAGGCGAAATACAGACGGGGCAGGCCAGCGCCCGTGGCACATTTGCCAGCGTCAGCAACGACGCGCCGAGCAATGCGATGAGCGCCATGGTCACAAGATAATACCGACGAACATTCCTGTGGTGGTGAATAGCTGACAGCGGGCGCATGGGACGCGATTCTTTCTCCGGTCATCACCTGCCGGGACAAGAGATCAGCCAGCACACCAGGACACTTTTTCGTTCAGACGACTGCGCAAGCGTTGTTTTGACAGAATGCCAAGATAGCGAATGGCCGCATGATATCACAGAAACAGCGTGACACCATACGACCACTGTAGCGCATGCCATCATCCGGCGCGTGCCTGGCGCTGCTCGTTCCAGTGCGAGTAGCCGCCATCGAAGCTCACCACCTCGCCGTCGCGCACCTCGACGATGCGGTCAACGATGCGGTCGAGGAAGTAGCGGTCATGTGAGATAACCACCACCGTCCCGTCGTAGCGTTCGAGCGCGCCTTCGAGCACCTCGGCTGAGGCGATATCGAGGTGGTTCGTCGGCTCGTCCAGAATCAGGCAGTTCGCGCCGCCCAGCATCAGCAGCAGCAGTTGCAAGCGGCTGCGCTCGCCACCGCTGAGCGTGCCGATGGGCTGGCGTGCCTGCTCGTAGCTGAAGAGATAGCGCCCCAGCAGCGCCACCGCCTGCTCCTCATAGTAGGATCGCTCGGCGCGAATGACGTCGATGGGCGTCGCGGCGGGATCGAGTGTCTCATGCCCCTGCGCGAAGTAGCCAAGCGAGATACTTGGGCCGATCCAGCGCTGGCCGTTCGTCGGCGTCAGTTCGCCCAGGAGCAGCTTTGCCAGCACGCTTTTGCCCGCGCCGTTGGAGCCAATGATGCCCACCCGCTCGCCGCGCATCACCAGCAGATTGGCGTCCAACAAGATGATATCGTCGCCAAACGCCATATCGGCATGCCGCAACTCCAGCACCTTCTGCCCGCCACGCTCCGCGCTCCGCAGCTCCAGCGCCATCGTGCGGCGTTGCAACACGGGACGCTCCACCTTCTCCATGGTATCGATCATCTTTTGCTTGTTGCGTGCCTGTGTGGCGTGCCGCTCATCAAGGGAGATGCTGGCCCAGAGCTTGAACCGCGCAATCGCCGCCTCCAGCCGGGCAATCTCTTTCTGTTGGGCCGTGTAGACCACCTGCTGCCGTTGGAGCGCCAGCTCGCGCGCCAGCGTATAGGCCGAGTAGTTGCCCGGCCACATCGTGATGGCCCCACGATCCAGTTCGGCGATCTCGCTCACCGTCTCATCCAGCAGATAGCGGTCATGTGAGACGATCACCGCCGCACCTGCGAACTTGCGGATCAGCGCCTCCAGATACTCACGGTGCGGGAGATCGAGGTGCGTCTCCGGCTCGTCGAGCAGCAGCAATTCGGGGCGCTGCGCCAGACACGCCGCCAGCGCGACCAGTTTTCGCTGTCCGCCGCTGAGTTCGGTCATGGGCTGCTCGATGGCGGAATCCTCCAGCCCCAACCCGCGCAGATGGCTCCGCGCCTCGCCCTCGAAGCCTGGGCCGCCAATCTCCTCGAACCGTTGCAGCAGCCGCTCCTGGCGTTCCAGCACGCGCTCGATACGTCGCATGTCTGCCGTCACCTCGGGATCGGCCAGAGCGGTCTCGCAGGCGCTCAGTTCAGCCTCAAGCTCCACCAGATCAGGCCGCGCCGCCAGGACAAATTGCAGCGGAGTGCGCGCGTCACCAGGAATATGCTGCGGCAGAAAGGCGGTTCGCAGCCCGCGCCTGCGCGCCACCTCGCCGGTATCGCCTTCATCTTGCTCCGCGAGGATGCGCAACAGCGTGGACTTGCCGCTGCCATTCGCGCCGACCAGACCAATACGCGCCTCAGGCCCAACCACCAGATCGGCGCCGCGCAGAATCGTGCGGCCACCAAACGACTTTTGCAGGGAATGCACTCCAACCAGCGTCATGGATGTCTCCGTTTCCGGCGGCAACGCCAGCACAGGGAGGATGCGGGTGTCTGCCTATCAGGGCGCGCAACAGGCGGTCAGGCGCGTGGTGAGAGCGAGACACTGGCGGCACGGCGCGCGGATCGCGGCAAACGCAAAGGCGGCCGTGGACCCCTCTGTACCGGGCCACAGCCGCCACATACTCTCAACTCTTCGGGAAGCGTCAGATGCAGTGGCGCATCAAAGCAGGCAAGCTGCATTTGGGCACAGTACGACAGGGAACCACAGCCCAATCGCTGTTGTTGACAATACCTGTCGTGATCCAATAGCCTGCTGGATGCATAGCGCGAAACGCTCCTGAATCTCACCATGCGCGACACAGCGCGCACTTCGCCGCCAGCGTACCATCTGTCGCCAGCCGTGTCAATGGCGCCCTGGGCGCGCGGTGAGAATGGGGGATGGTGCGATCCGACGAGGGTGGTAGCGCAGCCACCCGCCGACGGCGACGAGCAGCGTGCCGAACAAGCTAACGGCGCACCCTGACAGCAGAGTGAAGGTCAAGACCGGGCGCGCGGTGCTGAATCCCATGAAACTGTCGGACATGAGGCCGATCGCTTGCATGACCAGCAGCGCTCCGGCCAGCAGCAAGACCGGCACGGCTGTGGGGCGCTTGTCGCGGCGAAACTCCACCATTGCCGTGAGGAGGGCGGGGAGCAGGACCACCACCCACATGGGCCAGCAGATGAGGAAGAGGCCGTCGGTCGCAGGCTCGCGGACGAGGAACGATGGGGCAGTGAAAGTGTAGCAGTCGGCGGAGCAGTCGATGCGCAGCCAGGGGAGGAACAAGCCGCCGCCCGCCAGGGCAAGCCCGACGAGCAGCAGTAGCAGGCCGAGGCGGCGGCGGCCCTTCGCACCGGCTGGCGTGTACATCTCGGCCATCTCCTCCCCGTCTTCCTGCTTGTTGTCTGTAGAGACTACGTCACCCGCGCGGTCGCGCTCTCGGCCATCATAGGCGCATTTGTACCGGTAAACGCCGACATCTTAGCCGGCGGTCGGCTGCCCTCGGTGCGGGGCGTAGCTCCACACCGAGGTGAGTCCATGACACCCTCCGCCCAATCTCCGACTGTGTGACGCGACGGCGTATCACATAGCGCACAGTTCGTCTTCAGCCTTCACTTGTACACAAGCGCGCATGAAGGAGACATAAGACGCCGTGAAGTGTCACATCTGCTTGTGCGCTCGTGTCTCCTTAGCATGACGTTGAAAAGGCGCACTTAGCGCAGTGCGCGAAGAAACGAAATGAGAGCAAATGATATGCGGCAACATACCATTCTGGTCACTGGAGGCACGGGTACGCTGGGGAGTCACGTCGTGGCGCGGCTACGCGACGCCGGACGCGAGGTACGCGTGCTCAGCAGGCACAGCCACGAGGCTGGGAAGGGGGACACGGAAGGTATTGAATTCGTGACTGGCGACCTGGCCACAGGCGCGGGAATCGATGCGGCGGTGGATGGGGCCGAGATCATCGTACACTGCGCGGGCGGCGCCAAGGGCGATGAGGATAAGGCGCTGAATCTGGTCCAGGCGGCATCGCGGGCAGGAGGCATACAGCATCTGGTCTATATCTCGGTCGTTGGCGCGGATAAGGTGCCGGTCCTCAGCGGCGTTGACCGCGCCATGTTTGGCTACTTTGCCTCCAAGATGGCCGCCGAGCGTGTGGTGGCTGATTCGGGCCTGCCGTGGACAACACTACGCGCCACCCAGTTCTACGACCTGCTTCTGCTGGTGGCGCGGCAGATGGCGAAACTTCCAGTGATACCGGTTCCGTCTGGTTTCAGGTTCCAACCGATAGACCCCAGTGAGGTGGCGGCTCAGCTTGCCGAGTTGGCGCTTGGCACACCCATCGGGCTGGCGCCAGATATCGCGGGGCCGACGGTGTATCGCACGGATGAGCTAATTGGCAAATATCTGCGAGCCAGCCAGAAGCGACGACCGATCATGCCAGTCTGGCTGCCAGGCAAGGCCGCGCGGGCGGTCCGGTCGGGCGTTATCCTGGCCCCTGATCGGGCTATCGGGCGCCGAACCTGGGAGGAGTTTCTGACCGAACGAGTGGGTTCGCCAGGCAACGGCGCATCGGGCAAACTGGTACAGCCATCAGAGAATGGCGAACAAAGCCACGCCCTGAACCAGCACTAGCGCTGAGAGGAGCCGCAGGGCATCCGCAACGCTTGAATGTACGCCAACTCGCCGTCTGCATCACTCGCTCTGTTCGGTGGGATGGGACCAGACTCGCGCATGCCCTCCCTTGTAATGTTCAGGGAATCTGTATGATGCGTCTACTAGTCTGCTAGCCCGCGCAGGCGGGCTTTGCGGCCGTAGCGAAGCGGAGGCCCGTAGGCGCGGCTTCAGCCACCAGCCTATTAAACACCATGAGAACACTGGCCGACCATTCCCGTAAGATTTCTTCATGATATTTCCGCCCAATACGTGCTATGCTGTCTGGCGATTGACTTGATACATGGCCCGGCGCATGCTTTGGCGTGCCGCTCGTTTCAGAAAGGAGTTGCGAGGATGCCCAGAAGCACACGCCGCGCGACATCTGTACCCAGCATGCAGGTAAGGTTTGGGGGGCCATCGAGGAGTGCCCTGGAGCGCTGACACTGCTCCCGATACGTTGAAGACATATCCTCCTCCTCGCTACCTCCACATGCCTCGTCAACACCAGGTAAATCCTGGCGCCTCCCTGTTGTGGTATTGATGCACCTTTTCGCGCCCCCTCACCCCTGCCTCCGCCTGTTAACCACTGCCGCGGAGTGACCCATGCGCGCCTTCGACATCGGCGCTCCGCGATGACCTGAACACACTACTTTGAGGGGCAATCTGTGCTTTCACCTGACTCGATCTCGAACGAATCGGCCGTGCTGCCAACGGCGGATGAGCTTCCCGTGGCAGACGCCGACAAGACTGGCAAGACTGGCGAAGCTGCCAGCGCGACCGCGCCCGCCTATCCGCGCGGGAAGAAGTTCCTGTCGTATTACAAACCGTACCTGGGCCTGTTCTTCACGGATATGGCCTGCGCGCTAATCGTCTCGGCGATTACGCTGTTGCTGCCACTGTGCGCGCGCTACATCACCAAGAACGTTCTGGAAGACAACATGCCTCATGCGCTCGACCAGATCCTTCTGACGGGCGCGCTGATGCTGGCACTGGTGGCTGTCCTGACACTCTGCACCATGTTCATTGACTTCCAGGGACACATGATGGGCGCCAGGATGGAAAGTGACATGCGCGGTGAGCTGTTCGAGCATCTGCAAAAGCTTTCGTTCAGCTATTACGATGAGCAGCGCACCGGTCAATTGATGACCAGGATCACCAACGATACCTTCGACCTGGCCGAGCTTTATCACCATTGGCCTGAAGATATTGTTGTGGCTGTTCTGACGGTCGTCGGCGCCTTCATGATCCTGCTGAAGATCAACGTCGCGCTCACCCTGATCGTCTTTCTCTTCCTGCCTGTAATGGCCGTCTACGCGCTCTATTTCAACAAGAAAATGAGTCGCGCTCTACGCAGCAGCAAGGATCGCATCGGCGACATCAATGCGCAGGTCGAGGATACGCTCGCGGGCATCAGAGTGGTGAAGTCGTTTACCAACGACGAGATCGAAATGCGCAAGTTTGCCCATGCCAACCGGCGCTTTCTCGCCAGCCGCAGGGATGGCTACAGGAGTGAGGCGTACTTCTCCAGCGGATTGATCGCGTTCACCCAGTTCATCACCATCGCGGTCATTGTCTTTGGCAGCGTCGCCATCGTGCGCGCCTCCCTGGATTTGGCCGATCTGGTGACCTACCTGCTTTTTATCGGTATTCTCATCGATCCGATTCAGAAGCTGTCCAATTTTATGAGGCTCTATCAAGAAGGCATCACCGGATTCAACCGGTTCATGGAGATTCTGGAGGTGGCGCCAGACCTGCGAGATGCGGCGGACGCGGTTGACCTGACACACGTTCGAGGTCACATAGCGTTTCAGGATGTCAGCTTCAAATACAAAGAAGACCACAACTATGTCATGAAGAACCTCTCGCTGGAGATTCATGCGGGCGAATATGTCGCCCTGGTCGGGTCTTCCGGCGTTGGCAAGACGACGCTCTGCTCGCTCATTCCGCGTTTCTACGAGGTGAACGGGGGGAGCATCCTGCTGGATGGGCAGGATATCCGCGATGTCACATTGCGCTCATTGCGCGGGAATATCGGCATCGTCCAGCAAGATGTCTATCTGTTTGCCGGGACCGTCGCCGACAACATCCGCTATGGGCGACTCGACGCCAGCAGGCGGGAAATCATCGAGGCGGCCAAACAGTCGCACGCGCATGACTTTATCATGGCGCTACCCAATGGGTACGACACGGATATCGGCCAGCGCGGCGTGAAGCTCTCCGGCGGACAGAAGCAGCGGCTCAGTATCGCGCGCGTCTTCCTCAAGAATCCGCCAGTGATCATTTTTGATGAAGCGACGAGCGCGCTGGATAATGAGAGCGAACGGGCTGTCCAGGACTCGCTGGAAAAGCTGGCGCATAACCGGACGACGTTGGTGATCGCCCATCGGTTGTCCACCATCCGCAATGCCCAACGCATCGTGGTGCTCTCCGAGCGCGGGATCGCCGAACAGGGCACGCATGCGGAACTGATCGCGCTCAATGGCGTCTATGCGAACCTGTATAACATGCAGTCGAAGATTTAGGCAATGCAACGTCGGGATGATGGGGTGGGCCATCCTTCCTGCTGTTGCACATGCTTTCATGGGGAACCGGAATCATCGCCACAGTACATAAGGACTGCGGTAGTCTCTGGTAGACACAAGCGCTGATTCTGGCTTTCATATCAGTTTCGCCTCGGTCCTCGACGTTTGTGCATCTGCTTGGGCCACCGGTGGAAACTTGTGGTGGAGCGAATGCGGTCGCGCTGCCGTTGGAGGTCAGCGCAGTGCGCAAATTGCGCATCTTCCAGGTCTTCGATCGTGGCAAAGTGGCGGTTGACCAGGACGCTGTTGGTCAATGGCCACAGGTGTTCGGCGGGCTGCAGTTCCGGCGAATACGGTGGTAAGAACAACAAGTGGACGTGGTCCGGCACCCGCAGCTTGACACTGGTCTGCCCAGTCTGCCAGCCGGCGCGATCCAAGACCAGCACAATTTGCTTCTCGGGGCCAGCGCCAACTTGACGCGCGAACTCGGCCAGTTCAACCGCAAAGACCGGAATGCTCACCGTCGTGGCCAGATGAAAGACGGTACGCCCAGAGGCTGGATGGACAAAGCCGACCAGGTAGCGCCAGGCAAAGCGGTGCTGGACCACGGCGGTTGGACGCTGGCCAATCGGCGCCTATTCTGCCCAAACCTTGCGCAGCAGCGGCTTTCAGCCGATACGGTGTTCGTCGGTCGCCCACAGTTCGACGTGGGCCTGGGGGAAGGCTGCAGCGACTGCCTGGAGCAGGGGTCTCAGTCTTTTTTGAAGGCGTCTTGCGCTTCTGGATCCGCCAGGGCATGCTGTGGCCGCGGCGCCTGCTGGCTGTGCTTGAGCCGTTGCAGGTAATCCCAGCCCCGTTGGGTGACGACTGGACGGCCCAGCCGAGCGGCCATCCAGTCGGCGACGTCACGCGCGCGCCAGCGCTTGCCTCCGTCGG
This sequence comes from uncultured Chloroflexia bacterium, assembly GCA_963712005.1. Lineage (GTDB taxonomy): Bacteria > Chloroflexota > Ktedonobacteria > Ktedonobacterales > JADMIN01 > DAHUXT01. The sequence continues at coordinate 147,843 of CAVQGK010000001.1, read as the reverse complement.
GTGCGGGACCCGCCAGCGCCACCCGCAGCTCCTCCTGCTGCTCGGCCGAGAGCATGCGCGGCGCGCGCCACGACGTCGTGCGCTGGCGGTTCACCATGCCTGCTGGCCCTTCGGCGTTATAGCGCTTGGCGATCTGCCCGATCCAGCCACGATTGTAGCCGGTGATATCCGCAATGGCGGTGGCGGTCTGACCTCGCGCCAGCAGCCACAGGATCTGCCACCAACTGCGTTCATGTGGCTCATGCGCCGCACGGTACCGCTGCTCGAGTTCCGCGACGCTCAGATGTGTCGCTACGTGAATGGATCTGCTCATACCCCCATTGTATGAGCTCCGTCAAGGAAATCGTATCACTACCGAACGATGCTCTCTTGAGGAAGATCGCTTGTCACCATCGCCGTCACGATATAGACAAATATCGTCTTGAGTGCTGGCGCATGCGAGCCGTCTGCGGCGTCAATTCCTGGAAGGAAGGGCGAAGAAAGTGCGTCGGCAAGCTCCAGAAGGCAATTCTCAAAATCTCACCTGAATCGAGTATTACTTGAATGTGACGAGATCATTTCACTAGTAATTGACGACGAGGAATTCATTTTTTGGCGCGCGGCGTTGCAATTATACTACGTATATGTTATGCTGCTGCCACAGTGCGCTAGCACTGTGCTGTTCGTACCTGTGAAGCCACGCAACACCAATGCTGATGCTAACGCTTCTCAGGTCTCAACGAAAAGGATGGCGGTTAACATATGCGAAAGCACATTCGTCGTGATGAGAGTGACGCGCTAAGTAGCCATCTCTGGTTAAGCCTTCGCGGGGCGGCATGTGAAGGCGGCGGTTGCAGTTGCGAGGGCGGCGGCGGCGATTGCGAGGGCGGCGGCAGCGGCGCCTGTGGATATACGCCGTACCGAGCTGGTACCTGTGAGAGCTGTGAATCAGGCGGCGACTCGTGTGAAGCACAGCGAACAATAGCGTAACATACCTTGCTGAGCAGAGCGTGGTTTCTTTCACCTAGCGGAAACTGCGCTCTGCGTGGTAAAAGGATCCGCGAAGAGAAGCAAACACTCGAAATACGCGATTCCGATCTCGGAAGCTCGCCTCGGCTTGTTTGCCAAAGCACAGATAAGATCGAATTTGAGTCCCCATGAATATCAGACAGATGCGTCCGACAGAAACGCCGACTTTTCAACTGGACAACGCACAATTACTACCAGACGACGCTGAGCCTTCCGCTGGCGAAATACTTCCAAGCATTATAAGTGCGCTTACCCCTGCGATTGGCGTATTTCAATCGTTTTATCAGGTTCCACATCATTGTGATGAATTGCAGTTTGCACATTTTAGCGGAGAGCTAGCGGATGTCCGCGCCCTATCGGATGGCAACTTTGTGCCCAGTCATCCATCAGGATTCGGATATTCGCTTGATTTGGCTCTTCTGAAGTGTATCGGCGAGGGTATTGAGCGGCATAGTCTGCAAATATATCGGCGCAACGATTTGCGCACCTGCACTCCAAGAGATTTAGAGGGCGAGGTTATCCTTGCTCCCGAACGTGTCACCGCGTTTTCGGAACATCAAAGACGACGGCTTCCCCGATTCCAACTATCTCCGACAAAAATACACTCGTGGACGTCGGCTACGCAGCTATTGAACGGCGAACCAATATTTGTGCCTGCGCAGCTTATATATCTCTCATATGCATTTCTGCCCGGCGAACCGATCATTGCTTTTCCAATTACAACAGGCGCGGCTGGCGGTAGTACTGTTACGGCTGCTATCGCTCGCGGCATCTACGAAATCATCGAACGTGACGCGTTTATGATTGCTTATCTTACAAAGCTTCAAGTACCGCGTATTGACCTTGATCGGGTCGATCATGCGCCAACCCAGATCTTGTTACACAATTTACGCCGCTATCACCTGGAGCCCTTCTTGTTTGATCTAACGCTCGACCTGCAAGTCCCAACCTTCATGGCAATTGTGATTGATCGCACGAACGTTGGCCCAGCACTCTCCGTGGGGCTTAAGTCTCACTTGCATCCGTACGATGCGATATACGGCGCATTACTCGAATCGCAACATCCTCGCGGCTGGATTCGCCGAGAAGGCGCTAAATTAGACGGAGCTCATTCACGACCCGCTCAACCAATTGTCACTCTCGCTCAGCGTGGTCTGGCCTGGTATTCTCCTTCCCGATTGAAACATTTAGATTTCTGGCTAAAACAACAACCAACCCCACTACGTCAGATGGTCGATTGCGAGGCCCTTAGCGACAAGGCGCAGGTACTCAGGCTTGCCAGGATTTTACAGGAGGCGCACATGAATATTATTGTCAAAGATGTTACCCCAGCATACCTGGGTCATCTCCCATACCACGTCATTAAAACTCTCATACCGGAACTTCACCCCCTCTACCTGGATGAGCGCTATCCCTATCATGGGGGGCAGCGTCTAGCAAGAGTTCCCGCAAAATTAGGGCTGCAATGCGCACGAAGCATGTCCGCTTTAAACCGTGTACCGCACCCATTTCTTTGAAGGCAGGTGAACCAATGGACGATGATGCGGTGTTCGAGCTTTTGACCACGATTAACCTGGGGCCAAGCAAATCACAACGTTTCCATCGTGATACAAGGATGCCTGGGGAAGCAAAGGAAACGCCACGTGAGCAATGGCCCGAAGAATGGTTGGCAACATACTATAAATCGTATCCACGCCTACCTGTGCAACCATTGCCAAATCCGAGGCTTTCATCAACAGTAAGTTTGAAAAAGGCCCTTATCCAACGCCGTTCATCGTGTAATTTTTCGAACATGCTCAATATACCGCAGCTTAGCACACTGCTATATTACTCGGCTGGCGTTAAAGATCCTCGTCTTCCGAATGGTCCAAATCGGTTTTACCCCTCCGCGGGTGCACGTTATCCCCTTGAAGTATATCTTGCGGTGTGGAATATACCTGGCCTTGCGCCGGGGCTCTATCACTATTATGTGAAGCAGCATGCCCTGGAAGAGCTCTTACGTACCGACACGATGGCTCAGGAATTTGCCAACTGTTTTGTTCCAGATTGGATCCAGGAAGGCAAATGCGCGATCATCGTGACTGCGGTCTTCTTTCGAACCCAGATTAAATATAGTGATCGCGGCTATCGCCACATTCTCCTCGAAGCGGGACACTTCTCCCAGAATCTGGCGCTTCTAGCTGGAGCTATGGACGTGAGTTGCTGCAGTTGTGGTGGATTCGTGGACAATGCGATCAATGCGCTCCTGGATGTTGACGGCCGGGAGGAAGCCACTATTTCCACTATGGTATTAGGCTAGATTACATGAGATGTACGGACACAAGTCCGAGGACACAGATTGCGAGCGCCGTATTTCCCCAGCCCTCGCCGATAGCTCGGTGGGGCGTTCTCTAACTCGCCTCCTCAGGCGCTCCACGTGCTATGTTAGAACTGCGTATTGTTGATTGGCCCCGCCTGCGGATATACTTCGCGTGGTAGGCGTGTGATGAGTCTCTCGTATGATGTTGGCGATGCGTGCCCATTCCCTGTGCCGGTGAAGGGCAGATTGAGTCATGGCCACTCCGCATTCGGCGATATGCCCAAAATTGATTGGCCGCGCGACGTATCTGGAGTCCGTCTCGCTCCTGCTGGGACAGATGCGCCAGGGCAATGGACACACCCTGTTACTGGCTGGCGAGGCGGGGATTGGCAAGTCGCGGCTGATCGCCGAAATCAAAACGGGCATCCGCCGAGACACTGTGCTCGCGCTACAGGGCAACTGCTTCGAGCCAGATCGTTCCCTGCCTTACGGCCCGCTGATCGATGCCTTGCGCGCACTGCTCGCCATTGTTACGCCAAGAGAGTTGATGCGCGACGCGGGGACATACGCCACCGAGTACGCGCGACTGCTGCCAGAACTGGCCGCCTATCTGCCCGCTGGCGCGATTGCTCCTTCGATTAGCCCGGAGCAGGAGAAACGGCGGCTCTTCGAGGCGCTCGTTCAACTGCTATCCAGACTCAGCGCGCGCCAGCCACTCCTCTTTGTCGCCGAAGATATCCACTGGGCCGATGATACCAGCCTCGAATTTCTCACGTTCCTCGCGCGGCGTCTCCCGCAGTTGCCGATACTGCTGCTGCTGACCTACCGCAGCGACGAGCAGCACACGCAGCTCCAGCACTTTCTCGCGCAACTCGACCGCGAACGGCTGGCAAGCGAGATAGCGCTTGCCCCGCTGACGCCGGGCGAGGTTGAGGAAATGCTCCATATCATCTTCGAGTTACAACGCCCCGTACGCCACGAATTCCTCGACGCCATGTACAACCTGACCGAGGGCAACCCGTTCTTCATCGAAGAGGTGCTGCATGCCCTGCTAGCCGACGACGAAATCTACTATAGCAGCACGGGCTGGGAGCGCAGGCCACTCAACGATCTCAATATTCCCCGTAGCGTGCACGATGCCGTCAGGCGACGCAGCGAGCACCTCAGCGTGGCGGCGCATCAGATACTGGCGTTCGCGGCAGTCGTTGGCCAGCGATTCGAGTTCGCGCTGCTCCAGCATCTCGCGGGCTGCGATGAGGCGACGCTGCTCGATCTGCTCAAAGAACTGATCGCGGCGCAACTGGTCGTCGAGCAATCCGCCGAGCGCTTCGCCTTCCGCCATGCGCTGACCCGCCAGGCCGTCTACTCCGAATTGCTGGAGCGCGAACGCCGGACAATGCACCGCACCATCGCGGCGGCAATGGAAGTCCTCTATGCCAACGAGCTAGAAAGCCACCTGAGCGAACTGGCATACCACACCTGCCAGGCGGGAGAATGGACGCGCTCGCTCGAATACGCACGCCGGGCGGGGGAGCGCGCGCTGGCGCTCTACGCGCCACATGCCGCGCTCGAACAATTTACGCAGGCCATCAACGCCGCGCATCACCTCGGCGTGCCCGTAGCCTCCGCAATCTATCAGGCTCGGGCCAGCGCATATGAAACACTCGGCGATTTTGAGCACGCACGGAGCGATCTGGAGATTGCGCTTGCATTGGCTCACGAGAACGACGATACCGCTACTGAGTGGGCAGCGCTCCTCGATCTGGGACTTCTCTGGGCAGGACGCGACTACGCCAAAACGGGCGAATACTATCAGCGCGCCCTGACGCTCGCGGACACGCTCGATGAGCCATTGAAGCGCGCGCGCACGCTAAACCGGCTTGCCAACTGGCATCTCAACGTTGACGAGCCGCTGGAGCCGCTGACGGCAAAGAGCTATCACCTGGAGGCTTTAGCCACCTTCGAGGCTGCGAATGACGCACGCGGCGTTGCGGAAACGCTTGATTTACTGTGCATGGCCGGAGTCCTCAGTGATGATCTTATTAACGCAGTAAGCTATGGGCAGCGCGCCATAACTATGCTGCGCGCCCTGGATGACCGGCAACCTCTATCATCCAGCCTGTTGACGCTGGCATTTACAGCGGCGATCCGCCAATCACAGACGATGACCCTGGCGCCCACGACACTGAGCGAGGCGACCCGTTATGCTGAGGAGGGCTTGCATATCGCGCGCGAGATGGGATGGCGGGCAGGGGAGGCCAACGCGCTTTGGTCGATGAGTCTCTGCCTGGCCGCCAGTGGAGAATTCGGCCGGGGCATGACGAGCGCCAGTTCCGCATTGGCCATTGCCAAAGATATCGAGCACCGCCAATGGATGGCCGCTTCATATTTCACCCTCGGCGAGCTGGCGTACGAACTCTACGCGCTGGCGCTGGCGCGCGAGCATCTGGAACACGGGCTTAAGCTGGCGCATGCGATCAACTCAACCCACTGGATGCGCGAGAATACCGCTGTACTCGCGGCAACCTGCATAGCCCAGGGCAACCTGGAGGCGGCTGAAGCCGTGCTGGATGCTGGCGCTCCAATCGATATCGCCATGGAGACCGTGGGACAGCGGCTGTCCTGGGTGACGCGCGGGGATCTGGCGCTGGCGCAGGGAAAGCCTGATGTCGCGCTCGATATTGCCAGGCGTCTCTCGGGCAACTCGTCGCCCGACGGTCAGTATGGCATGCCCATGGTTGCGCTCCTGCATGGAAAGGCGCTGACAGCATTAGGCCGCTATGATGAAGCGGAGGCATGGCTGCACGCCGCTGAAATAGACTTGCGCGCGCAGGGCGCACGCACCGCGTTGCGGCGAGTACTGACTCACCTGGCGTTGCTCTATCAACAGATGGGCCGTAGCGACGATGCAACACGCGCCTCGAACGAAGCGCGCGAGCTGGCCTATCGGCTGGCCGAGACGATCTCCGATGCGGTGCTGCGCGCGGTCTTTTTGCGCCAGTGCCTGGCCAGCCTGCCGCCCGAACCAAAACGATCGGCGGAAATCGCGCGGGCGGCGTCGCTGATGTTGACCGCACGCGAACGCGAGGTCGCCGCGTTAGTAGCACGGGGGAAATCCAACCGCGCAATCGCCGATGAGCTGGTCATCAGCGAGCGCACCACTGAATCGCACGTCACCAATATCCTGGGCAAACTGGGGTTTAGCTCGCGGGCGCAGATCGCCGCCTGGGCCGTTGATATTGGGCTGGCTCAGCCCGACGCCAGCCAGACATTGCTTGGCACACCATCCCATCGCGCGCGCCGTCCCGCCACTCGTCGGTCGCGCTGATGGTTGGCGTGCGTCTGTACGTCATCTGTAAGCGCGTTTCTCCGTACCGACATCGCACAAATCTCCGTACCATCCACGATGGCGCGCATTCTCTTTCTGGGTACCCTGAGAGTGCGGATGAGAGGCTCCGCACCCAGGGTAACTGTGACTCTCCAGGTACATGTTCAGCGTGAGGAAGGGGTATCGACCTATGTATGGCACCGTCGCACGCATGCGCGCAAAGTCAGGCGCAGAGTCGCAACTGGCCGAGCAGATGCGCATCTTCGAGGAAGCGCATATCGCGGGAGCGGTTAGCTCCTATGTCTATCGGATGGATAGCGATCCGAGTGAGTATTGGCTTGCGGTTATCTTCAGCAGCAAAGAGGCTTACGTCGCCAACGCGAACGCCCCCGAGCAGGATGCCCGCTATCGCCAGTTGCTCGCCTACCTGGATGGGCCGCCCGAGTGGCATGACGGCGAGATCGTCTACGTCTCTCAGCCGAGCTAGCGCGAGCCTGCGCTAGCAGCAAAAGCCACCGTTCGTACGACAGGCGCGCGACCGACAGAGACGCGCGTCGAGGGGAGTGTTGCGCCCAAAACGGCGCAGACGGAGGAGATTACTAACTATGGCAACATCGTCAACCACAGGCCAGCAGACGCTCGATAGCGGCCAGCTCGATGCGCTGCGGAGCACGATCCGTGGTGAGGTTATCCTTCCAGGTGACGCCACCTATGATGAGGCGCGTCATGTCTACAATGCGATGATCGATCGCCATCCGGCGGTCCTCGTACGCTGCAATGATGTTGCCGACGTCATCAGCGCGGTCAATTTCGGACGTCAGGCGAATCTTAGCGTCTCGGTGCGTGGTGGCAGCCACAACGTCACCGGATTCGCCGTGAATGACGGCGGACTGGTCATTGACCTGTCACATATGCGCAGTATCTGGGTCGATCCTGAGCAGCGGGTCGCGCGCGTCGAGGGTGGCGCGACCTGGGGTGACGTCGATCATGCGACGCATGCCTTTGGCCTGGCCACACCGGCGGGCATCATCTCGACCACCGGCATGGGCCTGCTGCTGGGCGGCGGCATCGGTTACCTCACCCGCGCCTATGGCCTGAGCTGCGACAACCTGCTCTCGGCGGATGTCGTGCTGGCCAACGGCACGCTGGTGACGGCCAGCCCCAACCACAACCCTGATCTATTCTGGGCGCTGCGTGGTGGCGGCGGCAACTTTGGCGTGGTCACCTCGCTCACGTTGCAACTGCACCTGGTGGATACGGTCATCGGCGGACCGATCCTCTACCCCATCGAGAAGTGCCGTGAGGCGCTGCTGCTCTTCCGCGAGGTCATGGCCTCCGCGCGCGACGACTTCAATGCGTTCTTCGCTTTCCTGATCGTTCCAGACGTGCCTGCCTTCCCAGAGGCGCTACGCAACCAGCGCGTCTGCGGCATCGTCGTCTGCTACACGGGACCACGGGAACAGGCGGAAGGGCTGCTCAAGCCACTGCGCGACCTCGGACCAGTGCTGGATGCCGCCGGGCCACTCCCTCTTCCAATGCTCAACAGCATGTTCGACTTCACCGTACCGGTCGGCAAGCTCCAGAACTACTGGAAGGCCGACTTTATCAACGACCTGAGCGACACGGCAATCGACGCGCATGCCAGATTCGGCCCTGAGGTGCCTGTTGGATCATCAACCATGCACATCTATCCCACCAGTGGAAAGGTGCGGCAGGTGGGGCGGGCAGAGACAGCATATAGCTATCGCGACGCCAACTTCGTCCACGTCATCGCGGCGATGTACGAAGACCCGGCGGACACGCCACGCTGCAAACAGTGGGTGCGCGACTACTGGGAGGCGCTGCATCCGCTTTCGGCGGGCGGCGCGTATGTCAACTTCATGATGGATGAGGGCGAAGAACGTATCCGCGCGACCTACCGCGATAACTACGACCGTCTGGTAGCCGTCAAGCGCCAGTATGACCCAACCAACTTGTTCAACCAGAACCAGAACATACGCCCCTGAGCGTCCGCTTCCCAGCCTCTCGGCCACCCCTCCTCACATCGGGGAGGGGTGCGCTCGTCTGCCCGACTGTTGTATGCTACACCCAAATCGAGTGGCGTCCAGGAGTTGGGCGCCCCCTCGTGATGGCGCCAGCCAGGGAGGGAAGACCGTGGAGATTCTGCGCACGCCCGAAGAGCGCTTCGCCAACCTGCCAGACTATCCATTCGCGCCGCACTATATCGACGTCGATGGCGTCCGCATCCACTATCTCGATGAAGGGCTAGCGGACGCCGCGCCGGTGCTGCTGATGCACGGCGAGCCATCATGGTCGTTTCTCTACCGCAAGATGATCCCGATACTGACCGCCGCCGGGCATCGCATCATCGCGCCCGATCTCGTCGGCTTTGGGCGCTCCGATAAGCCCGCCGCCCGTGAGGACTATACCTATCAGCGGCATGTGAGCTGGATGACCGGGCTGCTCACCGGGCTTGACCTGCGCGGCGTGACACTCTTCGGCCAGGACTGGGGTGGGCTAATTGGCCTGCGGCTGGCGGCGGAAAACGAGGAGCGCTTTGCCCGGATCATCGCGGCGAACACCTTCCTGCCGACCGGCGACATTCCGCCGGGACGCGCCTTCCTCCGCTGGCGGCAACTCTCACAGGAGACACCCGACCTTCGCGCGGGCGAGATCGTGAAGGGCGGCTGCACGAGCGAACTGCCGGACGCGGTGGTCGCTGCCTACGATGCGCCATTCCCCGACGAGCGCTACCAGGCAGGCGCGCGCCAGTTCCCGATGATCGTACCCACCTCGCCGGATGATCCCGCCGCGCCGGCCAATCGCGCGGCGTGGGAGGTCTTGCGACGCTGGCAGAAGCCGTTCCTCTGCACGTTTAGCGACCGCGACCCCATCACCCGTGGCGGGGCGCGCTACTTCCAGGAGACCGTGCCCGGCACGCAGGGCCAGCCCCATACGACGATCAGCGGCGCGGGCCACTTCTTGCAGGAGGATCGCGGCGAAGACCTGGCGCAGGTCATCGTCGGCTTCCTGGCACGATAGAGGGACGCGAATCGCGCGCCATATCTTGCGGTCGTGTACGGCATCGGTTTAGGCTGAAGCGAAGATACCCATCGGTTGATAGGGCGCGGCGATAACCGCATGAGATGAGAAACGGCGGAGCGCATGATCGATCTGCCCGTCCCATTGACAAGCTTCATCGGACGCGAGCGCGACCAGGACGCCGTGTGCGAGCTACTGACGGGATCGCGATTGGTGACACTGGTAGGGCCGGGGGGCTGCGGCAAGACACGCCTGGCAATCCAGGTGGCGCAGGAACTGGCCACCACAGGCGCCGATGCCATCTATTGGGTGGACCTCGCGCCACTCGCCGATGCCGCGCTCGTCGCGCAGACGGTGGCCGCGTCACTGGGCATCGCCGAGCACCCTGGCATCCCGCTCATCCAGACGCTCTGCGACGGATTGCGCGCACGCTCCATCTTGCTTATCCTCGACAACTGCGAGCATCTCATCGCCTCGTGCGCGTACCTGGTGGAGCAGGTGCTGCAATCGTGTCCGCAGGTGCGTGTGCTCGTGACCAGTCGCGAGTCACTCAATGTGGCCGGTGAGATGATCTGGCCTGTGACCGGGCTTGCTCTACCCGACGCCTTTCTTCTGCCACCGCTCGGTGGGCTGCTAGAGTATGAATCCGTCCAGCTATTCGTGACACGCGCCGTCGCCGTACAGCCCACGTTCGCCCCAGCCCAGGGCGACCTGCTGCCTCTCGCGCATATCTGCCTCCGCCTGGATGGCATCCCTCTGGCTATCGAGCTGGCGGCTGCGCGCATGCGCGTGCTCTCGCTGGCTGAGATAGATGAACGCCTGGATGACGCGACCAGGCTGCTCACGAGCGGCAGCCGGAAAGCCTCGCCACACCAGCAGACGTTGCGCGCCTCACTCGACTGGAGCTATAACCTCCTGACACCGGATGAGCGGACGTTCTTGCGCTGTCTCTCCGTCTTCGCCGCTAGCTGGGATCTCTCGGCAGCGGAACATGTCACGGCAGGTGTCATCAGCCTGTCAGCCGATCCACTCGACCTGCTCGCGCGGCTGATCGAGAAGTCGCTCGTGCTTCGGCTCGAAGGGTCTGGTGGAACGCGCTATCGGCTGCAGGAGGTCGTGCGGCAGTATGCCTGGAGCCTGGTCGTAGACCTCCATGAGGAGGAGATGCTGCGCGCACGGCGCCGCTCATGGTGTCTGGCGCTGGTTGAGCAGGCCGCAACGGGTCTGATTAGCCCCGACCCATCCGGCTGGCTAGATCACCTGGAGGCGGCGCATGATGATATCCGCGCGGCGCTCCGCTGGTCGCTGTCACGCAATGAGGGCGAAATCGCGCTGGAGCTGGCGGCGCCCATCTGGCGTTTCTGGCTCTTTCGCGGCTATCTGAGTGAGGGACGACGCTGGCTGGAAGAGGCGCTCGCTGCCACCGATGGCATAACGCCCAGCCGGGCAGAGGCAGCCCTCGGCGCTGGCGTGCTCGCGAATTTTCAGGCTGACTATGGCCGCGCGCGCGCGCAGTGCGAGGTCTGTATCGAGTACTCGAGAGCGCTGGCGGATCGCCGCAGAATAGGCTTCGGGTTATTGACCCTGGCGAACGTGAAGAGCGAGACAGGCGATTATGAGGCCGCCGCGCGTACATATGAGGAAGCGCTGGCCGCGCTCCGCGACCAGAACGACCATCGCGCGACTGCCATGGCGCTTGGTGAGTTGTCCCTTGCGCGGCTCTACCTGGGTGAAGCTGACCGTGCCGAAGCGGCATCTCAGGAAAGCGTCGCCATGTATCAACAGACGAACAATTCGCAGGGTCTGGCTGGCTCGCTGACTGACCTCGCAATCATCCTTTTGGCCCGGAAGGAGTATGTCCGGGCATTTGAGCTATGCACAGAAAGTCTCGCCATCCGCCGCGCGCTCGGCGATAAGGGCGGATGCGCCCACACATTGCTTGTGCTGGCGTGGGTAGAGACAGCTCAGCGGCGGCTCTCCCAGGCCGTCATAGCCTGCAAGGAGAGTCTGGCGATACGCGAAGCGACGGGTGATCGAAAAGGAATCGCGCAGGCTTTGGAGGGGCTGGCGCGCGTGGCGGAGATCACTAGTGATTCCACGAGCGCTGTGCGACTGCTGGCGGCGGCCAATCGCCTGCGCGCCGGTGCTGGGTCACGGCCAGCGCCACCCGAGCACGCCGAGATCGAGCGCGTGTCCGCGCATCTGCGCTCCGTGTTGGGCGAGAGTGCCTTTGACTCGGCGTGGGCGGAGGGGACAGAGATGCCATCCGAGCGCGTACTGGACGCGGCGCGCGCGTTCGATGTATCCGCCGCTGATACGCCGGATGCGCCAGACACGGCAGCAGTGAGGCCAAAGAATACACCGCTGGCGGACGACTTCGGCCTGACCTCGCGCGAGCGTGAGGTGTTGCGCCTCGTGACACGGGGGCTTACGTACGCTCAGATGGCCGAAGAACTCGTCATCAGCCCGCGCACCGTTGATACGCATCTGCGCTCGATCTACGGCAAGCTGGGAGTAACCTCGCGCAGCGCCGCCACCCGTGTCGCGCTGGAAAATCACCTGGTCTAGCGTGGCTGGCATGGCGGTAAGGGGAATACCCTAGGGGAAGCATTTCCACCACCAGGATGAAATATCGCGAGTTTGCGTGATGCGGCCGCGCTCCTCCATCCGTACACTTGTCCTCAGTGGCCCACCAGCGCGATCCATCGACTGCAATCCTTTGTCGCAGAGACACGTCATGGGCCACCAGGCTCCGAAGCGCTCAACATTGAGTCTGGAAAGGGAGAGAAGCGATGGCTACAACGGTTGTCCTGCATCATGTCAAAGACTATCAGGCGTGGCGCAAGGTCTACGACGAGGTCGGTCCACTGCAAAGAGAAGGCGGCGTGATCGCCGAAAGCGTGTACCAGGCGAAAGGGGATCCCAATAACGTTCTGGTGCTTCACCGCTTCGCTACCATGCAGGCAGCCGAGACGTTCTTCGCCAATCCACAGCTGCTCGATGCCCTGCGGCAGGCGGGGGTGGAGGGACAGCCTCGTCTCGAGTTCTACGAGGAAGCGCGGTAAGTGCGCGGTGAGCCTGCCAGTACGTTGCTATCGTCATCTGCGGCCATCCCACCCAATTGGTTGTGGATGCAGTGGCGTACTGGCAGGTTCTTTGGCTGCCTAGACCTTCGGTGTCGCGGGCGATGGGTCAGTGTCTGGCTCGTCGCGCGATGCGTCACCGCCCCCATTCTTCTCACTCGCCCCACTCGCGCCAGTATCCCCATCTCCTGGTGATCCATCAATGGGGGGCCGATCCTCCGGCTCCGTCGCGACGGGAACAACGGCAAGGTCATATGAGACTGTTGAGCCGGTGGGGAACTGTTCTGGGTGGGCAAGCTTCCACTCGCGCCAGAAGGCGACGGTCACTGCCTGAACCACACCGGCAATCGGCGCGGCAAACAGCGCGCCCCAGAGGCCAAAGAGCTCCGCGCCCGCGATCAGTGCGATGATTGAGATGGCAGGATGCAGCCCAATAGCGGAGCCGACGATACGCGGGCCGACGACATCACCTTCGATCACATGGATGATAACGAAGACGGCCAGTACGATCAACGCCTTGACGACCCCCTGTGTCAGCGCGACGAGCACACAGGTGGCGCCGGAGATAAGCACCCCCAGGAACGGGATGAACTCCAGCACGAAGGCCAGCAGCCCCAGCAGGATGGCATACGGAATAGCCAGCGCGTACATGCTCACGCCGACGAGCACACCTACCAGGGTCGAGAGCGTGAGCTGGCCGCGAATGTAGCCGCCGATCACCCGATTGGTGGTGTCGAGGATGAAAACGGCGCGCGGACGGACTCGCATCGGCAGACCGGTGCGCAGCCAGAGACCCACGCGCGGCGCGTTGGCGACGAAGTAGATACTGACGATGAGCGTCACGATGATGTTGATCAACCCACCAGCCACGCCTGTGACGACAGGAACCAGATTCTTCGCGACATCGGTGAGCTGGCCGATGAGGGAAAGGCGGAAATCAGTGAGTTGCTGATTGGTGATTCCTAGCTGGCGTTGCAGGTCAACCAGTTGCGAGTTGTTGCTGGAGCCTGGAGTGAGGAGGGACTCGATGAGGCTTTGGAGTGGCCCAACCTGCTGAATAGCGGTATCTACGATGACGCTTATCAGCAGCAACAGCAACCCCACGAAGACGAGATAGACAATGGCGATGGAGATGGGCCAGGGCAGCCAGCGCCGCAGTAGCGCCACTATCGGGGCAAGCGCATAGGCGATCAGCGCGGCAATCGCCAGTACCAGCAGCGTGCCAATGATATGGCCCGCTCCCCAGAAGGCGAAGAAAAGAACCAGCATCCACCCAAGAATGGAGAGGGGGATGTCACGCGCACGTGTCCAGTTGATCCCCTGGCCGACATCCTGTGAACTCTCTACGACGGTCACGCCACGTTTTGGGTCATCCGACATGCTCGACCATCCTCTTCTACTGGTGTCGCGCTACACACTCCGCAATAGCTGAAAGGTCAGATATGAAGCGGCCTCAGGGCTTCTATATGATATAATGAACAGGATGTGTTCCACACCGAGACTCCTCGCACGGAGGGTCGATCCAGCACGGCTTTTCTCCGTATTAGGCCGCGCTTTCTCCGGTCGTCGGAACAGTGCGGTGTAACCATTTTACCGCCTTCACGGAAGAATAGATAACTAAGTGCGCTAAAGCAGTGGATACTCCATCTGTTGTTGGGAGGTCAGTTAGTTCTATGGAACTTGGTATTGTCAAGCCAGTAGGCATCGTCGAACAAATGACGGGCGCCTATCTGGACTATTCGATGAGCGTCATCGTCAGTCGCGCGCTCCCCGATGTGCGCGATGGCCTGAAGCCGGTGCACCGCCGCGTGCTCTACGCGATGGAGCAGATGGGGCTTCAGTCGAATAAATCGTTTCGTAAATGCGCCGGTATCGTCGGCGAAGTATTGAAAGAATACCATCCCCACGGCGATGTCGCCGTCTATGATACCCTCGTCCGCATGGCGCAACCCTGGAACCTGCGCTACCCACTGGTCCTCGGGCAGGGAAATTTCGGCAGCGTCGACGATGATCCCGCAGCAGCCATGCGGTATACAGAAGCGAAGATGGCGGCCATCTCTAACGAGTTGCTGGCCGATATCGACCGCGATACCGTGGACTTCAGGCCCAACTATGACGGCCACAGCGAAGAGCCAGTGGTGTTGCCAGCGCGCCTGCCCAATCTGCTGCTCAACGGCGCGGCGGGTATCGCAGTCGGCATGGCCACCAACATCCCGCCGCACAACCTGCGCGAGATTTGCGATGGCATCGTCTACCTGATCGACCACATCGACGCCACTACCGAGGATCTGAGCCACATCATTCGCGGGCCAGACTTCCCGACCGGCGGCATCATCCAGGGGCGCGAGGGCATTCGCAGCGCCTACACCACTGGACGGGGCCGCATCATCGTGCGGGCAAAGGTGCATACCGAAGAGAATGAGCGCGGGCGCATCGCCATCATCGTCACGGAACTGCCCTATCAGGTCAACAAGGCCGAGCTGGTGCGCAAGATCAGCGAGCTGGCGCGCGACAAGAAGATCGACGGGATTACCGGCGTCACCGATGAATCGGACCGCCAGGGCATCCGCGTCGTCATCGAGTTGCGCCGCGACGCGCGCCATCTCTCGGTGCTCAACCAGCTCTTCAAATTCACCGCGATGCAGACCACCTTCGGCGCGAATGTGCTGGCGCTGGTGGATAACCAGCCACGCACGCTCACGCTCAAGCAGATTCTGCAGCACTACATCAACTATCGCGAGCAGGTCATCACCCGGCGCGCGAAATTCGATCTGGCGAAGGCCGAGGCGCGCAAGCATATCCTCGAAGGTCTGACGACCGCGCTGGACAATCTGGACGCCGTCATCGAGACGATCCGCCGGTCACAGAACCGCGAGACCGCGTCGAGCAACCTCCAGACGCGCTTCAAGTTCAGCGAGGAGCAGGCGAAGGCCATCCTCGATATGCAGCTTGGACGACTGGCCGCGCTCGAACGCCGCCGCATCCTGGACGAGCTGACCGAGGTCAAGAAGACCATCTCGCGCCTGGAGAAGATTCTTGGCAACATCGCCGAGGTGCGCGCGCTCATCAAAGACGACCTGGCCGACCTCAAGGAGAAATATGGCGACCCACGACGCACCGAGATCGTCGATACCGAGGCCACCGATTTCACTGAAGAAGACCTCATCCCCAATGATGAAGTCGTTGTCATGCTGACGCAGAACGGCTACGTCAAGCGTATGGCCACCGGCCAGTATCGCGCGCAGCGGCGCGGCGGGCGCGGCAGTCGCGGGATGACGACGCACGAAGACGACGCCGTTGGCCATCTGCTGGCCGTACGCGCGCACGATTCGCTGCTCTTCTTCACCAACCGCGGGCGAGTCTTCCAGCTCAAGGCGTATGGCCTGCCTGATGTCGGGCGCACAGCCAAGGGCGAGCATATTCGCAACCTGATTGGCATCGATCAGAACGAGACCGTCACCGCCGTCGTCAGCGTGCCGAAGTTCATCGCGCGCGACTATATGGTAATGGCGACCCGGCGCGGCGAGGTCAAGAAGACCAGCCTCGACGAGTTCGCTGTCGTGCGTAGCCTCGGCCTGATCGCGATGGACCTGGAGCCGGGCGACGAACTGATTGGCGCGCGACTGGTTGGCGCAGACGATCAGGTGTTGCTGGCGACCGAGCACGGCCAGGCGATCCGCTTCGAGGTGCAGGAGCTGCGGTCGGCGTCGCGCACGAGCGGCGGCGTGCGTGGCATCCGCCTCGACGAGAGTGATAACGTCGTCTCGCTCTGCGCCATTATCCCAGACTCCGAGCTGCTCGTCGTCACGACCAGGGGCTATGGCAAGCGCACGCCAATTGGCGAGTACCCGACACATGGGCGCGGCGGCGGCGGCATCATCACCGCCCGTCTGACCGATAAGACTGGCGTACTGGCATCGGCGCGCATCCTCACCGAAGAGGACCGCGACCTGATGATCGTCTCCGCCGAGGGCACAGTCATCCGCACCGACTGGCATACGGTGGCCCAGAGTGGCCGCCCAACCCAGGGCGTGCGCCTCATGAACATGGGGGGCGCGGGAGATCGGGTCGTCGCCATTACGACGATGAAGGGCGACGAAGACGAGGTGATGCCACTCTCGATGTGGGACGGCAACGACGGCGAGGATGATACGGACACCAGCGGGAAATAGCCACTCGCCGATGATGATTCCCCTTCACCACTTAATGGCGAAGGGGAATCGTTCTTTTGCTCACTTTTCCCTTTGCGACCAGCGTAAGCTGTGAGATATACTCACTCTGAACTCGTCGTATTCGTGTCAGGTGTTGTTATACAGAAGGGCTGAACGTTATCCATGATTCGGCATGAGGTCATCCTGCGCATCAAGCCGGAAATTACCCGTGAGGTAATTGATCGCACGCTGGGTGAGGTACGTGAACTGCTCATGAGCATCTCCGGGGTAGAGCGTGTGCTCTACGGCGTGAACAACGCGCCCGCATACCGTCACGCGATGTTGGTGGTTGAGGTGTCGGACGAGATGGCCCTCCATCGCTTCACGCGCCATCCACAGCACCGGCGCGCCGTGCAGCAAGTAAGCCGCATGGCGGAGTCATCGGCGGTAGGCAGCTACCTGGTCGGGTCGGAGCATCAAACAAGCTGAGATTCATCGTTCTTCAGGCGATAGATGCATGATGAGAGCCGTGGCCAGGCGCCGCGGCTCTTTTCGTTGCATAGCGCGAGCGCGCGAAACGTCCAAAAATCCATAGCGCGTCGTCAGCAAAGGCCACGCGGCGTATCACGTGTGCTCGTGACGATCCGTGATATCCTGAGGCTGGGTCTGAGGCTGAGGCTGAGGCTGAGGCTGAGGCTGAGGCTGAGGCTGAGGCTGAGCAGGCAGCGGGGCCGTTATCTGATTCATCTCGCGCCGCCTTGCGTCCTCCCACTTCCGCGCCTCCCGCGCCACAGGGCGATGGCGTACCTCGGAGCGGCGGCGCGCCTCGGCCTCCACGTAGCTCATGATCGCGTCGTGACTGATGACGCCGACAACACGCCCATGCCGGGCGACCGGCAACTGGTTCATGTCCCGGCCAGACACCAGCGGCAGTACGGAATTCAGGCTCTCGTCAGGGGCGACGGCCCGCAGGCGCGCCAGCGGGATCATGACATTGCCCACTGGCATCGCTTGCCAGTGGCTGCGCGGGATGCGCTCCACATCCGCCAGGGTAATCAGCCCAACCACCTGCTCTCGCTGCGTCACCGGAACCGTTCGCACGCCCGGCGGCAGAAAGTTTTCGACCAACTCTTGCAGCGACATAGTTGTCGGCGCGCTCAGCGCTATGGGCTGCATCACGTCGGCAACCCGCACGTTGCGGAGCATCTTGTCCAGCGCCACCGAAGCGTCGGCGCTCCGCGCGGCGGTTAGCAGGAACCAGCCGACGAAACCGAGCCAGACCCCGGTAAAGCGGTTTCCCTGCAAGATCTGTATAATGCCCCAGAAGATGAAGAGAATCGCGATGACCTGCCCAAGACGCGCGGCCCAATGGGTAGACCGGCGCAGGTTGCCTGTCGCCCTCCAGATGATGGCGCGCAGCACGCGACCGCCATCCAGCGGGAAGCCGGGAATGAGATTGAGCAGCCCCAGCAACACATTAGCGATTCCTACGTAGGTCAGGATCACTGCCGGAAGCGCGCTGTATCCAGACACCAGGAATGCCACGAGCCAGGATGCGGTACCGATGATCAGGCTGATGACTGGCCCAACAGCCGCTACTAGAAACTCCGTGCCCGCGCTCGTCGGCGCGCTGTCGAGGTTAGAGACACCGCCGAAGATGTACAGCGTGACGCTGCGGACCGACAGCCCACAGGCGCCCGCCACCAGGATATGCGCCAGCTCGTGCGCCATCACCGAGATAAAGAGCAGGATTGCCGCGCTGAATCCAAGGATATAGTACATGCCCGGCGCGAGGCCCTGAATAGCTGACGGGAACCATCCGGCGGACAGCGAGATGGTCGCCAGAACGAGGATGATGAGCCAGCCATAGTTGATATCTATGCGCATCCCGGCGACCGTGCCAACATGAATTGAGCCTTGCATCAATCCTCCCTCCCCGGCGCCACAGATAATCACTCCCAGGATCGCACAGTGACCGCCGCCAGACAGAAGTTCCATTCGGTGCGCCATTCCGCTGGCAGTGTACTATACTCGGCGCATGCGTAGACAGCCCAACAATACGACGTCCCAGACGTCTCATCGGCCAGCGCTCACCCGGCGCGATCTCTTGCGCGCGGGTCTGGGGGTAGCCGGTGCGGGCCTGCTGGCGGGCTGTGGCCTGAGCACCGCACATTCCGAGCCACCCAAACCTACACCAACCTCAACCATCGTGCCTTCGCCAACACCAGACACACGGCCGGTGAGTGTGGTCATCACGGGCGATATCATGATGGCGCGGTCGGTGGGCGTCCGCATCAAATCCGGCGCCAGCGATAGCCTCTTCCCCTTCGCCGACACCGCCGACGTGCTCAAAAGCCACGATCTGCGCATCGGCAACCTGGAGTGCGTCGTCTCGACGCTCGGCAGCCCGCAGCCCAAGACATATACCTTCGAGGCGCCTCTACAGGCGTTTGAGCGGCTGCGCGCGGCGGGCTTCCAGATTGTCTCAGTAGCGAACAACCACAGCGGCGACTATGGCAAAGCCGCCTTCAGCGATATGCTGGCCCACCTGCCCACGTATGGTATCACGCCTGTCGGCGGCGGCGCGAACCGCACCGAGGCGCACCGCCTGGTGACCTATCAGGTGCGAACGACGAAGATTGGCATCCTGGCGTATTGCGAGATCGAACCGTCCGGCTTTGCCGCGACCGCAACGACGCCTGGTCATGCATGGCTGGACGCCACCGCCATGAAACAGGACATCGCCGCCGCGCGCCCGCAGGTAGACTTCCTTATCGTCTTCACCCACTGGGGCGTTGAGTATGTGCTCCAGGAAAATGCCCATCAGCAGTACATGGCGCGGCTCGCCGTTGACGCGGGCGCGGACCTCGTCGTCGGGGCGCATCCGCACGTCATCGAGCCCTACGAGATGTATCACGGGAAGCCCATCATCTATAGCCTCGGCAACTTCGTCTTCGACGAGATGCCAGATGTTACCGCGCTCGGGAACGTGCTCTCCTTCACCGTGCAAGGCTCCCGCCTGCTCGACTGGAAGCTGCGCGGCGCCCGCATTGTGTTTTCCACCGGCGCGCCAGTATGGAATAGTTGAGGACCGTAGCACGATGGGCTGGCACTCGCGCTAGACTGGAAAAGTAGGGCAATCCGCAATGATGCGACCACATAAAGCGAACGCTGACGCCAAACAGAGACATTATCGGTTGCCCCTTGATTGCTACGCCTTCGCGTAGATGACCGTGAACTTCGCTTTGGGCTTGATCACGAGCGCGCCGAACCCCAGTAGCGCCACACGTCCCAGTCCGGCCCGTGGCTGATAGGCAGACTGTGATTCCACTTTCCAGCCCAGAGCTGCCATGCGCTTGATGCCCGCCTGCATATCCTTCTCACCTTCATAGGTGCGTACCTTCTGCCGATTTGCCAACTCAGCTTCGGCTGCCTCGGTGCCGGGCCGCGGAGCATAACACTCAGGGCACGCCTGCTTATTCGCGCTGATGTTCTTTTCCCGCATTCGTCACATGCCCACGGCTTGTATCGATCCATAAACCCCATTGTCGTCCGCCTCGTTCCCTTCCGCATTTACCTCTCACCGCGATACAACTCATCGCTTGCAAGGTCAGACGTACCGCTTGCGTGCAGGTAACACATCTAGCAGAGGGGCGCCATCATAAGCGACCTGAAGAAACATGTGGTAAAGCTACTCTCTGGCTCCATCTGTATGCCAAGAGCATGCAGCACGCAGAGAAGGATAACGGCTACTGCAACAAGAGGCGAATGGCGGGAGGTATGGTTCGCAAGGCGCGGATCTTTTCGGAAAAACAAGGGTAGCCCGGCGAAAAATCCACCGGGCTGAACAGCATGGGCTGTAGTCGTGCGCGATTAGTTCGTGAAGATGCGGAAGATGTTGCGGCCCTTGCCGTCATCATCGCCCTGCTGCTGCTGCTGACCGCCCTGGCCGTTTTGATTCCAGCCCTGGCCGCCGCTCACACTGGGCACTGGCGCGGTGGGGCTTTCCTCGGCGTAACCGCCACGGGGCGCGCTGCCGCCGCTGCGATTCCAGTCGGGCGAATTGCTGGCAGCAGCATTACCATTCGCACTACGCGCCGGACCGCCAGACGGCGCTGGAGCCGAACCCGAGGTCGCGAGACGCTCGTGATCGATCCAGTCGTACGCGCCGCCAAGCGCATGCTCGCACCAGGTCGAGTAGTCCTTCGGGGCGAGGCCCGTGCGCTCGAAGTGATCCAGCCGACGCATCGTCAGCATCAGCCAGTCTTCGCCCTGCTCAACCATCCGGTCGAGCAGATCCATCCCGGTCACGCCACTGCGCTGCAACCGCTCGATGGCGGCAAGCTCATTGGGTGAGGGGCGGAACGAAGCCTCTTTCGCATCATTATCCCGCAGTTCGGCGCGCAGGCCAGCCGTCGTCTTGTCCAGCTCGCTCGTGACACGCTCCACATACCAGGACAAGTAGCTTTCTGACACCTGCTGCATCGCCTGGAGCGGGATCTGCTCGTAAATTTTTGTAACCGCTGTTGGATCGGAAGCCATTGTTCCCACAACCTTCGCTTCTCAGCCTAATCATCATCCCGCTGACGTTGCCACCAGCCAGATACTGAATCGCTGGTGGACTGCGCTGACCCCGTGGAGGAGGCTCCGCCAGGCGCTTTGGCCTCGCGCGCGCGCGAAAGTTCGCGCATCTGCTCCATCGGGTCACTTGGCATCTGCTCCGCCCGCGCCAGCAAACTCGCAACGACTTCCTCATTCCCGGCGGAAGGCGCGGCCGCCGGAGTGGCGGCGCGGGCCGGGGCGCGCTGGGCGCCAGAGGCAGTAGCTGGAGCGCTAGGCGCGGGCCTACGTTGGTCCGGGTCTGAATCCAACGCTGGCATCGCAGCCTTAATCACGTCAATGTTGCTGAGCTTGTTGCCCGAACTGGTATAGCTCAACAGCGCTGTGACAATTGGATTGTCCAGGTTTGGCAACGCGGTCGTGTGTGAGGGCGCCATCTTCTGAACGCGCGCACGCTCCTGCTCCAGCGTGTTAATCTGATCACGCAGGCGCCGACCGATCTCCTGATGATGCAGCCATTGCTTGTACTTGCCCATGCTGTCTTCCCCGCTCGATCTGTTCGATCTGTTGGGAGCATGCCGGGCGCATTGCCCGATCTGCTCGACGTGCTGTGACCGGAACGGGCCGTGCCCGCGACGCCTGCCACCACACATGCACACGGAACTGCAATCTGCCGATGATACCATCGGCTAGAAGTGCATGTCCGGCCACCCCGGACCGCGCCAGTATATCATAGCGTCCAGTTGAGGACAACAATTGCCCCCGAACGCTACCCGTTCAGGCTACTCCGCAGGCAGCGTAGCTCATCTTCCCTCGCGTACACGGATCGGCTTGCCGATTCGCGCCGCCACCAGCGCCGCCAGTTCATCCGCCCCGATGGGCAATGCGCCACCGTCCGGTAAGATGACGTTCGCCGCCTGAGAACCTGCAGGCCAGGATGCCTGGATGGTTGGCACATTGCTCACGACCCAATAGCGGAACTGTCCATCCCAGGTTCCCCACAAGATGTACTGTATGTTCGACCAAGCTATCATTTGCTGCCGCCGTCCGCGTTCAGTCGTCAGGCCGCGCTGATCCGCCCGGATGCGTACCGTGGCCGCAATTGTGCTGCTATAGACCAACCCCACGCCTATTATTCCTACCAGCACATGAAATATCACCAACCCAATGCGTCCTATGGAGGTAAAGTCGCCACTGTCTCCAGTGAGCATGTTCGGCTGATACCCAGGCAGGGAGACGCCAAGTGCCAGCAGCAACAACAGGACACTTGGAACCAGATTTATGGCGAAACATAGCCCAAGAGTGATTAGCACTACGCGCCTGCGCAACGGTGGCCGCCAACTCAGGGCATACACGGGGCCGGGCGCATCGAGCGAGGGAACGCCCGCGGATGGTGGCGTGGTATGCGCGAGTGGCGCGCTCCGTGCAAACGCCATTCGTATGGCAGAGAAGATGGCGTAGAGCACAACAAGCGCCAGTGCGCCTGTGCTAACCCATTTCAGCCAGGGGATCGGCGAGAATGGGATCAAGTAATCTGCCGCCGCGATGCCCGCCAGGGCCAGCGCGCAAGCCAGTAGGAGGAGGATGCTGGTCGAACGTTTCAACTCGCCTGATGATGTGAGCCACTTCTGCAATGACTTCGCCAGCGTGCGCGGCGGCAGACCTGTGCGCGCCACGACGAGGTTGAGCAGCGCGTTCTGGCGGAGTGTCATCTCGCTAGACGAGATATGCGCTGGCGCATAGTCCGCGCCGAATCTAGCCATATACTCGGCCCAACCAATGCGTTTGCCCGGCGCATAGAGGTAAAACCGCCGGAAAGCGTTCGCGTCAGCGCCCACTACCTCCAGCAGTTGTGCCTCATCCCAGTCTATGTGGATGCGAGCGCCGAGCTCAGTGCGCGCGTCTATGCCCATATCGGTCGCGGTGACGCCGAACGGGCGACCGAGCAAGAAAGGAAACACTCGTACAATCAAGATCACAAGACCAACGAGGATCGCGACCAGAGCAATGGCCCCAGCGACGCGCAGAGTAATTTCCCAGATGCTCATGGATGAGGTATGAAAGAGTGTCTCGACCAATAAGAAGGCAGTCGCCGCGATTGTGAGCATCGCCAGCAAACCCTGCATGGCAATTATTAGCGTATAGACGCTGGTCATCCTGCTGTTCCGCCACATCAGTTCGAGCGGCTGCGTCGCCACATTAGGTGCGGCAGCAGTATCGGTGCGAATCTGGGCGAGCGGTATTACGTCCATTGCGCCCGCGAAAGCCTCCAGTCGTATAAGGTGGCGTCGGTGCGCATGCACCGCCATGATAGTGAGTGTCACGGCGCAAACAAGTAAGACCAGCCCCAGAAAGATATCTATGCTGATCCATCGCCGATAGTCAGCGTCCGTTACAAACTGGTTCTCAGCAGGAGTTAGTTCATTCGTCACAAGATGATAAGGAACGACTATACCGGCTATGCCAAACGCAATCCCTGCAAGCACCAGCAGCCACCACCAGCGATCACGATCCTGCACTGGCTCCCTCCCCTTTACTATCCTCCGCTCAGCAGCTACGCATGGCGTATGCGACCGGCAAATTTTAGCAGGTTGTCAGCAAGTTGGCAACGAGATTTGGATTGACATGGGACGGCGTCGTGCGCCAACAATGTCTTCAAGCGATACGAACGCTACAACGTCACGAGAGGGCATCGGGTCAGCGCAATCACGCGCGCATTGTAGAGTTGTGACAGGCGCTGGCCACAATGACCGTTGTTTTGCGGCTCAGGAGGATCCCCAGATGACACAGACACAACAGGCTCAGCAGCATCAACGCGGCAGCTACGTCAGCGGCACCAGCGAGACCCCGCTGCTCGGCATGACCATCGGCGACGCCTTCGACCAGACCGTCGCACGCTACCCCGACCGCGAGGCGCTGGTCTCGCGCCACCAGAGTCTACGCTACACCTGGACGCAGCTGCGCGACGAGGTAGATCAGGCGGCGCGCGGCCTGCTGGCCATCGGCATCGGCAAAAGCGACCGCGTCGGCATCTGGTCGCCCAACCGCGCCGAGTGGGCGATCACCCAGTTCGCCACCTCCAAAATCGGCGCCATCCTCGTCAACATCAACCCCGCCTACCGCCTGCACGAGCTCGAATACGCGCTGAACCAGTCCGGCTGCGTGGCGCTGGTCTTCGCGCCCAATTTCCGCGCCACCGATTACACCGCGATGATGCAGACACTCTGCCCGGAGCTCGCGCACTCCGCGCCCGGCCAGCTCGACGCGCACAAGTTTCCCGCAGCTGCGCCATGTCATCCGGCTGGGTGACGAGCGCATGCCCGGCATGTGGGTCTGGGGCGAGGTGCTCGCAACGCGGCCAGATGAGGTATCAGCCGAGACGCTGGCCCGCGCCAGGCCGAGCAGGAATTCGACGACCCCATCAACATTCAGTACACCTCTGGCACCACGGGCAATCCCAAGGGCGCGACGCTGAGCCACCACAACATCCTGAACAACGGCTATTTCGTGGCCGACTGCAAAGCTTTACCGAGAACGACCGCCTCTGCATCCCCGTGCCGCTCTATCACTGCTTTGGCATGGTCATGGGCAACCTGGGCTGCATGACGCACGGCGCGACGATGGTCTATCCCGCCGAAACCTTCGAGCCGCAGGCGGTGCTGCAGACGGTGCAGGATGAGCGCTGCACCGCGCTCTACGGCGTCCCGACGATGTTCATCGCCGAACTGGCGCAGCCCGACTTCGACCAGTACGACCTGAGCAGCCCTGCGCACCGGCGTCATGGCTGGCTCGCCCTGCCCCGTACAGGTGATGCGCGCAGGTGATCGACCGCATGCACATGAGCGAGGTCGAGATCTGCTATGGCATGACCGAGACCAGCCCCGTCTCCTTCCAGACGCACCTGGACGACCCGCTGGAGAAGCGCGTCGCCACCGTCGGGCAGATTCACCCGTTTGTCGAGGTGAAGGTCGTGGATCCAGCGACCGGCGAGGTCGTCCCGCGCGGGCGAGCCGGGCGAACTACTCACGCGCGGCTACTCGGTGATGCTGGGCTACTGGGGCAATGCGGAGGCGACCGCCAAAGCGATCGACGCCGCCCGCTGGATGCATACCGGCGATCTGGCCACGATGGATGACGATGGCTACGTCAACATCGTCGGGCGGCTGAAAGACATGATTATTCGCGGCGGCGAGAATATCTATCCGCGTGAGGTCGAGGAGTTCCTCTATACCCATCCCGCCGTCAGCGATGTACAGGTCTTTGGCGTGCCGAGCGAGACGCTACGGCGAGGAGATGGCCGCCTGGGTGAAGCTGAAGGAGGGCGCGCAGGCCACCGCCGAGGAGATGACCCAGTTCTGCCAGGGCCAGATCGCCACCTTCAAGATTCCGCGCTACTGGAAGTTCGTAGATGCCTTCCCGATGACCGTCACCGGCAAGATACAGAAGTTCATCATGCGCCAGCAGTCCGTCGAGGAGTGGGGGCTGCACACCGCGGCGGGGGTACAGACCGCCTGATGCCCACACTGCTCGTGTCCTCCAACTGGAAACCGTTACTTGCGGCGCTCACGCTGGTCGTGGGCGCCCTGCTCTGTTGCGCGCTCATACCGCCAATGGCCGCCTTTGCGCCAGCGCGGCTACCAGCTTTCCTGCTCTGGGGCGTGGGCGCGGCGCTTGCTGGCAGGTTCGCTGCTGATACGTCGCCGCCGGGCACAGTTTGCCCTTTTCATCGCCGGGGCAGCGCTGCTCTGGGTGCTAGTCTCCTGGTGTGTCCTCAGTCAGGTCAGCCCACTGACCGAGCCGCGCAACTTCACCTGGGGCGTGCGCGGGCTGCCACTGGCGCTGGCCCTTGGATCTCTGGCTCTGGCTGTTGCTGCCGCTTTCCTGGCAGCGGCGCACGTTGCTGGCGGTCGCCATGCCCTCGCTGCTGGCGCTGGCGTTCATCGCCTGGAGCAGTCCGCCGCATCCGCTCGACTTTCAGCCGTATTACATCGCGGTGGATAGCACTGGCGTCTTCTATGTCACCGACTCCTACGCGCCCGTGATCCGCGTCTTCGGGCCAGATGGCGCGCTGCGGTATAAGCTGCGGCCGGGCGTCGCCAGTAATCAGGGGCCGCCGGGGCCGGGATTTATGCCCCCTGGGCCCTACAACGACCCCGATGGGCTGGGCGTCCCGCAAAGCAGCCCCGGCGCGCGTTCTATCTCTGGCACGCTCAACCCCGTACCCTACGGCGTCGACGATTTCTGGTTCTGTGGCATGACGATTGCCACGAACCACGACCTCTATGTGACTGACTGGATGCGCGGGCGCATGCTCCAGTTTGCGCCGAATGGACGGCTGCTGGCGCGCTGGCCGCTCCCCGCAGGCTACGAGCCATCGCTCAACTGCGTGGCGACGCTGGGGCGCGATCTGCTGCTGAGCGACACCCACGGCGCCGTGCTGCGGGTGGACACCAACGGGCGCGTGTTGGCGCGGTGGACGCTCCCCGAACGCCTGTTTGGCGGCATCTCGGTCGCGCCCGATGGCAAGACCATCTATGCCCTGGCGGCGACACGCGTCTATCGCATCGATCCGGTGACCGGAGCGATCAACTCGTGGCCGCTGCCCGCGCCAACAACCGCGCTGGGCAACCCCTATCAGGCGATTCTGGCGCTAGATGCGCATCGTATCGCCATTACCAATCTCGGATTACACCGGCTCGACCTCTATACGCCTGACGGCAAGCCGCTCGGCGCCTGGGGCAAACATGGCATCTGGCCAGGCGAGTTCCAGCAGGTGGGCAGTCTGGCGCGCGACACCCACGGCCAGGTCTACGTCTGCGATTTCGATGGCCGCGTCGTCCAGCGATTCAGCCCAACGGGCAAGATCAACGCCCTGTATTGGAGTCCCGATGACGACGAAGTTGACTGATGCGCCACCGCGCCGCAGGGGGCTACGGTCGATTCCTGGTGTCGTCTATGTGCTGGGCGCGACCAGCCTCTTCACCGACATCGCCAGTGAGATGATTATGCCGCTGCGGCTGATCTTTCTGGTGCAGGTGTTGGCGACCCCATTGGCGCTGGCAGGATTGATCGAGGGGCTGGCCGAGAGCGCGACCAGCCTGCTGACAGTTCTGGCGGGCCGGGCAGCCGACCGCGCCCCGTCACGGCGCGGGCTGGTCACATGGGGCTACGGCATCTCCGCCGCCGCCAAGCCACTGCTGGCGCTCGTGCCCAGCTGGGCGCCCGCGCTCGGGCTAGTGCTGGTGGATCGCTCGGGCAAGGCGTTGCGTGGTAGCCCACGCGATGCGATGATCGCCGATGTCGTGCCAACACAGAGAGCGGGGGCGCGCATTTGGCTTCCACCGCTCGGCCGATACCCTGGGCGCGGCGATTGGCCCGCTGGTGGCGCTCTTCATCCTCAACATGACCGGCGGCGACCTGCGCGCCGTCTTTGGCTGGACGCTCGTACCGGGCGCGCTGGCGGTCGCGGTGGCGCTCATATTCTTGCGCGACCGTCGACGACGTCGCGCTCCGGCACCCATCACCGCGAATCCGCCAACAGCAGCAGCGGCAAAAGTCGATCGCTCAGTCAGTCGCGAGGGTCGGGCTGGGCGCGCGCTTCTGGCTCTTTAGCGCGCTCGCCACCTGTTTCGCGCTGGGCAACTCATCCGATGCTTTTCTCTTCCTGCGCACCGAAGGGCTGGAAAGCTCGCTCGTCGCGGTGCCACTGGTCTATTTCGCCTTCAACCTGGTCTACGCGCTGCTGGCGACGCCACTCGGCTCGCTGTCAGACCGCTGGGGACGGCTTCCCGTGCTGGCGGGGGGCTACGCCGCGTTTACGCTGGTCTATCTCGGCTGGACACAGGCGCACACCACCTGGCAAATCTGGGCGCTCTTCCTGCTCTACGGCGCCTATTACGCGGCGACCGAGGGCGTCGCCAAAGCGTTCGTCGCGGATCTCGTCCCACGCGCACGACGCGGCACGGCGCTGGGCTGGTATAATGGGCTGACGGGCGCGGCGGCGCTGCCCGCGAATCTGGTCGGCGCGTGGCTCTGGGGGCAGTTCGGGCCAGGGGCCACCTTTGCGATGGGCGCGTGGCTCGGCGCGATCTCCTTCGGGCTGCTGCTGGCGTGGTGGCCCTGGCTGAGACGCTCGCCGCGGCCGTGGCCGATGGGCACAGAATCGCGCCTGATGCCCTTAATCCCAATGTGAAGCGAGCTACCACTCACCAGTCAGGTGTGTCAGGAAGCGTATTCATCCGTTCGGTAGAGTGAGCTATTTGCTCATCATCGAAGCCCAGCGCTTGGAAAAACCCTGCCTCATCCGATGCGAAGTCTGCAGGCAACTGTCCGATGACGAGTGATTCCAGCAGCGCCTCGGGAGTAGTATCTCGCCACTGTGCACCCTCTTCAAGACTGCATAGGCGTGATCAGAGCAGGTCATTGTGGTTGTCCGGGCTTGTCAGCTGGTTTCTCAGTGGGTTGCGATGGTCCGGCTGATGGCGCGCTGGCCGACGGATCCGCGTTAGCAACCAGGCCACTCAGCGCGTCGGCGTCGGATTTCATCGAATCGTCGTCGCCAGAGTCATCATCGCCGCCCTCGATAGCCTCGATCTTCTCGCACCGTCGCCGTGCCAGACGCCACTGACATTGGCGTGCATACCC
Source organism: uncultured Chloroflexia bacterium (assembly GCA_963712005.1). Taxonomy (GTDB): domain Bacteria; phylum Chloroflexota; class Ktedonobacteria; order Ktedonobacterales; family JADMIN01; genus DAHUXT01. Next base: position 118,728 of record CAVQGK010000001.1, on the reverse strand, counting down.
GCATTGAGAAATGCCGTGACCACCTGATGCCCGGTCTCGGTGAAGTCGTGGGCTGGCTCGTCCTCGCCCGTGACAAAGAAGGTGACAAGCACCTGATTGCTCCCAGCGATAGGCTCGATCTTCTTCACCGTCACGGTATATGGGCTGGTAAACGCCTGTTTGCCAGCGGTCACCGAGCGATGTCACCACCTGCGGCCCGCCTCACTCACTGTGGGCGCTGGCTCGCTCTGCCCGGTCGTGGGCAGATGCGACACCGAGCCAGTACAGCGGACATCATCACACCCTTCATCATGCGGCATCACTCCCTTTCTCCACGGCCTTTCGTGACGACTTCACAGCCCCGCTGATATCGCACGATCATCAGTTATCGATGCTCTGCCAGCTCCCACCCTGATTGACCTCGATATGGATGATTGGGTGAATCTCCCAGAGTGTCGCGCGCGTCTGCCCCAGTTGCTCAGGGTGCTCCTGGTCGAGCAGCAGCCAGCCGCTGATGCGCACCTGCTCGCCTTTCAACTGGAGAGTGCGCTGCGCGTCCATCCGGGGCGCTGGTCATGCACACGTGGTGTCACCTCGACCACCATCGCCTTGCTCTTCGGGATCCCTCGATTCGCTGCCAGCCAGACATGGTAGTCGCGGTAGTCGATGGAATGGCAGTTGGTTGACTCTGTGCCTTCGTGCGTGACATCGACGATGTATCCAGTTGTGCGCACGGCGATGCCTTCATATTTGATCGACGGCGTCGACATCGCTCTGGCTCCAGTTCGCGCGCTGGGTGCGGCCGATATCCTGCGGATAACTCAGATTGACGAGGGTATCGAACGAGACGTCCTGGAATGCGCCGTTCTTGCCATTATCGGTGCGGTTCTTGAGCGTATTGAGCGCATGGTCGCCGCCATCACCGCCGGGTGGGCATCCCTGAAACGTAATCGTCTTCGGCTTCGGATGCGCGGCACTGCCCGGAAACGACGCCGGCGCGGCTGTAGGGCCAGTTACCCCTGCCGTGTCGATGCTACAACCCGCGATGATGACCACCAGCAGGAGCAGGGCTGGTAGCAGAACACGAAGTCTCTTCATGCGATCTCCTCCAAACCGCTGGCCACGGCGATCGTCTTCCGCCGCTCTCCGTGAAGTGCGCCAGGTCGCTGAGACGCTGGCTTGCAGCAGAAGCATACGCGATTCGGGGCGAGGAACAAGGGGAAATGATCAAACTTGCTTGCCATCAGCGCTCGGCGGCGCTGGAATACGGTCAGTCTTCGCCCAGGCGTAGCGCCTTGCCCAGCCCAATGGTTGCCGCGTAGCGCGCCGCGATGGCCAGCGCCAGCACGAATGTCACGACCAGCGCGCCATAAAAGACGCCAATGGCAGTCCAGTTGGCCGCCAGCACATAGCCGGGGACACCCACCGCGGCCAGGTCAACGGCGGTATCGCTGAATGTCAGGTATGGAGTGGTTGCCGTGGTCAGGATCAGCCCGAGGAGCGTTCCTCCGACAAGCCCGAAGAGGTAGACCACCACCTGCTCGCTGAGCAGCAGCCCCGTCAACTGGCGGTTGGCCATGCCGAGCGTGCGAAGGATGGCAAACTGGGTGGTGCGTTGGCGCGCCGCAAGCACCGCCTGCGCCAAACTGCCCAGCACCGCCAGTAGCGCGGCGGTCACCGCTCCGATCAGCAGCAGCCCGCGCATGCCACCCGTGACCGGATTATCCTGGGCTTGCTGTAGATCCTGCTGGTAGTTATCAACCGTATTGAGCGAGAGGTTGTACTGCTCGCGGTCGAGCGCCTGCCGCGTCGTTGCGCTCATGCCTGGACTGGCGCGCACCCAGAACTCATTGGGGCCAATGAGCGCGGCGGAATCCGAGCGCGCCGCGATGGTCGTATCGAGATCGTCCAGGTCCACGACGACGAACCCACCGGGCGCGCGTGTGGGGTAGAGGGTCGGGAAACTCCTGCACGATTGCGCTCACCACGAACGTGGGTGAGTCTGACTCAATGTCAGGAAGATCGAGCTGGAAACGCTCGCCGACGTTCAGCCGCAGTTGCTGGGCAAAAGTCGCACTGACAAGCGCCCGCACAGGGTTAGCGCTCGTGCCAATCGCCGCCGGAGCAGCCACGGGAGCCGCCGCTAACTGACGCATCAGCGCGGGCAAGGATTGCGAGGCATAGTCGGCGCGCCAGGCGTGGGGATTGGCCGCCCCCGCAAACGTTGGGGCATCAACCCCCAGCAACTCGGCTGGCTGCGCCCCCAGATCGAGCGACGTTCTCCCCGCCGTGCGATAGAGCGGCGTGGCGGCTGTGACGCCGGGCAACTTCCTGAGCTGCGCCAGATACGAGTCTGTGTTCTTGACCGCGATGGGCAGAGTGGTCATCAAGCGAAAGTCGGCCCCCGCCGCATAGGCGGTGCGGTCCTGGACATTCCGCGCCAGGGAGGCGTCGAAGGTGAGCGCGAATAACCCCAGCCCCACCGCCAGCACCAATAGCAAGGTCATGCGCGCATAACGAGTCGGCGTGCGTTCGATCTGGGCGAAGGCGAGCAGCGCCGTGAGGCCACGTCCGCGACTGGCGAAGCGCGACCCCAGGCGGGCGGCGAGTGGAACCAGCCGGAGCAGCAGCAATCCACCGGCCAGAAGCAGCAGCGCGGGCGTGATAAGCAGCAGCGGGCTATTGGCCTGGCTGCCGAGATCCAGCCGCGTCTGCGTGCCACCAAACTGGCTCAGATCGAGATAGCCGACGAGACAGAGCAGCGCCAGTCCCACATCGAGGTAGGCGCGGCGCCAGAACGGCTGGTGTGATGGTCGGGCCATCTCCCGCCGAAAGGCCAGCACATCTAACCGCGCTGTCCGCAGGGCAGAGATAGAAACCACCGCAATCGCAAGTGCCGCGCCGACGAGAGCAGGGAGAATGACCAGTGAGGGCGTGGCCACACGAGTGATATAGCCGATGAGCGAGCCGCCACCGCCCGCCGTCCCGCTGCCGCCGCCTGATTCCGGTCCGGGCAGGAAGACGCGAATCACAAACAGCGCCAGCGCCACCGCCAGAAACGGGCTGGCGACCGCGGCGAGCAGCCCCAGTATCGTACTCTGCGTGGTGAAGATGCCGAGCAGTTGGATGCCACTGATTCCGCGACTCTTGAGGGTCGCGATCTGCTGGCTCTGCTGCTCGATGAGGAGCGCCGCCATCGCCGCCACAAAGAGCAGCGCCACGCCAACGACCTGCGCGGCGATCACGTAAAGCGGGAGCAAAATCAGACTCAACTGCTGCTGAGCGCTCTGGATGATCTGGTCAAGTCCGCCCAGGGTCTGCACGCTGCCTTTGCTGACGTTAAAGTAGCCCGGAGGTTTCGCCCCACTACTATTGAGAAGGCCCTGGACCTGAACGGTTAGCTGATTGCGGAAGGTAATAACGCCGTTGGCGGCATCGGCCATATTCGCGGTGGTAATGCGGTTTGGGTCGGCATAGTACACCCAGGTCTGCGTCATGCTGACGCCGTTATAGTACTGGTCGTGCGCCAGCGCTGAGAAGAAGCTATCAGTGGTTGTCAGAATGGGATAGATAGGTGGCACGTATGATAACGCATCTTGTAACGCCGATGGATTGATGAAGCTGAGGCCGTTCCAGAAAGGGTCATGGGCGTTGACCGGTTCAAAGATTGCGGTGATTGTGCCCTTGACGACGGTGCGAATTGGAGTCCGGCTATAATACTGGCTTGTCAGCGCCGAGAGCATGACTGGCCCACCCACAGAGACATGCCAGTCATCGGCCATTTCTTGGGTGATCATCACCTGAATTGGCTGGCCCGCGTCCGCCGCTGATGACGTTTGTGGCGGGAGTCCCTGAGTGATATGCAGGTAGGGCCGTAATGCCGCGAAGTCGAAGCCTTGCAGATGCGCCTGAGCCGTGTTGTTGAAGCCGCCGAATTTGTGCGCCCCCGCCTGATCCAGTGAGAGCAGGCCGCTGATGAGGTAGATGGTTGGATGGGGGATGCTGAAGGGAGCAAGGTCAAGGTCGGCGAGATCCTGCACATTACGAGCGATACCTTCGCTGTTCAACCGGTCCACAGTCGGGGTGCTCACGATGACCTGCATATTGCACTGGAGCGAATCGGCGCGCGCCATGGCGTTTTGCAGCTCGATGTTTGGGACGATGGTGTTATAGAGGGGCACGGTGCTGATGAGCACGTCGGCCACCAGGATGCCAATGGCGACGACTAGTAGCAGCCAGCGCGTATGTGACGCCCGCAGCAGCGCCAACCGCACAGCGGAGAAGATACCTGCCCCTCCTGTATGCCAGGACAGGTCGGACGATCCCGCGGATGACACGCCGCTCCACATATCGCTCGACGCGCTGCCCGTCTGGCCACGCCGCGGAGCCTCATCCAGGCGCATGCGCCACTCCCGTTCACTGTCGTGGTGGCGTATGCCCGTTCCGCTCCGGTAGCCCGGCGGGCCAGAGCTCGATGTGATCGCCGGCCAGATGAACGCGTGCGCGCCCGCCAAAGGGGATTGCTTCGAGTAGCGGTCGGGGTATCTGCAGACGGCCCACGCCATCGATGATGACCGTCTCTTCGGCCTCCTCCGCATGCACCACTTCGGTGCTGGTGCGCCCGTCGCGGATGGCCACCGAACGGTCCATCGCCGAGGCCACCATCTGGTCGTGTGTCACGATCACCGTCGTCAGATTCAGTTCGGCGTTGAGCTGGCGGAGCAGGAGCAAGACCTCACGCGCGGTGACGCTATCAAGCTCGCCGGTTGGCTCATCGGCCAGCAACAGTTGCGGCTCGTTGGCCAGCGCCACCGCCAGCGCCCCACGCTGCTGCTCGCCGCCAGAGAGACGGTCGGGACGATAGCCCACGCGGTCGCCCAGGCCCACCAGTTCCAGCAGACGACGCGCGCGCTTGCGACGCAGACCCGAGGGGTAGCCCGCCAGCACCATCGGCGCCAGCACATTGTCGAGCAGCGTCAGATCGCTGAAGAGATTGCGGCTGGTCTGCTGCCAGACATGGCCAACAATGCGGCGGCGATAGTAGATGCGCTCGCGTCCGCTGAGGCGGGAGAGATCAATCCCCGCGACGGAGCAGCGGCCCGCGCTTGGCTCGTCGAGTCCGCCGAGAATGTTCAGCAGGGTGCTCTTGCCCGCGCCAGATGGCCCAACCAGCGCCAGCATCTCGCCGCGCGGCACATGCAGATCAAGCCCCTGAAGCGCAACCACCTCCAGGTCCGCCGATTTATAGATTTTGACGAGATTCGCACTTTCGACGAGCAGCTCTGCCACGACTCTCTATCCCTTCTGGCCAGTTAGTCTCCAGGTTAGCACACGAATATTCCAGGCGACCGGTTAGTCTTCACCCAGGCGCAATGCTTTACCCAGGCCAATGGTTGCCGAGTAGCGCGCCGCGATGGCCAGCGCCAGAATAAATGCCACGATCAGCGCGCCAAAGAATAGCCCGATGGCTGGCCAGTTCGCGATCAGCACATACGGAGGCACACCAACCTTTGTCGGATCAATCGCCGAATCGCTAAACGTCAGGTATGGCCACGTCGCCGTCGTCAGGATAAGGCCCAGCACGGCGCCGCCAATCAGCCCGAAGAGATAGACGACGGTCTGTTCGCCAAGCAATAGCCTCGTCAACTGGTTATTGGCCATACCGAGCGTGCGGAAGATGGCAAACTGCGTCGTGCGCTGGCGTGCGGACATCACCGCCTGCACCAGACTGCCCAGCACGGCCAGCAGCACCGCCGTAAAGCGCCGATCAGCAACAGGCCACTCATGCCGCCATTGGTGGGGTTAGACTCCGCCAGACGGAGATCATCGCGCAGGCTATCAAGCGAGTTGATCGAGAGGTCGTTGCTCTGGCGGTCGAGGTCGTGCATCAGGGCGGTATGCTGGGTCGCGCTACTGGTGGTATGCAGCCAGAACTCGTTCGGACCAACAACCGCGCTCGGCTCCGCATTCGCGGCGATGACGGCCTCCAGATCGTTCAGATCGAGCACGATGAAGCCTCCCGGAGCGCCATTGGGGTAGAGCGTTGGGAAATCGTGCACGATGGCCCCCACGGTAAACGGTATCGTGCTGAATGGGATATCAGAAATCCCAAGCTGGAAGTGGTAACCGACCTTCAGCCGCAACTGCTGGGCCAGCGTATCGCTCACAATGGCCCAGGTATAGGTTGGCGTGCCGCCCTGACTCCGATGCTCCTGCAACTGCGACATCAGCGTGGGCAGTGATTGCGAGGCATAATCGGAGCGCCATGAGACCGGGTTGGCGACGCTCGCGAATGTCGTCGAGTCAACACCCAGCATATCCACCGCGAGATTGCCAACATTCGGCGATGTGCTGCTATTGGTGCGATAGAGCGCCGTCGCATTGGTGACGCCAGGCAACGACTTGAGATGCGCAATGTACGACCCAGCGTCTCTCCTATCGATCTGTGGGTTGAGCATCAGGCGAACATCCGCGCCCGCCGCGTAGGTCGTGCGGTCGTGGACATTCTGCTTCAGCGAGGCGTCGAACGTGAGCGCGAATAGCCCCAGCCCAACGGCCAGCACCAGCAGCAAGATCATCCGCGAGTAGCGGCCTGGGCGTGCGCTCGATCTGGGCGAAGGCAAGCATCGAGACGATGCCGCGCCCGCGGCTGGCGATACGCGCGCCCAGGCCAGCGGCCAGCGGAAACAGGCGCAAGAGCAGCAGCCCGCCGGAGAGCAGCAGCAACGCTGGCGTGATGAGCAGCAGGGGGCTATTCGCCTGGCTGCCGAGATCGAGCCGTGTCTGCGTGCCACCAAACTGCCCCAGTTCGAGATAGCCGACGGGCAGAGCAGCGCCAGCCCCACATCGAGGTAGGCGCGGCGCCAGAACGGCTTTTTGCGAGGGCCGCGCCATCTCGCGGCGGAAGGCCAGCACATCCAGCCGCGCCGCCTGCCACGCCGAGAACGTGACGACCGCGACGCCAAGCACCCCGCCAATGATGGCAGGTAGAATTACCAGCTGCGGTGAGGCGATGTTGGTGATGTAGGACGCGCCAGCTGCCGTTCCAGACACTATAGCGCCGGGCAGGAAGTAGCGGATGAGCGCCAGCGCCAGCGCCACTGCCAGAAATGGCCCGGCGATCACCGCCAGCAGGCCAAGCAACGCGCTCTGGGTGCTAAAGATGCCAAGCAACTGCACTCCCGCTGGTGCCCCGGCTCTTGAGTGTCGCGATCTCCTGGCTCTGATACTCGATCAGCAGACCCGCCATGGCGGCGACGAAGAGCAGCGCCAGGCCGACAATCTGCGCGGCGATGACGTAGAGTGGCAGCGCGATCAGGCTCAACTGCTGCTCGACACTCTGGATAATCTGATCAAGTCCGCCCAGGGTCACGACATTGGCGACGCCAGTATTGCCCTGGATATCGGCGGTCAAATACGTGCGAAAGGAGATCACGCCGTTGACGATGGCGTCCATGTTGCTGGTGGTGATTTTATTGACGTCGGCGTAGTAGATCCAGTTCTGGGTCATCCCGACGCCTGTGAAGTCACTAAATGCCGAAAAAGGTTGTCGTTCGTCGTGAGGATCGGATAGACAGTTGGCGCACTGTCGCCGCGCTCGGCGGTAAAGCTCAGACCGTTCCAGAAGGGGTCGGTGATACTGTTCGGCTCGAATATGCCGGTGATGATACCAGTGCGAATGAGGGACGAGTCGCCCAGGGCGGCGACCGTCACTTTCTGCCCAACCGCAAGATGCGCATCGTCCGCCATCTCCTTGGTGACGATTACCTGTATTGGCTGGCCAGCGGCGGTGGATTCTGGCGCGGCCGCCCGCGTCAAAATGTATGTGCGGGCGGATCGTGGGATAGTCAAAGGCCTGCATCCGCGCCTCAGCCAGGTCGCCGACAGAGCCATATGTATGCGCGCCCGCCTGTTTCAGATTCATCAGACCGCTGGAAAGGTACATGGTGGGATGCGGCGTGCTGAACGGGTGAGATATCCCTTCGCCTCATTCGGACTGACAGGTCGCGCTGCTGGTTGAGTTGCTGGCTGATCGTGTCGCTACGGATGCTATCTGCATGTTGCGTTGCAATGAGTCGGCAGAGGCGAGCGTATTCTGCAGTTGCACGTCTGAGACGAGAGTATTGTAGAGTGGCACGGTGCAGATGAGGACATCCGCCACGAGGATGCCAAGGGCGACCACGAGAAGCAGCCAGCGTGTATGTGCCGCTCGAAGCAGCGCCAGCCGCGCCGCGGAGAAGAATCCCGCGCGCCGCGTCCGCCAGGCTATGTCGGCTGGCAATGTCGATGGCGACTCCGTCTGCTGGCCACTACGCGAAGCCTCATCCAGACGCATGTACCACTCCTTATCCTGCGAATATCTCTGGAGGTTGGCGCGGCCTTCCGCGCCCATGAGCATCGTGATGGACTGGCGCGCCGTACTATCCCGAATGTGTCAGGTGTCTCCGAGCGAGCATGATACCAGTCCACGGTAGAGACGCGCAAGCGTCGCCCACTTTTCAGCGTGACTCTCTCGTGGCTACTGTCCAGTGTACCGCGCCACACGGTCTCGCGTCGGGGAAATGGGAGTGTTGTCTGGTCGGGGGCAGCGTGGTTTGGTGCGGCGAAGTCCGACCTGAGCCGTGGCCAACGCAGCGGATACGGCGCCACCAGTCCCTTCAAGCCCCCTTCCCGAAGCGGGAGTGGGGCTTGAAGGAAGCTGGTATTAGGCGCACCAGCGCCTCTCGACGTCTGAAACACTATCCGGCGAGGATGGGGGAATGGCCGCTAAGTTGCCAGGCTTTTCTGAGCAGTTTTAGCGCCTTATCACCCTGTCCGCGCCGCTCGAGGAACTCGCTGTAGCGGGCATAGGCGTCGCTTCTAGCCTGGATGGCTTCGGTGCTATCGAGCAGATCTGTCGCCTGTTTGAAGTTCTTCTCAGCCGCCGAAAAATCGTCCTGCGCCTCCTCGACATCTGCCAGCATCAGCAATGATTCGGCGAGGTCCACGGCATCATCCAGCTCATGCGAGAGCGCGAGAGCGTGGTTAGCCGCCGCCGCCGCCTCTTCAATATGATGCTGCTTGATGTAGACCGCCGCGAGGCCACGCTCGGCTTCGGCAAGTCCCCGCGTATTCTCCTCCCGCTCGGCGATCTGATGGGCATCCTCAAGGTTTTCGAGGGCATCATCCAGTTGCCCGGACTGCGCGAAGGCGCGCCCGAGGCGATTATGCACCTCACCCATAATCCGAATGTTATCGGCTACCTTATAGCTTTCCATACTCTGGGTCGCCGCAAGCCTCGCCCGCGAGAAGTCGCGCGCGGCAAGGTACGAATCGCAGAGTGTGGCGTAGAGTGCGCCGAGCCGTGATGGGTTGACGACACTTTCACCCGCCTCAGCCGCCTGCCTGAGAATGTCAATCGCCGTCACGAAGTCGCCGAGGGCCCGATACTGACTGCCGATGTTGTAGAGAACGACAAAGCGGAAGACCGGATCCTCGATCACGCCGCGGTCGATAGCCTCTTTACAACTCTTGTAGGCGTCCAGCGCTAACTGATACTTATGCATGAGGCCGAACGCATTCGCCAGCTCCAGACGAAGCCGTTCGACCAGCTCCTGATCATTTGCTTTTTCGGCCAGCGGGATCGCTTCGAGGACGGCGGAACGCGCCTCCTCGGGACGCCGCAGTTCGAGGTAGCAGTAGGCCTTGCGCCAGAGCATCTCCGCATGCTGAAGCGGCGTGAGCCGAGAGGTCGGCAGGCTCTGGAGCGATTCGAGCGCATCTTGAGGATGTCCCTGGCGCGCGAGAATGCGGGCAAAGAGGAGACGCGCGTCCATTTCGTCGCGTTCTTCTGTCGCTGCACTTTTTCCACTGGCGCTGTGTGTGGAATTTCGATGTCACTGTCGTCGCGCAATAGGTCCGACAACGGCACATGTAGACGCTCGGAGAGCTTTTCGAGCGCGCCAAGACTGGGCCTGATCTGGCCCCGCTCAACTGCCGAAATATAGGAAACGCTGAAACGTTGCTGTGCGACTTCAGATTGGGTCAAGTTCCGCGCGAGTCTCGCCTTGCGCAGTCGCTGACCAAGTCGCACCGCTGCTACATCGGGTGGCATACCGCTGATTCTCCTTGTAGACATATTTATTGCACCTGCGGTGCAACAAGTAACTTACGCCTCCTGCGCAAGCCCTCTGGGGTCTGAAGGTGCCAGAAGGCGTATGCCGCGCCTTCATCGGCTCTTATTGGTAAACAGAAAACGGCAGCAATAGAAGGATAAACGACTTCATAAGCCGATTACCTCGCTTGCTACCATTCCATCAAGACGCAACACAATGGCGATTACACTCCATTTTTGCCGCGTGCTGTGAATGAACTTCACGAGCAATAGAATTCTAACATAGATTATGCATGCGTGTCAATGGGTAAACTACAACTTACACAATCACTCATGTTCGATACACAACCAGATAGCGGTTCGCTTTTCAAGAACAGTGACGCGACAGCCTCAATCACTATGATCGCGGTGGATGTCACGCTTCTTGTGTGTTCTTGTTGTATCTCCACTCTCTACTACCGGAGTTGGCGGGATGCCCTGGCCTCAGAATTACCTGTTGCGCATCCTCTGCCTATGCCTCAGCAGCAGCCACCATCCTCATGCAAGATAGCGGAACACAGTATGTATTTCGGCGAGTGGAAATGCCTCGCGACACCTTTGCATTCACACTACCCTGACCCGATCTCCCATGACCGCGACCTGGAAGACGCTGGAGAAATGGCAATGACAGGCTGATGTGGACTATCGGACCTTGCTAGCAACACTGATCCGGCTTGATTCAAGCTCGGCCGTGGCGCCACATATTGATTATCCAGGCGTCCCTAACGCTGAACGTTGATAACCCCGCACGGTGTATTCAGCCAGCCTCAATTCCACCATGAAGCGTGTGATGCTCTTTCGTCTGTTTACACATATACAGTATCGCATTCCAGTGGAAACCCATGTAAATTCGCTTATCAGTATCATGACACGCACTAGTATCTTTTCCAGACGCGCGAAATTGAGGTCAAGGGTCTTCTTGCCCACCTGATCGAACAACACGTCTGCCGTCTGCACACCATTGTCGTCGGTTACGTTGAGCACCAGCCCGCGCCCGAAGAGGCGATGGATGACACGGTCGCCTTCCTGAAGCTGCTGGGCGGGCGACTCGCCAGGCTGGTCTGCGGGTGGGGTGACGTCCTGAGGGGCAGTTGGGCGCGCGGGCCGCGGCTGGCCGAACGCGGAGGGCGCCGGCGCTGATGGCGCTGGCTCGCGCCCAGTGGTGGCTCCATTGGCGCCGCCGCGCGCGCCGGTACGTGTTCCGCCCGTATCGCTACGAGTGCGCTGGCGAGAGAATGTCACCAATTGGGCCGGTATTTCCTCGAGGAAGCGTGACGGCTCCTGCATCAAGGCATTACCGCCGAAGAATGAGCGCCTGAATGCCCGCACAAGATAGAGCTGATGCATCGCCCGCGTGATGCCGACATAGGCCAGCCGCCGCTCCTCCTCCAGCTCGCGCTGGCTCTCCATCGAGCGCGCATGGGGCAGAATGCCTTCCTCCAGCCCCACGACGAAGACGACCGGAAACTCCAGTCCCTTCGCGGCATGCAGCGTTATCAGCGTGACGGCGTCGTGCCGCTGCTCTTCGCTGGCCAGCGAGCCGTTTTCGCCTGTTTGCACAATATCTGACCCCCCCACCAGGGCCACATTTTCCAGGAAAAGCGGCAGCGCGGTCTCGGGATCCATCTCCTCAAAATCGCTGGCGACGCGGCGCAGTTCCTGGACGTTGTTCCAGCGGTCGTCGCCCTCATCGGTGCCATCTCGCAACTCCTGCGCATATCCGGTCTGCAGGACAATCTGGTCAATGACCTCTGGCAGCGGGAGTTCGTGCGCTACGGTGCGCAGGCGATCCGTCAGCGCGGCGAAGCCCGTCAGGGCGCGCTTGCTGCCGGTCGTCAGAGTGGGGTGCTCCTCGACACGATGCAGTGCATCGAGCGGCGTCAGCCCCTGCTGTTCCGCCCACATCAGCAGCTCGTTCAGGGTCTTTGGCCCGATCTTGCGCGCTGGGACGTTGATAATACGTTGGAGCGAGGCGGTATCCGCCGGGATTGAGTAGCAGGCGCAGATACGCCAGCATGTCCTTGATTTCTTTGCGCTCGTAGAACTTCTTGCTGCCGACGACGACATAGCGCAGGCCGCTGCGAATGAATTGCTCTTCCAGTGCGCGACGACTGGGCGTTCGTGCGGTACATGACGGCGCAGTCGCGCAGCTCGCAGACGCCGCGCGCCACCAGCCGCCGAATCTCGTTGACGACGAACGCCGCCTCATCCTCTTCGTTATACGCCTCGTGCACAGTGATCTTGTCGCCGCCGCCTCGCTCGGTCCAGAGCTGCTTCTCGCGGCGGCTGGCGTTGCGCTGCACGACGCCCTGCGCGGCATCGAGGATGTTCTGGGTCGAGCGATAATTCTGTTCGAGAATAATCACGCGCATCGTGGGAAAGTCGCGCTGGAAATCGCGCACCACCTCAGGATTGGCCCCTCGCCATCCATAGATCGAATTATGGGTGACTATGCCATTGGCGATGAAGTTGTGGGTGTTCTCAATGTTCAGGTCGTAGACCGGCGTATTCGAGGGATACCGTTTCAACCGATTCCACGAGATCATAGCCGCCGTCCGCGTCGAACATGACCATTCCTGGCCGGACCGAGGCCGCTGGGGTAAATGGCAGCGAATTGCTTCCGGGACGTTCGCCATCGTTCTTTCCCAGCCGCGCATGCCTGATGACCTCGACATCGAGCAGGCCGCTAATATGCTCGGCGGTCTTACTGTACGCTTGCCATGCTTGCGTTCGCCGTCTCGTGACGCCAACTGGCATCGCCATGCCCCGATGCGCGAACACCCAGGCCCGTAAGCTCCAGCGCATTCCTCGCCGCGGTATCATTGCCGACCAGCGAGATGCTGTGCATCGGCGCTGTGTCGTTTCGTCGATCATCACACATTGTCAGAACAAGCTGCCTACGCCCTGGAATACGCGACGGCGCATAAGAGTGGCGATAGCCAGCGAAGTGGATGTGCTCAGGCGTGCTGACCAATCGCCGCCCTGTCTTGGTGATGATCGCGATACCCGTGGTGCGTCCGTCACGTCGCGCCGAGGAGATCACCTGTGCGGCGCGAAAGTCGCCACTGCCATATCCTGAGAGCACGCTATCACCCGCCACGATTTCTTCGATGGCGCGGTGCGTCCCATCGGCCATCGTGATCCGCGTTACCCGCGACCAGACACTGATCATCGTCGCCCACCGCGCAGATGTTCATATGGCCAGGCGTCTCCGCTGTGCCGCCAGCCAGCAGCCGCACCAGTTCATACTGCGCCGGATTGGTATCCTGAAACTCATCCACATGGACGTAGCGATAGCGGCGCTGATAGTCGCTCAGGATGTCGGGATTGCGGCTCCACAGACGCCAGGTCAGCAGAATCAGGTCGTCGAAATCCACCGCGTTGCTGCTGCGCAACTGCTCATCATAGCGGGCAAAGACACGGGCGGCGATCTCCTCAGGATAGCGATTGACGCTACTGGGCGAACTCTTCGGGCGAGAGCAGTTCATTCTTGGCGCGTGAGATGATGCTATGAATCATCCGGGATTAAACTGCTTCGGGTCGAACTGCATATCCAGGAGAATGCGTTTCACCAGCGCAATCTGGTCGTCGTCGTCATAGATGACGAAATAGCGATTCAGGCCCAAGTCGCTGCGCTCAACCTCACGCCGCAACACCCGCGCGCAGATGGCATGGAACGTGCCCACCGCCACATCCCGCGCCGACGAGCCGATCAGCTTCTCCAGCCGCTCCTTCATCTCGGCGGCGGCCTTGTTGGTGAAGGTCACCGCCAGGATGTTCCACGGCAAGACCCCCTTCTCGCTGCACGAGCCAGGCGATCCGATGGGTGATTACGCTGGTTTTGCCACTCCCAGGCCCGGCAAAGACCAGCAACGGCCCTTCGGTGGTGGTAACGGCGTCACGCTGGGGCTGGTTTAGCCCCGCGAACAAGTCAATCTGCCCGTCGGCGTCAGGCGTAGAGGAGGTCATAGCTATCTATCCTCAAATGGCAATGGCCACACAAAAGATCATCCGTACAACCGTTCTATTGTACCGCACGAGCGCCTGCCAGGCGACGAATCGCTGACCATTCGCCCGTTCGCTCATGGCCTACTATCTGGCCTCTATCTGCGCTGTGGTGACATTGCGCAGGGGTCCAGCAGCAGCGCCGGATCATCTTCTTTCAGGCCGAGCGTCCGCTGTAACCAGAGCAGCGCGCGGGCCACGGCGTCGAGCTGGCGCGTCGCTCCGGCGTGGAGACATCGGTTGCTTCGCCAGCAGATTGAGCACCGTCAGGCAGAAGCCCATCGGCATCACATCGGTCGCCAGCCGCAGCCGCGCCTCCAGCGTCGTATCGCCCAGATCGCGCATGCCCGCCAGATAGTCCGGCAGAAACTGAGTGTACTGCTCTTTGGTCAGCGAGCCAGCCAGCGTAGCCAGCACGGCGGCTCGCCCAACCTCCAGCGCCGGATCACCCAGCCCAAAGGCGTCCCACTCCACCAGCATCATGCGCGCGCCATCGCGCACCAGATTGGCAGGCACCGGGTTGCCGTGGCACGGACGCCGCACCACCCCGCGCCACTGCTCGCGCTGCACGTCGATATGCACACTCACCACCGCGGCCATGCGTTTGAGGGAATCGAGGAGCGGACGATAGATCGGCGCGGCATACGCTGTCTGGCAGGCCAGCCATGCCGACTGGGTACGCTGCCACCAGGTCGCGGCGTCGGGACTCATGCTCGAAACAACCTCAACCCGCTCAGGCTGCAAATGATGCAGCGTCAGCAAGAGAAAGAGCCACCATTTCACATCGTCGGCGCTCAGCGCGCCTACCGCCGGGCGAGCGCCCATGCGGAGCGGCATAGATCGACCAATGGGCGCCCAACGCCTTGCCGGTTTCGTCCGCCATGCAGCAACGCTGGCCCCAGCCCAACCTCACCCGCCAGCCGCAGCCCAGCCGCCTCGCGGTGCGCGCCGCTCGCGGGCAGCTTGGTGGGTAGCGCACCATAATCAACTGCGTCGAGGCAGTCGAAATGTAGAAGCGCTCTTCATCCCCGTAGCCCGGCTCCCGGCGAATGGTGGGCGAGCTTTCCAGCCCCGGTGATACCCGCAAGCTGCAAGACGGCGCGTATGGAATTGCCATTGACGGAGGACATGATGTCTGATACCTCTGGCGAATGGTACGATACAGCGTTCAGCGACTGCGTGATACTGTTCATCACGATAGCACATACCAGCATGACGCCAGCATACGCCATAAGTGCGCGCAGGCAAAGAGGCGTACGCGCGACGCATCGCCGGGCATGCGTCCCTCGATGATTCGCCTGGCAGTCTTGCGGAACTGGCCACTGGCGCCTGATCGTGGCGGCTAGTTCATCCACTCATCGCCAACAGCGCGCTTTTCCAGCCGGACGGTGGCGTTGGTCGGGCGCACGACACGCGCTCGGCGCGCTCTTGCAGCGTTACCTTTCTCGCTCTTATCGACGTAGGAAGGCAGCAGCAGTACGGCAAAGACAAACGCGCCCGTCGCAATGAAGACAGTCGGCCAGTCGAGTGGGAATGGTGGGTGGAGAGTGCACACCAACTTGCCCATGAGGATCACTACCGGCAACGCCAGCGCCACCGCCCCGGCGATAGTGCGCGCCAGCGCCGCCATCGGCTGCTTGCGTCGGACAATGGCAAGGGAAAAATTAATGATTGCAGCCAGAATGCCGATCCCGCTAATAACGTACCAGAATGCGGTCACGTAGTGCTCCTCTCAATGATCCGGCGTCGAATCGCTCCTTGAAATATCCACACCGCCGTTGGCCATATCGGCCAGCCGGTGAGCATCCCAGCGCCAGCAGCGAAAAGTCAGCTTCACGAGTCTATCATACCTCGACTCAGTGCACACCTCTGCCTGTTGCGAACTAGGACTTCCGGGTACGCGCGTAGGCACGGCGCGGCGAGTCGTGGCACGATATGGCAAAACGCGCGGATGTCGCTTGCATGTGGCTATGCCGCAACCGTACAATGCCTCTGTTCGCGTCGGCTCCAACTGTTGCGGGAGTCGGCCCAGGCTGGATGGCGGGGTATGGCACAAGGTATGGCACAGGATATGATGGGAGTATTCTGGCGCTGGATGTTGGCGCGAAGCGCATCGGTGTCGCCGTCGGCGATGCGTTGGGATTGCTCGCCTCGCCGCGCACGGTGATTTTCCGCCGCTCGACGCAATCCGCGCTGGAAGAAATCGTGCGGCTGGTGCGCGCGGAGGAGGCGGCGCTGGTGGTGGTTGGTCTGCCGATCAGCCTGGATGGCCAGTTGCATAGCCAGGCACAGACTGTGCAACGATTCGGCGAGCGACTGCGGAAACTGCTGGACGCGCTGGATGTGCCAATGGTCTACGCCGATGAGATGCTTTCGACGGTGCGCGCGGAAGAACGACTGCGCGCGGCGGGAGTGCGCCCGAATCGCATCCGCGAGCGCATCGACGCGATGGCCGCCGCAGTGATCCTCGAAGAATATCTGGATCAGCGGCGACGGGCGAATCAGGCAGGCGGCGCAAGAGGCAGCGGGACATGAGAATGAGGAGGATGAGAGTCGATGAAACGCACCGCATTGGTCGTGACTATAGTGTTCGCGCTACTGGCATTTGGCCTTGGCTTTGTCGGTACGACGGTGACACTGGATGTAACGCGCCCGGTCGTTTCTGGATCGACGGCTACGGTGAATATCGTTGTCAACGATGGCGATACCTCCACAGACATCGCCAACAAGCTTGAGAAAGCTGGCCTCATTCGCAACGCGCTGATCTTCCGTCTGCTGGCGAAAGTGAAGCATCTGGATAGCAGCCTCCAAAAGGGCACATACGACATCGGCCCCGGCATGACGATGGACCAGATTATCTCACGGCTCGAAGGGGCGCCGCTGGATGAGCATATCGTTGTGCTCGTGCCGCCAGGTTCGCGCGCCACACAATACCCAGCCTACTTCTCCAAACTGCCCAACTTCAACGCCGACAACTTCATGCAGATCGCGAAGACGGGCATCCTGCTAGATGACGCCAAGACGCCCCTCTGGACAAACTACTGGTTCATCCAACCGATGAAGACAGGCACGCAGGTCAAATACGCGCTGGAGGGCTATCTCTTCCCAGATACGTACTATTTCAACAAGACCGCCGACGAGACGAAGGTCATCGAAACGATGCTCGATAATCTGGGATCGAAACTCTGTCCGGGCCCAGATAACAACCCCAATGCCTACCTCGCCGACAAGGCGCAGTGTCTCGCCCACGCAGCGCCGATAGGCAACACGAACATCTTCGCCGCGATGGAGAAGGCGTACGCCACCACCGATCCCGTCGCCGCGCTGCATACCGCGCTGACCTTCGCCTCGCTGACGGTGCGCGAAATCAAGAACCTCAGCGATGCGCCCGGCGTCACCAATGTCTACTTCACCCGTTACGAGGCGCTGCAAGGCAACACGTTTAACGCGGGCGCTGTCGCCAGTCTAGGGGCCGACCCAACTGCGCAGTATGCGGTCGAAAGCAAGACACCGCCGACCGATGGCAAATGGTGGAAGCCGCTCACCGCCGCTGGCTCGCAGGTCGCCACCACCGACCCCTATAACACAAATGTGACCACGAACCCGGATCTGATGCCAGGCCCGATCGCTGCGCCCGTCTGGGAAGAAATTCTGGCGGCGGCGAATCCCAGCATCTCGAAGTACTTCTACTTCATTCAGGATTGTCACGGCACGACGCTCTACGCCACGACAAATACGCAAAACGAGGCCAACATCAGTAAACCGTGTAGCCGAGTAGCTGATCGTGGATACGCCATGTGGCGCACGCGAGGAGGGGGGGGGGATTGGGCTTTAGGGTTTGGGCTGTCCCCGGGGCAAACCTTCTGCTGGTATCGTCGCCACCATTGGGGCTGCTGGGCGCTAGGGGGTTGGGGGGTTTTTTGGGGGGGGGGGGTTGTGGGGGGGGGGAGGAGGGGGGGGGGGGGGGGGGGGGGGGGGGGGGGGGGGGGGGGGGGGGATTTGGGGGGGGTTTGGGGGGGGGGGGGTGTGGTTGCGGGTCTGGGGGTGGGGCATGAGGGGGGGGGGTGTGGGGGGGAGGGGGGGGGGGAGAGGGGGGGGGTGTTGGGGGGGGGGGGGCGGCGGTGGGCGGGGGGGTTGTTGGGGGTGGTTAGGTTCTTTGGGGGGGGGGGGGGGGGTGGGGGCGTGGGGGGGTTTTGGGGGGGGCTTTTTGCTGAGGCGCTTCTGAGGGGGGCCGGGGCCCTTGGCGTTTTTTTCTTGTTCGCGGGTTGGGGGTTTGCGTTTTTTGCGGCCCGATCTTGTTCATCTCTAAAGGTCCGCAGCCCACCCTATTCCTCGGGGTCGTCATCGTCGTCAAACTCGTCGTCTTCGTCGTCCTCATCATCGTCCAGGCCAGCGACCAGATCTTCCTGGTCGGCGCGGAAAGTATCGTTGAAGAAGCCGATTTCTTTGCCGGTATAGACGCTGACGAGAAAATCGTCGCGCGGGGTATCGGCTGAAAGCACCAGATCTTCATCGATGCGTTCAATCAACTGGGCCAGGGCGTCACGCTCCATCTCCTGCTCGACGATCAGTGTGCCGTGAACCGTGGTGGAGGTGAAGTGCAGATCAACCATCCCAATGCGGGTCTGACCGCGCACGAGATAGTATCCCTCTGAACTGGGAGTGCGGAAGTGACGGTCGAAGCGGAGATCATCCAGATTATCCATGTTGCTCCGCGCGGCCATTACGCCACGCGCCTCCTTCCGGGACGGATACTCGATATCCAGCGCCATATTGCTGGATGTGTACGGCTCAGTGTACCCGCTGAAAAGAGGTCATGGCAAACCCAGGTATGACGCACCACATCCCCATCGCCTCCCCATCGCACAAGGAAGGGTGACGCACGACCTCCGTGCGAGGCGTCGAGAGTATCGCCGCTACTATTTCTAGGCTTCCTGTGGCAACTGGAGATCGCGCGGACGCTCGATGCCTTTGAGGCGGAAGAGCAGCCGCAGCCGCGCGGAGAAGAGACGGCTATCAACTGGCTTGACGACGTAATCATCGGCGCCTGCCTGAAACCCCGCCACTTTATCCGCCGTGGCCGAACGGCTCGTCACCAGCATGATAGGCAGACGCCTGCCACCTGGCAGCGCGCGAATCTGCGCGCAGAGCTCCAGCCCGGTGCCGTCAGCCAGATCAACCTCGCTGATCAGCAGATCAGGCGGAGTCATCCGCAGCGCCTGCAAGCGCTTCGTTCATGCCAGCGACGAAGGTAAGCCGATAGCGCTCGCCGAGGACGGCCTTCATGGATTCGCGTTGCGTAGTATCAGTATCTACGACGAGAACAGACATACAATGTTCTGGAATTGGTTGCGCCACCACGTTCCCCCTCCAGACGCTACGCAGTGCTTCTGCGTCCTCCACCCGCTTTGTAGATGCGAAACGAACCATAGGTGTGATTCGGGAGTGCAATCACCTATTTGGATTCGTCCTCATCGAGCAAACCCACCTCATCCCCAAAATCCGTGGCAGCCAGATTCTCGATGCGATGTACGCGCTCCTCTGGTGTGATGTTCATCACACGCTCAAGGGTAGCGCACAGGGCACTTGGTTTGAATGGCTTGGCCAGATACTCGTCGACGCCAGACAGCAGCCCAGTCAGATGATCGACTTCCTCATTGAGTGCGCTGAGGATGATGAGCGGTGTATGGGCCGAGGTTGTATCGCCACGAATGCACCGCACCACCTGATAGCCATCCATGCGAGGCATCTTCACATCGACAATCACGCAGTCTGGTCGCTCCTGGTAAAACTTCTCTAAGCCAGCAACGCCATCGTATGCGACGACTACGTCATACGCGCCGGTCATCGTGACAACGTTACGAATCAATTCGACAATCATCTCGCTATCGTCAATGATAAGCACTTTTTTGTGTGCGCCAGACGCATTCTGCGCGTCCGCTGTGTGTGCGTTCATGACTGGTACCGCCTCTGCCATCATCACCACCGCCTCCCAGCGCCGTCAGCGACCCTGCATGCTGCGCCTGGATTCTGCCCACCAACACCCCGTCCGACATGACAGGCATTCCGCGAACTTGATGCGGACTATACTACCATAGCAACCCATCTCAACCAAGTTGCCGCGCGAAAGGTACCAGCCTATCCCATGTGGCATAGTACTAATAGGGCTAGCCTATCGACGTCTGGCAGGCGGCGAAATTTCGCGGCTGGCCATCGTCACTCGGTCAATTCGCCGCCCGGTAGCTACCAGTATCTCTGAAGTCCCTGAGAAGGGTATGAGAACATAGTGAGAATCGCCAGCATTTTCCCAGAATACACGAGCGCATTCGCCCGGCTGGAACGCCGCTCACAACACGACGGAAGTCGCTCCAGACAGACCACAACTATGGGAGGCCAACCATTATGCTTCATTCAGAGATACAGTCTGTGGATACGCCATTGCCCCAGTCCACAGTACTCTCATCTTTTAGACGATGCAGCACGCGTCGAAGGTTCCACCAGGAGCCATGGCGTCCGCATTTGCGGCGCGCGGCCTTTCCGCCGACCAACGCTACTCGCGCCAGACGCTCTTCAGTGGCATTGGCGCCGCCGGCCAGGAGCGTCTCAGCCAGGCGCGTGTGCTGATTGTTGGCTGCGGCGCGCTGGGCAGCGTGCTGGCCAACTCGCTGGCGCGCGCGGGCGTGGGCTATCTGCGGCTGGTGGATCGCGATTTCGTCGAGGGCAACAATCTGCAACGGCAGGTGCTCTATGACGAACACGACGCGCTGGATGGGCTACCCAAAGCGATTGCCGCCGAGCGCGCGCTACGCCGCATCAACAGCCTGATTACCGTCGATGCGCATGTGGCCGACGTGACCCCCGATTCCATCGAGTCGCTGCTCGACGGCATCGATGTCGTCCTCGATGGCACCGACAATTTTGAGACGCGCTACCTGCTCAACGACGCCTGTGTGAAGGCAGGCATCCCCTGGATCTATAGCGGGGTGATCGCCGCCTATGGGGTGACGCTGACCGTGCTGCCGGGCGAGACCGCCTGCCTGCGCTGTGTCTTCCCGGATCGCCCACTCCCTGGGACGACGGCTACCTGCGACACCGCTGGCGTTCTCAATGGCATCGTCGGGGTCATCACGGGCATGGCGTCCACCGAGGCGATCAAGCTGCTGGTGGGCAGTGATCGGCTCGTACGCGGCCTGACCTGGGTTGACCTGTGGGAGAACACCTTCGAGCGGGTAGAGCTGCCACGCATGGCCGACTGCCCAACCTGCGGCCTCGCGCAGTATGAGTATCTGGACGCGCCACTGGATGAGAGTGGGGTCAGCCTCTGCGGGCGGAACGCGGTACAGGTGCGTCCGCCACAGGCGCGACCGCCACGCTCGACCTGCCCGCGCTGGCCGAGCGGCTGCGTCCGGCTGGCGAGGTGGCCAGCAATGATTTTCTGCTGCGTCTGCGCGTGGACGGCTTCGAGGTGACCGTCTTCCCTGACGCGCGCGCCATCATCAAGGGCACCGACGATCCCGCCGTCGCCCGCACGATCTATGCCCGCTATGTCGGCGCATGATGTGCGCAGGGAAATGAGCGCGGCGGTTGAAACGCGCGCCTAACGGCCTCGCCTCGCTCCGCTCCGCCACGAAACCGCCGCCGCGGGTTGCGCGGACCTGCCAGCGAGATGCCCTAGTGGCGCCCGTCTGCAGCCCGCGACGGCGGGCTTTGTGGCCTTCGGAGAAGACTCTTAGGCGCGGCTTCAGCCGCCAGCCGCGTCCCTCCTAATTGTTCAAACTGCACTAATCCCCGCCAGCCTGTCCTGTTGGCGGCTCGATGCGGCGGTCGAAGCGGCGGTAGATGGCGTGGCAGCGCGAACAGACGACGCCATTGACATCGCGACAATCGGCCTCGACAAAGAAGATTTGTTTGCCACCGCTGAGCACATGCGCCTCGAAGGTCAGCGGCGCGTCGTAGGCGGGATGCTCGAAGGCCATCTCCAGCGTCACCGTCACCTGTGGCTTCGTGCCGTGGGTTAGCGAGGCCACCGCCGCGCCCGTGACGATATCGAAGATATAGGACTGCACCGCGCCCGTCACCGCTCGCCCACCGATGCCTGCGCCGCGATGATGTTGACCCGGCTCGAAATAGACTGTCGCGTGGCCGTCGGCGCTTTCGACGATGCGCGCGCCCATCCAGCTCACAAAATCCATCGAGTTCCAGTACTCGTAAAACTCTGGGGCGCCTCGGGTATCTTCGCGCGTATCAGCCTCTCCAGCCGGCTGCGGTGTCATCATCACTCATCAATCCAGCCTCCATCCAAAGACGCACGGACAACCTGGCATACCGCCAGTCGTCGCGATCAAGCGTCGTTCGCGAAAACACATCACCTCAAAAATCGCGTCGGGTATTTACCTGGGCGGTGGCTATCCGCACATCGTTCACCATGCCAGCAGATGACAGCGTACACTACCCGGCCAGCGCGGGCAAGGAAACGGATAATCGCGCCATCCTGTGTAGTGCGGGAAATTCCGGGCCGGTGGGCGCCCTTCTTTCCCAGCACGTTGCTATGTACGGCATCCATAGCTCTTACACTTAGCGGGTGATTGATGGCATCGAGCATCGAGGCATTGAAGCCTGGCTTTACGGTTTGGCTCACCATGACATGCGCCGCTATAGCGGGCGTCAGAATGATTCTGTGGAGGGGGAGAGCGCATGAG
Source organism: uncultured Chloroflexia bacterium (assembly GCA_963712005.1). Taxonomy (GTDB): domain Bacteria; phylum Chloroflexota; class Ktedonobacteria; order Ktedonobacterales; family JADMIN01; genus DAHUXT01. The sequence goes on along the minus strand of CAVQGK010000001.1, from coordinate 95,913 downwards.
CAGGGATACGCGAAATCAGGCGGTACCTATGACGAGCGCGACCTCGATGGACGCGCTGGTCCGCCGCGCGGTTCGACGCTCAAATGGGGAGGCGGTGGCAGTGGTCGCGGCCCTTCTGATCCTTCCATGCGACGGCCGGCAGCAATGGCGGCAGCGGCGGCAATGGCATGAGTCGCCCGCCCTATGGCCCCTCTGGCGCTGGCTCAAGCGGCGGTTCCGCGCGGCGGCGGATCCCCTCGATGCTCGTGGCTATGCCGACGATGACGACTACTCCGATGACTATCCCGACCAGCCCTCGCGCCGCAGCCGCGCCGACTATCGCGATGGTCCGCCCTCGACGCAGCCGTGGCTAGACGCGACCGCGCGCCGATGATGGCCACTCAGCGCGGATGATGGCTACATCGCGGACGCGCCACGCACACAACGCCGTGGCTTCGGCGAGATGGCGCGCGATATGTCGCGCCAGTTGAGCGCGATGGTGCGGGGCACTGGCCGCGCGATGCAGCGCGAGGCCGCCCAGATTGCAGCCGCGGGCAGCCGCAGGTCCGCCCGATAACGCCATCACAGAGATATCCGGCGCAGATGCAGAGCGACCTGCCGCGCTACCGCCGCTCGCGCATCCGCATGCGGGCGCGCAAATGGCGGCTGGAGCGTGTGCGCGCCAATCCCATCGGCTATGCCATCGGCGTAGCGGCGGTGGTCGTCGCGGCGGTCTCCATCCTTGGCGGCGGCGGCGCGGGCGGGTCTACGCCTATAACTACTATGACGTGCATCGCCCGGCGATTCAGACCATCATCAATAACGCCAGTCGCCGGGCAGAACACGGTCATCTATGACCGCAATGGCAAGCCTCTCTATACCGTCCGCAATGATAGCGGCTACAACTATTACGTGCCGCTCTCGCAGATGGGCCAGACCATTCAGGATGCGACACTCGACACTGAGGACCACTCGTTCTATTCGCCGACGAACATCGGCGTAGACTTCCAGGGAACGGTGCGCGCGCTGCTCGCCGACGTGACCCACGGTGGCGCGGCCCACCAGGGCGGCTCGACCATCACCCAGCAGCTCGTCAAGCGGCTGATTCTGCACGACCCATCGAAGGCAGGTGCAGCGCAAACTGAATGAGATGATTCTGGCCATCGGCCTCAACGCCAACTATAGCAAGAGCCAGATTCTGGAGATGTATCTCAATACCATCGACTATGGCGACCAGAATCAGGGCATCGAGGCGGCGGCACGCAATTCTTTGGCTTACAGCAAAAAGAGGAAAGACGGCAAGCTAATCATGGCCAACCAGCAGCTCTCCATCGCGCAGGCGGCGATACTGGCGGGCCTGCCAAACAACCCGACCTACTACCTGCCAATTGCGTATTCCTGCGACAAAGCGCCCTGCGAAGACAAGGACTGGGCGAAGCCCTGCGTCAGCGATCCTCATGATGGCATCTGCGTCCCAGCGCTGACCTATGTAACAATTGGGGCCAGTTGGGCCACGAATGGATCGTCTGGCGGCGCGCGCGGGTGGTGCTGCAGAGCATGCAGACTTATGGGTCGATCACCAATCGACCAGTATCTCAATGCGCTGAATCAGGTGCACGACATGCTGGCGAACCAGGATATAAAACACTGGGCAGGCGTCACGAATGGCAGCGCCATCGACACGACCAAGCTTGCGCCGAGCTTTGTCGACTACATGACCCGGACAGTGCTACCCCAGGAGTTTGGAATCGTCCCCGGACAGTCTGCCGACTGCTGGCTGGAAAATCTATACGACACTCGATTCAACTTGGAAGAGTACATCGAGCAGAACATCGACTACTACATCAATAAGAAACACACAGTGCCCACGTCTACTTATGGTGACGCCGTTAATCCAACCAACCCTCCCCTGACCCAGTCCGCTAACGCTCACGACGGGGCTGCGGTGGTGATCGATCCCTATACCGGGGATGTGCTGGCGATGGCTGGCTCAGCAAAGTACGGCGACTCGAATCCACTGGTCGCCGGTTACAACAATGTGGCTGTGCTACCACGTAGCCTCGGTTCGTCGATGAAGGGTATCGTCTACGCAACCGCCTTCCAGATGGGCTGGACGCCAGGCATCATGATGCAGGACTCTCCCATCTGCATGCCTGGGCCGCTCAATAAGGATAAGGATCCGCTGACTCCAGGCTGCACCGGCAACGACACCTATGTGCCACATAACTACACCGGCGACGGCAACAGCGGATACATTCCAATCCGAATGGCGCTCGCAAACTCGCTGAATATTCCGGCGGTTGAGGCGATGTCATTCGTCGGCGATACGCCGGAGCTTTCTGCGAATTTCATCTCAATGGCCCGACGCCTGGGGATAACTGGTGACGTCAAGGATTCCAATGGCAATATCATTACTCCGGGGCTGGAAGCCGCTCGAATGGGGCCGACGACGGCGCTTGGTACGCAGTCGGTTCCCCTGATTCAGTTGACGAATGCTTATGCCGCCATGGCCAATAGCGGCAAGCATGTTCCCTACCGCACCATCCTGCGCATCGAGGACTCGGCGGGCGATGTCTGGAACGCGCCAAAACCCCAGCCAGCACAGGTGATTAGCCCACAGGCGGCTTACATGCTTACCTCGGTACTCTCGGACAATAAGGCGAGGTATGCAGGCTTCAACCATCCAAACCCGCTGGAGTTTAACGATTACCCGAGTTTCCAGGTCGCCGCGAAGACAGGCACAGGCTCCGGTAAGGTTGGGCCGAGCGATATCGTCACGATAGGGTACTCACCCTATTTAGCAGTGGGCGTCTGGGTAGGTAATGCCAATGGCGCCGATATGACTCCGGGTATCATCGGTATCGCGGGCGCTGGCTATATCTACCACGACGTCATGGATTGGGCATTGAAAAACTATAAGTGGACGGGGACGAGCACGTTCCCGATCCCGCCAGACATGGCAATGGGCGCGTTCGGCTGCAACGCAGGGCTTGCACCATACCAGGGTGAGGCCGGATCCTCGGGCGGCAATGGAACTGGCAACGGCAACGGTAATGGCAATGGCAACGGGACGGGGACTGGTACAGGCAGTTCGGGCAGCGCGCCGTTGTGTTCGCATCGCGACGATATCGGCCAGCCTGGCAAGGACCACTTGAATATCTTGGCGTACCAACCCCAGATATCGACTGGTACATCCAGGGGCAGCAACCATTGAACTCGTGACCTCTGCCCTCTCCCCCGGCCCCTCCCCTAAAAGGGAGGGGAGCCAGACGGTAGTTGCAGATTACAACAATGGGCAGCCAATTGGCTGCCCTGTTTCTGTTTGGATAAGGTAAATTAGCGAGAGATTATCGCGCGCCGGACTGCTCCGCGTCACGCGCGCGGGCACGTTCGTGCTGCGTCAGCAGGCGCTTGCGTAGGCGCACATTCTGCGGCGTCACCTCGACCAGCTCGTCGTTGTTGATGAAGTCGAGTGACTGCTCCAGGCTGAGGTCAACGATTGGCGAGAGGCGCACCGCAATATCCGAGGTGGATGAGCGGATGTTCGTCGCCTTCTTCTCCTTGCAGACGTTGACCGCCAGATCGTCAGGGCGCGCATTCAGCCCGACGATCATCCCCTCGTAGACGGGAGTGCCCGGCTCGATGAAGGTCTGGCCGCGCTGCTGGGCGTTGTTCAGGCCGTAGGTGACGGCGACGCCCGCCTCCGAGGCGATCAGCGCGCCATTGCGGGCGATGCCGATGGGGCCGAGCCACGGCGAATAGTCCGTCAGCATGCTCGACATCGCGCCGTTGCCCTGGGTCAGCGTCAGAAACGCATTGCGGAAGCCAATCAGGCCGCGCGTCGGGATGTCGTACTCCAGCCGGACGTTGCCCTGGCCGTCGTAGACCATGTTCGCCATGCGCCCCTTGCGGATCGCCAGCGTCTCGCTGATCGCGCCAATGTAGTTCTCGCGTGTATCGATCACCAGCCGCTCCATCGGCTCCAGCACCCGGCCATCCTCGTTGTGGGTGATGACCTCCGGGCGCGAAACCTGAAGCTCGTAGCCCTCGCGGCGCATCGTCTCGATCAGAATCGAAAGATGCAGCTCGCCCCGCCCAGAGACGATGAACTCATCGGCGGTGTTGCCATCCTCGACGCGCAGGCTGACGTTCGTCTCCAGCTCGCGATAGAGTCGCACGCGCAACTGCCGCGACGTGCTGAACTTGCCCTCGCGCCCGCCGAACGGGCTGGTGTTGACGCCAAACGTCATCTTCAGCGTTGGCTCCTCGATGGCCAGCGTCGGCAGCGCCTCGGGGTTATCGAAATCGGCGATGGTGTCGCTGATGTTGGCGTCGGCGATGCCCGTCAGCGCGACGATATCGCCCGCGCTCGCCTCCTCCACCTCGATCCGCGCCAGCCCGCGCCAGGTGAAGACCTGGCCCACACGCCCGCGCTTCATCTCGCCGTCGCGCGCGAGATGCGCCACCGCCATCCCCGGCCGAACGCGCCCGCGCGTGATGCGGCCAATCGCGTACTTGCCCTTGTAGTCGTCGTAGTCCAGCGTCGTCACCAGCATCTGGAACGGCGCGTCTTCCTCCACAACCGGCGCAGGCACCACGTTGATAATTGTCTCGAAGAGCGGCTCCAGATCGGTGTTGGTGTCGTCAGGCGAAAGGCGGGCGATCCCCTCACGGGCGATGGCGTAGAGCACCGGGAAATCGAGCTGGTCGTCGCGAGTCGCCAGTTCCAGGAAGAGGTCCTGCGTCCAGTCGAGCACCTGCTGGATGCGCGCGTCGCGGCGGTCGATCTTGTTGATAACCACGATTGGCCGCAGCCCAAGCTCCAGCGCCTTCTTCAGCACGAAGCGTGTCTGCGGCATCGGCCCCTCGACGGCGTCCACCAGCAACAGGCAGCCGTCGGCCATATTCAGCACGCGCTCCACCTCACCGCCGAAGTCGGCGTGGCCGGGGGTGTCGATGATATTGATCTTGATGCCGCGATAGATGATCGCCGTGTTCTTGGCGAGGATGGTGATGCCGCGCTCGCGCTCCAACTCATTGGAGTCCATAATCAGCTCGCCAACCTGCTGATTGTCGCGGAAGATATGGCTCTGCTTGAGCAGACCGTCGACCAGTGTCGTCTTGCCGTGGTCAACGTGCGCGATGATCGCCACATTACGAATGTCGTCACGGACCCGTCGTCCGGTCTCAGTCCCCTGCATTTCCGTTGCCTGCATATTCCCTCAAGTGTCTCTCAAAGTTCGCAATATCCGCGATGATAATTGCCGAATCGCAAACGCACGATCTCAACATCCACACAAACCATCTGGCGCAGAGCGCACCCTCAAGAGTATATCACTTATAGCCGCGCGAATGCTTCAGAAGCGGCTGGCGGTTAAAACCGCGCCTGAACGTCGCCGCTACGCCTCGCCACGAAACCTGCGCAGGCAGGTTTCACAGCCCCAAACGCTACCCTCGCCGACCAGCGTCTCTGCAGCCCGCGAAGGCGGCCTTTGCGGTTGCGCTCCCGCGCAACCCGTAGGCGCGGCTTCAGCCGCCAGCCTTTGTGCCATGCATTCCCATCTCCGTGATACCATGAACGACCATGAGCACATCCGACGAGACACGCCAAACACTACCCCCGAGATATATACCACGACGACACCATCGCCGCGATTGCCACGCCACCCGGCGTCGGCGGCCTCGGTATCGTCCGGCTGAGCGGACCGGAGGCGTTCGCCGTTGGACTGCGCATTTTCCGCCCGGCGCATCCGCTGGCCGAATCCGAGTCGCCCCCTTCGCACCAGTTGCTCTACGGCCACGTCGTAGACCCCGCCAGCGATGACCGTGATAGATGAGGTGCTGGCGGCGTTCATGCGCGCGCCCCGCACCTATACCCGCGAGGATGTCGTCGAGATTTCAGCGCATGGCGGCCCGCTGGTGCTGCGGCGCATCCTCGAGCTGGCGCTGGCGGCGGGCGCTCGTTCCGCTCAGCCCGGCGAGATGACTCTGCGGGCCTTCCTGAATGGACGGGTCGATCTGGCGCAGGCCGAGGCGGTCATGGCGCTCATCAACGCCGAGACCGACGCGGGCCACCGGCTGGCGCTCCGGCAGCTTCAGGGCGAGCTTTCGGCGGAGGTCGCGCGGCGCGCGGACACGCGCTAGACGCGATGGTGCGCATCGAGGCCAGCATCGACTTCCCCGAGGAAGAGGTGCCGCCGCCCGATCCAGCGGAACTGGCGGGACTGATCGCCGACGCGCGAGCAGATTATCGAGCGGCTGCTGGCGGGCGCGGATCGCGGGCGGGTGCTACGCGAGGGGCTGCGCGTGGCGCTGGTGGGCCGCCCCAACGTCGGCAAATCGAGCCTGCTCAACGCGCTGCTACGCACCGAGCGCGCCATCGTCACGCCGGTCGCCGGGACGACCCGCGATACCGTCGAGGAAAAGGCGCTATCGGCGGGCTCGCCGTGCAACTGGTGGATACCGCCGGACTGACGCCCAGTGACGACCCAGTGGAGCGTATCGGCGTGGAGCGTTCGCGTGCGGCGGCGCAGTTCCGCTGACCTGCTGCTCCTCGTCCTCGATGGCTCGGAGCCACTCACGCCACTTGATGCGACGGTCGCAACGGAGCTACAGAGCTCGGAGAGCGAGTACGTGCGGCCAGCGATTCTCGTGCTCAACAAAGCGGATCTGCCACGCCAGCTTTCCGAAGAGGCTGCGCAGGCGCTCTGGCCCGACGCGCCACTGGTCGCCACGTCAACCGTTACCGGCAATGGGCTGGCCGCGCTTGAAGGCCAAATCGCGGCGTTGGCGCTGGGCGGCACGGCCAGGCAGGCGATGCGCTCGTCTCCAGCGCGCGCCACAAGGATGCGTTGCGCCGTGGTCTAGAACACCTGCAAGCGGCGCGAGGCGACGCTGGCCGATGGCTTGCCGCTCGACTTCGTGGCAATCGATCTGCGGGCCGCGCTCGAAGCGCTGGGCGAGATTACCGGCGAGACGGCCACGGCTGATCTGCTCGACCGCATCTTCGCCGAGTTCTGCATCGGCAAGTGATGGCACATCACACCTTATCTTCCCTCAGGAACGCCAGCAGTTCGTCATTGACCGCGTCGGGCATCTGCTGGTTGAGCCAGTGGCCAGCCGTCGAGAAGCGGCGAACGCGCAAGTCTGGCGCCCACGGTTCCAGGCCGTCGGCCATCCACGGGCCGAGATAGGGGTCGAGCTCGCCCCAGAAGAGCAGCGTTGGCGCGGTAATCACGCGTGCGGGAGAGAGGGCCGCCGCGCCATGGCGCAGAAGCTGGCGATAGTAGCTGAGGGCAGCGGTTACCGCGCCGGGTCGCGCCATCGCATCCACAAACCGCTGGATATCCTCGTCGGCGAGCCAGGCGCGCCCGCGATCCGCCGACCGAAAGGTGCGCCAGAGCTGGCTGTAATTGTCGCGGGTGATGCTGTTTTCGGCGATGCCGCGCAACTGAAAGAAGCCGACATAGGCGCTGCGGCGAAACTGGCCGGGATGCCGCCACTCGCGGGTCAGCGTGGCGGGGTGCGGCGCGTTCAACACCACCAGCCGCCGCAGATAGTCTGGCTCGCGCATGGCAAAAGCCCAGGCGATCAGCCCGCCCCAGTCGTGGCCGACCACATCGGCCTGCCGCTCGCCCAGCGCCTCGATCACGCCACGCACGTCGGCGGTCAGCGTCGCCAGATCGTAGCCGCCGGTGGGTCTGTCGGAGAGGTTGTAGCCGCGTGTATCCAGCGTCACCACGCGCCGGATCGCCGCCAGCGCCGGAAGCTGGTAACGCCAGGAATACCAGAACTCCGGGAAGCCATGCAGCAGAATCGCCAGCGGACCGCTTCCCGCCGCCACATAGTGCAGCCGCACACCATTGGCGACGACATAGCCCTCGTCACACCCTTCGGGCAGCGGGAATGCTTCATGGGGCGCATCCATCGGCGGAACTCCATAGCACTACGGGTGGTATACCGATTTCAGCATACCACCCGCAAATGTGAAGCTGGCGCCACTCTGCGTCGACCAGTCGGATTAGTCGCGAACGTCGTCGTAGAGGACAGTGCTGAGGTAGCGCTCGCCCGCCGAAGGGAAGACCACGACAATCGTGTTGCCGTTATATTCGGGGCGGGCCGCCAGCTGAGCCGCCGCCCATGCCGCCGCGCCGCTGCTGATGCCGACGAGCAGCCCCTCCTCACGCGCGAGGCGGCGCGCCATCTGCACCGCGTCGTCGTCGGAGACGGTGATGATCTCGTCGATCAGCTTCGTATCCAGCACGTCCGGCACAAAGCCAGCGCCGATACCCTGAATCTTGGTTGGCCCCGCCTGGCCGCCCGAAAGCACCGCCGAGGAGGATGGCTCGACCGCGATCATCTTCACCCCGGCTTACGCGCCTTGAGCACCTCGCCGACGCCGGTCAGCGTGCCGCCGGTGCCGATGCCCGCTACCACCGCATCCACCTGGCCCTCGGTGTCGTTCCAGATTTCCAGGGCCGTCGTCTCGCGGTGGATCTTCGGATTGGCGGGATTCTCGAACTGCTGCGGCACCCATGAGCCAGGCGTCTGCTCCTGTAGCTCCTTCACCTTCGCGATGGCCCCCGGCATGCGCTGCGCCGCTGGCGTCAGCACCACCTCCGCGCCGAGCCGCCTCAGCACCATCCGCCGCTCGACACTCACCGACTCTGGCATCACCAGCACGCAGCGATAGCCCCGCGCCGCCGCGACCCACGCCAGCCCGATACCGGTATTGCCGCTGGTCGGCTCGATGATTGTCGTACCGGGCTTGAGAATGCCCGCCTTCTCAGCCTCATCGATCATGCTGACGGCGATACGATCCTTGACGCTGTAGCCCGGCTGAAACGCTTCGAGCTTCGCGAGCACTGTCGCCCCGCCCGGCGCGACACGATTCAGACGAACCAGCGGCGTCTTGCCGATCAGTTGCGTTGCGTCTTCTGCCCAATGTGGCATGATTCTTCCTCCCGCTCCCAAAAACCTAGAGGGTGATACGGTATTCTGGCGCGGCCCCAGTCGCCGCGACGCACTTCCGTTTGTATAGTGCATCAAGACAGTACACTTTATCAAGATTGCCCGGATGATGCGCGATTTTTACGCATGCAGACACAAAAACACCCGGCGCCGCTCGTGATGGTTGTCAGCGGGTATGGGCCGGGCGAGTTGACTGCGGTGAATTCAGGCTCAGTGAATCAGATGTAATACATGGCGTCGCGTTCCTGCGGGGCAACGTGGTGTTTGTGGGCAAGCTGTTCGAGGGTGGTGTTGGCGAGCAGATTCCGCGCGTAGTCATCGATCTGCACCCAGATATCGCGGAAGCCGCAGCCGGGAGAAAGCTGGCACCACGAGGATGTCGGCACACACTCCATCGGCGCGACGGTGCCTTCCAGCGCGTTCACCACATCGCCCATGCTGATGAGCGCGGGCGAGCGGGCCAGCATATGGCCGCCCTGAGGACCGCGCGGCTCTTGAGCAGTCCCGGCCCGGCGCAGCTGAATAAGCACCTGGTCGAGGAAGTGTTCCGGAACCTGCTGGCGCGCGGCGATATCCGCGCTTGGCACTGGCCCCTGGCCATAGTGCGCCGCCAGATCGACCATCGCGCGCAGCCCGTAATCACCCTTCATCGTCAATCGCATCATAGAAAATCCCTCAACATCACATGAATTAGAGGCAGCACAGAATCGATGGGTCGAAGACAACTGCGAAGACCACCACGCAGACGCCAGCGCGCACCCTGCCTCACAGCATATACGCGCCGCCGGAGATATGTCAAACTGCGATGTATTGCGCCAGAGGCTGACTCACACGCGATGCGCGCATGTACTGTATACTCTACCAGATATCCTGAATCGGCTTTCATCGCCGCAGACTGGCCAGGTACTGCTCGACGTTGGCGCTCATCTCGCGCAGACTATCGCCGCCAAACTTCTCGATCCAGGCGTCGGCCAGCGTCAGCGCCAGCATCGCCTCGCCCACCACACCCGCCGCTGGTACGACACAGACATCGCTGCGTTCGTAGCGTGTCACCGCGACATCCTCGCCCGTGCGCACATCCACCGAGGGCAACGGGTGCGCCAGCGTCGGAATCGGCTTGACGGCCACCCGCGCCAGAATCGGCTCGCCGTTGCTGATGCCGCCCTCGATGCCGCCCGCGTTATTCGTCAGGTGGCGCCAGCCGGTCGCCGCGTCATAGTGCGCGACATCGTGCACCCGCGAGCCGGGAAGCGCCGCCGCCGCGAATCCCGCGCCGATCTCCACGCCTTTGGCCGAGGGGATGCTCATCAGCGCCTGCGCGACGCGCCCGCTCAGACGGCGATCCCACTGGCTATAGCTGCCCAGCCCAATGGGCACGCCCGTCGCGACGACCTCGAAGACGCCGCCGCAGGTGTCGCCCTGGCGCTTGCCCTCCAGAATGCGCTCGATCATCCGCTGCGTCAGCGCATCATCGGCGCAGCGCATCGGCGACGCCTCCACCCGTCCCCAGAAGAACACATCGGCCTGGCCAACATCGGGCGCGCCATCGGGCGGCATAGCCTACCTCGGCGACGGAGAGCACGTGGCTGTGAATCGCGACGCCAAACGCCTCCAGCAGCAGCCGACAGACAGCGCCCGCCGCCACCCGCGCCGCCGTCTCGCGCGAACTTGCCCGCTCGATCACCTCGCGCACGTCGTCGTGGCCATATTTGAGCGCGCCAGTGAGGTCGGCATGCCCCGGCCGCACCCGCGTCACGGACTCCGGTTGGCTCGGCAATCGGGTCGGCGCTCATCGCCTCCTGCCAGTTGGCCCAATCGCGATTCTCGATGCGCAGGGTGAGGGGCGAACCGAGTGTATGGCCGTGGCGCACGCCCGAAAGGATCTCGACGGTGTCGCGCTCGATCTTCATGCGCCCGCCACGCCCGTAGCCCCCCTGGCGGCGGCGCAGATCATCGTCGATACGCGAGCGTGTGAACGGCACGCCAGCGGGCAGGCCATCCAGAATGACGGTGAGGCTGGGCCCATGTGATTCGCCAGCCGTCAGAAAGCGCAGCATGGGGCATCGATCCTTTGCAAGTAGATACGGGCGGCGTTCTGGGGATGGAACCTGCGTTCCGAATCGCCCATGCGTGGATGGTAGCAGCGCGCGCGACCGTTGACAATAGGGCGGCGCGCGGTGTATACTTTCGCTTGCGTTGGCGCCAGGCATCGCCGGGCATCCTGAGACATCAGGTGACGCGACAAGCCCCCGTGGCGGAATGGTATACGCGGCAGGTTGAGGGCCTGTGCTCGAAAGGGCGTGGTGGTTCGAGTCCACTCGGGGGCACCAGAACTAGAGGGCAAGCAGCAGAGAGGTGACGTGCGAAGCAGCTACGCTTGCGCACGTCGTTTCTTTTAGGCGACTCGGTTTTCGTGCCACTCGTGTATGGCGATCTGCGGGCGGCTAGCTCAGCGGCAGAGCATCTGGTTTACACCCAGAGGGTCACAGGTTCAAATCCTGTGCCGCCCACCCTGCACTTTCACCGAATATTACCGAAGTGCGCGCGTGCTACCATCCAGACGCTTACTCTCTGATCCACCATTTGACATGCAACGTCGAAAATCACCTCTCACTGGCTCTCCGTCTGTTACTCTATTCCACCTCTTCCACATCACTCCAAAGTCCAAGTCGGTCTTCGGCGAGAATGCGCTGACGGGCCTCTTCCTCTCGCAGGAGTTGCTGGAAGCTCTTCCTTGGTGTAGGAAGTTGCTCGGGCACAATGCCCTTGCTTAACAGGACGGCACGCACGGAATCTCCGGCCTCATGGTGGGTCACGTTAGCTCTAGGCAGATCGGTGACGCCGCGATCATCCATCATCTGGTGCGCTAATGCTGCGCGGAAAATATTCGCCGCCGTCTCGAGGCTGCCCATATAGTCGCTGAGATCTTGTCCCTGCCTGAGACCCTTGCGCTCGCGAATCTGCTGCTGAGTTTCACATTAGAGGCCGCGATACCCGGAATCGAAGTAGGCAGCGAACTCCTGTGACGTCATTGCTCCAGCCTCACGGGCGCGCAACGCGAGATCCGCATTCTCGCGCAGCAGGCGCTGGCGGTGTTCGATGCGCAGCCGCTCCTCCTCGGTCTGTGCCAGCAGTTCATACCGCTCGGTGGTACGCGCGAAGTAGATCTTTGCCAGCGCCACTTCTTCCTTGCGGCCGTCAGCACTCTCAGCAACGAGATAGCAGGCGTGACGGGTGAGGCGGTAATCATACTCGGCGCTAGGTCGGCCACGGCCTGAAGGTTTTTTACCGATAGCGGTAAAAATACCAGCGTCACCGCCTTGAACACAGCACACCTCTATAGCCTCATGAATGACGCCGAGGAAGTTCTGCCATTTCTCATAACCAAGTACTTTTCCGAGTTCACGCGCGAGCCAGTATTCACCCTGCTCATCTGTATGCTTAATCTGTTCGAAGGCCGACGCAGCTGATTCCGCCATTGCCGATTCTCCTTTTCAAGCGATCGATCTTCGCGCGCTACTCTTCTCTGCCATCAGTCACGGCCCAAGCTGTACGGAAACGACTTTGGATGAACGCGTCTACGTCCTCAGCACGCACCCGCCAGCCAGAACGCTTCGATATCTGCATGCCTGGCAACTCGCCGCGCCGCAGTAACCTCCTGACGGTCTCGTCGGTCACGTCGAGACGTTTTGCGACGTCACCTACGGTGAGCCAGTGCTCCTGAGTCGCCACACTTCTTATCCTCTCCTCCACCAGACAGACAGTTTACTACACAAAGCATATCACGCAATATACCTATTTACAACAGAATGCGCCTTTATACTTGACAAAGGGCCTAAAAAGGCCACCCACATACCATCCTTCCGCGTCCGCTCGCTGTAACCCCTATCGTAATAGTTCACAACATCTCTGCTCACTTGAGTCCGCACTATTCCATATTCTCAGAAAGGGAATGCCATGCGCATCCGCATCAGCGCGATCATCGTTTCCTTCTTCCTGCTGGCGCTCACCCTCGCGGGCTGCGGTGGTAGCTCTGGGGGCGGATCGAGCAACGAGCTCGACATGGGCGCCGCCAGCTTCTCGCAGACCAGCATCACCCTGAGCACTGGCCAGGCGCTGCATATGGTTGATTCGCAGGATTCCGGCGGCACGCACATGATTTGCGTTGGCCAGAATGGGAAATGCGACTCCAACTCCAGCGGTCCCTCCGAGCTGGCTGATCCTGGCATGGCGTTTAGCCCTGGCACGACCAAAGATGTGACCTTCAGCACCGCAGGAACCTACCACCTCACCTGCACCATTCACCCGAATATGAACGTCACCATCACCGTCCAGTGACCGTTGCGTGACGAGCGGGAACTATCGGATCAGGCGGCGTTCTCTCGCGGGGTGGCTGCGCTGTCCGCCGGAGTCTGTCTGCTCCTCGCGGTCAGCCTTCCACCCCATATGCGCCCAAATCCGCCGCTAGAATCGTGACGATGGCGCGGGCAGGCGACCGATGTGCTACACTGCCCCAGGCGTTCGCCGTGTTGGGAAGCGCTAAAGACGCATCCGCAGCGCGCGCCAGGGAAGGGGTAGACCCGTCATGCCACACGTTGTCCTGCTCGGCGACTCGATCTTCGATAACCAGTCCTACGTCCAGCCTGGCGAGCCTGACGTCATTCGCCAGCTTCGCGAGCGCCTGCCCGGCGACTGGGAGGCCACGCTCCTCGCGGTGGATGGCAGCGTCACCAACGACATACGTTTTCAACTTGCGCATCTGCCCACGGACGCCACCCATCTCGTCGTCAGCGTGGGCGGCAACGACGCACTGGGCCAGCTCGACGTGCTCACCCACCCCGCTACCTCCGTCGCCGAGGCGCTTACCCGTCTCGCCGCCATCCAGGACCAGTTCGAGCCAACCTACCGACGCATGCTCGACGCCGTCCTCGCGCACAAGCTGCCGACCGCCGTCTGTACCATCTATAACGGCAACTTTCCCGATTCCGCCTACCAGCGCATCGCCACCTTTGGCGCTACCTCCTGGGATGACACGATCCTCCGCAGCGCCATCGAGCGCGACCTCCCGGTGCTCGAGCTACGGCTCATCTGCACGGAAGCCGAAGACTACGCCAACCCCATCGAGCCATCCGCTCGCGGTGGAGACAAGATCGCCGCCACCATCGCCGCACTCGTCACCACCCACGACTTCGCCCGCCCGCGCACCCAGGTCTACACGCTGCCCTCCACCGAGGCATAGCGCGACCTAGCGGCCTACCCCGCCAGTGCTATACTTTCTGTGGAGGGCATGTATGCGGGATACAACGATGTCGCAAGGCGGCGACCCTGACACCAGCGCGGTCTATAAGGAGCTACGTCCCCTGATGTTCTCGATTGCCTACCGGATGCTGGGCAGCGCGACCGAGGCGGAGGATCTCGTCCAGGAGGCGTATCTGCGCTTTCATCGCGCCACATCGCAGGGCGAGGTGATCGAGTCACCCAAGTCGTATCTCGCCACCGTCACGACGCGCCTCGCCATCGACTCGCTACGGTCCGCCCGCGCCAGGCACGAAGCCTATGTTGGCCTCTGGCTCCCCGAGCCGCTGATGGTCTCGACCGACGCCGACCCCGCGGAACAGGCGGAGGTGGACGAATCGCTCTCGCTCGCATTTCTTGTGATGCTCCAGACGCTCTCGCCGGTCGAACGGGCTGTTTTCCTGCTCCGTGAGGTCTTCGAGTACGACTATGCCGAGATCGCCAGCATCACGGGCAAAAGCGAGGACAACTGCCGCCAGATCCTCGCCCGCGCCAGGAAGCGCATCGGCTCCGGCCAACCCCGATTCACCGCGAGCAAACAGGATCAACGCGAGCTGGCGACCAGGTTCTTCGCTGCGGCGGACCAGGGAAATCTCACTAGCCTCGTCAGCTACCTCGCGGCAGACGCTACCTTCTATGGCGATGGCGGCGGCAAGGCGCAGGCTTACCCGCGGCCAGTTCACGGTCGGGAGCATGTCGCGCGGCTCTTTGCTGGCATCTTCACGAAGGGTCACGAGCTTGCCGGCGCCTGGCGATTCGCCTTCGTCAACGGACAGCCCGGCATGCTGGCATTCGACGCCAATGGCGGCCTGGTTACAGTCATGGCGCTCGACATTGGCGCCGACGGTCTGGTCAGGACGATTCGCTCCATCGTCAACCCCGACAAGATCCGCCACCTCGGATTCCCGCTCACCGAGTCCGTTGGCCTCATCAAAGACAATCCCCAAAGCAAACGCGACGACGCCTGACCTTCTCCTATCCTGATGGTTCGCGTCCGGTGTGGACGGCACATACAGCGCCCTGTCACAGGATTGACATCCATCTCGTCAAAGAGGACGCAATACACCTGCAAGGTCCAGGTGTTGATGGAGGTCACATCATGAAGGTATTTGTTGCTGGCGCGAATGGCGCCGTCGGAAAACCGCTGGTCTCACAGCTTATCGCCCATGGCTACGATGTGGTCGCAATGACACGCTCGCCGAAAACCAGTGATGCGCTCCGCGCACTGGGCGCCGTACCGGTCGTCGCCGACGCCTTCGACCGCGCCACCCTCATCGAAGCCGTCACGCGCGCCGCGCCTGAGGTCGTGATTCACGAGCTGACGGCGCTCACGAACGCCAAAGATTACAAGCATTTTGACGACGAGTTCGCGATGACCAATCGGCTGCGCTCGGAGGGCACGGACAATCTGCTGGCGGCGGCCCAGGCGGCTGGCGCGCGGCGGTTCATCATCCAGAGCTACGGCAACTGGAACTACGCGCGGAGCGGGAGCACGGCTAAAACTGAGGACGATCCGCTCGATCCCACGCCAGCGAGCAATCAGGCACAGTCCATCGCGGCGATACGCTACCTCGAACAGGCCGTGCTGAACGCGAATGGCCTCGAAGGGGTCGCCCTGCGCTACGCCAATCTCTACGGGCCAGGCACGGGGTTCGCAATCGGCGGCGATATCGCGTCATCGGTGCGCAAGCGCATGCTCCCGGTCATCGGCAACGGCGCGGGCGTCTGGTCGTTCATCCACGTGGACGACGCAGCCTCAGCCACCGTCGCGGCAATCCAGCCCAGCGCGCGTGGTATCTACAATGTCGCCGACGACGAGCCTGCGCCCGTGAGCGTCTGGCTGCCTGACCTCGCCCGCGCGCTCGGCGCGAAGCCACCGTTCCACATCCCCGTCTGGCTGGGCCGCCTGATTGTAGGTGACGTTGGTGTCTCGATGATGACGCAGATTCGCGGCGCGTCGAACGCCAAAGCCAAACGCGAGCTCGACTGGACGCCATCCTTCGCGACCTGGCGCGAAGGCTTCCGCAAGGGCCTCGGCTGATAGCCTGCGCTGATCGAAAGCTACGATCTCCCGTTCATCCGATGATGGGCGGGAGACACGCCCATATCCTGCTTGGTATGGCATCAAAGTTGCAATCGACATAACCTTCACGCGAGATACGAAAACGTACCTAATTGCGCGCTTCGTCACGTTTCCGGTTGACATCTTCAGCCATACAGGCTACAAGTGGAGGGGTGAATCGTCACGCAGCGAGGCGAAGGATGGTGCGGATGCCAGATCGCGAACAGGACTTCGATGCGTCAGAGCAGCGTCTAGAGGCATCCGCCACGGAGGAATCGGCCACCCCTTTCTCTGAGACGGGCGAGGAACTCATCCGCCGGACCCCGATGGGCTATGTGTGGAATCAGGCGGGCGCCATCTGGCTGTTCCTTTCCCTGCTCATCTTCGAGGTGGTTATCCGGCGCTCGCTGCCGAAAGGCGAGACCAACGACTTCGATCTCGTCTCGACCATCGCCAACCTCGGCTATTACATCGCCTCACTGGGCCTCGCCAGCGCCGGAACCGTGTTCCTCCCGCGCGCACTGGCGGAAGGTGGGCCAGCGTTGGCGCTCTCCCTGGCAAACCGCCTCGCCGCCATCCGGCTCGCGCTCGGCGTGATCGTCGGAGCCGCCATCGTCTGGGGATTGCCAGCGCTGAGTACGGTCGTCGAAGGCGCGGGATGGCCCCAGGGCAACGCATTCATCCACAGCTACGCGGTGCAGACGGTCCTCGACCACCGCATCGTAATCGCCGCGTACGTGCTCTGCGTTGGCCTCTCGACGCTGCTGAGCAACCTGCTGATCGCGCTGGTCTATACACGCATCGTCTTCATCATTGGGAGTCTCGGCCAGCTGCTCTTGCTGGCGCTGGCGTATGTCTTCGTCCATCCGCTCGATCAAGGGGTGGATGGCGCAATCGCGGCGCAGGCGGTACCAGCGGCGATAACCGCCGTGTTCTTCGCCTTCACCATCCGGCATGTGCTGCGAGCAAGGCCCAACTCGAAGGGCCACCGCATGCTCAGGCCTACGCTCAGGCTGGGGATTGCCGCATGGCTGGCGGACCTGCCCAACTCGTCGCTGGTGCAGCCGGTGGCTATCGGCCAGCTCTCGGCGGTCGCGCCAACCGAGCTGCTCTATTTCAAGAGCACGTATCAGATGGGCGACGCGGGCGCGCGTTTCTTCACCGACGGACTCGGCGGCATCAGCATGGCAACGATGTCGGTCTCGTACGAGGGTGGGCTAAGCCCCCTCGCCGTCAGTTGGCGCACGGTGAGCAAGTTGCAGGTCTTGTTGGCGGTGCCACTCATCGCCTTCTGCATCCCACACGCCTCCTCGATCATGCGGATCCTGTTCGGCGCCAATTATGAGCAGGCGGGTCCGCTGCTGGCGGTCTTTCTCTTTCCTCAACGGCCTCACCCAACTCCTCGGCGGCGCGACCCATGAATGGGCGCTCTATGTGCTCGGACGCCAAAAATGGGTGGTGGTCTCGCGCTGGGCCACGCTCGGAATCCTGGCGCTGGCGGGCATCTGGCTCGTACCCCAGTTTGGCGCGCTTGGCGCGTTGCTGGCGGTGGGCATTGGTCGCCTCGTCGCCCAGATATTTCTGCTGATTCTGGCGCGCGTCTGGGTGCGCCGTCCCTATCCGATAGCATTCATCGCCAAGTTGCTGCTGGCCCTGGCTCTCCCCGTGGTCGTGACCGTTTTCTTCCAGCCGATAGCCTTCGTTGCCTCGCTTATGGCGGCGATGGACTGGATCCCTGCCATCGCGCGGACGGTCATCCAGCAGGGGCTGCTCCTCACGTTCAATCTGATTATCTTCACGGTCATCCTGCTCATCTGCCTGATTATCATCCGTCCGCTGGATGCCGAAGACGCCACGCTCTTGAACCAGGTGCCTCGCTGGCTCCGCCGGGCGCTGTTGCCCTTCGCCAGCCGACGACGCAATCAGGCGCCAGCCGCCGTCAACGAATAGTTCGCCGCACGACGTATCTACCAAGAGCTTTCCGCATCAGAAGGGCAGCCAATCATGGCCGCATCCGCCGTCATCGACTCGCAGCCGAAGTCCATCTCGCTCAACGATTACCCAACGAATAAGCCGCACCGTACCGACCGCGACGCCATCGCTGAGGAGGTCAAGACGCTGGAGGAGCGGATGGCGCGCCAGCAGGAACTGCTCTATGGCGCGGCCACAAACAGCGTGCTGATCGTCTTGCAGGGGACGGACACGGCAGGGAAAGATGGCGCCATCAAGCACGTAATGAGCGCGATCAACCCCATTGGCTGCCATGCCTGGAGCTTCAAGGTTCCCACTGCCGAAGAACTGGCGCACGACTTCCTCTGGCGCATCCACCAGCGCACGCCGCCGCGCGGGTTTATGGCAATCTTTAACCGCTCCCACTACGAGGACGTGCTGGTGGCGCGCGTCCACAAGCTCGTGCCGCGCGCCGTCTGGCAGAAACGTTACGGGGCGATCAACGATTTCGAGCAGATGCTCACGCAGAACGGCGTCATCCTGCTCAAGTTCTTTCTGCACATCTCAAAGGATGAGCAGAAACAGCGGCTCCTGGCGCGCGAGGAGGATACCAGCAAAGCCTGGAAGCTCACCGTGGGCGACTGGCGCGAGCGCGAGCACTGGGATGACTACGTGGCGGCGTATGAGGATGCGCTGGCGCGGTGCGGTACCTCATGGGCGCCGTGGTATATCGTGCCGGCCGATACGAAATGGTATCGCGATTACGTGATCGCGCGCACCATCGTCGAGCAACTGGAGCCACACGAACGCACCTGGGAGCGCGCGCTGGCGGACCTGGGCAAACAGCGGCTGCGCGAGCTACAGGAGGCGGATATCCCCGAACGTAACGGCAACGGCAAGGACACCGCGAAGGCGCAGGAAAAGAAGGGATAAGCCTCCTAGACGGCGCTGCGCTTCAGCCTGTTGCCCAGCCAGACGAGAATCGCGCCGACGACCAGGAATGCGACGAAGATGGCGACGCAGTACAACAGCACAGCGCCGTAGGTGCCCGCGGTGGCATGGCCGGGCACCGTGTTCGGGTTCAGGAATGGGTAAGGATAGAAGCCGGTGATCGCGCCACGAGTGAGTGTGTAGGCCAGATACAGCAGCGGATAGATGAGCCAGTAGAGCGCCTGGCGCATGGTCAGTTTCGCCTTCGGTGGCTGGTAGAGCCAGTCTGCCACGACCGCGATGGGCATGACGAAATGGACGACGGTGTTGACCCACGGCGCCAGCGTGCCCAGATCAGTATCACGGAGCAAGATGCTGAAGACGATACCGACAATAGCCATCGCGACGACCGACGCGCCACGAACGAGATCCTCGTTCACAGTTGGCTCGCGATTCTGCATCAGGTACACCGCGCCGATGATGAAGACGACCGACGCGAAGATGTTGGAGAGATTGGTGAAGTAGCTGAAGAAGTTCAGCACATCGAAGCCGTGCTGAAGATGGATAGCGAACTGCGCGATGATCGCCACCATTGTCAGCAGGCCGAAGAACAGCCGCCCGACGATCAGAATCTCGCGTTTACTCATAGCGCCCCTCCCTGCTCACTCGCCGTGAAGCACATCACCCGATGCGTGCGGCCAGTGTATCGCGGCGGCGCATGCGTTGGCAATGTCTGGCTTTCACCGCGCCGCCTCAGGCCCGCTGAACATGCTGCGGCCAGGATTGCCTGACCTGTCTGGCGTAACTTATCTCTTCGCGGGCAAGCAGCACGACGCCGACCCAGCCCAGCGCAAGGCCAACAACGCAGATCGCGACACCATAACTGGCGACCCACGGCGCGACATCGTCGGTGGAGAATCGTGGCGGATGTGCTATCGTCATCTGAATGCCAGAGTACCCGATAACGGCTATCACCGTCACCAGCAGACTCCACACCAGCGCCCAGGCCCAGGTTGGCCGTATCAGGCGCGACAGCCAGACGGTGATGACAACGAACAGGCCGATGAGCGAAGAGAGAACGAGGAACGGCCAGACCTGCAAGTCGTTGGAGTTGAGTCCCGTACTCAGCACATCGTAGCCATCAACTCCGCTGCATGCGCCGCGTACAAAGTGGTTCAGCGAGAAATACAGCCCGGAGCAGCCCGATGTCGCCCAGGGTACCGCATACAGCCCGAAGAGCCAGAGGGCCACGCCAAGCGTGACGACAGCGGCGCCCACGAGATGAAGCGCCGTGTATCGCTCCCCGGCGACTGGAGGAAGATATGCGAGGCGCGCACGCTGCCGGATAAGCAAGACGAGCGCGAACCAGCCCAGCGCAAGGACGGCAAGTGTCAGCCAGACGCCCCACTCGATACCGCGATGCATGCCCGTGCAGCCAGCGTCGCATGGCATGAATCCAAACGCCTTCTCTGCGCCATGAAGCGCCAGCAGGCTAATCGCCGTTGCGAGCAGAATCCAGATACCATAGATGCCGATGTGAACCCGCGTAATGCGCCGCCGCCACTGAAGCGTCAGGCTAAAAAGCAGACCAAACAGCATAATGGCGACCCACACCAGGAGAAGTATGAGCGCGGCGAAGCGACTGCGCCGGGACTGCCCAACCAGCAACAACAGGCCCTCAACCCCACTGACCTGCGAATCGAAGACGGTATCGCCGTAGCCAATATGCAGCGTCACCCAGGGCAGCCACGATGCCAGAATCAGCAAGAACGCGCTTATCGCAGGCAGCGCGCGCGCCAGCGACGGCGTGAACGGTGAGCTAAGCGGCGCATCGTCACGCGGTGGTTGTGTGAACGCTTCCGCCACGCTGCCGGAGTGGCTATATCGGTACGGCTGATGGGGCTGGTACGGCCGATATGTATCGCTCTCGTCCATTGGCATCGCATGGCGCGGCTCATCACGCACGATTGCGCTTTCCCTTCCCTCTCATACGTCTGTCAGTAACCCATGTGCGCGCTAGCTATTCGGCAGAGTTGCCTTGTAGCTCCACGCGCCCTTGTTGTCACATACATAGACGGAGAAAGAAGGGGCCGCTGTGCTGTCGCCGTTCTGGTCGAAGGCAATCGCGCCCGTCGCGCCATCGAATTTGGTCGCGGCCAGCGCGGTGGCAACCGCGGCGCGCGTCACCGTTTTGCCAGTGGCCGTCTTGATCGCCGCAATCTCGGCCATCGCCGCGTCGTAGGCCAACGCGGTCTGCGGGAGCGCCGCCTTGCCGGAGTACGCCGACTGCCATGCCGAGACGAACGACTTGGCTGAGTCGAGATGATCGAGGTCACTCGCAGGCAGCACGCCGGTCGTATGGGTTGAGATCAACGCCTGCCCAACCGCATCGCTCCACCCGGGGTTATCGGCCACCGGGCCAGCGGCCAGTATCGGCGTCTGCGGCGAGCCAGAGAGTGAGAGCGTGCTGCGTAATTCGGCGCCAGCCGTCAGCCCGCCCGCATAGAAGACCAGATCGGGAAACGCCTCGACGATGGCATTGACCACCAGTTGCCCGTTATCGTTCACGCCCGTCGTCAGCGATTGCTGGCCCGCCACTGCTCCACCCTTCGCCTTCAGCTCCTTGGCGAAGGCCGCCGTCGCCGCCTTGCCAGAGGCCGTCGCGTCATCCACGAGGAAGACGGAATGGGCCGCCAGCCCATGCGACGCGGTAGGCGCGACCGCCAGATCAGCCGCCGATTTGCCGAGCACGTCATCGGTGGGCGCCAGGCGGAAGAAGGCGAGCGGTTTGCCGGAAAAATGTATCTTGTCGTACGGCACGCCCGCCGCCGCCGCCGATGCGGACTGCGTCAGGCCGGACAGGGTGGTCGTCGGGCTGATGGTCGCGACGGCCGCCGCCGCGATCTCCGGCAGGTAGGCCACCGCCGTATCGCTACTATATGGCCCGACGATGCCAACCACTTCGGGATTGGAGAGCGCCGTCGCAAGCTGGCTCTCGCGCAGCGCGCTGGCTTCGTCGATATGCTGGACGGTCAACGAATAGCCATTGTTGAGGAAGCCGTTTTGCTTGACCGCCAGGTCTACCGCCTGCTGCAACGCCTGCCCGACGGCGGCGTCTGGCCCGCTGGTGGGGAAGATCGTCACCAACGCAAGGGTTTTATCATCCCCGCCACCGCCGAGACTGCACGCGGGAAGGAGCAGGCTGAGACAGAGCAGCACAAGCAGCATGAGCAGCGATGGGGCGAGATGCCGCGGGCGGCGAGGCGCAACAGTCACCGGGGATACGCTCCTTCATCTCAGTCGTCATGTCGGTCGTGTCGGATATCTCGGTCGTCCGCGTCGATGGTACGTCTCAGTCGGCCATTAGCTACTACGGAACAGGCACAGCGGCTTCTCACATTCACAGGCTACTCATACGAGATGAAAAGCGGCTGCGGATAGACCTGCATCACCTGCGCGGGCGTCTGCAAGGGATTATCGCCCGCTCCCGCGCCGGGGTACTGGAAGAAGAGCTTATAGCCGCCATATTGAATCATGTCTTTCTGCACGAACACCTGATAGTCATAGAGCTTGTCCGACGTTGCCCCGAAGCCATCCGACTGCAAGACCACGGAGACATCGGGGTTAATCTTGATCTTGTCCTTGTTGGTGAGCACCGCATAGTTCCACTGGTGAATTACCAGCACCTTGCGCGGCAGATGGTTTTGCAGCGAGATGTTGGCCAGCGTATCAATCGTCCAGTTGATCTCCGTGGCGTCCATCCAGCCCAGACAGCAGGGATAGCCCGCCGCCATCGCGTAGCCCTGGGGCGTATTCGGGAAGTGGAACTCGGTATCCAGCGCAAGCTCGACGAACGGGTATTTGGTCAGATACTTCATCAGGTTGCTGTTCACCGCGTCGGCCACCGGCTGGACCCCAAGCTGGAGATCGAAGAAGAGCAGCAGATTGTGCTTCTGGCAGTAGTCCACGTACGCCTGAAGCGTCGCATCATCGGCCCACGACGCGCAGAACTTGGGGAACGAATAGCACGGCTGGATGACATTGACCACCAGATCGAGCCCCAGCTTGACGGGATGGGTAGGATCGAGCTTGGCGTATTGATTGCCGAGATCCTGCAACTGTGGCAGATAGCTATTGAGCAGATCGAGGTTGGAGGCTGGCCCGTTGAAGGTGACGCCGCCGACGATGCCATAGACCGCGACGATTCGATTGGTCGGCAGCGGCGCGCCATCGGCGGGGTTGAATGGCTTACTCGATTGCCAGGTAGCGATGGCGAGGGACGCCGCGTTTCCCTTCGGCGTATTGCTGGCGCTCGTGTTCGACAACGGCGCGCAACTGGCCAACACAAGAACGAGCGCGAACGCCAATAGCACGAACGCGCTGAGCCGCGACATAAACCCGCCCGACGCCCTATCCTTCAGCCGCCATCCGCGCATGCTTACCACCTGCTCAACCATCCTGACCATGCGGCAACCGCCTGCCCACTGCTCAGATTCCTAAGCCTACCAGTGTTAACGAACGACGGTCAAGAAAGGATAGCCCAAACAGCGGCGCGGGTGTGAGCGAATACCATACACTGCACGCATGCCCACGCCTGCCCTATGGTGTCGCGGTCGCCCCAGGCGTCGCCGCCGCCGCGCCGACGTGGATGCTCGTGTCGTTGAAGGCGGTCAGCGTCACCACCGTCTCCTGCGTATCGAGATAGGTCACCGTCACCGTATCGCCGGGCTGCACCAGCGGTAGCTCCGGGCTGAGCGCGAGGCCCGCCTTGAAGATGCGCGTCTGGCCATCCAGCAGCATCGAGTAGACCGTCGTGCCGCGCTCGGTCGCCGCGTTGATGCGCGTGACGCGCCCGGTGATCGTCACCGGCTTGCCAGTTGGCGTGGGCGCGCTGCCCTGCACGTTGTTATCGGCCAGCCACTGGGCGTACTGCGCCAGCGCCTCCGACTTGGTGGACGCCATGATGACGTTCGCGCCGTTGAGGTGCCGCGCATCGACAATGCCCACCGCCTGGAAACTTCCGCCGTAGTCGTTCTTCTGCACGAAGGTCGCCACCCAGGTCGGCTCGTTGTAGATCTGGTAGAGCTGGACCGCGCCGACGTCGTAGTTGCGGATATTGTTAGGATTGGACTGGAAGGTAGACTCGACGTTGTTGGTCGCGCCCAGACCGCTGAGCGGATAGAAGCGGCCCGTAATATCTTTGGTGTCGAAGAGCATGACGCCCGTGCTGGAGTTATCGCTGCCATTGTTCGAGGTCATCGGCTCCAGCCAGACTGGCTGATCCACCTGATTGTAGACCAGCTCCGGCGTATCGGTGGCGGGAACCTGCTGACCCGCGCCAGACGGATTGAACCACGGCGCGCTCTCATACTTGCCCCACCATGTCAGATAGTCGTCCACTGCCGTCGCCGGAACAATGCGGTCGATCCACGCGGGCGCTTTATCTGGCGCATAGGGCGTGATGCTGCCGCTCTGCGGGTCCACCAGTAGCACCTGCTTCACCACCTCACCGGAGAAGCCGCGTGTCGGCTGCATCAGCGAGATCGTGAAATAAGGCGTGCCGTCGTCGTTCACCTCCAGCGTGGGATCGGCCAGGTCGCCGTTGGTATAGCCGCTGAGATAGACGTGGCGAATCAAGTCCTGGTTGAGGATGGCATCGGGCAGGTAGCGCAGATGATAGCCAGTCTTGAGCTGCGGCGGCGTGTTGGGATCCTCGGCATCCACCTGCACATAGCCGGGCGTTTCCCAGCGTCCCACGTTCGCCCAGACGTTGTTGTAGACCAGCGGGGCGATCCAGTAGAGGTGGCCCTTCACCGATTGGAGGGTGTACTCCTCCTGGTTGGTGTGGTAGAGCGAGCCAAGATTCTGGCCGTTGCCCGCCAGCACCTGCTGCCCAAGGTACGAGGCGACGCCCTGCGTCACCAGCACGATGTGGTTCACGTCGGTCGGCGGCAGCGGCGTGGACGACGGCTCTTTGACGATATGGGGAATCGCGGCGAGCGCTTTGGCGTTGCCATCGAACCAGGTGGTACCGATGGTAATCAGGCTATTCACCACGATGACGACGACCAGCGCAATAGCTATCGCCGCCGAGCCTGCCAGCGGACTCGCCGGAACGCCGGTTGCAGTCGGCGCGATCCTGGTCCACCACGCGGAAGGGCGACGGGCGCCGACCACGCGATGAGCCGCGAGGCGTGAAGGTCGTGGAAAATGTGCCGGTATTGATACGATGGGTGAAGTCATTGATGGCCGTGCGCGCCCGGTCAACGCCGCCCCCGAAGAGCGCGAAGACGCCCGTGAGCAGCAGCGGCCAGATCAGCCACTGGCCGCCCCAGTACGGCCCGGCGATGGCAGGCTCAGCCAGGTAGAGGATAGCCAGATTGAGGATGAAGGCGAAAACCCAGAGCCGCAGCGCCCAGAACACCAGCGCGCGCGGCGACGCCTTCGCCCGGCGGCCAAAGAGCAGCGCCAGCCCCACCATGATAGCGGCTACAATCGTCGCGCCCAGCACGGCCAACCAGAAAATGACCATTCAGTCTGCCCCCAACGCGCCCACACACATCGCACATCCACAGCCTGAGTAGTATACGCCTGAGCGCGGCAACAGGGTAGTGGATAGAGAGAATGAGTGGCGAGGTTTGCCTTGGGGGAGCGTACCGCAGGCTGAAGCCCTGCGGCTAATCGCGGGGTGAACGCATCCGCTCACCGGGAGGGCGAGTTCCCCACGAACAGGATTAGCCGCGGCATTCATGGGCGAAGCTGGATTACTACCAGCCTCGCCCATGAATAGCACTTGAAAGCGCGTATGCTACTCCCCCGCACCATGCCCGTCGGCGTTGCGGACCACCTCGCCCTCGACGACACGACCGGGCAGCGGCACGTGACCGTTCCGCTCGACTGGGGCGGGCGACTCGCCCGGCGTTACCACCGGCACAGAGCCGAGCGCGGCGACGGCGACCTCATCCAGCGCGGGCGCCTCCGCCTGATTGATGAGCGCCAGAATCTCGTCGCTTTCCAGCTCCTCGCGTTCGAGCAGCGCCTCCGCCACGGCGATAACCGCCGCGCTGTGGCGTTCCAGCAGCGCCCGCACCTCAGTATACGCCTGGCGCAGCAACGCCTCGACCTCGCGCCGCGTGATCGGGTCGGTATAGATGCGCTCGGGCGCCATCGTGGCCGAGGCGGAGAAGAACTCGTCACCCATGCCCCAGTGGGCGATGTAGTGGAAGGCAAGCTCCGTCGCCCGATGCAGGTCGCCACCCACGCCGTTGAGCCGCGTATGCAGGAACAGTTCCTCCGAGGCGCGACTCGCCAGCAGCGTCTCCATCTCGGCAAAGACCTCATCCGCCGACTGCGTGACGATCTCTTCCAGTGGCTTATAGGCGACGAACGCCTCTCCGTTAGAACCCAGGCGCTTGGCAATCGTCGCGTGCGAGACCCGGTAGCGCGACACCAGTTTCACCTGCGCCACCGCGTGCCCCGCCTCGTGGTACGAGAGGCGGCGCTTCTCCAGCGTCGAGAGCGTGCGCGGGTAGCGGATGCCGTGCTCGTGCGTCTCGCGCGCCTCGCAGATATCCTGATAGCTGATGGTCTGACGGCCATCGAAGTGGGCAAGAACCACCGCCTCGTTGATGACGTGCTTGATGGCCACTGGCGTGTAGCCGACCATATCGGTCACCAGCTTCTGCACCGAGATGTCGTCGTGATGCACCCGCTCCAGATAGTACTCGATGACCTCGCCGCGGTTGGCGTCGCTCGGCGCTGTTACGATGATCTTGCGGTCGAAACGCCCCGGCCGGAGCAGCGCCGCGTCCAGCGAGTCGGGAATATTCGTCGCGCCGATGGTCAGCACCGGCTCGCGCTGGTTGCGCCCGTGATACAGCCCCGCCATGCGCAGCAGCTTCTTCCACCACGAGTGGTCCATCGGCGGCGGGTCCATTTGCATCAGCAGCTCGTTCAGGCCGCCGCTGCCGCCCATCATGCCCATCATGCCGCCGCCCATCGCGAAGCCGCCCTGGCCCGCGCCGCCGCGCGCCATCCCTATCGCGTCGAACTCGTCCATGAAGAGGATGCAGCCGCCATACTCGCGGGCATAGCGGCGCGCCTTGCGATAGAGGTTCTTAATCATCAGCACGTCCATGCCGATGAACATCGCGCGGAAGCTGGCGGCGCTGGCATAGGCGAACGGGACGCCCGACTCGGTGCTGATGCACTGCGCCAGATAGCTCTTGCCGGTGCCGGGCGGGCCAACCAGCAGCAGCCCGCGACTGATCTCGCCGCCCATCTCCTTGAAGCCCTTGACGCCGCGCATCAGGATGACGATCCGCCGCGCCGCTTCGAGCACCTCCGGGTTGCCCTTGTAATCCTCGAAGCTGACGCCACTCTCGCCGGGCATCACCCAGTAGATGCGTGGGCGGCCCAGGAACCAGAAGAGCGCGATGAACTGGATCAGGATAAAGAAGATCAGCAGGCCGGTCTGCAAGACAAACCCCAGAATCGTGCCTGGCTGAGGCGCCGAGATGGTCGGCAGGATGTTGACGACGGCATACCAGCCAATCAGGATGAGCAGCAGCACCAGCCACCACTTATGGCGCAGGAAGCGGCCAAAATCATCGAGCGAGCGGTCTATCGATTTATCGAGGTCTTTGTTGATCGTGTTGCCAGCCATTGCGAATACCCTCCGCGTTCTGTCGAAGCCGTCTCAGCGGGAATGCGGCTATCGCGCCTCACCCCTCATGCCCTCAAGCCTGGGTAATATCCTGAAACGAGAGGATCTGACCGGTAGGATCGGTCCTGAAGTACCAGGTGAGGATGTAGCGCTGTGTCGTGTCGTGGGCAATGACCTCGACGGTGTAGGTCGCGGTGGCATCGGGATACTGGAAGCTGCCAGCAACAACGTACTCGTCGAACTTCAGCCCCTGCGTGCGGAAGGTATCGAGCGTCTGCTGGAGGTCGGCCTCGGAGCTGCCCTGCAGCTGAAAGGCTGACTTTAGCTCCGTGCTCATGCCGTTCCAAAGCTCCTGCGCGTTATAGATCTTCGTGCCGTGGAGCCAGAGCACGACGCCGTTGGAGAGCGGTATCTGTGCGCCATTGACGACGGTGAAGGGCGTATCAGGGACGTTAACACTGCCAGTGCCAGACGTGCTGCCATTGGTGCTCTGCGGATGGTCGGGGTTGAGCGCGCGATAGGTCAGCACGCCGCCAGTCACCATCGCCGCGACCGCCAGCAGCGCAATCAGGCTGATGATGCGGTGACGGTTGATGAGTGACCCAACCAGATAAATACCTTTGAGCAGCTGGTGAATCGGCCACTTGACGATACGCCAGAAGCGCGACGGCTTCTTCAGCGGCTCGGCGGTGTAGTTCTGTGGCGGGGGCGCGTCGTGCGCGGGAGCGACCTCAGCTGGTGGCTGTGGCTCCTGCGATGAGGGGGGCAGAAGAATCTGGCTCATGGGCCAACCTCCCGGAAGTGCTGGCCCGCGCCGCTGCGGGACAGATACGCCTCGATGCGTTGACGTTGGCTACGCGAATCGGTCTATCACATCGCATCTATTGGGGTGAGACACCCCGCGTTACGCTTCTGGACGGATGAGCTGTTGAGCGGACACCTCATTTACCGAGTTTGGGCGGCATTGTATGCCGTAGCAGGCGGCGCGTCAACAAGGGTGCGCCGGTATTTCTTCAGCATGGGAAGCATTGACGGCTTCTCACGCCAAGCTTACACTGGAACTCCAGGCGCCCTGGCCGCCTGTCCCGACATACGATGTTTGTTGCTGTATGACGAAGGACACCCCTAGATGATTACGACAACCGATACGCCGCGCATTGCCTTTGGCATACGTGTCCCCATGCGCGACGGCGTCACCCTCGCCGCCGATGTCTATCTCCCGCCGCTGGCCGCTGGTGAAGCGGACCGCTGGCCCATCATCCTGAACCGCACGCCGTATCTCAAGTCGAACGAGGCGTTCCTTGAGACGGCGCGCTACTATACGGGCCAGGGGTTTGCGCTGGTCGCGATGGATGTGCGCGGGCGCGGCGACTCCGAGGGAATATTCACGCCGTATCGCAACGAGGGCCGCGACGGCTACGACACTATCGAGTGGATCGCGGCGCAGAGCTGGTCGGATGGCAACGTCGGCACGCTGGGCAGCTCGTATCCCGGCTGCATCCAGTGGCTGACGGCGCTGCAGCAGCCGCCGCACCTGCGCGCGATGGTCGTGCGCGTCTCTCCCTCCGATCCGTTCGTGGAAACTCCGACCGGCCTGCCGTCCCGATGCACCTGTGCTGGCTCCACTTCGTCAGCGGGCGGACGCTGTCAACCAGGTCATGGAAGCGGTAACTGGGCAGAGATGTCTACACACACCTGCCGCTGCTGACGATGGACGAGCGAGCCGGTCGCTACATACAGCGCTGGCATGACGATCTCGCTCACGCGCAGCTTGACGACTACTGGGAGCCGCAATGCTACCAGCAGAAATTCGAGCAGATCAACGTACCGGCGCTGCATGTATCGGGCTGGTACGACGATGAGCAGATCGGCACGCCGCTGAACTTATCGGCATGACCACGCGCGGGGCCCACCGCCTTCGCGCGCGCCAACCAACGGCTGCTGATGGGGCCGTGGGGACACGCCGTCAATACAAATCCAAGCTGGGCGAGGTGGATTTTGGCCCGCAGGCGCTGATCGATCTGCGCGGCGAGGAACTGCGCTGGTTCGATCGCTACTCTCAAAGGCAAGGCAGCAGCGTGGTTGAGGCAACAAGAAGCGCCGGTGCGCCTCTTCATCATGGGAGAGAATGTGTGGCGCGATGAGCAGGAATGGCCGCTGGCGCGCGCGCAGTGGACGCCCTACTACCTGCACAGCGCGGGCCGCGCGAACAGCCGCTTCGGCGACGGCTCGCTCGCGCCCACAGCGCCCGCGCACGACGAAGCGCCGATAGCTATCGCTACGATCCGGCGCGCCCGTGCCGTTCATCACCGAACCAACCTCGTCGCAGATCGGCGGTCCCGACGACTACGCGGCCATCGAACGGCGCGACGATGTGCTGGTCTACGTGACGGAACCGCTGGCGGCAGACCTGGAAGTTGACCGGCCCGCTGCGCGTCGAGCTGTACGCGGCGTCTTCAGCGCCCGATACCGATTTCACGGCGAAGCTGGTCGATATCTGGCCGTCGGGCTTCAGGCAGCGGCATCGCCGACGGCATGGTGCGCGCGCGCTTCCGCGAGGGCATGGATCGCCCATCGCTGATCGAGCCGGGGAAGATCTATCGCTACACCATCGACTGCTGGAATACGGCGCAAGTCTTCAAGGCGGGCCATCGCATCGGCCTGGAGCTCTCGTCGAGCGCGTTCCCGAAGTTCGACGCGCAACCTGAATACCGGCGCGCCGCTGGGCATGACGAGCGAGATGGCGGTCGCGGAGCAAACGATCTACCACGACGCGGAGCACCCCTCGGCGGTGATACTGCCGATTATTCCGAGGGGGTAGGGCTGCCCTCTCCCCCGGCCTACCCCCTCCCCGGCGACGGGGAAGGGGGTCGCTTCGCGGCATGAATACCGCGGCTAATCCCTGCCCAAGTGGGCACTCGGTAGGCGATGCTTCTGGCTCCCCTCCCTTTTAGGGGGCTGGTGCGCGAGGCGATAGCCTCGGAGCGTGCGACGAGCACGCGCAGCGCCAGCGTCCCAACGGGAGGGGCCGGGGGGAGAGGGCGGTGGGGTGGCTCAGCTCTCGAAGGACGCCACGGGTATGCGACGGATACCACAGTGGCGAGTTGGCGAGTTGGCGAGTTGGCGAGGGGAGTGGCGAGTTGGCGGTCTTCGATGTCCGCTGCATAGCGAGGGGGCTGTGCGCGCTCGAAGGGGACCATGAAGAGTGGAAGGGGACCATCTCAAATATATGGTCCCCTTCCACTCTTCCAGTGACTTGGTCCCCTGCGGTGTGTGGCATGCGCGGGACTATTCCAGTGGCCAGCCACCGTGGTCCTCGATGGTCTCGTCTATCGCGGCCATCAGGCGGATGGTCTCAGCCAGCGCGGCGACGGTCTGCTGGTAGTGGGTGAGGTCGTCGTAGGTGAGCGTGCGGCCCTTGCGGTCTTTCAGCCACTTCTCGCAGACCTGATAGCCGCCAATGTGGAACTCCCACACCTCCGGCGCGACGCCCTCGAAGTATTGGGTGGCGTTGATCCAGACGCGACCTGTGGCGAGCTCTCCATGGCCTGAAGGCCACGGCGAATTTCCGTGCTCCAACGGGTCTTCCGCTCCATTCGCCGTAGCGTTTACGCTACGGTCTGCCCCCCGCGCTGGAATGCAGTCCTACCAGCGGCTGCTTGACATCAGTATAGCAGGAAGCATCAAGCGACGGGTGGAGGAGGAGATGCAGCGCCAAAGGGAGCGAAGAGCGCGAAGGGAGCGAAGGAAGGCATATCTTGGTCGCGCCCCTCTTCGCACCCCTTCATGCACATCTTCGACGCGGAGACGCCCCAGTCACGGCCTGTTACAGACAGCCGCAGACACACGCCCGCCGGAATCCTCCGAAGGCCGCCAACTCGCCATTGTGATGTCGTCCGCACACCCGTGGCGTCCTTCGAGAACTGAGCCGCCCCACCGCCCTCTCCCCCGGCCCCTCCCGTTGGGACGCTGGCGCTGCGCGTGCTCGTCGCACGCTCCGAGGCTATCGCCTCGCGCACCAGCCCCCTAAAAGGGAGGGGAGCCAGAAGCAGCCAGGGTCTGCGTCTGTCCCTCAGTGAGCTACTGCGTCAAAGGCTGAAGCACTGCGGCTCACTTTGTGCTGAACGTATCCGTTCACTGGCGAAAGGATTCGCGACGGATGGTAGTAGCCGCGGCATTCATGCCGCGAAGGTGGATTATCGCTAACCTAAGCCAATTCATCGCACTCTTCGATTGCGGCCCCTCCTTTTTAGGGAAGGGGGTAGGGGGAGAGGGTCTGGAAAACATGCAGCCCCGGCGGGGAATAACTCCCAACCGGGGCTGCGTGTATGTATGCTCAGGGATCTGTGAGCGCCAGTGTGGCCAAGAAGCCTATGGCCTCCATGGCCGCTATGGCCGCGCCACCCTACGGATTGTTCGGATCGACAACATCCTCTTCGACCGTCGTCACCTCTTCGGCAATCGGCGTGCGCTGGCCGGTACGTGGGTCCACCGCGTCGATGTTGCGCTGGACGTACGCCTGCCCGGCGCCCGTGCCGCCAGCGCCACCACTCCCGCCTGGCGCGACGACTACCGAGTCGTTCTCCTCGATCACCGCAGGCTCATCCTCACGGCGACGACGCGCCAGCAAGAGCAGGAGCAGCAGCAGCAGCAGCAACAGCAGCAGGCCGACCAGGCAGTAGACAACCGCCCATGGCCCGCTCGGCGGCCACGTCGGCGGCCAGACCAGGCCACTCTCGCCCGGCGTAGAGACCGCCGGAGCCGGCGTCGGCGCTGTGGTCGGCACAGGGGTCGCCCCCGCCGTCACATTCAGATTCGCCTGCGCCTGGAGCGTCGGCGAGCCACCGCACGAGCCTTCCGGCACGACCGCCGTCACCACAAAGGTGGTATCCGTCGTCACGAACGGCGCGTTGAAAGTGAAGGTAAAGGTGCCGTCGTTGTTGATGGTGGCATGGCCAGCCGCCGTCGCGCAGCCATTGCTACCACTCGCGCCGTAGAGAATTTGCACCGTGCCGGGAGGCGAACCAGGCTCGGTCGCCACAAAGTGCGCGCCCGTCACCGTCACCGGCTGGCCCGCGCCCACAGAGCCAGGAACCGTAATGCTCGGCGGATTGCTATCCGTCACCGTGAACTGGTTGCCCGAAGCATGGGTCTGGCCGGTATTCGTGTCGGTGGCGCAGACCGTATACGAGCCTTTATCCGTCTGAGGCCAGGAGAACGAGAACGAGAACGAGCCATCGCTGCCGACCGCGCCGCCAGCGCCACTGATCGTCGTCACGCCGCTGGAGCAGCTGCCGTTGCTATAGCCAATCGTAATCTGATGGCCCGCCGGGAACTGCGTGCCGTTGACCGTCACGCGCGTGCCCACGCCGCCCTGCGTCGGCGAGACGCTCACGCCCGGCCCAGCGCCGGTGGCCGAGACGGTGGCCGGTAGAATCATCACCGCCATCACTGCTAACAGGGCGGCCAGTGGAAGAGAGCCAAACAAGAACCGGCGCACGCGGCGTTCGCGCGCATCCAGCGTCCCAGCTCTTCCGGTATTCTGCGTTTGAGCTATATCATTTCTCGCCATGACCAGCGGCGCCTCCTTTGAACTTCTCCCACCAGGCCCACCAAACCCTCTGAGCGCGTTGCCCGCCGTCTTCACGCGACATGCGTACGGCGAATGAGATGATACCGGGCGAATACGTTGTGAATACAGTCCGCCATGGGCAAGCTACTTTGTTCGCTTCCCAGAGCAGGGATACATGCCGGACGAGTGTATCATTGGCGGTGATACCTGTCAACGGGCGATTAGTCCTGGTATTCGCTGACGAGAGGGCGCACTACTCCCCTCATGGTGTGATGACGAACAAGCGTCGTCGGAGTATTGCGAAGTTGATCACATGGGAGAGCCGGGCCATAGCGGGGCGCGCGTCACTGCACGGTTATGTCAAGCGAGTAGTAGCCGTAGACGGTGACATCGTGGAAGCCGACACTGCGATAGAGCGCCTGCGCGGGGGTATTGTCGTCGTCAACCTCCAGGCCAACCGCCGTCCAGCCCTCGGCGAAGAGGCGTGAGAGCGTCTCTTCGAGGATCTCGCGTCCATAGCCACGCCGCCGGTATTCTGGCAGGACGCCGAACGCATAGATATAGGCCTTGGGCTTGTCGATAACGACCTTGAATCCCCCCACCGGCTCATGCGGCTCACTGCCCAGCCGCGCCAGAAAGTACCGCTCGCCCTCCACCGTCATGTCGCGGACGATATCCTCGGCCATGTGGTCATCCGACTGCCCAAATGAGCCAGTGATGACACGGGCGAGGTCTTGCGCGTCATCCTGACCAGCCTCACGCACGTCGAGGGCGCCCGCCGCCGCTGTGGAGGGATGCGCTGGCGGTGTGGCAGCCGTCTCCATCCGGTTCTCGCTGAAACGATGCTGTCCACCAGCCACGGCAACGAACGCGCGGCCAGCCGCCGAGGCGTCTTCGCAGATCACCAGCACGCGCAGGGTAGCCAGCCGTCGCCGGGCCGAGGCAAGCGCGGCGTCGAGCAGCGCCCGGCCGATGCCACGCCGACGATACGCCGGATGAACCATGCCACAAAGCTCCAGCTCGGGGTCGTCATCGCCGACCAGCGTGCAGAAGCCGACCAGTGCGCCATCCAGCGTGCAGAGGAAGGCATATGGCTCCGCCAGCCGCGCCGCGAGATCGGCCGAGATGCCGAGCTTGAGATCCAGCCCATCGGCGCTGTTGCAGAGATTACGCAGCGCGCGCGCCTGCTCCGCCTGCTCCTCGGTCAGCTGTTGGACGCCGACCACCGCATAGGTCTGTTCGTCGGACATGGTAGCTCACTCCCTCTCAGGAACACTCAGATTGTAGATTGTATCCTGTTGGTGATGGTCGCGACTGCGCGCTCTAGGAAGGTAATTCTGGATGACACCGATGCCACCCCCAGAAGAGTCTACGGATGTCTGCTACTCCTGTGAGTCACTACGCGGCGAGCGACACATCTCTCCCGCCGAGCGTATCTACGATGGGCGCTACTGGATTGTTGACCATGCGTGGCCGACGGCGCTGGTGGGGTGGGTCGTGTTAGTGCTCCGACGCCATGCCGCCGCCCTGCACGAGCTGACCGCCGACGAGTTCGCCGAGATGGGCGCACTGCTCGCACGGACGACGCGGGCACTCCACGCGGAGACCGTCTGTGCGAAAGAGTATCTCGCCTGTTTCGCCGAGGCCGAGCATTTCCAGCATGTGCATATCCATGTTGTGCCGCGCGCCAGCGACCTGTCGCACGAGCTACACGGCCCACGCAGCTTCGCGCTGCTCAACCCGACCGACGACACACTCGCCCGGGTGGCCGATGTCCAGGCGTTCTGCGCCCAGATGCGAGCCGCGATGGAATAGGCGAGAGACCTCACCCCGGCCCCTCTCCTTCTAGGAGAGGGGAGCACGCGCGCATCGCCCTTGGGCAGGATGGTCGCCTATGCCCTCCCCTCACAGGGGAAGGTGGCCGAAAGCCGGGAGGGGTCCGTCCTACGCGCCCGCATTGGCGGCGGCGATGAGATCGGGCAGCAGGTATTGCGCGTTGGGCGTCCCCAGCCCGGTAATCGGATCCCATCCCGGCACGGCGTCATATCCCGTGACACTGACGCCTTTGTCGTTTGTGCTGTTATTGCCGACGGTGATGTCGTGGAAGTCACGCGCATAGTTGCTGCCCGCGGCCACCGTGTAGAGCGCCGGGTTGAGATAGCCGAGCGAGTGGCCCGCCATCTGGTTGGCGATGGCCGTCAGTCCCGCCCAGAGCGGCGAGCCAGCGCTGGTGCCGTTGCCAACGAATTCCTGCTGGAGCATGTCCGCCGAAGAAGCAGCCCAGCCCGATATTGGGGTCAGCCGTCGAGGAGATATCGGGCACGCCGCGCCGGTGGCTAAGCTGCTGCTGCATCATCAGGCCGAGAGGTTCTGCTGGAACGCTGGCTCCGCATAGAAGCGACTGAAGCCGCCGCCACTACTATCCACGCAATCTCGCTCAGTTGCCCGCCATTCTGCTGGATGGTGGTGCCCCCTACCGATGTCACCCAGGGATCGCTGGTCGGGAAGCTGGTGGTGGGCGTCGCGGAAAGCTGTGTGATACTCGCGTCGATGTAATCGGTCGCGCCATTGTCGCCCGACCCCGCGAAGAAGGTCATGCCCTGCTGCGTGGTCGCCGTATGGAAGAACGTATCCCACTGCGCGATCTCCGCCTGGCCCGCGCTATTCGCCAGCGAGACCTCCGAGGCGGCCCAGCTCTGCGAGACAACCGTGCCGAGTTTATGCTGCACCGCGTACTGCTCCAGTTGCAGAAACTCCGGCAGGCCAGCGACCCCCTCCGTCTCGTCCACCGGACTCGTCAGCACGACGATATTCGCATCAGGCGCAATCGCATGGATGATCTGCACATCCTCGGTCGTCTCGATAGCCCAGCCGATCATCTGCTGATCCGACGGATCGAATGCCTTGGTCCCCAGCGGCGAGAGAATCTGAAGCTTGACGCGGGGCAGGCCATAGTAATCGCTGAAGTGATCGATATCCTCCTGAAGCGTGGGGCTGCCGAATGAGTCGATCACGACCACCGTCTGGCCCTTGCCGGTGTAGCACTGCTTCAGCAGCGGCTCAACGCCGTAGAGCGTCCAGAGTTGCTTGGGGGATAGGTACGTAAATTGGCCGTCGTCGGAGCCGCTGTCGTGCTTTGTCTGTGGCTCGCAGGTTCCCCGTGCGCCCGTCGTCGCCGTCCCGGCGGAACTCGTCGGCGCCCGGTCCGAGCTAGCGGTACCTGTGGGGGTTCCAGCGCTGAGACTCAGACTGCACGCAGAAAGCCCCAGCGCGAGCAGCAACACCGGAATGGTGGCAAGCGAACGCCAGGAACGATGGCCAATACGCATACGAACGTTCTCCTCGCATGGCTGCTCTGGAATGGCTGTTATAGTACGG
The DNA here is from genome assembly GCA_963712005.1 of uncultured Chloroflexia bacterium. GTDB lineage: Bacteria > Chloroflexota > Ktedonobacteria > Ktedonobacterales > JADMIN01 > DAHUXT01. The sequence continues at coordinate 59,112 of CAVQGK010000001.1, read as the reverse complement.
CGCCGCATCCCGCGCCCACAGTGGTAGACGCATAGCGCGTGCCCGTCGTCTATTGTATACGCGCGCATGGCTGTTTGTGTCTCATCCACACGCACCGTGGCGATATCGCTCGTGCTTGCCTGGCGCTTGTCGCGGCCTTTCACGGGCTGGTATGCTGGACAACGGCAAGCATTGTCGCGCGTGAGAACGCGGCAGAGGATACACCACAAGATTCAGAGGATAGAGTACACGTGGAAGATATTAACACGAGCGCAGGCGATACACGCCCGCGCGTCATGGTCATCTTTGCGCACCCCGACGATGCCGAGTTTCTCTGCTCCGGCACAGTCGCGCGCTTCACACGGCACGGCTATCGGGTGCAGTATGTGCTGGCAACCAGCGGCGACAAGGGCAGCAATGATCCCGACGCCACCCCGGAGCAGCTTATCGCGACGCGCGAGGCCGAGCAGCACGCGGCGGCGGATGTGCTGGGCATCGAAGAAGTGACCTTCCTGCGCCACATGGACGGCGAACTTGAGGTCAGCGTCGCCTTCCGTCGCGAGATCGCCCTTGTGCTCCGCCAGGGCAGGCCCGATGTTGTGCTGACCTTCGATCCCTGGCAGCGCTACCAGATTCACCCTGACCATCGCGCTATCGGCCAGACTACGCTCGATGCTGTCGCCGCCGCGCGCGACCGCCTCTACTATCCCGAGCAGCTAACCACCGGCCTGACGGAGCATCGCGTTCACAACGTCTACTTCTTCGCGAGCGACACACCCAACTACTACGTGGATATTACCGAGACCATCGAGCAGAAGATCGCGGCGTTGCTCTGCCACACCAGCCAGATTGGCGTGCGCGATATCGGCGAGTCTGTACGGGCGCGGGCGCGGGCCGCCGGGGCCGAGATTGGCGTCGAGTACGCCGAGGCGTTCCACTATCTGCCGATGATGCGCCCGCCAGAGTTGTTGCGTCACCCGAACTGGTAGCGGCCCCCTCCCCTAACCCCTCCCCCTTTCAGGGAGAGGGGAACCAGACGGAGGTGGTAAGTAGAGCGAGGCGAGGAGGGCATATGCGCGTTCTGGTGATTGGTGGTGGCGCGCGCGAGCATGCCCTCTGCTGGGCGGTCAGTCGCTCGCCACAGTTGACGAAGCTCTATTGCGCGCCCGGCAATGGCGGTACGGCAACCGTCGCCGAAAACATCCCGCTCGACCCGGCGGATTCCACCGCCTGCGCCGACTGGGCGGCGGCGAACGCGATAGACCTGACGATCATCGGGCCGGAGAACTATCTGGCGCATGGCATCGCCGATGTCTTCACGGCGCGCGGGCTACGTGTCTTCGGGCCAAGCGCCGCCGCCACACGTATCGAGAGCAGCAAGGCCTTCGCCAAGCGGCTGATGGTTGCCGCGGACGTGCCGACGCCCCACGCCGAGATCTTCGACAGCTACGACGAGGCTATCCAGTATCTCGACCGCTACGAGGCAGAGGGCAACAGCTATCCGCTCATCATCAAAGCGGATGGGCTGGCGGCGGGCAAGGGCGTCGTCAAGGCGGTGGATGGCAACGAGGCGCGCGCGACGCTCGACGATTCCATGGTGCGGCGCACGCTGGGCGAGGCAGGCACGACCGTGCTGATCGAGGAGTGCATCACCGGCACGGAGCTGTCGCTCTTCATCCTCTGCGACGGGGAGCGCATCTACCCACTCGCGCCTGCCTGCGACTACAAGCGTGCGCTCGACGATGACGAGGGCGGCAATACCGGCGGCATGGGCGCGTATTCGCCGCCCGTCTTCGCGACGCCAGAGCTGCTGGCGCGCATCGAGACGACGATTGTGCGCCCGGTGGTCGAGGCGCTGGCAGAGCAGGGCGCGCCATTTCGCGGCCTCCTCTACGCTGGCCTGATGGTGAGCGATGATGGTCTACCCCAGGTGATTGAGTTCAACGCGCGCTTCGGCGATCCTGAGACGCAGGTGGTGCTGCCGCGCCTGGAGAGCGATCTGCTGGCTCTGTGCGCCGCCGTCGCCGATGGCGCGCTCGACCGCGTCTCCCCGCCCGTCTGGAGCGATGAGGCGGCCTGTGGCGTGGTCATTGCGTCTCGTGGCTATCCAGGCGAGTATGCCAAAGGCTTCCCGATCACCGGGCTGGACGCTCTCGACCCGGATATCGTCGCATTTCACGCCGGGACCGCCCGCGAACCGGATGGCCAACTTGTGACGACCGGCGGGCGCGTACTGACGCTGGTCGCACGGGGAGCCACCGTCGCGGAGGCACGGGCGCGCGTCTACGCCAACATCAACCGGGTATACTTTGAGGGAGCGCGCTGGCGTAGCGATATTGGCGCGCGCGAACGTTGAGAGAACGTTGAGACGGCTGAACGCAACAGTGGAAGAGAGGGGTCAGATGGAGGTTCGCCGCTGTACGGTGGGAATGGATCTCGGTACCACATCGCTCAAGGCGGTAGCCTTCGACCTCGATGGACAGGAAATCGCGCGCGCGGGGCGTGAGGTCGAGCGCACTTCCAGCGAGGAAGGCGCGGCGGAGGAAGATCCACGTGCGGTTGCGACCTCGGCAACCGATGCGCTGACGGCGGTCGTGGCGGATGCGACGCGCCAGGGCTACGCAGTCGGCGCTGTGGGGTTAAGCGCGGCCATGCACAGTCTGATACCCGTCGCGGCGGACGATTCGCCGCTGGGGTCAGCGCTGCTCTGGATGGATACCCGCCCGGAAGCCGAGGCCGACGCGCTCTGGCAGACCCCCGAAGGACGGGCGGCCTATGAGCGCACAGGCACCCCCGTCTCGGCGATGGCCCCGCTGGTCAAGCTGCGCTGGCTGCGGCATACGCGCCCAGATATATACCAGCAGGCCGCGCGGTTCGTCTCGCTCAAAGAGTGGCTCTGGCATCACTGGTTCGGCGTCTGGGAGGTGGACGCTTCGATTGCCAGCGCGACCGGCCTCTACAACCTGCGCAACCAGACGTGGGATGATGGCGCGCTGGGGCTTGCTGGCATCACATCCGAAAAGCTCTCGACGCTGGTAGCGCCAACGGCCATGCGTACGGCGAGCCAGTCCAGCATACTCCAGGTCGCGGGGCTGCCGGATGACGCGGCCATTGTCATCGGCGCGGCGGATGGTCCGCTGGCCAATCTGGGCGTGGGCGCGGTGGACGCGACACGGCTGGTGCTGACGATTGGCACCAGTAGCGCCGTGCGTATGGGGAGCAACGCGCCACTCACCGATACGGCCTCGCGCATCTTCTGCTATGTCCTCGACGACGGCGACCGTTTTATCGCGGGCGCGCCGGGCAACAGCGGCGGCGTGGTGCTCGACTGGCTGGCGCGCGCGCTCACCGTCGGCCAGCCATCCGCCGATGCGCAGCCCCTCATCGCGCTGCTCGATGCCGCGGCCACCGCGCACGATGAACACCTGCTCTTTCTCCCGTACGTCGCGGGCGAGCGCGCGCCCTTCTGGAATGCCGACGCCAGCGGGAGTATCATCGGCCTGCGGTTGGAACACACCGCCGCCCACGTGCTACGCGCCGCCGTCGAGGGCATCCTCTTCCACGCACGCTGGATGTCGGAACGGCTCTTCGAGTTGCTGGGCACGCCGAATGAGCTCATCGTCTCGGGCAAAGTGCTGGAGGTGGACTGGATTCGGCAACTCGCGGCGGATATTTTCGGGCTGCCAGTGCGCTTCCCCGGCGGAGCGGACGCCTCGGCGACGGGGGCGGCAACGCTGGCGAATATCACGACCAACCGGTGGAGCTGGGATGAGGCGATTCAGCGGCAGAGCGGACGGAGCGCCGCGATGATTCAACCATCAGCCGCGAGCAGCAACTATCTTGCGCGCTATCACGCCTATCGTCAGTTGGCCAGCGCGCTGCTACAGATTCCCGCCGCCAGCATGTCGGCAGACACATCAGCAGGCGCGCCATAGGCCGTCGCCAGAGGACTTAATGCTGGCCGATCAGCTTCAGCGCGGCGTTGATCTGGCGGATGCGCGCACGTGAGCCATAGATGACGACCGTGTATTCCGCGGGCAGCTCCTCGATCTCGACGAGACAGTGGGCCTGCTCCGCCAGCCGCGTGGCCACCGATGCCAGACGGGTCCGCTCTCGTGTGCCGCTGGCCTGCGTGCTCAGGACAATACGCCCCAGCTTCTCCTCGGGGTCCAGCAACGATTCGACCAGCGCCATCAAGTCTTCGATACCGAAAATCACCTGCATTGGGGGAGCATCAGGAGAGATACGTTTGAGGGCGTCATCATACGGCACGCGGCGGCGGATATGCGGCTCAACTGAACCATGTCGTCCACCCGCGGAAGGCTGCTCCAGTCGCTCGGACTCGGCGACCGCATGATCGTAGACATCCCGCAGGTGGTCGAGGAGCTCCTCGCGCTCATCCTCGGGCAGATTGGCATCCGGGTGGACATAGGCGAAAAGTCCGCGCGCCATATCATGATAGAGAAACGGCTGCGTGCTGGCTGCCTTCCGCCCGCAGTTGGCGCAGACCGCTACATTCAGGGTACCGGCCAGCAGCCGATAGAGCAACTCCGGCTCCATCGTCACGTTGACGGTGGAATAGGTGGTGACATCGAACGATGCGCCACACGAGCACTGGAAGGTGCGGACGGTGGAGCGCGGCGTGACATTGGACATATATGTGTCTTCTTTGCTCGCTTTTGTGATCTGGAATCGGGCCGACGTTACTAGCGAAACGTCCCCCTCCTGGGAAATACGTGACTACACTTTTGCAATGCCGACGTGCAATACATCTCCAATCAGTGTATCATAAGCCTGGTAAACAACTAAAGGAACGGCCATACGCGAATCACCGGTTTGTGAGCCTTGGACTTGTAGTGTTTGCTTCCTCCTTGTGAAAGAATTGGGCGCTGTGAAACGTAGTTCCGTAATGGAAGAGTGTACCGGTTTGCGTGGGAGGCGAGGATGGCCCAAGAGCGGCGGCAGCGCCCGCTCCTGAATGTAGGAACGGTATTACTCGGCATACTCTTGATAGTGGCCGCGATTGGCACGATGATTTCCGTGGGCCGAACCAACAGGGTTGGCAGCACGGGTAGTGGCGTGCGCGGCTCACTTGGCGCGCCGCTGCGCATCTCAACCACCGAGCAGGGCGCGGTCAATTGCCCCTATGGCGCGGCGTTCTCGCCGGACGGCGCGCACCTGGCGATCATCGGAAGCCAGAGCACCTGCGCGCCAGCCACAACCACTCTGACGCCACACGTTGCCGCGATTTACGATACGCACTCCGGGGTCATGACGCTCTACGTCCAACTCGAGAAGCTGCTAGGCATCGGGACCGATATACCCCTCAATCAGCAGCCCATCCAGGCAATCCACTATTTCAGCCTTGGCTGGTCACCAGACGGCAGCCGCATCGCCATCGTCTTTACCGCCTTCGATTCAGCCGCAACCCAAACGCCCGATACCGAGCGCGACACCGGGCTGATTGTCCTGGATGCGGAACACGGGACCGCGCGCGTGATCTACGGTGATACGGGCTATTTCGCGCTGCCGGGAACGAATAGCGGCGGGTTCCCCATCTGGGACGTTGCGGCGGGGGCCTCTGTGCCCGTGTACGTGCCTGATCCGGGCCTGGCCTATGCGTGGAATAAGCAGGGCATGCCCTACCCCATCGTAAAGACACATGGCCCAGTCTCCCAGTTGCCCATTACCGCCGGGCCGCGCTATCCCGTTGGCAACCCGGGAAGCAATTCGACGTTCACGATTTGGCAGCCGGGCGTCGTGCTTGGCTCAGGGGCTGACGTCAGCGCGGGGATATTCACGACGGTCTTCCCATCATGGTCGCCCGACGGGAAATACGTTACCCTGATATCCGCAGGCGCGCAATTGCCGCTGGCGCCCGCTCCCAAACCGCAAAGCACGAATGCTTCAGGAGGCGGCGCGATAGCCTATCCCACACCCTCGGCGATGCCCTCGGCGCCCGCTCGTGACAATGCGCTGGTAGCGGTGCAACGCCGCGCTGGCACACGCGGCTGGGCGCTGGTGGCGTGGAATCCCGCGGGCAATCTGCTGGCCAGCATCAACTGTAACGTGTCGGGTGACGAAATGCTGGAGATCCGCGCGACCGACTCGGCGATTATCCAGGGGTCGGCGACGCTCCCGTTGGCGAAGGAAGACACTGGCTGCCGCAATCTCTCGAGCGGCGCGTCGGCCTATCCCGCGCAACCGATGATGCTGCTCTGGTCGCCCACGGGTGATCGCGTGCTGGTCGCAGACCAGAAGGCAGGGATGATCTCGATCTGGCCCGTCAGCCAGCCAGCCGCCTGATATTCGGAAAGCCTCACTCACAAGCCGCGTGCGCCTCAGTCGTCGCTCCGCGCAGCCTGGGCATAGGCGCCATAGGCGGCGGGGTTGGGTGCCGGTTGTTCCTGGTTCGCCGCCTCCTCGATCTGCGGCAGCAGGAACCAGGCGGTGGTGACGCCGAAGATAGCGCCTGTTAGAAGACGCAGCGCCAGGTTGCTTTCGCGCAGGCCAAAGAGCTGCGTGAAGCCGTCGAGCGCCATCGGTACCATGCCCAGCAGCCAGACATACCACGGCAGCGCGCGCAGGTGGCGATTATTGCGCAGGAAGCCAATAGCCACGCCAGCGAGCAATATCGAGGTGTAGATGGCCAGGCAGCGCGAGCAGAGGCAGGTCTGGTAGCCCGCGATGAAGAAGGAGTGCGAAGGCGTCTGAGCGCAGAAGACACGGAAGACATCGAAGACGCCAGATGCCGGGCCGGTAAGCCCCACGGCGAATGCCAGTGGCGTCACCAGGGCGATGCCGATAAAGACGGCCAGGATGGTGTTAATGATCGCCAGCCAATGGTCGTGGACGAAGCCCAGCACGCGCTCGAAGTAGGGCGAGAAACGCGCAAGCCGGTTGCGGCGGCTGGCAGCAATGAGCGTGCGCGCCTCGGCGGGCGTCATATATGGGTCGGGCTTATAGTCGCCTGAGGCCGCAAGGACATCGTTCCCGGCGTCCTGCGATGATGCGGATGATCCGTCTGACGATGAAGGAAGCGACATATCTTGCTCTCCTGCTATCCAGTCACTGTCCTAACGCGGATAACCCACCCCGCTCATCCAGCATAGCACAACCATTGCGATGGTGTCTCACCCATGATGGCATATTCTACCCATCGGGCATACAGCTTGACAGCGGGCATCATGCTGGGATATACTCTCCTTTGCGACGCGGGGTAGAGCAGTGGTTAGCTCGTCGGGCTCAATTCCGTGAAGTGAGGGGTCGTTTAGTCGGCCAGCGCCAGCGAAGACCGAAATCTGCTGATTATCGCTGTGCGTGGGAACTCATTTCACAATGGGCTGCACACCGGGAAACTGATGTGCGAACACCTCACAAATTCGGGGAAGCCGTTGGCAGGGTAATCCCGAGCGAAGCTCTTGAGGATGAAGAATCCTCAGGAGAACGTGTAGAGACTTGATGTGAGGCCCCTAACGGGTAACGCCGAGGGTGAAGGGAAAGTCCAGACTACAAACCGGTTCGCCGGGCAGCGAAAGCTGTAGTAGCAAGCATAACCCGGAGGTCGGCGGTTCGAATCCGCCCCCCGCTACCAATTCTTCTCGCCCCCTGGCTACGGCTTGGGGGCGGTTGATATGGCGAGGTAGCTCAGCGGTAGAGCTGCGGACTCATAAGCCGTCGGTCGTGGGTTCAAATCCCACCCTCGCCACCACACCACCTCACCAGCCATCACGAGCCTCCACATACGCGGGAGGCTTTTTTCGTGCATTTCTGAATTGTTACTGGCGTCTCCGATTCAAAGAGGAGAGAATGGAGAAGCGCGTGGACGAGCATCAGGTGCAGGTCGCCAGTGACGGTGTCACACTCACCGCAACCCTGACCATGCCGACAGGGCCAGTTCGTGGAGGGCTGGTCCCACTCCACCCCGCGAGCGAGCCATCGCGCGATCAGTTCCTCTTTCGCCATCTTGCGGAGATCCTGCCACCTCGCGGCGTCGCCGTGTTGCGCTTCGACCGGCGGCCATATCGAGACGATAGCGATGTGCCACTGGCGCTCCAGGCGAAGGATGGGCTCGCTATGCTCCATGAACTCCGGCAGGGTCCAGGGGTGAGCAATGCGCCATTAGGGCTATGGGGCTTCAGCCAGGGCGCGTGGGCGGCTCCACTGGCTGCGAGCATCGCGCCGGACACAGTGGCCTTCCTGACACTGATCGCATCGACCGGCGTCAGCCCTGCCCGCCAGATGCGCTATGGGACCGCCGAACAACTGCGTCGCGCTGGATATGGAGACGAGGCGCTCACCATGCTAGCCAACCTTCGCGCCACCTACGAGGATTATCTGCGCGGCCACGCTGAACGGGCGCGAACACAGGCGCTGATTGATCGAATGGCAGGCCAGCCCTGGTTCTCGCTCACGTACGTTCCACGTGAGTTGCCAGAACCAGGCGCATGGGAGGACATGGACTTCGACCCAGAGCCGATTTTCGCAGGCGTGCGCTGTCCAACATTGCTCTTCTACGGCGAGGATGACGAGTGGACGCCAGCCGATGAGAGTTTCCAGGTGTGGCGACGCGCCGCGACTGGCGATATCACCATCAAGCGCCTGCCCGGTGCGAGTCATCATCCTACGCTACATGGTGGTTGCGACATGGCCGCGATCAGCCCACTCTACACGCAGACACTGCTGGACTGGATTGAGGCGCGACTATAGCGTCTGACGGTCAAAAGGAATAATGTATGGCCGACACATTCAAGCGCTGGATGATGCGCAACCGGCTCACCCAGCAGCTCATCAATGGACCATGGAATGCCCGTACCATCACCGGGCGCGACGCCACGCTTCTTGGCGCGCTGATGTACGACGCCTATCACGACACCATTGACGATGAGGGTGAGAGGCCAGAGGAAGCGGTGGCAGAGATCGAAGGCGTCTTCAACGGCAAGTACGGCCCACTGCTGGATACCTGCTCCCTGCTCGTCGAGGAGGATGGACGCGCGCTCGGCGCCACCATCATCACCAACTGGAACGATGAACGCACTGGACAAAAACAGCCGCTGCTGGCCTTCCTTATGACACATCCCGACGCGAGCGGACAGGGACTGGGGACGTTTCTCCTCCGCAAGAGCATCAACGCGTTGCTGGCGCAGGGCGAGAGCGAGCTCGTGCTCTTCGTCACCGTCGGCAATAGCGCGGCGCAGCATATCTACCAGAAACTCGGCTTCGAGGTCGAAGAGGAGTTCGAGGCGTACCATACCAGCAAGCCAGAATAGCCCAATCACATCGCCAGCGTATCGAACTGCGCGGGAGCCGCGCCTGCCATCTCGCGCATCTCATTGGCAGCGTAGCGGAGCGGCGAGTAGCGATAGCCCACATCGCCCGGCGTGACCGTTATCTCGGCGGGACTACCCGGCGCCAGCACGATACTGTCGCCGTAATGTCGGATGATCCCGTGTAGCTCGGCGTATGTCAGGTAGCTTGCGACACTCCGGTGCGCGCCCTCCTCCGTGAGCAACGCGGGATCCACCTGTCGTCCCGCCGCCGCCAGCTCGCGCGCCCACGCCAGCACGCCCGCCTCCAGGCTGGCGATTCTGGTCGCGCGCTGCCCCTGCTCGCAGCGATACATCAGCAGCCCCGACACAAGCTGGGTACAGGTGAAGCGCGCGACATCCAGCCAGGCCGCCCGTACCTGCCGCTCCAGCTCGTGATTTGTCAGCACTTCCCCTCCCTCGATAGCGGACGCAAGATCGATCCACATGCGCAGGCGGCCAGTCGCCATGAAATCATAGATGATCGCGATAGGCTGCACCCGCGTATCCGGAGGCGCGGCGCGCAGCACCCGCATCAGCCCGGCGCGCAGGGGATTCATGCGGCCATCGGTGGTGAGGAGGCCTTCGGGCGAGGTATAGAGCGATCCGCCCGCGCGCAGCCAGTCCACACAGTCGGCCAGTTGCTCCTTCGCCGTCGCCAGCACCCGTAGCTCCGCGCGCCGATGAGCCGCTGGCGTAAAGATCTCTGACCCAGTCTCCTCCTGCAAGTACGGAAAATAGCGCCACTTGAGCAAGGATGAGGTGGGCCGCGCCGCCAGCTTCGCGGCGCGCGTTCCGGACCGCGTGGCAAGCATCTCGATGGATGGGGGCGCCAGCAACTCGCCGATGGACATATCGCCATCGAGACGCAACGCCTCGCGTATCCAGATCTCCATGGGCCGCAGATGCAGACTGTCGAGCGGGTGAACGCCCACCCCACGCAGGATCGGCCCGACATTGATCGGACGCAACGCATGCGAGAACCACGCGGGCCGCCGGACGATGCGCGAAAGGAACCCCATCTGGAAGCCATCGCCGCGCATGGCGAAATGGAGATCGCGCGTGAACGCCTGGCGGCCACGGTGCGCGAGCAACAGGGGAACAGGCACGAAGGCGTCGAAGTCGCGCTTGTGGGTGATGACATAGAAGGTGCGCGGCGCGCGGATGTCGTACTCGAGGCCGTGGATTTTGACGGAGAGAGTCAGACGGGGAACAGTGGCAAACAAGCCTGCCAGCGCGAATCTGCCGAGCGCCGATACCTGCTGCCTCATGCGCACGCCTCCGGGAATGGACCGGCAACGAGGATACGTGCGAGTGCGTTGTCTCCTCTCAAGCATAACATAAAGCTGGCGCGCGCTCTAGCACCCAGTTGGAGGCTAAAGACGTGCCAGCCATGTTGGCCCATGGAAACTTTTGATATGGCGCGCGCTAGCCCTGGCCGCCAGCGATACGCTGCCGCGCCACCTGTTCCGCCGCCGCGCCAGTCGTCATCCCCTGCTCATCGGCCAGCGCATAGACCTGGGTCAGCCCATCGCGAACGCCATTTCTGACGCGGTCCAGCGTCTCTTGCTCCGACCAGCCCAGCACCTCACGCCCAATCAGATAGATCGCTCCGCCGCTGTTGACGACGAAGTCCGGCGCGTAGAGGATATCGCGCTCGCGCAGGCGTTCCGCGTCCGCCGAGGTCGCAAGCTGGTTGTTGGCCGCGCCCACGACCGCACGACAGCGTAGCCGGGAAATCGTCTCACTGTTCAGGATGGCCCCAGCGCGCACGGGCTGAAGATGTCGCATTCGGCGTCGTAGACCGCATCGGCCGCCACCACCGAAACACCTAACTCGGCCGCGCCCTCTCAACGCTGCTGTATCCACGTCACCGCAGGTCACCTCGGCGCCCTCATCGCTCAGCAGACGCATCAGCGAATATCCAACCTTGCCCGCGCCCTGCACGACCACACGCCGACCTGCGAGCGCATCACTGCCAAAGAGCCGCGCGCAGGTGGTCTTGACGCCTGAGAACACGCCAGTCGCCGTCGCCGGGCTGGGATCGCCCGATCCGCCGCGCTCGGATGTCCGGCCAAAGACGTAGGGAGCGCCGGTCTCGGCGATGGTGTCCATATCATGCGCTGTGGTGCCAACATCGGCTCCGCAGGCGAAGATCCCGCCAAGCTGGTGGATGAGCGCGCCATAGCGCCGCAGCAGATCATCGCGCGCGGCGGCGTCCAGACCCGCGGGAATGGCAATCACCGCTTTCGCCGCCACCCCGTTGCTGGCCAGCGGCGGCGAACTTGAAGGTCATCCCCTCGGCCAGCCGCTGGGCATCGAGCACGGCGTCTTCGAGATTGGGATAGGTTTTCATGCGCGTGCCACCGCAGGCTGGCCCCAGCCGCGTCGAATGCACCGCGATGATGATGGTGGCGCCCGTCGGCTGGTCGCGGCGAACAATAATCTCTTCGCCGTCCCAGGCGCCCATGAGCGTATCAAGCGTCTTCTCTGCTGTTTGCGTGTCCATAGTCATCTTCCTCGATTTTCCAGCGCGCATTGCGAACGCATACGTTGCGTCTCGTGCTGGCAACATCGCCAGCACAACCACAACATACCACGCCGCATCGTACATATAGCCGACGATTTCCGAGCATAATCTACCCACTCTTGACAATCGTACGTTTTCGTATTATACATATTCGTATGGATAATCAACACGCGCCGCGACTGGCGTCCGCACTCGAACACGCGACCCACGCGCTGGGCCTGTGGGTCGAGCGCGCATTTGGCGATGTGGGGCTGACGCAGGCCGAGGCGCATGTGCTCGCCTACCTCGCGCGCCATCCCGACGCCGCCATCAACGACCTGCATACCAGCTTCGGCCACAAACGCTCGACGCTGACGAGCATCCTCGACCGTCTCGAAGCGCGCGGCTGGGTTCGGCGCGTGCCGCATCCAAGCTCGCGCCGCCTTGTCGCGGTGGAGCTATCCGAGGCTGGCCGGGCAATCGGCGAGCGAGTCAGTGGCGAGCTGACCAAACTTGAGGAGCGGGTGCGCACGAAGGTGGGCGACGCCGCCATTGGCGAGTTGATCGACGTCATCCGCGCACTAGAGGAGGAACTGACATGACCGACGACGAGTTTGTAACGGCATTCCTATCAGGTTCGCTGCCAAATTCACAATTCCATCACCGCGATCACCTGCGGCTAACGTGGACGCTCACCCGCCTGACCGGTGAGGAGCAGGCGATGAAGCGCGTCACCAGTGGCATCCGCTACTTCGCGACGCAGCATGGCCAAGCCGCGAAATACCACGAGACGATGACGCGCTTCTGGGTGCGCATCGTGGGCCATATGGTGGCGGCGCGGCCCGACATCACGACGTTCGACGACTTCCTGGCCGCCTTCCCGATGCTGCTGGATAAAGACCTGCCCTACCGCCACTGGCGGCGCGAGACGATGTTCAGCCCCGACGCCCGAGCACACTGGGTCGAGCCGGATATTCTGGCGCTGCCCGCGTAAGCGATAAACCAACCTCGCGGCATGAATGCCGCAGCTAATCCTACCCCAACGTATCAGCATGCCAGCAGCAAGGATACTGAACAATGAGGATTAGCCGCAGGGCTTCAGCCTGCGGCCCGCTCGCTTCACGTCAATATAGGCCGTGGCTGACCGCGATCTCACTTCCCCTTCGTCTCGCGCAAGCGCAGGTGTAGCTCGCGCAGTTGGTCGTCGGTCACTTCGGAGGGTGCGCGCATCAGCAGGTCCTGGCCGCCCTGGTTCTTGGGGAAGGCTGTCACATCGCGGATCGTCTCCGCCCCCGCCAGCAGCATCACCAGGCGGTCGATGCCCAGCGCGATACCACCGTGGGGCGGCGCGCCATACTCGAACGCTTCGAGCATATGGCCAAACTGCTCGGTGATCTGCTCGTCCGAGAGGCCAAGTAGCTGGAAGATACGCCGCTGCAGATCAGGCACGTTGATGCGGATGCTGCCGCCGCCAATCTCGTAGCCGTTGGCGATGATGTCGTACTGGCGCGCGATCACTTTCAGCGGCTCGTTCTCCAGCAGCGCCTCCTGGCCCGAGCTGCATCCCGGAGAACGGGTTGTGCGTCGCGTGGTAGCGTACCTTGCCGTCCTCCTCGATCTCTTCGAGCAGCGGGAAGTCTATTACCCAGCAGAGCGCCATCACCTCGGGATCGATCAGCCCCAGCCGCTCGCCCATACGTACCCGCAGCCGCCAGAGCACATCGTTGGCGACCTTCTCGCTATCGGCGACGAAGAGCAGCAGATCGCCCGTCTGGCCGCCCATCCGCTCGATGATCGCGCCAAGCTCCACCTCGCTCATGAAGCGCGTCAGCGGCGACTTCGGCCCCTCCGCCTGAAGCGCCAGTGTCACCAGCCCCTTCGCGCCCAGTGTCTTCGAGAACTCGATCAGCTCATCGAGTTCCCTGCGGGTCGCGCCCGCCATCCCCGGCACGCGCAGCCCCTTGACGATGCCACCCGCCGCGAGCGCCCCCTGGAAGACCTGGAAGCTGCCCGCAGCCGCCAGATCGCTCACCGTCGTCAGCGGCAGATCGAAGCGCAGGTCGGGGCGGTCAACGCCGTATTTCTCCATGGCATCGGCGAAGGTGATATGCGGGAACGGCGTCTGCTGGATGCGCTTGCTCGTGGTCGTCTGAATCAGCTCGATCAGCATCGTCTCGATCAGGCCCATCACATCTTCTTCGGCGACGAACGACATCTCAACGTCAAGCTGAGTGAACTCCGGCTGGCGGTCGGCGCGCAGATCCTCATCGCGGAAGCAGCGCGCGATCTGGAAGTAGCGGTCAATCCCCGCCACCATCAGCAACTGCTTGAACTGCTGCGGCGCCTGGGGCAGCGCATAGAACTCGCCGGGATAGAGGCGGCTCGGCACCAGATAGTCGCGCGCGCCCTCGGGTGTGCTCTTGGTCAGGATCGGCGTCTCCACCTCCAGAAAGCCACGGCTGTCCATGTAGTCGCGAATGAACTTGATGGCGCGGTGGCGTAGCTCGACATTGGCGCGGATGCTATCGCGGCGCATGTCCAGATAGCGATAGCGCAGCCGCAGCGCCTCCTCCGCCGAGACGTGGTCGGCGATGGGAAAGGGCGTCACCTTCGCGGGATTGAGCACCTCGATCTTCTGCGCCTCCACCTCGATATCGCCCGTCGTCAGCGCGGGATTCTCCTTGCCCGCCAGCCGCCGAACGACCACACCTTCGACGCGCAGTACGTATTCCAGCCGCACATCCTCGGCAACCTCGTGCGCCGCAGCGGATTCCGGCGTGCGGTCCGGGTCTATGACTACCTGGGTGATCCCATAGCGGTCGCGCAGGTCGATAAAGATCAGTTTGCCGTGGTCGCGGCGATGCCCCACCCAGCCAGTGAGGATGACACTGCGGCCAACATCGACGGCGGTCAGCTCGCCACAGGAGGCGGTACGGAGCGCCGTCGCATAGGGCGAGCGCTCGGTTGAGGATGCAGGGGTTACCGATGATTTCTTTCGAGATGATGCAGCCACGCGAATATTTCTCCTCCCACGATTGGGCAGTGTCGAAACAGGGGAATACGTCCCCGACAGTATATTATAGAGAACCGGCCAGTTGATAACATTACGCCTCAGATACGCGCGTCGCCGACCCCGCGATGGAGTCGGCGATGTCGGCGGTGTATCCGATTTTCCTGGCGACGACTATGCGCCCGCGGCGGTCTCTGGCACGGTATAGGCGGCCAGCGCATTATTGGCCCAGGTGTAGACAACCAGTTGCGAGTGAGCGGCGGGCGCCAATGCGACATTGGTCGCGCCCCGCAACGGCGCATCGTAGGCGTACTGCGCCGCGAAGCCAAGCCCAGGTCCAGAGGCGCTTGCCACCATCCGTACCAGCCGACTCAGTGTCGCATCGCAGACCAGCACATTGGTTGGGAAGGCCGGGTCAATCGCCAGCGTGCCCGTCTTGCCAAAGAGCGTGCCGGTCGAGGCCGATGGGGTCACCGGGACAGCCGTCGCCGTCGGAGCTGGCGTCGCCGTGGCCACCGCCGCGACAAACGCCGCCTGGTGAATCGATGCGGTCATCGCGCCGCTCGAAGACTGCGCCGCGCCATTCGCGGGTGTCGGCGCGGGCGTGGGCACCGGCGTCGCGACGGAGTAATCGTCAGGCGAGACGGGCTGTAGCGGGCTTGGAATCTGTACCGGCAGCGCCGAGAACGCGAACTTGTTGGCGGCATTGATCTGGCTCAGACCGCCCGCGCTATCCAGCATATAAAGGATGCTATGAGAGAACGCCAACGAGACAGGGTCGCGCTGGAGCATGACCGTCTGTGAGGGACCGGTTGGCGGTTTCGGTGGAGGCGGTGTCTTCTTGCCGGTCTTCGGCGCCTGCAATGGGCTGCTATAGCGCCAGACGCCATAGACGCCCGCCGTTGCGCGCGAATATGAGATGTAGACATCCGCGCCCGACGCCGCGATCAACTCCGGGGTCTCACCGCCCGCCGTCGCGACATTGAAACGGTTCGCGACCGTCGTTTTGGGGGTACCATCGCCGTTGACGCCGTTCGTAGTCACCATCATCACGAGGTACTGGCCACTCGGCTGCTCCGCCAGGATGTTGAGCGTTGTACCGTCGCCTGTAATCGCCACCACCGTCGCGATCCCGCTCAGCGAAATCTGCAAGCAACTGGAGCCAGCCTGCGGCACACCCTGGTCAGCCGGGATAACAACCTGGTAGAGCTGGCCAGAGCTGACGATGTAGAGGATTTGCGAGCTGGCCAGCGCCGGAAGCGCCTGATTCATCGCGACAAGCTGGCTCACACTGGTCAGCGTCGTCGGCGTTCCCCCTGATGTCTGGCACGACAGCCTGTAGAATTGCGCCGTGGTGACATTAACGGGTGTCACCAGCGCCGCGCTGTTATATCGCTCGATTGCCTGCTGCACCGCGGGCTGAAGCTGCTTCGCCAGCAAATCCTCGCCAACGGCGCGATTGGAGGCATCGAGATTGGGGTTAGCCAGATCATCGACGACCGAATCGCGCGCCCGCGCCAGCGAAGTCAGCGCCGCACCGGGGTCCTGACGTGGGGCCTGCGAAATCGCCTGCTGCGCCTGCGCCACATTGCGCTGAAGATCCTGGTTCGCCGCCTGCCGCTGGCCATACGGCCCGAAGGCGAAGTACCAGAAGCCTGCGGCAATCGCCACTATCAAAACCGCCACCAGCGCGCGCAGGCCATTCGTCACCAGCCGACGTCGCGCCGTTGCCCGACGCTGCGCGCGCGCTTTCGCCGCGCGTGCCGCCTTCGCCGCCTGGATGCTCTTTGACGAGGCGCGTGTACCGACGGCTGGCAGTGGCTGCGTGATGCCTTCGGCGGGTATCGCCGTATCTGGCAGCATGAGCGCGCCCTTCGGCTCGGGCACATCGATCAGATAGACCAGCGTCGCGGAGATATTATCCGGCCCACCGTTGGCGTTGGCCATATCAATCAACGCACGGACGGCGTCATCAGGCTCCTGATCGCCCGTCGCCACCCGCTCGATCTCGCTCTCCTCCACATAGCCATGCAGGCCATCGCTACAGAGCAGCACGCGGTCGCCATTTTGCATCGTCTGGACGAACAGGTCCGCCGTCACATTGGGCTGGGTGCCCAGGCTGCGGGTAATGACATTGCGATGACTGTGGGTGCGCGCCTGCTCCTCGGTCAAGAGGCCAACGCGCACCTGCTCCGCGACCCACGAATGATCGCGCGTGACCTGATGCATCTTGCCATCGCGAATAATGTAGGCGCGGCTATCGCCGATATTGACGACGAATGCCCGCCCGCCAGCGACCACCAGCGCCACACACGTGGTGCCCATGCCGCTGTATTCCGGGTTTTCGCTGGCACGGCGGAAGATGGCGTCATTCGCGCGCTCGACCGCGGTAGCTAGTGCGGTGATCACATCGACGCCTGAGGTGTTGTAATACTCCTCAGCGATCGTCTTGACCCCAAGCTCAGACGCGACCTCACCAGCGGCATGCCCTCCCATGCCATCACAGACGATGAAGAGGGCGCCCTTCTCATCCAGCTCGTGCGGATCCGTCGGGATCAGGTGCGCGACATTGTCTTGATTACGTTCACGCCTGCGGCCCACATCAGATAATTCTGCGGCTTCGAGGCGGAGTGTTCTGGCCAACAAGATCTACCTCGCCATTAGTAAGCGGTCGTTCATAAATGAACGGCGAAGACGAACGCCGCAATCATACACCGACCGCACTGAAAGCGCAACGGCAGAGTACTACCTCTGACAGAGCGCCACGTGCGACCGCCGACATGAGCGCGGCGGAATGTGACTACACTAACAAACGAGCGAAAGTCGGATGAAGAACATTTTCCGCCAGTTTGACGAGAGATTCGTCGCCGCCGCCGGAATAGTTGAGCCACATTGCCCTTGAAACGCGCTATGACAGACCACACACATCGGTATGAAACAATAGTACTGGCAACGCCGCCAGCCTCTATACCGCCAGAGGCTGTCGCGCTGGCGGCCAATCTGCTGCGCGCGGGCGAACTCGTCGCGTTTCCGACCGAGACGGTCTACGGACTGGGCGCCGATGCCACCAGCGAGGCGGCGCTCCAGCGTATCTTCGTCGCCAAAGAGCGTCCGCTGAGCGATCCCCTGATCGTCCACCTGGCTGATGCGTCACAACTGGCGGGGGTGGCCCGCGACATCCCGCCGGAAGCGGAACAACTGGCGCAACGCTTCTGGCCCGGCCCGCTGACACTGGTGCTGCCACGCCTCGCGCACATCCCGGCGCTGGTCGCGGCGGGCGGCGATACCGTCGGCGTGCGCGTTCCAGCGCACCCAGTGGCCCAGGCGATGCTCAGGGCGGCGGACCTCCCGATTGCGGCGCCAAGCGCCAACCGCTTCATGCATACCAGCCCCACCACCGCCGCGCATGTGCTGGCCGATCTGGATGGCCGCATCGCCTGCATTCTCGATGGCGGGCCAACAACGGTTGGCGTCGAGTCCACGGTCGTTGACCTCACCACCAGCCCGCCACGCCTGCTACGGCCCGGCGGCGTCACGCTGGAGGCGTTACACACCATTCTGCCGGATCTCTACGTTCCTGAATCCGCACAAAGCGCGCCACAATCGACCAGAGAGCGGAGAGCCTGCCCGAGAGCCTGCCCATGCGCCGGGACAGATGGCGCGCCACTACGCCCCGCACACCCGGCTGATCGTCTTCGACGCCGCTGGCGCGGATGCGCTCGCCGCCATGCTCGCGCTGGCCGCCGAGGCGCAGGCGCGCGGCGAACGGGTGGGGGCATTGGCAGCCGACGAGGAAGCCGCTACACTGGAAGGCGCTGGCATGCGCGTCGCCCGGCTCGGCCCGATGGACGACCTCACGGCGATCTCGCGGCGGCTCTATGCCGCTCTGCGCGAGCTGGACGCCGCCGAACTGGACCTGCTGCTGGCGCATAGCTTCGGCAGGCAGGGGCTGGGCCTGGCCATCGAGGATCGCCTGCGTCGGGCTGCCGGGGGGCGGCTGCGTACCGTATAGTTTGTATCAAGATGAGGATGGCATTCCCTGGGCTTCAAGAATGGATCGAACCCATGACGTATAAGCGCGCCGACCGGCCCGGCTGGCCTCGTCTGCGGGCGCAGCGCTTTATCTGCCAGCGCATCGCCGATGGCCGGGTGAACGGCTACGCGACGCTGCTACAGATGCTGGAGGTTGCTGAGCCGCTCTGGGTGATGCATCAACGAGCAGCGCATCCTGTATCGCCGACAACGGCTATTCGTGGCTGCAATTATTCCCCGAAGGCGCGAACTATACCCACACGACGATGTTCGACGCCGACGGCCAGCCCGTGCAGGAGTATATCGACCTGGTGGCCGAGCAGGGCATTGGCGAGGACGGCATCCCCTGGTATGACGACCTCTATCTCGACATCGCCTGGATTCCAGAGGGCACGCCAATTCTGCTCGACCAGGAGGAGCTGGACGCCGCGCACGCGATTGACGCAGTCACCGACGAGCAGTATGAGCTGGCGCGTGGGGAGACGGCGCGCCTGCTGGTCGCGGTTGCGCTGGGCGATTACGCGCTGCCAGAGCTTACCCGCGCCCTATATCCTGCGCTGAAAGCCGCGCTGGCGATGGCGGTGATCAGCGGTGAGACGCCCCCGAAGCCACAGACGACACACCCGCGGTGAGCGTGGAGATCGATACGGGAGCCTATCACCACCGAGATTGCTCAATCGCCGAGGCTATGGCCACGATGTGGAAACGGCGACGATGTGGAGCAGCCTGAGCCAGTAGACGCAGCCACTAGAAGAAGAAGAAAAAGGTAAACATGCCTGAGATACGATTCGACCAGTTCTATCGCTACGACGACCTGACGCGGCTGGTTCAGGCGTTCACCGAAGAACATCCACAGCCTGATGCGGGTCGAGAGCATCGGCAAGAGCCACGAGGGCCGCGATATCTGGGTCGTCACGGTGACGAACTTCGCCACGGGCGAGGCCAGCGAGAAGCCCGCGCTCTGGGTGGACGGCAACATCCACGCGACCGAGATCTCGCCATCCGAGCGCGTGCCTCTATCTGCTGAACACGCTGGCCAGCGGCTACGGCAAAGACGACGATCATCACCCGCTGCCTCGATACGCGCGCCTTCTATATCTGTCCGCGCGTCAATCCCGATGGCGCGGAGTGGGCGCTGGCCGATGCGCCGAAGTTCATCCGCTCCAGCACGCGCCCCTATCCCTACGATGAAGAGCCGTGCATGGGCTGCTGACCGAAGATATCGACGGCGACGGTCGTGTCCTGGCGATGCGCATCCCCGACCCCAACGGCGCCTGGAAAGTCTGCCCGGAGGAGCCGCGTCTGCTGGTGCGCCGCGAGCCGGACGAGACGGGCGGCCAATATTACCGCGTGCTGCCGGAGGGTCAACTGCGCGACTTCGACGGCGTGGAGATCACGATTCAGCCGCCGAAGGAGGGCCTGGACCTCAATCGCAACTTCCCGGCGCTCTGGCGGCAGGAGCACGAGCAGCACGGCGCGGGCGCCTATCCGGCCTCGGAGCCAGAGGTGCGCGCGCTGGTCCACTTCATCGCCGAGCATCCGCAACATCACTGGCGGCGTCGCCTTCCACACGTTCGCCGGAGTGCTGCTCCGACCCTTCAGCCACCAGAGTGACGAGAACTTCGCCGCCGAAGACCTCTGGACGTATCAGAAGATCGGCGCGAAGGGCACGGAGATCAGCGGCTATCCCAATATCTCTGTCTTCCACGACTTCAAGTATCATCCCAAATCGGTCATCACCGGCGCGCTCGACGACTGGATGGTCGCGCACCTGGGCGTCTTCGGCTGGACCGTGGAGATATGGAGTCCGCAGCGCGAGGCGGGCATCACCGACTACAAATATATCGACTGGTTCCGCGAACATCCGCTGGAAGACGACCTGAAGCTGCTGAGGTGGAGCGATGAGGCGCTGGAAGGCAAGGGCTACGTTGACTGGTATCCCTTCGAGCACCCGCAGCTTGGCCCGGTGGAGCTGGGCGGCTGGGATGACTTCTACGCCTTCTCGAATCCGCCGTCACAGTTCCTCGAACGTGAGCTGGCGAAGTTCCCCGCGCTGGCTGGTCTGGCAACTGCTCATCTCGCCCCGGCTGGAGCTATTCGAGGCGAGCGCGACGCCACTGGGCGAGGGCGCGTATCGCGTGCGGCTGGCGGTGCAGAATAGCGGCTGGCTGCCCACCTATGTGATGAAGTCGTGCGCTGGAGAATAAGCTGGTGCGTGGCGTCGTCTGCGAGATTGAGCTGCTGGAGGGCGCGTCGCTGGCGTCGGGCCACACCCGCCAGGTGCTCGGCCAGGTGGAGGGCCGCGCCTATAAGCCGTCGTCGCCCTTTGGCTGGGATGTGGGCGATCCCAACAACCGACCGCGCCAGCGCCGAATGGATCGTCCGCGCGCCCAAGGGCGGCATGGTGAAGCTGACTGCCCGCCACGACCGCGCCGGGGTCGTCCGCACCGAATTGCCGCTGACATGATGGGGCGAGACCTCACCCCAGCCCCTCTCCTACGAGGAGAGGGGAGCCAGACATACGCATGGGGAATAGTTGTCTGAGGGCGCCACGCCGTAGGCTGAAGCCCTACGGCTAATCCTAATGTCTGGCACATCCTCATGTCTTCAACGCAGGAGCCGAACGAGGGCTTAGCCGCGGCATTCATGCCGCGAACCTGGATTATCGCTCACTATGCCCGTTGCACGACTGCCCTTTATCATCACAGATGCGCACTGGTCTCCAACGCCCCGACCACTTTCAGTCCAAAGGCTGAGAGACAACACATCATTTGCGCGATTGCGGATGCCTCATCCTGCACTACGATATTCACGTCGGCGGATACGCTGGCCAACGTCGTACACGCAGTCGACAGCGCGGGAAGGCAGACGAGATGGGCAAGGATGGTTCCACCATTAGGCTGCTGATTGCCGATGATTGCCTGGCGGTCCGCTACGGACTAAAGCTCTGGCTGCGGCTGGAGCCGGACATGCAGGTCATCGGCGAGGCCGCCGACGGCGTGGAGGCGCTCACCCTGGCGCTGCGTCTGCATCCCGATGTGATCGTGATGGATGCGCGCATGCCGCAGATGGATGGCCTCGCCGCGACCAAGCGATACGCGCCGGGCTGCCCGATACCCCCATCATCGTCCTCAGCATCGAGGATGACCTCGTGACGCGCGCCCGCGCGCTCGCCGCTGGCGCCACCTGCTTCCTCTCCAAGTTCGAGACGCTGACCGCCCTCCCCGACACAATTCGCGCGCTTGCCGAAACCGAGACACTACCCGCCACCGACGCGATGTAGTATCATGTGGTCAGCAGACGAGCATTCGTTATTGGGGTCCGGCTGACCATGAATATGAGTGAGAGCGCCACCATTTCCATCCTGATCGCCGAGGGCACGCAGGCCATGCGCGCCATGCTGCGCCGCGCGCTCGTGAGGCAGTCGGATATGAGCGTCGTCGGCGAGGCCGCCAGCGGGAGCGAGGTGCTGGAAGCAGTCGAGCGCCTGTGCCCAGAGGTGCTGCTGCTGGATATGGATATCGTCACCGGGGACACGCGCTTCATCTCGAAGCGACTGGTCCTCAAAGACCTGCGCGAGCTGCTGCCAGACACCCGCGTCATCATTCTCAGCGCCTACGCCGACCCCAATGTGAGGGTGCTCGCGCTCAACGCGGGCGCAGTAGCCTATATCGAAAAGCCAGTACGTATCGCCGAGCTACTCGCCGCTATCCGCGCCGCCGCCACGCCCGAAACGCCACCCACCGCCAGCGACGCGGGAGGCGCGGGCGGTTAAACCGCGCCTGAAGGGCCTGCGGCCACGAAGTCCACCTGCGCGGACTACCCAGACAGCGATCCTGAGGGTGAACCCAATGACGAGCGGGCCTCTGAAACCCGCGAAGGGCAGCCGCGCGAGCCGAGGCACGAGGCGAGAAGCGCGCAAGGGCGCGCGGAGCGGCAGCGGCCCGAAGGGCGGGTTTTGTGGCGGAGCGGAGCGAGGCCCATTAGGCGCGGTTTCAACCGCCAGCGCCCCTACCCACCCAGCGCCTTTGCCCGTGCCTCCGCCTCCTCCGCCTCTTTCGTCCGCCCCAGCCGCCGCAACGTTTCTGCCATATACTTCCAGGCTCTCACGTATGTAGGATCAATGGCAACCGCCTGGCGGTGGGCCGCTATCTCATCTTCATACTTCTTGAGACTGTGGAGCACATTGCCCTTGCCATTCCAGGCGAACGTGTACTTGGGGTCAAGGGTCAGCGCCAGCTCGTACGCCGCCAGTGCCTCACCGTAACGTTGCAAGCTGTAGAGGGCGTTGCCCTTGCCATTCCAGGCATTCACAGACTTGGGATTGAGCGCCAGCGCCTGCTCGCACGCCGCCAGCGCCTCAACATAGCGCTTCAAATAAGGAGCGAGAACACCTTATTATTCCATACGGCAGCATCGGACTGATTGAGAATGATAGCACGATCCTAAGCGGCTAGCGCCTGTTCGTAACGGCCCAACTCATTGAGCGAATAGCCGACATTGAACCAGGCGCTATAGGAGTTTGGGTCGAGCTGGATGGCGCGCTCGAACAGAGCCAGCGCCTCAACATGCTTGCCCTGCTCCCGTAATGCTGTGCCACGGGTGATGAGATCGCTGGCGGTCTCGGTTGGCTGTGGGGCGACTGGGGCAGGTGCCTCGCCCGCCGGGGTAAGCGCGAGCGCATGGAGCACGCGGCCTACCGCCTCGGCCAGGGGATACGGATGGAACCCCGGCGCCTCGATCCGCTTGAACTCCTCCAGGTAGAGCCAGCCCGTTGCGCCGCTGAAGTCGTCGCGCTCGATGGCGCTGGCGGTCACCGGCAGAATGACACGGGTGGGGTCGCGGTCGTAGAGCGAGTACGCCCAGCCCGTCTCGCGCTTGACCCATTTGGAGGCGAAGGCGTTCTCCGAGAGAATGACAATGAAGATTTTGCGGCGATCAAGCTCCTGCTGGATCACATCCATTAGATGCCCCGCGCCCAGATTGTGCTCGTCGTACCAGACGTCCGCGCCCGCCCCACGCAGCGCCGTCACCAGCGCCTGGCAGAAGGCGACATCCTCGTGGCTGTGGCTGACAAAGATCGGTAGAGCAATAGCCATGGGGCAGCCTCCTTAGAGCAGGGTGAAGCGAGCGACGCACGATATATCCGTAGTATACGCGAGAGCGGGCGATTGTGGGAGAGGCGTGCTGGGGTTCCACGCCGCAGGCTGAAGCCCTGCGGCTAATCTTGGGGGTCAGCGTTCTCTCGACGGCAAGCGGGTATGGTTGCATCAGGATTAGCCGTGGCTCTTCAGGCCACGGTGCGGCGCCCCAACATGTCCGTCCAACATCCGCTTGTTCTTTCTCCTGCGCGTGCTATCATATCTCTGGCTACCCAAAGTTACCCAAAAGTGGGGGATACGATGACACGACTGCCGACCGTACACGATGGGATGCTCGTGACCAGCCCGGCCGCTCCGCCGATACCGATTGGAACGGCGGGCTGGTTCGACTGGCTGGATGCGGCGCGGTCGTTCGCCTATCGCGGCGCGGCGGGACGCTTCACCGCGCGGCAGGAGGAGCGCTCCGGCAGCCGCTTCTGGTACGCCTATCGCCGTCAGGATGGCACACTGCGCAAAACGTACCTTGGCCGCGCCGCCGAGCTGACCGCCGAACGGCTGGAGGAGGCGGCGCGCGCCCTGGTCGAAATGGCACGGACTGACGCGATAGGCGACACTCGCGACACGCGCGATGAGGAAAACATCGCCGATGCCTGGCTCTCGCCGCTGATCGCCACCAAGATCGCCGCGCCACGTCGCGCGCAACGCTCGTGGCGCGCCCCGGCGTGATGGCCCGCTGCCTCGAAAGTGTCGAGCGTCCCTGCACCATCATCGCCGCGCCTGCAGGCTTCGGCAAAACCACCCTGCTGATGATGGCGAGCGAGCAGGATGCGGCAACAGGGCTGGCAGGTCGCCTGGGTCAGCTGGAAGAGTCCGAGCAGGATCCTACCCGTTTCTGGCAATACACACTCGCGGCGCTTGACGGCGCACAGCCCGGCATCAGCGCCACCGCCCGCCATATGCTCGAACTTCCCCGGCCAGCGCCCATCGAGCGGATGCTGACCGTCCTCATCAACGACGTGGCCGCCGCGAAGACGCCCATCCTGATCGTACTGGATGACTACCACCGCGCCGCGACGCCAGCCATTGACCAGGGGCTGATCTTCCTCATCGAGCATGCGCCCGCCATGCTCCATCTGCTGATCGCGACCCGCTCCACGCCCGCATTTCCGATGGCGCGGCTGCATGCCCAGGGGCGCATCGCCGAGCTAGACGCCGCCGATCTGCGCTTTTCGGCGGACGAGGCGGGCCGCTTCATGCGCGAGACGATGCGCGTCTCCCTGCCGCCGGAGCAATTGGCGCACCTCGAAGAGCGCACCGAAGGCTGGGTGGCTGGACTACAGCTCGCCGCGCTCTCGCTCCGCAACCAGCAGGGCGTCCCCAATCTCGTGAGCGATGGGGCCGCGACGCCGCGCTACATCGCCGAATACCTGATCGACGAGGTGCTGGAGCGCCAGCCCGACGACATCCAGGCGTTCCTGCTGCTGACCTCGCCACTGGAGCGCCTGACCGGCCCGCTCTGTGACGCCGTGACGGGACGTAACGACAGCGCCGCAGTGCTCGCTCGTCTGACGCAGGAGCAGCTTTTCGTCACTCCCCTCGACGCCGCGCAGACCTGGTATCGCTATCACCATCTCTTCGCCGAGGTATTACGCGAGCGCTGCGGCGCCGAATGCCCGATAGCGTGAACCAGTGCCATCAGCGCGCGGCGGACTGGCTCTGGCAGCATGCCATGCCCGACGACGCTATCCGCCATCTGCTGGCCGCTGGATTGTTCGCGGAGGCGGCGACGCACATCGAACAGGAGAGCGACCGCCTGGTGCTACACGGCGAGGTGGCGGGGATGGCGCGATGGGGGCGCGCGCTTGCCACGCGATGTGATCCTGGCCCATCCGCATCTCTGCCTGCTCTTTGCCGTAGCGCTGCTCTTGCAGGGCGAGGAGCCTGACGCCGTCGTCTGGCTGGACGCCCTGGAAAAGCGCTATGGCGGGCAAGATGGCCTGCCGGACAATATCCGTGGCGAATTTGCCGCGGTCCGCTCGTTCCTGGCGCTCTGGTCGGGTGACATTCTCGGTGGCGTCGACGCAGGCGCAGGAGGCATTGAAGCAATTGCCCCCCAGTGACCGTCTGCTCCGCACGCTGACGCTCTGGATTTCGCATGTCATTGGCATCTTTGGTGAGGGCAATCTCGCCGAGGCTGAGCGCACCGATTGGCGAGGTGGCCGAAGATAGCCGTCGTGGCGGCAACATGCTCGTGGCATTTATTGCGCTGGTCACGAAGGCAAGCGCGCCAAATCTACCGGTGTCGGCTCCGCGATGCCGCGCAGGTCTGCGCCGAGGCGCTGCAAATGCTGCCGGATGAGGATTACCGCCCTGCCGCGATGGCTATTGCATCCTGGCGAGATTCGCCGCGAATGGAACGAACTTGACGCCGCCGAAACTCTTCTGCGGCGCGCGGTGGCCATCAGCGAAGACACAGGCAGCCCGGAGTACATCAACGATGGACTGAACTATCTGGCGCAGGTGCTCTTTGCGCGCGGCCGCTATGACGAGGCGCTGACCACCCTCGAACGGATTCGCACGATGGTGCAGATGCGGCAACTGGCGCCCTGGGATCTCAATCAGATGGAGATCGTGCGCGCCCGCGTGCTGATCGCGTGCGGCAAGCTGGACGAGGCGAGCCGCTGGGCCGAGGGACGCCTGCGCAGCCGCCAGCAAGGTGATCCCGGTCCAACGGCGCCGCTGGCGTTTATGAATGACCTCGAAGACCTCTCCATAGCCCGTGTCCTGCTGGCGCGGGGGGATACCGAAGCGGCCAGCGCCCTCATGCAGCAAGTGGCGCGCCGGGCGGACGAAACCGGGCAGTGGCGCAATCTGATGGAGGCGCGGATGTTGCTGGCGCTGGCAAGCTGGCTGGCTGGCGATGCCGAAACGGCGACCTGCGATGCTACACGGCGCCCTTACCATTGGCACGCCTGAAGGATTCGTGCGCGTCTTCCTCGACGAAGGCGAGGTCATGGCCGACCTGCTGGCGCATTACCTGGCGGACCAGCCAGTGTCATCCGCATCGGCGCGGGAGCGCGAGCATGCGCGCAGGCTACTGGCGAGGTTTGGCCGCGCCATCGATGCGCCTACGCCTGTCAGGCCGCTAGATGTCCTTTCGCCGCGCGAGGCCGACGTGCTGCGACTGCTGGCGATGGGCCGCTCGAATGAAGAGATTGCGGGCAATCTGGTCCTCGCGCTCAGCACTGTCAAGTGGCACGTCGCGCACATCTATCGCAAGCTGGGCGTGAATGGCCGGATGCAGGCCGTAGCCCGCGCCCGCGAGCTACGGCTGATCGCGTGATCGCCCGGTATGTGCGTCGGCCTCAGGAGCGGGGAGGAATATACTGCACTGCCCAGCGGTTGCCGTCTGGATCGCTGAAGAAGATGAACTTGCCCCAGGGGAAATCCTGCACCTCGCCGACCTCCACGCCGCGCTCGACCAGTTCCGCGCGGGCGGCGTCGATATCAGACACCACGATCTGCATGCCCTGCACCGAGCCTGGCGCCGCCTCGGTGATGCCATCGCCGATGGCAATCGAGCACGCCGACCCCGGCGGCGTCAACTGCACGAAGCGAAGCCCCTCGCTCACCTGAAAATCGTGGTCAGCATGGAATCCGGCCTTCTCGGTATAAAACGCCTTCGCCCGGTCCACATCCGACACAGGAATCGCTACCAGCTCGATTTTCCAGTCCATCGTTCGCCTCCCTTCTCACGTAAAGCTGCCTGGTACCACTCTTATCATCTCTACTGTTAAGAACCGCATTGTCCGTTCCAATCGTTGCGACTGGCTCATGCCGCACCGTCGTTTGATCTCACCATGCGGGCCAATCCATCCTACCAGCCCATCCTCGAGAAACCATCCTCTCAACCATCCTTCCGCATGGGGACGCCGCCGCCCGAGACGGCTACGATGCAGCTATGAACAGCTTCCACCGCCAGCCGTCACACATTCCGGCGGCGAGCGGCGCCTATTCTTGAGGAGGGAGTAACATCGCCATGAGGCACAATCGCTATCTCATCGCCATCGTGGCCGCACTGGGACTGATTCCCGTCGTGCTGGACACCACCATCGTGACCGTCGCGCTCACGCCAATTCGCGACGACCTGAATACGGATATCAACACCGCCCAGTGGATCGTCACCGGGTTCTTCCTGGCAAACGCCGCCGTCGTCGCCGCCGGAGGCTATCTGGGGAGCCGCTTCGGGCGCAAGCGCATCTTTATCACTGGCCTGTCCATCTTCACGATTGGCTCGCTACTCTGCGCCATCTCGCCGAGCATCGGCTGGCTGATCGCCTTCCGCGTGGTGCAGGGCATCGGCGGCGGCATGCTCCTCCCCATCGGAGCGGCGGTGGCGTTCGACCAGTTCCCGCAGGAGCAGCGCGCCCGTGCCAGCGCCCTGATCGCTATACCGATCCTGTTCGCGCCGGTATTTGGCCCGATTCTCGGCGGCTACCTGACCGACACCTTCGACTGGCACAGCATCTTCGTCGTCAACCTGCCCGTCGGCGCCATCGCGATATTGCTGGCGCTGCTGGTCCTGCCTGGCGATAGCGCCGCCGCGAAAGCCACTGGCCGGTTCGACTACGTGGGCCTCAGCCTCTCGACGCTTGGCATTATCGCCATCCTCTACGGGCTGAAGCTGGTTGGGACGACCAATCCCGACACCGTCACGGCGGCGAATCCGGGCGGCGATCTCTACGGCTGGAGCTACTGGCTGGTCTGGGCGCTGGTAGGCGGCGGCGCTGTGGCGCTACTGATCTTCGCCTTCTACTCGCTCCGCATCAGCCGCGACCCCGCGCTGGACCTGCGCCAGTTCGCCCGGCGCGATTTCCTGGTGAGCAATCTGATTAGCTGGACGGCGGCGCTCATCACGTTTGGCCTGCTGGTCTTGCTGCCGCTCTACCTCGAATCTATCCGCCAGCCGAACCTCTCGGCGCTCGATACCGGCGTCGCGATGGTACCGCTGGGCGCGGGCACGCTGCTCGGCACGATCATCGCGACAGCCCTCTACCGTGCGGTGGGGCCACGCTGGGTCGTCTTCGGTGGCGCGGCCATCTCGATTACGAGCGCGTGGCTGCTGACGCAGATTATTCACACGACGGCGGATGGCCGTCAGATTCTCGCCTCCGTCCAGACCCACGCTACGATTCCGGCGGGCGCTGGCGCGGCGGATGTGCGCTGGCCGCTGCTCCTGCTGGGGATAGGGGTCGCCATGATCGCTCTCTCGGTGCAGACGCTCGCGCTCGAACCGCTGAAAGGCGAGGCGCTCGCCAAAGCATCGTCGCTTGTCATGTCCACCAAGTTCATCTTCTCGTCTGTTGGCGTGGCCATCCTGACGACGGTGCTGATCGACAACACACGCTCCCAGGCAACCAATCTTCTCGCGCAGTTGCAGGCAGCGGCGGGCCAGGGGGCGGGCGCGCTCAACCCCAACAATCCCGCGCTGGCGCCGATACTGCGCGCCATCGAGACACAGATTGGGGCGCAGGCGGGGACCGCGGCCGTCCAGAGCATCTTCTGGATGATCTTCTTCGGCTCGTTCATCCTGCTGGCGATGTCGCTGCTGCTCCCGGGCCGTAACCGTCCGATGGCCGCCAGCGAGACGCCCGCGGAGGAGGCGGTACCCGCGACGGTTGGCTAACAATATCGAGATCCAAAAACCCCTCCTTTTCTCTCAGCGTGGAGAGACGGGGAGGGGCTTGTCCATGTCTATCGTCGCCCGGTGGTCCACCAGTCTCCTCAGGCGCGCTCGCGTCACGCTTTCTATTTCAGCAACGCCTGAATCGTCATTGGCGCCAACAATTTCAGTGAGACGAGATAGGTGAGAACAGCCACTGCCACCGTCAGCAAGACATAGGCGAACATGAAGACGATAACGAGCTGACGTTCTAATCGATAGAATCCAACCTTGGCCCTCTCTTGTATTGCGCAAAAGAGTTCTCGATCAGGTAGATTCCGCGCGCGATGTGAATTGGCTCTTTGCTCCCTTCAACTGCCATGGCGACCGGGGTGAACATGCCACTTTCCTGCAACTGCCGCTCAAGCGCCTGGAGGTAATGGATACGCAGGTTGATCAAGTTACGGTAGCGTCCAATGAGCCGAAACCAGATTGAATTGATGAGCAAGGTGATAATCGTAATCGCGCCACTGATGATAACCGCCCACCACGAGGTCAGGTGACCGCTGATGGCGACAAATCCAATTGCCGCCAGGAAGAGGCTGTTTATGCCCAGGAAGAGATCTCCCACAGTCTGGCGGCGATCACTCAGTTTAGCTGTATCCTCGGCGATGGTCTGGTACTCTTTGAACAATATGTCATCGACCATAAGCTACTCCTCCAGACCGTGACGTCACATTTTGTGTCGCCACTATATCTGCACAGCCACCTCATTGTCTAGCCCTTAGTCGATAGGTGAGCGCCACCTGACCCAGCGCATATACCAGCGGTGAACCAGGAGCGATGCAGCATCCCATTGCCGATTGTGGGATATTCCTGTAACGCTGCCGTAACGATGCATCCGTATACTGAGTCTCACAACACCCAAACGCGGTGCACTATGCACAACTCACTGGCGAAGAAACGAGCACTTATTCGATGAAGTCGAGATTACTTCAGCGCCCTGCGTTCTGGCTCCGGCTGGCGCAAATCGGGTGGATCGTGCTGGCCATTGCCACGGTCGGACTAACGATCTTGAGCATTCCACCCTACTTCGCCGCACTCCACCATGTGCTGCCTACCACCGATGCGCCTGATTTCGGCGGCCAGTTGACCGCCAGCGCCAATGGCAGCGATCTCATTGCTCTGGGGCTTTCGCTCGACTTCTACGCGCGTTTCACCGTCGCCCTCTCACTCATCTCATGGCTCATCTTCGCGGTCGTCGCCCTCATCATCTTTCTGCGCAGGGCAAATAACCACGTGGCGCTGCTGGTTGCCTACACGTTGCTACTGGGGCCAATTGCTATCAACAACGTCAACTTGATAGCGCTGCCAGCCTCGTGGCAATTCGCGGTCAACGAGCTCCAGTTCGGCGGCGACATCTGCATCACCCTGGTCTTCTATCTCTTTCCCAGCGGCAGCTTTGCTCCCCACTGGACGCGCTGGGTCTTTGCCGCCGGAGTCATCTACTGGGCAGCGGATATCTTTGCTCCGACCGTCGTGACGAACGGTTTACCGGTGGTAGCCATCCTGTCCTTCATCCTGTTTCTGCTCCTGGAGTCTACCTTGGTTGTCGCCCAGATTGTGCGCTATCGCCGGGTCTCCACACCACGCGAGCGTCAGCAGACGAAGTGGGTGGTCTATGGAATGGTTGTAGGCCTCGGCGGCGTCCTGATCGAGATCATCGTGCTCTACGTCGCGTTGACCATCTTCTTCAAGCCGGGCGCGCTCGCCTATATGGTAGGTAACGTCATCCAGACAGTGCTGGTGGCGTTTATTCCGCTCTCATTCGCGGTAGCGATTCTGCGCTCGCGGTTGTGGGATATCGATGTCCTCATCAATCGCACGCTGGTCTATGGCATGCTGACGGGCATCCTCGCCGCGCTCTACTTTGGCAGCGTCGTGCTGCTCGATATGCTGGCGCGCGATCTCACCGGCCACGTGAACAGCACACCGGTGATCGTCGTCTCGACCCTGCTGATCGCCGCGCTCTTCCAGCCGCTACGCCGCCGCATTCAGTCGGTCATCGACCGCCGCTTCTATCGCCGCAAGTACGATGCGGCCAACACGATTGTCGCCTTCAGCAGCACATTGCGTGGCAGCGTCGATCTGAGCGAGCTTACCAACCAGCTTCTGGCCACAGTCGATTCCACGATGCAGCCCGCGCACGTCTCGCTCTGGCTCTCGCCGCAAGAGCGCGCGAATCAGCAAGGCGCTTGACGCTGGCGTGCTGTCAATGGTACACTTTCCGTGCGCGGGCGATTAGCTCAGTTGGTTAGAGCGCCACGTTGACATCGTGGAGGTCACAGATTCGAGTTCTGTATCGCCCACCAGAGTGGCCACAGGAAAACGCCGTCGGGAGATGATTCCGGCGGCGTTGTTGTTTTTGCGCGTTGGCGGGCGGTTGATGTGGGCCACCGTCGCGGCATGAATGCCGCGGCCAATCCTTTCCGAAGCGGTCCCTCTTACTGTCCACGTGGATGCCGAACCCTCAGGATTAGCCG
The DNA here is from genome assembly GCA_963712005.1 of uncultured Chloroflexia bacterium. Lineage (GTDB taxonomy): Bacteria > Chloroflexota > Ktedonobacteria > Ktedonobacterales > JADMIN01 > DAHUXT01. The sequence goes on along the minus strand of CAVQGK010000001.1, from coordinate 26,970 downwards.
CAGGGCTTCAGCCTGCGGCATGTGTGCCCCACGATAACTGTCGCCTACGACTATCCCCGTTGGGCGGCGAAGCGCTCGTAGCTCTCGCGAGTGAGCGGCAGATCGTTCGCCAGGCACCAGTCCCAGAACGGCACGTAGTGGGTGCGCGCGGTGCGGTGCTCCAGCTGCATCAGCTCGGCGGAGAGGCAGCCGCCATCGAGATAGCCGCTGTCACGCCAGGCGGCATAGAGCGGCTCGTGGTCATACGGCACGCTGCGATGCTCGAAGCGCCAACCACCCTCCTCGCCATCCCAGGTGAAGAGGCCATACTGCGCGTTGATATCGCCGTTGAAGGGGCATCCCACCGCGCCGATCACGACCACATGCGTCCCGTTGACATGGCGCTCCCAGGGATAGTGGATATGCGCGCCAATGACCGTGCGTTCTTCGACAGTTCGCAGCATCTCAGCCGCCTGCTCGTCGGAGAACATGCGGCCCATGCCCTCGCGCGCGTGCCGTGGGCTGCCGTGAACCAGTAGCACAGGCGCCGCCTCTGGTAGCTCGATGCGCATCGTCGCGGGCAACGCCTCGATCCAGGCGAGCATCTCAGGCGTCAGTTCATCTAATGCCAGCCGTTGCGGCTGCCACCAGAGATCATCCCAGTTTTCGGGGATGCGCTCGCCGCGCGCCAGCATCGCAAGCCAGGTATCGTGGTTGCCGCTGATGGCAGGCAACCCCAGCGCCATCGCCCGCTCGACGACGGCGCCGCTCTCTGGTCCACGATTGACGAAATCGCCCGCGATATAGATGGCGTCGGGCTTGATGACCGCAAGATCAGCTAGCACAGCCTCCAGCGCGGGCAGGTTGCCGTGCATATCCGCAATCACCGCAAATGTTGGCATGGGCTAGCTTTCGCGAATCTCGATGCTGTTGATCGTGTCGCCAGGCTGGCGGTCACGACCAGGATCGCGCTCGCGGATGCTGTTGACCACATCCATGCCGCTGGTCACCCTGCCGAAGACGGCATGCTTGCCGTTGAGGTGCGGCGTCGGGCCGAAGGTGATGAAGAACTGGGAGCCGTTGGTGTTGCGGCCAGCATTCGCCATGCTGAGGGTGCCCGCGCCTTCATGTTTGAGGGCCAGCGCGCTCGGCTCATCGGCGAAGGAATATCCAGGGCCACCGGTTCCCGTGGCGGTCGGGTCGCCGCCCTGCGCCATAAAGCCGTTGATGACGCGGTGGAAGGTGGTGTTGTTGTAGAACCCGTCGCGGGCCAGCGCCACGAAGTTGTTGACGGTGATCGGCGCCTGCTTCGCGAAAAGCTCGACGGTGAAATCGCCGCGCTGCGTATGGAATATCGCGTCGTAGTGTTTGTTGGGATCGATCTGCATCGCCGGGGGACTGCTATACTGCTTTGCCACGAAAGGAGCCTCCTCAACATGAACGGCGGGAATCGCGCGTATTCTGTCCTCTAAGAGTAGGCCACAAATCGGCGGCTGATAGCAATCCCAATGCGCCCACAGTTCATCATTGCGCATTTCTCACGGGCTTTTAGCCATTGAACAGCAAAAGAGCGCGCTATAGCTCCAGGAGCCGCAACGCGCCCGCGTCAGCGCTTTGCAGGGTAGCAAAGAGTTATTGGTCCGCCTAGTACTAGCACGACAACGAGACTTTGACGGTACTAGCCGGGTCGAGGGAGGTGGTGGAGGTGCGCCAGGAGGCGCTTGCGGTGGGAGCGGTAGGCGGCGACCTCGCGCTGGTGCTGGTAGGCGAGCCATGCCAAGGCGGCCGGCACATCCAGCACGGGCTGCGGAAGCGCAGCTTGGAGCAAGAAGCGCACGTCCGCCAAACTGAGGGGCAGGAGGGCAGGGGGGGGCCAGGAGGGCCAGGAGGGGCCAGGGTACGTCTTCAGGCAGTGTGTCAGCTGCTGCCCGCGGTGCAGGCCCCCTCTCTCCCTCCGGTGGGCCGCCGGGAATGGCGGGCGCGGGGGCGGCGGAGGAAGCAGAAAGGGCAGCGTCACAGCCCATGAGGCGCTGGCGCTGGCGCAGGCGCAGGCGCACCAGAAAGTGATGCGCCAAGATCACCAGTGTCATGGGGTGATACCACCCCCGCCAAAAGCGCAGTTCGTAGTGGTCCATCCCCACCTGCCCTTTGCCCTCCTCGAAACAGCATTCAATCGGCCAGCGCATGCCACAGACGCGAATCAGCTCGGCCAGCGGCGTGTCCGCCGGCGCATTGCTCAGATAGTACTTCAGCTCGGGCGGTTCGGTCTGCCCCGGCAGGGGGAGCGGGCGCCGGATCAGCACCCAGACTTCCGGGCCTGGGACGCCTTCGCGATAGCCGCTGCGACTGGCGAGCGCCCGCAGCGCGACGAACTCGGCGACGATCGGCCCTTTGCGCCCCTCCAGCAGCCGGTAGCGCCGCCAGCGACGGCGCTACCGGCGGCACGGCCATGATCTCCACCGGCACGGCGGGCGGGCTGTCCGGGTGCAGGCGTTCGTGTGTCCCTTTGCGCCCCTTGCCCGACGCGACGCGACGCGACGCGACGCGACGCGGGGCGGGAGCCAGGCCCGTGGGCGCGCCCGGATGCGGCGGCCATCCGTCGGCTCGCGCAGCGGCCAGACCTGCATGTTGCGCGGGACCTCCGCCAGATACCACAGTCCGGCGGCGTCCACGCGGTCCAGGAGGGCCTGATTGCGTCCAAACCATTCGTCGCAGACCAGCCACGTCGCTGCCAGGTCCCCACGCTGTTGCGCCTGCTCGACCATCTCAGCGGCCAGTTCCGCCTTGGTCTGGAAGTCCACTCCAGCGGGAATGCGACAGGCGCGCCAGAGCGGCGCGTGCTCCTCGTCGAACCAGGGCTCGGGCAGGTAGAGCAGGTAGAGCAGGTAGAGCAGGTAGAGCAAACGCCGCTCCAGCAGCGTGTAGCCGGCGCGGCTGGCAAAGCCGAGGAAGACGCCAGCTTGGCAGTTGTCGGTCTTGCCGGTGGCCCCGCACCACTGCGCCGCCACACCAGCTGAGTGGACACCAGCTGAGTGGACACCAGCTGAGTGGACACCAGCTGAGTGGACACCGCGCTTGGGCACGTCGCTGCCATCCAGGATAGGATCAGGACGCCGTCTGCCTCACCGAGGGTTTCGGCGACCAAGCGTGGTGTTCGGCCAAGATCGCCGCGTCATCGCAGGCGCCCTGGCCGATGAACTGCTGGAGGGCCCGCACCTGACGCGCCGCCTGCGGCCCCGCGCCGAGCAATCGCAGCGCCATCGCCTCGCCGTTCTTGCGCGGGACGTCGGCGATGAGCAGGCCACGCAGATACACCTCCGCCCACGCCCGCTGCTCCCGCCGGGCAAACAGCGGGGCGAAGCGCGCGTGATACGTGGCCAGCTCCTCACCCACATCCGTGAGGTCCGCGGCTGTTAGGGTGACGACGGCGGGCTCCGCGCTCGTCAGATCACCCTCGATCTCGCCGTCTGCTGTGCGCATCAGTGACCTCCTGGTGCTGTGCCACCTCCATTCCATCTCCCTCGGAAGGAAAAGTCGCTGCAAATGCCATACCAAAGTCTCGTTGTCGTGCTAGTACTAGGCTCGTGGATCTTAGGAAAATGCACTGGATCCAGGAAGCACTTCCTGGATCCAGTGCATTGCTGGCTGTCTACCAGCCACTCTCAACGTAAGCAGGGAGCCGACGCTTAGTAGGCTCTCTATCGCCTAATGCGGTCGGGCAAGGCTGTAGCTAGATGCCGCCAAGCGACTGGTAAAGCAGTCAAAGCCTTTTCGGGAGTACTTGCATCGCGCATCCAGAGCAGGATGCCATCACGTGCGACATTAGCGACAAATAACTCGTCCCAATCGGCCAGCGTGGACTCCACGAGCGTTACCTCTACCTCGCGTGGAGCATCACGATGGCAGTACTGTGCGTCCCCAATGCTCTCCCAGAGGCAGAGCTGCTGAGGATATGGAAGTCGCTGTCGCACGGGATCAGGTGTCACTAGCAGAAGCAGATCCGCGTCGCTCGGATGCGGATCGTCGAGCAGGCGTTCCTCATGGCGCGCCATCGAGCCGAAGAGGATCGCTGCCTGCACCTCTGGATGCTTTGCTGCAACCACCGCAACAATCGCAGCCACGAGGTCTGATGTCTTCCGATCCAGCCAGGGCAATACGGTACGCAGGCGCTCAACCAGCGCTTGCTGAGACATCAGGTTCCTATCGGATCTCTGAGTCGCACGGCTAGAGTCTTGCGCCAGACGATGTGAAGTGTCTAACTTGTTGCCCATAGCCGAATTCCTTCCCACCCATCGTGGGCGTCAGCCACATCTGCGAGACTCGCGTGATGGCCATACCATCCGCCGCGACGGTCGCTATCCAATGCGTCCCAACGCGCTGCCATGGCTGGCTCGCCGATATCTTTCAGGAATTTCCCGAGTTTGTCGTGCGTCTCCTTGTGCTTCCCATGCTTGCGGTCGCAGCCGTACGCCAGCCAGTGGAAGCCGGCTCCCCAATACAATTCGATGATGCTGCGACTCAAGGCTGGGTTCGCAGCAGGATCGCCCAACTTGGTAATGGCTTGCTCGATATCGAGTGCTGCATGCTGATGTGCGTCACCACGCATCGTATCCACTGCCTTTCTGTCAACATCGTACAACATCCTATCGGCGCGGTCACACCGCAACCGCAGAGTCGAAATCCTCAATCACCGCCGTTGCAGCGGAAGCGCACCATGGTCGTGTCAGCAACAAATGCATCAGGAGTCGGATATCTCCGGCGCAGCTCTGCCAGGCGCGCGTCATAGTGTGCCTGATCGAAGGGCTGACTTGACTGGTGGCGGATCGCCATCAGCAACGCAGTCGTCATGGCCGGGGATATGGTGAGAAAACGCATGGCAGCGATGCGCCCGGTTTCTGCTTGAACCAGAAAGATGGTGATGCCTGCATGCTCCGCTGGATCACGTTCCGCTGGCACAGTCCGGTCGTCTCATGTACCCGCCAGACGGTATAAGGCATTTCTGACCAGCCTGATACCTCGCCGAGCTTGAGGAACAGGATGATCTGGTCATCCTCGGTGAAGAGGGCAAACTGTAACTTGCCGTGATCGACCGCGGCCACTTCGGCCAGTGTGAGCCGCTTCCAGACCAGCTTGATCATGTGTTGGTCTGCGGCATAAGTGTACCCTGTTCCCTCCTTCCAGGAGGTCTTGTCGGGATCAAACAAGCCACCAACCGTGTAGAGAGACATGACAATGGTTCTTTCGTTTGTTTGGGTGTACAGCACCTGTGAGCAGGTGTTTGCACGAGTTGGGTGTTTGAGCGTTGTTGGGACTTCGATCGGCTCGTGGCGGGAGCACACCGAGCCGCAGGTTCGCCTTGGGTTGCGTCGTGGCATGAGAATGAGGAGCAAGCAGGCCTAGGGAAGGGGAAGGGGACATCGAGGGAATCACTCGAGGAAGGGATGATATGTGGGGATTAGCACATCAGTGGATCGGAGAGTCGCTAGCGGAGGGGCACGGCAATGTACAGTCGGGGCAGACAAGCAGGTCAGGCACATCCTTGGAAGCGGCTATCGGCGTGTTCCCTGCACCCGTTCAGCCAAACAGCGACAACTGTCCAAGGTTGCCTTCGATTGGCGAATCGGGCGAATCAACCGCCTCGTTGCTGGCATGTCCCCCAGATCTGTCCTCAACTGCTGACGTTTCGACAGATGCTGCTGAGTCTTCGGTGGGTTGTTGGGCCCGTGAGAGACTGTTTTCGTCGATACTGAATGTCTCGGGTGATGGAGTTGTGCAGAGTGGCTCCTGCCCTGGCACATCGGAGCCCGCTTGTAGAGGGAGCAGAGGCGCCATAAACAGTTCTGGCGATTCTCGACTGCCTTCGGGAGACGCCAGTGTAGAGGGCATGGTCCACAAGCCACTACTTGCGGTCGCTGACGCATCTGGTTTTGTCGAGGAGCCACGTCGTCGCGTTGTCCGGCGCGCGGCTGCTTCTGCCTGCAATCGAGCTCGCATCTCTTCCCATGAGACGCGGTGCTGCCCAGGTGCCGCAGAATTAGCAGATTGAGCAGAGACAGCATCTCCACTCGTCTCTGCTCTCGCAGTGTTATCTGTAGTAGCATTCAACGCATTCAACGGCGCACTCCAGAGATCAGCCATCGTTAACTGCTGACCAGCGAGAGAGGTATCTGTCGTAACCCGTGTAAGATCAGGATCAGCAACCCACTCTGCATTGTTGTCAGTATTGGCTTCTTGCGCACTCGGCGCATGGGCTGACTGAACGACCTGCGCACTCTCCATGAACACTCCATCATCCGCATCCTCTCTATCTCCTGCATCGTCCTCGTCCGGTAGGTCTACTGCGCCGATGTATTGCTCTGTCTCCTGCTCGACGCGGTTCAGCGCGAGAAAGGTTGTCCGCAACGCCTCAGCGACCGGATTGTGCCCTGCTATACCTGCTGTTCCATGGATACCATCATTCTGGCTCTCGCCATGTTCTCCATGTTCCACCTCCGAGACGACTTGCTCATACAGCTCCATGATGAGGTTAGTCGTGGCGCTGTTCTGAGCATGCTCATTGAGAGCAGCGCTCGGCATCTTGCCTTCGACCATCAGCGACGAGATGGCTTTGGTGGCGATTAGAGTGAGGCCGCGCGCCTCCATCGTCTGCTCATAGGTGAGCTGGATCACCCGAACCTCTTGGGTCTGCCCTGGCCGCCATGACCGACGAATCGCCTGCTGCCAGCGAGTGGTGCTGAAGATGATCTCGTAGACCAGAATGGTCGGGAAGGCTAGCAGGTCGAGGCCTACTTCCACCAAGCCGCTGTGGCAGAGCAGCACATCACACCCTGCCTCTACCTGTTTGGCCAGCCACGCCTCCCGCTGGCTGCTGGCGACCGATTCACTGCGCATGGTCACCACGCGCAGCGGAGTGCCGGGATGGTCGTCTGGGTCCTCAGTACGCCATGTCGCGTCGTCGTCCTGAAGCAGTTGGGTGAGCCGGGGCAACAGGTCATGCTCCCCGGTGTGCTCGACATAGATCAGGCAGCGTCTCGCTTCAGCCCGCCCGCGCCTCAGCGCCCGAGCCGACCACGACATCAATATACTGGAGGCCGCCCGGCAACTGGGCTGGCGTCCCACTCACCGGCGGTGGCCCGCTATTTGGATTCGCCACGATAACACCTGCTTTACTTGGGGGCTATCAGCCCAGACAACGTCACATAAGCGAAAAATACGCCCCACAGATGATACCGCAGCACGACAGCATGACCCGCTACGAGTCAAAGTCAGAGTCAGCATCCCATTCTGGCTCCGGCTCGACGCCCAGCGCATCCACCAGCCGGTTGTAATAGTTGAAGAAGCCGATCACCTCCACCGCCTCGAGGATGGCGGCATCGCTCCAGCCCGCCGCACGCAGCGTCACGAATGGCAGGCTCGCCACCCGCATGGGGATCGAGCGTCAACTGGACGGCGAAATCGAGCAGTAGCACGTAGCGGCTGCTCCAGATCAGCCTGCCGGTAATCATCCATCGCCACCTGCGATAGTCGCACATCGAGACCATCCGCCGCCAGCGCCGCGCGCAGATCGTCCCCGTGCGATTTGGTTCAATAGTGGCAGCCGTTCGCCCGCGAGACCACCACCGCCAGCAACTCGCGCGTCCACCGGGGAAGCGCGCCCTCGCCCATCATCAGCGTCTGATAGAGCGCGATGGAGGCGCGCAGCACGCGGGGATGCAGGCTCTGGATGCCCACCACGTTGAAGACTTTGCCCGCACGCTTGGATGGCCGCGTCATAATCACGGCGCAGCATCCCATCGGCGTCATCATAGGGCACGGTGTGGATATAGGGCATAGATGCGCTCCCTTCCCGGCGCACCACAACACGACAACCTGTATTCCCATTCTATCGCCATGGCCAAGATGACGCCGTTCGGCGATATACTACATGTGGAGTGCGGCGCGAAGCACGGCAGGGCAGGGCATATCGTGCCACGCTGCGAATCGCGGGCGGAGCTGCTCATTCCACACCCGTCTGATTGCCGCATGCCTGGGCGTATGGTAAGCTGGGTCAGCGCAGGATAGCACACAATTATCGCCTGAATGGCTGGCGGAAACAGAAGATCACGCGCACGGGGAGACGCACGTGAGGCAGGCGTGGCGAAAAACGAGGAGGAGATGGGCGATGAATCGGGGAGGACGACAGGCGGCCATGTGGATCTGGAACACCGGGCACAGCAAATCAAAGAGGTCGTGCGGGTCAGCGCCGCGCTACGGGCCGACATGCCTCCTGAAGTCATCTGCGCGCAGGTCGTCGGGACAATTCATGCCACTCTCGGCTTTCGCGCAGCCGTCATCAATCTGATCGTGCCCAGATCGCGCCATTTCATCATCGCCGCCACCGCCGGAATCTCCGAGGCCGAACGCCAGCGGCTCATCAACGACCCCCCGCCGATGGACCATGTCATCTCGCTGATGCGCCCAGAATTTCAAGTGAGCCACACGCTCCTATTTCATCAGCCACGAGCATAAATATCTGCTCGAAGGCGCGGGCGGCATCAATCTGCTGACACCCTCGGCCAGCGCCGCGCCACGCAGCCCCAATGCCTGGCATCCCGACGATGTGTTCTTTGTCCCGCTGTTCAGCATGCGCGAGAATCGTCTGCTCGGTCTCATCTCGCTCGATCTGCCCGAAGACGGCAAGATACCCTCCTTTGAAACGGTCGAAATCATCGAACTGCTCGCCAACCAGGCGGCGACCGCGCTCGACACCGCCAGACTCTTCCAGGAACGCGACCAGGAGCGGCAGGCGATGGAGTATGGGCTGGCGGAACTGCTGAGCCATCTGGAACGCATGCGTCAGCGTGACTTTAGCGCGCGGGCGCACCTGCGGGCCACCGCCCTGAACCCATGTGGCGGGCGCGCTCAATGATGTCTCTGAGACGCTGGGCAATGTGCTGGCGGACGTACGCGAAGCGGGCATGGTGGTCCGGCAGCAGGCCAGCGAGATGCGTAACGCCGCGCGTCAACTGGTGGATAGCGCCCAGCAGCAGGCTGAGCAGATACGACCGTCTCGACGACCATCCAACATACGTCAGAGCAGATGCATCGGATCGTCGTGCGAAGCGGCAGACTCCCGCGCCATCGCCGAAGAGGCCAGACAGATCTCGAACGACGGCCGCGAAGCGGCAGAACGAGCGGGCGAGGGCATGAATGCGGTGCGCGAGATCACGCTGCAAGCCGCCCAGCGCATCAAGCGCCTTGGGTGAGAGCAGCCAGGAAATCGGCAATGTCATCCAGCTCGTCTCGGAGTTTGCCAGCCAGACCCACCTGCTGGCGCTCAACGCGGCTATCGAGGCAGCCAACGCGGGCGAGCACGGCAGCGGGTTCGCCATCGTCGCGCGCGAGATTCGCAATCTCGCGCAGAACAGCAACGACGCCACCAAGCAGATTCACGCGCGCATCAAAGGCATCCAGAATGAGACGAATCAGGTGGCGGTCACGGTGGAATACGCGACACAACAGGTCGTCCAGCTCTCCGATCTGGTCACGCGCAGCGGCACCGCGCTCCATGCCATCGACACCGTCATCCAGCGAAATTATCGGCGAGATCGCTATGGTGCACCGCACCGCCGAGGAACAGGCGAGAGCCACCGCCGCCGTCTCGGGCACGATGAATACTATCGCGGGCATCACTGGCACAACCTGGGAAAGCGCCGAGAACATGCGCGCATCGATGGATCAGTTGGCCGAACTGGCAGGATCCTTCAGGCCAAGATCGAGATGTTCCGCCTGAACGAGCGCATGCATGGCGGCCCCACCAGCTCCTCGACCAGTCTCCCGCTCTACTCGTCGGGAGTATCGTCCGGCCTGACGCCCAGCAGAATAACCTCTACACCCGCATCGTCGTTTCCCGCTGTGCCATTCCCGGCGGCGTCGTACCCAGGGACTACTCCTCCGGCGATGTCCTATCCTGCCAATCCATTCGCTGGCGCGCCCACCGCGGACCCATTCGCCACGTCGTCGCCTAAAGCGAGTGCGGCGCCTGCCACAAACGGCACGGCAGACGGCGACATGTCGCTGGAGGCGACTGTGCCGATGCCCGCGATTCAGCCGTCGCCCATCTTCCCAACTGGCGCCGGTCCGCTCACGCCGATGCGCATCTCTCCGCTCGACGACGAGGCCGATGGAAATCCTCCGCCATCATCAGGAGCGCAGCCGGAGCCAGCCATACAAGGCGCACAGGACATGCAGGATATGCAAGTGGAAGCGCCAGAAGAGAGGCCAGCCAAGGCGGCGGCCACAGCAGACCAAACCTCACTGGATGAGTCGCCTGACGCAGCGCAAGGGGAGGCTCCAGAATCCGCATCAGCGGCGCGAATGGAACAGCCAGCCCCGGAATCTACTGCAGAGGCGGCGCCAGAGACGACCCCGCTACGTGTCATGGAGACGAGGCCGCTGCCCGCGCTCGAACCCACGATCCAGGCTGCCTCTGACGCCATGCTAGACGCCATACCCGATGACGCGGACAATGCCGTGCCAGACCCAGCGTCCGAGCCAGATAGCTCGCCGGACGAAGACGCCGCTGCCGCCGAGGCGCATGACGCCGATCCCGCGTGATACGCGACGCGATGGATGCGCGCGAGCGGACCATAGCGACAATGCCAACAGTACGATGGCGACAAAAAAACGGGATGCCAAACAGTGGCATCCCGGGTAGTGACACTCCGAAGGGTACATTTGTCTCAGCACAGAAGCGCTGCACCAGCGGAATCAACCCGTCGGCAGCAGTTGCCCCTGCTTTCCGGCTTTGCGCAGGTGTTCCGTCCCCAGGCCAGACAAATCGCCAGCCAGGACCGCTACACTGGTCTCCAGAATAGCGGCAAGACGATGAACGGCGTAGGGCTGTGGATCCTCTTTCCCCTGCTCAAAGCGAGCAATGGTTTCCCGGCGCAAACCGGTCAACTCGGCCAACTGACCGAGGCTGAGGCCATTCCGTTGCCGCACCTGCCGCAAACCACGCAATTTCATACGCCCTCCTCATCGAGGTGTACACAGCCAAACAAGCCACGCTGCTTGCCTGGCATGCGTGGGCGCCTGCCCACCAGTTGTGGACGACCGACCCTATTGGCATTCTAGCATCTCAGCCATAGAACGTCCAGCCATTTTTAACGAGCACAAATCCCCCACTCCGCGATACGCAGAATGGGGGAATCGGATACGTGGTTACTGGCAGGATGAGCAGCAGGACGCCAGGACGCCAGGACGCCAGGGCGCCCTGATGAAATGCTACTGTCCCTCTGGCCCAGGGAAGTGGCACGCCGCCAGATGGTTCGGGCGTTTGGCCTCCAGCGGAGGCGCAACCTCGCGGCAGATCGCCTGGGCGCGCCAGCAGCGGGGATTGAATGGGCAGCCCGACGGCGGGTTCACCGGGCTGGGCACGTCGCCTACCAGAATGATGCGCTTGCGCTGGCGCTCCAGATCAGGGTCCGTGAGCGGACTGGCGGAGAGCAGCGCGATGGTATATGGATGCTGCGGGTTGTTGTAGACCTCTTCGGCGCCGCCAAGCTCGACGATATGCCCCAGATACATCACCGCGACACGGTTGCTGATGTGCTTGATGGCCGCCAGATTGTGCGCGATGAACAGGTACGTCAGATTGAACTGGTTCTGCAGATCGAGCAGCAGATTCAGCACCTGCGCCTGAATCGAGACATCGAGCGCCGAGATCGGCTCGTCCGCCACGATGAACTCTGGATTCAGCGCGAGGGCGCGCGCAATGCCGATGCGCTGGCGCTGGCCGCCGCTGAACTCATGGGGATAACGGTTCACATAGTTGGGGTTTAGGCCGACCACCTGGAGCAGCTCTTTGACACGATCCAACCGCTCCGCGCGGGTGCCACGGTTGAAGTTATCGAGTGGCTCCGCGACGACCCGCCCCACGGTGTAGCGTGGGTCAAGCGAGCTGAAGGGATCCTGGAAGATCATCTGCATATTGGCGCGCTTGTGGCGGATCTGGCTGGTGCTGAGATGGCTGATCTCCTCACCCTGGAAGTAGACCTCGCCCGCCGTCGGCTTGATCAGTTGCAGCACCGCACGCCCCAGCGTGGATTTGCCGCAGCCGCTCTCGCCTACCAGGCCCAGCACCTCGCCCTGCCTCACTTGCAGGTCTACGCCGTCCACGGCCTTGACCGAAGCGACCGCGCGACCGAGCAGGCCACCCTTAATCGGGAAATGGACTTTCAAGTTACGAATATCAACCAGGGTGTTCCCGGTTGGTTGCGCCGGAACGCCGGATTGTGTCGACTCTGCCGCCATGAACTCTCTCCCTCGTTACCTGCCTTGCCGCTGCACCACCGGCGTCGAATCCAGATAGATTATTCCGTGTGCCGTGCTACGACACGAGATCTCAATATGGGTAGAAACACGCCGCCCGCTGATTCGGGCCGACGTTTTCCAACAGAGGAAGCTCCTGGCGGCACCGTGGCTGCGCTTTACGACAGCGCGGCGCGAAGGGGCATCCAGGCGGCAGATTGACCAGATTTGGCGGCTGACCGCCGATAGCGGCGAGGCGCTCTCCACGCTGCTGATCTGGCCGGGGAACGGCTGCCAGCAGCGCCTGTGTGTAGGGGTGCGCCGGGGTCTTGAAGATGGAAGCCGTCGGAGCGGTCTCTACAATGCGCCCGGCATACATCACACAGACGCGATCACACGTCCCCGCTACCACGCCCAGATCATGGGTGATGAGCAGCGTCGCCGTGCGGAATTCTGTCGCCAGACCTTTCATCAGGTCCAGCACCTGCGCCTGAATCGTCACGTCGAGCGCGGTGGTTGGCTCGTCGGCGATCAGGATTTGTGGGTTGCACGAGAGCGCGATGGCGATCATCACGCGCTGGCGCATGCCGCCACTGAACTGGTGGGGATAATCCTTCAGCCGCCTGCGCGCCTCAGGAATACGCACTCGATCAAGCATCTCGGCGGCACGATTCATCGCGGCGGTGTCATCCATCTTCAGGTGCGCCTTGACGGCCTCGGCAATCTGGAAACCAATCGGCAGCACCGGGTTGAGCGAGGTCATCGGATCCTGGAAGATCATCGCAATCTGGCCACCACGCAACTTGTAGAGGGCTTCCTGGTCCATGTCCAGAACGTCATCGCCCTTGTAGAGGATCTCGCCACCGACGATTTTCCCTGGAGGGCCAATCAGCCGCATAATCGAGAGCGAGGTAACACTCTTCCCACAGCCGCTCTCACCCACCAACCCAAGCGTCTCGCTCTCATTGAGGGTAAAGGACACATCTTCAACCGCTTTGGCAACACCGCTACGGGTGTAAAAGTGTGTCTGGAGGCTCTTTATTTCCAGCAACGTTTCGGCCATGTATACCTCGAATCGATCAAAATCTCATCACCGTCCCGCGACGAGATCGTTACCTCTCAGCATATGCTGTAGAGACGTCTGATGCAAATCACCTGGCGCGATGCCGTTGCTGGTCACCGCGCCACGGCCACGTCACACCCCATGCCGCCTTGAATGCGCTAGTCCTTCTTGCGCGGGTTGAAGGCGTCGCTGACACCATCACCCATGAACGAGAAGGAGATCACGATGATGATCAGCACAAGGCAGGGCCACAACTCTTCGGCCCATGAAGGACCATAGATCTTCGATTGCGCATCGGAGATCATCAGGCCGAGGCTTGTGGCGGGCGGCTGAAGTCCGGCGCCGAGCAGACTGATACCAGCCTCACCGACGATGGTGGCAAGGATATTAAGCGTCGATGCGACGATAACAATCGGGAGCACATTCGGCACGATGTGCCGTCTCAGAATGTTGTAGGTGCTGGTGCCGACAGTATGGGCCGCTTCGACAAACTGGCGCTCTTTCAGCTCGAGCGTCTGCCCACGTACGTAGCGCATCATCAACGGCCACGAGAGTAATCCAATGGCAAGTGTCAATAAGAGCATGCGCCCAAAGACAGGATTGCCGTGGAACCAGTTATCAAAAAGCGGGCCAAGCGATGCGCCCATCAGCAGAATGAGCAACAGCCCCGGGAATGCGAAGACAATATCGGTGAATCGGTCGAGGACGAGACCCAGTCCGCCACCAAACCATCCCGCCAGCGTCCCCAGCACCAGGCCCAGACCAATATCAAAAATCTCCACCATCAGCGCAAGCTCGATAGAGATATTGATACCACCAAGCAAACGGGCAAAAATGTCGCGCCCGATGGTGTCTGTTCCCAGCGGATGCACCATTGAGTTGGGGCCAAGCGGAAAGAGTGTGCCAGGGGTATCGGAACTACTCAGGTCAACGTTGAGCGGATTGTGGTAGTCATTTGGGCCAACGCGCTGCGTCCCCGTTATACCGCCTATAACGGTTGGCCCAATGTGGCGATAGATTGGCGGGAAGACAAAGCTTCCGATAACGATGATGAGCACGATTGCCAGACAGAAGACCGCGCGTTTGTCGCGCGCAAACCGCCGGGCAGCGGCGCGCAACGGCGAAATGGATCGCGACTCGGCGATCTCCGCCATCTCCAGCTGGGTGTAATTTGCCGTTCCAATGATCGGCTCTTCGTCGATGTTACCTGTTCCCTGAGGGGTGTCGATTGTGTCCATCTACTTCATCTACCTCTCTGTCGATACACGCTCCAGAAAGAGCGGCTCAAAAGCGTGCTCCCGAACCTCAGGAAACTTTGATACGTGGATCGAGAATGCCATAGATCAGGTCAACGACCAGATTCATGAACGCCACCGCAATCGCGACGATCATCACCGTGCCCTGAACTGTTGGCATATCTTTATTACTGATAGACGCCACGGCGAGAAACCCGATTCCAGGAATTTGGAAGAGCGTCTCGGTAAAGAATGCGCCGCCAACGACAAACGCAACCGCCGGACCGAGGGCCGTCACCAGGGGCACCAGTGCGTTGCGGAAGGCGTGACGCACCACGACAACACGCTCGCGCACTCCTTTCGCGCGCGCCGTTCTGACGTAGTCCTGTCCCAGCACCTCGAGCATCGTCGTGCGTGTTAAGCGTGCGTAGAAACCCAGACCCAGCAAGGTAAGGAGCAATATCGGACCTACCGCGTGGATGTCAAACAGCCCGTTCCATCCAGATACCGGCAGGAAGGGCAGGTTGTGCAGTGAGAGGTACACCATCACCAGTTGGAAGATCGGAATCGAGATAAAGGTGGGGATTGCAAAGAGGGCGAGCGCGGTGGTCATGCTGGCGGTATCGAGCCTGCTCCCGGCGCGCACAGCGGCAATGATACCAATCGGCACGCCAATGATGACCTGGAAGAACAGGGAGGTCAGGCCAAGCTGCGCCGAGATCGGCACGCCGCTGCCAAGGATATCCAGGACTTTGCGTCCGCGCTGTGTAAATGAAAGCCCCAGATTGAAATGCAGCAGGTTATTCAGGAAATTACCGTACTGCTGATACCAGGGCAGGTCGAGATGATAGAGATGATTAAGCTGTGCGATGCCAGCCGCTGTACATTTGGGCTGGCAGAGCAGTTGCACTGGCGTGCCAGGCGAGAGATAACCGAGGATAAAGGTGATAAACGTGACTCCAAACAAGACGAAGACGAGGCCCGCAAGCCGTCTGATGAGGAATCGAGGACCGACGCGAATGCCTCCATAGGCCAGTACGCCAACAAGGAGCAGCACAACGATTATGGCGGGCAGGCTGGAGAGGAGTTGATCCACTGTGGCGCCTCCTTTGCATGATGTCATCTACAAGCGAATCAGGAGAACGGAAGAGCGACGATGTGCGCTCGCCCGAATCGGTTCGGGCGCACGACCAGGGTTCCACAACAAACCAGTGTGAATAGTCCTTCACACGACATCGCGTTCAGCTTGTCAGACCACCTACCGCTAAGCTGTCGTGCTAGTTGACGAACTGTGTTCGCTGGTTTTACACATGCATCGCATCTGGCGCGCCTCCACCGAAAAAAATTCGGCGAGTTTTCGGCGGATTCGCCCCGATGAGTAGGAGGCGATTAGCCAGAAACGGGGGAAGCTATGATTGCCCCCATAGTACCACAAGGTAGCACGTTCGCAAGAGGGCTAGGCCTACGTTCGCAGCGTGATACCAGACAGCGCACGACACAGCTCATCTGTACCGTATCGTACGACTCAAGTTACGGCTTGCTACATCTCGCTTTGGCTCGTCAAACCCGCAGAAAATAGGTGAGAAGCGCAACCTGCCTTTGGGAAAAGGATGCTTTGGGCAGCCTGGCTGGGGATTCTCTGGCCGGTTCTTCCGCTGGTTTTTCACGAACCGCCTGCCCCCGCTCCGAATGAGCAAGGACAGGCGGTGTGTGGATGCGCTAATCCAGACTTCTCGCGAAGCACGTTCCAGCGCATCCCCAGTGAATACTACATGCGACTAGTGGTTCGCGATGTAGGCTGTCTGCCAGACGGGCAGCGGGAAGGATCCCTGTGCGGTCTGGACAAAGCCACCCTTGACCCACGTGCGGACGCGGTAGTAGTTCTGGTACTGCGACGTCGGGCACCATGCAACCTGGTTGACGAGCATCTGCTCGGCCTGGTTGTACAGCGGAACGCGCTGGCTCATATCCTGGAGTCCGTCGGCCTGCTTCATCAGGGCATCGGCCTCGGGGATGCTGGCATTCTGCTCGTTGTACGGCGAATCCGTCGAGAAGAGCAGGGTTGTCCAGTCCTCAGGATCCGGATAGTCCGCGGCCCACGCGAAGCGGTAGAGCTGGAGGGTCTTGGACTGCTCCTCCTGGAGGATCGTGGCCCAGGCGGTCTGGTCGATGGTCGTGTTGATGCCGAAGAGCTGGTTCCAGGTGGCCTGGTAGGCCTCGGCGCTCAACTTGGCCGTATTCGACGAGAGGTTGAAGGACAGCTTGATCGACGGAACCTTGTTGCCATGAGCGGCAAGGTACTGAGCCCAGTACGCCTTGGCCTTGGTCTGGTCGCCAGCAGTTGGCGCGCCATCAATGCCTTGCAGGTTCGCGTCGTAGCCAGGCATGCCCTTCGGCACGATGTGCCAGTTGGGGATCTGAGTGCCCTTCGCGATGCTCTGGTTGAGCTGGTCGCGGTTGATGGCGAGGCAGAATGCCTTACGGGCATTCACGTCGTCAAAGGGAGCGACCTTCCAGTTCATCATGAAGCCGCCGATGATCAGGGTTGCCTGCTCGTGGTAGTCGGGGAGACTCTTGGCGGCGGCAATCTGGTCAACGGGGATGGTGTCGGTGTAGGCGAGGGTCTGGTCGGTCTGATAGGTGCTGTACTCGGTGTCGGTCGAGGAGAAGAGCTTGAAGTCCACCGTGGTGATGGTCGGCTTCGTGCCCCACCAGTTCGGGTTCTGCTTCAGTGTCAGCACACCCTGGTGATTCCACGCCGAGACATAGAACATACCACTGCCGCCCTGGCCAGTTGCGCCCTTGGCCAGATTATCCAGCCAGGTGTCGTCTTTGCCCAGGCCAGCGCCAGAAACGACGCTCTTCTCGACCGCGAATGACGTCGAATACGTCAGCGCCTCAAGGAAGTAGCCAGCAGGCTGCGCCAGCTTGATGGTCAGCGTGTTGGCGCTGTCATCGGGGATGATCGAGTCACCCACCAGCGTCGTGATGGCGCCCACCGGCTGATCGGCGGTGCAGGTCTCGCCGCTGAAGGCGCTGGCATCCTTGATGGTCGAGAGGTAGTAGCTCAGCTGCGATCCGAGGCACGGGTTGGCCGAGCGGTCCATCGACCAGGCGAAGTCCGACGGCTTCACCGGGGTGCCGTCCGAGAACTTCTGGTTCGACTGCAGGGTGAAGGTGTAGGTCGTGCCATCCGAGCTGACATTCCAGCTCTTGGCGGCCCACGGGATGACGTTCAGACCCTTGTCAAGGGTGACGAGGCCATCGAAGAGCATCGACTCCAGCGGCCCGCACGAGGTGTCGGAACACTGCGCGGGGTCGAGGGTGGTGATGTCCGTGCCGCCACCAGTCGCCCAGCCCAGATTCAGGGTCTGGTCTTTGGCCTTGTCGGTCGGGCCAGGGTTGGTGGACGTACCACAGGCCGACGCCAGAAGGGCAATCGTGCCCATCAGGACGATCAGTCCAGCGATACTAAATTTGCGGTTTCCCAATCGCATGCAATTTTCTCCTAAGGTGATGGAACAAGAGCGGTATCGGTGTCTTAGGTCGATAAACATGTCCTCGATACAGACAGAGTGCGTGGTGGTATTCGCCTCTGGAAGCCTGAGCGCCAATTAAGCGGAGGCGCGGGCTTCAGATCTGGATAGTGGGCATGCCTTCCGACATGACGTCCGTGCGCGAGTCTTGCGTCACCTCCCTTCGCAATCGCGACACTGCGTGGCATTGTGCATGGATACGCACGCCAGCGCTGCATCTGTCGCAAGGGCTTACCTCTGACAAACCTCAATTGACGTCGGTCCACCCGACGAATAGGACACCGGTGCTCCGCATCGAGAAGCGTCTATTCAGTAAGAAACGCCTCCGTCGGATTGCCGGTGCGGTAGCGGGAATCGCCACCGCACGGACCTTCCTGCACACGCGGCTCAGAGTGTCTGGCACATTCTCCCTTCGTCTCAGTAACGGCTACAATCCGATCAAGTCACTCGCAGCGCCTGCACGCTTTCAGGCCGCGCCACACAGACATACCCAATCGCTCCTCTCCCTTGGAAATCGACCAGATAGGTGCGGCGCGGATCATCTATAATCATCAATAGGATAAGTCATCAGATGGCACAATAAATCCAAGGTTGCTGCTCAGTGCGGCGCCACGAGGCATCAGGTAATAGAGCTCGCGACCCTGTGGCTTCTGGAATACTTCCATGAAACTCTCTCCCAGCACATGGAGCGTCACCGGATGGGGGTGCAGAATACGACTACTGGTAACGGTCAGCATGTTGGCCAACTTGACAAGCTCTGCCTCATTGGCGCCATCGCGCTGATCGCCAACAATCCAGAAGACGACCCCATCGCGCTCGATCATCAACTCGCTGCGGATGCCAAACTGCCAGGTTGGCCCATCCACCATCGGCTGCTGATGAATCGCGCGATCCGACCAGATACCATCTACATAGACCACTGGCGTCCCATTGACGTTCAGCCAGGTCGCTGAGCCAGTCTCCACCACCTGTAGCACCGCCGAGAGGTCGGTTGCCACCTGGAACTCGCGGATATCGAGCACGCCCGAACCGGGAGTGTCTCCAGGAATGGTGTACTGCATCTCGACCATAGACCCATCCGACCAGCGCTGAGCGGGGACCACCCTCGCGCCGGAGAAGTCATATTTATCTGCCTTGGCGCCAAGCCAGGAGACAGGGAATTCCGGGTTCGGTGTTGCGGCTTTGACGGGGACTTTGGGGAGGGATGCGCTGACCTCGCCGGGGTAGTGGCTCACCTGCCGCACGCCGGTATGCGCCAGCAACAGCTGCACACCTGCCGCAAAGGATGGGCTTGCCACCACCACGCTAAAGACCATCAGCAGCGCCACCGCAACAAGCGAGGCCGAGAGCGGCCGTGTGACGCCACTAAACGCCTGGCGAACATTGTCCCAGGGCGTGCGTGACTGGCGAGGGAAAAGCGGCCCCCGTTGCAGACTGAGGCGGGAGAATACGTTATAGGTCAGCTTCTGCTCGAAGCCAGGAGGTGTTGGAGATTGCCGCTCATCTTCGATGACCGTCTGAACGAATTGAGGTGGCAGGATCTCTGCTTCGAGCGGAAACAACTCACGCAATTCGCTCGCGAAGACTTCTTCTTCGAGCGAAAAGTCCGCAGGGAATCGCTGCTCTGTGTGATCAGTTCCAGCGCTATCCCTCCTGGCGCGCTCGAACTCTCTCATGTGTCCGCTCCTCAAGGATGACGCGCAACGCTTTACGCGCCCGCCACAGTCGGGTGTCTATCGCATGGCGCGAGAGCCCGGTCTTGCCAGAGATCTCATCGGTTGTCGCCAGGCAAAGATATCGCATGTAGACCAGATAGCGGTCGAGCGCGGGGAGAGCATCGAGAGCATGCGCCAGTTCTTCACGGCGTTCGCGCTGTTCGAGCAACCCCTCCATGCTGTTCTCCGTCAATTGTGCGAGCGGAAATTCGAGCGATCGATATTCTCTCGTCGTGCCATTGCCTGTGCTCACGCTATCGAGAGATGTTACCGCCGCCTGGCGCCGCTGGACCTGTCGCCGCCGATCCAGTGCGATGTATTTCGCACGCATCGTCAGCCACGTTCGCAACGACCCCCTGGCTGGATCAAAAGCCCCAATCTCCTGCCAGACCACAATGAACAGATCACTCGCGCACTCCTCAGCATCCTGAGTCGTGCCGACCCCATCAAGCACCACGCGGATAAAATACGACATCTCGCGCGAATAGCGCCTCATAAGAGCCTCAAGGGCAAGCGGATCCCGCTTCACCAGACCCCAGTATAAAGCGTCATCGGGCCACTCGTCGTGCACCGTATGTCTCCTCGCGCTTCCATCCTGCCCAGCCTCGATGCCGGTCACCGCAACGTCGCGGCGTGGATGTGACGGACGATGATGTGTGCTATCCCGGTGCCACATTTGGTCATACTTCACAGTACTACGCATGGTATGACAGATATCTCACACGCTGCGTTTTCTGGCTCGTGAAAGAAACCGCCTGCGGAGCGGAGCAGAGGTCTTCGCGCGAGCCACCGGGAGAAGTTGAACGCAATTTTCACCGATTCTTGGGTACTTTGTCAAGTGCCAATTGTTAAGCTCGGAATATTCGCGTATTCTTCGCCTCTTCTGCGCTCATCCTCCGACCGCGTACCAGGCCAATACCGCGCCCTGGCATGCGCTCCTCCACGCATCTTCCACCCACATAGCGTCTCAAATCCTTCAGATGAGGCACAATGTGCTGGACGCCACTCCCCCTTGCGCGGATAATAGCTGAGGCGAACTTGTCCAGCGTCTATCGATGCTCTGGATTAGGTACGGCAGGTACAGCAAGCACGGCAGGCACGTGAGGAGCATGCATGAGGGCGGACGACGGTTGGCGGGATATCGTGACGACACCAGGCGACCCCAATGGGCTACGTGGGCGACGCGTGCTGGTGATGGGCCTCGGCATTCTCGGCGGCGGCGTGGCGACAGCGCGCTATGCCGTTGCGCAGGGAGCCGCTGAGGTGATTGTCACCGATCTGCGCGGGCCGGAGATGCTCGCTTCGAGCATCGCGACGCTCGAAGGATTGCCCATCCGCTATGTGCTGGGTCGTCACGATACCGCCGACTTCGAGCAGGCTGACGTGGTGGTGCGCAACCCCAACGTCCGACGCGATTCGCCCTATCTGGCGGCGGCGCGCGCGGCGGGGCGGCGTGTGGAGATGGAGATCGCCTGGTTTTTTCGCGCCTGCCCCGGGAAGATCGCGGGTATCACCGGCACGCGCGGCAAAAGCACCATCACGCGACTACTCCATCATATTCTGACGGTAGCGAATGTGCGCCCATTTCTCGGCGGCAATGTCGGGGCCATCGAGACACTCTCACTCCTGCCGGAGATCACTGCGGATGATTGGGTGGTGCTGGAGCTGGGCAACTGGATGCTCGAGGGACTTCACACCGTCCGCCGCAGCCCGCACCTGACCATCTTCACCAATCTCATGCCCGACCATCTCAACGCCTACGACTCAATGGAAGACTACGGCGAGGCCAAATCGAGCATCTTCCGCTATCAGGGGCCGAACGACATCGCGCTCTTCAACGCCGACAACGACTATACCCTGCGCTATGGTCAGGAGGCGCCCGCCGGAACGGTCTGGTATTACAGCCCGGAGAGGCGCACCGCCTGGCTGCGCGACCAGCCCGATACCCGGCGTCCCTTCGCCTATGCCAGTGACATCCGGTTGCGCGGGGACCACAATCTCGGCAATGTGCAGGTCGCCACGCTCGCCGCTGAGCTGATAGGCGTGGAGCGCGAGGCGATTGCCCGCGCCGTCACCAGCTTCATGGGCGTTCCCCACCGGCTGGAGGTGGTGCGCAGGCTGAACGGCGTCACCTGGGTGAACGATAGCGCCAGCACCGCTCCCATGTCGGGTGTGGCGGCTCTCCGCAGCTTTGAGGAGCCTATCGTCCTGATCGCGGGGGGCAACACCAAGAATCTCGACCCCTCCGACTATGCGGCGGAGGCAGTGGCACGCGCTAAACGCATCATCTTGCTGGCTGGCACCGCCTCAGAGGCGTTCGCCGAGACGCTACGGGCGGCGGCAGCGGCGCAAGGCGGAGCGGATGATCTGATCGAAGGGCCGTATGATAGCCTGCCGCATGCCATCGAATGGGCACGCGCGGCAGCGGCTCCCGGCGATATCGTGCTGCTCTCGCCGGGCTTCACGAGCTTTGGCATGTTTCTCAACGAGTTCGACCGCGGCGATCAGTTCCGCGCGCTGGTCCAGGCGCTGCCAGAAGATGCGGACGGCGAGGCGCAGCCATGAGTGATAGCAACAAACGGCCCAGAGCGTGGGATGAGCCAGAGCAGCCGTGGACGACGCTGACGAGCGAGCAGCCCTATGTGACGCCGTGGCTGGCAATCCGTCGCGATACAGTGCGCACGCACACCGGCGACGAGATCACGTACTCGTACATGGAGCGCCCCGACTGCGTGGCCATCGTGCCGGTGACGACGACCGGCGAGATGCTGCTGTTGCGCCAATACCGCTACCCGATACGCGCGTGGTGCTGGGAAATCCCGATGGGCGGCATCGAAGCTGGCGAGGATGCCGAGGCGACGGTGAGCCGCGAGCTATTGGAGGAGGCAGGCGGGCAGGCGGCCTCGCTGCGCTATATCACGACGTTTTACACGGCGAACGGCGCGGTCCGGCAGCAGTGCATGGTCTATCTCGCGCGGGACGTCGAGCAGCATCAGACCGAACATGAGCCGACTGAGCTGATCCACGTGACGAGCGTACCCGTTGCCGAGGCGCTACGGATGGCGCATGCGGGCGAGATCACCGATAGCCTGAGCGCGCTCTCCATCCTCCTCTGCGAACCGTATCTCTCGTCCAGCTAATCGTCGTTATTCTGCCTGGCCTGCTCTCTGCCCGATGGGCCGTTGGGGATGCGGAGCACCGTGTGCGCATAGCCAAACGCGGCGTCGCGGGCGCGAGCGGCGTGCTCCAGAAACGTGTTGGCGGGCAGATTGTCGAGCGCGAAGTAGCGGGCGTCGTCGGTCTCGTCGGTGTGGGTGAGCAGCGCCCCACCGATCACGCGGCAGACGAACGAATAGATGACCTCATCGAGCGCGTCCCAGCTATAGAGGCCCGCCAGCCGCTCGACCTCGACCTCCAGCCCAGTCTCCTCGCGCACCTCGCGCACGACCGCTTGCCACGGCGCCTCGCCCGCTTCCACGCCGCCTCCCGGCAGATTCCAGAAGTCGCAGTCGCGACGGTGGCAAAACAACATGCCTCCCGCTCCGTCGAAGATCACTGCATACGCACCCGCCGCGAATCGCATGCCAACCTACTTTCTCACACCGCCCTCGGCCTTCATGGCGTTTAACGTGCTGTTTCGATAATCGGTCATGTGCGTTTGCACCCTTCATCTGGTGAGCCCGCGCAGGCGGGCTTTGCGGCGTAACCCATAGGCGCGGCTTCAGCCGCCAGCTCCTGGCCGTGACCAGATCAAGTTGTTAAACAGCATCATGGCCGAGAGCGCGCCTCCAAATTTTCAGAACCACCTTGCCAGAGACGAGAGAATCGTACCATTGCCGCCGCGCAGGCAATCTGATATACTATCCCGGTGCTGTGCGCGCATGAATAAGACATATAGATGCCAGTGAGCGCACGGCCTCCATTTTGCCAGAGCATCGCGGCCTACGGCCCGCAGCCGCTTCGCGTGCTTGACGCACGCTCTGAGGCTCGCGCGTCTGCGCCTACGTGGCCGCATCACATCGCAGGAGGAAAATTTCTAGTATGCCGAATCTTCGCTCGGCCAAGAAGCGCATGCGCATTGAAGAAGAGCGCCGCGCCCGCAACGCCTCGGTGAAATCCACCGTGCGCACCTATGTGACCAAAGCCCGCAACGCCATCGCTGGCGACGCCGACGCGCCCGAGACGGAAGAGGCGATTCGCACGGCCATCAGCAACCTCGACCGCGCCGTGCGCAAGGGCGTGCTGCATCGCAACAACGCCGACCGTCGCAAGTCGCGGCTGATGGCCCGACTGAACAAAGCCCAGGCTGAGAACGCCTAGCAGCTTTTTATCGCTGCGATTCGCTGTGATTCGCTCAGGCAAAATGCAACGCCAACGGGGTCCGTCGCGTGCGGACTCCGTTTTATCGTGTCTTCCCCGTGCCCACACTATGCGCGAACACACCTCCGGGCGATTTTTGCAACCATAAGACCCTCTCGCGCGCTATAAACTATGGCATACATACTGCATCATCTGAAGCAGTAGGCTTTCCGGGCGTGTGCCGCCGCGTGCCGAAAGGACCGCCACTCATGGAAAACGTGGAACGATACCGACCCTGGATCATCATCGGCGCGATTGTAGTTGGTCTTCTCATCATCGCGTTCGTGGTGCTCGCCACTATCTTTGGCTGGTGGCCGGTGGTCGTCGATATCGTACTGGTGATTACCGCGCTGCTCAGCCTGATCATGCTCGGCGCGCTGACCTTTGCCACCATTATGCTGATCCGCACGATACGGGGCACGCGCGATGAACTCCTGCCCGTGCTGGAATCACTGAAGGACACCACCAGCACCGTCCAGGCGACGGCCAAAGCCGCCAGCGCATTCGCCGTCAAGCCGAGCGTGCGCACCGCCAGCTTCGTCGTCGGCGCGGGTGAGGTCGCCAGCACGATCTTCGGACGTGGCCGCCCACGCAAACGCGCCGAGCAGCGCCAGCAGCGTCGCAAAGAGATCGAGCGCGAGATGGCCACGGGAGGGATCTCCGATGATTCTCGCTGAGCCACTGTGGCTGCACACCCTCGGGCAAATGGCCGGGACACTGCTCATGCTGGAGTTGTGCTTCGTGCTCCTGCTCGTCTGCGTCATCGTGGGCGCGCTCGCCTATGGTAGCTGGTGGCTCCATCGCAATGTGATGCCCATTCTCAGCCAGTATGGCCCCATGGCGCAGCAATATATGGGCATCGCCGTCCAGGGAAGCGACCGCGTCGTCGGCGGCGTCGCCGAGTTCCAGAGCCGCTGGGAAGCCTTCGCCACAGGCGCGCGCGTCATGGTCTTTGGCACGCGCGGCGCACGACGGCCACTGCCACCCGCGGACGACGATGGCGATACGCTGGCGCCAGGGAATATGCCAAACCTGCCGGCAGCGCCCAATCCACCGCAGACCCCACAGCAGAACGGCGCCGATGGGCATGCTCAGTAGCTTCGTCGATCCATTCCGAGCGCTCAGCCGCAACGCCCAACTCTATCTCATCTCGAACTCGATTCAGGCGATCACGGCGGGCGCGCTGGTCGTTATCTATACACTCTACCTCACGGCGCTCGGCTACAATGCGGGTTTCATTGGGATATTGGCCTTCGTCGGTACCGTCGGCGGCGGCCTGGGCATTGTGCCGTCGCAATTTCTGGTCAACCGCTTCGGCTGGCGCACCATGCTCATCTGGTCCGACATGATCGGCGGCATCGCGATCTTCCTGCAACTGGTCGTTCCCACACCGCCGCTGCTGATACTGACCTCGGTTGGCCTCGGCGCGTCCGTCGCCATCGTGCTCGTCATCAATGCGCCATTCCTGGCCGCCAACAGCACCACCCGCGACCGCACCGCCCTCTACGGACTGAACAACGCCTTGCAGTTTCTCGCCTCCATTATTGGGAGCGTGCTCGGCGGCGCGCTGCCAGCGTGGTTCACCTCGTCTGCCATGAGCAATTCCTGGCTGCTCCAGGCGCACATACCATTTCTCTCCATGTATGCGCAGGCGCGCGCATATCAGTTGACGCTGCTGATAATGGGCGCGCTGGCTGTCCCGTCAATCATCCCGATCTTTCTCATACACGAACAGCCACGCGAGAGCTCTGCTACTTCCAGTCCCGCCTACCCTTTGCGGGAGCGGCTGGATAGCTTACTCGTTAAGATATATGTCGGCGTGCGCGGTGTCATCGGGCGATTCAGCCTCTTTCAGGCGCTACTCGGCGTCGGCGCGGGCCTCTGGTTCCCCTATTTCAACATCTATGTCGTCAAGCAATTGGGACTCTCCACCTTCCTGTACGGCCTGCTGACCGGCACGGCCACGGTGCTGCTGGCAATCGCCTCGCTGATCGCCGCGCCCCTCTCCCAACGCTTCGGCAAAGTGCGGACGATTGTCATCTGCCACCTCTGTGCGCTGCCGTTTCTGGTGCTAATGGGCGCCATTCCTGTGCTGCCAGTGGTCTGCGTTGCCTATCTCATCCGCAGCACTCTGGCGAATATTCCTGGCCCGCCGCTGCAATCGTTCCTGATGGAGGCGGTGCCTGAGCGCGAGCGAGTCATCGCCAATGGCGTCTATAACGTCAGCTGGCAGATTGCCTGGGCGCTGGGCGCTCTCGCGGGCGGCCTGATTGTCAACGCGCTGGGCTATCAGGCGCCGTTGCTCATCGCGGTACCGTGGTATGGCGGCGCGGCGCTGCTCTTCGCCTGGTTCTTCTGGCGCGGCGGGCAACGCGCGGGTGAGATAGAGAATCCCCAGGCTGAGACGGATACGCCGCTGCCAGCAAGCGAGTTCTTCCGCAGGGATTAACCCTGGCCTGGATGTCAGCCAGATGTCTGGCGGGCGGTCTGGACTACCCACCGCCCAGCGTGTATAATCGCCGGTAACATCGTCGAATGGTCGCCTGAGGCAGTGCGCCCACAGCAGTGGGCGGGTGGTGAGGTGACAGACCATGAGCGACTCCATGCGATCTCCCTGGGCGCATCAGGGCAACCCCACGCCAAATCGCCCGCATGTCCGCATCGTCACCGACAGCGCATCAGACATCCTTCCGAGCCACGCGCAGGCGATTGGAGCCTTCGTCGTGCCGAGCTGGATCGCCATGGATGGCGCGTTCCTCCGGGACGGCATCGATATTTCGGCGTCACAGTTC